>NZ_LMEA01000014.1:177194-232930 GCF_001425235.1 Devosia sp. Root413D1 | reverse complement strand
ACTTACCAATCCTACTCAGCAAAAGCCGCCAGAACCGCCCCCTCAGGGCTACGCCTGCGGCCCAAACCACCAGCCCTCGCCAACTGCGCAACAGTCCCTCAAGGGGAGAAGGTAGGTCGGTGCGCAACTGCAGGCTCTTACTGCCCCCTCCACCGCCTACGGCGGTCCCCCTCCCCCGCCACGCGGGGGAGGATCACTGAGAGGCCGGTGCCCGCGCGCGAAGGCACCCTGCCCACATTCCCATTCCCCCTCACAAAAGGAGATCGGCCATGGCTGATCGTAACGCCTATAGCCAGCCGCAGGTTGGCAACCAGGGCTTTGCCCGGACCATGAAGTGCCTTGGCGCCGATGTGGCGCTCGTCGCCGGCGACCTTGCCCTCAACAAGACCGTCGGCCTGTTCGTGGTGCCGCGCGGCTTCGTGCTCACCGGCATTTCGGTGGTGGTGCCCGACCTCGACAGCAACGGCTCACCGCTCCTCACCTTCGCCATTGGCGATGGCGGCGACGATGACCGGTTCATCGCCACCGGCGCCACCACCGGCCAGGCCGGCGGCACCAACACTACGCTGGCGGCGACGGGCCTGAACTACGAGTTCACCGCCGATACCGAGATCGTCTGGAAGACCGTCGCCGCGGCGGCCACGGCGGTCGCCGGCACCATCCAGCCGCGCTTTTTCGGCTACATGAAGTAGGCCCTGATATGGCGAAGGTCACCTACCACGCGCCCGAGGGCGACAGCGAAGTGGTGAGCCTTGCGGGGCTGCGCTTCTTCGATGGCGAGCCGCGCGAGCTCGACGATGCCGAGCACGTCGCCCTGCTCGGAAAGCTCATCCACAACCCACATTTCGGGGTCGAGGGCACGCTCACCGTGCTCGACGAAACCGACCCGCCGGCAATCGGGCTCAGGGCCATCCACAATGGCGGCGGGCGGTTCATCATCGTCCGTGGCGACAAGGACCAGAAGGTCAAGGACGGCCTCAACAAGGCCGAAGCCCACGCCTTCAACGCGCTGTCGGAGGCCGAGAAGCGGGCGTTTGTGGGTTAGGGCGCGGCCGGCGGCGAAAACTGGTTGGCCTCGCCCCTGCCCCACCCACCGGCTGTCATCCCTGCGAAAGCAGGGACCCAACTCGCCGCCCGCGCCAGCTGATGCTTGGGTCCCAGCTTTCGCTGGGATGACACCGAGTGTGGGGTGATTGCAGTGCGTCAGTTCGACTGCAGCGCAATCCCCCATCTCGCCGGCTGACTCGCACTTATCCCCTCCCACCCAGGAGCCCCCATGCCCAAAACCCGTCACGACCTCGTCAACCGTGCGCTGGCCGAACTCGGCGTCGTCGGCGCCGGACAGACCGCTGCCGCCGAGGATTTCGATGAGATTGACAACGCGGTTGCCCCTGTCATGAGCGACCTCGCTACCCGGGATATCTGGGTGTGGGGCGACCCCGATGCCTATGACGACGATGCCTTCGACCACCTCGCGGTGCTGCTCGCCAATGCCCGGGCCCGCGCCTTCGGCGTGGCGCCCGACGAGCAGAAGCGCTTCCTCGCCGAACAGCGGCTGCGTGGCCTGAAGCCCACGATCCTCTCCGGCCGCACCCAGGAAATCGAGTATTTCTGATGCCCCGATCCCCTGGCCTGCCGGCCAGGGGCCATGCCCGATGCGCTAGGCGCCTTTGGCGGCGCGCGTCTCCGTTAGTGAACGCATCCGGCCCGCGGAGTCCCCCTAGCAGCGCCACCACTCCATCGTCGCGTGGGCCAAGGCCGGCGCTACCGCCGGTTTCTCCTCCATAACCAACAGCTACGAGGTGCAATGATGGCTTGGGTACCGTTCGATCCAAAGCAGCCCCCAACGTATTCGGAAGATCCGCTGCTCGCGATCTATCTGGCCAGGGCGCAGGACGCCAACGCCAACCGTCCCGAGACTTACGGCGAAAGCTACCTTGCGCAGGGCATGTCCGGGGTGAACGGGGGCATCGGAAAGCTCCTCGGAGGGCCGGTCGATCTCGGTGCAGGCCTGATCAACCTAGGCATCGGTGGGCTGAACCTGATGCTTACGCCCGAGCAGACCCTGGCGGACCAGATCGCCGGCATACGACGGGAGCCGCCCCTCAAACCGATCGTGGACCCGGTAGGCGGCTCGCAGATGTTCAACCGCTTCATGGCCGATGTCGGCGCGATCACGCCGGAAACCGATGACCCCAGCAAGCAGTTTGTGCGCCGCGCTGGCGAGGAAATTGGCGCTTCGATCGTCCCGACGATGGCCACGATGAGCCGTGCGGCACGCCCCCTTGCCGCTGCGGCCAAGGAACTCACCCTCGCAGCCGGCGCGGGCATCGGCGCCGCTACTGCGGATCAGCTGGCCCCGAACAACCCTTGGGCCGAGCTTGTAGGACAGATATTGGGGACTGTTTCGGCAGCGGGCGCCACCAGGCTCGGCAAGAAACTCGTCACCCCATTTCCAGTTCGGGACCCCACTCAGCTCGGCGCGATGGAGATGTTGCGACGTGAGGGCATCGACCTTTCCGCGGGTCAGCAAACCGGACACAAGGGCCTGCAGAACATTGAAAGTGAATTGGCCGGTGCCCAGGTGGCGCAGCTCAGCGAGCAGCAGGCAGAGCAGTTCACCCAGGCCGTGCTCAAGCGGGCCGGCATTAACGCCAGTCGCGCAACCAAAGAGGTGCTGAAGGCTGGTTATGAGCGCCTGGGCACCGCATTTGGCGACATCGGCTCGCGCAATGACATCCTGCTGGCAGACGGAAAACTTGGCAAGAAGCTGGGCGAAGCATACCAGACGTATGCCAAGAGTACCGCTGAGGCCGATCGTCTGCCGGCGATCGATGACTTCATCATCGAAGCCGTCACGGCGATGAAATCGAAAGGTGGAGGTCACGTGATTGATGGAAGTGCCTACGCTAGCCTCAGGACCCGGGTTGGCCTGCTGGCGCATGAGACGGCCGACCGCGCACAGAAATCCGCGCTCCTGGACATCCAGCGGGCCCTGGACGACGCTATGGAGAGCAACCTTTCCAAGGGAGATATCGACGCGTTTCGGTGGGCTCGCGCTGCGGATCGCGACTTCAGCATTATTGAGAAGGCGGCATTGCAGGACCCGTCCGGCGGGCTGATCTCACCAGAGGCGTTGCAGAAAGCCGCCGTGGCCGGACAGGGAGATCTCGCAAAGCTCGCCGACAGCGGCAAGGCCTTGATGACACCCCTGCCGTCCGGCTCAGCACCTAACGTGCGAAATCTGCTCGCAACGGTGCCGGCTGTCGCTGGCGGCACTCTTGGCTACTACATGGGCGATGCGAATGGAGCGGTGAACGGAGCGGCGATCGGAGCGTTGGGCGGAGTTGCCGCGCCCTATGCCGCCGGTCGGGCAATCCTGTCGAAACCGGGACGACGGTACCTCGCTAACCAAGTGCTCAATGGATCACCTTCCGGGTCCAACGGTTTCGGACCGCTCGGTGCCATGCTAGCCGCGCAGACCAGCCAGATCAGTCCGTCGCGCGACCCACTGGGCGAGTTGAGTGTGTTAATGCATCAAGCCGGGGTCAATTGAGGTTGCCGTCCGCGGTGAGAATACGGGCGTTCCATGACCGGTCGCCGCTACATCGATCGCTCAAAGATGAGTTTCACCAGCGACTGCAATGGACGGACGACGAAGTGGTAAAAGAGTCCGCTGGCAACTATGCCGAAGAACACCCCGACCGCCACGTTCAGCGCGATCGGGTTGGTGATTCCAAACACGCCGAGTATGGAATAGAAAAACTCCTGAAGTTGCACTGTATCGCTCCCGTCGTTGCATCGCCAACGATACGGGTGCGTCTTCGGGGCAGCAATGCCTCGCGCTCGTCGTCCCACTGGATGGTGGAGCGCTCTGGTTCGGTAAGTCCTTCAACAACGCGCTGGGGAACAGCGAAACCGCTTCCCATCTTCCCGGTCAACCCGACGTTTCCCCGCGCAATCTAGCGACCTCTATCGAGCCTGTTCACCGCGATCCCGCGAACAGCGGCGAAAACTGCAGCCAGCATGCGGCCCGAAGCTGTGAGTACTCGTATCGCTGCGACGCAGATGAACCGGCCAACACCGGCCTATATCGACCAGTTGATCGCGGCGCGGGCTCTCGCCAACCGCAAGAGCCTTCTCCCGCCGGGCGGCGTCGCGGCAGCGCGGACAGCTACCCCCTCACGTTACGAAGCCACATTGCGAGGGACACGCCCAAGCCGCCGCCAAACAGCGCACCCGCAATCACCCGACCCTCAGCCGAGAACCCATCTCTGAACAGGTAGAGGGTCATCGCAAACCGCAAGCCTCGCGGCCACGATCCGCGACGTGGCGCAATCCAATGGGCTGATCTCACGTAAAGGCCGGCTGGACGCCTCGCGTACGCCCATCGTGCAGATCATCAAGTCCTTCGACGACCTCGCGGGCCGAAAGATGAGCGTCATGCAGATAAAGGCACTGCGGACCAGGCTCACCGACATTGCGAAAAGCAGCGACCCCGCCGAACGCCACATCGCCACCCAGATGCTCGAAGAGTTCGACACGTTCACGGACGCGCTGGCCGAGACTCTGAAGACGGGCAACGCACATAGTCACAGTGCCGCGAAGGGCGAGCGCATCGAAACCGCGATTGAAACTGCGGCCGAAAAGGCCAACGAGCCTGGTGGCACCGCCTTCGCGGACGCCTTGCGCATCCAATTCAGGGCCCTGCAGCACCAGATCAAAAGAGGCGAGCTTAGGGGGCTAACCGAGGCCGAGATCGATGCCATCAATAAGGTTGCCGACGGCACGCCCATCGCAAATGTACTGCGCGGCATTGGGCGGATTGCTCCTCCCGGTGCAGTCCCTGCCATGGCCCTTGGCATGGTTGCAGACGAACCCACGCTTGCCGGGTCGACTGCCATCGCGCTGGGCGCGGCGGGGATCGGCAGTCGCGTCACCGCAAATACCTTGACCAAGAACGCCGCTGAATCGGCAGCGTTGATCGCAAGGAACGGCGGCGTGGCCGTACCGCGCAAGCAACTCACTGCAGAGGAGTTGGCTCTGATCGCATGGCTGCGGCGCGGAGCAAGTCTCGAAGCAGGGCAATCGCCATTGGAGGCACCAGCGCCGTAGGCCTCGATGCGATCCGTCAGAGGCTCGCGTCCCGGGGCCCTGGACCGATTTACCCACGCCACCCCGTCCGGCGGAACAGCATGCTCCAGCCGGAGGGGTCGTGTCTTTGGACTTGATCGAGTTACTAGGGCCACCATGGCAAGTGCCACCAATCAGGCCACGCCTTGCCAAGGGCGAAAAATGCGGCCCAGGCGATGACGATCAGAACCCATCGAATGTACCGCAACTCAAAGAGCACCTCCCGATTGTTCTGCCTCATGACCAAGCGCGTCTTGTCGCCCTCGGACATGCGATCAAAGATCTCTTGTTGGCGCATAAGCTTGTCTGTGCGGGACATCGTGAGAACATATCCATGTCGAAGCGATCGGCAATATGGCCACAGGTCCTCAGCGCCGCAAGATGCTTGCGGTCCCCCTACTGCCAGGCCGAGCAGCTTCGACCATCGGCACGGCGGCCAACGACTTCAAGGTCCTGACGACGCGTTCAAGGGCCGGTCCGCCGAAGTCGGTCTCGATCCGTCGACAACGGAGAGCATGCTGTGGTCGCTAATGAAGTCAGATTACGGCGAAGCGGCCTTGCAGGCATCAGATCACCGCGAAGAAGCGGACGACACACCAAATGAACACGACCATCGATACGGCGACGAACACTGCGGCCCGCATGCGGCCAGAAGCCGTCAATGCTCGTATTGCCGCGGCGCTGATGAATCGGCCATCACCGGCCTACGTCGACCAGTTGATCGCGGCGCGGGCGCTTGCCAGTCGCCAGGGCCTACTGGCGCCGGGCGTTGCGGCGGCATTGTCGCAGCCTCAATGGCTTGAGATCGGCGGGCAGTGATCACCAGTCGAGGTGCTTCAGACTCATAGTGAACGTTCCGCCGGCCATGAACCCGAACGCGACAATCACCAAGTAGACCTGCCACTCCAAGATGTCGGTCAGAAACCCGAAATAGAACAGCGCCAAGGCCGCAAGCGCCACAATCGACATGATGCGGTTCAGCCCGCGATCAGGTCGCATGCGGTACTTCCCGTCCTCACCGCGGACCCTGTAGTCGGTCGTGTCAAGGTTGATGTCGGTAGGTCGCTTGCTTGCCATGGGCACGATTCCTATCCCTGCCTGGCTCGCGCGTGGCGTCGGCATCGGCGACAGGTCGTTCTCCATGGCACCGCCACCTCGACGCGGTGGGCCACCGATGCCGACGGCACGCTGAGCGCTGAACGAAACCACTGGCCCTTGCCGAAGCGCGCAGCATGCCGCCCGTGACTCACCCAACCCGCCCCCAATCGAGTATTTCCGATGCCCCCGATCACCTGGCCTACCGGCACCGCGCCGGGCGTGAACCCCACCGAAACCGGCGGCCGGCTGATCAATGCCATCGCCGAGCGGGCCCCAGCGGGCTCGCGCAGCGAGATCGTCTGGCGCCGCGTCGCCGGGCTGATCGCCCGCTTCACCACCACGCAGACCGCCGTTCGCGGCGCGCTGCTGGTGGGCTCGGTGCTCTATGTGGTTTCCGGCAACCGGGTCTATTCGATCACCTCGAGCTATGGGGTGACCGAGCTCACCGGCACAGTGGGCGGCGCCGGCCCCGTCACCATGGCGCGCAACATGAAGGCACCGGTGCCCGATGTGCTGATTGCTCACTCCGGCGGTATGTCCTCCATCAACATCTCCGGTGCCTCTGTCGCCGTGTTCAGCGATGGCGACCTGCCCTCGGTCAACTCGATCTGCTGGGTCGATGGCTATTTCATCGTCACCGCCGAGAACGGGCTCGCCTACCAGTCGGGGCTCAACGACACGGGTTTCGCCTCGGTCGACCGGACCACCGCCGAGGCCGACCCCGACGGGCTCTATCGCGCCATCGCCTCGGGCAGCGACCTGATCCTGATGGGGACGGCATCGCTTGAGTTCTATGCCAATGCCGGCAACCCCACCGGCTTCGCCTTCAACCGCTCTGTGGTGGTGCCGATTGGGCTCAAGGCCCCCTATGCGGTGGCCGGGTTCGAGCCGGGCTTTGCCGATACGGTGATCTTCGTCGCCAACGACAATACGGTGCGCCGGCTGCAGGGGTATGACCCCACGCCGATTTCGGGGCCCGACCTCAACCGGCTGATCGAGGCGGTGACGAACCCCGCCGAGCTGATCGCCTGGGTCTACCAGGCGGCGGGCCACGCCTATTGGGTGCTGAGCGGACCGGGCTGGACCTGGGTCTATGACGTTTCGACCGGCAGCTGGCACGAGCGGCAGAGCTATGGTTTTAGCGATTGGCGCTGCCGCTATGGCGTCGCCGCCTGGAGCAAGTGGTTCACCTTCGACCTCGAGAGCGGCAAGGCGTTCGAGCTGAACTCGGCGGCGCGGCGCGATGGCGCGAACCCGCTGGTCTGGACGCTGCGCTCCAACCAGGCGCATCGCTTCCCTGGCCGCGCCGTGATCCATAAAGCGAGCTTCGATTTCGAAACCGGCATCGGCATCGACGCCGGCATTTCGCCGATCGAAACCGACCCGGTGGTGCGGATCCGCTGGTCCGACGATGGCGGCCGCAGCTGGGGGAACCCCTTGACCCGGAAGCTCGGCACCCAAGGCGAAGACCTGCCCATCGACATCAACAATGCCGGGCTGACCGGCCGCAAGGGCCGGATCTGGGAGATGACCATCTCCGACCCCATCGAGATCGCGTTTTTCGGCGGCGCCATGGATATCGAGGAGCGCGCCGCGTGAGCACGCCGGACAGTCTCAGGCCGATCCCGCATCCGAGCGCCCGGCTGGTCGACGCCGACGGCGCGATCGCCAAGCCCTGGTATGACTGGCTGAACCAGCTGGCGACAAAACTTGCCGAGCTGACCCCGCTCGAAGCCAGCGCAACTTACGATCCGCCGGTGCTCGCCGATGGCGCCGGCGCCACCACCGACGTGACGGTGCCGGGCGCGGCGCTGGGCGATTTCGCCACGGCAGCGTTCTCGCTGGCCACATCAGGCATCACCATCACCGCCTGGGTGAGCGCCCCGAACACCGTTTCCGTCCGCTTCCAGAACGAAACCGGCGTGCCGCTCGACTATGGCAGCGGCAAGCTCACCGCCCGCGTTTACAAATAGGAGCCTCAAATGGCTGACATTTTCGAAACCATCGGCGACTGGCTGGGCCTCAACAAGGGCAAGGCCACGCAGAAGGCCGCCGAGCAGAACCGCGGCGTCATCGACCAGATGGGCAATACCGGCCGGCCGATCATCGAGGGGATCCAGGGGGTCACCGGCGATTACCTCGATCTCGGCAAGCTCGGCGCTGGACTCTACTCCGATGCCATGGGCCTCAACGGCGCCGAAGGCATTACCCGGGCGCAGGACTCGTTCCGCGCGGCGCCCGGCTACCAGTTCGCGCTCGACCAGGGGCTCGATGCGGTGGCGCGCAAGGGCTCGGCCATGGGCCGGCTCGATAGCGGCAATACCGATCTCGACCTGATGCGCTACGCCACCGGCTATGCCGACCAGGCCTGGGGCAACTGGATGAACGGGCTTTCGGGCTACAACAACATGTACGGCCAGGGCGTCGCCAACGACGTCACCGCCCGCGGCCTCGGCCTCGATTTCGAGAGCGGCCTCGCCACCAATTACATGGGCGCCAACAACCAGGTCGCCGCCGGCAAGGAAGCCGGCCAGGGCGCCATGCTCGATGCGCTGGGCGCCGTCGCCGGCATCGCCGGCCGCGCCTTCGGCGGCGGATCGTTCGGCGGCTATGGCGGCTTCGGCGGCAACTCCGTCAACCCCACCACGAAAATGCCCGCAAGCTTCTGAGGAGCCCGAAGATGGCGCTGAACTACCCCAGCTATGTCATTCCGCAGCCCTCGCAGACCAAGCCCACCGACCTGCTCGACCTGTGGGACCAGGGCGTCGCCCAGGGCAAAGCCGATCGCTACGAGCGCGAGGCGCCGCAGCAGTTCGCGAATGCCGCGGCCCCACTGTCGGAGTTCGGCCTCACCATACCGCCTGATCAGTTGCGCGCCCTGTTCGCCAATCCGCAGACGCGGCCGTTCGCGTTGCAGCAGGTGCAGGAGGCGACACAGCGTCGGGCCGATGCCTATGCGTCGCCGGGTCAGCTCGGAGGGACGCCCATGACGCCGCGGCCCACCGCATCGACCTCTCCCTACGCACCCCACCCCCTGCCGCGCGAAGCGCGGCCGACGCCGCCGGCCCGGCCCGGCATTGGCACGATCGAAGGTGGCTACCGCTATACCGGCGGCGATCCATCCAATTCTGACAACTGGGAGAAACTCTGATGGCTGGTCCTTGGGAGAACTACGGGCCCCATGTCGCAGAGCCAGCGGTGCCACCGGCGGGATTGAAGACTGGCACGCAGGGCTACCTTGATTGGGCGATCGAACAGTCGAAGGCGGGCAGGCCCCTGCCGAAGCTGTCACTAGAGGAGATGTTGCCTGCAGGCGCAACGCTCGTGC
This sequence comes from Devosia sp. Root413D1, assembly GCF_001425235.1. GTDB lineage: Bacteria > Pseudomonadota > Alphaproteobacteria > Rhizobiales > Devosiaceae > Devosia_A. Next base: position 223,371 of record NZ_LMEA01000014.1, on the reverse strand, counting down.
CAGGGTGGGAGACCCCGGGTGCGGGGGAGCTGCTCAGCGTTGGTCCGTTGGCTATTCCGCCGGGCATCACGGACATGATCCGCTCGCTCTATCCTTTCGAACGGAACACGAAGACAGGCGAGTACAGGCCGGCCATACCCAAGATAGTCCCCGGAATGATCGAGGGGATCGTCGACGCAGTTACGCTACCCCGCGACGTAGCGGACGGAATGTATGGCGATCTCGGCACGCCTTACTCCTATTCGCCCGAGTTGGCGGGGCGCGTCTTCAACCTCGCAACGTTGGGCGTCACAGGCCCAATGCCGAAGCTCGGTCCCGGCCGGCTGCCGCGTCTACGGCAGGAAGCCGCGACCCTGGAAGCCGACGGCTTCGGCATTCCTTTGACGTCGGGGCAAGCATCAGGCGACCTGCACCAGTTGCGGTCCGAGCAGCTGCTACGACAAGCCGATGCTTCACAGCCTCTAATGCGGACGTTCGACGATCGTCAGACTGAGGCGATCGGCGCCGCGACAGGCACAATAGGCAAGGAGTTTGGCGGCTCCGCCGATGATCTGTCTGGCACGGTTACCATTGGGTTGCAGAACAAGACCAAGTTGGCGAAAGAAGATGCCGACGCCTTCTTCGAGGTCGCGCAGGATGGCAAGCTTAAGGTCCGACTCGCCGCAGTGAAGGCGCTACCTGGCTTCGTCAAGCAACGCCTCTCGGGCGTGGTGGTTGACGATACCCTTACGCCCGCAGCGGCCACTGCGCTCCGGGAGATCGAGGGCGCGACGCTTGTCCCCTCTGGCCGTCGTTCCCCCCTGTCGTGGTCAGAACTCGAGAAGGTTCGGCGGAAGCTGGCTGGGCTTTCGGGAACCGGCCCTGATGATATCACCGCCACTCGTGGCGTGAAGCAGGCCTTTGACGACTGGCTGAGCGACGCGCTCGACCAACAACTGTTCAGTGGCGACGAGGCGGCGCTGGAGGCGCTCAACGCCGCCAGGGCGGAGTCGGTTCGGTATCTCAGCATCACCAATCCCAAGGGTGGTGATGCTGCCGGGGCAACAATCGCCAAGATGCAGCAAGGCAACGCATCAGCCGAGCAGGTCGCGAACTGGCTCTACGGCGCCGACATGGTATCACCGAACCTCGCCGCCACGGACGTGGCCAGACGCCTGAAGGCGGTGCTCGGACCCGCCAGCGAGGAATGGAAATCCGTTCGCGCCTCTGCTTGGAACAAGCTGGTTCATGACCCTGCGACCGGCGAAGCGAGAGTCCCAGCGGTGCTAACGAAGCGCCTCGACGACTTCCTCGCGAACAAGGACTCTTCTTTGGCGAGCACCCTCTTCAGCGAGGAAGAGCGCAACCGGATGAAGGCACTTTCGGCGGTCTTGAAACGAACAGTTCTACCACTCGAGGCGCGGAACCCCTCTCGCTCGTTTTTTGGGCTTGGCGACACGGTCAGAGATGTGACGGCGGCCGTCATCAGCGGCCTCGTGGGAGCCAAGTTCGGGGGTGAGATAGCAGGTATTGCGCCAGAGGTGCCGGGTATATTGGCCGCAGCAGCGGTGCCGATCTTTAGCAGGGTCACTCGCGAGGCCGAGGCGCGAGCAGCGATCGCCAACAAACTGCCCCCCAAGCCGATGTCGGACGCCCTGCTTCATGCCCCTAGCCTTGCAGCCAGAGTCGCTGCAATTACAGCCGAGCGCGAAAATGACATGGATCTTCGCAGACTCGCGCAACAGATGGTGCAGGGCGTGGCGCAACCCCAGGTCGACAACGATCTCGCCAGAGCGCTAGGCTCTATCGGGGTAAGGTACGATCCTCATGCGTCTTCGGAAGTTGATCGCGCGACACATCCTCAGCCGTTCCTGCCACCTTGGATGCGCCTAACTCAGCCGGAACCTGACCCCCTGTTTCAGTTGCACGCTTGATGCGGGTTCCGTCCAGGGCTTCGTGCAGGACGATCAGGACGATGCAAGGGGCCAGCACCACCCCCCAGGCAACCCACTGCGGGACGGGTGGGAAGAATGACAGCACCCCTGCCGCCAGGAACGGGGCCAGGATGCCGAGCGGAACAGCGAGCTTCACCAGCCAACTCATGTCACGCAAGCGATAGGTGGCCTTGCGGCGATATTGGTGTGGTTCAAGGTCGAGATCAGGCATCAGGTCACCGTGAAAGCAGCCTACAGTAGGGTCGAGCTTGGCGACATCAAGCATAGACACGTATGGCCAATATCGCGACCGCAACGATGAGAACCACCAACAGGGCAACGATCCAGCGGAGCGTCGGCTTCACCTCGAGTATGCCCAGGCTGTTCAGGACACTCATGCGCATCGCCGTCACGTGGATCCGTTCATCGTCGGGCGGCGTGGCATTGAACGTCTCCCAGTCCTGGTCCTTTGGCCCGAGGTCAGACATCCGCTGATTTCCCGTATCTTGAGACGATCACCATGGCCTGCGCCCCTTGCCGCCGCCCAACGACCGCTCGAACAAGCGGTCGCCAAGCCAGTTCTTCACGCTCCCCGCAGCCCAGCCCCAGAAGAAGGCCACGAAGGCAGCCGATACCGGGGACTGAAGCAGCGTATTGTCGGATCTGGGCATGTTGAGCGCCGGGCCGAGAAACACCAGCAGGCCCACCACGCCGCCGGCGACGGCTCCCCATAGCAGCGAGTTTGTTCGCTTCGTCCCTGGCTTTGGTTGCTGATCTGGATCTGTCATCTTCCCCCTCGCCTGAGCCCCTGGCTCGTTACAATCGTAAAGGCCGTCGGCCAGCCGCGCGAGGCTCGCTGTGAGTGACGCGGCTATCGCTACAGGCGAAACACAACGGCCAGCAGGAACAGGACCAGGCGCATGGCGATGCCAAGCGCCGTCGCGATGAGGGCACCGACGACCACCCCAACGCCGACACTTAGGGCGAGCGGGTCACTGATGCCAAGCCATGCGAATACGGCGTGCAGCCAGTCCTGGAGATTCAGGTCCGCGGGCCCAACAGCCCATTTGAACAAGCCGTAGCCACATCCCACGAGGATTGCGAGCAACAGCACAATCGCCGGTCCACGCGACCACCGAGAAGCCGCGCTGTCGTGGCTCAAATCAGACATCGTGCCCTCCCCCTGAGCTAACTCCCCGCACATTCAATGCACGGGGGCCTGAGACGCGTCCATCCCCCTCCCCGGAGACTTCCCCATGGCAGCCATCTGGCCTGGCTCGCGCGTGCCCAATTTCGGCATTGGCGACCGACTCTCTTTCTACGACACCGCCACCTCGACGCCGCAGGTGGTCTATGCCGATGGCGCGCTGAGCGTGGCGCATGATCAGCCGATCCTCGCCGATGCGCGCGGCATGTTCCCGGTGATCTACCTGAGCCCGGCGCCGGGCAGCTATCGCCAGAAGCTCACCGACGCCAATGGCGTCCTGATCTTCGACGACGACGACATCGACGTGCCGCAATCGGCCGATTACGAGCCGCCCGACCCCGGCGTCACCGACCCGACGCTGCTGGTCACCACCGGCATGCGCATCGGCTATTATGGCACCGCGGCGCCCACCGGCTGGGTACGCTGCAACGGCCGCAGCCTCGGCTCTGCCAGCTCGGGCGCCACCGAGCGCGCTAATGCCGATGCCCAGGCGCTGTTCCTCCACCTGTGGACCGCCGACGCCACGCTCGCCGTCAGCGGCGGACGTGGGGCATCCGCCGCCGGCGACTGGGCTGCCAACAAGACCATCGCGCTGCCCGACTATCGCGACCGCATCGCCATCGGGCTTGGCGCCATGGGCAATGCCGATATCAACCTGATCCCCGATGCGACGGTGGATGGTGGGGAAACCAACACCACTCTGGGCGCCACGGTTGGCACCGCGGCGCAGACGCTGACGGCAGCGCAGATCCCGGCCCATCAGCACAACGCCGGCACGCTGCTGATGCCCAACCACGGCCACCCCGCCAAGATATCTGCCAGAAACGACAGCGGACCGGTTCAGACCACATACGGTGGCATGGGGCTCATCGGGCTTGGTACCGCCAGCTACCCGGCCTACACCGGCGCGATCGGCGACACGGCGGGCCAGCAGATCGGCGGTTCCGGCACCGCGGGGATCACCGGCGCTACTGCCGACAGCACGGGCGGCGGCGCCTCGCACCCCAACGTCCAGCCCTCGCTGTTCGAACTCGTCATCATCAAACTCTGAGGCCCGGCATGTACGAGTTGCAGTTCTTTGCCACCGACGATGCCGATTGGGCGCAGCGGGTGGATTTGATCGACGACGCCACCAACCTGCCACTCGCCACGGCGGGCGTGCTGTTCGAGCTCGAGGTGAGCGAGAGCGGCGCCCGCCGGCTGTTCGCCACCACCGCCGACAACAGCATCGAGATCCCCGAGCCGGGCACCATCCAGTGGCGCTTCAGCGTGCCGCAACTGGCGGCGCTCGATATCCGCAACACGTATCGGGTGGGCTGCCGGATGACCAATGGCACCGGCACGACACAGCTCTTCACCGGCACGCTGGCCTTCGTCGGGGGCGGGTTCGGCAGATGAGCGACACCATCACCCCACGGCTCAGGATCAAGGCGCAGCCCGAATTCGCGGTGCGCGCCAAGGCCGTCCCGCCGCCAAAAGTGCGGCTGCGCGTCACCCCGGCGCTGCTACCGATGGAGATCGAGCTCAGAAACACCGGCATGATGGTGCAGTGGCGCTATCTGGGGCAGGACTGGCAGGACCTGATCGCCATCGACGACCTCGACACCACTGTCACGGTCGGCAGCGTCACCACCCTGCCACCAGGCTCGCCCGCCACGGTCGCCAATGTCGGCACCGTCAAGGATATGGTGCTCAACTTCGGCATCCCCGAGGGTATTCAGGGAATCCAGGGCAACGCCGCCACTATTGCCGTCGGTACGGTGACCACGGTCAACCCCGCCGACCCGGCTGAGGTGACCAATGTCGGCTCGCCCAACGACGCCATTTTCGATTTCGACATCCCACAGGGCGCGGCCGCCACCGTCGCGGTGGGCACCGTTACCACGCTGGCGCCGGGGGCTTCGGCCAGCGTCGTCAATGTCGGGACGCCTGGCGCCGCGGTGCTCAATTTCGGCCTGCCGCGCGGCGCGCCGGGCATCCTCACCTCGGTGGTCGCCGGCACCAACATCACCGTCGACAATACCGACCCGGCCAACCCGGTGGTCGCTGCGGCCGGCGATATCAGCGGGCCGGCGAGCGCGGTCGATAGCCGCGTGGCGCTGTTCGACGGCACCACCGGTAAGCTGCTCAAGGACAGCGGCGTGCTGCTCGGCAACGCGGCATCGCGCAATGTCGGCACTGCGGCGGGCACCGTGGCGGCGGGGGATGATGCCCGCATCACCGCCGCCATCCCGTCGAGCGCGCTGACCACGCAGGGCGACATTCTCGTGCGCAATGCCAGCGCTCCGACCCGGCTCGCAAAGGGCACGCAATACCAGGTGCTGCAGGCCGGGGCGACCGACCCGCTCTATGGCGCGCTGAACCTCGCCCAGGCGGCGGCGGTCACCGGCGTCTTGCCAGCGGCGAACCACCCTGATGCGACGACGGTCGCGAAGGGCATCTCGGAATTTGCCACGGCCGCGGAGTATCGTACCGGCACCGATACCGTGCGCGCGCTGGTCGTCGACCAGGTCTGGGCGGCGGCGGGCCTCGCCGGGCTCACGGACGGCGCCAACATCGCCGTGGATTTCGCCGCCGGCTTCAACTTCGGCGGCGCCGCCAACGCCGTGCTGGGGCTCAACGGCAACCAGAGCCTTTCGGCTCCGACCAACCTCAAGACCGGCCAGACCGGCATCCTCTGGTTCGGCGCCGTCACTTCCACCCGCATCCTGACGCTCAACGCCGCCTGGCTGCTCTGCGATGGCGTCGAGGCCGGCCCCTACTCCATCACCACGGCGCAGGAGCTGGGCATCGCCTACGTCATCCGGGCCAGCCGCACCTACGTCACAGCAATCATAAGGAGAGCCGCATGACCCTCGTTCACCAGGTCGACGGCGCCTGGACGCCGATCCACGGCGTGCAAACCCTCGAGCGCATGGTGGCGACCTGCACCGTCACCTATCACGATGGCCGCCAGGCGGAGATGTCGTGCGAGCCCTACCCGGTCGCCGAAACGCTCGACCTGGGCAAGGTCGAGCAGTTGGTGGCAGAAGGGCTGTGGGGCGTGGAGGAACTGCAGGCTTACGGGCTGCGGCCCGCCATGGCAGTGGACGTGCCGGAGGGCAAGCAGCGCGTCGGGGAGCCACGATACGTCGAGCGCAAGAACGAGGTTGTCGAAGAGTGGACACTGGAGCAGATCCCCGCACCGGCGGCCGATCCGACACCGGCCGAGAAGCTGGCGGCGTTGGGGCTCACCGTTGAGGATCTGAGGGCCTTGTTCTCCGTGGCGGGTAGTGACTAGATGTTGCCAGGCACGATCTCAGTAACAGGGGGACGTATTCGCGACCCCTACTTCGCCAACGTTGCCCTTTTGCTGCACGGGAACGGCGCGAACGGCGCCGGCATCGTCGATAGTTCGAGCAATGCGTTCAGTATCGTGGCTGGTGGAGACGCGGCATGCCGCACAGCGGTTTCGAAGTTTGGTGGTGCCTCAATCGGACTTGATGGTACTGGCGACTGGCTCGTCGCCGACTCCACGTTCGCCGCCCCAGGCAGTGGGGACATGACAATCGAGGCGTGGGTCTACCCGACGAACGGCGCGAAGCAACAATGCGTGATGGACTTCCGCCTTCAAAATGGCGACTACGAGCCACGCATAGACTTCGACAATACCTTTGATGGCGGCAACAACGACGGTTTTGTGTTCTTTGTGGGAAACGCCGCGAGGGCCGCCACCACCACCTTGGCGCTTAACACCTGGTACCATCTTGCGGTCTCGCGCAACGGCGGCGTTTGGCGCTTCTTCCTCAATGGCGCTCAGGTTGGGTCCGACTTCAGTCTGACGACCAACATGACCCGGAGAAAGTTGAGCCTCGGTACCTATTGGGACGCCCGCGGGACCAACGCGAGTTACAAGTTCCAAGGTTATGTCGATGACTTTCGTCTAACGATTGGTGTGGGTCGCTACGCGGCGAACTTCACTCCGCCGGCTTCGCAGTATCCTGATGGGTAGGCCGAGCTAGCAGGGCCGCACCCTCCTGAAGAATGCGTCCCATCGGCGATGAGGGGGGAGGACTGCCCAAGTGCAGTTTCCGATGCATCTCGTTGTACAAGTGAACAACCAGCGTCTGGGGTTGGATCAGATCCTGCAGACGCAGGGCTGGATCCCACAGCGCCCGCACGTCCGACCAATCGACCGGATAGAAGACGGCCCGTGCGCTCGCCATGTTCTCAACGTCGTGCTTGCGTGCGTAGTACTGCATGGCGCGCGGCCCCGCGGTGCCCCATTTCATGTTCTGCAGCTTTTTCGGTCTGCCCAACCAGCCCCGCAGACGGCGGTCGGCGCGCCTCCACCATGGCAACCACGGGGGGACAAAGCCGTGGTCGATTGACAGCAACTCCGCCAACAGGGGCTGTCGGGAGCGAGCTTCAGGACGGCGGTGTTCAAGCCGCTGCTTTCCTTGCCATAGATGCTGGGAGCATCAGCGATCGGCCGAATGCAGTAGCAGTCCGTGTCGACCCAAATGCCTAGCCCACGAGCGAGCATTGCGTACCGGAATAGATCGGACGCGCAAGCATAGGCCCCAGCCTCGAGGATCTCAGCCACCCGTCCCCATGGCAGCACGTCATGGGCATCCCCTGGCTCGATCCCAGGTGGAAGGTTCAGCGGAGCATATGAATACAAGACCACACGGTGGCCTTGTCGCACAAAGGAGACAAGACACGCTGCAGCACTCGGGCCCAATGCCGATCCGTGCCAGAACGACGCAATAGTCGGCAGTGCGTTTGGCATCGCGGTTCCTTGGGGCGCCCCATCGTCGCGGTCACGCGCTTCGTAGCGCAACACCCTGTCCTCGTGAAGACCGTACAACCCGCCTAAGAACTACCGTCTGACTGCCACGTAGTTAGTAATCCCAAACAGGGCCTCATCGCTGTCCCTGTACTTCTTGAAACTCGAGGGGTACTTGGCCCGCAAATGGGGGCTCACCGGCTCGCTGCGCGGCGGCCACCCATACAGAACCGCAGCCCCGCACGTCTGAGAGCCGCCGGTCAAAATTGCTCATGTGTCGGAGCTAGAGGCTTGAGCAAGCTCCACTAAATACGCTAAGTGACCGTGGTTCAGGGGGAGCCGCGTGTCAAAATCCAGAAGCTTGCGCGTCGTCACGGGGGCCAGTGCAAATCACGGCAAGTCGCTTCTGCAACTGCTGAGGTCGCTAAAGCGCTGGGAGAGAAACACTGCCGTTGCGGTTTACGACCTCGGGCTCGAAGATCATCACGTCGAAGCCGTGAGGCAGCTAGGTTTCGAACCGATCGTGTTTCCCTTCTCAGACTACCCGCCGCATTTCGACATCAGCGTCAATGCCGGCGCGTATGCTTGGAAGGTGGCAATCATAAAGCTGGAGATGGACAAGGGGGGTGCGCCGCTACTTTGGCTGGACGCCGGGAACCTCGTACGATTTCCGCTGCTGTGGGTTCGCTACTGCCTTCGCCGGGACGGTTTCTTTTGCCCAAAGACATGGTTCACCGTGACGAGGTACACCCATCCCGGTATGTATGAAGTGCTGGGCATCCCAGTCGGGTGGGCCGGTGAGCGGAAGCAACTGAACGCTGCGATTGTCGGCGTGAACCACACATTCTCTTCGACGCGGGCGCTCGTGGACGAGTGGCTCGCTGGAGCAATGGAAAAGTCGGTCATCGCGCCCCCAGGGTCTAGCCGCGACAATCATCGGTGGGACCAGTCGCTGCTTACCCTTCTCGCCTATCGTGCAGACATCCTTGAGAAGCCGAGCCGCACTGAACCCGGCATTCTGACCCACCAGGATATCCCCGAAGGTTCAGCCTAGAACCTCTGGCGGTCGTTTGACTCGACTCTATCGCCAGCCACGAGACCTGCCGCCAGGGCCAGGCGGCCCGTGAAACCGTTCCGCAACAGCGCCAATTACCAGATCAGCTCGAGCGCCTCGGCCAGATCACTCAGGTGCTTGCCCTGCTGGAATCGAGCGAGGGCACTCTGGCGCCCTGCCTGCCCGAGCCGATTGGCGAGCAATCGGTCTCGCACCAGAATTTCCACCTGCCGCTGCAGCACGGCCTGCCCGTCCTCCCCCGTCGGGTATTGATAACCGGTGACCCCGTCGACAATGATTTCCGCAGTGCCGCCGGCCGAGGTGCCCAGCACCGGGAGCCCGAAGGCCATGGCCTCTGTCGTCACGCGGCCAAAGGTTTCCCCTCTGCCTTTTGTCGCTCCCTGCGAGTTCATGATGAAAGCGTCGCTGGCGAGGTAAAACGAAGCAAATGCCGACTGCCGCAGGTAGGTTCTGGCTGGCGACAGGACGGCTTTCTCGTCCGAGGTCAGGTCCTCGAGAAGTGCCGCACGGTCGGAGCGGTTCAGGCCCACAAGCAGCAGCCTGATCGGAAGCCCGCTCTCCGCTGCCAGCCTCGCAATCGTCCGGATGAGCATCCGTTGCCCTTTCCCGGGCTCCAAGCTACCCAGGGAGAGCAGAAGAAAATCATCCTTCGACACGCCAAGTCGTCGGCGGATGTCGTCACGCGCGAGTTCCACCGGACGTTGCGTACGGGTCTGCGGCTTCATCGGAAAGGGCAGCGATGCGCGACTTGCCGTCTCCACGAAGTCATCGCTCAGCGGCGGATGCATGACGCGAACCTTTGGCGGCAACGCTACGGCTTCCTGCCAGGCGGCACGCGCCGCGTTGCTGTCGAAAATCGCAAGCGCCGCCAGCTGAAGCAGATCGGCCGCCTGCTTGAAATTCTCGATGTCGATTTCATGCACCCACCAGACCAGGCGCTGCGCCAGAAATGGATTTGCAGCGAGGCACTTACGCACCCAGGCTGCGGTTGGATCGCTCGCTGTATTGGCGATAATGGCGTCGGAAGCCGCCGCGACGGCGATGGCGCTTTCGATCGGGATCAGGGGTATGCCGAACTGGGACGCCAGGTTCCAGCCCCTCACGTCATCTGATGCGGTCGCGAGGCGGACGGTGGCGCCGCTCTCCATGAGGGCCTGAGCCGTTTCCAGCAGCAGGAGCGGCGCTCCGCTGCGGGACAGATCATGCGAAACCAGCAGTATCTTCCTGCCGGCGAAACCGGCGCCTTCACGCACCCGCGCCGCTGGTGAGGCCGGCAGAGTCGTCGTCAACATTTCGCGGGTGATTTCACCCGGCCGGTCGCCGTCCGGCAGGGCGCCGCGTTGACCAGCGACGACGAACAGCCGATCGCCGAGCCGGCCGACGACCGGAATCTTGAGCTTGTGCGGCAGGTAGCCGAACATTGACCAGCGATCCGCCAGCGGATCGTAGGCTTGTATTGCGTCGGTCAGCCTCAGGTAAAATTGCTCCGGGTCTTTATAGACCTGCCCGCCGATCAACAGAATCCGGCCATCGACGACTATGGTCGAGAAGTCGGCATGGGATACTGCGATGGGAAGGTCTGCAACTCTGGTCCACGGGCCCGAAGGATCGGACAGGCGGAAGGCGGAGGACAGATAGGTCTCCGGCGTGCGCCCCGTACAGGTGCAGTCCGGATCGCCTGGAATCGCCTGGAAATCGCCCTGCTGGCCGCCGAACACGTAGAGACTGTCGCCCAGCACAGCGCTCGATCCGTGCATTCCGGCAACAGGGATCGGCTGCTCGGCCCGCCAGCCCGCCTCATCAGTTCGCCCGCCCGACACGGCAAGGCTCCAATGGTCGGCCCTTGCTGTCCAGCGGTCCTCGTCTGCACCTCCGACGAGGTGCAAGCGTCCGCGCCAGTACTGCATTGCAGCAGCGTATCGAGAGGCCGGAACTGGCGGCAACTCGTGCCACCGATTTTCGCGGGTATCATACGAAAAGACACTCGGAACCGCTGGCCGGCATTGGGGCCCGAGCTGTCCAGACGCGAAGTAGATGTAGCGATGCCCGTCGGAAGCGACCGCACAGTGAGAATGCGCCAGCCCTGAAGGCGTCGCTATGCGGCCAACCCAGCGTTCCCTCTGCATATCGAACACGAAGATCGCTTCGTTCGCCGCGTTCGGGGATTTGTAGCCGCATGCAACGTAAAGCAAATTGCCGATCTGAGCACCGCCGGCATCCAACAGCGGTTCGGGGCACGGCGCGCCATTTTTCCATTCCAGCCCATCCCGCAGCGCCCTTCGCCTGAGCCACCAGGCTTCAGCTCGGCGCGCCCAATGCTCAGGCTTCTTCAGCCACGCGGAGACCCGGGCCATACTATCCTCTGGTTGATTGCGGCTCGGCACCGCTCGGCAAACACCACAGCGCCATCAGTTCATCGACCATCGCAGGGTGCGTGCGCTCTTATCCGGCCGGTATCGCGATGTCGATCTCGATCGGCCGCGGCAGTTCGGCAACTGGCGGCCGGCGAAACTCTCCCGGACGTCGATCACGCCGGCTGACCGCCGATCGATGCTCGCTCGGATGATCTTCACCGCTGCCGCGCCCCCCTGAACGCCCCGCAAGCTCGTGCGGCGCGAACTACCTCGTCAACATCGGAGAACCCCATGAACCCCAACGTCCCCCGCGGGGCGGCGACGCTGCTCGACTTCATCGCCGGCCTCGAGACCAACCGGCCAGGCCGGGCCGGCTATGAGACCATCATCGGCTATCGCAACGAGAAGCCCGGCGCGCTGCCCAAGCCCATCACCGAGATGACGCTCGACGAGCTGTTGGTCGAGCAGAAGCGCTGGGTCCGCAATCTCAAGGCGCCGAGCGGCGCGGCCGGGCGCTACCAGATCATCCGGCCGACCCTCCTCAGCCTCATCGCCGAGCTGGGCGTGCCGCTCTCGGCGACGTTCACGCCCGAGCTGCAGGACCGCTTCGGCCTCGCCCTGCTGCAGCGGCGCGGCTGGAGCCAGTTCGCCGCCGCCACCTTGTCGCTGCGCGATTTCGGCAACCGCCTGGCGCGCGAATGGGCGAGCTTTCCCGTGCTCAGCCGGCAGCAGGGCGCCCATCGCCCGGTGGAGCGCGGCGAAAGCTATTATGCCGGCGACGGCATCAACGCCTCGCTGACCAAAGCCACCAACGCCGAAGCCGTGCTGGCCGAAGTGCTGAACGAGCTTTCCCGCGCGCCGGCGCCGGCTAAGCCCACGCCGGTCCCGCTCCCAACCGACCCCGCGCCCACCCCAGAACCAACCCCGCCCCGCAAGGGCTGGGGCCCGCTGGGCTGGTCCATCCTCGGACTCGCCATCGCCGTGAGCCTGGTGGTCGCTGCCTTCACCCTCCCTCTCCCCTTCTGAGGACACTTGAAATGACCGCGTTTCTCTCTTCCGCCGCCCTCGGCTGGTTCCTCCGCCGCATCCTCGATTGGGGCGGCTGGCTCGGCGCCGCCTTGCTCGCCGTGATCAACTTCTACAACGCGCTGCCGCCCGAGCTGCAGGTGGTGATCACCAAGATCGTCGCCGGCAACTGGCAGGAGATCACCCTTGGGGCCGTGCCCGGGCTCGTGGCGCTGCTCTGGAGCCAGATCCAGTCGTTTCGCGCTACGGTCAGGCCTCAGGTGGTGATCGATGGCCAGCAGCTGCCGATCAACAAAATGCCCCACCGCGAAGCCACCGGCGTCGAGGAGCTGAGCCCCACTGCGCTGGAGAAGCGCGGCGAGACCCTGGTCGAGAAGCTGCTGAAGCTCAAGCTGGGGAGGCCGTGATGCCCACCCCCCGCTTCGATCTCACCATTAACCTCGGCCACGTCATCACCTTCGGCGGCCTCCTGGTTACCATGGCCGTCGGCTGGGCCACCTTCGATGGCCGGCTGCGGGCGGTGGAGCGGACGCTGGAAACGGCGACCGCGACACTGGTCGAGCAAGTGCGACAGGGCGCGCAGCTGGCGGCGGTGTCCGATCGGGTGACGCGGCTCGAGCGGGTCGCCGAAACGGGCCGATGAGTCCGGCGCGTCAGGCCACTCAGGTCAGCCCCGATGCCGTCTCCCGGGTCACCCACTGGTCGCTGCTCCAGTCGCGCACCGTCACCGAGATCTGACCGTTCTCGATGTCGATCAGGTTGTAGCCATTGGGCTCGCCCCGCAGCCGGGTCGAGATCGTCGACGACGCCTGCGCCACGAGGATCGGGGCGCTGGCGGCCTGGCGCAAGCCCTGCGGCGCCCCTTCGGCCACGCTGCCCGGCCGCTCGTGCTTGCGCACATAGGACAGGTGAAAGTGCCCCGAGAGGACCAGCCGCACCCCCAGCTCCGAGAAGGTCTCGAGCGCCTGGTCCGCTCGCTTCACCAGCCGCATCGGTTTTTCGCCCGCCGTTTCGGGCTGCATCAGCGGGTGGTGCGCCACCACCACCCTGAGGGCGTCGGGCGAGGCCTTGTCGAAGCGCGCCGCGAGGCGGCGAAGCTGCCCGCGGTTGATCGCGCCATGCGCCCAGTTCAGCCCGGCGCGCAATCGCCGTGAGGTTTTGAGCCCGGCAATGGCGACACCGCCGAGTTCCACAAACGGTTCGAGCTCGGTGTCGATATAGCGCCGGTAGAGGCCATAGGGGTCGAGGAAGCGGCGCATCAGGTTGACGGCCGGCACGTCATGATTGCCGGGCACGGCAAACACCGGCGCCTCGAGCGTATCGAGAAACGCCCGGGCAGCGCGAAACTCGCTCTCGGAGCCAAGCTGGGTGAAATCCCCACTGACCACGACGATGTCGGGGCGCTGCGCCGCGAGATCATCGGCCAGCCCTTCGGCCACGCGCGCATCGTGATGGCCGAAATGCAGATCAGAGAGGTGGCAGATGCGCATGGTTCAACCGGCCTCCGGCTCGGGCTCGACCAGCCCTGGTTCGGTCTCGGCCACCGGCGGCGCCAGCACCGACAGCGCCAGCGGCAGCGAACGGAAGCGCAGTGGACCCTGCAGCGTTACCACCTCCCCATCCAGCATCGCCCGGACCAGCGGGCGGCGGGTCCGCACTACCACGGCGCGGACGCTCTCCATCTCGAGCACTTCGTCGTTCCGCCATGAGCCAAGCACCATCTCCGTTGCCAGGCGCAGCGCATCGCGCAGGCGCAGCTGCCGCAACAGGTAGAGGCTCAGCATTCCCTCATCGAGGCGCGGCCGGTGAAACACCTGGCCCAGCCCCTCGCCATAGTCGTTATTGGCAACGGCGATCGATTGCACCCGCTCGATCCGTGGCTCGCCGGAGCGCGGCGTGATCTCAGCGGCAAAGCGGCGAAGCCGCGACAGCCGGCGCACGAAGTGTCCGAGAAAGGCGATCCGGGCGGCAAACCCATCGCGACCGCGCAGCTTTTCCCGCGCCGCAGCGATGCCGGGCACGGCGCCGATCACCACCTTGTGGAGAAATATCTGCCCGTTCACTTCCCCCACGTCGATCTTGCGCGGCACCATGTCGCCGAGCGCCTCGAACCAGGCTTCGAGCGCCGTCGGGATGGCAAGGTCGCGGGCGAGGAGGTTTGCGGTCCCCAGCGGCAGCACGGCGAGGCTGCGTCCGGTGGCAATCGCCACCTCCGCCAGGGCGGTCACCGTGCCATCGCCTCCGGCCGAAAGCAGAACTTCTGCCGGGCTGTTGCGGGCGGTTTGCAACCGCTCGGCGAACGTCCGGCTGGCATCGGCATCGACACTGACCGCAATGCCGCGCTCGGCGAACAGCCCGTGCAGGCGCTCGGCGGTGATACCCAGCCGTGTCGCGCCGCCCGAATTGGCATTGAGCACGATATGAAACTTCGTCTGTAGCACGGCGCGCCTTCTGGAGGAGCACTGGCTCCGTCGTCCTCAACGAAGCCGAGGAGCCATCGGTTCCGGTCAAGCCGGCTTGCGCCTGGCTCCGGGCCAACTGCCCATTCCCAATCACCGCCATGGAACTTAATCGCCGGTTCCGGCATTTATGGCGCTGCGCGAGGGGGCATTTGGGATATGGCAGACCGTCCGGCTTCGATGAAGCTGCGTCCACATGTTGTGGCCGTCGGGGCGATCCTGGCTTTGCTGCTGATGCTGATCGGGGGCACCGCTTACCTACTGACCTCGAGCTATTTCGATACAAGGCGGGCCGTGCATGATGATGCGGGCTCGTCCTCGCAGGTGGTGGCGGCCAACGCCAAATGGGCCTTCGAGACGGCGCGCCAGACGCTGCTCAGGGTCGACGATACGCTCGGGGCCGACATCTCGGCACCGCCACCAGGTGCGGCTGCGCAGCTCAAGGAGGCGATCTCCACTCTGCCCGGCCAGCCCAGGATCTATGTGGTCGATGCCGCCGGCGCCACCAGCCTCACCACCGACGAGCAGTTCAAGCCGATCGATGTGCGCGACCGGGAGTATTTCGCCGCGGTCGCCGCCGGCGAGCCGTTCCACGTCTCGGCACTGCTGGTCAGCCGGCTCAACAGCGAGCAGATCTTCACCATCAGCAAGCGCATCGAGCGCAACGGCCAGTTTGCCGGCGCCGCCATCATCTCGTTCAACTCCGAACTGCTCGAGGAGGTCTGGCAGTCGCTGCATCTCGACGGGCAATCGACCGTGGGGCTGCTGCGCGAAGACGGGCAGCTGGTCTCGCGCTACCCGCTGCCGCCCGGACCGCAGGATCTCAGCCAGTACATCCTCTTCACCACCTATCTGCCGCAGGCGCCGAGCGGCAGCTATGACGCGGTCTCCCCCACCGATGGCGTGCACCGCGTTGTCGGCTATCGCCGCGTCCCCGGCACCAACCTCATCGCGCTGGCTTCGGTCAGCAGCGACAATGCCTTCGCCTCCTACTGGGCGGCGACCTGGGGCGTGCTGGCGCTGGTGATCCCGGCGCTCGTTGCTTTGGTGCTGATCGCCTGGGGCACCTTCCGGCTGCTGCGCGCCGATGCCCGGCAGCGCGAAGCCGAAGCGCAGTTCCGGGTGTTCGCCGAGGCCATGCCCAACCATGTCTGGAGCGCCCGGCCCGACGGCAAGCTCGACTGGTTCAACTCCGGCGTCTACCGCTATAGCGGCCGCAACGAAGGCGAGCTCGACGGCGACAACTGGACCAGCATCATCCACCCCGACGATCTGCCCGAGGCCGGCAAGCGTTGGGCCGCAGCGCTCCGGGTCGGCACCCCGTACGAGGTGCAGTTCCGGGTGCGCGGCGCCGATGGCAGCTATCGCTGGTTCTTGGCGCGGGCCGTGCCGCTGCGCAACGCCAGGGGCGAGATCAGCAAGTGGATCGGCACCAATACCGATATCGATGACGAGAAGGCGACGCTCACCCGGCTGGCCGAGAGCGAGGCGCGGTTGCGGCTCGCCATCGAGGCCGGCCAGCTGGCGATCTGGGAGCTCGATATCGACGCCCTGCAGATCACCCCGTCACCGGCCCTCAACCGGCTCTATGGTTTCCCCGAGGAGGCCACCCCGACGCTGGCCGAATATCAGTCGCGTTACGCCCCCGGCGAGGCCGAGCGGGTGGCGGCGATCAGCGCCGCCGCCGTGGCGCGCGGCGATCTCGATCTCGAGGTCGAGTTGAAGCATGTCTGGCCCGATGGCACCGAGAAGTGGCTGCTGATCCGCTCGCAGCTGAAGCCGGGTTCGACCGTGAGTTCGGGGCGTGCCATCGGCGTGGTGATCGACGTCACCGAGCGCCGCCGCATCGAAGAACAGCTGCGCCGCAGCGAACAGCGCTTCCGGCTGAGCCAGCACGCCGCCGGCATCGCCTCGCTCGAGGTCGATATCGCGACGGGCACCATCCAGGGCTCGGAAAAGTTCTGGGAGCTGTGGGGCCTCGAACCGCGCGACAAGGCGCATGTCAGCCTGTTCGAAAGCATCGTCGTGCCCGAAGACAAGGATGTCCGCTCCAACGACGAGACGCGCCGCTCGGGAACCGCGACGCCCAATGTCGAATACCGCATCCGCCGGCCGGACACCGGCGAGCTGCGCTGGCTCAGCCGCCACATGGAGTTCATCCATGACGAGACAGGCAAGCCACTGACCATGTTCGGCGTGGTGCAGGATATCACCGAGCAGAAGGAAGCCCGCTCGCGCCAGGAAATGCTGACGCACGAGCTGTCGCACCGGATCAAGAACATGCTCGCCATGGTGTCGGCGCTGGCCACCCAGACGCTGCGCGACACCACGCTCGAAGCCGGCAAGGAAGCGCTGATCCAGCGCCTCGGCGCCTTGGGCACTGCCCATGATGCGCTGCTCGGGCGGAACTGGACGGATGCACCGATGCAGGCCGTCATCGCGGCGGCAACCGCCCACCTGCCATCGGAGCGCATCACGATCGGCGGCCCCAGCTTTGCCCTGTCGCCCAAGATGGCGCTGTCGATGGCGCTGGCGGTGAACGAGCTCGGTACCAATGCGCTGAAATATGGCGCGCTTTCCAACGAAACCGGCCGCGTATCGATCGACTGGTCAGTGGAAAGAGACGAGCGCGGCGAGCGAACCCTCACCTGGACGTGGCGAGAGACGGGTGGCCCGCCCGTGGCCCCGCCGACCCGGCGCGGCTTCGGCTCCCTGCTGATCAAGCGGGTGCTGGCCTCGGATTTTGGTGGAGAGGTCGACGTGGCCTACGCCCCCGAGGGTCTGACCGTGACGTTGAGCGCACCGCTCGAACCACCCGATGCGGGAGCTGCCCCATGACGACGATGCACAATACCACCGTGTTGGTGGTCGAGGACGAAGCGCTGCTGCTCTACTCCATCGCCGACGAGCTGCGGGATCAGGGCTTTGACGTTGTGGAGGCCCGCAACGCCGCCGAGGCGCTGCGCGCACTGGAGGCCAACCCTGAGATCCGCCTGCTGTTCACCGATGTCGACATGCCGGGCACCATGGATGGGCTGGCGCTCGCCGCGGCGGTGCGGCACCGCTGGCCACCGATCAAGATCATCGTCACCTCCGGCAAGGGCCGCCCAGCGCCTTCGGCACTGCCGGACGGGGCATTTATCCCAAAACCATATACGTCGATCGCGATATCAGAGGTGTTTCGCCGCCTCGGGGGGTAGCAGGAGAACTGTCGGCCCTCACCCCCGCCCCACCAGCTTCGCCAACCTCACATAATCCACCTTCGAGTGATGCCGCCGATCGAGTGGCATTGCCACCTTCACCGCTCGTGCCCCGAACGCCCGCTGCGCCAGCTCGGTCCACTGCTGCGGGCCGAGTTCCTCGCCTTCGAGCGCGATCACCATCGGCTCGGTGCCGGGCACCAACGCCGCGCGGCGGACGCCGGGCCATTGGCGGGCGACGGTCTCGACTTCGAACGGGTAGTGCCCCGCGGCAGCGGCCGAGAGGCGGCCGCGGAGCCAGAGGTTGCCATCTGCGTCGAGGCGGCCGGCGTCGCCGGTGCGGTGCCAGATTTCGCCATCTCGCCAAAGCTTGTTCTCGGCGTCGCCGATGCCGTCCATATAGCCCTTATTCACATGCGCGCCGCTGACCACGATCTCGTCGTCGACGATCTCGAGCGCCACTGCAGGCACCGGCTTGCCGGCGAGAATCCCGCCCCCCTCCTCCATCTGCTGCCATTGGTCGGCAGTGATGTCGCGCACGTGCAGATGGGCGATCGGCTCGGCTTCGGTCGAGCCGTAGACGGCGACGATATCGGTGCGCGGCAGCACCTGTGACAGGCGCTTGAGCAGATCGGGGAATACCGGCCCGCCACCGGTAAACAGCACGTCGAGCGCCGCCGCTTCGCCGCTATCGGCCACCCGTTCGGCGATCACTGGCGGCACCATGGCGCGGGTAACGCGGTGCGCTGCGAGGTGGCGCAGCAGCGCGGCGCCGCCGGCCTCGTCATGGCGGCTGAGCCGCCAGTTCGGCAGCACCGAGGTGGTGCCGAGCGACAGGTTGGCGATGACGAACACCGGAAAGGCGACGAGATCGGTTTCGTCGTCGCGGCGCGGCGCGATGAGATCGTGGAGCGCGGCGTTCTGCGCCGCGAGAAAGCCGTGGCTCCGGACGATCCCCTTCGGCCGGCCGGTCGAACCGGAAGTAAAGGAGATCAGCGCCGGGTGTTCCGGTGCCAGCTCCTCGAGCGGGTCGCCCTCGGCATAGCCGAACTGCAGCCGCCTGGTGCCCCAGAGCTGCGGCACCAAGTAGGGCAGCAGCCGATAGACCCCGCCGACCAGCACCGCCGCGGGCGCGGCAATCTCCACGGCGCGCTGCACCCCGGCAAACCCCATTGCCGGCTCGGGAAAGACGATCGTCGCGCCCAGCCGCCACAGTGCCGCGATGGCGAGATAGAGCTCGATGCCGATCGGCAGCGCCACCAGCACCCGATCGCCGCGTTGCACCCCCTGCCCCCGCAGCGAAGCGGCAAGCCGTCCGCTCCTCAGCGCCAGTTGCTCATAGCTGATCGTCTCGCCGGCGCCGGTGATGATCGCCGGTCGCGGGCCGAGCTCAGCGGCTTTGTCGAGAAAGCCGGCGATCAGGTTCATGGGCCGAGGTCGCGGCCCATCAGCGCATAGCGGCGGAACACGCTGGCGCTGTGCCGCTCGCTGCGCTGGCGCGAGACGTTATCCTCGTGCATCAGCGCATGGATCACCTCGGTAAAGCCGAGATCGAGGGCGCTCCGATGATAGCTGTCGGCCAACAGGTGCCCGACGCCGCGCAGGCCGCTGGCATAGGTCTTGAGGATGGCGGTGGGGATGGCCGACCCGTGGTCCGGCATGCCGAACAGGAAGCCGACTAACTGCGCCCCCGGCCCATAAGCGAAGAGAATGTGGCGCGGGTCGAGCAGCGGCAGCAGCGGCCGGTAGAGCTCGAGAAAGGCCTCGCGGCTGATCGGCTTGAAGAAGCGGTTGCCGGCAAAGGCCGAGCCGGACATATCGAACAGCTTGCCGATCAGCAGCTCGGCGCCCTGGC
Source organism: Devosia sp. Root413D1 (assembly GCF_001425235.1). GTDB lineage: Bacteria > Pseudomonadota > Alphaproteobacteria > Rhizobiales > Devosiaceae > Devosia_A. The sequence goes on along the minus strand of NZ_LMEA01000014.1, from coordinate 203,514 downwards.
CGTCCCAGGCGGTGACGGTTACCCCGGCCATACTGACCGGGGTGTCGCCGATAGTGTCGACGAGCCGGGCCCGCGACGAGACATAGCTGGAGATCGGCGCGTAGCCGGCGGCGATGAAGGCAGCGTGATCGTGCGGGCCACTCTGCGGCTCGAGCGCGAAGGGCGGCGTGCCGTCGCTCTCCGACACCAGCCGGTACTTGTGCCAGGTATCGCCATCCATCGGGCCGATGAGCGCTTCGAAGCCCTCGGCGTGGAGCTCGGCCGCGGCGCGCGAAAGCAGCTCGGCGCCCGCCTCGAGCGAGCCGAAGGCCACCGCGCCAATGGCGGCGGTGCGCTTGCCATCCCAGCTCGGCGAATCGCGATAGAGCATCGCCGTAGCATCCTGATGCGTGATGGGCGTCGGCGTGGTCATAGGAACATTCCCCTGAAATAGAAGACCAGCGGCACCAGCATCGCCACGGCGAACAGCTTGGCGCTGCGACGCGTGGTGAACCACTCGGGCCGGAGCATGGCGAGCCCCGCCGGCACCGCCAGCGCGGCGACCAGCCAGGGCCAGTCGGCATCGAACCAGGGCGGGTGCCATGGGGTGTTGAGTTTGGCGACCCAGCTGAACAGCCCACCGATCGCGAAGCCCAGCGGCAACAACACCAGGCGCCACCAGCCGCGCGTCGCCAGCGCCGCAAAGCCGAGCGCCACGGCGGCGAAGGTGAGGTTGAACAGGGCAAGCACCGAGCGCCCGGCGAGCTCGCCGGCGATGAGCCAGAACAGCGCCACCACCGCGGCGACCGCCAGGAGGTCGAGCTCGGGCCGCTGGCTGGTGCCAGGCCGCCTGGCGCGCGCCCATACCTGGCCGACGATCACCAGCCCGGTCAGCAGCGCATTATGCGGCGCCATCAGCGAGATCATCAGGAAGAGCAGGATCGCATAGCCCCGCGCGGCGCGCGGCGGCAGGCGCAGCGCCTCGGCCACCAGCAGCATCAGCCCGAGGAACAACAGGAACCCGACCGCCACCACCACCAGTTCGGCGGAGCTGCTGGCAAGATATTGCTGCAGCAGGAGATGCGCGCCGACGGGGACGAAGAGGTTATCGAGCCCGCGCCAGGAATCGGCCTCGACCAGCGCGCAGAAGGCGGCAACGAGGAAGGACAGCACCACCACGTTGAGCCGCGGCGCATCGGTGAGCAGCAGCAGGGTCACCAGCGCCACCAGCCAGGTGACGACGAAGAACGCCGCCACGCCCTCGAGGCTTTTGGAGCCGTCCTCGACCGCGAAGCGGCGCTTGCCATACTCGGTGCCGACCAGCGCCGACGCGGTATCGGAGAGGGTGATCACCAGCAGTGGCAGCACGTAGAGGATCGGCTCGCCCAGCCCGCGAAAGAAGGTGAAGGCGATGGCCAGCGCCAGGTAGATTTCGCCCCACGACTCGCGCTTCACCTCATGCAGCACCCCGCCGACCGAGGCGAGCATGGGGCTGCGCAGCGCCAGCATCAGGATCACAGCCGCGCCGATCAAGAGGAACACCGGCAGGGCATTCGAAAACAGCAGCGGGAAGAACAGGGCGGCGGTGCCGGTCGCCACATGCACGAGCTTGCGCTGGGTTTCCGGCCCGATGCTGTAGCGCCCGGCGAAATAACGCACGCCGCCCATCAGCGACAGCATGCCGACGATCACCGCGGCGATGAAGATGCCGTCGCGCCAGGTGAGGCTCACTTCACCGCCTCGACCACGAAATCGGAATAAAAGAACGCCTTGTCCGCCGCCTTGCCGGCAGCGATCTCCGGCTCGAGCCGGGCTACGCGGTGAGCATGCGCGGCCGGTACGCGGCGCGGCACCATCATGTTCCAGTAGACCAGCCGCGCCCCGGGATTGGCGGCGGCGAGGATCGCGCCATAGACGGTCTCGAACACCTCGGGGCTCATATATTCGAAGATATCGGAGAGGTTGAAACCATCGGCCGTCTCGCCGCTCTCGACCAGCGTTTCGAGCGCCCCCTCGCGGATATCGAGCCGGTCGAGCCGGGTGCGGATGGTGTCGTAATGCTCGGCCCGCCAGGCCAGCGGCAGCGCTGCGCCGTGTCCCGGCTTGAGGATCCAGTGCAGATACGGGTTCTGCGAGGGGTCGAGATCGACCGCCGCATGCCGGAGCCGGCCCGCGACATGCTCGGCAAGGCTGCCCTCGACATGCTGGAAAAACGCCGGATCGCGCCCGAGCCGCCCCATGACGAAATTCGAAAAGAACAGCTTCAGCAACAGGTTCCAGCGCCAGTTGTTCCAGCGCCGATCGAGGAACTCGGCCCGTGCCGCGAGCGGCTTCGACACGAACACCTCGTCGATCGTCGCCCGGCTATGCACCAGCGGCAGCAGGCATTGCCTGAGGATGCGGAAATAACGTTCGAACTTGCCGACGCCGCCCAGCCCATACGCCACTACGGCCTCGCGCCGCGCGCCCCAGAAGGCTGCAAGCTCCGCGGGAAGACCCACGGCGGCCATGTCGAACAGTTCGCCACGGCGCTCGGAGGGCCGCGAGCCCATCAGTTCGACAAAGCCCTGGTGATCGAGCGCCCGATAAGCCGCGACCCGCAGCTTCAGGCAGGCGACCTGCGCCGGCGAGAGATCGATGGTGATGACCTTGGCCGGGTCGAGCAGCAGCATGCCGAGCGCGTTGTCGCCGGCCGAGCAGATCGAGACCAGCACCTTGCCGTGCTGCTGCCCGAGCGCCGCGTTCAGCACATCGGCATCTTCCCACAGCTGCGCATAGCGAATGTCATCGAAGCGCGCGTGGCTCGAAATCTCGGCGCCGTTCATTTGACCCTCCGGACCTGGCCCGTTGCGCCATCCACTTCGATCATTTCCCCGTCGGCGATCCACTCCATGGCGCCCTTCAGCGCCACGACGCAGGGAATGCCCAGTTCGCGCGCCACGATGGCCGAGTGCGACAGCGGGCTGCCCCGCTCGACGACGATCGCCGCGGCATTGGTGAACAGCGCGATCCAGCCCGGATCGGTGTGCCGCGCCACGAGGATCTCGCCGCGCTTCAGCGTCCCGGTGCGCGGATCCGCGATCACCCGCGCCACTGCGCGGACGACGCCCGCACTGCAGCCGACGCCACTCCGCTCGCGCGCCTCGTCCCGGGCCCGCGGCGCCAGCGGTGCGATGGCACTGCCGACGGTGGCGACGGCGCCCTTGAGGCTGAGCCGCTCCGGCGGATCGCGGCGCGTCGCGGCCGCCGCCATCTCGGCGCGCCGCAAGCGGGCGAGCGCCGCAAGATCATGGCTCACAGCAAAGCCCTCGATCGCCCCCAGCACTTCGGCAACGGTGAGCATGAACACGTCGTCGGGTGTATCGAGCAGGCCGAGCGCATGGAACTGCACGCCGACGGCCCGGAACAGCCGCCGCCCGCGCCCGAAGATGCGGGTCCGCTCGAACCGCAGGTTCTCGCGATCCCGCACCCGGCGCTTGGCGATCCCCAGCACCACCCCGGCAATGGCGCGCCGCAGCGGGTGCCCCTTGAACAGGCGGTCGAGCGCCGCCACCGGGTCGACCCGCTCGACGGCATGCCCCGGGCCGGCCGCCGCGGCAGCGGCGATTGCCTTGTAGAGCGGCGACGGATCGCGATCGAGCGTCACGCTCTCGAGCTTCAGCTCCTCCGGGCAGCGATCGGCGAAGCGGTCGAGATAGTCGCGCACTGCCTGCTGCAGCGCCGGGTTGCGTGCAAGCCCTTCGCCCTGCCCGGCCTCGAGCTCGGCCACCAGTTCCGGATCATCGCCCAGCAGCTTCCCCATCGCGCGGATGCGCTGCGCCGGCTCGGCCGAGACGATATCGCCCTGCCCGATCATGATGTCCGAATGCACGGCGAGCCCGGCCTCGCCGGCCCAGCCCTGCATCAGCTTCCGCGAGCCGCCGAAGGCGATCATGCAGAGGAAATCGTTGACCAGCGGCGCGTCCCAGCGGTCGAGCAGGTCGGCCTCGATCCGCCGATACTCGGCGGCGAGCGCCGTCAGCGGCTTATAGTCCAGCGTCGTCGCCGGCTCGGCCAGGGCTGCCCCCAGTCGTGCGTAAAATCCCCGCTTGGTGCGGCCCAGCCTGAGGCTCGCGCCGGCCAGCGCCAGGCCGATGCGCGCCATGCCGAGGGTGCGGCGGAACCGCGATTGCGGCGGCGCTGCCATGGCGGCAACCAGCTCCGCCGGCAGCGGCTCGCTCACCCCCATCATCAGTTCCATGCTGGCGCTGTTGCTTGAAAACCCCGGCAGCAGCGCCAGCGCCCGGTACCAGTTGCCGAGGTTGTAGTAGACCCGGGCATCGACCCGGCTCAGCAGGTTGTCGAACAAAGCCGCATGGCTGCCGATCGTCGCGGCGTCGATCCCCACCAGCCGCATGAAGGCCCGATAGACCCGCGCATAAGCATATTGGGCAAAGCTGAAGGTGAGCGGCGAAACGAGCCCGGGATAGCTCTCGACGATATTGGAATTGTCGAGCACCACCAGCACCTCGTCGGCGATCGGCGCCGGCCGGAGGCTGGTGGTGATCGGCCGCGCCTGTAAGAGGTGCAGCCGCTGGCCGGCAAAGGCCCATTCCATATCCTGTGGCGCGCCGAACGCCGCCTCGGCGCTGAACGCCAGGGCCCGGAGCGCTGCGAGATCGCTGTCGGTCAGGCTCGCCTCCGCCGGCCGCTCCAGCACCTCGCCGCTGGTTTTGCCCAGCACGTAGCGCTCGCCATCTTCCTCGCCGCCGACCAGCCGATCGGCGAGCCCGGCTATGGCCGAGACGACGATGCGGTCGCGGCGGCCGCTGACCGGATCGGCGGTGAACAGCACGCCGGCGCAGCGCGCATCGACCATCTGCTGCACCACCACGGCCGGGGCGCCGCCATCGGCGCCGAGCTGGCGCGAGCTGCGATATTCGGCGACGCTTTCGGCCGCGCCGCTCTCGAACACACTTCGCGCGGCCGCGGGGACGTCCTCTGCCCTGACATTCAGCAGCGACAGGAACTGCCCGGCATGCGAGGCGGCGCTGCCATCCTCTTCGCGCGCTGACGAGCGCACCGCATAGGGCCCGGGGCCGATGCCCGTAAGTTGCACCAGCAGCGCCGCGCCGGTTGCCGCCTCGGCAGCGGCCGACGTGAAGGCCGCCGCCTCGACCACGACAAAGGCCGGCACGTCGAACCCCAGCCCCGCGAGCCGCATCAGCGTCGCGCCCTTGCCGCCGACAACATCAGCCCCTGCGGCGCTCCGCATGTCATGGATGAAGCTGGTCACGACAGCGGCCCCGCCAACCCCACCATGACGTAGCAGGCAAATACCCAGAGCCCCGCAGCGAGATCGATCCGCTTCTGCCCCGCCACGTCCGGCTGCCGCATGAACCGGCCGGCCAGCCACAGGATCGGCAGCAGCGCCGCGAGGCCCAGGACCCAGATAATTATGCCGGCGCCCGCCAGCGTGCCGATGCAACCGACGAGGATATAGGAGAGGGCGCAGCAGCCGGCCCAGATGGCGGCCGAGCGCCCCGGGCCATAGAGCGCCGAATAGGTCTCGACTCCCGGCCGCTCGCTCTCGGGCGCCCAGGTCTTCCGGCCGAACTCCAGGACGCACCCATTGACGCAGCTCAGGATGACGAAGATCCAGATCCCCGGCGGCGGCAGCGCCGCGTGCGGCAGCCACTCGGCGGCGGTGACGTAAAAATCGATGAAGGCCATGATGGCCATGTGCGAGACAAGGTAGAGCAGCGGCCGCGCCTTCAGCCAGGCCGGCACGAAGAACTCCGCCGTCATCAGCCCCAGCCACAGCCAGACCAGCGCCAAAGGCAGCAGCAACAGCGGCGAGATGCTCAGGCTAAGGACGATGGCGAGCCCGCCGGCTCCGAGCCCCAGGCGCCGCAGCAGTTTGAGGCTCACCAGCCCGCGCGGCACCGGCCGCTCCGGACGGTAGCGGCTATCGTCGTCAAAATCCTTGAACTCGTCGGCGACCCGCAGCTGGAACAGAATGCCGATCGCCACCAGCCACACCGCGACGAACACCCAGATCGACGGCAGGGGCCGCCCGCCAAGATGCGCCGAGAGGCTGAGGCCAGCGGCGGTGAACACGGCGAGCAGCACGGCGGTCTTGCCAAGCGGGAAGCGCTCGGCCTGGTAGATCCAGAGTCGCTGCATCAGGCTCAACTGAGCCTCGGCGGTGGTGCTCATCTGAGCCGCGCCAGCTTGTGATGTGCCCGGGTGAACTGCCCGCCGGCAATCGCCGCGATGATCGAGATCTCGCCGCAGAGGCATAGCGCCGCCACCACTTCGGCCAGAGCCGCGGCCTTGCCTGGTCCGGCCAGCCCCAGCAAATCGAGCGCCGCCGACTGGCTGGGCAGCCCGGTGCCGCCGCCGACCGAGCCGACCAGCACATTGGGCAGCGTCACCGAAAAGAACATGCCCTTGTCGCGCGGCTCCATGCGGGTGAAGCCGACCGCCGATTCCGACACGCAGGCCGCATCCTGCCCGGTGGCGATGTAGAAGGCGGCGAGCCCATTGGCGTAATGGGCCTGCGAGCCGAGCTGGCCGCTCAGCACCGCGCCCAAAGCCGCCACCCGCCCATAGGCGACCAGCGCCTCGGGCGTCACGCGGAGGGTACGCGCCATCAGCTCGTAGGGCAGCTCGACGCTGGCCGAGACTTTTCGCCCGCGACCCGCAAACATCCCCAGATACGAAGCTTTCTTGTCGCCCGAGAAATTGCCCTCGATGAACGAGAAGCGCGGGCGGATCGGCGAATGCGCAGCGATATAGGCGCAGATCGCCTCGGTCGCGACGGTCACCATGTTCTGCCCGGCCGCGTCGCCGGTCGAGTAGCGGCAGATCACGAACACCGTGTCGCTGTCCATGAACGGCTCGAGCGATTGCAGCTTGCCATGCCGCGTCGTCGCCTCGGCCACGCTCCGCAACTGCTCGGCATTCTCAGCGATCCAGCTGATGAACGCGCCGCATTCGTAAAGCCCGCTGAACACGAACGCCGGGGTGCGCAGCACGCCCTCGCCCAGCATGCCTGCGCTCACCCCGCCGGCCAGCGACACGATATCGGCGCCGCGACCGTAGGAGGCGACCAGCGCCGCCTCGGTGGTCGCCAGCGGCACGTAATAGTCGCCGCTGGCATGGACGCCGTTGACCCTGAGCGGCCCGATCACCCCCACCGGCACTTTTACCGTGCCGACAAAATTCTCGATATTGCGGCCATAAGTTTCGGCCGCCGCGAGGCTTCCCGCGTCGGCCAGCCGGTCTTTCGATGAGGCGGGCACCCCCGCCTCGATGAGGTGCGACCACACTGCCTCGGCCGATGCGCGATCGCTGCTCTGATGCATGCGCAGCCGCTTCGGCCGCCCGGCCCCAGGCGACGGGCGCAGCCGGGCCGCGAGATCGGCAGTTGCCGACTTGGCCCGCAACAGCTCAAGCATGTTCAGCACTCGTGCCGGCAACAGCGACGCCAAGATTGCCCCCAGTTTGGTCAGCCAGACAATGCGGAGCCAATACTGAAAGGCTCGCTAACGCAACGCGGACGCAACTTTCGAGCTGCAGCAAGCAGTTAACGGCGAGACTATTTGCAGCCGCTATTGCCGGTGATGCTGGCCAATCAGAGCACCGTCACCTGGAACAACCGGACCAGGATACGCTGCTGCTTCAGCTCAGCCTCCAGCGTTTCGCGATAGTGGCGCCACCAGGCGGTATCGACGTCGGTGACCATCACCTCGAAGATGGCGATCCGATCGTGGATGGCCTCACCGCTCAGCGGCTTCCAGGCGCCTTCGGCCGGCGATTGCAGGAACGCCGTCACTCCGCCAAAACTCTCGGTCAGTTCGGCCTTGGTGCGCTCGAACACATCAGGCGGAATCGGTGCGCCGTCGGGCAGCTCGAGCGGTAGATAGATCTGGACGACAAACATCTCGCAGCCTGAATAACACCCGGGACCAGCAACCTGCCAGTGTGCATGGCGGATCGTCCAGCCCCGTCTCCGGCGGGTGCGCGCTTATCCCGGGCAGAACTGGACTGCCCGCTCATGGCGCTATTCTAGCAACCAATATCGGCGGGGCAGCTCCCTCTAGCATGGGCAGCCACCGGCCTCGGCCCGAGTAAAAAGCCCTTCCAACCCATTGCGGCGTCTGGGCGCGAGGGGCACGTTTCAGCCCAAAGCCGGGGGCAGATGACCCACCGGCCAATGGAGAAGAAACATGAACATCCTCAAGTCCGTGCTGGCGATCGGCCTTGTCGGCCTTGGCCTTTCGACCCCGGCGCTGGCCCAGACGGCGCTCGACCAGGTCAAGACTGCGGGCGCGCTGCGGGTCGGCACTGAGGGCACCTATGCCCCCTTCACCTTCCACGATGCCTCGGGCGCGCTGGTCGGCTTCGACGTCGAGATTGCCGAAGAGATCGCCAAGCGCATCGGGGTGAAGGCCGAGTTCGTCGAAGGCCCCTGGGATGGGCTGATCGCCGGCATCGATGCCAATCGCTATGACGTGGTGATCAACCAGGTCGGCATCACCGACGCGCGCAAGGAGAAGTACGATTTCTCCGAGCCCTACATCGCCTCGAAAGCGGCGCTGATCGTCAAGGCCGACAATGCCGACATCACCTCGTTCGAGACGCTGAAGGGCAAGAAGGCGGCGCAGACCACCACCTCCAATTTCGGCAAGCTCGCCGAAGCCAGCGGCGCCGAGATCGTGCCCACCGACGGGTTCGACCAGTCGATCGCGCTGGTGATCCAGGGCCGCGCCGACGCCACCATCAATGACAGCCTGTCGTTCTTCGATTTCAAGAAGCAACAGCCCGACGCGCCGGTGAAGATCGCCGCTACCCAGGCCAATGCCGACTATTCCGGTGTGCTGCTGGCCAAGGGCAAGCCCGAGCTGCTGGCGGCCATCAACGAGGCGCTCGCGGCGATCAAGGCCGATGGCACCTATGCGACGATCTCTCAGAAGTACTTTGGCGAGGACGTCTCGCAGTAGTCGAGCAACTGCCAGCTATTGTATGGATCGGCCTTGAACGAGGCCGATCCATTCTCTTTTGGGGGACGTGCGATGATCTTTTGGGAAGTGCCGCCCTGGCTGAACCTGATGCTCGAGTCGCTGCCCTCGCTCCTCTGGGCCTGCCTGCTGTTCACCGTACCGCTGACGCTCCTGAGCTTCGCCTTCGGCCTTGCCGTCGGCTTCGGGGCTGCACTGGTCCGGCTGTTCGCGCCCTGGCCGTTCGCGGCGCTGATCCGCTTTTATGTCTGGATCATCCGCGGCACGCCGCTGCTGGTGCAGCTATTCCTGATCTTTTACGGGCTGCCCAGCGTCGGCATCACGCTCGATGCGTTCCCCGCGGCGCTTATCGGCTTCACCCTGAATGTCGGCGCTTACACTTCCGAGATCATCCGCGCCACGCTGATCTCGGTGCCCAAGGGGCAGTGGGAAGCCTCGTTCTCCATCGGCATGACCTGGACGCAGGCGATGCGCCGCATCATCGTGCCGCAGGCTGGCCGCGTCGCCGTGCCGCCGCTTTCCAACACCTTCATTTCGCTGATCAAGGATACCTCGCTCGCCGCCGCCATCACCGTGCCCGAGCTGTTCCGCGCCGGCCAGCGCATCGTCGCGACCACCTATGAACCGCTGATCCTCTATGTCGAAGTGGCGCTGATCTACCTGGCGGTCAGCTCGCTCCTGTCGATGCTGCAGGGCCGGCTCGAAAAGCGCCTGGCGCGTTACGGCGGCTTCATTGGAGCCGCGTCATGATCGCGCTCGAGGCCATCCACAAGCAGTTCGCCGATGTCGAGGTGCTGCGCGGCGTCTCCGTGCGGGTGCCGGAGCGCAGCGTCACCGCGCTGATCGGCCCCTCCGGCAGCGGCAAGAGCACGCTGCTGCGCTGCGTCAACCTGCTCGAGCTGCCGCAATCGGGCAGCGTCACGGTCGGCGCCAACCGCCTCGAATTCGGCGCCGGCTCGCACCACTCGCGGGCCGAGATCCTCACCATGCGACGCTCGACCGGCATGGTGTTCCAGAACTTCCAGCTGTTCCCCCACCTGACGGTCGAGGAGAACGTCATGGAAGGGCTGGTCACGGTGCTGCGCTGGCCGCGCAACGAGGCGCGCGCCCATGCCCGGGCGCTGCTCGACAAGGTCGGGATGGCGGCGAAAGCCGAAGCCTGGCCGGCCAACCTCTCTGGCGGCCAGCAGCAGCGCACCGCCATCGCCCGGGCGCTGGCGCCATCGCCCGAAGTGCTGCTCTGCGACGAGCCGACCTCGGCGCTCGATCCCGAACTCGCCGGCGAGGTGGTCGAAGTGCTGGCCCAGCTGGCGCGCGAGGGCACCACTATGCTGATGGCCACCCACGACCTGCGCCTCGCCTCGACCATAGCCTCGGACGTGGTGTTCCTCGACCGCGGCGAAGTGGTGGAAGCCGGCCCGGCGCAAAGCCTGTTCCGTGCCCCGCAAAAGGAGCGCACCAAGCAGTTCGTCGCCAGTCTCTCGGGCTAGAGCGTTTCGCCGCTTCGCTTTCGAACCGGAAAAGTCTGCAACTTTTCCTGAAAGCGCTCCAGCCGAAAGGCGCCTCCGAAATAATTCCGGCTCGCCTGTCGATCTCGCCTGACCTCCGTTCGACCGATCGCCGGTAGCAACTGCCAGCATATGGAGATGACAATGCAGTACCTGCTGATGATCTACGGCGACGAAGCGGCGATGGGCGCGGCGACGGCGGAACAGGGCAAGGCCATGGGCGAGGCCTATGCGCGCTTCACCCAGGATATCGTCAAGAGTGGACACCTGAAGGGCGGCGACAAGCTGAAGCCGTCCAGCACCGCGACCACCATCCGCCGCGGCGACGGCAAGTCGCTCACCACCGACGGGCCGTTCGCCGAAACCCGCGAGCAGCTGAGCGGCTATTACATTGTCGAGGCCAGCGATCTCGACGAAGCGCTGGCGATTGCCGGCAAAATTCCGTTCAGCGCCGGCGCGGTCGAAGTCCGGCCGATCGACAGCTTGTCGCGCATGTACTGAGTGCGTGCATGCTCGACCGGGCGGCCATCGAAACGGTCTATCGCCACGAGGCGGGGAGAGTGCTCGCCACTCTCATCCGCCTTGTCGGCGATTTCGAGCTCGCCGAAGAAGGCGCGCAGGATGCGTTCGAGGCGGCGCTGACCCGCTGGCCGCAGACCGGCCTGCCCGACAATCCGCGTGCCTGGCTGGTCAATACCGGCCGGCACAAGGCCATCGACCGTCTCAGGCGACGCATTTCGCTGCGCGGCAAACTGAAGGTGCTGGCCGCCGAAACCGCAGTCGCACCGCAACCGGATGCCGAGGACATCGAGGATGACCGGCTGCGGCTGATCTTCACCTGCTGCCACCCGGCGCTGGCGCTCGAAACCCGGGTGGCGCTGACCCTGCGCACCGTCTGCGGGCTCGCGACCTCGGCGGTGGCCAGCATCTTCCTCGTCAGCGAGGAAACCATGGCGCAGCGCCTGGTGCGCGCCAAATCGAAGATCCGCGAAGCCGCCATTCCCTATCAGGTGCCGGATCGCGAGCACCTCGCCGAACGGCTCGCCGGGGTGCTGGCGGTGGTCTACCTGGCGTTCACCGAGGGCTATGCGCCGAGCGCCGGCACGGCGAGCACCCGGCCAGAACTCTGCGCCGAGGCGATAAGGCTCTGCCGGCTGCTCGACCAGTTGCTGCCGGGCGAGCCTGAAATCGCCGGCCTCCTGGCGCTGATGCTGCTGCACGCGGCGCGGCTTGGCGGCCGCAGCGACGGCGCCGGCGAATTGCTGCTGCTCGAGGAGCAGGATCGGACGCGCTGGGATCGGGCTGCCATCGGCGAAGGCAAGGCGCTGGTCGAACGCGCCCTGGCGCAGCCCGGCCGCATCGGCCCCTATGGCGTGCAGGCGGCGATTGCGGCGCTCCATGCCGAGGCCCCAAACTTTGCCGCAACCGACTGGCCACAGATCTCGGGGCTTTACCAGGTGCTGCTGCGGCTGCAGCCCTCTCCGGTGGTCGAGCTCAACGCCGCCGCGGCTTTATCGATGGTCGATGGCCCGGAGCGGGCGCTGCAGCTGGTCGAAGCCCTGGCCGCCGCCGGCACGCTCGACGGCTACTGGCCGCTGCACGCGGCGCGCGCTGACCTGCTCAATCGGTTGGGGCGCGGGGCGGAGGCGCAGGCGGCTTATGCCAGGGCGTTGCCGTTGGTGCGGCTCGAGGCGGAGCGGCGGCTGCTGGAGCGCAAGATGCGGGGGTGAGGGCGGCTGGGTGCGGTTCAGCGCGTGGGGCACCCACGCTCAAACCTACTTCGCAAACCGCCGCGCCCCCGCGACGCAGCCGATCACCGCCACAGTCACCAGCAGCATCGCCGGCGTCACCGTCTCGCCCAAGAGGCTTGCCGCCAGCGCCAGCCCGAAGAACGGCTGCAGCAATTGCAGTTGCCCCACGGCCGCGATGCCGCCCTGCGCCAGGCCGCGATACCAGAACACGAACCCGATCAGCATGCTGAACAGCGACACGTAGCCGAGGCTGAGCCAGGCCGGCAGACTGACCGCGGCGAACGACTGGGGCCAGTAAACCACCGTCAGCACCGCCATCAGTGGCAGCGACAGCACCAGCGCCCACGAGATCACCTGCCAGCCGCCCAGTGTGCGCGACAGCTTCGCCCCCTCGGCGTAACCGAGCCCGCAGACGATGATCGCCGCCAGCATCAGCCCATCGCCGAGCGGCGAGGCCTCGCCGCCCTGCGCCAGCGCGAAGCCGGCGACCAGCGCGCTGCCGGCGAGCGAGAAGGCCCAGAAGGCGGGTTTCGGCCGCTCGCCGCCACGGATCACCCCGAAGATCGCGGTCGAGAGCGGCAACAGCCCGATAAAGACGATGGAATGCGCCGAGGTGACGTGCTGCAGCGCCAGCGCCGTCAGCAGCGGAAAGCCGACCACTACCCCGAAGGAAACGATCACCAGCGACAGCAGGTCGCTCGCCTTTGGCCGCGGTTGTCGGAACACCAGCAGCAGGCCGAGCCCGAGCAGCCCGGCAATGCCGGCGCGGGCGACGGTGAGGAATACCGGATCGAAGGCCGCGACGGCGAGCCGGGTCGCCGGCAGCGAGCCCGAAAAGATGATCACCCCGATCAATCCGTTGATCCAACCGCTCGTCGACCGGTCCATGGCGCACTCCCGCGGAGCGCTTTCAGGAAAAGTTGCAGACTTTTCCGGTTCGAAAGCGCGACAAAACCAACAACCTTCCCCGCCGCCTTATCGGTTGCCGACGCCAGCCGCGCCAGCTACAGTCCAGTACAGTCCGAGCAAACTGTTATGTTAACGGATACAGCACAATCTGCTCCACCAAGCCGGATCGAACACCTCATGGCGACCATGCGCGCCCGCATTGCCGCGCGCAGCCTCGTCGCCGGCGCCCGGCTGCCCTCGGTGCGGGCGCTGGCGAAATCCTCCGAGGTCTCGGTCTCGACGGTGGTCGAGGCCTATAGCCGGCTGGTGGCCGAGGGGGTGCTTGTCTCGCGCCCCGGTTCGGGCTTTTACGTCGCCCCGCAACTGGCGCCGATGCAGCTCTCGGCGGTGGGGCCGAAGCTCGATCGCGCCATCGACCCGCTCTGGGTCTCGCGCCAATCGCTCGAGGCCGACGATACGGCGCCAAAACCCGGCTGCGGCTGGCTGCCCGCCGCCTGGATGGCCGAACAGAGCCTCCGGAAAGCCCTGCGCACCGCCTCCCGCGCCAGCGTCGATACTCTCACCAACTACGGCGCGCCGCTCGGGCTTCCGCCGCTGCGCCAGCTGATCAGCCGAAGGCTGGGCGAGCGTGGCGTCGAGGCGGCGCCCGACCAGATCGTCCTCACCGAAAGCGGTACCCAGGCCATCGACCTGATCTGCCGCTTCCTGCTCGAGCCGGGCGATACCGTGCTGGTCGACGATCCCTGCTACTTCAACTTCCAGGCGCTGCTGCGCGCCCATCGGGTGCGCGTCGTCAGCGTGCCCTATACGCCCAACGGACCCGATATCGAGGCCTTCGCCGCGACGCTCGTGGCGGAGAAGCCGCGGCTCTACATCACCAATTCGGCCATCCATAACCCCACCGGCGCGACACTCTCGCCGACGACCGCGCATCGCGTGCTGAAGCTCGCCGACCAGCATGGGCTCACCATCATCGAGGACGATATCTTCGCTGATTTCGAGCACAGCCCGGCGCCGCGCCTCGCCGGCTTCGACGGGCTCGACCGGGTGATCCAGATCGGCAGCTTCTCCAAGACCCTCTCCGCCTCGGTGCGGTGCGGCTTCATCGCCGTGAAGCGCGACTGGCTTGAGCCGCTGATCGAGCTGAAGATCGCCACCATGTTCGGCGGCGCCCGGCTCAACGAGGAACTGGTGCTGAACGTCCTCAGCGACGGCCGCTTCCACCGCCATGCCGAGGCCCTGCGCACCCGGCTGGAGCGGGCCCGTCGCAGCGTCGGCGAGCGGCTCGGCGAACTCGGCATCACCCCCTGGCTCGAGCCGCGCGCCGGCATGTTCCTCTGGTGCGAACTGCCCGACGGTCGCGACAGCGCCGAACTCGCCCGCGCCGCCCTGGCCGAGGGCATGGTGCTGGCCCCCGGCAACGCCTTCAGCGCCGCCCAAACCGCCGGCAACTTCATGCGCTTCAACGTCGCGCAGATGGATGAGGGGAGTTTTGCGGTGTTGCAGCGGTTGCTGTAGTCGCTCTTAACATTCACCCAAGCTCGCAGTCGGCGCACCCTCTCCCGCTTGCGGGCAGGGCTATCGCATATGGCGGATGGGCACCTCTAGCCTTCTCCCCTTGTGGGAGAAGGTGCCCGAAGGGCGGATGAGGGGTCCGCGCAACGAAGTGTAGCGCGGCCGGAGCGAAGCGACGCCGGCCTTCGGCCACCTTCTCCCACAAGGGGAGAAGGCCATCCAACTACTGTCAGTGCTCCATATGCGATAGCCCTGCGCTTGCGGGGGAGGGGGGACCACGCGAAAGCGTGGTGGGAGGGGGGCCCCACGCACTGATCGTAAGCAGATGGGGCAGAGGCCAGAGTTTGTGGCACCCCCCTCCCACCAGCCTGTCGGCTGGTCCCCCCTCCCCCGTAAACGGGAGAGGGCCGCCAACTGCTGGTCGCGGTGAGCCGCCCCTACTCCGCCGCTGACTGCACGGCCACGGCCACCGGTCCTTCATCCTCCGGCTCGTCGAGCACCGGCGGTTCGGCTTCGGCTTCCTGCTTGGGCTCGACCAGCAGCAGGCCGAGGAAGACCAGCGCCAGCGCGCCCCAGGTCAACAGCGGCACGGCCTCGCCCAGCAGCAGCATGCTCCAGCCGATACCGGCAGCGGTGCCGGCATAGGCGGTCTGGCTGCCGAACACCGCGCCGGTGGTCTTGATCAGCCACATGAACAGCAGCATCGCCGCGTTCGAGGCCACCGCCATCAGCAGCACGATGATGCCGGTCTGGCCGCTCAACTGTTCGAACGGCACGAAATCATTGGTCACGAAGGCGATCGGGATCAGCGTTGCGACCGAGACGACCTGCACCAGGCCGAACAGGGCGATGGTGTCGATCCTGGCCGGCCGCCGCTCGGCGATGAACAGATCCTCGGCGGCATAGGTCACCGGAATGAGCAGGGCGAGGCCGACCCAGAGCCAGTTGGCGGCGATGTTCACCGGCATGCCGAACAACAGGATCACGATGATCCCGACGAGGCCAAGGCCGAGGCCGGCGAAGCGCTTGAGGCTCGCGACCTCCGTGCGCATGAGCGCGGCGAACAGAAAGACGATGAAGCCTTCGAGCACGATGACGATCGAGACGATGAAGGCCGGCAGCTGGCTCGCCATCCAGTAGACCAGCACCTGGTTCAGCACTGCGCTGAGCAGCGCGAACAGCACGATGAAGCTGATATCGCCGCGCCCGAGGCTCGACAGTTTCGGCAGCGTGCCGCGTTTGAGGCTGATGCCGATGCAGAGCACGGCCCCCAGCGTATCGATCAGGATGGCGAGACCTACCGGGTGCGCCTCGACTTCCGACGCGAGCTTGGCCAGCGGCACCACCAGTCCCCAGAGCACCCCGCAGGCGATGAGGATCAGCGCACCGCGAAACGTCCGGATGCTCTGGCGGAGCTTGCGTTCCCGCTCGTAGACGCTCTGCGCCATGGTGGAGAACACCTTGGCGAGCGTGCCGAGCCCGTCGCCCCGCGCCGCGACCTCGTTAATCCCCAGTTTTTCCGGGTTGAACTTGCCCAGTTCCAGCGTCGACGCAGCGCGGGTGAGCTTGGTCACCTCGCGCAGGTATTCCTTCTCGTTGTCGCGCAGCCGCTTCTTTTCGACCGAGGTCGAAAGCCGCGCCCTGAGCAGCGCCACCTCGAAATCCTTGGGCAGAAAATCCTCGGCGCCGAGCTCGATCGCCTTGACCACGCTGCTCATCTCTTCATCGAGCGCCGAAATGACGATCACCGGCAGGTCGCGGGTGCGGGTTGAGGCCTTCAGCGCTTTCAGCACCTCGAAGCCATCCATCTCCGGCATCACGATATCGAGCAGCACCACGTCGAAGGCCGCGCCGCCCAGCCGCTTCAGTGCTTCGGCGCCACTGCCCACGGCTTCGGCCGCATAGCCCAGCGCCTCGACGGCCTTGCTGAGCTTGGTCCGCACCATGGCGGAGTCGTCGACAATGAGGACCGTGCCGGCGCCGCTCATTGTGCGACCGCGGGGAACGCAGCGCGCAGCTCGCTCGCTGCTTCGGCCAAAGCACGGCGCACCGCCTCGACGTCGGCCGCGCCGGGCAGGACGCCGGCCGCGCATTGCGCCTCGAGCTCAGCTGACAGTTGGGCCAGCTCGCCTGCCCCCATGTCCCGGGCGTTCGATTTGAGCGAATGCGCCGCCCGGCGTGCGCCCTGAAGATCACCCGAGCCCTGCGCTGCGGCCAATGCTTCGACGAGTTGCGGGGCTTCTTCGAGGAAGGAGTCGATCAACTCGACCAGATCAGCCGGATCGCCGCCGACGATTTCCTGCAGCTTGTCGAGTGCCTGCCTGTCGATCGTCACCACGCCCTCACTACAACATTTCGCCATCACATTACTGAACTGGCGTCCCGCACTTTTTGTGGATTGCACGCCGATGGCTTGTCAATGGAACCGGAGGTCTGATGTCCAGCAGATAGCGACCAGCGCACAACTTGCTGTGGCTTGGCTGATTTGTTGGGGCCGATGCACTTCCCAGAGCCGCCGTCAGTGACCACAGGCCATCCGCCAGACGAGCTCACGGCCTCACCCACGCACCGGATGTCATCCCAGCGAAAGCTGGGACCCATTCCTCAGCCCGCGCCAGTGGAGAGTTGGGTCCCTGCTTTCGCAGGGATGACACCGAGTGGGCGGAGCAAACGGTGCCCACTAAGGCCCGCCGCCCTACCCCCGCGCCGCTGCAAAGGCGCGTCGCAGCGATGCCACCAGTTCCTCGATATGCAGGGGCTTGCTGACATAGTCGTCGAGCCCCGCCTCGAGGTAGCGCTCGCGGTCGCCGGACATGGCGTTGGCGGTGAGCGCCACGACATAGGGCTGGTGTGCCGCGCCGGGGATCGAGGCGCGGATCAGCCGCGTTGCGTCGATGCCATCCATGTCAGGCATCTCGATATCCATCAGCACCACGTCATGCGCACCGCGGCCGTAAGCCTCGATGGCCGAATGGCCGTCCGAGGCCATATCGGCCCGATAGCCCAGCCGTTCCAGCACCTTGGAGGCCAGCTTGCGGTTGGTGGCGTTGTCGTCGACGAGCAGGATGCTGAGCGGATACTGGCGCGCTGTCTCGGCCACCGCCACGTCCTGGCTCTGGCCCGCCCGGTCGACGCGCAGGGCAGCGCCCGCGAAGATCGCCATGAACGCATTGAGCAGTGGCGAGGCCTTGATCGGCCGGTTGAGCACCACGGCAAACCCAACCGTCTCCATCTCTCGCTTCTGCCGCTCCGACAGCGGCACCATGGCGCTGAGCAGCACCAGCGGCATGCCGCCTCGCGGCCCAAGGGCGCGGATCTGCCGGGCCAGGGTAATGCCGTCAGTGCCACCGAGGTCCATGTCGAGCACCACGACGTCGAACGTCTCACCGGCTGAAAGCAGCGCCAGGGCCTCGGCCGCCGAAGCGCTGGCGCTCGGCGCCATGCCCCAGGATTGCGCCAGCTGCGTAACGATCCGCTGGTTGGTCAGGTTGTCGTCGACGATCAAGAGCCGCTTGCCGCTCAGTTCGCGCGCCGGCGGCAGTTGCGGCCGGCTGGCTGACGCGGCCGGCGTGGTGAGGGTGAAGCTGAAGGTCGTGCCCTTGCCCTCGGCGCTCTCGACCGACACTTCGCCGCCCATCAGTTCGATCAGTCGCTTGCTGATGGCGAGGCCGAGGCCGGTGCCGCCATAGCGGCGGGTGGTCGAGGCATCCACCTGACTGAACGACTTGAACAGTCGATCCATGCGATCGGCCGGAATGCCGATGCCGGTATCGCGGATGGCAAAGCGCAGCGCCAGCTGGTCGCTGCCGGCACTCTCCGCCTCGGGCAACGGCATCACCGACAGGACGATCTCGCCTCGCTCGGTGAACTTGACCGCATTGTTGAGGAAGTTGAGCAGCACCTGGCGCAGCCGGTCATTGTCGGCGACCACCAGCTCGGGCGTCCCCGGCTCGATCACATAGCCGAGGTCGAGCCGTTTTTCCGCCGCCCGCGGCGCGACGAGGTCGATGGCGCTCTCGAGGCAATCGCGCAAGACGAACGGGCGCTGCTCGAGATCGAGCTTGCCCGCCTCGACCTTGGAGAAATCGAGGATGTCGTTGATGATAGTGAGCAGCGCCTCGGCGCTGTCATTGACGGTCTGGCCGAGATCGCGCTGCTCGGCATTGAGCTTGGTGGCGAGCAGCAGGTTCATCATGCCGATAATGCCGTTCATCGGCGTGCGGATTTCGTGGCTCATGGTGGCGAGGAACGTGCTCTTCGCCTCGTTGGCCGCCTCCGCCGCTTCCTTGGCCTGCTGCTGCGACAGCGAAAGCTGCAGCGTCTCGGTATAGAGCTGGGCATTGTGCAAAGCCGCGCCGGCATTGGCCGCCATGGTCGAGAGCAGCCGCACCGAATTGTCGTCGAACATCCCCTCGCGTGTCGTGCTCTGCACGCTGATGACGCCCATGGTGCCCTGCACGGTCTTGATCGGCACGCCGAGATAGGACGCGGCGTTCTTTCCCACGCGGGTGGCGCCGATCTGGGCGCTGCGCTCGTCGAGATCCTGGTTGATCAGCAGCGGCTCGCCGGTTTCGATGATCTTGCTGGTCAGCCCTTCGCCCAACTTCAGCGTCGGGAACTCATCGCCAAACTGATACGGGAAGTCGATCAGCCCGGTCTCGGGGTCGAGCAGCGCCACATAGACGATATCGGCCTCGAAGATGTCGCGCATCTGGTTGCCGATCAGCTGGATGGTGCTGTCGAAGTCGGCCTCGGCAATCAGCGCCTCGCTGACCTTGCTGATGGCGCCAAGCTCGGCGGCGCGCTGTTCGGCCTGCTTGAGCAGGCGCTGCGTCTCGTCGAACAGGCGGGCATTGGCGATGGCGACGCCCATGCTGGCCGAGAGCCCCTGCAGCAGCCGCACATGGGTCTCGTTGAAGGCATTCTGCTCATAGGCCTGGACGCTCACCACGCCCAGCACCTCGTCGCCGGCAATGATCGGCACGCCCAGATAGGCCTCGGTGCGGTCGTCCTCGGTGGGGATCAGTGCCCCCAGCGCCACCTGTTCCTCGCTCGAGCGGAGCAGCAGCGGCTGGCCTGAAAGGATCACCTTGGAGGTCAGCCCCTCGCCCATCGCGAAGGGCTCGGGCTCATGATAGACGCCATAAAAGGCGTAGGGCACGACGATCATCGCCGCGCTGTCCTTGAGCAGGATCTCCACCACCTCGACCGAGAAGATCTCCCGCACCTTGTCCCCGACGATGCGGGTCACCGTCTTGACGTTCAGCGCCTTGCCCATCGCCTCGCCGACGCTGTTGAAGATGGCGAGTTCCTTGCTGCGCTGGTCGATCTCCTGCGTGGCGTGGATGAAGCTCCGCGCCAGGGCGGCGACATCGTCATTGCCCTCGGCCAGTTGCCTGAGGCCGTCGAGGTCGAGCGGCTCGGCGCTCGCTGCCCGCAAGGCGCTGAGGCGATCGGCGGGTGGCATGGGGCTGGTGCGCGGAGGCAAGTCGTCGGCGACGGTCATCCTGAACTCCACTGCCCCCTGGAGCACGTCCGGCAGGCGCGCCACTCTGCTGCGCCCGTGAAAGTCCGTCAATTGCGGGTGAAGCCGACCGCCGGCGGTGCGGCTGGTCCTCCCCCGCGGGGCGGGGGAGGGGGACCATCCGAAGGATGGTGGAGGGGGGAGCAAGAGTCGCCAGTTGGTTTGCCCGCCCCCTCCACCAGCTTCGCTGGTCCCCCTCCCCCGCCTCGCGGGGGAGGATACCGACTGCCCACCTCAGCGCAGCCCCTAACTCCCCCACACCAGCTTCGCATTGGTCAGCTCCCGCGCCCCGAGCGGTCCGAGCTCCCGCCCAAACCCGGAACCCTTCACCCCGCCGAACGGCGCGCGTGGGTCGGAGCGGACGAAATCGTTGATGAACACCGCGCCGGCTTCCAGCCGGTCGGCAACCCGTTGCGCCCGCACGGCATCACTGGTCCATACCGCGCCGCCCAGCCCATATTCGGTGGCATTGGCAAGGCTCACCGCCTCGTCCTCGCTGTCGAACGGAAACAGCAGCGCCACCGGCCCGAAAAACTCTTCCTGGATGATCGGTGCATCCGGGTCGGCGCCGACGATCACGGTCGGCTCGTAATAATTGCCCGGCCCGTTCAGGCGCTTGCCGCCGGCCACCACCCTGCCCCCGGCCGCCACCGCGTCTCGCACCTGCCGCTCGGTGGTATCGACCAGGTCGGCGCGCGCCATCGGCCCGAGCTTGGTGGCCGCATCCATCGGGTCGCCGATCGCCAGCGCGCTTGCGGCTGTGGCGTAGCGCGAGACATAGGCGTCGAACACGCTGCGCTCGACCAGGAAGCGCTTCGCGGCGATGCAGCTCTGGGCATTGTTTGAGTAGCGCGACACCACGCCCAGCTGCACCGCCTTGTCGAGGTCGGCATCGGCAAAGACGATGAAGGCGTCCGAGCCGCCGAGTTCGAGCACCACTTTCTTTCCCACCGAGCCGGCAGCAGCCGCCACGGCGCGACCGGCGCCGGTCGAGCCGGTGAGGGTCACGGCGCGAATCCGGTCGTCGAGCACGATCTTCCGGGCCTCGTCGGCAATCGTCTCATTGGGGATGGCAAGGTTGGTGTAGAGCCCGGCCGGACCGCCGGCATCGCGCACCAGTTGCTCGATGGCGCGGGCCGCCCCCTGCACTGTCTCGCCGTGCTTCACCAGCACCACATTGCCGGCCAGCGCCGTCGGGATGAAGAAGCGCAGCACCTGCCAGAACGGCAGGTTCCACGGCATGATGCCGAAGATCGGGCCGAGCGGCTGGTAGCGCACCAGCGATGGCGTGCCCGCGATCGGCTGGTCGGCGAGATAGGCCGGGCCCTCGGCGGCGAAATGCCGGGCCCCGGATGCCGCTTTCAGCACCTCGGCCTTCGCCTCGCCGATGGGCTTGCCCATCTCAGAAGTAATCAGCCTGGCGTAGTCGTCGGCCCGCTGCTCGAGCAGGTCGCCGAGCCGCAGCAGCAGCGCGCTGCGCGTGGCCAACGGCGTGCGGCTCCAGGCCTGCCAGCCCTCCCAGGCCGCGGCGAGCTTCTGCTCGATCTGCTGAGCCGTATCGGCGGGATACTCGGCAATCAGTTGGCCGGTGGCCGGGTTGATCGACTTGAGCGGCATATATTCCTCCTCATTTCGGCGCCCACCAATGCGGCGTCACAAATTCCAGAACATGGCGAGGCCGAGCAGCGCCGTGCCCGCCGCAGCGGTGGTGAGCCGCCGCGCCGGCGCCAAAGCCAGCGCCAGCATCCAGACGGCGCACAGCGCCATCCAGCCGAGCTCCATGCCTCCGATCAGTTGCAAGGCCACCATCGCGGCGCCGGCACCCAGCCGCATGGGACCAGCCGGCAGAGCGGCTTCGGCAACCAGCGCGCTGCCGGCGATCGCCAGCAATATCGGGGCGCCGAGCGCCACCGGCGTCAGCGCCATGCCGAGGCCGATGGCGAGCAGCGTCGGCGGCGCGATGCAGACGAGGGTCAGCCTCGCGGCGGCGCGCCAGCCCTGGCGGGCGGCCGCGGCGATGTCGTGGATGGCGCAGGGCAGCATCATGGTCGCGGCCATCAGCCCCCACATCAGCGCCGCCCCCACCAGCAGCGGCAGGCCGCTGCCGCCGCAGATCGCCTCGATCCCGCCGGCGCTGAGGGCCATGAGCCCGGCCCAACCCAAAGCCGTCGCCGCCGCGATGGCGGCGAAGGCGGGCCATGGAGCCGGGCCAGACATCAGCAGTGGCAGGCGATGCTGCCATCGGCCAATACGCTCGCCGTATTGGTTTCACGCGGCAGGTCGTTGGAGGGGTTGAGGTTGAAGAACCCCGACGGCATCAGCGCAAAGCCCGCCGACATGGTGGGCTGCACCGGGAAATCCTCCGGCCGCACCACGTGATGCAGCCCGAAGCAGTGCCAGACCACGATATCGGTATTCTCCACCGGCCGGTTCTGCTTGACGATCTCGGCCAGCCCATCCGAGCCGTCGGAATTGCAGACATACTCGCCCGCCGGGTAGCGCTCGTCCGGGTGGAAGGGTGTCACCCACACATGGTTGCGCACGAAGTTGGAGCGCGTGCCCGATGGCCCGTTCTCGGCGAGGAACGGCGTGACGCAATCCTTGGCGTGCAGCCGGTAGCCGACCGGCTTGCCCACGGCGTTCAGCTTATTGGGGTTGATCACCTTCCAGGTGCGGTGCGTCTCGGCACTGGCGCGGCGGCCGGCTTCGAGCTCGGTTTTGAGCACCGTCTCGGTGGCAAAGAAGCCATTGCCATGCGGATTGTTCGGCCCCACCGGCTCGGCAAAGCTGTTGACCTCGACGAGGCTGTTGCCGCCCCCATCCAGTGCCATATCGAGCCGGGCGCAGAAGATGTGCTGATGAATTGGCGCGGTCAGCCCCGGCGCGATCTCGCTCACATATTTGCTGGGGCGACCCGGCTCGCACGCCATGGTGTTGACGATGCCGGTGGCCTTCACCTCGAAGCTGATCTCGCCGGCCTGGTCGAGATACCAGTATTGCGCGTACTCGTAATTGCCGACGGTGTTGACGCAGGAGATCACCAGCCGCCGGCCACGACGCAGTTCGGTGCGATCGGCGCGGAAATCCCAGTGCTTCCAGAGGATTCCGGTATCTTCCTCATGGATGCAGATGCCCTTCTCGATGGTGATCAGCCCGCCATCGAGCCCACAATAGTGGCTATCGAGATAGTGAATGGCGCCAAGGCAATCGCAGCCGAGCTTCAACGAGTGGTTGAACTTGCCGAAACCGTATTCGCCGATATCGAAGATGTTCTTGCGATAGTGACCGCGCTCCGGCGAGCCATAGGGCACCACCAGTTCGCCGAGCGCCGCACGGCGCACCACCGGGCGACCGGCATAGCGGATATCGTGCAGGATGATGCCGTCGCGCGGCGAGAAACCAATGCCGAGCGTCCACTTGTCCCAGGCGATGGCGTGGCCATCGAGGGTGAAGCTGGTGCCTTCGGGCTGGATAACATTCAACGGCTTCAGCGGCGCCCGTGCCGGCGGCATGAACTCGGGGTCATAGGGAGTATCGGTCATCGGGATCGGCGGGCCGCCATGATCGTCGATACGCAGCACCTCGCCGGTCTTGACGTCGACGGCGACGTTCAGCCCGTCGATCGGGTGGGCGTAGAAATTCTCGTTGGCGTAAAGCCGCAGCCAGCAATGGGCATAGGAGACCATGTGGCCCTCCTCGCCCGCGTCGCCGAAATTGCCGCCTGACCAGCTGTCGACGCAGACTCCGGTCATGTCGGTAATGCCACGTTTGCGGCAGGCCTCGATGAAGCGCGGATCGGCCTTCACCACCCGCTCGACATCGAGCAGCTGCTCGACCTGGAAGGCGGATTTGGCGGTGGGGAAATGCCGGCGCGATACGATCGTATTGGTCTCGAGCGAGACGATCACCATCCACACTCCGGGGCGATCCTTATGCGAGATGTTGAGCCGCGCCTCGCGCTTCAACTGCGTGCCGGCAAGGTGGGCGCGCCATTCATCCGGCGTCGGCTCGCGCAGGTCGAGATTGCCATAGAGCGCGCCGGGCCCGAGCTCGGCATCGGCCTTGATCACCGCCACCGCGGCATTGATCTCGGCGGCACTGAGCGGCGCCAGCGCCCGCAGGTAACGCGGCGGCGGCAGCGCCGCGACCCCGTGGGAAACGGCATGGGCCGCGTGGGCGTGATGGTGGCCTTCGTGAACTTGCGTCATGACAATCGCCTCGTCTCGAAACTAGGGATGCGGGCTCATTTGCCGTAGCCGGCGCTGAGCCCGCGGATGAACTGGCGGGAAAAGATGGTGAAGAGCACGACCAGCGGCAGCGCCCCCAAAGTCAGCGCCGCGAGCAGCGCCGGATAGTCGTTGAGGAACTGGCCGACGAATTGCTGTACCCCCAGCGTCACCGTCTGGTTGGCCTTGCCGGGCGCGAGGATCAGCGGGAACCACAGGTCGTTCCAGATCGGCAGCATGGTGACGGTGGCGACCGCCGCGAGCCCCGGCCGCACCAGCGGCAGGATGATCGAGAAGGTGCGGAACTCGCTGGCCCCATCGACCCGCGCCGCTTCCTTGAGCTCGCCCGGCACGGTGCGGAAATAGGTCATCATCAGCGTGACGCCGAGCGGGATGCTCATCGCCGTGTAGACGAGGATCAGCGCCCACAGCGTATCCATCAGCCTCAGCCCGATCATGATCTGGATCAGCGGGATGGTGCCGAGCCTGATCGGCAGCATGACGCCGACGATGAACAGCCCGGCGAGCAGCGGCACGAAGCGCACCCGGTACTCGACCAGCGCGAACGCCGCGAGGGTCGAAAGCCCGACGGTGAGCACCACCGAGACCAGCGTGACGATCAGGCTGTTGCGGTAGTTGAGGAGGAAATTGCCGCGGGTCAGCACCCGCTCGTAGCCGGCAAGGCTGAACGTCTCGGCGGTGGGCAGCGCGAACGGCCCGCCGAAGATCGCCGGCGTGGTCTTCAGCGAATTGAGGATGACGATGAGGATCGGCCCGAGCGCCAGCGCCACGAAGGCCACGAGCACGGCGTGCACCGCGATGCGCTCGACATTCCAGCGCCGGCGTTCCCTGGTGAGGCGGCTTTCGTGGGCGAGTTCGGTGGTCACGGTTGTCATCGCCGCCTCCTAAGCCGAATGGGCTTTGAGCCGGCGTTGCACCAGCCAGAAATAGGCGGTGGTGACGCAGAGCATCAGGGTGAAGATCACGGTGGCGACGGTAGCGCCGAGATCGAGGTCGGCCACCTGGCCGCTCGAGCCGAAAAAGGTGCGGTAAAAGAACGTGCCGAGGATATCGGTCGAATAGTTCGGGCCGGGCGCCGAGCCGTTGAGCGCGAACACCAGGTCGAAGCCGTTAAAGGTCCAGATGAAGGTGAGGATCACGATCAGCCCGAACTGCGGCAGGATGAGCGGGAACTTGATGCCCCAGAAGATCCGCCAGGGGCTGGCGCCATCGATCCGCGCCGCCTCGATCACGTCATTGGGCACCGCGATCAGCGCCGAATAGAGGAACACCATCGGGATGCCGACATATTGCCAGACCCCCATCAGCGAGATGGTGGGCAGCGCCGTCAGCTGGTTGCCGAGCAGCGGGAAGCCGACGAGGCCCCAGAGCGGGTTGATGATCAGCCGCCAGATGAAGCCGACAATCACCACCGACAGCGTCGCCGGGATGAACAGCAGCGTGCGGTAAATGCCCTCGCTGCGGCTCAGCGTGCCGCCGGTCAAGAGCGCCGCAAGCAGCAGCCCGATCGGAATCTCTACGGCAACATGAATGGCGAAATACTTGAAATTGTTGAACAGCGCATTCCAGAACCGGGCGCTGACCACCGGCTGGGTGAACAGGTAAATGTAGTTGCCCAGGCCAATGAAACCGGTCCCCGACTTGCCGGTATCGAACAGGCTCATGAAGATCGAGATGAGCAGCGGCAGCACCGCAAAGCCCAGGTAGATGGCGAGGGCCGGCAGCACGAAGATCAACAGGCTGCGGCGAGCCGTTGCAGGACGTATCACGCGAGCGTTCCTCTGGAGTCAGGGCAAATAGCAGTCATTGGTCAGTTCCGTTCACCGGCCTCTCCTTGATCCTCCCCCGCGTGGCGGGGGAGGGGGACCGCCGAAGGCGGTGG
>NZ_LMEA01000014.1:56794-177168 GCF_001425235.1 Devosia sp. Root413D1 | reverse complement strand
CCCACCACCAGCTTCGCTGGTCCCCCTCCCCCGCCACGCGGGGGAGGATCACGGAGAGTCATGCGCCTCAAGGCCAAACAAAATGCGCGTGCCGACCGGGAGGGCGCGGCACGCGCTGTCGAGATCGGGCGCTATTGCGCCGACTGCGGCGAGTACCAGGAGGCGAGCCCGGCCTGCAGTTCGGCGGCGACAGCCTCGGGGGTCATGTCCGAGGTCATCATCACCTGTAAGAGGCGCCAGATTTCGTCATCGAGCGGCGGCGTGCCGGCGCTCAGCCGATCGAGCGCCAGGCGCGGCGTCAGCAGCGCTCCGGTCTTCAGATCCGCAAAAGCCTGGGCCAGCACATTGTCATACTTCACCGGCTGGTTGCTCATGGCGAAGAAGCCCGGCGCGGTGTTGACGTAGATCTGCTGGAACTCGGGGCCGGCGACCCAGCTCAGGAAGGTCCTCGCCGCGTCCTGGTTCTTGCTCGCGGCATTGATGCCGATCGCCATGTCGGGCATTTCCTGGAGGTAACGCTGGCCACCGGCTTCCACTGCCGGCGGACCGAACACCCCGACATTCAGCCCGGTCGAAGTCACCTGGTTGATGTTCCACGAGCCATCGGGAAGGATCGCGGCCTTGCCCAGCGTGAAGAGCTGCGTCATGTCGGAATAAGACAGCGCCTCCTGCCCGTTGGGGAGGAACGGCTTCCAGGCCTGGAAGGCGGCGATGGCCGAGACGAAATCGGCGTCGGTGAGCTTCTGACTGCCATCGATCAGCCCGAGACGCCCCTCTTCGCCTTTCCAGTAGGCCGGCCCGATGCTGTAGAGCCCGTTATAGGCGAGCTGCCAGGATTCGGCCGAGCCGACGGCGAGCGGCGTGTATTTGCCGTTGTCCTTGATCGCCTGCAGCACTGCGGTGAACTCGGCTGCGGTGGTCGGCACCGCCAGGCCCAGCTCCTTGAAGATATCGACATTGTAGTAGAAGCCGGCGAGCACCGCGGCGACCGGCACGCAATAGGTGGCGCCGTCGACGGTCCAGGCCGCCTTGGCGGTAGCGTCGAAATTCTCGAGCCCGGCAAGGCCATCGAGCTTGGTAAAATAGCCGCGGCCGATCCACTCGTTGTTTACGTCGAACGGCCGGCAAGTGATCAGGTCGGGACCGGCCCCACCCTCGATCTGCGACTGCATCGCGGCGTTGTATTCGTTGGTATTGACCGGCGCGAACTCGACATTGATGTCGGGATGCGCCGCCTCAAAGGCCGGCAGCACCTTGTCCTGCCACACCGCCAGATCCTCGGTGCGCCAGCTGCCCAGCGTCAGCGTCACGCTTTGCGCCACCGCGGCGCCGCTCATCGCGATGAGCGACACGCCCAGCATGGCTCCGGCCGTTGCGGCCCACTGTTTCGACTGCATTGTTGTTCTCCCTTCCCCTGACGCACGGCCGCCGTATCCGGCGCCGCATGGATCAAATCCGAGCGACTTGCCCCTCTGTCACAGGATCGATACCTCACAATACCAGATGGTACAAGTGGTCATTTTTCTGCTCATGAGGTATGGTCAGAACGCCTGATTGGTACTATGAGGTATCTAACAAATCTGAGGGAGCAGGGCATGATCGGGGTAGGGTTGCTGGGGTCGGGTTTCATTGCCGAGTCATATGCGGATGCACTCTTGGACGTGCGGAACGCCGAGCTCGTCGCCTGCTATTCGCGCAATCCGGCTCGCTCCGACGCCTTCGCCAAAAAGTGGAAAGTCACCGCGCACCCCACCATGGATGCGCTCTGCGCCGATCCCGCCGTCGAGATCGTCATCATCGCGCTGCCCAATGAGATCCATCTCGCCGCGGTGGAGATCGCCGCCCGGCACAAGAAGGCCATCATCTGCACCAAGCCGCTGGCCCGCACCGAGGCCGAGGCGCAGCAGATCCTCGATATCGCCAATGCCGCCGGGGTCTGGCACGGCTATGCCGAAAGCTCGGTATTTTCGCCCAATGTCGCCAAGGCCTACGAGATGGTCAAAGCCGGCGGCATCGGCGAGCTCCTCACCATGCGCGCCCGCGAAGGCCATTCCGGCCCGCACGCCCCGCATTTCTGGGATGCCGAAACCGCCGGTGGCGGCGCCCTGCTCGATATGGGCTGCCATACCGTCGAATCGGCGCGGCATTTCTTCGGCAAGGACAACAAGGTCACCGAGGTGATGGCCTGGGGCTCGACCATGGCCCACCAGGACAAGACCACCGGCGAAGACGCGGCGATCGCGCTGCTGAAATTCGAGGGCGGCCAGCTCGCCACCATCGAATCCTCATGGATCGAGCGCGGCGGCATGCAGCTGAGGCACGAGCTGGTCGGCTCGGCCGGCCGCATCGTCACCGACAGCTCGGTCGGCCCGGTCTGGGGGTTCATTGAAAACCCGGTGGGCTACACCGTCGAGAAGGCCGATGCCGAGACCGGCTGGGTATATCCTGTGCCGGAAGAGACTCGGGCCTATGGCTTCTCGCAGCAGATGCGGCATTTCATTGATCATTTCGCCGCCGGCACCACTCCGTCCGAAACCTTCGAGGATGGCGTGGTGGTCAACCGGATCATCGATGCGTGCTACCGCTCGATGAAATCGCGGCAATGGGAAAAGGTGGCTTGAGCCAATGAGCGACAGCGCGGAACAGTTGGTGCTCGATCAGGATTCGCCCGATCCGCTATGGCGGCAGGCGGCCGATCTGATCATGCACCAGATTTCGACCGGCAAGATCGCCAATGGCGGTCGGCTGCCGGCCGAGCGCGACCTCCTCGCCCAGCTGTCGATCAGCCGGGTGACGCTGCGCCGGGCGCTGCAGAGCCTCGTCGAGGAAGGCGTGCTGAAGCCCTCGCATGGGCGTGGCTGGTATGTCTCGGCGGAGGTGCCGAAGGAATTTCCCAATACGCTGGAGTCGTTCAGCGAAACCGCCGCCCGGCTGGGGCTCGTCCCCTCCTCCGACGTGCTGCGCGCCAGCGAGGCGCCGGCGACGCTCGATGAAGCCGAGGAATTGGCCATCGCGCCGGGCGCGCCGTTGTTCCATCTCGAGCGCATCCGGCGGCTCGATGGCGTGCCGGTGGCGGTCGATACCTCGTTCTTTGCCGCCACGCTGAAGCCCGATCTCACCGGCGTCGATTTCCGCACCGCTTCGCTGTTCGAACTGCTGCTCGGCAATGGCGTCGACCTCGCGCATGGCGAAACCACCATCGAGGCCCATGCCGCCGACATGGGCCTCGCCCAGCACCTCGGGGTCGAAGCGAAAACCCCGATCCTGGTGATGCGCCAGCTCATCGTCGACAGCGCCGGCCGGCCGCTGCTGTCGTCCACCGTGCGCTATGTCGGCGATCGCTACCGGCTGCGCACCTCATTCTCGCGTGCGCGAAAGCCCGGCGCGCGCTGAACCAAGCACAGTGACAGCCCGCGACGCCGAAGCTTTCGCGCTGTCGCCAAGGAGACGGACTAAATTGGTTAAAGGCTACATCTCCCTGGCCGAGGCCCGCGCCTCGCAGGCCGCTTTGCTGGAAAGTGCTCTGCCCGCCATTGCCGGCGAAGTGCGCGCCGCCCAGGCGGCCGCAACGCTCGAGGGCCCGGGCCCGATCTTTCTCGGCATCGGCGCGAGCTATGCCGCCTCGGCCGCCGCAGTCTGGATGCTGCGCTCGCGTGGCATCCACGCCTGGCGACTCAATGCCGGCGAGCATCCCCTGCCCTTTCCGCAGTCGGCGCATCCGATCATCGGCGTTTCGCAGTCGGGCCGCAGCTCCGAAACCCTCGCCGTGCTCCGCACCATCGAGCCGCATTTGCGGCTGGCGGTGGTCAATGTCGCGCCCTCGCCGATTTCGGAGATCGCCGCGACCACCATTTCGCTCGGCAAGCTCCCCGACAGCTACGCCTCGACCACCGGCTATACCGCCACCATCGCCGCCCTCGGCATGATCGCCGAAGCCTGGGATGGCGGCGCGATCGACCGCAGCTGGGCCGACCTGCCGACGAAGTTCCGGGCGCTGGAGCGCGAGATCGCCACCCGCGCCGTGGCGCTCGCCACCCCGCTGCGTGACGCGGTGGCGGTCGATTACGCCGGCGCCGCACCCTCGGCCGGCACCGCCGAAGTCGGCGCCCTCCTGCTGCGCGAAGTGGCGCGCCTTCCGGCCACTGGCCTGTCGTCGCGCCAATACCTCCATGGCGCGATGGAATCGGCCGGCCGCACCGCCCACATCCTCATGGGTGACGAGCGCGAGGCGGCTCTCGCGCATACCCTCGCCCATGCCGGGCACCATACGTTGCTGATCACCACGCTCGAGGTGGCCGAAGAGCCGAACCTCGCGGTGCTCCGGCTGCCTGAGCTGTCGCCAGCGCAGCGCGCCATCCTCGAGGCCCTGGTGATGCAGAGCCTCGCGGTCGAGACGGCGCTGCTGCGCGGCGTCGACCCCGATGCCTTCGTCTTCTTTCACACCGACACCAAGGTCGCCTGAGATGCCCGCTCTGATCGCCGCGCTCGATATCGGCGGCACCAAGACCCAGTTGATCCTCGAAGACCTCTCGGGCCACCGCGTGCTCGACGTCACCGAGCCGAGCCTCGAATGGGATGCCGAGCCCGAGGATAAGGCCGCCGTCTGGATCGCCGAGCGGGTCAGGCGCCACACGCCTGAGGGCGCCGAGATCGTCGCCCTCGCCTTCGGCGCCCAGGGCATCAACCGCACCGAAACCGGCCGCACGCTGGAGCGCGAGCTTCAAGCCCTCGGCTACCGCACCACCGCCGTCAACGACGCCTCGCTGATCGTCGCCGCCGCCGGCTTCACCAGGGGCATCGGCGTCATCGCCGGCACCGGCGCCATTGCGGTCGGGGCCAATGCGGCGGGCGAGTTTATCGCCTCGGGCGGCTGGGGCTGGATCATCGGTGACGAAGGCAGCGCCGCCGGTCTCGTCCGCGAAGCCACCCGCACGGCGCTGCGCGCCAACGACGAAGGCAAGGCTGACGATGGTCTCCTCGGCCACCTCATCGCCGCCTTCGGCGTCGCCGATGCCGAGCGGCTGACCCGCCGCGTCAACGACGACCCGACGGTCGACAACTGGGCCCCCCACGCCCCCGCCATCTTCGCCGCCGCCGACGCTGGCTCGGCGCTGGCCCAGTCCGTCATTACCGAAGGCGCCCACGCCCTCGCCGCCCTCGTCGACCAGCTCCTCTCCCGCGGCGCCACCGGCACCGATGTCGTCGTCGCCGGCAGCGTCATCGTCAACCAGCCGCGGCTCTACACGGCATTCGAGCAGGCGGTGACGGGGCGACATAAGCAGCTGAAGGTGCATGTGTTGCGCGACGCGCCGGTGGAGGGTGCGGTGCAGCTGGCGAGGCGGGCGGTGGGCAAGTAGCGAACGAACGGTGCCCCTATCGTCCCCTCTCCCCTCTGGGGAGAGGGCCAGGGTGAGGGGTAGCCAAGCACACCGGCCTATCCGCCACCGCTCAACACCTGTCCCAGCGCTTGGCGCCCCTCACCCCGCGGATGAAGCCGTCGGCCTCATCCGCCGCCCTCTCCCCAAAGGGGCGAGGGGGCGATAGGGGCACGGCCGGTGCAAAACTGGCAGGGTCCGCCATCCCCCAAATCTCAGGCCACCGCAAGCGTCGGGATGCCGCTCACGTCTACGTCTCGCTCGGCCTGCCAGGTGTCATAGGCGCCCTGCATGCGGACCCATAGGGTCGCACCGTTGCCGAACAGCTTGCCGAGGCGAACGGCCATCGCCGGCGACACCGGCTTCTTCTCGTCCAGAATGTCGTAGAGCTGCTGGCGAGAGATCCCGAGCAGCCGGGCGATCTCCGCCTTCGGCTTGCCAACGGCCGGCAGCACGTCCTCGCGCAGCAACTCGCCGGGGTGGGTGGGCTGGCGATCGGGATTACGCAGAGCCGCGTAAGTCATCATCATCGGCGCGGGGTCAAACCGCGCCCTCCATCAATCCATCAGTGATACTGCTCGAACTCGACATCCACCGCATCGGCTCCGTCGAATGCGAACGTCACGCACCACGGGCCATTGATGTGGACCGTATATCGCGTGGGATCAAAGCCCTTCAGGGCATGAAAGTCGAAACCTGGGAGGTTCATGTCTTCGGGTTTGGCCGCCGCGTCCAAAGCATCGAGACGACGCAGGATGCGTTTGTGCATCTTGGCGTCGATCTTCGCTGAGGTGCCTTTGGCCCACAGCTCGACGAGACCTTTGCCTTTGAAGCTCTTGATCACGGATGTATGTAAGCCATCAGCCGACGTACTGTCAACTATCCGCTTACATTTCTCCAAGAGCTACGGTCAATCGGCTGCCCCGATAGCACCCCCTACCGCACGCGGCCGATATGCACCTTGTCGGTCGACAGCGCCCCCTCATACACCGCGAGCCCGGTCATCCCCCCGGCATAGGTCCCGTCGCTGACCTCGAGCACCGTCCCTCCCGCGTCCACCGTGATCTGCGGCCCCGATAGCGTCACCCGCACGGGGATCGCCGTTTCGAACACCACCGGCAGCGCCGTTTCAGCCAATACCTGCTCAACCTCATCGCGGCGGCAGACCACCTGCAGCTTGCCGGTACGCGTCAGCCTCGCGGCGTAGTACTGCCGCAGCCCCTGCGCCCGAAACACCAAGGCGCCGTAGTTGCCGAGGTGCAGGTTCAGCTCCGCTTCGATCGTGATATCGCGCCAGTCGCGCGTGCCGGTGAGGATGATGCCCTCGCCGCGGTTGGCGGAAAGCCGGAACGACTCGCGGAAGTTCTTCGAGAACACACTGGCGCCGTTGATCCAGGCGCTGCGCCACATATTGCCCTCGTTATGCGGGCGGCGCAGCGTCAGCTCGGGCTCGCCACCCCAGCGCAGCCAGTCGACCAGCACCCGCCCCACTGTCGCGGTGTCGCGCACCGACATGACGAGGCCGATTTCGGCGATCGGGTTGCCGTCGAACTGCGGCACCTGCCAGCTGAGCCTTGCCGATTGACCGGCTTCCACCGTGACGCTTTGCGGCGAGATGACGCTCACCAGCGCATCGTCCTGGCCGTAATGGCGCACGGCCAGCGCCACCTCCACCGTGCCGCTGAGCCCGGCAGCCCCGGCAATGCTGGCTTCGATGGTCTGCCCGGGCCACACCCGCGGGCTCGCCAGCACTTCGTACCAGCTATGGCCGATCATCGCGGGCGGAATGAACACCGGGGTGCCCACATAGGCCGAGCGGCCCGGCGCCACCGAGATCAGTTCCACCGCCAGCGCCTCGCCGGTGCCGGAAACGGCGATGTCGCTGCCATTGCCCTCGGTGCCGCCGGCCATAAACCCCTGCACCGCACCGGGCAGTGCGAAATGGAACTGCGCCCCGCCCTTCGGCGCCGGCCGCGCCGGCTCTTTCGCCAGCTGCCGCGCCAGGTCATCGAGCCAATAGGCGATGCTGGGCGCATCGGTGAGGCCGCGCCCGCCATCGGCGGTGGAGAGGTAGAGCCGGTCGGCCACCGGGCCGCGCCAATCCTGCTCGCCGTCGAACCCGGCGAGCCCGAGCATGATGCCCTGGAGGCACCCGAGGTTGCCGGCATTGCAGTCGGTATCCCAGCCCGAAGTGTTGACGATCATCTGGCCGCGGCTGAAATCGTCCGGCGCGTGCAGCAGCGCCATGATCATCAGCGCGTGGTTGGGCGCCACGTGACACACCCCGGCATATTTGTCATAGCCGTACGTGTCCTCGATCTGCCGGCGCGTCGCCTGCCAGTCATCGCCATTGGCCCGCACCCAGCCGCGGATATCGGCAACCAGCCTGGCGATCAGGCTGTCCGCGGGAATGAAGCTCAACCCGGTTTCGAGCAGGTGCTCGACATCGCGGCTCAAAAACGCCTCGGCCTCCATCGCCGCCCACAGCACCGCCGCATGGACGCTTTCGCCATCATGGCTGACGCTGCCGGCGGCGCGGGCGAGCTTTGCCGCCTGCGCCGGGTTGCCCGGCGATACCAGTGCCCAGCCATCGATGAAGATCTGCGCCCCGATCTGTTCGGCGACGATCTTGCCATTGGTTTCGATGGCGCCCGAGCGCGGCGCCGGAATGCCCTTAGCAAGGTTCAGCCAGGCGGTGTGCTCGGTCGAATTGCCCGCCCCGCCCCACCAGAACACCGCGCGGTTCTCGACCACGTAGTTGAGCCAGGTCCGCCCAATGTCCTCGGCGCTGAGGTTCGGTGAAGCGCCGTAATCCTCGAGCGCCCGGACGAAGCTGAAAGTGCCCGAGACGTCATCGTCGGTCACCACCAGCTCGGCCCCCAGCCGCTCGTTGACGTAATAGGTGATCGGGCCGAGTTCCTTGAGGATGCGCTGGTAGGTCCAGTTCTCGAACGGCCGTCCGAGATAGACGCCGATCAGCTTGCCGAGCACGCCGGCATAGATCCGCTCGAGGGTATCGGTGGGGAGGGTCATGGGGGTCTCAATACTCTGAAGGGTCGAACGGGCGGGTGCAGACGGGTGTGAAGCTCGTAAGCCATCCGGCTTGACGGAAACAGCTCATCTGCCTACTGATACGTATCAGTAGCCGAGTTTCAAGATGAAATCGACCAGAAAACCGACGCAGAAGGATGTCGCGACCCACGCCGGGGTGTCGCAGGCGGCGGTATCGTCGGTGCTGTCGGGTGATGCCGCCGGCATCAGGCCAGAGGTGCAGGAACGCATTCGCGACAGCGCCAAGGCGCTGAACTACGTGCCCAACCGCATGGCGCAGGCGCTGAAGACCAACCGCTCGATGATGATCGCCTGCATCGTCCCCGATCTCTCCAACCCGTTCTATCCGCCGCTGATCCGCGCCGTGCAGAAAGTGGTCGAACCGCAAGGCTACGACGTCATCGCGCTCAGCACCGATGGCTCCGGCGCCGCGGAAGCGCGGATGATCGAACTCTGCATCGACCGGCGCGTTGCCGGCATTGTCGGAGTGTTCTTCGTCGCCACCATCCGCGAGCTCGCTGGAGCGCTCGCTGCCGACATTCCCGTCGTGCGCTATGAATCCGCCCCCAAGCGCGGCGGCGCCCTGCCGGTCGACGACTACTATGTCGACAACCACCAGGTGGCGTCCGCCCTGACGGCGCAACTGATCGGGCTCGGACACCGCGACATCGTCTTCATGGCGTCGCCCGGCGGCCCGGAGCGCGCCCGTATCGGCGGCTACAGCGCGGCGCTCGTCGCCGCGGGGCTCACCCCGCGCGTCGTCACCGCCCCGAGCTATTCCATCGATGGCGGCGCGGCCATCGCGGCAGAGCTGCTCGCCGAGGGCAGCGGCCGCCCCACCGCCATCATGTGCGCCGACGACCTCTTGGCCTGCGGCACCATCCGCGCCTGCCAGACCAGCGGTCTGTCGCTACCTCAGGACATGTCGGTCACCGGGTTCAATAACCTGGCGATGACCGACGTTCTCAATCCGTCGCTGACGACGGTATCGCTCGGGCAGGAGCTGTTCGGCCAGTTGGCTGGCGAACGGCTGCTGGCCCGGGTTCGTGGCGATGTGGAGGGGCCGGGGGAGGCCGTCGCATTGCCCTATGCAATCGTAGATCGCGCTTCGACTGCTCGTCCCAGAGGCGATACCTCGT
This sequence comes from Devosia sp. Root413D1, assembly GCF_001425235.1. Classification (GTDB taxonomy): domain Bacteria; phylum Pseudomonadota; class Alphaproteobacteria; order Rhizobiales; family Devosiaceae; genus Devosia_A. The sequence continues at coordinate 167,603 of NZ_LMEA01000014.1, read as the reverse complement.
CCTCACGGGTGCAGCAGGCGAGCCTCCCCGACACCGGCATATCAGGGAACGCTTCATGACAAAATTCTCACGCCTCTTTTCGGGTGTGGCCGTCGCGGCCATGACCCTTCTGACGCCCGGCCTCGCTGCGGCGCAATCGGCTTCGTGGTGGTACGAAGCGCTGACCCCCGAGCAGCAGCGCCTGCTCGACGACACGCTGGTCGCGGGCTTCAATGCCAGCCACCCCGGCTCGACCCTCGCCCTCGAGTATCGCGGCAACGCCATCGAGAACCAGCAACGCCTGGCGCTGATGTCCGGTGGTGGCCCCGACATCATCAATTCCAACGGCCCAGCGACGGCGCTGCCGATGGCCAAGGCCGGCCAGCTGCTGAAGCTCGATGATTATGCCGCCAAATACGGCTGGAACGAGCGGCTGATCCCGATGTTCCTCGAACTCGGCAAGGTCGATGGCGAGCTCTACTCCATCCCCAAGAACTACGAGGCGATGGGCCTGTTCTACAACGCCGATTTGTTCGCAGAGAAGGGTTGGACGGCGCCTAAAACCGTCGCCGAGATGGAAGCTCTCGCCGATACCATGCTGGCCGAGGGGATGACCCCGTTCGTCGCCGGCAATGCCGGCTTCCGCCCCGCCAACGAGCAGTTCTTCACCGTGGCGCTCAACCAGCTGGTCGGCCCCACCGCCATCCATGAAGCACTCTCGGGTAAGCGCCCGTGGACCGACCCGGTCTTCGTCGACGCCATGCAGAGGTTCAAGGCCTGGTACGACAAGGGCTATTACGGCAAGGACTACTTCTCCACCTCGACCATCGATGCCTTTGCCGGCATGGTCACCGGCAAGACCGGCATGGCGCCGCAGGGCACCTGGGCCTTCTCCTGGGTGAAGGATTACTTCGATCCGGCCGGCGCCAAGGCCGCCTTCACCTCGATCCCGGTGGCCGAGGGCGTTCCCTATCCGCTGTTCCCGATCGGCATCGGCTCGACCCTGTCGATCAACGCCCATTCGCCGAGCCCTGATACCGCGGCGCAAGTCATCGACTATGTGTTCAGCGGCGATTTCTACGGCGCGATCGTCCCGCAATGGCAGGGCGAATGGAACGTGCCGCTCGGCGACTTGAGCAAGGTGACGCTCAAGGGTGAGGTGACCCCGCTCTACCAGGAGGCGACGACGATGATCGCCGATGCCCTCGCCAGCGGCAATTACGGCTACACCACCTGGACTTTCTGGCCGCCCAAATCCGAGCAGTACATCATCTCGGGCGTCGAAGAACTCTGGCTCGGCACGGCCACACCGGAGAAGTTCCTCGCGGGCTTGCAGGAGCTGTTCGCCGCCGAGCTCGCCGAAGGCAGCGTCCCGCCATTGCCGTGAGGTGATGGGGCCCGAGCACCGGCCTCTCCGCTAATCCTCCCCCGCGTGGCGGGGGAGGGGGACCAGCGAAGCTGGTGGAGGGGGCGGCAAGACCCTCGGCTTTGAGTTCCCCCTCCACCGCCTTCGGCGGTCCCCACGCGGTGAAGGCCTAAAGCCTTCATCCGCCTCCCCCGCCACGCGGGGGAGGATAACCGAGAGTCCCGGAATCCCCGCCCATGTGGTTGTTCGCCCTCCCTGCCCTTGCCATCAATGTCGCGCTGATCCTGATCCCGGCGCTGCTGACCGTGGCTTTGGCTTTCTGCACCTGGGACGGCTTTTCGGCTCCGGTGTTTGTCGGCTTCGCCAATTTCCAGGCGATGTTTGCCGACCGGGTGTTCTGGATTGCGCTCGGCAACAACCTCAAGTGGACGCTGATTTTCCTCACCGTGCCGATCGCCATCGGGCTCGTCGCGGCAACGCTGCTGCTCACCATCAAGCGCGGCCGCACCTTCTTCCAGATCGTCTATTTCATCCCCGTGGTGGTGGCGACCGCCATCACCGCGCGGGTCTGGCAGGGGATGATCTACAACCCCAATACCGGCGTCTTCGGCCTGCTCGCCCGCTTCGGCATCGAGCTCTCCGATCCCCTCGCCGCCACCCACTCGGCGCTTTACGGCATCGCCGTGGTCGACCTCTGGCACTGGTGGGGGTTCCTCGCGGTGATCTTCCTTGCCGCGCTCCGCCAGGTGCCTGAGGAAATGGTCGAAGCCGCCCGGCTCGATGGCGCCGGCTTCTTCGCCTTGATGCGCGACATCCTGATCCCCGCCATCGCCCCCACCATCAAGCTGATGATGGTGATGACGGTGATCTGGTCGTTCCTGGTGTTCGACTTCGTCTACATCCTCACCCAGGGCGGCCCGGCCTATTCCAGCGAAGTGCTCTCCACCCTCGCCTATCGCAACGCCTTCTTCGAGTTCGATCTCGGCCGCGCCGCGGCTGTCGCCCTGGTTATCGCCCTGTTCGGGCTTACCGCCACCTTCGCCTATGTGCGGCTGCAGACCCGGGAAAGGGTGAACTGAAATGCTCGGAACCCGCAGGTCGCGCGCTATCTCCTACATCGTCCTGGCGCTCGGCGCGCTGTTCGCGCTTGGGCCCCTGCTCTTGATGCTGCTCAACGCCTTCAAGACGACACCCGAGATCATCCTCAGCCCCTTGAGCTGGCCAACTGAGCTCAACTGGTCGAACTTTGTCCGCGCCTGGACCGATGCACGGTTGGGCGAAACCATGCTCAACAGCGCCAAGGTCACCGTGATGACCATTATCCTCGTGCTCACCACCGGGGCCGGCGCCGCCTATGTGCTGGCGCGCCAGAAGATCAAGCCATGGAAGGCGGTGAGCGCCTATTTCCTCGCCACCACCACCGCGCCGATCCAGCTCTTCCTGTTCCCGCTCTATTTCGGCTTCGCGCGGCTCGGGCTGATCAACAACCCGGTGGCAGTGTCCTTCGTCTACTGCGCCATGTTCAGCCCCTTCGCCATCATGCTGCTGCGCACTTACTTCATCGCCATCCCCAAGGAGCTCGAGGAAGCCGCCAATCTCGATGGCGCCAATGCCTGGCAGGTGTTTTCGAAGGTCATGCTGCCGATCGTCTCGCCCGGGCTGCTCACCGTGGCGCTGATCATCGGGCTCTATTGCTGGAACGAATTCCTCATCGCCTCGACGTTCCTGCAGAGCAAGAACGAGATGACGGCGGTGGTTTCCTTCACCCTTCTGAGCGGCAAATACACCAGCGACTGGGGGCAGATCATGGCCGCTGCCATGATCATCGTGCTGCCGATCCTGATGCTGTTCCTGCTGCTGCAGCGGCATTTCATCGACGGCATGGCGGGCGGGTCGACAAAGGGCTAGTGCCTCGGTCTGCGACTGCGCACGCCGCCACGCACTTCCGCGGCTGCGGCAATGCCGACACCTGCCCCACTGTTACCGGACCGCCCGCGCAGACTCTTGCGACAGATCGCTGCCGCTTCGGCCACGAAGCGATGAAAGGGATGGATGGAGAAGCGTGACAGCAGGTCGTTCCAGACCTCGGTGTCGCCGGTCCAGTCACCGATCGAGCCCTCGATCGGTTCAGCAAGCAGGTGAAACGCGAGGTGCGGATTGTACCGCGAAACGCCGCGCACCAGCCCGTCGGTCACCTCGGTCGGCACCGGCCGGCTGAACACCAGCAGCAGCGGGCCCCGTTGACGTAGCAATGCCCGGGTTTTGCGGCACAAGTAGTCGTGCCGGGCCCGCGCCGCGGGGTAATGCGCATCGAGCTGATCCTCGGTGAGGCCTCGCGGAAACTCGTGTTGATGGGAGCTGTTGTGCCGTCCATTCCACACCACGCCGGAACGGATTTGCAGGTCTGACCGCTCGAACATGCCTTCGAAGTCCCGTTCGAGATAGCGATGGATCGCTTCAGCAGGGGTGATCTGCCAGTCGAAGATCCCGCTTGGGCTGGCGTCCCCGAAGACGCGCTGCAAGTGAAACTTGCCCCGGCAGTTTGGCCCCAGACTTACCGCGGCACGCACCCTTTGCATTGCGCGAGCGTGGCACGGCCCGATCGTCTCCGCAACGCCCCCACCCGCTATGGCGCCAGCCGTCGCTTCCTAACGCCGCCCTAACACCGCGTCGCCTAGAGCGAGAGCGGCGAGCTCTGGCGTTTCACCCGTTCGGTGAAAGCTTTAGCATGGTTTGCTGGAGGGTAAGCGGGTGCGCGTTTTAGTGGTCGAAGACGAACGGCAGCTGGCGGATTCGATCGCCGAGGGCCTGCGGCTCCATGCCATGGCGGTGGATGTGGCCTATGACGGGGCAGCCGGGCTCGATCGGGCGCTGGTCAACGATTACGACGTGCTGGTGCTCGATCGCGATATCCCGCTCGTCTCGGGCGACGAGGTCTGCGCCGTGCTGGTCGAGACCCAGTCCCCGACCCGCATCCTGATGCTCACCGCTGCCACTGCCGTGGCGCAGCGCGTTGCCGGGCTCGGGCTCGGCGCCGACGACTACCTGACCAAGCCCTTTGCCTTCGCCGAGCTGGTGGCCCGCGTCCAGGCCCTGGCCCGCCGCGCCCGGCCGGCCATCCCGCCGGTGCTCGAACGCTCCGGCCTCCGGCTCGATCCCCACCGCCGCATTGTGCTTCGAGGTGATAAACCGATCGATCTGTCGAAGAAGGAATTCGCCGTTCTCGAGGAACTGCTGCGCGCCGATGGCGGCGTCGTCTCGGCCGAGCAGTTGCTCGAAAAAGCCTGGGACGAACAGATCGATCCGTTCTCCGGCGTGGTGCGCTTCACCGTGATGAACGTGCGCCGAAAGCTCGGCGAGCCGCAGCTGATCGAAACCGTGCAGGGCGTGGGGTACCGGCTCAAATGAAGATTTTCGGCTTCCCCTGGACCATCCGCACAAGGCTGAGCCTCCTCTATGCCGGCGCCTTCTTCGTTGCCGGCGTGGCGCTGATTGTCGCCATCTACCTCTATCTCGGCGTCGTGCTCGACCGGCAGTTCAGCATCCGCCTGGTGACCGACGACGCGCCGATGGCCCAAGGCCAGTTGGGCGCCCCGGGCGAGCTGCCGCCGCGCGAGCTGATGGACGAGGCCGGGCGCATCAGCGTCATGGTGCGACAGGCGCGGGTCAACACGCTCGACACCATGCTGATGGTGTCGTTCATCCTCGTCGGCATCCTCACCATCATTGCCGGGGTGATCGGCTGGCTGGTGGCCGGCCAGGCGCTGCAACCCTTACGCGACATCACCGCCACGGCCCGCCGCGTCGCCGACCGGAGCCTCCATGAACGCATCGCGCTTGATGGCCCCAGGGATGAGATCAAGGATCTCGCCGATACGCTCGACGCCATGCTGGAGCGGCTCGACCGCTCCTTCGACAGCCAGCGCCGCTTCGTCGCCAATGCCAGCCATGAGCTGCGCACCCCGCTCACCATCACCCGCACGCTGATCGAGGTGGCGCTGCTCGAAGCCGGCCCCGACGACAAGCTGCGCCAGCTTGGCACCACGCTCCTCGCCGTCAACCAGCGCCACGAGAAGCTGACCGATGGGCTTTTGACCCTCGCCAGCGGCGAGCAGCGCGCCGCCGAGTTCCATACCGTCGAACTGGGCGAAATCGCCGGACACATCGTCACTGAGCTCACCCCGATCGCCGAACGGGCCGGCGTGCGGCTCGGCGCCGCCTTCGTCCCCGGCACCGTGATGGGCGACGCCTTCCTGCTCGAGCGGCTGATCCAGAACCTCATCGAGAACGCCATCCAGTACAATGTTGCTGAGAACGGCTGGGTGAGCGTCCACACTGCGCTGAGCGGCAACGGCGTCGAACTGGTGGTCGAAAACACCGGCCCCCTCGTACCGGCCTACGAGATCCCCAGCCTGTTCGAACCGTTCCGCCGCCTCGCCGCCACCGAACGCCTCGCCGGCGCCACCCGCGGCCCCATCACCCGCGGCGCCGGCCTCGGCCTCTCCATCGTCCGCTCCGTCGCCCACACCCATGGCGGCGAGGTTGAAGCCACCCCACGCGAGGGCGGTGGGCTGGTGGTACGGGTGCGGTTTCCGGCGGCTTCGGCCGCTGACTGAACGTGCAGTCAGCGCACCCTCTCCCGCTTGCGGGGGAGGGGGGACCAGCCGAAAGGCTGGTAGGTGGGGGGCCACAAACACCGGCCGAACACCCTCCCCTTGACGGGGAGGGATGGGGTGGGGTGTGCCACGCGCTCGATGCTCGCTGAAGCCGCCAAGCACCGTGCCTTCCCACACCCCCTCCGAGCTCCGCTAGGTCGCTTCGCTCCCAAGCTCCGCTTGCCTCCCCCGTCCAGGGGGAGGTGGGCATCGAGTCCTTGGCCAGCTCTGTACTCACCTAACACCCGCCTAATACCGCATCTCGTATCCCGTCGCTCCCAAGTGCAAACGACGGAGACATGACGATGCTCACCCAGACTTTCCTCCCCCTCCTCACCGCCGCCCTGCTGCTGGTCGCCCCGCTACCCTCCTTCGCCCAGGCCCCCGCCGACAACGACGATGCCGCCCTCGCCTATGCCCAGTGCATGCGCGACAACGGCTATGCCGAGTTTCCCGATCCGACGCCGGGCGAGGGCATGCGCTTTCTCATCACCCCTGGCAGCGCCGCCCGTTTCGAAAAAGCCTCGGCCGCCTGCCACGATCTCGCCCCCGAGGGGATGCGCGGCGAAGGCGTCACCCCTGAGCAACTCGAGGGCCTGCTGAAGCTGGCGCAATGCGTGCGCGAGCACGGGCTGCCGAACTTCCCCGATCCGAGCCCCGATGGCGGCTTCGATGCCGGCAAGATCGGCGCCGGACCGGATGATCCAAAGCTCCGTGCCGCCATGGATGCCTGCCGCGAGCTGAGCGGTGGCGCCCGGATCATGATCGGCGGATGATCCACCTCCGCACCATGCTCTCCGGCGGCGCGCTTGCTATTGCCGCCGGGGCCGTCGCGATCGCGGGCTTTGTGCTGCTGCAGCCGGCGCCTCCATCGGCTGCACCGAGCGCCGCCCCCATCGCGACGGCCGAGATCACCCGGGGCGAGCTGGTCGACAGTAAGACCGTCACCGGCACGCTCGGCTATAGCGAGCTCACGGCCTTGCGCCCGAGCCTCGCCGGCGCCTCGGCAATGGTCACCGCGCTGGCGCCGGTGGGCGCCACCATCGAGCGTGGCGAAGCGCTCTACGGGCTCGATGGCCAGCCGGCCATCCTGTTCTACGGCACCGTGCCGCAACACCGCACACTCCGCTTCGATGCCGATACGGACGTTCCCGTCTGGGTCGAGCTCGAACAGAGCGAAGCCGCCGTGGCCGCCGCCGACCTGACGGTGGCGCTCGAAACCCAGCGCCTCGCCGATGCCGAAGCACGCAGCACCGATCTCGCCGCCCGGCTCGCCGACGCCAGCGCCAGCGCCCCTGCCCTCCCCGAGTTCATTGAACTAAGCGGCGCCGTCGCGGTCGCTGCGGCGAAGCTGGCGCGGGTCACCGAACTCTCGGCCGCCGAACTGGCGCCCAGCGCCGAAATCGCGGCCGCCGAAGCCGAGCTCGCCAAGGCCCGCGCCGCCGCGGCCGCCGCCATCCGCACCCTCGATAAGGACCTCGCCGCGGCAAAACTCGATGCCGTCGCAGCCCGCGTCGCCATTGCCGATGCCACAGTGAAACGCGACGCGCTGCGCGATACCCACGCGGCGCTCGTCGCCCGGGCCGACGACACTGCCGATGTCGCGCAACTGGCCGACAATCTCGCCGCCCTCGGCTATGCCGGCCCGCTCGGCCAACAGGTGCGCAGCTGGCAACGCGTCTCCGGCCTCGCCGTCACCGGCATTGTCAGTCTCGGCCAGGTGGTGATTGCAGAGGGGCCGGTGCATGTCGCCGCGCACGATGCCAGTGTCGGCGAAACCCTGCTCGCCGCCTCAGCCGACCGCAGCTCGATCCTCGATTATTCCGACATCACCAAGCTGGTGACCGTGCCGCTCGCCGTCGCCGACCAGGCGCTTGCCGCGGTCGGCCGCCCCGTCACCGTCACCCTGCCTGATGATCGCAAGGTGGCCGGCACGATCTCCGAGGTCGGCTCGGTGGTGACCGACGGCAATATCGAGGTGACCGTGGGGATCGCCGACCAGGCCGCCCTCGACGGGCTGGAAGTCGCCTCGGTCGACGTGGATTTCGTCAGCGAGCGCCGCAATGACGTGCTCTCGGTGCCGATCGCCGCGCTGCTGGCCCGGCCGGAAGGCGGCTTTGCCGTCGAGCTCGTCGATGCTGGCGGCACCAAGCTGGTGCCCGTCGATACCGGCCTGTTCGCCGCCGGGCGGGTCGAGGTCAGCGGCGACGGCATTGCAGAGGGCGAGCGGGTCAGCGTGCCCGGATGACGGCAACCATCGTTTCCCTGAGGAACGTGTCGCGCGGCTTTGCCGGCGGCGTGCTGGCGCTGCGCGATGTCAGCCTCGAGATCGGGCGCGGCGAGCTCGTCGCCATCGTCGGCCCCTCCGGCTCGGGCAAATCCACCATGCTCAACATCATCGGTACGCTCGATCGCGCCAGCGCCGGCACTGTCGAAATCGACGGGCTGGCGGTCGAGAACCTCAAGGACAGCCAGCTCTCGGCGCTGCGGGCCCGCCACATCGGCTTCGTGTTCCAGCATTTCCACCTGTCGCCCGGCGTCTCGGCGCTCGACAATGTCGCCGATGGCCTGCTCTACACCGGCACCGGATTGCGCGAACGGCGCGAGCGCGCCGAAGCGGCGCTGTGCGAGGTCGGGCTTGCCCACCGGCTCGACCACCGCCCACATCAGCTGTCGGGCGGCGAAAAGCAGCGCACCGCCATTGCTCGCGCCCTGGCGCGGCGGCCGCTGCTGCTGCTCGCCGACGAGCCGACCGGCGCGCTCGACAGCACCTCGGGCGAAGGCGTGGTGCAGTTGCTGCTCGGCCTCCACCGCGCCGGCACCGCCGTGGTGGTAATCACCCATGATCGCGACCTCGCCGCCCGCTTCGACCGGCAGGCCGCCATGCGCGACGGGCAACTGGTCGAAGACACCAGGCGGAGCATAAGATGAGCACGCTGCAACCCGCCAAACTGCTGGCCATCGACGTGGTGCGGCTCGCCGCCTATGGCTTAACGGCCCGGCCGCTGCGTGTCGTGCTCTCTGCGCTCGGCATCGCCATCGGCATTGCCGCAATGATCGCGGTGGTCGGCATTTCCACCTCGAGCCGCGCCCAGCTCAACCAGCTGCTCTCCGAACTCGGCACGAACCTCCTCAGCGCCGGGCCGGGCAAGTCGATGTTCGGCGAAGCCGCGACCATGCCGCCCGAATCCATCGCCATGCTCGGCCGTATTGCCGAGGTCGAAATGGTGAGCGCCATCGGCGTCCTGGCCGATGCGCGGATCTATCGCTCCAACCGCATCCCCGTGAGCCAGTCGGGCGGCCTTGCCGTCTACGCCGCGAGGCTGAACCTGCTCGAAACCCTGAGCGCGGAGGTCGCCGTCGGCTCCTGGCTCAACGAAGCCACCGCCAACTACCCCGCCGTGGTGCTCGGCGCCCGCGCTGCCGCCCGGCTCGGCATCGGCCGCGGGCTGATCGGTCAACAGGTGTGGCTCGGCGGCCGCTGGTTCACCGTGGTCGGTATCCTCGCACCGGTCTCGCTGGTGCCCATGCTCGATCTATCGGCGCTGATCGGCTGGCCCGCCGGCGAGCGCCACCTCGATTTCGAGGGCGATATCACCACGCTCTACCTCCGCACCGCCCCCGACGCAGTGGAAGCCGTGCGCAGCATCCTCGCCCCCTCCGCCAACCCCAAGGAGCCCAACGAGGTCGATGTCTCCCGCCCCTCCGATGCGCTGGCCGCCGAAGCCGCGGCCGACGTCGCCTTCACCGGATTGCTGCTCGGGCTCGGCGCTGTGGCGCTCCTGGTCGGCGGCATCGGCGTCGCCAACACCATGGTGATTTCGGTGCTGGAGCGGCGCGCCGAAATCGGCCTCCGCCGCTCACAGGGCGCGACACGCGGCCATATCCGGATGCAGTTCTTCGGCGAGGCGCTGCTCCTCGCGCTGCTCGGCGGCGGCAGCGGCGTCCTGATCGGCGCGCTGGTCACCATCGGCTACGCCCACGTCATGGGCTGGCCGGTGGACATCCCCCTGTGGGTGCCGGCCGGCGGCATGGCCGCAACGCTGCTGATCGGCGGCATTGCCGGGCTGTACCCGGCGATCCGCGCCGCGCGGCTCGCGCCGACCGAGGCGCTGAGCGTGGGGTGAGCGGCCACCGGCCTCTCCATGATCCTCCCCCGCGTGGCGGGGGAGGATCACTGCACTATCAGCGGCTCCGCCCCATTCCCCGCAACTCATTGCAACTGCAATGAACTTTCCCGCCATTCCGAATCTCTGCAATTCTATGGCTGGCGTCGCGCCGGATTGTCGGTAAATTCCCCCGCGGGGCTTGGTGGACGGGGCATTTCAGCTTGCCGCCGGGCGAAAACACGAGAGTGAAGATGGCTCAAAAGCACAATGTTCTGACTGTTGCGCTGCTGGCTCTGATGGCGATGGTCGTCACGCCGGTGCTGGCGCAGGAAAAGACTCCCAACGATCCGCGGCTGTTCACGCCCGGCAAGCTCACCGTCTCGACCTCCGAGCCGAGCTATCCACCATGGGTGCTCGACAACAATCCGGAAGCCGGCGAAGGCTTTGAGGCGGCGCTGGTTTACGCGCTCGCCGCCGAACTCGGGTTCAAGAAAGATGACGTGGTCTGGGTCGACGTGACCTTCGACGGCGCCATCGCACCCGGCCCGAAGGCCTATGATTTCTCGATCCAGCAGATCTCGGTCACCCCGGATCGCGCCAAGGTCGCGACCTTCTCCGATGTCTACTACCAGTCCGACAAGGCCGTGATCGCGCTCCCGGCCTCGGCCGTCGCCGGCGCCAAGAGCTTCGCCGACCTGAAGGCGGCCAAGTGGGGCGTTGCCGTCGGCACCACCGATTTCGACTACGTGACCAACGTGCTCGGCATTGCCGATGCCGCCGTGTTCGACGACCAGGCGGGCGTGTTCCAGGCGCTGCAGGGTGGCCAGATCGACGCCACCGTCGCGGCGCTGCCGACGGCGCTCTATGCCACGTGCTGTCAGGTGCCTGAGGCCAAGATCACCGCGATCCTGCCCAAGGACCCCAAGGACGAGGGCCTCGGCCTGCTCTTCGCCTACGAGAACCCGATCGTGCCGTGGATCAACGAAGGCCTCGCCGCGCTCAAGTCCAAGGGCACCATCGACGAGCTGGCCAAGAAGTACCTGATCGCCGATCCGAGCATTCCCGAGATCACGCAATGACACGACGACCCGGCAAAGGACGCCGGCAGATCGCTCTCAAGGACCGGCTCGCGCCGGTCCTTATTAGTTTGGCCAGCGTCGTCCTGGTGTTCGGCGCCATCGCGTACTTCGTCGGTACGGCCGAGCAATGGCCACGCATCCAGAGCCAGTTCTTTTCCGTCGACGCCATGATTGAAGCAGCGCCGGGCGTTGCCCGCGGCTTCCTCGTTTCCTTGCAGATCTGGCTGATCAGCCTCGTCTGCATCGGCATCTGGGCGCTGGTGCTGGCGATTTTCCGCGCCATGAGCGGCCCGTGGTTCGCGCCGCTGCGCGTCTTCGCCATCGTCTATGTCGATCTGTTCCGCGGCCTGCCGGCGCTGCTGTTGGTGCTGCTGTTCGGCTTCGGCATTCCGGCGTTGAACCTCCCCGGCCTGCCCAAGGAAGGGCTGTTCTGGGGCGGGGTGGCGCTGATCCTGAGCTATTCGGCCTATGCCACCGAGGTCTATCGCTCCGGCATCGAGGCGGTGCATGAGGGCCAGGGCATGGCGGCCAAGGCGCTCGGCCTCAGCCAGTGGCAGACCCTGCGCTACGCCATCCTGCCGCAGGCCTTGCGCAATGTGGTACCGGCCATGCTGAACCTCGTCGTCGCGCTGCAGAAGGATGTGGCCCTGCTCTCAGTGCTCGGCGTCCGCGATGCAGTGCGCGAGGCGCAGATCTACACCGCCCGCACCTTCAACTATTCCTCGCTCGTCGTCGCCGCGATCCTGTTCCTGCTCGCCACCATCCCCCTGGCGCGCCTGACCGATCACCTCGCCCGCCGCGACCGCCAGCGCCGCCTGCAAGGTGCCAAATGAACCGCATCGAGATCGAACAGCTCACCAAATTCTATGGCGAACGCCAGGTGCTGGACGCGGTGGATCTCTCGATCGCACCGCACGAAGTGGTGTGCCTGATCGGCGCCTCCGGCTCCGGCAAATCGACGCTGCTCCGCTGCATCAACGGGCTCACCGAGTTCGACGAAGGCACCGTCAGGCTCGACGGCGTCGATATCTACGACGAGAGCTTTGGCCGCACCGGGCTCTACAAGCGCGTCGGCATTGTCTTTCAGGCCTATAACCTCTTCCCGCATATGAGCGTGCTCGAAAACATCACGCTGGCGCCGATCCGCGTCCATGGCCGCGATCGCCGCGAGGCCGAGGCGGCCGGGCTGAAACTGCTCGAACTGTTCGGCCTCGGCCAATATGCCAAGGCCTATCCCGAGCAGCTCTCGGGCGGCCAGCAACAGCGCGTCGCCATCGTCCGCTCGCTCGCCACCGAACCCGACGTGCTGCTGCTCGACGAGGTGACGGCGGCGCTCGACCCCGAGCTGATCGGCGAAGTGCTGAAGATCATCCGGGATTTGAAGACCAGCGGCATGACCATGGTGATCGTCACCCACGAAATGGGCTTCGCCCGCGACGTCGCCGACCGCGTCTGCTTCCTCGACGGCGGCCGCATCGTCGAACAAGGCAACCCGCACCAGCTGTTCTCAAAGCCGGAAAACCCGCGGACGCAGAAGTTCCTGGAGCGGATTATCGCAGCGGGTAGGTTGGAGGCGACGGTTTAGATCAAGCGCTGCACTCTCCTTGATCCTCCCCCGCGTGGCGGGGGAGGGGGACCGCCGAAGGCGGTGGAGGGGGCGGCAAGAGTCGCCGGTTGGTTTAGCNGGCAAGAGTCGCCGGTTGGTTTAGCTCCCCCCACCACCAGCTTCGCTGGTCCCCCTCCCCCGCCACGCGGGGGAGGATCACCGCACCGCCGGTGGTCTACTGCGCCGACTGCCGGCGTCAGTGCCTACCCGTTCGCCGCCAGATAGTCCTCGACCAGCGCCACCCAATACTTCGCCGCCGGCGCAATCACCGCGTCGTTGAAATCATACCGCGGGCTGTGTAGATCCGCGCTCGCCCCATTGCCGACGAACAGATAGCTCCCCTTCTGCTTCTGCAGCATGAAGGCGAAATCCTCGCTCACCAGCAGCGGCTTCAGCGCCCCGACCTTCTCCTCGCCGAAGTGCTTTATCGCCGTCTGCCGGGCGAACGTCGTCTGGTCATGGTGGTTGAACAGCGCCGGAAAGCCCGGCGGGTGGACCACCTCAGCCACCGCGCCAAAACTCGCTGCCTGCGCTTCGGCCAAGAGCTTGATCCGCTCGCGGATCCGGTCGCGCACCGCCTCGGTGAAGGCGCGGGTGTTGAGCTGCAGTTCGACGCTGTCGGGGATCACATTGGGCATCGAGCCGCCATGCATCATCCCGACGGTGACCACCGCGGTTTCCAGTGGGTCGATGTTGCGCGAGACGATCGATTGCAGCGCCAGCACCAGCGACGAGGCGGCGACGATCGGGTCCACCGCCTCATGCGGCATGGCGCCGTGCCCGCCCTTGCCCTTGATGGTGATGATGATCCAGTCGACCGCGGCCATGGCCGGCCCGTCGATGAAGCGGAACTCGCCCTCCGGCACCCCCGGCCAGTTATGCATGCCGAACAGCGCATCGACCGGGAAGCGCTCGAACAGCCCGTCCTCGATCATCTCGACCGCGCCGCCGACTTCCTCGGCCGGCTGGAAGATCAGCCGTACCGTGCCGGAGAAGTTGCGCGTCTCGGCCAGGTGCTTCGCCGCGGCGAGGAGGATGGTGGTGTGCCCGTCATGCCCGCAGGCATGCATCACGCCGGGCTTCTGGCTGGCATAGTCGAGGCCGGTCGCTTCGGCGATCGGCAGCGCGTCCATATCGGCGCGGAGCCCGATTATGCGCTCCCCTGCCCCGGCCCTGAGCGTTGCCACCACGCCGGCGCCGCCAATGCCGGTCGCCACCTCATAGCCCCAGCCGGTGAGCAGTTCGGCGACCAGCGCGCTGGTGGCGAATTCCTCGCGGCTCAGCTCCGGCGCGGCATGCAGCCGCCGGCGCAGGGCGATGAAATCGGCGATGTCGTTCGGGGCGGTAAGGGGCGGAGTGACTTTCATGGCGAGCGCCTGTATCGCAGACTTCCGACCCCGATAGAACAGCCTACGCGATGCACCATCCCCTGCTCGACCTGTTGACCAACGCCGCCGAAGGGCGCTTTCCCGCTGTCGATGGCGGCGTCACCGTGCTGCCGCCTTTGGCCGGCGGCTGGGAATGTTCGGTCGCCTTCACCGGCCACGCCGTCGTCGCCACCGCACGCTCGGCCGACGAGGTGCTGCGCCAGGGCCCCGATGGTTTCGGCGCCTCGATGGCGCCGGATTTCCTGCGCTGGCTGGCTGGACCAGCAGGCTTCATCGGCGTCATCGACGCGATGCTCTATACCCGCGGCACCGGCACTTCGAGCCTGCCGCTCCGCACCGATGCCGACGATCACCCACGGGTGAAGTATGCCCGGCAATACCGTTCCGATGTCCGGGTCTATGGCGACGAGCGCGGCCTCATCACCATCGGCGCCGGCCTCGCCGGGCGGCGCGAACTGAGCGTCGAAGCCGGCACCCACAATCTCGGCTTCGGCACCTCGCTGATCAAGGAGGCCGTCGGCCTCGTCCCCGAAGGCGAACTGCTGTTCGCCGCGGTTTCGCCGGGCAACGCGCGCTCGCTCCGGGCGTTCCTCAGTTTGGGCTTCACTCCGATCGGCAGCGAAGCGCTGATCCGGCCGGCTTGATGCTCACCGGCGGCAGGGGGGTGGCCTTCTCCCCTTGTGGTCGCGGGACGAGGGCGTAGCCCTCGCCCGGAGGTGCCCGAAGGGCGGATGAGGGGTCCGCGCACGAAGTGTAGCGCGATCGGAGCGTAAGCGACGAGCGACCGGAGTGCGCGGAGAGAGACCCCTCATCCGGCCTTCGGCCACCTTCTCCCACAAGGGGAGAAGGCACTCACACCACCGTCAGCGCTCTCGTCACACAAACCGCGCCGCATTATCCGCGACATAATCCACCAGCCGCCGCGCCGCGCGGCCGGTGACCCGCGAAACATCGCCGCTGTCCGCCGCCACCCAGCCCTGCGTCACCGGGTAAAAGATCGGCGCCAGGTGCTCGGCATATTCGCGCGTCAGCCCGCTGCGCTCAGCCGAGGCGATGAACTGGCTGACCTCGATCGGCTCGTAGCGGATCGGCTTGCCGCTCACTGCCGAAAGCACCGAAACCGCATCGGCATAGGTGAGGCTCTCGGCCCCGGTGAGGGTCAGCGCCTCGCCGTCGAAATCCGGCCGGGTCAGCGCCGCCGCCGCGACGTCGGCAATGTCCCGCGCATCGACGAAGCTGGTCCGCGTCTCGCCGGCCGGCAGCTGGATCAGGCCGCGCTCGCGCACATCCTTCAGCCAATAGGTGTGGAAATTGTCGAAGAACCAGTTCGGCCTGAGCAGGACATAGGGCGTGCCCGACGCTTCGATCTTCCGCTCCAGCTGGCGGAACGGGATCGCCTCGTCGGCATCGACGCCGATGGCCGACTGCAGCACGATCTTGATGCCCGCTGCCGCAGCCGCGTCGACGAAACGGCCGAGCATATGCAGCGGATGGTGCGGGCCGGTGGGCACCACGAGGTAGATCGCGTCGACACCCGCCAGGGCCCCCGCAAAGCTCTCCGGCGCTTCGAAATCGAGGCGAGTGGCTTCGCCGAGGCTGGCCTCGCCGCGGCGCGAGGCGGCGCGGACGCGATGGCCGAGCGCCAGGAGGCGCGGCACCAGGTGTTTGCCGACGGTGCCGTTGGCGGCGGTGACGAGAATGGTCGAGGACATGGGCGTTGCTCCAGTTGTTATCAGCCACATGTGGTCACCTCGGTGAGCCGATCCATGCTCATGTCGTGCAATTCCATTGCCGATCGTCTCATCTCGCATTATCTGTCCCTGCATGACCGTGCTCGACCAATGGATGCGGATGTACTCCCGACCCCAGCTCACACTGGTGCGCAGCGCCGTGGTGGGGCGTTGGGGTTTTAGTCTCGACCCCGGCGCCACCGTGGCCTTCCACCTGGTGAAGAAGGGCAGCGGCTGGCTGCGCCGCCCGGGCGTGCCGGCCATCCGGCTCGAACAGGGCGACCTCGTCGTCATCGCCAATGGCGAAGCGCACGACGTCACCGACCGGAAGGACGGCCTCGCCGAGCCCGTTGCCGAATTTGCCAGGCGGAGCTTCGAGCTCAGCGGGCGCGAGCCCGACGCGGTGATCTTCTGCGGCACGCTCAGGGCTGACACGGCGCGGCGCCAAACCGGGGTGTTCGCCATCCCGCCTTTCATCCATCTGAGCGGCGCCGAGATCGCCGACGACCCGGGGATTGCCGGGCTGGTGGCGCTGCTCAGCGCCGAACTCGAATGCACCTTTGAAGGCAACGAGACGCTGATCGAAAGCCTCACCGCCGGACTGATGATCTACGTGCTGCGCCGCGCCGCCGAACAGGCCGGCCACTCCCCCGGCTGGCTGGTGGCGATGAACGACCCGCAACTGGCGCGAGTGTTCCAGGCCATCCACGCCACGCCCGCCGAGCCCTGGACCGTCGAGGAGATGGCCAGCTCCGCCGGCCTCTCCCGCGCCACCTTCTCGCGCCGTTTCGCCGAACGGGTGGGCGAACCACCGCTCAGCTACCTCACCGCCTGGCGCATGACGCTCGCCGGACGGCGGCTCTTGCAGGGCAAACAGCCGCTTTCACGTATTGCGGCCGAGGTGGGCTACAGTTCGGAGGCAGCGTTCAGCCGGGCGTTCAAGCGGCATCACGGCGTGGCGCCGGCGGCGTATCGGAATGTGGGGGTGGGTGTGTAGCAACGGCGGTGCCACGTACGTCCCCTCGCCCCTCCTCGGGGCGCGATAGCGCCTCCGGGGGGAGAGGGTCAGGGTGAGGGGCGCCAAGCACACCGCGGTAGCCGAGTGAGCGCGAGTGGCACCGCCTCACCCCTCAACCGGCCTTCGGCCACCTTCTCCCCTGAGGGGAGAAGGGAAGGAGACCATCGTTCAGCCAGCGCGCTTGGCGCCCCTCACCCCGCGATGCGGGCCTTCGGCCCACATCGCCGCCCTCTTCCCAGAGGGGCGAGGGGGCGCTAGTGGCCCAGCCGGTGCTCAAACCCGCCGACAAGAATTCCCCGGCACGAACTTCGGCGACAGCACGAAATCCTGCGGTGGCTCCGCCGCCGCCTCCGGCGTGGTGATCCGCTGCAGCAGCCGCCTTGCGATGATGCCGCCCAGCTTCAGCGTATCCTGCACCACCATGGTGATGCGGGGGGTGATGACGTTGCTCCACTGCACGTCGTCGATCATGCACAGCGAAATGTCGCCCGGGCAGTTGAAGCCCAGCTCCTGCATCGCCTGCAGCGCCGCCAGCGCCACTGCGTTATTGGCGCCGAGGATGGCGGTGGGGCGCTCGGGCTGGATCAGCAGCCGCATCGCCGCCTCATAGCCAGCCGAGCGGGTGAACTGGCCATCGACCACATAGTTGGGGTTCACCTCAACCCCGGCGCTGGCCATGGTCTCGACGAAACCGCGATAGCGTTCCGACGCCGTGTGCATGTGCTGTGGCCCAGCGATGAAGGCGATACGCCGGTGCCCGAGCTGCAACAGGTGCTCGGTCAGCATGGCGCCGGCGAGGTAATTGTCCGAGCCGACGAAATCGCGCTCGATGCCGGCAACCTTCTGGTCGAAGCAGACCATCGGCACCTTGATGCTCTCGACGAAGCGCACATAGTCCGGCCCGAAGCTCGACGGCGCCAGGGCGAGGCCGGCGATCTTCAGCCCGATCAGGTGCTCGACCAGCGCCTGCTCGCGCCCCGGCTTGCCCGAGGAGTCAGTGATGAGGACGAAATGCTCGTGCTCGAGCGCGTAGTTCTCGAGCTCGCGACGGATATCGCCGAAGAACGGGTTGCCGACATTGCCGACGACCAGCCCGATCATCTTCGAGCGCCCGCGCGCCAGGCTCTGCGCCAAGGGGTCGGCGACATAGCCCACCGCCGCCACGGCGCTGCGGATCCGCTCCAGCGTTTTCTGGCTCACCCGGCCCGGATTGCTGAGCGCCAGCGACACGGTCGAGACCGAGACTTCCGCGAGCCTCGCTACGTCACGAATGGTGGCCATCAGTTGGTTCTCGAACCGCTTCTATCCGGAGTGGGAGCTTGGTTGGTGAGACGCTCGGCGGACAATTCTGTTGCAATACCTAGCAGTTGCAGGGCTTCACGCAACTGAAATCCACCGAACTGCCCTGTTCCAGATTCCGCCTTGACTCATTGCGCAGTCGACATCAGGATAAAAATCGAACCGGTTCGATAACCGGACCAAGGAGGATAGATTGGATAGCGCACTCACCGTCAGCGGTGGCCTCGACTCGTCGGCGGGCAAGGCCTGGTTCAGCAATGACCGCTTCGGCATGTTCATTCACTTCGGGCTTTACGCCCTCGCCGCGCGCCATGAATGGGTGCAGCACCGCGAGGAAATCGCGCCGGAAACCTACGCCAAGTATTTCGAGAACTTCGACCCCGACCTGTACGACCCCAAGGAGTGGGCGCGCCGGGCGCGCGAGGCCGGGATGAAATATGTGGTGCTGACCGCCAAGCACCACGAGGGCTTCTGCCTGTGGGATTCGAAGTTCACCGACTACAAGGCGACCAACACCCCCTACGGCAAGGACCTGTTGAAGCCCTATGTCGAGGCGTTCCGCGCCGAAGGGCTGAAGGTCGGCTTCTACTATTCGCTGATCGACTGGCACCATCCGGAATTCCCGATCGACGGCATCCATCCGCTGCGCAACCACCCCGATGCGCTGGAGATGAACAAGAGCCGCGATGTCAAAAAGTACGCCGAGTACATGCATAACCAGGTGCGCGAGCTGCTC
This sequence comes from Devosia sp. Root413D1, assembly GCF_001425235.1. Lineage (GTDB taxonomy): Bacteria > Pseudomonadota > Alphaproteobacteria > Rhizobiales > Devosiaceae > Devosia_A. The sequence continues at coordinate 148,638 of NZ_LMEA01000014.1, read as the reverse complement.
ACCGGGTTCGGCGAGATCTCGGTGATCTGGTTCGACTTCAGCTACCCCAAGCGCGAGTACAAGGGCATGCCCGGCAAGGGCCGTGCCGACTGGCAGTCCGAGGAGCTGATCGGGCTGGTGCGCGAGCTGCAGCCCAACATCATCGTCGGCGACCGGCTGGACCTGCCCACCGACGGCAACTTCCCCAAGGATCTCGCCACGCCGGAGCAGTATACGCCGCGCGTCGCGCCCACCATCAACGGCAAGCCGGTGCGCTGGGAAGTCTGCCACACCTTCTCTGGTTCGTGGGGCTACCACCGCGACGAGAACACTTGGAAGGATGCCGGCCAGCTGATCAACATCCTGATCGATACCGTGGCGCTCGGCGGCAACCTGTTGATGAATGTCGGGCCCACGGCCCGCGGCACCTTCGACAAGCGCGCCGTCACCGCGCTCGAAACCTATGGCGAGTGGCTGCATGTCAACGGCCGCGCGATCTATGGCGCCGGGCCGTCCGAATACCAGGCGCCGGCCGGCACCCGCTTCACCCAGAAGGGCAACCGGCTCTACCTCCACCTCCAGACCTGGCCGTTCCGCCACGTCCATATCCCGGGGCTGGGGCGCAAGGTGAAATATGCCCAGTTCCTGCACGATGCGAGCGAGATCCACTGGCTCGACCCCGATGCCGAGGTCGATTCCAACATCGGCGTCGCAGTCGGCGACGGCATGCTGACGCTCGAACTGCCGGTGCTGAAGCCCGATGTGGTGACCCCGGTGGTCGAGCTGATCCTCAGGGATTGACGATCTTGCCGGTAGCATTGGCTGACGCGATGGCCCCCGAGGCCGAACTGATCGCGGCGATGGCTCCGCTCATCGCCGACCTTGCCGAGGACGGCGCCGGCGCGGTTGCGCTCGCCGGGTCGCGCGGCAAGGGCCGGTCGGACCGGCAGTCGGACTACGACTTCCGCGTCTACGCCCATGCCTACCGGCAAGACCTGAAGCAGACCGGGCAATGGAACCGCTTCGAGGCGGCCATGGCCGAGTGGCAGTCGCAGGGCGTCCGCATGGATGGGGTCTGGATGCGCAGCTACACCGGCGTCGAGAGCGATCTTGGCGCCTGGCTCGGCGGCACTGCCATCCCCAAGAGCTTCGAGTGGACCATCTGGGGCTACCACCTGCCGACCGATCTTTCGAGCCAGCAGATCGTCAGCGATCCGGAAGGCCGGCTCGCCGGCTGGAAGGACCAGCTCGCCTGCTACCCGGAGCCGCTGCGTAACTCGGTGCTCAAGCAGTACCGCGAGATCCTGAACTACTGGGCTGCCGACTATCACTATGAGAGCAAGGTCGACCGGCGCGACCTGGTGTTCCTTGTCGGCATCACCGGCAAACTCAGCAACGCGATCCTGCAGGTCGTGTTCGCGCTCAACCGCGCCTATTACCCGGGCGATGGCTGGAACCTGCCGATGGCGGCAGAGCTGCCGCTGCTGCCGCCCGATTTCACCTCCCGCATGGCGGCGATCCTGGAGCCGGGGCGCGACCCCGACGCCTTCCACCGCCAGCGCACCGAGCTCATTTCCATGATCGCCGATCTGGAGGTGCTGATCGCGGCCTGACCGGCCGTGGTGACGCCGGAGCCGAGGACTCCGGAACAACGACCAAAAAACTACCGAAGACCCAACGAATACCTGTGATTGAGGAGACACATCGTGAAGTTCACGCATCAACTGGCTGCCCTGGCGCTTGCCGGCACCGCCATCCTGTCCACCGCCAGCTTTGCCCAGGAGCAGGTGAACCTGACCTGGCAGATGTGGGGTGACGAGAAGGATACCCCGCTGTTCCAGAGCCTCGCCGACCTGGTGACGGCCGAATACCCCAACATCAAGGTGACGCCGCAATTCTCCGGCTGGACCGATTACTGGACCCGCCTGCCGGTGCTGGCCTCGTCCGGCCAGATCGCCGACCTCGTCGCCATGCAGTCGATGCGCATGCCGAGCTTCTATGGCGTGCTCGAGCCGCTCGATCCGTTCATCGCGGCGGACAATTTCGACAAGTCGGCGTTCGAATCCTCGATCATTAGCGGCCTGTCGCAGGATGGCGTGCAATACGCCCTGCCCTATGACGTCGGCCCGTGGCTGATGTTCTATAACCGCGACAAGTTCGCCGAGGCCGGCATTGCCGAACCCAAGCCCGACTGGACTTTCGACGACTTCAAGGCAGCCGCCGAAAAGCTGACCAGCGGCGACAATTACGGCTACGCCGTGCAGGCCTTCGATTTCGTCGCCCAGCCGATCGCCCTCGGGGCCGAGTATTTCAATGACGGCAACCAGTTCGACCTGACCAACCCCGGCTATGCCGCCGCGGTGGGTAAGCTCGTCGACCTCGTGGCGGTCGCCAAGGCCTCGCCGGTCTTTGCCTCGGGCGCCGGCGCCCAGACCGGCAGCGGGCGCTTTGCCGCCGGCAACGCCGCCATGGTGATCGATGGCCCCTGGTCGCTGCTGACCACCCAGGCCTCGGTCGGCTTCAAGGTCGGCGTCGCCCCGCTGCCGCGCGACGAAGGCCCGTCCCGCTACATCACCGCCGGCTCGGGCTGGGGCATCTCGGCCGCCAGCCAGCACAAGGATGAGGCGTTCAAGGCACTGAAGGTGCTGACCGGTCCCAAGGCGGCGGAGATCCTCGCTTCGGCCGGCCGTGCCCTGCCCGGCCGCCTCGCCGAGCAGAAGTTCTGGTACGACGTCGCCGCCAAGGATATCGCCGGCGCCCGCGAGACGCTGCAATACTCCTTCGACCACTCGACCCCGTTCCGCCTCAATGAAAGCTGGAACGAGTTCGAGAACCTGCTCACCCAGTATCTCCCGCTGGCGCTCAACGGCGACAACACCACGGACGCGGTGCTGGCCGATATCCAGAGCCAGCTGCCGTAAGTCCCGACGCCCGGCCGGCCCCGAATCCGGCCGGGCTACCTACTGCAATGGCGCCGTCACAGGCGCTGCGAGGGAGGAGGTGCCCATGACACTTATCCAGGATACCGCGGTCGCGACCAGCGCCCCGGCCGCCCGCCCGCGAAGGCGCAGCGGGCGACGCGAGGGCCGCACGGCCTTCTTCTTCCTGCTGCCTAGCCTGTTGGGGGTACTGCTCTTCCTGGTGCTGCCGATCATCGCCTCCCTGGCGCTGAGCTTCACCAACTGGAAGCTGCTCGGCAAACCCGCCTTTGTCGGCTTCCAGAACTACATCCGGCTGTTCACCGCCGACCCGCAGTTCTGGACCGTCCTACGCAACACGCTGTTCTTCACCGTCGAATATCTGGTGCTGAACATCATCATCTCGGTGGGGCTCGCGACCTGGATCGCCAGCCTCAAGCGAGGGCAACGGTGGTTCCGGGTGGTGTTTTTCCTCCCCACATTTACACCCGGAATCGCCGTCGCCATCGTCTGGATGCTGATCTTCGCGCCGGGCGGCTTCTTCGATTTCATCATGAAGTCGCTGTCGCTGGGCGTGCCGAACCTGTTGACCGACCAGACCCTCGCCATGCAGGCGGTGATCATCGTCTCGCTCTGGGCCAATGTCGGCTACAACACCGTGCTGTTCAACGCGGCGCTCGACATGGTGCCGCCGAGCTATCTCGAGGCGGCCAAGATCGATGGCGCCAGCGCCTGGGATCGCTTCTGGAAGATCCGCCTGCCGCTGATCTCGCCCACCCTGTTCTTCGGCACGGTGATGACCGCCATCACCTCGCTGCAGGTGTTCGACCAGATCTATGTGATGACCCGCGGCGGCCCCGGCAACGCCACCGCCACGCTGGGCTACGCCATCTACCAGCGCGGCTTCCAGAATTTCCAGATGGGTTACGCCTCTTCCATCGCCTGGGTGATGTTCGCGCTGATCATGGCGCTGACTGCCCTGCAATTCTGGCTGCAGCGCAAGTGGGTGCACTATGACAACTAAGGTCCGGTCCCGGCGCCTCACCCTGGCGCTCGATATCCTCAACCACGGCGCGCTGATCCTCGTGGCGCTGCTGTTCCTGTTCCCGTTCTTCTGGATGGTGTCGAACGCGGTGCGCTCGAATGCCGAGGTGCTGGCCATCCCGGTGCGCATCCTGCCGCAGGAGTTCCAATGGGATAATTTCGCCAAGACCTGGTCGGAGCTGCCCTTCGGCCGCTTCTTTCTCAACTCGATGGTCGTCGCCGGCAGCGTCACGGTGATCACCGTGGTGGTCTCGTGCCTCGCCGGCTATGCCTTCGCCCGGCTGAAATTCCCCGGCCGCGACACCCTGCTGCTCGGCTATGTCGGCACGCTCATGGTGCCCTCGATCATGCTGATCATCCCGCTGTTCCTCATCGTCAACAGCCTGGGCATGGTCAACACCTTCCAGGGCGTCATCCTGCCGGTGGCCTTCGGCACCTTCGGCGCGTTCCTGTTGCGCCAGTTCTTCCTCTCGATCCCCGACTCGCTCGAGGAAGCGGCGCTGATCGACGGCGCCTCGCGGCTCCGCATCCTCATCAGCATCATCGTGCCGCTGTCGATGCCGGCCATCGGGCTCCTGTCGCTCTTCACCTTCATCGCCCAGTGGAACAACTTCCTCTGGCCGCTGATCGTCATGACCGGCCAGGAAAACGCCACCCTGCCGGTCGGCCTCACCCACTTCCAGACCCAGCAGGGCACGCAGTGGAACTACATCATGGCTGGCGCCGCCCTCTCGATGCTCCCCGGCATCGTACTGGCGATCCTGCTGCAGAAGCTGATCTACAACTCGATCGCGCTGAACGCGGGCATGGGTGGGCGGTAGGACCACTCACTGCCGGTGGCGGCCTCGCGTCCCCTCTCCCCTCTGGGGAGAGGGTCAGGGTGAGGGGTAGCCAAGCACACCAGAAGAGCTGCTATCGCCGTTTGCCCCGCCCCATCCGCGCGCTTGGCGCCCCTCACCCCGGCCCTCTCCCCAGAGGGGCGAGGGGCGTTGTGGTGCCGCCAGTGCTACCTGCCGTCCACCGGAGCCCGCAATCGGCCCCTCTCCCCTGAGGGGAGAGGGTAGTGCAGCTAGGACCGTCAGGTCCGTAGCGGAACTAGGGTGAGGGGTTCAGCTTCTCAGCGAGCGCGAGTTGCGCCGCTTCACCCCGCAACCGGCGCTGCGCGCCACCTCCCGGCGAGGGCTACGCCCTCGTCCGGTTCCCCTGAGGGGAGAAGGAACAGATGGCCACCATCGCCGCGCACCCCCAAAAGCAAAAGGGGCACCCTGAGGATGCCCCTTCGCTTCGAATATGCAGTCCTGCCTACTTCAACATCCCCGTCTGCACCGAGCCCTGCAGCTGGCGCTGGAAGATGATGTAGGTGACGAGCACCGGCAGCACCGTGATCACCACGGCGGCGAACAGCGCGCCGAAGTTCACTGCATAGCCCGCCTGCGAGGCGAATGACGCCATGCCCTGGCTCAGGACGTAATTGGCGGTGTTGGTGTTGAGCGCGATCGGCAACAGGAACTGGTTCCACAGCCCGAGGAAGTTGAAGATCGCCACCGAGGCGATGCCGGGCTTCGCCATCGGCAGCATGATGGTGAAGAAGATGCGCCACGGGCCGGCGCCGTCGATCATCGCCGCCTCGGCGATCTCCTGCGGCAGGGTGCGGAAGAAGGCGTAGAGGAAGAACACCGTGAACGGCAGCGCGAAGGCCACATAGGTGATGATCAGGCCGGGAAAGGTGTTGAGCAAGCCGAAGCCGCGCAGCGTCTGGAACAGCGGCACCACGGCGAGGAAGATCGGGAAGGTCAGCCCGGCCAGCATCAGGTAGTAGATGATCTTGCTGCCCCGGAACTCATAGCGCGCCAGGTAATAGGCGCACATCGAGCCCAGCAGCATGACGATGGCCAGCGCGAAGCCGACAACGATCACCGTGTTGAAGAAATAGGTGCCGATCGACGCCGAGGTCCACGCCGACACGTAGTTGTCGAAGTTGAAGCTGGTGGGCAGCGTGAAGGGCGAGGCGAAGATCTGCTGCGTCGTCTTGAACGAGCTCATCAGCACCCAGAGCAGCGGCGCGCAGATGATCACCACCCAGGCGATGAGCGCGATGTGCGAAATCGTGGCGACGGTCTTGTCGGTCCAGATGGTCTTTCTCGCCACCGGATGCTCGAACTGCGCCACCGGCTTCGCGGGCGTCGCGATCGCGGCGGCGCGAATGGCGGGCGCCGCGACAATGGCGGCCGGCTTCGACTTGGGCGGACGACCGGTCCACCAGAACACGAAGAACACCAGCGCGGCAAAGATCAGCGTGATGATCGCCAGCGTAGCGCCCATCGAGGTCGCGTAGCCGAATTTGCCCTTCTTGAAGGCGGTATTCAGCAGGTGCTGCGAAATCACCACGGTGGAGTTGGCCGGCCCACCGCTCGGGTTGAGCGCCTGCATATAGACGAAGGCGTCGAGCGCCAGGATGCCGAGATAGACGTAAGCGGTGCGGATATTGTCGCGGATCATCGGCACGGTGATCGAGATCGCCGTGCGGAAGCGGCCGGCGCCATCGACGCGCGCCGCCTCATAGACCTCGGCCGGGATGCCTTTGATCGCTGCGATGAACAGCACCATGTAGAAGCCGACCATCGACCAGGCGATGACGAAGATCGAGGCGCCCATGGCGGTGCGCTCGTCGCCGAGCCAGGCGAAGGACTTGAAGAAATCGAACCCCAGGGCGGTCAGGATACCGTTCAGCAGGCCGCTCGAGGGGTCGTACATCTGCGCCCACAGGATGCCGATGACGATCGCCGGCACGGTGTAGGGGAAGAACGAGATCACCCGGTAGATGCCGGAATGCTTGAGCCCCTGGATCTCGCCGCGGGTCACCCCGCCAATGGTCACCAGCGTCGCCAGCGTCACCGAGAGGATGATCACCAGCGGCGGCAGCACCACCACCAGGACGATGGAGTTGTAGACGGCCTTGGTGAAGACCGGATCAGTCAACAGGGTGACATAATTGGCCAGGCCAACGAAGTTCATCTTCTTCGAAAAGCCTGACCAATCGGTCATTGAGTAGTAAAAGGCTTGCACGAATGGCGAGATCACGAAGATCACGTAGATCGCCAGGGGGAGCCCCAAAAACACCAGCGCGAAGCTGGAGCCCTCGAGGCTTGGTAGTTTCCACCGACGGGTTGTCGTGGCCGGTGCCCTCGCCATCGTGCTGTCCATTACTTCACTTCGACTTTCGTGACGGAGGCGTCGTTGTAAACGGCGCTGGTGATCGCCTCGAGAGCGGCAGTGAAGGCGGCTACGTCAAGCTTGCCATCGAGGAAGCTGTTCCAGACGACGAGTTCGTCCTGGTTCGTGCCGTAGAGGTCGAACGAGTTCCAGGTGAAGACGTCGTTGCCGGCGTCGGCCAGCAGCTTGCTCTGCGAGACCAGAGCGGTCGAACCGAAACCGTCGGCCGGCACGGTGTCCTTGACGATGGTCGGGGCGAGCTTCGTCTTGGCGAAGTTCGTCGCGGCTTCCTTCGAGAGCATCGTGCGGAGCAGTTCCTTGCCACCGGCAAGGTTCAGCGCGCCCGCCGGGATGATGAACGGTTCGCCCGCCGTGGCGTGCAGAGCCGTCTTCGGCAGCTTGTCGTTGGCGTCGATCGACAGTTCCGGCATGCCGGTCATCTTGAAGTCCGCCTTGGTGGCCGGCTTCATTTCGTTCTCGATCCACGAGCCCGACGGATAGAGCAGGAACGACTGGTCGTTCGACCACTGCGCCTGAGCAGCGGTGAACTGAGTGCCCGCGCCACCCGGCTTCATCATGCCGCCCGAGATGATCTCATGCAGCGCGGTGAAGACGGCCTGGAACGCCGGATGCGACCAGAAGCCCGGGGTGAAGTTGTCGACGGCCAGACGCACTTCGTCGCCGCCCGCCTTGATCGCCGAAGCGACCGCAGTGGTGCGGTAGTAGGTCGCCGCTTCCTTGCCCCAACCGAACAGGTAGAGACCCTTTTCCTTGGCAACCTTGCCGAGCTCAATGGCTTCCGCCCAAGTGGTCGGCGGGGTCCAGCCATTGGCCTCGAACAGCGAGGCCGAGTACCAGATACCGTAGACGGTCATCACGTAGTTCAGCGCGATGAACTTGTCGCCGAAGGTGCCCGGCTTCTCGACGCCACCCACCAGGGTGTCGCGGATCTTGGTGCCTTCGAGGCTCGGCGCGTCGAGCACCGAGTTCATGTCTTCGAGCTGGTCGATGATGGCCGCAAAGCCGATGGCCTGCGCACCCGAGTTGTCGATCAGATCCGGCGGGTTGCCGCCGAGGAAACGCGGCTGCAGTTCCTGGGCGATCTGGGTCGACGGCGACACCTTGACGGTGACGGTCGGGTGGTTCTTCTGCACGAGGTTGGCGGCGAACTCGACATAGTCGATGCCGTAACCGCCGTTGAAGATGACGGCGTCAACGGTCGAACCGTCGGCGACACCAAACGGATTGGCCGCGTCCTGCGCGAAAGCGCTGGTCGAGCCGAGCAGGCCGCCAAACGGCGCGACTGCCACGAGGGCCGTCGTGCCGCGCAGGAATGCGCGGCGGTCAATGGTCTTTTTGAACATTTAGTTCCTTCCCTTCTCCAAGTATTTAGTCGTTAGGCCCCACGCCAAACGCCTCCGTAGTCCCTCAGGACTCCCCACGGATGCGCGTGCCGTAAAGATCTTCGAGAGCACGATTGTGTTCGTCGCCCCCGGGGATATTTGCCGAGATGTAGAGCGGCGGCGTCTTGCCGCGCTTGAGCAGCGCTTCAGCGACGCCGATGGTGATGCGCTGAGCAATGAATGCTGCGGTGAGCGAGGAGACTGCGCCTACGCCCATGCCACCCTCCAGTTGCAGCGTACTGTCGCCGAAGGGCGCCAGGTTGTCGATGGCGATATCTGCCACTTCCATCAAACGCTTGCCGCTCGGATGCTTGGGCGTGACTTTGCTGGTGTGGTCGAAGCTGGTCACCGCCACCACCTTGTGGCCGCGCGCCTTGGCGGCGAGCGCCAGTCCGACGATCGAGCCGTTGACGCCCGAGTTCGAGGCGATGATGAACACGTCGTTCTTGTCGAGCTCGTAGAGCGACAGGAGGTTTTCCGCGACGTTCGGGTCGCGCTCCAGCGCGGCGCCGCCAAGGATCGACAGGTCCTTGCCGCCGCGCAGCACCAAAGCGCGCAGCGGGATGCGGTTGGCGGCGATCAGCCCGCCGGCGCGGCCGGCGATTTCCATGGCGAAAGCTTCCGAGTGACCGGTGCCGAAGGCCTGCACCACGCCGCCGGCCGCCACTGCGTCGGCCACCAGCGCGATGGTGTCGTCGATCGCCTGGTTCGGGCCCGCGAGCTTGGCGAGGCGGGTCGAAACTTCGGTATGAAACTGCGTAGTCAGGTCGGTCATAATCACATGGGTTCCGTTAGGTCTGGGCCGTCGCGCGGCGCGCGGCAGTGTTAGGCAAGCCACCCCGCATCGGGCGGCGGCGTGGCGCTACCGCGGCGCCGGAGGCGGCGAGGAAGCGCGTCGTGCGGTCGAAATTCGATTGCGCAATCAACAGGTAAAGCAGATCCACCACGAACAGCTGGCAGTGCCGGGCCGACAGGTCCGCCGGCTGCAGGTAGCCATCGGGCGAAGCGGCGATCAGCACGTCATGGGCGAGGCGAGCCAGCGGCGAATCCGGGTTGCCGGTGATCGCCACGGTATGGGCGCCCGACGCCTTGGCGACGGTCAGCATCTGGATGGTTTCGTCGGTGCGGCCGGTATTGGAGATGCCGATGGCAACGCACCGGTCATCGAGTATGGCGGCGCTGGTCAGCCCGTTATGCACCTCGGCCCAGGTATGGACATTGACGCCGATGCGATAGAGCCGCGCCTCGGTCTCGAGCGCCGTGAGCGCGCTGCCGCCGACGCCATAGACGTCGAGCTGCCGAGCCTTGACGATCGCCTGCGCCACCCGGATCGCGGTGGGCATATCGAGCAGCCCCGCCGTGGTCTGGAGGCTCAGCACATGGGTGTTGAGCAGCGCGTTGCGGATCTCGTCCGGCGAGTCATCCGGCCCGAAGGACCGGCCGATTTCACCGATCCATGCCGCCTTGGCTCCACCGCGGCCGACATCCTCGGCAATCCCGACGCGCAGCTGCGAATAGCCGCCATAGCCGATCATCCGGCAGAAGCGGGTGACGCTGGCGGCCGAGGTCCCTGCCCGCTCGGCCAGATCGGTGATCGAGAGGTTCAGCGGCGCCTTCGGATCGTCAATGAGGACCGCTGCGATTTTCGCCATCGTAGCCGGCATCTGGGACTGGTAAGTCCTGATCCGGTCCAGAACGCTGAACGTCTTTGCGATGGCGGTCATCTATGTTAGGAGCCCATGCCCTGAAAATCACTCTCAAGAAGGCCGCTGTGCGGATGAAAACAATTCTTATCCAGCAATTTTCACGAAGGCAAGCGGGTCGATAACGCGATGAACAAGGCGTTGCTCGCCATCGATGTGGGCGGTTCCACATCGCGTGCCACTCTGGTCGATCATGCCGGCCGCTGTCTCGGCCAGGGCCGCAATCGCGGCGGCAACCCGGCCTCGAACAGCCCGGAACAGGCGGCTTCCGCCATCATTTCGGCGGTCGAGGCCGCCGTCGCCGATGCCGGCGGCCAGCTCGATATCGAGCTGGCGCTGCTCGCGCTGGCCGGCCCCCGCGCCCATGTCGCGCAGGATCGGCTGGAAGCGGCCTTCCGTGAAAATGGCCTCACCGGCCCCCTGGTTTTCGCCGGCGACCTCGAGGCGATGCTCGCCTCGGTCACTGCGGCGCGCGACGGCTATTGCATCGTCGCCGGCACTGGCGCCGGTGCGGTGCGGGTCCGTAATGGTGCAATCGAAGCCGTGGTCGATGCCGCCGGCTACCTGCTCGGCGATCTCGGCTCGGGCTACTGGCTCGGCCATCACGCGGCGATCGCCGTCACCGCCGACCTCGAAGGCCGTGGCCAGAAAACCGTGCTGACCGCCGCGTTGCTCGGCGCCTTCGGCATCGCCTATTCCGACGAAAAAGCCTTCAGCGGCCGGCAGCTCTGCCTGCAGCAGTTTGTCGACGCGATCTACAAGCTCCGCCCGATTGAGCTCGCCCGCTTCGCCCCACTGGTCATCGCCAACCGCACCGACCCCGTTGCGGCGGCGCTCCTGGCGCAGTCCGAGGCCTACCTCCTCGCCGACTTCAAGATGATCTTCGACCCCGGCATGCCCGGCCCGGTAGCGCTCGGCGGCGGCATCGCTCCGCACCTGTTGACGCTGCCCGCCGCGGTCTCCGAAGTGATGCGCGCCGCCGGCCACACGCCGGATGTTCGCATCGCCGGCGACGGCTCGGTCGGCGCGGTGGTGCTGGCGCTGCGGGCGATCGGCCTCGCAGTCGACGACAGCACGGTCGCGACCGTGACGGCGTCGATGGCGGCAAGGAACGCGACGTCGGCGGTGTCGGCCTAGGAGTACCTGAGGACCCCTTGACTTCCTTGGGCGCACGGGCGTCGCAAAGTGCGTCCCCTCGCCCCTCTGGGGAGAGGGTCAGGGTGAGGGGGAGCCAAGCACACCGGCTGAACGAGTGCCCCCTCTACCTGTCCTGATTGTCGTGCGCTTGGCGCCCCTCACCCCACGGATGAGGCCTCAGGCCCCATCCGCCGCCCTCTCCCCAGAGGGGCGAGGGGGCGGTGTGGCGCGACCAGTGACAACCCGCAGCCCCCCGCTTGCCCAACCCCCTGTCGTCTGACAGCTTTGCCAAAAAGCCAGCGAAGTGCCTTTGGGGAGGTCCACCACCGTGACTGTCACCGTCTCAACCCGTCGCCGCGTCGGGCGTACCGCGCTGGAGCTGCCGGTGTTCGGTTTCGGCGCCGCGCATCTGGGCGAGCTCTACGCCAGGCTGGACGAAGCCGAGTCACAGGCGACCCTGGCCGCCGCCTGGGAGGCCGGGGTGCGCTTCTACGACACCGCGCCCTGGTATGGCCGCGGCCTCTCCGAGCATCGGCTCGGCGGGTTCCTCCGCACCCGGCCGCGTAACGAGTTCATCGTCAACACCAAGGTCGGCCGCATCCTCCACCGCCCCGATGACCCCGCGACCTTCAGCACCGCCCCCTGGGCCGGCGGCCTGCCCTTCGAGGTGGAGTTCAACTACACCTATGATGGGGTGATGCGGGCCTACGAGCAGGTGCTGCAGCGGCTGGCGCTCAACACCGTGGATACGCTGGTGATCCACGACCTCGACACCATGTTCCACACCCCCGAACTGGTGACGGTGTACCTGAAGCAACTGACCGACGGCGGTGGCCTCAAGGCGTTAGAGGAGCTAAAGGCCGCCGGCGATATCAAGGCGATCGGCGTCGGCAACAACGTCCCCGGCAATCTCGACGAGATGCTGAGTGCCATCGACGTCGATTTCGCCATCGTCGCCATGCCCTATACCCTGCTCGACCAGAGCGTGCTCGATACCTCTATGCAGCGCTGCCTCGATCGCGGCATCAGCGTCATCATCGGCGCCCCCTTCGCCTCCGGCATCCTCGTCACCGGCTCAGGCGCCGGCGCCATGTACGCCTATGGCAAAGCCCCGCCCGAAGTGCAGGCGAAAGTCCGCGGCATCGAGGCGGTGTGCAAAGCCCACGGCGTCAGCATGCCGGTCGCAGCCCTGCAGTTCCCCCTCGCCCACCCGGCCGTGGTCTCGGTGATCCCCGGCGCGGCGAAGGCGTCGGAGGTGCAGGCGAATGTCGCGGCGCTCGCGGTGAACATTCCCGCGGAGTTCTGGTCGGATCTGAAGGCGCAAGGGTTGCTGGCGGCAAACGCGCCGGTGCCGGGCCGCTAAAGCCCGCAGCCCAGTGACTAGTCCAACTGCCTGATCCGCAGCGCCAGGTACGGCCGGCTCGGCAGTTCCACCCCGAACGCCGCATCGGCCTTGCCACCCCGCACCACCTCGCTATGCCGCGTCGGGTGCGGCACCAGCGCGGCAATCCGTTTGGCCGGCGTCACCGTCATCGCCCAGGTGTCGATCAGGTCGACCTCAAAATTCCCGTCTTCCTTCGGCAGCCCGGTGGTCCATTGATTGGGCTGGTGCTCGCCGAAATAGATGTAGCTGACCTTGCCGTCGCGGGCCCCGGAGATGCGGCTCCACGGCCAGGAGGCATTGTGGCCCATCGGCGTCAGCCCGTCCGTCGCGTCTTCCTCGACGATGGCGCGGAGGAACCCGATGCGCTTCCAGGCTTCGCCATGGAGTTTGCCGCCCTTGGCCCACCAGATCAGGTCGTCGGGGTCGGCATAGGTCTCGCCGTGCCCGGCATAGCCGCCGCGCATCACCGTGGTCCAGAACCGGTGGGTGAGCTCCTCAGCCGTGATGTTGCCCCAGCTCGGCCAGATATTGCCTTCGTATTCCGGCTCGTCGTTGACCACGGGCTTGCCATACTGCTCGCGCCATTCCGGGGTGCGCTTCACATCCCAGTTCTGGATGCAGACATGGCTGACCCAGGCCTTGCGATGGTCGAAATTCATCGACTGGTCGCCATTGTGGATCGACTTCAGGTGGCCGTAGGGGTCGTTCTCTTCGAGGATGTGGAAATAGCGGTCCCACTGCGCCACCGGCTTGGTGTCGAGCAGGAAATCGTACTCGTTGGCGAGCGCCCACCAGACGTTGGCATAGGCGCTGAGCCGGGCCGCGAGATACGCGACGTAGCGGAAATCCTGTTCCGCCGACATGTTCGAGTAGCCCCACCGGTCATAGGGGTGGAAGATGATCAGGTCCGCCTCGATCCCCATGTCGCGGAGTTTCCCGACCTGCTGCTCGAAGTGCTGGAACGCTTTCGGGTTGGGCCGGTCGAAATCGAGCTTGCCGTCGACGCCCGGCAGATAGACGTCCTGCAGCGGCTCGTTGGTGTTGAACGGATAATCCTTGGGGAACACCCCCATGCGGATCTTGTTGAACTTGGCCTCGCCGAGCGTCTCCAGCGTTTCGGCCTGCATGGCAAGCGGCTGGTGCGTCCAGGCATAGCAGGTGGTGCCGAAAGGCACGTAAGGCGTGCCGTCGGCATGGGCGAAGTGGAACTTGTTCTTCACGGCCACCGGCCCGTGCTGGCCTGGGCGCGCCGCGGTGACGGTGAAGCTGCCGGTCTTGCCGTCGAGCGCAGCGGTCTGCGACCGCGTGCGGAACGTCCATTCGCCCCCATGGTCGGGCATGAAGCGCACCCGATAGGTGCCGTCGCCATCGTAGAAGCCCGGCACCCGCACTTCGCGCGAATGCTGCGCGAACACCGCGTCAAAGCTCACCTCGAGATAGGGGTTGCCGCTGGCCGGGCCGGCAAAGCTCGCTTCGAAAATATCGTACTTGGCGGTCATGGAGAGATCCTCAGTCGATGCGCTTGAACAGCAGCGCCAGATAGGGTTTCGGCTCGAAATGCAGCACGTCGCCACGCTTGACGCTCGGCGCGAGCGGCGTCTCGGTCATGTTCCAGGTGTCGATCAGCGTGGCGCTGTACTGCTCGTCGGGCGGCACCGCGACTGTCGCCTCGCTCGGCTGGTTCTCGCCCATGTAGCTCAGGTAATAGCGGTGCGGCTGCCCGGCAGTCGGCCACCACGCCATCGCCGGAGCCCAGCCCTCTTCGCCTGCCGGTGGCACGAACAGCTGCTGCAGCACCACATTGTCGAGCCCGCCTTGCATGGCGATGCGATAGGCGCCGGTGGATTTGATCGGATCGAGCCCTTCGTCAGGCCCCTCCTCCATGATGCGGCGAAGGAAGGCGATGCGTTCGACACTGTCGCCGATCAGCTTGCCGCCCTTGGCCCACCAGATGGTGTTGGTCTCATTATTGAAGGTCTCGCCATGGGTGACATAGCCGCCATTGACCACCCCGTCCCAGAAGCGGCGCACCATCTTCTGGCCACTGATACTGCCCCAGAGCTCGGCGATGGTGCCCTCGTAGCAGCACTCGTCGATCGAGACCGGTTTGCCGTATTTCTCGCGCCACACCGCCGACATGTTGGCACTCGAGCGCTGGATCGAAGCGTGGGTGATACGCGGGTGGTTGTGGTCGTAGAACTTGAAACAGTTATGCACCGATAGCAGGTGCCCGAAGGGGTCGTTGTCGGCGGTGATGTTGATGAAGCGATCCCAGTCCTGCGGGGTCTTTTGCGGCATCAGGTCATATTCATTGGCCATCGACCACCACACATTGGGGAAGGCCGCGAGCCGGGCCGTGAGGTAGCGCAGGTACCGGTCATCCTCGGCCGGCGACATGCGCGAAAAACCCCAGCGGTCATAGGGGTGGAAGACGATCAGGTCGGCTTCGACCCCGATCTCGGCGAGCTGCCTGATGCGCTGTTCGAGATGCTGGAAATAGGCCGGCTCGAACTGCGTGAAATCGAACTTCCAGCCATACTTGTCGGCCCCGGCAAAGCTGCCGTCCCACTTGCTTTTGCCCGCAGTCACCAGCTTGAACGGATACCGCTCCGGCTCGTTCTCATTGTAGCGATAGTGCTTGGGGAACACGCACATGCGGATCTTGGTGAAGGGCGCCTTGGCGAGGCTCGCGAGTGTCTCCTCCTCCAGCGCATCGCCCTGCAGGTTCCACACATAGGCGGTGGTGCCGATATTGGTGTAGCGCGTGCCATCGGCGTAGCGGAAATGGTGCCGGTTGGCGACGCGCACCGGACCGTGATGGTTGGGCAGCGCCGGCCCCACTTCGAAGGTGCCGCTGACATAGTCGAGCGCCGGCGCATTGCTGCGGGTTTCGTAGCTCCAGGTGCCCGCGGTGTCGGGCAGGAAGCGCAGTTTGTAGACGCCGTCACCGTCATAGAACCCGTTGACCCGCACCTCGCGCTCGCCCTGGCGGAAGGTGGCGGTGAGCTGGATCTCGAGGAAGGGGTTGCCGGTGGAGGGGCCCGTCAGGCTCAGCTCCCAGGTGGCCCAAAGCGAGGCGGTGGTGGTGGTCATCTGCAAAAATCCATTGAATTACAAGTTGAACGCTGTCGCTCCCCTCCCCCTTGAGGGTGGGGGGTGGGGGTGGTGCGGTTCAAGAGCCGATGGACCCCCACCCCCAACCCTTCCCCTCAAGGGGGAGGGGAGCGAGAGGCCGGTGGACAAAAACTCACGCCGCCACCTTCCGCGGCCGCCAGCGGCTCTTTGTCGTCGGGATCGAGCTCAAGAGCAGCTTGGTGTAGTCGTGCTGCGGATCGCCCATCACCTGGCGGGCCGGGCCGAACTCCACCACCACGCCCTTGTTCATCACCGCCACGTAGTCGGAGATGTAGTAGGCGGTGGCAAGGTCGTGGGTGATGTAGAGAAAGCTCCGGCCGGCTTCGTCGCGCAGCTGCTTGAACAGGTTGATGATGATCATCCGCCGCGACGCATCGATCATCGATACCGGCTCGTCGGCAACGATCAGCTTGGGCTGCGGGATCAGCGCTCGCGCCACCGAGATGCGCTGCAGCTCGCCGCCCGAGAACTGGTTGGTGTACTTGCCGCGCACCTCGCCGTATTTGAGCCCGACGCTGGTGAGCGCCGCCGCCACCGCCGCCTCCGCCTGGGCGCCATCCATGCCGCCGACGCGCCGCGCCGTTTCATGCAGATACGCATCGACCGGCCGATAGCGGCTGAAGGCCTCGAACGGGTTCTGGAAGATCGGCTGCACCAGCCCGAGAAACTGCTGCTTCGAAAGCGTCGTGCCTTTGCCGGTCACCACCGTGTCATAGACGATGGCCCGGCCCGAGCTCGGGGTTTCGAGCCGCAGCAGGGTTTTGGCCAGCGTGGTCTTGCCGCTGCCGGATTCCCCGACCACCGCGATCACCACCGGCTTGTCGCTCTCGACCGTGATGTTGACGTCGTTCAGCGCCTTGACCTGCCGCGAGCGCACCAGCCCACCCTGCCGGTAGACCTTGTTCAGGGCTTCGGTCTTCAGGATCACGGTCATGCCGCTGCCCCCACAATCTGGCTGGGTCGCGCCATGAAATGCCCCGGCTTCACCTCGATCAGCTCCGGTTCCACCCGATAGGCCCGGTCACCCCCTGCCCCGGCCATGCTGGCCAGCACGCCGCGCATGCTGTCGTCGCCAATAGTGGGCAGCGAGTCGATCAGCATCTTGGTGTAGGGGTGCTGCGGGTCGGCGAAGACGCTTTCGGTGTCGCCATACTCGACCACCCGGCCGGCATACATGATCAGCATCTTGTGGGTGACCTGGTAGTGGACGCCCATGTCGTGCGAGACGACGAGGATGGTGTTGCCCATCAGCTCCTGCACTTCCATCAAGAGCAGCAGGATTTCCTTCTGCACCACCACGTCGAGCGCCGTGGTCGGCTCGTCCGCGATGATCAGCTCGGGCTGGAAGAAGGTGGCGAGCGCGATCATCACGCGCTGCCGCATGCCGCCCGACAGCTGATGCGGGTAGGACTCCATCGCTTCAGCCGGCAGGCCGAGCTTGCCGATATAGGCCCGCGCCCGCTCCAGCACCCGCTTCTTGTTGCTGTCGGTGCCGGGGAAATCGGTGAACTGGTCGCGGATGCGGATCACCGGGTTCAGCGAGTTCATCGAGCTCTGTGGAATATAGGAGATCGATTTGAACCACTCCCGGCGGATGGTCTGGGTGGTCACCGGCAGCCCGTCAGCACCCTTCATGCCATATTCGATGCTGCCGCCACTGAGCGACATCGGCGATTGGATATCGCCATAGATCGCCTTCATGAGCGTGGACTTGCCGCAGCCGGATTCCCCGGCAATGCCGACGATCGAACCATCCGGAATGGTCAGAGTGACGCCGTTGACCGCTTCGATCACCCGGTTGCCGATGCGGTAGCTGATCTTCAGATCATTGAGCTTGATCATGCGACACCCCGCTTGTTGGCGAATGCGGCGTTGAAGCCGGTCGAGGTCAGGAACAACCCGAGAAAGAGCAGGATCGAGGCGACGATCGGCGCCACCAGCCAGGGGTAATTGCCGGTGAACAGCGCGTTGTAGTTGAGCGCCCAGAAGATGATCGAGCCTAGCGTCGGCACCTCGACCTTACTGAGCCCGATCACCGCCAGCGTCGCCTCGGTATTCACGGCAAAGAGGATGGTGTTGATGAACCCCACCACCATGTAGGCCGAGACGTAAGGGAAGATTTCCCTCGTGAGGATGTTGAAGGTGTTGGCGCCCGAAAACCGCGCCATGTTGATGAACTCACGCTCGCGCAGCGACAGCGCCATCGAGCGGATGGTGCGGGCGCCCCAGGCCCAGCCGAACACCACGATGATCAGGCCCACGGTGAGGAACGAGCTGTTGCCGCGGATCACTGCACCCAGAATGATCAGGATCGGCAGCAGCGGAATGGTGATGAAGCTGTCGACCACCAGCATCACTACGCGCTCGTAATTGCCGCCGATATAGCCGGCGCTGAGCCCGACCGCGGTCGAGATGATGGTGACGCCGACGCCGACCAAGACGCCGAGGATCAGCGAGTTGCGGATGGCGAACACCAGGAACCAGAAAATGTCCTGCCCGATGGCATTGGTGCCGAGCAGGTGCTCCCAGGACATCGGCATGTTCTTCAAATACGTCGCCTGCAGCGACGGATCGGCGGGCGCAAAGAACGGCAACACGATACTGCCGACGATGAAGATGCTGACGAGGCTCAGCCCAATGGCGAGCCGCGCGTTGAGCAGCCACAGCAAGCTGTCGCGGCGCTTGGCTGTCGGGGCGGCGGGAATGGCGGCGGCACCCGCCGCCGAGGGGCTCTCGGTCGTCATTTGTGGCGGATCCGCGGGTCGAGGAGGGGATAGATGAGGTCGATGACGAGGCCGGCCGTGGCGACGGCGATGATCGAGATGGCGATGGCGCCGTACAGCACGTTGTAATCGCCACCGCTCGCCGCGGTGCGCATGATCAGCCCGACGCCCGGATAGGAGAACAGCATCTCGGTGAGCAGCGCGCCGTTGAACACCGTGCCCAGCGACAGCGCCAGCGCCGTCACCTGCGGCAGCATGGCGTTGCGGAACACGTAGCGCACCATGCGGGTCCAGTTCGAGGCGCCCTTCAGCCGGGCATAGGTGACGTAGGGCTCCTCGGTGGTCGCCACCGCCAGCGCCTTCATACTGAGGATGTTCCAGCCGAACCCGGCGAGCACCAGCGTCAGCGCCGGCAGCAGCGAGTTGTAGATCACCATGCCGAATTTCTGCGGCGTCATCTGCCCGACCGGGAAGGTCGGCGACAGCGGGAAGATCGGGAAGATGTAGGCGAGCAGCAGGATCACGCTGACCGCGAGGATGTAATAGGGGATCGGGTAGAGCAGGATCCCGACCACTTCGAGGATGGTCGCCGCCTTCTTGGTGTGGAAGTACCCCGCCACCAGCCCGACCATGTTGCCGAGCAGCCAGGCGATGAAGGTCGAGATCAGCAGCAGCCCCAGCGTCCAGGGCAGCGCGTTGAAGATCATCTGGCTGACCGGCTGCGGGTAATAGGTGAAGCTCGGCCCGAAATCGAAGTGCAGCACCACCCGCTCGAGATAGCTCAGGTACTGGCTGAACAGGTCGCCCTTCAGCCCGTAGAGCTGCTCGAGATTGGCGCGCAGCTGGATGATGTCATCGGCGGTGAGCGCGCCGCTGGCCCGTGCCTGGATCTGGCCGATATAGCCGTCGATCGGGTTGGCCGGCATCAGTCGCGGCAACAGGAAGGTGATCGTCAGCCCGATGAACAGGACCGCGAAATAGAGGCCAACACGCTTGGCCACGTATTGCAGGACACCCATTGGCCCACCTGCTCCGAGAACGAGAAAAGGGAATGGGGCGGCCGGGAGGAAAGCCGCCCCACCATCGACCAGCGGCTACTTGCCGGTCGGTTCGATGTTGACGATCGTCTTCTTGAACGACGACCACCAGGTGTAGGGCGCCGCGTAGAAGTTCGATTGCTTGGGATAGTTCTTCCAGTAGGTCGAATTGGTCGGGATCGTCGTCGGGATGTTCATCAGGTTGATGAACTGCATGCCGCTGGTCAGCTTCTTGGCGATCTCGATGCCGTTGGCGACGAACGGCTCCGAGCCGATCTCGAGCACCTTGCTATCCTGCACCAGCTTGAAGATCTCCGGGTCGGTGACACGGATGAAGTTGCCCTGCAGCGGCTCGTTGGAGTCGACCGGCTTGACGAACGTGTCGCTGAACGAGTTCCAGCTGTTGAACCAGTTGGAGTTGTAGGTGCAGGTCATGTTCCAGTTGACCATCAGGTCGAGCTTGGCGTTGGTGTTCTGCACCGTGGTGAACTCGCCATTGTCGGCCTGGCGCGCGGTGACGTTGAACCCCGCCTTCTTCCAGCTGTCGGCGATCGAGAAGCCGGTGCGCTGCATCACCTTGTTCCAGTCGGCCGGGATGACGAAATCGAGCGTCCACGGCGAGCCGTCGGGCTTGGTGTAAAAGCCGTCCGCGCCCTTCTTGATGCCGACCGAGCCGAGCAGCTTTTCGGCTTCCGCCGGGTCGTACTTCCACCAGCCCTGGCCAAAGCCCTGCTTGACCGCATCGCCGGTCGGCAGGTCCGCCTCGGGGGTGCCCTGCGCCTTGAGCGCCGCCACCATGCCGTCGCCGAAGCCGGCATCGAACGGCTTGTAGCCATCCGAGAGGGTCAGCCCGTTGAGGAACTCCAGCATCGGCTGGTAGTAGACCGGGTCGGTGATCGGCGTGTCGGCGAACGGCAGGGCCGCGGCCTTGAACTGCCCGCTGACGGCGCTGATGCCGACCTGCTGCAGGTTGGTCGTCAGGGCCAGCGCCCAGCGCACTTCGGGCAGGTCATAGGGTGACTTCTGCTGGTTGAAATAGACGCCGTAGGCACAGGCGTCGTTCATGTCGTGGTACGGCAGCGTCGGCGAGAAGGTTTCGATCGCCGGGTTGCGCGCCTTGGCGGCGGCAATCGAATCCGGGCTCATGAAAGTGTCGACGTCATACTGGTTCTGGACGAACGCCAGGGTGCGCGTCTCTTCGGCGCCGAAATCCTTGTAGAGCACGTATTTCGGCTTCGGCGTGCCGAGGTTCCCCCAGCCCGAACGCTGCCAATCGTCACGCAATTCCCACAGCTGCCAGAAGCCGTTGGGGTCGAACTCCTTGATCTTGTAGGGCCCGAGCGTCACCGCATTGGTGTTCTTGAAGGTGACGACATTGTCGCCCTGCCCTTCGAAGATGTGCTTGGGCACCGGCACGAACAGCGAGCCCCAGGTATAGACGCCGAGCACGGTCTGGAAATCATAGGCCGGGTTCGCCGTCTCGATATCCATGGTGTAGTTGTCGACCTTGGACCAGCTGCCCTCTTTCACGTAATTGGTGGTGCGGGCGACGAAGGTCAGCTTGTCCTTGTACTTGAAGGACGTATCGAGCGTGTAGATCAGGTCGTCGACGGTGAACTCCACCCCGTCGCTCCAGAACACGCCGGGGCGGATCTTGATGCGGAACTTGGTGTGCTCGGGGTTGAGCACTTCCACCGGGCCGGCAGCGAGCTCAGGGTAGGATTGGCCGGTCGCCGTATCCATCTCCCACAAAAAGCTCCAGCCCAGTTCGCGGAAGCCGCGCCAGATCGCATACTGGTTGAGCGGGTTCTGCACATCGGGGTTGGCCGATTTGCCGTCGAAGGTCTGCACGATCAGCGTCTCGTTGCGGGGCGTGCCCACATCGGTCATTTCCTGCGCGTAGCTGGCGCCTGCCAGCAGCAGCCCCGCCAGCGGGGCCAGCACGTATCGGCCAAGCCGTACCATTGTCCGTGTCCTCCTCTTGTGCCCCGATCGCCGCCGGTCTCGGCAGTCGCATCCGGGATTGAACCTCGCGGTGGTCGGCCATCGCACAGCCGTGCCCGTCAGCCGGCTGCAAGCCGCCTGGACATCAGTCGCCGTGATCGAAGGGCTCCTCACCTGCTCCCCTGCACCCAGGCGCAACCTGCACCTGAGGTACATCGCAAACAGACGAGTTCTGTCTGTTTCGCTTTGTTTGCGATTAATGAGGATTACGGAGGTATCTGAGGCAAGTCAATGCCGATTTTCGTCGGGATCGCCAGCAAGCAGCGCTGATCCGGTCCGGTTCGACAGCACGTGACAGCGCCCTGCCCCAACGGCTGGCGCTGGAGCAGCGAGACTAAGGGACTGCCAGGCTTAAACTATTTCAGCGAGCGATGATCAGCTCGATGCCGCGGCGCTCGAATTCGCGGGCATCCTCATCGCGGATCCCGTCATCGGTGATAAACGAGTGAATCACGTCCAAAGTGCCAAGCCGCGTGAACGAAGTGCGGTTGATCTTGGTCGAATCCGCCACCAGGTAGACGTGCTGCGCCGCCTTGATCATCGCCTGCTTGAGCTGCAGGTCGGCAAAGCTCGGATAGGTGAGTCCCGCTTCGAGCGACACGCCGGCGGTGGCGAGGAACAGCTTGCCGGCGAGGATATCGCGGAAATACTCCACCGACTTGTCGCCGCTCAGCGACAGGGTCGGCGCCTTGAACTGGCCGCCCGGCATATGCACGGCAAAGCCCGGCACCGCGCCGAGGATCAGCGCGATGTTGAGCGCATTGGTGATCACCGTCAGCTCGCGCCGCTGCAAGAGGCCATGCGCGACCTCGGTGGTGGTCGAGCCGGCATCGAGGATGATCGTCTCGCCATCACCGACCAGCGATGCGGCCCGCACCCCGATCCTGCGCTTTTTATCCATATTCTCAAGGTGTTGCAGGCTCAGCGTCTCGACCTGCCGCGGCAGCGTCTTGAGGAACGCGCCGCCATGCTCCCTGGTGATATAGCCGTCAGCCTCCAGCCGCTCGAGATCCTGCCGGATCGTCGCTTCGCTGACTTCGAACGCAGCCGAGAGGTCGCGCACCCGGGCGCTGCCCTCTTCCTGCAGCCACTCGAGAATCTTGCGCCGCCGCGGCTCGGCCAACAGTCCGCTCAGCGTGCCGGCGTCGACGCCGCCGCCGGCCTTGCGGTCCTGCCGGCGCATGCTCTTCTGCTCGTTCATCTCTCAGGCGCGCCTCTGCTGACCTCTGGCAAATTACCGTGGCGGCTGGGTTTTCCGCAACCCGCACACTTCGGATATCTAGCGACTATATGCCAAACGAAACCATTCGCAAATTTTCGATAGTGACGAGCGGCAAACAATCGGTTAGTTGTCGCAGCAAGATGCATGGGAGGCAGCGGCAGCAAGCCCGCCTACCCCGAATGCTGGAGGAGGCAGTTTTGACGTTCCCGGCTTCCGCCGAACTTCGCAACGATCCGGTCGCGCTGATCCGCGACAAGGCGTTGTGGATCCGCCGGCGCAGTTTCCAGATGGTCTACGAGGCGCAACTGGGTCATCCCGGTGGCGATTTCAGCGCCGCCGACGTGCTGGCGACGCTGTATTTCGGCGTGCTGCGCCACGACCCCGCCGATCCACGCAACCCGGCGCGAGATCGTTTCGTGATGAGCAAGGGCCACTGCACCGGTGCCTTTTATGCCGTGCTGGCCGCCGCCGGCTTTTTCCCCGAAGCGCAGCTGAACACCTACATGCAGCCGCTGTCGCTGCTCAACGGCCACCCTAACCGCAACTACCTGCCAGGCGTGGAGACCAATACCGGCCCGCTCGGTCATGGCCTGCCGGTCAGCGTCGGCATCGCCATTGCCGGCCAGATCGACAGTGCCGATTTCCGCACTTTCGTTCTCACCGGCGACGGCGAGTTGCAGGAAGGCAGCAACTGGGAAGCGGCGCTCACCGCCGGACACCGCAAGCTCGAGAACCTGACGCTGATCATCGATCGTAACCGGCTACAGCAGGGGGCGCGCACCGAGGAGACCGCCAGCCTCGACCCGCTCGACGACAAATGGCGCGCCTTCGGCTGGCATGTCGAGATGGTCGACGGCCACGATCACCGCGCCCTCTACGAGGTGCTGAGTAAGTCGCCTAAAGGCCGCGGCAAGCCGCTCTGCGTCATCGCCAACACATTCAAGGGCAAGGGCGTCAGCTTCATGCACGACAACGTCGCCTGGCACCACGGCGTGCCCAACAAGGACCAGTACGAGCAAGCCATGCGGGAACTCGCCTGATGAGCGC
Organism: Devosia sp. Root413D1; assembly: GCF_001425235.1. Lineage (GTDB taxonomy): Bacteria > Pseudomonadota > Alphaproteobacteria > Rhizobiales > Devosiaceae > Devosia_A. The sequence continues at coordinate 124,689 of NZ_LMEA01000014.1, read as the reverse complement.
CGCCGCCCCTGCCCCTGCCGGCTGGCACGATTGCCGTGACACCTTCTCGAAAACCGTCGAGGCACTGGCCGAAGCCGATCCGCGTATCGTCACCGTGGTGAGCGACAGCGTCGGCTCGTCCAAGCTGGTCAATTTCCGGAAGCGCTGGCCCGAGCGCATGGTCAATGTCGGCATCGCCGAACAGACCGTGGTGGCAGTGGGCGCCGGCCTCGCCAATGGCGGCAAGATCCCCTTCGTTTCCGCCGCCGCGTGCTTTCTCACCGCCCGGGCAATGGAGCAGATCAAGGCCGATATCGCCTACACCAATGTCAACGTGAAGCTGATCGGCCAATCGAGCGGTGTCGCCTATGGCGAGCTCGGCCCGACCCACCATTCCATCGAGGATATGGCCTGGCTGCGGCTGCTCAACAACCTGACGCTGATCGTCCCCTCCGACCCCTGGGAAACCGAGCAGGCGATCCGCGCCGCGGCGGCGCTCGATGGCCCGGTGTTCATCCGGGTGAGCCGCATGCCGGTGCCCGACCTGCCGCGCTGTAACGCGCGCTTCGAGATCGGCAAGGCCGAAACCCTGCGCGACGGCAACGATCTCGCCATCATCGCCAATGGCGTGATGGTGCACCGGGCGCTGGCCGCGGCCGAAGCCCTCGCCGCCGACGGCATCGCCGCGCGGGTCATCAACATGTCGACGGTCAATCCGCTCGACGAGGCAACCATTCTCGAAGCGGCAAAGACCGGCGCCGTCGTCACCGTCGAAGAGCACTCGGTGCGCGGCGGCCTCGGCGGTGCGGTGGCCGAAGTCTTGGCGACGCACGATCCGGTGCCGATGCGCATCCTCGGCTTCCCCGGGTTCCTGCCTACCGGTTCGGCCGACTGGCTGCTCGAGCATTTCCATCTGAACGCCGCCGGCATCGCCGACGCGGCGCGCCAGCTCCTCGCCCGCAAATGAGCAACGGGCTGATCCTCGCCATCGACCAGGGCACCACCAACACCAAAGCTCTGGCGTTCGACGCCGAGGGGCGGGTGGTTGCCAGTGCCTCGGTGCCGATGGCGGTCAGCTATCCACAGCCCGGCTGGGCCGAGCAATCGGCGACCGACATCTGGCAGAGCGTCGCGCACGTGATCGCCGAGGTAGTGGCCAAGGTCGGGCCGGATCTGGACGCGCTGGCGATTTCCAACCAGCGCGAAACCATCGTGGTGTGGGACAGCCGCACCGGCGCGCCCATCGCTCCGGCCATCCTCTGGCAGTGCCGCCGCTCAGCCCCCGCCTGCGCCGCCATCCGCGCCGCCGGGCATGGCGAGCTGATCGAAGCCCGCACCGGGCTCGGCATCGATCCGTTGTTCCCGGCAGCCAAGCTTGCCTGGATCCTCGACCAGGTCTCGGGCGCCCGCGACGCCGCCGCCTCGGGCCGGTTGCGCGCCGGCACCATCGACGCCTGGCTGCTCTGGAACCTGACCGGCGGCGAGCACGCCACCGACCATTCCAACGCCTCGCGCACCCAGCTGTTCAACACCGAGGCGCTGGCCTGGGACGAAGAGCTCGGCCGCATCTTCAACGTGCCGCTTGAGCTCCTGCCAAAAGTCCGCCCCTCGGACAGCGCCTTCGGCACCGTGGCCAACGGCGTCTCCGCCCTCGCCGCCGGTACTCCCGTTCACGCCATGATCGGCGACTCGCATGCGGCTTTGTTCGGCCACGGCGTGCGCGAGCCGGGCACGGTGAAGGCGACCTACGGCACCGGCTCGTCGCTGATGACCCTGACCACAGGGCGCATCGTGAGCCGCAGCGGCCTCTCCTCGACCATCGCCTGGAGCACCAGTGCCGGCGTCGCCTATGCGCTCGAGGGCAATATCTCGGTCTCCGGCCAGGCCGTCGCCTTCATGGGAAGCCTGCTCGGCATCACCGACCCCGCCGCCGTCGCCGCACTGGCCGCCACCGTGCCCGACAGCAATGGCGTGATCTTCGTTCCGGCTCTGGTCGGGCTCGGCGCCCCCTACTGGGATCCGGACGCCCGCGGCAGCATCTCGGGCCTGGCGCTCGGCACCACCCCGGCGCACCTGGCGCGCGCCGCCGTCGAGGCCATCGCCTTCCAGGTCAGCGACGTCTTCACCGCCATGGAAACCGACCTCGGCCAGCCGCTGGCCCGGCTCTCCGCCGATGGCGGCGCGGCGCGCAACGACATGCTGATGCAGTTCCAGGCCGACCTGCTCGGCCGCCCGGTGCTGCGCGGCGAGCTGCCCGAAGTCAGCGCCGCCGGCGCCGCGCTGCTCGCCGCGACGGGCCTCGGCCGCAACACCACACGGGCCACCAAGGCGCAACGCCAATTCACCCCGCAAATGTCCGCAGCGCAGCGCAATGCCGCGCTCTCGGGCTGGCTGAGCGGCGTCGGCCGCGTGCTGCAGCGCGACCCCATCACCTGAACCAACCGCCCCGGGCGGAGCAACAAACGAGGGAGAACAACAAGATGAGCAAGCTGCGCTTCGGAGCCGGCATCTGGCACTTTGCCACCTATGTCGACCGCTACGCCACCGACGGCTATGGCGAGCCGCGCAACGTCATCGAGGCCATCGACCTCGCCGGCAAGGTGCGCGACCTGAGCGTCGTCGACATCAACTACCCGTTCTTCGGCGGCGAATTCAGCAACGCTGAGATCAAGACAGCGCTCGAGCGCAACAAGCTTGGCGTCATCGGCATCACCCCCGAGATCTACACCCGCGAGTTCAGGAAGGGGGCCTTCACCAACCCCGACCCCGGCATCCGCCAGCGCGCCCACGAACTGATCACCGAAGCCGCCGGCGTGGTGCGAGCCTTCGGCGCCGAATACGTCAAGCTCTGGCCCGGCCAGGACGGCTGGGATTACCCGTTCCAGGTCGACCACGGCACGCTGTGGAAGAACTCGCTCGATGGCGTCGGCCGCCTCGCCAGCGAGAACCCGGATTTGAAGTTCGTCATCGAATACAAGCCGCGCGAGCCGCGCGTGCATATGAGCTTTGACTCGCTGGCGCGGACGCTGCTCGGCATCGAGAAGATCGGCCTCCCCAATGTCGGCATCCTGCTCGATTTCGGCCACGCCATTTTCGGCGGCGAATCGGCGGCAGACTCCGCCCAGATGGCCATCGATTACGGCCGGCTGTTCGGCATGGACGTCAACGACAACTACCGCTCCTGGGACGACGACCTGGTGGCCGGCAGCCTCCACCCGATCGAGCTGTTCGAGTTCTTCCATGTCCTGCGCAAGAACAAGTGGGACGGCGTCTGGCAACTCGACCAGTTCCCCTTCCGCGAAGACAGCGTAGAGACCGCCGACCACGCCATCGACTTCCTCAAAGCGGTGGATCGCGGTCTGGAGGCGCTCGACCTGAACGCGCTGCGCAAGGCCCAGGACGACCACGACGCCATCACCGCGCTGCGCATCGCGCAGAAGGCGCTGTTCGGGGCGTTCTGAGGAACGTGCAGTCGGCGAGCCACCGGCCTCTCCGTGGTCCTCCCCCGCCACGCGGGGGAGGATTACGGCGCAGCCGGCGCTCAAACCGGACAAGCTGCCGCACCGACAAATGGTGCACTTTCCAACCGCCTCGACGCCACCTATACCCGATGCACACACTGAGCTGGGGACGGGACGCTGCCGGGATTTTCGCCTGACGTCGCATTGGGAATATTGTGTGCCTTGCCATTTCTGGCATGCGTCCTCGCCTATGCGCTGCAGGGTCGACTAGCCTCGGGAGCGGTGTATGTCACCGGCGGCGTCGCAGCCCTGCTCTTCCTCGTCACCCTGCTGCTGTTCCCGCAGGTTTCAGCGGGCGACGCGCTGGTCTACCGCATCGAGTGGATCCCGCAGCTCGGGCTCAACCTGACGCTGCGCATGGATGGCCTCGCTTGGCTGTTCTGCGTGCTGATCACGCTGATCGGCCTGCTCGTCGTGCTCTATGCGCGCTACTACATGTCGCCCAAGGATCCGGTGGCGCGCTTTTATGCGCTGCTGCTCGCCTTCATGGGGGCGATGCTGGGGCTCGTGCTCTCCGGCAACATCATCCAGCTCGCTGTGTTCTGGGAGCTGACCAGCCTCGTCTCGTTCCTGCTCATCGGCTACTGGTACCACCGCGGCGATGCGCGCGATGGCGCCCGCATGGCGCTGATCGTTACCGGCATGGGTGGGCTGGCGCTGTTCGTCGCCATGCTGCTCATCGGCCATATCGTGGGCAGCTACGAGCTCGACGATGTGCTGGCTTCGGGCAGCACGCTGGTCGATAGCCCGCTCTACCCGGTGACGCTGATCCTGTTCCTGCTCGCCGCCTTCACCAAGAGCGCGCAGTTCCCGTTCCAGTTCTGGCTGCCCAACGCCATGACGGCGCCGACCCCGGTCTCGGCCTATCTCCACTCGGCCACTATGGTGAAGGCCGGCGTGTTCCTCCTCACCCGCTTCTGGCCGGTGATGTCGGATTCCGAGCTCTGGTTCGCCATCGTCACCTATACCGGGCTCGCGACGCTGATCTTCGGGGCTGCCGCGGCCTTGTTCCAGCGCGACCTCAAGGGCCTCCTCGCCTATTCGACCATCAGTCACCTCGGCCTCATCACCACGCTGCTCGGCATGGGGACGCCGCTCGCTGCCGTCGCGGCGATCTTCCACATCGCCAACCACGCCACCTTCAAGGCCTCGCTGTTCATGGTGGTGGGCATCATCGACCACGAGACCGGCACCCGCGACGTGCGAAAGCTCAGTGGGTTGTGGCGGTTCATGCCGTTCACCGCCACCTTCGCCATCATCGCTTGCGGCGCCATGGCCGGGGTGCCGCTGCTCAACGGCTTCCTGTCGAAGGAAATGTTCTTCACCGAAACGGCGGAGTTCCACCCCGACATCTTCGTCAACTACTCGCTGCCGATCGGCGCGACCATTGCCGGCATGCTGAGCGTCGCCTACTCGATCAAGTTCGTGCATGGCGTGTTCTTCGGGCCACCGCCAACCGAACTCGACCGGGTGCCGCACGAACCGCCGGCCTTGATGCGGCGGCCGATGGAACTCTTGGTAGTGGTCTGCCTCGCCGTCGGCATCATCCCCGGCATCACCATCGGGCCGTTCCTCGCCGCGGCAGTGCAGTCGGTGCTCGGGCCCGACACGCCCTATTACAGCCTCTCAGTCTGGCACGGCTTCAACTGGCCGCTGCTGATGAGCCTCCTCGCCATGCTCGGCGGCGTGGTGATCTACGTGCCCTATTACCGGCGCTTCCGCGATGTCGACGGACTGCCCTTGCTGACCCGCTTCCGCGGCCAGCGTATCTTCGAACGCCTGCTGCTGAACGCCACCAACAAATGGGCGCGCAGCTTCATCGAGCTGTTCGGCACGCAACGGCTGCAGCCGCAGATCTTCATCGTGGTGCTCCTGGCGCTCGCCGCGGGCGTCGCGGCCGGCTGGGCCCGCATGGGCAACCTGCCGCTGCCGGAAAGCTTCGATCCGGTGCTCGGCCTCGTCTGGCTCGTGGGCGGCATCAGCGCCATCGCCGCCGCACAGCAGGCCAAGTTCCACCGGCTCGCGGCAATGATCCTGATGGGCGGCGCCGGGCTCGCCACCTGCATCACCTTCGCCTGGCTGTCGGCGCCCGACCTGGCGCTCACCCAGCTGCTCGCCGAAATAGCCACCACGGTGCTGATCCTCTTGGGCCTCCGCTGGCTGCCCAAGCGCCTGCCGGTGCCGGAGGACCTGACGCTGAAGATGCGGCTCAGGCGCCTGCGCGACGTCGGCCTCGCGGTGTTGGTCGGGCTGGGCGCCGCCCTCTTGAGCTACGCCGTGATGACCCGCGACGCTCCCCTGGGCATCTCGGAGTTCTTCCTCGCCAACGCCTACAAGGAGGGCGGCGGCACCAACGTGGTCAACGTCATGCTGGTGGATTTCCGCGGCTTTGACACGATGGGCGAGATCACCGTGCTCGGCGTCGTGGCGCTCACCGTGTTCGGCCTGTTGCGCCGCTTCCGGCCGGCCGTCGACAGCGCCGAGCGGCCCGAGCAGCAGCGCCTGCTCGATGGCAGCGCCGACGGCCAGCGCGTCGCCGACGATTTCCTGCGCATCCCCTCGCTGATCATGAGCTGGCTGTTCCCGGTGGTGATCCTGATCGCCATCTACATGCTGCTGCGCGGCCACGACCTGCCGGGCGGCGGCTTCATCGCCGGCATCATCATGTCGCTGGCCTTTATCCTGCAATACATGGCCCGCGGCACCCGCTGGGTCGAAGAGCGGCTGCGCGTCCTGCCGGTGCTGTGGATCGGCTGGGGCCTGCTGCTCGCCATGCTGACCGGGCTGGGGGCGATGGCGCTGGGCGCGCCGTTCCTCACCTCGGCTTTCGCCTATGCCGAGATCCCGCTCATCGGCAAAATCCCGCTGGCGACGGCGCTGCTGTTCGACCTGGGCGTCTTTGCCCTGGTGGTCGGCGCCACCGTGCTGATGCTGATCGCGCTGGCGCACCAGTCGATCCGCCGGCCCAAGCCTGCCGGATCGGCCAAACCCAGGGAACGCGAGGGGCTGGCAAAATGGAACTGATCCTTGCCGCCGCCATCGGTGTGCTTGCTGCCTCCGGGGTCTATTTGATCCTCCGCCCCCGCACCTTCCAGGTAATCATCGGGTTGTCGCTGATCTCCTACGCGGTGAACCTGTTCATCCTCGCCATGGGCCGGCTGCGCATGGATGCGGCGCCGATCCTCGATGGCGCCAACGCCAACCCGGCCGACTATGTCGATCCGGTGCCGCAGGCGCTGGTGCTCACCGCCATTGTCATCGGCTTTGCCATGACGGCTTTGTTCCTCGTGGTGCTGCTCGCCGCCCGCGGCTTGACCGGCAATGACCATGTCGATGGGAAGCTCGACTGATGGCCGAGCTCAACCACATCGCCATCCTGCCCATCCTCGTGCCGATGGCGGCGGTGATCGCCAACCTGCTGCTGGGCAACCTCAGGCCCGTCAGCCGGGTGCGGCTCAACATCGCCTTCAGCGTCGTGCTGCTGCTGGTTTCGATCCTCTTGCTGGTGGTGCTGGCGCGATCGGATGGGAACCTCGCAGCAGTCTACCCGCTCGGCAACTGGCCGGTGCCGTTCGGCATCGTCTTGGTCGCCGACCGGCTGGCGGCGGTGATGGTGCTGGTCACCTCGATCCTGTCGCTCGCGGCCCTCCTCTATGCCTCGGCGCGCTGGCACAGCCGCGGCAGCAACTTCTTCCCGCTGTTCCATGCCCTGACCATGGGGCTCAACGGCGCCTTCTTGACTGGCGACCTGTTCAACCTGTTCGTCTTCTTCGAACTGCTGCTCGCCGCCTCCTACGGGCTGACGCTGCATGGCGGTGGCCGCAACCAGGTGAAGGCGGCGCTGCACTATATCGCCATCAACCTCGTCGCCTCGTTCCTGTTCCTCATCGGCGTGGCGCTGATCTACGCCACCACCGGCACGCTCAACATGGCCGATATCGGCCGCGCCGTGCCGCTGATCGCCCCCGATGATCGCGGGCTGTTCGATGCCGGCGCTGCGGTGCTGGGGGTCGCCTTCCTGATCAAGGCCGGCTCCTGGCCGCTGCATTTCTGGCTGCCGCGCACCTATTCTTCGGCGGCGCCACCCGTCGCGGCCCTGTTCGCGGTGATGACCAAGGTGGGGTTCTACGCCATCCTCAGGCTCTGGACCCTGGTCTTCGCCAACGCCTCGGGCCCGGAACTGGCGTTCGGGCAGAACGTGCTGCTGGTGCTGGGGCTGGCGACCATCGCCTATGGCAGCATCGGCGCGCTCTCCAGCAAGGCGCTCGACCGGCTGGCGAGCTACCTGATCCTGGTTTCGGCCGGCACGCTCCTCCTCGCCGTCGGCTACAACGCGCCAGGGGTGACCAGCGGGGCGCTCTATTATGTGGTGGCCGCCACCCTCGCGGCCGGGGCGTTGTTCCTGCTCAAGGATGTGATCGACCAGATCCTGCCGGCCGAAGCCCAGGTGCTGGCCGTGTCGCTCGAAATCTACGGCGACGAGGAAGAGGCGCCCGATGACAGCGACGAGGTCAGCCGCACCCTGCCCGGCGCCGCGACGCTGGTCAGCTGGTGCTTCGCCATTGCTGCGCTGATCATGGCCGGCTTGCCGCCGCTCTCCGGGTTCGTCTCGAAATTCGCCATGATCTCGGCAGCGCTCGGCGCCGGCCCGACTGCCGCCACCTGGTGGTTCATCGCGGCGCTGATCGGCTCGGGGTTCCTGGTGCTGGTGGCGATGGTGCGCAACGGCATCAACATCTTCTGGACCTCGCTGCCCGACAGCGACGTCCCGCGGGTCCGTACTGCCGAAATCGTCCCGATCGTCGCGCTCCTGGCGCTCTGCGTGCTGCTGGCGCTGGCCGCCGGGCCGGCGATGGCGTTCTTCGCCGAGACGGCGGCATTCATCCACTCGCCGCAGGGCTACATGGATGTGGTGCTGCCCATGGGGACTGCGCCATGAAGCGCCTGCTCCCCTATCCGGTTCTCGCCGCGCTGCTGCTGCTGATGTGGCTGGTGCTGCAGCAATCGATCGGCTTGGGCCAGATCCTGCTCGGTGGCGCCGTTGCTGTTGCCGCCGCGCTCGCCGCCAGCGCCATCCTGCCCGGGCGCGTGCGTTTCCGGGGCCTCACCAGCCTGCTGCAGCTGGTGGCGGTGGCCGGCATCGACATCATCCGCTCCAACATCGCGGTGCTGCTGATCCTCATCAACCCGAGGGCTGAACCCTCGGCGGGCTTCATCAAGATGGAATTGCAGCTGACCAACCAGTTCGGGCTGGCGGTGCTGGCCTGCCTCCTCACCGCGACGCCGGGCAGCGCCTGGCTCGAATATGACGGCGAGCACAACACCGTGCTGATCCACGTGCTCGACCTCGCCGACAAGGACGAATGGATCGCCACCGTCAGGCACCGCTACGAGCGGCTGTTGCTGGAGATTTTTCAATGAGCCAGATGATCCTCGACTGGAGCCTCCTCGCCGCCCAGCTGATGCTGGGCGTCTGCATGCTGGCAACGCTCTACCGCATGGTGCGCGGCCCCCGCGCCCAGGATCGGATCCTGGCGCTCGATGCGCTCTATGTCGTCGGCCTGCTGCTGCTGGTGACGCTCGGCATCCGCACCGGCTCTACGATCTATTTCGAGCTCGCCATGCTGATCGGCCTGCTCGGCTTCGTCGGCACGGTGGCGCTGGCCAAGTTCCTGATGCGCGGCGAGGTGATCGAATGATCGACGAGCTGCCGCTCTGGCTTGCCATCCTCGTCTCGGTTTGCGTCGTCGTCGGCGCCGGCCTCACCATGGCCGGGTGCCTCGGCCTCGTCCGCTTCCCCGATTTCTACCGTCGCATCCACGCCCCCACCATGGGCACCAGCATGGGCGGCGGCCTGATCCTCCTCGCCTCGGCGATCTTCTTCACCGTGACGGAACAGCGGCTGGTGATCCACGAACTGGTGATCTTCCTGTTCGTCACCGTCACCACGCCGGTAACGCTGATGCTCCTGGCCCGGGCGACGCTGTTCCGCGATCGGATTGAGGAAGCGCGGGAGACGGAAGACGGCAGTCGGCAGTAGGCAATCGGCAGTCGATGGGCAGTGCCACGACTGCCGACTCCCAACTGCCGACTGCCGCACCTGCAAGCCTGTCGCAAGCTTGCTGGCGCAGGGTGCACCTGTGTGAATCGAGGTGCCGAAAATGACCAAGCCAGACGCAACCATCGTCCGCGAAGTGTTCGACCTGACCGGAGCGCGCTGGACCGTGCCGGTGCTGGTGGCGCTGGAAACCGGCCGGCTGCGCTTCGGCGAAATCGCCCGCGATGTCGGCGGCGTGGCGCAGAAACAGCTGGCGGCGACGCTCAGGGAACTGGAGCGGGATGGCTTCGTCGAGCGCACCGCCTTCGCTACGATTCCGCCGCGGGTCGAATACGAACTGACCGAGCTGGGCGAGGAACTGGTCGGCGGGGTGAAGCGGCTCGGCTCGATCGCGCTGAACAACCGCGACCGTATCGTTACGGCGCGCCGGCAGTTTGCCGAGCGAGCGGAGAACTCCGCGGCGATCTAGCACCGGCAGCGCCCCAACGTCCCCTCGCCCCCCGGGGGCGCTTCTTGCGCCCCCCTTTGGGGAGAGGGGGCGCTGTGGCACCGCCGGTGACAGTTCCTACATCTTGTGCTCAGCGTGGTCGCAGGTCACCGCTGGGTTGAACGGCATCAGGTCGCCCGCCGGGTTGGTGCGGTAGAGCCAGACATGCTGGTCGTAATGCGGCATGAAGCCATGCGCCTCGTCGCCGGCGGTCGCCGGGTCGTCGGCCATGTGGTCCCAGGCGCGCCCGTTGAGCACCAGCTCCTCGGTCTTGCCCGACGCATCCCAGGCCGCCTGGAACACCAGGTTCTCCACCGCCACCAGCTCGAGCGTGCCATCGGCCTGCGGCTCATAGATCAGCACCGAGGGCTTCATCCAGTCGGTGTAGGTGCTCTTGCCGTCCACCTTGGGGGCGGTGCCGGTGATCTCGAGCAAGCCCGGGTGAATGTAGTGGAGCCCCATAGCGCCAAGCTCGGCCGGCAATCCGGAATTGGCGGCCGACACGCAATGGTTTTCGGGCAGGATGTAACCATCCGCCAGCGCCACCTTCACGTCCTTGTACTTGTCCACGGCCTTGCGCATGTCGTCGAGGCTGACATCGGCGGCCGACGCGACCATCGGGCAGAACGAAGCAGCCAGTGCAAGCAGAACCAGTCTTCTCATGTTCTTCCTCCCACGCGAGACGCCGCAGGCGGGCGGCCGGCGGCTGCGAGGAGGGCAGCATATCACGCCGCGAATAGGCGTATCCAGTAACAGCTGACGCCAGATTCATCAGCGACGACACGTATTTACAAAGACTATTTCGCCACCATGCGATGCACTTCGCGCGCTGTGACTGAGGATGTGCTAGTGCTTATGCGCCAGGATGATTTCACCTCCTCGTTCGAACACTGACTTTGGTCGCCACCATGCAGCGGACTTTTGTCGCTCTACTCCTGATCTGCTTCAGCCAGGCGACAGCGGCGGCAGAAGCCGTGGGCCAGCCGCCGACCTGGGCAGATATCAACCCCATCGTCACCAAGCACTGCGTGATGTGCCATTCCGCCCAGGGCGCCGGGAAAGGCCTGCGCCTCGACAGCTACGCCCTGGCGATCGCCGGCAGCAAGGATGGCCCGGTGCTGCTGCCGGGCGACCCCGAAGGCAGCGAACTGATCCGCCGGCTGAAGGGCATCAGCACCCCGCGCATGCCGTTCTTGAGCTACCCGCTGGCAGAGGAGCAGATCGCGCTGTTCGTCCGCTGGGTGGAGGCGGGGATGCCGGAGCGGTGAGACGGCCTGATCTTGGGCGCTGACTGATAGAGACGGCCCCCTCCCGGCCTCCCCCATAAAGGGGGAGGTGAAGAGCCGAGGCTCTGTCTTCGATCGTGCCCAACGCACTGGCGGGGCACCTCCCCCTTTATGGGGGACTTCGAGCCGTCCCGAAGGGCAAATCGCTCCAGCGGAGCGATTTGAGGGGAGAAGGCCATGAGAGCTACGCTCGAATGGCTAAGGAGGGGGCCGTCTGCCGGCAGTTGATCGCTATGTCGGAACCGCAGGACTCGCTCACTTCCCCGCCAACGCCCCGATCCCGCCACCAATCGCCACGTTCAGCGCCACGTAATTGCTCGCATATTGCCGCGTCGACGTTGCCAGCTGGGCCTTGGCATCGAACAGGCTGCGTTCGGCGTTGAGCACGTCGAGGATCTGCCCCTGCCCTTCCTGGTAGCTCTTCCGCGCCAGTTCGAGCTGCCGCTGCGCGCTGTCCGACACCTTGGTCGCCGCGTCGATGCTGCGGCCGTCGCGACGCACCGCGGCCAGCGCGTTTTCGGTCTCCTCGATGGCGCCGCGCACCGCGCTCTGCCAGCTGAGATAAGCCTGGTTCACTTTCGACAACGCCGCCTGGTGGTTGGCCTTGGCCCGCCCGCCATCGAGGAACGGCAGGCTGAGCGTCGGCCCGAACCCCCAGCTGGTGGTATTGCCGCCGGCCAGCGCCGCCAGCTGAATATTGCCGCTGAGCGTGATCGACGGATACATCTGCGCCTCGGCGATCCCGGCATTGGCGGTCGCCGCCAGCAGCGCCCGCTCGGCCGCCTGGATGTCCGGCCGCTGCCGGATCAGGTCGGCCGGAACGCCGGCATTCACCTTGGCCCGCGGCCAGGGCTGCGGCGCGCCCTTGATCAGGTCCTTTTCGATCGCGCCCGTTGATTGCGCCGTCAATGTCGCCAGCCGGTTGAGGCTGCGCACGAACCCCAGCTCCTGGCTCGGCAGCTGCAGCGAGGCGGCATCGAGCGCGCTCTGCGCCTGCAGCACATCGAGCTGCGAGCCGGCGCCGTTAGAAAGCAGCGACTGCGTCAGTTCCAGCGTCTGCTGGCGGGTGGCAAGGCTCGAGCGGGTGAGCGCCAGGGATTCCTGATAGTAGCGCAGGTCGATATAGGCGTTGGTGAGTTCCGACAGGAAGGTCAGCCGCGCCGTATCGACCGAGAGGTAGGCCTGATCAAGACCGGCCTCGGCGGCCTTCCTCGAATTGGCATACTGCCCGAACAGGTCGAGCATCCACGACGCGGTGGCGCCATAGGTCACCGACGAACTCGATGCCCCCGAGCCGCCGCTTTCGCGCCCGGTGGCGCTGCCCGAGGCCGAGGGCAGCACGGTGGCGCCGACGGCGATCAGTGCGGCATTGGCCTCGTTGATCCGCTCCACCGCCTGGGCGATCGAGAGGTTCTGGGCAAGCCCGCGGTCGATCAGCCGGCTCAGCCGCTGGTCGCGGAACGCCGTCCACCACGCTTTGTTGCTGTTGTCGACGGAAACTCTAGCGTTAGACGAGGCGCTAAACGCGGCGGCCACCGCCATCTGCGGCTTCTGGTAGGCGAGCGAGGAACAGCCCGCCAAGAGCGCCGCGATGCTGATGGCAACGAGCAGTCGGGGCAGGCGCGCGGCGCGCGCCTGCAAAGCCGGTGCGGTGATCATGATCAGTCCTTGGGTTATCGAATCAGTGCGGGGCGACCTCGGCCGCCGCAGGCGTTGGGTGATGCTGCGCCGGCTCGCGCCGACGCAGCACACGCTTGACCAGTCCGCTCAACGAGTCGGTGTAGGTCAGCATCACGGGAACGACGACCAGCGTCAGCAGCGTCGAGCTGATCAGCCCGCCGATCACTGCATGAGCCATCGGCGCGTTCTGGCTCGAGCCTTCATGGAGGCTCAGCGCCAAGGGCAGCATGCCGAACACCATGGCGAGCGTCGTCATGATGATCGGGCGGAAGCGGGTGCCCCCGGCTTCGACCAGCGCATCGAACAGGTTCCAGCCCTCGCGCACGTGCTGGTTGGCATTGTCGACGAGCAGGATGGCGTTCTTCACCACAAGGCCCATCAGCATGATGAAGCCGATCATCGACATCATGTTGAGCGTCGAGCCGCCGATCAGCAGCCCGACCAGGACGCCGATCAGCGACAGCGGCAGCGCCATCATGATGGCAATGGGCTGGACGAAACTGCCGAACTGGCTGGCCAGCACCAGGTAGATGAACACCACTGCGAGGAGCAGCGCCGAGCCGGCAGAGGAGCCGATATCGCCCAGCTGCTCGGCATCGCCGCCCATCGACATGCGGTAGCCCGCCGGCATCTCGATCGCGTCGATCGCTGCCTGGATCCTGGGCATCAGCTCGCCGATATTGGCGCCGCTGATATTGGCGTCGACCGTCACCTGCCGCGACAGGTCCTGCCGGTTGATCTCGGCCGGGCCGGTCGAGGTTTCGATCTCGGCAATGTCGCCGAGCCGGATCACCGCGCTGTCATTGCGGCTGATCGGCAGGTTGGAGAGCAGCTCGACGCTGTTGCGCTCGCCTTCCGGCAACCGCACCACCAGCTTGTAGGTTTCTTCCGCCGGCGAGGTCCATTCGCTGACCTCCTCGCCACTGAGCATCGGCTGCAGCACCGCGCCCACCTGCTGCAGCGAGATGCCGGCCTCGCTGGCGAGCTCGCGGTTGACCCGGATGCCGACGATCGGCTGCGCCGCATCGAGCGACGTCTCGATATCGGTGAGGCCGGGGATCTGGGCGAGCTTTGCCGCCAGCTGGTCGGTGAGGTCGCCGAGCACCGCAAAACTGTCGCCATAGGCGGTGACCTGGATCGGCTTGCTCAGGCTGCCAAAACCGCTCGAGACGCCGACAATGGTCTTCACCCCGGGCACCTGAGCGAGAAGATCTCGAACTGGCGCCGTCATTTCGTGCGGCATCAGCTGGCGTTCGCCCGGCGGCACCATGGTGACGACGACGGTGCCGGCATTGTTGCTCGATACGCCCTGCCCACCGGCGACGGTGGCATAGGTGCGCTTCACTTCGGGCAGCGTGCGCAGCAGCGCTTCCACCTGCCGGACCTTCTGGCCGGTATAGTCGAGCGAGGAGCCCTGCGGCGTCTCCACTTCGACCTGGAACTCGCTGTTGTCGGTGGCCGGCGTCACCTCGAACCCGACCAGCGGCACCAAAGCGAAACTGGCGAAGAACAGCACCACGGCGGTGGCGAGCGTCGTCATCCGATGCCTCAGGCACCAGCGCAGCAGCGCCCGATAGCCGCCGGCGCACCACTCGAAGAACTGGTCGAACTTCGCCACCGCCCGGCCGAGCGGGCCGCGCCTGGCGCCCGGCTCGGAATCCGGGTCGTGCCACACCGACGACATCATCGGGTCGAGCGTGAAGGCGACGAACAGCGAGATCAGCACCGCCACCGAGACGGTGACGCCGAATTGCAGGAAGAACCGCCCCATGATGCCGTCCATGAAGGCGACGGGGAGGAACACCGCAACAATCGACAGCGTCGTCGCCAGCACCGCGAGACCGATCTCGTTGGTGCCGTCGAGCGCCGCCTGCACGTGGTTCTTGCCCATATGCAGGTGCCGCATGATGTTCTCGCGCACCACGATCGCGTCGTCGATCAGGATGCCCACCGACAGCGACAGCGCCATCAGCGTCATCATGTTGAGCGTGAAGCCGAGCGCGAACAGCACTGTCATCGTGCCGATGATCGAGATCGGCAGCGTCAGCGCGGTGATGACGGTCGAGCGCCACGAGTTGAGGAACAGGAACACGATCAGCACGGCGAGCCCCGCGCCTTCGACGATCATGTTCTGCACCGTGTGGAACGACTGCTCCACCGGCACGGCATTGTCGGCCACCACGTCGATGCTGACGCTCTCGGGCAGCTCGCGCTCCTGAAGCCGCTCGAGCTCCTGGTGCACGGCCTTCGCCACGCCCACCGTGTTGGCGCCCTGCACCTTGATGATGTTGATCGCCAGCGCCCGCTCGCCATTGATGAAGGCGAGACTTTCCTCGTCGCCCTGCCCCTGGGTGATGGTCGCCACATCGCCCAGCCGCACCGCCTGGCCGCCGGTGCGCGACACGATGATGTTACGGAAATCCTCGACATCCTCGAGCCGGCCTTCGACCTGGATGGCGCGCGACACCGCGCCCTCGGTGATGGTTCCGGCCGGCAGGTCTAGATTGTTCTGGCGGATCGCCGAGATCACCTCGGACATGCTGACGCCGAACCCGTCGAGCCGGTCCGGATCGACCAGCACATCGAGCTGCGCCGGCACCCCGCCGACCAGATCGGCGCTGCCGACGCCCGGGATATTGCGCAGCCGGTTGACCACCACGTCATCGGCCAGCTGCGTCAGCTCGCGCGAGCTGAGCTTGTCGGAGCGGATGGCCAGCGACATGATCGGCATGGCATTGGGATCGAACCGCAGCACCCGCGGCTTATCGGCATTATCGGGCAGGTTGGCTTCGATGCCGGCGATCTTGTCGCGCACCTCCTGCACCGCGTCGACCGAGCTCACCTCCATGTCGAACATCATGATGATCATCGCCGCGTTCTGCTGCGCGATCGATTGCAGCGTATCGATGCCGCTGATCGAGTTCACCGCGTCTTCGATCGGCTTGATGATG
The DNA here is from genome assembly GCF_001425235.1 of Devosia sp. Root413D1. Lineage (GTDB taxonomy): Bacteria > Pseudomonadota > Alphaproteobacteria > Rhizobiales > Devosiaceae > Devosia_A. The sequence continues at coordinate 108,727 of NZ_LMEA01000014.1, read as the reverse complement.
TCGTTTTCGACCGATTGCGCCGAGGCGCCGGGATAGTTCACCACCACCGCGACGACCGGCAGGTCGATATTGGGCATCTGCTCGATGGAGAGGCGCGAGTAGGAGTAGAGGCCGAACACCAGCAGCGCCACCATGACCATGGTGGCGAAAACCGGGTGGCGGACGCTGATCTTGGTGAGGAACATGGCTCAGTTCTCCACCACGGTGACGCGCATGCCGGGCTTCAGATCGTCGAGCTGGCCGGAGACATAGCTCTCGCCAGCCACGAGGCCCGAGGCGAGCTCGGTCATCCGGCTCGACACCCACTTGCGCGCAATCTCGACCGGCTGGCGCACCAGCGCCCCATCGGCGATCCTGAGGATATGCGTCCCCTCGTCATCCTCGCGCAAAGCCGCGTCGGGCACGGCAAACGCCCCCTGCGTCTCTTCGATGACGATGCTGCCCGAGGCGAACATGCCACCACGCAGCTTGCCTTCGGGGTTGGGCACCGAGATCAGCACCGGCACGGTGCGGGTGCCCTTGGCCGCGACCGGGCTGACGCCCTCGACGGTCGCGGCAAAACTCTGGCCGGGCAGTCCCTCGACCGTAAGGGATACCCCTTGCCCCGGTGACAGCTTCGGGCTGGCACTCACCGGCACATAGGCGGTCATTTCCATCATCGAGAGATCGACGAGATCGAACAGAGCCGCCCCTGATGTGATCAGCTGGCCCGGCTCGATCGAGCGCGCCGCGACGATGCCGTCGAACGGCGCGGTGATGGTGGCGTTGCGGATCACCAGTTCGGCGCCGGCAACCTGCGCCTCGAGCGCCGCGAGGTTGGCCTTCAGCGCTTCGATCGAGGCTTTCTCGGATTCCACAGTGGCGCTGGGGGTGAGGCCGCTATCGGCCAGGCGCAAGGTGCGCTCGAGCTGGTTCTCGGCCTGCGCCAGTTGCGCCCGGGTCGCCGCGGCAGTGCTGCGCTGCTGGCTGAGCTGGATCTGGGAGGTTTCGACATCAACCGTCGCCAGCACATCGCCTGATTTCACCTGGTCGCCGATCCGCACGTCGACGCTCTTCAGCGTGCCGTTGACCTGCGAGGCGATGGCAATGGAACGTCGCGGCATCAGCGAGCCCGTCGCCTTCAGCGTTTCCGACAGCGTCGCCGGCTCGGCCGTGGCGACGTCAATCGTGAGCAGCCGCTTCACCACATCCGGCGCGGTTGCGGCGGTTTCGGTCGGCGTCGAGGCCTGCGGCGCAAGGAACTGCGGCAACACGAACACCGCGAGGCCGACCACCACCACGGCGGCACCGGCCCACAGCCAGGGGAAGCGCGCCGGCTGGATGCCGGCCGCCAGCAGCGCCCGCTTCTTCAGTTCGCGCCGGCTCAGCGCCCACTCGGGTTTCGCGGCGGGCTGGATTGCGGGCTCGTCCATGGCGCAGTCCTCAGGGTGATGGGTCCAAACGTCTCGCCGCCCTGGGAGACCCCGGGGCATTGCGAGCGATGGCTTGTCTGCCGCCAAGCTTGCATGAACCTTGCGTGGCCCCGGCGCAGCGCGCATGGGTCGGTTGCGCGGGCCGCCTCGGTCGGCGCAAGCTTTCGGCAAGCTTGATCGGCGATGACGACGAAGGAGGTGCCGATGCGGCTATTGCTGGTTGAAGACGAGCCCGACATGGCGGCGCTGCTGCGCGCGGCGCTGGAGAAGCACGATTTCGTCACCGATCACGTGCCCTCGATCGAGTTCGCCATCGAGGCGATCGAGACGGTGGCGCATGACCTGGTGATCCTCGATCGGCAGCTCGGCGATGGCGACGGCGCCTCGCTGATCGCCCATATCCGCAAACGCCGCCCGCACACCCCGATCGTCGTGCTCTCCGCCATGGGCGGCGCCCATCACCGCATCGAGGGCCTGAACCTCGGCGCCGACGACTATCTGGCGAAACCCTTCGTCGTCGACGAGCTGGTGGCGCGGCTCCGCGCCGTGCTGCGACGGCCCAGCCAGGTGGAAACCGCGCCGTTGGCGATGGGCAACCTGTCGCTCGACCTCAACCACGGCGACGTGTTCGTCGATGGCGAAAAGGTCGATCTGCCGCGCCGCGAATACCTGGTGCTCGAAAGCCTGATGCGCCGGTCCGGCCGCACCGTGCGCCGCGCCCTGCTCGAGGAGGACGTCTACGGTTCGGACGACGAGATCCAGTCCAATTCGCTCGAAGCCCATATCTCGCGCCTCAGGCGCAAGCTCGCCGAAGCCGGCAGCACCGTCGAAATCCATCCGGTGCGTGGCGTCGGTTACCTCCTCAGGCAGTCATGACCCGCAAACCCAAAATCGTCCGGCTCGAACGCCGCCTCACCCGCCGCATGATCCAGGTGCAGGCGGTGGCGCTGTTGCTGTTCTTCGCGCTGGTGGTGTTCCCGCTCGGCATCTACCCGGCGCTCCGCTTCATCGATGCGCCGCCGCTCGACCCAGGCAATTCCGCGACCTTCGCCGAGGCGATCCGGCCGGCCGCCGGCGGTGGCGCCGAAATCGAGATGACCTCCAAGCTGAAGCAACTGATCGCCGACAGGCCGGCGGTCTGGTTCGTTGCCGCGACCGAGGCGGGCACCGAGGTTTCCTACGGCAAGATGCCCATCTACTACGAGGAGTTGCACGGCGAGCTCTGGCAATTCGCCTCGGTCGACGTCCGCCCGCGCGCCGGCTCGCAGGCCGATGGCTTGCAGCTCGAAAAGCACCAGAGCCAGATCGGCGACGTCATGGTGGTCTCGGGCGGTGGGCGGACCATCGGTGTGGTGTCGTTCGTTGCCGGCTTCTGGGCCCTGTTCAGCCTGGCCCTGCTCGCCATCACCAGCATTGCCACGACCATCATCATCCCCAAGGTGATCCGCCGCGAGCTGCGCGGTTTGAAGCAGGCCGCCGAGCAGGCCGAACTGATCGATATCGATGCCCGCGGCACGCAGCTGCCCACCGAGAACGTGCCGCAGGAGGTCCGCGCTCTGGTCGACGCCGTCAATGGTGGCCTCGCCCGGCTCGACAAGGCCTATGCGCAGCGCGAGCGTTTCCTCGCCGATTCCGCCCACGAGCTGCGCACCCCGATCGCCATCCTGCAGACCCGGCTGGAGACCGCCGAGCCCTTCCCCGAAAAGGCCCGGCTGCTGATGGATGTCGCCCGCCTCTCGAGCCTCGCCGACCAGCTGCTCGACCTGCAGCGCATGGACCTGGGCGAAACCACGATGGAGCCGCTCGACCTGGTCGAACTCGCCGGCACCGTGGTCAGCGATCTCGCGCCGCTCGCCCTCAACGCCGGCTATGAACTGGGGCTCAACGCGCCGGATCACCCGGTGCTGATCCGCGGCGACGAAGGCAGCCTCACCCGCGCCCTCGCCAATGTGGTGCAGAACGCCATCGTCCATGCCGCCAATCACGGCCAGATCGTCGTCGAGGTCAGCCCCAACGGCACCGTCTCGGTGATGGACGACGGCCCCGGCATCGCCCCCGCCGACCGCGAACGCATCTTCGAGCCGTTCTACCGTATCAAGCCGCTGGCCACCGGCGCCGGCCTGGGTCTGAACCTCGTCGCCTCCATCGTCCAGCGCCACAAAGGCCGCGTCGCGGTCACGGAGTCCCCCACCGGCGGCGCAAGATTCTCGATGCTGCTGCCATTGGTGGAAGGCTAGCGCGAAGCTGGCAGTCGGTAATCCTCCCCCGCGTGGCGGGGGAGGGGGACCGCCGAAGGCGGTGGAGGGGGCGGCAAGAGTCGACGGTTAGTTTAGCTCCCCCACCACCAGCTTCGCTGGTCCCCCGCGGTGAGGACCTTCGCCCTCATCCGCCCCCCCGCCACGCGGGGGGACTACGGAGAGGCCGGCGCCTTAACGGAGAGGGCCGCTGACTGCCAGCTACGACGCCAAACTGATATGCGAGGTCGTGTCCCGCGCGATGTAGCTCTGGATCTGCCGCACGATCTGCGCCGCGTGGCCGGCCGCGAGCCTGTCCGCCAGTTCCGCATCTCCGGCCGCCACCGCCGCAACCATCGCCTCGTGCTCATCGACATACTGGCGCGGCAGGGTGTCGTCGAAACTCTGGTAGTAGAGCCTGAGAATCCGCCGTCCTTCATCGAGCAGCCGGGTGAACAGCCCGGTGAAATAGCTGTTGCCGCCGGCGGCGGCGATCGCCACGTGGAAATCGCGGTTGGACTGGATCATCTTCAGCGCGTCGCGCTGCGCCACCGCATCGGCATAGGCGGCCTGGAGCTTCCGGATCGTCACCATGTCGCTGTCGCGCCGGTGCACCGCGGCGCCGCGCGTCGTTACCCGATACATCAGCGTCAGCGCCTCGAAATAGATCGGCAGCTGCACAAAATCGATCGACGAGACGATGGTGCTGCGGTTGGGCAGCGTCGTCACCAGCCCCTCGGCCGAGAGCCGCACCAGCGCCTCGCGGATCGGGGTGCGTGACATCTCGAACTGCTCGGAGAGCCCCACCTCGTCCAGCGGCGCGCCCGGCTCCAGCGTCAGGTCGAGGATCGACTGGCGCAGCTTCTCATAGACGGTCTGCGCCCCCTGCCCGCGCACCCGCACCGGCTCGCTGCCATCCGGCGCCGCTTTGCCCTTCTTTGTCGCCCCGCGCATAGCAGCCACGACGATTCTCCTGCATTCAGCCTGCTCTCGGCGCTAGAAAGCCGGTTCCACCGGCGATTGCAACGGCTGCTTCCGGCTATGCCTGTTCTGCACCCCTCCCCCTTGAGGGGAGGGGTGCTAGGCCTCGAGCAGCCACACCAGCATGCCGCCCGCCTGGCGATTGGCCCAGAGGTGATAGGGGATCGCCGTAAAGCGCGTCGGCTCCAGCGTCGAAGGCGCGTTGCGATAGAGCGCCCCACCCCAGCCGGCATCACCAGCCTTCACTGCGCTGCCGCTGAGCGTCACCGCGCCACCGAGCAGGTCGGGATCGAACGCCGTCTCGATCGCCGCCCCCGGCGCCAGCCGCAGCCGCTGCGGCACAAAGCCGTTATCGACCTCTTCGAGGCAATAGACCACCGGCCCGCGCTTCAGCGCCACCCGCCCGGCATCTTCGGTGACTTCGGGGTTGGCGTAGAGCCGCTCGACCGGCATGGCGAAACCGATCCGCACCTCGTCGCCGGCCCGCCACTCGCGTTCGATGGTGGCATAGCCCTTGGTCACCTCAAGCGGCACGAAGGCGCCGTTGACGCTGAGCTTCGCCTCGCCGCACCAGCCCGGCACCCGCAGCCTGAGCGCAAAGCGCTTCGGCGTCGCCGGCGAAATGCCGAGCCGGATGTCGCCATCCCAGGGATAGCGCGTCTCCTGGCTCAGCTTGACCACGGTATCGCCCAGCACCGCCTCGGCGGTGTTGGCGCCATAGAGGTGCACCGCCAGCTCGTCGGGCTTCGTGGTATAGAAATAGCTGCCGAGCGAGGCGATCAGCCGGGCGATATTGGTCGGGCAGCACGGGCAATAGTGCCACTTCCAGCGCCTGTTATCGCCGTGACTCTCGAGCACGTTCTCGTAGAAATAGTGCTCGCCATCGCGCGAGATCCCCGACAGCGCGCCGTTGAACAGCACCAGCTCGACATGGTCGGTGAAGCGCCCGTCGAGCTCGATCTGCGCCATGCGATGGCCCCAGAACGCCAGCGCCACCGCCGCGCAGGTCTCGGCATAGGCGGTGACGTTGGGCAGGTCGTATTCCCGCGTGAACCCCTCATTGGCATGGGCGGGTCCCAGCCCGCCGGTGACATAGAGCTGCCGTCCGGTCAGGTTGTCGAACAGCCGGTCGGCGGCAGCGAACAGGCTGAGATCGCCGGTTTCGGCGGCGACGTCGGCCATCGCCGAGAACAGGTACATGGCGCGCACCGCATGGCCCACCACCTGGGTCTGCTCGCGCACCGGCATATGGGCCTGGCTGTAGGAGTAATCCTTGAAGATATAGTCCCTGGGGTCCTTGCCACGCCGCCGCGCCTCCTCGTCGTGGTAAGCCGGCTGCTGGCCGCGCTCGTTGACGAAGAATGTCGCGAGGTCGAGGTGCCGCTGGTCGCCGGTGATGCGATGCAGCTTGATCAGCGCGATCTCGATCTCTTCATGCGCATCATAGCCGCGCAGTTTCCCCGGCTCGGGCCCGAAGGTGTCGATGATGTGGTCGACGGCGCGGCTCATCACCTCCAGAAAGCGCCGCTTGCCGGTCGCCTCGAAATAGGCGACGGCCCCCTCGAGCAGGTGGCCCATCGAATACATCTCGTGCAGGTCGCGGAGGTTCGTCCAGCGCTTCTCCGGCTCGCGCCGGATGAACCACGAATTGAGGTAACCGTCCGCCAGCTGCCCCTTGGCCAGCTGCTCGACGATCTCGTCGATCTTTGCTTCGAGCTCCGGGTTGGGATGCGCCTTCAGCGTATAGCTCGCCGCCTCGATCCACTTGCCGAAATCGCTGTCGAAGAAGTGCTGCATGGAAAGCCCGCTCGGCTGGATCGGGCGAACCAGCGGCGCCGGCGGCAGGTGGAAGTTCAGCACCTCGAGGAACCCCTCCTCGTCGAGCCGCTGGTGCTGCGTCGGCACGGTGACCTTACGCACCGTCTCGCTCCAGCTCTCCCAGAACCCGCCAGTGAAATCGACCTTGGCGTGGTCAACGGGAGTGTAGCGATCGAGGCGTGGATTGGAGGGGGCGGACATTGGGATGCCTGGTTTCAATAGTTAGGTGTTCACTGATCAGCGCCACAACCACGGTGTCATCCCAGCGAAAGCTGGGACCCAACTCGCAGCCCGCGCCAGCTGATGGATGGGTCCCAGCTTTCGCTGGGATGACAGCCGGTGGGAGGTCGGGGATGGTGCCCAACCCCCATTCTGGTGCGCTTCAATTACCCACCGAGATCGCCGCCGTCATCCGCTCGAGCCAGGCCCGAGCCGACAGCGACAGCTTGTCCGCCAGCGCCTGCCGCACCCGCGCATGATAGCCATCGATCCACGCCACCTCCTCGCGGGTCAGCGCGCTCACATCCGCCAATGCCAGGTCGATCGGCGCCAGGGTCAGCGTCTCGAAGCGCAGGAACCCCGGCGCCGCGGCGACCGTCTCCACCTGGTTTTCGACCCTGAGCCCGAACTCGCCTTCGCGGTAATAGCCGGGCTCGATGGTCATGATCACGCCGGGGGCGAACTCATAATTGTTCACCACCTTGCCGAAGCGCTGCGGGTGTTCGTGCACCGAGAGGAAGTGCCCGACCCCGTGCCCGGTGCCGTGGTCGTAATCGAGGCCGAGATCCCAGAGCGGCCGCCGCGCCAGCGCATCGAGATGGTGCCCGCGCGCCGTCACCGGGAACTGCGCCGTCATCAGCGCCACAAAGCCCTTGAGCACCGCAGTATAGGTGCGACGCACCTCGTCGGAGACTGGGGCGAAGGCCGTCGTGCGGGTGACATCGGTGGTGCCGGTCAGATACTGCCCGCCGGAATCGATCAGATAGACGCCGCTGGTCGTCAGGGCGGCATTGGTCGCTTCGCTCGAAGCGTAGTGGCACATCGCCGCGTTGGCCGCCGAAGCCGAGATCGAGCGGAAGCTCGGCTCGACGAAACCCTCGCCCCGCGAGCGGAACTCCAGCAGCTTGTCCTCGGCTTCGAGTTCGGTGATCGGCTTGCCGGCCGCCTCGCGGAGCGCGACGTTGTCGGCGAGCCAGCTCAGGAACTCAGTGAGCGCCACGCCATCGCTGACATGCGACGCGCGGAAGCCCTGGAGTTCGGTGCTGTTCTTGATCGCCTTGGCAATGGTGATCGGGCTCGTTTCCGACAGCACCGTGCCCCCTGCCCCGGTCACCGCCAGCGCCGCCGCCACCGAGGCGAAACGCGGATCGACCAGCGCCCGCTTGCCGCCCGCGCGCGCCGCGATGCCGGCGAGCAAATCGGCCGGCGAGCGCGTCGTCACCGCTTCGAGCTCATAGGCCTCGCGATCATTGGGGAGCTTTCGCTCATCGACAAACCACTCGGTATCCCCGCTCTTGTCGAGCAAGAGGAACGACTGCGGCAGCGGCGTGTATTTGACATCGCTGCCCCGCACATTGAGCAGCCAGGCGATATTGTCGGGCTGCGTCTCAACCAGGAAATCCGCCCCCAGCTCAGCCAGCCGCGCCCCGATCCGGCGGCGCTTCGACTGAGCCGCTTCGCCGGCATTGGCAAAACTGCTGATCCGCCCGGTCGGCGGCTCCGGCTGATCCGGCCAGATCGCATCGATCGGATCGGCCTCGAGCGGCACCAGTTCGCCGCCGGCCTGCTGCATCGCCGCCATCAGCCGCTGATGCAGGTCCGACGGGATCAGCATCGGGTTGAAACCGATCCGGCGGTTGCGCGGCAGCTTTTCGCCGAGCCAGCGCTCCAGCGGAAAATCATAAAAGTGCGAGATCTCGAACGCCCCGAGATCGACTTCCTGGCGCACCTGCACCTGGTAGCGGCCATCGACGAAGATCACCGCCGCCTCGGCAGTGACCAGCGCGATGCCCGCCGAGCCGGTGAAGCCGGTGAGATGGCGCAGCCGCTCATCATGCGGCGCGCAATATTCACCCTGGTGGGCATCGAAGCGCGGCACGATCACCCCGTCGATACCCAGGGCCCCGAGATGGGCCCGGAGCGCCTGAAGTCTGGTCATCGTCAGAAGCCGTACTTGGAGAGATCCGGCCGGCTCTTCAGCCCGGCCTCGGTGATGGCGCGCACTCGTGCTTCCTCAGCACCGACCAGCGGCAGCCGCGGCGCCCGGGTCACCGGCGAGGTGCCGCGGACAATGGCCTCGACCAGCTTGATGTTCTGGACGAATTTCGGCCCGATATCCATGCTGAGCAGCGGCAGGAACCAGCGATAGATCTCCATCGCCTCGGGGATCCGCCCCTCTGCCGCCAGCTTGTAGATGGCCACCGTCTCGCGCGGGAAAGCCACCACCAGCCCGGCGATCCAGCCAGAACAGCCGAGGATCAGGCTTTCGAGCGCCAGGTCGTCGACCCCGGTCAGCAGCTGATAGCGATCACCGAGCGCCCGCAGCGTCTCGTTGATGCGGCGGGTATCGCCGGTCGATTCCTTGATGGCGACGAATTTCGGCTCGTCCGCCATTTCCTTCAGCATCGCCTCGGTGACGTTGATGCCATAGGCGATCGGGTTGTTGTAGATGATGATCGGCAGGCCGGAGGCGGCGGCGATGGAGCGGTAATGCGCCACCACTTCGCGATCGTCGGCGAGATAGCGCATCGCCGGCAGCACCATCAGCCCCTCGATACCGATCGCCTCGGCCTCCGCCGCCAGCGCCGCGCCGGCCCGGGTGGAGTCTTCGGCAATGGTGAGGAGGATGGGCTTCCGGCCGGCAGCCTCGGCGATTGCCGCCTTGGCGATGGCGAGCTTTTCCTCGCGCGTCAGGCTACTGGCTTCACCGAGCGAACCGCAGACGATGACGCCGTCGACGCCGGACTCGATCTGGTAGGCAACATCCGCCCGGACGGCAGCGAGGTCGACCTCCTGATCACTAGTCATCTTGGTGGTGATCGCCGGGAATACGCCGCGGAAATCGCTCTTCTGCATCGTCTGGTCCTTGTCTCGCGGGCAACGGCCGCACTCGTCGTTCAGGACGCGTTACGGCGTCCGGCCTTGTAGCTCTCATAGGATGAAAAGCAACTGTCGGCAAGTTGTCGACATTACTATTGACAAGCTGCGTACAGGCTGTCGACTATCCCCAGCACGGGAGAGGCTGCGCATTGCGGCCGCTCGCCCACATCAGGAGGGAACCCATGGCGCATACCACCCCGAAACGCCTCAAACTGCTGCCCCGGCTGGCGCTCGCCGGCCTCGTCGCAACGGCCCTGTCGGCCCTGCCCAGCTTCGCGCAGGACGCCCAGCCCGGCGGCACCCTGCGCATCCTCGGCACCGAGGATCTCGACCATTTCGACCCGACTTCCGCGGCTCTGGTCACCACCAACAATTTCCTGCGCGCCGTATCGCGCCAGCTGATCTCCTACGAAGCCTCCACCGACGAGACGGTGCGCATCACCCCCAAGGGCGATCTCGCGACCGAAGTCCCGCAGCCGACCGATGACGGGCTCACCTACACCTTCAAGATCCGTCAGGGCGCGCAGTGGAACGCCCCCTCGGGCGCCCGCCAGATCACCTCGGCCGACCTCGAGCGCGGCTTCAAGCGCATGTGCAACCCGGCTTTGGGCTCGGCGGCGCTGACCTATTATTCGAGCCTCGTCGCCGGCATGGCCGAGTTCTGCGATGGCTTCAGTAAGGTCGAGCCGACCGTCGAGGCGATGAAGACCTATATCGAGGGCAACGACATCACCGGCATCGAGACGCCTGATGATGAGACCGTGGTGATCAAGCTGACGCAGCGCGCCGGCGACTTCATCTACATGCTGTCGCTCGCGACCTCTGCCCCGGCGCCGATCGAAGTGCTCGACTACCTGCCGGATGGTCCGGATTACCGCAGCAACTTCATCGCCAGCGGCCCCTACACTCCCGGCGCCTACACTCCGGATTCCTCGCTGCAGCTGGTGCGCAACCCGGCCTGGACCGCCGAGAGCGATCCGCTGCGCAAGGCCTATGTCGACCAGATCGACATCACCTTCGGCCTCACCGTCGACGCCATCATGCAGCAGCTGCAATCGGGCGACGGCGACATGACCTATGACGTCACCATCCCGCCGGCGATCCTGCAGATGCTGACCGCCCAGGGCGACGAGAAGCTGATGACGGTGTCGTCGGGCAACACCAACTTCATCTTCATCAACACCGTTTCGGGCAACAATAACGGCGCGCTCAAGGATCTGAAGGTACGCCAGGCGCTGAACTACGCCGTCGACAAGGCCGCCATCGTCCAGCAGATGGGCGGGCCGTCGATCGCCAAGCCCGTCAACGGCATTTTCGGCCTCGGCGTGCTCGGCTACCACGAGTTCGACCTCTACCCCTCGCCTGAGGCCAAGGGTGACCCGGAAAAGGCCAAGGCGCTGCTTGCCGAAGCCGGCTTCCCCAATGGCATCACCTTGAAAATGCCGTTCCGCAACAAGGGCAACGAGCCGGCGGTGGCGCAGACCATCCAGGCCTCGATGGCCAAGGCCGGCATCACCCTCGAGCTGACCCCGGTGGCTCCGGCTGACTACTACTCGAAGTTCATGACCAACCCGGTGAACACCCAGGAAGGCACCTGGGATATCGCGCCGGTCGGCTGGACTCCGGATTGGGCCGGCGGCTCGGCGCGCTCGGTGTTCCAGCCGCAGTTCAGCTATGACGGCACGCACCAGACCTACAACTACACCGACTACAACAACGACAAGGCCAACGAACTGGCCCAGCAGGCGATCAACGCCACGACGCCCGAAGAAGTCGGCGCACTCTGGGCCCAGGTCGACGAGCTGGTGATGGCCGATGCGCCGGTGGTGCCGCTGATCGCCAACCTGATCGTGCTCTACCACGGCGCGGCTGTGCAGAACTTCCAGCCTTACTCGATCGGCGTCCAGGGCGACTGGACCAACGTCTGGCTGCAGCAATAGGCTGGGGCTGGTTCGAACGCCCGTACTTCCCCTCTCCTCGCGGTGAGGGGAAGTACGGTTTCGGCGATCACAAGCGTATTTCTGGGGCTCGTGGTCGAGTGGACCCACCGTGATCACCCCACCACCGGCTGTCATCCCAGCGAAAGCTGGGATCCAACTCGCAGCCCGCGCGAGCGGGGAAATGGGTCCCTGCTTTCACAGGGATGACACTGGTGGGCAGGTCAAGGGCCGAGTCAGCCGTGCAGCCGGTTCAGCTCAATCGAATACCGCACCAGCGCTTGCGAGGCGCCGGTGCCCAGTCTGGAGTGGTTGCGTGGCAGTTCTCGAAGCGCGGCATCTGAGCGTCGATATTCCCACTGAAGACGGCGTGATCCACGCGGTGCGCGACGTCTCCTTCGCGCTCGAAGCCGGCGAACTGTTCGGCATCGCCGGCGAGTCCGGGTCGGGCAAGAGCGTATTGACCCAGGCCATTCTCGGCCTCCTGCCCAACGCTACGGTGACCGGCGAAGTGCTGTTCGAGGGCCGCAATCTCCTCGGCCTGAAGCCCGCCGAATTGCAATCGATCCGCGGCTCGCGCATCGGCATGATCTTTCAGGATCCGATGTCGAGCCTGCACCCCTATTACACCGTCGGCAGCCAGATCACCGAGATGATCCACGCGCACGAGAAGGTGGATAAAGCCGTGGCGCGCCGCCGCGCCGTCGACCTCCTCGCCCGCGTCGGCATCAGCGAAGCCGATCGCCGTTTCGACAGTTTCCCGCACCAGTTCTCGGGCGGCATGCGCCAGCGCGTGATGATCGCGATGGCGCTGATCCTCAACCCGCCACTGGTCATCGCGGACGAACCAACCACCGCCCTCGATGTCACGGTGCAGGCACAGATCGTCGCGCTGCTCGACGAGATGCGGCGCGAGCGCGGCACCACCGTGGTGATGATCACCCACGATCTCGGGCTCCTCTCCAGCATCGCCGACCATGTCATGGTGATGTATGCCGGACGCCGCATGGAGCTGGGGCCGAGCGCCCCGCTCTTCGCCGCCCCGGCCCACCCCTATACGGCCGGGCTGCTCGCCTCCTCGCCCGCCAATTACGAAGCCGGCGCCGAGCTGGTGCCGATCCCCGGCCGCCCGCCCAGCCTGCTCGAAACCCCCAGGGGTTGCGTATTCGCGCCGCGCTGCGCCAGCGCCCTGCCCCGCTGCACCACCGAAGCGCCACCGCTCCGCGTCTTCAGCGACGGCCTGCAGTCGCTGTGCTGGCTGGAGGGTCCGCCCGCCGATGCCGCCGCCAGCGTCGCGGCCATCGCCAAAGCCCCAGCCGCCGACGAGATCGTAGTCAAAGCCGAGGGCGTCCGCCTGACCTATGGCGGCGGCAGCCTGTTCAATCCGGGCGCCGGCTTCGAGGTGCTGAAGGGCATCGATCTCGAACTGCACCGTGGCGAAACCCTCGGTCTCGTCGGCGAAAGCGGCTGCGGCAAATCCACCTTCGCCCGCGTGCTGGCCGGGCTGATCCCAATGACCCATGGCAAGGTTTCGCTGCTCGGCCGCGACCTCGGCAGCCTCGATGGCCGCGCCTGGCAGGCGATGCGGCGCGAGGTGCAACTGGTGTTCCAGAACCCCTTCGGCGCCTTGAACCCCCGACGCCGCGTCGGCGCCATTATCGGCGATCCCTATCGCATCCACGGCCTCGCCGGTGGCGCTGAGCGGAAGCGCGAAGTGCAGCGGCTGATGGAGCTCGTCGGTCTCAACCCCGAGCACTACAACCGTTTCCCCTCGGAATTCTCCGGCGGCCAGCGCCAGCGCATCGGCATCGCCCGCGCCCTCGCTCTCAACCCCTCGCTGATCATCTATGACGAGCCGGTCTCGGCCCTCGACGTGTCGATCCAGGCGCAGGTGCTGAACCTGATGCGGTCGCTGCAGCGCGACCTCGACCTCACCTACCTGTTCATCTCGCACGATCTCGCGGTGGTCCGGCATGTCTGCGACCGCATCGCCGTGATGCAGGCCGGCCAGATCGTCGAGCTCGCCGAGGCCGAGACGCTCTACCGCGCCCCGCAGCACCCCTACACAAGGACGCTGCTCGCCGCCTCGGTCACCACCCCGCCCCGCCACTCCGCCGCCGGCCGCACGCTGGTCTCCTCCAATGTCGTGGAGGCCGCATGAGCGCCGGAGCTGCCATTCCCGTCGTGCAGCGTGGTTCGCTGGCGCTGACGCTGCGCCGGCTCGGGCGCGACCCAGCCATCGTCGCCGCGCTGGTCTTCATCGTGCTGGTTGTGATCTTTGCCCTCTCGGCGCCATGGATTTCGGCGCTCACCGGCCACTCCGCCATCGAGCAATATCGCGATACCGGCCTCTCCGAGATGGGCCTGCCGGTGGCGCCGAATGCCGAGTTCCTGTTCGGCACCGATCATCTGGGCCGCGATGTCCTCGTCCGCCTCGCCTATGGCGCGCAGGTCTCGCTCACCGTCGGCGTCCTCGCTGCCGTGGTCGCGGCGTTGATCGGCATCACCGTCGGCATGGTCGCCGGCTATTTCGGCGGCTGGGTCGATACCGTCCTCAGCCGCGCCATGGACCTGGTCATGAGCGTGCCGTTCCTGCTCTGCGCCCTGGCGCTGGTCTCGGTGTTCGGCCCCAGCCTGTCGCTCAGTATCGGCGTCATCGTTTTCTTCAGCTGGACCACCATGGGCCGCGTCATCCGTGGTCAGGTGATGTCGCTGCGCCGGCAGGAATTCGTCGAGGCCAGCCGCTCGCTCGGCGCCGGGCCGCTGTCGATCATGTTCATCGACATCCTGCCCAACCTGAGCGTGCCGATCATCGTCTACACCACCATGATGATCCCGGGCTCCATCGTCTTCGAGGCGACGCTGAGCTTTCTCGGCATGGGCATCGTGCCGCCGGCCCCGAGCTGGGGCGGCATGCTGGCCGATGCCGCCGGCAACTCGCTCTATCTCGTCGCCTCCTGGCTGGTGCTGATCCCCGGCCTCGCGCTGCTGTTCACCACGCTTGCCTTCAACATCCTCGGCGATGGGCTGCGCGACGCGCTCGATCCGCGTGGCCGGCCAGTGCGGAGGAAAGCCAGATGATCCGCTATCTCTTTGGCCGAGTCGCGTTCGGCGCGCTGATCCTGCTCACCCTCAGCATGTTCGTGTTCTTCCTGTTCTTCGTCGCCCCGGGCGATCCGGCCCGCATGGTGGCGGGCGACAAGGCGACCGAAACGCAGCTGATCCAGATCCGCACCAATCTCGGCCTCGATCGGCCGATCCACGAGCAATATCTGAGCTTTCTCGGCAAGGCGGTGACCGGCGATCTCGGCTTTTCCTACCGCAACCAGCAGCCCGTCGCGAAGCTGATCTTCAACCGGCTGCCCGCCACCTTGTCGCTGGTGGTCGGCGGCGTCCTGGTCTGGCTCGCCGTCGGCATCCCCATCGGCATCATGTCGGCCCGCCATCCCGGCGGAGTGCGCGATCGCTTGGGACAGGGCTTCATCCTCATCGGCCTCAGCTTCCCGACTTTCGTGCTCGGCATGATGTCGCTTTACCTGTTCTATTTCCTGCCCCGGCAATCGGGCTTCATGCTGTTCCCGGCCGGCGGCTTCAAGCCGTTCCTGCCCAACCCGGCGATCTGGGCCTGGCACCTGGTCCTGCCCTGGACCACGCTGGCGCTCACCACCGCCGCGGTCTATGCGCGGCTCACCCGCGGCCAGATGCTCGAAGTGATGGGCGAGGATTACATCCGCACCGCCCGCGCCAAGGGCCTCTCGGAGCGCAAGGTCGTCTGGAAGCACGGCATGCGCGCCACCCTCACCCCGCTCGCCACCCAGCTCGGCGCCGATATCGCACTGCTGCTCGGCGGCGCCATCGTCATCGAACAGGTCTATGGCCTGCAAGGCGTCGGCGCCCTCGCGGTGCAGGCGGTGGCCAACCAGGACCGGCCGATCATCATCGGCGTGGTGCTGCTCGGCGGCCTGTTCATCGTCGTTGCCAACATCATCGTCGACATCGCCTATGTGCTGCTGGATCCGCGTGTGCGGTGATGTTCTTCAGATCTGGAAACGCTTCCTCGATGCATGCAACCACCCACCGGCCGTCATCCCGACGAAAGTCGGGACCCAGTGCTCAGGCTCATCCCCAAGCGCGATCCCTCGGACCTTGCTGTGACGGACCGGATGGGGTCGTGTCTGCCAACCGTCCGAGCACTGGGTCCCGGCCCTCGCCGGGATGACGGCCGGTGGTTTGGTCCGGCCACGAGTTCCCAAGGAGACAAAAATGCCCGTCGCCGAATACACCATCCCCGGCATGCTGATCCGCGACCACCTGCTACCGGTGCCGCTCGACTGGAGCAAACCTGAGGGCCAAACCATCGAGCTGTTCCTGCGCGAGGTGGTCGACCCGACCAAACGCCATGAAGACCTGCCGCTATTGGTGTTCCTGCAGGGTGGCCCGGGCGGCAAGTCGCCGCGGCCGACCAAGGGCAGCCCGTCCTGGCTGGCCGAGGCGCTGAAGACGCATCGGGTGATCCTCCCCGACCAGCGCGGCACCGGCCGCTCCACCCGCATCGAAGCCGCTACCATGGCGGGCTTTGCCACTGGGGACGCCGCCGCCGACTACCTCAGCCATTTCCGCGCCGACTCGATCGTCGACGATTTCGAGCACGCCCGCAAAACCCTGTTCCCCGGTAAGCGCTGGGAATCCCTCGGCCAGAGCTATGGCGGCTTCCTCACCCTCACCTATTTGTCGCGCTACCCCGAAGCGCTCGCCGCCTGCTACGTCGCCGGCGGCCTCGCGAGCCTCGTGCCCAATGCCGACGAGGTCTACCGCCGCACCTATCCGCGCGCCGCGGCAAAGAGCCGGCTCTACTACAAGCGCTATCCCGATGACGTCGCCCGCGTCGCCGCCATCGCCGATTTCATCGACAGCAACGACGTGCGCCTGCCCGATGGCGACCAACTCACCGTCAAGCGGCTGCAGACCATCGGCATTGATCTCGGCATGGCGCCCGGCCACGAGAACGTCCACTGGCTGATCGACGAAGCCTTCTCCACCCCGGATCGGCTCTCCGACCATTTCCTGTTCAGCGTCATGAGCCTCACCAGCTATGACAGCGGCCCGCTGTTTGCCGCGCTGCAGGAGAGCATTTACGGCCACGGCGCCGGCGCCACCAACTGGGCCGCCGAGCGGGTCCGCGCCGATCACCCCGAGTTCGACCCCGCCGCCCGCCCGCTGCTGTTCACCGGCGAGATGATGTTCCCCTGGATGTTCGAGGAAATCCGTTCGCTTCGTCCGTTCCGCGCCGGCGTCGAAACCCTGGCGGCGCGCCGGAGCTACTCCGAGCTCTACGACCTGAAGCGCCTCGCGACCAACCAGGTGCCGGTCAGCGCCGTGGTCTATTACGACGATCTCTATGTCGATGCGGGCCTGTCGCTCGAAACCGCCGCGGCGGTCGGGAACCTGCAGCACTGGGTCACCAACGAATACGAACACGACGGCATCCGCCAGAGCGGCAACGTGTTCAAGCGGCTGGTGGAAATGGTGAAGGAAGCGGGTGGGCCGGTTAGGGGTTAGGCGGCCGGCCGCGATCTGCTCCCCTCCCCCTTGAGGGGAGGGGTTGGGGGTGGGGGTCCATCGGTGATCACCGCACCACCCCCTCCCTCAATCCCTCCCCTCAAGGGGGAGGGAAGCGACGACTGCAAGTCCGGCTCAGACCTCAATCCTCAAAATGCCCCCGCACCGCAAAGCCGCCGCCCTGCAGCACCGCCACCTCCGGGTCCGGCGCCGGCCAGCCGCCCGCCGGCGCCGGCAGCTCGCCTGAGCCATGCTCCGGCGTCCAGCCCAGCGTCTGGTCCGGCGCGTTGACGTACCAGGCGCCGGCATTGTCGGAGATGCCGAACACCGTACGGTAGCCCAGTTCCGGCGCGTCGAGCCCGGCGAGCACCAGGCGCCACAGGTCGTCGCGGTCGCACCAGATCTTGATGTCGCGCTGCGAGCCCGGATTGTTGGCGGCGCAGATCCTGATGTTGAGGCAGCCGATGCCGAACTTGTCGTGGTAGAGCCGGCTGAGGTTCTCGCCGAACAGCTTGCTCACCGCATAGAGCGAATCCGGCCGCACTTCGGCATGCCGGTCGAGCGGCGCAGCGGCGACCTCGTGCATGCCCAGCACATGGTAGGACGAGGCGTAGATCACCCTCTTCACCCCGGCTTTGCGGGCACTTTCGAAGATATTGTAGGTGCCGGCGATATTGGCATCGAGGATCGCCTGCCACGGCTTTTCGTTCGCCATGCCGCCCAGGTGCACCACGGCCGAGATGTCCTGCCGCATCAACTCGTCGATCGCCGCGCGATCGGCAAGGTCGGCCGGCACCACCGGCCCACCGTCGGCTGGCGCCGTGATATCGGTCGCCAGCACCGCCCTCCCCGCTTCGGCAAATCTCGACCGGAAGTGGGTGCCGAGCCTGCCGGCGGCGCCCGTCAACAGGATTTGCGGCATGATCTACCTCAGGCAGGAGCCGAAAGCCGCAGGCGCGGATCGGGACGGGGGACGGCGCGGATCAGGGTCTGAGTATAGGGATGCTCGGGCCGCTCGCAAATCTGCTGCACGTCGCCGATCTCGACGATCTTGCCGTTCTTCATCACCGCGACGCGGTCGCAGAAATAGCGGATCACCGAGATGTCGTGGCTGATGAACAGGTAGGACAGACCATACTCGTCCTGCAGCCCGCGCATCAGGTCGAGCACCTGGTGGCGCAGCGACACGTCGAGCGCCGAGGTCGGCTCGTCGGCGATGATCAGCCGCGGCCTGAGCGCAATGGCGCGGGCGATCGAGATGCGCTGCCGTTGCCCGCCGGAAAAGGCATGCGGATAGCGCTCGCCGCCATCGGCCGGCAGCCCGACGCGCATCAAGAGCTCCGCCACCCGATCGCGCATCTCGCGCTCGCTCATCGCCGTGTTGGTGCGCAGCGGCTCCGAGATGATCTGGTAGACAGTCATCCGCGGGTTGAGCGAGGAATGCGGATCCTGGAACACCATGCGCACTTCGCTGTAGAGCGATTTCATCTCGCGCTTCGATAGCCGCGCAATATCGACTTCCACCCCGTCGCCGCGCCAGTAGTTCACCTGCCCGCCGGTCGGCGTGTAGATGCGCAAGAGCGTGCGGCCCAGCGTGGTCTTGCCCGAGCCGCTCTCGCCCACCACCCCGACGGTTTCGCCCTTGTTGATGGTGAGGCTGACCCCGTCGATCGCCTTGAGATAGGCGGCGGGTTTCCCCAGCATGCCGACATTGAGCGGGAAATGCAGCGACAGGTCGCTGATCTCGGCGATCGGCGATTCCTCGGCCGGGCGTGGCGGCCGCGGCGCCGGCGTTTCGAGCTTCAGCACCGAGCCGAGCAGCGCCTTGGTGTAGGGCTGCTGCGGCCGCTCGAACAGGTCGAACACATCGGCCTGCTCGACCATCTCGCCCTTGAACATCACCATGACGCGGTCGGCGATCTGCGCCACCACGCCCATGTCATGGGTGATGAACAGCACCGCCATGCCGCGATCGCGCTGCAGCTCGCGCAGCAGCGACAGGATCTCGGCCTGGGTGGTGACGTCGAGCGCCGTGGTCGGCTCGTCGGCGATCAGGATTTCCGGGTTGCACGACAGCGCCATGGCGATCATGGCGCGCTGCCGCATGCCGCCGGAAAACTCGAAGGAGTAGCGATCGAGCGCCGCCTCGGGGTTCGGAATGCGCACCCGGTCGAGCAGAGCGGCGGCCCGCTTCCGCGCTTCCTCCTTGCTGATCTTTTCGTGCAGCAGGATGGTCTCGACGATCTGGTGGCCGATGGTGTGCACCGGCGAGAGACTCGACATCGGCTCCTGGAAGATCATCGCGATGCGCCGGCCGCGCACTTCGCGAATGCCGCGCCCGAGCGCCCCGAGCTTGACGATATCGAGCTCGCCGCTGCCAGTATCGAGCAGGATTTCCCCCGCCGTGATCCGCCCAGGCGAGGCGACGAGCTGCAGGATGGCGCGGGCGGTGACGCTCTTGCCCGAGCCGCTTTCGCCCACGAGGCACAGCGTTTCGCCGCGCGACAGGGTGAAGCTGACGCCGCGCACCGCATGCACCACCGATTTGTGCACCGGGAACTCGACGGCGAGGTTCTTGACCGTGAGAACCGGTTTGGTGTTGGGCGCGGCGTTACTTGGCATAGGGATCAGCAGCGTCGCGGACGCCGTCTCCGAGGAAGTTGAGCGACAGCACCGCCACCACCACGCAGATGCCGGGGACGAACAGCCAGGGCGCCTGGGTGATGGCGCGGAGGTTCTGCGTATCCTGCAGCAGCACGCCCCAGCTGACGATCGGCGGCTGCAGCCCGAGGCCGAGGAAGCTGAGCGCGGTTTCGGCGAGGATCATGTGCGGGATGGCGAGGGTGACCGCGGCGATGATGTGCGAATAGAGGCTCGGCATCATGTGGCGCATGATCAGCCGGAACTCGCTCACCCCGTCGAGCCGCGCTGCGATGACGAAATCCTCACTCCTGAGGCTGAGGAAGCGCCCGCGCACCACGCGGGCGATCTCGGTCCAGCCGATCAGCGACAGGATGACGAGGATCGAGAAATAGACCTGCAGCGGCGGCCAGTCTTTCGGCATCGCGGCAGCGAGGCCGAGCCATAGCGGAATGGTCGGCACCGAGCGGATGAACTCGATGACCCGCTGGATCACCCGGTCGACGAGGCCGCCGCGATAGCCGGAAATCCCGCCCAGGATCATGCCGATGATCAGCGACAGGCTGACCCCGACCAGCCCGATCGACATCGAAATGCGGGTGCCGTGGATGGTGCGGCTGAGCAGGTCCCGGCCGAGCCGGTCGCCGCCGGCGAGGAAGAACGGCTTGTTCTTTTCAAGCGGCCCGATCAGGTGGATATCGGCATCGAACAGCCCCCACATCTTGTAGCTCTGGCCTTTGACGAACAGCCCGATCGGGATGATCTCGCTCGGCTTGGGAGTGAAGATGCGCCTAAAACTCTTGGCGTCGACCTTGATGTCGAAGCCGGTGACATGCGGCTGGAACCGCGAGCCGCCGGCGCCGTCATCGACGAACCAGCCGATCGCCTGCGGCGGCACATAGGTGAAGCGCGGATCAAACTTGGCCGGATCCTGCGGCGCCAGGAACTCGGCGAACAGAGCCACGAAATAGATCAGCCCGACGATCACCAGCGACAGCACGGCGAGCTTGTGTTTCTTGAACTTGTGCCAGAACAGCGTCCACTGCCCGGCCGCCTGCAGGCGTCCGGCAATGAGCTGCTGGTCGAGCAGCCCGGCCTCGATATCGGTGGCTTCGGTGGGGGCGCTCATGACAGCCGGATCCTGGGGTCGGAGATGGCGAGCAGGATGTCGGAGACCAGCGTGCCGATCAGCACCAGCCCGCCACTCAACAGGATAAAGGCGCCGGCCAGATACATGTCCTGGCTCTTCAGCGCCTGCAGCAGCAGCGGCCCGGCGGTGGGGAGATTCAGGACAGTGGACACCACCAGTTCGCCCGAGATCAGCGCCGGCAGCACCCAGCCGACGGTGGAAATGAACGGGTTCAGCGCCACCCGCACCGGATAGGTGAGGATCAGCCGCCCCTCGGGCATCCCCTTGGAACGCGCCGCCTCGACATAGGGCTTGTGCAGCTCATCGAGGAGGTTAGCGCGCATCACCCGGATCAGCGAAGCGGTGCCGGCGGTGCCGAGCACGAAGATCGGGATCCAGGCATGGGTGATGAAATCCCACACCTTGGCCAGCGACAGCGGCGCATTCTCGAAGGCCGGCGAGAACAGCCCGCCCACCGAGACGCCGAACCACATGGTCGAGGCATAGAGCAGCACGATGGCGAGGAGGAAATTCGGCGTCGCCATGGCGAGAAAGGCAAAGGCGGTGGCCACATAGTCGGTGATCGAATATTGCCGCACCGCCGAGTAGATGCCGATCGGCAGCGAGAACGCCCACATCAGGATGAGCGTCAGCACCGAGATCAGCGCCGTCATTCCCATGCGGCCCCAGATCAGTTCGGTGACCGGCTGGTTCCACTCGAAGCTGTCGCCGAAATCGCCGCGGGTGACGATGCCGCCGATCCACTTGAAGTATTGCACCACGACATTCTCGCCCAGCCCATAGCGCTCGCGCAGGCTGTTGAGCATGGCGCTGTCAACCGTCTCCCCGGCCTGCGCGATCTGTGCCGCATAGGTCGAGACATAGTCGCCCGGCGGCAGCTGGATGACGGTGAACGCCAGGATCGAGATCGCCACCATCGCCGGGATCATGCCGGCTATTCGCTTGAGGATGTAAAGGAGCATGAACCGGCCCGGGGGTTGGACGATCCGGCGGACAGCGCCCGCCGGATCGTGCCTTGAGATGCTCTGGGGGACTACTGCTTGAAGTAGAACTGCTCGGTATTCAGCGTACCCGGGTCCGGATGGATCCAGCCGGTCGGGGTATCGTCGGGCACGTTGCCCAGCTTGTTCGACACCACCGCGAAGCCCTGGATCGCGCTGCCAATGCCGATCTGGTAGAACTGCTCGGCGCTGATATCGAGCAGCTGGCTCAGGAGCTTGGCCTGTTCGTCGGCGTTCGAGGTGCCCTTGATCTGGTCGTACAGCGCCCACTGCTGCTTGACATAGTCGGGCGGCTCGACCCCGCCATCCTTGATGTAGAACTTGGCCCAGTCGACGGCGAAGTTCGATTCCGTCGAGAACGGGAAGTAGTCGCGCGGATCGATATAGACGTCGATGCCGCCCGATGTGGCGCCCCACACCACGATATCGTGCTGGCTGGCGGTCTTTTCCTCGTAGAAGCGGGTGCGATCCATCGCCGTGAAGCGGGCATCGACACCCACTGCCTGCCAGTACTGCACCAGCAGCTCGGCGACATCGGCGGTGTTGCCCAGCGCCGTCACCGCGGCGACGTTGACCACCAGCGGGCTGCCGTCGGGCGCGAGGCGCAACCCGTTGCTGCCGCGCTTGTCGAGGCCGATGGAGTCGAGCAGCCGGTTGGCTTCGTCGGCATTGTACTCGAGATACTGGGTGGCCAGCTTCTCGTTGTAGAATGCCGTGCCTTCGAGCGGCGCCACCTGACGCGGCGTGCCCTGCCCCAGATAGACCGTATCGATGATCGCCTGGCGGTCGAGCGCATAGGACAGCGCGATGCGGAAATCCTTGTTCGCAAAGATCGGCGCCTTCACCGCATCATGCGAGTTGAGGTTGACCGAGATGGCGAGCGAGTTGCCGACCCGGGACTCGCGCGGGCTGATGCGGAAATTGCCGGCCTCCTGGCCTTCCGACAGCACCGGCAGGTTGGTGGTGTTGGCGGTGTGGCGGACTTCGTAGTCGATCTCGCCGGCGAGGACGCTGAGCAGCAGGGTCTGCGCTTCGGCATTCACCGACATCGAGAGCCCGTCGATATAGGGCAGCTGGTTCCCGGCGGTATCAACCTTCCAGTAGAACGGGTTGCGCTCGAGCGCCACGCGGGTGGCGCCCGCCACATAGGGCTCGGTGATGCGCCAGGCCTCGATCGTCGGGCGATCCGGGTTGCGCCAGCGCTGGATGTTCTCGATGCCGACGCCGCACATGTTGACCATCTGCTCGGACCAGTCGGCGACGCCCGCCGCCTTGGCGTTGGCATCGGCCTCCGGGTTGTACTTGGGCAGGAACTGGCTGCAATAGGCCTTGCTCAAGAGCGTCAGCTGCACGCCGTAGACGCTGGCGGCGTTGAGGATGAACAGGCCATTCGGCTTGCTCCACGACAGGGTGAACTCGGTGGGCGAGGCGACGGCAATGGTCGGCAGCTCGCCCTCGACGGTCAGCCAGCCCGGCTTGGTCGGGAACAGCTTCTCGTCCGGCAAAATGTCCTGAACGAAGAACGCCACGTCATCGGCGGTGAACGGCGTGCCGTCCGACCACTTCATCCCCTCGCGCAGCGTGAAGGTGAAGGACTTGCTGTCTTCGCTGACGCTGTACGCGCTGGCGATATTGGGCTGGATTTCGCCGGTCCACTCGGCATCCCAGGCAAGCAGCGGCTCGTAGCCGAAGTAGGTGAACAGCATGTTGCGGTCATTGCCGCCCACCATGCCGCCGCGGAACGTGCCGCCATACTGACCGACTTCACTGACCGGCGTGATGATGCGCGGTGCGGCGCCAACTCGCTCGGCCACCGGCGGCAAGCTGCCGTCGGCGACGGCCGCGTCGAGCACCGGCGCCTGTTTGTAATCGACGGCCAGTGCGGCGCCGGCCAAGGCCAGCATCGATACCCCGGCCAGTGCAGGCATCAGGAAATGCTTCAATTCACCCTCCCCTCGAAAGTGCATCCGGACGCCGGGAGCGTTCCCCTTCAGCGTCGGCGGGGCAATGTGGTATGACTGCAAATGCACTGTCAAACGATAAATCATACTACTTTGCTGCGAGTCGCGCTTGATGCGGCTTTCGTTGCGTTGACAGCGGGGTTTTGCCGGTGCTAGCACCAAGAAATAGTACTAATTTTCTGCCCTGGGAGACGCCTGGTGACTTTTGACGAGATCAAATCGAAGATCGGTTCCGGGCTCCTGTCCTTCCCGGTGACCGATTTCGGCGCTGATGGCGAGTTCGACGCCGCCTCCTATGCCAGGCGCCTGCAATGGCTCTCGTCCTATGGCGCGGCCGGGCTGTTCGCGGCGGGCGGCACCGGCGAGTTCTTCTCCATCGGCTATGACGAGTATGACGCGGTGATCCGCACCGCGGTGGAGAACAGCGCCGCCGACGTGCCGGTGCTGGCCGGCGTCGGCTATGGCACCCGCATGGCGGTCGATCTGGCGAAGCGCGCCGAAAAGGCCGGCGCCGCCGGCATCCTGGTGCTTCCGCACTACCTGATGTTCGCCGAGGAACAGGGCGTCATCGCCCACATGCAGGCGATTTGCGACGCGGTTGGGCTGGGGGTCATCTACTACGCCCGCGACAACACCCGGCTGTCGCCCGCCGGGCTCGAAAAACTGGCCGAGGCCTGCCCGAACTTCATCGGCTACAAGGATGGCATCGGCGACCTGCAGCTGATGCAGCGCGTCGCGCACCGGCTCGGCGACCGCGTCGTCCATATCGGCGGCCTGCCGACCGCCGAAGTCTTCGCCCAGCCCTATCTCGAGATGGGCGTCACCACCTATTCCTCGGCCGTCTTCAACTTCGTGCCCGAGCTGGCGCTGCGCTTCTACAACGCCGTGCGGCAGCGCGACACCCAGGTGGTCGACGGGCTGATGAAGAGCTTCTACCTGCCGCTGATCGAGCTGCGCGACCGAAAGCGCGGCTATGCGGTGTCTATGATCAAGGCCGGCGCCGACCTGGTCGGTCGCTCGGCCGGCAAGGTGCGCACCCCCCTCACCGAGCTCGACGCCAGCGAGCGCCAGATCCTCGCGGATCTGATCGCCGCCAACGCCTGACGGCTCTCCCCCGTCACGGCGAAAGGCCCGGATCGCAGGATCCGGGCCTTTGTCTCTTTGGTGCCCCCGGCGGATCACTAACCACCGGCGCCCCCTCTCCCCTGAGGGGAGAGGGCAAGTGGAGCTAGGACCTTCAGGTCCGTAGCGGAACTAGGGTGAGGGTTCAGCTTCTCAGCGAGCGCGTATTGCACCGCTTCACCCCTCATCCGGCGCTTCGCGCCACCTTCTCCCCTGAGGGGAGAAGGGACAGAGCAGCCTGCGTCACCTCAAACCAGTCAACGCCCCCTCAAGCCCCATACGGATCCCAGCCATTGGCCTGGAACAGCGCAATGATGTACCCAAAGCAGAACGCAAATGCCGTTTCCATCGAGTTGTCGGCATCGATATGCGGCACGTGGTCGGGCATGATCATGCCGTCATAGCCGACCTCGTGGTAGATCTTCAGCGCCGCCGGCATGTCCATGTCGCCATTGTCGGGGAACTCCTCGGTGAACGAGTAGCGGCCGCCCTTGATGTTGCGGAAGTGCACGTTGAAGATCTTCTTGCGGCTGCCGAACCAGCGGATCACCTCGCCGATTTCGGAGCGCGGATCTTCCATCCCTTCAGCCACCGTGCCCTGGCAGAAATTGAGCCCGTGATAGGGGCTCTCCGAGGTCTGCACGAAGCGCATCAGCCCTTCGACGCTCGACAACACGCGGCTCTCGAAGCCGCGATAGCCCGGCGGCGTCATCGGGTCGTGCGGATGGCAGGCGAGCCGCACCTTGTTGGCGGTGGCGACCGGCACGACGCGCTCGAGGAAATACTCGATGCGGCCCCAGAACTCCTCCGATGAGACCTTGCCGGCAATGGTCAGCGTGTCGCCATCCGTCGCCTCTGCGGCCCGCCAGGTCGAGAGCTTCTGCCCGCCGCGACCGGTCTCGGATTCGGTGCGCGGAATGCCCAGCACGTTGAAGTTGTACTTTGCCGCCCCGATCCCCGCTTCGGCCAGCGCCTCGATGATGCGGCAGATGCCGTCGATCTCGCGGTCTCGCTCGCCCGGCTTGCCGAGCACGATGCCGGGTGACTGGTGCTTGCGCTCGATACCGGACGAGGGCAGCGGCAGTTGCACCATGTCGAGCACCAGGCCGAACTTCGAAACATGCTCGGCGTGTCGCATCAGGATATCGCGATCCCACTGCCAGGGGTCGCCGACCGGGTCGATGCACACATGCTTCACCCCCAGTTGTGCCAGCTGCCTGAGGTAGCGGTCGCCCACTTTGGCGAACTGATCGCCGCCGAGCTGCGTGCCTACGTACATTCATTCCCTCCAAAAATATGACTTCTTCAAAGTAGTATGATAGTTTCTCCACATCGGCAACGGTGGCAATGCGCGGCACCTCTTCCGCAACCCGCTTGCCCCGCCTATGAATGCGCCTCAGAACCCCAGCCGAACGGCCCCGAACCCTGATGTCTTCCAGCCCTGCCATCCACCTCACCGACCGGGTCAAGCTCGACCTGTTGCGGCTGATCGAGACCAACGCGCTCAACCCCGGCGACAAGCTGCCGCCGGCCGATCGGCTGTGCGAGCAGTTCTCGGTGAGCCGCACCGTGGTGCGCGAGGCGATTGCCAGCCTCAAGGCCGAGGGCCGGCTGCGCTCGCTGCGCGGCAGCGGTGTCTATGTCAGCAAGCCTCCCCTGCCCGCCGGGGGCCTCTCGATGCTGATGGCGGCGCCTGAAGAGATCGGCGACGTGCTGGATTTCCTCGAGTTCCGCATCAGCGTCGAAGTCGAAGCGGCCGGGCTCGCGGCCGAGCGCCGGACCGAAACGAACCTCCTCCGCATGGAGCAGGCAATGACCCAGTTCAATCGCCACCTCAGCGACAACACGCTGGCTACCGACGCCGACCGCGCCTTCCACCGCGCCATCGCCGACGCCACCAACAACAAGCGCTTCCGCCTGTTCGTCGACGAGATGGGCGAGCGGCTAATCCCGCGGCGGGCGCTCGGCGCCAGCTTCTCCGACGACAAGAGCAAGTCGGAATTCCTCGACGTCATCCGCACCGAACATCAGCGCATCTTCGACGCCATCAGCGATCGGAAGCCCGACGAGGCCCGCGTCGCCATGCGCCAGCACCTCGAAGGCGGCCGCCGCCGCTATCGCGAATGGAGCCTCGCGCACGAGGATACCGAACAGTGAGCGCCCCCGAGATCACCACCGTCGCCGCCGACCGCTGCGATATCGGCGAGAGCCCGGTCTGGGACGAGCGCACGGGGCTGCTCTACTGGGTCGACATCACTCCCGGCACCATCCACCGCATCGATCCCGCCACCGGCGTGCGGCAGCGCTGGGAATTCGGCGAACCGGTCGGCGCACTGGGGCTCTGCCGGTCCGAAAAGCTGGTCGTCGCGCTCAGGAGCACGGTGATCCTGTTCGACCCGCGCGACGGCAGCCGACAGCTGCTCGCCGCGGTGACGCACAAGAAACCCGAGATGCGGCTCAACGACGGCAAGGTCGGCCCCGATGGCGCCTTCTGGGTCGGCTCGATGGATGCGAGCGGCGAGGCCAACCCCGCGGGCGTGCTTTATCGTGTCGCCCCCGATGGCGGCGTCAACGTCATCACCGAGGGGTTTCGCATTTCCAACGGCCTCGCCTGGGATGGCGCGGGCACCCGCATGTACCATTCGGACTCGCGCGGCATCTGGATCGATATCTACGATTTCGATCCGGTCAGCGGCGCAGCCAGCAACCGCCGCCGCTGGCTCGAGCTCGACGAATTGACCGGCCGCCCCGATGGCGGCGCCTGCGATATCGATGGCAACTACTGGTCCGGCGGCGCCTCGGCCAGCCGCCTCAACTGCTTCTCCCCGGAGGGCAAACTGCTCCACTGGGTCACCCTCCCCAACCTCCGCCCCACCATGCCCTGCTTCGGCGGCCCCGATCTCACGACGCTCTACGTCCCCAGCCTCAGCACCGGGGTGCCGGCCGAGGATCTGGCGAAGTGGCCGCTGTGTGGGGCGATGGTGAGCTTTGCGAGTGGCACCAGGGGTGTGCCGGTCGGCAGGTTTGCGGACTGAGCGGACCTATCGCCGGCGGCGCCCCATCGTCCCCTCGCCCCTCCTAGGGGGCGCAATAGCGCCCCCGGGGGGAGAGGGTCAGGGTGAGGGGCAGCCAAGCACACCGACCGACCCGCCGCCGTTTTATCTGCACGATTCCAGCGCTTGGCGCCCCTCACCCCGCGAATGAGGCCGTCGGCCTCATTCGCCGCCCTCTCCCCAGAGGGGCGAGGGGGCGGTGTGGCTGTGCCACTGGCCATGTCAAACAGCCCCACCTGCATCACTTCGTGCATCCAGATCACATCTGCACATTTTTTCTGCATATCACTCGCCAATGCACACATCTCCGTAGGCCGCTCCGCCAGACTGTGCATAATCAGCTCGACCATCATCGAGGGCCGAGCCTTGCAGATTTCTCCCGTCACCGCCGTCCAGCGGGCCCTTGCCGCCCTCGCCGCCTATGACGACCCCGCATGCTTCATCAGCCTGAAGCCTGAGGCCGCACTGCTGGCCGAAGCCGCAGCGCTCGAAGCCGCCGGCCCGGCCGGCAAGCCGCTCTACGGGCTGATCTTTGCGGTGAAGGACAATATCGACGCGGCCGGCCTCCCGACCACCGCCGCCTGCCCCGACTTCGCCTATACCCCCGAGGCTTCCGCCTTTGTCGTCGCACGGCTCGAGGCGGCTGGCGCCATCGTTTTGGGCAAGACCAACCTCGATCAGTTCGCCACCGGCCTCGTCGGCGTGCGTTCGCCCTATGGCGTGCCGCGCAATGTGCAGCGCGCCGATCTGGTGCCTGGCGGTTCGAGCTCCGGCTCGGCTGTTGCGGTGGCCGCCGGCATCGTCGATTTCGCGCTCGGCACCGACACCGCCGGTTCGGGCCGCATCCCCGCCGGGATGAACGGCATTGTCGGGCTGAAGCCGACCCTCGGCCTGTTCTCGGCCAGCGGCATGGTGCCGGCCTGCCGCACGCTCGATACCATCTCGGTGTTCGCGCGCGATGTCGCCACCGCCTTCCGCGTCACCACGGTCGCCGCCGCCTACGATGCCGCCGACGCCTTTTCGCGCCCGCTGCCGGCGCCCGCTCTCTCCGCCGCGCCGCCAAGCCTGCGGGTCGGCGTGCCGCACCCGGCGCAGCGGAAATTCTTCGGCGACGCGGCGGCCGAGGCCTCCTATGCCGCCGACCTCGAACGCCTCGCGGCGCTCGGCGCCGAGATCATCGAGGTGGATTTCGAGCCGCTGCACGCCGTGGCCCGGCTGCTTTACGAGGGGCCGTGGGTGGCAGAGCGCTATGCCGCGACCAAACGCCTGCTCGAGGCGAGCCCGAGTTCCTTCCACCCGGTGACGCGCAAGATCATCGAAGGCGCCCGCGGCCTCACCGCTGTCTCGGCCTTCGAGGCGACCTACCGGCTGATGGATCTCAAGCGCGCCGTGGCGCCGCTGCTGGCCCGGCTCGATTGCCTCGCCGTGCCGACCGTGCCGCGGGCCTATACCGTGGCGGAGCTCACGGCCGACCCGATCACTCTCAACTCCAACCTCGGCAGCTACACCAACTTCGTCAACCTGCTCGACCTCGCCGCCCTCTCGGTACCGACGGCCGCTCGGTCCGACGGCTTGCGCGGCAGCCTGACGCTGATCGGCCGCGCCGGCAGCGACGGCACCCTCGCCGGCATCGGCGCTGCGCTCGTGGGGGAGGATTTGGCGGCTCCTGTCCGCGCGACGGCCGACCGCATCGAGATCGCCGTGGTCGGCGCCCATCTCTCCGGCCTGCCGCTGAACGGCGAGCTGACCGGCCTCGGCGGCAGCTTTCTCCGCGCGGCCACCACCACGCCCGACTACCGGCTCTATGCCCTCCCCGGCACCACCCCGCCCAAGCCTGGCCTGCTCCGGGTCGCCGACGGCACGGGCGCGGGCGTCGCCACCGAAATCTGGTCGCTCGACGCGAGCGGGTTCGGCACGTTCGTCGCCAAAATCCCGTCACCCCTGGGCATCGGCACGCTGCGGCTGGCGGATGGCACCACCGCCAAGGGGTTCGTGGTGGAAGCCGAGGCGGTCAAGGGCGCCCGCGATATCTCGGAGTTCGGCGGGTGGCGGGGGTTTCTGGCGGCGAGCGCCGGATGAGCAGCCCATCCTCCCCCGCGTGGCGGGGGAGGATTACGGCACCGCCCGCGCTCCCCTAAACCCGACTCAACCGCTCATACGCATCGCCGACAATCGCGATGTGCTTCCGCATCGCGGCCTCCGCCTCACCGCGATCCCCGCGCAGGATCGCTTCGACGATCAGCCCGTGTTCGGCATGCGATTGCTGGAGCCGCCCGCGCGCCCCGAACTGCGCCCGGCGGAACGGCTGCAGCCGTTGCCGGGTCGAGATGGTGATCTCACTGAGATAGGCGTTGTGCGCCCCCTCGTAGATCGCGGTGTGGAACGCGTCATTCGCCTCGGCATAGCCGGTATTGTCGCCGGCCCTGACGATCCCGGCCATCTGGATGTGCTGCGCATCGAGCGCCTCGCGCTCGGCCGCCGTCATCATCTGGGCGCAGAGCCCGGCGCACAGCGCCTCGAGATAGCCCATCACCTCGAACATACCGGCCAGCTCGTCCGGCGCGGGCTTTGCCACCAGCGCGCGGGCATGCGGCTTCTGGTCCACCAGCCCGCTCGCCGCCAACAACCGCAGGGCATCGCGCACCGGGGTGCGCGACACCGCGAACTCGCTGGCCAGCAGCGTCTCATCGAGCGGCGTGCCGGGTTCCAGCTCGCCGGCAATGATGCGGCTGGCCAGCACGCGGCGGATCTCCTCGCCGGAGGTGCGTTTCAGCATAGTCCCCTCTAGTCCCTGCGTAGTTGTGATCTACGCGTCGATGACGCTGACATGCGCCGCCGCGACGCGCCAGCCATCCGGCATCCGTATCCACGTCTGCATCTGCCGTCCAACCCGCCCGGGGACGCTGTCATGCGAAAACAGCGTCGCGGCAATGGCGGTGTCCGGCCCATAGGTGGTGATCACCGTCTCGGCGAGCCGCCGGTCGGCCCCGGAGGAACGGCGGAGCAGCCGGAATGCCCGGATCGCCTCGCTGCCATGGAGGTTCTCGGCGATGCCGTAACGGACGGTCAGCGGGCTATCGAGGAACAGCTCGTCGAGCACCGCGACGTCGTTGTCGACCAAAGCCGCCTCGTAGCGCGCGAACACCGCTTCAACCTCGGCCAGCACCGCGGGATCATTGATCATCATGCCTTGACCGCCCCTTGCAGCGCCGCGAGCGGCGTCACCCAGCCGACAATGCCGCCCTGCGCCGCGATCATCTTGAGGGTGGCTGCCTTGAACTCAGCAAAATAGCTCTCGGTCGCATCCTCGATCAGCAGGCACTCATAGCCACGATCATTGGCCTCGCGCATCGAAGTCTGGACGCAGACTTCCGTGGTGACGCCCGCAAACACCAGATGCGTGATGCCGAGCTCCACCAGTTGCTCGTGCAGGCCCGTAGCCCAGAACATCCCCTTGCCCGGCTTGTCGATGACCATCTCGCCTTCGAGCGGCGCCAGCGCATCGACAATCTGGTTGCCCGGCTCGCCCCGCACCAGCAGCCGCCCCATGGCGCCGACCTCGCCGATATGAAGGCTCGGGTTGCCGCGCCGGATTTTTGCGGGCGGGCAATCGCTGAGGTCCGGCTTATGCGCCTCGCGCGTATGGATCACCGGCCAGCCCTGAGCCCGGAACAGCCCGATCAGCGCCGCCGTCGTCGGGATGATCGCCTCGAGCCGTTTGACGTCATTGCCGAGCGAATCCCCAAAGCCGCCGCGCTCGATGAAATCGCGCTGCATATCGATGACAACGAGCGCCGTATGCGCGGGGTCGAGCGCATAGGGATAGGGCCGCGCGGGAACGGAGATCATCGGCGGACATCCATGACGAAGGAGCCGCGGCAGGGGATGTGGAGGACGAGGTAGTCGGCGGGGCCGGCGCCTGCGGCCACCCCCCTCCCGGCCTCCCCCACAAGGGGGGAGGTGGCAGACCCAGTTCCTGGCACGGTCGTGCCCCAAGCGCCGGCCGGCACCTCCCCCCTTGTGGGGGAGGTTGGGAGGGGGGTGGCCCCACGCTCGGTTGCGCCAATCAGTCTGGTGAGGGGGCCCCTGCCACGGACCCAATCGAGGGCCCCCTCACCCGGCGCTGCCCACCGCCAGCCTCTGCCCCAGCTCTGGGGTTTCGTCTGCCCTGTCGCGGTCGCAGCGTCCATCTCAATGTCCCGCCATGTGTTGTCCGATGGTGTTCCGGTCAGTGTCCTCGATGCGGGCCACGTAGTTGATCGTCCCCCCGCTCATCACCGCTACCCGGTCGGCGAGTTCGAGGATCTCGTCGAGGTCCTCGCTCACCAGCAGCACTGCCGCCCCGCGGTTGCGCTGCTCCATGATCTGGCTGCGGATATCGGCCACCGAGGCGAAATCCAGCCCGAAGCAGGGGTTGGCGACGATCAGCACGTCGACGTCGCCACTGAGCTCGCGTGCCAGCACTGCCCGCTGCACATTGCCGCCCGACAGCGTCTCGATCGGCGCATCCGGCCCCTGGGTTTTCACCCGGTATTTGGCGATCAATTCCTTGGCCTTCTCGCGCATCGGCCCGGGCGACATCCACCAGCCGAGCTTGGCCACCGGCGGCTTGTCGAACGAGCGGAACGCCAGGTTCTCGGCGACGCTCATCCGCGGCACGGTGGCGTTCTTCAGCGGCTCCTCGGGCAGCCCGAACACCTTGTAGCGATCGAACGATCCGCGCTTGGGCCGGAAGAATTCGCCATTGATGTAGATGCCGCCATCCGACAGCGGCCGCTGCCCGGAGAGCGCCTCGACCAGCGCCGATTGCCCGTTGCCCGACACCCCGGCAATGCCGACGATCTCGCCGGCTTTCACCTTGAGATTTACCGATTTGATCGCCGGCAGCCCGTCATTGTCCTCGGCGAACAGCCCCGCGAGCTCCAGCCGGTCGGCCCCTTCATTGTGCTTCTTGCGTGCCGCGCGTTCGCGGATCGCCGTATCGCCGATCATCATGGCGCTCATGTCCGGCACGCTCACCGTCTTGGCATCGCCCGCCCCGGTGAAGCGGCCGCGCCGCAGCACGGTGAAGTGGTCGCAGAACGCCTTCACCTCGCGGAACTTGTGCGAGATCATCAGCACGGTGATCTCCTTGCGGTCGGCCATGCCGCCCAAGAGCCCTAGCATTTCGTCGGCCTCGCCCGGTGTCAGCACCGAGGTCGGCTCGTCGAGGATCATGAAGCGCTGGTCGAGATAGAGCAGCTTCAGGATTTCGAGCTTCTGCTTTTCGCCCGCCGACAGCGACGAGACCGGCGTATTCATCGGCACCCGGAACGGCATCTCGGCCATGAAGGCGTCGAGGTGCTTTTTCTCCTTGGCCCAGTCGA
Source organism: Devosia sp. Root413D1 (assembly GCF_001425235.1). Classification (GTDB taxonomy): domain Bacteria; phylum Pseudomonadota; class Alphaproteobacteria; order Rhizobiales; family Devosiaceae; genus Devosia_A. The sequence goes on along the minus strand of NZ_LMEA01000014.1, from coordinate 75,394 downwards.
TAATCGCCGGCGCATCGGCGCGCGAGATCACCAGGTTCTCCGCCCCGTTGAGGCACGGCACCAGGGTGAACTGCTGGTAGACCATGCCGATGCCATTGGCCCGCGCGTCGCGCGGCGAGCGGATCGAGACTTCCTGGCCGTCGAGCCGGACCTGCCCCTTGTCGGCGCTGTAAAAGCCCATGATGCATTTGACCAGCGTCGACTTGCCGGCGCCGTTCTCGCCGAGCAGTGCATGGAACGAGCCGGCTTCGACCTTGATCGACACATCGTCGAGCGCCACCAGCGGCCCGAACACCTTGGTCATGCCGATGGCTTCGAGCGAAGGCGCGCGACCGGCCATCACAGCACCTCGATGAGTGCGGCGGACGTCGCGACCGCGCCGAACACCCCGCCCTGCATCTTGATCATGTCGATGGCGGCGAGGTGGTTGTCGTATTTGGTGGCGGCGCAGCAATCCTCGAGCAGCACGCATTCGAAGCCGCGATCATTGGCCTCGCGCATCGTGGTGTGGACGCAGACATCGGTGGTGATGCCGGTGAGCACGATGTTGCGGATGCCCTTGAGCCTGAGGATCAGCTCGAGGTCGGTGGAGGCGAACGAGCCCTTCCCCGGCTTGTCGATGATCGCCTCGCCCGGTGCCGGCGCCAGTTCCGGGATGATCTCCCAGCCCGGCTCGCCCCGCACCAGGATGCGCCCCTGCGGCCCCTGGTCGCCGATGCCGGCGCCGATCCGCTGCGACCGCCAGCGCTTGTTGGACGGCAGGTCGCTGAGGTCCGGCTTGTGGCCTTCGCGGGTGTGGATGATCGGATAGCCCTTGGCCCGGAACGCAGCCATCAGCCGCTTCAGCGGTTCAATGGGAGCCCGGGTCAGCGAGATGTCGTAGCCCATCGAGTCGACATAGCCGCCAGGCCCGCAGAAATCGGTCTGCATGTCGATGACCACCAGCACGGTATTGTCGGGCCTGAGGTCGCCGTCATAGGGCCAGGCATAGGGCGTCGAGGCGATGGTCTTGCCGCCGGGCACGGCAGCAGCATCGATCCGTTCGTCGGCAAGGCTCATTCGGCAGCCTCCTGCAATGTCTCGCCATAGCGGCGGGTCGGCTTGGCAAAGCCCGAGGGCGTGCCGTCGGTGACTTTCACGCTCGCCTCCCAGGGCAACCGGTACTGTCCGGCGACGAGATCGTGCATGAAGCTGTACGGGCAATCCTGCGCGCCACCGTCGACGGCGGTGAAGCCGCGGTGACCGAGCTGGTAGATGTTGTTCTCGACGCCCCAGTTGGCCCGCGCCTCGCGCACCAGGTCGGGGCGCACCTCGGCGGTGATGATCTCGTCGGCCCGCCCGGTCGTGCCTTGGGCGATAATGGAGCCGTCAAAATCGACGATCATCGCCTCGCCCATCGAGTCGAAGGTGCCGTCCGAGCCGCACATGCAGACATTGGCCGTCACCATCAGGTTGTGAAAACTGTTGGCCTGGTTGGTGAAGCGCCAGGCCTGCCGGATCGGGGCGGTGTAGCCGGCAGTGCGCAGCATGATCTCGGCCCCCTTGTAGGCCGCCTCGCGGGCCATCTCGGGGAACATGCCGTCGTGGCAGATGATCAGGCTGAGCTTGGCGCCCTTCGGACCCTCGATGACGGGAATGCCGAGATTGCCCGGCTCCCAGGGTTCCACCGGCACCCACGGGTGGAGCTTGCGATAGTAGAGCTTCAGCTCGCCCTGATCATTGATGACGATGCCGGAATTGTACGGGTTGCCGCCGGGGTTGAGCTCCATGATCGAGAAGCACCCCCAGATCCGGTGCTCCTTGCAGGCCGCCTTGAACGCCGCGACCTCCGGCCCATCCAGCGAACACATGATCGCCGGGTTGGTATCCATCGACAGCCCGTGCAGCGCGTATTCGGGGAACACCACGAGATCCATGGTCCCGAGGTTCCGTCGCGCCTTGCCGACCATCTCGACGATCCGCGCCGTCTGCCGCTTGAGGTCGGCGGGCGTTGCCACCACCGGCAGTTGCAGCTGCACCAGCCCGATCACCACGCCATTGTCGGATTTGTTGAGACCGCCAAGTCCGCTCATGACAAAGCTCCACTCATCGGAACGCTCCTACTTGGTGATCGACAGTTCGCCCGGCACATCCCGCGCCGCGGCTTTCGAGCCGGCGGAAATGATCATGATGATCAGCGTCAGGATGTAGGGGGCGGCGTTGAAGAAGTAGTAGCCCTGGGAAATGCCGATCGATTGCAGCGAGGGCCCGAGGGCTCCGGCGGCCCCGAACAGCAGCGCCGCGAAGATGCACTTGATCGGGTCCCAGCGCGCAAAGATCACCAGCGCCACCGCCATCAGCCCCTGGCCGGAGCTGAGCCCCTGGTTCCAGCTGCCCGGATAGTAGAGCGACAGGAACGCCCCGCCGATCCCGGCGAGAAAGCCGCCTGCCGCGGTGGCGAGGAAGCGCACCAGGTCGACCGATACGCCCATCGCCTTGGCCGAGGCGGCGCTGTCGCCGGTCATCCTCACGATCAGGCCCCAGCGGGTATTCCTGAAGGCCCAGAACATGAAGACGGCAAGCGCGATGCCGACAAAGAACAGCGGGTTGACCTGCAGCGCCTGGGCCAGAGCCGGGTTGCCGGTCCAATCGCCCAGCGGAATGGCGTCGAGCCGCGGCGCGGTCGGCTGGATGAACGGCTTGCCGAAAAAGAAGGCGAGGCCGGTGCCGAAACTCATCATGGCGATGCCGACGGCGATGTCGTTGACCCGCGGCAGCTTGCAGATATAGCCGTGCAGCGCCCCCAGGAAGAGCCCCGAACCGCCGGCGGCGAGCACCCCCAGCCAGGCATTGCCGCTCAGGTAACTCACCGCGTAGGCGACCATGGCGCCGAGCACCAGGTTGCCCTCGAGCCCCAGATTGATGCGCCCCGATTTCTCGGTGAGCGTTTCGCCCAGCGCCACGAACATGAAGGGCGTCGACACCCGGATGGCGCCGCCGAGCATGGCGATGAGCACGGTGACCAGCGCGTTGTCCATCAAGTCCGCTCCCCCGTTGCCTTGGGCTGGAAGATCTTCAGCCGCCCGTAGAACGTCTCCGACACCAGGAGCACCACGAACATCATCCCCTGCAGCACCAGGATCGTCGCATCGGGCATCCCCATCCGCCGCTGGATCACCCCACCGGCCGCCGCCAGCGCCCCGAAGAGGATCGCCACCGGGATCACCGCCAGTGGGTTCTGCCGCGCGAGGAAGGCAACGAGAATGCCGGTAAAGCCATAGCCGGCGACCAGCGAGGCATTGGCCTGGCCGTGGATCGCCGCGACTTCGAAGAAGCCGGCGAGCCCGGCGGCGGCGCCGGCAATGGCGCAGCAGACCACCATCAGCCAGCCCACCGGCAGACCCTGCGCCCGGGCGGCTCGGAGGTTGCCGCCGGTCATCCGCGCCGCAAAGCCAAACGTGGTGCGGCTCATCAGCACCCAGAGCAGCAGCGCCAGCACCACGCCCGCCGCAAAGCCCCAGTGCACGTCGGTGCCGGGGATCGCCCCGATCCGGTAGGCATCGCCGATCGGCATGGTCGAGGGCTTGTTGGCCGACGCCGGGTCGCGCAGCGCCCCCTCGACGAAGAAGTTCATGATGGCGATGGCGATGTAGCTCATCAGCAGCGAGGCGATGGTCTCGTTGACACCGCGCGCATATTTGAGCCAGCCAGTGAACCCCACCCACAGCCCGCCGGTCACCACCGCGGTGAGCGCCATGATGAGCAGCGTCAGCGGCGGCGGCACGGCGCTCGAGACCAGCGGGATGGCGATGGCGGCAGCGCTGAAGCCGCCCAGCACCAGCGCCCCTTCCCCGCCGATCATGGTGAGCCCGATGCGCGCCGGAATGGCGAAGGCCAGGCCCGTAAGGATCAGCGGCGCGGCGCGCTGCAGAGAATTCTGGATCGAGAAGGACGAGCCGAAGCCACCGGTCCAGATCAACTGGTAGAACTGCAGCGGGTCCTTGCCGATGGCGAGCAGGAACAGCGCGAACAACACCGCCGAAACGACGAGCGCCCCCACCGGAATGCTCACCGCCTCGGCGAGGCGGAGCAGGCCGAGGCTCGGCCCGGCCTTGGCCGGGATCGCGGCGGTGTCGGCGGTTTCAGCGGTCATGGTCTACCTCGCATCCGGTGGTCGTGGACCCCCACCCCTGTCCCCTCCCCGCAAGGGGGAGGGAGACCAAAACACCAGCCTCAGTGTGGGCGTCTCCCTCCCCCTCGCGGGGAGGGGCCAGGGGTGGGGGCGGCACGCGCCGGCCCCCGCATTCGCCAACCAACCGTCAGATCACGTAATCGACCCCTGCACGCCCTCGAGCAGCCAGTTCATGCCGTCGAGATACGGGTCGTAATTGTCGTAGTCCTTGTCGACGACGACGTTGCCGGCATTGTCCTTGAGCGTGCCCTTGTAGATCGGGGCGCCAGCGACCAGCGCGGCGATGGCGGCGTCGGCTGCGGCGATCGCCTCGGGCGTCGCACCCGCGCCATAGGGCGTGTTGCGCAGCATGTCGTTATTGTAGCCGCCGACCAGGAAATTGGGCGGGGTTTTACCGGCGGCGATATCGTCGGCGTAGGATTTGTAGATCGTCTCCCACTTGTATTCGGCGCCGGTGATGAAGCCCTTGGGCGCCAGCGGCGCTTGGCTGGCATTGTGGCCGGCGGTCTTCACCCCGCGCCCCTCGGCGGTCTCGATCACCACCTTCGGGCTGTCCACATGGCAGGTGATGACTTCGCAGCCGGCATCGACCAGCGCATTGGTGGCCTCGGCCTCGCGCACCGGCAGGCTCCACTCGCCGGTGAAGATCACCTGCACCGTGGCGTTGGGGTTCACCGAACGCGCCCCGAGCAGCGCCGAGTTGATATTGGACAGCACCGACGGAATGGGCTTGGCCGCGACGAACCCGATCTTGCCGCCCGACGAGAGCCCGGCGGCCACGCCGTTCACGTAATGCGCCTGGTTCAGGTACGGGAAATACGAGCCGGCATTGGCCGGGTCCTTGTCCTTGTTCCACAAGGGCGCCGCGTGCCGGAAGGTGACGTCAGGATACTTCTTGGCCAGCTCGACCACGAACGGGTTGTAATAGCCGAACGAGGTGGCGAGGATCAGGTTGGCGCCATCGAGGTTGATCATCGACTCCATGGACTTGGCCACGGCGTCGGTCTCGGGCACATTCTCTTCTTCCACCACGGTGATGCCGGGCAGTGCCTTCAGCGATTCCACCGATACGGCATGCGCCTGGTTCCAGCCGAAATCGTCCTTCGGCCCGACATAGACAATGCCCAGCACGACATTGGTCTGCGCCCGGGCGATCCCGAACGGCAGCGCCGATGCGGCAAGCCCGGCTGCACCGACCTTGAGCAACCTGCGGCGTGAGATAGCGGTTAGTGTCATGACGTCTTCCCCTGGATTGCACCTTTGGGCGCCGCCTTCTCAGCCCGGCGCCGGTATCCACCGAGGTCAATGCAATCCATGTGCCAAGCCGGAGCGGCGCCCGATCAGCGCCATTCCATCAACGATTCCAGCGCATTGAGTGGAATGGCCGGAGAATGCCGCTTGCCCGGCCCGAGCAATGAATGCTTAATGCATCCGCACGACCGATCGAGTTGCCCATTCTTTGATCACATGCACGTGCATTGCATACAATGCGTTGACCATCGCTAACCAAGGACATCTCGCCCATGGCTGACTGGATACCGATTGCCCTGAGCCGCGATGTGCCCGTCGGCATTACCCGGGCGGTGATCGTCGACACCCGCGAGGTGATGATCTGGCGTGGCGAGGATGGCGTGGCGCAGGTCTGGGAGGATCGCTGCCCGCATCGCGGCATGCGGCTGAGCCTCGGCTTCGTGCGCGGCAACGCGCTGAACTGCCTCTACCACGGCTGGCAATATGGCGCCGGCGCCAACTGCCTCCGCATCCCGGCCCACCCGGATCTGACCGTACCGCCCACCATCCGCGCCAATGCCTATGCGGCGACCGAGACCGGCGGCATGGTCTGGATGAGCAGCGACAGCGCCGACCCACCGCCGCTGCTGCCCGCGCTAACCCCGGTGATCACCCTCGCCATCGAAGCGGCCCCCGAACGTGTGCTTGCCGCGCTGGGCGGCTCGACCGCCGAGCCGCTCATCGGGCTACCCTTCGCCGGCGGCACCCTGCAGCTCGGCTGGCACCGCGCCCATGCCGCAAAAACCATGCTGCACGCGACTGGGGCCGGCGCCGATATCGCCGCCGCCACGGCGCACCTGCGGGCCCTGCGCCAAAGCCTCGAACAGGAAGCCGCCGCATGAGCCTCACCGACGACCGGGCCGCGCTCGACCAGTGGTACACGCTCGGCGCGCTCCAGGATTTCCCCGCTGGTGCCGAGGTCCCCTCCCGCCTCCTCGGTGAAGATCTCACCGTCCGCCGGCTTACCGATGACGTCGAGGTCCGTGCCGCCGGCCGCGCCCTCCCCGTCCGCACCGATTACGGGCACCTGTGGACCAGTTTCGGTACGCCGGAGCGCGACTTGTTCGAGCTGCCCGAAAGCCGCGAACCGGATCGGCGCTGGATCCATTGCGGCCCGGTCCGCGTCCGCGCCTCCGGCCTGCGGCTGGTCGAGAATTTCCTCGATCTGGCCCACTTCCCCTATGTCCACACCGATATCCTCGGCTCCGAGGCGCATCCGGAGGTGGCCAGATACGAGGTCGAGCAGCGTCGCGACGTCGATGAGCTCTGGGCCACCAAATGCGAGTTCTACCAGCCCAAGGCCGCCGCCGCCTCCGACGAGGGCCAGATCAGCAAGTACATGTACCGGGTGGTGAGCCCCTTCAACGTCATGCTCTACAAGACCCCGCCCACCGCACCCGATCGCTGGGACGTCATCGCGCTGTTCGTGCAGCCCGCCGATGAGGCGGTGTCGGTGGCGCATGCCTTCATGCTGGTGATCGACTTGACCAGCACCGATGCCGAACTCAGCGCCTTCCAGCAGATGATCTTCGTCCAGGACAAGATCGTGCTCGAGAACCAGCGCCCTTCACTGCTGCCGCTGCAGCCGGGCCGCGAAACCCCGACCCGCGCCGATTTGAGCTCGGTGCTCTACCGCCGCTGGCTTAAGGAAAAGCAGCTCCGCTTCGGCACGGAACCCAGAACGGACCTGCAGAGTACGGACCTGCCGCATGCCTAAGCTCTACGACTATGTGCTCTCGGGCAGCTGCTACAAGGTGCGCCTGCTGCTCAGCCTGCTCGGCATCGCCTACGAAACCCAGGCCGTCGACTTCTTCCCCGGCCGCGAGCACAAGCGTCCGGAATTCCTGGCGCTCAACCCGCTCGGCCAGCTGCCGGTGTTCGAAGACGCCGGCCTCGTCCTCCGCGACGCCCAGGCGATCCTCTGCCACCTCGCCAACACCTACGACGCGTCAGGCCAGTGGCTGCCGCGCGACGTGCGCTTCGGTTCCGTGATGATGTGGCTGAGCTTTGCCGGCGGCGAGCTGATGGCCATTTCCGGCGCCCGGATGATCGCCATGCTGAACTACGCCGGCGATCTCGCCGCGCTGCAGGCCAAGGCCCGCGCCGCCCTCCGCCTCCTCGACGACCACCTCGCCGACCGCGCCCAGGCCGGCGGCCTATGGCTGGTCGGCGCCACCCCCACCATCGCCGACATCGCCATGTTCCCCTACGTCGCGCTAAGCCACGACGCCGGCATCGGCCACGAGGATTATCCGGCAATCAACCTCTGGCAACGCCAGGTGCGCAAGCTCCCGGGATTTGTGGGGATGCCGGGAGTGCCGGATTACTTTTAGCGATCATTGAAGCCCGCCGTCGGCGTCCCTCTCCCGCTTGCGGGGGAGGGCGCCCGACTGCGGGCTACGGAGGATCAGCGCGAAACCCCACCCCGCACCTCAAACCCATTCCCCACCGGCCCCGCCTCGTCCACAGCCTCGATCGTTTCGACCAGCGCTTCGAGCGGTCCGAGCGTGCAGGCCATTTCCAGCGCCCCGACCAGCGCCTCAGGCCCGGCCGCGACCAGCGTCACCGCCGATCCGTCGGCGCTCACCCAGCCGCGGATATCGAGCCAGCGGGCGCGCTCGGCGACGAATTCCAGATAGCTCGCCACCTCCAGCCGGCCGCTGATCGCATAGCGCCGCCGTACCGGCGCGCCGCCTTCGACATCGGTGGAATAGTGGTTGTGCATCGCTCGAACCCTAAGCCGTTTCGACCCGGACGGTCGAGCCGCATCACCGGACCCACGCCGAGTGCGTCCCCTCTCCCCTCTGGGGAGAGGGTCAGGGTGAGGGGTAGCCAAGCACACCGGCGATGAATGGCGGGCATCTCCGGCGTCCCAGTCGGGTCGCTTCTCCCCTCAGGGGAGAAGGTGGCGCGAAGCGCCGGATGAGGGGTGAAGCGGCGCAACTCGCGCTCGCAGAGAAGCTGAACCCCTCACCCGAGTTTCGCTACGGACCTCACGGTCCTAGCTGCACTTCCCTCTCCTCTCAGGGGAGAGGGGGCACCCGCGCCGTCGAACCGCGTTCGACCAGTGTCACCGGCAGCACCACATCCACGACCGGCCGCTGCCGATCGTCGAGCCGCGAGATCAACAGGTCCGCGGCGCGGCTGCCGAGCTCGGCCAGCGGCTGGCGGATGGTGGTCAAATCGATCAGCGGCCAGCTCGCCCATTGCATGTCGTCAAAGCCGAACACCGATACATCGCCCGGCGCGCTCATGCCGCTATCCTTCAAGACGCTCAGCGCCGCGATGGCGACGAGGTCGTTGACGCAGGCGATCATCGTCACCTCGCGCCGGCGGATCGCTGCCACCGCTTCCGGCGGCAGTTGCGGCACCAGCTGGACGTTCACTTCCCATACCAGCTCCACCCGCCCCGCTGCCGCATCGACGAACCCCTGGCGGCGCTCGAAGCTGCTGGTGAGATCCTGGAAGCCCGAGAGCATGCCGATACAGCGATGCCCAAGCGCGATGGCGTGCTCGGCCATCAGCCGGCCGCCCGCATAATGATCGGCATGCACGCTGTCGAGCCCGGGGAATTTTGCGTCGAGTGAGACGATCGGGAACAGCGGCGGGTCGGCCAACTTGAAGTTGGGGTGTAAGAGCGCCACCGCGCCATCGACGCCATGCTTGGCGAGGGTGCGCACCACCTTTTCCTCGCGCATCGGCGCATTGCCGGAATCGATCACCAGCGTCGCATAGCCATGCGCCTCGGCCCGCAACTGCACCGCCTGGGCGATTTCCGGGAACACCGGGCTGGTGAGGGTGGGCAGGATACAGCCGATAATGTTGTTGCGGCCGGTCTTCAGCGCCCGCGCCGCATTGTTGCGCGAGTAGCCGAGCTCCTTCGCCACGCGCCGAACCAGCGCATCAACTTCCGGCGTTACCTTGTTGAGATCGTTGAGAACATAGGACACCGTCGCCGAGGAGACCCCGGCGACTTTCGCCACATCCTTGATGGTCGGGCTCCTGCCCCTGCTCATCTGATCTCCATGCCCCGCCGTCGCCATCTGTGGACGAAGTTCGTAGCGCTGCCAAGTGGTTAGCGGACTACGACGAAATCCGTCTTGACTCCCCCTATAGCACCTCGCTTATCTATTTACACGATTAAACGACCTGATCGTTCAGTTTCATCGGATCGCTCTGGAGGAGTTTTTCATGACTAAATCGGTTACCCGCGTGGCGCTGCGCCGCGCTGCCCTCGGGCTGGTCAGCGCCACCGCGCTGCTCGCCGCCACTGCCGCCGGCGCCCTCGCCGCCGACAAGGTGCTGCTGCTGGTCAACGGTGCGCTCGGCGACAAGTCGTTCTTCGACTCGGCCAACAAGGGCATCGAGCAAATCAAGGCGAAGTACGGCGACGAGGTCGAGACCAAGGTGCTCGAGATCGGCGACGATCCGACCGGCTGGGAGCCGGCGCTGCTCGAAGTCTCCGAGCAGGATTGGGACCTGATCATCGGCGGCACCTTCTCGCTCAGCGAAACCCTGGGCGCCGTGGCCGAGCAGTACCCGGACAAGAAGTACATCCTGTTCGATGCGAGCCTCCCCTTCGAAGGCGGCGCCTACCCCAACGTCTACGCCGTCCAGTACAAGCAGAACGAAGGCTCCTATCTCGGCGGCATCCTCGCCGCCGGCCTCTTGAAGTCGGGCCTGCCGGCTGACGCCGGCACGGCGCTCGGGTTCCTCGGCGGCATGGATATCCCCGTCATCAACGACTTCCTCGTCGGCTACATCGCCGGCGCCCAGTCGGTCACCCCAGACATCAAGGTCTCCGTCGCCTATGCCGGCTCGTTCACCGATGCAGCCAAGGGCAAGGAACTGGGGCTCGCCCAGTATCGCTCCGGCGTGGCGCTCGGCTTCATCGCCGCCTCGCAGGCCGGCCTCGGCCAGGCCGCTGCCGCCAAGGAAACCGGCAAGTTCGTGCTCGGCGTCGATTCCGACCAGGAAGCGATCTTCGCCGAGAGCGATCCGGCGATTGCCAGCCAGGTGGTGAGCTCGGTGCTGAAGAACGTCGATGTCAGCCTCGTTCGCGCCTACGACCTCTACAAGGAGGGCAAGCTCCCCTTCGGTTCGGCCGAAACGGTCGGGCTCGCTGAAGGCGCCGTCGGCATCGTCGAGACCGGCAATTACGAAAAGCTCGCTTCGGCCGAGACCAAGGCCGCCATCGCCGACGCCAAGGCCAAGATCGCTTCCGGCGAAGTGGTCGTGCCGACCGCCTTCGGCATGGACACCGCCGCGATCAACGCCATCCGCGACGCCGTCCGTCCGTAAGCGCCGATGAGCAACTCGCCGCACCTGGCCGAGGGCCCCATTGTCTCGTTCCGGGGAGTGTCGAAGACCTACCCGAACGGCACTGTGGCCCTCACCGATGCCAGCTTCGATATTCGGAGGGGATCGATCCATGCCATCTGCGGCGAGAATGGCGCCGGCAAATCCACGCTGATGAAGATCCTGTTCGGGCTCGAAAGTCCGAGCGCCGGACAGGTCCTGATCGATGGCGCCGCGGTCGACACCGCGACGCCCGATTTCGCCGGCAAGCACGGCATCGGCATGGTGCACCAGCATTTCTCGCTGGTTCCCATCCTCACTGTCACCGAGAACATCATCCTCGGCCACGAGCCGCGCCGCTCGATCTTCATCGATCGCAGCAAGGCGCGCCGCCAGGTGGTTGAATTGACTCAGCGCTTCGATCTCGCGGTCGACCCCGATGCGCGCACCGACACCCTGTCGGTCGCAGCGCAGCAGAAGGTCGAGATTTTGAAAGCCCTGTCGCGCGATACTCGCCTTCTCATCCTCGACGAACCGACCGCGGTGCTGTCGCCGCCCGAAATCGAAGAGCTGTTCAACCGCCTGCGCGACCTCTGCGCCGCCGGCATGACCATCCTCTTCATCTCCCACAAGCTGCACGAAGTGCGGGCGCTGGCCGAAACCGTCACCGTACTGCGCGCCGGCAGGGTGGTGGGCACCACGCCGCTTGCCGAGGTCGACGACACCACAATCACCCGCATGGTGATGGGCCGCGATGTCGATGTGCCGCGCCGCCAGCGCCAGCGCACCGACGCGCCGGTGGTGCTCGAACTCGACCGCGTCTCCACCCGCTCGCGCGACCCCGCCGACCGCATCGAGGACATCTCGCTTTCGATCCGCGCCGACGAGATCGTCGGCATTGCCGGGGTCGATGGCAGCGGCCAGCGCGGCCTCGTCGGCGTGCTGAGCGGGCTGATGCATCCGGCCAGCGGCAGCGTCCGGCTCGCCGACGCCGACATGTCACGCGCCGCCGCGCCCGACTGGCGCAAGGCCGGCCTCGCTTACCTGCCCGCCGATCGCTACGCCCGCGGCGGCACCGCCGCCTTGAGCCTCGCCGACAACGCCATTGCCGGCACCGATGGCGACAAGGCGTTGCAATGGGGCCCGTTCCTCCGTCGCGGCGCTATCCGCAAGCGGGTGCAGCAGATGATCGCCGATTACGCCGTGCGGGCCGGCGGCACCGGCGAACGGCTGGATTCGCTGTCGGGCGGCAACGCCCAGAAACTGATCGCCGCGCGCGAGCTTGCCGGTTCGCCGAAACTGCTGATCGCCGACCAGCCGACCCGCGGCGTCGATGTCGCCGCCGCCGCCCTGCTGCACGGCCGCATCGACCTCGCCGCCCGCGACGGCGCCGCCGTGCTGCTGATCACCGCCGATCTCGATGAGCTGCTGCGCCTCGCCGACCGGGTGCTGGTGCTGTTCAACGGCAAAATCGTCGCCGACCTCCAAAACCATGCCGGCCTGACGCCCGCCGCGCTCGGCCCCTATATGCTCGGTCTGGAGACGGCCGCATGACCCGCTCCATTCTCGCCGGCCTCACCGAATTCGCTCTCACTGCCCTGGTCATCGGCTTGGTGATCCTCGCCGTGCTGGTGCCGCTGGCGCTGTCGCAGCCGGATCCGCTCGAGGTGCTGCGGCTCTTCGTCCTCGGCCCGTTCGGCACCATCCGCCATATGGGCAATATCCTCGAAGCAGCGACGCCGACCATGATGACCGGGCTTGCCGCCACCATCATTTTCCGCGCCGGCATGTTCAACCTCGGCGTCGAGGGCAGCTTCTTTCTCGGCGGCCTCGCCGCTGCGGCGACCGCCGTGCTGCTGCCGCTCACCGGCTTTGTCGCGACGCCTGCCGCCATCCTGGTCGGAGCGCTGGTCGGCTCGCTCGCCTGTATCGTCCCGGGTTACCTGCGCGTGCGCTTCGGCGCTTCCGAGATGGTCAACTCGCTGGTGCTGAACTTCGCCTTCCTGTTCGCCGGCGTCTATGTACTCAACTACGTGCTGCGCGACCCCAATGCCGGGGCGCTGATGTCCTACAAACTCCCCGGTGATTTTACCCTCGATCGGCTGCTGCAGGGCACCCGCCTCCATACCGGGGTGATCATCGCCTTCGTCGCCTGCCTCCTCGGCGGCATCTGGCTCTATGGCACCCGCTCCGGCCTCAATGTCCGCATCGTCGGCTCGAGCCCCGGCTTTGCCAGCCATCTCGGCCTCGCCTCGTCGAAACTCCTGATGCAGGCGCAGATCGCCGGCGGGCTGATCGCCGGCATGGCCGGCGCCATCGAGGTGCTCGGGCTCTATAGCCGCTTCTCCTGGACCGGGCTGCCCGGCCACGGCTGGACCGGCATCACCGTTGCCATCCTCGCCCGCGAGAACCCGTTCCTCGTCATCCCCGCGGCTCTGTTCCTCGCTTATCTCCAGGTCGGCGGCGACATGCTGGCGCGCAATCTCGACGTGCCCAGCGAGATCGTCGGGCTGGTCACCGCCGCCATCATGCTGGCGGTCACCGCCGCCGCCATCTTCCGCCACCCGGCCTTCCTGCGGCTGATCCGCGACATCAAGGGTCAGGAGCAAGGCGCATGATCGAGTTCTTTGGCGCCATCGCCGACCCCGCCGTTTTCGCCACCGTGCTGCGGGTGATGACCCCGCTGCTGCTGGCGGCCTTGGGCGTGCTGATCTCCGATCGCGCCGGGGTGCTGAACATCGGCATGGAAGGCATCATGCTGTCGGGTGCGCTGATTGGCGTCTTGGTCAGCGCCGCCACCGCCAACCCGTTCCTCGGGCTGTTCGCCGCGCTTATCGGCGGCGGCCTGCTCGGAGCGCTGATGGCGTTCTTCATCAACGGACTGGGCACCCAGTTCATCATTACGGGCATCGCGTTGAACATGGCGGCGCTTGCCGCAACGACGCTCGGCCTGTTCCTCGCCACCGGCGACAAGGGGATGTCGGGCGCCCTGAAAAGCGGCGTGCTGCCCAATCTCGACATCCCCTTGCTCGGCGGCGTGCCGATCCTCGGCCCGCTGCTTTCCGGGCACCATATGCTGACCTATCTCGCCATCCTCGCCGTGCCGGCGGTCGCCATCATGCTGGCCCGCACGCCGTTCGGCCTCCATATCCGCGCCGTCGGGTCCGACCCCAAGGCGGCGGCCGCCGCCGGTATCTCGCGCAACCGCGTGCAGCTCTATACGCTGACCCTCTCGGGCGTGTTCGGTGGCGCTGCCGGCGCTTATCTCTCAATGGGTTATGTCAGCTGGTTCGCGCAGAACATGACGGCTGGGCGCGGCTTCATCGCGCTCGCCGCCGAGGTGATGGGCATGGGCACCGCCTGGGGCACCTTTGCTGCCGCCGCCGTGCTCGGCATTGCCGAAACCGTCGCCATCACCATGCAGACCAAGGGCCTGCCCAGCGAGCTGATGCAGATGATCCCCTACATCGTACCCGCCGTGATGCTCACCGTTTACGCGGCGCGCCGACAGGCCAAAGCCCGCAAGATTTCCTGACCACCCCTAGAACGAAGGTAGCCCATGAAAGCCTGGGAACTGACCCGCGACCTGCTGCGCGACACCCTGCCGATCGTCCGCACTGCCGAAGAGCAGACCTGGGACGCCAGCGCCATCATGAATGGCGGCGACATGCTGATGGCGATGTACTGGCAGAGCAACGTGCCCGGCTCGGCCGCGCCCGAATGCCTGATGGCCGGCGCGCTGCAATCGCTGGAGAGCAAGGGCTTCGTGCTCGCCCCCTATGGCGAGCTGCTGCAGCAGGGCCTCGATGCCCTGGGCAAGAAGGACTACGAAGCGCTCTACACCATCGACTTCCGCCTCCGCGCCATCATGCGTGCCGCCGTGGCCGACCCCAACCACAAGAGTCAGCAGACCCTGCGCTATACCGATTGGGCGGCATTCGATGCCGACGTCAGCTGGCCTGCCGATACCGCCGTCGATGTGGCGAGCGCCGATTTCGTCGACCGCACCCGCGCTGCCTGGCTCGGCCAGCTGGTCGGCGCCGCCGCCGGCACGGCGCTCGAGGGCTATACCGCCGAGAACATCGCCAAGGTGTTCGGCCCGATCCGCGATTACGTGCGCGAGCCCAACACCTATAATGACGACATCACCTTCGAGATCGCCTTCCTCGAGGCCTTCGCCGACAAGGGCCACGCCGTCACCGGCGCCGATATCGCCGAGCGCTGGACGGCGCTGATCCCGATGGGCTGGTCGGCCGAAGCCGTGGCGCTCGCCAGCATCCGCCGTGGCCTCTTGCCACCCCTCACCGGCTCGCTCGATAACCCCTTCGACGAGTGGATCGGCGGCCAGATGCGCGGCACCATCTGCGGCATGGTCGCCCCCGGCCAGACGCGCGAAGCCGCCCGCCTCGCCTATATCGACGCCGAGATCTCCGCCGCCGGCAACGGCATCCTCGGCGAAGTGTTCAACGCCGTGCTCGCCGCCCGCGCCTACACCGAGACCGACAGCAAAGCGCTGCTGGTTTCGACGATCGAGCTATTCTCGACCCGCACCGAATACGGCGCCGTCCTCGCCTTCGCCCTCGAAGCCTGCCGCACCTCGGCGGACTGGCAGACCGCCTGGGCCAAATGCGATGCCGAATACATCGAGTACAACTGGATCCACGTCTACCCCAACGCCGCGGCGCAGGTGGTGGCGCTGTGGTTCGGCAACGGCGATTTCGACCTGACGCTGGAGATCATCTGCGGCATCGGCCACGACGTCGATTGCAACGCCGCCCAGATGCTCTGCGTCCTCGGCATCCAGCACGGCAGTTCCATCATCGCCGACCGCTGGTCCGCCCCCCTGCTGGTCGACGACATCGTCACCTACATGCGCAGGCCCGCGGAGATCGCGTTCGATGATCTGGTTGGGCAGACGGTCGAGGCGGTGCGGAAGGCAAGGCGCACTTAAGGCGCGGCTCCATCGCTCCCCTCCCCCTTGAGGGGAGGGGTGGGGGGTGGGGGTGGTGAGGGACGCTCGGTGCTGACTGCACCACCCCCTCCCTCAATCCCTCCCCTCAAGGGGGAGGGAGGCGATAGCCCGGGGCCAGGGTGAGGGGCGCCAAGCGCGCCGAACCAGATGCACCGCCACCCAGGGGCTCCAATCTGACCCACCGCAATTGCCCCAAACTTGGTGTCATCCCAGCGAAAGCTGGGACCCATTTCACCGCCCGCGCCGACGGAAAGTTGGGTCCCAGCTTTCGCTGGGATGACAGCTGGTGGGTGGGAGAGAACCTGCCAAACCCCAGGCGCTCAGGTAGGCAGCCCTACCCTATCGCATTACTCAGCGTGCCCAGCCGATCCATCGTCAGCACCACCTTGTCGCCCTTGGCCAGCGTCTTGCCGACTTCGGCGGCCGAGCCGCCGCCCACGGTGCCGCTGCCAAAAATCTCGCCGGCGACCAGCACCTCGTTCGTCGAGGCATGCGCGATCATCTGGTCGAAGCGCCAGTGCATGGTGGAGGTGCTCGTGTCACACCAGGGCAGGCCGTTGACGCTGGCCTGCATGCGCAACGCGTAGATGTCGGGGATCTCGTCCGCCGTCACCAGCCAGGGGCCGAATACGTGGCCCTTTTCGAAATCCTTGCCCTTGGCGGGCCCGAGGCCAACCGACATTTCGCGCTGCTGAATCTCGCGGGCGCTGAAGTCGTTATAGATCATGTAGCCGTAGATATGGCTGAGCGCGTCGGCGCGCTGGATGTTGCTGCCGCCCCGCCCGATCACCGCCGCGAATTCGAACTCGAAATCCATGTTGGTGGCATAGGCCGGCATCGGCACGATATCGCCATCGGCGCCGACCGCCGAGGGGTTGCCCTTGTAGTAGACCGGCAGCTCGTACCACTGCGGCGGAATTTCGCGCCCGAGCTTGGGGTAGATGTTCTTCAAGTGCGTCTCGAACGCCATGAAGTCGCGGATCAACGGCGGCCGCGGCACGGGCGCCAGCAGCTGCACCGCCTCGGGCGCGAAGACCAGGGTCGCGCCATCGGGCCCGGTCTCGTCTTTCGCCGTCACCCAGTCGAGGGCCGACTGCGCCGCATCGAGCGCAGTCACCCCGTTCTGGATGAAGGCCACCATGTCCGAGGGGATGGTGGCGGCGGCAAGTCGCGCCGCCCCTTCCCGCGACGCCCCGTTATCCCCCAGCACCGCCCGATAGGCCGACTGCAGGTCGGCATAGCGGCCATCCGGCAGCACGGCGCCGATCCGGGTTACGGGACCGGTGACAGTGGAAAGCTTAAAGGAAACGAGGCGCATCGCAAACCTCAGGAGATGGCGAGTTCGTAGAGCTCGCGCTCGCGCTTTTCGAGCATCGGGATCACGGTGCCCTCGATGATCGACTTGAAGTGCGGCGTCTCACGGTGCGCGGCCAGCGCTGCGGCATCGACATAGTGCTCATAGAGCACGATCAGGTTCTCGTTCTCGGTCGACTTCGACACCTGGTAGAACTTGCAGCCCGGCTCGCCGGCTTCCACCAGCGGCTTCATTTTGACGAGTTCGGCCAGCACCTTCGGCACGTTGCCCGGCTTCGTGTGGTACTTGGCGATCAGGACGATCATTGCGGTTCCTTCCCTATGTGTCCGCTGGTCAAATCGTTCAATATGCTGAACGATATTCTCGGTATTGAACAATCTATGGCGTGGGGGACGATGTCAATGTAGACGGCAGTCGTAGTCGGCAAGGGCCGGTGCGGGCTGACCCCCACCCTTGATCCCTCCCCGCAAGGGGGAGGGAGACGCAGACTACGATATCGGTGTGAGGGTCTCCCTCCCCCCGGGGCGACATCTGGTCGTCCCCTTGCGGGGAGGGGACAGGGGTGGGGGTCAGCGCGCGCCGGCGTCGCAGCATGAACCACCACAGCCCTCAAGTATTCCCGCCGAGCCGGTGGCTGAGCTTGTCGGCCAGCGCCCGCACCGCGTGGCTGACCTGCGCCCGCGAGGTGTCGTTCACCTCGCCGCGCAGCAGCCCGATGGCGATGCCGGCCACCGCGTGGTCGTCGCTGGCGTTGAACACCGGGGCGCCGAAGCACACCATGGCGTCGCGCAGCTGCCCGTCGTCGATCGAGTAACCGCGCTCGCGCGTCTCCTCGAGCTCGCGCATCAGCGTCTTGAGGTTGGGCACGCTCTGCTTGGTCCAGGGCTCCGGCCACTCGTCGCCGAACAGCGCCTCGACTTCCTCGGGCCGCATCGTCGACATCATCGCCTTGCCGGTGGCGGTGAACGGCGCCGGCAGGCGTACGCCCGGCCGGAAACTGACCCCGAGCGGGTCGGTGCCGCGCCGGCAGGCGACATACATCACTTCCCGACCGGTCAGGATCGAGAGGTTGATCGCCTGCTCCGAGATCAGGTCGGTCGCCTCGGCGATGCGCATGAACTCCTGCGTCAGGTCGCTCTGGCCTTCGAAGGCGTTGGCCCAGCTCAGCACATGCGGGCCGACCGCGAACTGCGACGGCCCCACCCGCATCATCAGGCCGAGATCGACCAGGGTATGGCAAAGCCCATGCACCGTGCTCTTAGGCAGGTCCAGCATCCGCGCCAGCTCCGACACGCCCTTGGGCTTGCCGCCGGTCGAAAGCGCATCGAGAATTTTCTTGGTCCGGACCAGCGCGGGGACGGCCTTACCCCGCTGCTCGGTGTCTTCGATCATTGGCTATCCATTCTCCTTGCCCGAGTTTAGGCATTAGCGACCTGCGGGACCAGCGTGCAAGCAGTTCACTCGCACCGGTCTCTCCATGATCCTCCCCCGCGTGGCGGGGGAGGGGGACCAGCGAAGCTGGTGGAGGGGGGAGCCAAAGCCGGCGAGTTTTGC
>NZ_LMEA01000014.1:0-56753 GCF_001425235.1 Devosia sp. Root413D1 | reverse complement strand
CCTCCACCAGCTTCGCTGGTCCCCCTCCCCCGCCACGCGGGGGAGGATTGCCGCACCGCCCGTGCACAGTCACCGAAACCCCGGCGCGACCTCCTCCATGAAATACGCCATCCCATCCGTCTCCGGGGCATCCATGAACCACAGCATCAGGTGATCGACCCCCTGCCCGCGCAATTCGGTGATCCGTGCCTTCGCCTCTTCGGCGGTGCCGATGATCCACGGCCCGGTCATCGCCTCGGGCAGCCGGTCGACCCGGCCGGCGACGAAGTCCACCACCTCCGGCTGCGGCTCGCCCGACCTGGTCTCGACCATCCGCTCGACCAGCCCCGCCACCTTGCGGCGCAGCGTTGTGAGATCGGGTGCGACGAGGATCTGCGTCTCGAAGCTGATTTCCACCTCGGCGCGCGAGCGGCCGGCCTTCGCCAGCGACGCGTCCAGCAACGCCAGGCGGCGGGCCAGCTCGGTCAGCGTCACCGGCGTCGAGTTCCAGCCATCGGCGATGCGGCCGCTGAGTTCGATTACCGGATCGAACGCTTCGCCCAGCCAGACCGGGATCTGCGCCTGTACCGGCTTCGGCGCCAGTTGCGCCCCCTTCAGCTGGTAGAACTTGCCGTCGAAATCGATCGGTTTATCCGCGGCGTAGAGCGCCTTGATCAGGGTTATTGCCTCTTCGAGCCGCTCGACCCGCGCATCGTGGTTGTCGTCCCAGTCGAGGCCATAGGCCACCTGCTCGGGGCGGCCCATGCCGGCTTCGAAGAAATGGATGAAGCGCCCGCCCGAGAGGAGGTCGAGCGTCGACATCATCTTGGCGGCGATCTGCGGGGGGCGGAACAGGTTGGCCTGGTGGATCAGCCCGAGCTGCGCCCTGCTGGTGGCGCCGGCAATCATTGCCAGCGTGGTCCAGCCCTCGAGCACCGCCTGCTCGCGCCCCAGCATCAGGTGGTCGCACACCCACAGCGAGTCAAAGCCCAGCCGCTCTGCTTCGCGGGCATTGCCGAGCACGTCGACATCCTCGATCCGCGCCACATTGGGCACCCGGAACAGCCCCGGGCTCGGCATGGCGAAGGCCGGCACGCAGTAGCCCATCTTGAGCGTCCCCGCCTTGCGGCGGGCGGCAAGCTCGGCCGAAATCATGGTTTCACTCCGGCGCGCGGCACCAGGTCATGCCGGGTGCGATGCCCGGCGAATTTGCGGGCGATCTCATCGGCGGCAAGCGTCAGGAAGCGCGGACCGCAGGGCGCCGTGACCCCAGCGATATGCGGGGTGAGGAACACATTGTGCATGGTCCGGAGCGGCGAATCCGCCTCGAGCGGCTCGGGGTCGAACACGTCGAGCGAGGCAACCACGTCGCCCCGCACCAGCCGGCGGATCAGCGCTGCCTGGTCGACCACCGCCCCGCGCGACACGTTGACGAACACCGAGCGCGGCCGGAGGAGGTTCAATTCCTTCTCGCCGATCATTTGCTTCGTCTCCGGCGTCAGCGGCACCAGAGAGATCACCACGTCGCATGCCATCACCTGCTCCAGCGAGGTCAGCGTGATGTCGTAGATGTCGGCGAGGACGCGCGGCGCATAGGGGTCGAACGCATAGATATCGGCCTGGAACGGCTGCAGCAGCTCGATCAGCCGGCGGCCGATATAGCCGGCGCCGATCAGCCCGACGCTGCGGCCGGTGAGCTCACCGTTGAAGCCGGGGTCGGCGACGCGCTCTGCCCATTTCTGGAACAGCACTTCGCCATCGATCATCCGGCGGAACAGCGCCCCGGCATTGCGGAGCCCGATCATCGCCATGGCCAGCGCCCATTCGGCTACCGGATAGGACGAGCCATTGGTGGTATCGACCACGGTGACGCCGCGCTCGGAGGCGGCGTTGACGTCGATACGCTGGCTGAAACGATCGCCTTCGACTTCGGCAATGAACTTCAGGTTCGGTAGCCGATCGAGAATGGCGCCGGTGAGCCGGGGCGAGCCGTGGCAGACCAGGAGCGCATCGAGGTTGCTGGCAAAGGCCACCAGCTTGTCGATCGCCGCGGAATTCTCCGGCGGCGCCTCGTCCCAGCTCGAGGGCTCGTCGCACAAATGATGCTCGAAACTGCCGAGGCTCGACAGCGCTTCGATCGCCTCGGCATCGGCCATCCGCGCAAAAGTATCGGCGTTGCAGGCAAAGCCGACGCGCAAGGGTCTCGGCAGGTTGTAGATCGTCATAGTATTGCCTCGTCAGCCAATCCACACGGTCTTGGCGTTGGTGAATTCGGTGATGCCGACCTGCCCCAGCTCTCGGCCATAGCCGGAGGACTTGATGCCGCCGAACGAGATATGCGCGTCCGAGCGCACCATGTCGTTGATGAACACCGCGCCCGCTTCGACCGCCTGCTCCATGCGGCGCGCCCGATCCTCGTCGCGCGTCCACACCGCCGCGGCCAGCCCGAACTCGGTGCCGTTGGCGATGCGCAGGGCTTCGGCCTCGTCGGCGAACGGGAAGATCGGCGCCACCGGCCCGAACAGTTCTTCACGCGCCGCGACATTGTCGTCCGCGACATTGGTGAGCACGGTCGGCGCGAAGAAGAAGCCCGGCCCATCGACGGTGCCGCCCGCCAGCGCCACCCGCGCCCCACCGGCGACGCTGCGATCGAGCTGATCCTGCAGCCCGGCCCTGAGGTCGGCGCGCGCCAGGGGACCGAGCCCATGCTTTTCGTCCAGCGGATCGCCATAGCTCAGCTTGCGGGTGCCCTCGACGAAGGCCTCGGTGAAATCGGCGGCGATCGATTGCTCGACCAGGAAGCGCTTGGCGCAGACGCAGCTCTGCCCCGAATTATTGTGCCGCGCCGCCACCGCCAGCTTCACCGCGGCGTTGAAATCGGCATCGGCAAAGACGATGAACGGATCGGAGCCGCCGAGCTCCAGCACCGCTTTCTTTCCCGCCGCGCCGGCGAGCCCGGCAATGGTCCGCCCTGCCCTGACGCTGCCGGTCACAGTGACGCTGCGGATGCGGCTGTCGGCGATGAGCTTTCCCACCGTCGGGTGATCGACGCGCAGGTTAACCAGCACGCCATCGGGCATGCCGGCTTCGGCGAACACCTTTTCCAGCGCCTCGGCCGAAGCGGGCACGTTCTCGGCGTGCTTGACGATGGTGGTGTTGCCCGCGAGGAAGGCCGGGGCGAAGAAGCGGATCACCTGCCAGAACGGGAAGTTCCACGGCATGATCGCGAGGATCGGCCCCAGCCCCTCATAGCGCACCCGGCTGCCGCGCGCCGGGCTCTGGACCTCGAGCGGCTCAAGCCAGCCCGGCCCGAGCTCGGCCGTGGTGCGGCAGGTTGCGGCGCACTTCCTGATCTCGCCGCGCGCCTCGTTGATGGGCTTGCCCATCTCCAGCGTCATCAGCCGCGCGAAGGCTTCGAGATTGGCGTCGAGCCGCTCGGCCAAGGCGAGCAGCAGCTGGGCACGTTTTTCGACCCCTGCGTCGCGAACCCTGCCCCAGGCGACGAAGCTGCGCTCGAGCGCCGCTTCGACTTCCGAGCCGTTATGCAGGCGATAGCTGCCGAACTGCTCGCCGGTGGCCGGGTTGAGCGAACGGAACATGGTCTCGGGGCGCGCGGGCGCGTTCATCAGAAAGTCCTCGTTGGCGCGGCACTATCGAGCAGCCGCTTGAGCGTGCCGCCGAGGATCGGCTCGAGATCCCCCGGTTGCAGGAAACGGCAATGGAGGCGCACGATTTCGAGCGCCTGCTTGTAGGTCATGGCACGGCTCAGCGCCGGGAAGTCCGAGCCCCAGCACAGCCGGTTGGCGCCGAACGCGGCATAGAGCCCCTCGGCGATCCACATGGCGCTCGGGTGCGGATAGTCCCAGCCATTCTCGAGCCCCACCGCATAGTGAAAGCCGGAGAGCTTGATGTGGACATTGGGGTGCTTGCTGAGCGTCGCAATCGCTTCGAGGTCGGAGCGCGGCGCACCCGAGCCAATGCCGCCCATATGGTGCAGCAGCACCACGAGATCGGGGTTCTCGGCACACACGGCCCCGAGGTCTGCCGCCCAGGCCGGGCCCATGGCGATCGAGGCGATCAGCTTCCGCTCGGCGGCGAACTTGAAGAACGCCCGGCCCTCGTCGGAGCGGAACCAGCCGTCATTATCGCCCACATAGTGGGTAAAGCCCGTTATTGGCAGCGTCTCCGCCGCCGTGCGCAAGCGCTCGACTGCACCCGCCGTGTGATACTCGGGCGACCACACACAATCGACATCGGCAAACTGGTAGAGGCGCCTGGGGTAACGGCGCACCGCCGCCGCCCCATAGGCGTTATTGTCGGGGTTCTTTTCGATCCGCGCCGAGACGATCACCGCCTCGGCGACGCCGTTCTGATCCATCTCGTGGATCAGGTGCTCGACGGCGCCCCTGGTGGCCTCGTCGGGCACTGGGGGCTCGTAGGGCCAGCGCGCCCAGGCGTGAGTGTGGCTGTCGACGATCACGGGCGCCTACCGGAATGCCACCGAGCCATCGGTCTTCAGCGAGGTCGGCGGCACCTTGTTGATGACAGGGATGGTCTTCAGCCCCTCGTGGTCGAGTTCGACGCCGAGGCCGGGAGTCTCGTTGGGCAGCCAATGGCCGTTGATGACCGGGACGATCGCCTTCACTGCCTTGGTCCAGGGCGCACGGTCCTGCAGCATATGCTCGGTCACTTCCCAGTTCGGCACGGCAAAGCCGAGCTGCACCTGCGCCGCGGTCGCCACCGGGCCGGAGGGCACGGCGTGCGGGATGATGCCCTGGTGATGCGCCTCGGCCAGCGCGCAGATCTTGCGGGTTTGGGTGATGCCGCCGGCAATGCCGACATCGGGGCGGATATGGTGCACCCCGCCATGCTCGACATACTCGCGGAATTCCCAGATCGAGGTGTTGCGCTCGCCCGCCGCCATCGGCACGCGCGACTTCTGCGACACCTCGCCGAAGCTCAGCACGCTGTCGGGCGGAATCGGGTCTTCGACGAACAGCGGCCGGAACTGCTCGAACTCGCGGATCGCCGCAATGGATTCGCCCAGCGCCATGTTGCGGTGCAGCTCGATGCCGATCTCGACATCCCAGCCCACCACGTCGCGGATCAGCGCCAGGCGCTCGACCATGTCCTTCACCTTGGCGCCGAACGCCATCAGGTGGTGCTCGGGCTGGTAGACCATCACCTTGAGCGCGGTATAGCCGTCCTCAGCGGCGGCCTTGCAGCTCGCCGCGACTTCTTCGGCCGTGCCATAGGGGATCACCAGCATGGCGCGCACCTTGTCGCGCACCCGGCCACCCAGCAGGTCCCAGACCGGCGCCTGGTAGTGCTTGCCCTTGATGTCCCACAGCGCCTGGTCGATCGCCGAGATGGCGCCGCCAATGGCCATGCCGCGCATCGAATAGGCCCGATAGAGGCTGAGATTGTGGTACTCGATGCGCAACGGATCTTCGCCGATCAGCCGCTCGCCAAAGCCCTTGGCCACCGATGCCGTCGCCTCGGGAAAGCCGAAGAAGGTGGATTCGCCCACGCCTTTCAGCCCGCTATCCGTCGTCACTTCGACGAACATCCAGTTATGCGCGACGTAGGTATCGATACGCTCGATCTTCACTTTGCTTCCTCAGGGTAGACGAATAGCGGTGTGCGGCGGGTCGCCGGCGGGCTGATCAGCTCGAGCACGAGGCCGTTGAGCTTCTCGGAGGTGAAATAGACGAAGGCGCCGCTGCCATCGCCGCCAAAGCCCCGGGCGGACTGCAGGCGGGTGAAGCCGGCAGCTTCGAGCTCGGCAACCGCCTCGGCATGGTTCTCCATCACGTGGATGCCGATGTGGTTGAGGCCTTCGCCGGAGCTCGCCAGCTGATCGGCAAAGAACGATGGGCCGGTGGTGGGTTCGACCAGTTCGAACTGCACGCCATCCTTCCAGGCGAGCGCGTGCTTCAGCCCGAACTGGGCCGGAGCACCCTTGTAGGTCATATCCTTCAGGATCTCCGGCGTGTATTCCCACGCCGTCCAAGGTCCGATGCGCAACAGGTCCCACCATTGCCTCGTCGCGGCCTCGAGGTCGCGCACCACGAAGGCGATCTGCTTGGGGCCGAGCTTCTGGACGATCAGCGGGATAGCGGCAAAAGCTGCGTCGGTCATGGCGTTCCCCTTCAGGCCGCGTTCGACTTGGGCAACAGCCCGAGATCGGCGTCAATCTCATCCTGGTAGGTCGAGACGGCGCTGGTCAGCACCTCGTCCATGCTCACCGCGCGACCGGCAATGCCGCTCTCATAGGCGGCGAGCACCGAGGCGACGGCGGTGAGGCCGCCCTCTCCATCAACTTCCGGCGGCCGGCCTTCCATGATGGCGGCGGCGAAATCGTGGATCTCGATGGCGAGAAGGCCCGAGTCCGTCTCGGCCCAGTCGAGTTCGTAGGACACCCCGCCATAGAGCGTTTGGGTCAGCTCATCGAGGGCAAAACCGACCTTGTCGGCCAGCGCCTGTCCGGTGAGGTCGCCCTCCGCCGTGTGGAGGATCGGCGCCTTGCCGGTGCGATCGTTGAAGATTTCGAGCGAGCCGCGCTGTCCGTGCACGGTGCGCTGGTTGTAGCCCTTGCCCGGGCCCGAGGCGACGTACGACATCTGCACCATCAGGCCCGACTGCATGGTGAAGGTCGCGGCGAACGAGTCCTCGCCCGTCGCGGTAATCTGCTCCGGGATTTCGAGGAAGCGCTTCAGGTAGGCCTCGGTCTGCATCTCCGGCTTTTCCTGCCGGCGGCGGATCGGCTCGGCGATGAAGCCCTTGCCGAACGCCGAGTGGAACGGCCCGAAATAATACTGCACGATGTCGGTGAGGTGCGCGCCCATGTCGAGCCCGATGGCGCCCTTGTCCTTGAAGTGCCGCCACGGCGTGATGATGATCCGGTCATTGCCGCCGATCATCGTCTGCACCATCAGATGAACAGGCCCCAGCACGCCGGAGTCGATCACCGCCTTGGCCAGCCGGTTGGTCGGATCGCGCCGATAGTTCTCGGCCGTCGCCAGCACCGCCCCACCCGCCTTCGCCGCATCGATCAGCGCCTGGCAGGAGCGCACCGTCAGCGCCAGCGGCTTCTCGCAGAGCACATGCTTGCCGGCCCGCAGCGCCGGCAGCACCACCGAGAGGTGACTGAACGCCTCGGTCACCACGTCGAACGCCGCGATCTCCGGATCAGCCACCGCGTCGTCGATGGCGAGGTGGATCTTCGGCCGGTAGCCGAGCAGCTTTTCGGCTTCGCCGGCCACCCGCTCGGCATTGTCCTGCCGCACGTCGCACACCGCGACGAGCCGGACATTGCTGAGGCCCGAGCGCTGCAGCCGGGCAAAGCCCTGCACATGCCGGCTCCCCATGCCCCCGCACCCGACGAGGCAGACTGGTACTGTAGTCACGTTTAGCTCTCCAGCGAGATGGACGGCTATTCCTTCAACGAGCCGCCGAGGCCGTTGATGAAATAGCGTTGGCAGAGAATAAAGAAGATGATGATCGGCAGCGTCGAGAGCAGCACCGCCATCATGGCGATGTTGGGCGGCGTCTGCGAGAAGGATTGGCCGAGCCCGGCCAGCGCCAATGGCAGAACCCGCATGTCCCGCTCGGTCGTCGAGATCAGCGGCCAGGCATACATGTTCCAGGCGGTGAGCACCGTCACCGCGGTATAGGCGGCGATCGGCGGGCCGGAGAGCGGCAGCACGATCCTGACGAAGATCTGCCCCCAGTTGGCGCCGTCGATCTTGGCCGCATCGAGAATCTCGTTGGGCATCGAGATGTAGAACTGCCGGAAGATGAACACCCCGAAGCTGGTCTGCGCGATGATGGGGACGCAGAGCCCCATGAAGGTGTCGATCCAGTTGAGGTTGCGCACCAGGATGAAGGTCGGGATCGTCGCTACCTGCCCCGGCACGAACAGCGTCATGATGAACAGGCCCAGCAGCGCGCCGCGGCCGAAGAACTGCATCTTGGCGAGCGCGAAGCCGGTCATCACCACCAGGGTCAGCTGGGTGATGGTGATGACAGCGGTGAAGATCACCGAGTTCACGATGGCGGTGCTATCAAGGAAGGTGAGCGCCGCGAAGACGTTCTCGAAGTGCCACTCGGTCGGCCACCAGGTTGGCGGATAGGCGACCACCTCGCGGCTCGATTTGAACGAGTTGATCACCATCCAGTAGAACGGCGCGGCCATCAGCAGGCCGAAAAAGACCACCGTGGAAACATGGAAGCGGCGGCGCCAGTGGTGTCCTGCACTCATAGCGGGTCTCCGTTGGTCGGGCGCCGGCGCGGCGGGTTGAAGATCAGCGCGAGGATGGTGACGATGACGAACAGCACGGTCGAGAGCGCCGAGGCATAGCCGAGCCGCAGCTGGGCAAAGGCCAGGTCGTAGATGTAGACCGCGAGAATATCGGTCGAGTTGAGCGGCCCGCCCTTGGTCATCACGAAGGCAATGTCGAAACTGTCGAAGATGATGCCGCGCAGCGTCAGTACCAGGATCAGCAGTGTCACCGGCATGACGTTGGGCCAGATGATGTGGCGGAGCTTCTGCCACGGGCCGGCCCCGTCGATCTCGGCGGCTTCCAGCAATTGCGGGTTAATCTGCTGCAGCGCCGCGAGATAAAGGATGATGCCGAGCGGCAGCCGCAGCCAGACGATCACCAGTGACAAAGCGGGCATCGCCCAGGTGGTATCCTGCAGCCAGTTGGGCCCGGAAACCCCAAAGAAGCTGAGCAATTGCGCGATCGGGCCGACACGCGGATCGTACATGAAACGCCAGAGCACCGCCGAGGCGACGAGCGAAATGACGATCGGCAGCAGGTACATCGTGCGGAACACGCTGTAGCCGGGGAAATTGGTGTTGATCAGCGCCGCGAGGATGAACGACAGGAACACCGTCGGCACCACGCCGAGGACCAGCAGATAGGCGGTCTTCCACACCGAGTTCACAGCGCGGGCGTCGTTCAGCAGCGCAACGTAATTGTCGAGCCCGACGAAGCGCGGCTCGTAGATCAGGTTCCAGTCGAACAGGCTGAGCGCCAGCCCCCAGACGATGGGGATGACCATGAAGGCGGTGAACAGGACCACGTTGGGCCCGACGAACAGGGCGGCCCAGAACGGGGAGTCGGTGCGGCTCGTCCTGCGGCGCGGCGCGGGCCGCGCCATCGCAGACATGCCGGCCTCGTCGGCGGTGTCGGTCTTGCTCAAAAGGGTCGATCCCGTTGTGGAAAGGAGAACCGGCTGCGGGAGGACACAGCCGGTTCCTGATTGCCGCCGCTGAAGGAGTGCGGCGGCATGTCTTGTCGGTGATCAGCCGCCAGCGGCCAGAACGCGGGCCATCGCCTCGTTGATCACCGCCTCGGCGGCCTTCAGCGCGTCGGCCACCGGGACGTTGTTAAGGACGACCGACTCTTCGGCTTTCGCCAGTTCGGTATCGACCACCACCTGCACGTCGGCCGGGATCGAAGTCGGGTTCATCGCGCCATATTGGATGGACTCGGCGAACACGCGGTTGTCGTAGGGTGGGCCCGGCAGTTCGGTCCAGATCGGGCTGTTGTAGAGCGCCTCGACCGGCGGCACCGTGCCGTAGCCCGCGGCAAGGATCTTCATGCCGCCGTCTTCGGAATAGAACCAGTTGAGGTAGTCGTAGGCGAGCTCCTGGTTGTTCGCCATGCCCTGCGGGGTGATTGCCTGGGCGATCGAGCCCATGCCGGTCTTGCGCACGCCGTTGATCTTGGGCTCGAGCGCCACATCCCAATCGTCGGTGGTGACCGAGCGGATCAGCGGGGTCAGCGCCCGCACCGACTGCAGCATCGACACCGTGCCGGCGCCGAAGGCCTGGTAGCCGCCGCCGAGCTGGGTCTGCTGCGGCGAGGAGGCGATGATGCCGGCCTTCACCTGGTCCCAGTACATGGTGAAGACCTTGATCGCCGCTTCGGTCTGCAGCTTGTACATGTTGTTTTCGTCGAGCAGCGTATCGCCGAAGGCTTCGATGCCCGGCACGTAGGTGGCGTGCCACGGCACCGAGGCGGCGAGGCCGTAACGGGTGGTGACGTTGCCGTTCTTCTGGGTCAGCTGGGTCGCGACCTCGATCTGCTTTTCAAACGTCCAGTCGTCGTTCGGGTACGGGATGCCGGCGTCGTCGAAGTGCTTCTTGTTGTAGTAGAGCACCACGGTATCGGCGCCGATCGGCAGGCCGAAAATGCCGTCCTTGTTCGGGCCCGAGGTGACCAGGTACTGGTCGAGGAAGGGCTTCGCGAGCGAGGTCATGGTGATCGGGCCGCCCGAGGTCAGGAACGGCCGCATGTCGGCGGTGACCTGCGCATTGGCGAACTGCGTGGCGAAGATATCGGCCAGGTAGGTGATATCGGGCAGCTTGTTGGCGAGGCGGCGCGACAGCAGCGCCTGGCGCAGGCCCGGGCCATCGCCGGGCAGGATCGAGTAGTCGATCTTGACGCCCGGACGGGCGGCCTCATAGGCGGCAAACACCGGCTTGATGCCGGTTTCGGCCCAATCGAGAATGCCGATCGACAGCGTGCCGCTGGTCGGCTGCGCCATAGCGAAATGGCTGCCGGCGGCAAGCGCGAACGGCGAGGCGGCGAGACCGGCAAGAACAGCACGCCGGCTGGGCGTGAACTGCGTTAGGGTGGTCTTGGACACGTTGTTTTCCTCCCAAGGAACACGAGCGGGTCATCGCTTCCCGGGCATCGGGAGGCGTGATGATCGGTCGGGGACAGGCGAGACTTCGTGGCCGGCGTCTTGTGCGCCGTCGTTCACTATGTTGAACGCCTATCCATAGGCTGAACGATGACACGGGTAGCGACACCCGGTCAAGCGGCACGCTGGGACTCGCCGTTGCGCAAAAAGTCGTAGGGATTTGGGACCGACGGTCGGTCGGTTATGGGGGTGTGGTGCGAGGCCGGTGCGCTTGGCGCCCCTCACCCCGCGGTGAGGCCTTTGGCCTCATCCGCTGCCCTCTCCCCAGAGGGGCGAGGGCGCGTTGTGGCACCGGCGGTACAAAGTGCGTCCCCTCGCCCCTCTGGGGAGAGGGTCAGGGTGAGGGGCGCCAAGCACGCCGACGCAGACGGCCAGCCCGTCGCACGACTGGCCTGTCGCTCACCAACGCCGGGCGCTACAAATCCAGCATACCCGCCCGGAGCCCTCGCATGAGCACCACCCCGCCCGTCATCCAGCGCTTCATCGCCGCCACCAATGCCGGCGACACCGCCGCCTTCCTGGAAGCCTTCACTCCGGATGCCTTCCTCAGCGACTGGGGCCGCGACTTCACCGGTCGCGACGGCATCGCCAGCTGGAACGAGACGGACAATATCGGCGTGCAGTCGAAGTTCCGGCTGCTCGAGGTCGAGCCCAGTGGGGCCGATGCGTACCGGGTGCGGCTGGCGGTCAGCGGCAACGGCTACAACGGCGAAGGGACCATGGCGTTCACGCTTACGGGTGGGCGGATTTCGCGGTTGGTGATAAGTTAGTCCGCCTCTCCCTACCTCACAATCTCATACAACCGCTTCAGCACATGCCGTGACCTGAGATCCTCCGGGTCCCCGCGCATCTGGTTCATGGTGTAGCTGAACCCCATCTGCTCGGTCGGCCACCCCGCATGGATCGAGCCACCTGCGCCGGAATGGCCGAACGCGTCGGGGGCCGGACCGAAGCGGCCTTGCGGCGTCTGCAGCGCCCAGCCGACGCCGAACGCCATGGCTTCGGCGATATAGGGGTCCATGAACCGGCTCTGTTCGGCCCGCCCCAGCGCGACTGTCTCGGGCTTCAGGATCTCGACCCCATCGATGCTGCCGCCCTGCGCCATGCAGCCATAATAGCGCGCCATGGCCCGCGCCGTGGCGATGCCGCCGGCGCCGCCGATCTCGGCCGCGTGGTAGGCGCGAGTGTTCCAGGGGAGATCCTCGGGGAACAGCGGCGGGTTACCCCAGATCGAATGAAACACCGGGTCGGCCCGCTGCTCCGGCCCGAACGCCTCATCGTAGGGCAGCATGCCCGGCCCCACCTCGATCCGCCCCACCCGCGGCTCCAGCGCCTCGGGCAGCCCGATATAGGCATCGAGCCCCAGCGGCGTCGCGATCTCCTCGGCGAAGAACCGGCCCAGCGTCCGCCCGTCGACACGCCGCACCAAAGCGCCCACCAGCCAGCCGATGGTCACCGCATGGTAGCAGTGGAAGGCGTTCGGGTCGGCGGCCAGCGGTTGCGCCGCCAGCAGCGCTTCCATGCGGGCGTAGTCGGTGTAGTCGGCGGCGCGCAGCGACGTCGCGATCCCCGGCAGGCCGGCCGAGTGCGAGGTGACATGCCGCACCAGCACCCGGGCCTTGCCGTTCTGCGCGAATTCCGGCCAGTACTTTGCCACCGGTGCGTTCAAATCGAGCTGCTCGCGTTCTACCAGCTTCAGCACGCACCCGGCGAACAGCCCCTTGGTGCCCGAATAGATCACCTGCAGCGTATCGGCCTGCCACGGCCGCCCCGGCGCCGCCATGCCGCCCCAGAGGTCGACGACGAGCGTCCCCCTATGCACCGCCGCGAACGCCGCCCCGACATCGCCGCGCACCGTGAAGTTGCGCGCAAACTCCTCCGCCACCGCCTCAAAGCCCGGCGCCACATACCCCATGACCGGCGCCGACTGCGATTGATAGTTCATTGGCTCCCCCGCCTAACCCGTTCCTCTGGTGGCTCCCCACCCCCACCCTTGATCCCTCCCCACAAGGGGGAGGGAGACGCTAGCTGCACGTACTCGGTTCTCGCCTCTCCCTCCCCCTTGTGGGGAGGGCAGCAAAGCTTGTGAGCGAAGCGAACTAGCGTCGCTGGGGGGGGGGTGGCCCCACGCTCGGCCCTAGTCGTCATCAATCCCCATGCCCCACGGCATCGAACGCTTCGCCACCAGCCATCAGGTTGAGCACCTCTTCGCGGCTCTTCTCGCCGCTCCTGAACTGGCTGGCGACCCGGCCCTGGATCAGCACGGTGAAGCGGTCGCCGACGCTCAGCGCATGCGTCGCATTGTGGGTGATGAACACCAGCGCAATGCCCTGCTCGCGCGCCTGCTTGATCAGGTCGATGACGATCTTGCTTTCCTTCACCCCCAAGGCCGCCGTGGGCTCGTCGAGGATCAGGAGCTTCGCCCCGAAGTAGAGCGCCCGGGCGATGGCAAGCGCCTGCCGCTCGCCGCCCGACATGGTGCCGACCAGTTGCTCGGCATCACCGATGCGGCGGATTCCCATCTGCCGAATCTGCTCGAGCGCGATGCGGTTCGCCGTCTGATGGTCGAGCCGCCGGAACGGCCCAAAACCCTTGGTCGGCTCGTTCCCGAGAAAGAAGTTGCGCGCCACCGAGATCAGCGGGATCGAGCCCACATCCTGGTGCACGGTGCCGATGCCATGGGCCTGCGCGTCGCGTGGCGAGCGGAAGCTCACCGGCTTGCCGTCGAAGGTCAGCGTCCCGATGGTCGGCGGCGTCACCCCCGACATGATCTTGATCAGCGTCGACTTACCGGCGCCATTGTCGCCGAGCAGGCAATGCACCTCGCCTGGATGCGCTTCAAGGCTGACGTCGTTGAGGGCGATATTGTTGCCGAAGGTGCGGGTGACGCCTTCGAGCGTCATGAGCGCGGTCATCAGAGTTTCTTCTTTCCCCGGTTCAGCGCCAGCTCGCGGATCAGGTTGTTGGTGAGCACCGCAATGACCAGCAACCCGCCGATAAAGGTGGCCAGCCAGTCGGTGGGCCAGCCGGTGTAGAACAGCCCGAGGCTGACGATGCCGTAGATGAAGGTGCCGAGCACGATGCCGATCACCGAGCCGAAGCCGCCCTGCAGCAGCACCCCGCCGATGACCGCGGCGATGGCGGTCTGGAACACATAGCCCTGCCCCGAGGCGGCGTTGCCCTGGTTGTACATCACCGCCGACATGATGCCGACGAATGCCGCCGACACGGCCGTCCAGATGAAGAGGATGAGCTTGACCCGCGCCACCGGCACACCGGCCCGGCGTGCCGCATCGGGGTTGCCGCCGGTGGCAAAGATCCAGTTGCCGAAGCGGGTCTGCTTCAGCACCCAGGCGGCGAGGATGGCGGCGACGAGGTACCAGAGCACCGAAACGTTGAAGAACATCCATTTTGAGCCCAGCACCGCCTCGGCCCAGCCGGCATCTTTCAGCGAGACGTTGGACGAGCCCGAGATCAGCCGGCTCAGCCCCAGCGCCGTACCGGCGAGGATGAAGTTCGAGGCCAGCGTCACGATGAAGCTCGGGAGCTTGGTGGCATTGACCAGCAGCGCGTTGAAGCAACCGACCCCGACGCCGAGGCTCAGCGCCATGACGATGGTGAGTTCGATCGGCAACCCATAGAACCCGGTGCCCAGCGCCACGATGATCGAAGCGGCGCCGACCACCGAGCCGGTCGAAAGGTCGAACTCGCCCGAGATCATCAACAGCCCCACCGGCAGCGCGATGATCCCCAACTCCGCCGCGGTGTTGAGCCAGCCGGCGGTGCCGGGGATCGAAAAGAACCCCGAGGCGCCGCCGACGATGACGAAGAAGATGTAGATCACTAGAGCCGCGATCAGCGGCCCGATCCACACGATCCTGAGCAGGCGCTCCAGGAGCCCGAAACGGGTCGGAGGAGCAGGCGGATCGGCGATGGTGGTTTCCATGGCAGTGGTCATTTCATCAGGTCCGTCGGAGTTCGAAGGCTAGCGCGGATCGTGGAGATGAGGCGAGGCTCTGCTCCCCTCCCCTCAAGGGGGAGGGGAGCCAAGGGCGGGGTTGCGTCCAACTCCCCCGCCCCGCCCTGCCGGTCAGTTCGCGCCGCGCGAACCCGGAATGGACTTGTTCACCTCGAGCACGGCGGCGGCGTTTTCCTGCGTCACCATGTAGGGGCCGACGCTGATCACGCCCGAGGGGGCCATCTTGTACTTGTTGTACATCAAGGGGATCATCACCCCGTAATAGCCCTGCAGGAACGGCTGCTGGTCGGAGGCAAAGCTCATCTCGCCGGCGGCCACCGCCTCGAGCACGGCATTGCCGAGGTCCATGGTGCCCAAGTCGACAGCGCGGCCGGTGGCGCGCACCTGCTTGACCGATTCCAGCGCATCGACACCCACCGCCACGCCCAAGGTCACGATGCCGTCAATCGTCTGGTCCTGCATCAGCATGGCGCTGACCGCGGCCTGCACCTTCTGGCTGTTGCCGATATCCTCCGACGCGAGGATCACCATCTTGGCCTTGCCGCCCGCCTCGGTGACAGCATCGATATAGCCCTGGCAGCGCTGCTCCAGCACCGGGTTGGCGGCGATCTGGTTGATGCAGAGGCCGTTCTTCACGCCCTTCCCGACCGCCACTTTGCCGCCCTGGTAGCCCATCTGGTAGCTGTCTTCACCGATAAAGCCGATGGCGCCCAGCTCCTGGTACTTGAACCCGCCCGAGTTGATGATGATCACCGGGATGCCCTCGGCCGCCGCCTGCTTGATCAAGGGCTCGGTCGGCTCGGGAAAGAAGTTGCCTACCGCGATAGCGGCCGGCTTCCGGGCGATCGCCGCTTCGAACATCTTGGTATACACCGGCACGATGTCGTTGAAATCAGCCGGCGCCGTCCACTGCGTCTTGACGCCGTAATCCTTGGTGGCCTGGTCGAAACCCTGCTGCACCGCGCCCCAGAACGGATCCGAGCTCGGCCCGCCCAGCATGATGATCACGTCTTCCTGCGCCTGCGCAGCGAGCGGCGTCGCGGCAGCCAAGCCTACGCCAACCATGGCGGCGAGCGCCAGCGCGCTCAGTTTCCTCAAATTCATTATGTCCTCCCAATGGCAACGGCCCGCATCCTCCCGACGCGCGCCTGCCGCGAGGCGCTCACTGCGCCTTCCCCTCCACGACTATTAAATAATATGTATGATGTAAAGCACTCAACGCAGGTTTCGCATCGAGAGGATGGCGCGCACCTCCACCGCCAGGGCTTTGCCGAGCACTTCGTGCGCCGCCTCATCCATGTGGATGCCGTCGATCCCGGCCCGCACCACCTTGTTGGCGTCGAAATGGAAGCACCCGGTGCGGTGCGCCACCTGCTCGAGATAATGCGCGTGGTCGCGGCAGCGCTGGTGGCCGACGCCCCACATCGCCGGCTCGGCATCTTCGGTGATGGCAGGCGGCGTCACCACCAGCACCTCGGGCGGATGCTCCACCATGGCGAAGTGCCCCTTGATCATCTGGATCAGCGTCAGCGTGCCGCGCGCCGAGTTATAGGCGGTGATCGACAGCTGGTCCTTGAAGTCGTTGGTGCCCAGCATGACGATCAAGACGTCCATCGGCGCATGCGATTCGAGGATCGGGATCAGCGTGCGCGAGCCGTTCTTGTGCACGCCCTCGATCGGATCGTCGAACACCGTGGTGCGGCCGCTGAGCCCCTCCTCGACGATCCAGCTGTCCGGCCCGAGTTCGCGCCCCAGCACATTGGCCCAGCGCCGCGCCGGTACGATCCGGTCCGGCGTCTGGGCGATATTGGCGAAGGGCGGGCAGCCCCAGGTATTGGAGTCGCCGAAGCAGACGATGGTAGGCATGTGAAGCGGTTCCCTCGAGTCGCGACGCACCGGCATTGCCTTGGCGACGCAGCCTGAGGTATAAATCCTACCTAATGAGAATGACAACCGGGTGGATTCGCCTTCCTGTGGCGAGCCGACCCGGCATAATGCTGTTGGAAAGACCGCACGCGTGACCGTCTATCGCCGCCCGGACCCGATCCCCCTGCGCCACTCGGCCGTCGCCTCGCCCGGCGGGCTGAATACCGTCAAGCATGAGCCTGACGATCTCAATCGCCTGGTGGCGCGCGAGATCTTCCAGGCCATAGCGTCGGGCCACTTCCCCGTCGGCAGCATCCTCCCCAATGAGCATCAGCTGAGCGCCGATCTCGGCGTCAGCCGCACGGCGCTCCGCGAAGCGATCAAGGGGCTCGCCTCCAAAGGCCTCGTCGAAACCCGCCGCAAGCGCGGCACCCTGGTGCTCGAGCGCAGCCGCTGGGACATGCTGAACCCCGAGGTGATCGCCTGGTCGCGCAAGCTCGGCTCGGCCCGCGTCAGCGAGGAACTCTGGGTGGCGATCGCAAACACCCAGCCCGCCGTGGCCGCCGAAGCCGCCAGCCGCCGCCATGCCGGCCGGGTCGCCGAAGTGGTGCGCAGCCTCGCCGCCGCCGGCACGCCGGAGGCCAAGCGCACCGGGCTTGCCGCGCTGCTGCTCGAAGTCGCCAATGCCAGCGGCAACCGCTTCCTCACCTCGTTTACCGCCGCCTGCGTCGGCAGCCTGTTGACCGACGATGCTGCCTTCCTCGATCGCCTCGTCACGACGATCGACCTCGCAGCCCTCGCCCGCCTCGCCCCCCTGCTCACTGCCGGCAATGGCGAGGCCGCCGCAGAACTGCTGCGCCGAGCGCTGGTCCGCGAGACGATCTCGGCCTAATCTCCCCTCGAAACGCCTTTGGAGGAGAGTGCATGCTGGCCAGGGCCGAGCATGGCGAGGACGATCTCGCGCCGGCAGCCTTTGCGGGGATGGATCGCGAACTCGCGCCGTTCGTGTTCCTGGCGCGCGCCGGGGCGCTCGGCATTCCCGGCGCCCTCGTCACGCTTTCGGCCATCGATGGCGGCGCCCCCAAGGCGCTCGGCACCCATATGGCGGTGCTGGCCGATGGTCGGCACCTCGGCCATGTCTCGGGTGGCTGCGTCGAGCCCGCCATCGCCGCCGAGTTCGCGGCGCTGATCGCAGCGGGCGAGGATCAGACCTTCCGCTTCGGCCGCGGGTCGCGCTTCATCGATATCCGCTTTCCCTGTGGCGGCGGCGTCGACCTGATGCTGCACGCGCAACCGCAGGCCGCGTTGCTCGCCGAAGCCATCGCCCGCTTCGAGCGACGCGAGGCCTTCGCCATCGCCTTCGATCCCGCGCATTCGGCCGCCACGATTACCGACAGCCCGGCCCCTACCGGTTGGCGCGACGGGGTATTCATCCGCTGCTACCAGCCGCGCACCAGGCTGCTGCTGGTCGGCCGTGGCCCCGAGTTCGAGGTGATGGCCCGCGTCAGCGCTGCCGCCGAGTTCGACCTGCGGCTCGCCACCCCGGACGAAAGCTCGGCCCACGCCCTCGCCGCGCTCAATGTGCCGATCGAAATCCTCACCACCCCGGCGCAAGCCTTCGAGCTGCCGATCGACCCCTGGACGGCGACGGTGCTGCTGTTCCACGAGCACGAATGGGAAAACGCCATCCTCGCCCGCGCCGCCGTAGCCGATGGCTTTTATGTCGGGGCGCTGGGCAGCGTCAAAACCCACGGCCTGCGCCGTGCCCGGCTTGCCGCCATGGGCCTCTCGCCCGCCGCCATCGACCGCATCCACGGCCCGATCGGGCTGATCGACCGGGCTCGCGACCCCGGCATGCTGGCGCTCTCGGTGCTGGCCCAGATCTCAGCCACTCGCGCCCAGCTTGACCGTGCCTGAGCCCATCGCCGCGGTCGTCCTCGCGGCCGGCCTCTCGACCCGCTTCGGTGGCGACAAGCTGCTCCATCCCTATGCCGGCAAGCCGCTGGCCGCCCACATCGCCGATACGCTGGTGGGAATGCCCCTCAGCTGGCGCATCGCCATCGTCCCACCCGAGCCGTCGGCACGGCGGCAGCTGTTCGAGGACCGCAGCTTCGAGCTGGTCGAGAACCCCGACCCGTCGCAGGGCATGGGGTCGTCGCTGGCGCTCGGCGCCCAACGCGCGCTCGAGCTCGGCGCCGAGGCACTGCTGGTCTGCCTCGCCGATATGCCCCATGTCAGCGCGGAGCACCTCGGCAGGCTGCTGGCTGCTGGCGATACTGATGTGGTGGCGACAAGCTTCGATGGCTCACGCGGCCCACCCGTGCTGTTTCCGCGCCGGCTGTTCCTCGATCTGGTCGCGCTGTCAGGCGACCATGGCGCCAGGCATTTGCTGGCCAACGCCGGCCTGGTGGTCGCACCTCCAGGCCTCGCCCGCGACTTCGATGTACCCGGAGATTTCGATCCGACGTGAAGCACTGGTGTGCTTGGCGCCCCTCACCCTAACCCTCTCCCCAGAGGGGCGAGGGGACGCACTTTGCACCGGCAGTGCCCCAACGCCCCCTCGCCCCTCTGGGGAGAGGGCGGCGGGGAGGCCGAAGGCCTCACCGCGGGGTGAGGGGCGCCAAGCGCGCCGCCCCCTCATGGCGCCTGCACCGTCAGGGCAACCCCGGCAACAGCTTCGCCAGCGTGATCGGAAAATCCCGCACCCGCACGCCCGTGGCGTTGTACACCGCGTTGGCCACCGACCCCCCTGTCCCGCCGGCCCCCAGTTCGCCGATCCCTTTCACCCCCAGGTGGTTGGCCTTGTCGTCGAAATCCTCGAGCATGATGGCGTCGATCGCGGGGATATCGGCATGGGTCGGGATCAGGTACTCGGCGAAATCGCCGTTGACCCAGTGGCCGTGGCGCGGGTCGAGCACTCCGGCTTCCTGCAGGGCGGCGCTTACCCCCCAGATCATGCCGCCGATCAGCTGCGAGCGCGCCGTCTTGGCGTTGAGGATGCGGCCGGCCGCAAACACTCCGAGCATCCGCCTCAGCCGCACTTCGCCGGTGTCGATATCGACCCCGACCTCGGCGAAGGACGCGCCATAGGTATATTGCGCGTGGGTGCGGTAGTTCGGGTCGTCCTTGTTATCGAGCGTCTTGCCGATCTCTTCGATGCCGTCGGGGAAATGCCGGCGCACCTCCGCAAAGATGTCGTTGTAGCCAGTCCCCGCCACCACTGCGATCCGCGCTCGCAGCTCGGCGGCGGCCCGGTCGGCGGCGACCGTGGTGTTGGCTGCACCCCACGAGCCGCCGGCGCCATTGCCCTTGGGGTGCTTGGTGTGCGCCAGCTCCACCTTGATCTGCGACATCGGCACGCCCAGCGCCTCCGCCACCACCTGCGCCACGATGGTGTAGGTGCCGGTGCCGATATCGGTCATGTCGGAGCGGACGATCACAAAACCGTCCGGCTCGATCCGCACCAGCACCTCGGCTGACGTCTGGTAGTGCCCGCGCATCGACGAGGCGACGCCGTAACCGACCAGCCAGCGCCCATCGCGGCGGCTCGCCGGGCGGGTCGGCCGGTCGCGCCAGCCGAACTGCTCGGCCCCTTCGCGGAGGCAATCGGCCAGCCGCCGCCCGCTCAGCGGCAGCCGCTTGTCGGGGTCGATCTGGGTGTCGTTCCTGAGCCGCAGCTCGATCGGATCCATGCCGAGCTTTTCGGCCAGTTCGTCCATCGCCGATTCCAGCACCATCAGCCCCGGCAGCTCGCCGGGGCCGCGCACCGGCTCGCCCGGCTGCACATCGAGGGCCTGGTGCGCCTGCCGGGTGAGCCGGTTGGGCGAGGCATAGAGGGCTTTGCCCACCGATGAGACGCCTTCGTCCCAGGCGTCGTCAGTGCGCACCTGGATCAGTGCATCATGGCCGAGCGCGGTCAGCCGCCCATCGGGTGTCGCCGCGAGCCGCACCCGGCTGATCGAGGCCGGCCGGTGCCCGACCAGCGTAAAGATTTGCCGCCGGGTCAGCATCAGCTTGACCGGCTGGCCCAGGGCCATCGTCGCGAGCGAGGCCAGCACCGCCTCGCAATGCAGCACGATCTTCGAGCCGAAACCGCCGCCGACATAAGCGCTGTCGATGCTGATGGCGCCGGGGTCGAGGCGCAAGGTCTTGCCGAGCCCGGTGGTCAGCTGGTTCACCATCTGGGCGGTGAGATAGAGATGGAGGTGCCCGTCGCGCCAGTCGGCGATACACGCGTGGAGCTCCATCGGCTGCGAGAAGTGGTAAGGCGTGCTGTAGGTCTCCTCGAGGGTCACCGGCCCCTCGCGCATCGCCTGGTCGATATCGCCCGCCTGCGACGGCCGCCGCCAGTTGAGGTCCGGCCCGAACCCGCTGAGCGTAAATGCTCCGGGTTCGAGCTCGTATTCCACCGCGATCAGCCCGGCCGCCGCCCGCGCCTCCTCAAAGCTCTCGGCCACCACGAAAGCGATCGGCATGCCGTAGTAGTTGATCCGGTCGCTGGCGAGCTCGGGCCGCGTCCGGTCCATCATGTCGCCTTCGATGCCCTCAGCCGGCCCCTGCTCGGGCGCATTCTCATGCGTCCAGACCAGCCGCACGCCCGGTGCCGCCTCGGCCGCCGCGATGTCGATCCGCGCCACCCGACCCCGGCCGATGCCGGCGCCGAGGATGTAGCCATGGAGCGTCGGTCCGGCATCCTGCCGCTCGGCCGAATAGGCGGCCCGACCGGTGACCTTGATCGGCCCATCGGTGCGGCTGATCCCCTGCCCGATCATGACCGGACCTCCGTCGCCTGCGCCAGCGTCGCCTTCAGGGTCCGTCGCGCCAGTGGCAGCTTGTAGGCGTTGTCTTCGGTGGGCGTCGCCCCTGCCAGCGCCAGGTCCGCCGCGAGATCCGCGTCGTCTCCGCCCTCCGCCACCTCGACCCGCCAGGGTTTTGCCGCCAGCCCACCAAAGGCCAGCCGCACGATCTGCCCCTCCTCAGCCACCAGCGCCACCGTGAGGTTGGCGAAGGCATAGGAGGCCCGTTCCCGCACCTTGCGGTAAAGCTGCACCCCGCCAAGCGGCGCTGGCAGCGTCACCGCGGTGATCAGCTCGCCCGGCTCGAGCGCCGTCTCGATATCGGGCCGGTCGCCCGGCAGCCGGTGGAACGCGGCGATCGGGATCGACCGCGCCCGCCCGCCCGCTCCCACCGTCTCGACCGTCGCATCGAGCGCCCGAAGCGCCACGCACATGTCCGAGGGGTGGGTGGCGATACAGGCATCGCTCACCCCGAGCACCGCGAGGTTGTGAGTCAGGCCACCAATGGCAGCGCAGCCCGAGCCGGGGCGCCGCTTATTGCAGGGCATATCGGTATTGTAGAAATACGGGCACCTTGTGCGCTGCATCAGGTTGCCCGCCGTCGTCGCCTTGTTGCGCAACTGCCCCGAGGCGCCCGACACCAGCGCCCGCGCCAGCACCGCATAATCGCGCCGCACCCGCCGGTCCGCCGCAAGGTCGGCGTTGCGCACCAGCGCCCCGATGCGCAAGCCGCCCTCCGCCGTCGGCTCGATGGTATCGAGCCCCAGCCGGTTGACGTCGATCAGGTGCTGTGGCGCTTCGATCCCGAGCTTCATCAGGTCGAGCAGGTTCGTGCCACCGGCGATGAACCGCGCCCCCGGCCGCGCCGCCGCGGCCTCCACCGCCTCGCCCGGGCTCGCCACCCGCTCATAGCTGAACGGCTTCATGCGCCTTCTCCCAGATAATCGCGGATCGCCGCCATGATGTTGGGATAGGCGGCGCAGCGGCAGAGATTGCCGCTCATCCGCTCGCGGATTTCTGCGTCGCTCAACGGGATCGGCGCTTCGAGATCGCCGGTGACATGGCTCGGCACCCCCGCCCGGATCTCTTCGATCACGGAGAGCGACGAGAGGATCTGCCCCGGCGTGCAATAGCCGCACTGGAAGCCGTCATGCTCGATAAACGCCGCCTGCATCGGGTGCAGCGCCTCGGGCGTCCCCAGCCCTTCGATGGTCGAGATCTCGTCGCCTTCATGCATCACTGCGAGGCTGAGGCAGCTGTTGATCCGCCGCCCGTTCACCAGCACCGTGCAGGCGCCGCACTGCCCCTGGTCGCAGCCCTTTTTGGTGCCGGTGAGCAACAAATGCTCGCGCAGCGCGTCGAGCAGCGTCACCCGTGGATCGAGCGTGAGCGTGCGGGTTTCGCCGTTGACGCTCAGCGTCACCGGCAGCCGGGGCGTGGCAGTCATGGATTCCCCCCTCAAGAAAAGCACCGGTGAGCCTAGAGCGGTTTTGGGAAAAAGCCAGTGCTCGTGGAGGAATTGCGAGGACGGTGTTTGCGGCCTCCCCCCTCCCAACCTCCCCCACAAGGGGGGAGGTGCCGCTCTGCGTGTATGGCACGATCCAGCCCAACTCACCGGCCCCACACCTCCCCCTTGATGGGGGAGGCCGGGAGGGGGTGGGGCCGCAGGCACAGGCGGATGTAGTTTCACAAACATCGATGTTGCAAAACTACAAACACCGTATACTTTCGCCGCGCTTGCACGACCGGGAGGCGCCAATGACCAAGACCAAGATCACCAGAACGTCGCACGCATTACCGATGTCGAACCTGGGCGGGCCGAGCACCCTGCCCCGTTTCCGCTGGCAGCAGCCCACCCTCGACAAGAATACCCCGCCCAATCGCGGCCTCACCGACGAGGAAAACGCCCACGGCTTCAACTGGGGCAAGGATTCGATCCTGCCCTACCGGGTCTACGACGATTACGATCGCTCGCAGGAGCCGGGCGAGATGCCGCTGGTGACGCTGGAGAACGGGCGACTGCGCGTTTCGGTGGCGCCGCAATATGGCGGCCGCCTGATGGAGCTGCACGACCTGAAGCTCGGCCGCGACCTGGTGTTCACCAATCCGGTGTTCCAGCCGGCCAACCTCGCCGCACTCAACGCCTGGTTCTCGGGCGGCATCGAGTGGAACGGCCTGATCCCCGGCCACACCCCCTTCACCACCGCCCAGGTCTTTGCCGGCAGCATCGAAACCGACCGCGGCCCGGTGCTGCGCATCTACGAGTTCGACCGCATCGTCGAAGCCACCTGGCAGATCGACCTGTTCCTGCCCGATGACGACGACCGGCTCTATGTGCATGGCCGCATCGTCAACAATACCGATGCGACCAAGCTCGCCTATTGGTGGACCAATGTCGCGGCGCCGATGTCGAAGGGGATGCGCGTCCTCGCTCCCGCCGATTACTCGATCGAGCACGTGCTGCCCAATAACGAGCTGGCCCGTTTCCCTTTCCCCGATCCCGATCGTTTCGACGGCTCCTATCCGGACAAATGGCGCGACTCGACCTCGGTATTCTTCCGCAAGCCCGATGCGGAGCGGCTGTTCATTGCCGGGCTCGATGCCGATGGCGTCGGCCTCGCCCAGACCGCCACCTCGGCGCTGCAGGGCAGAAAATTCTTCTATTTCGGCACCGGCGCCGGTGGCCAGCAATGGATGGACTACCTGGCCAAGCCCGGTGAGGGCGATTATATCGAAATCCAGAGCGGCATCGCCCCGACGCAGAACCAGCGCTTCGAATTGCAGCCCAACAGCGAAGTGCACTGGACCGAGGTCTATGGCGCGCTGAGCGTCGACCCCACCGACGTGCATGCCGCCGATTACCAGCGCGCCGTCGGCGCTGCGGCCAGGGCGATCGACACCCGCTTTCCCGCGACCGAGCTCGCCGATGTCGACGCCTTCCTCACGGCAGTGTCGCGCCAGCCGCTGACCCGGCGCCTGAGCGACGGTTCGCCCTGGGGCGCGCGCCAGGAAAAGCTCACCGGCAGGCCGCTCGCCCAGGGCCTCGATTTCACCGTGCCTCACCCGACCGATTGCTGGGACGAACTCGCGACCAGCGGCCGCTTCTCCGAGGCAAGCCTCAAGCGCGTGCCGGCCGATTTCGCCGTCTCGCCCCTCTGGGTGGCGGCGCTCGAAAAGAGCCGCGACAAGCAGGGCGAGACCTGGCTCCACGCCCTGCTGCTCGGCATCGCGACGCTCGACAATGGCGATCGTGATGCGGCGCGCGCCCTGTTCGAGCGCTCCATTGCGCTTAAACCCACCTGGCTCGGCCGCCGCCAGCGCGCCCTGGTCACCAGCGATCCCGATGCCGCCGACCGCGATTATCTCGCTGCATGGGCCAGTGGCGACGCGCCGCCAGCATTGGCCGCCGAGATCGTCAGCCTCCTGGTCAAGCACGGCCGGCTGGAGCGGCTCCGCGCCTTTGCTTCGGGCCTGCCGGCCTCGGCGCTCACCGACGAGCGCGTGCATCTGGGCCGCGCCATGGTGGCGGCGTCGGAGGGCGATCTCGACCTGCTCGAACGGCTGCTCGACCGCCACTTCGCCACGGTGCGCGAAGGCGAGAACCTGCTCGACGAGCTCTGGGTTGCCCTGCAGCGCGGCCGCCTGCAGCACGCGCTGAAGCGCGCGCCCTCTCCGGCCGAGCTGGCCGAACGGCTGCAGCAGCATCCGGTGCCGGCGCATCTCAACTTCCGCATGCGGGCCGTCGACGAGGTGAAGTAATGGCGGCACTGGAGCC
This sequence comes from Devosia sp. Root413D1, assembly GCF_001425235.1. Lineage (GTDB taxonomy): Bacteria > Pseudomonadota > Alphaproteobacteria > Rhizobiales > Devosiaceae > Devosia_A. Next base: position 31,639 of record NZ_LMEA01000014.1, on the reverse strand, counting down.
CACGGCCCCGACGTTGATCCAGTCGATCTCGCTGGGGCTCGGCGGCTACAACAAGGCGTTCCAGCTGGTGGGCGGGTACCTGCTCGCGTCGCCCGAGGCCTTCATCCGCGAGCCGCTGCAGGAGATCGCTCGCGCCGCCGCCGTGAGCGAGCCCACCGTGCTGCGCTTCTGCCGCCAGTTCGGCTTCAAGGGTCTGCCGGATTTCCGCATCGCGCTGGCCATGTCGCTGGCCCGCGAAGCGCAAGGGGCGTTCATCGACCCCGGCGTCAGTGACAAGGCCGTGGTGAACCTTGCCGCCAAGCGCGCCATTGCCCGCTTCGCCCTGTCGCTGGTCGGCGACGACCGCTCGATCATCATCGATTCCGGCTCGACCACCCAGCTCTTTGCCGAGAACCTCAGGGCCGCCAACCCGCTGGTGATCATGACCACCGGCCTCAACATCGCCGAGGCGTTCCGCGGCGCCAGCCAGCATACCGTCATGCTGCCGGGTGGGACGGTGCGCTTCGAATCCAACTCGCTGTCCGGCCGCATGGTCGAGAGCACACTCGGCGGCATGCGCTTCGACACCATCTATCTGGGCGCCGACGCCATCGACCCGGTACTGGGGCTTTCGACCTTCAACGAGGCCGAAGCGCACCAGAACGCCGCCATGGTGGCGGTAAGCCAGCGGGTGATCGTCCTTGCCGATTCCACCAAATTCCGCGCTCCGGCCCTGCACCGGATCTGCGAACCCGACCGTATCCACGCCGTGATCACTGACACTGGCCTTGCCGATGACACCGCCGCCCTGCTCGAGCAGCATGGCGTCGCCGTTCACCGGGTCGAGCCGGAAGGAAGCACCTGATGACCAACGCCGCATTTCCCGCCACCGACCTCGACCGTTGGGCCACCACCCGGGAGATCAAGCGCCAGCCGGCGATCTGGCGCAGCTTCGGCCCGCGTCTCGCGACCATCGCCGCGGAGGTAACGGCCTGGATCGCCGAGCGCCGGCCGGATGAGGTGTGGTTCTGCGGCGCCGGTACCTCGGCCTTTGTCGGCGAGACGCTGGCGAGCTACCTCAACACCGCGCCCGGCCCGATCCGCTTCCGCGCCATCCCCTCGACCGACCTGATTGCCGCACCACGCAACTACCTCAGGCCCGGCATAAAGCTCCTCGTGGTGTCGTTCGGCCGCAGCGGCAACAGTTCCGAGACCATCGGCACGCTCGACCTGCTCGCTGCGCACGCGCCGGAAGCCGATCGCCTGCACATTACCTGCAACGCCAATAGCGCGCTGGCCCGCACCGACAATGCCGGGCCGGGAGAGCTGCGCAACATCGTGCTCCCGCCCGAAACCGACGACAGCGGCTTCGCCATGACGTCGAGCTACACCACCATGCTGCTGACGGCGCTCGCCGTATTCGACCCCGCCCCGCCGGCACCGGTTGCCGAGCTCATGGCCCGGCTGGCCGACGGCGCCGAGGCGCTGCTATCAGGACAGCTGGAGCGGCTGATCGCATTGCCCATGCCGGAACGTGCCGTGTTCCTCGGCTCGGGCCCGCTCACCGGCTCGTCGCGCGAGAGTGCGCTGAAGGTACTGGAACTGGCGGCCGGCCAGATCCCCACTTCATGGGATTCGACCCTCGGCTTCCGCCATGGCCCCAAGGCCATCACCAATGGCCGGACGCGGGTCTTCGTGCTGCTCTCCTCCGACCCGCACACCCGCCGCTACGACACCGACCTCGCCACCGAGGTCGCGGCGCAGTTCGGCGCCGATGTGGTGCTGCGGCTCGGCGACCCCGCTGATGGAGCCGACATTCCGGTGCCGTCGGTCGGCAACGATGCCTGGTCGTCGGTGCTCTACGTCATGGTGGCGCAGCTCTTGTCGGTGATCTGGTCGCACAAGCTCGGGCTGACCGTCGACAACCCCTTCGCCTCGGGCAACCTCACCCGGGTCGTCGCCGGAGTAAAGCTTTACCTGCTGCCCGCGACTGGCCCGCAGCTGTTCGGCGCCCTCGATGTCGGCGGCACCAAGATCGAGGCGCGGCTGTTCGATAACAAACTGGACGTCATCGAGCGCCAGCGCTTCCCCACCGCCAAGGGCAGTTATGACGAACTGCTGCAGGCGCTTGAAGGCGCGGTCGGCTGGCTCGACCAGACTGCCGGCACCAAGGTGCAGCTCGGCGTCGGCCTTCCCGGGTTGATCGATCCGGCCACCGGCATCTCGATGACTTCGAACGTCCCGGCCACAGGCCACACCCTCAGCGCCGACCTCTCGGCCCGCATCGGCCGCGCCATTCCAGTCGAAAACGACTGCAAGTGCTTTGCCCTCTCCGAAGCCAATGGCGGCGCCGGGGCGGGTTATCGCACGGTGTTCGGCCTGATCCTCGGCACCGGCGTCGGCGGTGGCGTCACGGTCGATGGCAAGCTCGTCGTCGGCCACAATGGCCTGCCCGGTGAGGTCGGCCATTTCGGCCTCCCCGCCGAACTGGTGCAGCGGCACAACCTGCCGATCGTCGCCTGCGGTTGTGGCCGCACCGGCTGCTACGAGACGCTGCTCTCCGGCCCCGGCATGGGCCGCATCGCCAAACACCTCACCGGCGAGACGGTCGACTCCGCCGCCATCGTCGCCCGCGCTGCCGCCGGCGACGCAGCGATGCGCCAAGTGCTCGACATCTGGTTCGATATCCTCGGCGAACTGATCCACACCATCCAGCTCACCATCGACGCCGATTGCGTGGTGATCGGCGGCGGCCTCTCCAATATCGATGGCCTCGTCATCGAACTGTCGCGGGTCTTCGCGCCCAAAATGCTGCCAGGGGTACGCCAGCCGGCCTTCGCCACGGCCCGCTTCGGCGATGCCAGTGGCGTCCGCGGCGCCGCCATGCTGGTGGCGGGAGCTCGCAAATGAGGGAACTCCGCGATCTCATCGCCCGCAACCGCAGGGGCTCGGGCGAGGCCTTGCCCTCGGTCTGCTCCGCCCATCCGGATGTGCTCGCCGCCTCGCTGCTGCTGGCCGATGAATGGGACGTGCCGCTGCTGATCGAAGCCACCAGCAACCAGGTGAACCAGTTCGGCGGCTATACCGGCATGACGCCGCCGGACTTCATCAGCTTCGTCCGCGGGATCGCCGCGCGCAGCGGCGTCGACGCCAGCCGCGTGCTGTTCGGCGGCGATCACCTGGGCCCGCAGGCCTGGCGCGACCAGCCCGCCGACATCGCCATGGCCAATGCCCGCGATCTCGTCGCCGCCTATGTGAAAGCCGGCTTCACAAAGATCCATCTCGATTGCTCCGAGGGCTGCGCCGGCGAGCCCGCCGCGGTCGGCGATGCGCTGAGCGCGGCACGCGCCGCCGACCTCGCCGCGGTCTGCGAAGCCGCGACCACCGCCCCCTCGTCGCTGAGCTACATGTTCGGCACCGAAGTGCCGCCCCCCGGCGGCGCCCGCGCCGAAGAGGGCCCCATCGGTATCGCCCCCACCGAGCCGGCTAATGCCCGCGCCACCATCGCAGCGCATCGCGACGCCTTCGCCGCGCTCGGGCTCGAGCACAGTGCCTGGCAGCGCGCCGTCGGCCTCGTGGTGCAGCCGGGCTTAGAGTTCGCCCCCGACCACATCCACCGCTTCGACACCACGTCGCCCGACCTGCTGTCGCCGGTGCTCGAGGGCCATGACGGGCTGAGCTTTGAGGCGCACTCCACCGACTACCAGTATCCGGACGTCTTCCCGGCTTTGGCGCAGCGCCACTTCGCCGTGCTGAAGGTCGGCCCCGCCCTCACCTTCGCCTACCGCCAGGCCGTTTACGCGCTGGATGGCATCGCAGGCTGGCTGGCCCCCGATGCCACGCGCCAACCGATCGCCCCGGTGATGGAAGCACTGATGCTGGACAACCCCAGGAACTGGGCCAAGCACTATGCCGGCGACGCCGCGACGCTGAAGCTGCTCCGCCATTTCAGCTACGCCGACCGCATCCGCTATTACTGGGCCCAGCCACAGGCGACGGCAGCAGTCGGGCAGTTGCTGGCGGCACTGGGTGGAGACAAGCCACCAGCTCCGGTGCTCGAGCAGTACTTCGCGCCGGAGGTGATCGCGCGAGCCGAGCGGCTGGAAAGCCGGCCGCCCGATTGGGCCAGGGCGCTGATCTACGCAGAGGTGCAGACGGCGCTGGTGCCGTATTTCGCGTGTATCGGGGTCGCGACATAAGCCCAACACTTCCGCCGGTGCGGGCTGCCCCCCACCCTTGATCCCTCCCCGCAAGGGGGAGGGAGACGCAGACTGATATGCCGGTGTGAGGGTCTCCCTCCCCCTTGCGGGGAGGGGACAGGGGTGGGGGTCCACAGCCACCAGCGGCAGCAGCGACGAGCCGCTAAGCAATCCCCTCCGGCCCAGCCCCGCACACCAGCGCCCCCACCGACGTCCCGGCCCCATACGCCACCCGTCCGGTCATCAGCGCCGCCACTGCCGCTGCCCCGCTCAGATCCGCGGCAATGCCAAGTTCGAACCACAGCCAGCGGCTGGCTTCCAGCATGTCTTCGTCGCTGAGCAGCACCACGTCATCGACCACTGACCGCACCACGTCGAACACCGCGGGGTCAGTTTCGGCGCAGCTCATCGTGGCGATGCGGCTCGTTACTTCCTTGAGCCGCACCACGTGCCCCGCATCGAGCGAGGCCTTGAGCGTCGGCGAACCCGTGGGCTCGATGCCGATGATTTTCACTGATGGCTTCAGCGCCCTGATCGCGACACCCATGCCCGAGACCAGCCCGCCGCCGCCGATGGCGACCAGCACCACGTCGAGATCGGGCACATCGGCGAGCAGTTCCAGCGCCGCCGTCCCCTGCCCGGCCATCACCGCCGCATCGGCGAAGGGGTGGAAATACGCCGCGCCATGGGTTTCGGCGAAGGCGAGCGCGTGGAGGTTGGTCTCGTTCCACACCGCGCCCGTGATCTCGACCGTCGCACCCCAGCGCTTCAGCTTTTCGACCTTCGCCGCCGTGATGTTCTCGGGCACATAAATCGTCGCCGTCACCCCGGCCAGCTTCGCCGCCCGGGCTACGGCCAGCCCGTGGTTGCCGCCCGAGGCGGTGACGATGCCACGCGCTAAGGCTTCCGGCGGCAGCGACAACAGCTTGTTGGTGGCGCCGCGCGCCTTGAACGAGCCGGTGGCCTGCAGGTTCTCAAGCTTCAGCGACAGCTTTGCCGGCGTGAGCGGCGCGGACAAAGCCCGCACCTCGATGGTCGGGGTGCGCCGCACATGCGGCGCGATGCGGGTGGCAGCGGCGTTGATATCGGCGAGCGTGATCATGCTGCTGGCGCCGTGTACGGGGAAGCAACGACGAAGCAGCAATTGCCCGGCCGCACCCGGCCCGGCTGGCGGCGGCCATAAAGGATGCCGCTGGCCCGGTAGTGCAGTTCAACCGGCGTGCGCCCCGGATTGGCGAGGAAATGGATGCGGCCGGCCAACTGCCCCGCCTCCACCGCGGTGCCGAGCTTATGCAGCGGCTCATACACCCCGTCATCCTCGGCGATCACATGCGCCCTGGGGCCGAGATCATAGAGTTTCGGCTCGGCCGCCACCGGGCTCGCCATCCTCGCCGGCAGTACGCCCAGATGCGCCAAGACGTTGCGCACGCCGCGCCGGCAGAGCGCCAGGGCATCGACCGACACCGTGCCGCCGCCGGCCATCTCGGTGCCGATCACCGTCATCCCCTGCAGCGCCGCCGAAGCGGTGGCAGTGCGCGGGTCGCCACGATTGTCGATCACCACAGCGATTTCGGTGCCGAACGCCTTGGCCGCCGCGACGTTGGCCGCATGCTGCTCGGGCGTCGCGCCCGGCTCGATCACCGAGCTCGGGATGATATCGAGCGAAGAGCCGCCCGAATGGAGGTCGATGAACGCATCGCCCATCGGGAAGATCACGTCGTTCACATAGGCCGCGATCTGCCGCGTCGTGGTGCCGAGCGGGTCGCCCGGGAAGGTACGGTTCATGTTGATTTCGTCGATCGGCGAAGTGCGCCGCGCCGCGTTCACGGCCGGCAGGTTGATCGCCGGAATGAAGATCAGCCGGCCCTGGACATCGGCCGGGTCGAGCTCGCGGATCAGTTCGCCCAGCGTGATCGGGCCCTCATATTCGTCGCCATGGTTGCCGCCTTCGAGGATCACTGTCGGGCCCACCCCGTTCTTGATCACCGCCACCGGCACCGGCACCACGCCCCAGGCATCGTCATGCACCGACAGCGGGATGTGGAAAAACCCGACCTGCTTGCCCGGCTTGTCGAAGTCCACCGTCGCGGTGGCCAGCTTCTGTGAAATGTTGCGGTCCATGTTCTGCTCTTGGTCGTGATGTCGGGGTTGCCCACGGCCCCTAAAGCCTGGACAAATTTTACAGGTGATAGTCTACGTTCTCTTGTGATAGTCGATGCGCCGTGCGCCGTGCCGTCCCGGCTCTTGCGCTGCAGCATCGGCTCTGCCACCAGAATGCCGAGGGAGACCAATTGAATGGCCAGAACCGGACGCCCTGCCGCGGCAGCGACGACGCCCGAAAAGCCCGTGAAGGCAGCGCGCGCGAAGCCGGCGACCAAAGCCGCCGACAAGACCGCCGACGCCGGCGACAAGCTCGCCTATGGCGTGCCGGCGCTGGAAAAGGGGCTCGACGTGATCGAGCTCCTCGCGACGCAGTCGAAGGGCATCACCCAGAGCGAGATCGCGCAGCTGCTCGGCCGCTCGCTGCAGGAAGTCTACCGCGTGGTGATGGCGCTCGAGCGGCGCGGCTACATCCAGCGGCGGCCGGGCGAGGATGGGTTCTTCCTCTCCAACCACCTGCATGTGCTGGCCAACCAGTATCCGCCGATGCGCCGGCTGCTCGATGCGGCGCTGCCGATCATGTACTCGACCTCGATCGCCGCCTATCAGGCGCTGCATATTGCCATTCTCGATCGGCTGGCCATCCGCGTCGTGGCGCAGGTCGATAGCCCCGCCCCTCTCGGCTTCCGCCTGCGCGTCGGCACCCAGAACCCGGCCGCGTCGACCGCTTCGGGCCGCCTGCTGCTGGCCTTCCAGCCGCCGGCAATCCGCGATTGGGTGATGGCCGAGATCGAGCGCACCGCCCCCGAAACCGACATGGTGGCGCTGAAGCGCCGGGTCGAAACGCTGCACCGCACCGGCTACGAAATCATCGCCGGCGAAGGCCTGCAGGGCATCACCGATGTGAGCTTCCCGATCCTCGACGCCAACGGCCATGCGCTCGCCGTGCTGACCATGCCGTATCTGCCCTCGAGCAAGGAGCGGGTGTCGCTGGAAACGGCCAGCCGCGCCCAGTTCGCGGCCGCCAAGGCCATCACCCAGCTGTTCGACGGCACGCTGATCGAGCCGAACTTTCCATTGGCTCCGATCCGCGAAAAACGGCCGCCGGCGCGGCCGACTTGAGAGGCTATCGATGATGGCGTGGGGATAGTTCTGTTCGCACAGAGTGCCCCCCACCCTGTCCCTCCCCCGCAAGGGGGGAGGGGACGCCCCCACCGGCGCCAGTGTTTTGGTCTCCCTCCCCCTTGCGGGGAGGGGACAGGGGTGGGGGTACGTTTCCCGCACCGCCCTATCAGCCGCGATTACACAACTCATCGCGTCGTCTCCCCGACCCGATGCGCGAACACCTCGTCGAGCCACAGCGGCTCGCCCGCGGTATCGCCGATCTCGAGGAATATCTCCGCCATCGAAGCCGTCCAGGCCCGCTGCACGTCCGACACAGCAGTCGCCGCCGACGCAGCACGAAATCCGTCGCGTGCCCGCATGCGGCAGACAACGATCTCCGCGTGCCGCCAGATCTGGTAGTCATAGATCCCGGCCGCATCGATCAGCTCCAGGATCTCCGGCCACACCGCGCGGTGCTTTTCGTCATAGGCCGGGCCCATGCCGGGCTTCAGCCGGTAGATGTAGAGGAACGCCTCACCCGGCGCCGTATCGCGAGCCGTCATTTCACCGCCCCCGCCAGCGCGCCCGACAGGATCTGCCGCTGGAACAGCAAGTAGACGATCATCACCGGCAGCAGCGCAACGATCAAACCGGCGCTGATCAACGGAATCGACACGTCATACTGGCCCGAGAGCAGTGCCACCCCGACCATCAGCGTGGTCTTGTCCGAGCCGCCCATGATCACCAGCGGCAGCAGCAGGTCGTTCCACATCCAGACGAAGTTGAGGATCGAGAGCGCGGCGATTGCCGGGGTCGAGATCGGCAACATCATCTGGAACAGGATGCGCAACTCCCCTGCCCCGTCGATGCGGGCAGCCTCGATCAACTCATCGGGAATGGCGCGGAAGAACGCCGCCAGCATGTAGGTGCTGATCGGCAGCCCGAACGCCGCATAGGAAAAGATCAGCCCCTGGTAGGTACCGCCCAGCCCCAGATCGAGGATGGTCTCGTAGAGCGGATAGATTACCACCTGGCTGGGGATCACCAGCATGGCGATGATGAACAGGAAGATCAGGTTGCCGCCTTTGATGCGGAGCTTGGTCACCGCATAGGCGATGAACAAGGCCGCCACGGTGGAGAGCAGCAACCCGCCGCCGGTGGTGATGATGCTGTTGAACAACAGCCGCGGCACATCCATGCGCACGAACGTCTCGGCATAGTTCTCGAAGCTGATGTCGAGCGGCAGCCCGAGCGGGTTCTGCGCATAGCCGATGCGGGTTTTCAGCGAGTTGAGGACGGTGAACACCAGCGGGTAAAGCGCCACCACCGCCACCACCACGAGGATGAAGGTCACCAGCCACTTGACGATGCTGCGAACCAACGGGTTGCTGCCCGGCGCGACTTCATCGGTGGCGGCGTCGGAAACCAGGCTCATTTGCTGGCCTTTCCTTCGGCATACATGCGCCGGACCACGAAAGCCGAGACGATGGCGGCGAACACGAACAGCGCCATGCCGATCGCCGCGCCCTTGCCGCGATTGAGGAACTCGAAGGTGGTGGTGAACACCAGGTATTCGGGCAGCATGGTGGCGCTGCCCGGCCCGCCGCGCGTCAGCGCATAGATCAGCGGGAACATCCAGATCAGCATCGATGAGGTGCAGAGCACCGTCCAGTAGCCGATCACCGGCTTAAGCAGCGGCGTGACGATCTCGATCAGCAGCCGCCAGAACCCGGCGCCATCGAGCCGCGCCGCCTCGATCACCTCGTCCGGAACGGTCGAAAGGCCCGAGAGATAGGTGAGGACGCCGAGCCCGAAAAAGCTCCACAGCGCCACCGCGGTCAGCGAGAACAGCGCGCTCGTCGCCCCATTGAGCCACTCGATGGCGAGAGGCGCGAGGCCGATGAAAATCAGGAAGGCATTGAGCGGCCCATCGGGCGCGAGGATCTGCCGGAACATGATGCCGACGACGATCGGCGCGATCATGTAAGGCAGGAAATACACCGCCCGAAACAGCTTCCAGCCGGGCGAGCGCTGGAAGATTAACAGCGCCAGCACCAGCGGCAGGAAGATCCATACCGGCAGCGTCACGAACACCAAGGCCGCGTTCTTGAACGAGGTGACGAACACCGGGTCTTTGAACATCGAGGCGTAGTTGGCGAGGAAGGCAAACTTCGGCTCCTCGAAGCCGCGCGTATGGTAGAGGCTGAGGATGAACGCCCGGACCAGCGGCACCAGCTTGAAGACCACCGCCAGCGCAATGCCCGGCACCACCAGCGCGATGCCGAGGATCAGCTCCGGCCGCATCCGCCGTTTTTTCGCCCGCGTCAGGCCGCTGCTCGATGACTGGTGGATCTGGGTCATGGAATGTCCGAAGGCCTGGGAAGACGGAGCCGGGTAGCCGGCTCCGAAGGTCGTTGGTTGGACTGCAACTGCCTGTAGTGGGCTCATCCCCAGCCCACCCACCGGCTGTCATCCCTGCGAAAGCAGGGATCCATTTCACAGCCCGCACCAGCTGATAGTTGGGTCCCAGCTTTCGCTGGGATGACAGCTGGTGGGTGGGGTGAGGGCCGGGCCAACACAGCGGCCCCGGCCCACTTACCAGCCCCTTACTGCGCCTTGCTCGGGCTCTCCTCGAGTGCGGTCTGCATCTGCGCCGTCCAGTCCGCCACCGTAATGGTGCCCAGCGTCACTTCCTGCCAGCCGCGCGCCAGGGCGTCGGCTTCCTGGCCGGAGAGCAGCACGCCGACATGCAGGGTCGGCGTCTTGATGATCTCCTGGATCTGCGCCAGCGCTTGCGATTTCGGCAGCGCGTTCGGATCGACATTCTTGTTGAGCGAGATGCCGCCCGCGACGCTGGCGAGGAGGTTGGCGTTCTCGACCCCGGCAACGAACTTCACGAACTTGAAGGCCGCTTCCTGCTTGGTGCTCCACGGCGTGACGCCGAACACCGAGCTCTCGGTACCGCTGAAGCTGTGCGCCAGCGGCGCATCGGCCACCAGCACCGGCCAGCTCATCGCGCCAACATTCTCATCGCCCAAAGCTGCGCCGAACGCCGCCCAGTTCACCGCGTCGGCGATGATGGTCGAGGCGAAGGCGGCGTTGCCGCTCTGGAAGATATCGGCGCCATCGGGCAGCATCGAGATCGACGGCGAGCTCGAGTTGATCCAGCCGCGCGTCGTGCCGATCGAGGCCATGGCTTCGAGGATCGACACCATCTTGGGGTCGGTCCAGGGGAGCTTGCCCGCCATGATGGCGCGCATGTCGTCTTCGGTGAGGAAGTTGCGCGCCACTTCCGGGAAGTTCCAGTAGGCAGGGAACACCCCGGTCATGCCGTGCGCGAGGCAGGTCTTGCCGATGGCTTTCACCGCCGTGCAGGCGGCATCCATCTCGTCCCAGGTCTTGGGCGGGTTGGCCGCATCGAGCCCGGCTTCGGTGAGCACCGTCTTGTTGTAGTACATCACGTTGCCCTGGTAGCCGAACGGCAGGCCGTAGCAGGGCTGGGTGGTGTCGTAGTTGAGGCAGCCGCCCGAATAGGTGATCAGGTCGCCCGCTGCGGCGAGCACGTCTTCGGGCAGCTGCACATAGGCGCTGCGCCGATCGAACAGCTCGAGGCCGGCATTGTTCTCCATCACATCGGGGCCGCTCTTGGTCGCGATGTAGGGGCCCTGGACGCTCGGATAGCGATCGAACGGCACGGTCTCGAGTTCGACCTTCACATCCGGGTTGGCCTTCTCGAACGCCGCGACGAGCTGCGTCCAGTAGTCCGGGCCGCCCGGCTGCCAGTTGAGCACCCGAATGGTGGTGACATCCTGCGCCAGCGCCGGCCCCATCATTGCCGCCAGCGCCACGGCGCCCGCCGCAATGCGCCAGCCCGCTTTCAAAACAACTCTCATCTGAAAATCCCTTCCTCTGATGCCCGGCGCCGGCTGAAGCCCGTCACGCCGCTATCCCCTGTGGGCGCCGGGACGGCGCCCCGCCGCCCCGATCACCCCATCGACACACCCCTCGGACGCGCATCCTCACGTCCCGTGTCAGTGCCCTGACGCTAGCACGATAGGTTTCCAATATGAAAGTGTAATTTCTTATACAAAAGTTACGTGGGTAGCTGTTGAGCCGGTGCGGGCTGACCCCCACCCCTGTCCCCTCCCCCTCAAACAGGGGGAGGGAGACGATGACCTCGATATCAGTGTGAGGGTCTCCCTCCCCCTTGCGGGGAGGGGACAGGGGTGGGGGTCAGCCCGCGCCAGCCTCACGTCTCGGTCACACCGCCTCAGGCACCACCCCGCCCTGCCGGCTCGACTTCAGCGCCGCATCGACCAGCGCCATGGTCCTGATCGAGTCATGCACATCGGTGTCGAGCACCTGGTCCTCACCGGCGACGAAGCGCTGGAGGTTCGCCATGACGAAGCCGAAGGCGTCGGGCACCCGCTCGCCGCCAATCAACGGCACCGTCGTCCACGGCACATCGGCAATGGTCATTTCCAGCGTCTCGGGCACCGGCTTCACGTAGTCGACGAGGTAGCCGACGGTGAGGTGGGCGCAGCCCGCCGTGCCCTCGACCCGGATCGTCGCTTCGATATGCTCGGGGCCGTAATTGTAGGTGTGGTTGAGCGACAGCGCGCAGCGCACCCGGTCGCCATAATCGAGGATGATCGAAGAGCGCGCATCGGCCAGCGTCGGGTAGCGCGGGTGCTTCACCGCCTTGGCATAGACGCTCTCCGGCTCGCCGAGCAGCGAACGGATCCAATCCATATAGTGGATCGAGTGCAGCGGGATCTCCACCGCATCGAGATGCGGAATGAAGCTCCAGAGTTCCCACGGCATATAGACGGCGAGCCGCACCTCGACCTCGACGATCTCACCCAACAGGCCCTTGCGTGCCGCATCGCGGATCGCCAGCATCGACGGGGTGAAGCGCAGCTGGAAATTGGTGGCGGCGGTGATCGAACGCTGGTCGAGCGCCGCAACGATCTTGCGCGCCGTCGCGAGATCCGGTCCCAAAGGCTTCTGCAGCAGGGCCGCACTGTTGGCGGGCAGTTGCTCGACCGTCCCGAGCAGCACCGCTGGCGGCAACGCCAGGTCGAAAATCCCATCGGTGCCGCAGGCGGCGATCGCCGCCTCGAGGGTCGGGTGCACTACCTCGACGCCGAAATCCGCAGCCAGGGCCTTGGCCGTCTCCGGGTTCACGTCGAAAATCCCTGCCACCGGCAGGCCCATTTTCCGATAGGCCGGCAGGTGCCCGTCGCGGACGATGCCGCCGGCGCCGATAATGGTGATCGGCCGCGGCCGGCTCGGCATCGGCCAGACCTGCTGCAGGTCGGCAAGGGCGGCGGGGAGCGTCTTCGAGGTCATGCGGTCTCCATCACGCGTTCGCTTGCAGCGCCCCGAAGAGGCATCGGTCGAACACGTCAATTATCACTGGCGATAGTTGATGTTGATATTTGATAGAAGCGCTGCTTAACTCTGTCAAGGATCGCTGCCATGCTGCGGCAGCTCCGCATGACCACCAACGGGAGGATTTCACGCAATGGCCATCGACGGCGAGGACCATCACCCACACGCGGCGCGACGCCTGCGCGAAAGCTTCGGCGCCGAGCTGCCGAACGTGCGGCTGGTGCTTGATCCCGCCCTTGCTGAAGGAGAGTTCGCGATCGCGACGCGCGACGGCACCCTCGAAATATCGGGTGGCCCGTTCTCCGGCGTCATCTATGGCGTCGAGGAGATCATCCAACGCTCGGCCGGCAGGCTCGATCTTGCCGCCTGGGCCAGCGCGGTCACCGGCAAGCCCGGTCTCGCCTATCGCACCTTCTGGACCTGGGATCACTCGACCAACTGGGAGCTGTCGCAGATCGGCCAGCAGGAGATCGGCGTCTTCAACCCGTTCCAGAAGCCGCCCGGCGGCTTCCTCGCCGATTACAAGCGGCTGGTGGATTTCTGCTCGATCAACCGTATCGGCGGCATCACCGTCTATGGCTTCCTGCGCGACAGCCATGGCGGCATCGAAGCGGCCAGGGAACTCTGCCGCTATGGCAATGAACGCGGCGTGCGCATCATCCCCGGCATCGCCATCGGCGCCTATGGCGGCGTCTATTGGGAGGGCAAACACAAGTACAACCTCTCCACCTGGCTGAAGGCCAACCCGCAGCATGCGGCCAAGATGGAGAAGGATGTCGGCTTCCAGATCGCCGACCTCGCCTTCCCGCTCAACTTCCCGCATTCCGATTACACGGTCAGCGCCTGCCCCAGCGCCCCCGAGGTGATCGCGTGGATGGAAGAAGCTGTCGCCTGGCTGGCAGAGACTTTTGAGATCGGCGGCATCAATATCGAGAGCGGCGATTATGGTGTCTGCGGTTGCGAGCGCTGCGTCGCCCGCCGCGCCAACGATGCCGAGGCCGCGCGCCGCAAGGATGACCACGGCGATTCCTGGTCCCACACCGACATGGCCGAGAACTTTCCGCGGCTCTATCGCGCCGCCAAGGCCAAACGCCCCGACCTCTGGATCTATTGCGAGATGCAGTGGGACAACCTGCTCGATCCGGTGGCGACCGAGGCGCAGCATCGGCTGCCGAAGGGCGCCATCTACCAGCACACCGCCAATCGCAGCTTCTGGAAGCGGCTCCGCACCGAGCTCGCGACCGACTATGTGCAAAGCCTCCCCACCCAGCCCAACGTGCTGCGCTGCCAGTTCGCCTGCCAGTGGAACGGCGACGAGCGCACCGAGCGCTATGCCTTCAATGCGAAAACCTTCGCCGATATGTCGGTTCGCGGCCGCGAGCTCGGCATGGAGGGACTGACCGTCTGGGGCGAGCCGTCGGATTACACCGCCACGGTCGAACTCAGCTATCTCGCCTTCTCACGCTTCGGCTGGGACCCGACGCTGCGCTGGGACGACTTCGTCGCCAGCGAACTGGCGCCGCGGCTCGGCGGCCAGCAGCAGGCGGAGCACTTCATCGCCATTGCCGAGGAAGTCGATGCCAACCAGACCCTGCCGGTGGCGCGCCTCACCGAATTGCAGGGCGAAGCACTGCGGATCATGGCATTGCTGGAAGGTGAGCCCGCCCGCCGCTGGCTGACGCTGGGCGAGCAGATCAGCCGCCGCCGCTATATGGGACGCTGACCGAACCGATGCGCGACGCCAACGGACTTTACACCGGGCCGATCATCGACCCGCACCACCATCTGTTCGACCGCTCGCTCGACAAGCACCCCTGGCTGCGCGGCGCCACGGGCGTGCTGGCTCAGAGCTGCTTGCCGGCCGACTATCTGCGCGATACCTCCGGCTACAACATCGTCGGCACCGTGCATGTCGAAGCCGGCTGGGAGCCGGGCGAACCCTTCGCCGAACTCAGCTGGCTCGATGCGCTCGAAAAACCCGACTGGATGGCGCGCCGCTATGTCGGCACCGCCGTCCTCGACGCGCCCGAGACGCCTGATATCCTCGAGCGCTACGCCGCGCACGGCAAGGTCGTCGGCATCCGCGACATCCTCAGCTGGCACCCCGATCCGGCGCGCTCGTTCTCCCGGGACCGCCACCGGATGAGCAGCCCGGCCTGGCAGGCGGGGCTCAGGCACCTCGATACGCTCGGGCTGTCCTTCGACCTGATGATCTCGCCCTGGCAGGCCGCCGAGGCGCTGCAGCTGGCGCGGGCCTTCCCAAACCTCAGTTTCATCATCAACCACTGCGGCTCGCCCTTCGATCGCACCGACGAGGGCATGGCGCATTGGCGGGCCGGGCTCACCGCTCTCGCCAGCGCCCCGAACGTCGCGATTAAGGTCTCGGACCTCGTGTCCTACGACCCGAACTGGAGCCTCGACAGTCTACGCCCCGTTGTGTTCGATTGCCTCGCAGCCTTCGGCGCCGACCGCACCATGCTGGCGAGCGACCATCCGGTACTCGGTCTGGCCGCAACGTTCGATCAGGCCTACGGGGCCTTCAAGCTGATCCTCAAGGCGCTTTCCGATGAGGAGTCGGAGGCGGTTTTCTGGAAGAATGCCAACCGGCTCTATCGCATTGGGATGTAACGATATATGTATCTCGTCAGTATTCCGATGAGGTGATTTCCGCGATGAGCGGTGACGAGCGGCGGCCGCGGGCAACCATCAAGGATGTGGCGAAAGCCGCCGAGGTTTCACCGATGACGGTATCCAACGTCATCAATGGCCGCATGCAGTTCGTCAGCGCCGCCACCAAGAAGCGGGTGGAGCGCGAGATCGAGCGGTTGGGCTATCGCCGCTCCTCCAATGCCCGCAGCCTGCGCGTCTCCGAGCAGCGCTCGATCGGCATGGTGATCGTCGACGAATCCCCCGCTTTCCTCGCCGATTTCTTCACCTGCCAGGTGGTGGCGGGGCTGGCCAACGTGCTGAACCATGCCGATTACACCCTCACCATCCAGGGCATGCCCGGGGCCGAGCTGGCGCAATCGATGATCATGCGCAATTTCGAGGTCGCCGGCTTCTGCGCCATGATCTCCGGGCCGAAGCCTGAGCGTCTCGCCGCGATCGAACGGCTGGCCGATCTCAACCAGCCGGTGGTGGTGTTCCAGCAGGAACTGCCTGATGCCGGCGCCGATATCTGCACGGTGCGCCAGGATGATCGGGGCGGCGGCCGGCTGATCGGCGATCATCTCCTCGCCCGCCGGGTGACCAAAATCCTGGCGGTGGTCCCGCGCCAGCCCTGGCCCGCGGTGGAAAACCGCGTCGCCGGCGTCAAGGACAGCATCGCCGCGGCCGGCAGCACCGCCGAGGTGACGGTGCTCGAGGCCGCCAGCGAGTCCTTCGCCGACGTGCAGGCGGCGTTTGCCGCCTATCTCGACAGCCACCCCCTGCCCGGCGCCGTGGTCGGCGCCAACGACCCGGTGGCGACCGCGGCGATGCTGCTGCTGACCGATCGCGGGGTGCGCGTACCCGAAGATGTGAGGGTCGTCGGCTTCAATGGCTTCGAGGCGCATCGCTATGCCCGGCCGCACATGACCACGGTGCTCTCCCCCGCCTATGCCGTCGGCGAACGCGCCGGCGAAGCCATGCTGGCCCGCCTCAAATCCGGCAGCTTCGCCCATCGCGACCACGTGTTGCCGGTGGTGTTCGACCCAGGGTTTACGACCTGAGGGCTGGGTCATTTGCAGAGCTGGTGTCTGCCACTGTTCGCTCAAGTGGCTCCCCGCCCCTCTTGCGAAAACTAAGGACTTAGCTGCGCTAAGCCCAAGTTTTCGCTTTCTCCCCCGCCAAGGGGGAGAGTCCCGACTGAAACTCCGGCGCAAGTGGAAGGCACGGATCATCTCCCCCTTGGCGGGGGAGAAAGCAAAATCTTAGGTTTAGCCGTTTGGCTAAGCCTTAGATTTTGCAAGAGAGGGGGTCTTGGAGGGCACGAACCCCAGCATCGTTACATCTCCCTCCCACCCCCATGTTCACACCCCTCACAACCCCGCTTGACTCGCCTCCTACATTTAACGTTACATGTATCAACACGTACCGCTGCACCGACTGCCGCGATCAACCTCCTTAGAAAGGGCGTTATCCCCGTGACTTCCGAGTTTACCCCGCGCCACAACCCGCCGCTGCCGGAGGGCTGGCAACAGCTCTACTCCGCCGTGCTGAGCGATGCGCTCGATGCCATCGGCATCTGGAACCAGGCGATGTCGCCGCGCATCCGGCCGCTCGACGAGAGCCTGAAGCTCTGCGGCCGGGCGCGCACCGGCCAGTACATGGAAGTGCCGTTCGTCGCCGAGGGGTCGAACCCCTACGAGCTCGAGATCGCCATCGTCGACGACCTGAAGCCGGGCGACGTGGCGGTGTTCTCCTGTGGCGGCTCCTCGCGCATTGCGCCCTGGGGGAGCCTGCTCTCCACCGCCACCCATGCCCGCGGCGCTGCCGGATGCATCACCGATGGCTTCGTGCGCGACATCCTCGGCATCCGCGAGCTGCAGCTGCCGGTGTTCCATGCCGGCATCGCGCCGCTCGATTCCAAGGGCCGCGGCCAGATCCAGGCGGTCGATGTGCCGGTGATCGTCGATGGCGTCCGGATCGAGCCGGGCGACCTGGTGTTCGGCGATGCCGATGGCGTCGTCGTGGTGCCACAGGCAGTCGAAGCCGAAGTGCTCAAACGCGCCTTCGACAAGGTCAATGGCGAGCACCATTCGATGAACGAGCTGCGCGCCGGCGGCTTCCTGCGCGACGTCTACGCCAGATACGGGGTACTCTGATGTCTGCCGGAGCCCATGTAACGCCAACACGCTCCAACCCGGTGGCGAGCTTCTTCAAGATCGAAGGCACCGCCACCGCTCTGGTTTTCGTGGTGCTGATCGTGGTGTTCATGCTCACCGCACCGCGGGCCTTTCTCGGCTACCGCGTCTATATGAGCTTCATGGCCTCGGTGCCGCCGCCACTGATCATCGCGCTCGGCCTGACGCTGGTGGCCACCGCCGGGGAGATGGATCTCAGTTTCCCCTCGGTGGTGGCGTTCGCCAGCTACGTCTTCGCCTTCCTGTTCCAGCAATACGACATGACCTGGCTGGCGCTGCTCGCGGCACTGCTGACCGGCACGGCCATGGGCTTCGTCAACGGTCTCGTGGTCACCAAGCTCGGCATCCCCTCGATGATCGCCACCTTGGCCATGATGTTCCTGTGGGGCGGCCTCTTGACCGTGGTGTCGAACGGCCTGACGGTTGCCATCCCCGCGATCGATGGCACGCTGATCCAGTCGATCATGGTCGGGCGCGTCGGCGGCATCGTGCCGATGCAGATGATCTGGGCCATCGGCATCTCGATCTTCGTCTGGCAGCTGCTCAACCGTCACCGCTTCGGTGAGAACATCCTGTTCATCGGCGACAGCCTGAAGGTCGCCAAGGTCGTCGGCATCCAGATCGACCGTGAGAAGATCAAGCTGTTCACCCTGATGGGGTTCCTGTCGGCGCTCGCCGGCGTCTTCCTCACCGTTGAGACCACCACCTACTTCAACCAGCAGGGCCAGGGGTACCTGCTCACCGTGATCGCCGCCGTGTTCATCGGCGGCACCTCGATCTTCGGCGGCTCCGGCAAGGTGGTGGGCACGGTGTTCGCCTCGCTCATCGTCGCCGTCATCGAGGCCGGTCTGGTCGCCAGCGGCGTGCAGGGCTTCTGGACCCGCTTCTTCATCGGTCTCGTCTTCATCATCTCCGTGGTGATGAACACCGCCATCGAGGACCCCGACAAGGTGCCTCTGATCAAGTCCGTGCGCTCGCGCCTGCGGCAGTGAAAGCAGCCCGGCCGGGGCGGGGGTTAAGGCTCCGGTCGGGACCACAAAAATAGGGAAAGGAACAATCATGAAGTCTATTTTCAAAGGCCTCGCCGGCCTCGCCATGGGTGCTGCGCTGGTCGCGGCCCCGCTCGCTGCCATCGCCCAGGAGGCGGTCGACAGCGGCATGACCATCTACTTCCAGCTCGGCGGCAACCCCGGCGACAGCGCGACGCTCGCCCGTGAGCTCGGCGCCCGCGACGCCGCCCGCATCCTCAAGGTCGACCTGAAGGAACAACATGCCGGCTGGGACCCGCAGAAGATGCTGGTGCAGGCCAACGAGGCGCTCGCCGCCGCGCCCGACGCCATCATCGTCATGGGTCACCCCGGCACCGATGCGATGACCTCGTTCATCAACAAGGCGAAAGAAGCCGGCATCGTCGTGGTGGTGAACAACAACGCCCTGCCCGGCACCTCGATGAGCTATTTCGGCCTCGACAATTACGGCGCCGGCAGGAACCTCGCGAGCCTTACCATCGAGAAGGGTGGCCTCAAGGAAGGCGACAAGGTCGTGGTCTATGGCGCCTTCATCGAAGGGGCTCCAGGCAGTGACGTCGCCAAGGGCACCTCGGAAGTGCTGACCGAAAACAAGATCGCCTTCGACGCCCTGCAGTGGTCGAACGAGGCCGTGGCCGACCCCTCGCTCTCGGTGCCGGTGCTGGTCGCCTATCTCGAAGCCAACCCGGAGACCAAGGCGATCATCGTCCCCGGCCATAGCGGCATCACCGCCGTGCTGGGCAAGGTGCTCGCCGATGCGGGCAAGCAACCGGGCGAAGTCGTGGCCTCGGGCTTCGACATCTCGGCCGGCGCCATCCAGGGTTTGAAGGACGGCTACATCACCGTAGTGCTCGACCAGCAGCCTTACCTGCAGGGCTTCATGCCGGTGGTCGCCGCCGTGCTCGAGAAGAAATACGGCCTCGCCGGCCTAACCCTCAACACCGGCGGCGGTTCGGTGACCAAGGACAATGTCGAGGCGCTGGAAGCCCTGGTGAAAACCGGCATCCGGTAACTCCCGGTGGCGCCGTTGCTGACCCGGCGGCGCCACTCCCCTACCCCCTGTGCACTGGACCCACGACATGACATCCACCCCGATCGTCCGGCTCGAGAACGTTCGCAAGCAGTATGGCAAGGTCGTCAGCCTGAAGAACGTCACGCTCGAGATCGGCTCCAACGAGATCGTCGGGCTGATCGGCGATAACGGCGCCGGCAAATCGACCCTGATCAAGGTGCTGACCGGCGTGGAGCAGCCTTCGAGCGGCACCATCTATGTGCGCGGCCAGAAGATCGATGCGGCGAGCTACTCGGTGAAGGAAGCCCACAAGCTGAAGATCGAGACCGTCTACCAGGACTCTTCACTGGGCGAGAAGCAGCCGCTATGGCGCAACTTCTTCGTCGGCCGGCCGCTCACCAACCGCTTCGGCTTCATCGACGTGAAGGCCGAAAAGAAGATCGCCAACCAGATCATGCGCTCGACTATCGGCTTTCGCGGCGTCGGCATCGATGTCGATACCCCGGTAAGCCGGCTCTCGGGCGGCGAGCGCCAAGGCGTCGCCATCGGCCGCGCCATGCATTTCGACAGCGACCTGATCGTGCTCGACGAGCCGACGGTGGCGTTGGCGCTGAAGGAAGTGAACAAGGTGCTGGACTTCATCCGCTCGATCAAGGCGGGCGGCCGCAGCTGCATCTATATCGAGCACAACATCCACCACGTGCACGAAGTCTGCGACCGGCTGGTGGTGCTCGACCGCGGCGAAATCGCCCTCGATGCCCCGACCTCGTCGCTGACCTACACCGAACTCACCGATTTCCTGATGTCGCTGCACAAGCCTGCCGTCGCGAGCTGACGTGCATCAAAGCTTGCAGTCAGGACTCCCTCTCCCGCCTGCGGGGGAGGGAATCCCGACTGCCAGTTCCACGCTTATCAGACACCCGTTCCACATGGCCGAACGAGCCCTGCCGCGCAGCTCGAATAATACAATAACTTCATGACCTTACCCCGCATCCCGACCTAAGTCGTAGCCCGTTCTCGGTTGACTCGCTCCCGTTCAAGGCGTTCACTATTGGAACGCTGCATTCCACCCATGGAACAATAATCGGGGGTCTGCGGCTCTGAGGAGAGGGAGGCCGGTCAGCGGCAAGCCGTGCGGTTCAGCACGCACCTGCGGGAGCGGGGGCGTGAACGCCGGAGGTTTGCCTGACGTCCGGTAGGCACGACTGTGAACACGCTGCTCGAGCGATGTATCGACGACACCGGCGACGGCACGGTGCGCTAGATGTCGAGCATCAAGCGCGCCATCCAGGTTCTCGACCTGCTTGCCCGCAAGGGCGGGCTAGGGGTGCGCGCCGTGGCCCAGCAACTGGCCCTGCCGGTCGGCTCGGTGCATCGGCTGCTGATCGACCTCGCCGACGAAGGCGTGGTCGAACGCAATGCCGAGGGCGGCTGGCAGCTCTCCTACCGGCTGCTGGCGATCACCGACCTGCAGCTCGATGGCGTCGCCTTTCCGCGGCTGGCCCGGCCGTTCTGTGAATCCATCGCCGAAAAGACCCGCGAGACGGTGAACGTCAATGTGCTGAGCGGCGAAGGGTGCGTCTGCATCGACAAGGTGCGCGGCAACGAGGGCATGCAGCTCGATTGGCGCATCGGCTCGCGCGGGCCGCTCTATTGCGGCGGCAGCGCCAAGGCGATCCTCGCCTTCCTCGGCGAGGCCGACCAGCAGCGCGTGCTGGAACAGCCGATGACCACCTTCACCCGCTACACCATCACCGACCCCACCGAGCTGCGGGCCGAGCTCGCCCGCATCCGCAAGCGCGGCTACTCGATCGACAACCAGGAAGTGGTGGTCGGGGTGTTCTGCGTCGGCGTGCCGATCGTCGATCGCCTCGGCCGTCCGGTCGGCGCCATGTCGATTTCCGGCCCCGCTCCCAAGGCACCCGGCGCGGCGATCCAGCCGCAGGTGGATCTCCTGAACGAAGCAGCGAGCACCGTGAGCAAGCGGCTCGGCTATGGCGGCCAGTGGCCGCCGCAGCAGGCCGGCGAACGGGCGCTGGCCACATCAACAACCTGACTGAGGATTTTACGACGATGCGATCCGCATGGGTGATGAAGCTGAAGCCCGGCCAGGAAGCCGAGTACAAGCGCAAGCACGACGAGATCTGGCCCGAGATGGTGGCGCTGCTGAAAAGCCAGGGTGTCTCCAACTACACCATCTACCGTTACGACCTGCTGCTCTTTGCCTACCTCGAAAAGCCGGACAACGCTCCGAGCCAGACCGAGGGCGTCGATCCGGTGGTGCTCAAGTGGTGGACCTGGATGGAGCCGCACATGGAGACCCACGAGGACGCGCGGCCGAAAGCCTGGCCGGTCGAAGAAATGTTCCGGCTGGATTGAGGGCAAGATGCTGAAAGTCGTCGATCCGCATATCCACCTGTGGGACCTCTGGACCCGCATCTACCCGCATTTCGAAAAGCCCGGCAAAGGCGGCGCCAATGCCGCGATCTCACGCAGCTACCTGCTCGAGGAGTATCTCGAGGAAGGCGCCGACGAGGTCGAGATCACCGGCGCGGTGCATGTCGAGGCCTTCCCCACCGACCCGGTGAAGGAGAGCGAAACCCTGCAGGCGGTGGCCGATCGCAGCCCGGTGCCGATCGTGCTGGTGGCGCATGGCGACCTCGCGTCGCCGGATTTCGGCGCCCTGCTCGACCGGCATTCCGGCTTCCCGATCATGCGCGGCATCCGCCAGGTGGTGAACCGGCACGCCGATCCCAAGCTCAACTACATAACCCGCGACCTGATGGATGAGCCGGGCTGGATCGGCGGGTTGCAGGAACTGGGCCGCCGCGGCCTGAGCTTCGACCTGCAGCTCTACCCGCACCAGATGGCGCAGGCGGCAAAGCTCGCCGGCGTTGCCTCGAACACCCAGATCATCCTCAACCACGCCGGCATGTGGGCCGACCGCGACCTGAGCGGCTGGAAAGCCTGGAAGGCGGGGATGCGCGAACTCGCCGCCCGCCCCAATATCGCGGTCAAGATCAGCGGCCTCGGCATGCTCGATCGCCAATGGACCACCGAAAGCTTCCGCCCGCTGGTGCTGGAGACACTCGAGATCTTCGGTCCGGAGCGGGCGATGTTCGCTTCGAACTTCCCGGTCGACAAGCTGACCAGCGATTTCCCGACCTTGTGGAAGGCCTTCGCCAAAATCACCGAAGGCGCCTCCGAAGCCGAGCGCGCCGGGTTGTTCCGTGAAAACGCGCAAAAATTCTACCGCATCCCGGGCTGAGGCCGCCCGACCGACCGCATGAGACGACCAGGAGATTTCTGAGTGAAGATCAAGAGTATCGAAGCCTTTGCCATCACCAACCCGATTGCCGGCGGCATTTACGACGAGGGCAAGGACAAGGTGACGGCGCGCCGGCCGCCCTGGACCAAGGACGCCGAAGTCGCGAACCCGATGTCGCGCTACCCGCGCTACAAGGCGCTGCGCTCGAGCTGGAACAACGCCTTCCCGGCAGTCGGCGTCATCGTCACCGCCGATGACGGCTCCTGGGGTTTTGGCGTCACCGGCTACGGCCAGCCCACCATCAGCCTGATCAACGACCATATCGGCCCGCTGCTCACCGACGAGAACGCTCTCGCCACCGAGAAGCTGTGGGACATGATGATGCGCATCACCTCGCCCTACTCCTCTTCGGGCCTCGCCTCCTATGCCATCAGCGGCATCGACCTGGCGCTGTGGGATCTGAAGGGCAAGGTGCTGAAGCTGCCGGTCTATGAACTGGCCGGCGGCGCCGCCCGCGACAAGCAGTTCTGCTACGCCACCGGCAACGACACCGACTGGCACATGGAGCTGGGCTTTAAGGCCACCAAGCTCGCCTGCCCCTACGGCACTGCCGATGGGCTCGAGGCGCTCGACAAGAACGAAGCCTTTGTCGGCAAGGCGCGCGAGCTGATCGGCCCGCATGTCGAACTGATGCTCGATTGCTGGATGGCCTTCGACGTCGAGTTCGCGGTGCGCCTCGCGCACCGGCTGAAACCGTTCAACCTCAAATGGATGGAAGATTGCCTGATCCCCGAGGATCATACCTCGCACAAGGCGCTGCGCGAGCGCCTGCCTTGGCAGACTCTGGCCACCGGCGAGCACTGGTACACGCCCTACACCTTCTTCGAAGCGGCCAAGGACCGCGTCGTCGATATCTTCCAGCCCGACATCAACTGGGTCGGCGGCTTCACCGCGGTGCAGAAGATCACCGCCATCGCCGATGCCTCGGGCCTCGAAGTGATCTGCCATGCCGGCATGAACACGCCCTATGGCCAGCACTTCAACTACTCGGCGCCTAACTCGCGCTGGGGCGAGTATTTCGTCGGCGGCGCCCCCGGCATCCCGCTCAAGCACACCAACAACTACCCCGGCATGGCCGTCCCCCAGGACGGTTACGTCGTGGTCAGCGACGAACCGGGCTTCGGCCACGGACTGAGCAAGGACGCCATCGAGAAGATGGCGCTCTGAACCCGAGCCCGGTGGGCGGGGTCGCCCCCACCCACCGGGTCATTCCCGCGAAAGCGGGGACCTCTGTTTCCTGGCCTTTGCACCATCGCAAACGGAGATCCCCGCTTTCGCGGGGATGACCCGGTGAGGGGGCCAGACGAGGCCAAGACGATGCGTGGCGAGGCCCTGCCCCGCCTCGGAAGAAATCAACGAGTGGCCGGAACCGGCCGGAGGAGGACCATCATGAACCGTAGATCCCTGAGGCAGCATCTGCTTGGCGGCGCTATCGCGCTGCTGGCAGCGCCGCTCCTGGCATCGACTGCCTTTGCCCAGGTGGCCGACATGCCGCGCAACGAAACCCTGGTGCTGACGCCGTGGGGCGACCAGCCGGCGCAGTTCGCCAATACCGAGAACTGGCACCCGTATTTGAGCTCGATCACCCACCAGCGCGACGTGATGCAGATCACTATCAACGAGGCGCTGTTCTACACCAACCTCAACGACGGCACGCTGATCCCGTGGCAGGCCGAAAGCTTCGAATACGCGCCCGACTTCATGAGCGCCTCGATCAAGCTGCGTGACGGCGTCGAGTGGTCGGATGGCACCAAGTTCACCGCCGACGACGTGAAGTTCACCCTCGAAGCGGTGCGCGACGCACCGCCGGAAATCGGTGGCTCCGCGGCGTTCAAGGAGTGGATCAAGGATGTCACCGTCGTCGATGCGCTGAACGTCACCATCAACTTCAACAAGGCGGCGCCGCGCTTCGTCCGCGATTTCCTGGCGCTCGGGCACGAGAACCACTACCCGATCCTGCCCAAGCACATCTGGGAAGGCCAGGATATCGCGACCTTCACCAACTACGATCCGGCCAAGGGCTGGCCGGTCGGCACTGGCGCCTACAAGCTGGTCTCGACCACCAACCAGCAGGAAATCTTCGATCGCCGCGACGACTGGTGGGGCGCCAAGGTCGGCTTCCAGGATCTGCCGGCACCCAAGCGCATCACCCTCGTGCCGGTATCGAGCGACGACGCGATGGGCCAGCTGCATATCGCCAACCAGATCGATGGCGGCCGGCAGCTCTTGATCGGCACGTTCGAGGCCGCCCGCGCCCAGAACGACAAGCTCAGCTCGTGGAATCCGGAAGGCCCGAACTGGGGCGCTCCCGATGGCTGCGACTACTCGCTGGTGTTCAACCAGATGCGTGAGCCGTGGAACGACGTGAACGTGCGCTACGCGCTGAACTATGCCATCGACCGCGCCGCCATCAACGATATCGGCTACGAAGGCGGCCAGAAGCCGGTGACCTTCGCCTTTTCCAACTACATGGCCGGCACCTGGCTCGGCGAGGGCAGCCCGCTCAAGGCCGTGCTCGACAAGTACAATCTCGACAATCCCGATCCGGCCAAGGTCGAGGAGTATATGGGGAAGGCCGGCTACGCCAAGGACGCCAATGGCCTGTGGGCCAAGGACGGCAAGCCGCTCACCGTGACGGTTCGCACCCCGGCCTTCATCCAGCCGACGCTGGCCCCGCTGACCCAGCAGTTCAAGAACGCCGGGTTCGACGCGGTGCAGGCTCCGGTGGACGATACCTGGCTGCCGGACATCCAGTCGGGCAACTTCGACACCATGATCTTCGTCCATTGCGGCAGCCTGTCGGAACCACTCGAGACGCTGCAGCACTACCATTCGAAGTTCGCCCGGCCGCTCGGCGAGAACATCCCGAACGCCGTCGCCGCCTCGCGTTACATGAACCCGGAATACGACAAGCTGATAGACGCCATGGACGCCGTCCCGGCCGATACCGATCCAAACTCCGAGTACATGAAGAACGCCGTCGCGGCCCTCGATATCGCCCTGCGCGACCTGCCGCAGATCGACCTGCTCGAGGAATACCATGTGGTGACCTTCAACAACACCTACTGGACCGGCTGGCCGTCCGCGGCCGACCCGTACGTTGCCCCGTACACCCCGTGGGAAGCGTTCAACGTCGTCATCCACAACCTGAAGCCGACCGGCGCGCAGTAAGCGCCGGGCACTGATCGCGCGGATGGCGGCTTCGGCTGCCATCCGCAACCACTCTCCACCAGGACTCTGCCCGTGACACCAAGCGTTGCCCCACCCACCGGGTCATTCCGGCGAAGGCCGGAACCCATCCTGAGATGCGGACTGTGGCACGTGTCTGCGCCAGGCACCCTCTTGCCTTCTCCCCTTGTGGGAGAAGGTGCCCGAAGGGCGGATGAGGGGTCCGCGCAACGAAGTGTAGCGCGATCGGAGCGTAAGCGACGAGCGATCCGGTACGCGGAGAGAACCCCTCATCCGGCCTTCGGCCACCTTCTCCCACAAGGGGAGAAGGCGCTCGCTCAACGGCCCGTGGCTTGGCTACGATCGGTGTCTCGATGAGCCGCGAACTCCTCCGCTACCTCCTCACCCGTTTCGGCCAGCTGCTGCTGATCGTCTTCGTCGCTGTGAGCATCAATTTCATCATTCCGCGCCTGCTCCCCGGCGACCCCGTACAGACGGCTCTGGCCCGGCTGCAGGCCACCGGCGGCGCGCAGAATGTCGATATCCAGGCGGTCTCGGCCGCCTATCGCGCCAAATACGGGCTCGATGCGCCGATCCTCGAGCAATATCTCAACTACTGGCTCGACCTGTTCCGGCTCGATCTCGGCGTGTCCTTCGCCAACTTCCCCGAAAAAGTCTCGACCATGATCGGCAATGCGCTGCCCTGGTCGGTGACGCTGCTGGCGGTGGCCACCCTGATCGCCTTCAGCGTCGGTTCGCTGCTCGGCGGGCGGCTCGCCTGGCCGGGCTCGGGGCGCACCATCAAGTCGATCGTGCCGCTGATGATGATCCTCACCTCGATCCCGTTCTACCTCCTGGCGATCATCCTGATCTATTTCTTCGCCGTGGTGCTGAAGTGGTTCCCGCCCGCGGGCGGCGTCGACACCACCCGCATCATGCGGCTCGACTGGGCCACCACCGAGGATATCCTCAGGCACGCGTTCCTGCCCTGTCTGGCCATTATCCTCGGCAATGTCGGCTTCTGGGCCCTCGGCATGCGCAGCCAGATGGTCTCGGTCCTGGGCGAGGATTACATCACCTTCGCCGAGGCCAAGGGCCTCCACCCGAACCGGATTTTCGTCTGGTACGGCATGCGCAACGCGCTGCTGGCGCAGGTCACCGCGCTGGCTTTGTCGCTCGGTTCGGTGGTTTCCGGCGCCGTGCTGGTCGAGGTGATCTTCAACTATCCGGGGCTCGGCTCGCTCCTCTATGTGGCGATCCGCGGACAGGACTATTTCGTCATCCAGGGCGTGGTGCTGATGCTCATCGTCTCGTTGGCGGTGCTGCTGTTCCTCGTCGACCTGATCTACCCCCTGCTTGACCCGAGGATCCGGCGATGAACATTCTCAGCTCCCTTCGCCGTAACTACGAACAGGGCCGGATCAGCGGCGTGCTGCTGCTCGGCCTCGGCATTCTTGCCGCGATCTTGTTGTTCAGCGCCATCGGTCCGTTCTTCGTCGATGCGGTGAATGCCCAGGTCGGCGCGGTGCGGCCACGCAAGCCCCCCGGCCCCGAGTATTTCCTCGGCACGGATTCGCAGGGCCGCGACATGTGGACCCTTTTGATCTACGCCACCCCCAACACGCTGAAGATGGGGCTGATCGCCGGCTTTATCGGCGTCGGCTTCGGCACTGCGCTCGGCCTGATCGCCGGGCATTTCGGCGGCATCGTCGACGCGGTGATCCGGGTGATCTCCGATGCGCTGCTGACCGTGCCGGCCATCGCCATCCTCGTCATCATCGCCGGCAATATCGACCGCATGACCACGCTGGTCATGGCGCTGGTAGTGGCCTCGCTCGGTTGGATGTTCACCACCCGCACGGTGCGCGCCCAGGTGCTCACCATCCGCGAGAAATCCTATGTCGAGGTGGCGCGGGTCAACGGCGAGAGCCAGTGGGAGATCCTCTTCACCGAGATCATGCCCAACCTGATGCCCTATATCGTCGCGAGCTTCGTCGGCACCGTCTCGGGCTCGATCCTCGCCGTCATCGGCCTCGAGGCGCTGGGTCTTGGCGCGCTCGACGAGATGACGCTGGGCAACACCATCTACTGGAGCCAGCAATCCTCGGCGGTGCTGCGCGGCTATTGGTGGTGGTGGGGGCCGCCGATCGTGGTGATCGCCGCGATCTTCATTGGTCTGTTCCTGACCTCGGTCGGCTTCGACCGCTTCGCCAACCCCAAGCTGGCGAGGCGCTGATGTCTGTCGCTCAAGACGCCAAACCCATCCTCGTCGTCGAGGAACTGAACGTCCACTACGACACCGGCAAGGGTCCGGCCAAGGCGGTGAACGATGTGTCGTTCTCGCTCCGACCCGGCGAACGGCTGGGGCTGATCGGCGAGAGCGGTTCGGGCAAGACCACCATGGCGACGGCGCTGATGCGCCTGACCCGGGCGCCCGGCCGCATCGCCGGCGGCTCGGTGAAGCTCGATGGCCGCGACATCCTGAAGATGAGCACCAGGGAGCTGCGCGAGACCCGGCTGCGCGACATCGCGCTGATCCCGCAGGGGGCGATGAGTTCGCTCAACCCGGTGATGCGGCTCGAGGAGCAGATGATCGACGCCATCGTCGCCCACAAGCCGGGGATGCGGCGGGCCGAGCTCGACGCCCGGGTGCAAGAACTGTTGAAGAATGTCGGCCTCGCTCCCGAAGTCGCGCGCCGCTATCCGCATGAACTCTCGGGCGGCATGAAGCAGCGCGCCGCCATGGCCATCGCCACCTCGCTCGCGCCCAAGGTGATCGTCGCGGACGAGCCGACCAGCGCCCTCGATGTGGTGGTGCAGCGCCAGGTGATGCAGACGCTGGGCCGCCTGCAGGATGGGCTCGGCGCCGCCGTCGTCCTCATCGGCCATGACATGGGACTGATCGCCCAGTTCGCCGATACGGTGGGCGTGATGTATGCCGGCAAGCTCGTCGAGATCGGGCCGGTCCGCCAGATGATCGAGAGCCCCAAGCACCCATATACAAGGTTGCTGGTCGATAGCCTCCCCGGCATCGAGGTGAAGCGCGAGCTCACCGGTATCCCCGGCCTGCCGCCGCCGCTGGTGGATTTGCCGCCGGGCTGCAGCTTCAACCCGCGCTGCCCGCTCGCCTTCGATCGCTGCGTCCGCGAGACGCCGCTGCTGCAGCAGGTAGCGCCCGGCCAGAGCGCCGCCTGCCACCTCTATCCGGAACATGCGGCACTGCCGCCACTGCCGCCGATGACACGTGCCCACCAGGAGCTCCGCCCGTGACCGCACTCATTGAAATGCGTGGCGTCACCAAGACCTATGGCGCCTTCACCGCGCTCAACGACGTCACCCTGTCGCTGTCCGATACCAGCCCGTCGATGACCGCCGTGGCCGGCGAAAGCGGCAGCGGCAAGACCACCCTGGCGCGCATGATGCTGGGCTTCATCAACCCATCGCATGGCCAGGTGCTGTACCAGGGCAAGGACGTGGCCAGGATGACCGGCGCCGAGCAGCGGCAGTTCCGTCGCGAGGTGCAGCCGGTATTTCAGGATCCGTTCGACGTCTTCAACCCGTTCTACCGGATCGACCATGTGCTCGAGACCCCGGTCAAGCGCTACAAGCTCGCCGACAGCGAGAGCGCCGCCCGGGCGATGATCGAGGACGCGCTGAAGCGCGTCGGCCTCAGGCCACAGGATACGCTCGGCCGCTTTCCGCACGAGCTGTCGGGTGGGCAACGCCAGCGCATCATGGTGGCCCGCGCCGTGCTGCTCAGGCCCCGGCTGATCGTCGCCGACGAGCCGGTTTCGATGGTCGATGCGTCGCTGCGCGCCACCATTCTCGACGAGCTGAAGACACTGAACCGCGAGCTCGGCATTTCCATCGTCTACATCACGCACGACCTGACCACCGCCTTCCAGATCTGCGACAACATCCTGATCCTCTATCGCGGCAACGTCTCGGAGGCCGGCGCGGTGGAGCGGGTGATCGGGGCGCCCAAGCACCCCTACTCGCAGCTCTTGGTCTCCTCGATCCCGCTGCCCGACCTGAGTAAGGCCTGGGGCGGCGAGGAGATCCCGGTGTCGGAAGCTTCGGCGGCGCGCGCCAACCCCGGCTGCAAGTTCGCGCCGCGCTGCCCGCATGTCATGGAGATGTGCTGGGACAACCTGCCGCCCAAATACGTGCCCGACAGCGAACGGCTCGCCACCTGCTTCCTCTATCGCGACGCGCCGGTCTCGGCGAGCGACGACGTCGCCTCGGTGTTCCGGCCGCCCAACCATTCGATCACCGCTACTGCCCCCTGATTTTCGTCCCCAACCGATTGCCACGACCATGTCCATCAAACTCACCGACCGGCATCGCGTCGGCTCCACCGCCCTCGAACTGCCGCCCATGGGGTTCGGCGCCGCGCATCTGGGCGGCATGTACCACCGCGTTTCCGGCGAGACCGCACATGCGACGCTGAAGGCCGCCTGGGATGGCGGCGTGCGCTATTTCGACAGCGCCCCGTTCTACGGCCGCGGCCTCAGCGAGCATCGGGTCGGCGATTTCCTCATCGACCAGCCGCGCGCTGAGTTCCTCCTGACCACCAAGGTCGGTCGCTTCTTCCGGCGCCCCGCCGACCCCAAGACCTTCGACCGCACGCCGTGGGGCGGCGGGCTGAACATGGAGATCGTCTGGGACTATTCCTATGACGGGGTGATGCGTTCCTATGAGCAGAGCCTGTTGCGGCTCGGCCTCGACAGCGTCGATGCGCTGTTGATCCACGATCCTGAAGCCTCGCTCGGCAGCAACCCCGATGGGCCGCGCATGGAAGACATGGTGCGCAGCGGCATCAAGGCGCTCGAGGAGCTGAAGGCCTCGGGCCAGATCAAGGCCATCGGCATGGGGCTCAACGCCGCCCCGTCGCTGCTGACTTTCGCCTCACAGGTGCCGCTCGACTTCTCTATCGTCGCCATGCCCTACACCCTGCTCGACCAGTCGGCGCTCGGCACCGGCCTGAAGCGCTGTCTCGAGCACAACATCTCGGTGATCATCGGCGCCCCCTATGCCTCTGGCATCCTCGCCACCGGCCCCGGCCCCAATGCGCGCTACGGCTACGGCATCGCGTCCGACGAAGTGCAGGACAAGGTGCGGCGCATCCAGGCGGTGTGCTTGACGCATGGCGTGTCGCTGCAGGCCGCAGCGCTGCAATTCCCGCTGGCCCACCCCGCAGTGGTCTCGGTCATCCCCGGCGGGGCGAGGCCGGAGGAAGTGACAAGCAATATCGGGTATTTGCAGGAAGCGATCCCGGCGGCGTTCTGGGGTGAGCTCAAGGCGGCGGGGTTGATCGATGCCGGGGCGCCGGTGCCGGGGTAGGCGACCGCGATCTCTCCGTGATCCTCCCCCGCGTGGCGGGGGAGGGGGACCGCCGAAGGCGGTGAGGGGGCGGCAAGAGTCGACGGTTAGTTTGGCTCCCCCCTCCACCAGCTTCGCTGGTCCCCCTCCCCCGCCACGCG
>NZ_LMEA01000013.1 GCF_001425235.1 Devosia sp. Root413D1 | reverse complement strand
ATTGGCGTGCAACTTCAGATCCATCCCAAGCGCTCCCTGACAAAGGCAACGCCTCGTTCTACACCGAGTCCATCCCGCCAATCCGCCGGAACAACACACGAAAGCAGGGACCCACCTCACAGCCCGCGCAGGTGGATGCCGGACAGCCCCCGCCGTGGGGTCCCTGCTTTCGCAGGATGACAGCCGGTTGTGGGGTGGGGTTCGCGGGTCCACTCGACACCTCGGGATGGGCCCGGGCCTGCGCCGGGGTGGCACCGTGGGGGTGGCGGGAACGGGACTCAGGCACACCCCAGATCACGGCCACGTATCCTAAATACGCAACCGGAAGCAATTCACCATCCCTTAAGGCAAACTGCGTAATTGTCGATATCGGGAATGCAGCAAGACTAACCGCGCCGGGGCCAGGACAGCCGCGGCCAGTTGTGGAGCCGCGCCCAATTGATCCCCAGCAAAACGAGGCCGTTCACCGGAAGCAATTCCGGACGCGCTCAGTCATTGCCGCAAGTCGTCCACGACGTCGTCCACTCCAGAAGCAGAGCGAGCGCAGACCAATGAAGATCCGGACCCGCCTTTTCCTTATCGTTGCCGTGATGGGCCTGGTGGTCTCGGCGATCGGCGGCCTTGCCATGTATGTGACGGCGTCGTTCACCGAGCGCACCGAGCAGCTCGAAGCGGCATCGCAGCGGGCCTTCAACGGCGAGCACCTCAACCGCCTGGTGACGGCGGTGGTGATGGATGCGCGCGGCATCTATGCCTCGCCCAATATCGAGAAGGCGGCGCCGTTTGCCGAGGGGCTGCTGAAGTCGCTCGACAAGATCGATGCGCACCTTGCCGAGTGGCAGCCGCTGGTGCCGGCAGCCGATCGGGCGGCGTTCGACCAGGTGGTGGCGCGGACGGCAGAGTTCCGGCAGTTCCGCGCCGAGACGGCACGCCTCGCGACGATCGATCCGGCACAGGCCAATGCGCAGGGCAATAACGACGCCAACCGCGCCAACCGCAAGGCCTACCAGGCCGAGATCGATGCCGTGGTGGAGAACGACCAGGCGCAGTTCGAGGCGATCAAGGCCGAGATCGGCGGCTTCGAGGCGCTGATCCTGCCGGTGGTGGCAGGTGCGACGCTGCTCGGGCTGCTCGCCGGCGTCGGCGCGGCGCTCTATGTCGGCACGCGCTATGTGTCGAACCCATTGACCCGGGTGACCGAGACGATGGCGCGGATCGCCGAGGGCGACTTTGCGACCGAGGTGCCCTATGCGGGCGAAAAGAACGAGATCGGCCAGATGGCGGCCGCGGTGCAGGTGTTCAAGGAGAACGGCATCCGCGTCGCCGAAATGAATGAAGACGAACGCACCCGGCACGAGAAGGCGGCGGAGCGCGCCCAGATGATGCTGGCCTTCCAGAACGCCTTCGACGGGGTGGTGGCGGCGACGCTGAAGGGCGACCTGTCGCGACGCATCGACGCGCATTTCGCCGATGCCGATATCGAGCGCATCGCCAACAACTTCAACGGGCTGATGGATACGGTGGCGAGCGGGTTGAACGAAGCCGGCGACGTGCTCGAGGCGCTGGCCGAGGCCGACCTGACGCGGCGTATGAACGGCGCCTATGAGGGCGAGTTCGCGCGACTGAAGCACAACACCAACACGGTGGCCGAAAAGCTCACCGATATCGTGACGCAGCTGAAGAAGACCTCGTTCGACCTGAAGACGGCGACTGGCGAGATCCTCTCGGGCGCCAACGATCTGAGCGAGCGCACCACCAAGCAGGCGGCGACGATCGAGGAGACGTCCGCTGCGATGGAGCAGCTGGCAACCACGGTGCTGGCCAATGCGCAGCGCGCCGCCGGTGCCTCGGAAAATGCCGCAGAGGTGACGACGACGGCGGAAGCCGGCGGGGCGGTGATGCTCAACGCCAACGCGGCGATGGGGCGGATCACCGAGAGCTCGGCGAAGATCTCCAACATCATCGGGCTGATCGACGACATCGCCTTCCAGACGAACCTGCTGGCGCTCAACGCCTCGGTGGAAGCGGCGCGCGCCGGTGACGCCGGCAAGGGCTTTGCGGTGGTGGCGGTGGAAGTGCGGCGGCTGGCGCAATCGGCGGCCAGCGCTTCGGCGGAAGTGAAGGCGCTGATCGAGCAGTCGGCGAACCAGGTGCAGGGTGGCTCCAAGCTGGTGGCGGAAGCAGCGGCCAAGCTCGAGCAAATGCTGGTGGCGGTGCGCGGTAACCGCGAGCTGCTGGAAGGTATCGCGCGGGACAGCCGCGAGCAGGCTGCGGCGATCGAGGAGGTCAATACCGCGGTCCGGCAGATGGATGAGATGACCCAGCATAATGCGGCGCTGGTCGAAGAAACCAACGCGGCGATCGAGCAGACCGAGGCGCAGGCCAGCGAGCTCGACCGGATCGTTGCGGTGTTCACCGTCGACGGCCAGGCCGAGGCGGCCTCGCCCGTGGTGGAGCTGCAGCCGCAGCGCGGGATCAAGGCACTGGAACAGCGGGTGAAGGCAGCGGCGAAGACTTACCTCAGCCGTGGCAACACTGCGATCAAGGCCGACGACTGGGCAGAATTTTAGCTTCAGGTCGGGTTTTCAACTACGCATTAACCATCAGAGAGCACCCTTTGTTCACATCGGGACGCACGCCGGCCGCGTGTGTCCCTTGGGCCGCCAGAAGGCGGTGGCGTCGGCCGACGGAACTTCAGAATGAAGCACAAGGGTACTGCCGGCGCGTCGACGACGCCGGAAACCCGCGCCCAGGCGGCGTCGGGAAGTGGCGTGCGGCTCAGGACCCTGGTGTTCGGGTTGGTCGCGGCGCTGGTGCTGATCGGCGGTGTGGTGGCGGGGGCGAGCCTTTACGTCTCCACCGGCTTCAAGACATCGGGCCACAGCAGTGAGACGCTGATGAGCTCGATGCGGGCTCATATGACCGCCGACATGCTGCACGACAGCATGCGCGGGCTGGTCTACCGCAGCCTCTACGCGGTGATTTCCGGCGATATCACCATGGTCCAGGACACTTATGTCGACGTAAAGACCTATGGCGACTCGTTCCGGGCGGCGATCGCGTCACAGGCCGACCTTGACGTGCCGACCGACGTTCGCGAGGCGCTCGACAACCTCGCAGGCCCCCTCGACGCCTACATCAACGCGGCGACGGCGCTGGTGGAAAAGGCCACTGAGTTCGACGTTGCCGGCGCAACGACCGATCTTGCCGCGTTCGACCAGAGCTTCGAGGTGCTCGAAGGCGAGATGTCCCAGGTGTCCGATGCGATCGAGGCCGCCAATGTGGCGCAGCTCGGGGCGGCCCAGCAGAATGGCCAGCTTTCCGACATCGCGACCTGGGGCGGGCTGGCCCTGATCGTCGGGCTGGCGGTGGCCACGATGCTGCTGGCGCAGCGGTTCGTGGCCAAGCCCCTGGCGCGGATGACCGAAGGGTTCCGCCGGCTGTCGGAGGGCGACCTCGAGGTTGCTGTCGATGACAATAACAGGATTGCCGAGGTCAACGGCCTCGGCCGGGTGCTCGGCATCTTCCGCGAGGCGCTGCGCAGCCGCGATGTGCTGGCCGGCGAGGCGGCGGCGACTGCCCGGGTGACGGTGGCGCGCGCCGATGCGGCGGCGGCGCTCAACCAGGAGATCGGCGACGTGGTGGGGGCTGCACTGGAGGGCGATTTCAGCCGCCGGGTCGGCACCGACTTCACTGACCAGGATCTGAGGACATTGGCTGAGGGCGTCAACCAGCTGGTCGAGACGGTCGATGCCTCGATCGGCGAGACGGCACAGGTGCTCGGGGCGCTGGCGCAGGCCGACCTGACGCGGCGCATGGAAGGCAATTATGCGGGATCGCTGAAGAAGCTGATGGACGACACCAACGCGGTCGGCGACCGGCTGACCGAGGTGGTGACCAACCTCCGCTCGACCTCGCGTTCGCTCAAGGTGGCGACGGGCGAGATCCTGTCGGGCGCCAATGATCTGAGCGAGCGCACCACCAAGCAGGCAGCGACGATCGAAGAGACCTCGGCAGCGATGGAGCAACTGGCGGTAACGGTGCTCGAAAATGCCAAGCGCGCGGAATCGGCGAGCAGCAATGCGGCCGATGTGTCGCGGACGGCCGAGCAGGGCGGCGCAGTGATGCGCGAGGCCGAGGCGGCGATGGAGCGGATCACCCAGTCGTCGGCCAAGATCTCCAATATCATCGGGCTGATCGACGATATCGCCTTCCAGACCAACCTGCTGGCGCTCAACGCTTCGGTGGAAGCGGCGCGGGCCGGCGATGCGGGCAAGGGCTTCGCGGTGGTGGCGGTGGAAGTGCGGCGGCTGGCGCAGTCGGCGGCGAGCGCCTCATCGGAGGTGAAGGCGCTGATCGAGCAATCGGGCACGGAAGTCGCCGGCGGCTCGAAGCTGGTGGCGGAAGCGGCGGCAAAGCTCGGGGTGATGCTCGAGGGGGCACGCACTAACTATGAACTGCTGCAGGGGATCGCCGGCGAGAGCCGGGCGCAAGCCTCATCGATCGAGGAGGTGAACGTTGCGGTGCGGACACTCGACGAGATGACGCAGCACAATGCGGCGCTGGTTGAGCAGACCAATGCCGCGATCGAACAGACCGAGTCGCAGGCGGGCGAGCTGGACCGGATCGTCGATATCTTCACCGTCGCCGAGGCTGGCGCGGCGCCGGCCGTGCCGCGGAAAGCAGCGCGGCAGGTCTATCTGAGCCAGGGCAACGCTGCGATCAGCAGCGACTGGAACGAGTTCTAACGCGTTTCACGGAAGAGCTGGGCACCGCGTCGCCCACCCACCGGCGGTCATCCCGAGTAGGTGGTGGGTATGGTGCATCCCCACCGAAGAATGGGGCTCATGCCAACGGCCAACAGCAACTCCTGTCAGCGAAAGGGCGCCATCTGGCGCCCTTTTTCGTTGCAGCAGCGACAATGGTCGCGAAATAGGCATAACTGCCTAGATGAGCACTAACTGCTCACGGAGGCACGAAGGCGCACCCTCATGGTGTACCGCGCGTTAATACGCATGCCCGGCTTGGAGGTTCCTCAAGCGGATATGCGCTGAAATCACGCCGGATCCGCAGAAGCGGTTTTTGGGGGCAGAAGTCATGGGTCAGTCTATTTTCGACGGGTTTACCGGCTCTTCTCATTCGGATGATCGCAGCAAGGTCGCGGCGATCCTGCGCAGCCAGGCGGTGATCGAGTTCAAGCTCGACGGCACCATCATCACGGCGAACGCCAATTTTCTCGGTGCCACCGGGTATGCGCTGGAGGAGATCCAGGGCAAGCACCACCGGATGTTCGTCGATCCGGTGCAGGCGCAGGGGCCGGACTATGCCGAATTCTGGCGCTCGCTGGGGGCGGGGCAGTTCCAGTCGGGCGAGTATCGCCGCTTCGGCAAGGGTGGCCGGGAGATCTGGCTGCAGGCGAGCTACAACCCGATCCTCGATAAGGCGGGCAAGCCGATCAAGGTGATCAAGTTCGCCTCCGACATTACCGAGCAGAAGAACCGTGCCGCCGACATGGCGGGGCAGGTGGCGGCGATCAGCCGGTCGCAGGCGGTGATCGAGTTCAAGCTCGATGGCACCATCATCAGCGCCAACGAGAACTTCCTTGCGACGCTGGGTTACCGGCTCGAGGAAATCCAGGGGCGGCACCACCGGATGTTCGTCGAGCCCAGCTACGGCGCCAGCGCCGAGTATGAGCAGTTCTGGGCCCGGCTGCGTAGCGGCGAGTTCATCGCGTCGGAGTTCAAGCGCTTCGGCAAGGGCGGCAAGGAGGTGTGGATCATGGCCTCCTACAACCCGGTATTCGATGCCGCCGGCAAGCCGATGAAGGTGGTGAAGTTTGCGTCCGACATCACCGAGCGCAAGAAATCCGAGGCGATCATCGAGCTCCTCAAAACCTCGCTGGCGCGGATGGCCGATGGCGACCTGGGCGGGCGAGTGGATACCCAGTTTACCGGCCAGTACGAGGGGCTGCGGCAGGCATTCAATGCCTCGCTGGAGCGGATCACCGAGATCGTCACCTCGCTGCAGACCACATCGCGGGCGCTGAAGACGGCGACCGGCGAAATCCTGTCGGGCGCCAACGATCTCAGCGAACGGACCACCAAGCAGGCAGCGACGATCGAGGAGACCTCGGCTTCGATGGAGCAACTGGCGTCGACGGTGACCGAGAATGCCAAGCGGGCGGCCGACGCCTCGATCAAGGCGCAGGACGTCAGCAAGACGGCGACGGAAGGCGGCGCGGTGATGGAGAAGGCGACCGCGGCGATGGAGCGGATCACCACTTCGTCGGGCAAGATCTCCAACATTATCGGGATGATCGACGACATCGCCTTCCAGACCAACCTGCTGGCGCTCAACGCTTCGGTCGAAGCCGCGCGGGCCGGCGATGCCGGCAAGGGCTTTGCGGTGGTGGCGGTGGAAGTGCGGCGGCTGGCGCAATCGGCGGCGAGCGCCTCATCGGAGGTGAAGGCGCTGATCGAGCAGTCGGGCACGGAGGTCGCGGGCGGCTCGAAGCTGGTGGCCGAGGCGGCGCAGAAGCTGGTGGCCATGCTGGAGACGGCGCGCGAGAGCTCGAACCTGATCGAGGGTATCGCCACGGCGAGCCGCGAACAGGCGGGCGCCATCGAGGAGGTGAGCTCAGCGGTGCGGGTGCTCGACGAGATGACGCAGCAGAATGCCGCGCTGGTGGAACAGACCAATGCGGCGATCGAGCAGACCGAGGGGCAGGCGACCGAACTCGACAAGATCGTCGACGTGTTCTCGATCGAGGACGGCGGGGCGATGTCGATGCCAGCCGAGCCGCGCCCCGGCAGCGTCAAGGCTCTGCAGCAGAAGGTGAAGGCGGCGGCCCGCAGCTATCTCAGCGAGGGCAATGCGGCAGTGGCGAAGGACTGGGCGGAGTTCTGACGCGCCCCAGCGGCGCTGATCGTGGACCCCGGCCACTGGCCGGGGTCTCGTTTTTTGAGCCGAGGGTGTTGCCTAATATATTGGCATCGGGGCCATTGTGGTTGACCGTTCTTTAACGGCGGACTGCGCTGAATACACGAGAAAGCACTATTCGGCAGGAGCCGTCCCCGCATGCGTATTCGTTCCCTCTCTCTCAAGGTTGCGCTGCTCGGTGGCGCGGCCCTTACGGCCGTGTTCGCCATCGGCATGACGCTCCTGGTGCAGCAGGTCGGCGGCACCATGGAGGCGCAGACACGCCAGCTGCAGTCGGAAACCACCCAGGGGATCGCGGCGCAGGTCTCTACCGACCTGCTGCGCGGCGAGCGGGCGGCCGAAGGGATCGTCACGGCACTGCAGGGGCTGCACAGCGCAGGGATCAAGGATCGCGCAGTATACGACGCGACCATCCGGCAGTTCCTCGAGCGCAATCCAGGGCTGCTCGGCGCCTGGTCGGGCTGGGAGCCCAATGCACTCGACGGCAACGATGCCGCCGCGGTGAACAAGCCCGGGCACGACGCGACCGGCCGCTACATCCCGTACTGGAACCGCGGTTCGGGTTCGGTGGTGCTGGAGGCGCTGACCGGCTACGACCAGCCCGGCGCCGGCGACTATTACCTGCAGCCCAAGGCGCTGGGGCGCGCCGTCGCCATCGAGCCCTACAACTACACGGTGGCCGGCAAGGACATGCTGATCATGTCGTTCGGCGCGCCGATCATGGATGGTGCAACCTATCTCGGTACTGGCGGCGTCGACCTGTCGCTGAGCGACATCAACACCCGGATGGCCGAGCTGAAGCCGTTCGGTACCGGCAATGTCGCGGTGATTTCGGCCAAGGGCATCGTTGTCGCGCACCCCGACCCCCAGATGATCGGCAAGACGCTCGACGCAGCAGATCCGATGGGCAGTATCGTCACCGCGGCGCTGGCCGACAATATGGCCAAGGAAGCCGACAATGCCGACGTCAGGCAGACAGCGGCGCCGTTCAGCGTCGGCGGCACCGAGGACCGCTGGGTGGTGGTGACGAGCGTGCCGCTGGCGACGCTGCAGGCGGCGGTGAACGAAGGCCGCACCACGATTATCCTGCTTTCAGCAATCTGCGTGCTGGCCGCCTGTGCGATCCTGTTCGAGCTGATCCGCCAGTTGGTGGGCGTGCCGCTCGGGGCGATGGGCCGCACCGTCAAGGTGATGGCGGAAGGCGATTACTCGGTCACTGTCCAGGGCACCGATCGTGTCGACGAGGTGGGCACGCTGGCGCGGGCGGTGGAAGTGTTCCGCGAGAACGGCAAGAAGGTCGCCGAAATGACCGAAGCCGAAGCGGTGCGCATCATCCGCGACCAGGAAGCGCGGGTGAAGATGATGGCCGAACTGCAGCAGGCGTTCGGCGGCGTGGTGGACGCGGCGATCGACGGTGACTTTTCGAAGCGCGTCGCGGCGGAGTTCCCCGATGCAGAACTGAACACGCTCGCCGGCAGCGTCAACTCGCTGGTCGAGACGGTGGACCGCGGGCTGAGCGAGACCGGCGAAGTGCTGTCGGCGCTGGCACAGACCGACCTGACGCAGCGTGTGCACGGCCAGTATGGCGGCGCCTTCGCGCGGCTGAAGGACGATACCAACGCGGTGGCCGAGCGGCTGACCGAGATCGTCGGGCAGTTGAAGGGCACCTCGCGCTCGCTGAAGACGGCGACCGGCGAGATCCTCTCCGGCGCCAATGACCTCAGCGAACGCACCACCAAGCAGGCGGCGACAATCGAGGAGACCTCGGCGGCAATGGAGCAGCTGGCCTCGACCGTTACGGCCAACGCGCAGAATGCGCAGCAGGCGAGCCAGGCTTCCGGGCGGGTGACGCTGGCGGCCGAGCAGGGCGGCGGCGTGATGCAAGAAGCCAATGCGGCAATGGAGCGGATCACCAGCTCATCGGGCAAGATCTCGAACATCATCGGGATGATCGACGATATCGCCTTCCAGACTAACCTTCTGGCGCTCAACGCCTCGGTGGAAGCGGCGCGCGCCGGCGATGCCGGCAAAGGGTTTGCCGTGGTGGCCGTCGAAGTGCGGCGCCTGGCGCAATCGGCAGCCGGAGCCTCCAGCGAAGTGAAGGCGTTGATCGAGCAGTCGGGCGGCGAAGTGAAGGGTGGCTCGAAGCTGGTGGCGGAAGCGGCCGAAAAACTCGAGGCGATCCTCGTCGCGGCGCGCTCGTCGAACCAGCTGATGGAAAAGATCGCCCGCGACAGCCACGAACAGGCTTCGGCGATCGAAGAGGTCAACACCGCCGTGCGGCAGATGGACGAGATGACCCAGCACAACGCGGCGCTGGTCGAAGAAACCAACGCGGCGATCGAGCAGACCGAGGCGCAGGCGACGGAGCTCGACCGCATCGTCGAGGTGTTCCAGGTGGCGGAGCAGACGCATGGCGGGATGCGGCGGGCGGCTTAGGGCTGACTGAAGCAGACGGCCCGCTCCTTTGCCATTCGAGCGTAGCTCTCATGGTCTTCTCCCCTCAAATCGCTCCACTGGAGCGATTTGCCCTGCGGGACGGCTCGAAGTCCCCCATAAAGGGGGAGGTGCCCCGCCGGTGTGCGGGGCACGATCGAGCAACAGCCCCGACTCTTCACCTCCCCCTTTATGGGGGAGGCCGGGAGGGGGCCGTCTCTATCCGTCAGCCCTTCAAGCCAACGCCGCCGCCACCAGTGCCTTCGCGTGCAGATCCGTCGTGTCATAGGTCGGCAGCGGGCTGACGCTGTCGTCGATCAGCATGCAGATTTCGGTGCAGCCGAGGATCACTGCTTCGGCGCCGCGGGCCTGCAAGCGGGTGATGGCGTCGACATAGGTGCGGCGGGACTCCTCGCGGACGATGCCGAGGCAGAGTTCCTCGTAGATGATGCCGTTGAGGTTGGTGATGCCGATATCGGGTACCAGCACCTCGAGGCCGCGCTGCTCCAGCCCCTCGATGTAGAAGCGCTTCTCCATGGTGAAGCGGGTGCCGAGCAGCCCGACCTTGCCGATACCGTCGGCGATGAGGGCATCGGCGGTGGGCGCCGCGATATGGACGAAGGGTACGTTGAGCGCCGCGATGATCTGCGGGGCGCAGATATGCATGGTGTTGGTGGCAAGCCCGATGACCCCGGCCCCCTGGGCTTCGAGCGAGCGGGCAATGCCGGCGAGGATTTCACCGGCGCCGTCCCAGTTGCCGGCGCGCTGCATCGCCTCGATCGGGGCGAAGTCGACCGAATGGACGATGACCGGCGCCGAGTGCAGGCCACCCAGCCGGGCCGCCGTCTCGCGGTTCAGGATGGCGTAGTAGTGAGCGGTGGATTCCCAGCTCATGCCGCCGATGAGGCCGATGGTTTTCATGGGCAACAGATGGCGTGGTTTTTCGAGCCTTGCAAGCCGGTCCCGAATAGCGCCTCTACTGGCTCCGCACACCCCTCCCCAACCCTCCCCGTCAAGGGGAGGGTGCCGGCCGGTGGTTGCGGCACTTACGTGGTCCCGAACTCGATGGGCACCTCCCCCTTGACGGGGGAGGTTGGGAGGGGGTGTGCAGCGCGCGGAGGCGGCGACGTATTCCCGGAGCTTTCAGGCCACCTTGCCTACCCCCGCACGCCCGCGGGCACATGCTTGAATGCCTCGACGATCTTCAAATACGCCTCGCGCTTGAATGGCACGATGAGGTCCGGCAGGGCTTCGAGCTTTTCCCAGCGCCACTTGTCGAACTCGGCGGGGTGGCCGTTGTCGGGGCTGGCAACGTCGATGTCGCTGTCTTTGCCGGTGAAGCGGAAGGCGAACCAGCGCTGCCGCTGCCCGCGATACTTACCCTTGAGCGCGATGCCGAGCGCTTCGTCGGGCAGGTCGTAGTAGATCCATTCCGGCGCCTCGGCGATCAGCTCGGCGGTCTTGATCGAGGTTTCCTCGAACAGCTCGCGCCAGGCCGCTTCGATCGGGGTCTCGCCCTTGTCGATGCCACCCTGCGGCATCTGCCAGGGAGCGTTGACCTCGGTGCGATCGGCGGAGCCATCGGCCATGCGGCGACCGATGAACACCAGTCCCTCGGCGTTGAACACGGCGGTACCGACGCAATCGCGGTAGGGCATCTCTTCACGCTTTGGCCTGTCAGAGGGCTTGGGCATCAGCTCGGTTCTCCCGCCATCAGGGCACTGGCCGGCACGATCTCGATCCCGCGCTCGCCGAGGTCCCTGGCCCACTCGGTAACCGCTTCGACCGAGACCGGCAAGGCGGAGATGATGCCGATGGCGTAACCCTTGTCGCGGGCCTGCTGTTCGAGGTCGGAGAGGGCAGCGAGGATCGGGGCGCGCGCCGGATTGGCATCGATCATGGTGTTGACCCGGCCGAAGGGGACGCGGTTGGCGCGGGCCAGCTGCGGGGCGAGCGAGCGGTTGGATGAGCCATCATCGAGATAACCGAGCCCACGCGCTCCGAGCTCCTCCATCATCGGGCCGAAATCGGCGCCCGAGGCGGTGAAGCGAGCACCCATATTGTTGATCAGCCCGACATAGCCGGGGAAGCTGCTCATCACCTTGAACAGCTTCGAAAGATTGTCGCGCGGCGCCTGGCCGGTGAGCAGGGTATCCGGCCCCGGGTCGTTTTCGGGGTAGTCGAACGGCTCGAGCGGCACCTCGAGGAACAGCTCATGGCCCTCGGCGCGGGCGGCTCCGACGGTGCGCTCGAGGGTCTTGCCATAGGGGGCGAAGGCGAGGGTCACTTCTTCGGGCAGCTTGCTGATGGCGTCGAGCGTGCCTTCGGTGTTGAGGCCGAGGCCGGAGACGACGATGGCGATCAAAGGCTTGCCGCCCGAGGTGGCGGGCGTGTCGGACGGACGCGAATAGACATCGAAGGGGCGGATGCCGGTGCCCGAAATGCGCGGGATGGCGCCGAACTCGGTTTCCTCGAGCATTTCGGGGTCAAGCGCCGCGGGATCGATCAGCGCGGTATCGGCCGGCGCCGGCACCGCCTCGGCGGGCGCCACCGGGTACATCTCGGGGTCGGCGGTGATAGTTACTTCGCCCGGCGGCATGGCGACGGCGCCGGCGACGCTGTTGGCGGGGTTGCTGCCGGCGATATCGACGGTGGCGCTGGGGCGTCCGCCCTCAGGGTCATCGACCAGCATGATGCGGGCAGTGACGCCGACGGCGATCAGCGCGACAAGGCCAAGGGCGATGCGGGTAACCGGGATGTGGCGGCGCGGCAGA
Source organism: Devosia sp. Root413D1 (assembly GCF_001425235.1). Classification (GTDB taxonomy): domain Bacteria; phylum Pseudomonadota; class Alphaproteobacteria; order Rhizobiales; family Devosiaceae; genus Devosia_A. Next base: position 346,963 of record NZ_LMEA01000013.1, on the reverse strand, counting down.
GCGCTGCCGGCGGACGCGTCGGCCTTGGCTTGCCTCGCCTTGCGGCGAACGAGGGGCGCGCTGAGGTCGGTCATCGGTCTGGCCTTCATCCCATGCTGCGAACGGCGGCGCGGCCAAGCCTGGCTACGCCCCGGCGGGAATCGAACGGGGCGGCGAATCGCCACCCCGCATCAGGCTCATTGTGTGACCGGCAAAGGGTAAGGAAGCGTTAACCCTGTTTGCTCCCCTCCCCCACGGGGCGCTACGCGTCCCCTAGGAGGGGAGGGGCTGGGGGTGGGGGTCCATCGGTGATCACAGAACCACGCCCTCCCTCAATCCCTCCCCTCATGGGGGAGGGAGGCCGGGCCGCTTGAGGTCTCGTTAACCGGCCGCCTTGGGCGGGAAGGCCTCGTTGGTCTCGAGGCCGTCGATCAGCTTGATGGCGTACTGCAGCTGATTGTCCTTTTCCTTCTCGGCGGGGACGTAGACCGAAGAGCCGACCGTGGCCTTCTCCTCGGTGCCGCCACCGATTTCGCCCGGCAGCGCGGCTTCGCCGATGATCTCGTCGCGACCCTTGAACTCCTCGGGGACATCCTGGGTGATGAGGATGTCGGGCTGGATGCCGGAGGCCTGGATCGAGCGGTTGTTCGGGGTGTAGTAGCGCGCCGTGGTCAGCCGCATGGCGCCATCGGCGCCGAGCGGAATGATCGACTGCACCGAGCCCTTGCCGAACGAGCGAGTGCCGACGACGGTGGCGCGCTTGTGGTCCTGCAGCGCCCCGGCGACGATCTCGGCGGCGGAGGCGGAGCCACCATTGATCAGCACCACCATCGGCACGTCGGCGAGCTTCTGGTCGAGCGCATCGGGCTTGGCGTCGTAGCGGGCGCTTTCCTGCTCGATGCGGCCGCGGGTCAGCACCACGGCGCCCTGCTTGAGGAAGGCGTCGGAGACGAACACCGCCTGGTCGACGAGGCCGCCCGGGTTGTTGCGGAGATCAAGGATGATGCCCTTGGGCGCCTTGCCGTCGGCGGCCTTGTAGATGTCGTCGATGGCCTTCTGCACGCCGACAAAGGCCTGCTCGGAGAAGCGGGCGAGACGGATGACGCCGACATCGCCTTCCATGGTCATGCGGGCGGCGCGAGTGGCGATGACGTCGCGGGTCAGTTCGAACTTCAGCGGCTCGGTGACGCCTTCGCGCACCACGGTGACGGTGATCTTGGTGCCGACCTGGCCGCGCATCTTCTCGACCGCCTGGTCGAGGGTCAGGCCCTGCACCTGGGTGCCGTCGAGCTCGACGATGAAATCGTTGGCGAGGATGCCGGCCTTGGCGGCCGGGGTATCGTCGATGGGCGAGACGACCTTGATCACCCCGTCTTCCATCTGCACTTCGATGCCGAGGCCGCCGAACTGGCCGGAGGTATCCTCCTGCACGTCGGAATACTCGACCGGCTCCATATAGCCCGAATGGGGATCGAGCGAGGTCAGCATGCCCTGCAGCGCCGCGTGAATGAGTTTGCGCTCATCGGGAGCTTCGACATACTCGGCGCGGATGCGGTCGAACACTTCGCCGAACAGGTCGAGATCGGAATAGACCTCGTCGGTGGTGCGCGGGGTACTGGCGGGAGCCGCGGCGTCGACGGCCGGCGTCTGGTCCTGCGCAATGAGCGGTGCACAGGCGAGGCCGAGCGTGAACACGGCAGCCATCGAAGCGACTATGCGGAGGGGCGTCAAGCGCATCAAATTCTATCCACTCTGGGTTGGAACAGAAGCCACCGACCACCATCCCGTGGGGTCAACGGGCTCGTTGTTCTTTCGCATTTCAATATAGAGGGTCGGACGGGAGACACCAGCACTGGTCGCGACGGTACGGCCAATTGTCTGTGATCCCATGGTGCCGACGGGTTCTCCCATCATCACGAACTGGCCGATCTGCACATCGACCTTGGCGAGGCCCGCCAGCAGGATGGTGTAATCCTGACCGGCATTGAGGATGACGATTTGGCCATAATTGAGGTAGTCGCCCTGGAACATCACCCAGCCATCGGCGGGTGAGACCACCTGGGCGTCGGCGCGGGTGACGACCGAGAGGCCGCGCGAGATGCCGCCGAAGCCGTCACCGGCGCCATAATCGATCACCGTGACGCCGCTTGAGGGCATGGTGAGGAAGCCCTTGGCCTGGGCGAACGGCACTGCCGGCTCGCTGCGATCGGTGTTGGCGAGGGCGAGGCGGACGGTGTCCTTGTCGAGCGTCGGGGTGCTGCCGCCGGCGTTCGCCGTGGCGGTCGCCTCGGCAGCAGTGGCGACGGCGGCGGCGCGCTTCTGCAGGTCGTCGATCAGTTGCTTCAGCGAGGTGGCCTTGTCGGCCAGCGCCTGCGCCTCTGCCTCTTCGGCGGCGAGCGCCGTGGTGGCGCGGTTCTCGTTCTCCTTGCGCGCGGCGATCAGCGTGCCGATGCGCAGTTGCTCTTCCTCGAGGATCTGCAGGTTCGCCTCGAGCTTGCCCTGCTGCTCGAGTGCATCGGCCTTGATCTTGCCGAGCTCGCTGAGGTCGGCCATCACGGTGTCGGCCTTCTTCTGCAGCTCTGGCATGATGGCGGAGAGCAGGATGGCGGAGCGGGCGGAGCCGAGTGCATCGGACGGATTGACGATCAGCGCCGGGGGCGGGTTGCGCGAAATCCGCTCGAGCGCGGCGAGGACGTTGGAGATATTCTCGTCGGCGCCGTCGAGGCGACCGCGGACTTCGAGTTCCTGGACGATCAGTTCGCCGAGCTTGTCCTCGAGCGCGACGATATCGGTTTCGGCGCGCTTCACCCGCTCGGCCGCGGCGATCAGCGCGGCGTTCTGCTTGGTGCGATCGCCCTGCATGTCGGCGATCTCTTTTTTCAGAGCGTCGGCGCGCTCCTTGGTGACGGAGATCGAGGCCTCGATGTCGTCGAGGGCCTGCTGCTGAGCGGCCATCTCGGGATCGGCGGGCGCGCCTGATGTCGCCATGGTGGGCGCCGCGGCATCGACGGCGGGGCGGAGGTTGAGATCGGGGGCAGCGGTCCCGCCGGGGGGCGGCGCGTCGGCGGGCGTTGTATCGGCAGGAGCGGTGGCCGGCGCAGTCGTTTCGGCAGGGGCGGCAGCGGGGGCCGTGGCATCCGGCGCGGCGACGGGAGCTTCCGGCGTCGCCTGTTGGGCGAGCGCGGCGGTGGCAAGCGCCAGCGCCAAAGCGGCGCCCGCAGCAATTGCACGTCTCGACCAGCCCGTTGCCGGCATCAAACTTCCTGGTTCACCCGAATCATGGTCACGCGACCATAGCGCAGAGCCCGATAGTCCGGGGGTTTGTCTTTTGGATGGCGGGGGCGGAAAGTTCAGCCCGCGGCGAGCAGGCCCAGCTCCGCATCGGTCGCGCCGGGGCCGTACTTGTCTTTGGGAGGCCAGGGGCGTCCGCCCCAATACGGCTCGAAAACGAAGCTGGAACGCGTCCGCCCTGCCGGCAGCGCACCGTTGCCGGCGCCGCGGGCATAGTCGTAGTAGGCCTTGACCACTTCCTCACTGCTTACTTGCTGAGCTGCCGGATGCGCCAGGCAGGCGGCGCGCCAGCGGCTGACGCGCTCGAAGCCTTCGGCAGGCAGCTCGAAACCCTCGAAATAGGCGAGGAAGGAGAACCGCACGAACATCGGGGTGAAGACTGCCTCGGCGAGCCCGAAGCGCTCGAACAGGAAGGTTCCGCCGGGATTGTGGCTCGCAAGGAGCGCTTCGAGGCGACGATACTGGGTGAGGACGGCGTCGTGCAGCGCCCCGCGCCGATCTTTGTCCTGGTTCATCACCAGGCGGTAGCCGCTCGAGGTAAAATCGCCTTCCAGGGCGATCAGCATGTTTTCTACCGCCCGCTCATAGGGCGTGGCGCGGGCGATCGGCGTCTCGGCGAACGTCTCGTCGAGATAGCGGAGGATGACGAGACTTTCCTTCAGCACGCCGTCAGCGGTTTCGAGGATCGGCAACGCCGTGCTGCCGCCGCTCAATTGCAGCAGTTCGGGTGGACGCGGACGGGTGATGTCGACGACCGAGAAGGTAACGGCGTCACGCTGGCCTTTGAGGGCCAGCAGGATTTCCAGCCGCTGCGAGAACGGGCAGACCGGGATGTGATGGACGATCGGTTTCTGCATGCTTGCCCCGAGCTTCGACGTCTCCAGATGGCACGCCCCTCGAGCGACGGCAACCGGTGTCACTCGCGGTGGTATGGATGTCCCGAGAGGATGGTGGTGGTGCGATAGAGCTGCTCGGCCAGCATGATGCGAACCAGCTGGTGCGGCCAGGTGAGCGGGGAGAAGCTGAGCGTCAGGTCGGCTTCGCGCACGAAAGCGGGGTCGAGCCCGTCGGCGCCGCCGATGATGAAGCTGACGGCCGGGCGGCCGTCGTCGCGCCAGCGGGCAAGCTGATTGGCGAAGGCAGCCGACTGCATGGTCTTGCCGTGCTCGTCGAGTGCGATGCGAATGCCTTCGGGGAGGGCGGAGCGGAGGGTCGTCGCTTCGTCGGCCTTGCGGCCCTCAGTGGTGGCGGCGCGGGACTCGGCGAATTCGAGCACGTCGAACCCGGTCAGCGCGAGCGGCTTGCCCGCGGCTTTGGCGCGATCGAGATAGCGCGCGACCAGCTCACGCTCGGGGCCCTGCTTCATCCGGCCGATGGCGGCGATGGCGATGCGCAAGGCTGAGGTGCCGACGGACTAGCGGCCGTCGGCAGCGAAATCGGCCGCCCACATCTTCTCGATGTTGTAGAACTCGCGCACTTCGGGCCGGAAGATGTGAACGATGACGTCACCGGCATCGACCAGCACCCAGTCGGCGTGCGGCAGTCCTTCGATCCGCGGTTTGCCGAAGCCATGCTCGCGCAGCACCTTGACCAGTTGGTCGGCGACGGCGCTGACGTGACGGTTCGACCGGCCGGAGGTCACCACCATATGGTCGGTGAGCGACGACTTGCCGGTGATGTCGATGGCAACGGTCTGCTCTGCCTTGGCGTCGTCAAGGCTCTGCAGCACCAGATCGATCATGTGGGGTTCCGGGGCCTCGGCCACCGGTGCGGTTTCGGTCTTCTTTTTGGGCGATGCCATCAAATGGCCTCAGCCCATGCAACACGAGCACGGTTCATGCGTGTTTCAGCTGTCCTTGGTTGTTGGGTCGAAAGGCTAGCGCAAGCGTAGCTATCAATCCTGTCCCATCCTGAGTGGCGAATAACCACTACTCCTTCAATATGACGCTTCGTTTGGCGTTCTGCAAGGCGGCCGGGTTCAATCATTTGACTGAAGCTTTGCTGCGCGCCCGGATGGCGCTCGAAGACTGCGGCGAAGTGATGCCGTGCAGATACACCCAGGCGGGCGGTTCGCTGGTGGCAAGCGCCTCGGCAGCCGCTTCGGGCAGGCGGTGCTTTTTGAGCGCGATCGCCGCCTTGCTCACCGTAGCGCGGAAGGTCGAGCCGGGTCGGGCGTAGACAGCGATCGGCAAGAGCGCGGCGATATCCTGCCAGCGCTCCCAGCGATCGAACTGGCTGAGGTTGTCGGCGCCCATGATCCAAACGAAGCGGGTATCGGGGCAGGCGGCGACCAGCCACTCGAGCGTATCGACGGTAAAATGGAAGCGGTGCGCAGCCTCGACGCCGGTGGCGTAGATGCGCGGGTTGGCGGTGAGCGCGCGTGCCGCACGAACCCGGGCCTCGAGCGGCGCGAGCTCGGAATGGTCCTTCAGCGGGTTGCCGGGGGAGACCAGCAGCCAAACCGCATCGAGGTCGAGGCGCTTCAGGCACTGCTCGGCAACGAGCCGGTGGCCCTCATGGATGGGGTTGAAGCTGCCGCCGAACAGCCCGATGCGCAGGCCCGAGCCGAAGGGGGGGAGGGCGATGATGTCGGGGGGGAGAGTCATGTGCGCGGGGCCTCGCCGACTGATAGAGACGGCCCCCTCCCGGCCTCCCCCATAAAGGGGGAGGTGAAGGAAGGTCGAGGCTGCGGCTTGGTCGTGCCAAGCGCTGGATGCGGCACCTCCCCCTTCATGGGGGAGGATGGGAGGGGGCCGTCTCTATCAGTCACGGCCGGGTCTGCCCCGTGCCTTCGACCAGATACTTGAAGCTCGTCAGCTGTTCGACGCCGACCGGGCCGCGGGCGTGGAACTTGCCGGTGGCGATGCCGATCTCGCCGCCGAAGCCGAACTCGCCGCCATCGGCAAACTGGGTCGAGGCATTGTGGAGCAGGATCGCGCTGTCGATCTCGTTGAACCAGCGGGCGACCGAGGCAGGGTCTTCGGTGATGATCGCCTCGGTGTGGTGCGAGGAGTATTTGCCGATATGGGCGATGGCCTCGCCGACATCGGCGACCACCTTCACCGAAATGATGGCGTCCTCGTATTCGGTGTGCCAGTCCTGTTCGGTGGCGACGATGGCCTCGGGGACCAGCGCCATGACGGTCGCGTCGCCGCGGATCTCGCAGCCCTTGGCGATGAGCGCCGCGATCACCGGCTTCAGGTGCGTCGCCACCACATCGCGATGCAGCAGCAGCGTTTCGGTGGCGCCGCAAACGCCGGTGCGGCGCATCTTGGCATTGAGGGTGACATCGACCGCCATCGGCAGTTCGGCGGATTTGTCGATATAGGTGTGGCAGATGCCCTCGAGGTGGGCAAACACCGGGACGCGCGCTTCCGACTGGACGCGAGCGACCAGCGTCTTGCCGCCGCGCGGCACGATCACGTCGATGGCGCCGCCGAGCCCGGCCAGCATTTCGCCAACCGCGGCGCGATCGGTGGTGGGGACGATCTGGATCGCGTCGGCCGGCAGGCCCGCGGCCTTGAGCCCGGCGACGAGGCAGGCATGGATGGCGCGCGACGAGTTCACGCTGTCCGAGCCACCGCGGAGGATCACCGCATTGCCGGCCTTCAGCGTCAGCGCGCCGGCATCGGCGGTGACGTTGGGGCGGCTCTCGAAGATAACGCCGATGACGCCGAGCGGGGTGGCCACGCGGCGGATGGTCATGCCGTTGGGGCGGGTCCATTCGGCCAGCACGCGGCCGACCGGATCGGGCAGCTCGGCAATGGTGCGAAGGCCCTCGATCATCGCGTCGATGCGCTTGTCGTTGAGCTGCAGCCGGTCGAGGAAGGCCTTGGAGATGCCCTTGCCCTCGGCAGCGCGCATATCGAGCGCATTGGCCGAGAGGATGTCGTCGCGGCGATCGTCGATGGCGTCGGCGGCGGCGTGCAGCGCCTTCACCTTGCTCTCGGGACTGGCGAAGGCCAGCACGGCGGCGGCAGCGCGGGCGCGCCGGCCGAGCTCAAGCATGACGGTGGAGAGGTCGTTGGCGACAGCTTCTACGGCGCTCATCAGACTTTGGCCTCCAGGCCCATCAGCACCACCATGTTGTCACGGTGGATGAGTTCCGACCGCGTGCCGATGCCGAGCAGCTCGGCGACGACACGGGAGTTCTTGCCCTTCACCAGGTCGGCTTCCTCGCGACCCATGCCGGCAAGGCCGCGGGCGATCTCGCGTCCATCGGGGCCGAGGATGGCGACGGCGTCGCCGCGGCCGAACTCACCGGTGACCCGGGTGACGCCGATCGGCAACAGGCTCTTGCCATCGAGTAGCGCGCGGGCGGCGCCGGCATCGACATGGATGGCGCCGAGCAGCTCGAGATGGCCCATGATCCAGCGCTTGCGCGCCTGGGCCCGACTTTCGGCGGGGGCGAACAGGGTGTGGCGCGCGCCTTCGGTCAGGGCGCGGAGCGGGTGATCCGCGGTGCCTTTGGCGATGATCATGGCGGTGCCGGCCTGGGTGGCGATCTTGCCGGCCTCGACCTTGGTGGTCATGCCGCCGCGGCTCAAATGGCTGGCGGCGCCACCGGCCATGGCGTCGATCTCCGGCGTGATCGCGGCGACGAAGCCGAGATGCTCGGCGTTCGGGTCCTTGCTCGGCGGCGCGGTATAGAGCCCATCGACATCGGAGAGCAGGATCAGGCAGTCGGCCTCGATCATGGTAGCGACGCGGGCCGAGAGGCGATCATTGTCGCCATAGCGGATCTCGGCGGTGGCCACGGAATCGTTCTCGTTGATGATCGGGATGGCGCCCAGCCCGAGCAATGTCGAGATGGTGGTGCGGGCGTTGAGGAAGTAACGCCGTTCCTCGGTGATGTTGGGGGTGAGGAGGATCTGGCCGGTGACGATCTGGTGCTCGGCGAGCGCCGCGGCCCAGGCCTGGCTGAGGGCGATCTGCCCGGCGCTGGCGGCGGCCTGGCTCTGCTCGAGCGGCAGGTTGCGGGCATCGAGGTTGAGCAGCCGCCGGCCGAGCGCGATGGCGCCCGAGGAGACGATCACCAGCGACACGCCCTGCGCTTTCAGCGCGGCGAGGTCGGCGGCAAGCGACGCCAGCCAGGCGGCGCGGAGCTTGCCGGTCGCGCCGTCGACCAGGAGCGCCGAGCCGATCTTGATGGTGATGCGCCGATAGGGCGCCAGCGCGTTGCTCATGATGCGCCATCCGTCGTGCGGCGCCCCTCACCCCGGCCCTCTCCCCAAAGGGGCGAGGGGGCGATAGGGGCAAGGCCGGTGCAACGCGCGTCCCCTCTCCCCTCTGGGGAGAGGGTTAGGGTGAGGGGTAGCCAAGCGCTGCGAAGGGCGAGGTTCATCACGGCACCCAGGTGGGCTCGGCTTTGCGGCGTTCGAGTTCGTCGCGCTCGGCCTTGTCGGCATCCATCTGCGCGATGATGCGGTAGAGCACCTTGTCGACGCCCTCGCCGGTGACGCCGGAGCAGGTGAAGACCTCCGCCTTGCTGGCGCGCTTCAGCACCTTGACCTTTTCCTTCACTTCGTCGGGGTCGATCGCGTCGATCTTGTTGAGGACGACGATCTCCGGTTTTTCAGCCAGTTCCTCTGCATAGGCGGCGAGCTCGCCGCGGATGGTCTTGTAGGCGGTCTTCACGTCCTCCTGCGTGCCGTCGATCAGGTGGACGAGGATGGCGCAGCGTTCGACATGGCCGAGGAAGCGGTCGCCCAGCCCCTGGCCCTCATGCGCGCCCTCGATCAGGCCCGGAATATCGGCCAGCACCAGGTCGCGCTCGCCGATGCTGACGACGCCCAGGTTGGGATGGAGCGTGGTGAAGGGATAGTCGGCGATCTTCGGCTTGGCCGCCGAAACCGCGGCGAGGAAGGTCGACTTGCCGGCATTGGGCAGGCCGACAAGGCCGGCATCGGCGATCAGCTTCAGCCGCAGCCAGATCCATTTCTCGGTACCGACGAGGCCGGGATTGGCGCGGCGCGGCGCCTGGTTGGCACTGGTCTTGAAGTGGGCGTTGCCGAAGCCGCCATTGCCGCCTTCGAGTAGGACCAGCTCCTGGCCGACCTCGGTGAAATCGGCGATCAGCGTCTCGCCGTCCTCTTCGAACACCTGGGTGCCGACCGGCACCTTGAGGATCGCGTCGCCGCCCTTGGCGCCATGCCGGTCCTTGCCCATGCCATGGGTGCCGGTCTCGGCCTTGAAATGCTGCTGGAAGCGATAGTCGATCAGCGTGTTGAGGCCATCGACACAGCGGATGATGACATCACCGCCACGTCCGCCATTGCCGCCGTTCGGGCCGCCGAACTCGACGAATTTCTCGCGCAGGAACGATACCGCGCCGGCACCGCCATTGCCGGAGCGCACGAAGACCTTTGCTTGGTCGAGGAATTTCATCTGGTACTTTCTCGGGCGGCCTGCCGGTGGGCCATCCAGGCGGTGCGTGTCAGTTCGGTGTCGATATGGCGCACCTCCTCTCCGCGCGCAAGGCAAAGGCGCGATGAGGTGCCGATCTCGACGAATCCGACCTTCTTCTGGATGGCCAGCGAGGCCTTGTTGAAGTGGAACACCCCTGAGGCCAGCGTGGGCGCCGTGGTGGTTTCGAAATACCAGTCGAGGCTCGCGCGCACCGCCTCGCTCATCAGCCCGCGGTTCCAGAATGGCTGCGCCAGCCAGTAGCCGATCACCGTGCCCTCGATGTCGCGGTGGAAGCCGACATTGCCGATTACCCCCTCGCCATCGAGGTCGATCATGAAGCCGGTTTCACCGGCCGGGGTGTCGGGCCGCCAGGTCCTGAGCCACGCCTTGGCATCGGCCAGCCGATAGGGGTAGGGCACGCGGCTCAAATTGCCGGCGACCGCGAAGTTGTCGAGAAAGCGGGCGATGCGCGAGGCATCGTCCAGCACCGGCTGTCGGAGGGTGAGGCGCGGCGTGCGGAGCGTTACGTCCATATCAGGTCAGCTCCACTTGGGCTGTTCGAGTTCGAAGAACACGATCGGCTGGTCCTTCAGCGTGCCGGCGGGGTCGGTGCCTTCGCCGATACGGGCGAAGCCGGCTTTGGTCAGAACATTGAGCGAGCCGTCGTTGCTGGCAAGCGCCCGCGCCCTGAGGCGTGGGAACAGGCGCGTGCCGAAGGCGGCCTCGACCAGGCCCTTCACCGCCTCGCTCATGATGCCGCGGCCCCAGTAGGGCTCGCCGAGCCAATAACCGAGCTCGGGCAGCTGGCCCTCATGGAAGGTGAAGCCGACCACGCCGATGAACTGGTCATTGAGCGTAATGGCATAAGGCCGTTCGTCGGGCCGCTGGGCGATGATCTCGATGAAGCCGATGCCGTCGGCCCTTGTATAGGGATGCGGCAGGCGCGACAGCCTGTCGGCGATCGCCTTGTTGTCGGCGAGCTTGACCAGATCGGGCACATCGCCGCGGATCGGGGCGCGCAGCACCAGGCGCGGGGTTTCGATGCGATGCGGGAGCGCATCGCGCTGGCGGCGGGCTGCCAGTTTCGCGGTGGCCTCGGCCAATGCCCTGGCCTGGGCGGCGGGGCCCATCAGCTGGGTCCGCCGCCGGGGCACATAGTCGTCGTCATCCTCGAGCGTTGTCATCACGCGATCCTCCGCGTCAGATCCACCGACGCCATCCGGTTCTCGGTCCAAACGATCACCTCCCCGTCGCGCAGCGCCCGATAGCGCAGGCCTCGACTGCAAAGGTGCCGGACGGCCCGTTCGGCCGCAGCGGTTTCGGGATGCGGCGAGCGGTAATGCGGCACGATGGCGTGGTCGATCAGCCCGAGGCCGTCCCAGATGGTCTCGCGGTCATAGCCCTTGGGCGCCTCGTCGGGGTCATCGATCAGGTGAATGCCTTCGAGGCTCGGCGCCGCCACCACGGCGCCGGCCGAGAAACCGCCATAGACGATCTCGTCATTGTCGAGCATGTCGACAATCACGTCATCGAATCCCGACTGCTTCATGGCGCGGCGCAGCACAAATGCATTGCCGCCGGTGACCCAGACCAGATCGAACTGGCTGAGCCGGGCGCGCAAACCTTCGGGATCGCCGAAATACTGGCGCAGGTCGAGCGGCGTGGCGACGATGCCGAGCGAGCCCAGCTCCGAGACCGGGTCATAGGCCTCGTTGCGATAGAGCTCGCGCGCCGCAGGGGAGATGTTGTCGAGCGCGTTCTCGATGATGGCGGCGTGCCGGCCATTGCCGAGGAGCGCGATGAGCGAACCGGCGCGGTCGCCGATCCGATAGGAGCTCAGATACAGTCTCATTTTCAGCCGCCCTCACGACGAAAAAGACAAAAGGGGAACCGGATTCCGGCTCCCCTTGGATCTTGTCGCGCGGTCGACTGCCTAGTCGCCTTGCCGGGGAGCTGGTCTCCGGCAGGGGTTGCTAGGCCTCACCGGGTTATTCTGCTGCTTCTGCTGCCGGGAGTACCGACACGTAGACTTTGGCGTTGGCGCGGGTTTTGAACGCCACGGTGCCGGGAATAAGGGCGTAAATGGTATGGTCGATGCCCATACCGACGCCGGTGCCCGGGTGCCACTTGGTGCCGCGTTGACGGATGATGATGTTGCCGCCGATCACAGCTTCGCCGCCGAACTTCTTGACGCCAAGACGTCGGCCAGCCGTATCGCGACCATTGCGGGAGGAACCGCCTGCCTTCTTATGTGCCATCGGTTAGACTCCTTATTCCTTGTCAGCCTTGGGAGCGGCCTTCTTGGCCGCCGGCTTCTTGTCTGCAGCGGGCTTTTCGGCCTTGGGCGCAGCTTCCTTTTTGGGAGCAGCAGCCTTCTTGGCCGGAGCCTTGGTCTCGGTCGCCTCAGCAGCCGGAGCTGCCTTGGTCGTCGCTTTCTTGGCCGGGGCCTTCTTTGCGGCGGCCGGCTTGGCGGCGGCCTTGGGGGCCTCGGTCACGCTGGCCGAAGCCGCCGCGGCGGCAGCGCGCTTTTCGGCGCGGGCCTTGGCAATCTCGTCGACCTTGGTGGTCGGCTTTGCGCCGCCGGTCAGGATCTCGGTGATGCGCACGGTCGACAGACGCTGACGATGGCCGTTGCGGCGATCGTAGTGCTGGCGGCGCTCCTTCTTCAGGATGATGATGGTGCGCTCTTTTTCGGTGGCGATGAACTGGCCTGCAACCAGGGCGCCTTCCACGAGCGGCGCGCCAACGGTGACCGCGTCGCCGTCGCCAACCATCAGGACCTGGTCAAAGGTGACCACGTCGCCCGGCTGAGCGTCGATCTTCTCGATCTTCACCACGTCATTGGCGGCAACCTTGTACTGCTTGCCGCCGGTCTTGATCACTGCAAACGTCATTGTCGTCCCGGGGAACTCCCGGACCTCTTCGTTATCGCGCCCTGTGGCGCCGCAGGCGATGCCTGATCCTGCGGGCTTCGAGATAGGCTGCCGATAGCGATATCGGCGGCGGCCTCGGACAGCGGTTGAACAAATCAAAAATGCGCGCAGCAAACGCCGCACGCAATTCGAGCGGCCTTATCGTCAAGAATCCAACCGGAGTCAAGGCCGCGCAGGCCGGGTCCTTTAGGGCTCAGTACCAGGCGGCAAGCCGAACTTCTGCGGCATCGCCGACCAGTTCGGCGAGCTTGGCCGGATCACCACCCTGGTAGTGATAGGGATAGACGATGCCGGGCCGGAAGGCGGCGACCGCCGCAGCGACCTGCTCGAGGCTCATGGTATAGGGCAGGTTCATCGGCAGGAACGCGACGTCGATACCGGTCAAGGCCCGCATTTCCGGCGTGTCCTCGGTATCGCCGGCGACATAGACGCGCTTGTCGCCGAAGCCGATGACATAACCGTTGCCGACGCCCTCGGGGTGGTAGCGCTTACGGTTCTCGGTGGTGTTGTAGGCGGCGACGACCTCGATCGGCAGTCCGGCGATTTCGCCGGTGGCGCCGTTCGGCAGGGCAGTGGCGCGCGGCTTCAGCGGGCCGGGCAGGCGGGCCAGCACCTCTTCGGAGGTAAGGATCGGGGCAGTGTCGCCGGCGATGGCGTTGAGCGTTGCAATATCGAAATGGTCGCCATGGCCATGGGTGATGAGGATGCCGGTCGGCGGCGGCAGGCCCTCATAGAGCGCCGGACCGTTGGCCGGATCGATGTAGAGCGTCTCGGCGCCGAAGCTCAGCACGAGGCTCGCATGGCGGATCGGGTAGATGGCCACGTCCCCCGCCGAGGTCACGAGGACATCGGGCGTTGCGGCGAGTACCGGGCGAATGGCGGCGGCGAGCGGCAGGGCGGCAAGCCCCAGCATGGTGGCACGACGGTTCGGCATGGTCATTCCGGGGGCGTTGATTTCTAGTGCGGGCGGATGGCGATCAGGCGTTGGCGCAGTTCATCGGCAGTGGCGGCTTCGGTCGCGAGGACGCGCGGCTTGTGCTCGGCCTGCCAGCGCTGCAGCGTCCATGCCGGCGCATCGGCAGCGATGGCGATCGCCGGCAGGTAGGCATCGGCCTCGTGCAGCTCCTCCTCGAGCATCGCCGCGATCGGGGCGCGACGGTACTCATCGCCCTCGAAGGCGTCGAGCAGGTCGCGCTCGAATGGCGTCAGTCCCAACAGCAGCAACCCGTCCGCCGTTCCGCCCGGCGTACGCAACAGCGCCGGATAGACGCGGCCGGGATAGTGCACGGTGCGAAAGCCCGGGGCGCGGGCCGCATGCACCGCTTCGGGTGGCAGCATGCGGCCGAGCACCGCCGAGCGCAGTTCGGGGTCGCACAGCGTGCCATAGACGAAGAGCGGAAGAGTCATGCAGCGAGCGAGCCAAAGAGTGTTGCAGCCTCGATCATGCTATGCCATAAGCCCGCCCGTCTCGACCAGCCGCGGTAACGCGTGTTCGACCTCGCGGAGAGGTGGCAGAGTGGTCGATTGCACCGCACTCGAAATGCGGCATGGGGGCAACTCCATCGGGGGTTCAAATCCCTCCCTCTCCGCCATTCCTCTCGTTCCGTGCGGCGATCGCACAGCGCGGGACGAGCGATCGGGCGAGCTGCTCTCCACCGCGATGCCCCGAAACTGGCCGAGCTTGGTACGTGCCTAACCGGGCCACCACGAGAGCTTCTGCATGCAGGCCTAGAGATCGTCGCGAATACAGGCCTTCAGATGGCCCGGGCCGACCGTCTCGAGCGGCGGCACCGCCGCTGCGCATGCGTCGATGGCATATGGACAGCGCGTTCGGAACACGCAGCCGGAAGGTGGGTTGGCAGGGCTGGGGATGTCGCCGGTGAGCAGTTGTCGCTGCCGCCTGTCGCCCGGCACCGGCGACGGGATCGCCGAGAGCAGCGCCCGCGTGTAGGGGTGGCGCGGACGGGCGTAGAGCTCAGCGCTCGGGGCGATCTCCATGATCCGGCCGAGATAGAGCACGATGACCGTGTCGCAGATGTACTCGACCACGGCCAGGTCGTGCGAGATGAACAGCATGGTGAGGCCAAGCCGCTGCTGCAGATCGCGCAGCAGGTTGACGATCTGCGCCTGGATCGAGACGTCGAGTGCCGAGACCGGCTCGTCGGCCACGATCAGTTGCGGATCGAGCGCCAGGGCCCGGGCGATGCCGATGCGCTGGCGCTGGCCGCCGGAGAATTCATGGGCATAGCGGTTGAAGGCGTCGGCAGGGAGCTCGACGGCAGCCAGCGCCTGGCGCGCGCGCGTACTCCGTTCCTCGCGGCTAAGCCCGCCCTGGATTTCCAGCCCTTCGGTGAGGATCTGCCCGATGGTCATGCGGGGCGACAGGCTCGCGAACGGGTCCTGGAAAATATACTGCATGAAGCGGCGTTGCTTGCGCAGCTCGGCGGTCGAGAGTTTTGTCAGATCGGTGCCGTTGAAGCGGACCTCGCCCGAGGTTGGCTCCACCAGCCGCAGGATCGAGCGACCGATCGTCGTCTTGCCGCTGCCCGACTCGCCGACCAGGCCCACCACGCTGCCGCGCGGCACGTCGAACGACACGTCCTCGAGCGCCCGCACGACCGGGCCGCGGGAAAAGGCCGAGGGCTTGAAGTGCTTGGTCAGGCCACGGACCGAGAGCAGGGGGGCATCCATGGTGCTTACAGCTCCTGCCAGCGAATGCAGCGGCTTGCCTGGTCGTTGCCGGTATCGAGAAGGGGCGGCACTGCGGCGCGGCACGCCTCGATGGCGTAGCTGCAACGCGGGGCAAACGAGCAGCCCTGCGGCAGCCGGGCGAGGCTCGGCACGGTGCCGGGAATGGTGGGAAGCGGGGTGCCCGCCTGCTTGAGCCGGGTGGCCTCGCCGAGCCTCGGGACCGAGCGCATCAACCCGATGGTGTAGGGATGCCGGGGGTGCGCGAACACATCGGCGACGCGGCCGGTTTCCACCACGCGCCCCGCATACATCACCGCGACGCGGTCGGCGATCTCGGCGACAACGCCCAGATTATGGGTGACGAAGAGGATGCCCATGCCCCGCTGCGCCTGCAGTTGCTGCAGCAGGTCGAGCATCTGCGCCTGGATGGTGACATCGAGTGCCGTCGTCGGCTCGTCGGCGATCAGCAGCGCCGGATCGCAGGCGAGCGCCATGGCAATAGTGGCGCGCTGCCGCATGCCGCCCGAAAGTTCGTGCGGATATTGCTTGGCCCGCCGCGCCGGATCGGGGATGCCGACATCGGCGAGGAGTTGCACCGCCGCCGCTGCCGCGTCCTTATGCGATTTGCCCAGGTGGATCCGGATGGGTTCGGCGATCTGCTCGCCGACGGTGTAGACCGGATTGAGGCTGGTCATCGGCTCCTGAAAGATCATCCCGACATCGTTGCCGCGCACCTGGCGCAGCGCGTCAGCGTCGAGCTGCGCGAGGTCGCGGACCACTCCGGATTTACCGCGGAAGCCGACGCTACCCTTCGCCACCCGCCCGATGCGGGGCAGGAGGCGGAGAACGGAGAGGCTGGTGACCGACTTGCCCGAGCCGGATTCCCCGACCAGCGCCACCGTCTCGCCCGCGGCGATGGCCAGGTCGAGATCCTGCACCACCGCGACGTCCTTACCGGAAATGCGGTAGACCGTGGTGAGGCCGGAAATGTCGAGGATCGGCTCGGGCATCGCGGTCAAAGCAGGCCGGTCGACTTGAGGATGGCGTCGATCTTCGCCGTCTCGTCGGAATTGAGCATGCGCTGCGGCCGCGCCATGACGTTGGTCGAGATGATGCCGAGCTGCCGCATGGCGGTTTTGAAGGCACCGACCCCGGCCGAGCCGGCGCTGGTCCGCGGCTGCGCGATCCAGACGATCTCGAACAACCGGCAAAGCCGCTCCTGCTCCCGGCGCGCCGCCTCGTGGTCGCCCGCCTGGAACAGGTTCCAGAGTTTGACGTAGCCGTGCGGGTCGACATTGGCGAGGCCGGGGACGACGCCATGCGCGCCCATGCCCAGCACATTGTCGACGACGATCTCCGAGCCGGTCATGGCGAAGAAATCCGGTCGGTCCGCCATGTCCAGCATGACATAGCGAAGGTTGCCGTCATCGGCGCTCGAGTCCTTGACCCCGGCAATGGTACCCTCGCGAGCCAGCGTCACCGTGGTGCTGCGCTCGAGCTTCAGATGCACGCAGACCGGGATGTCGTAGGCGACCAGCGGCAGGTCGACTGCGTCGCGGATGTAGCGGAAATGGTCGATGGTCTCGGCCTGGTTGGTGCGGGCGTAGAACGGCGCCGTCACCACCAGCGCGTCGGCACCCGCCGACTTGGCGATCCGCGCATGCTCGATCACCCGGTCGGTGGTCGGGTCGATGACGCCGACGAAGATCGGCAGGCGGCCGTTGTTCACCTTGACCGCATGTTCGATGATTTTCGTGCGCTCGGCGGCAGCGTGGAACACCACTTCGCTGGTCGATCCCAGAACGAAGAGACCGTGCACGCCGCCATCGATGAGGTTCTCGATCACCCGGGTGAAGGAGGGATAGTCGACCTCGAAAGTCTCGGTCAGCGGAGTGACGACGGGGGGAACGACGCCGGTGAACTTAGGCATTTGTGGGCTTTCTCGAAGAGGATCAGTTGAGGTCGGAACGGGGGTCGAACGCGTCGCGCAGGCCATCGCCGATGAAGTTGATGGCCAGTACCGCAAGCACCAGGGCGGCGCCGGGGAACATCCACTGCCAGACATACTGCTCAAGCACGACCGTCGAGCGGGCGGCGTTGAGCATGTTCCCCCAGCTGGCTTCGGGCGGCGGGATGCCGAGGCCGAGGAAGGACAGGCCAGCCTCGAGCAGGATGGCATTGGCAATCTGCAGCGTGGCGTAGACGACGAGGATGTCGATGCAATTGGGCAGGCCATGCCTGAACAGCAGGTGCCAGAGGTTGGCTCCCATGCCGCGCGCGGCGACGACGAAATCACGCTCGCGCAGCTCCAGCAGCCGTGCCCGCACCATGCGTGAGAGCACCGGCCAGGACAGCAGCGAGATGACGAAGATGGTGGGCACGATGCCGGTACCGGCGATCGAAGCGAGCACCAGGAGCAGGATCACGGGCGGCAGCGTCATCGCCAGATCGACCAGCCGCATGGTCGAACCATCGGTGATGCGACCCCCAAACGCGGCGAGCGCGCCGACGAGGAAGCCGATGACCAGCGAAATGGCAACCGAGACGCCGGCGACAAGCAAGGAAATCCGCCCGCCCTGCAGCAGCCTTGCCAGCACATCGCGGCCGACGCCGTCGGTGCCGAACCAATGCGCCGCGCTCGGCCCCTTGTTGAGGGCGCGCAGGTCGATGTCGTTGGGGGCGTGAGGCCACCAGAGGTCATAGGTCAGCACAGCGATGAGTACGGGCAACAGGATCATCAGCCCGGCGACTGCCGCGCCGTTGCCGACGAAACGCGACAGCGATCGGGCCAGCGGGCCATTGCTGCGGGGGAGAGCGATGGCAACCATCTCACGCCACCTGGATGCGCGGATCGACCGCGGCGTAGGTGATGTCGGTGACGAGGTTGACCAGGATGACACAGGCGCCGATCACCAATGTCGCGCCCATGATCACCGGATAGTCGCGGGTCTCGACGGCATTGACCATCAGCAGGCCCATGCCGGGCCAGTTGAAGACGCTCTCGATGAAGATAGCGCCGCCAATGGCCATGCCGATGGTCGAGCCGATCAGCGTGATCACCGGCAGCAGCGCATTGCGCAGCGCGTGTTTCACAATGACGAAGAACTCGCGGACGCCTTTGGCGCGGGCCGTGCGCACGTAATCCTGGTTCAGCACTTCCAGCATCGAGGCGCGCATGTAGCGCATGATCAGCGCAGCCTGGCCGATCGACAGCAGGACGGCTGGCAGGATCAGGTGAGCGAGGAGATCGCCGAGGGAGAACGGTACGCCGGGGGTGAGCATGCCGCCCGACGGCGCGACGCGGAACTGCACCGAGAAGACATAGAGCCCGAGCAGCGCGGTGAGAAATGCCGGGCTGGAGATGCCGACGAAGGCGGCGACAGAAAGCCCGACATCGGTTGTCGAATTGCGGCGCACCGCACCGATGATGCCGGTCGCGATGCCGAAAACAATCGAGAGCACTAAACCGGTGGCCATCAGCAGCAGCGTCGGGCCGATGCGCTCGAACACCAGTGCCAGCACGCGGACGCCGCTGCGCTGGATCGAGTAGCCGAGATCGCCGGTGGCTGCTGCTCCCAGCCATGCCAGGTACTGGACCGGCAGCGGCTGGTCGAGGCCGAGGCGGGCCCGGATCGCCGCCATTTCGGCCTGCGACACCGAGACGTTGGGATCGATATAGGCATCGATCGGATCGCCGGGCGCCAGGCGCAGCAGCACGAACACCAGCACGCTCAGCGCGATGAGCATCAGGAGGCCGAGCGCAAGGCGGCGCAGGGTGAAGGTGAGCATGGGCAAGTTCACGCGGATTGCGGGGTGGAGGGCAGGCGAACCCGCCCTCCTGTCAGGTCGGGAGTGCGCGGCTATTGAGCGTTGCCCAGATCCCACTTCTCGGGATCGGCATCGAACGGACCGCCGCCCGGGGCCGGGGTCCAGACGAAGTGCTCGAGGCTGGTTGAGGAGACGCCATAGCGGTTGGCGACCCACATGGTGGCCCAGGGCAGGTTGGCGTTCATCGCCTGGCAGACCGCCTGGTAGCGGGCGTCGCGCTTGGTGGCATCGGTCTCGCCGAGCGCCGCGTCGAAGGCCGCACTGACCTCGGGCATGCGTATGCGCAGCGCATTGGTGCCGGCCGGCGGGATCATGGTCTCGTTCAGGCCGACATTGATGTTGGACGGCTCCGGCCCATCCTGCAGGCCGGCGTAGATCAGCGGGAAGTCGGCAAAGTTTGGTTCGGCGGCGAGCACCGTGGCGTTGTAGGTCGGCGAGTCCACGGCGCGCGGCACGATGTTGATCCCGACCTGCGCCAGCATGGCCTGGATCGCCGCGAGGACGTTCGTCGACAGCGGGTTGTTGTAGTAGGTCAGGATGGTGATCGGCTTGTCGCCATTGATCTCGGCCCAGCCCGCTTCGGCCAGCAGTGCCTTGGCCTTCTCCGGGTCGTAGGCATAGGGCTCGATGCCGGCAGGCACGAACTGTTCGGCGACATAGCCGCAATTCGCTTCGGTTGCCGCACCGTTGTAGAGGCTCTCGATGATTGCCTTGCGGTCGATCGCGTACATCACCGCCTGGCGAACCTTGAGATCCTTCCAGAACGGCACCTCCTGGTTGAAGCCGACATAGTTGACGACGAAGCTCGGACCCTCGATCACCTTGAACTGGTCATTGCCGTTGAAGGTCGCGACGTCATCTGCCTCGACGTAAGTGAACTGGATTTCCCCGGCGCGCAGCGCCGCGACGGCGGCCGCCGAGTTCTCGAAATAGCGGTTGATCAGCTTGTCCACGGCCGGCCTGCCGCCACGGTAGTCCTCGTCGGCGACGACCTCGACATACTGGTCGGTCACGTATTTTTCGAACTTGAAGGCCCCGGTGCCGACCGGCGTCGTCGACCACCAGGTGCTCTTGGCGAGATCGGCCGGCGGGACTTTGCCCAGCGCATGCTCGGGCAGCATCATGATCTTGGTGAGCGTATCGAGCAGCCCGGCATTGGGGGCGCTCAGCGTCAGCACCACGGTGCGGTCATCAGGCGTCGCGATGCTTTCGATGGCGCCGAGACGCGCCGCGAACACACTGCCGGTGTCACCGTTCTTGGCTGCCTCCAACGTGAATTTCACATCAGTCGAGGTGAAGGCCTCGCCGTCGTGCCAGCTCTCGCTGGTCAGCTTGAAGCTGTAGGTCTTCTGATCGGCGCTGATCTCGAAGCTCTCCGCCAGGTCGCCGACGATCGCCGTCAGGTCGGCGTTGTAGATGACCAGCGGCTCATAATAGACGCTGAGCCAGGTGAGGCCGGCGGTCGCGGCGAGTGGATTGAAGTTGCCCGGAAAACCACCCGGGCCGACGTCGAAGCCGCCGCTGATGGTCTTGCCGGTCTCTGCCAGGGCTGGCAGCGCCAGCATAGGGGCGAGCAGTGTCGTCGTCAGCACGAGTGCTGACCTCAAAGTCCTCAGTCTCATGGTCGTCCTCCCAGTTGTCCCTATTCTAACGAGCGGTCTCGCCGTTCTTGGCGATGACCCCCAGAATGCCGTGATAGTGGTGATCGAGCCGCGCCCGCGCCGCCTCGACGTCCCGGGCTGCCACCGCCTCGACGATGTCGTGGTGGTCCTTCCAGGTGGCGAGCGGGTTGGGATTGTCGAGGTTGACGAAGTCCGAGGCCTTGTAGAAGGCCAGCCAGAACACATCGATCAGCTTGCTCAGCATCTGGTTGCCCTGGCAGCGGAACAACAGCAGATGGAAAGCCTTGTCTTCGTCGGCGAAGCTTTCGTGGTGCTCGGCCCGAACGCGCATCCGATCGGTCACCGCCCGCAGCTCGGCGAGGTCGTCCTCGCCGATCATCTCGACCGTCTTCTCGATCAGCGCCACTTCGAGCACGCGTCGGATCTCGACGAGTTCGCCGACTTCGCGCAGCGAGCCTCGTAAGCCATAGGCGAGGTGCTCGAGCAGCGGGTCGAACGAGAAGGCCCTGACAAACACCCCGATACCGCGCCGCGTCTCGAGGATGCCGACCGATTCCAGCGCCTTGATCGCCTCGCGCACCGAGTTGCGGCTGACCGCCAGCTGCTGGGCGAGGAAGCTCTCGGGGGGAAGCGGGTCGCCACCGCGCAGCCGGTTCTCGTCGATATAGGCCTTGAGGCTCTCCTGCACCGAGGCGTGCAGCGTTTGTGGCTTGGTCAGCGGCTGCAGCGACTTCGTTTCGATCATGGTGGCTGGTCAATCCCGTCTTCGTTGATTGCTTGATATCAACTTGTAGGATATCCATCAAGACATATTGGATGTCCTATGAGTGGCGACGATGAACAAGCTGGAACGGCGTGACGCGCCTTGGGGCAAAATTCGCGGCAACTGGGCGACCTTGCTGCTGCCGATCGACAGCGACGACAGCATCGATTTCGTGCGCCTCAGCACAGAGATCGACGTCTTGATCGCCGCCGAGGTCGACGGGATCTACTCCAACGGCACGGCGGGCGAGTTCCACAACCAGACGGAAGCGGAGTTCGATGCCATCCAGCAGCTGCTGGCGCAAAGCTGCAGGGCCGCCGGCATGCCCTTCGTCATCGGCGCATGCCAGCCCGACCCGCGCCTGGCGCTTGACCGGGTGCGGCGGGCTGCGGCGCTGGCGCCGGATGGCATCCAGGTGATCCTGCCCGACTGGTGGCCGCTGTCGAACGCCGAGGCCGTCGACTTTCTCGTGATGGCTGCCGAGGCGGCCGGCGCCATCCCGCTCATCCTCTACAACCCGCCACACGCCAAGCGCGTGCTGGGGCCAGCGGAACTGGCCGCCATCCTCGAGCAGGTCCCGCAAGTGGTCGGCGTCAAGCTTGGTGACGGCGACGCAGACTGGTACGCCGAGGCTCGGCAGCACCTCGCCGACTGGGCCCTTTACGTGCCCGGCCACCACCTCGCGACCGGCGTGCGCGAAGGTGTCGCCGCCGGCGCCTTCTCCAACGTCGCCTGCCTGAGCCCCTCGGGCGCTCAGCGCTGGACGGAGCTGATGCTCACCGACCCGGAGGCGGCCCGCGATATCGAACGCCGCCTCTGCAGCTTCATGGAGGATCACATCGTCCCGTTCCGCCGCGACCATGGCTACTCCAACGCCGCGCTCGACAAGCTGCTGGCTGCCGTCGGGAACTGGGCCCCGGTCGGCACGCGGCTCCGCCGCCCCTATCGCTGGATCGACGAGGGCTGGACCGAGCAACTGCGCCAGGCGGCCCGTTCGCTGGTGCCCGAAATCATGGAGGCCCCCTAGTACCAGCCATCGGCGACCGACGTCTGGCGCTACGCCTCCTTTGCTTCAGCGCGTATCCGGCATTATGCCGCGCGCCAGTTCAGCGCGCATCTTGGCCGCGTAGGTTCGCCCGACACGGATTTCGCTGCCGCCGACCAGTTCCACGATCAACCGCGAGAACTGCGCGGTCCGCAGGCGAACGATGGCATCCCTGCGGATGATCGCACCGCGATGCACGCGCACGAAGATCCTCGGCGGCAGCCGCCGTTCCAGCGATGTCAGGCTCTCTTGATGCAGGTGGCTTTCCCCGTCGCTGAAGATGCGGACATAGTCGCGCTCGGCAACGATGTGCGTGACGTTGTGCAAGGCAAGGCGCCGATAATCGCCGCGCGAGCGCACCCAGAAATCCGGCCCGGCACCTTCGGTCTGCTGCAGTGCGTGCCGCAGGGCCCTGATCACTTCCTGAAGCTCGCCGACCCGCTCCTCGTTTGAGCTGGCCCGCAGCCGGGCGCAGGCCCGCGCGACCGCCAGCTGCAAACGCGCCGGTTCGAGCGGCTTGGTTACATAATCGATGGCATGCGCGTCGAAGGCACGCTGGGCCTGATGGTCGAAGGCGGTCACGAATATCGTTGCCGGCGCCGCCGGACCAAGCCGCTCCAGCAGGTCGAAGCCGGTGCCGCCCGGCAGCTGAATATCGAGCGTGATGACATCGGGGCGCAATCGCTCGATCAGCATGCCGGCCTCGGCGAGATTGGCCGCTTCGCCCGCGACATAGACGTCCGGCATTGCCGCCAGGGCACGCCGGATCCGGCCGCGTGCGAGTGGCTCGTCGTCGATAATCAGCACCGAAAATCCACTCATTCGTAACGTAGCGGCAGCTCGACGACCGCCTCCCACTTCCCCTGACCGTCATAGCCTGCAGTGCATCGCCCTCGGGCGCCGAACCGGGCGGCAAGCCGTTCGCTGACATTGGCCAGCCCGATCCCCGTCGAGGGAGGTTCCGTCGTTGCGCGATCGGGTGCCACATCGTTGGTGACCACCAACCTGAGGTCTTCATTCACCGCCGCGGCTTCGATGCGAATCAACATCGGCGCGCTCGCCTGCCCCACGCCGTGCTTGATGGCGTTCTCGACCAGAGGTTGCAGGATCAGGCTGGGTACGAGCGCGCCGTTCAATTCGATGGGCACATCCACTGCGAAATTCAGCCGATCGGAAAAGCGTTCGCGTTCGATCGCCAGATAGTCCTGCTGCAGCGCCAGTTCCCGATCCAGGCGAACATCGCTCAATGGATCGAGGGTCAACGTCGTCCGCAGAAATTCCGACAGGACGACGACCATCCGCTTGGCTTCGTTCGGCATGCCTTCTTCGATCAATGCCGCAATGGAGTTGAAGGTATTGAACAGGAAATGCGGATTGATCTGATAGCGCAGCGCCCGCATCTGCGCTTTGAGCGCCTCTTCCCGGATTGCCGCAAGCCGCTGCTCCTGCTGGCGCACTTCGTGACTGTAGAGCATCGCCACATAGAGGCACGCCCAGCCAAACAGGAACGAGCTGTTTTCGATCAGGCTGTAGACGAAATCGCGCGGCGTGAAAGCCGGCTTCTGCGGCCACAAGTACCAGGAGGCGATGAGGAAATCGATGCTCGCGGAGAACGGTGAGCAGAGCAGCGTGAGCACGAAGCACAGGATGGCCTTGTGCAGGAAGGACAAATTGCGCCAGCGCAGCAGCAGCGCCGAAATGGCGAAGGTGATGACGATGCTGGCGGTGATCCAGACCAGCTTTCCCGGCGCCGATACCCATGCGTCGACACCGACAAAGTGCCAGAGCAGGCTGGCGATCAGGAAGACCGAGGCCCAGTAGACCACCCCGAGCTGTCGGGTCATCCGGCGCAGCTCGATCCGCGCATCTGCGTCTTCGGTCAAGGCGCTTTGGCCATCGGCACTCATCGCATGACTTATTTGCATATTGCCGCGTCGAGTCGAGTGCCGCTCGTGGCGATTAGAAGCCGTTCGCAGATTTCTCGCGCCACTGAGGGCGGGATCGCAGCCGGTCGCCGAAATCTTCTTTCGGGACGGGTGATCCGATGATCGCCTGTTATCTCAACACCACAGGATGAACATGATGAAGCGTTTCGGCGATCTGCGCTGGGTTGGGCAAATGCTGCTGATCGCAATTGTCTGGTGCCTGTCGCCGGCGTCGGCGCAGGCGCAGCATTATCCCTGCAACGGCCCCGGGCCGGGGGAGCGGCTGGTGGGGATGGCTCCCAATGGCCCCGGTGTCGCCCCGACGCCGATATGTGCTCGCGATGACAGCGGCGCAGCCCCGGAGCAACCCGAGGCGCCCAGCGATGGCAGCTTTGCGGCGATCGCCTGGCATGTCGACGCCGCCGATGTCTGGGTCGACGGCAATTACAGCGGCGCGAACAATATCGGCGAGCAAGGCGCGCTCGATGCGTGCAACAGGGTGATGGGCGGCGGCTGTACGTCGGCCGGCACCTGGTCGAATTCATCGATCGCGATCATCCGCGATAAGGAGGGATATTTCTACAGGGGCTGGCTTGGTGAGGGCGGCGCCGATCGTGATCAGGTGATGGCCGAATGCTCGGCCAAGCAGCTGTTGCCGTGCGAGGTCTTTGCGACGATCCGCGCCAGCACCAACCAGCGTTTCCCTGGCGCCAAGGCTCGCAAGTATTTCGCCGCGTCCGCATGGGTCGCCGGTGGTGCCGACGACGGCTACAACGCCAAACTCTACGTCGCGAGCGGCTACCGCAGCGCCGATGCCGCGAGCGCCGCGGCGATCGAGGCGTGCAGCGCCGACACGTCGCGGCGGTGCGAAACCAACGCGCTGACCGGCAATGGCTTCATCCAGGCGTATCGCCTGGGCGGCAACAACGACAGCGCGACCACCGAGACGTCGGCCCGGCGCGCCAAGCAAGCGGCGCAGACGAACTGCAAGAAGCAGCAGAGCGCGACCTGCGATCTGCAGGCGCTGTTCGACAGCCGCAAGGCGGGGCTGTTCGTGCACGATTTCGATACAGGCAAGACGACGCGCTAGGCGCGGGTCAATGAGTCGGTCTCTCGCATTCTTGCTCGCAGTGACGTTGGCCGGCACGAACGGTTTTCAAGAGACGTCTCGAGACTCCTCGCCTGCGGTTACGCCTGAGCGGATCTCGTATGTCGGCACCGGCAATGGTTGGAGCGGCGGTCGTACCGAATGGTCGATCGATCGTTCGGGGCGGGGGTCTTACCGCACGACTGTCCGGATCGAGGCGGAAGGCCAGTTCAACGCCGGACCAGAAGGTTTTGCGCGCATCCGCGCGATACTGCAGCCGCTCGAGGCGCTGCGCGAACTGCCCTGTGAGGGAGCGGTAACGGACCAGGGGACGGGAGCGCTGAGCTGGCAACGCGGCGATCGGACAAGCTCGCTGCGTTTCGATTTCGGCTGCAATTTTCGTCAGCCCGACGCTGCCCGGACGTGGCTGGGCCGGGCGAGCGACATGGTGCGGGAATGGGCCCTGGCGAAGGGGTCACGCGGCTGACGCCGCCAAGGAGAAGCATGCAATGAAGCGTTTTCGTCCGTTCCAATACGTCGTCCTGTTCGGGCTTGCCGTGACAAGCGCGGTCGCCGCCCAGGCGGTCGAAACGGGACAGCTCGACGGCATCGTCGACGAGCAGATGAACTACCTGCAGTTCCGCACCGCCATACTCGGCGCGACGTGGACACCACTCGTCGACCCGCAATGCGATGCCAATGTCTACGGCCGTCCTGGCGGCCCGAAAGACGACACCAATATCTGCCGGCAGCTGCCCGAGCTCGAATCCTGTTCGGGCGACGGCTATTGCAGCATGTACTTCGTCCACGAGCCGTCCGGCAGGAAGGTGCAGGTCGTCACCTATGGCGATTACGCGCGCTGGGAGCTGCCCGGCGGCCAATCGGATCTGGCCGTCATCGAGTGGAGCTATCAATGAGCCGCCGCGGTGCGTCGCATGCGTCGGACACAGACGCCGGGCTGCGACGACGACGCCTGTGGCGGTCAGCCCGGGATGGGGCCGATCGGCCAATCACCGAGGGTTTGCTCGATCTCTCCGGCTTCGGACGGGCACATGAGAAAGAGGGTGAAGGCCTTCTCGCCTTCGGCATACCAGTCGGCGCCACGCACATCCGGCTCGACACCCTCCGAATAGCAGAGTGCAGCCTTGCTGCCATCGAGGGCGATCAGGATGCCCCAGTTGACGTCGCCACCGCTGGCCGGGTCGTAACTGCGGACATAAAGCCGCTGCCCCACCTTGATGACAGGCGTGGTGACCGCATCGGTGACATACACCTGGTCGCGCACCGGGCCCGCTGGTGCGGCAGCCTCGATCGCGGCGCGCACCAGGGGATGCTCGAGAAAGCTCACGCCCTCGACTTTGTCGAAGACATACTTGCCGACATAGGCGCCGAGATCGGGCGCGACCTCGTTCGGGGCGGCGGCGGCCGGCACGGTCGTCATCAGGCCTAGCGAGAGGAGAACGGAAAGAATGCTGATGGTACGCATGGTACTCCGGGAGAAGCTGGAGAGTTGGGCTGAACTGCAAGATGCTGCAGGCAAACGCAGGGGTTGCCCGTGAACGCGTCGTCCGCCAAGATTGCCGAAAAGGTCATTATGCGCAAATACTTCGTGCTGGTCTGCGGTTTGTTTTTGCTTGCATCGCAGGTCGGTGCAATGGCGCAAAGCCCGGTGCCGAAGCCGACGGACGGCTATGACTGGGCGATCCGGATCGACGAAGAGGATCGGACGCGTCCGGCCATTCTGGCCTATGAGGTAGCGGATACCGACGATCAGCCGCTGAACTTCTCCTGCGAGGAGGGCGGTGGGCGCATCTTCGCGGGGATCGCCGGCGTCCCCGGCGACCTGACCGAGATCACGCTGGTTTCGGGCAATCAGACGCTGCAACTCGCCGGCAAGACCGATCAAGATGAAATGCCGTCCTTCACATCGAACGGCATCGCCGGCGATTCCTTGTTCATCAAGGCCTTTGCCGCCAATGGTTGGCTTCGCATGACCGCCGGCGGGCATGAAACCGATATGGCGGGCAGCCTTCGAGGCGCGAAAGCGATCTCGGCTTTCGTGGCCCATTGTAACCGGCCGCATTAGAGCGATTGGGGAGCGGCGAGACGGCGGATTTCGTCGCCAACTGACGAAGTGCCGGCTTACCTGCGCGGTCGCCTCACCGCCTGACGCCCAGCCGCGCCATCTTTTCGTTGAGGGGGCGGCGCGGCGCCTGCGTCGGGTGCAAGCCTGCGCCGCTGCTTCTCGGCTTCGTGCTCGGCCCGCCGCTGGAAGAGAACCTGCGCCGCGCCATGATCATCTCGAAGGGCGACCCGCTGGTGTTCGTCGAGCGACCGATCTCGGCGGTGCTGCTGGCCATGGCGCTGGCCGCGGTGATCGTCGCGCTGCTGCCGGCGACCCGGCGGAAGCGCAAGGAAGTGTTCGTCGAGGAGGATTAGGCGCAGCGCTAAGCCTCCTGCCGGGGCCTTACATTTTCCGCACCGGCAGCTGACACTTGCCGGATCAGCAGAGGAGAGTCGCCATGCGCACAGCATTCGTCAGCGTCCTGATAGCCGTCGTCGCCCTCGCTGCTGGATCGGCGTCGGCACAGAGCAGCTACACGCCGCTCGACCTCGATGCCTGCGAGGTGCTGAAGGTCTACGAGGAAGCGGGTGGCGCGGACCTCCGCTGCCCGGGGCATGGCGGGTTCGACGTCTTCGTCTCGGAAGGCGATGCGCGGATGGATGTCGATTTCGGCGTGCGCAACGAGGCGTTCGAGACCTTCTCGGCCTTCAACAGTGTCGGCAAGACGGTGGAATGGCTGGAGGACGAGGACGGTGTCCAGGCAGCGGTGCTTCGCTTCCTGATCGACGTCGATGGCCGCAGCGCCGCAGCGCTGGTGGTCAGCAAGGTGGGGCTGCGGGAGGCGCCGGGCTGTGTTGTGGCCATAGTGGATGCCGCCGCCGAACAGGCCAACGGAACGGCGCGGGGCCTCGGGGCGATGGCGAAGTTCTTCGATTGCGACAGCGACGGGGTGATGATCGTGCCGGGCGCCCGCGGTCTCGTTGCCGATTTCAGCGGCGCCAACCAATGAAAACCGGCGCGAAGGTGGTCTGGCGAAGGACGGGTGATTTCGGTCGGCAGAGCCCGCCGAGAGAGGCGGTAACACGCGTCCACAGCTCCGAACCTGGATGACGGGATGAGTAAGCCGGTGCGGCGCTCAACCCGGAGATTGAGCGCCGCAGTTATGAGCTATTCGGCCGGCAGGTACTGGTTGCTGAAGTAAGTCGAGAAGTCAGGCTTGTCTGCCAGCACCACCCCGTTGCCGTCGCGCAGGATGCCGGCGGTGAAGAGGTACTGGCCGATGGCTTCCATTTTGGCGGGCGCGATGGCGCCAATCACGCCATCGGCGCTCTGCAGATAGTGCCCGTCGATCAAGGCCTGCAGCGAGGCGCGGATCAGCGCCCGATCGGTCAGGACGTCGCTATTGGCGGCAATGAGGATGTCGGCGGCTTCGTCCGGATGCTCGACCGCGTAAGCGTAGCCGCGCTCGGTGGCGCTGATGAAAGCCGTGGCGGTCTCCGGATTTGCATCGAGATACGCCTCGCTGGAGCCGATCAGGGTGGTGTGCTGGTCGGGGACGCCGAAATCGGCATAGCGGAAGGCGCGCTGGGCCTTGCCGTCGAGTTCGGCCTTGACCCCCTCCCAGGTGTAGACTTCGAGGGTGAAATCCACTGCGCCATTGGCCAGCGCCTCGTAAGCAGAGGTCCCCAGCGTCACGGTTTCGAACGTGCCCTCGCCGCCATCCGCACGGATCATCGAGGTGATCAGGGCATTCTCCCAGGCGCTGCCGAAGCCGCCATAGGTCAGGCCATCGAGGTCCCGCGGGCGCTGGATGTCCGCGCGTTCGGCGTTGAACACCAGCCGGCCGGTCTCGGTCTGGGTGACGGCGTAGACGCCCTTGAGGTCGGCGCCGCCGGCGCGCTGGGTCATGAAGCCGATGGAACCGACAATGCCGAAATCGGCGACATGGTTGGCCACCAGCGCGCCGGCGGAGGTGTCGGTGTAAGGCAGGATTTCGACGTCGAGCCCGGCCTCGGCATAGTAGCCGAGCTCACGCGCCACATAGAGCCCGATGTGGTTGGTATTGGGGGTCCAATCGAGGGCCATGGTGACGTGCTGCTGCGCGGCGACCGGGCTGGCGGCGAGGCCAATGAGGCAGGCGGCGGCGAGCGCCAGGTGGCGGAGGTTCATCGTTCAAGTCCTTTGGGTTGGGGCGGAGAGGAGCAGATCGAGGATGCCGGCCTCGATGGCGGCGACCGCCGCGCCGGTACGGCGGGGGCGCGGCAGGGGCACGGCAACTTCAGCGATGACGCGGCCAGGGCGGGCCGACAGCACATAGATGCGGTCGGACAGCAGCACCGCTTCGCGCACGTCATGGGTAACGAGGAGGGTGGTCCAGCCGTGGCGGCTCCACATGGTTTCGAGCCAGCGTTGCATATCGGCGCGGGTGAGAGCATCGAGCGCGCCGAACGGCTCGTCGAGCAGCAGCATGTCCTTGTCCTGCACCACGGTACGGAGCAGCGCCGCGCGCTGACGCATGCCGCCGGAGAGCTGGGCAGGATAGTGGTGCTCGAAGCCGGAAAGGCCGAACTCGGCGAACAGTGGCGCCACGCGCCGGCGCGCCGCGGTGCGCCCGATGCCCTGCACCTCGAGGCCCAATGTCGTGTTGTCGATGATCCGCCGCCAATCCATCAAGGCGTCGCGCTGCGGCATGAAGGCGAAAGGGCGGTGGTCTGGCTGAAGCGGGGCGCCATCGAACAGCATGGCGCCGGTGTCGGGGCGCAAGGCCCCGGTCAACAGCTTGAAGATGGTGGATTTACCCGAACCGGATGGGCCGAGAACGGAAACGAACTCGCCTTTGCCAACGGCGATGGACAGCTCGCCCAACACCTGGAGATCGCCGAAGGCTTTGGCGATGCCGCGCAGTTCGAGGCGCGCGACGCTCATGGGCTTTCGCTCCCGGAGAGGCGCAGCCAGGGCATCGACAGGCGCTGGATCAGTACGGTCGCTCCGAACAGGAGCAGCGTCAGGGTGGCGCTGACCGTGACGGCGGCAAGCACGAGGTCGGGGCGGAAGTTGTTCTTGGCGTTGAGGATATAGATGCCAAGCCCTTTGGCCGCGCCGGCATACTCGGAGAAGATCGCGCCGACCACGGCGTAGGTGATGGAGATCCTGAGGCCGGCGAAGAAGAAGGGCAGGGCCGAGGGCAGGCGGGCGATGAGGAAGATGCGCCAGCGTGGCGCACCCATCGAGGCCACCAGTTGCTCGATCTCGTCGGCGGTGGCGGCATAGCCCTGCACCAGCGCGATCAGCATTGGAAAGAAGGTGACCAGCGCCACCAGCATTATCTTGGGCGCGAGGCCGAAGCCGAACCACAGCACCACCAGCGGCGCGATGGCGATCATCGGCAGGGTCTGGCTGATGACAAAGACCGGCAGCAGGGCGCGGCGCAGCGGACGGAAGAAGTCGATCAGCACCGAAAGGGCGAAGGCCGCCGAGACCGAGCAGGCAAAGCCGAGGAGGGTGGCGGTGAGGGTGGGGAGTGTGTTGTCCCACAGCGCCCGATGCTGCAGTGCGCCTTGCATCAGCACCCGGGAGGGCGCGGGCAGTGTGGTCGGTGGAATCCCTGAAAGCTGGGCATAGGCCTCCCAGAGGAGGAACAGGCCGCCGACCGAGAGCAAAGCAGGCCACAGGCGGCTGAAGGCTGTTGCGGCGCGTCCCGCGACCGGGCGGATGAAGGGCATCGACATGGACCTTGAAGGAAAAGCAGACGTGCCTTAGCGGGCGGTCGGGCTGTTCGCGGAAACGGTCAGGTCGATGGTGACGTGTCCTTCGGGCGGCCCGAACCGGCAGAAGGCTTCGGCCAGCGTCGCAAACACCGGACCGGCATCGCCGCGCAGCACCGAGCAGAAGTGCTTGGAGCGATCGAACACACCTGAGCTCTTCAGGAAGTCGATGCAGCCATAGATCTCGTCCATGTGCTGGCCGGTGCCCATCACGTAAAGCGAGAACTGGGCGGCTATGGATTGGCCGGTTGCGGCTGCCGAGGCGACAGCCGCATGGGCGGTCGCCTGGCGGACGGCCAGCGGTTCGAGCGGATCGGCGAGCGCGTTGGTGTTGCAGATCGCCTCATCGGGCTCACCAGGACAGCCGCGTGAAATGGCGGCCGAGAAGGTGACATGCTTGCCGGCCTGCGCCGCTGCGACGAAGAGGTCGCGCATGGCCGGAAACAACACCTCCGGCGGCCCGACCAGGAGGGTCGAGATATCGTCGGTCTCGATGCGCAGCCGGTCCCGATAGGGATCGAGCGCGCCAAGCGCCGAGAGGATGACGCCGACGAAATCGTCGGCCATGGGATAAAGGGAAATCTGTGCGCCGGAAAACATCGCCCGCCTCGCTCCGCTGGTATTACCCAGATCAGCTTTAGGGTCCGCGCACTTAGCGTGCCGCATCTCAGCCCCGGCAATACGGAGCACCCCTGTGGATGGCGTTGCTTAGACCACGGTTGGGTCGGCTTTGGAAGAGGCGGCTTTCGGATTTGGTTTGATTGGCGCGGGCGCGCCCATCATTGGCCGGACGCAGTATGCGCCAGGTTGACGCAGGCCGGCTTCGTACTCTCTAGGTTCGGCTAGCGCATGCTGCGACCGCGGAAGATCGCCTTGTCGATAACGGCATGGACGCCGAAGTTGCCGTCCGCAACCTGGGTCACGCCGAAATCGACGGCGAGCGACATGATGGTCAGCGCCTCGTCTTCGTTCAGTCCGTAGACGTCCATCAGGAACCGGCGCGTCTGCCGGAAGGCGTTGCGCAGCGCCAGGTCCACGGTCGACTTCTGATAGACCTCAGCCTGGGCATTGCGACCGAGATCGCGCAGGTAGTTGAGGTGGCTGAAACTCTGGATCACCCAACTGTCGGGGGTCTCGATCAACGGCGCCTTGAGCCCGGTGACACAGGCCGCTGCGTCGGCGGCTCCAGCCTTGTGGAGGCGGATGCGGATGTCACCGGTCAGCGAGCATTCAAGCCCAGTGCCGTTGATCTCGCCGTCGGACAGGGCGAAGTGCCCGTCGCCCATCGAGAGCAGGCCGCCCTCCACCGATACCGGCAGGTAGATCCGGGACCCCTTGCCGGCGCGCCAATTGTCGATATTGCCGCCGAAATAGCTCGGCGGGATAGAATCGACGAGTTCGGACTCCCGCGGCGCCAGCGCCACGAAGCCGAAATGCAGGCGCGCCGGAATGGCGATACCTTCGAGCACGGTGCGATGCTCGACCAGAGTGTGATCGACCGGTACGCCGGGGTAATCCATGGTCTTGTGCACGACGCCGAACGGATCGGCCTGCGGCTGCCACACGTAGCTGTAGAGCGGACGAGCCTCTTGGGGTCGCTCGAGATCGATCTCGAAGATGGTGACGGTCTCGCGCTTCGCCCGGTCGAGCAGATCACCATACTGGTACCCCCACCAGGCCGAGGCGTTCGAGGCGAAGGCCTTGCCGGTGTGCAGCGGATTGCCGCTGGGCCGGGGCCGGATGTCGATGATTTCAACCTCGATCACATCGCCGGGCTCCGCCCCGCGCACGTAGATGGGGCCGGTGCAGATATGCACCCCGAACCCTTCGCCCGCGCCGCGCCCGAACACCGAGGCGTTCATCGGTCCGGCTCCGCGCCGGTCGATGTTCTTGCCTTCACTCGTCCAGCCGAAGACGCTTTCGGCGCCAGCATCCCCCGCCACCATCCGATCCCAGTCGTCGCCGGAATGCTGGGTGAGCGTCTCGATCGTGACGGTGGCTCCCGGCTCAACCCGCAGCACCGGTGGCAGCGTGCGACTTACATAGCCCCAGTGTACCGTGTCGGCGGTCGCCGGCAGGTGATGCCGATCACCGGGCCACGGCTCAGGCGCGGGCCTCGTTGCCTCCTGCGGCCCGGCCGGCGGAGTTTTCGCGGGCGGTACAGGCTGGTGCGTCGTCGGCCTGCCACGCTGGGAGTAGCCGTCATCGACCGGCACGGCGGCGCGGCGCATCTCCGTGGGGGTCATGCGGAAAGCCGTGCTGAAGGCGCGGCTGAAATGCGCCTGATCCCGAAAACCCCAGCGCTGGCCGATGGCGGCAACGCTTTCGCGTGCGTGGTTCGGATCGAGCAGGTCCACCTTGCAGCGCTGCAGCCGCAACTGCCGTACATGGTCGGAGAAATTCTCGCCCCGCCCTTCGAACAGCCGCTGCAGGTAGCGCGCCGACATCCCCTCCTGGCGGGCGATATCGGTGAGCCCGAGATCGGCGTTGGTGAGCTGGCTGTCGATCGCGGCCGAGACTCTTCGGAAATGCGCCGCCTGCACCTGGGTCAGCCCGCCGTCCGGGGCGTTTGCCTCACCGAGCAAGGCGCTTGCCACCAGTTCGGTGAGCGCGATCTCGCCGGCGGCCAGATCGGCCTGGCCGAGATTCTCAATATCAGCGGCCAGCGTCCGCAACAGCGGCCGAGCCGCGGCGGCCGCCACCGTGCGGCCCAGCACGACCGGCAGCCGCACCGGCACGCGGCCCAGCCGCGCCGCGAGGGGCCCGCGTTGCAGCCGCAGCAAGACGGCACGGAAATCGGTACGCCAGCGCATCTGCCAGGCTGTGCTCATCTCGAGCGCGACGAGGTCTCCGTCAGCCAGCTCGAGCGCGGTTCGCCCGGCGGTGAGCCGCGCCCTGCCTCTGCCGACGAGCAGCAGGAGCACTGGCGCCCCAGGCCCGTGCGCAACACTCTCGAGCGCCTGCGCTTCACCGGCGAGATCGGCGAGCAGAGCTCCGGAGCTGGAGGGCGAAACCGCAATAGTGCCGCTGGCTCCGCTGGCCTGCAGCCCCAGTTGTGCGAGCCGCTCCAGCCATGCGGCGCGGCGGCGGTCGAGGGGCACGGTTTCGACGCTGAACCGGACGGCGCTCATGGTGTCCCTTCACGCGCCGCAGACTGCGGCGCTGCTTCGGCACCCACCTCGATCAGAGCTTCCCAACCCTGAGCTTAGCATAGCCCGGCCGACCCGCCAGTCTTTGCCGTGAGACGAACAATCTCTTGCCTTTTGGCTGTCAGGCAGGCGCCCGACAAGGCTCGGCTCGGAGGACTGCTTCCGACGTACCTTGTTGATAATGCTGAAAAAAAGAGAGAGACGAAGTGCCAGGGGCCGATCGAGCCGGGGTCCGGACAGCCTCTTCGCCCGATTGCCTGAGCCGGGCCTGACCGGGATAGTTGCGCGTAGATGCAACCCCCGCGAAGGACACCCCATGTGCAAAGGCGATGACGTTAACTGCCCTCAGTTCGAGGCCCACTATCGAAGCTTCAAGGAGGATCTCAACGTCGAGCGCCGCAGCTTCCTCAAGAGTGGCTTCCTGGCTGCGGGTGGCCTTGCCGCCCTCGGCGCCGGCGGCGGCATATCGCTGGTCACCCCGGCGCTGGCCCAGGCCTCTGCCGCCCGCCAGCCACAGCAGCGCGCGTACCACTATCTCCCCGCTACCGCCGACACAGTGCATTGGGGCTTTTTCAGCAAGACGCTGAAGCCGCAGGTCGAGATCGACTCGGGCGACATCGTGACCATCGAGACCCTGACGCACCACGCGGGCGACGATCTCGAGCGCATGGTCGAGGGCGATGAAGGCGCCGAAAGCGTCTACCTCTGGACCAAGGACAAGAAGGGCGTCGACCGGCGCGGCGCCGGCCCGACCGACCCGGCCGTCTACAAGAAGGGCTCGGGCGAAGGCATGGGCGTCCACATCCTCACCGGCCCAGTGTTCGTGCGCGACGCCGAACCGGGCGACATCCTCGAGGTCCGCATCCTCGACTGCACCCCGCGGCCTTCTGCCAACCCGAAATTCGCGGGCAAGTCCTATGGCTCGAACGCCGCAGCGAACTGGGGCTTCCACTACAACGACATGCTCGAGGGCAAGAAGCGTGAGGTGATCACCATCTATGAGGTGGACGTCACCGGCAGCAAGAGCTGGGCAGAAGCGGTCTATAATTTTCCCTGGGTGCCGCAGACCGATCCGTTCGGTGTTACCCACACCACCATCGACTATCCCGGCGTGCCGGTCGACCACGCGCTGACGACGCGCAACTACGACGTGCTGAAGGGTATTCGGCTGCCTATTCGCCCGCATTTCGGCACGCTTGGCCTGGCCCCCGCCGAAGCTGATTTTGTCGACACCGTGCCGCCCAGCTATACCGGCGGCAACATCGACAACTGGCGCATCGGCAAGGGCGCGACGATGTACTACCCGGTCGCCGTCGAAGGCGCGATGATGTCGGTCGGCGACCCCCATGCCAGCCAGGGCGACAGCGAACTCTGCGGCACGGCGATCGAATGCTCCCTCACCGGCACCTTTCAGTTCATCCTGCACAAGGAGGCCGACCTGGCCGGCACCCCGCTGGAAGAGCTCAACTATCCCATGCTGGAGACCCAGACCGACTGGCTCGTACACGGCTTCTCGTTTGCCAACTACCTCCAGGAGCTGGGCCCCTCGGCGCAGAGCGACATCTACTCGAAGTCGTCGGTAGACCTCGCGCTGCGCGACGCGTTCCGCAAGATGCGGCACTTCCTGATGACGACAAAGGGGCTGACCGAGGACGAAGCGGTGTCGCTTATGTCGATCGGCGTCGATTTCGGCGTCACCCAGGTCGTTGACGGCAACTGGGGCGTCCATGCGATCGTCAAGAAGGACATCTTCGCCGGTCGCGGCTGACCCCGGGATATGTGCACCGGGGGCTGGCACCGCTACAGCGGCAGGTAGCCGGTAAAGCCGGCGATCTTCCAGGCCTCATGCTCGCGGCGGAGGTGGAATACCGAGCGCCAGGCGAGGATCATGGCGCCCTCGGATTGGCGGACGATCTGCCCTTCGATGCGCTTATGGGCAAGGGCCGCATCGCCGTTGATGTCGATGCGGTCGATCGATTGGCTGCGGAACCAGGCGGCCCGCAGGGGCTCGGCGAACTCGGCCGGGTTCCAGCGGGCGGCGATGGCGGCATCGCGATAGGCGGTAACCGACGCATAGGCCGGGCGCCAGTTGGCGGGCTCGAGCGACAGCGCGGCGTCGATGCCGAGAAAGCCGGACTCGACATAATCGGCGGCAACCAACGACCAGTCGCTGCTGAGGAAGAAATCGCTGTCGCGCCTGACCAGCATTTCCCAGATGGCGAAGCGATCGACATCAGCGGCGGTGAAGGGATTGGTTTCGTTCATTGCACGTCCGGGGGGAGCGGGAAATGCGGTTCGGGCAGGTCGCCGCCCATCGACTGCGAGATCTTGCGCGCGGCGCGGTAGAGCATGATCGCCGCATCGTCGAAGGGGACGATGATCTGCTGGCTGGTGAGGAACGGCATGGTCAGCGCCGCGATCGAGATGCCGGCTGTGTTGATGATCGGAAAGCTCAGGTCGGTCACCCCCTGCACCATCTCGCCTTCGATCCGCTCGTAGCCGCGTTTCGCAATGGCCTCGATCCGGCCACGGTAGCGCCTCGCCTGCTCGGGCGGCAGCAGCGCCTCCGACTGGCCGATAATCCAGGCCTGTACCGGGCTGGACTGAAAGGCGATGATGGTGCGCCCCGAGGTGCCGCGGATGGCCGGGCTGGCGGCGCCGACGCGCAGGCGGATGGCGATGGGGGCGGGGCTATCGACCTGGGCGATGATGCGCTGGTTGAGCCCATCGAGCACCGCCATATGGATGGCCTGCGAGGTCTCGAGCGCCAGGGCGTTCATGATCGGCTGGGCGGCATCAACGACCCGGCGGAACGGCGGGAACAGCGTCGCAAGGCCATAGAGCTGGGTGGAGAGCACCAGAGCTTCTTCACCGGGCGGCCGGATCAGGTAGCCGCGGCGCTCGAGCGCCATCACCATGCGATAGACTTCCGACAGCGAGCGGCCGAGGCGCTGGGCGATCTGGCTGGGGGTGACCGGCACGGTGAGCGTCGCCAGCAGCTCGAGCACATCGAGGCCCTTTTCCAGCGCCGGAGCGGTATACTCCGCCTTGGGAACGGGCTTGCGGCGTTTGCGCGATCCCTTGGCGGTCGGCGCACCGTCTTCAGCTGCTGCCATGCTCCCCCCGCTCGCTCGTTTCGGCGCCGATGTCCACTAACACCGCGCCATTCGGCCCGCCACCATGGGGGAGGGCCGGGGCACAGGAAATCTGGGGTGATCCAGGGATCTGCACCAATCTTCTCAGTCGTCTCTTCCCTCCCCCTTGAAGGGGAGGGATTGAGGGAGGGGGTGGTGCGGTGATCACCGATGGACCCCCACCCCCACCCCCTCCCCAAGGGGGAGGGGAGCTCGACGTACTGCATCGTTGCCAGCTTTCGCTAGGAAAGGACCTAGTCCCAGAGCAGCAGCCAGCCCGCGCCCGGGCAATCGAACAGATGCTCGACGCCGGTCGGAACGCCGTTGGCGAGCGGCAGCGCCTTGACCGCGCCGGAATCCCAGCCGGCGACCAGCACGTGGCTTTCTGTGACCAGCAAATGCTGCGGCCATTGCGTCTGGCTGTCGTGTTCGGCGACCAGTGCCGGGGTGGCGCCGGAGACCTCGAAGGTCGAGATGGTGTCGAGGCTGCGGTTGGCGAAGTAGACGTGGCGGCCATCCAGCGCGCGCTGGATATCGCCGGGATAGTTGCGGCTCCAGCGGGTCTTGCCCGGGCCAGTCTGCTGCGTGGCCCTGACATTGGCCCAGCTGGTGGCCGGATCGCCGAGGCGGCCGACCACGAGGTTGGAGCCGAGCTCGCCGCTGACCGCCAGCCGCCCATCAGGCAGCACCACGGCGTGCCGCGGCCCGGTATTGGCCGGCACGGCGGTCGCCCGCGATTGGGTCAGCGCGTCGGCGACGGGCTTCGACAGATCGAGGCTGAACTCACGGATGAGATCGGCGCCGAGGTCGATCACCACCAGCGTCGCGCCGATGAAGAAGGCCTGGTGCGGGTGCGCGTCGTCCTGGCGTTCGAGCTCGGGGCCGCCGCCACTGAGCTTCAGCTGCACGATCGGCCCTTCGAAGCTGCCATCGGCGGCGAGGCGCTGCAGGCCCAGTGTGCTGGTGGTGTAGTTGGTGACGATCAGCAGCCGGCCGCTCGGATCGACCACGAGGTGGCAGGGCTCGGCGCCCTCGCTCGACTTCTCGCCGAGGGTAATCGCCGCGTCGCCCTCGATGCGCCAGGCATGGATATCGCCCTCCATGCCGACGCGCGACGTGCCGTAGACCACCGGCAGGGTGGGGTGACGGGTGAGGCTCGAGAGCTGGTTGACGCGGGCCAGGGTCTTGCCCCGCCACTTGCCATCCTGCTGCACCCAGCGGGTCAGCCCATGCAGCTCGAATATGCCGCGCGACGCGACCAGCAGCGACTGCCCCTCGGCCAGTTTGAACTCCGACATCGTTCCCCCCAAAATAATACTACTCGGATGCGCCGGGGCCGAAACCGTCCCAATGCGCCACGACCTGGCCGTTCTCGACCACACTGGCGCGGCGCAGCATGGCGAAGGCCATGCAGACATGGTTCGGCACGATCTCCAACCGTGTCCCTACTGGTAGCGGCATCGGCGCGCCCTGGCCATGCCAGCGCAGCCAGCCGTGTTCTTCCGACATCCGCTCGATCACCCAGCCGGGGGCGTTGACGATCAGCCCCATGCCGGGAAAGGCGTCGCGATGCGCCGAGGCCGGCACCAGGTCGGTGCTCAGCGATTTCGAGCCGGCATCGATGCAGGCGCGCTCGGGGTCGGGGTGACTGACCACCGTGGCGATGACGCGGATGGCGGTGGTCTCGAGGCTGGCATTGCCGAGCGCGATCTGGCCGACATCGTTGAAAGCATAAATGCCAGGGCGGATCTGGGTGACGCCGGGTACATGCGCCACTTCGCGCGCCGAAGCGGAGGCGCCGAGCGAGACGATCGGCAGCGGCACGCCGCGGCCCCGGATCGTCTCGGCGACCCCGACCATGAATGCCCCGGCGGCCTTGGCGCGGCTCGCCAGATCCGGATGGTCCTTGGCGCCATAGGTGGTGCCTTCGTGGGTATAGATGCCGACGAGCTCGATGCCCGGCAGGGCGTGAACGGCGGCCGCCACAGCGGCGGCCTGGTCGGCAGCGACGCCTTCGCGGCCGAGGCCTGAGTCGATGGCCAGCATCATCCGCGCCGTGGCGCCGGCGGCGGCGAACACCGCGCCGATGCTGGCGGCGGCGGCTTCGCTGTCGGTGGCGAGCGTCAGGTCGACCCGGCGCGACAGGGCGAGGGCGCGTTCGGCCTTGTCGGCCCCGACGATCGGGTTGGCGACGAACAGCCGCTTCACCCCGGCGGCGGCGAAGGCTTCCGCTTCGCCGAGCTTGGCGACGCAAAGGCCATCGGCGCCGTGCGCCACCTGGCGGAGGCCGATCTCCGCCATGCGGTGGGTCTTGGCGTGCGGGAAGAGTTCGACCTTGGCCGAGCGGGCGATGGCAGCCATCTCGTCGAGATTGCCATCGAGCACGGCGAGATCGAGCACCAGGCCGGGGGTCGAAACAGGCAGGTCGGCCCAGCTCGAGCCCTGGGCGTCGTCGGCGATAGAGATTGCGGTTGCGGCCATGTTCAGGCTCCCAGCGTCAGTGTGCGGCCGGCGCGATGGCCGGTGACGCGATTGTTCTCGACGGCGAACTGGCCGTTGACCAAGACATGCACGATGCCGGTCGCCGCCTGGCGCGGATGCTCGTAGGTGGCGTTGGCCTTGACCGTGTCCCGGTCGAAGACGACGAGATCGGCCTTGGCGCCGGCGGCGATCCGGCCGCGATCGGTGAGCCGCAGCCGGTTGGCCGCCGAGCTGGTCATGTGGCGCACGCATTCCTCGAGCGTCAGCACCTTCTCGTCACGCACATAGGTTTCGAGCATGCGCGGGAAGGTGCCCCAGGAGCGGGGATGAGGGCGGTCGCCAACCAGGATACCGTCGCTGCCGACGGTGTGTTCCTCGCGCTGCATCAGGGTGCGAACATGCTCCTCGATGCCGATGAAGAACACGCAAGGGGCGGCGCGCTCGGTGGCGATCAGCACGTCGAGGGCCAGCTCGGCGGGCGAGGTGTTGAGCTTCCGCGCCGCGTCGGCGAGGTTGCCCTCCATCATCCATTCCATCTCCGGCGCACCGGGCAGGCCCGCGAGATAAACGCTCGACCAGTTGACGGTGAGGCCCTGGTGGCCGTCCGAGCCGATGACGTCGAGCGCCTCGATGATGCGCTTGCGGGTCTCCGGATCCCTGAGCCGCGCCATCTGCTCGTCGCCGCTGCCGGACAGCGCCCAGCTGGGCAGCTGCGACAGCAGCGTCGTCATGCCGGCGAGGTAGGGATAGGCGTCGAAACTCAGATCGACGCCGTCGGCGATGGCGTCGTCGAACATCTTGAGCAGTTGCGGCAGCTTGCCCTTGTTGGCCTCGAAGCTCAGGTGGGTATGGGCGAGGTGCAGCGCCACGCCGGAGCGCCGGGCGATCTCGAAGCACTCGCCATAGCCGCCCAGCGCGTCGGTGCCGTAGTTGCGGTGGTGCGGGCAGTAGAAGCCGCCATATTCGGCGACCACTTCGCAGAGCGCCACCAGTTCGTCGGTATCGGAATACATCGCCGGCACATAGGTGAGGCCGGTCGAGAGGCCGACGCCGCCTTCCTCGAGCGCGGTGCGGAGCAGCGCCTTCATCTGCTCGAGCTCGTCTGGTGTGGCGAGCCGCGCCGCATTGCCCATCACCAGCATGCGGAGGTTCCCGTGCGGCACGAGGTAGGCGCAGTTGACCGCGACATTGCCGTCGAGGCGAGTGAGGTATTCGGCAACGCTGCGCCAGTTCCAGTCGAAGCCCGGCGGATCGTCGTTCCAGCCCTTGATCTGGCTGCGCATCTCGATGAGCGTCGCATCGTCGATCGGAGCGTAGCTCAGGCCGTCCTGGCCGAGCACCTCGGTGGTGACGCCCTGGCTGAGCTTACTGGTATGATCGGGGTTCACCAGCACCTGCAGGTCGGAATGGGTGTGCATGTCGATGAAGCCCGGCGCGATGCAGAGGCCGTCGATGGCGACGATCCGATCGGCTTCCGGACGGCGGGCGCCCTTGAAGATGCCGGCGATGCGATCGCCGATCACCAGCACATCTGCGCGCACCGGCGCATTGCCGAGGCCGTCGACGACGAGGCCGCCGGTAAACAGGGTGGAGGTGCTCATAGGGTCTCGATCTGCAGTTTCTGGTTGGTCTTGGCGCTGAGATAGATGGCGTCCGTCACCGCGACCACGTGGGCCGCGAGGCGCGCCGTCAGGCCGGCCGGGGCCGGGGCGCCGAAGGCGCAGGCGATCAAGGCCTTGGTCGGGGCGCCGGGATCGTAGAGGCCCGAGGCCTCAGGGGCGCGATACTCCACCACCTCGCCGCTGGCCCGCACCAGGCGAAGCGTGTCGGCCACCGAGTCGGCCCAGAGCTGGCCGTTCCGACCATAGAGTGCGAAATGCCATTGCGGTCGCGCCAGGTAGGGGTGGGTGGAGGCGGCGCTCAGCGCCGCCGAACCGCCGCCGGCGAACTCGGCATTAACAGTGGTGTGGAGGTCGATGTCGCTCTTTGGCGGAAACGTGCTGGCGTTGAGCGCGACGATCGGCTGGCCCACCAGCCACTCGACCATGCCGAGCTGGTGCGACATGGTCACGGCGGCCGAGCCGCCGGCGGAGATCGCCTTGTCGGTATAGGTGGCGGTGTTTGATGCCGCCTTGCCGCCCCAGCCGCCATCGGTGCTGCCTGAGAGCAGGGCCCGGGTGTTGACTGCGAGATGCATGGTCAGGTGTTCGACGGGGCCGATCTCGCCGGCCTCGATCAGCTTGCGGCTCAGCGCAAAGATCGGTGCCGCCGGCCAGCCGAAGCCGACGAGCAGTGCCTTGTTCAGTCGCTCGGCCGTATCGCGCATCCGCCGGGCCGGCCCGGCGCTCAGCGCGAAAGGCTTTTCGACCAGCACGTGGGCGCCGGCTTCGAGCGCCGCGATCACCTGTTCCTCGTGGGCGACGGGTGGGCTCGAGACGACGACGATGTCGGGGCCGAGCGCCAGCGCTTCGCGCCAGTCGGCAAAATGCGGGGCACCGAATTGCGCCCCGAGGCTTGACGCCATTTCGGCATTGGGGCTCGAGAGCGCCACCAGCTCGACGCGCGGGTCGGCGGTGAGCGCCGGCAGGTGGCTCGACTGCGACCAGGCGCCGGCGCTGAGCACGGCGGCCTTGATGGTTGCACTCATTTGCCCACCCCCGCCGTGAGGGCGCCGACGACGTGACGCTGGAAGATCAGCACCAGCACGGTCGGCGGCAGCATCGACATGACGGTGGCGGCGGCCAGCGCGTTCCAGTTGAACTGCTGTACTGACTGGAAGCCGGCGAGCAGCGGCGGCACGGTGAGCTGGTTGGTGAGCACCAGGGCGTAGAAGAACTCGCTCCAGGCCTCGAGGAAGATCAGCACGCCCGCCGCGACGAGGCCCGGCCGGGCGATCGGCACAATGATGATCCACAGCGTCTGGAGCCGGGTGGCGCCGTCGATCTTGGCCGCCTCCTCGATTTCGCGCGGCAGCTGATCGAAGTAGTTCTTGAGGATCATGATGGCGAGCGGCAGGGTGAAGACGTTGTAGCTGATGACCAGGGCCCACGGGGTGTTGAGCACGCCGATGACGCGGAAGGCCACGAAGAACGGGCCGATAATGGCGATGGCCGGAACGATCCGGGTGGCAATCACCGACAGCTCGAACACCCGGGCGCCGCGGAACGGATAGCGCGACAGCCCATAGGCGGCGGCGCCGGCGATGCAGAGGTTCAGCACCACGAGGATCGAGCTGACGAGGAGGCTCTGGCCGATGGTCGGCACCAGCCGGGTGCCCATGTCGGTGCTGCCGATGCCCTTGCCGCCGGTATTGCCGAACAGCACCGCCGCATAATTGTCGAGCGTGACGCTGGAGGGCACCAGCGGGAAGGGTTTGACGCCCAGCTGCGAGGGGGTGATCAGGCTCGAGACCACCAGGTACCAGACCGGCAGCAGGATCCAGATGGCGAACACCAGGACGCCCAGATAGATGGCGACGCTAGTGGCGAGGCTGCGGCGCCGGCCGCGCTCGAAGGCGGAGGACGCCATCAGTGCATCTCCCTGCGATAGAACAGCCGGACGATGGTCAAGCCGCCGATCAGCGCGACGACGCCGAGGATGACGGCGAGCGCCGAACCGAGCCCGATATTGGTGTTCACGAACAGCTGCCGGTAAATCAGGATGCTGAGCACCTGGGTGGTGTCGCCGGGTCCGCCCTGGGTCATGGCAAAGACCACGTCGAACTGCAGGAAGGCATAGATCACGTTGAACACGGTGACGGTGATCAGCACCGGCCGCAGCCAGGGCAGGGTGATGTTGCTGAAGCGCTGCCACCAGTTGGCGCCGTCGAGCTGGGCCGCTTCGTTCAGTTCCTCAGGCAGTGTCTGCAGGCCGGCAAGCAGCAGGATGCCGGCAAAGCTCGCCTGCCGCCACACCGCGGCGAGCACGGTGATCGGCAAAGCGGTGTTCGGGTCGGACAGGAACGGGTGATAGTCGCTGGTCAACCCCAGCATCATCAGCACGGCGTTGAGCCCGCCGACGCTGCCATCGGCAAACCACTTCCAGAGGATGCCGATGACCAACCAGGGCGTCGCCCACGGAATGATCAAGAGGGCGCGCGCCAGCCCGCGGCCGATGAAGCGCTGGTTGAGCAGCATCGCCATGGCGAGGCCGATCACTGTCGAGAGGATGACGAAGCCGACCGAGAAGGTGAGCGTCACCTGGGCCGAACGCCAGAACACCGGGCTCGAAAAGATGATGGTGAAGTTCTCGAGGCCGACGAACGGCCCGAAGCTCGAGCCGCTCGCCGGCACATCGTGGAGGCTGTAGACCAGGGTGAGCAGCGTCGGCAGGGCCAGCAGCACGATCAGGATGATCATCGCCGGCGCGACGAGCTTCAGCCCGAATGCGCGATCGGCCTTCGGTCCGAGTAGGTCAGCTGCTCCTGCCATGGGCTCTTGTGTCCTGTTGCTTGGTATTCAGTTGAATTCGGGTCAGCCGCAGCTTCGGCTCTAGCGTCCCCTCTCCCTTTGGGGGAGAGGGTCAGGGTGAGGGGGCCCTGCCGCAAACGCCGGGCGTGGGAAGGCCCCCTCACCCGGCGCTACGCGCCGACCTCTCCCCCAAGGGAGAGGTGCAGCGGGCTCCGCGCCTAACGGCTAGAGCGTCCGGCCGCCCTGGGCGCCCTTGGCGGCAGCGGTCAGGTCCTCGACGGTTTTCGCCGGGGTGGCCTGGCCGAGCAGCAGGGCATGGACGATGTCGCCGACCTTGGCC
This sequence comes from Devosia sp. Root413D1, assembly GCF_001425235.1. Lineage (GTDB taxonomy): Bacteria > Pseudomonadota > Alphaproteobacteria > Rhizobiales > Devosiaceae > Devosia_A. The sequence continues at coordinate 302,049 of NZ_LMEA01000013.1, read as the reverse complement.
TGGAAATCCGGGTACCAGGGCAGGGTGCGGGCCGGCACGACGTTCGACTTGGTGGCGAAGGTGTCGGACAGCAAGGCGAGATCGTAATAGTCGGGGAACGAAGCGACCACTTCGGGGTCGGTGAAGAACCCGGCATAGGGGGCGGCGAGGCCGGCGGCCTTGGCCCACTGGTTGAACACCTTGAACTTCCCGTCGGTGTCCTTCCAGCCGTAGTACTTCATCAGGTCCCAGGTCGCGAGACGTTCGTCATCGCTGTCGGACTGGCCCATCTGCAGCACTTCGCCGATCTGTAGCGTCGACGGACCGGCTGGAGCCGTCTTGACGTTGGCCGATTGCGGGCCTTCGAGCGAGCGGATCGAGGTCAGGAAGTAGTGGTGCAGCACGTAGAAGGCGGCGTTGCCCTGCGCCATCTCGTTGCTGAGCTTACCCGGATCGTCGGTCAGGAGCGACTTGGGCGCGAGGCCCTCCTGGTACATGGCCTGCCACCACTCGAACACCCCGACGGTCTTAGGGTCATCGGCGAACACCGGCTGGCCGGCATCGTCGAAGGCGGTGATCTGCTCATTGAGCAGGTAGGTGTGGAGGTATTCCTCGCAGAATTCCTTCACCCAGTAGGCGACATAGGGCGAGGCGACGGTCGACTGCAGCGATTTCGAGGCGTCGTAGATTTCCTTCAGCGTCGTCGGCACGGCGAGGCCGGCATCGGCGAGGAACTTCTCGTTGTAGTGCAGCATGTGCACGGCCGAGAAATACGGGGCGCTGATGATGTCGCCAGCGGCATTGACGTGGCGGCCGCGGGCGCTCTCGAACATGTCGGCGATCATATCGTCGACGCCGGGCAGGCCGTTCAGCGTCTTGGCCCAGCCCTCGTTGACGAACTTCTGCGAGTTGTAGGCGAAGTTGTAAAAGAGGTCGATCTTGTCGCCGCCGCGCAGACGGGTCTGCAGCGCCGGGGTGTAACCGAGGTTCGGGATCACGGCGACATTGACCGCGGGGTTGCCCGCCGCCGTCCATTCACCGACCAGCGACTTGATGGTGTCGGGCTGGAAGTCCCAGGCCAGCATATCGAGCGTGCCCGAGTAAGCGGCCTTGGCGGTGCCGGTCATGAGACCCGGCAGGAGGCTGGCGGCCAGCGCCGATGCGCCGCCAGCCTTGAGGAAGGAGCGGCGGTTCAGCGAACCGAAGCCCCGGGTGGCATTAGTGGTCGTCATAGCTTTCCCTCCTTGACGAACTGAACCGACAACACGTCGCGGACGACGCTTGTTCTCCCGCAGCCAAGGCTGCAGGCCTCCGGGCCCGGCCCAACGGACCCGCTCTCGACATTCTCAGCCGAGCCATGTGGCCCAACCGGTCGGCAGGCGAGGCGCTTCCCTGTTGCCTCACTGCCTGTCGTCAGATCGCAACGTTATGACGGCCGCAATCATATATCAATACGACTTTTCGCATATGAAAAGCATGAGCTCAGCGCAGAGTTTTCATAACGATTTCAGCGGTTTCGAGCGTCCGGTCGATATCGGCATCGGTGTGCGCGGCGCTGATATGGTTGCGCTTGATCGGCATGGGCAGCATGAAGATGCCGCGCTCGCACATGCCCTGGCGGAAGCCGACATCGCGGGCCGTGTCGTTGGCGAGGAGATCCTCGTAGCGCTCGACCTTGCCGCTCATGAAATAGGGGGTGAACACCGAGCCGAAGCCCGCCGACACCATCTCGATGCCGAGCCGTGCGGCGATTTCGGCGAGGCCGGCGCGCATCCGATCACCGAGCCGGAAGGTGCGCTCGTAGATGGTGCCGTCCTCGAGCGCCGCGATGGTGGCCAGCGCCGCGGCCGAGCCGACCGGATGGCCGTTGTAGGTGCCGCCGACGAATACCTTGCCGCCCGGCGCGGTCGAGAACTGCAGCATCAGTTCACGCTTGCCGGCGATGATGGCGCAGGGATAGCCATTGGCGATGGCCTTGGCGAAGGTGCTGATATCGGGCTTCACCCCGAGCAACGACTGGTAGCCGCCGAGCCCATGGCGGAAGCCGGTGATCACCTCGTCGAACACCAAGACGATGCCATGCTGATCGCAGAGCCGGCGCAACCCCTCGACGAAATCCTGCCGTGGCAGCACGCAGCCGATATTGTGCGGGATCGCTTCCATGAAGATGGCGGCGATCTGGCCTGGGTGGTCGAGGATCGCCTGTTCGGTGGCGGCGAGGTCGTTGAACGGCACGATGATGGTGTTGTCGATGGCGTCGGCGAGCTGGCCGGCGCTGCCCGGATCTTTCTTCCCGATCTTGTCGGCAGGGCTCGCGATATTCATCAGCAGGTAGTCGTGCCAGCCGTGGAAGGTGCCCTGGAACTTGATCAGCTTCTCACGGCCGGTGACGCCGCGCGCCAGCCGCACCGCCATGTAGGTGGCTTCCGAGCCCGAGGAGAAGGCGAGCGCCATCTCGGCGGAGGGCACGTGCTGCACCACCTTTTCGGCGAGCATGATTTCCTGCTCGGTGATGCCGACCCCGACCATGTCTGGACCGGTCAGCGCCTTGGCGACGGCGGCGTTCACCGTGGGGTCGTTGTGGCCGAGGACGATCGGGCCGAAGGCCGCGTGATAGTCGAGATAGGTGTTGCCGTCGACGTCGCGGATATAGGCGCCCTCGGCCCATTCCCAGGCATAGGGCTGGCTCAGCCGACGGGTCGCGGAGTTGACGCCGCCGGGAATGACCTTGGTGGCGCGTTCGGTGATGCTCTTGGATTTCTCGATATGCATAGGAGTACCGGTCTTAGGAAAGGCCGAGCAGCGTGAGGCTGTCGCGGTGGATGATCTGTTCGATCTTGTCGGCGGGAACGCGCGGCAGCGCCGTGCCTTCGACGATGGCGTTGACGGTGCGGAGCGCATGCAGCGTCTCGGCCGGGGTGGTGATCGGGTAGTCCGAAGCGAACAGCAGCTTGTCGAGCACGTTCCACTCGGTGGCTTTGATCATTCCCTCGTAGAAGGTGTAGGGCCGGTACAAGAGGCCCGAGACGTCGGCATAGACATTGGGGTGCTTGCGGATCACCACCGCGGTATCGACCGTCCAGGGGTGGCCCATATGGGCCATGATGATCTTGAGGTTCGGGTAGCGCATGGCGATTTCGTCGACCACCAGCGGGTGGGCGTACTTGATCGGCGCGGTGCGGACCGGCGACGTGCCGATGTGAAAGAGGATCGGCAGCCCGTGCCGTTCGGCCTCGCGATAGATGGCCAGCGCCCGGCTCTCCAGCGGCTCGAACACCTGGTAGTTGGCGCCCATCTTGATGCCCTTGAGGCCGAGGTCGGTGCGCGAGCGCTCGATCTCCTCGAGCGCCTTGGGATCATGCGGGTGCACCGACATGAAGCCGATCAGGCGATCGGGATGCGCCAGCGCGAAGGCTGAGGTGGCGTCATTGACGCCGATCGCCACGTCGCCTGGCTCGTTGAAGCCGTTGACCCCGCCGGTGATTTCGCCCGGCGCCCAGGCGACGCCGAAGACGATCGACTTGTCGGCCGGCTGTTGCGCCGCGAGGAAATCGTTCCAGCTGTAGACCGAGTCGACCGAGCGGTCGGGCCGCCAGGTGTGGTGCAGGCGCCGGTGTTCCGGCGGCACGGCGTGGCGGAACTGCGGGGTGTGCGAGTGGACGTCGATGATCATGGGTTGGCTTTCTGCGGAGCGCCAAGTTCGTGCGAGATCGATTGGGCGCAGGCCTCGACCGCCCTGGCGAGTTCGCCGAGGCCATCCTGGGTGACGCGGGTGGTGGGGCCGGAAATGCTGACCGCGGCGACGACGGCGCCCGAGTGGTCGCGGATCGGCGCGGCGACGCAGCGCAGCCCCTGCTCGATTTCCTCGTCGTCGATGGCATAGCCGCGCGCCCGGATCTCGACGATCTGCTCGGCGAGCCGTTTGGGGTCGGTAATGGTGTGCGGGGTGTGCGGCTCGAAGCGCATGCGCGCCATCAGCTGCTGGCGCACCGGCTCGTCCTGGAAGGCGAGCAGCGCCTTGCCGACGCCGCTGCAATGCAGCGGATCGAGGAAGCCGATGAAGCTCGCCATGCGCATCGAGCGCGAGGCATCGAGCTTGTCGACGCAGAGCGCATTGTCCTCGCTGAGGATCGAGAGGTGCACGGTCTCCCCGGTGCTAGCGACGAGGCTCTCGAGATGCGGGCGGGCGGAGCGGCGAAGGTCGAGCTCGCCCATGGCCCGCGCGCCGATCACCAGCGACAGCATGCCGAGCCGATAGGTCTGGCTCTGTTCATCGCGATCCAGCAGCCGCCGTGCCGTCAGCGTCGCGAGGATGCGGAACACCGTGCTCTTGGGCAGACCGGTCTCGGTAACGATCCCGTCGACGGTCAGCACGCCGTTCTTCCCCGCCACCGCGGCGAGAATGTCGACGGCGCGATCCACGGATCGAATGGCGTAACGGTCGTCTAAAGAATTCACTAGATGAACTCACAGTTTGGATAGTGAACTGAGTACAGCTGGAATCCGAGGCGACGTCAAGCGGGCGCTTGGGAGGGCGGAAAACGAGAGGTTCCGTGTCCGAGGACTGGTCGTGGTCTTCCGACGAAAGGAGTGCGGTCGATGGAGTCTTGTGGGGGGCGGACCAGCACGCGGCCTAGCGCGCTACCAGCTCAAGCGCAGCGGTGTCTTGCGCGTACTACCAACACGGGGTGACATTGAGTCGATGATTGGTAGCCGCCCAATCGTCCAAAATGGCGAGGAAATTGCCTTGGACAGAACCGAACTCAAGAAGTTGTTACGACATGTCGCCAAGTTTCGAGAGAAAGTCGTTTCGGTTTTTGGCGTGTCTGCTCCAGAGAGCGCCTCCCTTTTGATCGGCATGCTGGTTCAAACCGAGGATCCCATGTCGCGGTCCACGCTCTACGTTGGGGCCGTCACAGAGTGTCTGCTGCAGGGCTGCCTGAGTGCGGCGGAGCGCATAGCTGTCGCCCGCCATGAGGAATTTCAAGATATTCTCTCTCTCATGTCGCTTTCTGGGACACTGTCCGATGTCGGAAAGCCCTTGGAGGGGCTCGCCTGTGCCACGGCAGCACTTGCCCAGGCAGTGAGTGAGAGAGTCTATGTGAACTTTGCTGCTGGCAACTTGATGCGCCAAGCTATCAAGACAGGGTCAGTAGACGCGGTGAATGAAGCCCTCGATGCTCTCATCGATTCAACCCAGGTTCCGCGCACATCGGATTGTGCCTTGGAAACGGATTGGATCGATGCGGCGAATGCGCCTGGGGCGGACAGAGAGCTCACCGATTGGGTCCACGCAGTGGCGAGCCGAAGAAGGGAATGACCGACTGGCTCGATGTCCCCAAGCCTCTTGCCCGCGGAGGGCGGAGCGGGCGACTTCGTCGCACCCAATTCAATGCCTTTTGCGCGGAGCCCCCGTTTCGCTCGAGGTCTCAATCAGCATCTCACGACCTCACCATCTTTAGCGCCGCTGGCAGCCGCAGGGTGATGTCGTCCTGGTCGATCGGCGGCTGGTCGCGCTTGAGGCGGGCCGAGTGCACCAGGGCAGCGTATTCGGGGAGCTGGATGTAGGGCTGGCTGGCCAGCCATTGCTGGTCGAAGGCAGGGATGGCGAATTGGCCGCGGTGGAGTTCGATCAGCGGTTTTGCGGTGGGGAGCAGGGCGAGGAGGCTTGGCCAGTCGATCATGCCCTGGCCGACGGGGGCGAGGTGGCGGCGGAGATCCGTGTCACCTTCGAAGCTCAGGGTGGCGTCGTCGATGTGGACCTGGGTGATGTGCGGAGCGAGGCGGCGGGCGGCGGCGAGGGGATCTTCGAGGCGGACCAGCATGTTGGCCGGGTCATAGGAGATGCCGAGGGCGTCGGGGCCGACGCGTTCGACTAGGTCCAGGCACTCGTAGGAGGTGATTTCCTCGTGAGTTTTCACCAGCGCGCGCATACCGAGATCGGCCAGCACCGGCCTGAGATCAGTGAGCAGCGCCGCAACGGCGTCGAGCTGGGCGCGCCAATTTGCGGCGCGGTCTTCGAGGGTGCCGATGGTGAAGAACATCTCGCGCATGCCGAGCGAGGCGCCTGTTTCCAGCAGGCGCCGGACGCCGCGGGCGAGATCGCCGTCGCCGAGCTGCAGCTCACGGCGGTAGCGGTCGAGCCGCATTGGGTTGAGCCAATCGAGGCTGGCGGCGATGGCGATGCCGAGGCTGTCGGCTTCGGCCTTGAGTTCGCGTAGCACGGCAGGGTCGAGCGTCGGGCTCAGCTCGAACAGGCTGTAGAAGGTGATTTCGCCGGCGCCGAGCGCGGCGGCCTTGCTGATGGCGTCGAGCGGGTCGTTGCCGGCATCGGGGATACTGCCGCGCATGAGTGAGAACATCGCAAAACTCCTAATCGATCGGGAAGATGCCGCGGGGGAAGTGGGTCAGCCACTCGGCGCCGCTGTCTGTCACCAGCGCGACATCGCCGGCGCAGACATGGCCGAGGCCGGGCAGGGTGAAATTGGGATGGATCTCGAACACCATGCCCGATCGCAGCAACGGGCCGTCAGCATCGCGGCTCCTGTCGCGGCGCGGCGACAGGGCTTCGGCGAGGCCCGGTTCGCTGTAATCGAGGCCGAGCCCATGGCAGGACTGGAAGCGGAACGGGTCGCTGTCGCGTGTATATGGGCACATTGCGTCGATGCGGGCTTCGATCAGGTCGACCAGCTCATGGACCGGGCCGCCGGGAACGAGGGCGGCGAGCGCGGCATCCTGGATGTCGAGCAGGCGGTCGGCGGCGTCGCTGAGCTCGGGTGCCGGCTTGCCGCGGCTGCCGATGCGCAGCCCTTGCGCGAAATAGCCCTCGAAAGACACCATGGTGCCGAGCTGCACGCGATCGCCGGGTGCGATACCCGGCGGCAGTTCGAACATCTCGAAATAGGTCACCGGCGGTTCGGGACCGGTGGAGAGCCAGAGGCGCGAGACATCGGCGCCCAGCGCCCGGCCCGCATGCTCGACCTCGGCCATCAGGCGGGCCGGGATGGCCTCGGGTTCGGCAGCATAGGCGAAGGCGCGGGCCAGCATGGCGTCGGAAATCTCCGCAGCGCGGCGGTGCAACGCGGTTTCGGCCGGGTCGCGATCGAGGCGCATGGCCTGGAGGACCGGATCGATCCGCACCATGCGCGGGAACGTGGAGGCGAAGGTGGCCGCGAGCTTCGCGGTCATCTCGTCGGCGCCGGCGACCCCGACGCGCCAGCGGCTGGCATGGGCGAGGGCCGAGGCGCGGGCGACAAGGCCGGCCGGGCCGGCGATCTCGACTTCGTAGAGGCCGCCGACGCGGGTGGTGAACAGCCGGGCCTCGTTCTTGCCGGGCGCCACGATCACTGCGTCGGTGGCGGTGATCACCAGCATCGAGGGCGCCCACATCGGGGTGAAGTTGGTGAACCAGCCGATATTGCCGCTCGATTGGGTGGCGGCGGCAAGGCCGCGCGGCGCCGAGAAAGCGACGATGGCGTCGAGGCCGTGCCGCTGCAGCAACTCGCGGCCGGCGCTTAGCCGTTGTTCGAGCAGGGCAATCGGGAGGGCAGTGATCATCGGACATCCACAGGAGCAGTGAGGCGGCTCAGTGCCGCTTGACAATACGTTCGGGATGGTTCGATATCAGACTGTAAGGAAAGTTACCAGACGGTCTCAGATGGACATGCAGATCCTCTCCGGCAGCCCCCGGTTGCTGCGCAACCTCAACGAGAAAGCCGTGTTGCAGCGGCTGCTCGCGGAGGGCTCGCTGACGCGCATGGAGCTCGAGGCTTTCACGGGGCTGTCGAAGCCGGCGATGTCGGATCTGCTGCGCCGGCTGGAATCCGCAAACCTTATCCGTCGCGACGGAGAGAAGGCCGGCACCTATGGCCCCAAGGCGGGCCTGTGGAGTCTCGAACCACGCTCCGGCTTCGTTGCAGGCATCGATGTCGGCTCCCACGGCATCGATGCCGCCATTTCCGACATCACCGGCAACACCATTGCCAGTTTCCGGCACGCCGCCGAGCCGGGCGATCGCTATGACGCGCATGAGCGGCTGACTTCGGTGCTCGAGAGCGTCACCCGGGAAGCCGGGATCACGGTGCGCGACATCGACCAGCTGGCGGTGGGTCTCCCCGGCATCGTCGATATCCGGGCCGGGAACCTCCGCAAGGGCCAGCAGCTCCCCAACTGGGAGGGCTACCACATCCCCGAGGCGCTCGAGAGCGTCCTGGGGCATCGCCATGTGCTGATCGAGAACGACGTGAACCTCGTCGCCATCGAGGAGATGGCGTGCGGCGCCGCCAATGGCGTGCAGTCGTTCATCCTGTTCTGGGTGGGCGATGGCGTCGGCGCCGGGGTGGTGATCGGCGGGAGGCTGATGCATGGCTCCACCGGCACGGCGGGCGAACTGGGCGGCGCCATGGTGCCCGACCGGATGGCCAAGCCCGGCGAGCCGGTGAAGATGGCGCTGGTCGAAGCGCTGCTCGACGTGCCGGCGATCGACGCGCTGGTCGCGGCGCACCAGTTGCGCGGGCCGGACAGTGCCGAGGCGATCCGCCAGGCGGCGCTCAGCGACAAGCATCCGAAATTCTTCGCTGAGCTCGGCTACCGCGTCGCCGCGGCGCTGACCGGCGCGATCGGCATACTCGACCCGGAGATGGTGGTGTTGGGCGGGGCCATCGGCCGCGCCGGAGGACGGGCGCTGGCGGACAGCGTCGCCGATATCCTCAAGACCCTGCCGATCGCCATTCCACAGATTGTCCCGACCGCGGTGAGCAGCAATGCCGTGCGGGCGGGGGCCGTAGAACTCGCGCTCGAGCATGCTCGAGAACGTGTGTTCACGGGAGGCAGCGCGGCACGCGGCCTCCCGTGAGGAGATTGGACCACTTGATGAGAAGCACCCATTCCCCGGAGACGATTATGCATACCAATTCAGTGCCTAAACAGCCCTCCCCGGGCTTGATCGGACGTTTGCGCACAAGCCTTCGCGCCCTGGCGCTGGGCGCACTGGCCAGCGTATCCGCCTTCGCCGTCACCTCTCCGGCGCTCGCCGAAGTCCCGCTCGACCAATTGGTCCGGATCGTGGCTGAGGGCGGCAACAGCTTTACCCGCACGTTCAACCCGTTCTCGCCGACGGCGCGCTGGGTCAGCACGCGCACCATGTACGAGCCGCTGATGATCCAGAACTATGCCACCGGCAAGCTCGATCCGTGGCTGGCGACCGCCTATGAGTGGTCGGCCGACGCGCTGAGCCTGACGCTGACGCTGCGCGACGACGTGAAGTGGTCGGACGGCCAGCCGTTCAGCGCCGACGACGTCAAGTTCACCTTCGAGCTGATGCAGGCCAATCCCGGCCTGATCGGGCCGGCATCCGGCGCCTTCGGGCAGTATCTCGCTTCGGTCGAGGCGGTCGACGCGAAAACGGTGAAGTTCACTTTCTCGTCGACCTACACCCCCGGCCTCTATTCGCTGGTCGACCAGTTCATCGTGCCGCAGCATGTCTGGAAGGACGTTGCCGACCCGGTGACCTTCGAGAACCCCGATCCGGTCGGCACGGGTCCGTTCACCACCATTGATGCCTTCGGCACCGATCGCTACCAGGTGACCAAGAACCCGAATTACTGGCAGCCGCTCAACATCGAGGGGGTGTTCGTCCAGGGCTTCAACGGCAACGACCAGGTCAGCGCCGCGACGCTCTCGGGCAATCTCGACTGGGGTGGGCTGGTGCCCGACCCGGACGTGACGTTCGTGCCGCTCGATCCCGAGCATTTCGGCTACTGGTGGCCGCGCACTTCGGTGGTGCTGCTGCTCGCCAACACCACTGATGGAGCGCTGGGCGACCCGGTGGTGCGGAAGGCCATGAGCATGGCGCTCGATCGGCAGCGCATGATCAATACCGGCGTCTGGGGCAAATCGGTTGCCGCCAATGCCACCGGCCTGCCGGAAGCGCCGTTCAAGGATTGGCTAGACCCCAAGGTGATCGCCGACGGCGCTTCATGGGTCAGCATCGACCCCGATGCGGCCAACAAGATGCTCGACGACGCCGGCTACACCAAGGGCGCCGACGGGATCCGCGTCGGCAAGGACGGCAAGCCCCTGAAATACGACATCATCGTGCCCTCGGGCTGGAATGACTGGGTGTCGGCCTGCCAGATCGTCGCCGAGAATCTGAAGGATATCGGTATCGACGTGACGCTCCGCACCACCACGGCGGACAGCTGGACCAACTCGACCTTCACTGGCCAGTTCCAGCTGTCGCTCGGCACGGCGCAGCGGACGGCGACGCCGTTCGAGTTCTATCGCAACAACATGGCGACCACTTCGGTGAAGCCGGTTGGCGAAGCCTCGCCCAACAACCAGCAGCGTTATGGCGACCCCAAGGTCGATGAGCTCTTGGCCAAGTTCGCCGCTTCGACCGATGCGGCCGAGCAGAAGGCGATCATCGCCGAGCTCGAAGGCATGTTCTCGGCCGCCGCGCCCGCCATCCCGCTCTACGAGCAGCCGGATTGGGGTCTCTACAACACCCGTCGCTTCACCGGCTTCCCCAACGAGCAGGACCCCTACGCGCCGCTCAGCCTGCAGATGACCAACGGTCCGCTGCTGGTCTGGCCGCACCTGGCTCGCCGCGCCGACTAACGCGCCGCACGTCTCGACTATGTGACACGGAGCTCCCGCCTTTGGCGGGTGGGAGCCTCCTTTTCCCCGGAGCCCGCCGATGTATTACATTGCGAAGCGCTTGGCGTTCTATGTGCTGGCAGCGTTCGTCGCCATCACCGTCAACTTCTTCCTGCCGCGGCTGACCCCGGGAGATCCGGCGTCGACCATCGTCGCCACCTATTCGACCTCGCTGAACGCCGAGTCGCTGGCGGCGCTGAAGGCGGCCTACGGGCTCACCGACGAGCCGCTGCTGCAGCAGTACCTGAGCTATCTGGGCAATGTGCTGCGCGGCGATTTCGGCCGCTCGCTCTCCAATTTCCCTGCCCCGGTGATGGCGGTGATCGGCGCCGGGTTCGGCTGGTCGATCCTCCTGGGCCTCACCTCGGTGCTGCTCAGTTTCGTGCTTGGTTCGGTGCTGGGCGCCATCGCCGCGTGGCGGCGCGGCGGCTGGTTCGACCGGTTGACGCCGCCAGTCCTGCTGTTCCTCGGCTCGTTCCCCTACTTCTTCTTGGCGCTGCTCTTGTTCTACGTCTTCTGCTTCAAGCTCGGCTGGTTCCCGATGGGCAACGCCTATTCGAGCGTCAACCCGCCGGCGCTGAACCTCGCTGGTGTAGGCGACATCCTGATGCACCTGATCGCGCCAGCCTTCACCATCGTCTTGGTGTCGCTCGGACCTTGGACGCTCAACATGCGCAACGCCATGATCGGCGTGTTGAGCGAGGATTACCTGACTCTCGCCGAAGCCAAGGGGCTGCAGCCGCGCCAGGTGCTGCTGTCGCATGCGGTGCGCACGGCGCTGCTCCCCAACATCACGGCGCTCGGCGCGGCGGTGGGGGCAGTGTTCTCGGGGCAGCTCCTGACCGAGATCGTCTTTACCTATCCCGGGCTTGGCTACTCGCTGATGCGCGCCGTCAGCGCCGTCGATTACCCGCTGATGCAGGCGCTGTTCCTCATCATCACCCTGTCGGTGCTGGCGGCGAATTTCTTCGTCGACACGCTCTACGTGCTGCTCGATCCGCGGGTGCGGACGGGCGGGGAGGCCTAGATGTCGCTCAGCGAAACCTTTGGCGCCAAGGCGCGCCGGCAACTCCTCGGCTCGATCCCGGTGACGGTCGGTCTGGTCATTCTCGGCGCCCTGGTCGCGGCCAGCGCCCTGGCGCAGCTCGTCGCGCCCTATAACCCGAAGCGCGCCACCGGCGGCATCAACGAGCCGCCCTCGCTTACTCACCTGTTCGGCACCACCGGGCAGGGGCAGGATGTGCTCAGCCAGTTCCTTTATGGCGGGCAGAACACCCTGTGGGTTGCTTTCTCCATCGCGGTGCTGACCACGCTGCTGGCACTGATCGTCGCGCTCACCGCGGCCTATTTCCGCGGCTGGGTCGATGACCTGCTGACGCTCGTCACCAATGTCTTCCTCGTCATTCCCGGCCTGCCGCTGGTGGTGGTGCTGGCGGCCTTCCTGCCGCCCGGGCCGCTGACCATGATCATGGTGCTGACCATCACCGGCTGGGCCTTCGGAGCCCGCTTGTTCCGCTCGCAGGCGCTCAGCCTCAGGGAACGCGAGTTCATCGCTGCTGCCGAAGACGTGGGCGAAAGCCGCTGGCGCATCGTCGCTATCGAGCTCTTGCCGAACATGGGCTCGGTGGTTGCCGCCTATTTCGTCAACCAGGTGATCTTCGCCATCACCGCTCAGGCGTCGCTGGAGTTCCTCGGGCTGGGCGATGGCGGGCAGATCACCTGGGGCTCGATGCTGTTCTGGGCCCAGAACAGTTCCGCCCTGATCCGCGGCGCCTGGTGGACCTTCGTCGTCCCCGGTATGGCCATCGCGCTCACAGCCTTCTCGCTGGCGCTGATCAACAATGCGGTCGACGAGATCGGCAACCCGCGGCTGCGCGCCGATCGCTTGATGCGCCGGGCCGGCGTCAGGAAACCGAGCGCCACGCTCATGACCCCGGTGAAGCGCGATGCTTGACGTTCCCGCCCTCGATATCGTCGATCTCAGCGTCGGCTATGCCGGAGAGGACAGCATCATCCCGGCAGTCGACCGGGTGTCGTTCAGCATCGCGCCGGGCGAGTTCATGGGGCTCGCCGGGGAATCCGGCTGCGGCAAGTCGACGATCGCCCAGTCGATCCTGCGGCTGCTGCGGGCGCCCGGCATCATCACCGGCGGCGAGATCCGCATTGCCGGCAACGACATGCTGTCGGAGGACGATAATGCGGTGCGGGCGCTGCGCTGGCGCACCGCCTCGATCGTCCTCCAGAACTCGCTGACCTCGCTCAATCCGGTGAAGCGGATCGAGTGGCAGTTGCAGGAGGCGCTCAATCGCGGCACCTCCTCGGTGCGGCGGACGCCGGCCGAGCTGCTGCAGATGGTCGATATCGACCCCAAACGCCTGCGGGCGTACCCGCATGAACTGTCGGGCGGGCAGCGGCAGCGCGTGGTGATTGCCATGGCGCTGGCGCTCGAACCCAAACTGATCATCCTCGACGAGCCGACCACGGCGCTCGACGTGATCGTGCAGCAGGAAATCTTCGTCACGGTGAAGGCGCTGCAGCGGCAGATGGGCTTTGCCGTGCTGCTGATCACCCACGACCTGCCGCTCTTGTTCAAGGTGGCCGACCGCATCGCGGTGATGAAGGACGGCAAAATCGTCGAGACGGCGCCGGTGGCGGAGTTTCGGCAGCACCAGGAGCATCCCTATTCGCGGGCGCTGCTGACCGCGTCGCCGAAGGTGGATTTCACCACCCCGCCGGTGGCGCGGCCGAAATCGGTGGCGCATCCGGTGCTGGAAACCGCGCATCTTACCAAGGCCTATGGCACCAACCCGCTCACCGGGCGCTCTGCCCTGGTGGCGGTCAACGATGTGTCGTTCCGGCTGGCGCCGGGCGAGATCGTGGCGCTGGTCGGGGCGTCGGGCAGCGGCAAGTCGACTTTCGGACGGATCGTCACCGGCCTCACCCGCCCGAGCTCCGGTGATGTGCTGGTCGATGGCCGGACGCCGGTGCCGGTATCGCGCCGCCGGCCGCACCAGCCGCGCGCCGCGCAAATGGTGTTCCAGGATGTCTATGGTTCGCTCAACCCGCTGCACACTATCGGCCATCACCTGCGCCGGGCGGTGATCTCGGCGCCGGGCGGCGACAAGACCGATGTCGAGGGCCGGGTGGCGGCACTGCTCACCGAAGTCGGGCTGACCCCGACCGCCAGCTATCTCGACCGCCGTCCGCATGAGCTTTCGGGCGGGCAGCGCCAGCGCGTCGGCCTCGCCCGGGCGCTTGCGGCTTCGCCGAAACTGCTGGTGGCGGACGAGCCGGTATCGATGCTCGACGTGTCGATCCGGCGCGACATCCTCAACCTGATCGCGCGCCTGCGCGACGAGCAGGGCGTCGCCGTCCTCTACATCACCCATGACGTGGTCAGCGCCGGCTACATCGCCGACCGCATCGCCGTGATGCATCGGGGAGAGATCGTCGAGGAAGGGCTGGCCAAGGCCGTCCTCGCCAACCCGCAGCACGCCTATACGCGCCAGCTCATCGCCGCCGTTCCCGGCGGCCTCGGGCTCGAAACCTCCAGCGCTAACCCGGTTCCCGCATCATGACAGTGACAGACATCCCCGAAGTCCGCGTCGGCATCGACGGACGGAAGTTTCCCCGCGCCGCCGAACTCGGCCCGATCAAACTCCTCGAGCGTTGCGCCGAACTCGGCCATGCCGGGGTGTTCTTCCGCACCGTGCTCGACGTCTCGCCGACGCTCGATGCTGGGTTCCTCGCCGCAGTGAAGCAGCGGGCCGATGAGCTCGGGCTCTACCTCGAAATGGGGCTGGGGAAGATCAACCCCTACAACACGCCCGAGGCGCCGGAAGTGCGTGATGTCGGCAAGGGGGATTACCTCCTCGGCATGACGCGGATGATCGAGGCGACCACGGCGATCGGCTGCACGGCTTTGTGGGGCGATACCGCCAACTACCAGCGGCACGAGTGGGGGCTGCACGCCATCGACCGCTACCGCACCGATGTCGACTGGGGCGACCAGCTCGAGGCGACGCGGAAATTCCTTTTGAAGCTGAAGCCGGTGCTCAGGGATCGCGGCGCGGTCATCGCGGTCGAGACGCATGAGGAGATCACCACGGCGGAGATCGTGCGGCTGATCGAACAGGTCGGCGCCGACACGCTGGGGGTGACGCTCGATCTCGCCAATGTGGTGGTGCGCGGCGAGGATCCGGTGGCGGCCACCCGCCGAGTCGCGCCCTATGTGAAAAAGACCCATATGCGCGACATCGTGCTGTTCGCCCGCCCGCTCGGGCTGGAGCGGCAGACGCGGGCCTGCGGCGACGGGGTGATCGACTGGCAGGCGGTGCTCGGCGCGCTGTTCGCTGCCGGCAGTTTCCCCAACTTCACCATCGAGAATGTCTGGGGCTCGGACAAGAACCAGATCCCGCTGTTCGATCCGGACTGGCAGGCCCGCCAGCCCGATGCCGAGATGGGCGAAATCCTCGAGCTGGTCCGCCTGTCGCGACTGTTCGAGGACGGCGTTGCCGCGGGCACGATGATCGCCCCCGACGACTATTTCTCGGAGCACCCCGACCTCGACGAACTCGAAGGGTTCGTCACGCGCAGTGGCGCGACCCTCAAGGCGGCAGCCGATGCGCTGCGCGCGAATGTTTCAAAGGAGTAATGCCGCAAATGAATTATCCGCTCAAAGTGCTCGTCGTCGAAGCCCATCCCGACGAAGCGGAAATGTACTCCGGCGGCACCATGCGGCTCCTCGCCGACAAGGGCGCGGCCATCAAGTTCATGTCGCTGACCAATGGCGATGCCGGCCATTACCAGATGGACCGCGAGCCGCTGCAGCGCCGCCGGGCTCGCGAGGCCTATACGGCCGCCCGCCATCTCGGCGTACTCGATTACGAGATCCTCGATATCCACGATGGTGAGCTGGTGCCGGACCTGGCGGTGCGCACCGCGGTGATCTCGGCGATCCGCCGCTGGCAGGCCGATATCGTCATTACCTTCCATGACGATTGCCCCGGCCATCTCGACAACCGTGCGGCGGGCCGTGCCGTGCGCGAGGCCTCGGGCTTCTGCACCAATGGCAACATCGTGCCGGAGGTGCCGCCGCTCGCCGATGCACCGATCTGCCTGAAGATGACCGATTACGGCGCCATCGACGTGCACAAGCACGACGTGGTGGTGGATGTCGGCGCGTCGATCGATGCCAAGCTCAGGGCCTGCGCCGCGCACGCCACGCAGTTCTACGAGTTCGCGCCGTTCGAGCGTGGCTTCCTCAACGAAGCACCTGTCATCGGCGATTGGGCGGCGGAACGCGCCTTCATCCTCAAGTACTGGCCGGAGTTCATGTACACGCAGCCGGGCATGTCCGGCGCCGGCGAGTTTGCCGAGAGCTTCCAGCTTGCCGATTACGGCCGCAAGGTCACGGCGAAGCAGGTCTCGGCACTGCTGGGGGTCTAGTACGCGGGCGCAGGGACCAATGGCTGCTGCCCCTCACCCCGACCCTCTCCCCAGCGGGGAGAGGGGGCGTTGTGGCACTGCCGGCGCAAAGTGCGTCCCCTCTCCCCGCTGGGGAGAGGGTCAGTCCATTCGCTCCCGCATCGATCCCGAGCCGCTAACGATACGTTGGTATCCGCGTTTGCGCCGAAGGTGAACTTGTCCGGGACGGTACCGGAAAACATGCTGATCCTCGTCGCCAATCGGGCCTGGAAGCGACCTCCTCCCCGCTTCCAGGCACGAACTGGCCTCCAATTTTGGAAGAGAGGATCAGTATGTCCAAACGCAGAGTCCTGCCGCTTGCCGCGGCGCTGCTGACTGCCGTTGCCTCGAGCGTCGCATTGCCCGCTATCGCTCAGACGGAGTTCGCTCCCACGCCGCTCAGCCCCGACCAGGTCGGCTCGGGCCCGCGGCTGATTTACCTCCATCACGAATATCCCGCGACGCTCGACCCGCAGAACACCTCGGCGTTCGTCGGCCAGCTGGCGATGGAGTTCTTCGATACGCTGGTGACCTACGAGATCGATCCGGCGACCGGCATTGCCGACCAGACCAAGATCGTGCCGCGGCTCGCCAGTTCCTGGGACATCTCCGCCGACAATAAGGTGCTGACCTTCCACCTCAACCCGGCAGCCAAGTTCTGGGACGGCTCGCCCGTCACCGCCGACGACGTCTACTGGTCGATCGAGCGGGCGCTGGTGGGGCGCATGGGCTGGGGTACCACGCAGATCGAAACCGGCGGCATCTTCAAGGTCGACCAGATGAAGGTGGTCGACCCAGAGACGCTTGAGATCACCTATCCCGATGGGCTCGGCCGCTATGCGCTGCGCAACTTCGCCTCGATGTCGCTGACGGTGATGTCGAAGGCTGCCTGCGAGGCCGGCCGCACCGCCGAGGACACCTGGTGCGTCGAGTGGATCAAGAAGAACGCCATGGGCTCCGGCCCCTACATGCTGGGCGAGCAGCGGAACGGCGAGTACCTGACGGCCGTCGCCAACAAGGCCTATTGGGGCGACGCCAAGCCGTTCTATTCGGAAGTGATGTTCCGCGTGGTGCCGGATGCGCAGACCCGCATGCTGCTGATGGAAAGCGGCGAGGCGGACATCGCCTTCATGACCCCCAACGAATATGCGGTGTTGTCGAAATCGCCGAACACCAAGGTGTTCTCGGTGCCCTCGCAGCAGGACGTGGCTGTGCTGCGCTGGAAGCCGGATGTGCCGCCGTTCGATGATCCGAAGATCCGCGAAGCGGTGATCAAGGCGATCCCCTATGAGCGGCTGGTGACCGAAGTGTGCAAGGGCTTCTGTACCCCGGTGCAGAACCTCGTCGGCGTCAACACGCCCGGCTATGTCGCCGATCCCGAATTCACTACCGATGTCGAGGCGGCCAAGAAACTGGTGGCCGAGAGCAAGTATGCCGGGAACGTGCCGGCCTTCGAAGTGCCGGTGGTGCAGGGCTCGGGCAACATGACGGCCGGCGTCATCATCCAGGATGCGCTGCGCGGCATCGGGCTCGACATGCAGATCAAGCCGCTGACCCAGAACGCCTTCGACGATATCGCCTGGGGCAAGCGCGACCTAAAGGTCTCCATCCACTCGATGGGGCCGTGGTGGAACGACTTCATGTACTGGGCCTACTGGATGTACCGCACCGACAGCGCCACCAACCACATCCAGTTCTCCAACGCGACGCTCGACAAGGATGTGCTGGCGGCCCTGCTGGTGCCGCAGGACGACACCGAAACCTACGGCAAGCTGCAGACCGAAGTGCTCGACATCCTCAATGGCGAACACCTGGCGGCGCCGCTCTACCAGGTGAACTGGAACGCAGCGGTCTCCAGCCGGATCTGCAACGTCAACAAGTTCCCCTGGGGCACCATCACCTTCTCCTGGCTGCGCCCGTGCGCCTGACCCACCCGTGACCTGCCGTCCCGGCCCCAGCCGGGACGGCCTCTTCCGACCATCCGGTGACCACCATGCGCCTCCCACCGATCCTCCTCTATGTGTTCAGACGCCTCCTGATCGGCCTCGTCGTGCTGTTCGGTATCAGCGCCGTGGCCTTCTCGATGGCGTACCTGTTGCCGTCCGATCCGGTGACCAGTCGCTACCCCGACATCACCAACGAGCAGCGGGCCGAGATGCGGCGCCAGATGGGGCTCGATCAGCCGCTGGTGGTGCAATATGCGCGCTATATGGAGTCGGTGTTCCGCGGCGAGTTCGGCCGTTCCTTCGGCACCGGCAACAGCGTCGGGCAGGATCTGGCGCAGCGCATCCCGGCAACGCTCGAGCTGGCGAGTTTCGGCATCGCCTTCGGCGTGCTGGTCGGCATCCCGCTCGGGTTGCTCGCTGCCGTCCGACGCGGCAACCCCACCGACCACCTGGTGCGGGTGGTCAATATCGCCATCCAGTCGGTGCCGGCGTTCTGGCTCGGCGTGGTGCTGATCTTCCTCTTATATTTCCAGTGGAGGCTGGTGCCGTCGCCGATCGGCCGGCTGTCGCCGATGTTCGTCTCGCCGCCGCCGGTTACCGGGTTCCTCACCATCGATGCGCTGCTGGCCGGCAAGCCCGATATCGCGTGGGCCGCGCTGCGCCAGCTGATGCTGCCGGCGCTGGTGCTGGGTCTGGGCGTGATCTCGCCGCTGGCGCGCATTACCCGCTCGGCCATGGGCGAGTCGCTGGGCGAAGATTACGTCACCTTCGGCCGGGCGCTGGGGCTGAGGTCACGCCAGGTGGTGCTGGGCGATGCGTTCCGCGGTGCGCTGGTGCCGATCGTCACCACGCTCGGTTTCGTCGTCGCCAACGTGCTGGCCGGCGCTGCTATCGTCGAGACGGTGTTCGCCTGGCCGGGGATCGGCCGTTACGCCGTCACCGCCATCACCACCTCCGACATGGCGCCGGTTTCGACCTGCATCCTGTTGATCGCCTCCAGCGTCGCCATCACCAACCTGCTGGTCGACCTCTCCTATGCCCTCATCGACCCCCGGATCCGGCATGAATATGCAAGGTGATCGCATCGTGCCGCTCACGGCATCCCGCCCCCGACCGAGCCTCAGCTGGCGGAAGCTCTATTTCGGCGCCTTTGGTGGCGACCCGCTCGGCGTCGTCGGGGTGGTGCTGCTTGCCATCCTGCTGCTGACGGCGATCTTCGGGCCGTTCCTCGTCACCCACGACCCGATCCTCACCACGCCGGACGTGCTGCTGCCACCTTCGGCGGCGCACTGGCTGGGCACTGATCACTTCGGCCGCGACGTATTCTCGCGCACCATCACGTCGCTGCGGATCGATTTCATCGTCGCCGGCGTGGGGGTGAGCGGCGCCATCGTCATCGGCTCGCTGATCGGGCTGATCTGCGGCTATGTCGGCGGCTGGTTCGACGACTTGGTGATGCGCGCCGTCGATATCATCCAGTCGTTCCCGCTGATCCTCATCGCCATGATCCTGGTGCTGGTGCTCGGGCCCGGCGTCGAGAGCATCGTCATCGTCACGGTGCTGATCAACATCCCGCTCTATGCCCGGGTGAT
Organism: Devosia sp. Root413D1; assembly: GCF_001425235.1. Classification (GTDB taxonomy): domain Bacteria; phylum Pseudomonadota; class Alphaproteobacteria; order Rhizobiales; family Devosiaceae; genus Devosia_A. The sequence goes on along the minus strand of NZ_LMEA01000013.1, from coordinate 282,410 downwards.
CCGCGGCCAGACGCTCAGCAAGAAAAGCCTCGAATATATCGACGCCGCCCGCTGCTCGGGGGCGAGCGAAACCTCGATCCTGTTCCGGCATCTCCTCCCCAACACCGTCAACCCGATCGTCATCCATGGCAGCCTCAACCTCGCGGCAGCGGTGGGCAATGTCGCGGTGCTGTCATTCCTCGGTATCGGTATCCGCCCGCCGACGCCCGATCTCGGCGTCATGGTGGCCGAAGGCACCAACTACCTGGTGCAGGGCGCCTGGTGGATGAGCATCTGCCCCGGCCTCGTCCTCGCCACCACCATCTTCAGCCTCAACCTGATGGGCGATGCGCTCGAGGCCCGCCTCGACCCGCGCCGGGGGAGCGAGTGATGGGCGAGAAACTGTTCGAAATCCAGAACCTCTCGATCGATACCAGGCGCGGCGGGGTCACCCGGCGCATCGTCGAGAACATGAACCTCGCGGTGGAGCGCGGCCAGATCTACGGCCTCGTCGGCGAGAGCGGCTCGGGCAAATCGATCTCGATGATGGCGAGCGTCGGCCTCGCCGCGCCGGGATTGCTGGTCAGGAGCGGCGAGGTCAGCTTCGGCGGCAAGCGGCTTGCCGCAGCCGACCAGAAGGGGTTGCGTGGCAACCTCTCGCACGGCGTGTCGCTGCTGTTCCAGAACGCCAAGGGAGCGCTGAGCCCGTTCCTCACCAGCGGACGGCAGGTGGAGCGGGTGCTGGCGCAGCGGCGGGTACCCAAGGCGGCGCGGCCGAAGGAGATCGCCGAGCTGTTCCGGCTGGTCGGGCTGAATTTCGGCGACCTGGGCGAAAAATACCCGCACCAGATCAGCGGCGGGCAGGCGCAGCGCGTCGCCATGGCCTGCGCCATGGCCACCAACCCGGCGCTGCTGATCGCGGACGAGCCGACCACGGCGCTCGATGTCACCACCGAACGGGAGCTGCTGCGCTTTCTCGCCCGCATCTGCCGGGAGCGCGATATGGCGATCGTCCTGATCGCGCACAACCTGTCGCTGGTGTCGGAATACTGCTCCGGTCTCACCATCATGCATGCCGGGCAGGTGGTGGAGGAGGGCGCGCTGCGCTCGATCTTCGCCACGCCGCTCCACCCCTATACCCAGGGGCTGATTGCGGCGGTGCCGGATGTCGACGAGCCGCACGAATTGGTGCCGCTCAAGGGCAGCGTCTGGGGAGGACGCAGCGATATCGTGCGTTGCCGGTTCTCGCATCGCTGCCCGCATGTGCGGCCGCAATGCGAGGCAGGCCTGCCGCCGGCGGTCACGCGCGGCGAACACCAGGTGCATTGCGTGCTCTACGAGGGAGAAGCAGCATGAGCGCTCCGGTACTCAGCGTAAGGGAGCTGACCAAGCTGTTTCACAATCCGGCGGCGCCCGAGGCCATGCCGGTCGGGGTGCGCGGCGTTTCGTTCGATATCGAGGCCGGCGAAGTGGTCGGGCTGATGGGCGAAAGCGGCTGCGGCAAGACCACGCTCGGGCGCTGTGTCGTCGGGCTGCAATCGGCCGACGCTGGCGAGATCGTCGTCAACGCCACCAATTTCTCGGCGCTGCGCGGCGAGGCGAAGCGTCGCTTCCGGAAGAACGTGCAGATCGTCTTCCAGCGCCCCGAAACCTGCCTCAACCCGCGGATGACCGTCGCCAGCTTCGTCACCCAGGCGCTGCGCAACTTCCACACCGTGGCGCGCCAGGGCGAGCGAGCCCGGCTGATCGAGCTCGCAACGCTCGTCGGCCTCCGCGAAGAAACGCTGGAGCGCTACCCACACCAACTGTCGGGTGGCGAGCGGCAGCGCGTCGCCATCATGCGGGCGCTGGCCTGCGAGCCGCAAGTGATCGTGCTGGACGAGCCGACCTCGGCGCTCGACGTCTCGGTGCAGGCGCAGGTGCTGCGTACGCTGAAGGACCTGCAGGTGGCGGTCGGTACGTCGATGCTGTTCATCAGCCACGACGTGGCGGTGGTGCGCTACATCTGCAGCCGGGTCATGGTGATGTATCTGGGCGTCATCGTCGAGGAAGGGCCGGCCGATGCGGTGTTCTCGGCGCCCTCGCACCCCTATACGCGCGCGCTGCTCGGCGCGGCGCCGCGGATCAAACCCAAACCGGACGACGGGATCGCCATGCGCGGCGAACTGGTGCTCGGCGAGGTGAAGCCGGGCGAATGCCCGGTGCGCGCCCGCTGTCCTCTGGCGCATGAGCGTTGCCACACCGCCCCTCCCGTAACCGAACTGGGCGGCGGCCATCGTGCCGCCTGCTGGCTCAGCGGCGAAACTCCTATCCACCTGTCAAACCAGACTGCCAACCAAGTCGATCAGAAAGCGGCATCATGACTATCAGTGAGTCCTTCTACGAACGGTCGATGGAACTGCCCTCCGAGCTCCTCGTCGGCGCCATCGATAGCCACGTCCATGCCGGACCGGTGCTGCGCTCCAATCCGGGGCACCAGGATCCATTCGAAGTGGCCATCGAAGCGCGCGAGGCCGGCATGCGCGCCATCGTCTACTATGACGTGTTCGGCTGGGCCTCGGGAACGGCCTGGATGGTCAACCGGCATGTGCCGGGGATCAAGACCTTCGGCGGTTACCTGATGAACTCGGCGCATGGCGGGCTCAACCCGCGCTCGGTGCGCACGGCGCTCTATATGGAGGAAGGGTGCCGGTTCATCAGCTTCGGCTCGCACTGCACCTATTTCTCGGCCAGCCGGGAGTCGACGATCATCGACGGGCAACTGGTGCCGTTCAAGGATGCCTATCCGGAGTTCGTCAAGGAGGAGCTCAGCCGCGCCATCCGCATCCCGGAGGAGGGGCCGATCTCCGATGATCTGGCCGAGATCCTGCAGATGGTCGCCGACCATCCGGATGTCTATCTCAACACCGGCCATGTGTCGGGGCCGGAAGTGCTGCGCATCCTCGACCTTGCCGAGGAGTTCGGTATCCACAAGGTGCTGATCGCCCATCCGGCGCGCCAGCAGCTCAGTATCGAGCAGCAGAAGGATGCGGCGCGCCGCGGCTTCTTCCTCGAAGGGTGCCTCGTCGACTGGCTCTACCCGCACGCGCCGCGTACCCATTACTACGTCGAAAAGAAGTACATGGACCGCTCGGGCGACCTGCCGCGGCTCAGGCGCACCGCGACGCAGTGGATGAGCGATATCCGCGAGGTGGGGCCGGAGCATTTCGTCTTGGGCACCGATTACGGCATCCGCGCCGCCTCGAGCCCCGTGCAGGGTATGCGCACGATGATCACGACGCTGCTCGACTACGAGTTCACCCCCGAAGAAATCCGCACCATGACGGCGCACAATCCGGCGCGCCTCATCGGCCTCGACCCGATCTGAGGACAGCTCATGGCGACCTACGAACCCTTCTACAACCGAACCATGGAACTGCCCGAGGAGCTCTTGGTCGGCGCCATCGACAGCCATGTGCATGCCGGACCGGTGCTGCGCTCCAACCCCGGACATTTCGACCCGATCCAGGTGGCGGAGATGGCGCGCGCCGCCGGCATGCGCACCATCCTCTACTACGACGTGTTCGGCTGGGCCTCCGGCACGGCCTGGATGGTCAACCGCTACATGAAGGATTTCCGTACCTTCGGCGGCTACCTGATGAACTCGTCGCATGGCGGGCTCAACCCGCGCGCCGTGCGCACCGCGCTGAACCTCGGCGATGGCTGCCGGATGATCAGCTTCGGCTCGCACTGCACCTATCACTCGGCCTCAACCGAATCGACGCTGGTCGATGGCAAGCTGGTGCCGTTCAAGGACGCGATCCCTGGTTTTGCCGAAAAGGAACTGAGCCGCGCCGTTCGCATCCCGACGGAAGGGCCGATCCAGGACGAGCTGAAAGAGATCCTCGACATGGTGGCCGAGCGGCCCGAGGTCTACCTCAACACCGGCCACGTTTCGGGGCCGGAGGTGCTGCGGATCATCGAACTGGCTGAGCAACACGGGATCAAAAAAGTGCTGGTGGCGCACCCGGCGCGTCAGCTGCTCAGCGTCGCGCAGCAGAAGGAGATTGCCCGCAAGGGCTTCTTCCTCGAAGCTTGCGCGGTGGATTTCGGCGGGCCGTGGATGCCGCAGACGCATTATTACGTCGAGCGTGAACTGATGGACATGGGCTCCCTGGTGCACGGCCGGGCGATGAGCTGGCTGCAGGGCATCCGCGATGTCGGGCCGGAGCAGTTCGTGCTCGCCACCGATTACGGCGTGCGCGTGCTACCGTCACCGATCGAAGGCATGCGGATGATGATGTCGATGCTGCTGTATTTCGGTTTTTCGGTGGAGGAAGTGCAGACCATGACGGCGATCAACCCGGCCCGGATGATCGGTCTCGACTGATGCCGGTTCCCGATCTGTATATCCGCAATGCGACGCTCGCCACCGACGAACAGACGTTCGTCGGTGGCATCGTCATTGCGGGCGAACGCATCGCCGAAGTCGTCACCGGCAACCCGGAACGACCGGCGACCCAGAGCATAGACGCGACCGGGCTGCTGCTTCTGCCCGGCCTCGTCGATGCGCATGTGCATTTCTCCGAGCCGGGGCGCGGACATTGGGAAGGGTTCGAGACTGGCAGCCAGGCGGCAGCGGCCGGCGGCATCACCAGCTTCGTTGAAATGCCACTCAACGCCCATCCGCCGACCACCGACGCGGCCTCGCTGGCGCTGAAACAGGCGGCGGCGGCGGTCAGCCATGTCGACTATGCGTTATGGGGCGGGCTGGTCGACGACAACCTCATGCACCTCGCCGAGCTGCAGCGCGGCGGGGTGGTGGGCTACAAGGCCTTCATGGTGACGGCGACCGATTTCGCCCGCTCCGACCGCCGCATCCTCAAAGCCGGCATGGAACAGATCGCCCGGTTCGGCTCGTTCCTCGCGGTGCATGCCGAGGACGAGGCGATGACGATCGAGCTCACGGCGGCCCTCCGCGCCAGCGGACGGCGCGATCGCCTCGCCTGGGGCGAGGGGCGACCGATCGAAGCGGAACTCGCGGCGATCGACGAGGCGATCGCGTTGGCCGAGGCAACGGGGGCGCGGCTGCATATCGTCCATGTTTCGTGCGCTGCCGGCATCGACCGGATCAGCGCCGCCAAGGCGCGCGGCGTAAAGGTGACGGCGGAGACCTGTCCGCATTACCTGTTCTTCGATGTCGACGACCTGGTGCGGCTCGGGCCGGTGGCCAAATGCGCGCCACCGCTGCGCTCGCCCGATGAGCGCGACATGCTGTGGGACCGGGTGCTGGCAGGAGAGATCGACGTCATCGCGTCAGACCATTCGCCCTGCCTCTGGGAAGAAAAGACCGCCGGCGACGACGATATCTATGCCGCCTGGGGCGGCATCTCCGGGCTGCAGTCGACGCTGCCGGTGCTGCTCACCGAGGGGGTCCGACGGCGTGGCCTGAAGCTCAGCGAACTGGTGCGGATGACGGCAACCGGCCCGGCCCGGCTGTTCGGCTTTGACGACCGGAAGGGGCGGCTCCTGGCAGGCGCCGATGCCGACCTGGTGCTGGTCGATCCGGAAGCCGAGTTCACCCTCGAGGCCAGGGATCTGTTCTATCGCAACCCGCACAGCGCCTATGTCGGCGCCCACTTCGTAGGCAGTGTCCAAAGAACGATCAGCCGCGGGTTGACTGTCTATCGGGAGGGGCGAATGATCGGCCCCTCCGGACACGGCAGGCGGCTTGACGGAGCAGGTCTCCGCGATGCTGCCAGCTCGGAAGAACGCTTGTTCAGGGTTTGAGGGCGATGGGTTTTTCGGCGGGCGACTCGACCATTGACAGCAGCGCGCCGCTCGCCCGCCCGCTCTATCGCGACGACGATGACGGTATGCAGTCGCTGCGTCTGAAGCACCTGCTCACCACCGATATCGACCCGGCCGAGAAGGGCCGGCTGATCGAGCGGCTCGATCGTTCGCTGATTGTGACCGGGGCCCGCTGGGCGGCGTTGCTGGTCACCGGCGAGCGTGGACTGCAGGTACTGGTGGCAGGCGAGATCCCGCCGTCAATCCACCGGCAGCTGGGCGAGCTCAGGGTGCGCCGTGGCGAGGCGCTGAGTTTTCCTGTGCATGTCACCAATCGCGCCGCCAGCCAGGGTTATGCGGTCGAGGGGGCAGTGGTCGCCGGGCGGGATGCGCCGCAAGGGCACGTGGTTCTGGGTTTCCCACTGGCCGAGCGCGGTTCGGCGCGCCGCATCGACCTGGTCAAGCTGGTGGCCGACGATCTCAGCGGCCTGCTCGAAGGCAATGCGCTCGCCGCGCAGATGGAACATATCCGCAGCCACCTGTCGCTGGTGCACCGGCTGGGGCAGCAGGTGACCTCGATCCACGACCGGGGCGAGCTGTTCGAAGAGATCACCCGGCTGATCCACCGCTCGCTCGGCTACGAACACATCCAGCTGCTGCTGACCAACGAGGCATCCGGGCGGATCGAATTGATCCATGCCAGCGGCCCGTTCGCGCCGCAGTTGATGACGGCGGGGTTCAGCGAGGCGATCGGCCGCGGCATTATCGGCCGGGTGGCTGAGACCGGGCGGACGCGGATGTCGGCCGACGTGACGCTCGACAACCATTTCGTCTCGCATGCCATGCTGCCCAACACCGCGTCGGAACTGGCGCTGCCGCTGCGGCTGGGGGCGCGGGTGGTCGGCGTACTTGATATCCAGAGCGACCGCCGCGATGCATTCCGCCGCGACGACGTGATCCTCTTACAGACCATCGCCGACCAGATCGCCCCGGCGATCGAACAGAACCGGCTGTTTGCCGCAGAGCGGCAGGAACGTGAACTGGCCGATACGCTGGCCGATGTGTCGCGGATCATTTCCTCGAGCCTCGATTCCTCCCATGTGCTCGAAGCGGTGCTGCAGGAGTTGCGCCGCGTGGTGCCGCATCGCGGCTGCCGGGTAACGCTGCGCGGCGATGACGGGATGATGCGGGTGGTCGCCGCGAGGGGCTATCCGGATGACGAACTGGTGCGCCGGGTGGCGTTCCGGCAGGAGGACGCGCCGCTCAGCGAACCGGTAATGCGCGACCATCGCACGCTGATCATCGGCGACGTGACGCGCGAGGCCGATTGGGTGTGGCAGCCGGGCACCGAACAGGTGCGCTCGTGGTGCAGCGCCCCGCTGGTCTTGGGCGACGAGTGCCTGGGGTGGCTCTGCATTGATTGGCCGGAGCCCGATTTCTACAACACCGAGCACGGTCGGATCGTCCGCACCTTTGCCGACCAGGCGGTGGTAGCGATCGGCAATGCCAGGCTGTTCGCCCGGGTGAAAGAGCTGAGCGAAGTGCTCGAGCAGAAGGTCGCCGACCGCACCGCGCAGCTGCGCGACGCGCGTGACGAGATCGAGCGCAAGGCGCGCGAACTGCAGGCGCTGCTGCGCCGGCTGGTCGGGGTGCAGGAAGAGGAGCGCCGGCGCATCGCCTATGACCTGCATGACAGCGTGGCGCAGTCGATCCTCGCCTCGACCTACGAACTGCAGGCCTTGCGCCGCCGGGTCGGCGACAGCCCCGATCTCGACCAGCGCCTGACGCAGTGCCAGCGGCTGCTCGATTCCACTTTGCGCGAGATGAAGCAGATCATCTACGCGCTGCGCCCCACCGTGCTCGACGAGCTCGGCCTGATCCCGGCGCTCGAGAACTATCTCGCCTCGCTGCCGGCCAGCGTGCCGATCGCCACCGATATCCGCATCGACGGCACACCGTTCACGCTCGGGCCAGAAGCTGACCTCGCGGTCTACCGGATCGTCCAGGAAGCCTGCCAGAACGCCGTGCGGCATGCCGGAGCGCGCTCGTTCGGGCTGGTGCTCAGCTTCAGCGAGACCTGGCTCGAGGTGTCGATCCGCGACGACGGCCGCGGCTTCACCATCGACGCGGCGGAGAATGGGCTGGGGCTGGTGGGGATCCGGGAGCGGGCCAGCGCGGTCGGCGGCGAAGTTACCATCGACAGCAGTCCCGGCCTCGGAACCAACATCGTCATTGGAGTGCCAAGTGGTGCAACCGCGCATTAAGGTGATGATCGTCGACGATCATGAGATCTTCCGCCGGGGCGTCAGGAGCCTGCTGGAAGGCGAGGACGACATGCACGTCGTCGCCGAGGCGGGCAATGCCACGGACGCGCTCACCGAACTCGGCAAACGCAAGCCCGATGTGGTCACCATCGATATCCGGCTTGGCACCATGGATGGCATCCAGCTGGTGCGGCTGATCAAGGCGCGCCCGGATGCGCCACGCTGCATCATCCTCTCGACCTATGACGACCGGCAGTACCTGGTCGGGGCGCTGGAGGCCGGGGCGGACGCATACCTGTTAAAGACCAACTCCTACGAGACGCTGGCGCAGGCGATCCGCTCGATCCATGCCGGCGAGCGCATGCTGTCGCCTGAGCTGATCCCGACCATGATGGAAGAGTACCGCCGGGTGGCGGCGCAGCAGATCCAGCGCGACAGCGGGCTGACACCGCAGGAGGTGCGCATGCTGCGGCTGCTCGCCGATGGCGGCCGCTCGCAGGATATCGCCAGCGAACTGGCGCTCACCGAGATCACGGTGAAGCGCAAGGTGCAGGAGATCACCACTAAGCTCAACGCCTCCAACCGCGTGCAGGCGGTGGCCGAGGCGATCCGGCGCGGGGTGATCTAGGGGGCTACTACCGCCGCTTGCCGACTTCGGCGCTGTCCACCGTCCAGGCCACCGCCTGCTCGCTCAGCGTAAAGCCGAGGCCGGGGCGATTGGAGACGAGCATGCGACCGTCCTTGATCTCGAGATGCTCGTTGAACAGCGGGTCGAGCCAGTCGAAATGCTCGACCCAGGTGTCGTGGGCATAGGCGGCCGCGAGATGCAGGTGAATCTCCATGGCGAAATGCGGCGCCATTTTGAGGTATTTCTGCTCGGCGATGGTGGCGATCTTCAGGAACTGCGTGATGCCGCCGACGCGCGGCGCATCGGGCTGGATGAAATCCACGGCGTCGTGCTGGATCAGATTGAGATGCTCGGCGACGCTGGTCAGCATTTCGCCCGAGGCGATCGGGGTTACCAGTTGCGCCGCCAGCCGGGCATGGCCCTCGACGTCGTAAGCATCGAGCGGCTCTTCGATCCAGACCAGGTTGAATTCCTCGAGGGCGCGGCCGACGCGTTCGGCGGTCGGGCGGTCCCATTGCTGGTTGGCGTCGACCATCAGCGGCACGCGATCGCCGACGACCTTGCGCACCGCATCGAGCCGGGCGAGGTCGGCCATCGGGTCGGGCTGGCCGACTTTGATCTTCAGCCCACCGATGCCGGCGGCGATCGAGGCTTCGCAGTTTTCTACCAGTTGTTCGACCGGGGTGGAGAGGAACCCACCCGAGGTATTGTAGCAGCGCACCGAGTCGCGGCGCGCTCCGAGGAGCTTGGCCAGTGGCAGGCCGGCGCGCTTGGCCTTCATGTCCCACAGAGCCACGTCGAAGGCGGCGATGGCCTGCGTCGCGAGCCCGCTGCGGCCGACCGAGGCGCCGGCCCAGACCAGCTTGTCCCACAACCGGGCGATATCATTGGGATCTTCGCCGATCAGGTTGGGCGCAATCTCTCGGGCATGGGCGAAAAGGCCAAAGCCGCCGGCGCGCTTCGAATAGGAAAAGCCGATGCCGTGGTGGCCACGCTCGCTCTCGATCTCCGCAAACAGCATCGCCACTTCGGTCAGCGGCTTCTGCCGACCGGTCAGCACCTTGGCGTCACTGATCGGCGCCTTGAGCGGCAACAGGATGAGCGACAGCTTTATCCAGGCGATGCGATCGGTGGTCGCCGCTCCGGGGGCCAGTCCGGCGAGGGGGCCGGCGGCGGGGATGTTTGTGGTCATCGGGAGACTCCGGGGTCAGGCATGGTCTTCAGGGCTGGAGGGGCGACGTCCTGTCCCGTGTCGCGCTATGCGGTGAAAGGGCTGCAGAGTCATATGACAAGCTATGGCGTATTGGCCTGGATCAGCGCGCGATAGCGCTGCTGGCTGCCCTTAAGGTGCTTGCGCATCGCCTCGCGCGCCGCGCCCTCATCGGCATTGGCGACAGCCTGGGCGATCTGGCGATGCTCGTCGAGGATGCGGTCGAGATAGGAGGCACGCACCGCCTCGGCGCCATTGGTCTGGATGGCAAAGCGGGGGATGGCGGCCTGGCCCAAGAGGTCGAGGAACTCGGCGAAGCGCGGGTTATTGGTGGCGGCAGCGATGGCGCGGTGGAAGGTGAAATCCGCCTCGTTGGAGCGCTCGCCGCGAGCGATCTGCGCCGCCACCACATTGTGCGTGCGGAAGATCTCTTCTTCCTGCTGCGGCGAGCGGCGCAGCGCCGCGAGCCCGGCGGCCTCGATCTCGACTGCGGCGCGCAGCTCAAGGGTTTCGAGGATCGAGGAAATCCGCGCCGGATCGATGCTCTGGAAGGCGAAGGCAGCGGGCGCCGTGCGGGCGGTGACGAAAACGCCGGCCCCCTGGTGCGACTCGACGATGCCATCGGCCTGCAAGCTGGCCACCGCTTCGCGCACCACGGTACGGCTGACGGCGAAGCGCTCGGTGAGGTGCGATTGCGACGGCAGCTTGTCGCCGACACTGAAGCGGCCGGAGGCGATTTCGGCGCGCAACTCCTCGCTGACCTGTTTGACCAGGCTGCCGCGGGCGCGGCCAACCGGCAGCAGATCTGTCATGAGTTGGCCCCCCTCTGCCCCGCCGACAAACGGGTACGGAGCAGCATATATCGCCGCTTGGCGGATGCAAACCGGCTGGTACGACAAGTGTGGCTGGCCGCGGTTTTCGAACGGAGGTTCAGCCGCTGAGGGTGTCGACTTTGCGCAGGGCGGGGAACAGGCGCGACCAGAGCAGCACCACCGCGAGGGTGCCGATGCCGCCGAAGGCGACGGCGGCGACCGGGCCCATGAAGCCGGCGAAGACGCCGGCGCGGAACTCGCCGAGCTGGTTGGAGGTGCCGATGAACAGCGAGTTCACCGCGTTGACCCGGCCACGCATGTGGTCGGGGGTGAGGAGCTGGACCAGCGAGCTGCGCACCACGACGCTCACCGTGTCGGAGGCGCCGAGGATGATCAGCATCACCACCGAGAGCACGATATTGGTCGAATAGGCGAAGACGATGGTGGCGACCCCGAAGATAGCGACGGCCCACAGCATCTTGATGCCGACCCGGTGCTGCAGCGGGAAGCGGGCGAGCAGCAGCGACATCACCACGGCGCCGATCGCCGGAGCCATGCGGAGAAAGCCGAGGGCCCAGGGGCCGGCATGGAGGATGTCGCGGGCATAGACCGGCAGCATGGCGGTGGCGCCGCCGAGCAGCACGGCGAACAGATCGAGCGAGATCGAGCCCAGCATCACCGGTTTGCTCTTGATGAACACCACCCCGGCGAACACCGACTCGAAGGTCATCGGGGCGCGGGCGGGGAGGGTGGTGGGCTTGTCGATCTTCAAGACGTTGTAGCTGGCGACGAGGAACAGCACACCTGAAGCGAGGAACGGCACCACATCGCCGAAGCCGTAGAGAATGCCGCCGAGCGCCGGGCCGATGATCAGCGCGGTCTGCATCACCGAGGTCGAGGTGGCGACGGCGCTCTGCAACTGCGCGGTGGGGACGATCCCCGGCAGCAGCGCCGCCATGCTGGGCCGCTCGAAGGCCTGCGCGGCGCCGAGCACGGTCACCGCGGCAAAGACGCCCCAGGTCGGCAGCCAGCCCTGCCAGATGCCGAGCGCGATGAAGCCCATGGTGATGGCCTCGATCACCTGGCAGACGAGGCCAATCTGGCGGCGGTCGAACTGGTCGGCGACGTGCCCGGCCAAGAAGGTCAGCACCAGCATGGGCAGGAACTGGAACAGCCCGACCAGCCCGAGGTCGAACGGGTTGCGGGTGCGATCGTAGATCAGCCAGCCGATCGCCACCGCCGACCCCTGGAACGCCACCGAAGACAGCGCCCGGGACGAGAGGAAATGGCGGAACGAGGGGATGTGGATGACGTGAGAGGGCATTGGGTGGCCAGTGAGCATATCGAGCGGGTTGGCTCAAGCGGGACGATAGTTGGGTGGCCTACTGAGCTGGCAGTCGGGATTCCCTCTCCCGCCAGCGGGGTCGGCGGATGAGGGCCGGAGGCCCTCACCGCGGGGGGCCCACGCGAAAGCGTGGTGGGCGGGGGGCCCACGCACTGATCGTAGGCGGGCAGGGCACGCACCGAGTTTGTGGCACCCCCCCACCGCCAGCCTTTCGGCTGGTCCCCCCTCCGCCGCGAGCGGGAGAGGGTGCGTCGACTGATGGCTTAGTGCGCGGGCAACAGCCCCCTTACCCCCAACCAGCTCTGCAGCATCTCGGCCCACGGGTCCGACAACAGCCCCGATTTGCCGAACCCAAAACCGTGCGCGCCGTTGCCGAAGACGTGCAGTTCGGCCGAGATGCCGGCACTGTGCCAGGCTTCGTAGAGGCGGACGGAAGAGAGCGGGGCGACGGATTTGTCGTCGTCGGAAATGGCGAGGAACAGCGGCGGCGCATCCGCCGGTAGCGGCAGGCCGGCGCGCCAGGCGGGGTAGATGCCGACGGCGAAATCCGGGCGGCTATCGGCATCATGCTCGAACACCGGGCCCATGGTGACGGCGCCGCCGGCCGAGAAGCCGCCGATGCCGATGCGGGTGGGGTCGAGGCCCCAGTCAGCGGCATGCTGGCGGACGAAACGGATGGCCTGCCGGCCGTCTTCCTCGCCCCAGAGGCGCGCCTCGGCGATGGCTGGGTTCGACGGCGGCGCGGCGCCCATCGGGCCGGGCTGGTGCAGCCGGCGCTGCAGCTCGTTGCGGAAATCCAGCAGTTCGGCGTCGGCCTCGGGCGTCTCTGCCAGCCGGTATTTCAGCACGAAGGCGGTGATGCCGAGCCCGGCGAGCCAGCGGGCCATGTCGTAGCCCTCGTGGTCGATCATCAGGAAATGGAAGGCGCCGCCGGGGGCGACGATCATCGCCGTGCCGTTGGCCTTGCCGGGCTCGGGCAGGAAGGCGGTGAGCGTGGGGACGACGACGTTGCGGGTCAGTCGCCGGTTCGCCGTGGTCCACGGGATCTGCATGGTCGATTCCCGATGGGTCCAGTGCTCCGACCCGGGGGCGCGACCCTCGCCGGGCCAGATGCGGTAGGTGCCGGCGGCGTCGGGTGCCTCGGGCGGCCGCTGCTGGTCGATGGCGTTCATGTCGTCTTCCTCTTGTATGGTAGTCTTGCATTGTGGTCAGCGCGGCGCCGAGGGCAAGTGATTTGCAGCATTGGCGGATCGGTGCCGGGGCATAGGCGCGACAGCTATTTCTTCGGTCCGGCCACCCAATCGAATTCCTACGCGCGCCTCGCCTAGCCTTGGGATCGCGGTGCTGCCGGTCGATCCGGCCGCCGCTGAACGGGCCGGCAGACCGGCCGCAACCAGGACTTTGAGAGATGTACACCCCTCGCTACGGCATGCATTACGTCGCGCAGCAGACCAGCCAAATACGGCTCGCCGCCCTCCGCCAGCAGCAGGAAACCACCATGGGCCAATCGCGCGGCGTGGCGCCGCCATCGCTCCATGACGAAGAGGCCGGCGCGCTGTGGCGCATGCTGACCACCGTCGGCGTGGTGTTCGTGGTGCTGCTCGGTGGCGTCGTCGCCATGTGGGCCGCGGGGTTGGCGTGATGCGTAGCGCAGCAGTGACTGCCCTCTCGCACCAGGGCCGCTTCATGGTCGGGCGCGACGCGCGCGGCAACTGGATCGTCAGCGACAGCCTGGGGCTCACCGGCGGCGTGTTCACCGACCGGCAGGCAGCGGTGCATTTCGCCATGATGGAGTGCGACTACGCCCCGGGCGAAGTCTGCGCGGCGCCCGCCGGGCTGGTGCTGAGTTTGGACGCGGTGTTTGCCGGGCCCGTTCGGGAACAGTGACAGGATCCGGTGCGGGCTGACCCCCACCCCTGTCCCCTCCCCCTAGGGGACGCAATAGCGTCCCCGGAAAGGGGAGGGAGACCCTGACACTGACATCGAAGCTGTCGTCTCCCTCCCCCTGTTTGAGGGGGAGGGGACAGGGGTGGGGGTCGGCTTGCACCGGATTCGGCCGTAGGCGTTGAGCTCAAAACCCCTATGGGATTCCTATTTCTTTCCGATCGGTCCGTTCTCGAAACCCTATGCGGGGCGGGCGCATATCTCACCCAGCATTTTTGACCACCCGGCCGCTGCCGCCCTCCGGCGGCGGCGGTCGTGCACGCTTCTCGATAGGAGAACCAAACCATGGACGTAGCTGTCCTCGCGATCGGTGCAGTCTTCTTCGCCCTCGCCTTTGCCTACGTTGCCGTCTGCGACAAGCTCTGAGAGGCCATCGCCATGCTGCTCGATTTCATCCTCGGAGGCGCGGTGACGCTGTTCCTCCTCGTCTACCTGGTTTTCGCCCTCGTTCGTCCCGAGCGCTTCTAGCGCCAGGACTGAGAAAGCTCCTCCCATGACCTTACTCGGCTGGTTTCAGATCCTGGTTTTCTGCGGGATCATCGTTCTGCTCGTCAAACCGCTCGGCGGCTACATGACGCGCGTTTTCAACGGCGAGGGCACCTGGCTGCAGCCGGTGCTCCGCCCCATCGAGCGCGGACTCTACCGCGTCGCCGGCACCCGGGAGGATGAGGAACAGAACTGGGTCACCTATGCGGTGGCCCTGCTGCTGTTCAACCTCGCTGGCTTTGTCGTGCTCTACCTGCTGCAGCGGTTCCAGGCGGTGCTGCCGTTGAATCCGGCCGGCATGGCGGCCGTCGGGCCCGAACTCGCTTTCAACACCGCCGCCAGCTTCGTCGCCAACACCAACTGGCAGAGCTATGGCGGCGAGACCACCATGAGCTACCTGACGCAGATGCTCGGCCTTGCGGTGCAGAACTTCGTTTCGGCCGCCACCGGTATCGCCGTTGCCATGGCGGTGATCCGCGCCTTCTCGCGCAAGTCGATGTCGACGCTCGGCAATTTCTGGGTCGATACGGTGCGCGCGACCTTCTACGTGCTGCTGCCGATCTGCGTCATCGGTACACTCGTCCTCGTCTGGCAGGGCGTGCCGCAGAACCTCGATGCCTACACCAGTGCGGTGACGCTCGAGGGCGCGCAGCAGAGCATCGCGCAGGGCCCGGTGGCCTCGCAGATGATGATCAAGTACCTCGGCACCAATGGCGGCGGCTTCTTCAACGTCAATGCCGCGCACCCGTTCGAGAACCCGACGGCGCTGACCAACCTGATTTCGATGGTCTCGATCTTCGCCATCGGCGCCGCGCTCACCAACGTGTTCGGCCGCATGGTCGGCAATCAGAAGCAGGGTTGGGCGATCTTCATCACCATGGGCATCCTGTTCTTCGTGGGCGTCGTCGTCTGTTACTGGGCGGAAGCTGCGGGCAACCCGCTGGTGCATGCGCTCGGCATCGATGGCGGCAACATGGAGGGCAAGGAAGTCCGCTTCGGTGTGCCGCTGAGCGCACTGTTCGCGGTGATCACCACGGCGGCCTCCTGCGGCGCGGTCAACGCCATGCATGACAGCTTCATGGCGCTCGGCGGCATGATCCCGCTGATCAACATGATGCTGGGTGAAATCATCATCGGCGGTGTCGGCGCCGGCTTTTACGGCATCGTGCTATTCGTCGTGGTGGCGATCTTCGTCGCCGGCCTGATGGTCGGCCGCACGCCCGAATATCTGGGCAAGAAGATCGAGGCCAAGGAAGTGAAGATGGCGATGCTCGCCATCCTCTGCCTGCCGCTCGCCATGCTCGGCTTCACCGCCATCAGCGTGGTGCTACCGTTCGGGGTGTCGTCGATCTGGAACCCCGGTCCGCACGGTTTCTCCGAGGTGCTCTACGCCTATACCTCCGCGGCGGCGAATAATGGTTCGGCCTTCGCCGGCCTCTCGGCCAACACCCCCTGGTACAACATAACGCTCGGCATCGGCATGCTGATGGGGCGGTTCCTGGTGATCATTCCGGCGCTGGCGCTGGCCGGCTCGCTGGTTGCGAAGAAAACCGTGCCGGCCTCGGCCGGCACGCTCCCCACCCATGGTGCGCTGTTCATCGGGCTGCTGCTCGGCGTCATCCTGGTCGTCGGCGGGCTGACCTTCATCCCGGCGCTGGCGCTCGGGCCGATCGCCGAGCACCTGGCGATGCTCGTGGGCCAGACCTTCTGATGCGCACCCACACAGACCCGGCGCGGCGCTCGCTTGAGCCCGCCGCGCCTCTCTCAACCTCTTGGAGGCTCTGATGAGCCAGTTGAAATCGGCGAGCCTGTTCGACACTCGCATCCTCGTCCCCGCCATTGGCGGAGCGTTCAGGAAACTGAACCCGAAAAGCCTGATCAAGAACCCGGTGATGTTCGTCGTCGCCGTCGTCTCCGCCTTCACCACGGTGCTGTTCGTCAAGGATCTGGTGACCGGCTCAGGCAATCTGGCCTTCGCCTTCCAGATCAACCTCTGGCTGTGGTTCACCGTGCTGTTCGCCAATTTCGCCGAGGCGGTGGCGGAAGGCCGCGGCAAGGCGCAGGCGGTTTCGCTGCGCCGGGCGCGCACCGAAACGCAGGCCAAGCTGCTGCCGCCCGAGGGCCGCGGCAGCTTCCGGATGGTGCCGGGCACCAGCCTCAAGGTCGGCGATACCGTCATGGTCGAAGCGGGCGATATCATCCCGTCGGACGGCGAAGTGATCGAAGGCATCGCCTCGGTCAACGAAGCGGCGATAACCGGTGAATCGGCTCCGGTGATCCGCGAGTCCGGTGGCGACCGCTCGGCGGTGACCGGCGGCACCCAGGTGCTGAGCGACTGGATTCGGGTGCGCATCACCGCCGCCCCGGGCTCGACCTTTCTCGATCGCATGATCTCGCTGGTCGAAGGCGCCGAGCGGCAGAAGACGCCGAACGAGATCGCGCTGAATATCCTCCTCGCCGGCATGACGCTGATCTTCGTGCTGGCCGTCGCCACCATTCCGGGCTTTGTCGCCTATGCCGGCGGTAACGTGCCGATGGTGGTGCTGGTGGCGCTGTTCGTGACGCTGATCCCCACCACCATCGGGGCGCTGCTCTCGGCCATCGGCATTGCCGGCATGGACCGGCTGGTGCGCTTCAATGTGCTCGCCATGTCGGGCCGCGCCGTGGAAGCGGCGGGTGACGTCGATACGCTGCTGCTCGACAAGACCGGCACCATTACGCTCGGCAACCGGCAGGCGACGGCGTTCCGTCCGGTCGCCGGCGTCACCGAAGCCGACCTCGCCGACGCGGCGCAGCTCGCGTCACTCGCCGACGAGACGCCGGAAGGGCGCTCGATCGTCGTCCTCGCCAAGGACAAATACGGCATCCGCGGCCGCGATATGCAAAGCCTCAATGCCAGCTTCGTGCCGTTCACGGCGCAGAGCCGGATGAGCGGCGTCGATTTCGGTGGCTCGTCGATCCGCAAGGGCGCGGTCGATGCAGTGCTGAAACATGTCGGGGAAGGCGCGGCCAACAGCGCCGACACCATTCGCGAGATCCGCACGATCTCCGATGAGATCGCCAAATCCGGCGCCACGCCTCTGGCGGTGGCCCGCGACGGCAAACTGCTCGGCATCGTGCAGCTCAAGGACATCGTCAAGGGTGGCATCCGCGAGCGCTTCGCCGAACTGCGCCGCATGGGCATCCGCACGGTGATGATCACCGGCGACAACCCGATGACCGCGGCGGCGATCGCGGCGGAAGCCGGGGTCGACGATTTCCTCGCCCAGGCAACGCCGGAGAACAAGCTGAGCCTGATCCGCGAAGAACAGGCCAAAGGCAAGCTGGTCGCCATGTGTGGCGACGGTACCAATGACGCGCCGGCGCTGGCACAGGCCGATGTCGGCGTCGCCATGAACACCGGTACGGTGGCGGCGCGCGAGGCCGGCAACATGGTCGATCTCGACAGCGATCCAACCAAGCTGATCGAGATCGTCGAGATCGGCAAACAGTTGCTGATGACCCGCGGGGCGCTGACGACCTTCTCGATCGCCAACGACATCGCCAAGTATTTCGCCATCATCCCGGCGATGTTCCTGGCGTTCTACCCGCAGCTCAGCGCGCTCAACGTCATGGGGCTGGCGACGCCCGAGAGCGCCATCCTCTCGGCCATTATCTTCAACGCCCTGATCATCGTGGCGCTGATCCCGCTGTCGCTGCGCGGCGTGAAGTATCGCGCCGTCGGGGCAGGGGCGCTCCTGAGCCGCAACCTCCTCGTCTATGGGCTGGGCGGCATCATCGTGCCGTTCGCCGGCATCAAGGCCATCGACATGGCGATCACCGCCATCGGCCTCGCGTAAGGATCTTTCGAAATGCTGAAGCAACTGAGACCCGCTTTGATCATGATCGTCGCCCTGACGATCATTACCGGGCTGCTCTATCCGGTCGCCATGACCGGGCTGGCGCAGGCGCTGTTCCCGCATGAGGCGCATGGCAGCCTGATCGAGAAGGACGGCCAGGTGGTCGGCTCGGAACTGATCGGGCAGCTCTTCACCGCGCCGCGCTACTTCCATGGCCGGCCCTCGGCCGCCGGCGACGGCTACAATGCCGCCGCCTCGTCGGGTTCCAACCTGGGGCCGACCAACCCGGTGCTGCTCGAGCGGATCAAGACCGAGGCTGCGGCGCTCAAGGCGGAGAACCCGAACGTACCGGTGCCGATGGATCTCGTCACCACTTCGGGCAGCGGGCTCGACCCGCACATCACCCCCGAGGCGGCGTATTTCCAGGTGCCGCGCGTCGCCAAGGAGCGCGGCATGGAGGAGGCCGCGCTTACCGAGCTGGTGCGCCAGCATGTCGAGGCGCCGCAGCTCGGCTTCATGGGCGAGCCGGTGGTGAATGTCTTGAAACTCAACCTGGCGCTCGATGGCGCCAGCGCATCCTGACACGATATAGGTGGGACGCGGCATCGGCCGCGCCCTGCTGTTCCCCGCGGCAGGCGGAGAGACTCGATGAATAACGCCCGACCCTCCCCCGATGCGCTGCTGGCTGAAGCCGAACGCGAAAACCGCGGTCGGCTGAAGATTTTTCTCGGCGCGGCGCCGGGGGTGGGCAAGACCTATGAGATGCTGATGTCGGGGCGCGCCAAGCTCGCCGAGGGTGTCGACGTGGTGATCGGCGTGGTCGAGACGCATGGCCGCAAGGAGACCGAGGCGCTGGTTGCCGGCTTTGAGCTGATTGCGCGGGTTCAGATCGACTACAAGGGCCGGGCGCTCGAGGAGATGGACCTCGATGCCATCCTCAATCGCCGCCCGCAGCTGGTGCTGGTCGATGAACTGGCGCACACCAACGCGGCCGGCAGCCGCCACCCCAAGCGCTACCTCGATGTCGAGGAGCTGTTGTCGCGCGGCATCGACGTCTACACCACGGTCAATGTGCAGCATGTTGAGAGCCTTAACGACGTGGTGGCGCAGATCACCCGGATCCGGGTGCGCGAAACGGTGCCGGATTCGATCATCGATCGGGCCGACGACATCGAGATCATCGACATCACGCCCGATGACCTCTTGAAGCGGCTGCACGACGGCAAGGTCTATGTGCCGACCACGGCACGGCGCGCCGTCGAAAACTATTTCTCGCCCGGCAACCTCACGGCGCTGCGCGAGCTGGCGTTGCGGCGTACGGCGCAGCGGGTCGACGACCAACTGCTCAGCCATATGCAGAGCCACGCCATCAATGGCCCATGGGCGGCAGGCGAGCGGGTGCTGGTCTGTGTCGACGAACAGGCGCGCGGGCCGTCGCTGGTGCGCTACGCGCGGCGACTGGCCGACCGGCTGCGCGGGCCATTCGTCGCGCTCAATATCGAGACGGTGCGGACGGCGGCGGTATCGGATGCCGGCAAGGACCAACTGGCCGCCAGCCTTCGCCTCGCCGAACAGCTGGGCGGCGAGGCGGTGGTGCTGCCCGGCCAGCACATCGCCACCGAGATCGTGCGTTACGCCGCCGCCAACAACGTCACCCACATTGTCATCGGCAAGCCGCAGAAGCCGCAATGGCGCGAGTGGCTGCAAGGCTCGGTATCGCACGACCTGATCCGCCATGCCGGCGATATCAGCGTGCACGTCATCGCCGGCACCGTGGAAAAGGCAGTGAAGCCGGCGGCAGGGCTGGCGCCGGTGACGCCGTCGCGCTTCGAGCTGCTGCCCTACCTGTTGAGCACCTTCTATGTCGCAGTGGCGCTCGGCGCCGGTCTGCTGCTCGACCGGGTGCTCGACGTCACCAATATCGCGCTGGTGTTCCTGATGGCGGTGCTGGCGGCGGCGTTGAGCTTCGGGTTCGGTGCAGCTTTGTTTGCCTCGCTGCTCAGCGCCTTGCTGCTCAACTTCTTTTTCCTCAAGCCGCTCTACACGCTCAACATCAGCGACCCCGAAAGCGTCATCGCGCTGGGGTTCTTCCTTGGCGTGGCGTTCATTGCCTCCAACCTGACCGCGCGAGTGCAGCGCCAGGCGGCGGCGGCGCGGCAGCGGGCCCGCACCACCGAGGACCTCTACCTGTTCTCAAAGAAGCTCGCCGGCACGAGCACGCTCGACGATGTGCTGTGGGCCACTGCCTACCAGATCGCTTCGATGCTGAAGCTGCGCGTCGTGCTGCTGCTGCCGGAGAATGGCGGCATCGCGGTGAAGGCCGGCTATCCGCCCGAGGATACGCTGGATGAGGCCGATGTCGCGGCCGCCCGCTGGGCCTGGGAGAACGACCGCGCTGCCGGTCGCGGCGCCGATACGCTGCCCGGCGCCAAGCGACTCTATCTGCCGCTGAAGACCGGGCGGACGCCGGTCGGGGTGGTGGGGCTCGACAATGACAAGCCGGGGCCGCTGCTCACCCCGGACCAGCGCCGGCTGCTCGATGCGCTGACCGACCAGGCGGCGGTGGCGATCGAACGCATCCAGTTGGTCGATGATGTCGAACGGGCGAAGCTCGCCGCGGAAGCCGATCGGCTGCGCTCGGCGCTGCTGACCTCGATCTCGCATGACCTGAAGACCCCGCTGGCCGCTATCCTCGGCGCCGCCGGGATGCTGCGCGAGCCACCCGAGGGGCTCGGCAAGGATGACGAAGCCGAACTGCTCGGCACGGTGGTGGACGAATCCGAGCGGCTCAACCGCTTCATCGCCAACCTCCTCGACATGACGCGGATCGAATCCGGGGCGACGGCGCCCAATGCCGGGCTGCACTTCGTCGGCGATATCGTCGGCACGGCGCTGCAGCGGACGCAGAAGATCACCGCGGGGCATGCTGTCGCCGTCGATATTCCGGGTGACCTGCCGATGGTCACTGTCGATCCGGTGCTGTTCGAGCAGGTGCTGTTCAACCTGATCGACAATGCCGCGAAATATGCGCCCGAGGGCACGACGATCGGGCTCAAGGGCTGGGCCGATGGGACCTCCGTGGTGCTGCAGGTGATCGACGAGGGCCCGGGCATTCCGCCCGAGGATCTCGAGCGGGTGTTCGACAGTTTCTACCGGGCCCGCAAAGGCGACCAGGTGCGGGCCGGAACCGGGCTTGGCCTCGCCATCTGCCGGGGCTTCGTCGAGGCGATGGGTGGGACGATTGCCGCCGCCAACCGGCAGGAACGGACCGGCGCCGTCTTCACCATCAGGCTGCCGATTCCCAAGCAAGATCTGGGTGAGCTGAAATGACCAACTCAGGTGTGAAGATTCTCGTCGTCGATGACGAACCGCCGATCCGCAAGCTGCTGCGCATGGGGCTCGGGGCGCAGGGCTATGCGATCACCGAGGCTGGCAACGGCAAGTTCGCGCTCGAAGCGCTCGCGGCAGAGCGACCGGACCTGATCCTCCTCGATCTCGGCCTGCCCGATATTTCGGGGCATGATCTCCTCGCCCGCTGGCGCGACGAAGGCCTCGACCTGCCGGTGGTGGTGTTGTCGAGCCGCACCGATGAGGCGGGAATCGTCAAGGCACTGGAACTAGGCGCCGATGACTATGTGACCAAACCCTTCGGCATGAACGAGCTCGCCGCCCGCATCCGGGTGGCGCTCCGGCACCGGCTGCAACAGCAGGGCGAGCGCCCGGTGTTCGTTACCGGCGGGCTGTCGGTCGATCTGGTCAAGCGGATCGTCAAGGTCGACGGCAAGGAGGTGAAGCTCTCGCCCAAGGAATACGACATCCTGCGCCTCCTGGTGCAGCATGCGGGCAAGGTGCTGACTCACCACTTTCTGCTCGAGCAGGTGTGGGATGGCACCACCGATGTGCAGTACCTGCGCGTTTATGTCCGGCAGTTGCGCCAGAAAATCGAACAGACGCCCGACCAGCCGCGTTACATCACCACCGAAACCGGCGTGGGCTATCGCCTGCACGAGGCCGATCCGATCGAGCCGGCGCCGGCTGACCATAACTAGAGTGACCAGATGAATATCGCCGAACTGCTCCGACCGGAAAACGTGCTGGTCGACCTCGACGCGTCCTCCAAGCCGCAATTGCTGCAGCAACTGGCGGAGCGTGCCGCGCGAGCTACCGGCCTCGACCAGGCGGCGGTGTTCAACGGACTCAGCCATCGCGAGACGCTCGGCTCGACCGGGATCGGGCAGGGCATCGCCATTCCGCACAGCGCGCCCGCCGGGCTCGCCACGCCATTTGCGCTGCTGGCGCGAACGACCAGGCCGGTGGAGTTCGACGCGGTCGATGATCGGCCGGTCGACCTGGTGTTCCTGCTGCTGTCGCCGGCCGACCGGACCTCGCACCTCAAGGCGCTGTCAGTGGTGTCGCGCCAGCTGCGGTCGGCCGGGGTGACGGAACGGCTGCGGCGGGCGCGGACGGCGGCGGAGATGTATGCGGCGATGACGGGGGAGTAAGAGGGCCGGTTGCGCCAGACTTGCAGTCGGCGCGCCCTCCCCCGTAAACGGGAGAGGGCCGCCGACTGCTGGCCTCAGCGGGCAAGCAGAACTCAACCCACCAGTACGGATACAACCGCCGCCACGACCACCGGCAGGCCGACGATGCCGGCGATCAGCAGCAGGCCATTGCGCCAGTCGCGGTCGCGCGTGGAGAGTGGGGGCTTGTTGCCGGTCGGCAGGGTGGGCATATCGGCCTCATCGAATTGGACCCGAGATGCTACTGCCGTCCCGCAGAGGGATTCGATTGGCGCCGGAACGGTTTGATATAGGATTCCCATAGCCTGAGAGGACCATCGCCATGCCCACACCCCCCCGCGTCTATCTTGGGGCGCTCGCTGCTGCGGCGCTGCTTGGCGGCTTCGGGCTGATCGCCGATGCGGTGACCGATGGCGATACGCTCAACCTCGACAATGCGGTGCTGATGGCACTGCGTACCCCCGGCGATCCGGCCGATCCGATCGGGCCCGTCTGGTTCGAAGAGGCGGTGCGCGACATCACGGGGCTCGGCAGCTTCTCGGTGCTCGGCATCATCGTGGTCGTGGTGTTCGCCTACCTGCTGCTGGCGGGCAAGCAGCGGACCGGCTGGTTCATGGTCTTCGCGGTATTGGGCGGCACCATCCTCAGCACGGTGCTGAAGATGTTGTTCGACCGGCCGCGGCCTGACCTCATCGGGGCCCCTGAGGTGTTCACCGCCAGTTTTCCAAGCGGACATGCGACGGTCTCGGCCGTGGTGTTCCTCACTATCGGCGCCATGCTGGCCGAGTCTTCACCGGAGCGGCAGCTGAAGCGCTTTTTCGTCGGGGTGGCGATTGCGCTCACGCTGCTGGTCGGGGTGAGCCGGATCTACCTGGGCGTCCACTACCCCACCGACGTGCTGGCCGGCTGGTCGCTCGGCGCAGCCTGGGCGCTGCTCTGCACCACGGCAGCGCATTTTGTGCGGGAACGGGCGGGGCGGGCTTAGGCTCTCTCAGTCGTCCCTTCCCTCCCTTCAAGGGCGAGGGGAGCTAGTCCAGCCCCAGCGGATCAGCATCCAGCGGCCAGATCGGGCGGGTCAGGCGCTTAAACGGTAGCTCCGACCAGTTGGGGTTGCTGGTGCCCGGCGTGGCGACGAACAGCTGGGCCCGAGTGTTGGTGATGAACAGGTCCTTGTGCTTATAGAGGTTCTTGATCGAGACGACCTGTTTGTCGTCGAAGCTGATGCCGTGCAGCGAGAACAGGCTCAGGGTGTAGAGGTTGGTGCGCAGCGTGGTCAGCAGTACCTCGATGCCTTCGACCCGCACCACGGCGACATCGCCGATCTCGATGCGCTCGCCGGGCAGGTGGTCCTGGTGGGCGTTGCGCTTCAGAAACAGCACCTCGGCCTCGGCATCGAGCGGCGGGCCGGAATGCGGCTCGAACTTGCCGCCGATCCTGAGCTTCAGTTTCGCCCCGACCCCGACCTGGAAACAGATCTTCACCGCCGATGGGTCCCAGAGCGGCGCCACCACGGCATTGCGGATGCCGGCGTCGATGAAGGCCTTGAGTACATGGGTGGTGTCGCCCGGCGCGCCGCTGCCGATCTGGTCGGAGGTGTCGGCAATCAATAGCGGCTTGTCGCCCTTGAGCTTCGCAGCTGCGATCGCCTCCTTGAACGGGGTGAAGGGCAGCGTCGCCTGGGCGCGAATGCGGTAGAAGGCCTCGCCATAGTGTTTCGCGGCACGGTCGGCGATGGCCTGGTCGCCATCGGCGACGGCCAGCATCTTGGCGCCGGCCAGCGGCACGTCGGCCCAGGGGAAACCGTGGTTCAGCGACAGCGACAGCACGCCGTCCTTGCCTTCCCCGTCATAGAGCGACTGAGTGAAGGCGATCATCGGGCCCTCCATGGTGGTGGGAAACAAGCCCATGGCCTTGCAGTCGAACAGCGCCATTTTCGGCTCGATCTCGCCCTTCAGCGTGCGCTCCATCAGGGTGAACAGATCCTCGGCGCGCTCGGCGTGGTCGATATGCGGGTAAGTCTTGTAGATGACGATCAGGTCGGCATTGTCGACGATGGTGTTGTCGACATGACCGTGCAGGTCGAGCTCGATGCCAATGCGGGTCTCCTCCCCCACCAGCGCGCGGGTGCGCTGCACCAGGTCGCCTTCGCAATCGTCATAGCCGTCGGCGATCATCGCGCCGTGGAGGTAATAGAGCACCGCATCGACCGGGCCGGCGGCGCGGAGGTCGTCGAGGATGCGGTCGCGCATCGCTTCGTAGTCGGCCTTGATGGTCGGGCCGGCCGGATTGGCGAAGGCGAAGAGGCTCTGGATAACCTCCCAGCCGCGCTCGAGGCCGCGCTCGCGCCAGATCTGCGGCGGCGCCGACCAGGGTGAGGGGGCGAAGGTCTCGACATTGCGATCGGCCCAGAAGCACTCCTTGAAATCGTCGATGCCGGTCGGGAACGAGGCGAAAGTGTTGGTCTCGGTGCCGAGGGTGGCGATGAACAAGCGCATGGAACTGACGGCTCCGGATGAAAGGGCTGGCCGCAACCTTGGAAGCCCGGTCGGAGAGGGTCAATCGCCGCCGGTTCCGCAGCACGGAACATCGGCGGCGCCGCCGATCACGTGACATGGATCGAATTGCTCCACATGTTGCATATCGTAGAACCAATTGGCCATAGATTGTATATTTCGGGCATGTTGTGCTATCAGAGTGATGAATAGTAGCATGAGGCCGCCATGTCGAACTGCAGTCCGGATCGGGTCTGGCGCAGCCGGGCCATCGCCCTGCTCGAGGCCGAGGGGCGGCGTTCGGCCGATACGCATCTGATCGCGCTGAACCTGCCGTCCCTCGCTGGCATCGACATCTACCTCAAGGACGAATCCTCGCATCCGACCGGCAGCCTGAAGCACCGGCTGGCGCGCTCGCTGTTCCTCTACGGCATCTGCAGTGGCCGGATCCGCGAGGGCATGACGCTGGTCGAAGCCTCTTCCGGCTCCACCGCGGTGAGCGAGGCTTATTACGCGCGGCTGCTCGGGCTCGATTTCTGCGCCGTGCTGCCGCGCACCACCAGCGCCAGCAAGGTCGAGGCGATCGAGCAGCAGGGCGGGCGCTGCCACTTCGTCGAGCAGCCGGCGGCGATCTATGCGCGGGCAGCCGAGCTCGCGGCGGAGTGCGGTGGCCACTATCTCGACCAGTTCACCTTTGCCGAACGCGCCACCGACTGGCGTGGCAACAACAACATCGCTGAGTCGATCTTCTCGCAGATGGCGAGGGAGAGGCACCCGGTGCCGGAGTGGATCGTCATGGGCGCCGGCACCGGCGGCACCTCGGCCACCATCGGCCGCTATATCCGCTATCGCTGCCTCGATACCCGGCTCTGCGTGCCCGATGTCGAGTTCTCCGCTTTCTATGATGGCTGGTTGCGCACCGATCGCACCGCCACCGCGGCACGCGGCTCGCGCATCGAGGGGATCGGGCGGCCGCGGGTGGAGGCTTCGTTCATCGGCGAGGTGATCGACGAGATGATCCGGGTGCCGGACGCCGTCTCGCTGGCCGGCATGCAGGTGCTGTCGCGGTTGCTCGGCCGCCGCGTCGGCGCCTCGACCGGCAGCAATTTCGTCGGGGTCTGCTGGGCGGCTGGGCAGATGCGTGACGAAGGCCGATCCGGTTCGATCGTTTCGCTGATCTGCGACAGCGGCGAGCGCTATGCCGAAAGTTACTACAACCCGGCCTGGCTCAAGGCGCAGGGGTTGGACCCGGCGCCGCATGTGGCAAGGCTGGAGAGTTTTGTCGCGGGGGGTGGGTTTGCGGGGGAGTTATTGCTAGGCCCGGAGCCGATGGCGGGTAGTTGCGCTGCCTGAGCTGAAGGCACCGTTCGCTCCACCCACTCGATGTCGTCCCAGCGAAAGCTGGGACCCATCTATCGGCTGGCGCGGGCTGCGAGCTGGGTCCA
Organism: Devosia sp. Root413D1; assembly: GCF_001425235.1. Taxonomy (GTDB): domain Bacteria; phylum Pseudomonadota; class Alphaproteobacteria; order Rhizobiales; family Devosiaceae; genus Devosia_A. Next base: position 255,677 of record NZ_LMEA01000013.1, on the reverse strand, counting down.
GCTTTCGCTGGGATGACAGCCGGTGGGGAAGGCGAGGCCGCGGCAAACGCGCAGGGCGGTCAACAGAGCATCCCGTTGGTCCGCTTCCTTGCACGGGGTAGACCCGTCAGCCGTGACGCCCTCCTACTTCCGCACAAACAGCCCGCCCGCGCCCACCGACATGTTGGTCAGCTCGCGCTCGCCCGAGCTCAGCCGCCAGTCGAGCATCTTGCGGGCGTAGTCGAGCGCCACCTCGGTGTAAGCCGGGTCGTTGGCTAGGTTCAACTGCTCGTGCGGGTCGTTGGCGATGTCGAACAGCAGTGGCGGCAGGGCGGCGAAGTGGACGTATTTGAACTTGTCGTCGCGGATCGCCGCATAGGCGCATTGGTCGGAGGCGATGCCGAGCGCGGTTTCCGGCTTCTGGGTACGGACGTCGCGGAAGTCGTGCTCGAAATACACCGCGTTGCGCCAATCGGGCGGGGTCTCGCCGCGCAGGAACGGCAGTAGCGACGCGCCGTCGCAGCTGCGCGGAGTGTCGAGCCCGAGCCAGTCGAGGACCGTCGGCATCACGTCGATCGCCTGGGTGAACTCGGTGACGCGCCGGCCGCGCGCCGCGTCGGCCTCGGGCCGCGGGTCGCGGATCACCAGCGGCAGGTGGAAGGCCGCATCGAAGTAGATTTCCTTGCCCCAGACATAGTGCTCGCCCAGCACCTCGCCGTGATCGGAGGTGACGATGATCAGCGTGCGGTCATACTGGCCGGTGTCCTTCAGATGCTGGACGATGCGGCCGAGCTGCGCATCGACTTCGGCGATCAGCCCGTAATAGGTCGCCCGCATCTGGCGGATCTCGAGCTCGTCGGCGGCGACCAGATCCTGCGGGTTGTGCTCGTCATAGGTGCTGGGCTGGCGGAGCGTGCTGATGGCGTAATCGAGCAGCGGGTGCTGCTTGCCCTCTTCGCCCGGCGTCGCGGCACGCACGGGAAACTCGACATCGGCGGGGTGCACCAGGCCGTTATAGGGCTCAGGCGCGATCAGCGGCGGGTGCGGGCGGTAGAAGACGAAATGCGCGAACCACGGCTTGTCGCGTCGCACCAAGAGCCACTTGAGGAACTCGTCGGTGAGGAAAGCCGTCTCGCTCTCCTCGGCCTTGAAGACGGTGGGGATGTAGCGGAAGCCACGATGGGCCGGCTTTTCGAAGCCCTTTCGCGGGCGGAAGACATCGGCGCGGCCACCGGGGAGATCATAGCCTTTGGCGATCAGGTCCGAGACCCACTGGTCCATATCTTCGGGCAGATGCAGCGGGGTCGAAAATCCCGGCATCACCCCTTCGTCATAGGCGGCCAGCGCCGGGTCGTTGGGGTGGAGGCCGCGCGGATCTGGCGTGGTGTCGGTATAGCCGAACAAAGCCGGATCATAGCCGGCCTTGCGCGCCTCGAGCGCGATATTGGTGTGGCGCCGATCGAGTGGCGTGCCGTTCCGCCCCGAGCGGTGGTTCATCAGATACTGCCCGGTGAGGAGGCTGGTGCGCGATGGGCCGCAGGGCGTGCACTGGCCGAAATGCCGGGTAAAGGTCACCGCATCAGCCATCAGGGCATCGAGGTTGGGCGTCTTGGCGTTCTGGTGCCCGAGCGCCGAAATGCAATCGCCACGCCACTGGTCGGCGCAGATCAACAGGATGTTGGGGCGGTCGGTCACTTGTGGCAGCTTGGGGCTTTCCGAAAAGACGGGAGCATTGATGCCCTAAAGTCGATGCTTCGGGGAGTAGGGGCTGTCGGGATTGACGTCGAAATCGACACTCTCGACGCAGGACTGTGAAGCGGAGTGGCTGCCGCCGCTGAGCCATGGACCATCGCGCAGCTCGACGTCGCTGACCTTGCTGAGGGTGAGGCAGCGCCACTCGCCGCCTGCCGGCAGCACGCTGCTGGTGTCGCCGCCGAACTGGTAGGTGAGCGCCTTCTCCTCGCCGCGTGTGTGCCCGAGGATCACCGCGCAGACTTCGCGGCGATGGCCATTATAGGTGCAGACGATCTGCTGCCTCGCCGCCATGGCCTCGCGGAACAGCTCGTAAGTCGGGCTGGGCATCAGCAGGCCGGGACGTTGACGGCAAGGCCGCCCTGGCTGGTTTCCTTGTAGCGCTCGGACATGTCTTCACCGGTCTGCCGCATGGTCTCGACGCAGACATCGAGCGACACCTTGTGGGTGCCGTCGCCCTTCATCGCCAGCGAGGCGGCAGTCACGGCTTTGACCGCGCCGAAGGCGTTGCGTTCGATGCAGGGGATCTGCACCAGCCCGGCGACCGGGTCGCAGGTCATTCCCAGGTGATGTTCGAGCGCGATCTCGGCGGCATTCTCCACCTGCGCCGGGGTGCCGCCCATGGCGGCGCAAAGTGCTGCCGCGGCCATGGCCGAGGCCGAGCCGACCTCGCCCTGGCAGCCGACCTCGGCGCCGGAGATCGAGGCATTATGCTTGATGATGCCGCCGATGGCGGCGGCGGTCAGCAGCATGTCATGGATGCTGGCGCGTGAGGCGCCGGCCTCGAACTGCTGGTGGTATTTCAGCACCGAGGGGATGACGCCGGCGGCGCCATTGGTCGGTGCGGTCACCACCCGGCTGCCGGCGGCATTCTCTTCGTTCACCGCCATGGCGAAGACGCTGAGCCAGTCATTGCCGGCAAGTGGGCCGAGTTCGTTGCGCTGCCAGGCCGTCTGCAGTTGTTGGTGGATCGCCTTGGCGCGGCGGCTGACGTTGAGCCCGCCGGGCATGATGCCGTCGGTCCTGAGGCCCCGCTCGATGCAGCCATCCATCGCAGCCCAGAGCCGGTCGAGTCCCTGTTCGAGCCCCCGGCGCCCGATCCGCGCTTCCTCGTTGGCGCGCTTCATCTGGGCAATGGAGAGGCCGGAATCGCGGGCCATGGCCAGCATCTGAGCGGCATCGCCAAAGGGGTAGGGGACGTCCGCGGTATCGGTCTTCAGCTCGCCGCGCGCCAGCTCCGCTTCGCTGACGACGAAGCCGCCGCCAATCGAGTAGTAGACCCGCCGCAGCAGCAGCGCGCCGTCGGCATCATAGGCATAGAACTGCAGCCCGTTGGTATGGCCGGGCAGCCGCTCCTTTTTGTCGTAGATCAGGTCGAGCGCCGGCCGGAACCGGTAGGCCGGGTGTCCCTCGGGATGCACCATGCCCTCGGCCTCGACCCCGGTGACGATCGCATCGATCCGGTCGGGGTCGACGCTGTCGGGGGCGTAGCCGCAAAGCCCCAGCACCACGGCGCGGCCGGTGCCGTGGCCGACCCCGGTGAAGGCCAAGGAGCCGTGGAGGCTCGCCTTCAGCGACGTCACCACGGCGTGGCGCGGCCGCGGCCAATCGCCGGTACGGAGCTCGTCGAGGAACCGGCTGGCGGCCGTCATCGGCCCCATGGTATGCGAACTCGATGGCCCGATACCGATCTTGAAGACGTCGAAAACCGAGAGGAACATCAGGCCTCACATATGGTGCGGGCGCACCATAGCGACAACGCCGCCGAGCCGCTACTCGTGCGGCTTCAGCGTCTGCTAGCGGCAACGCCGCCGAGCCGCTACTCGTGCGGCTTCAGCGTCTGCATCAGCTTGGTTGGATCGGTCGACGGGGTCGGGATGGCGACGCCAATGGCGGTGAGGGTGTAGCGCACCCGGCGCAAAGCTTCGCGGCCACGCGCGCCGAGCTTCTGCGCCACGCCCGAGGCGATGGTGTCGATCACCGCCATATGGGCATAGCGCGACGGCGTCGGCACCAGCACATTGTCATCCTCGGGGATGACGATGGGAATGACGATGCCGGCGGCCTTGGCCAGCGGGGAGCCCGGGCGGGTCAAGGCGATGGTGGTGGCGCCGAACGAGGCGGCGATCTGGATCGCCTCGACCACGGCTTTCGATTGTCCACTGTTGGAGATGGCGAAGGCCACATCCCCCGGCTGCAGGGTCGAGGCCGACATACGCTGCTGGTGTCCGTCGGTATAGGCGGCGACCGGAATGCCGAGCCGGAACAGCCGCAGCTTGGCGTCCTCGGCCATCACCGCCGAGCCGCCGCCCTGGCCGTAAATGTCGAGCCGGCGCCCCTCGGCGATGGCGTCGATGGCGCGGCCGACAGCGGCGGTATCGAGCTGCTCGAGGCAGGCCTGCACCGCATTGGCGGCGCGCAGCATCACCGATTGGGCGAGCTGGCCGATATCGTCGGAGAACACCCGGTCGGAGCGGAGATAGACCGCCGCCACCGTCATGGTGCTGGCGAGGCTGATCTTGAAATCGTTGAACGAGGCGCAGCCGACCGAGCGGCAGAAGCGGGTGACCGTCGGCTGGCTGACCCCGGCTTTGGCCGCGAGATCGGCGATGGTCAGCCGGGTTGCCGCCTCGAAATCGAGCTGCACCGCCGCTGCCACCTGTCGCTCGGCCGGCGACAGCTCGGGCTCGGCCCGCTGGATGCGCGAGACGATGTCGATGGCGGGTTCTTCGTTCTCGGTCCTCGCGGCGCGGCGCCTCTGCATGTCGATCGCTCCGATGGTGAAATTCAATTACAGTATTGCGCCGGAGGTGACCAGATCGATCGTCGATCGATCCACAGTGTGGAACGCCTGCGCGCGGTGTGTGAGACCCCTTCGATCGCGGGGAGCCTGTTTTGCTTCAGACTTTTGGCGACCGGCACAGAATCCAGTTGCGAGCTTTTCGGTTCTGTAACATGATTTCAGAGTTGGGGAGTTAGGCAGGGGGAACATCGCCATGTCGACGTTCGAGTTCGACCATGTGGGGATCACGACGACGGTGCCTCAGCCCAGCGAGGACTGGGTCGAGGCGAGCCGCATCTGGGTCACTAATCCGCGCCATCACCCCGAGCATATCGAGTTCCTGCGCTACGAGCCGGACAGTACAGTGCCGGCCGAAGTGCGCGACAACCCGCATGTCGCCTATCGGGTCGATGACCTCGCGCCGCATCTCGCGGCGCCTGGCGTCGAGATCCTGATCCCGCCATTCATCGTCGGCGATTTCCTCGAAGTGGTGTTCGTCAAGAAGCACGGCATGGTGTTCGAGTACATGCGCTACCTCAAGGACGGGTGGTTCGGAAGTTGAGGGTGTCGGTTGGCATCAAACTGCACCACAAACTCGGCGTCATCCCAGCGAAAGCTGGGACCCAACTATCCGCAGCGCAAGTGGTGGCTTGGGTCCCAGCTTTCGCTGGGATGACATCCGGTGGGTGGGGGATCGCCTGTTACACCGATGGATCGTTGAAGGAGCAAACATGACCGCCGCATTCACCGGCAAGACCATCGCCATCACCGGCGCGGCAGGCGGCATCGGCCAGTGGCTCTGCCGCTTCTTCGGCGAAGAGGGCGCGACCATCGCGGCGCTCGATCGCAACGACAGGGTGCACGCACTCGCCGAAACGCTCGGCAAGGACGGCATCACGGTGAAGCCGGCGGTGGCCGACATCGCCGACGCGGCCTCGGTGGCCGCGGCGTTCAAGCGGTTCGGCGAGGTGCACATCCTCGTCAACAATGCCGGCATCACGCGCCACGCCACCTTCGAAAAGACCGACCCGGCCGGCTGGGACGAGGACATGGCCGCCAATGTCGGCGGCGCCTATGCCTGCGCCCATGCGGTGCTGCCGCAGATGGTCGAGCGGCGCTCCGGCAACATCGTCAATGTCGGCTCGGTCAATGGCCTCGCGGCCTTGGGCGACCCGGCCTACAGCGCCGCGAAGGCGGCGATGATCTCGCTCACCCGCTCGCTGGCGCAGGAATATGGCCGCTACGGCATCCGCGCCAATATCGTGTTGCCCGGCACGGTGCGCACTCCGGTCTGGGACGAGCGCAAGGCCAAGGATCCGAACGTCTTGAAGACACTGGAGCGCTGGTACCCGCTCGGCCGCATCGTCGAGCCCTACGAGGTGGCCCGGGTGATCGCCTTTCTCGCCTCGGATGCGGCAAGCGCTGTCACCGGCGCGGCGATCCCGGTTGATTGCGGGCTGACCTCGGGCAACATCGTGATGGCGCGCGAGCTGACGCTCGAGGATTTCTGAGCAAGGCATTTAGCCTTCGTCATTTGAGGGGGTCGTTTTGGACAAGCTGCGTATCGGCATTATCGGGCTCGGCTGGTTTGGAGAAATCCACGCCGAAACCATCATGGGCGTGCCCAACCTTGACCTGGCGGCGCTCTGCACCCGCACCGAGGATCGGCTCACGGCTCTGGGCGAGAAGTTCGGGGTCAAGAAGCTCTATCGCGACTATCACGACATGCTCGCCGATCCGGAGATCGACGCCGTGTCGATCTGCACCATGTGGGACCAGCACACCGAGCCGGCGATCGCGGCGCTCAAGGCCGGCAAGCATGTGTTCCTCGAAAAGCCGATCGCTTCGACCGTCGAGGATGCCAACAAGATCATCGCCGCCTCGAAGGGGGCCAAGGGCATCCTGTTCATCGGCCATATCGTGCGCTTCAATCCGCGCTACCGCATGGCCAAGCAGGCGATCGCCGAGGGCCGCATCGGCAAGGTGGTGGCGCTGTCGTCGCGCCGGAACATTCCGGCCGCCTGGACCCCGACCATCCTCAACAAGATCGGCCCGATCGTCGGCGACGCGATCCACGACACCGACATCATGCTGTGGCTGACCGGCGACAGGATCGTTTCGGCCTATGCGCAGACCGTCGACGTGCGCGGGTTGAAGCACCCCGATATCGGCCAGACCATGTTCCGCTTTGCCGGCGGCGCCACCGCGACGCTCGAAACGGTGTGGTGCATGCCGACGCAGACTCCGTTCGATATCGACGAGCGCATGTCGATCATCGGCACCGAAGGCATCATCCACGTCCAGGACACCTTCCCGCCGCTCGGCATCGTCGATGCCAACAAGCTGCACTCGCCCGACATCACCTATTGGCCGATGTTCGACGGGGTCCGCGGCGGCGCGCTGCGCGAGGAGTTCAACTATTTCACCGGCTGTGCGTTGAGCGGCACGACGCCGAAGATCGGCGTGCCGGAAGATGCCGCGGCGGCATTGCAGGCGACGCTGGCGGCCGAGGAGTCGGCGCGGACGGGGAATGTGATCAGGATCGGGTGAGACACCACCCTTCGCAGTCGGCGCGCCCTCTCCCGTTTACGGGGGAGGGGGGACCAGCCGAAAGGCTGGTGGGAGGGGGTGCCGCATACTTCGGCGTTGCCCCGTCCGCTTACGATCAGTGCGTGGGGCACCCCCCTCCCACCCCCGCAAGCGGGAGAGGGTGCGCCGACTGCCGGCCTCAGCGGACTCCGCTAATGCTCATGCCCATGATGACCGCCAATGAGAAAACTCTCCTCGAATGGCCGGCGGCTGACTTCCATCGGCTTGCCGCCCAGGTACACCGACACCGGCTGCAGCAGGCTCGACCCCTGGCGGCGTTTGCCGACCACGTCCTGGAACACGTAGTTGCTGTCATACTGCTTCAGCACCGTGATATCGGCGACGGCGCCGACGCCGAGGTGGCCGAGTTCGGGCTTCTGGATGGCGAGCGCCGGGCGGTTGGCCGACATGCCGATCACTTCGGGCAAAGACAGGCCGCAATTGAGCAGCTTGCTCATGGTGTGGAGCAGGTCGTAGCCCGGCCCCTCGACGGCGATGACGTGCACGTCCGACGAGATCAGGTCCGGCTTGAAGCCGTCGTTGAGCGCCGCTTCGGCGCTGTCATAGCCGAAGGCGCCCATACCGTGGGCGATGTCGAACAGCACGCCGCGCTTACGGGCCTGGAGTACCGCATCGATCACCTTGCCATCGGGGCCGATGGCCGAGTTGGGGTCGGGGCGGTAGCAATGGGTGAGAATGTCGCCCGGCCGCAGCATATCGACCACGTCGGCATAGCTCGGCGGGGCCGTGCCGATATGGGTCATTAACGGCAGGTTCAGCGCGTTGGCGGCCTCGAGCGCCATTTCCAGCGCGCCGAGTCCCAACTCGCCAGTGACCGGGCCGCCGATGCGGACCTTCACGCCGATGATGCGGTCGCGGTTGGCCTCGACTTTCTGGACGCATTTATCGACCGGAAGCATCGAGCGCAGCGTCGCCTCGCCGATCGACACGCCCTTGTCGAAACCGAAAATGCCGGGGAACGAGATGTTGAGGAAGGCGAAGATCCGATAGGGCGAGTGGATCATCACGTAGTCGCGGAAACCGTCATAATTGCCGGCGCCGGCGCTGCCCGCGTCGACCAGCGTGGTGCAGGCGGAACGGCGGGCGATGAAGCCGGGGTCGACGCTGAGCGAGGTCGCCTTGTGGTAGACATGGGTGTGGATGTCGATCAGCCCCGGCGCGACGATGGCGCCGCTGACATCCTCGACCCTGGCTCCAGCCGTGGCGAGGTCCTTGCCGACCGCGGCGATCCTGCCGGCCTTGATCGCAACATCGAGCACCCCGTCGACGCCGTTGCGCTCATCGAGGACGCGGCCGCCCTTCAGCACGATATCGAAGCCCTGTCCGGCTGCCGGTGAAGTCATCGATGGTCTCCGCTTGGGGGTATGGGGCGACAGCGGCGGGCAGCGGCCCGCCGGCTTCGTTGTGCCCGGTTCTTCCTTGGTCGCGCTTTCGAACCGGAAAAGTCTGCAACTTTTCCTGAAAACGCTCCGCTGGGATGGTTCAGGCCAGCTCGACGACGCGCTTTTCGTTGATCGACTGCTCGGCGGCAAGCACGATCCTCAGGCTGTTCACCGCCGCATCCATCGACTCGGTGAGGTCGAGATCCTCCTGGATGGCCTTCAAAAAGAACGCCTGCTCGCGGTCGCAGAGCTCCTGGTGGTTGGGCTCGTCGGTCATGGTGAAGATCTCGTCTTTGCGGACGAAGCTCTTGTCGCCGGGGTTCACCTCGGCGTGGTGATACTGGATGGCGTCGGTCTTGGTGTGCTGGTCGATATCGGAGGAATCCGACACGCCGTCCTTATGCGCCTTGGGGTTGGGGACGATCGAGACGGCACCTTTGGGGCCGACCACGTCCTTCACGAAATAGGCGACCTCGCTCATCATCGGGCCCCAGCCGGCCTCGTACCAGCCGACCGAGCCGTCATCGAACTCGACATGCAGGTGCCCATAATTCTGCTTGTCGGCTTCGGCCCAGAGTTTGGCGCCGATGCCGTGCACGCGCACCGGCTTGGCCTTGGTCATCTGGCACATCACGTCGACATAGTGGACGCCGCAGTCGACGATCGGGATCAGCGAGTCGATCAGGTTCTTGTGCCAGTCATAGGTCGGGCCGCCCGACTGCTGGTTGAGGTTGAGCCGCATGACCAGCGGCTTGCCCAGCGTCTGCGCCAGCTCGGTGAATTTCATCCAGCTGGGGTGGACGCGCAGGATATAGCCCAGCACTAGCTTTTTGTTCTTCTCACGCGCCAGCTTCACCACCGCTTCGGCGTCGGCGATGTTGGTGGCGAGCGGCTTCTCCATGAATACATGGGCGCCGGCATTGATCGCCTTGATGGCGTACTCGGCATGGCTGTTGGGCCATGAGTTGATCGACACCGCATCGGGCTTGGCCACCCGCAGCGCCTCGTCATAATCCTCGAACAGCGGATAACCCTTGAGCTCGTCCGGAACGGGCTTCGATCTGATCGAACGGCTCATCAGCCCGACGATCTCGAAGCCGGGATTGCGGTGATAGGCGCTCGCATGCGAGGCGCCCATATTGCCGAGCCCGACGACCAGAACTTTTACCACATTGGCCATCCGGCCCTCCCCATCCGCTTATGCTTGTTCGGCCGTATGGCCATGAAATCGTGTTGCCGTTCGCAGGCTTGCCCAACCCACCGATGTCATCCCGGCGAAAGCCGGGACCCATTTCACCCCCCGTGCGAGCGGCGAGATGGATCCCCGCCTTCGCGGGGATGACGCCGGTGGTGGGGCGCTTTGAAGGGTGCGGGCGGCACCGCCTGGATGCCGCCCACACGTTGGCTCAGCGATCGGCCGGAATGGCCTGGTCGTAGAGGTGCGCCTTGACGTCCTCGATGTTGATCGCCTTGAAGGCGTCCGACAGCACGTAGGCGGCGGCATCGGCCTTGACCTTGTCGTGGTCGAAGTCGTTGGCAGGCCCGATGACGTCGTTGGTCACCACGTCCTCGGCCTTCACCGGCTTGGTGATCTGCTTCAGCTCGTAGATCTTGTCGAAGAAGGTCTGCCAGGCCGCGATGTCGTGGTCGCCCCAACCCTTGCGCTTCGACATGTCGCCGCGGAAGACGGCGATCTGCTGCAGGATCGAGGTGGCGCCCAGTTCGGGGCCGATATTGGTGGCGAGCGTCGGGAACTGCTCGAACACCGCTTCGACTGCGGCAAGCGGATTGTGATAGGCGAACTCGAGCCCCATGGCCCAGCCCCGCAGGTATTTGTCGAGGAAGGCCTTCTTGTCTGGATCATCGAGGTCGGCGGCGCGGACCACGAAGGTGTTGGCGAAGAGCGGCGAGTGCTGCACGCCCAGCCAGTATTCGAAGTCGAGCTTGGAACCGATCCACTCGGCGCGCAGGCCTTCCCAGCTGAGGGCCGCATCGCCCTGGCCGCTGGCGAGGGCGGTGCCCCAGGTCGGCCAGCCGGCTTCGACATACTTCACCTTGGAGATGTCGACGCCGTGCACGGCGAGCATTGGGTCGACGATCGGCTGCCAGGCGGCCGAGCCGAGCAGGATGGTTTTGCCTTCGAGCTTTTTCAGGTCATTGGAGCCCTCGCCCTTGCGGAAGGCGAGGCTGAAGGTATCGAGCGCGCCCATATGGAAGGCGGACTTCAGCTTCATGCCGTTTTCGAGCGCGAACGAGAACACGCCGGGCGAGGGGAAGCCCATATCGGCCTGGCCGACATCGACGAACTTCACCGTAGCGGTGCCGTCGGACGGGCCGGGCTGCATATCGGTCGCCACCTCGAGGCCATCGAAATAGCCCATCTTCTTGCCGATCCAGTACGGATAATCGTCGAGCACTTCGAGGGTGCCGCGCGGCGAGATCCAGGTGAACTTCGGATAGGGCGCGGCGCTGGCGCGGCCGATACCGCCGAGCGCCGAAGCAGTCACCACGCCGGCAGCGGAAACCTGCAGGAAGGTGCGGCGGCTCATGCCGCCTGAGGAGAACTTGGTCATTCAATCATACCCCTGTTGATGGATCGTCCCTTAGTCCCTTGGAGCGGGGCAGCTGTTCTGTTCACCGTCCTCACTCCCAAACTCGATGTGGCGCTCCGGGCCTCCCTCGGCCCTGATCGTCCCACCTACTGGGGGTAAAGCGGCGGTTCGACACGCCGCTTGCTCCCCAAACTCGATGTCATCCCAGCGAAAGCTGGGACCCATTCATCAGCCCGGGCCAGTGTGCCGGACGAGGCAGTAGTAGCCTCGCCGGGGGTTGGGTCCCTGCCTTCGCGAGGGATGACAACCGAGCGGGCTGCTGGGCTGTCGTTCAGCCCCTTGCTCCGCTGCCGTTCCCTCCAGCAGCGGATCGTTCGTCAGGCCTCCCAGCTCGCGTACTTCTTCCCGAGGAGGAAAAAGAGCACGTAGATCAGGATGCCCAGGATGGAGAGGATCAAGACCACCGCGAAGAATTGCGGCATCTGGATCATGGATGAGTAGGAGGTGAGCCGGTTGCCGAGTCCGAAGCCGCCGCCGACCATTTCGGCGCCGACCGCGGTCAGGAGCCCGAAGATCGAGCCGACCATCAGGCCGACAAAGATCATCGGCAGCGCCATCGGGGCGCGCACCTTCCAGAAAATCTGCAGGGTCGAGGCGCCATAGGAACGGGCCAGCGCGATCTTGCCGCGATCGACCCGGCGGAAGCCGGTGGCGGCGTTGATCATCACCATCGGACCCGAAGCAAGCGCCACCGCGATAATGCGCGGCTCGTAGCCAAAACCGAAGCGCAGGATCAGCAGCGGCACCAGCGCCAGCATCGGCGTTGTCACCAGCAACAGGATGTAGGGCGTGATGATCTTTTCGGCGAAGGGGAACTGGGTGATCACCGCCGCGAGGATCAGCCCGACCACGGCGCCGATGCCGAAGCCGACGAACAGCTCGACCAGCGTGTGCCCCAGATGCGGCAGGATGAACGGGAAGTCGGTCACGAGCGCGACAGCGATCTCGCTCGGCTTGGGCAGCACGTATTGCGGTACGGCGAAGATGTTCAGCAGCACCTCGGTGCCACCGATGATGAACACGGCGACCAGCACGATCGCCAGCACCTCGCCCATCGACTTGATGCCGGGGCCGGAGGTGAGGGCGGACATATTGGTGATGCCGACCTCGCTGGCGCCGCCGGCGGATTTCTTGAATTCGGGAATGGCGTCGGTTTCGCTCATCTGATGTCTCTCACGCCATCTGGGCCGGCTGGGCGGACGCACTGGGGTAGCGGCTCTGCTGCGTGCCGACGATTTCCGCCTTGATGGCGTTGGTGAGGTCGAAAACCTCCTTGGTCGACATGATCTCGAGCGAGCGGGGCCGCGCGAACGGCACCTCGTGGATATTGGCGACCCGGCCGGGGCGCGGGCTCATCACCACCACGCGGTCGGACAGGAAGATGGCTTCATCGATCGAGTGGGTGATGAGGACAATGGTGGTCCTGGTATCGAGCCAGATTTCCTCGACCAGCCGGTTCATCTCCTCGCGGGTGAAGGCGTCGAGCGCGCCGAACGGCTCGTCCATCAGCAGTACCGAGGGCTTGTAGCTCAGGGCGCGAACCAAGGCGGCGCGCTGCTGCATGCCGCCCGACAGTTCACGCGGGAAGCGCCCGCCAAAGCCTTCAAGGCCGACGCGGTTCAACAGCTCGTCGATCCAGACGCGATCGGGCTTGGTGCCCTTGATCTCGAAGGGGAAGTTGATGTTGGCGTCGAGATTGCGCCAGGGCAGGAGGTTGGCCTCCTGGAACACCATGCCGATCTCGGGATTGGGGCCGGTGACCGGCTTGCCGTCGAGCAGCACTTCGCCGGAGGTGAGGCCGTGCAGCCCCGACATCGACCATAACAGCGTGGTCTTGCCGCAACCGGAGGGGCCGACGATCGCGACGATCTCGCCCTCCATCACGTCGAGCGAACAGCGATCGATCGCCAAAAGGTCGCCCGAGCGGGTGTTGTAGACCTTGGTGGCCGCTTTCACCCGTAGTTTCGGTTGCTTCAACTCCTGAGCTGTCATCGCCCCTCGCGCTGCCCCGTACCAGACTATGGAACGGCTTCCGGGCGCTCCCTGTCGCGCCCTCATCCCCGTCCGAAGCCAGTCTGTAACTATCCTACTTTCCGAGTCAAGCGGCTGTCAGATTAGTTTCATAGCTCGCAGGTAACTGCCGCATTTCCGGGCTTCTTGAGGCTTGCATCGTGTGTAAGTTTCCTACATTGTGCCGAAGAAATGGGCGGCGGGACACCGCAGGCGAGGCGTTTCCGGGATAGGGCATTGGCTGGTCAGAAATGATAGAAGTCGCGTCAGACCCAACAGCCGGAAGGCCGGATATGCGCAAGCCCAGGCGCGACGACAGCGAAGCCTACGCCAAGCCGATCCCCGACATCCTGTCGCAGATCAAGGATTCCTACAGCGAGCTCAGGCCGGCCGAGCGCCGGGTGGCCGACGTGGTGCTGGCCGACGTCACCTTCTCGGTCGACGCATCGAACGCCGAGATCGCCAGGCGCGCCGAAGTCAGCGAGCCGACAGTCACCCGCTTCTGTCGCGCCATCGGCTGCGATGGGGTGCGCGATTTCAAGCTGAAGCTGGCGCAGAGCGTGGTGGTGGGGCGGCTCTACCTGGCTCCGGCGCCGCCGGCGGGCGAGGTCAGTTCCAATGCCTCGCCGCTCTGGACCGAAGTGTTCGGTGAGGCGCGCAACGCGCTCAACCTCGTCGAACGGCAGATCGATCCGCTCGATGTCATCGCCGCCGCCGAACTGGTGGCGAGCGCCCACCAGGTGCTGGTGTTCGGGCTGGGGGGCAGTTCGACCTCGCTGGCGCTCGAAACGCAGAACCGGCTGTTCCGCTATGGCGTGGTGGTCAGCGCGCATTCCGACCCCTACGTGATGAAGATGACGGCCTCGACGCTGAAGCCGAATGATCTGGTAATCGCCATTTCCGGCACCGGCCGCACGCGCGAAGTGGTGGAAGCGGTGCAACTGGCCAAGCACTATCGGGCCAAGGCGCTCTGCATCACCGCGCCCGACACCGACCTTGCCGCCACCGCCGACGTGGCGCTCACCGTCGACATCCCGGAATTCCCCGACCCGCTGAAGCCCACCGCTTCGCGCTACGCTTTCCTCGCCATTATCGACCTCGTTTCGAGCGCGGTCGGCACCCGGCTCGATCCCGATGCGCGCGAGACGCTGCGCCGGATCAAGTACACCGTGCTGAACCACCGCAAGGGCCGCGTGCTGGAGCCACTGGGCGACTGAGTCTTCTGTTGCGTTTCTTGCGGCGGTTCTCCCGCCGCCCATAGTTGGGGTCATACTGAATGCACGATACTGCACCCGCGGCAGCGGCGGCCGCCTGGCTTGCCATGTTCGGCGACACGCTGACCAAGGGCGACAGCGCCGCGACGCTCGAGCTGTTCGCCGAGGATTGCTACTGGCGCGACATCGTGGCGTTCACCTGGAACATCAAAACCATGGAGGGCAAACCCGCCATCGCCGCGATGCTGCAAGCGACGCTGGGATCGACCAAGCCGTCGAACTGGCAGGTCACCAGCGCCACGGGTGGTTCATCCGAAGCGCTGCAGGCCTGGTTCACCTTCAGGACGGGTACCGGACAAGGCCGGGGCATCTTCACCCTCGAAGACGGCAAGTGCCGCACCATCCTCACCACATTGCAAGCGCTCGACGGGCATGAGGAGGCGATCGGCTTCAGCCGCGCCATGGGCGTCCGGCACGGCGCCGACCGCAATCGTGAAACCTGGTCGGAAGCGCGAGCGCGCGAGGACGCCGCGTTCGGCGCCGGCGCCGACCCCTATTGCCTGATCATCGGCGGCGGGCAGGGCGGCATCATGCTCGGGGCCCGGCTGAAGCAGCTGGGCGTTCCTACCGTTATCGTCGAGAAGAACCTCAAGGCCGGCGACTCCTGGCGCAACCGCTATCGCTCGCTCGTCCTGCACGACCCGGTCTGGTACGACCACCTGCCCTATATTCCGTTCCCGGCGCACTGGCCCGTCTTTACCCCCAAGGACAAGATGGGCGACTGGCTCGAGATGTACGTCAAGGTGATGGAGCTCAACTACTGGGGCGGCACCGAGTGCATCTCGGCAAAGTTCGACGATCAAGAAAAACGCTGGACGGTCGAACTCAAGCGCAACGGCAAGCCGATCACCCTGAGGCCGATGCAACTGGTGTTCGCTACCGGCGCCTATGGGCCGCCGAAGTTCATCCCGCTGCCGGGGGCGACCGGCTTCAAGGGCGAGATCATTCACTCCAGCCAGTACTCTGACGGGGCGAAGTACCGGGGTAAGAAAGCCGTGGTGATCGGCGCCGCCAGTTCCGGGCACGACGTTTCGGTCGACCTCTGGGAAGCTGGCGCCGCGGTCACCATGGTGCAGCGCTCGCCGACCACGGTGGTGCGCTCCGAAACGCTGATGGAGCTCGCCTTCGACACCTATTCCGAGGCGGCGGTGGCGGCCGGGATCGATGTCGATACCGCCGACCTCCTCGGCGCCGCGACGCCGTTTGCACTGCAGCCGGAAAAGCAGCGGGCGCTCTACGACAAGATCCGGGTCCGTGACGCAGCGTTCTACGACCAGCTTCGCGCCACCGGGTTTCTGCTGGATTTCGGCCCCGATGAAACCGGGCTGATGATGAAGGCCTATCGCACGGGCTCGGGTTACTACGTCGATGTCGGCGCCTCACAGCTGATCATCGACGGCGAGATCGGCATCAAGGCCGGGGTGGAGATCGAAACGCTCACCCCCACCGGCATTCGCTTTGCCGATGGCAGCGAGATCGCCGCCGACCTCATCATCCAATCGACCGGCTTTCAGTCGATGCACGAGGTGGTGGCGAAAATCGTGTCGCGCGAGGTGGCGGACGAGATCGGCACTTGCTGGGGGCTGGGCTCCGGCACACGCAACGATCCGGGCCCGTGGCACGGCGAATTGCGGAACATGTACAAGCCGGTGGCCCAGCAGAACCTGTGGTTCCAGGGGGGCAACCTGGCGCTCAGCCGCTTCTTTTCGAAATTCGTCGCCCTGCAGATCAAAGCCCGGATGGAAGGGCTTGATACCAAAGAGTACAGAACCCCATTGTATTGAGCTATTGCAGACTCGTGCCAGTCGCGAGATTGTTAACTGGCGCCCGGTACTTAAACGGTCGCATCGACGTTGTTGTCGGACGACATGGAGGTTGGAATGAAACGCCTGCTCCCCGTAGTTGCCGCGACTGTGACAATGCTCCTCGCCGGTCCGGCGCTGGCCCAGCCGCTCGAGATCATCGTGCGCGGTGGCACGCCGACCTATCTGCCGACGCCGCTCCCCGATGGCGACGACTATATCTACGGCAACCCCGGCAATCCGAACTTCCCGAACTTCGATCCGGCCGCCGCGGCGATCAATGCGGAGCTCGCCATCCATCCGCGCTCGCGGCTCAGGCCCAACAACCTGTGGCTGGTGACCTCGCTGGGGTATCGCTCGGGCTCATGGACCGAGCATATGGAAGCCTGCCAGGCAGCGTTCTCGAGCTACGATCCGGTCAGCGACACGATTATCGCCGGTGGCCTGCCGCGGCGCTGCCCGCTTTGAGCGAGCGCAGCTCGATCCTACGCTAACCACCGCGGCGTCATTCCCGCGAAGGCGGGAACCCAGTGGGATCTCCGGCGTCAGCGGGTGCTGCAGCATCCCACTAGGTTCCCGCCTGCGCGGGAATGACGCCGGTGCGGGCTGATCACTGGAGAGCACCGGCGTGGTTATGCACAGCTCTCCGCCGCACGGCCGCCAGCTTTATCCGCCCGATCGGTAGCGACGCCCCCTGCGCCCTCAATGACTTAGCGCCCGTGACATCAGATCGTCACCGAGGTGTCACGGCTCGTTCATCGGGCTGAAATCCAACCGTCAAGGTCTCCGACTAGGAGTGCGCCGCTCGAGAAATCGACCGCCATTCCTCTTCTTCGGAGACATTGACGATGAAAACCACCTGGCTGCTCAGCGCAGCTCTGGCCGCGACCGCCCTGACCGCGGCTTCGCCCGCCGCCGCTGCGACCAAGTTCGAGTTCTGGTACGGCCTGTCGGGCGACCTCAGCGAACGCGTGCAGGAAATGTGCTCGCGCTTCAACGCCTCGCAGGCTGACTACGAGATCGTCTGCGTGAGCCAGGAGAACTACGAGAACAACCTGCAGAACACGATCGCCGCGTTCCGCGCCAACAAGCAGCCGACCGTCACCCAGATCTCGGACGGCGGCGTTGTCGACCTGATGCTCTCCGGCGCCTTCGTGCCGGTGCGCGAGCTGATGGAAAAGAACGGCTACACGATCGACTGGTCGAACTATTTCTCCGGCATTTCGTCGTATTTCTCGACCTCGAAGGGCGAGCTGCTCGCGATGCCGTTCAACTCCTCGACGGCGATGTTCTACTACAACACCGATGCGCTGAAGGCCGTCGGTTTCGAAGGCGCGCCGCAGACCTGGGAACAGGTCGAAAAGATCGCCACCGACCTGAAGGCCGCCGGCTACGAGTGCCCAATCGCGTTCGACCCGACCGGCACCTGGCAGTGGTTCGAGCAGTTCTCGGCTGTCCACAACCAGCCGATCGCCTCGAACGGCAACGGCTATGGTGGTCTCGACGCCGTCGTCGAGTTCAACAAGGGCAAGTTCGTCGACCAGCTCACCTGGTACAAGAAGATGGTCGATGCCGGCCTGATGGTCCACAAGTCGAAGGCCGCCGGCCAGACCGCCAACGAAGCCTTCACTGCTGGCGAGTGCCAGATGTCGTCGTCCTCGATCGCCGACCACGGCTCGTTCTCCAAGCAGGCCAAGGAAGGCGTGCATTGGGACGTGACCGTGCTGCCGATCTGGGAAGGCACCGAGCGCCACAACTCGCTCGTCGGTGGTGCCGCGCTCTGGACCCTCAAGGGCAAGTCCGAAGAAGAATACAAGGGCGCCGCGGCGTTCTACAACTTCATCGCCCAGCCGATCGAGGCCCAGCACTGGTCGACCATCACCGGCTATATCCCCGTCACCAATTCGGGCTTTGAAGCCATGATGGCGGACGGCTTCTACGATGCTCCCCCGTACAAGGGGCGCGAACTCGCCATCCAGTCGCTGACTGCCACCCCGCCGGGCGAATACACCCGCGGCATCCGCCTCGGCAATTTCGGCGCCGTGCGCCAGGAAGTTTCCAAGGCCATGCAGTCGGTGATCTTCGACGGCGTCGCGCCGCAGAAGGCACTCGATGATGCCGCTGCCCGTTCGAACGAAATCCTGCGCAAGTTCGAGCAGACCTACAAGGGTCAGCAGCTCCCCTGATCTGACGACCTGAGTTGCGCCCGGGCGGCATCCGCCCGGGCGTTCGGTTTTTCAACTAGGATATGCCTTCGATGGAACGACGCGCGGTGTACCGCAACAAGGTGCTGCCCTGGCTGCTGATCGGCCCACAGCTGCTGCTGGTGCTGGTGTTCTTCTACTGGCCGACATCGCAGGCGCTCTACTGGGCCTTCACGCTGGAACAGCCCTGGGGCGGCGGCAATCTGTGGGCCGGCCTCGACAACTTCCTCTACATTTTCCGTGACGATCGCTACTGGGGCACGGTGCTGCGCTCGGCGTTCTACGCGCTGGCGGCGACCGGGCTGTCGATGCTGGTGGCGCTGACGCTGGCGAGCTTCGTCGACCGGGCGCTGAAGGGCACCAAGCTGTTCCAGTCGGTGTTCATCTGGCCCTACGCCATCGCGGCGCCGGCGGCGGGCGTGGCCTTCCGCTTCATCTTCTCGCCGGAAGCCGGCCTCGTCGGCGCGATCAACGACATCTGGCCCGGCATCTGGGATCCGGCGACCAACGGCATCCATGCGCTGGCCATGGTGATCGTCTGCCATGCCTGGCTCGGCATCGGCTACAATTTCGTGTTCTTCCTCGCCGCCCTGCAGATGATCCCGCGCTCGATCAACGAAGCCGGCGCCATGGATGGGGCGCGGCCGTTCCGCCGCATGCTCGACCTGCAGTTGCCGCTGATCGCGCCGACGGCCTTCTTCCTGCTCATCATGAACATCATCTCGAGCTTCACCGACAGTTTCGGGCTGATCGACACCATGACCGAAGGCGGTCCGATCGGGCAGACCGAGGTGATGGTCTACAAGATCTATGTCGATGGCTTCAAAGGCCTCGACTACTCAGGCGCCGCCGCCCAGTCGATCATCCTGATGCTGCTCGTCATCGGCCTCACGTTCGTCCAGTTCAAATGGGTCGAACGCCGCGTCCACTACAACTGAGGGCCGGTCCATGATCGAACGCTCCCCCTTCTTCGACGCCCTCACCTACGCGGTGATGATCATCGGGCTCATCCTCGTGGTGATCCCGTTCTGGATCGTCATCGTCGCCGCCTCGCAATCGCTGCAGGAAGTCAGCCGCGTGCCGATCAGCCTGCTGCCGAGCGACCAGCTGTGGGTCAACCTCAGCGAGGCCTGGGACCGGGCCGACCTCGCTCCGAAAATGCTCAACAGCTTCATCGTCGCCATCGGGGTGACGGTCGGCAAGATCACGCTGGCTTCGCTGTCGGCCTTCGCCATCGTGTTCTTCAGCTTCAAGGCGCGGATGATCTGCTTCTGGCTGATCTTCATCACCCTGATGCTGCCGCTCGAAGTGCGCATCGTGCCGACCTACTCGATTGCCGCCAACGCGTTGCTGCCGTTCCAGGTCATCCTCGATACGCTGGGGATTACCGGGCTGGTGCAGGCGGTGAGCGGGGTGCAGATCGCGCTCAACTGGAACCTGCTCAACTCCTATACCGGCCTGATCCTGCCGCTGGTCGCCACGGCGACCGGCACGTTCCTCTACCGGCAGTTCTTCATGACCATCCCGGACGAGTTGGTGGAAGCCAGCAAGATGGATGGGGCCCACCCGCTCGAGTTCTTCTTCGATGTGCTGCTGCCTTTGAGCCGCACCAACATGCTGGCGCTCGCCACCATCATGTTCGTCTCCAGCTGGAACCAGTACCTGTGGCCGCTGCTGATCACCACCGACCGGGCCAATTTCGGCACCGTGGTGATGCAGCTCAAGGCCCTGATCCCGGCGCAGAACGGCACCCCCGACTGGAACGTCACCATGGCGGGCGCCCTCATCATCATGCTGCCGCCGCTGCTGGTCGTTGCCTTCATGCAGCGCTGGTTCGTGCGTGGCCTGATTTCCCGCGACAAATGATTGGATAGACCCATGGCTCAGATCACCATCAAGGGCGTGAAGAAGAACTACGCCAAGACCCCCGTGATCCACGGGGTGGACGTCAATATCGAAGCGGGCGAGTTCGTCGTCATTCTCGGGCCTTCGGGCTGCGGCAAGTCCACGCTGCTCAGGATGATCGCCGGGCTGGAAGAGATCTCCGAGGGAGAGATCGCCATCGGCGGCACCGTGGTCAACAAGCTCGAACCGCGCGAGCGCGGCTGCGCCATGGTGTTCCAGAACTATGCGCTCTACCCGCATATGACGGTGCGCCGGAACATCGGCTATGCGCTGAAGGTGGCCAAGGTCCCCAAGGCCGAGCGTGACGAGCGGGTGATGAAGGTGGCGCAGTCGGTGTCGCTGGAGCCATTCCTCGATCGCCGGCCGGGCGAACTGTCCGGCGGCCAGCGGCAGCGCGTCGCCATGGCACGCGCCATGGTGCGCGAACCCAAGGTGTTTCTGTTCGACGAGCCGTTCTCCAACCTCGATGCCAAGCTCCGCGTCGCCATGCGCTCGGAAGTGCGGCGCCTGCATCGCGATCTCGGCGTCACCTCGGTGTTCGTCACCCACGACCAGATCGAGGCGATGACGCTGGCCGACAAGCTGATCATCATGAATGCCGGCCGGGTCGAGCAGATCGGCAGGCCGACCGAAGTCTACAACAATCCGGCCAGCCGGTTCGTCGCCGACTTCATCGGTTCGCCGGCGATGAACCTGTTCGAAGGCGAGTTCGACGCCGAGGGGCACTTCGTCCATGGCGCCGGCGGCCGGATGAATGTCAGCCAGCTCAACGGCGTGCGTCAGCCCGGCCGCAAGGTGGTGCTGGGCGTCCGTCCCGAGGGCGTACGCCGCACCGGCGCCGATGCGCATGGCGCGATCCCGGCGGTGGTCGACTATGTCGAGGAACTGGGCGCTTCGCGGCTGATCCATGCCGACGCCAATGGCAGCCGCATCGTGGCGCTCGACAATGACAGTGCCGAGCTCAAATCCGGCACGCCGGTGCATCTCAGCCTCGCCGACAGTGCGCTGCACCTGTTCTCGCTCGAAGACGGGCGCCGCATCTCGCATTGAGGCCGACCGCTTTGCCTTTCCACCCAGGAGACATTTTCATGAGCAACATCATTGCGACCGGCTTCAATGTCGGCTCGGACAATGGCGAGTTCGCCACCCTCGAAGCCGATATGCGCGCGCTCAGCGAGATGGGCGTCGATACCGTCGAGATCGGTATCACCAGCCTCGACCTCGTTGCCGGCGGCCGGATCATCAAGGAGCGTCACGAGGCGCTGCTGGCGCTGACCCGCCAGTTCGATTTCCGCTACACCGTGCACGGCCTGGTCTCGTCCAACTTCATGGACCCGGTAACGCAGCGCTACCAGATCGACGCCGCCAAGGCGCTGGTCGAGGTGTCGAACTCGATCGGTGCCGGTATCCTGGTCCACCACAGCGGGAACCTGCGCGCCGAGGCGATTGCCGACTGGGCGGGCGCTGACCTGCGGGAGCGCGAAGCCCTCACCGAGCTTGCCGATTTCGCCCGTCCGCATGGCGTGCGCATCGCGCTCGAGAACATCTTCACCACCGAGCTCGGCCAGTATCGCCAGACCCCGACCGAAGTCGCCGAGACGGTCAAGGCGGTGAACCATTCCAACGTCGTGGCGCTGATCGACTTCAGCCACGCCTATATCGAATCGACCTTCAAGGGCCTCGACTTCCGCGCCGAAATCCGCGCCATGGCGCCGGTGGCGGGGCACCTGCACCTGCATGACTCGTTCGGCCGGCCGCAGGGCTTCTACAAGCCGTTCCATCCGGCGGAAAACACCGCGATGGGCATCGGCGACCTGCATATGCCGCTCGGCTGGGGCGATATCGCCTGGGACGAGATCTTCGCCGAACTCAGCTTCCTGCCCGACACCGTCGCAATGATGGAAATCGGCCGCCGCTACCGTCGCGAACAGCCCGAAAGCCTGGCACGGGCCAAGGCGCTGAGCGGGCTCGGCGAGGCTGAGGCGATCGCGGCCGAGTAATCTCAAGCTGCCGGCGTCCACCTGGGGCGCCGGCAACTTGCTTCGCTCCCGCTCGTTCGTGCACCATGGCCGGAACGAGAGGGAGCTGCGCGATGGGTTTCGGGATTTCGGGCGTCTACTGCGCCACGGTGACGCCGCTCAATGCCGATCTCAGCCCCGACCTGCAGCGGCTCGGCGCGCACTGCCACAACCTCATTGCCGATGGCTGCCACGGCATCGCGCTGCTCGGCACCACAGGCGAAGCCAACTCGTTCTCGGTCGCTGAGCGGAAGACCATCCTCGAGGGCGCATTGGCCGCCGGGATCACGCCGGAGCAGTTGGCGCCGGGCGTCGGCGTCGCTGCCATCCCCGATACGGTGGAGCTCACCCGCCACGCCCTGAGCCTCGGCATCAGCCGCGTGGTGATGCTGCCGCCGTTCTACTACAAGGGGGTGAGCGACGATGGGATCTTTGCTGCCTATGCTGGGATTATCGAGGCGGTGGCCGATCCGCGGCTCAAGCTCATCCTCTACCACATCCCGCAGACCTCGGCGGTGCCGCTCAGCCGGCCGCTGGTGACGCGGCTCATCGCGGCGTTCCCCGGGATCGTCGGGCTCAAGGACTCCTCGGGCGATTACGGCAACATGCAGGGCCTGGTGGAGGACAATCCCGGCTTTGCGGTGATGGTCGGGGCCGATCCGCTGCTGTTGCCGTTCCTCAAGATCGGCGGCGCCGGCTGTATCACGGCGACGTCGAACCTCGCGGCCCGAGCGTTGCGCACCATCTATGACCATCATGCCGACCCGGCTCGCGCGAGTGAGGTCGATGCGGCGCAGGGGCGGATCGAGGCGGCGCGGGCCATGCTCAACAGCTATGGGCAGATCCCGACCATCAAAGCCGTGCTGGCGGAGCGTGATGGCGACGACGGCTGGAGCCGGGTGCGACCGCCGCTCATGCCATTCGCGGCAGACAAGCTCGGCGAACTGAGTGAGCGGGTCGCGGCGCTGCCGGCGCTTTAAGTCATCTCGCGCGGTTGCTCGGCGTCGCGCGGGGCCTGCTGGCGCAGCACCAGCACGAGGCCGACCAGCGCAATGATGCCGCCCACGGCCATGCGGAGGTCAAAACCTTCGCCGAGCAGCAGGATGCCCATCAGTACGGTCATCAGCGGCATCATCAGGCCAAGCGGCGCGACGACCGAGGCCGGGTAGCGCTGCAGGATGCCGAGATAGAGGGTGGTCGCCAGCAGCGTCACCG
This sequence comes from Devosia sp. Root413D1, assembly GCF_001425235.1. Lineage (GTDB taxonomy): Bacteria > Pseudomonadota > Alphaproteobacteria > Rhizobiales > Devosiaceae > Devosia_A. Next base: position 232,132 of record NZ_LMEA01000013.1, on the reverse strand, counting down.
CGACAACCGAGAAGGCGAGAGCGGCGAAGAACGGCCAGCCGGCGCCGAGGCTTGATGTCACCGGGGTGGTTTCGGCGAGCAGTGAATAGGCAAGCATCGGCGGGGCAGAGACGAAGGCGATCCAGGCCTGCATGGTCAGGGGTTTTATGGCGCCATAGCGCTTCAGCAGCACCTGGCCGAGCGAGATGGCGATGGCCGAGACGAAGGCGAATGCCAGCCCCAGGCTGACGCTGGCGCCCTCGCCATCCCACATCACGAGGATCACCCCGCCCAGCGCCAACGCAATGCCGGCGCCGCGGGCGAGGCCGACCCGCTCGCCGAGCAGCAGCACCGAGAGCAGGGCGGTGATCGGGATCGCCGTCTGCAGCACGATCGAGACGCTCGACGAGGTGGCGTGCGAGAGGCCGAGGAACATCAGGCCGAAATGGCAGGCGCCCATCAGGAAGCCGATGCCGAGGATCGGCAGCAGCGGCCGCGGCAGTGGCCTGAGCAGCGGCGAGAGGATCGCCGCGACGATGAGGAAGCGCGCCGCCGCGTAGAAGATCGGAGCGACGCCGAATTCGGAGAACAGCACCCGGCTGACGATCAGGTTCAAGGCCCAGATCAGGCAGACGGCAGCATAAAGCAGGAGGTCGAGGGGGCGCATGAAAGCTCGGAGGGGCTGACGCGGACGCGCCGGTAGCGGGCATCGCATACGAGCGCCGATCTGCCAATGGTCCTTTCGTTGCCGGTCGCTCAGTGTGCTTGGCGCCCCTCACCCTAACCCTCTCCCCAAAGGGGCGAGGGGACGCACTTTGCACCGGCCGTGCCACCACGCCCCCTCGCCCCTCTGGGGAGAGGGCTGGGGTGGAGGGGTAGCCAAGCGCACAAATCGTTCCTGTGAGAGCGTTCGCCTGCCGTTGCGTACCCGCTACGCTCGCCCTACCTCTGGGGCGACAACAGGATATTCCCGATGGATGCCGAAACCCTCGCCCCGCAAAGCGCGCCGCCGCTGGGCGTCGCGATCAAGACCGAGATCGTGGTCATCGGCGCCGGGCAGGCGGGGCTGTCCTCGGCCTATCACCTCAGGCAGCGCGGGCTCGCGGCGGGGCGCGGCTTCGTCGTGCTCGACCAATCGCCGAGTGCAGGCGGCGCCTGGCAGTTCCGCTGGCCGTCGCTGACGCTCAGCACGGTCACGGGTGCACGACCTGCCGGGCATGGCGTTCTCCGAGGCGGTCGATACCAGCAACGACGCGGTCGAAGCGGCGGTCGCCGTGCCACGCTACTTCGCAGCCTATGAGGAGCGCTTCGGGCTCAATGTCTATCGGCCGGTCAAGGTGAAGGTGGTGTGCCAGCGCGGCGAGCGCTTCCGGGTCGAGACCGATCGCGAGACGTTTTCGGCCCGCGGCATCATCAACGCCACCGGCACCTGGGAAACGCCGTACATTCCCGAGTATCCCGGGCGCGAGCGGTTCAGGGGGCGGCAGCTCCACACGCGCGACTACCGCACGGCGGCGGAGTTCGCCGGCCAGCATGTGGTGATCGTCGGCGGCGGCATTTCGGCGATCCAGCTGCTCAATGAGATTTCGCAGGTGACCAGCACCACCTGGGTGACGCGGCGGCCGCTGCAGTTCCGCGACGGGCCGTTCGACCAGGAAGCAGGGCGGGCCGCGGTGAAGCTGGTCGAGGACCGCGTCCGCCAGGGCCTGCCGCCCAACTCGGTGGTTTCCGTCACCGGCCTGCCGCGCTCGCCGCTGATCGAGGCGATGGAGGCGCGCGGCGTACTGAAGCGGCTGGAGATGTTCTCAGAGATCACCGAGACCGGGGTGCGCTGGGAGGACGGTACAACGCAACGGGCCGACGTGATCCTCTGGTGCACCGGCTTCCGCTCCTCGCTCGACCATCTGGCGCCGCTGCTGCTACGCGAAGCCTCGGGCGGCATCCTGATGGGCGGTCGGCTGGCAACAGAGGTGGTGAAGGCCCCGCGTATCCACCTCGTCGGTTACGGCCCCTCGGCCTCGACCATCGGCGCCAATCGGGCGGGTGCGGTGGCGGCTAGCGAGTTGATGGGGACGCTGGGGGTGAGTTGAAGCTGCGGTGCCAGCTGACCCCCACCCCTGTCCCCTCCCCCTGAAGGAGGGGGAGGGAGACGCCTCCTCTGGCATTGGTGTTTTGGTCTCCCTCCCCATTTTTAGGGGAGGGGACAGGGGTGGGGTCAGCCCTCACCGGATGTCCGGGAATCCCACTTCAGAAAACGAAAAGGGGCGCGCCGAAGCGCGCCCCGATTGGTCCGCCGACTGATCGGCTCCGGCCTTACTTGGCGCAGATACCCGGGTCCTCGAGGGTGCAGAGGTCGAGGCCGGTGAACTTCGGATCCTCGACGGTTTCGCCCTTGATCAGGCTGATCAGGATATCGGGCGCCTCGTTGCCCATCTGGTACGGCCGCTGGCCGATCTGGAAGTGGCTGCGGCCCTCACGGAACGCCTGGGTCTGCGGCGGCAGCGTGTCGCCGGCGATGATCACCAGATCCTTGGACTTCAGCCGCTCCATGACCTGGTCGGTGTTCTGGGCATAGGCCTGCGGGCCGAACTGGGCCCAGCCGCCGACGAGAACGAAGGCATCGAGATCGGGCTGCGCGGTGAAGACGTCGGCCATCTGCTGGTTGGCAGTGGGGATGTCGTCATTGGTATAGGTCGGGCAGCCATCGGCCTCAGTCCAGCCGTTGGTGTTGTTGAGCTTTTCGGTGCCCTTGGCGCCGGCAATGGTGTCGCGGAAGCCCGCGGCGCGCTCGTTGATGTTGGCCGCAGCGACGTTACCGAGCTGCAGGCAGACGGTGCCGCCTTCCGGCTTGAGCTTCTTCAGCTCGGTCGCCATGCCGACACCCATGTCGTAGTTGTTGGTGCCGAAATAGGTCTTGCGCAGCGCCTTGTCCTCCGGGAGGAGGTCGGCGTCGACGGTGATGATCGGCATGGTCGGCGCGGCGGCCTTCAGCATGTTGGCCATGGCCGGGGCATTGGACGGCGAGATGGCGATGCCGGCGACGCCCTTGCTGATCAGATCCTGCACGATCTGCACTTCGCCGGCTTCATCCGAGCTCAGCGCCGGGCCGGTGTAAAGGCAGGTATATTCGCTGTCGGCGTGTGCCGTATTCCAGTCGGCACAGCCCTGGCCCATCACCGTGAAGAACGGATTGTCGAGGCCTTTGACGACGACGGCCAGGATTTTCTTGTCCTGCGCCATGGCGCTGCCCGCGAGCGCGACGGCAATGGCCGCGCCGGCAAGCACAAATGTAGTCTTACGCATAAGTCTTCCTCCCTCGGGTTCAGTCTTGGCCTGCTTGGCGCAGGCCCTCGGTCGAGCCCGACTAACGTACCTCAACGGCGAGAGGTCCCTGGCCGCCCGCTGATACGTCTGCCGTCTCGATGAGCTCCTCAATGCTCGCGCGAGCCTTCTCATGGGCCGTTGCTGGCCGCTGTGCTTCGCATGTCGAAGCGGATACTGAGGCGGCTTGTGGCAATAGTCAATCGGGCTGATGCACGTGCACATTCAAGCGCTTCAAGTTGTCAGATACGTGGATAAAGACGTTGGAAAGACTGGTTAAACAGCAACCTCACTGACGTTTTTTGCGGGAGCGGAGTGGATGCTCAAAGTCGATTGACGCTTGGCGCGGCATCCCGCATAGATTTGCCCGCGACATCTAGCGGAGGGCGGAGCCTTCCAGCCTTGGGAGGGGCAACGATGGCGGTTCTCGAGCTGGCGAACATCGCCAAGCACTATGGTGCTATCACCGCGCTGACCGATATTTCACTGACGCTGAACGCCGGCGAAGTGGTCGGGCTGGTGGGCGATAACGGCGCCGGCAAGACGACGCTGGTCAAGATCATTGCCGGCAATTTCCACCCATCCGAAGGCAGCATCAGTCTCGACGGGCAGGTGGTGCAGCTGCACGGGCCGAAGGACGCGCGCTCCAAGGGGATCGAGATCGTCTACCAGGACCTGGCGCTGGCCGATAACCTCACGGCGGCGGCCAATATCTTTCTCGGGCGCGAGCTCACCACTATCGCCCGCACGCCACAGGAAGCCGAGCTGCCGTTCAGCAAGCGGCGGCGCGGCTGGCGGCTGTTCGTGCCGGAAATCCTCGACTATGGCGCGATGTACAAGAAGGCGGGCGAGCTGTTCGCCGAACTGAAATCGGAAACGCGGCCGCGCGACCTGGTGCGACGCATGTCGGGCGGGCAGCGCCAGGCGGTCGCCATCGCCCGCACCCGGCTGTCCAACCCCAAAATCGTCCTGATGGACGAGCCGACCGCGGCGATCAGCGTGCGGCAGGTGGCTGAGGTGCTGAATCTGATCCGCCGGCTCAAGGAGCAGGGCATCGCGGTGGTGCTGATCAGCCACCGTATCCCCGACGTGTTCGCCGTATGCGACCGGCTGGTGGTGCTGCGGCGCGGCCGCAAGGTTGCCGACAAGCGGGTTGCCGATTCCTCCCCCGAGGAAGTGACCGGATTGATCACCGGCGCGCTGCAGAGCGCTTGAGGAGCTTGCCGAAATGACCACCGACACCTCACTCAAGGATGCCATCGACCAGCAGACGCATCGCGGCTTCCTGGCGTGGCTGATCAGCCGGCAGATCTTCTGGATCCTCTTGGCCGTGATCATCGCCATCATCGCGATGATGCTCTTGACCAAGACCTTCGCGACGCCGCAGAACCTGTTCAACGTCACCCGCAACTTTGCCTTTGTCGGCATTGTCGGGCTGGGGATGACGGCAGTGATTATCACCGGTGGCATCGACCTGTCGGTCGGCGCCACGGTGCTGATCTCGGCAATGACCACCACCATCATCATGCACGCGGGCCTGCCGATCACGTTGGCCATTCCGGCCTCGATCGCCGCGTCGCTGCTGGTCGGCCTGATCAACGGCGTATTGATCGCCATTGTCGGCATGCCGGCCTTCGTCGTGACACTCGGCATGATGTCGATCGCCCGCTCGATCGGCATGGTGATGTCGAACAATGCGCTGATCTACGAGTTCGGTCCGGACCAGGCGATCCTGTTCAGTATCGGCGGCGGCTCCGTGGTTGTCGGGGGCCTGCCGATCCCCAATCCGCTGATCGTCATGGTGCTCTTGGCGCTGATCACCGGCTTCGCGCTGCGCTGGACCCGCTGGGGCAGGCACCTCTACGCCATTGGCGGCAATGAGAAGGCGGCAGTCCTCACCGGTGTTCCGGTCAAGGCAGTGAAGATCTCGGTCTATATGTTCGTGGCGTTCTGCGCCGGCCTTACCGGGTTCCTGCAGACCGGCTGGCTCGGCTCGGTCACCACCGGGTTCGGCACCGGGCTCGAACTCACGGTGATCGCCGCGACCGTCATCGGCGGGGCCAGCCTCGCCGGCGGCACCGGTACGGCGCTGGGCGCCGTGGTCGGCGCGGCGCTCATCGAGATCATTCGCAACAGCCTGACGCTGCTCGGCATCAGCACGTTCTGGCAGGGCACGTTCGTCGGCTCGTTCATCATCCTGGCCGTGGCGTCGAACCTGCTGCGCAACAAGGACACCGGGGAGTAACCCGACGACGAATTCCCGCCGGCGGACGCGCCGGCGGGATGGCACCGTTCTCTCTTGGTGCCGGGTTGAGATACGTACCTCAGCTTCGACGGAAGCAGACGCGACCCTGGAGCGCTTTCAGGAAAAGTTGTGAGACTTTCCGGTTCGAAAGCGCGACGAAGTCAAAAGACTCTGGGGACCGGAGGATGGGGTACGGGACGAAACCAACAGCGCCGCCCGATGGCGGCCAGGGAGGAATGATGAAGAGCCTAGTCAGTATCGCGGTGCTCGTGACCGCTGGTGTCCTGCTAGTCGGCGGCGCCGTCGCGCAGGAGAAAAAGCAGCTTGCCTTCGTGGTGAATGCCTCGTCCGACTTCTGGAAGCTGGCGGAAGCCGGGGTGAAGAAGGCGCAGGCCGAGCTGCCCAACTATGAACTGCAGTTCCGCTATCCGGCGCAGGGTACCGCCGCGCTGCAGAATGCGCTGATGGACGACCTCGTCGCCGCCGGCACCGATGCGATCATGATCTCGTCGGCCGACCCGAAGAACTCGATCGACGCGTTCAACCGCATCGCGGCGCAAGTGCCGCTGTTCACCACCGATTCCGACGCTCCGGCGTCGAACCGTCTCGCCTATCTCGGCTCGTCCAACACGCTGGCTGGCGTGCAGGCGGGCGAGGAGATGGTCAAGGCGCTGCCCAATGGCGGCAAGTGCATGGGCTTTGTCGGCTTCCTCGGCGCCGATAACGCGGTCGAGCGCATCGCCGGCTTCCGCCAGGCCATCGAAGGCAAGGGCATCGAGCTGGTCGACGTGCGCGGCGACGATGTGGACTTCACCAAGGCCCGCACCAATGTCGACGATGTGCTGGTGGCCAACCCCGAGATCACCTGCATGGTCGGGTTCTATTCGTACAACCCGCCCAAGATCTATGAGGCGCTGCAGGCGGCCGGCAAGCTCGGCCAGATCACCGTGGTGGCGTTCGACGAAGATCCGGTGACGCTGGGCGCGGTGAAGGAAGGCTCGTTTGCCGCCACCATCGTGCAGCAGCCGTTCGAGTGGGGCTATCAGGGAATGAAGCTGATGGCCGCCTATCTCGAAGGCGACAAGTCGGGCATCCCCGAGGACAAACTGATCATCGTGCCGACGGCCGTGATCAACAAGGACAATGTCGACGCCTTCTCGGCCGACCTCAAGGCCAAGATCAGCGGCGGCTGACATTGACTGGCGGCAGGCGGCCAAAGGCCGTCTCCGCGGGCGCGGGCGGCAGGGGGCTGTCGTCCGCGTCTTCTGGTGCTAGCGTTCTACGGTTCCAGGTTTTCTTGGGGGAACGCGCGGGGAGGTGGTATGCTCGATAGCCGCGATCAAGAAGCGCCCGCGCGGGCCTTCCTGAAGCTCTCAGCCGTTCGCAAAACCTATCCGGGCGTGGTGGCGCTCGCCGGCTTCGACATGCTGGTCGGGCCAGGCGAGGTGATCGGCCTCGTCGGTGAGAACGGCGCCGGCAAATCGACGCTGATGAAGATCCTGGGTGGGGTCACGGTGCCCGACAGCGGCACCATCGAGATCGACGGCGCGCCCTATGCCGGGCTCAGCGTCGGCGGTTCGATGAAGGCGGGCATCGCCTTCGTCCACCAGGAACTCAACCTGTTCGACAATCTGGACGTCGCGGCCAATGTCTATATCGGGCGCGAGCCACGGCGGGGCGGGGTGCTGAACCTCGTCGACGAAAAGCAGATGCGCGCCGATGTGCTGCCCTACCTGAAGCGGCTCGGCGCCAATTTCGCGCCCAACACGCCGGTAGCGAAACTGTCGCTGGCGCAGCAGCAGATGGTGGAAATCGCCAAGGCGCTGTCGGTGAATGCGCGCCTCGTCATTCTCGACGAGCCGACCTCGTCGCTGCCTTTGGCCGAAACCGACAAACTGCTCGAGGTGATCGCCGGCCTCAAGGCCGAGGGCATTGCGGTGATCTTCATTTCGCACCGGCTGCACGAAATCGAGCGGGCCTCAGACCGCGTGCTGGTACTGCGCGACGGGGTGCTGGTGGGCGAACTGAAGAAGGCCGAGATCGACCACGACCGCATGGTCAAGCTGATGATCGGCCGCGACCTCAAGGTGGCCTATGCGGCGCCCAAGCTCGACAAAGGCGAGGTGGTGCTGGCGGCGCGCGGCATCCGCACTGCGGCTTACCCGACCCGTGACGTCGGGCTCGAACTGCATGCGGGCGAAATCCTGGGGCTGGCGGGGCTGGTCGGCTCCGGCCGCACCGAGCTGGCGCGGGTGCTGTTCGGGGTCGACCCGCTCTATGCGGGCACAGTGACGCTCAATGGCGAGCCGGTGACGCTGCGTAACGCCTCGGACGCCGTGGCGCGCGGCATTTTCCTCGTGCCGGAGGATAGGAAGGGCGAGGGTATCCTGCTCGACCTGCCGATCTCGGAGAATATCAGCCTGCCCGATCTCGACGCCTATGCCCGCAGCGGGCTGGTGTCGCCGGCTTTGGAGCGGGTGCAGGCGGAGCGCAGCCGTTCTGAGCTCGGCATCAAGGCGCCGACGGTCATGACCCGGACCGGGAGCCTGTCGGGCGGCAACCAGCAGAAGGTGGTGCTGGCCAAGTGGCTGGCCATGCGGCCCAAGGTGCTGATCTTCGACGAGCCGACGCGCGGCATCGATGTCGGGGCCAAGGCGGAAATCTATCGGCTGATGCGCGGGCTCGCCGATGCGGGTGTCGCCGTGCTGATGATCTCGTCGGACATGGAAGAAGTGATCGGCGTGTCGGACCGCATCGCGGTGATGCACGAGGGCCGGATTTCAGGGCTGCTCGGGCGCGCCGAGTTCAGCGAAGAAAACGTGCTGCGGCTGGCGGTGGGCAAGCCGTTGGCGAAGGCCGGGTGAGGGGAAACGGATGAACAAGAAGGATCTGGGCCTGCTCGCCCTCATCGTCGTCGTCGGCTTCGTGGTGTATCTGCGCAACCCCGCCTTTCTCGGCCCGCAGAACCTTGCCAATACCGCCAACCTGATCGGCCTGTTCGGGCTGTTCGCCATCGGCCAGGGGTTTGTCATCATCACCGGCGGCATCGAGCTGTCGGCCGGCTCGATGATCGCGCTGCTCGGCGTGCTGTTCGTCGACCTGGTCGGCGCCAAGGGCGTGCCGTGGCCGATTGCCTTCGCCATCGTCATGGTGCTCGGGCTTGCCCTGGGGCTGGCGCATGGCCTCTTGATCACCAAGCTGAAGATGCAGCCCTTCGTGGTGACACTCTGCGGCCTGTTGATCTATCGCGGCGTGGCGCGCGGCTATACCGCCGACGCCACGGCCGGCTTCCCGTTCGGCAGCGAATATCCGGGCCTCGATTTCTTCGTCGCCCGCATCGGCGGTATCCCGGTCTCGGTCTATGTGCTGGCGGTGGTGGCGGTGATCGCCTGGTTCACGCTGCACCGTTCGGTGTTCGGCCGCTATCTCTTCGCCATCGGCAAGAACGAGGAGGCGGCGCGCTTCTCGGGTATCCGCACCGATGTGGTGGTCACCTCGGCCTATGTGATCTGCGCCGGGCTGACGGCTTTGGCGGCGATCTTTTTCGCCATGTACACCCGCTCCGTGCAGCCCTCATCGCAGGGCAATTTCTATGAGCTCTACGCCATCGCCGCCGCGGTGCTCGGCGGCTTCTCGCTGCGCGGCGGCGAGGGGTCGATCGTCGGGGTGATCCTCGGCACCATCCTCTTGCAGGAATTGCAGAACCTCGTGAACCTCCTCGGCATTCCCTCCTCGCTCAACTTCGCGGTGATGGGCGGGGTGATCCTCATCGGCGTCCTGGTCGACCAGCAATGGGGCGTGTTCCGGGCGCGGCGGCGCATCGCCGAGGCGGCGCGCAGCAGCGAGGAATTTTCGCCAAAGCCGGGGGAGTGACTGCACCTATCGAACCCGCTCCATCAACCCTTCTTGCCGAATATCGACATACTGCCCGGCGAGGTCGTCGGCGGCGCCGCTGGCCAGCCAGGCGATGACCCGGGCGGGGCGCTCGGGCGGTTGCAGGTTTTCGCGCGGCACATCGGAGATCTGGTTGATCTTGGCGGCACGGATGGCCGCCTGCATGTCGGTATCGACGAGGCCGGGCGCGAAGGCGAAGCCGCGGAGGCCGATCTCGGCGCCTTCGAGTTCGATCGAACGGGTCAGCATCATGAGTGCGGCCTTGCCGGCGCAATAGGCTGACCAGCCCGACATGGCGTGGTTGGCGGCGCCGCTCACCACATTGACGACACGGCCGCCCTCGAGCGCCGGCCAGAGTGCCGCGACCAGCGCGGCGGGGCCGCTGACATTGACGGTCAGCGACCGGTCGAAGGCCAGCGGGTCGAGCGCGCTGAGCCTGGCCATCGGCTCGATGGTCGCGGCATTGTTGACGAGGATGTCGACGCGGCCATGGAGCGCCAGCGCCGCGGCGGCGCGCTCCGGAATCCCGGCGAGATCGCCGACATCGAGGACGAACTCGCTGGCCTTGCCGCCCTTAGCGGTAACCGCGGCAACGACCTCGGCGCAGTCGCCGGGTTTGCGGCCGGAGGCGATGACCGTGGCGCCGAGCTCGGCCAGCGCCAGCACAATGGCGGCGCCGAGGCCGGCCCGTGCGCCGGTGACCAGCGCGACTTTGCCTTGCAGTGATCCGCTCATTTCGTCGGGCCTCGCTGAGCTGCGGCGCGGACGGAGTCCGCACTGGGCGTCGAGGCATAGGCCTGGAAGCCGCCGGTGATGTTGATCAGTTCGCCGGTGACGAAGCTGGTGTCGGGGCCCATCAGCCAGCTGACACCGCCGGCTACATCCTCTGGGGTGCACCAGCGTTGCAGCGGGATGGTCGCCACCACATCGGCTTCGAAATCGTCCCAGCTCTTGCCGAGCTTTTCGGCCTTGGCGCGGAAGGCCTTCTCCATGCCGGTGCCGGGGCCCACATGGCCCGGGGCGATGGCATTCACCCGCACGCCGCTCGATGCCATCTCGATCGCAAGGCACTGGGTCAGGCCCCAGATGGCGTTCTTGGAGGCGAGGTAGGCCGACGAGAACGGGTTGCCGAAGCCGAGCTTGGTGATGATGTTGACGATCTGGCCGCTCTGCTGCGCCGCCATGATGCGCGCCGCTTCGCGCGACATCAGGAAGGTGCCGCGGGTGTTCACCGAAAAAATCCGGTCCCAATCCTCGACGGCGGTTTCGACTACCAGCGCCTGCATGTGGATGCCGGCATTGTTGACGACGCCGAACAGCCCGCCATGGCGCGCCGCGACGGCTTTGACGCCTGAGATCACCGAGGCCTCGTCGCCGATGTCGATCAGCTCGAACGCGCAGCCGATGGCGGCGGCAGCGCTCTCGGCGACGGCGCGGTCACGGTCGGCGATCACCACCTGGTGGCCGTCGGCATGGAGGCGCCCGGCAATGGCGCGGCCGATGCCGCCGCCTCCGCCGGTGACGATGATAGCTGCAGAACTCACGGGGCACTCCAGGCGCGGAACAGGTCGCGCAGTTTCACGGTCTCGGTCAGCACGTCGTCGTGCAGCGTATCGAAATAGCCCTGGTGGACGACTTCGGCAGCTAGCCATCCGTCGTAGCCGGCATCGCGCAGCGTGGCGAAGAGCGCTGGGAAGTTGAGCGTCCCCTGGTCGAGCTTGGTCTGCAGGGCGCCGGGTCGCGCCTGCCGCAGATGCACATGGCCGGCCCAGCGGGCCAGAACGTCGATCTCATCCTGGCGGTAGCCGGAAACGGCGAAATGCGCGTAGTCGAGCGCCAGCTTCACCCCGGGGGCGCGCTCGCAGAGCTCGGCGGTGATGGCGGGGCTCTCGAGGTAGGAATGGACGTGCGGTTCGACGCAGACGGTGACGCCGGTATTCGCCGCGAGATCGAGCAGCGGCTTCAGCGACTCGACGGTTTCGGTGAGCGCCTGGGCGCGGCTCTGCGCGCCGTTGATCACGCCGGGGAGGATGAACACTGTTGGCGAACCGATGCCGACGCAGAACTTCAGCACGGCGGTGAAATCGGCGGTGTTCTTGGCGCGGTTGGCGGGGTCGGCGAGGTTGCGGTCGACGACGGAGTTGCCGAACAGGTGGTAGAGGTTGGCGACGGGTAGCGGCAGGCGTTTCCGCACCTCGTCGGCATAGGCCTCCGGCGCTGCCAGCAGCCGCGCGCGATCGAGGGCGGAGCGGTAGAAATAGCCGACATCCAGCCCTTCGATGCCGAGCAGGTTGGCCAGTCCGCCGACCTCGTCGAGCGTCAGTTCGGGGAAGGACCAGCTGGTGACGCTGAGCTTCACAGCACGTCCTCCAAGCGCCCCGATCTCGCCGAGCGGTACATGGCATCGAGCAGCACGCTCGAGCGCATGCCGACCACGCCATCGGCAGGGTTCGGCAGCTTTTCGCCGCGCGCCAGGTCGACCAGGAGGGTAATCGGCGCCACCTGCTCATAGGCGCCGGCATCGGGGCCGAGATCGGCGATGTGGGTCTTGCCGTCGTGACGGATCACCTCGACCCGGGCGCGTTCGATATCGAACAGCATCATGCCCTCGGTGCCGAAGATGCGGATGTCGATCTGGTAGCCACGCGACTTGGGCACGGTGGCCGAGCCCGACAGCGCCATGGTGGCGCCATTGGCGAATTCGACCACGGCGGCGTCGTAGAAATCGACGCCGGCAGGGGAGAGGCCGGTCTTCGCGAACACCTTGGCCGGGTCGAGATCGATGATGCGGAACAGCGCGCCGAGCCCGTGAGTCAGCTGGCCCCAGCCATAACCACCGGATTTCTTCGGGTCGGCCCAGGTGGAGACCGGCGGGCGGAACAGGTGGTCCTTGGTCTCGACCATCGGCTCGCCGCCGAACAGGTCGGCCAGCGCCGAGGCCATCTGCGCCACCACGTGGCGGACTTCGCCGACCCAGCCATCCTTCACCAGTTGATGGGCGGTCTCGACGATGGGCCGGAAGTTCCAGCCATAGGGCAGGATGATCTGGGTGTGGTTGGCGTTGGCGGTGGCCAGCAGGGCGCGGGCATCGGTAGCGCTGGTCGCCATCGGCTTTTCGATCAGCGTCGGCAGGCCGCGCGACAGCGCCAGCTGCGCATGCTCGGCGTGGAGGATGTGCGGCGAGGCGACGACCACGCCGTGCAAGGTTTCCGTGGCCAGCATTTCCGCCGCATCGAAATACGGCTTCACCCCGGGAAAGCTCGCGACGACCTTTTCCATGCCATCGGCATCGGGGCGGTTCACCGCGACGATTTCGACATTGGGGTTGGCGCGCAAAGCGGGGATGTGGCTGAGGGTCGCCCACCAGCCGGCGCCGATGACGCCGATATTGACCTTGTCGCTCAAACTGTCCTCCCAGGGATCGGCGCTTATGCGCTCTTGCCCAGATAGTCGTGGATGATCTCGCCGGTGACGAGAGTGAAATCGGCGCGCCAGTAGAAGGCCTCGAGCGGTTCGACCACCGGCAGGCGGAACACCGGCGCCTGGGCGTTGGGCCGCAGCTCCACCGTCGCGGGCCCACGCCAGCATTCGTGTACCTTCACGTCGGTGAGTTTGCGCGAGGTGATCTGGCGGATCGCCGGAGTGCCGTCGATGTGGTTGATGGCCTTCAGATTGAGGTTGGTGCCGTAATCGAAATGCGCCTTCATCAGCGCCGGGTCGACCGGCTGCTGCTTGTAGGGGGTGGTGACGGTGATGACGTCGATGCCGTTGCGCTCGACCCCGCCGACCATCAGGTCGCCACGGAACTCGAGGAACGGGTTGGCGAGTTTCTTGGGTTGGCCATGCACCTCGCGGCCATGCGCCACGCCGCCATCCGAGGCAAGGAACAGGTAGGGCGAGTAAGCGCCGGAGCGGCCGTTGGGAAGCTTGGCGCCGAACATCACGTTGGCCTCGTGATAGGGCCCGATCCAGCTGGTGTCGTTCATCTTGTAGATGTGGACGCAGACCACGTCGCCGGTAGCTTCGACCGGCGGCGGGGCGAGGAACTGCATCGCCTTGGGGTCGGTGCGCCAGAACACCGTCAGCACTTCGGCATTACGGAAGGTGAAGGGGAAGGGCGGGATGAACGGCGCGTCCCACGGGGTGGAAAAGCCACCGGCGAGGATGTCGGCTTCGGTGACCTTGTCGAGGCCCCAGCGTCTTTCGGTCATTCGTCTTTCGCCTTCATCGTAGCCTCGGTGGATTGCAGCACATGGTCCATGTGGGTGACCATCGCCTGTCGTGCCGCCGCAGCATCGCGCCGCCGGATCGCTTCGACAATGATGCGATGGTCGGCAATCGAGGTCGAAATGACGTTGGGCGTTTCCGACGCCGTCTTCCTGAATTCCTGGCCGAGCACGTTGAGGCTCTGGGCGGCGCGCGACAGGAACTCGTTGCCGGCGAGTTCGCCGAGCCGGCGATGGAAGGCGGTATCGACGTCGCGATAGCGCGCCGGCTCGAGCTTGGCTTCTTCCTGCGCGGCGATCAGCGCGTCGAGTTCGTCGAAGGCTGCCGCGTCGCCGCGGCTGGCGGCGAGCGCCGCGATCTCGCCCTCGATCAGTTTTCGCGCTTCGTACAGCTTTTCGACCTCGGCAGCGCGCAGCGTCAGGAAGAAGGTCAGCGGCGCGAGGAGGTCCGAGGCTTCGAGCTGCGAGACGAAGACGCCGCCGCCATGGCGCACCTCGATCACCCCGAGCACGGCGAGGGCGCGTAAAGCTTCGCGCAACGTGGGGCGGGAGACCTCGAAGGTTTCGGCCAGCTTGCGCTCGGGTGGCAACTGGTCGCCGGGCTTCAGGTTGCCGGTCGTGACGAGGCCGAGCAGGCGCGCCACCAGCATCTCGGTCAGGCCGGAACGGCGCAACGGCACTTCGCCGCTGAGATCACTGATCGGCACTGTCTACGCTCCCCGGTGCGGCTTGGCTCGCCGTCTTGTCACAAGTGGCCAAGTGGTCTGACCACTTCTTGACCTAGCAGCGCCCTCGGTGCTAGTCAACGCCAAGCAGGGCTGGGCAACAGGCCGTCGAGGGAGATGCCGCAATGCGCGTGGGCCAGATTACCAGCCACGTGATCCGCTATGCCGACACCAACGACCACGGCAACCTGCGCCAGACGGTGCTGGTCAAGGTCGAGACGGTGGATGGCGTGGTCGGCTGGGGCGAGGGCATCGCCATGTGGCCGGAGGCCTGCTGGGCGACCAAGACCTTGATCGATACCGGCTTCGGGCCGCTGCTCGCTGCTGCCGGCGAGATCAGCATCACGACAGCCTGGGAGAAGATGCGGGCGCATGCCTGGTGGTACGGCGAAGGCGGCATTGCCTGCTTCGCCTATTCGGCGCTCGACATGGCGCTGTGGGATATCGAGGGCAAGCGTGAGGGCAAGCCGCTCTATGAGCTGCTGGGCGGCAAAGCGCATGAGAGCCTGCCGGCCTATTCCTCCAGCCACGTCAACAAGGCGACACGGGCGCTGTGCGTCGAGGAGATCGTCGGCTACCAGGCCGAGGGTTATCGCGGCGCCAAGCTCGGCTTCGGCAAGCGCGGCCTCTCCAATATCGGGCAGGACCCGGACAACGACGTCGCCTTCGTGCGCGAATTGCGGGAGGCGCTCGGGCCCGACTTCGAGATCATCGTCGATGTCGGCAACGGGGTGAAATGGGACCGCGATACCGGCATCGCGACGACGCGGCGGATGGCCGAGTACGATATCGGCTGGATCGAGGAGCCGTTCTATCCGACCCGCATCGACGACTACCGGGCGTTGAAGGCGGCGCTGCCCAACATGCCGATTGGTACCGGCGAGCGCGAGTTCACCGTCACCGGCTACCAGCGGCTGATCGAGACCGGCACAGTCGATGTGCTCGGGGTCGACCCGTCGCGCGCCGAGGGGGTCACCGGGTTCTCGAAGATCGACGCGCTGTGCGGCGCGGCCGGCATCACCATCAATGCTCATGCCTGGAGCACGGCGATCCTCAGTGCGGCGAGCCTCCACCTGTCGCTCTGCTCGCCCAATGCGCGGCTGTTCGAGTTCAAGCCGATCCCGGTCGTGGTGCAGACGGACCTGGTCGACGAACCGATCCGCCAGCAGGGTGGATTTGCCTACGCACCGACGCGTCCGGGGCTTGGGATCGAGGTGGATGAGGCGGTGGTGAAGGCGTTGAGCCTTGGGTAGCCACCGGGCTCTCGGCTCCGAGAGTGGCCTAGCCACCGGCTTGCCTTCTCCCCTTGTGGGAGAAGGTGGCGCGCAGCGCCGGATGAGGGGTCCCGCATCGCCAGGCGATGCGCGATCGGAGCGTAGCGACGAGCGACTGAGTGGGCGGAGAGAACCCCTCATCCGCCCTTCGGGCACCTTCTCCCACAAGGGGAGAAGGCGTTCCACCGCACCAGCGGAGCAATTCCGTTCAGGCGGCACCGATCTCCAAAATCCGCCGCACTTCCCCCGCCAGCGCCAAACCGAGCGTCTGGTGCGCTCCGGCGTCGAGGTGAATGCCGTCGTCGTCGCTCGAGCTGATGACGCTGCCGGCGTCGAAAAAGTGCACGCCATAGGCCTTGGCGACGCGGGCGTATTCGGCGGCGAATTTCTGCGATTTGGCGCTGCCGGCTTCGAACATTTCGGTGAGCCAGGTGAGCCTCGCCAGCGGGGCGGGCGACACCAGCAGCACTTCGGGGGCGAGACCCTCGGGACCGGCAGTGGAGCGGCGCACCAGGTCGGCGAGCTTGCCGGCGCCATCGGCGATATCGCCCGCAGTCATCGACAGCCGCGCCTTCAGGTCGTTGGTGCCCAGCATGATGATCACCAGGTCGAGCGGCATGTGGGTGATCAGCGACACCGGCAGGTAGCGCTCACCGTTGCGGATCTCGCCCTCGATCGGATCGTCGACGCAGGTGGTGCGGCCGTTGAGCCCCTCCTCGAAGACGTTGACGCCGGCGCCGAGCGCCGCCTGCATGATGCGCGGCCAGCGCTGAGTGACGCCGAAGCGGCCGCCGGCGCCGCGATAAGGCTGGGGCACGGCGCCCCAGGTATTGGAATCGCCATAAGCCAGCACCGACAACGGTGCGGACGCCTGATCTGCCATTCGGACCTCCCGTTTTCGCTAGCCGTACGGTCAAGCGCGAGGAGTGGTCAACGCATAATTGGTCTGACCAAATAGCCAGAACTGGCTTGCGCCCGGAAAATGGACGCGATATGAGCTTGGATAATTGGACTGACCAATTGTCCAATACAAGGGAGAGAGAACATGCGACTGAAGAGTCTGCGCCTGGCTGCGATCGCCGGGCTGACGGCGGCCCTTATGTCGGGCGCCGCCTTCGCCGAGGATTTCCACGGCTTCGATCCGACCAGTTTTGACGGCAACATGGTGAGCGCCGAGCAGCTCGCTGCGATGGTGGTCGACGCGATCGCCGCCAATGCGCCGCGCAACGGTCAGAAGCTGACCATCGGCTTTGCCAACCTGCAGCGCGATATCTCGTTCTGCCTCAAGGTGGAGCAGGGCATCGTCGCCAATGCCGAGGCTGCGGGCATCGACCTGCAGATCGTCGACAACCGGCTCGATGGCGCCACGGCGCTGGCCAATGCCGAGAGCTTCCTGCAGCGCAATGTCGACTTCGTCATCGAATTCCAGACCGATGCGAATTTCGGCGCCACCATCATGCAGAAGATGAACGAGGCCAACACCAAGGTCATCGCCATCGACATCCCGATGCCGGGCGCCACCTTCTTCGGCGCCAACAACCCGAAGTCGGGCTTCATGGGCGGCGCCTATCTCGGCCAGGCGGCGATCCAGAAGTTCGGCGCCGACAAGGTGAAGACCGGCTACCTGGTGGTCGGCGAGTTGCCGCAGTCGGGCGCCGTGCCGGCGATGCGCACCAACGGCCAGGTGGCCGGCTTCAAGGGTGCCGTCGGCGAGTTCGCCGATGCGCAGGTGATCAAGATCGACACCAAGAATACGCTGGAAGAGAGCTTCACCCAGATGAACAACGTTATCGGGCGGATTCCCGAGGGCGTGCCGATCATGGTGACGGCGATCAACGACCAGGCGGCGACCGGCATGCTGCGCGCCGTCAAGCAGGCGGGCCGCGAGGCTGACCTGATCGTCGTCGGCATGGGCGCCGACGAAATCCAGACGCTGATCGACGAGCCGGCCTTCGTCGCTTCGGTGGGCTATTTCCCCGAGCGCTACGGCAACTTCCTCGTGCCGCTGGCCCTGATGGAGCTGGCCGGCAAGGAGGTTCCGGACACCGTGCTGATGACCCACTACATGGTCACCGACGGCAATGTCTGCGAGTTCTACAAGGACTTCGCCTGCTCGGCGACGCCGGATGCGATCACCTTCGAGCTGCCCGAGGACGCCTACAAGGCCCACCTCGAGGAGATCCGCAAGCTCCCCGAGCTGCAGGACTCGCTCAACCTGATCCCGACCAACTGACCCTGACTTGGGACGGTGGCATCAGCCACCGTCCCAATCTTTTTCCGACAGGTTATCGTATGTCCAGCACAGCACGGCTTTCGATGCGCGGCATCGACAAGTCCTTTGGCGGCGTCCCGGTGCTCAGCAATGTCGAGCTGACGCTCGAAGCCGGAGAGGTCGTGGCGCTGCTCGGCTCGAACGGCGCCGGCAAGTCGACACTGGTGAAGATTCTCACCGGGCTCTACAGCCGCGATGCTGGGACCGTCGAAGTCGACGGGCAGGCGGTGGTGTTCGGCAAGCCCGCTGACGCGATCGCGGCCGGGGTAAAGCTGCTGCCGCAGGAAATCTCGGTCATGCCCGACCTCAGCGTCGGCGAGAATATCCTCCTCGGCGATCTGCCGATGAAGCCGGGCTTCGGCTTCAAACAGGTCGACTACAAGACCATCCATATCCGCGCCACCGAGCTCCTCGCCCAACTGGGCTTCGAGGCGCTCGATACACACCAGGACGTCAAGCGCCTGTCGGTGGCCGAGCAGCGCATCGTCGAGATTGCCCGCGCCATTGCCGGGCAGGCGCGGATCCTGATCATGGACGAACCGACTGCCGCGCTCACCGAGCAGGAAGCCGAACTCCTGTTCGCCATCATCCGCCGGCTGAAAGAGCAGCGCGTCTCGGTGGTTTATATCTCGCACTACATGAGCGAGGTGTTCGAGATTTCCGATCGCATCGTGGTGCTGCGCGACGGCCGCAATGCCGGCGACTTCGTCACCGCCACTACCAACAAAGCCGAAGTGCTGGCCGCCATGCTCGGCGCCACCGCCGGCGATCTCTATCCGACCGAACCTCCCCCGCCACCCGGCACCGACGTGCTGAAGGTCGAAGGTTTTGGCGTTCGCGGCAAGATTGCCGATGTCAGTTTTGCGGTGCGCTCGGGCGAGATCCTCGGCATCTTCGGGCTGGTCGGCTCCGGCGTCGAAGTGCTGGGCCGGGCGCTTTATGGCGCGGTGCACAGCGAACGCAGCGGCCAGGTGACGCTCGATGGGCGACCCTACCGGCCGTCGACGCCGCAGCACGGCAAGGAGGCCGGTATCGGCTTCGTCGCCGCCGAGCGGAAGAAGGAAGGCATCATCGCCGACCTGACGGTGCGCGAGAACATCGCGCTGCCGTTCCAGAGCCGCTTCACCCGCGGGCTGTTCGTTTCCACCGAAGCCGAGACCGGGCACGCGCAGAACTGGATCCGCGACCTCGGTATCCGCACCCGCGGGCCGGAGCAAAAGCTCAGGACCTTGTCGGGCGGCAACCAGCAGAAAGTGTGTCTCGCCCGCTGGCTGGTCGAGGGGGTGAAGCTGCTGATCCTCGAGGAGCCGACGCGCGGCGTCGATATCGGGGCGCGTCGCGAGATCTACGGCAAGCTGCGCGAGCTCACCGCCAAGGGCTATGCGGTGATCATCCTCTCGTCCGATGTCGAAGAAGTCGCCGGCATTTCCGATCGCTCGCTGGTGCTCGACCGCGGGCGCGTCGTCGAACAATTCCCGCGCGGGGTCACTCCCGCTGCGCTGATGGCCGCCACGGCCGAAACCCAAACTGCCTGAAGGATCGCCATGGCTACCACCACCGAGACCGCTGCCGCCGCCCCGTCACTAAAGCGCCGGTTCATGGAATTGCTCGCCAAGCCCTGGTCGGGCGTCGCCATGCTCCTGGTGTTCTACCTGATCCTGATCGCGGTGTTCTCGATCCTGTCGCCGTTCTTCTTCAACACCCGCAACATGCTGCAGATCGGGCTCAACGTCGCCTATATCGGGCTGATGGCCGCGGCGGGGACGCCGCTGATCATTGCCGGCGGGCTCGACCTGTCGGTGGCGGCGATCGCCGGGCTGACCGGGGTGATGATCTCGCTGCTGGTCGGGCTCGGGGTGCCGGTCTGGGTGGCGGTCGGGCTGGCGCTGGCGCTCGCCGCGGCGATCGGCGTCGCCAACGGGCTGTTCACCACGCGGCTGAAGCTCAACCCGCTGATCACGACACTCGGGATGATGAGCATCGTTTCGGGCATTGCGCTGGTGCTGACCGGCGGCCTCACCAGGCCGCTGATGATCCCTGGCTTCAACTGGATCGGCAACGAGCGGCTGTTCTCGATCCCGATCCCGCTGATCATCATGGTGGTCACTTTCTTCGCGCTCTGGCTGGTGATGACCAAGACCAAGTTCGGCCGCTTCATCTATGCGGCGGGCGGCAATGCCGAGGCATCGCGGCTGATCGGCATTCCGGTCGAGCGCACGGTGATCGTGCTCTACGTCATCTCGGCGCTGGCCGGCGCCGTGGCCGGCACCATCCTCGGCGCCATGCTGGGGGCGGCCGGGCCGAACGCCGCCGGCTCGCAGCTGCTCACCGTCATCGCCGCCATCATCCTGGGTGGCACCAGCCTCAATGGCGGGCGCGGCTCGGTGTGGGGGACGCTCCTGGCGGTGCTGATCCTGGGCACGCTCAACAATGGCTTGACCCTGCTCAACGTATCGAGCTTCTGGCAGGATGTGACGCGCGGCGTCGTCCTGATGCTCGCGGTGAGTCTGGATCAGTTGCGCAATCGCGCCCTGGGTGAGTGATGATCGCGGTTGAGTCCTATGCGCCTATCGAACGCAGCAGCTCCGTCGCCGAGCAGGTGGCCAAGCGCCTGCTCGAGATGGTGCGGACCAAGGCGCTGAAGCCGGGCGACCAGCTGCCGCCGGAACGGGAACTCGCTACCTATATGCAGGTCAGCCGACCGAGCCTGCGCGAAGCGCTGCGCGGGCTGCAGATACTCGGCGTCCTGAAAATGCGGCAGGGCGGCGGCATCTATGTCACCGGGCTCGAGGCCTCGGACCTGCTCGGCCCGCTGCAGTTCCTCATCACGCTGGACAGCCAGAATCTTGGCTCGCTGTACGAGAGCCGGCGGATGATCGACGGCTCGATCGCCCGGATGGCCACCGGGCTGATCACCGATGCGCAACTGGCCAAGCTCCACAAGCTGGTCGAGGCGCAGGTGCACCTCACCAACGATTCCCTCGGCTTCCGGCTCGCCGATACCGAGTTCCACGAGACCATCGCCGCGGCGACCGGCAACACCTTCCTCGTCACCATCTCGCACTCGCTCTACGTGCTCGGCATGGAGTACCGGCGGATCGCGGCGGAAACCCCCAATGTGCTGGAGCGCTCGCTGGCCGAGCATCGGGTGATCGTCGCCGCGCTCGAGGCACGCGATGCGGCAGCAGCGGAAGCGGCGATGCAGGCGCACCTGCTGAGCGTGCACCGCTCGACGCTCGAAGTGATGCAGGCGAAGGGTGAGGTTTAGCCATGTTGCTTGAAGGCAAGCGCGCCATCGTCACCGGCGGATCGCGCGGCATCGGCCGCGGCATTTCGGTGGAGCTCGCCCGGCAGGGCGCCGATGTGGTGATCAACTATTTCGCCGGTGCCGACCACGGCTTTGCCCGCGACACCGCGCATGACGAGACGGTCGCCGAGATCGAGGCGCTGGGGCGCCGGGCCATCGCGGTGGAAGGCGATATCGCCGACCCGCAGGTCAGCACCGATTTGGTGCAGGCGGCGGTTGAGGCGTTCGGCGGTGTCGATATTCTTGCGTCCAACGCCGGGATTTGCCCGTTCCACGCCTTCCTCGACATGCCGCCGGCGCTGCTGCAGCAGGTGGTTGGGGTCAACCTCAACGGGGCGTTCTACGCGGTGCAGGCGGCGGCGAACCGGATGAAGGACCAGGGCACGGGTGGCGCGATCGTCGCCACCTCGTCGATCTCGGCGCTGGTCGGCGGCGCCATGCAGACGCATTACACCCCGACCAAGGCGGGGGTGCATTCGCTGATGCAGTCGGTGGCCATCGCGCTCGGGCCCTATGGCATCCGCTGCAACTCGGTGATGCCGGGCGCCATCGCCACCGACATCAACAAGGACGACTGGTCCGACCCCAAGAAGCGCGAATACCTCAACAACCGCATCCCGCTGGGCCGCTTCGGCGAGCCCGAGGATGTGGCCAAGGTGGTCGCATTCCTTGCTTCCGACATGGCCTCCTATGTCACCGGCGCGGCGCTGCTGGTCGATGGCGGGCTCTACGTCAACCTGCAATAGGAGAAACCGATGTCCGAGCGCATCGCCTTTCGCATGAAGGTGCACCCCGGCAAGATTGCCGAATACAAGAAACGCCACGACGAGATCTGGCCCGAGCTCAGCCAGGCGCTGCGCGACGCCGGCGTTTCCGACTATTCGATCTGGCACGATCCGGAGACCGACGAGCTGTTCGCGACACTGGTGCGCACTGCCGACCACACCATGGCCGATCTCCCCAAGACCGAGATCAACAAGCGCTGGTGGAAGTTCATGGACGACATCATGGACTATAATGACGACGGCACGCCTGAAGTCGTTGAGCTCCGACAGGTCTTCCACCTCGCCTGATTTCGCTTCCTGATCTCTTGCCCTGATCTCTTGCCGAAACGGCCGCTTTCCATGTCCGACTTCACCATCAAGGCCGTGCGCGTTTCGCTCGTTACGAGTGAAGGGGACGGCGGCGACTATTTCCAGCAGGGGCGCGGCCACTGGCTGATCGACACGCTGATCGCCAACCCGATGTCGGGTTACGCTGAGTACAAGGCGTCGCGCCAATCCTGGGGCATCGGGGTGATGGGCTCGATCGTCGTCGAGATCGAGAGCGAGGCCGGCGTCACCGGTGTCGCCACCGGCTTCGGCGGCCCGCCGGCGGCCTGGCTGGTGGCCAACCACTTCAGCCGCTTCCTTGTCGGGGAGGATGCGCGCAATACCTCGAAAATCTGGGACCAGATGTTCCGGGCCTCGATGCCCTATGGCCGCAAGGGGATGCCGATCGCCACGATCTCGGTGGTCGACCTGGCGCTGTGGGACCTGGTCGGTAAGCTCCGCGGCGAGCCGGTCTACAACCTGATCGGCGGCAAGTGCCATGACGAGATCAGCTTTTACTGCACCGGCCCGGCGCCGGACGCCGTGAAGGAACTGGGCTTCTGGGGCGCCAAGGTGCCGCTGCCCCACAGCCATTTCGATGGCGAAGACGGGCTATTGAAGAACATCGAATTCCTCACCGCGCAGCGCGAGCTGGTGGGGCCGGATTTCCCGCTGATGGTCGATTGCTACATGGCGCTGACGGTGCCTTACGCGATCCGGCTCGCCGAGAAGACCAAGCACCTCGACATCTACTGGTGGGAAGAGGTGCTGCACCCCGACGATATCGAGGGGTTCCGGCTGCTGAAGCAGGCGCACCCGACCCTCAAGTGGACCACCGGCGAGCACGAATATACCCGCTACGGTTTCCGCCGGCTGATCGAGGAGCGCACCATCGACGTGCTGCAGCCCGACGTGATGTGGGTGGGTGGGCTGACGGCGCTGCTGCAGATCGCGGCACAGGCGGCGGCTTACGATATCCCGGTGATCCCGCACGGGTCGGGGCCGTACTCGTACCAGTTCATCGCCAGCCAGCCGGCGCAGTCGCTGTGCGAGTATGTGGCGGCCAGTCCTGACGGGCGCTCGATCCGCCCGATTTTCGGCAAGCTGTTCAGCGGCGAAGACCTGCCGCAGAACGGTCGACTAAAGGTCAGTAGCGCGCCGGGCTTCGGTATGGAAATAGCTGATCGCGGTCTGCTAAAGCCGTTCGCCTGACCTAATAAGAGAGTTTCATGAACCAGATTGATCTCAACGGCCAGGTGGCCGTCATCACCGGCGGTGCGCAGGGCATCGGCTTCGCCATTGCCAAGCGCCTGGTTGCCTCCGGCGCCAAGGTCAGCCTGTGGGACATGAATGCCGACCTCCTCGCGACCGCCAGGGCCGAGCTCGGCGCCGCCGCTTCGACCGTTGCGGTCAACATCACCAATTACGACGCCGTCGCCGCCGCGGTAGCGGAAGTCGAAGGCAAGCTCGGCAAGCTCGATATCCTCGTCCACTCCGCCGGCATCGCCGGCAAGAACGCCCCGCTCGATGAATACGAGCTCGACGAATGGCGCCGGGTGATCGACATCGACTTGAACGGTGCGTTCTACGTCAACCGCGCCGTGCTGCCGGGCATGAAGGCCCGCAATTTCGGCCGCATCGTCAACATCGCTTCGATCGCCGGCAAGGAAGGCAACCCGAACGCCTCGGCCTATGCCGCGGCCAAGGCCGGTGTCATCGGCATGACCAAGGCGGTGGGCAAGGAAGTGGCGAAGTACGACATCGCCATCAACGTCATCACCCCGGCGACGGCCAAGACCCGCATTCTCGACGAGCTGAAGCCCGAATTCATCGACTACATGCTGAGCCGCATCCCGCGCGGCCGCTTCCTCGAGGTCGAGGAAGCCGCGAACATGGTGGCCTGGCTGGTGTCGAAGGAAAACAGCTTTACCACGGCTTCGGTGTTCGACCTGAGCGGTGGCCGCGCCACCTACTGATCGCCGCTTCAACCTGTTCCATCGGGGGGCCGGATCGCCACAGCGGTCCGGCTCTTCCATGTCTGGACGCGAAGGATGCCTCGACCTTGCAGACTCCGCCTCCCTCCCCCTTGAGGGGAGGGATTGAGGGAGGGGGTGGCGCAGTCAGCACAGTGCCCGCCTCACCACCCCCACCCCCAGCCCCTCCCCTCCTAGCGGACGCGGTAGCGCCGCGGGGGGAGGGGAGCCAAGACTTGACTAAGTAACCAGACGGTGAATTATTTCGGGGCGACCCGCTGGAGGACCCCGGGTGGCATAACACCCGACGAGGACACCCCCAGTGAAGTACGCGATAGTCGGCGTCGGCGGGCGCCACGCCATGTTCCGCAAGGCGATCACCCAGACGCATGCGGAAGGCAACGACCTGGTCGCCCTGTGCGACGTGAACGAGACCCGGCTGGCGCTTTCGGCCGGCAAGATCCCCAAAAAGGGCAACGGCATCGCTACTTACGAGGCGGCTGACTTCGGGCGGATGATCGCCGAGCAGCAGCCCGATACGGTGATCGTCACCACGCCGGATTACCTGCATCACGAATATATCGTCGCGGCGCTGAAGGCCGGGCGCAACGTGATGACCGAAAAGCCGATGACGGTGGATTTGGCTAAGCTGCGCGCCGTGCTCGAGGCGCAGCAGCAGAGCGGCAAGCGGCTCACTGTCACCTTCAACTATCGCTACACGCCGGCCCGCACGCAGCTGAAAGACCTGTTGATGAGTGGCGTCATCGGCGACATCACCGCGGTGGACTTCCGCTGGTATCTCGACCGGGTGCACGGCGCCGATTATTTCCGCCGCTGGCACCGCTACAAGGAGAAATCCGGTGGCCTCCTGGTGCACAAATCCACCCACCATTTCGACCTGATGAACTGGTGGGTGGCCTCGACCCCCAAGACCGTCAGCGCCAATGGCAAGCGGGTGTTCTATACGCCGGAGATGGCCGAGGAACTGGGGCTCGGCGCGCATGGCGAGCGCTGCCATGACTGCCCGGTGTTCGACCGGTGCGAGTACCGGCTGGATCTTGCCCGCGATCCGGCGCTGCGCGAGCTCTACCTCGATGCCGAGGATGATGACGGGTACCTGCGCGACAAGTGCGTGTTCGCCGATGACATCACCATCGAAGACACCATGCAGGTGCAGGTGAAATACGCCAACGACGTGTTTCTCAACTACACGCTGTGCGCCTACAGCCCGTGGGAGGGCCTCGAGATCAAGTTCCACGGCACCAAGGGTGAGCTGACGCACCGGCATGTCGAGGTGCACGGGGTGTTCGGCGGGGTCCGCGACAAGGCGCAGGAAGATGCGATGACGACCACGCTGCATCTCGCCGGCGGGTTGCCCGAGGCCGTGGACGTGTGGGCCGGCCACGGCGACCATGGCGGCGCCGACCCGGTGATGCTGGGCTACCTGTTCGAGCCTGAGAGCATGGAGCCGGATCGCTATGCCCGGGCCTCGACGCACAAGGAGGGGGCGTGGTCGATCCTCACCGGCATCGCGGCCAACGCTTCGATCGCGTCAGGGCAGACGGTGGATGTGGATCGGATGCTGGCGGAGGCGGGGATATCGCTCGCGCGGTAGTGCGTGGGGCCCACCCCTCATCCGCCCTTCGGGCACCTTCTCCCACAAGGGGAGAAGGGTCCTCCACTGGCATCTCAGTCGGGTCTTCTCCCTTGATGGGAGAAGGTGGGCGAAGCCCGGATGAGGGTGGGGCACCGAACACCAGACCCCTAAACCACCAGCTCCATCCGATCCGCCGGAAAGCGCGTCAGCATGGCGTGGATCGGGACGCCCTCGGCGTCGAGGTCTACGGCGTCCGACACCAGCACCACCGCGCCCGGGGCGAGCTTCAGCGCTTGTGCTTCCTCCGTGGTGGCGTGCCGCGCCGAGATGCGGGTCGAACCGCGCGAATAGTCCTCGATGCCATAGCGCCTCAGCGCGGCGGTGACCGAGCCGGTTTCGACATAGGCGGTATCGAACCCGGCAAAGCGGGCCTCGGGGAACCAGCCGCTGGCGCGGGCCAGCGGGCGGCCGTCGGCGAAGGAGACCGTCTCCTGCCGGATCAATCGCGTTCCGACTTTCACCGCCAACGCCTCGGCGAGGCGCGCCGTGGCCCGCTCGATCTTCGATGACAGCAACTGGCTGCTGCGCTGGCGCACCTGCCCGGCGAGGCCTTCGGAGAAGCGGGTGCGGCGGCCGATCGGGTAGCTGAGGCGGCGCGCTTCGGCGACGAAGGTGCCGCGGCCGTGCTCGGCGCGGAGCACGCCTTCCTCTTCCAGCACGGCGAGGGCACGGCGGACGGTGTGGCGGTTGACGCCGAAACGCTCGGCCAGACTCAGCTCGCCGGCCAGCTTGTCGCCGCTTTCGAGTTTGCCGCCGATAATGTCGAGGCGGATGGCGTCGGCGATCTGGCGCCACAGGGCGACGCCTCCGGCCGGGGCGATTTCGGTACGGCTCAAGATTGTCATTGCATCTTCACACGGTCGGCCTATAGCGGGGCGAAACGACATCACTTGTCTATTTTACTATACAAGTTGGAGTAAGAGCCAATGCAACAGGCGCCTGCAAATAACCCCCGGCAGGAGGCGATGGCGGTGTTGAGCCACGCCACGCCGAAGCGGCTCGGCGAACTCTGGGCCGCCTGGTCCGACAAGCCGGCCTACCACAGAGTGCGTGGCCCGGAGACCGGGCTGGTGATGGTGCGCGGCCGCGCCGGCGGTGGCGGTAACGCCTTTAACCTCGGCGAAGCGACGGTCACCCGCGCCACGGTTTGGCTCGAAACCGGCGAGGTCGGGCACGCCTATTGCCTCGGTCGCGACGGCGACAAGGCAGTGCAGTCGGCGCTGTTCGATGCGCTGCTG
Source organism: Devosia sp. Root413D1 (assembly GCF_001425235.1). Classification (GTDB taxonomy): domain Bacteria; phylum Pseudomonadota; class Alphaproteobacteria; order Rhizobiales; family Devosiaceae; genus Devosia_A. The sequence goes on along the minus strand of NZ_LMEA01000013.1, from coordinate 204,930 downwards.
CAGCGCGACGCCGAAGCGGTAGAGACGCTGGTGCTGCGGCCGCTGCGTGAAGAGCAGGCCGCCGCGGATGCAAAACTCCGCGACGAGACGGCGGCCACCAAGGTCGACTTCTTCACCATGGTCCGGGGAGACGATTGATGGATACGACAATCGAAGGTGGCTTCGCCGACCTGGTGCTGGGGGCGCAGAGCGTGTTCCGCGCCGTGATGGAGGCGCTGGCCCGTCCGGGCTCGGTGCAGTCGATCGCATCCGATGCGCTGCCGCCGGCGCCGTTGGCGCCGGAGCTCGGCGCCGTGGCGCTGACGCTCTGCGACCACGATACGCTGGTGTGGCTCGACCCGGTGCTCGCCGCCAACGAGGCGGTAGTGGCCTGGCTGGCCTTCCACTGCGGCGCGCCGCTGACCTCGGATATCGGCGCGGCGGCGTTCGCACTGGTGAGCGATGTGGCACTGCTGCCGGCGCTCGATCGCTTTGGGCAGGGGACTGACGAGTACCCGGATCGCTCGACCACGGTCGTCCTCGCTGTCGGCGCCGGGACCCGAGCCGTGACCCTCAAAGGGCCGGGGATCAAGGACCAGTTCAGCACCGAGCTGCCGCTGCCCGGCGGCGATTTCATCGAGCAGTGGGCGGAGAACCGCACCCGCTTCCCCCGCGGCGTCGATTTGCTGCTGGTTCGTTCTGGCACGGTGGTCGGCCTGCCGCGCACCACCCGTATTTCGGAGGCTTGAGCCATGTATGTTGCCGTCAAAGGCGGTGAGGCCGCCATTGCCAATGCTCACCGGCTGCTCGCCGATCGCCGTCGCGGCGATCGCTCGGTGCCGGCGCTGCGCCTCGACCAGATCATCGAACAGCTCGGCCTCGCGGTCGATCGCGCCATGGGCGAGGGTTCGCTCTATGACCGCGAGCTGGCGGCGCTGGCCATCATTCAGTCGCGCGGCGACCTGATCGAGGCGATCTTCCTGGTGCGCGCCTATCGCACCACGCTGCCGCGTTTCGGCTATTCGAAGCCGATCGACACTGCGGCGATGAAGATCGAGCGCCGCGTTTCGGCGACGTTCAAGGATCTGCCGGGTGGCCAACTACTCGGACCGACCTTCGACTATACGCACCGCCTGCTCGACCCCAGCATTGCCGAGGGCGCTGCGGTCGATGAAGCCATGGCGCGCGCCAGCGCAGACGAGCCGGCGCCGCGGGTCACTGACCTGCTCGATCACCAGGGGCTGATCGAGCCCGACGTGTCCGAAGTGCAGGAGGAGATCGGCGATCTCACCCGCGAACCGCTGGAGTTCCCGCTGAACCGTGATCGGCGCCTGCAGGCGCTGGCCCGCGGTGACGAAGGGTTCCTCTTGGCGCTCGGCTACTCGACGCAGCGCGGCTATGGCCGCTCGCATCCGTTCGTCGGCGAGATCCGCATCGGCGAGGTCGAGGTGGAGCTCGATATTCCGGAGCTCGGCTTCGCGGTGAACCTCGGGCGTATCCGGGTCACCGAGTGCCAGATGGTCAACAAGTTCAGGGGCAATGCCAAGGTGCCGCCGCAGTTCACCCGCGGTTACGGGCTGGTGTTCGGTCAGGCCGAACGCAAAGCCATGGCGATGTCGCTGGTCGATCGCTCGCTGCGCGCCGCCGAGCTCGGCGAGGACGTGAACCATCCGGCACAGGACGAGGAATTCGTCATCTCGCACTCCGACAACGTGCAATCGACCGGTTTCGTCGAGCACCTGAAGCTGCCGCACTATGTTGATTTTCAGGGCGAGCTCGGGCTGCTGCGCGAGATGCGCGCCGAGCACGATGTTCACGCACCGGCCGGCACCCTCCCCCTCGCGGCGAGGGTTGGGGAGGGGGGAGCCCCAGGCTCCGAGCGTGTGGCTCCCCCCCTCCCAGCCTCCCCCGCAAGGGGGGAGGTGCCCGGAAGCATCGAAGACACGTCACCCGCGGAGGCGGCAGAATGAATATCGCCAAATACAACTTCGCCTATCTCGACGAGCAGACCAAGCGGATGATCCGCCGGGCTATTCTCAAAGCCATCGCGGTGCCGGGTTACCAGGTGCCGTTCGCCAGCCGCGAGATGCCGATGCCGTATGGCTGGGGCACTGGCGGGGTGCAGGTTACCGCCTCGATCATTGGGCCCAATGACGTGCTGAAGGTCATCGACCAGGGTGCCGACGACACCACCAATGCGGTGTCGATCCGCGCCTTCTTCGCCAAGGTCGCTCAGGTGGAGGTGACCACCCATACCGAAGAGGCGACGATCATCCAGACCCGCCACCGTATCCCGGAAGCCAAGCTCACCGAGGGGCAGGTGCTGGTCTACCAGGTGCCGATCCCCGAGCCATTGCGCTTCCTCGAGCCGCGCGAGACCGAAACGCGGAAGATGCATGCGCTCGAGGAATACGGGCTGATGCATGTGAAGCTCTATGAGGATATCGCCAAGCATGGCCGCATCGCCACGACCTACGCCTATCCGGTGAAGGTCGAGGGCCGCTACGTGATGGACCCTTCGCCGACGCCGAAGTTCGACAACCCCAAAATGCACATGTCGGAAGCGCTGCAGCTGTTCGGCGCCGGGCGCGAGAAGCGCATCTACGCAGTACCGCCCTATACCGAAGTGGTGAGCCTCGATTTCGAGGATCATCCGTTCGAGATCCAGCATTTCGAGGAGCCGTGCGCGCTGTGCGGCGCCACCGGGGTCTATCTCGACGAGGTCATCCTAGATGACAAGGGCGGGCACATGTTCGTCTGCTCCGACACCGACAATTGCGAGGATCGCCGCGAGCACGGCCACCGCGGCAAGCTCGCCGGCCACGCCCTGGAGGCAGCAGAATGAACACCAGAGTCTCAGCCAGCGAGCCGCTGCTTCGGGTCGACCGGCTCAGCAAGTTCTACGGCAGCCGGATGGGCTGCGCCGATGTGTCGTTCGAGCTGTGGCCGGGCGAAGTGCTGGCCATTGTCGGGGAATCCGGCTCGGGCAAGACGACGCTGCTCAACTGTCTCTCGACCCGGCTGGAGCCGACCTCCGGCCTTGCCGAGTACCGGATGCGTGACGAGGTGTGGCGCAATCTCTACGACCTCAGCGAGGCCGAGCGGCGCTTCCTGATGCGCACCGACTGGGGTTTCGTGCACCAGAACCCGGCGGATGGGCTGCGGATGACCGTGTCGGCTGGCGCCAATGTCGGCGAGCGGATGATGGCGGTTGGGGACCGGCACTATGGCCGGATCCGCTCGACGGCCATCGAATGGCTCGGTCGCGCCGAGATCGCCGAGGACCGGGTCGATGACGAACCGCGCGCCTTTTCCGGCGGCATGCGGCAGCGGCTGCAGATCGCCCGCAACCTCGTTACCCATCCGCGTCTGGTCTTCATGGACGAGCCGACCGGCGGGCTCGACGTCTCGGTGCAGGCGCGCCTGCTCGACCTGATCCGCGGCCTCGTCGCCGATCTGGGGCTCTCGGCCATCATCGTCACGCATGACCTGGCGGTGGCGCGGCTGTTGTCGCACCGCATGATGGTGATGAAGGACGGCCACGTGATCGAGCAGGGCCTCACCGACCGGGTGCTGGACGACCCGCGCGAGCCGTATACGCAGGTGCTCGTCAGTTCGATTTTGCAGGTGTGATGGTGACGCCGGAGCGCGCGGCCACCCCCACCCTCATTCCCTCCCCACAAGGGGGAGGGAGGCGCAGGGGCCGCTTCATCGGGGGCGTTGATAGTGCAGTCGTCTCCCTCCCCCTTGTGGGGAGGGATCAAGGGTGGGGGTGGCCCCACGCACCGGAGTCTAACAAATGACCGCCCTGCTTTCAGTCTCAGACGTCGCAAAGTCCTTCACCATGCACCTGCGCGACGGCATCGTGCTGCCGGTGGTCTCCGGTGTCGGGTTCACCGTCAATGCCGGCGAGTGCGTGGTGCTTGGCGGTCCCTCGGGGGCTGGCAAATCGAGCCTGCTCAAGATGGTCTATGGCAATTATGGCGTCGATGCCGGGTCGATCTCGCTGCTGCATCACGGCCAGCCTGTCGATCTCGCGACGGCCAGCCCACGCACCGTGCTTGATCTCCGCCGCGACACCATCGGCTATGTCAGCCAGTTCCTCCGCACCGTGCCGCGGGTGACCACGGTCGATGTGGTGGCGGAACCACTGGTGAGCCGTGGCGTCTCCCGGGATGAGGCCACGGCGAGGGCGCGTGAGCTGCTGGCGCGGCTCAACCTGCCCGAGCGGCTGTGGTCGTTGCCGCCGGCGACCTTCTCGGGTGGCGAACAGCAGCGGGTGAACATCGCCCGTGGCTTCATCACCCCGCATCCCGTGCTGCTGCTGGACGAGCCGACGGCCTCGCTCGATGCCACCAACCGCGCCGTGGTGGTGGAGATGATTGCCGAAAAGAAGCGAGCCGGTGTGGCGCTGCTCGGCATTTTCCATGACGAAGAGGTCCGTGCTCAGGTTGCCGACCGCATCGTCGACGTCACCCTGTTCGCCGCAAGGAAAGCCGCATGAAACTCTCCGAGGCGCCTGTCATCGATCCGACCGCCCGGGTCAGGGAGTCCGTCCTCGGCAAGTACACCGAGGTCGGGGCGCACTGCCACGTCAACCGCTCGACGCTGGGGGATTACTCCTACTGCGTCGAGGGCACGCAGATCGCCTATGCCGAGATCGGCAAGTTCGCCAATATCGCGGCCAATGTGCGCATCTATGCCAGCAAGCATCCGATGCAGCGCGCCTCGCTGCATCACTTCACCTACCGCTCGAGCTGGTATTTCGAGGGCGAGGCCGATGATGCGGCGTTCTTCGAATGGCGAGCCGACAACGGCATCGAGATCGGCCACGACACCTGGATCGGCCACGGCGCGGTGATCATGCCGGGGGTCAAAGTCGGGCATGGGGCGATCATCGGCTCCAATGCGGTGGTGACCAAGGACGTCGCCGACTTCGCCATTGCGGTGGGCGTGCCCGCCAAGCCGATCCGCCAGCGCTTCCCTGGCCCGATCGCCGATCGGCTGCTGGCACTCGGCTGGTGGGACTGGAGCCACGACAAGCTGCATCAGGCACTGCCGGATTTCCGTGCGCTCGAGATCGAAGCCTTCCTCGAAAAGTACGAGTAAACTGCTCGTACCCCACACACCGGTCATTCCCGCGAAAGCGGGAATCTCTGTTCTGGTACGCGACGGGACGCTCCACAAACCGAGGTTCCCGCTTTCGCGGGAATGACCCGGTGATGGAAAGGCGTGATCAGAGAGGGGGTTAGCCCCCTGCGACAGGCGCTTTTCCACTGTCATCAAGACGTCACCCAACCTTCACGCACGCTTCGTGTAGCCGCCTTACGAGTTGGCCCCGTCGATTGGACGGGGTTCGTGCGCATGCTGAAGATTTCCAAGGTTACACGTCGCTTCGGCGCCAAGGTGGCGGTCGACAACGTCAACCTCGAAATCCCCGCCGGTCAGATGGTCGGCGTCATCGGCCGTTCCGGCGCCGGCAAATCCACTCTGCTGCGCATGATCAACCGGCTGATCGATGTCAGCGAAGGCAGCGTCGAATTCGGCGGCCTCGAAGTTTCGTCGCTGCGCGGGCAGTCACTGCGTGACTGGCAGCGCGACTGTGCCATGATCTTTCAGCAGTTCAACCTGGTGCCGCGCCTCGACGTCATCACCAACGTGATGCTCGGCCGGCTCAACCGCCGCAACACCATCATGAGCCTCCTCCAGATCTTCTCCGAGGAAGAGCAGTTGCTGGCGCTCAAGGCACTGGAGCGGCTCGATATCGCGCAGACCGCCAGCCAGTGGGCGCAGACGCTTTCCGGCGGCCAGCAGCAGCGCGTTGCCATCGCCCGGGCCCTGATGCAGGAGCCCAAGGTGATCCTTGCCGACGAGCCGATCGCCTCGCTCGATCCGCGCAACGCCAAGATCGTCATGGACTCGCTGCAGGCGATCAATGAAGAGCAGGGGATCACGGTGATCACCAACCTCCACACCCTCGATACCGCCCGCGCCTATTGCGAGCGGATCATCGGCATGTCGGCCGGCCGCGTGGTGTTCGATGGCACGCCCGAGCAACTGACCACCGAGGTGGCGCGTGAGCTCTATGGCGCCGATGGCCTCGAAGAAGCCTTCTCGGAGGAAATGACCTCGACCAGCCTCGAGGCCATCGTCCCCAAGAGGAAAAAGAAGAAGCACGCCGAGTTGCCGGCGGGCGCCCTCGAGGCCCCGCTCGCTTCGGCCGGCCTGCCTAACTGAGATTTCAGAGTTTCCGCTCCTGCCGGTCAGCCGCCTGCTTGCGCGGCGCGACAGGTGGCGGAAAGCCAATCGCGTCACCAAAGGAGACTTCCATGTCCGCGATCCGTAACGTCCTGATGGCGAGCATCGCCCTCACCATGACCAGCACTGCGTTCGCGCAGGATGTCTCGGTCCTCCGCATCGGTCTCGATGGTTCCGAGAACGAAGCCGACCAGATCCGCAAGACCGAATGCGTCGCCGAGGGCCTGAAGGTCACGACCGGCGTGCCGGAAGTGCAGATCTTCCCGTCGCCCGACTATAACGGGGTGATCCAGGGCCTGCTCGGCGGCACCATCGACATCGCCTCGATGGGCGCTTCGTCCTATGCCGCCATCGTGCTGCAGGACCCGGCCGCAGTCGATCCGATCCTGACCACTGCCGGCGCCGACGGCTCGACCGGCTACTACTCACTGCTGGTTGCCCGCAAGGACAAGGGCTACACCAAGCTCGCCGACCTCAAGGGCAAGAAGCTCGGCTTCGCCGACCCGGATTCGACCTCGGGCTACCTCGTGCCGAACGTCTCGCTGCCGGCCGATATCGGCGGTCCGGTGGCCGAGTTCTTCGGCGAGACCGGCTTCGGCGGCGGCCATGAGAACCTGGTTCTCGGCGTGCTCGACGGCACCTGGGATGCCGGCACCACCTTCGGTTCGGGCGTCGGCGAATGGGCCGAGGGCTACACCACCGGTAACCTCCACACCATGGTCGAGAAGGGCATCCTCGACACCGACGATATCGTCGAGCTGTGGCGCTCGCCGCAGATCCCGAACGGCCCGCTGATGGTCTCCAACAAGCTGCCGGAAGATCTCAAGGCCAAGATCCAGGCGTTCTTCCTCGAGCTGCCGGCCAAGGACCTCGCCTGCTTCCAGGGCTTCACCGGCGGCGAAAACACCGCCTATGTCGAAGTCGAGCCGGCCTTCTACGACACCATCGTAGCCGCCCGTAAGTCCGTGATCGGCGACTGATCCAACACCCAATGAATGGAAACGGCGGTACCCCAGAGGTGCCGCCGTTTCGACATCAGGAGCAGGGCATGGCGCATATCGCGCACGATCCAGCCGGCGGCATCAGCGACGCGACCCGGACAGTCTACGGTCACTATCGCCAGCAGATCCGCACCCGGCGCGTCTATTCCATCATCGCACTGGTGGTGTTTGCCATCGTGCTGGCCCTGTCGCTCAACTTCGCCAACGCGGCGAACTCGGGCAAGTTCTTCGAGCGGCTGCCCTACCTGTTAGATTTTCTCCGCAGCTTCGTACCGAACGATCCGCTGGAAATTTTCCGGGCGATGTTCGACCAGCCTTCGCCCTATGCCGACGGCTCGATGAAGTATGATTTCACCTCGCAGCGGATGTATTTCACCGACACGCTGTATGTGCCGCATTTCATCTACGAGCTGATGGTCACGGTGAACATCGCGATCGTCTCGACCATCATCGGCGGTGGCCTGGCGTTTTGCCTCTGCTTTTTTGCCGCCACCAACCTCGTCGGCGCCGGCGCTGTGCGCTTCGTGGTGCGGCGGATCATGGAAATTCTCCGCGCCTTCCCCGAGATCGTCATTGCGGGCCTGCTCACCGCCATCCTCTCGATCGGGCCGATCGCGGCGATCTTCGCGGTGTCGCTCCATACCATCGGGGCGCTCGGAAAGCTGTTCTTCGAAGTGGTCGAGAATGCCGACATGAAGCCCGATGAGGGGCTGCGGGCGGTCGGCGCCACCTGGCTCGAGCGGGTGCGTTTCGGCATGCTGCCGCAGGTGCTGCCGAATTTCGTCTCCTATACATTGCTGCGCACCGAGATCAACGTGCGCGCCTCGACCATTATCGGCGCGGTGGGCGGCGGCGGCATCGGCGAGGCGTTCCGCCTGTCGATCGGCAACAACCAAGCCGCCAAGACCTACGCCATCATCATCCTGCTGCTGGTCACCATCATCGCCGTCGACCAGTTCTCGGGCTGGCTGCGGCGCCGGCTGGTCGGCAACCAGGCCTTCGAATTCGGACGGGGAGCAGCGTGATGTCGAACGGGCTCACAATGGACGCGGGCGACCGTGCCCGGCTGAAAGCTACCCATGCCGCCGTGCTGCACAAGCCGTGGTGGCAGCGCTGGGCGCTGCTGATCGGGCTCGTCGTCACGGTGCTCTATCTCGGCTTCTGCTATGCGTTCTTCAACGTCGGTCCGGCCTTCGAGAACGGCAAATGGGACCGGGCAGCGCTCTACCTGCAGGACTGGTATTCGTGGCGGGCGCAGCCGCGGCTGAAGGTTGCCGACGGCAAAGTCACCGCCACCTGGTCGAGCCGCGGGCAGTATCCTAGGGATGCCCGGATCGACTGGCTGACACCGCACGAGGATGGCTCGATGACGGTGACCTTCGGTGGCGCCGGCGACCGGCTGGAGGTGACGCCCAACCTGGTGGTCGCCTATGTCGGCGGCAACCCGCATGAGATCGCTATCGGCGCCGACAGCGTCACCGCCCCGGCCGATGCGCCACGGGCCGTGCAGCAGGACGGCAGCAAGGTGGTCGTCGACTATGGCTTTGCCGGGCAGGCGGAGGTCCGCACCAACCAGGTCTATGTGCAGCGCCGGTTCCTCGGCTGGGCCAATTTCTGGTTCGATACGCACTCGGCCTATTGGGGACGCAACCCGCTCGAAGTGATCCAGCTGATGTTCAGCGCCGAACGGATCGATCCGGCGCGCTCGAACTTCGATACGGCGGTGAGGGATTTCCTCAACAACGGGGTCTGGCAGCATGGCGACATTCTGTCGAAGCTGCTGCAGACGCTGGTGATGGCGTTTGTCGGCACGCTGCTCGCAACGCTGTTCGCTTTTCCGCTGGCCTTCATCGCGGCGCGCAACATCACGCGGTCGCGGCCGGTGAACTGGGTGATGAAGCGGGGTTTCGACTTCCTGCGCTCGATCGACATGCTGATCTGGGCGCTGTTCTTCACCCGCGGCTTCGGCCCCGGGCCGATCCCGGGGATCGCGGCGATCTTCTTCACCGATGCCGGTGCGCTCGGCAAGGTCTATGCCGAGGCGCTGGAAAACGTCGATGACCGGCAGCGCGAGGGCGTCAAGTCGGTCGGGGCATCACCGACGGTGGTCAACCGCTTCGGCGTGGTGCCGCAGGTGCTGCCGGTGTTCATCTCGCAGTCGCTGTATTTCTGGGAGAGCAATACCCGCTCGGCCACGGTGATCGGCGCGGTGGGCGCAGGCGGCATCGGGCTGAAACTGCTCGAGGCGATGGGCACCAATTCCGACTGGGACAAGGTGGCCTATATGGTGCTGCTGATCCTGATGGTGGTGTTTGTGTTCGACAACCTGTCGAATGCGCTGCGCTCGCGGTTGATCGGGCAGCGGGGGCATTAGGTCGGGTTCTGGTGCGTGGGGCCCACCCCCACCCAGCTTCGCTACGGCTTCGCCTAGCTGCGCTACCCTCCCCACAAGGGGGAGGGAGAGCCGACTGCAGACTCTCGGCTTCATCCTCTCCCTCCCCTTGATGGGGAGGGTAGCGCAGCTGGCCGCGTCAGCGGCTTAGCGTAGCTGGGTGGGGTGGAGCCACAGTCACCAGACAGCAAAAGGCCGCCGTAGTTTCCCACGGCGGCCTTGGTGCATTCGCAGCGCTTAGTTGACGCGCTTGCCGTCCTTGTCGAACAGGTGGACGACCGACAGATCCGGCGCCACCTTGATCTTGGAACCCGGCTGCGCGGTGATGCGCTCGCGGAAGATGCCGTTGATCGACTGGGTGCCGAGGCGGCCGATGACCTGGGTCTCGGAGCCGGTCGGCTCCAGCACCACGACTTCGATCTCGATACCGTTCGGATCGATGTGCAGATGCTCAGGACGGATGCCGTAGACAGCGGCGCTGGCCGGGACATTGACGGCCGGCAGCAGGATGCCGTCGGTGGTCTTGAAGCCGCCATCGGCAGCCGCGCCGTTGATGAAGTTCATCGAGGGCGAGCCGATAAAGCCGGCAACGAAGGTGTTGAGCGGACGATCGTAGAGATCGAGCGGGGTGCCCATCTGCTCGATGATGCCATCGCGCATCACCACGATCTTGTCGGCCATGGTCATGGCTTCGACCTGGTCGTGGGTCACGTAGATGGTGGTGGTCTTCAGGCGCTGGTGCAGCTCCTTGATTTCGGAACGCATCTGCACGCGGAGCTTGGCGTCGAGGTTGGACAGCGGCTCGTCGAACAGGAAGACCTGCGGATCGCGCACGATGGCGCGGCCCATGGCGACGCGCTGGCGCTGACCGCCGGAGAGCTGGCGCGGCTGGCGGTCGAGCAGTTTCTCGAGGCCGAGGATCTGCGCGGCGCGATCGACCTTGGCCTTGATCTCGGTCTTCGGCACGCCCTTGAGCTTCAGCGAGAAGCCCATGTTCTGCGCCACCGTCATGTGCGGGTAGAGCGCATAGTTCTGGAACACCATGGCGATGTCCCGTTCCTTGGGCGGCAGGTCGTTGACCACGCGGTTGCCGATGCCGATCTCACCCGAGGTGATTTCCTCGAGGCCGGCGATCATGCGCAGCAGCGTGGACTTGCCGCAGCCCGACGGGCCGACGAGCACGACGAACTCGCCATCGGAAATGTCGACCGACACGCCCTTCAGCGCTTCGAAGCCGCCATAGTGCTTGCCGGCCTTGTTGATGGTTACTGGTGCCATGAAGGTTCCTCGTCCCTGTCGCGGGGAAGCCCCGCTTGTGGGCGGCACCTTCGGCGGGAGGTTATCCAGCGTCAAGGCAGGATCGGCGTTTATTAGACCAAAGTCTAAGAAAAGCATAATACTAAAGTCGTATGCGGCGGCGAGCATTGCGATTGGCCCCTAATCCACCGGCCGTCATCCCGGCGAACGCCGGGACCCAGTGCTCCGGCCTGTCCGCCCGCGCGATCTGGCCAACCTTGCTGTGATGGACCGGTCGGTTTCGTGCCGATCCAACTGTTCGAGCAGTAGGTCCCGACTTTCGTCGGGATGACGGCCGGTGGGTGGGGCGAGGGCAGAGAGCACTGGATAGGTCACCCCCACACCTGCCTCGCCCACTCCCCCATCACACCGATCAGCTCCCGCGCGGCTGGGGTGATGCCGGCCATGATCATGAAGCCGTGGGTGGTGCCGGGCCATTCGTGGAACGTCACGACGTTGCCGGCTGCGGTGAGGCGGGCGGCGTAGGCGCGGCCTTCGTTGCGCAGCGGGTCGTGGTCGGCGGTGACGAGGAGGGTGGGGCAGAGGCCGGTGAGGTCGGGGGCGAGCAGCGGCGAGGCCTCCGGATGGGTGGGGTCGGCGCCCGAGAGGTAGTTGGCGATGTACCAGCGCAGCGTGGCGCGGGAGAGAAAGAAGCCTGACGCAAATTCGGCGACGCTGGGGCTCTCGTGGGCGAGGTCGGTCGCCGGGTAGATCAGCATCTGGCCACCCAGCGTGATGCCATGGTCCCGGGCCCGCAGTGCCAAAGCGGCGGCGATATTGGCGCCGGCGCTGTCGCCGGCGAGGATGATGCGTTCGCTGCTGAGGCCGAGCCCGGCACCCTCGGCGATCACCCAGCGGAGTGCCGTCTCGGCGTCGTCGAGACCGGCCGGAAACGGCTGCTCCGGCGCCTTGCGGTATTCGACCGAGAGCAGGCCGCAGCCGGCAGCCCTGGCGAGGGCGCGGGCGGCGCCGTCATGGGTGTCGAGGCTGCCGACCACCCAGCCGCCGCCGTGGAGAAACAGGATAGTGCCCGGCTCGCATCCGCCGCGATAGAGGCGGCAGCGGATGGCGGGATCGCCGAGGGTGAAGCTGAGCGGCGGGGCGAGGTCGTCCTTCAGATCCCAGTGACCGGCGAGGCTGAGCTCGGAGGCGGCACGGGCCCTCACCACGCCGAGTTGGTCGTTGCTGAGCGTGCCGGCGTGCTCGGCGGCTTCGAGCATCTCGCGCAGTTCGGGTCGTAGGCGCGACCGGTTGGGGCGCCCGCCGTCAGAATGGTCCACGCACCCCCTCCCTGACGTCGAAGACGGGCGCCATAACAGCAGAGGTGCGACGAAAGTCAATGAAAAGAATATTGCATGCGATATGCGTTAGTGTTACGCCTTGGCCAGCGTGTATGCTGCCCGGGGAGGATCGGGAGGCATCCACCGACAAAGGGAGAAGATCATGCAGGTTACCCGTATGCGCGGCGCGCTCGCCGTGGGTCTGGCCTTGGGCGTGGCGCTGTCGCCGCTCGCCGCCATGGCGTCGGACAACAAGATTGCCCTGGTGCCGGGCGGTCCGCACCCGTATTTCGCCCCTTGGGAACAGGCGGCGGCGGATGCGCAGAAGGATTTCGGCATCGCTTCGGTCGAATACAAAGTGCCGGCCGAATGGAAGCTGGAGCTGCAGACCGAGCTGTTCGAGAGCCTCGCGGCGCAGGGCTATGCCGGCTTCGGCTACTTCCCCGGCGATGCGGTGGGCGTCAACTCGACCGTCGCGGAACTCAAGGCCAATGACATTCCGGCGGTGGCGCTGGGCGGCTGCGCGCAGGATCCGACCGATACGGCGTTCTGCATGGCAACCGACGTTTATGCCTCGGCTTATCTCGGCACCAAGGCGCTGATCGAGGCGATGGGTGGCAAGGGCGCGGTGGTGCATCTCGCCGGGCTCCTCGTCGACCCCAACACCACGCTGCGCGTCCAGGCGGTGGAAAAGGCGGTGGCCGAGACCAATGGTGCGGTAACGCTGCTGCAGACGCTGGGCGATACCGACAACCAGGAGCAGGGCGACCAGAAGATCAACGCGCTGCTCGCCGCGCAGAAGGACCAGATCGGCGGCATGATCGCCACCGGTTACATTTCCTCGGTGGTGGCAGCCACTGCGCTCAAAAACCTCGGTGACAAGAAGATCAAGCTGATCGGCATCGACGACGACAAGATCGTGCTCGATGGCATCAAGGACGGCTTCGTTGCCGGCACCATGGCGCAGAACCCCTATGGCCAGGGCTATATCGGCGCCTATGCAGTGGACCTGTTGGCCGAAGGCTGCACGGTGAAGGCGGATGCGCCGTTCATCACCACGCCGCAGACGGCCAAGTTCATCGACTCCGGCACGCTGCTGATCAGCTCCGCCAATATCGAGAGCTACAAGGACGACCTGAAGAAGCTGACCGGCGAGCTGCAGGCAAGCTTCAAGGACAAGTTCCTCAGCTGCTCGTGATGACTGACGCTGGATGGTGCGGTTTACCTTCTCCCCCTGTGGGAGAAGGTGGCGCGCAGCGCCGGATGAGGGGTTCGCAACACAGAGTGTTGCGCGATCGGAGCGAAGCGACGAGCGATTGAGTGCGCGGAGAGAGACCCCTCATCCGCCCTTCGGGCACCTTCTCCCACAAGGGGAGAAGGCACCGACTGAGAGACCGTGCCCCATAGAGTACCCGCAATGACCTCTGCGCTTGACGCCGAGCCTCGCCCGAGTTCAGCCTCGGCCATGGATCCGGCCCCCCGCCGAACGATCAGTTCGTTCCTGCTCCGCGGCTCGGCGCAGGTCGGGTTGTTCCTGATCCTCGTGGTGCTGTGGGCGGTGTTCGCTAACCTGGCGCCGGGGTTCCTGTCGAAGTTCAACCTCAACTCGCTGCTGCGTTCGGTCGCCGTCGATATCGTCGTCGGTTTCGCCCAGATGGTGGTGCTGGCGACCGGCGGGATGAACCTCTCGGTCGGGGCGATCGGGGTCTGCGCGGTGATGTTCTCGGGCTACCTGATGCAGGTGCTGGGGCTGCCGATCCCGGTGGCGATTGCCGGTACGCTGGCGCTCGGCGCCTTCCTCGGCTGGCTCAACGGCTTTGCCATCGTCAAGACCGGGGTGAACAGTTTCGTGGTGACGCTGGCGAGCGCCAGCCTGTTTTCCGGCGGCATGCTGATCCTCACCAAGGCAGTGCCGCTCAACGGGTTGCCGCCGGAGTTCGGCGCCTTCGGCAAGAGCGCCGTCGGGCCGGCGTTCGGCAGCATTCCGGCGATCCCCAGCCTCGCCGTGGTGGCGCTGGCGATCGGGCTCGGGCTCTACCTGCTGTTCAAGCATTCGACATTGGGCCGGCAGATCCTCGCGGTGGGCGCCAATGCGCGGGCCGCCGAGATGAGCGGCATTCCGGTCGATCGGACCATCGTCTTCGTCCATGCGCTGTCCGGGGCGCTCGCCGCAGCGGCGGCGCTGATGCTGACCTCGCGGCTGGCGGCGGCGATGCCGGCCGTGGCGGGGGATGACTGGCTGCTGCCGAGCTTCCTCGCACCGGTGATCGGCGGCACGGCGCTGTCGGGCGGCATCGTCTCGGTGGTGGGCACCATTCTCGGGGCGCTGCTGGTGTCGACTATCCGCTCGGGGCTCCTGGTGCTGGAGATCGGCAATTTCTGGCTGCCGCTGTTCCTCGGGGCGTTCCTCCTCGCGGCGATCCTGATCGAGCGCGGCCGCGCCGCCTATGTGGCGCGCGAACAGGCGAGGCGAGCGCTATGAGATCGTTCTTCCGCCTGCAATGGTCGGGTATCCTCGTCGGCATCATTGCCGGCGGCATCGCGCTGGCGCTGAGCGCGCCGGCGTTCCTCAGCGAGTTCAACCTGTTCGTGCTGCTGCGCTCGATCTGCGTGTCGCTGCTCGTCGCCTATTCGCAGATGGTGATGCTGGGCGTCGGGCAGATGAACCTGTCGGTCGGCGCGCTGGGCGGGCTGGTGGCGGTGGTCACCGGCGGGCTGATGGATGCACTGGGCGTGCCGACACTGCCGGCGATCATGATCGGGGTGGCGGCGGGCGGAGCAGCCGGCTTCGTCAATGGCTGGCTGACGGTGAAGACCGGCATCAACGGCTTCATCGTGACGCTGGCGACGGCTTCGGCCTTCGCCGGTATCAACCTCGGGATCACCAAGGCGGTGCCGTTCTACAACCTGCCCGCCGATTTCGTGGCGTTCGGCAATGGGCGGCTCGGACTGTTCCCGCTGCTGCTGATCGTGCCGCTGCTGGTTACGGTTGTCCTGGCGCTGTTCTTTTCGCGGGCGGTGCCCGGGCGGCACATGCTGGCGGTGGGTGGCAACGCGCCCGCGGCGCAGTTGAGCGGCGTGTCGGTGCCCAGGGCGATCATTTCGGCGCATGTGCTGTCGGGGCTGCTGGCGGCAGTGGCGGGCATCCTCGCAGTAGCGCAGCTCGGCTCGGCGCAGCCCACCATTGGGTCGGACTGGCTGGTGATCTCGTTCGCCGCGCCGATCATTGGCGGAGCGAGCCTGGCCGGTGGGGCGATTTCGATCGTCGGGACGCTCTTGGCAGTGGTGCTGATCGGGCTGATCCAGAATGCCATGGTGCTGGTGAAGGTCGACCCGTACTGGGTGCAGTTCCTGCTCGGGGCGCTGATCCTCGCCGCGGTGTGGTTCAACCGCTATCGCGCCGTCAGGGTGGGAGAGAGCTGATGGCGCTGACGGTCGACAAGGCCAGCAAGTCGTTCCCCGGCGTGCGGGCGCTGAAGGATGCGTCGCTGGAGCTGAAGCCGGGCGAAGTGCATGCGCTGATGGGCGAGAACGGCGCCGGAAAATCGACGCTGATCAAGATCATCACTGGGGTGCATCGGCCGGATGGCGGACGGCTGTTGCTCGACGGAACCGAGATTTCGCTCAATAGCCCGCGCGACGCGATCCGGCTCGGGATTTCGGCCGTGCACCAGGAGCGCAACCTGATCCCGCGCTTCTCGGTGGCCGAGAATATCCTGCTCGAGAACCTGCCGCGGCGCGCCGGGCTGGTGGATTACGCCAGGGCCAATGCCGAGGCGAAGAAGTATCTCGAAATGATCGGGCTCGTGGTCGACACGCGGACCGAGGTGCGACACCTGAGCGTCGCGCAGATGCAGATGGTGGAGATCGCCAAGGCGCTGAGTCACGAGGCGAAGGTCTTGTTGCTCGACGAGCCGACCGCCTCGCTGACCGGCGAAGAGGCCGAAGCGCTGTTCGCGCTGATCAAGCGGCTGAAGGCGGAGGGCGCCGCGATCCTCTTCGTCTCGCACAAGCTCGAGGAAGTGCTGGCGATTTCGGATCGGGTGACGGTGCTGCGCGATGGCGAGACGACGCTGATCGGCGAGCCGATCGCCAACATGAGCCGTGGCCGGCTGATCGAGGCGATGATCGGGCGGGCCGAACGCATCGCCGTGGTGCGGCCGCCCAAGCCGGCAACCGGCGCCATCAAGCTCGAGGCCAAGGGCGTCGCGACGGCGGCCGGGCACCGCGATATCTCGTTCACGGTGCGGCGCGGCGAAATCCTCGGGCTTTACGGGCTGGTGGGCGCCGGGCGGACCGAGCTGGCGCGGGCGCTGGTCGGGAAAGACAAGGTGACCGGCGGCAGCCTGTCGATCGACGGCAAGCCGGCGGTGATCCGCTCCGTCGAAGAGGCACTGAAGCGGCACCGCGTCGGCTATCTCAGCGAAGACCGGAAATATGAGGGCGTGGTGCTGCTGCACCCGATCCGCTTCAACGTAGCGATGACCATCTGGGACCGGCTGGCGAAGGTCCTCGGCTTCCAGACGGCGGCCGGGGAGCGCAAGGCCGCCGAGCCGTTTGCGCGGCAACTCGAAATCCGCACCCCCAGCCTCGAACAGGCAGTGGGGAACCTGTCGGGTGGCAACCAGCAGAAGGTGTCGCTGGCCAAATGGCTGGCAGCGAAGGTGGACCTCCTGGTCATCGACGAGCCGACGGTCGGCATCGATATCAAAACCAAGGCCTATATCCACGAGCTGATCGGCAAGCTGGCGGATGATGGGCTGGCGATCCTGCTGATCTCGTCGGAGCTGCCGGAAATGGTGGCTTTGGCCGACCGTATCCTCGTCATGCACGAGTTCCGCCTGGTCGACGGCTTCGACAATGATCGCAGCTACGAAGCGATGAGCCGCAAGGTGATGGGTGCGATCCACCGGCATGCAGACGAGGCGGTGGCGGCGGAGTAACCGCATGCTGCCACGATCACCGGCGGACACCCTCCCCTTGACGGGGAGGGCTGGGGTGGGGTGTGCAGCGCGCGCAGGGCCGTCGGGGCTCCCCACACCCCCTCCCAACCTCCCCCGTCGAGGGGGAGGTGCGGATCGAGTTGGTGGCGCTGCTTGCGCCAAGCGGACATCCCGCTATTGATCACGCCATGACCGACATCACCGCCCTCGACGTCGCCGACCCGTTTGCCCGTACGCGAGCCCTGTTCGACCTGCCTGATGGCATCATCTACCTCGACGGCAATTCGCTCGGGGCGTTGCCGCGTGCGGTGAAGGGGCGGATGGCCGAGGTGGTGGCGACGCAGTGGGGCGAGGGGCTGATCCGCAGCTGGAATACGCATGACTGGATCGACCTGCCGGGGCGGGTGGGTGACCGGATCGCGCGGCTGATCGGCGCGCCGCCGCAGACGGTGATGGTGGCCGATTCCACCTCGGTGAACCTGTTCAAGGTGCTGGTGACGGCGCTGCGGCTGCGGCCGGGACGCCAGGTGATCGTCTCGGAGCGCGGCAACTTCCCGACCGATGCCTATGTCGCGGCGGGTGTCGCGGAACTGCTGGGGCAGGGACATGAGCTGCGTCTGGTGGAGGCCAGCGAGATCGAGGCGGCACTCGGCGCGGATGTCGCGGTGCTGCTGCTGACCGAGGTGAACTACCGGACCGGGGCGCGGCTCGACATGGCTGGCCTGACGGCGGCGGCGCAGCGGGCCGGTGTGCTGACGATCTGGGATCTCTGCCATTCGGCCGGGGCGTTTCCGGTCGATCTCGGCGGAGCGGATGCCGATTTCGCCGTCGGGTGCGGCTACAAATATCTCAATGGCGGGCCGGGTGCGCCGGCCTTCGTCTATGCCGCGCCGCGCCACCTCGAGGGGTTGCGGCAGCCGCTGACCGGCTGGCTGGGGCATGCAACGCCGTTCAGCTTTGCCGAGGCCTATCGGCCGGCCGAGGGCATTGGCGCGATGCGGGTGGGGACGCCGCCGGTGCTGTCGATGTCGGCGCTCGATGCGGCGCTCGACGTGTTCGACGGGGTCGACCTCGGGGCGTTGCGGACCAAGGCCGATGCGCTGTTCGAGCTGTTCACCAGCGAGGTGCGGCGGCTGGCGCCGGAACTGCAACTGGCGACACCAAGCGATGCGGCGCGCCGCGGCACCCAGGTGTCGCTCAGGCATCCCGAGGCCTATGCGGTGATGCAGGCGCTGATCGAGCGTGGGGTGATCGGGGATTTTCGCGAGCCCGACATCCTGCGCTTCGGGCTGACGCCGCTCTACCTGAGCTTCGCCGAGGTGAAGCGCGCCGCCGAAATCCTTGGCGAGATGATGCGGACCGGAGCGTGGGACCGGCCGCGCTACAAGGTGCGCGCCAAGGTGGTTTGAGACTTTCGATTGCTCGGGGTGAAGCAAGTACCCCCCGGTGTCATCCCAGCGAAAGCTGGGATCCAACTATCCGCTGGCACGGGCTGTGAGCCGGACGAGGGCAGAGCCCTCGCCGTGGGGTCCCAGCTTCGCTGGGATGACAGCCGGTGGATGGGGTCAGGGCGAGCCCAACTCAAGCGTGAAAGCGCTTCAGAACAGCTCGGCTTCGCCGTGCACGCCAAAGCTGGCGCTGCCGGAGAGGGCGGGAACGCGCAGCTCGTCGAGCACCAGGCTCGACCAGATCTCGTCATAGACCGATTGCGGGGCATCGGGGGGCAGGAGGGCGAACTGGCGGACGGCGAGCGCCATGTTCTGGCAGCGCTGCTCGATACGGTCCTGGCCCTGCAGGGCGTTGATGATGATCCGGGCGGCCTCGCGGCGCGCTTCGTCGGCCGAGATCGACTTGTCGGCGAGTAGTTCGAGGGCCTGTGTGACGCCTTCCACCATGCCGGCGGTCTGACGCGCGGTTTCATCGAGCTCGCGGGCGAGCCTTTGCAGAGACATGTAGAGAAAACCCCCGTAGTGCCAGCGGACCCTAGCGCGGATTTCTGAATGGCTCCTTGCGAATGCGAGGGCATCAGGGTGGACGCGAGGCTTTTGGTTAGCGCTTCACTAACGAATTGACGGTAACGATGACATGCCGCTCTATCCTGGATCTCACGTCACTATGGTCATGTCGAGTTCACTGCCTCCCGAGTTCGATCGTGGTGTGGTGACGACCGTACATCAGGGGGATTGCCTGGTGTCGAACGAGGTGGACCTGACCTTCTCGACAGTGCTCGGCAGTTGCGTGTCGGCCTGCGTGCGCGACCGGGTCGCCAATGTCGGCGGGATGAACCATTTCCTGCTCGCCGAGCAGTCGGCCTCGGCGGCGGATCGCTATGGCGCTTCGGCACGTTATGGCGCCTTCGCCATGGAGCAGCTGATCAACAAGGTGCTGACGCGCGGCACCGGCCGCAAGGCCAACCTTGAGATCAAGGTGTTCGGTGGCGGCAAGATCAACGGCGCGCTCGACGATATCGGGCTCAAGAACATCGAGTTCGTGCGCGAGTTCCTCGCCAACGAAGGCTACGAGATGGCCAAGGAAGACCTCGGCGGCACCTATGCGCGCCGGGTGATGTTCAAGCCCTATTCCGGTCGCGCCTTCATCAAGCGGCTCGACAACACCGCCAACGCTTCGATCGCCAGGGAAGAGCTGGCAGTGGCGGCGAGCCGCCGCAGCGTCATCACCAAGCCGGTGGTCGACGACATCGAGCTGTTCTGAAAGCTCCCCTCCCCCTTGAGGGCAGGGCTATCGCATATGGAGCACTGACAGTAGTTGGATGGCCTTCTCCCCTTGTGGGAGAAGGTGGCCGAAGGCCGGATGAGGGGTTCTCTCCGCGTACTCATCGTCCGTCGCTTCGCTCCGGCCGCGCTACACTTCGTTGCGCGGACCCTTCATCCGCCCTTCGGGCACCTTCTCCCACAAGGGGAGAAGGCTAGAGGTGCCCATCGCCGCCATATGCGATAGCCCTGCCCCAAAGGGGGAGGGAGGCGATCGCCCGGTGGTGAGGGCGACATCCAGGGGCTCCTTACCAAGTCGTTACGCTCTGCAGCCCAAGTATAGGTTTGATTAACCATTCCGGTTTTAGGGTCGCGGCGAGGGCCTGGGGAGGCCCGCCGGGGCTCGGTGATTCGTGCAGCGCTTGCGCATGGCGCTCATCGCTAATCTATGCTGGCTTGCCGCTCTGCTGATCGCGGCCGGCGGCGTGCTGCTGTTCGGCGTCGGGCTGGTGAGCGCGGTGCTGGCGGGTGTTGCGGCCGCGGCGGCGGCGACGGGCGCGGTGATCGTCGGGCTGCGCGCCGATCGGGCGTTCTCGGAGCGGCTCACTGCTATCGGCCAGGCAGTCGGGGTGCGGGCCGGAGAGGCGACCAACCTCGAGGCGGTGGTGCAGAGCCTCTGCACGCGGCTGGATCGAGCCTACAACTTCAAGGCGGCGTTCGGCAGCATGCGGCAGCCGGCGGCACTGGTCGATGCCGATGGCGAGATCCTGGGGGTCAGCACCGGCCTGGTGCTGGTTGAGCCGAAAGCCGAGGAAGGTGGGCTGATCTCCGATGTGCTGGGCGGCCGGGTGCTGCTCGAGGACATGGCGGAGGAGAGCATCGTCACCGTCGGCGACCGGCGCTTCGTGGCCGAGCGGCGCGAACTGGGCGGCGGGCGCTCGATCCTCGAGTTTACCCCGGCCGGCTACCATATCGCCGACGACGATTTCGATGCCTTCGTCACCGCGCTCTCCAACGGCCGCACCGGGTTCCGTTTCGACGACTGGGGCATGCAGCATTCGCCGGCGCTGAAGGCGCTGGGCGGGGCGCTCGAGCAGTTCGACAAATCGGTCAAAGCCATCGGCCAGCTGCTGCGCGGCGAGGAGATCGATGCGCTCTTACTGATGGGCGCCGGAGCAATGGCGCCGGAGCTCAGGCAGTTCGAGCAGGACCTCAACGCCATCCTTGTCGAGCGCGAGGAAGCGCTGATGGCGCGGGCTCATCTCGAGGCCAAGATGGAAGCGATCCTCAGGGCCATCGACCGCTACCGGGCCAGCGTTACCAGTCTCGCCGAGCTCGCCGACCAGAGCCGGGCGGGGCTCACCGTGGCGTCGCGCGCCATCGAGAAGGGGCGTGCCAAGGCGCAGGCGGTGCGGGTGCTGGAGCGGCAGGCGGTGGCGCTGGCGGCCGATGCGGCGCTCGCCGTGCAGCGCACCAGCGCCTCTGTCGGCGGGGTGGAGCACACCACGGCCGAGATCGACCGGATGGTGTCGAGCATCGAGGACGTGAGCTTCCGCACTAACCTGTTGGCGCTCAACGCGGCGGTGGAAGCGGCGCGGGCCGGCGAGAAGGGCGCCGGCTTCGCGGTGGTGGCGGCCGAGGTACGCACCCTGGCGCAGGCGACGCAGAAGGCGGCGCGCGAGATCAAATCGCTGGTCGGCACCTCGCGGCGCGAGGCCAGCGCCTCGGTCGAGGAAGCGGCATCGCTCAAAAAGATTCTCTCCGGGCTCGGCGGACATTTAGAGAATCTAAGCAATGAGACGGACATGATCGCCGGTGCACTGGATGAGGGCAGCGGCGCCATCGCCCGGCTGGACGGCAGCGTTGCTGCGGTCGGCTCGGAAGCGGCGAAAGCCCTGCAACTCCCGGCGCGCAGACGCTCGGCCTAGAACGGGCCACCCCTAAGTGTGTCCCGTTCCAGGTTGTTAGGTGGTCGCGGGATCGAACCGGAAAAGTCTGCAACTTTTCCTGATCCCGCTCCGGAATGGGCCGATAGGGGGCAGTATGGATCAGGGCGAATTTGCCCTCAGTGACCGCGAGTTCAATCGGGTCAAGGCACGCGTCTATCAGGAAGCCGGAATCTCGCTGTCGGAGGCCAAGCGCACCCTGGTGGTGTCGCGGCTGGGCAAGCTCGTTCGTGCGCTCAGGCTCAACTCGTTCGATGCCTATCTCGATTATCTCGAGCGGCAGGGCACGCCCGCCGACGCGCAGGAATTCATCAACGCGCTGACCACCAACCTGACGCGGTTCTGGCGCGAGGACCATCACTTCGAGCATCTCGAGACCTATGTGCGGCAGGTGATGGCGCAGCGGCCGCGGATGGGCGCCAACGGGCGGCCGAAACTGCGGATCTGGTCGGCCGGCTGCTCGACCGGGCAGGAGCCCTATACCATCGCGCTGAGCCTGCTTGCGGCCTTCCCCGAGCTGAAGCGCTGGGATTTCCGCATCCTTGCCACCGATATCGACACCAATGTCGTCGCCAAGGCCGCGGGCGGGGTTTACCCGGAGGCCGAGCTCAACGGGTTGTCGCGCGAGCGCGCCTCGCTGTTCGAGCGCGCCGGCGCCGGCCAGGTGCAGATCCCGATGGCGGTGCGCGAGCTGATCGCCTTCAAGCCGCTCAACCTGATGCACAACCCCTGGCCGATGAAGGGGCCGTTCGACGCGGTATTCTGCCGGAACGTCGCCATCTATTTCGACAAGAAGACGCAGGGCGAACTGTTCGCGCGGCTGGGAGCGATCCTGGTGCCGGACGGCTTTCTCTATATCGGACACTCCGAAAACCTGGGCGCTGGCGGCGCCAATTTCCGGCTGGTCGGCAAGACCATCTATCAGGCACGCGCACAGCAGAAGGCGAGGGACGCAGCATGAGCATCAAGGTGCTGGTCGTCGATGATTCCGCACTCATTCGCGAGGTGCTGAGCCGTACGCTGGGCAAGGATGGCGATATCGTCGTCGTCGGCACGGCCGAGGATCCGATCGACGCGCGTTCCAAGGTCAAGGATCTCAACCCGGATGTGGTGACGCTCGATATCGAGATGCCCAACATGAACGGGCTGCAGTTTCTCGATAAACTGATGCGGCTCCATCCGCTGCCGGTGGTGATGGTCTCGACGCTGACCACCAAGGGGGCGAGCGAGACGCTGCTGGCGCTGGAACTGGGGGCAGTGGATTTCGTCGCCAAGCCCAACGCGTCGCTGTCGGGCGGGCTCGATGCGTTCGGCGAGAACCTGCGCCAGAAGGTGCGGGCGGCCGCCCATTCCGACGTGAAGGGCCGTGCCTTGAAGGCGCCGACAGCCAAGGTGCCGGTGCGCACCGCGGCGGCGCCGACCGGTGCGCTGATCGCCATCGGGGCATCGACCGGCGGGGTCGAGGCGATCCGCGTGGTGCTGAGTCAGATGCCGCCCGATTGCCCGCCGATCGTCATCGCGCAGCATATGCCGGCCGGGTTCACCAGCCGCTTCGCCGGGCGGCTCGACGAGCTGACCGAGCTGAAGGTGGTGGAAGCCGAAGACCGGATGCCGCTGCTGGCCGGCCACGCCTATGTGGCGCGCGGCGATTTTCATTTGCGGGTCGAGCGCAGCTCGGGCCAGCTCAAGTGCCGAGTGACGCAGGACGAACTGATGTCCGGGCACCGGCCGAGCGTCGACGTGCTGTTCGAGTCGGTGGCCAAGACTGTCGGACCGATGGCGGTGGGCGCCATCCTCACCGGCATGGGCCGCGACGGGGCGCGGGGGCTCAAGCTGATGCGCGAGGCAGGAGCCTACACCGTGGGGCAGAGCCAGGCTTCGGCGCTGGTCTATGGCATGCCGCGGGTGGCCTTCGAAGAGGGGGCGGTGATCGAGCAGGCGCCGGTCGAAGGCATCGCGGCGCGGCTCGCGGCAGCGCTCACTCGGCTCAAATCCGCAGCATAACGCGGGTTCGGATTGAAGGTTTGGTAACGGAATGTGCCTAGGGTTTTACGATACGCAACCCGGGCGTATTTCGGGCAGCTAGAAGGCGCAGCGTAACGATGCCGAAGGCAAGTGCAGTCAGTGTGATGATCGTCGATGACCAGCAGTCCATGCGGGGCATCTGTAAATACATCCTCACCCAGCTGGGGTTCACCAACATCGTCGAAGCGAAGTCGGGACGCGATGCGCTCGGCAAGCTCGAAAAGAGCAGCGTCGACCTGATCATCTCCGACTGGAACATGGACGATATCGACGGGCTGACGCTGCTGCGCGTCATCCGCAAGCACCCCAAGACGCAGGGCATGCCCTTCATCATGGCCACCGGCCGTTCCGACAAGGAGCAGGTGAAGGAAGCGATTTCGTCGGGCGTCAACAACTACATCATCAAGCCGTTCGATGCTTCGACCATGAAGAAGCGTATCGAGGCGGTGATCGGCGTGCTGTCGTAAGCACAGCCTCCTGCTGAAGCTAGCAAGGCCGCCTCCGGGCGGCCTTTGCTTTTCCGGCAAGCACTTGCCTTTGCTGGCCTTTCCGGATGGTGGATGTAATCGACTACATGCCTGGAAATGCTGGGTTTGCTACGCATCGTTCCGTAACACGAAATTAATCCGGCGCTGCCAGTCTTTGCCGCAGTCGTGCACGGCCTTGGGGGAGGGCCGACGTGATGCGGGCGCTGCGATTGCTGCGCACCTTCGGCGTCCTCTCCCCAATGCCATCGGAGGGGGAGAGACGGGATGGGTTGGTTCCCAAAATTCAAGATCGCGCAGAAGCTGCCGCTCGCACTGGTCGGTTCGGCGCTGCTGGTCAGCGCCGGCGTCGGTATCGCCAGCTACCTGATCGGCTCGAGCACCGTCGACCAGATGAGCATCCGGCAGATGCAGATGGCGGCCGGCGACCGGGTGAAGTCGTTCGAGACCTATCTCGAAACCATCGAGGCAGACCTGGTGAACCAGGCGGCGGCGGAAAGCGTGCAGACGACGCTGCGCGATTTCGCCATCGGCTGGGGCCAGTTCGCCACCTCCAAGCCCGCCGCTGACCCCATCGCCACGTTGCGTGGCAATTACATCGACAACAACCCCAACGCGGCCGGTGCACGGCAGGCGCTTGATACGCCGCAGCAGGCGCCGGGCGCCAAGAAGTGGAACTACGATTTCCTCCACTCCAAGGTGCACCCGAACTTCCGCCGCCAGCTCGAGGCGCGTGGCTATTCGGACCTGTTCCTGTTCGATCCCAAGGGCAACCTCGTCTACTCGGTGATGAAGAACGACGATTTCGCGCGGAACTTCGCCGAGGGCGGCGAGCTCGCCGATAGCGGGCTGGGCCGGGCCTTCCGCAGTGCCGCGGCGTTCACCGAGCCGGGCAAGGTGGCGTTCGAGGACCTGAGCCTTTATGCGGTGGCCGGCATGCCGGCGAGCTTTCTCGCAACACCCGTGTTCGACGCGCGCAACAAGCTGATCGGGGTGATGGCGATCGAAATGCCGATCGGGCCGATCAACCTGATGCTGCAGGACAATGCCAATCTGGGGCAGACCGGCGAGAGCATCCTCGTCGGCGCTGACAAGCTGATGCGGTCGGACTCGGTGTTCTCCACGGACAATGACACGCTGAGCGCCAGCTACGACTATCCGGTGGTCGATGCGGCCCTGGCGGGCAATCGGGCGGATGGCGTCACCACGGATTATCGCGGCATGCGGATGATCGCCACGGCGCTGCCGGTGGAGTTCAACGGCGCCAAGTGGGCGATGGTCACCACGATGAGCGAAGACGAAGCCTTCGCGCCGGTGGCCGAGATGCGCAACATGATGCTGCTGGTCGGCGCGGGCCTGCTGGCAGTGGCAGCGGTGGTGGGCCTGCTGTTCTCGCGCAGCATCTCGAAACCGATCAGCCGGTTGACCGAGACGATGGGCGCGCTGGCCGAGGGCAAGCTCGATACGGAAGTGCAGGGCGCCGGCCGCAGCGACGAAATCGGCGATATGGCCAAGGCGGTGCAGGTGTTCAAGGAGAATGCGCTGAAGGTCACCGAGATGACCGAAGGCGAGCGCGCTGCCTCGATCCAGCGCCGGGCCGACCGGACTGAGATGATGCAGACGCTGCAGCGGGCATTCGGCGAAGTGGTGGATGCGGCGATATCGGGCGATTTCACCAAGCGCGTCGAGGCGGAGTTCCCCGACCAGGAGCTCAATGCGCTGGCGCATGGGGTCAACGAGCTGGTGGCAACCGTCGATCGTGGCATGAGCGAGACGGCCGAGGTGCTGGCGGCCCTGGCCCATACCGACCTCACCCACCGAGTGCGCGGCGACTACCAGGGCGCCTTCCTCAGGCTCAAGACCGACACCAATGCGGTGGCCGAAAAGCTCGGCGAAATCGTCATGGGGCTGAAGCAGACCTCGCGCTCGTTGAAGACCGCGACGGGCGAGATCCTGTCGGGCGCCAATGATCTCTCGGAACGCACCACCAAGCAGGCGGCGACGATCGAGGAGACCTCGGCAGCGATGGAGCAGCTGTCGGGCACGGTGCTCGCCAATGCCGAGCGGGCCAAGGACGCGTCGAATGTCGCGGCAACGGTGACGCGGACCGCCGAAGACGGCGGCCAGGTGATGCACCGGGCGACCGAGGCGATGGAGCGGATCACCCACTCGTCGGGCAAGATTTCGAACATTATCGGGATGATCGACGACATCGCCTTCCAGACCAACCTTCTGGCGCTCAACGCTTCGGTGGAAGCGGCGCGGGCCGGCGATGCCGGTAAGGGCTTTGCCGTGGTGGCCGTGGAAGTACGGCGGCTGGCGCAGTCGGCGGCCAGCGCGTCGAGCGAGGTGAAGGTATTGATCGAGCAGTCGGGCAGCGAGGTGAAGGGCGGCTCGAAGCTGGTGGCCGAGGCGGCCGCCAAGCTCGAGGCGATGCTGGTGGCGGCGCGCTCGTCGAACGAATTGATGGATTCGATCGCCCGGGCCAGCCAGGAACAGGCCTCGGCAATCGAGGAAGTGAATGCGGCTGTCCGCACCATGGACGAGATGACCCAGCACAACGCCGCGCTGGTCGAGGAAACCAACGCGGCGATCGAGCAGACCGAAGCGCAGGCGACGGAGCTTGACCGGATCGTCGAGGTGTTCCGCATCGGCGACGCCGCGCCGGTGCGGGCGATGGAGCCGCCGGCCAAGGGCATCCGGGCGCTGCAGGACAAGGTGCGCGTAGCGGCCAAGTCGTATCTCAGCCGCGGCAACGCGGCGGTCGACAAGGATTGGGCCGAGTTCTAGGCGGCGCCCTCCAGGGGGAGAGTAGTAACCGAGCGTCCCGCTACACCGAGTTTGGTGAAGCTGTGGTGGTTGATTGTCGGCAAAGAAGAAGGGCGTTTACTAGCCGCCTCTTCTTTGCGCAGACCGCCGGCTATTCGCCCGCAAGTGCTGAGCGCACTACGTGTCGTTCCGTAATCAGAAATTAAGGCGCGATGCCTAGTCTCCGCCAGGTTGTGCACGGGCCTTGGGGGATGAGGCGGCGTGAACAGCGGAAGCAGGATGCTTCCGTTTCGCTGCGGCAGGATTGCCGCTCCCCCGGACGGCCAATACTGGGGGGATATTTTAGCATGGGTTGGCTTCCGAAATTCAAGATTGCCCAGAAGCTGCCATTGGCAATGGTGGGCTCGGCGCTGCTGGTCAGTGTCGGCGTGGGGCTCGGAAGCTACGTGATCGGCTCGGGCATCGTCGCCGATATGAGCGCGCGGCAGATGCAGACGGTGGCCTCGAGCCACGCCGACAAGTTCTCCACCTATCTGAAGACCATCGAAGCGGACCTGGTGAACAGCGCCGCCACCGACAGCGCGGTGAACGCGGTGCGCGACTTCGCCATCGCGTGGAAGAGCTTCGCCAAGGCAACGCCGCCGGGTGACCCGATCGTGGTGCTGCGCGAGGCGTTCATCACCAACAACCCGCACCCGGCCGGGCAGCGGCAGCTGCTCGATATCAACGACAAGGGCCGGACCAATTACGACACCACGCACGACAAGGTGCAGGCGACATTCCGTCGGCAGCTGGAGCTGCGCGGCTACCGCGATTTCTACATGTTCGATACGGCGGGCAACCTCGTTTACTCGGTGATGAAGAACGACGACTTCACGTCGAACTTCGCCGAGGGCGGCGACCTGGCCGATAGCGGGTTGGGGCGGGTCTACCGCAAGGCACTGGCGCTGACCGAGCGCGGGCAGGTGGCCTACGAAGACGCCTCGGTCTATGCGATCGCCGGCTCGCCGGCGAGCTTCATCGCGACGCCGGTGATCGACGTGCGCGGCAAGCTGATGGGGGTGATGGCGATCCAGATGCCAGTCGCCCCGATCAACCAGATGCTGCAGGAAAACACCCAGCTCGGCCAGACCGGCGAGAGCTTCTATGTCGGCGCCGACAAGCTGATGCGCTCGGACTCGGTGTTCTCCGAAGGCGACGACACACTGAGCGCCGTCTATGACAATCCAGTGGTCGAGGCGGCGCTGGCGGGGAACGCCGCCAACGGCGTCACCACCGACTATCGCGGTATGCGGATGCTGGCCAACGCCACGCCGGTTACCTTCAACGGCACCACCTGGGCGATGGTCACCACCATTGCCGAGGACGAGGCGTTTGCGCCGGTGGCGCAGTTGAGGAACACCATGCTGGCGATCGGCGCGGGGCTGCTGGCGCTGGCCGCCGTGGCGGGCGTGCTGTTCTCGCGCAGCATTTCAAAGCCGATCAGCCGGCTGACCGAGACGATGGAGGCGCTGGCCGACGGCAAGCTCGACACCGAGGTGAAGGGCGCCGGCCGCCGCGACGAGATCGGCGACATGGCCAAGGCCGTGCAAGTGTTCAAGGAGAACGCACTGAAGGTCACCGAGATGACCGAAGGGGAGCGGACGGCCTCGGTGCAGCGACGCGTCGAGCGCACGGCGATGATGCAGGAGTTGCAGAAGGCGTTCGGCGAAGTGGTCGATGCGGCGATCTCGGGCGATTTCAGTAAGCGCGTCGAGGCGGAGTTTCCGGATCAGGAACTGAACGCACTGGCGCATGGCGTCAACGAACTGGTCGCGACCGTCGATCGCGGGCTGATCGAAACCGGTGACGTGCTGTCGGCGCTAGCGCAGACCGACCTGACGCAGCGGGTGAACGGCCAGTATGGCGGCGCCTTTGCGCGGCTGAAAGACGACACCAATGCGGTGGCCGAACGGCTGACCGAGATCGTCGGCCAGCTCAAGGGCACCTCGCGGTCGCTGAAGACGGCGACGGGCGAGATCCTCTCAGGCGCCAACGATCTGAGCGAGCGGACCACCAAGCAGGCGGCGACGATCGAGGAAACCTCGGCCGCGATGGAGCAGCTGTCCGGCACAGTGCTCGCCAATGCCGAACGGGCCAAGGATGCCTCCAATGTTGCGGCGACGGTGACGCGGACTGCCGAAGACGGTGGCCAGGTGATGCATCAGGCGACCGAAGCGATGGAGCGGATCACCGCGTCCTCGGGCAAGATCTCGAACATTATCGGGATGATCGACGACATCGCCTTCCAGACCAACCTCCTGGCGCTCAACGCGTCGGTGGAAGCGGCGCGGGCTGGCGATGCCGGCAAGGGCTTTGCCGTGGTGGCGGTGGAAGTGCGGCGCCTGGCGCAGTCGGCCGCCGGTGCCTCGAGCGAGGTGAAGGCACTGATCGAGCAGTCGGGGACGGAAGTCCGGGGCGGCTCGAAGCTGGTGGCGGAAGCCGCGGCCAAGCTCGAAGCCATGCTGGTGGCGGCGCGCTCGTCGAACGAATTGATGGATTCGATCGCGCGGGCCAGCCAGGAGCAGGCGTCGGCGATCGAAGAGGTCAACGCCGCGGTTCGCACCATGGACGAGATGACCCAGCACAACGCGGCGCTGGTCGAAGAAACCAACGCGGCGATCGAGCAGACCGAGGCACAAGCCACGGAACTCGACCGGATCGTCGAGGTGTTCCGCATCGAAGCGCAGGCGGCGCCGGCGCGCGCCGCGGAAGCGCCGGCCAAGGGTATCCGGGCGTTGCAGGATAAGGTGCGCACCGCCGCCAAGTCATACCTGAGCCATGGCAATGCCGCGGTCGACAAGGACTGGGCGGAGTTCTAACCGCAAAACCTGACGGTCCTCGCGAAACGTCCAGAAGGGACAACAATGCGCAAACTCACCCGGACCATAGCCGCTCTCGTCATCGGGGCCCTGCCGCTTGCCGGCGGGCTCTATCTGGGGTGGCAAACGACGGCCCAGATCGAGGCGGCGCAACGCGAGGCCGATGGGGTGCGCTATGCCGGGCTGGTGCTGCCGGAACTGGTCGGGCTCGCCCGGGACGGCGCGCTGCCGGCGGCCGATCCGGCGCTCGCCGAGGCGGCGCGGAGCGGCGATGCGCAATTCGGCACGGCCTCGCTGTCGCGGGCCTACGACGCGTTGAAGGCTGAACTGGCCGCCGGGGCGCATCCGGCGGCGGCGCGCAATGCCGCGGCGATGCTGGTGCAGCGTATCCATGACAGCTCCGGGCTCAGTGAAGATCCGGGTGCAGAGCAACTGATCGAGGTGCCGCAGGCGGCCAATGCGGCGCCGCTGTCGCCGGCACTGGTGCAGGCCACCCGCTATGCGGTCGCGGTGCAGCCGGCCGAGGTGGCGCGGCTTGAAGAGGTCTTGGCCGAGTTCCGCGCAGCGACCGCCGGCGGCGGGATTACCGCAGAGGGCAAGGCATACACCGCGGCGGCGACGGCGCTGGCAGAGCGGGTGGCGGCGGGTATTGCGGCGATCCCCGATGCCAGGGCGCGATCGGCTTTTGACTGGGCCGGGCTCGATGCGGCGCATGACGCGTTCCAGGATGCGGCGCTGGC
Source organism: Devosia sp. Root413D1 (assembly GCF_001425235.1). Taxonomy (GTDB): domain Bacteria; phylum Pseudomonadota; class Alphaproteobacteria; order Rhizobiales; family Devosiaceae; genus Devosia_A. Next base: position 174,244 of record NZ_LMEA01000013.1, on the reverse strand, counting down.
GCTGGGCCGCGCCTCGGGCGCCGATATGCGGCAGGCACTGGAGCAGCGGATCGCCGAGGCGGGCGCGCGGCTCACCTGGATCGGCGGGATCAGCGCGATCCTGGCGCTGTTCGCGGGATTTGCGGCCTGGTTCGGGTTGGGGCGGTTGGGTCAACCGGCGATTAAGGAAGCTTCCCTATCGTCGGTGATGGGGATGAGCGGGGATGCCGGGCACGAAAGCCACGGCGACATGGGGGCTAGAATGGCCACGACCTCTTCGCAGAGCACAATCAATTCGAAGACTCTGGGCGGGCTGACGCTCACCACGACGATTTCGGCAATGGTGTTCCTCGCGGTCACCGTGGCCATCGCGACCGTGCTGTTCGCCGTGTGGACGATGCTTGCCGCCAATACGCGAGACACCGCCAACGAGCGGCTTGCGGCAGACCTCAGGATTGCCGCGGCGATCCTCGAGGTGAACCTGCCGAACTCCGACATCTTCTGGAACGAGGCGGGCGAGCTCGAGAAGATCGAAGCCAAGGCGATGCCGAAATTCCGCAACCACGACCTGATCGACACGATCGGGCGAGTGACCGGCGATACGGCGACGCTGTTCGTGTTCGACGCGGAAACCCAGGATTTCACACGCAAGTCGACCACCATCCTCGACGACAAGGGCGAGCGGATCCTCGAGACGCCGCTGGCGCGCGACGGCGCGGCCTATCCGGTGGTGCTTGCCGGCGGCACCTACCAGGGCGAGGCCAACGTATTGGGCGTTCCCTATTATGCCATCTACCGGCCGATCCAGAACCTCAACAACGAGGTGATCGGGCTCATCTATGTCGGCATTCCGAAGGCGGAGATCGATGCGACGGCCAGTGAGGGGCTGCAGCTGCTGGCGCTGGTTGGTGCGGTGGCGGTGCTGGTAATCGGAGCGCTCTCGGTGTTTGCGGCGTCGCGGCTGATGCGGCCGGTACCGGTGCTGTCGAAAAGCATGCGGCTGGTGGCCGGCGGCGCGCTCGAAACGGCAATTCCCTATACGGGCCTCCGCAACGAAATCGGCGAGATGGCGCGCAATGTCGAGGTGTTCCGCGCCAATGCACTGAAGGTGCAGGAGCTGACCGAGGACGAGCGCCTGGCGCTGGAGCAGCGCCGGGCCGAGCGGGCCGAGATGATGCAGTCGCTGCAGCAGAGCTTTGGCGACGTGGTGGATGCCGCGACCTCAGGCGATTTCTCGCGGCGGGTGGCCACCCGCTTTGCCGACGAGGAGTTGAACCGGCTGGCCGGAAGCGTCAACACGCTGGTCGGGACGGTGGAGCGGATCATCGGCGATACCGGCGCGGCGCTGGCGGCACTGGCCGATACCGACCTGACGCACCGCATCGAGGGCAGCTATGAGGGCGCCCTTGGGCAGTTGCGCGACGATACCAACGAGGTGGCGGAAAAGCTCAGCCACATCGTCTTGACGCTGAAGCAGACCTCGCGCTCGTTGAAGACGGCGACGGGCGAGATCCTCTCGGGCGCCAACGATCTCTCGGAGCGGACGACGCGGCAGGCAGCGACGATCGAGGAGACCAGCGCGGCGATGACGCTGCTGGCCGACACGGTGCGGGCCAATGCCGAGAAGGCCGAGGACGCACGGCATGTCGCCGAGGACGTCAGCCGCACTGCGGAAGCGGGCGGCGCTGTGATGCAGCAGGCCAATGTGGCGATGGAGCGGATCACCCAGTCATCGGCGAAGATCTCCAACATCATCGGCATGATCGACGACATCGCCTTCCAGACTAACCTGCTGGCGCTCAACGCCTCGGTCGAAGCAGCGCGGGCGGGCGAGGCCGGCAAGGGCTTTGCCGTGGTGGCAGTCGAGGTGCGGCGGCTGGCGCAATCGGCAGCGCAGGCCTCGAGCGAAGTGAAGGTGCTGATCGAGCAATCGGGCACCGAAGTGCGCGGTGGCACCAAGCTGGTGGCCGAGGCGGCCGACAAGCTCGAAGCCATGCTGACATCGGCGCGCCGCTCCAATGCACTGATGGCGGCGATCGCCGACGACAGCCGGCAGCAGGCGGGCTCGATCGACGAGGTCAACGCCGCGGTGCGGCAGCTCGACGAGATGACGCAGCACAATGCGGCGCTGGTCGAAGAGATCAATGCGGCGATCGAGCAGACCGAGGCACAGGCCAGCGAAGTCGACGGCATCGCCGACATCTTCACCGTGAATGCCGGTGATGCCAGGCGGGCCTCCCGAGCGGCTTGACAGTCTCGCCGCGGCGCTGTCGCGGGTGAGCACACTCCAACTGTCCTAGAGCCATGCACCCAGCGCCATCGGTGAGCTTGCCACCAGAAGGGCCTTAAACTCGGTGTCATCCCAGCGAAAGCTGGGACCCATTCATCCGCTGGCGCCAGCTGCGAGTTGGGTCCCAGCTTTCGCTGGGATGACAGCCGGTGTTTGAGGCAACTTAGCGCATATGGGCGAAGTCCGGGGTGACATGGTGGCGATGGAGAGACACCTGGCCCAAGCCCGTTATATTGCATTCGCAAGCCCTTCGATTCCCGCCTGAAACGTCGCCGTTTGACGCGATGTTAACGATGCCATGCTGTCATTGTCGTCGAGACGCAGGACGCATTTCAGCTCGTCGACACTCCAGAAGGACTACGACCCCTCCATGCCCGCCAAGACCAAATTCAAGCTGCCGTCGCTGAAGCTTCGGGGCTCAATCATTCTTGCCGCCGCCGCCATCTTCACGGTCGCGATCGGCGCATCGCTCTATTACGTGGTCTCCAGCAACCGCGCCCAGGACCTGGCGCAGGCCGACGAAGTGGTCGGCGGGCTGGCCGAGACGCAAGCCGAGTCGATCAAGACGTTCCTGACCGGCTTTGCGGTGGCGGCCGATTCGACGGCGCGCACCGCCGAGGCGCTGCTCGCCAACCACGATACGTCGCCGACCACCTATGGCACGATCGTTACCAAGCAGCTGGCAAGCCTGCCGGGGGCGCTGGGCGTCTACATGATGTTCTCGCCCGACTCGGCGCTCTATGCGCGCCCGACCTTTGCCGGCTCGCACTTCCTGATCAGCGGCAACCATGTCGGCATTCTCGCCGAGAACAAGGCGGACGGCACGGTGGGTTATGGTTCGCTCGACAGTCCGGCGGGCTTTGACAGCTGGTTCACCGGACCGCTGAAGGCGGGTGTCGCCGCGATCTCGGGCCCCGACAATATCGAGGGCAAGCTCTACACCAGCTTCACCAACATCATCAAAGATCCGTCGGACAAGGCCGTCGGGATGAGTGGCGTCGCCTTCGATTCGGCGGTGCTGGCCGCCAAGCTCGGCAGCGAGCCGCCGATGGGCAACGGCTTCATGGGCATCATCAACCAGCGCAATGTCTGGGTGCTGAACCCCGATCCCAAGCTGATCGGCACGGAAGTGACCGAGCCGTGGGCGCTCGAGGCGCTGAAAGCCATGGCCTCGTCCGAGACATTCTCGTCGACCGGCGAAGCCGCTGGCCAGACCTGGAAGATGAATGCCCGCAAGGTCGACCTGCCGGGCGCCGATGCGGCCTGGACGGTGGTCGTCGCCGTGCCGCAGTCGACGCTGCTCGCCGACTCCGAAGCGCAGCTCCTGAACCTCCTGATCGGCGGCGTGGTGATCTTTGCGCTCGGCCTTCTGGCGTTCGCCTGGCTCGGTACGGCAATCGCCAAGCCGATCAGCCGGATGACCGGGGTGATGCGCCAGATCGCCGATGGCGACTACGGCGTCGAAGTGCCGTTCGGCGCGATGCGCAACGAGATCGGCGACATGTCGAAAGCCGTCGAGGTGTTCCGCGCCAACGGCCTGAAGGTCGCCGAGATGACCGAAGCGGATGCGGCGCGGATCATCCGCGACCAACAGGCGCGCAGCGCCATGATGGCCGAGCTGCAGAAGGCGTTCGGCCAGGTGGTCGATGCGGCGGTGGCCGGCGATTTCTCGCGCCGGGTGGAAACCGAATTCCCTGATGCCGAGCTCAACGCCATTGCCGGCTCGATCAACAACCTCGTCGCGACCGTCGATCGCGGCCTCGGCGAGACCGGTGAAGTGCTGGCGGCTTTGGCCGATACCAACCTCACCAAGCGGATGGAAGGCCATTACGAGGGCGCCTTCGCCCGGTTGCGCGACGACACCAATGCGGTGGGCGACAAGCTCAGCCACATCGTCGGGCAGCTCAAGGAAACCTCGCGCTCGCTGAAGACGGCGACCGGCGAAATCCTCTCGGGCGCCAACGACCTCAGCGAACGCACCACCAAGCAGGCGGCGACGATCGAGGAAACCTCGGCGGCGATGGAGCAGCTTTCGACCACGGTGCTGCAGAATGCCGAGCGGGCCCGCGAGGCGAGCGAAGTGGCGAGCACCGTTACCCGCACGGCCGAAGAGGGCGGCCAGGTGATGGGCGACGCCAATGCGGCGATGGAGCGGATCACCCAGTCTTCGGCCAAGATTTCGAACATTATCGGGCTGATCGACGACATCGCCTTCCAGACCAACCTGTTGGCGCTTAACGCCTCGGTGGAAGCGGCGCGCGCCGGTGATGCCGGCAAGGGCTTTGCGGTGGTGGCGGTGGAAGTGCGGCGGCTGGCACAGTCGGCCGCCAGCGCCTCGAGCGAAGTGAAGGCGCTGATCGAGCAGTCGGGCACCGAAGTGAAAACCGGCTCGAAGCTGGTGGCGGACGCGGCAGCGCGGCTCGTCGCCATGCTGGAGGCGGCGCGCTCGAGCAACCTGCTGATGGACGGCATCGCGCGCGACAGCCGCGAGCAGGCCTCGGCGATCGAAGAGGTGAACACCGCGGTGCGCCAGCTCGACGAGATGACGCAGCACAATGCGGCGCTGGTCGAGGAGACCAATGCGGCGATCGAGCAGACCGACGGGCAGGTGAACGAGCTCGACCGGATCGTCGATATCTTCACCATCTCGGGCGCCGCGCCGCAGCGCGTGGTGCAGGTGGCGCCGCCGGCCCGCGGCATCAAGGGCCTGCAGGAGCGGGTGAAAAAGGCCGCGAGCTCGTATCTGAGCCAGGGCAATGCCGCGATCGACAAGGACTGGGCGGAGTTCTGATCCGCCCGGATTCTGCTTCGACAAATGCTGAGCGGCTCACAATTGTGAGCCGCCAGCGATAACCCTGACACTCGGTGTCAGGTGATGCATGCGAAACCCTCATCCGCGTTACAACGGAGAGGGTTTTGTTCATGACCCAGACACTCGAGCTCGTCACCTTTCGGCTGGCCCGCGGCAGCGGCCAGCAGTTCATCGATGCCAATGCGGCGATCAGCGACTGGCTGAAGCGGCAGCCGGGGTTCGTGTCGCGCCACCTGGCCGAGCGGGATGACGGCAGCTATGTCGACATCGTGTTCTGGCAGACGCACGAAGCCGCACTGGCGGCCAGCGGCAAAATGATGGAAGAGATGGCCCAGAGCGAGGCCATGACCATGATCGATCCAATGGGCCTCGAGATGAGCCATGGCACAATCCGACTCTCGGTCGACTGAAATGGTCGCCGACCTCCTGCAAATCGTACGGTCCTTCCCGCAACCCGTCGCGGATCTCGCGCAGAACCTGGCGCTGACGCTGCTCTCGGTGCGGCCAGACCTCGACGCCAAGGCTCGGCTCGGCTGGGGCTCGGTCAACTACCGGCACCCCACCGCCGGGTTCGTCTGCGCCATCTTCCCGATGGAGGATCATGTCTCGCTGGTGTTCGAGCATGGGCGGCTGCTGAGTTCGCCTTTGCTCGAGGGCGACGGCAAGCAGGTGCGCTTCATCCGGTTCGAACCGGGCACGCCGATCCCCGAGGACGAGATCGCAATCCTGCTTGCCGAGGCCATTGCGCTCAAGGCGTGAGCCGTGCAGAAAACCTCCGACGACTACCTCCGGAGATTTCCCATGGCGCGGATCGGGCTCGTGGCGCACGACGACAAGAAGGACGAACTGGTCGCCTGGGCGAAGCTCAACCGGGACAAGCTCGCCTTGCATGAGCTGTGGGGCACCGGCACCAGCGGTGGACGGGTGACCGACGGCACCGGGTTGCCGGTGACGCGGCTGCTCAGCGGGCCGCTGGGCGGCGATGCGCAGCTGGGCGCAATGATCGCCGAGGGCCGGCTCGATGCGCTGGTGTTCTTCCAGGATCCGCTGACCGCCATGCCGCATGACGTCGATATCAAGTCGCTGACGCGGCTGGCGACGCTCTACAACATTCTGTTGGCGCCAAACCACAGAACGGCCGACGCAGTGCTCGCGGCGCTTTGACCGTCTGGTCAAAGTCTCCACAACCCTATAATAGCCGCCCCCAATCGAAACGCGGTGCTTGGTTGACCGGTGTTTGTGCATATGCGCAGATGACCGCAAAACCGGCATAAGCCGCGAAGAAGAACGATTTCATCAGGACGGGGGCGGGGTGTCCTTCGACGCAGTCATCGACGTGAAGAACGTCAGCAAGCGCTTTGGCGGCTTGCGCGCAGTCAACGATTGTTCGCTTCGGGTCGAGCGCGGCTCGATCACCGGGCTGATCGGGCCGAACGGCGCCGGTAAATCGACGCTGTTCAACCTGGTCGCGGGCAATATCGTGCCCGATAGCGGGCAGATTGTCTTTGATGGCCAGGATGTTACCGGGCTGAAACCGCATCAGCTGTTTCACCGCGGCATGCTGCGCACCTTCCAGATCGCGCATGAATTCTCCAACATGACGGCGCTGGAGAACCTGATGATGGTGCCCTCGGGCCAGCCGGGCGAGAGCCTGGTCAAGACCTGGCTGATGCCCGGCGCCATCAAGCAGGCCGAGCGCTCGGTGCGGCAGAAGGCGCTCGACGTCATCGATTTCCTGAAGCTCGGGCATGTGAAGCACGAGCTCGCTGGGAACCTCTCGGGTGGGCAGAAAAAGCTCCTGGAGCTCGGCCGCACCATGATGGTCGACGCCAAGGTGGTGCTGCTCGACGAGGTGGCGGCCGGCGTCAACCGCACGCTGCTGCAGGATCTGGCCGCCAATATCGAGCGGATGAACCAGGAGCTCGGCTACACCTTCTTCGTCATCGAGCACGACATGGATCTGATCGGGCGGCTGTGCGACCCGGTGATCGTCATGGCGCAGGGCGAGAAGATCGCCGAGGGTCCGATGAGCGAGATCCGTGCCAACCCCGAGATTATCGAGGCCTATTTCGGCTCTCCGGTGGAGGCCGCGTAATGGCACTGCTCGACATCAAGGACGTCGTCGGCGGATACGGCGGCGCGCCGATCCTCAATGGCGTTAACCTCGCGATCGAACAGTCCGATATCGGCGTGATCGTCGGCCCGAACGGGGCCGGCAAGTCGACGACGCTGAAGGCGATCTTCGGGCTCTTAAAAGTCACCGAAGGCTCGATCAGCTTTCATGGCGAAGCGATCCAGAACTCGCTGCCGGACCGGCTGGTGCCCAAGGGGCTGAGCTTCGTGCCGCAGGAAAAGAACGTCTTCACCTCGATGAGCGTTGAAGAGAACCTCGAGATGGGGGCGTTCACCCGGACCGACGACTTCAAGCCGACGATGGAATGGGTCTACGACATGTTCCCGGTGCTGCGCGAAAAGCGCCGGCAGCCGGCGGGTGAGCTTTCTGGCGGACAGCGCCAGATGGTGGCGATGGGCCGGGCGCTGATGAGCCAGCCCAAGCTCCTCTTACTCGACGAACCGTCGGCAGGCCTCAGCCCCCGTTACGTGCTCGAAATCTTCGAGCAGATCGTCAAGGTCAACAAGGCGGGGGTCGCCATCCTGATGGTCGAACAGAACGCGCGGCAGGCGCTGGCCTTTGCCTCGCGCGGGTTCGTGCTCGCCACCGGCAAGAACCGCTTCACCGGCACGGGCGCCGAGCTCATCGCCGATCCCGAAGTCGCCAAGAGCTTCTTGGGGGGCTGACGGCAATGAATGAACTGATCTTCTTTTTCAACAACGTCGTCGTCGCCGGCGTGGTGCTGGGCTCGATCTATGCGGTCGGCGCCATCGGCGTGACGCTGATCTTCGGGATCCTGCGCTTCGCGCATTTCGCCCATGGCGACATGATGACCATGGGGGCGTTCATCGCGTTCCTGCTCGCCATGGCGGCAACGGCGCTGGGCATCACCACCCCGGTGGTGCCGACCGGCTTTCTGGTGCTGCCGCTGGCGATGATCCTCGCCGCGATCATCGCGCTGGGGCTCGACAAGGGGTTCTACGCGCCGCTGCGCAAACGCGGGGCACGACCGGTGACCATGCTGATCGCCTCGATCGGCGTGACGCTGATCATCCAGGGGATGATCCGGCTGTTCTTCGGTTCGGGCACCTACTCGTTCTTCGAGACCGAGCAGAAGCAGCTGGTGCGCATCCCGGTGCCGCTCGAGGGCGTCACCCGCACCATCAACTTCACCCAGCCGCAATTGCTGATGGTGCTCTGCACCGCGGTGGCGGTGCTGGCGCTGCACTTCTTCCTCACCCGTTCGCGGCTCGGCAAGGCGATGCGCGCCATGGCTGACAATGCCGACCTGGCGCAGGTTTCGGGCATCAACACCAAGCTGGTGGTGCGGGTAACCTGGATCATTGCCGGCTCGCTCGCGGCGATGGCCGGCACCATGCTGGCGCTCGACGTCAACCTGAAGCCGGACCTGGCGTTCAACATCGTCCTGCCGATCTTCGCGGCGGCAATCGTCGGTGGGCTGGGGCAATCCTACGGCGCCATCGCCGGCGGTTTCCTGATCGGCTTTGCCGAGACGCTGGCGATCTTCAACTGGTCGGTGCTGCTCAGGCCTGTGGCCGGCTCACTGCCGTTCGAGCTGCCGGCGACGCTGGCAATCGTGCCGACCGAGTACAAGCTGACGGTGGCCTTCGTGATCCTCGTGGTGGTGCTGCTGTGGCGCCCGACTGGTATCTTCAAGGGAGCCTCGACATGATCGCGCGTCGCTCCCTCGTGATGTTCGCCGGCCTGTTCGTGCTGTTCACGGTGATCGGCTGGTTCCTCGGCGCCGCCAATATCTCGCTGCTCCTGGTGCAGAGCTTTGCCTATGCACTGATCGCGCTCGGCCTCAATATCCAGTGGGGCTATGGCGGGCTGTTCAACTTCGGCATCATGGGCATGCTGATGCTGGGCGGCGCGGCCGTCACCTTCATCTCCTATCCGGTCAACGCGCAGTTCTGGGGCTCGGAAGGGCCGCTGATGCTGGGCAAGGCGCTGCTGGCGTTCCTCGCCGGGTTCCTGCTGGTCTGGGGGGCGCGGCACGCCGATCGCATCGGCATCAAGGGGCGGTGGAAGAGCGTCGTCACCGTTCTTGCCTGGATCGTCGCCTACACCGTCTATCGCAGCCAGATCGATCCGGCGGCGGCCTATATCGAGACTTCCGGCGGCGGCTGGGTCGGTGGGCTCGGTCTCCATCCGGTGCTCGGCTGGCTGTTCGGCGGGGTGCTGGCAGCCGGTGTCGCCTATGTGGTGGGCAAGATCTGCCTGGGGCTCCGCACCGACTACCTCGCCATCGCCACCATTGGCATCTCGGAGATCATCCGCGCGCTGCTGAAGAACATGGACTGGCTGACCCGCGGCACGCTGACCGTGTCGCCGATCCCGTGGCCAACACCGATCCCGCAGGACCTGCAGGCGCAGGGCGTGTCGATCTCGGAGTCGTTCATCTATGCGCGGCTGGGCTTCCTGGGCCTCGTGATCATCGTGCTCGCCGTTGCCTTCTTCCTGGTGCAGCGCGCCTATGGCGGGCCATGGGGCCGGATGATGCGGGCGATCCGCGACAACCACATCGCCGCGGCCTCGATGGGCAAGAACGTCACCCGGCGGCAGCTCGAGATCTTCGTGCTCGGTTCGGTGCTGATGGGCATCGGCGGCGCCATGCTGGTGAGCTTCCAGCAGATCTACGATCCGGGCGCCTATCAGCCGATCAACCACACCTTCCTGATCTGGGTGATGGTGATCGTCGGCGGGGCGGGCAATAACTGGGGTGCGGTGTTCGGGGCGCTGCTGATCTACATCACCTGGATGATCTCCGATCCGGTGTCGCAGTGGCTGTTCAACAACATCTCGAACTGGTCGACCGATATGGGCTGGGGCGCGATCCCAGAAATCCAGTCGCGCGCCAGCCAGATGCGAGTGTTCGTGCTCGGCGTGGTGATCACCATCGCGCTCCGCTACGCGCCGCGTGGCTTGATCCCGGAAGTGGTGCGGCGCGAGGCGTAGCGACAGGCTCGGGCCAGATCTGGAGGGTGTGCTTGTAAATTGTCTGGATTTGGACTATGTCTTGATCCGGACAAGGAGCGTATCATGCAGTTCGGGTTCCGTGAAAAGCCGCAGGCGGCGTTCGTACCGGCGAATGGCAGCGACGACATCGTCGATTTCGGCCGGTTCACGGCGCCCAACCGGCGCCGGCTGAGCGGGCCGGCGCTCCGGACGTTCCTCAACATCGCCGAGCTCTGGGGCCTCAATGAGGAGCAGCGGCGGCTGGTGCTCGGTTATCCCTCGCGCTCGACCTACCATCATTGGGCCAAGCTGGCGCGGGAGCTGCAGCCGTTCACGCTCGATCTCGATGCGCTGCTGCGCATCTCGGCGGTGTTCGGCATCCATCAGGCGCTGGGTGTGCTGTTTGCCGACGAGGCCGCAGGGGTGCGCTGGCTCAAGGGGCCGCATCTGGCGCCGCTGTTTGGTGGGCAGCCGCCACTGGCGCTGGTCACTTCGGGCACGCAGGACGGGCTGATGGCGGTGCGGCGCTTCCTCGATGCGGCGCGCGGTGGGCTTTACATGCCACCCAATGCGCTGGATGCGGCGTTCACCCCGTACGAAGACAGCGACATCGTCATCCGCTGATGCAGGCGCCCGCCCCGCAGCCGAGCCATCGGCTGATCCCGTCGCGATTTCCACCGATCGGGCTGTTCGACACTGTCGCCACCACCGCCGATGCCGAGGCGGTGATGGAGCTCGCCGGCTGGACCAATGACCGGCTGGTCAGGCAGCGGCTGGCGCGCCTGCCGCAGCACGAGTGGGTGTTCGGCCGGGCCAATTCCAGCATCGTCATGGCGGCGTTCCTGCATGCAGCGCCGGGCGGTTCGCGCTTCAACGGGCCGGAGCTCGGCGCCTGGTACGCCGCGGCGGCGCTGGTCACTGCGATCGCCGAGGTCGGGCATCATCTGAGGCGCGAAGCGCTGGCCCGCGGCACGGAGACGCTGCAGCGCACCTTCCGCAGCTATACGGCGCGGCTCGCGGGCAGCTATCGCGATATCCGCGGGAGCGAACCGGAGCTGCATGCCTCCGACAGCTATGCGGCGGGGCAGGCGTTCGGCGAAGGCCTGCGGGCTGCTGGAGAAGACGGCGTGCTCTATGACAGCGTGCGCCACCGCGGCGGCAGCAATGTCTGCGCCTATCGGCCGAGCCAGGTGCTCGACGTGGCGCAGGCGGAGCATCTGGAGGTGACGGTCAGCGCCCAAGAGAAGCGGATCGAGGCGAGGCGGCTGGGGGCGTGATCTCTGGTGCCGGTGCGGGCTGACCCCCACCCCTGTCCCCTCCCCGCAAGGGGGAGGGAGACCCTAACACTACCCCCTCAGTTTGCGTCTTCCTCCCCCTTGCGGGGAGGGATCAAGGGTGGGGGGCCACAGCCACCGGCGGCAGCAACCTACCCGCTAAGCAATACTGGCAAGGATCGCCCGCACCGCGCGGGGCAGGTCGCGTTCGATGTTGGGGCGGTGCCGGGCGAATTCCGGGCGGGACAGCACGCGCTCGGCGGCGGGCGCTGGATGGGCGCCCGGCCACATGCCGACGACCAGCGAGCCGATCATGGCCATGGCCCACAGTGCATCCTCGGTCGACGCTTTTGGCAATCGGGTGCGGAGTGCCGCGGCCATCTCAGCGGTCATGCCGCCCATGGTGCGCTTCACCATGACGATGGTGTCCTCCGAGACGTTGGCCTCGAGCGTGCTGGAGAGGATCGAAGCGAGGTGCGCAAACCGGGGCCGGGAGATGAACTGCTCGGTGAGGCAGCGTGCCAGCGCGTCGAGGTCGCCTGTGGGCGTTGCGGCGAGAGCGGCCGAGAGCGCCGGAACCAGGTGTTCCATCTCGGCGAGGAACAGGCTCAGCAATACCTCTTCGCGGCTCTCGAAGTAACGGTAGACATTGGACTTGGTAAAGCCGGCCCGGGCGGCAATAGCGTTGAGGCCGGCGCCGAGTGGGCCCTCGGCATCGAACAACTCAGCCGCCGCCGCGAGCAGGGTCTCGCGGCGTGCGCTGATCTCCTCGGGCTTTCGGGCCCGCTGGAATGTCGTCGTGGTCATCGGATGCTGTGGTGCGGCGCGCCGCGACCACTGTCAAGCCGCAACGCTGGCGCGATCGGGGAAGCGGATACCGGTCAGCTGCTCGGAGGCCTGCCACAGCCTGCGGGCAACCTCGAGGTCGGTCGACTGGGCTGGGATCGAGGCTTCGCCCGGGTATCCCCGGATCTCGAATAGCCCCCGCGGGCCATAGTAGCCGCCAGGTCTGGCATGGATGTCGGTAGCTGCCATCAGGGTTGGCAGCGCGCCTTGCGGCACCGGCTGGAACAGCATGGAGAGATAGCGACGGGCCAAGCCGGCTGGGCTCGAGTCACCCATGCCGTTGACGATCAGCTCGGTTCGCGCCACTCCGGGATGCGCAACCATACTCGCAATCCCCCAGCCATCAGCGTCGCTGCGCCGCTGCAGCTCGAAGCCGAACATCAGGCAAGCCAACTTGGTCTGGCTGTAGGCAACCATCGGCTTGTAGTCATGCTCGGACTGCAGGTTGGCGAAATCGATCCTGCCCCCTCGGGCTGCTACGCTGGCGAGCGAGACGACCCTGGGTGCTGCTGCCGCCACCAGAAGCGGCAACAGCAGGCCGGTCAGCGCGAAGTGGGACAGGTAGTTGGTGGCAAACTGCAGCTCGAGCCCGTCGGCGGTCAGCTCGCGCTGCGGTGGCGCCATGACGCCGGCATTGTTGACGAGGATGTCGAGATGGTCGTGCGCGCTGGTGAAGCGCTCGGCGAAGGCGGCGACATTGGCGAGAGCGGCGAGATCGAGACTCTCATACGACACCTTTGCACGCGGCACTTCGGCGCGGATGCGGGCGAGGGCGGCGGCGCCCTTATCGGCATTGCGGCCGGTCAGCACCACGTCGGCGCCGGCACGCGCCAACGCCAGTGCGGTTTCATAACCTAACCCACCGGTAGCGCCGGTGATGAGGGCAAGCTTGCCCGATTGATCCGGAATGTCCTTGGTCGACCAGCTCATGGCTGCACCTCAATAAGAGAACGATGGTCTGTAATTAAGAGACCAACGGTCTGCTTGCAAGAGGCGGCAAAAGAAAAAGGCCCGGGATCGCTCCCGGGCCTCGGAATTGGTGCAGGCCTGAGGCCTCGGGAAGGTGCTTACTTCACCGGGCCGACTTCGACGAACTTGCCGTCGGTGACGCCAACCTCGACGATGATGCCGTCGACGTCGCCGGCCTTGTCGAAGTCCGCCGGACCACCAGCGCCATCATAGTCGATGTCGGTGCCGGCCTTGATCAACTCGAGCGCCTTGGCCCACTCGCCGGGCAGGATCTTCTCGCCCGGAGCCGAAGCGACTTCACGCAGAGCGGCCGAAAGGCCTTCGCGCTTGGCCGAACCGTTCTTCTCGATCGCGAGGGCGAGGAGGAACGCAGCGTCGTAAGCCTGCGGCGCATAGGTCGCCGCCGGGTCCTGGCCGGCATCGGTCGCCAGCTTGATGTAGGTGTCGGCCGAGGCACCGGTATAGGCACCGGCGCGGGTGGCGATGATCTTGCCGTTGACGGCAGCCGGATCGAGGCCGGTCACCAGGTCGTCGCCGATCATGCCGTCGCCGCCGACGAATGCGGTGAATTCGCCGCCTTCGATGGCCTGCTGCAGCACAGTCTTGCCCGAGCCCGAAGCGTAGGCGAGGATGACGAGGTTCTGCGAGCCGCCCGAGGACAGCTGGCCGAGCTCGGCGCGATAGTCGGCCTTGCCGTCTTCATGCGCGATGTTGGCCGACACAGTGCCGCCATTGGCGGTGAACTGGGCGACGAACACGTCGGCGAGACCCTTGCCGTAGTCGTTGTTCACGTAGGTGACGGCAACGTCCTTGATGCCCTTCTGGGTCAAGAGGTCAGCAAGCTTGACGCCCTGGAAGGCGTCCGACGGAGTGGTGCGGAAGACCAGGTCATTGTCTTCGAGCGTGGTGAGCGCCGGCGCCGAAGCCGACGGCGAGATCTGCACGACGCCGCCCGGGATGCCGGCAGCAGTGGCAGCGCCGATGGTGGCGCCGGTGCAGAAGGCGCCGACAATGGCGGTCACCTGGTCGGTGTTGACGAGCTTGTCGGCGGCCGGGCCGGCCACGGACGGATCGCAGGCGCTATCACCGGTGACGGAGACGATCTTGCCGCCGCCGAGGATGCCGCCCTGGGCGTTGACCTGGTCGAAGGCCAGCTGGGCGCCGGCGACGATCGGCGGCGCCAGGCTTTCGATCGGCCCGGTCAGATCGCCAAGAATGCCGATCTTGACGTCTTCGGCGAGCGCCGGAACTGCGAGACCGAGCACGGTCGCGGCAACGGCGAGGCCAAGGATACTGGATTTGTTCATGATGTCCCTCTGCAACGTCGCTCCGCCGTGCGGCGTTGTTTACCGCCGTCTCCACCGAAGCAACAATCAACGGGGGCACAACCCGTGCCCCGCTGCGGGCGATATTGCATAAATTGCGAAGGCGAGTCATCCGCTTTTGATCAAGTGGTAAAAGTCCCGCCGGACATTTGTCTTAAGGGGTTCCGGCCCTATAAGTTCCCCTCTGATCCGTTCCTTGTGCCCGGTCCGATGACAAAGCTGCTGCGCTGCCTCTTCATTCTCGTACTGGCTCTGTCGCTTGAGAGCGCCGTGGCGCAGGAGTCCGTGCAAACCCTCGACCCGCCCGCCGGGGGCGCGGCGGCCGATCCGGCGATCGGCGAGGCGCCGCCTCCGCCGCCCTGCGGCACGCAGCAACTGGCCATCGCGCGCATGGCCTGGCCATCCTCGGCGCTATTGGCCGAGGTGCATTCGCGGCTCCTCACCGCCAACTATTTCTGCAACGTCGCGGTACAGGAAGGCGACCTGGCCGCCACGGGCTCGTCGATGGGCGCCACCGGCCAGCCCGCGGTGGCGCCGGAGCTGTGGATCGGGCGGATCGCCGATATCTGGAACGCCGCGATGAAGGGTCAGAAGGTGCGGCAGGCCGGAGCGCCCTATGCCGATATCACCTTCGAAGGCTGGTTCGTGCCCGAATACGCCGCGACCCAGTGGCCGGAGGTGACGACGATCGAGGGGCTCAAGGCGCATGCCGCCGATTTCGGCGACGGCAATGGGCGCGGCAAGTTCATCTCCTGTCCGGTCGACTGGGGCTGCGCCGTGGTGAACCGCAACATGCTGCGCGCCTACGGGCTCGACCAGTTGTTCGATATCGTCGAGCCGGCCAATAGGTTCGAACTCGATACGCTGATCGCCGAGGCGGTAGGACGGAACGAGCCGATCCTGTTCTATTACTGGCAGCCCAATGCGGTGCTGGCGCAGTTCGCCTTCAAGCCGGTGACGCTCGCCGCCTATGACCGCGATGCGTTCCTGTGCATGGGGCGCACCACCTGCGCTTCCCCGACGCCGACCGGCTTTGCCCCTGACCCGGTCGTGGTGGCGCTGGCCGAGTGGGTCTATCTCGACGCGCCGCAGGTCGCGGCCTATTTCGGCCGGGCGCGCATGCCGTTCGCCGAAATGAACCTGATGTTGCAGCAACTGGGCGAGGCAGGAGCGACGGTGGAAACCGTGGCCGACCGGTTTATCGCCGAACGCAGCGAAATCTGGCGACCGTGGGTCGGGTTGCCGCCACTGGAGCCGCCGGCCGAGCCGCCGCCGCAGTAACGCTTCATTAGCCACGCTTGCGGCACCAGGGCGACAGTTGCTGCACTGTCATGAAGCCTGGCTAGCCTGCTTGGCCGATCATTCGGCGCCATCGCCCTAGGCGCTTGTATTCGTTGTCATAATTCTTCGTCGTTAGGCCTTCCGAAAGCTTCTGGGAGGAGGCTGCCGCACGATTGTGCGCGGCAGGCCGCGTGTCATCGATTGTTTTGTCGCGCTTTCGAGAGGGAAAAGTCTCTCAACTTTCCCTGAAAGCGCTCCGGCGGAGCCAGGAGGCCCTTTCGTTGCAACGCCAAGCCTCACTGCAGCATGTCATCAGGACCTACCGGCTGGTGTTCGCCGGGGTTGCGGCGCTGATCGTGGTGACGGGCGTGATCGCGCTCATCGGCTATTTCACCGATCCCCGCGCCATCGAGATGGTGGTGGTGCGGGTGCTGGCCGGCGCCAGCCTGTTGCTGCTGCTGCGCTGGGGCTATGTGCGGCTGCGGCAGGAGCTGGCGAGTGCTGCCGAGGAACAGCGGCAACTGCTCGATCTCGCCTATCGCGACGCGCTGACCGGGGCGCACACGCGTTCGTACTTCTTCAGCGCGCTGAAGCAGAGCCTCTATGGCAACGACCGGCCGGTCGCCTACCTGCAGATCGACATGGACAAGCTCAAGGTGCTCAACGACTCGCACGGCCATGGCGCCGGCGACGCGGCGCTGGTGCACCTGGTGAAGACGCTGAAGACCCTGCTGCCTGATGCGCTGATCGGCCGGCTCGGTGGCGACGAGTTCGGCATTGCGCTCATCGGCCAGGACAGCAGGCCGGCGCTGGTACGGCTGGGCGACCAAATTCTTGCCACGCTGGGCCAGCCGATCAGCATTGAGGGGCGGCCGATCCGGCTCTCGGCCACCATCGGGGTGGCGCTGTGGCCGCAGGACGCGGCCGAGCTGGATGAGCTGATCTCCAAGGCGGACCTGGCGCTCTACAAGGGCAAGAAGGAAGGCCGGGCCGCGACCGTGGCGTTCGAGAGTGAGCTGATGGCCGACGAGCGGCACAAGCGCTTCGTCGAGCGCGACCTGCGCGCGGCGATCCTGCTCAACGAGCTCGAGCTGCACTACCAGCCGATCTTTGCCGTCGACGGCACGACGCTCGTCAGCCATGAGGCGCTGGTGCGCTGGCAGCATCCGGTGCGCGGACAGGTGCCGCCCGGCGATTTCATCGGCATTGCCGAGCAGTCCGACCTGATCGACAAGCTGGGCGACTGGGTATTGCGGCGCGCCGCGGCCGATCTCGCGGCGCTCGGAACGCCGCATGTCGGCATCAATGTTTCGGTGGTGCAGTTGCGGCGCGGCGATTTCGCCGAGCGCTTTGCCGATATCCTGATGGAGGCCGGAATCAGCGGCAGCCAGATCGTCATCGAGATCACCGAGTCGCTGCCGCTCAAATCCGGGACGGTGGAACTGAGCAATATCGAGGCGCTGCGGGCGCTTGGGGTGCGGGTGGCGATCGACGATTTCGGCAGCGGTTTCGCCAGCCTCGAATATCTCAGGGGCTTTCCGTTCGACATCATCAAGATCGACCGCTCATACGTCGCCAACCTGCCGGGCAGCCGGATCGACGGGCTGATCGTCACCTCGATCGCCAAGATCGCGCAGTCGATGCAGGTTGAGGTGATCGCCGAGGGGGTGGAGACCGCCGAGCAGCTGCAGTTCCTGCAACAAGCCGGGGTAACGGCGCTGCAGGGCTATTTGCTGGCCCGGCCGGAACCGCTGCGGTCGCGCTTTGCTTCCGCCGCCTGAGGGCGTAGCTCTAGGCCATGATCACCCAAGACCCCATCAAGATCCGCATCGCCGAGCCGCATGAGGCGGGGGCCATCGCTGCCATCGTGGTGGCAGCCTATGCCAAATGGGTGCCGCTGATCGGACGCGAGCCGATGCCGATGCGGGTCGACTACGAGAAGGCGGTGCGCGAGCACCGGTTCGACCTGGCGGTCGAGGGAGAGACCATTCTCGGGCTGATCGCGACGGTGCCGCACCCCGACCACCTGTGGATCGACAATGTCGCGGTGGCGCCGGTGGCGCAGGGCCGTGGCATTGGGCGCATGCTGCTGGCCTCTACCGAGCAGCGAGCGATCGCGGCCGGTCATCCCGAACTGCGGCTCGTCACCAACGGAGCGTTCGAGAGCAATGTCGCGCTGTACACGCGGATCGGGTTCGTCGTGGACCGGATCGAGGATTTCCTCAACGGCAAGGCGGTTTATATGCGGAAGCCGTTGCACGAGACCTAATCCAAAGTCGTGAGACTTAGGGCTGGCGCTGGCGCGCCTTGCCTCCCGACGAGGCCGATGTCTATAAAGGCTTCCGGGAAGACCCAGGCATATCTATCGGAGTATGTGATTTGGACGTGAAGCGGATCAACGACCACGTGAGCGTGTCCCCGCAGATCAGCCCCGAGGATGTGGCCGCCATCAAGGCCCAGGGTTTCGTCGCTATCATCAATAACCGGCCGGACGGGGAATCCCCGGACCAGCCTTCCGGCGCGACGATCGAGCAAGCGGCGCACGACGCCGGCCTCGCCTATCACTACATTCCGCTCGGCCGCGAGGGCATCAGCGCCCAGATGGTCGAGGAGACCAAACAGGTGCTCGAGGGGAGCACCGGCCCCGTGTTCTGCTACTGCCGTTCCGGCACCCGCTCGACGACCCTGTGGGCGTTGAGCCAGGCCGGCAAGGCGCCGGCCTCCGAGATCATCTCGGCGGCAGCGAATGCGGGTTACGACATGTCCCACCTCGCGGGACATCTGAGCCAGAAATAGGGGCAGCGGCCCCTCGGGCCGCGGCCCTCGTCTCCCTTGCCGGCACTCGCGTGCCTCGCCCCCTCCTGCTCGGGTTAAATCGATGCCGATCAAGAAAATCCTTGTCGCCAACCGTAGCGAAATCGCCATCCGGGTGTTTCGCGCCGCCAACGAACTGAACATCAAGACGGTCGCCTGCTATGCCGAAGAGGACAAGCTGGCGCTGCACCGGTTCAAGGCCGACGAAGCGTACCTGATCGGCAAGGGCAAGGGCCCGGTCGAAGCCTATCTGCAGATCGACGAATATATCCGCATCGCCCGCATCTCGGGCGCCGACGCGATCCACCCGGGCTATGGCCTGCTCTCGGAGAGCCCTGAGTTCGCCGACGCCTGCGAGGATGCAGGGATCATCTTCATCGGGCCGCGGGCCCAGACGATGCGCGACCTCGGCAACAAGGTGGCGGCGCGCAACATGGCGATCGCCTCCGAGGTGCCGGTGGTGCCGGCGACCGAGGCGCTCCCCGACGACATGAATGAAGTCAAGCGCATGGCCGCCGCGATCGGCTATCCGCTGATGCTGAAAGCGAGCTGGGGCGGCGGCGGTCGCGGCATGCGCCGGATCATGGACGAGTCGACGCTGGTCCACGAAGTCTCCGAGGGCAAGCGCGAAGCCAAGGCGGCGTTCGGCAAGGACGAGATGTACCTCGAAAAGCTGATCGAGCGGGCCCGCCACGTCGAGGTGCAGCTGATCGGCGACGACCACGGGAACCTAGTGCACCTGTTCGAGCGCGATTGCTCGGTGCAGCGGCGCAACCAGAAGGTGGTGGAGCGCGCGCCGGCGCCGTATCTCAGCCAACAGGTGCGCGACGACCTCACCGGCGCGGCGATCCGGCTGGGCCAGGCGGCGAACTACCGGGGCGCTGGCACGGTCGAGTTCCTGCTCGATGCCGATACCGACAAATTCTACTTCATCGAAGTGAACCCGCGCATCCAGGTCGAGCACACGGTGACCGAAGTGGTCACCGGCATCGATATCGTGAAGGCGCAGATCCGGCTGCTCGAGGGCGCGGTGATCGGCACGCCCGAATCCGGCGTGCCGAAGCAGGAAGACATCCGGCTCAATGGCAATGCCATCCAGTGCCGCGTCACCACCGAGGATCCGGAGCACAACTTCATTCCGGACTATGGCCGCATCACCGCCTATCGCGAGGCGACCGGGTTCGGCGTACGCCTCGATGGCGGCACCGCCTATGCCGGTGCGGTGGTCACCCGGTTCTACGATCCGCTGCTCGAAAAGATCACCTGCTGGGCGCCGAGCGCTGACGAGGCGATCGCCCGCATGCACCGGGCGCTGCGCGAGTTCCGCATCCGCGGCGTCGCGACCAACCTGGCGTTCCTCGAGAACATCATCACTCACCCGGATTTCATCGAGAACCGCTACACCACGCGGTTCATCGACACGACGCCGGCGCTGTTCGATTTCAAGCAGCGGCAGGACCGGGCGACCAAGCTCCTCACCTATATCGCCGACGTCACCGTCAACGGCCACCCGGAAGTGCGCGACCGGCCGCGGCCGCCGGCCGACGCCGCGGCGCCGGTGGTGCCCGAATACGAGCCGCTGATCGTCGTCGAGGGATCAAAGCAGATTCTCGACCGTGACGGGCCCAAGGGCCTGGCGCGCTGGATGAAGGCGCAGGAACAGGTGCTGTTCACCGACACGACGATGCGCGATGCGCACCAGTCGCTGCTCGCCACCCGCATGCGCTCGTTCGATATCACGCGTATCGCCCGGGCCTATAGCCGCGGGCTGCCGAACCTGTTCTCGCTCGAATGCTGGGGTGGCGCGACCTTCGACGTGTCGATGCGCTTCCTCAACGAGGACCCTTGGGAGCGGCTTGCGGCAGTGCGCGAGGGCGCGCCCAATATCCTGACGCAGATGCTGCTGCGCGGTTCGAACGGCGTCGGCTACACTAACTACCCCGATAACGTGGTGAAGTTCTTCGTCTCGCAGGCGGCGAAGGGCGGGGTCGACGTGTTCCGGGTGTTCGACTGCCTCAACTGGGTAGAGAACATGCGCGTCTCGATCGACGCGGTGATCGAGGCCGACAAGGTGGCCGAAGGCGCCATCTGCTATACCGGCGACCTGCTCGACCCCGATCGGGCCAAGTACGACCTCAAATATTATGTCGGGCTGGCCAAGGAGCTCGAAGCCGCCGGCGCGCATGTGCTGGGGCTCAAGGATATGGCGGGGCTGCTGAAGCCCGCCGCGGCCAAGAAACTGATCGAGACACTGAAGCAGGAAATCGGCCTGCCGATCCATCTGCACACGCACGACACCTCGGGCGCGGCTTCCGCGACGATCATGGCGGCGGTGGATGCCGGCGTCGATGCGGTCGATGCGGCAATGGACGCGCTGTCGGGCACGACGTCGCAGCCGACGCTCGGCTCGCTCGTCGCGGCGCTGAAGGATGGGCCTCGTGCCCCCGGGCTCGACCAGAAGGTGATCCGCGAGATCTCGTTCTACTGGGAAGCGGTGCGTAACCAGTATCGCGCCTTCGAGAGCGACCTGAAGGGCGGCGCCTCGGAAGTGTACCTGCATGAAATGCCGGGCGGGCAGTTCACCAACCTTAAGGAGCAGGCCCGTTCCCTTGGTCTGGAAAGCCGTTGGCACCAGGTGGCGCAGACCTATGCCGACGTGAACCAGATGTTCGGCGACATCGTGAAGGTGACGCCGTCGAGCAAGGTGGTGGGCGATATGGCGCTGGCCATGGTGTCGGCCGGGCTGACCCGCGCCGATGTCGAGGACCCGCAGCGCGATATCGCCTTCCCGGATTCGGTGGTCGGGTTCTTTGCTGGCGACCTGGGCCAGCCGCCGGGTGGGTTCCCCGCCGCCCTGCAGAAGAAGGTGCTGAAGGGCAAGAAGCCGCTGACCCAACGGCCGGGCTCATACCTCAAAGACGTCGATCTCGAGGCCGAGCGCAAGAAGGTAGTCAAGGACATCGGCGGTGAGGTCGATGACAAGCGGCTCGCCTCGTACCTGATGTATCCCAAGGTGTATGCGGACTTCGTCAAGACGCAGGACAAGTACGGCCCCACCGAGGTGCTGCCGACGCCGATCTATTTCTATGGTCTCAAGGAGGGCGAGGAAGTGTTCCTCGACCTCGAGAAGGGCAAGACCCTGGTGCTGACCTACCAGGGCCGTACCGAGACCAACGAAAAGGGTGAAGTGCGCGTCTTCTTCGACCTCAACGGCCAGCCGCGCACCATCACCGTGCCGGACCGGCTGAAGGTCGGCGAGGTGAAGGTCCGGGCCAAGGCGGCCCTGGGCGACGCCCAGCAGATCGGCGCGCCGATGCCGGGCGTGATCTCGTCGCTCGGCATCAAGGTCGGCGACAAGGTGGTGGCCGGCGACGTGCTGCTGTCGATCGAAGCGATGAAGATGGAAACCGCCATCCACGCCGAAGCCGACGGCATTGTCGCCGAGGTCACGGTGAAGCCAGGCGACCAGATCGACGCCAAGGACCTCCTGGTCCGGTTCGAATAAGCCTCAGACTTCCGCACCCATTGCCGTGGCGATGGTGCGGAAGTCGCTCTCACTGATCTCGAACAGGCCGAAGCGCATCTGGTAACCCCAGTTGGCCTTGCCACGGGTGAACTCGAGCCGCTCGAGCAGTGGTGCGATCGGGGCTTCGACTGCCTCGACGTAATCGACATTGCGTCGCCAGGGTGTGAAGTCGCCGCCCATCACGCCCTGGTAGAGCGCTTCGTCGCGCACCCGGCCGATGGTGGTGAAGCTTTGCAGCCGGTCCTTGCCGCCGATGGTCTCGGCCGGCGAGTAGTAGGTGACCCCATCGCCGGCGCGGATGCGCTGGAGCGGGGCTTTCTTGCCGTGGTTGACCTGCATGAAGCCGGCGCGCCCGCGACGGGCGTGTTCGGCTGAGGCCACTGCGATCCAGTACTTGGTCATGGTCGGTCTCCGTCATCGCGGAGACCCTGGACCGGGTAACTGTCAGTTTTCGGCAGTGGTGAGCACAGAATGGCGCTTGCCGTCCATCGCCCAAGGCGCAGCCTGGAAGCCGGATGAAGCTCGCTGCCGCTTCCCGTTGCGCATCCCTCCGAACTTGTGCCGCTTTACGGCGCCGACGACGAAGGGTTAGCCGCACCTATTTCGTATCTATCCGTGGTCTGACAGCGCGTGTGCCGCGTGCATGACGTGTTGCTGTCGCCTGAATGTCGGCTATAGCAGGGTCATGGAAAAGCAGATGACAGTGTCAAACGGCGAAAGAGTGCGGGAGCTCCGCGAGAGCGCCGGCATGACTCAGGAAAAGCTCGCCATTATGAGCAAGGTCGATCGTCGAACCGTGCAGCGGGCCGAGCAGGGAACCCGGCTGCAGATGGAGACGCTCTCGAGCCTTGCAGCGGCGCTCAACGTCCCTGTTTCGCAGATCATTTCGGTAGAGACGCAGACAGAAGAGCTCGACGAACTCACGGCGAAGAGCCTTGTTGTCCTCAACCGAGTCCAGTCTGGAATAGCGCTGCTCAACGTTGTGCGCGACAGCTTTGACGGCAAGATCGCCTGCGAAGCAGAGCCCACCCCCGAGAATATCGAAGCGCTCACGAGCGTCATCAGCAAGCTCGAAGAGCTTATGCCTGACCCGTGGCGTCGAGCCCAGGACAACATCACGCTCACGCTGTCAGATAGGCTGCGGGCAGCGGTCAAGATTGGTGAGCAGATTAAGGTCCTTCAGGACATGGGCGTGGCTTTCTACGCCGGAACCTACACCGCCAGCAGCCAGATTCCGCGGCAAGACTATGACACTGGCGAAATGTATATCACCAACCGTTCGCGGTACGAGCTTGTCACGAATTTCGTGGTGATCGTGGCTCCGCTTTCGAGCGGCGACCGTATCACGGTGAAGGCAAACAACATCTACGTGCCCCCCACCGCACCGGCGTTCGAGAGCGGCGGTTTTGAAAGCCCAGCTGAGGAGACGACCTCGTCAGCGGCGGATGAAGAGGTTACTTTCTAAGTTTCGCAACGTAGCTCAGCCGGAAGAGCACCCCGTTTTCGACACTTTGGGATTCTGTAGCAAGACCCATTATGGGCGGGGAGGTCGCAGGTTCAAGTCCTGCCGTTGCGCCCACTATCGAACAAGCCAAACTAGTGCGGTCGCCGCGACGGCGCGGCCTTCCGTCCACATTGCTACAACCACGGTCCCCCTGGGAGAGGGTTGGGGTAAGGGGCAGTACGACTCAACCGTGAAACGATCTAGCTAGAGGACTGGCAATCGGTCCAGCAGCCCGTCGAGGAAGCTCGCCAGCCAGTGTTTCAGCGACTGGGGTTTGTCGCGGCCATACTGTTCTGAGCTGAGCGCCATGGTCAGCGCCGGCGATAGGTGCCGTCGATCTCCTTGGCGCCGTCGGCCGTACGCCGGTAGATCGGCGCCTTCTGCGGCAGCAGCTTCACGATCAGGCTGACCAGCAGCGGCACGACGATGAAATCGTCGACCCAGCCGAGCAGCGGGATCATGTCGGGGATCAGGTCGATCGGGCTCAACAGGTAGGCCGGCACCAGCAGCATCAGCGCCTTCAGGTGCACCGGCGTCTCGGCGGAGACGAAGGCCCGCCAGAGCGTGATGAGTTCCTTGCGGAAGGTGAGGAAGCGGGCGAGGAGCGAGAACCTGTTCATGCCGTAGAAATGGTCTCGGCCCATGACGGCTTCAAGGGGTGCTGCAGACGGTCGCAGACTCGGTGTAGATTTTAGAACTTGCATTCTAAAATGTACGTTCTACAATTCTGCCATGGCTAGAACACGCAGCTTCGATCGCGACGCCGTCCTTGCAGCCGCCGGCAATGCCTTCCGGCAGCATGGCTATCGCGATGCCTCGATCGCCGAGCTGGAGCGGGCAACCGGGCTCGTGTCGGGCAGCATCTATAATGCGTTCGGGGACAAGGCCGGGTTGTTCCGGGCGGCGCTCGAGCACTACGTGCACGGCTTCGTGCGCCAACGGGTCGCCGCGTTCGCCGGGGCGGATGCGGGGCTCGAAGAGCTGGAGCAGCTGTATCTTTCGGTACTGGAACCGCCGCTGTCGGATGGCTACGGCTGCCTCGTCAACAATTCGATCATCGAGTTCGGCACTGCACCGGGCATCGCGTCGGATGGCATTGCCGAAACGCTGACGCTGGTGCGCGAGGGGATTGCGAGCGTGCTGGCCCGCGAGATCGGCTCGGTCGGCGCCGAACGCGAGGTCATGCAACTGGTGCTGCTCTACCATGGCGTGCTGACGCTTTCGCGCAGTGGCACCAGCCTCGAAGCGATGCGAGGGGCGGTCAGCGCCACGTTCGAGCGGCTGCATGCCAGCCGTGCCCAACACAACAAGAAGCAGTGAGAGGATCCACCATGCTGACAATGCTCAACCCCGGCGGCAATGCCCCGCAGGCTCCGTACAGTCACGGCGCGCTTGCCACCAACGCCACGCGCACGCTCTACATTTCGGGGCAGGTTGGCGTCGACGCAGCCGGTCGGATGGGCGCCGATATCGGCGAGCAGGCGCAGATCGCCGTCGCCAACCTCAATGCCGTGCTGGCGGAAGCGGGAATGACCCCGGCCAACCTCGCCAAGGTGACGATTTACCTCACCGACGACAGCCTGATCCCCGGTTTCATGCAGGCGGCCGGCGGCGGCTTGCCGTCACCGCCACCGGCGACGACGCTGCTGGTGGTGAAGGCCCTCGCTGCGCCACCACTGCTGGTCGAGATCGAGGCGATAGCCGTCGACTGAAGCGGTGCTACTTCAGTCCGGCGCGATCCCTCAGCAGCTTGACGATCGCCATGGCGTGGCCGTGGCCGAGTTGGTAGTCGGCCTTCAGCCAATCGGTGATTTGTGTGGCCTTGGTGCCGGGTTTGGTGAAGCCCTTGGTGGTTGCAAGGCTGATCCACTGGTCCGGCGTGACGCCGGTCTGCTTCTCGATATTGTCGAGATAGGCTTGGAAGGTCATGAGCGGCTCGCTTCAATCGGTCACGCATTCGTAACATTGCGCCCTCAACCTCAAAGGCCTATTTGCTGAGGCGGCAAGTCCATGATTGTCGCGCTTCGAGCGGGAAGCGACTGCAACTCTCGCTGAAGCGCTCCAGGGGTTTTCGATGAGCATTTCTCCCCGTCGGCAGTCGGTCGGCGTCAATGTCGGTGGCGTGATGGTGGGCGGCGGCGCGCCGATCGTCGTGCAGTCGATGACCAATACCGATACCGCCGATATCGAGGCGACAGTGCGCCAGGTGGCGCAGCTGTGGCGCGCCGGCTCCGAGATCGTCCGCATCACCGTCGATCGCGATGAGGCCGCGGCAGCCGTGCCGCATATCCGCGACCGGCTGGCAGCGCGCGGCATCACTGTGCCGATCGTCGGCGATTTCCACTATATCGGCCATAAGCTCCTGACCGACCATCCGGCGGCGGCGGAAGCACTGGCCAAATACCGGATCAACCCGGGCAATGTCGGCTTCAAGGCGAAGCGCGACACGCAGTTCGCGACGTTGATCGAGCTGGCGATGAAGTACGACAAGCCAGTGCGCATCGGGGTGAACTGGGGGTCGCTCGACGAAGAGCTGCTGACCCGGCTGATGGACGAGAATTCCGCCTCGGCGACGCCGGTTTCGGCGGCCGCGGTGCAGCGCGAGGCGATCATCCAGTCGGCGCTGCTCTCGGCGCAGCGGGCGGAGGAGCTCGGGCTCGGGCGCGACAAGATCATCCTCTCGACCAAGGTGTCGGACGTCCAGCACCTGATCGCGGTGTATCAGGACCTCGGGGCGCGCTGCGATTATGCGCTGCACCTGGGTCTGACCGAGGCCGGCATGGGCTCGAAGGGCATCGTCGCCTCCTCGGCGGCCATGGGCATCCTGTTGCAGCAGGGGATCGGCGACACTATTCGCGTGTCGCTGACGCCCGAGCCGGGCGGCGACCGCACGCAGGAAGTGCGGGTGGCGCAGGAGCTGCTGCAGACCATGGGCTTCCGGCAGTTCCTGCCGGTGGTCGCGGCCTGCCCGGGCTGCGGGCGCACCACGTCGCAGACTTTCCAGGTGCTGGCCAAGGAAATCCAGGACCACCTGAGTGCGTCGATGCCGGAATGGAAGGAACGCTATCCGGGCGTCGAAAGCCTGTCGGTGGCGGTGATGGGCTGCATCGTCAACGGCCCGGGGGAATCCAAGCACGCCAATATCGGCATCTCGCTCCCCGGCACCGGCGAAACCCCGGCGGCGCCGGTGTTCGTGGATGGCCAGAAGGTCGCCACGCTGCGCGGCGCCGACGTCGCCGAGCAGTTCAAGGTGATGGTCGCCGACTATATCGAGAAGCGCTTCGGCACGGCCGAAAAGACCGCAGCCGAATGAGCCGCCTGCGCGACTGGCTGTTCACCGGCGAAGCGGCGCGACGGCGCTGGCTGTGGCTCGGGGTGCTGGCCGTGCTGCTCGTCGTGCTGTGGCTGACGGGTAACCTCAGGCAGCAGTAGGGGCCACCGGCGCCAGCTTGCTATGCTCCCGGCGTCAGAATCGCGCCGAAGGCCTCAAAATGCCGAGCCCAACTCTGCCCGAGCCGCCCTATTACATGGTCAGCTTCGCCTCGCAGCGAACCCCCGGCGACAACGGGCACCACGAGATGGGCGCCGCGATGCTCGAGCTGGCGCGCCGACAGCCGGGCTTTCTCGGTTTTGAGAGCTGCCGCGACGCCAGCGGCTTCGGCATCCTCAATTCGTTCTGGACCGATGAGGATGCCATCCGCAACTGGAAGGCCGTAGTCGAGCACGACGAGGCGCAGCGGCGCGGACGGGCCGAATGGTATGCGGGTTACCAGATCCGCATCGCGCTGGTGCAGCGGGCTTATGGGTTTGATGGGCGGGAGAGGGCCCATGACCTAGAACATCTCTAGCGCCAGTGCGGGATGACCCCCACCCCTGTCCCTTCCCCCTCAAACAGGGGGAGGGAGACGACAAACGGCGAACTCAGAGTGAGGCTCTCCCTCCCCATTCCGGGGCGCTACGCGTCCCCTAGAGGGGGAGGGGACAGGGGTGGGGGGCCGCAGCCACCGGTGGCAGCGGTCAGCCCGCTAGCTCTCCCGTTCGGCGAAGAACCGGGCGGTGGCGCGGAGGCCGTCGGCGCGGTGGTCGAAGGGGAGCAGTGCGGTGAGCGCGTCGTGGATGACCTCGCCGAGCTGGCGCTGGGCGGCTTCGACGCCGATGCGGGCGACGATGGTCTGCTTGCCCTTTTCGGCGTCCTTGCCGGTGGCCTTGCCCAGCGCTTCGGCGGAGGCGGTGACGTCGAGGATGTCATCGGCGAGCTGGAAGGCGCGGCCGGCAGCTTCGGCGTAGCTGGTGAGGTGGGCGAGGTCGGCGTTCGAGGCGCCACCGAGGATGGCCCCGATCCGCACGGCGGCGCGGATCAGGGCGCCGGTCTTCATCGCCTGCATCTGGGCGATGGCGCGCTCGGTGAGGAAACTCGTCTCGCCCTCGATGTCGCGCATCTGGCCGCCGACCATGCCGCCGGCTCCGGCGCAGGTCGCGAGCTCGGTGACGAGACGAACACGAATGGCGGGATCGGGATGGGTGGCCTCATCGGCGAGCAGGGCGAAGGCGTGGGTCAACAGCGCATCGCCGGCGAGGATGGCGGTGGCATCGTCATAGGCTTTGTGGACAGTGGGCTGGCCGCGGCGCAGATCGTCGTCGTCCATCGCCGGCAGGTCGTCGTGCACCAGCGAGTAGCAGTGGATCATCTCGACGGCGAGGCCGGCAGGGATGGTCGTGGCAGGCGCGGTGCCGAAGACGCCGGCGGCTTGGCGAACCAGCAGGGGACGGAGGCGTTTGCCGCCGTTGAGACTGCCGTGGCGCATCGCCGCGATCAGGCGGTCGGCCGGGATACCGGGGCCAGAAAGGGCAGGGGCAGTGAGCAGAGCGTCGAGCGCCTGCTCGATATCGCTGGCAGTGCTGGCGAGTTCGTCGGGAAAGCTGTAGGTCACGGTTGGAGCGTCCGGGAGGGTCGAGCGCTTGTAGCGGATTTGCACTGGTGCAGGAACTGCGCCGCAAACCCGCACATGAGCCAATTTCGCCCCTTCCCATCCGTGCGATTGTGCTCTATAGACGCCCCCAATTCCCGACAGACCCTGTCTGTTAGACGCCGGAACGCCTTCGGCGAAACGCTATTGATCCAGGAGTAACAACCATGGCAGTGCCAAAGCGCAAGACCTCGCCGATGAAGCGCGGGTTCCGCCGCTCCGCCGATGCGCTGGCCACCCCGGCCTATGTCGAAGACAAGGACTCGGGTGAGCTGCGTCGTCCGCACCACGTCGATCTGAAGACCGGCATGTATCGCGGCCGGCAGATTCTGCAGCCCAAGAGCTCGTAAGCCTTCGGGCCGGCGCTCCCTTGCGCACCAAACGATAGATATTTCGCGGCCGGCTCCCAGATCAGGGAGCCGGCCGTTTCCATTTGTTCCAGAGGTTTTTCCGGCTATGGGCACGCGCGTCGAATCGGATTCCATGGGCACGATCAACGTGCCGTCGGAAAAGTACTACGGGGCGCAGACCGCCCGCTCGCTGGCCAATTTCGACATCGGCGGCGAGAAGATGCCGACCGAGATCATCCGGGCCTTCGGCATCCTCAAGAAGGCAGCGGCGCTCGCCAACCACAAGCTGGGGCTGATGGACCAGGCGACGCGCGACCTGGTGGTCGCGGCTGCCGACGAGGTGATCGCCGGCAAGCTCGCCGAGCACTTCCCGCTGGTGGTGTGGCAGACCGGCTCGGGCACCCAGTCGAACATGAACGTCAACGAGGTGATCTCGAACCGCGCCATCGAGATGGCCGGTGGCGTGATGGGCTCGAAGAAGCCGGTGCACCCGAACGACCACGTCAACATGAGCCAGTCGTCGAACGATACCTATCCGACGGCGATGCATATCGCGGCGGTCGAGGCGATCGAGAACTACCTGGTCGACCGGGTCATGCTGCTCAGGAATACGCTCGACGCCAAAGCGACCGAGTTCATGGGCGTGGTGAAGATCGGCCGCACGCACCTGCAGGATGCGACGCCGCTGACCCTCGGCCAGGAGATTTCCGGCTGGGTGGCGCAGCTCGACCTGGCGCTGAAGGCGATCCGTGCCACGCTACCGCAGCTCTATGAGCTGGCGCTGGGCGGCACCGCGGTCGGCACCGGGCTCAATGCGCATCCGAAATACGGCGAGACGGTCGCGGCGGAGATCGCGACGCTCACCGGGCAGCCATTCGTCACCGCGCCGAACAAGTTCGCGGTGATGGCCGGTCACGATGCATTTGTCGGGTCGTCCGGGGCGCTGAAGCAGCTGGCGGCGGCGCTGATGAAGATCGCCAACGACGTGCGCTGGCTGGCCTCCGGCCCGCGCTCGGGCCTGGGCGAGATCACCATTCCGGAAAATGAGCCGGGCTCGTCGATCATGCCGGGCAAGGTCAACCCGACGCAGGCCGAGGCGACCACCATGGTCGCGGTGCAGGTGATGGGCAATGACGCGGCGATCGGCATTGCGGCGAGCCAGGGCAATTTCGAGCTCAACGTGTTCAAGCCGGTAATCGCCTACAACTTCCTGCAGTCGGTACGGCTGCTTGCCGATGCGGCCAAGAGTTTCAACGATCACTGCGCGGTGGGGATCGAGCCGGACCGTGACCGGATCAAGCAACTGGTCGATCAGTCGCTGATGCTGGTGACGGCGCTGAACCGCAAGATCGGCTATGATAATGCGGCCAAGATCGCCAAGCATGCGCACAAGAAGCGTTCGACGCTGCGCGAGAGCGCCATCGAACTGGGCCTCCTCACCGGCGAGGAATTCGACGCCGAAGTGAAACCCGAGCAGATGGTCGGCCCGCTCAAGCTCTGATCCAGGGGCAGGGCTCTTAGCACATCAGTGCGAAAGCGCACGGCGGGGCTGGCGGGGGCGGCCCGGCTTTGGCATTGTGCCCCGCACTAACCGATCAGGGAACGCGCCATGTCCGACAATACGGTATTCATCCCCCAGGGTGGCCGCGCCGCGCGCAACGGCGCCTTCATTCCGCCGCTGCTGCTGATCCCGCTGATCGCCTATAACTTCTTTGCCTTCCTGTTCATGGGCGGCAATCCGGCGGGCTGGAGCCAGCAGCTGTTGACCATTCCGATGGTCTCGGGCGTCTCGTGGTCGCTGACGGCCGGCGACCTGATCCTCGTGGTGGGCCTCGTCTGCCTGTTCTTCGAGGTGCTGAAATCCACCAATACCGGACGCAACTCGGTGATCGAGCACATGCTCTCGGTGGTGGTGTTCGTGATCTTCCTCGTCGAATTCCTGCTCGTCGGGGCGGCGGCGAGCTCGGTGTTCTTCATCCTGATGATGATGGCGATCGTCGATGTGGTGGCGGGCTTTACCGTCTCGATCACCGGCGCCGGCCGCGACGTGACCATGGGCGGCTGAGGCCGCCCACACTTCAGGGTGGCGGGCGGCTGAGACCGCCCAACTCAGCGCTTCAGGTGACGATGGTTTTGCGGTAGCCGGCGGGCATGCGCCGGACCGTGATCTTGCTGCCATTGGCATAAGCGTCGACCGCCTGCCCAACCGGGGCCCGGCGGCGCTCGCGCTGTGGCGCGAGGTGCTGGCGGGCGGCGATCAGCTGGCTGAGGAAATCGGCGTGCGCGGGGGTGTGGACGAGCATCAGCCGCTCACGTGGTGCTTCCTGCACCACCGGCAGCGTGAACACCTGCTTTGTCGTCCCGTTGTCGTCCATCGCCTCGGACCTGGTGTCGGTCCGGCGCGACGGCCTCGTTAGGCTGCCTCGCTCGGACCATGGGAGTAACGTCGCCATGACCGGGAGAGGTTGCAATGTTTCGTTGGCAGTTTCCCGTGTTTCATCAAGAAAGGGTTAACCGCATCACGTGCCGGCGGGTACCGGCTTTCCCCACCTCGACGAAGCCCAAACCCTCGAAGGCAGGGACAAACCCCATGAAACGATAGCTGGGGGACGAAGGGGCGACAGGGTAGGCTTCTAGGATGTCGGCCTTGCGCTTCCGCGCATGGGCAATGGCGGCGGCAATGAGCTGGCGGCCGAGCCCTTCACCGCGGAACTGCCGGCGGACATACATGCAGGTGAGCGACCAGATCGCTTCGCCCGCCTGTTGGTCAGGGCCGCCGAGGTTGCGGAAGCTGTCCCGCGGCGCGATCGACACCCAGGCGACCGGCTCGCCATCGGCATAGCCGAGCAGCCCGACCGGCACGCCGTCCTCGATGCGGCCGAGGATCTGCCGGCGCCGCGCCGGCCCCTGGTTGTCCTTGATCTCCTCGGGCGTGGCCCGCCAGGTCATGCACCAGCAGGGTTTCGGCCCGCCCGGGCCGGCAAACAGCGTTTCGAAATCCTTGGCCGTTGACCGGGTGACCGGCTTGAAGGCCAGCTTGTCGGGCATCCGCTACCCTTTGAATTCGTCCTTGGCCTTGCGTAAAGCGGCGAACACCTTGGCGGGTTCCGCATCGGCGGCAAGCCCCATGGCCTTGGCCAGTACCGGCTGATCGGCGCGGAGGAACGGGTTGCTGGCCTTTTCGAGCCCCAGCGTCACCGGAATGGTGTACTTGCCGGCCTCGACCATGCGCTTGACCTCGGCGGCGCGGATGTTGAGCGCCGGGTTCTTCGGGTCGACGCTCAGGGCAAAGGCGGCGTTCGAGGCGGTGTATTCGTGGCCCGGATAGACCAGCGTATCGTCGGGCAGGGCGCGCAACTCCTCGAGGCCGTTCCACATCGGGCCGGGCTTGCCCTCGAACATGCGGCCGACGCCGAGCGAGAACAGTGCATCGGCGGAGAACAGGTGCCGGCCGGACGGGTCGTAATAGACGATGTGTCCCAGCGTATGGCCCGGGGTCTCGATGACGATGAAGTCGGTATCGCCAAGCGACACGGTATCGCTGGCCGAGACCAGCACCTCGAGCCCGAGGATCTTCGAAGCCTCGGCCTTGGGACCGACGACGCGCACCCCATATTCACGCTTGAGGGCCGGAATGCCTTCGACGTGGTCGGTGTGGTGATGGGTGATGAACAGGTCGGTCAGCTTCCAGCCGCGGCGCTGCAGCGCTTCCTTGATGGCCTTGGCGTCCGGCGCGTCGATCGC
Source organism: Devosia sp. Root413D1 (assembly GCF_001425235.1). Classification (GTDB taxonomy): domain Bacteria; phylum Pseudomonadota; class Alphaproteobacteria; order Rhizobiales; family Devosiaceae; genus Devosia_A. The sequence goes on along the minus strand of NZ_LMEA01000013.1, from coordinate 141,471 downwards.
GGCGGTGCGGCCGCTGGCGACATCGTGGACGAGGTAGCCGAAATTGTCGGAACGGCAGAGGAAGGTGTCGATCAAGAGGGGCACGTGGGGGAGTCTCCGGGTCAGGCGCGCGCCGCGCGGGTGGCATGCGGCAGCGAAGCATGACAGAAACTAGAGAAGGTTTTCGGACAACGCCATGACCTCGCATGTCGAGCGGCTGATCGGCTTCTACAAGTCGCCCCTGGGAAAGATCTCCCGCGCCCTGCTGCGCGAGGAGGTGCTGCGCTTTGCCGGCAATGTGCGGGGCTTGCGGGTGCTCGGGCTGGGCTTTGCCACGCCCTATATGCGCTTCACCCTGGAAAAGGCCGAACGGGTGATCGCTGTGATGCCGGCCCGGCAGGGCGCTTCGGCCTGGCCGCGCGAGGGCCCGTCGCATACCGTACTCTGCGACCCGCTGGAACTGCCGCTCACCGATGCCGCCGTCGACCTGATCATTGCGGTGCATGCCTTCGAGCATGTGAGCGACACTGAAGAACTGATGCGCGAGCTGTGGCGGGTTTCGGCGCCCAATGCGCGGCTGATCGTCGTGGTGCCGAAACGCCGCGGCACCTGGTCGTCGATCGACACGACGCCCTTCGGCGACGGACACCCGTTCTCGCGCGGGCAGCTGGAGCGGTTGCTGCGCGACCACAGCTTCGTGCCCGAGCAATGGCGCGACGCGCTCTATGTGCCGCCGTCGCAGCACGCGCTGGTGCTCAAATCGACGCGCTTTTTCGAGCGGGCCGGCCGGATGTTCGGGCCAACCTTTGCAGGCGTCCACTGCGTGCTGGCCCGCAAGGAGCTGTTCCCGGCGGTGCCGCGGCGAAAGAAAGCCGAGCGGCTGATCAAGGTGCCGGCCCTCGCGCCGCAGGCGGCGATGAAGCTGCCGCGAGAGCGCTGACGAGGCGCATTCTTGCGTTGGCCTAGAGCGCGCTCTCGACGTTCATTTCCGGCCTCAGATGGACCGCGACCTCGCCCGACCAGGGCTCGGTGACGCCTCGGCCGCCGCCAAGGTCCTCGAGCAGCCCGCGGAAGCGGTCGAGCATGGCGATCATCTGGGGCCGGGACTGCACCAGATTGCTCATCTCCGCCCAGTCGCCGACGACACAGAAGTCGCGCTCACCGGTCTTGACCACCCAGAAATTGCGGAGGCCCGCCATGTCCGAGCTGACGATATCGCGGTGGAGGGCGATGAACTCCTCCTCGCGGCCGGGCTTTACCCGCATATGCACGATGTTCATTGCCGTCATCGGATCCTCCTCCGTCTCGACAAGTACGCCGCGCCCTATCCTAGCAGATGTCGGGGCAACTGGGGCCGGGATTCCTTTGCAAGCGTGGGCGCCATCCCCTATGGTCCGGCCGATTTTTGACCCGGCTTCCCCCTCAGACATGACCGACACGCCCAAACGCCCCGTCCCGCAGCCCGGCATCCTGAAGATCGCGCCCTATGTCCCGGGCCGTTCCGACACGCCCGCCGGCGTCAAGCTGGTCAAGCTCTCGGCCAACGAGTCGCCGCTGGGGGCCAGCCCCAAGGCGATCGAAGCGGTGCGCGAGGCGGCTGGTCGGATCGAGATTTACCCGGAAGGCTCGTCGCGCGATCTGCGCATGGCGCTGGGCGAGGTGCACGGGCTGGCGCCGGACCGCATCGTCTGCGGTTTTGGCTCGGACGACATCCTCCACCTCCTCGCCCAGGTCTATCTCGGCGAGGGCGACGAAGCGGTGATGAGCCAGTATGGCTTCAACGTCTACCCGATCATCACCCGCGGCGCCTCGGCCGAGATCATCATGGTGCCCGAGACCGACTACCGGGCCGATGTCGACGCGCTGCTTGCCGCGGTGACGCCGCGCACCCGCATGCTGTTCCTCGCCAACCCGAACAACCCGACCGGCAGCTACCTGCCGGCAGCGGAAGTCGAGCGGCTGCAGCGCGGGCTCCGGCCGGACATCCTGTTCGTCCTCGACAGCGCCTATGCGGAATACGTCACCGCCGAGGATTACGCTGAAGGCATCGACCTGGTGAACGCCTCGGACAATGTGGTGATGGTGCGCACCTTCTCGAAGATGGGCATTGCCGGCGAGCGGGTGGGCTGGATGTATGGACCCGATCACGTCGTCGACGCGGTCAACCGCATCCGCGGGCCGTTCAACGTGTCGCTGTCGGGACAAGCGGCGGCCGCCGCCGCGGCGCGCGATGTCGCGTTCACCGCCAGGCTGCGCGAACATAATGCACGCTGGCGCAGCTGGCTCACCGGGGCGCTCCAGTCGAACGCCATCCGGGTGCCGCCGAGCCAGGGCAACTTCATTCTGGCGCTGTTCGAAGACGTGGCGACGGCGAAGGCGGCGTTCGCCGCGCTGCGCGATAAGGGCCTGTTGGTGCGCGAAATGCATGGCTATGGCATACCCGACGGCTTACGCATCTCCATCGGGCTCGAGGAGCATATGCGCGCCGTGGTGGAAATTCTGAAGGCGTTCGGGGCGCCGGGGGCAAGCAACTGATGTTCGAAAAACTGACGCTTATCGGCATCGGCCTGATCGGCTCGTCCATCGCCCGGGCGGTGAAGCTCAAGGGCCTCGCCAAAACCATCGCCATCACCACGCGCAAGTCGGCGACGCTCGAGGAGGCGCGGGCGCTGGGGCTGGGCGACATCTATACGCTCGACGCCGCCGAGGCGGTCGAGGGCGCCGATCTCGTCATCCTGTGCACTCCGGTCGGCGTCTATGCCGATGTGATGCAGCAGATCAGCGGGCGCCTGGCGCCAGGCGCCATCCTCTCCGATGTCGGTTCGGTTAAGGGCCAGGTGATGAAGGCGCTGGAGCCGATGGTTCCGGCGGGCGTGCACTTCATCCCCGGCCACCCCATTGCCGGTACCGAGCATTCCGGCCCATCGGCCGGCTTCCCCGACCTGTTCGTCGGGCGCTGGTGCGTGCTGACTCCGAAGCCGGAGGTGGATGCGGTGGCGGTCGACCGGCTGGTGTCGTTCTGGGGCGCGCTCGGCTCGAACGTCGAAGTGATGGATGCCGCGCACCACGACCTGGTGCTGGCGATCACCAGCCATGTGCCGCACCTCATCGCCTACAATATTGTCGGCACGGTCGCGGATCTGGAGGCGGCAACGCAATCAGAGGTGATCAAGTTCTCGGCCTCGGGATTCAGAGATTTCACCCGTATTGCCGCCAGTGACCCGGTGATGTGGCGCGACGTGTTCCTCACCAACCGCGAGGCGGTGCTGGAAATGCTCGGGCGTTTCCTCGAGGATCTATCGAGCCTGCAGCGCATGGTGCGGGTCGGCGATGGCGAAGGCATGCAGGCGCTGTTCACCCGCACCCGCGCGATCCGTCGCTCGATCATCACCGCCGGCCAGGAAACCGCGGCCCCCGATTTCGGCCGCCCGCACGGCACGCCGGAAGCGGCCGTGGTCCCGCCGACCGACGTGTCGCCAGTGATGGTGCGCGAGCATGGCGGCGGCGAGGACGCCTGATGCTTCCGCCACTGCAGCCTAGTTTCTGAGGTTTGTGCTCTTGGCCCCGCCCCCTCCCATCCTCCCCCATCAAGGGGGAGGTGCCGTTCGGTGCTTGGGGCGAGATCCAGGGAAAATCCACCGGCCCGCACCTCCCCCTTGATGGGGGAGGCTGGGAGGGGGTGGGGCCGCAGGCGCGATGACGCAAGGCGTCAGAACAGCGGCAGCAACTGTGCAAAAGGCACGGCGAGCAGTTTCACCTGGCCATCGGTGATGGTGAGGCTGTTGTGGAAGCTGCCATCGGCATTGGGGGCGCCGCGCAGCATGGCGAGTTGCATCACCGGCAGGAACTGGGCGAAGCGATCGAGCACACCCTTGGTGGTGTAGCTGATCTCGCCCTCCGGGTAGCCGCCGCCATTGAGCTTCAGCGTGCCTGAGATCTCGAAGCGCTCGTCGGGCTGTGGCTGGCTGCCGGCCAGTTTGGTCAGAGTCAGCGCCCCGCCGGCCGCTTGCCAGCGACGCAGCGCGTCGGGCTCACCGAAGGCGCGAAGATCGTCAGGTATGGCGGTGAGCTCGACTTCGGCGCTGGTGTCGGCGGCTGCGACCTGCAGCCCTGGCAGGTCCAGCGCCGTGGTCGAGAGGTAGCCGCGGAGCGCTGCAGTGCCGGCGGCCTTGTCGTGCAGTTCGGGGACATCGAGCAGGTGCGCTTCGAGGTGCTTGCTGCGCGCCTCGACGATCTCGCCGGCGACGGTATCGGTCAGCACCAGATCATCGGCCACCAGTGAGAAGCGGGCGATGCGCCAGCCTTCGCCGCTGAGGCCGCGCATCAGGTCGGTTGAGGTGAGCCGCAGGCTGCCTTCCATGGCGCCGAAATCGAGCCGGCGCTGGCTGCCCGAAAAGGCGTCGGCAAGGCTGAACGGCGCCTTTGCCGAGAAGATCAGGTGCGATGGCGCGTAGACCAGCACCGAACCCTTGAGACCGGCGAAACTGGCCGTGAGGTCCCGATCGACCAGGGTAGCGTCGAGGCATTCGAGGTCGAAGCGGAACGGGAAGCCGGAGACGTCAAAGGTGCCGCAGGTGAGCTTCGGCGCGGTTTCGCCGTCGGCTTCAGCCAGGAGCCTGACTTGCCGCGTTGCCTCACCGGCGGCCCAGAGCCAACCGGCGGTCCACAGCCCGACCAGGACGACCACCGCGATGGCGAGCCACATGAACTTCCGCAACGTCAGGTCTCCCATTCCGGCGCACCGATTGCGCGGCGCGGACCGTATCGGTAGGAACGTGACCGCGGCAAGGCGAGTGGACGTTTCGTGCAGCAGAATTCAACGCATTGGGTGTTCGGCTATGGCTCGTTGATCTGGCGGCCGGGCTTTGCCTTCCTCCGGCAGATGCCGGCGCTGCTGCGCGGCGTGCATCGCCGGCTCTGCGTCTACTCCTACCGGCATCGCGGCACCGAGGCGCAGCCGGGGCTGGTGTTCGGACTGATGCCGGGCGGCTCGTGCCGTGGCATGGCGTTCGAGGTTGATGATGCGGAGTGGGACGGGGTGCACGCCTATCTCAGCGAGCGCGAGATGGATCGCGGCGTCTACCGCGAGGCGACGCGGCAGATCGAACTCGCCGATGGCGACCTGGTGCCGTCGCTGGCCTTCCTCGCTGACACGCGGCACCTGCAATATGCGGGCAAGCTCGCCATTGCCGAGCAGGTGCGGATCGTGCGCGCCGGGGTGGGCGAGTCCGGCGCCAACCCGGAATATGTGCTGGAAACAGCACGCAAGCTGCATGAGCTCGGGATCAGCGACCGCTATCTCGACGAGGTGGTGGCGGCGCTGAACGGCACGGATGTGCCGGTGGTGGCGGGGGTCTAGGGGCTGACTGCAGCAGACGGCCCCCTCCCTCGCCATTCGAGCGTAGCTCTCATGGCCTTCTCCCCTCAAATCGCTCCACCGGAGCGATTTACCCTTCGGGACGGCTCGAAGTTCCCCATAAAGGGGGAGGTGAAGGAAGGTTGGTGCTTTCGACGAAATCGTGCCCCACGCACAGGTGCGGCACCTCCCCCTTCATGGGGGAGGATGGGACGGGGCCGTCTCTCTCGGTTGTCCTCAGGCGGCGCTTAGCCCGATGATCGGTTCGGCGCCTTCGAGATCCCACACCACGGTGAGCCGTTCGATGGCGTCGGCGCTGGTTTCGACGTGGAAGACGCGGTCGGCGCAATCCATGGCGAGGCGGAAGCGGGCGCGGCTTACCGGGTCTTCGACGAGATCGGCAGCGCCGCCCGCCCACATGACGTGCGGGCCGAGCGCGATCAGGTAGAGCTCATCGGCCTTGAAGCTGAAATCGTCGAAGCGCAGCGGCTCGAGCGCGTAGAAACGGCCTGAGCGGCCGCGCCAGTTCACCGGATGCGCGGTGGCATGCTGCAGCAGCGTACGATCGAGTGTCGGCACCATGCCCCCGGCTCCTTCGATACAAGGCGAAAGAGAACGAATATAGAACAAATTTGAGCTAAATGTCAAGCACCGCCCGGCGTGACATCTACACCTATGGGCTGCGTCGCTGATTCCGTCAAGATGTAGTGGTCTCGAGTGGTCCGGGCGCTATCCCTTGCTTCAGCTTCTCGAGCCGGTCGCGCAGCTCGGGGCTGATCGGGCGGCTCAGGCCCTCATCATAGGCCTGAAGGATCAAGCGGTTGGTTTCGCCTTCGATTGCCGCGATCAGGCGGCCGCGAAACTCCTCGACCGCGAGGCCGGGCGGGATGGCGGGGAGGAACCGGGCCCGGGCGGTGCCGGGCCAGAGCAGCACGCTGTTGCGGCCCCAGAACAGGCCGGAGTTGAGCGCCACCGGCACCACCGGAATGTTCAGGCCCTCATAGAGCCGGACCACGCCGTAGCGATAATCGTAGGGCTCGAGCGGCGCTTTGCGCGTGCCTTCGGGGAAGATGATGATGCGGGCGCCGTTGGCGAGCGAGCGGCGGGCGTCGGAGAGCATCAGCGGGATGGCGTCGCCGCCTTTCGAGCGATCGACGCGGATGGTGTCGAAGGCCATTGCCGCCTGGCCGAAGAACGGGATGTCGATCAGCTCCTTCTTGGCAATGAAGGCGGGGCGCCGCGCACCAGGCAAGAGCGCGAAGATGTCCCAGTCGCTCATGTGCTTACTGGCAATAATGCAGGGCCCATCGGGGATGTTCTCGATTCCTTCAACGTCGGTCTTGATGCCGGCGATGAGCCGCAAGGCCAGGATGTGCGAGTGGATCCAGTAGAGCGCCAGCGTCCAGCCAAACCTGGTGCGGCCCCAGAGCGCGCTGATGCCGACGACGATCGCCAGCACCACGGTCTGCAGGTAGAACACCGCGTAGAACAGCAGCGAGCGCAACGCCTGGCCGAGCAAAGTCGATCCTCCCCGTTTTGCGCCGGAGGGTGCCTGCTACGACGCTGGCGAACAAGCGAGAAATCGGCGCGTGGGGCCACCCCCACCCTTGATCCCTCCCCAGACACTCTCACCCTATACCTGCAGCTATCGCCTCCCTCCCCCTTGTGGGGAGGGACTGAGGGTGGGGGTGGCAGCAGCCACCAGGCTCAGGATGTCTTCTGCAGGAAGCGGCGCACCGTCATGCGCGAGGTGATGGCGGTCAGCGCGGCGATCACCGGCACCACGGCGAGGATGCCGAACATGCCGTCGATGCCCAGCGCAAAGCGGCCGAACAGGATGCCCAGTTGCTGGCCGGCCTCCTGCGGCACCATCGAGCCGGCGGCGACGCCGACCAGCAGGAAGAACAGTAACGCTGCGAGGCCGCCGAAGATGCCGCCGCGGAAGCCGATGGTGAGGAAGCGGCCCTGGAACTCGCCGGCGATAAAGCTGTTCGAGGCGCCGATGAAGTGCAGCACGTCGACGATCTCGCGGTTCGACGCCATGGTGCCGCGCGTGGCGAAGATGATGGCGAGCACCGTGGCGACGACGATCAGCGTCAGCACCAGGAGGCCCGATGCGACGATGGTGCCGGCCATGACATTGAGCTGCTGGCGCCAGGCGGCGTGGGTATCGAGGCTGGCGCCTTTCACCGCGGAGAGGTCGCGCTGCAGCTTGTCCACGTCGGCCTCGGCGGGGTCGGCAAGCTGCACGACGACCAGCCGGGGGATATCGATGGCGGTGAGATCGAGGCCGGCGCCGAGCCAGGGCTCGAGCAGTTTCTGGCTCTCTTCGAGCGTCAAGGCGCGCGCCGAGGCGACACCGGGCGTGGCTTCGGCCAGCGCCACCGCAGTGCGGAGGTTCGAATCCATCACCTCGCCCTCGACCGGGCGGATCTGGATGGTCATCTCGCGGCCGACATCGGAGGACCAGGCGATGGCGGATTTCTGCACCAGCACCACGCCGCCGAGCGTCACCCCCGACAGGAACGTCATGATGGCGATCAGCAGCACCAGGGTGCGGCCGGAGACCGAGCGCTCCGGCACAATGGCGGCAGCGCGTTCGCGGTTCTCGATCCCGACGAAACGGGGGAGCTTCAGCTCAATCGGCAAAGACGATCTCCCCCTCGTTGAGGATCATACGCGGAAAGGGGAAGGCATCGAGCAGCGGCAGCTCGTGCGTGGCGAGGATGATGGTCGTTCCCATCTTGTTGAGTTCGGCGAACAGCCGCACCAGCCGCAAGGACAGTTCAGGGTCGACGTTACCGGTGGGCTCGTCGGCGAGAAGGATGTCCGGGCGGCCGATCACCGCACGGGCGATGGCGGCGCGCTGCTTCTCGCCGCCCGACAGCACCGCCGGCAGCGCATCGAGGCGCTGGCCGAGGCCGACCCACTCGAGCAGCTCGGTGACGTTGGCGCGGTAGCTCGCCTCGGGTTCGCCGAGCACGCGCAGCGGCAGCGCCACGTTCTCGAAGGTGGTGAGGTGGTCGAGCAGGCGGAATTCCTGAAACACGATGCCGATATGGCGGCGCATCTGTAAGAGCGCATCCTGGTCGAGCGAGGAGGTGTCCTTGCCGAACAGGGTGACCCGCCCGCGGGTCGGCCGCAGTGACAACAGCAGCAGTTTCAGCAGCGAGGTCTTGCCCGACCCTGAGGGGCCGGTGAGGAAATGGAACGTGCCGGGTTCTATGCGGAAATTGAGATCGCGGAGGATCTCGGGCCCCTGCCCATAGCGCAGGCCGACATTGGAGAACTCGATCACCGGGCCATCCGCTCCGAATCAGTTGAGAGGCATCATAACAGCGGCATCCCGCCGGGGCGGGGTTCTCACCCATAATTCAGCCCAAATCTTGGTCGGCCGAAGCCTCGGCCGCGGCAGTTTCGACGTTCGGGTTTGAGGAAACTTAACCCGGCGCCGCTAGCTTTCGTCCATGCGTTCACCCCAGCCAGCGACGGTCGTCATCGCCTGCCCGCATTGCGGCACGCGTTACCAGGTGCCGCCCGAGACGCTCGGGCCGCGCGGCCGGCAGGTCAGCTGCGCGCATTGCGGCAAGGCCTGGATGGCGGAAGCCCAGATGGCGCCGCCCGACGACGACAAGCTGTTCACCCCGACCGAGGAAGAGGCGCTCGACCGCGAGTTCAAGGCGATCGAGCATCGCACCGGCATCGCCGAAATCCCCGCTTCGCTGCGTGGCGTGATGCCGGATGGAGCGCCGCCGCCCGAAGTGGTGCGCTCGATCGCCGAGATCAAAGCTGCCATCGCCCCGAAAGCGGGCGAACCAACTCCGGCCCCCGAACCTGCAGCAAAGCCCACGGCGGCCGAACGGGCGGCCAACGGCAAACTGGAGAAGCGGCAGCGCGCAGTGGCGCGCCGGCTGCCGGCGGCGAAGTTGTTCCGGATGATCCGCATCGGCGCGGTCTGCCTGCTGGTGGCGGTTCTCGCCGGTGGGCTGCTGTTCCGGACCGAGATCGTCAGGCTGGCGCCGTCGATGGCCGGGGTCTACTCGGCGCTCGGCATGGGCGTGAACGTGGTCGGCCTGGAGTTTTCAGACGTCTCGACGGTGATGAGCCGGCGCGGCGACAGTGACGTGATCAGCGTCACCGCCACTATCCGCGGCGTCGAAGCGCGCGGCGTGGTGGTGCCGCCGGTGGTGGTAAGCCTACTCGATGCGCATGGCGCGCCGCTCTACCAGTGGAGCGTCACGCCACCGGCTCCGGATGTCGAGCCGGGCGAGGCCGTGGCCTTTTCCGCCGAACTGGCGTCGCCGCCCAAAGGCGCGACGCAGCTGCGCCTGGGCTTTGCCTCGAGCCGGCAGAACGTCGCGGCGATCCCGCCCGTGGCGACCAAGGAAATTATTGAAGAGACGGTACACTGATGGCCAGAATCCTGCTTGCCGAAGACGATGACGGAGTGCGGGCGTTCGTCTCGCGCGCCCTCGCTCACATGGGCCACGATGTGGTGGAAGCCGAGGATGGCGGCCTCGCCGCCGAGGTCATGCAGGAAGAGCAGGGGCGCTTCGACCTGTTGCTCTCCGACATCAAGATGCCGGTGATGGATGGGATCGCGCTGGCGCTTAACGTCGCCTCGGCCTGGCCCGAGGTCACCATCATGCTGATGACCGGCTTTGCCGACCAGCGCGAGCGCGCGCACGGTCTCGACCAGCTGATCTACGACGTGATCCCAAAGCCGTTCACGCTGGCGCAGGTGCTCGAAAAAGTCGACGACGCCCTTGCCGGCCGGCCGCCGGAGATTATCTCTTTGGCACGTCAGGCGATGATGGGGTGAATTTTTGGCGAAGCCGCGCTGGGCCAAAAGGAGTCTCGCGGTTCTCGGCGGCCTCGCGATAACGGCCATCTTCGGCACATTCGCCGTACTCGGCTGGAACTCGGCACAGCTCGGCCACCGACTTGAGACCGAAGCGTCGACGGCGTCGGCGACGATTGTCGCGAAGGACGTTCGCTCGGTCAGGGCCGGTACCAAGAGCGGCCAGCCTGAGTACCGGCCCGATTACTTCGTGACCTACCGGTTCACGGCGAGCGACGGTGCCGCATATTTCATCGAGACCGGCGTATCGCCGACGTTCTTCACTCGAACCGCGATTGGCGCCACCACTCCGGTGCGCTATCTCGCCGACAATCCGAAACGCAGCGAGGTCGAGTTCGGCCACACAGGTGCGTCGAGCTTCCGCGCACTTGTGTTTGGTGGTTTCGGCACGCTGATCGGAGTTGGTGTGCTGGCCTCGGCAGTGTTTCGGCCGCGATTGCTGGGGCTTTAGTCCGCGAGTTCCAGCACCCGGACGTCGAACGTCTCCGCCTTCTCCTCCATGAAGTGCAGGAACTTCAGGCCCTCGCGCTCGATCTCGGCGACATCCTTTTTCCTGAGCTGGTGGTAGGGCGTGACGGTGAGCACCGCCGCGCCCTTCTTGCTGTCGATTGACCAGCCGGCCGACATCAGGCCGTCGACCAAGACGCCCGGCTTGACGTTGTTGACGAAATCGCCGCGCAGTTCGTCGCCTGCGACGAGGAAGCGGCGGCGGTTGTCGTAGCCGAGGATAGCGTTTTCGTAGAGCGGCAGGAAGCGAACCGGGGCGAGGGTATCGGCATCAGGACGCGGCGCGTCGGGCAGGTCGAACAGTTCGCGGCCATCGGGGGCGGTGAAGCTGACCAGCTCGGGGCGCAGCGCTTCGAACACTTCGCCGAGCTTGGTGAGGCGCGACCAGCCCTGCATGTCGGCGACGCTGGCCGGCCCATAGGCGGCGAGGTAGCGGCGGACCAGCGCTTCGCGGGCGATCGGGCGCTCATAGGGCGCCGGCAGCCAGTTGCCGATGCGGGTGATGACCGGCGAATGGCCGGAGCCCCAGATGCGGGTTGGCGGGATCTGGATCAGCGTGTCGGTCGATTGCAGCAGCATGGTCATGGCCAGCGGTTCGCCAACGGGGAAGCGCTCGCTGAGGCGCTTGCCGAGCTGGCCGGCGGTCATCGGCTCGGCGTCGAGCAGTTTTCGCGCCAGCTCCAGTACCGCGGCTTCGTTATTGCCGCCGAAACGCTTCTTGAAATTGCTGAGCCAGACGGAGCGGAGGAAAGGCTGCATCTCTGCCCGGATGCCGATCAGGTCGTCGACGGTGTGGAGATGGAGCGTGCCGCGCATGGTGGTGGCGCGGGCCAGGGTGCGATCGACGATCAGCGCGGTCAGCGCCTGGTGGGTAAAGCCCTCGAGCCGCGACCACAGCCCGATATAGGGATCGTGGGTCTGCTGCGCCTGCATGCCGAGCAGCCAGGCAATGGTGTCGGTGATACCCATGTCGCTGCGCTCGAGCAGCATCTGACGCGCCAGGGTGGCGCGGTTGAGCTGGCGGTCGGTCAGGGCGTTCGTCATCTGCACCTCCTCGGTATGGGCATAAACTAGCCGGAGCGTACTGACAGGGCTTGTCAGCAGCTTGCACCGGCAGGCGAGCGCTCCGATAGTCGCGGGCATGATTGCCATTCTCGCATTGCTGCTCGCCTGCCAATTGGCCGGTGAAATCCTGGCGCGCTCGCTGGCTCTGCCGATGCCGGGCCCGGTGGTCGGGCTGATCCTCCTCGCCATCGTGCTGCTGGCGTGGGTACAGCGGCGGCCCGACCTCAAGGGCACGCTGCTCGACAAGGTCACCACTTTCCTCGTTGGGGGGCTGGGGCTGCTGTTCGTGCCAACCGGTGTCGGCGTGGTGCAGCAATTGGGGCTGCTCGGCGACTATGGCGTGGGGATCGTCCTGACGCTGATCATCTCGGCGGTGCTCACCATGCTGGCGACGGTCGGGGCGTTCCTCGCGGTAAAGCACTGGACCGGGAAGCGGCCATGAACGATCCGTTCGCGCTCTGGGTCTATCTCAGCTCGACGCCGCTGCTGTGGCTGACGGTGACGCTCTGCGTCTGGGTCGGGGCGGATTGGCTGGCGCTGAAATCGGGCCGCAACCCGCTGGTCAATCCGGTGCTGCTGTCGATCATCGCGGTCGGCGCCGTGTTGCTCGCCACCGGCACGCCGTATGGGCGCTATTTCGAGGGCGCGCAGTTCGTGCATTTCCTGCTCGGCCCGGCGATCGTCGCCATCGCCGTACCGCTGGTCACCAACCGCAAGATCGTGATGGAGAACCTGTTGCCGCTGCTCGGCGCGCTGCTGGCAGGCTCGGTAACGGCGATCGTCTCGGTCGTACTCCTGGGCCGGCTGTTCGGGCTGCCGCCGGATGTGCTGCTGGCCATGGTACCGAAATCGGTGACGGCAGGCGTCGCCATGGGCATTGCCGAGCAGATCGGCGGCTCACCCTCGCTCACCGCCGTGCTGGTGGTACTGACCGGGGTCACCGGCGCCGTGCTGGTGACGCCGATCATGAACGCCCTAGAGATCACCGACTACGCGGCGCGCGGCTTTTCGGTCGGGCTCGCCTCGCACGGCATCGGCACGGCGCGCGCCTTTGCGGTCGATCCGGTGGCGGGCACGTTTGCAGGCATCGCCATGGGGCTCAACGCCGTGTTGACCTCGGTGCTGGCGCCGATACTGGCGGCGTGGCTGGTTTAGCTACTGGCCCGGGGTCTTGCCTCCCTCACCGGGTGTCATCCCAGCGAAAGCTCGGATCCATCCATCCGCTGGCGCGGGCTGTGAGTTGGGTCCCAGCTTTCGCTGGGATGACACCGAGTGGGTGGAGAAAACGGTGCAACCCGATCGGGCAGCGCCCCCGGGGCTCACACCCAGTCGGGGACGCTGTCCAGGGCGATCAGTTCGGCGATCGACTTGCGTGGGCGGATGACGTGCCACTTGTCGCCGTCGACCAGCACTTCGGGCACCAGCGGGCGCGAATTGTAGGTCGAGGCCATCACCGCGCCATAGGCGCCGGCCGACATCACAGCGAGCAGGTCGCCTTCCTTGACGCCCTCCATCTTCCTATCCTGGGCGATGAAATCGCCGGTTTCGCAGACCGGGCCGACCACATCGGCGGTGATCTGCGCCAGGTTGGAATGCACCACCGGCTGGATGTCGTGATGCGCCTCATAGAGGGTGGGGCGGATCAGATCGTTCATCGCCGCATCGACGATGACGAAGGTCTTGCCGCCTTCCTTCACGTACTCGACCTTGGTGACGAGGATGCCGGCATTGCCAACGATCAGCCGGCCGGGCTCCAGCACCAGCGACACGCCGAGCGGGCCGATATGCTTCCTGACGATCTCGGCATAGGCGGGCGGGGCCGGCGGGGCGTCTTCGTCGTGGTGGTAGGGGATGCCGAGGCCGCCGCCGACATCGGCATGGCGGATATCGTGGCCGGCGGCCTTCAGGTTGCGCACCAGTTCGGCGAGCAGCGCGAAGGCGTTATCGAACGGCGTCATGTCGGTGATCTGGCTGCCGATATGCATATCGACGCCGACGGCGCGCACGCCCGGCAGCGCGGCGATGCGGGCATAGACCTCGCGGGCCCGCGCGAACGGGATACCGAACTTGTTTTCGGCCTTGCCGGTCGAGATCTTCTTGTGCGTGCCGGCATCGACATCGGGGTTGATGCGCACCGAAACGGGCGCCGTCATCCCCATGGAGACGGCGACATCGCTCAGCCGCTCGAGCTCAGGTTCGCTCTCGAGGTTGAAGCACTTGATGCCGACTTCCAGTGCCCGGCGCATCTCGGCGAAGGTCTTGCCGACGCCGGAGAAAACGATGCGGTTGGCCGGCACTCCGGCGGCAATGGCGCGCTCGAGTTCGCCGCCCGAGACCACGTCGGCGCCGGCGCCCTCCTTGGCGATGAGCTTGATCACCGCCTGGTTGGAGTTCGCCTTCATGGCATAGGCGACCAGCGTGTCGATGCCCTTGAAGGCATCGCGCATCACCTGCACGTGGCGACGGAGCGTCGCGGCCGAATAGACATAGAACGGCGTGCCCACCTTGCCGGCGAGGGCGGTGAGGTCGACCTCCTCGGCGAACAGCCGGTCGTCGCGATACTGGAAGTGATGCACCAAGGTCTTGCGCCCCTACGAAATCCGGGCGGAAGCTCTAGGCGAAAACACCGGGCAGCGGAAGCGAGACTTCTCTACAGGGCCGATCAAGAAGCGCGATGCGCCGCACCGGCCGGCGCGGGCCAGTGGTGGTCGATCCGTTCTGCGATCAGCCGCTGCAGGGCCCACAGGTTGCGGTCGTGGATGCCGTATTCGGCGAGCTTCTGCACTGTCGAGAGCACATACTCGGCCATCGAGCCCTTCCAGCCATGCGCCTGCGCCAGCCGGTCGGCACGCTCCGCCAAGGTGAGGCCGCCGACATAGCGGGTGCTGTTGCGGTTGATGGCAAAGGCGAGGGCGGTGAGCGGACCTTCGGCGGTGGCGACCTTGATCCAGCGGCCAGGGAAGGCGTTAGGCACCATGCTCATTTCGCGGCGCACCAGCTTGTCCATGTTGGCTTTGATGGTACCGGCCGGAATGCGGAAGGCAACGCTGCGGCAGCTGCCGCCGCGATCAAGGCACATCATCAGGCCCGGCTGTTTGGGGTTGCCTCGCCAGCGCTGGTCGAACAGGCAAAAGCTGCGGGGCCAGCCGCTGGCGACGGCGATACGCTGTTGGTCGAACTCGGTGGCCGGGTTCCAGATCAGCGAGCTCAGCGCGAAGATCCAGAACTCGCCTTCCGGCGCCGTGTCGATGATGCGCGCGACTTCCGCATCGTAGTCGACCTCGGTCGCTGGGCGAATGCCCGGGTAGGTCGGCTGGCCCGGATCCTCGATCACCGGGATGCGGGCGACATGGTCAGCGGTGAGGTGCAGGGGGCGTGGCTGGCGCGGCATTGCCGGAGCCTACTCCACTCCGCCATCGCCGTGACCCCCCGATTTCTTCACACTGACCGGTTCGGACTTCACGCCGGCGAGGATTTCCTTCCAGCGGGCGGCCTGCAGCGCGACGTTTTCCGGCGCGGTGCCGCCATAACTCTTGCGGGCCGCGACCGAGCTTTCGACGCTCAGCACCTTATGGATGCGGCTGTCGATGCGGTGGTCGATGAACTTGAAATCCTCGATGGTGAGGCCATCCAGCGTCATGCCCTTCTGCTCGGCCAGCGCCACGATCTGCCCGGTGATATGATGGGCCTCGCGGAACGGGATATTGGCCTGCTTGACCAGCCAGTCGGCGATATCGGTGGCGGTGGAGAAGCCGGCATTGGCCGAGGCGCGCATCTTCTCGCGGTTGGCCTTCAGATCCTCGACCATGCCGGTCATCGCGGCGAGCGACAGCGACAGCGAGTCGAGCGCGTCGAAGGCGACTTCCTTGTCTTCCTGCATGTCCTTGGAATAAGCGAGCGGCAGGCCCTTCATGACGATCAGCAGCGAGGTCAGCGCGCCCATGATGCGGCCGACCTTGGCGCGGATCAGCTCGGCCGCGTCGGGGTTGCGCTTCTGCGGCATGATCGAGGAGCCGGTGGTGAACTTGTCACTGAGCTTGACGAAGCCGAACTGCGACGACGACCAGATCACCAGTTCCTCGGCGAAGCGGCTGAGGTGCATGGCGCAGAGGCTGGCGGCCGAGAGCGTTTCGAGGATGAAATCGCGATCGGAAACGGCGTCGAGCGAGTTGGCGGTGGGGCGATCGAAGCCGAGCGCCCTGGCGGTCATGTCGCGATCGATCGGGTAGGGGGTGCCGGCGAGGGCGGCCGAGCCGAGCGGGCTCTCGTTGAGGCGCTTGCGCGCATCCTCGAAGCGGCCGTAGTCGCGGCCGAGCATTTC
Organism: Devosia sp. Root413D1; assembly: GCF_001425235.1. Taxonomy (GTDB): domain Bacteria; phylum Pseudomonadota; class Alphaproteobacteria; order Rhizobiales; family Devosiaceae; genus Devosia_A. The sequence goes on along the minus strand of NZ_LMEA01000013.1, from coordinate 125,382 downwards.
CACATAGGCAAGCAGGTGATGGCCGAACGTCACCGGCTGGGCGTTCTGCAGGTGGGTGAAGCCGGGCATGATGGTCGCGACTTCTTCCTCGGCCCGCTTCACCAGTGCCAGCTGCAGGGTTTTGACCTGCGCCAGCAGCGTGTCGATGGCGTCGCGGACATAGAGGCGGAAATCGGTGGCTACCTGGTCGTTACGCGAGCGGGCGGTGTGGAGGCGCCCCGCGGCATCGCCGATCACGTCCTTCAGGCGGCTCTCGACATTCATGTGAATGTCCTCGAGCGAACGCGAGAACGTGAATTTGTTTGTCTCGATCTCGTCGAGCACGGTCTTTAGGCCGGTGATGATCGCGTCGCGATCCGCCTGGGTCAGGATGCCCACTTCCGCCAGCATGGTGGCGTGTGCGATAGAGCCGGCGATGTCCTGCTTGTAGAGTCGCTGATCGAAGCCGATGGAGGCGTTGATCTCTTCCATGATGGCGTCGGGCCCGGTCGCAAAACGGCCGCCCCACATGCGATTGCTCATCTCAACTCCAACGGTAGACCTATGACCGACCAAAGCCCCGCCCCGACCCGGAGATTGCGCCCCAGGCGGGTGCTGCTCGTCGCCCTGATCAGTGCGGCGGTAGCACTAGTCCTTACCCTCGTGGTTGGCAACTTCATGCCGGCGCAGGCGACGCAGTGCGATCCGCAGGTGATCAAGGGGCAGAAGATCGACGCGGCGGCGATCGGCATGCTGGCAGCGCTCAACGGCACCGGCGAAGGGCGCGGCTATGCCGACATGGCGTTCAAGGATGCAGCGGGTGCGCCGACCACCATCGGCAGCTTTGCCGGCAAGAAGCTGCTGGTGAATTTCTGGGCCAGCTGGTGCGTGCCGTGCCGCGAGGAAATGCCCGCGCTCGACGCCATCGCGACCAAGTACAATTCAGAGCAGTTCATGGTGCTGCCGATCAACCTCGATGTCGGCGAGAGCGGGCTCGAGAAGGCGAAGAAATTCCTCGCCGACGAGGGGCTCAAGAACCTGCCGCTCTATGCGGATTCAACCTTCGATGCGTTCAAGCGGCTGCAGCAGCAGGCGGTGGCGATCGGGCTGCCGGCAACGCTGCTGCTCGACGAAAAGGGCTGCGAACTGGCGGTGCTGCAGGGGCCGGCCGAGTGGGATTCGCCTGACGGCCACAACGTCATCGACGCGCTGATCGGAACCTGACCCGCATGCGCCGGATTCTCTGCGTCGGTGCCCTGACCATGGACACCATTTTCCGGCTGGACCGCCTGCCGGATGGGCCGGGCAAGATCATACCGCTCGATGCGGTCGAAGTCGCCGAGGGCATGGCGGCGGCGCAGGCGGCGAGCATCGTGCGGCTCGGCGGCAAGGCGGCGCTCTGGGCCTCGGCCGGCGACGATGCGACGGGCGATCGGCTGGTGCAGCAGATTTCGGGCGAAGGCGTCGACTGCTCGCGGGTGCGGCGGGTCGCCGGTTCGCGCTCGGGCTTTTCCTCGATCTTCATGGATCGCAGCGGCAGTACGATGATCGTGCCGCGCTACGATCCCACGCTGATGGCGCCGCCCGAGGCTGCCCCTGATCTTCGTGGTATCGACGCGGTGATGACCGATGTGCGCTGGCCGGGTGCGGCGGCGCTGGCGCTAGGTGCGGCGAAGGCGGCGGGCATTCCGGCGATCCTCGATGCCGATATGGCGGCGCGCGACGTGCTCGACGGCTTGTTGCCGCTGGCGACGCATGTGGTGGCATCAGAGAGCGCGGCAAAGCTGGTGACCGGGGCGGACACCGCAGAGCAGGCGGCCGGGTGGCTCGCAGTCAGCCATGGCGGCTTCGTTGCGGTTACCGCCGGCGCCGATGGCTGCTGGTGGAGCGAGGGGGACGGGATCCGCCATTCGCCGGCCCCGAAAGTCGAAGCGATCGATACGCTGGCGGCGGGCGATGTGTTTCATGCCGGGTTTGCGGTCGGGCTGCTCGAGGGCTGGCCGATGCGCAATGTCATCGCTTTTGCTTCGGCGGCCGCGGCGATCAAGTGCACCCGGTTCGGCGGCCGGCTCGGCGCGCCGTCGCGCACCGAGGTCGAGGCGTTTCTGGTTCGGTAGGGGCAGTCGGCAGTAGGCAGTAGGCAGTCGGAGAGGGCCGGCCGGTGGCGGGCCGCGACTGCCGATTGCCTACTGCCGACTGCCGATGCCCTGCGGCAAGCACCCGATTACGCCGCGTTCGCCGCCTGCCGCATCGGCTTGGCGTCGGCTTTGCGGATCACCCGGCAGGGGTTACCCGCGGCCAGCACGCCGGCGGGGATGTCGCGGGTGACGACGCTGCCGGCGCCGATGGTGGTGCCGTCGCCGATGCTGACGCCGCCGACGATGATGGTGCCGGCGCCGATCCAGCAGTGCTTGCCGATGCTGATCGGCTTGTTGATGCACTGGGCGCCGATCAGCTTGCCGGTCTTGGGATCGCGGCGCTCGCGCTCGTGCGGGTCAACCGGGTGACCGGCGGTCAAAAACATCACGCGCGGCGCAATGGCGGTGCCGTCGCCGATGCGCACTTCGGCGCCGTCGAGGAAGACGCATTCGAAGTTGATGAACACACCCTCGCCGATATGGATGTGCTTGCCGTATTCCCAGGTGATGGGGCTCAACACGAAACTGTCGCCGAAGCTGCCGAGCTGGTCGCGGAACATCGCGGTGCGGTTGGCCATGTCCCAGTTGGGGACGGCGTTGAGGCGGTCGAGTTTCTTCCTTGCTTCGACCTGCATTTCGATCAGGTCCCAGTCCGGCCCTTCATAGAGCTCGCCCGATACCATCTTCTCGTAGCCCGTCTTGCTCATTGGGGCCAATCTCCTGTTCAGCGTGTCCCCCCGCTGAAAGCGGTCGCTTCTGCCCCGATGGGACAGACCCCGCAAGCGCACAGTTTGCAGAATTGCGCGCCGCTTCGCCCCGTCCGTTCAGACGGGGTTCAGGGATCGGATGGCGGGAGGCGGGGTGCTGAACAGTCGTTCAGGCGGTGCGGTCGATGATGCGGCCGACAAACGCGTCGGAGCGCTGCTCCATATCGGTGAGCGCCCGCTCGAGGTCGGCGCCGGTGGAGGCGGAGCCTTCGTTGATCTGCTTGAGCAGCATCTGGTGTTCGAGATCGGCGCGCTTCTTGGCGACGAGCACCTGCGCCACGCCGAGGGTGTCGGCCTCGCGGAAGGCCATGCGATAGATCGATGTGTCGAGGTTCATCACACCCCTCCGGCTGGTCAGGCTGTTTTGTCGACCTTGGTCCCCTGGCCGGGCGGTGGAGCAGAGCGCGCCACGCTGTCGACCATCTGGATCAGCGACATCTCCATCTCGTGCGACTTCTTCAGCACGGCGATGGCAATGGATTGCTGCGTCCCGGCGGAGCGCGCGGCAAGCAGCTGCGATGTCAGATCCATGTCCATCCCCGGGGTTTTATGACCGGGGCGTAAACGAAACCTTCCCGAAGCTGTGTCGGAATGGTGCGATCGTGAATCAATCGTTTACGGATCAGCGCCCGCCGAACAGCACTACGTCGCGTCGCTTCAGCGGCACGCAGAGCGCCGCGCCGACGATCAATCCGCCGACATGGGCGGACCAGGCGACCGGGCTGCTGCCGCCGAAGAACAGGTAGAACAGCTGCACCGCCGCCCAGGCGCCGAGCATCCAGAGCGCCGGCAGCGGCAGCGGGATCGGGATGGTGAGGCCCAGCAGCACATAGACCCGGGCATGCGGGTAGAGGACGATATAGGCGCCCATGACGCCGGCAACGGCGCCCGAGGCGCCGATCAGCCAGGTGTAGGTGCCCATGGCGAAGAGGATATAGATCAGGCCGGAGAGCGCGGCACAGGCGAGGTAGAACGCCGCGAACTTCACATGCCCCAGCGCGTCCTCGATGTTGTCGCCGAACACCCAGAGGAACAGCATGTTGCTGCCCAGGTGCAGCCAGTCGGCATGAAAGAAGGCATAGGTGATGAGCGTCAGCCCGTCGGGCAGGTAGGCCAGCCGGTCCGGCGCCTCAGGCTGCAGGAAATAGGCCGGCACGGCCGCATAGCTCAGCGCGAACTGGTCGAAACTGAGCCCGCTGCCATGCGCCAGCTGGATCAGGAACACCAGGACGTTCAACCCGATGATGCCATAGGTGACATAGGGGAACCTGATGTGCCGGACTGGGTTGCGGTCGTGCAGCGGAATGAACATCAGCCGCGCGACTGCCCCTCGTGGCCGAACTTGCCAGGCGCCCACAGCACGTCGCTGTCGCCGTTGGCGTTGGCCACCCGGGCCATGACGAACAGCAGGTCCGACAGGCGGTTGAGATAGACCATGACGGCGTTGTTGACGTCGGGTTCGGCCGCAATCAACTCGACCACCAGGCGTTCGGCGCGACGGGTGACGGTGCGGCCCAGATGCAGCGCGACGGCGAGCGGCGTGCCACCGGGGAGGACGAAGCTCGTCAGCGGCTTCAGGCCTTCATTGTAATGGTCGATCTGCTCTTCGATCCATTCGGTCTGCTGCGCGGTGATGCGCAATGAGGGCGGTGCCCCGGCCGGATCGGCGCCTGGGGTGGCGAGGTCGGAGCCGAGGTCGAACAGGTCGTTCTGCACGCGCGCCAGCAGCCGGTCGAGCTTGGGCATCGAGCCGGTATGGAGCCGCGCCATGCCGATGAAGCTGTTGGCCTCGTCGACGGTGCCGAAGCACTCGACGCGGAGGTCCGCCTTGGAGCGGCGCGGCCCGCGCACCAGGCCGGTGGTGCCGTCATCGCCGGTCTTGGTGTAAATCTTGTTGAGCTTGACCATGTCGTTCCGCCGCGAGTCAGTGGCGTCGAAACTAGCTCAGCGGGAATGGCGCGCGAAGCGCTTTCGGTCAGCTCCCCCGACCGAAGAAGTAGAGGGCCCCCAGGATCACCACGATGGCCACGGCCTGGGCGATGACGCGGGCGCGCATCAGCTTCTGGCTGAGATTGTGGTCGCCGCCGCGGAACATGTTCCACAGCCCCATGAACAGGATGATGGCGACCGCGCCGAGCGCGACGATGGTGATGATGCCGGTGATGTTCATAATGTCCTCGCGAGGAAGCGGCTGAGGCCCTCGCCCAGTCGGTCATAGATGGCACGAATGCGACGGCTGGTGAACAGTTCGCGATGCGTGGTCAACCACACTTCCAAGGGCGGCGTGCGGAAATCGGGCAAGAGCGGCACCATGCCGCGCGTCTCGGCCACCAGCAGCTGCTGGGCGAAACCGACGCCGAGGCCGGCCTTGATCAGTTCCCAGGCATTGGTCTGGCTGTCGGTGCGGACGATGAAATCGCTGCGCTTCAGTTCGAACCCCATGCGCCGGGCGGCGCCGATCAGCAGCTCGGAGCGATCAAAGCCGATCAGGTCGTGCTCGACCAATTGCTCGGGCCGTTCCGGGCGTCCGCGCCTCAAAATGTAGCTTTCGTGGGCGCAGGTGACGATCGGGCTTTCGCCGAGCTTGCGGGTGATCAGCTCGAGCTGGGTGGGGCGGAACATGCGGACGGCGATATCGGCCTCGCGCAGCAACAGGTTCTCGGCCGAATCCGACGGCACCAGCTCAATCGCCACCTGCGGGAAACTTTGGCGCAGGTCGTTGAGGAAGGGCGGCAAGACATAGTGGCACATCACGGTGCTCGAGGTGATGCGGACCGAGCCGGTGAGCGCGGCGCTCGCCCCCTCCGCGATCAGCGCCGCTTCGGCCAGCGCCTGCTGTGCCGCGAGCACCGGCTCGTAGAGCTTCAGCGCCGTATCGGTGGCGTGAAAGCCGTTGAGCGTCCGCTCGAACAGGCTCATCCCCAATGCCTGCTCCAGCGCCTCGACATGGCGGCCCAGCGTCGGCTGGCTGAGGCCGAGGGCGCGAGCGGCGGCCGAGAGCGAGCCGTGTTCGACGACGGCGCCAAAGCTGCGCCACAGCGACCAGTCGGGATCGGGCATGGTCTAGGTGTCTCCAGGCCATTCAATTCTGTATGGCAAGGTAACGATCTTGTCCAATTCATCAACGCTGATGTTGCGCCTACCTTGATCCTCACCAGCAAGGAGCCAGGCAAATGAGCACGCAGAAAGTCATCGTCATCGGCATCAACGGTCATGTCGGCCACCACATTGCCAAGGCCTTCGTCGCCGCCGGGTGGGAGGTCGCCGGGTTCGGGCGGTCCAACAAGCAGCCAATAGCAGGGGTGCGCTTCATCAAGGGCGACGCCGAGGATGTGGAAGCGATGCGGGCGGCGATTGGCGATACCGAGGTGGTGGTCAACGCGCTGAACCTGCCCTACCACCAGTGGGACCAGGGCCGGATGGAAGCACAGAACCAGCGGGTGATCACCGCGCTCGGCAAGAGCGGCAAGACCCTGCTGTTCCCCGGCAATATCTACAACTACGCCGCCACCGACCGTACGGTGACGCCCCAGCTCAAGCAGCGCCCGCAGACGCCGCGCGGCGAGATCCGGGTGCGGGTCGAGGCACTCTATGAAGCGGCGGCGAAGCGCGGCGACATCCAGGCAATCATCCTCCGCGCCGGGGATTTCTATGGGCCGGAGAGTTCGTTCGACTGGTTCGATCTCGCCATGCTGCGCGAGGCGAAGAAAGGCAAGTTCGCGATGATGGGCGTGCCCAGCGTCGGCCACTCCTGGGCCTATCTGCCGGATGTCGGCCGGGCCTTCGAGAAGCTCGCCTGGCACCGCAAGCAATTCGGCGCCTTCGAGAATTTCCACTTTGCCGGCAACTATGTGACGCCCGAGCAGATGGCTGCAGCCGCCGTGGCCGCGGCGCCGGTGAAGCTCAAGGTCGGCACGTTCCCGCGCGTGCTGTTCAACGTCGTGGGCCTCGTCGATCCGCTGATGCGGGCGGTCAGCAAGATGAGCTACCTGTGGGAGAACCCGATGGAGCTCAAGGACGCGCGCCTCGAGGCCATCCTCGGCCCGGATTTTGCCACGCCGTTCGACGCGGCGGTGGCGGCGACGGTGGCGCCATTCTTTGCGGCGGAGAAGCTGGCGGCTTAAGTTGCCGAGGCCGGTGGCTGTGGACCCCCACCCCTGTCCCCTCCCCGCAAAGGGGAGGGAGACCCTCACACCGACATCGCAGTCCGCGTCTCCCTCCCCCCTGCGGGGAGGGATTAAGGGTGGGGGTCAGCTCGCACCGGTTGAGCGGCTAGAACCCCAGTTCTCGCCGAATCTCCTCCGCGGTCCGACCCGCCTCGCGCAGGCTCCGCAGCGATGTGGAGCCTTTCGATTTGCTGAGCTTTTTACCTTCGGTGTCGAGGATCAGCTTGTGGAAAGTATAAAGCGGCGAGGTGAGGCCGAGCAGCATCTGCAGGAGCACGTGGATATCGGTCGAGGGCTCCATGTCGCGACCACGGGTGACATGGGTAACGCCCTGCGCATCGTCGTCGATCACCACGCTCAGATGATAGCTGGTCGGGGTGCCTTTGCGCTGCAGCACCACATCGCCCCAGCGCTCCGGCCGGGCATAGCGGATCTGCGGCCGATCCGCCGGGGTGGGGCCGGCGACGCTGTAGGTCAGCATGCCGGTGAGCGCCATGGCGTCGTCGGTCCTGAGCCGCCAGTTCGCCGTACGCCCTTCGGCAAAACGCTGTTTCACTTCGGCTGCCGACAGGTGCCGGCAGGTGCCGGGATAAAGCGGCGCGCCATCGGGGTCGGCGCCGCTCGACTGCGCGGCCAGCTCGGTGCGCGAGCAGAAGCAGGGATAGAGCAGGTCGCGCGCCCTGAGCCGGTCGGCCGCTGCCGCATAGACGGCGAAGCGGTCGGACTGCCGCAGCACCGGCTGTTCCCAGGAGAGGCCGAGCCAGGCGAGGTCCTCGAAGATCGCCGCGGTGAATTCCGGCTTGCTTCGGGTTATGTCGGTGTCTTCGATGCGCAGGAGGAACCGGCCACCGAGGGCTTCGGCCCATACCGAGGTGAACAGCGCCGAATAGGCGTGCCCCAGATGCAGCAAGCCATTGGGGCTCGGGGCGAAGCGGAGGACGGGTCTGAGCATGACAAACTGCTAGCACGTAAGGATATTTCTTTGACAGACCGTCTCGATACGCCGGAGGCGCTGCAGCGCCAGCTGGGCGCCCTGATTGAGCTCGATCCCCGCCTCGGAGGCGTTGCCGAGCGCGCCGGCGCATTCGAAATCCGCCGCTCGCCCGGCGGCTTCGAAGGGCTGGCGCGGATCGTCACCGGCCAGCAGGTTTCGACCGCCAGCGCCGATGCGATCTGGGGCCGCTTCGCCCAGCTCGAAGGGGCGCTCGACCCGGTCGGTTATCTGAAGCTCAGTGAGGAAGCCGTCCGGGGCGCCGGGCAGTCGGGCGGCAAGTACCGGACGCTGCGCGGGCTGGCCGAGGCGATCGCGGCGGGCAGTGTCGACTTCGCACATCTCGCCGAACTGCCGGCCGACGCGGCGATCGCCGCGCTGACCAAACTCAAGGGCATCGGCCCGTGGACTGCTGAGATTTATCTGATGTTTTCGGCGGCCCATCCGGACATCTTTCCCGCCGGCGATGTCGCGTTGCAGCGGGCGGCCGAGTGGGCGTTCGGGCTTGACGGCAAGCCGCCGGTGAAGGACTTGATCGAGATGGCGCGGCGCTGGTCGCCCTATCGGTCCACCGCCGCATTGCTGCTCTGGCGCTACTATCGCGCCGTGCGGAACAAGGAAGGATTGTCGATCTGATGGCCAAGCTCTCCGGCCCGATGCTGCCGCCCAAAAGCGGCGGCGCTCCGAAGCAGGCAGTGATTTTGCTGCACGGCTATGGCGCCGACGGCAGCGACCTGATCGGGCTCGGCCACCACTGGGGGCCGCTGCTGCCCGATGCATTGTTCATCGCGCCGAACGCGCCGACGCCCTGTGCCGGCAACCCATTCGGTTTCGAGTGGTTCCCGCTGGCGGTGGATCGGATCGCCGGCCGCATCGAGGGCGCCAAGAACGCCGCGCCCGTGATCATCGAGTTTCTCACCGATCTCTGGACGCAGACCGACATCAAGCCGGCCGACACCTTCCTCGTTGGCTTCTCGCAAGGGGCGATGATGGCACTGCATGTCGGCACGGCGTTGCCGCGTCCGATCAAGGGTATCGTGGCGTTCTCCGGCGCTTTCGTTCCTGCCGAGGGGTTCCCGGCGATCGACAAAGCGCCGGTGGCCCTGATCCATGGCGATCTCGACCAGGTGGTCGATCCCGGGCTCAGCCGGCAGGCGGCGACCGAGCTGACGGCCGCCGGTTTCGATGTCTCGCTGCACATTTCGTCGGGCACGGCGCATGGCATCGCGCCGGACGGGCTCGATTTCGCCACGTCCTTCATGCTGGCGCAAACCGCCTGAATCGACTGATCGAATCGCGCTTCACAGGGGTGTCACAGTCGGCATAGAATATTGCTGATCATGACTGGCCGCGATTCCCGATCTGGGGGCGACAAGTGACGGTACATGTGTCGCTTGAGAATAGCCCCGCACTGGTGCTGAACGCCGATTTCAGGCCCCTCAGCTATTATCCCTTGTCGCTTTGGTCCTGGCAGGACGCGATCAAGGCGATTTTTCTTGATCGAGTCCACGTCGTCTCCAACTACGACCGGGTGATCAAGTCGCCGAGCTTCGAGATGCTGCTGCCCAGCGTCGTCTCGCTCAAGGATTACGTGCGGCCGGCGCGGCATCCTGCGTTCACCCGCTTCAACGTGTTCCTGCGCGACAAATTCCAGTGCCAATATTGCGGCGCCCGGGACGAACTCACCTTCGACCACGTGATCCCGCGTTCGAAGGGCGGCCGTACCACCTGGGAGAACGTCGTCGCGGCCTGCGCGCCCTGCAATCTCAGGAAAGCCAACCGGTTGCCGCGCGAGATCAAGATGTTCCCGATGCAGGAGCCGTTCCAGCCGACCGTGCACGACCTGCACAATAACGGCCGGGCTTTCCCGCCCAACCACCTGCACACGAGCTGGCTCGACTACCTCTACTGGGACATCGAACTGGAGCCGTGAGGCTGAACGCCGGGTAGCGCCAATAACTATTATTGGTTGGGTTCCGACGGAGGCCGATATGGCAATCAGCGCAGATCTCCTGCGCGAAGAAAGTCCGGCACTGGCCCTCCGGATAGTTCGGAAACTTCGTCTCTCCTCAGCAGAGCTCGGTGACAGGGCCTTGCGCTACGCTCTGTTGCCTAGCCACGAGGCGAGCGGAATACGACGGCGGGTCGTCGGTTCCTACAACATTTTCTATCGCGTCGTCGGAGATCGGGTGGAGGTGCTGCACGTACTTCATCATGCCCGCGACCACGAGCAGCTCCTTTTCCCCGAAGACTAGGCGTTCCGGCCCCTTGCCAGCGCTGTGCCGAGCATCAGGGCGAACGCCGCCGAGATCAGCGCGGCGACGCCCGCGATGGGCACGCGAGCGTGGTTGACACTCACTCTTGCTAGCTGTAACTAACCATCTAGTTAGCTAACCGATCAGTTAGGAACGGACGTGCAGCCGGACCAGCTCAGTCTCACCCTTTCCGCCATCGCCGATCCCACCCGCCGGGCCATCCTGATGCGGCTGATGGATGGGGAGGCGTCGGTAAAGGAGATCGCGGCGCCGTTCGAGATGAGCATCCCGGCGATCTGCAAGCATCTCAAGGTGTTGGAAGGCGCGGGCCTGATCAGCCGCGGGCGCAACGCCCAGCTGCGGCCCTGTCGGCTCGAAGCGCAGCCGCTGCGCGAAGCCGTCGGCTGGATCGAGGAGTTCTCGAGCTTCTGGGATACGAGCCTCAACCGGCTCGACGGGCTGCTCGAGCGGCTGCAGGCGACCGACCCTACGGGCAAGAAGAACTGAGGCGCGCCATGACCGGTGACACAGCTTTGGACCCGCTCACCCAGCGCGAGTTCGTCATCAGCCGCCGCCTCAAGGCGCCGCGCCAGCTGGTCTGGCGCACCTTCGAGGACCCGTACCTGCTTGCCCAGTGGTGGGGCCCGGAACATTTCACCTCCACTGTCACCAAGCTCGAGTTCCGTGCCGGTGGCGAGTGGCACGTCACCATGCACAGGCCAGACGGCAGCGAGCATCCGGTGCGCTACCAGTTCGTCGAGATCCTCGCGCCAGAACGCATCGTCTACCGGCCGTGGCGCCCGCCCGAAGCGGTTAATCCGCCGCCGAGCTATCTGGCCACCCTCACGTTCGAAGCGCTCGGTAACGAGACGATCTTCACCATGCGCGCCGAGTTCGACAGCGCCGCACACCTCGCCGTCGCGATCGAGGGCGGTTTCTTCGAGGGCACCAACCAGGCCTTCGACAAGCTTGAGCGACAGCTCGCGACGTACTGATTTCAGGAGGACTATCATGCTGAGGCGCGCCCTCATGACCCTCGCCTTTGTCGCTGCGGCCCTCGTCGCAGCGCCCGTCATTGCCCAAACCGCAGGAGACATTCCGATGAGCACCCCCAGCAGCACGGGCAAGGTCCCGGTCGGCGGCGCCGAGATTTACTACGAGATCCACGGTGACGGTCCGCCGCTGGTGCTGCTGCATGGCGGCGTCGACCCGTCCCAGACGTTCGGTGCGCCGCTCGCCGCGGTGGCGAAGACCCACAAGGTGATCGCCATCCACATGCGCGGCCACGGCTTCAGTACGGACACCGACGCGCCCTGGTCCTCCGAACTGATGGCCGACGACGTTGCGGCTGTGCTCCAGCACCTCGGCATCGGCAAGGCGCGCTTCATGGGCTATTCGCTCGGCGCCGGCGTCGCGCTGCAGGTGGCATTCCGGCACCCGGAACTGGTCGAGAAGCTGGTGTCGGTCTCGGTGGATTACCGCACCGACGACGACTATCCCGAAGTCCGCGAGGCCTTCCGGCAATTGCCGGCCCACGCGGCGGAGTACGGACAGCAACTCGCCAGTTCACCCCTCGGAGAGCTCTATCCCGACGTCGACTGGGAGCGGGTGTTCCGCAAGTCCGGCGAAATGAACGAGCCCGAGTACGACTGGACCGAGCGGGTCAAGGCGATGACGGCCCCGACGCTGCTGGTGTTCGCGGACGCGGATTCGATCCGGCCCGAGCACATGGTGGCGTTCTGGAAGCTGCTCGGTGGCGGCCAGCGCGACGCCGGGTTCGACGGCTCACAGCGCCCGGCCAGCCGGCTGGCTATCCTCCCGGGCACCACGCACTACAACCTGATCCAGTCACCGCTCCTCACCGAGGTCGCGACGGCCTTCCTCACGCAGTAGCGGCAGGGCTCTGGTCTCTCTAGTTGGTCGCGCTTTCGAACCGGAAAAGTCTGCAACTTTTCCTGAAAGCGCTCTATGCCTTCCGGCCCTTGAGCAGCACGGTGCCGAGCAGCAGGACGATCACTGCCGAGATCAGCGTGTTGGCGCCGGCCAGCGTCACGCCGAACAGGCTGAACTGGATCTTGTCGCAGGGGACGACGCGGGCGGCGTTGATATTGGTGAGGTCGGAGAAGCTGACATCGACGCCGGTGCCGGTGCAGGCGGTGGGGCCGGGCCAGAAGCCGTATTCGACGCCGGCGTGATAGCCCGCCAGATAGGTCGACCAGACGAAGGTCAGGAGCACCAGGACGATCCCGACATACCACACGGCGCGCGGCAGCCGGTGCCACAGGATCAAGACCAGCGCGAGCAGTGGCAGGCCCCAATAGTAGGGCATGCGCTGCTCGAGGCAGAGCTCGCACGGCACCAGCCCGCCAAACAGCTGCGAGCCCCAGGCGCCGGCAATGGTCGCGAGGCCGAGGACGAAGGCGATCGTCGCGAGCAGGCGGGGACGGTCGGTGGCGAGGCTGGTGGTCACGATGACGCTCCTATTCGGATGCGCGCCATATTCTCGGGAGCGGGCTCCGAGTCAACTTAAGCCCGCTCACGAGATCGTCACTCGCCGCCCGGTCCGCTGAGGCCGAGCGAAGCCATGACGGCGCGCGCATTGTCGGGCGCATGCTCCTTGTCGGTGGAGACGAAGAAGGCGAACACATCGCGCGGCGGCGGGCTCGCTTCGGCGGCCGTGACATAGGGCGCATCGGCAACCGGCTTGCCTTCGGCCCAGGCCTTCAGCCAGCCGGCGCGGACATCGCGCTCGGCAACCGAATAGCTCTCCTTGCCCGGGGCGCCTTGCAGCCGGGCATAGGAGAAATCGGCGGTCTGGTCGATGTAGGACCATTCCGCGGTATCGGCGACGACGAGGGCGACGTTGTGGGCCCGCAACTGCGCGATGAAGCGTGGATCGGCGAAACTTTCGTGCCGCACTTCGATGGCGTGGCGGACCCTGACGATGCCGGTGGCGTCGAGATAGGGCGGGTTCTTGCCGTAATCGGTCTTTCCGGCCAGAGCGACCAGAGCTTCCGGCGACTGCGGTAAGAGAGCGAGGAAGGCCTCCATCCGATCGGGGTCGTATTTGCTGTTGCCCGGCAGCTGCCAGCAGAACGGCCCGAGTTTCTTGCCCAGCGCCATGACGCCGGAGGCAAAGAAGTTGGCGAGCGGAAGCTCGACATCCTTCAGCCGCTTGATGTGGGTGACCAGTTGGTGGCCCTTCACGGTGAAGACGAAGCTATCAGGGGTCTGGCCGGCCCAGTTCTCGAAACTTGCGGCCTTCTGGTGCGAATAGAAGGTGGCGTTGATCTCGATATTGCCGAGCCGGGCGCTCGACCAGGCGAGCTCGTCCTTCTGCTTCAGCCCGTCGGGATAATAGCTCTTGCGCCAGGCCTCGAACACCCAGCCGGCCGTGCCGAGCCTGATCGTTCCCGCCATCGAATCCTCCGCGCCAAAAGTGATCGCCACTCTGCGTCGGCCCTGATTGTCAGTCCAGAGGACTGTGACTTAGTCTGACGTCAAGGGACAAACGGAGGGGCGTGATATGCGACGGATGTTTCTATTGGCTGGCATGGCGATAGCATTCGCGAGCCCGGCTTTGGCGCAGAGTATCGGGGGCGACTATGCCGTCGAAGGCACCAATCTCGACGGCTCGAGTTATGGCGGCACCGCCAAGATCGTGCTCACGAGCGAGACCACATGTGAGATCTATTGGACCACGGGTCCGTCGACGTCGCAGGGCATCTGCATGCGCAATGGCAACGCCTTCTCGGCCGGCTACGTGATGGGCGAGGCGATCGGGCTGGTGATCTACCAGGTGATGGACGACGGCTCGATGGAGGGAATCTGGACCATTGCCGGGCAGCCCGGAACCGGCACCGAGAACCTGAGGCCGCAATAGACGAAGCGGGCAGCGGTCGCTTGCGTCGAAAGATGATTGGTGCCCCCCGCCGGACTCGAACCGGCACGCCTCTCGACAACAGATTTTGAGTCTGCCGCGTCTACCATTCCGCCAGAGGGGCACTCCGAGCGGGACCTGCCTAGCCCAAGCCTCACGCGGCATCAAGCACCTAGAGCGCTTCACTGTGCACAGGAAGCGCTGAAACGCTCCAGGTTGTCGACTTTGCCTGCGGCCGGACGGCCAGAAGCCGGAGGGTGCCAAGGTGGCGCGGCACCCTCCGGCTGGCCGCTCTGCCATAGGGCTGGGAGAGCGGCGACCCTCAGCTACCCCCGAGCCTTGAGGTAAGCGTCCGCCTGCTTTTCCATTTCGGCCTGCAGCATGTTCAGTCCTGCCGCGTCGGCGGCGCTCTTGAGCTTGTCCAACTGGGCATCGACGTCAGCCAGCCCGTGGAACAGCGGGTTGGCGTGCTGGATGATGACGTTGTTCATCTGCGCCGCCTCCTGCTTGACCGCGCTCACATCAGGGATGAACGAAGCGAAGGTGTCGGTGGCGAAGTTGTCGTAGTCCTGGGCCCAGTCGAAGACGGCCTTTTCGGACTCGGTCATGAACGACGAGCGGCGCTCGAGGGCTGAACGCCACAGCAGCGCGTAGCCGGGGAAGGCGTACTGGCTGAGCTGGTTCAGGCTGTCGTCGCCGGCCGCTTCCCAGTCGGTGCCTTCGATGCCGTACTCGATGAGGTCATGGTTCTGCTTCACCGAGAGCCAGTCCTGCAGCGCCAGGGCCCGGTCGACGTCGCCGCCATTGGCGTTCACCACCACCATGTTGTCGGCCTGGAAGGTCTGGACGGGTTTGACCTCACTGAGGGGTTTACCGAACGGCACCACCTGGGCGAGGCTTGCGGTGGGAACGGCCTTTCGGAGGCCGACCAGCTGATTGCTGGCGAGGCCATCGGTCATCGACCAGATGCTGGCGATGCGGCCGGCCTGGAACTGGCTCTGGATCGTCGCGCTATCCGAGTTGAACGGGTCGGCATTGATGATGCCGTCCTCGTGGTACTTGCGGATCTTCCTCAGCGCCGCGACCACCCCGTCATCTTCCCAGAACGGGATCGGCTTCGACGAGCCTGTAGTGGCCGCATCCTTGGCGAGCAGGAACCGCAGGCCGGAACCGGCGAACAGGTATTGCATGCGAGTGGGATCTTCCCACGACTGCTGGTTGAACATTCCAGTCGGGGTCGGCACGGCCAGTACCCAGGTCGAGTTGGCGCCGATGCCGAACGGCGTCACGCCGTCCTCTTTTTCCTTGATGGTGTAGAAGTACCGCTCGAGCGTATCGAAATCCCAGATCTCGCCGAAGCCGTGCTTTTCGGCAAGATCCTGGCGGATGCTGAAATGCTGGACGCGGCCGGCGCTGTTCACCTGCGGGATGCCCCAGAGCTTGCCGTTCCAGGAATTGGCTTCGATCAGCTTGGGAGCGATCTGCGCCTTGAGATTGGGCCACTTGTCGAGCTCACCGGTCAGGTCAGCGAGCGAACCGCTCTGCTGCAGTTGCGCCATGTTCAGCCACAGCGCCTGCAGGGCGGTATCGAAACTGGCGCCGGCGGTGAACTTCAGCAGCGACTGCTGCCCGTAATTGCTCCAGTTGATGAACTGCGCATCGAGGGTGAAGCCGTGCTCGGCGAGGAGTGCGGCATTGGCCTTGTCCAGCACCGCTTTCCAGTTGCTCGGCGCCTGGGACGGCAGAAGGGTCAGCGAGGTGCCCGACAGGCCCGCTGCGAAGGCCTGCGGCATGCCGCCGGCGAGGGCAGCGCCAAGACCCGCCGCACCACTGAGGGCGAGGAAGTGTCGGCGACTGAAGTTGCGTGTCATATCGGTATTCTCCTCCTGTTGTGAGCGGCTCTATTCGGGGGGCCGCTAGCCCTTGGTAGCGCCCAGGGTGATGCCCTTGACGAAGAAGCGTTGCGCGAACGGGTAGGCGAGCAGGATCGGGCCGACCGTCAGGACCGTCATCGCGAAGCGCAGCTGATAGACCGGCGCCGCGGCCTGCGCGGCCGTTGCGCCAGGCAGCGAAGTGGCGTTGGTCACGTTGGCGATCAGGTTCTGCAGGATCAGCTGCAGCGGGTACTTGTCCGGGTCGGACACGAAGAGCAGCGCCATGAACCACTCGTTCCAGTAGGTGACGGCGTAGAACAGGCCCAGCACCGCGAGGATCGGCTTCGACAGCGGCAGGACGATCTGGAAGAAGATGCGCAACTCGCCGGCGCCATCGATGCGGGCCGCATCAAGGATTTCCTCCGGCAACTGGCGGAAAAAGCTGACGGTGATGAAGACGAGGAACGGCGCCAGGAGGATCGGCAGGATCACCGCGAACCAGCTGTTGGAGAGGCTGAGCACCTGCGTCACCAGCAGGTAGAGCGGCACTAGCCCACCGTGGAACAGCATGGGCACGTAGGCGAAGACGGTGAGCGGGCGGCTGATCCAGGGCAGCCGGCGGGCGATCACCCAGGCGAGCGACGCCGTGCTGGAGACCGACAGGATCGTGCCGACCAGCGTGATGAACAGCGAGGCGACATAGCCGTTAAGCAGGGACTGGCCGCTGAACAGCAGTTCGTAGGCGGCCAGCGAGAAGGGGTTAGGGAACAGGCTGTAGCCCTGCCGCGCCAGCACCGTTTCATCGGTGAACGAGCCGGCGATGATCATCCACAGGGGGATCAGGCAGAACAGCCCGAACAGGGTCACGACGATATGGCTGGCGACGGTGAACGGCTCGGGACGGCGGCGAGCCCTGCGGCGAGCGGCCGGCTTGTCGGCCTCGCGCGCTTCGTGATCGAGAAGGCTCTCGTTGTAGCCGGTCGTGCTCATAGGATGCTGCTTTCTTTGTGGAAGCGGCGCTGCACGAGGACGGCGGCGGTGACGAAGAAAAACCCGACGACCGACTGGAACAGGCCGATGGCGGCCGTGGTGCCAAAGTCACCAATGGTCCTCAGGGAGCGGAAGACGTAGGTGTCGATGACGTCGGTCGTCGGGAAGAGGATGCCGTTGTCCTGGACGATGGCGTAGATGGTGGCGAAATCGCCGAAGAAGATTCGCCCCACGCCCAGGACCAGCAGGACGCCCAGGGTCGGCAGCAGCAGCGGCGTGGTGATGGAAAGCGCCATGCGCGCCCGGCTCGCGCCGTCGATCGCCGCGGCCTCATAGACCTCCTCAGAAATCGCGGTGATGGCGGCAAGGAAGATGACCGAAGTGTAGCCACCCAGCTGCCAGACCTTGACGATCGTCAGGATCCAGGGCCACGCCCCGGGTTCGGTGTACCAACTGAGCTGCGGCAGATCGATGACGCTGAGCAGGTTGTTGAGTGCACCGCCGCTGCCGCCCACGCCGGACAGGATCACCTGCAGCATGATGCTGATAACGATAGGCGAGACGAAATACGGAAAGAAGATCGTCGACTGCATGAAGCGGCGGTAGAGGCTGCCGCGGATCTCGTTGAGCATGAGCGCGAGGATCAGCCCGGCAAGCAGCGAGGCGCTGAGGAACAGCGCGTTGAGGAACAGCGTGTTGACGATGATGGTGACGGCGTCGCCGCTGGTGAGGAAGTAGCGGAAATTGGCAAAGCCGTTCCACGGGCTACCGAAGATGCCATCGCGGACGTTGAAATCCTTGAAGGCGACGACGAGGCCGGCCATCGGCCCGTATGCGAACACCGAGAACCAGGCGATTCCGGGCACTGCGAGAAGCAGCAGAACCAGCCCATCCGGCGATGACGGCCGACGCCTGCGCGTGGCCGGAACAACGGCTTTTCCTTGCACGATGCCTCTCCTCGGCATAGTGTGAAACTAGTTCCTGTAACTAGTTTCTTGCACGCTAGGTGACGCGTCGACATGAGTCAAGGGAGGCTGTAGATGTCTTGGTATGGATGAGAACGAGAACGCTCCGAGGCCGTCGCGCGGCGGGACGCGCGGGCCAGGACGGATGGTTCCGGTCAACCTGCGCGACGTCGCCGCGCATGCCCGGGTATCCCTCGCGACCGCGTCGCGGGTGTTTGCGGGCAACGCCAATGTGCAGCCGGCAATCAAGGAACGCGTCCTCGCGTCGGCCGACGAGCTCGGCTACGTGGTGAACGGGCTGGCGCGGGCCATGACCGGCCGCGGGCCACGCTCCATCGCCTTTGTCGTGCGCGCGATGATCGGCCCGACCTTTGCCTCACTGGCCGCCGGCGTCGAGAGCGTCGCCGGCAAGAACGGCCACCTGGTGCTGATGTGCGCCACCGAAGGCGATGAGCAGCGCGAGCGCGAGCTGATCGGCGTGCTGCGCGAGCTCAGGGTCAAGGCCGTCCTCCTGGTCGGCTCCACCGAAACCGATGCCGCCTTCGACGAACGCGCCGCCGGCTATGCTCGCGACCTGGCGCAGGTCGGCGCAACGCTGATCCTCTGCGGTCGCCCGCCGATCATCGGCCAGGACGATATCGTCAGCGTCGACTACGACCAGCGCAATGGCATCGGCGCCGGCGTCGACGAGCTCGTCGCCCTGGGGCATCGGCGCATCGCCTATGTCGGTGAGGCGCGCGGCATGACGACGGCCGAGCAGCGGCTTGATGGCTACACGGCTGCCCTCGTCCGCCACGGCATTGCGCCCGATCCCGCGCTGGTGCGGGTCGCCGCCAACAGTGAGGCCGACGGGGCTCGCGCCGTCGACGAACTGCTGCGTTCCGGGGTCGGGGCAACCGCCATCGTGGCCATGACGGACAATATTGCTGTCGGCGCCTATCGGGCGGCCCGGGGGCAGGGCCTGACGCTGCCTGACGATCTCTCGATCATCGGCTTCGACGACGTGCCGGTGGTGGCCGACCTCACGCCCGGGCTGACCACGGTGCATCCGCCCTTCTTCGAGGTCGGCGTGCGTGCCGCCGAGATTGCGCTCGGTGTCGCCCCGGCGGCCGATGTGTTGCTGCAAACCCGCTTCATGCGCCGCGGATCGGCTGCCCCCATCTGATCGGGCTTGCCTTTCGGTTGGTGTGGAACTAGTCGTTGTTTACTGGCTGTGTAACTAGTTACACAGCTTGACGTGGTCCGAGGCAATGATGACGCTCACCTATGACGAAGCGACCGCACGCATCGATGAGCGAGCGCAGGCATCCGTCGGCTTCATCGCCGTCATGAACCCGCCCGAGCTTGCCGCCCGGTTGTTCGGTCCCGGCTTCGAAGTGCTCCGCCGCGCCGGAGCGACGCCGCTGCATCAGCGTCCTTTTCTATCGCTCGACGCATCCGGGGCGCTTGACGCCCTGGGCCAGGCGGAGGTGCTGATCACCGGTTGGGGCGCCCCACCGCTCACCGACCAGCATCTCGATGCGGCTCCGCGACTGCGCTATGTCCTCCATGCCGGGGGCCAGGCCGCGCCGCTGCTCCCGCAAAGCGCGGCCGAGCGGGGCATCGAGGCCGCCAATGCCGGCTGGATCAATGCCATTCCGGTGGCCGAATTCACCGTCGCGATGATCGTCCTCGCCAACAAGGACACGTTCCGCGCCCGTCGCCTCTACTGGCGCCGTCGCGACCATATCGACCGGGAACTGGAGTTTCCTGCTGCCGGCAATGTCGGCAAGACCATCGGCATCGTCGGCGCGTCGCGCATCGGCCGGATGGTCATCGAGCGGCTCGGCGGGCTCAGCGTCTCGGTCCAGCTCTATGATCCCTTCATCAGCCCGGCCGACGCCGCCCGGCTGGGGGCACGCCTGGTGCCGCTCGACGAAGTGATGGCAAGCAGCGACATCGTCAGCCTCCACCCTCCGCTCAACGACGCGACGGCCGGCATGATCACCGCCCGCCACCTTAGCCTGATGCGCGACGGCGCAACGCTGATCAACACCTCCCGCGGCGCCATTGTTGATCAGGATGCATTGATCCTCGAGCTCAGGGCCGGCCGGATCGAAGCCATTCTCGACGTGACGCATCCGGAAGTGCTGTCTGAGGACAGCGAGCTCCACACGCTGCCCAACGTCTTTCTCACGCCCCACATCTCCGGATCGATGGGGACAGAGATTGGCCGCATGGGCGAGCATATCGCCAGCGAACTCACCCGGATCGTCGAGGGCCGGCCGCTCGCTTTCCCCGAGCCGCTGCGATGAGCGTGCTGCATAGGTTGGAGTTCAATCCGGCCGCTCCCTGTCGCGGCACCATCGTCGCCATCCCCGGGCTTGCCGAATCGGCTGCGACGCTCGCCATCACTGCACAGCACTGGGCCGGCAACGGCTTCCGCGTGCTGGCCATCGATCCGCGTGGGCACGGTCAATCGTCGCGCTGGACCGCGGATCTGTTGAAGCGCCACCCGGGTGATGTCATCGTCGAGGACATCCTCGCCGACCTCAACGAATGGCTCTCCGGCGCCGACCAGCCGCTGGTGCTGTTCGGGCATTCCGCCGGGGGAAGTGCGGCGGCTGCCGTCGCTGCCCGCCTGGGTTCGCGGGTCAGCGCGGTTGTGCTGGAGGATCCATTCTGGAGGCTGCCGGTCACCCCGTTTCAGGATCGTGACGTCGCGGTAAACGCTGCCGCAACACTCCGGCGCTGGCAGGCCGTCAGCGACGCGGAGCGGCAGGCCGAGATCGCCGAGCTGTTTCCGCGCTGGCCGCAGGATGAGCTTGCTGCGTGGTCAAAGGCGAAGGCCGACATGGATGTCGCGCTGGTGGCGCAGGGCGATGTCATCCCAACCCGCGCCTGGCCGACCCTGCTCGGCGAGCTTGCCGGCGCGGGCGTGCCCGTCAAGATCATCACCGGGACCATCCGCATCGGCATCACCGCCAGTCACCGGGCGATCATCCGCTCGCTGGGCGCCGAGGTTGCTGTGGTCCCCGGCGCAACGCACTTCATCCGCCGCGATGACCGCCAGCTGTTTCACGCGCTGGTCGATAGCTTTCTCGATGCAGCGCTCCCTCAGACGATCGGCGGCACGAAGGGGTAGTCGGTGTCGCGGCGCGGCGGCGGCAGGTCTTCGTCGGGGATCTGCTGTGCGGCGGTTTCGATCTCTTCGCCGTGCGGCACTGCTTCGATGCCCTCGGCGTGCCTGAGGATCGCGGCGGCCGGGCCGGCATGGGCTTCGTCGACGCGGGCGCTGACGATAGCGCCACCGCGCTCGAGCCGTTCGGCGAGCACCTTGGCCTCGGTTTCGGGAACGCCGGCGCTGGTGAAGGCGCCGATCAGGCCACCGGTTGCCGCGCCGACACCAGCCCCGGCGAAGGCGCCGATAGCGGTGGCGAACAACCAGCCGGCAGCGACCACCGGACCAAGGCCCGGGATGGAAATGATGCCGAGACCAGCCAGCAGGCCGCCGGCGGCGCCCAGACCGGCGCCCAGCTCGGCGCCGGCGGTGGCGCCTTCGCCGACCTCGTCGGGTTCGAAGTCGGGCGGGGTGTTGGCGACAAAGCTGATGTCGGTATGGGCGATGCCGGCCTCGTGCAGGGCATGTACGGCGGCGGCGGCATGCTCGTAGCTGTCGAACTGTCCGATGATGGTCTGCATATGACCCTCCTTGCTATCGTTACAACGAGCAAGGAGCCGGCGGTGTTCCCTAGGCGCCCAGCGCCAGGCGAGCGAGGTAGACCGCCAGCACGCCGCTCAGCATGGCGGCAAACAGGTTCCGGCTGACGAGATAGACCAGCGCGGTGACGGCGGCGGCGATGCCTTCGGCGGCGCCGCCGGCGAGAATCGCGGGCGCAACCAGCGCGGCCAGCACTGCGCCCGGGACGTGCTTCATCCAGCTGGCAACGAAGCCGGTGGTGGGAAGCCGGTTGGCGAGCAGCAGGCCGCCGGCGCGGATGGCAAAGGTCACCGCGGCCATGCCGAGGATGGCAATCAGCGCCTCAAGCGACATGGCGGCGCTCCCTGATGGTCTCGGCAAGGGCGCCGGCAAAGCTGCCGACCAGGCCGCCGACGATGATGTACCAGTTGCCCTCGATCAGCTTGGAGGTGAGGATGGCGGCGAGCGCGCCGATGATCCACGGCACCAGGTCGCCGCGGCCCCGCCACATGCCGAGCAGCAAGGCGAGGAAGGTGGCGGTGAAGGCGAAATCGAGCCCATACCTGGTGGGATCGTCGATGAACGCCCCGAGCACCCGGCCGCAGAGGGTCGAGCTCATCCAGGCGAACCAGCTGAGGACGCCGGTGCCGATGAGGAAGGCGACACTGCCAGTGCCCTTCCGGACCTCGGCCATGGTCATCGCCCATTGCTCGTCGGAGACGAAGAACATGGCGCCCAGCTGTCTGGGCAGCGACAGATGGCCGACCAGCGGCCGCAGCGTCGCCGACATCAGCAGCATGCGGAGGTTGACGATGCCGGCGGCGATGACGATCGACAGCACCGGCAGGTTTCCCGGCGTCCACATATCGAGCGCCACGAACTGGCTGGCGCCGGCAAACACCAGCCCGCTCATCAGCGCCACTTCGAGGACGCTCAACCCGGCCTGGCCGGCGAGCACGCCCCACACCACGCCATAGGCGGCAATGGAGACGGCGACGGGCAGGAACATACGGACGCCGAGCCAGAACTGCGCGGGTCCGCTATGGGGGGCGGGGGCATGCATGGGCGGGGACGCTACATCAGGTTGGTGCGGTGGCGTGATGACATCTGGTGATCGACCCCATTCATCGCAATGATCGAGGCCGTCGATTGCAGGTCAGATGGCACGGGTCATGCCGCCATCGACAAGCAGGCTCTGGCCGGTGACGTAGGAGGCGTCGTCGGAGAGGAGGAAGGCCGCGACCTTCGCCAGCTCCTGGAGTTCGCCGTAGCGACCGACCGGGATCTTCTGGCGGCGGGCTTCGACGGTGTCGTAATTGTCGAGAAAGCCGGGCAGCACAGCGTTCATACGGATGCCGTCGGCGCCGTAGCGATCGGCATAGAGCTTGGTCCAGGCCTGCAATGCCGGGCGCAGCGCCGACGACATCGGCATCGCGAGATCCGGCGACTTGCCGGCAAAGCTCGAAATGTTCACTGCCGCGCCCTTGCCGGCGGCGAGGAAATGCGGCGTCACCAGCCGCATCAGGCGGACCGGGTTCAAGACGATCATATCGAAACCGTGTTGCCAGTCGTCATCGGCCATGGCGCCGATATCGCCGCTGGGGACATGGCCGGCATTGTTGACCACGGCATCGATGCGGCCATGCTTCGTGATAGTGGTTTCGACGAGGCGCTGCAGGTCGGCGGGCTCGGTGAGCGAGCCGCGCACCGCGGTGGCGGAGAGCTCGGTGGCAACGGCCTCGACCTGTTCCGAGCGCGCGAACAGCACCAGCTGGTAATCGCGAGCGGCGAGCTCGCGGGCGATGGCGGCGCCGATGCCCTGGCCGGCTCCGGTGACGATGGCGATGGGTCTGGTCATGGGCGGGAGACTACACGAGGTGGCGGGCCTGGGAGATGAGAGTTGCTGATTGCAGCTATTCGCCCGGCTGATCGGGAACCAGCGCCGCGATGAGGCGCCGAGCTTGCTCCGGCGCGGTCAGGATCGGCACCATGCCGGTCAACTGGTCGATGCCGCCGACCGGGAGCTGCCGCAGCATCGGGTCGGTAATGGCGCCGCGGAGGCCGGCAGCGATCGCGTCGGCATTGATCACCTGGAACGGGCGGGTGAAGTAGGAGGCGATGCGCGGCGGCACGGCACCGGGGATGCCATGCTCGAGTTGCAACTGTGCCAGCTGCTCGGCGGCGCGGGCAATGGCGGCTTCGCGCTGCTGCCAGTCGGCGGCCTCCAGCGCCTCGGCCAGCAGCGGCTGCAGCACCGCCGCACTGTCGAGCCGGGCAAAGGCGCTACCGAACCATTTGGGGTAGGGCGCATAGCGGCGCTCGACCAGGAAGGCGATGCGCATCAGGTGTTCGACGAGGCGTGAGCCGATGACCCGGGAGCCCAATGCATCGCCAAGCTCACCGGTACGGCCAACGAAAGCGCGTTCCTCGCCGATCGCGTCCCATTCGGTCGCGAGGCGCAGCAGCCGGACATCGCGCGGAAAGTAGTCGAGCCGCTGCCGCAGGTCGGCGAGCTGTCCGCCATCGTCGCGGAACACCGCGCCGGCGATGAGGGTGAGCAGGCGCTGTTCGGGAAAGCGCAGCCAGTCGGCATTGGACCAGGGGCCAAGGCCGGCGCCGACCTGACGGCGCAGCAGCGCCTCGAGCGTCATCAGCTCGACGCCGTGATCCGAGGTGAGCCAGCCATCTGCACGAACGTGACGCCCGACGCTCTCGAACCTGATGGTCCAGTCTTCGAAGCGTTCGGGCAATTGCGCATCCAGCGCCGCCATCAGCACGTCGGCGTGGGCGACGTCCGCGGCATCGAGGATGATCTGCACGGTCGGACCGTAATTGTGGTCGGCCGACATCTCGGTGTCGAAGCCCAGCACCTCGGAGCCATCACCGAGCCGAGCAGCGGCATAGCTGAGCTGCGGCAGGGCCCGGGCGATGATTGGCGCGACCAGTGATTCGTAGAAGCGGCGCGACAGCTGGAGGCCGGTGGTCATTGCTTTTGCCTTTGTCCGACATGGCCGGTTAGGAGCGCCCGGACGTTGACCGGCGCGCGGGGCGGGGCTAGAGAACCGGCGTGCGTTCATACCCCATCGTGCTCCGACCCGCCTGCATCTTCAGCTGAGATGTGAAGTGGCCCGCCTCGCGACCCGGTCGACTCGACCGGCCGCTGGTCATTTGGGGCCCAACGCCGTCGCATAATTTACGGGTTTCGGAGTTCACTCGATGAACAATCTCTCAAGGCCGCTCTGGCAGCGTTTCCTCGTCTTTCTTGTGCCGCTGATGCTCAGCAACATCCTGCAGTCGCTGTCGGGCACTATCAATAATATCTATATCGGGCAGATGATCGGGGTGGAGGCGCTGGCCGCCGTCTCGGTGTTCTTCCCGATCATGATCTTCCTCATCTCGTTCGTGATCGGCCTCGCTTCGGGCGCGGCGATCCTGATCGGCCAAGCGTGGGGCGCCAAGAACCTCCTGAAGATCAAGCAGGTCACCGGTACGACGCTGACCGTCGGTTTCCTCATGGGCCTCGTCGTCGCGGTGTTCGGCGGCTTTTTCGCGCAGAACCTGATGGAACTGCTCGGGGCGCCCGCCGACATCGTCGCCGAAGCGACGGCCTATGGCCGGATCGTCTTGATCGGCATGCCCGGGTTCTTCCTGTTCCTGATCATCACCTCGACGCTGCGCGGCGTCGGCGACACGGTAACGCCGCTGCTGACGCTGATCTTCTCGATCGGGGTGGGGCTCGTCGTCACGCCGGCGCTGATCCAGGGCTGGTTCGGCCTGCCGCAGATCGGCGTGCTCGCCGCGGCGGTGGCGTTCATCGCCGGCTTCGTCGTGGTGCTGATCTTTCTGTTCTTCTACCTCAACTACAAGAAGAGCCCGATGGCGCCCGACGCCGAGTTGATCCGGCATCTGAAGGTGGATTTCCAGCTGCTCGGGCTGATCCTGAAGCTCGGTATCCCGGCCGGCATCGCCATGGTGGTGTCGTCGATCTCGGCCATCGTCATTGTCGGCATTGTCAATCGCTTCGGCTCGGACGCCACGGCGGCCTATGGCGCGGTCAACCAGGTGCTGAGCTATGTGCAGTTCCCGGCCATGTCGATCGGCATCGCTGCTTCGATCTTTGCCGCCCAGGCGATCGGGGCGCGGCGCTTCGACGAGGTGGAGAAGGTGACCCGCACGGCGCTGTTGATGAACCTCATCGTCACCGGCGCGCTGGTGACGATCGCCTACCTCTTCTCGCAGCACCTGGTGCGGCTGTTCATCACCGACGAAGCGGTGGTGCAGGTCGCCGAGCGGCTGCTGCACATCGTGTTGTGGAGCTGCCTGGTGTTCGGCTGGGGCTCGGTGTTCTCGGCGGTGATGCGCGCTTCGGGCGATGTGTGGATCCCGATGGCGCTGTCGCTGGCGGCGATCATCCTGGTCGAAGTCCCGGCGGCGCTGACGCTCAGCCACTTCTTCGGGCTCGAGGGCGTATGGTGGGGCTACTGCATGAGCTTCACGGCGCTGCTCACCTTCCAGGCCACCTATTATCTCGGCTGGTGGCGGAAGAAGGAAATCACCGCGCTGGTCTAGGGACGGATAGCACGTCCCAGGCGGCCATCGCGCCGTCGATGACACGCTCAAGGGCGGTGCCGCCGGCGCCGTCCCGCGCCTGCAGGGCGAGCCCGTTCAGCA
The DNA here is from genome assembly GCF_001425235.1 of Devosia sp. Root413D1. Taxonomy (GTDB): domain Bacteria; phylum Pseudomonadota; class Alphaproteobacteria; order Rhizobiales; family Devosiaceae; genus Devosia_A. The sequence goes on along the minus strand of NZ_LMEA01000013.1, from coordinate 99,027 downwards.
CCGTGGTGTAGAACTGCGCCATGGCGTCGGCATCGGCGCCTTGGGGTACATCGCCGTCGACTATCCCCTTCCGGATCCGCGCCGCGAACGAGCCGGTCGAGGCGTTGCGCAGCATTGCCAGATGCGCCCGGACCTCGGCGTTCTGCGGTGGGCCGACGGCAGCGGCGAGCACGATCATGCACCCCGATGGGATGTTCGGATCGGTGTAGGTCTCCGCATTGGATCGCAGCAGCGACTCAATCGCTCCGCGCGCCGTGGGCACGTCCCCCAGGGTTGGCCCGTAGGTGCGCACGTAAAGGTCGAGCGCCTCGTAGAACAGCTGCTCCTTGGAGCCGAAGGCGGCATAGAGGCTCGGCTTGCCGACGCCCAGCGCCTCGGTCAGGTCGTTCACCGAGGTGCCCTCATAGCCGCGCTCCCAGAACAGGCGCATCGCCTGGTCCAGTGCCTGGTCTCGATCGAACTCGCGGGGGCGGCCTGCCAAAATCGGGTTTCCGGATGATTGTCTACCGATCAGTATAAAATTCTTGACGCTGCATCGCAACCGTCATAACCAATTGTGTACCGATCGGTAGAAAATGGAGATCCGATATGACTGACCTTGAGCTTTCCGGCCGCGTGGCCCTTGTCACCGGCGGCAGCCGCGGCATCGGCGCAGCCACCGTGCTGGCGCTGGCAGAGGCCGGCGCCGACGTTGCCTTTACCTTCGAGCGCAACGGCGAGAAGGCCGGCGAGATCGCCCGTGAGGTCACCACCCTCGGCCGGCGCGCCATCGCCATGCAGGTGGATTCGGCCGACCCCGAGGCGGTGATGGCCGCCGTCGACCGCACCGCCCGAGAACTGGGGCGCATCGATATCCTCGTCAACAATGCCGGCGTCGGCACTGGCGGGCCGTTCGGCGAGGTCACGGTGGCGAACTTCGACCGGCTGTTCTCGATCCACGCCCGGGCGCCGTTCTTCGCGACGCAGGCGGCGGTGAAACACATGACCGAGGGTGGGCGGATCATCTCGATCGGCACCAATATGGCGACCCGCGTGGCCGGGCCGGGGCTCAGCCTCTATGTCACCAGCAAATCGGCGCTGGGCGGCATGACCCGGGCACTGGCGCGCGAGCTGGGGCCGCTGGGGATCACCATCAACACTGTCGATCCCGGTTCGACCGATACCGACATGAACCCGGCCGACGGGCCGATGGCGCCCTCGCAGATGGGGCTGAACGCGCTCGGCCGCTTCGGCGCTGCCGAGGATATCGCGGCGGCGGTGGTGCACCTCGCCGGCCCAGGAGGGCGCAGCATCACCGGCACCTCGATCCTCGTCGACAGCGGCTTCAACGCCTAGAACGCCATCGCGCCGGCCTACTGGAAAATCACCGCTTGACTTAGAGTGCACTCGAACTCCTAGCCTCGTCTCTCGTCGTGGCAAGGAAGGCAGAGATGAAGATCGGTCAACTGGTCGAGCGTTCGGGACTCACCGCCCATACGATCCGCTATTACGAGCGGATCGGGCTGTTGCCCTATGCCGACCGGGACCAGTCGGGCCAACGCGATTACGATGCGTCGATCCTCAGCTGGATCGAATTTCTCGGCCGCCTCAAGGCGACCGGGATGCCGATCCGGGAAATGCTGCATTACGCAGCTCTGCGTGACCAGGGTCTGGTCACCGAGGCGGCGCGTCGCGAACTGCTGGAGCGGCACCGCGAGAAGGTGCGGGCCCAGTTGGCCGAACTCTCTGAGAGCCTCCTTGTCCTCGACGCCAAGATCGCCGGCTATGCCGGCATATCGAAGAGGATGAAGGAATATGACGCACTCCCAGAACGCCGCAAACGACCGGCAACCGTCAGGCGGGCAGCCGCCCGCTGGTAGCCGCTTGGCGACGCGAACCCTCGGGCCGCTGACTGTTTCGACCGTCGGGCTGGGCTGCATGGCGATGAGCCATGCCTATGGCGGCCAGGACGAAGCCGATGCCGTCCGCACGCTGCATCGCGCTGTGGAACTGGGCGTCACGCTGTTCGACACCGCCGAGGTCTATGGGCCGTTCACCAACGAGATCCTGGTCGGCAAGGCGCTGCGGTCGTTTGGCGACAAGGTGGTGATCGCCACCAAGTTCGGGTTCAAGATCGACCCGAGCAAGTCGGACATCAGCGCCATGGCCGGCGTCGACGGGCGGCCCGAGCATGCCCGCGAAGTGGCCGAGGCGTCGCTCAAGCGGCTGGGCGTCGACGTGATCGACCTGTTCTACCTGCACCGCGTCGACCCGCAGGTGCCGATCGAAGACACGGTGGGCGCCATGGCCGAGCTGGTGCAGCAGGGCAAGGTCCGGGCACTCGGGCTTTCAGAAACCAGCGCCGACACCCTCCGCCGAGCGCATGCCGTGCATCCGATCGCGGCGCTGCAAAGCGAATACTCGCTATGGACGCGCGATCCCGAGGGCGACATCCTCGACACCTGCCGTGAGCTTGGGATCGGCTTCGTGCCATTCAGCCCGCTGGGCCGCGGCTTCCTCACCGGCAAGATCCAGAAGCCGGAAGATCTCGGCGCGACCGACTTCCGGCGCGGCCTGCCGCGCTTCAGCGAGGAGAATATGGCGGCCAACGCGCAACTGGTGCAACTGCTGGAAGCGATGGCGGCGGAGAAGGGTGTGACAGCGGCACAGCTGGCGCTCGCCTGGGTGATCCACCAGGGCGATTTCATCGTGCCGATTCCGGGGGCGCGGCGGATCGCGCATCTCGAGCAGAACGTCGCCGCAGCGAGCATTGCGCTCTCGGCCGAGGAGCTGAAGACGCTCGGCGAATTGCTGGCGGCCGAGAAGTTCTCGGGCAAGCGCTATGGCGACAGCGGCGCCTGGGTGGCCAAGCGTTAGCGCGTCTTACCCCAGCGTTCGAGCCAATCGACGCCGAAAGTTACCATCTCGGCGGCGGGGACGAGCACTGAGCTCGCCTCGCCGACCTTGCCCCGCTTGCCGCGGCCGGTGGCGAGGAATTGTTCGACGATGGTGGCGAAGTAATCCTCGGGCAACCCGTCCGGCGGATCGCCGGTGTCGAACTCCTCGAACCAGCGCCAGACCGCTTCTCCGTCGACGAAGATCGGGGCCTCGTAGCGCAGGATGCGCTTGTTGGGGAAATCGGCGAGGTGCTCGGCATGGTGCAGCAGTGTCATGGTGTCGAGCGGGGCGCCCAGCATCAGCACCTTGCCCTCGGCTTCGACCAGTTTCCCGAGCGGCGATTGCGGGCCATAGCCATAGTCGAGCGCATGGTCAGCGGTGAACCATTCCGCCTCGCCGCCGAGCGCCGCCATCGAGGCGCCAGGGCTGCCGCTGCGCAATGCGCCGGGCGTGGTGCGGAGCGCCTCGGGCCAATAGCCATTGTCGCGGATGGAGCGGGAGCGCTCGGGATCGAAGGCGGCGATATACCGGCGCATCGACGGGTCGTCGCGCAGCTCGTCCTCGAGCTGCCAGTCGCAATAGCCGAGGATGGTGCCGGCCGGACCGATCACGTCGCGCAGCGCGTCGATGATATCGTCGGGGCCGTTCACCAGCTTGCCGACCTGGCGCAGCGCGGCATGCACCAGCACGGCATCGCCATCGGCGAGGCCGATGGCGCTCAGGTCGTCAGCGAGGCTGGAGCGGGTTGCAACCCCAACCGTCACCTGGCGGCGCCGGCGTAGCGCCGCTCCGGCGGGTGCTGGTCAGTGGCGTCGTCGTGCAAGCCGTCATATTCGAGCCGGGCGCTCTGCACTTCGCCCTGGTGCTCTTCGGCCCAGGCCCAGAGCGAGCTGATCGGCCCCTGCAGGCTCTGGCCGAGCGGGGTCAGCTGGTACTCAACCCGCGGCGGGATCTCGGGATAGACCGTGCGGGTGACGAGGCCGTCGCGCTCGAGGTTACGCAGCGTCAGGGTCAGCATGCGCTGCGAGATGCCGCCGATGGTGTGGCGCAGCTCGTTGAAGCGCATGGTCTTCTTGCCGAGATAGCCGACGATCATGACGCTCCACTTGTCGCCGATGCGATTGAGGATGTCGGCCATGGCGTTGCAGGTCTCGCTCCTGCCGGGAATGGGTTTCATCTGGTGCCTCCAAACGGGCAAAATACTCTTGATCCTGTCGCGCTCTCGAACCGGAAAAGTCCGCAACTTTTCCTGAGAGCGCTCTTTAGTCACAAATATAGACACGGTTACTCCTTGTGACTAGGGGTGCGCGGCGCATGTGGGGCGTTGCCATGCCGGCAGACTCCGCGCTAAGGGCGTAGAACGTTCAACACGAAGGAGATAACGATGGGGCGGATCGAAGAACTGGTCGACCGGATGACGCTCGAGGAGCAGGTGAGCCTGTTATCGGGTGAGGATTTCTGGTCGCTGCCGGCAATCGATCGGCTCGGCATCGGCAAGCTTCGCGTCACCGACGGGCCGAACGGGGCGCGGGGCGGCGGCTCGCTGATCGGCGGGGTAAAGTCGGCGGCGTTTCCGGTGGGGATCGCGCTCGGCGCCAGCTGGAACGTCCGGCTGCTCACTGAAATCGGCACGGCCTTGGCCGAGGAGGTGAAATCGAAGGGCGCGCATGTGAGCCTCGCCCCGACGGTGAACCTCCATCGCTCGGTCAGTAACGGGCGCAATTTCGAGTGCTACTCGGAAGATCCGATCCTCACCGCCAGCCTGGCCGTCGGCTATATCGAAGGGCTGCAAGGGCAGGGCGTTTCGGCGACGATCAAGCACTTCGCCGGCAACGAGTCGGAGATCGAGCGTACCAGCATCAGCTCGGAGATCGATGAACGGGCGCTGCGCGAGCTTTACCTCGTGCCGTTCGAATGGGCGGTGAAGCGCGCCGGCACCTGGGGCATCATGAGCTCCTACAACAAGCTCAACGGCACTTTCACCAGCGAGAACCCTTGGCTGCTCGACCAGGTGCTGCGCAAGGAATGGCACTATGACGGCGTGGTGATGTCGGATTGGTTCGGCTCGCACTCCACCGCGCCGACGGTCAATGCCGGGCTCGACCTCGAAATGCCCGGGCCGCCGCGCGACCGCGGAAAGAAGCTGGTCGCAGCCGTGGAAGCCGGCGAAGTCAGCCGCGAGACGCTGCGGACCCGGGTGCTCGACGTGCTGCGACTGATGGAGCGGACCGGCGCGCTCGACGACCACAGCGAGTGGGTGGAGCGGGCCGACGATAGGGCCGAGCACCGGGCGCTGATCCGTCGTGCCGGCGCCGAAGGCGCAGTGCTGCTGAAGAACGCCGGCGATCTGCTGCCGCTCAGCGGGTCGGGCAAGCTTGCGGTGATCGGACCGAACGCCAAAGTGGCGCAGATCATGGGCGGCGGCAGCGCGCAGCTCAATCCGCACTATCGCGTCTCGCCGTGGGATGGCCTCGTTGCCGCGCTGGGCGAGGCGCGGCTCAGCTATGCGGCGGGGTCGACCAACCACCGGTTCGAACCGCTGCTGCGTGGTGGGTTCACGGCCGAGTATTTCGCCAATGAGACACTTGCCGACGCGCCGGTGTTCATCGAGACGTTGGAGGAAGCACAGGCCTTCTGGATCGGCCGGGTTGGCGGCGGCAAGGTCGATCCGCTGCATTTCTCGGCCCGGCTTACCGGGCGGTTCATGCCGGAGGCAAGCGGCGAGCACCGGGTCGGCATTTACAGCGCCGGCTTCTCGCGGGTGCTGGTCGACGGCAAGCTGGTGGCCGATGCGTGGACGCATTGGAGCAAGGGCCGCACCTTCTTCGAGGAAGGCTGCGACGAGGTGGTCGGCACCATCAATCTCGAAGCTGGGCGCAGCTACGAGGTGGTGATCGAGTTCGCCACCAAGCCGTTCGCGACGCTCGGGCTCGCGGCCTTTGCCGCCGGCATCGGCTTGCCACTCGGCGACGCAGCGATCGCCGAGGCGGTCGCAGCGGCGCGCGACGCCGAGGTGGCGCTGGTGTTCGTCGGGCGCAACGGCGAATGGGACACCGAGGGCAGCGACCTCGACTCGATCGTCTTGCCCGGCCGGCAGGACGAGCTGATCGCCGCGGTGGCGGCGGTGAACCCGCGCACCGTGGTGGTGTTGCAGACCGGCGGGCCGGTGGAGATGCCGTGGCTCGCCGAGGTAGCGGCAGTGCTCGAGGCCTGGTATCCGGGGCAGGAGGCCGGCAACGCCATTGCCGACGTGCTGACCGGCGCGGCCGAGCCGGGTGGCCGGCTGCCGCAGAGCTTTCCGGTCAAGTGGGCCGACAATCCGACCAATTCGCAGGATCGGGAAATCTATCCCGGCCTCGATGGCAAGGTGCGTTACGAGGAAGGCGTGTTCATCGGCTATCGCCACTATGATCGCCATGGCATCGCGCCGCTGTTCCCGTTTGGCTTCGGGCTTGGCTACAGCAGCTTTGCCGTGTCGGAACTCGAACTGGATGCCCCTGGCTTCGAAGCGGATGGCAAGGTGAGCGTTTCGGTGACGGTCGAGAACACCGGTCGCCGCGCCGGCTCCGAGGTGGTGCAGGTTTATGTGTCGGCCCCGGATGCGACGGTGTCACGGCCGGCCAAGGAGCTGAAGGCATTCGAGAAAGTGCATCTGGGCCCCGGCGAGCGGCAGCGGCTGACGCTGCAACTCGATGACCGGGGGTTCGCCTACTATCGCACCGAGGCGCAGCACTGGCTGGTGGAGCCGGGGCGGTATGTGATCCGGGTGGCACGGCATGCCGCCGATGCCGGGTTGGCGGCTGAGGTGGCGCGACGGGATCGGTTGCTGCTGCCGGTGTGAACTGCTGCGAGGCCGGTGCGGGCTGACCCCCACCCTTGATCCCTCCCCGCAAGGGGGAGGGAGACGCCTGCTGCGATATCCGTGTGAGGGTCTCCCTCCCCCTTGCGGGGAGGGGACAGGGGTGGGGGGCAGCTACCGCCGGCCCCTAGGCCTCAAGCCGCCTTGCTGAACTGCGCCGCGTGCATGCCGACGTAAAAATCGAGGTTCTCGTCGGCCAGCCCGAGGCCATCCATAACCGCGGCCATGAAGCTCACCGGCGAAGTGCCGCCGGCGGTGACGACACGGCCGTCGGTCACCGCTGCCGGAGTATCGCGATAGAGCGCCTTGCCCTGATAGCCGGTGAAATCGAGATAGCCGTCGCCATTGCTGGTGTGACGGATGCCGTCGAGCAGTCCGGCTTTGGCGCCGGCCACCGTGCCGTCGCAGATCAGTCCGATCAACTTGCCCTGCGCTTTGGCAGCGTTCAGCAGCGGCGCCAGGTCGGGAGCTTCGGGCGACTGCCAGATGGTGCCGCCGCAGACGATGATCGCGTCATAGTCGGCCACGTCGATCGTCTCGAGCGCCAGTTCGGGAGTGACCGTCATGTTGCCCGACGATGTCACCGGCTTGCCGCCGGGGGTCGCGTACTTGGTTTCCACCTTGTAGAAGCTGTGCGCCACGGCGTTGAGCAGGGTGGTCTCCCAGTCGGCGAAGCCTTCGGTCAGGATGGTGAGGATGGTGGTCATGTCGTTTCTCCTTCGTTTTCGGTGCGAGAAGGCTAACCGCGCCCGGCACCCGATTTTGTCAGCAGCGATGCACGGCTAATGGCCAAGCGCTCGGAACGGCTGCTCAAGCTGATGCAGGCGCTGCGACGTCGCCGCCGCCCGGTGACGGGGGCGGTGCTGGCCGAGGAGATGGGCGTATCGCTGCGCTCGGTCTATCGTGACATCGAGACGCTGAAATCGATGGGGGCGGCGATCGACGGCGAGGCCGGGGTCGGTTTCCAGCTGCGCGCCGAGCACTTCCTGCCGCCGCTGATGTTCACCGACGAGGAGATCGAGGCGCTGGTGCTGGGCCTGCGCGGGTTAATCTACGGCCCCGATGGCGAGATGGCGGCGACGGCGCGCGATGCCTCAAGCAAGATCGAAGCGGTGCTGCCGAGGGCCAAGCGCGACGAGATGCTGTCGGTGGGGTTGTTCGTCATTCCGCCGCGCACGGTCGACGAAGCCAACCCGCTGGGGCGGCTGCGGCGGGCGTTGCGCGAGGAAAAGCAGGTCTGGCTCGGCTATCGCGACAAGGGCGGCGCCGCCAGCGAGCGCACCGTCTATCCGGTGGCGCTGGGCTATTTCGAGGGCTATCAGACGCTGGTGGCCTGGTGCACGCTCCGGCACGACTTCCGCAACTTCCGCGTCGACAGTATCAGCGCCCTCGAAGTGCTGGAGGCGCCAATGCCGGAGCCGCGCCGTACGCTGTTCCACCGCTGGTCGAGCGCCCTGAATCTGCCCGACTTAACCTAGAAGGAACCGCCGTGCTTCAAAATCATTTGAGCGGGCCCCGGCGGCGGTTGAGCGACACGGGCCGGATTGCTAGAACGCTGCCAATTCCGAGACGGTCTGCATCTGGAGGCGCCTTGCTCGCGCATCTTCGCCGGCGCATCGCCGCCAGCCTGTTGGTCATCCTCGCCACCCTCGGCATGACGCCCGCCTGGGCCAATCCGCTGCTGCTGGTCGATGCGAACACCTTTGAGGTGCTCTATGCCGAGGACGCGGGCGTGCCGTGGCATCCGGCGTCGCTCACCAAGCTGATGACCGCCTATGTGGCGTTCGCCGCCATCAAAGCCGGCACGGTCAACCTCGACACCAAGGTGAAAGTGTCAAAGAACGCCTGGAACCAGGCGCCGAGCAAATCCGGTCTCAAGGTCGGCGCTTCGGTGACGATGAAGGATGCGCTTTATATCCTCGTGGTGAAGTCGGCCAACGACATGGCGGTGGCGATTGCCGAGACGGTTTCGGGCTCGGTGCCGGCCTTCGTCGAGGAGATGAACGGCATGGCCACAGCGATGGGGCTCAGCGCCACGCATTTCGTCAACCCGCACGGGCTGCATAACGAAGGCCAGGTGACCTCGGCGCGCGATCTCGCCATCCTGGCGCTGATCCTCAGGCGCGATTTCCCAGAGTACCTGCCGATGTTCGGCACCGAAGCGGTGAAGCTGGGCAAGGCCAAGCTCGAATCCAACAACGGGCTGCTCGAACACTTCGCTGGCACCACCGGCATGAAGACCGGCTATGTCTGCGCCTCGGGCCTCAACATCGTCGCGACGGTGGAGCGCGGTGGTCGCTCGATGCTGGCGGTGGTGCTGGGCGGCTCCTCGGCGCGCGAGCGCAATGAGATGACGGCTGAGCTGTTCCTGCGGGGCCTCTCCGGGGCAGTGAACGGCACCGGCAAGAATGTGGTGCAGCTGAGCAATATCGATGAGCCGCCGGTGAATATGCGCTCGCAGATCTGCGGCAAGGAAGCCAAGGCCTATGTCAAAGAGCGCGAAGCGGCGTTCCCGATGGGGCTCAAGGGCCATCCGAGCTACCTGACCGACGAGATCGACGGGGTGACCTATGCCGCCACGGATCTGGGCATCGTCGTCGACGACGTGCCACTGCCGCGCCCACGCCCGACCTGGGCTCCAGCGGCGGTTGCGGAAGTGGCGAACTAGCGCATAAGGGGCGGCGCGTGGGGCACCCCCACCCAGCTTCGCTACAGGCCTACCGGCCCTAGCTGCGCTACCCTCCCCACAAGGGGGAGGGAGACGACAGACCCCAAGCCTGCAGTCGGGTCTCCCTCCCCATGATGGGGAGGGATCAAGGGTGGGGTGGGGCCGCTTGCTTGGGCGCCGCCTTCACGATCGCAAAGCGCATCACCTCGGCTTCCGAACTGACCTCACAGGTGTGGCCGCTCTGCCGGCAGTAGAGCGGGATATCGATCTTGGCCATCGGGTCGGTGGCGAGCACGATGAACGAAGCGCCTGCCGCCAGCTGCGACAGGCGCTTTTCCATTTTCAGCACCGGCAGCGGGCATTTCAGCCCGCGGCAGTCGATGATTTCAGCGTCAGTCGTCAAGCACCAGCACCCAATAGACGCCGTGCGACGAGTTGGGCTCGTAGGCGACGCCCAGGCCAGCGCGCTTGGCGGTGAAATCGGCGATCGCCGCGGCATCGGCCGGCACGGCGCGCCAGCCCGAAAACACCTCGGCAAAGGTGGTGTAGCCGGCGCTGAGCCGCATCGCCACGGCGCCCGGCGGCAGGGCCGGCTGTGCGCCGGTCTTGGCATAGGCGGTCGCCAGCGATTGGGCGGTGTTGTCGAGCACGGTGTCGCCGCGCACGTCGGCGGCGCCCTGAGCCCGGCGGAAATCGTTGAGCAGGAACAGCGCCTCGACGCGGTTCAGCTTGGCGCCCGGCTGGTTCATCGGCGCCGACAGGCCCGGCGACAGCTGGCCGCCACCACCACCCATCGAGCAGGCGGCGAGACCGGCGGCAAGCGCTCCGGCGAGTACGATGCGGACGAGGGCGGGATATCCCTTGAGGGTCATGGTCGGTCCTCCTTGTACGGCCGGGGAAGTCCGGCATGGCCTCATGCAGTGGTGACCCCGATGAGATTCGAACTCATGGCCTCAGGATTAGGAATCCTGCGCTCTATCCTGCTGAGCTACGGGGTCACTGGTTTGCGACATAGCAAATGCGGCGCTTCGGGGGAACCACCCGCGCGACGCTGACTGCGATGATGCTATCCGGTTCGGTCGTGCTCAATCCTCCGCACGCAGCGAGGGGTAGGCCAGGAACGAGACCGTCTGCGAGTTGGACAGGATGAGCACCGGCTTACCCGCCATGTGCATCACGTTCACGATGTCATGGCCTGAGACGGACAGGGCTTCATGGAAGATGCCGCCCTCGTTCAGAAACACTCTGGACGGGATCTCAAAACCCGATGCCGACCTGGCGATGATGTCCGGCACGCCGTTCTCCGCCTCGAATGCCCAGGCCCGACGCATCCAGACGTAATTGGCTTCGCTTTTGCTGACATAGACAGTTTCGGCCCCCGGGAAGTATGTCGCGGTCTCGTCCCGGAAGTTCCCGCTGCCGTCGTTCTTCAGGTACTGCAGCGAGTAGCCCTTGTAGAAGGGAGTGCTCACCATGAGAAGGTCATTGCCTGTGCTCTGTTCGGTCGAGATGCCTGAGATACTCGCAATCGCAGGACGCTCCGTACTTTTGGTCACAGGGCTCCATGCCGACGGCACAGATGGCTTCGGTAGTGCGATTTTCTCGCCCTTGCTGAAATTTCCATCGCCAGGGTTGAGGAACAACAGGCCTTTCTTGCTGCCCGTCATAAGGTCGGCCAGCTGATCCTGATTGACATCTACCAGCGCGGCGAGGCCATCGTATCGGAAGTTTTTCGGCACCCACTTGGACCTATCAGCCAGCCCGTCTGATGTGACCTGCCGATACTGCGTCGGCCCATCCTGCGCACTGTGGATCTTGGCCGCATAAATGCCGATCTCGCCGTTTGGGCCAACCACCCCGGCACTCAAGCCCTCGCCCCAGCCCCGCCTCTGCGTCAGCAGACGGCCGTAGTCCTCAAGCTTCCCCTCGCCGTTCAGAACTAGCAGGTTGTCGATTGCGCCAGTGGCCTTACGATTGTCCTGCCCGCCGTTGAGTATGTAAACGCTTGGCCTGCCGTCGACGAACGCTCCCAAAGCGACGTCATGCGGACCATCGGTGAAGGGGCGATCCCCCACAAAGGCGTCTTGGGACGTGTCTATGTAAGCAGCCAACTTCGGGTCGTATGCGAGGACCTGAATTGGAACGGGAAGGCCTGGCGAGATCGTCCACAAAACCATGAGATCCGGATAGTCGGGACCGGTGTGGGGGAGCGGAACGACCTCGCCGATGTAAGCGTCCTTCTTGGGAGCCGAGAAGTAGACCGGCACATCGATCGGCCCCGCCCCTTCTGAGGCTTTGGCATCTGTGTAGGCGAACTCCAGGGGAAGGCCCGGCGCCACGTAAGTTTCGATCTTGGTGATCTCGTCAGGCAGGCCGGAAATCTCCTCCAGGTGCTCCTCGTAGTTGAGGCAACGAGAAAGCGCTTCGGACTTCGCAGAGGGGTCCTTGGCCTGCTTATCGGCAATGAGCGGAAGAACGATCTGACCCTGCCGGTCGGTCTTGGCCAGATAGGTGGTGACCAGCATCTGGCCCGCGGGCCGAACGATCTTGAGATAGTCTGCGCCGTAGGACTGATAGCGCAACGTAATGTCTCCAGCCTCCCGCACGATGCCGTTGCTGCTGGTGCCGCCCGCTTTGGCAATGATGGTGTCGGTGGATACCGTCATCGGCGAAAGGGCGCCGGTATCCTTGTAGGTGCGAGACGTGCATTGCTTGTCCTTACAGACGTAGAGAACGCCGGTGCCGTTGAAGCACCCAGAAGGATTCGCGGAAAAAAAGCCGTTTAACAGCGCATCGCTTGCATGGGCAACAGTGCCGCCAAGCAGCACAAGCATCCCCGCACGTGCGGCCGCCACGGCAGCACGCCCCAACTTCCTATTGCCCGACATGTCTCCCCCGATCGGCAGTTCGCAGCGCCATTGTGTTGAAAGCTCTCTTGCAATCATCACTCTATGTGGCTGCAGCGGTCGACACTATTTGCTGGGCGCGGGCCCGGGTAAAGCAAAATGTCGATCGCAGCGTGCAGACAAGTCAGTCGGTCCGCCCGCACCTGAGCAGTGAGCATCGAGGGAAGTCTCTTCTCCGCCGCTACACGCGCGATCGCCGGCTGACGCGTAGCGAGGTGAAGTCTTCGACCTGCCCGGCGATGGCGGTTTCGGTGGGCAACCGCTCCATCGAGCTCGCGCCGTAGAAGCCGTGACACATCTCCGCCCGCTCCAGCACATAGCGGGCGTCGTCGGGCATGGCGATGGGGCCGCCGTGGCAGAGGACGATGACGTCATCGCGCACGGCGCGGGCGGCGGCGGACCAGGCGTCGATCTTTTCGATGCAGTCGTCGAGGGTTAGCGCGGTTTCGGCGCCGATTGAGCCGCCGGTGGTGAGGCCGAGGTGGCAGACGATGATGTCGGCGCCGGCTTTGGTCATCGCCACGGCGTCGTCGCTGGAGAAGACGTAGGGCGTGGTCAGCATCTGCTTTCTCGCCGCGCGCTCGATGATCTCGACCTCGAGGGCATAGCTCATGCCGGTTTCCTCCAGGTTGGCGCGGAAGGTGCCGTCGATCAGTCCGACGGTGGGGAAATTCTGGATGCCGGAGAAACCCAGCTGCTTCAGTTCATCGAGGAACTTGTCGGGGATCAGGAATGGGTCGGTGCCGTTCACACCCGCCAGGACTGCAGTGTGGCGGACCACGGGGAGGACTTCGTGGGCCATTTCGACGACGATGTCGTTGGCGTTGCCATAGGCCATCAGGCCGGCGAGCGAGCCGCGGCCGGCCATGCGGTAACGGCCGGAATTGTAGATTACGATCAGGTCGATACCGCCGGCTTCCTCGGCCTTGGCGCTCAGGCCCGTGCCGGCGCCGCCGCCGATGATCGGCGTACCCTGGGCGATCTTCCGGCGCAGTTTGAGGAGGATGTCTTCTTGAGAAAGTCTGGTCATGGGGCTCGGGTCTCAGGCTGGAGAAAGGTCCCGGAAGTTCGCCACCAGCGCGGCAGCGAATTCGGGGTCATTGATGTGGAGGTCGAGTTCGATCAGTTGCCGGTTGGGCGCCGCCTGCCAGGCCGAGCGGATGGTGTCGAAAAGCATGCGGTCGGCCGCGGGGTCGTGGAACGGCTGGCCGGGAGCATCGATGGCCGAGACGCCGCGCAGGGGGAGGAGGAACCGCACCGGTCCTTCCATGCGGTTGAGGCGCGAGACGATGAATTCGCCAATCTGGCGGTTCTCGTCGGGGGTGGTGCGCATCAGGGTGACCTGGGCGTTGTGGACATGTAGCTGCCGGCCCTGGAACTGGGGTGGGACAGTTTCCTTTGCGCCGAAATTGACCATGTCGACGGCGCCGACCGAGCCGACATAGGGCAGGCGGGTACGGATCACTGCGCCGAAGCGGTCTTCGGTGGCGGGGAAGACCCCGCCGACGAGGAGATCCGGCACCTCGGTGGTGGTGACGTCGATCACCCCGGCGACGAGGCCTGAATCGGCAAGCTTTTCCATCGATTGCCCGCCGGTGCCGGTGGCGTGGAAGGTGTAGACCTCGTGCGTCGCCTCCATCGCCTCGCGCGCATAGGTGACGCATTGGGTGGTGACGCCGAACATGGTCATCCCCAGCCCCGGCTTGTCGGCGCCTGAGACAGGGGCGGCGGTGAGCGCCATGCCGGCGGCAGCGTGCGCGGCATTGCCGATCACCCGGCGCGAGATGGCGTTGAGCCCGGCGATATCGACCACCGAGTACATCATGGTGAGGTCGTTCGGCCCGACATAGGGCGCGGTGTTGCCCGAGGCGACAGTCGAAACCATCAACTTCGGCACCCCGATCGGCAGGGTGCGCATCGCCTCGGTGACTAAAGCGGTATTGCCGGTGCCGCCGAGGCCGAGCACGGCGCCGATATCGTCGCGGCTCGCGAGATAGCGACTCAATGCCCGGGCCATGGCCGACACCGCCTTGCCGCGATCGGTGAGGCCGAGCACGGCGCTCGAGCCTTCCGGATGGTGCGTCGCGACCACGCTTGCCGCCACATCGGCGCCGACGCCCACCCCTTGCGTGCCGACATCGACGAGCACCGGTTCGGCACCCGCCGCTCGCACTCGCTCGGCGGCGTAATGCAGTTCCGGACCCTTCGTGTCCATGGTTCCAACCACGTAGACCTTTGTCATTTCCTCCCACTTTCCGGGCTTCTTGACCCTTCAGACGCGGCTTGTCGCCGCTGTTTCGTATGCAATAGCCATATCGTGCATTTTCCATATTGTATATTCTTGCAATGATTGTATACAAATGCGCATCGGACAACGAGGCCGCGACGACGCAATGAACGACATCCGCCACCTGACCCTGCGCGAGCGCATCTATGAGGAAATCGTCCGGATGATCGTCTCGGGCGAGCTGCCCTCCGGCGCACCGCTCGACGAGAAGGCGCTGACTGAAAAGCTGCAGGTGAGCCGGACGCCGTTCCGCGAGGCGCTGGGGACGCTCAGCAAGGAAGGGCTGATCGAGATCAAGCCGTATCGCGGCTTCTTCGTCCGCAGCTTCTCGAAGAAGGAAACCGAGGACCTCTACGAGCTCAGGAAGACCCTCGAGTGCTTTGCGGTCGAACTGGCGGTGCCGCAGATGAGCGACCGGCACATCGCCAATTTCGAACGCATCCTCGATGAAGCCGTCGCTGCGCTGAAAGCCGACGACATGGTGGCTTATGGCCAGGCCGACCGCGAGTTCCACGAGACCATTGCCGAGCTTTCCGGCAATGCCGCGCTGATCGAAACGCTGAGCCGGCTGGCGCTGCAGATCCAGATCGGCCGCACCATCGCCAATGAGAGCCACACCTTTGCCGAGGACGCGGCGCGCGAGCGCGACGACATCCTCGCCGCCTTCCGCCGCCGGGACATCAAGACCGCGGCGGCGCTGATGCACGCTCACATTTCCGACGTGCAGCGCACCGTGCTGGCGCGCTTCGAGGAGGTGAAGCCGGCGCGGCGCTGAGAAGCCGAGCCGAGACCGCGGTGCGCTTGGCGCCCCTCACCCTGGCCCTCTCCCCAGAGGGGACGAGGGAACGCGAGGGGGCTGCGCCGGTGAGACACTAACGGGCATCCGCCCGCAACCAATGACGATGCCGGTCAACCGGCGCGCCTAATGAGGAGGACCACCATGTTGAGACGAACCCTGATGGCTTCGGCCGTGGCGCTTGCTGCCGCCGGACTGCTCGCCGTGCCGACCCTGGCTGAGGCGCAGACCCTGACGGTCTGGGCCACCGACCAACTCGCCGACCCGCTGGTCGCCGAGGTGTGGAACAAGCTGAAGGCCGATTTCGAGGCCGCCAACCCGGGCGTCACCGTCGAGTACATGCCGCCCACCGGCACCATCTCGAACGGCGCCGTACAGGCCGCCATCCAATCCGATGCCGGCCCCGACGTGCTGCTCACCAATTCGGGCATCGGCCGCGTCACCACGGTGGTCAACGCCAAGCTGATCGCGCCGCTCACCGCGCACTACGCGGACATGGGCTGGAAGGACAAGATCTTCCCCTGGCTCTATGAGATCCTCGGCAGCCAGTTCGGCGGCGAGATCTACGAGGTGCCGGATGGCATCGACGCCATCGGGCTCTGGTACCACAAGGACCTGTTCGCCGAGAACGGCTGGACCATCGGCGGTAGCTGGGCCGATTTCGAAGCGCTGCTGCAGAAGATCAAGGACAAGGGCCTCGAGCCGCTGGCCGTCGGCCCGCGCAACAATGCCAATGGCGGCCACCTGATGGGCAATTTCCTGCAGGCCGCGGCAGGCACGACGGTGATGGGCGAGGTGGTGACGGCCAAGAAGTCGTGGAGCGATGCCGAGCCGCTGCTCGGCGCGCAGCGCGTCGTCGACTTCGCCAAAAAGGGTTACGTCAGCGCCCAGATGGCGGGGCTGGACCTCGAGGCGGCAACGCGGCTCTGGACCAACAAGCGCGCCGCGATCTTTTTCGGCGGGCCGTGGTTCATCAACAATGCCCGGAAGAACGAGTACCCGATCGACAATATGGGCTTTGCCACCATCCCGAGTGACCTCGCGGGCGAGAGCAAGCCGACCGGCGGCATCGGCTGGAGCTGGATGATCCCGGTCAGTTCCAAGCAACCCGAACTCGCCGCCAAGTGGATCGACTACATCCTCTCCGACGAGGTGATGCGCTTCAGGGCCGAGCACAAGACCGGCACGCAGATCTCGCCGCGCGCCATGCCCGAGCTGAAACCGGCGGTGCCGGTGATGGCCGAGGTGT
This sequence comes from Devosia sp. Root413D1, assembly GCF_001425235.1. Lineage (GTDB taxonomy): Bacteria > Pseudomonadota > Alphaproteobacteria > Rhizobiales > Devosiaceae > Devosia_A. The sequence goes on along the minus strand of NZ_LMEA01000013.1, from coordinate 82,385 downwards.
TCGCGGCGGCGGCCAATGGGGTGGGCTTCAACCCGTCGGTCTACATGCCCGGCGCAGCGCTCGACACCTACTTCCAGGTGATCCAGGGCCTGATCGGCGGCCAGGTCTCGGCCGAGGACGGCATGGCGCAGATCCAGGCGAAGATCCCGGCGCTGTAATACGGATGCTTCGGCTCCGTCGCCTTCTCCCCTTGTGGGAGAAGGTGCCCGAAGGGCGGATGAGGGGTTTCTCTCCGCGAACTCAGTCGCCTTCGTTTCACTCAGGTCGCGCGACACTTCGTGTCACGGACCCCTCATCCGGCCTATCGGCCACCTTCTCCCACAAGGGGAGAAGGCCCGACTGAGAGACCTGGCCAATGACCAGACTGACCACCACAGCCGATCCCGCGGACCTCCGCGCGCCTGCCGCCACTCGCCGACGCCGTGCCGATGGGGCGCGTGACGGGTTCGGGGCGGCCTTCGTGCTGATGCTGCCGGCGATCGCGCTTTATGCACTGTTCAGCCTGACGCCGATCCTCCTAACCATCTGGATCAGCTTCACCAATTCGGGCGGCTTCAACACCGAGGCGAATTTCGTCGGCTTCGACAATTACCTTCGTGCCACCGAGGACCCGATCATCTGGCCGAGCCTCGGCCGCACCTTCCTGTGGCTGTTCTACCATGTGGTGCTGGCCGGCGGGCTGGGGTTGGCGCTGGCGCTGGCGATCGGCCGGCTGAGCCGCACGCGGGTGTTCTTCCGCACCGCGTTCTTCCTGCCGCACCTCGTCTCGCTCGCGGTCGTGGGGGTGATCTGGGCCAATATCTACGACCCGTTCTATGGCCTTATCAACACGGCGCTGACCCAATGGGGGCTCGCCGGCTGGGCCAAGGGCTGGTTGAGCGACCCGCTGCTGGTGCTGTTCTCGGTGAATGTCGCGAGCTCCTGGCAGGGCTTCGGGCTCTACATGCTGCTGTTCATCGCCGGGCTGCAGAACATCGACGGTACGCTCTACGAGGCGGCCGAGATCGATGGCGCCAACGCTCTGCAAAAACTCTGGAACGTGACGCTGCCAGGCCTAAGCGAGGTGATGACCTTCGTGTTGTCGCTCGCCATGATCAACGGGCTCAAGGGCTTTGCCACGGTGTTCGTGATGACCAATGGCGGGCCGTTCTACGCCTCGGAAATCATAACCACCTACATCTATCGGCTCGCCTTCCAGGCGCAGGATCATGGGCTTGCCGCGGTGCTCTGCATCCTGATGAGCGTGCTTGCCATCACCATCACCGTTGCCTTCAACCGCTGGCGCGCGAGGAAATCGTCATGAGCAGACGCAAACCCGCCGAATGGCCGATGGTGGCGCTGCTGCTGCCGGTGTTCGCCATTATCCTGGGGCCGTTCCTGTGGCTCGTCACCTCGAGTTTGAAGACCGAGGCGGAGATCGGACGCGGCGATCCGTTCGCGCTGCCCAAACAGCTGATGTGGCAGAACTACGCCGATGCCTGGAATATCGGCGGCTTCGGCTCCTTGATCGGCAACAGCCTGATCAATGTGGCGGGCGTGGTGGTGCTGACCCTCATCGTCTGCGCCCCGGCCGGCTATGCGCTGGCCAAGATCCGCTTTGCTGGCCGCGAGTGGACCTTCTACGCCTTCATCTTCGGGCTCACGATCCCGATCCAGGCGATCATCATTCCGCTCTACCAGGTGCTGTTCAACCTTGGGTTGATCAACTCGATGGCCGGCGTGGTGCTGGCGCAGGTTGCGAATGGCATCCCGTTCGGGCTGTTCCTGATGCGGAGCTTCTTTCTCGGCGTGCCGAACGAGTTGAGCGAAGCGGCGAGGATCGATGGGGCCAACCATTTCCAGATCCTCACCCGAGTGTTCCTGCCGCTGTCGCAGCCGGCCATCTCGGCGCTGCTGATCATCTCGGCGCTGTCGACCTGGAACGATTTCTTCCTACCGCTGGTGGTGCTGATCAGCCCCGGCAACCAGACCCTGCCGCTCGGCCTCGTGCGGTTCGCGTCGACCTATTCCACCGATTTCCGGCTGGTGTTCTCGGGCACCGTGATCACCTTCCTGCCGGTCATCATCCTCTACATCCTGACCCAGAGGCGCTTCACCGAAGGCCTCACGCAAGGCGCATTGAAAGGCTGAGTTATGCCGCACCACGTTCCGCGGGAGATCCGCTACAATTTCGAGTACGAGCGGCGGCTCAAGGCCTGCTTCATCGGGGCGGGCGGCCATGCCTATCGCAATGTCTACCCGACCTTCCGCTATGCGCCGGTCGACCTCGTCGCCATCTGCGATCTTTCGAAGGACCGCGCCGATGGCTTCGCGCGGGTGTTCGGGGCCGAGCGCACCTATACCGACCACCAGGCGATGCTCGCGGCCGAAAAGCCCGACGTGGTGTTCATCGTCACCAGCTACACCAGGGATGGGCACGTGCAGGCGACGCAACTGGCCAAGGACGTGGTCGAAGCCGGCGCCCATGTGTGGATGGAAAAGCCGACGGCGGCGAGCCGGGCGGAGGTCGAAGAGCTGATCGCGGTGTCGAAGCGCACCGGCAAGAACATCATGACCGGGCTGAAGAAGACCTTCTTTCCCGCCATCGAGAAGCTCAAGGATATCGTCACGGCGCCGGAATTCGGCCGCCTGACCTCGCTGGTGGTGCGCTACCCGCAGGCGCTGCCGGCGCCCGACAAGCGGGGCGACCTCGTCGCCATGCAGTCGGTGATCGACCACATCTACCACCCGGGCGCGATCATCAGCTTTCTCGCCGGCGAGATCGAGCGGGCAAGCTTCGAGTGGGCCGAACCGACCGGCGCCACCATTGCCAGCCTCAAGTTCAAGTCGGGCGCCATCGGGGCGCTGCATTTCAGCGCCGGCCAGAGCTGGGGCGGGCCGCTCGAGCGGGTCGAGGCGATCGGCGAGGGTAGCCACGCGGTGGTCGAGAACGGCGTGAAGCTGACGCATTACCGCAAGGCCAAGCTCCCGAGCTATGGCCGGGCCTCGAGCTGGATCCAGCCCGAGGAGAGCGCCACGGTGGTGTATGAGCCCGAATTCTCGCTTGGCCAGCTCTACAACAACAACATGTTCACGCTGGGCTATGTGCCCGAAGTGCTGCATTTCTGCGAGGCGGTGCTGGAGGGGCGGGCGGTGAGCAAGGGGACGCTCGAGACGGCGCTCGACATCATGAAGCTCTACGACTTTTACGCCACGACGCCGCATGGCGTTTCGGCAGCGGTCTGAGCGCAGGGAGCCAGGCGATGACGATCGAGACGTTCGTTGCCCGCGCCGCCGATGGCGAGCGGGTCAATACCGGCTGGGGCGAGCTCAACTGGAAGATCACCGACAAATCGATGGCGGGGACCGAGATGACCTTCGGCACCTGCTTCATCAAGCCGGGGGAGCGTAACCCGCTGCACTCGCACCCCAATTGCGAGGAGTTCCTCTACGTGGTCTCGGGATCGTGTGAGCATAAGCTGGGTGAGGAGACGGTGATGCTGGGCGCCGGCGACATCATCCGCATCCCGCAGGATGTGCGGCACTGGGCCAGGGCGGTCGGCACGGAACCGGTGTTCGCGCTGATCATGTTCTCGACCGGCAAGCGGCAGGCGGTGGATCACGAGGGCGGCGGCGTGGCGTGACCTTGTCGCCCTCGCCGCAGTGCTGGTCGCCGCCTTAAGAGAACGCCGGATTGCCGGCGGCGACGGCGAGGTCGGCAGTGCTCGGGGCAGCCGCGTCGGCCGGGCAGGCGCCCAGCGGGTCGTTGGGGAGGCTGGTGGTGCCGGCATTGAAGACATAGCGGCCGCCGCAGGTCCCGACAGCTGCCGGCCGCTGCGTCTGAGCCAGTACGTCGTAGCCCTCTTTGAGATTGCGCCAGAATGCGATGTTGGGGTTCGTGGCGTGCCGGGTCAGGTTGGCCTCGGTCATGCGGAACGGATAGAGTTCCAGCTTGAAGCTCGGATTGCCGCCGGCAAAGCTCTCGCGCGCCAGGGCATAGATTTCCTTCATCTGCTCGTCGGTCATGGCGTAGCAGCCGACCGATTTGCAATCGCCATGGATCATCAGGTTGGTGCCGCTGCGGCCCTGGGCGCGGTCGAGCCGGTTGGGGAAACCGGTGTTGAACGAGAGGTAATAGCTGGATTTGGGGTTCATCATCCCCGGCGTCACCTCATAAAAGCCTTCGGGCGACTGGTAGTCGCCTTCCTTGACCTTCGGCCCCAGTTCACCGGACCATTTGCAGATGGCATAGGTCTTGAACAGGCGATAGCTGCCGCGGCTGTCGGGCTTCCAGACTTCGAGCTCCGAGCTCTCCTTGAAGACGCGCACCAGCATCGGCGCGGCGGGCGTGGTGTCGAGCGCCGCCAGCACGCTGACCGTGCGGGCGGAAAGCGGCTGCTTGTCCTTGGTGAGGCCGCCCAATGACGAGCAGCCGGCAAGGACGAAGGTCAGCAACAGAACGGTCAGCAGGGCAGGCACGGGGGATTTACGCATGGCACTCTCGATCACTCGCGGCAGAGGATAGAGGCGGATGGTTACCCAGCCCTTGCCAGCGGCAATATCGGCGCCGCCGCCGGCCTGGAACCCTCCGCAGCAGAGGCCGTTGATGCGGCGGCTCGGACGGCTCGTGGCCGGGCTGGCAAGCGGGGTCACCGAAGCGCTAGTCTCGCGCCCGCCAATGATCGAAACCAATGGAGTTTTCTGATGAAGCGTACTGCCACCGCCAACTGGAAGGGAACGTTGCAGGAGGGGACCGGCACGCTCGATGTGCTGAGCGGCGCTTTCGCGGGCCTGCCCTACACCTTCAAGGGACGCTTCGTCGACGAAAGCGGCCAATCGGGCACCAACCCGGAAGAGCTGATCGCGGCGGCGCATTCGGGCTGCTTTGCCATGCAGTTCAGCGCCTTCCTCGCCGCCAACGGCACCACGGCCGAGAACCTCAAGGTCACCGCGGCGGTCGAGCTCATTCCCGGTACCGGCATCGTCGGCAGTGCGCTGACAGTCGAGGGCAAGGTGCCGGGGATCGATGCGGCGAAGTTCCAGGAACTGGCCGAGAAGGCCAAGGCCGAGTGCCCGGTGTCGCGGGCGCTCGGCGCCATCAAGGTGACGCTGGACGCGCGCCTGGTCTGAGCCAGCCGAGAGGTCAGGCGTGGCGCCAGTCGGGCCACGCCGCCATCGAATGCACGCGACGGGTGTGGTGGCCTTCCTCGCCGAAGGGCGCCACTTCCCATTTCCAGCGCAGGCCGCTGCGCGGCACAGGGCGACCGTGCAGCAGGTCGGCAGTGTCGAGCATCACGCCGTGCCGGTTGAACACGCGATAATCGAGATCGGTCACCAGCGTTGCGGGGCAGGGGAGGATGGCGAGCTTGTCGAGATGGCCGTCGACCACCTGCCGCTCTGCTCCCGGCGCGGCGCGCGCCAGCTGGCTGACGAGGCTCAGCGAGATCACCCAGTCGAGATCATCGATCGCTTCGAGGAAGTCGAGGGCGCCAGGATTGCTCGCCGTCGACAGGTCGCGCCATTGGCGCTCGACATTGGGATAGCGGTCGATCCGCTGGCCGACGGTCGAAAGGTGGATACGGTCGACGAGGATCACGCGCTTGAAGGTACGGCAGAGCGATTCGACCGGCACATCGAACAGCGGGCCGGAGCCGAGCACCACCACGGTGCGACGCGCGGTCAGGTCGTCGATGGTGGTGTCGATCAGGCCGCGGGAGTTGGCCAGATGCGGAGCCCAGGCGCGGGTCTGGCGCTGGCCGCGGGCCCACAGGCCCACCGCCTCGCTCAGATGCGAACGGAACGCCGGCGGCGTCGGGCGATAGCTCGCAGCATAGACGAAGAGTTCGGCGAGCATCGGTCAGGGGTCCGGCAGCAGAATCGGCGTGATCCTAAAGCACGCCGCCGTTTCCTCGAAACGGTGACCTGCTGCAAGCGGTTGAACTATCACGCTGCCGAATCACTCCTGAGGAGAAGTGGCCAAGGTGCAACATTCGTCGTCGTGCCGCCGCGAGATGGAAGAATTTCGCCGCAATTTCGTGCAGTTTGCCATGTCGTCGGATGGGGCCAAACTTGCTTGCCTTCAATGTGCTCAGATTTGCTGCGGCTGCGGTGTTCGTCGCCATGCCGTTGAGCGCCCTTGCCATGGGCTGTGACGGGCTGGTCGACGGCCCCAAAGGCACGGTCATGTCGGTGACCGACGGCGACACGGTGGTGCTCGATACCGGTGTGGTGGTTCGCCTGATCGGCACGCAGGCGCCCAAGCTGCCGCTGGGGCGTGAGGGTTTCGAGACCTGGCCGAAGGCTGAGGAGGCGCGGCTGGCGCTGGAAGCGCTGACGCTCGGCAAACGGGTTGCGGTGCGCCATGGCGGCGAGCAGGTCGACCGGCACGGCCGGACGCTGGGGCAGTTATTCGTCGTCGATACGCCCGAGCTCTGGGTGCAGCAGCGGATGATCGCCGACGGCTGGGCGCGGGTCTACTCATTCCCCGATAATCGTGCATGTCTGCCACAGTTGCTCAGTGCCGAAGGCTCGGCGCGGCTGATGAAGCTTGGCATCTGGGCCGATCCCTACTATCTCGTGCGGCGGGCGGACCGGCCGGCTGAACTGGCTGGGCGCCTGGGTCACTACGAGCTGGTGGAGGGTCGGGTGCTTCTCGCCGACGAGGCGCAGGGGCGCATCTACCTGAATTTTGGCCGATCGTGGAAAGAGGACTTCACCGCCGTACTTGAGCGGTCAGCGGTCCAGCTGTTTTCGCGGTCCGGTCTCGACCCCCTTAAGCTCGAGGGTGCCCTCGTGCGGATCAGAGGCTGGGTGGATGACGTCGATGGCCCGCGGGTCGAAGTCACCCATCCAGAGCAGATAGAGGTTCTCCTCGCTCCATGAAGTCGCGTTCGATGATCACGGCGCTCGGCGCCCCGCTCGCAGCAGCACTCCTCGCAGTGCTTGCCGCCTGCTCGAGCCTGCCCGGGGTCACGACGACCCGCACCGAGGGGCAGAACGCGCCGATCGTCGCGTCCGACGATCCGGAGGAAGACGCGATCGGGGCACGCGAGCATCCGCGCATCGTCGCCTCCTATGGTGGCATCTATTCGGACCGCCAGGCCGAGATCATGATCGCGCGGATCGTCGGGCGGCTGCTTGCCGCCGCCGACCAGCCGAACCAGAAATTCACCGTCACTATTCTCGATACCGCCGAGGTCAACGCCTTTGCGCTGCCGGGCGGCTATGTCTATGTCACCCGCGGCATCCTGGCGCTCGCCTCCGATACCTCGGAAATCGCGGCCGTGCTGGCGCACGAGATCGCGCACGTGACGCTGAAGCATGCCCGCGCCCGCACCAACCGGGTGCGTACCAACGAGATCGTCGACAAGGTGGTGACCGGCGTGTTCGGCGCCGATACCGCCACCGACCAGGCGTCGAACCGCTCGAAGATGTCGCTGGCGGCGTTCAGCCAGCAGCAGGAACTGGCCGCCGACAAGGAGGGCATTTTGACCTCCGGCCGCGCCGGTTACGACCCGCACGCGGCGGCGCGCTTCCTCGGCGCCATGGGCCGGTTCGCGCATTTCTCGGCCGGCGATGCCGACCAGGAAGGCGATTTCCTCTCCTCGCACCCCTCGACCCCAGATCGCGTCCAGAAGGCGATCGAGACGGCGCGCGCCTTCTTCGGCGCCCCGGGCCTGGGCGAAACGGCGCGTGATGGCTACATGGCCGGCATCGAAGGGCTCGCCTTCGGCGACAGCCCGGCGCAGGGCGCCGTGGTCGGCCGCCGCTATATCAATCCGACGCTGAAGTTCACCTTCGAGGTGCCGCAGAACTATACGCTGCAGATCTCGAAGGGCGCCGTCGTCGGTGTTGCCGGCGAGGGCGAGGCAGTGCGCTTCGACAGCGCCGAGGTGCCGGCGTCGATGGGGCTCGAGGATTATCTGAAGTCCGGCTGGATCGCCGGGCTGCAGCCCGCGACGGTGAAACGCGAGAGCGCCAACGGCTTCGAGATGGCGACGGGCGTCGCCGTCACCCCGCAGTGGAATTTTCGCGTGGCCGTGGTGCGGCATGATGGGCGAGTTTATCGCTTCATCTTTGCCGCCAAGTTCGACAACCCGGCTTTCACCAAAGCCGCCGAAGCGACGCTGAAGAGCTTCCGGGCGGCGACCGCCAAGGACCTTGGACTGGTCAAGAAGCTGGTGGTCCGCACCGTCACTGCCGGCAACGTCGATACGGCGGACTCGCTGGCGCGCCGGATGAGCGGGCTCAGTCGCGGCACCGACCTGTTCTACATCCTCAACAACCTCTACCCGGGCGACACGCTGGTGGCGGGGCAGAAGTACAAGATCGTCACGGTCGAGTAGGCGACGGGGCGGTTTGCTGAGAAGCGGTTGTTTCTAACCCAGTGGTTAGCCTCGAGCTCTCCCTCCCCACCGGCTGTCATCCCAGCGAAAGCTGGGACCCACTCATCCGCTTGCGCCAGCTGAACGTTGGGTCCCAGCTTTCGCTGGGATGACACCGAGTTTGGGGCGTTTGCGGTGGTACGAACACCGCCGCCCGGCGGTCATTTGATGACACCGTAGATCTGTAGAGGGCGCCTCAGCCCGGCAGCAACCAGCGTACCGCCCAGTAACCGCCGAGCGCGGTGACGGCGGTGAGGGCGGTGCCCCAGGCGACGTCGATCAGGCTGAGGCTCAGCGGCCAGTTGCGCAGGGTCGAGAGGTTGGTGAAGTCGTAGGTGCCGTAGGCGACAAGGCCGAGCAGCGCACCGAAGCCCAGCGCCGCCAGCCAGCTGCGCGCTTCGAGCGCCGGCAGGATGGCGAAGACCAGCACTCCGACAAGGTAGAGCAGGTAGAACACTCCGGCTACCGCCAGGTTGGGCCGCTCTGCGAGGAGACTGCCCAACTGCGGCTGGTAGAGGCGTGGCACCATGGTGGTGAGCCAGAGCGCATCGAGCGCCAGCATAGTGATGGCGGCTCCGGCATAGGCGACGACGAAAGGTGGCATGCGGCGGTCTCCAGAGCCGGCTGAGCCGGAAGTAACGGGCCGAAACCGCCAACTGTTTCACCCGCCAGAGTTTTTTGCCGCGCCTGAAACAATTCGCGCCCGCGACCCGTAGTTCCTCCCATCGGCAGCGGATAGGAAATTCAGGTGCGGCATCTCCACCAAGACCAGGCACGGGCGTCGGGACGGCGCATTGCAATCATCGGCGCGGGCATTGCCGGGCTATCGGCGGCCTGGCTGCTGAGCCGGCGGCACGAGGTGGTGCTGTATGAGGCCAATGGCTGGCTCGGTGGGCATGCCAACACCGTCGATGTGGAGTGCCCGGAAGGACCGGTCGCCGTCGATACCGGCTTCATCGTTTACAACCCCGGCAACTACCCAAACTTCACCGCGCTGCTCGAGCACCTCCAGGTCGCAAGCGTCGATTCCGACATGTCGCTCGGGGTGTCGGTGGGCGACGGGCGGGTCGAATATTCCAGCCGGCCGTTCGGGCTGTTCGGGCAGAAACGCAACCTGGTCAACCCGCGGTTCTGGCGGATGATTGCCGATATCGTAAAGTTCTACGAAGTGACGCGTGGGCTCGACGAGCGCGCCATGGAGGCCATCTCGCTGGGTGAGTTCCTCGATAGCGGCGGCTGGTCGCGGGCGCTGGTCGAGGAGCATGTGCTGCCGATGTGCGCGGCGATCTGGTCGACCACCTCGGAGCAGATGCGGCACTACCCGATGCGCTCCTTTCTCCGTTTCTTCACCAGCCACGGGCTGCTGCAGGTCACCAGGCGGCCGCAATGGCGCACCGTGCTCGGCGGCAGCCGCAGCTATGTCGACGCGCTGCTGGCCGATATCGGCACCGCCATGCAGCGCCGCCCGGGCGCCACCCGGGTCAGCCGCACGGGCGGGCTGGTGTTCGTCAACGACGTCGCGGGCGGGCGCGAGGTGTTCACCGACGTGGTGATCGGCGCCCATGCCGACCAGGCGCTGGGGCTGCTCGACGATGCTTCCGACGACGAGCAGGCGGTGCTCGGCGCCTTTCGCTACACCCCCAATGTCGCGGTGTTGCACGATGACCCGGCGCTGATGCCGCGGCGCCGGTCGGTCTGGGCCAGCTGGAACTATATCGGTTCGGACGATGCCCGCGCCGACCGGCCGCTTTGCGTCAGCTACTGGATGAACCACCTGCAATCGCTGCGCACCCGCCGGCAGCTGTTCCTGACGCTGAACCCGTCGCGGCAGCCGCGGCCCGAGAGCGTCATCCGCAGTTTCGAATACACCCACCCGCTGTTCGATCACGCGGCGCTGGCAGCGCAGGATCAGCTGTGGCGGCTGCAGGGGGTGCGCAACACCTGGTTCTGCGGCAGCTATTTCGGCTACGGTTTTCACGAGGACGCGCTGCAATCGGGCCTGGCGGTCGCCGGCCAGTTTGGCGTTAACCCGCCCTGGGCGGCGCAGCGCAGCCGTATTGCTGTGGCGCCGGCCGTGCTGGAAACGGCCCTGTGAGGTCGGCGCTGTATCGCGGCTCGGTCGCCCATACCCGGCTCAGGCCGAAGCGCCATAGCCTTGGCTACAAGGTGTTCTGCCTGCTGCTCGACCTCGACGAGCTCGATGAGCTTGCCGGTCGGTTTGCGCTGCTTCGCATTGAGCGCGGCGGCCTGTTCAGCTTTCGGCAAGCCGATCACGGCGATGGCCGCTCATCGCTCAGGGACTGGGCGACCGAGCGGTTGGCGGAGGCTGGTATCGGCTATGATGGCGGCCGGATCGAACTGCTGTGCTATCCGCGCCTCTTCGGCTTCGTCTTCAACCCGCTGAGTGTTTACTTCTGCCATCGGCAGGACGGGCGGCTCGCCGGGGTTCTCTACGAGGTGCACAATACCCATGGCGAGCGCCACACCTATGCGCTGCCGGCCAGTGGTGGCGAGCGGGTGGTGCGGCATGCGGCCAGGAAGCAGTTCTTCGTTTCGCCCTTCATGCCGATGGATTGTACCTATCGCTTTCGCATCACCGCGCCCGGGGAGCGGGTCGGCATCTCGATCCTCGAAGACGATGCCGAGGGGCTGCTGCTCACCGCCAGTTTCCACGGACGGCGCGAAGAGCTGTCGAACCAGGCCCTGTGGCGGGCCTTTGCCGGCTACCCGCTGATGACGCTGAAGGTGGTCGCCGGCATCTATTGGGAAGCGCTGAAGCTGATCGCCAAGGGGGTGCCGTTCTTCCACTGGTCGCCGGCGCGGCAGCGGATTGCGTCGGGGACGGTGAGGGTCTCCGAGCGGCGTGTGCCGGAGCAGGTTGAATGATCAGCGGCACCGCGATCGTTATCGCGGCGGTGTTGCTGTCATCGGTGATGGCGCTGGCCTGGTGGGTGGTGGTCAGCTCGGGGCGCTCCGGCTGGGCCGACACGTTCTGGAGTTATGGCACCGGGCTGGTTGGCGTCGTCGCCGTGTGGTGGTCCGCGGTCGGCATGATGACCGGCCGGACGCTGCTGGTGATGGCGCTGCTGGCGCTCTGGTCCCTGCGGCTCGGCACCCATATCGCGCGCCGCACCCTCAGTGGTGGCGATGATCCGCGCTATGCGGAGTTGCGCCGCGGCTGGGGCGAGCGCTATCGGAGCCAGCTGTTCGTGTTTCTCTACATCCAGGGCGCGGCGGCTTTGGTGCTGGTGGTTGCGGCACTCGCGGCTTCAGCGAACCCAGCACCGCTGGGCCTTGGCGACGCTCTCGGGGTGGTCATTGCGCTGCTGGCGATCGCCGGTGAAGCAGTGAGCGACGCGCAACTCAGGGCGTTCAAGGCCGATCGGGCCAATGCCGGGCGGGTCTGCGATCTCGGGCTATGGTCGCTTAGCCGGCACCCGAACTACTTCTTCGAGTGGCTGTACTGGCTGGCCTACATCCCAATCGGCGTCAGCCTCGCCTATCCCTGGGGCTGGCTGACGCTGCTGGCGCCGGCGATGATGTACTGGTTGCTGGTGCATGTTTCGGGTGTTCCGCCGCTCGAGGCGCATATGCTGCGTTCGCGTGGCGACCGCTTCCTCGCCTACCAGGAGCGCGTCCGGGCGTTCTGGCCGATCCCGAAGTAGCGGGGCTCAGCGGCTGCGGAGATAGGCCGGCAGGATGTGATGGCGCGACAGTGTCGCGAGCTCAAGCTCGCCCAGGTCAGCCGGGTCGACCCACAGGGCTTCCTCGATCTCGGCCTGCGGAGCGGGGGTCGACTGGATACTGAGCCAGAACGCCTCCGCCACCACCATGGCGTCTGTCTCATGTGCCGCCGGAGCCGCAAAGCGGCCGAGATAGTGGGCAGTGGCCGGATCGACGGCGAGGCCAAGTTCTTCGTGCACCTCGCGCTGCAGCGCCGCCAATGGCGCTTCACCCGGCTCGAGCTTGCCGCCCGGCTGCATGAACACGTCGGTGCCGCGCTTGCGCACCAGCAGGACGCGGCCATCGGGGCCGACAAGCACAGCAGCGGCGATGAAGATCTGTCGCGGTCTGGCAGTCATGGAATCACCCCCCGAGACCGGCAGTTTGCCGCCAACCTCGCCCTCGGTCACCAGCGCAGCGACGGCAGGCTGCTGGCGCTCTCAGGTGCACAAACGAAAAGGGCCGGCATTGCTGCCGGCCCCTTTGAATTGGTGGTTGCTGCCGCGATCAGGCCGCTTCTTCGGCGTCGGCGGCGTCCGACTTCGGACCGCGGCGCGGCGACTTGGCGAGGTTCTTCTCGATCAGCTGCACAGCCTCGGTGAGGGTGAGCTTGTTGACGGCCGAAACCTCGCGGCTCATCCGGTCCATCGCCTGCTCGAACAGCTGGCGTTCCGAGTAGGACTGCTCGGGCTGGTCGTCGGAGCGGAACAGGTCGCGCACCACTTCCGAGATGGCGATCAGGTCGCCGGAATTGATCTTGGCTTCGTATTCCTGGGCGCGGCGCGACCACATGGTGCGCTTGACGCGGGCGCGGCCGGTGACGGTCTCCAGCGCCTTCTTGACCTCATCCTCTTCGGCGAGCTTACGCATGCCGACCGACTTGATCTTGGCGACGGGAACGCGAAGGGTCAGTTTATCCTGCTCGAACGAGATGACGAACAGCTCGAGGGTCAGCCCCGCGACCTCCTGTTCCTCGATCGAGGTGATGAGGCCGACGCCATGCGCCGGATAGACGATGTACTCGCCCGTCTTGAATCCAAGCCGCTGCTGAGGCTTCTTGGTGACCATAGAGGATACTCCTATTAACGCCGCCGCCGGACAGCTCTTCGCGGAGAGGCCGTCCTGTTGTTGCTGGTTCGCCCGTCCGAATAGATAAGCAAAAACCCTTCGCGCACTCTTCCGGTCCGCGCGACCGGATGACTGCAGCCCCATTATTGCTGGTGTCAAAAAAAAGGGTGCCTAGTGGCACGCATTGGATGACGGGCAAGCTCCATTCGTTTGAGGAGCGTAGCACAAAATTTCAGCAAAATCAAAAGTTGCGAATCAAGACCGCCGGGAGCCGGTCAGCTTCCGGGCCCAAGCGGTTCATCGGCATGGCAAACCGGCGGCAAAACCGAGGCTGGTCACTGATCTCGTCGCGTCTTCGAGACGGAAAAGTCTCAGAACTTTTCCAGCCACCCTCGCGGGGCGAAGGTCAATCGCCCTCGCCGGGAGCTTCGGAGAAGTGCTTCTCGAACTTGCCCTCGACCCCGTCCCACTCCTTGGCATCGGCCGGAGCATCGCGCTTCTCGGTGATGTTGGGCCAGGCGGAGGCATATTTGCTGTTGATCTCCAGCCATTTGTCGAGGCCGCCCTCGGTATCGGGCTTGATCGCCTCAGCCGGACATTCGGGTTCGCAGACGCCGCAGTCGATGCACTCGTCGGGGTGAATGACGAGCATGTTCTCGCCTTCATAGAAGCAGTCGACGGGACAAACCTCGACGCAGTCCATGTACTTGCACTTAATGCAGTTGTCCGTGACGATGTAGGTCATTCTTCGCGAGCGTTCCTGCTCAAGTTTCTAGGGCCGCTGGGTCTTTCAGCCGGGCGCACGCAGCAAGCCGTACGCCTCGGGCCGTGCTAGCCCTTTTTCTCCCACGCCGCAAGGGACAGGGCGGTCAGGCTTTCGACGCATCGGCCTCGCTCTCCGACATGGTTATCCGTCCCTGCCACGGGCGCGCGACGCTGCGATGCGCATCGGGGCGTGCAGGTTGGCAATTGTGGCGGGGAGAGCGAGGAATCGAGGCCGGCGATCGTAACGGCAAAGTGAACGATGGGGGCCGAACCGTTCAATCCTCGTCGTCGCGTAGTCGATCGGTGTCGCGACGTTCCTTCTTGGTCGGGCGCCCGCTGCCGATGTCGCGTTCAGCGTGGCTCGGTGGAGCTGTCTCACGGGGCACCGGGGGCGGTGAAAGGTCCTCGTAGAGCAGCGCCGCCTCCGGGGCAGGGCCGCGGCGGGTGCCGGGGTCGAGGATGCGCCAGACCAAGAGGCGGGTGTGCACTGTCATGGTGAGGACATCGCCCGGCCCGACCTTGTGGTCGGACCGGTCAGTGCGTTCGGAATTGACCCGGATGGCGCCGCTCTCGATCAGCTTCTGCGCCAGGGTGCGGGATTTCACCGCGCGCGAGAAGAACAGCCACTTGTCGAGCCGCTGCTTCTCCAAGCGCCACTATTCCGCGGTCTTCATTCGGATTTGGGGTTCCGCAGTGCGGCGAGCGCCGCCCAGGGTGAGTTCGGATCGAGCACAGCCGGTTTCCGATCCTCGCGCGGACGGTGTTCCTTCCACTCCTCACGCGGCTTGTCGAAGCGCTTGCCGCCCGGCTTGCCACCCTTGTTCTCGAACGGCTTGCCGCCGCCATTGCTGTTGCCGGCCCCTTGGCGCTGGCCGTCGCGACGGCCCTCGAAGCGCGGACGGTTGGGCTTGGCGTCGCCGCCCTTGCCATCGCCTTCCGGACGCTCGGGGCGACGGAAATTGCGCTGCGGGCGCTCGGATTTTTCCCCCTCGGCGGTCGCTTCCGCCCCATCGGCACGCGGGCCGCGGTTGCGGGCGCCGCCGTGACGCGGATTGTCGGGCCGGCGGCCAGCCGGGAACCAGACCTCGTCGAACTCGGGCTCAGCGGGTTTGGTGTCTTCGGCAGGGGCGGGGGCACCGAGATCAGCGGTGGCGGTTTCGACGGCGACGACTTCGGTCTCGGTGACAACCTGCGTAGCCGGGGCCACGCCCTCGACCGCATCGGCGGCAGCAGCGTTCACCTCGGCATCGGCGACATCGGCGACTACGGCATCGGTCGTGGTCTCTGTCGTATCGATAGTCTCAGTCGCGACCGCCTCAACGCCCTCAGTGGCTTCAGTGGTCTCGGTCGTCTCCGACGTGGTCGTCTCGGTGGTCGTCGCTGTCTCGACGACAACGGGCGCCGTGACCTTTGGGGTGCGGCGGACGCGATAGCCGAGCGAGTTGAGGATCGAGGCAAAGTCCTCGCCGGCAGTGCCGAGCAGCGAGGTCATCTCGACGGTGACGCGGAAACCATTGCCCTCGGCGGCGCCCGGCGGCAATTCGCCCTGGTGGGTCACCGGGTTCAGCGCGATCAGCGGGCGGATGATATCGGCGAGGCGCTCGAGGATATCGACGCGCACCGCGCGGCGGCCGGCGACCTTGAAGCCCGCCAGCTCATAGAGCTTCACGTTCACTTCGGGGTCGATGAGGAACGAGGTGCGGCCCGACAGCACGATCTGCGGCAGCTCGGCGACGCCCGGCTGGCGCACGCCGCCATGCTTCAGTGCATAGAGGATCAGCGCCAGCTCGCGCGGCGCCGGCTTCAGGCTCTGCGGCACGTAGATGTGGAAGGCGCCGAATTTCACGCCGAGCTTGCGGAGCTTGCCGCGCACGTCCTGGTCGAGGCCCTTGACCTCTTCGGCCACGGCGCTGCGCGGCAGGATGCCGAGATTCTCGTAGAGCCGATAGGCGACGCCGCGGGCGGCGCCCTCGAGATCGGCCGGTGCTTCGAGCGACAGCACGCTTTCGAGCTGGGTGTTGACCAGGTGGCGGAGCCACAGGTTCAACCGATCCTGGACGCGCTCGAGATCGGGGCCGGTGAGGCTCTCATCGGCGAGGATGATGAGGCGCGGGGTGAACAGCTGTTCGCCCTCGACCAGGTTGGCGATCACCTGGCCGCGCCAGCGTACATAGCCGTCGGTGGCGAGCACCAGCTCTTCGTTGGGCGCACCGGCGACTCGCTCGGCGCGTTTGGCGATTTCAGGCGCCACGACCTGCGCCGCGGCTGCCGCCACGCCTTTGGCATCGCCACCTTCCGACCGAGCCAAGGTGAAGCGGAAGCCCTCGATGGAGCCAATCAGGTGGCCTTCGAGGCTCACCTCGCCGCGGTCGTTAATTTCAGGCGATACCATATGCTTGTCTCTCAGGTGGCGCATAAGCACCGAAGTGCGACGATCGACGAAACGTTGAGTGAGACGCTCGTGCAGAGCGTCGCTCAGTCGATCTTCAATGTCCCGGGTCTTTTCGCGCCAATATGCGGGGTCTTCAAGCCAGTTCTTGCGGTTGGCGACAAAGGTCCATGTCCGGATCTGCTTGATCCGATTGGAAAGCGTATCAATGTCGCCTGTGACATTGTCGCAGAACCGCACCTGCTCGGCAATCCAGTCGGCGTCGACATGGCGGTGGCGGGTGAGGTCGAGATAGATGCGGGTAATGATCTCGCCGTGCTGCGCCGGCGAGATATCGCGGTAGTCCGGGATGCCGCAGCACTCCCATAAGAGCCGCACCGCCGCCTCGCTTTTTGCCGCAGCGCCGGCCTCGTTGCGGGCGACGAACTCCAGCGCATGCTGGTCGGTGGCGATGGGAACGCGGGTCAGGCCCCTGAGCGTGGGCGTCTGGTCGAGGCTATGGCGCAGGTCTTCGATCGAGGCGAAATCCAGCTCGGCGTTGCGCCATTGTATCACCCGGATCGGCTCGAAATCGTGGGTCTCGAGGCGCTTGACCAGTTCCTCGTCGAAATCGGGGGCGTGGCCGGTGACCCCGAATGTGCCGTTGTGCATGTGGCGGCCGGCGCGGCCGGCGATCTGGCCGAACTCGGCCGGGGTCAGCTGCCGGGTCTGGTGGCCGTCGAACTTGTGGTCGTCGGCAAAGGCGACGTGATGCACATCGAGGTTGAGGCCCATGCCAATGGCATCGGTGGCGACGAGAAAATCGACGTCGCCGTTCTGGTACAGGTCGACCTGGGCGTTGCGGGTGCGGGGCGAGAGCGCCCCCATCACCACGGCGGCGCCGCCGCGTTCGCGCCGGATCAGCTCGGCGATGGCGTAGACCTGGGTGGCCGAGAAGGCGACGATGGCGGAGCGCTTGGGCTGGCGGGAGATCTTCTTCGAACCGGCGTAGAGCAGCTCGGAAAAGCGCGGGCGCTGGATGATCTCGGCATCGGGCAGCAGCGCGCGGATCAGCGGCGTCATGGTGGCGGCGCCGAGCAGCAGCGTTTCACTGATGCCGCGGGCATGCAGCAGCCGGTTGGTGAAGACGTGGCCGCGGTCGAAATCGGTCGCCACCTGGATTTCGTCGATGGCGACGCATTCGACCGGCACGTCGAGCGGCATGGCCTCGACCGTGCAGACCCAGTAGCGCGGTTTGGCCGGAACGATCCGCTCCTCGCCGGTGACCAGCGCCACGTGCTGGGCGCCGATCCGGTCGACCACCTTGTGGTAGACCTCGCGGGCGAGGAGCCGCAGCGGCAGGCCGATCATCCCCGAGCGGTGCGCGAGCATCCGTTCGATGGCGAAGAAGGTCTTGCCGGTATTGGTGGGCCCAAGGATCGCCTTGAGCGAGGAGGCGGAAGCGGGAGTCATCGCGCCCTATTTAGGTGATCGAAAGCCAACAAACGAGTGTCTCGTCGCGGAACAAATAAGCGAGGTCGCTGGCGCTGGCGTTAACCATTGGTACGAACGAAGAACAAACCGGAAAGGAATCGGTTGCGACTCGGAAATCCGTGTTTGTTCACTACAGCATATGGTGGGTGGCTTGGTCAGCGACCCGCTAGCGCCACGGCATTCCTGTGGCATCCGGCGCAATCCCCGGAAATCGCGTTCAGGAAGGTTTCGAAGCGGTTAACTGCGGGCGGTTTGGGGCTCGAATCGGGCAAGTGTGAACGAGGCGTGAAGCCTTCACCCGCAAAGATTTTTGTGGCCTTCATGCCTTAGGTGCCTGAACAATGGCTGCTCACGCCGCCGCGTTGGCAAAATAGCCGTTGACCGTCCCGGAATGACACGCGGATTTTGGTAACACCCGGTTAACCATGATTTCCGCCGCCCGGCCGGCAGCCCCGCTTGGAGGCATGCCGGCACGAGGGACCACGGGTCTGTTGCCGGTGGTCCGGGGCGCGGAAGTCGGGGGCAGCGGCCCCGGGGTCTTAGCACTCGGCGACGAGTGGGACCCAGTTGGACTGGATGGGCGTGCCGGCGACGACGACACGGTATTCGGCGTCGACCGGATTGTTGATCACGAGATTCTGCGTGTAGCTGCCCATGACGATGCCGTTGGCGCCCTTCACGGTGGTGACAGCGTAAGGACCGCCGACGGCGCCGCCCTTCTTCACCAGCAGAATGTTGATCGTGCCGGGCTTGTTGGTTTCGACCCAGGCGGTGAGCTTGCCATTGCCGGGGCAGATATTGTTGGGCGGCGGGATGATGCCGAGCTGGATGCTGGTCGGCACGAGCTTGCCTGGGCCGGGGGTGGCGATCTTCAGGTCGAGGGCACTGGCGGCGCCAGCGAGCGCGACCGTAGTGGCGAGAGCGGCGATGCCGAGTTTCACGATGGTCATCAATTCCTCCTTGGCGCGAGCCTTGGAGGAGAAAATGCCGTCGCGCGCTTGAACGCGTGCTGAGGCAAGGGTTTAGCTGACGTTCATCGCCAGAGCATTTCACCGCTCGTTGAATCGGTGAATGCTCTACGTCTTTGATGTGGTCGCGCTTTCGAGGTGGAAAAGTCTGCAACTTTTCCTGAAAGCGCTCCGCGGACGGTGTGGCTACTCGGCGAGCTCGGTCAGCACCACCGAGAGGTCACCTGCTTCGGTGGTCACCAGCGCCCGGTAGGGGATGTAGTAGCCGGCTGCCTGGAGCGGCGCGTACCAGACGAGGATACGCTCGTTCCTGGCGAGATAGGTGGTGATCTCGTTGTTGGTATAGTGCCCGGAAATCGGGGTGTAATGCATCGAGCACAGCACCAGCGGCCCCTGGTAGCCGGTGCGCTTGCTCGTCGCGGTATCGTCCTTGACGTATTTGAGGCTCAGATTGAAGCGCTCGACACCGGTGAAGATCGGCATCTGCCGGTTGCACAGCTGCTGGTCGAGCGCGGCGCCCTTGAGGACGAACGGCGCCAGCATGTCGTTGGCGGTGGTGAGGTGCTTCCGCTCGATTGCCACGCGATCGATATTGTTGACGATCGGTGGAGCCACCTTGAACGTGTCCACGGTGCCGCCGGCATAGGTGACGGCCGCGGTAAAATCCTCGCCGCCGGCGCGGGTCAGGATGTCGAACTTCTGGGCCCTCAGGCCCTTGTCCGTGGAGGTCCCGGTCGAAGTGGCCTTGGCGGTGCCGCTTGCCACCAGCTGCGCCAGCCCGGTGATCTTGGCGTCGAGCACCAGCGAATAGGCCGAGCCGTTATCGGTCAGATTGATGCGGACATTGGCGATGTGGGTACCGCCCATGGTCACCATGTACTCGGCGCGCGCCTTGACCTCGGCTGCGGCGGCGGGCAGGGCCAGCAGCGCCAATCCCAAACTGGCAATTCGTGCGGCCAATCGCATCGTCTGGCGGAAACCGGCGTTCAACACGGGAACGGACCTCTGGCGGCGTCGCCAAGCGGCGACGCGACGTCACCAGGCAGCGAATCAATATTGCTGCCAAAATGCCGAGCGAGGCTCGGGCTGGCAAGGCATTCGGCGTTCACAAGCTTGACGGGAGGGGCTCAGTTCTCTATGGGAGCGTCCGCAATCAAGAACAGACTCCAGCCCGTTGCGAGGGGATAGTCCCCCGCCGAGGGCCTTTTGACAGGATACTCCAATGGCTCGCCGCTGCGAACTCACCGGTAAGGGCGTGATGACCGGGAACAAGGTGAGCCATGCGCTCAACCGTACCCGTCGCCGCTTCCTCCCCAATCTCCTCAACGTCTCGCTGCTGTCGGACACGCTCGGCCGCACGGTCAAGCTGCGTATCTCGGCGAACGCGCTGCGTACCGTCGAGCACCGCGGTGGCCTCGATGCGTTCCTGCTCAAGGCAGACGACGCCGAGCTGTCGCCCGTCGCGCTGTCGGTGAAGAAGGAAGTCCGCGCCGCTCTCGCGACCGCGTAAGCTTCGCCCTTTCAGTTTTCGCCGCGCGTCCCGAAAGGGACGCGCGGTTTGTTTTGAGGCCGGCTTGCTGTCCGCCACCGGTGTCATCCCCGCGCAGCGGGGATCTCCGTTTTGCGATGGTGCGTGAGGCGCCAAAACAGAGGTTCCCGCTTTCGCGGGAATGACATCGAGACTAGAAGACGCATCGGAGCGCAAGCTCCAACCCACCGCCCCGGTCTGATGCCGGTCAGCGGGTTCCATAGAGGTGCAGGATATGCTCGCTCGCTTTGTCGCGGCCATCGCGGCCATGGTCGTGGTCGTCACCGCGTCCAACATTCTCGTGCTCTACCCGGTTGACGCCGCGCTCGGCCCGATCAACCTCAAGGATCTCCTCACCTGGGGCGCCTTCACCTACCCCTTTGCCTTCCTCGTCACCGACCTCGTCAACCGCTATGACGGCGCGGCGCGGGCCCGCCTTGTGGTGGTGTGCGGTTTCGTCGTGGCGGTGGCGCTGTCGTTCTACCTGAGCTTCAACCCGCTGCCGTGGAATGCCGGAGGAGCTCCGGCTACCACGGCGCGTATCGCTACCGCCTCGGTGACGGCGTTCCTCATCGGGCAGTTGCTCGATATCTCGGTGTTCTCGCGGCTGAGGGCCAGCAGGAACTGGTTCCTGCCGCCGCTCGCCGGTTCGCTGTTCGGCTCGCTGCTCGATACGGCGATCTTCTTTTCCATCGCCTTCGCCCCGTCATTCGGCTTTGTCGACGGTATCTATGGGGCACAGGATGGCTCGCTGGGCTTTCCGGCGCCGTTCCTCAGCCTTGGGCCCGAGGTGCCGCTGTGGTTCTCGCTGGCGGCTGGTGACTTCCTGGTGAAGTTCCTCGCGGCATTGCTGCTGCTGGCGCCTTACCGGATGCTGATGGGCAAGCTGATGCCACTGCCGCCACTCAAAGTCGCGGCTTAGAGCCGGCTCTGACCTAGTCCGGCCAGCGGCTCAGGTGTTCGTGGGCGATCCACCAGCGGTCGCCCAGGCGCTTCAGCACTGTGGTGCCACGGCCCGAGCCCGACTGGCGTTTGCCGTCGACGGTGATTTCCCAGTTGAAGCGGTACGTGCAGGCCGCAGCACTGTCGCCCTCGGCGATCCATTCGAGTTCATCGAGCCAGTAGCGCTCGCTCGGTCCCATCGCTCGCCAGGTCGCTTCGAACGCCGCGCGGATCGCGGCGATGCCGCTATAGGTGCCGTTCGAGAACCAGAACGTCGCATCGGGCGCGATGAGGTCGATCAGCAGGTCGAAGTCCTGGCGGTTGATGCGGTCGGTGTAGGCCTCAAGCACGTCCCTTGCCGACATCCCGACCTCCTCAGTCCGGCAGGCTGAACTCCAGCAGCAGGTTGCGTTCCCAGTCGTTGAAGTTGTTGTCCGACACCAGGGTGATGCGGGTGGTGCCATCCGGGGCGCTGTGGACGGCGAGGGCCTCCATATTGTCGATGTCGCCGCCGGCGGCGTGCAGCAGCTGCTCGCCCTTCATATGTGCGCCGGCCTTCACCTCGGCGGCGGGGATGCGGACCAGCCGCATCTGGAAGGCGAGGAGCGCAATGCCGCGCTCCAGCACCAAGAGGTCGCCATTGGGCATGAAGGCGCAGTCGGTGGGGTTGGTGCCATCGCCCGAGATGTAGCTCAGCGGGCCCTTGTCGTTCTGGCCGAGCAGGTATGCCGAGTGCTGGCCGTCATCGTCGATGATGCCTTCTGTAAGGAGCAGGGTGGAGCCTGATATCGGCGAGTTGGCGGGGGCAATGCAGACCGCTTCCAGCGTCTCGTTGGTGCGGGTGTCGCTCAGCCATTTGGGGATGTTGACCTCGCGGGCGGCGCCTTGCGGCACGCCGTCGACCAGGGTGAAGTCGGCGACGCGGGTGAGGTTTTCAAAGCCGACGCGCACGGCGCTCGGCTGGCCGTCGCGGACGATCACCGCCAGCGCCTCGGCATCGCGCGAATAGGCGCGGGGCAGTTCCTTGCCCTTGGAATTCTGGATCGGCTCGACCTTGACGCCGATCAGCCCCATCGGCCGCGCCGCTTCGTCGTAGAGCAGTTGGCCGGAAACAAAATTGCCGCGATCCGAGACCATGACCAGCCGTCCGTCGGGGCCGGTGAAGCCGAGGCCGGAAAGGCCGCCGAAGGTGTCGGTCTGGCTCTGCATCTCGATGCCGCCGCGCCAGACAAGGCCCTGCACGCGCTGGCCGATGCCTGCGCCCATAAAGGTGGAGAGCGGCACCGAGGTCACCGTCTCGTCATCGGCCCGGGCGCCCAGCCCAGCCGCTACCAGCAGTGCGGCGCCTGCGCTTGCGATCAGCAGTGCCGCTCCGGCGAGACGCGAGGCACGCCGTGCTGCGGTCATCCGTATCGGCTCTTGCGGAAGGCGCCAGGGGCCTCCTCATCGAACAGCGAGGCGAGCTCATCGGTCAGCGCCCCTGCCAGCTCTTCGGCGTCGAGCAGCGTCACGGCGCGCCGATAATAGCGCGTGACGTCGTGGCCGATGCCGACCGCCACCAGCTGCACGGCGGAGCGGGTCTCGATGTCTTCGATCACCTGACGCAAGTGGGCCTCGAGATAGTTGCCGGCATTGACGCTCTGGGTCGAGTCGTCGACCGGCGCGCCATCGGAGATCACCATCAGGATGCGGCGATTTTCGGACCGGGCGAGCAGGCGCTTATGCGCCCATTGCAGGGCTTCGCCGTCGATGTTCTCCTTGAGCAGCCCCTCGCGCATCATCAGGCCGAGGTTACGGCGGGCATGCCGCCAGGGCTCGTCGGCCGCCTTGTAGATGATATGGCGGATGTCGTTGACGCGACCCGGATTGGGCGGACGCCCCGCCTCGAGCCAGGCCTCGCGGCTCTTGCCGCCCTTCCAGGCGCGGGTGGTGAAGCCAAGAATCTCGACCTTCACGCCGCAACGCTCGAGCGTGCGGGCGAGGATATCGCCGCAGATCGCCGCGATAGTGATCGGGCGGCCGCGCATCGAGCCGGAATTGTCGAGCAGGAGCGTCACCACGGTGTCGCGAAAATCGGTGTCGCGCTCGACCTTGAAGCTCAGCGCCTGCAGCGGATCGGTGACCACGCGGGTCAAACGCGCCGTATCGAGCAGGCCCTCTTCGAGGTCGAACTCCCAGCTGCGGTTCTGCTGCGCCATCAGCCGGCGCTGCAGCTTGTTGGCGAGCCGCGCCACGGCGCCGGCGAGGTTCTCGAGCTGCTTGTCGAGCAGCGCGCGCAACTGGTCCAGTTCCTCGGGCGGGCAGAGGTCGGGGGCGCGCACCACCTCGTCGAACTTCTGGGTGAAGATCCTGTAGTTGAAGACGTTCTGGAATTCTTTGGCGTTGGCGCCGGGCGGCGGCGGATTAGGCTGGTCCTCGCCCGATTCGGAGCTGTCGTCCTCGTCGGTCTCGGAGAAATCCATCTCCGCGCCTTCGACTTCGCCTTCCTGCTCGGATTGGCCGGGGGTCTGATCCTCGTCGGCCTCGGCGTCCTCGCTCTCCCCCTCGCCCTGCTCGGGGTTTTTCTCGTCGTCCTGGCCGCGCTCCGGCTCCTGGTCGTCACCCTGCTCGGAATCGTCGCTGTCGCCGTCGTCGAGATCGCTGTCGGGCACGAGGCTCAGGTCGCGCAGCAGCTGCCGCGTGGCGCGGCTGAACAGCTCCTGGTCCTCGAACTTGGTGAGGAGCGTGGTCAGCGAATTGCCGGCGCGCTGCTCGATTTCCTTCTTCCACAATTCGACGATGGCATTGCCCGAGGGCGGGATGGCGACGCCCGCGACGCGTTCGCGGAGGATCAGGCCCAGCGCCTCGGCCAGCGGAGCGTCGGCTTTGTCGTTGACCTCGGCGAAGTTCTGGCGGAACAGCCGGTCTTCCAGCATTTCGTGGATGTTGCCGGTCATGCCGGGCATGCGGATGCAGCCCAGCGCCTCGACGCGGGCCTGCTCCAGCGCATCATAGGCGGCGCGGGCTTCCGGCTCGGCGGGAGCGCGCTTCCGATGCGTTTCGGGATCGTGGCTGGCGAGCCGCATGGCCATGGCGTCGCCTTGCCCACGGGCAATGGCGATGTCGCGCAGCGTTGGCAGGCGCGGCAGGTTGGCGAGCCGCGCCTTGTCGGCGGTGAGGATGGGCCGATCGGCCGTGAAGCTCACCTCGAGGTCACGCTTGCCGCCAATGGCGCGCACCGCGGCGCCCATCGCCGATTTGAACGGGGCAGTGGTGTCGGGCTTGTTCTGCTTGGAGCGCGGCGGAGGGGCCATCAGTGTTCTCGTTGGGCAGGCTTGGTCAGGGACATCAAGAGGAACATCGGGCGGGTCAGCTCGGTCGCCCGCCACTCCGGATGGGCGGCGAACTGCGCGTCCGACGGTTTCCACTCGTTGACGGCGCGATACTCAAAGCCGGCGCCGGTGAGGATGTTCAGCATGGTGCCGATGGTGCGATGAAACTTGACGATGCCGTCGACGATCCAGTTGGTGACGCGGCGGCCCTCGACCAGGTAGTCGGCGATGGCGAAAGCCTGGCGTCCATCGGCGGCAGCGACCCACTCGGGCTCGGCGCGGGCGGCATAAATCGGGTGCTCGACGGAAAACACCAGTTGTCCGCCGGGCGCCAGCGCGCCGTACAGCGTTCCGGAGATGCGGTCGAAATCCTCGACATAATGCAGCGCCATCGAGCTGACGATCAGGTCGGCGCTACCGCGCGCCAGTACCAGCTCGTCGAGGTTGCCGCGGGCATAGGTGACGGCCGGATTGCTGGTCTCGGCCACGGCTCGCGCCAGCATCTTTTCGCTGAGGTCGATGCCGAGGACGGAACGGGCACCCTCAGCGCCGAGCCAGCGGCTCAGCTGGCCGAAGCCGCAGCCCAGATCGACGACGCGCTTGCCGGCGATCTCCGGCAAGAGGGCGCGCAGCGCCGGCCACTCGCTGGTGGCCTCGAGGCCATCACGCGAGCGCGGGAATTCGCTGTACCCGGCAAGGAATTTCGGGTCGTCGTAGATGTTCTGGGCCACCATGGGCCTCCAGCTCAGGCAGTCACCGCCAGGTTGGCAGCCGATTCCGGCAGGTCTTCGCCGAACACGCGCTGATAGAACTCGGCCACCACGGGGCGTTCGAGCTCGTCGCACTTGTTGAGGAAGGTCAGCCGGAAGGCGAAGCCGAGGTCGCCGAAAATCTCGGCGTTCTCGGCCCAGGTGATCACCGTACGCGGGCTCATCACCGTCGACAGGTCGCCGTTGATGAAGGCCTGGCGGGTGAGATCGGCCAGCCGGACCATGTTGTTGACGGTCTTCTTGCCCTTCTCGCCGGTATAGGTCTTGGCCTTGGCGAGGACGATCCCGACTTCCTTGTCGTGCGGCAGGTAGTTGAGCGTGGTGACGATCGACCAGCGGTCCATCTGGCCCTGGTTGATCTGCTGGGTGCCATGATAGAGGCCCGACGTATCACCGAGGCCGATGGTGTTGGTGGTCGCGAACAGCCGGAAGGCCGGGTGCGGGGTGATGACGCGGTTCTGGTCGAGCAGCGTCAGCCGGCCCTGCGTCTCGAGGACGCGCTGGATCACGAACATCACGTCGGGGCGACCGGCATCGTATTCGTCGAAGACCAGCGCAATGTTGTTCTGCACGGCCCAGGGCAGGATGCCGTCACGGAACTCGGTGATCTGCTTGCCGTCCTTGAGGACAATGGCGTCCTTGCCGACCAGGTCGATACGCGAGACGTGGGCGTCGAGGTTGACGCGGACGAGCGGCCAGTTGAGGCGCGCCGCGACCTGCTCGATATGGGTCGATTTGCCGGTGCCGTGGTAGCCCTGCACCATGACGCGGCGGTTGAAGGCAAAGCCTGCAAGGATCGCCAGGGTGGTGTTGCGGTCGAACAGATAGTCCGGATCCAGCGGCGGCACATGCGGATCGGTTTCCGCATAGCCCATGACCTTCATATCGCTGTCGATGCCAAAGGTTTCGCGGACGGAATATTGCTTGTTCGGCAGATTGTTGAATTCAGGCATTTCACGAGGCTCGCGGAAGGAAATAGGTCAAGACGGCTGCCTTGGCGGTTGCCGGGCTCTATAGCAGCATCGGGTGCCCGGGGGTAGGGCTGCGCGACAATCTGGCGACAGCCGGGCACGGGCGCAATGTGCCGCGTCGACGGGCACTTGCCGGCATCTATTGGCGGCGCAAATACCGCCATAACAAAGATTCATCCGACTGGCGCCGCAGGAAGCGGGTGTCAGCGCCCGACAAAGCCTTTGGACTTGAGGTGCGCGTAGGCGGCGATGATGGCACGCAGCCGATCCTCGGAGCTTTTGTCGCCGCCATTGGCGTCCGGGTGGTGGACTTTCACCAGCGCCTTGTAGGCGGCCTTGATCTGCTCGGCTTTGACGTAGCCCTTGAAGCCCAAGGTCTCGAACGAGCGGCGGTCCTGCTCGTGCAGCGGCTTTACCCGCTCTTCGGCCGGGGCGCGCTGCTGGTGGCGGGCATAACGGGCGAATACCCCGAACGGGTCGTTGACACGCTTTGCGGTCGGGTCACGCGGCGCGCCACGCGGCATGCGCGGACCGGTGCCGGCGCCCGGCTTGGCGCCGAACCCCCAGCTCGGTCGGCCGTCGGTTTCCTTTTCGGCGTGCAACTGGGATTCCATCTCCTCGGGCTTCATCCCGGCGAAGAAGTTGAACACCTGATTGTAGTGGCGCACGTGCTCGAGGCAGAAGTGGTGGTACTGCCCCACGGCCCGGTTGCCCTTGGGCGCCTTGTAGAGTCCGGGCTGGTCGCAACCCTCCCATCCGCAGGCCGGCACTTCGGCGCGCGCTTCGGGTTCCGGGTGCCGAGATCGGATCCGGATGCGGTCAAAATACTTGGAATCCAGCTTCATCAATCCTAGTTACGGGGCCTCAGCCACGCCTCAAACTGAACCGGTATCCATATGTCCGTTCGAGACACGATTGCAGAAAAACTTTCGGTCAAATTCACGCCGACCCATCTTGAAGTGATCGACGAGAGCGAGAAACATAGGGGGCACGGCGGTTATCGGGAGGGCGGCGAGACGCATTTCCGCGTCCGGATCGCCTCTCCAATGTTCACCGGCCAGTCACGCCTCGCACAGCATCGTGCCGTGATGGAGGCGCTCGACGCCGAGCTGAAAGCCGGCGTCCATGCGCTGGCCGTCGAGGTGGTCGCCTCTACGGCCTGATCGTCTGGTATTGTAGGATGCGGCACATATGGGTGCCGCGCCCCGGCGCTGCAACCGGTGCGCCGCTTTGCGGCCAAAGCCGGGCGAAGCCATGGCAGGCTGCCGCTTTGTCTCCGAACTATCGCCCAAGGCGTTGCCTAGCAGTGATGTCTGCAGACAGACTGGAGGGCGACATGTCCACTTTGAAGACGGCGGTCCTCGCGACCGCCTTCGCGCTATGCGCAGTGCCGGGTGCCTTGGCCGCGGGCAGCAGCTTGCAGCTGATCATCGGCGGCGAGGCCTATGACGGGCCGCCGAAGTTCGAGGTGACGTTCGACGGCAAGGTGCTGGGTGAGGGCGCAGTGAACGCCGCCATCGACACCGCCACCGCCGGCCGCTTTGCCGATGCCGCCGACAAGACCCCGTATGTGCAGAGTTTCGCTTTCGATATTCCCGAGGATTTGTTCAAGCCGGGCGGCGAGGTCCGGGTGCGGCTGGTGAACGAGGCCTATGGCGGCGACGGCTCGAACCGCGACCGCAACCTCTATCTCGCCGCCGTAGCAGTGAACGGCCGCGCCGTGACGGTGTCTGGACTTTCGACGCAGGGCACCACAGCCAGTACTGAGAACGAGCTGTTGGGCGAGTTCCTGGTGCTGAAGGACGGCAACGTGGAGGGCGTGTCGCGCGCGCCCACCGGCGGCTGGCCGCTGCCCGATGCGACGATTGCCGCGGCGCAGCCGGTAGCCGAGCCGGTGACGACTGAGGTCGCGGCGGTGGCCGAGGAACCAGCGGCGGTGAAGGCGCCCGTAGCGGTGACCGCTTTGAAACTGCCGGAAACGGGCGAGGGGGATAAGCCGGTCGCCACCGCGAGCCTCGCCGCAGCAGACGAACCGACTGCCAATCCGGCCTGCAACCGCGACGAGCTCTACAATGTCGTCGGCTTCAACGAGAGTTCGAACGACCTCACCCCCAAGCTGATGGAGCGGCTCGACCAGATCGTCGCCGATATCGGCGAGCAGAAATGCAAGGTGCTGGTCACCGGTTATTCGAGCCGCGCCGGCAACCACGCCACCAATGCGCTGTTCGCCATCGAGCGGGCGCAGAACGTCCTGGCCTACCTAAAGCAGGCCGGGCTGAAGTTCGAGAAGGTGTCGGCCACCGGCGCCGGCGCCACCGAACAGTTCGGCGAGACGTTCTACGCCAACCGTCGCGTGGTGATCTCGGTCGCGCCGTAATCGGAGCGGTACGCGGCAAGGACCAGGTTTGCGCGTCCAACACGCTGTTGTCGCGCTCCCTTCTGTGCGCAATAGTATCGGTGCGGCGTACAGACGGGAGGGCGCGGATGCGTCTCGGTGGTATTTGTCTGCTTGCTGCCGTTCTAGGCAGTGGTGTCGCGTCAGCCGATGAAGTCTCTTTGCGGCTGGTCGGCGAGGATGGTCCGCTGGGCCCGCCAGCATATGCGGTGACTGTCGACGGCACGCTTATCGGCACCGGGACGCTGCGCGCTCCGGACGGCGCAAAGCCGCGCGAGCGTACCGACTTGAACACCATCGCGTCTGATCGGACCTTCACGATCCCGGATGAACTGCTGCAGGCCGGCTCGGTGGTCAAGGTTTACCTGATCAATGACGCCATCGACGATACGGGCGCCGACACGACGCTCTACATTCTGGGCGTGTCGATCGACGGCGTGGCCGCCGATCTGGCTGCGGCGACGATTGCAGCTGCCGACGGGGAAGCCAAGGAAATCTACATGACCTCGGAGGGCGCCCTGATTTTGGCCTGGAATGCGGCCGCAAGCTTCACCGCTCCCGATGGCGGTTGGCTTGCGGGCGGCGCCACCGAGGCAGCGGCGACGACACAAACACCGACTGCAGAGGTCCCGGCCGAGCAGGAGGCTCCGGTTGTGGACGAGGCGCCGCCGGCTGCCGCGGCAACGCCGGTAGAGGAAATGGTGCCGCCGGTTGAGGAAGCAGCGGCAGGCGACGCGCCACCTGAGCCGACCTGCGCGGTAGATGCAACGATCGCCCTGACGGACTTCGCGAATGGCGAGGCTAACGTGACCGAGACGACGGCGCAGGAGCTGATCGGCTTCTTCAAGGACCTCTCAGTCGACCAGTGCGAACTTGGCGTGGCGGGATACTCCAGCCTAGGCGGCGAACCGGCAACGAACCTCGCGGTATCGCAGGCGCGGGCTGACGCGGTGCTGGAGTTCATCAAGGGCAGGAATCTGCACTTTGCCTCGGAACAGGCCGTGGGCCACGGAGAAACCAGCGAGTTTGGTGACGGCAGCGCCAATCGCAGAGTCGTCGTGACCGTCGGTCCCTAGACTCGGTCCGCCAGCTGCTGCAGCCGGTCGGCGAGGTTGTTCAGTTCCCAGTCGCGAGCGAGGGCGGCGGCTTTGCCCCAGGTCGGCTTGGCGTCGGGGATCGGTGGCAGCGGCGCATCCGTCACCATGGTGGCGATGCGCTTATAGAGCCGCAGATCATCGGCCTGGGTGGGGAAGCGGTTGTCGGCGATCATCGCTTCGAGATCCGGGTAGCGCTGCAGGAGGCTCGCCGCCGTGGCCTCGCCGACGCCCCTGGCGCCGGGGATCTTGTCGGAGGGGTCGCCGCGCAGCGCGATGAAATCGGGTACCTGGCGGGGCTCCACCTTGTAGCGCTCGCGCACGCCGGCCGGGTCGATGCGGGCGATCTCGCCGCCCTTGATCGGCGCGAGGATGGTGGTCCGGTCGGAAGCCAGTTGGTAGGCGTCGCGATCGCTGGTCGCGACCAAAGCCGTGCCGCCGGCTTTCTCCTCCATCGCCACGGCGGTAGCGAGGAAATCGTCGGCCTCGAAGCGGCCCGCCTTGCCGAAGACGAAGCCGAAGGCGCTGACGACCTGAGGCAGCACCTCGAGCTGCTCGACGATCTCATCCTCGAAAATACGGCCGCCCTGGTAGGGGGCGAATTCCAGCGCCCGCCAGTTGGGTTCGGCGAGCGTATCCCAGCCGACCACCACGGCGCGCGGCTGCTCGGCCTCGTACAGCCGGATCAGGTAGTTGGCGAAGCCGACAATGGCGCCACCACCGCGATCGCCCTTGCGCCGTACCGTCTTGGGCAATGCGTGATAGGCGCGGTGGGCGAACGAGTCGCCGTCGATGACGAGCAGCGGGCGGCGATCGGACATGGTTTTCCCTCGGCGTCTTTTGGCGCGGCGCGGGCTCGAATCGTGGCCAGCGTCTCGCGCTCGGTGGCAGGATACATGTCAGGGAGGGGTGGCAAAGCGCGATCTCGCCCTCTGCCCATACTGATATGTAACGCACAAGGGGCTTGCTTCAAGACCCCGACCATCCCGCAAAAGGCGTGTCCTCGTCAGATCTGAACGGAGACAAAGATGCGCAAGTCCGAACATCAGGTGGTGATTGCCGGCGGCGGCCCGACCGGGCTGATGCTGGCCGCAGAGCTGGCGCTCGCCGGTGTCGACGTGGCGATCGTCGAACGACGGTCGAGTGGGGACGTCGTCGGCTCACGCGCCGGCGGGCTGCATC
The DNA here is from genome assembly GCF_001425235.1 of Devosia sp. Root413D1. Classification (GTDB taxonomy): domain Bacteria; phylum Pseudomonadota; class Alphaproteobacteria; order Rhizobiales; family Devosiaceae; genus Devosia_A. The sequence continues at coordinate 51,443 of NZ_LMEA01000013.1, read as the reverse complement.
CCCGTACGCTCGAAAGCTTCGAGCAGCGCGGCATTGCCGACCGGTTCCTCGCTGAAGGGCACGTGGCGCAGGCGGTGGGGTTTGCCGGCGTGCGCCTCGACCTCAGCGGTTTCCCGACGCGTTACCCCTACACCCTCGGCCTCTGGCAGAACCACGTCGAGCGGATCCTCGGCGGCTGGATCGACACGTTCGAGGTGCCGATCTATCGGGGTGTCGCCGTGACCGACTTTACGCAGGACGAGGCCGGCATCGACATTGCGCTCAGCGACGACGGTGCGTTGCGGGCGCAATATCTCGTCGGCTGCGACGGCGGGCGGAGCCTCGTGCGCAAGGTGGCGGGGATCGAGTTCCCCGGCTCGGACCCCACCACCAGCAACCTGATTGCCGAAGCGGAACTGGCAGAGGAACCACCGGAGTTGGGCATTCGCCGGGATGCCACCGGAATTCATTCCATCGGCCGGGCCGAATACGAGATCCGCGATGGTCAGATCATCTTTGCCAAGAGCGGTCCTGTCCGCGTGCTGGTGACCGAGCGGGAGGTGGGCAAGACCGGCGAGCCGACGCTGGCCGAGGTGCAGGAGGCGCTGATCGGCGTTTACGGCACCGATTACGGCATCCACAGCCCGACCTCGATCACCCGCTTCACCGACGCGGCGCGACAGGCGGCGACTTACCGCGAGCGGCGGGTACTGGTCGCGGGCGATGCGGCGCATATCCATCCGCCCGATGGCGGCATGGGCTTGCAGACCGGGGTGCAGGACGCGGTGAACCTCGGCTGGAAGCTGGCGCAGGTGATCAAGGGGACGTCGCCCGAGAGCCTGCTCGACAGCTACCACGCCGAACGGCATCCGGTCGGGGCCAGGGTGCTCCGCTACACCATGGCTGCGGTGGCGCTGCGGCGTGAGGATGATCGCACCAAGGCGTTTCGCGAGACCATGGCGGAGCTGCTGGAGATGGAGGAGCCGCGCCGGCGTGTGGCCGCCGACCTGACCGGGCTCGGGATCCGCTACGAGCTCGGCGAAGGCCATCCGCTGCTCGGGCGCCGCATGCCGGATCTCGATCTTGCTACGGCCGGCGGCCCGAAGCGAACCTCCGCACTGCTGCACGCGGCCAAGCCGGTGCTGCTCAACCTCGGCACGCCCTCGGCATTCAACATCGCGTCGTGGGCGGATCGGGTACAGATTGTCGACGCGGCATATGACGGCGCGTGGGAGCTGCCGGACCTCGGAGTGGTCACTGCACCTGAGGCCGTGCTGATCCGCCCCGACGGCTATGTGGCGTGGGTCGGAGACGCCGCCGGGCAGGGGCTGGCCGAGGCGCTGGCCACCTGGTTCGGGAGGCCTAACGGCTGCTCCTGACCTCTTCGAGATAGGCGCGCACGGCGGCCGGGTCGACATGCTTCTCGATGAAGGCCCGGCCGATGCCGTAAGTCAGGATGAAGGTGAGGGCGCCGCGCACCACCTTCTTGTCCTGGGCGATGGCGTTCATCAGGTAATCGGTATCGGGCAGCTCGCCGGGGATATCGTTGATGTGGGTCGGGAGGCCCGCGGCGCTCAGGTGCTGGGCAATGCGGCCGGTATCCTGGCTGGGCGCGAGGCCGAGCTTGGCCGAAAACCCATGCGCCAGCACCATGCCGATGGCGACGCCTTCGCCATGCAGCAATCGGTCGGAATAGCCGGTGGCCGATTCGAGCGCGTGACCGAAGGTGTGGCCGAGATTGAGCAGGGCGCGGACCCCGGTCTCCTTCTCGTCGGCGAGCACGAAGCGGGTCTTGGCGGCGCAGCAGCGCGCCACCATTTCAGCGCGCAACGCAGCGTTGCCGGCAAAGATCTCGCGGCGGTTGTCTTCGAGCCAGAAATAGAACGGCTCGTCGTCGATCAGCCCGTATTTCACCACTTCGGCATAGCCGGCGGCGAGCTGCCGTGGCGGCAAAGTGTCGAGCGCGTCGAGGTCGGCCAGCACCAGCTTAGGCTGGTGGAAAGCGCCGATCAGGTTCTTGCCGTGCGGCGAGTTGATGCCGGTCTTGCCGCCGACGGAGCTATCGACCTGCGCCAGCAGTGAGGTCGGGACCTGGACGAAATCCATGCCGCGCCGCGCGATCGCCGCCGCGAAGCCGGCGAGATCGCCGATGACGCCGCCACCCAGCGCGATGATCAGGTCGCCGCGTTCCAGCCGCGCTGCGAGAATCGCCTCGACCACTTCGCCCAGCCGGGCGAAGGACTTTGTGCTTTCGCCATTGGGCAGCACCACCGTGGTGTAGCCGACTTCGGCTGCATCGAGCGAGGCGGTGAGCCGCGGCAGTTGGGCGATGGCGACTTCGGTGTCGGTGACGATGCCGAAGCGGCGCCCGGGGAACCTGGCCTTGAGCAGGGCGCCGGCATTGTCGATCAGCCCATTGCCGATGAGGATGTCGTAGGCGCGCTCGTCCAGCGGCACGTGGACGGTGGTCGGCTCAGCCATTGGGCGTCTCGCTGCTCAGGTGCGCCAAAACGGCGTCGATCACTTCGCTTGCCACCTGGTCCTGCGGCACGTCGCGCGAGACGATGGTGACGTCGGCCTCGGCATACACCGGATAGCGCACGTCGATCAGCTTCTGCAGGGTTTCGCGCGGGTTGGCGGTCTTCAGCAGCGGCCGGTTGGAGCGGCGCGAGACGCGCTGGAACAACAGCTCGAAATCGGCCTTGATCCATACCGAGATCGCCGCTTCCTTCACCAGGGCCCGGGTTTCGGGGTTGATGAAGGCACCGCCGCCGGTGCCGAGCACGATGTTGTGGTCTTTCAGCAGCCGGGCGATCACCTTCACTTCGCCGGCGCGGAAATCGGCCTCGCCATGGGCGCGGAAAATGTCTTCGATGGTCATGCCGGCAGCCTTCTCCACCTCTTCGTCGCTGTCGACGAAGTGGCGGCCGAGGCGGGCGGCGAGGCGGCGGCCGACCGTGGTCTTGCCGGCGCCCATCATGCCGATCAGGACGATCGGGCGGTGCCCGAGGAGCCGCTGCAGATCCTCGCGCCGGTCGTCGCGTGTGGTCGGGCCGTCGCGTGACATCGCATTTCCCTGTTCGGCCGGTTTGAAGCGTTAGGGCGGCATAAAGTCAATGCCCGCTATGGTCGGACGGCTATGGTTAGCGCACCCTTGATCGCATCCGGCAAACAGGGGAGACTGGCCCGTAGCGTGACAAAAGCGGATTGCCATGCCGACTCTCATTCGTCTGATCGTCATCCTGCTGGTCCTGGTCGGACTGGGCTACGGGGCCATGTTCGCGCTCGTCGCCATCGTCCAGCCGCGCGACAAGGAAGTGACCATCCGCATTCCGGCGCGCGACCTGGTGCCCTCGACGCAGCGCGATCCGCTGGTGCGGCGCGAGATCAACACCACACGTCAACCCGAAGCACCGGCGGCCGCGCCGCCCGCTGCCGAAGAGCCGGCGCTGTCGGTCGAGCCCGCCAGCGATGCACCGGCCGAGGAGGGTGAAGTGGTGACCCGGCAACAGGGAATCGAATGAGCGGCGGCCATCTGGTCGACGCGTTCCTCGAGATGATGAGCGCCGAGCGTGGCGCGGCCAAAAACACCATCGATGCCTATCGCCGCGATCTTGGCGACTATTGCGGGTTCCTGGCGCGTCGCGGCACCGGACCGACCGCGGCCGGGCGCGAACAGGTGACGGAGTATCTCGCCTTCCTCGAAGCCGAGGGCATAGCCGCCTCCTCGAGTGCGCGAAAGCTCTCGGCGATCCGGCAGTTCCACAAGTTCCTCGCCGCCGATGCGGTGCGCGGCGACGACCCGACGCGAATCATCGCTTCGCCCAAAGCGAGGCGAGGCCTGCCCAAGGTGCTGTCGATCGCCGAGATCGATCGGCTGCTGAGCCTTGCGGAAGCCGAGATCGAAGCGCCGGAGGTGAGCGAGGCTGAGCGCGCCATGGCGGGACGGCTCTACCTGCTGCTCGAGCTGCTTTACGCCACTGGCATGCGCGTATCGGAGCTGGTGGAACTGAAGCGGGCCGCGGTGATGCGCGACGCCAGCTTTCTCACCGTGCGCGGTAAGGGCGGCAAGGAGCGGATCGTACCGCTCACCGATCGGGCGCGCGATGCGGTGAAGGCGTATCTGACGCGGCTCGAGCCCGGCGTGTGGCTGTTTCCAGCCGGCGGCGAGAGCGGCCATCTCAGCCGGCAGGTGTTTGCGCGGGAACTCAAGCGGCTGGCCGGGCGGGCGGGGATTTCCGTGGCCCGGGTGTCGCCGCACGTCTTGCGGCATGCCTTTGCCAGCCACCTTCTGGCGGGCGGCGCGGACCTGCGAGTGGTGCAGACGCTGCTCGGGCATTCCGACATCTCGACCACGCAGATCTATACCCACGTCCTCGACGAGAAGCTGAAATCGCTGGTCGAAGCGCACCATCCGCTGGCGGAGGGCTGAGAGCTGCGCCTGCTGTTCCGCGTGCTTGGCCTCGTCGCTGCGGCGATGGTGCTCGTTGTGGCGTGGATCGCTTTCGACATCTGGAGCTTCGGTAACAGCAGCGATCCCGGTTCCGCCGATGCGGCGCTGGTGCTGGGTGCGGCCGTGGCCGGGGATCATCCAACGCCGGTGTTCGCGGAGCGGCTCAGGCACGCTGTCGCGCTCTACAAGGCCGGCAAGGTGCGGACGCTGGTGATGACCGGCGGCAAGAACCCGTACGATGCGGTCGGCGAGGCCGAGGCCGGGCGGGCGTGGGCGATGGCGGCGGGCATTCCAGCCGAGGCGATCCTCGTCGAAACGCAGTCGCGGACGACCAGGCAGAACATCGACTTCGCCGCACCGATCCTGGCCGAGCATCAGCTGGCCCGGGTGCTGGTGGTCAGCGATCCGCTGCACTTGAGGCGCGCTGTTACCATGGCGCGCGAGCTGGGGATCGATGCCTGGCCTGCGGCGACGCCGACCAGCCGTTACCAGACGCTGGGCACGCAATTGCCAATGCTGGCGCGCGAGGTGTGGTTCACCCTGGTCTACCGGATCACGGGCCAGTAGGTCTCAGGAGCGCTTGTGGGTGAGGCCGTCGAGCCGGTCGAGCAGTTCGTCCAGCGCACGCAGTACGTCACCCATCAGCATCGGCTTGGGCGGTGCAGCAGGGACGTCGCTCCAGGTGGCGCGCAGCTCGGTAAGCCGCTCCTTACGCCGGCGCCGGGCGGCCTTGGCTTCGGCGAGGGTACGGCGGGTCGCCAGGTTGCCAGGATCCAGCGTGAACAGTTTCTCGCAATGCGGACACCAGGCGTCGCCGTCGGGGCGTACCAGCTTGGCGTTTTCGAGGAACTGGCCGCTGCAATGCGGGCAGCCAACGCTCACCAGGGCATAGGTCGTCATGGTCGAAGGATGGTTCCGGTCGTTTGCTCCAGCGTTGTCATGAATGCGTCATGCATTGGTTAACGCGGCGTGACAGAGCGGTGGAATGGGTCCCCGGCCACCGCTCGATGCTTGACTCGGCGGGGCCGCATCGCCACTTTCCGGCCACTTTAGGGCGCGAGTTGACGCCCTTCCTCTATCTGGCGGGTTGGATGCAGTCCTATCTCGATTTCGAAAAGCCGGTCGCCGATCTCGAAGGCAAGATCGCCGAGCTCAAATCCCTCGCCACGTCCGATCAGGCCGTGTCCATCGATGAAGAGGTGACGCGCCTCTCGGCCCGCGCCGACGAGGCGCTGGTCGATATCTACAAGAAGCTTTCCCCCTGGCAGAAGACGCAGGTGGCGCGCCATCCGCAGCGCCCGCACTTTTCCGACTACATCAAGTCGCTGATATCGGAGTGGACACCGCTGGCCGGCGACCGCAAGTTCGCCGAGGATCCGGCGCTGCAGGCCGGCTTTGGCCGCTTCAACGGGCAGCCGGTGGCGATCCTGGGGCAGGAGAAGGGCTCCAACACCGAGAGCCGCCTGAAGCACAATTTCGGCATGGCGCGGCCCGAAGGCTACCGCAAGGCGGTGCGCATCATGGACATGGCCGACCGCTTCGATATCCCCCTGGTGTCGTTCGTCGATACCGCCGGCGCGTATCCGGGCATCGGCGCCGAGGAACGCGGCCAGGCCGAGGCGATCGCGCGCTCGACCGAGCGCTGTCTGCAGCTCGGTATTCCCAACATCGCCATCATCATCGGTGAGGGCGGGTCGGGTGGCGCCATCGCCATCGCCACGGCCAATCGCGTGCTGATGCTCGAGAACGCCATCTACTCGGTGATTTCGCCCGAGCCGGGCGCCGCGATCCTGTTCCGTGACGCAGCCCGCGCCCCCGATATGGCGGCGGCGCAGAAGATCACCGCGCCCGACCTGCTCGGGCTCGGGGTGATCGACGGCATCATCCCGGAGCCGGCCGGTGGCGCGCACCGCCATCACGCAGAGGTGATGGCCTCGACCGCACGCGCCATCACCCAGTTTCTGACCGATTTCCCGGGCACACGGGGGCGACTGGAGGTCCGGGAACACAGGCGTGACAAATTCCTCGCGATCGGCACCAATTTGAGTTGATTGGCACCGAAGCAGCGGGCATGAAGCCAATAGTAAACGGGCCGTTAACCATGCCGGCTTACCACATGGTAACCGTCCGCTCGTAACCCGATTGTTCGGGCAGACAAGCATTTCGGGTAGCTGACTTTGGGCAGAACGCTCCGTTCCATCCTTCTTGTTGGCGCCGCCATCAGCGTGGCCGCGCTGCTCGCCGGCTGCGGCGGTCTGAAGCCGGGCAACGCCAAGGCGATGGCGCCCTTGAAGCAGGAGACCGTCAGCCGGCTCGCCGGTCTTGGCTCGTCGCCGGAAGCGGCGATGATGGTCCGCATCTTCAAGGAAAGCTCGGAGCTCGAGGTCTGGAAGCAGACCAGCTCCGGCGCCTTCAAGCTGTTCAAATCCTATCAGATCTGCGCCTGGTCGGGCGAACTCGGCCCGAAGGTGAAGGAAGGCGACCGCCAGTCGCCCGAGGGCTTCTACACGGTCACGCCCGGCCTGATGAACCCGAACTCGAACTACTACCTGGCCTTCAACACCGGCTTTCCCAACAAGTTCGACCGCGCCTATGGGCGCACCGGTTCGGACCTGATGGTACACGGCGATTGCTCGTCGCGTGGCTGCTACTCGATGACTGACGAGTCGATCGCCGAGATCTATGCGCTGGCGCGCGAGAGCTTCAAAGGCGGCAACGCCTCGTTCCAGCTGCAGATCTATCCGTTCCGCATGTCGGCGCAGAACCTCGCCAAGCATGCCGACAATCCGAATATGAGCTTCTGGAAGGACATCAAGGAAGGCTACGACCGCTTCGAGATCTCGAAGGCGCCGGTGTCCTGGGATGTCTGCAACAAGGAATACGTGTTCGACGTGCCAGGCGGCACAGCGCTCGATGCGCTGGGCAGCTGCCCGGTGACGGTAGCGCAGAACGTGCCGGATACGGTAAAGGCCAAGGCCGCCGCCGACGAGGCGGCGATGGCCAAGGAAGTCGCCAACCTCGCCGACAAGGCCGCCAAAGCGGCAGCCGAGGCGCAGAAGGCAGCCGACGAGAAGGCTGCGGCGAAGGCGCGTGGCGAGGCGATCGGCAGCTTCCTGGGTGGTATGTTCGGCGGTGGCGCCGAGACCGGGGTGATCGACCCGAGCAAGGTGGCGCCGATTCCGCTGCCGCGCCTGCATCGAGCGTAGACGGTCATCTTGCGATGCGGTCCCGTCGCTCCCATGTTGGCATGGCCATCGCGATCGGGGTCCTGCTCCTCTCGGCGGCGCTGGTTGGGCGCTTCGTGCTCACCGAACGAACGGGAGATCGCGACATCGCCACCGAGCGCGTCTATGACCGCACGCAGTTCGTCGCCGAGCTGACGGCAGCCGGGTTTGCGCTCGGCGACAGGGCGTATGTCCGCATCTTCAAGCGCGAGCACAAGCTGGAGCTGTGGCTGCAGCGCGCCGGCGGGCGCTATGCGCTGTTCCGCGACTATGACATCTGCAAATTCTCGGGCGATCTCGGGCCCAAGCTCAAGGAAGGCGACAAGCAGTCACCGGAGGGCTTCTACCGGGTGGCGCAGAGCCAGCTGAACCCCAATTCGCGCCATCACCTCAGCTTCAACCTCGGTTTTCCCAATGCTTTCGACCGGCAGCTTGGCCGCACCGGCTCGGCGCTGATGGTGCATGGCGGCTGCTCCTCGATCGGCTGCTACGCCATCACCGATCCAAACGTCGACGAGGTCTATGCGGTGGTCGAAGCTGCGCTGAGCCATGGTCAGGACGCCGTCGACGTGCACGTCTTCCCGTTCCGCATGACGGCCATGGCGCTGGCCGCCGAGGGCGGTAACACCTGGGCGCCGTTCTGGCGTAATCTCAAGGCCGGCCACGACCTGTTCGAGGCGGTGGGCACCCCGCCCAGGGTGGCAGCCTGCCGGGGCGAATATCGCTTTGGCGCAGACGCGGAGGGGCCGGAATGCGCCGTTATCGCCGCCTGGTCCTGATCGACCGGCTGATCCCGTTCCTCGCCGCCATCGTCGGCTTGGTGGCGCTGGCCGGGGCGGTCGCCGTGCAGCTCAATACCGACATGAAGACCAAGGCGGTGACCGAGGCGGTGGTGGCTTTGCGCAGCTCGGTAGATGAGCTCGCCAAGCGTGCCGAGGCCGCGGCGGCGCCCGTCGACGACGGCACCGCGGCGGGCCTCTTGGCCCTGCAGGACCGGATGGTGAAGCTCGAGGGCGAGTGGACGGCGCAACAGGCTGCTGTCGCGGCGGCCCCCGCCGCTCTGCCCGGCGCCCCGGACGCAAGCACCGAGACCGCCGAGATCGACCCGAACCTGCCGACCACCGACTGCATCCCGCTCGGTACCCGCTTCATGGTGACGCCGGGTGAGAGCTATCCGATCTGCCAGTCAAAGGCGGTGATAAAGACCGGCCTGATCACGGCCGATACGGTCACCATGGATGGCGTCGGCCAGGTGGTCGAGACCGGTTTCGGCACCATTGCCGGCACCAGCTGCACGGTGATGGTGTTCTCGGCCGACGAGGCTGGTTTTGCCGAGGTGCGGGTGACCTGCACCTGACGGTGGAGGAGCAGCGTTCCCGCGGTGCGATGCTTCCACACCCACCGCGTGTCATCCCTGCGAAAGCAGGGACCCATCTCACTACCCGCACCAGCGGATAGTTGGGTCCCAGCTTTCGCTGGGATGACACCGAGTTTGGGGAGCTGCAGCGCCCCCGCTCAAAGTTTGCCGGTGCATGCAATGTGTTGACCCGCTAGAGCTAGCGCGGGCATTTGCCTCTGCTGCCACTCCGAGTCCCTCGTGTCCTCACCTGCCGCCACGTCCGCGCATCAGTCCGCCTCGCTCAAGGGCATGGCGCTTGGCATTTTCGCCTACACGCTGTTCTCGGTGCACGATGCACTGGTGAAGGCGGTGATCCATGCGCTGCCGGTGGTGCAGATCCTGTTCGTGCGCAGCCTGGTCATCGTCGTGATCTGCCTCGTCATCGGGCGACGGAAGCTGGTGCTGGAGCTGATCCGCTCGGGCAACAAGCCGATGCTGCTGCTGCGCGCCATCCTGACGCTGGCGGCCTGGTGCATGTACTATTCGGCCGGGCGCGAGTTGCAGCTCGCCGAGATGACGACGCTCTACTATTTCGCGCCGGTGCTGACGATCATCCTGGCGGTGATCTTCCTCAAAGAGCAACTGACGCTGGCGCGGGTCGGCGCCTCGGCGATCGGGTTTTTCGGCGTACTGATCGCCTGCAATCCGGCCGGGCTGAGCTTCGGCATTCCAGCGCTGATGGTGCTGGGCGCGGCGTTCTTCTGGTCGGTGGCGATGATCCTGATGCGCACCATCTCGAAATCCGAGAGCTCGATGGTGCTGATCTTCTCGCTCAACCTGTTCTACACGCTGGTGATGGGGCTGGCCTCGATCCCGTTCTGGACCGACATGGACCCGCTGCAGATCGCCATCGTGGTCGCCACTGGCATCGTCGGCGGCACGGCGCAATATGTGCTGGTGGAATCGGCGCGCCTGGTGCCGGCGAGTGTGCTCGGCACGGTCGAGTATTTCGCGCTGATCTGGAGCTTCGTCTTCGGCTTCCTGTTCTGGGGCGAACAGCCGGCCGAAGTGGTGTTCCTCGGCGCCGCGCTAGTGATCGTCGCGGGGCTGGTGCTCGCCTGGAGCGAGCGGCGGCCGCGACGGCAAGTGGTGGATACGCCTTAGGGGGCACCCTCTGCTGAACCCTCTAACGCTGGTGCGGGCTGCCCCCCACCCCTGTCCCCTCCCCCGCAAGGGGGAGGGAGACCCTCACACGACCCCTTCAGTTTGCGTCTCCCTCCCCCTTGCGGGGAGGGATTAAGGGTGGGGGTCAGTCAACCACCGGGCAGCCGTTTGACTCGTCGCAACATCGAACAGTGTCGCTTCTCACACAGCCGGCGCGGCCAGCTCGATCAGTTCGGTCTTGCCGCTCTGGATCAGCTGCTTGAGGCTGCCCTGGATCAGCGAGGTCCAGGCGTCCGAGCAGGTGTCATAGCACTCGACCGAGGGGGCGATGCCCTCGTGGGTGAACACCACCTCGGTCTTGCCGTCCTTCAAGCCGATGTCGAAGATGATGGTGGTGCCGACCCACTCGGTCTTGTCTTCGACAAAGCTCAGCGTGCCCTCGACTACCTGCCAGGCGACCCGCTTGTTGGGTACCAGTTCGGTCACGACTTGCTTGGAATAGTGGAAGTCCTGGTAGCGGTAGCTGAACACGTCGCCGAGCTTTTTGGTGCCGCCCTCGAACTCGCCGCTCCACCAGGCGCGTGGATCGGTGATGGCGGCGAAGGCCGCTTCGGGGCTCTGGTCCACCGTGAACGCGGTGGTGAAGCTGGTCTCGTTCATGGCGTGGTCTCCGTGGTTGGGAAGCGTGGGCTCGGCGGCAGTGATGGCAGCGCCGACATTGGGCTGGCCGCTGCCCGAGGTGATGAGGGCCTTGAGACTGCCGCGAATATAGGTGCCCCAGGCATCGTGGCAGACGTCGTAGCACTCGTAGTCGGGCACCAGGCCGACATGGGTGAAGGTCAACCGCGCGCCCTCGCCGACCGGCTCGATATCGAAGGCGATGGTGGTGCCGATCCACTCGGTCTTGTCGGCGGTGAAGCTGAAATGGTTGTCGAGCACGCGCCAGGCGACGCGCTGGTTCGGCAGCCACTCGACGACCTTGAGGGTGCAGCGGTGCAGGTCCCTGGCGTGGTAGAACCAGACATCGCCGAGCATGGCGGTGCTGCCCTCGACGTCCTCAGACCACCAGCCGCGCACATTGTTGATGGCGGCGAAGACCGCTTCAGGACTTTGTTTGACGGTGATGGTGGTGGTGTAGTGCTTGTCTTGCATTGCAGTTCTCCTGGCGTGAGGGGTGGGTCAGCTGGCGTTGCGCTGGCGGATGCGGGCCCAGAGCCGGCGGGCGTCGCCGTCGAGGGCGTCCTCGACATCGGCCCGGTCGAGGCCGATATCGGCGAGCTGGAAGGCGTCGAGGGTGGCGAGCCTGAGGACAGTCCGGCGGCGGGCCCGCCAGGTGGCGAGCCGCAGGGCCAGTTTCATCAGGCCGCGGGTGACGCTGCTTTGGCGGGACTTGTCTGCAGCGATTTCATAGAGTTCGAGGGTGGTCATGGCTGATCTCCCGTTGTTGGAGGGGTTGCGTTCCTCGTCGGTGAACGGAACCTAGGCGCGGGGCAGATCGGGGTGAGAGTGACAAGTGTGACGGGATTTGAATGGACTCGCTGATCACCGCCGCAGCGCGGGCGCTCGGGGCCGGTGATCCGCTTGGCGCGCTGAAGCGCGTGGCGCTGCGCGACGACGCGCCGGCGCTGGCGTTGCGCGGCATCGCCATGGCGCAACTGGGCGATCTCGAGCGGGCCAAAGCGCTGCTCAAGGCAGCGGGCAAGGCATTTCATGCCCGTGAGGCGGTGGCGCGGGCCCGCTGTGTGGTGGCCGAGGCGGAGATCGCGCTGGTGTCGCGCGACCTCTCCTGGCAGCCCGAAGCGCTGGCAACAGCGCAACGCGAGCTGGAGGCTCAGGGCGATCGGGCCAACGCCGCGCATGCCGCCAACCTCGCAGCGCGCCGGCTGCTGCTGATCGGGCGGGTGGACGAGGCCGAGCGGATCCTGGCGCAGCTCGACCTGCAGCAGCTGCCGCCGGCGAGCGTTGCCGTGCACCAGCTGGTTACCGCCGGCATCGCCATGCGGCGGGTGCAGACCGAGCCGGCGCATGCCGCGTTCGATCGGGCGCTGGGGGCGGCACAGCAGGCCGGCATCCACTCGCTGGTGGCCGAGATCGAGGCCGATGCCCGGGTGCTGAACGAGCCGGCAGCGCGGCTGATTGGGGGCGGCGGCGAACGGGCCCTTACCCTCGCCGGTGTCGAACAGGTGCTGGCGTCGGGCGCCCTGGTGGTCGACGCGACGCGCAATGTGGTTCGGCAGGCGGGGGTGGTCGTTCACCTTGCAACGCGCCCGGTGCTGTTTGCGCTGCTGCGCGCGCTGGCTGAAGCGTGGCCCAGGGACGTGTCGCGAGCCCAGCTGGTCGCCGAGGCATTCCGCGGCAAGGAAGCGGACGAATCGCACCGCGCCCGGCTGCGGGTGGAAATGGGGCGGTTGCGGTCCGAGTTGGTCGGGATCGCCGAGATCAACGCCACCATGGCCGGCTTCACACTTGCCCCCGTCGCGGCGCGCGAGGTCGTGGTGCTGGCGCCGCCGGTGGAAGATCAGCATGCCGGGGTGTTGGCGCTCCTGGCGGACGGCGAGGCGTGGGCGAGTTCGGCGCTCGCCCTGGCGCTCGGCACCAGCCCGCGCACCGTGCAGCGGGCATTGGAGCAGCTGGCCGAGGCCGGCAAGGTGCAGTCGTTCGGCCGCGGGCGGGCGCTGCGCTGGATCACTCCGCCGGTGCCGGGTTTCCCGACGGCTTTGTTACTCCCGGGTCCCCTGCCGGGCGACTAGGTGTTCACTCGAAGCGATAGTGAGAGGTCAGTCCGATGAAGCATGCGCATGCCGAGATTGTTCGCGAATACGGTCCGTTCCCCGGGGTGGACTCGGTGGCCGGGGTCACCTTCGATGGCACCAACGTGTGGTTCGCCTCGGGCGACCGGATCAATGCCTTCGACCCCGAAAGCGGCGAAGCGGTGCGGAGCATCGATGTCGCGGCGCATGCCGGCACCACGTTCGACGGCGAGCACCTCTACCAGCTCGCCGAAGACGTGATCCAGAAGATCGATCCGCAGAGCGGGCAGGTGGTCAAGACCATTCCGTCGCCGGGCGGCGGCTCCGGCCTTGCCTGGGCCGAGGGTTCGCTCTGGGTCGGGCAGTATCGCAGCAAGCAGATCCTGCAGGTTGATCCCGAAACCGGCGCAGTGCTCCGCACCATCAATTCCAACCGCTTCGTCACCGGGGTGACCTGGGTCGAGGGCGAACTCTGGCATGCGACGCTCGAGGATGGGCAGAGCGAGATCAGGCGCGTCGATCCGCAATCGGGCGAAGTGCTGGAACAACTCGACATGCCGCCTGGCAAAGGCGTCTCCGGCCTCGAGTCTGATGGCGGCGACCGCTTCTATTGCGGCGGCAATAATGTCGGGACAGTGCGGGCGGTGCGGCGTCCGAAGCGGGAAGCGGCAACGGTCTGACGCTCGGTGGCTGTTTCGGCGCGCAACTGAGCCGGACTACTGCCGGTGATACATATCCCGCAGTGCCGCGGCGGCCCGATGCGCCGGCAGCTTCGATAGTTCCTGCATCGCGGCGATTGCTGCGAGGCAGTATGTGCCGTGCTCGCTCTGGTCGACCTGATCCAGCGGCCTTGCAAACACGTCAAGCTGCTCCGGTGTAACGGTAGTTTGCATGGCTGCGGCTACATCCGCCCAGATTGCATCGAGGTAGGCCCGATTGACGAATGTGGCCGTGCCGGAGCTGCGGATGATCCGTTCATTGAGCGCAACCTCACGGGCCGTGAGGTCCGCGGGGACGTAGTTGCTCAAGTTGATGGAGCGCGTGCCTGATGCATAGTGGAAGCAAGCGGTCGGGTCGACTTTCAGCAATGCATCGTACTCGGCAGCAGCAAGTGCCGCATACTCGACCAGTGTATCGTCGCTTGCCCCGGAAAGCCGACTCCTTACGACCTCGCCGATGATGCCGCTGACCCGGCTGGCCATCGTGTCCTCGTCGATCCACCCTTCGGCGAGGTCGAGTCCAAGTGCATAGATATCGGCCGCGCGGTCCGGGGCGTGGGTATCGATAGCTTCGTAGACGCCGGAGATGGCGACAAAGGTCTCGCGGACCGAGGCAAGCGACGCTTCAGGGGTAAAGCCATCAGGAAGCGCGGCCACCTTCGAAGCCTCACCGACGATAACGCCGGCCTGCCGAAGCTCGGCCTGAGTCGGATACCACATCTTTTCTGGTGGGACCTGTAAGGCGCGGTCGAGAAACTCCGGCGACAGGCCCGCCGACTGATACAGCTTGGCCCATTCGGCGTTGGCCGCCTGAAGATCTGCTGCGGTCACCCCGGGAAAATAGCTGCCGTGAAACCCCAGCAATCCGCGAAGCCCGACCAGCCGATTGCGCCCCGCAACGAAAATCAGCGTGCACGCCGATGAACATTCGTCGGACACGAAGGTGTCGAGGCCGCGGCTACGAACCAGATCGAACACCTTTTCGGCCTCGGCCACCCGCCCGCCGGGGCTGCTGAGCAACAGGCCGGCGATGTTGGGAGCCGCCTTGAGCAGCGTCTCCACCTGGCCCGCGAGTCCGTACTTGATGCCGCCGCTGAGTAGCAGGATACGAGCATCGTCGGAGATCCGCAGCGTCGCATCCGGAATGTCCGGATCGTTCTGGAAGACGATGCGGGAGAGTTCGGTAAACTGTGGGAGGCCGGTGTTGGCGAAGCTGGCGCCGAACTGCAGGACGCCGATCACCGCCATGAACTGCGCGGCCCGGGCCCAGAACGCGCTCCGGTGCAGTTTGAACTGCTCCTCGGCGCGCCGCGCGGCCGACCGCCAAAGCCCGACGATCTGCCAGACCAGCAGCACAACGAGGATCGCCCAGGTGACCGCCAACAACACGAGGATCCCGGCGGGTTCGTAGCCATCATTCGGCGTGAAGGTGGTGGTGAGGATGATGACGGCCAGGATGCCGCAGACGTTGGTGGCAAAGCTGATCAGCCAATAGGACACCGGAAGCGAGAGTTCGCCGCGCCAGTGCCGGGCGATGAAGTTCTGAGCCTTGCGTCGTGTCGGGGGAGCCGGTTGTGCCGGATATTCGGCGCGCACCGACAGGGCGATCTCTTCCTCGAGCTCCATCTCGGCTGCCAGCGCCGATTGCTCGGGCTCGGCAGGTTCCGAGTGCATCGGCGGTTCGCGCCTCAACTCCGGCGGCGCCGATGCTGCCGCACGCGACAGGCGCAGGCGCTCCAGGATGAAGTAGGCGGGCACCGAGGTCACAAAGTAGAACGCCCAGGTCGACAGGATCGATTGGCCGGGCGACGAGTTAGTGAAGCCGGCAAGGAGGATGACCGCCAGCAACCCCGATGCGTCGGCGGTCGAGTATGGCAGCCGGAACAGCTTGTGAATGACCCAGCCAAACAAGCCGCCGAAGAAAACGCAGCCGATTACACCGCCGAGCAGCGCGCCGACCAGATACGCCATCGATCCCCCCAAACTACAACAGTGCCGCGTGTCGAAGGGCCAGGCCCCGTGCCAAGATCAGCGCAGCACAAAATCGCGCTGCCCTGCAACGCGATCTTGATCGCCGACGCTACTGTTGCGGCTTTTGGGTTTGCAAGCGCTGACTTGGCGTCGTGCCCGCCTATTCCAGTGGGCAAAAGAAACCGGCCGGTCCCGTAAGGAACCGGCCGGTTGGCTGTTCAGGAGTTTGCAGCAGCGTCAGAACGCGCCGTGGCAGTGTTTGAACTTCTTTCCCGAGCCGCAGGGGCAGGGGGCGTTGCGGGAGACGCCGACCAGCAGCTTGGGGTCGATGGGTCTGAGGGCCGGATCGGCCTCGATCACGCCGGCACCGGCAGCAGCGCCAGCGGCGGCGAAGGCCGCCAGCGACGGGGTGGGCCCGAGGGCGCGCGGCATGGTGCCGGTGATGTCGTCATCGGCGTCATTCTCGCCGGTGGTCGGGTCGATGTGGATTTCGTCGAGCCCGTCGAAGTTCGGCAGCGGCGGCGTGGGCTGGCGCATCTGGATTTCGACGTGGCTGAGCTGGGTGGTCACCAGTTCGCGCAGGCTCGCCAGCAACTGCTCGAACAGCTCGAAGGCCTCGCGCTTGTACTCGTTCAGCGGGTCGCGCTGTGCGAGGCCGCGCCAGCCGACCACCTTCGAAAGGTGGTCGAGGGTCACGAGATGCTCGCGCCACAGCCCGTCGATCGACTGCAAGAGGATCGACTTTTCGACCTGGCGCATGATGTCGGGCGAGTAGCGGGCCACCTTGGCGGCAGCGGACTCGTCGGCGATCTTGGTGATGCGCTCGCGCACCGCTTCGACGTCGATGCCTTCCTCGTGCGTCCACGCCTCAACCGGCAGGTCGACATTGAGGTAGGTTTTGCCGGCTGCGACCAGCTGCTCGACCTGCCACTGCTCGGGGTAGGCGCGCTCCGGAATGGCCTTCGAAATGATGTCGTCCACCACCTGGTGGCGCATCTCGTTGACGGTCTCGGCGACGTCCTCGCTGTCCATCAGTTCGAGACGTTCGGTGAAGATCGCCTTGCGCTGATCGTTCATCACGTCGTCGTACTTGAGGATGTTCTTGCGGATGTCGAAGTTGCGGGCTTCGACGCGGGCCTGGGCGCGCTCGATGGCCTTGGTCACCCACGGGTGGGTGATCGATTCACCCTGCTCGAGCCCAAGCTTGCTCAGCATCGAATCCATCGACTCGACCGGGAAGATGCGCATCAGGTCGTCCTGCAAGCTCAGGAAGAACTTGGAGTGGCCCGGGTCGCCCTGGCGACCGGCGCGGCCGCGCAGCTGATTGTCAATGCGGCGGCTTTCGTGCCGCTCGGTGCCGATGATGTAGAGGCCGCCGGCGGCCAGCACCTTGGCCTTGTCCTCGGCGATGGTGCGCTTGATCTCGGCGATCTTGGCGTCGCGCTCGGCGCCTTCGAGGCCCGCAGCCTCCTTCTCGATGCGCATCTCGAGGTTGCCGCCGAGCTGGATGTCGGTACCGCGGCCGGCCATGTTGGTGGCAATGGTGACGGCGCCGGAAACACCGGCATCGGCGACGATCTGCGCTTCCTGCTCGTGGTGGCGGGCGTTCAGCACCGCGATGTCCTTGATGCCCTTGCCGCGGAGGATCTCCGCCAGCATCTCGGACTTCTCGATCGAGGTGGTGCCCACGAGGATCGGCTGGCCGCGACCACGCGCATCGGCGATCAGGTTGGCGATTTCGTCGAACTTCTCCGCCGCGGTACGGAAGATGGCGTCGTCCTCGTCCTTGCGCTTGACGGCCACGTTGGTCGGGATCGAGGTGACGGTGAGGCCGTAGATATCGCCGAATTCCTCGGCTTCGGTGGCCGCCGTGCCGGTCATGCCGGCCAGCTTCTTGTAGAGGCGGAAATAGTTCTGGAAGGTGATCGAGGCCAGCGTCTGGTTCTCGGCCTGGATCTTGACGTGTTCCTTGGCTTCCAGCGCCTGGTGCAGGCCTTCCGAATAGCGGCGGCCCGGCATCATTCGCCCGGTGAACTCGTCGATGATCACCACTTCGTCGTTGCGGACGATGTAGTCCTTCTCGCGCTGGAACATCTTGTGGGCGCGCAAAGCCGAGTTGAGGTGGTGCACCAGCGCCACGTTCTCGATGTCGTAGAGGTTCTCGCCCTTGAGCTGCCCGTTCTCGACCAGAGCGGCCTCGAGCTTCTCGATGCCCTGATCGGTGAAAGTGGCGGAACGCTGCTTCTCGTCGATTTCGAAATCGCCTTCGCCGAGCAGCGGGATCAGCGTGTCGGCCATCTCGTAGAGCGAGGAGCGGTCGGCCGAGGGGCCGGAAATGATAAGCGGGGTGCGCGCTTCGTCGATGAGGATCGAGTCCACTTCGTCGACGATGGCGTATTCGTGGCCGCGCTGCACCATCTGGTCGCGGCTGTATTTCATGTTGTCGCGCAGGTAGTCGAAGCCGAACTCGTTATTGGTGCCGTAGGTGATGTCGGCGGCGTAGTTGGCCTTGCGCTCGGCGTCGTCGAGACCATGCACGATGATGCCGGTGGTCATGCCGAGGAAGCGGTAGATCTGGCCCATCCAGTTGAGGTCGCGACGCACCAGATAGTCGTTGACGGTGACGAGGTGCACGCCCTTGCCGGGCAGCGCGTTGAGGTAGACCGCCAGCGTCGCCACCAGGGTCTTGCCTTCACCGGTCTTCATTTCGGCGATCGAGCGGTTGTTCAGCACCATGCCGCCGATCAGCTGTACGTCGAAGTGGCGCATGCCGAGCACGCGTTTGGACGCTTCACGGACGGTGGCGAAGGCGGGCTCGAGAATATCGTCGAGGCTTTTGCCAGCCGCGAGCTGATCGCGGAACTCCTGGGTCTTGGCCTTCAGCTGCTCGTCGGTGAGCTTTTCGAACTCCGGCTCCAGCGCGTTGATCGCGGCAACCCTCGGGAGGTACTTCTTCACCTGCCGATCGTTCGCCGAACCGAAGATCGCCTTGGCGATTGCAGCCAGTACCATTCGTGTCGTCCTTTGATTGTTCAGGGCCGGGTGGCGCTAAGGCGCTTCATCTCATCCGGCAGGCGGCGGGTCCTCACCCGTCAACACTCTTTGAAGTGGTGCGACATGTAAGAGCGGGTGTTTTGCTTGTCAACGGAACGCAAATGGGCCAAACCTCGCCGGCCGCGGGCCGGGGGCTCTGCGCCATCCGAGGAGAATTCCCAATGAATGTCCATGCCCCGCGGGGTTTCCATAAAGTTCTGAAGACCCTGGCCGGTGCGCTGCTGCTCGGCACAGCGCTTGGCTTCGCCCCCGTCGCCGCCCTTGCGCAGGATGCCGCTGCCCCGGCCGCAGCCGCCCCCGCGGCGCCCGAGACGGTGGTCGCGACCATCGGCGACCAGACCATTACCGAGGCAGACCTGGCGTTTGCTGCCGAAGACCTGCAGCAGGAACTGCAGCAGGTGCCGCCCGAGGAGCGTCGCGCCTTCCTCGTCACCGTGCTGATTGACATGAAAGTGATGGCCAAGGCGGCCAAAGCTGCCGGCATGGCCGATACCGACCTGTTCAAGCGCCGCCTGCAGTATCTCGAAGAGCGCTCGCTGCGCCGCGACTACTTCACCCAGAAGGTTGCGACCGCGGTGACCGAGGAATCGGTGAAGACGGCCTACGACCAGCTGGTGAAGGACTTCAAGCCGGTCGAGGAAGTGCACGCCCGTCACATCCTCGTTGCCACCGAAGAGGAGGCCAAGGCGGTCAAGGCCGAGCTCGACGGCGGCAAGCCGTTCGAAGTGCTGGCCATGGAGAAGACCACCGACCCCTCCGGCAAGCAGAACGGCGGCGACCTTGGCTTCTTTTCCAAGGGCATGATGGTGCCGGAGTTCGAGGCCGTGGCCTTCACGCTCGAGCCGGGCAAGATTTCGGATCCGGTGCAGAGCCAGTTCGGCTGGCACATCATCAAGGTCGAGGAGAAGCGCATGAGCTCGCCTCCGCCGATCGAGCAGGTGCAGCAGCAGCTGGGCCAGCAGGTGATGTTCAAGGCGTTCGACGAGGCGGTCGCAGCGCTGAAGAAGGACGCCAAGCTCGACATCCCCGACGCGGCGCTCGCCGCAGCGGTCAAGAAGCAGGCCGAACCGGCCGCCGAAGGCGCTGCCGGCACCGCACCGTAACAGCTTCGGCCAGATACGAGACGATCAGAACCCCGGCCTCGGCCGGGGTTCTGTCATTTGACGAGGCCGCGGACCAGGATCGAGGTGACCTTGTCGATGATGTCGGCCTGGTCGGCGAGCCGGTCGGTCAGCAACAGTTTCCAGGCATAGGCCGACATCAGGTCGGAGGCGGCGAGGCTGTCGGCATCGGCCCGCATTTCGCCGCGTGCCTTGGCGCGCTCGAACATGCCAGCCGTGTGCTGCGTGCGCTCGATCGAATAGGCCTGCAGCGCCTCGGCGGCCTTGTCGTCGGCCTGGGCTTCGGCGATCAGCGACTTGTAGACCCCGCCGGTATTGCCGGACCAGAAGCGCACCAGCTCGGTCAGAAAGCTGCGAATGTCGCCTTCGAGCGTCCCGGTATCCGGATCGGGCATGCGCGAACTCTTGAGCCGCGTATAGACGTCGAGCAGCAGGTGCGCCTTGGATGGCCACCAGCGGTAAATAGTGGGTTTGCCGGCACGGGCCCGCCGCGCCACGGCTTCAATCGAAAAGCCGGCGTAACCGGCCTCGCAGAAGATTTCCTCGGCCGCGGCCAGGATCGCCTCGTGGCTGTCCGGGTTGCGGGCGGCTCCGATGGATCTGCGCGACTGGCTCTCGATGCTGGACATGGTTCTCACTGAAGCCCCCACGGAGGTGCATGGCTGGGATACACGAAATAGCTGCTCGAATCCACTTGAACGTTACGTTCCGTTTCGTTATGTAACGAGCCGTACCGTTCATATGGGGTCTGGAAATGTCCATTCAATCTGCTGTCTCTGCCGCACCCGCCACTGCCACCGTGGCTGCACCTGCCAAGCCCGCCCGCCCGTCGCTGGCGGCCCGCACCCGCATGGCATTGCTGGTGCTCGTTGCCGTCTACCCTGTGATCACCGGGATCATCTATCTGGTGGCGCCGTTCACCGAGGGCTGGCCGGTGTGGGAGCGTAACTTTGTCGTCGCGCCGCTGATGGTGATCGCCATGGTTTACTTCATCATCCCGGGCATTCAGTCGCGTTTCGGCCGTTTCATCGCGACGGGCCGGCTGGCTTGAGTTTGATGCCCTGGCGAACCCGACAAGTTCGCAATCCCGCCTCTGCGGGGACACGCATTCGAAAGCGCTATGAGCAAATGAACGACTTGCTTCACAGCAAGGCTTGAGGCAAACGGATGGGCCTATTGTCGCCGCATAGGACGCAACATGGCCCATCCCGTTTCTCCCCTCGCGCCCAAGACTTACCCGGAACTGCCGGATGTCGCGGGAGTTCGGTTTGCGACGGCCGAGGCCGGGATCAAATACAAGAATCGCACTGACGTTCTGCTCGTCTCGATGGACGAGGGAACTGTTGTTGCCGGTGTGCTGACCCGTTCGAAGTGTCCTTCGGCGGCTGTTGACTGGTGCCGACAGAATCTCGGGGGCGGCAAGGCCCGCGCGCTGCTGGTGAATTCGGGCAACGCCAATGCCTTTACCGGCCAGAAGGGCAAGGCTTCGGTCTCCCTCTCAGCCGATATCGTTTCGAAGGCGCTGGGCGTTGCGCCCGATGAGATCTTCCTCGCCTCCACCGGCGTCATCGGCGAGCCGCTCGATGCGCAGAAATTTGCCGGCGTCACCTCCGAGATGGCGACCCGCCTGGCGCCCGGTCCGTGGATGGATGCCGCCAAGGCGATCATGACCACCGACACTTTCGCCAAGGTGGCGACCGCCACCGTCGAGTTCGATGGCGTGCCGGTGGTGATCTCGGGCATCGCCAAAGGGTCGGGGATGATCGCGCCCGACATGGCGACGATGCTGAGCTTCGTATTCACCGATGCACCGATCGCGGCGGGTGTGTTGCAGGGCCTGCTGCAGCCTGCAATCGACACGAGCTTCAACGCCGTGACCGTCGACAGCGACACCTCGACGTCCGACACTTGCCTCGTCTTCGCCACCGGCAAGGCTGGCATCCCCGCCATCAGTTCGGCCTCCGACCCCCGCGCTGAGGTGTTCGCCGAGGCGCTGGCCGACGTGCTGCACGAGCTTGCCATCCATGTGGTGCGCGACGGCGAAGGCGCGACCAAGATGGTGAGCGTCACCGTCGAGGGCGCCGAGAGCGACAAGAGCGCGTTCCGTATCGCGCAGTCGATCGCCAACTCACCGCTGGTCAAGACTGCCATTGCCGGCGAGGACGCCAACTGGGGCCGCATCGTCATGGCGGTGGGCAAGGCCGGCGAGCCGGCCGACCGGGACCGGCTCGAGATCAGCTTCGGCGATATCCGCGTCGCCACCCAGGGCGAGCGCGACCCCGCCTATAACGAGGCGGCGACCAGCGCTTACATGAAGAATGAAGAGATCGAGGTGCGGGTCGGGCTCGGGCTCGGAGCCGGCACGGCAACCGTCTATACCTGCGATCTGACGCACGGCTACATCACCATCAACGGCGATTACAGGTCCTGATGGTTCCACTCAGCGTCAGTCAGATCGAAGGCGCCACTCTTACGGCATGGCCGGCGCTGCGGCAGGCGCAGGATGGGCTGTGGCTGTGGCGCTATGCCCAGGGCTATACCAAGCGCGCCAATTCGATCCATTGCCTCGATCCGAGCGACGGCGGCTATGCCGAGCTGCGCCTGATGCGGCTCGCCGAACTGTCGAAGCGCCACCGCATCCCGCCGGTGTTCAGGGTGACCCCGCTCACCGCACCAGAGATCGTCGAAGTGCTCGATGGGCTGTTGTGGGAGGAATTCGAGCCGAGCCTGGTCATGGCGATGGAAATGCCGGACGAGGATTTCCCGCTCGATTTCCAGGCCCGCTATTTTGAGCCGACCGATCCGCAATGGATCAGGGCACAGGCGCAGATGTCGGGCTATGACCAGCCGACGATCGACGTGGCGAGCGAGATCCTCGGGCATATCGCCTGCGAGGCTCGCGGTGTGCTGGTCTATCACAAGGCCGGCCTTCCGGTGGCGGCGGCGCTGGCGGCGGTCGCGAGTGGCATCGGCATCTATCTCAATGTCGTCACCCACCCCAATGCGCGCGGCATGGGCTATGGCCGGGCAGTGATGGGCGCGGCGCTCAACTGGGTGCGCTCGAAGGGCGCCACCCATTCGGCCATCCAGGTGCTGGCCAGTAATACCCCGGCACTCAACCTTTATGGCTCGCTCGGCTTCGGTGAAGTCTACCCCTACAGCTACCGGCGCGCCCCGGATTGGGGCCGCGGGTGAAGATCCAGCTCGTCGTCGCCTGCGCGCTGATCGATGCCGACCGGCGGGTGCTGATCGCCCAGCGACCGGAAGGCAAGCAGCTGGCGGGATTGTGGGAGTTCCCCGGCGGCAAGCTCGAGCCGGGGGAAAGTCCAGAGGCGGCATTGATCCGCGAACTGGAAGAAGAACTCGGTATTTCCACCCAGAGCGCGTGCCTTGCTCCGTTAAGCTTTGCGTCTCACTCTTACGAAAGCTTTCATCTTCTGATGCCACTTTACGTCTGTCGTAAGTGGCAAGGAGTGCCGCAGGCTCGCGAACACACCGCCCTGAAGTGGGTGCGCCCGCAGCAGCTGCGCGATTACCCGATGCCTCCGGCCGACGAACCGCTGATCGCTCCGCTCTGCGATCTGCTCTGAGGGTGGGCGATGAGGGGTGTTTGCCGTCAGATCAGACGCTTCGTCGCCGATGACGGCGGAGCGACGGCAATCGAATATGGACTGGTTGCCGGATTGATAGCAATTGGGGCGCTTGTCGCCATGTCCCTGACCGGCGAGAGCGTCATTTCGTTGTTCGACTTCGTGTCGGGCCGCACCATTGAACAGCTCGACAATATCAACGACATCTGAGGCGTAACCACCCGCTAGCCGTTCCCCAGTACGTCCTTGAGCCGCACCGTGGCGCTGCCGGGGCGCAGCGGCTTTTGCTGGTTCTCGTGCGGGGCCCAGCCGCTGAGCCAGATGATTTCCAGCGTTGCCCGTACCCGGCCGTCCGGGTCGCCCGCGAGTTCGGCATAGGCGGCGCCGGCAGCGGCGATCAGGGTCCTGGTCGCCATGCGGCCGGGCCGGTCGGCCAGCGGGTTCTGCGCACCGAGTGCCTTGAGCTCGCGCATCAGCCGCAGCAGGTCGCCATAGCGGATCGGATAGGTCTCGAGGTCGGTAACCGGCAGGGCATAGCCCGAGCGTTGCAGCAGGCCGCCGGCATCGGCCAGCGGGATGAATGGCGCGACCCGGGCGAAGGCGCCACCGGAGGTTTCGGCGTCGGCGCGCAGGAACGCCTGGCGCAGCTCGGTCAGGCTGTCGCCGCCGAGCGCCGCGGCGATCATCAGTCCGTCAGGCCGGAGGTGAGCGCGGATGCGCGCGAGGAAGCCCGGTACGTCGTTGATCACCTGCAGGTCGAACAGCGAGACGACCAGGTCGTAACCCTCACGCGGCAGCAGCAATGCCTCGGGATCGACCAGCGGCGCATCGGGCGAGCCGAGTACTGTCGAGACGCGCTCGAAGGCGAAGGCGCCGCTGGCCGAGCGGCCCATCAGTGGTAGCCGCGCGCCATCCGGCGCCATGATCAGCGCCTGCTCGAAATCGCGCGACACGGTAATGAGCCGCGAGGCCAGGTCATCGAGCGCCAGCTGGGTGACGAAATCGTCCGGCTCGGCCGGCCGCCGCGACAAGTGCTCTGCGATCAGCGTGCGGTCGAAAACCTTCGGGGGCAGGGCCATTCGTCGATCCGCACTGAGTTCGAGTTTGGTTTGGTCACGGGATCGAGCCGGAAAGGTCTCGCCACTTCTCCGGTTCCCGCTTTAGACTGCGGCGTTATGGAATTGGGGCAGGGCAAAGTCAAAGCGGGATCGGCGGCCATGGCGCGGCTGGGTGGCGCATTGCTCGATCTGGTCTATCCGCCGACCTGCCTCGATTGCGGGGCGCCGACCGCCGCACACGCGGCGCTCTGTCCGCGCTGCTTTGCCAGCCTCCGGCCGATTACCCGGCCCTGGTGCCCGGTGCTGGGCCTGCCGTTCGAGGTCTCGATCGGCCCCGATGCCCGCTCGGCCGAGGCCATCGCCGATCCACCGCCCTTCGATCGGGCGCGGTCCGCCGTGCTCTATAACGAGGTGGCGCGCGCTATCGTCAGCCGGCTCAAGTATGGCGACAGGCCGGAACTGGCCGGGTTCTGCGCCCGGCTGATGCACCCGGCTGGGGCAGAGTTCTGGGCGGAAGGACCGGTCCTCGTGCCGGTGCCGCTCCATCGCTGGCGCCAGTTCGAGCGCCGCTACAACCAATCGACTGAACTGGCCCGGGCGCTGGCGCGCCTTACTGGACTTTCCGTCGATACCGGGCTCGTCGCCCGCAGCCGCCGCACGCGGCAGCAGGTCGGGCTTTCCAACGATGCGCGTCAACGCAACGTCGCCGGCGCCTTCACCGCACATGCCGAAGCGCTGCGCCGGCTCAAGGGGCGCGGCGTGGTGCTGGTCGACGACGTCATCACCACCGGCTCGACCGTCAAAGCCATCACCCGTGAGCTGAAGCGGGCCGGAGTGATCAAAATCGATGTGATCTCGTTCGCACGCGTTGTGACGGGCGCGGAACTCCCCATATAGAAGTCAACAAACCCCAGCGTTTTTGTAGGCGAGATGAAGAAGGTAGAAATCTATACGACCCAGTGGTGCCCCTATTGCCATGCAGCCAAGTCGCTGCTGGACGAAAAGGGCGTGAGCTACGAGGAGGTCGATGCCGACGACCCCGACGTCCGCATGGCAATGGTGCAGCGCGCCAATGGCCGCCGCACCGTGCCGCAGATCTTCGTGGGCGAAACCCATGTCGGTGGCTATGACGACATGGCGGCGCTCGACCGCCGCGGCCAGCTCGACCCGCTGCTCACCAATTAGGACTGGCTGAATGCGCGTCGCCGCCCTGCAGATGAATTCCGGCACCCAGCCCGGCCCCAACCTCGACCAGCTCGAGCGGTTGGCCAGCGAGGCGGCGAGGCAGGGCGCGACCTATTTGCTGTCGCCGGAAGTCTCGGTGGTGTTCGCCGAGAATCGTGACGGGCTCAAAGCCGTCGCCGGGCCGTGGGAGACTAACCCGGCGATTGCCCGGATTGGCGATATCGCGAAACGGCTCGGCGTGAGCCTCCATCTCGGCTCGCTCGCCGTGGCGCTGCCCGACGGGCGCTTTGCCAACCGTTCGGTGCTGTTCCGTCCCGACGGCGCGATCGCCGCCACCTATGACAAGATCCACCTGTTCGACGCGACGCTCCCCGGGCTCAGGAATTATCGCGAGAGCGAGACCTATGCCGGCGGCGATGCCGCGGTGATGAGCGAAGCGCCGGGTTTCCCGCTCGGCATGACCATCTGCTACGACCTGCGTTTTCCGGCGCTGCACCGGGCGCTGGCGGAAGCCGGGGCCAAGGTGATTTCGGTGCCGGCCGCCTTCACCGTTCCGACCGGCGAAGCGCATTGGGAAGTGCTGCTCAGGGCCCGCGCCATCGAGACCGGCTCATGGGTGATCGCGGCGGCGCAGGCCGGCACGCACGAGAATGGCCGTTCCACCTGGGGCCATTCGATGATTATCGACCCCTGGGGCCGGATCGTCAGCGAGCTCGGTGGCGACGGTCCGGGGATCGCCATCGCTGATATCGAGCTATCAGCGGTGGATGACGCCCGCGGCAAGGTTCCAGCGCTTGCCAACGCACGCCGGTTTTCGCTAACGCTCAGCGCTTCGGGCCCCACGGTATTCGCCCGAGAGGACGTGTCGGCGTGATCAGCTATTCCCTCATCTGTGACAGATCCCACAAGTTCGACGCCTGGTTCAAAAGCGCCGAGGCCTATGACGAGCAGGCGGCGCGCGGCATCGTCACCTGTCCGATCTGCAATTCGGTGAAGGTGGACAAGGCGCTGATGGCGCCGGCGGTGTCGCGGATGAACTCCGACAAGCTGTCGCTGTCGAGCGGTCATCCGCAGCAGGCCGAGATTCGTGAAATGCTGCGCGTGATGCGCAAGAAGGTCACCAGCGAGGCCGACTATGTCGGCGACAAGTTCGCCGAGGAAGCCCGCAAGATCCACTTCAAGGAAGCCGACCCGCGCGGCATCTATGGCGAAGCGACCCGTGATGAAGTGGCCGAGCTGATCGACGACGGCGTCGATTTCCTGCCGCTGCCGCATGTGCCGGACGAAGCGAACTAGCGCGCCGTTCGACCTCGAAAGTGCGACAGCTCAAGGATTTGGCCGTCAACTGCTCCTAAGGGCAGGATTGATCGGCAAGTGCCGATGGATGCAGTCTTGGGACCTCCTTCCCAGCAGACTCCCCCGGAGATTTCCTACATGTCTACTCCCGACGCTGCCCTTTCGGGCACGTTCGCCATTGGCGGCGACCTCATCGTAAATCGCCTCGGCTTCGGCGCCATGCGCGTCACCGGTCCCGGCATCTGGGGCGAGCCCGATGACCCGGAGGAAGCGCGACGCACGCTGCGGCGCGTGCCCGAACTCGGCATCAACTTCATCGACACCGCCGAAAGCTATGGTCCCTATGTCAGCGAGCAGCTGATCGGCGAGGAACTGGCGCCTTATGGCAGGGGCACTGTCGTCGCCACCAAATCCGGCCTTACCCGACATGGGCCCGGCTCCTGGCCAATCCTCGGCCGTCCGGAGTTTCTCAAGCAAGGCGTGCTGATGAGCCTGCGCCGGCTCAAGCTCGACCGGCTCGAGCTGTGGCAGTTGCACCGGATCGACCCGACAATCCCGCGCGACGAGCAGTTCGACGCCATTGCCGGCTTCATTGCCGATGGCCTCGTGCGCCACGCCGGCCTCAGCGAAGTGACGGTCGAGGAAATCGAGGCGGCGCGGCGGTTCTTCCCGGTGGCCACGGTGCAGAACCGCTACAACCCGACGGCGCGCGGCAGCGATGCGGTGCTGGACTATTGCGAAGCCAACGGCATCGGCTTCATCCCGTGGGCGCCGCTCGGCGGCGAGCGGGGGCCGGGTGCGGCCGAGCAGGCGATCGCCGGAAAGTATGGCGCGACACCGAGCCAGATCGCACTCGCCTGGGCGCTGAAGCGCTCACCGGTGATGCTGCCGATCCCCGGAACCGGAAAGGTGAAGCACCTCGAGGAGAACACCGCGGCGGCCGCGATCGTGCTCAGCGACGAGGATTTTGCGACGCTCAACCAGCGCTGAATGCGCTTCAGCCTCCTGAACGGCGCCTGACACGCGCCGTTCAGTCATGGTTCAAGCCCGCCGACGCAGATTGGCCTCCACAAACGGCGCTTCCGGGCGCCAAGGAGGATAGAATGCACCATTCCACCCTGACCCCCGCGGTCACCGCCACCGGCGGCGCCATCCGCGCCGTGATGAGCGAGGCCGCGTCGGCAGCGCTGAAGGCGCTGAAGCCGTTCGATGTCGCCATCGAAGACGCGCTCGACCGCAGCTACGGCGCCGGCCGCTGGTTTCTCTACTGGGATGAAGACCTCTCGGGCCACCCGATCCGCGGCACCATCACGCTGGCGTTCGGCCGCGATACGCTGGTGATCGGCTGAGTCTTTGATTTGGTCGCGCTTTCGATCCCCGGATCAAGTCCGAGGAGGAAAAGTCTGCAACTTTTCCTGAAAACGCTCCAGGCGCCGCTTCAGGCGGGCTTTGCCGCCAGCACCATGTAGTTGACGCCCAGATCGCGGCTCGGCCGCCATTCGTCGGCCAGCGGATGGAACACGACGCCGGTCTTGTCGATGATCTTCAGGCCGTTGCGGACGCAGAGCGCCGAGATCTCATCCGGCGTCAGGAATTTCGAGAAATCGTGGGTGCCCCTGGGCAGCCAGCCCAGCACATATTCGGCCCCGACGATCGCCAGCGCGTAGGCACGCGGCGTGCGGTTGATGGTGGCGGTGAACATCAACCCACCGGGCTTTACCAGGCTCGCGCAGCTCTTCATGTAGAGCGGCACATTGTCGACGTGCTCCACCACTTCCATGTTCAGCACCACGTCGAACCGTTCGCCCGAGGCATCGAGCGCCTCCGCCGTCACGGCGCGATAGTCGATCTCTAGCCCCGACTGCTGGGCGTGCAGTTCCGCGATGCGGATGTTCTTTTCGCCGGCATCGATCCCCACCATCGTCGCGCCGAGCCGCGCCAGCGGTTCGCTCAACAGCCCGCCGCCGCAACCGATATCGAGGATGCGCACCCCATCGAGCGGGCGGCGCACGGTGCCGTCCTTGCCAAAATGGGCGATCACCTTGTCGCGCACATAGCCCAGCCGCACCGGGTTGAATTTGTGCAGCGGCTTGAACTTGCCCTTGGGGTCCCACCACTCGTCGGCCATGGCGGCAAACTTGGCGATCTCGTCGGGATTGATGGTGGTGTCGGTCATGTCAGATATATCCGCCGCTCGGGCCCCGGCTGCAAGGGGACGCTTCGGCGCAGGCTAGTGCCGCGGCTCAGAGCCGTGGAACAGCTCCCAGCACCAATCATCACCCTCGGCGACGAGGACGGCGGCAAGTCGATAGGGCAGGCGGTCCAAACCGCCGGCCCGCGCTATTACCGCATGACCTTCGGCGAAGAGCCAGACGCGTGCCGCGTCGCCACGGCTGTCGAGCTCAGGAAAATCCCATGAAACCGTGTAATCCCTTGCGTGGATGCTGGCGAACAGTGCGGCGATGGCCCCCCGGCCACGGGCGATTTCGCCCATCCCGGAGCCAACAAGCAGCGCATGGGGCACAAAAAGGTCCGCAATTGCTGGGTCCCTGTCGCGCATGCGCCGACTGATCGTCTCCAGCGCCTGCCGTGCAATCTCGATAGTCATCGGTTCGGCCTCCAGCCTGCCTAGCTATAGGTGACGTCCCCGCAGTTGATAACCCCGGCTGTTTGTGGCATGTCCCCGGCCGAATTCTGAGCGTACCGGCGGGTTCAGCCGGGCAACAGTCGGGGTAGGGGCCTTGGGCCGTATCGTAGTCAAGTTCGGCGGCACCTCGGTCGCCTCGGTCGAGCGCATCCGTCAGGCGGCGCTGCATGTGAAGCGTGAAGTCGACGCCGGCAACCAGGTCGCCGTGGTGGTCTCGGCCATGTCGGGCAAGACCAACGAGTTGGTCGGCTGGGTCAACGACGCGTCGAAACTCCACGATGCGCGCGAGTATGACGCCGTGGTCGCCTCGGGCGAGCAGGTGACGGCCGGGCTGATGGCGGTGGTGCTGAGCGAGATGGGCATCCCGTCGCGCTCGTTCCAGGGCTGGCAGGTGCCGATCAAGACCGACGACGCGCATGGCGCGGCCCGCATCGTCGAGATCGACCCGACCGAACTCGAAAAGCGCTTCGCCGATGGCGTGGTGCCTGTCATCACCGGCTTCCAGGGTGTTGCGCCGTCGGGCCGGGTGACGACGCTGGGCCGTGGCGGTTCCGATACCAGTGCGGTGGCAGTCGCCGCCGCGGTGAAGGCCGATCGCTGCGACATCTACACCGATGTCGATGGGGTCTACACCACCGACCCGCGCATCACCCCCAAGGCCAAGCGGCTTTCGAAGATCTCGTTCGAAGAGATGCTGGAGATGGCCTCGCTCGGCGCCAAGGTGCTGATGATCCGCTCGGTCGAGATGGCGATGGCGCATAAGGTGCGCCTCACCGTCCGTTCCACTTTCGACGATCCGAATGCGCCGCAGATCGCGCCGGACGGCACGCCGGGGGTTCCCGGCACAATCGTATGCGATGAGGAAGAGATCATGGAAAAGCAGATCGTTTCGGGCGTTACCCTGGCACGGGCCGAATCCAAGATCACGCTGCGCGACGTCAAGGACCGGCCGGGCGTTGCCGCGGCGATCTTCGGCGCGCTCAGTGACGAATCCATTGTCGTCGACATGATCGTCCAGAACGTTTCCGAGGATGGCTCGACCACCGACATCACCTTCACCGTGCCCGATGCCGAGCACGACAAGGCGGTCAAGGCGCTGAAGGCTGCCGGCGAGGCCGGGCGCTTCGAGTATCGCACGCTGACCAGCGCCAAGGGCGGCGCCAAGGTCTCGGTGGTGGGGGTGGGCATGCGCAACCATGCGGGCGTTGCCGCCTCGATGTTCAAGGCGCTGGCCGACAAGTCGATCAACATCCAGCTGATCACCACTTCGGAAATCAAGACCTCAGTGCTGATCGATGACGAGTATGCCGAACTTGCGGTTCGCGCGCTCCATACGTATTACGGGTTGGACAAGCAGGACGCCTGAGACGCCTAGACCCCGGTCACGGCGCCGCTGGCGATAGGGCGGCGCCGGGCCGCCGGGCGGGAACTATGGCCATAGCGATCAGCGGGCCGCGCGTGCTCCTGAAGCAGTTGCGCGAAACCATGGCGGAGCCGCTGGCTTCGCAGGCTCGGCTCGACAAGATCGTCAGTCTCATCGCCGACAACATGCACGCGGACGTCTGTTCGTTCTACGTGCTGCGTGACGACGGCGCGCTGGAGCTGTTCGCCACCCGCGGCCTCGCCGCCACCGCCGTGCACATGACGACGCTGCGGCTGGGCGAGGGCCTCGTCGGCCTGATCGCGGCGCAGGCCGAGCCGCTCAGCCTCGACAACGCTCCGGCGCACCCGGCCTTCGCCTACCGCCCGGAAACCGGCGAAGATCCGTTCCAGGCCTTTCTCGGCGTGCCGGTGCTGCGCGCCGGCCAGACGCTGGGCGTACTGGTGGTGCAGAACCGCGATTCGCATGCCTATGGCGAAGACGAGATCGAGGCGATGCTGACCACGGCGACCTTGC
Source organism: Devosia sp. Root413D1 (assembly GCF_001425235.1). Lineage (GTDB taxonomy): Bacteria > Pseudomonadota > Alphaproteobacteria > Rhizobiales > Devosiaceae > Devosia_A. The sequence goes on along the minus strand of NZ_LMEA01000013.1, from coordinate 19,996 downwards.
TCGCCGAGATGATGTCGACCGCCGATTTCGACGCGCTGATCAAGCCGGGCCAGGATATCGACCTCAGGCGGCCGCGGCAGTTCGCCGGCAACGGCTTCACCGACGGGGTGGCGCTAGGCAAGGTCGTGCTGCACGACCCGCGTGTCGTCGTCACCAATTTCGTCGCCGAGGATACCGAGGTCGAGCTGAAGCGCCTGTCGGCTGCGCTCGACCGGATGCGGGTCTCGATCGACCAGATGCTCAGCCATGGCGACATGCAGTCGTTCTCGGATCACCGCGAGATCCTCGAGAGCTACCGGATGTTCGCCAACGATCGCGGCTGGGTCGACCGGCTGACCGAGGCGATCAATAACGGCCTCACCGCCGAGGCGGCGGTGGAGCGGGTGCAGAACGATACCCGCGCCCGGATGATGCGGTCGACCGACCCTTACATCAAGGATCGGCTGCACGACCTCGACGATCTTGCCAACCGGCTGCTGCGCGTGCTCACCGGCGACGGCGCCACCGGCAAGAAGGACCTGCCCGAGAACGCCATCCTCGTCGCCCGCAACATGGGGCCGGCGGATCTGCTCGAGTATGACCGGACCCGGCTCAGGGCGGTGGTGCTGGAGGAGGGCGCCGCCATCTCGCATGTGGCGATCGTCGCCAAGTCGCTGGGCCTCGTGGCGGTCGGACAGGCTGAGAACATCGTCTCGATGTCGGAGACGGGTGACGACATCATCGTCGATGGGCAGCAGGGCACGGTGTACCTGCGGCCGACCCCGGACATGATCCAGGTCTATGTCGACAAGGTGCGGCTGGGGGCCAAGCGCCGGGCGCATTACCTCGAACTCAAGGACAAGCCGGCCATCACCAGGGATGGCCACGAGATCACGCTGCTGCACAACTCGGGCATCGTCGCCGACCTGCCGATGCTGCAGGATACCGGTGCCTCGGGGGTCGGGCTGTTCCGCACCGAACTCCAGTTCATGATCGCCTCGCGGCTCCCCCGGTTGAGGGAGCAGGTCGAACTCTATGCCGAGGCGATCCGGCTCACCGAGGGCAAGCCCATCGTCTTCCGCCTGCTCGATATTGGCGGCGACAAGGTGATCCCGTACCTGCGCTACGAGGCCGAGGAGAACCCGGCCATGGGGTTCCGCTCGCTGCGCCTGGCGCTCGACCGGCAAGGGCTGCTGCGCATCCAGATCCGCGCCCTGCTGCAGGCCGCCAATGGCGGGCCGATGAAGATCCTCGTGCCCATGGTCACCGATGCCTGGGAGTTCCGGCAGACCCGGCTGGTGGTCAACAAGGAACTCGAGCGCATGAAGCATGCCGGCCAGACGGTGCCGAGCAAGCTGGAGCTCGGCGCGATGATCGAGGTGCCGTCGTTGCTCTGGGAGCTCGACCAGGTGCTGCCCGAGGCGGATTTCGTCTCGATCGGTTCCAACGACCTGGTGATGTTCCTCACCGCCGCCGACCGCGGCAACAAGCGCGTCGCCAAGTCGTACGATCCGATCGCGCTGCCGCGGCTCAGGGCGCTCAAGCACATCGTCGACATGGCGCGGCGCTACAACGTGCCGCTGACCATGTGCGGCGAACTTGCCGGCCGCACCGTCGAAGCGCTGGCGCTGCTCTCGATCGGCATGACCAAGCTCTCGATGAGCCCGCCTTCCATCGGTCCGATCAAGGAGATGATCCTTGGCACCGAACTCACGCCCATTCGCAATTCCATCTCTGCCGCCCTGCTCGAAGGCGCGCATGGCCCCAGTATCCGCGAGCTGCTGCTCGACTGGGCCGGCCGGCAGGGGCTGGTGATCTAGGTTTTCATGGCTACGCTTCCGCAGGACAAGCTCGACGCGCTGACCAAGCGCTTTGATTCGATCGAGGCGGCTTTGTCGTCGGGACCGTCAGCCGAGCAGTTCGTCAAACTGAGCAAGGAATATGCCGAGCTCGAGCCGGTGGTGCGGCCGATCCAGGCCTACCAGAAGCTGCTCGCCGATCTCGAATCGGCGGAGGAGCTGGCCGGGTCGGGTGACAAGGAAATGGCCGAGATGGCGGCCGCCGAGATCGGCGAGCTGAAGCCCAGGATCGAGCAGGCGGTGGCCGAGATCCGCATCCTCTTGCTGCCCAAGGATGCCGCCGACGAGAGAAGTGTCATCCTCGAAGTGCGCGGCGGTACCGGCGGCGATGAAGCGGCGCTGTTCGCCGGCGACCTGTTGCGGATGTACCAGCGCTACGCGGACCTCCAGGGCTGGAAGTTCAGCCTCCTGGAAGAAAGCCCGGGCGAAGTCGGCGGCTACAAGGAAGTGGTCGCCAACATCACCGGCAAGGGCGTCTACGCCAAGCTGAAATACGAGAGCGGCGTGCACCGGGTGCAGCGCGTGCCGGCGACGGAAACGCAGGGGCGCATCCACACGTCCGCTGCGACTGTCGCGGTGCTGCCGGAAGTCGAAGAGATCGACATCGACATCAAAGCCGAGGATATCCGCATCGACACCATGCGCTCGTCCGGCGCCGGCGGCCAGCACGTCAACACCACCGACTCGGCGGTGCGCATCACCCACCTGCCGTCGGGCATCGTGGTCACCGCCAGCCAGAAGAGCCAACATCAAAACCGCGCCACCGCCATGAAGGTGTTGCAGGCGCGGCTCTATGAAGAGCAGCGCAACGCCCGTGACACGGCGCGGTCGGAAGCGCGCAAGGAGCAGGTCGGTTCGGGCGATCGGTCGGAACGCATCCGGACCTATAATTTCCCGCAGGGACGGGTCACCGATCACCGGATCAACCTGACGCTCTACAAACTCGACAAGGTGATTGCCGGCGATGCGCTCGAGGAGCTGATCTCGGCGCTGATCACCGAAAACCAGGCGGCGCAGCTCGCCGCCATGGAGGGGATTTCCTGACACTCAGCGTGGGCGCAGCATGGCGGGGGATACGCGACCTGTTCCGGAAAGCCGGCATCGACACGGCGGAACTGGATGCGCGGCTGTTCGCCGAAGCAGCCTTCGAGATGGACCGGCTGGAACTGGTCAATCGCGAGCGCGAGGAGGTCCCGGCAAAGCAGCTGAAGACGCTCGAGGCATTCGCCGCCCGCCGCCTCAAGGGCGAGCCGGTGGTCCGCATTCTCGGCGAGAAGGAGTTCTGGGGGCTGAGCTTCAAGCTCAACGCGGCGACCCTGGTGCCGCGGCCGGAGACGGAGCTCCTGGTCGAGCGCGGGCTCGAGGTGATCGGGGCGCTCGACAGGCCGCGCATCCTTGATCTGGGCACCGGCACCGGCTGCATCCCGATTTCGCTGCTGACCGAGTATTCCGATGTCACCGCGGTGGCCGTCGATCTCTCGGCCGAGGCGCTGGAGATGGCGCGCTTCAATGCCAACCGGCATGGCGTGGGCAGCCGCTTCACCGCGCTCAAAGGCTCGTGGTTCGATCCGCTCGAGCCGGGCGAACGCTTCGACCTCATCACTTCGAACCCGCCCTATATCGAGAGCGGGGTCATTGCCGGGTTGATGCCCGAGGTACGCGAGCACGATCCGCGGCTGGCGCTCGATGGCGGGCCGGATGGGCTCGCGGCCTATCGGGCGATCGCCGCCGAGGCCGGATTGTTCCTTGCGGCCGAGGGTGTGCTGCTGCTCGAGATCGGCTCCGGCCAGGGCCACACGGTCAGCGATATCTTCGTTGGCGCCGGCTTTGCCGAGGTCGAAGTGGCGCCTGATCTGGCGGGGCTCGATCGCATGCTGGTGGCCCGTCTCAACGCTGCCTCTTGAGTATCCGTTAGGGCCGCCCATATTTTGTGCTTGGAAAGGCAGGGCGAACCAGATAGGTTCCGGGTGCTGTCAACGGTGCGGTCGAGATCGCGCCAAGGTGACGGCCACCCGCTCATCGGCGAAGCTGCATTTGGCAGTGTTCGATTCTCGGACGAGGAACCGAGACGCCTTGATGAGCAAAAAGTGGTTCAACACGCGATAGCTCAGGTACTGCTGGAACGAGACCGCCCGCGCTGGATATTGCGCCTGCGGCCCCCGGTGCCGATGTCCCCATGTTGCCTTCAGTATTCTTTTCCAAGGCTTGAAAAGAGACGATGAGACCTAACAACCAACAGAACAACAAGAACCGCTCCCGTGGTCGGAACAACAATGGTGGCCGTAAACACGGCAACCCGTTGAGCCGTAACTACGAGAGCAACGGCCCGGACGTGAAGGTGCGCGGCAACGCCTCGCACATCGCCGAGAAATACCTGCAGCTCGCCCGCGACGCTCAGTCCTCCGGCGACAGCGTCATGGCTGAAAACTATCTGCAGCACGCAGAGCACTATTTCCGCATCCTGTCGGCCGCGCAGCCACAGAACCAGCAGCGCGACCAGTTCGGTCAGCAGGCGGACGAGGACGATTACGACGACGATTTCGCGCCGATCAACGATCGGTTCGCGTCGCCCGAGCCGCGCCAGTTCAACCAGCAGCCGCAGCAGCAGCACGACCAGCAGCAACCGCAGCAGCAGCCGATCCCCGGCAGCGAGCCGGTGGTGATGGCCGCGGTCGAGACCGCTGTCGCCGCCGCGCCGCAGGCCGCCGCCGAAGGCGAGGCGCCGCCGGCCGACGGCGAGCCGCGCCGCCGCGATCGCCGGCCACGTCGCCGGTCGCGCGGGCAGGGCGGTGAAGGCGGGGCCGATCCCGCCGGCGCCCCGCAGCCTGACGTCGGCGAGCTGCCGGCCTTCCTCACGGCCGGAAATACACCGGCCGAATAGGCCGAAAACGCCTTGGAAAGACATAAGGCCGGGAGCGATCCCGGCCTTTTTCGTCAGGCACAGAGCCGCAACGTCGCCGGCTCTGCCGTGGCGTCGCCGGTCGGACGGCCAAGGCCGTAGCGCTTGAGGATGCGGTCGATCCACAAGCCGGGCGTGCCAGTCGGGCGCTGGTGCGGCGCAAACGGCAGTATCACGGCTTCGAGCCGCTCCAGCGCCTCAAGCAATGCCAGCCGGTCGGATGGGCTAAGCGTTTCGCGGGTTGCGCCATTGGTCAGGGCGATGATGCGGCCGCGCTGCAGCATCTTGGCGATCGCATCGGCAGCGCTCCAGTGCCGGAGGCACACGCCGTAGCCGCCATTGATCCAGTCGGCCCATTCGGCCGCGGCCAGCGCTGCTGCAGCGTCCGGGGACAGCACACCACCGACATAGACATCGGGGTAAGCCAGCTGCCCATCGGACAGGGCGCTGAGCTGGGTGACGAACTCTACAACGAAATCGGCGGCAAAGCGCTGGGCGATCTCGGCTGGCGCCAAGCTCATGCCGAGGGCCCGGCGGATCCACCAGACGGCGGCGGGGGCATACCAGTCGGTCGGGAGGCCCTGGGGCTCGCCGCCATGGGTCCCGCCGATCGGGCTCGAGAAGGCGCCGTTGGGCCAGATCCGGTAGCTCGGCTCTGGTGCGGCGCCGGCGGCGACAAGGCCTGCAACGGTGGCCATGTCGGCACCGGCGCGGTCAGCGAGTTCCGCCAGCTCGACGAAATGCCGTTCGACATAGCTCTGCAGGGTTGCGACGGCTGACATGGGCGTGGCCTCCTCGAAGCTTTCGAGCAGTCTAGCAGCGACATTTGCTGCAGCAACGTGGGTTGGCTCTTTTCTCAATCGAAAGGCTCCCCATATCAGCGTCGAGACCAGGGAGCGCCGCTGAGCGGGCCTCGGGTCTTGATCTGGTTTGATCGATCCTCCAACGGTTTCGTTTGAGCCAAATCAACGCTTCAGGCGTTGGATACGTGCCTCATTCAGGGCGATCCGACGTGCCAGACGAGGAGAGTTGAATGAATATCGAGAAACACACCGAGCGCGCGCGCGGCTTCATCCAGAATGCGCAGCAGCTGGCGCTTGGCCAAGGTCACCAGCAATTCGCGCCGCTCCACCTGCTGAAGGTGCTGCTTGACGACGACGAGGGGATGGCCGCGGGGCTGATTAGCAAGGCCGGCGGCGACGCCCGGATCGCGCGGGCCGAAACCGAGGCTGCCCTCAAGAAAATCCCGAAGGTGTCCGGCGATGCCGGCCAGCTCTATCTGAGCCGTGAGCTGGCGCGCGTCTTCGAGACCGCCGAGAGTGCGGCGCAGAAGGCTGGCGATTCCTTCGTCACGGTCGAACGGCTGCTGCTCGCCTTGACGGTCGAGAAGGATACCGATGCTGGCAAGATCCTCGCTTCGGCCGGCGTCACGCCGCAGGGGCTGAACGAGGCGATCAACGAGATACGCAAGGGGCGCACCGCCGATTCCGCTTCGGCCGAGAACAGCTATGATGCGCTGAAGAAATATGCCCGCGACCTCACCGAGGCGGCCCGCGAGGGCAAGATCGATCCGGTGATCGGCCGCGACGAGGAGATACGCCGCACTGTGCAGGTGCTGTCCCGCCGCACCAAGAACAACCCGGTGCTGATCGGCGAGCCCGGCGTCGGCAAGACCGCCATCGTCGAAGGCCTCGCCATCCGCATCGTCAATGGCGACGTGCCGGAATCGCTGAAGAACAAGGCGCTGCTGTCGCTCGACATGGGCGCGTTGATCGCTGGCGCGAAATATCGCGGCGAGTTCGAGGAGCGGCTGAAGGCCGTGCTCAACGAGATCTCGTCGGCCGACGGGCAGATCATCCTGTTCATCGACGAGATGCATACGCTGGTCGGCGCCGGCAAGACCGATGGGGCGATGGATGCATCGAACCTGTTGAAGCCGGCGCTCGCCCGCGGTGAACTCCACTGTGTCGGCGCGACGACGCTCGACGAGTATCGCAAGCATGTCGAGAAGGACGCGGCTTTGGCCCGTCGTTTCCAGCCGGTATTCGTCGATGAGCCGACGGTCGAGGATACGATCTCGATCCTCCGCGGCCTCAAGGAAAAGTACGAGCTGCATCACGGCATCCGGATCTCGGATTCGGCCATCGTTGCCGCCTCGACCCTGTCGAAGCGCTACATTGCCGATCGGTTCCTGCCGGACAAGGCGATAGACCTGATCGACGAGGCAGCGGCGCGGCTGCGTATGGCGGCCGAGTCGAAGCCCGAAGAGCTCGACGAACTTGATCGCCGCATCATGCAGCTGAAGATCGAGCGCGAGGCGCTGAAGAAGGAGACCGACGAGGGCTCGAAGACCCGGCTTGGGCGCCTCGAGCAGGAGCTCGCCGACCTCGAGGAGCAAGCCAATGCGTTGACGGCGCGCTGGCAGGCCGAGAAGGAGCGCATGCAGGGCTCGCAGAAGCTCAAGGAAGAGCTCGACAAGGCGCGCACCGATCTCGAGCTGGCGCAGCGCACCGGCAACCTCGCGAAAGCGGGCGAGCTGGCCTATGGCGTCATTCCCGATCTCGAAAAGCGCATCAAGTCGGCCGACGATCCGAATGGCGACGGCAAGCCCGATAACCCGATGGTCGAGGAAGTGGTGATGCCCAGCCACATCGCCGGCGTCGTCAGCCGCTGGACCGGCATCCCGGTGGACCGCATGCTCGAAGGCGAGCGCGAAAAGCTGCTCGGCATGGAGAAGGAACTCGGCAAGCGGGTCATCGGCCAGGCCGAGGCCGTCGAAGCCGTGGCGAAGGCCGTGCGGCGCGCCCGGGCGGGCCTGCAGGATCCGAACCGGCCGATCGGCTCGTTCATGTTCCTCGGGCCAACCGGCGTCGGCAAGACCGAGCTCACCAAGAGCCTCGCGCAGTTCCTGTTCGACGACGAACATGCGCTGGTGCGGCTCGACATGAGCGAGTTCATGGAAAAGCACTCGGTTGCCCGGCTGATCGGCGCCCCTCCGGGCTATGTCGGTTACGATGAAGGCGGAGTGCTGACCGAGGCGGTGCGCCGCCGGCCCTACCAGGTGGTGTTGTTCGACGAGATCGAGAAGGCGCATCCTGATGTCTTCAACATCCTGCTCCAGGTGCTCGACGACGGGCGGCTGACGGACGGGCAGGGGCGGACGGTCGACTTCCGCAACACGCTGATCATCATGACCTCCAACCTGGGGTCGGAGTATCTGGTCAACCTCAAGGACGGCGAATCGGTCGAACTGGTGCGCGGCAAGGTGCTCGATGTGGTGAAGGCCTCGTTCCGGCCGGAGTTCCTCAACCGGATCGATGACATCATCGTCTTCCACCGGCTGCAGCGCGACCATATGGGGGCGATCGTCGACATCCAGCTCGGGCGCCTGCGTGGGCTGCTCAAGGAGCGCGACATCTCGCTCGAGCTCACCGAGGCGGCCCGCGAGTGGCTGGCCAATGAAGGCTATGACCCCGCCTATGGCGCCCGCCCGCTGAAGCGGGTGATCCAGCGCGAAGTGCAGGACCGGTTGGCCGAGGAAATCCTCGCGGGCCGGGTCAGCGACGGGCAGAGCGTGGTGATCGATGCCGGCGAGCGCGGACTGCGGCTCGGCAGCGGCGCCGCCGAAGCGCCGGGAATCGACGCCGCGGCGTAACGCATGAGGGCCGGTCCAGTGACCGGCCCTTTCTCATTGGGTGGTGGGCTTTTGGCACTTCCACCGCACCGGCACGGTAGTTGGGCTCGGTCCTGAACCTGCTGACCCACTGCAATCACCCCGCCTACGGTGTCATCCCAGCGAAAGCTGGGACCCAACTCCCCTGTCGCGCGGGTGGCGAAATGGGTCCCAGCTTTCGCTGGGATGACAGCCGGTGGCTGGGGCAAGAGTCGGGGCACCCACGATCGCCGGCGCAGCCCAATCGTGCAACGCTCTTTCTACTGAACAGTCTCGGGAATCGTGGGCGTCACCCCGTTCATCATGTCGACCATCACCTGGTAGACGAGATCCGGATCGCCGGTGGGCTGGTGCGGGTCGATCAGGTCGTGGCCGAGCTCCAGCGCCAGCGGCAGCCGCACGACGTTCACCTTGGCGCCGTGGTCCTGCCAGTGGAGCACCAACTCCTCGATCTTGGCCTTGCTCACCGCGTCATCGGCCTCGTTGATCAGCATGCCCAGCCCCGGCGACAGCGGGGCTTTCGCGGCGGCGGTGTCCATCAGTGCGATGCTGAGGCGGAGCGCCTGCGCCAGGCCGTGGGTGGCGTAGCGCGGATAGGCGTAGGTCATGCCCGGTGGGTTGTCGCGGGTCGCCGGGTCCCACCACACCATGGCGTTGGGGGCGTTGAGCAACAGGGCGGTTGCTGCGTGGTTGGCCCAGCCGGGCACCAGGTTGGGGCTGAGGAACGGCGCGATGGCGATCGACTGGTCGGCATCGGCGCGATGCTGTCCGATCCAGCCGGCAATGATGCCGCCGGCCGATAGTCCAGTGACGACTACCTCGTCGCCGAGGCCCCGGGCGATGTCGGTCGCTTGGTTGCCGACAGCGACCAGCTCTTCAGCCGTCAGATTGGCGAGCACCAGGCTCATCTGGTCGGCATCGCCATGCTGCGGGATGCGCGGCAGGTAGACATTGTAGCCGAGCGCGAAGAGCTTGGTGCCGAGCTGCTCGGCCTGCGCCGGGCAGTTGGTCAGGCCGTGGAAGAACACTACGACACGCTCGACCTTGCGGCCGTGCGTCAGGAGGTTCGAAAGGCAGCGCGGATTGAGCGGCAGCTGTTTTTCCTCGGCCCGCACCGCTTCGACTTTCGCCACCGCTTCGTCGTAGCTGGTGGCCGGGGTGCTCGCCGCGGCGTTGGCCCTGAGGCTCTCGGTATCGAGTGGCAGCAGTGTCAGCACCGCGAAGGCGCCGACCAGTGCAACCACCAGGAACAACGCGAGGCCTGCCGCCAGCTTGGGCACGCTGCGCCAGAAGCCACGCCGGTCGCGCTGCGGAATCGTCTCCGGATGCCGGCGGTGCAATGCCAGCACCAGCACGATGCCGACGAAGGCGAGCGCCAGCGTCGAGGCAAAGCCGGTGGTCAGCTGGGTGATGATGGTGCGCAGCAGCAGGTTGTTGCCGCGACTGGCATAGGTCTCGGGATCGAGGCTGCCGCGGCGCAGCAGATCGGCCAATGTCAGCACAACGGGATAGGAAAAGAACGCCACCAGCACGCCGGCGATGGCGCCGCGCAACAGGGTGTAGCGGCGCGGCCGGATCAGCAGCAGCCACCAGAACACTGCGCCGGTCAGCCCGACGCCGACGAACAGGGTCAGCCAGCTGACGCTGCCTTGCGGGCTGGCCACGAGCTCGTTGATGGCGACGCCGGAAAGCGGCACCGACAGCAGCGCGACGATGGCGAAGGCGAGGCCGGCGATGACGTCCCAGCCGCCATGGCGCGGCGGAGGCGTACGGCGATGTTGCTCGCTCATTGCTTGCTGCGACCCCTCATTGGCTGGCCGAACTACAAAAGCACAGTATCAGCGGGGCCGTCTAAACTTGCCTAATGCCGATTGACGACGATTTTAGTCGACTGCGGCAGCTCACCTGTCGACTTTCTGAGCTTGATCATTCCATTGTCTCCGTGAGGTGGTGAGCAAGGGGCAGGCGCATGGAGGGATCGACGGTTGCGTTGCTGCTGCTGGCGCTGGAAATCGGCCTGCAGCTGTTCTTCGTCGGCCGCGCCTTGCTCAGGCCCTATCGCGAACCGGTGTCGCGTCTCGCCTGGGTGATGATCATCGTCATCGCGCCATTGGTCGGGATGATCGCTTATGTGCTGGTGGGCGAAACCAATATCGGACGCACCCGCACCGCACGGCTTCGTAAGGCCTTCGAGACCCTGCCACCACCGTTCGGCACGCCCGGTGTCGAGGCGCAACTGCCGGAGGGGACACTGCCGCTGTTTCGCGCCGGCACTTCGGTCAGTGGCTATCCGCCGGTTGCCGGCAACAGGGCGCAACTGCTCGAGAGTTCGGACGCGGCGATCGAGGCGATGGTCGCCGATATCGACACCGCCACCGACCACGTGCACCTGTTGTTCTATATCTGGCTGCCCGACACCAATGGGCTCAAGATCGTCGCAGCGCTGCAGCGGGCGGTGCTGCGCGGCGTCGCCTGCCGGGCGATGGCCGACGATGTCGGCTCGCGCACGATGATCCGCTCCGAGCACTGGCGCGCCATGCAGGCGGCCGGCGTACAGCTTGCCCGCGCCATGCCGATCGGCAACCCGCTGATCGGCGCGATCTGGGGGCGGCTCGATATGCGCAACCACAGGAAGATAGTCGTCGTCGACAATGCCGTCACCTATTGCGGCAGCCAGAACTGCGCCGATGCCGCCTTCGCCCCCAAGGCGAAGTTCGCGCCATGGGTCGATGTGATGGTGCGGCTCGAAGGACCGATTGCCCGGCAGAACCAGCATTTGTTCGCGTCGGACTGGATGGGGCATGGCGAGGACGACCTGACCCAGTTGCTGCAGCGCCCGCTGCCGCCTGCCGAGCCCGGCTTCGTTGCCCAGGTGATCGGCACCGGCGCCACCGTCCGCCCCTCGGCGATGCCGGAAATCTTCGTTTCGGTGATGAATGCGGCGCGGCGCGAGCTGGTGATCACCACGCCTTACTATGTGCCCGACGAAACCATCCAGGCGGCGCTCTGCGCCAGCGCCTATCGCGGCGTCGAGACCACCTTCATCGTGCCCGAGCGCAACGATTCCTGGGTCGTGGCAGCCGCCAGCCACAGCTATTACGCCGAGCTGCTCGAGGCCGGCGTGATCATCCGCGAATACCGAGGCGGGCTGTTACATTCCAAGACCATCACGGTCGATGGCGAGCTGGCGCTGATTGGCTCGGCCAACATGGACCGGCGCAGTTTCGAGTTGAACTTCGAGAACAACATGCTGATCGCCGACACAGCGCTCACCGCGGCGCTGCGGCAACGCCAGCAGAGCTATATCGAGGCGTCCGTGCTGGTGCATGCCGCGGAAGTGGAAGCATGGGGCGGCACGCGGCGGATCTGGAACAATACCGTGGCGATGCTTGGGCCGGTGCTCTGAGCAGTCACCGGCAATCGTACTAAATTGCGGGCCCAATGTTGATCGGTTGGCGGTAGCGCAGCGGCAAGTTCAGCGAGAGCCATGACCCGGGCGACCGGGCGGCGGCAGGAGGCGTGATGTGCAGGTACCGGCGTCCTTGAAGCGGCTGCTCGATGGCTTCTCCGAGATGGGGCTGGTGGTCGGCTCGATCCTGTTCTCGCTGGCGCTGACGCCGTCGCTGCTGCCGCGTGAAGCGCTGATCCAGGGATTGCTGTCGGGCTGTGCCTTCGGCATCGGCTACGGTATCGGCGTCGCGCTCGAGTGGTTGTGGAGCTACATGGGCCTCAAACTCCCGGTGTCGAAATACACCCACTGGCTGAAGATCGCCGTGACCGCCGGCTGCCTCGTGCTGATGGCCGCCTGCCTCTACCAGACCACCGGCTGGCAGAACTCGGTGCGCCAGATCATGGGCATGCAGCCGGTCGAAGCGGGCCTGCCGATCTCAGTCCTGTTGATCGCGCTGCTGCCGGCGGCCATCCTCATCTACACCGGCAAGCTCCTTGCATACGGGGTCGGCTTCTTCTCGCGCTGGCTGGTGCGCTACGTGCCGCAGCGCGTTGCGCTGGTGGGGAGCCTGGTTGTCGTCGGCATCCTCGCGACCACGCTGTTCAACGGCGTATTGCTGCGCGGGGCGCTGCGCGCCGCCGATGCGTTCTTCCTCCAGCTCGACGGTGTTGCGGGCCAGTTCGGCACGCCGCCGACCGATTCGCTGAGATCGGGCAGTGCCCAATCGCTGATCGAGTGGAGCACGATCGGGCGCGACGGGCGCATCTATGCCGATTCCGGGCCGAGCAAGACCGAGATCGAAGCGGTGATCGGTCGCCCGGCGCTCGAGCCATTGCGGGTTTCGGTTGGGCTCCGTTCAGCCGAAACCACTGAGGCGCGGGCGCAGCTGGCGCTGGACGAGATGCTGCGGATCGGCGCCTTCGATCGCTCGGTGCTGCTGATCGTGACGCCGGTTGGCACCGGCTGGGTCGATCCGGCCGGCATGGATACGCTCGAATACCTGATAGCGGGCGACATCGCTTCGGTGTCGCTGCAATACTCGTACCTTCTCAGCCCGCTGTCGCTGGTGGTCGAGCCGGAATACGGCACCGAGGCAGCGCAGGCGCTTTTCAACGTGGTCTATGGCTACTGGACCAAGCTGCCGCACGACAAGCGACCGAAACTCTATCTCAACGGCCTCAGCCTCGGCGCCCACGCCTCGCAGGCCTCGGCGCAGTTCTTCGATGTGCTGCAGGATCCGTTCCAGGGGGCGCTGTGGGTTGGCCCGCCCTTTACCAGCGGCATCTGGCGCTGGGCCACCAGCAACCGGCAGGCGGGCACGCCCGAGTGGCTGCCGAAATTCGGCAACCAGACCACCATCCGCTTCACCAACCAGGGTGGCGGTCTCGATGTTCCCGGGGTGCCGTGGGGGCCGATGCGCATCGCCTTCCTGCAGCATGCCAGCGATCCGATCGTGTTCTTCAGCTACACGTCGCTGCATCGCGAGCCGGACTGGCTGAAGGGCGAACGCGGGCCGGACGTTTCGCCGATCCTCAACTGGTATCCGGTCGTCACATTCCTGCAGCTCGGCATGGACATGGCGCTGGCGCTCGAGCCGCCGCCGGGGCATGGCCACGACTATGCGCCAGCCGATTACATCGATGCCTGGCGGGCGCTGATCGAGCCGCCGGGCTGGGACGATCAAGCGATCGCCAGCCTCAAGGCGGCGATGGTCGAGCGCTTCGCCCGTATCGCCGACCAATCGGCAGTGAGCAAATGAGCCGAGCCGGCAACTGGTGGTGGACGCCGGTTGCCGGCGCGATCTTCGGGATTGGCGCGATCGCGGCCGCGCCGGTGACCGGGCTTGCTGTCGCTGGTCCCGCCGGCGTGGTGCAGGCCGATACCAGCTGGGTGGCGCCGTTCCTCGGTAGCTTCGTCGTGGCGGCAATCGTCTGGTGGCTGCTCATCGGCTGGCCGCGCCGGTTGTCGCTGGTGCGGGCGGCGTTCGCCGGGGCGCTGGTCGGGCTCTGTTCCTATCCGGTAGTGCTGGCGATCGCGGAGTTCGGGCAGGGGGAGCCAGTCGATGTCGCGACTCTCGGCGTGCGCAGCTTCGGCATCCTCGAGCTCGCAGCGCTGACCATCCTCACCACCGGCTTCGTTGCGATGGTGATCATGGCCGGAGTCGGGGTGATCGCAGCGCTGCTGTTGGGCCAGGTCTATCCGCCAGCGCCGGCGTGGCAGCCGGTGCCGTGGCTGCTGAAAGCGGGAGCCATCACACTGACGGCGATCGTGCTGCTGCTCGGCGGCGCTTTCGCCTGGCTCACGCAACTGCCGCTCGATGCCGGGGCGCTCGGCGGGAACCGCCCGATGAACAATCCGGCTGCGGACTACGAGGCCGCGGCGACAGCGTTCGCGGCAATCGCGGCGGAGGAGGCGAAACTGCCGCTCCATCCGGAGTGCGGCTCACGCCTGTTCACCCATGGCACCCGCGTGCCCAGGGTCGTGGTCTACCTGCACGGCCTCACCAATTGTCCGCTGCAGGCGGACGACCTGGCGCGGCAGCTGTTCGAGGCGGGCTACAATGTCTACGTGCCGCGCTGGCCCGGCCATGGCGAGGCCGACCAGATGACGCTGGCGCTCACCGGGCTCAGCGCCGAGCAGATGGTCGAGAGGACCGATGCGGCGATCGACCTGGCCCGCGGGCTGGGGGACGAGGTCACTGTGGTCGGCATGTCGGCCGGCGGTGCGATGACCGCCTGGGCGGCGCAGTACCGGGCCGACGTCGCGCACACCGTCGCCGTCTCGCCGTTCCTCGGGCCGCATTTCGTGCCGCCCTGGGCCAACCGCGCCGCGGCCAACCTGCTGCTCCGGATGCCCAATATGATGCTCTTATGGAATCCGCTCGAGCCGGAGGGGGCGCCGGGGATGGAGCACTCCTATCCGCGCATCCCGACCCACGCGCTGGCGCAGTTCATGCGGCTCGGCGAGGTGCTGGAGTCTGCCGCGCAGCAGGCGCCACCGCAGGCCGCGGGGCTCGGCATGCTGCTGAACGACGCCGATTTCGCCGTCAACAATGCGCTGGCGCGCCAGCTGGTGGCGGCGTGGCGCGCCAAGGGCAGGGCGGTGGATCTCGAGGTGCTGCCGCGCTCCGACCTGCTGCCGCACGACCTGGTCGATCCACGCATGCCGGGCGCCCGGACGGAGCTGGTCTATCCGGTGCTGCTCGAGATGGTCGCGCGGCGGCCGCAGTAAGTTCTGCTCCAGAATAATTGCCTATGGGTCCGGGATGCGATAGGAACAAAAAGGGAACAACTGGAGTTACGATGATGAAGCAGCGCTACCAGATCGACTACCTCGAATTTCCCTCCAGCAGCACGCAGCAGAGCCACCGCTTTTTCGCCGACGCCTTCGGCTGGAGCTTCACCAGCTACGGTCCATCCTACGAGGCGATCAATGATGCGGGCATCGATGCCGGCATCGATGCGGGCGAGGGGCGGACCGAGAAGCCTTTGGCGGTGATCCGTACCGAGGACCTGGAACTGGCTGCGCGCGAAGTGCTGGAGGCCGGCGGGGTGATCACCAAACCGGCGTTCGATTTTCCCGGTGGACGGCGCTTTCACTTCCGCGAACCCGGCGGCAACGAACTCGCGGTGTGGATCGAGAAGGCGTAGGCTCGGCATCTGGATAAGGGGAGCCGGGGATGAACGACGTCAAATCGAGTGCCGCGCCGGCCAGCTTCTGCCCGGCCGAGAACCGCATCTATGTGCTGGTGGCGGCGATCCTTGCGTCCTCGATGGGCTTTATCGACGGCTCGGTGCTGTCCATCGCCACTCCGGCGATCCGGGCCGATCTCGGCGCCAGCCTCGCCGACGCGCAGTGGATCTCCAACGCCTACATGCTGTTCCTCGCCTCGCTGCTGCTGATTGGCGGCGCGGCGGGGGATCGGTTCGGGCTGCGGAATGTCTTCGCGCTCGGCATCGTGCTGTTCGTCCTGGCGTCGCTGGTCTGCGCCGTGGCGCCCAACCCCACTTTCCTGATCATTGCCCGCGCCGTGCAGGGGCTGGGCGCGGCGTTGATGGTGCCGGGCAGTCTCGCCATCATCGCCAAGGCCTATCCGCGCGAGGAGCGTGGCAAAGCCATCGGGCTGTGGTCGGCATTCTCCTCGCTCACCACGATTCTGGGCCCGGTGATCGGCGGGTTCGTGCTCACCACCATGGGTGATTGGAGCTGGCGGCTGGTATTCGCCATCAACCTGCCGCTCGGCGGCATCGCGCTGGCGCTGCTGTTCCTCAAGGTGCCGGCCGACCAGCCTGAGGCGGGCCGACGACTCGACCTGGTCGGCGGGGCGTTGATCACCGTGGCGCTGCTGCTCATCGCGCTGGGGCTCACCGGCACCGGCGGCAATGCGCCGGTCATGAGCCATGTGCTGGTCTATTGTGGCATCGGTCTCGTGGCGCTCATCGCTTTCCTCTGGTGGGAGGCGCGCAGCAAGGCGCCGATGCTGCCGCTCTACCACTTCAAGAATGTCGCCTTTTCCGGCGCGCAGGGGCTGACCTTCGCGCTCTATTTCGCGCTCTCGGCGGTGACTTTCTTCCTGCCGATGACGCTGATCGGCGGCTGGGGTGTCACCGCTGCGGAAGTGTCGATCGCCTTCCTGCCGTTCGGCATCGCGCTCACCGTGCTGTCGCCTTATGCCGGCCGGCTCTCCGACAAGGTCGGACCTGGGCCGATGATCACGCTGGGCGCCGTCATCGTCGCCATCGCCTTTGCACTGCTCGGTCTGCTGGCGCCGCTGCAGAATGTCTGGCTTGGCGTCTTGCCGCTCACCATCCTGATGGGGCTGGGGATGAGCGCGGTGGTGTCGCCGCTCTCGACGGCGGTGATGACCTCGGTCGAAGATCGCGACACCGGGCTCGCCTCGGGCGTCAACAACGCGGTGGCGCGCGTCGCGGGCCTCCTCGCCGTGGCCCTGATGGGCGGTGTCGCGGCCTTCGTGTTCGAGCGCTCACTCGGCGGCTTTGCCGAGCTGTCGCTGTTTTTCGGCATGCAGCCCGATGCGCCGCTCGCCGCCGATGCGGAAACGGCGCGGCAGGGCGCCAACAACGCCGCCTTCGCCGCCATCGCCTACAGCAATGCGGGCCTCGCGCTGCTCTCGGCAGTGATCGCCTGGTTCACCCAGGAGAACAAGCTGCGGAAGAAAGCCCCGTAGGCGCCGCGACTGCCGGGCCTTCCCGGCGCGACGGCGGGGCGTCGTTTCGGCTGCCTGAGCCTGCTCAGAAGCGGACATTCCCGCGGGGCGCGGGAATGACGTCCCTGGGAAGGCGCCGCTAGTTCAGCGCCGCAACCGTCATCGGGGCGGCGTCGCGCTTCATCAGGTCGCGAATCTGCGAGATGGTCTGCTCGAAATTGCCCTCGTACTGCGCCGAGAGCGACTTGTCGCGTGGCAGCTTTACGCTGAGGGGGTCGACGAAGCGGCCGTTGACCTTGATCTCGAAGTGCAGATGCGGGCCGGTCGAGTTACCGGTCGAGCCGACGTAGCCGATGATCTGGCCCTGGCGGACGCGCACCCCCGGCTTCATTCCGTCAGCGATGCGGCTCATGTGGCCGTAGCCGGTCTCGAAACCGTTCACATGCTTGATCTCGACCTTCTTGCCATAGCCGGAGACCCATCCTGCCTTCTCGACCATACCGTCGCCCGAGGCGTAGATCGGCGTGCCGGTCTTGGACGCAAGGTCGACGCCGGTATGCATGCGGCGGGATTTGAAGATCGGATGCACGCGATTGCCGAAGCGGCTGGCGAGGCGACCGCCGCCCTGCAGCGGCCGGCGGGTGAGGAAGCGCTTGCCGGTCTCGCCATCCGGATCGTAGAAATCCACCGTGCCGTCGTCGGTGCGGAAGCGGAACAGCTCGCGCGTCGTGGTGCCGAGCTTCAGCGCCACATAGAGCAGGTCCTGGTGGCCGGTGGCATCCTTCTCGGTCTCGAGAATTTCGATCGAGTCGCCGGCGCTGATGCGCTTGGTCAGGTCGATATCGTAGGCGAACATGGCGACGATACGCGAGGTGATGGCGTCGTCGATGTCGTGCTTGCGCGCCGTCTCCCAGATCGAGCGGTAGACCGAAGGCAGGTTGTTGACGTTGATTTCCTCGGTGTCTTCTTCCGGGAACTCGATCTTGGGCGGCTCGAGGCCGAGCACATAGCTGCCGCGGTCGGTCAGTGCGGCGGTCGCCGCATGCTTGATCTCACCGGTCTTGGGGTCGGGGAAGTAGATGCTGAGCCGGTGCGGGATCAGGGTCTGCGAATTGCGGGCCGGCCCCATCAGGATGCGCAGACGCGCCCCACTCGGCACGTTCGCCGACGACAGCACATTCTTCAGCGTTGCCGAGATCATGTCGTAGGTCTGGTTGTCGAAGCCGTTCTTGAGCAGCGGCTCTTTCAGCGCACCAGTCTCGCGAATGGTGACGACGCGCTCGGAGCGACCGAGCCCGGCGTCTTCGGCCAGCTTGGTCTTGGGTAGGATCGACACATTTTCGGCGACACCCGAGAGCCCGCCATCGGTCACGACGCCCAGGTCGCGCACGCCGGTATCGGGCTGCGCGTAGGCGAGTGCGACTTCGCCCTCGCCGCCGCCTTCGGCAAACAGGTTCTCCACTGTCGCGCGCACGAAGTCGGAAGCGCTCTTGTCGGAGATGGCCGGGGCCGGAACGAAGCTGGCGGGCAGGGCGGCCGTCTTGATCTGCACTTCGCCTTCGACTTCGGCGCCGTAGATCTCAGGGTTGGCCACATCGTCGCCATCGGCGACCACCGGCTGGCTGGCATCGATCATCGCCACCGGATCGTAATCGGGAATATCGTTGGAGAGCGCGGTCGCGGCTGTGGCCAGTGTGGCGCGGACGCGCACGAACGGCTTCTTGCTGATCAGCGAGCGGCCATCGACGGTCTCACGGATCGACGCCTCGACGATCTCGAGCTCGGACCGGGTCTTGGCCACCGGGCGCACGCGATCGCCCTTCACCTGCGAGTCGACCGTTGCCTCGTCGGTCTTGGTGATCAGCTGCAGCGCCTCGTAGGCGGTGGAGAACGTGTCCTGGCCTTCGAACGACACATAGAGGGCCGCACCCATCAGCAGCACCGAGGTGAGCCCGGTCATCACCGTGCCGGTCAGCCAGGCGAAACTCAGTTCGCGCCCGTGCGGAATCTCGCCGTCGGTGGATTGCACCGTAAGGGCCGGACCGTCCTCGAAGCCGCTCGCCTTGAGAAGCGCGGCGGTGCGATTGCGTTGTGCTGGGTTCAACCCTGTTCGCCTGCTGCCTGGCGCCGAAGCACCTTACCCCTGGCCAGAAGCAGTG
Organism: Devosia sp. Root413D1; assembly: GCF_001425235.1. Classification (GTDB taxonomy): domain Bacteria; phylum Pseudomonadota; class Alphaproteobacteria; order Rhizobiales; family Devosiaceae; genus Devosia_A. The sequence continues at coordinate 809 of NZ_LMEA01000013.1, read as the reverse complement.
CCGCGCGCCTGGGCGCGAGTCAACTCACTGGTCACTGGCCGTCGCCTTGGTGCGAGGACAATGCGGCAAAACTAGGCCTCGGCCGGCCCGGGGGAGCGGCGGGGAGGGATGTGCACCGGACAAATCGCCGGGGCGAGTCATCGGCGCCGACGATCCGGAACGGAAAATCGCCCGCCGATTCCTGCCCAGGGGGAGATTTCCACAGGGCCAGGACAGCCTTTGGGGCCCTCTTGAACTCATGGATTGCGAACACCAGATGACAGTCCTCGCGCGCGCGTGCTATACAACCGCGCAGACGGATTGGACGGCTTGTCGGACGGGTGTCCGCGGAAAATGTCAGATTCGTCATCTTGGGCTGTTGACACCTCGAAGGGGTCGCCCATATAACCCGCCCATCGCTGAAGACCGCGGCGGCGGAAACGACGCCAAAGACTGAAGCAAGCCTCTGAAATAGCTAAGAAATTGGCGGTTTCAGGTTTCTAAGTTCGGACCTTCCGAAAGTTGGAAATTGGGGTGTTGACAGACGAAAACGTCTCGAATACAACCCGCCTCGCTGACGACGCCGAGCACTAGCTGCTCCCACTGATCAGCGATTACTGAAAGGGCAGAGCTGCTGCCGGGCAACCGGAAGTAGGTTTTTGTTCTCTAAGGAATTCGGAAGCTGTGCTTCCACTGACGCCGCCGGCGAGAGCCGCAAACGGGGTCCGCTCTTTGACATTGTGAAGATTGGAAGAAAGAGAAACGTGGACGGCGAGGTTCTTGCGGTCTGGTCGAAAGACTGGGCAACACGACACAATCGACGGTACGTT
>NZ_LMEA01000012.1 GCF_001425235.1 Devosia sp. Root413D1 | reverse complement strand
TGAACGATCCGAAAATGGCATGCCGGCCTCCCCGCCCTTCATGCCAAATCCGTCCACCATGTCTCCGAACACCCGTCCACCATCTCCCCGGTCTATACACCCTCAAGGGGGAGGGAGGCGCTAACAGATGAATCGCGTGCAGTCCGCTCCAGACTAACCCTCGCCCCGGTCCAGCCCGTCGCCGTCGATCCACTGGCTCTTGTCGATAGCGCTTTCCGGCTCGTCTTCGAGCGAGGCCTCATCGGCTGCCTCGATTGCCTCGAGCTCGTCGGAATCGGGCGACAGCGTTTCGCGATGCGCCGCCGGATCGTGGTCGACCGAGGTCGGGTCCATGCCTTCGCCGGCGAGCCCATTGAGCTGGGCGACCGCTTCGTCGATGGCGCCGATCAGGGTGCGCGGATCGTCATCGCCGAAATCCGTCGCTTCGAGGTTGCTGAGCTCGTCGCGGATCGCCAGCAGCCGTGCCAGCCGCTCGACCGCCGGCCAGTCGTCGCCATAGAGCAGCTCTTCGATCTCGGTCTGGCTCACCGGCTGGGCAAAGCCGGGTGTGTCGCCGTCATTGCCGGCCGGCGTGTCCTCGGCGATCAAGCCGCGAAAATGGTTCGAGATCATCGGCGCCTCCCTCAGTGAGCAGTAACGCACACACCCAGCGACGGGTTCAGCCCATATCTTAAGCCTCCGTTTACGCCGTCTCCAGACGTGAGCGATTAAGTACAAGTCACAGCTGCGGGCGCAACACTCCCTTCACCAGTGGGGGCCGAGAGCAGTGGCATTGGCTCCAGAAGGACGCGCCATCTTGCAAACTGTACTGACTACGCTCTTCGAGCAACACGACCTCCGCCTGGTGGCCCTGGCGGCTTTGGTTTGTGCGCTCTCCGCTTTTGCCGGCATTACCCTGCTCCATCATGCCCGCCGCACCACAGGCGCCATGCAACGGGTCTGGCTGGCAGTCGCCGCCTTCTCCGTCGGCTTCGGCATCTGGGCGACGCATTTCGTCGCCATGCTCTCGTTCAATGCCGGCATGCCGGTTGGCTACGACCTGCCGCTCACCCTGGTTTCACTCAGCATCGCCATCTCGATCGTCGGGGGTGGCCTGTGGTTCGCCGCGCTCGGCACCCGCCGTTCCGATTCCGTGCTCGGCGGCGCCGTCATCGGCCTCGGTATCGCCCTGATGCATTATACCGGCATGGCCTCGCTGCTGATCGGCGGCGGCATTGCCTGGGCTTCGCCGCTGGTCGCCGTGTCCGTGCTGCTGGGCGTGGCCCTTGCCGGAGCGTCGATCTATTTCGCAGTGAACGGACACACCCTGCGCCACCGCATCCGTGCCACGATCCTCCTCACGCTTGCCATCTGCGCCATGCATTTCACTGCCATGGGAGCAGCGGGGCTGGAGAACTGCTTCCCGGTGGTCTCTGCCGAAGACCAGACGCCGCAATGGCTATCGATCGTCGTCGCGCTGGTCTCGGTGATGATCCTGGTGTTTGCACTTGGTGGTACCTACCTCGACCTGCTCGATCGCCGCCGCACTCTCGCCGAGAGCGACCGCATGCGCGGCCTCGCCGATGCCGCGGTGGAGGGCCTCCTGGTGGTGCGCGGTGGCGAAATCGTCACCGCCAACCAGAGCTTTCTCTCCATGGTCGACCTGCCGCAGGCTTCGGTCAGCGGCCGGCAGCTTTCGGAATTCCTCGGTTCGGCCGCTTGCTCCATGCTGCTCGAGCGACCCAACATCGCGGTCGAGACCGACCTGAAGACCGGCTTCGGCGCGGTGCCTGCCGAAGTCATCCTGCGCCAGGTGGATTTCGCCGGCCAGCCACACCAGGCCATCGCCATCCGCGATCTCTCGGCCCGCAAGCAGGCCGAGCAGCATATCCGCTTCCTCGCCCACCATGATGCGTTGACGGGCCTCCCCAACCGGGTGAGCTTTTCGCGCAAGCTTGAGGACGAGATCAGCCACGCGCGGCGTCACGAGCAGAGCTTCGCCGTGCTCTGCCTCGATCTCGATCGCTTCAAGGAGGTCAACGACCTGTTCGGGCACGCCGCCGGCGATGCCTTGCTGCAGCGCGTCGGCCAGGCGCTGCTCGGCGCCATCGAGGGTGTCGGTGACGCCGCGCGCCTGGGCGGCGACGAGTTTGCAGTGCTGCTTGGGGATATCGGCACGCCGGCCCGCGCCGGTCGCATCGCCGAGCAGATCCTCGACGGCTTCCGCCGCAACAACGAGCAATCGGCCGGCGGTGCACTGATCTCCGCGTCGATCGGCATCGCACTGTTCCCTGATAACGCCGATACCGCCGAGCAGCTGATGACTCATGCCGACACGGCGCTCTATCGCGCCAAGCAGGATGGGCGCGGCATCTACCGCTTCTTCGAGAACGCCATGGGCGCCGAAGTGCGGGACCGCCGCATGCTCGAGCATGACCTGCGCCACGCCGTGTCGCGCAATCAGTTGCGCCTCGTCTATCAGCCGCAGGTCGATATCCAGTCGGGCGAAGTCACCGGCTTCGAGGCGCTGGTCCGCTGGAAGCATCCGGAACGCGGCGAGATTCCACCGTCGGTGTTCGTGCCGGTGGCCGAGGAGAGCGGGCTGATCCTGCAGATCGGCGAGTGGGTGCTGCGTGCCGCCGCCAGCGAAGCGGCGCGCTGGAAGTCGCCGCTTTCGGTGGCGGTGAACGTTTCGGCAGTGCAGGTGCATTCGCCCACCTTCGCGCAGACCGTGCACGAGGTGCTGATCAGCACCGGCCTGTCGCCGGCCCGGCTCGAGGTGGAGATCACCGAAACGGCGCTGATCCGCGACATGATGCGGGCCGTAACGACGCTCAGGCAGATCCGGGCGCTCGGCGTCCGCATCGCCATGGACGATTTCGGCACCGGCTACTCGTCGCTGGCGAACCTCCGCGCTTTCCCGTTCAGTAAGATCAAGGTCGATCAGTCCTTCATCCGCGCCGTCGACAACAATGACCAGTCGGCCGCCATCGTGCGGGCGGTACTGGGTCTGGGCAGCGGCTTGAACGTTCCGGTTGTCGCCGAAGGCGTCGAACGGGCCGAGGAGCTGGCGTTCCTCAAGAGCGAGGTCTGCCAGACGGCGCAGGGCTATCTGCTGAGCCGCCCGGAAGACATCCGGACCTTCGCTGCGCTTACCGAGGGCAGGACCAAGCTGCTCGACAGCATCCTGCCGCCGCCCCTGCAGGCACTGGCCGGCTAGCTCCGCGCGGCGGCGGCCTTGCGTCGAGCGGACAGGCCGCCTAGCTTCCATGTTGTCCGTGGCGCTCAGTGCCGCGGTCGATGGAGGTATGGACCATGTCTGCGAGTTTTGTGATGCGCCGACGATAGGGCTTAGCCGCCGCTTGCCGGCGCACCTCTAACCACATCGCTACGATGGCAAAGGCCCAGGCTCCGGCGGATATCGCCGGGCCGAGGGCCTTTTTCATTCGCTGGCGCCTTCCCCTCGTAACAAGGAGACAGGCGCCACGCGCCTGCTTGGCTATGACAGAATCTGAGGCCACTGCCCCCGCTTCCAGCCGCGACGTTGCCCGTCGCCCCGGCTGGCGAAACTGGCTGCTATCCTGGATCCGCTGGGGAAAACTGCGCCGTGAGCCGCAACTCCCCGACAGCCTCCGGCGCGATATCGGCCTGCCACCATCGCCTCGGCCGATCGACGATCCGCTGCGCTGGCGGAAGTAACGGCCGGCTGCCTTCTCCCACGTGGGAGAAGGCGCTCTCCGAGCTTTCTTGTGGCGCAGGGGCGCACCTCCGTCCCCGCGCTCTCCGGCTGCGCTCAGGCGAGCACCTCGCGGAACAGCCCGATCGTTCGCGACCAGGCCAGGTCGGACGCTTCCTTGCTGTAGCGCGCGGCCGAGGTGTCGTTGTTGAAGGCGTGGTTGGCGCCCTCGTAGATGAAGATCTGGTGGTCGATCCCGGCGGCCTTCAGCGCTGCCTCGAAGGCGGGGATGCCGGCGTTGATCCGCTCATCGAGCCCGCCATAGTGCGCCATCACCTTGGCCTTGATGTTGGGCACCGCCGCGGCATCCGGTTGCCCGCCATAGTAGGGCACCGCCGCGAGGAGGTCGGGCGCCACTGTCGCGAGGTTATTGACCGTGCCGCCGCCCCAGCAGAAGCCCATGGCGCCGACCTTGCCGTTGACCTTCGCATGGGTCTTCAGCCAGGCGATGGTCGCGACACCATTGGCCGCCACGTCTGCCGCCGGCAACTGCTGGAACATCGGCCGCGCCGCCTCCTCGTCGGCGGGCGTGCCGCCGAGGTCGGAGAGGAAGTCGGGCGCCAGCGCCACGAAGCCCTCGAGCGCCACGCGCCGCGCCACGTCCCTGGTGTGCGCATTGAGCCCGCGATTCTCGTGCACCACGATCACCGCTCCGAACGGTCCGCCCTCGGCAGGGTAGGCGAGGTAGCCGCGCATCTCGCCTTTCGCGCCCGGATAGGTCACGTCCTCGACAACCAGCCGCGCATCGTCCTCCGGCACCAGACCCTGCGCCTTGGCGTTTGATGCCATCAGCGCCGCTGCCACCGTCGCCGCGCTCATCGAGCCTGCGAGCTTGGCGAGATTGTCCATGAACTTACGGCGGTCGAGGCTCAGGTGGGTGTAGTCGTCGAAGAGATTAATCATCTCCTGCGAGATCTGGGGTGTATCCCTCTCGTCCATTTCGCCGTCCTCCTGCATTTTGACGCGAGGGAGGCTAAGGCGTGCAACCGGACTTGGGGATGACGCTCGCACGCTTGTGAGGCGATGTGAGCAGGCTATTCGCCGGCGAGCCGCTGCGGCTCCGGCCGGGCTTCATCGAACTCCATCGCCTCGATCCGCTCGCCGCGCTTCACGATCTTCGAGGACGAGGTGACGATGTCGCCGATATCCCCGGCGGCCTGGGTGAAGTGGGTCTGGAGCTTGCGCACCCGCTCGTCCAGCCGGCCGACATCGGTCAATAGCGCCCGCACCTCGGTCTGGATGCGATAGGCCTCTTCGCGCATCTTTACGTCGCGCAGCAGCGCCTGCACCACCTGGATGGACAGCATCAGGATTGACGGCGAGACGATGACGATGCGCGCCTTCAGCGCACGCTGCACCACATCCTCGAAATGTTCGTGCAGGTCCGCAAAGATCGATTCCGACGGCACGAACAGGAAGGCCGTGTCAGCGGTCTCCCCGGCGATCAGGTATTTTTCCGAGATCGCCTTGATATGGACGCCCATGTCGTTGCGGAACCGGCTGGCCGCGAAACGCGGGTCCTCGCCGTCACCGGCACCTGAAAAGCCCTGCCAGCTCTCCAGCGGGAACTTGGCGTCGATCACCAGCGACGGCGCCCCGTTCGGCATATAGACCAGCGCATCGGGGCGGCTGCCGTTCGACAGCGTCGCCTGGAACGCATAGGCGTTCTGCGCCAGCCCATCGCCGATGATCGCTTCCATCCGGCCCTGGCCGAACGCGCCGCGCGTCTGCTTGTTGGCGAGGATCGACTGCAGCGACACCACATTCTGGCTGAGCTGGGTGATGTTGGATTGCGCCCGGTCGATCACCGCCAGCCGTTCCTGGAGCTTCGCCAGGCTCTCGTTGGTCTTGACGTTGCTCTCCTGCATGACCGCGCCGATGCGCTGGCCCTGGCTGTCGAGCCGTTCGTTCACCAGCCGTGCCAGGTCGGAGGTGCGCGAGCCAAAAATCTCGCTCATCGTCTGCATCCGGCCGGTCATCTCCGACTGCACGCGAACCATGTCGGCGATGTAGCGCTCGGTCTCCTGCGCCTTGAGCTGCGCCGCGGCTGCCTCTTCGGCGCGCTGCTCTGCCTCTTCCGCCCGGGCGCGCGACTGGCGCACCACCACGACGAGCAGCGCCACCAAGAGGGCCGCGACGACTCCCACAGCCGCATAGGCGGCGATCTCAAGCGTGACGGGGAAGTCGGCGATGACGAAAAGCACTCGATCCATCGCCTCAGCTTACACGATTCGACGCCGTTGTTCCCGCATTGTTCTTCGGCGCCGCAATTGGCGTAAACAGAGCGTAAACCGGCTGGCCGTTGACCGGCGCCCGGGAAATACCATATTCAGCGGCAACCCCCGATGAAGGACTGAACGTTCATGGCCAAGCGCCCCATCCTGATCCTGCCCGACGAGCGCCTGCGCGCCATTGCAGAGCCGATCGAGAAGATCGACGATGGCATCAAGCAGCTCGCCAAGGACATGCTCGAAACCATGTACGACGCGCCGGGCATTGGCCTCGCCGCGCCGCAGATCGGCGAGCTGAAACGTATCGTCGTCATGGACCTCGCCAAGGAAGACGAGCCGGCCGCGCCGCTGGTCATGATCAACCCCGAGATTCTCAAATACTCCGAAGAGACCGTCACCACCGAGGAAGGCTGCCTCTCCATCCCCGAGCTCTACTATGATGTCGAGCGTCCGGCTGAGGTCACCGTCCGCTACACCGATCTCGACGGCAAGGAAGTGGAGCTCGACGCCAAGGATCGCCTGGCGGTCTGCGTCCAGCACGAGCTCGATCACCTCGATGGCGTGCTCTACATCGACTACCTGAGCCGGCTGAAGCGCGACCGCGTGCTGAAGAAGTTCCAGAAGGCCGAGCGCCTCGCCAAGAAAGCGGGCTGAGCTTGGACTCTCGGTGGTCCTCCCCTGCGTAGCGGGGGAGGCGGATGAAGGCCTCAGGCCTTCACCGCGTGGGGACCAGCGAAGCTGGTGGAGGGGGCGACCACCAACATCGGCGCCTCCCGAAATCCCGACTGAGAGGTCGTATGAAAATCATCTTCATGGGCACGCCGGAATTCGCCGTGCCCACCCTCACCGAGATCGTCTCGACCGGCCACGAGGTGGTCGCCGTCTATACGCGTGCGCCAAAACCCGCCGGCCGCGGCCAGGCGGAGCGTAAGTCGCCGGTGCATGAGGCGGCCGAGGGCTTCGGCATCCCGGTGTTCACCCCGCGCTCGCTGAAGCAGGCGCCCGAGCAGGAGGTGTTTGCCTCGCTCGATGCTGATGTGGGGGTGGTCGTCGCCTATGGCCTGATCCTGCCTAAGCCAATCCTCGAGGCCCCGCGGCTCGGCTGCCTCAACCTCCATGGCTCGCTGCTGCCGCGCTGGCGCGGCGCCGCGCCGATCCAGCGGGCGGTCATGGCGGGCGACGCGCGCACCGGCATCATGGTGATGCAGATGGACGAGGGCCTCGATACCGGCGCCGTCGGCCTGATCGAGGAAATGCCCATCGGTCCCGACATGACCTCGGGCGAGCTGCACGACCGGATGATGCTGGTCGGCGCCGACCTGATGGGCCGGGCGCTCGCCGCGCTCGACCGTGGCAGCCTGCATTTCACCCCACAGCCGGAAGCGGGCGTTACCTACGCCAGTAAGATCGACAAGGCCGAGGCCCGCATCGATTGGACGAAGCCCGCGAGCGAGGTGCACAACCTGATCCGCGGCCTCTCGCCATTCCCCGGCGCCTGGTTCGAGCTGAGCCTTAACGGCACGCCCACCCGCATCAAGGCGCTGCGCTCGACGCTGGTCGCCGCAGAGGGCGCCCCGGGCACCATCCTTCCCGACCTCACCATCGCCTGCGGCGCCGGCGCCGTCCGCCTCACCATGGTGCAGCGCGAAGGTAAGGGCGCCATGGACGCCGCGACGTTCCTGCGTGGGGCAGGGGCGTTGCCGGAGCGGGCATCGTGAGGGGGCCTTTCTAGCGATGCCCCGCTACCGTCTCTCGATCGAATACGACGGCCGCCCCTTCTGCGGCTGGCAGCGGCAGGCGGGCGATCTCTCCGTGCAGCAGCTGCTCGAGGAGGCGATCGAGCGCTTTTCCGGTGAAAGCGTCGTCACCCAGGCCGCCGGTCGCACCGATGCGGGCGTGCATGCCCTCGGCCAGGTGGTGCATTTCGACCTCGAGCGCGACTGGGATCCATTCAAGGTGCGCGAGGCGCTGAACTATCACACCAAGCCGCACCCGGTGGCCATTCTCACTGCCGATCGCGTCGATGAAAGCTTCGAGGCCCGCTTCTCGGCCATCGCCCGGCACTACGAATACCGCATCCTCAACCGACGTGCCCGGCCCGGCCTCGATGCTGGCCGCGTCTGGCACGTGCCGGTGCCTCTCGATGCCGATGCGATGCACAGGGCGGCGCAGCTGATCCTCGGCAAGCACGACTTCACCACCTTCCGCGCCGCCGAGTGCCAGGCCAAGTCGCCCGATCGCACTCTCGACATCTTCACCGTGTCGCGGCAGGCCGAGATGATCATCGTCACCGCCAAGGCGCGGAGCTTCCTCCATTCGCAGGTGCGCTCGATGGTCGGCTCACTGAAGCTGGTGGGCGACGGCAAATGGCGCCCAAGCGATTTCCGCGCTGCCCTCGATGCGCGCGATCGCGCCCGCTGCGGCCCGCTCGCCCCGCCCGACGGGCTCTACCTCACCAAGGTGGATTACTGACAGCGCTTCAGGGGGCCGTAGCCGCTCCAGCGCCGGCCGTCAGTTCGGCCAACTGCTCCGGCGACAGCGGGAACACCGCGCTCACCACGAACAGTGCAATCACGCCGCTGATCAGTTGCACCACGAGGAATGAGGCGATCTGCCAGGGCGTCAGCGTCAGGATGAGCCGGGCGATGTTGATCATGATGATGATGATCACGATGCCCGTGGCGATGAACATCAGCTCGCCGCCGGCGCCCACCAGTCCGAGCAGCGTCGTGGCGATGGTCAGGAAAAAGGTCGCCCAGTTGTCGACCACGATGTAGGGCACCAGCGCATCGGACCGCTTCAGCTGGCGCAGCACCAGGGCCGCCGCGCCGATCTGCAGCGCCAGCACGATAATCACCGTGGCAATGGCCCGGAACGCCGTACCGCTCGTTCCGGGCACGCCCAGCACCAGCGGCACCGCGGTGTTGAGCAGCGCCACCACCAGGAAGGCGATGAAGCTGCCGACCAGCCCGCGATCGGAGAAGTCGAAATAGCCATTGGCCCGGCGGTCACCGATCACCAGCGCCACAACGCCGCGGGCGGCCGAGGCCACCTCGTTCCAGATATCGTTGCTGCGTTCAGGCACTAGCCGACCCCGTTCAGTCCGGTGGTCAGCATGTAGAGCCCGACTCGGGTGGCGACAAGCGCGACAATCGAAAGAATGGCAAACGCGGCGGAAATGCCGATCCTGAGTTTGCCGACCTCGCGCGCCACCCGGAACAGCATAAAGCCGATGACCCCGAGCGTCGCCGTGAGAATGTTCGATCCGCAGAGATAGGCCAGCGGCAGCGACAGCCCGAGGATGAACGCCACAGCGTAGGTGGCGGGCACGGCCATCGCCACGGAAGGCGTCCGTAACACCCGCGCCGTTACTGCGATCACCACCCATACGACGCCGAGCTGCAGGGCATTGGCGACAAGGCTGAGGACGACCGTCGCCCAGCCGGGAAAGCCGCTGAGCGAACTCTCGATGAGGATCAGTGCCAGCACCACGGCAAAGAAACAGCCGGTGGCATTGATGAGGCCGAGACCGGTGAGGTTAAATTTCTGCGCCGCGCCGGGGCGAGCCGCCAACAGGTCGAGCCAGCCGACAATGGCGCGCCACAGCTCGCCGAAGGCGTTCACGGCGCCGCCATCATCGCCTGCCCGGTCGGCAGCGCCAGCAGCAGGAAGCTCGCGGCGAAGGTGCCGAGTGCCACCAGCACGCCGATCAGTATGGCGCCGCCCCAGCCGACGCCAAACAGGCTCTTCGCCGCCCGAGCCGAGAAATAGCCGAGGATGCCGATCATCGCCGTACCGGCACCGACCCCGAACGCCCCGAGGATGATGCCGACGAGCTGGCTCAGCGCCAGCACCACCGCGAGAAACAGAAACAGCGCCGGCAGCCGATCGCGCTTATCGAGCAGCAGCCCGGCGCCGCCGACCACGACGAACGGCACCGCTGTCATCACCAGCGCCAGAAGGGCGAAATCGACCACCGCCCGCAACGCCTCGGGCAGTGCAGGGGCAAACGGCACCACCAGCAGCACTGCCTGCAGCAACAGCATCACGACGATGCCGGTCACAGCATGGGTCCAGCTTACGCCCGCCGCCGCTTCATCGCTCGCCGGCGCCCGGCCGAACGCGGCTGCGTTGCGACGCCCACAGCGCCGAGAAAGCCTGCTGCCATTACTCGGTCCCCAGGTAGTCGGCGATGAACTGCGCATAGAGCGCCGCCAGGTCCTCGACATCGGTGACGCGGACGTTCTCGTCCACCTTGTGCATTGTCGGCCCGGGCAGCCCGAACTCCACCACCGGGCAATATTCCGCGATGAACCGAGCGTCCGACGTACCGCCGCCGGTCGACAGTTCCGGCGGAATGCCGGTGCGCCGGGCGATGGTCTCGACCAACGTTTCGACGCCACCACCGAGCGGCGACAGGAATGAGCGGGAAGGACGGCCGACCACCGTGAACTCGGCGCTGCACTCGCGCAAATCCTGGCTCCCGATCACCTCTTCGATCGCGGCGATCAGGCTCTCCGGCGTCCAGCGGTCATTGTAGCGCACATTGAAGCGCAGCAGCACCGAGGCCGGGATGACGTTGGTGGTCTCGTTGCCGACATCGGCCGAGGTGAATTCGAGGTTCGAGGGCGGAAAATGCTCGGTGCCGTCATCGAGCTTGCCGGTCAGCGCCCCGATCAGCAGCGCCGCCGTCGGCAGCGGGTTGTTGGCCTTGTCGGGATAGGCGACATGCCCCTGCGTGCCGGTCACCCGGATCTGCCCGTTGAGCGAGCCGCGCCGCCCCACCTTGATGCTGTCGCCCACCCGCGCCGTGGCGCTCGGCTCGCCGACGATGGCGAAATCGAAGCGGTGACCCTGAGCTTCCGCCCAGGCCATCAGCTTGTCGGTGCCGTTGACCGCGTCGGCTTCCTCATCATTGGTGATGGCGAGTGAGATGCGCCCAGTCTCCGGCGCCCGTGCGATCGCCGCGATAAACGCCGCGATCCCCGATTTCATGTCGGCGGCGCCGCGTCCATAGATCGTCCCGTCAACGATCTCGGCGGCAAACGGCTGGTACCGCCAAGCCGCCGTGTCGCCCGGCGGCACCACGTCGGTATGCCCGGCAAACAGCAGATGCCGGCCCTCGCTGCCGCGCGTCGCGAACAGGTTGTCGACCGGATAGGACCCATCCCCCTCGAACCGTACGCGCTCGCAGCTGAACCCCAGCGGCACCAAGGCCGCCTCGAGCACGTCGAACGCGCCATGCAGCTCCGGCGTGACTGAGGGCTGGCGGATCAGGTCGGCGAGAAGCTGGACGGGGTTGATCCCCTCTGCGAGCGTCATTGTCTCGTCCGTCCCTGTCAGTCGCGCAACAGCTCGTTGATGCCGGTCTTCGACCGCGTCTGCGCGTCGACCGTCTTGACGATCACTGCGCAATAAAGGCTCGGGCCCGGCTGGCCGTTGGGGAGCGGCTTGCCCGGCAGGTTGCCCGAGACCACCACGGAGTAGGGCGGCACCTTGCCGATATGGATTTCGCCGGTCGCCCGGTCGACGATCTTGGTCGAGGCGCCGATATAGACGCCCATCGACAGCACCGAGCCCTCGCCGACCACCACGCCCTCGACCACCTCGGAGCGGGCGCCGATAAAGCAGTTGTCCTCGATGATGGTCGGGCCGGCCTGCATCGGCTCCAGCACGCCGCCGATGCCGACGCCGCCCGAAAGGTGCACGTTCTTGCCGATCTGCGCGCACGAGCCGACCGTGGCCCAGCCATCGACCATCGAGTTCTCGTCGACGAAGGCGCCGATATTGACGAAGCTCGGCATCAGCACGACGCCGCGGCCGATATGCGAGCCGCGTCGCACGATGGAGCCGGGAACCGCCCGGAAGCCGGCCTCACGAAAACGGTTCTCGCCCCAGCCTTCGAACTTCGAGGGCACCTTGTCCCACCAGGTGGTGCCACCGGGGCCCTGGATCACCGCGTTGTCGTTGAGCCGGAAGCTCAGCAGCACCGCCTTCTTCAGCCATTGATTGACCGTCCAACCGTCGCCAGACTTCTCGGCAACGCGCGCCTTGCCGCTGTCGAGCAGTTCGAGCGCTGTCTCCACCGCCTCGCGCACTGCGCCTTGCGTACTGGAGCTGATCTCGGTGCGCGCCTCCCAGGCGGCATCGATGGTCTGGGCGAGATCGGCATACGACATGACAAGTGCTTTCGGTCGGGTGGCAGGACGGCGCGCCGGACATTATCCGGCCCGGTCCTGCTGTCAACGATCCTTAACCCCGGCCGTGACAAGCTCAAGGCCACTATTCGGAGACGCCAGAATGGCCAGACGCGCCCATACCCCGCTTCGTACCTCAGTCGAGGACGTGGATGCGGCAAAACGCGCGCCCTCGACGCCGCAGACCGAATCCGCGGCGTTCCGGCTCGCCTTCTCCGACGAAGAGTTCATGACCAGTGAGGACACCCGCGGCGTCCGCTTCCAGCTGGAATATCTGAAGACCGAGTTCCGCCTGCGCGAGCACGGCATCCGCTCGACCGTCGTGCTGTTCGGCGGCGCCCGTATCCCCGAGCCGGGCAAACCCGCCTGGGCCGCCCGCAACGAGACGCAGAAAAAGAACCTCGAAGCGGCCTCGCGCTACTACGACGAGGCCCGGCGCTTCGCTCAATACGCCTCGCTCACCTCACGCGCCCTGAACTTCCGCGATTATGTGGTGGTCACCGGCGGTGGTCCCGGCGTCATGGAAGCCGGCAATCGCGGCGCCGCCGATGTCGGCGCGCCCAGCATCGGCCTTAACATCGTCCTGCCGCACGAGCAGGCGCCGAACACCTACATCACGCCCGACCTCTGCTTCAATTTCCACTATTTCGCCACCCGCAAGATTCACTTCCTCTTACGCGCCCGCGCCGTCGCCATTTTCCCCGGCGGCTTCGGCACGCTCGACGAGTTCTTCGAGACGCTGACCCTGATCCAGACCGGCCGCATGGAGCGCGTGCCGCTGCTGCTGTTCGGCAAGGAGTTCTGGAACAAGGTGATCAACTTCGAGGCCCTCGCCGAAGCCGGCACCATCGCCCCCGACGATCCGCATCTGTTCACCGTCGTCGACAGCGCCGAAGACGGCTGGAACGTCATCCGCGAACACTACAACCTGCCGGAAGTGACGCTGGCGAGCTGAACCAGACTGACAGAGACGGCCGCCTTGCGTGGAGGCGCGGTGGCTCCGCATCCCCTCTCTTGGAATTTCTAAGGCTTAGCCAAGAAGCTAAGCCCAAGAAATTCCATTCTCCCCCGCAAGGGGGGAGATGATCAGTGGCCACCATTGGCATTGGCGCATCAGTCGGGACTCTCCCCCTTGGCGGGGGAGAAAGCGAAAACTTGGGCTTAGCGCAGCTAAGTCCTTAGTTTTCGCCAGAGAGGGGGTCGTGGGGAGCCACTGTGTGCGCCACAACCTGCCCTTACGGCAGCTTCCGCAAAAACCCAGCCAGGTCCGCCGTCACATGGTGCACATGGGTGCCGCCGGTGCGTTCGAGCTCCCAGGCTTCCACCTGCTCGTGCGCGAAAGCTTCGCCGGCGATCACCTGCACCGTGGTCATGCCGGTATCGTGCGGCACCACCAGGTTCTTTTCGAGATCGTCGAACATCGCGGCGCGCCGCGCGTCGATGCCGTGCTTGTGGAAGAACGCCTCATAAGCTTCGGGCAGGGGCTTGGGCTTGTAGCTCATGGCGCGGATATCGAAGATGTCCTCGAACAGCGCGTCGGCGTTGCCCAGCCGGTTCAGCACCGCGCGTGCGTGCCCGACATCGCCATTGGTGAGGATGAACTTCCGTCCCGGCAGCGCCTTGATCGCTTCGACCAGGTCGGGATGCGCCTCTACCGGCGAGTAGTCGATGGCGTGCACGGTGTTGAGGAAATGGTCCGGGTCCACCTCGTGCAACTGCATCAGCCCGTTCAGCGTCGTGCCATAGTCGCGGTAATAGGCTTTCTGCAGCGCCCGCGCCTCGTCGAACGGCAGCTGCGTGACGCCGACCATATAGTGCGAGATCAGCATGTCGATCTGCGCGAACAGGTTGCATTCACGCGGGTAGAGCGTGTTGTCGAGGTCGAACACCCAGTCGGTGACGTGGGAGAGCGAGCGGGGCGGAGGAGTAAAATCGTTCATCCGACCAATATGGCAGCTTTCGCCGGAACTTTCACCCCGCGCTCGGTGCAAGGCTGCGCAGCCCGGCGGTCAAGCGCTCGATGATCGCGAAGCGCTCCGGCCACGCGCTGGTAGAAGCGTCGCCGCGCCCCAGCAGCGCTGCATCGAGCTCAACCTGAAACCCGGCCGGCAGTCGCGGCAGCTTGCCCAGCTGCTGGCTCATCTTCTTGTCACCGGGAAGAAACCGGAAAGGCGGAAAGCCCGCCTATAAGTCGATCCAACGATTCCGTTCAATCAATCACTTGATTGACAGAGCGACGAGGTGTATGTGGCTGCGCTGCCAGGCGCGAAACGTCGAAATCACGGCGTCTGGCGCGACATTGTCGGCGAGCCAGGAAGCCATGACCGTCACCAGCCCCGCCCCGAAACGGGAAAACACCGACGATCGTCGCCGCGCCATCGCGTCCGCAGCGCGCGACCTCATTGCCGAGAAGGGCTTTGAGGGCCTGCGCACCCGCGATATCGCGGCGCGGGTCGGCATCAATGTCGCGACGCTGCACTATCATGTCCCCACCAAGGAGGCGCTGATCGGCCTCGTCGCCGGTGCCATGCGCGACGACTTCCGGGCCCAGTCGCTGGTGCGGCCACGCGCCCACCTGTCGCCGTTGGAGCGGCTCGAGCACGAGTTCTTCGACTTCCACGAGATGTTCTACGAGCAGCGCGACACCCTCGCCGTGATGTCCGAGCTGATGGAGCGGGCACGGCGCGACGAAGTCATCCACGCCGCCATGCGGCCGATCCTCTTGAAGTGGCACCAGATGGTTGCCGCGATCTTCGTCGACGGCGTCGCCGACGGAACCTTCCGGGCGGACCTCGATCCCGAGGCCGCCTCCAGCATGTTCATCGGGGCGCTGGTCGGCTTCGGCCGCGGCCCCGATACCTCACCCCAGTATTTCGAACGCCTGTGCGCTGAGCTGCGCCGCGCCGTTCGCTCAACCACACCGACCAGGAACTAGTCCATGTCTTCGCAATTCCCTTCTTCGCAGTTCCATCCGCCGCAGTCCAAGGCCGATGCCGATCCGCGCCGCTGGGTGGCGCTCGCCGTGCTGCTGCTCGCCAGCTTCATGAATCTCATCGACGTCACCATCGTCAACGTCGCGCTCCCCAGCCTGCAGCAGAATCTCGGCGCCGACCCGACGCAGATCGAGTGGGTCATCGCCGCCTATGTGCTGGCCTTCGCGCTGGGCCTGTTGCCGTTCGGCCGGCTCGGCGACATCGTCGGCCGCACCCGCATGTTCCTCATCGGCGTCGCGGCCTTCACGCTCGCCTCGGCCTTCTGCGGCCTGGCGCCCTCGATCGAGTGGCTGATCATCGCCCGCGTGCTGCAGGGCCTCGCCGGCGCCGCCATGACCCCGCAGGTGCTCGCCATCGCCCAGGTCACCTTCCCGCCCGAGGAAAAGGGCCAGGCGTTCTCGCTGTTCGGTCTGAGCGCCGGCCTCGCTGCCGTCGCCGGTCCGATCGTCGGTGGCCTGTTGATCGGCGCCAACTTCTTCGATCTCGACTGGCGGCCAATCTTCCTCGTCAACATCCCGTTCGGCATCTTTGCCGTTATCGCCGGCTGGTACCTGATCCCGCGCACCCCGGGCCACCCGACGCTGAAGAACGATTTCGTCGGCATTGGCCTGTTCGGCATCGCCATGGTCGCCATGGTCTTCCCGCTGGTCGAAGGCCACGCCCTGGGTTGGCCGACCTGGCTTTGGGGCCTGATGGCGGTGGGCCTGCTATTCGCCGGCATGTTCATCATCTGGGAGCGGCACCGGGCCCGCATCGATCAGCCGCAACTGCTCAATTTCAGCCTGATCAGCAACCCGAACTATCTGCTCGGCCTGCTCATCACCACTATCTTCGCCTCGGGCGTGCCGGCCATGTTCATGGTCATCTCGCTGCTGCTGCAGTCGGGCTACAACTTCACCCCGCTCGAGTCCGGCCTCACCAACACGCCGTTCTCGGTCGGCGTGCTCGCCGTCTCGCTGTTCATCGGCCGGCTCGGCCAGAGGTACCTGCGCACTCGGTTGGCGCTCGGCGCGGCGATCCTCGTCGTCGGCATCACCTGGCTCGATTTCATCATCGGCGGGCTCGGTGACAGCGTCGATCACTGGACCTTCCTGCCGCCGCTGCTGCTGGCCGGTCTCGGTCTCGGCCTCGGCTTCTCCGGGCTGTTCCAGTCGGTGCTGGGGGGTGTCCCGGCCCGCGATGCCGGTGCCGGCTCCGGTGCGCTGCAGGCGTTCCAGCAGGTCGGCGGCGCCATCGGCGTGGCGCTGGTCGGGCAGATCTTCTTCACCCAGCTCGCCGCTGGCTTTGCCGCCGGCAACGCCCCGCATGTCGCCTTCGCCGAAGCTGCGGCGCCGGCCATCGTCTACCAGATCATTTCGTTCGGCCTGGTGGTGATCCTCGTGCCGTTCCTCAAGATCAAGCGCCCCGACCAGAGTGCCGGCGCACCGGCGGCGCCACCGGTCGTCGTCGAAGCCTGATGCGAAAGGGCGTCTCTGGGCGCCCTTTTTCTTTGCTGTGTGAATGTCGATTCCGTCGCCATCCGGTCGACCACTCAGAGAAACCCCAGAGGAGAAACCGATGCGCTACGTCTGCCTCGTCCATGTCGACCCCTCGCTGATCGACGCCGCCACCCCTGAAGAGCTCGCCGCCATGGATCGCGACAACCAGGCGGCGAACGCCGAGCTGACCGCCAGCGGTCATCTGATCCTCGACCTGGCGCTGAAGGAGCCCGGCACTGCCCGCATCGTCCGCTCGCGCGGCGGCAAGGTCTCCGCCACCGACGGCCCGTATATCGAAAGCAAGGAGCACCTGGGCGGCTTCTTCGTCATCGAGGCGCGTGACCTCGAGGAGGCCGTGGCGATCGCCCGCCGCGAGCCCATGGCCCGCTTCGGCAGCATCGAGGTGCGGGCCGAAATGGGGATTTCCTGGCAGCAGCCCAAACCGACCTAGCCTCCCTCCCCTCAAGGGGGAGGGGAGCTCGACGAGTCCGTTTGCCATTGGCTAACCATTGCTGACGACATTCCATAAAATGCCACATGTCGGTCTCGGTGCCGGCCAAGTGCGGCTCCATCTCGCGTCTCACCAAACGCACAGGAGTCGTCGTGAACAGCCTCACCATCTTCGGCATCACCGCCGCCACCATCTTCGGGCTCGCCACGGCGCTCGCCGGCAACGTCCAGGCTGCCGAGAACTTCATCTACACCGGCAATGGCGACCTCGCGGCGGCAGCGGCGATCCTCGAGCGCCCTGACATTGCCGGGGCGCAGGTAGTCTACAACTGGCGTGCGCTGGAGCCCAAAAAGGGTGAGTACGACTTCTCGGCCATCGAGCGCGACCTCGAGCAGACCGGCAAGTTAGGCAAGAAACTGTTCATCCAGGTCCAGGATCGGTTCTTTTCGCCCGAGGCCCGCAACATCCCCGATTACGTGCTCGAGGGCGCCGAGTATGGCGGTGGCCTCGTGCCGCAGCTCGACAACCCGGGCGAGGGCAAGGCCGAGGCCTATGGCTGGACCACCATGCAGTGGAACCCCGCCGTCCGCGCCCGCTACCAGGAGCTGCTCAAGGCACTGGCCACCCGCTTCGACGGCCAGGTCTATGGCGTCAACCTGCCCGAGACGGCGATCGACATCGACATGAAGGGCGACCAGACCGGCTTCAGCTGCGACGCCTATTTCGACGCCGAACTGGAAAACCTCACCACCGCGCGCCAGGCGTTCAGCACCTCCAAGGTGGTGCAGTACGTCAACTTCTGGCCCTGCGAGTGGGAGAACGACCACAACTATATGGGCCGACTGTTCGAGCGCGCCGCCGCCAGCGGCATCGGGCTCGGCGGCCCCGATATCGTGCCCTACCGCAAGGGCCAGATGAAGAACTCCTACCCGTTCTTCAACCAGTACAGGGGCAAGCTCGATTTCGTCGGCATGGCCGTGCAGGAGCCGACCCTCACCTACAAGAACGACAAGACCGGCAAGCCCTTCACCAAGGACGAGTTCACCGCCTTCGCCACCGACTATCTCGGCGTCGACGCCATCTTCTGGAGCGTCGAATCCCCGTGGCTCAAGCCGTGAGCGCGGTCATGCACAGCCGCACCGAAAGCCGCCCGCTGCCGCACACCAGCCGCCAGCCGGGCGAGACCCGCCACGCCCGGCGGGTGGGACACGATCTGACGGCGAGGTCCGAGAGACCGAGCGATTGGATGGGGTTGAGCAGTGGGTCGCGGTGATCAGCCCCTGGCGAAGCTCGATCCCACCCCACCACCAGCCGTCATCCCGGCGAACGCCGGGACCCATTGCTCGAAGGGTTAGATGGGCAACGACCGTGCCGGTCCATCACCGCTAGGTCGGCCGATTCAGCGACGGATCAACGCTCGGCGCACTGGGTCCCGGCGTTCGCCGGGATGACGGCCGGTGAGTGTGAGGGCTATCAGCGAGGGGTAAGGCCCCCAAGCTTACCTTACGATCAGCGTACCCGCGCCATGCGCGGTGAACAGCTCGACCAGCACCACGTGCGGGGTCTTGCCGTTGAGGATCACCACACCCTCGACGCCGTTATCGAGCGCTTCGAGGCAGGTTTCGACCTTGGGGATCATGCCGCCATTGATCGTGCCGTCGGCGATCAGCGCCCGCGCGTCGCGGGCCGAAAGCTCGGGGAT
This sequence comes from Devosia sp. Root413D1, assembly GCF_001425235.1. GTDB lineage: Bacteria > Pseudomonadota > Alphaproteobacteria > Rhizobiales > Devosiaceae > Devosia_A. The sequence goes on along the minus strand of NZ_LMEA01000012.1, from coordinate 579,575 downwards.
CAGTTTCTTGTTCGCGTCGAGCACGCCGTCGACATCGGTCAGGAACAGCAGGCGCTTGGCGCCGAGCGAGCCGGCAATGGCGCCGGCGAAGGTATCGGCATTGATGTTATAGGTCTGGCCGTCGCGGCCGGGCGCCACCGGGGCGATCACCGGGATCATCTCCGAGCGGGCGAGGAGGTCGAGCAGCGTGCGGTCGACTTCCACCGGCTCGCCGACAAAGCCCAGATCAAGCTCGCGCTCGATGTTCGAGCCGGGGTCCTTGACGGTCTTGGTGGCCTTTTTGGCGAAGACCATGTTGCCGTCCTTGCCGCACAAGCCGATGGCCCATTCGCCCTCGGCATTGATCAGCGCCACGATCTCTTTGTTGATCGAGCCGGCCAGCACCATCTCGACGACTTCCATCGTCCGCTTGTCGGTGACGCGCAGCCCGCCCTCGAACTTCGACTCTATGCCGAGATTCTTCAGCATCGAGGCGATCTGCGGCCCGCCGCCATGCACGACGATCGGATTGACCTTGGATTGCTTCAAGAGCGCGATGTCGCGCGCGAAGGCCTGGCCCAGCTCCACATCGCCCATCGCGTGGCCGCCGTACTTCACCACGACGGTCTTGCCCTCATAGCGCTGCATATAGGGCAGCGCCTGCGACAGGACGGCGGCGTCGCGGGAAAAGCTCTCGATGTCAGGCATGGCGCGCTGTGTATCCATTGTGTCCCGTCCTATAGCGCATTCCATTGGAGTCGAAAGCGCTTTTGAGCCCCGTGCCGGAGCGGATCAGGAAAAGTTGTGAGACTTTCCACCTCGATCCCGCGACCAGACATGGGCATCAACAGAACAAACACGAAGATTTCGTGACCGGGCGCTGTGGGGATAGGCATACTCACAGCCTTTGGCTAAGTTCGCGCCCATGAGCAGCACCGCGAGCCTCGATATCGCCGACCTCATTGCCCGTTGTGCCCTGCGGGACCGCGCGGCATTTCGTGATCTCTACAGCCGCACCAGTGCGAAACTTTTCGGCGTCGTGCTGCGTATCCTCAAAGACAGATCGGAAGCCGAAGAGGCGCTCCAGGAAGTGTACGTCAAGATCTGGCAGCGCGCCGACCGCTACGTGGCGGGTGGCTACAGCCCGATCAGTTGGCTGGTGGCGGTCGCCCGCAACCACTCGCTGGACGTCCTCCGGGCGCGCAAGCCGGTAAGCGATGATATCGACCTCGTGCTTGACCTCGCCGATGGCGGGCCTGACCCAGAGCAGGCCACCATCGACAGTTCGGAGCGCACGCGCATCGACGGCTGCCTCGATGAACTCGAGAGCGACAAGGCCGATTGTGTGCGCGGGGCCTATCTCGACGGCTTCAGCTACGAGGAACTGGCGACGCGCCACAGCGTACCGCTGAACACGATGCGAACCTGGCTGCGACGCAGCCTGTTGAAACTGAGAGAGTGCCTGTCGGCATGAGCACGGAAGGTCACAGCGGCGGTAGGGAGGACGACCAGGTGCTGGTCGCCGAGTACGCGCTCGGCCTCTTGCAAGGCGGCGAGCGAGCCGCCCTCGCACGCCGCATCGTCGCCGAGCCGGGGCTCGCCTCGGACCTGCGCCTGTGGCGTTCCCGCCTCGCGACCCTCGACGACGAGTTCGCTGAAGTCGCGGCGCCGTCAGGCGTCCTGGCCCGCATCGAGAGCCGCCTGTTCGGCGCCACTGCGGCTGTTTCCGGGGGCTGGTGGAACTCGTTGGCTTTGTGGCGCGGTCTCACCGCCGCTGCTGCGGCGGTGGCCGTGGTTGCCATCGGCGTCAACCTGCTGCAGCCGCGCGTCGATCCCAATGTTCTGGCCACCCAGCTAGTCGCCGCGATCCAGGCGCAAGAGGGCAGTGGCGTCGAGTTCGTCGCGCTCTACGATCAGGCTTCCGGTCAAGTGCGCATCACTTCGCTCAAGGGCACCGCCGTGCCTGACAAGGATTTCGAGCTCTGGTACATCAAGGGCGCTGAGCCTGCGGTATCGATGGGCGTGATCCCGGTCGACCAGCGCCTGGAGATCCCGCTCGATGCCGCCGCCAAGGCCGGTATCGAACCCGGCACCGTCCTCGCCGTGACTCTGGAGCAGAAGGGTGGCTCGCCCACCGGCGTGGCGCAGGGCCCAATCGTCGCGGTCGGTACCGTCACGCCGATCTGACCCGTCCACCGCCATCACAAACGAAACGGCCCGCTTCCACCGAGGCGGGCCGTTTCGCTTTCACCGTCGGTGGCGCGCATACGAGCCGAGGCCGCAGATAGTTTCGTTCGGTATCACGAATAAAGCGCCGCGGACGAAAATGTGATCCGAAACTACCCTGAAACAGCGCCCGTATCTCCCGCTGTCCCGTCACAAGAACAATGCGGACACTGCCAAAAGGAAGGAACCAAACAATGAAGTTCTCCACTCTTCGCGTACTTGCCGTCTCGGCCATGCTGTCGGTCTCTGCTCTCTCCGGCGCGGCCCTTGCTGAGAACCCGATGGTCGGCGGCGCGCCGATGTCCGAGACCAAGGATATCATCGACAATGCCGTGAACTCGGCCGACCACACCACCCTGGTCGCCGCCGTGAAGGCCGCCGGCCTCGTCGAGACGCTGAAGGGCGCTGGCCCGTTCACCGTTCTCGCCCCGGTCAATGCCGCGTTCGATGCACTCCCGGCCGGCACGGTCGACAACCTGCTGAAGCCCGAGAACAAGGATCAGCTGGTGAAGATTCTCACCTGCCACGTTATCGCCGCCAAGGCCATGGCGGCCGACATCACCAAGATGGCGATGGATGACGGCGGTACCCACGAAGTGACCACCGTCGGCGGCTGCAAGCTGTGGCTGAAGGCCGATGGCGGCAAGGTGACCATCACCGACGAAGCCGGTGGCGTCGCCAATGTCACTATCGCCGACGTGGTGCAGTCGAACGGCGTGATCCATGTCATCGACAAGGTGCTGCTGCCCAAGATGTAACCGGCGCGGTCCGACCTGCGAATAGATGGTGTGAACCGCTTCGTGTCCCGTGGGGCGATCCTCACGGGACACGAGCATTTGAATGCCCATCACCGGCGGGGCGGATAGACTGCCGGCAACTGCTGAAAGGCCTCATCCCATGCAAGTCGATCGTCGGACATTCCTCCTTGGCGGCACCGCCATTGCTGCCCTCGGCGCGGCCGCCCTGATGTTCCGGCCGATGGGCTCGAGCCGCGCTGCCGAAGGCACCTTCGAGGTCAATCTCACCGAAGACGAGTGGAAGGCGAAGCTCGACCCCAAGGTGTTCGAAGTGCTGCGCCACGAAGCTACCGAAGCCCCGGGCTCCTCGCCGCTGCTCTACGAGCACCGCGCCGGCATCTTCGACTGCGCCGGCTGCGAGCTGCCGCTGTTCGATTCCAAGACCAAGTACGAGAGCGGCACCGGCTGGCCCAGCTTCTACCAGCCGCTCGACAACGCCGTCGGCGAAGCCACCGACACCACGCTCGGCATGAGCCGCACCGAAGTGCATTGCCGCCGCTGCGGGGGACATCTCGGCCACGTCTTCAACGACGGGCCGCAACCCACGGGCCTGCGCTACTGCATGAACGGCCTCGCTCTGACTTTCACCCCGGCCTGACCGGGTTTCCCTGAGATTAGTGCCTACCCTCCGACTGGCCCTTCATCCTCGCGTCAAAGTTTGACGCTTCGGGATGGAGGGTCTTCTTCTGTGCAACGCAGCCGCGCCGGCCGGCATCTTGCCAAGCCCGCCGAACCGCCCCATTTCTTGCCGCGCCATGAAGCTCACCATCATCCAGACCGGCGACGTCCCCGTTCCCCTCCGCCCGCAGTTCGGCGCCTATCCGCCGATGTTCAGGCGCATGTTCGACGAGGCGGGGCAGCCGTTCGACTATGAGACGGTCGCGGTCTACGACGGCGCGGAATTCCCCGATGCCACCAGGCTCGACGGCATCCTGATCACCGGCTCCGCCGCCGGCGTCTACGACGACTATGCCTGGCTCGACCCGCTGCGCGTCTTCATCCGCTCGGCCTATGCCGCCAATACCCCGATGCTCGGTATCTGCTTCGGCCACCAGATCATGGCCGACGCGCTGGGCGGTGATGTGCGCAAATCCGAGAAGGGCTGGGGCCTCGGCCGCCACACCTATGAAGTTAAGGCTCGTCCCGGCTTCCTCGCCACCGACCTGTCGGCGCTGTCGATCGCCTGCTCGCACCAGGATCAGGTGATCGTCCCACCCAAAGAAGCAGAGGTGTTTCTCGGCTCCGAGTTCACGCCCAATGCCGGCCTGGTCTACCGGAGCGGCAAGGCCCTGAGCCTCCAGCCGCACCCGGAATTCCTCGACGACTACACCCTCGCTCTCGCCGAACTCCGCCGCGGCAAGGCCCCGGACGCCGTGGTGGACACCGCCGTCGCCTCGGTCACAACGCCGTCGCACAGTAAGGATGTAGCCGGCTGGCTGGGAAGCTTCCTGAGCCGCTGAGCCCTCAGTGCTCCATCAGTTGCCGGATCTCCGCCCGCAACTGCTCGAGGCCGACCTTCTCTTCGCTCGAGGTCAGGATGATCTCGGGATGCGCCGCCGGGCGTTTGGCGATCGCGGCACGGGTCTTGGCCAGCGCTGCTTCCAACTCCGTCTTGTTCGGCTTGTCGGCCTTGGTGACGACGATCTGGTAGCTCACCGCCGCCTTGTCGAGCTCGTTCATCACCGTCGCATCATTAGCGTTCGGGCCATGCCGGCCATCGATCAGCACGTAGACGCGCCTGAGGTTCGGCCGGCCGGTGAGGTACTGGTGGATCAGCCGGGTCCACTGCTTCACCTTGTCCTCGGGCGCCCTGGCATAGCCGTAGCCGGGCATGTCGACGATGCGCAGGTCGTCCGACTGGCTCTCGAAGATGTTGAGCTCCTGCGTCCGCCCCGGCGTGTTCGAGGTGCGGGCCAGCCCGGTAGTGCCGGTCAGCGCATTGATCAGCGACGACTTTCCGACATTGGAGCGCCCGGCAAAGGCGATCTCCATCCGGTCGGCCGGCGGCAGGTCGGCGATGCGCACGCAGCCCTTGATGAAGACGAACGGCCGCGCGAACAGCAGCCGTCCCGCCTCGATCTGGTCTGCGCTGAACTTGGATTGTGTCTCGCTCATTGGCGTTCAATAGGGGAGGGCGGCGGAGAAGGGAAGGGGAGCGGCTTCCGAGCGTGTGGCCACCCCCACCCTTAATCCCTCCCCACAAGGGGGTGGGGGAGGGATCGAGTGCGCGGGACTATCAGTCGTCTCTCCCTCCCCTTGATGGGGAGGGATCAAGGGTGGGGTGGGGCCGCGTGCACTGGCGTAGCCTGCTACACCGGATACCCGAAAGCCCGCTTCTCCAGCCCCTGCGCCACCATCGCCCTGGAAAACGCCGGCCAGTTGTCCACCTTGTCGGCGGCAGCCTTGACCCGGTCCTGCTTCACAAGCCCGGTGGTGCTGAGCACTGCCGGCGCCCTGAGCGTCACCCCCACCTGCGCCGCGGCGGCCGAGAAGCGCCGCAGCGCGCCCTCGGGCGGCTGGTCGATATCGGTTTCGTAGCGCAGGATCGGTGAGGGCAGGAAGCGCCGGTTGAGCCAGTTGCGCCAGCGGTCGTACCAGCGCTCCTGCGCGTCCATCCAGGCGGCGAAATCGGCGATGTCGAGGTTGAGGCGGACCGCCGACGTATCGACCTCCTGCCACTTGTGCACGCTGATCGCCTTGCACCAGCTGACATAGGCATCGATCTGCCGGCGCACCACGAAGATCACCCGCACACCCGGCCGCGACAGCACCAACTGCTCGACGGTCTCGGGCTCGAGCGTATCGTGCCAGAGCTTGAAGGCGAGGACGCGCTTGTGTTCGGCGCGGGCCGCGTCCGTCGCCTGGTCCAGCACATGGTCCGGCTCGATCCGCTCGGCGAGGCTGTTGAACAGTTCGGGGAAGCTCTTGAGCTCGGCGAAATTGCCGCCGAGCTGCATCAGGTGGTTGGCCCCGGTGCGGGGCCCGGTGATCAGGCAGAGGCTGTCCAGCACCTGATCACCTGTTGCGTCAGCTGGCCTTGCCGCCGGCCGGTTTTTCTTCGACCTTGGGCTTGCGCTTGAAGCTCGCCGTGATGTTGCCGAGCAGGTCCACTTCGGCGCCGTGGCGCTTCATGATGAACCACTGCTGCGTCACCGAGAGCAGGTTGTTCCACGCCCAGTAGATCACGAGGCCGGCGGGGAACGTGCCCAGCATGAAGGTGAAGATGATCGGCATCCAGTTAAAGATCATCGCCTGTGTCGGATCCGGCGGCGGCGGGTTGAGCTTCATCTGCACCCACATGGTGATGCCCATGATCACCGGCCAGACGCCCAGGTGCAGCAGTCCGCCCACCACCGGCAGGGCAACCGGGTTCCACGGGATCAGCCCGAACAGGGTGAAGATGTTAGTCGGATCAGGCGCCGCGAGGTCGACGATCCAGCCGAAGAACGGCGCGTGCCGCATCTCCAGCGAGATGAAGATGACGGTATAGAGCGAGAAGAACACCGGGATCTGGATCAGGATCGGCCAGCAGCCCGAGAGCGGATTGATCTTCTCTTTCTTGTACAGCTCCATCATCGCCTGCTGCTGTGCCGGGCGATCGTCCTTGAAGCGCTCCTGGATCGACTTCATTTCCGGCTGCACGCGCCGCATCGCCGCCATCGAGGCGTACGAGCGGTTGGCCAGCGGGAAGAACAGGCCCTTGACGATGACCGTCACCGCGAGGATGGCGAGACCGAAATTGCCCAGGATCCCGTAGAGGAACTGCAACAGGAAGAACATCGGCTTGGTCAGGAAGTGCAGCCAGCCCCAGTCGATCAGCAGCTCGAGCCGGTCGAAGCCGTAGGTCTTTTCGTAGCTGGCGATCACCCCTTCGCGCTTGGCGCCGGCGAACAGGTAGGTCTTGTTCTCAGCGGTGCCGCCGGCCGGCACCAGCACCGGTGTGGTTTCGACGAAGCTGGTCTGGAAGATGTTCTGGGCGCCCGAGGGGGTCGCCGAGAAGCGGGCGTTGAGTGGCGCGCCCGGCACCGAGAGCACGGCCGTCGCCCAGTACTTGTCGGTGATGCCGACCCAGCCGCCGGTAGTGCTGGAGACGTCGATCTGCTTGTCGTTGACGACGTCGTCGTACTTTTTGGAGACCAGGTTGTTCGAGCCGAGCACGCCGAGCGGGCCCTCATGCTGCACGAAGAAGTTCTGCACGTGCGGCTTGCCCTGGCGCACGATGCGCGAGAACGGGTAGAGCGCCACGTCGCCGGAGCCGGTGTTCTCCACCGACTGCGCCACGGTGAACAGGTAGTTGTCGTCGACGCTGATGGTGCGGCGGAAGATCAACCCGGCGCCATTGTCCCATTTCAGCGTCACCGGCGTTGCGACGGTCAGCGTCTGCGCGTCGCCCTCGACCGACCACACGGTGGTCTCGCTCGGGGTTGCCGCAGTGCCACCGGCCGCCGGCACCCAGCCGGTTTCGGCGTAATAGCCGCCGGGAGCGCCCGAGGGGATCAGCAGGGTAATGATCGGCGAATTGGGGTCGACCGTCTCGGTATACTGCTTGAGCTGCAGGTCATCGAGGCGGGCGCCGGTGAGGTTGATCGAGCCCGACAGCGACGGCGTATCGATCTTCAACCGCTGCGGCGATGCCGCGAGCGCGGCCACGCGGTCGGCGAACGTCCCCGTGGCGCCGGTTGCTGCAGCCGCCGCGGGCGTGCTGCCGTCGGCGGCGGGCGTCGCGAGGCTGGCATCGGTCGCCGGCGCCTGCGCGGCCTGCTCGAGCGCCGCGCGCTTCTGCGCCTGCTCCAGTTGCGGGCCGGCAATGAAGAACTGCCATCCGAACAGCACCACGACGCTGAGCACGATCGCAATGATCATGTTGCGGTTGTTATCGGACTGCATCAGCTCTTCTTCTTCAGGTGGACTTTGGAAATGGCGGCGGCCAGGTCGTTGACCAACTGGCCGTACGGAATGCTCAGCGCCTCGCGGCGGCCGACCAGCACGTAATCATGTTGGGGTTCGAACCCGCTCGCGCAAGCCTTCGCGGCAGCCCGAAGGCGCCGGCGGATGCGGTTGCGCTGGGGCGAGTTGCCCATCTGCTTGGTAACCGTGAAGCCGATGCCCGGCTCGGCCAGGCCGATGCCCGGCTCGTCGAGCTCACGCGCGTTCGCCTGCAGCGAAAACGCAGCGCGCCCGACGCGCTGGCCTCGGGCGGCTTTCAGAAATTCGGACCGGTTCTTGAGGCGCCGCAAAGCGCCATCCCGTGGCATGGCCGTGTTCACGGCCAAAACCTTAGGCCGAGAGCTTGGCGCGGCCGACAGCGCGGCGGCGGTTCAGAATCTTGCGGCCGTTCTTGGTCGCCATACGGGCGCGGAAACCGTGCCGGCGAGTGCGGACGAGCGTGCTCGGCTGGAAAGTGCGTTTCGACATACGATCTGACCACGCCGGCGCGCGGTTCCTCTTATACTTGAGAGCAGCAAGGTGCTTGCCGGCCGGGCCCTGATCTGGGCGCCTACGGCAGATTGGGGCGGCTTATAGGGAATTGGTTCGGTGAAGTCAACGCGAGGACCGTGCGGCAGAACGGCATTGTCTGCCCCTGAAATCCGCCGATTTCCACACTGCCTTGATCCCGCCCACTATTGTTGGGCCGCCACCCGGTGATAATGAGGCGCGGGGGCTTAGTCGAGAGAGCGAGATTGGCCGATATCCTTACGCCCGACCTCTGTGTCATCGGGGCCGGATCCGGCGGCCTGGCCGTCGCCGAGGCCGCCCGCGCCTATGGCGCCTCGGTCGTGCTGGTCGAGAAGGCGCGGCTGGGTGGCAACGCGCTGCATGCCGGCGCGATTCCGGCCAAGGCGCTGGTCGCCGCCGCCGCTCACGCCCAGGCGCTGCGGGATGGCGCCGCCTTCGGCATTGCCGCGGACGAGCCCAAGATCAATTTTCGCAAGGTGCACGACCATGTCGAGCAGGTGATCGCCGCGCTTGCGCCGCATGATGCCGCGGGCCGGCTCGAAGCGCTCGGCGTCGAGATCATCCGCGGCGCCGCCCGCTTCATCAACCGCAAGGCCCTGTCGGTCGGGGATAGTGAAATCCGCGCCCGCCGCTTCGTTATTGCGACCGGCGCGCGGCTGCCGATCCCCTCCATCCCGGGGCTCGACGCGGTGCCGTATTTCACCAGCGAGACCATTCTCGACAATACGAGGAAACTCACCCACCTCGTGGTCATCGGTGGCGGCGGCGTGGCGTTCGAACTGGCCCAGGCCTATGCCCGGCTCGGCACCGAGGTCACTGTGGTCGAGAACGGTCCGATGCTTGCGGGCTTCGACCCCGAACTGGCGGCCGTCGCATTGAAGCGGGTCGAAGAGGAGGGCGTCCGCCTCCGGGCGCACACCACCGTCACCGCCATCCAGGCCCGCTCGATGGGCATCGGCGTCGCCGTGCAGAACGGCGGGGACGACCAGTTGCTAGACGTCTCGCACATCCTCGTTGCCGCTGAACGCATGCCCAACCTTGCCGGCCTCGACCTCGACAAGGCCGGCATCCGGATGAACAAGGCCGATCCGCGGCTGCTGCAGCTGTCTCCTGGCCTCAAGACCACCAATCCGCGCGTCTACGCGGTCGGTGACGCCGCCGGCGGCCAGTCGGTGCAGGCGGCGGTGCGCCAGGCCGAGGTCGTGGTGCGCAGCGTCCTCCTCGGTGCTATGGCCAAACCGGACGCGCTGCGCGTCCCGCGCGTCGTCTCCACCGATCCCGAGCTCGCCGAGATCGGCCTCAACGAGGCGCTGGCCCGAACGAGGCACGGCGCCGGCTTCCGCGTCACCCGCTGGTCCTATGCCGACAATGATCGGGCCCGCACCTCGCGTGCGACCTATGGCCTCGCCAAGCTCATCACCGACCGCTCCGGCAGGATCCTCGGCGCTGGCGTCGTCGGTCCCGGCGCCGGCGAGCTGGTTGCGCTGTTTTCCCTCGCCATGACCGGCGGGCTCAGGGCCGACAAGCTCGCCGAGCTGGTTGCGCCTTACCCCTCTTACGCCGAGATCGCGGTGCGGCTCGGCGAGGAGTTCCGCCGTGGCGGGACGGCCAAGCCGCTCATCCGGCAGTGGATCAGCCTCAATAAGCTGCTCGGCTAGGCCCGTTTGTCACCTGTTGACGCTGGAAAGCCAAAGCTTTCCCCGCTAATCATCGCCCAATGGCTAAACAAAACCGCGCGATGCCTGGCCCGTTTTCCGGGCTGTCCGTCAAGATCATCGCCACCATCATCGTGGTGATCCTCGCGGTTGAGATCGTGATCTATCTGCCATCGGCCGCCAACTTCCGCCAGAGCTGGCTCAACGACCGGTTGCGCGTTGGCGTCGTCGCTGCCCGCGTGCTCGATGCCGTGCCCGACGCCATGAACCTGCCGCGCATGCTGACCGACCGGCTGCTCACCTCGGCCGGCGCCCTCGCCATCGTCTATCGCCGCGAGGGCCAGAGCCAGCTGATCGAACTCGAGAACGTCACCATGCCGCGCGAGGCGGTGACGGTGGATCTGCGCCAGCGCGATCCGGCCTCACTGATTCTCGGCGCGCTGGAGACCCTGGTGCTCGGCTCCAACCGCACGCTGCGCATCGTCGGCGAAGAAGACGGCATGCCCGACCGGGTCATCGAGGTGCTGATGCCCGAGGCGCCGTTGCGCAGCGAGCTGCTGCTCTATTCGCGCAACCTGTTCTTCCTGTCGCTGATCCTCGCCATCATCACTTCGGCGGTTCTCTATGTATTTGTCTCGCGCATCCTGATTGCGCCGATCCGCCGCCTCACCGGCAATATGGTGGAGTTCTCCGAGGCGCCCGAGAACGCCGCGCTGATCGTCACCCCATCCGACCGGCGCGACGAAATCGGCATCATGGAGCGCGAACTGGCGGCGATGGAATCGGATATCTATTCGATGCTGCGCCAGCGCCGGCATCTCGCCGATCTCGGCCTCGCCGTCGCCAAGATCAATCACGACCTGCGCAACACCCTGACCTCGGCGCAACTGCTTTCCGACCAGGTGGCCAATCTCGACGATCCCAAGGTGCAGCGCCTCGCGCCGCGCCTGGTGCTGTCGATCGACAAGGCCATCGGCTTCGCCCAGTCGGTGCTCGACTATGGCCGCCAGAGCGCCACCCCGCCGCGGCCGGTGCCGGTTGACCTGCATTTGCTGCTCGATGAAGCGGCCTTCGATGCCGGCCTCGTCGGCCACCCTGCGATCCGCTGGACCAACCACGTGCCTGACGCGGTGTCGATCTCCGCCGATCCCGACCAGTTTGCCCGCATCTTCGACAACCTGTTCAAGAATGCCCGCGAGGCGCTCGAGGCCGCCGGCGGCAAGATCGACGGCCCTCAGGTCGAGGTCAGCATCGCCGAGACGCCCGACTGGCTGACCCTCACGGTCACCGACAATGGTCCCGGCCTGCCGCCACGGGCCCGCGAGAACCTGTTCGTCGCCTTTGAGGGCTCAGCCAAGGCCGGCGGCACCGGTCTTGGGCTCGCCATCGCCCGCGAGTTGACCGAGGCGCATGGTGGCAAGCTCAGCTTCGTCGACCAGCCGCTGGGCACGCGTTTCGACGTCACACTGCCCCGTTCCATCCGCATCGCCTGAACTGTCACGTCAGCGTCAAAATTCCTCGCGCGTCGATGCTTGCAATGCTGCGGCGGCCCATGTATGGGTCTCGCCGTTCGCCGGAAACACCACCGGCCGTGCGCGCCCTTAGCTCAGCTGGATAGAGCACCAGACTACGAATCTGGGGGTCAGGAGTTCGAATCTCTTAGGGCGCGCCAATCCTTCCCCGAGCTGTCAGCCGAAAATCGGGTTGGCTCGATTCCAAAACAAACTCGGGTCGATCTGGTACCGACATCGCGGTCGGTCCCCCCGGATTTGCGTTGCCACGAGACCACTGCCGACCGGGGACCGAGGTGAGGCACCTCGCCATGCCGCGCGACCTCGCGGCCCACGACCAGTGACATCGTGGGACGGGCAGGGGCCGCCGGGTGAACGGTCGCCCCGCCGAGTGGTCGGCCCTAAGGCCAGGGATAGCCTGCCGTGGCGATCCCCTGCGCCAACAGATCCGCCGCCACTTTCCGCCGATAGGCCACCACATCGCCCACCGGCTCGGCCCTGAGCGTCGTGACCTCGGCTCCGGTGAAGGGGCGGTGGTCCGCTGCTAAAGAGGTTCCGCCCCAGGTTTCCATCACATAATTCATCACATCGGCGATCTGCTTGTCGGTGAGGCTGGCGCTCACGACACCGGGGACGTGCATGAGGTAGCGGCGGCCGTCCTCAGTCTGGGCGAATGCACCGACATAGTTGCGAAAGTCGGGGATACCGCCCGGCTCGCTTCCTGACCCATCCATGGCGTGGCAGCCGGCGCAGCGCAGAATGAAATTGCTGCGGCCCGCTTGCTGTGCCAGCGCGGGCGAGACCAGAGCGAAGCCAAGTGCAAGAACTGCCAGGACGCGCATGTCAGCCACCGCCCTTGCGGATGTCGCGCAGTTGCTTGTGAGTGGGCACTGCCGCGCGGACGTCCCCAACGGTCGTGGCATCTATGGGCGTGCCGACCTGATTGAGGTCCTGCAGCACGTAGTTGGTAACAGCTGCGATCTCTTCGTCGCTCATGAAGTCGTGCGTCGGCATGACGAGACCGATATAGCTCTGGCCGGCCGCCTCGATCGTCCCGGTAAGGCCCGCGAGGACGACCCCGACCACGTAGTCGGGCGCCTTGCCGCCTAACCTCGACCACAAAGCGGCGTCCACAAGCGGCGGGGCCAGCCCCGGCTGGCCGCTGCCGTCCGGCTGGTGGCAGGCCGAGCAGCTATCGTTGAAGATTGCCTCACCCTCAGCCGCTGCCGCCGGCCCCGAGGCCGACAGCAGCAGCACCGCCGCCACAGCGCGGAGATTACGCATCCGCAAGGCCGACGAGCACCGCGACAGTGCAGTGGTAGCCCTTGGAGGTATTGGCCATGCACCAGTTGATGTCGTTGTAGAGACCCATCCGGTAGCCCGGCCGTTCGCCCTCGGAGGTGAAGCAGAACGAACCCGAGCACGACGCCTTGCCGCAGCAGTCATTGTAGGAGACGAGATAGTCCTTGTTGTCGTTCGGGTTGCGGCAGGTGCCGACCCAGCTGACCTTCGAAGCCTCTGCGCCCGGCGGGCATTCGGTGAGCGTGCCGCCGCAGCTGTTGCAGAGGTTCCCGTCGAGCGCGCAATAGCGCCAATATTCGCACTCGGTCTGGTCGCCGTCGGTAGAGGCGCCCTCCTGGGCATGGGCTTCGCCGAAATTGCGGTCGTAGGGCAGCATCGGCAGGAGCGCGCCACCAAGTAGAGCCGCACCGGCCTTGGTGAGGAAGCTTCGGCGCCCCGTGCGTTGCGCCACCCGGCGGGCGCCGGACTCGGCCCGGCTGTCCATCCATTCGAGCAGCGTATCAACGATGTTGAACATTTTTCTCTCCGTTCGGGGGATCAGCCTTGCGCGGGCTGTGTCTCGAGGAAGCCCTGGATGGAATCGATCCCCATCTCATGGGCGTTGAACAGGCTTTCCAGCTGCTCGCGATTATTGACGAGGCCCTTCGCCTTGACCGTTCCCTTGCTGTCGAGCAGCACCGCAAACGGCAGTCGGGCGACGCGGTAGGCGAGGCCCAGCTCGGTCGACACGACATAGGGGAAGGCCTTGAGATCGGCCGTCTGGATGAACCGCTGGTGCTTGGCCACGTCGCCATCGCTCGCCAGCACCACATCGAGCCATTTGCCCTCGGCCTGCCGAACTGACTTGAGGATGGGCAACAGCTTCTTGCACACCGGACAGGTGGGCGAGAGGAAGAACATCAGCGTCGAGCGCTCGGGTTTTGGGCCGATCGCCACCTCGCCGCCATTGAGGCTCGTGAGGCTGAACAGCGGGGTCATGTCGCCGATGCGTGGGCCGGATTCGTTGACCAGTGCCCCCATCGGCGAGACCCGCTCGTAGAGCACGCCGATCTGCCGGGCCATGGCAAACAGCACAACGATCAGTCCGATCACCACCAGCCAGAGCACGATCACTGCGAAGGTAACGGCATCCATTTGAGATACTCCTGTTCCAGCCCGGTCAGCGCTTGAGGCGCATCTGGGTGAAGTTGGCCATGATCTGCTCGACGAGCTGGTAGCCAACGAAAAGCGTGAAGCCGGAGACGATCGCGGTTACCGCTTCGGCCACGCTGAGGGCCGAGATCGGGCCGGCAAGGCCGATTGCCGCGATGGCCGCCAGCACGAAATTCCGCGCAACGAGGGTCCAGCTCAGCGGCTGGACTGCTCCGCCGCAGCCGCACTCGACCCGGTCCCGTCCACGGGCGACGTTGAGCCCGATGGCCGTGGCGTAGAGCAGGTAGAGTCCGATCGCGACGACGCTGCCCAGCGGCTGCAGCCCTGGCAGGAAAGCCGTTGCGACCACCACCACTTCGGCGGCGGCGAGTGCCATCGAGACGGGCGCCACCTGTCGCTCCGACACGACCTGGTAGTCGGCGACGAAACCGGTGAAGGTGGTGAAATCACCCAGTTTATGGAGCGCTGCACGAGCGAAGATCAGCGTCGTGAACGCTGTCGCACTCGCCGCGACGAGGCTTGTCCAGTCGGCGCTCAATTGCGCACCGCTACGACGGTGGCGAAGCCGGTGTCCTCGTGTTCGGCCGTCTGCTTGAGGACGAACTTGGCTTCCGGATCGGACGCGAAGCGGATGACCTTGCCGTCGTCTTCGTTGAGTCCATAGACCACCGGAACCGGGTCATCGCTGACAGTGAGCGAGATGACGTGCTCGACCGGCGACCGGTAGAGCAGCTTCTTGTTCTTGACGTCGTAGGCCCAGATTTCCTTCGACGCGTTCTTGTGCGTGCCTTCCTTGGCCTCGTCATGCATGGTGAGGAAGATGACGCCGTTGGGGTCGTTGTAGTCGAACAGGTTGTAGCCACCCGGCGCCCATCCCTCCTGCCCTTCGGTGACGGCGATCTTGTCGCTCAGCGTGATCGTGCCGGTGGCATCGTCGAGGACATAGAGGTTGCCTTTGAAGCTCATGAAGGCGAGCTTGCCCTCGATCCGTTCGGCCGAGACGAAGAGTGCGTCGGCATCGGCGTCGAAGATCTTCTCGCTGCTGGTCTTGGCAATGCCCTTGCCGTCCTCGCCCAGTGCGAAGCTGGCGAAGGTGCCGTCGCCGCAGATGGCGGAGAACGAATAGCCCGCGAGCGACGGGTAGATGCCCCAGCAACCCGGTGTCGGCAGCTCCTGCACCACCTCGCCCGCCGCGACATCCACCACCGTCACGGACGTTGCCGGGGTGGCGTTCTGCACATAGACGAACTTGCCATCGGCGCTTTGCGTCAGCAGCGGTGTGTAGGCCGCGACCATTGCCGCCTTGTTGGGCAGGATTATTTCCTTGGTCGGGGTCAGCGTCGCGACGTCGAACAGTTGCAGAACCTGCTCATGGTCGCCGTACATGATGCGCTTGAGGTAGCTCGACTGGCTGTAGGCCGTCTTGCCATCGGGCGAGATCAGCACCTGGCCCATCGAGCCGGCGCTCATGTTGCCCTTGTAGGTCAGGTCGGCAGCCGAATAGACGTTGATCGAGCCCGCACCACCCCATTCCTGCTTGTTGACGAAAACGTTTGGCCCAGGGTCGATCGCCGCCTTGACGCCGACGCTCTCGGGCTTGAACTCGGCCTCCTGGGCCAGGGTCGGCGCGGCCGCGGCAAGGGCGCAGGCGAGGCAGACTGATAGGGTTAGGGAACGGGCCATGCGGGGTCTCCATCGCGTTTCGAGGAGAGGCTAGCGAGGCCGGACTGAGGCTGAATATCCAGTTTGAGCAGAAATTCTGCCTAAATCGTAGGCAACACCGACGCTTGCCTAATCTATGCGCTCTGCTACGTTCAGGCGAAGGCCACACGATGCGCACAAGTTCCCACCACCTCACGCGACAGTGCTTTGCGGATGCTTCCGTGCAGGAAGCGGCGCTGGTGGGTTGGCATCAGCGCTATAGCCAACTGCATCGCGGCAGCTTCGCCGGCGAGGTTCAGACGTTGAGCCTGCCGGGGATCAGCATTACCCGGGAGCGCGTGAACCTGGCCGTGGCGCAGGAGATCGCAAGCCCACTGGGTTGCGCCGTTTTCGTCGCGTCCCTGTCGAACTCGGCGGAGTGGCGCGTCAACGCGGCCCGACGCGGCACCGATGTCATCTCGCTTTACCGCGGCGGCACGGAAGTCACCGCCGTGGCGCCCGACCACAGTGACGTGCTGATCGTTACAGTCGAGGCGCAACAGCTGGGTGTCGCAGCGGAGGACATCCCGCCGGTGCGCTATTGTTTCGGCTCAGCCCAAACCGAAGCCACCAAACAGTGGCTCAGTTCGTTGCTGGCCATCTATGGCAGGAACGAGGCCCCGCCGGAGCTTGACGCCTTGCTGCCGGGCCTCGTCCTCGACCGGTTGCACGCCATGCTGCAGCATTTCCTTCTCAGCGATGATACCGCGCTGCGCCCTCGAGCCGCCTATGCGCTCTACCGGCAGGCATTGCGCCTGATGGAGGATCAGCATCGCGAACCGCTGTCGGTCTCCGATATGGCGCAGGAGCTTGGTGTTCCGGCTACAAGCCTGCGCGAAGCCTTCACGGAAACGATCGGCATTACCCCCAGCGCCTGGCTGCGCCAGCATCGGCTGCATGGCGCACGCCGCGACCTCAACAGCGCCAACGGCAGCGTCTCCGAGATCGCGATGAAATGGGGCTTTTGGCATTTGGGTCGCTTCTCGGCTTACTATGCCGAGCGCTTCGGTCACACGCCGTCGGATGCTCTGCGGGCGCGATCGCGCCTCTGACGAAATCCGCCGGCGTTGCGGCGGCCACTTGTGGCCGGTGGCCGCCGCAAACCGTCATGCCGTGATGAAGGCCAGGAGGTCCGGGTTGATGACGTCGGCATGAGTTGTCGCCATGCCGTGCGGATAGCCCGGATAGGTCTTGAGCGTGCCCTGCTGTAGCAGCTTGATCGACAACAGCGCCGAGTCGGCGATCGGCACCACCTGATCGTCCTCGCCGTGCATCACCAGCACCGGCACCTCGATGGCTTTGAGGTCTTCGGTGAAGTCGGTCTCGGAGAAGACCTTGATGCACTCGTAGTGCGCCTGGGCCCCGCCCATCATGCCCTGCCGCCACCAGTTGCGGATGGCGCCCTCGATCACCGTCGCACCGGGTCGGTTGAAGCCGTAGAACGGACCCGATGCCACGTCGAGGTAGAACTGCGAGCGGTTGGCCGCGAGGGCTGAGCGGAAGCCGTCGAACACCGAGAGCGGCAAGCCGCCGGGATTGCTGGGGGTCTGCACCATGATCGGCGGCACCGCTCCGATCAGCACCGCCTTGGCAACCCGGCCCTTGCCGTAGCGCGCCACATAGCGGGCAACCTCGCCACCGCCGGTGGAATGGCCGACATGGATGGCGTTGCGCAGATCGAGCTTTTCGGCCAGTTCGGCGACGTCGGCGGCGTAGGTGTCCATCTCGTTGCCGGTGTCGGTCTGGCTCGAACGCCCGTGGCCGCGTCGATCATGCGCGATGACGCGATAGCCTTTCGAAAAGAAGAACAGCATCTGCGCGTCCCAGTCATCGGCCGATAGCGGCCAGCCATGATGGAAGACGATGGGCTGCGCGGTCTTGCTGCCCCAGTCCTTGTAGAAGATCTCGGTGCCGTCCCGGGTGGTGATGTAGCCGCTGCTCATCTGCTGCTCCTTGCGTTGAGGTGATACAACGCCTGGAGCCTAGGGCCGGTTCGTCGTCGGCCGAATTCTACGCTGGGGTGGCGCACTCATACCAAGGTATGTCAGGCCATGGCCCGCTCGACCTCATGGACGAGGATGTCGGTATCGGTGGGTTTCTCAAGGAAAGCCCGGCCGCCGGCCGCGAGGACGCGATTGCGGACTGCCTCGGTCGGAAATGCCGTCATGAAGATCATCGGAATGAACTGCCCGTCGGCGATGAGCCTCGCCTGCAGCTCGTCGCCCTGCATCGTCGGCATCTGGATGTCGACGACCATGCAGTCCGGCGCCGCGCCGCTCTCGAGGAATGCGATGGCGGAGCCATAGGTGCTGACCTGGTAGCCGAACGAACGGAGGAGGCTGGCGAGGGAAATGCGGACACCCTCGTCGTCGTCGACGATGGCGATGGTCTTTTCACTGTGCATGACAAATTTCTCGTGTCGCTGAAGCTCGGCCATGTGGCCAAGCCCTGCGTCCACCGTCGTTATGGCGCAGCTGCGAGCCTCGCGGAATCATACGCAGGTTTGCCCCGCTCCCCCTCATGGTTTGATCCCGAGCGCCTCAGCCTTTCGCACCAGGTCGGCCAGCGTCCGCACACCCATCTTTCGCATGACGTTGCCGCGATGGATCTTCACGGTGATCTCGCTGAGCCCCAGGATGCCGGCGACCTGCTTGTTCATGAGGCCAGCCACGACGTGGGTCATGACCTCGCGCTCCCGCGCCGTCAGCGTTTCGAACTCCGCCGTCAGATCGTTGCGGCTGGCGGCCGCCGCTCTCTGCTGCCGATCTCGTTCGATTGCGGCGGTGACCGCGTCCAGCATGTCCTGGTCGCGGAAGGGCTTGGACAGGAAATCCACCGCCCCGGCCTTCATGGCGCGGACGCTCATCGGGATATCGCCGTGCCCGGTCATGAACACGATCGGCCGACCGATGCCGCGCTCGACCAGTTGTCCCTGGAAATCCAGCCCGCTGACGCCCGGCAGCCGGACATCGAGCACGATGCAGCCCGGTGCGTCGGGCAACTGTGCGGCCAGCAGCTCGGCCGGCGAGCCGAACAACCGCGTTGCGAGCGAGATGGAGCGCAGCAGGCTGTCGAGCGCTTCGAGCACTGCCGGATCGTCGTCGACGACCGCCACGAACGGCACTGTGGGGTCTTCTGCCGAGGCGCCGCGCCCCGATGTCTGCCGGATCATGGGCTGGCCTCCTGGGCTGGCAGCGATATGCGAAAGGTCGCGCCATCGGGTGGCTCGCTTTCGACGGTGAGGGAGCCACCATGCGCCTCGACGGTGGTCCGGCAAATCGCGAGCCCCATGCCCATGCCATCCGCTTTGGTGGTGAAGAACGGATCGAACAGCCGCTGCCGGTTCTCGGGCGCAATGCCCGGGCCGGTGTCGGACATCATGATCTCGATCTTGCCGCCGTCTGCCCATGCCTTGACGGTCAAGAGGCGGTTGCCGGGATGTCCTGCCATGGCCTGGCTGGCGTTGACCATCAGGTTCACCATCACCTGCTGCAACTGCACCCGGTCGCCGAGCACCGTGGGCAATCCGTCCGGCGCCTCGATGCTCAACTGCACGCCGGCCCGAGCCAGCTCGCGCTCGACCAGCGCCGAAGCTTCCTCGATCAGCGAGGAGACGCTCAGCTCGGCCGGTTGACCCGGCGCCTTGCTCAGGAAGGCGCGGATGCGCTTGACGATATCGCTGGCGCGGCGGCCTTCAGAGATCACCCGGCCCATTGCCTTCTCAACCTCGCCGAGGTCTGGCGGCTCGCGTCGCAGCCAGCGCATGCCGGCCTCGCCGTTGGTCACCACCGCCATCAGGGGCTGGTTGACCTCGTGGGCAATCGAGGCGGTCAGCTCACCCAGCGTCGCCACGCGGGCGGCATGCGCCAGCTCGGTCTGCGCCAGGTGCAGCGCGTCATGCGCTTCGCGCCGTTCGGTGATGTCGACCACGAAGACCAGCACGTTGCCGTCATCCTCGGGCGTTGCTGGAAGGGTGATGGCGAACAGCACCGGCACGCGCCGGCCGTCGGTGGCGATGATCTCGGTCTCCCCCTCATAGTGGGTGTCGCCACGGGCGAAAGCGGCGAGCGCTCCGGCAAACGTGCGGTCCCCGGCGCTCAGGATATCTTCGAGCGTGCCGCGGAAGCTGCCTCTGTCGGCGGCGCCAACCATGGCGAGGAATGCCGGATTGACGTCGACGATGCGGATCAGGCCCGGCGCGCGCGCCTCGAGGTCAGCGGGACTCGCATCGGCCAGTTCCCTTCGAACGCGCGTCCAGTCCTCCTGCATCACGCCGATCCGCGTCGCGTCGAACATCCGCCGGTAACGCCGTTCGCTGCGCACCAGCGTGGCGGTGGCCGACTGGTTCTGCAGGGCCAGCAGGGCCGCAACGCCGATAGCGGCGATGCTGACCAGCGCGCGCAGCGTCGGTGCGCCGGCATGGCTGATGCCATGCGAGATGAAATAAGCCAGTAGCGTGAGCCCGAGGCAGGCGGCCGCGGCGGCGATGATCTCCCTGCGTCGACCAGTGCGCGCCACCATGAACACCACGAGCACGTAGAGCACGGCGATGGCGCCTTCGAGCGGCGACAGGATATCGAAGAGGAAGATCGCGAGCGCCAGCGCCGCAGCGCTGAGGCGATAGCCGTTGGCGCCGATCAGCGGTTGCGGCCGCTTGCCACCCGGCGCTGCTTCACCTTCTGCGACGGCTTGTGACGACATTGACGCGTGTCCTCTAGCGCCCGGCGTGGTCCGGGCGACCCGATCATGCCGCGCTCCGAGCAACTCGGATAGTGCGGCGGCCTGACCGCACGCAATGTGCCGCGGCGCTGGAGATTTGCCATCATACAGAGGTTTGGGTCGCCTCAGGGCAAAGCGTGGATCCAGGCGCACAGCGCCAGTGCCGCGAGCACAGCCACCATCAGCACCACCCCGGCGCTGCCGGCGATATGAAATCCGACGCTGCCCACCAGCACGCCTGCGAGAAAGCCCAGGATCAACAGTGCCACCCGGCGCAGCGATGCGAGTGCGGTGCGATCGATGTGGTTGCGCGCGAGACCGGCAAGGGCGCCCTCGATGTCGATCGAAAGCTGCGTCAGGTTGGTGGTCATCACGTTGGTCGACCCGCCGCTGAGCAACAGGCGCACCAGCGCGCTCTGCACGCCCATGGCGCCGAGGCCGAACAGCCCCGGCAGCAGCGCGTCATGCGGGATCAGCAACGCCGACAGCGCCAGTCCGGCTACCAACACCGTCTCCATGAACAGCGCAGCCGCGAGGGCGTGCTCCCGGTCGGGGCCGAAGCTGCGCACCACCGCAGTCGTTACAATACCGGCCAGAATGAAGGCAGGGATGGCCGCGAGCTTGAGGATATCGGCGCCACCGGCTTCGAAGGCGGAGCCTGCGACCACCAGGCTGCCGGTGGCCTGGGCCACGAACAGGCCACCGAACGCCAGGAACGTCGTGGCGTCGACATAGCCCGCAACGAACGCCAGCAATGGTGCAAGGCCTTCATAGCTCGTGCCGGTAGGGTTGCCGGCCGTGATCGAGCGCTCCATTGGATGTCTCCGTTCGCTGGGCTGCTTCGACTATCGAGCTAACGCGCCCCGGGATCGGCAGCCCATCGTGCGCTGGTTGGCTCGACCCTGTACTCAGGTATGAGCCACGCAAACCTGCGGAGGATTCTGCCGGCGCCGCGTTCAGTCCACCTTCCGATGGTCAACCGACCTGAGGAGACGAGACATGGACTTCAAACCCAATACCTCGCGGCATGTCGCTTCAATCAGCCTGCAGCCGCCCAGCTATGCGAACGCGTCGGGATCGACGGTTCATATCGACAGCACGGCGTTGCCGCTCCTGAAGCGGCTGTCGCTGCGCCGGTTGCTGCTGGCGCCCGAAGGGCTGCGTGAACCGCATTGGCACGCCAATGCCCATGAACTGGGCTACTGCGTCCGCGGCGAGGCGCTGGTCACCATCGTGCGCAATCACGCTGTACGCGACAGCTTCGTCGTCCGGCCCGGCGACATGTTCTTCGCCCCGAGCGGCAGCCTCCACTCGATCCGCAATATCGGCCCGGCCGAGGCCGAGTTTATCCTGGCGTTCTCGCATGAGAAGCCCGAGGATTTCGGTCTTGGCGGCAGCTTCGCGGCCATGACGCCGGCCGTGCTCGGCAACACCTTCGACGCGCCGACCGCCTTCTTCCAGGAGATCGGCAGCATCACCACCCGCCCGATCGAGCCCGAGATCGTCCATGTCGACGGCGAGGCCGGGATCGAACCGCAGGCCCTGCATGTCGATGCACTGAAGTATCGCGTCGAGGCCAACCTGCCGCAGATCGACGCCGCCGCCGGCTCCGCCCGCCAGACCAAGGCGGGGCTCTGGCCGGTGCTCGAGGATATCGCGATGTACTCGGTCCGCATCTCGGATGTCGGCATGCGCGAGCCGCACTGGCACCCGGCAACGGCCGAGATGGGCTACGTGCTGGAGGGCCGGGCGCGGATGACCATCCTCGACCCGGATGGAACGACGGACACCTACGAGCTGCAGAGCGGCGACGTCTACTTCATCCCGCCAGCCTATCCGCATCACATCGAGAATATCGGCGCCGGCGACGCCCACTTCCTGATCTTCTTTGATCGCGCCGACCCCGGCGATATCGGTTTCCGCACCCTTGTCGGCAGCTTTCCGCCCGAAGTGCTGGCCGCAACGCTGAGGGTGTCGCGCGCCGAACTCCCCGATTTCCCCTTCACCGAACAGGATCCCCTGCTCGTCAACCGTATCAACCCGATCGACCCGGTCGCCTGACCCACTCACTCAAGGAGAAACAGAATGGACATCGCTCGTACCCGTGCACTGCGCGCCGCGCCGCTCCACACCCCCACCGATCTCGGCGAAGCCGCGGTCAAGGACATTGCCGCCGCGCTGACCGCACTGCTGGCCGACACTTTCGCGCTCTACCTCAAGACCAAGAACTTCCACTGGCATATGTCGGGCCCGCACTTCCGCGATTATCACCTGCTGCTCGACGAGCAGGCCGACCAGATCTTCGCCATCACCGACGATATCGCCGAACGGGCCCGCAAGATCGGCGGCGGCACCCTGCGCTCGATCGGCCAGATCGGCCGCCTGCAGCGCCTCGCCGACAACGATGCCGAGT
Source organism: Devosia sp. Root413D1 (assembly GCF_001425235.1). GTDB lineage: Bacteria > Pseudomonadota > Alphaproteobacteria > Rhizobiales > Devosiaceae > Devosia_A. The sequence continues at coordinate 556,663 of NZ_LMEA01000012.1, read as the reverse complement.
TCGTCACCCCGGCCGACATGCTGGCCGAACTGGCCGACGACAACTCACGCTTCGTCAGCCTGCTTCGCGCCGTGCACGAACTGGCTGCCGGTCACAATGATTCCGCCACCACCAGCCTCGTCGAAGTCTGGATCGACGAAGCCGAACGCCGGACCTGGTTCCTGTTCGAGACGGGTCGGGCCGGCAACTAAGCTTGGCATTGGCGGAGCCAGGCCTCCACCAATGCCTCAATCGCAACTGGATCGGTGTACGGGTCGCCGTAGCGGCCCGCACACCGACGCTCTCAGGTGATCGAGCCGACCACGCCTTCGATCAGGTAGTCGGTGCCCCACAGGGCGCCATCATAGAGACCGAGCGTCTCCTGACTGATGAGCTTGCCGGTATTGTCCTTGAGCGGGCCGACGAAAATCGGCGCCCCGGCTTTGGTTTCGGCAATCGCGTTGGTGGCTGCGGCGATCGCCGCTTCGGTCGCTCCCACGCCGAACGGCGTGGAAAAGACCATGTCCTTGTCGTAGCCGCCCTCGTTGACGTTGGGCAGTTTCTCGCCCGCGGCGATCAGCCTGGCGTACTCGGTATAGACCGTGCCCCATTTGAGCTCGGCGCCGGTGATGAAGCCGTTGGGGGCCAGCGAGGCCTGGTCGGCATTATGGCCGCAGCTCTTGACGCCACGCGCCTCGGCCGTCTCGACCACCACCTTGGGGCTGTCGACGTGGCAGGCGATGACGTCGCAGCCGGCATCCACCAGCGCATTGGCGGCCTCGGCCTCGCGCACCGGCAGGCTCCACTCGCCGGTGATGATGAGGCGCACCTCGGCGTTCGGGTTCACCTTCTTGACGCCCAGCGTGAAGGCGTTGACGTTTCGCAGCACCAGCGCGATCGGCTTGGCGGCGATGAAGCCGATCTTGTTGGATTTGGTCGAGAGGCCCGCGGCGACGCCGTTCACGTAGTGGCCCTGGTCGAGGTAGCAGAAGTAGCCTCCGAGGTTGATCGGGTCGGTGTCCTTGTTCCACAGCGACGTCGGGTGGCGGAATTCGACGTCCGCGTGCTTCTTCGCCGCTTCCTTCATGAACGGGTCGAAATAGCCGAACGAGGTCGGAAACAGCAGCTTGGCGCCGTCGAGGTTGATCATCGATTCCATCGATTGGGCGACCGCGTCGGTTTCGGGGACATTCTCCTCCTCCACCACGGTGACATCGGGCAGCGCCTTCAGCGCGGCGGCGCCGACCGCATGGGCCTGGTTCCAGCCGAAATCGGTGACCGGCCCGACATAGATCATGCCGATGGTCAGCGGCGTTGCAGCTTGTGCCTTCATGCCGCTCGCCAGCAGCAGCGATCCGGCGGCAGCAGTGCCGAGGAAATGTCGGCGGTTCATTGAGAAGTTGGACAAGGTTGCACCCCCGTGAGTCCAGGTTTCATCGTCCGGGGAGCGCGGCATGCGCTCACCGTCTCGGCCACGCGTTGGCGCGGCGTTCCGTTTAGTCGGGTCGTTCCTGCGCGCGGCTAGGCGGCGCCGGTCTCAGTCACAAGGCGGTCGGCCTTGAGCTGTTCGTACTCGCCCACGCTGAGCGTCCGGATGTCGAACTGGTCGCGCGTGCGGGCATAGCCATGGCCACCGAGACGGCCGATCGCATCCATCTTGATCTGGTCGACGTGGAGGCGTGCCGCATCGACGATGTCGGCGCGGATGTGGATGCCCAGCACCTGGCCGAGCACGATCTCGCGCGCCTTGCCCACTTCGATGGTCATGTGCCGGCGGCATTCGAGCGCCGCCGGGGCCGAGACGATGCGCGGGCTGCGCACTGCCTTGCCGGGTACCGTTTCGAGGCCGGCCTCGCTGAGTTCATCGACATCGGGGCCGAACTTGATGGCGCAGATCTCCATCTGCGCGGCCAGTGCGTCATCGACGATGTGGACGGTGAACTCCTCGGTCTCGCGGATATTGCGCGCCGTGTCCTTGAGGCGCATGTCGTCGTAGTTCTCGATGCCGATGGCGACGATCGCCGGATCGTGGGTGAGAACATTGAAGAAGCTGAACGGCCCGGCGTTGCGCCGGCCATCGCGGCTGAGCGTGGTGATGAACGCGATAGGCCGCGGGATCACCGTCCCGATCAGCAGCTTGTAGCGCTCGCGCGGGTCCAGTTCGGCAAAGTCGAAATGCAGATGCCCGCTCATCTGGTGCGCTTGCGCTTGAGCGGGATGGCGCCGGCGGGCGCGGCGATCGCGCCGGCATAGCGGGCGAGCACATCGCCAAGCGCCGCGCCGGCGGGGTCGGTGTCGTGCATGGCCCGACGCTCCACGGCGGACATGTGCGCATCCATGAGGGCGATGGCCTTGGCAGCGTCGCCGGCACGCAGCGCGGCGATGATCTCGATATGCTCGTTGGGGCCGCTGTGATCGTGGCTGTGCGGCGAGCCGTAAACGGCAAGGATCAGCGAACAGCGGGTCACAAGTTCCGACATGTAGCGCTCGAGCAGGACATTGCCGCTCAGTTTCGCCAGCCGGATGTGAAACTCACCACCCAGGCGCCCGGCAACGTGTTCTTCATGCCGCTCGCGGGCCGCATCCTCCTCGCGCACCAGCCCTTCGAGCTCGGCGCCAAAGCTTGGCTTCCAGCGCTTGATGACGAGGTCGACGGCCTGGGCCTCCAGCCCGCGCCGCACCTCGAAGACGTCACGGGCTTCCGCCAGGGTCGGTTGGGCGACGATGGCCGTGCGCTTGGGTCGAGCATCGACCAGCCCTTCTGATTGCAGTTTCGCCAGCACTGCCCGCACCAGCGTCCGGCTCATGCCGAAATGTGCGCCAATCTCATCCTCGGGCAGTTTGGTGCCCGGTTGCAGCGCCCGCTCGAGGATCGCCTGTTTCAGCGCCTCATGAGCGATATCGGTGCGGGGGGATGGCCTGGTCATTCAAACCTCGTGTTGCCGATCATTCATGCATACGAGATGGTGCGTTGCAAGTATGCCAGATTTCACCATCGCACAGCAAAAACTGCAGCAGTTTGCAGCCACTTGCGGCCAACATGCGAGAATCGCATGGCTGATCTGCATGAAACTGGATCGTTGTTCCGTCAATCATGTATACAGTTTTGGTATTCGAACGGGAGAGGCGCATGCCGGCCAGGACCATTATTCTCAAGCTCAACCAGCAGCAGCTCGAACTGATCGACCGCACCATCGCAAAAGGCGTGGCACCTGACCGTGCGGCATTGGTGAAGCTGGCCATTCGCGAGCACGCGGAGCGGCGCGCCAAATGAGAACCGTGCTCCAGACCCTGATGCTGCAGCCGGGCACCGGCAAGGCGATCGAACTGCTCGCCGGGCAGATCCTGCGCATCGAGCAGGTGGAGGGCGGGCAATGCGTCGATTTCAACGCCTTCAACCTGCACGACTACAAGGAGTTCATGCATTGCGGCCGTACCCGCACCGTGCATGGCTTCAACCCTACCGAAGGTGCGTTCCTGTGGAGCCAGCCGCCGCGCGAGCGGGCGCTGCTCTATATCCTCAAGGATACCGTGAAGCGTAACGACGTGCTGTTCCCGCGCTGCTCGGCCTATCTCTACGAAAGCGCCTATGGCTTTCACGATCACACCAACTGCCACGACATCCAGTCCGAGGCGCAGCGCGAGTACGGTCTGACCCCGGACGACGTGCATGACAGCTTCAACCTCTTCATGAACACCGAGATTGGCGCCGATGGGCGGGCGACGATCACCCGGCAGTCGAGCCGGGCAGGGGACCATGTCGATCTCCTGGCGCTGACCGATGTGCTCGCCGTGCCCAATGTTTGCGGCGCCGACGTCATGCGCACCTCCAACTTCTCGCTGAAGCCGATCCGCCTCACCGTATTCGAGGCGACCGAAGCCGACCTCGCCGCCGTCCCGCCGACGCCGGTGCTGCGCAGCCAGCGGACACCCAGGGATTTCCGCCAGCCCCACATCAAGGCGGACCGCGAACTCACCCGCGACCCCGCCTACGCGCCGGCCTTCACCAACGTGCCGATCCGCATCAAGGAACTTGCGGTCACGCTGACCGAGGAAGAAGCGGCCCTGTTCGACGCGGCCCGGCTGCCGCTCTACGGCGACGACGACGGCGCGGCGCTCCGCGACCTGCTCTTTACCTGGTGGGAGGAGCGCTACCTCGGAGCCAATGCCGGGGCTCCTGCCATCACCAAATAGCAGGTACTGCACAGCACAGTGGCAGCGCCCACTTTATGTGCACGATGCCCCGCATTCGACGCCGAGCGTCGGGATTGGAGACGGACGATCTTACTAATGCACTGACAGATAACGATATTCGATTCTGGCATGGCCCTTGCTCCGTTGTATGCAGAGTTAGGAGCTAGGGTTCCGGCGCCATCTTTTCCGGCGCGTCTGGTCCGAGAGCACCCACCGGAGCGGGAGACATCCCTCCGGGACACGGCGGGACAAAAGCCCGGGAGACCTCGTAAGCCAAGGGATTGGCAGCGCGGGTCTTTACGCGCTTCGCCGATCCCCAAGTCGAAACAGGGGATTGTGCATGAAGTTCACCAGACTGGTTTCCGCCCTCGCCCTCGCGATGCTCGTTGCTGCCGCAGGCACCGGCGCTGAGGCGCAGCAGAAGAACGACTTCAAGGTTGCCTGGTCGATCTATGTCGGCTGGATGCCCTGGGGCTACGCCGCCGACAACGGCATCGTCAAGAAATGGGCCGACAAATACGGCATCGGCATCGAGGTCACGCAGTTCAACGACTACGTCGAGTCGATGAACCAATATACGGCCGGCGCCTATGACGCGGTGACCCTCACCAACATGGATGGCCTCTCCATCCCCGCCGCCGGCGGGGTCGACACCACCGCCGTCATCATCGGCGACTTCTCGGCCGGCAACGACGCGGTGATCCTCAAGGACAAGACCTCGCTGGCCGATATCAAGGGCTTGTCCGTAAACCTCGTCGAGTTCTCGGTCTCGCACTACCTGCTCGCCCGCGCCCTCGAAAGCGTCGGTCTGACCGAGCGCGACGTCAATGTCGTCAATACCTCCGACCCCGACATGGTCGGCGCCTTCCAGACCCCTGATGTCAGCGCCATGGTCACCTGGAATCCGATGGTCTCTGAGATCGCTGCTCTGCCCGGCGCTCACAAGGTGTTCGACAGCGCGCAGATCCCTGGCGAGATCATCGACATGATGGTTGCCAACACCCAGGTGCTCACCGACAACCCCAATTTCGGCAAGGCGCTGGCCGGCATCTGGTACGACACCATGGCCATCATGACCGCCCAGACGCCCGAGGGCGCCGCAGCGCGCGCCGCCATGGGCGCAGCTTCCGGTACCGATCAGCAGGGCTTCGAAGCGCAGCTTGCGGCGACGAAACTGTTCCCGACGCCCGCCGAAGCCGTGACCTTCGTCACTTCTCCTGACCTCCAGACCACCATGGACAAGGTCCGCGCCTTCCTGTTCGACAAGGGCCTGCTTGGCTCCGGCGCCGCTTCCGCCGACGTCATCGGCATCGAGCTCCCCGGCGGCGAAGTGCTGGGGGATCCGGCCAACGTCAAGCTGCGGTTCACCGACGTCTACATGAAGGAAGCGGCGGCAGGGACGCTGTAAGTCCGTGCTCCCCACCCGTCTCGCCGCGCTCGGCGCCCTCGCCCTCAGGGGCGGGGGAGGTCGGTGACGTCTCAATCATCCGAGCCACTCCATGCGTCTCATCAACCTCAAGCCATCGCGAACCAACCAGCTGATCCTGGCGCTGCTGCCGTTTGTTGCGCTGCTGGTGGCCTATGCGCTGGGCTCGGCAGCCCGGCTCGCCGATAACCCCGCCGACAAGCTGCTGCCGGCGCTGACCAGCCTCGCCGACGCGGTCAATCGCATGGCATTCGTCCCCGACCCCCGCACCGGCGAATACCTGCTGTGGTCCGATACCTGGGCGAGCCTCGGCCGCTTGTTCTCGGCGCTGGGCATTTCGACGCTCATCGCCCTGGTCTTCGGCATGATCGTGGGCATGTTTCCCTATGCCCGGGCGCTGCTGGCGCCGTTCTTTGCCGCCGTCTCGATGGTGCCGCCGCTGGCGCTGCTGCCGATCCTGTTCATCGTCATGGGGCTGGGCGAAACCAGCAAGATCACCCTCATCGTCATCGGTGTCGCGCCGATCATGATCCGCGACCTGGCGCTCAAGGTCATGGAACTGCCGCGCGAGCAGACGGTGAAGGCTGAAACGCTTGGCGGCAACTCATGGCAGATCGCCATCCGCGTGGTCCTGCCACAGGTGCTGCCACGGCTCATCACCTGCCTCCGCCTGCAGCTTGGCCCGGCCTGGCTGTTCCTCATCGCGGCCGAGGCGATCTCGGCGGATTCCGGGCTTGGCTACCGGATTTTCCTGGTCCGCCGTTACCTCTCCATGGACGTGATCTTTCCGTACGTGATCTGGATCACGCTGCTGGCCGTGCTCGCCAACGTCCTGCTCGATCTGCTCCGCATCCGGGTCTTCCCCTGGTCCGACCTGGGGAAGGCGTCATGATCGTCGTCGACAATGTGTGGAAGGAATACGGCGACCAGATCGTGCTCGAGAAGGTGTCGCTCACCATCGAGGACCGGGCCTTCGTCGCGCTCGTCGGCCCTTCGGGCTGCGGCAAGACCACCTTCCTCAAACTGCTGCTCGGTGAGGAACGCCCGACGCAGGGGACCATCACGCTCGATGGCGCGCCGCTGTCACCCGAGCCGGGACCCGACCGTGGCGTGGTGTTCCAGCGCTATTCGGTGTTCCCGCACCTGACCGTGCTGGGCAATGTGCTGCTCGGCAAGGAATTCGCCGCCTCCCGCTTCCGCGCCCGGCTCGTTGGTCCGGCGCGTCGCGCCGCTGTTGAGGAGGCCCGGGAACTCATTGCCGAAGTCGGCCTCGCCGGCAGCGAAACCAAGTTCCCGGCCCAGCTCTCGGGCGGCATGCAGCAGCGCCTTGCCTTGGCGCAGGCGCTGATCATGCAGCCGCGCGTTCTGCTGCTCGATGAACCGTTCGGCGCGCTCGATCCGGGCATCCGCGCTGAAATCCATGTGCTGATGAAACGTCTGTGGAACGAGACCAACCTCACCGTGGTGATGGTCACCCACGACATGCGTGAAGCCTTTACGCTCGGGACCCGCGTCATCGCCTTCGAGCGGCCACGCAACCGGCCCGACGAGCGCGAACGCTACGGCGCCTCGCTCAGCCGCGACATCTACATCTGGCCGCCGCGTCGCGCTGGCCAGCTCGATCCGGACGCATTTGCCGATAGCCCCGATCGGGACGACCCGATCCATGAGGTGGGCATTGGCCGGGACGACCCGGCGCCATCCCCTCAAGGAGATCCGGCATGAGCCGAACCCCAGAGCAGATCGCCGCCGACCGCGCCCGCTACGAAGAGCACCAGAAAAAGGGCCTCGCCTTCGCCACCAGGGCATTGCCCGAAGCCAGCGCTGTGCCAGCCGCGCCCATCGCGCCGGGCAGCGTCGTTGCGACCGAAACCATTGCCGCTGGCTGGTACTGGTCGACCGTGCTGCGCAAGGGCGAAGCGCTGCGCGTCGCCCAACCCCATGGTCCCGCCTCGGTCGCCCTCGTCTGCTGGAGCGCGCACGATACCAGCGAGCGGCTCAATCTGCCGGACACCGTCAAGGTGCAGTGGGACACCCGTACCCAGAAGGGGCGGGTGCTGTTCTCGGATATGGGCCGGGTGATGCTGTCGATCACCGAGGACTCGTCCGGCGGCGCCCATGATGTGCTGCTCGGCGGCTCCACCGCGGCCGCCAACGCTGCGAAATATCCAGGGACTGCCACCCGCAACACCCGCGACAATCTCGTGCTCGCCGCCGGCAAGCTCGGCCTGTCGCGCCGTGACATTCCGCTGGCGCTGACCCTGTTCGCCCCGATCCGCGTCTCCGACGAAGACGGCCATTTCGCCTGGCAGCCGGGCCTGCTCAACGGCAACGATTATGTCGACCTGCGCGCCGAAATGGACCTGCTTGTCGCGTTCTCCAACTGTCCGCACCCGCTCGATCCCGGGCCGGCCTATGCGCCGAACCCCGTCGAGGTGACCCGTTATGTCACCGAGGTCACGGCTGATGATCTCTGCCGTATGGCCACCGCCGAGGCCGTCCGCGGCTTCGAGAACAACGCCCGCGCGGAGGCCTGAGATGCGCACCGAGGATACCGCCAGCCAGTCCCACCTGATCCCTGCCGAAGCGCCGTGGTCCGGCATCGTCAAGCGGGGCCAGACCATCCGCATTGTCGACAGCGAGGGCCAGCAGGCCGTTGACACCATCTTCTATCGTGCCGACGACTTCGCCGAACGCTACAGCGCTCAGGATACCCTGCGCAGCCAAGGCTCGGCCTATATCGGGGTCGGCACCAAACTCGTCTCCAACGAGGGCAATACCATGCTCACCGTGGTCGCCGACACGTGCGGCCGCCACGACACCATGGCCGGCGCCTGCTCGTGCGAGAGCAACACCGTCCGCTTTGGTCACGACACCCGCTACCTGCACGCCTGCCGCGACAACTTCCTCATCGAGGTGACCAGGCACGGCATGAGCAAGCGGGACATCGTTCCCAACATCAATTTCTTCATGAACGTACCGATCTCGCCCTCGGGCGAAATGACCATCGTCGATGGGCTGAGCGGACCCGGCGATTACGTCGATCTCGTTGCCGAGATGGACGTCCTCTGCGTCATCTCCAACTGCCCGCAGATCAACAACCCCTGCAACGGCTTCAACCCGACGCCCATCCAGGTCCTGATCTGGGACGCTGAGTGATGTTCACGAAAGTCCTGATCGCCAACCGCGGCGAGATCGCGGTCCGCATCATTGGCACGCTGAGGCGCATGGGTATCGCCTCGGTCGCGGTCTATTCCGACGCCGACCGCTTCACCAGGGCGGTGCAGCTCGCCGACCAAGCCGTGCGGCTTGGGCCGGCTCCGGCCGCCGAGAGCTACCTCAATGTCGAGGCCGTCATCGCCGCCTGCAAGGCAACCGGGGCTGAAGCCGTCCACCCCGGCTACGGCTTCCTGTCGGAGAACACCGGCTTTGCCCGCCGCCTCGAAGCCGAAGGCATCACCTTCATCGGCCCGACGCCCGAGAACATCGAAGCGTTCGGCCTCAAGCACACGGCGCGCGAGCTGGCCAGGGCCAACGGCGTGCCGCTCCTTCCCGGCACGGACCTTCTCGCCACCGCCGAAGAGGCGCTCGTAGCGGCCGACGCCATTGGCTACCCGGTCATGCTCAAATCCACCGCCGGCGGCGGTGGCATCGGCATGTCGCTGTGTGCCGACGCCGCGGCGTTGCATGCTGCCTTCGACGGCGTGCAGCGCACCGCTCGAGCCAGCTTTGGCGATGCGCGCGTCTATCTCGAACGCTTCGTGTCGGATGCCCGCCATGTCGAGGTCCAGCTGTTCGGCGATGGCAAGGGCAGGGTGATCGCGCTGGGTGAACGCGATTGCTCGCTGCAGCGCCGCAACCAGAAGGTGGTCGAGGAGACGCCGGCGCCCGGCCTCTCCACCACGACCCGCTATCGGCTGCACGAGGCCGCCGTGAACCTCGGCCGGGCTGTCGGTTACCGTTCCGCCGGCACCGTCGAGTTCATCTACGATCCCGATCGCGAGGCGTTCTACTTCCTCGAGGTCAACACCCGGCTGCAGGTCGAACATCCGGTCACCGAAGCCGTTTTCGGCATCGATCTGGTCGAGTGGATGATCCGCCAGGCCGCCGGCGAGGACGTGATCCCCACGCTGCCGCTGTCCCCCAAGGGCGCGGCCATGGAAGTTCGGCTCTATGCGGAAATCCCGCACGCCGACTTCCAGCCCAGCGCGGGCCTCCTGACCGAGGTGAAGTTCGGCGACGCGCGGGTCGACACCTGGGTCGAGACCGGCACCGAGGTCACCAGTTACTACGATCCGATGCTGGCCAAGATCATCGTCGCCGCAGCTGATCGCCCGGCCGCCATCGTCAGGCTCCAGGCCGCCCTTGCCGATACCGGCATCGCCGGCATCGAGACCAATCTCGATTATCTGCGAGCCATCGCGGCATCCGACCTCCTCGCCTCCGGCAAGGTGGCGACCACCGCACTGCGCAGCTTCGCCTTCACGCCCGAGGTCGTCGAAGTCATTGCGCCCGGCGCGCAATCCTCGCTGCAGGAACTGCCCGGCCGGCTCGGCCTCTGGCATGTCGGTGTGCCGCCCTCGGGGCCGATGGACGAACGCAGTTTCCGCCACGCCAACCGGCTGGTCGGCAATGCCGACGAGACGGCCGCGCTGGAACTCACCGTCTCCGGCCCGACCCTGCGCTTCCACGCTCCTGCCATCGTCGCCCTCGCCGGGGCGCATATGCCGATGAAACTCGATGGCGCACCGCTGCCGCACAACCAGCCGATCGACGTCGGCGCCGGACAGGTGCTGAGCATCGGCGCGATCGAGGGCCCCGGCCAGCGATCCTATCTCGCGATCTCCGGTGGTCTCGCTGCTCCGGAAGTGCTTGGCTCCCGCGCCACCTTCGCGCTTGGCAAGTTCGGCGGTCACGCGACCGGCACCCTGCGCACCGGCGAGGTGTTGCATCTCGCCGGCCTGCCGCAGGTGGCGAGGCCCGCCAACGATCCGGTACCGTTGACGCACACATGGGACGTCGCCGTGCTCTACGGCCCGCACGGCGCTCCCGACTTCTTCCTCGAAGAAGACATCGAGGCGCTGTTTTCGACAGCCTACGAAGTCCATTTCAACTCGGCCCGCACCGGGGTGCGCCTGATCGGCCCGGCGCCGAAATGGGCGCGCCGGGATGGTGGCGAGGCAGGCCTGCATCCCTCCAACCTCCACGACAACGCCTACGCCGTCGGAGCCATCGACTTTACCGGCGACATGCCGATCATCCTCGGCCCGGACGGGCCAAGCCTCGGCGGCTTCGTCTGCCCGGCCGTCATGGCGCGCGACGAACTGTGGAAGCTCGGCCAGTTCAAGCCCGGCGACACCATCCGCTTTGTCCCCGTCGCTCGCCCTGATGACAAGATCGCCGGCCCCGCAGTTCATCGGCCAAGTGAAGCCGGCTCGGCGATTGTGGGGTATTCCGACAACGGGCCTGTGCCGGTCGTCTACCGACGGCAAGGTGACGACAACCTCCTGGTCGAGTACGGCCCGATGGCGCTCGATCTCGCCTTGCGCCTGCGCGTTCATCTGCTGATGGAAGCCGTTAACGGGGAGGGCAGGCTCGGCGCCGGGAACGGCATCGTCGATCTCACGCCCGGTATCCGTTCGCTGCAGGTCCACTACGACTCGACCCGCCTCTCCCGCGACCGCCTCCTCGGCCTGCTGTCCGAGATCGAGCAGTCCCTCCCCGCCCCGGAGCAGGTCACCGTTCCCTCCCGCATCGTCCACCTGCCGCTCAGCTGGAACGACCCGGAGGCGCAACTGGCCATGCGGAAATATCAGGAGCTGGTCCGCCCGAATGCCCCGTGGTGCCCGGACAACATTGAGTTCATACGCCGCATCAACGGCTTGCCCGATCTCGCGGCGGTGAGGAAAACCATCTTCGATGCCAGCTATCTCGTGCTCGGTCTCGGCGATGTCTATCTCGGCGCACCCGTGGCGACCCCGATGGACCCGCGTCACCGGCTCGTCACCACCAAGTACAACCCGGCCCGCACCTGGACCCCGGAGAACGCCGTCGGTATCGGCGGCGCCTACATGTGCATCTATGGCATGGAGGGCCCGGGCGGCTACCAGCTGTTCGGCCGTACCGTCCAGGTCTGGAACACCTGGCGGAAGACGCCGGCCTTTGCCAGGTCCCCGTGGCTGCTCGACTTTTTTGACCAGATTCGCTTCTTCCCGGTCAGCCATGACGAACTGACGGAAGCCCGCGCGGCCTTCCCGCACGGCGGCTATCCGATCCGCATTGAGGAGACCAGCCTCTCCTATGCCGACTATGCCGCCGAGCTCGCGCGCAACGCCGGCAGCATCGCCGCCTTCAAGCACACGCAGCAGACGGCGTTCGAAGCCGAGCGCCAGCGCTGGAAGGACGAGGGTCTCGACAGCTTCGTGGCGGAGGAGGACGCAAGTGCTTCCGATAGCGCCGAAATGCCGTCCGGCCACTTCGGCGTCGCAAGCTCGGTCCCCGGCAATATCTGGAAGATCCTCGTCGAGACCGGCGCCCATGTCGAAGCCGGCCAGCCGGTCGCCATCATCGAGTCCATGAAGATGGAAATCACCGTCACCGCTCACGCCGCCGGCGCCGTCCGCGACGTCCGCGCCGGCCCGGGGCGCAACATCAAGACCGGCGACGTCATCATCGTCCTAGAGGAGATCTGAACATGCCCGAAAACCAAGCTGAGAGCCCGCTCCCCATCGTGGTCGTAGGTGCCCACCTCACCGGCCTGCCGCTCAATACGGAACTCACCTCCTCGGGCGGACACCTGCTCAAGCGCTGTCGCACGGCCCCGGATTACCGGCTGTTCGCACTCCCCAACACCACCCCGCCCAAGCCGGGGATGGTGCGCGAACCAGGCTTTGACGGACCCGGCCTCGAGGTCGAGGTGTGGTCCCTGCCGTCCGACGCGTTCGGCCGCTTCGTCGCCAGGATCCCCGCGCCGCTCGGCATCGGCAAGATTTCCCTCGATGACGGCACGGCAGTCTCGGGCTTTCTGTGCGAGTCCCATGCGGTAGCCGAGGCGGAGGAGATCACCCGCTTCGGGGGGTGGCGCGCGTTTCTGGCGGAGCGTGCCCAATGAAGGCGCTCGGCCGTGCCGCGCGGTGGTTTCTGCACCGCCTCTGCGACGGTCTCGCCGCCCGCAAAGCTATTGTCCGGCCAGGCAAACTCCCAACGACGAGATAGCCGTCCCTGTCCCTGTGCTCTCACGGAGAAGTCTCTAGGGCTCGGATCCTCGCGCCGGCGACCGCCCCATCAGGATGTCTGCCAGTTTCTTGCCCGAGCTTTGGCGCTCCGACAGGTCGAGCCCGGAGAGCAGGTCCACCAGGTGGCTGGTCATCAGCTCCGACGCATCGAGGGCGCTGCGCTTGGCGATGGCATCGACCAGCGCATGATGGGCGTGACTTTCGCAGATCGTGTCGCGCCGCCGCCAGTAGAGCGAGATGATCAGTGATGAACGCGAGCAGAGATCGCGCACCATTTCGGTGAAGATCGACTGACCGGCGATCTCGGCGATGGCGACGTGGAACTGCGCCGAGAGCATTACCGCCTCGCCATCCTTGCCGGCGCGCACGGCCTTGTGCTCCTCCTCGAGGTGCCGGTGCAGCCGCTCGACGTCGGCATGCGTCGCGATCCCTGCCGCGAGTGCGGCAACCTTGGGCTCGACCAGCGCTCGCGCCTCGAACACTTCGCGGGCTTCGGTGCGCGTCGGCTTGGCGACGAAGGCGCCCCGATTGGGTTCGAGCCGCACCAGCCGGTCATGCGCCAGCGCCTGCAGCGCCGCGCGGACCACGGTGCGACTTACCGAATAGATCGCGCCCAGCTCGTCCTCGGGCAACTTGGTGCCGGGGTCGATGCCGTGCCCGAGGATGCCATTGCGCAAACCGATATAGAGCGCGGAGCGCCGCACCGCGGGGCGACCCTCACTCTCATCGATCTCGTCGCTTTCGAGCATGCCGAACTCCCGAACCCAGTCGAATCTAGCCGAGAACTGGACACACCGCTATCGGCGTTTCGTATACAAAGTCTGCCAATATCGAATGCACTCGCCTATATTTTAGGCATTGAGAAGAAATGATGCAGACACGGCAAGGGACCACTCGTCCCTGAACCATCGCGTGATTTCAATGGCCTAGGGCGCGATACCTGGGGCGCCGCGCGCTGGCACAGCTCTTGCAGTTGCTTACCCGACGGCCAAGAGGTGGCCTACGGGGCGGTGCATGGCGCAGGGCGACCTGGAAGTTGTGAAGCTGACCAAGCGCTACGGCGATGCGCTTGCGGTAGATTCGATCGATCTCAAAGTGCCGGCCGGCACCTATTGCTGCCTGCTCGGACCATCGGGCTGCGGCAAGACCTCGACCTTGCGCATGGTTGCAGGACATGAGGCGGCGACCGACGGCGATATCATCCTGTCGTCCACCAATGTCACCGACCTGCCGCCGGCCAGGCGCGGCACGGCGATGATGTTCCAGTCCTACGCGCTGTTTCCGCATCTCGACCTGATCGACAACGTTGCCTTCAGCCTCAAGATGAAGGGCATCGAGAAGGCGCCGCGACAGGCCAAGGCGCTCGAGCTGCTCAAGCTGATGCAGATGGATGGCTACGCTTCGCGGCGGCCGGCCCAGCTTTCCGGCGGCCAGCAGCAGCGCGTGGCGCTGGCCCGTGCCCTGATCACCGATCCCGAGGTGCTGTTGCTCGACGAGCCGCTCTCGGCGCTCGATCCGTTCCTCAAGATCCGCATGCGCGCCGAGCTCAAGAAGCTGCAGACGCGGCTGGGCATCACCTTCGTCCATGTCACCCACAGCCAGGAAGAGGCCATGGCGCTGGCTGATCTCATCGTGGTGATGAACAACGGCCGGGTCGAGCAGGCGGCGGCGCCGCGCGAGGTGTTCGAGCGGCCCGCAACTGCCTTCGTCGCCCGCTTCATGGGGGATCACAACGTCGTCACCGGCAGCGCCCGATCGGTCGCCGATGGCGTCGTCAGCGTCGAGGTGCCGGGCGGCAGCAGCTTTGCTGCCTCGGGGGCGCCGCTCGCCGTTGGCTCACCCGTCGATGTCGGCATCCGCACCGATCATGTGCGCGTCGGGACGACTCCTGCCGAAGGGCTCGGCTTCACCGGCATCGTCTCCAACATCGAGTATCGCGGCGCCTCGGTGAAGCTCTCGGTCGACGGCGCCGGCATCGAGGATTTCACCGCCATCGTCGACGACAAGAGCTTCTTTTCGAAGCCGGTCGCCGTCGGAGACGCGGTGCCACTCTATTGGGATGCCGAGGATGCGATCATCCTCGGCCGCCCCAATTCGTAAAGCCATCAGCAACAGGGGTTTTAGGCTATGACTGAATCCAGCAAGACGGCCAAGGCGGCCATGATTTCGCGACGCAGCATGCTCAAGGGAGCGGCCGCGCTGGCCGGCGCTGCCGCGGGCGCCGGCGCCCTGGGTGGTTTCCCGACGGTCTGGGCGCAGAACCCGATCACCCTGCGCCAGTTCGGCACCGGTGTGTCGAACCTCAACGCCATCGCCGAAAAGTGCAAAGCGGACCTGGGCATCACGCTCGAAATGACCGCGACCGATTCCGATGCGGCCGCGCAGCGCGCCGTCACCCAGCCCGACAGCTACGACATCGCCGATATCGAATACTGGATCCTCAAGAAGGTCTACCCGACCGGCGTGATCCAGCCGATGGATGTGACCAAGCTCAAATACTACGACAAGATCGTGCCGCTGTTCAAAACCGGCAAGCTGACGCCCGACAGTGTCATCGCCCAGGGCACCGCGCCGCACACCGTCGGCTATGTCGATGCACCGGATTCCAAGGAATTCGCCAAGGCGGAGACCGGCTTTTTCACCATGGTCCCGACCATCTACAACGCCGACACGCTGGGCATCCGCCCTGACCTCGTCGGCCGCGAGATCACCACCTGGGCCGACATCATGGACCCCGCCTTCAAGGGCAAGACCTCGATCCTCAACATCCCCTCGATCGGCATCATGGATGCGGCCATGATCATGGAGGCGATGGGCAACATCAAATATGCCGACAAGGGCAACATGACCAAGGCGGAGATCGATGCGACCATCGATTTCTTGATCAAGGCCAAGCAGGATGGCCAGTTCCGCGCCTTCTGGAAGAGCTTCGACGAGAGCGTCAACCTGATGGCGTCGGGCGAAGTGGTGATCCAGTCCATGTGGTCGCCGGCCGTCGCCGCCGTGCGCTCCAAGGGCATCGCCTGCAAGTACCAGCCGCTCAAGGAAGGCTATCGTTCTTGGGGCGGCGGCCTCGGCCTTGCCGCACATCTCTCGGGCGCCCAGCTCGACGCGGCCTACGAGTACATCAACTGGTACACCTCGGGCTGGGTCGGTGGTTACCTCAACCGCCAGGGCTACTACTCGGCGGCCATGGACACCGCCAAGGAGTACATGTCGGAAGACGAATGGGGCTTCTGGATCGAAGGCAAGGCAGCAGTCGGCGACATCCTGTCGCCCGATGGCGCGGTGATGGAAAAGGCCGGCGCCGTGCGCGACGGCGGTTCCTTCCTCGAGCGCATGGGCCACGTCGCCTGCTGGAACTCGGTGATGGATGAGGACCGCTACATGGTCACGCGCTGGAACGAGTTCATCGCGGCCTGATGAGCCACCGACCGCCACCCTCCCCCTCGCGGGGAGGGTAGTGCAGCTGGGACCGACAGGTCCGTAGCGAAACTAGGGCGGGGGGAGATGCTTGCACCGAGCGTGCTGCGCCCCCCACCCCATCCCTCCCCGCAAGGGGGAGGGTGACCTGACTGATAGCCGGGAGCCAAAATGGCCGTCGCCGATCAATCCATCGCCGTGCCGACCAGCAAGCCGAAGACGCGCAAAACGCCGCTCTCCTTCGGCCGGCTCGCCTCGTACCTCCAGTCGATCCCGCTCTGCCTGATCCTCGGGTTCTTCCTGCTGCTGCCGATCCTGCTGCTCGTCTTCGTCAGTTTCTGGGACTACGATTTTGCCCGGATGTATCCGGGCTTCGTCTTCACCAACTATGTCGAGACGCTCGGCTCCTGGGTCACCTGGAAGACCTATCTCAATACGCTGAAATTCGCGGCCATCGTCTGGGCGCTGACGCTCTTCATCGGCTTCTGGGTCGCCTATTTTCTCGCCTTCCACGTCAGGTCGGCGACCATGCAGATGGTGCTGTTCCTCGTCTGCACCGTGCCGTTCCTCACCTCCAACATCATCCGCATGATCTCGTGGATTCCGGTGCTGGGCCGCAATGGCCTGGTCAATTCGACGCTGGTCGAGATGGGGGTCATCTCGCAGCCGATCGAATGGCTGCTCTATTCCGATTTCGCCGTGGTGCTGGCCATGGTGCACCTGTTCACGCTCTTCATGGTCACCCCGATCTTCAACACGCTGATGCGCATCGACCGCTCGCTGATCGAGGCGGCGCGCGACGCCGGGGCCAGTGCGTGGCAGATCATGTGGAACGTCATCCTGCCGCTGGCCAAGCCCGGCATGGCGATCGGCACCATCTTCGTGGTGACCCTGGTGATGGCGGATTTCTCCACCGTGCAGGTGATGAGCGGCGGACAAAGCGCTTCCGTGGCGCTGATGATGAAGAACCAGATGTCCCTGCTGCAATATCCCGCCGCCGCGGCCAACGCCGTCGTGCTGCTCGTCCTGGTGCTGCTGCTGGTCGGGGGCATCCTGCGTATCGTCGACATCCGCAAGGAGCTCTGAGATGCAGCAGCGCGAGAAACGCCCGTTCAGCTTTTATATCCTCGCCGCCTTCTTCGCGCTCTTCGTGCTGTTCCTTTACGGTCCGATGTCGGCGATCTTCATCCTCTCGTTCCAGGGGCCCAACGGCGGTCTCACCTTCCCGCTCAACGGCGTTTCGGTGCACTGGTTCGGCAATCTGTTCGAAAAGCAGGCGGTCGGCGATTTCGGCGCCAGCTTCAGCCGTTCGCTGCTGCTCGGGCTGATGGTCATGGTCTCGACCGTCCTCGTCGCGCTGCTCGCGGGGCTCGCCTTTCGCCGCAGGTTTCTCGGCGGCACGCCGCTCTTTTACCTGACCATCGCCAGCCTCGTCGTTCCCTCGATCATCGTCAGCCTCGGCATCGGTGTGCTGTTCCAGCAGATCGGCTTCCGCCCCGCCTGGTGGACCTCGGGCTTCGGCGCGCACCTGACCTGGACGCTGCCCTTCGGCGTGCTGATCATGTTCGCCGTCTTCAATCGCTTCTCGCCGTCCTACGAGGAGGCCGCGCGCGACCTTGGCGCCTCACCGTGGCAGACCTTCCGCCACGTGCTGCTGCCGATGATCGCCCCCAGCCTGATCGGCGTCGGCCTGTTCGGCTTCAGCCTGTCCTACGACGAGTTCGCCCGCACACTGATGACCGCCGGCACGTTCAACACGCTGCCGCTCGAGATCTACGGCATGACCACCAATGTCACGACGCCGGTGCTTTACGCCCTGGGAACGGTGACGACGCTGTTCTCTTTCGCCGTGATCCTCCTGACGCTGGGGATCATCCTGCTCATCAGGCGCAAGCGGGCGCGC
Source organism: Devosia sp. Root413D1 (assembly GCF_001425235.1). GTDB lineage: Bacteria > Pseudomonadota > Alphaproteobacteria > Rhizobiales > Devosiaceae > Devosia_A. The sequence continues at coordinate 538,503 of NZ_LMEA01000012.1, read as the reverse complement.
GCCTAGATGCGGCTGTTGCTGATCGATGGTGTCGCCGTCAAACCCGCCGAAAGGTTGGTGGCGCTGAGCTCGGGCACTTCGCAAGCGGGCCTGTTTGCGCCTACGCTGGCGGCATGAACCTGACCATCCGACCGATGACCTTGAGCGACCTCGACGTGGCGCTCGGCTGGGCCCGCGACGAAGGCTGGAACCCGGGGCTCGACGATGCCGGCGCCTTCTACGCGCAGGATCCCGGCGGCTTCCTGATGGGCTGGCTGGGCACCGTTCGCATCGGCTGCATTTCGGTCATCAAATACGGATCGGATTTCGCCTTCCTCGGCCTCTACATCGTCCACCCGGCGCACCGCGGCAAAGGCTACGGCAAGGCCATCTGGGACGCCGGCATCGCCAGCGCCGCCGGCCGCACCATCGGGCTCGATGGTGTCGTGGCGCAGCAGGACAATTACCGCAAATCCGGCTTCGCCTTCGCCCACAAGACTGTGCGCTGGGGCGGCTCGCTTCGCGGCCTGGTCACGACCCGCTCCTTCGTCCGGCCGACCGAGGTCACCGACATGGACGCCGTCCTGGCTTATGACAATAAGCACGTCGCCGCCGACCGCCAGCGCTTCCTCAAAGCCTGGCTCGCCCCGTCGCCGTCGCGCCAGACCGAGGGCTATTTCGAAGACGGCGCGCTGCGCGGCTTCGGCACCATCCGCCGCTGCGTCGACGGCTGGAAGATCGGCCCGCTCTTCGCTGATACCCCGGCGATCGCCGAGACCTTGCTGGCGACGCTGGTGACCCCCGCAGCCACCGACATGATCTTCATCGACATCCCCGAGCCCAATCGCGCCGCCGCCGCGATGGCCCGCCGCCTCGGCCTCACCCCCGCCTTCGAAACCGCCCGCATGTACCTCGGCGCGGCGCCGGCGCTCACGCTCGACGAGATATTCGGCATCACGACCCTGGAGCTCGGCTGAGACCAACGGCGTGAACTGGTGCCGGCCTCGCTGCTCCCCGCTGTTCCTTGGTAGGCCCGCCTGGAGTCCCAGCGGGCGCCGTCAGTACCGGAGGTTGGTTGCGGCGACTTTGGCCCGCTGCTGCCAACGAGACAGGCTGGCGCGGTGGCGCTGTGCGAGTCTGACCTGTGTCCCCCCAAAGCGCGTCGCGATCTCCGGGATTCGCTCTGACGGGATCGACGACATTCACCTTGGTGCCGGTAACAATCGCATCAATTTCAAGGCTCCCACCGATCCGAGATCTACCGGGCAACCGGTGACGCCGAGTACCGCATCAACTTCTCAACCACGAAGCTGGACGGCTCGGCCACGGTGCGGTGGCCATGCTGATGGGTTCCGGCAAGGCCCGTGGCCCCGTCTTCGTTCCTGCCGGCCAGCCTGATCGTATCTGATCAGGCTGGCCGGCTCGTTGTTTGACGTATCAGGTTCCAGCGATCCCCAACGCGACAAGCTCGGCGCGATGGCGCTGCATAGCGAGCTGGATGCGATAGTCGCGCTCGAGCCCGGCGCGCGCTTCGGGGTGGGGCGAAAGTTCCGTGCTGGGCTGCGCCATTGCCGCAGCGGCGGCGGGCAGATCGGCATGTAGGCCCGCTGCGGTGGCCGCCACCATAGCAACACCGAGCAAAGTTGGATCCTCCGCCGTCGACACCACCACCGTGCAGCGGGCCGCATCGGCATAGAGTTCCATCAGCAGCGGGTTGTGGCTATGCCCGCCGGTGACGTGCAGGGTTTCGATGCCGTAGCCGCGCGCGGTGAGGGTATCGAGGATGTGCCGGACCTGCACGGCGATCGCCACTGCGGTGCGCCAGTAGAGGCGGCAGAGGCTGTCGAAATCGCTGTCCAGCGACAGGCCCGAAATCACCCCCAGGGCGCGTGGGTCGGCCAGCGGCGAGCGATTGCCGTGAAAGTCCGGCAGCACATTGAGCTGCGGCGCCAGGTCGGGGCCCTCGCTGGCCCGCAGTTCGGCCACCCGCTGGATCACCTGGCGGTGCAGCTCCGGAGTGGGGTCGCCCCCCGCCGCATGCGTGCGCAGCACGTGGTCGAGCAGGGCGCCGGTCGCCGATTGGCCGGCTTCGTTGAGCCAGGTGCCGGGCAGCACGGCGTTATGATAGGGGCCCCAGATGCCCGGGGTCGGCATCGGCTGGTCGGACAGCGCCATCACGCAGCTCGACGTTCCGGCGATCAGCGCCATATGCCGGTGGAGGTTGGCGGGGTCCTTGGCAAAGCTCGCCAGCGCCCCGAGCGCGCCGGCATGGGCATCGATCAGGCCGACGCCGACGACGCAGCGGGGCGTGAGGCCAAGCTTCGCCGCGGCAGCGGCCGTCATCGGCCCCAGTGACTGGCCGATCCGGCTCGCCGTCTCGGGCAGCCCGGCGCGCTCAAACAGCTCATCGAGGCCCATGGCTGCAAGAAAATCCCGCTGCCAGCTCGGGCTCTCATGCGTGAGATAGGTCCATTTGCAGGTGAGCGTGCACTCCGAGCGCGCATTCGACCCCGACGCCTTCCAGCTCAGGAAATCGACGAGGTCGAAGATCTGGCCGGCCCGGGCCCAGCTTTCGGGCGTATGGCGCTTCAGCCACATCAGTTTGGGCACTTCCATCTCCGGCGACATCGTGCCGCCGATGAAATCGAGCACCCGATGGCCGCTTGCCGTGCATGCCTCCGCCTCGGCCTGCGCCCGGTGATCGAACCAGGCAATGGTGTCCCAGCGCGAGGCGCCGCCAGGGCTGACGGGCAGGGGAGCGCCGACGCCATCGCGCACCACCAGCGAGCAGGTCGCGTCGAAGCTGATCCCTCTCGCCTCGTGCGCCGCGACGCCCGCCAGCCGCATCGCCGTGCGCACCGCCTCGGCGACCGCATCCCAGATCTGCTCGGAATCGTATTCGGCGATGTCCGAGCCGACCCGGTTCAGTTCTAACGGGTGTTCCGCCCGACTGACCAGACGCCCCGACGGCGTGACGAGGCCGGCCCGCGCGCTTGCCGTCCCCACATCCACGGCAACCAGCATCGCCGCCTCGCCTGTTTCGCGCGCTGCGTGGAGTTCCAGGAGCCCGGGCAGCGACCGCATGTCCTCGATGATCGCATCGGGGACCAGCGCCTCGATCTCGGGCCGGAGGCCGCTTGGTTCGATATGGCTGCCGCCGACATAGGCGAAGACCCGCATGCCGGCCGCCTGCGCCGCGAGGATACCGGCCGGCGAGTCTTCGATGACGAGGCAGTGTTCCGGCGCGACGCCCATCTCACGCGCCGCGTGGAGAAACAGGTCGGGCGCCGGCTTGCCGTTCTTGACCATGCTGGCCGAGTAGACGTGTCCCTCGAAGCGGGGCAGGAGGCCGGTGAGCTCGAGGCTCAGCCGGATCCGTTCGAGCTGGCTCGATGAGGCGACGCAGAATGGCAGCTCGAGCCCCGCCAGCACCTCGCCGATCCAGCCGGTCGGCTTCAACTCGCGCCGGTAGAGCGCATAGAGCCGGTCGCGCATGCCGCTGAGCGAGGCGTCGCTGAGGTGTGCCCCATGGCTCTGGTTCAGGCTTTCGGAGATCGAGGCAAGGCTGCGCCCCAGATAGGAGCGGAACGCCACCTCGCGTTCGATGGCGATGCCCTGCTCGGCGATCAGCTCGAGCAGCATCCGCATCGCCAGCGGCTCGCTGTCCACCAGCACGCCGTCGCAGTCGAAGATGACGAGCTTGATCGGCGCCATGCTGCCCTCCCGGCTTATCGGTAGCCGGGCGACATCCGCTTCGGCAAGGTTGCTCTCAGAAGCCTAGAGCACTCCGTCGAGATACGCTTCGAGCGTCGCCTTGGTCCCCCGTGACCAGAGGCTCGACAGCGCCGTGGTGAAGGCCGCGACATAGGTTGGGTTGCTGGCGAGCGGCCCGAAGATATCGCCCATCGACAGCCATGCCACCGGATCGGTTTTGGCCTCGGTGGCCAGCGCCGTCAGGCGCTCCCAGTTCGGATCGTTCGGTGGGATCGGCTTGCCGCTGTCGCTTTCGCCATAGCAGTAGCGGGCCCACAGCGCCGAGACCAGCGCCAGCCCGGTCACCGACTGACCCGCCGCCAACCGATCCGCTGCCGAGGGCAGGATGAATTTGGGCTGCCGGTTCGAGCCGTCGAGGCAGAGCCGCTGGATGGTGTCGCCGATCTTCGGGTTCGAGAACCGCCGCTCGATCAGCTTGTAATAGTCACCGAGATCGGTGTCGGGCACTGGCGGCACCACCGGCACGATCTCCTCGCGCTCGACCTTTTCGAGGAAGGCCCGAACCAGCGGATGCTCCATTGCCTCATGCACGAAATGGATGTCGAGCAATCCGGCCGGGTAGGCGATGGTGGCGTGCCCGCCATTGAGAATGCGGATCTTCATGTGCTCGTAGGGCGCCACATCAGCGACGAACTGCACCCCGACCTTTTCGAGCGCCGGGCGGCCGGCCGGGAAGTGATCTTCCAGCACCCACTGCTTGAACTCTTCGCAGAACACCGGCCAGGCATCGACAATGCCGAAATCGGCCTCGAGCGCGTCACGCTCACGCTGCCCGGTGGCCGGGGTAATGCGATCGACCATGCCGTTGGGGAAAGCCACCGACTCCCGCACCCAGCCGGCGAGCTCCGGGCTGATCAGCTCGGCGAGCCCTGCCACGGCATTCTCAGTGACGTGGCCGTTACCCGGGATATTGTCGCAGCTCATCACCGTAAACGGCTGGATGCCGCGCTCACGGCGCAGCTGCAGGCCGAGGAGGATCAGCCCGAACACCGTCTTCGGTGCCTCCGGGTTGACGCTGTCGGCGACGATATCGGGGTGGTCTACGTCGAACTGCTGCGAGGCCGGATCGATATAGTAGCCGCCCTCGGTGACGGTGAGCGAGACGATCCGGACTTTCGGGTCGGCCAGCGTTTCGCTGATTGCAGCGAGGTCTCCGACCGGCAGGAAGTCGATCATTGCGCCGGTGACCCGGGCGCTGGTTCCGCCCGCTTCCTGTTCCACCACGGTGGTGAGGTAATCCTGCCCCAGGAGCTTCTCTCGCATCTCGGCGTCGTTGGCCCGGACGCCCGCGCCGACCAGGGCCCAGTCGTGGTCGAGCCCCAGGTTGAACAGGCTATCGAGATACACCGCCTGGTGGGCGCGATGAAAATTGCCGACACCGAAATGCACGATTCCCGGTGTCAGCGAGCCGCGCTGGTAGCGGGGCACGCTGGCGACGGCAGCGATCTCCGGCAGGTCTTCGGCGGAGAGTTCTAGCGGCATGGGTCTATTCCTGCGTGGTCAGCGGAGCGCCTGGCCGGCGCGGTCGAAGCGATAGATACGGCCCGGCTCGGGCGAGAGCCATACCTGTTCGCCGGGATGATAGTCGTTCTCGCCGCCGGTGCGCACCGTCTGGAGGCCGACGCCATCGACATGGACGTGGAGGAAGGTGTCGGAGCCAAGGTGCTCGGCCACGCCGACCTTGCCCTGCCACTCCCCCGCGTCACGCGAGATGCGCACATGCTCCGGCCTGACGCCGATCGCCTCGGCCTGGTACTTGCCGGCCGCGGCGCCTTCGAGGAAATTCATCTTGGGCGAACCGATAAAGCCGGCGACGAACCGGTTGGCCGGACTCTTGTAGAGTTCGAGCGGCGTGCCGAACTGCTCGACCCGCCCGGCATTCAGCACCACGATGCGGTTGGCCATGGTCATGGCCTCGACCTGGTCATGCGTCACATAGACCATGGTGGTCTTCAGCTGCTGGTGCAGTTCGGTGATCTCGATGCGCATGTTGACGCGCAGCGCCGCATCGAGGTTCGACAGCGGCTCGTCGAACAGGAACGCCTTGGGCTGGCGCACGATGGCGCGGCCGATAGCGACGCGCTGGCGCTGCCCGCCGGACAGCGCCCGGGGCTTTCGATCAAGATAGTCGGTGAGGTTCAGCACCCGTGCCGCATCCGCCACCTTCTGCTCGGCGATCGCCTTGTCGATATTGGCCATCTTCAGCGGAAAGGCGATGTTCTGGCGCACCGTCATATGCGGGTAGAGCGCGTAGGACTGGAACACCATGGCGAGGCCGCGATGCGCCGGACCCTTGTCGGTGACGTCGACACCGTCGAGCTTGATCGCTCCGGAGGTCGTGTCCTCGAGGCCGGCGATCAGTCGGAGGAGAGTCGACTTGCCGCACCCCGAGGGCCCGACGAAGACGACGAACTCGCCGTCCTCGATTTCGAGCGAAACATCGGGGATGACCGGATGGCCACCGAAGGTCTTGTTGACGTGTTCGAGTGTGATGGAGCCCATCTGAAATCCCCTATTTCACGGCGCCGAAGGTGAGACCGCGTACCAGCTGCTTCTGGCTGAACCAGCCCAGCAGCAGGATCGGCAGGATCGCCAGCACCGACGCGGCGGAAAGCTTGGCGAGGAATTGGCCTTGCGGCGAAGAGAACGATGCAATGAAGGCGGTCAGCGGCGCCGCATCATCGGTGGAAAGCCTCAACGTCCAGAACGCCTCGTTCCAGGCGAGGATGACGTTGAGCAGCAGCGTCGAGGCGATGCCCGGCACCGCCATCGGCAGCAGCACATAGACCAATTCCTTGCCCAGCGTTGCGCCATCCATGCGCGCCGCCTCGAGGATATCGACCGGGATTTCCTTGAAGTAGGTGTAGAGCATCCACACCACGATCGGCAGGTTCACCAGCGTCAGGATGATGGTGAGCCCCAAGAGCGTATCGAGCAGCCCGGTGTTGAGAAAGATCAGGTACATCGGCACCAGGACGCCTGCGGCCGGCATCATCTTGGTCGAGAGCATCCACATCAGCACGTCGCGGGTTTTCGGCGTCGGCGTGAACGCCATCGCCCAGGCCGCCGGCACCGCGATCAGCAGCGCCACGATGGTGGAACCGATCGAGATCACCACCGAGTTGAAGAACGGCCGGAAGTAATCCTGCTGGTCGAGCACCGCCGCATAGCTCTCGAAGGTGAAGGACGGGAGCATCGAGAACCCGGCCGCGGCTTCACCCTCGGTCTTCAAACTGGTGATGATGGTGTAGAGGATCGGAAAGAAGACGATCAGCGCCACCAGCCAGACGAGGATCGTCATGGTGAGCTTGCGGCGCGTGGATACGGCGCGGGCCATTAGAGTTCTCCCTCGATACGCGGCGCGGTCGCCCTGACTGATAGAGACGGGCCCCTCCCGGCCTCCCCCATGAAGGGGGAGGTGAAGAGTTGAGACTGGGGCTCGATCGTGCGCCGACCACCGGCCGGCACCTCCCCCTTCATGGGGGAGGATGGGAGGGGGGCGTCTGCGAGTGATGGCCGCGTGACGACACTGATAATCTCACGCATCCAAATTCCTCCCCACCGCCCGCATCAGGAAGATCGCGACGATGTTGGCGAGCACCACGGCCACCAACCCGCCAGCCGCGCCGGCGCCGATGTTTCCGCCCAGGACGCCGGTGTTGTAGATCAGGAACGGCAGGTTGGTGCTGGCGAAGCCCGGGCCGCCGCCGGTGGTGATCTGGATCTCTGCATAGACGCCGAGCAGGTAGATCGTCTGGATCAGGATCACCACGGTGATCGCCCGCGCCAGGTGCGGCAGGATGATGTACCAGAAGCGCCGGAACACATTAGCGCCGTCCATTTCGGCCGCCTCCTTCTGTTCCTCGCTCAGCGATTGCATCGCCGTCAGGAGGATCAGTGTCGCGAACGGCAGCCACTGCCAGGCGACGATGACGATGATCGACAGCAGCGGGTAATTGCCGAGCCAGTTGACCGGCTCCTGCCCGAAAAACCGTGAGACCGCGGCGAATACGCCCCAGGTCGGGTTCATCAGCTCGTGCTTCCAGACCACCGCCGCCACCGGCGGCATGACGAAGAAGGGCGAGATCATCAGGATACGGACGATGCCCTGGCCCCAGATCGGCTGGTCGAGCAGCAAGGCGAGGAGGATACCGAGACCCACCGTGATCACCAGCACGCCGACGACGATCAGCAGTGTGTTGATGATGGCCGGCCAGAAGGCGGGATCGGTGACGAAGAACTCGAAGTTCGCGAAACCGGCGAAACCCTTGATGTTGGGGTTGGTGAGCCGGTAGCGCTGGAAGGCAAACCAGATGGTCAGGGCCAGCGGCACGATCATCCAGATCAGCAGCACGAAGACCGAAGGCGCCATCATCCAGCGGGCGAGGCGATGTGACTGCTTGGTGGCCATGATGCTGTTTCCCCCAAATGCGCCGGTCCCCACCGGCAATCTTGCGCAATCTATCCCCCGCGCCAGTATGACGCCCGCGTGGGGTAGGCTCCGGCGAGCGCAGCCCTGATCCGAAGAAGCCCGGCAGCCTGGCCGCCGGGCAGTCGCTCGGGAGGAGGGACCTCAGTAGTAGCCGGCCGCCTTCATCTCGCGGTCGACGGACTGCTGTGCCTGGGCCAGTGCGTCATCGACGCTGGTCGAGCCGGCGAGTGCGGCCGAGAACAACTGGCCGACCGTGGTCGCCATGCCGGCGAACTCGGGGATGGCGACGAACTGCACGCCGGTATAGGGCACCGGCTTCACCGCCGGATTGGTCGGGTCCGCCGCGTTGATCGAGTCGAGCGTCATCTTGGCGAAGGGCGCCGCGGCCTGGTAGTCGGCGTTGGTATAGAGCGAGGTGCGGGTGCCCGGCGGAACGTTGGCCCAGCCTTCCTTGGCGGCGACCAGCGCCAGGTAGTCCTTGCTGGTTGCCCAGGAGATAAACTTCTGCGCCGCATCGGCCTTCTGCGAGCCGGCCGGGATGGCGAGCGACCAGGCCCACAGCCAGTTACCGCGCTTGCCGAGCCCGGTGTCGGGGGCGAGAGCGAAACCAACCTTGTCGGCCACCGTCGATTCCTTGGCGTTGGTGACGAACGAGGCGGCGACGGTGGCGTCGATCCACATGCCGCACTTGCCCTGCTGGAACAGCGTCAGGTTCTCGTTGAAGCCGTTCGAGGAGGCGCCGACCGGGCCGGCATCCTTCATCAGATCGACGTAGAACTGCAGCGTGTTCTTCCATTCAGGCTGGTCGAACTGCGGCTTCCAGGCCTCGTCGAACCAGCGCGCGCCGAACGAGTTCGACATCGCGGTCAGGAACGCCATGTTCTCGCCCCAGCCGGCCTTACCGCGCAGGCAGATGCCGTTAATCTCGGCGGCGCGGTCGGTCATTTTGCGGGCGGCGTCGGCAACGAAGTCCCAGGTCGGGGCATCCGGCATGGTCAGCCCAGCCTTCTCCATCAGGTCCTTGCGATACATGATGAAGCTCGACTCGCCGTAGAACGGCGCGGCGTAGAGCTTGCCGTCGGCGCTGAGCCCGCCGCGGATGGCCGGCAGCAGATCGTCGACATCATAGGCATCGCCGAGATTGTCGAGCGGCAACAGCCAGCTGTTCTTGGCCCAGATCGGCACTTCGTAGGTGCCGATGGTCATCACGTCGAACTGGCCGCCCTTGGTGGCGATATCGGTGGTGACGCGCTCGCGCAGGATATTCTCCTCGAGCGTCACCCACTGCAGCTGGATATCCGGGTTCTTGGCGGTGAAATCGTCGGTCAGCCCCTGCATGCGAACCATATCGCCATTGTTCACGGTGGCGATGGTGAGGGTGGTCTGGGCATAGGCCGTCGAGCCGAGCGCAAGCACCAGCGCGCTCGAGAAAAGCGGAAGCAGTTTCATCAATGTCCTCCCATAGGCGAGCATTTGTCTCGCCGTTGAGCAATTACTCACAAACTTTAGTATGATGTCAAGCGGGTGGAAAACGCGGGAATCCGGAGGGTGATGCGTTCGGCATCCCGCTTAGGTTCGTTTTTCGCTGTTGGAAAACGGCAGATCCGTTGGGGTGTTTCGCCGATGCCGGCCCCCAACCACGATGACATCCGGTGGGTAGGTCAAGGCCGAGGCCAACTAGCCCCGCTGGTGCGGCAGAAAGCGCCCTAATCAGCCGCGAGAATCGCCTCGGCGGTCTGCTCGTCGGTGATCAGGCCATTGACCAGCCGGCGGGTCAGCGCGGCCCGGATGCCGGGCACCTTGCGCTCGCCGACCGCCGTTGCCACCACCGTCGAGCTCTCCCGCGACGGCAATGGCGCTGAGGCGACGCGGTCATTGGTCAGCCCGCTGATGAATTTGCCCTGCGCATCGAACGCCCAGCCGACGATCTCACCGACCGCCCCGGCCTTCTGCAGGAGCTTCAGTTCGGCCGGCGAAATGAAGCCATCCACCACCAGCGGCGCCTCGGGACCGAGGTCGCCGATGCCGACGAAGGTGACATTGGCCTGCTGCGCCAGGGTATGGGTTTCGCGGATCATCGGCTGGCTCAGCAGCATGTCGCGCTCGGCCGCCGACGAGGCGATGACCGGCAGCGGCATAGGGAAACTGCGCGCCTTCACCGTCTCGGCGATGTTGAAGATCACGTTGTAAAAGGCAGCCGAGCCGTCGGGGGCGATCGAGCCGGTCAGCGACACGATCTTGTGCTGCGGCGCCTCCATCGGCGTCAGCTGCTCAATCGCCGCTTTCAGCGTTCGCCCCGTGCCGATCGCCATCACCGTCGGCGTGTCGCTCCTGAGCCAGCGCTCGATCTGGGCCGCGGCGGCGATCGCCACGCCATGGATCGCCCCGGGCGCCTCGGGATCGGTCGGCACCACCTCGGCGAAATCGAGCGCGTAGCGCTTCTGCAGCTGCTCGGCCAGTTCCATGCAGCGCCCGATCGGATGGTCCAGCCGCACCCGCACCAGCCCCTCGCTCACCGACAGCGACACCAGCCGCTGCGCCGTCTGGCGCGACACGCCGAGCTTTTTGGCGATCTGCTCCTGATTGTTGCCGGCGACGTAGTAGAGCCACCCCGCCCTGGCCGCATCGTCGAGACGCGTGACAGCTGTGTCTTGACGAGCCATGAAGCTTTGCCCTCCGATTGGGCGGATACTCATCGAGCGGGCGAATAATCGCAAGCCCAAATCGCCCCCGCCGCCTGGCAAACCTGCTTCTACAGCAGGGGTAGGGTGATGCGGAAGCAGGCGCCCTGGCCGGTGGCCGGCAGCAGTTCCAGCTTGCCGTTCATCCGCTCGATCAGCTGGCGCGAAATGGCGAGGCCGAGGCCGGCCCCGGCGGGCGCGGTGACGCCGCCCGATTGCCCACGCGCGAACTTTTCGAAGATCAGTTTACGCTCGGCTTTGGGGATGCCGGGGCCGTTATCGGCGACTTCGATCAGGTAGCGCCCGCGCCCGGTGCGGGAGCGGACTTCGACCATCGGCTCGGCCGCATCATTGTATTTGATGGCGTTGGAGACGAGGTTGATCAGCACCTGGCAGAGCCGGTCGGGTTCGCCCGAGATCACCGCGCTCGGCGCGCGGCTGCCGACGGTCAGCTGCATGCGGCGCTGCCGCGCCAGCGCCGAGCAGACTTCAATGGCGCGATCGATCGAGCGCTCGGCCTCGATCGGCGTGTTGTCCCAGCCATGCTCGCCGTGATCGAGCGCGCTCATCCCCAGGATGTCGTCGAGCAGCTTGGTGAGCCTGAGACTCTCCTGATGGATGGTCTTGACGAAGCGTTGCCGCTCGTCGGCGGTCAGCCTCTGCTCCTCGAGCAGGATCTCCGAGAACGAGCGGATCGAGGTCATCGGGGTGCGCACTTCGTGGCTGACCTGGCTCAGGAACTCGTCCTTCTCGGTGTCGATGGCGCGCAACTGCGTGTTGGCTTCCTCCAGTTTCTGCGCCGTCGAGCGGAGCTCGGCCGAGGTGCGCTCCAGCTCCTGCGAATATTCGATCACCTGCCGGGTCTCGCCGGCCATCTCGAAGACTTCCTCGAGCGATACCGCGTCGCCCGACACCACCTTGCTGAGCATCACATGCGCCGAAGCGGCGCCGATCGAGCCGGCGAGCTCGCGCTCCAGCCGATCGATGAACTGCGGTGGCGGCGCGCCAGCCACCCCCTCGAACAGCGCCTTGGCGCGCGGCGAACCCAGCACCCGCTCGGCGACGAAATAGAGATCCTCGACCGTCGCCGAGCCGCGGATCACTGCCGGCGCGCCGGTGCCGGGGCGGCGGAACAGATCGGCAAACAGCGCCGCCTGCACCCGTTCCAGCGCCGATTGCGAGGTGAAGAGCGAAACGACCACCAGCGTCGCGGTGTTGAGCAAGAGGCTCCAGAACACCACGTTGACCAGCGGGTCGATATCCTCGACGCCGAACAGCGCCTCGGGCCGCAGCCAGGTGAACCCCCACGGCCCTTCGGCCATGATCTGAGCCACCAGCGGCGACGAACTCTGGAACGACGGCATGAAGCTCGACCAGGCCCAGACCACGAAACCGACGGCAACCGCTGATGTCGCGGCCTTGAGCGAGGCCTCGCGCCAGAACAGGGCCGCGATGATGGCGGGGAGGAACTGCGCCACGCCGCAGAACGAGATCAGCCCGATCGGCGCCAGCGCGTCGGAATCGCGCGTCAGGTAGAAATACAAAAACCCCAGTAAGAGGATCAGCGCGATCGAGAAGCGGCGCGAGTTGAGCAGCAGGCGGCTGACGCCACGGGCACTGGCAACGCCGTGCCCTTGGGTGACCCGCAGCACGATCGGCATGACGATATGGTTGGAGACCATGATGGAGAGCGCAATCGACTCGACGATGATCATCGAGGTGGCCGACGAGAAGCCGCCGATAAAGCTGAACAGCGCGAGGCCCTCCTGTCCGGCCGAGAGCGGCAGGGTGAGAACGAACATGTCCGGGTTGGCGCCCGCGGGCATCGAGGTCAGCCCGAACAGCGCGATCGGCAGGGTGAACAGGCTCATCAGCAGCAGGTAGGCCGGAAAGGCCCAGCCGGCAGTGCGCAGGTGATTTTCGTTGGAGTTCTCGACCACGGTGATCTGGAACTGCCGCGGCAGGCAGAGGATGGCTGCCGCCGAAAGCACGTTCATTGCCACCCAGCGGTCGTCGAAATTGCCGGTCGAGTAGATGTCGATCCCGGCCGCTTCGGCGCGCGAGAAGATCGCTTCGAGCCCGCCACCCGCATAGATGACGAAGATGCCGATCGCCAGCAGCGCCGCGAGTTTGACGATGGCTTCGAAGGCGATGGCGGCGACGACGCCGTGATGCTGCTCCTTGGCATCGACATTGCGTGTGCCGAACAAGATAGTGAACAGCGCCATCCCCGCCGCAACCGCCAGCGCCAGCCCGACCTCGTCGATGCCGCGCAGCGTCCGGCCGGGAAACTCGCCGACCCCGGCAATGGCCTGCAGCGACGAGGTGACGGCCTTGAGTTGCAGCGCGATATAGGGCGCGATGCCGATCACCGCGATGACGGTGATCAGCACAGCGAGGCGGCTCGATTTACCGAACCGCGCCGATAGCAGGTCAGCGATAGAGGTGATGCGCTGCTTGTGGCTGATCCGCACCAGCCGGCGCAGTACGAACCACCAGCCGATGAACACCAGCGTCGGCCCGAGATAGATGGCGAGATATTCGAGCCCGTTGCGCGCCGCCGAACCGACGGCGCCGTAGAACGTCCAGCTGGTGCAATAGACCGAGATGGCGAGCGTGTAGATGAAGGGCGAGCGGAGGAACGCCGCCTTGTGGTTACGCGCCTGGCGGTCGCTGACATAGGCGATGAGGAAGAGGAGGCCGACGTAACCGATGGCGACGGCGATGACCACGTCCGGCGTCAGCATCAGTCCTCGCCCTCGGTTGGCGGTTCGGCCTCGGTTTCGCGCGGCAGGCGGCGGCCGAGCCAGAAGGCAGCGGCGATCAGCCCCAGCCAGCAAACGAACAGGTAGATCACCTCGAACGGCACGCCGAACAGGCGCCGCTCGAGCTGGAACACCACGGCGAGTGGCGGCAGGATCAGCAAAACACCCAGGAGGCTGAGGAACAGCGCCGCGCTTTCGAGCTTCCGGCGCTCCATCGGTCTATTCCACCGCCGGAGCGAGGCCCATCAGTTCGCGCACCGCCCCGACCACCTCGGCATTGGCATAGGGCTTGGTGACGAACCGGTCGGCGCCGAGCTCCTCGGCGGTGCGGCGATCCTGTGCCTGCCCCTTGGCGGTGAGGATCAGCACCGGTAACTGCCGCAAGGCGTCATCGGCGCGGATCTGCTTCAGTACATCGAAGCCCGAGCGCTTGGGTAGCATCACGTCGAGGACCAGCACTTTGGGCATGCTGCGGCGCACCGCGCTGAGCGCGGCGTCGCCGTCGGTGACCGCTTCGATCGACCAGCCGGCGCGGCGGAGGATAAAGTCGAGCGATCTTAGAATGCTCGGCTCATCCTCGGCGATGAGAACATCGACAGCCAAATCTCCCCCTCCTGCCCGACCTCCCAATCAGGCTTGGCCTACTTAGGCATAACTAGTCCGGCTCGCCAATGTCGAAACGCCGGGGCACCAGCGGCGCCCGGATGGCGGCAGGCTCGCCCGCCGTGGTGAAGGCTTCTTCCTGCCGGTCGGCGCAATCGCGCCGCGGGCAGAGGCGGCAGCTCGGCCCGACCGGTACGTCGGCGCTGCTGTCGCCGAGATCGAGGCCGGCGCCGTAAACCGTGCGATCGGCATGCAGCACATCGCAGGCGAGCATCACCGAGGTCGGAATGGCGTGGTCGGCATAGCCGGCGCCCTGTCGCGGTTGCGCGCTGGCAATGAACAGGTAGCGCGAGCCGTCGGCGAACTGCGCGATCTGCCGGGCCAGCGTCCGCGGCGTGCGGAACGCGCCATAGATCACCCAGCGCGGGCAGGCGTGCCCGGCACTTGGCAGCGGCAGGCCGGGCAGGGGGAAATGCTTGGTCAATCGCCCCGCCGCATCGGAGCGCAGGAACCCGAACGGCAGTCCGGGCTCGCCCGGTTTGCGCAACGAAACCAGGCGATGCGCCACCTGCTCGAAGCTCGCAGTGTAGAGCTGGCGCAGCGTCTCGATGTCATAGCGCTGCGCTTCGGCATCGGCGAGAAACTGCGCATAGGGAAACACCATGGCGCCGGCGAGGTAGGAGCTGAGCGCCCGATAGCCAAGCCGCCGCGCCGTGCCAGTCGACAGTTGCGGGGTGTCGACTTCACGCTCGATGGCGTCGGCGGCGCTGAGTTCGGCGTAAAGCCGCGTGAGCTGGAACTGCCGGGTGGCGGCGCCGGCGCTCGCCTGGAACCACATGGTGCGGGTATTGGAGTTGAAGTGATACTGGCCGGGGAAACCGGCAGCATCCACCTCGCGATCGGCGCTGCGGGAGACGCTGACCCCGAACTTGGCTGCAAGGCAGGCGGCAAGTGCAGCTTCGCCGAACGGGCCGCTGGCTTCGATCTCGGCCCGCAACTCGGCGGCGACGGCCTCGAGCCCCGGGAAGTAATTGTCACGCTCGAAGATCAGGTCGTCGAGTTCGCGGATCGGCGACAGCGTGCGCCGGCCCCGGGCATCGACCTCGAACTGGCCGATCAGGCTGCGCGCCACATCGGTGAGCCCGCGCGTCTCGCGCGTGATCGTTTCGACGAACCGCTCGCGCTCGCCTTCCTCGAGATCGGTGACATCCTCGAGAATTTCGGCGGTGGAGCGGACGGCGGTGATGCCGGAGAGGATGCGGTGCAGCAATTGCGCCAGCAGCGGATCGGTCCGCAGCCGGTCGGCATAGCTGTCGGCATTGGCGGTGGCGCCGAGATAGGCGCGGCGGAGGCGGGCGATAGCGCGCGCAGCGGCCGGCTGCTGCGCCACCAGATCGCGCGACGCCGGCATGTCGATGCCCTCGAGCACCGGATCGGCGAAGGCTTCGTCGAGTTCGGCGATCAGCCGGTGCTCGGCATCGCCGCTGAGTTCGCTGAGTTCCACCCCGAGCTCTTCGGCGAGGCGGATCAGCAGCGAGCCGCCGACATGGCGCTTGTTGCGCTCGATCAGGTTGAGATAGCTCGCGGAAATTCCGGCGCGGCGCGCGAGCGCGGCCTGCGACACCCCCAATGCCCGGCGACGTGAACTGATCTTGAGCCCGATCGGCGCGCGCATGTATCTCCCCTGGATTGTCAATCTATTGACACATCGGCAGCCGAGCAAGGCCAATGATTTACAGAAATGCTGAGCAATATCAGTCACCTGTTGCGCAGCTTTGCAGACCGCCGGATAGTGGCGCATCGCTGTGAGGCGCATGGCAATGCACCGTGCCCCGCCGCGCATGAGGAGGAGCTAATGACCAATTCTGGGAACTTCAGCCGCCGCGGCGTGCTGAAGGGCGGCCTTGCCGGCATTCTGGCGACCGGCGTTTCGCCGCTGATTTTCACCCGGGGCGCCTATGCCCAGGAATTCTGCAACGCACCGACCGGTGACACCGTCACCATCGGCTTCAACATGCCGCTGACCGGCGCCTATGCCGATGAGGGCGCCGACGAGCAGCGCGCTTACGAGCTCGCCGTCGAGCACCTCAATGGCGGCGGCGATGGCGGCCTGATCCCGTTCTTCTCGTCGAAGACTTTGAAGGGCAACGGTATCCTCGGCAAGAAGGTGGTGGGCGTCACCGGCGACGACCAGACCAAGGCCGATGCCGCCCGCGACTCGGCGCGCCGCATGATCGAGCGCGATGGCGCGGTGATGATCACCGGCGGTTCCTCCTCGGCAGTGGCGATCGCCGTGCAGGGGCTCTGCCAGGAAAAGGGCGTCATCTTCATGGCGGCGCTCACCCACTCCAACGACACCACCGGCAAGGACAAGAAGCGCTACGGCTTCCGCCACTTCTTCAACGCCTATCAGTCGGGCATCGCGCTGGGGCCAGTGCTCGGCGATGCTTATGGCAAGGATCGCGTCGCCTACCACCTGACCGCCGACTACACCTGGGGCTGGACCCAGGAAGAGTCGATGAAGAACGCCACCGAGGCGCTCGGCTGGAAGACCCTGGCGCCGGTCCGCACCCCGGTGGGCGCCGGCGATTTCAGCCAGTATCTGACACCGGTGCTCAACTCCGGCGCCGACGTGCTGATCCTCAACCATTACGGCTTCGACATGGTGAACTCGCTCACCCAGGCGGTGCAGTTCGGCATGAAGGACAAGCAGGCCAACGGCAAGCAGTTCGAGATCGTCGTGCCGCTGGTCTCCGACCTGATGGCCAAGGGCGCCGGCGATGCCATGAAGGGCATTTACGGCACCTCGAACTGGGATTGGCAGCTGCCCGACGACGCCAGCAAGGCCTTTACCAAGTCGTTCGGCGCCAAGTTCGGCCAGCCGCCGAGCCAGGCCGCCCACACCTCCTACGTCCAGGCACTGCTCTATGCCGATGCCTGCGAACGCGCCGGCACCTTCTATCCGCCAGAGGTCATCAAGTCCCTCGAGGGCTTCGAGTTCGACGGCATGGGGAACGGTCCGACCAGCTACCGCGCCACAGACCACCAGTGCTTCAAGGAAGTCTATGTGGTGAAGGGCAAGGAAGCGCCGGCCAACCCGTTCGACCTGCTCGAAGTGGTCGCCACCGCCTCCAAGGAAAGCGTCACCTACGATCCGGCGATCTTCGGCGGCGAGCTCGGTCCCGACACCGCGGTCGCCTGCTGATCGACACCTGAGGCCCGCTCCGGCTGCGATCCAGCCGGAGCGGCTACTCTGGCACCAACAGGGCAGCGGACCATGGACGCCATACTCGCGCAACTTCTCAACGGCCTCGACAAGGGCGGCGCCTACGCGCTGATCGCGCTCGGGCTGACCCTGGTGTTCGGCACCCTCGGCGTCGTCAACTTCGCGCATGGCGCGCTGTTCATGCTCGGCGCCTTCTGTGCCGTCACCTTCCGCTACCTGATCACCCTCGAAACCGTCACCGTCGACCCCACCCAGACCACCGCCTGGGGCACCGCGCTCGAAGTGCGCACGCCGCTCGCCCAGACCTGGTTCGGCGATTGGGGGGCGGTGCTGATCGACTGGTCGGTGCCGCTCTCAATCCTCCTCGCCATCCCGGTGATGCTGGTCATCGGCATCGTCATGGAACGCGGGCTGATCAAGCATTTCTACAAGCGTCCGCACGCCGAGCAGATTCTCGTCACCTTCGGCCTCGCCATCGTGTTGCAGGAGATCGTCAAGGCGATCTTCGGGCCCAACCCGATCAGCCAGGCCATGCCCACCGCGCTGCGCGGCGCCGCCGATGTCGGGGCGCTGATCGGCCTTGCACCGGGGGCGCTGACCTATCCGCTGTGGCGGCTGGTGTATTTCCTGTTCTCGGCCGGCGTCATCGCCGCGGTGTTCGGCTTCCTGCGCTTCACCACCTTCGGCATGGTGGTGCGGGCCGGCATGGCCGATCGTGAGACGGTGGGGCTGCTCGGCATCAATATCGACCGCCGCTTCACCATCATGTTCGGTCTTGCCGCGGTGGTCGCCGGCCTCGCCGGCGTGATGTACACCCCGCTGCTGCCGCCCAACTATCACCAGGGCATGGATTTCCTGGTGCTGAGCTTCGTCGTCGTGGTGGTGGGCGGCATGGGCTCGCTGCCGGGCGCCGTGGCCGCCGGGTTCCTGCTCGGGATCCTGCAGAGTTTTGCCTCGATGAACCAGATCAAGTCGATCCTGCCCGGCATCGATCAGATCATCATCTACCTGACGGCAGTGGTGATCCTCCTCGTCCGGCCGCGCGGGCTGTTCGGCCGCCGCGGCATGATGGAGAATTGACCATGGCGCTGTTCCAGCTCTCCCGCCGCGACGCGCTGATCCTCGCGCTCTTCGCCTTGGTGGTCGTCACCATGCCGGTATGGACGGCGCCGTTCGGCGCCAACTATCCGGGCCTGATGCAGAAATTCGCGATCTACGCGATCTTCGCCATCGGCTTCAACATCCTGTTCGGGCTCACCGGTTACCTGAGCTTCGGCCATGCCGCCTTCCTCGGGGTCGGCTCCTATACCGCCGTGTGGTCGTTCAAGCTCCTGACCATGGACGCGCTGCCGGCGCTGCTCCTCGCGGTGGTGATTTCCGGGCTGTTCGCGCTGGTCATCGGTTTCCTGAGCCTCCGGCGATCGGGGATCTACTTCTCCATCCTGACCCTGGCCTTCGCCCAGATGAGCTACAACCTCGCTTACTCGGTGCTGACCCCGATCACCAATGGCGAGACCTCGCTGCAATTGACGCTGCAGGATCCGCGCCTCATCGACCTCGCCTTCACCACCCGCGGTGCCGGCCTGCCGACGGCGAGCCTGTTCGGCGTGACTTTAAGCGGGCTCAGCGGCTTCTATTTCTGCGCCGTGGTGCTGCTCATCGCCTTCTTCTTTGCCCAGAAGGTCTTCGCCTCGCCCTTCGGCATGATGCTGCGGGGCATCAAATCCAACCAGATGCGGATGAGCTATACCGGCTTCAACACCCGCCCCTATGCGCTCACCGCCTTCGTCATCTCGGGCATGTATGCCGGGCTCGCCGGGGCGCTGCTGGCAGTCACCGATCCTTTGGCGGGCGCCGAACGCATGCAGTGGACGGCCTCCGGCGAGGTGGTGCTGATGACCATCCTCGGCGGCGTCGGCACGCTGATCGGGCCGGTGATGGGTGCCTGGCTGATCAAGTATTTCGAGAACATCTTCTCGTCCTTCAACGAGGGCATCTTGAGCCGCTTCTTCGACTTCATTCCCGCCCCGCTGCACGACACCGTCGTCGCCATCGCCAGCAAGTTCGTCGGCGAAGGCTGGCAGCTGACGCTGGGGCTGCTGTTCGTCCTGGTCGTGGTGTTCCTGCCCGGCGGCATCATGGAGGGCGTGCGCCGTATCGGCGCGCTGTTCCGCCGGGGCAACCCACCCAAAGCCGGCGCCATGCGCGTCCAGCCGGCGGAGTAGCGCCAAGATGACAACCACAGAACGCAATGTCGTCCTGCATGTCGATGACGTCAGCAAGAATTTCGGCGGGCTGCACGCTTTGTCCGACATCGACCTCGAAGTCGAAGAGGGCCAGACTCACGCCATTATCGGGCCGAACGGCGCCGGCAAATCCACGCTGCTCAACGTGATCATCGGTCGGCTGGCGCCGACCAGCGGCGCCGTGGTGTTCGATGGCCAGGTGCTGACCGGCAAGAAGCCGCACCAGATCAACCAGCTCGGCGTCGCCCGGGTGTTCCAGACCCCCGAGATTTTCCCCGATCTGACGGTGTTGCAGAACGTCATGGTGCCGGCCTTCGCCAGGCGCGATGGCGCCTTCCGCGTCAATGTGCTGCGCAGCGTCGAGCGCGAAGCGGCGCTGCGCGACGAAGCCGAGGCGATCCTCGAGGATGTCGGCCTCGCCGATCGCCGGCTGTCCCATGCCGGCGCCCTGAGCCGCGGCGACAAGCGGCGCATGGAGCTGGCCATGTGCCTGATCCAGCATCCGCGCCTGCTGCTGCTCGACGAGCCGACCGCCGGCATGTCGCGGCACGACACCAACACCACCATCGACCTCTTACAGAAGATCAAGGCGCGCGGCATGACCAAGGTGATCATTGAACACGACATGCATGTCGTGTTCTCCTTGGCCGACAAGATCTCCGTCCTGTCGGGCGGCAGGATCATTGCCGAGGGGCTGCCCGATGAGGTGCGTGGCAATATCAAGGTGCAGGAGGCCTATCTCGGCGGCGCCCACCGGCTCGAGGCGGTGCACTGATGAGCGCGATCGCCATGGACACTGATCTCAGCACCACCGCCCGCAGCGCCGAACGCGTCGTGCCGCACGACGGCCCGTACTTTGCCGCGAGGGATATTCACGCCTATTACGGCGAGAGCTACATCGTGCAGGGCGTCAGCTTCGATATCCGGCACGGCGAAATCCTGGCGCTGCTGGGCCGCAACGGCGCCGGCAAGACCTCGACGCTGCGCACCATCGCTCGGGTCGACAACCCGGCCCTGCAGGCGGGCGAGATCTGGCTCGACGGCCAGCCGATCCACAAAATGAAGTCGTTCGAAGCGGCGCGCGCCGGCATTCAGCTGGTGCCGGAGGATCGCCGCATCATCCAGGGTCTGACGGTCGAGGAAAATCTCACCATCGCCCAGGTCGCCCCCGGGCACGGCTGGGAGCTCGAGCGGATCTACTCGCATTTCCCCAGGCTCGCCGAACGCCGCCGCCAGGAGGGCGTGACGCTGTCGGGCGGTGAACAGCAGATGCTGGCCATCGCCCGGGCACTGGCCCGCAACCTGAAGCTGTTGCTGCTCGATGAGCCCTATGAGGGGCTCGCCCCGGTCATCGTCGAGGAAATCGAACGCATCCTCAACGAGATCAAGGCGCTCGGCATCACCACCATCATCGTCGAGCAGAACGCCGTCGCCGCGCTCCGCCTCGCCGATCGCGCGGTGATCCTCGACACCGGCGAAGTCGCTTTCACCGGCCTCGCCCGGGACGTGCTCGCCGACGAAGCGCTGCGGCGCGAGTACCTGGCGCTCTGAAGGGCCGCTCGCATCGAGTTGGCGAGCGCCGTGTGAGCCGGTGCGGTCTTGCCGCACCCCGTTCCCTTTCCGGCCCGAGTCTGATTTGAGAAGGGTATTCAACGCCTTCTCGGAGACCACGCCTTGACCCAGTCGCCGCATGACGCCTTTGCCGAGGCGCTCGCCACTTACCGCACCGAGCGCGATGTCGGCGCCGCGCTGCATCGGCTGGCCGAGGCGCTGGTCGGGGTGAAGCTTTTCACCATGACCGCCGACAACCCGGCCGGCGGCTATGTGCGGCGGGTCTATTCGAGCGACGAGGTGGCCTATCCGGTGCTCGGTACCAAGCCGATCGTCTTTGACGACACCTATGAGAAGATGCGCACCGAGCGCTTCATCTACTCGGCCAACTCGGTCAAGGCGATGGAGCAGGATTTTCCCGACCTGACGCTGATCCGTTCGCTCGGCTGCGGCTCGGCCATCAATATCCCGGTGGTCGCCGGCGGCGAAATGCTGGGGAGCGTTAACCTGCTCGAGGTCGAGGGCGCCTATCCGGCCGAAAAGGTCGAAGCCGCCCGTGCCCTCGTCGTCCCTGCCGCTGCCTGTTTCCTGATCCTGCGCAGCCGCTTCACCATCTGACCAGTTGCGCCGGCGCCGCCAAGGTGCTGATATGTCCCGATTATAGTGGGGCTAAAGTTTTGCGAGTCCGGGGCCAAGCGGGCCTGTCCAAGTGACGGCCTATGTTGTGCAGCGCCTGTTGCTGATGCTGGTGACCTTGTTCGCCATCATCACGCTGACCTTCTTTCTCATGCATGCCGTACCAGGAGGCCCGTTCACCTCCGAAAAGATGCTGCAGCCCGAGATCCAGGCGGCACTCAACGCCAAGTATCACCTCGATGATCCGCTCTGGCTGCAATACCTCAATTACCTCCGGGGCGTGCTGAGCCTCGATCTCGGCCCGTCGTTCAAATATGCCGGGATGAGCGTCAACGAGATCATCGCCGAGGGCTTGCCGGTCACCATGAAGACCGGCGCCCTGGCGCTGATCTGCGTGGTGGCGCTCGGCGTACCGCTCGGCATTGTCGCGGCGCTGAACCGCAACCGCTGGCCCGATACGCTGGTGATGGTGATCGCCACCATCGGCGTCGCCGTTCCCTCCTATGTCATCGCCACCGTGGCGCTCTATGTCTTCGCCTTACGGCTCGGCTGGGTACCGACTTTCGGGCTCGATGACTGGCGCGGCTATTTCCTGCCGGTGTTTGCGCTGTCGGGGTTCTGGATCTCGTTCATCGCCCGGCTGGCCCGCTCGAGCCTGCTCGAGACGCTGCAGCAGGATTACATGATGACCGCCAAGGCCAAGGGGCTGAAGCGCGGCACCGTGCTGTTCAAGCATGGGTTGCGCAACTCGCTGATCCCGGTGGTGACGGTGCTCGGTCCGGTGGTCGCCAATCTCCTCACCGGCTCCTTCGTCATCGAGCAGATCTTCGCGCTGCCCGGCATCGGCCGGCATTTCGTCTTGTCGATCACCAACCGCGACTACACCGCCATCATGGGCATCACCATCTTTTATGCCGCCGTGCTGATGGTGATGATCTTCATCGTCGACATGCTCTACCTCGTGCTCGACCCGCGCATCAAATATCGGGCCGACGCCAAATGACCGACCGAATGACCGACCAAACGGTCGCCATTGAGATCGCGCCTGAAATGTGGGTCCCGGCGACGCGGGACGGCGCCGCCGCCGAGTATATCGCCGCGCCCAGCCTCACCTTCTGGCAGGATGTGCGGAAACGCCTCTGGGCCAACAAGCCGGCCATGCTGGGGCTCGGCTTCATTATCCTCCTGGTGCTCGCCGCGATCTTCGGGCCGATGCTGTCGCGGCACACCTATTTCGAGCAGGATCTCAAACTCTCCAACGTACCGCCGCTGTTCCAGACTTATGCCGTCACCGACAGCGCCGGCGCGACGACGCGCTTCTTCTTCAACTCGGGCAACCTCAACCTCTACGAGGTGACGCCATCAGGCGAAGTTGCCGGGCTGCTCCGGCCAGCCAAGAAAGACCTGATCAAGAAGCAGCAGCAGTTCAAGTTCGGCGATCGGGAGGTGGTGCTCGATACCGCCAAGCAGCAGCTGAGCTTTGCCGATGGCGCAGCGCTCGCCCCCGGCGGCTGGCAGTGGAACATGAGCAACCTGCTGGGCACCGACCAGCTCGGCCGCGACGTGCTGGCCCGCCAACTCTATGGCGCCCGCATCTCGCTGACCGTGGCGTTTGTCGCGACGCTGGTGAACTTCTTCATCGGCGTATTCTACGGCGGTCTCGCCGGCTATCTCGGCGGCAAGGCCGACACCATCATGATGCGCATCGTCGAGGTGATCTCGACCATCCCGCTGACCCTCTACGTCATCCTGATCATGGTAGTGTTCAACTCCGGCTTCCTGTCGGTGGTCTTGGCCATCGGCTCGGTCTACTGGGTCGACATGGCGCGCATCGTGCGCGGCCAGATCCTGACCCTGAAGCAGCAGGATTACGTCGCTGCTGCCCGCACCATGGGTGCCTCGACGCCGCGCATTTTGGTCCGGCACCTGCTGCCCAATTCGGTCGGTCCGATCCTCGTGACGCTCACCATGCTGATCCCGAGCGCCATCTTCATCGAGAGTTTCATGAGCTTCATCGGGCTCGGCGTCACCCCGCCCGAGGCCAGCTGGGGCACCCTGACCTCCGAAGCGGTGGAGACGCTGCGCGCCTATCCCTACCAGCTGTTCTTCCCGGCCGCCGCCATCAGCCTCACCATGTTCGCCTTCAACTTCCTCGGCGACGGCCTGCGCGATGCACTTGATCCACGGTTGCGCACATGAGCACGCCCTTGCTTTCGGTCAGCAATCTCTCGACCAGCTTCTTCACCTCGCGCGGTGAGGTGAAGGCGGTCCGCGGCGTCTCGTTCGAGCTCCGCGCCGGGGAGATCCTCGGCATTGTCGGCGAGTCCGGCTCGGGCAAGTCGATCACCTGCATGAGCCTGATGGGCCTCCTCCGCAGCAGCGGTCGCGTCATCGACGG
Organism: Devosia sp. Root413D1; assembly: GCF_001425235.1. GTDB lineage: Bacteria > Pseudomonadota > Alphaproteobacteria > Rhizobiales > Devosiaceae > Devosia_A. The sequence continues at coordinate 514,212 of NZ_LMEA01000012.1, read as the reverse complement.
CAGCGCGCTGTTTGAGGGCCGTGACCTGCTGACGCTCGACGAGGATGAGCTGAGCGCCCTGCGCGGCAACGACATCTCGATGATCTTCCAGGATCCGATGACCTCGCTGAACCCGACCCTCACCGTCGGCGAACAGGTGATCGAAACCATCCTGAGGCATCGCAAGGTAACCCGCGCCGCGGCGCGCGCCCGCGCCATCGAACTGTTCGAGCTGGTGCGCATCCCCTCGGCGGCGAAGCGCCTCAGATCCTACCCGCACGAGTTCTCCGGCGGCATGCGCCAGCGCGTGATGATCGCCATCGCGCTCGCCTGCGACCCCAAGCTGTTGATCGCCGACGAGCCGACCACGGCGCTGGACGTCACCATCCAGCGCCAGATCCTGGCGCTGCTCAAGGAGCTGCAGGGCCGGCTCGGCATGGCGGTGATCCTCATCACCCACGATCTCGGCGTCATCGCCGAAACCGCCGACCGGGTGCTGGTGATGTATGGCGGCATGGTGATGGAAGAGGGGCCGGTGCGCGAGCTGTTCGCCCGCCCGTCACACCCTTACACGCGCGGCCTCCTCGCCTCGATCCCCGATCTCCGCGACGACACCCACCACCGACTGACCCCGATCCCCGGTTCGCCCCCCGATATGCTGCGCCCGCCCAAAGGCTGCCCGTTCGCGCCGCGCTGTGCGCACGCCATGGCGCAGTGCAACGCCGCGCTGCCGCCGCTCTATGATGCCGGCCCGGTGCACCGTGCCCGCTGCTGGCTGCACCACCCCCAGGCGCCGCGTGTCGCCGGCATCACCGCCGAGCTCGTTCCCGCATGACCGATACCCCGCTGGTCGAACTCAAAAACCTCACTAAGCACTTCTCGCTGCCGGGCGATCTGTTCGGCCGCAACCGGCCACTGCTGAAGGCGGTCGACGGCGTCGACCTCGAGATCCGCCGGGGCGAGACGCTCGGGCTGGTGGGCGAAAGCGGCTGCGGCAAATCCACCCTGGCGCGCACCCTGATCCGGCTGTTCCAGCCGACCTCCGGCCAGATGCTGTTCGATGGCGTTGATATCGCCGACCTGCCCGAGCGGCAACTGGTGCCGTATCGGCGGCGCATGCAGATGATCTTTCAGGATCCCTATGCCTCGCTCAATGGCCGCATGACGGTCCAGAGCCTGATCGCCGAGCCGCTGGAAATCGCCGGCATCGGCACTGCTGCCTCGCGGGCGCAGCGGGTCGCCGAGCTCCTGGCGCGGGTCGGCCTCAACGCCGACCACGCCCATCGCTTCCCGCACGAATTCTCCGGCGGCCAGCGCCAGCGCATCGGCATCGCCCGCGCCATCGCGCTCAACCCCGAACTGGTGATCTGCGACGAGCCGATCTCGGCGCTCGACGTGTCGATCCAGGCCCAAGTGGTCAACATGCTCGAGGACCTGCAGGCAGAGCTGGGCCTCACCTACCTGTTCATCACCCACGACCTGTCGATGGTGCGCCACATCTCCGACCGCATCGGGGTGATGTACCTGGGTAAGATCGTCGAGCTCGCCTCCAACGACAAGCTCTATCGCGCCCCCGCCCACCCCTACACCCAGGCGCTGCTGGCCTCGATCCCGGTGGCCGACCCCGAGGCACGCCGCGACGTGGCGCCGATGCGCGGCGAGATCCCAAGCCCGATCGATATCCCATCCGGTTGCCGCTTCCGCACCCGCTGCCCCTTTGCCACCGAACTCTGCGCCCGGGTCGAGCCGCCACTCAGCGACGTCGGCGGCGGTCACCTCGCCGCCTGCCACTATGCGGCCGAGGTGATGGCCGGCCAGGCGGTCGCCGCCTGAACCGTTTTTTGACTTTCAACAGGGCCGGACAACGGCCCGCAAAACAGGAGAGAAACTTATGCTGAAGCGATTGCTGCCGCTGGTTGCCGCGGCTCTGCTGGCCTCGGTCGGTCCGGTCTGGGCCGCCGGCGAGCTGACCTACGTGGTCAACAACGAATCCGCCGCCTACGATCCGGGTACCACGGCCGAGACCTTCGCCACGCCGATCATCGGCAACGCCTTCGAGGGCCTGGTGAAATACGCCTCGGATGGCGCCGTGGTGCCGGCTTTGGCCGAGAGCTGGACCATCAGCGATGATGGCCTCACCTACACCTTCAAGCTGCGCGCCGACGCCAAGTGGTCGGACGGCAAGCCCGTGACCGCAGGTGATTTCGTCTATGCCTGGAAGCGCGTCCTGACCCCGGCCTCGGGCGCCAAGAACAGCCAGATGCTCTATGGCATCGCCGGCGCCGAAGAGTTCTACGCCGACCAAAGCAAGGACAACGTGGCGATCTCGGCCACCGACGACCACACGCTCACCTTCACCCTGAAGCAGCGCGTGCCCTACATGCTGCAGCTGCTCGGCTTTTCCACCTTCTATCCGGTGCGCGAGGATATCGTTGCCGCCGATCCCGAAGGCTGGACCCGCAAGCCGGCCAGCTATATCGGCACCGGCCCGTTCCGCGTTACAGCGATGAACTTCGGTGAGTCGATCGTCCTCGAGAAGAACCCCGAATATTACAACGCCGCCAATGTCAGCCTCGACAAGCTGACCTTCCGGCTGATCCCCGATCCCGCGACCGCGCTCGCCGCCTATGAGGCCGGCGATGTCGATGGCGTCGAGGCGGTGCCTGCGCCGGAAATCCCGCGCCTCGCGTCGGAAGACAATAATGGCTTCCTCGTCGTGCCGGCGCTCGGCACCACCTACGCCTTCTTCAACCCGCACCAGAAGCCGCTCGACGACGTGCGCGTCCGCAAGGCGCTGTCGATGGCGATCGACCGCGAAGAGATCGTCGAGTTCGTGCTGCAGTCGGCCGATATCCCGGCCATGGCATTGGTCCCGCCCGGCATGAACGTTGCCGGCGAAGACTTCCGTGACGGCTCGGACAGCTTCGGCCTCGCCCCGACCGCCGAAGTCGATGCCGCCAAGGCTTTGCTCGCCGAGGCCGGTTATCCCGATGGCGCCGGCTTCCCCGACACGGTGTTCGTCACCTACTCGTCGCCGCCGATCGAAAAGCTCCTCGAAGCCATCCAGCAGATGTGGAAGAAAAACCTCAACATCGACGTCAAGATCCAGGCGTCGGAGTGGCAGGTGTTCTATCCCGAAGTGCAGAAGGTCGAGTACCAGATCGCCCAGATGGGCTGGGGCGCCGACTACCCGCACCCGATGACCTTCCTCGACAACTTCGTCACCGGCAGCGCCAACAACCTCGCCAACTGGTCGAACGCCGATTACGACAAGCTGATCGCCGACGCCAAGGCGACCAATGACGAGAAGCAATCTCTCGCCGACATGCGCCAGGCCGAGGCGCTGATCATGAACGATGCAGTGATCCTGCCGCAGTATCACCGCAACCAGTACATGATGATGAAGCCCTACGTGAAAGGCTTCTGGCGCTCGCCGCTGAACGTGCCGTATTTCGACGCGGTCACCATCGAGAAGTAAGCGCGCTGCTGCGTGCTACGAACCCCGGTCTCGTGAGAGGCCGGGGTTTTCGTTTGTGCACGTCAGATTGTGACTCTTGGTGCTCTGCCCCTCACCCCGACCCTCTCCCCAGAGGGGAGAGGGGGCGATGTGGCGCTGCCCGTGCGAAGTGCGTCCCCTCTCCCCTCTGGGGAGAGGGTCAGGGTGAGGGGAAGGTCCCACGAACTCCGTGTTCGTGCCAATCAAACATGATTTGACAAATCATGTTTTCGGCCAGAGAACATGCCGCCAATCAGCCTGGGGTCATCCATGTTCAACAGAACCATCCTCGCCACGCTCGCGGGCGTCATCATGCTGGCCGTCGCGCCCCTGGCGCAGGCCGTCGAAATCAAGCACGACCTCGGCACCACCGAGGTGCCGGATGAACCCAAGCGCATCGTCGTGCTCGAATACAGCTTCGTCGACAGCCTTGCCGCCGTGGGAGTCGCGCCGGTCGGCATCGCCGACGACGACACGCGAGAGTCGATCGTTCCCGCCTATACCGCTGTTATCGGCGACGACTGGAAATCGGTCGGCACCCGCAAGTCGCCGAGCCTCGAGGTTATCGCCTCGCTGCAGCCCGACCTGATCATCGCCGATACCAGCCGGCACGAAGCGATCTACGGCGCACTCAGCGAGATCGCCCCGACCATCGCCTTCGACAGCCTCACCGGCACCTACCAGGTGGCGCTCGAGGCCGCCAAAACCATCGCCCACGCGGTCGGCAAGGATGCAGAAATGGAGGCGCGGCTGGCCGAGCACACCACCAAGATGGAGGGCTTCAAGGCCGCCATCGGCGACGTCTCCGCCTGGTCGGCGCAGTTCATCGTCGACAATGGCGAAGGCATCTTCCTCCACTCGCCGGTGAGCTATAACGGCTCGCTGCTCAGCTGGTTCGGCTTCAAGAACAACATGACGACGCCGGATGGGCACACCTACGAGGAAGCCATCGTCAAGACCTCGCTGGAGCAGCTGTCCGAGATCAACCCGCAGGTGATCATCCGCGGCAAATACGCCGATCCCGGCCTCACCGACAGCTGGGTCGGCCAGCCGCTCTACGACAATGTCGAAGCGGTCAAGACCGGCAACCTCTTCGACGTGAACGCCCACGAGTGGTCGCGCCTGCGCGGCGTCATCGCTTCGGAAGTCAGCGGCGCCAACCTCGTCGAGATCGTCAAGAACCTCAAGAAATAAGCTTGCCCGTCGCCATCCGTTTTGCGCTCCTTGCGGCAGCAGTGCTCATCGCAGCACTGCTGTCGTTGACCATTGGGCAGCGCAGCGATGTCGGTATCGGCAACGTGCTGCAGCTGCTGTTTGTCGATGACGGCAGCCTCGCGCGTTCGGCAGTGGTCGACCTCAGGCTGCCACGCACCCTGATCGCCGGGCTGATCGGTATCAACCTGGGGCTCGCGGGGCTGGCGCTCCAGGCGGTGACGCGCAACCCGCTGGCCTCGGAATCGGTGCTCGGCATCAACCAGGGCGCGGCCCTCGGGGTGGCGCTGGCGCTGGTGTTCCCGGCGTTGATGATCGGCAATCTCGACACCATGGCGATCATCGGCGCAGTGCTGGCCGGCGCCGTCACCTTCGGCATCGCCGGCGGCTTAGGCGGCCGGCTCGACTCGATGCGCCTGATCCTCGCCGGCGTCACCGTGGGCGCCTTCAGCTTCGCCTTCGTGCGCTTTACCTTCACCCTCGAGGACAACCTCTCCCGGCTCGTCCTCAGCTGGACTTCGGCCGATATCTCCGCCGCTCGTTTCGACCAGGCGCTGCCGCTGGTGTTCTGGGCCGCCGGCGGACTGACCGTCAGCACCTTCATGGCGCACAGCTTCAACATCCTGGCGCTCGGCGACGGCGCCTCGCAGGGGTTGGGCGTCGATCCGCGCCGCATGCGCTTCATCGGCGCCATGCTCGCTGCAGTGCTCACCGGGGCGAGCGTCGCCGCGGCCGGGCCGGTGATGTTCGTCGGGCTGGTGATCCCGCATCTTTGCCGCCTCTGGTTCGGCTCCAACCATCGGCTGCTGGTGCCGGCGGTGGCGCTGGGCGGGGCAGGGCTGGTGCTATCAGCCGACGTGGTGTCGAAGCTGGTGCGTTTTCCCTACGAGACGCCGCTCGGCGTCATCTGCGCGCTGATCGGCGCGCCGTATTTCCTTTATGCGACGCTGCGGGCGAGGCACATGGCATGAGCGCCGTGGTGCACGCCCCGGCAAGGCCGCGCAGCAGGCTTCGCGGCCTCGTCCTGATCGCCGTGCTCGCCGTGCTGGTCATTGCCGCCGCGCTCTGGAGCCTCAGCGTCGGCGCGGTGCCGATCCCCACCCAGACCATCATCAACACGCTGTTCAACCTCGATGGCGAGCAGCAGACCTACATCATCATGAAGTCGCGCCTGCCGCGCATGGTGCTGGCGCTGCTGGCGGGCGCCGCGCTGGCGCTGTCGGGCGCCATCATCCAGGCGGTGATCCGTAACCCCTTAGCCAGCCCCAACATCATCGGCATCAACTCCGGCGCTGCGCTGTTCGCGCTGGTGCTGGTGCTGGTGTTCCCCGACATCCCGCAGGTCTGGATGCCGCTCGCCGCCTGTATCGGCGGCCTCGTGGCCGCCGCCTTCGTCATGGTGGTGGCGCATTATCGCAACCTCTCGGCCATCCACCTGGCGCTGATCGGCGTCGCCGTCGGCTTCGTCTTCGAGGCCGGCGTCGATTACCTGCTGATCGTCTCCAATGACAGCGAAAGCTCGGCCCCGATGATCTGGCTCACCGGCTCGCTCTGGGGTCGTACCTGGGCCCATGTCGCGGTCAGCTGGCTGCCGCTCGTCGTGCTGAGCGCGGTGGCGTTGCTGCTCTCCTACCGGCTCGACCTGATTGCACTCGGCGAGGCCACCGCCACCGGGATCGGGCTCAACGTGCCGCGCCAGCGCCTGCTGCTGCTGCTCGTCGCCACGCTCCTCGCCAGCGTTTCCGTCGCCGTGGTCGGGGTCATGGGCTTTATCGGCTTGATGGCGCCGCATATTGCCCGCCGGCTGGTCGGCGGCTCGCACCGGCTGATGCTGCCGGTGGCGGCGCTGGTCGGCATGCTGCTGGTGGTGCTGGCCGATGGCATCGGCCGCGCCATCGCCCCGCCGATCGAGGTCTCGGCCGGCATCCTCGCCGCGCTGATCGGCGCGCCGTTCTTCATCTACATCATGCTGACGACGACTTCGGAGCAGGACTCATGAGCATCCTGGTCAAGGGCGTCACCGCCGGTTATGGCCGCGACCGCGCCATCGTCGAGAACATCGACCTGACCATCGCCACCGGCGAGGTCACCATCCTGATCGGCCCCAACGGCTGCGGCAAATCCACCTTGCTCAAGACCATCGGCCGGCTGCTGAAGCCGCGCACCGGCACCATCCATGCCGATGAGCTCGACGTGCTGCGCAATCATCCCAAGCGCGTCGCACGCACCATTGCCTACCTGCCGCAGAGCCCGGTCGTGCCGACGGCGATCACCGTCGAGCAACTGGTGGGCTACGGCCGCGCCCCGCATCAGTCGCTGCTCGGTCTCCGCTCGCCCCGGGATATCGAGCTGGTCGACCAGGCCATCGCCGCCACCGGGCTCGCCGAGTTGCGCTTCAAGCCGGTGGCCGAGCTCTCCGGCGGGCAGCGGCAGCGGGCTTTCATCGCCATGGCGCTGGCGCAGGACACGCCTTACGTCATGCTCGACGAGCCGACGACCTTCCTCGATATCAAGCACCAGGTGGAAACCCTCGACCTGGTGCGCCAGCTGCATGGGGCAGGGCGGACCAGCATCGTCGTCCTCCACGACATCGCCCAGGCCGCCCGCTATGGCGACCGCCTGGTGGTGATGCACGAAGGGCGGATCGTCGCCGAGGGCAAGCCGACGGACGTTGTCACGCCCGAGCTGATCCGCAACGTCTACGGGCTCGACTGCGAGGTCTACGCGGATCCCGTTTCGGGCACCCCGGTGGTTACGCCGCGGTAGTCCGACTGGATGGCCGGTGCGGGCTGACCCCCACCCTTGATCCCTCCCCCTAAACATGGGGAGGGAGACGCTTACTGATAGGCCGGTGTTTTGGTCTCCCTCCCCTTGTTTAGGGGGAGGGGACAGGGGTGGGGGTCAGCCCGCACCAGCGGTAGCGGCTAGCCAACCGTCCACCTAACCACCTCCACCAACACCTCATTTCCCCTCCCTCACCCCGCTTATCCCCATCTCAAAATCAAAAAGTTTGCATAGTCAAATTTGATTGGTTACGAATGTGCGTCCGTTGGAGGTAACGGGCGTGACTTTGGGAGGACTCTTTGTCTCACGTAACCAATCGGGCAGGGCGCTTGAACGCTCGCCTGCTGCTGAGCTCGGCAACCCTGGCGCTGACCATTGGCGGCTTTGGCGCTACCGCGGCGCAGGCTGCCGGCGAGCTGCCGGATCATGTGCTGATCAGCGCCGACGAGTGCGCGCGCAACCAGGCTGCCGGCACCATCACCTACATCTCGGGCTACGGTTATTCGGCCAGCGCCGGCCAGGTCGACGTGTTCCTCGCCAAGGAGCTCGGCTATTTCGATGCGCTCTGCCTCACCGTCGACATCAACGCGGCAGGCGGCAACGGCCAGTTGCTGGTGTCCTCGGGCCAGGCGCAGTTCACCGCGCTGGGCTCGGCGTCCGACGTGATGCTGGCGGCTGCCAACAGCCGCAACCTCACCGCCGTCGCCACCTATGGCAGCACCTCGCCGTTCTCGATCTTCACCAATGAGGCGGTGAAAAGCCTGAAGGATCTCGAAGGCAAGCGCCTCGGCTACTTCATCAACATCACCCCGATCGCCGCGGCGATGCTCGATGCCGCCGGCGTCGATATCTCCAAGGTCGAGCTGATCAAGATGACCAATTACGACCCGACCGTGGTCACTCGCGGTCAGGTCGATGCCATCGTCGGCTATGCTTCGAACCAGCCGCAGACGCTGAAGGCCATGGGCCTGCCGTTCAACCAGTTCCTGCCCGCCGATCTTGGCCTCCAGGGCACCTACAACGTCATGGAAGTGAACTCGAAGTTCCTCGCCGAGCACCGCGAGGTGGTGGCCGACTTCATGCGAGCGAGCCTCAAGGCGCTCGAGTTCTGCCTCACCGAGGAGGACAAGTGCGTCGACATGATCAGCCAGCTCGCCGCTGACAACAACCAGGGTTCGGCCTTCCCAAGGGATCAGCAGGCCCGCACCTGGGGCGTCGAGTCCGAGTGGGTGCGCACCAGCCAGTATGGCGCGCCGGGCGTCCAGACCATCGCCGAGTGGGAGAGCGAGTACCAGATGGTGCAGAGCTTCGGTGGCCTGAAGAACCCGCCGCCGCTCGCCGACATGATGGATCCGGACCTCGTCGCCGCGCTCTATGCCGACGGCAAGCTGATCTGGCCGGAAAAGAAGTGATCGCGACGATGCCTGCAGTCTCTCATCTCCAGAGCACGCGCACCGCCTACCCCGATGACATCGGGGTAGAGGTCTCCAACGTGACCAAGAGCTTTGGTGGCGACGAGTCCAGGGTGACGGTGCTCAACGGCGTGTCGCTGACGATCAAAAAAGGTGAGTTCGTCTCGCTGATCGGGCCGAGCGGCTGCGGCAAGTCCACTTTGCTCAAGCTGGTCGCCGGGCTCTCCGAAGCCAATGGCGGCAGTGTCTCGATCAATGGCAAATCCGTGCGCGAGGCGGCGAAGGACAAGGCCATCGGCCTCGTCCCGCAGTCTCCCGCGCTGCTGCCCTGGCGCACCATTCTCGACAATGTCAGCCTGCCGATCAGCATCAACCCCGGCGCCAATGCCGGGCGGAAGCTGCGCGATCCCCGGGAGATTCTGCAGAGCTTCGGGCTCGGCCATGCGCTCGACCGTTACCCGGCCCAGCTCTCGGGCGGCATGCAGCAGCGCGCCGCCATCGCGCGCGCCTTCGTCTTCGATCCCGAGATCCTGCTGATGGATGAGCCGTTCTCGGCCCTCGACGAGATGAACCGCGACCAGCAGCGCATGGGCCTGCTCGATTTCTGGCAGTCCAACCGCAAGTCGGTGCTGTTCGTCACCCACTCGGTGCCTGAGGCGATCATCCTGTCCGATCGTATCGTGCTGATGGCCTCGCATCCCGGCCGCATCGCCGAGATCATCGATGTCGACCTGCCGCGGCCGCGCAACGAGGCGCTCTACGCCACCGACGCCTTCCGCGACCTCGAAGGCTATGTCCGCTCTGCCCTGCGCAAGGTGATGGAGGCTGCCCGTGTCTGACACTGTCGCAACCGCGCCGCGGCGCAATTCATCCGGTTTCACCGTGGCCCGTATCGTTTTCGACTGGGGCCCGCCGGCGCTGACTTTCGTCATCGTCGCCGTGCTCTGGCAACTGGTGGCGATCAACAATCCCTATGTGCTGCCGACGCTTGACGCCATCGGCAACAGCCTCGCCAGCGACCCCGGGATGTACTGGGCCAACCTCCTCGTCACCTGCCAGGAGGTGGTTATCGGCGCCGGCGCCGGTATCATCTGCGGCTTCCTCCTCGCCGTGGCGATGAGCGAGTTGCCGATCGTCGAGAAGGCGGTGATGCCGCTGATCGTGGTGATCATGGTGACGCCGGTCGTCGCCATCGCCCCGGCGCTGGTCGTCGCCTTCGGCTTCGGCATGCTGCCCAAGTACATCGTCACCGGCCTCGTGGTGTTCTTCCCCATGCTGGTCAACTCGCTGGCCGGCCTCAGGGATGTCGACCAGAAGGCGCTCGACGTGTTCAAGACCCTGCATGCCAGCCGCTGGGAGATCTTCCGCGATCTCCGGCTCCCTGGCTGCATGCCCTTCGTCTTCGCCGGCCTTCGCATCGCCATGCCACTGGCGGTGGTCGGCGCAGCGGTGGCCGAATTCGTGGCCGCCGGCCAGCAGGCAGGGCTGGGTTCGCTGGTGACCATCGCCGCCGCCCAGGCCAACCTGCCCGTGACCTGGGCGAGTATCGCCCTGCTCTGCCTGCTCGGCGTACTTCTCGTGTCGCTGCTGGCCCTGCTCCGCAAACGCCTGCTGTGGTGGAGCGACGAGGACGTCATCGGGCGCTGAGGCGCCCGATCCGGACCCAACTCTGACGAAAGACATTGCTATGAAGAAGCTACGCTTTGGGCTGTTTGAAAACGCTCAGACCAACGACTCCGGCACGTCCACCTGGCGGCATCCCGACAGCGAGCGGCACAATTTCGACCGGCTCGATTACTGGGTGAAGATCGCCCGCATCTGCGAAGATGCGAAGCTCGATTTCCTGTTCCTCGCCGATGCCTGGGGCTGGGCCGACGTCAAGGGTACGCGCCCCGACATCAGCACCACCGAGGGCCTCGACCTGCCGCGGCTCGACCCCGCCATTGTCGGCGCGGCGCTGATCGGCGCCACCGAGAAGCTGGGGATCGTCATGACCGGCTCGACTTTGCTCGAGCAGCCCTATGCCTTCGCCCGCCGCATGCAGACCCTCGACCACCTGTCGAACGGCCGCATCGGCTGGAACGTCGTCACCACCGGCACCGCCGAGACCGCCGTCGCCGCTTTCGGCGTGCCGATGGTGGCGCATGACGAGCGCTACAACATGGCCGACGATTTCATGAGCCTCGTCTACAAGCTGTTCGAAGGCGCCTGGGAACGCGATGCGCTCGAACGCAACAAGCAGGGTCGCTATGCCGACCCGGCCAAGGTGCACCGCATCGCCCATGATGGCCCGTATTTCCGCTCGCATGGCTTCGGCAACACCGCCTACTCGCCGCAGGGCACCCCGGTGCTGTTCCAGGCCGGCTCGTCCGACCGCGGCAAGCAGTTCGGCGGCAAGCATGGCGAATGCATTTTCCTCGGCGGCGGTTCGATCGAAAAGCTCGCCGGGCAGGTGAAAGCCATCCGCGACGAGGCCGCTGCCAATGGCCGCGACCCCAACTCGATCAAGCTGATGAGCGCCTTCTCCTGCGTCGTCGCGCCGACCGAAGCCGAGGCGCGCGCAAAGCACCAGGCGATCCTCGACACCCAGACCCCGGATGTCGCCGTCGCCTCCTATGCCTGGTTCACCGGGCTCGACCTGTCGTCCTACGATCCCGCGACCAAGATGAGCGCGCTTCATACCGAGCTGTCGCAGACCCAGGTCGCCCGCTTCGGCGACAAGACCGTCGGCGACGTGCTGAAGGATTGGCATGCCCATGGCGTACGCACCAACCCCTTCGTCGGGACGCCCGAGCAGATTGCCGACATCATGTGCGAGATGGCCGAAGGCGCCGACCTCGACGGCTTCCTCTTCACCCCGCTGATCCAGCCGACGTCCACCCTCGATTTCGTCGAGCAGGTAATGCCGGTGCTGCGCTCCCGGGGCGTGGCGGCGTCGGACTACGAGGGCGAGAGCCTGCGCGAACGGCTGGTGGGCACCGAAAGCCCGATCCTCAGCCCCGATCATCCCGGCGCCAGCCATCGCCAGCTGCAGTGATGGCGGCTGCGGCGGGTCGTGACTTAGCTGTCCCGGCCTGCCGTCGGCGGCGTGCCGGCCGGGATCTCGTCGGCAAACGTATAGGCGCCGCCGAGGATGCGGTCGTAGAGGCCGCGGGCCCATTCCTGCTCGGCCCTCAGCCGCAGCGAGGAGAGTTCGAAGATCTCGCGCACGTAGGCCGGCGTGGTGCTCGACTTGGCCACGTCGCTGATATCGAAGCCGTTGCTCGCCACCTTGGCGTCGATCTCGGCGATCCTGACCTTCAGCGCCGCCACCACTTCGGCGCGGCTGAGCAGGAACATGAACGAGGTCAGCGCCATCACCGGCTTGGTGTCGAAGGTCTCGACCGTCCACAGCGTCTGGCGCAACAGCCGCATCAGCTCGACCACGCCATTCGGAGTGGTCTGGTAGATCGTCCGCTCCGGGCGCTTGCCGGCGGCTTCGGTGCCGTTCTCCTGGATGTAGCCGTCCTGCTTCAGCGATTTGAGTGCGTTGTAGATCGAGCCGGGCTGGATATTGGCCCACTCGTCGACATGCCAGGTCATCAGCTCGCGGCGCAGGAAATAGCCATGCACCGGCTCGAACTGGCGCACGGCGCCCAGCACCACCAGGCGGGTAATGTTCGACATGCTGGCTCCTGAAACCGGGGAAGGCGCTTGTCTCCCTCTAACAAATTGACTAGCTTCAGTCCAATTATTCAAACTTGACTATATGGAGGAAATCGCGGTGCAGGCAGGTGAGGCGACGCTGGCCCTGAGGAGGGCCTTCTCGATGTTCCCGACCGGTGTCGTCGCCATGTGCGGCATGGATGGCGCGGCGCCCATCGGCATGGCGGTGAACTCGTTCAGTTCGGTGTCGCTCGACCCGCCCTTGGTCTCGGTCTGCGTGGCGCGCCAGTCCGCCACCTGGCCGCGGCTCAACCGCCTGCCGCGCATCGGCCTCAGTGTGCTGGGCGTGAGCCAGGAGCGGCTCTCCCGTCAGCTGTCGTCGCGCCACGGCGATCGCTTCCAGGGCGTCGAGTTCGAGGCGACCCCCGATGGCGCGCTGTTCGTCAGGGGCGCAGCGCTCTGGCTCGATTGCGCCATCAGCGATCGGCTCGAGGGCGGCGACCACGAGATCATTCTGCTCGAAGTGCGTGAGACCAGCCTCTTCCCGCACATCCCGCCGCTGGTCTTCCACCAGAGCCAGTATCTTGCCCTTTCCAACGCTTCCTGATCCGGGCGCCGAGCTGGTCATCAGCGGCAGCGTCGTTCACGGCGAGAAGCGCGGTCGCGCCCTCGGCTTCCCTACCGCCAACATTGCGCTGGCCCTGGGCAATCCGTTCCCGCCCGAGGGCGTCTATTGCAGCGTCGCACGGTTCTCGCATCGCGACACGCTCTATGGCGCCACCGTCAGCGTCGGCACCAACCCGACATTTCCAGACATCGCCTCGATCCGCGTCGAAGCCCATATCCACGATCTCGACGAGCTGCTCTATGGCTTCGGCGCCGAGCTTCGCCTGCTGCGCCGCCTGCGCGACATGCGCCGCTTTACCAGTGTCGAGGCGCTGATCGCCCAGATGGAAAGCGATGTCCGGCAGTCGCGGCAACTGCTGGTGGACCGGGTGCCTGGCCGGCTCTCGCCAGGGCAGGGATAGGGGCTGAAGACCTGCGGCGGCACTCGCGCCGCGACGGCCGAAGGACGGCCGCCACCGCGCCATGGTGTCGGTTTGATGGAATAAACCACCACGGCAAGTGTTGACCCTGAGTGCCCTGGGAACAGTGCTCTCCGCTCCCTTGGGTCTCAACCGAGGAGCCGTCATGTCTGCCAAGGCCTATGTGAACAAGATCGCTGTCGCGGTGCCGGATTACGATGTGCACCGTTTCTCCATCGGCTTCGCCGCCTCTCAGCTTGCCGACGACCCCAGGCGCCAGGCGGTGTTCACCCGGATGGCAGAGAGAAGCGGCATTGAGCACCGCTACTGCTGCTTCCCCTCCGCTGACGACCCCAACGGCCCGGCGGTCGATGGCGCCGGCCGGTTCACCCGCGGCAACTTTCCCTCGACCGCCACCCGGATGGATCTCTTCGCCGAGGCCGCTCCCGTGCTGGCGCAGAAAGCGGTGGACCGGCTGGAGCTCGGGTCTGATGCCGCCCGGATCACCCACCTTATCGTCACCACCTGCACCGGCCTCGCCTCGCCCGGGATCGACCTCGAGATCATCGAGCGCTGCGGCCTGTCGCCCTCGGTGGAGCGAACCATCGTCGGCTTCATGGGATGCTATGCGGCAGTCAATGCTCTGAAGCTCGCCCATCACATCGTGCGTTCGGATCCGGAGGCGCGGGTGCTGGCCGTCAATGTCGAGCTCTGCACCCTGCACCTGAAAGAAACCACCGATATCGAACGGCTGCTGACCTTCATCCTCTGGGGCGACGGGGCCGCTGCGGCGCTGGTCACGGCCGAGCCCACCGGCATCGCGCTCGACAGTTTCCGCGCCGTCGTTGCCCCCGATAGCCGCGAGTTGATGACCTGGACGGTGCGCAATGACGGCTTCGATATGGTGTTGTCCGGCCAGGTGCCTGCCGCCATCCACGACACGTTGAGCACCCGCATCACCGACATTCTGGGCAATCGGGGGCTCAACAATGTCGACCTCTGGGCCGTCCACCCGGGCGGCAAGTCCGTGCTGGATGCGGTCGAGCGGTCGCTGGGCCTCGACGGCGAGGCCTTGCGCCCATCGCGCGAGGTGCTGCGCTTGAACGGCAATATGTCCTCTGCGACGGTGATGTTCGTGCTTGCCGATATACTGGCCCATCGACAGGCCGACCAGATCGGCTGTGGCATGGCCTTCGGTCCCGGCCTCACCGCCGAGACCTTCATGTTCCATACCGCCGACGCCGCCTGAAATGGCCGGGATGCCGGTGCGCCACTTGTCGCCGGAACTGCTCGATCAGCTGCCGGCGAGCGATCCCGAGGCGATCGGCTCCCGCCGCGACCTGGCCCGGATCAACGCCATCATGTTTCAGGCGGCGATCATGTGCCGGCGCCTGCGGCGTGACCTGCAGCGGCCGCCGCGACGCATCCTCGAGATCGGCTGCGGCGATGGTGGCTTCATGCTCGCGGTGCTGAAACGCATGCGGCGGCACTGGCCGGGCGGCGAGATCGTGCTGCTCGACCAGCAGGACCTGGTGCCGCCCCCGCGGCTGGGCGCATACGCCGCGCTCGGCTGGCAGGTTGAGACGGTGACCGCCGATGCGCTCGTGTGGATGGAACAGTCCCCGAGCACCGGGTTCGATCTCGTCACCGCCAATCTGTTCCTGCATCACTTTGCCGAGGCCGGGCTGACGCGGTTGCTGGCGGCCGCAGCCCGGCTCGCGCCGGTGTTCGTTGCAACCGAGCCGAGCCGGAACGCTGCCGCACTCGCCGCGACCGGGCTGCTGCGCGCCATCGGCGCCAACGCCGTGACGCTGCACGATGCGGCCGCCAGTGTCCGCGCCGGTTTTGCCGGGCAGGAGCTCTCTCGATTGTGGCCCGGCGGCCAGGCGATGACGGCGCGGGAGGGGACGGTCGGGTTGTTCACCCATATCTTCTCCGCGCGCTCCACACCTCCGGTGCTGCACGATGAGATATGACGCGGTCATCATCGGGGGCGGGCCGTCCGGGGCCTCGGCCGCTATCGCCCTGGCATCCCAGGGGCGCGCCGTCGCCATTGTCGAAAGGAGCGCATTTCCGCGCAACAAGGTGTGCGGCGAGTTCATCTCCCCGGTGAACCTGGCATTGCTCGACCGGCTGGGTGTCGGCGAGCGGGTGCGCGCTCTCGCCGGCCCCGAGATCCGCCGGCTTGCCCTGTTCGCCGCCGGACCGAGCATCGAAGCCCGGATGCCGCGCAGCCAAACCGACGCCTTCGGCCGTGCGCTCGGTCGCGACGTGCTCGACCTGCTGCTGCTCGAGGCGGCCGCGGCGGCGGGGGCCACGCTGCTGCAGCCCTGGCAGGCCACTGCCGCGGTTCGCGACGGCGACGATATGGCCGTCAGCATCGAGCGCTCCGGGGAACGGCGTACCCTGCTGGCGCCGGTGCTTATTGTTGCCCATGGCTCGTGGGAGGCAGGCGGGCTCTCGAGCCAGCCGAGGCGGCCGCACCTCCCGTCGGATTTCCTCGGCTTCAAGGCGCATTTTCGCGGCTCCGCGCTGCCATCCGACCTGATGCCGTTGCTGGCCTTCCCCGGCGGCTATGGCGGCATGGTCTGGGCCGACCAGGGCCGCATGTCGCTCTCGTGCTGCATTCGCCGCGACCGGCTCGATGCCGTCCGGGCGGCACAGCGTGGCTTGCCGGCAGGCGAAGCGGTGTTCCGGCACATTACAGCTGCCTGCCCGAGCGTCGCCGAGGTCCTGCGGGACACCACGCTCGATGGGGGATGGCTGGCCGCCGGTCCGATCCGGCCCGGTATTCGCGACTGCTACGCGCATGACATTTTCAGCGTCGGCAACGTCGCCGGCGAATCCCACCCGATCATTGCCGAAGGCATTTCCATGGCGCTGCAATCGGGCTGGCTGCTGGCATCGGAACTGGCGGGCGTCGCCGAGTGGAGCAGGGCCGGGCGGGAACTCGCCGGGCAACGCTACGCGGCCGCCTGGCACAAGCAGTTTCCGCTGCGCATCCTCACGGCGTCGGTGCTGGCCGGCCTCGCCACCCGCCCGCTCACCGCCGGCCTGATGCACCGCTTCGTCAGCGTCTTCCCGGCGAGCCTGTTCGTCGGCGCGCGGCTCAGCGGCAAGGTTACGCCGGTCCCCGGCATCGGCTGACCAGGTAACCGGCTCAGCCAGGCGCTCGCGCCGTGCTGGCGCGCACCACCAGCACCGGCAGCAACGGGTCTGCCTCGAGCGGCGGCTCGCCGTTGATGCGGACCAGCACCGCCTCGATGCAGCGCCGGCCCAGCGCGGCGAAATCCTGCCGCATGGTGGTGAGCGGCGGGATGAAGTAAGCGGCCTCCGGCACGTCGTCGAAGCCGACCACACTGAACTCCTCGGGGACCCGTCGACCGCTCTCGTGCAGTGCCAGCAGCACCCCCTGCGCCATCCGGTCATTGGCGACGTAGGCCGCGGTGAACTCGCGATTGGCAGCGACCTTGAGGCCCGCGCGATAGCCGCTCGCCGCCGACCAATCCCCCACCACCGGCTCCACCGCCACGAGGCCCGCTTCGCCCAGCGCCTTGCGCCAACCATGGATGCGCGAGTCCGAGACCGTGAACCCCGCAGGGCCGGCGACATGCGCGATCGCGGTGTGTCCGAGTTCGATCAGGTGCCGGGTAGCAAGGCGCGAGCCTTCCACCGAGTCGGTCATGATCGAGGTGTGCTCGCCGGTATCGACCGAGCTGAGCGTCACCACGGGCACATTGTCGAACGACATGAACGCCGCGCTGGCCGAGACGTCCTGCGGCGCAATCATTACGATGCCCTCGACCGCCTGGCTGGCGAGCCGCTGCAGTGCGTCCGAAATGGTGCGGTAGTTGGACTCGGGCAGGCTGACGATCGACACCGCGTAACCCGCTTCCCGGGCCGCCTGCTCGACTGCCCACAGCGCGCTGGCTGGCCCGAAGCTCAGGTAATCGGTAGCCACCACGCCGATGGTGCGCGACCGGCTGGTGGCGAGGGTCCGCGCCGCGATATTGGGCCGGTAGTCGAGGCTGTCGATCGCCTGCAGCACCCGCTGCCGCGTGTCGGCCTTGATGAAGGCGTAGTCGTTCAGCACCCGCGACACCGTCTGCGGTGAGACTCGCGCCAGCCGCGCCACATCCATCATTGTCGGCGCGCGCGCCTTGCTGTCCGGTCGTGCCATCGGCTGCCTTTCGTTATCGCAAACAATATGCACGCCGCCATGCTGACGCAAGCCGGACATCCAGCATCACCAGCGGAAACGACATGATGACTGTCCTTATCGCGATCGTCCGCGAGTCGTATTGACATCAGAATTGTTTGCGCAAACAATTTGCCCCAATGGCGCGACCAACCGCGTCTCCACGAGGGAGTGAGGCGTGGAATCGAAGTCAGGGCTCCGGATCGGGGACCGCATCCTGTTTGGCGCCGCCTATTACCCGGAGTACCAGCCGGTCGAGCGCCTGGCCGAGGATTTCCGCCTGATGCGGGAAGCCGGCTTCAACCTGATCCGCGTCGGCGAGTCGGTGTGGAGCACCTGGGAACCGCGCGAAGGCGAGTTCGAGCTCGAGTGGCTGCAGCCGGTGCTCGATGGCGCCCACGCGCATGGCATCTCGGTGGTGCTCGGCACCCCGACCTACGCCGTGCCGCCCTGGCTGATGCTCAAGCACCCCGAGATCGCGGCGGAACAGAAGACTGGCGTGCGCGTGCCATGGGGCGCCCGGCAGGAGACCGATTGCTCGCATCCGGTATTCCGCCACTATGCCGAGCGCATCATCCGCGCCGTGGTCGGCCGCTATGCTGCCCACCCGGCCGTAGTCGGCTTCCAGGTCGACAACGAGCCCGGCCAGCAGGTGCCGCACAACACCCATGTCTTCTCCGGCTTCAAACGCTGGCTGCTCGAAAAGTACAATGGCGTCGAGGCCATCAACCAGGCCTGGAACCTCACCCATTGGGCACACCGGCTGAACGATATCGACGAGCTGTGGGTGCCCGACGGCAACCACGTGCCGCAATACGATCTGGCCTGGCGGCGCTATCAGGCTGAACTGACCACCGAGTACATCGCCTGGCAGACGGCGATCGTCCGCGAATACGCCACGCCCGACCAGTTCATCACCACCTGCATCGACCCGATGCGGCCTGCGGTCGATGACCGCGCCATCGGCGCCACCGGTGACGTCATCGCCTCCAACCAGTACCTCGCCACCCAGGACCAGCTCGGTCCCGACATCGTCGGCGACTACGCCTTCCCGCCGTCCGGCAGCTGGGCGCCGTTCTTCATTTCCGATCGCACCTGGGCCATCGGCCAGCAGCGCTTCATGGTCACCGAGACCAATGCCACCAGCGTCGGTTTTCCCTGGTTCAACTATCCTGCCTTCGATGGCCAGTGGCGGCAGGTCGCCTGGGCGATGATCGCCCGCGGCGCCCGCGCCGTCGAATATTGGCACTGGCATACCATGCACGGCTCCTGGGAGACATTCTGGGGCGGCGTGCTGCCGCATAGCTTCGTGCCCGGCCGGGTTTACGAGCAGATTGCAGCGCTTGGCCGCGAGATCCAGCGGGCAGGGCAGGCGGTCGAAGGCCTCGTGCCCGACGCGACGACCGGGCTGTTGTTCTCGATGCCCACCCGCTGGGCCTTCGAATACCACCCGCCGATGCAGGACCCGGGCGTCAAACCCGAGAAACAGGGGCCGCCGGATCGCGCCGCCTATGAGCGCATCGTCTATCGCTTCTATGGCGGGCTGAACCGCGCCGGCCATCAGGTCCGGGTGATGCACGCTGCCGATTTCGAGATCACCGATCCCACGATACTCGCGGCCGAACTGCCGGTGCTCGTGGTGCCGGCGCTCTATCTCGCCTCCGACGCGCTGATCGCCAATTTGACCGCCTATGCCGCGGCGGGCGGTCATCTCGTCCTCGGTATCCGCACCGGCTATGCCGACGAGATCGGCCGGCCGAAACTCGACCGGCAGCCAGCCGGCCTCGCTGCCGCCGCCGGCGCCTGGTACGACGAGTTCAGCAACCTGGTGCAGCCGGTCGCCGTCAGCGGCGACATCTCGGGCGCCGCCGAAGGCCTTGTCGAAGGCCTGATCCCCGATGGTGCAACGGTGCTCGCCAGCTATCAGCATCCGCATTTCGGCCGCTGGCCCGCCGCCACTACGCACCGGCACGGCGCCGGCCGCGTCACTTATCTCGGCAGCTTCCCCGACCTCGACCTCGCCGAGTCGCTGGCGCGATGGCTGGCGCCGGATCACCCCTGGGCCGACCAGCTCGTCCCCGGCGCGCTGACCGTCCACGGCGCCACCAATGCCGCGGGCGAGCGGCTGTGGTTCGTGCACAATTTCGGCTGGGAGGCTCGGAGCGTCGCACCCCCGATGCCGGTGGAGGACGTACTGAGCGGCGCGCCGGTCGAGCTGTTGGAACTCGGGCCCTGGGACGTGCGCGTGCTGCGCGAGCGCGGGGCAGGGCGATGAGGGCGGTGTTCCTCCCTGCCAAGGGTTCGGAGTGCTTGGCACCCCCCTCCCCAACCCTCCCCGCAAGGGGGAGGGTGCCCGCCGGTGTGTGGGGCACAACCTCGCCAAGTTCGCCGCCCTGCACCCTCCCCCTTGCGGGGAGGGTTGGGGAGGGGGGCGGGAGCCCGCGAGCTGGCGAGTTCAGCATGGACGGGTGGCAAGATTGACCGCCCCCACCACCCTCCACCGCCCCAAAGCCAAAGCGCGCGCTTCGGTCACCGCCTATCTCTTTCTCGCGCCGTTCATCGCGGTGTTCGCGATCAGCGTGGTGATCCCGCTCGGCTACGCCATCGTCATCAGCTTTTTCAGGAAGCAAATGGTCGGCGGCACGGTGTTCGTCGGGCTCGGCAATTATGTGCGCGCCTTCGGCGATGCGCTGCTGCATGACGGCGTGCTGCGGGTGCTGCTGTTCTTCTTCCTGCAGGTGCCGATCATGCTGGCGGTTGCCATGTTCGTGGCGCTGGCCATCGACAGTGGCCGCCTCGCCGGCAGCCGTATTGTCCGCATCGGGCTGTTCCTCCCCTATGCCGTGCCGGCGGTGGTTGCGGCGCTGATGTGGGGCTACATCTTCGGCGGCCAGTTCGGCCTCGCCGGCCAGGTGTTCGGCTTTTTCGGCGCGACGGCGCCGGATTTCCTCGGCCCCGGGCTGATGCTGGGCAGCGTCGGCAATGTCGTGACCTGGTCGTTCGTCGGCTACAACATGCTGATCTTTTACGCCGCTTTGCGCGCCGTGCCGACCGAGGTCTACGAGGCCGCCGATATCGACGGCGCCGGCGAGTGGCGCAAGGCCTTCTCGATCAAGCTGCCGGCGCTCCGTCGCGCACTGACCCTGGCGCTGATCTTTTCGGTGATCGGCAGCCTGCAGCTCTTCAACGAGCCGAGCATCCTGCAGGCGGTGCGGCCCAGCGTCATCACCACCAACTGGACGCCCAACCTCTATGCCTACAACCTGGCCTTCACCGGCAGCCAGACCAACTATGCCGCGGCCATCGCCGTGATCCTCGGCGGCTTCACCGTCGCCATCGCCTATGTCGTGCAACTCGGCATCGCCCGCCGGGATCGGCTGATCTGATGGCGACGAGCGAGAACACCGGCCTCAAGCCGCGCAAGTCCGTGGTGCTGAGCATCGTCATGTGGATGCTGCTCGCCTATTTCATGCTGCCGCTCTGCTGGCTGCTGGTGAACGCCACCAAGTCCAATGTCGATCTGTTCGCCACTTTCGGCCTCGCCTTCGCGCCGAGCTTTGCGCTGTTCGACAATATCCAGAGCCTCTTCGCCTTCCAGGACGGCATTTTCCTGCGCTGGTTCGGCAACACCGTTCTTTACGCCGTAGTCGGGGCCGGCGGCGCCGCGGTGATCGCCGCGATGGGCGGCTACGCGCTGGCGAAGTTCGATTTCCACGGCCGCCGCGGCGTGCTGATGGCGGTGCTCGGCGCCAGCGCCGTGCCGGGTACGGCGCTCGCCGTCCCCACCTACATGCTGTTCAGCCAGTGGGGCCTGATCAACACCGAGCTGGCGGTGATCATCCCGGCGCTGGCCAGCCCCTTCGGGCTGTTCCTGATGCTGGTCTACGCCCAGGACGCGGTGCCGGACCGTGGGGTTGAGCCTGTGGAACAAGCTCGCCAATGCCGGCGGGGTCAATCTATCGCAGCCGCTCTATCCGCTGGTGATCACCGGCTCGCTCCTCGCGGTGCTGCCGCTGATCGTCGCCTTCCTGTTCCTGCAGCGCCATTGGCAGTCCGGCATCGCCGCCGGCGGGGTCAAGCAATGAGCGCGCTTCCAATCCCCCGCGCCATCCGGCGCGGGGCGCCAACGACGACAACAATGACAAAGGGAGAAGTCATTATGATCGGATTGAAAACCGGCAGCCTTATCCGGGCTGCCCTCGCCGCCGGGATCGCGGCAGCGGCCCTGTTCGCCGGCGCCGCCAACGCCCAGGAGCCGGTCCAGATTACCTTCTGGACCTGGCTGCCCGACATCCAGAAGACCGTCGACCTGTTCGAGGCTGGTCACCCCAACATCAAGGTGAAGGTGGAAAATGTCGGCGTCGGCGCCGACCAGTACACCAAGATCCAGAACGCCGTGGACGCCGGCTCCGGCGGCCCCGACGTCGCCCACATGACCTATGACGCGATCCCCAACTTCGCTCTCACCGGCGCGCTCGCCGATGTCACCAAGCATGGCGGCGAGAGCGTGCGCGAGCTGTTCCTGCCCGGCGTGGTCGGGCTGGTCGACATCAATGGCGGCATCTACGGCATCCCGCAGGATTTTGGTCCGGGCGTGATGTATTACCGCAAGGATGTATTCGATGAAGCCGGCGTCGCGGTGCCGCGCACCTGGGCCGAGTTCGCCGCCGCCGGCGAAGCGATCCACGCCAAGAACCCCGAGCACTTCATCACCTTCATCGATCCGGCTTTGGTCGACGCCGCCTATATGGGGCTGTGGCAGCTCGGTGCCGCGCCGTGGACCCTGGAGGGCGGCACCAACGTGACGCTCGATTTCAACTCCGACAAGGCCAGGCAGTGGGCCGACTACTGGACCGATCTCAACGCCAAGGGGCTGACGATCGAGTCCGTCATGGGTTCGGATGCCTGGTTCAAGCAGTTGGGCGCCGGCCAGATGGCCACCTGGGTGGTCGGGGCCTGGGGCCTCCAGGCGCTCACCGGGGTGCTGCCGCAGAACGAAGGCCTGTGGCGGGTCGCGCCGCAGCCGGTGTGGAACGAGGGCGATGTCGGCACCAGCCAGTTCGGCGGCTCCGGCACGGTGATCCTCGAGCAGAGCGCCAACAAACAAGCGGCGGTCGAGTTCGCGCTGTGGATGAACAGCAGCCCGGAAGGCGTCACCTCGCTGAAGAACGACCAGGGCCTGCTGCC
Source organism: Devosia sp. Root413D1 (assembly GCF_001425235.1). GTDB lineage: Bacteria > Pseudomonadota > Alphaproteobacteria > Rhizobiales > Devosiaceae > Devosia_A. The sequence goes on along the minus strand of NZ_LMEA01000012.1, from coordinate 491,274 downwards.
CACCACCAATGCTGCCTGGGAAGACCCAGGATTCCTCGATGAGGAAATCGCCTATCTCGGCGGCCAGAAGGCGCGCCAGATCTTCGCCGAGTCGGCCAAGAACTCGGTGGTCGGCTGGAGCTGGCTGCCGTTCCAGCCGTATGTCGGCAGCGTCTACAAGGACACCGTCGGCCAGGCCATCTCCGGCAAGACCAGCATCGCCGAAGGTTTTGCCGCCTGGCAGAAGCGCATTGCCGAATACGCGACGGAGCAGGGCTTCACCGTCACTGCGAAGTAGGCCGGCACACACACCGGGGCTTCCGCTCCATCGTCTCCCTCCCCTCAGGGCGCTACCGCGTCCCCTTGCGGGGAGGGGACAGGGGTGGGGGTCCGCGCGCACCAGCGTCGCGGTTCTCCCACTCACCTCAGTTCAGTCATTCCCCCTCCCGTTTCACAGGACGGTTCTGCTTTGCCCAAAATTCTGCTGCCCAAGGACTTCACCTTTGGCGTCGCCACCAGCGCCTATCAGATCGAGGGCGCCTGGAACGAGGATGGCAAGGGTCCCTCGATCTGGGACACGTTCACCCAGACCCCCGGCAAGGTGGCAGGCGATGTCTCCGGCAATCGCGGCGTCGAGCACTATCGGCGCTTTCGCGAGGATGTCGCCCTGATGCGCGAGCTCGGCATCGAGAGCTATCGCTTCTCGCTCAGCTGGTCGCGGCTGATGCCCGAGGGAACCGGCCGGGTGAACCATGCCGGCATCGATTTCTACTCGCGGTTGATCGATGAACTGCTGGAGCAGGGCATCGCCCCCAATGTCACGCTCTACCACTGGGACCTGCCGCAGGCGCTCGAGGATCGGGGCGGCTGGGTGACGCGCGACGTCGTCGGCTGGTTCGGCGACTATGCGGCGCTGGTGTTCGACAGCTATGGCGATCGCGTCCGTCGCTGGGCGACGCTCAACGAGCCGATCTCCATCTGGGTAGGGTACGGCATGGGCGCTTTCGCCCCTGGCCGCACCGACGAGAAGGCGGCCCGGCAGGCGATGCACCATGCGCTGCTGGCGCATGGCCGTGGCGTCGAAGCGTTCCGCGCCGCCAGCAGTCCGGGCGAGATCGGCATTGTCCTCGATATCTGGCAGCGCCATCCGGCGACCGACAAACCCGAGGACAAGGCCCTGGCGGCAGAGGACGAGGATAACGGCTTCCGTTTCTTCCTCGATCCGTTGCTCGGCGGCGGCTACAGCGAGCGTCTCACCCAGCGGCTGACCGCCGAGGGCACCATGCCCGAGATCGAGGCCGGCGACCTCGAGCTGATCGCCACGCCGATCGACTATGTCGGGCTCAACGTCTACTCGCGCGTCGTGGTCAGCGCCGAGCACTACAACCCGAAATGGTGGGTCGCCGACGAGTGGCACCCGGGCGGCAACTTCCTCGATAACGGTATGGAGTTCTACCCCAAGGCCGTCTACGACGCGATCGTGATGGTCAAGGCCGACTACGGCTTCGACCGCCCGATCTTCATTACCGAGAACGGCGTTTCCGACGGCAGGACTTTGGCCGATCCACTGCAGGACGATGAGCGCATCGCCTATGTCGGGGCCTTCCTCGAATGGATCGCAAGGGCGATCGACGAGGGGGCCGACGTGCGCGGCTACTACCTCTGGTCGCTGCTCGACAACTACGAATGGGCCGCCGCCTACACCCAGAAATTCGGCATCGTCCACGTCGACCTCGACACCATGCAACGGACGCCCAAGGCGTCGGCGCTGTGGTACCGCGATGTGATCAAGCGGCGCGGGGTTTAGTGGAGGGGCAAGCTCCAGCCGCTCGTCGCTTCGCTCCGATCGCGCAACCCCATGGGTATGCAGAAGTGTGTCGTGCGGTTTTGTCGATGCCACCGCTTTCGATGACTTGTACGGTGTAGATCATCTTTGTTGCTGTTTAGCGTGTTCTCTCGCAGACGGGGGACGTGGTAATGCATGCAGTGCTAGCTGCACCGGCAGTTTATCTTGGTCGCTGCCGTAATCACATTGTCCCGGATTGGCTCGAACTGGGATAGAGGATAAGATGCTGCCATCGGGACGCCTCTGACAAGGAGATGCTCGATGGGGGATATACATGACATTGCGACTGTTTGTGGCTCTAGGTTCTTGCGCGCTTGCGGCGTGGGTCACCGAATCGGCTGCCGGTCCGGCGCTTTGGAGCGGGCCTTATGTGGGCGCGTTCGTTGGCTACGGCATCGGCAACGAGCACATGCTGTACGATACCGTCACTTTTGAAGACGATCCCACCACCCCAGCGCCAGACCTGATTGTGGTCACTCACCATCGAGGTGGAGTTGACGATCAGGACATCAACGGGCTGCTGTTTGGCGGGGTGGTAGGGTTTGACGCGTCCCTGTCGGAAGTGTTGATCGCTGGAATAGCGGCCGATATCGCTGTCAACAACGTCGAAGCGTCGGGAGGCGGGGAACTGACCTATCCCTATCGTATCGGGCTGGACTGGCACGCCTCTCTGCGGGGGAGGATCGGGCTCGTTGACGGCAACTACCTGCCATACTTCACCGGAGGGCTGGCTCTTGGCGGTGGTTCCTATGAGGAAGGGCCACGAAGGGCCGATGCAACCCACCTTGGGTGGACCCTTGGCGCTGGAATTGAAGCCGCGATCTCGGACAAAACCTCGATTGACGCGCAGTACCGGTATTCCGACTACGGGCTTCGCACCTACGTCGTTCCGGGTGAAGGCGACTTTGATCTCGGATATGTCACTCATACCGCGACAATCGGCGTGAACTGGCACTTCTAGAGTAGCGCACGAGCCACGTGGAAACCCCCGCGACACGCCTAAACAGGTTTGTCTCAGGAGGCTTCCAACTGCGAGATCGGGACTGCGACGCCCGTCGTCTGAGCTTCCGGGCCCTCACTCGGTCTGCGCGATCGGAGCGACAGCTCGCCGACAGGCCCTACTGCTCCACCCCAGCCGCCTCGCGCACGAAGTATTCCGGATGCGCCGAGCGGATCACGTCGAGTTCGTGCATCACCGAGGCGAGGTGCACGGTCATGCTTTCGTCGGCGCCCTTGGCGTCGTGCGCCTGCAGTCGCGCCAGGATTTCCTCGTGCTCGCCGACGATAAAATACATGTGCTCCTGGCTGAGCAGCGACAGCCGGCGGATGCGGTCCATGTGGAACTTGGCTTCGCGCACATCGTCCCAGATCGTCTCGAACCCGGCTGCCTTGGCGATCAGGGAGTGGAACCGGTCATCCGACTGCAGAAAGTCCTGGTCGTCGCCAAGCCCGGCAAAGGTCTGCTGCAGGACGATCTCGCGCTTGAGGAGCGCCGCGATTTCCGGCGTCAGCCGCTCGGCGGCAAGCCGGGCGAGCGGGCGCTCCAGCGCCTCGCGGATGAATCGCGATTTGGCGATCAGGTTCTCGCTGAGCGGCGAAACGATGGTGCCGCGCTGCGGCAGGATTTCCACCAGCCCGCGCCGTGCCAGCCTGGCGAAGGCCTCGCGCACCGGCGTGCGGCTGACCCCGAACTCGGCGGCGAGCCGCGCTTCGGAGAGTTCCTGGAACGGCGGCAGCTGCATGTCGAGGATCTGCTGCATCAGCCGGTCATAGACCTGGCTTGCCATCGAGCCGCCATCCTGCCGCGTGCCGTAGCTGGCTTCGCTTCCGAACTCCGCCGCCGCCGATCTCCCCTTGGGGGCTTTCATGGTCGTTCCGCCGTCATTTGGTCCCCAGTTGCAATCCTGCCATGAAGTACTTCCGCAAGGCGATGAACAGCAAGACCGTGGGGATACTCGAAATCAGCGTCGCGGTAATCACCACATTGGGCCCGAGCGTCGAATAGGTGCCCTGCAGCGATTGCAGCGCCACCATGATCGAGCGCACCTCGATGCCGTTGGCGAGGATCGAGGAAAACAGCAGGTCGTTCCAGATGAAGGTGAATTGTAGCAGGAACAGCGCGATCAGCGGGCCCATCGCATTGGGCACGATCATCGAGGTGAACACCCGCCACTCGCTGGCCCCTTCGATCCGCGCCGCCTCGTCGACCTCGCGGGTGATGGAGGAGAAGGAGTTACGCAGCACCAGCAGCGGGAAGGGGATGCAGATCGCCACATAGACCAGCAGCATGCCGAACCAGGTGTTGACCAGTCCAAGCCGCTGATAACCGAACAGCAGCGGCACCAGGTACATCTGGAACGGGAACAGCGTGCCGGTGAAGATCAGCATGAACCAGCCGTTCGACCCGAGCAGGTGCAGCCGGGTCATGCCGTAGGCCGCCGCCGCGGCAAACGACACCGACAGCACGGCGCCGACCAGTGCGTAGCTGAACGAGTTCATCGCCGCCTGGCCGAGGTTGGCGATGGTCCAGGCCTGCACCACGTTGTCGGCGAGCGGCGCGAGGCTGTCCGGCAGCTCCAGCACACCCTTCTTGGCGTATTCCTCGGAGGTCTTGAAGATGGTGACGAACAGGTAATAAAGCGGCGTCAGGTAGGCGATGGTGAGCGCCAGGATCGGGAGCACCAGCCAGCGGCCGCCCTGGCGCTGCGTGCGCTTTTCCTTGGCGATCAGGCCCGAGATAAACGCCTTGTCGGTGATGTCGACTGCCATGATCTGCCTACCGGATGTTCTTGCTGACGCGCGCCTGCACCACGGCGAGCAGCGCGCTGACGGTGATCACCATGGCGCCCAGCACCACGGCGACGGCCGAGCCATAGGCCCAGGCGCCGTTGGAGAAGCTCTCGTAATACATGTAGACCGCCAGGGAGAGCGTGCGCTTGCCGGGGAACGAGGTCGCCATCACCCAGAGCAGGTCGAAGGTGGTGAAGCCCGCGGCAACATTGAGAATGGTCACCACCAGCACCGTCGGCAGCAGCAGCGGCCAGACGATGTGGCGGAAAATCTGGAAATTCGATGCGCCATCGACCCGCGCCGCTTCGATCGGGTCCTTGGGGATCGCAGCAAGCCCGAGCAACAGCAGCACCATGGTGATGCCGACGGTCTGCCAGACGAAGGTGACGATCACCGAGCCGGTGATGGTCGCCGGGTCGTAGAGCCAGCCGAAATCGAACGGCGTGCCGGTGATCCCGGAGACAGCCGAGTTGAGCACCCCGCGCGGCGCGTAGACATAGTACCAGATGGCGGCGACCGCGGTCGGCGCCAGCACGCGCGGCAGGAAGAACAGGCTCTTGAAGGTTTCCTGGAACGGGATGTTGCGCAAGAGCAGCGCCAGCCCGAGGCCCACCGCCAGCGGGAACACCACGGCGCCGACCACCCAGACCGCGGTATTGGCCAGCGCTTCCGAAAAGTACGGCAGGCGGAACAGCCGCGCGTAGTTATTGAAGCCGGCGAACTGGTCGAGCCCGGTAAACTTCTGCCACTTGGTGAAGCTCAGGATGACGTTGAACACCACCGGCGTCAGCAGGAACAGCGTCACCATGAGCACCGCCGGGGCGATGAACAGCCAGGCGATGCGGGTCTGCTGCCAGGCGACCCGCCGCTCGCGCTGGCGCGCTTCCTTCAACACTTGCGGCGAGAGCAGGGCCGAGGCGGTGGCGATCATCCGAGACGCTCCAATCGAAGGACCGGCCGCGCCCGAAAGCGCGACCGGCTGGGAGGAACCTGCTTACTTGCTGGCCCAGTAGTCGGCGTTGATGGTCTGCATGGTCTTCATCGACTCGGCCGCCTGTTCGGGGGTCGGGTTGAACATGAAGGCGCCCATGGCCGCGACCAGGTCGCCCTGGATCTGCGACGGTACGGCTTCCCACCAGCGCACCAGCGCCCGCGGCTTGGCGGCGGCCACCATGTCCTTGTTGGCCTGGATGGTGGCGTTCGGCGCGGCAGCCTTGAGGTTGCCGTTATAGACCTGGATCTTGGTTCCGAGCGCGTTCGAGGCATCGACGCCCATCATCGACTGCACGGCCTTGGCGAGTTCGGGGTTGGCATCGAGCGCTGCCTTCGAGACGACGATCGGCGAGGCTTCGACGATCACCGACTGCTGCACATCCGGCGACAGCGACGGCATCAGGAAGGTCTTGAAGTCCTTGCCCGGCTCCATCCCGGCTTCGGCGAACGAGCCCGAGTGCCAGTCGCCGATCAGATACATGGCGGCCGTGCCATCGACGAAGAACTTCTGGTCGTCCTGCTCGCGCGGATCGGTGAAGTAGCCCTTGGCGTACATCTCGCCCCACACCTTGAAGGCGTTCTGCACGGCCGGACCGTCATAGGGCACTGTACCGTCGGTCAGCCCGACAAAGGCGTCCGGATCGCCGCCCAGCACCAACTGGCTGAACCAGATGAACGGCATCCAGCCGCCCGAGGTCGGGCCGTTGAACGGGGTGTAGCCCGCCGCCTTCAGCTTGTCGGCGTCGGCCATCAGCTCTTCCCAGGTGGTGGGAGGGGCCGCGATGCCGGCCTTCTCGAAGGCCGCAGTATTGTAGAACACCACCCAGTTGGCGACGTTCAGCAGCACGCCGTACGGCTTGCCGTCGACGCTGACCAGTTCGCGCTGCGCTTCGGAATAGTCGCCATTGGCGATGGCGGCATCCCAGTTGGCGCTGAGGTCGGCGGGAATGCCCGTCGCCACCAGGTCGCTCAGCTGCTGGCCGTTCCACCAGGTGAAGAACGCCGGGGCATTATTGCCGGCGATCGAGGTCTGCATATAGGCCTGATACTTGTCGGTCGGGGTGATGTCCTGCACCGTGACCTTGACGCCCGCGGCGGTGCCGGCGGCGTCCATCATCGCGGTGATGCCCGGATTCCACTCGGTCTTGTCCGAGTTGAGGATCAGGTCCTGAGCATACGCGGTGCCCGCCGACAGTACGGCGGCAAGGCCCGCTGCTGTAAAAGTCCTTAGTAACGACATGTCTCTCTCCCTTGTCGTTGTTCCCGCTGCGCCTTAGCGGAGCAGCGAATTCTGGCTTTCGTTGTCGAAGACGTGGACGCGCGCGCCGTCGATGCGGAACCGCACCTGCTGGTTGGGCTCAAGGGCGCGTGGGTGCTGCATGCGTGCGACGATCTCGGTCCCGCCGAGCTCGGCAAACAGCAGGCTTTCGTTGCCGAGCATCTCGGCGAAACTCACTTCGGCGCTGAAATCGGCGCCCAACTCCGGTCGCGTGCCGTGCCCTTCCGGCACGATATCCTCGGGCCGGATGCCCAGCGTCACCGCCGTACCCGCTGCCGGCAGCTTGAAGCGGTCCGCCGGCACCGGGACATTGAGCCCGGCGGCGCGGATGGTGTTGCCTGGGCCGACCTCGGCCTTCAGCATGTTCATCGACGGCGCGCCCATGAAACCGGCAACGAAGATATTGGCCGGGCGCTCGAACACCTCGAGCGGCGTGCCGATCTGCGCCACGCGGCCGTCGTTCAGCACCACGATCTTGTCGGCCAGCGTCATCGCTTCGACCTGGTCGTGCGTCACGAACACCACCGTCGCGCCGAGCTGGCGCTGCAGCCGTTTGATCTCGATGCGGGTCTGGTTGCGAAGCTTGGCGTCGAGGTTGGAAAGCGGTTCGTCAAACAGGAACACTTTTGGCTCGCGCACCATGGCGCGGCCGATGGCGACGCGCTGCCGCTGCCCGCCGGAGAGCTGGCTCGGCCGGCGATCCATATAGGGGTCGAGCCCCAGCATCTTCGCCGCCTCGCCGCGGCGCCGGGCGATCTCGACCTTCGGCACGCCGCTGATACGAAGCCCGAAGCCGAGATTGTCGGAGACGCTCATGTGCGGATAGAGCGCGTAGGACTGGAACACCATCGAGATGCCGCGATCCCGCGACGGCAGGTCGTTGACCAGCTTGCCGTCGATCTTCAACTCGCCATGCGAGATGGTTTCGAGCCCGGCGATCATCCGCAGGATCGTCGATTTGCCGCAGCCGGAGGGCCCGACCAGCACCACGAAAGTGCCGTCCTCGATGTCGAGGTCGACGCCCTTGATGGCGACGAACTCGCCGTAGATCTTGATGATATCCCGGAGGGTAACGGTTGCCATGGCGCCTCTTATCGTCCGGCTGGGTCGGCGTAGCGCATCTCGGGCTGGATCGAGTACCAGTCCGGGCGCTGCGGATCGCGGTCATAGGTGTAGCCGCCGACCTCGCGGTAATAGGCGGCGTATTGGGCGAGCTTGTCGCGGTCGACCTCGACGCCGAGCCCCGGCCCCTTGGGCAGCGCGATCTCGCCGTCGATATATTTGAGCTTGCCGCCGACGATGATGTCGTCGAGCAGGTGGTGGTAATGCGCGTCGGCGGCAAAGCTCATGTTGGGCAGCGCTGCGCCGAGATGCAGCATCGAGGCAAGCTGGATGCCGAGCTCGCCCGAAGAATGGACGCTGGCGCCGAACTGGAAGGTTTCGAGGACCTGGCCCGCCTTGTAGGCCTGCCGCAACCCGCCCCAGAACGTCGTGTCGAGGAGGATCACATCCACCGCGTCATGCTTGATGCAGGCGGCGAGCTGCTCGAAATTCACCACCACGGTGTTGGTGGCGGTAGGGATGGAAATCCGGTCGCGCAACCGCCGCATCCCCTCGAGCCCGAAGCATGGGTCCTCGAAATAGTCGTTGCGGATGTGCTCGATTTCCTTGGCCACCCAGATCGACTCCTCGACCGACCACACCGAATTGGGGTCGAGCCGGAAGCGGTCGCCGGGGAGCGCCTCGGCAATCGCCGAGAACACTTCGACGTCATGCTCTGGAGCGAACACGCCGCCCTTCAGCTTGTGCGACTTGAAGCCATGCAGTTGCTTCTGCCGCTTGGCCTCGGCCACCAGCGCGTCGGCCGAAAACTCGTCGCCAAACCCCTGCTCTTCGTTGCCGTAGCGATAGAACAGGTAGCTCGCGAACGGGATCGACTCGCGCAGCGCCCCGCCGATCAGGTCGCAGGCGCGGATGCCCAGCGCCTTGCCGGCCACGTCCATGCAGGCCATTTCCAGTGCCGCATGCAGCTGCATGCGTGAATTGTAGAGGCTCGCCACCGGGTTCATGATCTTCCAGCGCAGCTGCTCGAGCTGCAGCGGGTCATGCCCCTTCAGGTAAGGCAGCAGCCCTTTGACCGCCGCTTCGGCGCTCTCGCCGCCGCCGCCGAGCTCACCCCAGCCGGAAATCCCTTCGTCCGTCACCACCTCGACGATGGTGCGCACGAACCGCCCCCAATGGGCGCCCGACGCATGCCGCAGCGGCGCCTCGAGCGGCACGGCGACGGTGGTGGCCTTGATGTCGACAATCTTCATTCGGGTGCAGCTTTCGGCGTTTCGAACGGGCAGGGCGGTGGTTGGCTGATCGATCCGGGTGCTGCTTTTGTCGCATCCCGCATCGATGTCGTCCGCCCTTGCCAAGACGTTGTAGGTCTACCATACTAGTTGTGTCAATTGCCCTCGATCCTGTTCCAAACGAACGGGCTTGGCAAGCGTTGATCGGGCGCGAGGGGGCAATGACGGGGAAAGCGGGAGGGACGTCGTGCCGATTTACGCATTCACCGGGAGCCTGACCCGTGCCATGCCGCAATACGGCGCGGCCAATGGCGCGGGCATTTCCCGGCTGAGCTTCGACGACGAAACCGGCCGGCTGAGTGCAGTGGATCTGGTCGGCGGCGTCGACGACACCGCCTGGCTGGTGACCGACGCGGCGCGTGGCCGGCTCTATTCGACTTGCGAGATCACCGGCACCCGCGAGAGCGCTATCGCCGCCTACGCCGTGGAGGCGGGCGGCTTGCGGCTGATCAACCGCCAGCCGACGCGCGGCAACGAGGCCTGCCACGCCAGCCTCTCGACCGACGGAAAATTCCTGCTGGTCGCCAACTACAATGGCGCCAACCCCGAGGGCTGGCCCGACGCGGCGCTCAGCGTCTTTCCCATCGCCAGCGACGGCTCGCTCGGCGCCGCCGTCGCCAGTGTCCGCCATACCGGCAGCGGTCCCAACGCGGCGCGCCAGACCACCGCACACGCCCACTGTGTCGTCCCGGCACCGGCAGGGGACATCGTCTATGTCGCCGATCTCGGCATCGACAGGCTCGTTGCCTACAGGCTCGGCGCCGATGGCAGTTTGAGCCCCGAGCCGTCTCGCGATTTTACGCTGCCGCCCGGTCTCGGCCCGCGCCACCTGGTGTTCTCGGCCGATGGCAGCGCCATCTTCATGGTCAGCGAACTGATCCCCACCGTGGTCAGCGTCGCCGTCGACCCGGCAACCGGCGCCCTGACCCAGCGCGACAGCTTCACCATCCCCTCGCTCGATGGCGGCATCGTCCAGCCATCAGGCATCGTGCTCAGCGCCGATGGCCGGCACCTGTTCGTCGGCTTGCGCGTCTGCAACGACATCCTGGCGCTCGGCATCGACGACGCCACCGGCAAGCTCACCCAGACCGGCCGCCGGCCGAGCGGCGGCACGACGCCGCGTGATCTCGCCTTCTCACCCTCGGGCCGGCACCTCGTGGTCGCCAACCAGGATTCCGATCGGCTGACGGTGTTCGCCGTCGATCACGCCACCGGCACCCTGTCCGAACCCCTGCAGCACTTCGATGTCGGCACGCCGATGTCGGTCAAACTCGCCGCCTTCTAGGCGGCTCCCTCTTCACCCCGTTCATCAGAGCCACCCATGATCAACGAAATCCTCTTCGTCCATCACAGCCATACCGACATCGGCTACACCCATCCGCAGCCGGTGGTGATGGAGCTGCACCGCCGCTTCATCGACGAGGCGCTCGATATCGCCGAGCGCACGGCCGATTACCCCGACGACGCCAAGTTCCGCTGGACCTGCGAGGTCACCGGCGGAACCATGGATTGGTGGGTGCACGCCGGGAATGCCGACCGCGACCGCTTCCTCGCCGCGGTGAAGCGCGGGCAGATCGAAGTCGCCGGCATGGGTTGGCACATGACCCCGCTGATGGACCATTCCATGGTCCTCGATGTGCTGAAGCCGCTGAAATTCTTCCGCGAGCTCGGCATCCCGGTGCGCTCGGCGATGAACACCGACGTCAACGGCCTGCCCTGGGGTGTGGTCGATGCGCTGCTCGACCATGGCATCACCGGCATCTCGATGGCCATCAACGAGCACTATGGGCATGCGCTGAAGCCCTGGCCGCGCGCCTTCAACTGGCAGGCGCCGGGCGGCCGCAGCATCACCGCCTATAACGGCTTCATCTACGGCGTGACCTCGGATCGCAGCCTGCAGATTCCGACCAACATGGAAGAGGCCCGGGCCCGGGTGCCGCGCTGGGCCAGAAAGTGGGAGGCGACCGGCTATCCGCACCCCTTCCTGATGATGCAGATCACCAATGTCCGCTACCACGACAACGGCTCGCCGCAGGCGGCGCTGCCCGATTTCATCCGTAACTTCAATGAAGGCAACGCCTCGACCGGCGGCATCAAGCTCCGGCTCGGGACGATCAGCGAGTTCTTCGACCGCGTCCGCCAGCAGCCGGCCGAGACGATGCAGACGCTGCGCGGCGATTGGACCGACTGGTGGAATTTCGGCGCCGGCTCCACGGCGCACGAAACCGCCCAGGCGATGCGCGGCCAGCGCGATCTCGATGCCGCCACCGGCCTCGACGCCTGGCACCCGAGCGAAGCGCCGCGCCGCCGTGCCATGCTGCACGACGTCGCCCGCAAGGGTTTGGCGCTCTATGCCGAGCACACCTGGGGCGCCGACCGCTCGATCACCCAGCCATACTCGCCCGAAACCCGCACCCAGCAGCTGCTGAAGCTCGCGACCGTCGCCGAAGGCGCCAGCGTCGCCCGCATGCTGCGCCGCGATGGGCTCGAACGCCTCGGCATCGAAGCCGGCGGCGACGAGCCGACGCTACTGGTCTACAACCCGCACGGCTTTGCGGTGAAGCAGTCGGTGCGGCTGCCTTACCTGCCGCCGATGACAGATGCGCCCGATCCCAAGCGCGGCTTCGGGCTCGAGGATCTGGTTCCCACCGGTCCCTCGTCGCACCGCATCCAGCGCCAGGACGTGGTGACCTCCGACCTGCCCGAGCATGGCGCCTATTACACCGCGCCGATCGAGATCCCCTCGCTGAGCTACATCACCATCCCGGCCGCCAAGGCCGCCGTGATGCCCAATGGCAAGCTCTCGGCCAGGGATGGCGTGCTCTCCAACGGCCGCCTCGTGGTCACTTTCGATGCTGCCGGCGGGCTGACCTCGCTCAAGCTCGACGGCACCGAATATGCCGGCGGCGCCACCGAGCATCTGAAGTTCGGCGTGCCGGTGCTTGAGCGCGTCGCCTCCGGCATCCGTACCGACATGTTCGGCCAGCCCGATCTCGAGTCGCCTGACTGGCACCTCGCCTGGCATCGCGACTGGCAGGCCGAGCGCTTCGACGGCAAGCTGGTCGGCAGCAGCGAGGCGGTCGAGCGCGGCAATGCCCGCATTGTCCAGAGCTTCGAGCTGCCCAATGGCGACAAGGTCGACGTGCTCTACCGCCTCGTCGGTGATGAACCGGTGCTGCATGTCGAGGCCACGGTCAAGAAGCAACCGCTCGTCGAACCGCACGCCATCTACCTGCCCATGCCGACGGCGCTCGCCGCGGGCTGGGACGCCCATTACGAGACTGGCGGCGCCGTCGCCAAGCTCGACGACGAGCAACTGCCCTATGCCAGCCGGCACTACATCACCGCGCAGCGCTTCATCCGCATCGGCGATGCCAAGTCCGAGGTGACGGTCGCCTGCCCGGATGCGCCGCTCTGGCAGGTGGGCGGTTACACGTTCGGCCGCTTCGGCGATCCGGATGGCCGCGTCACCCGCGAACGCCCGAGCCTGGTTGCCTGGCTCACCAACAACTACTGGAGCACCAATTTCCAGGCCGACCAGGGTGGCCAGACCAAGTACCGCTTTACGGTGGTGCCGGCGCCGCGTCGTGAGCTCGGCGCCTCGGCCCAGGCGGCGCTGAGCTACGCCCAGCCGCTGGCGACCCACGCCTACGCCGAACGCGGACCGGTCCGTAGCACGGCGGCGAGCCTGCTGACGTTGGACCTCGGCACGGCCCTGCTCACCCGGCTGGAAGCCGACGGCAACGGCGTGGCGATCACCGTGCTCAACCCCGGTGATGTCGAAGTGCAAGCAAAGGTCGGGGCCGGCAGTTTCAAGCCCGGCAAGGCCAGCCGCACGCCGCTCTCGGGTGGCGCCGGCGAAGCCCTGCCGGTGACCGGTGGCGCGGTCGCCTTCACCATCGCGCCGCGCGCCTGGACCCGCATCGCCCTGAGCTAAATCTACTCTCTGGAGGAGGAACCCCGTGAGCAAGATCAAGACGATCTACATCTGCAACCACGCCCATACCGATATCGGCTTCACCGATTATCAGGAGCTGGCATTGCGCCAGCACGGCGAGTTCGTCGGCCAGGCGCTCGATCTGATCGAGGCAACCGACCGCTATCCGGCTGAAGCGCAGTACCGCTGGACCGTCGAGACGACCGGGCCGTTCCTCCGCTACCTCCGGCAGGCGAGCCCCGCCGAGGTGGCCCGCTTCCGCCATTGGCACGAGCAGGGCCGCATCGACATCGCCAGCATGCAGTACAACATGACGCCGCTGCTCAATGTCGAGCAGATGCACCGTTCGCTCTACCCCCTGCGGGCGTTGCGCGACGAGTTCGGCTTTAATGTCGAAGCCGCCATGCAGGACGACGTCAATGGCGTGAGCTGGCTCTATGCCGACCTGCTCGCCGAGCTCGGCATCAAGTTCTACACCGCCGCCATCAACCCGATCCGCGGCGCCCGGCCGAAGCCGTTTCCCGGCGCCTTCCGCTGGGAAGGGCCGAGCGGCAAGCAGGTGCTGGCCTGGAACGGCTACCATTACCTGTTCGGCCGCAGCCAGGCCGGGCTCGGCAATTGGGACCTGGTCGATCGCCTGCTGCCGCGCTGGATCGATGAGCTCGAGAACGACGCGAGCTATCCGTTCGATTTCCTCTACTGCGAATCCACCCACCCGGTGCGCGTCGATAACGGTCCGCCCGATGCCCGCATGCCGGACTTCGTCCGCCGCTGGAATGATGAGCGGAAGAACGTCCGCATGGAGTTCATCACCGTCACCGATTTCGGCCGACTGCTCGAAGACAAATACGCCAAGGTCATCGGCACGCAGCGCGGCGACTGGACCGACCACTGGGCCGATGGCGTCGGCTCCTCCGCCTTCGAAGTCGGCGTCAACCGCGCCGCGCATGAGATCGTCGGCATCGGCGAAGCGCTCGAGGCCTGGCGCCGCAGCAAGGGGCAGGGCGAGTGGAATGCCGATCGGGCTGCCGACATCTACGAGTCGATGACGCTGTTCGACGAGCATACCTGGGGCGCCTACTCGTCCGTGGAAGCGCCGCATTCGCTGTTCAGCCAGGCGCAGTGGAACCGCAAGGCCGGCTTCGCCTACACCGCCGCCATGGAAGGCCACGGCACCGTCGCCAAGGCCGCCAATGCGCTGGCGGCGCCGCTCGGTACGAAGGGGCCGGAAGGCATCTTCAACCTCGGCAACCTCGATCCCAAGGAAGCCTTCAAGGCCTCAGGCATCGATGAAGTGCTGGTGTTCAACACACTGCCCTGGGAGCGCCAGGTGATCGTCGAGGAACCCGAGCCGCGCGGCGGCGCTGCGCCGGTCGGCATGCTCGATACCTTCTTCAATCGCCGCAGCACCTGGGGCGGTCCGCGTCCTTATCCCGAGATCCGTCGCGTCGCCGGCACCGTCCCGCCGATGGGCTATGCCTTCCTCGATCTCAAACAGGGCGTCCCCGCTGGCGACCTCAAGGCCAATGGCGATACCATCGAGAACCGGCACTATCGCATCCGCATCGACGGCAAGACCGGCGCCATTGCCGAGCTGTTCGACAAGGCGCAGGGCCACGACTTCGCTGGCCAGTACCAGGGCTGGGGCCCGGGCGAATACGTCTACGAGACCGTCGATTCCCCCGACGATCGGCTGGCCATCGCCGATATCAGCTTCGACAAGCCGGAATTCTTCACCGGCCACACGGACACGCCCTGGAAGCGCGAAACCGCCACCAAGGTGACGCTCGATGCGGCGAAGCTTTTCGAAGGCCGCGCCTCGATCACTGTCCACATCGAAGCACCCGGCGTCTCCGCCGCGACCGTGGTCTATGCGCTCGATGCCGATACCAAATGCGTCGTCGTCGACTGGAGCATCGACAAGCTCGAGCATGCCGACGCCGAAGCGGTGTTCGTCGCCTTCCCGTTCAACCTCGGCAAGCCGGATTTCTTGCTCGATCTCAACGGCATCCCTGCCGTGCCCAATACCGACCAGCTCGATGGCGCCGCCAAGGACTGGTACCCGGTGGGACGCTGGGTCGATGTCAGCGACAAGCAACGCGGCGTCACGGTGGTGCCGCTCGACGCACCGCTGGTGCATCTGGGTGGCATCACCACCGGCAAGTGGAACCGCACGCTCGAGCCCGAAGGCCCGACCATCATGAGCTGGGCGCTCAACAACCACTGGCTGGTGAACTTCAAGTCGGCGCAATCCGGCCGCATCCCGCTGCGCTATCGCCTCATCACGCATGAAGGTCCGGCCGATGCAGCCGCCGCGGCGAAGTTCGCCGCCGAAGTCGCGACCCCGCCGGTCGCAATGCGCGACATCAAGCCGACGGGCAAGCTGAGCGACAGCTTCTTCGGCACCGACGAGAAATCACCGGTGCTCGTGACTGCCAAGCCCGGCGAGGACAGCGGCTGGGTGGCGCTGCGCCTGCAGAACCTCTCGGCCAAGCCGGCGAGCCAGACCGTCACCTTCACCGGCAACCCGGCCGCGGCTCGCAGTGCCGACCCGACCGAGCATCCGAGTGCGGCGCTGGAACTGCAGGGCAAGGCGTTGACGGTGGAGGTGCTGCCGCGGGAAATCAGGACGGTGTTGGTGCGGTTTACGCCGGAGGGGTGATCGCCAGGCCGGAGCGTGTGGCCACCCCCACCCTTGATCCCTCCCCACAAGGGGGAGGGAGATCCGACTGCTAGCTTCGGTTCTTTCGTCTCCCTCCCCCTTGTGGGGAGGGTAGCGCAGCTAGGCGAAGCCGTAGCGAAGCTGGGTGGGGGTGGGCCGCAGCTCCGATACCCTACACCACTTCCGCTGCCTCCACCGCAATCCGATAACGCGTTATGAACCGCTCGCCCGCGCTGAATCGCCGCGCCGTCTTCGTGCCTCGCCTCGAGATCGGATTGTCCGCCGCCGAAATCTGCGGCCCCAGATCGAAAGCCGAACAGATCGGCTCGAACCCCAGCGCCAAATGCCGGCCGTTCCACGGCGCCATCTGCCGGCCGCGGTTCGACATCCAGAGCAGCGCGCTCGGATAGTGCTCCTTGTTCCAGCTGAGCCGCACCCGATAGCCCTCGGCGCTGTTCCACAGCGATGCCGTGCCGGGCATGTCGAGCAGCTGCAGGATCTCCTCCGTCGCCTGCGCCAGCGGCACCTGGGCGACATCGAGCCGTGTCCCGTCCTTGAGCGCCACATCGCGCCACGGCGTTTGGAACCGGCCCTGTTCGAAGATCGAGGTGTCATCGACCGGTCCGGGGAAGGTCGCCCCGGTGATCTCGTCCCCCACCTCGATGTGCATGGCGCCGACCTTGCTCGGCAGCCGGAACGAGGGATGGAGGCCCAGCGGCAAGGTGCAGTCGTCCCGCACTTCGATGATCAATTCAAAGTCCAATGCCGTCGTGGTCGGATCGGGCGTGACACGCCGGTGCAGCGCCTTGATCGGATGGGTCTCCAGATAGGCAATGCTCAGCCCAATGCTGCCATCAGCCGCGGCCTCGAACTGCCAGTCATGGTTGGAGCTGAAGCCATGCGGGTCGGTATCGACCGTCGGGCGCGCCGCCGACCCCGGCCAGTCGCCCTGTGCCGGGCGATCCCCGTCGACCCCGAACGGCACGCAGGGCCACTCGCCGCGCAGCCGCTTCAAAATGCCGGGCAGGGTCTCGCCACCAGGCTCGTTCGCCCATGGCGCCACCTGGAACGGCGCCACCTGCCGGCCGTCGGGCAGCACGAACAGCGTCGGCCCGATCATCCCGCCCAGGCTCTCGACGCTGACCACGCCATGCGCCCAGACCAGCGAGCGTGTTTCACCCAGTTCGGTCATCGTCACTCCCTCGTTTTGTTGCGCCGACAGTGGCCTATCGGGCGGTGAGCGACAACCTGGGAGGCGAGGTTTTTGAGCGGGTTGGGCTCTCTCACGGCTCAGATGGTTGGCGCCCGTCTGTTACGCCACCGGTGGGCTGAACCACCGCGATCACCACACCCACGATGTCATCCCTGCGAAGGCAGGGACCCAACTCGCAGCCGGCGCAAACGGATGATTGGGTCCCTGCTTTCGCAGGGATGACATCCGGTGGGGCGGACAGGAGCCGAGCTCAACCAGCTTTTAGGTCAGCGAAAACTACCCCGCGAACCGCGCGCCCATGCCGCCATCGACGCGCCAGTTGGCGCCGGTGACGAAGCTTGCCTCATCAGACAGCAGGAACACCGCGCAGTTGGCGATTTCCATCGGTGTCGCGATGCGGCCCATCGGGTGCACGTCGAGCACCTGCTGCCGCATGTCGGCAGGCTGCGTCGCGAAATACTCGGCCACCAGCCGGGTCTCGGTCCAGCCCGGCGACAGCGCGTTGACCCGGACCTGTTGCGGGCCGACTTCCAGCGCCAGCGAGCGGGTCAGACCGACCAGCCCGGACTTCGCCGCGGCATAGGGAAAGTACCCCGGGAAGGTGTGGTCGGCATGCACCGAGGCGATGTTGACGATCGAACCGCGCTTCGCCGCGAGCATTGCCGGCAGCACCTCACGAGCGCAGAGCCACGCCGATTTCAGGTCGACCGAGAACACATCATCCCACTGCGCCTCGGTCATCGTCACCGGGTCGGCGTTGGAGTTGCGTCCGGCATTGTTGACCAGCCCGGTTACCGGCCCGAGCCTGGCCACCGCCGCTGTGTGGAACGCCTTGATTTCGTCGGCCATCCGGATGTCGCCGCGGCCGAAATACACCTGATCGTCGGCGCCGAGCGAGGCAGCGAAGGCTCGCCCCGCCTGCTCTTCGATATCGATGATCGAGACCCGGGCGCCTTCCGTCAGCGCCTTCTCGACGATGGCTGCGCCGATGCCGCGGCTGCCGCCGGTGACCAGCACATGTTCCCCGTCGAGCCGGCCTGCCATCACACGTCCTCCAGCTGCGCCACCGCGACGCGATCGGCGAACAGTTTATCCACCTCGGCCACCGACAGGCCAGCGCCGAGCAGCACCTCGCGGCTGTGCTCGCCATAGCGCGGCGAGCCACGCAGTGCCGGGGTCGGCTGCTCGGAAAAGCGGATGGCCGGCGCGACGGTGCGATACTCGCCGCCCTTGGAGTGCGTCATGGTGGTCAGGTAGCGCTGCGTCTGCGGGTGGCTGAGGAACCGCTCGTAATTGTTGACAACGCCACACCAGAGCCCGTGCTCGGTGAGCAGTTCATCCCAGTGCGCCACCCTATCGGTCGCCAGTTTTGCCGCCACCGCATTGTAGATGTCGTCGCGCCACTGCATCAGCGCTGCGCTGTCGGTCTGCTTCGGGCGCGACGTCTTGAGCGTCTTCAGCGCCGGCACGCCGATCACCTCGGCGAGCACATTGAGATCGACCTGCGCCAGCGCCAGGTGGCCGTCAGTGCAGGCGTAAATGCCGTAGGGGGGCTCCATCCAGATCGATACCTGCGGGCTCGC
The DNA here is from genome assembly GCF_001425235.1 of Devosia sp. Root413D1. Lineage (GTDB taxonomy): Bacteria > Pseudomonadota > Alphaproteobacteria > Rhizobiales > Devosiaceae > Devosia_A. Next base: position 472,638 of record NZ_LMEA01000012.1, on the reverse strand, counting down.
CGAACGGGTCGGCGGGGCCTCGGTCGACATGTAGGAGGTGAGCTCCTGGATCTGCATCTCCATTATCGCCGAGACCATAGAAACCTTGATCTCCTGCCCGCGTCCGGTGATGCCGCGCGCCACCAGTGCCGCCAGCACCCCTTCGGTGAGGAGGTGCGAGGCCGAGACATCGACCATGTAGAGCGGCGAGGCGTGTGGCAGCCCGGAGGCACGGCCGGCATTCATGGTGAGGCCGGTAAAGCTCTGCACCAAGAGGTCCTGGCCCGGCCGATCCTTCATCGGCCCGTCCTCGCCATAGCCGCTGATCGAGCCATAGACGAGCCGCGGGTTGATGGCGCTGAGCGTCGCGAAGTCGATGCCAAGCTTGCTGGCGACGCGCGGTCGGAAGTTCTGCACCAGCACGTCAGCATCCTTCACCATGCGGTACAGCACCTCGCGCCCGGCATCCGACTTGAGGTCGAGGATCAGCGAGCGCTTGTTGCGGTTGAGCGTGATGAAGGTGGTGGCGTCGCCGAACTTGGTGACCCCCGCCATGGTCGAGTAGCGCGAGAAATCGCCGCCACCCGGGGCTTCCACCTTGATGATGTCGGCGCCCATTTCGCCCATGCGCTGCGTGCACATCGGGCCGGCCAGCGCGATGGTGAGATCGAGCACCTTGAGGCCGGTCAGCGGGCCACGGTTGCGGGGAGCGTGTTCGTTCATGTCAGTGGTCTCTCAGCGCCCGCGGAACACGGGGTCGCGCTTTTCGGCAAAGGCCTTGATGCCCTCGGCCGCGTCTTCGGTGCCCATGCACAGCGTGTAGCCGTCATTCTCCCAGGCCAGCCCCTGCATGATCGAGGTGCCCTGGCTCTGCTTGATGATGTTCTTGGCTGACTGCACGGCGATCGGCGGGTTCTTCGCCAGCCGGTCGGCAATGGCGTGCACCCGCGGCCACAGTTCCTCGACGCTGACCAGGTCCTGCACGAAGCCGACGCGATGCGCTTCGGCGGCGGGGAAGATGTCGCCGGTCAGCACCCAGCGCGCCGCGTTGCCATAGCCGATCAGCCGCGGCAGGATCGAGGTGTTGCCTGAACCCGCATGCCAGCCGCGCCGCACTTCCGGCGCCCCGAAGCTCGAGCGCTCGGTGGCGACGCGGATATCGCAGCTCATCGCCACTTCCAGCCCGCCGCCGAGGCAATAACCGTCGATCGCCGCGATCGCCGGCTTCCGCAGTTTCAGGAGCGGCGCGATATAGTCGCGGTCATACTCGGCGCGGTTACGCTGCTCCCACGGCTCGCCCAGGTCGTCGAGCGCCCCGACATCGCTGCCGGCCGAGAACGAGCGCTCGCCGGCGCCGGAAATCACCAGCACCTTGATGTCGTCGCGATAGTCGACTTCGCGGCAGATGCGTACGAACTCGCCGCCCATCGCCGCCGTGATGGCGTTGAGCTTTTTCGGCCGGTTCATCTGCATATGCGCGACGCCGTTTTCGACGCTGTAGAGGATGTGCGGTTCTTCGGTCATCTCGGGGTCCGGTGTTCAGGATGTGAGGGAAAGGGTGACGCGCCAGTCGCGCCGCTCGCCTGGGGCAAGCGGCGGTGCGCCGGCGTCGATGGCTTCGCCGAGCGTATCGGCGGCGGCATTGGTGGGCTCGAGCGCGATCTCGTGGTGGCCGCCGGGGCCCGGCCAGCCGCCATAGGTCAGCCAGATGCCGAGCTGCTCGATGCTCTGGTCCCAGGCAAGCTCGAGCCATTGCCCTGGCCGACCGACCCGGGCCGTGCGACCCGGCACGGCGGCGTAGAACTTGCCGGCAAACACCGAGGCGGCCGGCTGCACCTTGTCGAGCGTGAACGGCAGCACGCCGTTCGGCTTCGACCAGGCGAGCCGCGGCACGCTCAGGAACGTGTCGCCGATCGACAGATAGGTGGCCGATATCGTCTCGACCTCAGGCAGTTCGATGCTGTCGGCGTCGGTGACGGCGAGCAGGCCGTGCAGGGCCCAGAGATAGGGCAGCGATGTGTCGGTGCGGTTTTCCACCCGGTAACGGGCGATCAGCGACGCCCCGTCGAGCCGCAGCTCGCGGGTGAAGCGGAACTGCGGGTCGGTGTAGTTGAGGCGCAGCGCCGTCGGCGTCTGCTCTTCCACGGCGAACGGCCGGCCCCACAGGTCGCCATGGTCGCGCAGCTTCCGCCCCCAGGCAGCGTGGCTGGCGTCCCACGGCGCGACGGTGGGGAAGCACTCGTCCCAGCCGACCGCTTCGTCACCGGCATACTCGGCGTCTTCGCCGGTCTTCGGACTCGGCTGCCCCTGCGCGATCCACTCGCGCCCACTCTGCCTGTCGAGGAGGCTGGTGACGCGGGCGCCGTAACCCGGCTCCACCCCTACGCGCATCCGGTCGTTTTCGAGGAGGACTGTGCTCATCCTCAGCTCCCCGTCGCGGCGGCAGCACGCGCCTGCGCCTTCTCGGCCCGCGCCATGCGCCACTGCCCAATCGCCACGGCCACCACCAGCAGGAAGCCCTTGGCGACCAGCTGGTAGAAGGTCGGGATGCCCAGCAGGTTCATGCCGTTCGACAGCGTCGCGAGCAGCACCACGGCCAGCATGGTGCCGACGATGGTGCCCTTGCCGCCGGCAAGGATCGCGCCGCCGAGGAACACCGCGGTGATCGCTTCGAGCTCCAGCCCCTGCGTGCCCGAGGCCGGCTGGCCCGAGCTGGTGCGCGCTGTCACCAGCACTCCGGCGAGACCCGCCAGCGCGCCCGAGATGGTGAAGATGTAGAACTTCATCCGGTTGAGGTTGATGCCGGCAAGTCGCGCCGCCGCCGGGTTACCGCCCATCGAATAAACCGAGCGGCCGAACACCGTCGAGCTCATCACGAAGTGGCCGATGGCGGCGATGATGATGAGGAGGATCAGCGACACCGGAACGCCTGGAAAGCCGCCGCCTTCGAGGATGCGGCCGGAACCGAGCCAGGCGAAATTCTGGTCCAGCACGCCGATCGGCCGGCCTTCCGGGGCGATGAGGAACGCCAGTCCGCGATAGGCCGAGAGCGTCGCAAGGGTCGCGACCACTGCGTTGACCCTCAGGTAGGTGATGATCGCCGCGTTGACGACGCCGAGGATGGCGCCGGCCAGGACGCCCATTGCCACACCGCCCAGCACCGTGCCCACATAGGTCACCAGCATGGCCGAGACCACCGAGGCGACGCCGGCGATCGAGCCCACCGAGATATCGAGCGCACCCGAGACGATGACGATGGTCATCCCAACCCCGAGCAGTCCGACGACGCTCAGGTTCATGCCGATATTCATCAGATTGCGCGGTGCAAAGAAGAACGGCGTCTGTGAGGCGATCAGGGCCACCAGCAGCACCAGCGCGATGATCAGCGACAGGTTCTCGGCGCCGACGAAGCGGGTGATCGCTTTCAGCGGGTTGCTGCTGCTGGTCGGCTGGATGGAAGAGTTGGTCATGTTGGTCATTACGCCCTCTGGTGCTTAGGCGGCGCGCTGGCCGAGCGCGTGGTTGAGGATCACCTCTTCGGAAGCGTCGTGCTTCTCGATCGGCGTGGAAATTGTGCCGCCATGCATGACGACGATGCGGTCGGCGAGCGCCAGCAGCTCCGGCATTTCCGACGAGATCAGCATGATGGCGATACCGGATTGGGCGAGGCTGTCGATCAGCCGGTAGATTTCGGCCTTGGCCCCGACATCGACGGCGCGCGTCGGCTCATCGAGGATCAGCACCTTCGGCTTGGCGGCGAGCCAGCGGGCCAGCACCACCTTCTGCTGGTTGCCCCCCGAGAGCTTGCCGACTTCCTGCTCGAGCGAAGGCGTCTTGATCTCGAGGCTCTTGATCAGCGGCTCGACCGTCTCGACCATTATCCGGTTGCGCAGCACGCCCCAGCGGGCGAGCGACGAGAACACCGCCATCGAGGCGTTCTCCATCACCGAGCGGACAAGGATCAGTCCCTCGCCCTTGCGGTCTTCCGGCGCAAAGCCGATCGAGGCGCGGATGGCGTCGGAGGGCGAGCGGATATGGGCGGGCTTGCCGGCAATGCGGATCTCGCCGGCGCTGCGGTGGTACTCGCCGAAGATCACCTTGGCGAGCTCGGTCCGCCCTGCGCCGACCAGTCCGGCAAAGCCGAGAATCTCGCCGGCGCGGATCTGAAAACTGATGTCGCGGTGCCAGCGGCTCTTGAGGCCGCGCACCTCCAGCACCACCTCGTCGCGCGTCGTCTCGGCGCGCGAGAAGCCATAGGAGAGGTCACGCCCGACCATCATCCGCACCACGTCGTCCGGCGTCGTCGCCGTGGTTTCCTTGACCCCGATCAGCCGCCCATCGCGCAGAATCACGATACGATCGGAGATCGCCATCACCTCATGCAGGCGGTGGGTGACGTAGATCACCGCGAGGCCGCGCGCTCTGAGCTTGCGGATCAGCGCGAACAGCCGCTCGGTCTCGTCGGCGGTGAGCGAGGAAGTCGGCTCGTCGAAGGCGATCACCTTGACGCCGGGCTTCAGCGCCCGGGCGATTTCGACGATATGGCGCTGCGCCGGTGAAAAGCTGTCGCCCTGGGCGTCGAGGTCGAGCAGGCCGTCGAAGCCGCATTCGACCAGCAACGCCTTGGCCTCGGCGCGCAACTGCTTGAAGTCGACGACCCCGCCGCGCTGCGGCAACTCGCCGACGAAGATATTCTCGGCCGCGCTGACATGCGGGACGATCTCGGGCTCCTGGCGCACCAGGCGGAAGCCGGCGCGCCGCGCCGCCAGTGGGTTGGCATGGCTGACTTCCTGCCCATCGAGCAGCACGGTGCCTTCGTCGAGCCGGTAATCGCCGGAGAGAATCTTGAGCAGGGTGGATTTGCCGGCGCCGTTCTCGCCGACAAACGCCATCACCTCACCGCGCCGGACGTCGAAGCTGAGATTGCTGAGGGCGCGGACATTGGGAAACGCCTTGCCGACGCCGCGGATGTCAAGAACAGGTGTATCGGTCATCACGAGAGATACCAGTGGGGGAAGGGGGCGGACCAAGGTGGCCCGCCCGAGCGTTCAGCGCTGCATCAGGTGCAGGGCATCGCATCCTTGTAGTTGGTCGGGTCGACGATCGAGGTCGCGGCAACCGTGTTCGGCGGCAGCGGCTCGCCCTTCTCGATGGCGTTGATCAGCGCGTTGGCTGCAGCTTCGCCCACGTCGACGCCGCTGATATAAAGCGCCGCCTTGAAGCCCGACGGCTGGCCCGCTGCCCAGGGCCGGCAGGCTTCGTAGGCGCCCAGCCCCACTGCGATGATGTTGTCGGGCGAGAAGCCGGCATTGGCCAGTGCGTTGACGGCGCCCAGCGCGCCCTCGTCGTTGCAGGCGAACACCACCCATTTCTCGACATCCGGATGCGCGGTGATCACCGGGCCGGCGGCTTCGAGGGATGAATTGGTGGTGCCGTCATAGGCCACCGGGAAGATCCTGGCGGCATCGGCGCCGGCCTTGGTCACTTCATCGCGCGAGGCGTTGGTGCGGTCGTTGCAGACCGACAGGGTCTGCACTTCGACCGACAGGATGCCGTAATTGCCGGCCTCGAGCCAGCCCGCACCCTTCAGCAGCCCGCCGGCGGCGACACCGACCTTGGTGCCCATGTCCTTGCCGTCGAAGCCGACATAGGGGACCGCGTTGCCGGCGCCGTCTTTCAGCGAGTCGTCGGTGGCGACCAGCAGCACGCCGGCATCGGCGGCAGCCTTGGTCACCGCCGGCCCGATCGCCTGGTCCGGCGCGGTGATGCCGATGCCTTTGGCGCCAGAGGCGATCGCATCGGTGATGGCGTTGATCGCGAGGTTGGCGTCGAGTTCGACATTGATGATCTTGGCGGTGTAGCCGGCCGCTTCCGCCGCCTTGGTGAAGCCCGCGGCCTCATCGATGAAGTATTGCTGCGTCCCCGACTTGTAGATGCCGACGATCAGCTTCTCCTGCGCCAGCGCAGCGCCGCTCAAAGCCATGCCGAACATGCCGGCAGCCAGCATCGCATGCCCCAGCATGCGAGACGTTTTGGTCATTTGGTCCTCCCTGACCGATGTGAAATCCTCGGAACGGGCCCGCCCTTTGATTGGGATGGTCTCCGTTGACGACTGGGATGTTTATCTGTTTATCTGACAAAGTCAACGCGCCCCACTAATGACGGGTGTGGACGAGTTGGGGAGGATCGTTTTGGAGCGTTTGCGCGACAGGGTCGCCATTGTCACCGGTGCCGGTCAGGGTATCGGCGAGGCCATTGCCCGCCGTTTCGCAGCCGAAGGCGCGCATGTGGCCGTCGCCGAAATCAGCTCGGCGCTGGGCGAGGCGACGGCTGCGGCGCTGCGGGCGGAGACCGGTACAGGGGCGCGATACATCCACTGCGATGTCGCCGATACCAGCAGCGTCGAGGCCATGGTAGCGGAGACCACCGCGACCCTCGGCGCCCCTGATATCCTCGTGAACAATGCCGGCATCGCGGTGTTCGGCGATCCGCTCGGGATCACCGATGCCGACTGGGCCCGCTGCATGTCGGTCGATCTCGACGGCGCCTGGTTCTGCTGCCGCGCCGTGCTGCCGGCGATGCTGGCGCGGGGCAGCGGCGCCATCGTCAACATCGCCTCGAACCACTCGTTCCAGATCATCCGCAACACCTTCCCCTATCCGATCGCCAAACATGGCCTCCTGGGGCTGACCCGGTCGCTGGCGCTCGAATATGCCGACCGTGGCATCACCGTGAACGCCATCTCGCCCGGCTATATCGATACGCCGCTGAACCAGCGGATGTTCGCCGAGAACCCGGACCCCGATGCCCGCCGCAAGGTCGAGGCGAAGCAGCCCGTCGGGCGGCTCGGACGGCCCGACGAAGTGGCGGCAGTGGCTGCCATGCTCGCCTCCGACGAGGCTCGTTTCATTGTCGGCGCCAACATCGTGATCGATGGCGGCGTCACCATCCGCATGTACGAATAGAGGGGAACGTTCGTGTCCATTTCGGTTTCAACTGCCGTCGAAAGCCATGACCTCCTGGGGGAGGGCGCCTTCTGGGATGCGCGGCGGCAAAAGCTCTGGTGGGTGGATGTGCCGCAACCGGCAAAGCTCCATTGCTACGATCCGGCCAGCGGCAAGAGCGACACTTACGCCATGCCGCAGATGGTGATGAGCGTCCGAGCCAGACGCGACGGCAGCGGGCTGATCGTCGCCACCCATAGCGGCATCTCGAGCTTCGATTTCACCACGAAGCAACTGACCCACCTGCTCGATCCCGACCCGGCCAAACCTTACAATCGCTCCAACGACGGCGGCACCGACGCGAAAGGCCGCTTCTGGTTCGGCACCATGCAGAACAACCTGCAGCCCAATGGTGGCGGGATGGATCTGCTCGAAGCGGCGGGGACCCTCTACCGGCTCGATCCGGACCTGACGCTCACCGCCCACGACACCGGTATCTGGATCTCCAACACCGTGTGCTGGAGCCCGGATAACCGCACCATGTACTTCTGTGACACCGCCTCGGGGATAATCTCGGCCTATGATTTCGACCTCGATGACGGCGTGATCAGCAACAAGCGCCCCTTTGCCAGGTTCGATCGCGGCGTGCCGGACGGCTCCACCGTCGATGCCGAAGGGTGCCTGTGGAACGCCCGCTGGGACGGCGGCTGTGTCGTGCGCTTCACGCCGCGCGGCGACGTCGACCTGGTGCTGGAGGTGCCGGTGGCCAAGCCCACCAGTTGCGCGTTCGGGGGGCCGGACCTCAGCGATTTGTACATCACCACGGCGAGCTATGGCGCGACCGAGGCCGAGCTGGCGGCAGCGCCCGAGTCGGGCAACGTGCTGGTCTGCCGGCCCGGGGTGAAGGGGATGGCGGCGCCGGAGTTTGGGTGAGGGTGGACGACTAGTCGACTGATAGAGACGGCCCCCTCCCGGCCTCCCCCATAAAGGGGAAGGTGAAGAGTCGAGTTTGTGGCTAGGTAGTGCCAGGCACTCGGTGCGGCACCTCCCCCTTTTTGGGGGAGGATGGGAGGGGGCCGTCTGCCAGCAGCCTACCGCTCATCCACCCTGACCCGCGCCAATGCCGCGGTCAGCACCGGCCCCTGGCCCCACGGCACGATGTAGCCGCGCGGCACGTGCCAGTAATGCTGCTGCACCAGCGCCGCATAGACCGCCGCTGAGACACCCTGGAGGTTACCCTCGGCGTCGAGGTTCTTGACCATCGCATCATAGGCCTTGTCCGCCGCGGCCCGGAACTCGTCCGCCGGCAGAATGCCCAACCGAATACCCCGGTAGAGCGCGCATGACATGAAGGCGGCGGTTGACGACTCCGGGCCGGAAGCCGGCTCGTGCACCATGGCCCACCAGTTGCCGTCATCGAGCTGCCAGTCGCGCATCGCCAGCGCCAGGTTCTGCGTGCGGCACACCACTTCGTCGTAATTCCCAGAGCTCTCGCTGGCATGCTCGACCACGTCGAGCAGCCCGAGCAGCGCCCAGCCCTGGCCGCGACCCCAGCCGCGGATATAGGAGCGCTCGGTCTTTTCCAGCCAGTAGTGGTTGTAGGTGCCGAGTTCGGGGTCAAACAGCAGGTCGCAATAGCCGAGGATTTCGTCGACCGCGCGCTGCGACCACTCGCCGCCGCCGCCGATCGCTGCCAGATGCGCGTAGAACGGCGGATCGAAATGCATGCAGTCGAGCCAGATGCCGGCACCCGGGTCCTGCATGAACTGCTGGTCCGCGGCTGAGAGGAGCACCCCGCCATAGGGCTGGCGCAGGGCGCGCAGCGTATCCTCGAAGGTGATGCTGACGCCGCGCACGCGGCGGCGCGCATAGAGGTGTTCGGCAAGCTTCTTGACCGCCGCGAACAGCACCTGGTCGTCGGTGCGCCTGACGATCTCGCACATGGCGTGGCCGGGCGCGGTGTTGTCGTCGAGCTGGAACGGCTCCATGCGGGTGGCCCAGGCGCGGAAGAAGCCTTGCGAGAAATCCTGCCAGGTTTTTACCCCGAGCATGTCGCCGGCAGCGATCAGGCCTTCAAAACCCACCGAGTCGCCGTAGAACCAGCCCTTGAAATCGTGTTGTTGCAGCCGCTCCGCCACCCGCTTGAACAGCTGGCGTTGCTCCCCTGTCGGCTCTGTCATGTCGTCCCTTTGCGGGGCCCGTCACTCGCTGAGCGCGAAGCCCTCGTTGGCGTCGATAATGGCGCGCTGGATCAGGTAGCGCATCGCCCGCTCGGCCTTGTCGGCATCCCCGGCGGCGAAGGCGTCATAGACGTCCTGATGCAGTTGGTTGGTCTCCTCCATCCCCACCAGGGTGGTCGTCGAACCCCTCGCCTGCATCTGCCCGTCGATCATCAGCGACAGGGCCGCTTCGATCACCGAAAAGAGCTGCTCGAGGATCTCCGAACCAACCGCTGCGAGGAACGCGCGATGAAATTCGAGATCGTGAGTGATGAAATGGTCGCGTTGTTCCTGCGGGGACGACGACTCGGTGAGGACATCGGTCTTGGCCTTCCAGGCGGCATGGATGCGCGCCTTGGCTTCGTCCGATCCGGTGGCGGTGGCGATCCAGACCACGCCGGGCTCGAGCGCCAGGCGCACCTGCAACAGGTCCTTCAGCAGCGTCTTCTTGTCGGCAGCTTCGATCCGCCACTGGATCAGGTCGGGGTCGAGCAGCCGCCAGTTGGCGCGCGGCATCACTGTCGTGCCCTCCATCTGCCGGCTGCGCACCAGGCCCTTGGCATTGAGGATGCGCATCGCCTCGCGGACCACCGACCGGCCCACCTGGAGCTCGGCCATCAGTTCCGCCTCGGTGGGCAGGGTCTCGCCGGATTTCCATTCTCCCGCCACCACCCGCCGCCCGAGATCGGCGACGATGCCCCCCAATATGCCGCGCACCTGCATGAGGCCGCCGAGGCTGTTGCCCCGTGTGCCGCCCGGCTGACGCGAAACTACCGACATGAACTGCTCCGTCCTTTTGGCCGCCCCGGACCACGAGTCCGTGCTCCCGCTTGTACCTCCCTTTTGCTGAATCACGAGGGCTTGCAAGAATGTCTGTTTATCATACAAAGTCTCGGAGAGATGACAAGGGTGCATGTGGGGGAGGTACCCAAGTGAGCATTGCCCCCAACTATCCGCCGTTCAGCGCTGGGTCGTCTCGAAGGCCGCGAGCACCGCGGCTACGGTGCCGCGCACGTGCTCCGCGTTGATCCGGGCGGCGGCCTCCGGATCGCGGCGGCGGAACGCTTCGAGCAGCGCGTGGTGTTCGGCGCGCACCCGCTCGGCGAACGCCTTGTCGCGACCGTGCTTGTTCATCAGGCCTTCGCTGAGGCCATAATAACGCGCGATGAGATCGGCCGCTTCGAGATTGCCGCCATGCGTGTTGATGAAGCGGTGGAAGACGCGATTGCCGGCGTCGATGCGGGCCCAGTCCATCGCCTCGATCGCTGCATCGTGTTCGACCTGCAAGGCTTCGAGCTGGCGCAGCGACGACAGCGACGCCTCCTCGGCGAACTGCCGGGCGAGGTAGCATTCAAGCGCCTCGCCGATCTCGCTGGAGTGGACCAGCCGGTTGCGGTCGAGCTGGCGAACCCGCGCCCCGTGATTGGGGATCATCTCCACCAGCCCCTCGCCCTCGAGCTGCTGCAACGCCTCGCGCACCGGCTGCACGCTGACGCCGAAGCGGTCGGCAATCGCCGTCATGGTCAGCCGACCACCGAGGGGGATATCGCCGGCGAGGATTTCGCTGCGCAGCAGATTGGTGACCCGCTGGTAGCTGGTCTCGGTCTTGGGGTCGGAATCGCCGCGGCGCTTGCGGGGGGCGGAACTGTCCTGGAGCATGGCAACCTCACATCGTATACGATGTTGACACATTTGATACGATCTTGCATCGTCCTATACGTTGCGCAGGACGGGGAGGTCCAGCGCATTCCCGATGGGCCGCGCATCGCCGCCTGATCCAAAACACAAGGCAATACCCATGGATCGCAACGACTACCGCGGCATCTTCGTGATCGTCACGACGCCGTTCACCGACGACTTCCGGCTGGATGAGGCGGCCCTCGAGCGCACGCTCGATTTCTGTCTTGCCGCAGGCGTCCATGGCGTCGTCGCCAACGCGCTGGCCAGCGAAGGCTTCTATCTCAGCGAAGCCGAACGCCGGCGCGCCGCCGAGATCGTCGTCGGTAAGGCCAAGGGAAAGGTGCCGGTGATCGTCGCTGTGTCGGCGCCGCACTACCACCTCGCCGTCGAGTTCGCCCGCCATGCCGAGACGATCGGCGCCGACGCGGTGATGTCGCTGCCGCCGACGCTGCATCCCTCGAGCCCGGCCGATATCAAGGCGCACTACAAGGCCATCGGCGCCGCCACCACGCTGCCCTTGGTGATCCAGAACGTCTCGGGGCAGGGCGCCTCGCCGCTGAGCGCCGGCCTCATCGCCGAGCTGGTGAGCGAGATCCCCACCGCTCGCTTCGTCAAGGAAGAGTCGGGTTACCCGGCCCAGACCGTCGGCGAGATCATCCGGCTCTGCGGCGACAAGCTCGAGGGCGTGATGGGCGGCAAGGCCGGCAAGACGCTGATGGAGGAAGTCCGTCACGGCGTCTCCGGCACCATGCCGGCCTGCGAAATCGCCGACGTGCACGTGGCGCTGTGGAACGCCATCGAAGCCGGGGACGACAGGCGCGCCCGCAACATCTTCCAGCGCCTGCTGCCGCTGCTCGATATGGAGAGCAATTACGGCATGCCGCTGATGAAGGAGGTGCTGAAGCAGCGCGGCGTCATCCCCAGCGCTGCGGTCCGCCAATCCGGCTTCCGCGCGCTCGACGCTGCCGCCCGCGCCGAGGCCGCCGCCATCATGGACGACCTCGCCGACCTGATGCTCCCCGCCTATACGCACCGCCGCTGAAACGGAGCGTTTTCAGGAAAAGTTGCAGACTTTTCCGGTTCGAAAGCGCGACCAAAATAAACGACAACCTAGAGAAGCAAGATGACCGACAAGCAGCTGGGCCGGATTGAAAACGCCATAACCACCCACTCCAACCCGTCCGAACTTCGCATCACCGACATGCGGCTCGCCGTGGTGGCAGCCAATTACGATTATCCGATCCTGAGGATCGACACTAACCAGGGCGTCTATGGCCTTGGCGAAGTGCGCGACGCCGGCCATGCCAGCAACGCGTTGCAGTTCAAGTCGATGCTGGTCGGGCAGAACCCCTGCAACGTCGACATGATCTTCCGCACCATCAAGCGCTTCGGCAATTGGGGCCGCGAAGGCGGTGGTGTCTCGGGCATCGAGATCGCGCTGATGGACCTGATCGGCAAGGTCTATGGTGTGCCGTGCTACCAGTTGCTCGGCGGCAAGCATCGCGACAAGGTCCGCCTCTACGGCGACACCCCGACCCCCGACGATCCGACCCCTGAGGACTTCGTTGCCGCGGTGCTCGGCCGTCGTGACCGGGGCCTCACCTGGATCAAGTTCGATTTGAGGCCGTCGTTGTTCGAGACCGGTGACAGCCCGCTGATCGGCAACGACGCCAAATACGACTTCGCCTACGAGGAGGGCCGGCCGTTCAAGGCACCGATGCATGGCCGCGGCGTCAAGCTCACCGATGCCACCATCGAACGCGCCGCGCATGTCGTCGGCGAAGTCCGCCAGGCCGTCGGCCCCAACGTGCAGATCTGCGTCGATCACTTCGGCGAAGGCTATCTCACCTCCGATGAGGTCATCCGCCTCGGCAAGGCGCTCGAAAAGTTCGATCTCGCCTGGATGGAAGACCCGGTGTCGCGCTTCGACATACCGGGCCACAAGAAGATCGCCGATGCGCTGCTGACCCCGATCGCCGCCGGCGAGGATCTCTATCTGCGTGATGGTTTCCGCGAGGCGATCCGCACCCGCGCCTTCGACATCGTCCACCCGGACCTGCTCACCTCGGGCGGCCTGATGGAAACCAAGCGCATTTCCGACGACGCCGAAGAAGAGGGCATCCCGACGGCGCTGCACTGCGCCGGCTCGCCCATCGGCTTCATGGCCAATATCCACACTGCCGCCGCGATCTCGAGCTTCCTCGCCTGCGAGCATCACGGCCTCGACCTGCCGTTCTGGGAGAGCCTCGTCACCGGCCTCGAGCCCAACTACATGGCCGACGGCTACGTCACCGTGCCCGACAAGCCGGGCCTCGGCATCGACCTCAACCTCGAGGCGATCGAAGCGAACCTCCGCACTCCCGGCACGATGTTCCTCCCCACCGACGAGTGGAACACCCCCAAACTCGGCTTCTGGCGCCCGGACGATCGTTGGCCGGAGTAGGCCAGCCATGCGACATCGGCGCTGGACTCACGCAGGTCATCGGTCTATGTGAACTCCGTTGTCGGGCTTCGCCGCCCGATGACTGAGGCCCAGCTGGAGTTCCACCTCCTAGTCTGGGCCTCTCTATTTCTGGCGGATCGCTTTCCCGTTTTGGCTTACGATCTGCCCACCCACTCGGTGTCATCCCAGCGAAAGCTGGGATCCAACTCTCCTCCAGCGCGGGCTGTGAAATGGGTCCCAGCTTTCGCTGGGATGACAGCCGGTGGAGGGAGGCGAGGCCGTGGACCACCTCATTGATGAAGGGGGTTACTTCGTCGTCACCGGCGCGGTCGAACCGCGCAGCCGGAATTCCGGATCGATCAGCACTTCGGCCAGTGGCAGCGAACGGTTCGCGGTCAGCGCCACGATGGCGCGGGTGGTGTTCTCGGCAATGCGCTCGACCGGCTGCCGCACCGCGGTCAGCGGCGGGTCGGTGAAATCCAGCATGTAGGAATCGTTGTAGCCGATCACCGAGATGTCGCCGGGGATCCGAAGCCCGGCGCGTTGGATGGCGCGCATCGCCCCCAGCGCCATGTCGTCGCTCGACGCCACGATCGCCGTCACGCCCATCTGCAGCAGTTCCTCGGCCGCGTGCCGACCACCCTCGACATTGTAGTACTGCCGCACCACGAAATCCTCGGAATTGGGCAGCTCACGCCGGTCCATCGCCTGGACGAACCCCTCGACGCGGCGATCGGCCGGGGTGTTGCCCACCGGCCCGGCGCACATGCCGATTCGGCGATGCCCGAGGTCGTAGAGATGCGCCACCGCCATTTCGGCGGCGCGCCAGTCGTCGGTCGAAAACACCGGCGAGGGTGTATCGGGGAAGCCGCCATTGACGCAGATGAACGGGATGCCGCGCGATTGCAGCAGCTGCCGTGCCACCGGATCGGCATTGCGCACCGTATTGCTCGACGACAGGAACACCACCGCGGCGATGCCGGCATCGATCATCGCCTCGACATAGTCGCGCTCGCGCTGCGTGCCGGGGCAGATCACCGCGCGTAAGCCATAAGGCGCGATCTCGTTCTCGATCGCCTCGCAGAGGTCGGCGAAGATCGATTCAGCAACACCGGGCACCAGCAGCAGCACCAGCTCACCCTTCAGCTGCCGCTCATAGCCCGCCTTGCGCAGGGCCGCTTCGACTGCCTCGCGTGTTGCGGTCGATACGCCATACTTGCGGTTGAGCACCCGGCTGACTGTCGCTTCGCTGACCCCGGCGAGTTCGGCGACCGCGGCAAGCCCTATATTGGCGGCCGGCGAACGGGGGCGTGGCCGGTGCGCCGCACCCTCGGTGCCGCTGCTGCGGCCACGTTGGCTGCGCGGCCCATTGCTGTCGTCGGACCTGTCCACTGGCTCCCCTGTGGCTACTCGTTCAAGACACTGAGCGTCGCAATACCAGACACCGGAATGCTGAGTTCGGTAAGCCCCTCAGTGTCCACTTCGAGCGGCATGCCGACATCGCCGCGGGCGGAGTGAGCGATGCCGCTCAGCCGTCGAGACTTGCCGGTCCATCGCACAACGATCCGCTCGTGGGAAGTCGCGTTGAGCAGCCGCAACTCGGTGACGCCGTCGAGGTCGATCTCGACCACCAGCGGCTGATACACCCCGACCACCAGCCGACCCTGGTGCCGCGCCTGTACCACCGGATATCCCTCGGACGGCAGCCCGGCGCTCACCTCACCGAACAGCACCGTCTCGCGGTCTTCCATCCAGTTCTGCAGCACCGCCTGCACCGCGTCGCGCTGCACTGCTGGCAGGCTCGACAGGTCCATGGAGACCTGCGGCACGCTGAAATAGGCGTTGAGCAACTGCCGCGCCGCCGGCTCCGCGCCGGCGCGGTGGTCCCACACGGTCGGGTCCGAATGGATCACCTGGCCGGCCGCGATCATCCGCATATTGACGGTGGCGCGACGGTTCTGGTTGGCATCGACCGGGCAGTCGCCGACCCGCAGCAGGTTGGCGTAAGGCGCGGTGGCCGGCCCGACATAGGCCTGCCGGAACTCGATCAGCGCCTCGTCGAGCCCGGCCGCCTTCAACTCCGTCTTGAGCTGCTGCAACGTGGCATGCAGCGCCTGCCCCACATCGGGGATATCGCCGCCGGTCGGCGTCCCCTGATAGGCGACGACGCCGTCGAGGAAATCGATCTTCAGCCCGTCGACACCATAGTCGCGGATCAAGCGGATGCAGGTTGCGACGAAGTGCTCCCGCACCTCGCGGTACCTGGGATCGAGCGCCGAGGCGCGCCAGCCGTCGGCATTGTGGTAGGGCGCAAACGGCTTCAGCCGGGCATAGGCATCGCTCTTCTCGCCCAGGAGCAGCGGCGCCACCCAGAGGATCACCGACAGGCCAAGCCCGTGCAGCCTGTCGATATGCCCGCGCATATCGGGGAACTTTTGCGGGTCGGCCATCCAGTCGCCGCACCCGGCATACCAACGGCCGGTGGCCAGCTTCTGCCAGCCGTCGTCGATGATCACCGCCTTGCAACCGAGGGCAGTGGCCAGGGCCGCGTCGCGCTCGATCTTTTCGGCATCGATGTTCTGCGCATAGGCATACCAGGTGCAGTAGACCGGCACGGTCCCGGCGAAGGGCACCGGCAAGGGCTCACCGATATCGTCGCGCAGCCAGTCGCGCAGCAGCCCGACCGCCTCCGCATGATCGAGCCCGGCCCGTGCCGTGGCGAGCCGGATGGTGCGCGGTCCCTTGGGGTCGTGCTCGTAATAGATGACGAAGCTCTTGTGTTCTTCCGAGACGCCGAAGCGCAACTGGCTCTCCTCGATCTGCTGGTCGAAGCAGAAGGCGAGGATGGCCTTGCAGTGCCGGTCATAGACACAGCCGAGCGGGCTCGAGGAAATGATGCTGGTCTTGTCTCGCCCGCTCCAGTCGGCCGGCAGCGCCCGCATGGAAGCGTTGGGGTACCAATAGCCCTCGATATCGCCGAGCGGCACTTCGAGCGACACCCGGATCAGTTCGCCATCGGTCTCGATCGTGGTGATCTCGAGCTCGCCGAGGCTCTGTTTGCCGATCACCCGGCAGCCAGTGCCGATTGTCACCTCGACGCCGGGGATGCCGGTGACGGCAGGGGCCATGACGGATGCGTAGTCTTCCAGCAGCACGGTGCCAGTCTCCTAATGCTATTGCTTGACCGCGCCGGCGAGGATGCCGGCGACGAAATGACGTTGCAGGAACAGGAACACCCCGAGCACCGGCAGCACCGACACCATGGTGCCGGCCAGCAACTGGCCATAGTCGGTGTCGCTGAGGCCCTGCAGCGAGGCGAGCGCCACCGGCACCGTGTAGGCGTCCGAGGTCCTGAGCACGATCAGCGGGTAGACGAAGTCGTTCCACTGCGCGAGGAACAGGAAGATGCCCAGCGCCGCCAGGGCCGGCCGCATCGTCGGCAGGACGATCTGCGCAAAGATCCGGAACTCACCGGCGCCATCGACCCGCGCCGCCTGGATCAGTTCATCCGGTACCGACTGCATGGTCTGGCGCATCAGGAAGATGCCGAAGGGCAGCGCCAGGTTGGGCAGGATCAGCGCCTGGTAGGTGTTGAGCCAGTTGAGCTGCACCATGATCTGGAACAGCGGCACCAGCGTCACCTGCGAGGGCAGCGCCAGGATCACCAGCACGATGCCGAACAGCGCCCCTTGTCCGGGGAAGCGGAACTTGGCGAAGGCATAGCCGGCCGCCGTGCAGACGAGCCCGCCCAGCAACGCATAGATCGTCGCCACCAGGGTGGAGTTGAGCACTGCCTGGCCAAAACCCTCGCCGACGAACAGGTTCGTGAGGTTGACCCACAGCTGGTCGCCGGGCACGAGGTTCGGCGGGTTGGAGAAGATGTCGCTGGTGCGGTGCGTGCTGGCGACGATCAGCCAGTAGAACGGCGCCAGCATCAGCAGGCCGCCAATGGCGATGACGATGCTGACGGCGAGGCTCGCGGCGCGCGTCTGAGGGCTGCGGTCGGTTCTCATGCCTGTTTCTCCCTAAGGAACCGGAACTGGATGAGCGCAATCACCCCGATAATGCCGGTCAGCACGTAGCCGATGGCCGAGGCGTAGCCGAAGTCGAAGTACTTGAAACCGTTCTGGTAGAGGTACATGCCGATAGTCAGCGTGGCGTTGTTGGGCCCGCCATTGGTCAGCACGTAGGGCTCATCGAAGAGCTGCAGCGTGCCAATGGTCGAGAGCACCACGGTGAGGGTGATGGCAGGACGCAGCCCGGGCAGGGTGATGTGCCAGAAGCGCTGCCACGCCGTGGCGCCATCGATCTCGGCCGCCTCGTAGAGCTCCCCCGGGATCGACTGCAGCTGCGCCAGGTAGATCACCGCGCTGTTGCCGGTGTAATGCCAGGTCAGCGCGATGATGATCGACACCTTGGCCCACACCGGGTCGGCCAGCCACGGCACCCGCGGCAACCCAACGGCCTCGAGCAGGAAGTTCACCAGCCCGTGGTGGCTGTTGAGCAGCGTCGAGAACAGGATGCCGTAGGCCACCAGCCCCATGACGATCGGCACGAAATAGGCGGTGCGCCAGAAGGCACGGAATTTGAGCAGCGCCGAGTTGAAGGCCACGGCCAGCAGCAGCGCCAGCCCCAGCATCAGCGGCACCTGGGTGATGAGGATGATCAGCGTGTTGCTGAGCGCCTTGTAGAAGATCGGATCGGTGGCAAGCCGCCCGTAGTTGCCGAGCCCGACGAAGGTCGTCTGGCCCTTGATGATCTTGGTGAGGCTCAGCCAGGCCGCATAGAGGTACGGGTAAACCTTGAAGCCGGCGAACAGCACCAGCACGGGCAACAGGAACAGGTAGGGCGTGAGGCGCGGCGAGGAGCCTCGCCAGCGCCGGCGCGTGGCCGGCTGCAGCTTGGACGACGTCATCTGGTTCACCGGAAGGGAAGGGTGTGGCGGCAGGACCGGGAGGAAAGTCCATAATCCTGCCGCCGTAACGCTCAGGCGGAGCGTATCAGTTGGCGATGGTCCGGCCGGTCTGGCCGGCAACCAGCGCGGCGGCCTCATCGAGCACGGTCTTGGGGTCGGCGCCGCTCAGCAGCACCTGGGTCTGGGCATCGGTATAGGCCTTGAGCGCCCGGGCATAATCGGTGGTGTAGTTCACCGTCGGGGTGTTCTGGCCGAGCTCGTCGATGAAGAACTTGTTCACCTCGGCATCGAAATAGGCGCTCTTCTTGACGAAGCCGTCGCTCTCCAGCATCGGCTTGAAGCCGGGGAACATGCCGCCGCCCGCGTAGGTCGCCTGCTGGCCCTCGAGCGTGCCCATCGCATATTTGACGAACTCCCAGGCCGCCTGCTTGTTCGGGCTGGTGCCCGCTACAGAGAGGTAAGTACCGCCCGAGATCGCGGCGGTCAGCCCGCCGGCCTCGACCGCCGGCGGGAGCCTCAGGCCCCACTTGCCGGCCATGTCAGGAGCTTCGTTCTCGAACACCCCGGCCGCCCAGGAGGCCGCCGGGATCACCGCGACATTGGTCTGCCCCTTGATCTGCAGCATGAAGTTGTCCCAGCCGCCCGGGATATCGGCGACGACACCGGCATCATTGGCCTTTTTGATCCACTCGAGTGAGCGGAGGCCAGCCGGCCCGTTCATGGTGATCTCGCCGGCAGCGTTGAAGTAGAAACTGCCCTGCAGGTTGGTCAGCAGCTGCCACAGCCCGGCGGAGTCGGCGACGGTCGCTGCCTTGTCCATCGAGATCAGCGGCGCACCGGTCGCCTCCTTGATCTTCTTGCCGGCCTCCAGCAGGTCATCCCAGGTGGCGATCGTGTTGATGTCCACGCCCGCCTGGTCGAACAGGTCCTTCCTATAGAAGAAGCCCGAGGTGTTGACCTCATAGGGGATACCGTAGACCCCGCCATCGGCCGACGAGCCACTGGCCCACATGCCTGAGGGGAACTGCGCTGCAAGGTCGTTGGCGCCGACCTCGCTCAGGTTGACGAGCCCGGTCGGGAAGGTCTCGATGTAATTGCCGATATAGTCGATGCCGATGTTGAGCACGTCGGCGAGGCCGGCGCCGCCCGCCGCCATGCCGGCGGTGATCTTGTCCCAGATCGCTGGGTTGCCGACGTCTTCCACCTTCACCGTCACGCCCGGGTGCAGCTTGTTGAAGCCGGCAACCGCCGCTTCCAGCCCATCGGCGGGAGCGGTCCAGCTCCACACCGTGATGGTGCCGGTCAGCTCCTCGGCGGGAGCGGCCGTCGCCAGTGTGGCGAGCGCCGTGGTGGCAAGGGCGAGCCGCGCCAGGCGCACGGTTGCCGCAAACAAACGTCCTACCGTGTTGTCCAGTTTTTCCTCCTCAGGATTCCTCGGTCCCGATCGCCCCCTGCAGCTGGCCACCAGACTTCGCTGGCTGATTTCACCGTGCCGCCGGGATCGGATCGTGTCGGACGCTAGCAGCGGAAAATCAGTCTTGCAATAGTTCGTTGCAAATTTGCAGAAATCTGGACAACGCTGGCTGGAGGTTGCACGAACGACAGCGGCCGCCTCCCGGTGGGAGGCGGCCGCGAGGGGTGTTGAAATGTGGCTAGGTCAGCCGGCGTCTACGTCCAGCAGTAGCGTCGCGATCTCGAACGGCCTGAGGTTCAGCGTCACGCTGTTGCCGGTGACAGCGATAGGCTCGCCACCCTCTTCCATCAGGTTGACCAGCTTCGCCGATTTCACCGGCACGCCGAAACTGATCGTGGCGTTGGCACGGGCATTGGCGTGCTCGAACACGCGCAGCACCAGCGCATCACTCTTTTCGGCCTTCTTCACCGTCTCCAGCGTAACGTTCGGCTTGTCGACCGAGGCGAAGGAGAAGCTCGTGCTTTCCGCGGGCGCGGAGGCCTGTGCTGAGACATCGCCGATCACCGCCACCGGGTTGTTGAACCGCTCGGCCGCCACCGGCACGTCGGCGAGGTCGCTGACCCCGTCATGCACCAAGAGCGCATATTTGATGCGGTGCTCGCCGCGGTCCGATGCCGGGTCGGGGAAGGTGGCGCCGCGCAGCAGCGTGATCCGCACCAGCTGTTCCACCGCGTCATAGCCATACTTGCTGTCGTTGAGCAGCGCGGCGCCGAAATCCGGCTCGCTGATATCCACCCAGCGATGCATGCTGGCTTCGAACCGGGCCCGGTCCCAGCTGGTATTGCGGTGCGTGGCGCGCTTCACATGGCCGAACTGGATCTCCGAGCGGATCTCCGAAATGTTGAGATCGAACGGGAATTCCGCCTTCAGCACCGTCTGGCGTTCCTGCCAGTCGACGAAAGTGTCGAACTCCACCTGCCGTGCGCCGGCTTCCAGCGAGACCACCTCCACCACCTTCGAGTTGAGATACTGCCGCTCGATGCGGAGCGCCGCGCGATAGGGACCGGTCTCCACCACCTCGATCTTCGCCTTGCCTTCTGAGAGCCTCCAGAACTGCTCCTCGAAATAGCGGTCGATATCCCAGGCATCCCAGTTGAGCGGCTTGTCCTCGTAGGCGACGAGCCGGTTGGCCGTTTCGCCCTCGGCGATCAGCTCACGGCCATGCTGCTTGTCGAATACCGAGCTGATCTCGCCATTGCCGTCGAAGCTGACCCGGATCAGCTCATTCTCGAGCTGCTTGGCCGAAGCCGAGAGGCTCGATCTCGGCGCGGCGCCACCGGCCACCAGCGAGGCCGACGCCCAGCCCAGCGCCGGCAGGTCGGCCGGCGCCGCCGGCGTCACGCTGCCATCGGCACCAACCAGCTTCTGCAGCGGCAGGGCTGCGCCGCCCTGGCTCAGTGCCGAGCCTTCGGCTGCGCCCGCGACGCGGACCAGCGCCTTGTCGCGCGCGTGGCCGGTGAAGTTGAACAGCTGCAACCCGCCCTTGGCCTTAGGCGCAATGGCCTTCGCCGCGCTGTGCCACGGCCCGTTGCCCGACGCGAGGGTCGAGAATAGCCCGGCATATTCGGCGTCGCTGTCGACATAGACCTCGGCGATCGAGGTGCCGGGCAGGATGTCGTGGAACTGGTTGATCAGCACCAGCTCCCAGAACTCGTTCAGCTTTTCGCTGGGGTAGGGCGCCCCGGTCCGCATCGCCATGGCGCTAAGGAACTCGAGCTCACGCAGCACGCGCTCGGCGCGGCGGTTATTGGCCTTGTTCTTCGCCACATTGGTCAGCGTGCCGCGGTGGTATTGCAGATAGAGCTCGCCGTTCCAGACGGGGAAACGCATGGCGTTCTCGTCCATGCGCTTGCTGAGCCGCTTGAGGAACGGCCCGATGCCTTCGAGCTTCACCTTCGGCGCGCCGGGGATGCCGCGCTCCAGCCGCGTGCCGCGCTCGATCATGGCGCGGGTCGGCCCGCCGCCGCCGTCGCCATAACCGTAGCAGACCAGCACCTCGTCGTTCACCGACTTGGGCTCATAGCGCTTCCAGGCGCCCATCACCTCGGAGACGGAGAGGTCGGAGTTATAGGTGGTGAAGATCCGCTCGCTGTCGAACTTCTGCGCAGTGATCAGTTGCGCCTTGGTCTTGGTGCCGTCGATGCCGCGCCAGAAGAACGTGTCATAGGGGTGCCGATCGGTATCGTTCCAGCTGAGCTTCGACGTGATGAAATACTCGAGTCCCGAGCGCTCGAGGATCTGCGGCATGTTGGCCGAATAGCCGAATGTGTCGGGCAGCCACACGGTCTTGGGCACCACGCCGAAATGCTCGAGGTGGAAGCGGCGGCCGCGCATGATCTGGCGCACCATGGATTCGCCCGAGACGATGTTGGCGTCGGGCTCCACCCACATCGCGCCTTCGATCTCGAACTGGCCGGATTTGACCCGCTCGACCACACCGGCCCAGATCTCCGGGTAGTCCTTCTTCAAAAAGTCGAACAGCACCGACTGGTTGTACATGAAGACGAACTGCGGGTACTCGGCCATCAGCGCCAGCACCGTCGCAAAGCTGCGGCCGGTCTTGTCGCGGGTATGCATCACCCGCCATAGCCAGCCGACATCGAGATGGGTGTGTCCCACCGCCGAAACCGTCGGCTGCACCTCGGTATCGACCAGCTCGTAGATCTTTTTGGCGATCTTTTCGGCCGCACCGAGCGAGGCCTCGAATTCCGGCGTCACCCCGCCACGCCGGTCGAGCGCCCGCAGCGACTGCTCGACCAGGTTCATGATCGCATGGCGGCGGCCGTCGATCTGCGTCAGCCGGGTCGCGACTTCCAGCGGGGTCAACAGGTCGAAATAGAGCTTCTCCGCCCGCTCGTGCCGCACCAGCAGTTCGACCTTGAAGCCGACCAGCGGCCGGTCGAAGAAGGTGAAGGCGTTGACCAGCAGCGTGCGCCTGGTTCCGGGTTTTGCGTCATGCGCAATCACCAGCTCGGTGTGGTTGCCATCGATCGCCTGCGCCACGTGGCCGTCGAGATAGGCGAGGCATTGCGGATCGGTGGTGCCCGGGCGGTCCTGCCATTGCGAGGAAAAGCGCAACACGAAGGTCTTGCCCTTGGCCGCCGGCGGCACGGTGACCTCCGCAACGAACCAGGTGTGCCCCTGCTTCTTGGCCCACACCGTCTTGTCGGTGAAGGGCTGCCAGCTGCGGATATCCGCCTTGAGCGCGGCCTCCGCGTCGAGCTCGGCCTCGGTGTAGCGCCAGGCGAAGTCACCCTCGATCGGGGTCAAGATCTTGGCCTTGAGGTCGGCGCAGAGGCGAAAGAGCTTCTCCTCCTGCTTGATGTCATCGTCGAGGAGACCGAGCTTGGTCGCGAGAGTGTTCATTGAGGCTATCCTTTGACCCCGACACCGGCGAACCCGGTGTTCATGTTCCGCCGCAGCAGGAAGTACACGCCGACCGCCGGCGCCGCATAAATGATGGAGAAGGCGGCGAGGAACCCGTAGTCGATGGCCCCCATCCGTCCGAACGCGCCATAGAGGCCCACCGACATCGGGAAGGCCGCCTCGACGCGCGAAAAGATCAGCGGCAAGAGGAACTCGTTCCAGGCGCCGGTGAAGCTGAAGAACCAGACCACTGCCAGGCCGGCCCGCGACATCGGCAGCACGATGCCGGTAACGATCTGCCAGAGCGACGCGCCATCGACATAAGCCGCCTCTTCGAGCTCGATCGGCACCGTGTCGAAGAAGTTCTTGAGCAGCAGCAGCGTGAACGGCAGGTTGAGGCAGCTCAGCGCCAGCATGACGCCGAACTGGTTCAACAGCCCCGACCGCTGGGCAGCGAAATAGAGCGGCACCAGCACGCCGACCGACGGCAGCATGCGCAGTAGCACCAGCGTCCAGAGCAAGGCGTTCTTGCCTGGCATCCTGAGCCGCGACAACGGGTAGGCGGCGGCGGCGCCGACAACCACGCTGATGGTTGCCGTTCCTGCGGCGATCAGCAGTGAGTTGAGGAACATTCGCCCCGCATCGCCACCGATGGCGCCGGTGAAGTTCCCTATGCCGAAGTTCTGCGGCCAGACCAGCCGCCCGGTCGCGGCAGTGTCGAAGGCATTGCTGAACAGCCAGGCGAACGGGCTGACCCAGATCACCGCCATGAAGGCGAGCGCGATCGCCATTGGTCGCGAGAGCGTCGTGCGTTCCATTACTTGGGCTCCCGCAGCATGCGTAGATAGACGGTGGAAAGGGCGCCGACGATCAGCAGCATGGCCACCGAGATGGCGCTGCCGAAGCCGAGATTGCCGCGGGCAAAACTCTGGTTGTAGAGGAACAGCGCCAGCGTTTCCGTCTGCCGGCCCGGCCCGCCGCCCGTCATCGCGAAGATCAGCGGGAAGTAGGTGAAGGTCCAGATGGTGATGAATAGGAGGTTCGTGGCGATGTGCGGCCGGATGATCGGCAGCACCACCAACCAGGCGCGCTGCCAGCGGGTCGCGCCGTCGATCTTGGCGGCCTCGATGATCTCCCTCGGCACTGAGTCGAGCGCCGCGACGAACAGCAGGTAACTCCAGGCCGTGCCTTTCCAGATATTGGCGAGGGTGACGACCGGCAGGGCGAAATCGTTGATGAAGTTGATCGGCTTGAGGCCGAACGGCACGACGAACAGCGAATTGATCAGCCCGGTCTGCGACGTAGTGGCGGACCACAGAAAGGCCGCGACGATGTCGGGCAGCAGCCAGCCGAGCATGATGCAGATTTCGACGACGCTGCGGGTAGTGGAGACGGTGCCGCGCAGGGTCGCCGCCAGCAGGAAGCCGAGCACCGACTGGCCGACAATCGCCGAGAAGAAGACGAAGATCACCGTGGTCCAGAGCGACTCGAGAAAGCCCTTGCGAGTGAACAGCCGCTCGTAGTTCTCGAGGCCCACCCAGGACCACTCGACAGCCTTGCGGCCGGTGAGGCCGAGGTCGGTGAAACTGAAGGTGACGGCCCAGCCGGTGAAGAAGAGCAGCGCACCGACCAGAATGATCGCCGGCAGCATTGCGGCACTGAGCAACCATAGGTTGCTGGTGATCCAGGGGTTGGCCTGGTGTCTCATGGACGGCTCGTTCGAATAGAGGACGAAACTGGACCCGCGCCGGCAGGGCCGACATCAACCGTCACGGCGGCACCCCAGTGGGGGGCGCCGCCGCGTCGGGAGGATCCGCTTATTCGTACGTGATGACCTTCTCCGCGCCGAACTCGTCGACGAGCGCATCGTGGTAGTTCTTCACGGTGTCTTCGACGCTGGCGCCGTCGAGGATTTCCGTCGTCATCGTCTGCACCAGCGCCGAAACGGTCTGGTAGCCTGGGATGGTGTCGCGGCCGGTGGTGTCGGCTGCGAGCGACGTCGCCTTGGCGAGGTAGGCATCGGCCATGTACTCGGGCGACTCCGAGATGTCGGTGCGGACGCCCATCCGGTGGTTCTTGATGGTCCAGTCCTTGAAGTTACCGACGTCGAAGATGGTAGTGAGCAGCTGGAACGCCTTGGCCTTGTCGGCGGCCTTGGAGTTCACCGCGATGGTCCAGCCGCCCGAGATGTTGGTGGTCGCCTTGTTGCCCGGATCGCCCGAGCCCGGCCACGGTGTCCAGCCCACCATCGCGTCGCGCTCTTCGCGGCTCGGCAGGTTCACGCCGTTGCAATCCCACAGGCACGCATCTTCCCACGAGCCGGAAGCGAGAATGCCGAGCTGGTCGTTGGCCAGCGCTTCGCGCACCGCGGCGCCGGGATCGGCTGCGTAGTTGAGATCGGCAGGCTGGCCGATGTCATGGTAGACCTTGCGATAGAGTTCGAGCGTCTTGCGGATCGCCGGGCTGTCACCGATCCACTGACCGGTCTCGCGGTTGAGCAGGCGGTTGCGATCCCCCTCGGGCACATCGGCGCCGAGCAGCGCCATGTAGAAGCCCTGCATGGTGGCGCCTTCGCCCTGCTTGATGCCGGCCGGCAGCTGGAACGGATACTGCACGCCCGCGTCCTTGAGTTTTTGTGCAGCGTCGAGCACATCGGCCCAGCTCTTGGGCTCCCATGGCACGGTGATGCCGGCTTTCTCGAAGTTGGATTTATCGTACCACAGCATGCGCACGTCGGTGTCGGTCGGCAGCGCATAGACCGCGCCGTCATAGGACGCGACGTCCAACAGGCCAGGCATGTAATACTTGTACTGGTCCCAGCCTTTGGCCGGCTCAGTCAGGGGCTCGAGATAGCCGGACGAGGCGAACTCGGAGACCATGAACGAGTCGAGCTGGATCACATCTGCGGCGGTGCCCGCAGCCAGATCGAGCGAGGTGCGCTGGTCGTAAGCGGCACCCGGCAGCTTGATCGCCTCGACCTTTTCGCCGGTCGCGGCTTCGTAGTTGGCGATACCGGGCTCGACCAGAGAGGCCAGCCACTCGGCGTACATGATGCTCACCGCCTGCGCGGGGGCAGTGGCTGCCAGCAGCGCCAGCGCCGCCGCAGACGCCAAGAGAGTCCGTTTAAGCATGAATTCCTCCTCCAAGGGTTTGGCGTCGCAACCCTCATGCGTGGGCTGCGCGGCACCTCCTGAGTGCGCGCAGAGCTAAGCGCATTTATTGCAACGTTGCAATGATTGGTGCAGAATTCTTCGAGTGACGTACGTCATGTTAAGTTTTCATAGCAAATTCAATGTGATAGACGCTGATTAGACGGTTGGTTCGTCGTCTGCATCGTTTGCATCGATGCAATTTTCTGCAGTTCCCGCCACCCGGTGGCCGGTGTATGAGGAGGCGGGGTCCAAGAAGCGACGATGACGAAGTTCAGGCCAGAAGCCAGCAGGGGCATCCGCAAGCCGTCGGGCAAGCGGGCAACGCTGAAGACCATCTCGGAACTGACCGGGTTGAGCCTGTCGACGGTGTCGCTGTCGCTGCGTGGCGGCGCGTCGTTGAAGGAAGAAACTCGCCAGAAGGTGGCTGAAGCGGCAGCGCAGGTCGGCTATGTGCCGGACCGCGCAGGGGTGCGCCTGCGGACCGGCAAGACCAACGTCATCGCCCTGGTGCTCGATGGCTCGGACGAAGCCATCGACTTCTCACGCCACATGATCCGCGGCATCGGCGATGCCATCGGCGGTACCCGCTACCACTTGACGGTGATGCCCGAGTTCGACCGCAGCCGCTCAGTCGAAACGGTGCGCTATATCCTCGAGAACCGCACCGCCGACGGCGTCATCATCACCCATACCGGAGCGCGCGACCGCCGCGTGCAGTTGATGATGGATCACGATTTCCCGTTCGTCAGCCACGGCCGCACCGAGTTCTTCACGCCGCACGCCTTCCACGATTTCCATTCCGAGGCGTTTGCCGAACTGGCGGTGGAGCGGCTGGCCGATACCGGAGCGCGCGATATCCTGATTTCGGTCGGCGACGGCACCACCAACAATTACCACAACATCGTCCGCACCTTCGAGCGCACCGTGGCCCGCCGCGGCATCACCGGGCGCGTCGTGGTGCAGGACGGCATCCGCCCCGCCTCGGCCGAGATGCGCCAGTTCGGCCGCGATCTCGCCGACAAGCCGGATCGGCCCGACGGCATCATCTGCGACAGCGAAACCCGCGCCATCTCGATGCTCTGCGGCCTCGAGGATGGCGGCGTGCTGCTCGGCCGCGACATCCGCTTCATCTGCAAGCAGACCTCGGACATCCTTTCGACCGTCTTCCCCAACGTCGATACCATCGAGGAAGACGTCTATGCCGCGGGGCTGGAACTCACCCGCCTGCTGCTCCGCCGCATCGACGGCGAACCGGCGGAGTCGCTGCAGACGCTGAGCGAACCGGTGGCGCACTGGCGGAGCTAGAACTAATGGCCCAGTCGGCGGCCCTCTCCGCTTGCGGGGGAGGGGGGAGAGGGATGCCGACTGAGAGTTCCGAGCGTTATCTAAGACGACCCAGAAACCTCAGCACTTGCGCGTTGAACACTTCCGGCCGCTGCAGTGGGGCGAAATGGCTCACCCCAGGCAGCTGCACCAGCTCGGCCCCCGGAATCGTCCGCGCCAGATATGCCGCATGCTCGGGCCGGATGAACTCCTCGTTCTCGCTCTGCGCAACCGTCACCGGTACCCGAATTCCCTCCAACTGCGCCGCTGTGTAGTTCGGTTGCGTCCGCTGCATCAGGCCGACCGAGTCGGCAAACTGCTGGAACGCGTCGGGCGTCGCTGAGAGCCGCCCATAGTCCTTCACGTGCCGGTTGAAACAACGGCCGATCACCGGTGTCATTTCGAACGGGTAGGTGCCGCTGTCATCGACATTGCAGGCAAAAAACAACAGCCCGCTGACCCGCTCCGGCGCCTTGTCGGCCATGATCAGGCCGGTGCAGGCGCCATCGCTCCAGCCGACCACCGCCGCCTTCTCGAGTCCCAGCGCGTCCATTACCGCGAAAACGTCGGTCGCCATCAGCTCGTAGCTGTAGGGGCGATCGTCGCGTGAACTGCGGCCGTGGCCCCGGCTGTCGACCACCACCACCTGGTGGCCGGCATCGACCAATGGCTGCACCTGGTGCTGCCAGTTGCCGGCATGTCCAAGCCCGCCATGCAGCAGGATCACCGCCGGGCCGGCGCCGAAACTGGCGTGCCAGATCTGCGCCCCGTCATTTTCGACATAGGCCGAGATGCCGCCCGGCGGCAGCTCCGCCCCCGCATCCTCGAAATGCTTCAGTTCGTCGTCGCTGAATGTCATGGTCCCTGCTTGCTCGTTTCCGGTTGGCAACGCAACTGGTCGAGCGGGCTAAGGTCCGTTCGACATTTCAGGCCAACTGTTTTCCGCCGACCCAGATGCCGCGGATCACCGGTTGATCGCCGACCAGCCGTACCCGCAGCAGATCGGCCCTGAGACCCGGCGCCAGCCGGCCGCGATCGGCCATGCCGATGGCATCGGCGGCGTTGGCGGTGACTTTGGCGATCGCCTCATGCAGTGGCATGCCGCGCCCGGCGAGAATGAACGGCGCATGCAGCAGGCTGGCCGGCACATAGTCCGAGGTGAGGAGGTCGAGCAGCCCGGCATCGGCAAGGCTGGTGGCGCTGGCATTGCCTGAGTGCGAACGGCCGAGCACCACATTGGGCGCCCCCATGACGATCTGCATCTTGAGTTCACGCGCCCGCTGCGCCGCCACCAGCGTGGTCGGAAACTCGCTGATCGCGATGCCGTCGGCGTAGGATTCCTCGACATCGGCAATGGAAGTGTCGTCATGGCTGGCGATGCGGAGGTTGCGCGCCCGGCCCAGCGCGCCGATCGCCGCGCGTCCGGGCACCACATAGGTGGTCTGGTCGGCGCGGCGGTCGGCGAGATAGGCGTCGAACTCCTCGTCGGTCCACACCTGCGAGTTCTTCTTGCGCCGGAATTCGCGATAGAGCTGGGTATTGTGCCACTGCCGTTGCCCCGGCGTGTGATCCATCACGCTGAGCAGGCGCAGCGCCGGATTGTCGATATGGCGCTCGACGATCCCCAGCAGTGCCGGATCCGACAGCTCGCAGCGGAAATGCAGGTAGTGGTTGGCTTTCACCAGCCCGGCGTCGCGCGCTTCGGTCAGCCCGGTGATCGCCGCATCGAGCATCGCCGTACGCGCCCCGCCGCTGTCATAATCGCCCAGCGACAGGGCATCGAGCACCGTGGTGACACCGCCGCCCAGCATCTGCCAGTCATGCGCCAGGACCGCCGACAGGGTAGAGGGCCAGCGCACCCCCGGCCGCGGCTGGAAGTGGTGCTCCATATTGTCGGTGTGGAGGTCGATCAGCCCAGGCAGCAGCAGGTCGCCTTCGAGATCGATCTCGGCGCCGCCGCTCGCCTCGCCCACTGCACTGATCTGGCCATCGGCGATGCCGAGCTCTCCCTCGATCACTGCGTCCGGCAAGACGAGGCGGGCATTCCTGATGGTGGTGTTCACGGGCGTTGATTCCGATGTGGCGGGCGGCGCGGGCGGGAGACTCACCGCGCCCGGGGAGGGCGAAAACCGAGGCGTGATATGACATGTCCATGACGAATTGACGTCAAAGAACGAGCCGTGCCGTTTCCCGTTTCGCAGCACTGCGCCCCTCATGGAATTCCAGCCGGTAATGCCGGGGCGTCTTCCCCAGCCGTTTCTGGAACGCATCATAGAGTCGGGCCAGCGAGGTGTAGCCGCACTCGAACGCCACTTCGGCGATCTCCATGTCGGTATCGACCAAGAGCCGCATCGCGTGCTGCAGCCGATGCCGGCGGATATACTCGCCGATCGATATGCCCAGCACCTTCTGGAACGCCGCCCCGGCATTGGTGGCATGCAGCCCCGATGCCGCCACCACGTCGCGGACGCTCACCGGCGTATCGAGATGATCATGGATAAAGCGGGTCATCCGCTCCGCCATTGCCACCGCCCGGTGGCCCGAGGGCGACATCGCTGGGGCCGGCGCGCGTCCTCCCGCCCGGGCGATCGATTGCGACCAGGAGAGGCGCCGTACCCTCAGCCGCACCTCCTCCTCGAGGATGTGCCGTTGCGCTGTGTCGGCGTCCTGCCACTCGCGCGTCCAGCGCGCGAACATGTGCCGGTCGCCCTCGTCATGCTCGTGGCTGTAGAACACCTCGCCATCGAGGATGGCCTGGCGGAAGCCGGGCTCGAGCGGCAGGCTGAGGAAGAACGATAACGGCATATAGGCGCAACTGAACCGCTGCTGCTCTTCCACCGCCACCACCTGGTGCGGCGTCGCCGCCCAGAAGATCGCCAGCTCTCCGGCATTCAGCACCAGCCGGCGTCCGTTGATCAGGTAGGTGAGCTGCCCCGACCACAGGTAGTTGAGCTCGATATGGTCGTGCCAGTGGCTCTCGGGCATGGCGTCGGCGAGATGCGTCTCGACGCAGAACTCGTGCCGCAGGATCTCTTCGTTATTGTCGGACATCGGCACGTCGCTGGGAGTGGTGCGCAGTGCGTTTGGCATGGCGTCCCTTCCTGATGCCGGCAACGACAACCCTCATAGTCGCTACTTTTCCGGAAGAATAACACCGAAATTCCGGAAGATTACGCGCCCGCTTTGCCAGACAGTGGGTTCCACGGTCGGATGGCGAGAGGGAAAGCGCTCTCCGGCAACAGGGATCAGATGGAGGGTTGCACCTATGAAGGCATTGCTTTCGGCCACCGCATTCACCGCGCTGGCACTGTCGGCAACGGCGAGCTTCGCCGAGACCAACCTCACTTATATGATGTGGGGCGATCCGCCGGAGATCGCCGTCTGGGAAGCGATCGTCGCCGAATTCGAGGCTGCCAACCCCGATATCAAGGTGAAGGTCGAGGTTTCGGACTGGGACAGCTACTGGGACAAGCTGCGGGTGACCACAGTGGGCGGCAACCCGCCCGATGTCTTCGCCATGGATGCGCCGCTTTACCCCGATTGGCAGTCGCGCGGCAGCCTGCTCGATCTCTCGCCCTATCTCGCGGCCGCCCCTGAGACGCTCAATGGCGTCTACCCCGGCCCGCTCGCCGCCTACCGGTTGAGCGCCGGCACCTTCGGGCTGCCGCGCGACTTCCAGACCATCGTGCTGTTCTACAACAAGGCGATGTTCGACGCTGCCGGCGTGGCCTATCCCGATGACAGCTGGACCCTCGACGACCTCCGCGCCGCCGCGAAGAAACTGACCATCGACAAGGATGGCGACGGCCAGACCGACCAGTGGGGGCTTGGCACTGAGCTCTGGGACATGGAGCCGATGTGGGGCCCGGTGCTCTACAGCTATGGCGGCGCACCGATCAGTGCGGATTTCAAAAAGACCACGCTCGGCGACGCGCCGGCGACCGATGCCTGGAAGTTCCTCGCCGATTTCCGTCTGAACGATGGCTCGGTGATGAGCCAGGAAGACCTCGAAAGCTATGGCAGCGATGGCTTTCTTGCCGGCGTCGCAGCGATGACCTTCTCCGGCCACTGGGTGGTGCCGGCCTATTCCGAGCTCGCCTTCGAGTGGGATGTGGCGCCGTTCCCCAAGGGCCCGGCCGGTCGCGCCACTCTGGTCAACAGCGCCGGCATCGTCGTCAGCGCCACGACGCCCAATCCGGATGCGGCCTGGAAATTCGTGCAGTTCGTCATCAGCGAGAAGGGGCAGTCGAAGCTCACCGAACTCGGCTTCGCCATCCCTGTTATCGACAAGGTGGCCAACAGCCCGGTGTTCCTCGAGCAGAAGGCGCGCGGCACCCACAAGGTATTCCTTGATGCGCTGGCCTACGCCCACACCAAGCCGAGCTTCCGCGGCTACGAGGAATGGTCGGCCGCCGTCGGCGACACGCTGGCGCTGGTCTGGACCGGCGAGATGAGCATCGACGACGCACTCGCCGAGATCGTGCCCAACGCCGACGCGGCGCTCGCCAACAACCAGTAACCCGCCAGGGGACCCGGGCGACCTCCACCGGCTTGCCGGCCGCCCGGGTTAGTCTCAGACTTAAGCCAGCAGGCGCGAGGGCAGCACAGATGTCGCAGATCGGAGTATCGCCGCGCGGCGCCGAGCGCTTTTGGGTGATCGTGCTGCTGCTGCCGACCTTGCTGGGGCTGGCGCTCGGCGCCTTCGGCTCGATCGCCGCCACCATCGGCATCAGCCTGTTCCAATGGGACCTCTTGAGCCCGGCCAAATGGGTCGGCTTCGACAACTATCTGGCGTTGCCCGAGAACCGCAATTTCCTCAAGGCGCTGGGCAATACAGCTTTGTTCTCCGCCATTTATGTGCCGGCGACGCTCTCGATCTCGCTGGTGGTGGCGGTGCTGCTCAACCAGCGCATCCGCGGCGTCAGCCTGTTCCGGCTGATCTACTTCATCCCGGTGGTCACTTCGCCCACTGCGGTGGGCCTCGTCTGGACCTGGATCTACTCCAAGGACAAGGGCGTCCTCAACGCCATCATCACCACTTTCGGCGGCGATCCGGTGCATTGGCTCGGCTCCGACATGGCGCTCTATTCGGTGGTGATCGTCAATGTCTGGGGCGCCATCGGCGAGGGGATGATCATCTTCCTCGGTGGCCTGCAGGCCATTCCGCGCGATGTCTACGAAGCCGCGACCATCGATGGCGCCAGCCGCTTCCAGCAGTTCCTCGCCGTCACCATACCGATGCTGCTGCCCTCGATCTTCTTTCAGGCCGTGCTGTGCACCATCCACGCCTTCCAGGCCTTCGATTACGTATACATCCTCACCCAGACCGGCAATGGCGGCTCGAGCCTGCCTATGTTGGTGTTCAACATCTACCGCGAGGGCTTCAACTACTTCCGCATGGGCAATGCCTCGGCCCAGTCGGTGGTGCTGGCGGTGATCGTCTTGAGCCTGACCCTGATCTATTCGCGGCTCAACAAGCGCTGGGGGCAGGGATGAGCGTCGTCACCGCCTCTGCCCCGGCCACCGAACTGCCGACCACGGCCTTCCTCGCCAAACACCTGCGCGAGAACCTCTGGTTCTATCTCGTGCTGCTCGCCGGCGGCGTGCTGATGGTCGCGCCGTTCGTCTGGATGGTGTCGACGGCGCTGAAGCCGGCGGCCGACCAGTTCACCCGCGACCTGATCCCGCGCCAGATCACCTTCGAGAATTTCGGCAAGGCCTGGGAGCTGATGGAGTTCCAGCACCTCGTCTGGAACTCGTTCCGCATTGCGGCGCTCTCGACTATCGGCCAGGTGGTCACCTGCTCGATGGGCGCCTTCGTCTTCGCCATCGTCCGCTTCAAAGGCCGGGACTTGCTCTTCCTCGTGCTGCTGGCAACGCTGATGGTTCCCTACCAGATGACGGTGATCCCACAGTTCATCATCTTCAAAACCTTCGGTCTCTACGGCACCGACGTGCCGCTCTATCTGCCGAGCTTCCTCGGCGGCGCCTTCGGCGTGTTCCTGCTGCGCCAGTATTTCCGCACCATCCCGCTCGAGCTGCTCGAAGCGGCCCGGCTCGATGGAGCGAGCCTTTTCCGCATCTACTTCTCGATCTACCTGCCGTTGGCGAAGCCCGCGC
The DNA here is from genome assembly GCF_001425235.1 of Devosia sp. Root413D1. GTDB lineage: Bacteria > Pseudomonadota > Alphaproteobacteria > Rhizobiales > Devosiaceae > Devosia_A. The sequence continues at coordinate 439,023 of NZ_LMEA01000012.1, read as the reverse complement.
TCGCCGCCCTCGCCATCTTCGCCTTCATGAGTTCGTGGAACGACCTGTTCAGCGCCCTGATCTACCTACCGTCCGATCTTGAAAAGACCACACTGCCGGTCGGGCTGGCGCTGTTCCAGCGGCTCTATCGCGCGCAATGGGCGCTGATGATGGCCGCCGTGATCATCTCGATCGCCCCGATCATCGTGGCGTTCTTCTTCGCCCAGAAGCAGTTCATCCAGGGGTTCGCCGCGACCGGCATCAAGTAACCCCTGACCCGCAGCCTCCAACCAGCCACCCCCTCAACATCGCTTCGCGATGAAGGAAAAACTCATGCTCAAAATCTGTCTCATCGGCGCCGGCAGCACCGTCTTCGCCCAGTCGATCCTCGGTGACGTGCTCTCTAATCCAGCGCTGCAGAACGCCACCATCAGTCTGTTCGATATCGACGAAACCCGGCTCTCCACATCCTATGTCGTCGCCAACCGCATCGGCCAGACCCTGGGGCTCACCAACCTCAAGGTGGAGGCCACGATGGACCGGCGCGCCGCGTTGCAGGATGCCGATTTCGTCATCCTGATGATGCAGGTGGGCGGCTACAAGCCGGCGACCGTCACCGATTTCGAAGTGCCCGACAGCTTTGGGCTCAACCAGACCATCGGCGATACGCTCGGCATTGGCGGCATCTTCCGCGGCCTCCGCACCATTCCGGTGCTGTTCGACATCTGCCGCGACATGGAGGAGGTGTGCCCGGACGCGACGCTCCTGCAGTACGTCAACCCGATGGCCATCAACTGCTGGGCCATCAAGCAGCAGTTCCCGCACATCAAAACCGTCGGCCTCTGTCACTCGGTACAGGAAACCTCGCACCAGCTGGCGGAGCTCCTGGGCGAGAACCCCGCCGACCTCAGCTATCTCTGCGCCGGCATCAACCACGTCGCCTTCTACCTGAAGTTCGGCAAGGTGCGGCCCGATGGCGCCTTCGAGGATCTCTATCCGCGCCTCAAGGCTATCGCCCAGCACGGCCCGATCCCCGACGACGACCGAGTGCGTTTCGACCTGCTGAAGCGGGTCGGCCACTTCGTTACCGAGTCGAGCGTCCACTTCTCCGAATACAACTCGTGGTTTCTGAAGCGCGGCCGGCCGGACCTGCTGGACCAGTACAACCTGCGCATCCGCGAATATCTCTACCGCTGCGAAGAGCAGATCGCCGACTGGCACCAGCTGNCTGAAGCGCGGCCGGCCGGACCTGCTGGACCAGTACAACCTGCGCATCCGCGAATATCTCTACCGCTGCGAAGAGCAGATCGCCGACTGGCACCAGCTGCGCCGCGACCTCGAGGGCGATGCACCGCTCGAGGTCGAGCAATCCAACGAGTATGCCGCCGGCATCATCCGCTCACTCACCACCGGCGAGCCCGGGCTGATCTACGGCAATGTCCCCAATCGCGGGCTGATCGAGAACCTGCCCGATGACGCGGTGGTGGAAGTGCCCTGCCATGTCGACCGCAATGGCATCCAGCCCACCCGTATCGGCCGCATCCCCGATCACCTGGCCTCGATCATGCAGCTCTCGATCAACGTGCAGCGCCAGACCGTCGCGGCGGCCGTGACCGGCAAGCGCGAGCACATCTACCACGCCGCCATGCTCGACCCGCACACCGCGGCCGAGCTGTCGCTCGACGAGATCTGGAGCCTGGTCGACCGGCTGATCGAAGCGCACGGCAACTGGCTGCCGGCTTATCGGTGAACTCGCAGGGCCGGTGCGAGCTGACCCCCACCCTTGATTCCTCCCCCTTGCGGGGAGGGATCAAGGGTGGGGGGCAGCTCCCACCGGCCTCGCAGTCTACTACTTCACGCTCGAATAGCTCGTCGGCGTCAGGAACTGGCTCGACACATTGGCCAGCAGCGGTCCGTTCGCCTCTGACGCCTTGCGTGCCGCCTGCCAGTCCGGGTCGGCGAGGAATGCCGCCCATTTGGTCTCGCGTTCTGCCATCGAGTTCCAGCGCACCATATAGGTGAGGTCGTTGATCGAGTTGCCGATCACCGTGGTCCAGAACCCGGCCTGCTCAATGCCGTGCCGCTTCCAGATACCAAGCGTGTGGTCTTCGAACCGGCGCTGCAGGTCGGGCAGCTTGCCGGGCAGGCAGGTATAGATGCGCAACTCGTAAATCATGCTCTTGTCCCTCGGCGCCTGTTTCTCGCGCCCGCCGCAATTAGCCTGATGCGGGTGCGATTGACAAACCCTCCGGCACAGCCATCAGCGGCATAGACGGCTATAAAAGATTATAATAGCATACCATTATAAGAAACGGACCAAGTCCGTCGGAGGATGCTTCGCTGAGGGGCGGAGCAGAGGGCTCGATATCGATCGTCGGGACACGTGACTCGAGCGAGATCAGGAAAAGTTGCAGACTTTTCCGGTTCGATCTCGCGCCAAAACGACGCCGTCGGCGGCCCTGCGCCACCGGACGACGGGGGATGACTTGGCGCATTTTCGGCATCTGGGAGGGAACATATGCCAAATCGATTGAAACGGGTTGTGGCCGGGCTGGCACTGGGGCTCTGCGCCATGCTGCCGGCCGCCGCTTCGGCGCAGACCGTCGATGAGATCATTTCGCGCGGCAAACTGATCATTGCCGTCGACACCACCACGCCACCCTACGGCTTTCTCGATGCCGAACTGAAGCCGACTGGCTTCGACATCGAGGTCGCCAACAAGATGGGCGAGGCGCTGGGCGTGCCGGTCGAGTTCGTCACCGTCACCTCGCCGGGCCGTATCCCGGCGCTGCTCACCAAGCAGGTCGATGCGGTGGTCTCGATCTTCTCGATCACCCCGGCCCGCGCCATCCAGATCGACTACTCGATCCCCTATGCCGGCCAGTCGGCAGTGGTGATCGCCCCCAAGAGCACGGCGATTTCGAGCCATGCCGATCTCGTCGGCAAAAAGGTCGGCCTCACCCGCGGCACCGCCGAGGACGGCATCCTGACCGCCGCGGCCGAGGCCAATCCGGGCATCGAGATCCTGCGCTTTGACGATTATGCCTCGCTGCTGCAAGCCATGGTTTCCGGTCAGATCGACGCCATGGGTGGCGGCGACTATGGCGAGATCTACCTGAAGAAGGCGCAGAACGGCGACGACTTCGAGCAGAAGTACAAGCTCAAGACCTTTTACTTCGGCATCGGCGTCGCCAAGGGCAACGACAACCTGCGCCAGTGGCTCAACACCTGGCTGTTCACGCTCAAATCCGATGGCGTGCTCGCTGACCTGTCGATGAAGTACCGCAACCAACCGCTGCCCGATCTGCCGGTCTTCTGATCGCGCCCGAACTTTTGTCTGGAGGTGGAGTCCTGAACGAACAGGCTCCGCCTCCTCCACCGTTCTCGACAGGACGCGCATGCAAACGGCCCTGCAATTCGGACCGGTCCTCATCCATCTCGACCGGCTGCTCGCCGGCGTCGGGCAAACCGTCCAGCTCGCCGTGCTGTCGATCCTCTGCGGCACCATTATCGGCACGCTTGGCGCCATCGGCCGCAGCTTCGGGCCGCGCTGGGTGTCCTGGCCGATCGCTGCCTATGTCGAGTTGATCCGCAATACGCCGTTGTTGATCCAGCTCTATTTCGTCTTCTTCACGCTGCCGCTGATCGGGCTGAAATTTTCGAGCGGCACCGCGGCGATCCTGGCGCTCTCCATTCACCTCGGCGCCTACGCCACCGAGATCCTCCGTGCCGGCGTGCAGTCGGTGCCATCAGGCCAGATCGAGGCGGCCAAGTCGCTGGGCCTCAGCAGCTATCGCATCATCCGCCATGTCGTCCTGGTGCCGGCGGTGCGCGCCGTCTACCCAGCGCTCTCGGCGCAGTTCATCCTGCAACTGATGGGCACCTCGATCGTCGGCGCCATAGCCGCCGAGGAGCTCACCGCCATCGCCAACAACCTGGTGATGGAGACCTTCCGCAGCTTCGAGGTCTATATCGTCATCGCGGTGATCTATTTCGTCCTGGTGCAGGCGGCGAGCCTGATCTTTGCCGGCCTCGGGCGCCTCTTGTTCCGCTGGAAGAGCTGAGATGAGCCTCCGCGATTTCGGCCCTAACGAACTGATGTTCCTGATCATGGCGACGCGCTGGACCATCCTCCTGGCGCTCATCGCCTTCGCCGGAGGCGGGGTAATCGGCCTTGTCGTCGCGGCGTTCCGTGTCGCGCCGTTGCCGCCGCTGCGCTGGCTGGCGGCCGGTTACATCCAGTTCTTCATGGGCACGCCCATCCTCATCCAGCTGTTCATGGCCTATTACGGCTCGTCGCTGCTCGGCTTCCGGCCCGACCCCTGGGCGGCCGCCGCCATCACCTTCTCGCTCAATGGCGGCGCCTTTTTCGGCGAGATTTTTCGCGGGTCGATCGATGCGGTGCCCAAGGGGCAGTGGGAAGCCTCGACCGCCCTCGGCTTCCGTTTCCTGCCGACGCTCCGGCTGGTGATCCTGCCGCAGGCAATACGGCTGATGCTGCCGCCCACCGTCGGCTTCATGGTGCAGATCGTGAAGACCACCTCTGTCGCCTCGCTGATCGGCCTCACCGAACTGGCCCGCGCCGCAACACAGGTGAACACCGTCACCTTCCAGCCGGTGCTGGTGTTCGGCACGGTGTCGCTGATCTACTTCATGCTGTGCTGGCCGCTGTCGCTCTATGCCGGCTACCTCGAGCGCAAAGTCGGGCAGGGGCTGCAGGTGAAAACGAAGAAGCCGCTGTTGCTGGCGAGTTGAGGCGTTTGCGGGAGCAAAGTCCGTGCCCACGTACTCGATGTCATCCCTGCGAAAGCAGGGACCCATTTCACCGCTTGCGCCAGCTGCGAGTTGGGTCCCAGCTTTCGCTGGGATGACACCCGGTGGTGGCGGAAGCGCACTGCCAAGACCCCGGGCAGCTCCCCCTTCCAAGGATGGGTCTCACCCCCCGAACGCCGGCAGCGCCAACCCCTTGGTCCCCACATCGATGGCGAACAGCCCGCCCGGGTTGCTCTGGCCGACGAAATGCTCGGCCGGCCGCTTCAGCACCGCGGTGGTGACATAGAGAATGTCGAGGTTCTCGCCGCCGAACTCACAACAGGTGGGGAGGTCCGTCGGCAACACGATCGACTGCATCAGTTTGCCCTGCGGGTCGTACTGGTTGACCTTGCTGGTCACCGGGATGGTCACCCAGTAGCAACCATCGGCGTCGACCGTGGCGCCGTCGGCGATGCCGCCGCTGCCGTTGAGGTCGATGAAGGTGCGCTGGTTCTCGATGTCGCCGGTGACCGGATCGAAATCATAGGCTCGGACGATCGTCGTGTGGCTGTCGGAGAAATACATGGTCTTGCTGTCGGGGCTCCACGCCAGCCCGTTGCAGCAGCCCACCCCTTCGATCATCCGGTGCACCGAGAGATCCTTGTCCATCCGGTACAGCGATCCGATGAACTGCACGGGCTTGCCCGGCGCCTCGAACATCGAGCCCGACCAGAAGCGTCCCTGCCGATCCGGCTTGCCATCGTTGAAGCGGGTATCGGCGAGGTGCGCCTCGGGATCGATGATCGCTTCGAACGCTCCGCTCTTGGGGTCGAAGAAATAGAAGCCCGACACCATGGTGACGACGAGCCCGCCTTTCTGCCTGAGCCCGATGCAGCCAAGATATTCCGGCGCTTCCCAGGTGTCGTCCTTGCCGGTTTTCGGATCGTAGCGGTGGATCAGCTTGCTCCAGATGTCGATCCACCACAGCACCCTCGCTTTTGGGTCCCAGATGGTGCCTTCGCCGAGTTCGGCCTTGGCGTCGACGACGCAGGTGATGTCCCAGGTCATGTAAATGGTTACCCTTTGACTGCCCCGGCGCTGAGCCCGGCGACGATGTAGCGCTGGATCAGCAGGTAGAAGATGACCGGGAAGATGGAAAAGAACAGCGCCGCCGCCAGCACGCGGTCGATCGGTGTATCGAGCATCACCTTGAGTGAGGCGAGGCCCACGGCCACCGGCCGGATATCGGGTGAGGTGACCAGCGTGACCGCGAACAGGTATTCGTTCCAGGCATAGAAGAACGACACCACGCTGATCGCCACCAGCCCTGGCGCGGACAAGGGCAAGAGCGTCCGGACCAGCGCCCCGAGCGGCGAGCAGCCGTCGATCAGTGCGGCTTCATAGATTTCCTCGGCGATCGAGTCGAAGGAGTTCTTCAGGATCCAGATGCAGATCGGCAGGATGAACGCCGCGTCCACCAGCGACAGGGCAGGCAGGCTGTCGGAGAGACCGAGGTTCCGATACATCGCGTAAACCGGAATGACCACCAGCGCCTCGGGCAGCATCTGGGTCATCAGCAGCAGCAAGCCGAAGGCCGCCTTGCCGCGCCACCTGAGGAAAGTCATGGCAAACGAGCCCAGCACCGCCAGCGCCAGGACAATCAGCGTTGTCATCCCCGCCAGGAGCAGCGAGTTCACCAGCCAGCGCGCCACCGGGAAGTTCTCGAACAGCGTGATGAAGGGCAGGAAGCTGATCTCCTTGGGAATCAGTGGCGGCGGAAACTGCATGCCGTGGCTCAGCGGCTGGATCGAATTGACGATCATCCAGTAGACCGGGAACAGCACTGCGGCGCAGAAGCCGAGGATGAGGGCGTAGAACGCCACCCCCTTACCAAGCCGGCGCAGCTTGTGGACCGCAGCAGTCGAGGATGCCGCCATCTCAGCGCCTCCTCGCACGGTCTTGCCGCTGCTGGGCATAGACGAACAGCAGGGTGAGCCCGAGAACGATGACGAAGCCCGAGACTCCCAGGGTGGCGCCATAGGCCAGGTCGAAGAACCGGAAGGCCGTCTGGTAGATGCGCAGCACCAGCGTTTCGGTAATGCCGCCATACGGGCCGCCGCCGGTGGTCAGCCAGATCAGCGTGAACTGCTTGAACGAGAAGATCGACATCAGCACTGCCATCAGCAGCAGGGTCGGGGTGATCTCGGGGATGGTGATGTGGCGGAGCACCTGCAACGGGTTGGCGCCGTCGACCTCTGCTGCTTCGTAGGTCTCGCGCGGGATGGCCTGCAGCGCCGCGAGGATCACCAGGAAGGTGAACGGAAACGCCTTCCAGATCGACAGCGCAATAACCAACGGCATCGCCAGCTTGGGGTCGGACAGCCAGTTCAGGTTGTTTTCGATGCCGGGAATGAGCCGGGCGAAGACGTTCATCACCCCGAAGGTCGGATTGCACATCCACAGGAAGACCAGAACGGCCGAGATTTCCGGGAAGGCCCAGGGGACCGCGATGGCGCTCCGCGCCAGGTTGCGGCCGCGGAACTTGCGGTTCAGCAACAAAGCGGCGAGCAGCCCCAGCGACACCGCTCCAACGACCACGAAGGCCATGTAGGTGAAGGTGACCTGGACGGCGAACCAGAAGTCTTCGTCCTCGAACAGGCGTTCGTAGTTGCGCAGGCCCACCCAGGTGACCTTGTCGACGCCGACCACGTTGTTGGAAAAGCTGGTCAGGAACTGCTGGGCGATCGGGAACAGGATGAAGACGCCGAGATAGGCGACGATCAGGAAGACCAGTGTGTAGGGCAGGGAGTGGTGTCGATTCCACCCACGCCGTTGCCTCGCGCGTTCTTCCACCGCCTCTGCAGTCGCTGATTGAAACATGCGCTCGATATTCCCGGAGGTCGACATAAGGGGCGCGTGCAGCCTCTCGCCCCAGACACCGTCGGGGGCGCTCCCGTGGAACGCCCCCGACACGCTCGGTTCAGCCGTTACAGGGTGAAGCCTTCGAACAGCCGCTCGGATGCCTTCTCCAGCTCCTGCTGGGCATCGGCCATGGCGTCCTCGACCGGCCGGTCCGCGACCAGCACTTCGGAGAACTTGTCCATGACGACGTTGCCGAACTCCTGGTTGAAGAAGATGTAGTCGCCCATGATCTCGAGCGGCGTGATCGCCTTGCCCGCGAGGTAGCCCTCGGCCCAGAACTGCTTGTCGAGGTATTCCTGGCGGATCGCCTCCGGATAGGGCGGCACCACATCGAGGCACCGTTCCATCAGTTCCTGATAGTTCTCGGGCTTGTACAGCCACTCGACAAAGCCCTTGGCGGCGGCCTTCTCGTCGTCCGAGGCGTTGGCGTTGACGCAGATCGGATGGATGCGGGTGATCGCCTTGCCGCTGGGGCCGGGCGGCACCACGCTGCGCAACGACGGATAGATGTCCGGCCCGGAGCTCGACCAGATGTTGACCGCGGCCGAGACGATCAACTGCTGCCCGATGCGGCCATTGGCGTACATCTGGTTGGCGGTTGCCGTGTCGGTGCCCTTCGGCATCGCCTTGTCGTACATGGTCTTGAAGAGCTTCAGCCCCTCGATCACCGGAGCCGTGTTGACCAGCGGCTTCCGCCCATCTGCCCAGACGCCGTCGAACATCACCGCCCATTGCTGCAGGATGAACCAGAAGTCGCCTGGCTCGCTCATCAGGTGGGGCGAGTAAATGCCAAACTGGTCCGGCGACTTGGTCAGCGCGGTCGATGTCTCCACCCATTCCTCGACCGAGGCTGGCGCCCCGAGTCCGGCCTTCTCGAACATGGCCGAGTTGTAGAGCAGGCCGAACTTCACCGTGACGATGTCGAGCCCGTGCACCTTGCCATCGATGCGCAGGTGGTCATGTGCAGCGCTCAGCTTGTCGCCGATGCCGAGCTTGTCGACGATATCCTGCAAGGGCTCCAGGTGTCCGCCGCGCAGCAGACGCACCACCAGGTCGGGGGTGGTGTGGAACAGGGCGCCGTTGATCTTCCCGGACTGGGACTGGATCAGCATGTTGTTGGTGAATTCGTTGAACGGCGCGCCGGCTTCCTCGATGAAGACATCGCTCTGTTCGGCGTGAAACTTCGCGAGGATCGCCCGCCAGGCGTCGCCGCGGCCCGGTTCGTTCCACATCCACGATACCAGCGGGATCTTGATCTTCGCATTCTGGGCGAGCGCTGGCGTCGCCAGGGCCGCAGCGAACCCTGCCGCTGCGGTCCGCTTCAGGAAGTCACGGCGCCCCATGCTCATCGAGCGCGGGAGCAACAGGCCGTTGCCTGGCTTGTTCATGTTTGTTCCTCCTCATGGAGCCCGGCGCGACGGTCATTCGCCATCTCTGCGCCAGGTCCGACCACGTTGATACCGGTATCAAGCATCACTATCCGTTCACCGGCGGCGATGGCCACCAGCGACAGAAACGATGTGTTCAGGCTTCCCCTCGTGACGCGGCAGCTCCTCAACTGTCGCGCTCCGGCCGGACGAGCGGAAACAACTCATCCAACAGCTATGATGCTATTATAATTCTATAATGCTGTCCATGCCGATGCTGGCTGGCGCATCAGACTTTTCGACGGCCGGTCAGGCGAGGTCGTTCGGCGCGTCGTAAGTGATCGAGAACATCTCGGCCGGATGCCGGGCGATCGAGAACTCGACGTTCCGCTGGTCCGACGACTGGTACATCATCTCCACCGCGAGGATCGCCGAGCCCTCCGCCACCCCCAGGTCCGCCGCGACCACCGCGTCAGCGATCTCGGCGCGAATGGTGCAATGCGCCACCGCCATGCGGATGTTGAGCCGGCGCTGCACCGCGCGGAAGATCAGCACGTCGTTGAAATCTTCCTTCTTCAACTGCGAGCCGATATCGGGCGGGAAGTAGGTGGTGATCTGCGCCTTCTTCTGCTTGCCGACGCCAAGGATCGAGCGCAGGCAATAACCCTGCTCATCCTTGCTGAGCCCGAAATGCCGTTGCAACAGTGGCGAGCTTTCCTTCTTGTACGATTTGATCTTCAGCGACGCGTCCTTGGTGAAGGCCGCCATGTCGGCGAAGTTCTTGAACGTCCAGCTCAGCGTCACCGGCGGTGCGGCCGAGGTGACCACCGCGGGTTTCGCCGACCGCTTCTTGATCAGCCCGTCGGCCTCGAGGTCGCGCAGTGCCTGGCGCACCGTGATCAGGCTGACCCCGAACCGCTCGGCGATCATGGCTTCCTTGGGTAACTCGCCGCCGACCGGAAAGGCGCCCGAAGTGATCGGCTCGCGCAGGATATCCGCGAGCTGCCGGTACAGCGGCCCCTGGGCCCGCGCCAGCGCGCGCTTCGGCAACAGATCAATCGTCGCGTTCAGGTCGTCCATGTACTCAGCCATGCCCCATAGGTGTGGCTATGATAATAGCACGAACTCGTTGCAGCGAACCGGCGCGTTCACGTCGTCCCCGTCTATGTGGGGGGCAGCTGAGGTGACACCCGGCGCTTACCCAAAACTCGGTGTCATCCCAGCGAAAGCTGGGACCCATCCATCCACCTGCGCCGCCTTCGAGTTGGGTCCCAGCTTTCGCTGGGATGACACGCGGTGGGTGGGGATGGTTTGGTACCTATCCACCGAACTCGCTAAGCCAACAACCGCAGCGGCAACTCCAGATACGCCTTGAACCGCGTCAGGAACTCCGTCGCCGCATCCTCGCTGACTGCGGCCGCGTCGAACGACAACAGGCATTCCCCCGCCGCCGGACCCGCCGCCAGCACCAGCCGCATGTTGCGCCCGGGCTTCAGCGGCATCACCACCGGGCGGATATCGGAGGCCGCCAGCAGCTTCAGCGACAGCGCCGCCGGCTCCTCCGACTGGTCGCCACCGGCCTCGACCGCCGCAAGCCGTCGCGCCCGCAACGGCCCGAGCGAACCCCCGCGGATATCGGCGAACACCAGTTGCCCGACCTGCTGTTCCAGCGCCACCGGCGCTCCGGCGAGACTATGGCTCTCCGGCACATCGTCCAGCGCACATCCGGCCGCCCGCAGCACTACGTCCTCGAGTGTGAACGGCGTATCGGCGTCGGCGAAACCGGCCAGCAACTGCAAGAGCGTTGCCAGCTGGATCGTCGTGCCGAGCGCCGACGCCTGCGGACCGCTGGCTGCCACCGGGGCAAGGGGGCGGGCGGTGTAGGCCGCAACATCCGCAGCGACGATCCGGCCATTCGGTCCGCTGCCCGTCAGCACCTCCAGCGTGAGGCCGCGCTCCCGCGCCAGCCGGCGGGCATAGGGTGAGGCGGCGCGGCGGGGCTGGAGTGCGGTGGCGGCCATCAGCGCTTCAGGTATTCGCGGTTGACGCAGTTGGTGAGCCGGCCCTCGGTCAGGTAGGCGTGGATCACTTCGATCGATTTGAGCCGCAGGTCGATCATCGAGGCCGGGCTGTAGAACGCCGCGTGCGGCGTGACGATCAACCGGTCCTTGATCCACGGCTCATTGGCGCGCCAGGCCTTGATCAGCGGGTGGTCGAGATCCCCCGGCTCATTCGGCAGCACGTCGAGCCCGGCGCCCACCACGGTCCCCTGGCGCATCGCGGCTTCCAGTGCCGTGACGTCGATGATCGGGCCGCGCGCCGTATTGATGACGATCAGCCCGGGTTTGGCCGCGGCAAACGCCTCGGTCCCGAGCAGCCCACGCGTTTCGGTGCTGAGCGGCGCATGCACCGACACCACGTCGGCCCTGGCCATCAGTTCGTTGAGCGAATGCACCCGCTCATAGCCGGTCGAGAGGTCGACGCCCGACAACAGATGCGGATCGTAGAACACCACCTTCATGTCAAAAGCGGCGGCGCGCCGTGCCGCGGCAAGCCCGATGCGGCCGAGCCCGATGACGCCGAACGTCGCGTTCTTGTGCCGCCGGATCAGCGGCGCCTTGGAGAAATGCCAGCCCTCGAGCCCGTCGACGGCGATCTCGGCCGGGTAGCTATAGGTGCCGCGGGTCAGCGCCAGCATCAGCGCGATGGCGTGGTCGGCCACCTCGGTGGTGCCATAATCGGGCACGTTGCAGGCCGGAATGTTGCGGGCGCCCCAGCCGGCCGTGTCGATATTGTCGAAGCCGACGCCAGAGCGCACCGCGATCTTGGCATTGGGGAACGCCGTCGGCGGCAGCGGTACGTTCAGCGTCGGCGAATGGTTGATCACCGCATCGACGGTCTTGGCTACCTCGGGGTCGAGCACCGCCGCGACATCTGCCGTCGAGCGGGCGAGAATGAACTCGACATCCGGGTAGTGCTGGCGTTCCAGCTCGGCATCGTCGGCAGCCTGCCAGTTGACGCACAGAATCTTCATCGCTTCCTCCGCTGCCCTCGGCAGTCGCTGATTATTTCCGAATGCCGCCGATGCGGCCGCCCATCGGCACGACCGCACCGACCGGCTGGTCGATGGCGCTCAGTGTACCCGAAGCCGGCGCTTCGATCTCCACCACCGCCTTGTCGGTTTCGATCTCGGCGACCACGTCGCCTTCCTTCACAGCATCGCCGACCGCCTTCAGCCATTTGACCAGCGTGCCCTCGGACACTGTGAGGTCGCCGAACGGCATGTTGATCGGCTCGTCGTCGGATTTGGCCGCGGGGGCCGGAGCCGCGGCGGGCGCCGGTGCTGCGGCCGGGGCCGGGGTTGGAGCCGCAGTTGCCGCCTCGGCGACGATGCCGGTGGTGTGCCAATGGTCCGGCACCGGCGCCTTGCCGGCGATGATGTTGCGCACCCCGTCCATGATTTTGGCGGCGTCGACCAGCATGGCGCGCTCCAGTACGGGCGCAAACGGGTGCGATACCGGCGCGGTGTGCAGTCGCCCAACCGGGCCGTCGAGCTCGTCATAAGCCAGCTCGTTGATCGTCTGGGCGATCTCGCCGCCCATGCCGCACATCGCCCACGCCTCGTCCACCACCAGCAGGCGGTGGGTCTTCTTGACGCTCTCGACAATGGTGTTCACGTCAAGCGGCATGATGGTGCGAAGGTCGACCACTTCCACGTCGGTGCCCTGCGCCGCGAGGAGGTCGGCTGCCTCCAGCGCCCGCGCCACCATCTGGCCGGCCGCGACGATGGTGATGTCCGTGCCGGAGCGGGCGATACGGGCCGAGCCGAACGGCACATAGTGATCCTCGCCCACCGGCACCGGGCCCTTCGAGGCAAACAGCGCCTTGGGCTCCAGCATGATCACCGGATCGCCGCCGCGCAGCGCCGTCTTCATCAAGCCCTTGGCGTCGGCCGGGTTGGACGGCACGCAGACGATCAGGCCCGGCATATGGGCGAACAGCGGATGGTACATGCCCGAGTGATGCGGGCCGGAGCTGCGCAGTGCTCCGGCGCCGGCGCGCACCACCATCGGGGCGCTCATTTCGCCATTGCTCATGTAGCGGAGTTTGGCCGCCTGGAGGAAAATCTGCCCGGTGGTTTCGAAGGCGAAGTCGGCGAACATCAGGTCCGACACGGTGCGGGTGCCGGTCGCCGAAGCGCCGACTGCCGCAGCGGTGAAGCCCTGCTCGGAGATCGGCGTATCGACCAGCCGCTCGGCCCCGAACTCGTGCCAGAGGTTCTTGGTATGGGCGAAGCTGCCGCCGCGCTCGCCGGTGCCTTCGCCGAAATAGAGAATGGCCGAGTTGGCCCGCATTTCCTCGGCAATGCCGTCGCGCACCGCTTCGAGCCAGCCCTGCACCCGCGTCTCGCCGGCCGGCCGTGCCTTGAGCGCTTCGGGCGGGTTGATCGGGTTGGCATAGACATGCCGCCGCACTGTCGCCGGATCGGGCTCCGGCGAGTTGCGCGCGAACTCCAGCGCCTCCTGCACCACCTTGTCGATATGGCTTTCGATATCGGCAAGATCGTCGGCATCGGCAATGCCGTAATCCTCGACCAGGCGCTTGCGGAACATGTCGATCGGATCGCGCTTGATCCAGGCGTCGACCTCTTCCTGCGTGCGGTAGGTGCCGATCACCGGGTCGCCTTCATGGTGCCCGACGGTGCGATAGGTCTTGGCCTCGATCAGCGTCGGCCCCTTGCCGGAGCGCGCGCGCTCGGTGGCTTCCTGCATCGCCAGCCACACCGCGAAGACGTCGTTCCCGTCCACCGCGACGCCCGGCATGCCGTAGCTGTCGGCCTTCGTAGCGATCTCGGGGTTGAGGGTGATGGATTTGAGCGGCGTCGCTGTGGCGTAGAGGTTGTTCTCGCACACAAAGATCGCCGGCGCGTGGTTGACCGCCGCGAAGTTCAGCCCCTCGTGGAACGCCCCATGGTTGGCCGCGCCGTCGCCGAAAAACGCCACGCCGATATCGTCGCGGCCCTGCGCCCGGGCGCTCATGCCGATGCCGACGGCGTGGCCGATGCCGGCCCCGACAATGCCGTTGGTACCGAACAGCCCGACCGAGCGATCGTAGAGATGCATGGTGCCGCCGCGGCCGCCGCAGATGCCATCGGCCTTGCCGAACAGCTCCGCCATCACCCGCCTGGGGTCGGCGCCCTTGGCCAGCGCGTGCCCGTGTCCGCGATGTGTAGAGGTGACCCAGTCGGACCGGCGCAGATGCGCGCAGACGCCGACGCCGGTCGCTTCCTGGCCGATATAGAGATGCAGGAACCCCGGGGTTTCGCCTTTGCGGCAGGCCACCTGCGCGACGCTCTCGAACTTGCGCAGCAGCACCATCTGCTCGAACAGGCCCATCAGCACCTGCTTGTCGGGCAGATTGCCCGCGCCAGTCTGCTGTGCGCCTTTGCGCATCGCCGAAATCGCCACCGCTGAGCCTCCCTGCGTCGTCCCGATTCCGGGTACTGTTCGCATCCTCACAATCGAGCATAGATTATAATAGCATAATGTCTAGGCGGAAAGTTCCTGTCGCCTCGGCCGGCCGCGCGGGCTAGGAAAGGGGCGAATGAGGGAGGTTTGTCATGCCGTTATTGCCGCTTCGTGCGCGCCTCAAAACCGCGGCGCCGCTGCTGGCGCCGTTCTCGATCATCCCGTCGGTGGAGCTGGTCGAACTGGTGGCGCTCGCCGGTTATGACGGCATCATCCTCGATCTCGAACACGGCGCGCATGGCAGCGAAGCGCTCGGTCCGCTGATCCTCGCTGCCATGGCGCGCGGCATCTATCCGCTGGTGCGGGTGCGCAGCAGCGAACCGACCGAAATCGGTGCTGCGCTCGATGCCGGCGCTGCCGGGGTGATCGTGCCGCAGATCGGCTCGCTCACCGAAGCCGAGCGCGCCGTGCGCGCTGCCCGCTTCGCCCCCGATGGCAATCGCGGCGCCAACTCCTTCGTCCGCGGCGCCGACTATTCCGGCCGCGCCGAGTGGTTCACTGAGGCCAACCGCGATGTCGCCGTACTGCTGATGGTCGAAGGCGCCGGCGGCGTCGCCGCATTGCCGGAGATCCTGCAGCTCCCCACCCTCGATGGCATCTTTCTCGGCCCCCTCGACCTGTCGCACGCCCTCGGCGTGCCGGGCGAAATGGGCCACCCCAAGGTGGTCGCGACGATCGAGCAGGTGATCGACGCCTGCAAAGCCGCCGGCGTCACCACCGGCATCTTCGCCGGCACCGCCGAAGCCGCCCGCCGCTGGATCGCTCGCGGCGTGCCGCTGGTGGGGGCAGGGGTCGATACCGCACTGGTGCTCAGGGGGTTGAAGGCGGCGGTGGGGGAGTTGCGCCAACCCTGAGTTCGGCGCGTGGGGCACCCCCACCCTCATTCCCTCCCCACAAGGGGGAGGGAGGCCGATCGAGTCCGCTGAACTATCAGTCGTCTCTCCCTCCCCTCGATGGGGAGGGATTAAGGGTGGGGTGGGGCCCCACGCTCAGCCGGCAGCCCCCGTACGCCGCACCGTCGCATCCGGCCGCGTGAACAATTCCTCCCTCAGCCGCATCCCCAGCCCGGCGCCATCGAGCGGCGCCACCCGGCCCGCCGTCACCGGTGGCAGGTCGGCGACGATCTCGGTGTACCAGCCGGTGAAATAGGCTCGCACCGCCTCCTGGTAGATGGCGTTCGGCAGCGTCGCCGACAGCGCGCAGCTCGCCGCATAAACGATCGGTCCCGTGCAGTCGTGCAGCGTCACCGGCAGCTCGCTCGCTTCCGCCATGTTGGCGATCTTGCGGGCTTCGGAGAGCCCGCCGCACCAGGCGAGGTCGATCATGATCACCGAGGCGGCGCGCTTGTCGATCAGCTGCTTGAACATCTGCCGCGAGGCCAGTCGTTCGCTCGCCGCGATCGGCGTCGAGGTGTGCCGCGCCAGCTCGGCCATCGCATCGAGCTCGTTGTAGCGGATCGGCTCTTCCAGCCACGCCACATCATAGGGCTTCAGCGCCTCGGCGATACGGAGCGCCGGGGGCAGGGTCCAGAGGCCGTGCAGCTCGACCATGATTTCCATGTGCGCCCGACCGCGTCGCGGATCCGCTTGAACGGCTCCAGCGCCGTGTCGAGGTCGCTGAGCGAGATGCGGGTGCCGTTCGAGGCCTCGGCGGCGATGTCGAACGGCCAGATCTTCATCGCTCCGATACCCTCGGAGAGGAGGCTCTTCGCCAGCTTCCCTGCATCGAACCGCCAGGCCAGCAGGTCCTCATACGGCCCATCGTTCGAGTCGCCTGCCTGCAGCGACCAGTCCTCGGTGCGCTCGAACAGCGAGTTCTTCTTGCTGGCACGCACATGCCTGTAGCCGGCGCAGGTATTGTAGATCGGCACCGTCTGGTGCGTCCGCCCGCCCAATAGCCGCCACAGAGGCTCGCCCAGCGCCTGGCCATAAATATCCCACAGCGCGATGTTCACCGCCGAGTTGCCGCGCACTTCGGCGCCGGAATCGCGCGCCCCGACATAGACGCTCCCCAGCGTCCGGTCATGCAGCTCGATGTCGCGCGGATCCTTGCCGATCAGGTAGGGCGCCACATTTTCGTGGATGTAGCTCGCCACCGGCCCCGGTGCCCAGAAGGTCTCGCCGGTCCCGACGATCCCCCCGTCGGTATGCACCCTGAGCCAGCAGAGGAACGGGAACTCCGCGATCGTCAGTGTCTCGAGCGCAGTGACTTTCATTCAATCCCCTCGGCAAGCCCGTTGACACCAATTTATGGTACCGGTATCAGTCGCGTCAAGATGTCCGAGGGGAGGACGCCGTCTTGGCCGCGAATACGAACGAGGCATTCCTGAAACGTGCGCTGGTCACGGGCGCCGCCGGCGGGCTGGGGCGCGAAGTTGCCATCCAGCTGGCGATGCGCGGCTGCGCCGTGGGGATTGCCGATATCAATGCCGCCGGCGCCGCCGAAACGGCGCGCCAGGTCGAGGCCGTCGGCGGTCAGGCGCTCGAGATTGTCGGTGATTTCACCCTCGAGGGGGCGCCCGAAGCAGCCGTCGACAAGGTGGTGGCGCGCTGGGGCGGCATCGACATCCTCGTCAACAATGCCGGCTACGGCGTCATCGAGCCCTTCCTCGAGTCGAGCTACAGATCCTGGACCCGCACCCTGGCGCTCAACGTCACGGCGCTCGCCATGGCCTCGAAGGCCGCCGGGCGGGTGATGCGCGAGCAGCGCGCCGGCCGCATCGTCAACATCACTTCGCCGGGCTCGCGCATGGCGCTGCCCGACTACACCGCCTACACCGCCAGCAAGGCCGGGGTGGATTCGATCACCCGCGCCCTCGCCGTGGCGCTGGCCCCCTATGGCGTGCTGGTAAACTCGCTGGCGCCCGGCATGATGGATACCGAGATGCAGCGCTCGACCGAAGTCGAGCTGGCCCGCGTCAACGGCCGCAGCAACGACCTGCAGGCCTTCCTCGACGAGCGCACCCGCCGCGTGCCGCTGGGCCGTCGCGCCGAGATCGCCGAGGTGGCGGAGTCGGTGGTGTGGCTCTGTCTCGATTCACCGCCTTACATGACCGCCGAGCGGCTCAACATGTCCGGCGGCCTCGACAAGGATTGATCTGATGACCCGCAACTCGCCTCCGGCTGAGGCCGATGTCGCCGCGCTCAAGGCGCGCGCCACACAGCTGCGCCGCCACATGCTGACCATGGCCCGTGGTCAGGGCGCCGGCTATATCGGCCAGGGCCTCGGCATCGCCGATGCGCTCACGGCGCTCTATTTCCACGAGCTGCGCTACGACCCCGAGAATCTCGGCTGGGCCGACCGCGATCGCTTCCTGCTGTCGACCGGGCACTACTCGATCGCGCTCTGGGCTGCCCTCGCCGAAGCCGGCATTATCCCGGTCGATGAACTCGTCACCTATGGCGCCGATAACAGCCGGCTCGAGATGTCGACGCTCGATACCACGCCCGGCGTCGAAGTGATCGGCGGTTCGCTCGGCCATGGCCTGGGGCAGGGGGTCGGGCAGGCGCTCGGGCTGCGGCTCGATCGTTCGGAGGCCCGCGTCTTCGTCGAGCTCTCCGATGGCGAACTGCAGGAGGGTTCGACCTGGGAAGCCGCCATGTCCGCCAGTCATTTCCGGCTCGATGGGCTGGTGGCGCTGGTCGATTGCAACGGCATCCAGGCCGATGGCCCGGTGGTGCTCGACATGGAGCCGGTGGCCGACAAATGGCGGAGTTTCGGCTGGGAGACTTTTGAGATCGACGGCAACGACATGGATGCCGTGGTCGCAACGCTCGCCAAGGCGCGCCAGCGCAACGGCAAACCCAAGGCCATCGTGCTCCGCACGCTGCCCGGCAAGGGTGTCCGCCGCATTGAACAGAGCGAGAAATCGCACTTCTTCCGCGTCGATGTCGCCCATTGGGATACGATCATCGACGAGTTCGAGCACAGCGTGGGAGCCGGGCGATGAGCCGCGCCATGGAGGCCGGCCGCACGCTGGCAATGGGTGAGAACGAAGCCGCCGCCGGCGGCCGCCAGTCGGTCGATACCCCGTTCGGCAAGGCGCTGGCCCGTCTCGGGCAAGAGCGGGGAAACATTGTCGGGCTCACCGCCGATCTCGGCAAATACACCGATATCCACCCGTTCCGCGACGCGCATCCCGACCGCTTCTTCAATGTCGGCATGGCCGAGCAGAACCTCGTCGCGGTGGCGGCCGGCCTCGCCCGTACCAAGAAGCAAGTCTTTGCCACCACCTATGGCGTGTTCGCCAGCCGCCGCGCTTTCGATTTCGTCGCCATTGCGTTGGCCCACTCCAACCTCGACGTGAAGATCATCGCCGGCCTGCCCGGGCTGACCACCGGCTATGGCGGCACGCACCAGGCCATCGAGGATCTGGCGCTGATGCGGATGATCCCCGGGCTCACCATCATCGATCCGATGGATGCCACCGAGATCGATGCCGCGACGGTGGCGATGTCGGATCACCAGGGCCCGGTCTACATGCGCCTGTTGCGCGGCGCCGTGCCGGTGGTGCTCGAGCCCGGCTACAAGTTCGAGATCGGCAAGGCGCGGCAGCTGCGTGACGGCAAGGATGTCGGCATCATCTCGACCGGCATGATGAGCGAGCGCGCCATCGATGCCGCGGCGCTGCTGGAAAAGCGCGGCATCTCCGTCGCGGTCCTCCACGTTCCGACCATCAAGCCGTTTGATGCGGAGACGGTCGCCGCGTTCGCCGCCTCGGTGGGGCAGGTGGTCACCGCCGAGAACCATGTGATCGTCGGTGGCCTCGCCAGCCTGGTGGTTGAGACCTTGTTCGATGCCGGGATAGTGAGGAAGGTCACCCGCATCGGGCTGCCCGACCGTTACATCGAATGCGGCGCCGTCCCGACCCTGCAGCAAAAGTATGGGCTGACGGTCGAGGCGGTGGTTGAGAAGATAGTGGCAATAGGCTGAAGCACACGCCGGGTCATTCCCGCGAAAGCGGGAAACTCCGTTTGCGGTGTCGGACGCGCACGCAGAAAACAGAGGTTCCCGCTTTCGCGGGAATGACCCGGTGAAAGACGGTGGGTCCACGGGGGGCGGGAGGAGCCGAAACACATGAAAATCACCGAGATCGAAACCTTCACCGTCGGTGCCGGCTGGAAGAACTGGTTGTTCGTCAAGGTGCATACCGACGCCGGCATCTATGGCATTGGCGAGGGCACGTTGAACGGCTTCATCGCCACCACCGAGGCCGGGGTGCATGAGCTGAAGCACCTCGCCATCGGCCAGGACCCACGTCGCATCAGCGCGCTGTGGAAACGTCTGCTCGACAGCGTGTCGCTCGATGGCGGCCATATCCATCGCACCGTGATGGCGGCGGTCGAAGTTGCCTGCTGGGATATTCTGGGGAAGAGCCTCGGCGTGCCGATCCACCAGTTGCTCGGCGGCCAGGTGCGTGACAGCGTGCTCGGCTACGCCAATGGCTGGTATCGCACCGAACGGACTCCCGAGCACTTCCTCGAGGCGGCGAAAGCCGTGCTCGCCAAGGGCTTCAAGGCGTTCAAGCTCGACCCCTTCGGCACCGCGCAGGGCTTCATCTCCCGCGAGGAACTGGAGCTCAGCTACGATATCTGCCGCAAGCTGCGTGACGAGTTGCCCGCCGACACCCGCATCCTCATCGACGTGCATGCCCGCTTCACCGAAATCGCGGCGATCAAGGCGGCCGAGCGCTTCGCCGACCTCGATATCTACTGGTGGGAGGAGCCGACCTCGCGGGATCGGCAGGAGACGGTGCACGAGGTGGCGCATCGCTCGCCCATCCCGGTGGCGACCGGCGAAATGTTCGACACGGTCGGCCAGTTCTACGCGCTCGCCGCCGGCGGTGGCGTCAACATCTTCCAGCCCGAACCGATGTCGCTGGGCGGCATCGGCCCGTCCATGCAGGTGGCCAACCTGGCGCTGGCGCATGGCAGCCACATCGCGCCGCACCAGAGCGGCGGCCCGGTGGCGACGGCGGTCTGCCTGCAACTGGCAGCAGCGGTACCGAACTTCCTGATCCAGGAGCATTTCGACGCCTTCAACGACGCCTGGACCTTCGATCTCGTCACCTGGCGGCCGAGCATCGATCCGAAGAACGGGCACCTGTCATTGCCCGACGCGCCGGGCCTCGGCATCGACCTCAACATCGACGCCATCAAGCAGCACCCCTACGACCCGCACGCCTATCTCAATGTGCACACTGAGGGCTGGGAACAGCGGCTGGGCACCGACGCGCAGAACAAGGCTAAGGCTAAGCGGTAGGGGTGTTTTTGAACGACAGCCCCTCACCCCCGACCCTCTCCCCAGAGGGAGAGGGGGCGATGTGGCACCGGCAGTGCAAAGTACGTCCCCTCTCCCCTGCGGAGGGGAGAGGGTTAGGGTGAGGGGCAGACCCCGCTAAGCGCTCTCCCGATCGACAATCTCAAAGCCCAAACTGGTGATCGTCGCCAGCTTCTGCTTGCCGCCCAGCCGGTCGAGCAGTTGCCGCACGGCGCGCCGGCCCATCTCGTAGCGGTTCACCTTCACCGTGGTCAGCGGCGGGTAGAGCTGCGCCGCCAGGTCCATGTCGCCATAGCCGGCGATGCCGATCCGGTCGGGGATGGCCCAGCCGCGGCGGTGGCATTCCTGCACCGCGCCGATCGCCAGCGTATCGGAGGAGAAAAAGATCGCGTCGATATCGGCGTGTCGCTCGGTCAGCGTCACCAGCGCCTCGGCGCCGCCGGCCGCGGTGATCGGCACTTCCACTTCCAGCGACGCGTGGTTCTCGATCCCGAGCTCGGTGAGCGCTGCATGGTAGCCGGTGCGTCGCTGCTGCAGCCGGTCATTGCCGTGAATCGGGGTCGAGACGAAGCCGATGCGCTTATAGCCCTTGGCCGCCAGGTGCATGGTCATGGCATAGGCGGTCTCGAAGTTCGACACGCCCACCACCATGTCGATCGGCTGGCGCCCCTTGATCTCGGAAATCTCCACCACCGGCGCGCCGCTCGACACCAATAGCTGCCGCGCCACCTCGCTCTGCACGAAGCTCTGCAGGATCATCCCCGCCGGCCGCCAGCCAAGCAGGGTGCGGATCGAGGCTTCCTCGGCCTCGGTGGTGAATTCGCCCTGCACCAGCAGCATCGAATATCCGCCCAGCTGGCACTCGTCCGACATGCCCTGCACCTGTTCGGCGATGCCCGAGTTGATCAGTGGCGGTACCACGGTGCCGATGATCCGGCCGTTGCCCTTCATGCTCGAGGCCAGGCGGTTGGGCACGAAACCGGCCGCTTCGATGGCTTCCAGCACCTTGGCGCGGGTCGCCGGGGCGACCATGTCGGGGTTCGAGAGCACGCGGGACACGGTCATCGGCGCGACACCGACCCGCTTGGCGATCTCGCGCACCCCCAACCGCTCCAGCGGCTTCTTGTCGCCGCCGTCTTCCGACCTGGCCATGCGCTACTCCCGAAAACGCGCGGAATCATAGTCGTCACAAGCGCTTCGCGCCAGCACTGGTTCCGGTACCATTTCCTTTGACGTCATCGAATGGTTCCGGTACCATCATTGCAGATCATGGCTCGCCGGATAACTGGTCAGACCAGTGCAAGAGAGGTCTTGACACTTATAATAGTATAATAGCTGATGAGGGCATGGCGAAGCGCTGACCGGATCACTCCGCAACAGCGCCGCCGCTCAGGGAGGAAAAGCATGAACAGCGCGGCGCCCGCCACGACCGAGCAACCAACCACGCCTTCGCTGCGCAACCGGCTGATCTCCTTCATCGCCATCGGCGAGGTGGGGGTGATCGCGGCGCTGCTGCTGCTGGTGGCGTTTTTCTATTTCATGCAGCCGGCCTTCCTGTCCGAGCGCAACATCCGCGCCATCCTCAACGTCGTGTCGTTCGTCGGCATCATCGCCATCGGCCAGACCATCCTCCTGGTGGCCGGCGAGTTCGACCTGTCGGTCGGCTCCGTCGCCGGCGTCTCCGCGGTGATCGCCGCGCAGCTGATGACGGCGCTCGCCTGGCCGGTGCCGCTGGCCATTCTCGGTGGCATGGGCGTCGGGGCGCTTATCGGGCTCATCAACGGCATCATCGTCGTGAAATTCCGGATACCGGCCTTCATCCAGACCCTGGGCATGCTGTTCATCGGGCAGGGGCTGATCCAGCTCGTCACCGGCGGCTATCCGGTCTACCCGCTGCCCAAGGAAGTGTCCGATTTCGGCATGAGCACCTTTGCCTTCGGGCTGGGCTGGAGCTTCGCCTTTTTCATCGTCGCAGCCATCGTCGCCGATTTCGTGCTGCGCCGCACCGTGCTCGGCCGCAACCTCTATGCCACCGGCGGTAACCCCGAAGTGGCGCGCCTCGTCGGCATCAACACCACCATCTATAAGATCGGCGCCTTCATCACCGTCGGCGCGCTCTCGGCCGTGGCCGGCATGTTCGTCATGGCGGACTTGCAATCCGGCACCACCTCGATCGGCTCGGGCTGGGAGCTCATCGTCATCGCCGGCGTGGTGGTTGGCGGCGTCAGCCTGTTCGGCGGCGCCGGCACCATTGCCGGCGGCGTGGTCGGCATCCTGATGCTCAAGGTGGTGCAGTCTGGCCTCGTGGTCATCGGCGTCAACTCCAACTGGCAGCAGATCGCGGTGGGCGTGATCATGGTGCTGGCGGTAGGCCTCGATATCCTGCGCCGCCGCTACTTCACCGTTGGCGCCGGCGCCAAGGCCGCAGCAGCCAAAAAATCCGACAGCAAGACATCGGGCGCCTGAGGGGGCGCCACACAACCCGTTCAACGCCACGCGGCAACCCGCGGGCCAATGGAGGAGAGGAACCATGAACATCTCGAAGAGGACACTGGTGAAAGGCCTGCTCGGCGCCGCGGCGCTGGTTGCGAGCTTCGGCACCGCCGGCGCCAGCCATGCCCAGGAGGTCAACCTGCTCTGGGTGCAGGCGATGAAGGATCACCCCGTGCATCGGCTGATGCAGGCGGGCTTCCTCGATAAGTGCAAGGAGCTCGGCTACACCTGCGAAGTGGTGGGCGACCCCTCTGCCACCAACTGGGATATCCCGGCCACCCTGCCGCTCGCCGAGGCGGCCCTGTCGCGCACCAAGTTCAACGCCGTCGGCGTCTACGGCCCCGATCCGGCGATCTATTCCTACATCACCAAGCTCGCCAAGGAGGGCCTGCCGGTCGTCACCTGGCACGTGCTGCCACCCGAAGGCTCGGTCGATGGGCTGAAGGCCGCCGCCGCGCAGGATATCGCGGCTGCCGGCACCAATGCCGCCATCGCCATCGGCGACAAGCTCGGCGGCAAGGGCACTGTCGCCCTCACCCAGGGCGCTTCGAACGATACGGAAAACGCCATGTCGGACGCCTTCCGCAAGACCATCGCGGAAAAGTACCCCGATATCAAAGTGCTCGAGACTCAGATGGAAGGTTTTGAGCCCTCCGCTGCCGAGGGCAAGGCCATCGCCATCCTCCAGGGCAATCCGGACGTCAACGCTGCCTTCGGCACCACCGGTAACTCGATCCAGACCTGGTCGGGTGCGGCCCGCAAGGCCGGCCGCGACGTGGTGATCATTGGCATGGACTACATCCGGCAGAACCTCGACCTGGTGAAGTCGGGCGCTGCCTACGGCATCGTGGCGCAGCCGCTTTACGAGGAAAGCGCCAAGGTTGCCGAACTGCTGGGTGCTTTGGCCAAGGGCGAGACGGTCACCTACATGAACGTGCTGCCCAGTAAGGTCATCACTGCGACCGATCTCGACCCCTATTACGCCATGCTCGAAAGCGCCGGCCAGTAAACCGGCTCCCACCGTGCCGGCCTCCCCTGACCCGGGGGTCGGCGCGGTTCTTCCTTTCTTGATTTGTCGCGGAGGCA
Source organism: Devosia sp. Root413D1 (assembly GCF_001425235.1). Lineage (GTDB taxonomy): Bacteria > Pseudomonadota > Alphaproteobacteria > Rhizobiales > Devosiaceae > Devosia_A. The sequence goes on along the minus strand of NZ_LMEA01000012.1, from coordinate 414,617 downwards.
GCACAAATGGACCCGATCTTTTCCGCCCGCGGCATCGTCAAGGCGTTCGCCGGCGTGCAGGCGCTGCGTGGCGTCGATTTCAACGTGCTGGCCGGTGAAATCCATGCGCTGCTCGGCCAGAACGGCGCCGGCAAGTCGACGCTGGTGAAGATCCTCAACGGCGTCCATCCGGCTGGCTCCTATACTGGCGAGATCACCCTCGCTGGTCAGCCGGTGAGCTTTGCCTCGCCGGCCGCAGCGCGCGCCGCCGGCGTCGGCTACGTGCCGCAGGAAATCGAGGTGCTGGAGCAGCTCTCGGTGGCCGAGAACGTCTTCGCTGGCCATACCGGGCTGGGTGAAGGCGTGCTGATCTACCGACACAAACTCGAGGATCGTACCCGCGCCATTCTCGATGATCTCGGCCTCACGATCGACCCGAAGGCCATCGTCGCCTCGCTGACCTCGGCCCAGCGCCATCTGGTGATGATCGCCCGCGCCCTGGCGCTGAAACCGCGCGTGCTGATGCTCGATGAGCCGACCGCATCGCTCTCGGGCACCGAGGTCGACGCACTGCTCGAGGTGCTGCGCCGTTTGAAACGGCAGGGCGTCACCATGATCTACATCACCCATCGGCTGCCCGAGGTGCTCGCCGTCTGCGACCGCGCCACCGTGCTGCGCGATGGACGCGTTGCCGCCGAGCTGGGGCGCGAGGAATTCGAGGAAGACCGCTTCATCTTCGCCATGTCGGGCCAGCGGCTGCAAAAGCTGTTCCCCCCGCACGAGGCGCCGGTCGGCGCGCGCCCCATGCTGGCAGTCGAGCACTTGAGCGTCGCCGGCAAGCCCGGGGCCATCTACGGCGCGCGCGATGTCAGCTTCTCGGTGGCCGCGGGTGAGATCGTCGGCCTTGCCGGGCTGCTCGGCTCGGGCCGCAGCGAAATCCTCCACGGCATTTTCGGCCGCGTCCCCGCCGAGGGCACGGTGAAAGTCGACGGGCAAGCCATCGCCATCCGTTCGCCGCGCGATGCACGCGACGCCGGCATCGCGCTCCTCACCGAGGATCGGAAGCGCGACGGCCTGCTGTTCAACCTGCCCGTCGGCGCCAACATCACCATCGGCAATCTCGACCCGCTCTCGGCCCGCGGCATGGTTCGCGGCGATCGGGAGCGGAGCGCCATCCTCGAGGCGATGCGCCAGCTCAACGTCAAGGCGTCGTCGCCGCAGGCCTCGGTGGCGCATCTCTCGGGCGGCAACCAGCAGAAGCTGCTATTCGCCCGGGTGCTGATGCGCGCCCCAAAAGTGCTGCTGCTCGATGAGCCGACCAAGGGTGTCGATGCGGCGACCCGGCAGGAGATCTACCGGCTCGTCGTCGAGCTCGCCAACAAGGGCGTAGCGCTGGTCGTCGTCTCGTCGGAGCTCGAAGAAGTGCTCGGCCTCTGCGACCGCTGCCTCACCATCGCCGATGGCCGCATTGTCGACACGTTCAAGCGCGGCGAAGGCGGTGAAGATCGCGTGCTGCGCGCGGTGGCGGCGGCGCAGGCGGAGACGGTGCGGGCGGCGTCCTAGCTGATTATCCGGTGGGGGTCAGCCCGCACCGACGCCAGCAATGTCAAATCCGAAACGGCTCGAACCGCAATGTCCCCACGGTGCTCTCGCCAGGCCCCAGCATAATCACCCCATCCTCCGGATCGCCGAACCCGTCCGGCCGGTTGAATGCCCCCGACGCATTGGTCTGCGGCTCGACACAGAACACGTTCAGCGCCGGATCGGCGTAGAACATCACATGCTTGTAGGGTGTATCGCCCTTCATGGTGATCCCGGCGCCGCGGCCCGGAAAGCGCAGCGTCGCGCTGCCATCCCAGCCGCCATAGTCGCTGCAGCGCCAGTAGATCGGCAGCGGCGCGGCCGTGTTGAAAGACACCTCGGGCGGCAGCGACACCCGCTGCCCGATCATCCCCTCGGGCTCGTTGAGATGGAAGCTGGTGGCCCCGAACTGCAGCGTCGTATCCGCATCCCGGTCGAACCAGGGGTGATGCCCGAAGCCGAACGGCATCCGGCGTTCGCCCGTATTGGTCACCTGCGTCACCAGTTCGAGCCCGGTATCGGTGAGCGTGAACCGCTGCTCGGCGCGGTACGAATAGGACGACGGGTCGGCTACCTCCAGCGTCAGCACCGCGCTGCCCGGTCCGGTCTGCTCCGCCGTCCATGGCCGATGCCAGGCAGTGCCGTGCACGTGGTAGATTTCCGGCGGGTTGTTCGCGGCAAAGCCATAACGCCGCCCTTCGAACGTGAAGGCATTGCCGCCGATCCGGTTGGCGAACGGGATCATCGGAAAGGACGCGACGCCCAGCACGTTGCCGGCCTGCCGGTTGGCGTCCGAGAGCGGCCGCATCACATCGATGCCGTCGATCCGAAAACGCGCAATGCTGCCGCCGATCGCCGGTGCGAGATCGATTGCCAGCGTCCCAGTCCTGAGTTCGAGATGCTCAGAAATTGCGGCCATAGCCGGCACTCCATCCCCCGTCGACCGACAGCATCTGACCCGTGGTGTAGCTGTTGAGCGGGTCGCAGAAGAACAGCGCCGTGTCTGCAACCTCGGCCACCGATCCCGGCCGCTTCACCGACGCATGCCCGAGCATCGCCGCATCTCCCGCCAGCAGCGGTTCGCCGATGGCGCCGACGCCCAGGGCGTTCACCAGCACCTTCGGCCCCAGTTGCATCGCCATAGTGCGCACCGTCGCCAGCACCCCGGCCATTGCCACCGAGAATTCGGCATGCCGCCGCATCGGCATCCCCGCCGCGGCAGAAACGAGAAACAGCACGCGCCCACTGCCACGCGCGAACATCGCCTCGCCGGTGGCCCTTGCCGACTGCAGCTGCGCCGCCGGATCGGACCCGGCAACCGGCAGCAGCGGCAGCGACACGATCAGGATATCCGGCACCGGCGCCACCGCGCCAACCGTTGCGCCATTGCTCCTCAGCGCATCGAGCACCGCAATGGCAACCGGGTTCTGCTCACCCCGCAACTCAACGAATGTGTTCTGGAGTTCGATCCGCATGTCCGGCCTCACATCATGTAGCCGGCGGTCCAGCCGCCATCGACCGCCAGTACCTGGCCGTTGATGTAGCCGGCACCGGGTGAGCTCAGAAACAGCACCGCCTCGGCGATTTCCTCGGGGGTGCCGGGGCGTCCGAGCGGCAAATGCTGCATGAACTCGGCGGTGCGTCCGGCGAACTTGCCATCGGCGCCATAGAACAGCGAGCGCGTTCCCTCGGTCATGATCGAGCCCGGCGCGATGGCATTGGTGAGGATGCCCTGCGGCCCCAGTTCCAGCGCCATCGAGCGGGTCATGTGGATGATGCCGGCCTTGGCCGCGACGAACGGGCTCTGCAGCCGCATCGCCGCCAACCCCACCACCGAGGCAATATTGATGATCCGCCCGCCTTCGCCCTGCCTGACCATCGGCTGCAGCGCCGCATGGCTCATCAGGTAGAGGCCATCGAGGTCGATGTGGGTGATGCGTTCCCATTCCTCGAGCGGAAACCTGTCGATGTTCACCCGGTGCACGAAGCTGTTGACCCCGGCATTATTGACCAGGATGTCGATCCGGCCATAGCGGGCGATGGTCTCGGCCACGCCGGCCTCCGCCGAGTCGCGGCTCGAGATATCGATCACCGCCGCCATCGCGCCGGGGAGCGTCGCGGCATAGGCCTCGGCCCCCTCGCGGTTGATGTCGGCGACCACGACGCTGGCGCCATTGTCGCTCAGCCGCCGCGCGATGGCGCGGCCGATCGCGCCCGCCGCGCCGGTGACCAGGGCCACCCGCCCGTTCAACTCCACCTGCATCGGCACGACTCCTCCAGCCCCGCGCCAATGCTATTATAATATCTCGGGTGCAGCGGCAATTGCGCTTTGGGCTAAGGGGGGTCTGCCCCTCACCCCGACCCTCTCCCCGGCGGGGAGAGGGGGCGATGTGGCCCTGCCGGTGCAAAGTGCGTCCCCTCTCCCCACTGGGGAGAGGGTTAGGGTGAGGGGCAGTTCATGACGCGCGGGGTCTAGTTCGCCCGCAGCAGCGTCAGCCCCAGCGGCTCGCCGTCGGCATTGAATGCCTCGCGTTCGCCGGTCACCGAGTCGCGGTGCCACTCGGCCACCGCGCCCGCCTTGAGGTGCAGGTGGAAATCCGAGCGCATCACGTTGATGAAGCCCATTGCCGGCTTCACCGTCTCGATGGTGCCGCGCCAGAACTGCTGGAAGCCGGGGCGCCGGAAGCCGATCACCACCTGCGCTTGCGCCGCATGCGCATCCTCGAGCGGCAGCCGGCCGGGGTCGGTTTCGTTCGCCTCGATGCGCTCACCCGGGGGCGTGTCGGGCTTGGCTTCGATGGCAGTGCCGATGCCGAGCGGCGCCACAGCCGCATCGAACGGCTCGATCCCGTCGAAGCCGACGATGCCACAGATATAGCTGCCATCGGCGCGGTTCAGGTCGATGCGCGGATAGGCCTTGTCCTTCATCACGCTGGTGCGGTCGACGATGATCTCGGCGACACTTGCCAGTTCGATCCGGCTCTCGTGCTCGGCCCCACCGATCACCGCCCAGCCGTCCTCGAAGCTGACGCTCTCGACCGCGCCGATCCGCTCATGCGTGGCGCCGAGGTGTCGCGCCGTCACCATCAGCCTGCCGATGGCGGGGAGGGTAAGGAGCACATCGCGGGCGCTGGCATCGAGGCGGGCACGAGGCAGGGTGGTGGGCAAAGGGGCTAACGTGTCGAGCATTGCAGGGATCCTTAGGCAAGTATGGGTTCGAGAGGCGTGGCCGGAGCAGCCGGAGTGGCGCCCAGTTCCACGGTGGTGAGCGTGCCGAGGCCCTGGGGCTTCCGATGGGCGACGAGGATGAAAGCGCTGTCGGGCAGTTCGCTGCGCAGCAGCGCCAAGAGCTCGGTCTCGGCGGCGACGTCGAGCGCGCTGGTGGCTTCATCGAGGAAGGCGAAATCCGGCCGATGGAGCAGCAGCCGCGCCAGCGCCAGCCGCTGCAACTCGCCACCCGACAGACCACCCGTGCCGGTCTCGCCGGTGCCGAGCGTCACATCGAGCCGATTGCCGAGGCCCACGGCCTCCAGCGCTGCCTTGCGCACCTCGGGCGAGAACGCCTCGGCGGTCGCCGGATAGGCTACGGCCTCCATGATGTCGCCGATCGGCACATAGGTGCGCTGCGGCAGGAACAGCATGCTGCCGGCGGGTGTCTCGATCCGGCCATTGGCATGTGGCCAGAGCCCGGCGATTGCCTTGACCAGAGTGGTCTTCCCCAGTCCCGAGGCGCCCGCCAGCCACACCGCTTCACCGCGATTGACCGTGAGGTTGTCGACGCCGAGCAGCGCCCGGCCATCCGGCAGCGTCAGATTGAGCCCCGAGATGCGCAGCGGCCCGTTTCCCGGCTGCACCACCGGTGCTGCGCCGCCATTGCCCTCGGTCGAGCGCAGGAACCCGTCGAGACGGGACGATGCCGCAACGAGGTCCGCAAGGTCGCGATACGAGAAGATGAACCACGAGAGCGTGGTCACGACGCTCGAGAACGCCGTGCTCACCTCCATCAGCCCGCCGAAATTGACGCTGCCGGCGAGGAAGGCGGGCAACGCCACGAACAGCGGAATGCGCAGCACGGTGTGCTGGTAGGGGTAGGTGAAGCAACTGAGGATCAGCTCGCGATTGATCAGTCGGCGCCAATTTCCGATGATCCCACCAAAACGCTGGTCGAGCGTACGGCGCTCGGCGCCTTCGCCGTTGAGCAGCGCGATCTCGTCGACATTGGAGCGCATCCGGGCGAGGGCAAAGCGGAAGTCTGCTTCGCGCCGCTGCTGCTCGACATACAGCGCCTTCAGCGGGCTGCCGAGCACATGGGTCAGCAGCGAGCAGAGCCCGACATAGACGAACGCCGCGACCAGCATGTAGCGCGGGATCTCGAAGTCGATGCCGATGAAGGCCAACGACAGCGGAAACGACGACAGCTGCCAGAGCAGCGCCACGTAGGAGAAGATGGCGACGATATTGGTGATGAGGTCGAGCGCCTCGCTCAGCATGCCGCTGACGAACAGCCGGCAGTCGTCGGCGATGCGCTGGTCGGGGTTGTCCACCCCACTGCCGTCGGCCATCCGCCAATAGGCCTTGCCACGCAGCCAGCGGTCGCGCACCGCCTCGGTCAGCGACCTGCGCCAGCGGATCAGCACCAGCTTGTTGAGATATTGCGAGCTAAGTTCGCGGATCGAGTTCAGCAGCACGATGATGCCGAAAATTCCGATCTGCGTGAGCGCCGCCTTGGCATCCACCGCCTCCAGCGCCGAGTAGAAATCCTTGGTCCAGGAGATGATCCTCAGCGTCGCGTAGACGCCCAGCAGCTTCAGCGCCACGACGGCAACGAACAGTGCCAGCCCGAGCTTGCCGCCCCGCCCGCTGATGCAGAGCCCCAGAAGGCGCCAGAACTGGCCAAGCACGCGGGTCATGACGAGGATCTCCGGATAACAAAAAAGCGGGAGAGCCATGGACGAGGCCCTCCCGCGGAGTAGGTGTGGTTAGAAGGTGACCTTGGCCCCAACCTTGAAGGTCCGGCCCGGCGCAACCTGCAGTTCGAGCGGGTTCTGGTTCGCCGTGTCGATGCCAGCCGTGTTGTTGTAGTTGGTCAGCGTATTGGGGAAGTAGCGGGTGTCGAAGATATTGAGGATGCCGGCGGTGAGCTCGATGTTCTCCTGCGGCTGCCACTTGGCGAACGCGTCGAATACCGCGTAGCCTGCGGGCTTAAAGGCATTGGGATCGCTGCGCTCCCTGACGCCGTCGGCGAACGTGCCGATAACCTCGAACTCGAGCCCATTGTCGGGGATTTCGTAGCGGAGGCCGGCAACCACGGTGAGCGGCACGGCGCCATCGAAGGCCGTCTCCGGAGCCGTGGCGCTCACCTGCTGCACACCGGTGGTGTAGGTCAGCGAACCGGTGGCAAAGAGATTCTCGAACACCTCAAACTCTGCCGAGGCTTCGATACCCGCGAGGCGGACGGTGTCGATGTTATCCGACCAGTACTGGTTGGTCGTACCGGGCTTCAACTGCAGGCCGCGGATGAAGTCCTTGTACTCGGAGTAGAAGCCGCCAACGCTGAAGTAGCCGCGCTCGAAGTTGCCGCGCACGCCTGCTTCGTAGCTGACCACCGACTCCGGTCGCAGCGTCGGATTGGGCACGAGGATGGAGCTGCCGAAGTTGCTGCCCTGGTAGAGCTGAGACGCCGTCGGCATCTTGAAGCCTTCGCCGTACGAGCCATAGAGCGAGTACTCGTCGGTCAGCTTGAAGATACCGCCCATCCGCTTCAGCAACCGCGTGCTGTCGATCTTTTCGGGCGTGAAGCCCGGTAGGCCCGGGAACGAGGAGTCCGCCGTCGGGTCGATGCTGTATGTGGCAAAGCGAACGCCTGGCGTCAGCGTCAGCCGACCCTCAAGCATCTCGATCTCGTCCTGCAGGTAGAGGTCGGCACGAACCGTCTCGACATCAGGAAAGCTGATGCTGGTCGACGGTGTCCCCGGGATGCCGTTGCTGTCGGTCCGGTTGACGCCGTTGATGTTGCTGAAGGTGTAGTCACCGTCGAAACCGTAGGTCAGCCGATGCGACGACCAGCCCCAGTCGAAGCTGGAGGTTAGCTGCAGATCGCCCTCGTAGAACGTCTCACCGTATTCGCGTAGCTGGTAGACCAGGTCTGTCCGGGTTGGGTAGGTCCGCAACTGGTTGCTGGTGGTGTTGCGCTGCTGCGGCGAGTAGGAGACGTTCCACTTGACGCTGTCGAGCCACCCGGCGTTGACCTGCCACTGGTGCTCGAAGGCCAGCCGCGTGCGGTCCATGTCGAGGACCCTGTCGTAATATTCACTGATGTAGTTGATCACCGGGGTCGGCCGAGCCGGCCCGTTCGTCGAGGTAGTGTAGCTGATGGCGCTCGAGTCGAACTTCTGATCGATCTCAGTGCGGCGGCTCTGTCCCTCGGCGGTAAAGGTGAAGGTGTGCGCGTCGTTCGGCGTGTACACCGCCTTGAACAGACTATTGTAGGCGTCGGTCTCGGCCGGGAACAGCTTGTTGCACGGCCAGATGCTTTCGCGCCGGCACCCCCAGATGCCGCCGTCTGCATAGCCCTTGGTGAGTTGCGCTTCTGTCGCCGACATGTGGCCGAAGCTGCCAAGGATCTGCAGCCCGTTGCCAAAGTCGTAGGCTCCGGTCACCTGCTTGCGGAAGCTGTTGTCATAGCTGTCGAACGCCGTCTTGACTTCGAGCGCCCAGGGCTTGTCCTGACCGTCCAGCAGGTCGGAGGGGTCGCGGGTGCGGAACGCCACCGTCCCGCCCAGCGCATCGGCACCCCACAACACTGAGTTCGGCCCGCGGATCAGCTCGACTGCCTTCATGTTCCAGGGGTCGACGAAGTCACGGCTGCCATCGGTGATCCGCTCCTGGATACGGCTGCCGTCGACCAGCATCTGCACGCGGTTGCCGCTGACGCCACGGATCGTGAAGCCGGTCAGCTGGCTGAAGGGATTGGTGATCGATGTCTGTCGATCCACCGAAATGCCGGGCTCATAGCGAACGAGGTCCTGAGTATCGCGGACCTGATGCTGCTCCAGCGTCTTGGCGTCGATGACGGTGACGTTCTGCGGCACATCCAGCACGCTTTTGGTGCCGCGCGCGGCGGTCACCGTGATCCGCCTGAGGATGGTGGTCTGCGCATTGGTCAGCTCCTGCGCCGCGACCGGCTGCGGAACCGCGCAGAGCAGCGCCGCGACGCTGATGCCGATGAGATGCCAAGGTGAGATATTCGCGCGTGCCAGTGCACGCGCGACATGCGGCCGATAAGACATGCCTGCCCCCGAATGAAACCGAAGTTGTTGGCTGGCTGTCGGCGCGCCGCACGCCGCTTGGCTTGCTGTTCCATGGCCCTCCACGGGCCGGTGTTCACGCTCTATTAAAGATGAGTATCTGAGTCAAGATTAAACGCTGCGACGCTTTGACTATTGCGCCAGTTCCGCCGTGCGGTTGTAGGCAGCGGTGAAGCCGGCGAGCGACAGGGTCACGGTGACCGGCTGTCCGTCGTCGACCTTGACCCCGGTGACTTCGAGCATCGTGCCGACCTTCATGGCGCTGAGCGCCACCTCGTCGAAATCGAGCGGCACCAGGCACCCGGTCTCGACGCAGGTGAGGAACGGCCGGGCCTGCCCCAGTTGCTGGCCGTCGATGCCGAGCTGCACCCCGGCATCGAGCCTGAGCCCGAATGCCGTCAGCAGCATGCCCTCGGCCTTGTTGCCGGTGGGGGCTGCCAGCTCGACGGCCACCAGCGCGCTGCCGGTCTGCGGGTTGCCCGCCGTCTGCGAGAAGGCACAGTCCTTGCCCGCTTCGACCAGCGCGCAGTTCACCGTCCAGCTGCCATGCGCCTCGTTCAGCGCCGAGGCGCCACCCGGCAGCGCCGCCTGTTGCGCCAGCGCCGGCGACGCCATGAGCAGCAGCGCGGCGGAGATCAGAGCCTTCACGACGCAACCCTCGCGTCCTTCAACGGCCGATTGAGCGCTCGGCGCGCTTCGCCGGCCATCTTCACCAGCGTTGTGTGCATGTCCTTGGACGAGGTGAGTTCACTCTCGAACCAGATGCGGCGGATATCGTCGCCATCGGCGAGGTCCATGCCTTCGGCATCGACGCCGATCAGCCGCCAGTTGCCCGGGGCCGCCTTGGCGAAGTGCTCGGCATAAAGCCCGACGGCCTCGCCGTGGTCGTCGTTCATGTGCTCGATGGCATCCGGCTCGCTCGCCGCCAGCTCCGGATTGGCCGGGTTGGCGTTGAGGAGCTGCTCGCGGGTCAGCGCATAGGCGCGGCCGAACCCGCCATTATACGAGGCACTCTTCGGCTCCAGCCGGAAGTAGCGGAAATCGCCGAGGCCCGAATAGAGCTTGGCCTTCTGCTGGTGGATCAGGTAGCGCGTGTCGAGCCGCTGGTGCTCTTGGCTGTCGCGCTCCACTTCGCGCGCTTCTGCGGCGATGGTGACGCGGGCATGCGCCAGCGGGTCGCCCTTGCCCGGATAGCCGATCAGCAGCGAGCAGCGCGGATCGGCGAGCAGGGCGCCGGTATGGGCGGCCAGCTTCGAGATCAGGATGATCGGCGCGCCGTCATAATCGGTCGAGACCCCGACGCGGGTGGCGATCGGCCAGCCGGTCCCCGGCTCGATCGTCGCGATCGAGCCCGAGCGCGCCGAGCGGATCAGCGTCTTGGCCTCGCGCACCGCATCGGCGGTGGTCTCGAGCAGCACGTCCTTCTTCTTGTCTTCGGTCATCTGCGAACTCACTTCTTGAAATAGACCGGCACGGTGAACGACCAGCTCGATCGTCCCGCTGCCTCGGGAATCGGGGGAAAGGGCGCGGCGCGGTCGACGGCCGCCAGCGCGGCATGGTCGAGCGCATCGTTTCCCGAACTGCGGGCGAGCGCGACTTTCGTCACTGTACCACTGGCGCCGACGGTAAAGCTCACCAAAGCTTCGCCCGCATCGCCGCGCGCCTTCGAAGGGTACTTGGCGGCACGGGTGACCTTGGCCTGCACCAGGCCGGGGTATTTGCTCGCCGCCGCGCTGCCGCCGTCATTCTTCTTGCCGGCGCCACCGCCGGATTTCTTTGCCGCGGTATCGGCCTCGGCCGCGCCGCCGTTGCCGAGGCTGGCCTGCTGCGACGGCTTCTTCTTCTCCGGCTTTTTCTCGGCCGTTTTTTTCACCTGCTTCGGCTTTTCAGCCGGCTGGTCCTTGGGCGGTTCCTTCGCCGGCTCGGCTTTCGCCTCGACCGGCTTGCGGACGATGCGCGGCTTGGGGATCGGCGCCACCCGCAACTCGTCTTCGACCACCGGGGCGAGGCTTGCCGTCTCCAGCGGCTTCACCACCTCCACCGGCTGCACCAGTGCCGGCGGGATCTGCTGCATTGCCGGCTCGGGCGTCAGCTGAGCTACGGTCGCAGTGCGTACCTCTTCGAGCGGATCGGACGGCGACGGCGCCACGCTGTCGGCAACCACCGTCGCCGCGCCGTCGACCAGCTGCGGCATCGCCGCCTCAACCGGCGCGATCGGATCCGCCGCCGCGGTGAGCACCTCGGCCGAGGCGATCTCCTCACTCTCGGCCGGCGTGATCTCGGCGACCTCGACCGGCGCCGCTACGGCTTCGACCGCCTTGGCCGGTTGGGCCTCCGCCACCTCGACCATTTCGGCCTCGGCAGTCTCCGGTACTTCTTCGGCCTCGACCTCGGCACCAGCCGAGACCAGCGTCTCGGTCGCTTCGCTGATCTCCTCGGTCGGATTGCTGGTCGCCGTGTCGACCGAGATGATCTCGACCGCCACCGATTCCGCCGCCGTTTCGTCGATCGCAGGCTCGAGGTTCAGGAACACGAACGCCCCGGCGATCAGGCCGATATGGATGCTGGCAGAAGCGAGGGCGGCCTTCTTCATCTTACGGTTCGCGCTGCTGCGTGATCAGCCCGATGCGGGCATAGCCGGCGCGGCTCAAATCGCCCATCACCTGCATGATCAGCCCGTAATCGGCGGTCGCATCGCCCCGGATGTAGAGCCGTTGCTGCGTGCCGGCGTCGCCCGCCGCTGCCGCCACTGAACTCAGCAGCGTCTCGAGCGAGATTTCGTCTTCGCCGAGATAGACCTGGCCTTCCGGCGTCACCGAGATGGTGAGCGGCTTCGTCCCCTCGACCTTCATCTCCGGCGCGTTGCTCTGCGGCAGGTCGATCGGCACACCCGAGGTCAGCAGCGGCGCCGTCACCATGAAGACGATCAGCAGCACCAGCATCACGTCGACCAGCGGCGTCATGTTGATCTCGCTGATCGCCCCACGTCGGCCGCGCTTCCCACGTGCACTCTGCAGCGACATGCTCATCAGGCATTCCCCCGCGCATCGAGCTGCCGCGACAGCAGTACCGAGACCCGGTCGGCGAACGCCTCGAGCCGGCCGATCAGCCGCCCGGCGTCGCCGCTGAGCTTGTTGTAGGCAATCACCGCCGGAATGGCGGCGAGCAGCCCGAGCGCCGTGGCGAACAGCGCCTCGGCGATGCCGGGCGCCACCACGGCGAGGCTGGTGGATTTCGCCGCGGCGATCGAAGTGAAGGCATTCATGATACCCCACACCGTGCCGAACAGCCCGACGAACGGCGCCGCGCTCCCCACTGTCGCAAGCAGCGACAGGCTGCGATCGAGCTTCTCGCTCTCGGCCGCCACCGTGGTGTCGAGCACGATGCGGAGCCGCGCCTGCAGGCCGCCCGAATTGGCAGCATTGTCGGCATGGCTGCCGTTCCATTCTTCCATCGCCGCCGCGAACAGCGCGCCGAGCCCGGTGCGCGGGCCGTCCTTCAGCCGGGCGTAGATCTGGTTCAGCGGCTCGCCCGAGGCGAAGATCTTGTCGAATGCCTTCATCTCGCGCCTGGCGCGGGCATAGGCGGCAGCCTTGGCGAAGATCACCGCCCAGCAGGCGATCGAGGCGAACAGCAGCCCCAGCATCACCGACTTCACCACCCAGTCCGCCTGCATGAACAGCGCGAACATCGACATGTCGTGCGCCGCCGCAACCGGCTCCACCGCTTCGATCACCGTTTCCATCAGATGCCGAACTCCACGCCATCGAGGCGCGACACGGTGCTGAGGCCACTAAGGCAGACCTTCGGATCGAGCCCCGTGCCCTCGCAGGCCACCACGTCATTGATCAGCACCCGGCTCACCTTGTCGCAGCCGAGCTCGCCGATATCGAACTGCAGCACCCGGGTCTTGCCCTCGGGCATCGCCTTGAAATCCAGCGACACCAACCGCTCAATACCGCCGCCGGCGCCGAACAGCGCAATTTCGAAGGCCGAGCGGGTGAGCTCGGTGCCGAGCCTGTTGGTGGCGAGGAAGGTGACGCGACAGCCGGTTTCGCTCGGGGTCAGCGCGTTGAGTTCCAGCGCCAGGCCGGGAGCCGCCGGGGCGTCCTGGGCCAGGGTCGGCGTGGCGCACAGCGTCGCCAGCAGCAATGCATGGGTGAGGCGCATGGGCGCTCCTATTTGTTGAGGACGAGTTTGCCCTGCCGCGTGATCCGCAGCCGGTAGGTGAGGCCCTGGTGCGCGATGCCGATCTCGGTGGCGCCACCGAACAATTCCTCGGTGGTGAAGCTCGGCACGCCGACCGGCGCATCGGTCTTGGCCGCCGCCTCCGGCAGCGCCGTCATGTCCTCTAAATCCTCAAGTCGCACCCTGGTCACCCCGACCGCCTGCCGTCCGTTTAAAACATGAGTGTGATTATCAGAATTATGCTGACGCGCAAGCGCCACAATGTCGCCGGTCACGGGAGGGGGCGCGGGCCATAGCGGTCGGGTCTCCCCGCCGGCGCGTGGGAGGTTTGCCGGCCGCGCCAGTCTGGCACTCGAAAGTACATTCAGCGCGAAACGGCGCGATGACCCCCTAGCTGGCAAGCCGGCGGATAGCCTTCTTCAGCGCGGCGATCCGGAAGATGGCGTTGGCGGCGCCGTAGCCGCGGTAGCCACGGCGCTCCACCACTTCGAAGAAAAAGCCCTGGCCGAAGGTGGTGCTGTAGAGCTGCAGGTACTCGCCCCACTCATCGCGGTCGTAGAGGATGTTGTGCTTGCGCAGCCGGTCGGTGAACTCAGGTTCGAGGCCGAAGCGGGCTTCCACGTCGTCGTAGTAGTTCGGCGAGATCTGCAGCGAGCGGAAGCCGTTGCTGTCGAGAGCGGCGGCGCTGGCGAAGATGTCGCTCGTTGCGAAGGCGATGTGCTGGATGGCTGAGCCGAGCTTGTCGGCGAGGAAGTGGCCAGCGAGGGTCGCACTGTTTTCGGCGCCGTTCATGGTGATGCGGAGCGCCCCCGAGCTATTCTCGATCACCTGGCTGCGGACGACCCCCGAAGGGTCGACGATATCCACCATCGGGGTTTTGTCGGCCAGGAAGATCGAGCTGTAGAACAGCAGCCAGGTCGGCATCTGGTCATAGGGAACGGTTTGCGCCAGGTGGTCGATGCTGTTGAGGCCGGCTGGTCGCGGCAGTTCCTCGAAATCGAGACCGGCTGGTTCGAAATCGATCTGCTGAAACCGGCCCAGCTTGCTGGTGCCATCGACGAGATAGAGCAGGCTTTCGCCGATCCCGCGGATGGCCGGGATCTCGAGTTCATCTGGCGCTACGGCTTGCTGGAATTGCTCGGCGCCCAGGGCAAGCGCCCGGGCCATGGCCGCGCTGGCGTCGTCGACGATGAGGGCCAGTGCATAGGCCGACGTTCCGTGCAACTTGAAGGCGGTGTGCGCATAGCCGGAACCCTCGGTATTTATGATGATCCGGATCTCGCCCTGCTGGTAGAGGGTCACCTGCTTGGAGCGGTGCTCGGCGATCCTCGTGAAGCCCAGCGTGGTCAGCAGTGCGCCGAGGTTGAGGGCATCGGCCGCATCGGCTGAGAATTCGACGAAAGCGACGCCCTTGACCTCGATGCGGTCGGGTATCGGCTCGAGCTGCAACGTCTCCGACCCGGTCGAGCGGCGCACTCGATCGCCGAGGTAAATGAGGGAGCGGTGACCGTCTGCAGCGATCGATCGCGGCGAACCCCCACGAAACTGATCGTTGAAGATCTCCAGCGAGAAGTAGCCGTTATAGCCGGTATCGACCACGGCCGCGGTGAACTCGGCCACCGGCAGATCCCCTTCGCCGGGCATGTTGCGGAAGTGGCGGCTCCAGTACAGCAGGTCCATGTCGATCTGCGGCGCATCGGCCAGTTGAACGATGAACAGCTTCTCCCTGGGGATCGAGCGGATCGAGTTGATCTCGATGCGGCGGGACAGGCTGTGGAAGCTGTCGAGCACGAGGCCGATATTGGGATGGTTGGCTCGCCGCACGATTTCCCAGGCATCGCGGTGGTCGTTGATGTGCTTGCCCCAGGCCAGCGCCTCATAACCGACGCGCAGCCCGCGCCTGCCGGCACGTTCCCCCAGCTCACGAAAGTCGTCGGCCGCCCGGTCGATGCCGCCCAGCGCCAAGGTCGAGACATTGGAGCAGACAAGCAGCAGGTCCGTTCCGAGCTCCTGCATGACGTCGAACTTGCGCTCGGCGCGATCGAAGGTGCGTTGCCGGTGCGATGGCGGCATACCCTCGAAGTCGCGGAACGGCTGGAACAGGCAGATCTCGAGGCCGTGGTCGCGCACCATCCGGCCGACGTCTGCCGGGCTGCCGTCGAAGGCGAGGAAGTCGTTCTCGAAGATCTCGACCCCGTCAAAGCCGGCAGCCGCGATGGCAGCAAGCTTGTCGGGGAGCTCGCCACTGATCGAGACCGTGGCAATCGAGGTCCGCATCGTCTCCTCCAATAAACGAACTAGTTCGTACATAATCGGTAGAGACTGATCGGGTTGCGGTCAAGTTACCGCCCGCATGGCTATTCGGTCGGCAGTTTCTCCGGGCGGACGATGTATCGAAGCACCATGTCCACCGAGTTGCGCTTCAATACGGCCTGGGCTTTGGAAGTGCTCAGGTCACGGCCGAAGAGCTTGGAGAACGTCGCTCGATTGGAAACGTTGAAGAAGCACAGCGCACTGATCTGCCAATGCAATTCGATCGGGTCGAGCCCGGCGCGAAACAACCCCTCGGCCACACCGCGCTCATAGATCGTCTCGATGGTCCCGATGGCGGTGACGTTGAGCTGCCGGATGACTTTGGATTTCTCCAGGTACTCGGCATGGTGGATGTTCTCGATCATCACCATGCGGATGAAATCCTCATGCTTGTGGTGATGCTCGAAGGTGAATTCCACCAGCCGGCGCAGCGCATCTAGCGGCGACAGCCCGCCGATGTCGAGCTTGGCCTCGCCCTCGCGAACCTTGCGATAGGCGTTCTCCAGCACCGCCAGGTAGAGGCCTTCCTTGTCGCCGAAGTAATAATAGATCATCCGCTTGGACGACCGGGTGCGTGCCGCGATCTCGTCGATTCGGGCGCCGGACAGGCCGTTGAGGGCGAACTCCTCCGAGGCGACTTCGATGATGTTGTGCCGCGTGCCCTCGGGGTCCTGGGTGCGGACCCCGCTCTGAGCCTCGGGTTTTGCGGCCTTGGGCGCCATGTAAGCCGTTCCTCCGTCCCTCCCGACGGAGAGATTGACTAAACTAACCAGTTCGTACATCACTGCGCGTACGTAGCCAGACCATTATCGGTGGGGCGGGCCGAATGACAAGGGTGTGACGTCCGCTCCGGGCGGCGGGGCCCGGGCGGCTGGTGGAGACGAACGTGATTTCAGCCGTTGTCGACGAGGCCCGGAGGCAGCTGGGCGACCTGGTCGCGACGCGCCGCAAGGCACAATCGGCGGGTGGTCGCCAATTCGTCGTCGGGCTGCTGGGACGCGGTATCCAGGCCTCCAAGACTCCTCGCATGCACGAGCTCGAGGGCCGTCGCCTCGGCGTCGGCTACACCTACGTGCTGATCGATTTCGATACGCTCGGGCTGGCCGATCACGATCTCGGAGCGATGATCGAGCTGGCCGAGGCGCTTGGCTTTGCCGGCCTCAACGTCACCCACCCGTTCAAGCAGGCCGTGCTGCCGTTGCTGGACGACCTGGCGCCGGAAGCCGCGGCGATCGGGGCGGTGAACACCGTGGTACTCATGGCCGGCCGCCGCACCGGCCACAACACCGACAGCTGGGGCTTTGCCGAGAGCTTTCGCGAGGGCCTCGCCGGCGCACCGATGGAGGCTATCGTGCAGTTCGGGGCAGGGGGCGCCGGCGCGGCCGTGGGGCACGCACTGTTGTCGCTGGGCGGGCGCAAGCTGACGCTCTGCGAAACCGAGCTCGGTCGCGCCAGGGGCCTCGCCGAACGGCTGGGCGAACGCTTCGGCGCTGAGGTCGACGCAACGGACGATCCGGCGCTGGCGCTTGCGGGCGCTAGCGGAGTGGTCAACACCACGCCGGTGGGAATGGCCAAGTACCCGGGGCTGGCGTTTCCAGGCGAACTGCTGCGCGCCTCGCACTGGGTCGCCGAGATCATCTACTTCCCGGCCGATACGGCGCTGCTGCAGGCGGCGCGCCGGCTGGGCTGCCGCACCCTGGGCGGTACCGGCATGGCGGTCTACCAGGCGGTGAAGGCCTTCGAGCTGTTCACCGGGATTGCGCCTGATCGAGCTGCGATGATGGCGCATTTCCGGGCGGAGGCTTGAATTTCTGCTTCGGGCACGGTCGTTGAAGCCTTCCTGGCTGGCCTTGGTCGGCCCGCGAGGCACTACCGGCCGATCGCGCCGCTCCTGACCACATGCTCGATGCCTTTGTTCACGTGCGCGTCGAGCAGCCTCTGCGCGGTCTTGCCGTCGCGGGCGAGGGCGGCTTCGAGCAAAGCGAGATGATCGTCGGCGACCGGCTTGCCGCGGAAGCTGCCGGCCAGCATGTGGTAGCGCACGAAGCGATCGAACACCGAGGTGTGCATCGCCATCAGTGAGCGTGAGCCGCAGGCTGAGATCAGCGACTCGTGGAAGCTGCGATCGTAGCGGATCCAGTCGGGGGTGCGGCTGCTCTCGCCGGCGAGCAGCCGCTTTTCAATGGCTGCCAGCTTATGGTGCGCCGCAACGACACGGCCCTCCCATTCGAGATCGCCAGTGGCGAGCGAGAGTGCCAGGGCGTGGTGCTCCAGCAGCAGGCGCAGGGCACCCAGTTCACGCAGGTCGGCTTCCGAGGCCGGCGCGACGGCAAAGCCCTTCTGGCCCTCGGCAACGACGAAAGCTTCGCTGGCGAGCCGCGTCAGCACTTCGCGCAGCGTGCCGACGCTGACTTCGTAGTGCTGCCTTAGCCGGTCGAGCGTCAGCTTGTCGCCCGGGCGAAGCACCCCATGGATGATGTCGCTCCGGATGGTCCGGAAGGTCATCTCGCCAATGCTGTCCACCGCAACCGCGTCGTCCATGCCCACCTCTTGATATCGGATAATACCACGATCATCCGATAAAATGGATATTGACGAATGACAAGACGTAGGTTCAGTGTCCAGTCGGATGGCGAGCGGCCGACAGGCAATGCCGTCGATTGACATGTACGAACCATTTCGTACAAAGTGACTGAAGCTGGATGGACAACAAGATCCTGAAGGCGAGGGAGTACCCGTTCAGGCGGGTTGATCGAGGGATTGCCCGCGACGCGGGTAGCGGGGCCGATAGGTTCCCAAGTGGAGGATGGACATGACTTTCCGTATTCAACGGCGAGCAACCCTGTTCGGCGCCGTAGCGCTTCTGGCAGTCACCGCGATGACACCGGTGCTGGCACAGGACAAGCCGGTGCTGCGTTTCTCGGCAGTGTTCTCGGAGCAGGATATCCGCGCCGAGATGATGAAGCAGTTCGGCGAGGGAGTGGCTGGGTTCGCGACGCTCGAGCCCTATTACGGCGGCAACCTGTTCAAGCAGGGCACCGAGCTGGTAGCGCTGCAGCGCGGCAACCTAGAAATGGGCAATATCGCGCCGCAGGACGTCTCCAACCAGATCCCGGCCTGGTCGCTGCTGACCTCGGGCTACCTGTTCCGCGACGCCGAGCACCTGCGCAAGTTCTTCGACAGCGAGCTGGGTGCCGAGTTCAAGAAGATGGCCGAAGACCAGCTCGGTATTCGCATCCTCGGACCGACCTATTTCGGCATTCGCCAGGTAGGCCTGCGCATCGACAAGGAAATCCAGACCCCCGCCGACATGGCCGGCGTGAAGCTGCGCATGCCGGGTGGCGATGCCTGGCAGTTCCTCGGCGCGGCGCTGGGCGCCAATCCGACGCCGATGGCCTATGCCGAGGTCTATACGGGCCTGCAGACCGGGGCGATCGACGGGCAGGACAATCCGCTGCCCAATGTCGAGAACATGAAGTTCTACGAGGTGATGAAGCAGATCGTCCTCACCTCCCACCTCGTCGGCTACGACCTGCTGGTCATTTCGAAGGCGGCCTGGGACAAGCTGGCGCCGGCCGACCAGGATGCCCTGCAGGCGGCAGCCACGGCGGCGATCGATTTCAGCCAGGCCAAGCACGTCGAGCGCGAGGCAGAGCTCTTGAAGAAGTTCGAGACCGACGACCTCAAGATCCACACGCCCGACGTCGACGCCTTCCGCGCCAATGCGCAGAAGCTCTACCTCGAGTCCGAGCTCGCCAAGAGCTGGCCCGAAGGCGCGCTCGACAAGATCAACGCGCTCTAGTGCTTTACATGGGCGGCGCCTCGTGGCGCTGCCCATCCTTTTGTCCGGAGCGGCAGATGGCCTCACTCACGCGGATCGGCGCCTGGCTGCATGCCCGCGCGGAGAACCTGCTCGCAGCAATGCTGGCGACGATGTTCGTCGTCTTCATCGTGCAGATTATCTTCCGATACCTGCTGAATTTCCCCATCGGCTGGACCCACGAGATCAGCGTCATCATGTGGGTGTGGCTGGTGCTGTTCGGCACCGCTTTCGTGGTGCGGGACCATGAGGAGATCCGCTTCGATCTGCTCTATTCGACGGTCAGCGAGCGCACCCGTCGTGCCATGGTGGTGATCTGCGCGGTGACGGTGGTGTTCTTCTTTGCCATCTCGCTGCCGGCGGTGCTCGACTACATCGGCTTCATGAAGGTGGAAAAAACCGCCTACCTCAAGATCCGTTTCGACTGGCTCTATTCGATCTACGGCCTGTTCGCGATCGCCATGATCGTGCGCCAGCTCTGGCTGGGCTACCAGGCGATTTGGGGCCGGCCGGACGACGCGATCGACGTCACCAAAATCAAGTCCGGGATCTGAGCCGATGTCGCTCGCCTTCGCCCTTTCGCTCGGCCTCATCACCGTGCTGGCCTTCATGGGATTGCCCATGGGCGTGTCGATGATCACCGGCTCGATCCTCTACCTGCTGATGCGCGGCCAGGACATGGGCATCGCCGCCGAGCAGCTGCTCAACGGCATGTACACCAACTACATCATGCTGGCGGTGCCGCTCTTCATCCTCGCGGCCGAGATCATGAATTCTGGCAGTCTGTCCACGCGTCTGCTCAACTGGTGCAATGCTGTCGTCGGGCGCTTCCGCGGCGGGCTGGCGCAGGTGAACATCCTGCAGTCCATTGTCTTCGCCGGCATGTCCGGTTCGGCCATCGCCGACGCTGCCGGTTCCGGCAAGATGATGCAGTACATGATGACCAAGGATGGCAAGTACACGCCGAGCTACGCCGCGGCGCTCACCGCCGTCACCGCCGTCATCGGGCCGATCATCCCGCCCTCCATTCCCATGGTGCTCTATGCGCTCGTTGCCGACACCTCGATCGGCTACCTGTTCCTCGGCGGCGTGGTGCCCGGGCTGCTGATGGCCGGTGTCATGATGCTGCAGGTCGCCATCACTGCCCGTATCAGGAATTTCCCGGTCGAGGAGCCGGTGCCGCTGCGGCAGTTGCCGGGCATGACCTGGCAGGCGCTGCCGGTGCTGCTGATGCCGGCAGTGCTGATGTTTGGAATTTATGGCGGCGTCACCACGCCGACCGAGGCGGCTGCCGTCGCCGCCTTCTATGCCCTGATCGTCTCGGTGTTCATCTATAGGGCGGTCAAACTGCCGGACCTCTACAGCTCGGTACTGACCAGCGCCAAGACCACCGCCTCGATCGGCATGCTGATCGCCGGCGCACTGGTCTTCAATTACGTGGTCACGATCGAGAACATCCCGCGCACCATCAGCGCCACGCTGCTGGCCTGGGATCTTGACCCGGTGATGTTCCTCATCGCCGTCAACATCCTGCTGCTGTTGATCGGCTGCGTGCTCGAGGGGACCACGATCCTCCTCGTTATCGTCCCGGTGTTGATCCCCACGGCGCAGGCGCTCGGCATCGACATGGTGCATTTCGGCGTCGTCGTGGTGGTCAACATCATGCTCGGGCTGATCACACCACCCTATGGGCTGCTGCTGTTCATCATGACGCGTATCGCCAATACGCCGATGCGGGCGCTGGTCGCGGATGTGGCGCCGTTCCTCGTCGGCCTGATCATTGCGCTGTTCGTTTTCACCTTCGTGCCCGACACGGTGCTGTGGCTGCCCAAGCTGTTCGGTTACGTCAGTCCGAGTATCACGCCATGAAGCCGATCTATGTCCTCAACGGTCCTAACCTCAACCGGCTGGGAAAACGCGAGCCGGAAATCTACGGCACGACCACGCTGGCGGAGGTGGAGGCGATGTGCCGCGAGGCGGCGGGGGCGACGCCAGTCGCCTTCCACCAGACCAACAGCGAGGAGAGGCTGATCGAGCTGGTGCATGAAGCGATCGACGAAGGGGCAGGGATCATCATCAACCCGGCGGCTTTCACCTTCACCTCGCTGGCGCTGCTCGATGCGCTGAAGCAGTTCGATGGTCCGATCATCGAGCTCCACATCTCCAACATCCATCGGCGCGAACCGATCTATCACCGCTCCTATGTATCGATGGTCGCGACCTCGGTGATGGCCGGGTTCGGGGCAGCCGGATACCCCATTGCGGTGAAGGCGCTGTTGGCGCGGCTGGCGGCCTGAGATGGCCTTCGCCGCCGCCAGCTTCGGCACCGTCCACTATCGGCTCAGCGGCCAGCCGCGCGGCCTGCCGATCGTCTTCTGCAACTCGCTCGGTACCGACATCCGCATCTGGGATGCGGTGGTCGACGAGCTGGCGCCGGACTACCGGCTGGTCAACTACGACAAGCGGGGACACGGCCTGTCGAGCGTACCGCCCGGTCCCTACAGTATCGCCGAACTCGCCGCCGATCTGCGCGAACTGGTCGACACATTGGAGATCGACCGCTTCGCGCTGGTCGGTATTTCCGTCGGCGGGTTGATCGCCCAGCGTTTCGCCCTCGATCATCCCCGGCGGATCACCGGCCTTGTCCTTTGCGACACGGCGACGAAGATCGGCGACGCGGCCTTGTGGTCGGGCCGCATTGGGGCGATCGAGGCCGACGGACTCGACGCCATCGCCGATAGCGTGATGCAGCGCTGGTTCCCCGACGCGCTGCGCGCCGGCCGCGCGGCCGAGATAGAAGGCTGGCGCAACCTGCTGCTCCGCACGCCCAAAGCGGGCTATCTCGGCACCTGCGCCGCGCTGCGCGATGCCGACCTCACCGCCGAGATCGGCGATATCAAGCAGCCGACACTGGTACTCGCCGGCGCTGCCGACCAGTCGACCCCGGTCGAACTTGTGCGCGCCATGGCGGAGCGTCTGCGCGCCGTGCACTTTGCCGCCATCGAAGATGCCGGCCACCTGTCGTGTATCGACCAGCCGCAGCGCGTGGCCGGGCTCATTCGCGACTATCTCCTGGAGGTTGGCCATGCCTGACCCGTTCGACATCGGCATGCAGACCCGCCGCGCCGTGCTGGGCGACGCCCATGTGGACCGTGCCGAAGCGGCGAAGACGCCGTTCGACGCCGATTTCCAGGCCTTCATCACCGAGGGCGCCTGGGGCTCTGTGTGGGCGCGCCCGGGGCTGACGAAACGCGAGCGCTCGCTGGTCACCATCGCGCTGCTCGCCGCGCTCGGCCACGACGAGGAGGTGGCGATGCACGTGCGCGCCACCGTCAACACCGGCGCGACGCCCGACGACATCAAGGAGGCGCTCCTGCACGTGGCCGTTTATGCCGGAGTGCCGGCTGCCAACCGGGCATTTCGCATCGCCAAGCGAGAACTGGAGACGCGGCCATGAGCATCGTCCCGCCTTATGGTGACGAAGGCCAACTCTACCAGCGCGACCGCGCCTGGCATCCACCAGCGGACACCCCGGGCTACAAGAGCACGACACTGCGGGCGCCCAGACAGGCGCTGCTGGCGCTGGGGCAAACGAAATCCGAACTCACCGGCCCGACCTTCGGGCACGGCATCATCCAGCCGCTCGACAATGATCTGATCCGCAATTTCAGCCAGGACGGGGGTGAGGCGATCGGGCAGCGCCTGATCGTCTACGGCCAGGTGCTTGACGAGAACGCCCGGCCGGTGCGCGGCACGCTGGTGGAATTCTGGCAGGCCAATGCCGGCGGCCGCTACCGGCATAAGCGCGAGGGCTATGTCGCGGCGCTCGACCCCAATTTCGGCGGCTGCGGCCGCGCCATCACCGACGATGACGGCTACTATCACTTCCGCACCATCAAGCCGGGCGCCTACCCATGGCCGAATGGCGGCAATGACTGGCGGCCGGCACATATCCATTTCTCGGTGTTCGGCCACGCCTACGCGCAGCGGCTGATCACCCAGATGTATTTCGAGGGCGACCCGATGATCTGGCAGGATCCGATTGCGCTGGCGATCCCGGATCGCGTTGCGGTGGAGCAGTTGATCGCCCGGTTGGACCGGCACAACACCACGCCGATGGACGCCCTGGCCTACCGCTTCGACATCGTGCTGCGAGGGCGCCGCTCCACGCTGTTCGAGAACCGGATGGAGGGCAACTAATGCTCAACCGGCTGCCGCCGCTCAAGGAGAGCCCGTCGCAGACGGCCGGCCCCTATGTGCACATCGGGATGACGCCCAGCCTCGAGGGGATAGGTGGCCCGAACCGGCCCGACCTCGGCTCGGGACCGATCGCCGCCGGTGATGGTCCGCGCGTCACCATTGCCGCGTCGATCCATGACGGGTCCGGTGCGCCGCTCGGTGATGCGGTCGTCGAACTCTGGCAGGCCGACAGCGACGGCGTGCATCGGCAGGGCTGGGGGCGCGCCGCTTGCGACGGGGCAGGGGCGTTCGCGTTTGATACGGTGAAGCCCGGTCGGGTCATCGGTCCCGACGGCCAGCCGATGGCGCCACATGTCTCGTTGTGGATCGTAGCGCGCGGCATCAATATGGGGCTGCAGACGCGGCTCTATTTCGACGATGAGACAGCCGCCAATGCGGTTGACCCGGTGCTCAGCCGCATCATGGACCCGCGCCGGCGCCAAACGCTGATCGCCAGGCGATCGGAGGTCGACGGCCGAGCCCGCTATGATCTTGCCATTCGTCTGCAGGGCGAGGGTGAGACGGTGTTCTTCGACTTCTAGGACTTTTGCCATGGACAAGACGGTTCCCGATCTCGCCGCGGCCATCGCCGGCATTGACGATGGCATGACGCTGATGATCGGCGGCTTCGGCGGGGCCGGGGCGCCGATCGAGCTGATCCACGCCCTGATCGACCGCTTCAAGGCGACCGGCAGGCCCGGCAACCTCACGCTCATCAACAACAATGCCGGCAATGGCCGCATCGGCATCGCCGCAATGATCGATGCCGGGATGGTCAGCAAGATGGTCTGCTCGTTTCCGCGTTCGTCCGACCCGCGCGCCTTCACCGAGAAGTATCTGGCCGGCGAGATCGCCCTGGAGCTGGTGCCGCAGGGCACGCTGGCCGAGCGCATCCGGGCCGGTGGCGCCGGCATTCCGGCGTTCTATACCCCGACCAGTTTCGGCACCGACCTCGCAGCAGGCAAGCCGACTGCCGAGTTCGAGGGTCGGATGTATGTCGAGGAGCGCTGGCTGAAGGCCGACGCGGCGCTGCTCAAGGCCGAGCGTGCCGACACCATGGGCAACCTCACCTACCGCAAGGCGGCGCGGAACTTCTCGCCCCTGATGGCGGCAGCGGCGAGGCTCACCATCGTCCAGGCAAGCGAGGTGGTGGCGCCCGGCGAAATCGACCCCGAGCAGGTGATCACCCCCGGCATCTTCGTCACGCGGGTGGTCGTCGTTCCCGCCCCGCAACAGGAAGAGGCGCTGATCCGCGTCGGAGCAGCCTACCAATGAGCAAGCTTTCCAACGCCCAGATCGCCTGGCGGGCAGCGCAGGACATCGAGGACGGCGCCTATGTCAATCTCGGCATCGGCTTTCCCGAAATGGTGGCGAAGTTCCAGCCGCCGGGCCGGCAGGCGATTTTCCACACCGAGAACGGCATCCTCAACTTCGGCGAGAGCCCGGCCGAGGGCGAGGAAGACTGGGACCTGATCAATGCCGGCAAGAAGGCTGTGACGCTGCGGCCGGGCGCCGCCTTCTTCCACCACGCCGATAGCTTTGCCATGGTGCGCGGCGGCCATCTCGACGTGGCCATCCTCGGTACCTACGAGGTGGCCGAGAACGGCGATCTCGCCAACTGGTCGACCGGCCCGAAGGGAGTGCCGGCGGTCGGTGGCGCGATGGACTTGGTGCATGGAGCCAAGCGCGTGGCGGTGATCACTGACCATGTCACCAAGGATGGCCGGCCCAAGCTGGTCAAGCGCTGCAGTCTGCCGCTGACCGGCGTCGGCTGCGTGACGCGGGTCTATAGCAGCCTTGCCGTCATCGACATCGAAGCTGGGCGTTTCGTATTGCGCGAGAAGCTGGCCGGGATGAGCATCGACGAGTTACAGGCGGTGACCGGCGCCGAACTGCTTGTTACCGCCAATGTCGGCGACCTCGTCACCCCGGAGCTGTGAGATGGCCGAAGCCTTCATTTGCGCCTTCCGCCGCACCCCGATCGGCCGCTTTGGCGGCGCCCTCGCCTCCGTCCGGCCCGACGACCTGGGTGCCGTGGCGCTCAAGGCACTGCTCGCGGAACATACCGGCGTGGACTGGGACGCTGTGGACGACGTGATCTTCGGCTGCGCCAACCAGGCCGGCGAGGACAATCGCAATGTCGCTCGCATGGCATTGCTGCTGGCCGGCCTGCCGGTCGGGATTTCCGGCACCACCATCAACCGGCTTTGCGGTTCTGGCATGGACGCGGTCATCACCGCCGCCCGCGCCATCAAGGCCGGCGAGGCTGAACTCATCGTCGCCGGTGGCGTCGAGTCGATGAGCCGCGCGCCGTTCGTTTTGCCCAAGGCCGAGAGCGCGTTTTCGCGCCATGCCGAGATTTACGACACCACGCTGGGCTGGCGCTTCATCAACCCGGTGCTCGAGGCGCAGTACGGCGTCGATTCGATGCCCGAAACCGCCGAGAACGTCGCCGAAGCTTTCGGCGTCAGCCGCGCCGACCAGGACGCCTTCGCGCTGCGCAGCCAGCAGCGGGCGGTCGCGGCCCAGGGCAACGGACGGTTGGCGAGGGAAATCGTGCCGGTCAGCATCATCAGGCGTAAGGGCGACCCGCTGCTCGTAGACAGCGACGAGCACCCGCGCGCCGATACCACGCTCGAGGCTTTGGCTCGACTGCCGACGCCGTTCCGCGAGGGCGGCACCATCACCGCCGGCAACGCCTCCGGTGTCAACGATGGCGCCGCTGCGCTGATCATCGCGTCCGAGGCAGCTGCGACGAGGTACGGCCTCACTCCGATTGCCCGGGTGCTCGGCGGCTGCGCCGCCGGCGTGCCACCGCGCATTATGGGCGTCGGTCCCGCCCCGGCGACCCGGCGGCTTTGCGCTCGGCTCGGCCTCACGCCGCAGGATTTCGACATCATCGAACTCAACGAGGCGTTTGCCAGCCAGGGCATCGCTGTGCTGCGTGAACTGGGGATTGCCGAGGACGCCCCGCACGTCAATCCGAACGGCGGCGCCATCGCCCTGGGACACCCGCTCGGGATGTCCGGCGCCCGTCTCACTGGCACTGCCGCGCTCGAGCTGTCGCTGAGCGGCGGCAAGCTGGCCCTTGCGACCATGTGCATCGGTGTCGGACAGGGCATCGCCATGGCCCTTGGGTCAGTCTGATGTCTCGGCTGCTCGGGGCATTGGCGGGCGATCCGGAGCTCGAGGCGCTGCTGTCGGACGAGGTGCAGCTCACGGCAATCCTGCGCTTCGAGGTTGCCTTGGCGCAGTCTGAGGCGGAGGCCGGCCTGATCGATGAGGTTGCGGCCCAGGAGATCGCGCTGGCTGTGGAGCAGTTCGTCCCCGACTGGCCCGGGCTGCTGGCGGGAATGGCGCGGGATGGCGTGGTGGTGCCGGCGCTGCTGTCACAGCTTCGCGCCGCCCTCCCGGCGTCAAGCCGGCCAGCGTTGCATTGGGGCGCGACCAGCCAGGACGCGATCGACACTGCCCTCGTGCTGCAGCTCCGGGATATTCTGCCGGTGCTGCAAAGCCGTATCGACACAGTTAGGATGCAACTCGCAAGCCTCGTCGAGCAACACGGTGCCACCGCCGTGATGGCACACACGCGGATGCAGGCCGCGTTGCCGTTCACCGTAGCCGACAAGCTCCGCAGTTGGGACGAGGCGTTGGCGCGGCACCGGGCGACACTTGCCGCACTGTCCCCGGATCTGCTCGTTGTCCAGCTCGGCGGTCCGATCGGCAATCGATCCAGCTTTGAGGGGCAGGGCGACCGCGTTGCCGAAGCGCTGGCAAGCCGCCTCGACCTCGGCGCCGCACCGTGCTGGCACACGGTGCGAGATCGGCTGATCGGCCTCGGCGCGCGGGTAGCAATGCTCGCTGGAACGCTGGGAAAGATCGGCACTGACCTCGCGCTGATGGCGCAGAGCGAGGTCGGCGCGGTAACCCTCGCTGCGGGCGGTACGTCGTCAGCGATGTCGCACAAGAACAATCCAGTGAAGGCCGAATTGCTGGTGGCGCTGGCGCACCACACCGCCGGTCTCTCCGGCACGCTCACCCACGCGATGCTGCACGAGAACGAACGGTCTGGCGCCGCCTGGACTCTGGAATGGCTGACCCTGCCGGCCCTGCTCGTCAGCACTGGCGCCAGCCTGAGGCTGGCGTCTGCGCTGTTACAGGAGGTTGTCGGCTTTGGAGAGGCGGCCCCATAGTCCGGCACGGCCGGGGCGGTGACGTCTACCGATTAGAGCGCCGGCCCAGTTGCCTTCGCTGCGATGACACCCAGTCTGGTGGGCCGCTGGCAGCGCTGCCGTGCCTCAGGCGATCCGCCCGAACCACAGCATCGACAGCGCCGCGGCGGCCATGGCCAGCAGCGCGCCAACCCCGGCGAAGACGAAGGCGATCTCGGTCAGTTTCTTCTCGCTGATCAGCCGGGTGGAGAGCGAGTCGTAGACCCCGGCGAGGTCGGAGGCGCTGGTCGCCTCGTAATACTCGCCCTCCGTGGCGTCGGCGATTGCTTGCAGCGTCGTCGCATCGAGCTGCGCTCGCATCGAGCGGCCGCCGAAATCCACCACGTCGCCCGAGGCCGAGCCGAACCCCACGGTGAACACCTTGACCCCATAGTCGCCGGCCAGCCGGCCGGCGGCGACCGGGTCAGGGCCCGTGGTGGTTGCGCCGTCAGTGAGGAGGATCACCACCGCGCTTTCGTACGAGCCGGGTTCGACCGGCATATGCTTGGCCGGCGGCTCCGTCGCTGTCCCGCTCAGCAGCCCGTCGGCGCCGCTGGTCGCGCCGAAGCGTTCGCCGCCGAAGCTCGGCAGCCCCAACTGGTCGCGCTGGTTGCCGCTGCCGTCGAGGTCAAAGTTCTGGTCGGGGAAGATGGTGGCCAGCGCCACCAGCACCCCGGAGCCCACCGCGGTGCCCCGCCTCAGATCAAAACTGTTGATCGCCTGGTACAGCGCCTCGCGGTCGATGGTCGGCGCCTGCACCAGCACCGCCGCCGAGGCAAAGGCAACGATGCCGACCTGCACGTCGGCGGGCTGCTTGCGGATGAACTCCTTGGCCGCCTCCTGCGCCGCGACGATGCGCGATGGCTCGACGTCGCGGGCCCGCATCGAGCCCGACACATCCATCGAGAGGATCACTGTCGCCCGCGACGAAGCCAGCTCCACCACCGCGGCCGGCCGGGCCACGGCAACGATCAGCACCGTGAGCGCTGCCAGCAGCAGCAGAGGGGGCACATGTCGGCGCCAGCCGACGCCCTTGCCCATCGCCTGCTTGACGATGGCGAGGTTGGCGTAGCGCAACGCCGCCCTCTTCCGGCGCCGCAGCATCCAGACATAGGCGCCGATCAGCAGCGGCACCAGGAGCAGCAGCCAGAGCATGTCCATCCAGATGAAGGTCATCGCGTCACCACCGTCAAAACCGTCCCACCCCCGCCATGGGGTCGGGGCCTAGGCGCCCGCCATCGCGGGCAGATTGCCACCACCACCCAGCCGCGACTGCACCTTGCGCATATGTGAAAAGCGCAGCACCGCATCGACCAGGTCGTCCGAAGTCGAAAGTTCCAGCACGTCGAGCCCCGCCGCCGCGAAGGCTTCCATCTGGGCCTCCTCATTGGCGGCCGCCGCGGCGACGAAGCGCCGGCGGAACCCCTTGTCCACCGTGTCAACGAACAGTTGCTCGCCGGTTTCCGCATCCTGGAACAGCAGCATGCCGACATCGGGCAGCGCCATGTCGAGCGGATCGAGCAGCCGCACCGCCACCGCCTCATGCCGCTGGCTCAACCGGAACAGCCCGCGCTCCCAGCCCGGCTGCGAGATAAAATCGGAGACCACGAAGACAATCGAGCGCCGCCGCATCACCGACATCGCCCGGCCGATAAAGGCGTTGAGATCGGTTTCGGGCGAGCGCAGCAGCCGCGGGTTGGCCAGCACCTTGTCGATCAGGTGCAGCACATGCCGCCGACCTGTGTGCGGCGGGATCACATAGTCCGATTGCCCGTTGAACAGGATCGCCCCAACCTTGTTGCCCTGCCGGGTCAACAGCCGCGTCAGCACCGCCGCGAACTCGGTGAGCATCTGTCGCTTGGTCACCTGGTCGGAGCCGAAATCCACCGATGGGCTGAGGTCGAGCAGGAACCAGGCGGTGACGTCGCGGTCCTCGTTGTAGATCCTGACATGCGGCACCTGGGTGCGCGCCGTGACGTTCCAGTCGATATGCCGGACGTCGTCATAGGTCTGGTATTCGCGCAGGTCGGCGAAATCGAGCCCGAAGCCGCGGAACAGCGTGCGATAATCCCCCTGCAGCAACCCGTCGAGTTTGCGGATCACTGTCCACTCGAGGCGACCGAGGAGCTTTTCAGCCTGCTGCGGCGATGCGGACATGCGCCTCCAGGGGTTTTTCGGGAGCGGGAATGGCCTTGAGGACCTGGCCGATGATCTGGTCGGGCGTGATCGATTCCGAGATCGCCTCGTAGGAGAGGACGATCCTGTGCCGCAGCACGTCCGGGGTGACATCGAGCACGTCCTCAGGCAGCACGTATTCGCGGCCACGCAGGAACGCCAGCGCCCGCCCCGCTTCGATCATGTTGATCGAGGCGCGCGGGCTCGCGCCATAGGTCAGGAAGCGTTGCATGTCGCCGAGCCCGGCCGCCGCCGGGTTGCGGGTGGCGCTCACCACCTTGACCGCGAACTGGATCAGCGAGGGGTCGACGAACAGGCTGTGGCACTTGGCCTGCAGGGCCACCAGTTGCTCGGTGGTCGCCACTCGCGTCACCGCCTGCATGAGGCCGGTGACGCGCGAGACGATGACGAATTCCTCCTCTTCGCTCGGATAGCCGACGAGGACCTTCATCATGAACCGGTCGACCTGCGCCTCGGGCAGCGGATAGGTGCCCTCGGTCTCGATCGGGTTTTGTGTCGCCATGACGACGAACGGGTTGGGCACCTTGTGTGTCTCGCCGGCGATAGTGACCTGGCGCTCCTGCATCACCTCTAGCAGGGCGCTCTGCACCTTGGCGGGGGCGCGGTTGATTTCGTCGGCCAGCAACAGGTTGCAGAATACCGGGCCCAGCGTGGTCGAGAAGTCGCCAGTCTTCTGGTTGTAGATGCGGGTGCCGACCAGATCCGACGGCACCAGGTCGGGGGTGAACTGCACCCGCTTGAACTTGCCCTGGATCACGTCGGCCAGCGTGTTGACGGTCAGCGTCTTGGCCAGCCCCGGCACGCCTTCGACCAGCAGGTGCCCCTTGGCGAGCAGCGCCACCAGCACCCGTTCGAGGAAATGGTCCTGCCCGACCACGACTTTCTTCACCTCGTACAGCACCTGCTCCATCAGTGAAGCGGCGGCGGTGCCGGAGTCTTTCGATGTGTCGACCATTTTCTCCGTCGGGGTTCGGGTGGAGCGTGGTCAGCAAAAGTTGCAGACTTTTGCGGTTCGACCGCGCGACAAAAAACAACTGAACTAGAGCGGGTTTTCTCCTGCCGCCGCGGCGGCGTTTTCGATCGGCACGGCAAAGCCGATGCCGGCAAAAGTGCGAAGTCCGGATGGGTTGAGAATGGCGGTGACGATCCCCACCACCTCGCCGTCGCCATTGACCAGCGGTCCGCCCGAGTTACCCGGGTTGGCCGCCGCATCGAACTGAATGAGGTTCTGCAGCTTGGGCTCGCCGTTCTCAGCCAGCGCCCGCCCGAGCCCCGACACGACGCCGGCCGAAGCCGACGGGCCGATGCCGAACGGGAAGCCGACTGCCACCACCTCGTCGCCCGGGTTGAGGCCGGCGCTGGTCGCCAGCGTCGCGGGCTCGAGTTCGTTGGGCAGGTTCAGCGGCCGGATGATCGCCAGGTCGCTCTCCGGCCGTGCCCCGATGATCATCGCCTCGGATTCGCTGCCATCCCAGAACTGTACCCGCAGCTTCTTGGCAGCCCCCGCCACATGGAGGTTGGTGAGGATGGTGCCCTGGTCGTCGATGACGACGCCGGTGCCGACCGCCGTGAACCGTTCGTGGAAATCCTCTTCCACCTTGCCTTCGGCAGGGATCTCGGCCTGGCCCTCGGGCTTGGCGACCGACGGGTCGTCGGTGCTGTCTTCGTAGCCGTCGACCCGCACCACCGACTTGATCACCGTCGCATAGGCTACCGACTCGATCGAGGGTCCGCGCGGCCGCTCGTCCACCACCTTGTTGACCGCGGTCATGAACTGCCAGTCGCTGATCCGCTGCGGGTCGGGGGCGACGAGATCATAGGCGCCGATCAGCGCAAGCGTCACCAGCGCTCCGGCGCCCACCAGCACCGGGCCCTGGTGCCGCTGGTAGAGCGCACTCCACCACTGACTGACACGAAACCGCAATGTCGGTTGGGTAGTCTCTTGGGGATCATCGAGATAGACCGGACTGACACCGTCGCGCGCCACCCAAGCGGAACCGGCCGTGTTCCGCGGCCTCTGTGACCGGCTATAGAGTGGTCGCCGTCGGGTCACCAAAACGCTCCCGCGCTCGAGTACAGGCCATCCCCTCCCTCGATCAGCAGGCTAGTCCCAGCCGTAGCCATGCAGCAAGGCGCAAGGTTGCATCAGCTGTGGCCGCTCTCTGAAATGTGAGAGTTGTGTCAACCCGCCGGGCGGGTCGCGGCGCGCGTCATTTCCTGTGTGCGCGTCAGCACATAGGCGAGCCCGACCAGGAGCAGCAGGCCGCTGCCGAGCAGCAGCGTATCGAGCAGCAGGCCGCCCCCGACGCCGGTCTTTACCGCCTGCAGCAACAGGCTCAGCACCGTCCCTGTCGCAAATACCGCCAGCCCCTGCCGCCCCATCAGCCGCAGCGGCGTCATGAGCGGCGACTCGGCGATCCGGTACATCACGCCAAGCGAGGCGACGACATAGAACAGCGCCAGCGCATGCAGCAGTCGGGGCAGGGCGAGGAAGGTCTTGTCGAACCAGGTGACGTAGAACGGCAGCCCGAGCTTGCTGAGCAAACTAAGCCCCTGCCGGCCGAGATCGCCGAGCGGCGGAACCTTCACCCACAGCAGCACGAATAACAGGAACGCTGCGGCCAACCCGAACAGCACCGGGCTTTTCGGCACAAACCGCCGCCCCTGCTTCATCGCCATGCCCGACAGCAGGCCGATGACGAACAGGATCTGCCAGGAGAACGGATTGAAGAACCAGCCGCCCTGCGTCGGGAAGTTCGGCAGGTTGAGCCGGAACTGGCCGGCAACCGCCCAGACGAGGATCGAGCCGAGCATCGTCTGCACCGGCCAGCGCAAGCCCAGTGCAATCACCAGCGGCGTCGCCAGCAGCAGCGTCATGTAAAGCGGCAGGATGTTGAGATAGCCCAGCTGGTGCGTCAGCAGCGGCAGCCCGATCATCGTCTGCAGCGGGAAGCCGAAGATCGGCGCGATGTTGTTCTTTTCCAGCACCTCGTCGAGCCCGAACCACCACGCCGCGCCGGCGAAAATGGCAAGCGCGATCATGGTGATGCTCAGGTGCACGAAATAGAGCTGCCGCGCCCGCGCCCACACCTTGGCGATCGCCGGCCACAGCGGGCCGCTGACGAAACGTCCGGAATAGGCGAGGCCGGCGGCGAGCCCCGACATGAACACGAACGCCTCGGCGGCATCCGAGAAACCGAAATTCCGGCTGGTCAGGGTCTCGTAAAAGGTCCCCGGCACGTGGTTGATGAAGATCATCACCAGCGCCAGCCCGCGGAACATGTCGAGCCGCGCATCGCGCCCAGCGCGCGGTGTCGCCCGCTCGTCGGTCACGGCGAAGCCGGCAAAGGCCTTGAGGCGCTCCATGAGCGGAGCGCGCTTCAGCGTGGCGAGGGTCTCAGGCATGGACGGTGGCCGTTCCGGCAATGGGCTCGGCGAGGGCAGGGCCCGGCTGCGTCCAACTGAGGAAGATCCGCTGCTGCTCGACAATGATCGGCGCGGGGGCGCTCTCGCTGGTGGTGGTGAAGAGGATCGGCTTCCGCCCGCTGGCGATGCCGTGCGAGGTGGCCGCGATCAACAGCGGCGCGCCGATCGCCGGCAGCGCCACCGGCAGCAGCCAGGGCACCAGGTCGCTGGCGAAGGCGGTCGAGATTGCCAGCACCGCGGCGCCCGCCACCATCACCCACCAGCTCGCCGCGAACGCCGTCGAAAGGCTCACCCGGCCTTCGTCGCGATTGGTCGCCGGCCAGCCGCCGTCGAGCCCGAACAGGATCTCGATCACCGCCTTGCTCTGGAAGCACAGCATGATCGGCGCCAGGAGCGTCGAGATGACGATCTCGGCGACCACCGACAGCGCCGCCCGGATCGTTCCGCCGAAGCCACGGTTGCGACCGCCCAGCGTCGAGCGCACGAGGATCAGGAATTTCGGCAACAGCAGCGCCACGCCAACCGCGACGGCCAGCACCCAGATGCCGGTCTCATTGTCGCGCCACCAGTATTTGCTCGGCAGCGCCGCCGCGAGAATGCTGGCCGCCATGAGCGCGAGCCACAGTGGCGAGGCGGCATAGGCCATGATGCCCTGGATGAAGGTGAAGCGGCTCCAGACTTTCAGGTCCGGCGCGCCCAGCACCCGCCGGTGCTGCAGGTTGCCCTGGCACCAACGCCGGTCGCGCTTGGCATACTCGATCAGGTTTTCCGGGCCCTCCTCATAGGAACCGCCCAGATACGGGTCGACCTCGACCTTCCAGCCGGCGCGCGACAACAGCGCCGCCTCGACATAGTCGTGGCTGAGGATGTGCCCGCCATGCGGCGGCTTGCCCGACAGCACCGGCAACCCGCAGCTCGCGGCGAAGGCCGGCACCCGCACGATGGCGTTGTGGCCCCAGTATGGCCCTTCCTCGCCCTGCATCAGCGCCGTGCCGCGGGCGAAATAGGGGGAGAGATAGGCCGCCGAGAACTGCATCACCCGGCCGAACAGGCTATGGGCGTGGATCACCTCGGGCACCGTCTGCAGCAATCCGAGCCGCGGATCGTCATCCATGCGCCTGGCCATCGCGGCGATCGTCGCGCCATCCATCAGGCTGTCGGCATCGAGGATCAGCGCATAGTCGTAGGCACCGCCCGAGCGCGAGATGAAATCTTCGATATTGCCGGCCTTCTTGCCGATATTCCGCTCGCGCCGGCGATAGAACACCCGGCCTTCGGCCATCGGTTCACTCAGCAGCTGCTCGAACCAGACGATCTCCTCTGCGGCCACTTCCTCTCGGTTGCTGTCCGACAGGATGGCGAAATGGAAGCGGTCGGCGAGCCCCAGGTTGACGATGCTGCGGTTCATCGCTGCGACGCGCGAAAAGCTTGCCGCCGCATCCTCGTTGTAGACCGGCATCAGGATCGCCGTCATGCCGAGCGGTCGTCCGGCGCTGCCCGTAACCCGCCTGGGTGGCGCGAGGATCCCCAGCACCCCGGCAACACCACCCCACACCAGCCAGAATCCGACCAGCGTGAACAGCGTCGTGCGCAGCACGTCGAGCGGGCTGGTGCCGTCATTGCCGATGAAGCGCATGTACAGCCAGCCGCCGCCAAGGCTCAAGAGCGCTGCTGCGCCCAGAGCCAGGGCTCGGGTCAGGTGGGCTTTCGCCATCTATCGGGGCCCTGTGGTCGGCATGGGTGAGGCTCCTGGAGCGCGTTCAGGAAAAGTTGTGAGACTTTTCCGGCTCGAACGCGCGACAAGTCAAAACCGTCAGAACCGCGGCAACGCGGCGGCGAAGGCGGCCCGCAACGTCAGCAACAGTGAGCTGCGCCGCCGCTCCAGCACCTGTTTGGGCATGGCCAGCGGAGCATCGGGAAGCGCGCCCGAGAAAACGTCGGAACGGTCGTGCTTCATGCCAGTGCCCTCCACTGATAGAGCCAGGTTTCGCTGATCGTCCGGCCGGTGCTGACGATATTGGCCTTGAGCTCGACCGGCTCGCTGCCCTCGATCATCACATCGAGCGCCAGCCGCCACACGCCGTTGGCGTCGACCTTCGACAGCGCCGTCGAAGTGATCTCGCCCGAACTTGCCGTCGCGACGACATCGAGCTTGGCCTCGGTCGGCATGGCCGTCAGTTCGCCGCCGGCGAAGTCGATGACGAACTTTCTGAGCTTCGCGTCATTGGCAACGCCCGACACGCCGCCCTGGCCGGCCCTAGTTTCCACCACATGCGCCAGCGGCGCATCGTCCTTGGGCAACAGGTCGCCCCAGATCAGCCGGTAGCGGAACTCGCGTGCGTCGCCGGCCTTGATCGGCTCGGACGGCACCCAGAACGCCACGATATTGTCCTCGGCCTCGAGCCGCGACGGCGCCTCGATCAGCCGCACATTGCCCTGGCCCCAGTCGCCGACCGGCTCGACCCGAGCCGACGGCCGCCGCTCGTAATGGGCGCCGGCATCCTGGTAGGTCTCGAAACTGCGATCGCGCTGGTACAGCCCGAAGGCCCGCGGGTTGTTCTCCCACAGGTACGAGTTGCCCAGTTGCGGCGTATTGTTGAGCGGCCGCCAGAACACCTCGCCGCCATCGCGTTCGACGATCAGCCCGTTGCTGTCATGCACCTGCGGCCGGTAGTCGTCGAAGCTCGAGCGGTTGGTCTCGGCGAACAGGAACATCGAGGTGAGCGGCGCGATGCCGATCTCGCCGATATCGGCGCGGAAGAACAGCCGCGCCGTGATGTCGATCGCCGTCTCCTGCGCGCTGTCGCTCGCCGGAGTGATTTCAAAGCGATAGGCGCCGGTGACGCTCGGGCCCTCGAGGCTCGCATAGGCGACCAGCGGCTTGCCCTCGCTCGGGCGCTCCAGCCAGAACGCCGAAAAGCGTGGGAACTCTTCCGGTCCCGCTTGCCACGAGTTGATCGCGAGGCCGCGGGCGCTGAGGCCGTAGATGTTGTTCCGCCCCAGCGCCCGGAAGTAGCTCGAGCCGAGGAACGAGACCAGCTCGTCCATCTTGTCGGCAACGTTGACGGGGTAATTGATGCGCACGCCGGCGATCCCGGGGAACGCCTCGGCCGCCGCTTCCTGGCCCATCGCCTGGTCGTAGAACATGAAATCGGCGTTGGAGAAGCCGAACGGCGATGCCTGGCCGTCGACCACCTCGAACACCCCCACCGGCTCCTTGAACAGCCAGCCCATCGGGAAGGCGTGCACTTGGAAGCCCGAATTGTTGTCGAGCCAGCGCGCGTGCTGCGCGTCGAACTGGATCTTGCGGTAGCCGTCATAGTCGAGGCCGGCGAACAGCTTGGGCAATTCCGGCACGGCCGGGTTGAACGGCTCCGCCGCCATTAAGCGCATCCGCTCGGTCAGCACGTCATAGTCAAACGCTTCCGTCTCGCTCTCCTGAGCGAAGGCGACACGGGTGAGGGAGGTGGTGGAGAGGAGCGCCGCCATTGCGGCAGCAGCCCGGAGAAAGGCTCGCCGATCGAGCCGATGGTGAGAAACAGAAAACATGCACTATCGCTATGGAGGGATCGGGATACCAAACACGAATTCCGCAACGCCGTTGAGCGCCGAAAGTTGTCGCATAGGAGCTATGCACCGGCGGAATGGATATGATTTCGCCGCAATGCGTTACGAGTTCTGGCCGTTTCCGCACCCGGAATGCATCAATGAGCGACGCTGTCGCACTGCGTCCCCCACGAACCCTGCCGCTTGGCGTCGTCCTGATCCTGATCCCGCTGGCTCTGGCCATTGCCGGGCTCGCCATCCGCTACCTGGCCTTTGCCGCCACTGTCCCGGATGCCTCGATCGCCAATTTCGCGCAGGGCATGTGCCGGTGGGATTGCTCCTGGTACGTGAAGCTGTCGCAGACCGGCTACGATCCGTTCCCGGTGCCGACAATGATCAACGCCGGCAACTGGGCCTTCTTCCCGCTCTACCCAATCCTCGTCGCCATCGTCCGCACGCTGACGGGCCTGCAGACCATCGTCGCTGCCACCGGCCTCTCGATCCTTCTGTGTGTCGCCTCGGCCCGCGTCGCCTGGCCGCTGCTCGGCAAGGACCTGCGCGCCTACACGCTGTTCTCGGCCTTCCTCCTGGCCGGCCCGTTCTCGATCTGGCTCACCACCTTCTATACCGAGGTGCTGTTCCTGTTCCTCAGCCTCTGCGTCTTCGCGGCGCTGCAGAACAAGCAGTTCCTGCTGGCCGGCCTGTTCGCCGCACTGCTCTCGGCCACCCGTATCGTCGGGGTGTTCATCGTCTTCGCCATCCTGATCGCGATCTGGCAGGCCCACCGCGCCAATGGCGGCAGCTGGCGCGATTTCATCCCGGCCGTGCTGAAGCGTCCCGAGCAGCTGCTGGCGCTGTTCATCGCGCCGCTCGGCCTCTTCGCCTACATGGCCTACCTCCACTTCCACATCGGCGACGCCCTGGCCTTCAGCCATGTGCAACGCGCCTGGTCCCGTCCGACGGGCAACCCGTTGGTGTTCGTCTGGAACGCCCTCACCAGCTTCCCGCGAGAAGGGTGGATGCCGACGCCGCCGCAGCAGCTCGCCGTAGCGGTGCTGGTCGGCTATGCGCTGTCGATCGTGCTGCTGGTGCGAAAGCGCTACGGCATGGCGGTCTATTCGCTGATCTGCCTGACCCTGCCGCTGTTCGCCGGCATGGCTTCGGTGCTCCGCTTCACCGCGGCGCTGGCGCCGATGCCGCTGATGCTCACCGAACTCCTGGCCAGCCGCCGCTGGCTCTTCGCCGTGGCGCTGCTCGGCCTGCTCGCCGGCGGCTATTTCACCACCATCGGCTGGCTGACGGGGTATCTGAGCCTTGTCTAATCCGCTTCGCCTCGCCGCCTACATCCTCGTCGGTCTCGTCGCGCTGTTCGAACTCGGCGTGGTCTGGCTCATGCTGCACCCCAACGTGCCGCCCGACTACCGCGCCTACTACCTCGACAAGACGACCACCTGCCTCAACCAGCCGGTCAGTGGCAGCTACACCCTTGGCACGACCGTCCGCTTCACCCCTGAGGACAAGGACGCCGCCAAGCTGATCCGGGTCTGCGGTCTTGAGGGTCCGACCGGCGACGGCAACCATGCCGTCGGCACCAGCGCCCGCTTGCGCTTCGCCTATGCCGAGCCCGCCACGGCGCTGACCCTGCAGCTATCGATGGTCGCGATCCAGAAAGGGGGCGCGACTGTCCCGCAGCGCGTCGAGATCGTTGCCGACGGCACGCTGCTCGATACCGTCTCGCTCAATGCGCCCACCCCGCAGCAGTTCTCACTGCCGCTCCCAGCGCCTGCCGATGGCAAGCTCGAGCTCGAGCTGCGCTTCCCCGATGCAGTGCAGATGGGCCCGACCGATCCGGACAACCGCCTGCGCTCGATCAAGCTGCTGTCCGCGGCGCTTCTCCCCGCCTGAAACTTTCCTTAACCGATCGGTTGACAACCATCATTGCGAGGTGTATTCAACCAGTAAGTTATCAACTTGAGGGTTGAGCAATGGACTGCGTCGAACTCACCGGCACTGCGCCGACCAAGACCTCCGCCGTCACCACGCCGGCGAACGATCCTGTCATCCTCATCGCCCGCAGCTTCGAGGCACCGCGCAGCCTGGTCTGGCGCTGCTACACCGAGCCGCGCCACCTGGTGCATTTCTGGGGCCCGAAAGGCGCCACCAATCCGGTGAGCGAGGTCGACCTGCGCGTCGGCGGCGCCTGGCGCCAGGTGATGCGCTTCGGCGCCGGCCACGAGTACGGCTATACCAGCGCCTACCTTGAGATTTCACCGGTCGAGCGGCTGGTCTGGCGCGATGCCCCCGAGGGCTACCGCTTCGGCGACGAGCTGCCGCCCGCCGAGATGGTCACCGAGCTGACCCTCACCCAGACGGGCCGCCTCACCAGCGTCCATGTCACCGTCCGCTTCACCTCGCTGCTCGCCCGCGACCAGGCCGTCAAGCAGGGCTTCGCCACCACCGTCAGCGAGGGCAGCGACAAGCTCGACCTCTACCTCTTCACCCTCCGCGCCACCGCGGCGTTCCAGCAGGAGTAACCGCCATGAACACCTTCACCTCTCGCGACGGCACGAAAATCGCCTACGACGTGCGCGGCTCCGGCCCGGCCGTCATCCTGATCGACGGCGCCTGGTGCGGCCGCAATATGGGCCCGATGCCCAAGCTGGCGCCGCTGCTCGCCCCGCACTTCACCGTCTACAACTATGATCGGCGCAGCCGCGGCGACAGCGATGTCTCGACCGATTATTCGCCCGACCGCGAGTACGAGGACCTCGCCGCGCTGATCGACATCGCCGGCGGCTCGGCCAGTCTCTACGGCACCTCGTCCGGTGGTGCGATCGCACTGTTCGCCGCCGCCCGCGGCCTGCCGGTCGATCGGCTCGCCATCTTCGAGCCGCCCTTCACCGATGTCCCCGGCGGCAGGCCGATGCCGCGTGGCTACCAGGTCGAAGTCGAGCGTCTCGCCGCCCAGGACCGCCGGCCCGACCTTGCCAAGTACTTCATGGTCAAGATGATCGGCATGCCCTCGATCATGATGCCGATGATGCGGCTCAACCCGCACTGGAAGGCGATGCTGCACAATGCCCTCAGCCTGCCGCACGATACCGCGGTGATGGAAGGCTACGGTTTCCCCACCGAGGCGGCCCGCTCGATCCGCGTCCCGACCATCATCATGAGCGGCGACAAGACCTTCAGGCAGCTCAAGGAACCGGTCCGCCTCGCCCGCGAAACTATCCCCGGCGCCCGCTTCGCTTCGCTGCCGGGCCAGAGCCACGACGCGGCGGCCGAGCTCGTCGCTCCCGTGCTGATCGACTTCTTCTCCGGCGCCGATACCGCGCGCGCCGCTGCCTGACCCCAAGAGACCGAAATGACCGACCACCTGTCCACCACGCTTTCTGCCCTCGCCGACCCCACCCGTCGCGGCATCCTGGCCCGGCTGGCGCTCGGCGAGGCCACGGTCAGCGAACTGGCCGAGCCCTACGACATGTCGATGGCCGCCGTCTCCAAGCACCTCAAGGTGCTCGAGAAGGCCGGGCTGATCTCCCGCGGCAAGGAAGCCCAATGGCGTCCGTGCCGGCTCGAGGCCGCCCCGATGGCCGAGGTCGCGGACTGGGTCGAGAACTACCGCCGCTTCTGGGACGAGAGCCTCGATCGCCTCGGCGATTACCTGGCCGAACTGCAGAAGGGAGAC
This sequence comes from Devosia sp. Root413D1, assembly GCF_001425235.1. Classification (GTDB taxonomy): domain Bacteria; phylum Pseudomonadota; class Alphaproteobacteria; order Rhizobiales; family Devosiaceae; genus Devosia_A. The sequence continues at coordinate 374,123 of NZ_LMEA01000012.1, read as the reverse complement.
CCCGGCGGCTCCCGGAACTGATCCGGTAGCCCGCTTGGGCTGAAACCCAATGCAGCGACCCAAGGTCATAGCGCTCTCGGACTACCGCCGACAGCGCGACGGCGAAGCCTTGCGCCAACGGCAAGGGCAAAGCGCCGGAACGGAACACTGGTTCGTACTTTACTGGCGGTATTGGGCCGAAAGCCTCGATCGCCTCGACGCCTACCTCAAGCAACTCAAGGAGCTGAAAATGCCGCTCGACGACCTGAAGATCGAAGCCCCGGCGAACGAACCCATCGTCATCGCCACCCGCACTTTCGCCGCCCCACGCGCCCTGGTGTGGAAGGTCATGACCCAGCCTGAACACGTGGCCCGCTGGTGGGGCAATGAAGGCCAGAAGGCCATCATCACCGCGCTCGATGTCCGCCCCGGCGGCAAGTGGCGCATTGAGTCCCACGATGGCGACAAGGTCTACATCTTCATCGGCGAGTACCGCGAGGTGAACGAGCCCGAGAAGTTCGTCTGGACCTTTGGCATGGAGAACATGTTCATCGGCAAGACCCTGGTCGAGACTCACACCTTCGAGGAAGACGGCGCCGTCACGCACTACCGGTCAGTCTCGAACTACGACAGCGTTGCCGATCGCGACGGCATGGTCGCCTCCGGGATGGAGAAGGGCATGCGCCACGGCTTCGCCATCATGGACCAACTGCTCGCCGACCTCACTCAAGAAGCCTGAACCATGCTCTCCGACCCCACCAGCATCCCCAGCGACCGTCGCCTCGAGATCGAACGCGAATTCGATGCCCCGCGCGACCTGGTCTGGATGATGTTCGCCGATCCGTACCACCTGAGCCAGTGGTGGGGTCCGAAGGGCTTCACCAACCCGGTGGTGGAGCTCGACCTTCGCCCCGGCGGCCGCTGGTATCACGTGATGCGCGGCCCCGATGGCAAGGACTACCCGGCCGACAGCGAGTTCATCGAGGTGAGCCCGCCCGAACGCATCGTCTACCGCAACCGCCAGCTCGAGGCGGAAGCCTTCGGTCACAACCCGCCGCCGAGTTTTCTGCGGGTCATCACCCTCATCGACCTCGGCAACGGCCGCACCCGGCTGACGCTCGACGCCTATTTCGATACCGCCGCCAACAAGGACGCCGTCGTCCGCCGCGGCTTCCGCGAAGGTGTGCTGGAGAGCTTCGACAAGCTCGCCGCCCACCTCACGACTGGAGCAACGAGATGAAATTCGTGACCACCATCCTCTTGTCCGGCAACAATACCGGCATCATCGTGCCGCCTCAGGTGCGCGATGCGCTCAATGGCGGCAAGAACCCGCTGGTCGTCGTTAGCCTCGCCGGCCACACCTGGCGCAGCAAAGTGGCCACCATGGGTGAATACCTGCTGGTCGGCGTCAGCGCCGAGATCCGCGGCATCACCGGGGTCAAAGGCAACGAGACGCACGAGGTCGAACTGACCCTCGACGATCAGCCTCGCATCGTCGAGGCCCCGGGCGACCTGCAGGCCGCCCTCGATGCCGATCCCGTCGCGCTGGCGGCCTGGACCAAGCTCGCCCCCAGCCACAAGAAGGCCCACGTCACCGCCATCGAAGGCGCCAAAGCCCCCGAAACCCGCCTCCGCCGCGTGCAGAAGGCCATCGAAATGCTGACCACCTAGCCGCAAGCACCGGCCTCTCCAATCCTCCCCCGCGTGGCGGGGTCTGGATGAGGGCAAACGCCCTCACCGCGGGGGGACCAGCGAAGCTGGTGGAGGGGGCGGCCAAACCCTCAATCATCACCTCCACCAACCCGCTACCCCGCGGGACCGGCGGAGCCATATCCAACCACGGAGACTTCCCATGCTACGTCGTACCGTCCTTGCCCTCGCCATTCTCACCGGCTTTGCTTCCGCCCTGCCGGTCCTCACTGCAACCGCTCAAGAAGGAACTGCTCCCATGCTCACCGCAACCACGTCCGGCTATGTCCCCGTCACCGGCGGCAAGGTCTACTACGCCACCTATGGCGAGGGCGCGCCGCTCGTCCTGCTGCATGGCGGCCTGATGACCATCGACAACTTCGGTCCGGTGCTCTCCGGCCTCGCCGCCTCCCGTCAGGTGATCGCCGTCGAAGCCCAGGGCCACGGCCACACCGGCCCGCTCGACCGGCCGATGAGCTTCGACAACATGGCTGGCGACGTCGCCGAAGTGATCAAATCGCTGGGGCTCGAGAAGGTCGACGTCGTCGGCTATTCGATGGGCGGCACCATCGGCCTGCGCCTGGCGCTGGCGCATCCCGAGCTGATCAACAAGCTGGTGATCGCCTCGGCCCCCTTCGCTTTCTCCGGCTGGCACGATTACAACCAGCAGGGGATGCGCGGGCTCAATGCCAGCCAGTTCGAGATGCTGAAGCCGTCGCCGCTCTATCAGGGCTTTGCCGCGGTGAACCCCGACCCCGAGGTGAACTTTCCCAAGCTGCTCGACCAGATGCAGTATATGGGCAAGGACTACGACTTCTCGGCCGACGTCCCCAACCTCAAGGTTCCGACCCAGCTGGTTTATGGTGATTGGGATGCCGTCCGCACCAGCCATGTCGCGAAGTTCTTCGAGCTGCTCGGCGGCGGCCTGCAGGATGCGCTGTGGGATGGCTCCGGCATGAACCAGAACCGCCTCGCCATCCTCCCCGGCGTCACCCACTACACCATGATGAACTCGCCCAAGCTGGTCGAGACGGCGCTGGCGTTCATCGACGCGAAGTAACGGTACAGGGTGGGCCAGATCGACGGGTCGGCCCCACCCCCTCCCAGCCTCCCCCATCAAGGGGGAGGTGCCCGCCGGTGAGTGAGGCACCATCCCCGCCCACTCGCCGGCCCCCACCTCCCCCTTGATGGGGGAGGCAAGCGAAGCTTGTGAGCGATAGCGAACTAGCGCAGCTCGGAGGGGGTGCGCCGCAAGCGCGGCATTCAACACCCTTGACCCCGCACCCCGGCGCTTGGCTCTATGCCGCCATGCTTGAGTCGCTCTTCGACACGCCAGCTCGCGACCCCGCCGAAATCCTGCGCACCGTCTTCGGGCACCAGAGTTTTCGCGGCCAGCAGGAGGATGTTGTCCGCCACGTCACTGGCGGCGGCGACGCGGTGGTGTTGTTCCCGACCGGCGCCGGCAAGTCGATGTGCTTTCAGGTTCCGGCGCTGGCCCGGAAGGGCGTCGGCATCGTCGTCTCGCCGCTCATCGCCCTGATGCGCGATCAGGTCGAGGCGCTGAAGCAGGCCGGCGTCAACGCTGCAACGCTCAACTCCTCGGTTTCGTCCGAAGACTCCTCACGCACCTTCCGCGATCTCAAATCCGGCAAGCTCGACCTGCTCTACGTTGCGCCGGAGCGCCTGGTGCTCCCCGGCTTCAAGTCGATGATGCAGGGCGTCGAGATCTCGCTCATCGCCATCGATGAGGCGCATTGCGTCAGCCAGTGGGGCCACGATTTCCGCCCCGAGTATCGCGAGCTCGCCTCGATCGCCGCCGACTATCCCGGGGTGCCGCGCATCGCACTCACCGCTACTGCCGACCCCACCACCCGCGACGATATCGTCGAGCGGCTCGGCCTCAGCGACGCGCGCATCTTCACCACCAGCTTCGACCGGCCCAATATCAGCTACGCGATCGTCGAGCGCGACAATGCCCGGGCGCAGTTGAAAAGCTTCCTTGCCCGCCACACCGGCAATTCCGGCATCGTCTATTGCCTGAGCCGCGCCAAGGTCGACGCGACCACCGAATGGCTGAACAAGCAGGGGATCCGTGCGCTCGCCTATCATGCCGGCATGAACGCCCGCGACCGGGCCGCCAACCAGGATGCCTTCCTCAAGGAAGAGTCGCTCTGCCTCGTCGCCACCGTGGCCTTCGGCATGGGTATCGACAAGCCCGACGTGCGCTATGTCGCTCACATGGACCTGCCGTCGTCCATCGAGGCCTATTACCAGGAGACCGGCCGCGCCGGACGCGACGGCCTGCCGGCCGAGGCCTGGATGTGCTACGGCATGGCCGACGTGGCGCAGCGCCGCCGCATGATCGACGAGGGCAGCGCCCCCGATGAGGTGAAGCGCGTCGAGCGGCTGAAGCTCACGGCGCTGCTCGCCGTCTGCGAAACCCCGGAATGCCGCCGCAAGGCTATCCTCGCGCATTTCGGCGAGCCGCACCCCGGCAACTGCAACAACTGCGATACCTGCCTCGTGCCGGTTGAAACCTGGGATGGCTCCGACGCTGCCATCAAGGCGCTGGCCTGCGTCTACCGCACCGGCCAGCGCTTCGGCGCCGGGCACATCGTCGACGTGCTCCTGGGCAAGGTGACCGACAAGGTCACCCAGTTCAGCCACCAGGACCAGCCGGTGTTCGGGCAGGGCAAGGATCTCGACCAGCGCTCCTGGCAATCGGTCATCCGTCAGCTCACCGCCATGGGTCTGATCACTGTCGACCATTCCTTCGGCGCCCTGCACCTCGGCGAGGGCTCGCGCGAAGTGTTCAAGGGCGAGCGCAAGATCACCCTGCGCCGCGACCGTCCGCGCAAGGCCACCGAGACCCGCCGCGCGCTGCAGAACGCCGTCCAGTTGCCGCCGGCCGCGCAATCGCTGTTCGAAGCTTTGCGCTCCGAACGCGCCGCCCTCGCCAAGTCGCAGGGCGTCCCGCCCTACGTGGTCTTCCACGATACCACCCTTCGCGCCATGGCGCTGGAACGGCCACAGACCATGGCCGAGCTCGGCACCATCAATGGCATCGGGGAGAGCAAACTCAAGCGCTATGGGGCGGAGTTTCTCGCGGTGCTGCGGGCAGCGGGGCCGGCATAGGGTCCGGTGCGGGCTGACCCCCACCCCTGTCCCCTCCCCGCAAGGGGGAGGGAGACGCTCCCACTGACGCCGGTGTTTTGGTCTCCCTCCCCCTTGCGGGGAGGGGACAGGGGTGGGGGTCCACAACCACCGGCTTCTGGAAGGGCTCACGTCCCCCGCGGCTTGGCCCGTGCCGTAGCCGCCGCCTCCAGTGGGTTCTCCGGCCAATAGTGCCGCGGGTAGCGGCCCTTCAGGTCCTTGGCCACGTCCTTCCAGCTGCCGCGCCAGAAGCCGGGCAGGTCGCGTGTCGTCTGGATCGGCCGGTGCGCCGGCGAGAGCAGCACCAGCAGCAGCGGCACCTTGCCACCGGCGACGCTCGGGTGCCGGTCGAGACCGAACAGTTCCTGCACCCGCACCTCCAGCGCCGGCCCGTTCTCTGCGCCATAATCGATCGGCAGGTGCGAGCCCGAGGGCGCGTCGAAATGCGAGGGCAGCAGCCGCTCGATCTCCTGCCGCCGCGCCCAGGGCAACAGCCCCTCGAGCGCTCCGCCCAGGTCGTCCGCTCCGATCTCGCTCAGCGCCGTCTTGCCGGTGATGGCCGGCACCAGCCAGGCCATGTCGGCCGCGAGGCCCGTATCGGAGAGATCCGGCCACGCCTCGCCCAGCGTCGCGCGGAGGTAGCTCGCCCGCGCCCGCAGCGCCTGCTGCTCTTTGCTCCATGGCAGCACGCCAACCCCGAGCCCGGCGATGCCCTCTGCCAGCGCCGCCGCTGCCTGCTGTAGATCGGTTATCGCCACCGGCGCCTCGTCGAGCCGCAATGCGCCGAGCCGCCGCAACCGCCGCGCCCGCACACTGCGCGAGCCGCGGTCGAACGCCATCGCCACCTCGTCGACAATCTCGCCGGCGAACAATTCCTCGATCGTCGCCCGCTCGACTGCCGCTGCCGCCCGGATCCGCCCGGTCGCCGCCGCCCCGGTGATGTCGGTCACCACCAGGTAGGGCGCATTCGCCAGTGCGTCCGTTTCCTCGAGGCTCGCCTGCCGTCCATTGGCCAGCCGGAATCGTCCGCGGGCGCCGGCCTGCTGCGCCACCCGGTCCGGATAGGCTCGGGCCAGGTGGCGTCCAACCTCGCCGCCCGAACCCGTGTTGCCGACCATTCCGGCCCAGCGCCGCGCCAGCCCATGCGCCTCATCGGCCCGCTTGCCGCGCTCGCGCCCGAAGCGTTCGAGCCGGTGCGTCAAGTCAGGGCCGTCACCGCCAAGCCCACGCTCGCCGAGCAGCACTGCCAGTTGCGCTGCCGTCAGCGCATCATCCTCTTCCGCCGCGCGGTGGATCATGTGCCCCAGCCGTGGGTGCAGTGGCAGCCGCGCCAGCGCCTTGCCCTCGACGGTGATGCGCCCGCTGTCGTCCAGCGCCTCGAGCCCCTTGAGCAGGCTTGTCGCCTCGCTCCATGCCGGTCCTGGCGGTGGATCGAGGAATTTGAGCTGGGTCGGATCGCTCACACCCCAGCCGGCGAGATCGAGCGCCAGTCCCGAAAGGTCCGCCTCCAGCATTTCCGGTGCGTCGAACGCCAGCAGCGCCGCGTTCTGGCCTTCGCCCCACAGCCGGTAGCACACCCCCGGCTCGATGCGCCCGGCGCGTCCGCGCCGCTGGTCGGCCGAGGCCCGCGATACTTTTCGCGTTTCGAGCACCGACAGGCCGGTCGCCGGCTCGTAGGCAGGAGCGCGCCTGAGGCCACTGTCGACGACGATCCGCACCCCCTCGATGGTCAGCGAAGTCTCGGCGATCGAGGTCGCCAGCACCACCTTGCGCCGCCCGGGCCGGGCCGGCTGCACGGCGCGATCCTGCTCCTCCGGCGTCAGTTGCCCATAAAGCGGCGCAATATCGACATCAGCGGGGACGCGCCCCGCCAGCCGCTCCGCCACCCGTCCGATCTCCGCCTGCCCGGGCAGGAACACCAGCGCCGAGCCCGGCTGGTCGCGCAGCGCCTCGAGCACCACGCTGGTCACCTGGTCCTCGAGCTTCATCAGCGGATCGCGGTCGCGCCAGATCGTCTCCACCGGAAACGCCCGCCCTTCGGAGACCACCACCGGCGCCCCGTCGAGCAGCTCCGCCACCCGCGCCCCATCGATCGTCGCCGACATCACCAATACGCGCAGGTCATCGCGCAGCGCCGCTGCATCGAGCGCCAGCGCGAGGCCGAGATCGGCATCGAGGCTGCGCTCATGGAATTCGTCGAACAGCACCGCGGCGATGCCGGTGAGCTCCGGATCGTCGAGGATCATCCGGGTGAACACCCCCTCGGTCACTACCTCGATACGCGTCCGCCTGCTGATCTTGGCATCGAGCCTGACGCGATAGCCGACCACCCCGCCGACCTCGTCGTCGAGCGTTTGCGCCATCCGCCGCGCCGCTGCCCGTGCCGCCAGCCGCCGCGGCTCCAGCATGACGATCTTGCCATCGCCGCGCCACGCCGCCTCGAGCAGCGCCAGTGGTACGCGCGTCGTCTTGCCCGCGCCCGGCGGCGCCACCAGCACGGCATAGGGGCCGGCCGCCAGCGCGGCCAGCAGCCGGGGCACGGCCTCATCGATCGGGAGGGGCGGCGAACTCATGCCGCTTCAATCGGAGAAAAGCGACGTGGATGCAAGGCGCCCTCGGTCCAGGCGCGCGCGGCCGAGGCGCCTCGCCTCAGCTGACGTTCTTCAGCATGTCGAGCAGCGAGCCGTCGAAATCCTCGACCGGCGCTGCCGCGGGCGCCGCGCGTTTGGTGGTGGCGATTTCCGACCAGCCGACAACCACCGTTATGCCGCCCACCTTGCGGTCGGCCACATACCAGGGCGTCAGCACCGTCGCGAACTGGGTCGCCGCGCCGCTGGTCGGGCTGGCGAAACTCCGGCGCGTCTTCACCGTTTGCCCTCGCAGCGCCGCCTCGTACTCGGCGATCTGCTCGGGCGGCGTCTCGGGAAACAGCTGGCCGATGGTCTTGCCGATCACCTCGCGCCGCTCGACGAAACGGTGAGCCTTGAGCCAGTACAGCGAGCAGTCGAGCACCCGGAGCCTATCGTCCAGCACCGCAATCGGCGCCGGCATGTCGCCGACGAGGTCCTGTACCAGCTTCAGCCGACCCTGCACCTGCAGCTCGCGCTCCATCTCCGCGGTCACGTCGCGGCTGGCGCCGAACAGTTCGATCACCCGTCCGTCGCGCACCCTGAGATCGGCGATCGACTCGATCATCCGCACGCCGCCGTCGCGTCGCTCGATCCGCAACCGGCAGCGGAAGCCGCGCCGGTCCTGCAGCGCCTGCGCGATCAGCGTCAGCAGCTTGCCGCGATCCTCGGCGACATAGAGCTTCACCAGATCCTGCAGCGGCACCGGGCTATCCGGCCCAAGGCCATAGATTTCCGCTACGCGCGCCGACAGCACCACGGTGCCAGGAAAGATCACCTTCCACTGCCCATAGCCCTCATGCAGCTCGTAGAGCTGCAGGGCGCGGTCGGCATCGGTGAGCGCCGGAGTCGGCTCCACCTGGGCCAGTGATTCCGACGGCGTGGCGATCAACTGCTTGTCGAACATCGGGGTCCGTGACGGGGCAGGAAGGGAGCTGGCGGGAACGCTAGCCGCAGCCCGGTTAAGTATTGGTGTGTATCAGCCGTGGCGTTGCCGGCGTTCGCTCGCCGAGCGTGAGGCGACAAGCCCAGCCTTTGCCAGCGCCCGCGCTTCGGCCTGCGGCAGCGGCGGGCTGAACAGGTAGCCCTGCGCCTCGTTGCAGCCTTCGGCCCTGAGCATCAGCAACTGCTCCCAGCTCTCGACGCCTTCGGCCGTCACCCGCGTCTTCAGCGAGCGGCCGAGCCCGATAATGGCACGGACGATCGCCGCCGAGTCCTCTGCCCCCGGCAGATCGGCGACGAAGCTGCGGTCGATCTTGATCTTGTCGAAGGCGAAGCGCCTGAGATAGCTCAGCGACGAATAGCCGGTGCCGAAATCGTCGAGCGCTACCCTGATGCCCATCCGGTGCAGTTCCTCGAGCGAGGCCAGCGCCTCGGCGCTCTCGTCGAACAGCACCGACTCGGTGATCTCGAGTTCCAGCCGCCCCGGCGCAAAGCCGGTCTCCGCCAGCGCATCGGTGACGGTGCGCACCACGGCGCGGTTGCGGAACTGTGCCGGCGACAGGTTCACCGCCAGCGACAGCGCCTCAGGCCAATGCGTCGCCTCGGCACAGGCCTCGCGCAACACGAAGGCGCCGATCGCATCGATCAGTCCGCTTTCCTCGGCCAGCGGAATGAACACCATTGGCGACACCACGCCATGCGCCGCACACTCCCAGCGCAGCAGCGCCTCGAAGCCGACCAGCCGGTTGCTGCCGATATCGATCTGCGGCTGGTACACCACCCGCAGCTCGCCCCGGCCCAGCGCCAGCGACAGGTCGCGCTTCATTTCGCGCCGCTCACGCAGCGCCTGATCCATGGCCGGCTCGAAGAAGCGGAAATCGCGCCCCTTGTCGCTCTTCACCCGGTAGAGCGCCACGTCGGCAAATTGCAGGAGGCTCTCGGTGCTGAGCCCGTCGCGCGGCGCGACGGCAATGCCGATACTGGCGCCGATGCTCACCGTTTCACCGTCGATCTCGAATGGGATGGCCAGCGCCGCGAGGATGGCCTGGGCCGTGATCGCCGCATCCTCGGGGCGCTCCACCGGCATCAGCAGCGCGAACTCGTCGCCACCGAGCCGTGCCACCAGGTCGCGCTTGCCGGCGCAGCGGTTGAGCCGCCCGGCCACCTCGCGCAGCAGCACGTCGCCGGCCAGATGCCCCAGCGTATCATTCACCAGCTTGAAGTCGTCGAGGTCGATCGACAGCACCGCCAGCGTCCCGCCGGCCCTCAGCGTCAGCAGCGCTGCATCCATTCCCTCCTGGAACTGCATGCGGTTGGGCAGGCCCGTCAGCGTGTCGTGCCGCGCCAGATATTCGAGCCGCTTCGCCCCGGCCACCACCTCGGCCTCATTCTGCTTGGCTTCGGTCACATCGCGCGACAGCGCCAGGAGCCGCGCCACCTCGCCACCGGCGCCCAGGATCGGCGACACGCTGAGGTCCCACCAGCGCGCCTTGCCCTTGGCTGTCGGCCCGAACAGCGTGTGGCGCACCGTCTCGCCCTGCTGTGCTGCAGCGATCGCCGCGCGGATCGTCGCGCGCTGGTCCTCAGGCCAGAACTGCTCGAACGGCACCCCCCGGATCGCCTCGAAGTCATCGACCTCCATGATGCGGACGCCGGGACCGTTCATGAAGATCAGTCGGCCCGCACCATCCAGCACCTCGATCGCCATCGTGCTCGCCTCGAGGATCGAGCGAGCGAACTCCTCGCTTTCGCGCAGCGCCGCCTCCGCCACCCGGCGGTCATGGATATCCTCGAGCGTGCCGTACCAGCGGACGATCTGTCCGAGCTTGTCGCGGCGCGCCGCCGCCCGCGCCCGCATCCAGCGATAGACGCCGCTCTTCAGCCGGATGCGATAGGTGATGTCGAGCGGCTCGCCGCTTTCGAGCGATCGGGTCCAGTCGGCAATGGTCGGTTCGAGGTCGTCGGGGTGCACGACGCTCGCCCAGCCCTGGCCCAGCGTCTCTTCGGTGTTGAGGTCGACCATCTCGAGCCAGCGCGGCCCGAACTCGATGATGTTGCCCTCGGGGTCGGCGAGCCACATCACTTCCGGGTTGAGGTCGACGGCGGTGCGGTAATGGTCTTCGCTCTCGCGCAGCGCCCGCTCGGCCAGCGTCGTGCGGGTCACGTCCTGCACGATCACCTGCACTTCGTTCGGCCCGAGCGGATAGTGCGCCGCGCTGTATTCGCGGGCCGTCCCGCCGACCGGCAGGCTGCGGAAACGGAAGGCGCCGGATTTCCCGCTGCGCACTGCTGCATGCATCCGGCGGCGGACGCGCGCCCGATCCGAGGCATGCAGCTTTGCCAGTGTCGCCGCGAGCGGTACGCCCTGGTCGAGCGCTTCGCCGCGAATGGTGGTGGCCGAATGGTAGACCCGGTCGGTCAGCGCGTGCCAGGTCCACACAGAAATGCCGGTCGCGCTGCCGATCTGCCGCAGCGTCTCTGCGGCAGCCTCAGCCGGCGGTGTGCCCCTCGACACGGTGCCTGTGTTGCGCATGCGATCCTCAGCCTCACGAGGATGCTACGCAGCCGAACGCGCCAAAACATTAATCGCATGTGTGAGACGGCGGCGAATGCTCGCCGCCGTGATGACAACTGCGCCGGTGGTTAAGGTTCGCTGAACGCGGACCAGCGATCCCTCTCGATCAGGCCCACTCGCCCTTGCGCATCACCGGCACCTTCGAGCCGTCGGCCTTGAGGCCGTCGATATCGATCTTGTCCGAACCGATCATCCAGTCGATGTGGATCAGGCTCTTGTTGCCGCCGCGCTTGGCGATCTCGTCCTGGCTCATCTTGGTGCCGTTGATGAAGCAGTCGGCGTAGCACTGGCCGAGCGCGATGTGGCTCGCGGCATTTTCATCGAACAGCGTATTGTAGAACAGCACGCCGCTCTTCGAAATCGGCGACGAGTGCGGTACCAGCGCCACTTCGCCCAGCCGGCGCGAGCCCTCGTCGGTGTCGAGCACCTTCTGCAGCACGGCCTCGCCCTTCGAAGCCTTGGCTTCGACGATCCGCCCACCCTCGAACTTCACCTCGATATCGGCGATCAGCGTACCGTTATGGCTGAGCGGCTTGGTCGAGCGGACATAGCCCTCGACGCGCTGGCTGTGCGGGGTGGTGAACACTTCCTCTGTGGGGATGTTCGGGTTGCAGGTGATGCCGTTCTTGGCCTCCGACGCGCCGCCCTTCCAGCGGTGCTCATCTGCAAGGCCAATCGTGAGGTCGGTGCCCGGGCCGACATAGTGCAGCGAGGCGAACTGCTGGCCGTTGAGCCAGGTCCAGCGCTCCTTAAGCTTGGCATTATGCGCCTTCCAGGCGCCGATCGGATCCTCGACATCGACCCGGCTCGCCGCAAAGATCGCGTCGGCGAGCTTCTTCACCGCCACCTCTTCGGGATCGTTGGGGAAGACCAGCCGGGCCCAGCTGGCATTGGGGTAGGAGACGATGTTCCAGTTGATGTCGAAGCCAGTGATCTTCTCCAGCGCCGGCTTATAGGCCATCGAGGTCGCGCGGTTGGCGCGCGCTACCTTGGCCGGATCTTCGCCCGCCAGCATCATCGGGTTGTCGCCCGAAATGGCGAGCCGCGCCGCATTGCCGTCGAACGCCTTGGCCATGCCCTCGAACAGCCAGCCCGGTGCCTTGTCGAAGCTCGCGTCCGCGGCGTGCCGATAGCGGTTGAGGGTGATCTCCTCGTCCGAAAAGATCGGCTGCACGATGCCGGCGCCGGCCTTGTAGGCGTGCTCGGTGATCTTGCGCACCAGTGGCAACGCCGCCATGGGCGCCGTCAGGACCAGGTCCTGCCCGGGCTGCAGCTGGAGCCCCACCTTGATCGCGACTTCCGCGAGCTTGTCGAGTTTGACCGGATCGATAGGGGTGTTGCCCTGAGCCATTGGAAAACCTTCGCGAAAATTGAGGCACGACCCTTACCCCTCGCTTCAGCCTGCTTCAAGGCGGCCAGATGCCGTAACTCGTCATCGCCGCGCTCGATCCTGGTCCCGATGCCCAATGCCCAGGCCCGTTGGGCCGCCAGCCGCTCGACGGCCTCGTCTTCGGGCCACTGCATGCCCATACGCGTCCAGTCCATGTCCATCTCCTGTGCTTGTCACAGGGATGGTCGAGCCGGCCTTGGGGGATTCGACATTTTGGGAATCGAGCGCTTGGCTACCCCTCACCCCGCGGTGAGGCCTTCGGCCTCATCCGCCACCCTCTCCCCAAAGGGGCGAGGGGGCGATGTGGCACTGCCGGTGCAAAGTGCGTCCCCTCGCCCCCCTGGGGAGAGGGCCAGGGTGAGGGGCGCCAAGCACACTGCACGTTAGTGCGCTCGCCCCGGCATCCGGTTGAACGCATCGAGCGCCGCGATCTTGTAGGCTTCGGCGAGGGTCGGGTAGTTGAAGGTGTTCTCGACAAAATAGTCGACCGTACCGCCCAGGTTCAGCACCGCCTGGCCGATATGCACCAGCTCGGTCGCCCCTTCGCCGATGATGTGGCAGCCCATGAGCTTGCGATCGTCGAGCGAGAATAGCAGCTTCATCATCCCCGATTGCAGCCCCATGATGTGCCCGCGCGAGGTCTCGCGGAACCGCGCTACGCCGCACTCATAGGGGACGCCCTTGGCCTTGAGCTGCTGCTCGGTCAGCCCGACCGTCGAGATCTCCGGCACCGCGTAGATGCCGTAGGGGAAATATTCGGGGGCAGGGGGCATCGGCGCGCCGAACGCATGGCAGGCGGCGATCCGCCCCTGTTCCATCGAGGTGGAGGCGAGCGAGGGAAAGCCGATCACATCGCCTGCCGCATAGATGTGCGGCACCGCGGTCTGGAAGGTCCGCGGGTCCACGGTCAGCCGTCCACGCTCGTCGGCGGTCAGCCCGCAGGCCTCGAGCTCCAGCGCCGCCGTCGCGCCGACCCGGCCGGCGCAGTAGAGCAGCGCCTCGGTGCGGATCTGCCGCCCGTCGCTCAGCGAGCTCACGGCAAAGCCGGCGGCGTCGACCTCGACCTTTTCCACCTTCACACCAAGGCGCAACTGCATGCCGCGCTTCCTCAGCTCGTGCACGAACTCGTCGATGATCTCGCGGTCGATGAACTCGAGGAAATTCTCGCGCGGTTCTACCAGCGTCACCGGCACGTCGAGCGCCGAAAAGATCGTCGCATACTCGATGCCGATCACCCCGGCGCCCACCACCGTCAGGCTCCTGGGCACCTTGGGGTCCGACGCCACGTCGTCGCTGTCGAACACGTTGGCCTGGTTGAACGGGATGTGCTTGGGCCGGTACGGCGCCGTGCCGACCGCGATGACGAAACGCTCGGCTTCGTATTCGCTTTCGCCCTCGCTGCCGTTCTTGATGGCGATCCGCTGCGGGCTGACGAAGCGGGCCCGCCCGGCCACCGTCCGCACCCCGTTGCGGGCAAACTGGTGCTCCAGCACGTCGATCTCGTGGTCGAGCGTCATCCGCAGCCGCGCCCCGAGATCCTTGCCCTCGATTTCCTTCTTCACCCGGTAGGCGAGCCCGTAAAAGCCGCGCTCGCGCCAGCCCGAGAGGTTGAGCACCGTTTCACGCAGCGTCTTCGACGGGATCGTGCCGGTGTGCACCGACACCCCGCCGACCCGCAGCCGGTTCTCCACCACCAGCACCGCCTTGCCGAGCTTGGCCGCCTGAATAGCCGCCCGCCGCCCGGCCGGACCCGAGCCGATGACGATCAGATCGAAAGTGTCCATGTGTGCTGTCCCCCGAGACTGACTGTTGCACGCGGCAGATGAAGCTCACATGGCAAAGGCTGCATGGCGGGAATGCACCGCGCTTTCTGCCCTCAATACGAGGTCCGAGATTGTGGCGCGGGGGAGACTGTACGATCATAAGCAAACTGTCGGTTCGATTTGAGCATCCCGAATGACGGGATGCCCGCCAATTGACCCTGGACGCAGGCAACGTGAATGGAGGTTTCGATGGAACCGGAATTCATCCGGGAGCCGAACTTCGACGTCATCGGCATCGGCATGGAATTTCTGTTCCCGCCGATCGCCTATCTGACTCTCGACCGCAAGCTACTCAAGATTCAGTGGCATCCGGGCAAAATCACCTATCACCTGCCGGAAACCTATCAGAGTGTCAGGTTCGAGACCCTCGCGGCCGCATTCTACGCGGCGTATGGCAAAGAGATGAGCTAGCAGCCACGTCAAGCGATTGGCCTCTGCCCCACAATGAAGCGGGGCATCTCAGCTCAAAGGGGTGTAGGCGATATTCTTGCGACCTCACGGAAGGGTTAGGGCGCGGGGTAGCCTCGCTCAGTAAGCCTCCGGCACATAGAGCTCCGGTTTCACCGCGTGGCGCACGTAGTCGGCGTGCCGCACCCGGTCGGGCAGCTGCACGTCCTGCTTGGGCACGTCCTCGTAGTTCACCTGGCTCAAGAGATGCGCAATGCAGTTGAGCCGCGCCCGCTTCTTGTCCACCGCCTGTACCACCCACCAGGGCGCTTCCTCGGTGTGGGTGCGGTCGAACATCTCTTCCTTGGCCTTGGTGTACTCTTCCCAGTGCACCCGGCTTTCGAGGTCCATGGGGCTGAGTTTCCACTGCTTCAGCGGATCGTGCAGCCGCATTTTGAAGCGGAATTCCTGCTCCTCGTCGGTGATCGAGAACCAGTATTTGACGAGGATGATGCCCGAGCGAACCAGCATGCGCTCGAACTCCGGCACGGTGCGGAAGAACTCTTCGAGCTCGTCCGGCGTGCAGAACCCCATCACTCGCTCGACGCCGGCACGGTTGTACCAGGAGCGGTCGAACAGCACCATTTCGCCTGCCGTCGGCAGATGCGGCACGTAGCGCTGGAAATACCACTGGTGCCGCTCGCGCTCGGTCGGCGCCGGCAGCGCCACCACCCGCGCCACGCGCGGGTTGAGCCGTTGCGTCACCCGCTTGATGGCGCCGCCCTTGCCGGCCGAGTCGCGGCCTTCGAACAGCACCACCATCTTGAGCTTCTTGTAGGCCACCCAATCCTGCAGCTTCACCAGCTCGTGCTGCAGCCGGAACAGCTCGCGGAAATACACCTTGCGGTCGATCGTATCATCGGCCGGGCCGGACATCCCCTCGGCGACCAGCTCATCGAGCCGGTCGTCTTCCATCTGCATTTCCAGCTCTTCGTCGAAATCGTCGGCGATCGCCTGCTTGATCCGCTCGAGTTCGGCCGGGGTCTTGGCTTCGTGATCGTTCATCGGTGCACCCATGGATAGCTCGGGGGAGGGGTGCCCGTTCCATATGAACCTATTGTGACCGTATGTCGGGCCGTCCTGGTGCGAAGCGATTATTGCTCGGCGACGCCGGCAAGCCGTAGCCCATCGAGGATCGCTTTGGTCCGCGAGGCATCCTTCTGCGGCTGCGCCGCCCAGACCTGGGCGATGGTGACGCCCGGCGACAGCCGACGCAGCGTCAGGAGGTGGCGCTTGGCTTCGTCCATCCGTCCCAGATGCGCATTGGCGGCGACCAGCATCCAGTAGGTGCACACGAAGCTCGGGTTGGCCGAAACCGAACGCTTGGCCCAGACCAGCGCCTCCTCGTAGTTCTCCTTGATCATCTGCGCGTGCGAGATCGCCGTCAGTGGCCAATGCGCCCCATCGAGGCTGGGGCTGAGCCGGATCGCGTGTTCGCTGAAGGCGATCGCATCATCGACATTGCCGATATGCAGGTGCGTGATCCCGGCAAAGATCATCACCGTCAGGTTGTTGGGGTTGGCCTCCACCGCCCGCTGCGTCAGCATCAGCCCGCGGTCGTAATCGCGCAGGTTATGGATCAGCATCATCGAGCTGAGCGACAGTGCCACCGCGTCGTCGCGCGCATTGGCCAGCGCCCGCTCCACCAGCTCGATGCCATGCGCCGTGTCGTCGGTGCCGATTGCCGGCCAGCCCATGGTCGAGCGGTGCAGCATGGCGTTGCCCGCATAGACGAGGAAGGTCGGGTTGTTCGGCTCGAGCTCGATGGCTTTGAGCAGCAGGGCGATCGCCTCGGCATTGGCGTCGCGGGTCTGCGACAGGTGCATCGGCAGGGCGCGCAGATAGAGGTCATAGGCCTCGACACTGTCCGGCCGCTCCCGCCGCGAGCGCTCGATCTCGGCCCAGCGGATCGTCGGCTCAGCCACCGAGGCGACCTTGAGGGTGATCTGATCCTGGAACTCGAACACGTCGTCGAGCTTGCCGTCGAACTTGTCAGCCCAGAGGTGGGCGCCGGTCATTGCGTCCACCAGCTGCGCGGTGATGCGCAGCCGGTCGCGGGCTCGCCGCACGCTGCCCTCGAGCACGTAGCGCACCCCCAATTCGCGCCCCACCTGCCGCACGTCGACGGCGCGGCCCTTGTAGACGAAGCTCGAATTGCGGGCGACTACCGCGAAATCGCGGAACCGGCTCAGCGCGGTGATGATGTCCTCGACCACCCCGTCGGCGAAATATTCCTGCTCGCTGTCGCCGCCCATATTGTCGAACGGCAGTACGGCGACCGTCGGCCGCCGCGGCGTTACAGGACCGAACTCCGGCGATCTGGTACTTCGGCCGACCCCGGTCACCACCTCGAACACCCGCACCGGCCGGGCGATATTCTTCAGCTCGCGCTCGCCGAGGTCGCGGAACCCGGTCTTCATCCGGTCGCGGACCTCCTCGAACACCTTGCCCGAAACATAGACACCGCCGGGCTCGCCGATCTGCTGCAGCCGCGCCGCGACGTTGATACCGTCGCCATAGATGTGGGAATCATCGTGCACCACATCGCCCTGGTTGACGCCGACGCGGAAGATCAGCCGCTTGTTGGCCGGCACGTCGGCATTGCGCTCGGCCATCAGCGCCTGCATGGCGACGGCGGCTTCAACGGCTGAGACTGTGCTGGAGAACTCGGCGACGATGCCGTCGCCGGCAAGGTCGACCACCCGCCCGCCATGCCGCTGCAGCAGCTGGAGCACGGCAGTCTGGTGTCCCTTCAGCGCAGCGACGGTGCCGGATTCGTCAGCGCCAATCAGGGCGCTGTATCCCGCTACGTCCGCACACAACACCGCCGCCAGGCGGCGCGACAAAACATGTTCCATTTCCGCTTCCTAGGCGGAGTCACCGCGCCCTGTCTCAGGGTAAAGCGTGGAGTTGTTACTTGGAAGTGGAAACGTAAGCTCACTCTGCTTTCGAGATGAGCCGAAAATCCGGCAGATCACGTAAGGCCAGCTCCGGTCCGGCCGGCGAATAGACCACGAACAGCTGCATCGGGCCCGTCCCGGTATTGAGCGTCGAGTGGAATCGGTCCTCCGGCACGAACACCGTGCAGCCCGGTCCGACCTTCTGCACCACCGGCACGCCTTCGGGCGTCTCGACCATCTGCTCGCCCTCGCCCGAGATCACGAAAATGATCTCTTCGGCCCCCGGATGGTTGTGCCGGCTGTGCCCCTGGCCCGGCGGCAAATCCACCACCCCGCCGGAAAACCGCTTCGCCCCATTCACCTCCGGCGCCACCGTCAGCGCCAGCTGTCCCCAGTCGAACCCGAATGCGCTGACATCGCGCGGGTAGACAAAATTGTTCTCGGCCATTGTTTTCTCCACATTGGGGCTCTGCACCCCCCACCCTCGATCCCTCCCCGCAACGGGGGAGGGAGCCGACTGCGCCTCCGGTGCCCCACGTTCTCCCTCCCCCTTGCGGGGAGGGTAGCGCCGCCAGGCCCAACGGGCCTTGGCAAAGCTAGGGTGGGGGCGCCTCGCGCTCGAACGGTCGACTAAGCCCCCGTCCGCAACCCCTTGAAGCTCTCGACTTGGCGCTTGATCGCCACTTCCACCGGCAGCCGCTCCATCGAGCTCGCCCCGTAAAAGCCGTGGCACCCCTTCACCCGGTCGAGGATGAACTTCGCGTCGTCAGGCATCGAGATCGGTCCGCCATGGCAGAGGACGATGACGTTATCCCTAACCCCTCGCGCCGCCGCGGCAATCGCCTCGATCTCCCCAGCACATTGTTCCAGCGATTTCGCCGCCGTCGCGCCGATGGCGCCGCCGGTCGTCACCCCCATATGCGCGACGATGATGTCGGCGCCGGCCCTGGTCATCGCCACCGCTTCGTCGGGGTTGAACACATAGGGTGTGGTGAGGAGGTCCAGCTTGTGCGCCTCGGCGATCATCTCGACCTCGAGGCCATAGCCCATGCCGGTCTCCTCGAAGCTGACCCGCATCACCCCGTCGAACAGCCCGATGGTGGGAAAGTTCTGCACCCCGGAGAACCCCATGGCTTTGAGCTCGGCGAGGAACTGCGGCATCAGGACGAACGGATCGGTGCCGTTCACCCCCGCCAGCACCGGGGTGCGCTTCACCACCGGCAGCACCTCGCGCGCCATGTCCTTGACGATCTCGTTGGCGTTGCCATAGGCCAGCAGCCCTGCGGCCGAGCCGCGCCCGGCCATGCGATAGCGCCCCGAATTGTAGATGATGATCAGGTCGATGCCGCCGGCTTCTTCGGCCTTGGCCGAAATGCCGGTGCCGGCCCCGCCGCCCACGATCGGCTGCCCGCGAGCCACCATGTCGTGGAATTTTCTGAGGATTTCGGCGCGCGCGATGGCAGCCATGCTGTCTCCCAAGAGGTTATTATGAGGTGATTTCGTGAAAGGCGCGCATCGCGGCCTCGGCAAAACTAGGGTCGTTGATGTGGCAGTCGAGCCGGATCAGCTGCCGGTCGCCGCTCCACTGCACCGTCCGCTCGATGGCTTCGAACAGCTCGGCATCGGCCTCCGCGTCGCGGAACGCACCGCCCTCGACATCGAGCGCCGAGACGCCCCGTAGCGGCAAGAGGAAGCGCACCGGCCCGACCGCGGCGTTGAGCTTGCCACCGATCCATTCCCCGATCGCCCGGCACTCGTCGGCACTGGTACGCATCAGCGTCACATTGGCATTGTGCGCGTAGAACAGGCGGTCGGCATAGTGCGGCGGCACGGTCTCGGGCGCCCAGAAGTTGACCATGTCGCAGGCTCCGACCGAGCCGACATAGGGCACCGGCCGCCGCGACAGGCAGTCGAGCCGTTCCGGCCCCGCCGGCAGCACGCCGCCCAGCAGGTAGTCGCAGACCTCGGTTGTCGTGACGTCGATCAAGGCGCCGACCAGGCCGGAATCGACCAGCATTTCCATGGTCTTGCCGCCGGTGCCGGTGGCATGGAAGACCAAGGGTTCAACGGCCCCGGTCAACAGTTCGACGATCTGGGTGACCGCCGGTGTCGTCACCCCGAACATGGTGAGCCCGACCGCCAGCTTGGTCGCCGGCTCCACCATCGTCGGGTTGGCGCTCATTGCCACCACGGCGAGCGCCGCATTGGAGAGGATAACACGCGATATCCGGTTGAGCCCGGCGAGGTCGGTCACCGACGGCATCATCACGATATCGCTGACCCCGACATAGGGCCCGACATCGCCCGAGGCGAGGGTGGAGACCATCACTTTAGGCAGGCCAATCGGCAGTTTCCGCATCCCTGCTGTGACGATCGAGGTGCCTCCGCCGCCGCCGATGCCGACCATTCCAGCGATGTCATCACGTGTTATGACAAATTGCGCGAAGGCCGCTGCCATGCCGGCCACGGCAACACCGCGGTCGGTGCCCTCGAGCAGCCCGGGTGGTCCGAACTTCGCCACCTCCGCTGCCCCGACTTCCGGTGGAATGGTCGGCGCGCGGATGCCCACATCGACCACCAGCGGATCGGCGCCGAGCGCTCGGATTTTCTCGGCGAGGAAGGCCAGTTCCTCGCCTTTGGTGTCGGCGGTGCCGACCACATAGATGCGCTTCATCGCACCCCTCCCGACACCGTTCGGGTGACCCCCGCCGGTGTTCTCGCCGCCATGTCATGGCAGAGGCCCGCCGCCATTGCAAAGCATTTTGAGATGTGCGTATCATTTCGATATGGACGTCTCACAGCCCGACGAGCAGCAGGTTTCCGAGCCGAAAGGCGCCAGGGCGCGCACCCGTAAACTCATGCTCGAAACCGCCATCGCGCTGATGCAGCAGGGCCAGACGCCCTCGGTCAGCGATGTCGCCGAAGCCGCAGAGGTGTCGCGCGCCACGGCCTATCGCTATTTCCCCAGCCAGGCGGCTTTGGTCCACGCCGTAGTCGATGAGGGGCTGGGGCCGATCCTCAACTGGCAGAGCGCCAGCGACGATCCCGAGACCCGCGTCCTCGACCTCCTGGCGCTCACTATGCCGCGGGTTGCGGAATTCGAGGCGACCTTCAAGGCGGCGCTCAAGTTGTCGCTCGAGCAGTGGGCGCAGCGTCGTGCCGGCACCCTTGGGGCCGAGCCGCCATTCAAGCGCGGCCATCGCGTCGAGCTGTTGCAAATGGCGATAGCGCCACTCAAGAATAAATTGCCCGAGGCCAAGTTCCAACGACTCGCAAAGGCGCTGTCATTGGTCTACGGTCTGGAAGTTCTTATTGTTCTCAAAGACTTGTGGGGGCTTGAGTTCGAAGAAACTACCGAGGTCGCGACCTGGGCGGCCGCCGCGCTAGTTCGTGCCGCGGTCGCGGAGTCCGCCGCCTGATCCGGCATGGGAAACTATTTTCCTAAACTGGGCCTCGACTTGCATAAATGCTAGCATGTTAGCTTGACGAGGCTGGCAAAACGTTGAATTTGTAGTTCTGACGCACGTCGATCAAGGAGGAGGATCAAGTGCGACGGGCGCTGAGGGGCGCCGCAGCCGGTGACCGCGGGAGGCCTTGGGAGAGGTCGCTGCTGCTGGTCCCGGCGATGAGGGACATTGTTTCCCGCACGTCGCGAGAGAACGACCGGCCGCCGAAGCTTGGGAGAGCTTTTGGCCGGTTCGCTGCTGTGAAGGCCCCCGGCAAGGAGGAGGGGCTTCGGCTGGTGCCGCATCTGCCGGCCGTCGGAAGCGCTAGAGGGAGGACCATAATGCGCACTGCTACCAAGGGCATGCTGGCCGGTTTGGGCCTGATGCTTGCGTCGAGCACGTCTGTGCTTGCGCAGGAACTGACGATACTCTGGGCCGAATGGGATCCGGCCAACTACCTGCAGGAACTGGTCAATGCCTACCAGGCAGAGACCGGCGTCACCGTCACCGTCGAGACTGTGCCGTGGCCCGATTTCCAGACCAAGGCGTTCACCGAATTCAACGCCCAGGGTTCCGCCTATGACCTCGTCGTTGGCGACAGCCAGTGGCTGGGTGCCGGCTCGACCGGCGGCCACTATGTCGACCTCACCGAGTTCGTCAAAACTCACAACCTCACTACCACAATGGCTCCGGCCACCATGCAGTTCTACTCGGAGTACCCGGGTGGCTCGGGTACCTACTGGTCGGTGCCGCTCGAAGGCGACGCCGTTGGCTGGGCCTATCGCAAGGATTGGTTCGAAGATCCGACCGAGATGGCGAACTTCAAAGCCAAGTACGGCTACGATCTCGGCGTGCCGAAGGACCTCAAGCAACTCGTCGATATCGCCGAGTTCTTCCACCGTCCGGCCGAAAATCGCTACGGCGCTGCCGTCTATACGCAGGTCCCGGGCGACGCCATCACCATGGGTGCCGAGACATTCATCTTCTCGTATGGCGGATCGCTCGGTGACTACGCCAACTACAAGGTCACAGGTCTGCTGAACTCGAAGGAGTCGGCCGAGGGCCTCGAGGACTACAAGAAGCTCTATACCTACGGCCCTCCGGGCTGGGGCAACGCCTTCTTTGCCGAAGTGAACACGGCAATCGCGCAGGGCCAGGTAGCGATGGGGATGAACTTCTTCGCGTTCTTCCCGTCGCTGCTCAATGAGGCGACCAATCCGCAGGCCAAGAATATGGGTTTCTTTGCGAACCCGCCCGGCCCGCGTGGTGACGACTTCGCCGCTCTGGGCGGCCAGGGGATTTCGCTGGTCTCCTACAGCCAGAACAAGGACGAGGCGATGAAGTTCCTCGAGTGGCTGGTCAAGGACGAGACCCAGAAGAAGTGGGCCGAACTGGGCGGTTATACCGCTGCTGCGGCCATCCTCGAGTCGGACGAGTTCCAGAACGCGACGCCTTACAACAAGGCGTTCTTCGAGACCATGTTCAAGGTTCGTGACTTCTGGGCACTGCCCGAATACGCCGAGCTGCTCGACGAGGGCCAGCAGGGCTTCTACGACTATGTCGTGAACGGCAATGGCACCGCTCAGGAGGCGCTCGACAAGCTCGCCGCGACCTGGGTCGAAAGCCTCAAGGCTGCCGGCTACCCGGCCGAGTAACCCAACGACTGCGACCCGGGGAGGGGAGAACCTCCTCTCCGGGCCAATTTCTAATCGGGGGATCATGCATTGACGACCATGATGACGACGCTCAGCCCGACTTCGCGAGCGGCTACGCGTGGCTGGAGCGACATCACCATCAGGAACCTTTTCGTCATCCCGACGGTCGCGTTCCTCATCATTTTCAACGTCTTCCCGCTGCTCTATTCGCTGGGCTTCTCGTTCACCGATTTCCGTGCATCGAGTAAAGACGCCGCCAATTTCGTCGGCCTCCAGAACTACGCCGACATCCTGGCCGATCCGGTGATCTGGCGGAGCTTCGCCACTACGCTCTGGTATGTCATCGTCTCGGTGAGCGGCCAGTTCGTCGTCGGCTTCGGGCTGGCGCTGCTGCTCAATCGGCCGATCCCCGGCAAGGGGCTGCTGACCACTCTGCTGCTCTTGCCCATGATGCTCTCGCCGGTCGTGGTGGGGCTGTTCTGGAAGCTCATTTACGATCCGTCCTGGGGTATCCTGAACTACGCGCTGGGCCTGGGCAAAACCGCCTGGCTCACCGACGCGAACCTTGCGCTTTACGCTGTCGCCATCACCGATATCTGGATGTGGTCGCCCTTCGTCATGCTGCTCTCGCTCGCTGGTCTCAGCGCGGTGCCCAAGCATCTTTACGAAGCCGCCTCGATCGACCGCGCCAGCAAGCTCTACACCTTCTTTCGGGTCACGCTCCCACTGGTCGCGCCGATCCTGCTGATCGCCGTCATCTTCCGCACCATGGAGGCGTTCAAGACCTTCGACATCGCCTTCGTGATGACCGGCCAGCCGCAGGCGGAACTGATCTCGTCGCGCCTCTACAAGATGGCGTTCGCGCAGTGGCAGACGGGGCCGGCCTCGGCGCTCGCCTACATCGTGCTGATCATGGTGCTGTGCATTACCAACATCTACGTGAAGTACCTCAACAAGGCCAAGGAGCGCTAGAATGGCTGTCGTTTCAACGCGCTCCGGACGACTGGGCAACCGCATTGCGATCGCTGTCGTGATCGTCGTCACGCTGATCTTCCTGTCCCCGATCTACTGGATCACGACGACGGCCTTCAAGCCGCTCGTGCAGGCCACGTCGGTGCCGCCCTCGGTGCTCTTCGAGCCCCAGATCACGCCTTTCGTGAAGCTCTTCACCAAGCGGGCCCAATTGACCGCGCCCGTCGCACCCGAGGTCTATGAGGCGGCGCCCTGGTGGGAGCGGCTGGTTCTCGACGGCGGCGAACGTCTCGCCCGCGACGGTAAGGGCGACGTCGTCTTTTCCGCCTATCCGGATCGATTCATCAACTCGCTGATCATCGCCATAACCTCGACCATCCTTGCGGTGTCGATGGGCACGATCACCGCCTATGGCTTCTCGCGCTTCCGGGTGAAGGGCGAGGCCGACCTCCTGTTCTTCATCCTCTCGACGCGCATGCTGCCACCCATCGTGGTCGCTATCCCGATGTTCCTGATGTATCGAGCGGTCGGTCTCAACGACACCCATGTCGGACTGATCATTCTCTATACCGCGTTCAACGTGTCGTTTGCGGTCTGGCTGATGAAGGGGTTCATGGACGAGATCCCCAAGGAGTATGAAGAGGCTGCTCTGGTCGACGGCTACACGCGCATGCAGGCTTTCTTCAAGATCGTCCTGCCCGAGGCCGCCACGGGCATCGCTGCCACCGCAGTATTCTGCTTCATCACGGCCTGGAACGAGTACGCTTTCGCGCTCATCCTCACCAATCGCCGGGCGCAGACGGCGCCTCCCTTCATTCCCAGCCAGATCGGCACGGGTCTGCAGGACTGGACCGTCATCGCTGCCGGTACGGTGCTGTTCCTGATCCCGGTCGCGATCTTCACCTTCCTCCTGCGCAACCACTTGCTGCGCGGCATGAGCTTCGGAGCGATCCGCAAATGACGCCTGAAGAAACCAAGGCTGAGCGCGACAAGAAGCAGGCGTTTCGACGCTTCAACGCCCGTATCCTTGAACCCGGTTCGATGGCCTTCATGCTGCTGGGGATACTGTTCCTGTGCCAGCCCTGGGTCGAATTCCTCCACCAGTACTCCGTCCTCGTCATGCTGATCGGCCTCATCGGCTTCAACGTCGCCGTACATATCCCGCCCCCGGACGGTCCCGAGCCTGACGCGGACGATACGGGCCCGGTCTCCATCTCGGCCGCGGTCAAGGGGCACCCACATGGCTGAGATTGAACTTCGCCATATCGACAAGCATTTCGGACCGGTTCACGTCATTCGCGATGTCAACCTCACCGTCAAGGATCGCGAGTTCGTCGTCTTCCTTGGTCCCTCAGGCTGCGGCAAGACCACGACGCTGCGCGCCATCGCCGGGCTTGAGGAAATCGACTCGGGCGATATCCTGCTCGACGGCAAGCCGATCCAGAACCTCAGCGCCGCTGATCGCGACATCGCCTTCGTGTTCCAGAACTATGCGCTCTATCCGCATTTCACCGTCTATGAGAACCTCGCTTTCCCGCTGCGCGCCGTCGGCACCAGCAAGGACGAGGTCGATCGAACCGTGCGCTCGGTTGGCAAGTCTCTAGGCATCGGCCACATGCTCAATGCACGTCCTTCGTCGCTGTCGGGCGGCGACATGCAGCGCGTCGCCATCGGCCGCGCCCTGGTGCGCCGGCCCAAGGCCTTGCTGCTCGACGAGCCGATCGGTTCGCTCGATGCCAAGCTGCGCGAGACCATGCGTGTCGAACTCAAGCGCCTGCATTTCGAGAACGGCTCCACATCCATCTACGTGACCCACGACCAGGTCGAGGCCATGTCGCTCGCCGACCGCATCGTCGTGATGAATGAGGGCGTCCTGCAGCAGGTCGGCACCCCGACCGAGGTCTATCTGTATCCGGCCAATCTGTTCGTGGCGCAGTTCATCGGCTCACCCATCATGAACATTTCCGCCACCAGGATCAGCGAGGCCGATGGCACCGCCCGGATCGCTCTCGACAGCGCCAGCTTCGAGTTGCCGCGCGAGCTGCTCGGCATGCTGCAGCAGAAAAAGGCCGGCACCGATCTCTCACTCGGCGTGCGCCCCGAGGGTGTGCTGCTCAGCCACGACAGCAGGGCGGGTTACCAGCCGGCTGAGGCTCACATCATCCAGCCCTTCGGCAGCTTCGACATCGTCGATCTCAAGCTCGGCGAAAAAACCCTGCGTGCCCGCACCGCGTCGGGCTTCGTGACCAAGGCCGGCACCCAGGTCTGGGCTCGGATCGACCCGTCGCAGGCGCATTTCTTCGATACCAAATCGGGCGCCTCGCTCGACATCCGGCTGGCGCGTGACGAGGAAAGGTCGCGAGACGTTCCTACGCCGATCACCCGACAAAACGTGGAGCTCTAGGCGACCGACATGGCCCGTATCCGTCTCGACAAAGTCTCCAAGCGGTTCGGCGTGCATACTGCCGTCTCGGACCTCAGCATCGATGTGGCCGATGGTGAATTCTTCGTCCTGCTCGGCCCCACCGGCGCCGGCAAGACCACGACCCTGCGCATGATCGCCGGGCTCGAGAAGCCCAGTGCCGGCAGCATCTACATCGACGACGAGAACGTCGATGCCTGGGGCCCCGCCGAGCGCGACGTCGCCCTCGTCCTGCAGCAATACTCGCTCTATCCGCGTCTCTCCGTACGCGAAAACCTGGCCTTCCCGCTGCGCTCGAACGTGCGCAAGATGAGCCAGCCCGACATCGACAAGCGCATCGACTATGCCTCGAAGACGCTGCGTATCACGCACCTGCTCGATCGTAAGACGGACCGTCTGAGTGGCGGTGAAATGCAG
The DNA here is from genome assembly GCF_001425235.1 of Devosia sp. Root413D1. Taxonomy (GTDB): domain Bacteria; phylum Pseudomonadota; class Alphaproteobacteria; order Rhizobiales; family Devosiaceae; genus Devosia_A. The sequence goes on along the minus strand of NZ_LMEA01000012.1, from coordinate 347,686 downwards.
CGCGTCTCCATCGGCCGCGCCATCGTGCGCGAACCCAAGGTCTTCCTGATGGACGAGCCGCTCTCGGCGCTCGACGCCAAGCTGCGCGAGGCCCTGCGCTCCGAGCTCAAGGACCTGCAGATGCGGCTCGGCGCCACGTTCATCTTCGTCACCCACGACCAGGTCGAGGCGATGACCATGGGCGACCGCATCGCAGTGCTCAACAAGGGCAGGATCGTCCAGGTCGGTACGCCACGCGACGTCTACACCAACCCGCGCGACACGTTCGTTGCGAGCTTCGTCGGCTCGCCCGCCATCAACCTGTTGCCCGGCAGCCTTGCCGGTGACGTGGCAAGCGTCGCCCAGGCTTTTGAGATGCCGATCACCCGCAGCGCCGCGGTTGAGGGGCCGGTGACCTTCGGCATCCGGCCGGAAGACGTCGAGGTCACCGCCGGCGCCCCGAACGAGGCGCGCATCCACGACGTCGAAAACCATGGCATCGAAAAGATCGTCACCTTGCGCGTCGGCGAAAACCTGATGCGCGCAGCCGTGCCGGCCCGTGTCGAGGTCAAGGTCGAGGAAGCCGTGCGCTTCAGCTGGAACCCCGACAAGGTGATGCTGTTCGACGCCAAAACCGGCCTGAACCTCAGGGGGCAGGCGGCCTGATTTGTTTTGAGACTTTAGACCCCAGGGGAGGGGGACCATGGCATCCAACAACTACCCGAAGCTCCACAACGCCACCTGGCCCGGCGTGGTCGGCAAGGGCGCTCCCGGCGCCGAGCCGATTATCTCCCTCGATACGCTGCTGCAGCTCACGGCCAATGCCGAGGTCGATGGCCAGAAGTTTGACGGCGTCGATCTGTGGCTCGCCGATCCCCACATTTCCATCGATAGCTCGAAGGACGATGTGAAACGCATGGCCGACCACATCGCGAGCTTCGGCCTCAAGGTCGGTAGCTTCGTTGCCCCAATCTGGGGTGGCGCCGGTGGCGGCTCCGCCATGGGCGACGCCGATGAGGTCAAGCGCTTCCTCACCCAGGTCGAGAAGGCCTGTCGCATCGGCCAGCAGATGCGCGAGCTCGGCATCCGCCCTACCGGCGGCGTCCGCATCGACAGCTCCACCGGCGTCGAGGCCTGGGACACCGACCCCACGGGGAACACCAGGAAGATCGCCGATACCTTCCGCGAGGCCGGCCGCATCGCCCAGCACTATGGCGAGTACATCGTCGCCGAAGGCGAGATCTGCTGGGGCGGCATGCATTCCTGGCGTGAGAACGTAAAGCTGCTCGAGCTGGTCAACATGCCCGGCGTCGTTGGCTACCAGGCCGACATGGCGCACTCGATGCTGTTCGTCCTCGGCGCCAATGCCGAGAAAGACCGTATCCTGCCCAAGGATTTCGAGTGGAGCGACAAGGCGGCGCTCGATGCCGCCTATCATAAGGTCGCCGACGCACTCCGCCCCTGGACGCTGGATTTCCACGTCGCCCAGAATGACGGCACCACTTTCGGTTCCGGCGACCACGAAAAGACCGGGCGCCACTGCCAGATCGACGACCCCAATGGCCGGCTCGATGTGGTGAAGCACGCCGGCTACTGGCTGCGCGACGACAAGGGCGAGCTGACCAGGAAAATGCGTCACATCTGCTGGGACGGCTGCATGTTCCCCAACGCCGTCATGGAGCAGCAGGAAACCTGGAACAAGGTCCTCGGCGCCATGCTCAAAGTCCGCGAAGCCCACGGCTGGCGGGAATAGGCGTCATGGGGAAGAGGCGTTGCACTTTCCCCACCTACCGGGTCATCCCCGCGAAAGCGGGGATCTCCGTTTGCGATCTCTCGGCGTGCGCCCAAACGGAGGTTCCCGCTTTCGCGGGAATGACTCCGTGGGTAGCCGCGAACTAGGAACACTCCAATGACCAAACAACTCAATGTCGGCATGGTCGGCTACGGCTTCATGGCCCGCTGCCATTCGCACGCCTGGGCCTCCGTCAGCCATTTCTTCGATACCGGCTATCATCCGGTACTGAAGGCGGTGGCGGCGCGCAATGACAGCAAGGTGCGCCGCTTCGCCGAGCAGTGGGGCTATGAGAGTATCGAGCATGATTGGCGCGCCCTGATCGAGCGCAAGGATATCGACGCCATCGATATCTGCGTGCCCAACGACCTTCACGCCGAAATCGCCATCGCCGCGGCTCAGGCCGGCAAGATGGTGCTGACCGAAAAGCCGCTGGCCCGCACCGCGGCCGAGGGCCAGCCGATGGTCGATGCGGTCGAGAAGGCCGGCGTTCCCAACCTCGTCTGGTACAATTATCGCCGCGTCCCGGCCGTCACGCTGATCAAGCAGCTGGTCGACGAGGGCAAGCTCGGCCGCATCTTCCACTACCGCGCCAAGTTCCTGCAGGATTGGACCATTTCGCCCGATGTGCCGCAGGGCGGGCAGGGCACCTGGCGCCTCGATGTCGATGCCGCCGGCTCCGGCGTCACCGGCGACCTCCTGGCGCATTGCCTCGACAGCGCGCTGTGGATCAACGGCGATATCTCCTCGCTCACCGCCATGACCGAGACCTTCGTCAAGGAGCGCACCCACGCCGAAACCGGCAAGAAGCAGACCGTCGGCATCGATGACGCGGCGGCGGTGCTGACCCGCTTCAGCAATGGTGCGCTCGGCACGTTCGAGTCGACCCGCTACGCCCGTGGCCACAAGGCCGCCTATACACTCGAGATCAACGGCGAGAAGGGCTCGCTCGCCTGGGACCTGCACGACATGAACCGGGTGCAGTGGTTCGATCATTCCACCGAGGGCCGGCTGCGCGGCTGGACCAACATCCTCGTCACCGACGGCGACCACCCTTATCTCGGCAAGTGGTGGGTGCCCGGCCTGGTCATCGGCTTCGAGCACAGCTTCACCCACACCGCTGCCGATTTCCTCGAGGGCCTCAAAACCGGCAAACCGGCCGCCCCGACGTTCCGTGACGCGCTGGCGACCAACAAGCTCTGCGACGCGATCATCAGCTCGGGTAAGTCGGGCAGCTGGGTCAACTTGTAGCGCCAAGCAAACGGAACTAACCAATGAAACTCGGCTTCAATCTCCTGCTCTGGACCACCCACGTCACCGACGAACACTGGCCGATCATCGAGCGCCTCAAGGCCGTGGGCTATGACGGCGTCGAGGTCCCGATGTTCGAGGGGACGCCCGATCATTACGAAAAGCTTGGTCGCCGCTTGCGCGATATCGGGCTGGGCGCCACCGGCATCGGCGTCATGCCCGGCGGCGGCAAGTCTGCCGTCTCCCCCGAACTGAGGGAACGCGCCGCCGCCCTCAGCCACCTGCAATGGCTGACCGATTGCACCGCGGCGCTCGGCGGCACCCTTGCCGCCGGCCCGTTCCACCAGCCGCTCGGTGAGTTCACCGGCCGCGGCGCGACAGCTGACGAGAAATCCCGGGTCCGCGACATCCACAAACAGGCGGCGCAATATGCGGCGAAACAGGGCGTCGCCCTCTCGGTCGAGCCGCTCAACCGCTTCGAGTGCTATTTCCTCAACTCGGCCACCCAGGCCGCCGAACTGGTGCAGGCCGTCGACGAACCGAACTACGGCTATCTCTACGACACCTTCCACTTCAACATCGAAGAGAACTCGATCACATCAGTGATCCCGGCCACCATCAAGCAAATCAACCACGTCCACATTTCGGAGAATAACCGCGGCGTCCCCGGCGCCGGGCACATCGATTTCCAGTCGGTGTTCAACGCCCTGAAGCGGGCCGGTTACGACGGCTGGCTCACTATCGAAGCCTTCGGTTCGGCCCTGCCGGACCTCGCCGCCGCCACCAAGATCTGGCGTCCGCTGTTCACCTCGGAAGCCGAGGTCTACGAGCAGGGTTACAAGCTGATGCGGGACGGCTGGGACCGGGCGCGCTGATCGCCTGAACGCGCCGTTCAGCGCCACGACATCGGCCGCGGCGCACCCTCAAGCCCGACGCGCAACCCGCGCGGGCTCCAATGAGGGACATCGATCATGAAAACGCTTCTTGTTCTTGTTGCTGTACTTGGGCTCACCACGGCAGTCGGTGCTGCCGACAATGTCTACCAGACCTCGAAAACCCTGAGTCTGGGCCAATACGGCGCCAACTGCGCCAGCATGGGCGGCACCTACGAGTCGCACGACGACAATACCGGGACCTGCTCGAAATCGGGCGGTTACAACGTCACCTGCTCGCGCGACGAAGGCATCACCACCTGCGTCGGCTACGACCCGAAGCGACCCAAGGCGCCGCAATAGATTTCGGCCGGCGAGTCTCGTAAGAAGCTTGCGTGAACGCGGCGCTCCCCGTCCCGCGTCGAGCGCGAGGAGGAGTGCCGCGTGACCAAGATTGTGCTGCTGTCCGGATCCTATACCGGTCCCAACGGCGAAGGCCTGAAGCTGCTGAGCTTCGACACCACCAGCGGCGATATCGAGCTGGTTCGCAGCTTCCCCGGCACGCCAGACGTCTCGTGGATTGCCTTCGCGCCGACGACGCGCACCGTCTACGTCACCGACGAAATGGCCGAGAAGGCCGGCGCCTTCACACTGGCCGACGACAACAGCAGCGTCACCGCGCTCGGCTACCAGTCGACCGGCGCCAAATACCCCTGCTACCTCCGCATCAGCCCCAAGGGCACCAAGCTCGCCGTCGCCAACTATGGCGATGACTCCACTCCGGTGTTCTCGATCGATGCGGCGACCGGTGCGCTGAAATCCGACCCCACCGTACTGCGCAGCGCCCACGCCCATGACAAGGGCCACTCCCATTGGACCCAGTGGTCCCCCGAGGCCGACCGGCTCTACATGGTCGATCTCGGCCATGACGAAGTGCGCAGCGTTCGCTACGAAGCCGGCAGTTTCGTCGGCGGCCCCGAGACGGCGTTCGCAACGCCCAAGGGCGCCGGTCCGCGCCACCTGGCGTTCCACCCCAACGGCAAGTTCGCCTACCTGTTCACCGAATATGCCGAGACGGTCACCGCGCTCGCCCGCGAACCGGGCGGCAAGCTCGCCGAGCTCAACACCCTCTCGGCGCTTCCCGCCGACTTCAAGGGCACCTCGACCGGCGCCCACATCCAGATCAACGCCGCCGGCACCGTGCTCTATGTTTCGAACCGCGGCCACAACTCGATCACCGCCTTCGCCATCGCCGCCGATGGCCGGATCAGCTTGAAGCAGAACATTTCGTGCGGCGGCAACTGGCCCCGTTTCTTCCTGCTGCTCGACAAGCACCTGATCGTCGCCAACCAGGAGAGCGAAGACCTGGTGGTCTTCGACGTCGCCGCCGACGGCACCCTGAGCGCTACCGGCAAGCTGTTCAAACTGCAGAAGCCAGTCGCCCTGCTGCAGATCTAAGCCGCCGGCCTCTCGGTGATCCTCCCCCGCGTGGCGGGGGAGGGGGAACACGCGTAGCGTGGTGGAGGGGGCCGTCTGCTTCAGCGGACCATCGGCTACCGCACCTTGTGCTGCATCTCGGGCAAGAACACCGTCAGCAGCCCGGCCAGTGGCATGAACGAGCAGAGCCAGAACACGTACTGGATGCCGGTCACGTCGGCCAAGGCACCGAGCGCCGCGGCGGCGATGCCGCCGGCGCCGAAGGCGAAGCCGAAGAAGATCCCGGCGATCATTCCGACCCGGCCTGGCAGCAGCTCCTGCGCGAACACCACGATGGCCGAGAACGCCGACGAGAAGATCAGCCCGATCAGCACCGTCAGGATCACCGTCCAGGTGAGGTCGGCATAGGGCAGGGCCAGGGTGAACGGCAGCACGCCGAGGATCGAGAACCAGATCACGAACTTGGCGCCGAAGCGGTCGCCGATCGGCCCACCGAGGAACACCCCGACCGCCGAAGCGCCGAGATAGACGAACAGCAGCAGCTGCGCGTCCTGCACGCCGACCTGGAACTTGTCGATCAGGAAGAACGTGTAATAGCTCGAGAGCCCCGCCATGTAGGCGTTCTTGGTCAGTGTCAGCACCGTCAGCACGGTGAGCGCAATCGCGGTGGTGCGCTTGTCGAACAGCAGCGCCGTGCTCACCGGCGCCTTGCCGGCATTGGCCTTGCGATGCGCCGCGTACCACATGCCGACCCGGGTCAGGATGAAGATGCCGACCAGCGAGCCAGCCGCGAACCAGGCAACGCTCGATTGGCCGCGCGGCAAGACGATGAATGCCGCCAGCAATGGCCCGATCGCCGAGCCGACATTGCCGCCCACCTGGAACAGCGATTGTGCGAGGCCATGCCTTCCGCCCGAGGCCAGCCGCGCTACCCGCGAACTCTCAGGATGGAAGATCGCCGAGCCCAGCCCGACAAAAGCCGAGCCGACCAGCAGCAGCCAGTAGCTCTGCGCAAAGCCCAGGATCAGCAGCCCGATCAGGCTCGAGGCCATGCCGACCGGCAGCGAGAAGGGCAGGGGGCGCTTATCGGTATACATGCCGATCGCCGGCTGCAGCAGCGACGCCGTGCACTGGAAGGTCAGCGTCAGCAGCCCGATCTGCACATAGTCGAGCCCATAGCTCTCCTTGAGGATCGGATAGATCGCCGACAGCAGCGATTGCATGGTGTCGTTGATCAGGTGGCAGACCGACACTGCGATGATGATCGAGAGCGTGGTCTTGCTGGCGACGGAAGTCGCCGGTGCCGAAGCTGTGGCCGTCAATTTGGGAATCCGGGAATGCTGGAGGGATCAGCGGGTGCCGATCAGAAACGAATACTTGTCCCTAACATGTCAGATGCCCCGAGTCGTTAGCACTCAAGCGATTTTCCGTTCGGTTGGATAGCGAACAACGGAAGCAGACGGCCCCCTCCCATCCTCCCCCATGAAGGGGGAGGTGCCCCGCCGGTTCATGGGGCACGATCGAAGACAGAGCCTCGACTCTTCACCTCCCCCTTCATGGGGGAGGCCGGGAGGGGGCCGTCTCTATCAGTCAGGCCGCCACCCCCTGAACCACTCGCAGAACGCCCGCACGCCATCCTCCACCGGTGTCTGCGGCACCGCACCCACCAGTGCTCGCAGCAGCATCACGTCTGCCGCCGTCTCGGTCACATCCCCGGGCTGCATCGGCAGCAGCTCTTTCTTCGCCTCACGCCCCATGGCTGTCTCGATCGCCGTGACGAACCGCATGAGTTCCACCGGTCGTCCGCCGGCAATGTTCACCACCCGCCAGGGTGCCACCGGCGACAGGGAGTCCGCCGGCGACACCGGCTCCCCCTGCACCGGCGCCTTGCCGATCAGCCGGTCGATCGCCGCGACCACATCGTCGACATAGGTGAAGTCCCGCCGCATCCGGCCTTCGCCGAAAATGCTGATCGGCTCGCCTGCCGCGATCGCCTCGGCGAACCTGAACAGCGCCATGTCCGGCCGGCCCCACGGCCCGTAGACGGTGAAGAACCTGAGGCAGGTGATCGGCACGCCGAACAGGTGGGCGTAGGAATGGCTCATCGCCTCCGTCGCCTTCTTGGTCGCTGCGTAGAGCGATACCGGCCGGTCGGTCATGTCCGTCTCGCGCGACTGCTGGCCCTTTGCCATGCCGTAAACCGAGCTCGATGAGGCGATCAGCAGGTGCTTCGGCGGCGTTCGGCGCGCCGCTTCGAGGATGGCGAGCGTTCCCGTCACGTTGCTGTCGGTATAGCTGAACGGCGCCTCGAGGCTGTAGCGCACCCCGGCCTGCGCCGCGAGATGCACCACCACCTCCGGCGCCTCGGAGAACGCCGCATCGATCGCCGCCTCGTCCTCCAGCCGCCCGGTCACCCCCAGAAACCGCCCGTTGGCCTCCAGCATTGCCTGCCGCTGCTGTTTGAGTCGCACGTCGTAATAGGGCGTCAGCGCGTCGAGCCCGATCACTTCGTGCCCCTCGGCGAGCAGCCGCTGACTCAGGTGATAGCCGATAAATCCGGCGCTGCCGGTAACCAGAACGCGCACCCCGTCCCCCCAAACCGTCTGCGGCACAACGCTTTTTAGCTACCGCACGGTCGAATCTACGCGTCCTCGAACGACAATGCCAAGAACCGTTTGACGCCCCGACCGGCCCCTCCGAATGCGCCCTCTTGAAGATTCTGCTTGCGCCTCCGATTTGGTGTGCTACATAACTAGCACACTACCAAGGCATGACGCATGAGCCAGTTCAACGACAGCCAGCCGATCTTCGTACAGATTGGCGAAAGGATTGCCGACATGATCCTGAGCAGGACCACCAAGGAGGGCGAGGCGCTGCCTTCAGTGCGCCAGATCTCCGCCGACCTCTCGGTCAATCCGTTGACCGTTACCCGTGCCTACCAGTCGCTCGTCGATATCGGTGTCGTCGAGTCGCGCCGCGGCATGGGCATGTTCGTGGCCGAAGGCGGCCACCAGCGGCTGCTCGCTCACGAGCGCCAGAAATTTCTGACCGAGGAGTGGCCGCGCGTCATGGCGCGCCTCGCTGCCCTCGATCTCGATCCCACACAGTTGTTGAAGCAAGGCGGTAAAGATGAATGATCTGGCTCAAACCACAGCTGCTCCGATCGTCTCGGCGCGTGGCCTCAAGAAGCACTTCGGTCGCACCGAAATCCTCCACGGGCTCGATTTCGACATCCCCGCCGGCCGCATCTACGGCCTTGTCGGCCACAATGGCGCTGGCAAGACCACCACGCTGAACGCGCTGCTCGGTCTCACCTCTTACGAGGGCACCGTGCGCGTCCTCGGCGAGGATCCGTACCAGAAGCGCGCTTCGCTGATGCAGAACGTCGCCTTCATCTCCGATGTCGCGAGCCTGCCGCGGTTTCTGCGGGTGCGTGAGCTGTTCGCGCTGCTCACCAACATCCACCCCAACTTCGATCAGGCGAAGGCCCGCGGCTTCCTCGAGGGCACCGACGTCAAGATGGACGCCCGGATCAAGAACCTGAGTAAGGGCATGATCGCCCAGCTCCACCTCGCGGTGGTGATGGCGATCGATGCCAAGCTCCTGGTCCTCGACGAGCCGACCCTCGGCCTCGACATCACCTATCGCAAGCGCTTCTACCGGCGCCTGCTCGAGGATTACATGACCGAGGAGCGCACGCTGCTGATCACCACCCACCAGGTGGATGAGATAGAGTTCATGCTCTCTGACATCATGTTCATCCGCGATGGTGAGCTGATCCTCCACATGCAGATGGAGACGGTCTCCTCGAAGTTCAGCCAGGTGCTGGTTCGCCCCGATCAGGTCGCCGCTGCCACCGCGCTCGGCCCGATCTACAGCGAGACCCGCTTCGGCCAGACCGCCATGGTCTTCGATGGCGTCGATCGCGATCGCCTCGCCCCGTTCGGCGAGGTCACCACTCCCACTCTCAGCGACCTGTTCGTCGCCCTCATGCAGCGCGGTCCCGCCAAATGAAGTCTCTCGTTGCCCTTATCAAGCGCGAGTATCTCGAGCATCGGGGAGCGTTCCTCTACGCCCCCGGCGTGATCCTCGGCATCATGACGCTGGTGCTGGTGTTCGGCATCGCCTCGAACCGTTTCCAGATGCACCAGGAAATCGGCGTCCCCTCGGCGCTGAAATTCTTCGAGTTCGGCTTCCTCGCGGTGGCCGCCCTGTGGAGCATGTACCTGCTGGCGGCGCTGTTCTTCTACTATGCCGATGCCTTCAGTGCCGATCGGCGCAACAACGCCATGTTGTTCTGGAAGTCGATGCCGGTCAGCGATTTCAAGGTGCTGGCCTCCAAGTCCCTCGCCGGCATGACCATCCTGCCGGCGCTGATCTTCGCCGCCTACCTCATCACCGGCGTTCTCATCTACGTGGTCACCATGATCACCGCGATGATGCTGCCGCGCCTCGGCGTGCCCGGGATCTTCGAGTTTCTCTCCTCGGGCTTCCAGATCGCCGCCTTCGCGTTCGTCTGCCTCGTGACGGCGTTGCTCTGGTACGCGCCGTTCTTCGCCTGGGTTGGCGCGCTCTCGACCGTGTTCCGTCGCTGGTCGATACCGCTCGCCTTCCTCATCCCGGGGCTGGTCGGGCTCGCCGAGAACCTGATCTTCAACGACACCGGGCCGCGCGCCGGCTACGTCCTCAACTACCTCAACGAGCGGCTGAAGTTCGGCGCCGACAACCTGCACCTCGAACGCGAGATCTTCGCCGATGCCCAGTTCAACGCCATGGCGATGATCCCGCGCTTCCTTGCCACGGTCGACTGGGCGCAACTTGTCGGCGGCCTGATCGTCGCCGCCCTGCTCGTCTACGCCGCCAGCGAATACCGCCGCCGCATCGTCGCCACCTGACCTCGGCGCCGTCGGCAGCAGTACGGCCACCACTCCCTCCCCACCATCCATCCCCAAACGGGGATGGGGGTGGTGGTCGTTTTCTTATCCTCCCCCGCGGGGCGGGGGAGGGGGACCACCCGTAGGGTGGTGGAGGGGGCAACCCAACCCTCAGTTGTACCTAATCTACTGTCCTCGACATCCATTCACGCATATCTGTATCGACTGTCCGCCCGCGCGACACCATTGGCTTGCCCCTCGGCCTCCGCCATATCAGGGTCAACCTAACGCCCGTCGCGAGACCCCATCATGATCACTGTCGAATCCCAGGCCGCGGTCCGCTCCGCCCCGACACTGCCGCTCACCACCCATCTCGGCGCCGTTCGCATCGGCGTCACCGATCGAGATAAGGCGCTCGCCGTCTGGCGCGATGTCGTCGGCCTCGAGCTCATCTCCGAGGATGCCGAAGCGCTGCATCTGGGCGCCGGCGGCCGCGAGCTGATCACCCTCGAACTTGGCGCCACGGGCCCGTTCCCCGATCGCTCGCTCGGCCTCTACCATGTCGCCGTGCATGTCCCGACCCGCAAGGCGCTGGCCGAAATGGTGGTGCGGGCCCTGATGCGCCGCGTGCGCATTTCGCCCACCGATCACCTCGTCTCCGAGGCGATCTACCTGTGGGACGACGACAATAATGGCATCGAGATCACCTTCGAAACGCCGTGGCGCGGTACCGTCGGCGACGGCGAGGACGGCTTCTACGTCAAGACCGTCGATGGTTCGCCCCACTCGGGCCGCGAGGCCATCGATGTCGATGACCTCCTCGCCGAGCTCGACGACGTCAACGCCGTGCCGGCGCTGATGCCCGCGGGCACGCGTATCGGCCACATCCACCTGCATGTGCACGATCTCGAACAGGCCATGCGCTACTACCGCGACGGCCTCGGCTTCGGCGGCCTGTTCATCATGCGCCGCTTCGGCATGGGCGATCTCGGCCTCGACTACCCGCCGCACACCATCGCCTTCAACATCTGGTCCGGCCCGAACGCCGCCCAGGCGCCGAAGGGTGCGGCAGGCCTCCGCTGGTTCCACGTCGCAGTGCCGGATCAGGCGGCGCTCGATGCAGTGAAGGCTCGGCTCGCGGCAATCGACGCGGGCTATGCGGAGACCAACGAGGGGATCGAGAGCAGGGACCCGGCCGGCAATCTGGTGAAGGTGGTGGTGGGCTGATCCTCCGCCGGCGCAACCTGCCCCCCACCCTTGATCCCTCCCCGCAAGGGGGAGGGAGACGCAGACTGAGGTGCTAGTGAGAGGGTCTCCCTCCCCCTTGCGGGGAGGGGACAGGGGTGGGGGTCGGCACGCACCGGCCCCGCAACAGTCAACCCTTGAGCACCCCCAAAAACCCCGCCACATCGGCCTCGGTCGTTGCCCAGCTGGTCACCAGCCGCACCAGCGTTTCGTCTGCCGCGAGCCCGTCGGCCGGCCACTCATGCGCTGCGCCGCCGGCGGCCCGCAGCCGCGCCAGCGCCGCCCTGGGGATCACCGCGAACACCTCGTTCGCCGTGTTCTCCCAGCCGAGCCGCGCCATGCTGCTGGCCCGGATCCCGGCGCGCAGCCGGTCCGACATGGCGTTGGCGTGCCCGGCCCGACGCAACCAGTTGCCGTCCTCGAGATAGCCCTCGAACTGCGCCGCGACAAACCGCGCCTTGGAGAACGTGTGTCCGGCCCGCTGCCGCCGTGCTTCGAAGTCCCCGAGCAGCCCCGGGGTAAACACCACGATCGCCTCGGCCGCCCAGCAGCCGTTCTTGGTTGCCCCGAACGACAGGAAGTCCACGCCGGCCTTCCAGGTCAGCTCGGCCGGCGCCACGCCCAGCGCCGCCACAGCATTGCCGAACCGCGCTCCATCCATGTGCACCTTCAGCCCGCCGTCACGCGCGATTGTCGCCAGCTCGGCCACCTGCGCCACCGAGTACACGGTGCCCCATTCCGTCGCATTGGTGAGGCTCAGCGCCACCGGCACGCTGCGCCCGCCCACCGGGTGCTTGCCGAGCGCCGTTGCCAAGGCGCCTGCATCGATCAGCCCGAGCGGGCTCTGCACCGGTACCAGCTTCATGCCGCCCGACTGGAACTCCGTCGCGCCGCTTTCGTCGGTATGCACATGCGCGTCCTCGCCGCAGAACACCACGCCGCCCGGCCGGCTCAGTGCCGCGAGCCCCAGCGAGTTCGATGCCGTTCCGGTCGCCGTGAACCACACCTCCACCTGACGTTCGAACAACTCCGAGAACCGCTGCGCTACGCTGAGGCTCAGCGGATCCCCGCCATAGGCCGGCGAATAGCCGCCATTGTGCCGCACCAGCGCCGCCATCACCTCAGGCGTCGCCCCGGCCCAGTTATCGCTCGCAAAATTCACGCTGAAATACCCCGTCGAAATTGGAGCTACGCTCCTAGCACGCCCCACCCACTCGGTGTCATCCCAGCGAAAGTTGGGACCCAACTATCCGCTGGCTCGGGCTGAGAGATGGGTCGCAGCTTTCGCTGGGATGACAGCTGGTGGCTGGGCGGCAATGGACCTTTGGCCACTGGCATCCGGCGCACGCCCCGCTATGATCGCCGGCAATAGGAGACCCCATGCGAGCCATATCCTGCACCGCGCCCGAGCAGCTGGCGCTGATCGACATCGACCGCCCCGAGCTGAAGCCCGGCTGGGTCCGCGTCGCCATTCGCCACATCGGCATCTGCGGTACCGACTACCACATCTTCGAGGGCAATTTTCCCTACTTCGAATACCCGCGCGTCATCGGCCACGAACTGAGCGGCATCGTGGTTGACCCGAATGGCGAAGCCTTCGCCGCCGGCGATCCCGTCGTGATCAACCCCTATCTCAACTGCGGCCATTGCCCGGCCTGCCTCGAAGGCCGCGCCAATTGCTGCGAGACCCTCAAGGTCATCGGCGTGCACGCGCCGGGCGGCATGGCCGAAGAGATCGTCATGCCCGCTGGCAACCTCTACAAGGCCGAGGGCCTGAGCCTCCGCGATGCGGCCATGGTCGAGTTCCTCGCCATCGGCGCCCACGCCATCCGCCGCACCGCCGAGCTCAAGCCCGGCTCGCGCGCCCTGGTGGTCGGGTCCGGTCCGATCGGCTTGGGTGTCGCCTTCTTTGCAAAAATCGCCGGCGCCGACGTCACCGTCATCGATGCCGCACCTGACAAGATCGCCGCCACGCGCGCCCTCGGCTTTACCACCTTCTCGCCGGCCGAGCTCGAAGGCAGCGAGTTCGCGCGCATCAAGTCGACCGGCTTCGACGCGGTGTTCGATTCCACCGGCTCGATCAAGGCGATGAACGCCTCGCTGTTCCATACCCGCAATGGCGGCAGCTACACCCTGGTCGGCGTCATCAAGGGCGACCTGGTGTTCCCCGATTCAGAAGTGCACCGGCGCGAACTCACCATCCGCGCTTCGCGCAACGCCATACGCGCCGATTTCGAGCACGTCATGGAGTCGATCCGCCTCGGCAAGGTCCCCACCGACAAGCTTGCCACCCACGCCACCACCATGGACCGGGTGCCCGAGGATATGCCGATCTGGGCCCACGATCGCACCGGTGTCATCAAGGCGATCGTGACGGTTTAGGGCAATCGTGAGCAGCGACAACACCCCCCGCGAAGAGTTCAAGGAGAGCTACCGGCTGCACCAGACAACGTTCCCCCAACTTGAGGGAGGAGCTTCGCTCGTTCGTCTCTACGAAGGGGTGCCTTCGTTTCACGATGCCGAGATCACCGATCTCAACCTGCGGCAGGCCGGCGGCAGTTCGATCCGTCTGTGCAACCTCTACCCGACGGCTGTCGACGACGGGCGGGTCTTCGTCACGATTGAGATTGCTCACCTCATCGATGTCGAGCTCGATGGCTACAACCACGGTCAGAATGTCATCGATGCCCTGCATGTGCGACCCGCCAGGTCGAATGCTGCACGCAGCACTTATCGCGTCCCGCTCGAACCGGGGGACCTCGAGATCGAGCTGTTCTCGATCGTCGGCTTGGGGGGACTGTTAGTCGGACGTGGCCTGAAGGTCGGCTGGACCATGGACCGCCGCGCCCGCAACGCAAGCAAGCGCCCTACGCTGCTCGGGCAGTGATCAACCCCGGTTGATCATCCGCGGCGTCACATCGAGCTCGATCTCTTCCATGCCGAGCAGTCGCGCCACCACTTCGGGCGGGTCCTTCACCACATGCACGCCCGACACCGTGTCGATCTTGGTGTCGCGCAGGCCCTTGACCACCGCGACCACATGCTCGGGGTTGACGTAGATGATGCCATCGGGCGTATCGAGCTTCACGAGCCGCATAGAATTCTCCTTGGGTAGTCGCCCCACATAACCCAGCGCCGTGCGGCCGGTGACATCATGCCCGGCCCATGGACAATGAACAGTGAAGGGCGCTCGCCCAACCACCACCAGACGGACCGCTGCCATGACCTCCCCCGATGACATCCTGAACTTCTGGTTCGTCGAGCACGGCGAGCCGGACTGGTTCGGCGGCAAGCCCGAGTTCGATGCGCTGCTCGCCGAGCGCTTCGGCGAAACCTATGCCGCCGTCGCCCGTGGCGAGGCGGCCTGGTGGCGCGCCAGCCCATCGGGTCGGCTCGCCGAGATCATCGTACTCGATCAGTTCTGCCGCCAGTTGCATCGCAAGCGCCCCGAGGCCTTCGCCTCCGATGCCATGGCGCTGCGTCTCGCGCAGGAGGCGGTCGCGCTCGGCGACGACATGCGGGTCGAACCCCGGCGCCGGACGTTCTTCTATATGCCCTACATGCATTCGGAGGATCTCGCGGTGCACGACGAGGCCATTCGGCTGTTCACCGCGCTCGGCGACGAGGACACGCTCAAATACGAGATCATGCACCGCGATTGCATCGCCCGTTTCGGCCGCTACCCCCGCCGCAACGCCGCCCTCGGTCGCGTCTCCACTCCCGAGGAGATCGCCTACATCAACTCCGGCGACGGCATGTTCTGAAGCTGCCCCCCGGGCCCTACTGCCGCTGATACTGTCGCGGCGAGTACGCCATCGTCCGCTTGAACGCCGTGCTGAACGCGCTTTCGGATTCATAGCCGATCGACAGCGCGATCGCCGCAACGCTCTGGCGCGAGTTGCGCAACCGGTCCGATGCCACCAGCATCCGCCAGCGCGTCAGGTACTCGATCGGCGACGTCCCCACCACCTGCTTGAACCGCTGGGCAAAGCTCGAGCGCGACATGCCGGCCACCCCGGCGAGCCCCTCGAGGGTCCAGCGTCGCGCCGGGTCGGCATGGATCGCGCCGACCACCTTGCTCATCTGCCGGTCGGCCAGCGCCTGCAGCCAGCCGGCCCCGGCGCATTGCGGCCCGCCGAGATAAATCCGCAGCACGTGCACCAGCATGATGTGGGCGAGGTGCTCGGAGACCAGGAAACCGCCCGGCCGCCGCTCGCGCAGCTCCGCCGCCAGCTGGTCGAGCCCCCAGCGCAGCACGGAGGCCTGGCTCGAGGCTTCGCGTACCCGCACGATGGCGGGCAGGGCGCCCGACAACACTTCCACATGCGGTGCGGCGAAAGTGAAGCGGCCGCCGATCAGGAAAAAGTCGCCGCCGCCATTGCAGGTCGCGATCCCATCCCGGGCGTGGTCGTAAATGGCGTTCGCCGCGATCGGTGGCAACGCTGGGTCGGTGGCGAGGCCGAATGGCCGTCCCTTGGTCAACAGGAAGCAGTCGCCTTCTTCCATCCGCAGCGGCTCGCCTTCGCCCTCCACCCAGACCCAGCAGCTGCCGCGCATCACCGCGTTGAACTTGATCCCCTCATGGGCCGGAAAGCGGATCGCCCAGTCCCCGCCAGCGTCGAGGCCGACGCTGATCGAGCTCTGTGGCTTCAGCAGTGAGAGGACGTCGGAGAGCGGATCCATGCACAGTTCCGGACGATCACGAAAGAATGGCGGACAATAGCGCATAGATCGTACGCTTCCAACCCGGGTAACTCTGCTGCAGCAATTCACCCCAGCAGCCGGAGTTCTTAAGCCATGGCCAACCCGCAAACCCCGATCGTCTCCGGCTTCGGAGCCCGTACCACAGCCACCGAGGTGCTGCATGGACAGGATCTGAACGGCAAGCTGGCGATCGTCACCGGCGGGCATTCCGGTCTCGGGCTGGAGACTACCAGGGCCTTGGCCGCGGCAGGCGCCCACGTCATCGTCCCCGCCCGTCAGCCCGACGCAGCTTTTGCCGCCGTGGGCGACCTTCCCGGCGTCGAGATCGAAGCCCTCGATCTTACCGACCTCGCCAGCGTCAGTGCGTTCGCCGCCCGCGTCGTGGCCTCACGCGGCCACGTCGATATCCTCATCAACAGCGCCGGCATCATGGCCTGCCCCGAGACCCGCGTCGGTCCTGGCTGGGAAGCCCAGTTCGCCACCAACCATCTCGGCCATTATGCCCTCGTCAACCGGCTGTGGCCGGCCCTTTCCGGCGGCGCCGGAGCCCGCGTCGTCGCCGTTTCCTCCGGCGCCCACGGCATCACCGGCATCCGCTGGGACGATGTGCAGTTCACCCACGGCTATGACCGCTGGCAGGCCTATGGTCAGAGCAAGACCGCCAACGCCCTGTTCGCCGTCCATCTCGATGCGCTCGGTCGCGACGCCGGCGTGCGCGCTTTTTCGCTCCATCCGGGCAGTATCCTCACTCCGCTGCAGCGCCATCTGGCCAAGGCCGAAAAGGTCGCAGCCGGCTGGATCGATGAGAATGGCGATCTCGCCGATCCGAGCTTCAAGACCCCGCAGCAGGGTGCGGCAACCCAGGTCTGGGCCGCTACCTCCCCGCAACTCGCTGGTCTGGGCGGGCTCTATTGCGAAGACTGCGACGTCGCCCCGCTCAGCCAAGATGGCTTCACCGGCGTGCGCCCCTACGCTGTCGACCCCGATGAGGCGGCCCGCCTCTGGGCTCTCTCGGCCGATCTCACCGGCGTCGACGCCTTCCGTCCGGCTCAATCAGGTGACTCAAAGTCATAAGACGACTTATGAATGACCAATGAACTTCCGGCTCTGCATCGGTTCAGCCGAACCCCCTTAGTCCTCTCTCACCCGCAGGCAACCGAGCCTGCTTTCATGGAGTGGACCAAATGTTCGCACGTCTCAATCGTTTCGCCCGGCCGACTTTCGCTGCCCTCGCCCTGTCGCTCGTCGCCGTCTCGGCTCCGCCGGTCCTCGCCGGCGGCCTGCAGGAGAAACCGATCTTTGAGAACCACGACGACTACGACGACTACGATTGCCAGAGCGTCAAGCAGGCGATCCGCTATCTCAAGAAGCGCAACTACAAGATGATCGAGAAGCTCGAGAAGGAAGCCGAGGAGGGCATCTACCTGTTCTCTGCCAAGAAGAAGAACTCCGAGCACGTCTTCGTCCCCTACTACATCACCTACGACGCCTGCGACCGCGAGATCGTCAGCCGCACCCCGGTGAAGGAAGAAAAGATGCTGTAACGGCTCTGCACGCGAGCTCTCACCCGGACGTCGGGGTTCGGGTGAGAGCTGCCTCCGTCGATCGCCGGCGCTGCGATATCGCTTCCAGCACCGGCCGCTGATGCGCTAGCCTCCCGCTGTTCCGGAGGCTCCCATGGACCATTTTCTGCCGCTTTTTGCCATTCTCGGCGCCCTCTTGCTCGGCGCCATCAGCCCAGGCCCGAGCTTCGTCTTCGTGGTCCGGACCGCCGTCGCCCAATCGCGCGCCGAAGGGCTCGCCGCAGCGCTCGGCATGGGAGTAGGGGCCATGGTGTACGGGGCGCTCGCCGTGCTCGGGCTGCGCACCCTGATGCAGGATGGTGGGCTGCTGTTCACCGCCCTGAAGGTCGCTGGCGGGCTTTACCTCGTCTATCTCGCCTGGAAGATCTGGAGCCACGCCGCCGACCCCATCACGGTCGAGGCCGGCGCCGCTCCCGCCGCCAATCCGCAGAAGGCCTTCACCTTCGGCCTCCTCACCCAGCTTTCCAATCCCAAGATCGTTGCGGTGTTCGGCGCGGTGTTCGCCGCGCTCCTGCCGGCCAATCCCGAGCCTTGGCTCTACTGGGCCCTGCCGCCGCTGATCTTCCTGCAGGAAACCCTTTGGTACAGCATCGTCGCCATCGCCTTCTCGGCGACAAAACCCCGCGCCATCTATCTGAGCGCCAAGCTCTGGGTCGATCGCGCCGCCGCCGCCTTCATCGGCATCCTCGGCATCCGCCTGATCATCGAGGCCAGATAAGGAGAGCCGACATGCAGGAGACGACGGAGAAAGTCAAGGACCGCGTTTATTCGTACAACATCGCCAAGGTCTATCCGCTCTACATCGCCAAGGCGGAGAACAAGGGGCGCAGCAAGGCCGAGGTCGATGAGATCCTTCGCTGGCTGACCGGCCACTCCCAGCAGACGCTCGACGATCAGCTGACGAAGGGCGCCACCCTCGAAGCCTTCTTCACCTCCGCGCCGGCGCTCAACCCGGCGCGGTCGCTGATCACCGGCGTCGTCTGCGGCGTCCGCGTCGAGAACATCGAAGAACCGATGATGCGCGAGATCCGCTACCTGGACAAACTCATCGACGAACTCGCCAAAGGCAAGGCCATGGCGAAAATCCTGAGGACCCCAACGCCCGGCTGACCACGGAGGTGACATCATGGCTGCGGACCCAAATGCGATTGCCGAGATCGAAACGGCCCTCGAATGGCTCCGCTTCACCCACCCGATCAGCACGCATTTCGGCGCCGCGGTGCGCCGCACCGACCTTTCCGGCAAGCGGCTCGCCGGCTGGATGCACCTGCTCCCCGATACCATCCTGACCCTGATGCCGTTCGTCGAGGCTGGCGTGTCGGTCCGCGTTGGCGGGTGCAACCCCGATAGTACCGACCCCCGCGTGGTGGAGTACCTTACTCGGCATGGCGTTGAGGTGTTCGATGGTCGGCGCGAGCCGCGCGCGCTCTATGACGAAACGCTTCGCCGCTTTGCGACCGGCCCGCTCGATGCCATCTGCGACATGGGCGGCGAACTCATCGAGGCCGCCACCCTTGCGGGCACGCCGATCGCCGGTGCACTCGAGGCGACCACGACGGGCCTCCATCGGATCCGCCCGCTGCACCTCGCCTTTCCGGTGTTCGACTGGAACGGCATTGTCCTCAAGGACGCCATCCATAACCGCTTCCATGTCGGCGAAGAAACCTGGCCGGCCTTCGGCAGCATCACCGGCCTGTCACTGTTCGGTTGCCGGGTGCTGGTCGTCGGCTTCGGGCCGGTCGGCCGTGGCGTCGCCGAGCGGGCCCGCGCCCTCGGCGCCGTAGTCACCGTCGCCGAGCGCGATCCGGTCCGCCAGCTCGAAGCGGTGCATTTCGGCTGCCGCACCCTGCCACTCGCCGAAGCGCTGGCGGGGGCAGCCGTCATCGTCACCGCCACCGGCCGCGACGGCGTGCTTGGCGAAGCTGAACTGGGCCTTTGCCGCGATGGTGCGGTGCTCTTCAATGTCGGCCACTCCAATCGTGAGATCGATGTCGATTGGCTCGATCGGCATGAGCGCCGGACCATGAAGGCTCATATCGAACGCTATACCATCGGCGGACGCTCGCTGTTCCTGCTCAACCGCGGCAGCCTGATCAACATCGCCTTCACCGGCAACCTGGCGGGTTCGGCGAGTTTCGATCCCTTCTCCGGCGTGATGATCCGTGGCCTGCTCTGGCTGCTCACCGCCGGCGCCGCCGGCATTCCGCCCGGCCTCCACGCCTATCCGCCGGAGCTGGAACGCGAGGTCGCGACCGCGGCGCTTGCGGTCCGCGCCAGCGCCTAGCGCCCTTACGTCCATCCGCTGAGGTCAGGGCCCAGCCATGCCACCGTCGCATCGGCCCCTTCCGGAATTCGCCACTTGCCCCTCCGCCGCGTCGGGCGTATCTCCCAGACGTCGCGAAAAGCGACCGCCTCCCTTGATCCGCTCAGTGGCGGAGTAAACAGGTGGACGAATAGTCGTCCAGGTGGTCAAGCACACGCCAGCTCATGCCTTGCGCATGGCCTGGTCAGCGTCTCCCAGAACCCCAGTCGCCCGCCGTGTCGGGCATGATCGCGAAGCTGTCGTCGCCTCTGTGGCGTCCGCCTGCTTCGCGTGGAGCAAGCTTGCCATGCAGAGATCACTCACCGTCATCTACACCGCCATTGTTCTCGATGCCGTCGGCATCGGCCTCATCTTTCCCATCCTTCCCTCGCTGCTCGCCGAGGTGACCGGCGCCGAGAATGTCGCCGCCTATATCGGCATCATGACCGCGCTCTACGCCGTCATGCAGTTCGTCTTCGCGCCGATCCTCGGCGCCCTCAGCGATCGGCTCGGCCGCCGTCCGGTGCTGCTGATCTCGCTCGGTGGCGCAGCGGTCAACTACCTCTTCCTTGCCTTCGCGCCGAACCTCTGGCTGCTGCTGCTCGGCCGGGCCATTGCCGGCCTCACCAGCGCCAATGTCTCGGTCGCCACCGCCTATGTCACCGATATCTCGCCCGAGGCGACGCGGGCCCGCCGCTTTGGCCTCCTCAATGCCATGTTCGGCATCGGCTTCATCATTGGGCCGGTGCTCGGCGGTGCGCTGGGGGATTACTGGTTGCGGCTGCCCTTCATCGCCGCGGCCGTGCTGAACGCCGGAAACCTGCTGCTGGCTTTCCTCGTGTTGCCCGAGTCACGCACTCCGAGCCGCGAAAAGCTCGATCTGGCCGCGCTCAATCCGCTCCGCTCGCTGCGCTGGGCCCTCTCGGTCAAAGGCCTGCGGCCGATGATCTTCATCTTCTTCGCTTTCGCCGCCACCGGCGAGGTCTACGGCACCTGCTGGGCGCTTTGGGGCAGCGACACCTTCCAGTGGAATGGCCTGTGGATCGGCCTGTCGCTCGGCGCCTTCGGCGTTTGCCAGACGCTGGCGCAGGCCTTCCTTCCCGGTCCCGCGGCAAAGCTGCTCGGCGAGCGCGGCGCTATCCTCACCGGCATCGCCGGCGCATCGATCGCACTCGTCGTCATGGCCTTTGCCACCCAGAGCTGGCTGATCTTCGCCATCATGCCGGTCTTCGCGCTCGGCGGCATCGGCGCCCCGGCGCTGCAATCGCTCGCCACGCGGCAGGTCGATGAGAGTCAGCAGGGCCAGTTCCAGGGCGTCCTCGCCTCGGCCGTCAGCCTTGCTTCGATCGCCGCGCCACTGCTGTTCTCGAGCCTCTATTTCGTCTTCCGCGACCACTGGCCCGGCGCCATCTGGCTTTCCGTCGTCGCGCTCTATGGGCTGCTGGTCCCCCTCGTCCTGAGCCTCCGGCTTGGGGGACCAGCCGCTCCTTCCGACCTCAGATAAGCCGTTGCCCGCCATCGATGTGGATCGTCTCGCCGGTCATGAACTCGCTTTCCATGGCGTAGAGATAGGCGGGCGCCACATCGCGCGGTGCGGCGATCCGGCCGATTGGAAGGCGGGCTGCCATTTCCGCGAAATAGCCCGCCTTGGCTTCGCCGACGAGTTCGTCGAACATCGGCGTATCGACCCAGCCGGGCGAGACGATGTTCACCCGGCTCGGCGCCAGTTCCAGCGCCAGCGCCCGGGCGAAGTAGCTGAACGCGCCGGCGATCGCCGAGACCACGGCGCCGCCCGGCACCGGCGGCCGGTCCTTGTTGATGCCCGAGGTGAAGGTCATCGACCCACCGGCCGTGAGCGTCCGCACGGCGTGCTTGGCGACCAGCACGGCGCCGATCAGCTTGTCGTCGACAAACCGCCGCACCATTTCGGCGTCGGTCTCGCCGATCGGGTCACCCGGCGGCGGCGTGCCGGCGGTCGACACCAGGTGGTCGAAGGCGCCGATGCCGGCAAAGGCTGCGGCAATCTCGGCTTCCCGCGTCATGTCGGCGGTTACCGTCTTCACCCGGCCATTGCCGCCGAGGCTCCGCTGCGCTTGCAGCAGCTTGTCCTGCGAGCGGCCGACCAGCACCAGTTCGGCGCCGCGTTCCAGCGCCGCCGCAGCGACACCAAGGCCAATGCCGGAGCTGCCTCCGACGACGACGACTTTCCTGCCCATAAGCTGTGCCATGGGATTTCTCCGTTGTGATGATGTTGGAAGGGGAGGAGCGCGACGCGGGCTCAGCCGCGATAGGCGCGCTCGAGGTCGGCGATGACGATCTTCTTCATCTGGTACATGGCCCGCAGCACGCGCCCGGCCTTCTCGCGGTCCGGGTCCGCCAGCAGCTGCGATAGCCGGGTGGGCGACACCTGCCAGTAGACGCCGAACTTGTCGGTGAGCCAGCCGCAGGGCTGTTCCTTGCCGCCATCGGCGATCAGTGCATTCCAGTAGTAATCGGTCTCCTCCTGGTCTTCGGTCTCGATGAGGAACGAGAAGGATTCGTTGTAGTGCGCCGGCGAGTTGGCGTTGAGCGCCACCACCGGTTGGCCGGCGAGCGCGAAGCGCACCACCGACAGTTCCGGGTCGGGCATGACGCTGCGCCCGAGAACTTGGGAATCCCTGAAGATCGAGGTGTAGAACGCCATCGCCTCGTCGGCCTGGTTCTTGAACCAGAGATGGGGAAATACCTTTGCCATTGCTCTTCTCCTTTCGTCGCTTAACGGATCAGGCGTCTTCGTTGCGGACCGGGTGGATCGAGCCATCCCAGTCGCGCTCGTAGCCGAGGTCGGCCAGCAGATGCGCCGGAAAGCCCGTGACCCGATCCTCGGTGGCGCGGCGCGCCCTGGCATGGCGCAAGGCCGACACCACGGCGTGGATCGCGCTCCGCACCAGCGATATGGCGTCGCCGGCAACCTGCTGGACGGAGGGAGCCGGAGCGCGGCAGTCATCGGCATAAGTGTGATAGTTGCTCACAGGATGTTCCTTTCGTTTGCTGCCGGATCGTTTGAGATCGGCCGGAAACCGCTGTTTCCATGGCCACAATCTGGGCGATCACCGCATAGACAACAAACGAGAATTGCTGCACGATCTGTGATGAAAACTCACAGGTGGCGCATGCCTCGCAAACTCCCACCGCTCTCCGCGCTGCCCGCTTTCGACGCGGCGGCGCGACACCTGAGCTTCACCAACGCGGCCGCCGAGCTCAACCTCACGCACGGCGCTATCAGCCGCGCCGTCCGCAACATCGAGGACCGGCTTGGCGTGCAATTGTTCGAACGCGGCACCCGTTCGGTGAGTCTCACGCCCGAGGGCGCCGCCTATGCCGCCGAGGTCGCCGCGGCGCTCGACCAGATCAGCACCGCCACCATGGCGGTGGCGGCGCCGCGCCCGGCCGGGGTGCTCAATGTCAGCACCTCAGATGGTTTTGCCGGCCGCTGGCTGGTGCCGCGGCTCTACCGCTTCCATCGCGCCCACCGCGATATCGATGTGCGGATCTCGACCTCGGGCCTGCTCGCCGATTTCGTCCGCGACGGCGTCGATATCGCCATCCGCTACGGCGCCGGCGATTACGAGGGCGCGGTGTCGGAGTTGCTTTCCGAGGTGGACGTGTTCCCGGTCTGCAGCCCCGAACTGCTGGGCGGCGAACACCCGCTCCGCGAACCGGCTGACCTGAGGCATCACACGCTGATCCATGACGGCTTCCCGATCGACTGGAAGACCTGGCTGGAGCGCGCCGGCGTCACCGACATCAACCCCAACAGCGGCGTGCGCTTCGATTCCGCTACCTATGCCACCGAGGCCGCGGTGCATGGCGAGGGCGTATTGCTCGGCCGCAGCACCCTGGTCTCTGCCGATCTCGCCGCGGGGCGCCTGGTCCGGCCGTTCGGCCTCGAGCTCAAGGCGAGCTCAAAATACTATGTCGTCTACCTGCAGAGCGCTCTCCGCGAGCGTCGGGTCAGGGCCTTCCGCGACTGGCTGCTGGCCGAGAGTGCCCTCGACAATCAGTCAAGCGGCAAGTTGGGATAATCATAATACGACTGATGAATATGCGGTGACCGTTACTGTCGGTCGGCGTTCATTTCGGGCGACCTAGCGTCCCCTCAATCGGCGGGCAAATCACTGCCCGCCAGTTGCGGAGCAAGCGATGTCCTCACCCAGTGTCTCGATCCTTAAATCCTGCCTCGCGGCGGCAATCGTCGTCAGCGCCCTGGCTGCGCCTGCGGCCATCGCCGCCGGCGCCAAGGGAGGCTTCGACCTCGGCGGCGAGCACCTCAACGAGTGCCTCGGCCCTGAACGGGTTGCCAAAATCCTGAAGCGCAAGAAATACACGGAAGTGCAGCACTACCCTGAGTACTCGAAGGGCTACGTCTACATGTTCGTGGCTCTGAAGCCGAAGCGCGACGGCCACGTCGTCGTCTGGCACCTCTACTACGATGCCTGCGAACAGGAACTCATCGGCAAAGAATCGCAGGAATAGGTAACGCCGGAGCGCGGCAGTAGGTGCCGCGGCCCTAAACCCCCCGCACCAGCGCCGGATCAACCAGCGCGCCCTTGTGGCCGATCACCACGCCGGCCACCCGGTGCGCCCGTTCGGCGGCCTCCACCGGCGACAGGCCGCGGGCTCGGCCGCTGAGGTAGCCGCCGTTGAACGAGTCTCCGGCGCCGGTTGCATCGACGACCTTGTCGGCCTCAGGCGCCGGCACGTACTGGCGCACGCCGTCTGCCGTGGCGACGAAAGCCGGTTTCGAGCCGTCCTTGGCCACCACTTCCTGCGCTCCGAGCTTCAGGTAGCGCTCCGCCGTCGCCTCGGGCGAGGCATCGCCGAACAGTGGCGCTTCGTCGGTGTGGGTCGGCAGCACGATATCGGCAATCGCTGCGGCTGCCGTCAGCGTCGAGGCCATGATCTTGGGGCTGGTCCACAGCGCCGGCCTCAGATTGGTGTCGAACACCACGGTCGCGCCGGCATCGCGCGCCTTGACGATGGTGCGCATCAGCTTGCCGCGGGCTCGCGGCGCCAGGATCGCCATCGAGATGCCTGAGAAATACACCGTGTCGGCGCCTACCACCGCCGCCTCCAGCGCCTCGACATCGTCGGCAAGGAGTTTCGCCGCCGATTGCCCGCGCCAGTAGGTGAAGTGCCGGTCGCCCTTTTCCTGGTGGATCATGTAGAGGCCGGGCCGGCGGTTGGCGATGGTCTGGATCCGCTCGGTGCCGATCCCGGCCTTCTTGATGAACGCCCGCATCTCGCCCGAATACATGTCGTCGCCGAGCGCCGTCACATAATCGACATCCCAGCCTTCCGGCAGCAGAGCCCGTGCGTACCATGCGGTGTTCAGCGTATCGCCGGCATAGCCGAGGCGGTACATCCCACCTTCGCCGCCAGACATTTCGATCATGGCTTCGCCGATACTCACAAACCGTTT
This sequence comes from Devosia sp. Root413D1, assembly GCF_001425235.1. Taxonomy (GTDB): domain Bacteria; phylum Pseudomonadota; class Alphaproteobacteria; order Rhizobiales; family Devosiaceae; genus Devosia_A. The sequence goes on along the minus strand of NZ_LMEA01000012.1, from coordinate 322,186 downwards.
GGTCACGCCGTCTTCCCCTCAACTGCCCAATGCTTATGCCGGGGATATTTTGCCCACGCAACCGCCTGGTATGGCAGTCCCCGAGATGCTCCGTTATTGATGCACGTGCGTTTCATGATCCTCTCCCGCGCGGCGGGGGAGGGGCCGCCCCAGGGGTGGTGGAGAGGCACGCCGTCTATCAGAGGGAACACCGACAAATGCCAGGCCTGTCCATGTCCGAAATCCAATCAGACACCCTTCGTACACGTGGCGTTGACGTCATGGATTACGACCGATCGACGGTCACCCCAGGCATCGTTCACCTCGGGATCGGCGCTTTCCATAGGGCCCACATGGCTGCCTATGTCGACAGCCTGCTGGCCAAAAACCCCAGCTGGGGCATTATCGGCGCCTCGCTGCGGCGGCCCGATACCCGTGACGCGCTCGAGCCGCAGGATTTCCTCTATACCCTCGCCATCCGCGATGCCTCGGGCACCAAACCACGCATTATCGGCTCCATCCTCGATGTGCTCGATGCCAACACCCAGCGCGCCCAACTGATTGAAACCATGGCCGATCCGGCGATCCGCATCGTCTCGCTGACCGTCACCGAAAAGGGCTATTGCCACGATCCCTCGACCGGCGAGCTCGACGAAAAGCATCCCGATATCGTCCACGACCTGGCGCATCCGGAGACGCCGATCAGCGCGCCCGGCATTATCGTCGCCGCACTCGAACGCCGCCGGCAGCGCGGGCTGGCCCCCTTCACGGTGATGAGCTGCGACAACCTCCCGTCGAACGGCAAAACCGCCGGCCGCATCGTGCGCCGCTTCGCCGAGCTGCGCGGAGCCGGGGCGAGTCTTGCGGACTACGTTCAGAACGTGAGCTTTCCCTCGACCATGATCGATCGGATCGTGCCAGCCACCACCGACGCCGACCGCAGCGTCGTCGCCGAGATCACCGGTCTCGACGACGCCTGGCCGATCATGACCGAGCCCTTCACCCAGTGGGTGATCGAGGACGATTTTCCCGCCGGCCGGCCGCCTTTCGAAACCGTCGGCGCCGAACTGGTCGAAGATGTCGAGCCGTTCGAGCTGATGAAGCTGAGGATGCTCAATGGCAGCCATTCGACCATGGCCTATCTCGGCTATCTCTCGGGCTATCAATACGTCAACGAAGTCATCTCCGATGCTGCAATTCACCGGCTGGTCCATGGGCTGATGACCGAAGAAGCAATGCCGACCCTGCCGATGTCGCGTACGACGCTCGAGGCCTATCGCGACCAGCTGCTGGCGCGCTTCGCCAACCCCGCGCTCAAGCACCGCACCTGGCAGATCGCCATGGACGGCACACAGAAACTGCCGCAGCGCCTGCTCGGCACCATTCGCGATCGGCTCAAGGCGACGCAGCCATTCCCGCGCCTGGCGTTGGGTGTCGCTGCCTGGATGCGGTACGTCACCGGCATCGACGAAGCCGGCCAGCCCATCGATGTCAAAGACCCCATGGCCACGCGGCTACGTCAGATTGCCGACGAGGCAGGGCGCGATCCCGAGAAACTGGCGAACGGCCTCCTCGCCGTGACGGAAGTCTTCGGCACTGACCTGCCGCAGGTTGCGGTGTTCCGCGATACAGTCACCAACCACCTGAAATCGCTGCTGGAGAACGGCGCGAAGGAAGCGGTGCAGAGGCTAGGCTGACCTGCCCCTCACCCGTCTCGGCTTCGCCGAGCCACCCTCTCCCTCAAGGGGAGAGGGCAGAAGGGCTAGATCGCGCCGCTGCGACCTTCTCCCCTTGAGGGAGAAGGTGGCGCGCAGCGCCGGATGAGGGGTATCGCATCGCTTGCGATGCGCGATCCGAGCGTCAGCGAGGAGCGACTAAAGCCGCCCCTCCATCGCCCGGTCAAAAATCTCCAGTGCCAGCTTCTTGGTCAGTTCCACCGGGTTGCCGCCCGCCGTCGGATCGACGATCGCCATGTCGCCGATCAGCTCGCGCTTCTCGCCGCTCACCTTGAAGTCCTTCAACGTGTTGGGAACGTTGAGCCGGGCGCGCAACCCGTTGATGGCGCGGAGGAACGCGTCGAAGTTGGGCGAGAGCCCGCAATAGGCAGCGAGCCGGGCGATCTTGGCTTCGATCGCATCGCGGTTGGCCACCAGCACATAGGGCATGAACACCGCATTGGTCATGCCGTGATGCGTGTCGTAGAGCGAGCCCACCGGGTGGCTCAGCGAATGGATGGCGCCCAGCCCCTTCTGGAACGCCGCCGCCCCCATCGCTGCCGCACTCATCAGGTGACCACGCGCTTCGATATCGTTGGGGTTCTCCACCACCTTGGGCAGGTTCTCGAGTGCCAGCCGCACCCCTTCCACGGCGATGCCGTCAGCCAGCGGGTGATAGCCCTTGGCGCAATAGGCCTCGAGGCAATGCGCCAGCGCATCGAACCCGGTACCCACGGTAATGAAAGTCGGCATGCCGACCGTCAGTTCGGGATCGGCGATCACCACCCTGGGCATCATCAGCGGGTGGAAGATCACCTTCTTGGTGTGCGTCGTCTCGTCGGTGATCACCCCGGCGCGGCCGACCTCCGAGCCGGTCCCGGCGGTGGTCGGCACCGCGACGATCGGGAAAATCCCCTTGGGGTCGGCGCGGGTCCACCAGTCGCCGATATCCTCGAAATCCCACATCGGCCGGGTCTGTCCGGCCATGAAGGCGATCACCTTGCCGGTGTCGAGCCCGGAACCGCCGCCGAAGGCGATCACCCCGTCATGCCCGCCTTTGCGCAGCACCTCGATGCCGGCATTGACGTTGGCCGAGATCGGGTTGGGCTTCACATCGGCGAACACGCCGACCTCGAAGCCGGCATCGCGCAGCAGCTTCAGCGTGTTCTGTGTCACCGGCAAACTCGCTAGCCCGGCATCGGTCACCAGCAGCGGCCGCGCAATCCCCGCCGCCTTCAACGCCTCCGGTAGTTCCGCAATGCGGCCGGCGCCGAACTTCACGGCGGTGGGGTAATTCCAGTTGGCCTTGGTCGTCATTCCCGCTCTCCCGATAGCCCAGTTCTCCACCGGGTCATTCCCGCGAAAGCGGGGATCTCTGTTTACGTCTCACCCCCCAACGGGGTTTCCCGCTTTCGCGGGAATGACCCGGTGGGGGTGGCACCAACCGTGGCCCAACGATGAGGCGATGCCTCACACCTTCTTCAAATGATAGCTCTTGGGCTGCGTCAGGTTGGCATAGCCGATCTCGCTCAGCGCGCCGCCTTTGCCGGTTTCCTTGACCCCGGTCCACACCAGCGCCGGATCGAGATAGTCGCAGCGGTTGGCGAACACCGTGCCGGTCTCGACTTTCGCACCGAGCTTGGCCGCCGCCTCGAGATCTTCGGTCCAGATCGAGGCGGTCAACCCATACGGGCTGTCATTCATCAGCTCGATCGCCTCGGCGTCGTCGCGCACTTTCATGATGCCGACCACCGGCCCAAAACTCTCCTCGCGCATCACCGCCATCTGGTGGTTGACGTTGGTCAGCACTTCCGGCGCCAAGTAAGGCGAGCTCTCCTCGTCGAGGTCGTGCTTCGTATTGAGATGCGCCTTGGCGCCCTTCCGCAGCGCTTCCAGCGTCTGCCCGCGCACCAGGTCGGCAAAGCGAGGCGTCGCCATCGGCCCGACCATGGTGTCGGCGTCGAGCGGGTTACCCAGCGTCCAGCTCCGGGCGTTCTCGACAAAATCCTTGACGAAGCGGTCATAGACCGAGGCGTGCACGTAGATGCGCTCCACCCCGCAGCAGCTCTGCCCGGAATTGAAGAACGAGCCGTCGACCAGGTTCTCCACCGCGTGCGTCAGGTTCGCATCTTCGCGCACATAGGCCGGGTCCTTGCCGCCGAGCTCCAGCCCCAGCGTTGCAAAGGTCCCCGCTGCAGCGCGCTCGATCCGCCGCCCGCCTTCCACCGAGCCGGTGAAATTGATGTGGTCGATCTTGCCCGAGCCGATCAGCTTTTCGGTATCGCCGTGGTTCAGCACCAGGTTCTGGAACAGCCCGTCCGGCATTCCGGCCGCCTGGAACGCCTCGGCGAAGCGCTCGCCCACCAGCAGCGTCTGCGACGCATGCTTCAGGAGCACCGCGTTGCCCGCCATCAGCGCCGGCACGATCGTGTTGATCGCCGTCAGATAGGGGTAGTTCCACGGTGCGATCACCATCACCGTGCCCAGCGGCTCGCGCGCGATCCAGCGCGTGAAGCCGGGCTTGTCCGGCCGCATCGAGGGTTTGAGGCTCTCCTCGGCAATGCCGATCATATGGCGCGAGCGTTCTTCGACGCCGCGCTTCTCCCCGCCATAGCGCACCGGCCGGCCCATCTGCCAGGCCAGCTCCGGTACGATCTCGTCGTTTCTGGCGAGCAGCGCATCGAGGAAGTGCTCGAGGAACTTCACCCGCTCCTTGACCGTCACCTCGGCCCACACCTCGCGGGCCCGCCGGGTCTTGGCCACCGCTGCGTCGATCTCAGCGCCCGTTGCGACCTTGCGCTCGGCATACACGCGCCCATCGATGGGCGAGACGATCTGGACCCTGTCGGTCATCTGTCACCTATGTCGTTGTGCCCGGAGTTCTAGCTGCGCTCGAACCCGCGCTTCAACTCCCAATCGGTGACTCGCCGGTCGTATTCGAACTGCTCCCAGTTGCCGGTATGCACGTAATGCCCGATCACCGGCTCGCCGAACGCCTCGCGCAGCATGCTCGAGTTCTGCATCGCGGCGATCGCGTCGCGCAGCGTCTTGTGCACTTCCCGCAGCTTCTCGCCGACATAGGCGTCGCCGGTGAAGGCCGGCTCCAGCGGCAGCTTGTCCTCGACCCCTTTCAGCCCGGCCGCGATCAGCGCCGCGTAGGCGAGATAGGGGTTGAGGTCCGCCCCGCCGATCCGGCACTCGACGCGCACCCCCTTGGTGTTTTCGCCGCAGAGGCGAAACCCCGCCGTGCGGTTGTCCGACGACCAGATCGCCTTGGTCGGCGCGAAGGTTCCGGCCTGGAAGCGCTTGTAGGAGTTTATGAATGGCGCGAGGAAATAGGTGATGTCGCCGGCATAGGTCAGCAGCCCCTGCATGAAATGCTTCATCAGGTCGGACATGCCGAGCTTGTCCTTGCTGTCGATGAAGGCGTTCTTGCCGGCTTTGGCGAGGCTCATGTGGATGTGGCTCGATGAGCCGGCGAGGCCGAAATCCCACTTGGCCATGAAGGTGATGGCTTTGCCGTGGTTATGCGCGATTTCCTTCATCGCGTTCTTCATCACCACATGCCGGTCCGCCATGGTCAGCGCATCCGCATAGCGCACGTTTAGCTCTTCCTGGCCGGGGCCCCATTCGCCCTTCGAGTTCTCCACCGGAATGCCCGATGCCTGCAACTGCCGCCGCATGTCGCGCAGCACCCCTTCTTCCTTGGTGGTCTGGAAGATGTGGTAATCCTGGATGTAGTAACCGGCGGTGGTGAGGTTCCGATAACCCTTGTCCCAGGCCGAGCGGAAGCTCTCGTCGAACAGGTAGAACTCCAGCTCCGAGGCGAAATTTGCCGTCAGGCCGAGCTTTTCCAGCCGCTTCAGCTGCGCCTTGAGGATGGCGCGCGGGCTATGCGGGATCGGCTCGTGATGGTGGTGGTCGACGAGGTCGGCGAGGATGATCGCCGTGCCATCCAGCCAGGCCGCCTTCATCAGTGTCCCGAGGTCGGGCTTCATGACGAAATCGCCATAGCCCTTGGCCCAGTTGGCCGCCTCGTAGCCGGGCACCGGCTCCATGTCGATATCGTTGGCGAGCAGGTAGTCGCAGCCATGCGTCTCGTCGATCGCCCCGTCGAGGAAGAACTCGGCCTGGAAGCGCTTGCCGATCAGCCGGCCCTGCATGTCGGGAAACGCCACCAGCACGGTGTCGATGGTGCCGGCTTTCACGTCGGCCTTCAGTTGATCGAGCGTATAGGCGGCTTGCGCCATGGCAGAACTCCCTCAGAACGCTGGTCTTGTTGTTGGTAAGGGGGCCGCAGCGCCGGGCCGCGGCCCCCTTGGTCGCTATTTCTTGGCGTGTTCGAGCGCGAACTCTTCCTCGGGCGAGAGGATGAGCTTGTGTCGGCCGACCAGCGCGAAATAGACGATGCCGACGGCGCACCAGACGATCACCCAGATCACGCCCTTGAAGAAGTTCGGATCCTGGATCTGGTAGCCCAGCGTCACGGCGGCGATGATGATGGTCACCACCGCACCGGGAACGCCCACCGGGCTTTTGAACGGCCGCTCGATGTTGGGCAGCTTGCGCCTGAGGATGATGAAGCTCAGCGCCTGCGCGATATAGCTCAGCATCGCACCGAACACCGCCATGTTGAGCAGCACCGAACCGATGATGTCGTCACCCAGCTGCGTTTCGCCACCGCCGCCGCCGCCATTGGCGTACCAGATCACCAGCATCACGCCGAGACCCAGCGCCGCGCCCGCGATCATGGCGAAATGCGGGGTCTTGTACTTGGCATGCGTCTCCGACAGCGCCGACGGGAAGTAGCCGGCGCGGCTCAGCGAATAGACCTGCCGGCCCTGGGCGTAGAGGATGGTGTGGAACGAGGCGACGAGGCCGATCAGCGCCACGACGCCGAAGGCCGAAGCGGCCCAGCCCACATCCGGGAACATGGCGCGGATACCGTCGAGCGCCGGCTCCAGCGACGAGCCCAGCGCGAACGAACCGACCCCTGCGATCGAGGGGTTGAGCAGCACCACGAGGAAGGCCGAGAGCGCCAGCGTCGCAAAGCCCAGCATGATGCCACGCGGCATATCGCGCTTCGGATCGACCGATTCCTCGGCTGCCAGCGGCACCTGCTCGATGGCGAGGAACAGCCAGACCGCGAAGGGCAGGGTGGCGAGCACGCCGCCAAAGCCCTTGGGGAACCAATCGCCACCGCCTTCCGGCAGCTCGGAGCCATCAGGCGCGATGTTCAGCGCCCAGCGTGAGAAGTCGATATGTCCGAAGGCGCTGATGTAGAAGAACGCCAGCCCCGCCAAGGAGATCAGCGTCACCGCCAGCGTCACCTTGTAGCTCAGCGCCACCCCGAAAATGTTGAGCGCGAGGAAGATGGCGTAGAACACGATCCATAAGACCGGGTAGAGCGATGTATCGAGCCCGGTGATCGAGCCGAAATACGCCGAGATGAACGTGCAGATCACCGCCGGCGTCAGCACGTACTCGACGTTCTCGAACAGCCCGGTGACGAACCCACCCCAGGGCCCCATCGAACTGCGAGCGAACGAGTAGGCGGCGCCGGTATGGGGCAGCGCCGGGCTCATCTCGGCGATCGAGAAGGTCAGGCCCAGATACATGATGGCAATGATGATGCCGGCCACCAGCATGCCGCCCCAGCCGCCGGTGGCGAAGCCGAAATTCCAGCCCGAAAAGTGGCCCGAGATCACCGCGCCGACGCCCAGCGCCCAGAGTGACCAGATGCCGGCATAGCGCTGCAGGCCGCGCTTTTCGAAATAGGTCTTGTCGCGGCTGGCGTATTTCACACCACCCGCCTGCGTGCCCGTGGCACTAGACGGAATGTCAGCCATCAAACCCTCCTGTGAACTGACGTGTTCTGGTCGGTCGGCGATGTAGCCGCTGCCCCGCCGCGCGACCCAAGCGCGGCAGTGAGGCAGCGGGCCAGCCGGGCGGCCCACAGGCTCACCCCTTCTGGTTCGAGAATTTCGTTGTGCCGGATCTCGATCATCGACGATTCGAGTCCTCGCCCGTCGCCGTGATGCTCAAGGGTGTAGGTGACGCCGTTGAGCGCCGAGTAGGGCTGGTTCCAGCCGATATCGAGGCTCGCCTCGTCGGCCGCCAGCGCCTCGCGCAGCGCCGCGGTGAACCGATCGTCCCGTCCGTGGATCAGCCCGATCGGCCATGGCCGCGGCACATCCTTGTAGACCGGGGTGAACGAATGCACCGTCACCAGCACCGTCTCGATCCCCGCGGCCTTGCGTCGGTCGAGCACATCCTGCAGCGCCCTATGAAACGGCGCGTGGTACGCCCCGATCCGCTCCGCCCGCTCGTTGTCGCCGATCCCCTTGTTGCCGGGGATGTCGGTTCGCTCCGACACCACCGGGATCAGGTCCGGCGCGTCATGGTCGCGGTTGCAGTCGATCACCAGCCGGCTGACCGTCGAGGCCACCAATGGCGCGTCGAGCAACTCGCTGAGCCCGAGCGCCACCGCCATCGCGCCCGGGTCCCAGGCGACATGCATCAGCCGCTGGTGCGGCGTCAGGCCAAGGTCACCATAGTGGTCGGGGAAGCGGTTCGAGGCATGGTCGCAGGCCAGCACGAAAGGCGATCGCCCCTCGGTGTTGAACACCAGCACTGGCGGAATGACGCTCGCCTCGTGGTTCGCGCCGGCCTCGTGGCCCACCATACTGACCCCTGTGGGACGTGCCGGCCCCCAAAGCCTTCGCCCCTGCTGTTCGCGCCGTACGAGGCTTCCGTACGGTTCGTTAACGAGCAGTTGACGGGTTTTTGACCGTCTGGTCAATCCACCCGCTACATCTCGCTGTGGGACTTCATGAAGGCCTGCGGCGCGACGACAATCTTGCCGTCCACCGCGCCGATCAGCTTGTCGTCCTTGCCCTCATAACTGAGCGCCTGCAGCACGGAACGGATGATCCCCAGCCGCCCGCGCTTCTTGTCGTTGTTGAACACGATCCGCCACGGCGCATGCTCGGTGTGGCTCGCCTCCAGCATGCGGTTGCGCGCTTTGGTGTAATCGTCGAAGCGCTTCAGCGCCTCGAGGTCGATCGGCGACAGTTTCCACACCTTCAGCGGATCATGCCGCCGGTCGTGAAAGCGCTTCAGCTGCATCTCACGGCCGATGGTCAGCCAGAATTTGAACAGGTGGATGCCGTCCTCCACCAGCATCTTCTCGAAATCCGGCACCGCCCCGAGGAAGCGCGTGGTCTCCTCCGGTGTGCAGAACCCCATCACCGGCTCGACGCCCGCCCGGTTGTACCAGGAGCGGTCGAACAGCACCTGCTCGCCCGCCGCCGGCATCCAGTCGACATAGCGCTGGAAGTACCATTGCGTGCGTTCGCGATCCGATGGCTTGGGCAGGGCGACCGACATGTTGAAGCGGGGGTTGAGGTTCTCGAGATAGCTGGCGATCGAGCCACCCTTGCCGGCCGCGTCGCGCCCCTCGAACACGATGACGATCCGCTTGCCGGTCTTCTGCTGATCGTGCTGCAGCAGCGCCAGCTGCCGCTGCACCTGCAGCATCTCGGCCTCGTAGACGTCCGAATCCAGCTTCTCGTCATAGGGAAAGCCCCCGCTTTCGAGCGCCTTCTTTTTGATCGAGCGGGGCAGCACCGGGTCTTCGAGGTCGAAGCCCTCCAATGCGTCGGACATGAACGAACTCCGTGGCCTGTCATGACGGTGTCACAACCGTGCTATGAACACCCCCGTCTGGCAAGCCGGGGTGAATCGCCCCGTGGGCTCCAAGGAAGGCTCGATGGCGGAAGAAGCGCAGCGCTCGGCGACGGGGATCACGTGGCTCGATACGGTCAGGGCCCGGCTTTACGGCCGGCTGCTGATGCTGCTCGCCATGGGCCTGGTGTTCATGACCCTGGCCGGGCTCAACCTCATCGATCCCTGGCTCGACATCCTCGCCTACGCCGTCATCGTCGCCATCGCCGCGGTGGTGCCGGAGACTAGCGAGTCGGCGAGTGGCGTGGCGCCCGGCGCCAGCACCACCGAGCTCGCCTTTGCCGATGCCGTCCGGCACTTTGCCGATGCGCTGCCCGACCCCTCGATCGTCATCGACCGGCGCAGCGTGATTGTCCATCTCAACGGGCACGCGGCGCGGCACTTCCCCGGTGTCGTCGCCGGCAGCCCGATCGCCTTCACCATGCGTTTTCCGCAACTGCTCGCCGCCATCGAGGCCGCCCGGCTCGGCGCGTCGCAGACCATCGAGCTGCACCAGACTGTCCCCACCGAGACCTGGTACAAGGCCACCGTGGCGCCGCTCGCCGCCGGCGATCCGCTCAATGATGGCGTGTTGGTCATCACGCTGCAGAGCCAGACCGAGGAAAAGCGCCTCGAGATGCTGCGCACCGATTTCATCGCCAATGCCAGCCATGAGCTCCGCACCCCGCTGACGTCGTTGGTCGGTTTCATCGATACGCTGCTCGGCCCCGCCGCCAACGACAAGGAGGCCCGCGAGCGCTTCCTCGGGCTGATGCGCGGCCAGGCCGCCCGTATGGCCAAGCTGATCGAGGATCTCCTGTCGCTGAGCCGCATCGAGATGCGCCAGCACATGCGGCCCACCGCTCCGGTCGAACTGGGCGCGTTGCTGCGCGAAGTGGCCGAGGGCCTCAACAAGCTCGCCGAAGATACCGACACCAAGCTCAGGGTGCAGGCGCCGGATGAACCGGTCACCGTCAGCGGCGATCGCGACGAGCTCTACGAGGTGTTCGAGAACCTCATCGACAACGCCATCAAGTACGGTGCCGACGGGGATACCATCGACATTACGCTGTCGCCCGATGCCGGTCGTCGCGGTTTCGATGCCATCGTCTCGGTAGTCGATCACGGCGTTGGGGTCGCCGCCGAGCACGTGCCGCGCCTCACCGAACGCTTCTATCGCGTCGATGCCGATACCAGCCGCAAGAAGAAGGGCACCGGCCTCGGCCTCGCCATCGTCAAGCACATCGTTACCCGCCATCACGGCGTACTGACCATCAAGAGCCAGCCGGGGCAGGGCACTCGCGTCGACGTGCTGCTCAGAAAATGACAGTTGCCCGGCTTTCCACAGGCCGCAATCTCGGTTCCAGAGAATAGCGCTTATAGATCAAAGATCTAGGCTGTCACAGAAATGCAATCCCAGTGTCATAAAACCTTGTGACAACGCCCCTAGGTTCCGCCTTGCAGACAGGGCGGCCGGAGGAACCGGGACCGTCGACTGGCCTGAAAGGGCCGATCCTTCCGAAAGGGAACATCATCATGAAGATTGCAGTTTTCGCGAGCGCCGCGGTTATCGCGCTTGCCGCTGGCCTTGGTGCCGCCGCGGCGCGCGACCAGGTCCAGGTCGCCGGTTCGTCCACCGTTCTCCCCTATGCCAAGATCGTCGCCGAGTCGTTCGGCGAGGCCTTCCCGGACTTCAAGACCCCGGTCGTCGAGTCCGGTGGTTCGGGCGCTGGCATCAAGCAGTTCTGTGAAGGCGTCGGCGAAGACAAGATCGACATCGCGAACTCCTCGCGTCCGATGAAGGCCGAAGAGCTCGAGACCTGCAAGACCAACGGCGTCGCCGACGTCGAGGAAGTCAAGATCGGCTATGACGGCATCGTCTTCGCCACCGACACCGCCGGCCCGGATTTCGCCATCCAGCCCGCCGACATCTACAAGGCTCTCGCCGCCCAGGTCGTGGTTGACGGCAAGCTCGTCGACAACCCCTACACCAAGTGGAACGAAGTGAACGCGGCGTTCCCAGAGTGGGATATCGCTGCCTACATCCCGGGCGAGAAGCACGGCACCCGCGAAGTGTTCGAGACCAAGCTCCTCGACGCCGGCTGCGACAAGGACGCCCTGAAGGCCGCTGGCGTGGCTGACGATGCCGTTGCCAAGGCCTGCATCGCCATCCGCAAGGACGGCAAGGCCGTCGACATCGATGGCGACTACACCGAGACCCTGGCGCGCATCGACAGCAACAAGACCGGCGTCGGCGTCTTCGGCCTCGCCTTCTACGAGAACAATGCCGACAAGCTGAAGGTTGCGACCGTCGGTGGCGTCGTCCCCTCGACCGAGACCATCTCGTCGGGTGAATACCCGGTCAGCCGTCCGCTGTTCTTCTACGTCAAGAAGGCGCACATCGGCGTCATCCCGGGCCTCAAGGAATATGTCGACTTCTTCATCTCGGACGACATGATCGGGCCGGACTCGCCGCTCGCTCAGTATGGCCTCGTGGCGGCTCCCGATGCGGAGCGCGAAGAGATCCGCGCCAAGTTCGAAGCCGGTACGGCTCTCTGATACGACGTCTCGGCGCGGGCTCCATGGGCCCGCGCCGTCTCCCCGCATAGCGGGTCTACCCGCCCGTAGTGGCGGTCTAACCGGGGCAAGTGAGGCGTCATGTCAGCAGGCTGGGTAGTTGCAATCGTTCTGGCCATTGGTGCCTTGGCCTATTTCTTCGCCGCCCAGCGCGCCCGCGTGCAGCGCGACGGCACTGACCGGTCCAAGGAAGTCGCGCACTCGCTGCCGACCTATCACGGCTGGCTCGCCTTCATCTTCGCCACCGTCCCGGCGCTGCTGGTCTTTCTCGTTGTCAGCTCCATCTCGGCCGGCCTGCTCGATAGCCGCATCCGCTCAGAGGTCACGGCCCACATCGCCGACCCGGCAGCCGCCAGCCTTTCCATCGGCATTGTCCGCAATGCGTCGAACGCACTGACCCAGCTTGATCTGTCGGGCGCCAATGTCCCGACCTCCTATGCGGCGCTCCGCGACATGGCGACGTCCGCGGGCATCAGCCTTGCCGAGAGCGGCGAGGACTACATGGTGCCGCTCGCCGCCGGCGTGAATGCCGATGCCGGCGTCCACAAGCTGATCGGCCAGGGCCTGACACTGCTGCTGGCGCTCGCCGGCGCTGCCCTCGCCTATTCCCGCATCCGGCTGCGCCTCAGGGCCCGCAACCAGGTCGAACGGGTGGTGCTGTGGTCGCTGCTGGCTGCCTCGACGGTCGCCGTCCTCACCACTGTCGGCATTATCCTGTCGATGCTGGGCGAGACCATCCACTTCTTCTCCGACGTCAACCCGCTGACCTTCTTCTTCGGCACCGTCTGGGATCCGCGTTTCGCCGCAGCCGGCTCCAGCGGCAGCGAGGGCCAGTTCGGCCTGATCCCGCTGCTCATGGGTACGCTCTACATCGCCCTGGTCTCGATGCTGTTCGCCGTGCCGGTCGGTCTGATGGCCGCCGTCTATATGGGCGAATACGCCTCGAACCGGGTGCGCTCGACGGTCAAGCCGCTGCTCGAACTGCTCGCGGGCATCCCCACCATCGTCTACGGCATCTTCGCCGTGGTGACGCTCGGGCCGTTCTTCCGCGATCTTTCGGCCGCGCTCGCCGGTGGCTTCTCCTTCATCCAGGCGCAGTCGGTGTTCACCGCCGGCATCGTCATGGGCGTGATGCTGATCCCGGTGGTCTCCTCGCTCTCCGATGACGTGATCACCGCCGTGCCCCGCGCCATGCGTGACGGCTCGCTGGCGCTTGGCGCCACCCGGTCGGAGACCATCCGCAAGGTGATCCTGCCGGCCGCGCTCCCCGGCATCGTCGGCGCGCTGCTGCTCACCGCCTCGCGCGCCATCGGCGAAACCATGATCGTGGTGCTCGCCGCGGGTGTCGCCGCCCGCATCAACTTCAACCCGTTCGAGGCGATGACCACCATCACGGTCAAGATCGTCAACCAGCTCACCGGCGACCTCGAGTTCAACTCGCCGCAGACCCTGGTTGCCTTCGCCCTCGGCCTCACCCTCTTCACGCTGACGCTCGGCATGAACGTCTACGCGCTCTACATCGTGCGCAAGTATCGGGAGCAGTATGAATGACCGACGCAGCCTTGCCCCACGCCACTGTGGCCACCGCGGCTTCGGCCCGTCGTGATTTCGGCCTGAGGCGCCGCCACGCCGCCGAGTTCCGTTTCCGCCTCTATGGCATCGTGGCCATCATCATCGGCCTCGGCTTCCTTGCCATCCTGCTGGTTTCGATCTTTTCGAAAGGTTACACCGCCTTCGTCCAGACCGCGATCACCGTGCCGGTCGAGTTCTCTGCCTCGATCATCGACAAGGACAACGAGCGCGCCACCAACCCGCGCGTCCTCGTCTCCGCCAACTACCCGATCATCGCCCGCAACGCCGTGGCCAAGGCGCTCGGCGTCTCGACCGACGACAAGGCGGCAATGCGCGACATCGCCAAGTTCGTCTCCGATGGTTCGCGCTCGACGCTGCGCGAGATCGTCGTCGCCGACCCCTCGGTGATCGGCACCACCCGCAACGTCACCCTGCTCGCCGCCGCCGATATCGACAGCGCCAACAAGGGCCAGATCGATCTCACGGTGCCCCAGGATAAGCGCAAGGTCTCCGACCAGCAGGTCGCCTGGCTCGATCAGCTGAAACAGGAAGGCGCCATCTCGACGCCGTTCAACTGGGGCCTGCTCACTTTCGGCGCCTCCAGCCGCCCCGAGACCGCCGGGCTCGGCGTGGCGCTCGTCGGCTCGCTCTACATGATGGCAATCGTGCTGCTCTGCGCGCTCCCCATCGGCGTTGCCGCCTCGATCTATCTCGAGGAGTTCGCCAAGAAGAACCGCTTCACCGACTTCATCGAGGTGAACATCAACAACCTCGCGGCGGTGCCCTCGATCGTCTTCGGCCTGCTCGGGCTGGCGGTGTTCATCAACTTCTTCGGTATGCCGCGTTCGGCGCCGATCGTCGGCGGCCTGGTCCTCACGCTGATGACCCTGCCCACCATCATCATCGCCACCCGCGCCGCGCTGCGCTCGGTGCCGCCCTCGATCCGTTCGGCTGCGCTGGGCATCGGTGCCTCGAAGATGCAGATGGTGTTCGATCACGTGCTGCCGCTCGCCACCCCGGGCATCCTTACCGGCACCATTATCGGCCTCGCCCGTGCCCTGGGTGAAACCGCGCCGCTGCTGCTCATCGGCATGGTGGCCTTCGTCGCCGACCGCCCGACGACGCCGCTCGATCCGGCGACCGCTTTGCCCGTGCAGATCTACATGTGGGCCAACGAGGCCGAGCGCGCCTTCGTCGAGCGCACCTCGGGCGCCATCATCGTGCTGCTGCTGTTCCTCGCCCTGATGAACCTCGCCGCCATTCTCCTCCGCCGCCGCTTCGAGCGCCGCTGGTAACCCCTGACCTGGATGACCGACATGTCCCTCGAATCTGCTGCGACCCTTGCCGCTCCCGTCTCGCGTCCTAACGCCCTGCCGAAGATGACCGGCGAGAATGTCGGGGTGTTCTATGGAGCCAAACAGGCGCTGTTCGACGTCAACCTGAAGATCGAACAGTTCAACGTCACCTCGCTGATCGGCCCTTCGGGCTGCGGCAAGTCGACATTTCTCCGTTCGCTCAACCGCATGAACGACACCATCGACGGCTGCCGCGTCACCGGCAAGATCAACCTCGACGAGGACGATATCTACGACCCGTCGATCGACGTGGTGGAACTGCGTGCCCGCGTCGGCATGGTGTTCCAGAAGCCCAATCCGTTCCCCAAGTCGATCTACGAGAACGTCGCCTACGGCCCCAAGATCCACGGCATCGCCCGCAACAAGGCCGACCTCGATGAGATCGTGCATTCCTCGCTGCGCCGCGCCGGCCTGTGGAACGAAGTGAAGGACCGCCTGCAGGAGCCGGGCACCGGCCTTTCCGGTGGTCAGCAGCAGCGCCTCTGCATCGCTCGCGCCATCGCCACCAAGCCCGAAGTGCTGCTGATGGACGAGCCCTGCTCGGCGCTCGATCCGATCGCCACCGCCGTCATCGAGGAACTGATCGACGAGCTGCGTGAGAACTTCACCATCGTCATCGTCACCCACTCCATGCAGCAGGCCGCCCGCGTCAGCCAGAAGACCGCGTTCTTCCACCTCGGTAAGCTCATCGAGGAAGGCAAGACCGAGGACATCTTCACCAATCCCAAGAACAAGCAGACGCAGGACTATATTACCGGCCGTATCGGCTGACCCGAGAGGAACTCGAGAATGGCATCGCTCAACGAGCACATCGTTTCCTCTTACGAGGACGAACTCACCAACCTCAACAAGGCAATTTCCGAGATGGGTGGCATGGTCGAACAGGCCATCACCGAGTCGGCCGTCGCCTTGCTCAAGCTCGATCACAAGCAGGCCCAGGACGTGCGCCTGTTCGACAAGAAGATCGACGAGATGCAGCAGCGCATCAATGACGCGGCGGTGTCGATCATTGCGCGCCGCCAGCCGATGGCGGCGGACCTGCGCATGGTGGTGACCTCGATCCAGGTCGCCAATGACCTCGAGCGCACCGGTGATATGGCCAAGCAGTTGGCCAAGCGCGCCATGCAGATCGAGTCCCTCGGTCTCGCGCCAAAATTCTACAATGGCGTCAAGCACATGAAGGAACTGGTGGCGCGGCAGCTGAAGAGTGCCATCGATGCCTACCTCAACCGCGACTCTGCTGCGGCCGTCGAGGTCTGCAGCCGCGATGACGAAGTCGACGCGATGTACAACTCGCTGTTCCGCGAACTCCTCACCTATATGATGGAAGATCCGCGCAACATCACGCAGTGCACGCACCTGCTGTTCTGCACCAAGAGCCTCGAGCGCGTCGGCGACCATGCGACCAACATCGCCGAAGCTGCCTACTACCTCGAAACCGGTCGCCACCTCGGCGCCGAGGAACAGCAGCGCCAGCCGCGCTAAGTCCCTTCGCCGTCTCATTGCGACGGCGAAGGTCTAAGCCTTTGATTTACAGAGCTTTCAGGTCCGTAGCTTTCCTGAAAGCGCTCTAGGGGTGATCCGATGTCAGCCACCATCCTGATCGTCGAAGACGAAGCCGATCTGGCCGTCCTGCTGCGCTACAACCTCGAAGCCGAAGGCTTCCGGGTCGCCACTGCCGCCTCGGGCGACGAGGCGGTGGAGCGCATCCGTGACGGCGTTCCGGACCTCATCCTGCTCGACTGGATGTTGCCGGGCCTTTCCGGCATCGAACTCTGCCGCCGCTGGCGCTCACGCGAGGAAACCGCGCGCACCCCGATCATCATGATCACCGCCCGCGGCGAGGAAGAAGAACGCGTCCGTGGCCTTGCCACCGGCGCCGACGATTATGTGGTGAAGCCGTTCTCGATCCCCGAGCTGCTGGCCCGCATCAACGCGCTGCTCCGCCGTTCGAGCCCGCAGCTCGTCACCGCGGTGCTGAAGGCCGGCGACCTCGAGCTCGATCGCACCAGCCACCGCGTCCGGCGCGGCGGCCGCGAGGTGCATCTCGGTCCCACCGAATACCGCCTGCTCGAATACCTGATGCGCCACCCCGGCCGCGTCTACTCCCGCGAGCAACTGCTCGACGGGGTCTGGGGCAACGACGTCTATGTCGACGAGCGCACCGTCGACGTGCATGTCGGGCGCCTGCGCAAGGCGATCAACCGCCACCGCGACGCCGACCCGATCCGCACCGTCCGCGGCGCCGGCTATGCGTTTGACGAGCGGTTTGCGGCGGTCAGCTGAGCGCCAACGTCGAGCGTGGGGCCACCCCCACCCTTGATCCCTCCCCACAAGGGGGAGGGAGACGATGGAACCGAGACCGTGAAGCAATCGCCTCCCTCCCCCTTGTGGGGAGGGAATGAGGGTGGGGGTGCCCTACGCTCTGATGTGGAGCCCCCTAAATCACCCGCTCCGCGCAGATCCGATAACTGTCCGCCCACGGCCGCAGCTGTTCGAACGCCGCGCTGGCCGCCAGCACATCGGCATCGGCATAGCGCCGGCCGATGATCTGCATGCCGACCGGCAGCCCATCCACCAGTCCGGCCGGGATCGACGCGGCGGGATGCCCGGTGAAGTTGAGCGGGTAGGTGAGGCACCAGCCGATCCCCTGGTCGACCGCCTCGCCGTTCACCTCGCGCGGCCCGTGCGTATTGCCGCCAACCTCGTTCTTCACTGGCAGCGCGGCAACCGTGGGGGTGATCACCAGGTCATAGGTGGCGAAGGCGGCCTGGAAGGCGTCGTAGATTTCCGACCGCATGGCCTGGTCACGGCGGAGGTCGGCTGCAGTCATCGTCTGGCCGTAGCTTTCGATCCAGTGCAGGTACTCCGGCGGGAAATCGCCGCGGTGGTCTGCCAGGAGGTCGAGCCCGCCGGCTTTCACCGCCTCGAGCGTCCCCATGTTGAGCGGCATCATCAGCCGTAGCCAGAGCTCGCTCAGCTCGCGCTGCGAGTAGCGGATGCCGAGCTTGATCTCTTCGACCTCCGCGCCCGCCTCGCTGAACGCCGCGACGGCCCGCTGCACCGTCTCCGCCACCCGCGGATCGACCGGGAACACATCGAGGTTGGGGCTGTAGCCGATCCGGAACCCCTTGATCGACTGCTTCAGCGCACCGAGATAGTCGACCGTCTCGCTAAGGCTCAGCGGATCGCGCGGGTCATAGCCGCCGAGCACGCTCATCGCCAGCGCCGCATCCTCGACCGTGCGGGTGATCGGCCCCTCGAACACAGAGGGCAGGTCGCCGGCAAAGGCATTGGGTCGCATCACCACCGGCACCCGCCCGAAAGCCGGCTTGTAACCATAGACGCCGCACCAGGCTGCCGGGATGCGGATCGAGCCGCCGGCATCGGTGCCCTCGGCGATGGAAACCAAGCCGTCGGCGACGATCGCAGCGCTGCCGCCCGAGGAGCCGCCCGGGTTGCGTGTCGTATCGAACGGGTTACTGGTCGCCCCGAACAGGTAGTTGTCGGTCACCCCGCGCAACCCCATCACCGGGGCATTGGTCTTGCCCACGAGGATTGCGCCGCCCTTTTCGATCCGCTCGGCGAACGGGCAGTGGAACTGCGCGATGTTGTCTTTGAGCGCCCGCACCCCCCCAAAGGTCGTCGGCCAGCCGGGCTTGAAATCGAACAGGTCCTTGATCGCTGCGGGTACCCCGTGCAGCGGCGGCAACGTCGCACCGCTCATCACCGCCGCCTCGGCTGTTTTCGCCTCGCGCCGCGCATCGTCGAAGCCGAGATAGATCAGCGCATTGAGGCTCGGGTTGCGCGCCTCGATCCGGCTGATGGTCGCCTCCATGAGCTCGACCGGCGACACTTCGCGCTGGCGAATCCGCCGCGCCAGTTCGGTGGCGCTCAGATAGGAAAAGTCGCTTGTCGGCATGTTTGCCCCCCGCTTGTTGTTGAGGGGGATACTCGACAGGAAGCGCGCCCCGCACAATGCACCGTTCGACGGGGCAGCGGGCGCCTACCATACCAATTCCCGCTT
The DNA here is from genome assembly GCF_001425235.1 of Devosia sp. Root413D1. GTDB lineage: Bacteria > Pseudomonadota > Alphaproteobacteria > Rhizobiales > Devosiaceae > Devosia_A. The sequence continues at coordinate 303,236 of NZ_LMEA01000012.1, read as the reverse complement.
GCCTTAACCCGCTGCTTTTGTTCAGGTCTCCCGCCGGTCAGCGGCGAGGGAAGCGGACTATGAAGACAGCATTGGTCGTATGGGGCGGGCTCGAGCTGCACGAGCCCGAAAAAGGCGCGCATATCGTGCGCGAAATCCTCGAGGGCGAGGGTTTTGAGGTCGATGTCACCGGCGACTACACGGCGCTCGGTGGCGAAAGTGTCGGCTCCTACGACCTGATCGTGCCGCAGATCACCGGCGGCGAGCTCGACCGCGAGAACTCCATCCGCTTCTGCGCCGCCGTCGAAGCCGGGACCGGCCTTGCTGCTTTCCACCACGGCCTCGCCACCAGCTTCCAGGGCAATGCACGGATCCGCTTTCTCGGCGGCTGCACCTTCGCCACCCACCCGGGCGATATCATCAGCTACCAGGTCGACCCCAAGGTGACGGACGACCCGATCATGGCGGGCATCAAGAGCTTCGAGCACACCTCGGAGCAGTACTACATGCATGTCGACCCCACCGTTGAGGTGCTCGCCACCACCACTTTCTCGGGCGAGCACGCCTTCTGGAAGAAGGGCGCCGAGATGCCGGTAGTCTACAAGTCCGCTTATGGCCGCGGTCGCGTCTTTTACACGGCGCTCGGCCACAAGCCGGCCGAGCTAGACAAGCCCGAGATCAAGACCATCCTGCACCGGGGGCTGCTATGGGCGGCCCGCTGATCCCCTCCCGTCCGGTCGGCGCGACCGGCCCCGAGATCAGCCGCATCGGCTTCGGCGGCGCGCCGCTCGGCGACCTCCGGCGGGCACCGACCGATGCCGGGGCCCGCGAAGTGCTTGAGGCCGCCTGGGATGCCGGTATCCGCTATTTCGACACCGCCCCGTTCTACGGCGCCGGCCTGTCGGAGCGTCGGATTGGCGATTTCCTGCGCGATAAGCCGCGGGATAGCTATGTGCTTTCGACCAAGGTCGGCCGGTTGCTGGTCCCCGACCGCGCCTTTTCGATGGAGCGTCACGGCGATCCACGCGCCCTGCCGTTCCGGCCGAAGTTCGATTTCACCTATGACGGGGTGATGCGGAGCTACGACAACTCGCTGCAGCGGCTGGGGCTCGAGAGCATCGACATCCTGTTCCTCCACGATATCGGCGCCTTCAGCCAGCGCGAGCGCCATGCCGAGACCATGAAGCAGGCACTCGAAGGCGGCGGTATCCGTGCGCTCGAAGAGCTGCGGGCCTCGGGGGCGGTGCAGGCCATCGGGGCGGGGGTCAACGAGTGGCAGATCATCGATGAGCTGATGAACCATGCCCGCTTCGATATCTTCCTGCTCGCCAATCGCTACACCCTGCTCGACCAGCAGGTGATCGACACCCTGCTGCCGCGGGTGAAGCGCGAAGGCGTGGCGATTGTCGACGGCGCCCCGCTCAACAGCGGTATCCTCGCCACGGGTCCGGTTCCCAACGCGATTTATGACTATGCGCAGGCGAGCCCCGAGATGATCGAGAAGACCCGCCGCATCGAGGAGTTGTGCAGCAAGCACGGCACCACGCTGATCCGCGCTGCCCTCAACTTCCCGCTCGGCCATGAGGCGATCACCGCCATCATCCCCGGCTTCTCCAATGTTGCCGAGTTCAACGACAATCTCGCCGGCTACCGCAAGCCCATTCCCGACGCGCTCTGGGCCGAGCTCCGCGAGGCGGGCCTGCTGCATCCGAAAGCGCCTGGCCCCGTTACCCCGGTCCTGGCGTAAGATAGGCTTCAACGTCCAACCCCCGGAGGCCCCATGGGCGAACGCATCAAACTCACCGCTGCCGATGGCTTCGTCCTCAACGCCTACCGCGCCGCCCCGGAAGGCAAGCCGCGTGGCGGCGTGGTGCTGATCCAGGAGGTCTGGGGCCTCAGCAACTGGATCCGCAGTGTTGCCGACCGCTGGGCCCGCCACGGCTACCTCACCATCGCTCCGGCGATGTTCGACCGCGCCGAGTATGGCTTCGAGAGCGAGAACTATGGCGCCGACCACTTTCCGCTGGTCGGCGAGCTGATGAAGAAGTTCTCGATGGATAGTGCCATGACCGACGTCGAAGCCGCCATCGCGGCCGCTTCCGAAGCCGGCAAGGTGGGCATCACCGGCTACTGCTTCGGCGGCCGCGTCAGCTGGATCGCCGCCAGCAAGCTTGAGGGCCTCAGCGCTGCTTCCGGCTACTATGGCGGTGGCGTGCCGAACTATATCGAGCTGACACCCAAGGTGCCGATCGAGATGCATTACGGCGACAAGGACCAGGGCATCCCGCTCGAGCAGGTCGAGCAGTTGAAGGCCCGCCACCCCGAAGCCGACATCTACGTCTACAGCGGTGACCACGGCTTCTGTAACAGCGACCGGCCGGAAAAGTTCGACGAAGCCTCGTGCACCAAGGCCTCGGTGCGCTCGCTGGAGTTCTTCCATAAGCACCTCTGACCTCGCCCGTCACCTCGCCTATCTCAAGGAGGCAGCGGCCGACGCCAAGAAGGCCATGCTGTCGCGCCGGAAGGCGATGCTCGCGGCCCATCTCGTCGATGCCTACGCCGACCGGGTCTTCAGCTCCCGCGCCGAGCCGGCGGCCGATGTGCTGGAATTTCGCTCCGGCTTGGCCGGCGCCCACCCGGCGCTCGCCACCATCTTCGAGGTGGTCGCCGGCCGCGCCCAGCTCGTCACCGAAGCCGTCGAAGTGCCGCTTGTCGACTACGGCAAGCTCGGCGTCGAGGATTTCATGGTCAGCCTCTACAACGGCCACACCGTGCAGCGCCTGCGGATCATTGGTCCGGATGGCAGCCGGCAGGACGTGCATGAGGTGCTCGCGGCGGCGGTGGCCTACCTTGGAGGTGAGGGGGCAGCGCGCTAGTTCGAGGGGGTGGCACCACCCCCTCCGAGCTTCGCTAGTTCGCTTGCGCTCACAAGCTGCGCTTGCCTCCCCCATCGAGGGGGAGGTGGGGGCCGGTGCGTGGATTGGATCGTGCCTCACACACTGAACGGCACCTCCCCCTTGATGGGGGAGGATGGGAGGGGGTGGGGCGGCAGGCGGGGTGGGGCGGTTGAGGTTCCAGACTGGCTCGACTACTGCTTCATCGCCTCCAGCAGCTCCAGCAGTTTCTGCGTCGTCTGCCAGCTGCGGATGGTCATCGATTTATAGAGCGGGGACTCCATGATCTTGCTGAGCCGGCTCTTGGTCCGCTCGGCGCTGAGCCGCTGCGAGTAGATCATGCCCTCGCCGGGCCACACCTGGTCGACGCCATCGCGCGGCTTGAACAGAGCAAAGGCCTCGTCGCGGTCGATGTCCATCAGGAACACCGCATCGCTGTGATATTTGTCGGGCGTGTCGCCGAACCCTTTGGGGCGTTTGTCGACAATCGCCTTTATCTGGTCGTGGCTGAGCACCAGCACTTTGACCAGCTCGTCATCCAGCTTGAACGCCGAGGTCAGCCCGTCCTCGATCTTTCGGGCGATGCTCGAGGCCGTGAGTTGCGAGCGGAACATGGCGTTGCCTGAGGCGATGTAGGTCGAGACATCCTCGAGCCCGATCTCCTCCAGCAGTTTCTTCAACCCCGCCATCGGCACCTTGTTCTTGCCGCCGACATTGATGCCGCGCAGCAGCGCCAGGTACGTCGTTGTCGCCATGCTGTCCTCCCGCTTCGCTCAGACGCTACAAACGACAAAGGCCGGGATTGCTCCCGGCCTTTTGGTGAAACCTCAAGCGATGCTCAGCGCTTCTTCTTGTCGATCTGGTGGTAGGCCCGGCGCGAGTGGAACTCGCAGTAAGGCTTGCCCTCGTTCGAGTGCTGGCCGCAGAAGTAGAAGTCCGGGGTCAGCGGATCGCCGATCGGCCACTTACAGGTGTGTTCGCTGAGCTGCAGCAGGGTCAGCCGCTGTTCCACCGGAATGAAGAGTTCGGCCGCCTGCGGCGCCATCTCCATCTCGACCGCGAATTCCTCTTCCATCTTCAGCGCCGTCGCGCCGTGAATGGCACCGCCACCGCCGCCGCCCCCGACATTCATCGAGTTGCGGGTCTTCATCACCGTGCCCAGCCCGCTCGAACGCGAGGTGCTGGCAGGCGACGAGACGCGACGGGCAGCCGGGCGCGGTGCGCTGCGCACCCGCGGGGTCGACGTCGCCGGTTTGGCACGGCCCGAGAGCTTCAGCCGATGCACCTTGCCGATCACCGCATTACGGGTAACGCCTTCGCCCAATACGCCCGCGATCTGACTGGCGCTCAGCCCCTCAAGCCAAAGTTTCTTGAGCAGCTCGACGCGTTCTTCAGTCCAGCCCATCAACTATCCGCTCCTAAACCGCCATTCAGGACTCTGACAGACTCCTCAGCCGTGCCGTTGCCTCAGCAACAGCCCGATACGCTACGCATCGTAGGTCTGATGGGTCCGCCACACGAGATATCGTGTCCCAATGCCTTGATACTACACGGGTCGCGGAATCCGGTGCAAGAGTCGCCGCCGTTTTACACGGGGAAAAAGCGTCTGCAATTTGGCCGTCGTCGGAAGCCGCTTCAAATCAGGCACTTGAGGGTGGCAAGCCCCGTTTCCGTTGACTTAAGTACTCCACAAAGGCATATGGAGAGCCTGCAACGCGCCGCATTTTCGCAGCGCGTTTTTGGTTTTTGTGGGGCTTTTGCAACAGTCCCGGAACGAGCCCATGAAAGGGGTGCGAAGATGTCTGCGCTGTACGGTACGTATGCCCGGTCCGACCTCGCTTTTGAGCGGGGCGAGGGCGTGCGATTGTTCGCGCAGGACGGCACGCCCTACCTCGATTTCCACGCCGGCGTGGCGGTCAATGCGCTGGGCCACGGCGACCCGCACATGGTGGCGGCGCTGAAGGCGGCGGCCGAGAAGGTCTGGCACACGGCCAACACCTTCACCATTCCCGAGCAGGAGCGGCTCGGCCAGCGGCTGGTCGAGAACACCTTCGCCGACGCGTGCTTCTTCACCAACTCGGGTACCGAGGCGGTGGAGTGCGCGGTCAAGACCGCCCGGCACTATTTCTGGGCCAAGGGTGAGACGGACCGCTACGAGATCATCGCCTTCACCGGCTCCTTCCATGGCCGCACCATGGGCATGATCGCCGCCTCCGGCAACGAGCACTATCTCGAAGGTTTTGGCCCGGCGCTTGAAGGCTTCAAGCATCTGGCGCCCGGCGACCTGAAGGCCGTCGAGGCCGCGATTACTCCCAAAACCTGCGCCATCCTTATCGAACCGGTACAGGGCGAGGGCGGCGTCACCGCCATGACCGCCGAGTACATGCGGGGCCTGCGCGCCCTCTGCGACAAGCACGGCATGCTGCTGATCCTCGATGAAGTGCAGTGCGGTTACGGCCGCACCGGCAAGTTCTTTGCCTATGAGTGGAGCGGCATCGAGCCCGACATCATGGCCGTCGCCAAGGGCATCGGCGCCGGCTTCCCGCTCGGCGCCTGCCTCGCCAAGGGCGAGGTGGCCAACTCGATGATCCCCGGCACGCATGGCTCGACCTATGGCGGCAACCCACTGGCCTCGGCCATGGGCAATGCGGTGCTCGACCGCATGCTGGCGCCCGGCTTCTTCGATCATGTCGACAAGATGGGCCAGCGGCTCAACTGGCACCTGCAGCAGCTGGCGCAGCGCTTCCCGAGCCAGGTGCTCGAGCTGCGCGGCAAGGGCCTGCTCGCCGGCATCCGCATCGCCTCGCCAGTGCGCGACGTGGCAGCGCGGCTGCGTGACGAGCATCACATGCTGGCCATGACCGCCAATGAGAACGTGCTGCGCCTGTTGCCGCCGCTGGTGGTGACTGAAGCCGATATCGAGGAGGCCGTAGGCAAGCTCGCGGCCGTCTTCGAGGCCATCGAGGCCGAAGCCCCCAGCAAGGCGGCAACTGCCTGATCCCATTCACGGCACGCGATCTGAAGGGCGGGAGACAGCAGCTCCCGCTCGGCGCGTTCCGAAAAGGAGAGGTCCCAAAATGACCGCTACCCCACCTAGGCACTTCCTCAATCTCGACGATTTCGATGCCACGACGCTGCGCGGCATGCTCAACCAGGCCGTCGAACTCAAGGACCGACTGAAAAAGGGCGATCGACCGCTGCTCCTCAAGGACAAGGTGCTGGCGATGATCTTCGAGCGCCAATCCACCCGCACCCGCGTCAGCTTCGATGTCGGCATGCGCCAGCTCGGCGGCGAGACCATCTTCCTCACCGGCCAGGAAATGCAGCTGTCCCGTGAGGAAACCCTCGCCGACACCGCCAAGGTGATGTCGCGCTATGTCGATGCGATCATGATCCGCATCCTCACCCATCAGGATCTGCTCGACCTGGCCGAGGCCGCCACCGTGCCGGTGATCAACGGCCTGACCCGCCGTGCTCATCCCTGCCAGGTGATGGCCGACGTCATGACCTTCGAAGAGCACCGCGGGAACATCAAGGGCGCCAAGGTGGCCTGGGTCGGCGACAGCAACAACGTGCTGGCCAGCTGGGTGAACGCCGCCGAGCTGTTCGGCGCCGAGCTCACCATCGCGGTTCCGGAGGAATATGCCCCGGAAAAGGACCTGCTCGCCGACATCAAGAAGGCCGGTCCGGCCGTCCGGCTGATCGAGGATCCCGAGGAAGCGGTGCGCGGCGCCGACCTCGTCATCACCGACACCTGGGTGTCGATGGGCGATACCGATGCCGCCGAGCGTCGCCGGGCCTTGAAACCCTACCAGGTGAATACCCAATTGATGGGCTTGGCCGAAAAGGACGCGCTGTTCATGCACTGCCTTCCGGCCCATCGCGGCGACGAGGTGACCGACGAGGTCATAGACGGGCCGCAATCGGTGGTCTTTGATGAAGCCGAAAACCGGCTTCACGCCCAGAAGGCGATCCTGTGCTGGGCACTGGGCCAAGACCGGCAGAACATCTAGTCGTTCTGCGATACTATTATGCGCGACACGAACCAGCGCGGGACCTCGATCCGATAGCGGAGCGGGGTCGCTTCCGCGAGATTGGATTATGGATGACTCAGACTGAGCTCAGCACCTATGGCCTCGATCGCCCGGAGTCGGGCGATGATGTCGTGGTGCCCTTCACCCTCGATGGGCTCGACAGCCGTGGCCGTGTGGTTCGCCTTGGGCCGGCGCTCGATGCGATCCTCACCCGCCACAACTACCCCGCTCCGGTGGCGCGCCTGCTCGGCGAAGCCGTGGTGCTGGCCTCGCTGATCGGCTCCTCGCTGAAGTTCGAGGGCCGCTTCATCATGCAGACCCAGACCGATGGGCCGGTGAACCTGATCGTCGTCGACCTCGATGCGCCGGATGGCCTGCGCGGCTATGCCCGCTTCGATGCCGACGCGGTGATGATGGCGATCGAGCGCGGCGAGACCAAGCCGGGGCAACTGCTCGGCAAGGGTCACCTTGCCATGACCGTCGACCAGGGCGTCCATATGGAGCGCTATCAGGGTATCGTGGCGCTCGAGGGCGGTACGCTCGAGGATGTGGCGCATGCCTACTTCCAGCAGTCCGAGCAGATTCCGACCCTGGTGCGCCTCGCCGTCGCCGAGCATTCGGTGCGCGGCGCCGGTGGCCCGCAATGGCGGGCCGGTGGCGCGCTGGTGCAGTTCCTGCCGCCGCACGGCCAGTCGGTGATGCCGGACCTGCCGGGCGACGGCGATTTCGACAACCCTGAGATGGTCGACCCGGATTTCGTCGAAGACGACAAGTGGACGACCACCCGGGCGCTGCTGTCGACCGTCGGCGACGACGAGCTGGCCGACCCCGACGTCTCTGCCGAGCGGCTGTTGTTCCGGCTGTTCCACGAGACCGGCGTCCGCGTCTTCGAGCCGATCGCGCTCGAGGAGCGCTGCACCTGCTCGGCCGAACGGATCGAGGCGATGCTGCGCGACAATTTCTCGGCCGAGGAACGCCAGGAGATGGTGGTCGACGGTGAGATCGAGGTGGTCTGCGAGTTCTGCTCGGCCGACTATCACTTCAAGCCGCACGAGTTCGACGAGCAGCACCCGCACCAGCATTAGGCGGCTCTCTTACCTGAGCGTGCAGTCGGCGGCCCTCTCCCGTTTACGGGGGAGGGCACGCCGACTGCTGGTTTTAGCGATGAACTCAAGTGCCCCAGCCAGTGGCCACAAGCGCACGTGACTCCGCCTCCACAACGGGAGTAAAATCCCCTTGTCAGCGGAGGCCTCCCATGTCCGACGCCACACATCCCCGGTTCGGCTCCGACGAGTACCGCGCGCTTGGCTCGCTCGCGGTGACCCTGCTGGTCATGGCCGTGTTGCTGTTCCTGCCCGCCGGCACGCTCGAGTGGCCTCGGGCCTGGTGGTACCTCGCGATCTTCGTCGCAGCGATCCTCGTGGCGATCGTCTACATCTGGCGGGTCGATCCCGAACTCTTCGCCATCCGGCGCAAGCCTCAGGCTGGCAGCAAGTCATGGGACCTCGCCTTCGTCGCCGTGACCCTCACCTCGATGGCCGCCATCCTGCCGGTGGCCGGGCTCGACTATCGCTTCGGCTGGTCGCAATTGCCAGATGGGGTGGTCTGGCTTGGTTATCTGATCTTTGCCGCCGGCTTCTGCCTCACCGCCTGGGCGCAGGGCGTCAACCGGCACTTCGAACTCACGGTGCGCATCCAGACCGATCGGGGGCACCAGGTCATCGACGCCGGCCCTTACGCCACGATCCGCCATCCCGGCTATATCGGCGGCGTGGCGCTCGGCATCGGCACGGCGCTGGCGCTGGCCTCGCTCGTGGCGGTCATCCCAGCCGCCATCTGTGCCGTTGCCCTGGCGCTGCGCACCCTCGCCGAGGAAGCAACTCTCAGCGAGGAGCTAAAGGGTTACTCCGGCTACATGCAGCGGGTCCGTTTCCGCTGGATTCCGGGCGTCTGGTAACTCCAGGCCACCGCCTCACTCGCTGGCCAGCGCCACCACCGGATCGAGCCGCGCTGCCGAACGCGCCGGCATGAAGCCGAACAGCACGCCGATCAGGCTCGACGAGACGAACGCCGCGATGATTGTCGTCGGCGAGTAGATGAAGCTGAGCCCGCTCACCAGTTTCTCGACGCCGAAACCGATCCCCAGTGACAGCAGAACGCCCACCGTGCCGCCGATCAGGCAGACCAGCACCGCCTCGATCAGGAACTGCTGCAGGATATCGCCCTGCCGTGCCCCGACCGCCATGCGCACCCCGATCTCCCGGGTCCGCTCGCGTACCGACACCAGCATGATGTTCATCACGCCGATGCCGCCGACGATCAGTGAGATCACCGCGATCGCCGAGATCAGCAGCGTCAGGGTCTGCGAGGTCGACTGGATGGTCTCGCGGATCGTGTCGGTGTTCTGCAGGCTGAAATCCACCGTGCCGTGCCGCTGCTCGAGCAGCGCCTGGATCTCCGCCTGTGCCTCGGTGACATCGGCGCTGTCGGCGATGCGGACGGTGATGCTCGAGAGCCAGCTCTGCCCCAGGATCCGCGACATCGCCGTGGTGTAGGGCATCCAGATGCTGATCGAACTCGACTGCGGGCCGAAATTGTTGGTGCTCGCCGCCACTACGCCGATGATCCTCAGCGGCACGTTGCCGACCAGCACCACTTGCCCGACCGCATCTTCGCCATTGGTGAACAGCGTGTCGCGCGCCGTGGTGTCGATCACCGCCACCTGCGCCAGCGCACTGGTGCTGGCCGCATCGAAGGCTGCGCCTTCGACGAAGCTGCGGTTGTTCACCCGGAAGTAGTCGGCGCCGACGCCCTGGATCTGCGCTGCGGCGCTGACATTGCGATAGCGCGCCTGGCCGCTGCTCGACACCTGCGGCGTCACACTGTCGGCGAATTTCTCGGCCGCAATGGCCGCGGCATCCGCCGGCACCAGCGTGCGGATCGCATCGCGCCGCCGGTCCGCAGCGCTGGTGCCGGGCATGACGTTGATGGTGTTGGTGCCGATCGAGCTGATCCGGTCGAGTACCGTCTGCTGGCTGCCTTGCCCCAGCGCCACCACTGACACCACCGAGGCGATGCCGATGATGATGCCGAGCATGGTGAGGAAGGTGCGCAGCCGATGGCTCGACAGCGCCCTGAGCGCCATCTGGAACGCCTCGCCGACCCGGTCCAGCGCCTCGCGCCAGCGCGGGACCCGCCTGATCGTCTCCGCGGCCTTCTGCACCGGCGGGGCAGTTTCATCCTTGCGCCGGTCGGCGACGATCACGCCGTCGCTCAGCTCCACCACCCGGTCGGCCTCAGCCGCGACGGTCGGATCGTGGGTAACGATGATGATGGTGTGGCCTTCGGCGTTGAGCTCCTTGAGCAGCGCCATCAGCTCCTTGCCGCTTTTGGAATCGAGCGCTCCGGTCGGCTCGTCCGCGAGGATGATCTCGCCGCCATTGATCAGCGCTCGGGCCACGCTGACGCGCTGCTGCTGGCCGCCGGACAGCGCGTTCGGCCGGTGCGTCAGGCGCTCACCCAGCCCCAGCCGTTCCAGCAGCTGGTGGGCCCGCTCCCGCCGCGCTTGTTTCCGGGCGCCCGCATAGATCGCCGGCACCTCGACATTCTCGAGCGCATCGAGATCGGCCAGCAGCTGGTAGCGTTGGAAGATGAAGCCGAAATACTCGCGGCGCAGTTCGGCCAGCTCATCGGGCTGGAGCCGCGCGATGTCGCGTCCGGCCAGCCGATATTCGCCGGTCCAGCCATTGTCGAGGCAGCCCAGCACGTTCATCAGCGTCGACTTGCCCGAGCCTGATTGGCCGATGATGGCGATCATCTCCCCGGCCGCGATGTCGAGGTCGATATCCCTGAGCACCGTGATGCTCTCGGCCCCGATCGGATACTCCCGGCGCAGTTGCCGGATGGAAATCAGCGGTTCGGTCATCGCCGCGGCCTCAGCGCCCGAACCCGCCCGGCGGGCCGCCGCCGGCGAGGATGTTCCGGTTGGCGCCCTGGCCGTTACCGTTGCGGGCCGCCGGAGCGGCTGCCGTGGAATTGACCACCAGATCGCCTTCGTCGAGGCCCGAGAGCACTTCCGCCGTCACGTTGTTGTTGAGCCCGATGGTGACCTGCTTAGGCTCGGCCGCCTCCTTCTGCTGGTCCCACACCTGAAGCGTGTAGCTGCCGTCGCGGCCCTTGCGGCCGAGCACCGAGGCCGGAACCGTCAGCACGTCATCGGCCGATTTCAGCACGATCGTCACCTGTGCCGTCATCGAGATGCGCAGCCTATGGCCGGGGTTATCCACGTCGAACAGACCATTGTAATAGACTGCAGTGCTCGATGAGCTCGATGTGGTGTCGTCCGAGGCGATCGAATCCGGCGCCGGCTCGACCGCGCGGAGCGTTGCGTTGATGCGGGTATCCGGGTCACCGAGGATGGTGAAATAGACCAGCTGTCCCGGTTCAACCCGCGGCACGTCTGCCTCCGAGATCTCGGCCTTCACCACCATCTTGTCGAGGTTGGCGAGCTTGACGATGGTCGGCGACGAATTGTTGGCGTTGACCGACTGCCCGACCTCCACCGACACGGCGACCACCGTGCCGTCGGAAGGGGCCACGATCTTGGTGCGGTCGAGGTTCAGCTCCGCCGCTTCGACATTGATCTGGGCCTGCTGGATCTGCGCCTCGATCGCCTGCAACTGGCCTTCGGCCGTCTGCACCGCCAGTTGCGCCGTCTGCAGGTCGGCGTCCGAGATCAGCTTTTGCGGGCTGAGCTTCTCGGCCCGGTCCAGGGCGGTCTTGGCTTGTCCGAGGTTAGCGGTCTGGATGGTCTTCTGCGCCTCGGTATTGGCGAGCGAGGCCTGCGCCGCCTTCACCGCGTTCTGCTGGTTCAGCGAGTCGATTTCGGCGATCACGTCGCCGGCCTTCACGTCGTCGCCGAGCTGAACATTGAGCGTCTTGATCCGACCCGAAACTTCGGCGCCGACGCTGACCAGCGAACTGGCCTGGATCACCCCGGACGCGAGCACCGTCTCCTCGATAGTGCCGCGCGCCACCGGCGTTGTGCGTGGCACCTCATCCTTGGCAGGTACACTGAACACCAGCCAGCCGGCGCCGCCCGCGCCGAGCAGCACCACGAGGACGATCCATTTCAACCACCGCTTCATCGCCGCACCTTCGAAGCCCAATACCCATTGCGCTTAAAGTAGAGCGCACCGGTCAAGACGTCGCATTAGAGCTTGGTAAGGTGGGTGAATTCTTCGCAAGGTCGGGTCGGTTCAGCCAACTGTCAGCTAGGCTTCGCTATCGTCGGCTATCGCAATCTGAATTCAGGCGATGGAAATGACGATGCCCAGATATACCGTCACGCTCTACGACTTCCGGGCCAAGCCACCCAGCGTCAGCCTGCCGCAGACGGTCGAGGCGCCTGAACCGATGTCGGCGGCGCGTCAACTGACCGACGAACCCCTGATGCTGAACGGCCATTTCGGCAACCTGGTCGCCGAAGTAACGCGCTTCGACGGCACCCAGCTCGCCCAACGGGTGATGTTCTACCGCAAACCCTAGATCGAACGGTTGCGGGCTGCGTCGACTCTGCTATTTTGCCGCTACCCTGCTGTTCGAGCAGGGAATTTTTTGAGGCATATTATGAAGAAGACCTATTCTAGGCCTGTGCTCGTCAAGCAGCAGAAGCTCACAGCCATTACCGCCGAGCCGGTCACCAGCAAGCACAACCCCACGTGATCTGGAGGGGCCGGGGCCCGCTCCGGCCTTCCTTCGTGTGACAAAGGCAAGAAGTAAGTTTTCTAAGTCTTGCTGGTTCTGTTAGCCTGACGCTGCCGCCTTGGGGCGTAGATGGGGACGTGACATGAAGAAGACTTATGCGAAGCCGGCTCTCGTCAAGGTGCAGAAGCTGAGTGCGATCACTGCGGCGGTCAGCAGCAATAGCAAGCCAGGCTGATCCGAGCCGGCAGGCCAGATCGCCTGGGTTCGCACGGCACTCGGATTTCGGGATGACCATGAAGACGACCTACAGCAAACCGACGCTCATCAAAGGGCAGAAGCTGACTTTGGTCACTGCTGCGCCAGCCGCCAGTACGTCGCGCTGAAGCCCATCCGTCTCAGCTGTACCGCTGGCTTCCGTCACCGCGGCTTCTGCTATTTGTACTGGCTTCTGGCATTGGAGGTCATGAACGAAGACCTATGCCAAGCCGGCGCTCGCCAGGCAGCAGACGCTTAACGGGTCACGGGCTTAGCCGCCGGCAGCAAGACCCGATCGCTGGCGGCTGAACACAGTCCTGATCTCCGCGGCCTCAATAGGTGGATGTCACGGTGACGAGGGTTTCGGCCTCGGCGCGGTCATGCTAGCGTTACCCGGTGGCCCTCGTAAGCAGGCCGTTGGGAGCGAATATGAAAAAGAAGACCTACATCAAGCCGACGCTGGTCAAAGAGCAGAGGCTGAGCTTGATCACTGCCTCGATCCCGAGCAACTCGCCGCCGCCTTGATTGGGTCTGAGCGAGAGGTAGGCCCTTCGGGCAGGGAGCACGACCATGAAGAAGATCTATTCCAAGCCGACCCTCACCAAGCAACAGCGGCTGACCGCAGTTGTCGCTGCGACTAGCAGCAAGAGTGCTATGTGATCTGTTCAGGGGCCGGTTCTCCGGACTCTGACCGTTCTGTTTTTCGACTGTGGTGCGTAGATGGATGCAGTGTATCGCCTTGGTGACGAAGTGTCGTTCGAACCAGTGGGCGAGGGGGCTGTGATTCTGCTGCTCGGCAGCGGCCAACTCTATACCTGCAACGAGTCGTCGCTTTGCTTCCTGCGGAACCTGGATGGCGTCCGCAACGTCGAGGACGTAGCCCAACGCATGGCTGCCGAGTTCGAAGTCGAGCCGGCGACGCTGGCTGAGGACCTCCCCGAACTGATTGCCGAACTGATCTCAGAAGGCATCATCGTGCATGCCGCCTGAGGCAGCCGACGCGCCCGCTCCACAAGCTCTCGATCGGCTGGTGTTTCGCCTGCGGCTGTGGCTGAGCGCACGGACGCTTCCAGCTCGTATCGCCGGCCGCAGCTTCTCCGGGATCCTGGTACAAGCTTCGTCGGCTCAGCCCGATACCTGGCCGCGATTTCCAGTGCCCTATATTGCCAAACGGGTAGGCCGTGTGGCGCGATGGCCGATCCTGATGCGCAACAACCGTTGCCTCCGGACCGGGCTGGTCGGCTTCGCCGCACTCCGGCGCTGCGGCTATGATCCGAAACTGCATTTCTCCGTCGACCCCAAATCGGTCGGCAAGCCGCGCCTCTCCGCCCATTGCTGGGTGACGCTCGACGGTGTCGAAGTCATCAACGCCAGCATTCCCGGCCAGGTGCAGATCCACGTCCACGCCGCTCCGGCGCTCGACCATCACGACCCGCGGGGAGCCCGAGCATGATTCAGAAATTCTTCGATCTGCAGGGCGCATCCCTGCGGGTGTCCGCGATTTCGCCGGTGCTGGTCGACTGCTACGGCCGCATCTTTGCCGGCCGCTCGCGTCCGCTGCCGACCGCACCGCTGGCCTATGGCCTGACCATCATCTCCGGCGAACCGCTATCGATGCCCGAGGGAACCGATCCGCTCTACGAAGGGCCGATCCTCGACGAGGGCGAGGCCTGCTTCTGGCAGGGCCCGGAAGGGCGCACCCTGGTGTTCCCCGGCGTCATCTCGCTGACTCTCTCCGACAAGGCGCGAGAGGCCACCATCACCGTGGCGCCGGGCGCCGAAGAGCGCATCGTCATGACTTGCGGGCAGCTTGCGCTGCAGGCGGCGCTCATCGCCGCAAAGCAGTTTCTGGTGCACGCCGCGGGATTGACCCTGCCGGATGGCCGCGTAGCGCTGATTTTCGGCAAGAGCGGCGCCGGCAAGACCACCTCGACCCTCGCTCTTGCAGCGGGCGGGCTAGGCCTTTGCTCCGATGATGCGATGGCGTGCAACGTCAGTGGCGATCGCCCGACCGCCTGGGGCATGCCTCGAAGCCTCAAGGTCCATCGCCGCACCGCCGAGATGCTGCCCTGGGTGCAGCCGCTGCTGAGCGGCGATTGGAGCGTCGAGGACGAGCGGCCGGTGACCCTGTCGGCGCTTCGCACCACCGTCAGTGTCGAGAGCATCGCCGCCCGCGAGATCGCCGCTGTCTTCGTGCTCGAACGCAGTGGCGTGACGGCGAGCCGTTGCGCGCCAACCAGCAAGGCCGAGGTGCTTGCCCTCGCAGCTGCAGACAACCTGCGCTCCACCCGCACGGGCGTGTCCGAGGACGAACGCGAATTATTCAAGCGGCTCGGCGAGTTGGTGCGCGCCGTGCCGACTTATCGGCTGGCCGCCGGGTCCAACCCGACCGACCTGGCATCCGTCATGCTGGCAGCGCTCAATATCCAGAAGATCACCGCATGATGGCGGCCGAGCTCGACAAGCTGTTATGTCGGCTGGCCGACCCTGAGGCGGCCGCTGCCGCCGTGCCGGCCGTCGCCGTTGATCGGCTGCTCAAGCTGGCGCGCGATCACAATGTCCTGCCGGTAGTGACCCGCAAGCTCGCGGCGCAGCACAGCAGTGGCGACCTCAGGGTGGCGCAGAGCGAGTTGACGGTGCTCGTCGGCCTGTCGATGCACCTACGCGGCATCGCCGCCAAGGTCGACCGCTACATTGCCGAGAGGCAGCTCGAGGCGGTGATCGTCAAAGGCCCGGTCTTCGCGCGCCAGCTCTACCCGACGCCGTCAGATCGTCCGTTCACCGATATCGACATCATGGTCGCGCCCTCGGCCCGCGCCCCGATCGGCGAGCTGCTGACCGGGCTGGGCTACCAGCTGTTCCGCAAGCCGCTGCTCGATCACACCGAGCAGAACCAGGAAGAAAAGTGGATCCAGCCCGACATGGATGCACTGCTGATCGAAGTGCACGGCAACCTGGTGCACTATCAGGGGCTGCGCCGGCGCGTCAGCTTCGGCTATGGCGAGTTCATGGCCAGTGGCCATGGCAACGCGAGCGCCGGTCTGCCGCAGTTCTTCGTGGCAGTGGTCCATGCCGCGCTCGGCCACAAGTTCCACCAGCTCCGCCTGCTGGTCGACGTGCTGCAAGCCTTTCGCCATCTCACGCCCGATGAGGTGACCGACCTGCCGGAGATGGCGCGCCGGCTGGGTCTGGGCCTCGAGGCGCGCCTCTGCCTCGAGCTGGTCGCCGCGCTGTTCGAGGTCCCCGGGGCCGGCGCCGCTGCCGGTCGCATCGCCGGCGGCAGCGCCAGCAGCCTCGCGACGCGGCTTGTCGATGGCGCGGCGGTGCTGGCCGCGCCGACGGCTTTCCTCTCGAAAGTCCGCCGCCACAGCTTCCGCGGCCTGCAGCGCATCGTGCCACGAGGCGCTGGATGATCGGCAATCTCTCCTTCACCGCCATGCTTCCGGCAACCGCGGCCCTCGTCGACGTCCGGACCGGCATGGCGCTTGACGCCGGGGGTATCCGGGGGCGGGTGAAGGAGAAGTCTGCCGAGCTCTCGCACCACGGGGTAGCGCCCGGCGCTCGGGCGGTAGTGGCCGAGGTCAACCCGGTCAATTACCTGATCGCCATCTTTGCCTGCTGGGAGATCGGACTCATCGCGGTGGCGGTCAATCCGGGCCTTCGGCCGGAAGAATGCGAGAACGTGCTCGAGACCACCGGTGCATCGCTATGGCTCGGGCCGCAGCGGCCGCGCGTGGAAATATCGGGCGCCGCCCGACCTGCGCCGCTGCGCCTCGATGATCCGGCGCTCATCCTGATGACTTCGGGCACCACCGGCCGACCCAAGGGCATCGTGCATTCGGTGCGGAGCCTGTTCGCCCGCGCCGCGCTGAACATCGCCGAGATCGGCCCCAAGGTGCTGCGCGAAACGCTCTGCGTGCTGCCGGTGTTCTTCGGCCACGGCCTCATCGGCAATGTCCTGACGCCGTTGCTGGCTGGSGGCCGCGTGCATCTCTGGCCCAGTCCGGCGCTCAACGAGCTTGCCGGCCTTGCCGGCTACCTGACGTCGAACCGCATCAGCTTCATGAGTTCGGTCCCCTCGTTCTGGAAGCTCGCACTGCGCCTCTCGGCCCGGCCCGGGCCGGTGCTCGAGCGCGTGCATGTCGGTTCGGCGCCGCTCTCGATCGAGCACTGGCGGGCCATCGCCGAGTGGTGCGGCACGGGCCGGGTGTTCAACATGTTCGGCATGACCGAGACGGCGAACTGGATCGGCGGCGGCAGCCTCGATGAGGCCGAGGCGCGCGACGGCTATGTCGGCCGGCTCTGGGGCGGCAGCGTTGCCATCGATGGCGACGGGCGGGGCGAAGTGCTGGTGCAGAGCCCATCGATGATGCTGGGCTACTGGCAGCGGCCCGATCTCGACGAGGCGGCGTTCGTCGACGGTTGGTTCCGCACCGGCGATATCGGCGAGCTCGATGAGCAAGGCAAGCTGATCCTTGTCGGGCGCAGCAAGTCCGAGATCAACCGCGGCGGCATCAAGATCCAGGCCGAGGAGATCGACATGCTGCTGGAGCGGCATGAGGCCATTGCCGAGGCCTGCGCCTTCGGCATTCCCGATGCGATTGCCGGTGAGGCGGTGGCGGCGGCCATCGTCCTCGCTGATGGAGCAGCGTTCGATCCCGAAGCGCTGAAGGCCTGGTGCCGGGCGCGCGCGCGTGACGAGGCGGTGCCCTCGAAGCTGTTCGCCGTCGCCGCCATTCCGCGCAACGATCGCGGCAAGATCGTCCGCGCCGACGTCCGCGCCATGGTCGAACGCCAATGAGCAAGCTGGTCATCGGTCCGCTGGAAACCGAGCGCTTCATTTTGAAGCCGATGGGGATGATCGAAACCCTGCGCGTCACCAATAGCTGGCGGTATGACCCGGACATCCTCAATGGGCTGATGCAGACGACCAAGCCGCGGTCGTTGCCGCACTGGTTGCTGCGCGGGCCGCTGCCTCGCAGCAAGAACCGCTTCGCTTTCGCCATTATCCCCAAGGGCGAAGCGACGCCGATCGGCGCTCACATGGTGCGGCTGCAGGGCTACCGCTCGGCCTTCGGCACTGTCGCCGTGCATGATCGCAACTGGTGGGGCAAGAACGTCGTGGTCGAGGCCCGCGCCCGGCTGCTCAACCACTTCTTCGCCCATTGCGGCATCGAGCGCTTCTACGGCGTGGTCGATTCCCGCAACGTCTCGTCGATCTTCAGCTATCGCCGGCTTGGGTTCGAGCATGTCGGCACCTGGCACCGCCAGAAGCAGAATCCGGTCACCGGCGAGATCATCGACTTCGTCAACTTCGAGATGTTCCGCGATCAATGGATGCGCGGGCCGTTCTGGGAGGCACCCGATGAGCCTTGATGAGCGGGCCTGCGTCATCGTCGGCGAGGCGCTCAGTTGCCCCGGCGCCATCGCCATCGGCGCCGACATGAGCTCGGTCGCCGCCTGGGACAGCCTCGGCCATATGGCGATTGTCGCCGGCATCGAGAGCGAGCTCGGCCGCAATCTGACGGCCGAGCAGATCGCTTCGATCACCTCAGTCCGGCGCGTCGCCGAACTGTTGGGCGGCTAGCCGCACTAGACCTGGCTGAGCCCGTATTCGAGATCGCGGATCAGATCGTCCGCGTCCTCGAGCCCCACTGAAAGCCGCAGCAGGCCTGGAGTAATCCCCGATTCGAGCCGCACCTCCTCGGTGAACCGGGCATGCGTCGTGGTGCCCGGATGGGTGATCAGCGACTTTGCATCGCCAAGATTGTTCGAGATCAGGATCACCGCCAACGAGTCCGACAGCGTGAATGCCGCCTCGCGCCCGCCCTTCACCTCGAACGCCACCAGCGTCGAGCCGTTCGCCATCTGCCGCTTCGCCAGCTCGTATTGCGGGTGCGACGGGTGGAATGGGTAAGAGATGCGCTCGATCTTGGGATGGTCGGCGAGGAACTCGGCCACCTTGGCAGCGCTCTCGGTCATCTGCCTGACGCGGATCGGCAGCGTTTCGAGCCCCTTCAGCAGCACCCAGGCATTGAACGGCGACAGCGACGGCCCGGTCTGCCGCAGCAGGGTGTGCACGTCGCCCTCGATCAGCGTTTTCGAGCCGAGCACGATGCCGCCCAGCGCCCGGCCCTGGCCGTCGATATGCTTGGTGGCCGAATAGGTGACGAGATCGGCGCCCAGTTGCAGCGGCTTCTGGAACAGGGCGGTGGCGAACACATTGTCGACGATTAGCTTGGCGCCATGCGCCTTGGCGATCTTGGCGACGGCAGCGATGTCGACCAGCTCGAGCGTCGGGTTGGTCGGCGTCTCGATGAAGATCACCTTGGTATTGGGCTGCATTGCCTGTTCAAAGTTCGCGGGGTCGCGCCCATCGACCAGCGTCGAGTTGACGCCGAACCGTGGCATCAGGTCTTCGACCACATAACGACAGCCGCCGAACAGCGCCCGCGCCGCAACGATATGGTCGCCGGCCCGCACCTGGCTCATCACCGCGTTGGTAACGGCGGACATGCCGGTGGCGAAGGCCCGCGCCGCTTCCGCCCCTTCGAGCAGCGCCATCCGGTCCTGGAACATGTCCATCGTCGGGTTGGCAAAGCGCGAGTAGTTATGCGCCGGCTTGTTGATCTTGTTGAGGAACAGGTCCTCGGCATATTGCGAGCTCGGGTAGGAATAGCCCGAGTTCATGAAGATGGCTTCCGAGGTCTCTTTGAACTGGCTGCGCTGTGTGCCGCCATGGACGAGCATCGTGGCTGGGGCGCGGTTCTTTTCGTCGCTCAGCGGGTTCTTCGACTTCGACATGTCCTTGCCTCGAAAACAAAAAAGCCGGCACGCATGGGCGGCCGGCTCGAAGGTCCCTTTAGCGACTTGTTTTAGGTGGCTGCAATCAGACCGGCCAAATCACCACCATGCACTTCTGGCGTTACCGCAAAGGCGCATAGCGTGGATATACGACCCATGCGGTCTTGGCGTCAACGCCTGAGGTTGCTAGGGGATGTAGCTGGAGCGCTTTCAGGAAAAGCTGCAGACTTTTCCGGTTCGAAAGCGTGACAAAATCAAAACCCTGCAGCGTTTCGCCGTTTCACCGAAACGGTGAAACGCTTCAGGTTGCGGGGTAGACCATTGGATAGTGAGCTTTGGGCCAAGGGCGTGTTTCCCGCTCGTTTCATCGAGCGTTTGGCAGCGCGCGGCAACATCGCCACAGATCGACCGTTCGATGCCGACCAGGTGCAGCCGGCGAGCCTTGACCTGCGGCTGGGCAAGGTCGCCTATCGCATTCGCTCGAGCTTCCTGCCCGGCCCCGAACACACCGTCGCCGAGCGCATCGAGACGCTGAAGCTGCATGAGCTCGATCTCACCAACAGCGCCGTGCTCGAGCGCGGCTGCGTCTACCTGGTGCCGCTGCAGGAGAGCCTGAACCTGCCGGACACCGTGTCGGCCGGGGCGAACCCCAAAAGCTCCACCGGCCGGCTCGATGTCTTCACCCGCGTTATCGGCGACCACGCCCGCGGCTTCGATACCCTGCCGCACGGCTACAAGGGGCCGCTCTATCTCGAGATCAGCCCCCGCACCTTCCCGGTGCGTGTGCGCACCGGCTCGCGCCTCAGCCAGATGCGCTTCCGTGTCGGCGACAGCCGGCTGAGCCTCTACGAACACAAATCGCTGCACAACGTCGAGACGCTGGTGTTCGACGCCAATGCCGAGGTCGGCGAGGGCGTGCTGTTGTCGATCGATCTGAAGGGCACTGACCGCAACGGCCTGATCGGCTTCCGCTCGAAGCGCCACACCCCGGTGATCGACATGGACATCAAGGACAATCTCGATGTCCTCGATTACTGGGAGCCGCTGATCAAGCGCGGCGCCGACGAGTTCATCCTCGATCCCGACGAGTTCTACATCCTCGTGTCGCGGGAAAGTGTGCACGTCCCGCCGGCCTATGCCGCCGAGATGGTGCCGTTCGATCCGCTGGTCGGCGAGTTCCGCGTCCACTATGCCGGCTTCTTCGACCCCGGCTTCGGCCATTCCGCCGCCGGTGGCACCGGCAGCCGCGCCGTGCTCGAAGTGCGCAGCCGCGAGGTGCCGTTCCTGCTCGGCCACGGCCAGACCATTGGCCGCCTGATCTACGAGCGTCTCGCCGAGGCCCCCGATCGGCTCTACGGCACGGGCCTGGGCTCCAATTACCAGGCCCAGACGCTGAAGCTGAGCAAGCACTTCAAGCCGTTCGCGCTGTAGCGCCGACGCCGATCACCCCCGCTGGCGCCGCGGCTGCGCTTGCTCGGTCGCAAACAGCGCCGGCGAGCAGGTCCGTCCCTCAGTACTGATCCGGCGAATTTACTTGCGCCAACAGTCGATCAGGCAGCGGGCAAGTCTGTCCGCCTTGCGTTGCCCTCTCGCACAGGCCGTCTAGGGCAGTCGTTACGCAGCGATTTCAGCCACTTGCTTGATTGCCAAGTCGCCCGCGACCGTGCCTGCGTAAATCTTCGTTAAGGTTAAGTAATTCTCAACAGGTTATCGACAAGGTGGCGTAAGCCGGGGGTTTTGCCGGTATTGATCATACTTGGCTCATTTGAAGGTGGGTGGGGGCATGCGCCTGAAGGTTGCGCTTTTGGCTGGTATCAACGCGGTTCTGCTGGGGACGACGGCCGCCAGCGCCGCCGACCTGGATCAACTGGTCATCGAGGAGCCCGGGAACCCCTGGGTCGTGACCATCGGCGCCGGCGTGGCGGGTTACGCTGTGCCCGGAGTCGTCGGATCCTACTTCGAGGTCGATGGCAGCCAGGTCGAGCTGGAGTCCGATGGACTGGCGCTGGGTGGCCTCATTGGCATCAGCGCGTCCACCCAGTTGGGTGAGCAGAACGGTACCATCAGTTCGCTCGGCATCTCCGGCTTCATGTCGTTCGCGACCCGCAGCTCCAGCAGCACCATCGCGCTGGGGAACGATAGCTCGCTGTTCATTCCGGGCATCACGACCCCGACGGGCACGATCACCCTGACCACGGACCCCGCTGGCCCGACGGCCGGCGCCGTGGTCAGTGGCACCGCTGACATGAACCAGGTAGCAGCTGTTCTGTCCAACTCGGGAGGCGCCACCAACGGCTACGGCGTCAATCCCGACGCAGCGGGGGGCGGCTTCTCATACGTCGGCATCGCGACCCTGACTGGCGCTCCGAACCTCGCCTATGCCTTCGGCGCCATCGCCGATGAAACAGGCGGCGTTTTCCTCGCCGTCGGCGACCTCGCGGGCTGGGAGGTGAACACCGAGGTCTCGCACAGCCTCGTCTACACTGGCGGCGACGTCACTTTCGCCCTCACCAGGGCCCCTGAAGCGGGCGAGCCCACCATCACCGGTTATGCCGGTCCCAGCTACCGTTTCCTGGGGCAGGGTATCACCACCGAGATCTCGGTCGACGCGGCTGAGCTCCAGCCCACCGCGCCCGCCAATTTCGCCTATCCGCTCTACACCCAGACCACCGACGAGACGCTCGACTCGCACTATGTCGGCGGCATCGTCGGCGGCAACATCACCATGCCGGTCGCCGAGACGGCGAGCCTCACGCTCGGTCTCGAAGGCGGCGCTTACTTCATGGGCACCAGCTACGACGTGCGCGAGACCTACGCCGTCTCCGGCGGCGTGCCGAGCGCGGTCGACCACTCGGTCGAGAACGTCATCGAGATGGGCGAAGACAGCGGCTTCGCCTACGCGGTGCGGACCCAAGCGAACTACACGACCGCCATCGGCGAGGCGATGCAGTTGAGCTTCGGCGTCGGTGGTGAGTATTTGTCGCGGGTCGCCTCCATCGGGCGCGATCCGGCCGGGATCACCAGCGCTGCCTCGGTCATCGGGGACGACGCCACCTATAGCGGCCCGCACGACAATAGCGACCGCAACTTCCTGACCTTCGGCGATATGTGGTCGTTCACCTTGACTGCCGGTATCACCGGGCAGTTCTGATCACAGATCCGGGACCAGGGACCAGGGACCAACGGGCGACGGAGGGCGTCGCGCGTTTGTTTTGGCTAAGCGCATGGAGCGAATCTGAAAGATCGCGACGCGCTTTAGCCGCGGGCATCGCGCAGCTTATTCCTGCGTGATGATGGCGATCTGACCGACGCCGACCTGGCTGACGACGGCAGTGTTGCCGGTGCCCTTCTGATCGATGATCGAGAGCTGCAGGAGGCCATCCTGAATGGTCACGGCCTCGTTGAAATCGCCGCGCTGCGTGGTGCTCGACGCCTGCAGCGAGCCCCACTGCTCGGTGTGGGAGAAATTGCCAACGCCGCGCTGCTTGGTGTGCGCTGCCTGGAAGCCGGGGAAGCCGACCTGCAGGGTGTTCGAGTAGTTGGCCGCACCCTTCTGGGTGCTCACTGCGATCTGAGTGCCCACCACGGGCGAGGCTTGGGTGATATAGGCAGTGTTGATGCCCCAAGCGAAGGCGGAGTTCGTGGCGAGAAGCACGGCGGCGGCGGAAAGAACAACGCGATACATCTTTATTCTCCTGAGGAATGAAAGTCGCTTTGAAATAAACAGCGACCGAAATCCCCGCCGCTGCCGCCGGTGAAAGAAACTCAGGAGGCTAAATTCTACAACAACGTTATCGTAATGCTGTGGTGAGGTGAGTAATGGGAAGTCCTGCATATTTACCAATTGAAACTGCAGGGCAGATCGAAGTGATGGGGTATTTGAGTATTTCGATCGTCATCTGAGACGCGGCGGGCCAGGGCATACCGTTCCGATGACGCTGGTGAACCAGCAACCTGGTATGAATGTCCTGTCTGGTGATGCGCTGTCGCCGCTGTCCGGATCGATCTGCCCCGGAGCGGCCGAGGTCGGCTGCGGCGCCCTGGACCTGGGGCGCGGATGCGCCATGGCCGGTCGGCCGGTAACCATCCTCATGGTATACATGTGGTAAACGCCGAAAACCGGCCTAGAACTGGCGGCGAGCTCGAGGATGGACTGCAGGCGACGGCGACGTGCCGGACCTCAGCAAAATCGGGACGACAACGTTGTTGCGGAAGAAGGGGCGAGTAACCTTCTCGGCGCTTGTGACAAGAGTACAAACGCATGGGTTTTGCGCAGAACAGTCTCACCAGCTGCATCTATGACATGGCGCTGGGCCGCTCGAACTGGGACACCATCCTCGATATCCTCGCGGCAACCTTTCCCGGCTGCATCATCACGGGGTCGGCAGACAACGTCGCAACCGGCACGAACCTCGCCTTCGCCTCGCGCGGCTTGGCGCCGTCGGCTGTCGCCAGCTATGTCTCCACCTATGCCTCGCTGAATCCGATCCTGCCGGCGACCGCCTTGCTCGCCGCCAACCAGGTGTTCCACGATAACCATCTGCTCGATCGCGCCGTGACCGCCGCAGCGCCCTTCCACCGCAAGTGGGTCGCGCAACTGGGGGATTTCGCCGCGTCGTCGGGGGTGGTCCTGCTCCGCCAGGGCACCCGCCAGCTTACGCTCGAGGTGCGTTACTCGGCACAGCGGCAGGCCGAGCTGCGGCCGCTTATCGCCGGCGTGCTCTCCGAGGCCGCTCAGCATTTCGAACGCGCCTTCGAGATCGCCAGCCGCACGCGTTTTTCCGGTGGCCGCGGCTATCTGGAGGGCGTGGTCGCCGACTTGCCGTTCAGCGTGTTCTTCGTCTCCGAGGACATGCGGATTCACTATTCCAACGTCCATGGCGAAGCCCTTCGTCGTCAGCACGGTGGCCCGTTCAGCAGCGCCGATGGCATCCTGCGCGCGGCGGACGAGCGGGCCGACCACCAGCTGCGCACGCTGGTGGAACGCGTGACCACCTCCAAGCGCACCCCAACCTCGGTGCAGCAGATTTCGCTGGGTGGAATGGACGAGCGCTACTTCGCCATCGCGCGGCTGGCCTTGCGCGGCAACCAGCACTACCAACTGCACGACGCGGTCCTCGACCCCGGGCCGCTGGTGATGCTCATCATCCACGGCAGCCTCGAAATGTCATCGTTGCCGACCGACCTGCTCTGGCGCGCCTTCTCGCTCACTGAATCCGAAGCCCGTCTGGCCGAAGCGCTGCTCAACGGCGCCACGTTGGCGGATTTCGCCAAGGAGCGTGAGGTATCCAAACAGACCCTGCGCAACCAGTTGGTGGGGGTCATGCGCAAAACCGGCACGCGACGGCAGTCGGAACTGGTGTCGCTGCTGACGCGCCTTGCACTCACCTGCCTCTAGGCAAACTCCTGCGCATCGGCTCGCCGGACGGCAGTTCGATGTCATCGATGAAGCAATAGCGCCAGTTCTCGCCGATCTCGTAGGACTGGATCACCGGATGGCCCGTGGCATGGAAATGCCGGCGGGCGTGGCGGTTGGGCGATTCATCGCAGCAGCCGACATGGCCGCAGACGAGGCACACCCTCAGGTGGACCCAGTCGTCGCCGCGCGCCACGCACTCGGGACAGCTGTCAGCCGAGCTCGGCTCGACATCGCGGATCAGTGCATCATGGGCGCAACGCCCGACCTCATCGAACGACATAGGTCTTCTCCGGTGTCGCCGGGTGGCCCAGCCGCAACGGCAAGACGATGCGGAACTCCGTCCGTCCGGGGCGAGAGGTGAAACTGATGCGTCCGCGGTGCCGGTTGACCACGATATTGTGCGCGATGTGGAGCCCGAGGCCGGTGCCGACGCCCTGCGCCTTGGTGGTGAAGAACGGCTCGAAAATGCGCCGCCCGACCTCCTCGGGGATGCCCGGTCCGCTGTCGGCGATCAGCACTTCGACTTCATCGCCCAGCCGCTTTGCCCCCACTTCGAGCCGGCCCTCGCCGCCCATCGCCTGCACGGCGTTGTCGATCAGGTTGGTCCACACCTGGTTGAGCTCGCCGGCATAGGCCTCGATCCGGGGGAGGGCCGGCTCGTACATTCTCGTGACCGCCACCCCATGCTTCAGCTTGTGATTGAGGATCATCAGCGTGTCGTCGAGGCTCATGGCGATATCGACATCCTGCACTGGCGCCTGGTCGAGATAAGCGTAGGCCTTCACCGACTTGACGATGCCCGAGATGGCCTTGGAGGCGACCTCGATTTCTTCCATCAGCTGCTGCGCCGCCAGCCCGCGCCCCAGCCACTGCAGCACCGGATCGACATGTGCCGTCGCAAAGGTGGCCAGCACCCGCTCCAGCCGTTCGACCGACCAGCCATAGGCCGCCATGGCCGGAGCGATTTCCCAGGGTTCGGCCACCCCGAGCGTTTCGAGCCGCTGGCTGAGGCGAGATTCGATCCGCCGTGCTTCGGCGTCCGAGCAGCGGGTCGCGCGGCAATCGGCGATGCTGCGCTCGAGTTCCGCCAGCCCCTGCCGCTCCTCTTGTGTCATCGCCAGCATGCTGAGTTCGACCGTCCGGCGGCGCCACCCCTCGAATGCTTCGCTGAGATAGCCGGTCGAGCGCTGGATCGCCGCGGCGGGGTTGTTGAGTTCATGCGCCAGCCCCGCCGCCAGGGTACCCAGCGCCGCCAGCTTGTCCGACTGCACCAGCGAGGCTTCGGTGCTCCTCAGCCGCGAGGTTACCGTGCGCAGCAGCGTTGCCGCCGCCTCCGGCCGGCGCGCCAGCAGCTGGCGGAACGCCTCCGAGCCGATGGCGAGCAACTCGCTCGGCTCGGTGGCCCGCACCGATGCGGTGCGCGGCGCCTGCTCGAGCAGCGACATCTCGCCGAGGAACTCGCCCGGCCCGCGCGTTGCCAGCGTCACCTCGTGCTCGCCATCCTGCTTGGTCACCTCCACGGCGCCTGCGAGGATGATGTAGAGCGAGCCGCCTTGCTCGCCCTCACGGATGAACACTTCGCCGGGGGTGACGTTGACCCGCTGGCCGGCATGCCAGAGCTCGCTGGCTTCGGCTTCGCTCAGTTCGGCAAAGATCGGCACCTGGCGGATCAGGTCGGTGCTGTGTCCCGCGTCGGTGGCGGCTGCGGACATGGCTCAGCCACCGGCCGCCGGCGGTGGCCGCTGCGCCGGGGCAGGGCCGCGCAGATGCTGGTGCACAAAGGTCACCGCCATCGCCCCTTCGCCGACCGCCGACGCGATCCGCTTGGTCGATTGCCGCCTTACGTCGCCGGCGACGAATACCCCTGGCACGCTGGTTTCCAGCCAGAACGGCTCGCGCTCCGCCATCCAGCCTTCGGGCTTGCGCCCGGGCTCGCGCACCAGGTCCGGACCCGAGAGGATGAAGCCCTGCGCATCGAGCTGCAGCTTGTCCTTCAGCCAGTCGGTGCGCGGCGAGGCGCCGATGAACACGAACACCGCCCGCGCCGGCACCTCGGTCACCGTGCCGCTGGCGCTGTCGAGCACCGCCACCTTTTCGAGACTTTCCTCGCCGATCAGCGCACTGATCGAGGCGCCGGTCTCGACCGTAACGTTCTCGGCCTCCTCGATCCGCTCGATCAGGTATTGCGACATGCTGTCGGCGAGCGATTTGCCGCGCACCAGCAGCGTCACCGAGCGGGCAAAATGCGCGAGGTGCAGCGCCGCCTGGCCGGCCGAGTTGCCGGCGCCGACGACGAACACGTCCTGGCCGGCGGTGCCCATCGCCTCGGTCATCGCCGCGCCGTAGTAGAGCCCGGCTCCGGACAGCCGCTCCGCCCCCGGCACGTCGAGCAGCCGATAGGAAACGCCGGTCGCGACGATCAGCGCCTGCGCCGCGACCTTGCTGCCATTGCTGAGCGTCAGGATGTGATAGCCGTCCTGCGTCTCGAGGTTCAGCGCTTCCACCGGCGTCAGGATCTCGGCGCCAAAGCGCCGCGCCTGCTGCACGCCCCGGCGCGCCAGGTCGGCGCCGCTGAGCCCGACCGGAAAGCCGAGATAATTCTCGATCCGCGAACTGGTGCCCGCCTGTCCGCCGGGCGCTTCACGCTCGATCAGCAACGTCCTGAGCCCTTCGGACGCCCCGTACACTGCCGCCGCCAACCCAGCCGGGCCGGTGCCGACCACCACGAGGTCATAGGTCTCGGCCACCGCATGGGTGTGCAGCCCGACTTTTTCGGCCAGCGCCGCGATGGTCGGACGCGACAGCGCCGTGCCGTCGGCGAGGATAACCAGCGGCAGCGGTTCGGCCGCGGCCCCCGCCAGCTCACGCAAGGTCGTCGCCTCGGCGTCGGTCTCGATGTCGAGCCAGCGATACGGCACGAGGTTGCGGGCGAGGAAGTCGCGCACCCGGTGTCCATCGGCCAGCCAGCGATGGCCGACCACCCGCACCCCCTCGAACACCGGCTGATAGTTGGCCCGCCAATCGTCCAGGAGGTCATCGAGCACCGGATAGAGTTGTTCCTCCGGCGGGTGCCACGGTTTCATCAGGTAGTGGTCGAGCTTCACCTCGTTGATCGCCCGGATCGCCGCATCGGTATCGGCATAGGCGGTGAGCAGCACGCGCCGCGCCTCAGGGTAGAGTTCCATTGCCCGCGCCAGAAACTCGACGCCGCTCATCTCAGGCATCCGCTGGTCGGCGATGAACAGGGCGATCACCCGGTTGGCGAGCTTGAGCTCGCCCAGCACCTCCAGCGCCTCCGCCCCGGAGGCCGCGCGTTCGATATCGTAATGCGCGGCGTAGTGCCGCCTGAGGTCGCGCGTCACCGCGGCGAGAACCGAAGGTTCGTCGTCTACGGCAAGGATCACCGGTTTTTCCATGGCTAGGCCTGGATGATGTGGGGCAAGGCCGCCGTCGGCGGAGGTAGCTTGATCTCGTCCCGAAGGCTCGCCGCCTCCTCGCGCGCCGCGGCCGCCGCCTCGCGGTCGTCCAAGGCATCAGCGACGTCGCCGAGCACGCTCAGGGAATTGGCGAGATAGGGCTTCAGGTCCATGCGGCGGAAATAGGCGATGGCCGCAACGATGGTGTCGCGCGCTTCGCTTGCCCGCTTGAGCCGGAGGAGCGCCCGCGAGAATGGCATGGCCAGTGCCGCGACGACGAAATCGTCGTCGGTCGACCGGGCGCTGTCGATGGCGCTGCGCAGCTTCTCGACCGAACCCGTCGAGCCCTGCTCGAACTCAGCCTCCGCCAGCCCGGCGCGGATCAGGTTGATGTAGTAGTCCATGCCCACCGCGTCGGCGAGCTTCAGCGAGCGCCGGAACTGCGCCAGCGCATCATCGATATTGCGTTTGTCGAGCTCGCCGCGACCCACTCCGAAGTAACCGGCGCAGGCGCATTCCAGCCCGTTGGCCGACATAGCCAGATCCGCCCCGATATGCGCATGCTCGAGCCCCGTCTCGATGTCACCCATGTCGTAATACGCCATGCTGGCGCCGATATGTACGTCTGCCCGCTTCACCGGCGAGCCGATGCTGGGGATCAGCGCCAGGGCCTCCTCGACCAGTGCACTGGCCTCGTCGAACTCCCCCAGCCGGGCCAGGGCGATCGCCCGATAGGTCAGCGCGTGGCCGAGGATATCCGGCGCGTCCTGCTTGCGCGCCATGTCGATCACCTCGGCCAGCTTTTCCTCCCCCGAGCGGGCATCGCGCTCCACCAGCGACCAGGTGGCGATGAACAGCGGCAGCAGCAGCACCTGGTCATCACCGGTCTCGGTTGCCAGCGCCTGCGCCTCTTCGAGGTAGGGGAAGCCGCGCGACGGAAAGCCGGTGACCATGTGGACGTTGCCCATCCACGACAGGGTAAGACCGAGCCTGCGCTTGTCGCCGAGCTCGCGGGCGATCTGCACCGCCCGCTCGATCTTTTCCAGCATGCCCTCGTACTGTCCGCGGCGGTTGCGCACCCACGCCCATTCGAGCACCGCATCGATCAGCTCGGCCGGCATGGCGCCCGGCATCTTCTCGAGCGTCGAGAGAATCCGGTCGCGATGTTCGAGCTCTTCGCGCACGGCATAGACCCGGCGCGCGTTGTCGGCGGCGACCCTCGCATATTGCAATGTCCGTTCAAGATCGCCGGCCTCCTCGAAATGGTGCGCCAGCATCGCCGCGAACTCGTCGCGCCGCTCGGCGAACAGCAGCTCCAGCGCCGAGCCGCAACGTGCGTGGAGGTCCTTGCGCCGCGACCGCAGCAGCAGGTCATAGGCCGCCTCGCAGGTCAGCGCGTGCTTGAAGATATACTCCCGCTCGGGGTCGCGCGCCTTCTCGCGCACCAGCTGCTCGTAGCTGAGCGTCGCCAGATGCGGCTCGATATGCTCGATCCGCTCCAGCGCCGGCCCGCTATGCAGCACCGATTCCAGCACCCGGTGCTGGAACACCCGCCCGATCACCGCCGCCGTCTGCGCCACCCGCTTGGTGGCGTCGGGCAGCCGGTCGATGCGCGAGCTGAGGACGCCCGCCAGCGTGTCGGGAATGGTCGCCTCGAGGATGGCGCGGGTGGCGCGCCAGTGCTCGCCCTCGCGCACCACCTGGCCTCCATCGATCAGGGAACGCAGCACTTCCTCGAGATAGAACGGGTTGCCCTCGGAGCGCTCGAGGATCTGCGCCCGGATGCTCTCGGGCAATTCCTCGATGTGGAGGAGGTTGCCCAGCAACTCGCTCGATCCCGCCGCATCGAGCGGCTCGAGGTCGATGCGCGAAAAACTGCTGCCGAGGCTCCCCTGCAGCCGATCCAGCAACTGCCAGCTTTCCGCCTTGCGGTCGGGCCGCATGATGGTCACCAGCATGATCGGCTCGAACGCCGCCAGCGTCGCCACCTGGGCGATCAGTTCCAGCGTCGCCGAGTCCGACCAGTGCAAGTCATCCATCACCATCACGTAGGGTGTCATGCCGCTATCGGCGTGCATCACGGTCTTGATGGCGTTGACGATCCCCGCCGCAACGCCGTTGACCACCATCTCGCCGGACATGGCGCGCAACGCTATGCGGCTCGCATCGCCTTCGACCGCAATCATCGTTTCGTAGAACGGGATGTCGCTCGGCTTGAGCCCCAGCCTTTCGACCCACGCGGCGATCTTGTCGCGTACGGCGGGCGCCGCATCCATATCGTCGGCCCCGACAATCATCCGGCCCAGCTGTCGCCACGGATAGTAGGGCACCGACTGGCCGTAGGAAATTGCTCGCGATTCCCGCCAGATCGGCCGCGGCTCCGGCAGCGCATCGCGCAGGTGTTTCAGTTCGGCAATCAGCCGCGATTTGCCGAGGCCGGCTTCGCCGAGCACCGCCACCACCGAGCCGATGCCCATGGTGAGGTCACTCAACCGGTCGCGCAGCAGCCCGATCTCGCGCTCGCGTCCGACCAGCGGCGAGGACAGCCCTGCGAGGCCCCGCGTTGCCTCGGGCACCGCCTTGATGCCGGCGACCTCGTAGGACTCGACCGCCTCGGTCTTGCCTTTCATCTCGATCCGGCCGCGCGGCCGGAAATCGAACAGCGCATGCACCAGTTTGTGGGTATCGGCGCTGATCAGCACGGTGCCGGGTTCGGCCGCCGACTGCAGTCGCGCGGCGATGTTGGCGGCGTCGCCGAGCGCCGTGTACTCGGTTCTGATCGCGTCGCCGACGAAAGCCAGCACCGCCATACCGGTATTGATCCCGACCCGCAGATCGAAATCGACGCCGTGCTGCTGCTTGATGCCACCGGCATAGCGCATCGCCGCGTCCTGCATTTCGAGCCCGGCGCGCACCGCGCGCTCGGCATCGTCCTCATGCGCGATGGGCGCCCCGAACAGCGCCAGCACCGCGTCGCCCATCAGCCGCGAGACCGTGCCGCCATAGTGCGAGACTGCCGCATTCATGAAGGCGAAGGCGCCGTTCATGATGCCGGCCCAATCTTCCGGATCCATCTGCTCGGCAATGGCGGTGGAGCGCGCCACATCGGCGAACAGCACCGTCGCAAAACGGCGTTCGCCTTCGACGGATCGGGCGACCTCGAGCGCATTACCGCAATTGGCGCAAAACTTAGCCGCGTCCGGGTTGTTGAAACCACACTTGAGACACGTCTGCATCGCCATCTCTCGATGGACCTGCCGATCGGACATCAAGCCCATCGGCTACAAGTCCAGCCGCCACCTTAGCGTTCAGAACTGGCCCAAACAAGCCACGGCTTCGGGAGCATGTTGCGGCTGTCATCGACCGGCTGCGGGAATTGGTCGCAATTGACAAGTCCGTGTGCCGATGTGATCATCAAGTCCTAAGTGCCGGTGCCTAAAGCAAATATGGCTCCGATTCTAGCTGTCCTGCGACCATCCGGGCCGTATTTGCTCTGTAGCGACGCGCCACTCATGGCTGAAGACGAGCAGAACCTCTGCTGCGCCCGATGTCTGTTTTGTGCCCCGCATTAGGCGCCGACTGCCTCATCGTCTGCCCTCTGGAGGAGGAGTGGGATGGTCGTAGCAGTCGTTCTCGTCCTGATCGTCGTCGGCTCGGTGGTATTCCACTTCCTGAGCCCCTGGTGGTGGACGCCGATCGCCTCCAATTGGGGCTATATCGACAACACGATCATCATCACCTTCTGGATCACCGGGGCGGTGTTCGCGGCGGTGGTGCTGTTCGTCGCCTATTGCGTCTGGCGCTTCCGCCACAAGGATGGGCAGAAGGCCGACTACGAACCCGAGAACAAGCGGCTCGAGAACTGGCTGATGGGGCTGACTGCGGTCGGTGTCGCCGCCATGCTGATCCCCGGCCTGTTCGTCTGGGGCCAGTTCATCAGCGTGCCGGCCGAAGCCACCGAGGCCGAAGTGGTCGGCGCGCAGTGGCAATGGGCCTACCGGCTGCCCGGCGCCGACGGCAAGCTGGGGCTCTCCGACACGCGCCTCGTTGCCGCCGACAATCCCTATGGCATCAAGCCGGACGATCCGAACGGCCATGACGATGTGCTGATCGAGGCCGACTACCTGCACCTGCCGATCGACAAGCCGGTGAAGATGCTGCTGCGCTCGGTCGATACGCTGCACGATTTCTACGTCGCCGAGTTCCGATCCAAGATGGACATGATCCCGGGCGCCGTCACCTATTTCTGGTTCACCCCCACCCGCACCGGCCAGTTCGAAGTGCTTTGCGCCGAGCTCTGCGGCACCGGCCACCCCTATATGCGCGGCGGCGTCGTCGTCGACACCCAGGAAGATTACGACGCCTGGCTCGCCGGCCAACAGACCTACGCTCAACTCTATGCGCCGGAGGTGCTCAAGACGGCCGATATCGACTAGTTTTTGTCGCGCTTCCGAACCTGAAAGCGCTTCAAGGCCGCCGGGACTTCCGGGCGCGATTTTGCATCAGATGACGTGCGAGGAGGCACTCTGATGGTCGACGCCACTCACGGGCCCGATGCCCATGCTGCCGAGTTTCCGGATGTCGAACTCTACCATCCGCGAAGCTGGTGGACGCGTTACGTCTTCTCGCAGGATGCCAAGGTCATCGCCATCCAGTACGCCAGTACCGCACTGGCCATTGGCATGCTGGCGCTGGTGCTCAGCTGGCTGATGCGCATGCAGCTGGCCTTCCCCGGCTTCCTCACTTTCATCGACGCTGCCGCCTACTACCAGTTCATCACCATGCACGGCATGATCATGGTGATCTACCTGATCACCGCGCTGTTTCTCGGCGGCTTCGGCAATTACCTGATCCCGCTGATGCTGGGCGCGCGGGACATGGTGTTCCCCTACGTCAACATGCTCAGCTACTGGACCTACCTGCTCGCCGTGCTGGTGCTGGTGGCGAGCTGGTTCACCCCCGGCGGCCCTACCGGCGCCGGCTGGACCCTCTATCCACCGCAGGCCATCCTCTCCAACACCCCCGGCCAGGAATCCGGCATCGTCCTGATGCTGGTGTCGCTGATCCTGTTCGTCATCGGCTTCACCATGGGTGGGCTCAATTACATCGTCACCGTGCTGCAGGGCCGCACCCGCGGCATGACGCTGATGCGCATGCCGCTGACCGTCTGGGGCATCTTCATCGCCACCGTCATGGCCATGCTGGCCTTCCCGGCGCTGTTCGTCGCCTGCGTGATGATGCTGTTCGACAAGCTGCTCGGCACCAGCTTCTTCATGCCGGCTTTGGTCGAGATGGGCGAACTCCTGCCGCATGACGGCGGCAGCCCGATCCTGTTCCAGCACCTGTTCTGGTTCTTCGGCCACCCCGAAGTCTACATCGTGGCGCTGCCGGCCTTCGGCATCGTCTCCGACCTGATCAGCACCCATGCCAGGAAGAACATCTTCGGCTACCGCATGATGGTCTGGGCCATCGTCATCATCGGCGCGCTGAGCTTCGTGGTCTGGGCCCACCACATGTATGTGAGCGGCATGAACCCCTATTTCGGGTTCTTCTTTGCCGTCACTACCTTGATCATCGCGGTGCCTACGGCGATCAAGGTCTACAACTGGGTGCTCACCCTGTGGCGCGGCGACATCCACCTCAATCCGCCCATGCTGTTCGCGCTGGCCTTCATCGTCACCTTCGTCAATGGCGGGCTCACCGGGCTGTTCCTCGGCAACGTGGTGGTCGACGTGCCGCTGTCCGACACCATGTTCGTCGTGGCGCATTTCCACATGGTGATGGGTGTCGCGCCGATCCTCGTGATCTTCGGCGCCATCTATCACTGGTACCCCAAGATCACCGGCCGCATGCTCGACAACACGCTGGCCCACCTGCACTTCTGGGTCACCTTCCTCGGCGCCTACCTGATCTTCTTCCCCATGCATTATCTCGGCATCATGGGGGTGCCACGGCGCTACTTCGAATCCGGTGACATCTCGTTCCAGCCACCCTCGGCGCACGATCTCAACATCTTCATCACCGTGATGGCGTTGATCGTCGGCGCAGCGCAGCTGGTGTTCGTCTTCAACCTGATCTGGTCGATCCGGCACGGCAAGCCGTCCGGCGGCAACCCATGGCGAGCCACCACGCTCGAGTGGCAGACCCCCGAAACGCCGCCCGTCCACGGCAATTTCGGCCGCGAGCTGCCGGTGGTCTATCGCTGGGCCTATGACTACAGTGTGCCTGGCGCCGCCGAGGACTTCATCCCGCAGAACCAGCCCGGCACCAACCCGCCGCATTCCGAAGCACCCAAGAAGCGCCGGGGCGCTAAGTCATGAGCGTCGTGGTGATGTTCTTTGCCATCATCGCCGGCCTCGCCGGCTGGTGGCTGGCGCGCCAGCGGCTGACCGTCAAGCCGTGGCTGGAGCAGGGGGTGATCGAGGGTGTCCCCGATTTTGAGGCCTCTCGCGATCCGGCCAAGCGGGTCGGCCTCGGCTTCCTGCTTGCGGTTGTCGGCTCGCTCTTCGCCTTGCTCACCGGCGCCTATTTCATGCGCCGCGAGCTCGGCGACTGGCAGCCGCTGCCGGTGCCGCCAATCCTCTGGTTCAACACCGCGATGCTGGTGCTGTCGAGCCTCGCGCTCGAATGGACCCAGCGGGCGGTGCGCCAGCGCAACCAGACGCAGCTCCGCCTCGGCCTCGCTGCGGCGGGCGTCTTCGCCATCACCTTCCTGGCCGGCCAGTTGATCGCCTGGGGCGAGCTCGCTGCGTCCGGCTATCTCGTCGACGGCAATCCGGCCAACAGCTTCTTCTATCTCGTCACGGGCCTGCATGGCCTCCACATCCTCGGCGGCCTCGTGGCGCTGGGCTGGGCGGGCATCAAGGCCTGGGGCAGGGGGGGCATCGAGAGCGTCCGGCTCAATGTCGAGCTCTGCGCCACCTACTGGCTGTTCATGCTGTTCGTCTGGATGGCGCTGTTCAGCCTGCTGGCCGGCTGGGCCAGCGATTTCATCGCATTCTGCCAGCAGTTGCTGAGCTGAGGGGAGCCTCACATGTCCGATCCGGCCGTGACCCACACCGACCCGCAACCAGGCCTCACCGGTTTCGTCTCCGACTGGTCGTCCGACAAGACCGCCTTCAAGACCGCCTCCTGGGGCAAGGCGATGATCTGGATCTTCCTGCTCTCGGACACCTTCATCTTCAGCTGCTTCCTCATCGCCTACATGACCGTGCGCATGTCGACCACCGAGGCCTGGCCGAACCCGTCCGAGGTGTTCGCGCTCGAGATTGGCGGCGTGCACATGCCGCTGATCCTCATCGCCATCATGACCTTCGTCTTGATCTCCTCGAGCGGCACCATGGCGATGGCGGTGAACTTCGGCTATCGCCGCGACCGGGTGAAGACCACGGTGCTGATGCTGCTGACCGCAGCGCTCGGCGCCACTTTCGTCGGCATGCAGGCGTTCGAGTGGACCAAGCTGATCTCCGAAGGCGTCCGCCCGTGGGAGAACCCCTGGGGCGCGCCGCAGTTCGGCTCGGTGTTCTTCATGATCACCGGCTTCCACGGCACCCACGTCACCATCGGGGTGATCTTCCTCCTGCTCATGGCCCGCAAGGTCTGGCGCGGCGATTTCGACACCGGCAAAAAGGGCTTCTTCACCTCACGCAAGGGCCGCTGGGAGATCGTCGAGATCACCGGCCTCTACTGGCACTTCGTTGACCTGGTGTGGGTCTTCATCTTCGCGCTGTTCTACCTGTGGTGAGAGGCAATCATGGCTGAAGCACACATGAGCTCACAAACCCTCGCGGCCCCGACCGACCATGCCGAGGGCCAGCAGCACCCCATCCGCCTCTACCTGATCGTCTGGTTCTGGCTGTTCGTGCTCAGCGCCTGCTCCTATGCGGTCGATCTGCTGCAGTTCCAAGGGTACCTGCGCTGGGGCCTGATCCTCATGCTGATGGTGGGCAAGGCCGGGCTGATCATCGCGGTGTTCATGCACATGGTGTGGGAGCGGCTGGCGCTGAGCTACGCCATCCTGGTGCCACCAGTGCTGGTGCTGGTCTTCGTGATCCTGATGGCGTTCGAGGCGGACTACACCTTCTTCACGCGCATGGAGTTCTTCGGCGCGAGCCCCGCAGTGCCCGCGCCGGTGGTGCACTAAGCCTGACTGGCGGCTTACTGGGCCGGCGGTTGGAAGTCCGGTGAGAAGGTTGCGAGATAGGCGATGACGTTGGCGACGTCCTCGGGCTGCGCCAGGCCCATAAAGCTCATCTTGGTGCCTTTGACGAAGTCTTTCGGCTTGGGCAGGAACTGCGCCAGCGTCTCGGGCGTCCACACCAGCCCGCCGGCGCCGGCATCCTTCATCGCCTGCGAGTAGTTGAAGTCAGTCGATCCGGCGGTCCGTCCGAGCACGCCGTTGAGCTCCGGCCCAACCTTGTTCTTGGCGCCTTCGCCGATCGCATGGCACGCCATGCACTTCTTGAACACCGTCTCGCCCAGCGCAGCGTCGCCGCCCTGA
Organism: Devosia sp. Root413D1; assembly: GCF_001425235.1. Taxonomy (GTDB): domain Bacteria; phylum Pseudomonadota; class Alphaproteobacteria; order Rhizobiales; family Devosiaceae; genus Devosia_A. The sequence continues at coordinate 266,229 of NZ_LMEA01000012.1, read as the reverse complement.
GCCAAAGCTCCGCCGCCGCTCAGCATGAGAACGGCAATTGCAATCGCAGTCCGAACCATCGCACGACCTCCCTGACTGACCACGCACCCGAAATCAGCTCCCGGTAATGTCGGGTCAGCGGGGTGAGTATAGCGCAAGTGGAGACCCGCGCCAAAACTCACCGCGTGGCGTTCACCGCCCACCTTGACGCCCGCGCCGCACTCCGGCACATACGAACGCGTCGCGGGTGTAGCTCAATGGTAGAGCAGAAGCTTCCCAAGCTTACGACGAGGGTTCGATTCCCTTCACCCGCTCCAACCTCTCATTGCGATCCTCGAGTGCAAAGGTCCCGTATCCGGGCCTGATGCGGGGAATACCGGTTCTCGACCGACATCCACAGACTCCCCACATCAGTTGAAGTAACTGCCTCGCCAGTCCTGCAGCGCCCCAATGGTCTCCCCGGCTTCATCGAACAGGTGCACGAAGTGCTCCGTGAACCCGACGGCGAGCTTGTCGCCTGCCTTAACGCGGCTGATGCCGCGTAGCGCGAGGGCGAAGTCGTTGCCGGTGCTGTCCTTGGTATGGACGATGGTGCCTGAGCCGAGTACCTCGGTGGTGGTGGCGGTGACCTCGAACGGTCCTGGTCCGAGTTCGGCGTGCTCGGGGCGGATGCCCAGCGTGACTTTGGCTCCGTCGGCGAACGCGAACTGGCGGCCGGGCAGGGGATCACCGCGCCGGAGGCGAGTTCCACGGCGGCGCCGTCGGCGAGGCGCCGTAGCCTGCCCTGCAGCGTGTTCATCGGCGGAGCGCCGATGAAATGGGCGACGAACAGGTTCCTGGGCTGCGCGTAGAGCTCGACCGGGCTGCCCACCTGCTCGATGCGCCCTTCGTTAAGCACGACGATCTGGTCGGCCATGGTCATCGCTTCGACCTGGTCGTGAGTGACGTAGATCATGGTCGAGCCGAGCCGCTGGTGCAGCGCGATCAGCTCGCTGCGCATCTTGATGCGGAGCTCCGCATCGAGGTTGCTGAGTGGCTCGTCGAACAGGAAGGCCTTGGGCTCCTTGACGATGGCGCGGCCGATGGCGACGCGCTGGCTCTGGCCACCCGACAGCTGGTTGGGCCGGCGGGCGAGCAGGTGCTTGATCTGCAGGATATCGGCGGCCTTGGCGACGCGCGCCGCGATCTCGGGTTTGGCGAGCCGCTGGTTCTCGAGCCCGAAGCGCAGGTTCTGCTCGACGCTCATATGCGGGTAGAGCGCGTAGGACTGGAACACCATGGCCATGCCGCGGGCCGAGGGCAGCAGGTGATCGCAGCGAGCGCCATCGATATGCACCTCGCCGCCCGTCACCTCTTCGAGCCCCGCCATCATCCGCAGCAGCGTGGACTTGCCGCAGCCGGAGGGGCCGACGAACACCGTGAACGAGCCATCCTTGATGGTGAGGTCGATGCCGTGGATCACTTCCAGCGACTGGAAGCTCTTGGTCACCGATTTGAGCTGGATTTCGGCCATGGGCTTTACTGGAACTCGGGGGGCGCAACGAGTGATGGGGCGGCGATGGTCCGGCCATCGACGATGATCTTCGCGTCGGGCTGCAGCGATCCGCCCAGCAGCGCGATACTGACCTCGGCGCCCGAACGGCTGAGCGTCCCGAACGCGGTGCCGGCCGACCAGAACAGCCGGTAGTCGCCCGTGAGTTTCGGCGCAAAGCTCAGCCGCCCCGCCACGAAATCGGCCTCGAGGCCCGAGAAGGCGTTGACCAGCTGCCAGGCCGACATCGAACGGGCGTAGTAGGAGCCGCATTCGATATCGTTCCACGGGTTCCGCGCCGCGCCGTCGTGCCGGTCGCGCGCTGCGCGGACGATGTCGAGGCCCTCTTTGACGAGCCCGTGCATGATCATGTGCGAGGCGGACATGTATTCGATGCCGGTCCAGACTTCCTCTGCATAGGGCGCGGCCACCATCGGCTGGCGGATGCCCTCGGGATAGGTGGCGATCAAGAGCCCGCCTTCGTCCTCGAAGGCATAGTTGCGGCACGGGTTGAAGTGATCGGCGAGGGTGGGGCGGAAATTGTTGGCGTAGACCGAACGCAGCGCCGTCTCGATCCGCCCCTTGTCGAGGAAGCGGCCGATGCCCGCGACTTCGGCGTGCCACTGCCCGAGGATCTGGTCGGAGATACAGCCCTCGCCCATCTGGTACTTGATCTCGCCGAACTCGTCGGACCAGTAGACGTCCATAAAACTGTCGGCGAGGACCCCGGCGGCGCGGCCCTCATCGAACGGGGTGAGCACCGACTTGTCGGAAAGGTCGATCTTCTGGATGAACCAGCGGCCGTTGAACAACTCGCGGTCGATATACTCCGCGCCCGCCCTGCCCATCCGCGCGGTCGTCGCGGCGAGTTCGTCATCCCCGATGACAGTGGCCATCTCCGAGGTGGCGAGCAGTGCCGCCACATACATCGAGCCGAGCCATGAGTTGGGCCCGAACAGCTCCATGTCGAGCGTCTGGTGCTGGCGGCCGGAGAGGATGCCGGTCTGGCCGGGATCCCAGCGGTCGGGGTTGTCCTCGCTCCAGGCATATTCAATGGCGCGCTTGACCTGCGGCCAGTAGCGCTTCAGCCACTCGGTGTCGCCGCTCAGCTTCCAGTCGCGAAACGTCTTGATGATGGCGCCAAAATGCCCGTCGGCGCAGGGGCCGATAATGTCAAAACCGTTGCCGAGCGGCAGCTTCTGGCGGAAGGTCAGGCCGCCGGATGGCAGCATGTTGTAGGTGAACTCCGTCTCGCGCAGGGTGCGCTCGATCGCCGGGAACAGGTGGGCGAGCGCCTGCTGGTAGTTCCACACATGCGTGCACGAGCCTTCGCAGGAGCCGTCATTGGCGTGCTGGCCTTCCCAGGCCCAGAGCTCGCCGCCCTCGAGCCGGATCACCGTGGCGGTGCGGAGCAACGCCAGGGTCGAACTCGCCGCGTCCTTCACTTCGGCCGGCAGTGTGCTGCCGAACAGCCCGTCGCGGAACGCGAGGGTGCGCCGCTTAAGCTCGTCCCAACGGCTGAGGGCGTCGGTGGCCGTCGCCAGCGAGTCGGCCCATTGCGTAGAGTAATAGTTCGTCCAGGCCGGCGTGGCGCGATCGGGGATGATGCCATCGGGCTTGGGGCGATGAGCCCAGTAGACGTCGCCCTTGGGGAAGTTCCACGAGATGACGAAGCGCACGGTCTTGCGACCGCCCGCCGGCACGGCGACTTTCGCGCCGAGCGTCGTGTGCTCGGGCTGGAAGTACATGTGCTTGCTGCGCGGCTTGTCGTAATGCCGGGTCGGGAGCGGGCCGGGGCGGGCGAACTCCTTCCAGTAGACGCTCAGATCGTCGAACCACTGCCCGCGGAAGTGATAGTCGGTGTGCTCGACCAGTTCGGCGTCGGTCGCGATCGTCAGGTCGCCGCGCTCGGTTTCCTTGAGCTCGGGGTCATCAGAGGTGAGGTGCATGGCGCTCACGCCGCTCGCCTGCCGGAAGCTGTTCTTGCCGCTATTGGCGCCATAGTTCCCGAGCGTACCGGCGAGCGTGTAGGTCAGCGCCTCGGCGCTGGTATTGACGATCTCGAACTCCAGCATCGCGGCGGGCATCGAGCTGTCGCGATCCTCGTGCGGGATGAATGGCGAGAACGCCGTCAGCCGGACGCCGCCGGGAAAACGATCATCGGAAAACACCAGGTCGGCGGTAGGAAAGCGCCCGTAGAACTCGACATTAAGGAAATGCGGCACGCCGACCAGGGTCTGGCGGTTGGCGCCGTGCCCGAACCCATCGAACATCTTGCGCATCCCCGGCGCGCCGGCCGGGTTGAGATCATAGGGGCCGTTGAGCACGCGGGCATCGACGAGCTGGCCGTCCTTCTCGGCCTTGATGGCGAAGTGCGAGTAGCCGTTATAGCTCTGCAGCGCCGGGCGGTTGCGCAGCGACCAGTCGATCAGCCGGCCGCTGCCCGAGATGGAAAAGCCGCCCGAGCCGATGCCGCCCAGCGGGAAGGCAAGGTAGCGGGAACGCTCGCCGGCATAGTGAAAGCGTGCGTCGATGGAGGCGAGATCGTCCCACATAAAATGCAAAATCCTGGTTCTAGTTCTTGATGCCGCTCATCGTGATGCCTTCGATCACGAACTTCTGGGCGATGAGGAAAAGCAGCACGACGGGCAGGATGGACATGCTCATCGCTGCCATCACCAATGAAAGGCTGCCCGAGCCGAGATAGCCCCGCAGCACGTCCATCGCGACCGGCAGCGTCATCGAGGTCTCGCGGCCGAGCAGCACGCGGGCCTGGAAATAGTAGTTCCAGGTCTGGGTGAAGGTGATGATGCCGAGCGCCGAGAGCGCCGGCCTCAGCTGCGGCAGCGAGATGCGCCAGAATATCTTGAGGTAGCCCGCGCCATCCATCAGCGCGGCTTCCTCAAGTGCCTTGGGCTGGCTCAGCATGAACTGGCGCATCAGGAACACCCCGAAGCTCGAGGTGAGATACATGAGCCCGAGCCCGATCGGCTGGTTGATCAGCCCGACCTGGGCATAGCCGAGATAGATCGGCAGGATCGTGACCTGTGCCGGGAACATCAGCCCGATCAGCAGGATGACGAACAGCGTGTCGCGGCCGCGGAACTCGAGCCGGGCGAAGGCGAAGGCGGCGAGCGTGCAGGTGACCAGCTGGCCCACCGTCACCACCACCGCGATCAGCAGCGAGTTGCCGTAGATCTGCAGGAACGGCACGCGCGAGGCGAGCACGGCGGCGTAGTTGGAGAGGTCGAGGCTGGTCGGCCAGAAGGTCGGCGGCAGCTTGTAGGCTTCCGATACCGGCTTGAACGACACCGAGAACAGCCACAGGAACGGCAGCAGCATGCCGATGGCGAGCACCGCGATAACGGCGATGATGGTGTAGTCCAGCCAGCGCTTGGCGGCCTGGGTCTGCATGGCGGTGTTCATCGCTGCACCCACTTGCGCGACAGTGCTTGCTGGATGGCGGTGATGACGAGGATGATCACCGTCATCACCACCGAAATGGCGGCGGCATAGCCGATCTGGAAGCTGCCAAAGCCCTGCTCGACGATGAGGATCGAGAGCGAGCGCGTGGCGTCGCCAGGGCCGCCCTGGGTCAGGATGACAATCGATTCATAGACCTGCAGCGCGCCGATCGAGGCGTAGACGATGCAGAAGAACACCACAGGCGAGATGTAGGGCAGGGTGATGCGAAAGAACTGCCGCCAGGCCGGGGTCCCGTCCATCACCGCCGCTTCCATGATGCTTTTGGGCACGCCCTGCAGCGCGGCGATGAAGATGATCATGAAGAAGCCGGTGTTCTTCCACACATCCATGATGACGATCGAGGTCATGGCGGTCGAGGCATCGGTCAGCCAGCGCACGGCAGGCAGGCCGAGCACGCGCAGGAAGTAGTTGATGACGCCGAGGTCGTCGCCGAAGAAATAGCTCCAGACGATCGACACGAACGCTGCGGCGATGATCACCGGCAGGAAGAAGGCGAGCCGGAAGAAGTAGAGCAGCCAGCCCGGCATGGCGCGATTGAGCGCCAGGGCGAGGATCAGCCCGATCGAGACGTTGAAGGTCACGGCGAAGAAGGTGAAGCGCAGCGTGTTCCACAGGATCTCGAGCGAGCGCCGATCGGTGAAGAAGCGCTGGAAGTTCTCGAGCCCGACCCAGCGCGAGCCGAGCATCGGATCGTAATAGGCGAAACTGAGGATGACGGTGAGGATCACCGGCGCCAGCACGAAGGTCAGGTAGAGCACCGAGGTGGGCAGCACGAAAAGGTACCCGGTCCGCGCCTGCGTGCGGCGGAGATCGGAGGGCTTTCGTAGCGCGGTCATGCTTGCTGTGGTCACGGTGTTTCAAACCCGACTGATAGAGACGGCCCCCTCCCTCGCCATTCGAGCGTAGCTCTCATGGCCTTCTCCCCTCAAATCGCTCCACTGGAGCGATTTGCCCTGTGGGACGGCTCGAAGTCCCCCATTAAGGGGGAGGTGAAGAGGCGGGGCTCTGTCTTCGATTGTGCCACGCTCACTGGCGGGGCACCTCCCCCTTCATGGGGGAGGATGGGAGGGGGCCGTCTGTCTCAGTAGGCCCTCTCCCACGGGAGGAACTCAGCCGCCCAGCTGCTGCTTCAGGCGGGTGAAGGACTCGCTGAGCTCGGCGTCGGCGGCTTTGGTGCCGTCGGCGATGGTTTCCTGGCCTGACATCATCGCGGTGTAGTGCCGGATGAAGATCTTCTCGACTTCCTGGAAGTTGGCAGGCGAGGGGACAGGCGTCGTGAACGGCAGCGTCTCGTAGTAGAGGAAGGCGCTGGGCGGGAAGGCCAGGAAGGCCTCGGAGGACGCGGCCGACTTGCGGCCCGGCACGCCACCACCACGTTCGCCCTGCTCGCGCTGTGTCTCCTCGCTGGTAAGCTCGAGCACCAGCGCCTTGGCGAGATCGGCATTCGCAGCGGACTTGGCGATCGCATAGGCGCCGAAGCCGATGATCGTGGCTTCCTTTTCCTTCTGCGGCGGCACCGCAATGTCCATGTTGAGGTTGTTCTTTTTGGCGTTCTGGACGATCCACTGGCCGCGGTTGATCATCGCCACCTGGCCGGCGAAGAACTGGTTGTCCATCGCCTCGGCGCCCGGGATGGGCGAGACGCCGTCGACATGGATCAGGTCGTACAGGAACTGCAGCGTCTCGGCGACCTTGGGATCCAGCATGTTTGATGCGGTCCAGTCGGCGCTGAGGATGTTGGTGCCGTTGGAGAAGAACCAGGGCAACACGAAGAAGTTCTGGTTCGGCACTTCGTAGCCGAACTGGCTGACGTTGCCCGAGCCGTCCTTGACGGTGAGCGCCTTGGCGGTCTCGCGGAACTGCTCCCAGGTCCAACCGCGCGCCGGGTAGGCCACGCCTGCCTTATCGAACAGGTCGCGGTTGTAGTTGATCATGATGTTGTTCCAGCCGATGGGGATGTAGTTGATGTTCCCATTGTACGAGCCCTGTTCGAACAGGCTGGGTGCGAAGTCCGAGAAGCCGGAATTGGCAGCGACGAAGTCGTTGAGCGGCAGGAACAGGCCGCGCGCCGAGAAGGCCTGGAAGGTCTCGATGGCGGTGCCGTAGACATCGGCGGCCGAGCCCGAAGTGAACTGGCCCAGCACCTTGGTGACGTAGTCGCCCCAACCGGTCGAGATCGGGTCGATCGAGACCTCGACAGTCACGTTCGGATAGGCCTTGTTGAAGCGCTGAATGGCGCTGTTGATGCCGGCGAGCTCGGCATCGCCGCCGAATGTCTGCAGCTTCAGCGTTGCGGTGGCATCCGACTGTGCCACGGCACGGCCGAGGCCGAGACCGGCGCCTGCCGCCAGTGCCGCCGAAGACACCAGCAGGTTACGGCGTGAAATCCTGAACATACTCAATCCTCCCTCTGCGCTATCAGGCGCTTGTCGCTGACCGATCCCCCGGTCGAAACGTTTCGTGTTGCTGCCCTTGTTAGACGCCGGCTGGAGTTCGGCTCCATCCGCCGCTGGTCATTTGCGAACACGAAACGTTTCGTATACAGCATTTCGCAGCGCATTTGGCAAGGGCCACGGCGACCGAGGATTTGATTTGGCAACCATTCGGGATGTGGCAAGGCATGCAGGCGTGGCCATTTCCACGGCCTCGGCGGCGCTGAACCGTTCGGCTCCGGTGAGCGCCGATGTGATCGCCAAGGTCGAGGAGGCGGTGCGCGAGCTGGGCTATGTGCCGCATGGCGGGGCGCAGAGCTTGAGGAGCGGCCAGTCGAGACTGATCGGCCTGATCGTCCCCTCGATCACCAACCCGCATTTCGCCGCCGTGGCGCGGATCATCGAGAATGTCTGCCTCAATGCCGGCTATCTCTCGATGGTGTTTTCCACCGGGCAGGATTCCGAGCGTGAGAACCATATCCTGCGCATGCTGCGCCAGCAGCGCGTGGCCGGGTTGATCATCATTCCCACCCGTTCCGACGCCGAACACGGCGAGCGGCTCAGAAGCGAGATCCACGTGCCGACCGTCCTGCTCGACATGTATGTCGAGGGGCTCGCCTACAACGTCGTCAAACTGGACAATGTCGCCGCCACCCGCATGGCGACCGACCACCTAATCGGGCTCGGCCATCGCCGGATCGCCGTCCTCACCGGCATCGCCGAGCTCGCCACCAGCAAGGACCGCCTTGCCGGTTACCTCGAAGCCCATCGGGCCGCCGGCCTCATGGTCGAGCCCGGCATGCTGCTCAAGGGCGACTACGACCAGTCGCTGGCGGCCAGCAGTGTGTTCGAGGTTATGCGATCGCCCGAGCCGCCGACGGCGCTGCTGTCGATCTCCAACATGATGACGCTGGGGGCGCTCCATGCGCTGCACGATCTCGGTCTCGCGGCTCCCGGAGATCTGTCGATCGTCGGCATCGACGATTTCGACTTTGCCGAACTCCTCGCACCGCCGCTGACGGTGGTTCGCGTGCCGCTGGCGCCGATGGCCGAGCGGGCCATCGAGATCATGCTCGATCTCATTGCCGGCCGCCGCCGCCCGAGCAGCACGACGGACCTGTTCACTCCCGAACTGGTGCTCCGCAGCTCCACCATCCCTGCGCCGAAATCGGAATCCTAGGCCAGCCGCCTCGTCGATTGCCTGATCGTCAGCGCCAGCGGCAGATAGATATGCCCGGTGCCTTCCGCGTCCTGGGCAACGCCTTCGATCCGGTCGATCAGGCGGTTGGCGGCCAGCTGGGCGATGCGTTCTTCATCGAAGGTGACCGAGGTGATCTGCGGACGGGCAAAATCCCGGTGGCCGCTGCCGAACGAGACGAACGACACATCGTCGGGTACCCGCAGGCCATTGTCGGAAAGGGCGGCAAGCGCACCCGTCGCCACCGCATCGTTGAAGGCCACCATGGCGGTAAATCGGCTGCGCGCCGCCAACGCTGCCTGCACCGCGTCGTAGGCCGCCGCCGCGGAGTAACCGCCGGTCGACACCAGCTCCAGCCCGGCCTCGCTGCCAGGTTCGTTGTCGGCATAGGCGGCGCGCACGCCGGACCAGCGTCGCTCGGCCGACCGGCTTGGCGTCGGGCCGACGAACAACACCTGACGATGTCCCAGCCGATGCAGGTAGTCGCCGATCTGCCGCCCGCCGCCGTCCTCGTCATGCAGGAAGCAGTCGATGTCGGCAAGATCATAGGACCCCGACACGCCAACCATCGAGATGCCGCGCTCGGCGAGGCGTGACAGCCCAATCTCCGGGTGTCCCATGACCCAACTGAGCGGCAGGAACGCCCCATCCATCCTCAGTCCGATAATCCGGTCGAGCGCCTCGCGGGTCATTTCCACCGAGCCGTCGGTATCGAGCAGGAACACCGCGTAGCCGCGGGCATGCGCCACCGCCTCGACGGCCTTGAAGGTGCGGACGATGGCAACGTTGGTGATATCGGGCGTCAGGTAGGCGAGGGTGCGCGTCCGCTTGGCGTGCAGCGAGCGCGCCATGTGGTTGGGTTGGAACTCGAGCTTTGCGATCGCCTCTCGCACCCGGCGGGCGCGATCCTCCGATACCGGCTTGTTGCCGTTCACCACCGAGGACACGGTCGAGATCGATACGCCGGCTTCGCGGGCCACATCCTTGATGGTGGCGATTGGCTTGGACATCGACGGTCAGAATCCTCGAACAGTGGCCGCTCGCCTCGAGCAGAGCCAGATCGTCACGCCGACCGCAAGGGTATCGCAGTCGCTTACGCACTTGAGAAACGTTTCTTCAGAAATCACGATCATGCCCTCATATCTTACCACATGGCCCTGCTATTGCGTCAATCCACATTTGCGAAACGTTTCTCGAATTTCTTGACTTCCGCAGATTCTGGTGCCGAGTATGGATGCATCGCCGGGCGCTATCCCGGTCGCTCTGGGAGGAGATCCATGCTCAAGACTGAGAAACTGCGGGGCCGGACGGGCGCTGCGCGGCTGCTGGCCGCCACCATACTCGCCGGCTCGCTATCGGTGGTCGCAACGCTGGCGCAGGGCGTCGAACTGACGCTATGGGCGCCGCCGACCTTCACGCCGACCGCCGGCCTGCCGGCGGTGGCCGACGCCTATAAGGACCTCTACGACCGGTTCCAGGCCGAGCAGCCGGATATCACGCTGAAGTTCGAGATCCTGCCCAACGGCACCGAGGCGCTGCAGCAGTTGCTGACCGCCGCCACCGCCGGCAACCTGCCCGATCTCGCGGTGCTCGACGGCTTCTGGATCGCCCGGCTGGTCGAGACCGGCAAGCTGCAGCCGCTCGACGAGATGTGGCCGGCCGAGGCGCGGGCCGCTTTCTATCCGCAGGCCGTCGACGCCGTGACCTTCGAGGGCAAGGTCTATGCCGCCTGGTTCCACAATGCCTGGCGCGGCCTGTTCTACCGCCCCAGCGTCATGGCCGAACTCGGCTATACCGAGCCGCCGAAAAACTGGGACGAGTTCGTCGCGTTCGGCGAGAAGGCCAAGGCGGCTGGCAAGTCTGCCGTGATGCTTCCCGCCTCGGGTACCGAACTCACCGCACTCCACATGCTCTCGATGTTCTGGGGCCTGGGCGGCAATCTCGTCGACGATACCGGTAAGCCGGTGTTCTTCGATGGGGCCAACCGCGCGGCGCTCGAGCAGGTCTACGCCCTCTACCGCGAGATGGTCGCGAAGGGGATGATGCCGCTCGATGTCTCGACCATGGACGAGAGCGCCATCCGCCCGTTCTTCTACTCGGGCGAAACCGCCTCGGTGGCGCAGTCGTCCTCGGCGGTGACGCAGATGTACGCCGATGTCCCCGACCTCAAGGGCGATCTGGGCGCTTACAGCTATCCGCTGCCCGGCGGCGCGCAGGCCTCGCCGATCCTTGTCGGCTGGACTTACGGCATCTTCGCCGATGACCCGGAGCGCAAGGCAGCTGCGTGGGCATTCGTCGACTTCGTGCTCAAGCCCGAGAACCTCGGCAAGCTCAATGCCGCAGCCGGCCACCTGCCGATCGTGCAGTCGATCTGGGACCAGGATTTCTACAACAACGACCCCTTGATGCAGCAGTTCAAGGCCATCTTCGATACCGGCGCCATGCGCGCCCGGCCCAACGTGCCGATCTACCCCACCATCACCAATGCCTGGGCCTTGCAGATGGCAGAAGTGCTGGCCGGCAACATCACCCCAGCGCAGGCGGTCGACAACGCCCGCGACCAGGTGATGACCGAGTATGACCGGATGTCGTCGCGCTGAACTCCGCCCTATCCCGCGCCGGGCGGTGTTCTGCCGCCCGGCCCCGCCCACGACCATCACGGGGGTCTCAGATGGCTCGAGCCCGCTCGGCTAATGGCCTGTCGCGTCACCAGTACCTGTTCTTCATCATGCCGGCGATCCTGGTGGTGCTCGGCTTCACCGCCTATCCGGCGCTCTATGGCATCTGGATCAGCCTGACCAATCTCCACTTCGCCTATCCGGACTCCCGCTTCGTCGGGCTAGATAATTACGTGCGGTTCTTCACCTGGCCGGCGCTTCCGCAGGTCGCGACCAACACGGTGATATTCGTCACCTCGGTGGTGGCGCTGCAGCTGTCGCTCGGGCTGATGATCGCGCTGTTGCTCAACAAGCTGGTGTTCGGCCGCCGGCTGATGCGCTCCATCGCCATCCTGCCCTGGGTGATCCCGGCGGTGATCATCGGCCTGATGTTCCAGCAGCTGTTCTCGGGCAGCAAGCTGGGGATCATGAACACAGTGATCGCTATGTTCGGCTTCGAGACCCGCAGTTGGCTCTCCAACCCCTCGGAATCGATGGCGATCATGATCGCCTCTGTGGTGTGGCGCGGCGTGCCGCTTTCTATCATCCTGCAACTGGGCGGCCTGCAGACCATCCGCCGGGAACTCTATGAGGCTGCCTCGATCGATGGCGCGTCGCGCTGGCAGGTGCTGCGCTACATCACCATCCCGTCGCTGAAGCCGATCCTGCTGATCAACCTGATCATGGCGACGTCGGGCACGCTCAACCATGTCGATATTCCGCTGGCGCTCACCGGCGGCGGGCCGGGCAGGGCGACCGAAGTGCTGTCGCTCAGCCTCTACAACCAGGGTTTCCAGGTGCTCGACGCGGCCTATGCCTCGACCATCGCCACGGTGATCCTGATCATCAACCTGATCCTGACCGTCGCCTACCTGCGTGTCCTGAGGGTACCCAGATGACCACCGAAGCCATCGTCCATTCGCGCCCGCTCGCCGATCGGCCGCGCTATCGGCTGCCTGAGCTGGCGGTCACCTACGCCCTCTATGGCCTGCTGTCGCTGGTGGTGCTGTTCCCGCTCGCCTGGGTGCTGCTCGGCTCGTTCAAGAACCCGGGCGAAATCTTCGCCTTCCCGACGACCTTCTGGCCGCGCGACTTCACCTTTTCCAACTACACCGATGTCATCAATCGCACGGCGCTGCCGACCTATCTGTGGAACACGGTGATCGTCACCGCCTTCACCCTGGTCTTCTCGCTCGGCATCGGCACCGTTGCCGCCTACGGTTTCTCGCGCTGGGAGTTCCCGTTCAAGGATACCATCCTCGTCGTGCTGCTGATCCTGCAACTGATCCCCAGCACCGTGAACATCGTACCGTACTACATGATGCTCAACTCGCTCGACCTGTTGAACACCCATGCCGGGTTGATCATCATCTACACGGCCGGCAATGTCCCCTTCGTCATCTGGATCATGAAGGGCTATTTCGACACGCTGCCGCGCAGCCTCGATGAGGCGGCGGTGATCGACGGCTGTTCGATGTTCCGGGTGTTCTGGAGCATCATCCTGCCGCTGAGCCTTCCCGGGCTCTCCGCCGCCGGCTTCCTCACCTTCCTCAGCGCCTGGTCGGAGTTCCTCCTGCCGCTGGTGCTCGCCAATTCGCGCGAGGTGGCGGTGATGAGCGTCGGCCTGTTCAGCTTCTTCGGCACCGACAACACGGCCTATCACTACGCTTTTGCGGCCTCGGTGATGTCCACGGCGCCGGTGATCATCGCTTACCTCTTTGCACAGGAGTACCTCGTGTCGGGCCTAGCCAGTGGAGCCGAAAAATGATCGACGCAACCATCTTCCAGGTTGGTCGCCAACCGCAGCTCTTCGTCGACAACTGGCTCATCGAGCAGTCCGACAGCGTGACCCGCCGTTGGCACAAGCCCGAGCGTCTCGGCGCCGGCCCGGTGCTCAAGGCCGACCGGCCCTGGGAGCACACGCCCTACTTCACCTACAGCAACTTCAACGTGCTGAAGGACCCGACCGACGGGCTGATAAAGTGCTGGTACGAGGACCTTGGTCCGATGGCACCGTATCAGCGTCACCCCTGGCAGAACCGCATGCTCTACGCGGTGAGCGAGGACGGCGTCCATTTCGAGAAACCTCTGATGGACCGCGTGCTGGTCGATGGCCAGCGCACCAATATCTTCGCCGGCTATGTCGAGGGCGCTTCGCCCAGTGCGGTTAACCCATGGGCTGATACTGGCGTGCATTCCGCTGCCATCGTCATCGACCCCGAGCCGACGGATCCGGCGCAGCGCTACCGCATGCTGTTCACGCGCGCCACCGCGGACTATCGCCACAAGATCGACGTGGCGCATTCGGCCGATGGCCTCACCTGGCAGAGCTACGGCGTTCCGCCCAGCTTCGGCAATGCCGGTGGCCGTCTCTCGGATGTCTCGACCATTACCTATGACCCGGCGACGCGGCTCTACCTGCAATACACCCGGCACGGCCGGATGACCGCGGCCGGCGCGCCAAGCGATTGGCCCGGCGTTCCCTCCGGCTGGGGCGGGTGCTTCGCCAGCTACTGGCCCAACCGGCCCGACCTGATGAACAAGCGCCGGGTTTACCGCACCGTCAGCGCCGACTTTCTCAACTGGACCGATCTGGTCGCTGCGGTAACCCCCGACGATCTGGTCGACAACCTCGACGAGGCCTTTTACGGGCTCGGCCAGTTCCGGGTCGGCGGCCTGCATTTCGGCACGCTTGGCGTGCTGCAATATGTCGATAACGAAATGGAGGTGCGGCTGGTCTACAGCCGCGACGGCATCTCCTGGCAGCCGACCGACAAGGCCAACGCCTTCCTCGCGCCGCGGCACGGCGCGCACTGGGACAGGCACATGGTGTCGATCGTCTCGCCGCCGGTGCGGGTCGGCGACCGCTGGCATTTTTACCACGGCGGCTCCTGGGCGCATCATGACTATTGGTGGGCCGGCGGCCAGAAGCTCGATCACGACGAGGCCCGCGACCCCAGTGCCGAGGTTCGTTTCGGCATGGGCGTCGCCACGTTGCGCTTCGAGGGTCTGGTCTCGCTCGACAACCGCGGTCCGCGGCTGGGGCGGATCATCACACGCCCGCTCAGCACCGACGGCCGCTCACTCTGGCTCAACAGCCGCGGCAAGGGCGGCGCGATCCGCGTCGCCATCAGCGATTCCAATGGTCGTATCCTGCCCGGCCGCAGCTTTGACGACTGCACGCCGATCAGCGCCGACGGCGTCCGCAACCAGGTGCGTTGGACCACGGGCACCGCCCCCGACCCGGAAGGATCCGCGGATCGCTTCATCAAGCTCTGGTTCGAGATCGACGACGCCGAACTGTTCGCGTTCGGCTTCGACGACTAGGGGCGCCTCGTTATCCCGCGCCGGTCGCTGCCGGGTCGGGGACGGCGATCCAGCCCTGGGGCAGGAAGCCGCGGGCGTCGATCGGCCAGCTGGCGTCGGCGGGGAGTTGCGGTTTGCCGTCGACGCAGGCCCAGGTCCCGCTTGGCGCCAGCAACTGCTCGACATTGGGGTTGCGCTCGCAGAACTCGCGCATCTCCAGCACCGTCGGCGCCATGTCGCAGATCGGCCCGACATAGGACGTGCAGGCCAGCACCGCGCCCTCGAAGCAACGCCAGCGCACCCGGTCGCGCGCCGAGCCGGCAGGGATCAGCAGCGCGCTGGTCATCGCCATGACGGTGGCCGGACCGCTGTAGCGATGGTCCACATAGTCGATCGTGCCCACGGCGCGGCAATAGGCGAAGGGGTCGTCGTAGCTTTCCGGCGCCGCTGCAGCAACGCGCGTCGGCGTTGTTGCCGGCTCGCTGAGCAGCGGGGCAGCCGGCGTAGCGGGCGCTGCAGCAGCGGGCAGAGGGGCGGAGAGAGCGGCGACGGCCGGGGTCGTCGTGGCAGGAGCGTCGAGTGGCCGGGCAGCAGCTGTCGACGCATCGGCTGCCGTTGCCGGCGGTTGCAGTTTCGCTGCGGCAACAGGCGTGGCGGCCCCGGGGGCAGGCGCTTCGCCGCTGGCCGCGACCATCGGGGTGTTCAGTGGGCTGAGCAGGGCTTCGAGCGAGCCGTCGCGGTAGATCAGGTAGCCGCCCGCCGCAAGGATGCCGATACCCAGCACAGCGCCCACCGCCGCCAGCGCTGCGACCCAGACGCTGCCGCGTCGGGTCCTGCGCCGGCCCTGTGGCTCGCGCCGGGCTTCCGCCTCGCGCTTCCGCTCGCGGTTCTCCGGCTCGCGTCGCCGTACCCCGGGGTCCTGTTCCCGCATCTCGGCTCGCAGCTCAGGTGCAGCCTTGGTCCGCGGTGCTTCCGGTTCCGGCCGCAGCTGCTCGCGCCGCGCCTCGGCCCACATGTCGGGATCGTGCCGACGCGGCGGCTGCTGCGCATCGAGATCCTGCCAGCGCGGGGGCATGCTCGTTGGGCGAGAGGTGACCGTCACATCGTCGAGCGTCAGCGGAATGGACCGCTTGGGCGGTGGCGCTGCGTCCTGCCGCGGCATCAGCAACGGGTCCATCCGCAGCGCTGCCTCGCGCTCGAACTCGCTGTCGACCTCTTCGGGCGGCTCGGCCGCGAGCTTCCGGTTGCGCCGGGCCAGTCGCCGCCGTCGCACCTGCAATTCCCCGGCGAGGAACGCGAACAGTGCCGCGATACCGGCCGCGCCTGCCGGCGCCAGCAGGTGGTAGGTGAACAGCTGCGGCACCGATATGGCGACCACCAGCCAGCCCGCCGCCGCGCCGATCAGCAGCAACGCGGCAAAGCCCGGTGTCACCGTGGCGAGCACGCCGCCGAGCAGCGCGGCGCCGGCGATGGCGTACCAGATGATGGTGCCGAGCAGCCGCTCGTTCGAGGTCGTCGTCCAGAAGTCGAGGAATGGTGAAATGAGGTCGACGCGCAGCGCACTCGGCGCCAGGAGCGCAAACAGCCCGGCAATCAACCCCAAGAACAGCGCGGCAATTCTCACCGTTTATTTCCCCGATGGTCTTTGTTGCGCCCCCGCGGGCGAAGCATGCCCATGGGCGCACCCAAGCGCAAGTCGGCATGCGTGCTCGATGCACTGTAACCGGCCCATGTTGCTGTCGCGTATTGCCTTTCAGCCCGCTCTCGTGATGATGAAGGCATGAAAGTCCTCATCCTCGGTTCGGGCGTCATCGGCACCACCTCTGCCCATTATCTGGCGCAGGCAGGCCACGAGGTGACGGTGATCGATCGCCAGCCGGGACCGGGGCTCGAGACCAGCTATGCCAATGCGGGCGAGCTGTCCTACGGCTACGCCTCGCCCTGGGCCGGGCCGGGTATCCCGGTCAAGGCGATCAAGTGGCTGCTGATGACCGATGGCCCGCTGGTGCTCAGGCCCAAGCTCGATCCGCGCATGTGGATCTGGGGCCTGCAGCTGCTGGCCAACTGCACCGAGCGCGCTTATGCCGTCAACAAGGGCCGCATGGTGCGGCTGGCCGAGTACTCGCGCGACAGGATGATCGCGCTACGCGCCGAAACCGGCCTCGCCTTCGACGGCCGCCAGCAGGGCACGGTGCAGCTGTTCCGCGAGCAGAAGCAGCTCGATCACGCCGCCGACGACATCGCCGTGCTGAAGCGGTACGGCGTGCCCTACGAGGTGCTCGACCCCAAGGGCTGCGTCGCGGCGGAGC
Organism: Devosia sp. Root413D1; assembly: GCF_001425235.1. Classification (GTDB taxonomy): domain Bacteria; phylum Pseudomonadota; class Alphaproteobacteria; order Rhizobiales; family Devosiaceae; genus Devosia_A. The sequence continues at coordinate 249,331 of NZ_LMEA01000012.1, read as the reverse complement.
CGGGGCTTGCCACGGCCACGGTGCCGTTTGTCGGCGGGCTGCGCCTTGCCAACGACGACACCGGCGACTGCAAGATGTTTACCGAAGCCCTGGCGGGGCGCGCCGCCAGCCACGGCGTCGCCTTCCGCTACGGCACCCGTATCGACCACATTGCCACCGAGGCCGGCGCGGTGACCGGCGTTGCCACCGACAAGGGCATGTTGACCGCCGACGCCTATGTCGTGGCGCTCGGCAGCTATTCGCCGCTGCTGCTGCGCCCCCTCGGCATTGGCCTGCCGGTCTACCCGATCAAGGGCTATTCGCTCACCGTGCCGATCACCGATGCCTCGGTGGCGCCGGTTTCGACCGTCATGGACGAGACCTACAAGGTGGCGACCACCCGGCTTGGCGACCGCATCCGGGTGGGCGGTACCGCCGAGATTGCCGGCTACGACACGACGCTCCACCGTGCGCGCCGCGGCCCGCTCGACCGCTCGCTGCGCGAGTTGTTCCCCAATGCCGGAGATGCGTCGAAGGCCAGTTTCTGGTGCGGGCTCAGGCCGATGACGCCGGATGGAACGCCGGTGCTGGGGCGCTCGAAGTTCTCCAACCTCTACCTCAACACCGGTCACGGTACGCTTGGCTGGACCATGGCCGCCGGGTCCGGCCGCGTGCTTGCCGACATCATTTCCGGCCAGACACCCGACATCGAAGTCGCCGACCTCGGGCTAAGCCGTTACGCTTATGCCTCGGGCTAAGCCGTTACGCTTACGCCTCGGGCTAAGCCGTTACGCTTATGCCTCGGGCTAAGCCGTTACGCTTACGCCTCGGGCTAAGCCGTTACGCTTCCTGATCCGTGCTGCGCTCCAGCGGCTCGAAAACCGAGAGCTTGAGAACAGCCGGCATCGGCCCTCGCCTTTACCGGCGAATTGGGCGATAAGCCGAGGATTGCTCGCCCCGGGACGTCATGCGCGCCTTACTGTTCGCCTTCGCTCTGCTGCTCGCCCCGTCGGCGCCGGTGATGGCGCAGGCGCTGCCCTATCACATCGATCCCGGCGCGCGCGAAATCGTCCCCAGCCTCGCCGCGGTGCCGTCGATCCGGTTCCTGACCACCGCGGATTTTCCGCCGTTCAACTTCCGTGACGACAAGGGCGAACTGGTCGGCTTCAATGTCGACCTGGCGCGGGCGCTCTGCGCCGATCTTGCCATTGCCTGCACGGTGCAGGCCTGGCCATGGGATCAGGCAGCACGAGCGCTGGAAGATCGGCAGGGCGATGCGCTGATCGCCGGGCTGGCGCTGACCCGCGAGAACGGGGCGCTGTTCGATTTTTCGCAGATTTACCTGATGCTGCCCGGCCGTTTCGTCACCCCCGTCGCTGCGGCCGCCAGGTTCGAGCCGGCATCGCTCGATGGCAAGCGGGTGGCGGTGCGCCGCGGCTCGACCCATGCCGAGTTCATCCGTCGCTACCTGCCGGCAGCCGGGCTGATCCAGTTCGACAGCGAGATCATGGCGCTCGATGCGCTGTCGAAGGGCGAAGCAGACGCCTATTTCGGCGATGCGATGCGCGCCTCGTTCTGGCTCAACGAGCATGTCGGCTGCTGCGAGTTCGCGGGCGAGGCGTATTTCCGTCCCGACCTGTTCGGCGATGGTCTGGCCGTCGCCGTACCGGCGGGCGCCGACGCCGTCCGCCAGGTCATCGACTACGGCCTCGCCCGGCTGAAGCGCTCGGGCGCCTACGACGAACTCTACCTGCGCTGGTTCCCGGTGAGTTTCTATTAGAGCGCTTTCAGGAAAAGTTGCAGACTTTTCCGGTTCGAAAGCGCGACCAAATCAAAAACCCAGAGCACGCACCGATTCAAAGAAGCGGTGAAATGCTCTAGGCCGCGCGCATGCGGGCGCGGGCGCTTGCTTCGATCGCGGCGGTGACCAGCCGGTCGACGTCCAGCCGATCGCGCACCATCTCGAGCAGGCGCAGCTCCTCCTGCGGCAGCTGCACGTCGACCACCGCGACCTCGACGGCGAGCGCGTAGGCGGTGTCGTGCAGGCGCTTCGGCACAGCGGCGATGGCATCGTTGAGCACCGTGTCGAGGCCGGCGCTGTTGGTCTTGTCGACCGCCGCGTTGGCCACCGCCGAGAGCCGCTCGAGGTCGAAATCGGCGAAGACCGGCGAGCGCACGACCAGGCTGCCGATCACATCCAGCTCGTGGTCGGAAATGCCCTCGTCGGACGAGGCGGTGACCACCATGATGTGGATGAGAGCGTCCTGCAGGGAAATGGCCATCGGGTCCTCGAAAGCGAGATCAGGAAAAGTCGCAGACTTTTCCGGTTCGATCTCGCGATAACCGAGACCGCGCTGGAAAAGTCCCGCATAACTAGGCACCGCACCGGCGCTTGGCAAGGCAGGGCAGGGCGCTTCCCATTGACGCCCGTAGCCGGCTGGTGCAATTGAGCGCCTTCTCCCCACTCAGCATCTGAGGCCTGCCGTGCCCGCGCCGCTTCCAACCCTCGACCCCGCCTTCTTCGACGCCGCCCAGACGGCGCGCGCCTGGCCGTTCGAGGAAGCCCGGAAACTGGTGGCTCGGGTCGAGCGGCTGGGGCTGGAAGAAGTGCTGTTCGAGACCGGTTACGGTCCCTCGGGCCTGCCGCATATCGGCACGTTCGGCGAAGTGGCGCGCACCACCATGGTCCGCACTGCCTTTCGGCTCCTGACCCGCGACGAGATCCCGACCCGCTTGCTCTGCTTCTCCGACGATATGGACGGCATGCGCAAGATCCCGGAAAATGTGCCGGATCGCGCCGCGCTAGAGCCTTACCTGCAGATGCCGCTCACCGCCGTGCCGAACCCGTTCGGCGGCGATTATCCGAGCTTTGGCGACCACAACAACACCATGTTGCGGCGCTTCCTCGATACCTTCGGCTTCAACTACGAGTTCGCCAGCGCCACCGAGTACTACAAGGCAGGGCGCTTCGACGAAGTGCTGCTGCGCGCCGCCGAGCGCTATGCAGAGATCATGGCGGTGATGCTCCCCAGCCTCGGCGAGGAGCGGCAGGCGACCTATTCGCCATTCCTGCCGATCTCGCCGATTTCGGGCCGCGTGCTCTACGTGCCGATGAAGCACGTCGATGCCAAGGCCGGCACCATCACCTTTGTCGACGAGGATGGGCGCGATGCCACCCTGCCGGTCACCGGCGGGCATGTGAAGCTGCAGTGGAAGCCGGATTTCGGCATGCGCTGGGCGGCGCTGGGCGTCGATTTCGAGATGTTCGGCAAGGACCACCAGACCAACCAGCACCTCTACGACAAGATCTGCGCCATCCTCGGCGGCACCCCGCCCGAGCACTATGTCTATGAGCTGTTCCTCGACGACCTGGGCCAGAAGATCTCGAAGTCGAAGGGCAATGGGCTGACCATCGACGAGTGGCTGACCTATGCCGGCACCGAGACGCTGAGCCTCTACATGTTCCAGAAGCCGCGGGTGGCCAAGCGCCTCTATTTCGACGTGATCCCGCGTGCCGTCGATGAGTATTACCAGCACGTCGCCGCCTATAACGGCCAGGACGCGGCAGCTGCGCTCGAGAACCCGGCCTTCCACATCCATTCGGGCAAGGTCCCGGTGGTCGACATGCCGATCTCCTTCGGGCTGCTGCTCAACCTGGCCTCGGCTGCCAATGCGCATGAGAAGTCGGCGCTGTGGAACTACATCTCGCGCCGCCTGCCAGGCGAGACGCCGCTGACCAACCCCGAGCTCGACCGGCTCGCGGGTTATGCGGTGCGGTACTTCAACGACGAGGTGAAGCCGACCAAGACGTTCCGCGCTCCCACTGACAAGGAACGCGCCGCGTTGCAGGATCTCGCCGACCAGCTCGCCGGCAAGGAAGCGCTCGAGGCCAAGGAACTGCAGGACATCGTCTATGCGGTCGGCAATGCGCACGCCTTCGATCCGCTGCGCGATTGGTTCGGCGCCATCTATCAGGTGCTGCTCGGCGCCGACCAGGGCCCGCGCTTCGGCTCGTTCATCGCGCTTTACGGCGTGGCCGAGACCCGCAAGCTGATCGCCGAGGCGCTGGCCGGCAAGCTGGTCACTGCTGCCGATTGAACGGCTGACGCTCAGTCGGCGCGGAGGAACGCCACCGAGCGTTCGAACGCCGCCTCGGCGGCCGCGGCATCATATTCCGGCCGGTCGGCTTCGGCGAACCAGTGCGTGGTGTGGGGGTAGACGATGGCGGTGCTGGGCGCACCGGCGGCCTCGAGCTTTCTGATCATCCCGTCCTGATCGTCAGCGAACGGGTCGGTCTCGGCGAAGTGGCCGAGCACCGGCACCTTCAACCTGACTTCGCGGTCGGCGTAATAGGTGACGACGCGCCTGAGCGGCAGCTCCTCCTGTAGCTGGAGCAACTGGAAACCGCCGAACGAAAAGCCCAGCCCACTGACGCCACCGGTCACCGCCGCATGTGCGGCCAGGGTGCGGACATTGTCGGCGAGCAGCGCCGGGGCCGATTGCCAGTAGCGCTCCAGCAGCCCCTGCGCCGTATCGCGCTCGGTCGCGACGTTACCCTCGAAGGCGTCGGCCAGCCCGACGACGAAGCCGCGCTCGGCGAGGCGCCGGCCAAAATCCAGCACTGTCTGGTTGCAGCCCCACCACGGATGGATGACCAGTACACCCGGCCCGCTGCCGTCAGGGGGCAGGACGATCTCGAGTTGTTCGGTCACTGGCTGGCCCAGACGATGCGGCCCATACCCTCGACGTCCTTCATCGCGAGGATGCGCGGTGGATGGGCGGGGTTGAGCGAGTGGAGTTCGACCAGCTTCGGGGTCAGCCGGTACAGCACTTTGACCAGCACCTCGCCGGCCCTCGTGCGCACCACCACGCGATCGCCACGGCGCATCTGCATGGTGGGGGACACCACGATGATGTCGCCATCGCGATAGAGCGGTTGCATCGAGTCGCCCGAGACTTCTAGGGCGTAGCTGCCGTCCTCGGGCGGCGACGGGAAGGCCACCTCGTCCCAGCCCTGGCCTTGCGGGAAGCCGGCCGCATCGAAGAAGCCGCCCGAGCCGGCTTGCCCGAGACCGAGCAGTGGGACAGACGACCGCGTAGCGTTCGGCGCCCGTACCTGCATAAAGGCGCCGCTGCCGGCGAGGAAGGCATCGAAACTCTCGTTGGTCGCTTCCAGCACCTTGGCGACGCTCTCGGTCGAAGGCCAGCGCTTGCGCCCGTCCTTGCTGATCCGCTTGGATCGGTTGAACGCCGTGGCATCCAGACCCGCAAGCCGCGCCAGCCCGGACGCCGACAGCCCGTGCCGTCCGGCGATCGTGTCGATGGCGTTCCAGATGTCGCTATGCGAGAGCATGCTTTCCGGTCGAGCTCCCCGAGGAATGCTGTCTCCGCGCGGAAACAAGTCCTATCCAAAACCTGGCCCAGACGCTTGTAAAGCGGGCCGGACCAACTTGTGATCGGCGGCCTGACTCTCTAGGGTCCGGCGCGTTCGATCCAAGGAGCATGCCGTGGCCACCCCGGAGTTCATCTACAAGGTCGCGAGCCGCGAGATTTATGAGGCGTCGCTGGCCGCCGGCCGCTTCGTCGGCCAGCCGATCGACCTCAAGGATGGCTACATCCACTTCTCCAGCGCCCCACAGCTCGGCGAAACCATCCGGCTCTATTTCGCCGGGCTCGGCGATCAGGTGCTGTTCCAGGTGCCCGCGGCGCCGCTCGGCGAGGCGCTGAAATGGGAGGCATCGCGCGGTGGCGATCTGTTCCCGCATCTGTTCGCCAGCTTGCCGATGTCGGCGGTTTCCAACACGGCGCGGCTCGATGTCCCAGCTGACGGCCTCGTCTCACTGCCGGATTGGGTCAAATGATCTTCTCGCGTCTCTCCCCGTTGCTCCGTATGCCGCTGGTCTCGGGCCTGACCCGTGACACGCTGCTGAAGATGGACCCCGAGATCGCCCACGGCGCCACCATCGCGGCGCTGCGGCTCGGCCTCGCGCCGGAGCAGGAGGGCGTCGATCCCCCCGAACTGCACACCACGCTTTGCGGGCTCGACCTCAAGAACCCGGTCGGCATGGCGGCCGGCTTCGACAAGAATGCGGAGGTGCCCAAGCCGCTGGCCCGCATGGGCTTCGGCATGGTCGAGATCGGCACCGTCACGCCGCGCCCGCAGGTCGGCAACCCCAAGCCGCGGCTGTTCCGGGTCACCCCGGCCGATGGGGTGATCAACCGCATGGGCTTCAATAACGAGGGCCATGACGCGGCCTTTGCCCGGCTGAAGGGTGCGCATGTCGGCGCCATCCTCGGGGTCAATATCGGGGCCAACAAGGACTCTGAGGATTTCGTCGCCGACTATGTCACCGGCGTCACCCGCTTCGCCGAGGTCGCCGATTACCTGACGGTCAACATCTCGTCCCCCAACACCCCCGGCCTCAGGAACCTTCAGGCCGACGAGGCGCTGACGCGGCTGCTGGCCGCGGTGCTGAAGGCCCGCTCCAAAGCCTCGGTGCGCGTGCCGGTGCTGCTGAAGATCGCCCCCGATCTCGACGAGAAGGCGCTCGACGGCATCGCCAAAGTGGTGCTCGCCACCGATCTCGACGGGCTGATCGTCTCCAACACCACGCTGAGCCGCGACCCGGTGCAGGGCCTGGAGAATGCCACCGAAACCGGCGGCCTCTCCGGCAAGCCGCTGTTCAACCTCGCGACGCAGAAGCTGGCGCAGGTCCGCCAGCGGGTGGGCAAGCTCCCGATCATCGGAGTTGGGGGCATCCACTCGCCCGAGAGCGCCGTGGCCAAGTTCGAGGCCGGCGCCGACGCGATCCAGCTCTACTCGGCCCTGGTGTTCGGCGGGCTCGATATGCTCGACCGGCTGAAGCGCGGGCTGAGCGCTGCGGTGCGGAGCAGGGGGCTGAAGTCGGTGTCCGAGCTGACCGGGCTGACGACGGCTGAGTGGGCTTCAGGCAAGGCTAGCCTCTAGGATCCGGTGGCTCGCAAGGGGGAGGGAGACGCAGACTGAGATGCTGGTGTGAGGGTCTCCCTCCCCCTTGCGGGGAGGGGACAGGGGTGGGGGTCCACAGCCACCGGCCGATCAGTCAGCTACTGAACAACCCCGCCTTCTTCCGCTCCAGCGCCCACCAGTAAAAGCCGGCGCGGCAGAGGAAGAACAGGTGGATCGAGATCCATAGCCCGGTATTGCCGAACGCCCCCTGCAGCACCACGGCGGCGGCGAGGAACAGGCCGAGCGCCAGCACCATGCCGTTGCGCATCACCGTATTGAGCGTGACGCCCACCAGAATGCCGTCGAACACGAAGGCCGGCATGCCGGTTAGCGAGGAGAGCGCCGCGACCCACAGGAACATCCGGGCATATTCGCGCACCGGTTCGCTCGTGGTCATGAAGTCGATCAGGTACCAGCCGCCGGCGAACCAGACCAGCGCCAGCCCGACCGCGATCAGCGTGCCCCAACGGAATGCGAGGGTGTAGGCGCGGTCGAAGGCCGGCCGCCAGTTGGCGCCGACCGCCTTGCCGCAGAGCTGCTCGGCCGCCTGGGCGATGCCATCGAGGAAGAAGCCCGAGATCATCAGGAAGTTGAGGAGGATGGCGTTGGCGGCGAGCGGCACTTCGCCCAGTCGCGAGCCCTGCGCGGCGAAATAGGCGTAGGCCCCCATCAGCGCGATCGAGCGGATCATCAGATCGCGGCTCAGCCCGAACATCCGTCTGAGCGCATGGCCGTGGAACAGCTCGTCCGGCACGATCATTGCCACCACCTTGCCGGCTCCGCCGAAATGCCGGACCAGCAGCACGAGGCCGAGGAGGCACGCCGCGGCCTGGCCGATCACCGTCGCCAGCGCCGCACCGTGCGGGCCCCAGCCAAAGCTCATCACGAACAGGATCGACAGCGGAATATCGATGCCGTGGATCAGCATCTGCAGCATCATGCCGGTCTTGGCCTGCGCCCGGCCATAGAACCAGCCGAGCAGCGCATAGTTGATCAGCGAGAACGGCGCCGCCCAGATCCGTACCTCGAAATACTGCTTCAACGCCTCGGCGACACCGGCGGTCGGCGCCATCGCGAGGTTCGCCAGCGCCAGCAGCGGCAGCTGCAGCGCGATCATCAGCACGGCGGCGATCACTCCGATGCCGATGGCCCGCGCCACATGCAGCAGGCCGTCGCGCGGGTCGCGCGCCCCGATCGCCTGGGCGGTCAGCCCGGCCGTGCCGGTCCTCAGGAAATACGCCATCGAGAAGATGAAATCGAACACCAGCGCGCCCAGCACAACGCCGCCCAGCATTGCCGCATCGCCCTGCCGGCCGATCACCGTGATATCGACCAGCCCGGCCAGCGGCTCGGTGATGAAGGCCACCGAGGCGGGCAGCGCAATGGCCCAGACGTCGCGGGAGCGCACGTCGAACGGATAGGTCGGTCGGGTCAATTGGGCCGTCTGAAATGGAGGCGGGGTGGGCGATTCGATGGAACGGGCTAAACTCTACGCCAGCCGTGCGGCCCGGTCACGCCTCCGCCGGTTCTGGCAACAGCAGTATGACGAGTGCAAGGCCGATCATCGAAATGAACTCGAAGGCCTTCTGCTGGCCGTTCCAGGTTTCCGACTGCCACATGGCGAACCACTCACCGCCGACGACGACGAAACCCAGCCCGAACAACAGAAAGCCCATGGTGAGGCCGGCAGCGGCGATGCCCTTGGCGCGGGCGAACCCCAGACCGGAGACGGCCGCGAGCAGCCGGATCACGCCGATCCACAGCACCAGCGCCGTCAGCGCCTCCCAGCCGATAATGCCCCAATATCCGGCGGTCTGCAGGTTCGGGTCGGTGATCGCCCGCCACTTCAGCGTCGAATTGGGGAAAATGGTGTCCATGCTCAGCACATGCTGCACGAACTGCCAGTTGCTGTCGTAATCGGTGATGTTGCCGTAGGCGATGACCGAAAAGAACAGCGCCACCACCGCCACGAAGCCGATCTTGCAGAAGCGAACAAGCATGGACCTGACCCCGCCGCCGAGACGCCTTAGATGCGTAGCAGGCGCATGGGCGCGGCGGTAGCCGGGTCAGCGCTCGGTCATCAGATCTATGGCGATATCGGCACGGCCGCGGGAGCGTTTTACCAGATCGTAGTTGGCGAGGTCGACGCGCTCGATATGTTCGCGGTTGCGCTCGGCGGTGAACAGGCCGTGCTCGGCATGCCGTGCCAGCAGCCTCGCCTTCACCGTGTGGCGCGGCAGGTCGATGAACACCGCAAGGTCGAGCAGCGGCCGCACCTGCCACCACGGCGCATTGGCCAGCAGCAGGTAGTTGCCCTCGACCACCAGCACCCGCGCGCCAGCCGGAACGATGAAGGCGTCAATCACCACGTCCTCGATTTCGCGCGAATAGCCGGGGCCGCTCACCTGCACCGTCGCCGCCTTCACCCCAGCGAGGAACTCGGCGAACGCCGCGCCTTCGAAAGTGTGAGGCGCCCCCTTGTCCTTCACCGTGCCGAGGCTCTCGAGCTTGGCGTGCCGCATGTGGAAGCCGTCCATCGGCACATAGGCGGCAAGCTCAGGGGTTGCCGCGTTCAGCGCCTCTACCAGCTTCACCGCCAGCGTCGATTTGCCGACCCCCGGCCCGCCGGCGAGCCCGATGGCGATGCGCCCGTCGTAGGTGGTCAGCATGTGCTGCACCCGCTCGACCAGCAGCGCCAGCGCCGCCTCCGGCCTCAGTTGCAACACTTGCTGTTCGTTGTCGTTCATTGGCGGGCCTCCGGCGAATGGCGTAGCGGATTCCGTGCCCGTGGCCCACCCCCCTCCCGGCCTCCCCCACAAGGGGGGAGGTGAAGGGGAGCTTGTGGTGCGGCTTGTGCCAAGTGAACGGAAGCGGCACCTCCCCCCTTGTGGGGGAGGATGGGAGGGGGGGCCACACACGCTGAAGCAAGTGCTCTTGCCCCTTCCACCGCCTCCCCCCATACTAGGCACAAACCGGGAACGCCCCTTGCCCCTCCGCTCAGAGATCACCGACTGGTTCGCCGGCAAGGGCTGGGCGCCGCGCGCGCATCAGCTTGCGGTGCTGGAGGCGACCGAGGCCGGGGACTCGGCGCTGCTGATCGCCCCGACCGGCGCCGGCAAGACGCTGGCCGGGTTCCTGCCCACCATCAACGACCTGATCGAGCACCCGCGGCCCGGGCTGCACACGCTCTACCTCTCGCCGCTCAAGGCGCTGGCGGTCGACGTGCAGCGCAACCTGATGACGCCGATCAGCGAGATGGGCCTTGGCATCAGGGTCGAGGCCCGCACCGGCGATACTCCGTCACACCGGCGGCAGCGGCAGCGTTTCGATCCGCCGCAGATCCTCTTGACCACGCCCGAGCAACTGGCGCTGCTGCTGAGCCATCCGGACTCCGGCAAGCTGTTCGGCTCGCTCCGGCGCGTCGTGCTCGACGAGCTGCACGCCATGGTCACCAACAAGCGCGGCGAGCTGATGTCGCTCGGTGTCGCGCGGCTCGGCTCGATCGCGCCCCAACTCCGGATCACGGCGCTCAGCGCCACCGTGGCCCGCCCGGACCTGTTGCGCGATTGGATCGCGAGCCCGGTGCCGGGCGCCGAGGCGCGGTTGCTGATGGGGCAGGGCGGAGCGAAGCCGCATATCGAAATTCTGAAGTCTGCTGAGGTGATCCCTTGGGCCGGACACTCCTCGCTCTACGCCATCCCCGATCTCTACCGCACCATCAAGGACCACAAGACGACGCTCTTGTTCGTCAACACGCGCAGCCAGGCCGAGATGCTGTTCCAGGAACTCTGGCAGGCCAACGAGGACATGCTGCCCATCGCCATGCATCACGGCTCGCTGGCGGTGGAGCAGCGGCGCAAGGTCGAGGCAGCGATGTCCGAAGGCCGGCTCCGCGCGGTGGTCTGCACCTCGACGCTCGACCTCGGCATCGACTGGGGCGATGTCGACCTCGTGGTGCAGGTCGGCGCTCCCAAGGGCGCAAGCCGCATGCTGCAGCGCATCGGGCGCGCCAATCACCGGCTGGATGAACCGAGCAAGGCGCTGTTCGTCCCCTCCAACCGCTTCGAGGTGCTGGAGTGCGAGGCAGCGCTGGAAGCCGTCGAGCACAACCACCAGGACAGCGAGGATCCGGTATCGGGCGGCCTCGACGTGCTGGCGCAGCACATCCTCGGTATGGCCTGCGCCGATGCCTTCGATCCGCTTGCACTGCACGCCGAAATCCGCCGCGCCTGGCCCTATCGCGAGCTCAGCTGGGAGCAGTTCGAGCGTACCGTCGATTTCGTCGCCACCGGCGGCTATGCGCTGCGCGCCTATGAGCGCTATGCCAAGCTCCGCCAGACCGGCGACGGCAAGTTCCGCATCTCCAACCCGCAGGTGGCCCAGCAATACCGGCTCAACATCGGCACCATCGTCGAGGAGCCGATGGTGAAGGTGCGGCTGGTCAAAGGCCGCGGCTTCACCAAGGGCGCCACCACCGGCCCGATCGGCCGCTTCGGCCGGGTGCTGGGCGAGATGGAGGAGTACTTCTTCACCACCCTCACTAAGGGCGACACGTTCCTGTTCGGCTCGGAGATCGTCGCCTACGAGGGGATGTTCGAGAGCGAGGCCTATGTGTCGCGCTCGCAGGGCAAGGACCCGAAAATCCCCTCCTATATGGGCGGCAAGTTCCCGCTCTCCACCTTCCTCGCCGACGGAGTGCGCAAGCTCCTCGCCCATCCCGACCAATGGCACCTGTTGCCCGACCAGGTGAGCGACTGGCTGCGTCTGCAGCAGGAGGCCTCTATTCTGCCTGCAGAGGACTCGCTGTTGGTCGAGACCTTCCCCCGCGGCGCGCAGAACTACCTCGTCTGCTACCCGTTCGAGGGGCGGTTGGCGCACCAGACGCTGGGGATGCTCTTGACCCGCCGGCTGGAGCGGGCCCGCGCCCGGCCGCTCGGCTTCGTTGCATCGGACTACTCGCTCGCCGTCTGGGGCCTGGGCGATTTTTCGGCGCTGATCCGCACCGACCGGCTGTCGCTCGACGACCTGTTCGACGAGGATATGCTGGGCGACGATCTCGAGGCCTGGCTCGACGAGAGCCAGCTTATGCGCCGCACCTTCCGCAACTGCGCCATCATCGCCGGGCTGATCGAGCGCCGGCACCCGGGCCAGAAGGAGAAGACCGGGCGACAGATCACCGTCTCCTCCGACATCATCTACGATGTGCTCTACCAGCACGAGCCCGACCACATCCTGATCCAGGCCACTCGTCGCGACGCTGCCCGCGGGCTGCTCGACATCGAGCGGCTCGGCCACATGCTCGCCCGCATCAAGCGTCACATCGTGCACAAGCCGCTCGACCGAATCTCGCCATTGGCGGTACCGGTATTGCTCGATATCGGAAAGGTTCCGGTGGTCGGTGAGGCCCGCGAAAGCACCATGGCCGAAGCCGCCGAGGAACTGATCGCCGAGGCCATGGGCGTCAGCCCCGCGTCGAGCGAGATGAGGAAACGGGCGAATTGACTTCAGCCTGGGCGGCGCGCACTGCCCCGATCGACGACAGAGGCGACCCCGTGTACCTGGATTTCGCCGGTCACAGCTTCGAGCCGCTCCCCTCGGGCGCCCTGTGGTGGGCCGCCGAGGGCGTGTTGCTGGTCGCCGACCTGCACCTCGAAAAGCTCTCGTCCTTCGCCAGGCGCGGCAGCCTGCTGCCGCCCTATGATACCGCCCTGACGTTGCGCCGCATCGAGGCCGACATCGCTGCGACCGGCGCCACCGAAGTTATCGCGCTGGGCGATAGTTTTCACCGCGACGAGGGCACCTCGACGCTGCAGCCGGCCGACCGCCTGCGGCTCGCCACCCTGATGGGCAAGGCCCGTTGGACCTGGATTTCGGGCAACCACGATCCCGCCCCGCACAGCCTCGGCGGCGTTTGCGTCACCGGCCTCAGCCGCGCCGGGCTGACGCTGACGCACGAACCCGGAGCGGGGCAGGGCGTCATCGCCGGCCACCTCCACCCCGCTGCCCATGTGGCGATGAACGGCCGCTCGGTGCGCCGCCCCTGCTTCGTGCACGATGGCCGGCTGTTTGTGCTCCCCGCCTACGGCTCCGCTACCGGCAGCCTCAATATCCTCAGTCCGGCATTCGTCGGTCTGCTGCACTGGCCGACCCTCGAGGTGGCGATGATCGGGCGGGGGCGGGTGTACCCGGTGAGCCCGAAGCGGCTGGTGCCCGGCTACGACTGGTAGCCGCTTGGCGACCTCGGTAAGCCGCTTGGCGACCTCGGCCCGTATCGACCCGACCAGCATTTTGGAGAACTGTCATCCGGCGGTGGGCCGTCCCCCGGGCGCTTGACTGTGCCCGCAGTTATGGAGACCAGCCATGCTGCATATCGCGAACGCGCGACTTCCGGTCCTCATCCTCGGCATCACCGTCGCCCTGTCATTCGGCGCTTCGGCCATCGCCGAGAGCCGGGTGGTCTTCCAGGCCAGCAAGGACGACGTCAAGAAAGCCTGCGACAACATCGAGGGTGGCGGCGGTGTCCCGGTCAAGGGTGAGGGCGGCACCGGCTACGGCTGCTACAACACCAATAACGGGGTTCTGGTCGCCTGTTCCGATGGCGGCACCTGCACCGGCTACCTGCCCAAGGGCGCTCCGCGCAAGAAGGCCCTGGGCAATGTGCTGAACTTCGGTGCTGGCGTTGGCGCCGCGCCCGAGACCAAGAGCTCGGAAGGCGCCGGCGGCGACGGCGGTGGCGGTGCCGGTGGTGAGGTGCCCTGTGGCGGCCCCGACGGCTGCATCCAATAGCTCGGCATGCCGAAATAAACTGCTGCCTTGCTCTTGATCGGCAGGTAACACACCACCCACGTGTCAGCCTCAAACAGGAATGGGACGGCTGACATGCATGGGATCGCGAAACTAGCCGCCGCTTCGGCGGCCTTACTGTTGCTTGCTGCGCCGGCTCTTGCCGAGACGCGCACCATCGAACTGCCGGCCTTTACCGCGCTGGATGTTTCCTCGGGCATCGACGCCGTCGTCAGCATTGGGGCGGCGCAGTCGATCACTGCTGAGGCCAAGGACAAGCGCCTGCTCGACGACCTGCAGCTCAAGGTCGAGGGCAACACGCTGAAGGCCTATTACGACTGGAGCTTCTTCGACATTTTCAGCTTCGGCGATCGCGACCAGATCAAGCTTACCATCACCGTGCCGGCGCTGAAGAAGATCGAAGCCAGTGCCGGTTCTGATGTCGTCGCCGCCGGGATGACCGGCGACATCCTGGAATTCGGGTCTTCGAGCGGCGCTGATCTGTCGCTCAGCGGCGTGGTCGGCAAATTGGTCGAGCTCGACGCCTCCTCCGGCGCCGGACTCAAGGTCGAAGGCACATGCGTCGACGGCAAGGCCAACGCCTCGTCCGGCTCCGATCTCGACGCCGAAGACCTGCTCTGCGCCACCATGGATGCCAATGCCTCCAGCGGTTCCGACCTCGAGGTCTATGCCTCGAAGTCGATCAAGGCCAACGCCTCGTCGGGCTCCGACCTCAGCATCTACGGCAACCCGGCCGAGGTCGACCAGGAAGCGAGCAGCGGCAGCGACATCAAGCTGGAGAACTAGGCTTAGGCACAACCTGGGCTTGGTTAAGCCCACCGGGTCATCCCCGGGAAAGCGGGGAACTCCGTTTGCGATCGTGCGGCAGGCACCAAAACAGAGGTTCCCGCTTTCGCGGGAATGACCCGGTGGGTGGGGCACGACCCTAACTTTGCGCGTATGCGCGCAGGTGGGGATGGCGCCGGCCCGGGCGGGAAGGTCTCGCTCTACCGCTTGAACACCACGCCGCCGAGCCAGCCGGTGAACAGCGCCAGCGCCACGCAGACCAAGCCGTAGAGCAGGGGCTGCGTGCGCGCCGATTGGCCGAGGAAGCGCTCAAAGCCGATCTTCCTGACCGAGAACCCGTCGGACTTCTCGGCGATCACCTGGCCGTTCTTGATCAGGTAGGTGTGCGCAAGATAAGGCCCCGGCGGCGCGTCGGACGGCAGTGCCACCTGCGCGAAGTAGAAAGTGTCCGAACGGAACACCACGCCGTTCTCGTTGAGCTTGAACATGCCCTTCTGCTGCATCAGCCGGGTGAGTTCGCCGCCGAACACCGTGGCATCCCACCAGCCGGCTTTGGCGGTGTAGCGCGCCTGGCTGTCGAGTGGGATTTCCTTTTCCGCCAGCGTGATCGGGTCGGTGATGTTGCTCAGCGGCGCGTCGCTCAGCACCTGGTAGAACGAGGGGAAGCGCTCGAACTCGGCCTGCGAGGTGTTGAGCCAGATGCCGAACTGGTTGGTCTTGCGCCGCGCCACCCGGTTCTGCAGCGGCCCGGTTACGGTGATGATGACGTGATAGGGGCCTTCGACGAAGCGCTGCTCGGCGCCCACTTCCGGCTCGATCGAGCCGAACAATGTCAGCGTCTGGCCGGCAAAGCTCGAGGTGATCGACACCTCGTCCTGGCTGACCTGCGTCACCAGCCGCTCGGCAGAGGCCGGCGAGGCGGCGAGGACCAGCGCCAGCGCGAGCAGCAGCCGGCGCATCAGATCACCCCCGACGCGCCGATCACGGCGGTCGAGTAGACATCGCCCGGGGTCAGCACCAGGCTGATGCCGAAGCGGATGGCGACAGCGAGAACGAGGATGGCGAGCAGTGCGCGCAGCTGTTCGCCACGCAGGTATTTGCCGGCCGAGGCGCCGAACTGGGCCCCCACTGTGCCGCCGACCATCAGGCAGAAGGCGAGCAGGATATCGACGCTCTGGCTCGAGACGGCGTGGAGGATGGTGGTCGCCGCCATCATCGCCACCACCTGCAGCAGCGACGTGCCGATCACCATGTTGCCGGGCATCCTGAGGATGTAGACCAGCGCCGGCACCAGGATGAAGCCGCCACCGATGCCCAAGAGCGACCCGACAAAACCGATGGCGACACCCAGCGCCAACACCGGGATCACCGAGATATAGAGCCGCGATTTCTTGAATCGCACCCGCCACGGCAGGCCGTGGAACCAGTTGTGCTGGTTGGGCAATTTTTCTCGCACCACGATACCGGCGCGGCGCTTCATGATGGCGCGCGCCGCCTCGATCAGCATCAACGTGCCGACGAAACCGAGGAGAATCAAAAAGCCGAGCGAGATGACGAGATCGAGTTGGCCAGCGGCGCGCAGCACCTGGAAGGTCGCAACGCCGCCGAAGGCCCCAAGCACACCCGACAGCACCAGGTAGAGCGCCATATGCAGGTCGATCTGCCCGCGCCGGTAGTAGCTGAGCGCCCCGGAGGTGGAAGCCGCCACCACCTGGCCGGTTACCGAGGCCACCGCGACCGAGGACGGGACGCCCGAAAAGATCAGCAGTGGCGTCAGCAGGAACCCACCGCCCACCCCGAACAGCCCCGACAGGAACCCGACCGCGCCCCCGATCCCCACGAGGAAGAACAGGTTCATCGAAAGCTCGGCGATCGGCAGATAGACCTGCACGTGGGGCGTCCAATAGCACTAGGGCATTCCCGAGGCTCTAGCGTGAGGCCGCGACGGAAATGCGACGGTTTTTCGCGAAATGCCACCGAGCATTAGCAGCAAAATACAAAGGCGAGGTTAGCCTACCGGGTGGGTCGGGAATATGGGACTTAAGCCGTTCCACGTGCCGCCGCTAACCGGGTGGATGTGGACCCACACGGATTGCCTTGTTATCAAACCGGCAGCCAGTACTTCTCAGCGCCCGCAATACCAACCGGATGCCGGAAAGGCGGAGGGCAACGTGGCACCTGCTGACGACCCGGACCGCGACAGCGGTGACGAGAGTGCCCCGGTAGCGCCTCGCGCGAATCCTGTCGTCGGCGAGTACGTCACCGAGACCTTTGACTACGATGGCGGTCGGAACGTTACCGTGTACCTGCCGCCCGACCGTCCCGAGGCCGTGGTGTTTGCTGGTGACGGCCAGTTGATATCTCGGTGGGGCGCCTGTCTCGAAGCGGCGGGCGTAGTGCCCACCATGATCGTCGGCGCCCACCGGGTTACCTCCGAGGATGAGATGGTGAGGCTGGGCGAGTATTCGCCCCCCATTGATCCAGCGCGCTTTGCGGCGCACGAGCAGTTCTTTGTTCATAGCCTCGGCGAATGGGTCCGATCGAGGTTCGGTGCGGCGCTGCCGGCCGAGCGCACCGCGGTAGCTGGTGTGTCGGCGAGCGCCGAACTCTCCCTCGCCATGGGGATGCGGCACCCGGCTCGCTACCGCGCGGTGTTCGCCGCCTCTCCCGGGGCGGGATACCGCCCGCCTGCGGTCATGCCGGAAATGTTGCCGCGAGCCTACCTCACCGCTGGCACCCTCGAACCTTTCTTCCTCGAGAATGCCATCCGCTGGGCCGAGGCCCTGCGGATCGCCGGCGCCGATGTCGTCATGAGCGAGTGCGTCGGCGACCACGGCGACCCGTTCTGGCAAGCCGAGTTCGTAAGAATGGTGCGCTGGGCGTTTGGCCCCGGGTAGGCCTCAAACCCGTTTGAATGAGCGGTAGATGCCGGCCTCATTCGAGCCGCTTGCGGAACTTCATATCGGCGCGGTGCTGCTTGTTACGCTTTATCCGAACCTTGCGACTTTCGGCTTGCGCCTTGGGGTCCTCCTTGCCGGTATGGAAGTTCAGCTCGCGTTGCAGCTTGCCGTACGCCCGCCAGCGCGCGGCATCGAGCGCGCCGGTTTCCAGCGCCGCTGCGATGGCGCAGCCGGGCTCGCCGTCATGGCCACAGTCACGGAAGCGGCATTGCGCGGCCAGCGCCTCGATATCGGCAAAGGCGGTGGACATGCCGTCGCCCGCCTCCCACAGCCCGAGTTCGCGCATCCCTGGCGTATCGAGGATCAGCGCCCCGCTGGGCAGCAGCACCAGTTCCCGGTGCGAGGTGGTGTGGCGGCCACGGGCATCGTCCTCACGGATCGCCTGGGTGGCCATCTGCTCCCGGCCGGCCAGCGCATTGACCAGTGTCGATTTGCCGACACCGGAACTGCCGAGCAACACGGCGGTTTGTCCTGGCTGGAGATAGCCCCGCAAGGCGTCAAGCCCGGCCCCGGTCACCGCCGATACGGCGAGTACCGGCACACCCATCGCCACCGCTTCGATCTCGCTGAGGCGCGCCTCGGCGTCGCTGCACATATCGGCCTTGGTCAGCACGATGACCGGATCGGCCCCGCTCTCCCAGGCGGTGGCCAGATAGCGCTCGATCCGGCGCGCATTGAGATCGGCGTTCATCGAGGCGGCGAGCAAGGCGACATCGACATTGACGGCGACCAGTTGGGCCCGCGCCGCACCCGGGCCGCTGGCCCGGCGCATGAACGTACTGCTGCGCGGCAGCACATGCTGGATGCTGGCGCTCCGCTCGGCCGGCCGCGCCTGGACCGCGACCCAGTCGCCGGTGACCGGAAGTGCACCGTCCTCGGCATCATGCGCAAGTCTGCCGGCCAGCGTGGCCGTTAGCTCGCCGATATCGGTCACGATGTCATAGTGACCACGCTGCTGCACGATGATCCGCGCCGGGATCAGACCCGCGGCCGCATGGGGGGTAAATTGCTGCTTGAGCGCATCGCTCCAGCCGTATTGTTCGAGCAAAATGGAATTCCTTGGATCGGGGCCATGAAGGCGCCAGCCGGAATCCCGTGTGTGCGGAAGTTACGCGGCAGCGCGACGGAAGGCAGTTCTCACAATGTCAGTCATCGGAGCGCCTCCTCTCTGTTGCGCGGCGAGGGAAAGCTAGCCTCGACCCGAGGGCGTGTCAACGCGATCGCGGCTCACCGGCCGCAGAGATTGGCGGAACGCCAGCGGGCTTTGCCTGGTCCACCGCTTGAAGCGCTGACTGAAATAGAACTGGCTGTCGAACCCCACGGTTTCGGCGATCTGCAGCACCGAGAAGCCGGTGCGCGCCAATAGTTCGCTGGCCCGCTGCATGCGGCGCATCTCGAGGTAGCGCTGCACGCTCTGGCCGGTCTCGGCCGTGAACAGATGCGCCAGCCGTGAGCTCGAGAGGCCGACGGCGGCCGCGACGTCGTCGAGCAGAACCTTGCTGGCGAGGTTGCCGTCCAGGTAGTCCATCGCCCGGCGCACGCGCGCGTCGTAATGCGACGTGGCGGCAAGCGGGTTCATCAGGTCGCATTCGAGCAGCAGACCCTCGAGCGCATGCATGGCGAAAGCCTCTCGCTGTCTGAGGTCGCCATGCAGCAACCGATGCACCTCGAGGAAGCGCTCGGCGGCTTTCGGGGGGGCGGGCCGCAGCAGCATGAGGCCGGGTGCAATGGCCGGCCAATCGAGGCATTCCAGCCAATGGGCGCGCGGATGGAAGTGCACCCAGAGCAGCTCCCAGTCGGCTGCGGCAGGGGCAACCGCATAGTCGTGCAGGGTCCCCGGGCGGATCAGCACCCAGTCACCGGGGCCGGAGATCAGCTCCCCACCCACGTGACCAAAACGCCCGGCTCCGGCGATCGTGTGGATCAGCAACCAGTCTCCGACGCCATCCGGTCGAAGCACTCGATAGCCGGATGTTTCGTGGTAGTGCCCGGTCAGCAGCCCGAAAACAGGGGTGTGCGCGAGCTTTTGTGGCTTGATCATAGCAGGATATTACATGCGATCGACCCAATGTTCCATGTTGCTCCGCGGTCTCGCGAGTTAGCTTGCTCGCAACAGGAGGAACCCAATGGCACTGTCGACCGAGCAGAAGCAGCAGTTCGAACGTGACGGCTTTCTGGCGCTGCGTGGCCTGTTCAGCCGCGATGAGATCGACGAGATCCGTGACACCTTCATGCACGAGGCCAAGGATGGACCGGTGCCGGGTCTGTCCGACGTGCCCAAGGCGCGTGCCGGGGCGCCGGCCGCCTCTAGCGATCCCCTCGCGCGCTACCCCAGGATGATGCATCCGCACAAGCACATGGACAAATCGGTCGGCCCGCTCGCCTTGCGCTACATGCGGGACCCGCGGCTGCGGCCGATCCTCGCCGAGCTGTTCGGCGAAGATCCCTTCGCCTGCCAGTCGATGTTCTATTTCAAGCCGCCGGGCGCCCGCGGACAGGATCTGCACCAGGACAATTTCTACCTCCGGGTGAAGCCGGGCACCTGCATGGCCGCCTGGGTCGCGGTGGATGATGCCGATGCCGGCAATGGCGGCATGATGTGCGTACCCCAGACCGCCAGCCTCGACATTGCCTGCCCCGAAAAGGCCGACCCGACGCTGTTCTTTACGACCGAGCACGTCGAGCCGCCGCCGGGCTTCGAGCCGCAGATGATGGAGCTGAAGGCCGGCGACGTGCTGTTCTTCAATGGCAGCGTCATTCATGGCTCGACGCCGAACACCAGCACCGATCGCTTCCGCCGCTCGCTCATCTTCCACTATGTGCCGGCCAGCACGGTCGAGATGAGCCACTATTACGAGGCCCTGAGCTTCGACGGTGAGAAGCAGGATATCGCCGTCAACATGGACGGCGGCCCCTGCGGCACCACCCAGGATCTTCCCGCCGGCCCGCACTGAAAGGCGCGGGCGCTGGAGCGCTTTCAGGAAAAGTTGCAGACTTTTCCGGTTAGAAAGCGCAACCAAATCAAAGACTTAGAGCATTGCACCGATTCAAGTAAACGGTGCAATGCTCTAGGCGGCAGCAGCGCCGAACCGGTCGCGATAGGCGCTGGCCGAGAGGCCGGTGACCTTGAGGAAGACCCGGCGAAAGGCGGATGGGTCCTTGTAGCCGACGTTCCAGGCGATCCGCTCGACGGTGTCGCGGCTGAATTCCAGCCGTTCTCGGGCCAGTGCGATCCTGAGCGCCTGCACATACTCGGTCGGCCTCAGGCCGGTGGCTTTCTGGAAGCGGCGAAGGAAGGTGCGGGTCTCGAGCCCGGCCCGTTCGGCAAGGTCCGGGACATTGATCTCTTCGCTGCGATGCGCCTGCAGCCAGTGCTGCACCCTCAGCACCGCGTCGTCGCCATGTGACAGCCGCGGCGCGAAGGTCGAGTAGTGGCGCTGCTCGCGCCCGGCCGGGTCGACCAGCAGGAACTTGGCCGTGTCGGCCATCACCGTCGGGCCGAGCACGCGGTGAACGAGGCGCAGCCCCAGGTCGGTCCAGGCCAGCATGCCGCCGGCAGTGATGATGTCGCCGTCCTCGACGATGATATCGCCGGCCGTGACCTCGACATCCGGGAAAGCCATGCCGAAGGCCTCGGCATAGAGCCAGTGCGTCGTCGCGCGTCGTCCCGACAGCAGCCCGGCATGCCCGAGCATGAAGGCGCCACCGCAGATCGAGGCGATGGTTGCGCCGGTATCGTGGCGCTGGCGCAGCCAGCCGGTGAAATCGGCTGCCTCCGCCGCGGTCAGCGGATCGGCCAGCCGGCCGGGGATGACGATGTATTCGGGCTGCCCGCTGAGGCCGGGATCGCTGTCATAGCTGCGCTCGAAGCCGGCCTCGCCCACCCGCCAGTGGCTGGTGCGGATGCGGTCGGCACCGCCATGCTGGCGCGCATAGTCGTTGGCGACCTGGAACGCATCGGTGAGCCCGTGCACCGACGCCATGGCGCAGCCGGGGTAGAGCAGGAGGCCGATTTCAGTGTGCCTCAGTCCGTCCATCGTCTTTGTCACTTCTGGCCCCGACTATGTCAGTTGCGGCAATCGTCGCCGGTCAAGCTCAAGCTTAGGGTCATCACATCGCGGCGGACAAGGGTTCGCCCAACCAAGGAGAGACCCAAAATGACCAAGACAATCGTTCTGATCCACGGCGCCTGGCTCAACAGCCTCAGCTGGGAAAACGTCAAGGCCCGCTACGAAGCCAAGGGCTACACCGTGCTCACCCCCGATTGGCCGTTCGACGACCGCGCCCCGTCGGCACTGCGGGCCAACCCGGCCCCGGAACTGGCAAAGATCGGCCAGCGCCAGATCGTCGACCACTTCGACAAGATCATCCGCGCCCTGCCAGAACAGCCGATCCTGATCGGCCACTCGTTCGGCGGCGTTATCGTCCAGCAGTTGCTGGCCCGTGGCCTCGGCGTCTCCGGCGCGGCGATCAACCCCGCTCCCACTCCCGGCGTGCCGCTCGGACCCCAGGCGATTATCTCGGCCCTGCCGGTGCTCGGCGACCTGTTCAGCTGGAAGAAGGCCAAGCAGATGTCGTTGAAGTTCTTCTCGACCCGTTTTGCCCAGACCGAACCCAATCCGGCAGCCAAGTATGACCGCTACGTCATCCCGACCGCCGGCAAGGTTTACTGGGATGGTGTGATCAACCCGATGCTGATCGACTGGGCCAGGCAGAACCGCGCCCCGCTCCTGCTCATCGGCGGCGGCAAGGACCTGATCGCCGACGCCTCGATGACCGACGCCATCTACCGCAAGCAGAAGCAGGCCGCTTCGACCACCGAGCTCAAGATCTTCGATGATCGCTCGCACTGGACGCTGATGGACAAGGGCTGGGAAGCCGTCGCCGACCTGGCGCTCAACTGGGCCGTCGAACACGCCACCGACAAGCGCCCCGCCCTGCGGCTGGCGGCCTGAATGGCCAAGCCCACCGGTCCCGACGATAACGCGGTTGGGACCGGTCGCCTCAAAAAGTCCGCTTCGGCTCGAAGCGGACTTTTGGCCATCTGATCCTGGGCGAAGCCCGACTGCGACGTCATCTGCGTTCCCGCCTGAGCGGGACCCCAGGGGTTCGCGACCTCAACGCAGATCAAGCCCCAGTTCGCGGGATGGCATAAAGTGGGGCTTCATGTTGGGAGTGCCCATGTCTGCAGTGCTCAAGACCGTCTGGTTCGTCGAGACCCGCTTCCGGGACAATGAGCTTTCGCTTGAGGCGATGGCGGACCATGCAGGCGTTTCACGCTCGCACCTGTCGCGCACCTTTCCGATACTCACCGGCTACCAACTCTCGACTTACCTGCGCGGCCGGCGGCTCACAGAGGCGGCGAAAGAACTCGCCAGCGGAGCCCCCGACATTCTCAATGTGGCGCTCGACGCGGGGTACGGGTCGCATGAGGCTTTCACCCGCGCCTTCCGCGACCAGTTCGGGCTGACGCCCGAGGAATTACGGCGGAGGCGTTCGCTCGACACGCTCGATCTCGTGGAGCCTCTGAGCATGGACTCGCCCGAAAAAGTGAAGCTCGCGCCGCCGGCCGTTCAGGATCGGCATGCCCAGCGCATCGCCGGCCTCAGCAACCATTTCACATTCAGGACGCTGGATACCATCCCACACCTCTGGCGGCGCTTCGGACCCTACCTGCCCGAGATGCGAGTGGATGGACCTCCCCCCGCGTTCGGCGTCACTGGATCGATGCCGGAGGGCAGCGACGGCTTCGACTATTTCGCGGCGGCGCCGTTGCCAAAAGGCCGTGATCTCTTGCCCGGCCTCACCGAAATGACGCTGCCCGCCGGAACCTATGCCCAGTTCAGGCATGAAGGGCACATCTCGGGCATCCGCGCGACCTGTGCGGCCGTATTCGAGAGTGGCATTCCAGCCCTCGGACGTGAGCCGGACACCCGGTGGTTCAGTTTTGTGGAGTATTACGGCCCAGACTTCGAACCATCGACCGGGTTCGGAACTGTGGAGATCTGGGTCAAGCTCAAGCAATGATCGAGAGACTCGTCGCCAACACCGGGCCGGGGCAAGCGGCTGCACCGCGTTGCAACCTGTGACAGATCCGAGCCAAAGGACATCGGCATGCTGACGCTGCCCAGGATCGTTGATCGCCCGGAGACGCCCTATTTCGCCCTCAAGCGGACCGTCACCCTGCCGTTTGAAGCGGAAATTCCCAGCATCATGGCGACGCTGCGATCTCGTCTCGACACTCAGAGTGTAGTTCCCGCTGGCCCAGTGTTTTTCAAGCACAACGTCGTCGCCATGCCTGTGATCGAGATGGAATTCGGCGTGCCGGTTGAGCGCTTGCTGCCTGCGGAGGGGGATTTCGTGACTGGCATCTTGCCGGCCGGACGATATGCCGAGATCACCTATAAAGGCCCCTATGACGACCTGATGGAGGTCAACGGCCTGCTCATCATCTGGGCTCGAGAGCTTGGCCATAGCTTCGACGCACGGCCTGTGGGCGGCGGCGAGTGGTTCGCGAACCGGGCAGAAATTTATCATACGGACCCGGAGGACGACGCGAGCACCGCGTCGAGCCGAACCACCGTCTCGATCAAGCTCAAGGATGCGAATTCTTGAGTGCATCGGTACGGAGAGGGGCATGAAGGCAGAAACCGTCATCGGTCCGGTCACGATCGTCGAGAAGCCCGATCGGCCTTACGTGGGCATTCGCTTGAACACCCCGTTCCCAGGGATGTTCGCCGTCGCCACACGGGCGCTCAAGGACCTGCGAGCCTGGAGCAAGGCCAACGGCCTCGAGGAGGACGGCCCGTATTTCCTCCGCTACTATCATTGCGATATGCGGGACATCATGGAAATCGAGGCCGGTTTCCTGACTGGAGCCGCTCCGCTCGACCATCCTCAAATCAAGGGCGGCCTGCTCCCTGGAGGCAAATACGCCTCGCTGATTTACCGGGGCAACGGCCTGCGCGGCAATCAAGCGCTCATGCAATGGGGCCGCGATACCGGCACCGCGTTTGCGGCGATCGACCCTACGCGCGCCGAGTCATACTTGTGCCGCTACGAGGCCTATCTGACCGATCCCCGGGTCGAGCCGCGAAAGCTGCTCTGGGATGTTGAGCTGTCGATCAAGCTGGCGAGCTAGACGACACGGGTCCCACCGTGCGCCGCCGGTAAGGCCTGTGCCTGCCTAAACCGGCTGGCTGCCCAGCACCGCCAGCAGCCGCGGATTGATTTCGCCGCTTTCGCTCATCCCGGTGGAGCGCTCGAAACTCTTGATCGCTTCAGCGGTCTTGGGGCCCGCCATGCCGTCGGGGGTGCCGATGTCAAAGCCGAGCTGGTGCAGTGCCATTTGCACGCCCTTCACCACCTTGAGGTTGGTGATCGGGGCCCCGGGGTCGAACTTGTCGCTCCAGGTGCCGATCGGCGCGAAGTTGGCGACGAAATCGATGGGCTGCGGCTGGAAGGCAGCGACGTCGGCGGTCACCTGCTGCGCCGTCGCCGCATCGAGCGAAGCGGCGATATCGTCGCGCGACTTGGCGGCATCCTTGTCACCCTTGTTGGCGGCGAGGCTGAACCACTTGAACGAGGCCGCGAGGTCCTGCTTCACCCCCAGCCCGCGGGCGTACAGCATGCCCAGGTTGAACTGGCTGTCCTTCATGCCGCGGCTTGCTGCTTCCTCGAACCATTTGGCAGCGGCGTCGAACTGCTGCGTGCCAAGTCCGCCGCCGGCATAGAGCGCGGCGAGGTTATGCATCGCCATGCGGTTACCCGCTTCGGCGGCCTGCTGGTACCAGAGGCGCGCCTGGGCGAGATCCTTCTCCACGCCGCGGCCGTTCTCATAAAGGTTGCCCAGCCGGTACTGTGCCGGTGCAAAGCCCTGGCCGGCGGCGCGCTCGTACCACATTGCCGCGGCCTTCAAGTCCTCGGGGACAGCACGACCTTCGGTGTAGATTGCCGCAACTTCGAATTGCGCCCGTGCATCGCCATTGGCGGCAGCAGCCAGCAGCGGCTCGGGGCCGACAGAAGCCGGCGGCCGGTCGACCTTGACCGGGCTTTCCATCGCGTCGACCAGCGGCTCGATCGTGTCGCTGAGGCTGGCAACCCCGGCGGGCGCCTCGCTTCCGACGGGCGTCGCCTCGCCTCCGATGGGCGCCTTTTCGGCCACGGCGGTCGCAGCCTCGAAGGCCTGCGGCATTTTCGGGGCTTCGGCGGAGGCGACGAACTTCTGCGGGGCGCCGCCGCCGATCGAGGCGGTGGTCAGCTTGTCGAGCGTCGGGATCACCCGGGGCGTCGCCTTGCCAGGCTGCGCGGCGAAACCTTGCTGGGCCAGCGGCACCGGGGTGAGGGCCGCGTCGCCGACGTCCTGCGTTGCCTGGCTGGTCGGCGGCGGTGCCTCGGCCTCGGACGGCTTCATCCGCTGGTTGATCAGGTTGATGGTGAGACAGGCAAGCGCCACGACGCTCGCGGCCAAGAGGATCGGCTGCTTATGGCGGAGCAGGAAGCTCTGCTTCGGTTTGGCGTCGTCTGCTGACGGGCTGGTTTCCTCGGCGCCGAGCGCCACGAGGTTGGGCTCGGGCGCGACCGGCAGCACACGCGCCGCCGGCTCATCCGGCTGCCACTGGCTCGCCGGCTCCTTGTCGCCGGCCAACTGGCGTGGCGCTTTGGCCTTGAACAATCCGGCGAACGGCAGGCCGCTTTTGGCGGTCTCGTCCCCGACCGGCTTGATCTCCTTGGCCTTGGCGAGCTTTTCCGCCTTCACCGGCTTGCTCATCTCGGCGGCCGGCTTGGCTGGCATGGTCACTGCCGGAACGACAGCTGGCGCCTCGGTGCGGCTCGCCTGGAAGCGCGCGAACGCCTTGCCGATCAGCGAGCCACCGGCTGCCGAAACCGGCTCGGCCTTGCCGACTGCCGCCTGGCGGGCCGCACGGCGATGCGCCTCGATGAAGGTGTTGCGGTTGGGCATCGGCGGCTCGTCGGCCACCGATGCAGCCGGACGCAGTTCGGCCTTCGGGCTGGCGACGAACACCTCGTCGGCCGGCAGGTCGAGGGTGGATTTCGGCTGCGGCGGACGCTCGGCGAGGGTCGGGTCGAACGCCGGCTTCTCGGGCTCATCCATCAGGTCGAGCGAGGGCACCGGCGCCGGCGGCAGTTCGGCGCTCGGCTCGGCCGGGCGCTTGCGCGGCCCGTTCTTCACTTCGAGCGCCGTGCGCAGCGGATTGGGATCGTCGCCGAACGGCTTGTCGAGCAGCGGCGCATCGATGCTTGGGTCGGCCGGCATGCTGTCGCCGAGGTCGACGCGCTGCGGGCGCGACGGCAGTTCGTCTTCGAACGACAGGTTGTCGAGCAGCGGCGCGATCGGGTTGAGCGGCTCGCTGACCACCGGCGCGGCGGCTGCAGCCAACGGCTTGCTCTCCGGCTTGGGTGTCTCGAGCTTGGGCGCCGGTGTCTCGGGCAGCTTGGCGAAACTTGCGGGAGCCGCAGCAGCCGGGGCAGGGGCCTTGGCCTCCAGCGACGTCTCGAGCCGCTTCAGCCGCTCGTTCACTTCACGGATGGTGGCGTCGAGCGCGACGGTTTCGGCGGCTGGCTTCTCCTTGGCAGCCGCCTTCATCGCCTGGCTGACGCGCTTCTCGATCTCGGCATAGCCGGCCTCGTCGAGCCCGGCCTTGGCCGGCTGGTCGAGCTGCCGCATGGCGTCCGAGGTGCGCGCTGCCACCAGGTCGGCAAGCTGGTCGAAATCCGGCGCCTCAGTGGCGGCCGGCGCCGCATAGAGTTTTGCGAGGCCGGTGAGCTGCTCGCCCGTCTGATCCATGCGCGCCACGAGCTGGCGCACCTGCGCTTCGAGTTGGCTGATGCTGACCTCGGACGACCGGTCGTCGACCTTGTCGGTCAGAACTTCGAGCTGCTGCTCCAACGCCGCGAAGCGCGGCTCCAGCGCCCCCAGCACGGTGTTGCGCAGCGCCTCCATATCGAGCTTCAGCTCGCCGACTTCGGTGTTCCGCCCCTCGATATCGGAGATCCTGACGTTCAGCGCATCGATCAGCTCGATCAGCCCCTGCGGCTGCTGCGGCGATCGCATCGCCTGCGCCACACGCCCGAGTTCCTCGGTGATCTTTTCGAGCTCGGCTGGCGGCATCGCCATGGTCCGCTCGATCGCATCGACCCGATCGTAGATGTTGCGGACGCCATCCTCGATGGCGCCCATCGCCTCCTTGAGGCCATCCTTGGGGCTGTCGACCCGGTTGGCGTACTGCACCTGCAGGTCGGCGAGCCGGCCCACGGTGGCGCTGACGTCGTCGAGCCGCGCCGTCATGCCGCTCACGTCGGAGCGGTCAGCATAGTGCTTCTGCAGTTCAGCCAGCTTACCGACGGTCAGCGACACGTCGTCGAGCCGCTGGTTCAGCGCTGTCATGTCGAGCTTGGGGCCATCGGCGATGAGCTTGGCGAGCCCGGCGATGTGGCCCTCGAGCCGCTTCACCTGTCCGGTTTCGCCCACCGCGCCAGCCAGCAGCTCCACCACATGGCTGAGCTGGCCGACCTGATCGGCGATCTCGCGCACATTGGCGGTCTGGCCTTTGGCCTGCACCCTCAGTTCGCCTTCGAGACGCTCGAGACGGGTGGAAATGCCGCCCACGGCTTCGGCCAGTTCGTCGAACTGCGGCGCGCTCTGTGGCGGCTGCTGGTGCGGCAGCTGCGGGGCAGGGGCAGACGGGGCGCCGAAATGGCGCGAACGAATCTGCTGGATCGCCGATTCGAGCGTGTCGCGCGGGTTGGCCGGCGCCACTGGTTCATCGCGGTCGGAGAATTTGTCGATGGCCCGCTGCACCGAGCGCAGCGCTTCGCGATGCCGGGTATCGGGCTCGGCCTCGGTCACCTGGTGACGAAGGTCGCGCATCCGTTCGGCGAGGCCCTGGTAAGTCGGCTCAGGCCTTGCAGTGCGGGCGACTTGCGTTTCGACCTGATCCAGCAGCGCCACCAGCTCGCCGCGCAGCTCCTGCCATTCGCCGGAACCCGGTTGGCCGTAGTCTTGCGTCTGGAACGTGGAAGTCGCGCGGGCCATCGGTCGATCCCAAGCACCTGAAACGGAACAGCTCAGACCCAGTTCGGGCCATGAGCAATCCGGTTACTCTTGGGAAAACATGGTAAAGATCGCGTTAAGCTCAATCGCATTTTGCGAATCGGCGTCAGCGAGCTGTGGAGAAGGCGAGCGGCCAAATCTCTGTCCCCACGCCCGTCTTAAGTGGGATACAAAAGCGGCAAGCTGCTTGTTAGGTAGGGCGCCCAGGAGTTCGCGCGTAAGATGACCACCCGTCGCATCATCATCGTCGATGACCACCCGCTGTTCCGCGCCGCGCTGCGCCAGACGCTGGCCGGCGGCGACCCGTCGATCTCGGTTGAGGAAGCGGGCGACCTTACGGCGCTCAGCGCCGCGCTCGAGGCCGATCGCGATTGCGACCTGGTGCTGCTCGACCTCAATATGCCAGGCGTGCGCGGCTTCTCCGGCCTGTTGCTGCTGCGCGCCCAGTACCCCGAAATCCCGGTCATGATCGTCACCGCCGTCGAAGATGGCGGCATCATCCGCCGCGCCTTCGAGCTCGGCGCCTCGGGCTACCTGCACAAATCGGTCGGCCCGGCCGATATCCGCCGGGCCATCGAAACCGTGTTGTCGGGCGAGGTGTTCGTTCCCGAAGGCATGGAGTTCCCGGCCGAGGACAACCAGTCGGCTTTGATGCGGCGGCTCGGCACGCTCACCCCGCAGCAGGTGCGCGTGCTGATGATGCTTTCGGACGGTCTGATGAACAAGCAGATCGCCTACGAGCTCTCGATCTCCGAGGCGACGGTGAAGGCCCACGTCTCCGCCATCCTGCAGAAACTCGATGTCGACAGCCGCACCCAGGCGGTGATCGCGGCGTCGAAGATCGAGGAAGGCCAGTTCGACGAGTTGCTGTCGGGCACCTAAGCGACTTCGTCGCCCTGCCGGCCGCCATTGGCGGTCCACCGCACATTGGCAGAATTCGCGCTCGTTTTGGCAGCAGCTGTCGCCCCGCTGCTGCGTTGATCGTCCTATGGATATCAGCGGAAACCAGAACGAGAGGAAGTCCAATGGCGCGCAAGCTGGTGGTGAGCGTTTACATCTCGCTCGATGGGGTGGTGCAGGATCCCGTCGGCATGGAGAACTCCGGCCTCGGCAACTGGGTTGGTCCCTATAGTCGCGGTCCCGAGGGCGACGAGATTATGCGTCAGGAGCTATGGGCCGCCGATATCGCGCTCATGGGGCGCACCACTTATGAAGGCTTCGCCGCGGTGTGGCCGACACTCGATGACCCCGCTGGCTTCGCCAGGCGGCTCAACGGCATGCCCAAATACGTCGCCTCGACCACGCTGCAGCAGGCGGACTGGAGCAACACCACGGTGCTCGCTCGCGACGTGGCCGGGGAAGTCCGCCGGATGAAGGACGACGGAGGTGGCGATATTCTGGTCTATGGCAGCGCCGGACTGGTGCATTCGCTGCTGCCGCACGGGCTGGTCGACCAGGTACACATGCTGATCTATCCGACCGTACTCGGTCGCGGCACTCGGCTGTTCCCCGCCGACTATGCCGCTCGCTTCGACCTCCGCGACCTCAGGCAGCTCGGCTCGGGCATGGTGCACGCCGTCTACGCGTCGTCTGTGGGCTGACCCGCAGGACGCCATTGGGGCTACCCGCAGCCGCAATGCCGAACGGCTGTATCGGCGGTTGGTGAGCGTGCCGCGCTGCGATATCCTGCTTTGCGATGCCCCGACGATCCGGGAGCTGATTTCGGTCGCGAGGCCAATCAGGGAGGTCGTGGATGCTTCGAACTGCGATTGCAATTGCCGCCCTCATGCTGAGCGCCGGAGGGGCCTGGGCTGAGGGCGATGCGGCGCTCGCCCCGGCGGCGTTCGAGCGATGCGCCGGCTGCCATGCCGTGGGGAACGAGGCGGCCAAGACCGGGCCGTCGCTCAACAACGTGATCGGCCGGCCGGCTGCCACGCTGGAGGGCTTCACCTATTCGCCGGCCATGCTCGAGGCAGGGCAGGCCGGGGTGGTCTGGGATGTCGAGACGCTCAGCAAGTTCATCACCAAGCCGCGCAGCGTGGTCAACGGCTCGAACATGGCGTTCACCGGGCTGCGCAACCCCGACGACGTCGCCAGCGTCATCGCCTATCTCGCGACGTTTTCCACGCCACCGGCGCAGTAGCGCGCAGTCCGGTCCTAGGCCTCGACCCGTTTCCGGCCGCGCTGGCCCGCCAGCTGGCTGATCGTGGCGCGCAGAGCTGCCGGCTTCACAGGCTTGGTCACCACGGTGATGCCGCGATCCTCAGCCAGCGCCCGCACCGCCGGGCTGCGGTCGGCGGTAACGAGGGCCGCGGGGAGGTGGCCGCCGACATTGTGGCGCAGCCACTCGATGGCATCGAGGCCGGAGGTCTGGTCGAGGTGGTAGTCCATCAGCACCAGGTCCGGCAGCCAGCCGAGCAGCAGCCCATCCTTGTCGATGTCCTTGAGCGAGCGGGCCGAGCGCACGTCGCAGCCCCAGCCGCCAAGCAGCCCTTCCATGGCATCGAGGATGGCGCGTTCGTTGTCGACGCAGAGGATACGCAAGCCGTTAAGGTTGGAGGTCGGTTCGCGCGCCGGACCTTCCTCGGGCATCACCTTGAGCGAGCGATGGTACGGCAGGTAGAGCGAGAAGCGCGAACCGCGCGCCTCCTTGCTCTCGAGCTCCATCGTCAGGCCGAGCGCCGTCACCAGGCGCTTGACGATCGACAGCCCGAGGCCGAGCCCCTGCGCCATCCGGGCGCCATGCTCCAGCCGGCTGAATTCGGCAAAGATCAGCGCGTGCTGGTCCTTGTTGAAGCCGATGCCGGTATCGATCACGTCGAACCGCACCCTGGTGCCACGCAACCGGGCGCCGACCAGCACCCGGCCGCCGGGGCGGGTATACTTAATGGCGTTGGAAACGAGGTTCTGGATGACGCGCGCCGTCAGCGCCCGGTCGCCCACCACGGCGAGCGAGGTATCGACCAATCTCAGGTCGATCTCCTTCTTCAGCGCCAGTGGAGCGAACTCGACATCGACCTTCTTGAGCAGGTCGCGGACCTGGAATGGTGTCGCCGCCGGCTTCACCGCGCCCGCGTCGATGCGTGAGATATCGAGCAACGCCGCCATGATTTCTTCGACCGCGGTGAGCGAGGCTTCGATCGAATGCGCCAACTCGTCGAGCCCGGTGCCGCCGGCGCGCTCCACCAGCGTCGAGGTATAGAGCCGCGCCGCATTGAGCGGCTGCAGGAGGTCATGGCTGGCAGCAGCAAAGAACCGGGTTTTGTCGCGGTTGGCGGCGTCGGCTTTGGCCCGCGCCACTTCGAGCTCCGAGTTCACCCGGATCAGCGCCGCCGTGCGCTCCTCGACCCGGCCCTCGAGCGATTGATTGATGCTGGCAAGCTCGGTCTCGGCATCCACCCGCGCCGTCACGTCGGCAAAGCTGATCACCAGTCCGCCATCGGGCAGGCGCGCCGAGTGGAACTCCAGCACCTGGCCCTTGGCGCCGAGCCGCTGGCTGACCGTGGTGTGCGACTGGGTCAGTGTCTGCACCCGCTGTGCCGCGAGCGAAATCGCGTCGCCGGCGCCGAGATCGCCGCGCCGCGCCACAAACAGCGCCATGTCGTAGAGTGCCGTCCCCGAGCGCATCAGGTCGGCCGGCAGCGCCAGCAGTTCGCCATAGCGCGAGTTGCAGGTGACCAGCCGCAGGTCGCGATCGAACACCGCCACGCCCTGCGGGATATGCTCAATCGCCTGTCGCAGCGATTCCTGTGTCTCGGTCAGCGTCTCGACCATCTCAAATTCCGTGCCCCGCCCCAATATCTGCCCCGGCCCCCGCTGTCGCAAGGCCGCACAAAGTCGGGGCTGTTATCCCCGTTTCTTCAATGGGTGGGCCGGGAACGCTCCGTGTCATCGTCCACAGCGACGCCCGGCCGGCGCAACAGTTGAGTTGCTTTGTCGTCCAAACAGGGAAAAACTCAAGCGAGGGCGCGGCTTGGGTCATCTGCCGCCACGGGGAGGCCGGTCGGCGCCGCCAACCAAGGGGACTTACATGTTCAAGGAATTTCGCGATTTTGCCTTGAAGGGCAACGTCATTGACCTGGCCATCGGTGTGATCATCGGCGCCGCGTTCGGCGCCATCGTCTCGTCCGTCGTCGACGACCTGTTCATGCCGATCATCGGGCTGATCCTCAACGGCATCGACTTCTCGAACCTGTTCCTCGTCATTTCCAACCCCAATAATGTCCCGGTCCCGTCGGTCGCTGCTGCCCGCGCTGCCGGTGTCGCGACCCTCAACTACGGCCTGTTCATCAATGCCGTGGTGAAATTCACCATTATCGCCTTCGTGCTGTTCCTCGTGGTCAAGGGCATCAACCGCCTGCGCAGGTCGGAAGCCGCTGCTCCCGCCGCGCCGCCGGCTCCTACCACCGAAGAAAAGCTGCTCACCGAGATCCGCGACGCCATCAAGGCGCAGAAGTAAGCGCAACCCGCTTATGACGTTTTGGAACGCACGCCGCTTGGCCGGCGTGCGTTTCTCGTTTCTACGCCGTTCGCAGGTCGCCTGAGTTGGATGAACTCTTGGGCAGTTGAGGGCACTCAAAGCCACCCCATGCACGGTGTCACCGTGGATGGGGGAGGGGCCGGTGCCCAACAGAGTGCTATCAGGCGAAATGCCTACCCTGGATAATCCACCTGCATCTCCGGCCGAGCCGCAACGAACTCGGGCAGGTCGCGACATGAGGCGTCGAGCGCTTCGAGCCGCGGGTAGGGGGCGAGGTCGCAGCCGAAGCGTCGGGCATTGGCCATTTGCGGCACGAGGCAGGCTTCGGCAAGGCCAGGGGTCTCGGTGAAGCCGTAGCGGGTCGGGCGTGTCCGACGCGCCAGCGCCGTCTCGAGGCTCTCGAACGCCGTGGCGATCCAGTGCCGGTACCAGCCGTCGATCGCAGCCTCACTGGCGCCGATCGGGCCGGCCAGGTACTTGCGCACCCGGTTGTTGTTGATCGGGTGCACATCCGCCGCGATCAAAAGCGCGAAGGCGCGTGCTTCGGCCCGATCGAATGGATCGGCCGGCAGCAGGGGCGGGTCGGGATAGAGCTCATCCACCAGCCCGATGATCGCCAGCGATTGCGCCACGATCCGCCCGTCGATCTCCAGCGCCGGCATCAACCCCTGCGGGTTGATGGCGCGGTATGCGGGAGAACTGGCCGAGGGCACCGGCACATATTCGTAGCCGATGCGCTTGAGGTTGAGCACGATCCGCACACGCTGGCCGGCGGAGTTCTGGTAGCGGGAATGAAGACGGAGCTGCATGGCGACAAGCTTGGCTGGAGCCACTGTCACAGTCCAGCGGTTTGCAGACTTGCCAGCGATTTGACAGACTCGACAGCGCCGATATCTTGCGAAGGCAGGGCTGGTGCAGCCCGCCGCTCGCACCCTCACGGGAAAGGTGAATGCACCACCACCAAGCCGGGTTTGACCTTCAACGGACAGCCCGTCGGCAATGCGAGCACTGACCCACGCGCTGTCCGCCAGAGGATCAGACCATGCATTCCTTTCTCGACTCCAAGCATATGGCCAAGGCGCTGCGCCAGGCCCTCGCCGAACGCGGCCAGGAGATTTCGCACTCCGACGCGCTCGAACTGGTCGCCCGCCAGTATGGCTTTGCCAACTGGAACATGCTCGCCGCTCGCATCGAGGCAGCGCAGCTGGCGCCGCTTGAGTTGCCGCCTGGCTGGCATGTCGCCGGCCACACCAATGAGGGGAACTATCGCCTTGGCATCGATCCGAAGGCGCCGGGCACCGCCTTGATCGAAAGCCGCCCGGACCGGGACCAGGCGATCGATCGCGCTGCCGGCGAGACGGCGGTGCTGATGCAGTCGGTCCTCGCCGACCCCTATCGCGGCAGCCGGCTGCGGCTGACGGCGGAGCTGCGTACCGAAGCGGCGGAGACCGCGACGCTCTGGATGCGCGTCGATCCGGCCGAGGGGAGGTACCTGCACTTCGACAACCTGCTGCAGCGGCCTGGTGGTCCGCTTGCCGGCACCCTCGGCTGGACCGAGCGGCAGATCGTCCTCGATGTGCCCGAGACAGCGGCAACCATCCACTACGGCTTCTTCCTGCGCGGCAGCGGCAAGGCCTGGGCCCGGCGTTTTGCCCTCGACCCCGTAGGGGTGGATGTCGCCACCACCGAGCCCGGTCCTCGCTACCTGAGCCGCCCAACCAATCTCGATTTCGGCGGCGAACAGCCGGCGGCTTGATCCGGTTGACTTCGTATCGCCGAAGGTGAGACTGAGCGGCAGGCCCGTGCAGCCTGCCGCTCGCACCCTTTGGGGACGGTGAACCGCGCGACTTCATCCTTGTGGTTTGACCTCGGGCAAGCCGTCAGCAATGCGAGCACTGACCCTTCTTGCTGCCCGGTGAAAGGTTCAGACCATGCATAGTTTCCTTGACGCCAAGCAGATGGCCCGTGCGCTGCGCCAGGGCCTTGCCGACAGGCAACTCGAACTCAGCCATTCCGATTGCCTCGAGCTGGTGGCGCTGCAGTTCGGCTTTGCCGACTGGAACAGGCTCGCCGCCCGCATCAACGCCGAGGCCCAGCCGCCCGCGCTGCCGCCTGGCTGGACCCTCACCGGCATCGGCCGGGGCAACGCCTATCGGGCCGGGCTCGATCCCGACCTGCCGGGCGCCATGCACGTCGCCTCGACCAGCCCCAACGACATCGTCGATGTCGATGAGTTCGGCGGGCTGATGCGCACCATCCCCGCCGCCCCCTGGCGCGGCAAGACGGTTCGGCTCGGCGCCGAACTGATGGGCAAGGCCGTGGAGCGCGGCGCCATCTGGCTGAAGCTCGACGCCGCTGATGGGCGCCCGATCAATGTGGCCAATACCCCGGCTCGCGGCGATTTCGGCTGGACCGGCCGCGAAGTGGTGATGGCAGTGCCGGAAACGGCGGCGCTGATCCGCTACGGCCTGCAGCTGGCAGGCGGTGGCGAGATCTGGGCGCGCGGATTTCGGCTGGAAGAGGCGGCGGGGAACTGACTGACTGAGACACCCCCTCCCATCCTCCCCCATGAAGCGGGAGGTGAAGAGTCGAGACTCTAGTCTTCGATCGTGCCGAGTGAACCAGCGGAGCACCTCCCCCCTTGTGGGGGAGGATGGGAGGGGGCCGTCTGCTTCAGTCGGCAGAGGCCTCAGCCGCCGGCGCCAGTGAGCGTCAGGTCGCCGCTGATCAGCTTGTTCGAGCTGACCTTGGCGGTCGGGCGTTCGCGTGGCAGCTCGAGGCTGGCCCAGACGCTCACCAGCGCGTGGCGGAGCTCGATGATCATCTCGTCGGTGTGGAGCGGCGTCGGCGTGATGCGCAGCCGCTCCGTGCCCTTGGGCACGGTGGGGTAGTTGATCGGCTGGATGTAGATGTTGTGCTTTTCCAGCAGCATGTCGCTCGCCGCCTTGCAGAGGCGCGCGTCACCGACGATCACCGGCACGATATGGGTGTCGGTCTTCAGCACCGGCAGGCCGGCATCACCAAGGATATCCTTGGTCAGCTGCGCCTGGCGCTGCTGGCCTTCGCGCTCTACCGAGGAGAGCTTGAGGTGCTCGATCGAGGCGCGCGCCGCAGCGCACAGCGCCGGGGGCAGGGCGGTGGTGAAGATGAACTCCGGCGCATAGGAGCGGATCGCGTCGATGATCGCCTGGTTGGCGGCGACATAGCCGCCCATCACGCCAAAGCCCTTGGCGAGCGTGCCCTCGATGATATCGATGCGGCCCATCAGGCCCTCGCGGTCGGCAATGCCACCGCCGCGCGGGCCATACATGCCCACCGCGTGCACTTCGTCGATATAGGTCAGCGCGCCCAATTCCTCGGCGAGGCCGCAGATCTCGGCGATCGGCGCCACGTCGCCATCCATCGAGTAGACCGACTCGAAGACGATGAGCTTGGGGCGCTTGCGATCGACCGACGCCAACAGCTCACGCAGGTGCGCTACGTCGTTGTGACGGAAGATCTTCTTTTCCATGCCCGACTGGCGCACGCCCTGGATCATCGAGGCGTGGTTGAGCTGGTCCGAGAAGATCACGCAATCGGGGAGCAGCCGCGCAATGGTCGAGATCGCGGCCTCGTTGGAGACGAACCCCGAGGTGAACACCAGCGCCGCTTCCTTGCGGTGCAGGTCCGCGAGCGAACGCTCGAGCTCGACCAGCGGCCGGTTGGTGCCGGAAATGTTGCGGGTGCCGCCGGCGCCGACGCCGAGTCGCGCTGCAGTGTCCTGCATGGCCGCGATAGTGACCGGGTGCTGGCCCATGCCGAGATAATCGTTCGAGCACCAGATGGTGATCTCGCGCTGGTTGTCGGCATTATCCCGGAAGATGGCCCGGGGAAACCGCCCGGCAATTCGTTCGAGATCGGCGAAAACGCGATAGCGCTTCTCCTGCCGCAAGGTGTCGACGGCGTCCTCGAAAAACCCGCGATAGTCCATAGTTCCACTCTCGTAGCGCAGGCCTTTCGCCTGCTGGCGACCTCACCGGTCAAGGAGATAGCTATTCCCCAGACCCGGGCATTGACATAGGTCAATTCGCCGCGCGGCGGCTTATACAAGTCATTGGCCGGGCTGCAGCTTGCCGGTGCAGCCTGGAACCATCCTAAACAATGGCGCCTTCGCTGCCAATCAAACAGATGCGCGCAACTCGTCGCATCTGCCTTATCCGACTGGTGATATTCTGCGTTCAGAATGGGTTCAGCGCGATCGTGTCACTCCGCTCGCATTGGCCGTTCGACGTGGGATTAACGGCCCCGATGCCTTTCCGTTGACCCGGTTCCGGCGTCCGCTAGTATCAACCTTACGGAAACAGGGGGATCCGCCATGAAGAGCTTCTCTTCGTCCAGCTTCGCCAACGACCATGCCGAGGTGCTCGACCTGGCGCTTGCCGCCGTTAACAAGCATCCGCAGGCGCTGTTCACCGATTTCCAGTGGTTCCTCTACGAGGCGCGCGACACGGTGTTCTTCACCGCCGCTTCGAAGTCGCATTTCGACAAGGAATCGCTGGGCAATCTGGTCGCCGACATGGTGGCGCTGGCCCCGCAGCTGAGCCACGGCTTCGTCGGCGCCCGGCCGGGCCAGCCGTTCCCCAAGCACCTGCTCGATGCCATCACCCATGTCGAGGAAGTCGACGAGTTCGACGGCTATCCCGACAAGTGGGTGTCGAAATCGCCCGATATCTTCGAGCGTGACGACCTGCCGCTGTTCCGCGTCTCCGCCGTGGTCCGCCGCAGCGGACCCGACGAGATGGGTCGCGCCTCGATGATCCAGGTGCGCTCGAGCCACGCACTGCTCGAAGGCTCCGATTCGGCGCTGCTCACCCGCTCCGCCTCCGCCGGCCATGGCGTGATGAGCGATAAATCCAACAAGGTCGGGCTCGGCGCCCGCATCAAGGGCACCCTGCGTGGTTGGGGCATGACCTTCATGTACGTGACCCTCGCCAACATCCTCGCGCCGCCGGACAAACCGTGGGGCTTCAAGACCCTGGCGCTGAAGCGCCACCGGTTGCGGCTGCTCGCCAATAAGCTCGGCGTGCGCCAGCGCTCGCTGATGTTCGCGCTCGTCACCCACGCCCTCAACGGCGAGGGTGAGGACCGGCACATGTCGAAAAAGGTGATCGGCGCCGCCTACACCATGCTCGATGGCAAGCGCCACGATGCCGATGATGATTTCTTCCGCGTCCGGGCGCTCGAAGCCAAGTTCGAGGTGATCGACGATTTCGTCGCCTATGTCCGCAAGGTCGACGACACCATCGACAAGATCGAGAAGAAGGACATCACCAAGTTCCAGGTGATGATGAACTCGATGTTCAAGGCGCTGCGCGGCCTCAACCGCATCGCGCCGTTCCTGCCCGGCAAGCGCTTCTGGCGTTTCAACGGCGGCATCCACATCGTGCTCACCCTGGTGCCGCCGCACCGCACCTACGGCCCGATGACCCATGGCATGATGGAGCCGATCTACTGCGGCGCCTGGCACCCGGCCGCCAATATCTGCACCTTCTGTCCCGGCCGCGAGTACATCACGCTGAACTTCTCGATGGAAACCCGCCACATCGCCAATGTGGAAAAGATCGAACAGCTGCTGCAAAAGGTCGAAGCGATGGACGTCGCCCCGACCGGCAAAGTGATCGTCGAAGACGACACCGTCTGAGCCAAGGCGAGATAGCGCAGATACCCACCGGCCGTCATCCCGGCGAAAGCGGGGCCCACGGTTGTGCCGGTGGATGGGCCTGAGCACTGGGCTCCGGCTTTCGTCGGGGTGACGGCCGGTGGTTGTCGGCCGGTCGCTGTGGCTGTTGATCGCCGCCACGCGTCACCACCACATCCCGCTTCGGCGGCACCCCGTCCTCGCCGCCCACCATCGGATAGCTGAACAATGGCGCTTGAACTCATCAACCCCAGCGATCTCCCCGTTCCACAAACCTACACCCAGGTCGTTGTGGCCACCGGCAGCAAGTTGGTGTTCATCGCGGGGCAGGAGCCCGAGGATATCCATGGCAAGCTCGTAGGTCGCGGCGATCTGGCGACCCAGGCACGACAGGTTTTCGCCAATCTCGGTCGTGCCCTCTCTGCCGCCGGAGCTCGGACCGACCAGGTCACCAGGATCAACATCTATGTCGTCAACTACGAGCGCGACACGTGCCTGCCGATTATCGAGCAGGCGCGGGTTGCACTGTTCGGCGATCACAAGCCGGCAGATACGGTCCTCGGCGTCGCTGCGCTATCACCCGGCTATCTGATCGAGGTCGATGCAATCGCGGTCGTCGATTGACCGTGAGTGGGGACGAGGGCCACTCAGCCCCTGAACCCACCCAGCTTCGCCACCACCATGTCGTGGTCCGACAGCACCTCGCCGTCCTCGGCCAGCGATGGCACGATGCGGCTGTCCTCCACCAGCAGTCCGCGCGTCAGGAACCAGTCGAGCTTCCAGGTGCCACGCGGGCTGCGGCTCACCCGGCTCGGGCGCGTCGTGGTCTGGCTGATCGGCCCACCATGCCGTTCGAAGCCGCGGCCATAGGCGTGGGCGAACAGGGTTTCCTTCTCGAAGTCGCCGCCATCGGCGAGCCCGGTATTGAGGTCGCCGCCGATGATCACCGGCGCGGCGCCGGCGAGTTCGTCGATCGCGTCGATCAGGCGCCTCACCTGTGCTTCGCGATATCCAGCATCGCCGCGGTTCTCGAGATGCACCGACACCGCATAGAGCGGCCCCTCGGTCGTCTCAACCGCCGTTGCGATGGCGCAGCGCGTGCCCACCCGGCGGGCCGGACTTTCCGGCGTGAACCAGTGCCCA
The DNA here is from genome assembly GCF_001425235.1 of Devosia sp. Root413D1. GTDB lineage: Bacteria > Pseudomonadota > Alphaproteobacteria > Rhizobiales > Devosiaceae > Devosia_A. The sequence goes on along the minus strand of NZ_LMEA01000012.1, from coordinate 209,440 downwards.
TGCGGCTCGAGCCGGATCATCACCGGCGCCTGCAACGCCGCCTTCGACAGCAGCGCGTTGCCGTGAAAGCCATGGCGGTTGAAATCGTCTTAGCAGAACTCGAGCTCCACTTCGGCGCCGAGCTCCAATTCGAGGAATTCGACCCCGAAGGCGTAGTTCATGCCGAGTTCGACCGCGATGTCACGTGAGGTGTGCCGCTGGCCGGTGCGTGCCATGCCGTTGTCGACTTCCGACAGCAGCACCAGTTCCGCGCCTTCGCGCTGCAGCACCGCGGCGGACTTCTCGACATTGTAGCAGCGCTCGAGGTTCCAGGCGGCGACGGTCAGCGGGAACGCCAGCACTTCGCTGCGCGCGGCGACCGGCACTTCGACGCGCTGCAGGCAGGCGAGGCCGGCGAGGGCCTCGGCATGGTTGGCCTCGGTCCGCTCCAGTGCATCCAGCCGGTCGCGCTCGGCCTGCGGCGGCCCTTGCAGCAGGGCAATCTGGGCGGGTTTGACGAGATCGAGAGACATGGGTGTTGGCACTTCGTCAGCGAGGAGGGGAACGCCTCCCCTAGCCAGCCGATATGTCGTCCCGGTGACAAATCGTGGGTTGGCGTAACCCGGAGCGCTTTCAGGAAAAGTTGCAGACTTTTCCGGTTCGAAAGCGCGACAAATCAAGGATCTGGTGCGTATCGCCGTTTCATCGAAACGGTGAAACGCACCGGCGTACGGATCGCGCCTTGTCGCGCGCCTAACCGCGCGCTAAATCCCCCGCCAATACTGTTTCCCGGGGGTTTCCGTGTCTGAATATGCAATCTATCCCAGTCTCAAGGGCATGCCGGTGATCATCTCCGGCGGCGCTTCGGGTATCGGCGAGGGCATGGTCCGCGCCTTCGCGGCGCAGGGCAGCAAAGTCGGCTTCGTCGATATCTCTGGCGAGGCGGGCGACAAGCTGGCGGCCGAGCTGAACGCAGCCGGCGGCACGGTGAGCTTCACCCGCTGCGACGTCACCGACATTGCTGCCTACCAGGCGGCCATCAAGGGTTTCGAGGCGGCACACGGCCCGACCCTGGCGCTGGTCAACAACGCGGCGAACGACCACCGGCACGATATCGCCGAGGTCAGCCCCGAGGATTGGGACAAGCGTATCGCCGTCAACCTGAAGCACGCCTTCTTCGCCGCGCAGGCGGTGGCCCCGGGAATGGTCGCCGCCAACCGCGGTTCGATCATCAATTTCGGCTCGGTCAGCTGGATGACGCTCTCGGCGCAACTCACCGTCTACACCGCCGCCAAGGCCGCCATGCATGGCATGTCGCGCTCGATGGCCAAGGAGTATGGCCAGCATGGCGTGCGCGTGAACACCCTGGTGCCGGGCTGGATCATGACCGAGCGGCAGCTCTCGCTCTGGGCCACTCCCGAGGCGATGGCCTCGCTCGACCAGCAGCAGGCGCTGAAGGGGCGGCTCTACCCCGAGGATATCGCCCGCATGGTGCTGTTCCTCGCGGCCGACGATTCCAAGATGATCTCCGCTCAGGATTTCATCGTCGATGGCGGCTGGGCGCACGGCTGATCGGCCGCAAACGACTGCTTCAACAAGGGGCGTTCATGATCTAGTCTCGCCGCGGGCAAAGGCGGCGAGGCGACACCTTGCTGCCGCAATCGGTGGCGAGAACGTGCGCCACACCTACGGGGGACTCGATGAAATCCAAGATACTGATCGCCGGCCTCGCGGCCCTGTCGCTGAGCGCCTGTACTTCGATCAATCCCTATACCGGCCAGAGCCAGCTCTCCAACACCACCGGCGGCGCGCTGCTCGGTGCGGGCGGCGGCGCCGTGGTCGGTGGCATCATCGGCGCGGCGACCGGCGCTGACCCGCGGGTCGCGGCGCTGATCGGCGCCGGCGTCGGCGGCCTCACCGGGGCGGCCATCGGCAGCTATATGGACCAGCAGGAGGCCGAGCTGCGCGCCCAGTTGCAGGGCACCGGGGTTTCGGTGACCCGCGTCGGCCAGCAGATCATCCTCAACATGCCGTCCAACATCACCTTCTCCACCGACTCGGCGACGGTGCAGCCCAAGTTCAGCGAGACGCTGATCTCGGTGGGCCTGGTGCTGAAGAAGTTCAACAAGACCGTCATCGACGTCTATGGCCACACCGACTCCCAGGGCTCGGACAGCTACAACCTGGAGCTGAGCCAGAAGCGCGCCACGGCCGTGGCGACCATCCTCGCCAGCCAGGGCGTCGACCAGCGCCGCTTCTACATCACCGGCAAGGGCGAGGAGGATCCGATCGCCTCCAACGGCACCGAGTCGGGCCGCGCGCAGAACCGCCGCGTCGAAATCCAGCTCTCGCCCATCCAGGGCTGAGTTCGGCGACATCGAGATCGAGGCCCGGGCATCTCCCGGGCCTTTTTCATTGCCCGGTGGTCGTGGCCGCTGGCGCGGTGGCCGGCGAGCGGGTGGTGCTGGCGAGCAGTTGGAAGCCGAGGAGGATCACCGCCACGATCCCCAAGCCGATCAGTCCGCGTTTCCACCAGTTGGTCGGCCCCGTGCCGCCGATGCTCTCCTCGACATCGCGCGTCACCCTGAGGGTAGAATTCTCCGGCAGCGAGATCGGCTGGCCGTTTTCGTCGATCAGCTGATCCACTCGCGCCACCTTGGGCGTTCGTCTCACGTCGGCACTCATCGCATCTCCCCTCCTAATGGCGATCGAACAAGTGTGTCCCTCAGGTTTTGGTTCCCTGAACGCGCTCCTCAGCGCTCGTTCAGTCGGCCCGGCGCACGGTCGGAGCCATAGAATCAGCCGAGAGGACCAAGACCATGCTCCGCATTGCTCTGCTTTCCGCCGTTCTCGTCACTGCCCTTGGCGCCGCGCCCGCCTTTGCCGAGCGCAACAACGGCGACAGCATTCCCCCGAACTGCACGCTCGACCCGTTCACCAAGAAGCTGAATTGCCACATCTGGCCGACCTGCACCCTCGATCCCTTCACCGGCAAGATGAACTGCCCGGTGCCCAAGGCGACAATCCGCAAGCAGAACTGATCAGCCGCGCACAATGATCGGTGTCCCCACCGACACGCGTGAGTAGAGGTCGATCACGTCCTGGTTGATCAGCCGCACGCAGCCCGACGACACCGCCTTGCCGATGCTCCAGTACTCGCGCGTCCCGTGGATCCGGTAGATGGTGTCGACGCCGTTGCGGTAGATGTACATCGCCCGTGCACCCAGCGGATTGTTCATGCCGCCGGGCATGCCGCCTGCGAACTCGCGCGTTTCGGGCTGCCGCTCCATCATCGAGGCCGGCGGATACCAGGTCGGCCATTGCGCCTTGCGCCCGATACTGCCGCGCCCCGACCAGGTGAAGCCGTCGCGCCCGATGCCCACGCCGTAGCGGATGGCAGTGCCATTGTCCTGCACCAGGTAGAGAAAGCGCGCCGAAGTCTCGACCACGATGGTGCCGGGCTTCTCGCCAGTGGGATCGTCCACCTCGGTCCTCAGGTAGCGCTGGTCGACCTTATTGAGGTCGACGGCCGGCACCGGGAATTTTTCCTCCGGCATCGCACCGTAGATCTGCAGGTAATAGGGCGAGATAATCGCCGGCAGCAGGTTGGGGACCGTCACCTGCCGATTGCCGATGGTGGTCGAGCAACCGGTCAGCGCCAACCCGCCGAAACTCGCTGCACCCAAGAGAAAGGCCCGCCGCGACGGGCCGTTATTGCCGATCGTTTTTGCCTGCACGGAACTTGCCCTCTGGAGCGCTTTCAGGAAAAGTTGTGAGACTTTTCCGGTTCGAAAGCGCGACAAATCAAGAACCTAGAGCGTTTCGACGTCTACTTTAGACGGTGAAGCGATCTAGGAAGGCCGCCCACCAGAGCTGATTACTTGCTCAGCTTGCGCACCATTATGGCTGAGGCAAGTTGGGTGTCGATCAATTTATCGTTCGGCCCCACGCCGCCCGCGCCAGGTCGCGCAGCTGCAGCGACTCCGCCCAGCGGTCGGTGAGGTCGGTTCCGTCCGCCCCGGCGATGGCGTAGGGCTGCGGGCCGAGCTCGCAGAGGAAGCTGAGCTCCGCATCCGCGCCGGCCCGGTTCTTCCAGTCGGCAAAGCCGTTGCGCCACCAGGTGCCGAACTGCTCGAGCCACGGCGCATGCTGGGGAAACGACAGCGGCAGCTGCACCTGCTCGCTGCTGGCGACCCGGCCGTGAAAGGCCCAGCAATGCTCGAGGATCGTCGTCATCTGCGCCTCGATCTCCTCGGGCACCGGCAAGGCGATCTCGCGGCCGACCACGTAGTGCGAGAGGTCGCCGAGCAGCTTCAGCTCGGGCAGGGCAGCGATCAGGTCGAGGGTGAAATGCAGGTCGTTGGTCATCCGGTCGCGATGCGTCTCGACATAGACCGGGAACGGCACCTGCTCGGAAAGCTTGAGCCAGCCCTCCGCCACTCGCACCGCTTCGGCCAGCGTCCGTGGGCGGAGGTTGGGCTGGATGTTGATGTGGTGCACGCCATAGGCCGCGCCCCATTCGAGCACCGGCAGGAGGCTGTCGATATCGGTGGGAAAGCAGAGACCCTCGACCACCAGCCCGGCGGATTTCGCCAGCCGGCCCGCCCGCTGCGCCACCTCGGGATCGATCCATTGGGTGCCGAAGCCATCGAACCCGGCATTGGCGATGATCTCGACATTGGCCTCGAGCGAGCGCTCGCGCGGCGCCCCCTTGAGGCCGATCATGGTCCACAGCGATTGGAGGACGAGGAGTTTCTGCATCGTGGAGCTTCCGGAGCGTGATCAGGAAAGTCGATTGCGCGACAAACAGGCTGCGCGGGGTACGAGGAAAATGGCAAACAGCGGGAGCTAGATCAGCACCACGCTCTCCTGCTCGTTGGGGTCGGTTCGGGCGATGATGGCCCGTGCCATCCTGGTGGTCGGGTTGAACGGCTGATGCGGCACGCCGGCGGGGATGTAGACATAGTCGCCTTCGTTCACGACATCGGTGAACTCGAGGTTCGGTCCATGCCGGAACGAGGTCGAGCCCTCGATCTGGAAGATCGCCGTTTCGTGCGCCTCGTGATAATGCGGCTTGGCCTGGGCGCCGGGCGGGATCACCGCCATGTGCATACAGATCCCTTTCGCGCCGGCCGACTGCGCCGAAACACCGGCGAAATAGTCGAGCCCCTGCTTGCCGCGGAAGCCTTCGCCGCCCCGGATCACCTTGCACTCAGCCGCCATGACATGTCCTCCGCCAATCAGCGGCACCGTAGTGAACGGGCGTCACAGCAGCAAGACGGTGGTGGGGCTACGCGCGCCGGTGTGTGGGGCACCCCCACCCCCAGCGGCGCTAGTTCGCTTCGCTCACAAGCTTTGCTGCCCTCCCACAAGGGGGAGGGAGACGATGGAACCGAGATGTCGGTGTGAGGGGCTTCCTCCCCCTTGTGGGGAGGGATCAAGGGTGGCGGGTGGGCAACACGCTCGGAACTCAGCGTCCCTCCGGCCCGCTCGGCCGCTGCGTCAGCACCACATCCAGTTCCAGCAGCCGGCCCTGCCGCAACAGCTGCAGCCGGACGCGCCGGCCGATGGCGTCGGCGGTGAGCATCCGTAGCAGCGGACCGGGGCCTTCCACCGGACGACCGTCGAGGCTCAAGAGCACATCGCCTTCACGCACGCCGGCCCGCGCCGCCGGGCCATCCGCGACGATCGAGTGCAGTACCGCCGCCGTCTGCGTGCCGACATGGGCAGCATCGGCCACCCGCCGCGGCAGGTTCACCGTGTCGGCCGCGACGCCAAGATAGGCGCGCCGTACTCCGCCATGCTGCAGTACTTCGCCCAGCACCAGCTTCACCGTGTTGCTGGCCACCGCAAAGCAGATGCCCTGCGCCCCTGATATCATCGCCGTGCTGATCCCCACCACCTCGCCGAGGCTCGAGACCAGCGCGCCGCCCGAGTTCCCCGGATTGAGCGCCGCATCGGTCTGGATCACGTCCTCGATCGGCCGCCCGGAAGGCGAGCGGAGGCTCCGCCCGAGCGCCGAGATGACGCCGGCGGTAACCGTCGACTCGAACCCCAGCGGGTTGCCGATGGCGATGGCGATATGGCCGCGCTTCAGCTCGCTGCTGTCGCCCAGCGAAGCGATCGGCAGCGCACTGCCATCGACCTTGAGGATGGCGAGATCTGTGTCGGGATCGGCGCCGAGCACCCGCCCGGCCAGCCGCTGCCCGTCAGGCAGCGCCAGGTGCACGTCCTTGTGGCTGCCGACAACGTGCGAGTTGGTGACCACCAGCCCATCCTGCGACAGCACCACGCCCGAGCCGTGGCCCTTGCCGTCGGTCGTCACCATGCCGACGGCCGGCCCGACGGTCTCGGCGACGTCGGAAACGGTGAGCGAATAGACATCGAGCAGACGTTGGTCGGTGGGGAAGGGCAAGGGCTGAGCCATTGGGATGCTCCGGCAGTTTCGTGTAGCGAGAAATGTGGGTTTCGCGGTCGCCGCCCGCGATCCTGCCCATATGGGGAGCTTTCGAGGTGCCGGGTCCGGGAGCAAGTTTTCGCCAGCATCCGCAACCAGGCCACTCACATGTCCTTCCCCGAACTCCAGGCGCTTTCCGCTTCCGTTGCGGCGCTCACCGCCAGCGTCGCCCCCCGCATCATCGCTCTGCAGGGCCGTGATGGCCGCGAACTCTCGGGTTTCATCTGGCGCACCGGCCTTGCCATCACCGCCGATGAGGTGCTGGAGGGCGACGACGAAATCGCCGCGCTCGGCGCCGATGGCAAGCTCGCCACCGCCCAGATCATCGGCCGCGATCCCAGCACCGACGTGGCGCTGCTTAAGCTCGATACCCCGGAGTTTGCCGACTGGACCCACGCCGCCCCGCCGGCGCCGGGCTCGTTGGCTGTGCTGGTCGGTCGCGGTGAGGACTCGGTGTTGTCGGGCCTCGCCTCGGTCACCGAGGTCGGCTCTGCCTGGCGCAGCATGCGCGGCGGCGAGATCGATGCGCGCATCACGCTCGGGCTTCGGCTGTCGCCGCGCAGTGAAGGCGGCGCAGTGGTGGCGCCCGATGGCAGCCTGATCGGCATGGCCGTTACCGGGGCTCGCCGCCGCACCATCGCCATTCCGGCTTCGACCATCGCCCGCTCGGTGGCGACGCTCAGCGAGAAGGGCTATATCCCGCGCGGCTGGCTCGGCGTCAGCCTCCATCCACTCGCAGCGGCTGGCGGCGCCATCGTCGTCGGTCTCGAGCCGGCGAGCCCGGCTGCCAATGGGGGCTTCCTTGTTGGCGACATAATCACCACATGGGGTGGAGCAGCGGTGCATTCGGTCAGCGATATCGCCGATCGCCTGAACGCCGGCACCGTCGGTAAGACTATCAGCTTGGGAGTGCAACGCGGTGGCAGTGCATTGGAACTCGAGATCACTATCGGCGAACGTCCGCGGAGCTGAAGCTTCGGTTGGGCAGTCCGTCCTCGGCGGGCTGGTCCTCGGCGTCGCCTTCGATCTCACCGACCCGGCCCTCGAACAGGTACTCCGTACTCTGATCGCCGGCCGTCATGACCTTTACGAGGCCGACGCCGAAGAGGCGGCGGTCACCATTACCGATCGCCCGGCTGCGCTGGGCGGCGTCACCGGTGCGCACCGCGTGCTGCGCGTCGGCGCCGACGAAGCGCGCCGCAACGCCATCGACAGCCTCGATCCCGGCCTGATCCTCGCCGCCGCCCTGCTGATCGGCGCCGGCTATGCGCTGGAGCGCGAGACGGTCGAGCGCGCCAGCAACGAGCGGCTGCCCGCCTCACTCCTGCCGCGGCTCAGCCAGCGCGAACGCCAGGTCGCCGAATTGCTGGTCGATGGGGCCTCCAACAAGGTGATCGCCCGCGCCCTCGATATTTCGGTGCACACGGCCAAGTTCCACGTCACCGCGATCCTCGAAAAGCTCGGCGCCCGCAACCGCGCCGATGCGGTGTCGATCATCCTGCGCGAAGGCTTGGTGGCGATCTGACCTGGCTCCCCCTTGAGGGGAGGGGTTGGGGGTGGGGGCCATCGGTGATCACCGGACCACCCCTCCCTCAATCCCTCCCCTCCTAGCGGACGCGTAGCGCCGCGGGGGGAGGGAGGCGACAGCTGAAGCACCGTACCAAATATCTAATGCTGCCCCGGCGTCATCAGCGTCGAGAAGATCCGCCCGATCAGGTTCCGCTCGGCCGGCTTATCGACATGCTCGTGGTTGAGCTCCACCAGCAGCGCCGAGGTGGCGTCGAGCCGCTGGCTCTGCAACTGGGCGATCCTGAGCGCCAGCTCCGGGTGCTTTTCGAGGATGCGCATGGCGTCGCGCACCACCCGCACCTTGCTGTCCCGCTCGGCCCGGACGGTGGCGCTGTGCGGCCGGCCGAGCAGCACTGACATCTCGCCGATCATTGCGTCGGAATGCTCGATCGTCGCGATCGCCACCCCGTTCCGCTCGACCACGAACTTGCCGCTCTCCAGCACATAGAGATCGCGCCCGGGCGTACCCTGCGTGACCAGCTCCTCGCCCTTGGCGACATCGAGCGTTGGCGATGAATAGGTGAGCGTCAGCAGGCTGGCCATGGTTCATCCCCGCATGAATAGGCAGCGGAGCCTAACCCGTTGCGGGCGCGCCATGAAGGGCCATTCTACACCATGCGCAGCAGCACATCGGCGACCAGGTGGTCGCTGCCCTTCTTGAGGATCAGGTCGGCCCGCGTCCGCGTCGGCGCGATATTGTCCATCAGGTTGGGCAGGTTGATCGAGCGCCAGTTGTCGAGGCCGAACTTCCCCGCCTCGTCCTTGCTCATGTCGGCATAGCGCTTGAAGAACGAGTCGGGGTTACGGAACGCCGTCTCCCTCAGCCGGAAGAAGCGCTCGAGATACCAGGCTTCGAGATCCTCGGGGTCGGCATCGATATAGATCGAGAAGTCGATGAAGTCCGAGGCATAGAGGATCGGCGCGCCGGCCTTGCCCGGCGCCCCCGGCTGCAGGATGTTGAGCCCCTCGACGATCAGAATGTCGGGCTGGTCGACGATCAGGTGCTCGCCTGGCACCACGTCATAGACGAGGTGGGAGTAGATCGGCACTTCGAGCGCCGGTGTCCCCGATTTCACCGCCGCCAGGAACGCCACCAGCCGCGCCCGGTCAAAACTCTCCGGAAAACCCTTGCGCCGCATCAACCCGCGCTCGATCAGCGTGGCGTTAGGGTGGAGGAACCCGTCAGTGGTGACGAGATCGACCTTCGGGCTCGACGGCCAGCGCTGCAGCAGTGCCCTCAGGATACGGGCCGTGGTGGATTTGCCCACCGCCACGGACCCCGCGACGCCGATGATGAACGGCACCTTCGGTGCACCGGTATTGAGGAAGCGCTGCGACACCCGATGCAGCCCCTGGATCGCCTCGACATAGAGCGAGAGGAGGCGCGCCAGCGGCAGGTAGACCTGCTCGGCCTCTTGAAGCGAGATCGGGTCCGACAGGGCCCGCAGCCGCATCACGTCGTCGGCGCTCAGCGTCATCGGCTCGTCGGCGCGCAGCGCCACCCATTCCGCCTTGCTGAAGTGGTGGTAGGGGGAGAGTTCAGCCGGCAGCGTCATGCGCGCGTCGGCCCGCCATTGAGCCGCGCGGCGATCACCTTTGCCAGTCGCTCCGCCACTTCAAGCTTGTCCAGCTCGGGCCACGCCTCGGCGCCCGCGGCGCTCAAGAGCGTCACCTTGTTGCGGTCGCCACCCATGGCGCCACCTTCGGCCGAGACGTCGTTGGCGACGATCAGGTCGGCGCCCTTGCGCCTGAGCTTGGCCTCGCCATTCGCCACCACATCGCGCGTTTCGGCGGCGAAACCGACGACGATCCTGGGGCGCTGGGCATGGTGTCCGACTGTCGCGAGGATATCGGGGTTCTCGACCATGCTGAGGCTGGGCACAGCGCTTGTCCCAGGCTGCTTCTTGATCTTGTCGGAGGCGACGCTGTCGACCCGCCAGTCCGCCACCGCGGCGACGAACACCGCACCGTCGGCGGGCAGGGCGCTTTCTACGGCGGCCAGCATCTCACGCGCCGTCTCGACATGCGTGGTGGCGACGCCAGCGGGATCAGGGATCGTCACCGGCCCGCTGATCAGCCGCACCTCGGCCCCGAGCTTCGCCAGCGCCGCGGCGATGGCATGCCCCTGCTTCCCCGACGACCGGTTAGCGATGTAGCGCACCGGATCGATCGGCTCGTGGGTCGGCCCCGAGGTGACGATGAATGTCTTGCCCGACAATGGCCGCGCCGGCGCCAGCTGCTCGACAATGGCCGCGAGAATCTCCGCCGGCTCGGCCATCCGGCCTTCGCCGGCCTCGCCCGCTTCTGCCATCGCGCCAGATTTCGGCCCGACGAATTGGACGCCGTCGGCCAGCAATGTCGCGTGGTTACGCCGGGTCGGCGCCGCCGACCACATCAGTGGGTTCATCGCCGGCGCCATCAGCACCGGCTTGTCGGAGGCGAGCAGCACGGCGCTGGCGAGGTCGTTCGCCGCCCCGGTCGCGACTTTCGCCATCAGGTCCGCCGTCGCCGGCGCCACCACGAGCAGGTCGGCTTCGCGCGACAGCCGGATATGGCCGACATCGTGCTCGTCATTGCGATCGAACAGGTTGGTGAACACCCGGTCGGCGCTGAGGGTCGCCACCGAAAGCGGCGTCACGAACTCGGCCGCCGCCGCCGTCATCACGCAGCGCACCTTGGCGCCTTCGTCACGCAGCCGCCGGATCAGCTCCAGCACTTTGTAGGCAGCGATCCCGCCGCCGATGATCAGCAGCACCCGCCGATTTTGCAGTTTCATGCTGAGCTACCACCGCATCATGAGACGGCTAGCCCTCTACACGATCTGCCGGCGCCCTCATACCCACCAAAGGGCGAGCGAGCTATTCACTGCTCGCTGGACTGGGCCGTGTCGTAGCGCCGGGCTTCTAGCGCTGCGCGTTCGTCCATGTGCACAAATGTCCTCGCGACAGGATTGAACGCGCGCCGCGTGAGATCGCGCTATTAGGCAGGAAATGACGGGGGAACCACCCTCCGTGTCCTGCCTCTTGGAGCGATGTGCACATGGATCGTGCAGCCTATTTCCGTTACGCCGGCGAAAACGCCCGCAACGTCGTGTTTCCGCTCGGCGGCATCGGCGCCGGCTCCATCGGCATCGGCGGCGATGGGCGCCTGCGCGACTGGGAAATCTACAACCGTCCCAGCAAGGGCAGCGTCAACGGCTTCTCGCACTTCGCCGTCAAGGCCGAGCGCGACGGCAAGGTGCTCGATACCCGGGTGCTGCACGGCCCGTTTCAGGGCTCGCTCACCGGCGATTACCTCGGCAAGCACTTCAACTCGTTCGGCTTCGGCGTGCGTCGCGAGCACATGGCGGGGTTCCCGAGCTTCGAGGCGGCGACGCTCTCTGGTCCCTATCCGGTGGCGACCCTCGATTTCGCCGATAAGCGCTTCCCGGGCACGGTGAAGCTCGAGGCCTTCAGCCCCTACCTGCCGATGGAGAGCCGGCTCTCCTCGCTGCCCGTGGCGATGTTCGAGTTCACCTTGAGCAACACCACCGCAGAGGCGATCGACTACACGCTGTTCGGTTGCCTCGGCTTCGAGTTCAAGGACCAGGCTGGTGTCACCGCCAGCGCGCCGGATGGCCGCACCGCGCTGACCGGGCGCTCGGCTTCCGACCGCAAGTCGATCCATTACAGCGAGCTCAGCATCTCCACCGACAGCGCCGAGACCAGCTATCAGCGCCACTTCTTCCGCGGCAGCTGGTTCGACGCGCTCGAGGTCTACTGGCAGGACATCAACCGGCCCGGCAAGCTGAAGGACCGCTACTACGACGATGCCGCGACGCACCGCATGTCGGGTAGCCGCGCGGTGGCCGAGCACTCGACGCTCGCCTCGCACGTCACCATCCCCGCCGGCGAGAGCCGCACACTGCGCGTCGCCATCGCCTGGTACGTGCCGAACGCCAGCAAGTACTGGGTGTCGCAGAACGCCCTGATCGGCGAGCCCAAGGATATCCCCAGCGTCTGGCGCAACTATTACGCCACGCAGTGGCCGAGCGCCGACGCCGTCGCCGCCGAGGCCTTCGCCGGCTGGGATCGCCTGGCGAGCCAGACCAAGCGCCTGCAGGCCGAGTTGCTCGCCTCGACGCTGCCCGATCCGGTGCTCGACGCGGTGTCGGCCAACCTCTCGATCGTCAAGACCGCCACCGTGCTGCGGCTCGAGGATGGCACCTTCTACGGCTGGGAGGGCTGCCACCCCGATGCCGGCTCGTGCGAGGGCAGCTGTACCCACGTCTGGAACTACCAGCAGGTGCTGCCCTTCCTGTTTCCCGACCTCGAACGCTCGATGCGCGAGGCCGATTTCTTCAACAACCAGGTACCATCGGGCGGCATGGCGTTCCGGCTGGCATTGCCGCTCGGCATCGGCACCTCGAACGACCGGCCCTGCGTCGATGGCCAGTTCGGCAATGTGCTGAAGGCCTATCGCGACTGGAAGCTCACCGGCGACCTCGCCTGGCTGCGCTCGATCTGGCCCGAGGTGAAGGCAGCCATCGGCTACGCCTGGCACCCCGACAATTACGACAAATGGGACCCGGAGAAATCCGGTGTGCTCACCGGCCGCCAGCACCACACGCTCGATATGGAGCTGTTCGGGCCGAGCTCATGGCTCAACGGTTTCTACCTCGGCGCACTGCTCGCCGGCTCGAAGATGGCCGAGGCGGTCGGCGAGGCCGACACGGCAGCCGAGTTCGCCGAGATCTACGCCCGCGGCCGGAAGTGGACGCACGACAACCTGTTCAACGGCAGTTACTTCATCCAGCAGGTCGACCTCGAGGACAAGCAGCAACTGGCGCGCTTCGAATCCAAGCTCGGTCAATCCAATTACGTGCGCGGCTCGATCTACGATCTTTACTGGTCCGACGAGCACGGCCAGGTGAAGTACCAGGTCGGAGAAGGCTGCGAGATCGACCAGGTGCTGGCCCAGTGGCATGCCGGGCTCTACGGGCTGGGCGACGTGTTCGAGCCCGAGCAGTTTGCCTCGGCAGTGCGTGCCATCTACCAGCACAACTTCAAGCGCCGGCTCGGCGACGAGGCCAACCCCTGCCGCGTCTTCGGGCTTGAGAACGAGGCCGGCACGCTGATGTGCGCCTGGCCCGAGGGCGCGTTGCGCCCGGCTATCCCGGTGCCCTACAGCCAGGAATCGATGCACGGCTTCGAATATGCCTTCGGCTGCCAGCTGATGATGATCGGCGAGCTGGACAAGGCCATCGAAGTGTTCTCCGCGGTGCGCGACCGCTATCGCGGCCACAACCGCAACCCCTTCAACGAGATCGAGTGCGGTTCGAACTATGCCCGCTCAATGGCGAGCTACGCCGCGGTGCTGGTGCTCTCCGGCTTCGGCTTCGATCTCAGCGAGGGCCGCATCGCCTTCGCGCCCAAGCTGGTGAGCGAGGGCCGCTTCCGTTCATTGTGGTCGACCGGCACCGCCTGGGGGAGCGTCGCCATCGATGATGGCGAGGCGCGCCTCACCGTCATCGGGGGCACGCTCGAAGTCGCCGAAATCTCCATCTGCGGCCAAACCTTCAAGGCCGAAGCCACCGATCACTTCGGTGGCAAACCCGAGCGGCGCGACGGCCGCTCGATCTTCAACCCCGGCATGGGCCTGATGCTCCGCCATGCGGGGATCGCCGTCAGCAACCAACCGGACATCGCCCAATAAAAGCTTAGCGCCAACAGGGAGGACCCTATGCGCACCCGATTGACCCTCAGCGTCATGGCGCTTGCCATGGCCGCATCGCCCGTGCTCGCCCAGCCGGCGGCCGATATCACCGCCAAGCTGACGATCTTCCAGCCGGTCAACCAGCAGATGATCGACTCGACCGACAAGGCGATCGCCCGCTTCAAGCTGAGATACCCCAACGTCACCATCGAACCGCAGTTTGTGCCGCAGCCATCCTGGGGCGAGTACAACACCTCGTTCATCAACCAGGTGGCGACCGGCGCGGCGCCCGACATCATGTTCTCGGCCATCGAGGGGTTTGCCGAGACCGCCAATCGCGGCCTGCTGCGCGACCTGGGGCCGCTCATCGATGCCGATCCGACCGCCAAGGCGGTGCTCGACGAGCTCGACCCCAACCTGCTCGACGGGATGCGCACCCGCTCCACCGGGCAGTTGAACTTCTTTCCCACCGAGTGGAACAACATCGTCGTCTACTACAACAAGGACATGTTCGATAAGGCCGGTGTCGCCTATCCGGCCGACGACTGGACCTGGGCCGATTTCCGCGAGACGGCAAAGCAACTGACCATCGCCGACGCCAATGGCAACGTCACCCAGTACGGCTATTTCGTGCCGGGCTTCAATTTCGGTCTGACGCCCTGGTTCCTCACCAACGAGGCGAGCGTGCTCGATGCCGACTGGAAGCAGTCGGCCGTCGCGACCGACAATTTCCGCGAGACGTTGCAGTTCCTCCATGACCTGATCAATGTCGACAAGTCCGCCCCGGCCTTCGAGTCCGGCGTCGGCGACAGCAAGTTCGTCGCTGGCCAGGTGGCGATGTTCTCGGCCGGCCACTGGCCGATCCCCGAGATCCGCGCCAGCGGCCTCGCCAATGTCGGGGTGCAGATCATGCCGGTGAACAAGGTGAAAACCACCGTGTTCGGCATTGGCGGTCTCGCCGTCACCAGCGCTTCGCAGAACCCCGAGCTCGCCTGGGAATTCGTCAAGGAAATGACCGGCAAGGAGTTCCAGACCGAGCTCGCCGATTCCGAGCGTTCGATCCCGTCCTGGCGCAGCCTTGCCACCACCGACAAGTACCTGTCGTTCCCCGACAACGCCGCGATCTTCTACGGCTCGGCCGCCACCGCCAAGCCGGTCGCCTCGCCGCCGAACTTTGCCCAGGTCGAGGAGATGACCATGCGTTACGTCGGCGCCTACCTCAACGGCAACGAGGACCTCGATACCACCATCAGCGGCCTCGACAGTGAACTGTCGCGGGCCATGAAGCGCGCCTACAACTGACGCTTGACCCGGGGCGCCCGCTCGGGCGCCCCCTCTCGCCACCGGCGGAGGACACCATGGCAACCCTCAGGCAACGCGAAACGCTGGCAGCCTATGGCTTCCTCGCCCCCGCTTACCTCATCTACCTGCTGTTCCTGGCCATCCCGATGGTGGCGTCGCTCCTGCTCTCGGTGCTGGAAGTTGACCGGCTGACCCTCGCCACCCAGTTCGTCGGCTGGGCCAACTTCGACTGGGTGCTGACCGACCCGCGTTTCTGGAAGACCTTCGGCAACACCTTCTACTTCATCGCCTTGGCGGTGGTGGGCAATGTCGGGCTCGGTCTCGGCCTCGCCGTGCTGCTCGACCGCAACATCCCGGGCCCGCTGCTCTATCTGTTCCGTCTCGCCTATTTCCTGCCGGTGCTGGTGTCGCTGGCTTTCGTCTCCTTCATCTGGCGCTTCATGTTCTCGTTCGACCTCGGTGCCATCAACTACTACATCCGCATGCTTGGGCTGCCGCCGGTCGGCTGGCTCACCGACAAGAACGTCGCCATGTTCTCGATCGTCATCATCGACGTGTGGAAGAATGTCGGCTTCTTCGTCATTATCTTGCTTGCGGCGCTGCAGGGCGTGCCACGCAACCTGATGGAAGCCGCCCGCATCGACGGCGCTTCGCCCTTCACCGCGCTCAGGCGCATCAAGCTGCCCTACATCGCTCCGGTCATCCTGTTCTGCGTCACCTACGCCACCATCGGCGGGCTCCAGGTCTTTGACTCGATCAAGATCATCACCGATGGCGGGCCGGGCGATTCCACCCGCTCGGTGGTGATGTACATGTTCTCCGAAGCCTTCAGCGCCGGCGAACTGGGCACCGGCGCTGCTTCCGCCCTGACCCTGCTCGTCGTCATCGCCATCGTCACCGCCATCCAGCTGACGCTCGGCCGTCGCTTCGCCGGGAGATAGCCATGAGCCTTGCCCAAGCCTCCGTCACCGCCCGCGTCCATTCGGCCACCAGGGTGATCGACTGGCGCAACCTGCCGGTGATGATCGTCCTCGGCATCGGCGCCATCTTCATGCTGCTGCCATTCCTGTGGATGTTCGCCACCAGCATGCGGCCGGCCAGCGAGGCCTACCAGCTGCCGCCGAGCTTCCTGCCGACGCGGCTCAACTTCGATGCCTATGCCGCGGTGCTGGATTCGCCGCTGCCGTTCCTGCGCATGTATCTCAACAGCTTCATCGTCGCGGCAGCCACCACCATCGGCGTGGTGGTCAGCAGCGCCATGGCGGCCTTCGCCTTCTCGCGGCTGCGCTTTCCCGGCAGCTCGCTGCTGTTCGGTCTCTTACTGGTCGGACTGATGGTGCCGCATGCCCTGGTGGTGATCCCGCTGTTCTACGGCATGGCCGCTGCCGGACTGCTCGATAGTCTGTGGTCGCTGATCCTGCCGGGTCTCGCCTCGCCGCTCGCCATCTTCATGATGCGCCAGTTCATGGAAGGCCAGCCGCGCGAATATGAGGAGGCCGCCTTTATCGACGGCGCCAGCTACTGGACCATTTTCTGGCGCATCTCGCTGCCGCAGATGGGCCCGCCGATCGCCGCGCTGTCGATCATCGTATTCACCTCGAGCTGGAACAACTTCCTGTTGCCGCTGATCTTTGTGCGGAAGTTCGAGGTGATGACGCTGCCGGTCGGCCTGCTCGGCCTGTCGGATTCCTTCGGCGCGCTGTCGCTGTCGGTTATCATGGCGGCCGTGACCATGTGCGTGCTGCCACTGCTCGTGGTGTTTCTCGTCGCCCAGCGCTTCATCGTCGAGAGCATCGCCAGCACCGGCATCAAGCGCTAAGCGGAGACCATCATGCTCGGATCGCAAATCCTCGATCTCAACACCTCGATCAGCGGCGCCGATATCGGCGTGCCCGAGATCAAGACCTTCGGCTTTGCCACGTTCCAGAAGGCGATGGCCACCACCGACAGCTGGACGTCGCATGGCGGGCCGGAGCTGGTCTTCGTCATCGAAGGCGAGGCCTGCTGGGAGCTGGAGGACGAGGCGCTGGTGCCGGTCTCGGGCGGCCAGTTCGCATTGTTCCCAGCCAATAAGAAGCACCGCATCGTCAACGGCCTCTATCCGCCCAGCCACTCGTTCTGGATCGTCATGGCCAATGCCACGAACGTCGCCGATCCGGCGCTCCTCACCCGCGACGGTTTCCGCGACTTTCAGAACTATCTCGGGCGGCGTGGCCTGACGCACGACATCGAGGCGCGCTGCATGGATGCCATCGGCGAGCTGCACCGGCTGATGAGCGATCCGCGCATCTATACCGGCTCGAGCCTCCTCATTGCCGAGATGCGGGCGGCACTGCACACCGTGCTGATCGAGGCCTGGAAGGCGCAGGACAAGAAGCTCGCCGACCGCGACAACAGTGCGCTGATCGACGATTTCCTCGAGGTGCTGCATTCCGACCCCGACAGCGAGCTGAATATTGGCGAGGTGGCGACCCGGCTCGGCTATTCGCGCAGCTACCTGCACAACCGCTTCCGCAAGGAAGTCGGCATGTCGCCCAGCGACTATGCGCAGCGGCTCCGCATCAAGCGCTGCTGCACCCGGCTGGCGACCACCAGCGAGCCGGTGACCGACATCGCCGTCGAGTTCGGCTTCGGCAGCTCGCAATACTTCTCGCGCGTGTTCAAGAAATACCTCGGCACCACCCCATCCGAATACCGCCAGCAAATGGCAATCAGGGAGCACTGACATGGCGACGCTCGCCCTTCGCGACATCCGCAAATCCTTCGGCAAGCATGAGGTGATCCACGGCGTCAGCCTCGACGTGAAGGATGGCGAGTTCGTCGTCTTCGTCGGTCCCTCCGGCTGCGGCAAATCCACCATGCTACGGATGATCGCCGGGCTCGAGACCATCACCGAGGGCCAGCTGCTGATCGACGGCGCGGTGATGAACGAGGAAACCCCGACCCGTCGCGGCATCGCCATGGTGTTCCAGAGCTACGCGCTCTATCCCAACATGACCGTCTACCAGAACATGGCATTCGGCCTCGAACAGGCGAGGCTCCCCAAAGCGGAGATCCGCGAGCTGGTGCTGGAAGCGGCAGAGACGCTGAAGATCGAGCCACTGCTGCAGCGCCGCCCCGGCCAGCTCTCCGGCGGCCAAAGCCAGCGCGTCGCCATCGGCCGCTCGATCGTGCGCAACCCGCGCATCTTCCTGTTCGACGAGCCGCTCAGCAATCTCGATGCGGAGCTGCGCGTCCACATGCGGGTGGAGATCGCCAACCTCCACAAGCGCATGGGCCGCACCACCATCTACGTGACGCACGACCAGGTCGAGGCGATGACGCTCGCCGATACCATCGTGGTGTTCAACGAAGGCCGCATCGAGCAGCTCGGCACCCCGCTCGATCTCTACAACAAGCCGGCCAACCGCTTCGTTGCCGGCTTCCTCGGCTCGCCCCGGATGAACTTCCTCCAGGGCAGGGTCGCCGAGGCGGCGTCCGGTCCCTGTGTCGAGGTTCCCGGCGGCGTGCTGCCTTTGCCGCAACCGGCTCGGCAGGGCGAAGCCATCGAGATCGGCATTCGCCCCGAGCATCTCGAAGTGGTAGCCCCCGAGGGCGCCGCGGCGCGGGCCCGCGTACAGTTCACCGAGCAGCTGGGCGGCGAGACCTTCCTTTATTGCGATGTCGGCGAGGCGGCCGAACCGGCTCGCATCGTCATCAAGCGGCAGGGCCAGCAGCGCTTCGGCGACAACGAGGTGATCGGGCTGGCGATCGGGGCGTCCGACGTCTATTGCTTCGACAGCAAAACCGGCGCTGCCCTCGCCGCCTGAGAGACCTAAGACCAAAGAACCTCACCAGATCCATGACCCGCATCACTGGCCTTCGCACCCACGACCTCCGCTTCCCGACCTCCGCCTCGCTCGATGGCTCCGATGCGATGAACCCGGACCCCGATTACTCCGCCGCTTATGTGGTGCTGGAGACCGATGGGGCGCTCGAGGGGCACGGCCTGACCTTCACCATCGGCCGCGGCAACGAGGTGGTGGTGGCAGCGATCGAAGCGCTGCGCGATCGCGTCACCGGGCTTGAACTCGATTGGATCGCCGAGAACCCCGGCCGCTTCTGGCGCCATGTCACCGGCGACAGCCAGCTGCGCTGGATCGGGCCGGACAAGGGCGCCATGCACCTCGCCACCGGTGCCGTGGTCAACGCGGTGTGGGACCTTCTCGCCAAACAGGCGGGTAAACCCGTCTGGCGCTTCGTCGCCGAGATGACGCCCGAGCAGCTCGTCTCGATCATCGACTTCCGCTATCTGACCGACGCCATCACCCCCGATGAGGCGCTGGCGATCTTCCGGCAAGCCGAGGTGGGCAAGGCCGAGCGCATCGCCGAGCTCGAGCAGAATGGCTACCCCTGCTACACCACGTCGGCCGGCTGGCTCGGCTATTCCAACGAGAAGCTGACCCGGCTCGCCACCGAGGCGGTGGAAGCCGGCTTCTCGCACATCAAGATGAAGGTCGGCCGCGACCTCGCCGACGATATCCGCCGGCTGGAGATCGTCCGTTCGATCATGGGCCCCGATCGCTACCTGATGATCGACGCCAACCAGGTGTGGGAAGTGGGCCAGGCGATCGATTGGGTGAAGGAGCTCTCCCGCTTCAAGCCCTATTTCATCGAAGAGCCGACCAGCCCCGACGATATCGAGGGGCACCGGAAGATCCGCGAGGCCATTGCCCCGGTTAAGGTGGCGACCGGCGAGATGTGCCAGAACCGTATCCTGTTCAAGCAGTTCATCACCCGCGGCGCCATCGATATCGTGCAGATCGATGCCTGCCGCATCGGTGGCCTCAACGAGGTGCTGTCGGTGCTGCTGATGGCCGCCAAATACAACCTGCCGGTGTGGCCGCATGCCGGCGGCGTCGGCCTCTGCGAATATGTGCAGCATTTGTCGATGATCGACTATCTCGCCGTCTCCGGCACCAAGACCGGCCGGGTGATCGAATATGTCGACCACCTGCACGAGCACTTCCTCGATCCCTGCGTCATCGAAAAAGCCGCCTACATGCCGCCAAAGCGGGCCGGCTTCTCCATCGAGATGAAGCCCGCCTCGATCGCGGCCCATCGTTTCGGCTAGTTTTTTTCGCCAAAGCCTGGAACCCACATCGGGCTAAGGCGTATTGTATGTGCGATCCGTGAACACTCGAAAGAGTCGATCAGATTGCAAAGCGGCAGGGAAGCAGATGAAAATCGCTCCCCTGCTGTTTTTGTGCGCGCTCCAGGATTGCCGGTCTTGTCTCGCGGCTCACGCCGCGGCAAACCCGGGTGGCTCCCAACAACCCCCTCTCTTCCCGAAAACTAAGGACTTAGCTGCGCTAAGCCCAAGTTTTCGCTTTCTCCCCCGCCAAGGGGGAGAGTCCCGACTGATACTCAGGCGCAAGTGGAAGGCACGGATCATCTCCCCCTTGGCGGGGGAGAAAGCAAAATCTAAGGTTTAGCCGTTTGGCTAAGCCTTAGATTTTGCAAGAGAGGGGGTTTTGGAGGGCACGACGGTTCGGCCGCCCCATCATTGACGAATCGACCCTCACCCCGCCATCTTCAACCTGTGCGTGGCCCATCGCCGAACCTCCCAGGACCTTCCCCAGCATGGTCTCGAACGGAGGCAAAGGGACTTTAGTCTCGGGTCGCTGTCATTGGTCTCATTCCGTTTCGGATGCCGTTGCTGGGGAACTCGTCCGGGACGCGAAAGGCCTGACAAATGACGCAAAACCAGAACTTCAAGCGCCGCGTGCGCAGCCGCGCTAACAAGACCGGCGAATCCTACACTGCTGCGCTGCGGCACGTTCGAGCCAGTTCCCAGCAAGACCCCAGCCCTGAGGTCCGCTCGGTTCGCCTGGCCGTGGCGCAGACCACGCTCTGCGATGATCCGCGCGACGCCGCGGCCCTGCGCTCCAGCGGCGAAGCGCTGCGACGCCTGATGCAGCAGGCGGCCGAGGCCGGTGCCCGGATCGTTCATTTCGGCGAAGGCGCGATCTGCTCGCCCAATAAGCGCATCTTGTCGTCCACCGGGCCAGACGAGATCGGGCCAGCCGATTGGGATCGCTGCGACTGGGGCGTCTTCAGCGAGGAACTGGAGCGGACCCGCGGCTACGCTCGCGAACTCGGCCTCTGGGTGGTGTTTGGTGCAGTGCATCGGCTGTCGCCGCCGCACCGGCCGCATAACAGCCTCTACGTCGTTTCGGATCGTGGCGAGCTGGTCACCCGCTACGACGAGCGCCTGCTCTCCAACACCAAGATCTCCTTCATGTATGCCCCGGGGTCGGTTCCGATGACCTTCGAGGTCGATGGCATCAGTTTCGGCTGCGCCCTCGGCATGGAGACGCACTTCCCCGAGATATTCACCGAGTACGAGCGGCTTGACGTCGATTGCGTGCTGTTCTCGAGCACCGGCGACGGACTTCCTCATGGCGGCGGCGCATTCGCGGCTGAGGCCCAGGGGCACGCGGCCAGCAATAGCTATTGGGTCAGCTTCGCCGTTCTCGCCAAGCACAGCCCGAGCGCTCCGGCCGGGATTGTCGGCCCGAATGGTCGATGGGTGGTCCAGTGCCCGGCGGACGAAACACCGGCGGTCGCGCTGGCCGACATCACCACTGATCCGGCCGACCCGTCGCGTCCATGGCGGCGGACGGCCCGGGCCGGACTCTATGAACCGCATTTTGTCGCCGGCGATCCGCGCAGCGACGGCCGCAACAGCTTCTAGCAGAGAGAAACCGGCAGCCCCTCTCTCCGCGGGGAGAGGGGTGAGCGGAAGCTCTCAGTGCACCCGGATGTTCTTGAACTGCCAGGGGTCGTCGCGGTCGAGGTCTTCACTGAACAGCTGGCCGCGACCCTCCAGCGGCGTCCAGTCGGTGTACACCCCCACCACATCGCCGAGATAGGGCCTGGCGATCTGCATCACCTCGTCATAGCCGAGATCATCCGGCTCCAGGATGCCTGAGTTTGGGTGCTGCGCCGCCCATACGGCGCCGGCCAGCACGCCCGCCGCCACCTGCAGGCTCGTGGCATTGTTGTGCGGCACCAGCGCCCGTGCCTGGGCGATGCTGAGGCGAGAGCCGAACCAGTAGGCGCCTTTGCAGTTGCCCATCAGCAGCACGCCCAGCTCGTCCATGCCGCAGGTGATCTCGTCGCGAATGATGCGCCGCGTGCGCTGCGCCGACCAGTTGCTGCCGGCGAGCTCATGCAGTGACAGCACGGCATCGTCGCACGGGTAGTAGGCGTAGTGGACCGTCGGCCGATAGGCGACTTCGCCGTCTTCCCAGACCGTCAGGTGGTCGCTGATCGAGATCGACTCGCCATGCGTGATCAGGAAGCCGTGATAGGCGCCCTCGAGCGGCGTCCAGCTGCGCACCCGCGTCGCGGCGCCCGGCTGGTTGAGATAGATCGAGGAATCGCAGCCATTGCCATGGCGCGAAGCGTCGGTCGGCCAATGCTGCTCGTGCGTGCCCCAGCCCAGTTCGGCCGGCTGCAGCGCTTCGCCGATGAACCCCGCCACCGACCAGGTGTTGACGAACTCGCCGCGCTGCTTGCGTCGGCCGGTGACCTGCGTGTCGCGCTCGGCGATATGGATGGTCTTGATATCGAGCCGGCGCGCCAGTGCCGCCCAGTCGATCGCTTCCGTCGGCGACAGTTGCAGACCGTTCTCGGCGGCGATGCGTAACAGGCCCTGCTTGACGAAAATCGAGGCGAGACCCGGGTTGGCGCCCATGGTCAGCACGGCGGTCGGGCCGGTCGGATATTTCTGCCGCAGCGCCAGCGCCGCTTCGCGTAGCGCATAGTTCGAGCGTTGCGCCGGCGGGCGTGACGGATCGACATAGCCGCCCGGCCAGGGCTCAAGGCACATATCGAGATAGAGCGAACCGTTCTGCTGGCAGAGCTCGATCAGCGCGGTGCTGGAGATCCCGACCGACAGGTTGAGCAGCAGGGTGCCCTTGGTGAGCAGTGGGCCGAGCAGGGCCCGGTAGTTCTCCGGCGTCACGGCCTCGACCACCAGCCTGGCATTCGACTCGCGGGCGATTTCCGCGCCATTCGCGTCAGCCGCGAAGATCGTGATCGGTTCGTCTGGCAGGTCAAGATGACGGATGAGCAGGGGCAGGACGGCTTGTCCAATACTACCGAACCCGAGCATGACGATCTGGCCCGGAAGTCGCGCGTGCTTTGTATAGGCCGTCATGGTGATCGACTCTTTTCACGGTGCCGCGTCACAGCCGCATCAGCTAAACACCGCCGGTAAGAGGATTGTTCCCACGCTGCGCAGTTCTACGGAACCATGCCGGCAGCGCGAGGTTGAGGGAATGGAGATGGACGCAAAGGAGAAGAACAATGAGAACCCTACCCATCCTTGCCGCCATCATGGCCTTGAGCATCGGACCAGCGGTGGCCCAGGACAACAACGCGAACCCTGGCGCTCCTGGCCAGGATCGTGTTTGCCTGGTCACCACAGGCACGCCCAACAGCTTCAACGATGTCGATGTGACCGGCACCAAGTGGCTGCCGCGCAAGGCCGCCGAGGCGCAGGCCAAGAAGGATCCCAGCAGGGAGCGGGTGTTCGACTACACCAGCGATCCGCTGGTGACTGGCGGTCGATACGCGTCGGCGGAAGAGCTGTGCAACACGCACTTTGACAAGTGACGATCAGTCCCGGGCCCGGTGCCCGGGACTTCTCCCCTCAAATCAGGCGGGTTGAAAGCGGACGGAGATATCGATCCGCGAGCGCCGCACCACTGTGCAGCTGAGTGTTTCCCCGGGCTGCAGCTCGAGGTCGAACGAGGAAGGCACGTTGGCTGCCCTGTTGACACGCAGCGTCGCGCCGGCGCGCGAGCCGTTATGCACCTCGCAGGCAAGGCGCGTTCCAAGTTTGTCGAGGATGATCTGGGCGCGGCGAACCTGTCGTTTCGCCGAAAACCAAGCTTCAGTCATTGGCAAGTCAGTCCCTCATAGTCGGGTCGGCTGATCGGGATGGCGGCACCGCATGGGTTGCGGCGGAGATGGACTTGCGGTGCCGCCACGCTTGGAGCGCCGTTCGGCGCTCGCGCCCGACCCTGGGGGCAGGGAGGGCAATCCAAGGCTAGCATTCGACGTCTGATGTGCCGCTGAGGCGCCGTCTCAGCGAAATTGCAGGTTCCAGCACGCCTCAAAGTACTGGCGTAGTAATGGCAACGGGAGCAGCCCGTTCTGGAGGGTTGCGGCTCGCTGGGGCGGGGTGGCGGCATCGTGGGCTAGCGGATGGGGGCGCGCGATGCCGCCGGGTTGGAAGGTGCCTTTCGGCACCGCCCCGGCGGTGTGTGCAACTGCCAGGACACCTCTCACCTAGCAGGCACATGCTGATGCGCGCCTGAGTTCGAATTTCAGGGAAATTACAGCTGAGCTTCGTTACAATTGCACATTATGCGCACCTTCACTCCCATCCTCGCCCTGCTGCTGGCCGCCGCTCTGGCTGCCCCGGTCCTTGCCGACCCCGGTAACGGCGATGGCAATGGTGGTGGCGGCAATGGCGGCGGCAACGCCGGCGGCCAGGGGAGCGAGAATTCCGGTAACCCCAATGCCGGCAGCGGCAACAACAGCGGCAATTCCAGTGGCAACGCCAGTGCGAATGCCGGCAACCAGCTCACCAGGGTTCCCAAGGACGAGAACGTCGCGCGCGAGGCGGTGAAGAAGCGCGAGGTGCTGTCGCTGGCGACCGTCACGGCGCTCGTCGGCGAGAGCACCAAGGGCCGGGTGCTCGATGTGGAACTGGTGCGGCTTGCGGGCGTATATCTCTACGAGGTCACCGTGCTCGAGCCCGATGGCCGCCTGCACAAGCTCTACTACAATGCGCAATCCGGAGCGCTGGTGGACCACTGATGCGCATTCTCATCGCCGAAGATGACCAACGCATCGCCCAGCCGCTGAGCATGGCGCTCACCAGTGCCGGCTTCGTGGTCGAAATCGAGACCGACGGCGAGGTCGCCTGGTATCGCGGCGATACCGAGGAATTCGAGACCGTGATCCTCGACCTGGGCCTGCCGACGCTCGACGGTCTCACCATCCTCAAGCGCTGGCGCAGTGCCGATCGGAACTCTCCTGTCCTGGTGCTGACCGCGCGCGGTCGCTGGGAGGAGAAAGTCGAAGCCATCGAGGCTGGCGCTGACGACTACGTGGTCAAGCCCTGCCGCGTCGAGGAAGTGCTGGCTCGGGTTCGCGCCATCATCCGCCGCTCCAACGGGCTGGCCTCCTCGCGCATCAACTTCGGCGACTACGTGTTCGACGCGAGGCAGATGCAGGTGAGCAAGGATGGCGTGCCGATCGAGCTGACGCCACTCGAGTTCCGGCTGCTGTCGCAACTGCTGCACAGCCGTGGCCGCGTGCTGTCGCAGATCGAGCTGACCGATCACCTCTACAGCCAGGACAGCGACCGCGATCCCAACTCGATCGAGCAGTTGGTCGGCCGGCTGCGGCGGCGCCTGGGACCAGGAATCATCGAGACGCGACGTGGATACGGCTACGTGCTGCCCGGTGACGAGGGGTGAAGCTGCACTCGCTGCGGCTCCGGCTGCTGGCAGGCGCCGGCCTGTGGATCCTCGTGGCGCTGCTGCTCGCCGGCGTCGCTATCGTCTCGATCTTCGCGGCCACGGTCGAGCGCGACCAGCGTGAGGATCTGCTCGCCAGCCTCGACCGCGTGCTGAGCGGCATCGACTCGGAGGTCTCCCTCGCTGACCTGAGCCCCCGCCTCAGCGATCCCCGTTACACCGCCCCGGCGGGAGGTCTTTACTGGCAGGTCGTCGACCTCGATAGCGGCGAGCTGGGCCAGTCGCGGTCACTCTGGGACACCGAGGTCCGGGCGCCGGAGCCGGCAACTGCCGGGGAGCCGACCTTTGCCCACGTACCGGGGCCGCAGGGCCAGATGCTGAGCATCGCGACACAGGATGTGCTGATCGACGCCGCCACGGGGCCACGGCGTCTGCGGGTCAGCGTCGCCGAGGACCTGAGTCTCAGGGGGCACGATCTCCGGCGCTTCGCCACCGACATTGCGACGGCGCTCCTCGCGGTCGGGGCGGCGCTGGTGTTCGCCGCCTGGCTGCAGGTCTATCTCGGGCTGCGCCCGCTGCAGGCCCTGCAGCGCGCCGTCGAGGACGTGGTGCAGGGACGGACCAGGCGGCTGGACGGACCCTATCCGGAGGAGGTCGGCCCGGTGGTGCACGAGGTGAATGCGCTGCTGACCAGCCACGAGCGTGCCATCCAGTTCGCCCGTACCCGCGCCGACGATCTGGCGCATGGGCTGAAGACCCCGCTGGCCGTGCTGACGGCGACCGCCGGGCGCCTCCGAGCCGAGGGCGACACCGGCAATGCCGAGGTGCTGGAGCTGCTCAGCGAGGAGATGGCGGAGCGGATCGACTACCAGTTGCGGCTGGCGCAACTGCGGATGCGCAGCGCCGAGCACGTGCTCACTGCCTCGCTCGACCAGGTGCTGCTGCGCAGTGTCACGGTGATGCGCAAGGCTGGTCGGGGGCCCGAGCTGTTCTGGAAGCTCGATGCCCACCCGGCCAGCGTCGACATGGACCCCCATGATCTGATGGAACTGGTGGGGGTGCTGCTCGAGAACGCCGCCAAATGGGCGCGCACCGAAGTCGAGGTGGTCTGCCGGCCGGGCGGCGAGCTGGCCGAGTTCATCATCCGCGACGATGGCCCGGGGCTGTCGGACGAAGATATCGGCAAGCTCGGCAAACGCGGTGGGCGTCTCGATGAGGAGCGATCGGGCACCGGCTTCGGCATCTCGATCGCGCGCGAAATCCTTGAACTCAACGGCGGTACCCTGAGTATCGGCCGTTCCAAAGCCGGCGGGCTCGAGGCCACGGTGCGCATCCC
The DNA here is from genome assembly GCF_001425235.1 of Devosia sp. Root413D1. Lineage (GTDB taxonomy): Bacteria > Pseudomonadota > Alphaproteobacteria > Rhizobiales > Devosiaceae > Devosia_A. Next base: position 182,562 of record NZ_LMEA01000012.1, on the reverse strand, counting down.
GCCCGCGCCGGCAACCTAGCCCCGGAGGTCCGGCGCGGGACTTGGCCCGCGCCGTGCCGGTTTCTCGGTCAGTTCGCCGCGACGACGATGCCCGGCGAGTAGACGACCGTTCGCCCTTCCAGCTCAACGAAGTAGAGGCGGTCGTTGGTGTAGAAGTAGGCGTGGTCGGGGTCGCCATCGATCACGTGCAGCTCGATGGTGTCTGGCACCACATAGCCGACGTCGATATCGCCTTCGATGATGATCGGTTCGGTCGGGTTGAGGCGCGCATACTCGATGGAGGTATCGGCGACCGCACTCGCGCCGATCACCGCGCCGGTAAAGCCGCCGATGACTGCGCCGATCGGGCCGAAGATCAGGCCGCCGGCAATGGCGCCGCTGACGCCGCCTGCCGTACCGCCGACCGCGGCGCCGGCATCGCTCTGCGCGAGCACCGTACCGCTACCAAGGGTGAACACTGCCAGGGTGGCCAGGATCAGTTTCTTCATTTTTGCAATCCTTCTTCTTGTCTCCGCCGCCAAAGGGGGAAGTCCCCGTGGCTCGATCGGTTCCAAGAGAAGTTCACCGGCGTAACCCGGGCGAAGCGCCATGCGAGGCACTCCGCCCGGTCGCTGCGTCAGGCCGCTTCAGCGGTGCCCGGATCGACCACCACCCGGATCTGGGTGATCTTGTTGGCCGGAAAACCGCTGAGTTCGGCGTGGCGCCGGATGTCTTCCGGATCTTCGGCGAGATAGACGCAATAGGTCATGTCGTCGGCGAAGTAGGAATGCACCCACTGTACCCGCGGCGCGAGTTTGGCCAGGGCCTCGTTCGAGACTTTGGCCGCCTCGCGGTGCTCCTCGGCCGAGAGCTTGCCGACACCGGGGATCATGCGTTCAATCACATAGCGTTTCATTCTCAGTTCTCCTCAGTTGGTGGCTGCGACGGTCGCGTCGCAGGAGACATTGGGGTTCATGTCGGCGAAGGTGCCGGTGGGGTTGGCGCGCCAGGCCCAGACATGCAGCTCGTAGAAGGGCGGCAGGCCATAGCGGTTGGGCGCGTTGGTGAAGCTGAACAGGTGCCCGTCGAGATTGGCCGGGCCCTTGGTGGTGATGTATTCGACCGCCACCAGCTGCATGCTGCCATCGGCCTGCGGCTCGTACATCACCGCTTCGGGCTTACCGATATCGACGACGTCGTCCTCGATCAGTGCGCCGTTGACGTAGTGGATGCCCATGGCGCCACCCTCGACACCCGAGACACAGGGGATCGGGGCATAGCCTTCGGCGGTTGCGACGCTCACATCGGCGAAGCGGGCGTTGATCTCGCGCACCTTGTTGGCGAGCGGGTTGTCGGGCGAAACGCCGGCGGCATGGTCGTGCGCCAGGGACGGCTGGGCGATGACTGCCGCCGCAAGCATGCACGTTGCGAGCAAGGCTCGCCTGCTGGCGTCGTGCGCCAGACGGGGGAGAGTGAAGTTCATTTGTCTTGGGTCCTGAACAGATTGTGGTGATGCCCCCCTGCCTCGGCGACGCATGGCGCCCCGCCGGTAGGGTCTTTTGAAACGTCCAGCCTCAGGATTGTTGCCGCCCCGGATCGGGGCGAACCACCAGGGTCTCGGCCACCGGGTAGAACTCTTCTCCCGGTATGCCGGCACGCCTCGCATGTTCGCGGATGGCTTCGCCATCGGTCGCCTCGTACACGCAGAATGTGCCGAGGCGGCCATCCGGCTCGTGCACCGCGTAGCTGCGGATCCAGCTGACGCGACCCTGCATCTCATCGTTGGCGATGCGGTCGCAGACCTGGCTGACCTGCTCGATATCGGGCATGGCAACCCAGGCGCTGGGGCGACGGACGACATAGAGTTGCATTTCAATCCTCATGCGCTGCAGCCGCCCGGGCGGGAGGCTGCGGAACGGGGATTGCAATAGGCGGACCGGGGCTGACTGTCCTTACCGCGACCTGATCAGACGCTGATCATTTGCCGATGCTCGCTTCGCGGCGCAGCGATAGGGCGGCTTCGACCAGGCGCGGCGAGCCGATGCGGCGGGCCGTCATCTCGGCCGCGCCGAGCTCGGCTTCGGCTCCCGGCCGGTCGCCTGCAACGAGGTAGCCCTCCGCCAGCTCGAGCCGCACGCGGGCGGCGTGATAATCGACCTTGGCGCTGGTCCAGAGCTGGCGGGCGAGGATGCGCAGTTGCGTCGCCCTGAGGTCGCCCGTCGGCAGCAGGGCAGCCCGCGTCTCGGCGAGCATGGCGCGGATAGCGGGTTGCGGCCAGCGCTCCTCGCTGTCCGTGAGCTCCGCCAGGTAACCCTCGGCGCGCGCCGCGTCGCCGGACTTGGCGGCGATGCGCGCCGCATTGACCAGCAGCACGCCACGGCGCTGCAGGTGGAACCAGCCGCGCCCCTGCATCGTCCGGTCGAGCGCCGTCAGCGCCGCCGCGGCGTCGCCCTGCTCGAACAGCCGCACCGCGTGGCCCGGCTCGGCATCCCAGCCCAGCGCATAGGCCATGGCATAGTCCGTGTCGGCGGTGGCGAAATCGCCCAGCATGGCGGCAACGTCGCCGCGCACGCGATATCCATCGCCCAGCGACCAGGATTCCTCCTCGATCAGTTTGGGCAAGGCCCGGCTGATCGAGTCGAACGCTTCGATCAGCGTGCCGCGGGCGCCCAGGATCTCCGCACGGTGCAGGTTGCACGAGCCGGGGCGCTCGGCAAAGCTGGCATCGCACCAGCTATCAAAGCCATCGCTCCATTGCAGTGCGCGCTCCCAATCGGCAAAGGTCCGGCACGTCCACAGGATGTTGCAATAGACCAGGCTCCCAGTGATCGGGTCGACATGGCTGGAGAGCGCGATGGCGGCGGCATGGTTCTGCAACCTGCTGCCTTCCTCGACCTGGCCCAGCGACATTTGGAAAAAGCCCTTATAGACCAGCGTCAGCGCCTCGAGGCCCGGGTCGCCCGCGCTGGCCCCGAGCTCGGCTGCCCTGCAGGCGAGCTGCAAGGCGTCTTCCGGCCGGCCGCCGGAGGCCGCAAGGCGCGATTGCATCCACAATAGGTGCGCCCGCACGCCGGCATTGTCCGAGTCAGCGAGGATGGTGTCGGCCCGTTTGAGCCAGCCTTGCGCTGCGGCGCTCGAGCCGCGTTCGAGTTCCACCCGGGCAACCGTCGTTGCAGTCCGCGCTGCCCTGTCGTTCCGTCCGGCCGCCAGGTGCGCCTCGATCGCCCGCTGCAGCGCCGGCAATGCGGCGACGGCATGGCCGCGGCATTCGTCGGCGAGCGCCCAGAGCTCGAGGTCTTCGGCATCGAGCGGGTCGGTCGTTGCGGCCTCGGCAAACAGGCGGGTGGCCGTGACCCAATCGTATCTGCTCACGGCTGCGCGGGCCGCCGCCAACCGTCCTCCCGCCGCGGCGGATGACTTCGGCGCCGCCACCGCAAACTCTGGCGCGTCGAGCGCAAAACGATAGCCATGGCGGGCAAAATTGCGCAGCGCCTCGCCGACCCCACCTTCCGCTAAAACGCGCCGCGCCAGGCTCGCGGCGCGCTGCAGTGATGACTCGGTTACGGTGACATTGGGCCACAGCGCGTCCAGAAGCTCGTCCTTGGGCACCACGCGCCCGGCATTCCGAACCAGATAGGCGAGCAGATCGAAAACCCGCGGCTGGATGTGCTGCGCCTGGCCGCGCAACATCAGCGCACGGGCTTCCTCGTCGAGGACGAAGGGACCAAAGGTCAGCTGCATAGACGTCTACCCCGGCGTGGCACAGCGGCCGCCCTCGCCGCGTAGACCAGGCCGCCGCTTCTTCCACCTCGCGACTGAACGTATGATGAATTTTCGACTGAACGTATGATGAATTTTGAGGTGCCGGTGGCAGGCAACTAGACGACTTTTGTGGCGGGGCGTATTTCGTGTAACGTTTGCCCGTGCAGCCCAACCGAGCTTCGACTTGATGCACTACCCTCGCGTCGCCCGGCGCATCAGAACCGTGGTGGCCCGAGTCTGGCGCCGGGTCTCGCTGTCGCAGCGCTTTTTCCTCGTGGCTCTGACCGTCGTGCTTGCGGCGATGCTGGCGCTGGGCAACTGGACCAACGCCTATATCAGCCAGAGCATCACCCGAGGGGTGGCCGAGACGGCCGCGGCGAGTTTCGAGGCGTTGATGGCTCAAAGTCTCGACGGCGCGCTGTCAGCAGCTGACAGCCAGTCCGCGTTCCAAGCCGTGTTCAAGGTGGCCAACAGTGCCGACAGCACGCGGCTGCTGCAGATCCGTGTGCGGGACGCAGACGGTCGGGTGGCGTTCGAATCCCTCGGTGGGCTGGAGGACGAGGCATCGGCAGTCGGTCTGTCCGAGGCCGCGGGCGGCATGGTGACTGCGCATGTGGTCGATCTGCCACTGCGCTCGGTCGGGGATCTGCCCAGGTCGACCTTGCCGATCCTCAAGATCTACACGCCGCTGCGGCGTGACGGTGATCGGGTGGCCGCCATCGCCGAGCTCTATTTCAGTGCCAGGACGGTTCGTGAACTGCAGGCGCAGGCGCGCTCCGACGTGTGGATCATCGTGGCGGTCATCGGCATGGTGTCGGTTGGCGCCCTGGCCCTGCTGGTGGATGTGACGGGCCGCATCATCACCGGACAGCGCCAGCGGCTGGCTGCCAACCTCATCGCCACGCGGGCGCTGCTCAAGGAAAACGTCGCGCTGCAGCTCGCCTCGGAGAAACTGCGTGTCGACTCCGGCCTCGCCAATGAGCATGTGCTGGCCCAGGTGGGGTCCGACATTCATGACGGTCCGGTGCAACTGCTGACCCTGCTGATCCTGAAGCTGACCGGGTCGCGGGGTAGCGCAGCGAGCGATCAGGCTGCCGCAGAGGCCAAGCTGGCGAGCGAGGCCCTCGAAGATCTGCGCGGCATTTCCGCCGGGCTCGTGCTGCCAGAGCTGGCGAAGCTCAGCATCTCCGAGACCATCGCCTTGGCGATAAGCCGTCACGAGAACCTGACCGGCACGCTGGTCCGGCACGAGCTGAATCTCGCCAACGACGTCGAGGTGCCGATCACCGTCAGGATCTGCGCCTATCGGGTGGTGCAGGAGGCTTTGAACAATGCCTACCGGCACGGCGGCGGCGAGGACCAGAGGGTTCGGGCCAGCGTCGACGCCGGCTGGCTTCGCCTCGAGGTCACCAACAGCACGACCATTCGCCGACCCGGCACCTCGTCGGCCAACCAGGTGGGCCTCAGGGCGATGCGCTTTCGCGTCGAGTCGCAGGGCGGCAGCCTGTCGGTCGACATCGATGCCGACCAGGCCAGGGTTGGCGCCCACATTCCAGTTGGCAGAGTGGTCTAGTCGTTCTCGTCCGGGGCTAAGCCGTCGATGTTGTATGGCGAGCCCAGGCGCTTTGCTGCCAGCACAACCTCGAGGCGGCTTTTCACCTTCAGCTTGGTCATCAGGTTGGTCATGTAGTGCTTGACGGTTTTCTCCGTCAAGCCCAGCGCCCGCGCGATTTCCTTGTTGGTCTTGGCCTCGAACAGCCCTTGCAGCAACTGTTGCTCCCTGGCGCTCAGCTTCGCGGCCGGACGCTCGCGTTCGCGCCGCGCGCGGTTACGGAAGCCACCGATCAGCATCGGAGAGAAGTCGGGCGAAACGAACAGGCCGCCACTCTTTACCGTTTCGATAGCCGCAAACAGGTCCTCGGACGGGCGACCCTTCAAAACGAAAGCGTGTGCCCCGGCATCGAGGGCACGCAGCGCCATGTCGACATCGGCATAGGCGGTGAAAATAACCACTCTGGTGGCGGGACAGCGTTCGGCGATCGAACGGATGGCCGAGAACACGTCGCCCGGCATGCTCAGGTCGAGCGTCATGATGTCGGGACGGCCCGATGCGGCCAACTCCACGGCCCCATCGGCCGAGGAGGCCGTGCCCGCGATGGTGTAGCGAGGATCGTCGGCGAACAGCGAAGCGATGCCGGCCAGCAGGGTCGGATGATCATCCACGAAGGCGATGCTGGTTGGCTGGCTGTCCGGCGCTGAGCGATCGGCAGCGTCACTCACTGGGTGTGTTGCCATTTCCGCCACCATTGCCGTTGCCATTGCCATTACCACCGGCATTGCTGTTGCCGTTGCCCCCGGCGTTGCTGTTGCCGCCTGCGTTGCCGTTACCGCCGGCATTGCCATTTCCATTGCCCCCGGCGCTACCATTACCACCGGCATTGTCGTTCCCCCCGGAACTGCCGTTTCCATTGCCGCCGGCATTGCCATTGCCACCGGAACTGCCGTTGCCGTTCCCGCCGGCATTGCTGTTGCCATTGCCGCCGGAATTACCGTTGCCATTGCCGCCGGAATTACCGTTGCCATTGCCGCCGGAATTACCGTTGCCATTGCCGCCGGAACTGCCGTTACCGTTCCCGCCGGCATTGCCGTTGCCATTGCCACCGGCACTACCGTTGCCGTTGCCGCCGGCGCTGCTGTTGACGTTCTCGTTTCCGCCGCTGTTCCGGCCGTTGCCGGCTTCCAGCAGCGCCGCCCCTGCCGTGGCCTCGGCAAGCGTGACGCCGGCGGGTACAGTCTGCTCTTGTCCCGTCAGCAGGTCGACCACCGTCGCCTTGCCCAGGTCCACGATCACCTCGCCGGTGTCGCCGGCAACGATCAGACGGCTATGTCCCATCCCCACAACCACTGTCATCTTCGGCGTCTTCAGCATGAGGCGCTGATTTGACGGGATGCGGGCGTCGACGCTTACCGTTCCGGCATATTGGGTGATGAGGGTAAGGTTGTGGGTGGCCTGGTCGACCTGCAGCGCGGTGTTGGGCCCGAGCTTGAGCGTGATCTCGCCCCGCACCAGCTCGGCCTCGGCCCCCTGCAGCGTTCGAACCGGAATCCCGTCGAGCACCTGCGAGCGTGCCGGCAGCTCGGCCCATTGATCGCCATTCATCGACAGCACTGTGCCGCTGACCGCTACGGCAACCCACTTTGCCCCGGCAGCGATGGCAGGCCAGCTCAGCAACAGGCCGAGCGCGGCGATCACACAGGAAAGATGAGCAAGGCGTCGGCGTCCGGATGGGCCGGATGAATATGGCTGCCGATGGTCCTTAGTCAGCAGTTCGGTCACCTTGTGGTCTCGTAGTCGCGACGATGAGCAGACAATGCTCTGCGCGGAGGGTCGAAATATTTGTCTTGTTGGTCTGCCGCAAAATAGCGTCACCGACCAAGAGAACACCAGCATTAACCTTAGCGTGGAATCGGGGGGTAACCGATGGCGACCTTGGTCCCTAGCGCTCCGTCCGTGTATTGGCTCGTGGTCCGTCTCCCGCTTCTCGGGCCTAATAGTGGATTTTGCGGCGAGTAGGGTCTGCTTACCTCACCCGTATCCCGAGCATTCAATGGCGACCTCGGTCCATATTCCAGGTATTAAGAAGGTCCATCTACAGTCGTTCGAAGTAGAAATTGCTAATTATGTCTTAATTCCCGTTGCGGCCGGGACCTGGGGCAGACTTAGAGCATGCCGCGCTCCGACGCGGCCAATGGGGGATATCGAATGGCCGCGATCACCAAGGGCATTGTCACGTCGTTCGGAAACACGCCTCAGGCGGTAGACGACGTCTTCAACGCAAGCGCGCTTGGTATCGGCTCGAGTGGATCATACGCTCCTATCCTCATCGACGTCATGGCCAACGACAAGGCGGGCGGCGCCAAGACGCTCTACTCGCTTGATAATGCGGACAGCCTAGGCGGTATTCGCCCGACAGACCTTCTGACGCAGGATCTTGCGCGTACTGAAGCTGCCAGCACCGACACCAGCCTCAACGGCGCCCGCATCTGGATTACCGCCGATGGCCAAGTGGGCTATGACGCGAGCACACTGAGTTCGGCCGCGTTGGCGCAGATTCAGGGGCTCGGGGCGGGGCAGTATTTCACCGATACCTTCACCTATGCCATCCGCATGGCCAACGGCACGTTGAGCTGGGCAACTGCCCAGATCAAGATTGCCGGCACCAACGATGCCGCGACGATCTCGGGCACCTCCACCGGCAGCGCGGTTGAAGATACCGAAGGGCAGTTGCACGCCGAGGGGACGCTGTCCGTCACCGACCTCGACGCCGGCCAGAACGTCTTCCAGGCCCCGCCGCCGGCAAGCCTCAACGGCACCTACGGCACCTTCACCTTCAATGCGCTGACCGGGCAGTGGACCTACGACCTCGATCACGCCAAGGCCGATCACCTGTATGGCGGCGAGGTGGTGCATGACACTCTGGTGGTCACATCCTTCGACGGAACGGCAAGTCGGACGATCGATGTTACTGTTACCGGCACCAACGACGCGGCGGATCTGTCGGCTGACGTTGAGGAGCTGACGGAAGGCGACACGGCGGCGGCGATCAGCACCTCGGGGCAGCTGACGATTGACGATCAAGATCACCGGCACCAACGACGCGGCGGATCTGTCGGCTGACGTTGAGGAGCTGACGGAAGGCGACACGGCGGCGGCGATCAGCACCTCGGGGCAGCTGACGATCAGCGACGTCGACAGCGCCGAAACCTTCGTTGCGCAGACCGACGCGGCCGGGACCTACGGCACCTTCTCGATCGGTGCGGACGGCGCCTGGACCTACACGGCGGACACCGCCCACAACGAGTTCGTTGACGGCGAGGTCTACACCGACACGTTCCCGGTGGAGAGCGCCGACGGCACGCCGACCTCGGTGACGATCAAGATCACCGGCACCAACGACGCGTTCGTTGACGGCGAGGTCTACACCGACACGTTCCCGGTGGAGAGCGCCGACGGCACGCCGACCTCGGTGACGATCAAGATCACCGGCACCAACGACGCCCCCACCCTTGACCTCGATGCCAGCGCCGCAGGTACCGGTTATGCCGCGACCTCGGCCGCCGGTGCGGCGACGGCGATTGTCGATAGCGATGTAACCATTGCCGATGTCGACAACACTGAGCTGACCTCGGCCACGATAACCGTCACCAACCACAAGACCGGTGACCTGTTGTCGATCGCGGGGAGTCTGCCTGCCGGGATCTCGGCATCGAGCTACAACTCGAGCACCGGTGTCCTCACCCTAACCGGGATTGGCACACTGGCTCAGTACCAGGCCGTACTGCAGCAGCTCCGCTTCAGCAATGGCGAGAGCCACCCTGACATCACCGACCGCGACATCACGGTTACCGTCAGCGATGGCATCGCCTCGAGCAATATCGCCCATTCGGTCATTTCCGTAACGGCGCCGAACGAGGCTCCCGACGCGAAGCCTGACAGTTTCACAACGACGGAGAATGGCATCAGTGGCGGCACCTCTTCCGTGCCGCTCGCCGTCGGCAACGTGCTGACCAATGCTCCGGCGGACAGCGATCCTGAGGGGGATGGGCTAAGCGTCACTAGCGTGACCGGCGTAGCCGTGAACGAGACCGACCTCCAGCTCTCCACCCCGGTCATCACCTCCGAAGCGGCAGGCGCCGGTGAGGCGGCGCGGTTCATGATCACCACGACGACCGGTGTCGCGCATCTCGCAGTGATGACCACCGGAGCGGTCAACCTCTGGACCACTGCGGGCGATGCCTTCCAGGGGCTCGGCACGGGCGAATCTGCCACTCTGAGCTTTACCTACGGCGTTTCGGACGGGCACGGCGGCACCGACACCGCGACCGCCCAGATCACCATCAATGGCTCCAACGACACTCCAACGGCCTCGAATGTCGTCAAGGCGGTTGCCGATACATCCGCGACCAATGCCGGCACCGTCGTCGCCAGCGGTAATCTCGTCACGGCGTCCGCAGCGGCGGATCCCGATGGCGATACGCCTTTGACCATCTCCAACATCCAGGGACCGAGCGATGGCTCTGCCATCACCGTGACCGCCGGCGGCGTCGTGGCGCACGGTACCTACGGCGATCTCACAGTGTCGAGCAACGGCACCTACTCCTATACCGCCAAGCCTGCCCTCGACGCCCTGCAGACCGGCAACAACCCGACGGAAGCTTTCAGCTTCGTCGTCTCCGACGGTCACGGCGGCACCACCACTCAGACGCTGACCTTCAACATTTCCGGAGCAAACGACACGCCGACGGGCCTCAACTTCGTCATGTCGACGCTCGCTGCGAGTGCCGACAACGGCAACAATGGGCTCAACGACGGTACCGTCATCGGCACGTTCCAGCCGACCGGCGACCCCGATAGCTCAACGTTCACCTTCGGCTTCATCGATCCCGTTCCAGCCGGCTTCACCATCAACGCCACGACCGGCGTGCTCTCAACCAATGGCACGGTACAGGTGAACGACACGACGCCCTACTCGGTCACGGTGACGGCGTCCGACGGCACCAACACCTTCACCACACCACTGAAGATCTGGGTCGTCGGCGCGGGCAATGACGTGGTGACCGCCGCCGGAACCGACATCGACATCATGTTCGGCTCCAACGGCGACGACGTCCTCAATGGTACCGCCGGCAGCGACGCTCTGATCGGCGGCGCGAACAATGACAGCCTGACAGGCGGTCTTGGTGCCGACCAACTGCACGGTGGCGCCCATAACGATAGCTTCATTTACACCGCCACCAGCGAGAGCGGCGTGGGGGCCGGCAACCGCGACACGATCTTCGACTTCGCCAGCGGCGACACGATCGACCTGTCGGCAATCGATGCCAACACCAACACGGCCGGCAATGGCACCTTCCTTTTCGTTGCGGCCGCGACAGCCACGATCACGGCCAACAGCGTGACCTGGCACCAGGCTGGCGGCAACACGTACATCCACGGTGACAATAGTGGTGACGGCGTCGCCGATTTCGAGATCGAGCTCCTCGGAACGAGGACGATGGTCAGCGGCGATTTCGGTTTGTGAGTTGCGCGGGCGGGGGCCATGGATTGGCTCCTGCCCGCCATATGTAGCGTGAGCATAGGCCGAACGGGCATGCGGCGCCCGCCTCGGCGGAACGACAGAGACCTTGATGAAGACCAGTGAAACACGCCGCGTCCTCGACCAACTGAACGGCTATTTCGTAGCCGCCGGGCTGTTCAGCCTGGCCGTCAACATACTCTACCTCGCCTCGCCGCTTTACATGCTGCAGGTCTATGATCGCGTCATGACCAGCGGCAGCGTCGCCACCCTGATCATGCTCACCCTTGCGTTGCTGGTTGCCCTTGGCGCGCTGGCCGGGCTTGACGCGGTGCGGGCCCTGGTCCTGACGCGCGCCTCGGTGCGTCTCGATCGGCTGCTCGCCACCCGGGTCATCGAGGCGTCGGTGCGCCAGCCGGAAAACAAGGGCCGGCCATTGCGGGATCTCGACGCTTTTCGTCAGGCCCTCACCGGATCCGGTATCCACGCAGCATTCGACCTGCCCTGGGCGCCGATCTACGTGCTGATCATCTTCCTGTTGCACCCGGCCCTGGGCTTTTTCGCGCTCGGCGCCTGTGCCGTGCTGATCCTGCTGGCGCTGGCCAACGAGTGGCTGACGCGCGAGCCGCTGCGTGAAGCCAACGAAGCTGCCGCGCGCAACTATGGTTTCACCGAGGCCAGCCTCCGCAATGCCGAAGTCCTCGACTCGATGGGGATGATGAAGGGGCTGCTTGGCCGCTGGTCGGACGATCGCCTGCGTCTGCTTGACCGCCAGTCGGTCGCCAGCGACCGCGCCGCCGCCATGTCGAGTCTCATTCGCTTCGTCCGCCTCGCGATGCAGTCCCTGATGCTGGGGCTCGGAGCCTATCTGGCGCTCGAGCGGATGACCTCCATCGGTACACTGTTTGCGGCGACGTTGCTGCTCGGTCGGGCGCTGCAGCCGGTTGAACAGCTGGTGGGCGCCTGGCGCGGTCTTGTGGCCGCCAAAGCCAGCTATGTCAGGGTGCGCGACATGCTTGATGCGGTGCCGCAACGCGCCGCTGCCATGTCCTTGCCCCGTCCCACCGGCGCGCTGGCGGTCGAGGCGCTGACCTTCGTGCCGCCCAATACGCCGCGGGTCGCCTTGCGCAACGTCAGTTTCCAGCTCGATCCCGGCGACGCGATGGGGCTGATCGGGCCATCGGGGGCCGGCAAATCCACGCTGGTGCGTCACATTGTAGGCGTGCTTCGCCCCACCGGCGGCGCCGTGCGGCTCGATGGCGCCGATGTGCTGACCTGGCCGCGCGAGCAGCTTGGCCAGCATGTCGGCTACCTGCCACAGGATATCGAGCTGTTCTCCGACACCGTTGCGGCCAATATCGGCCGGTTGCGCACCGATGCCGAAGCCGATGCCGAGATCGTCAAGGCGGCGCAGCTCGCTGGTGTGCACGAGATGATCCTCCGCCTGCCCGAAGGCTACAATACGCAGATCGGGGAGGGCGGCGCGGCGCTTTCGGGCGGCTACCGGCAGCGGATCGCCCTGGCGCGCGCCGTGTTCGGCATGCCGAGCCTCGTCGTGCTGGATGAGCCGAGCTCCAACCTCGACTCCGATGGCGATGCGGCGCTGGCCGAGTGCATGGCACGCCTGCGCGAACTGGGCTCCACGGTGATCATCGTTTCGCACCGACCCTCGACACTCGGCGCGGTCAACAAGATCCTCTACCTGCGCGACGGCGTCATCGAACTCTTCGGCAAGCGTGACGAGGTGATCGCCGTGCTCAATGACCGAGCCAAGACCGCCGTCATGCCGCGTGGCTCGCAGGTGCCGGCATGAGCGCGTCGCTGACCATCGCCGGAAGTGGACGCCCGCCGGCTCCGGCCGTCTCGGAGTCCGCCGCCGGGCCGATCATTGCCGGCGTGCTGATCCTCGCGCTGTTCTTCGGCGTTCTCGGTGGCTGGGCCGCCCTGGCTCCACTCAACGCCGCGGTCGTCGCCGACGGAATTGTCACCGTCGAGGGCAGCCGCAAGCCCGTGCAGCACCTCGAGGGCGGCATTGTCGGATCCATCGGTATTTCCGACGGCGCCTTCGTTCATGCAGGCGCCACGCTGATGACGCTCGACGACACCACCGCGCGCGCCCAGTACGACATCTACTTCCAGCAACTGGCGCTGGCCCGGGCCATGGAGGCGCGGCTCACTGCCGAGCTGAACGGCAGCAGCGAGATCACGTTTCCGGATGAACTGCTCGCCAGCGACGCGCCCTACGTGCTGCAGACGATCGCCAGCCAGCGCGACGAGTTCAGCGCCCGCAACGACTCGCTGCTCGGCGCGCGGGATATCCTGCTGCGCCGTGTCGACCAGTTGCGGGAACAGGCCAAGGGCAGCACGTCGACCCGGCTGTCCTATGAGGAGCAGCTTGCCTCCCTGGCCGCCGAACGCGGGCGCCTCGACAAGCTGCTGAAAGCTGGGCTGGCCACCCGCGGCCGGGTCAGCGATCTCGAGCGCAGCATGGCCGACGTGCAGGGCCGGCTGGGCGCGGTCGCTGCCGAAGACTCCAGCAACGACCAGAAAATCGCGGAAATCGAGCAGCAGATCAATCAGCTGGGGCGCGACCGGCAGAGCGAAGTGGCCGAAGCGCTGGCGACGACGCAATCCAAGATCCTCGAAATCGTCCCCAGGCTGCAGGATGCGCAGTCCCGCCTGGAGCGATCCATCATCCGGGCGCCGGCGGACGGTCGGATCGTCGGTCTCGCTGTCCATGCCGCCGGCGCCGTGGTCCAACCGGGTCAGGTTCTGCTCGAGATCGTGCCGGAGAAGGCAACGCTGGTCGTCGAAGCGCGGATCCGCGTCGAGGATATCAGCGAGCTGCGGGCGGGGATGCCCGCCGAACTGCGCTTCTCGTCGTTCAAGCAGCACGTATCGCCGCTGATCCGCGGCGCCGTGCTGCAGGTCTCTGCCGATCGCATCACCGACGAGCGGACCCTGGCGGTCTTCTACAAGGCGATGATCGAGGTCGACCCCAAGGACCTGGCCGATCACCCCGAGATTGCGCTCCATGCCGGCATGGGCGCCACCGTGCTGGTCACCACCGAGCAGCGAACCGCCCTCGATTATCTCCTGAGCCCACTGGTCGCCAACTTCGACCGGGCGTTCAAGCAGCGCTGAACACCCCTCGGCCTGCCAGGACGTTTTGCCCGGGATGACCTACCAGTTGGCGATCCGGCCATCGGCGAGCACCGACTCCGTCGCCGGGATCACCTCCTGCGCGAACGGGTAGCGGGCGGCGGCCTTTTCGTCGATCTCGATGCCGAGGCCCGGGGCCTCGGGAATTGGCCAGGCGCCATTCACCAGGTTGAGCGGGTAGCTCGAGCAGATCTCCTCGAACCAGGGGACGATCCCGACCGCCTCTTCCTGGATGACGAAGTTGGTGGTGGCGGCGTCGAACTGCAGCGCTACGGCGCCGGCCACCGGGCCCATCGGGTTGTGCGGGCAGACCCCCATATGCGCCGCCTCGGCGATGGCCGCGATCTTGCGGCCGCCGGTAAAGCCCATGCAGTGGGCGAGGTCGGGCTGGATATAGGCAACGGCGCGGGTCTGGGCCACCTCGAGGAATTCGCGCGGCGTGAACAGCCGCTCGCCGGTGGCCAATGGGCAATCGACCCGGCGAGCGATGTCGGCCATCCCGGCCGTGTCACCGGGCTGGATCACTTCCTCGCAGAACAGCGGTTTGATCGGCTCGATCGCCTTGATGTAGGCGATGGCGGCATCGAGCGAATCCGGGCGGCCGTGGAAATCGGTCATGATCTCGACGCCGTCGCCGACCCGCTCGCGCACCGCCGCAGCCAGCTTTTCGACGTGCCGCACGGCGGGCAGGGGAGCGTCGTACCCGGTATAGGGGACGAAGCCGAGCTTGATGGCGTTGTAGCCCATCTCGACCGTTTCCTGCACCGCATCGCAGAAGCGCGAGATATCGGTATTGGGGACACGCGATGAGCTGTCGCCGCGCCTCAAATGGGTGTAGACGCGCACGCTGTCGCGCACCCGGCCGCCCAGCAACTGCCACACCGGCACACCCAGCGCCTTGCCCTTGATGTCCCACAGCGCCTGCTCGATGCCGGAAACGGCGGTGAGGCCGATCGAGCCGAGCGGCCAGAAGCTGAAGCGGGTCATGGTATTGACCAGGTGCTCGATCCGCAGCGGATCCTCTCCGATCAGGAATGGCAGGAGGTCATCGATGGTGCCCTTCACTGCCCGGGTCTTCCATTCGAGCGTCGCCTCGCCCCAGCCCCACAGGCCCGGCTGGTCGGTCAGCACCTTCACGAAGATCCAATTGCGGTGCACGGCGTTGACGACGACGGTTTCGATGCCGGTGATTTTCATGGGTGTTTCCTCCGGGGGATCTGGAACGGCGCTTGTCCCTGGAGCGCCAGAAATTTCTCGGATGACTGGACCACCCGCCGTGTCATCCCAGCGAAAGCTGGGATCCAACTCTCCATAGGCGCAGGCTGTGAGACGGGTCCCAGCTTTCGCTGGGATGACAGCCGGCGGGTGAGGTGAGGATCGAGCCCAACTGCTAGGCGGGTTCGATCTATGTGCCCCGACCTAAGCCGTCTTGATCTCGTTGGCTTCGAGGTAGTCGCGGTTCATCTCGATGCCGAGGCCGGGGACGCGCGGCAGTTTCAGCGCGCCGTTCGAATTGTCGAGCCTTGTGTGCATCAGCTCGTTGTAGCCGGAGAGGTCCCAGCGCGAGGTCTCGAGCCGGTAGAAATTGGGCACCGTCATCATCACATGGGCGCCGGCGAGCACATTGATCGGGCCGCCCGCATCATGCGGCGAGATCGGCACGTAATAGCCCTCGGCGAGGATGGCGATCTTCTTCATCTCGGTGATGCCGCCGGTCCAGGTGACATCGGGCATGATGTAGTCGGCGAGTTTCTGCTCGAGGATCGGCACGAAATCCCACTTGGTGTGGGCGCGCTCGCCCACCGAGATGGCGGCATTCACCTTCTCGCGCACCTGCTGCAGGGCGCCATAGCTCTCGGGTGGCACCGGCTCCTCGAACCAGTCGATCTGGCCCGCCTCCTCGAGCGTGCGGCAGAGGCGGATGGCGGTCGGCACATCGAAGCGGCCATGCGCGTCGATCAGGATCTCGACTTGCGGGCCGGCGGTCTGGCGGATCAGCGCCGTCAGGTCGGCTGCCTTCTTTTCGTCGGCGCGCGACAGCATGCCGTCGAGATAGCCGTCGCGGCGCTCGCGATCGCCCTGGTAGGGGAAGGGGTCGAACTTCAGCGCCGTGTGGCCGGATTTGACGATATCGGTGATCTCGGCCACCACCGCAGCGTCCGAGGTGAACTTACTTTGGTCAGGGTGGGTATAGAGCGAGATCTCGTCGCGCACCGAGCCGCCGAGCAGCTCATAGACCGGCAGCCCCAGCACCTTGCCGCGGATATCCCACAAGGCGATGTCGATGGCGCTGACGCATTCGCAAGCGGCGCCGCGGCTGCCCATATAGGTGAAGCTGCGGAACAGTTTGTGCCACAGCCGTTCGATCCGGCTCGGGTCTTCGCCCTCGATCTGGCCGCTCACCTGCTTGAGGATGGCAGCGAGCGCCCGGTTGGCGATCTTGGTGGTCGAGGTGATCTCGCCCCAGCCCGAAATGCCCTCGTCGGTCGTCACTTCGACGAACAGGTATTCGCCCCAATAGGAGCTCGTGGCCTTGACCAACCAAGGCCGCACGCCGGTGATTTTCATGATGAAATGGCTCCCTCAAACCAATTGTGCACGCCGCTCGCGCGCGAAAACTGCCTCAGCCGGCGCGCGCTGAGCTCGCGGCTCGCATCTGCTCGAGCACATGCCGGCCCGCCCCATCGACATGCAGCGCGATCAGCGTCGCGGCGTTCGCCGCATCGCCCGCCTTCACCAGCCGGATCAGTTCGCGGTGGTCGCGGATCACCTGGGCGCGGCGGGAGAGTGTGAAGCTGTAGCGATGTCCGATGGCGCGCAGCACTTCGCGGTGTCGCCACCACAGTTCAGCGGCGAGATGGTTGTAGTGACGCTCGTACATCACGGTGTGGAACCGCGTGTCGAGCTCGCTGTGGAGGATCGGATCGGCGAAGTTGTTGGCCTCGATCTGGCGCTGGATGTCCTCGAGTTCGGCGATATCGGCGGGGGTTGCCATGTCGACGAACCAGCGCACCATCGAAGGTTCGATCAGGACGCCGATCTCATAAACGTCGCGGACGAAATCCTGGTCGATCGGGCGCACTCGGGCGCTCTTGTTGTGGACGATCAGCACGAAGCCCTGCGAGCGTAACAGCTGCAGCGCCTCGCGCACCGCATTGGCCGGTGAGTTGTGCCGTTCCGACAGCTCCGCCACCACCAGCCGGGAGTTCGCTTCCAGCCGGCCCGAGATGATGTCGTCGCGGATCAACTCGTAAACCGCAGCCCCTTCTTCCGACACTCCGGTTGGGTCGATGCCCACGGGGGGCCGGGCCTTGTATGCGCTCATCTCTCAATCGATTCCGACGTTTGGTCTCAGGGGCAGCTTTGCCGGTTTCTCGTAGGATTTCCAGAGAGAGACGTAAGATTTTGCAAAATTCTGATTGCCTGTGTCGAAATCCGGGCGTTAATTCGCGTAACCGGCGGGTTGCCGGGCAGACATTCTCGACCGACGCGAGGGGCGCCGGCCGCGGGTGGAGGGAGGAAATTCATGTCAGAACACGGAATTGGCCGTGCGCTTCTGCGCGGCATGCTGTCGGCCGCGCTGGCGACCAGTCTCATGGCCTCGACGGCCCTGGGGGCAGGCATCGACATCAGCAAGTGGTCGCCCGAATATGTGCGCTCGATCGCTGGCACCGAGACGTTCGACACGGTCGGCCACTGCAACTCGGTCACCCCGACCGACTACACGGGCAAGCTGACCTTCTGGTACCAGGGCATGTTCGAGGCCGATCCGCAGATCATGCACGACAACTACCGCGATTTCTTCGCGGCGTTCCGTGCCACCTACCCGGGCATCGAGCTGACCGAGCAGGGCATCACCTATAACGAGCTGCTCGACAAGTTCCGCACGGCGCTGCTCGGCAATTCGGCGCCGATGGCGATCCGGCTGCAGATCCTCGGTGGTACCGAGTTCGCCTCCAAGGGCTATCTCGAAGAGCTCAAGCCCGAGGATGTCGGCTACCAGCCCGAGGACTTCTGGCCCGGCGCCATGAAAGCGGTGACCTGGGACGGCAAGATCTACGGCATTCCCACCAATAACGAGACGATGGCGTTCATCTGGAATGCCGACATCTTCAAGCGGGCGGGGCTCGATCCGGAAAATCCGCCGGCCACCTGGGACGACGTGGTCAGCTATTCCAAACAGATCCACGACAAGCTGGGCATCTCGGGCTACGGCCTCGTCGCCAAGCAGAACGCCGGCAATACGCCCTATCGCTACATGCCGCAGCTCTGGGGCTATGGCGGCGGTGTCTTCGACGAGGCCGATCCCAACCCGACCTATGGCGAGGTGCGGCTCGACAGTCCCGAGAGCATCCGCTCGCTGCAGGCCTCCTACGACATGTATGTGCGGGACAAATCGGTTCCGGTTTCGGCGCTGACCAACACCCAGGGCGAGAACCAGGCGCCGTTCATCTCGGGCCAGCTGGCGATGATGATCTCGCACCCCTCAGAATATGCCCGGATGGTCGAGCTCGCCGGCAAGGCAACCGGCTCGGACAAGGCGGTCGCCGACAGCGTGCTCGAGAACATGCGCTACGGCCTCATTCCGACCGGTCCGACCGGTAAGCGCGCCGTGGTGTTCGGCGGCTCCAACATCCACATCCTCAAGTCGGAATTCGTTGATGGCGGCAAGGTCGATGAGCCGGCGGCCAGGGCGCTGATCTGCATGTGGACCAGCCCCGAATGGTCATTGAAGCTCGCCTGGGCCGGTTCCAACCCGGGCAACGTCAACGGCTTCAAGACCGAGTGGATGAAACAGCGGCTCGACACCATCAAGTTCCTCGACGTCACTACCTCGATGCTGCCCAACGGCATCCCGTTCCCGGCGCTGCCGGAAGCCCCTGAAATCATGAACATCATCGTCCCCGACATGATGCAGAATGCGCTCACCGGCACGATGACGGTCGAGCAGGCGGCCAAGGACGCGGCGGAGAAGGTGCGGAAGATCCACGGTGGCGGCGGCCTCTAGACCGCCGGCGGCAGGGTCGGGCAGCTGCCTTGCCCCGCCGCGCAAGTTTGCCCACGCTCCGCGGTAACGCTGTTCGAGGCGTTGCCGCGGGGCGCTGGAGAGGAGCTCCCGATGAAGTTTCTTCTGACCTCCGGGGGCGTAAGCAACCCGAGCATCTCGGCCGCCCTGGTCGAGCTCCTCGGCAAGCCGATCGCCGAGTGCTCGGCCCTCATCATTCTGACCGCCATCTACCCCTTCCCAGGCGGTGCGGGCCATGCCTGGCGGGCAATCTGCGGCCTGTCCCCCAGCCCTCTGGCCGCGTTGGGGTGGAAGTCGCTGGGCGTACTGGAGCTCACCGCGCTGCCGACCATCCGACCCGAGAACTGGATGCCGATGGTCGAGGATGCCGACGCCCTGCTGGTCTGGGGCGGCAACGTGCTCTACCTCACATACTGGCTGCGCCAGTCGGGCCTGGCTGCGATGCTGCCGTCGCTCACCGATACTGTCTATGTCGGGGTCAGCGCCGGCAGTATTGCCGTGACCCCCTACAATTGCGACGCCGAGTTCGACCAGCAGTTCGTGCCCGACGGCTCCGACATGGGGCAGGGGGCCGACCGAGCGCTGGGCCTCGTCGATTTCACCCTCTATCCGCACCTCGATAACCCGGAGATGCCCGACACCACGCTGGCCAACATTGCAAACTGGGCCTCGGGGATCCCGGTCCGGACCTATGCCATGGACGACGACACCGCCATCAAGGTGGTCGACGGCGTGGCCACAGTGGTGTCCGAGGGGACGTGGCGGCTGCTCATGCCGTAGGATCGGGGAGGGCGGCCGGGTCGCCGTTGCTTCCGATGGTCCGTCATCGGGCGCTCAGGACGATGCAGGAATTCCAAGGTAACAAGCGGCGGCGCGATCCGTTTCGCTTGGTCGTCGGTAACTCGTTACCGCACAGAGATTCCACCACTAGCCATTCCCCGCGCCGCATTGCCGACAAAGTTCTGGTTCGCTCTTGCTGGCCGGGAGCCGTGGTTCGGCAAGCAACATGGACTTTGCGGGAGCGCCTGGCGCCGCTGGGTTTCTGACGCCCAGCTGGTGCGCGTGGCGGCGGAGGCACGCTTGACTGCGTTTGCTATTTGAACGGGGTGAGACCAGTCTCATCTGCGGCGCGTTTAGCAGCCGGGTGATCGTTGGTGGGGGTTGGGAGGGTACATACCGTGATCGAAGACGATGGCATTTCTGCTCGTGAAGATGACGGGGGCGATCGGGCAGGGCGCTTCGGTCGTCGCGCGTTTCTGTTCGGGGCCACCGCCAGCCTCGGCGCGCTGGCGCTTGCTGGTTGCTCCCCCGCCGGCATGAGCGTCGCGGAAGCGGAGCGGGTCTACGGGCCGCGGCCCAACGAGCGGTTCCCGATCCCGGCGGTCAAGGTCAGCAAGATCAACCCGAAATACTTCCGCCGCACCGTGCGCTACGACAGCAAGGAAGTGGCCGGAACGATCATCGTCGACCCGCGCAACCACTATGTCTACCGCATCGAAGGCGATGGAAACGCCACCCGCTATGGCGTCAGTGTCGGGCGCGCCGGCTTTTTGTGGAGCGGTGACGCCTATATCGGGCGAAAAGCCGAGTGGCCGATCTGGACGCCGCCCAAGGAAATGATCGAGCGGCAACCGGAGGCGGCCAAATATGCCGGCGGCATGAAGCCTGGCCTCGACAATCCGCTCGGCGCCCGCGCGCTCTATCTCTATCAGAACGGCATCTACACCCTCTACACGCTCTACAGCACCAGCGTGCCGGAAACGATCGGCACCGGCGTTTCGAGCGGCTGTATTGGCCTCCTCACCCAGGACATGCTCGACCTCTATGACAAGACGCCAGTCAATACCAAGGTGATCGTGCTGAAGGCGTGAGCCCGGAGGGTGCCCAGAGAATACGACACGGGCCGGGCGTAATGCCCGGCCCGTGTCGCTTTGTCATTCGCCGGAGCCGTCGCCCGGCCGTAACCGCACCGGCCTCAGCGACCCAGCTTCAGCACCAGGACATCGCGCGGCGGGATCACCGTCGCGGTGCCTCCTGCGTCGCCCCAGTAGCTGCCGACGGGTTTCAGGTCGGCATGCGTGGCGCCCAGCGTCAGGGTGACCGGCTGCGGTGAGCGGGTCTGGTTGAGCAGCCACAGCGCGCCGCCGTCGGGCCCGAGGTGCAGCCGCGCGTGGACCTGCGGGTTGCCCGTATCGACGTGCCGGTGCTTGCCGGTCCAGCTGAAGACCGAGCGGAAGTAGTTCAGGTTCTCGGGCGTGCCAGACTTGAAGTAGGCCGCCCCCGGGTGCGTGCCGACCAGCAGCGTGCGGCCCTTGCCAAAACTGTTCTCGACCACCGCCTTGCGGCCGTCGGCGAAGCTGCCGAGCAGCCGGCCGGCGGTCGGCTCGTACGCCTGGAGGAAGCCGCCGCCGGTGATGCCGTCGCTGCCGTCGAACGAGAAGCGGATGCGGTCGGCGATGTCGGGCATGAACTCGACATCGACCTCGCGTGCCCCGAACACCCGGTCGAGCCCGTTATGCGGCTGCACCGTGCCGACCTTGCCGCGATCGCCGAAATAGCCCGGCGTCGCCTCCGAGATCAGCGTGCCGCCCGCCTCCACCCACTGCGCCAGCTGTTGGGCGTGCGCCGCGGTCAGCATGATCGGGTAGGGAGCATAGATGGTGTCGACCTCGGCGATGTCGTCGATATGCACCCAGTCGGGCTGGATGCCGATGTCGAGCAGGCCGCGATAGGCTCCCCACATCGCCTCGCGATAGAGCTCCGGCTTGTGGTGGTGGTTGAGCAGGTAATCCCAGGCCTGCGCCTCGGGGATCACCAGCAGCGCCACCTCGCCCTTCACCGGCCGCGCCTCGAACAGCGGCTGCTGTTCCGGCGCGTTGGCCCACTTGGCCATGGCGCTCGCCATGTCGGAGCGCGGGGTGCGTGAGCCGTCCATGCCGTAAGAGCCGAAAGCGCCGAACAGCGGCCCGTCGAGCAGCGGCCGGTAGCGCAGGTTGAGTACGCCCGTGGCGCCGGCGGCGAACGACGTCATGGTGAGGGTGCGGACATCCTCGGGGTCCATGACGCGGCCATCTTCCTTGTCGCGGCCGAGCACCTGCGGCTGCAGCCAGAGCGGGCCGCCGGGCCGCTCGGCATGCCACCACTTCTTGCCGCGCGATGCGGCGCGCGTGATGTCAGGGCCGAAGAAGTTCTGCCACGGCTTGAAGCCGCGCCGGCTCGGTACCCAGGTCAGCCCATAGAGTTCGACCTTGCTGGCCGCCAGCCAATCGTCCGAGCCGCCCGCGGCCATGTTGGGAATGGCGCCACCCACGCCATGCGCGGCGATCAGGCAGTCCTGGTCGACAGCGCGGATGGTGTCGATCTTGTACTGCATCTGGCCGTAGTAGTTCTCACGCTTGAACTCGAGCCATTCGAGACCCTCAGCGAAGGCGGCGACCTCGGCCGGCGGCTCAATGTCGTCCCACTCGGCATAGGAGTAGCGGTACCAGGCCTCGGCCAGCGCCTCGAGCGTGCCGTACTTGGCCTTAAGCCAGCGCCGGTAGTCGGCTTTCATCCACTCCGAGTAGTCGACCTCGGGCGAGTAGTTCACCTCGTTCCAGACGTCGTAGCCGAGCAGCCCCGGGTGGCCCTTGTAGCGGTTGGCGAGCGCGGTGAGGAAATTGCCCACCGCCTCCTTCACCTCGGGGCAGTTCAAGGTCAGCGCGCCGGCGCCGTTATGGGCGAAGCCGCCGCTTGCGGACGATACACCCATGTGGTTGGCGAGCGGCCGTCCGTCCATGCGGATCTGTCGGGCATCGTGCCACTTGCGATAGGCCCAGTCGGGCACCGAGTGGGTGAG
Source organism: Devosia sp. Root413D1 (assembly GCF_001425235.1). GTDB lineage: Bacteria > Pseudomonadota > Alphaproteobacteria > Rhizobiales > Devosiaceae > Devosia_A. The sequence goes on along the minus strand of NZ_LMEA01000012.1, from coordinate 159,719 downwards.
CTCGGCGATCACCGTCTTGATGCCGTTCTCGGCCGCGAGGTCCATCTGGCGATCGTAGTCGTCCCAATCGTAGACGCCCGGCTTGCGCTCGATCGCAGCCCACATGAACCAGTGCCGGAAGACGTTGAGGCCGTCCTCGCGCGCCACCCGATAGTCGCGCGACCAATCCTCGCGCGGCGGGTTGGATTTGCGGAAATAGACAGCGCCGAAGGGCACTTGCGGGATCTTGTCGGTGGGCATCTGGGGCTCCTTGGAGACAAAGCGGCTGGAACGGCGGAGTGAGCCGCCGCGGGGTGGGGCAGGGGCGCTACTGACCGATCAGGGCGTGTCGCCCGCCAGGACCTCGAGAGTGCGGATCAGGCCGGAATGGTCGCGGTCGCCGTCGCCAAGCGCGATGGCGGCGTTCATCAGCTGTAGCGTCGCGGCCGTGTTGGGGAGGCTGAGGTCAAGCGCCCGCGCGGCATCGAGCGCGAGCGACAGGTCCTTGCGATGCAGCCGGATCCGGAAGCCCGGCTCGAACGTGCGCTTGATCATGCGCTCGCCATGCACCTCGAGGACGCGGGAGGCGGCAAAGCCGCCCATCAGCGCTTCGCGCACCTTCATGGCATCGGCCCCGGCTTTCCTCGCAAAGCTCAGCGCCTCGGCCACCGCCTCGATGGTCAGCCCGACGATGATCTGGTTGGCGACCTTGGCGGTCTGCCCGTCGCCGGCGCCGCCGACCAGCGTGATATTCTTGCCCATCGCCTCGAACAGCGGCCGGGCGCGCTCGAACATTTCGGGCTTGCCGCCGACCATGATGGTGAGCGCGCGATTGCGTGCCCCGACTTCGCCACCCGACACCGGGGCGTCGAGATAGTCGCTGCCCAGCGCCTCGATCCGCGCGGCGAAATCCTTGGTCGCGACCGGCGAGATCGAGCTCATGTCGATGACCAGCTTGCCGCGGCCCAGCCCGTCGGCGACGCCATCCTTGCCGAACAGCACCAGCTCGACATCGGGAGTATCGGGCAGCATCAGGATCACCACCTCGGCGGCCTCGGCCACTTCCCGAGCCGATGCCAGCGCCTTGCCACCCTGGTCCACCAGCTCCCGCGAGGCGGGCTTGACCCGGTGCAGGAACAGCTCGTGGCCGGCGGCGATGAGGTGGCCGGCCATCGGCCGTCCCATGACGCCGAGCCCGATGAAACCGATCTTCATCACGCGCTCCTCAAATAGGGCTGCATCCAGCCCAGGCCCGCGCTGGTGTCGGCCCTGGGCTTGTACTCGCAGCCGAAATATCCGTCGTAGCCGAGCCGCTCGATCGCCGGCAGCACGAAGCCGTAGTTGATCTCACCGGTGCCGGGTTCGTTGCGGCCGGGAGTATCGGCGAGCTGGATATGGGCGATGCGCTCACGTAGCCGCTGGTAGGTCGGCAGCAGGTCTCCCTGCATCACCTGCATGTGGTAGAGGTCGTACTGGATGTAGAGGTTGTCGTGTCCCACCCGCTCCAGGATCCGCTCGGCATGCGCCGTGGTCGAGAGGAAGAAGCGCGGGATGTCGCGCAGGTTGATCGGCTCGATCAGCAGCTTGATGCCGGCTTCGGCGCAACGCGGCGCGGCATATCTGAGGTTGTCGACCAGCGTCGCTTCCATCGCCTCGAGGTCGGCGCCCGGGGCGACGAGGCCGGCGATGACGTTGAGCTTTTCGCAGCGGACCGTCGTTGCGTAATCCAGCGCGGTGGCGATGCCGGCGCGGAACTCCTCGCTTCGGCCCGGAAGCGCGGCGATGCCGCGCTCGCCGCCGGCCCAATCGCCCGAGGGCACGTTGAACAGCGCCTGCACCAGGCCATTGTCGACCAGCGCCTCGGCAACCCGTTGCTTGGGCTCGGCATAGGGACCGAGATACTCGACCGCCGGAAAGCCGTCGCGCGCCGCAGCGGCGAAGCGCTCGAGAAAGCCGAGCTCGGGATAGAGGAAGGACAGGTTGGCGGAGAACTTCACGGCGTGGCCTCGGCTGTAAATCGCGTACGGTGCAGCATCCGCTTGTGGCGCGGATCGGGGTGGGGCACCGCCGAGATCAGGGCCCTGGTATAGGCCTCATGGGGGGCGGTGCAGACTTGCTCGGCCGTGCCCATCTCCACCACCTTGCCGCGGTGCATCACCGCCACCCGGTCGCAGAAATAGCGGACCACCGAGATGTCGTGGCTGATGAAGATGAAGCTGAGGCTCAGCCGCTTCTGGATGTCGAGCAAGAGGTCGAGGATCTGGCTGCGGATCGAGACGTCGAGCGCCGCGGTCGCCTCGTCGGCAATGATGACGCGCGGCTCGAGCGCCAGCGCCCGGGCGACGCCGATGCGCTGGCGCTGGCCGCCCGAGAAGGCGTGCGGATAGCGCTCCATCGACTGCGGGTCGAGCCCGACCAGTTCCATCAGTTCGCCCACCCGCCGTTCCAGTGCGGCGCCCCGCGCCAACCCGGCGACGAATAGCGGGTCGCCGATCACGTCCTTGACGGTGAGGCGCGGGTTGAGCGAGGCGAACGGATCCTGGAACACCAGCCGCACGTCGCGATGGAAGCCGCGCAGGTCGCGCTTGCTGAGCCCGGTGACGTCGACGGCGCGACCCTCGCGGTCGTTGTAGGTAATGGTGCCGGAGGTGGGCTCGACGGTTCTGAGGATCAGGCGGCCGAGCGTCGTCTTGCCCGAGCCGCTCTCGCCGACGATGCCGAGATTTTCGCCGGCGGAGAGGTCGAGGCTCACATTGTCGACGGCCCGGATGGCGTAACTGGCGCCGCCGAACAGGCCGCCACCGCCGCCATAGAACTTGCTCAGCTCGCGCACCGAGAGGACCGGCTTGCTCGTCGGGTCGGACACCGTGGCCGGGCGGGTCAGCGCGCGCGGGTTCTGCTCGAGCCGTACCGTTGAAGCGAGCAGCTGCCGGGTATAGGGGTGGCGGGCCTCGTGGAAGATCTCGTCGACACTGCCCGCCTCGACAATCCGGCCGTAGCGCATCACCGCCACCTCGTCGGCCACCTCGGCGACCACTCCCATGTCGTGGGTGATCAGCAGCATCGCCATGCCGCGGCTCAGCTGCAGCCGCTTGATCAGGTCGAGGATTTCGGCCTGGGTGGTGACGTCGAGCGCCGTGGTCGGCTCGTCAGCGATCAGGATGTCCGGGTTGCAGGCCAGCGCCATGGCGATCATGGCGCGCTGCCGCATGCCGCCCGAGAACTCGAAGGTGTAGCGGTCGATCATCTTGTCGGGATCGGGAATTTCGACCTGCCGCAACAGCTCGATGGTCGCGACCCTGGCCTCCGCCTTGTTCATCGCCTGGTGCAGGCGCAGCGCCTCGACGATCTGGCTGCCGATGGTGTGCACCGGCGACAGCGAGCTCATCGGCTCCTGAAAGATCAGCCCGATGCGACCGCCGCGGATCGACAGGAGCTCGGCGCTGCGCTCGTTGAGCGGCACGATGTCGGTCTCGCTCCCGGCGCCGCGCAGCAGGATGCGGCCATCGGTAATGGTGCCGTTCTTGTCGATGATGCGCAGCAATGCGCGGGCGGTGACCGATTTGCCCGAGCCGCTTTCGCCCACGAGGCAGAGCGTCTTGCCGCGACGGAGCTCGAAGCTCACCTCACGCACCGCGTGCAGCACGTGGGTCCTGAGGTTGAAGTCGATGCTGAGGTTCTCGACCGAGAGGATGACATCGTCGTCTGCCATGGCGCCCTCGTCAGTTTTCGTACGGGTCGGCCGCATCGCGCAGGCCATCGCCGAGGAAGTTGTAGGAAAGCACCGTCAGCACCACGGCGCCGGCTGGCCAGATCAGCAGCCACGGCGCGGTGGCGATGGTGCGGACGTTCTGCGCCTCCTGCAGCAACACGCCCCAGCTCACCACCGGCGCCTTGAGCCCGATGCCGAGAAAGCTCAGCGCCGTTTCGGCGACGATCATGGTGGGCAGCGCCAGGGTTACCACTGCGAGGATGTGGCTGGTGAGCGAGGGCAGGATGTGCCGGAAGATCAGCCGCCGTTCGCTCGAGCCGTCGAGCCGCGCCGCGGTGACGAAGTCGTCGCTTCTGAGCGCGAAGAAGCGGCCGCGCACCTCGCGGGCCAAGCCGGTCCAGCCGAACAGCGAGACGATCAGCGTGATGACGAAATACACCTGCAGCGGCGACCAGGTGAGCGGCACCGCCGCGGCAAGACCGAGCCATAAGGGGATAGTCGGCATCGAGGAGATCACCTCGATGACGCGCTGGATACCGAGGTCGACCCAGCCACCGTAAAACCCCGAGATCGAGCCGAGGACCACGCCGAGGCAGAGGCTGATGGCGACGCCGATCAGGCCGATCGACATCGAGACGCGCGTTCCGTAGATCAGCCGGGTAAGCAGGTCGCGGCCGAGCTTGTCGGTGCCCAGCAGGTACATGGTATCGCCGGATTTGAGCGGCCCCATCAGGTGCAGGTCCATCGGGATGAGTCCCCACAGCTTGTAGGCCGGGCCTTTGACGAAGAAGCCGATCGGCACGACTTTGTCCGGGTCGATGGTGAAGGTCCGCTTCAGCGAAGCCGGGTCGACGGTCTGCTTGTAGCCCTTGACATGTGGCATCCAGCTGAGGCTGCCATCCGTCTCGGTGACGAACAGCGCGATGTCCTGCGGTGGTGCGTAGGTGAACTGCGGCTTGGCCGCTTCGGGCAGGGCCGGGGCGAGGAACTCGGCGAAGGCGGCGATCAGGTACATCACGAGGATAAGCACCGCCGCGACCACTGCCACCTTGTGGCGCACGAATTTCAGCCAGATCAGCGTCCAGGGGCCGGCGACCGCGATTTCGGTCTTGCCGCCGCTCCGCCGGATCGGGGTGATGGCCGGACCGGCTTCCGCCGCGCCATCGCTTTCGAGATGTACGTGGGTCAATTGAAGCGGATCCGTGGGTCGAGAATGGCGAGCAGAATGTCCGAGATCAGCATGCCGATCAGCGTCAGGACGCCGAGCAGCAGGATGATCGAGCCGGCGAGGTACATGTCCTGCACGGTCAGGGCGCGCAGCAGCAGCGGCCCCATCATCGGCAGGTTGAGGACGATCGCCGTGATGGTGACGCCGGAGATGAGCTCGGGCAGCACCCAGCCGATCGCCGACACGAACGGGTTGAGCGCGATCCGCACCGGGTATTTCAGCACCACCTTGTACTCGGGCAGGCCCTTGGCTTTGGCAGTGATGACGTAGGGCTTGTTGAGCTCGTCGGTGAGATTGGCCCTGAGGATGCGGATCAGCGCCGCAGTGCCGTTGGTGCCGATGACGATGATGGGGATCCACAGGTGTGCCAACAGGTCGACGAACTTGTCCCAGCTCCACGGCGCGTTGACATATTCGCGCGAGAACAGCCCGCCCACCGTCTGCCCCATGTAACGGTAGGCGAGGTACATCAGCGTCAGCGCCATGATGAAGTTCGGAATGGCGAGGCCGATGAAGCCGAACAAGGTAAAGGCGTAGTCGCCCACCGAGTGCCGGCGCATCGCCGAGTAGATGCCGATGGGCAGCGACACGGCCCACACGAACAGCAGCGCCAGCAGCGAGACCGACAGCGTCGGTGCCAGTCGCTCGGCGATCAGCCCCCAGACCGGCCGGTTCCATTCGAACGAGTAGCCGAAGTCGCCGCGCAGCACGATGCCGCTGATCCATTTCCAGTACTGGACGACAAACGGATCGTCGAAGCCGTAGATCTCGCGATAGCGCGCGATCTGCGCCTGGTCGACGTTGACGCCGCTGTCGGACATCGAGGCCAGCATCGAGGTGAGATAGTCCCCCGGCGGCAGCTGGATGATCAGGAAGGCGATGATCGACATCCCGATCAGCGTCGGGATCATGTAGATCAGCCGCTTGAGGATATAGCGCAGCATCGCGGGGGCTCAGCCCCAGGTCACGTGCACGGCTTCGAGCGTCTCGAGCCACGGCACGTCGATCTCGACCCGGCCGTCGACGACGCGGCTATGCGCCTCGCGACCGGAAACCAGCAACTTCGCGCCGGCAAACCGTCGCCCCTCGGGGATCGCGAGGCTCACCACCTGCGGGCCAGCCGGGAAGACGCTGCGGATCGGACCCTTCATCATCATCGGATTGTTGAGGTTGTGCAGCACCACCGCGATGCCGTCGGCGTCGGCACGCACCGCGAGGTCGAGCACCTCGCGCCCCTCGACCTCGACGTCGAGCGGCTTGCCAAGCGCCCAGCGCACGGCATTGCCGATCAGCCGGGCGTGGTCGGCCGCCAGCACCTCTTTGAAGATGCCGCCGATATTCCATGGGAAATAGACGGTGCGGCCGCCGCCCTGGTGCCGGCGCGCCACCACGGCGGCGCCGCGCGGCTCCTGGCGCGGATAGACCTCTTCCATCGGCAGGTCCGGGAAGTCGGGGAGATAGAGGAACGGCACCTCGGCATCGGCCACGGTATCGACTGCCAGCAGCTGGGTGCCGCCGATGATGCGGCTGGCGCCGTCGAACCCCTCCGAAATCGGATGGAGGCCATTGATCGCCACATAGGTGTTCTTGACCGGGCCACGCGCCGGCGCGGTGAGGCTGACGCCGAGCAGCGGCCCGAGCCCGATGGCGTGGCGCGGCTGGTTGAGTGCCGTACGGGTCGAGGTCTCGTGCGCCGCGACGATGCTGCCGCCGCGCGCCACATAGGCTTCGAGCGTTCTGATCTGCTCGTCCGAGAGGCAGGTCGAGTTGGCCAGCACCAGCACTTTGAAGCGGTCGAGCAGCCCTGATGTCATCGCCTGGTCGGAGACCATCTCGAACGGAATGCGGGCCTCGACCAGCGCGTGGTAGAACCCCAGGTCATCGGCCTCGGCGCTGGCGCGGGTCTCCTGGCCGTGATGGCGCAACGTCGTCGCCGGATCGAGGATCGCCACCTCGGCGACCGGCTGCATGGCGGCCAGCACCGGCTCGAGCTCGGCGTGGAGCCCGAAACTGTCGGCCACCGGCTCGACCCAGCGGTTGTCGGGGACGACGCCGTTGAACTTGGTGAACCAGGGGAGCAGCCCCTGGGTGGTGCCGTTGTCGATCCAGGCCTGCATCTCGGGCCCGGTCGTCACCGAGTCCTTCCACCGATAGGCCTCTTCGGGGCCGATCGAGGTGATGAGGATGGCCGGGCGATCCGGGAAGGTGGCGCGCATACGCTTGCCGTTGCGACCGGCCATCCAGATCGGCTCGGTGCCGCGCCGGCCCTGGTCGTCGACGCACAGGAACGGGCAATAGCGCTGGATGACCTCGAGGTCGAACTCCATCAGCGACACCGAGCCCATGTTCGGGATGAAGCTGGTGTGCGGCTTGATCTTCTTCATCGCCGCGTCCCACTCGACGACCAGCCGGGTGAGCACGGTGCGGCGCCACGCCGCCCATGCCATCCACACCGGGTCCTCGGGGTTGGCATGGCGCGGCAGCTCGTAGCCCGAGGCAGCGCGGAAATTCGTCTTGCAGCTTTCGCAGTAGCACACACCGTGGCCCTGCCAGCGATTGGCAAAGATGGCGTCGATGTCGTAGTCGCGCGTCAGCTCCTCGAGCACCTTGGGCATGAAGCCGAAATTGTAGTCCGAATAGGCGCAGGTCACCCACACCTCGGGGAAGGCCCAGTGACGGCGCCGGTTGCCGTCCTGGTCGACGGCGATCCACTCCGGATGCGCGTCGGCGGCATCCTGGTGGATGGCATGTGGGTCGACGCGCGCCATCACATGCATGCCCAACCGCCGGGCGCCCTCGACCAGCGTCCCGAACGGGTCGCTGTCGCCGATGAACTTGCTGACATAGTGCAGCGGCACCTTGCTCGGGTAATAGGCGATATAGCCGCCGGCGCTGAGGCAGGTGGCGTTCGAGCGGGTGCGCTTGAACACCTCGATCCAGAAGGCCGGGTCGAACTTGACCGGATCATCCTCGGCCAGCGTCAGCTGCGTCCAGCGCGTCGCCGACTTGTACCAGTCGGATGTCCTCAGGTTGCGGTGGGTATGCGCCTTGGCGTCGAGCATGACGGGCCTTTCGGAGACGACGGTCGGGGGGCCGGCCCGCTAGGGAGCGGGCCGGCGGGGAGGAACAGTCAAACGCCCGGTGGTCAGGCTTTGAAGAACTGCTCCGGGCGGGCTGGGCCGGGGGTCGGCCATCCGAACGAGTTCGGCATTTCTTTCAGCACGTTGACCATGCCGTTCTTGACGATGCCGTAGCCGTCAGCCGGCAGGCTGACACCGAAGGTGAAGAACAGGTTGGCCGCGTTCTGCAGCACCTGCGCCATCAGTTCCTGCTGTTTGGCCGGCTCGGCTGTGGCGACGAGCTGGCGGTAAAGCTCCTGCTGCGCCTTGACCTCGGCCGGCGGCTCGATCGCATCGGGATTGTCCGGCTGGGTGAAGTAGAGCGCCCAGCCCTGGGCGTAGAAGCAGTTGTTGTTGATGGGCACGTAGAAGCGTGGGTCGAGCATCGCAGCAATGCCGGAATTGGCGCCGAACTGGTGCGCCGTCGCGTCGTATTCGCGGCCGCGGCGGACGCGCTGCTCCCACAGCGAGCGGTCCATGGTGCGCATCTGCGCATCGATCCCCACTGCCTGCAACATCGGGATGGCCAGCTCGAACATATCGAGGAAGGTCGTCCGGGTCTGGTCGAGCTCGAAGATGATGGAGACGCGCTGCCCGTCGGCGTCGAGCCGGTAGCCTTCGCCATCCTTGTTCGGCAGCAGCCCATCCAGCATCTGGTTGGCCTTGGCTGCATCGAACTCGGTGAACTGCTTGGCCAACTGCTCGTTGTAGAGCGGATCGTCGGCGCGCATCGAAGCCTGCGCCGGTGCGCCCTGGCCGACGAATACCGCATCGATCAGCGCCTGCCGGTCAACGGCGATCGAGAGGGCCTGGCGGAACTCGAGGGTGTTGAACAGCTCGCGCCGCGTCGGATTGACATGGTTGAGGTTGAGCTGGAACGCCATCACGTTGGCGGCCGTCTCCTTCAGCGTGTAGAAGCCATAGCCCCCGGCGTCCTGGCCGTCGAACAGCACCGGCTTGTTGGTCGGGGTGGCGATGTACTGATCCATCATGTCGATCTCGCCCTGCAACGTCTTGAGCAGCAGGACTTCGGGATCGGCCACCATCTGGTAGACGATGCGGTCGAAGTAGGGCAGTTGCGTGCCGGCCGTATCGACCTTGTGGTAGTAGGGGTTACGCACCGCGATGGTGGTTTGCGTGTCCTGGCCGAGCGGGCTGCCGCCCTCGCCGGTGAAGGTCCACGCCGTCAGCGCCGGACGCTTGGTGTTCTGGAAGTAGACGTTGGTGTCGAGATAGCCGATCTCCTGCTGGAACAGGGCGATCCAGCTCTCGAGCCCGGCAGCCTTGGCGAGCTTGTCGGCATCCGGGTTGTAGCGGATGTGGAACTGCTCGAGGTAGTGCTTGGGGCAGCGCACCAGCTGGTCCTGGTCGGCCCAGGCCATCTGCTGCAGGAAGAACCCGTTGGGGGCGGTGAACACCACCTTGAAGGTCTGCTCGTCCACCACTTCGATGGTCGCCGGCTTGCCACCCGCCGACCACCAGACGTTGCCGGCCTGGTTGGTTTCGGCGTCGGTGAAGTAAGCGTCGTACCAGAACTGCACATCGGCGGTGGTGAACGGCTGGCCGTCCGACCACTTATGGCCCTTGCGCAGCGTGATGGTGTAGACGGTCGCGTCCTCGTTGACCGCATAGCTCTCGGCCACGTTGGCCTCGATGCCCGACCAATCCGCCGTGAAGCGGATCAGCGGGTCATAGCCCTGGTAGCGCACCAGCATCGAGGCCGAGCCACCGCCGACCAGCGCGTGGTCCCATTGTCCGCCCTGCTGGCCGACCTGCTCCCAAGGCGTGATCACCAGCGGATTGGCCGGCAGGCGATCGGCCACTGGCGGCAGCGTGCCGGCCTCGACCTGCGCCTTGAGAAATGCAGATTCCGGGGTCTCTGCAAACACCTGCGGCGCGATCAGTGCAGCGCCTGCGAAAGCTGTGCTGCCGGCAAGAAAAGCCCTGCGGCTGAAACCGTTCATGTCTAGATCTCCTCCCAAAGCTGCGGCCACTTCCCTGGCAGCCGTTAGCTTGCGAAAGGCTTGCAACTCTGATTTGTTAGGTAAAGTGTTATGTTAGGCCGTTACGACGTTTTTCTAAGTCAGATTGGCTGACATAGTGAAGATAGGCGAGATATTCGGCATTCTTTGTCATGCCGTTAGGCTATGTTAGGTTCGAGTAGAGCCGCTGTGAAAATCGGGGGAAAATCGTTGGAACGCGTCACGCTCGGAAGCCTCGCTGCCCGCCTGGGTCTGTCCAAGTTCGCCGTCTCGCGCGCCCTGTCTGGCAAAAGCGGGGTCAGCGCGGACACCCGCCGGCGGGTGCAGGAACTCGCCGCCGAACTGGGCTACGCCCGCCAGCCGGCGCCGAAGGAACTGCAGACGCTCGGCCTCGTCTTCCACGACACCGACCTGATCAACAGCGAGTTGCATGTGCTGATCCAGAGCGGGGTGCAGGCCGAGGCGCAGCGACGAGGCTACCAGGTGCGGATGCGCTGGACCCATCTTGCCGAGGAGGTCGAGGCGTTCGTGCGCACCTGCAGCGGCGCCATCATGGTGGGGCCGCACGAGCGCGACACCTATGACCGCGTCTATGCGCTCGACATCCCGATCGTGCGCACCGGCTGGCTCGACCCCTTGGAGCAGGCCGACTTCGTGGGCGGCAGCGACCATGAGGCCGGCTCGGCCGTGGCGCGCTATCTGGTGGAACTGGGCCATACTGCCATCGCGTTCGTCCAGGGGACGCCCGGCTATCGCGGCCGCATGGAGCGCTATTACGGCGTTCGCGAGGTGCTGGAGCAGCTGCCGCAGGTCAGTTTCCGGCAGATGACCTTCGAAAAGGAAGTGCGCTTCACCGAACACCTCAGAGCCATCGAAGCCGAAGGCTTCCGCCCTACCGCGTTCTTCTGCGCCCATGACGGGCTGGCGGTGACGGTGATCTCGGAACTGCTGCGCCTCGGCTACCGCATCCCCGAAGATATCTCGGTGATCGGTTTCGGCGATTACTCGGCCGCCACCCAGATCTCGCCGCAGCTGACCACGGTGAAAGGGCACGGCCAGCAGATCGGCGCCGGCTGCGTGCGGCTGCTCGACGACCGCATCAACGAGCGCATGGCGCGCGACATCCCGGTCCGCCTGCTGATCGCCAGCCGCATCGTCAACCGCGCATCATGCGGGCGAGCGAGACGGGTGGCAGCGTAGCGGGTGGGTGGAGAAGCGGCATGGGCAAGGCGCCGCCAGGAGGGGACCGCATGTCCAATGCGCTGCTGCTGCATTTCCGCGTCCCCGATGGCGACGACCCGGAACTGCTCAGGGGACGGCTGGTGACGTTTCAGTCGAGCCTCTACAGCTGGCTCCGCCAGACCGGCTGGGGAACCGTCGACTGGGCCGAGCTGGATAAGCTCGAGCCCACGTTCAGTGTGCGCGATGTCAAATCCGCCAAGCGCAAGCGCGTACGGGATTGGATCGAAAAGGAGGTCGAAGCACACGGGCTGGTGGTGCAGATCGAGGATGGGCAGGCGAGCCTCAGGGGGCCGTCCCTACCTCACCCCCGCGCATGAGCAGCATAGGTCTCCAGCGTGCGCGCAGGGTTCCAGCACATCCAAGGCGCTCGATTTTGCATGTTGCCAGGGGCGCAATCGTCAACTGTCCGCTTCTGTCTCCGCTGGAGGGAAGCTGCATCAGAAGGTCTGGCGATGTGGTTAAGCCAGGCCGCCAGATCTGCTGACGATCGCCACCTCGCCGCCGCGCATGATCAGCGGTATCGGAACGGCGGGAATGTAGATCGTTGCTCCGGCGCCGAATAAGCTATGCGTATGGTGGCACCGGACGGAGCACACGTTTCATGCCTGTGGGAGGTTCCTTGAGCAAGCGGTTCACCAGAGACGAGTTGATCGCGGCGTTTGACCGGGTTGGCCGCGCTGCGGCCGCTAACCGGCATCACCTGGAGTTGGCCGTCTACGGGGGCTCTGCGCTCATGCTGGCGAGTAACTTCCGCTATGCCTCGGAAGACGTCGACATAGCCGAACTCCACTATCCGTGGCCGGATTGGCTGCGACAGGTGATAGACGATATCGCCAGGGAAAACGGCTGGTCTGCCGACTGGCTGAACGATGCGGTCACGTTTCACCTGAGCGAGCATTCGACCAGAGAGCGGGATCACGTTCTGGTCGGCACCTTCCCCCGCAGCTCCGAGGATGGCAGCCTGAAGGTCTATGTACCTTCGGCCGAGTACATGCTGGCGCTGAAGCTCAAGGCGATGCGGGTGATGGACCCCGCGAAGGGGCCGCAGGAGGCCAGCGACATCATCAACCTGGTAAAGGTGTTGGATCTGGACAGCCCGGAAGCCGCGATCGAGGTTCTGGGCCGCTACTTTCCGAAGACGGCAGCAGACCCGACCAAGCAGATATTCATCCTCAGGCAGATCTGGAACATGGAGAGCGCGGATGCGCCCGCGTACCCTGGCTGAGGTGGGGAGCCGGATCCTGGCCGGTGAGCCGCTGGACAAGGCGCTGGCAGAGTTCCTCGATGAGTTCTACGACGCCATCAGTGTGGACGAGGCCGAAGCCATGCTGGCTGCTGCCCCGCCACCAACTGGTGTCGCATACGCGGATGCCCTGTTGGGCGCCGTGGGCGACTATCTGAGCATGCAATACCTTCGCCGACGCTTACCCGATTGGACCACGGAGCCGGTCAGGTTTCTGCAGCATCCCACCTTCACGTCAGCCTTGGACAGCGCCTCTGCAAAGGCTTGGCTGATGCACAACAGCCCCGCCGAATTCAAACATCACAATATTTTCACCGAAGCTGTCCCACTGCGGCGAAAGCGATCGGAACACCCCCGCTTTCACAACCGATCCTTGAACACCTCACCGCCGCGCATGATCAGCGGCACGTGAGCGCCATCGCCCTGCAGCCGGGTGATGTCGGCCAGCGGGTCGCCATCGACGACGATCAGGTCGGCATGCGCTCCCGCAGCGATCGTGCCGATCTCGCCGGTCATGCGGCAGAGGTCGGCCCCGACCGTGGTGGCCGAGCGGATGATTTCGGCTGGGGTCAGCACCTTGGCGAGGAGTTCGAACTCCATGCAGTGGTACTTGCGCAGGCCGCCCAGCAGGTCCGAGCCGAAGGCCATGGGCAGGCCGGCGTCGCGCATGATGGCGAGCGAGTTGAGGCCGCCCGAGCGCACCACCTCGATCTTTTCGAACTCGACGGGGCCGAGGCCCAGCGCCTTGCCCTCGAGCCACAGCGCGTCATAGGCGACGAGAGTGGGAACGGCGATGCAGCCCTTTTCGGCGGCGAGCTTTGCTGTTTCGGCGCTGATCAGGTTGCAGTGCTCGAGCGAGTGGACGCCGAGCTCGACGCAGCGGCGAATGGCGGCATCGGTATAGACATGGGCCGAAACGTAGAGCCCGGCATTCTCGGCCTCTTCGACCATGGCCAGGATTTCCTCGCGCGAATACTGGATCGAGTGGATCGGGTCGTTCGGCGAGGAGACGCCGCCATTGGCCATCACCTTGATGAAGTTGGCGCCCTCCTTGATCATGGTGCGGCAGGCGGTGCGCACGGCGTCGACGCCATCGGCGATATAGCCCATCGAGCCCAGCCGGTCCGACATCATGCCGGGGCGGTCGTCGGTGCGCTTGCGCAGATCGGCGTGGCCGCCTGTGGTGGTGAGGCCCTTGCCGCAGATGACGATGCGCGGCCCGTCGATCAGCCCTTCCTCGATGCCACGGACCAGGCCGTGATCGGCGCCGCCGAGATCGCGGATGGTGGTGAAGCCGCGCTGCAGCATCTCTTCCATGACGCGGGCCGAGCGGAGGCCGGCAAGCGAGGAGGGGGCAATCATGTTGCCCCAGAGGTCGAGGGTTTCGGCGACCACATGCACGTGGCAATCGATCAGCCCGGGCATCAGGGTCCGGCCGCCAAGGTCGATGACGCGCGCGTCAGCCGGGGCGGCGATGCCGGCGCCGACTTCGGCGATGCGGCTATCGCACACCAGCACGGCCAGCCCCTCGCGCAGCACGCCCGCTGCAGCATCGAGCACGCGGCCATTGGTGAAAAGCGTCGTCTGGGGCATCGGGGAGAACTCTCTATCTATGATGACAGGCTGCCAGCCGCCCGTCGGGTCGTGTGGTCAAGGCCGGCTCGCTGGTGCGGCAGATCTCGGTGGCCAGCGGGCAGCGGGTGTGGAACGGGCAGCCGCTCGGCTTGTTGATGGCGCTCGGCACATCGTCGCTCGAGGCGCTGAAGCTGTGCCGATGGCGCGGGTCGAGCGTCGGGGCCGCGCGGGTCAGCATCTCGGTGTAGGGGTGGGTCGGCGAGGCGAACAGCAGCGCTTTGGGGGCGATCTCGACGATCTTGCCGAGGTACATCACCGCCACCCGGTGCGAGATGTGCTCGACCACCCCGAGATCGTGCGAGATGAACAGGTAGGCGATGCCGAGGTCGCGCTGCAGGTCGGCCAACAGGTTGAGGATCTGCGCCTGCACCGACACATCGAGCGCCGAGACCGGCTCGTCGCAGACGATGATATCGGGCTTCAGCGCCAGGGCCCGGGCGATGCCGATGCGCTGGCGCTGGCCACCCGAGAACTGGTGCGGGAAATTGTCGGCCTGGTCGGGCCGCAACCCGACGCGCGCCATCAGTTGCGCCACCTCGGCGTCGCGTTCGGCCCTGGTGCCGACCCCGTGGATATCGAGCGCCACGCGAATGGCGTCGCGCACCCGGCGGCGCGGGTTGAGCGACGAGAACGGATCCTGGAAGACGATCTGCACCCGCCGCCGATAATCCTTGAGGTCGCGGCGGCGGAAGCTGCCGATCTCGGTGCCATCAAAGCGCACCCGCCCGCCGGTGGGCTTCACCAGCCCGAGCAGCGCCAGGCCCGTGGTCGACTTGCCGCAGCCGGATTCGCCGACGAGGCTCAGCGTTTCGCCACGCGCGATCGAAAAGCTCACCCCATCCACCGCCTTGACCGTAGCGGATTGGCGCTGGAACACCCCGGATCGCACCGGGAAATGCACCTGGAGATCGTCGACGGCAAGAAGGGCTTCAGCCATCGACATGCTCCCAGCAGGCGGCGAAATGACCGGGCCGCTTTTCCTCGAGCGGCGGTCGCTCCTCGAGGCAGCGGGCCGAGGCGCGTGGACAGCGCGGCGCAAAGGCGCAGCCCTTAGGCAGGTCCCAGGGCGGCGGCACGGTGCCGGCGATGTCGACCAGCCGATCGGTGGCCGGCCGCCCGGCGACGGGACGCGGGATCGCCCCCATCAGCCCCAGCGTATAGGGGTGGATCGGGTGCTCGAACAGGTCGTAGACGCTGGCCTCCTCGACGCGGCGGCCGGCATACATCACCACCACCCGGTCGGCGACTTCCGCCACCACCCCGAGATCATGGGTGATCAGCACCAGGGCTGTACCGAGCCGCTTCTGCAGGTCGGAGATGAGCCCGAGGATCTGTGCCTGCACGGTGACATCGAGCGCCGTGGTCGGCTCATCGGCGACGAGGATTTTGGGGTCGCAGGCCAGCGCCAGGGCAATCATGGCGCGCTGGCGCTGCCCGCCGGAGAGTTCATGCGGGAACTGCCTGGCCCGGCGGGCGGGGTCGGGCATCTGCACTAACTGCAGCGTTTCGATGGCCCGGGCCATTGCCGCCTTGTGGCCGAGCTTTTTGTGCCGGCGCACCGACTCGGCGATCTGCTCGCCGATGGTCAGCACGGGATTGAGAGCCGTCAGCGGCTCCTGGAAGATCATGGCGATCTCGACGCCGCGCAGGTCCTCCACCCGGTGCTGCGACATGGCGAGGAAATCCTCGCCATTGATTTCGATCGTGCCCTTGCTGGCGCTCGCCGCCTCGGGCAGCAGGCGCAGCAGTGACAAGGCCGTCATCGATTTGCCGCAGCCGGATTCCCCGACGATGCACAGCGTCTCGCCGGGCTGGACGGTCAGCGCCATGTCGGCGACGACAGGATAGGAGCCGCGCTCGCCGCGGATCCGGATCTCCAGGTCCTTGACGGCAATCGCCGCGCCGACCTTGCTCGTCGCCAACTGCGCCACCCGTTACTGCTCCGCGCCGTCGAGATTGCCGACCATGAAGCCGTAATCACCGGCTTCGACCAGGTTGCGGCTCAAATGCTGCATCACCATGATGCCGTTCTCGAACGGGGTGGGGATCTCCTCGATGGTCTCGAAATCATACGGGCTGATGACTCGGCCGAGCAGCTGCCCGCCCTTGATGATCTCGCCATTGGCGGGGCTGAGCGGCTCGAGCCAGCCGCCATGCTTGGGCCGGATGCCGACCAGCTCGGTCACCACCACTTGCCTGGGTGGTGCGACGACGTCGCCAGCGATGACGCCGAGATAGCGCAACTGGTTCAGCATGCCGTCGACGGTGCGCTTCACATAGGGGCCCTGGTCGACGATGCCGCCGCCGAGCTCGATAGTGGTCACCTTCATCTCGGGCCGGCGGTCGATGGTCACCGTCTTGGTGGTGCCGGTATAGACCGTGCCGGTCTTGCCGGTGGTCGGGCGGTAGAGGATCTTCGAGCCGAAGGCGCGCGATAGCCCCTCATCGCTCCAGATGTAGACATAGTCGACGGTCGGGCGGTCGGTGCCCGAGTGGAGATCGATATTGGCGTCGAGCTTATCGAAATAGTCGCGCGAGAGCGCGAAGGCGAGCTGCTGGGTGTAGTTGCCGCGCTCGTCGCCGGGAAACTCGCGGTTGAGGTTCAGCTCGTCGAGCGGGGTGAAGCGGTGGTTGACCGCGAAGGCCTTGGGGTTGGCGACCGGCAGCAGCAGGATGCGGCCCTTGAGCGGCATGTCCTTCAGCACACGATAGAGCTCGAGGATGGCCTGCGAGCCGGCATTCTCGTTGCCGTGGATGGAGGCGGAAATGCCGACGGTGGGGCCATCCTGTTCGCCGACCAGTTCGTGGATGAACAGCACGGCATCGCTGCCATCGGCATGGGTGGTGAACTTGGGCCTCAGCTTGTTGATCTGCTTGACCATCGTTTGTCGTCCTTAGTCCTACTTGTTGGCGCCCAGGCGCGTGAGCTGGCGCGGATCGAGGATGTCCCTCAGCCCGTCTCCCAGCAGGTTGAAGCCGAGCACCGTCACCATGATGGTGGCCCCGGCGATGATGGAGAGCCACGGCTCGTCGCGGATGAAGCGAGTGCCGTAGGAAAGCGTCCAGCCCCAGGTCGGGGTCGGCGGCGGCAGGCCGAAGCCGAGAAAGCTCAGCGCCGATTCAATGATCACCGCGGTGCCGAGCCCGAGCGAGGCGAGGACGATGATCGGCCCCAACGTATTGGGCAGGATTTCCATGAACAGGATGCGCGGCCAGCTGGCGCCGAGAGCCTTGGCGGCCTGCACATAGTTCTGCTCGCGCAGCACGAGCGTGGTGGCGCGCACCACCCGGGCATATTCGGTCCAGGTGACGGCGATGATGGCGGCCGAGATATTGACGATCCCCGGCCCCAGCACCGCGACGATGGCGAGGGTGAGCACCACGGCGGGAAAGCCGAGGAAGACGTCGGTGATCCGCATCAAGAGCATATCGACCCAGCCGCCGAAATAGCCGGCGGCAAGGCCGACGCTGGTGCCGATCAGCGCCGCGACGGTAACCGAGATGATGCCGATGGAGAGCGAGATGCGCGCTCCGAAGATCAGCCGGCTCCACAGGTCGCGCCCCAGGTTGTCGGTGCCCAGCCAGTGCGCGGCCGAGGGCAGGGAGAAGCGGTTGCGCATGTCGGGCTGGTCGACGCCGTGCGTCGCCAGCAGTGGGGCGAATACGGCGAGGAACACCAGCGCGAGGATGATCAGGCCACCGATCACCAGCGAGGGGTTACGCAGGGCTTTGGGAATCCGCATGGCGCTAACCCAGCCGCACGCGTGGGTCGACCAGCGCATAGAGCAGGTCGACGACGAGGTTCACCAGCGCGAAGATCAGCGCGAAGGTCAAAACGATCCCCTGGATCAGCGGCAGGTCGCGCTGCGACACGGCCGAAAAGGTCAATTGGCCAAGGCCGGGCCAGGCAAAGATCATCTCGACCAGCACGGCGCCGCCGAGCAGCGCGCCGAAGCGGAGGCCAATGACGCTCAGCACCGGCAGCAACGCGTTGCGCAGCGCATGGCGCACCACGACGCGCGGCCGGCGCAGGCCCTTGGCATAGGCAGTGCGGACGAAATCCTCGCGCAGCACTTCCAGCATCGAGGTGCGCACCAGCCGCGAGATGATCGCCGCTGAATTGGCGGCGAGTGCCAAGGCCGGGAGGAGGATGTGGAGGATCGAATCCCACAGCACCTGCGGCCGGCCACTCAGCGCCGCGATGATCGCCTCGGGCATCGGTGCGCCGCGACCGATGGCCGGCAGCCAGTTGAGCTGCACGGCAAAGGCCAGCATCAGCAGGAGCCCCAGCCAGTAGACCGGCATGGAGACGCCGAGCTGGGCGAGCAGCATTGTCGCGGTGTCGATGAGCGAGCCCTGCCGCACCGCGGCGAGGACGCCCAGCGTCACGCCGATCAGGGTCGCGAGCAGCAGCGCCACCACGGCGAGTTCGATGGTCGCCCCGATGCGGCCGCCGATGATTTCGCTGACCGGCGCGCTCTGGAAGATCGAGCGGCCGAGGTCGCCATGCAGCAGCTGCCAGAAATAGGCGCCGAGCCTGATATACCAGGGGTCATCGAGCCCGAGCGTACGCCTCAGGTTGGCGATCATTTCGGGCGACGCTTCGGGGCCGAGCAGCACGGCGGCCGGATCGCCCGGCACCAGTAGCAGCAGCCCGAAGGTGACGACGATCATGCCGACTGCCATGGGGATCAGCAGCAGCAGCCGGCGGATGACATAGGCTAGCATCGCGGCCCCCGCGGTGCGGGGACGTGCGCGGGAATAGCGAGGCGCGGAAAGAGCACCCCCCACCCTGTCCCTCCCCCGCAAGGGGGGAGGAGACCAAAACACTGGCGTCGGTGAGAGCGTCTCCCTCCCCCTTGCGGGGAGGGGACAGGGGTGGGGGTACGCTTCCCGCGCCGGCCTGTCGGCTGCCTAGACGCCGGCCCCGCCATGTCGACACCCCACCTCATGCGATGACGATCTCGTCGATGCGGCGCGGATAGTGGGTCATGCTGTCCGGGCCCTCGGCAGTGACCAGCACGGTGTCCGCTATGCGGTAGCCGGCAAAGCCGGGGATGGTGATCGAGGGCTCGCTGGAGGCGATCATGCCGGGCTCGAGAATGGTCTGGTCGCCCGCCTCGATCCAGGGAGATTCATGGAACATGATGCCCATGCCGTGGCCCACCCGGTGCAGGGCATTGTCGGCCATGCCCTGGTCGCGGATGTAACCGAGCGCCAGGTTGTCCGAGGAGGCGCAGGTGTGGCCGGCGATCAGCGCGGCGGTGGCCATCCGCTGTGCCTCATAGGCTACCGAGTAGTGCCGTTGCTGTTCAGTTGTCGGCTCGCCGATAAAGAAGGTGCGCTCGCTCTCGGCCGCCCGGCCGCCGACCCGGCAGCCGAGCGACAGGATCAGGCTTTCGCCGCGCTTCACCGGATTGCCGGTCGGCATACCGTGCGGAAAGCTCGAGCGGATGCCGGAATAGACGAGGCCCGAGGCGAGGCCCTGCACCAGCATCAGCTCCTCGTGCTCGGAATACATGATGTTCATGGCGTGCCGCGACACGTGCTGCTCGATGGCGATCTCGCTTGGCAGCTCGCCGCCCTGGCGCACGGCCTCGCCGATCAGCGCCACGCCGGCGCGCACCATCTCGTCGGAGATGCGCGCCGCCTCGCGGTGCAGCACGATCTCCTCGGGATATTTCCTCAGCCGCATCTGCTGGACGATGTTGGAGGGCACCACCTTGGCGTTGGGGAAGGCCGCCGCGATCTGCGCGATCCGGCCGAAGGCAATGCCGTAGCTATGGGCGACGGTGCCGGTCTGGGCCGGGAGCGCCCGCGCCAGCACGTCGAAGGGTTTGTCGACCCCGGGAAACTCGAAATAGATCACCGGCTCGGCGGCGATGATCTGGTGTGCCGCGTGCCCCTGTTCGAGCCGCGGCAGCAGCAGCCATGCGCCGCTCTGGCTGATGGCGAAGACCACCGGCCGCTCGGTGGTGTAGTGCGAAAACCCCGTAGTGTAGATGACATCGTCATTGGCATCGAGCAGCAGCAGGTCCACCCTGGTCTCGGCCATGCGAGCGCGGATATCGCGATGGACGCGGGCATAGAAATCGGCGCCAAGGCGCTGCGAAAACGTCATGTCATCTCCTCGATGCGCTCCAGGCAAAGCGCAGTAAATTCAAAGGTCTGCAGTCATGGATGAAGTGATCATCCTCGGTGATAGGTTCGGCACTCGATCTTCGCCCCACCCACCGGCTGTCATCCCAACGAAAGCTGGGACCCAACTCACCGCTGGTACGGGCCGCGAGATGGATCCCAGCTTTCGCTGGATGACACCGGTGGTGGTGTCGGGCATCCGTGGAACCGAAAACCAAAGTTCCGGCCGGCGCCTGGGAGGGAACGCCGGCCGGGGGAGGGGCAGGGACTTATTCGTCCATGCCGATCAGGCCGCGGAAGTTGCCGCGTGGGGTCGCCTGCACTTCGACCGGGAAGGGCTGCTTGTAGAACAGCTGGTAGCCCTGGTCGGAGATGATGAAGTAGGGGAGGTCCGAGGCGAGGATCGTCGCCGCCTTCTGGTAGGCGGTGGCCCGCGCCGCCTGGTCGAGCGACGAGCGGCCCTCCTGCAAGAGCTTATCGACCTCGGGGTTGGAATAGCCGCCCCAGTTGGTCGAGCCGCCGGTCGAAAGCTGGCCGAACAGCAGCCGGTCCGGATCGACGATGTTGAGCCAGCCGAGCAGCGCGATCTGGTGCAGGCCCTTCTGCACGTAGTTGGTGGAGAAGGACGGCCAGTCGGTAATCTGCACCTGCGCATCGACGCCGGCCGACTGCATCAGCGCCTGGGTCAGCTCGACCGACTGCACGCGGTTGGGGTCTTCGCTATGGGTAGAGAGCGTCACCGTCAGCTTCTTGCCATCCTTGTCGAGGATGCCGTCGGCGTCAGTATCCTTCCAGCCCAGTTCGTTGAACTTGGCCACCGCGCCTTCGACACTGAAGGTCGGCTGCTTGATATCGGCCGAATAGGCCCAGGAGGAGGGCAGGATGATCGAGGAGGCGATCTCGTCGACGCCCTGGTAGATGTCGTTGACGATCGAATTCTGGTCGATCAGCATCGAGAAGGCTTGCCGCATGCCGGGGTCGGCCAATAGCGGGTCCTTGACGTTGTAGTTGATGTAGGTGACGCCCAGCCCGGCGGTGATGACGTTGCCGAAGCGGGTATCGGCCTTCAACCGTTCGATGTCGTTGGGCGAGAGCGGCGACTGGATGACGTCGAGATCGCCGGCCTCGAAGGCCTGGGCGCGGGCCGAATTGTCGCCGATGATCTTGACGGTGACATCGGTCACTTCAGGGGCGCCGCCCCAATAGCTCGGGTTGGCCTTGAGCACAATGTCGCTGCCCCGGTTCCAGGCAGTGAGCACCATCGGGCCGGCGCCGACTGGATCGGTGGCCGGGTCCTTGCCGGCTTCGACCGCCGCCTTCGACACGATCCCCTTGTCTAGATAGCTCAAGAGCGGCGCATAGGGCGCCGAGAGGGTGAACTTCACCGTCTGCGGGTCGACCGCCTCGATCTTGCTGATCGGGCTGTAGAGCGCCCGGTCGGGGGCGTTGAAATCGGGATTGATGACGCTCTCATAAGTGAACACCACGTCGTCGGCGGTGAGCGGCGAGCCGTCCGAGAAGGTGAGGCCAGAGCGGAGCTTGAAGATCACGGTTTGCGGGTCGGGCGATTCCCAGTTCTCGGCCAGATCCGGTACCGCTTCGAGCTTGGCCGTGAGGTGCACGAGGCCTGCATAGATCAGGTCGGCGGTGCGATAGGCGGTGGTGTCGCGCGTCAGGCGCGGATCGAGCGTGCCGGCATCGACGTCGGTGCCGATCACGATCGCCTTGTCCTGAGCCAGCGTGACGGTCGCTGGCATCGCCCCCAGCGCCACGATGGCGGTGGTCAGCAGCAGTAGTTTGTTCATTCCCGTTCCCCTGTGAACTTTGTTGCAGTCATTGCCCTGGCGCCTTCAGGAACAGCTGTGTTCCACCCTCGAAGGCGACAGGGGTTGGTTTGGTCTCACCCCTCGGCGACGCCCCTTTCGGCGGCATCGCTGCCGCTTTCAGGTCCCGTTTCGTTGCCGGCAATCTTGCTGCGGCGGAGGTCGGCGAGGTGCGGCACGAGCACGCCCTCGAGCGCACCGGGATCCGGCGCATGCCGGTATTCGAAACAGGGCACCCCCGGCTGCACCAGGTCGGCCACATGGTCGGCGCCCGAGGCAAAGATCACCGCGTCGCATTGCGCGATGACTTCGCCGAGGTCCGGCGACGACAGCCAGGTGACGCGGATATCGGAGACGTGCGGCGCGAACTCGCGCACGCTGGGCCGCATGATGGCGATGTATTCCTCGAAATAGGTCACGGCGGCGATGCGGGTGCGCGGGTCGAGCCCGGCCAGCGCCTGGCGCGTGCGCACCGAGGGGATGAAGCGGAGGCCCAGCACCCGCGCCTCGGGGATCAGCGCCTGCACCTCGGCCTCGCGATGGAGGAACGTGAGGACGATATCGGCCTCGGTGCTGATCCGGCGCAGCTCCTCGGTGACCCTGAGGGAGTCGAGCGTCACCAACTGCACCTGGTCGTTGGTCGCCAGCACCGGTTTCAGCTGCGCCACATAATCCCGCCCCGGCCCCTCGAAGATCGCGACGAAGACGATCTTCAGCCCGGCCTTGGGGCGGCGCAGCAGCGATTGGGCGTTGATCATCGAATTGAGCGTCAGGGTCGAGATGCCGAGCTTTTCGGCCTTGCCGATCAGCACCTCGATATCGGCGCGGAGCGAGGAGACCGGCAGGTTGTCGACGCCGTGCTTTTTCATGTCGGAAACGGCAAAGGCGCCGAGCCCGTGCTTCATCTCGACGAGACCGGCATCGCGCAGCCGCTGATAGACCTGAGCCACGGTCATCGGCGCGATGCCGAGCTCGGCGGCGAGCTGGCGGACCGACTGCAGGCGGGTGCCATGGGCAATGCCGCCGAACGACAGCGCATAGCTCAACAGGCCATAGAGCTGCGTGCCGACCGGCACGGGCAGGGACTTGTCGATGCTGTTGGCGTCGATCGAGAACATGTGTTCTAACCACCTGATACACCTCGACGGTAGCGCTCATCTTTGCGGATGACAATCGGGTGACGAGCAAAATTCGTGCACACGTTGTCGACTGCTCAAATGTCATGCAAAACAGCGTGTTATCGGCAGAGCAGGGCCGGTTCCGGCCGCGGTTCGCACCCCATATGCAACGAAAGTCGATCTGTGCCACTGGCGGCGGGCCGTCTGATGGTGTTCTAGTTTGCTATGTCAATTAGGGGTGAGGAACGGCGATGAGCATGCAACTGGGATTGGAACTGGCGCGGCTGACCGCCGGCCTCGACCGGCTCTATCGCGATGTGCCGCGCACCCAGAGTTTTCTTGATCGCGAGGGGCTGATCCCGGTGGCGATGGCGCAGGTCGAGCCCTATGCGCTCGCCAGTTACGCCGAGGCGCGCGACCGGCTCGAGGCTTTGCAGGCGCGGATTCCCGGCGAGGCCGAGAGCGAGCTGCGCCGCGCTTACCTCACCGAAATGGTGGATTCGCTCTTGGCGCTGCTCGACACTTTTGAGGGCCGGCAGATCTCCTATGCCGAGCGGCTGCGCCGGCAGATGCGGGTCGACACGCAACTGGTGAGCGACGAAATCCTCGATGGCTACCGCCGCACCATCCGGGAGAACCTCGATGAGCTGGGCTACCGCGGCGGCTCGCTGGCCGAGGATGTGGGGCGGTTCGAAGCCGATAGCCTTGTGCCGGCCGATCAGGTGCTCGCCACCATGGGCGAGGTGACGCGCGAGGCGCGCCGCCGCACCAGTGAGATGATGTACCTGATGAACGACGAATGGCTCGAGCCGGTGCGGCTCGATGACGTGCCGTTCACCGCCTATTGCGATTTTCCCGAACGCAAGATGCGGCTCAACCTCGCCATGCCCTTCACCCGCTCGGCCATCAAGCACCTCGCCTGCCACGAGGCCTTTCCCGGGCACCTGGTGCACATGGCGCTGCGCCAGCGCTATGTCGCCGAGGGCAAGATGCCGCTCGACGGCGCGCAGGTGGTGACCAGCTCCGCCAGCAGTGCGCTGTTCGAAGGCATCGCCGATAATGGCTGGTTCTTCCTCGACTGGATCAACACCCCCGAGGACGTCGTCGGCATGACGCTCGAGCGGCTGCGCGCGGCGCTCCGCTGCAACGCCGCCTGGATGCTGCATGCCGAAGGCCGCTCGCACGAGGAGGTGGCGCCGATCATCGCCGAGGCCGGCTATCAGGATCTCGAAACGGCGAAGAACCGCATCGCTTTCCTCCGCCACGGCCTGAGGGCGCCGTTCGTTTACGGCTACTGGTGTGGCGATACATCGACCCATGCGGTGTGGGAGAAGGTGCCCAAGGAGAGGCGCACCGAGTTCTGGGCCTATCTCTACGGCAACATGCACACCCCCTCGACGCTACGCGATTTCTGGACGGTGTGATGGCTTCGCTCGACAGGCACTGGCCGGCTTTTCTGGCTCTGGTCCGCCAATCCGGTCCGGCTGAACCGATGTTCGATTTCGTCGCCGGGCTGATCGGCGAAGCGATCGGCAGCAAGCTCACCACCGCCACGCTGTTCGACGTGCCGGCCGGCCGGCTGCGCCGGCTCTACACCCAGAACGCTGAGGCCTATGCGGTCGGCGGCTTCAAGTCGATCCCCGACAACCAGTGGACCGAAACGCTGATCGGCCGGCAGCAGATCTATACCGCACTCAGCCTCGAAGCGATCGCGGTGGATTTCGCCGACTGGCAGCTGATTGGGTCGCTCGGCTGCGAGTCGATCGCCAACCTGCCGATTGTGGTGGGTGGGCAAACCATCGGGGCGTTCAACCTGCTGCATGAGGCCGGGTATTACACGGCCGAGCGGCTGGCCCGGGTGGACGAGGTGATGCCGTTTGCGACGATGGCGTATCTGGCGGCAGTGTTTGGGGAGCGTCGCTGAAGCGCGTGCCGACCAGCGGTCCGACCCACGGCAATCACCTCAAACTCGGTGTCATCCCAGCGAAAGCTGGGACCCATTTCACCGCTCGCACCAGCGGATAGTTGGGTCCCAGCTTTCGCTGGGATGACAGCCGGTGGGTAGGAGAGGACCTGCTAGAGCCCAAGGCTCCATCACCCGGACCGCAAGTGCGGGCTCTGCGCTCTACTTCTTCCTCTTCATCGCCTCGCTGAGCATGTCCCCCAACGACCCAGTGCTGCGCGGCGCCTGCTGCGGTACGCGCTGGTTGGCGCGCACCGGCGGGTCGCGGGGGCGGTCGCGTGGGGCGGTGGGGTCGATCTCTTTGCGCATGCTGAGGCCAATGCGTTTGCGCGGCACGTCGACTTCGACGACGCGCACCTTGACCACGTCGCCGGCCTTGACCACCTCGTGCGGATCCTTGACGAATTTGTCGGCCAGCTGGGAGACGTGCACCAGCCCGTCCTGATGCACTCCGATATCGACGAATGCCCCAAAGGCGGCGACGTTGGTGACGGTGCCTTCCAGCAGCATGCCGGGCTTGAGGTGTTTGATATCGTCGACGCCGTCGGCAAAGGTCGCGGTTTTGAAGGCGGGGCGGGGGTCGCGGCCGGGCTTTTCCAGTTCGGCGAGGATGTCGCGCACCGTCGGCAGGCCGAAGCGGTCATCGACGAAGCGCTTCGGATCGAGGCCCGCGAGCGCCGACTTGTCGCCCATGATGCTGCGGAGATCGCGGCCGCAGGCGGCGACGATCTGGCGGGCCACGCCATAGGCTTCAGGGTGCACTGAAGACGCATCGAGCGGCTCGACGCCGCCGGTGATGCGCAGGAATCCCGCGCTCTGCTCGAAGGTGCGCTGGCCGAGGCGCGGCACTTCGAGCAGCGCCTTGCGCGAGCGGAATGGACCATTGGCGTCGCGATGCGTGACGATGGCTTCGGCGACGGACGGGCCAAGCCCGGAGATGCGGGCGAGCAGCGGCGCGGAGGCCGTGTTGAGGTCGACGCCCACCGCATTCACGGCGTCTTCGACCACGGCGTCAAGCGAGCGGCCGAGCCGGTACTGGTCGACATCGTGCTGATACTGGCCGACGCCGATCGCCTTGGGCTCGATCTTGACCAGTTCGGCCAGCGGGTCCTGCAGGCGGCGGGCGATGGACACGGCGCCGCGCAGCGACACGTCGAGATTGGGGAACTCGGCCGCGGCCAGTTCGGACGCGGAATATACCGAGGCGCCGGCCTCAGAGACGATAACCTTGGTCGGCTTCGGCGCGGGCAGGCGCTCGATCAGGTCGGCGACCAGCTTTTCGGTCTCGCGGCTCCCGGTGCCATTGCCGATGGCGATGAGCTCAACGCCGTGCTTCTCGATCAGCCGCTTAATGGCGGCCTGCGCACCCAGCGCGTCGTTGCGGGGCGGGAAGGGGTAGATGGTTTCGGTGTCGAGCAGCTTGCCGGTGGCGTCGATGACCGCGACCTTGACGCCGGTGCGAATGCCGGGGTCGAGCCCCATGGTGGCGCGGGCGCCGGCCGGGGCCGCCAGCAGCAAATCCTTGAGGTTGCGGGCGAAAACGCCGATGGCCTCGAGCTCAGCGCGCTCGCGCAGCTCGACCATCAGGTCGATGGAGAGCGACAGACGCAGGCGGGTGCGCCAGGCCCAGCCAGCCACTTCGCGGAGCCATTTGTCACCCGCGCCATTGCCTTGTGCATTGAGCGCGGCAGCAACGAACCGCTCGGCAGGCTTGATCGGATCGGTGACGTCGGCATCCACCTCGATCTCGAGGCTGAGGAACTCCTCGTCGCGGCCGCGCATCATGGCGAGGGCCCGGTGGCCGGCAACCTTGTTCCAGCGTTCGGAATGGTCGAAATAGTCGGAGAACTTGGCCCCGGCCTCTTCCTTGCCCTTCAGCACTTTGGCGCTGAGCATGGCCTTGTCGCGCATATAGGTGCGGAGCTGGCCGAGCAGGGCGGCGTTTTCCGACAGGCCCTCGATGACGATGTCGCGGGCGCCCTCGAGCGCTTCCTTGCTGCCGGGCACCTCTTCAGTGATGTACCCCTCGGCGAGCAACAGGGGATCGGCGCTGCGATTGGCGAGGATGGCTTCGGCGAGCGGACCAAGGCCGCGTTCCCTCGCGATCTCGGCTTTGGTGCGGCGCTTGGGCTTGAACGGCAGATAGAGGTCCTCGAGCTCGGCCTTGGTTGCCGCGCCAGTGATGGCGGCGGTCAGCTCGACGGTGAGCTTGCCCTGTTCCTCGATGGATTTGAGGATCGCCGCGCGGCGGGCTTCCAGTTCGCGGAGATAAGTCAGCCGCTCGGCCAGCAAGCGCAGCTGGGTGTCATCAAGTCCACCGGTCACTTCCTTGCGGTAGCGCGCGACGAACGGCACCGTGGCGCCGCCATCGAGCAGTTCCACGGCAGCCCGGACCTGGTCGGGGCGGGCGGCGATTTCGGTGGCGATCTGGGCGGCGATGCGGGTGTCGAGTTGGGACATGAGGCTACTTCTTGATTTGGCTGGCGCGACCATAGTCGCCTCGGACCAGAGCTCCCACCCGGCGCGGGACGATTTCCTCGGCAAATCCGATGTTGCAGTCGGGCTCCCCCCCGCAAGCGCAGGGCTATCGCATATGGCGGCGCTGGGCACCTCTAGCCTTCTCCCCTTGTGGGAGAAGGTGCCCGAAGGGCGGATGAGGGGTCCGCGCAACGAAGTGTAGCGCGGCCGGAGCGAAGCGACGGACGATGAGTACGCGGAGAGAACCCCTCATCCGGCCTTCGGCCACCTTCTCCCACAAGGGGAGAAGGCCATCCAACTACTGTCAGNCCGCGCAACGAAGTGTAGCGCGGCCGGAGCGAAGCGACGGACGATGAGTACGCGGAGAGAACCCCTCATCCGGCCTTCGGCCACCTTCTCCCACAAGGGGAGAAGGCACTCCAACTACTGTCAGTGCTCTATATGCGATAGCCCTGCCCGCAAGCGGGAGAGGGCGCCGACTGCAGGCTTCAGCGGTAAACCCGATGTTGCAGGAGGACGCAGTCCGTCACATTGCTCGCACAAACCGGAACCGCGTGCCGTCCTTGCCGTCCGGTGTCGGGCCCGGGCTGTCAGCGCGGACTGCGCCGTCCGGGGCGATGCGGAGGAAGCGGTTGGTGGCGAGCGCCATCAGCGTCACCTCGCCGGTGGGCGTTTCCATCCACTGGAATTGCGTCGCCTCACCGGCCATACGGCCGACGGTGCCGACGCCGCCAGCCGTCACCGACAGCACGCCACCGGCGTGACGCAGGGCGACACGGCCGAGACCGACCGGCGTGACGGTGAACGGCTCGGGTGTCCCGCCGATGACGGTGCCCAGCGCCGTGGCGAGACCGACCGCGGGAGCGTTGGCGAGGACGAGCGTACCGCTCTCACCGGCCGGGATCGGCTGCATCAGGCCGCGCGGATGCGGCTCGTCGATGCTGACGCGGTCGAAATCGGCGTGACCGCCTTCGCGCCCGGCTTCGTTGTAGGCGAACAGCGCATAGCGAATGCCCTGGAAGGTCTTGAGCTGGAACACCATGATCACCGGCTCGCCGATGGGCGTGAAGCTTTCGCCATCGGTTGAAAAGCTGAGCTGGGCCAGCTCGGTCAGGAAGTGGCACTCGGCGCGCAGCCAGACGCGCGGGCCCGCTGCCGGCGCGGTGATGGTTCGGCCGGTCTGGTAGTCGAAGGCGCGAATCTCATCGCCGGCCGCCGTCCGCGCCAGCCCGACCCAGCGCCAGGGCATGCCGAGTAGCGCGAGACCAGCCACGTCGCCGGGAACCAGACCGGAACCGTCAAGCTCGGCCGAGACGATGGAGATCGGCCCGACCGCCCGCTGGGTCAGCGTGTTCCGCGCCTGCCAGAAATCTGCCGCCGGCAGGGTATGGAGCCTGAGGTGGCCGGGGCGTTCGCCGAGCGACCACTTGTCGTCGACCGGCACGTGGTTCCACTGCCAGAGCGGGTTGAGTGCGGCGTCATCGAAATCGTCGCTGCGTTCGGGCCAGGGCAAGGCGACAGGCGAGGGGGCGGCTGAGGGCTTCACCCAGGTGCGCGGGGTACGGCCGAGATTGCCGGGCAGGCCGAAATAGGGCCAGCCATCCTGCCAGGTGATCGGCGACAGGCAGGTCAGCCGGCCGAGCGAGTTGTAATCCATCATCGACCAGCCCCACCATTCGCCATCCGGCGTGTCGACGATGCCGCCCTGGTGCAGGTTGAGTCGACCATTGCTGGCGGGATTCGGCGGCACCAGTTCGAACGGCGGATCGAGAGTGAAGGGGATACCGGCGCCCTTTATCTTATAGCCTTCGACCAGTCCGAAATCTTCGTCGATCGAGATGGCGGGGTTGATCTCCCACGGGCCATCGAGGCTGTCGGCGCGGGCGCAGGGCATGCGCATCGGCCCGGCGAACCAGGCGCTGGTGATCAGGTACTTGCCGTCGACCTTGTAGAAATGCGCGCCTTCGCCCATCAGGCTGTCAGGCGGGGTGAGCTCGCGCTCGGTGCCGGGGATGACCCGGTGCAGGCTCTGGTCCAGCTCGGCGATCCTGAGGTTGCGATAGCCCCAGACCACATAGGCGCGCCCGTCATCGTCGAAGAACACCGTCAGGTCGTGGTAATTGTACTCGGCTTGGCTGCGCACCCATGGGCCGGCCGGGTCGCTGGCGGTGAAGATCTGGGTCTTCTGCCCGTTGACGTTGGAGAAGATGTAAAAGGTGCCGTCCCGGTAGCGAATGCACGGGGCCCAGATGCCCTGGCCGTAGATCTCGCCACCCTCGAGCCTGAAGGCCGGGCCAAGATCGAGCCGCTCGAAGGCGTAGCTGACCAGTGTCCAGTTCACCAGATCGGTGGATCGCAGCACCGGCAGGCCCGGCATGCAATGCATCGTCGTGCCCGTCATGTAGTAGACGCTGCCGACCCGGATGATGTCGGGGTCGGAGAACTCTTCGTAGAACAGCGGATTGGTGAACGTCCCGTCGCCGTTATCCGAGGTCCAGGTGGGCTTTGCCGGTGTCATGGAGGTGTTCCGTCAAGAGGGGGCGCAAGAGGGGGCATATGAATCGGCCGCTGCTTCCGGCCCGTCTCTACCTCAATAGGCGATATGGATCACATACAAGGCCGGACTTGCGATAGATTGCGTAGACATTTTGTCCGATTGTACGCAATCCGTGGCCGGACCCATAGTGCCCGTGCTAGCATTGTCCCTGAGCTGGTTGCGAGTGAGGGTCTGCCGGGTGGAAGCGGGCGGTCTGTTCCAGGCCTCGGTGCCGTTGGGGCTCTATACGAGCTTCAGCGTCTGTGCGCCGTGCGGCTTGCGAGCCGTCGAAGGCGTCATCGGTCTGCTCGATATGCCCGATACATTCCTCGATCCGGGACGGGTGAAGGCCGGGCTTCTCTGGTTTACCGGCGGCTTCGTCGAGTATCGCTTCCCCTATCGCTCCGGCCCACCGGTCCGGGCCCTCGAGTTCTCCATGGAGCTTGGATCCGATGCGCCCGGAACCTCGCCCGATTGGCCGAGTGCGATCTCGATTTGGGTCAATGACGTCGAGCTCGGCAGCTGGACCCTGCGGGCCAGCCGCTATCGTCAGGACGAGCCGAGAGGCGGCTGGGCGCGCTACGGATCCGATCACGGTGAACTGACCAACTGGCGCGTCACCAGCGCCGGCAGCTTTCTCGATGGACAGAAAATCTCGTCGGTGTCGCTGGCCGACCTGCAACTCGATGCGGCCCAGTCGATTCGGCTGCGCATCGGCGTCGCCGCCGACGCCACATGTCCCGGCGGGGTCAACATCTTCGGACGCGGCTTCGGGCATCACGACCAGGAGATCATCATGCGACTTGAGACGCAGGACTGAACCGGGGCAAACGGTACGATCTGTCATATGTACCGTATGTTCCGGTATTAATCGATTCTGGATACGAGACGGGTCAAGCGGCCACGGGTGGTCGCGATAGCATCCGCCGTGAGGCGGACGATGCTCCGGCCCGACGCCAGATTGATCTATTAGTACGCTGAAACATATACACTATCTGAGATGTCTGGCTTGGCGATTGCGGCTGTTCCCGACGTGACAGGGTGGCGCGATATAGGGACCTCGCCGCTGTCATCATTCATATTAGAATATCCGATGTACATCGAAACACAAGTTGACAAGGAGGGCTTCGCGGATAGGATGGCGCCCGAAAGCGGTGGAGCGCTTTCGGGATGGCAGCGCGAGAGGCGCTGCCGCCGTGGGAGGAAAAAACAAAATGGATAGACGCAGCTTTCTGCTGGGTACCGCTGTCGGTGCCCTTACCGTTGCCGCCAATGGTTTGGCTTTCGCGCAGGACGCCGGAGGTACGGCACCGGATCTGGCGCAGTTCCCGCGCGGCGAGACGGTCATCGTTCACAATCCCGAAGGGATCATCCGCAATCCGAGCTGGTTCAACCTGTGGGCCGTCGGCGCCGGCAACGGCACCAGCAACGGGCTGCACAACCTGACCACCGATACCTTGTGGTTCATCGATCCCGATGCGGGCATCGAAGGGGCCAGCGAGAACGCGGTCTACAACTCACTCGCTGACGATCTCTGGCAATACAATGCCGACTTCACCGAGATGACCGTCAAGCTCAAGCAGGGCATCTTCTGGAGCGACGGGGTCGAGTTCACCGCCGACGACGTGGTGTTCACGGTCGAAAAACAGAAGGCGACGCCGGGCACCCCCTATAATGGCGCCTTCAGTGCGCAGGTCGCCGAAGTCACCGCGCCCGACAAATACAGTGTCCTCTTCAAGCTCAATGCGCCGAATTCGCGCTTCCATGCGCTGTTCTCGGTGCGCTGGACGGCCGCCTGGATCATGCCCAAGCACGTCTACGAAAAGGTCGAGGACATCCTCACCTATGACGCCAACCCGCCGGTCAGCATCGGGCCCTATACGCTGCACTCGTTCGATCCGAACGGCACCTGGTACATCTGGCAGAAGCGTGAAGACTGGCAGCGCACCGCGCTCGGCATGATCGCCGAGCCCAAGCCGAAATTCATCATCTATCGCAACAACATCACCACCGATAACCGCCTGATCGAGATCCGCAACGGCAACCTCGACATGGTGCACGACCTGACCCCGGAAGGCACCTTCGCCGTGGTCAAGGACGATCCGCAGATCCAGGGCTGGTTCCCGGGCTTCCCCTACGCCCATCCCGATCCGACCCTGCCGATGATCATCTTCAACCACCAGAACGAGAAGTTCCAGGACAAGCGCGTGCGCTGGGCCCTGGCGCTGATGCTCGATGCGCGCGCCATGTCGATGGCGTCGTATCGCGGCGCGGCGACGCTCTCGGCCATCTCGGTGCCGCCGACCGGCACGCATCCGCGCGACTATCATGCGCCGCTGCAGGATTTCCTGATCAACTACGAGGTCGACACCGGCACCCGGAAGATCAAGCCGTACGATCCCAATATCGGCCTGCAGATTGCCGACATGGTGCGTCCGCAGTTCGGCGACGCCGTGCCGACCGATGAAGCGGCCGTGCGCAACGCCTTCGGTTACGGCTGGTGGAAGCAGGATGTGGCGGCGGCCGAAGAACTGCTCACGGCAGCCGGCTTCACCAAGAACGGCAACCAGTGGATGATGCCGAACGGCGAGCCGTTTGCCTTCGAGGTGATGGTGCCGCAGGAAGGCGTGATCAACCGTCTCGGCGTGATGATTGCGCAGATGTGGTCGCAGGCCGGTGTGCAGGCGACTGCCCAGGTCGACAGCGACACCTGGGGTCGGCAGCGCGTCGGCAACTACGAAACCAACATCGCCTGGGCGGTGGAAACCTGGGGCGGTCACCCCGACCTCAGCTTCTTCCTCGACAGCTATCACTCGGCTTACGTCGCCAAGCCGGGCGAGTCCCAGCCCGACCGTAACTGGATGCGCTGGACCGATCCGCGGCTCGACACCATCATCGAGAACATCCGCAAGATCGACTTCAACGATCCCAAGGGCATCGAGTACGGCCACGAGTTCGTCAAGCTGCACCTCGAAGAGATGCCGAACATCCCGATCATGGCCTACAACGTGTTCTCCATTCAGTCGAACCGCTTCTGGACCGGCTGGCCCAATGCCGAGAACCCGTACGCCAACCCGGTCACCAACTGGTCGAACGGGCGTTACATCTTCACCCAGATCAGCCCCGTGGCTGGCTGACCGCTCTCCCAGGGTGAGAGGGGGCGCGGCACTTTCCGCGCTCCCTCCCGCCTTCTGGTGGCCTCTCGAGCCCTCGAGGCGCCATCAGAACGCGGGATCGTTGCCGTCACCGAGCGTGCGTCAGCCTGATCTGTAGTAACCCCCGCGACCGAAACGCGCCGGCCGCGGGTGGGGACGGCCAAGTGGCCGCCCCGGGGTGAGGAGTATTTATGCAAGGCTATCTATGGTTCGCCGCCAAGCGGTTCGTTCAGCTATTGGCGGTGATATTCTTCGGCGTGTCGGCCATGTTCGTGGTGACCTACCTGTCGCCGATCGATCCCGTCGAACAGGTGCTCGGCCGGTTGTCCGCCCGCTCCAACCTGTCGCCTGAGGCGATTGCCGCCACCCGCCTGGCGCTGACCGAGATGTTCGGCACCGACCAGCCGGTGCTCACTCAATATGTCAACTTCTGGAGCCGGTTGCTGCGCGGCGACCTCGGCGCGTCGTTGATGGCGTTTCCGACGCCTGCAATGGAACTGGTGCTCAGGGCGCTCCCCTGGACCCTGGGGCTGTTGCTCACCTCGACCGCCATCACCTTTGTCGTCGGCAACCTCGCCGGTGGGCTCGCCGGCTATTTCCAGAACAGCCGCCTGCTCAAGGCCTTCGGCATCGTCACCATGGGGCTGCAGCCGATCCCCTATTACATCGTCGCCTTCATCATCCTGATCGTCTTCGGCTACCTGTGGCCCGTGCTGCCGATCTCCGGCGGTTTCGCCATGGATGTGCGGCCGGGCTGGACGCTGCCTTTCATCCTGTCGGTGCTGCAGCACTCGCTGCTGCCGGCCCTGTCGCTTGTCCTGGTTGGCCTTGGCGGCTGGTTCATCGGCATGCGGGCGCTGGTCTCTAACATCGTCACCGAGGACTACGTGACCTACGCCGAACTCGCCGGTGTGCGACGCGACACCATTGTCGGTGACTACGTGATCCGCAACGCCCTGGTGCCGCAGGTGACGGCGCTCGCCATGGTCATTGGCGGGGTGTTCTCCGGCACCGTCATCACCGAGCAGGTGTTCAACTATCCGGGGATGGGCTCGCTGCTCGTCGATGCGGTCAATGCCGGCGATTACTCGACCGTGCTGGCGGTCTGCACCATCTCGATCGCCGCAGTCGCCCTCGCCATCTTCATCGTGGACTTGCTGCACCCGCTGCTCGATCCGCGCGTTCGGGCGGAGTAAATCCAGATGTTTGCCGTCCTTCGCGACCTCATCCGCTACAATGCCGAATTCACCATCGGGCTGATCCTCGTCGGCATCGTGGCGATCTTTGCGGCCCTCAGCTTCTTCTCGCCCGTCGATCCCACCCAGATCTACCTCGCCATTCCCGACCAGCCGCCCTCGGCGCAATACTGGTTCGGCACCAATTCGCGCGGCCAGGATATGTTCTGGCAGCTCTCGGCGGCGTTCAAGAACAGCCTGCTGTTCGGCATCACCGTGGCGGTGCTGAGCCGCATCATCTCGATCGCGGTAGGGCTCGCGGCCGGTTACCTCGGCGGCTGGGTCGACCGGGTGCTGATGTTCATCAATGACATCTTCGTTGCCGTGCCGATCTTCCCGATCCTGGTGCTGTTCTATTTCGTGCTGCGCAACCACATGGACAGCTTCACGATGGCGCTGATCATGGCCTGCTTCGGCTGGCCGTTCGATGCGCGGCTGATCCGCTCGGTGGCCTTGGGGCTGAAGCATCGCGAGTTCACCCGCCACGCGGTGTTCGCCGGCATGAGCACCCGCAAGGTGCTGCTCGAGGAACACCTGCCTTACGTGATGCCGATCGTCTTCTCGACCTTCATGAACAACATGCTGTGGTCGATCGGCATGGAGGTGACCCTGGCGGTGCTGGGCTTCACCAACATCAACAACCCGACCATCGGCACGGTGCTCTACTGGGCCAACTCGCACTCGGCGATGGTGGTGGGCGTCTGGTGGTGGGTGGTGATCCCGGTGATCCTGATCGTCATCACCTTTGTCGGCCTGTTCCTGCTCGCCGTCAGCATGAACGAGTATATCGATCCGCGCAGCCGGCTGCGCCGCATGGGAGCCTGACGCCATGGGCGACAACATTCTCGAAGTCGAGGCGCTCAAGGCCTACTACCAGATGAGCTATTTCGGCGTGAACCGCGAGGTCCGCGCCGTCGACGGCATCACCATGAAGGTGAAGCGCCGCGAGGTCTACGGCATCGCCGGCGAGAGCTCATCGGGCAAGACCAGCTTCATCAAGGTGCTGGCCGCCGCCATCCGCCCGCCGCTGCGGGTGGTCTCGGGCAGCGCCACTTACGATTTCGGCGGGCCGCCGACCGACGTCACGGTGGCGACACCGGCCGAGATCGATGCCATCCGCTGGCGGCACCTCAGCTACATCATGCAGGGCTCGATGAGCACGCTGAACCCGGTGCGTCGCATCGGCCGCATCTTCGAGGATTTCGCGGCCCGGCCGCTAGGGCTCTCGGGCAGCGCCTTCCGCCAGCGCGTGGTCGAGCACCTTGGGCATTTGAAGCTCTCGCCAACCGTGCTCAATGCCTATCCGCATGAACTCTCCGGCGGCATGCGCCAGCGCGTCACCATCGGCCTCGCCACCGTGTGCAAGCCCGATTTCATCATCGCCGACGAGCCGACCACGGCGCTCGATGTGGTGGTGCAGAAGGATGTGCTGTCGCTGATCAAGAACCTGCAGACCGAGATGGGCGCTTCGATCGTCTTCGTCACCCACGACATGAGCGTGCATGCCAATATCGCCGATCGCATTGGCATCATCTATGCCGGCCGTCTGGTCGAGGAGGCGCCGACCCGCACCTTGTTCACTGCGCCCAAGCACCCCTATTCAGCGCATCTCGTCGCCAGTCTGCCGCGCATCGGCGATACGACGCAGCGGCCGGCGCTCGAGGGGCGGCCGCCCAGCCTCGCCGCGCCACCGGCCGGGTGCCGCTTCCACCCCCGCTGTCCGCTCGCCATCGACAAGTGCAAGACCGAAGTGCCGCCGCTGGTCGCGGTCGGCACCGACCACCGCAGCGCCTGCTGGCGCGCCAACGACGTCGAGCCGCTGGTGCCGGGTCACAGCCGCGCAGGAGTAGCCGCATGAGTTCGCTGCTCGAAGTTGCCGACGTATCCAAGCGCTTCCAGATGGGGGGCATCCTCGGCCGGCAGGAGGTTCGCGCCGTCGACCAGGTCAGTTTCGCCATCGCCGCCGATAAGCCCGAGATCTTCACCATCATCGGTGAGAGCGGCTCGGGCAAGACCACGCTGGCGCGCATGATCCTGGGGCTCGAGCGGCCGAGCAGCGGCCGCATCCTGTTCCGCGGCGAGCCGGTGCACCATGAGAACAAAGCCGATCGGCTGAAGTTCATGGCCAATGTGCAGCCGGTGTTCCAGAACCCGTTCGAGGCGTTCAACCCGTTGAAGCGGGTCGACCGCTACCTGCAGTCGACGGCGCGGCGCTATCTCGGGGCGCGCGACAAGGCGGCGATCGAGGCCGCCATGGATGGGGCGCTGCAGAAAGTGGGCCTGAGCCTCGCCGAGATCGCCGGCCGCTTCCCACACGAGTTGTCGGGCGGGCAGTTGCAGCGCGTCGCGATCGCCCGGGCGCTGATCCCCAACCCGCCGCTGCTGATTGCCGACGAGCCGGTGTCGATGGTCGATGCGTCGCTGCGCATGGCGATCGTCAATCTCTTGAAGGCGCTGCGTGACGATTTCGGCGTCTCGGTCATCTACATCACCCACGACCTTGCGACCGCCTATTACATCTCGGATCGGCTGATCATCATGCAGAAGGGCAGGGTGGTGGAGATGGGGCCGGCGCGAACCGTGCTCGATGCCCCGGAACACCCGTACTCGCAGTTGCTCAAGGCCTCGGTGCTCTCTGCCGATGACGCCGGCGCCGGCAAGTTGTCGCCGGCCAACGATCTGCTGCAGCTGAGCAACGAGCGGCTCGCCCGCGCCGATGCCAGCCGGCTGGAAGACCGCGAGGACGGACGGCGGGTTCGGGTGTAGCTGGCACCGCGAGTTTGGCGCCTATCCCGCCCGGGCCGCAGTCGAGGCGCGCAACTGCTCGAGCACGTGCCGGCCGGCTCCCTCGACATGTTGCTCGATCAGCGCGGCGGCGCCGTCGGCGTCGCCCTGCCTGATCAGCTTGATCAGCTGGCGGTGCTCACGCATCAGCTGCGAGCGGCGGGCCAGCGTGAAGTTGTAATCGCGGGTCACGGCGCGCAGCACCTCGCGGTTCTTCCACCAGATTTCCGTCGCGAGCCGATTGTAGTGGCGCTCGTACATCAGGGTGTGGAACTGCGTGTCGAGATCGCTGTGTAGCACCGGATCGGCGAAGTCGTTGGCTTCCATCGCCTGCTGCAGGCTCTCGAGCCCGGCGATGTCCGTTGGGGTGGCCATGCCGACGAACCACCTGACGAAGCGGGGTTCGAGCGCCACCCCGATCTCGTAAATGTCGCGCACAAAGTCCTGGTCGATCGCTCGTACCCGCGCGCCGCGATTGGGCACGAAGGTGACGAACCCCTGGCCGCGCAGCAATTGCAGCGCCTCGCGCACCGGGTTGGACGATGATCGGTGACGACTGGCGAGGTCGGCGACCACCAGTCGCTCATTGGCTTTCAGGCGGCCCGAAATGATGTCGTCGCGGATCAGCTCGTAGACCGTTGCGCCTTCCTCGGATGCGCCTGCAGCGTCAATCCCCAGAGGTGGCTTGGCTTGGTAGTCACTCATGGCGGCTTGGTCGCATCGGCAGTTCCCCGAGGCGCCGGCGCGCCCTCGAAGCCGACCATGTTCCGCCGTCAGTGGTATTTCAAGCTGCGAAAAGACCGAGCGATCAGATCGAAGCGCGAACCACCACCGGCATCGAGATCAGGTGCTCGCCGCTGGCGTCGGGCGACAGCAGCAGCCTGACGGAGGCCCTGCCCATCTCCTCATGCGGCAGCGCAATGGTGGTCAGCCCGGGACGCAGGTAGCCCGCGATCTCGTCATTGTCGAAGCCGACGATGGCGATATCACCTGGGACGGAACGCCCGGCCTCGGCCAGTGCCTGGTAGGCGCCGAAGGCGAGCCGGTCGTTGAGGCAGAGCAGGGCCGTTATCTCAGGCCGTTGCGCCAGCACCTTGCGGGCCAGCTCGAAGCCATGATGGGGCTCCCATTCCCAGCAACTCTCTTCCACTGCGAAATCAAGGCCGTGCTCGCGCATCGCGGCGTGAATTCCCGCGATGCGCCGCCCCACCGTCTCCGAGCGGAACAGCCCCTGCTCGGCGATCTTGTTGTGGCCAACGAGGGCGATGCCGTCACGATGGCCTGCTGCGTACAGCAGGTCCACCGAGCTGTGACCGCCGGTCAGCTCGTCCGGCAGGACCGAAAGCGGAAACCGCGTGCTGGTGCCGTTCAGCATGACCACCGGGGTTGCCGCCGGCAGGGTCGGCACAAAGATCTCGCGGGCTCGCATGGCGGCGAAGATGATGCCGTCGACCTGCCGGTCGAGGGCGGCCTCGATCGCCTGCACTTCGCGATCGGGCTCGCCGCCGGTTTCGAGCAGCAGCAGCACATGGCCGGCCTCCTGCGCCGCGGCGAGCGCCCCTCGGATCAGGCCGTTGGCATAGCGCGTGGTGGCGACATAGTCGGAGATGAAGGCAATCGTCCGGGTCTTGTCGGTGCGCAGCGCCTGCGCCGCGAGATTGGGACGGTAGCCCAGTTGCGCTGCCGCTTCATGCACGCGGCGGTGCGCCTCGGCCGAGAGCCTCGTGTCCGGGCGGCCGGTCAGGATCATCGAAGCGGCGGCCGAGGAGAGGCCGGCGAGCCTTGCAACATCGGCGAGGGTTACGCGCTTCTTGGTCAATCCCGCCATCGCTCCAGTTTCGCTTGGACGCTTCTTCATAGAAGGGGCAGACGCGATTTGCCAACTTGGCGTCGCTCACCCCGCCTGCTAAATCCATTTAGCAATTAGCGAGGTTGAAGGCGATGGCTTTTTCACTGCCCGACCATTGGGTCTGGGATTTCTGGCTGGCTGACGATGGTACTGACTATCACCTGTTCTACCTGCACGCGCCGCACGCCTTGGGAAACCCCGACCTCAGGCATCGTAACGCCCGGATCGGCCACGCCACCTCGACCGATTTGCTCAACTGGCAGAACCACGGCCAGATTCTCGAGACCGGCCCGGCGGGCAGCTTCGACGATACCGCCACCTGGACCGGCAGCGTGGTGCGCGGCCCCGACAGGTTGTGGCGGCTCTACTATACCGGCTCGCGCTTTCTCTCGCCGGCCAGCAACGCCAATGTCGAGACCGTCGGCATGGCGGTTTCCGAAGATCTCTACAACTGGCGGAAGCTCCCCGGCCCGATCAGTGTCGCCGACCCCGAGCATTACGAAACGCTCGGCACGTCGAGCTGGCCCGAGGAGGCCTGGCGAGACCCCTGGGTGTTCGCCGACGCGGCCGGGCAGTGGCACATGCTGATCACCGCCCGGGCCAATCACGGCGCCGACATGGAGCGCGGGGTGATCGGGCACGCCGTCTCCGAGGATATGCAGAGCTGGCAGGCCCAGCCACCGCTCAGTGCCATCAATGGCGGTTTCGCCCATCTCGAGGTGCCGCAGATCGTTACGGTCAAGGGCACGCTGCACCTGATCTTCTGCTGCGACAGTCCCCGGCTGTCGGGCCGCCTGGCCGGGCAGCAGGGCGGCGTGTGGTCAGTGGCCATCCCGGACGTGCTCGGCCCCTATCCGATCGAGCGGGCGAGCCTCTTGGCGCCCGAGGCGCTCTATGCCGGACGGATCACCACCGATCGCGCCGGCCGTGCCGTGCTGCTCGCCTTCAACAATGTGCAGTCGGGCGGCGTCTTTGCCGGCTCGATCTCCGATCCGCTGCCGATCAAGCTCGGCCGGCACGCCGACGGCATGCCGAGGCTCGAACTGGAGGCACAGCCATGAGCGCTCCGATTCAGGGGACGGTGGCGGCGGGGTACGAGCCGATCCGCAGTGTTTTCGAAGCGGCGTTCGACGGGGCGCCGAGCATGGGCGCGGCACTTGCTATCCTGGTCGATGGCGAAGTGGTGGTGAACCTCTATGGCGGAATCGCCGACGAACGCGACGGACGGCGCTGGGACGAGGACACCGCCTCGGTGGTGTTCTCCTGCACCAAGGGCCTGATGTCGCTGCTGGTGGCGCGCCTCGTCGAAGCGGGGCGCCTCGACTACGATGCTCCGGTGGCACGCTACTGGCCGGAATTTGCTGCCGCTGGCAAGGGCGCCGTGACGGTGGCCGAGGCGCTGAGCCATCGCGCCGGACTCTCGGCTCCGCGCGAGGATTTCGAACTCGCAGACATTCTCGATTGGCATGCCGCCACCTCGAAACTGGCGGCGCAGGCGCCGCTCTGGCCGCCGGGCGGTGGCTATGCCTACCATGCGCTGACCCATGGCTGGCTGGCCGGCGAGCTGGTGCGGCGGGTGACGGGGCAGTCGCCCGGCGCCTATTTCCGCGAGACGATCGCGCCGCTCGGCGCTGAAGCCTGGATCGGCCTGCCGCGCTCGCGCGGCAATGTCGCGCATCTGCAGGTGGCGTCCGAGCTCGCGGCGCTGTGGGAGATGGACGCCAGCAAGGCCGTGGCGGGCGAGGTCAACTGGCCCTATCGCGCCATGACCCTCGGACGGGCGCTGCCCGCGGCGCTGGTCACCAGCGATGGCGGTTTCAACGATCGGCGCGTGCAGCAGGCCGAGATTCCCGGCGCCGGCGGCATTGCCACCGCCAAGGGCCTCGCAACCATCTGGTCGGCGGCAGTCACCGAAACCCGCGGCGTGCGGCTGGCTTCCGCCGAGGTGCTGCAGCGGGCCACCGCGACGGTGACCGAGGGCGCCCCGGTATTTCCCGCCGAGCCGCCCTATCCGCGCTGGGGCATGGGGTTTCAGCTCGATTCTGAAGCACGACGGTTCCTCACCGCCGAAAGCTTCGGGCATGACGGGGCGGGGGGGCAGGTGGCCTTCGCCGATCCCCGGCACCGCGTTGGATTCGCTTTCATCACCAACTGGATGCGCGGGCCGGGCGACACCCGCGGCACGGCGCTGGTCGACGCGCTGCGCCAGCTGCTCGGAGCCTCTTGACGAGAGCCGTGAACCTCGTGCTAAATCCATTTAGCAAATAGAAGCGCCAGCTGAGCAACGCGAAAGCCGGACGCATCCTTGGAGGAGGAATGACCATGAAGCTGAAATCCGTAACTGCCACTGGCCTTGCGGCCCTTACCGCCGCCGCGCTCACGGGCACTGCCATGGCGGCGCCGAGCTGCGGCGCCGACCCGGTGGTGATGAACGCCTATTTCGAGACCGGCTTCCCGCTGCCCAGCAAGCTGGCCGAGGAGTTCACCAGGCAGTTCCCGAACGTGACCTTCGACATCAAGGAAGATCAGTTCGCCAACATGATGGAGAACTCGCCGCGCATCCTCTCCGAGGACAATGCGCCCGACCTGATCCGGCTGCCCTCGATGAGCGACCTCGTTGCCAACGAACTGCTGGCCAATCTCGATGGCTACTTCACTGAATTCGGCTGGGACAAATTTCCGCCGAGCCAGCTGATCCAGTTGCGTGTCGAGGAGGGCGGCCGCCCGCGCGGCGCCGGCTCGCTCTGGGCCATGGGGCTCAACTATTCGATGACCGGCGTGTTCTACAACAAGGAGCTCGCTGCCAAGGTCGGCATGACCGAGCCGCCCAAGACGCTGGCCGAACTCGATGCGCTGCTGCAGAAGGCCAAGGATGCCGGCCTCGTGCCGATCATGCAGTTCAACAAGGGCACCGGCGGGCTTGCCTTCCCGCTGCAGGACCTGATGGGCTCTTACGGCCCGCCCGAGCCGGTCAACGACTGGATCTTCCAGAAGGACGGCGCCACCATCAACACCGAGGCCAACCTCAAGGCGGCCGAGCACCTCGAGAACTGGGTGAAGTCAGGCTATTTCGCCGCCGACACCAACGCCATCGAGTACTTCCAGATGATGAGCCGCTTCACCGGCGGCGAAGGCCTGTTCATGTTCAATGGCGACTGGGAGTCGGGCAATCTCGACAAGAACTTCGCCGGCAAGTTCGGCTTCTTCCTGATGCCGCCGGCCGAAGCTGGCGGCCGCCACGCCGCTATGTCGGCGCCGCTGACTTTCGGCATCGGCGCCAAGGCCGCGCACCAGGATTGCGCCGCCTTCTTCCTCAACTGGGTGGCGACCAACGAACAGGCGCGCCAGATCAACGTCGAAGTCGGCGGTTCCAACCCCGGCGGCCCGGCTGATCTGCCCATTCCGGCAGTGACCCCTGGCTCGGTGACCGAGGCAACGCTCGCCGCCGGCAACGTGGTCGCCACCGAGAACGGCGCGATGGACTTCATCGCCAATGCCACCGGCGCTATCTTCGCCGCCGGCTGGACCCCCGAACTGCAGAAGCTGGTCGGCGGCGTGCAGACCGGCAAGGGGCTGATCGAAGCCGTGCAGGCCGAATACGAAAAAGAACTGTCGCGCTGACCTTGATTGATAGAACCAACCAGATCGCCGGGGCCGCAGCGGCTGCCCCGGCCAAGTCGCGAAGACGCGCCGGCATCGGCCGCCGCACTGCCATTGCGGCGCTGCTGTTCGCGGCGCCCGCCTTCATCATGTACGCGGCTTTCGTGCTGGTGCCGCTCGCGATGTCGGTGTTCTATTCGCTGCAGCGCTGGGACGGCATCGGCAAGATGCGGTTCGTCGGGCTCAACAACTACCTGATCGTGCTGACCGACGCCGACCTGCTGCAGGTGATCGGTAACGCCTTCCTCCTCGCCGCCTGGTTCACCCTGATCCCGGTTGTGCTGGGTCTCGCGGTCGCCGCGGCGATCCGCGAGCATCTGGGCGGACCATTCGGCACTGCCACCCGCACCATCCTGTTCCTGCCGCAGGTGATCCCGCTGGTCGCGGCCGGCATCGCCTGGAGCTGGATGTTTGCCAATACCGGGCTAGTCAACCAGGCGCTGCGCGGCATCGGGCTCGAGGCCCTGGCGCGCGGCTGGCTGGGGGATTTCACCTTCGCCCTGCCGGCGGTGGGCATTATCGGCGCCTGGGTGCTGCTGG
The DNA here is from genome assembly GCF_001425235.1 of Devosia sp. Root413D1. Classification (GTDB taxonomy): domain Bacteria; phylum Pseudomonadota; class Alphaproteobacteria; order Rhizobiales; family Devosiaceae; genus Devosia_A. The sequence goes on along the minus strand of NZ_LMEA01000012.1, from coordinate 116,300 downwards.
GCCTCTGCACCATGCTGCTGGTCACCGGCATCACCAAGATCGACCCCAGCCTCTATGAGGCGGCCCGGCTCGATGGCGCCGGCCCCTGGGACGAGTTCATCTACATCACGCTGCCCGGGCTGCGGCAGGAGCTCGGCGTCTGCGTCACCGTCACGGTGATTGCGGCGCTGGCCAGCTTCGACATCGTCTACATCGCCACCGGCGGCGGACCGGGCATCCAGACCACGGTCCCGGGGCTCGAAATCTACCGGCTGGCCTTCGCGCACCGGCAGGTCGGCCTCGCCTCGGCGCTCGCCATTTTCCTGATGGTGCTGGTGCTGGTCTGCGTGCTGCCGATCCAGTGGCTGACGAGGGTCCGGCGATGAAGGGTCTTACGCTCGACGCGGCCTTGGCGCGCCTGCTCATCATCGTGCTGATGCTGCTGACGCTGCTGCCGTTCCTCTCGATGTTCAGCGCGGCGCTGGCGCCATCGGGCAGCTACCCGCCGGGCCTCGCCTGGCCGGAAAATCCGCAATGGGTGAACTTCGCCAAGGCCTTCGAGGTGGCGAAGATGGATCAGCTGCTGCTCTCGAGCCTGTTGATCGTCATCGGCACGGTGCCGCTCAGCGTGCTGTTCGCCACCATGGCGGGCTATGGCCTCGCCAAGTTCGACAAGGGCCGCGGGCGCTGGTTCTACCTGGTGTTCGTGCTCGGGCTGACGCTGCCGTTCGAGGCGGTGATCACCCCGCTCTACTACGAGATCAAGGCGCTCGGGCTGCTCAACACCCGCTTCGCGATCATCCTGCCGCTGATCGGGCTCTACATGCCGTTCGGCGTCTACTGGATGCGTACACATTTCGTGAACACGCCCAAGGAGCTGTCCGAGGCGGCCGAGATCGACGGGGCCAGCGAGTGGAAGCAGTTCTGGCTGGTGCACGTGCCATTGGCGCGGCCGGCAATCATGTCGCTCGCCATCCTGCAGTTCCTGTGGACCTGGAACCAGTTCCTCTTACCCGTTGTGCTGGTGCAGGATCCGCTGCAGCGCACCATGGCGGGGGCGCTCGGCGCCTTCCAGGGGCAGTGGGGCACCGATGTGCCGCTGCTTTGCGCCGGTGCGCTGCTGATCCTTGCGCCGACCATCGCGATCTTCCTGATCTTCCAGCGCCAGTTCGTGGCGGCGCTGTTGCAGGGGGCAGTGAAGGGCTGAGCGGGCGCCCGGGCCGCAACCCGGCCCGCTCAACCGTTGCGCGCGTTGTCGCTGTCGCCTTCAACCAGTTCCATCGGCCAGACCCGATGCACGATGCCCTGCGGATAGATGTCGGCATAGGCCGGCATCGAGGCCAGCAGCGATTCCCCCAAGGCAATCCCCACGTCGCGCAGCGACAGCCTGAAACAGGTAAGCGCCGGCGACAGAAACCGGGACAGCGGCGATTCCCGGAAGGCGATAACCGCCACGTCCTGGCCCGGGTTCAGCCCCGCATCCCTGAGGCCCCGGTAGAAGCCGATCGCCATCAGCTCGTAGACCAGCAGGATGGCCGTCGGTCGCTGCGCCATGCTGATCAGCTGATGCGCCGCCTGGTACCCGCCCTGTTCCGATGACGAGGTGTAGATCACGAGGCTCTGCTCGAAGGCGATGCCGTGCCTGGCCAGGGCGTCCTTGTAAGCCTGCAGGAAAATGACGCCGAGATTGATATCGCTGCTCGGGACGGCAACGGCGATGCTGCGATGGCCCTTGGCGACCAGCCGGTCCACGGCGCGGTTCGCCACGCCTTCGAAATCGAGGTCGATCCAGGGATGGTCGCTGGGGGTGCCCGTCCGGCCGAGCGCGATGAACGGGACGTGCGCCTTGTTCAGAAGCTCGACACGCGGATCCTTTCGATGCGTCGCCGAGATGATCAGCGCATCGACCAGCCGGCGCGCGATCATGCGGCGCAGATACTCGGTGGGGTCTTCGTCGGTGGCGCAGGGGAGCACCACCAGATCCAGCTGGTGCCGGCTCAACACCGCCTGCACGCCGTCGAAGACGCCGAAAAAGAAGTTGTCCGGGTTCCCCGAGGTGTCGGCGCCGGACTCCATCATGAACCCGACGGCATTGGTCGTGCCCTGGCGCAACGTGCGTCCGGCCTGGTTGGGCACATAGCCGAGTTCGGTTGCTGCATCGAGCACCCGGCGGCGGGTTGCCTCATTGACGTCGGGACGTCCGTTCAAGGCACGGGAGACCGTACCGATCGAAATGTTCAGATGTTCGGCAAGGCGGCGTATGCCCTTCATAATACTAGATTTTCCCAGCGCGCCGGAGGCTTCCGAAAACGTTTACGCAATTCTCTTGACACAGAAATGCCGGCGAATATAGCGTCGTAAACGTTTACGAAGCCGCCGCGCACGCCGAGACAAGGCGTCGGCGGATTCCCTGGGGAGGGGCAATCACGTGTCATTTCGCGCCGTTCTGGCCGGGTGCGGAGCTATGTCGAAAGGCTGGCTCAAGGCCATCGCCGAAACGCCGGCGCTCCGAGACCGCATCACCATTGTCGGCCTCAACGACATCAACCCCGACGCGGCGCATCGCCTCGCGGCGGAGTTCGGCCTCGGCAAGGCGGCGGTCGAAAGCGATCTCCAGGCTCTGCTCAACGGTACCCGGCCGGACCTGCTGTTCGACGTGGTGATCCCCGGCGCCCGGCATGACGTGGTCGCCACGGCGCTCGCGCATGGCTGCCACGTGCTGTCGGAAAAGCCGATGGCCGCCAGCCTCGACGACGCCCGCGACCTCGTCGCCCGCGCCGCCAAGGCCGGCCGAATCCACGCGGTGGTGCAGAACCGTCGCTACATTGCCGGCGTGCGGCGCATCCGCCGGTTGATCGACAGCGGCGCCCTCGGCGAGCTGACGGCGCTGCACGCGGATTTCTTCATCGGCGCGCATTTCGGCGGCTTCCGCGATGCCATGCAGAACGTGCTGCTGCTCGACATGGCCATCCACACCTTTGACGCCGCCCGCTTCATGGCGGGCCGGGATGCCCTGGCCGTTTATTGCCTCGAAAGCAACCCGCGCGGCTCGTGGTACCAGCACGGCGCCGCCGCCAACGCCATCTTCGAACTCGAGGGGGACGCGACCTTCACCTACCGTGGGTCGTGGGCCGCCGAAGGCGCCAACACCAGCTGGGAAAGCCGGTGGCGGATCATCGGCACCCGCGGCACGCTGCTCTGGGATGGCGCCGACCGGTTCGAGGCGCATGTCGTGGCAGGCGAGGACGGCTTTCACCGGCCACTGGCGGAGCTCGCCGTGCCGGAGCCGGCCGAGGACAGCCAGACCCACGGCCATGCCAGCGTCATTGCCGATTTCCTCCGCGCCATCGACACCGGCACGCCGCCGGAAACTGTCGGCAGCGACAACGTCAACAGCCTCGCCATGGTGTTCGCCGCCATCGAGAGCGCCAAAACCCGCCAGCGTATTATTATCGAGACCCCTAGATGACCAATCCCACCAAAACCATTCGCATCGGCACCATGGTCAGCGCGACCGCCGGCACCGCCGCGCCGCGCATCGCCGAGATCGCCGACCTCGGCTTCGAGAGCTTCGAGCCGTTCTTCTGGCAGACCACCAACGGACAGGACCTCGCCGAGCTCGGCAAGCGCTGCCTCGATGCTATCGGCAACCGCGACATCACCATCTCCACCCTCGGCATGTTCGGCAATCCGCTGGAAGACCAGGAGATGGACCGCCAGACGCTGGAGGGCTGGAAGGCCTGTATCGACAACGCCCATCACTTCGGCGCCACCACGGTTGCCGGCTTTACCGGCCGTATCAGGGGCAAACCGCTGACCGACAGCCTGCCGCAATACAAGAAGGTCTGGTCGGAACTGGCGAAACGCGCTGCCGACAAGGGCGTCAGGATCGCCTTCGAGAACTGCGCCATGGATGGCAACTGGCAGACCGGCGACTGGAACATCGCCCACAATCCCGACGCCTGGGAGCTGATCTTCAACGAGACACCGGACGACAATATCGGGCTCGAATGGGAGCCCTGCCACCAGCTGGTCTACCTGATCGATCCGCTGCCGCAGATCCGCAAGTGGGCGCACAAGTTCTTCCATGTTCACGGCAAGGACGCGACCGTCCGCTGGGACGTGATCAAAGAGCACGGCATCTTCGGCAAGCAGAAGTTCGTGTTCATGCGCACGCCGGGCTTCGGCGACAGCAACTGGACCGACATCATCTCCGAACTGCGTCTCGCCGGCTGGTCTGGCTCCATCGACATCGAGGGCTGGCACGACCCGGTCTATCGCAACGCACTCGAAATGACCGGCCAGGTCCGGGCGCTCGAATATCTCAAGCAGGCTCGCGGCGGAGACTTCGTGAATCTGGCGGCGAACTACGAGGGCGGAGACCCCTCGCTTCGACGCGCCAGCTGATGACTGGTGCCGGCGGGGGAGCCGGCACGCAACCCGTGCAAAGCACGAAAGGGAGGACGTGACTATGACTAGGATTGCTCTGAAGGCACTGACGGCTGCTGCCTTTGCAACTGTCACCATCGCCAGCCTGACCAGCGTCGCCATGGCCGAAACGCTGCGCGACAACTGGTGCAGCGACGTCAAGATCCGGTTCTTCGCGGGTGGCGCCGAGGGAGATGCCTTTGCCTCGATCGTCTACAACGGCGCCGTCCAGGCAGCCAAGGATACGGGCGCTCAGGTCGACTATGTGTTCTCGGGCTGGAGCTCTGAAAAGATGATCCAGCAGCTGCGTGAGGCCATCGGCGCTGCTCCGAACGGCATTGCCATGATGGGTCACCCCGGCAATGCCGCGATCATGCCGCTTGCCGAGGAGGCCTCGGCCGCAGGCATCAAGATGATGTACCAGAACGTGCCGGTCGACGAGGTCACCGCCAAGTTCGGCGGCGGCTATGTCGGCGCGCAGCAGAAGCCGCAGGGCAAGGCCCTGGGCGAGGAAGCCATCCGCCGCTTCGGCCTCAAGGCCGGCGATGTTGCCATCGTCATGAGCGACTGGTCGCAGATCGAGCGCGCCGAACGCGAACTGGGAACGCTCGAGGCCTTCGAGGCCGCCGGCCTCAAAGTGGTCAAGCTGCAGTCGCCGCAGGAACTCGGCACCGACCCGAACACCGGTATTCCGGTGATCACCGCCGCCATTACCGCCAATCCGGACGTCAAGCTGATCGCCTATCCGGGCGGCCAGCCCCTCGGCAATGCCGCGACCTATATGCAGGCGGCCGGCAAGAACGCCGGCGACATCATCAACATCGGCTTCGACACCAGCCCGCAGATCGTCGAGGCATTCAAGGATGGCTGGGTCCAGCTGACCTCCGATCAGCAGCCGTTCCTGCAGGGCTACATGCCGATCCTGTCGCTCTGCCAGCAGGTCGTCTACGGCCTCGGCGCGATCAACGTCGATACCGGCGCCGGCTTCGTTACGCCCGAGAATTACGGAGCGGTTGCGGACTTGGCCAAGGAAGGTCTTCGCTAAGAGTTTCCGGCGGCAGGGGTCCGGCTCCAGCCGGGCCCCGGCCTATCCACTTGCAGCGAGGGCATCGTGCAAAATCGTATTATCGAGCTCAAGGACATCAAGAAGTCCTATGGGCAGGTTTACGCCCTTGGCGGCGTCGACCTTCATGTCGACCAGGGCGAGGTGGTTGGCCTCGTCGGCGACAATGGCGCCGGTAAGTCCACACTCATCAAGATTCTCGCCGGTGCGGTTCGGCCGACAACCGGCGAGATTCTGGTCCGCGGCGAGCCGGTTTCGAACTGGAACGCGGGACGCTCGCGCGAGGCGGGCATCGAGACGGTGTTCCAGGACCGAGCGCTGGCTGTGCAGCAGACCATTATCTGGAACATCTTCATGGGCCGCGAACTGGTGGGCCCGCTTGGCTTTCTGAAAGTCCGCAAGCAGCGCGAAGAGGCCGAACGGCTGATGCGCGAGATCGGCTTCACCTCCAAGGTCTTCGGCCCCAGTTCCATTGTTGGGCAGCTGTCCGGCGGCGAGCGCCAGGGCGTCGCCATCGCCCGGGCGATGTACAACCAAAGCGACCTGATCATCCTCGACGAGCCGACGACGGCGCTCTCACTCACCGAGACGGCCAAGGTTTTCCATTTCGTCCGGCAGGCGCGAGCGGCAGGACGCTCGATCCTGTTCATCGGCCACAACATCCACCACGTGTTCGATATCTCCGATCGCTTTGTCGTGCTCGATCGGGGGCGCGTGGCGCTGCAGGCCACCAAAGCTGAACTCGGCTCGGCGGAAGCCCTGGTCCGTTTCATGGAAGAACTCGCCCATCCCGGCGGCGCCGGCGTTCAGTCCACAGGAGGGACAGTATGACCGATACAGCCAATCGTGACGGTCAGTCGCCGGCCAAAGCCCTCGACGCGGATACCGTCCGCCGCGTTGCCGAAGGCAAGCACGCCGACCGCTCCAGACTTCGCCGCTTCCTTCGCGACCATCGCCCGGCCGTCGGTTCGTTCGTCGTGCTGGTGGTGATGCTGGCCTGCTTCTTCGTGGGCAACCCGGAAGTGTTCTCGCAGTGGAACATGTATCGCGCCGTGCTCATCGGCCTGCCGGTCGTGCTCTTCGTCGTGGTGCCGCTGGTCTACGTGGTGACCGTGGGCGAAATCGACCTCTCCTTTCCGGCGACCATCGGCATGGCCGGGTGGGTCTTCGCGCTGGTGGTGCAGGCGGGGTACGATCCGTTTCTCGGCATCATCGCAGCGGTGCTGACCGGCCTCGTCCTCGGGCTCTGCGTCGGCTGGCTCGTGGTCTATGCCAACCTCTCGTCGCTCATTGCCACACTGGGCATGAACTTCATGCTGCGCGGGCTGATCCAGATCAACACCGAGGGCAAGTCGATCGCCCTGGTGGGCCTGCCCAAGACCCTGACCTTCCAGATTTTCGGCGGCCAGTTCTTCGGCATTCCGGTGCAGGTGCTCTGGGCCATGTTGTTCGTGGCGATCTGCTCGTTCATCTACAACCGGCACCGCTTCGGCGTGCATGTGCACATGGTCGGCGACAATCCCGACGCGGCGCAGCAGATGGGCATCAACATCAAGCTGGTGCGGCTCAAGACCTTCGCCTTCGTCGGCCTTGGCGCAGCGCTCGCGGGTGTTGCCGCCGTGATGATCAACTACACCTGGTGGCCGACCTCCGGTGATGGCTATCTGCTTCCAGCGCTCGCCTCGGTATTCGTCGGCGGCACGGCGCCATGGGGCGGCATCGGCACGATCATCGGCAGCGCCATCGGCAGCTTCACGGTGTCCTTCATTCAGTCGGGCGTCGTGGGAGCGGGTCTCTCCGGCTTCTATGTGCAGTTCTTCTACGGGCTGATCATCATCCTGTCGCTGCTCGGGCACCGCTGGAACCAGGTCCGCTATCGGTAACCTCTCAAGCACCGCTCCTGTTGGAGCGGTGCTTTCACACCGGCAGACCGAAGCCTCTCCGCTCAGGCCAGCCCCTCGCGCAGCACGGCCATGAAACGCTCGCGGCCGGCCTTGCTGATGACCCGCACATTGGCCGGCCGGTCGGTCATGGCGCGGTCGTCGAGGATGGTCTGGCCGCGGGTCAATCCGTCCTCGGTCGAGACGAAGACCGCGGCGTCGAAGCTCTCGACTACCACCTGCTCATCGAGGGCCACCGCAACCGCGATGGGGTCGGGCAGGTCAAAGCCGGCAAGCCGCGAGACCTCCTGGCAGAACCGCCGCAGGGTAGCCTGGCAATCGACCGCGACAATGGCGGTGGGCGTGCCGATCTGCCGGAGGCTGGCCGCCTCCTGGTCGTCGATCACCGCATATTTGCGCGAGATGTCCCAGCCGATCATGGTGATCGGCATGCCCGAGGCGAACACCGCCTCGGCGGCTTCTGGGTCGGCCCAGATATTGTACTCCGAAACCGGGGTGATGTTGCCGTAATAGTCCGAGGCGCCGCCCATGATGAAGCAGCGGCTGATCCGGCCCGCCAGCCACGGCGCCTTGCCGAGCGCGATGGCGATGTTAATGAGTGGGCCAAGCGTGATCAGTTCGATCCCGTCTTCATGGCTTTCAGCCAGCGCGATCAGCGCGTCGCCGGCGTGGCCCGGGCTCGGCGCCCATGGCGCGTCGGCGAGCTGCGTCGGCACCAGTCCGACATCGCCCATGCCGTCCTCGCCGTGCACGAACTGCGCGGTCTCGAGCGGCCGCTGCAATGGCCGGTCGGCGCCCTGATGCACCGGCAGGTCCATGCCGCAGAGTTCGCGGATGAACAGCGCGTTGATGGTCGCCTGTTCCAGCGGGCAATTGCCCGCCACCACGCCCAGCGCTTTGACATCCGGACCGCGGAATCTGAATGCCAGCATCAGGGCCACGGCGTCGTCGGACGCGGTGTCGGTATCGATGAAAATCGGCCTGCCCATTTCTGCTCCGTTCCAGGTTGACGCATGGTCCCAGGCGGGACGCGCTTCGATCGGAGAGAGAAGGGGACGAACGGTGCCGCGACAAACGACTTTTCGTCTTCGTTACGGCGAAAAACTCAAGCGCATGCCGGCAAGCCCGCGGCGCCCGACTGACCCTGCCGGCGAAACCACTTCACCGCCGCCGCGGTCGCCGGATGCCGACGGTCCCGCGGCGGCAAGGCGAGATGGTAGCTGCCTTTGCGCAAGATGCGCCCGAACGGGGCAACCAGACGGCCGTCCGCCAGCGCCTCGCCGATGATCTCCAGCGGCGCAATGGTGCTGCCGACCCCGGCCTCGGCTGCCTGCAGGGTAAAGTACATCCGCTCGAACTCGTGCATCCCGGTGTAGGGCGCGTCCGTTCCACCCTCGCGCAGCCAGTCCTGCCAGATTGCCGGGCGGGTGCGCGATACGAGCCTGGGCAAGCCCGCCAATGCCGCGCGTGCATCCGGCTGCCGGGTCAGACGCTCGCCGGCGACGACCAGCGCAAAGCTCTCGGGCATGATGTCGACATAGCTGGCGTCGCTGCCCGCACTGTGCTCGCCGACCGACAGCCAGAGCGACACTGATGGGTCGGAGATATCGGGCGGGCGATCCCAGCTGACCAGCTTGATGCTGCCGCCGAGCGCCGCTTCGAGCCCAGCCTGGCGGGGGATGAGCCAGCGCAGCGTCGTGGTGGCGGGCGCCGCGATGACCAGCGGTCGTTCGACATGCTGCCGGCCGAGCCGCGCCGAAGCCTGGCGCAACCGCTCGAAAGCCGGACCGACATCATCGGCAAACGCCCGCCCGGCGTCGCTGAGGCCGATCCGGCGACCGGCGCGAATGAACAGTTCCACCTTGGCTCGCCGCTCGAGCTGGCGGATGAGCCGGCTGACGGCGCCCTCGGTGACCCCGAGTTCAGCTGCAGCCCGCTTGAAGCTTCCCAGCCTCGCCGCCGCATCGAAGGCCCTGATGGCGGTCAGTTGCCCCATGACGTCGAGAGAGGAGAGCGACATCGATACCTCGTTGCGGACCGCGCCCGATGCTGACGCAGCATGCGCAGTCTAGACCAGCCTGACACCGCCGTCAGGTCGGTCGCGAGGCGCTAGAGGCGCAGCCCGTTGGCGTCGAACGCCAGCGCGGCGTCGGGCTCGATGCCGACGCTGATCGGCGTGCCGGTGGCGATCCGGGCGTGACCCTTCTGCTGGATCGTCACCTTGGTCTCCCCGTCCCGCCCGACCGCGTAGACGTAGGAGACGCCGCCGAGCTGCTCCACCACCTGCGCCGTCGCGGTCAGCGCGCCGCCCTCCGGACGGGCCTCGGTAAAGTGCTCGGGCCGGATCCCGACGCTGACCGTCTGGCCGACGCTGACGCCTTTGCCACGGCACCGGACCTGCAGTTCCGGAGCGTCGAACGCGGTCAGGGAAACCGTCACGCCACGATCGTTGATGCCGGTTACCGTGCCCCCGAGAAAGTTCATTCGCGGTGAGCCGATGAAGCCGGCGACGAACAGGTTGTCGGGATCGTCATAGAGCTCGATCGGCGTGCCCTGCTGCTCGATCTTGCCGGCCCGCAGCACCACGATGCGGTCGGCCAGCGTCATCGCCTCGACCTGGTCGTGCGTCACGTAGACCATGGTGGCGCCGAGCTGCTGATGGAGCTTGGCGATCTCGATGCGCATCTGCACGCGCAATTCGGCGTCGAGGTTGGACAGCGGCTCGTCGAACAGGAAGGCCTTGGGTTGGCGCACGATGGCGCGGCCGATGGCAACGCGCTGGCGCTGGCCGCCCGACAGCTGACGCGGCTTGCGCTGCAGCAGCTCGGTCAGCTCCAGCGTACCGGCGGCACTGGCGACACGCTGGGCGACCTGGTCGGCGGGCATCCCGCCCATCCTGAGGCCAAAGCCGAGGTTCTGTTCCACCGTCATGTGCGGATAGAGCGCGTAGCTCTGGAACACCATGGCCACACCCCGCTCTGAGGGGTCGAAATCGGTGACGTCCTCGCCGCCGATCAGCACCTGGCCAGAGGTCGGTTCCTCGAGGCCGGAAATGGTCCGGAGCAGGGTGGATTTGCCGCATCCGGACGGTCCGACGAAGACGACGAACTCGCCATCCCCAATGTCGAGATCGACGTCGTGGATCACGGTCACCGCGCCGAAACTCTTGTTGATGCCTCTGAGCTGAAGTTCAGCCACGGTTCCCTCCCTGCTTGCCTGCTAACGCGCTGCCCAGAGGGCGCCGCGCTCGAAGATGGTGCGCATCTGCGGCACCTCGAATTCTCCCACCACATGGCCGAGCGACGAATAGAACACCCGGCCCTTGCCAAAGCGGCGCTTCCACACCACCGGCATCACCACTCCGTCGATCTCCTCGAACTGCTCACCCGAGAAGGTGGTGGTGGCAAGCACCTCCACGCTGGGGTCGAAGTGCATGTAGTACTGCTCCGACCGGTAGGGAAAATCGCCGATCCCGGCCATGATCGGGTCATCGCCGCGCGTGACGTTGATCGTGTAGTCGATGATGTTGCCGGGGTGGGCCACCCACTGGCCGCCGGTCATGAACTGATAGTCCGGCTCGTTGCGGAAGCTGTCGCACATCAGCCCGTGAAACCCGGCAAGGCCGGTGCCGCCGCGCACCGCGGCGAGGAGGTTCGTCAGTTCCTCGCGCTCGATCCGCGACATCGTGATGACCGGCACGATCAGGTCGAACTGGCTAAGGCCGTCATCGGCAAACGCCTCGGTGGTGTTCTCGAGGGTGACCGCGAAGCCATGGCTCTCGAGCATGCCGCCGACGAGGCGCGCGCTCTGCTCCGGCGTATGGCCATCCCAGCCTCCCCACACGATCAGGGCTGACTTGCTCATCGAAATGTTTCCTCCAGTTATGCTGCGTTCCACGGGGCGCTGTAGATGTCGCGCAGCATCAGTGCTGCGGCTCCCCGGGCCCAGAGCTGGTCATCCAGGGTGTGGAAGATCAGCTCGGTGGAATTGAAGTGAGTGAGAAAGCTGTTGGCCTGCGCCGTGGCGCGCACCATCGGCGCAATGGCTTCGCCATAGCGCTGCGACTCCACCGCGACGATGATCTTGGCCGGGTTGACCAAGTTGATGATGTGGGAGAGCCCGATGCCGAGCTTTTCGGCCTGCCGCTCGATGAGGCGCTGCCCCCTTGCATCGCCCGCCTGGGCAAGCCCTGCGAGGTGGTCGAGCAGGTCGTACGAGGCGGCGGCGTCCAGCGCCTCGCCCAGCTCCTGTCGCGCCAGCCGGCGCATGGCGACATCGCCCACATAGGCGTTGAGGCAATCACGCTGGCCGCATTCGCACGGCATCCCCTCATTGCCGACCTTGGTGTGGCCGAAGGCCGGTCCCAGCTTGCTGGAGCCGCGCTGCAGGTCGTCCTCGAGCCACAGCCCGAGGCTCGCCGTCTGGTCCAGCACCATGACGCCGAAGCTGCGGACGCTCTGGGCGTAGCCGAACCAGCTCTCGGCCAAGGCGAGGAGGTTTGCCGGCTTTTCGAGTTTCACCGGCAGGCCGGTGCGCTCGCCCAAGAGCGTCCCGATGGGGATTTCCCGCTCGCCGAACACCGAGCTGGCGTAGCTGCGGCCGGAGCGGGGGTCGACGATACCGGGGATGCCGATGCCGATGCCCTTGATACGGCTGCGATCCACCCCCGACTTGCCGATGCACTCCTCCATGGCGTCCTCGATCAGGTCGACGATCACCTCGGCGGGCTGGCGGGCCAGCCGCACCGGCAGTTGCACCGAGGCGACCGTCTCACCGCGGAAATCGATCAGGGTTGCGGTGGTCAGCGCCTGGGAAATACGCACGCCGATGACAAAGGCCGCGTCACGCACCAGCCCGAGCAGCACCCGTGGGCGGCCGCGTAGGGTCTCGTTGGTCGGCGTGGTGTGGATGGCCTCGATCAGCCCCTCCTCGATCAGCGCGCCGGTGATCGCCGATACCGTAGTGCCGCTGAGCAGGGTGCGTTCGGAGATCTCGACCCGCGAAATCTGGCCATGGCACCGGATCGTCTCCAGCACATGGTACTTGTTGATTTCCCGCATCAGCAGCGGATCAGCGATCTTTACGGCCACGAACTCGCCCCGGGCATCTGGTCAGTCAATTGCTTTGCAACCCGTACAAAAGGCGCTGAATGGCACGATCGTCGAAAACCCGGCACTCAGCGGCAGAGTACCGAAAAACAGGCGGTCCTCAAGCGTCTATCCGCAGATTGAGCTGTTTCTGCAGAGCTGAGGTACGTGCCTCTTGCTTCCTTTAATAAGGGATGCTTAGAAAGTAGCAAGTGGTGATTGCGGTAGGGACCGCGTCTGCCGCTGCGGCCGACTGCGCCAGAGAGCGCCCCCCGGCTGCCCAAAGGAGGAGGAAACCCATGAAGCGAATTGCGCTTGCCGCAATGCTCGGCCTGATGGCGCTCGCGCCGGTGCAGGCTCAAACAGTGGTGAAGTATCTGAACATCGCGTCCATCCCGGACGAGGTGAAGCTGATGACTGAGGCGGTGGCAGAGTACGAGGCCGCCAATCCGGGCGTGAAGATCGAGCTGCCGTTCCTCGAGAACGAGGCGTTCAAGGCCAAGCTGACCACGCTGCTGCAGTCTGCCGATGCGCCCGATGTGTTCCACTCATGGGGCGGTGGGGTGTTCTACGAGCAGGCCAAGGCCGGCGTGCTGCGGCCGATCGAGGGCGTCCTGTCTCAGGAGGCCAAGGATGCCCAGGGTACGGCAGGCGTTGCGGCCTTCACCGCGCCTGACGGCCATATCTACGGTATCGCCCGCGACGTGGCCGAAGTGGTGCTGTGGTACAACAAGGCACTGTTCACCCAGGCCGGCGTCGACCCCGAGAGCCTCAAGACCTGGGACGGGTTCCTCGCTGCCGTGCAGAAGTTCAAGGATGCCGGCATCACCCCGCTGGCGATGGGTGGCAAGGACAAGTGGCCGGCTCACTTCTGGTGGAGCAAGCTGGTGGTGCGCCTGGCGGGGCAGGACGGCTTCAACGCCGCGGCGCGCGGCGAGGGCGACGGCTTTGCCGGCGAGGACTTCGTCAAGGCCGGTCAGTTCTTCCTGCAGCTGGCTCAACTCGATCCGTGGCAGGAGGGCTTCCAGGCCGCCACCTATGGCGATGCCTCGGGCTATTTCGGCGACGGCAAGGCTGCGATGCACCTGATGGGCGACTGGGACTACGGCGCCATGAAGGACAACTCGGCGACTAAGCAGGGTATCCCGGATGACCAGCTCGGCATCCTGCCGTTCCCGACCATTGATGGGGGCAAGGGCGACCCGACCGATACGCTGGGCGGCCTGTCTGGCTACCTGTTCTCCAAGAACGCCTCCGACGACGCGGTCAAGTTCATCGAGTGGTACAACGCCAAGCCGGTGCAGTCCCGCTTCGCCAATGCCGGCTACTACATCCCGATCGTCAGCGGGGCGGCCGACGGCATGACCAACCCGTTCAAGGTGCTGGTAGCGCAGGATATCAACAAGGCCCACTGGCATGCGCTGTTCTTCGACCAGGCCCTCGGGCCGGCGGTCGGTGGCGTGGTGAACGATGTGTCGGCGGATCTCGCCGCCAACGCGATCAGCGCCGAGGACGCCGCCCAGCAGGTCAAGGAAGCCGTGGACGACGCGGCCAATTAAGGCGTTGGCCTTGAGGTCGGCGGGGCAACGATTGCCCCGCCGACCGCATCTGCCTCGAAGGGAAGCGAGTATGGCAAGCATTACGACCGGAGTCGCCGCGGGGACAGGTGTCGCCGTCCGCCGGCGCCGCTACATGGATCGCAAGAGCCTGGTTCCGCTGCTGATTTTCCTGCCACCATCGCTGATCCTGTTCACCGTGTTCGTCGTCTTGCCGATGGTCGATGCGGGAACCTTTTCGTTCTTTGAGTGGAACGGCTACGGGCCGATCACCAATTTCGTCGGCTTCGAAAACTATGCCGACGTGATCAACCATCGCAATTTCGGCACCGCGGTGCGCAACAGCCTGATCGTGGTGGCCGTCTCGCTGCTGATCCAGCTGCCGCTCGCCATGTGGTGCGCCATTGCCCTGTCCGAGCGCTCGGTCAGCATCAACATTTTGCGGACGATCTTCTTTTTGCCCTTCATGCTGGCCGAGGTGGCAGCGGGGCTGATCTGGAAGTTCGTCTATGACGGCAATTACGGGCTCTTGCCGATCCTCGGCGACGCGCTCGGCACCAAGATGCCGTTCGTCCTGGCCGACAAGTTCTGGGTGATCCCGGCCATCATGCTGGTCATCACCTGGAAGTACTTCGGCTTTCACATGATGATCTTCATCGCCGGCTTGCAGTCGATCCCCAACGAGGTGGTCGAGGCGGCGCGGCTCGATGGCGTCAAGAAGTGGCAGATCGTGCGCCACATCAAGATCCCGATGATCCGCTCGGCCATCGTGGTGTCGGTGTTCTTCGCCATCACCGGCGCGCTGCAGTTGTTCGACATCATCATCCCGCTCACCAATGGCGGCCCCTCGCATTCGAGCCACACCATCGTGACCTTCCTCTACCAGTTCGGCATCCTGCGCATGAAACTGGGCTTTGGCGGCGCGGTGAGCGTGCTGCTGTTCATCGCCTGCGTAATCGTGGCGCTCGCCTATCGGCGTATTCTCTTCAGGGTGGAGCAGAACTGATGGCCACGGCATCGAGGAAACGTCGTCCGGCCATTTCGGCCTTTCAGTGGATCACGCTGCTGGTGGTCGCCGCCTTCGTGATCGTGCCGTTCTACACCACCGCCCTCGGCGGCTTCAAAGAGATCGGCGAGCTGCGCGTCAATCCGTTCGGGTTGCCGCAGAGCTGGGATCCGGCGCGCTTCGCCGAGATCATTGGCGGGCCGCGCTATGTGCCCTCGTTGCTCAACTCGCTGCTCGTCGCGCTGGGCTCGGTGGTGCTGTCGACCCTGCTCGCTTCGATGACCGCCTTCGCCTTCGCCCATATCAAGTTCTTCGGCAGCCGGTTCCTGATGAGCTACCTGATGCTGGGGCTGCTGTTTCCGTCGGCTACCGCTATCCTGCCGCTGTTCATCAAGATGCGTGACCTGGGGCTGCTCGACAGCCACGTGGGCATCATCATCGCGCAGGTGGCGTTCTCCATCTCGTTCTCGGTGCTGCTGTTCTATAACTTCTTCAAGGAACTGCCCAAGGAGCTGATCGACGCGGCGCGCATGGACAACTGCGGCTATATCCGCATCTACTGGTATGTGACGCTACCGCTCTGCCTGCCGATCATCGCTACGGTCGGGGTGTTCAATTTTGTCGGCAGTTGGAACAGCTTCCTGTTGCCGCTGATCGTGCTCAACTCCGACGCCAACTATACTTGGCCGCTGGGGATCATGCAGTTCCAAGGCCAATATGGTTCGGACTGGCCGCGCATCCTGGCGTTCCTCACCCTCTCGATCCTCCCCGCCATCGCCTTCTTCCTGTTGGCGCAACGCTACGTGATCTCGGGGCTGACCGGCGGCGCCGTCAAAGGCTGAAGGGTTGTCCCCAGGGCGTGGCAGGTGAACGCGGCGAGTTCACCGTCGTGTTGCGCCTTGCCGGCTGCCGAGTAGCTTAAATCACGGGAGAGTCTGGCAGCGGGCCGGGGTGCCCGTGAGACCGGAGACCAGATGACGCGGGTCAGGCCAATCACCGAAGCGGACATTCCAGGCTTTCACGCGACGCTTGACGCCGTGGCGCGGGAAAGCAGCTTTCTGAGGGGCAGCCAGGCGCCACCACTGGACGATGTCGCGAGCTTCGTTCGCGGCAATATCCAGACCCGAAACCCGCAATTCGTCGCGCTCAGCGACCAGGGGAGCATTGTGGGTTGGTGCGACATCGTCCGCGGACGCGGCGAGCACGAGAGTCACCTGGGCGAACTGGGTATGGGAGTCATGGCGCAGTGGCGCGGCGCCGGCCTTGGCAGGCAGTTCTGAAAGCGCGCCTGAAGTCTGCCGTGCCTGTTGATGTGGTGCTGATGGCCCGTCTCAGGCCAGTGGAGGATTGGCCTTCGCGCTAGCCGGCGGGGGCGGCCACAGGGGTTCCCGGTGCTACGCCACGCTTCC
Organism: Devosia sp. Root413D1; assembly: GCF_001425235.1. GTDB lineage: Bacteria > Pseudomonadota > Alphaproteobacteria > Rhizobiales > Devosiaceae > Devosia_A. Next base: position 99,871 of record NZ_LMEA01000012.1, on the reverse strand, counting down.
GGTATCCGAAGTCGAGCGGATCAGCGTTTGCCTGGCCGATGCCAGGTGCCTGCGGCAGGCGGTGGCGACCGCGCTCCGCGATCGGCTCAGCAGCGCATCGATGTAGGCAAGGTGCTCGCGGATCGCCACCTCGTTGCGCTCCCGCTCGTCCTTCTTGTTCCACTGGTAGTGGTAGTGGAAAATCAGCGTGATGATGTCGAAGAAGCCGTCGATGAAGCGGTTCGGCACCGCCGTGTTCACTAGCCGGTGAAAGCGGCTGTCGAGGTCGGAAAAGTCCTGGAAGCGGGTCTCGATCTCGCTCAGCAGTTCGATATGCTCCTGCCGCAACCGGCGCAGTTCGTGCCACAGCGGCGAGGTCCCCGGCAGGCTGCTGAACTCCCGGGCTGACCGCAGTTCGAACATCTCGCGGATCTCGAACAGCTCCAGTGCGAAGCTATGGGTGAAGCCCTGCAACACCCAGCCACCGCTCGGCCGCCGCTCAATCAGCCCGAAGCGCTGGAAGCTGTTCAGAAACTCGCGGATCACCGTGGTCGCAACCTTGAACTGACGCGCCAGGTCGAGCTCGTTGATCAGGGCCCCGGCTTTGGCATCGCCGCGCAGCATCCATTCCATGAACTGTTTCTCGACTTGCACCGAGGTCGGAACCGTCTCGGCTTCAGGGAAGGGCTGCACCTCGCCGGCTGAGGCACGCGCAAAGCGCGACCGTCCTGCACCGGCCACCACGCCCTGCTCGGTGAGCGTCTGGAGGATCTTGCGCACCGTGGTGCGGCTGACGCCCAGCTCGGCCGCCAGGGTGGTCTCAGACGGTATCGGATCACCGTCGCGCAGCCGCGAGGTCAACAGCAGGGCGTCGTTGAAGGCCCGTTTGAACAGCGTATCCGTCTTCACATCGCCCTCCATCAATCTGTTCTGTAACTGATAAAAAACAATTTGACGAGGCTCGCAAATAGAAGTTTTTTGTACATAAGAAACACGAGGGGAGGGGCGTGTGCTGGTGAAACAAAGACCAGATGCGGAGCCAGCTGAGGTACGTACCCGGCCGCTCGCCGACGGCGCGGCGCTTGGCGTCGCGTTGAAGCTGCTCGGCATCGGTCCGCTGCTGATCCTCATCCTGCTCGTGGTCGGCATCAGTCTTGCGACGCCCAACTTCCTCAAGCCGGTCAATCTCGGCAACATCCTGGCGCAGACCGCGGTGATCGCCATTGTGGCGATCGGCCAGCACCTGGTGATCCTGACCCGCGGCATCGATCTTTCGGTCGGCGCCAACCTGGCGCTGGCGACGGTGATCGGTGGACTGGTCTACCGCCTCGCCGATTCCGGCCCGCTGGTGATGGCCGCGATGCTTGTTGCCGGCGGCTTGGTGGGCGCGGTCAACGGCATTGTCTATGTCTTCGGCCGGCTGCCACACCCCTTCATCATCACGCTCGCAACGCTCAGTATCGCCCGCGGCCTGGCGCTGGAGCTCGCCGTCGGGCACACCACGATGCGCGGCATGCCGATCGAGATCGCGTTCTTCGGCGGCGGTTCGACATTGGGCATTCCCAACTCGTTCTTCGTGGTGTTCGGCGTCGCGGCGCTGGTCCTGCTGATGGCCCGCGCCATGGTGTGGGGGCGTTGGATCTATGCCGTCGGCGGCAAGCCCGAGGCAGCGGTGCAGATGGGCATCCCGGTCAAGTGGGTGCTGGTCTCGGTCTACGTCATCTCGGGCCTCTGTGCCGGCGTCGGCGCCATCGTCCTGGCCGGGCGCACCGAAGCCGCCTCACCGCTTTACGGGAACCTGCTCGAGCTCGACACCATCGCGGCGGTGATCATCGGTGGCGCCAGTTTCCTCGGCGGGCGCGGCCATATCGGGCATGCCCTGGTCGGCGCGGTGATGATTGGGGTCATCCGCAACGCCCTCAACCTGCTCAATGTCGATGTGTTCTTTCAGATGATTGCCATCGGGGCGATCATCGTACTGGCCGTCGAGGCGGACGTGTTGCGCAACCATCTGGAAGCGCGGGTGCGCGTCATGCAGTCGGGGAGGGCGTCATGACCGCCGCCGCGTCCGCCTCGACGGTCCTTTCCGCCTCGCCGGTTCTGGCCGTCAACAATGCCGAAAAGCGCTTCGGCGCCGTGCACGCCTTAAAGGGGGTGAGCCTCGAGGCGTATCGCGGCGAGGTGCTGGCGTTGCTTGGCGATAATGGCGCCGGCAAATCGACGCTGGTCAAATGCATCAGCGGCGTCCACGGCCTGGATGGCGGCGAAATCCTGCTCGATGGCCAGCGGACCGCCATCCACAACCCGGCGGCCGCCCGCGGCGCTGGCATCGAGACGGTCTACCAGGACCTGGCGCTGTTCGACAACCTGACCCCGGCGCAGAACTTTTACTGCGGGCGAGAGCTGTCTTTCCCCTCCTGGCTGCCACGCGGCATGCGGCTGCTGAGGCGCCGGGCGATGGACCGGGAGGCGGCGGCGGTGATTGACCGGCTGAAGGTCCGGTTGCCCCGCTTCGACGCACCGGTGGCGCTGATGTCGGGTGGGCAGCGCCAGGCGATCGCGGTGGCGCGGGCAACCGTGTTCGCCCGCAAGGTGGTGATGCTGGACGAGCCGACCGCGGCGCTCGGGCTGCGCGAGGCGCGCAAGGTCCTCGACCTCATCGCGCAGCTGCGCGACGAGGGCAACGCGGTGATCCTCATCACCCACAACATGGAACATGTCGTCGAACTGGCCGACCGCGCCGTGGTGCTGCGGCAGGGGCGCAAGGTCGGCGAGCTCAGGCCAAGCAAGGCAAATCAACACGAACTGGTCTCGCTCATCGTCGGGGCAGAGACTTAGATCCTTTCACCGTTCAAGTGAAACGGTGAAAGGATCTAAGTCATTGATTGTGGCGCGCTTTCGAACCGGAAAAGTCTGCAACTTTTCCTGAAAGCGCTCCAGGGCGCCGGTGCAGGCGCTCGGGGGATCGATTCCGAGGGGGATCGAGGAGAGCGACCGCCAACGCGGTCGGAATGGGAGGAAACTATGAAGCTCAAACGACTGCTGGGAGGGCTGGCGCTCGCTGCGGCGATTGCCGGGCCTGCCATGGCGCAGGACAACGTGAAGCTCGGGTTCATCACCAAGTTCCCGGTGCCGTTCTTCGCCACCATGGAAGATGCGGCCAAGGCCTACGCCGCGGCCAATCCGGGTGTCGAGATCATCTACGGTCAAGGCACCTCGGCCACCGATATCGAGGGCCAGATCGCCCAGATCGAGTCGATGGTCACCCAGGGTGTGCAGGGGATTGCCCTGACCCCGGTCGATCCGACCGTGGCGCCGGCGCTCGACAAGGCGATTTCCCAGGGCGTGAAGATCGTCCTGATGGACAACAACATCCCCGACTGGAAGGGGCGAACCTCGCTCGCCACCACCGACAACTATGCCGCCGGCGTGATCGCCGGCCAGTACCTCAAGTCGGTGCTCAAGGCCGGCGATACGCTCGGCATTCTCGAAGGCGTCCCTGGCGTTCCGGCGCTCGATGATCGCGTCAATGGCATGCTCGAGGGCCTCAAGGGAGTAGAGGTCAAGGTGGTCGGGCGTGCCGGCACCAACTGCACCGAGGAACTCGGGATCAACGTCGCCCAGGATCTGCTCACCGCCAATCCTGATCTGAAGGCGATCTATGCTGCTTGCGGCCCTCCAGCCGCAGGAGCCGCGCAGGCCATCAAGAACGCCGGCATCGCAAGCGACGCGATCGTCCTGGTGGGCTTCGATTTCTGCTGCGGCGAAGCGGAAGCCCTGACCGCGGGCATCGAAGACGCGACCGTCGCGCAATTCCCGGCGAAGATGGCCGAGCTCGGCGTCGATGCTTTGGTCAAGGCCATCCGCGGCGATGAGGTCCCACTCCTCATCGACTCGGGCGCCGCACTGGTGACCAAGGACACCATGTCCCAGTTCCAGTGACGCGCCGCGAGAGCCGGGCCCTCGGTCTCCCCGGGACCCGGCTCTCGCATCTTTTCTTCCACCACCTTCAGTCGAAAGCAGTTTGAATATGCATGCGCTTGTCTGCCGCCAGCCCGGAATGCTCGAGCTCGAGACCCGGCCGACCCCACACCGCGGCGAAGGCGAGGCGCTGGTGCGCCCGCTCCGGGTGGGGATCTGCGGCACCGACTACCACATCTACGAGGGCAAGCACCCTTTCCTCGAATACCCGCGCGTCATGGGCCATGAGCTCGCGGTTGAGGTGCTGGAAGCGCCGGCCGGATCGGGTTTCGCTTCTGGTGAGATCTGCGTGGTCAACCCCTACATTTCCTGCGGCAGCTGCATCGCCTGCCGCGCCGGCAAACCGAATTGCTGCGTGCGGATCGCCGTGCTCGGCGTGCATCGCGACGGCGGCATGGCCTCATTGCTCAGCCTGCCCGCGTCGAACCTGGTCAAGGCGGCAGGGCTGAGCGTCGATGCCTGCGCAACAGTCGAGTTCCTCGCCATTGGGGCGCATGCGGTCCGCCGTTCGAACCCGCGGGCAGGACAGCGTGCGCTGGTGATCGGCGCGGGCCCCATCGGTCTTGGCGTGGGGCTTTTCTCCAGCCTCTCAGGCGCCGAGGTCACCATGATGGACCTCGATCCGGAGCGACTCGCGGCCGCCGAGGCGATCGTCGGGGCTCAAACGATCGCGGCGGGCGACGGGGCCAGGGAGGCCGCCGCCGCACAGACCGGGGGAGACGGTTTCGACATCGTGTTCGATGCGACCGGCAACGCCCGCTCGATGCAGAACGGCTTCGATTTCGTCGCGCATGGCGGAACCTATGTCCTGGTGAGCGTGGTGAAGAGCCCGATCAGCTTCGAGGACCCCGATTTTCATCGCAAGGAGATGTCGCTGCTGGGTAGTCGCAACGCCACGTCGGAAGATTTTCAGCGGGTGATCGCCGCGATCGCGTCCGGTCGCGTCCCCATCGATAAGCTCATCACGCATCGCACGACGCTGACTGATGCGGCGCGCGACATTGCGCTCTGGGCCACGCAGAAGCGTGGACTTATCAAGGCGGTGATCGAGATCGCCGCCTAGCCGCCGGTCGCTGTGCGACTGCGGTCTGCAGAACCTCGCGGGTCATGGGACCCGCGGGGCGATACCCGTTTGGTGCTGCCAACCGGGGTCGCGGCACTGACATGTTAGAAGGATTTTTCAGCTGTGGGCGTCCTCACCGGCTTGTGACATGCAACTTAGATGATAACGTTTCAACTTACTTGATGGAGGAACGGCCCAAGGCCGGCAATCAAGGAGGAGGAACCAATGACCATGCATAAACTCACGTCCAAAATCCGCCGTCGCGCCGTACTGGCCGGGGCAAGCCTCGCCATCGTCTTGGCGGCAATGCCGGTGCTGGCGCAGGAACTGAGCGGCGAGCTCGTCATCCTGCAGTGGCAGGGCGGCACCGACGCCGAGATGTGGCAGAAGCTCGAAGCCGATTTCACCGCCAAGAACCCCGGCGTCGCCGTCCGCGAACTGGTGGTGACGGGGCAGGGCGACATGCGCGGTCCCATGCGCACGGCTCTGCTCGGCGGCGAAAAGGTCGATATCATCATCAACACCTGGCCGGCCTTCCGCGCCGAGCTGGTCGATGCCGGCATCCTGCGTCCGATCGACGATCTCTGGGCCTCGGCCGGACTCGACGCCGTGCTCGACCAATCCTGGAAGGATCTCGGCTCTACTGCTGGCGTCACCTATGGGGTGAACTACACCTACGGCGATCGCTCGGCCATCTGGTACAAGAAGGCCCACCTCGAAAAGGCCGGCGTCGAGCCTCCCAAGACCTGGGAAGAGTTCCTCGCTTCGATCGACAAGCTCAAGGCTGCCGGCTTTGCCGCGCCGATCGCCATGCCCGCCAAATACTGGGCGCATGGCGAGTGGTTCGAAACGCTGCTGCTGCGCACCGGTGGCGTCGAGGCGGCTTCGAAACTTGCCGCCCACGAGATCGGCTGGACCGACGATATCGTCAAGACGACGCTCAAGAAGTATGCCGAGCTGCTCAAGGCTGGCTGCTGCGGCACGCCGGAGCAGATGTTCGCCGGTGACTGGGACTACTCGGCCGACCAGATCTTTACTGCCGATGCCTCCAACTACCTGATGATCGGCATGTGGATGAACGCCCGGGCCCGCAACGACTACAAGCTCAACGAAGGCGTCGACTACTCGATCTTCCAGTTCCCCTCGCTCGGCCTCGGCCATGACGACACCTCGAGCGTCGATGCCAAGGAAGTGGCGGTCACCGCCAATGGCGCCAATCCGGCGGCGGCCGACGCCTTCGCCGTCTATATGGTCAGCAAGGACGCTGCCGATATCCTCGCCTCCTACGGCTATGCCTCGCCCAGCAAGAACGCCTACCCGTCCCTGCTCGGTCCGGTGCAGCAGATCGCGACCGCAGCCGTCGCGCAGTCCAAGGTGCAATTCGTGCTCGGCGACCTGCTCCCCGGCGACCTCGTCGACGAGTATCGCGTGCAGCTGCAGAAGTTCCTGCAGGATCCGTCCGATGCGACGATCGACGCGGTGACCGCGGCGATCGAGGCCAAAGCGATGGAACTCTATTGATATGCAGGACTCCGTAGCCCCCCAGACGGCGGGCTCGCGTCCCGGCGTTCCCTCCCGGCTTCGCGGCGAGCAGAGCAATCTGCTTGCCGCGAAGCGGAGGGTCAGGGACTGGCCGGCAGCCTGGCTGCTGATCACCCCGGTGCTGATCCTGTTCGGGATCGCGGTAGTGTTCCCGCTGATCGATACGATCCGGCTCAGCTTCTTCGACATCAAGGGCCTCGCCAAACCGAAATTCATCGGTGTGGGCAACTACGTGAAGCTGTTCACCGATCCGGCGTTCCGCAACACGCTCTTGACCACCCTGACCTTCACCATCTCGACCACCATCATCTCGGTGGGGCTGGGCTGGATGCTGGCCATGGTGAGCGCCTTCGCGCCGCGCCAGACGCTGCCCTTCCGGGTGATGATTTTTGCCGCGTTCGGAATTTCCGAGGCGGTGGCCGGCTACATGTGGATCGGCATCCTGCGCCCCGACGCCGGTGGTCTGCTCAATGCGGTGATCGGCTTGTTCCAACCCGGCTTCGCGCAGCCCTGGCTGGGCGACCCGCGCACCGCGCTCTGGGTGCTGATCATCGCCGCATCCTGGGGCGGCGTCGGCCTGCCGCTGATGCTCTGCTTCGCCTCGGTGCAGTCGATCCCCAAGACCCTGTTCGAGGCGGCCTATATCGATGGCGCCAACCACTGGCAGGTGATGCGCAACATCATGATGCCGCTGTCGCTGCCTGGCGTACGGGTCGCCGTGTTCATCAACCTGCTCGGCGCGCTCCGGGCCTTCGACATCATCTACATCCTCACCGGCGGTGGTCCGGTGCGCAGCACCGAAACGGTGGGCTATTTCATGTACCGGGAGTCGATGACCCAGTTCAAACTCGGCTACGGCGCCGCGGCGACCGTGGTGCTGCTGGTCGCCGTGCTCGTCGTTTCCATTCCCGCCATCATCCAGCGAACGGCAGGTGCAAGATGATCGGACGCGCCCCCCGCTGGCCCACCATCGTGCTTGGTGTCTTCGGCTTCATCTGGATCATCCCGATCATCGGCATCGTGATGACCTCGATCCGTCCCCTGGCCGAGACGTCGCGCGGCTGGTGGCGTATCGACAGCTTCACCCTTACGCTCAGCGCCTGGCAGCGGGTGTGGGAGGCCTATCCGCTCGCTCCGGCCTTCGTCACCACGGCCATCCTCGCGGTGCTCGCCACCGTCGGGACCATGCTGCTGACGCCCGCCGCCGCTTACGCGTTCCACTTTCTCAAGTTCCCGTTCCGCCGCCTGCTGCTGATCATCATCATCAACGCCTTCGTCCTGCCCCAGCAGGTGGTGATCATCCCGCTGTTCCAGCTGTGGCGCGAACTGGGGCTGATCGACAATTTCCTCGCCGTGCTCATCCCTTACATCGGGCTGAGCTTTGCCTGGTCGATCTTCCTCGTGAAGAACTTCCTCGAGGATTTCCCGACCGAGGTGGTCGAGGCTTCGCGCATCGATGGCGCCGGGCCGCTGCAGACCTTCTGGTACATCGTCCTGCCCAACAGCCTGAGCTCGGTGTTCGCCACCGGCATCCTGCAATTCCTGTGGACCTGGAACGCCCTGCTGCTGCCCTTGCTCTATCTCAGGACCAACGTGCCGCTGCCGGTGATCCTCGCCCGCGTCAACGGCACCTATGAACTCAACTGGGACCTGCAATCGGTGGCGGCCATCGTCACCACCGTGGTTCCGTTGGTTGTCTTCCTCATCTTCCAACGTCAATTCGCCGCCGGGGCTGAAACCCGCACCGGCGCCAAGGATTAGTCATGCCCGCCAACAAGCCGTCGACCAACAAGCCGCTCCGCTACCGCCAGATCCACCTCGATTTCCACACCTCCGAGCACATTCCGGGGATCGGCTCGGCCTTCGACCCCGAGGATTTCGTGGCGACGCTCAAGGCGGCGCATGTCAACTCGATCACCATCTTCGCCAAGTGCCACCATGGCTGGTCGTACTACCCCACCAAGGTCGGCGCGCCGCACCCCAACCTCATGCGGCCCGACCTGATGGGCGACATGGTGAAGGCGCTGACCGCCGCCGATATCGAAGCGCCGATCTATATCTCGGTGCAGTGGGATGAGCGCAACGCCCGCATCCACCCCGAATGGCGGGTGCGCAGCGCCACTCCCAACCGCTTCGACCCCGACCAACTGACCGCCGGCTGGCACACGCTCTGCCTCAACCACCCGGCCTATCGCGCCGAGCTGCTCGAGCAGGCGCGCGAAGTGGCCCGCAACTACGAAACGCCGGGCCTCTTCTTCGACATCGTGCTCACCCCCGATTGCGTCTGTGCCGAGTGCCTCGCCAGCATGGTCGAGCAGGGGCTCGATCCCGAGAACCCGGCGGACCGATTGAAGAACGATGAGGCCGTCAACGAGCGGTTTCGCGCCGAGACCAGCGCGGCGCTCAACGCCGAATTCCCCGGGCTGCGCGTCTTCTACAATTGCGGCCACATCCACAAGCAGGGCCCGCAGCGCTTTTCCACCTACACCCATCTCGAGCTCGAAAGCCTGCCCACCGGCGGCTGGGGCTACGACCACTTCCCCTCGAGCGCCCGTTATGCGGCAACGCTCGGCCTCGACATGGTGGCCCATACCGGCAAGTTCCACACCTCGTGGGGCGAGTTCGGCGGCTTCAAGCACCCCGATGCGCTGGAATTTGAGGCGGCGCAGATGGTGGCGCTCGGGGTCAAGTGCCTCGTCGGCGATCAGTTGCACCCGGATGGCTCGATCAACCCGGACACTTACGCCTCGATCGGCCCGGCCTATGCGCGGATCGAAAAGCTCGAGCCCTATCTCGAGGGCGCCCGGCAGGTCTCGGACGTGGCGATCCTCACCGCCGAGTATTTCCACCCGGTCGGGGCGCGCAACAACCTGAGCGACGACGGCGCGGCGCAGATGCTGCAGGAGTTGAAGCTCCCCTTCGACGTGATCGACCCGGCAACGCCGTTCGAGAACTACAAGCTGATCATCCTGCCCGACGAGATCCCGGTTGATGCCGGGCTCGCGGCCGCGCTCAAGGGCTATACCGACAATGGCGGCAAGCTGATCCTGTCCGGCAGGTCGGCGATCAACCCCGATGGCAGTTTTGCCGTCGACGCCGGCATCCGCAGCGCCGGTCAGGTGGCATTCGAGCCGTCCTATGTCCGCGCCGCACCCGGCCTCGATGCCGGCCTCACTGCCTCGCCCTTCGTCATGTACGGGGTCGGGGAGGCGATCACCGCTGAGGGCGCCGAGGTGCTGGCCGAGATTGGCCCCTCCTACTTCAACCGCAGCTACAAGCATTTCAGCTCGCACCAGCACGCCCCGGATAATCCGGCGGCGGCTGCGCTGGGGGCGGCGGTGACCGTGAAGGACGGCATCGGCTACATCGCCTACCCGATCTTTCAGATGTACCACGCCATGGGTCAGCCGCTTTACAAGTACCTGGTGCGCGGGCTGATCGACCGGCTGCTGCCCAGCCGCGCCATCGTCACCGACCTGCCGTCGTCCGGCCGGGCGACGCTGACGCAGCAGGCGGCGCAGCAGCGCCATGTCCTCCACCTGCTCTATGGCGCGCCGCAGATCCGCGGCAAGGCGGTGCCGGCCGGCGAAGGCCATACCCGCGTCATGGAAATGATCGAGGATATTCCGACGCTTGGGCCGGTGACGGCCTCGGTGCGCTTGCCGCGTACGCCAGCCCGCGTCTATGACGCTCTGACGGGGGAAGACGTGCCGTTCACCAATGGTGGCGATCGCGTGGAAGTGCGGCTCCCGAGCCTTCGCATCCACGCCGCGCTGGTCTTTGAGGGAACGGTTTGAGCGACACCGACGACACCGAGAGCGGCCGGCGGCGCCACGCCACCATCGTCGAGGTCGCCGACCGCGCCGGCGTCGCTATCGGTACCGTGTCACGCTACCTCAACGGCCACCCGGTGCGCCGCGGCAACCGCGAGCAGATCGAACAGGCGATTGGCGAACTCGGCTATCGCCGCAACGCCATTGCCGCCGCCATGAAGGCCGACCTCACCAACACGGTCGGCTTCATGGTGCCCTCGCTGTCGGAGTTCCACGCGCCGGTGCTCGAGCATCTGAGCCGGGCGATGCGCAGGGTAGGCCGGGCACTGCTCACCTATTGCCATGATGCCAACCCGGCATCGATTGGCGATGCGCTCGATTTCTTCGTCACCCATCGGGTCGATTGCCTGATCATGGATGGCCGCAACGACGTCGATGAGCGCATCCTCGAGCTCATCGGCAACGGCACGCCGGTGATCTTTTACGACAATGGCTGGCCGGGCCTGCCCGTGGATCGGGTGCTGGTCGAAAACCGCGCCGCGAGTTTTCGCGCTGTCACCCACCTGCTCGATATCGGTCACACCCGCATTGCTGTGCTGACCGGCAATATCGGCGACTGGACCGGCGGTGAACGTTTCGAGGGCTATCGCCAGGCGCTGCTTGGCCGCGGCATCGAGATCAACCCCGACTATGTGCTCGACTCGCATTGGTACGAGACCGAAGCCTATTCCGGCATGCTGCGCCTGCTCTCGCTCCCCGAACCGCCCACCGCACTCTATTGCTGCAACTACAACATGGCGGTCGGCGCGCTGCGACTGCTTCGGGAGCACGGCTTGCGGGTTCCCGACGACATCTCGCTGGTCAGCTTCGACGACGTGCCGCTGTTCCAGCTGCATGAAACCGGCATTACCGCGGTGGCCCAGCCGGTGGCCAAGATTGCCGAGACCATCACCTCCATCATGGCCTCGCGCCTGTCGGATCGCGGCCTCAGCCACGCGCCGCACACCATCACGCTCAACTGCGACATTATCCTGCGCGGCTCGACCCGCCGCCTGCCAGACGCCCAGCGCCCCCGCTGATCCAGCCCCTTCGCGCTTCCGAGGACCCGACCATGCCCCGCTATTGCCTTGACCTCGATACCCCCGCGGCCGGGTTCATCGACAGCTTCCTCATCGGCAATGGCTGGCTCGGGGCGACGCTCGGCGGCGGCGTCGGCACCGAACGGTTCGCCCTCAACCTCGATACGGTCTGGTCCGGCGGGCCGCTGCAGCCTGCAGCCGACGAGGGCCCAGCTCACCTGATACCCGAACTGCGCGAGGCGATCCGCCGCCGCGACTATCTTCGGGCCGACGAGTTGGGGCGGGCGCTGCAGGGCAAGACCTGGACCCAATCCTACCAGCCGCTCGGCGCCATCGAACTTACCTATGCCGATGCCGATGCCGAGCCCGGCGGCTACACCCGCCGCCTCGATCTGGCCGAGGCCACGGCCCACACCAGCTATGGCGCGGTCCGGCTCCAGAGCTTCGTCTCCAATCCCGATGCTGTGCTGGTGGCGACTGCCACGGGGCAGGGAGTGCTGACGCTCGACAGGGTGGGCATGGCGTTCGTTTCGCCACACCCCGACACGCACATCTCGCTGTCCGAGGAGCATGGCATCAGGTGGCTGGTGGCCACCGCAAGGGTGGCTGCGCATGTCGCTCCCAACTACGTGCTGAGTGAGGAGCCGATCCGTTACGACGCGGCTGCGCCTGCGGCCGATGACACCGTCGCCACTGGCATGGGCTATGCCGTCGTCGCCGCAGTTGAGCGCGACAGCGACACCGGCGGCTTGCGCCTCATCGCCTCGGCCGCCTCGGGCTATCGCGGCCACGATCAGCGCCCCAGCACGGATTTCACCGCTCTTGTGTTGGAGGCCCGGGCGCGTGTCGCGGCGGCCCTCGAGATCGGTACAAACGAGCTCCGGCAGCGCCACCGCGACGATTATCGGCGCTTCTTCGATCGCGTCGACCTCGACCTCAGCGCCTCTGGTCCCGTGGCGGAACGGGCCGAGCTGCTGTTCCATTTCGGCCGCTACCTGATGATCTCGAGCTCGCGCCCCGGCACCGAAGCGAGCAACCTGCAGGGCATCTGGAACGTCGATGTGCGCCCCGCCTGGTCGAGCAACTACACCATCAACATCAACACCCAGATGAACTACTGGCCGGCCGAGGCGACGGGGCTCGCTGACCTCCACACCCCGATGTTCAAGCTCACTCGCGAGCTTGCCGAAGCCGGCGCCGTCACCGCGCGCCGCTACTACGGCGCGGCCGGGGCGACGGCTCATCACAATGCCGATCTCTGGCGCTTCACCGCGCCGGTGCCCGGCATCCCGCAATGGTCGAACTGGCCGGCCGGCCTCTACTGGATGGCGGCGCACCTGCAGCACCATATCGACCACGGCGGTGCGGCCGAGGGATTTGCGGCGGAGACGGCGCTGCCGGTGTTCCGCGCCGCGACCGAGTTCGCCCTCGACATGCTGGTCGACGACGGCGCCGATGGTCTCGTGGCCAGCCCCTCGACCTCGCCCGAGCACAGCTTCGTCGTCGGCGACGCCAAGGTCGCCATTACCGCGGGCACGGCGATGGATCAGGAACTGATCCGCGAGACGCTCGAGAATTTCGTCGGGCTCGCCGACCCCACCGATCCACTTGCAGTGCGGGCGCACGCGGCGCTCGGCCGCCTGCGCCTGCCGGTGATAGGCGCGGCCGGCAACCTGCTCGAGTGGGACGACGACAAGACCCCACACGAGTTGGGGCATCGCCATCTCTCCCACCTCTACGGCCTCTATCCCGGCATCCGCATCACCGAGACCGGCACACCGGAGGCCTTCGAGGCGGTGCGCCGCGCCTTGGCGCTCCGCCTCGACAACGGCACCGGCTATACCGGCTGGAGCCAGGCCTGGGTGCTCTGCCTCGCCGCACGGCTGCGCGACCGGGCGCTGGCCGAACGCTCGATCGGCGGGCTGCTCGATCATCTGACCTCACGCGCTCTGCTCGTCCTCCACCCGCATGACGGCTGGCCGGAGGGCAACGTGTTCCAGATCGACGGCAATTTCGGTGCCGTGGCCGGGCTCACCGAACTGGTGGTGCAAAGCCACGAAGGCGCCATCAGCCTGATGAAGACGCTGCCGCCAAGCTGGACGGGTGGCGCCATCACCAACATCCGCTGTCGCGGCGGGCACCAGGCGAGCGTTTCGTGGCAGGACGGCAGGCTGACGTCGGCAGCCATGCTGGCCGGGCGTGATGGCGAGATCGTCGTCGACCTGCCCGATGGCGAGGTTGCCGTAACCGATCCGTCGGGACCTGTGGCCGTACGACTCGTTACTGGCGCCGCAGCGGGCAGGCGCCGCCTCGCCTGGAGCGGCAAAACGGCAACGCGCTACGCCATCTCTCCACGCTGAGCCGTGGGCTCGGCGTGATACGTCGATGTTGTCTTTGGAGGAAAGTGGTGCCCGGGACCGGAATCGAACCAGTGACACGCGGATTTTCAATCCGCCCGAGATGGCCGGATTTGCGGGGCTTGTGACCGTCATGTTGCGTTGGTGTCGCGTCGCCGAGTCCTAGACTTCGCGATAGGGCACGCCGCTTAGGTGGATCGGCGGCTCACCGTAGTCATACTTTTTGAGAAGGTCACCGGCGCTCAGGCGGCTTGATGCTTGGTTGCCGCTCGGCCCTACCATTATCGACCGGATGGGCAACCGCTCGCCGAGCCGAACTGGTATGTGCCGGGACAGCAAAGTTCGCTTCCCGGTGAACTCCATACGCTCGTGCTCGTCTGGAAGGAGGCGAGTAAAAATCCGGTACTCTTGCTCAGCACGGAAGCTTGGGTGTTTCACTTTCGCATGCACGATCATAGCTAGATCGGAGTAGCCTTGCCCGAGGACCGTGGTCCAAAGCGGCTCATATTCGGGGCGTTGGGGACCTTGCTTGAAGAGGTCCGCCACGTTGTCGAGCAACACGCGAGCGAGCGCCTTCTGCTCCTCTTCCTCGTACTCCACCCGGAGTAAAGGGCTGGGGCCGCCGCGGGCTTCCAACGCGGTCAGGACGTCTTCGGTTACCAACTCTATTGCGAAGCCGCATTCGCCAGCCCCATAGCCTCGCCATTGGCCCAGATCGTCGCGAGCGTTGCTCAGGCAGGCAACGAACACGTTCGCCGCTGCGACGTCCGTGGCGGTTGTGAGGTTGGATGCTAGGTGCCCGTAAAGTTGCCTCAGGCCCGCGTCAGCAGTCCCACGTAGCCGCTCCGCTAGCTCGGCCGCCACGATGCTCGCCAGGTGCACATATTCCCTACTGTCGTTGAGGCAGCTTATTTGGGTCGCGTAGAGCATCCCGCTACGCACGATGTTCACGAGGCCAGCCCCGGAAGTGTAGTGCCAAAGCGTCTCCGGCGTTGGCTGCCTTCTCGCGGTCAACGATCCAAAGAACAGCTTGAACCGCTCAACGTCCTTGGGAACAAGCTTCGAGAGGTCAACCTCGGGCGTGGTCATGCAAGCAACGCCGCCTCGGCAGCTGCCAACTCCTGTCCGTCATCACCTCGAGGGAAAAGGTGCCCGTACACATCCATTGTCATCGCGATTGTCGAATGCCCGAGGCGCTCTTGCACGACCTTGGCCGGGAGCTCAAGCCCCCCGTCTGCCCGCCGGTTGATGCACCACGAGGCATAGAAGTGCCGGAGCGAATGCATCCCCGTGTACTTGGCGACGAGAACGGGTTGACCATCCTCGTCGACCTTCCCGATATCGTGCGCGATGCCCGCCGCGAGTTGCGTGGGGATCAGCCCTCGATTGATGATGTTGGCGAGGCTCTCAACTTTGCCGATGGTATTGGGAAACGCCAGGCGCAGCTCCTTGATCGGCTGGCCGTCCGCGTCTTTCTTGCCGGTGTCGGCGCGGGGACACGCGAGGCGCCATTCCTTGAGCGCGTTGGCGACGATCGGAGGCATAGGCACCTCGCGATCGCCGGCGGCCGATTTCGGGCGACCGATCGCGTTATACCTGTCCGCTCTCTGGTGAACCTTGAGTACCTTCCCCTCAAGGTCGAGTGCGGACCATGTGAGGCCTCGAAGCTCAGACGCGCGCAGCCCGGTGAAGATCGCGGTTAGCAGCAATGGGCGCCAGCGGCCCGCCAGATGCGCCACCAGGGCCTTGATCTCCGAGGGCAGGGGGAAGTCGATCCCGGCACGCAAGCGGCCCTTGGCGCGTTGCTCCTGCCGCGCATCTGCCTTGCGCCGCCTCCCTCGCTCTCTCACGACGTTGCGGGCGACGAGGCCGCGTTCCTGGGCGTCCGCGAGCAGTGAACCCAAGCTGACGAGAACCTTGCGGACCATGGCTGCAGAGCGGCCGTCGTCCCGCAACCCGTCCTCGAAGGCGCGAACGGCTGGCAGGGTGAGGGCGTTCAACTTGGTGTCGCCGATGAACGGGACAATGTGCAATTCGAGGTGCTGCCGATACTGGTCTAGCGTCGATTGCTCTCGCCCGGCCTTGCCCACCGTCGACAACCAGAGTCGTCCCGCTTCCTTGACGGCGACGCTCGCGCTGTCGGCTACGTGCACGCCGTCGCGTATCTCGACCTTGGACGCGGCGCTAAAGGCGTCCGCCTCCTTCTTCTTCGAGAAGGTTTTCAGTCGTCTGGCGCCTGCGCCGTCGACATAGTCGACGACCCAAGCTTCATGCTCGACGCCTTTGGACGTCCATTTGCGCTTGCGGACGCTCACGGCCGCCCGCCCTTCGAGGCGGCCGCGGCACCCGCCTTTGTTGATTTCCTTGATCGCTGCGGTGTCTTGCTATTGGCCTCTGCCAGTCCCGCGCGCATTTCGGCTCGCTGCTCGTTGGTGACGCTCGGGTCCAGCGCGACCTCCAGAGCTTTGTTCAGCGAGGATATGTAGGGCTCGAACCTCTGGCGTAGTTGCTCGTCCACCGCCTGGAGCAAAGGTGCCAACAGCACCGCCTGTTCCCCAGGTTTTTCGTGCAGATCGTCAATCTCAACCGATTGTTCCAGTCGAGCGATGATCTCCGCGGTCATGCTGCGCCTGCTCGCTAGCGCCGCAGCCTCGATGCGATTTTTGAGTGCCTCGGGGATGCGAAGCCGGAAATGCAAATCTTCTCGTGACATGCCACACCAATGACACACAAAGTGGTTGACGTATATGCCGCACCAATGACACACAGTGCCGATGACACACGGTGTGTCCTATACGCGAGGTGAGGATGAATTTCCAGAGAAACAACGAGCGGCCGATGGCATCGCTGCTGCCCGAAACGATCGATCAGGTCGGGGAGCATTCAGAGGATGGCGCTACGTTGGCTGTCAACGACATCCTCGACCTTGCCTGGGGCGCGCGCGAAATCGCACGCCTCATCGGCAAGACCCCCCGGGCGACTTTCCACATGCTAGAAGGGGGTCAGATCCCCGCCCGCAAGATCGGCGGCCAGTGGGTCGTCAGCCGCCGGAAGTTGCAGGACCACTTCGAGCAGGACGCAAAGTGATGGCAAGGTCGAAGGTTTTCTGGGCCGATCTCGCCGCCCGTCTCAAGGGGCGCGCCAGCACCTCCCTGTCGGCATAAGGGGGGTCGCCATGTTGAAGGTATCGACACGGATCGAGGCGCTTGTCCGCCTTGATCCGGAGCAACTGGCGCCCGACCATCGCGGCCCCAATCATCCCGCCGAACGGTATCGTCGCGAGCCTTGGGTCACGTCAAACGTCGTGCCCTTCCCAGCTGCGACAAATATGCGGGCGGTGGCCCAGGTCGCTCTGGAAATCGCCACCGGTCGGCGCCCCGGTGGTGCCGAGAGCGCGGTGATGCGCAGGGCTCGTGATCTCCACCTTTCGCAGGTACCAAGGGACGCTGCTCGGTTGGAAATCGCCGAGTATGCCGACACCCTCGCTCGTTTGATCGAGATCGCAAAGGAGCGGCAACATGCCGGGTAAGCTGTCGACCCTTCGGCAGCGTAGGCGCGAGGTCGAGCTCGAACAGAACGCCCACCTGGATGAGGCCGAGGCCGCTCTGGATGGAGCCGCCCGAGAGGCCAGCCGGAAACAAGAAGAGGCCGCCCTTGCTCTCTCCACGGCCCGACGTGCTGAGGCAAACGCTGCGATGGCTGATCAGCGCCTTGCATCCGCGCTCGGCGCCCTGGACTACGCTCATGGCGTACAAGGCCGCGCCGAGCCCGCCATCGCCACTCAGTTCGCGGCGGCGGTGTATGCCCCCTTGCTCTGGGCGGCAGATTGCCACGAGGAACTTCGCGGCGAAGATGAGCGGCGGACCTTCGCTGCCGAGGAGACGGCACGGTACCTGCCGGGGGTACCCGCAGCCGTTGTTGACGAGCTGCGGCGTCGCCCGCGGTCGAAACTGCCACGCACCAACTACGAACATGGGAAGAGCTGCGGGCTGACCCTTGGTCACTGGGACGCCTATCGCCAGGCTCCCGCGCGCATTCTGGACGGCAAGAAGCAGCCCGTTCAACTGGCACCCGCCTTCAACGATGACGGGACCCCGCTCACCGAGACAGAATTCAGGGACATCCTCAAGGCCCGAAAGGCGGCCGCGGCAATGGCACGCCGTCGAGTAGGGGGAGCGCTCCCCCTAGATGAACATCGGGCGGTGCAGGACCACAACCGGGCTGTGTGGGCGAAATATGCGAAGCGGCTGGGCGTGAAAGTCGATACCGCGCAGCGTCAGGTGAGGTCCGGCAAAGTACCGGCCCCCGACGGTCTCGTGGGGGCCATCCGAACTCGCGTACCGAGTAAGAAAGAAGAACATAATAGCGGGAACGCATGTTCGGATGAGGACGGGGGCCTCATGGCCCCGCCCCGCCATACCCCCCGTGCTAAGCCGAAGCGGACCGCGGCCTCCGGTCCTGTGGGAACCGTGGCCGCACGCGTCCGGCATTTCGGGACGGTGCTCGCCGATGTGAAGAACATCATCGAGGAACTTCAGCCCCGAACGAGGCGGAGGGGCTGATGTACGACACCGAACTCACCGGCCTGCTGCGCTGGGCTGAACGCGTCGCCGATGAGACCGCTAGGGCTGCTGGCAAGACTGCCGGGGCCGCTGACGAGGCAGCCGAGGTCGCGGCGTTTCTGCGCCGCGCCCTGGGTATGGTGGCTCCGGCCGACGCCCCCAACGGGTGGCCCGGCCGACGCCCGGAGGGGGACGAATGGCTGGCGGTCGAAGTCTGGCCGCCCCACCCTGCCACCTACGACCTCAAAGATGACTGGCTCTGGATCGGCCGGCCCCCAAGAGGCGATGAATCTCTGGCATGTGTGTGAGACCACCGCCCGCGAGCGCTGCAAGACGCGCAACGTTGCGGTCAAGCCGTCTGGCGTCTGGCGCGTGAACCGCATCCGCGCCATGGCGCCGAAGGAACGCTGCCGGGCGAGAAACGCGGAAACTGATCGTTTCCGATAGTTCCCACGCCCGACCCCGCGCGGTGATGGTGGGTCCAAACAAGGACCCGCCATCATGTACGACATCGCCAATTTCGCCCCGCTCCTCACCCATGCTCTCTTTACCGAAAAGCCCTTGCTCGCCGAGCGAGTCATCGCTGATGCCGTCGCGCGCAAGCAGTCGGCGGACGAGGCGTGCAACAATCGCTTGCGCGGGACCGGTCGGATCGCAGTGTCGCCATCAACCGCCTGTTGGAGCGGCGCTCGGGGAAAGCTCGCGCCGACGATCATCAGGAGCTTGAGGAGGAACTCGCGCGGAGGGGCGAACGCGACCGGGACTTCAGCCACGAACTCTGTGCCGAAATTACGCGGTCCAGTCGGCGGTCGATGGCGTGCTCCAAGAACTTGCGAGGCTTTGGCAGGCGGAGACACGTCCGTGGCATTGCAGGGGTCTGCAACCGGGATCGCGGAACTCAGAGGACGCTCGACGGACGCAAGAGCAAGCGACCTACTGGATGGTCCATATGTCGACGACCCCCGGTCCGCCAAGTCTCAAGGAATCGAAAGATTGAAGGTCCGAGGGCTCAGGCACCGCGGCCTGTTTCCATCGGACTCCCGTCGCCATTCTCGGAGCCCGCCTTTGCAACTACCGCGGCCCCTACCTTGCGAAACCAAAGACGCGTTGCGCATTTTCCCTCACCGCGTCAGCCACTCTCGCAGCGCCGGTACCCCTGATTTCTGCGATGGCGGCAACGAGCCCCATGACGTCTTCGGCCCGAGCTGGTCGATCTTCCCATATTCCGAATGGCGAGTCCGTCTCGGTGAGCAGCCGGTCGATTGGGATCGCGCCGACCAGCTCTCGGCCGCTCTTGCTCCTCACCATACCCGGGTTGATCGAGAACATGCAGCCTGTCGCGATACCCGCGATCAGTTCGCCCTTGCTACCCGAAAACCAGTGCAGGATGTTCAGGACTCTGTCGGGCGTGGTGCGGGCCTTAATGAGGTCGATTACTTCCGTTGCCGCACGCCGGCTGTGGGTCGTGATGACCTTGCCGCCAAGTGTCTGGGCTTCGTCGAGAATCGCTCCGTACACCCGGCGCTGCACCTCGAACGAGGCCATATGCTCAGGGCTTCCATCGAGGCCCACTTCCCCGACGAAGGACGTCTCCTTCATGCAGAGTTTGACCAGATCGAGCTCGCGATATCGATCGCCGGCAAGTTCGGGGTGAAGGCCGATCGCCGGGCGCACATACCGGCTCCCGTTCATCAGCTTCTTGTTCTGCGGCCAAGCCTTCGGCGTCGTGGTTACGGCCAGCGTAAAGACGCGCCGCGTTTCGCACTCGGCGATATACGCGGGGGCATTCTTTTGCAGGTCGACGTGGCAATGGAAGTCGTACCCGGCGATGGTGTCGCTAGTTTTCATCCGGGCCTAACTACAACGCCGACCAGGAGCCGTCCAACCTCCTTGATACCGTCGCGGAACACTGTCGCATAGTCCGCCTGCTCGGCACTAGAATAGTCGGTCAGAGGTCCCGGCTTGTGGACGAGCAGCTTCTCGATGTCGCCTTCGGTATGGAGGCGTGCACCCATCAGCTGAAAGGACCGGATGTGCTCGTTCTGGCGTGCCCGCGCGTTCAGTGGTTGCGCGCGCAAGTCCGCGAGCGTGTAGGTCGTCTGGTCGCCGCCGAAGGCTTCGAGCATCGCGGCCCGACGGATCAGGCACGGGGTGCAGTGACCGCAATGACCTGGTGCCCTGCCTCGCCACCTCGCTTTGGCGATCGATGAACAGGAGATGGTCTCGTAGGCGAAATCCCTCACCAGCTTCTGGTTCGCGCATTCCTTGAGCATCTGGCCTTTGGTCTTGAAACGGTACGGATTAGCTACCGTCGCCTTGATCCCCAACTCGCCGAGGAGCTCCTGCCACCGCGCGAGATAGAACGGATGCGTCGTTCGCGTGCTCCACGCCCCGAGCCGCAAAGGATCAAGCGGTACGTTGAGCGCGATGAGGCCGTTCTCGGGGACAATGAGCCCGACATCATCGAGCCCGCTCGCCGCCAGTGCCGCAAGGGCGATGAACAGGAACGAGCGAGCGCGCGTCGTGGTCTCCTGATCGACCCCATCGACGATCCCGTTGGCGAAGCCGAGACGCGCACGCACATGGCGCGGCCCTAGGTCGCCATAGACCGCTCCGATGCGTGTCGCGCAGATGTTCTGCGAGCTGGTGCTGATGTCCCAGTAGTGGCTTATGAAGAGTGGCTTCTTGCCCGAAGCCAGCAGGTCGATCGCGCCGACGAAGCTGTCCATGCCCCCGGAAAATAGGGACACGCAATCGAAGTCGGGCTTCATCAGTTCGGGGGGCGTCTTGGCGAGGATCTTAGCGACGGCAGGCCGGTCGCGAAAATAGACGCGCCACCGATCGCCGCTCAAGAAACGCAGCATCCGCTCGACATGCAGCTTCTGCTTCGACCACAAACCCGGATCGGAGACAGGCACGTAAAGATCGACCTCCCGCGTCCAACTGTCCTGCGCCTCCGACGACCGAGAAATCCGGGTGTCGGCAGCTGTCACGCCGGCTGCAAGCAACAACAGATCGACGCCAATCTCGCTTGGCACCACATGCCGGTCACCGAGCTCATGGAGTATCATTCCGAGACCACCATCCAGGCGGCCCTTGCTGTCGAGCAGTTGCAGTTCGGTGAGCTGAGATGACTGGTCGTGAAGTTCGTTCTTGTTGAGGCGACCCGAGGCGCCGAGCGCGACGACGATGCTATGGTGCCTCATGCGCTATCTCCCCAGGTGATGAATACCTCCCACGCGTCGCGATAGGTCTGCTCGACAACCGCGCGGATGCGGTCATCAGACATCGTGCCAACCTCACTCAAGTTGCCGCTGAACGCATCTCGCACCCGCCCGTCGATGTAGCTACGGAACTGGTTCTCGAACGCGCGGATCTCATCCAAATCGGCCACACGAAAACCGTTGACGCCGATTTCCTGGAATAACTTCGATTGAATCGAGTGCGAGATGAAGGCTAGGAACACTTCGCTCAGCTGATCTGGCGTCATGCTATCGAGATCGACAATGCCCGCAGCCTCCACCGACGCCACCGCCTCGAGCCAGGCGTCTCGCGCAATGGCTTCGTCGATAGTGCCGCCGTCCTCGCACAATATGTCGGTAAGGGCGGTGAGGATCTCGGTCGCCGGCCTGCCGGCAAATCCCGATAGATTGAACCGGGCAAGCGTCTGTGCGACGCCGTCCCGCGTGAAGCTCCGCAACACATCAAGGACACCTGCGGCCGTCGCCCGTGAGCTTCCCATTGCACGGGTCGCGTTCCCGCTGGTGCCATACCCTGAGCGCACGTAGTCCCTGACGGCACGACGCAGAGCTCCGGTGTCGCTGCCGCCACTGCTGGCAAACACCGAGAAATTGCGCCGCGCGCTTGAAAATCGGTTGTCTTCGGCCTGCGCGGGAATGTCTGGGCGTGGCGCTTCCGGGTTTTCGCCGTCGCCGCCACTACTGCCATCGCCGTCGCTGCCCGGCGCGGCCACTTCCGACGGCAGCGGTTTGCTCGACGGCTCGTCAAGGAACGTCGGAATCAGTGAGCCGCCGTTACCCGTGCCGCGTGAAGACCCCGACGTCCCCATCTAGCTCGCCTTTCCCGTAGCGATCGCTTGTCCGGCGGTTCGCTTGAGGAGCGCGTTCGCATCCTGCCCCGCCCAACTTCTGACGACCTCGGTCAACTGCTTTTGCGCCGCGTTCTCGGTGATGAACTCGCTCCAGCCGGACACCGCCCACATGCCCAATTTCTTGGCGTCCAGGGTTGCAAGCAGGGCTACGAGTTCGGATTGAAGGTGCCCGTGATGTTTGGCGACCACGCGCAGGCCGTGTATCGCCTCCGGAATGGACGACAGGTTCGGCTCCTGCACCACGCGCTCGCGCAGCGCTCCAAAAATGACGTTGGCGTCGCTTTGGGCTAGCAGCCTGACCCTCGGCTCCAGGCCACGGACGACCATCTGACCGCCATTCGACAAGAGACCGATCAGTTGCTCCGTATCGTTCGACGACTGCCCGATACCAGTGAGCCTGCGCTCGCGCGCCACGAACACGTAGGGCCGCAGGTCCTCTCCCCCGAGAGCGGGCTCGATCTGCAGCCACAGTCGTATTTGGTCCCGCTCCAACCACTTGGAGTCCTCAGCGTCGTCCTTGGCCCCCTTGACCTTGCGCCCCTTGGTTTCTAGCCTCGGAGCGGCCGCCGCCTCGAGCTCGGCGAGTTCCCCCACCTTCCCATCGCCACTCGCCATCGCGCTGCGCGCGATGTGCTCGTAGAAGTCGGGCTGGAAGCGCTCCATCAGCATGAGCCGACCGAGCGCCGCCTGGTTGATTTGGGTCTCCAGCCCCCTCGCTTCGGCAATCGCCCTTCGGATCAGAAGTGCATTGAGAAAACGCTTGATCTGCCGCGGGTTGCCATAGGCGCCTTCAGCCAGGATGGGCCCAAGCTGGGTCGCCAGCATGAAGGCCTCGTCGAGCTCCTTCTGCTTGCTACCGTCGACCGCCCGCACGTCGGCCTGAGTGAGTGATTGCGCGAGCCACGGTGAGTTCAGCGCTGCGCGCGCCTTGGCTAGCAGCTTCTGAAAACCAGGATCGGCTTCGTCCTTCACGATAGAGCCGACCAGCAGGAGCATGACGTAGGTGCGCGTCTCCTGTACGCCGAGCGAAGGGATGCGGAACGGCACCTGGATGAGTTTTTCAAGATAGTTTCGCGCATAGGGCACGGCAGTCGGCGCGGCCGGCAGATCGGGGAAATGACGACGCACGGCGTACTCGATCATCCCCTCGTCCGCCCCGATGACGAACGCCGCCCCTGGCACGAACAAGAACAGCCGGATCGCCTCGAGGGTCTCGATCGCGGTTTCCGGCAGACAGCGGTCGAGATCGTCGATCAGGACGATCAACTGCTCGACTTTGGCGACTTTCAGAAGGTCCTCGAAGCGGGCTCGAAAGTCGTCGACGGCGTCAGGCATCGTCATGCCCTTCGCATCTCTCAGATAGCTCGACGCCTCGGTGAGCTGAGCCTCTATGTCCTCGGCCGAGGCCTTGCCGAGGTTGCCGATGACATCCTTGATGCCTCCTATCGCGGCTCCGATCTGGTCGGGCGACGGCAAGCCCGTTGCTAGATTTATGGCAAGCCCCACACCGCGCTTCGCGAGCTTCAGGAAGTCGACCCGCTGCAGAAGCTCTTTGCCGAGATCTTGGACCTTGGCCATTGTTCGACGCTGGCGCATCAATTCGGTGATGATCGCCTCGATCAGCACCGTCTTGGCGTCATCAAAACCTTGGAAGGTCCAGCCGTTAAACCAGATGCACGCGACGGCACCATCGGGCTTGACGTCGCGTTCGATCATCTTGAGCACGCTCGACTTGCCGGCACCCCAGTCCCCGTGAATGCCCACGGTGATTGCCTGCTTGCGATTGTCGGCTAGCACCGAAACGACGGTTTTCGAGATCGCCTCGCAGTTGAGATAGTCAACCGCCGTCTCGTTATCAGCAATGATCATGACGTTCCCCCGAAATTAATACATCGCAGCCGCGAAGACCCTGCAAGTCATAATTCACTGCAGCAGTGCGATGTCGGTCTTTGCTTGGACGCTGGGTGCCTGACTTGGACGTGCTAAGATATCGATCGTTCAGTGAAATGCGATTCGAGTACGACGATGAGTAGTGGATCGATGGAAGACCTTCGGCAGTTAGCGGTTCGCAAGCTCGCGGAAATCGAGGCGGCCGACACACTCGAAAACGAGCGCCGACTGACCGAGATGCTGGCGGGTCGCGGCATGCAGATGAGTCGCGGGCGGCGCAAGGGGGCGGCCCGCTATACTGTCAAGCTCGCCGATGGCAGCCAGATCGTTGGCGTGACGCTCGCGGAAGTCGAGGTGCTGCTCTCTCGCAAAGGGAAGACCGCCCCGTAAGTCTAGCTCAGGCCGTGTGCTTGAATACTACGGCGCGGTCGGTACAATTTGGTGATGATCAACTATTTCGCATACGGCTCCAATCTCTGTACGCCACGTCTGCGCGCGCGCGTGCCGGGTTGCCGCGTCCTTTCCGCCGCCACGCTGACGGGGTATGCCCTCCGCTTTCACAAGATCAGCAAGGACGGTTCTGCCAAGTGCAACGCTCTCGCGACCGGTGATCACCATGACGTCGTCTATGGTGTGGTCTTCGAGATCCCGGAACCTGAGAAGCCTGCCCTCGATGCCGCTGAAGGTTTGAACGGAGGATACGAACAGCACACCGTCGCGGTACGCCTCGCGAATGGTCGAACCCTAGAGGTAGTGACCTACATCGCGGCCAGTACCGCCGTCGGCCCCGACGTCGCACCCTACACCTGGTATAAGGACTTCGTTCTGGCTGGGGCTGGGGAGCATGCCCTACCCACCGAATACATTGCGCGGTATATGGCTGCCGTGCCGGCGTGGCTTGATCCCGACCAAGGTCGCGAGATCAACGAGCGCCGAAAGATCAAGCTCTAGACGACGGGCGTGCCGAGCTCTCAGGGAGCCCCTCCCCCCGTCTTAGGGACCGTATTCCGGCCCTCCCTTCTGCGGGTCCTGGACCCCCCGATATCGCTGCGTTTTTCAGCGCTTGATTTTCGCGTTTTGGTTGGAAAGTCTCCCCGTCTATTCCGGAGTAACCGAGCATGACAGAGGGGGTGACAGGACCGGCGTGGGCGGCCGCGATGCGCGCGGGTCGAGAGCACCTTCGGACACTCAAGCGCAAAGCTGAGGACGCTAAGCTTGCCGCATTCGGCTTCGGCCGATTAGGGGGAAGCTCCCACCAGGAGGAGGTTGAAGAACTCTGCGCTGAGCACTTCCGCGCTGCCGCGAAAGCGACAGCGACGACCTATTACGGCCTCAAGGGTCGAGCTGCGGCGGGTAGGGCCGATCTACTGAGGCAGGCCCTTACCCCGTTCGTGATCGAGACGCTCCGGATTTTCGATGACAACGACGGCTCGGGTAGCTTGTTTCCTAAGCCCACGGATCGTCGCGCGGGCCTAGGTCTAGATCTGCAGCGGATCATCGACGACACCTGCTCCGACCTCGCAGCGGGGGTTTTCGGCATAAACGGTGCCGCAAACGGTCAGGCGATCGAAGCGCCCCCGCCCCGACTGACCGATCACGGCACGAAGCTGGCAATCCTCGAAATCTATGCGCGAACCAAAAGTGCTCATCGGTTAAACGTCCTCGGACGGTCGTACCAACCCGGGCCTTTAGAAACACAACTGGGACTTCAGTTCACCGACATAGAGCGAGCGGAGGCTGCGCGCTCCATGGATCAACTCCTGAACGACAGCCTGTTGAGGCCAACCTACACCGACGTAACAGATCCGGAGAACTGGCTTGCTATTACTGAGGCGGGTCGCGCCGCTCTTGCCGCGGGCGCGACGGATGACCTAGAGGCCGTTCTTTCTCCTCTTGGTCAGCAACTAGTCGACATGCGAAACGGCGCCCGCGCGGCCTTCTTGAGCGCTAGACCCGACAATCAGCGGCAGGCAGCATTCTCGGCGCGAGAACTGCTTGTCCAAGTATTGCATGCACTGGCCCCTGACGAAGCAGTGCGCTCTCAACCGGGATTTGGTGAGCCGAGGATCACCCGGAAGGCGAGGGTTCGGTACGCTCTTAGGAACAAGGCGGGCGGCTATTCCGACAGTACGGCGGAAATGGTGGAGAGCCTTGCTGGTTTTGTCGAGGCGCTGCACGACAAGCTAAGCGCCGAAGCGCATGGCCGCGAGACTGCTCGGCAGGCGAAACACCTCATTCAGTCGGTCGACATGATCCTAGAGACCCTTCTGCTCTAGATCGAACGCCAAAGGAGGTTGGACCCCGAACGATGACGATCGAGAAGGCCGAGGCCCGTTGCCGGCGAGGAGGCGGCCAAATGAGGCCCGGAGGCACTGATAATCCAGCAGGCGAAAGTCGACTTCGTCTGGTGAACACACGGTGCTCAGTCGGCCGGAACTGCCTCGCTTAGGCCTTGGTCCGCATCGGAACGGGTACGCTAGGCAGCGAAACGGTTCACGACGTCAGTGACCGTGACGGCATTGGTCAGTCGTTCGACGCAAATGAGGTCCGCGACGAGCCGGCCGATGGCGATCCGTTGCCCCTCAGAGCCAACCTCTCCGGTAAGCATGACTGTGCTATCGAAGACGTGCACGCAGATGTCGCCGGCCGGTACGAATGGGTCGCTCCAGAGGGCTTCAGTCACCCGGCAGGCAATGTTGTCGTCGACGCGAAGGTTACGCATGGGTAGCTCTTTCAGTTGCTAGTTGCTTTGGTCAGCAGCCCGACTGCGTAGTCGAGTGGAGCACGCCACCACTCGCGCTCCCGCACCAGCCGGAAGCCAAGGTTGTCGGGAGGAGCGCCAATGGTGCAGCCACCGCCCTGCGCATCGCGGACGAAGGCGTTCATCGGGGTGCGGTGCCTGCCTTCCAGGAGGCGCACGCCGCACGAGTCGAGATATGTGAGCGTTTCGTCGGCTTGACCCAATGTCGTGCGGCTTCCGCAGGTCGCCGTCCACTCCCACACAGTTTCCGCCAGGTCGACAACGCCATACTCATTCTCGCCGAAGGTCCCGATAGGGCTGGGCGTGGCGAGAGCATTCGCGCCGAGCTTGGCTTCCCGCTCGTAGAAGGCGAGCCAACGTTCGGCCGGGTCCTTGGTTTCGATATCGAGTGCGTGGTCGCGCGCCTTGCTGCCGGCGGCGAATGCCCATTCGCCGATCGTCGGCAGGCGCCAGGTCTGACCGGTCTTTTCGCTGAGCCACTTGGCGTATTCATTGGCGTCATTGAAGCTCACGCCTGTCACCGGAACATCGATCAGGCCTCGGCGGCGCGGTTCCGCCTTCTTGCAGGCACCGTAGGCAACGCACCGGTCATAGTCCGACGCGCTGACTTGATACTTCATGATCTCGATTGGTGCAGGATTGTCGACGGTGACAAGGGGACCGTCGACTGTAGCGGTGCCGCGCACGAACTCCCCGGGAGCCCGGTAGCTGTAGGCGCGGGGTGCAATTGTCACGGTAACCGGAGCCAAGCTCGAGGTCGTGACGACTGGAGGCCGGATGGCCCCGGTCTGCATAGCGATCGTCGCCAGAAGTCCAGCAAGCAGGACGATAGGCACCAGCAATGCTGTCTTGTCTTGGTGCGCGACTGTGTGCGTCATGATTGCACCTTTGAGAATGCGGTGGCCCGTGCATGTCGAGCCACCGCCGTTTCGGACGCTTAGCCGTCGATCGGTGTGGGCGCCTGAACCTGGGTCATCAGGTCGTCGTTCCACTCGCCACCAACCTTGAAGTGGGCGGTGGCGCCGAGTTCGACGGCCTCGATGAGGTTGTGGTTAACGTAAGCGTAGACGCCCGGCTGAAGGAATGTGTAGAGCGCAGCGCCAGCACAGCCCCCCGGGATGTGCCAGGTCTCGAGGTCGATCTGGGGTGGGTTGTTGAACTTGCCGGTAGCCCAGACGTGGTCGCCGTGTCCGCCGATCAGGTGCGGGCGAGTGTCACGATTGGCCTGCGAGTGAACGATGAGCACCGTCTCGCCGACGTTGGCGGTCATCGCGTTTTCACCGGTCAACGCACCCACGGCGCCGTTGAACACTTCGTGCGTCGGCGTCAGGGTCTTCATGACCTCGAGCATGTCGGCGTAGCCGTCGCCGGCCGACTCGTAGGTCTTGAAGTTGCCGTCGGCGTCCTTCGGAACGTAGAAGTCCTGCTCACCGACATAGTAGACGTAGTCGTACTTCAGCGGCTTGCCGGCGCCGTCCTTCAGCCCGTCACGCGGCAGCACCATGATGGCGCCGTTCATGCCCGACACGACGTGCCACGGGATCATCGGGCCGCCCGGCGCGCAGTGGTAGACGAAGACGCCGGGGCGCGTGGCCTTGAAGCGCAGCTTCACCTGTTCGCCCGGGTTGATCAGCGTGAGCCCGCCGCCCCCGAGCGCGCCAGTCGCCGCGTGGAAGTCGATGTTGTGCTGCATCGTGTTGGTGTCGGGATTGACCAGCGTCAGCTCGACATAGTCATCCTGATGCACCACCATCAGCGGACCGGGGACCGAGCCGTTGAAGGTCATGGCCGGCACGGTTGTGCCATACTCGTCGATGACGAGCTGCTTTTCCTCGATGACCAACTGGAACTCGACGACCTGGGGGCCGACGGTTGCGATCTGCTCGTGCGGATGCACGAACGGCGGTTTCAGCAACTCGACCCGTTTGCGCGGAAGTGCCGACAGGTCAGGAGCCGGACCGGTCGTCACTCCGGCTTCCTCGGCCTGGGCCGGCACCGAAGCAAGCACTGCACCGAATACGCCGGCAAACGCGGCGGCGCCGAGCAGCGTGCGGCGCGATACTTCTACTTTGTCCTGACCGTCCATTTGGGTCTCCACGGTTTACGGGCACCAGTGCGCCCGGTTCGACTGTGGAATATGCCCGCCGCTGACCCTCTTCTTTGATCCGCCTCAAATTACCGGTGCGACCTTTTGTACAGCGGCCGAAGTCATCTGTTTGATCTTCGTCAAAGAGAACTTGGCGGCAATGGAGGAAATGGCCGCGAAAGGACATGAAGACCGTGTCCTCGTTTTTTGGAGAACCACTATGCGTACCCTCAAGACCCTGGCCGCGGCCGCCGCGCTGCTGGTCCTCGCCGCCGCTCCGGCGATGGCCGCAAACTTCGAAGTCCACATGCTGAACAAGGGCGAGGCCGGTGCGATGGTCTTCGAGCCTGCCCTCACCAAGGTGGCGATAGGTGACACTGTCACCTTCATCCCCACTGACAAGGGGCACAACGCCGAAGCGATCAAGGACCTGCTGCCCGCCGGCGCCGAAACCTTCAAGGGCGCGATGGGCAAGGAGATCGTCGTCACCTTCACCACGCCCGGGGCGTACGGCGTCAAATGCGCACCGCATGTCGGCATGGGCATGGTGGCCCTGGTTGTCGTCGGTGACGACGCGGTGGATATCGAGGCCATCAAGGCAGCGAAGCTCCCTAAGAAGGCGCAGGAGCGCATGACGGCCATCGTCGACCAGCTCGCCCTCTAGGACGCGCTCACGAGGCGGACCTACGTGGTCCGCCTCCAATCGCCTGCGAGATCCTGCAATGCTGAGTGATCCGGCTGGCTGGGGCGAACTCGCCACGGCGATGACGGTCTTTCTCCTGACGCACGCGATACCGGCGCGTCCCGCGTTGCGTGGCCGCCTCGTTGCTCTTCTCGGGCGCCGGGTCTACCTGATCGCGTACAGCGCCGTTTCGATCCTGGTCCTCGTCTGGGTCATCGGCGCGGCGGCGAATGCGCCCTATCTCGAGGTGTGGCCACGGGCGGACTGGCAGAGTCTGGTGCCAGCGGTCGGCATGCTGCTCGCATCGATCTTGGCTGTCTTCGCGCTCACCATGCCCAATCCGCTCTCCCTGGGGCCGAAGCGGGACTTTGATCCGGATCGTCCTGGAGTGGCTGGCTTCGTCCGCCACCCGCTCCTCTGGGCCATGCTGATCTGGTCGATTTCGCACATGTTCCCGAATGGCGATCTGTCGCACGTCGTAATGTTCGGGCTTTTTGCGCTCCTGTCGGCGGGCGGCATGGTGATGTTCGATCGGCAGTACCGAAAGACGCTCGGTGACGCGGTTTGGCAGCAGCTTTCCAAGAAGACGTCCAACATCCCGCTAGCAAGCTTTGCGAAGGGGTGGCGCCCAAGATTGGCACCGACGGATGGGCTGCGGTTCGGCGCAGGCTTGCTGCTGTACGGCACCTTGGTCGTTAGCCACGGACTGATTACTGGCGTGCCGCTCCTGTAGGAGGAGCCGACTAGTTTGACGTGGCGCAAAGAACGTCGCTCGGAGGCTGGCTAAGCAGGTCAGGTCCATCTGGGTGACCACAATGAGCGCCATCGAAACCGGCTTGGATCCTGGGCTCTGCGACAGTTTGCGCGGCGTCATGGATCCTGAGATCGGCATCAATATTGTCGACCTGGGCTTGGTTATCGAGGCCCGCCGGTCCCCCGACGCGATCTGTGTGAAGCTCACGCTGACGAGCCGGGCATGCCCACTCGGAGAGCTGGTCATCGCAGAAGTGCGCGAGCGGATAGCTTCAACCTATCCCACGGTTGCCCAGGTGGACATCGACCTCGTCTGGGACCCGATCTGGACTCCCGACCTCATCACCGGCCGCGGCTTCGAGCTACTGGGCCGCCCCCGAACAAGGACTCTGACCTGATGTGCTCAGACTGCCAAACGACCGACACCGTTATCGACGTTCGCCAGATAGCGCCCCGCATGCGCCACCCGCTCATCTTCTCGACCTTCGAGAACCTGGGTGGCGGTGAGTGCTTCCGCATCGTGAACGACCACGACCCGAAGCCGCTCTTCTACCAGTTCAGCGCGGAATACCCAGGCATCTTCGAATGGACCTATGAGCAAAACGGCCCGGACGTCTGGCAGGTCCGCATCGATCGGCTCGTTGCCTAGGGGGCTCGCGAGCTGGTTCAGGGTCGCGCGGAGGGGTGGCTTCCGCGCGGCCCTGCTTGGCCTGGCTGCGGCGTCGATGGTGCTTGCACTATACGGTGGCTTGGCTCGATTGGGCGTCCCGCTGCCGCAGCTCGCTCGTCTCGAGAGCCTGCACGGACCGCTCATGGTCTGTGGGGTGTTCGGGACGCTCATTTCGCTGGAGCGCGCCGTGGCAATCGGCCTTGCGTGGCCCTACACGGCGCCGGCATGCTTCGGCCTTGGTGCGCTGCTGATGGTTTCGGGTTTGTCCGTGGGTGCGGCGGCCACGCTGACAGTCGTTGCAGCCGCTGTCTTCCTCGCGGCATCGATCTGGATCGTGTTCCGGCAGCCGGCGCTCTTTACAGCAGTGCTGCTGGTCGGAGCCGCGATGCTGTTCATCGGATGCTCGTTGTGGCTGTCGGGGGTGGAGGTGAGGGCGCTCGTCGCCTGGTGGCTAGGCTTCCTGGTGTGCACCATCGGGGCCGAGCGGCTGGAACTTAGCCGCATCATGCAGCCCGGCACCGCGTCCAAGTGGATATTCAGCGGGGTCGTGACGCTCATTTTGATCGGTGCCGCCCTGGGGCTCGACGACGAACTGGGCGGCAGAGTGCTGGGGGTCGGTTTTCTCGGCACAGCACTCTGGCTGGCTCGCCACGATGTGGCGACCAGGACGATCCGCATGAGTGGCCAATCCCGCTTCATGGCCGCCGCCATGCTTGCCGGCTACCTATGGGTTGCGGTGTCCGGCCTGGCGTTGCTCCTGATACCGGGAGCCGCATTTGCCTACGACCTGACACTTCATGCTCTCGTGATCGGCTTCGTACTGTCGATGGTTTTCGGCCACGCCTTGATCATCTTCCCGGCGGTTACTGGCGTGGCGGTGAGGTATCGGCCGGCTCTCTATTTGCCTCTGGCGTTGTTGCACGTTTCCGTGCTCGTTCGCGTCTTGGGCGATCTCTTTGAACTATGGGATGTCAGGCTGGCGAGTGGCTCCGTCACCGCTGTTGCGCTGGTCCTCTTCGCAGCGACCATGGCGACCGGGCGTAAGGCTCCTCCGCAGCGCACCGCATCCCGGTGACCACACAGAGTGGCCCGCAAGGATGGCGGCAGCAACAGCGCTCGACTACCATCGCAGGAGAGGCAGCTTGCCCCGCAGGAGCCGACGCCGGTGACCAGACTCAAGACGCATGCAGAGGAACACTACGTCGGCCGGGTCGGATGGCTGCGTGCCGCCGTGCTGGGCGCGAACGACGGTATCGTGTCGACGGCAAGCCTGGTGATAGGGGTGGCAGCGGCGTCGGCGGACCGGGGGGCGATCCTGGTGGCGGGCGTTGCCGGGCTCGTCGCCGGCGCCATGTCGATGGCGGCGGGCGAGTACGTGTCGGTCAGCTCGCAGTCGGATACGGAGGCAGCCAGCCTTGCCAAGGAGAAATCGGAGCTCGCCAACGAGCCCGAGTCCGAGCATGCCGAACTGACCGCCATCTACGTCGCGCGGGGGCTCGACGGAGCGCTCGCCAGTCAGGTTGCCACGCAGCTCATGGCCAAGGACGCCCTGGGGGCCCACGCCCGTGACGAACTGGGCCTGTCGGAAGTCTCCACCGCCCGCCCGGTGCAAGCGGCGCTTACCTCCGCCGTCACCTTCGCAGTTGGCGCGGCGCTGCCGTTGCTGGCGGTCCTGGTGTCGCCGAGCAACTGGATGATCTGGATCGTCGCGCTCGCGTCTCTGGTGTTCCTGGGCGCCCTGGGTGCGGTGGGAGCCAGCGCGGGCGGGGCTTCGCCGTGGAAACCGACCGTCCGCGTAGTGTTCTGGGGCGCGCTGGCGATGCTGATCACGGCCGCCATAGGCGCGTTGTTCGGCACGGTCGCCTAGCCTGGTGGTCCCGCCGTCAAGCGGTCGACGTCAGGGAGCGCGCATCGGCCTCGCGCTCTGCGAACAGCACGTCAAGACCCTGAGCCGAGGCGACTTCGCTACCGCGCTCGGGGCCCAGCACCATCAGGGCGGTTGCCCAAGCGTCGGCTTGCATCGCGGTTGCGGCCCGCACCGTTACCGAAGCGGGGCCGTGGCCGAGGCGGATGCGCCGACGCGGGTCCATGGTGTGACCGAAGCGGACTCCGTCGCGCTCGACGAAGTGACGGTAATCACCCGATGTGGCGAGCGCCACATCGGCAATTTCGATCACGCCGGCGGCTCTGCGGTGCCCAAACTCCGGGCTTTCGAGCGCCACCCGCCAGGCCGATCCGTCCGGTTTCCCTTGGCCGGCGCGGAGTTCGCCGTCGATCGAGACAAGGTAGCTCGTGACGCCGAACCGCTCGAGCACACGAGCCAGCTCGTCGACCCCGTAGCCCTTTGCGATGGCGGAGAGGTCCAGGGTGACTTGTGCATGCTTGCGCACCCGCTGGCCAGCTTCATCGAGCTCCAGGGCGAGGTGGGCGGGTAAACGCTGAGCGGCACCTGGCGCGGCAATAGCGCGGCGATCGGTCGTGCCTGCGGCGGCACCAAAGCCCCAGGCGGTAACCAGATCGCCGACGCCAATGTCGAAGGCACCGTCGGACAATCGGCCTATCTCCAGCGCCGCTGCCAGAACGGTGGCAACCTCGTACGGCAGGTCCACCCACCTTCCGACCGCCGCACGGTTGAGCCGCATCAAGTCCGATTCCGGCTTCCATGTGGACATCTGGCGGTCGACCGTGTCCACGACCGCTTCTAGGGCGGCGGGCAGCACGGAAAGATCGAGCGCTATGGGAGCGAAGAACACGGCCGAGTAGCGGGTTCCCATGGTCGGCCCGCTGATGACGCGGCGAACGAGATCAGTACGCATCTTCGAGGTAGCGTCCCTTGCGCTTGAGGGCATCGACGGAGAGCCCGAGGGGTTCGAGGCAGGTATCGATCGTCTCGCGCACCCCAGTCGCCATCTCGCGGCCGCCGCAAACCATGATCTGCGCCCCGCGTCTCACGAGCTCCTGAATGGCAGCGGCTTCGTTGAGCAGGCGGTCCTGCACATAGCCGCCGCCAAGGACACGCGAGAACGCCGTGGTGAGGGAGGAAAGGCGACCGTCAGCCAGGGCCTCCTGGAACTCGCGGTGGTAGAGGAAATCGGAAGCCGGATGGCGAGCGCCATAGAACAGGTGGACGGGACGGCGCCTGCTTGTGCGGACAAACCCGGCGAGCGGCGCGACGCCCGCGCCGGCGCCGATGAGGATCAGGGGCCGCCGCGTCCGGTCAGGACGAAAATCCGGATTGGGGCGGATGAAGGCCTCGACGGTGTCACCAGGTGCAATGGCGTGCAGGTATTCCGAGCACAAACCGCCTGCCTGCTTGCGCACGCAAATCTCGAGCACGCCATCGCGCGAGGAACTGGCAAGGGAGTAGTAGCGCGGCACGTCGTTGCCCGGCGCTAGGATGCCCACAAGGTCCCCGGCCTCGAAATGCGGCATCGCCCGCCCGCCGAGCCATTTCGGAAGGCCGGGGCGGAACTCGGGCATGGTGAAGCGCAGGAGCGCTACCGGAGCCTGGACTTCCACCCCATAGAGTGAACGCTCCTCAAGCACGAAGCTGTCAGTCCGTGGTCGCGACGGCACATGAGACAGTGGAAGCTCGATACCGAGCCGCTCGCCGAGGAGGCGACCCCAGGCCGCGAAATCGGCAGGCGACTGGCGGTCAACACCGTAGACCGGGAGGAGGGGCTTGAGCCCACGAGCCGTGAGTGCGGCTTCAACCTCGGATGCATGGGCGCAGAACCGAGGGAAGCTCCGATCGCCGAAGCCAAGAGCGGCGAAGGCAGGCCGCGAGGCCAGCGTCTTTACCCGAGCGAGGAACTGGCGTGCCGAGGCCGGCGCCGCACCATCGCCATAGGTGGCGGTGAGCACAAGCAGGCAGCTGGCCTTGGGATAGCTGCGGCGGAGGTCGTTCATGGCGGCGAGGTGCACGCGGTGGCCAGAGACGCTCAGCGCTTCGTGGAGGTTCGCCGCAAAACCCCACGTGCTGCCCGATTCACTGCCGACGAGGATGACGGTGTCGGCTTCGCGCGCAGATGCGTTGCCCGTAAGGCGGGGCGTGCTACGCCGACGCAGCCACCAGATGGTCGAGCCGGTGATGGCTAGCGCGGGGGCCGCCAGAGCGCCTAGGCCAAGGAGTACGGCCAGCATCCAAGCGCCTTGCCCGGTGTGAAGCGTGTAGACGAGTTCGTAGACCTGCTGCCAGACGCTGTTGGGCGTGAACAAGAGCATCGCGCCCGTTGCCTGATCGACGTAGCCCAGTCCCGCGCCAGTGGTGACGGCAAAGACGTCGCTCGGATCGTCCGCGGCGGGGAAGACCAGTTCGCGCAGATCGCTCAAGGGAACGCTCGCCAACTCCGGCAGCGTGGCAATTGGGGCTGGAGTCGTGCCGGCACCGGTGGGCGCGAAGGTGAACGCCGAGTCCGCGCTTGGCACAAGTTCGAAATAGACCGCTGACATGTAGATGCCGGTCGTCGCAGTAAGGATCAGTGCCGTGACTGCGGCGCGGGCGAGGTTAGTATGCAACCGTTGCGAGCCACTGCCGCGTGCTGCCGCAAAGAGCTGGCGCCAGCCCCCCATCTTGCGCAGCAGCAATCCGATGCCACTCGCCGAAAGGATGAGAATGGCGAGCGAGGCCACGCCCGCCACGCCGTGGCCAGCCCAATCGAGGAACAGCGAGCGATGGAGCTCGGTGATGAAGATGAAGAATGGGGAAGGGGCATAGGCGCCGATGGCCTCGCCGCTATTCGGATCGACGATTTCAGCTTTGTGGGTCGCCCCGTCAAACGCATGGGCGACGAGCTGACCGGACGCCGAACGCACGAGCCGCTGGACGCCGGGAACCTGTTCGGCGACGCGCCCCGCCACGTCGGCAACGCTCAGCGTGCCACCCGCAGGAGCAGCCGTTGCCGCATCGAGCAGCGGCTGGATTGACAGCGCACAGCCGGTAACAGCCATGAAGACGACGAGAGCGAGACCGGCCAGGCCTGCCCATGCGTGAAAGCGGCGCATAGGACTGACCTACATGCTGACCGAGAGCTTGCTGACATAGCCGCTGCCGTCGATCGTCGCCGGTGTCGATGTCACCTGGATCATGGCGTCGTCGGCGTATTCGCCGCCGTTTTCGACTGCCGTATCGACATGAATCTGATAGCCGGCATCGATGAGCGCGTCGGCAAGATCGGCATGGACGGTCAGGGTTTCGCCACCGCCGACGCTGGCTCCGGTGATCCCGTCGAGATTGATAGATCCAGCCTGGGACACGCCTTGGACCCAGCCACGCAACGTGCCGTAGTACTTGGTCTTGTGGCCGGAAACCCAGAGCGTCGAATGATACGTGCCGGCCGGATCGGTGAGGTAGACGGCAAGATAG
Source organism: Devosia sp. Root413D1 (assembly GCF_001425235.1). Classification (GTDB taxonomy): domain Bacteria; phylum Pseudomonadota; class Alphaproteobacteria; order Rhizobiales; family Devosiaceae; genus Devosia_A. Next base: position 63,217 of record NZ_LMEA01000012.1, on the reverse strand, counting down.
GCGGCGTGGCCCGAATAGCGGACCATCTGGGCCTCGATCGTCACGTCTTTGGCGAGTGCCCAACCGGGCGCCACTAGGGCCGTGGCCAACATCAGCATCGCAGCAAGTTTCTTCATCTGCCAATCTCCATTCAGTCGATGCCAGAGGTTCCACCACACCAAGCTGACGTCAGCCTGAAGCGAGGCCGGATTCTTCGTCAGGCTGGCGTAAGGTTCAGGGCCTATGGGCTAGCTAAAGGAGCTCGGAGCGACGTGAGAGTGCTGTTGGTGGAGGACGACGACGTGCTGGGTGCGGCGATCCGCGACCATGTGCGGTCGGCCGGCCACGCGGTCGACTGGGTGCAGCGGATCGATGACTCGCGGCTGGCACTGGCCGGCGTCCCATACGAACTGGTGCTGCTCGACCTCGGCCTCCCGGATGGCCGCGGGCTCGACCTGTTGCGCGAGCTGAGGGCAGCCGGAAGTGCGGTGCCGGTGATCATCACGACAGCCCAGGACCAAGTGGCAGTGCGCGTCGAGGGGCTCAATGCGGGTGCAGACGACTACCTGGTGAAACCCTTCGACCTGGCAGAGATGAGCGCCCGAATCGCCGCGGTGGCCCGCCGCTATGGAGGCAATCCGAGCCCCAAGGTCATCTCGGCCGGCGTTACGGTCGACCTCGCTCATCGCACCGCCAGCACCAATGGGCACGCCGTAAGCCTCACAGCCCGCGAATGGGCAGTGGTCGAACGGCTGTTGTCGCGGCAGGGCGCAATCGTGACAAGGGCGGAGATCGAGAATTCGCTGTACGCATTCGGCGCCGAGATCGAAAGCAACGCCGTGGAGGTCTATGTCAGCCGGCTACGGAAGAAGCTCGGGCGTGAGTTCGTCCAGACAGTCCGTGGCCTCGGCTACCAGGTTCTCAAATGAGGCGTCGCCCCTCGATCGCCGTCCGGCTCGCGCTTGGGCTAAGCGCCGGCATGGCCCTGCTGTGGGTCGGGGCTGCCGCGATCTCCGTCGCCGTGATGCAGCACGAGCTGAACGAGGCCTACGACGACAGTCTGCGACAGAGTGCGCTGCGCCTGCTACCTCTCGCCGTGCATGACCTGAGGGAGCGCGACCACGGGCTAAAACGTCTGGTCGTTGGCGCTGAGGGAGAAGACGGCGACGGGGACGAGGACGATTACGCCCCCGATGGCGTTCCTCATGATGCGAGCTTCACCTACTACATCCGTGACCAGGCTGGCCAACTTGTTCTGCGTGATGAGCACGCGCCCGAGACTATTGACGTCGATGCGTCGCAGGAGGGCTTTGGAGAGCTCAATGGGCAGCGGACTTTCGCACTTGATGATCCTCGCTCTGGCTATTCAATCGTCATCATCGAGTTGAGCGATCGCCGTCTAACTGCCCTCAAAGACAGCGTGGTGGCACTCGGCCTTCCTCTGCTCGCTCTGATCCCGCTGATCGCGGGCGGGGTGTGGTTCTCCATGCGGCTTGCCCTTCGGCCGCTGGAGGCACTGCGCCGCGACATCGCGCAGCGCGACAGCCGCAATCTCGCGCCACTACGCTCGGACGGCCACCCGGCAGAGCTGGCCCCCATTGCTGATGCCGTGGCCGCTTTGCTGGAGCGGCTAAAATCCGCGCTGGATACCGAACGCGCCTTCGCGGCCCGCAGTGCCCACGAGCTGCGGACCCCTATCGCCGGTGCGCTGGCTCAGACCCAACAGCTCGCCGACGAGCTCGCCGGCCGGCCTGGCGCCGAGCGTGTCCAGAAAATCGAGGGTGCTCTGAAGCGCCTGTCGCAGCTTTCGGAGAAGCTGCTCCAGCTCGCCCGCATCGAAGCGGGTTTTGCCAGAACCAACGACGAAACCGACCAACTGCCGGTGCTGAGGATGCTCGTCCGGGATATCAACGTCACCACGGCCTGGCGCGACCGAGTGGAACTTGAGGGGGGCGAAGTCTCGCGCCTGCCGGCAGCCATTGATGCCGATGCCCTGGCAATCGTCGTCAGGAACCTCGTTGAGAACGGCCTGAAACACGGTGATGCAACTGCGCCGGTCCGCATCGTGGTCACCGCCGACGGCACCCTGCGCATCCAGAACGAGGCCTCTGCCCTGGCGCGTGACGACCTCAGTCGGCTCGGCCAGCCGTTCGTTCGCGGCGACACGCTCGCCGAGGGCAGCGGCCTCGGCCTGTCTATCGCACGCGGCATCCTCGAACAGGCGGGTGGTCGGCTGACCCTCATCTCGCCGATCGCTGGCCGGGACAGTGGCTTCGAGGCCATGGTGGAGCTGCCGCGACGGGATAAGTCCGCACCCTGAGGACGCAGTAGCTAGGACGATTCCAGCCCGGTTCGTTCGGTGTCCAGGCCTGCCCAGCGACCGGAATCGACATCTAGACCGATGCCCAGGAGATCGATCGCGCGGGCCGCCGTTGCTTCTACGATGTCATCCACGGATTGGGGCCGGCGGTAGAATGCCGGGACCGGCGGTGCGATGATGGCGCCCATTTCCGTCGCCGCAAGCATCGCGCGAAGGTGTCCGAGGTGCAGCGGGGTCTCGCGCGTCAGGAGGACGAGCCGGCGCCTCTCCTTGAGGTGTACGTCGGCCGTCCGCACCAGCAGATTATCGGATAGGCTGGACACTATGGCGCCCAGGGTGCGCATCGAGCACGGGGCCACGATCATTCCGCTGGTGCGAAACGATCCGCTCGCAATCGTCGCTCCGATGGCGTCGATCGGGTGAACCACGTCCGCGAGTTCGCGGAGCGAGTGGATCGCCTCGGGGCCGACCTCGTGCTCCAGGGTTAGCTCGGCGGACCTGGAGACGACCAGGTGGGTCTCCACGCCCTCGGCCGCAGCAAGGAGCTGCAGAACGCGAACGCCAAGTGCTGCACCCGAGGCGCCAGAAATGGCGACTACGACGCGGTGTGTCATCTGGATTCCTTTTGAGGCTCAAGGCCGAGTTCGCTCCAGAAGCTGTCAACCCGCCGCATGACGTCGTCCCTCATGGCGAGCGGCTTTCCCCATTCGCGGCTGGTTTCCGGCCCCAGTTTGTTGGTTGCGTCGAGGCCCAGCTTGCCTCCCAGCCCTGGTTGGGGCGAGGCAAAGTCGAGGTAGTCGATGGGAGTGTTGTCGACCACCATCGTGTCGCGCGATGCATCGAACCGGGTCGACAGGGCCCAGATGACATCGTGCCAGTTCCGCACATCGATGTCGGGATCCACGACGATGATCAGTTTTGTGTAGGTGAACTGGGGCAGGGCCGACCACAGCCCCATCATCACGCGTCTCGCCTGACCGGGGTAGCGTTTGTCGATGGAGACGACCATCGCTCGATAAGAACAGGCCTCCGGCGGTAGATGCAGGTCCCGGATTTCGGGGAACTGCCGTCGGACGATCGGGAGGAAGAGCTCCGTCATGGTTTCCCCGAGGACTGACGGCTCGTCCGGCGGGCGGCCGGTGAAGGTCGAAAGATAAATGGGGGAGGTGCGGCTCGTGATCGCCGAGACCCGCATCACCGGGAAGCGCTCGACCGAGTTGTAGTAGCCGGTGTGATCCCCGTAGGGGCCCTCCTCGGCGACACCGTCAGGCGAGATGTGTCCCTCGATGACGATCTCAGCGCTCGCGGGGATGGGAAGGTCCACGGTCAGTCCGGTGCCAACCCTCAGCCGTTCTCCGCGCAAGACGCCCGAAAACGAGAGCTCGCTCATACCGTCGGGAAGGGGCATGACGGCGGAGAGTATGGTTGCCGGATCCGCGCCGATGACGACCGCGATCGGCATGTCGAGCCCTTTCCTCTTCCACAGCGCGTGGTGGCGGGCGCCGCCACGGTGTGCGAGCCATCGGACGATCAATCGGTCCCGATCCAGAACCTGCATGCGGTAAATGCCGACATTCACATCGGCAGGATCGTCGGGGGAACGGGTGATCACGAGCGGCCAGGTGATTAGTGGTGCGGGCTCCCCGGGCCAGCACCACTGGATCGGCAGGCTCGGCAGATCCACCTCGTCGCCAAGCTGCCGCCGTTCCTGACAGCGGAGGCGGATCACCTTCTTCGTTCCCATCGCGAGGCCAGCCTTCAGCGCCGGTAGCTTCTCCAGTGCGGAACTCAAGCCGCGTGGCGGCTCCGGGTTGCGCAGGAAAGCCAGCGTCTCCGCCAGCTCGCCTATCCCTTCGGTGCCGACGCCAAGCCCAAGGGCTATGCGCTCCCGCGTCCCAAACAGATTGACCAAGACAGGAATGCTGCTGATTTGCCCGGCAGCAGAAACGGGCCGCTCGAAGAGGAGGGCCGGTCCACCTGCGGCAAGGACACGGCGATGGATCTCGGTGATCTCGTGGACCACCGAAGTGGGGCGACTGATACGCGTCAGCAGACCGAGCGACTCGAGACGCGAAACGAAGCTGGCCAAATCTCGGTCGGTTTTCATGGAGTTGACCCTGAAGCACCGTCCCGAGCTAGCGCGACATCATCCGCTCGTCTTTGCGCTACCTCAAAATTCCCGGCGCAAGTTGCGATACGCCGGAAGAACGAGAGCAGGAGTCGAGATGAGCAGTCTTCCTATGAGCGTCACTTCCTGGGGTGGGATCAAGGTGGTCGAAACCAGGCGTCCCAGCTGCCCAACGGCATCCGAGCTACAGGATTGGGTCAGCCTCCCGGGGCTGGTGGACGATGTCGCGTCGCCGGAACCCGAGCAAGTCCTTGCCAGCGCGATGCGTCTCGAGGCTATCTCCCGTCGGCACCCGAAATGGCTCGATGCCTACCAAGCCACCCTGGTGTGCGTGGCTCGCCTCGCGCAGGGCAAGACGCGGCAACTGCTGCTCGCAACCGTCCTGCGGCTCGACCTGTCCCCGCGGCGACGGCGTGAGCTCGAGGTGTTGGTCAGCTGAAAGAGTGCGTCTTTGCGCTGGCGCAAAATCCTCTCCCTCGCTGGCGGGTAACGTGCAGCACCAGTTCGAGTGCCGAAATGACCTTGCCGCCTGTCGTTCCCAAGATGCTCAAGCCGATACCTGTTCCAGTAGCGGAGCTAGCGGGCCAGCTGGCCTTTGCTCGGGTCATCGATCGCCATCCGGCACTCCTCGATCGACTGGGAGATTTCGGCGGCAAGACCTACTGCTTCGCGCCTATTGATCTGCCCTTCGAGTTTGCCGTCACGCCTCGCTTGGCCAGGGTCAGAGCCGCGCATCGGGGTGGCATCCTTCGATACGACGCGAAAATCTCCGGTCCGGTGGTGCTCTTGCTCGCCCTGGCAGAGGGCCGTCTCGACGGAGACGCTGAGTTCTTCGGCCGGCAGATCTCAATCGATGGAGACATGGAAGCCGTGCTGGCGCTGCGGAACGCCGTTGAGAACGACGCGGTGGACTTCGTTCGCGACTTCGCGCCCGCACGTGGTCCACTGCAGGGGCCCGTGCAGACGGTGCTGGACCGCCTGCGGACGCACCTGCTTGCTCGGGAGGAGCGACGGTGGAACTGATCTGTCCGGCGGGAACACCCGCAGCCTTTCGCGACGCTATCGAGGCTGGCGCCGACGCGATCTATTGCGGCTTTCGCAATGAAACCAACGCGAGAAATTTCCCCGGCCTGAACTTTTCGCCAAACGAACTCGCCGAGGCAATCGGGCTTGCCAATATCCGAGGGGTGAAGACCCTTGTGGCGATTAACACCTTCATGCGGGCTGGCGCTGAGGAGATCTGGATCAAGGCCGTCGATGATGCGGTGCGGGCAGGGGCGCACGCCATCATTCTGGCCGACCTCGGACTGTTGGCGTACGCCGCCGAAAAGCACCCAGCCCAGCGGTTGCACCTTTCGGTTCAGGCCGCGGCCTGCAACGCGGAGTACATTGACTTCCTGGTCGCAGCGTTCGGGATCAAGCGGGCGGTACTTCCGCGGGTGCTGACTATCGCCGAGGTAGCGGCCATCACACGCAAGGTCCGATGCGAAACCGAAGTGTTCGTCTTTGGCGGGCTGTGCGTAATGGAGGAGGGGCGTTGTTCACTCTCTTCGTACGCAACCAGCAAATCGCCCAACATGCACGGCGTATGTTCCCCTGCCAGCCACGTGCGATATCGCGAGGCCGGCGGCGACATGGTGTCGGAGCTTGGAGCCTTCACCATCAACCGGTTCCCGGAGGGCGAACCGGCCGGCTATCCGACCCTGTGCAAAGGTCGGTTCGTCGTTGATGGGGCGGACGGCTATATCTTCGAGGACCCCGTGAGCCTCGACATCCTGTCTCACATCGATGAGCTGCGGGACGCGGGCGTCGCAGCCCTGAAAATCGAGGGCCGGCAACGCGGCCGCGCCTATGTCTCCCAGGTCGTTTCGGAAATCCGAAAGGCGATGGAGCAAACTGGCCGGGTTGAACCCGAAGCCGGCAGCCAGCGTCTGCGCCGATTGAGCGAGGGCCAGCGCACCACCACGGGGTCGTACGACAAGCGATGGAGATGACTGCTTTGGGGCGGGCCGCGCCTACTCTCACGCTCGGACCCGTGCTGTTTCTGTGGGAGCCGGCCACGTGGCGAGACTTCTACTACCGCATCGCCGATGAGGCCGACGTGGATACGGTGGTCGTCGGCGAGGTCGTCTGTTCGAAGCGCTCCCACTTCCACGATGCGCTCACTGGTAAAGTGGTGGATCGCCTCGCCGCGAGCGGGAAGCAGGTCAGGTTGGCCTCGCTGGCTCTGGTGACGCTCGAACGGGAACTCCAGGTGTCGCACCGTCTTGCCCGGCAGAGCCTCGAAGTCGAGGTATCGGAACTCAGTGCTCACGCCGCAATGGCGGGCAAACCGCACGCCGTAAGTCCGCTGGTCAACGTGTACAACGCAGCGACAGCCAGGGTGCTGGCTACAAGAGGGGCGACCTCCATTTGTCTGCCTCCTGAACTGCCGGCCAGCTCGATCAGGGCCATCGTCGAGGGGGCACCCGACATCCGCTTCGAGGTCTTCTCGTTCGGCCGAGTGCCGCTGGCGATCTCGGCGAGATGTGCCCATGCAAGGGTCAAAGGCAACACCAAGGACAACTGCAAGTTCATCTGTGGCGAAGATCCCGATGGCCTCGCCGTCGATACGCTCGATGGCCAGCATTTCCTGGCGCTGAACGGCGTGCAAACCATGTCCAGCACCGTCCAGTGTCTCATAACGGATGTGCCCGAGCTGATGTCCGCTGGCGTTTCAAGCCTGCGCCTCTCTCCGCAAGTCTGCGACATGGCCAGGGTTGCCGAGACGTTCCGCGAGGTCGTCGGGGGCCGGATGGACCCCAACGAGAGCCTTTTGCGGTTGCGCGACATTCACCCCGGCGCCGAGTTCTCGAACGGATTCCTCCACGGCTTGCCGGGACACCTGCTGAAGATGCCCGAGCTTCCGCTCGGCGCTTGATCCTCGTCAAATCGCCTCTGTGCGTGATGTGCAATCTGCAGCTGCCGATCAAACAGGAGCTGTCGATGAAGCGCACCCCGATCACCATTGCCTTGGCCTTCCTCAGTCTGGCCAGCATCGGCCCGGCCGCTGCGCATGTCTCGCTGGAAGTGCCGAGTGCCGCTGTGGGATCGACCTACAAGGCAGTGCTTCGCATCCCTCACGGCTGCGAGGGCAAGGCGACCACAGCCATCAAGGTTCGCATCCCCGAGGGCTTCATCAATGTGAAGCCGATGCCAAAGGCCGGCTGGGATCTGCAGACCGCAGTGTCGCCCTACCAGGGGACTTACGAGCTCCACGGCAACCCGCTGACCGAAGGCGTCACAGAAGTGGTCTGGTCCGGCGGCGAATTGCCCGATGCGTACTACGACGAGTTCGTGTTCCGGGGCACGGTGGCATCGACGGTCCCCGAGGGCACGACATTGTACTTCCCGACCGTGCAGCTTTGCGACGGCGCAGAGGAAGCGTGGATCGATGTAACAGGGGCCGAGGATGCCGAGATGCCGGCGCCCAGCCTTGAGCTTGGCCCGGCCGAGGCCACCCACTGAAGGCTGACGATCGATGCGTGGGTGCTTTCGAGCCATCCTGTTGTTCTGGCTGATGCTTGCGGTCTCGCCGGCATTCGCCCACGCGTCGCTGCTTTCCAGCGTCCCACCGGCGGACGCTCAGCTTTCCGCGATCCCCACGAGCGTCAGCCTCACCTTCAACGAGCCGATTTCGCCGGTGGCTTTGTCACTGGTGAGACCCGACGGCGCCGTGGAAAATCTCGAAGGGACAGCCAACGGCGGGCGTCTCCTCGTTCGCATGCCGGCCGCCGCGGGGCAGGGCAGTTATCTGCTCTGCTGGCGTGTTGTATCGGCGGACGGCCATCCGGTCGCCGGCACCATGCCCCTGACCATCGGAGTTCCCGGTGGACTGCGAGCGGCGGCCGCCGAACCGAACGATGGGGTTCGGCCGGCGATCTGGATCGTCACGACGTTGATGTACGCGGGGCTGTTCTTTGGAGTTGGCGGAACCGTGTTCATCGCGCTTGTCGCGCGAAACCGGCACATCGGCCGCGTTGCCTGGAGCCCCCTTGGGCTCGGCGCAGTGATGATCGCTATCTCCGTGCCTCTGCATGGCCTAGATCTGACGGGGCGGTCCATGGAGGCCGTGCTCGATCCAGCAGTGTCGGCGGCGGCGATCCAGACGTCCTACGGCGCCCTGGCTGGCCTGGCCCTTCTGGCCGTTTGCCTCGCCGGTCTCGCAGCGGCGTTCCGCGGAAAGTGGCGCCTCGTGGTCGCGCTGCTTTCGCTTGCGACGATGGCCGCGGCGATGACTGCGTCGGGGCACGTCGCTACGGCCGATCCCTCCGCCGTCGCCCGAGTGGCGCTTGCAGTTCATATCGTGGGTTTCGCCGTGTGGATCGGCGCACTTCCATGGCTGGCCTTCGAACTGGTCCTTTGCCCCGCCAATGCATCCCGCGGCCTGGCGGTGTTTTCCCGGATGATCCCGGTGCCCGCTGGCGCCGTACTTGTCTCGGGAGCCGTGCTCGCAGTTATCCAGCTGGGATGGCCGGGCATGGCGTGGATCGGGCCCTACGGGGCCATCCTTGCGGCGAAGCTGGTCCTTGTTGCAATCCTGTTCGCAGTAGCGGCGTGGAACCGCTGGAGGCTTACATCGCCAGCTCTCGCTGGTGAGATGCGGGCTCAGACCGCCCTGCGGCGGCTCGTACTCGTCGAGGTTGTCATCGTGCTTGCCGTGCTCGGCCTCGCCGCCGGCTGGCGCTTCACGCCGCCGCCGAGAGCGGTGCTGATCGCGCAACCGATCGAGCTGACCGCGCATCTGCACGGGAGCGGCTTGATGGCAGAACTCTCGATAAGCGACCCGCGGAACGGTGGTCTGGCCACTGTCCAGCTCACCCCGATGGAGGCGCAGATCGAGGAGCCGCGGTCGGTGACACTATCGCTTGCGGTGCCGGACCTCGCTCCCATCAAGCTCGAGGCGATCGAGCAGGGCCAAGGGAAATGGACCGCGGAAGTGCCGCCGCTACCAATCACGGGCAAGTGGAAGGTGAAGGTGGAGGTCAGGGTAAGCGACTTCGACCTCGTGAGCCTGCCCGGAACGATTGTCGTGAAATGACCGCTCGATTTGAGGAAAGCTGACATGCAAACGCAAACGCAGATCAACCGCGCTGCGGTCCAGGGCCTGGCGCTGTTTGAGCAACTTGAGCCCGGCCAGGTCGACGACGTGCTGAGATCGGCGAGCAGTCGTCGCTATGCTCCCGGGGACGTGGTGTTCGAGCAGGGCCAGACAGCGGCCCAGTTCTTCGTGCTGCTGCACGGTCGCCTGCGGGTGACGCAGGTCACCAGCGAGGGCCAGCAGGTGGTGGTCCGAATGGTCAATCCCGGCGACTTGTTTGGCATCGCCAAGGCGCTGCGCAGGCTGGACTATCCGGGGACAGCTACCGCCGTTTCGGAGAGCGTCGTGCTCTCGTGGCCCATGAGCCTCTGGAACGACTTTCTGGAGCAATACCCGTCGCTGGCCGTCAATGCCATGCAGACCATGGGCAGCCGCCTGCTCGAAGCCCAGCAGCGCCTGCGGGAACTGTCGACCGAGGAGGTCGAGCGTCGCGTCGCCCACGCGGTTCTCCGCCTCGTGAGCCAGTCGGGAAAGAAGGAGGAAAAGGGGGTCCGCATCGACTTCCCCATTTCCAAGCAGGACATCGCCGAGATGACCGGCACTACGCTGCACACCGTCTCCCGCATCCTCACCGCGTGGGAGGCGGCCGGGCTGGTGGTGGGAGGTCGACAGAAGCTGCTGGTACGGGACCCCCACCAGCTCGTCCTCATCGGTGACGGGCTGAAACCTGGCTATCTCTGAGCCTGGCCCGTTCGATGTCGGCAGCCAATCCGGCCAGCAGCAGGGCGTGTTCCTCCGCCGCGTCGACCAAGGTGTGGAACGGCGCTATCGGACATCCCACACAGTGCATGCGGCGGTCGAGGAACACCCTGATGGTCGACGGCCACTTTGACATGATCTCTGCGAGACTCAGGTCGTCAATGTCGGTTCTAGGCATCGCGGCGTCTCCGGCTTCTCCTGTCACCAAACGTTACGCAGGCGCCGAGCGACTTCCTTGCGCGATAGCAAAGACCGGGGCGGTTTGGACTGGCATTCATCGCTGCGCCACCAAAGGAGCGGCAGGACCATGAACTTCGGCTTGGGCAATGTAGTCAGCAAGGCTCGCAAACCAGTGCCACGAGGCATCGCCAGAAGCGGGCCGCCGGTTCTGTCCTACGGGTTCCGCCCGTTTTTCCTGCTGGCGGGGATCTTTGCCATCGCCGCGATGCTTGGCTGGATTGGAGCCTTGACCGCCGGCTGGGAGATCGGCGGCGACTACGGCATGCTCAACTGGCACGCTCACGAGATGCTGTTCGGCTACACCAGCGCCGCGCTGGCGGGCTACATGTTGACCGCCATTCCCAATTGGACCGGCCGCCTGCCGGTGTCAGGGTTGCCTTTGCTCGGGTTGGTTGCTGTGTGGCTTGTGGGCCGGCTGGTCATGGCCGTTCCGGGCGTCATTGGCCTGCCGCTGTCGATGCTGGCCGAGGCCTGCTTCCTGCCGCTGATGGCTGTGATAGCTGCGACAGAGATCATCGCGGGAGAGAACTGGAAGAACCTCAAGATACTGGCCGGCCTGAGCGCCCTTTCGCTGGTCAACATCGCGTTCCATGTGTCGGTGGCGTTCAACGGCGTGGCGCTTGAGGCGTCCCGGGCTGGTGTTGCCATCTACGTGATGCTGATTGCCGTCGTCGGCGGCCGCATCGTTCCGAGCTTCACGAGGAACTGGCTCGCAAAGGCAGGCTCACCCCGACTGCCGGCCCCGTTCGGCCGCTTCGATATCGCTGCGACGGCGTGGCTGCTGGTGACCTTGGTGCTGTGGGTGGTCTTTCCCGAGACCATCGTCACTGCCTGCGCAGCGGTGGGTGCTGCGATTCTCCATGCTGTCCGGCTGGCCCGATGGCACGGCCAGCGCACGGTTGACGAGCCGCTGTTGCTGGCCCTTCACGTTGGCTACGCATTCATCCCCCTTGGGATGCTGTCGGTTGCTCTCGCCTCCGTCGGCTGGATCGCCAATGCCTCCGCGCTTCACGTCCTGACTGTGGGAGCCATCGCAGGGATGACATTTGCCGTGATGACCCGCGCGAGCCTCGGGCATACCGGGCGAGCGCTCACCGCGTCCCCGCGCACTTCGGTTGCCTACCTGGCGCTGACGCTTTCAGCGGTGCTGCGGCCATTTGCCGAGCTCATTCCATCGCAATACCACCTCCTGCTCTCCCTGAGCGGCGCGTGCTGGCTCATTGCATTCGGGTTGTTCGTCCTCGAATTCGGGCCGATGCTCGTTTCACCAAGGCTGAAAGCCGGATGAGGCAGTAGGCCGCATGCCGGGCCCCACGGCCTTGCGACGCATTGCCAGGCCAGACGGATCGCTCTAAAGATGTATTGTGAAGGCATCTTTTAGGAGGATTCCATGAAGTCACGTTTACTCTTAGTCGCGGCGGCCCTGTTGGCGATCAGCGGGTCGGCCCAGGCGGCGAATTTCGACGTTCTGATGCTCAACAAGGGTACCGACGGCAAGACCATGGGCTTTTCGCCCTCGTTCCTGCAGATCGAGCCGGGTGACACGGTGACGTTCATTCCGGCGGACAAGGGTCACAATGCAGAGACCATCCTCGGCATGATCCCAACCGACGCCGAAACCTGGAAGGGGAACCTCAACGAGGAGTTCACCGTGACCTTCACGGTTCCCGGCCTCTACGGGTTCAAATGCCAGCCGCATTTCGGCATGGGAATGGTCGGCCTGATCGAGGTGGGCGGCGACAAATCCAACTTGACCGGGCTGATGGACGTCCGCCTGCCGGCCAAGGCGCAGGCGCGGATGATGGAGCTGTTTGCCAAGACTTCGCCGCGGCAATAGCCTGATCCTGGACTCGAGGTGATCTTGCGGCGCCTCGCCTCCAACCGACCTGTGGCCCGAGGAAAAGGACGGTGCCAATGCGCCTGACGGTCTACAGTGACTATTCTCTCCGACTGCTGATGTTTCTCGCCGTTCGGCCCGAACGGCTCTCGACCATCACGGAAGTAGCCGAAGCCTACGGCATGTCCGTCAATCACCTGATGAAGGTCACCCACCAACTGGGCCAGGCCGGCTACGTCGAAACCGTGCGCGGGCGTGGCGGCGGCATGCGGCTGGGAAGGCCGGCCGATGAGATCGTCATTGGCGCCGTGCTGCGACATACCGAGCCGGACATGGACATCGTGCCGTGCTTTCAGCCGGACAATGAGGATTGCCCCCTGCGCCGCGCCTGTTCCCTCAAGATCGCGCTGCAGCGTGCGCAACAGGCCTTCCTGGCGGTGCTGGATGAGTATTCCATCGGCGATCTGGTTGCCGTTCCAGGACCGCTACGCTCGCTCCTCGGCCTGGCCCCAGCTTCGGCCTAGTTCGCGCTCCCATTGAAGACATCGGTGACCCTGGAGGTTGTGCGGTTCTAGCGCACGCCCTCCCAGAGGCGTCGCTCCGCGGCCATTGGATCCTCGACGACGGTAGACGGCACATCGAAGTGCATTGTGGCCCGTCGCGCCGTGTCGAATTCAGGCCAGCCGGCATCCCCGGTGGTGGCAAAACGCGTCCATGCCTTATGCATCTCATCCGCAAGCTGTTGCGGCGGCCTAGCACCGAGAAGCTGCTCGGTTTGGGCGCCGAGCATATCGAACACGAACGGGATCTCGACGGCATGACCGGCACCCAGGCGCCCGTCGAACTGAGGCGAGCGCCATGCAAACTCGTACATGAAGGTGCTTCCCTTGCCCTGGGCCGAGTGCGCCTCGGCAAGTCTCAGCGCGGGAACCCGCCAATACCAGTCCGTCATCACCGCCGCGAACAGGTCGCCCGCACTCGCGCCGGGATACCGGTCCCTGTATGCGGCAAGAGTGGCTGCCACCGGCAACCCCGTTGCCATGATTGTCCCCGCAAGGGCCTCTTCACCGATCGCGTCGATTACGCCGCCGGGTACCAGAAACAGTCGCCACTCCTCGGTGTTCGATCCTGAGAGTATGTCGACATCCGCACCGATGCCGGCCGAGATCGCGTCGATCGGCCGGACCGGGATCAGGTCACCATCGATGACTGGTTCCCACGGCAGCCCATCGAGCATGATCTCCCCCCAGAACGCCGGGTCTGGATTTGAGAGAAGCTCGCCCCGCAGGGCTTCCTGCGCCTTCAGCATCTGCTCGATTGGAACGGCGGCGATGGCCTCGCGCCTTGCGTCGGTCCCAAGTAGCTCAGCCAGCCGTCGACCAATGCGTTCGGCGGTCCTCGGCGTGCTCACATGATGGCCGCCTCCGCTTTCTATGATCGCTCGCCGGAAGAGTCCCTTGGCACGCGGCATCGAAAGGAGAGTTCCAACGCTCAGCCCGCCGGCGGACTCGCCGAATATCGTGACGTTGCCTGGATCGCCACCGAACACGGCGATGTTCTGCTGAACCCACTCGAGAGCCGCAATCTGGTCGAGCAGACCCAGGTTGGAGATCCCGTCGTTCAGGAAGAGGAAGCCCTCCGCACCGACGCGGTGGTTGATGGAAACGAAGACAACGCCGTCGCGGGCGAAGCTGGTTCCGTCGTACCAGGGAGAGGCGCCTGTGGCATGGTACTCGTACATGCCGCCGGGTATCCAGAGCATGACAGGCAGGCCTACCTCGCCCAGCGCCGGCGACCAGATGTTCAGCGTCAGGCAGTTGTCGCCCGGACCCGGCACCTCCGGCGGCAACAAGGCCGCGACCATGGGCGGGTAGGGCGGTTGCGGTGGCTTTGGGCCGAACGCGGTGGCGTCTCGAATACCATCCCAAGTTTCGGAGGTTCGGGGAGGTCGCAGGCGGTTTTGCCCGATCGGGGGCGCCGCAAAGGGGACGCCCTTGAAGTTATGGATGCCATCCACAGTCGCGCCGCGGAGCTGCCCGCTCGAAGTTGCGACGGTAGGGAAGCCATCGTCCGAAATCGCTGGAGCCGGCCACAGTCCCGCTGCCAGTCCCGAACCGGCAGAACCAATCAGAAAACGACGTCGCCTCATAGCGGCCTCCATCTGGCGCCCCACAAGATGGTTGGGATCGTAGCCGGTCGGCTCCCCTGGCAGATTGATCAGGATCAAAATCTGCAGACGTCTTGTGCGAAGGTGGCCTGCAGAGGCTCATTCCTAGATCCTGGGATGTTCCCTGGACCTCAGAAGTTGACGTCGCTGCTCGGCTCGTACGCAACGATCTCGCCTTTCCAGTAGGTGAAAGGTCCCTCAGACAGCACCCAGCTGACTTCGCCGTAGCTCGGGATGCGATAGCGTCCGAACTGCTTGTATTTGCTGAAATGTCCTTTCCACAACGTGGGCACGGTGGTGCTGCCCACCGTCATAGGGCGGTCCGCTGCATCCAGACTGACTATGTCGCCCGACGCATCGAAGAAGAGCCGAACGCTTGCCGGCCCCGTTCGGGACGTGCCGCTCACCTCGACCACGCCACCCTCGATCTGCCGCCATCTCAATTGCATATTGTTGAGGATCGCATCTGGATGAACCGGCAGCTCGGACAGATAGCGCTGTAGCTCCCCCTTGTCGAAATCGGCGCCAAGGCCCTTCGCCACAGGCAGGACGCCTGCCAAGCGCGCTTCCAGCAGCCCCGTGCCGCCAACGAAGCTGTCGATGACAGAGACGGGTAACCCAAACATGGAGCCGCGACCGACCCAGGCGAGGTCCGTTCGACGCGTTGCCAGCCATTGGTCCGCGCCGATATCCATGGGTGGTCGACGCTGGTCCGTGACCAGCGTGGCGCGATGGCGGAGGTGAACGAATGCGGGCCCGCCGATGCTGCCTCCCGCCCGCATCGCATAGGCGCGCACGATGTCGGGAAGTTCTATCGCAGCCGCGGCCGGCTCGCCGGCCGCGATAACCCGCTCGCGCAAGCCGGCAATCAGGGTCTCGAAGTTCCGGCTCTCGAACCAGACGTAAGCTGCCACGCCGGCCAGGCCCACAATCACCAAAAGCAGCATCGCGCGACCCCATTTCATTTTTTGGGCTTCCAGGCACGTATCTATCGATAACACCGGACCTGCTGCCGCATTGATCGAAGTCAAGAATGGCTCGCGGCGCATCAAAATGGGGCGCGGGTCGCGTAGGCAACCCATGCAGCGACGGCCACCAGTGCAAGCGCGAACAGCTTGCCTACGGCGGCAATCAGGCCTCGGTTCGCAAACAACGGACGGAGGGCGCCGGCAAGGCTCACGATGCCGCCGTGGACCACCGTTGCGACGGCGACGTACAGCGCCGCGAGCACGGCGGTCGAGCGCCAGCCGGTATCCCCGGCGGGCAAAAAGCCCGGCATGACCGCCACATAGAATAGGGCGGCCTTGGGATTCAGCAGGTTCGTAATCAGGCCCCGGGTGAAATAGCGTCCGTCATCCGCGGTGGTGTCCCCGGAGAGGTCCTCATTCCAGGCCTCCCAGGCGAGATAGAGGAGATAGGCGACCCCACCCCAGCGGAGGACACCGTAGATCGGAGGCGACGACTGCAGGAGCGTCGCCAGCCCGAGGGATGCAAGCAACCCCAGGACGCCGAGGCCCACGGCCACCCCAACGACCGCGGCGTATCCCGGCCGCCTCCCATGTCGTGCTGCCAGCAGGGCGAGATATGTCATGTTCGGCCCGGGCGTGAGCTCGATGACCAGACTCGCGAGGACAAACGCAGCGAGCGTCTCGAATGTTAGCATTGCGAAGTCGCCCAGTGGTGGAACGAAGCGGCGACCGCCAATGGTCGCCGCCGTCGTTCATTGATACAGGCCCGCGATGGCCTTGCTAGTGAGTGGAAGCCGATACCAGCTCGGCGTGATCATGCGGCGCGGCGTCGGCGTGTGCTGCCTCGTCGGCATGAGGGTGGTCCGGATCGGGGCTGTGCGTCGTCATTTGTTCAGTAGCCGCCCGGCCCTCGGGACCGTAGATCGCCGTGTGGAGGCCCCAGTAGCTGCCGGCGATGACCACCAGGGCAGCTGCCAGTCCGACCGGCACGCTCCTCAGGCCCTTCTTGAGGGCCGGCAGGAAGTGCATCTCACGCGTCGGATCGATGGCGATGATGACGATGATTGCCATGATCAAGGCGTGGCCGACGAGGTCCATTCTGCCGAAAGGATACACCGCGGCGTTGAAGATCACGAACAGGCTGATCGCCGACAGCCGACGAACCAATGGGGTCCAGAGCAGGCCAAAGCCCATGGTGAACTCCGCGACGCCAGCCATCGGTATGAACACGTCGCGCGACATCCCGAAGGTCAGGAAGGGCTTCTCGTCGACGAGCGGATAGAACCATTCGGGATAGGCGAACTTCTCGAGGCTCGACCACATCAACGCGATGGCCACACCCCAGCGCAGCAGTTCGAACCTGTGCTTCCGCCACTCCGGATTGTTCGAGCTTTCAAGAACGAGATAGCCCGCAATGGCAACGCCCAGCGCCAGATAGTCGAGCAAGTGGAAGATGTCGTAGTCGCGCAGTGCCAGGACCCAGAGGAGGATGATGCCCGCAGCCGAAAAGGGCTGGGTCTTCCGCGAGAAGATGCCAAACGCAATCAGCAGTTGCAGCCACGACACCCACTCGGCCGGCGTCTTGAGATCAGGCGTGAGGTAGACGCCACCGACTGCGAAGATCGCCACGAAGAAGGCGCCGATCACCACACGGACGAAATCGTCCGACCGGTTCCAGAGCGGTCCCGAGACCTTGTCCATGCCGGCGAGCGTCGCCTCGCCGAGCCGGGTGCGCTCGACGATGCGCGTTCCGATGAAGAATACCAGCACCAGCCCGATGGCGAGCCAGAACCAGGTGTTCGTCAGCGTTGACATGATCGGCTGCGGCGCTGCGCCGACAATGTAGGGCGCAAACCACTTGACGTGGGCCTCGGCGGGCGTTGCCGCCAGAGGCAGGATTATGGCGGCCGCTCCGGCCGCAGTGAGCAGCGGCCGGAAGCGAGCCAGCTGGTACTTTGCCGCAAGCAAGATACTCATTTGTCTCTCGAATGGTTGGAGGTCGTTTGAACGCTGCGACTTTTGTCAGTCACACATGTCCTGCAAGGCAGTGAGATCGAGTATCTCGATTTCGCTGATGGAGCGGAGCCGGATCACGCCCTGGTCTTTCAGGACGCGGAGAATACGGGACACCGTCTCGAAGGTGATGCCGAGATAGTCGGCGATGTCGTAGCGCTGCATCGGCAGGTGCACGAGTTTCTCGTCGCCCTGACGTTCAGCCAGATCGAGGATGAGGGCTGCCATGCGCTCGTTCGCAGTCCTGCGTCCGAGCACCATCAGGTGGCTCTGTGTGCGAGCGAGGCTCTTGAGCGCCAGCAGCAGCATACTGCCGGTGGGCTGCTCGCTACAGCTGGTGCGGAGCACGCGAACGCCGGCGCCATCCACGCTCTCGGCATAGGATTCGTGCTCGGGGCCCGCCTCGAAGCCGAAAACCTCACCAGCCGCGTGGAAGGCGCTGATCAACCGCCGGCCATCGGCCGTCAACCGGCAGATGCGAACAGTGCCAAACTCAACCAGGTAGAGGGGGCCGGCTGCCTCGCCCTGCGCATAGATAACGGCATCGGCCCGATAGAAGGTGATCGCCGCGGGCTGCATCGCAGTCAACAGGGCGGAGACCCCGGCGCCCGCAGCATTGGTCGGCTGGTTGACGCGGAAAGTCGGCTGGATGTGCATTTTTGCTACCCTTGATTGCGATGATCCGAAGGTAGCCGTTCCCCCGATTTACGAAATTCCGGTCCGAGTCTTAGGGGGTTTACTTAGGGCAGATGCAGAGGGCTAGACGGCCACAGAATGCCGGCCGACTCCAGACGCGAGGTAGGTATCAAAGGTCGCCGCGACCGACCGGACAAAGGGCCGGCCGAGTTCGGTGATGGAGAACGTGTGACCATCGAACCAGACGACGCCGTCCTCGTCGCCTTGCGCCGCGTAGATCATCTCGGTGACGATCGGCGCGGCCATGTGCTTGAACCGGTTCCGGAGTTCATCGACGGAAACGGCGAAGTCGCACATCAGCCGCTCGATGACCCAGCCACGCATCCGGTCCTCATCGCTTAGCGGCAGTCCCTTTGCGATAGCGAGCCCTCGCTCGCGTATGGTGCGGGTGTACTCGCCTGTGGCGGTGATGTTCTGGACATACCCCTGGGGCAGGTTGCCGATTGAAGACGCTCCAAGCCCGATGAGGGCGGGCGCTTTGTCGGTCGTATAGCCCTGGAAGTTCCGGTGGAGCTTTCCTGATTTGCACGCGACGGCCAAACCGTCCAAGGGTTTGGCAAAGTGATCGATGCCGATGGCAACATAGCCGGCGGCGCAGATGCGCTCGGCCGCCGCGGTGGACTGGCGCAACCGCTCGGCCGGGTCGGGTAGCGCAGTCTCGTCGATCATGCGCTGGTGGGTCTTCATCCACGGGACATGCGCATAGCCGAACAAGGCCAGGCGGTCGGGGTTCATCGACAGGGCCTGATCGACCGTTGCCACGACGCTCGCAACGGTCTGGTGCGGCAAGCCGTAGAGGACGTCGAGGTTCACCGACGTCACGCCGCGCTGTCGCATCCCATCCACAACGGCCTTGGTCTGCTCGTAGGTCTGGATGCGGTTGATGGCGCGCTGCACCGTCGGGTTGAAGTCCTGGACACCCACGCTGATGCGCGTCACGCCCGCTTGCGCGAACGCGTCGTAGCGGTCGTCGGTCATGTCGTTGGGGTCGATCTCGATGCTGAATTCGAGCTCGCGGCTGACGTCGAAACCCTGTCGAACGCGAGATGCCAGCTCGATCAGGTCCCTGGGCTGCAACATCGAAGGCGAGCCGCCGCCCAGGTGCAGAGCGACAGCTTGCCCGCGGCCATTCAGCAGGCTGGCAACCGTTTCCATCTCCTTGAAGACCGAAGGGAGGTACGCGGCGATCGGGTCGTAGCGGAGCACCTGCTTGGTATGGCAACCACAAAACCAGCACAGCCGGTCGCAGAATGGAATGTGCACGTAGAGCGAAAGTGCTGTCGCCGGCGCCAGTGACTTGAGCCAGCCGGCATAGGTGAGGTCGTCGACCCCCTTATGAAAATGGGGCGCGGTAGGGTAGCTTGTGTAGCGGGGGACCGGTTTCGCGTACCGGGCTAGCATCGTGTCGGACATTGGCACCTCTCGCCCCATAGGTCGCAGAACCCCGCCACAAGTTCCTTGATCCTGATCAAATGGTCGTCGGCGCCGCGTGCGATGACGGGTCATGCGACGACCAAAGCCAGTTTCTGTGGGAGTGAGTTCGGAGCCGGTGCCGTCGGTCTGCCAGGACTGCCGGGTTCGGCATGAGGGTATCTGCGCCGTCCTCAGCCCGTCTGAGCTTCGGCACCTCGCTCGCAACGCCCGACACACGCACCACGATGCGGGCGAGGGACTCGCCCTCGAAAGCGGCGAGATCAACGGCTACGCCAATGTCACCAACGGTGCAGTCAAGCTCTCCCGGGTGCTGCGAGATGGCAGGCAGCAACTGGTTGGACTGCAGTTCGCTCCCGATTTGATGGGGCGCTTGTTCCGAGCCGAGAGCCCCCTGAGCGCGGAGGCCGCGTCAGATGTCGAGCTCTGCCGCTTTCCGAGGGGCGTGCTCGAGGCACTAGTTGCCTCGAGCTCGAACCTGAAGCAGCGCCTGCTCGATCAATCGCTTCACGACCTCGACGAAGCGCGGGAGTGGATGGTGACCCTGGGCCGCAAGAGCGCCGCCGAGAAGGTTGCCAGCTTGCTGCTGCTGGTCGCCAAACGGAGCGGAGGCGGCAGTGATGACAGCATTACTTTCGACATGCCTATTGGACGAGCCGATATGGCGGACTTCCTGGGCCTGACCATCGAGACCGTATCGCGCCAGGTCAGCAAGCTGCGGCATAGCGGCGTGATTGCGATCTCGGGCCACCGCCATGTCAAAGTGCTCAGCCTTCGCGCTTTGAAGGACCGTGCCGGCTAGCGCGTTCGTCGTCCTCGAATATCCGTTCGCTCGCCCCATCCAGGTCTTCGTACTGTCCCGACCGCAAGGCCCAGAAGAATGCTGTGAGCGCGAGCAGCCCCATGGCGACGGCAATCGGGATAAGAACCGCCAATCCACTCATGCGGCCTTCTCCTCCAGCTCAGCTAGGTTAGTACCGGTCGTCTTCTCGTGGCTTGACGGGTTGGCGTCAAAACGCAGCCGAAGGGCGTTTGCCACGACGATCAGCGACGACGAGGACATCGCAACAGCGGCGATCAGCGGTGTCACCTGACCTGCGATCGCCAGCGGTACCGCGATGGCGTTGTACCCGATGGCAAGCACCAGATTCTGGGCAACAAGGCGTGCAGCACGACGGGCAGTGCGCACGGCAAACGGTACGGCGTCGAGATCATTGCTCGTGAACACGAAGTCCGCCGCGCTCCGCCCGATATCGGCCGCCGAGGTCGGCGCCATCGAGACGTAGGCCGCCCGGAGCGCCGGTGCATCATTGATCCCGTCGCCCACCATCAGAGTACGGCCCGCCGAGACGGCAGCTACCTTCTGCTCCGGACGCCGCGAACCCAATGCCTTCTCGATCCCGACTGCCGCGGCAACCGCGTCGACAGGTCCCTGGCGGTCACCGGACAACAGCCGGGACGGCAGCCCCATGCCGGCAAGGGTCTTGATCGCATCGGCGGCTCCGGGGCGCACGATGTCGTTGAAGCGATACCAGGCCCGGGCCTTGCCGTTGGCGGTAAGCCAGACTTCCGTGAACGGCGTGCCCGCCTCCGATGGCATCCCACACCAGTCCCCGCTACCCAAGCGCCACGTGACGCCGTCGGCTACACCTTCGACGCCCCGACCTGGCTCCTCCCGGACCTGGCTGGCGAATGCCGTCCCCGCACCGAGATACGCCGCCAGGGCCTTCGACAATGGATGGTTGCTGCTTCCAGCCAGCGCCGCTGCCATGTCGTTCGCTTGCTCGTCCTCGGCCTTGCTGTTGATGAGTTGCGGCTGTCCGATGGTGAGCGTGCCTGTCTTGTCGAAGGCGACCGAGTCGACTTCGGCTACCCGTTCGAGCGCCGCCCCGTCCTTCATCAGGATTCCCCGTTCGAACATCTTCCCGGCCGCGACGACATGGACAATGGGCACGGCCAGGGCGAGGGCACATGGGCAGGTAATGATGAGGACGGCCACGGCGTTGAGCAGGGCCGCGTGCCAATCGCCGCTGAGCAGGCCCCAGCCGAGGAAAGTGGTGATGGCGATGGTGTGAACCACCGGCGCATAAACTGCGGCCGCCCTGTCGGCGATGCGCCGTGGCCTGGTCTTGGCGCCTTCGGCGGCTTCCATCATGGCCGCCATGCGGGCGAGGAAGGACTCGGTGGACGCGCGTGCGGCCCGCAGTCGGACCGGACCGCCAAGATTGCTTGCGCCCGCAACCACCTCGCCATCGATCTCGACGACATGTGGCGCCGTCTCGCCCGTGATGATGGAGTAGTCGAACACCGCCCCTTCGGTGGCAACGACGCTGTCGACCGGTACGCGGTCCCCCCCTCGGACCTCGAGGGTCATGCCGGGGGCGATTTCATCCAGTCTGACGTACTCGCGCCGGCCATCTTCGTGCACCTGTGTCGCGCCACGCGGCTGCAGCCGCGCAAGATTGGTGATGGCGCTGCGAGCCCGCTCGCGCATCAGGTGGTCGAGCGTGCGCCCGGCGAGGAGGAAGAAGAGCAACGTTGCCGAGGCATCGAAATAGGCGTGTTCGCCGGAGTTCAGCGTTTCGAACAGACTCAGCGCCGTGGCAAGGATGACGCCGATGGAGATCGGCACGTCCATGTTGGTCTTGCCGACACGCAGGGCCCGCCAGGCCGACCGGAAGAAGATCCGGCCGGAGTAGGCGATTGCCGGCAGGGCGATGATCGCCGAAATCCAATGGAAGAGGTCGCGGGTTGCGTCGTTGGCACCCGACCAGATCGAGACCGAAAACAGCATGATGTTGCCGGCGGCAAAGCCTGCGACGCCCAGAGCCTTCACCAGTTCGCGGAGCACGGGATCGCCGTCGCTCTCCTGACTGGGGTCGAGCACATACGTGTGGTAGCCGCTCTGGTTGATGGCGGGCGCCAGTTGGGCCACATCGCCCTGCGCCGGATCGAAGACGATACGGACGCGACGGCGGGTGAGGTTGACCCGGGCAGAGTGCACCATGGGGAGCGCCGCCAGTCCTGTTTCGATCGACCTGATGCAGGCGGCGCAATGAGCGTCGGGCACGGCGAACTCGAGCTGGCGGGTCCCGTCACCGAGCCGGCGGCTTAATGCCAGCAGCGCCTCGCTGTCGGCCTCGATGCTGCTGGTCTGTGCATCGAGGATGGCGTGCTCGCCGGGGACGCAGCAGGTCATGATCAATCTCCCTCGACGCTGAAGCGTTCATGGAGTTCGAATGAACCCTTGGCCGTCTCATCTGCCTGTACCAGCGCGTCCCAGACGCCGGCGGCCAACTGCAGCGACGCGGCATAGCCGCCGTCCGGTGCACGTTGGAACATGACTGCCTGATCGTCATGCCCGCCCACCGGACGATTGACCTTGAGGGTGACGGAACCCAGCTCGATTGGGTTGCCGCCGCCATCGATGACGACCAGCCTGGCGACACCGGGCGAGTAGGTGAACGTTGCCTGCCAGCCGGCCGCTCTCTGGGCTTGATGGGCGAGGCGCTTCTCCTCGAACTCCTGGCTCGCGACATAGGAGTTGGTGACCACCAGGCCCGTCCAACTGGTCGAGGCGACAATCGCCATCCCGACATTGACGGCGATGATGACCCCGAAGAAACCAATGACGAGGAGCCACATGTGGCGGCCGGTGAAGGCACGCGGATCGGCAGGTCGGGTCGTGGTCACTTCGCGTTCTCCGGGACTTCGAAGGTGGTTTCGGTGTTCGAGCGGGCATGGCCGTCGGGCGTCTCGACCACTATGTGGAACTTCGCTTGCGAAGCTGGCCGGACGTCGGGCGGTATGCGGACATAGAGCCGGAGCGGCAGTACCTTGTCCGGCTCGAGTTCGAGGTTGAGCACCTGGGCGGTATCCTCGCCGCCATCAACAAGCGAGAGTTCGGCGCCGGGCAGGCCCTCGAGGCGGAGCTCGACCGTTCGCAGGGCCGGCGTCATGTTGAGTATCTTGACGTCGTAGCCGTTGCGGATGGCGCCGTCCCGCAGCTCGACATAGAGCGGATTACGGTCGTGCAACACGTTGAGCGACAGCGGCGAGCGCAGTGCCAGCGCGGTGAGCATGGCGAGCCCGATGGCCGACCAGCCGATGAGGTAGACGATGGTTCGCGGCCTGATGACCGAACGCCAGTCGGTGCGCTTGATGGCGTCGTTCAGCTTGCCGGTAATCTGGTCTCGGATTCGGGTCGGCTGGATCACCTTGCCGCTGCCGGTGGCCAGGGCCATGTTCTGATTGTAGTCGCTGAGGGTCGCATAGGAGATGAGACCGGGCTCCTTGCCGAGCCTCGTCATCACGTCATCACACGCATCGATACAGAGCGCACAGGTGATGCACTCGAGCTGCTGGCCGTCCCGGATGTCGATGCCCATGGGGCAGACAACGACGCACGCGTTGCAGTCCACACAGTCGCCGACCGGCTTGCCTTCGGCGATGGCACGCTTGGCGTGGCGGGTTCGCGGCTCGCCGCGCCAATCGTTGTAGGTGACGGTCAGCGAGTTCTCGTCGAGCATCGCGCCCTGGATGCGCGGCCAGGGGCACATGTACGTGCAGACCTGCTCCCGCATCAGTCCGCCAAAGGTGTAGGTCGTGGCGGTAAGCAGCCCGATCGTCGCGTAGGCGACCAGCGGCGCCTGGAGCGTGGCGATGTCTCCGAGCAAAGTGGGGGCGTCGGCGAAGTAGAATACCCAGGCGCCGCCTGTCAGCACGCCGATCACCAGCCAGGTGACGTGCTTGATCGTCCGCTTCGTGAGTTTCGAAGCGCTCCACGGCGCGGCGTCGAGCTTGATGCGTGCGTTGCGATCGCCCTCGATGAAGCGTTCGACGGCCAGAAACAAATCGACCCAGACCGTCTGCGGGCAGGCATAGCCACACCAGGCGCGGCCGACCGTCGAGGTGATGAGGAACAGGCCGATCCCGGCCATCACCAGCATGCCGGCGACGTAGTAGAACTCTTGCGGCCAGATCTCGATGAAGAAGAAGTAGAAGCGCTTGTTGGCGAGGTCGACGAGGACGGCCTGGTCGGGCGCGAACGGCCCGCGGTCCCAGCGCAGCCACGGGGTGACGTAGTAGATGGTGAGCGTCACCAGCATCACTAGCCACTTGAACTTCCGGAAGTATCCGCTGGCCCGCTTGGGGAAGATCTTCTTGCGCGGAGCGTAGAGGGGCTGCCGCCGGCTGGCGGCGTTTACCGCCTCGACGTCGTAGGAGTTGGTATCGGGTGGGTCCGCAAGCATTCCAGTATCCCAAGTGGTCGCAACCGTTTCTCACACGGACGTCCGGCGAGCGGCTTGATCTGGGTCAATTTCCGCGGACGAGGAGGAGGGCGCTTGCGGTCGACCTCCTCCTGCCGGCGGCGATGGCTTTGCCTACTGGCCACCACCGAGTCCGTGGACGTAGACAGCCAGTTGCTTGACTGCAGATTCCCCTAGCCTTGGTTGCCAGGCGGGCATGACGCCATGGCGGGGCCGCTCGATCTGAGCCTTGATCGCCGCAAGCGTCCCCTCATAGAGCCAGATCTGATCGTTCAGCGACGGGCCGCCGGCATCGGGCATCCCCTCGCCACCACCGCCGTGGCAGGCCGCGCAGTTATCGGCGAACAGCTGATTGCCCTCGGGACTAGCCGCACCGCCCTCGATCCCGGACAGCGATGCGACCTGCTTTGCGAGGAGGTCGATCTGCTCGGGAGCGAGCATCCCATCCGTGCCGAAGTTCGGCATGACGTTGTAGTGCGTCTCCGGATCGGTCGGCGAACGTGCACCATGCGAGATCGTCGCGTAGATCTGCTCGATGCTGCCGCCCCAGACCCATTCGTCGTCATTGAGGTTCGGGTAGCCGACGCTGCCCGTCGCTCCGGTGCCGTGGCACTGCGAGCAGTAGACCTTGAACAGCGACTTCCCGCCGGCGCGGGCAAATCGGGCCAGGTCCTCGTTGGCGAGGATATCTGCCACCGGGGTCTCGGCGATCTTGGTAACCAGATCGCCCTGCGCCGCCTTGGCGGCGACCAGTTCGGCGTCGAGGTCGGCGCGGCTGGAGTAGCCAAGAACGCCGGTCGTGGCCGACGAGATCATCGGCCAGGCAGGGAAGGCGATGGTGTAGCCGATCGCGAAGACGATTGAGCCGTAGAAGGTCCACAACCACCAGCGCGGCAGCGGGTTGTTCAGCTCTTTGATGCCGTCCCACTCGTGACCGGTGGTTTCAACGCCGGTGACCTGGTCGATCTCCTTGTTGGTCATTTCTGTTCCTCCCGCACCATGGGCTGCTCGTCGTCGAGGGGGATGCGGGCGGCCGCCATGGCGTTTGCCTTGGCGCTCGGACGCACGAGGAAGAACACGACCACGAGGAAGATCGCCATCATGTAGAGGAGGCCCCAGCTGTCGGCGAAGTGCCGGAGCATGTCGTAGTGTGCGGTTGGCATGAGCTGGCTCGCTTAACGATAGTTGGCTTTGGCGTCGTAGGTAGTGAAGTCGACCAGCGTGCCGAGCATCTGGAGATAGGCGACGAGCGCATCCATCTCGGTGATCCGCTTGGGGTCGCCGTCGAAATCCTCGGCCCGCACGTTGGTGTAGCGGGCAAGGAGTCCCGAGGTGTCGGCATCCGGCGTTGCCTGTGCGATCAGGTCAGCTTGGGCGCTTTGGATAGCCTCCTCGCTGTACGGCACGCCGACTATGGCGTTGGCCTTGAGACTGCCCGCGATGTTGTTGGTCTCGAGGGTGGTTTCGGCCAGGAAGCCGTATTTCGGCATGATCGATTCCGGCACCAGCGATTGCGGGTTGGTGAGGTGCTCGACATGCCACTCGTCCGAGTAGCGGCCGCCAACGCGGGCAAGGTCGGGGCCGGTACGCTTGGAGCCCCACTGGAATGGGTGGTCGTACATCGACTCCGCCGCCAGCGAGTACTGACCGTAGCGCTCGACCTCGTCGCGGAACGGACGGATCATCTGGCTATGGCAGACATAGCAACCCTCGCGGACATAGATGTCGCGCCCGGCGAGCTCGAGCGGCGTGTAGGGGCGCATCCCCTCCACCTTCTCGATGGTGTTCTGCAGGTAGAACAGCGGCGCAACTTCGACGATGCCGCCGATGCACACCACGACC
Organism: Devosia sp. Root413D1; assembly: GCF_001425235.1. Classification (GTDB taxonomy): domain Bacteria; phylum Pseudomonadota; class Alphaproteobacteria; order Rhizobiales; family Devosiaceae; genus Devosia_A. The sequence goes on along the minus strand of NZ_LMEA01000012.1, from coordinate 36,487 downwards.
AGCGAGAGGGTGAGGAGCAGGGAGGCGTTGCGTTCGATGACGCCGTGTTTGCCAAGAATATCCATTTGGCGAGCTCCTATTCTGCCGGCTGCAATACGGTGGCGGTTGCGATCGGACGCTCGTCGCGGACTCGGCCACGGATGGTCATCCAGACGTTGAAGGCCATCACCAGGCCGCCGGCGAGGTAGAGCAGGCCGCCGAAGGCGCGGGCGATGTAGTAGGGGTGGAGTGCGGCCACGGTTTCGGCGAACGAGTAGACGAGGAAGCCCTGGTCATCGTACTCGCGCCACATCAGGCCCTGCATGACGCCCGACACCCACATGACGGCGGCGTAGACGACGATGCCGGTGGTCGCGAGCCAGAAGTGCCAGTTGACCATGCGCGGCGAGTAGAGCTGCGTGCGTCCCCACAGGCGCGGCACCATGAAGTAGACCGCGGCGAACGAGATCATGCCGACCCAGCCGAGCGCACCCGAGTGCACATGGCCGATGGTCCAGTCGGTATAGTGGCTGAGCCCGTTCACCGACTTGATCGACATGACCGGACCTTCGAAGGTCGACATACCGTAGAAGGCGACGGCGATCACCATCATGCGCATGATCGGGTCGGTGCGCATCTTGTCCCAGGCGCCGCGCAGGGTCATCAGGCCGTTGATCATGCCGCCCCAGCTCGGCATCCACAGCATCACCGAGAACACCATGCCGAGCGTCTGCGCCCAGTCGGGCAGGGCGGTGTAGTGGAGGTGATGCGGGCCGGCCCAGATGTAGAGGAAGATCAGGGCCCAGAAGTGGATGATCGACAGCCGATAGCTGTAGACCGGCCGCTCGGCCTGCTTGGGCATGAAGTAGTACATCATGCCGAGGAACCCGGCGGTGAGGAAGAAGCCCACCGCGTTGTGGCCGTACCACCACTGAGTCAGCGCGTCCTGCACGCCAGAGAACAACGAGTAGCTCTTTGAGCCAAGCAGGCTCACCGGCATGCTCAGGTTGTTGACGACGTGCAACAGCGCGATGGTGACGATGAAGGCGAGGTAGAACCAGTTGGCCACATAGATATGCGGCTCCTTGCGCTTGATGATCGTGCCAAGGAACAGGATCAGATAGGCGACCCAGACAATGGTCAGCCAGATGTCGGTGTACCATTCGGGTTCGGCATATTCGCGGCTCTCGGTGATGCCGAGCAGGTAGCCAGTCGCTGCCATCACGATGAACAGCTGGTAGCCCCAGAACACGAACCAGGCGAGGCTGTCGTTGATGAGACGGGCCCTGGAGGTGCGCTGCACCACGTAAAAGCTCGTCGTCATCAGGGCCGTGCCGCCGAAGGCGAAGACCACGGCCGACGTGTGCAGTGGCCGCATCCGGCCGAAGTTGAACCAGGGGCCGAAATTGAGTTCGGGCCATGCCAGCTGCAGCGCAATGACCACGCCGACGAGAAAGCCCACGCACCCCCAGAATACGGTGAGGATGGATCCGATCCGGATGGGCGCATCGAAATACCCGTTCGATTCCGCTCCGTCCGACGAGATTGCTGGTGCCGGCCCGCGTTGCCGAAGCAGGACCACCGCGCCCAGCCCGAGGACGGCAGCGATGATACCCATATGAGCGCTGAAGGCCGCGTCCTGTCCCAGTCCGGACAGTACGAGCGTAAAGAACGCCCCGCCCGCCAGCGTGATGATCCATGGCAGATTTTGCAACGTCGCCCCCGTGCGTTCAGTTCAGTCGTCGCAAACTAGGGGGCACCGAGGGCGGCAACTTTGATCCAGATCAAGACTACGCGGCTCGTCCTCGAAGAAGCTCGTCTTCTTGACGGGGTCTCGGGGGTGGAGTGTCTGGACGATGACTCGCGATCGACTCTCGGCAGAGCTCCGGGATGTGTTTGACCAGCAGATGAGCCTTTGCGACGCGCTGGAGCGCATCGCAGACTCGCTGCCGCATCGGCTTGACCGACCGCACTGCCAGCAGATCGCCAACCTGATCTGCCCACTGATCAGGCGGGCGCACGCCTCGGAAGAAGCATTGATGTTTCCCCACCTGGCTGCGTTGCATGGCGACGGCTGCCAGGTCGTGGAGCGTTTGCGGCTAGAGCACATCGAGGACGAGTGCTTCGCAGAGGAAGTGCAGTTCGAACTGCAGCAGATCGCGACCGGTCAACCAGTCTTGGCGCCAGAGGCGACTGGATACATGCTGCGCGGCTTTTTCGAAGGTCTGCGCCGCCACGTGCGGCACGAACTGGAACTCATGGCCGCCCTGCACGTGGGGAACACCTTGAACTAGTCCAGTCCACCCAGCCCGATGGGCGAGGTTCGCCGTTCTAGACGTGGACGCGGATAGCTTCGCGGACCGCGGCCGACATCGAGTTGCCGATCGCCGGCATCTCGACGATCTGGGAAACCCACTCGACCAGCCAGGGGAACGGGCGGGCCGCCAGCAAGACAACCGGATAGGCTTTCACGCAGAAGGCGATGCTCTCATAGTCAGGGCCGGAGAGGGCCTTCTGGTCGAGGACGGTGCAGTCGAAGCCTTGGGACGCCACCCATGAAAAGTCGGGGAGCGTCTCTTTCGCCGTGACCTGGTATCCCTCCGCCTCGAGCGCAAAGACCAGCGATGCCCGAAGGTCGCCGTTTGGTGCAACAACGAGAATGCGGCCGGAGGCCATGACGCGGCAGGTCCTTGTGAATGCGCCTCGATAGGGAGACGCCTCTCACTATGCCGCCGCGCGAACTGCCGCCTTGAGGTAAATCAAATAGCCAACGCCAGCTGTCTACCTTGGGGCAACCTCAGGCCTCGATCTCCACGTCCATGATCATCCGGACGAGCTCCGGAAGGCTCTTTGCCTGCATCTTGCCCATCAGCCCCGCGCGGTAGACCTCAACGGTCCGCGGGCTGATGCCCAGCTCGAAGGCAATGGTCTTGTTGGCTTGCCCGGCAACCACGCCCTTCAGCACCTGCCGTTCGCGGTCGCTCAATGACGCCACTCGTTGCTTGACGATCTCGAGGGCGGCCCCGCTCTGTACGCGCTCGGCGGCGCGGCTTGCTGCCCTCGAAATGGACTCGATGATCACATCGTCGCTGAACGGCTTCTCGATGAAGTCGATGGCACCACTCTTCATGGCCTCGACGGCCATCTGAACGTCGCCGTGACCGGTAATTACAATCGCCGGCAGCAGCGCATCGGCATCGCGCAAGCGCCGAAGCAGCTCGACGCCGTCCATGTCCGGCATCCGAAGGTCGGTAATCAGGCAACCGTTCGTGATCTGGGGGGCGATCGCTAGGAACGCCGTGGCGCTTTCGTGCACGCGCACTGCGAAGCCCGCCCCCGAAAGCAAGAAGGCCAGGGAGTTGCGTACGGCCTCTTCGTCATCGACGATGTGGACGACGGTGTCAGCTGTACTCACCGGAGGCCTCCGTGAACGTGGGGAGAGAAAAACTGAATGTGGCGCCGCCCGCCGCGTTCTTGGCCACCGTGAGTTCCCCGCCGTGAGATTCGATGATGCGACGGGAGATCGACAACCCTATACCCATGCCGTTGGCTTTGGTTGTGACGAACGGCTGGAACAGCTGAGGGGCGACCTCGTCGGCAATCCCCGGCCCGGTGTCTTCGACCTCGACCTGCAACCAATCCGGCGACACGTGGCGCGTGCGGACGATGAGTTGCTTTTCGGGGCTGTCGCGCATGGCCTCCATGGCGTTGCGCATCAGGTTGATCAGGACCTGCTGAATCTGCACCCGATCCGCCACCACGATGCTGCTGTCTGATCCGAAGTCGAACACAGACTTGATGCCACGCTCGCGGGACCCGACCAGGGCCAGCGCCCCCGCCTCTTCGACCAGATGGTTGATGTCCTCGGGCCCCTTGTCGGTCTCACCGCGGGTCACGAACTCGCGCAGGTGGCGAATGATGTCGCCAGCCCGCAGCGCCTGCTTGGCGGTCTCGTCGAGAGCTCCGCGCATGCGATTGGCATATTCCTCGTCGATCTTGTCCAGCATGCGCCGGCATCCCTGGACGTAGTTGGCGATCGCCGACAGGGGCTGGTTGAGTTCGTGCGCCAGCGTCGAGGCCATCTCGCCGAGTTCGTTCAGCCGGGCCAGCCGGGCCAGCTCGCTCCGGGCCTGATCGAGCATCGCTTGCGATTCTTCACGCTCGGTGAGGTCGCGGATGAAACCGGTGAAATAGACGCGGTCCCCCTGCCGCATCTCGCCGACGGCGAGCTTCATGGGAAACGTCGATCCGTCCTTGCGCCGCCCCACCACCACGCGATCGATGCCGATGATCCTCTTCTCCCCAGTCCCGAGATACCTCGCGAGGTAGGCGTCGTGCTGTTCTCGATAGGGAGCCGGCATCAGCATGCTGACGTTCTGGCCGATCGCCTCCTCTGGCGAATAGCCGAACTGCCGAACCGCGGAAGCGTTGAACGACAGCATGATGCCGTCCGGGTCGATGACCACCGTTGCATCCAGCACGGTATCCAGGATGGACTGGAGGTGGGCCTCCTTTTCGCGGAGGGTTTCCCCGGTGTGGTGCGATGTCCTGCGCAGTCCGAGGACCGAACGCAACAACCAATAGATGGCGCCCAAGCCCAAAGCGGCAAATACCACTGAGCCGACCGTGCGCAGACCTGGTGAGAGCGCCGGTTCCGGCGCAAGAGCCATGCCGGCAGCGAGGACAAGGCAAATAGCCGCGACGCCGGCGACGATGAGGTCCTGTCGATCGGTAGTACGGGAGGGCAGCCTGTCCATGAATCGTGTGTAGCCGCTGGCATCTAGGGATACAACAACCGGCCGCGTGAGCATCGCAGGGATCGTGCCCTCGCGTCCCGCAGGAAGCGCAGTGTCGCAAGTACAAGCGTGACGTGGCCGGCGATTTGATCCCTAGCCGCGATGTGGCGGAGCCGATGGCGGCGCCGGGAGTTCCTCGCTCAATTTGCGATAGATCAATATGGCCACCACCGGTCTGTGGAGGTGTTGCTACGCAGCGAAACGTTCGCGGCCCAGGAGCACCAGTATGATCAAGGATATCGTCGTACATCTCACCGGCTCGCCGGAGGACGCCGTCAGGCTGTCCTTCGCCCAGACAGTAGCGCAGTCGCTGGAGGCCCGCGTTACCGGCCTGCAGGTGCATGCGTTGCCCGACGTAATAGCGATCACCGACCCCTCTGGCTCGGCCTTCCTGCAAGCGCTTCTCGGTGAATCCTCCAAAGCGGCCGACAAGGTCACCGCCGCCCTTCGGCCCCAGATCGCCAAGCTTGGAGAATTCACTGAACTCCGTCGACTTGACGTGTTTCCCGGACAGGTCGGCGGGGCGCTCGCGGCTGAGGCCAGGACGTCCGACCTGTTCATCGGAACTCGACCGTACGGGGATCCGGCCCGCCAGCAGTACATTGAGGAAGCTGTCCTGTTCAGTTCGGGACGGGGGTGCATCTTCGTGCCTCCGAATGCCAAGCTCTCCGGGAAGATCGACGCGGTCTTCGTGGCGTGGAAGAACACGCGCGAGGCCGCCCGGGCCGTCGCCGAGGCGATACCCTTCCTGCAACGCGCGAAACTGGTCGTCATCGGCCTGGTGGAAGAGGGTGGCGCGAGCGAGCGGTTCGGCGACCAGCCCGGCGCCGACATCGGACGCTACCTGAGCCGGCACGGCGTCCTCGGTGAGGTCAGGATGGTGAATGGGTGGTCCGATGCCGGCTCCGCGATCCTGAACGAGGCCAAGGCCATTCAGGCCGACTTGATCGTCATGGGTGGCTACGGTCACTCGAGGTTGCGCGAATGGATGCTGGGCGGTGCCACGCGGAAGGTGCTCCTCAACTCTGAAGTGCCCGTGCTGATGGCGCATTGATGCCGGCTCATGGTCGGCCTTTGCCGCACTAGGGGCCGCCGCGGGGTGGCCCCTGACGGGTATTCTGCTGGAGCGCCTCACCATCGCAGGGTTCGACATCTGGCTCTTGGTCCAGACGCTGATGCTGGTGCGCTCGAACGGTAGGTGACGTCAGTCGTTCCCGTGCCCCGCGCCATCCGTCTCGGCCGGCTTTTCGGCGTCAGGGGCCTTTTCGCGCAGCACTTCGAGTTTCACCTTGGTCAGCAGCCCCGCAACGGCGGCGATCACTGCCAGCCATGGCGCGGTTAGGGCGACAACGCCTCCCGCGACGACACCTGCCGTCAGTGGCACTGTCAGATAGACGTCGCCAGCCTCCGACCGGATCTGTAGTTTCCGGATGTTGCCTTCGGCCAACAGCCGGTTGATCTCGTCGATGAGCTGGTGGCCGGTCACCTCGATCTCCTCGGTGAACGTTGCCCAGCCATTCTTACCTTCAGCGGACATGACTACTGCTCCTTTGCGTGGTTCGTCGGCAGGAGCATTTCACCAACTCTGCGGGGCCGTTTTGACGCAGATCAAGGTCCCGGGCTGATGATCAGGCAAGTGTATCGACATCTCCAAGGAGGATCGTCATGGAACGCATACACATTACACAGCACAGCTCTCTGGGCGCGGCGTGGTTTGCCGGCTGGCTCTTTACCATCGGATATCTGAAGCTGGATTTTCTGATGGGCCTGCTGGGATTGGTCATCTGGCCGTACTTCCTGGGGTCGCACTTTGTGCCCGCGGTCTGACCGGACTACGAGAAACCTCGGACCTCAGTCTCAGAGCATACCGGCCGGACTTTGACCTGCCTCAAAGAGCAGTACGGCCGGGCGTGCTTTCTTGTTGGGGGCAAGGAGAACGGGCAATGCGACCTGCGGTGGTCTACTATTCATATACCGGCAAGACCAAATCGGTGGCGATCGAGCTTGCTTCGCAACTCGGGGCAGACCTCATCGAGGCCAGCTGTCCTGCATACGATGGCCTGTTCGGCAAGTTGCGGCAGGCATGGGATGTCATTTCTCGCGGACACCCTCCTATCCGGCTGGAGCCGATGCTGGATGCACGTGATCTCATCGTGGTCGGTGCGCCGGTTTGGGGAGCCAAGGCCGCTCCGCCGGTACTCAGTATGCTTCTCCGCATCCGCGGAAAATCGGGACGCATCGCCCTGTTCGTCACTTGTGATGGAAGCGTGCCAACCTCTCCACCCGAGCCGGCTCTGGACGAGATGGAGCGGGCAACAGGTTGCCGGGTGCTGACCAAGCAAGTCTTCCGCAAGAAGGAACTGAAATCCGAGGATAGGGGAGAGCTCATCCTCGAGTTCGCAGATGATCTCAAGTTTCGCATGTCGGTGGTGACGCCGATCCGGCCGCAACCAGTCGCGGTTGGCCGGAGCTCAGTTGAGCGTGCCAACTTAGCAACGCCCCGGCCCTCTGGGACACAATAGGGAAGTGGGAGCATAGCCATGTCCATGGATTTCAACGGCAAGATTGGCCTCGTAACCGGTGCTGCCTCCGGGATTGGAGCTGCGGTCGCTCAAGCGCTCGCACGTCGTGGCGCCAAGGTGTTGGTAGCCGATATTGACGGTGCCGGAGCGGAGGTCGTTGCAGCTGCTATCGCCACCGACGGGGGCGTCGCTCGAGCTCATGTCGCAAATGTCGCCAACGCCGACGAGGTCCACACTATGGTCGAGGAGGCCGTACGGCTCTTCGGCGGTCTTCACCTGGCCGTCAACAATGCGGGCATCGGTGGCCCGGCCGCCCCGACCGGAGAGTACCCAATCGAGGGTTGGCACGAGGTCATCCGAACCAACCTGGACAGCGTGTTCTTCGGGCTGCGGTACGAACTGCCCGCGATCCTCGCATCTGGCGGCGGCGCCATTGTAAATATGGCTTCGATCCTCGGAACGGTGGGATTTGCCAACTCCCCAGCGTACGTCGCTGCAAAGCACGGAATTGTCGGTCTTACCAAGTCGGCGGCGATCGAGTATGCCCAGCGAGGTGTGCGCATCAACACGGTCGGTCCTGGTTTCATCGATACACCGCTTCTTTCAAGGAATCTCGATGAAGCGGCGCTGGGTTTCGTGCGGGGACTGCATCCGGTGGGGCGGCTTGGAACTGCCGATGAAGTCGCTGCTCTGACGGTCTTTCTGCTGTCGGACGCAGCCTCGTTCATAACAGGCAGCTACCATTTGGTGGACGGGGGCTACACCGCACGCTGATCGACCCGGAATTTGATGTGGGTCAAAGACCGGCGGGCGAGCCAGCGGTAATCCAAGTCATGGTGCAGGGAGATGCACAATGCCACTTGGATCTAGCGAGCTTCAGGCCGACAGCGTTCGAGTCCCCGTGAGTTTAGTCACCTCTCGCCGCAGCCATGTCACAGTCGCGCCGCGACCCATGATCTACGTCGTCCGGTACTGCGGGGAAGGAGACGCCTCAACGACCGCGGCCCTTCGCCAGGCAATCGAAGTGCTTGACCGGTACCTTGTATCTATCGACGAGCCCGTCGGCCGCGAGCTGATCGTGATTTACCGCAACCGATTGCCGGGGGCAGTGACGCTCGAGGTAGGCTATCCCGTGGATCAGTCGGTCGCGGAACAAGCGACCGGCGAGATCGCGGCGCGGCCCGCGCCGTCTGGGCCGATGGTTGCAACGACCACTGGGCTGGGGTTCGCATCGGTGCTCGCTGCAGAACGTCGCCTCACGGGGCCGCTGGTGAAGGCGAACCGCAACCGCACTTTCACTTGGCAGGGCTTCAAGGGGTCTGATTTTCGGCCGTGGCGTGGGCACCCCTCCTCGCCACTGTTTGCGCCTTTGCGAAGAGACACCGCGCTCGTGGCCAGCCAGAGCGCCAAACAGCCCTTGGAACCAGCGATGGTGGTGCTGACGTCCACCATCGAAGCACCATCCATTCAGACGCAATAGACAGCGCGGAGGCCCCAATGTCCTGCAGACTGCTACTGCCGCTCCTCAGCTACCCGGATCCCACCCCCAAATCGGGTCTGGCCTACGCCTTTGAACTGGTGTCGAAACTTCAAGGAGATGTCACCGCTCTGGTGCACGAGGTCGACATCGCTGAGATCCAGAACGTCCTCGCCGATGTGCTGATCGACGTAACTGGCATGGTGGCGGCCGCCGAGCGGAAGAGCCGCAGCAATGCACGGGAGCTCCTCGATGAGGCCAATCGCCTGGCCGCGAGTTTTGGCCTGCGCCTGGAGCTGCAGCCGGTACGGTCCAGGCCCGAGGCCGCTGCGGATGTGATTTCGGTGGCAAGTCGCACGTTCGACTATTCACTGCTCGTCGCCACGAGCCAGAGTGATGCGCAGCTTGGCATCTTTGAGGCCGTCCTGTTCGGATCCGGCGGCCCCTCCCTGGTTCTTCCAACGGCAGAGACGACGGCATCCTTCGATACGGCTGCTGTCGCGTGGGATGGCACACGAGCGGCTGCTAGGGCGCTGCGCGACGCAATTCCGGTGCTCAAGCTCTTCGTGCGAACCATCCTGCTAACGGTGGACGACGACAAGGCCATCGATCCGATATCTGTTGCCGGTGCCGAGTCCCTGCTACGCGGCCACGAAATCGACACGAGCCGGTCGACGGTGGCAGCGGGCGGCGTCTCGATCGGCGATGCGTTACAGCAGGCAGCGATCGATCGCGGCGCTGGCCTGCTTGTTATGGGAGCCTACGGTCACAATCGCTTCCGCGAATGGATTCTCGGCGGAGCTACGCGCACGGTTCTGCTGAACTGCCGTCTGCCGCTTCTGATGTCGCACTGACCGGACGCCGCGAAGGCGTGGGTTCGCTTGGGTGCATCGAGCGGAGGTCCGCTGCTTGGCGCGACTATTTCTGCAGCTTCCGGATCACGAGGAGACTAGGTATCGCGAGACCCCAGGCGACTACCGCCAGCGTCAGAAACACTGCGAATGACGGGCGGCCGAGCACAATCCACAGCACGCTCGACGCGACTAGCGCCACGGGCAGACCCCAGAGCGCGGCTTGGTTCAGCGGGCTGTTCCATTTCTCGCGAAACGACGGCATCAATATCCTCCAAACACCGACGACGTCCTCGCGCGGCCCGCTAGACCCATAGTTGAGCGTCAATGCCCCTGCAATCGCCGGTACTTAGGCTGTCCGGCGCATACGAGCGAACTCGTGCGGTGCCTCTCATGGCTTCATCCGACAGTTGCCGCGCCCGCTGCTCACTCGTCAGGTACTTTACCCGATCTACTCGGGTAACCCTGACCGGCGAAAAACCACAGAACTCAAGCGCGCCGCGCCGCACCGCGTTGACGTCGCTGTTCCGATACTGGAGCCACAACCACAGCGCCGGCGCATCACTTGTCGCCACTATGTGTGCCGATCGCCCCTTCAGGAGCTTGTCCCAGAAAGGGTCCTTCTCGTGATACTTGTAGGCGAAGTCCGCATAGAGAACCCGGTCGAAGAAGCCCTTGAGCAGGGCGGGCACCGAACCCCACCATACGGGGTAGAAGATGACCCAGCGCTCACACCAACGAATGTTCTCCTGCGCTGCGACGAGGTCGGGCTCAAGCGGTTGGATCTCCCGATAGCCTTTCCACAGGACGGGATCGAACTTGAGTTCTCCGATGTTCTGGCGACGGACCTCATGGCCAGCGGCGAGCGCCGCTCCGGCGTAGGCGTCAGCGAGTGCGCGGTTGAAGCTCGTGGCGTCAGGATGAGCAAGAAGCAGGTAGATTCGCATCGCATCGCACCAGTTTTGACACGAGCAGGTTGCCCAAACCGGTGACGCCAGTATTGATCGAGGTCAATTCGGGGGAACCCCGTACCCCCTTCGCGGCCTTCTGGCTCGCCTCGATTCGGATGAGGGGGAGGGCATATCGTCCGCCCCCGCCTTGCGGATGAGCTGCTCGACGTTGAGGTGGAGGAAGTAGTACCAGACGAGCTCGTCGACGGGGATGGTCGCCCGGCCGTCGTACCGGGCCATCAGTCGGAAAGCGGTGTTCAATTGGGGTTCGCGCTCGCTCGATGATGTGGCGCTCCCAAGGAAGCATGTCGATGGGTAGACCCCCTCCGCCTCCGGTCGGCCAATTGGAGCTAGTCCAACTTGCTCACGCGCGCTTCATGTCGCGGTTCATGTTGCGTGGACTTGCCGGGAGCAATTGGAAAACCCCGGAAATTCGCGGGTTCTGGTTGCAACATGTACGCGACATCGAGCTCGCGATTTTCCGAGCTCAGTTACGCTTAAGCATTTGATGTCTAAGGGGAAAGGAGTGGTGCCCGGGACCGGAATCGAACCAGTGACACGCGGATTTTCAATCCGCTGCTCTACCAACTGAGCTACCCGGGCAACCGTGGCGCCCGAGGGCGCTAAGTCGGGCGGTTTATAGGGGGCATTGTCGGGGTGCGCAAGCGGGTTTTGCCATCTTCCTCAATGTGGAAAACCCGCCCTGGAAACCGGGCATGGAAGCCCGGTCCCGGGTATCGTTTCTGCACCATTCCGGTGGCTTGCCGCCGGCCGCACGGCTAGAGCGCTTTCAGGAAAAGTTGCAGACTTTTCCGGTTCGAAAGCGCGACAAAACCAACGACCTGGAGCGTTTCGGCGTTTCACTGAAACGCTGAAGCGCTCTAGTCTGCCGCCGATTCAAAAAGAGGAGCCACCATGCTTGAGGATATCAGGGGCAAGCGCGCCCTCGTCACCGGGTCGTCCACCGGCATCGGGGCCGCAGTCGCCAAGGAACTGGCGCGTCTCGGCGCCGCCGTTGCCGTGCATGGCAACAAGAATGCCGAAGCCGCCGAAGCCGTCGCCGGCGAGATCCGCGCCGCGGGCGGCAAGGCGGTGGTGGTGCTCGGTGACGTGAGCAACTCGGCCTCGGCCGCCCGAATCGTCGCCGATGCGGTGGCCGGGCTCGGTGGGCTCGATATCCTGATCAACAATGCCGGCGCGATTCTCGACCGCGTCACCAACGCCGCCTTCGACGATGCGACCTACGACCGGGTCTACAACCTCAATGTCCGCTCGGTCTTGGCTGTCACCAAGGCCGCCTATGCGCACCTGAAGGCCGCCGGCGGCGGCTCGATCATCAATACCGGCTCGGTGGCCGGTCGCTTCGGCGGCTTTGGTGGCTCAGCCGTCTACGCCTCGGCCAAAGCCGCCGTGCACTCGATCACCCGCAACGCCGCCCGCGAGTTCGCCCCCGACCACATCCGCGTCAACGTCGTCGCCCCGGGCTTCATCATCACCCCGTTCCACGACAAGACCCCGCAATCGGTAATGGACAACGCCGCCGCACAGATCCCGATGCAGCGGCTGGGCACGGCCGAAGATTGCGTCGGCGCCTATGTGTTTTTGGCTTCGGACTCGATGTCCGGCTACATCACCGGCCAGATCATCGACGTGAACGGCGGGCAGCTGATGCCGTGAGGGGCGGGGCCCGGCTGGGCGTCAGTTTTTCATACCCCCACCGGCCGTCATCCCGGCGAACGCCGGGACCCACCGCTCGAACGGTTAGGTTAACGCGAACCCATCCGGTCTTTCACGGCAAGGTCGGGGACGGTTGATGGGAGGAGAGGTATGAGCACTGGATCCCTGCGTTCGCCGGGATGACGGCCGGTGAGGAGTTGCAGAGCAAACGATACGGACTACTCCTCGTCTTCCGCCTCATCGACCTTGGGAACCCCATCCTCCTCATCCACCTCCACCGGCTCGGCCGGGATCACATAGCTCCCGCTGAGCCAGCGATTGAGGTCGATGTCCTGGCAACGGCCCGAGCAGAACGGATGGTGTTGCTGGCTCGACGGCTTGCCGCAGATCGGGCAGGGCCGGGTTGGCTTCAGCTTGATGATTTCGGCGGTCATCTCTTGATGATCTCCTCGATCATCTCAGACTGCCGTGAGGTTCGACTGGTTCAACCAGTTGAAGTGCACCGGATAGCCTTCACCGGCCAGGAGGCCCACCGTTTCGTTGAGCGGCAGCCCGACCACGGCCGAGTAGGAGCCCTGCAGCTTCAGGACGAACGCCCCGGCAATGCCCTGGATGGCGTAGCCGCCGGCCTTGTCGCGCCATTCGGCGCTGGCGAGGTAGCTTTCGATCTCTCGCGCCGAGAGCCGCTTGAAGCGGATGCGGGTTTCGACCAGGCGTTTGCGCATCTGGCCGGACGGGGTCAGCATGGTGACGGCGGTGAACACCCGATGTGAGCGGCCCGAGAGGACCCTGAGGCACTCCGAGGCTTCTTCCATCGTCTCGGCCTTGGGCAGGATGCGGCGGCCCACGGCCACCACGGTATCTGCCGCCAGCACCAGCGCGTTGCCCGCGATGCCGGTGGTCTTGGCCTTGTGCTGCGCGGTGATCGCCTTCTGGTCGGCGAGGCGCTGCGCGAGCTTGCGTGGCAGCTCGCCCTTTTCCGGCGTCTCGTCGATATGCGCCGGCACCAGATGTTCCGGCTCGATGCCGATCTGGTTGAGCAGCGCGAGGCGCCGCGGCGAGGCGGACGCGAGGATAAGCTCGGGACGGCTGGCCATTGGGTGCCCTATTTGAAGCGGTAGGTGATCCGGCCCTTGGTCAGATCGTAAGGTGTCATTTCGCACAACACCTTGTCACCGGCCAACACACGGATGCGATTCTTGCGCATGCGGCCGGCAGTATGGGCGATGATCTCGTGCTCGTTTTCCAGTTTCACCCGAAACGTCGCGTTGGGCAGCAGTTCGGTGACCACTCCCGGAAATTCGAGCACTTCTTCCTTAGCCATACTGTCTCCATCAGCAGCGCGGCAGTGTCACCCGCCGCACTTCCGGATCTTACCTGAAGCGGTAGTTGATCCGGCCCTTGGTCAGGTCGTAGGGGGTCATTTCGACCAGCACCTTGTCGCCCGCCAGCACACGGATGCGGTTCTTGCGCAGCCGGCCCGCCGTATGGGCGATGATCTCGTGCTCATTCTCCAGCTTCACGCGAAAAGTCGCATTCGGCAGCAGTTCCGTGATCACGCCCGGAAATTCGAGCACTTCTTCCTTAGCCATTCTCTCTCCTGAGACGGCCCCGCGAAACACGTTACTGGCAATGTCGGGGGCTTGAATTGGGCGCCACCTATACTGGATGTCGCCCGGTTTGTGAACCACCCGCGGGTGGGGATGCTCTGTTGATATGGGGAATGAGGTACGATTTGAGAAGTGGGTGACGTTTGCCGGGCTGAAGCAGAAAGACGGGCCGTCTCTCTCAACGAGCCACCGGGTCATTCCCGCGAAAGCGGGAACCTCTGTTTTCTTGGCCTTCTGCACCATCGCAAACAGAGGTCCCCGCTTTCGCGGGGACGACATCGAGCATGGGGCCGCTCACCCCACCTTCGCCGGCGCTGCCACCAGCTTGTCGAGCCGCTCGCGCACTCGCTGCTGCAGCGTATCGCGCAGGGTGCGATAGGCGCTGAGCACCGCTTCGCGGTTGCCCTCGGTCTCGGTGGGGTCCGGCATCGGCCAGTGCTCGATCGCCCCCATCTCGAGGCCGCGCCGTTCGACTGCCTCGGGCGCGTCGGTCGAGAGCGTGATGACCAGGTCGAAATGGTTGGCCACCAGCTCGTCCATGGTGTGCGGGGTATGGACGCTCATATCGATGCCGATTTCTTCCATCACTTCGTGGACGAACCCATCGGCTTTGCCCGAGCGCACCCCGGCCGAGCGGACGATCAGCCGCCCGGGGAAGAACCGCCGCGCCAGCGCCGCGGCGATCGGCGAGCGCACCGAGTTCATCGAGCAGACGAACAGCACGGTCGGCAGGTTCGACTCGCGCTCGTCGATGCGGCTGGCGAAGGGCTGCACGGCGCAGATCAGCGTGAACAGCCGTCTTGCGGTGTTGAGGTCCATCTCCAGCTTGTTGTCGAGCCGGGTGCGCAGCAGCTCCGCCGCCTCGTTATGGAGGCCGCGCCGCGCCATGTCGACGGTTTCGATCTGGTAGGTCGAGCCGGTCTTGATCGCATCGTAATAGCTTTCGCGGATGCGGAAATAGTCGCGGATCAGCCGCCGGAACGGCGTCAGCGACAGGTAGTGCGCGGCGATCGGTTCATAGGTGTCCGGGTTGCGCACATCGAGCACGATGTAGTTCGAGATGATCGAGACGTGCAGCGCATAGGGCCCGGTCGCCTTCACCCGCGCCGGAGCGAAGACGTTCTGTTCGACCAGGTCGTAAATCGCGATGCGCCACTCATGCACCTCGTCGGGGTCGACTGAGGTGATGGTGTTGGGGTCCAGCGTCACGGCGACGATGCGATCGCTATTCGGATCGAACTGTCGCGGCGTCAGCGCCATCTAGCGATTGAGCCGTATGGCGATCGAGCGCTCATGCGCCCCGAGCCCCTCGGTTGTCGCCAGCGTCCGGGCTGATGGAGCCAGCTCCGCCAGCGAGGCCGGGTCGCACCCGAGTACCGAGGTCCGTTTCATGAAATCGAGCACCCCCAGGCCGGACGCATAGCGCGCCGAGCGGGCGGTCGGCAGCACATGGTTCGAACCACCCACATAATCGCCGATCGCCTCGGGCGTGTGATGCCCGAGAAAGATGGCACCAGCATTGCGGATTTTGGGGAGCAGCGCCTGCGGATCCTCGATCGCCAGCTCCACATGTTCGGACGCGATGCGGTTGGCGAGCTCCACCGCTTCCGCCATCGAGGCGACGGTGATGATGGCGCCGAACTCTTCCCAGCCGGCGCGGGTGATCTCGGCCCGCGGCAACAGCTCGATCTGCCGCCACACTTCGTCCTCGACCAGGTCGGCGAGCCTCGCATCAGTGGTGATGAGGATCGATTGCGCCCCGCCGCCATGCTCGGCCTGCGCCAGCAGGTCCGCGGCCACCCAGGCCGGGTTGGCAGAGGAGTCGGCGATGACCAGCACTTCCGACGGCCCGGCGATCATGTCGATGCCGACCGTGCCGAACACCTGGCGCTTGGCCGCCGCCACATAGGCATTGCCCGGCCCGACGATCTTACTGACCGGCGCGATGGTTGCCGTGCCATAGGCCAAGGCGCCGATCGCCTGCGCCCCGCCGATCCGGTAAATCTCGGTCACTCCGGCGATCTTGGCCGCGGCCAGCACCGCGTCGTTGGCCTCGCCGCCTGGCATCGGCACCACCATGGCGATGCGGCTGGCGCCGGCGACCTTGGCCGGCACGGCGTTCATCAGCACCGACGAAGGGTAGGCGGCCGTTCCGCCCGGCACGTAGATGCCCACCGCTTCCACCGGCGTCCAGATCGTCCCCAGCGTCACCCCGAGGTGATCCTGGTAGACATGGTCGAGCGGCTTCTGCTTTTCGTGGTGCGCGCGGATACGCTCATGCGCCACGGTCAGCGCCGACAGCACCTCAGCCGAGGTCCGGGCGCTGGCTTCGGCGATTTCTTCGTCGGTCACCCGCAGCGCCCACGCGGCCTGCGCCGGCTTGTCGAATTTTTCGGTGTACTCGATCACCGCCGCGTCGCCGCGCGCCTTCACGTCCGCGAGGATCGTGGCCACCGCATTGCCCACTTCCTCCGAAGCTTCGCGCTTCGAGTTCAGCAGCGTCTCGAAAGCTTCGGCAAAGCCGGCATCCCGGCTGTCCAGAATAACTGGCATTACGACGCGTGCTCGGGCTTGACCTTCGCCGCCCAGGCGGCGCCCAGATCCTGCAGCCGGGCTTCCAGCACTTCGACTTCCAGCCGCACCGTGCCGCCGCCGGCAAACGCCAGGTCGACCCAGCCGCTCGGCGCCGCGTTCTCGGTGAAGCGGATGGTCAAGAGTTCCAGCGCCCCCTCGAGCGAATTGGTGTCGATCCCCGCAACCTTCACCCCGGTCACCCGGTCGAAGTGCAAAGCCGCGCGCTTCCGCACCCCGGCCTTGGCGTTGCTGCCATCCTCCCAGGCATAGCGGTTCATCAGCATGGCGAAGCGCTGGTCGGCCTTGGCGTAACCCATATCGCCGACGCGCACGATGGCGTCCTGCGTGGTCGCCGAAATCACGTCGAGGTCTTCGCTATCAAGCGCCAGAAGCTTGAGATCGGTCATGTGTTGGGGGTCCGGAAACGGTGGAATTGACCAGCAAGTGGGGGCCCGACAGACGATCTACAAGCTAAGCGCCGGGGGGGCAATCGCTATGAGTCACCGGCGGTGCGGTGATCCTCCCCCGCGTGGCGGGGGAGGGGGACCAGCGTAGCTGGTGGAGGGGGCGGCCAGACTCTCAGTCGCTTCCTGCAGTGGCAGGGGCCTCGCACATAAAGGAGTGCGTGGTGCCTTCTCCCCTTAAGGTCGCGGGACGAGGGCGGAGCCCTCGCCCGGAGGTGCCCGAAGGGCGGAGAGGGGTATCGCATCGCAAAGCGACGCGCGCTCCGAGCGTAGCGGGGAGCGACCCAGTACGGGAGAGATACCCCTCTGACTCGAGCTATGGGGCAAGGCGGCAGCAGCGATCAGCGGCACTAAGAAAAGAACGTGCCATAGATCACATAGCCGATCACCATCCCCGCCAGGCAGACGAGAATGCGTACCCACCAGCGCTGGGACGGGAGAAAGGCAATCTGCCCGCCGCGTGCCAGCAGTGCGCCTCCGGCGACAAGGGCAGTAAGCCATGACAGTTGGTAGGCAAGGGAGCATTTATCCCCGTGGCCAAGCTCGCAACTTGGCCAGGTGAGCCAGACGTACAGCCCAAACGACGCAGTTATCGCGAGCCAGGTTCGGAGACCCGGTATCAACGCCGCAAGTAGCGGAAGCGCCATGGGCACGACGATGGTCACTCCCGACAGCTCACCCCGTAACCCGCTCAATCTCCGCGCCAACCGCGCTCAGCTTGTCCTCGAGCCGCTCGAA
Source organism: Devosia sp. Root413D1 (assembly GCF_001425235.1). Taxonomy (GTDB): domain Bacteria; phylum Pseudomonadota; class Alphaproteobacteria; order Rhizobiales; family Devosiaceae; genus Devosia_A. Next base: position 18,849 of record NZ_LMEA01000012.1, on the reverse strand, counting down.
GCCGCGATCGAGGTGGTAGATCCGGTTGACCACCGTCTCGCCGCGCGCCGCGAGCCCGGCGATCACCAGCGACACCGAGGCGCGAAGGTCGGTCGCCATCACCTGCGCGCCTTTCAGCTGCGGCACGCCGGTCACGGTCGCCACCTGGCCATCGACCTTGATGTCGGCGCCGAAGCGGGCGAGCTCGGCCACATGCATGTAGCGGTTCTCAAAAATCGTCTCGCGGATCTGCGAGGTGCCGTTGGCCATGGTCATCAGCGCCATGAACTGCGCCTGCAGGTCCGTCGGGAACCCCGGGAACGGCTGCGTCTCGGCATGCACCGCCTGGATGCCGTTGCCGTTGCGTCGGACCCGAATGCCGTCCGCTTCCGAGCTGATCTCTACCCCTGCGAGCGCCAGCGTATCGAGCGCTGCCTGCAGGTGCTCGGCCCGCGCATGCTTCAGCAGCACGTCGCCCCCGGTCATGGCCGCCGCCATGGCATAAGTGCCGGTCTCGATCCGGTCCGCCACCACGGCATGGGTTGCCCCATGCAGCTCATCGACGCCCTCGATGGTGAGCGTGCGCGTGCCGATGCCGGTAATCTTCGCGCCCATTTTCACCAGGCACTCGGCGACATCGCTGATCTCGGGCTCCATCGCGGCGTTCTCGAGCACCGTTGTGCCCTTGGCCAACGTCGCCGCCATCAGCAGCACATGCGTTGCGCCCACTGTCACCTTGGGGAACACCACGCGCGCGCCGCGCAACCCGCCCTTGGGGGCGCGCGCCACCACATAGCCCTCGTCGATCTCGATCTCGGCGCCCAGTTCCTTCAGCCCCGCGAGGAACAGGTCCACTGGCCGCGTGCCGATGGCGCAGCCGCCCGGCAGCGACACCCGCGCCTCATGCGCCCGCGCCAGCAGCGGCCCGATCACCCAGAAGCTCGCCCGCATCGTCGAGACCAGCTCGTAGGGCGCTGTGGTATCGACGATCTCGGCGGCCTGCAGCGTCATCCGCTGGCCCTCGAGCGTCGGTGCCTTGCGGCCATGCACGGCGATATCGACGCCGTGATTCTCGAGGATTTTTTCGAGCTGGTTGACGTCCGCCAGCCGCGGCACGTTCTCCAGCACCAGCGGGTCTTTAGTCAGGAGCGAGGCGATCATCAGCGGCAGCGCCGCGTTCTTGGCGCCCGAGATGGGGATCTCGCCCCTGAGCTCATTGCCACCCACCAGACGAATGCGATCCATGTTGTCTTCCCGACTGCGGAGCGTTCTGCCCCTTGCTTGGAGCACCTCACCGTTTCCGTGAAACGGCGAAATGCTCCAAATCCCTATTTGTCGCGCTTTCGAACCGGAAAAGTCTGCAACTTTTCCTGAAAGCACTCTTAGCTATCCGAGTCACCAAGCGGCTTCAACGCGGCCCCATCGGCCGTGTCGTTCGCTTCCGTCTCGGGTGGAGATTTGCCGGTGCCCGCCGCCCGGGCCCGCGCCTGTTCCTTCCGCCGCTTCAGGTTCTCCCGAAGCTTTGCGGCCAATCTTTGCTCGCGCTTCGCCGCGTCGTCAGCCACGTCCAGCCTTGCCTTCACGTCACTCGATTTGTGCGCTCACCCTAGCAGCAAAGCCACGTTCGCTGCTGTAGCCCGTTTGCAAGCTTTTTGCGCTTGCACCAGCCAAAGCCCTGTGGCAGTAACCGCCCCACGCCGCCGGGGGCCTCGCCCCACGCCCATGCGTTCGCTGCAGTAGCTCAGTGGTAGAGCACTCCCTTGGTAAGGGAGAGGTCGAGAGTTCAATCCTCTCTTGCAGCACCACTTTTCCTCATGATGGGCGCTTAGGTGTCGGTTGTACCTTCACCTGCGAATTGTCGCTCGCGCTAACGCAAGGCTAGCTTGGCAGGCCATGACGCCGGGGGCTCTTCGTGTTCCGCCTCCTTCGAAGGAACGGCTTTCGCGCCAATCGGCTCTTGTTAAGTTTGCGATGTCTGCTTCGGCTACGGTACAAAGGCCGGCTTCTACGGAGCTATGGCCAACCTGCAGCAGAAGATCGCAGAGAAATTCCTTTCTACATTGGCTGAACAAGGGGATCTCGACGTCGAGAAGATTGCAGCACTCCGCCAACTCCTTGAGCGCGGCAAGAAACCGAAGGCCGAAGAGTTTGTGAGCGTTTTCAAGAGACCCGTCGGCGGCGAAGTCAAATGATTAAGGTTGAGGCGGCGCATATCGAGGAAGTGCGCGGCATCCATTCGCTCGACATCGACTTCGGCAGAGCGAGCTTCGTTGTGACCGGACCGAACGGATCGGGAAAGAGCGGCGTGATCGATGCCATCGAGTTTGCGCTTACCGGCCAGATTGGCCGTCTGATGGGTCGTGGCACCAAAGGACTCACGATTGGCGAGCATGGGCCTCACGTCGACAAGGTGAATTTCCCCGACGCAGCATTTGTGCGCCTCCGGGTCTTCATTCCATCGCTCAACAAGCCCGCGACGATCACGCGCAAGCTTTCGGCACCGAACAAGCCGACAATCGAGCCAACCGATCCAGACATCATCGCTGCGCTTGATGAGATCGCCGATCACCCGGAAATCACACTGGCGCGGCGTGATATCCTCCGCTTTGTCTTGGTCGAGCCAAGTAAACGGTCCGAAGAGATTCAGGCGATCCTAAAGCTTGAAGAGATAGGCCAAACCCGCGCAGCTCTAAGCACCGCACTAAACAAGCTGCAGCGAGAGCATGCTATCGCCGGGCAGGGCGTTTCATCAAATCGCGGGATACTTCAGCGTCACCTAAAAATAGAAACCAACGCTCTCGTAGATCTGCTGAAAGCCGTGAACGACAAGCGGGCGGTGCTTGGCCTCGCTGCGCTCGATGAGCTTCTGCCCGTAACGCGCCTCGATTTGGGCCTCACGGATGCTAACAAGCTGGCCGCTTTCAACAAGCCGTCGGCGCTCCGCGAATTAGACGCAGTAACCGAAGCGGTCGCGTCCCTCCCCGGTCTGGTTTCACATGACTGCGCTACGATTGTTAACGGTCTCGCGCGACTCGAGGACGACCCGAAGCTCTTTGCCGCACTTCAGAGCCGCGAACTGGTTGAGAAGGGGCTGGAGTTGGTCGATGGGCCATCATGTCCTCTTTGCGATCACCCTTGGCCGGACGAAAGTCACTTACTTGGGCACCTCCGAACCAAGCTGGAGAAGTCACAAGATGCTGGTGCGCTCCAACAGGCTCTGCTCAAGAGCGGGCTTACAGTCGCGGGCTACGTTGATAACGTTCTGGCGCTTTTGCGCCATGTGCACCGCCTCGCCAGAAGCGAAAGTGACAACGCATGCATGGATTCCATTGCGTCATGGGGACGGGAACTCGGCGAGTTCAAGGCCGAAATGGGTCGCTTCGATGGCCTTCTCGGCCTCAAACATCGGCTCGCCAGCGACTGGTATAGATTGCCAAGCGAACTCGCCAGTCGCATCGCCGCGCTTCGCGACGCAATCAACTCTAAGCCTGATCAGAGCGCAACTGTGGAGGCACAGACATTCCTGACCACGGCGCAACTGCGCTTGGAGGATTACCGCGCAGCGATGCGAGCAGAAGAGGCGGCGAGAACGGCAAGTGTCGCGGCCAAGATCGGCTATGACGCCTACGTGGCGGCGATGGAAGGTGAACTCAACACTCTCTATTCAGACATCCAGGCCGACTTCAGCACGTATTACCGACTGGTCAACGAAGGCGATGAGTCTGAGTTCACCGCCAAGCTCACGCCAACCGAAGGCAGCTTAGATCTTGCCGTCAACTTCTATGAACGTGGCATGTACCCGCCCGCAGCATTCCACAGCGAGGGTCACCAGGATGGCATGGGAGTATGTCTTTATCTTGCACTGATGAAGCGACTCTACGGCGCAGACTTCACAATCGCTCTGCTCGACGACGTGGTGATGTCGGTCGATGCCGACCACCGCCGGCAGTTCTGTAAGCTGCTCAAGACGCACTTTCCAAACACACAGTTCATCATCACCACACATGACCGACTGTGGGCGAGACAGATGAGCACCGCCGGGCTCGTTTCGGCCAAGACAACCCTCACCTTCTATAACTGGAGCGTCGATACCGGACCTTTGGTAGAATCCAATACTGACATCTGGCACGACATTGAGAGCGCGTTGGCGCACGGTAAGGTGGACGTGGCCGCGGCAGGTCTGCGCCGCCACATGGAGTATGCGTCGTGGCAGCTTGCGGACGAACTCGGCGCGCAAACTGTCTTTCACGCAGACGGCAAGTACGAACTGGGCGAACTGTTACCCGCCGTTCTCCGTCGCGGCAAAGAACTCTACGGTAAGGCGGTCGACGCCGCTCAGTCTTGGGGCAACGAAGATGCAAAGAGAATGGCGATGGACCGCAAGGCCTCGCTCTCAGCAGCTAGTGGAGCGAGCGGCGACGAGCAGTGGGCAGTGAATCAGGCGGTTCACCACAACGCTTGGGCCAACTTCGGCAGGAAGGATTTCGAACCGGTGGTCGACGCCTTCAGAACACTCCTCAAGTGCTTCCAATGCGTGGAGTGCAATTCGTGGTTCCATGTGACCGACTACGAGGGCAAAGTCGACGCGCTCCGCTGCACCTGCGGAGAGGTGCATTTCAACCTCAAACTCAAACCAAAGGGCTAGACGGTGAGCGTCAACACCTGATGAGTACCCAGGGGTTACTCGGCCAATTGGGCGAGCGACGAAACGCTAGAGACCAGGCGTGTGGATGGATCTGTCCACCTTGCTACAACGCCACACGATCAAGTAGGACAGCCGCATGCCGGCCGCTCCACAGACGCTGTACTTCGACGAGGCAGGCTTCACCGGCTACAACTTGCTCGACTCGGCCCAACCCGTGTTCGCCATCGCTAGCACGGATCTCGAGCCCGAAGCCGCGAGCGAGATCCTAGTCGACAGTTTTCCCAGCTACCGCGGCGCTGAGTACAAGCTTTCCAACGTCTGGCGCACCAATGCCCGGCAGGGCCTGCTGCGGTTCGCGGAACATGCCGCGAAGCTTAGCGATCGGACCCTCGTCTACATTATCCAGAAGCGGATGGCGGTGCTGACCAAAATGGCCGACTTCCTGATCGAGCCAATCATCACCCATGCCGGATACGACTTTTACGCCGACGGCTTTTGCTGGAAGTACAGCAACTACATGTATTTTGGTTTCACCCTGACCGAGCCACCAGAGTTGCTGGATCGCCTTCTCGCGATCTACATGGAGTTCAGCCGCGACCCGAACCAGCAATCCCTGCGGTTGTTGCAGGGCCGGTTGCGGCTAATGGCAAACAGCGCGGGTGAGAAAACGCGCCCATTCCTTGAGCAGATGGCTGCCGGTGCCGAGGCCTTCAATCACTTCAACGACATCGACAACTTTCGGTCCAGCAATGAGCTTCACACCGGCACTATGATCGCCATGGTCTCTCGTTGGCGGCAACGGAGCAGTCGCGACTTCGCAGTGGTTCACGATGCGTCTTCGGTGTTTCTGCGCAGCCGCCGCATGTGGGAGAACATCACCAATTCGGAGGTCGCCGAGACATCCCAAATCTTGGGCGACGGCACGGACGCGCCCTTTCCCCTGCGCGTCCTGTCGACATTGCCGGTGGATTCTCGGGACAATGCTTCGGTCCAGTTCTGCGACATTCTGGCCGGTCTGAGCGTGAAGATGCATGGGGTCACGCGAGACAACCCGGACTATGCCTTCTTCACCGAGCTACAGTTCGCAGGCCTTTCCGCCGTGATGATCGAGGGCATCACACCGTTGCTGGTATTTCCTGACCAGATACCTCCCCGCAAACTCGAAGGTCCTGATGTAGTGGATCAACTGGCGGCCATTATTCAGTCATCTGAGGATCGCCGCGGTTGATGCATCGCCAGAATTTGGCGACAGACCGCGCGCCGACTACTGGCCGCATCGAGGATAGTGGCACCTGATCGAGCATTCCGAACGTCTGCACTCTGTTTCAAGTATTCTCCGAGAGGTGCGAGAGTTCTACTATCCCGGCTTCATTCAACTCCCGCCTCCGATCGATCCAAGACACTACCCACCACCGGTGCGACTATCCCCTCAGACAACACGGCACAGAGCCGGACCCGAGGAGATCACCGTGCACGATACGCTCAGCGTTCCCGACTACCCGCTCATCCAGGAGCAGATCGATCAGTATCGCCGGGACGGGTTCATTCAACTGGACGACGTGATCACCGGCCCGGTGCTCGATGCGATGCGGGGGGCTGTGGTGAATGCCGTGGCGATAGAGACCAACGAGGCGCCTGACCGGCCGCGGAGCGGGGCGCAGGCGACCTATGAGAAGATCTTCAATCAAAAGGTGAATCTTTGGCAACGCCACCCCGATGTTGCCCGCTTCACACTGTCCGCCGCGCTCGGTCGTATCGCGATGCGCCTTGAGGGACGCCCTATGCGGCTCTGGCACGACCAGGCCCTGTTCAAGGAGCCGATGAAGGGCAACAACCGTACGCCCTGGCATCAGGATGCGGTGTACTGGCCGCATGTCGATCGCTGGCACCAGACAACGATCTGGATCGCGCTGAAGGATGCGACGACGCATAATGGCTGCATGGCCTTCGTCGAGGGCACCCATTCGCTGGGCCCGCAGCCGGCCGTCGATCTGAGTGATCCGCAGGACCTGTTCGACTATGCCCCGCACCTGAGGCCGGTGAAGCCGGTGCCGCGGCCGCTGAAGGCGGGGAGCGCCACCTTTCACAACGGGCTGACCTTCCACTATGCCGGCCCCAACAAATCCGACGGCACGCGCGAAGCCTTCGCCATCATCTATATGCCCGATGGCACGCGCTTTGATGGCAAGCCGCATATCGTCACCGACGAGCAGGGGTTTGCGGCCGGCGACCTGCTCGATAGCGAGCTGTTCCCGCGGGTCGGCTAGCGATGCGCTACCGGGCGTTCGGCGGCGCCGGCTGGCAGGTCAGCGAAATCGGCTTCGGCGCCTGGCAGATCGGCGGCGACTGGGGCGGGGCGAGTGACGCGGATTCGATCCGCACGCTGCACCACGCTTTCGAGCGCGGCATCAACTTCGTCGATACGGCCGAGATGTACGGCAAGGGCCGCTCCGAAACGGTGGTGGGGCAGGCGGTCCGGCAATGGCGGCAGGACCGGATCTATGTGGCGACCAAGGTGCAGCCGACCGTCTGGCCGAGCCCCGACGAGGAGCGCCCGCCGATGCGCGGTCGCTACCCCGCCTGGCATCTGCGTGCCGCGGTCGAAGTGTCCCTCAAACGTCTGCAGGTCGAGCGCCTCGACCTGCTGCAGCTTCATTGCTGGGTGGCGGATGGCGTCACCGAGCTCGATTGGCTGGAGACGCTCAATGCCCTCAGGCTCGAGGGCAAGCTCGACCAGATCGGGGTGTCGCTGCGCGATTACCGGCCCGATGACGGCATCGCGCTGGCGCGCCTCGGTCTCGTCAGCTCGCAGCAGGTGATCTTCAACCTGTTCGAGCAGCGGCCGAGGGATCGGTTATTTCCCGCTGCGCCGGATCATCCGCCGGCCTACATCGCCCGGGTGCCGCTCGATTCCGGCTCGCTGACCGGCACCTGGACCGCCGCGACCTATGCCGGCTGGCCTGCGGGGTCGGTGCCGCACCAGCTGTTCCGTGGTGACCGCTTCGCTGAAACGCTGGCGCGGGTCGAACGGCTGAAGCAGCTCTGCGCGCCGTATTTCCCGACCCTGGCCGAGGCCGCGATGCGCTTCAGCCTCAGCGCGCCGGAGGTCTCGACGGTCATCCCCGGGATGCACAGCCCGGCCGAAGTGGACATCAACATCGCCTATGCCGATGGCGCGCCGTTTCCCGACGAGTTGCTGGCGCAACTGGCCGCCCATAGTTGGCCGCGGAATTACTACCAATGAGCGCGGACCCGGCCTCCGTGCAGTTCGAGCTGCTGCTGCCGAGCGAAATCCGCGCGGCGCTGGCGCAGCGATCGCTCGTCTATCTGCCGCTCGGGACTTACGAGTGGCACGGCGAGCATCTGCCGGTCGGTCTCGACGGGCTCACCGCGCATGGGCTGTGCCTTGCGGCGGCGCAGCGCGGCGCCGGGCTGGTGCTGCCGCCGCTCTACTATGGCGCCGGCGGCGGGCATGGCGACTATCCGTGGACGATTATGGCCGGCGCCGATGAGATCCGGCCATTGCTGCAGCAGACGCTCCGGCGCCTCGCGGCATTCGAGGTTGGCGCCGTGGTGATCCTCAGCGGTCATTTTGCAGGCGAGCAGATCGAGCTGATCCGCGGGCTGGAGGCCGAATGGGCGGGCTCGGGCGGAGGCATGCGGGTTCGGGCGCTGGCGGTCAGCATGGCCACCGGCCTGGCCCTCGCGCCGGACCATGCCGCCCGCTTCGAAACCACACTGCTCAGTGCGCTGTGGCCCGATCGCGTGCGCCTCGACCTGCTGCCGGCACTGGCCGAAGCGCCCAGCATCGACCCCGGTGGCAACGAGATGGGGGCGCAGCGGCATGACCCCGCGCACCCGCTGTTCGGGATCTTCGGTCCCGATCCGCGGCGGTTCGATCCTGCCGAGGCGCTGCCGCTGCGGGACGCTATGGTCGATTGGCTGCTGGGGGAGGCGGGTGCGCTCTAGAGCGGTACGCCTCACTCGCGGAGGGCGCCTCTGGTGCCCGCTTATGGGTGGGCTAGACTACAGTATCGCCTCCCCACCGGCTGTCATCCCAGCGAAAGCTGGGACCCAACTCTCCCCTGGTGCGGGCTGTGAAATGGGTCCCAGCTTTCGCTGGGATGACACCGAGTTTGCGGAGCGGCTTGTAGCCAACAACGTGAAGAACCCGGCTCACACATTGTAAATCGTCCGATACGCCGAGGGTGTCATGCCCTGGTAGCGCTTGAACAGCCGGCAGAAATGCGGGGCGTCGGAATAGCCGAGCTCGGCGGCGATCTCGGTGATGCTGGGGCGCGGGTTGAGCAGCAGCGTGCACGAGCGGTGGATGCGTCGCCGCTGGAAGAAATCCGTCGGCCCATAGCCGGTCGAGGCGCGGAACAGCGCCGAGAAGTGGTCGACCGAAAGCCCCGCCGCCTTGGCGCTGCGGGCCACCGAGTAGGGGGTGCCGGCGCCGGCAGCCCGATCGATGGCCTCCATCGCCGTCCACACCTCGGGCCGGAACGTGAGGGTGGCCGAGGTCGGGTCGTGCCGCATCCAGGCTCTCGCCATGGTCGCCACCGCCTTCTGCAGCGCACAGCGCAGGAACAGCGGCGATGGTGCAGCACGGTTGCCCTCAGCCTCGATCTGCGAGAGTTCCGCGGCAATGAGCTCGAAATCGGCGGCATCGAGCCGCATCTGCACGGTGTCGACGATCTGCGCTCGCATCAGCGTGGTCGAGAGAAACAGCGGCACCGCGCCGGGCTCGGTCCATAGCAGGCCGAGATCGCCCATCAGCCATTCGCTGAGGTAATAGGCGTTGATCACCTCGATCCGCTCGACCCGCTCGAAGGCGTGCACTTCGCCGGGTGGCACGACGACGACATCGCCCCGAGCCAACGGGGCGCGACCGTTTTTGGTCCGGTGTGTGGCGCCGCCCGAGGTGACGATGCAGATCTCGTGGTAGGCGTGGTCGTGCGGCGGCACATCCTCGATCACCTCCAGCCGCTGCGCCCTGACGGGCCGGCCGGCGGAGAGCTGTACGGTCGATTGCTCGATAGTGTAGTGCGCCGCAAACGGCGATCCGGGATTCATTCAACGAACCTAGCCGCACCTGCCGCAGCGCAACAAGCCCCTTCGTTGGACGCAAATCGCGGGTTCGTTCAAGCTTTGCGGCTGAATGCTGCAAGACGCGTGGCGAGGCGCCGTGGTCCTTTAGCCGACTGCCCAGCGGGAGACGGGTGGAAACTGAGGGAGGAACGAAAGTGAACAAACGCACGGCAATTCATCTGCGCGCCGCTGTCCTGGCGACGGCGCTGACTGGGCTCGTAACGGGGTGGGCCTCGGCCCAGACGGTGAACCTGACCTTGAGCCATTTCAACAACCCGAACGAAGTGGCCACGGCCAACAAGCTCATCGAGGTGTTCGAGGCGGCAAACCCCGACATCAATATCGATGTGGAGCTGATCCCCACCGGCGGCGATGGCGACAACCTGGTCAAGACCCGCCTGTCGACCGGCGATATGACGGATCTGCTCTGGTACAATGCCGGCTCGCTGTTTCATGCGCTCAACCCAAAAGAGCGTTTCGTCGACCTGACCGACGAGCCGTACCAGGCCGCGATCCTCGATTCATTCAAGTCGGTGGTCACGGAGGGAGGCCGGGTCTACGGCGTACCGATCGGCACCGCCTTCGGCGGCGGCGTGCTCTACAACCGCAAGGTGTTCGAGAAGCTGGGGCTCGCGGTGCCCAAGACCTGGGCCGAGTTCATGGCCAATAACGAAAAGCTCAAGGCAGCCGGCATCCCCGCGGTCATCCAGACCTTCGGCACGCCGTGGACGGCGCAGCTCTTCATGCTCGGCGATTACTACAACCTGCAGGCGGCCGAGCCGGATTTTGCCGAGCGCTACACCGCCAACCAGGCGAAGTACGCCACTGCTCCCGCCCTCAAGGGCTTCGAGCGCCAGGAGGAGGTGTTCAAAGCCGGCTATCTCAACGAGGATTTCGCCTCGGCCATCTTCGAGGATGGGCTGCGCATGGTCGCCGAAGGCGAGGGCGCGCAATATCCGATGCTCTCGATCACCGTCGGCACCATCGCCACGACCTATCCGGACCTCGTCAACGATGTCGGCTTCTTCGCCTTGCCGGGCGATGACGCGACCAAGAACGGGCTCACCACCTGGATGCCCAACGGGCTCTACATCACCTCGACCACCCCGCATCTGGCGGAGGCCAAGCGCTTCGTCGCGTTCGTCGCCAGCGTTGCCGGGTGCGATGCCCAGACCGCGGCGATCGGCGCGACCGGACCGTACCTCGTCAAGGGCTGCAGCATCCCGGCCGACGTGCCGCCGGTGGTCAGCGACCTCTTGCCCTATTTCGAGACCGATGGGGCAACGGCGCCGGCGCTGGAGTTCCTCTCGCCGGTCAAGGGCCCGAACCTGCCGCAGATCACCGTGGAAGTCGGCTCCGGCATCCGCTCGGCCGCTGACGGCGCCGCGCTCTACGATGAGGATGTGAAGAAACAGGCGCAGCAGCTGGCTCTGCCGGGCTGGTAAGCTCCGCCTGGAGCGACCCGCGTCGGGTCCTCGACGCGGGTCGCCGTTCCCTGTCGAGCTGCCGCTTTACCAGCGGCGGCTCGACAACGACGACGGCTAGAGTTCGATCTCGTACGCCGTCACCGAGGCCTTGGGCACGTGCAGTTTCCCAGCCGCCGGCTCGGTGGTGGTGGTCACCGCGAACACCTCTAGTGCGGTGCTGTCGATCGCCGTGTCGAGTTCGGGGTTGATGCGGTGGGCGCGGACCGCCTTCGGTGTCACCCCGCCGAGGTCGAGGTTCACGTCGGCCGCATGGTCGAGGCTGGTGTTGACGACGTGCACGTAGAGCGTGTTGCCCGAGCGGCTGGCCGACACTTCGATTGCCTTGTCGTCCGAAGCGATCGCCACCCCGTGCGTGCCCGAGGTGCGGCGGAACAGCCGCATGATGTGGCCGACCGGCAGCAGGTAGGGTTGCTCGCGCGGCGAGCCCAGCAGCACGGCGTTCACCGTCCAGCTGGTGCCGGCGAAATCGGCCAGGGTCGAGATATCGATGATATCGGAATGCCGCTCGAACAGCGCCATGCAGCGCGCGTGGTAGAGCCCCGAGATCCATTCGCGCAGCATCTCGGATTTGTTGTGCGGCTGGATCGAGAGGTGTCCTTCGGTGATCGCGAGCTTGGCGCTCGTGCCGAGGTCCTTGAGCGTTCCGCGGGCGCCCAGGAGCTTCTGCTCGACCTTTTTGTACATGCCGTCGAGCGCCTCCCAGGTGGCGCCGTAATCCTTGCGGTAGTCGCGGCCGTGCAGCACCGTCGGTTCGGTGCCGGGGTTCTGGTGCATCATGTGAATGGCGACCATGTCGACCAGGTCGCCGCCCTCCTGCACCAGTTCATTGGCCCACCACTTGCCGGTGTCGCGCTCCATGTCGCCCCAGCCGATCAACTGGATCGAGGGGTCGCGCGCCTTCATGGCTTTGGCAAACTCGACATAGTTGCGGGCGTTTTCGGCGCTGGTGAACCGTTCGCCGGCCTTGGGGTAGGAGGTCTCGTTGCCGATCTGCCACGTGTGGATCGCCCACGGCGCCTTGCGGCCATTGGCGATGCGCTCGGCATTATCGGGGTCGTTGCAGTAACTGACGAGATCGGCCGCCTCTGTGGCATCACCCGAGCGGTGTTCGCCCAGCTCGGTGTTGATGTATTCCGGGCGGCCGTCGGCGGCGAAGTTGATCGCCATGATCGGCTCCGCCGATACCGCCGCGCAGAACTCGAGGAATTCGTCGACGCCGACGACATTCTTTTCCCAGCCGCCCCACAGGTAGTTGACCATGTCCTGGCGTGAAGCGCGCGGGCCGACGCTTTCGCGCCATTTCCAGAAGCTGGTGAGGATACCGCCCCAGCGGATCGAGCTCGGGGCGAGATCGCGCACCACCTCGATGAAATCCGGGCGCCAGCGATCGGTCAGCGCATCCCAGCAGGCCTCGACCGAGGAGTCGGTGGTGCCGAGCGGCTCCATGAACTGCATGTAGAGGCGCGGTGAAATGGCGTGCAGCGGCCGTGGGTCGACCTTGATCGTCGGCATGAAGAACTCCTGAGACTTTATTTGATGCCCGAGGTTGGGCGCATTCCGCTGACGATCCAGCGCTGGCCCACGAGGAACAGCAGGATCATCGGCAAAGAGGTGACGAAGGCAGCGGCGAGGATCACCGTGTAGTTGAGCACGGCGCTGGTATCGGCGCTGAGATAGGCGATCACCACCGGCACCGGCATCGCCTCGGGGGTATTGGTGACGATCAGCGGCCAGAGGAAATTGTTCCAGCTGTAGAGCGCGGTGATCACCGTGACGGTGATGATCGAGGGCATGGCCAGCGGCACCATGATCTTCAGAAACACCTGAAAATCGGTGGCGCCGTCGATGCGCGCCGCCTCGTCCAGCTCACGCGGCACCTGCATGAAGAACTGGCGCAGGATGAAGATGCCGATGACCCGCGGCAGGCCGGGCAGGATCACCCCCCAGAGCGTGTTCACCAGCCCGATATTGGCCATCAGGTCGTAAAGCGAGATCACCTCGAGGATGCCCGGCATCATCATCGACAGCAGCACCAGGGCGAACAGCACGTTGCGGCCGATGAACTTGGTGCGGGCAAAGGCATAGGCGGCGGGCACGTCGAGCAGCAGGATGCCGACCACCTGCAGCACCATGATCACCGTGCTGTTCCATATGCCGGTCGGCACGCTCACCCCGCGCTGCGTTTCGGTGAGCACCTTGGTGTAGTTGTCGAGCGTCCACTGGGTGGGGATGAACACCCCCTTCAGCACTTCGCTGGCCGGCGCGAACGAGAACAGCACCAGCGAAACCAGCGGCAGGAACCACAGCGCCGCGAGCACGGCGAGGACGATCCAGCGGGTGGCCTGTGAGCCTTTGCGCTGCTGCATGGCTCAGACCTCCCGCCGGAAGAAGCGGAACTGGATAAAGCTCAGCGTCGCGATGATGATGGTGATGACGACGCCGATCGCCGCCGCGCGGCCCAGCGCAAAGCGCTCGAACCCCTCCTCGTAGAGCAGCATGGTGAGCACCGTGGTCGAGCCGAACGGCCCGCCCTGGGTCATGATCAGCACTTCGCCGAAGATCTGGAACGCCTGGACGATCGAGAGCACGACGACGATCAGGAGGATCGGCCGCAGCAGCGGCACGGTGATCAGCACCAGGTCCTGCAGGGCGGTGGAGCCATCGAGCCGCGCCGCCTCATAGAGCTCGTCGGGAATGTTCTCGAGCCCGGCGAGCAGGATGATCACCATGAACCCCACATTGATCCACAGCGTCACGAGGCTGATGACGAACAGCGACCAGCCGGGGATCTGCAGGAGGTTCTGGCCGGGCAGGCCGAAGAAATTCAGCACCTTGTCGATGGTGCCGATATTGGGCTCGAACAGCCAGTTGAAGGCGATGGCGGCAACCGCGACGTTGATCACGATGGGGAGGAAAAAGGCGGTGCGGAAGATGCCGATGCCGGGGAGCTTGCGGTGCAGCATCACGGCCAGCACCAGCGAGATCACCGTGATCATCGGCACATACATCGCGGCAAAACCGCTGGTGATCCAGAACGAACTCCAGAACCGGCTGTCGCCGACCAGCGAGGTGTAATTGTCGAGGCCGACAAAGGCGTTGGGGCCGAAAATGCCCCAGTCGAACAGGCTCATGTAAAGCGCCCGGCCGACCGGATAGGCGACGAACACCGCGAACAGGGCGATGTAGGGTCCCGCCAGCAGATATGGGAACAGGGTCGAGCGGAGGCGGGACATTACGGCCCTTCAAGTTGGTCGGGGGATTAGGGCGATCGGCATTGGCCGATCGCCCTGACGGGCAGGGAGGGGCCCGTTACTTCTTGGCCAGTTCCTGGCGGATGCCGTCGACCATCATGGTCACCGCCTGGTCGACATCGACCTGGCCGGCATAGAACGCCTCGGCCGCCGTCTGCACGACGCGGTCGACCTGCGGCTGCACCGAGAGCGCTGGCGGGAAGTGGACATAATCGAGCGAGGTGGCGATGAGGCTCTGCTCGGGCAACGCCTTGAATTCATCGCTGTTGAGCGTCGTCAGCTTGGCCGGCATCTTCCCGGTCTTGGCCCAGGCGAGGCTGTTGTCGCCGATCCATTTGACGAACACCAGCGCATCGGTGCGGGCTTCCGGCGGGGTACCGCGCGGGATCACGAAGTTATGCCCGAGCGCAAAGGTCGCTGGCTTGTCGCCGAAGGTCGGCAGCGGCGCGACGCCGAAGCTCAGCCCCTGGTCGGCCGCCGCCGTCTGGTAGACCGGCAAGTCGGTGATCTGGGTCAGCGATATACCGATCTTGTTCTGGGCGAACTGCGCGGCGCTGTCGGCGATGATCTCCTTGGGCGATACGCCGGCATCGATGAAGGCCTTCAGCGTCGACAGCGATTTCTTCGCCGTCTCGGCGAAGCCGTCGGCCACGTCGGTCATGTCGGCGTTGTAGAGATCGTCCTGGTACTGCCAGTAGAAGCTGTAGAAGTTGCGCACCGCGCCCGAGCCGTTGAGCTGAAAGAACAGCCCCTGCACGCCATTGCCCAGCGCCTGCAGCTTGGTCGCGGCATCGAGCAGTTCGGCGCCGGTCTTGGGCGGGTTGTTCGGGTCGAGCCCGGCCTCAGCGAACAAGGTCTTGTTGTAGTAGATGTGGCGCGGGAAGGCGTCGATCGGCACGCCATAGCGCTTGTCGGCGACGACCCCGGCGGTCCACAGCTGCGGGATGTAATCGGCCTCGGCGAGGCCCGCAGCGGCGATCTCCTCGGGGGTGTAGGCCTCGAGCGCGCCCTGCTTCACGAAGCCGGCGATCTGGTGCGAGTGCATCACCGCGAGGTCCGGCGCGGTGCGCGACGCCATCGAGACCGAGAGCTTGGTGTAGTAATCGTCCCACGGAATGATCAGCAGGTTGACGCTGACGCCCGCCGCAGCCCCCGCGCCGGCGTTGAACTCTTTCACCAGCGCGTCGATGGCGTTGCCGTCCGGCCCGGTGAACGGGCTCCAGAACTCGACCTCGCCGGCGAACGCCGCCAGCGGCATCAGCGATGCGGTAACCAGCGCCATGGCCGATACGGCCATTCGGTTCATAGCCTTCATGATCTTCTCCTCCTGATCGGGCTTCAGCCACAACCTTCTTGCATAGGCTACTGATATATTAGTATCTAAGTCAACGGCTCTCACATCTCGTATTCACGGGATGGCGCGTGCTAAGGTTCAGCTCGTGGCTTTCAAACGCCCGGAAATTAACGGTTCTGCTGTATGGATTTGCCCAAGGAATCGGGCCGGCAACGGCGGCGTGCCAGTCCCTCTCGCATCGCAGGCGGCGGCTCTGCCTCTGCTTGGCGACTAGTATATCAGAACCTTCGTGAGGACATTGTGTCGCTGCGGCTGAAGCCCGGCGACCCGATCAGCGAGAAGGAAGTGGCGGCCCGCTATGGGGTCAGCCGAACCCCGGTGCGGGAGGCCATTCAACGGCTCGCCGACGAGCGCCTGGTCGAGATTTTTCCCCAGTCGGGCACCTTCGTCGCCCGCATTCCGTACGACGACCTGCCCGAGGCCATGGTGATCCGCAAAGCGCTGGAAACAGCTTCGGTGCGGCTGGCGGCAGAGAAGGCGACGCGGAGCCAGCTGCTGGCGCTGGCCACCATTGTCGAGCAGCAGCGCGAAGCGGCGGAAGCCAACGACCGTAGCGGCTTTCACCGCGCCGACGAAGCCTTCCATGCCAAGATCGCCGAGATCAGCGGCTTTCCGGGCATCTGGCGCCAGGTGCTGCAGGTCAAGGTGCAGGTCGATCGCTACCGGCGGCTGACCCTGTCGCAGGAAGGGCGCATGGCGCAGGTGATTGCCGACCACGAGCGGATCCTCGCCGGCATCACCGCCGGCAAACCGCAGGACGCCGAGCTCGGCATGGCGCTGCACCTCGATGCCGTGCTCCCGGAGGCGGTGGAAGGCCAGCCGGCCGACGCCACGGCGGACTGAGAGACCCCTTCTCAGCCCGCTGCCAGCGCTCGGATTTCCTCCAGCGCCGCTTCGTCCACGGCGATGCCGTTGGCGAGGCTCTTGCGGCGGGTAGCGTAACGGCGGTCGCCCGGAAGGCGCGATTGGCCGGCGTCGTGGATTTCCGCGATCAGCACTTCGAGCCGGTCGGCAAAGCTGTTCACCGCGCCGCGCTGTGGGTCGATCAGGATGTAGGTCTGGCCGCCATGCGGCGTGGCAGCGCCCGGATGGGCGCTCCAGTCGATTTCGAACGAATAGTCGCCGCCGGCCAGCGCCGCGCCCATGATTTCCATCATCATGGCGATCGACGAGCCCTTGTGTCCGCCGAACGGCAGCAGCGCACCGCCATCGAGGATGGCGGCGGGGTCGGTGGTCGGGTTGCCGTGCCGGTCGACGCCGGTGCCGGGCGGCAGTTGCCGGCCTTCGCGCCGGGCGATCTGCACGTCGCCATTGGCCATGGCGCTCGAGGCCTGGTCGAACACCAGCGGATCGGTGCCCTCACGCGGTGCGGCAAAGCCGAACGGGTTGGTGCCGTAGACTTTGCGGTGGCCGCCATGCGGCACCACCGATGCCATCGAGTTGATCATGGCGAGGGCAAGAAATCCCTGACGCGCAAACGGCTCGATATCCGGCCACACGGCGCTGAAGTGGTGCGCCTTGCGCACGCTGAGCACGGCGATGCCGTTGGCCCGCGCCTTGGCCATCAGCGGTTCGCGCGCCAGCTCCAGCACCGGCAGCGAGAAGCCGTTGCGGCCATCGGCCCGCAACATGCCGGGCGCCACATCCTCGAGCACCGGCACCGCCTTGCCATCCACCCAGCCGGTATCGAGCGAAGCGAGATTACCCTTGATGCGGAAAATGCCGTGGCTATGCGCCCCGTCGCGCTCGGCGCCGGCCATGTTCTCGGCGAGGCTGGCCGCCACCGTCTCGGAGCAGCCGTGCCTCAGGAACACCTGACGCAGCAGGGCGACCAGCTCGTCATATGCGATCGTAGTGGTCACTTGCCGATCCGCGGCCAGGTGTCGGAGAGCCGGTAGCCGCCCTGCCAGGGGTCGGAGGGGTCGAGCATCTCGGTGCGGGTGCCGGTGATCCAGGCACGGCCGGAGATCGAGGGGATGATCGCCGGTCGGCCGCCGAGCGTGGTGTCGGCCTCGATGCGGCCGAGGAACTCCGAACCGATGATCGAGCGCGCCAGGTAGCGGTCCCCGACCTGCATCTCGCCTTTGGCGCGCAGCACTGCCATGCGGGCCGAGGCGCCGGTGCCGGTGGGCGAGCGGTCGATCTTGCCCGGCTGGATGGCCACGGCATTGGCAGCGGTCAGCATCCCGTCTCGCCGCTCGAGTGGCGCGGCGATCTGGCAGAACGAGAAATGCGTCCAGTCCGGGTTGGTCGGATGGGTGAAGCCGAGCTGCTCGTTGGCGGCGCGGGTAATGCGGATGCCGGTTTCGGCAAGCTCGCGCGCCTCATCCGGGGCGATGCGGAAGCCCAGCGCCTCGGCATCGACGATGACGAAGCTGTCGCCGCCATAGGCGGCATCGACGGTGAGCGTGCCGATGCCCTCGACCTCGAGCTTGGCCCCGAGCTTATCGGCAAAGCTCGGGACGTTCGTCACGGTGATCCGCTCGGCTTTGCCGTTCCGGCACTCGGCAACCACCTCGACGATGCCGCCCGGTGCTTCCAGCACCAGCCGGGTTTCCGGCTCGGTCATCGGGATGATGCCGGTATCGAGCAGCACGGTCGAAACGCAGATCGAGTTCGAGCCGGACATCGGCGGCGTGTCCTCCGGCTCCATGATGATGAAGCCCATCTGCGCCCGCGGATCCTTCGGTGGCACCAGCAGGTTGACGTGCCGGAACACCCCGCCGCGTGGCTCGTTCAACACCAGGTTGCGCAGCGTCTGGTCACGCGCGATGAAGCGCGACTGCTCCCACAATGTCTCGCCCGGCGGCGGCGCGACGCCGCCGACGATCACATCGCCGACCTCGCCCTCGGCATGGCAGCCGACGATTTCAATGGCGCGGGTAGTTCTCATTTGGTCATCCAGAGTGGGGTGTCGACAGGAGGCACCGGCGGTGCCGTAATCCTCCCCCGCGTGGCGGGGGAGGGGGACCAGCGAAGCTGGTGGAGGGGGGAGCCAAACCAACCGTCGACTCTTGCTACCCCCTCCACCGCCTTCGGCGG
>NZ_LMEA01000011.1 GCF_001425235.1 Devosia sp. Root413D1 | reverse complement strand
GTGAGCAAGCGGGAAGATCGCTGACACTATTGTCCGGATACATCGCTGACAGTTTTCACGGTGTTGGGGGCTGGTCGAGCTGGTCCGAACCTTGAGAGTTTCTGGGTGTAGCGGTCGATGAGGACGAGGGGCACGTTGGCGAAGCGGACCAACCAGTGTCCGTCGTCACGCTCGGTGATGCCGACGACCTCACCAATGAGGGCCTCGGAGATGAAGATCATTCCGCCACGCCACCTGACCTCGCCGCTCGCTCGTACCCGGCGAACCTGCTCGTGCGGCCCATAGGAGGGATCCTCAAGTCGCTCGCAGAACGGGCGCGGGGAGTCGCTGTAGAGCTCGGCCGGCGGTCTCTGGTCGAGCGCCTCATGGGGGCGCTCGAAGTTGTACTCGTGCCGGAAGGCCTCGAACCGGCGCTGTTGCTGGGCTGCCGTATCGGCCGGTGGATCGCAGGTCTCAGCCTTCAGGGTGCCGTGCATACGTTCGTGCCGGCCGTTCTGTTGCGGCTTGCCCGGATAGATCCGTTCCAGGTCGATCCCCATCTTGACCCAGCGCGCCGATAGCCGGGTCAGTCCGCCTGCGCCGGTAGAAGCGAAGGGTGAACCGTTGTCGGAACGCATGGCCTTGGGCAGACCGTGCTCGCGGAACAATCGGTCGGTGACCTTGCTGACCGCCTCGGTGACAGGCTCGATGATCTCAAGCCCCAACAGGTATCGACTACGGGCATCGCTCACCGTCAGGGGATCGCAGCGCGTGCCGTCGGATGTGCGGATCCAGCCCTTGAAGTCGATGCACCAGGCGTCGTTGGCAGCTGCCACTTGGGCAAAGGGCTGCTCGATCGTCAGCGCTCGCCGGCGTCGGCGACGCGGCTGGCTCAGTCCCTCGCGACGCAGCAGATCGGCAACCGTGCTCGGCGCCGGCCACGGCCAGTCCGGATGCTCACGGCTCAGTATCGCCAGCAGCTTCTTGGGTCCCCAATAGGGCTTGCGCAGGCGAGCCTCGATCAGTTCAACCACCACATCGGCCGGCGTCGCTCGGCCATGATGGTGCGGTGCCCGCGAGCGCTCCTCAAGCCCACCGGCGCCTTCCTCAGCAAAGCGCCGCTGCCACTTGTAACCGGTCTGTCGGCTGATGCCGTAGCGCTCGCAAAGAACGCTCATCGGCTCATCGCCAACAAGGCAGTCCGCCACGAACTGCACCTTCGCATCCATCACTGACGTCGCTTCCCACGGCATCGACAGGTCCTCCTGTCAGCCATGTATCCGGACTAAACTGTCAGCGATCTATCCGGATCGGACCGCGGCACCCCCCCCCCCCCCCCCCCCCCCCCNTCGCATCCATCACTGACGTCGCTTCCCACGGCATCGACAGGTCCTCCTGTCAGCCATGTATCCGGACTAAACTGTCAGCGATCTATCCGGATCGGACCGCGGCACCCCCCTCCCACCAGCCTTTCGGCTGGTCCCCCCTCCCCCGCAAGCGGGAGAGGTGCGCCGGCTGAGCGGGCGGTGTTTGACCTCGCACCAGCCCTAATACCCAAACTCCCCCACATGCGCGAACAGCCCCGGCAGCCCGCCGGTGTGCACAAATACCAGCGTATCCGTCGGCTTGAACGCCCCCCTACGAATGGCCGCGATCATCCCGGCCGCGGCCTTGCCGGTGTAGGTCGGCTCCAGCAGCACGCCTTCGGTGCGCGCAAAAAGCTCAATCGCTTCGATCACCGCCCGCGTCGCCGGCAGGCTGAAATCGGCGCGCTGGGTGTCGTCGATGGCGAAATCCGCCTCGCCGATGCGCCTGCTGATGCCGAGCAGTTCGGCGCATTTGTTGGCGTAGGCGATGGCGTGCGCTTTGCTCTGGTCGTGCGGCGAGGCCACCGAGACGCCGGTGATGCCCAACTGCTGGTCCAGCGTCCGCAACCCGAGCACCAGCCCAGCGGTGGTGGGGGCGGCGCCGGTGGCGAGGAACAGGTGGGTGGGCTCCCGGTCGAGGCCGGCGAACTGGGCAACCAGTTCCTCGGCGGCCGAGACATAGGCGGCGGTGCCAAGGGTCCCGGTCTTTCCCGGATGGTAGACCAGATAGGGCCGGTGCCCGGCGGCCGTCGCCTCGTCGCAAAGCCGGGTCAGCTCGGCGACCAGCGCCGGATCGAAGCGGTCGGCGATCGGGGTCGTGTGCACCTCGGCGCCGAGGATCTCGAACAGGAAGCGGTTGCCGGTGAGTTCTCGCGCGCCAGTGACGCCGGTGAGCAGCAGGATCGGCTGCATCCCCAGCCGGTTGGCGCCGGCGGCGAGTTCGCGCAGTTTGTTGGATTGCTCGCCGGCCGAGGCGATCACCGCGGTGGCGCCCTCCGCTTTGGCGTCGCCCAGCACGAACTCGAAGATGCGGGTCTTGCTGCCGCCGACCGAGAGACCGCTGAGGTCGTCGCGCTTGATCAGGATTTGCGGTCCGCCCAGCGCGGCGCTCAGCCGCGGGGCCGGCTCGAGCGGCGTCGGAAAGTGGCCGAGCGCAGCGCGCGGCAGGTGATCGACAAGTCCCATGGTGCCCCTCCAGCAGTCAGTCCACGGCCACGATGGCTTCGATTTCGACGGTGATCAGCCGGGGCAGCGAATTGACCCCGATGGCGGTGCGCGAGTGCGCGCCGGGCTCGCCGAACACCTCGAAGAACAGGTCCGAGCAGCCATCGATCACCCGGGAATGCTCGGCGAAATCCGCGGTCGAGTTGACCATGCCGAACAGTTTGACGATGCGGCGCACCCGGCGCAGGTCGCCCACCGCCTCATGCAGCACCGAGATCAGGTTCAGGCCGGTAAGCCGCGCATGCCGATAGGCCTCGGCCGAGCTGACATCGTCGCCGACCTTGCCGGTATAGAGCCGCCCGCCTGCCTCGGTCGGGCCCTGGCCCGACAGGAAGATCATGTCGCCCTCGCGCGTCGCCGGCCGGAAATTGGCGATCGGCGTCGGCGATAGCGGCAGCGTCAGCCCCAGCGCCGCCAGCCGGGCATAGGGATCGCCGGCGAGGCCTTGGGGCAGGGCGGCGGAAAGAGGCTCGTTGGTCATTGCGGGTCCGAAGCGATCGTCATGGCAAAGCCACGATAGAGCGACGCTGCATCCGGATGCAACAGCATTCTTGCATCCGGATGCAGGATGCGGCAGCGCCTCAGCCGAGCCCCATGCTGATGCGGTCGGCGGTGGCGAGAGCGGTGGCGAGGACCAGTTGCTCGTATTCGGCGTCGCGGCCGGCGAGAAACGGGATACTGACGGCGGCGACAACGTCGCCGGAGCGATCGCGGATCGGCGCGGCGTAGGAGTTGACCGAGGCGCTGAACTCGCCATGGTCGCGCGCCCAGCCCTGTTCGCGCACCCGCGACAGTTCTTCCTCCAGCGCTTCCGGCTCGATGAGGGTGCGTTCGTTGTAGAGCGTCAGCGGCCGCGAATAGATGCGCTGGCGTTCGGCCTCGGGCAGGAAGGCGAAGAGCGCCTTGCTGCTGCCGCCGGCATGGATCGGCAGCTGCTCGCCAACCCTCGCATGCAGCGCGTGCTGCTTGGTGCCGGGGGCGACGGCGACGACCAGCACATGGCCGCGATCATAGATCGAGATCTTCGCCGTCTCCCCCAGCGAGCGCGCCACGAAATCGAGATGCGGCTGCGCCGCCTTGGCGACCTGCCCGCCGGATGGCATGCCGACGGCGTCGGCCAGCGACAGCAGGCGGCTGCCCAGCACATAATCGGAATTCTCGAGCTGACGGACCAGCCCATGCGCGGTCAGCGAGTTGAGGATGCGGTAGACGGTGGAGCGCGTCACCCCCGACTGTTCGACCAGGCGCTTGAGGCCCAGCCCGTTCGGGGCCCGCTCCAGTTGCTGCAGAATGGCCATCATCCGTTCGATCGCCGGATTGCGGTTCTGCGCCTCGATCTCCGCCTCACGCATGGCTTGACATCCTGTCCGTTTGGTCGGCACGGTTATCATCTGATACCAAGAGTTTCAAATAAGAAACTGCGGTGTTAGGCGGTTCCAGTGCTTCGGGGAGGGGGCTAGTGAGCTATCGTCGAATCCTGCGCGCCATTGGCTATGCGTGCGCACTCTTGGCGTGCGTGCCCTTGGCGCGACGGCAGCACGACCGATGACCGTCACCAAACCCAGGGCTGGCCGCGCCGGTTCGCGCCGGCATGGCTTGTCGTCGCGCGACAGCCTGGTGCTGCTGCTGCTGGCGTTGCCCGGCATCGCCTGGTTCCTGGTGTTCGCCTACGGCCCGATGGTTGGTCTGGTGGTGGCGTTCAAGGCCTTCAACATTCGCGACGGCATCTTCGGCAGCCCATGGAACGGGCTCGCCAATTTCCGCTACTTCCTGATGAGCGGCGACGCCGCGACCATCGTCTTCAACACGGTGTTTTTGAACGCGCTGTTTCTCGGCGCGTCGCTGTTCGCCGGGCTCGTGCTGGCGCTGATGCTCAACGAGATCCGCGGCGGCCCCTATCGCCGCTTCATGCAGTCGGTGATCTTCTTTCCGTATTTCGTTTCGCCCATCGTCATTTCCATCATGCTGCAGGTGATCCTCTCCGGCGTCGGCGGGCGCGGCGGCCTCGTCAACAACCTGTTGAGCGTCGTCGATCTGCCGCAGGTCAGCTGGTACACCGAAGCCGGCGCCTGGCCGTGGATCCTCACCATCGTCAAGGTGTGGCAACTGGGCGGCTACACCTCGGTGATTTTCCTCGCTGCCATCACCTCGATCTCCGAGGAGGTCTATGAGGCCGCGGCGATTGATGGGGCAAGCCGCTGGCGCATGGCGCTGTCGATCACCGTGCCACTGCTGCTGCCGACCTTCGCGGTGCTGGTGGTGCTCGGCGTCGGCCGCATGTTCTTCGGCGATTTCGCCACCATCTACGCCATCGTCCAGGACAATGGCGTGCTGTTTCCGACCACCGACGTCATCGACACCTATGTGTTCCGCTCGCTGCGGATGATCGGCGATTTCGGCACTACGGCCGCCATCGGCCTGTTCCAGTCGGTGGTCGGCTTCGTTTTCGTGGCGGCGGCGGTGCTGGTGCAGCGCCGCTTCCACAAAGAAAGCAGCATCCTGTGAGTGCCATCGATCAGGATAGTGCTGGGGCCGCGGCGAACGTCGGCGCGCAACCGGTTCGGAGGGCCTCCCGCCGCCGGATGGAGCCGTTCGCGGCCGTCAGCTACGTCACCGTCACGCTGTTCGGGCTGTTCTGCCTGGTGCCGCTCTGGATGATCGTCGCAGGCTCCTTGACCGATGAGTCGGTGCTCGGCCTCAATGGCTATAGCCTCTTCCCGCAGCCCTTCTCGCTTCGGGCCTACGAGTTGCTGTTCACCGGGCAATCCCTGCTCAACGGCTATGTCGCGTCGCTGTTCATCACCGTGGTGGGCACGATCCTCTCGATCTCGTGTACCGCCGCGATCGCCTGGGTCATCGCCCGGCGCCTGCCGTTCATCAGCCGTCCGCTGACCATGTTTGCCTATGTGCCGATGCTGTTCAACGGTGGCCTCGTGCCGTTCTACCTGCTGGTGACGCAGGTACTGGGTCTCACCAACAGCTGGTTCGCCATGATCCTGCCGCTGATGCTGGCGCCCTTCCTGATCTTCGTGACGGTGAGCTTCTTCCGGCAGATGCCGGAGGAGATCCTCGATGCCGCCCGCATCGATGGGGCCGGCGAATTGCGCATCTTCTTCCAGATCGTCTTGCCGCTGTCGAAGCCGATCCTCGCGGTGCTCGGGCTGTTCTACGCCGTCACCTACTGGAACGAGTGGTTCACCGGCCTCCTCTTCCTCACCGATCCGGACAAGTTCCCGCTGCAGCTGATCCTGCAGAACCTCATCTCCAACGTGACCAATGCGGCCAGCCTGCCGAGCTCAGCCGGGGCGGCGATGGCGCCCGTCTACCAGCTGCGCTTCGCCATGACGGTGCTCACCGTCGGCCCCATTCTGCTCGCCTACCCATTCGCACAACGCTTCTTCGTCAAGGGCATCACCCTTGGCGCCACCAAGGGGTGACGACGGCACCTGAGTCCGTCGCACAAATGAGGAGGAGACGACCAACATGAGACTCACGCGCAGACACTTCATGGCCCTCAGCGGGGCCGCCGGCATGGCCACGGCCTTTTCAGGCCTGTCGCCGGCATTCGGCGCCAGTTCGGGCACCTCGGTGGCCTTGCTGCCCTCGCAGGCGCCGACCAACTGGAAGGCCGTGCTCGACAAGGCCAATGCCAAGCTCATGGAGGAGCATGGCTTCACCTTCGATGCGCAGTTCATCAACTGGAGTAACTACGGCCAGCAGTCGCTGCTGAAATTCACCGCCGGCGCCCAGTTCGACACGGCGCTGCAAGCCCTGTGGCTCAACATGGCCCAGCTGCAGCAGAGCGGCGCCCTCGCCGACCTGACCGGGCAGATCGACAAGTGGCCCAACCTCAAAAAGCAGATCGCGCCCAAACTGATCGAAGCCAATTCCTGGGGTGGCAAGCTGTGGGGCATCCCGCAGGTCAACAGCGCCGGCCGCATCCAGCACTTCGGCATCCGGCAGGACCTGGCGGAGAAGTACGGTTTCGCCGAAATCAACGATTTCCAGACGCTCGAGAAGTTTTTCTACGCCATCAAGGAGAAGGAATCGGGGGTCACGCCGTTTGCCCTCGCGTCGCAGACCGGCTGGCAGACGGCGGTAGCGACCCCCACCGGCATGTTCAACGAGTACTCGTGGGAAAATCCCTACACCATGCAATACTCGCTGGCGGGGTCAGGCCTGCGCTTCTACTTCGACAAGGATGCGGCAACGACCGGCTCGTCGCGGCCGATCCCCTGGTGGGACGATGCCGGCACCGTCGAGGCGCTGCGCAAGATTCGCCAGTACTACCAGGATGGCATCATCAACGCCGACGCGCTCAACGTCGACCAGGCGACGATCGAGAGCCAGTTTGGGGCCGGCCGGTTCGCGGGCCTCTGGTCGATGACCGATGGCCTCCAATCCAACCGGCTGGCTGGATTGAAGCGCGCCGTCCCGACCGCGGCCCTGGGCCAGGTCCTGCCGTTTGGCGGGCCGCTGGGGGGCGTCAAGCCGGTGCAGACCTTCCAGGCCGACAACATGATCGTGGTCAATGCCAATGGCGGCGATGTCGATCGCGCCATGGCGCTGCAGGATTGGTTCTCGGTGCAGGAGAACCACGATCTGGTCGGCCTCGGTATCGAGGGTACGGACTGGAAGGCGGTTGGCGACAACAGCTTCGAGCAGCTCAGCACCTATAGCTTCCCCAGCTATGCCATCCTGTGGCGGGCAGGGCTCGAGCGCCTCACCTCGTCGATGACCGAGTCCGAAAAGAAGGTGTTCGGCTGGGCGCAGAACTACGACAACTTCACCTCCGACACCTTTGCCTCGTTCATCGCCGACGTGACCCCGGTCAAGGAAGCCGCGGCGCAGATGAACAACGTGATGACGCAGTACGCCAACCCGCTGTTCTACGGGGTCGGCGACGTGGATGCCGGGCTCGACAAGCTGAAGAAGGCCGCCGACGCGGCCGGCCTCGACGTGATCATGACCGAGCTGACCAAGCAGGGCGACGCTTACCTCAAGTCGCGCACCTAGAACGCTCGGCTGACAGAGCTATTGCGGAGAGCGCCAGCGGCGCCCTCCGCAACCGGCTCCGTTAGTCCGCGACATAGCCGACATACTCGTCGACCTGCCGCTTCGACCCCAGCACCACCGAGATCCGCTGGTGAATATCGCTCGGAGCAACAGCGAGCAGGTCGAGCTGGCCGGTGGTGGCGCCGCCGCCGGCCGTTATGACGATCAGGCTCATCGGGTTGGCTTCGTAGAGCAGCCGCAGCCGGCCGCCGTGCTTGGCGGTTTCGCTGTCGGATGGGTAGAGAAAGATGCCGCCGCGGCTGAGGATGCGCAGCACCTCGGCCACCATCGAGCCGACCCAGCGCATATTATGGCGCTGGCCCAGCGGCCCGAGCTCGCCGATGAGGCAATCGGCGATATAGCGCCGGGTGCCCTCGTTCCAAAACCGCTCGCGACTGGTATTGATCGAGAATTCCGGCATGTCCTCGGGGATCCGGATGTCGGCCTCGACGAGATGGAACTCGCTGCCCGACAGCACGAACAGCTCGACCGTTTCCCCGAAGGTCAGCACCAGCGAGGTCGCTGGGCCATAGGCCACGAAACCCGCGGCGCGCTGGGCGCCGCCGGGCTGCAGGAGGTGGGCTTCGGCGGTGGCGGGGATGATCGAAAAGATCGAACCGACGGTGACGTTGACGTCGAGGTTTGAGGAGCCGTCCAGAGGATCGAACAGCAACCCGTGTGTTCCCCCTGCGGCGAGCCGGATGGGATGGTCCTCCTCTTCGGATACCGCCCAGGCGATGGCCGGGTTGGCGCGACAACGCTCGAGAAAGATGCGGTTCGCCTCGATATCGAGGGGCTTTTGCGCTTCACCCTGGACGTTGGTCGTCCCGGTGGTGCCTGATAGCCCGGCGATCGGGGCGGTGCGCAGCACATGGGCGAGTTCGGCCGAGGCCGCAGCGACATCGGCGGCGATCGAAGCGGCGTCGGCCAGTTCCGGGTTGGTCGCAATTTGGGCGAGATAGGCGGTGAGGGTGGTGCTCATTCATCTGCCACGTTGGGAAACCGGCACGACGCTAGCGTGCAGGGCCCCCACGCGACGAGATAGACATTGTGCGATTGGCGGTTCGGCCTACACCGAACGGATCATGCCGCCATCGACGCGGATTTTGGCGCCGGTGACGTAGCCGGCGCGGTCGCTGGCGAGGAAGGTGACGACGTCGGCCAGCTCCTCCGGCTTGCCATAGCGGCCGGCGGGGATGGTGGCGAGCGAGGCCTGGCGCACCGCATCGAGGCTGAGGTTCTGGCGCTTGGCGGCGGCTTCGTCGAGCTGGTCGACCCGGTCGGTGTGGACGCGGCCGGTGACGATGATGTTGACGGTGACATTGTCGGCCGCCACTTCGCCGGCGAGGGTTTTGGACCAGCCCAGCACCGCGGCGCGCAGCCCATTGGAAATGGCGAGGCGCGGGATCGGGGATTCGATGCCCGACGAGGTCAGCGTGACGATCCGGCCCCACTTGCGCTCGACCATTTTGGGCAGCAAGGCCTGGGTGATCTCGATCAGGCTCAGCACCATGGCGTCAAAGCCGCCGGCCCAGGCTTCGGGCGCGGTGGAGCGGGCCTCGCCGGGGGCGGGGCCGCCGGTATTGTTGATGAGGATATCGACGCCATCAGCCGCCAGCACCTGCTGCAGCAGCGCGTCGCGGCTCGCCTTGTCGGTAAGATCGAGCGGCAGGGCGGTGATGCGGCCGGTGGCGCCGGGGTCGAGCGCATTGTTGAGCGCCGTGATCTCGGCGACGCTGCGCGAGGCGCCGATGACTTGCGCCCCCTCATTGGCAAGCGAAACGGCGATGGCGGCGCCGAGGCCCTTGCTGGCGCCGAGCACCAGGGCCTTCTTGTTTTCGAGCCCGAGTTTCATGCGCCGATCTCCTTGAGGCGTTTGGTTTGGGCGCTGAGCAGCCGCTCGACATCGGCGATATCGAGAGCCGAGAGCGCCGGACGCGGCTTCCTGAGGGCGCCCGATTTGATGACGCCGCGCTTCGCCAGCACATATTTGCGCGCCGCGAGGCCGAGGCCCTGCTGCTGCTCGTAACGGGCGAGCGGCAGATAGGCTGCAAACAGTTCGGCGGCGCGCTCGAGGTTGCCGGCGACGTGCTCGCGCACCACGCCGACCATCATTTCGGGGTAGCAGAAGCCGGTCATCGCGCCATCGGCGCCGCGGCCCATCTCCTCGGGCAGGAACAGCCCGCCATTGCCGCAAAGGATCGAGATGCGGCGGGTTTCGCCCTTGTCGGAGGAGGCGCGCAAGGCAGTAATTTTGCTCAGCCCCGGCCAATCCTCGTGCTTCAGCATCACGCAGTTGGGCACATCCTTGATGATCCGGTCGATCACCTTGGGCACGATCGTGACATTGGTGGTGAGCGGATAATCCTGCAGCACGAAGGGCGTGTCGCCGAGCGCCTCGCCCACCGACTGGTAGAAGCCATAGGCCTGGTCGTCGGTCTTGATGGTCCAGGGCGGCGCCACCATGACACTGGCGGCGCCTTCGCCCATCACGGCGGTGGCGAGCTCCTGCATCGGAGCGAGGCCGGGGGCGGAGACGCCGACCACCACCGGCAGGCGGCCATCGAGCCGGCGCAGCACCCGCTCGACGACGAGCTTTGATTCCTCGGCAGTGAGTTTCGGTGCTTCGCCCAGTTGTCCGAGCACCGTCAGCCCGTCGACGCCGGCCTGTTCGTAGAAATCCACCATGCGATCGACGCTTTCGAGGTCGAGCGCGCCGTTCTCCTCGAACGGGGTCACCGCGATCACGTATACGCCGCGCGCCGCTTCGGTCAGTCTGGTCATCCTCAATCTCCGGTCAGTCCAGCGGGGGAAGGTGATGCGAGCTTCGATCCCCGGGACAAGAAAGAACTCTAACTAGCGGGAAAAGAACAGCGTTTGCGCGTTGGTGACGAGCACCTGATGCGCCACGCTTTCGTCCCCCAGCCAGTCATGGGTCAGTTCGATCAGTTCGGCATCGTCGGGCATCCGATCGAACAATTCGGTATGCGGCCAGTCGCTGCCCCAGAGCAGGCGCTCGGGGTGCGAGGCGAGGAGCTGCCGCGCCGCATCGGCAAAGGCGGGGAAGCCGGCAGCACGGGTCAGCCGATAGGGGGCCGAGAGCTTGGCATAGCAATCGGGCGCGTCGAGCAGCTGCTGGATCTTCGCCAGCTGTGCATCGGCATCGGCGGCATCGAGATCGAGAAAGCCCAGATGATCGAGCACCACCGGGCAGGTGATGGCCGGCAGCAGTGCGGCGAGCTCTTCCAGTTGCGCCGGTCGCACCTGGAACTGCAGCATCCAGCCGAGATCGGCGATGCGGGCCGAAAGCGCGGCGATCGCGGTAAAGGGCAGGCCGCCCTTGTTGCGGGTGTTGACGCGGACGCCGCGCACCCCCAGGGCATCGAGGCGCTGGAACTCGGCCTTGTCGGTTTCGGGATGCAGCACGACGATGCCGCGGAGGTTCGCCCGGTCGGCGGCCAGCGCTTCGAGCAGCACGCTGTTATCGAAGCCATAGACGCTGGGTTGCACCAGCACGCCCTGGGCGATGTTCACTGCGGCGGCGTAAGCCTGCCAGTCGGCAAGCGTCCGCACGTGCGGGGTGTAGCTGCGCGGGCTCGCCAGCGGCACGCCGTCGGCAAAGACGTGGAAATGCGTGTCGACCGTGCCGTCGGGCAGCGCCCGCGGGGCGCGGTTCAGCGGCCGCGGCGGCAGGCAGAGCGGCGCGTCGGCTGCCGTGAGGCTCACGACTCCTGGTCCTGCATGAAATCGAAATCGGCGCCCTCGTCGGCCTGGGTGACGTGGTTGTGGTAGAGCTGCGCATAGCCACGCGGCGGCGCCGGCTTGGGCGCGGGCAGGGCGGCCATCCGCCGGTCGAACTCTGCGGCGGGAATATCGAGGTGGATGCGGCGGGCCGGCACATCGAGGACGATGAAATCGCCGGTCTGGACGATGGCGAGCGGCCCGCCATCGGCCGATTCCGGCGCGATGTGCAGCACCACGGTGCCGAAGGCGGTGCCGCTCATCCGGGCATCGGAAATCCGCACCATATCCTTGACGCCCTGCCGGGCGAGTTTGCGGGGGATCGGCATGTAGCCGGCTTCGGGCATGCCCGGGGCGCCCTTCGGGCCGGCATTGCGCAGCACCAGGATATCCGCGGGGCTCACGTCGAGATCATCGCTGTCGAGCCGGTTGGCGAGGTCTTCGGTGTTCTCGAACACCACGGCCCGGCCGCGATGCTGCATCAGGGTCTTCGAGGCGGCCGACTGCTTGATGATGGCGCCACGTGGCGCGAGGTTGCCCTTCAGCACCGCCAGCGTGCCGATCGGCTTCAGCGGCGCCGCCATGGTGCGGATGATGGTCTGCCCGGGCTCGTCGACCACCGCGTCGATCACCTCGCCGATGCTCTTGCCGTGGATGGTCGCGGCGCTGGTATCGAGCTCGGCGCGCACTTCTTTCAACAGCGCCGGCACGCCACCGGCCTGGTGGAACTGCTGCATATAGTGCTGGCCCGAGGGCTGCAGGTCGACCAGCAGCGGCACGCGCTTGCCGACTTCATCGAGCAGGTCGGTATCAAGCTTGATCCCCAGCCGGCCGCAGATGGCGGCGAGGTGCACCACGGCATTGGTGGAGCCGCCCATCGCCTGCAGCGCCACCATGGCGTTTTTGAGCGCCGCGGGCGTCAGCAGTTCGCGCACGGTCGGGCCGCCCTCGGCGGCGAGCCGCCCGGCGAGCCTGCCGGTCTCCTCGGCGAGGCGGGTCCGCTCGGCCTCGGTGGCCGGCGCCGAACCGCCGCGGGGCAGGCAGAGGCCCAGCACTTCGGTGAGGTTGGCCATGGTGCTGGCGGTGCCCATCACGGTGCAGGTGCCGACCGAGCTGACCAGCCGGTTATTGACTTCGTTGATCTCGGCTTCGTCGATTTCGCCGGCCCGATAGCGGCCCCAGAAGCGGCGGCAATCGGTGCAGGCGCCCAGCCGCTCACCCTTGTGGTGGCCGGTGGCCATCGGCCCGGTGGGGAGGAATACCGCGGGGATATCGCTGCTGGCCGCGGCCATGATCTGCGCCGGCAGGGTCTTGTCGCAGCCGCCGATCAGCACCACGCTGTCCATCGGCTGGGCCCGGATCATCTCCTCGGTTTCCATCGCCATCAGGTTGCGCAGGTACATCGAGGTGGGCGAGGCAAAGCTCTCGTGGATCGAGATGGTGGGGAACACCATGGGCAGGGCGCCCGACAGCATGACGCCGCGCTTGGCCGCCTCGATCAGCTGCGGCACGTTGCCGTGGCAGGGGTTGTAATCGGAATAGGTATTGGCAATGCCGACGATCGGCCGGTCGAGCGCGTCGTCCGAATAGCCCATCGCCTTGATGAAGGCCTTGCGCAGGAACAGCGAAAAGCCCTGGTCCCCATATGTGGTCAGCTTGCGACGAAGGCCGTCCGGCACTTAATCCTCCTCGCGGCGCCTCGAAACACGCGCCGTTGTGGTGTTCCAAATTAGCGGCGCGCGATGGATTGTCAATAAACAAGCGCGGCAAACCTGTCGCAGATGTGCGGTTCTATCGGTCAAACCCTGGGCGTCAGGCGCATTTTGGCTAGCGATTCGTGGATATGCACCCGATGCGACGATAGATTGCGCTACTGGTTGATTATTGACAAAATGCCACCGAGGGGGCAGTGAAGCCGTAGTAGTCGCGGAGGAATGATGAGCGTGTCCACTCGCCGCATCGGCATGATCGGGGCCGGCTGGGTGACTGGCTACCATCTGCCCGCCTGGGGCCGGCAGCGCCTCCGCGCCAAGGTGGTGGCGATCGCCGACCCGTCGGCCGCGGCGACGGCGCAGCGCGCCGCCGAGTTCGGTATCCCCGGCCTCTATGCGAGCGCCGAGGCGATGCTGGCGGCCGAAGAACTCGATGCGGTCGATATCTGTTCGCCGCGCGAAACGCATGCAGCGATGGTGCGGCTGGCCGCCGCCCGGCAGCTCGATATCCTCTGCCAGAAGCCGCTCGGCACCGATTTCGCCGAGGCCGAGGCGGTGGTCGCGGGCGTCGCGGCGCCGACCCGGCTGATGGTGCACGAGAACTGGCGCTTCCGCGCCTATTACCGGGTGCTGAAGCGCTGGCTCGACGAGGGCGCAGCCGGCGACATCCGGCAGGTGAGTTTCGAGTTCCTGTCGTCGGGGATGCTTGCCGGCGCCGATGGGCTGCGGCCGGCTTTGGTGCGACAGCCATTCTTTCGCACACAGCCGCGGCTCCTCGTGATGGAAGTCTTGATCCACCATCTCGATACGCTGCGCTATCTGCTCGGTGAGCTCGATGTGGTGGCGGCGCGGCTCGAACGCAGCAATGCCGAAATCGTCGCCGAAGACGTGGCGGCGGTGGTGCTGCGGCGGCCGAGCGATGGACTGGTGGTCAACGTCACCGGCAACCTCGCGGTCGCGGGGGCGCCGCCGGCGCCGCGCGATCACCTGAGGATTTTCGGGTCGCGCGGTACGGTGGAACTCAAGGGCGCGACGCTCAGCCTCGAAGCCGCTGTTCCCCGCGCGGAAGACTTCGATCCCGATGCCACCTACCAGGGCTCGTATGATGCGGCGATCGGGCATTTCCTCGATGGCCTCGAGACCGGCAAGCCCTTCGAAACGGCGCCCGAGGATAACCTCAGGACCTTGCGGCTGGTCGAGGAGATCTACCGCCTCAGCCGGTTCGACCCGGCGGCCGAACCGCGCTAACGTGGCGCGCTTCGCGAGCAGTTGGAGGACCAGTTGACGGTCAGGGACGAGATAAGGCCAGGCGTCGTCGAGCACGACGATCTCACCATCGCGCGGGCGCTCGAAGAGGACATCATCTTCGGCCGCCTGGCGCCGGGCACCCGCCTCACCGAGGACATGCTGCTGGCCCGCTTCGAGGTCACCCGGCATTTCGCGCGCCAGGCTTTGGTGCAGCTCGAAGGCATGGGCGTCGTGGTGCGCGAGCGCAACAAGGGCGCCACCGTGCGCTCGCTGTCGCCAAGCGAGGTGCAGGAGATCTACGCCGTGCGCGAATTGCTGCAGCGCCAGGCGGCGCTGTGGATCCCGCTGCCGGCGCCCGAGGCGCTGATCGCCGAGCTCAGCGCCATCCACGAGGAACACGGCCAGCACATCGAGGCGGGGTACCTGCGCGGCGTGCATGAAACCAATGACCGCTTCCACCTGACCCTGTTCGGCGCCTGCGGCAACTCGCATTTGGTGCAATCAATCGAGCTCTACATGCGCCTCAGCCTGCCGGTGCGCGCCAACTCGATGGCCGACAAGGCCTCACTCCGGATCTCGCACGAGCACCACCGGCTGATGATCGAGATGCTGAAGGGCAGCGACAACTGGGTGCTGGCGCAGCTGTGTGTCGACCACCTGCAGCCGAGCAAGCGGAATTATCTGAGCCACGTGAGCTGAGGGGCGCGCACACCGGCCTCTCCGTGATCCTCCCCCGCCACGCGGGGGAGGATTATTGAGAGGCCGATGCCCCCAAAAGATGAGCGCGCGCCGTGGGAGGACGGCGCGCGCTGCTGCTCGGCGTTACGCCTCGAGCCGCAGCAGGGAGACGCCCTGGCGGGGTAGCGTGGTGCGGAGCAGGATTTTGCCGTTGTCGACTGCCACCGCACCGACGGTCTCGATTTCGGCCAGCTGGCCGGCGGCCTCGAGCTCGGCGTATTGGGCGCTGGTTGGGTTCTGCGGGCTGCCCATCGCCTTCCAGACGCCGAAGGCGTTGGAATGGGTTTCGTCCATGCGGTAGTGGCGGAGGGCGGGGGCCTTGCCGGTCCAGCCGTCGACGGTGATCGTCACTTCGGCGCTCGGGCCGGCCTCGTCGTCATCGTGGTAGTGATAGACGAGGACGCTGACGCCGGTGTCGTCGCGGGTGGCGACGACGTTAACGTCGGGCGCGCCGCGTACCCCATCGGCCACGAGGTCGGCCAGCGGCTGGCGCTGCGTACTCGCTGTCTCCAGCCAGTCGCCGCCGAGCTTGCCCAGCATGCGGAAGCCGTTCAGCACCGCCTTGTCGACGCCGTTGGTGGCGAGATCGCGGAAGCCGTCGAACCAGGGCTGGTCGTCGAACAGGAAAGCCCAGGTGACGGCGCCCTCGATGGTGAGGTTGGCGCGCGCCGCCAGCTCATAGGTGCGCAGCATGCTTTCGACCACATAGACGCCGTAGAGCGGCCCGTTCCGATAGCCGTTCTGCGGGTGGTAGCGGGCCGAGCAGGCGGCGCAGCCTTCGGGGTCGGATTCGCCGATGACGATCGGCAGGTGCCTGAGCGAGGGGAACTCATTGATGATCCCCAGATGGGTGTCGATGTCCTTGAGCTGCTTGTGGATGCCCATCCGCACATGGTCCTTGTAGACCACCGGGTTGCCCTTGGCGTGGAAGGCGATGAAGTCGATCGGCGAGTTGTGGTCGACCACGTGCTGCAGGAACTCGCGCATGAAGGTCTGGGCCTTGGGGCTGTTGAAGCCGCCGCAGACGTGCGGGCCGCCGACGCGGGCCTTGGGCAGGGCGCGCTTCACCGCCCTGGCGCTGACATCGTACATTTCGCAGAATTGCGGGATGGTGCCGGTCCAGTAATGGCCGTCGGGCTCGTTCCACACTTCCCACGGCCAGCTCTCGACCACGTCGCGGCCATAGCGCTCGGCCATGTGGTTGGCCCAGGCCTCGATCAGGTCGCCCCACTTCTTCAGATCGTTCGGCGGCGCGGTCCAGCCGGTGGTGATGGTGGCGTATTTGTCGTTGGGCGCCCAATGGTGGCGGTATTCGCCGTCGAAATCCGACAGCGCCTCGGGGGTGAAGCCGATCTGCACCAGCGGGATATTGCCCGCCTCGACATAGGCGTCGAAGATCTTGTCCATGACGGTCCAGTCATAGACCGGCTTGCCGTTGGCATCTTCGGTATAGGCGTTGGTCGAGCCCCATTTCAGCGCCGGCAGGCCGTCGCCGCTGGTCAAGAGGTTATGGGTGCGGATGCGAGGCGGCTCGGGGCTGAGCTCGGTCAGCTCGCGCAGCAGCTTCTTGCCGTGCTCCGAATAGGTGTAGTTCGGCTCGTCATAGCCGAACCAGTTCCACAGCGGCTTGTAGGGCCCGGTACGACGGTCGGCGTGAACCGCAATGCTCACGTCAATAGAACTGCTCATTTCTCTTCCTTGCTGGCGCTGCTGCGCCGGACCCCTCCCGAGGTCTGGCCGATCGCGGTGTCATGACCAGGCGACTTTTCTCGCGAGGAGAAGCTTCGCCATCGCTGTCGCAACCTATGGCAAACAGCTATTTTGTCAATAATACGTTCGGACGCACGGTACGCAGAAGCGCTGTCATGTCAGGATTTCCGGCATTTTCTGCGGATTTTTGCGGAAGAGGGTTGCCGAGTGCGTGCAAATTGTCGATAAAGATCGCCGTGAGACCGTTGCCTGCCAGGCGCTTCCGGGACCTCGATAGCGAGGCCAGGAAGGCAGGCTCGGGTCTCTAAGTCTTTCATCGATCCGACGAAAAACGGGGCTCGCCTGCGAGCCGGGAGGAACAGCAAGATGAAGTTTCTAAGGACAATCGCCGTCGCGGCGGTGGCGTCATTATTGGCGCTGCCGGCCTTGGCGCAGGATTTTATCGCCGGCATTCCGCGTAACGAGGCGCTGATCATTCAGGGGCCGACGGCGCAGAACGCCGACTGGTTCAACATCTGGGCGCCGGGCGGCGGCGCCACCACGAACGGCACGCAGCAGCTATCGGCTGACACCTTCTGGTTCATCAACCCCGAGGGTGGCCCCAACCCCTGGCAGAACGCGCTCGCCACCGAGCCGCCCATCTACAATGCCGACTTCACCGAGATGACGGTCAAGCTGCGCCAGGGCGTCTACTGGAGCGACGGCGTCGAGTTTACTGCCGATGACGTGGTCTACACCGTCCAGACGCTGATCGATCACCCCGGCATGAACTGGGCAGCAGCATTCGGCGTCAACGTCGCCTCGGTGGAAGCGCCGGATCGCGACACGGTGGTCTTCAAGCTCAAGGCGCCGAACTCACGTTTCCATGCCCTGTTCACAGTGCGCTGGAACGCCGCCTGGATCATGCCCAAGCATATCTTCGAGAAGGTCGCCGATCCGCT
Organism: Devosia sp. Root413D1; assembly: GCF_001425235.1. GTDB lineage: Bacteria > Pseudomonadota > Alphaproteobacteria > Rhizobiales > Devosiaceae > Devosia_A. Next base: position 1,015,305 of record NZ_LMEA01000011.1, on the reverse strand, counting down.
GGCCTATGACTTCAACCCGCCGGTATCGCTGAGCGCCTACGTGCTCCACAGCTACGACAAGGCGGGCAACTGGACGATCTGGAAGCTGCGCGACGATTGGCAGCGCACCACGATCGGCATGGATTGGGGCCAGCCGCAGGTGAAGTACGTGGTGTACCGCGCCGCCGGCAACCCCGAAGCCCGCGTCATCGAACAGCGCAACCACAACCTCGACGTGATCAACGACATCACGCCGGAAGGCATGTTCTCGATCATGAAGGATAACCCGAGCGCTGCCGCCTGGCTCGCCGGCTTCCCCTATGCGCATCCCGATCCGACGCTGCCTTCGGTGCTGTTCAACACCAAGAAGGCGCCATTCGACAACAAGGACGTCCGTTGGGCCCTGGCGCTGCTGATCGATATCCGCGCCGTGGCGCTCGGCTCCTATCGCGGTGCGGCGAACCTCTCGGCTCTCGCCACCCCGCCGACCGGGTCGGCGCCCGAGGACTATTTCGTGCCGATGCAGGATTGGCTGACCAATTTCGAGCTGGATACCGGCACCCGCAAGATCAAGCCGTACGATCCGACCATTGCCGAGCAGCTCGCCAAGATGGTGCGCCCGCAATGGGGCGACCAGATCCCGACCGATCCGGAGCAGCTCAAGCGCACCTTCGGCTTCGGCTGGTGGAAGCAGGACGTGCAGGCGGCGACCGAGTTGCTGCAGAAGGCCGGCTTCACCAAGCAGGGCAACCGCTGGATGAAGCCCGACGGCACGCCCTTCACCATCCGGGTGCAGGTCGAAGGCGACGCCATCCCGACGCTGGCCCGCGCCGGCACGGCGATCGCCCAGCAGTGGACCCAGGCCGGCATCGACGCCAAAGTCGACGTTGCCGGACCGACACACGGTCAGCGGCTCGGCACCGGCGACTTCGAGACGGTCATTGCCTGGTCGATCGAGACCTGGGGCGGCCACCCCGACCTCAGCTTCTTCCTCGATAGCTATCACTCGGAGTTCATCAAGCCGGTGGGCGAGATCCAACCGCCGCGCAACCTGCAGCGCTGGGAGGATCCACGCCTCGACGAGATCATCGAGCGCAACCGCACGGTCGCCTTCGACGCACCCGAGGTGAAGCAGCTGGGTCAGGATTTCCTCAAGCTCGCCGTCGAGGAAATGCCGATGATCCCGCTGATGGCCTACAACAAGTTCGCGCCGTTCGACACGACCTACTGGACCAACTACCCGAGCATCGACAACCCGTACTCGGCATCCGGCCCGAACTGGTCGAACATCCGCTACATGGTGGTGAGCCTGAAGGCCGCCACGCCTGCGGCGCAGTAAACCCACAACGCACCTGGACCAGCCGGTAACTCCGGCTGGTCCGCTCCGATCCAACTGATCCGAGAGGCGGGATGCACGGCTTTCTCATCTATCTCATGAAGCGCTTTGGCCAGTTCCTGTTCGTGGTGTTCACGGGCGTGACACTGTCATTCCTTATCGCGCACTTCTCACCGGTCGATCCGATCGAGCAGACGGTGTCGCTGCTCACCAGTTTCGGCAATACCGATCCGCGTTCGGTCGAGTTGCTGCGCGAGTCCCTGCGCGAGCTCTACGGCACGGGTGGTTCGCTGCTCGATCAGTACTTCACCTTCTGGGGCCGCGTCCTGACAGGCGATTTCGGCCCGTCGCTCTCTGCCTTCCCGACCCCGGTGAGCACCGTGATCGGCCGTGCCCTGCCGTGGACGGTCGGGCTGCTGACCCTCGCGACGCTGTTCTCCTGGACCCTGGGAAATCTTTTCGGCGCGCTCGCCGGCTATTTCCGCGACAACCGCCCGCTCAAGGTCCTGGGCGTGTTCGTGATGTCGATGCAGCCGATCCCCACCTACATCGTGGGGCTGAGCATGATCATCGTCTTCGGCTACCTCTGGCCCGTCCTGCCGATCAGCGGCGGGGCGCAACTGAATCTCGAGCCGGGCTTCACCTGGGAGTACGTCTCCTCGGTGATCGTCCACGGCACGCTGCCGGCATTGACGCTGGTCTGTGTCGGGCTGGGCGGCTGGTTCATCTCGATGCGCTCGCTGGTCTCCAACATCGTCACCGAGGATCACGTGGTCTACGCCGAACTGGCGGGTGTCCCCGGCCGGACGATGTTTTCGCAATATGTGGCGCGCAACGCCATGCTGCCGCAGGTCACGGGCCTGGCGCTGACGCTGGGCCATGTGTTCGGCGGCGCTGTCATCGTCGAGTTCGTCTTCAACTATCCGGGGATGGGCAAGCTCCTCGTCGCGGGCATCTATGCCGGCGACTACAGCCTGGTGCTCGGCGTCACCACCATCGCGATCATCGCCGTGGCCACCGCCGTGTTCATCATCGATGTTCTCTATCCGCTCATCGATCCGCGCGTGAAACTGGGGTAGCGCCATGAAGATTCTCATTGACCTCTTGCGCTACAATCGCGAGTTCCTGGTCGGCGCGATCTTCCTCGCAGTGATCCTGGCGCTCGTCGTCGCCTCGTTCTTTGCGCCCTATGACGAGATGATGACCTATGTCGTCATCCCCGACATGCCGCCTTCGGCCGAGTACTGGCTGGGTACCAATTCGCGCGGCCAGGATCTGTTCTGGCAGCTGGCGGCCTCCATGCGGAACACGCTGATGTTCGGCGTTGTCGTGGCCCTGGTCAGCCGCGTCATCGCCATCACTGTCGGCCTCGTCTCGGGCTATCTCGGCGGCCGCGTCGATCAGGTGATCATGGCGATCAACGACACGCTGAACGCGCTGCCCAACATCCCGATCCTGCTGCTCCTCGTGTTCGTGCTGCGCGACCAGATGAGCTGGCCGATCCTCGCGGTCACCGCGGCGCTGCTCGGCTGGCAGCATGACAGCCGGCTGATCCGCTCGGTGGCGCTGTCGCTGCGCAATCGCGAGTTCACCCGCCAAGCGGTGTTCTCGGGCATGCGGACCGGGAAGATCCTGTTCCGCGAGCATCTGCCCTACGTCATGCCGATCGTCTTTTACACCACCATGAACAACCTGATCTGGGCCATCGGCCTCGAGGTGACGCTGTCGATCCTCGGCTTTTCCGACATCAACCGGCCGACCATCGGCGGGATGATCTACTGGGCCAATGCCCACTCGGCGATGGTTGCCGGCATCTGGTGGTGGATCGCGGTGCCGATGGTTTTCGTCGTCATCCTGTTCCTTGGCCTGTTCATGCTGGCCATGTCGGTCAACGAATATATCGATCCGCGCAGCCGGCTCGCCCGGATGGGAGCCTGACATGCACGAAGTTCTCAGCAAGGCCAAAAAGACCGCCGTGGCGCCCAAGAATGTGCTGACCGTCGAAGGGCTTAAGGCCTATTACATCAACGAACACTTCGGGGTGCGCCGCGAGGTGCGGGCGGTCGACGACATCAGCCTCACCGTGCAGCGCAACGAGGTCTACGGCATTGCCGGGGAATCCTCGAGCGGCAAGAGTTCGCTGATCAAGACGCTGGCCGGCGCCATCCGCCCGCCGATGCGGGTGATCGAAGGCTCGGTGAAGTTCGATTTCGGCGGCCAGAGCATCGATGTCTATGGCGAGCCCGAGCAGCTGAAGCCGGCGCGCTGGCGCCACCTCAGCTACATCATGCAGGGCTCGATGAACGTGTTGAACCCGGTGCGCCGGGTGAAGCACTCGTTCCACGATTTCGCCTATCGCCATATGGGGCTGGGTGGCGCGGCGTTCTGGAGCAAGGTGCGCCAGCATCTCGAGCGGCTGGGGCTCGACCCCGATGTGCTCGAAGCCTTCCCGCACCAGCTTTCGGGCGGCATGCGGCAGCGCATCACCATTGCGCTCGCGACAGTGTGCGAGCCCGAGTTCATCATCGCGGACGAGCCCACCACGGCGCTCGATGTGCTGGTGCAGCAGGATGTGCTGGGCCTGATCAAGGATGTGCAGGCCCGCATGCAGGCCTCGATCATCTTCGTCACCCACGACATGAGCGTCCACGCGGCGATCACCGATCGGCTGGCCATCATGTATGCCGGGCGGTTGGCGGAGGAGGGGGCGACCCAGGCGCTGTTCGACAATCCGCAGCATCCCTATACCGCGCACCTGATCGGCAGCCTGCCGCGCATCGGCGATGTGCGGGTGCGCAAAAGCCTGCCGGGCAAGCCCCCCGCGCTCTCCGATCCACCGAGCGGCTGCCGCTTCCATCCGCGCTGCCCGCTCGCCATCGAGCGTTGTTCCAGGGAGGTCCCGCTCATGCAGCCCAGCGCCACCGGCGGCCGTGTCGCCTGCTTCCGCGCCGGCGAGGTGGTGGCAGCATGACCGACCTGTTGCGGCTCGACCATGTCACCAAGCTCTTCCCGGTCGGCGGGTTTTTCTCCCGCCGCTCGATGAAGGCGGTGGACGATGTCAACTTTGCGCTCAGCGCCGACAAGCCCGAGATCTTCGCCATTGTCGGCGAATCCGGCTCCGGCAAATCGACCCTCGCCAAGATGATGCTCGGTAATGAAGTGCCGAGTTCTGGGCAGCTCAGTTTCGACGGCACCGACGTCGCGGCGATCCGCGGCCGGGCGGCGCGCGAGGCCTTCATGGCCAAGGTGCAGCCGGTGTTCCAGAACCCGTTCGAGGCGTTCAACCCGTTGACGCGGCTCGACGAATACCTGTTCGCTACCGCCCATCGCTTCCTCGGCGCCAGCAACCGCGGGGCCCGCGAAGCCGCTGCCGACGCGGCCCTGCAGCGGGTCGGGCTATCGCTGGCCGAGGTGCGTGGCCGCTATTCGCACGAGCTCTCCGGCGGCCAGCTGCAGCGCATCGCGGTGGCCCGCGCGCTGATCCCCAACCCCAAGCTGATCGTCGCCGACGAGCCCGTCTCGATGGTCGATGCGTCGCTCCGCATGTCGATCGTCAACCTGTTCCGCGACCTGCGCGACGAGCTGAAGGTCTCGATCATCTACATCACCCACGATTTGGCGACCGCCTACTACATCTCGGACCGGGTGATCATCATGCAGAAGGGCAAGGTGATCGAAAGCGGCGACGCGCGCACGGTGCTGGAACACCCGACCCAGCCCTACTCGATCGCCCTGAAGGGCGCGGTGCTGCCGCCGGACCCGGCGGCGGCCTCGGCGATCATCCGGGGGCGGCAGGTGGTGGCGTAGGGGGCGTGCATCGGAGGAGCTGGCTCAGGTTCTGGCGATGGGCACGCGGCCTAAATGCGCGTCGACGGCATCAACCACCTTGCGCGCCAGCGGCAGGTTCTCCTTCTCCGCGGCCCAGACCTTATGGAAGCGTGCGACTGTCTCCCGCGCTCCTGGTGGCCCTGATCTGGATCCTGGGTTCGTTGGCGGTCGGCGTGGATTTCCTACACAGCCTTCTTCCCGACGACCTTGCCTTTCGCCCCGACCGGATCCTTGGCCTGATCGAAGAGGGAGGCGAGATGCTCGTCGTCTCAGCCGCCAATGCTTACAGCGCATATCTTCTGCGATGGTATTTCCGAGCCGCAGAGCCGAACGCGGGTGAGGTCGGAGGCTGATCGAGGCTCACCGCACCATCAGTCGGGTTTCCCTTTCCCGCTTCGCGGGGGAGGGATTGCACGGCCGTGCGTCTGTCGCGCGGCTTCGGCCGGTGCCCGGCGATTTTAGGGGATCTGGTAGCGGAGGAGGGATTTGAACCCCCGACACACGGATTATGATTCCGCTGCTCTAACCAACTGAGCTACTCCGCCCCGAGGTGCGGGCGGTCAGAGACCACCGGCGGGGCGCTATGCGCGGCGCCTTCTTAGGTTTGGCGGGGGTGGGTGTCAAGCGTTGCCGCTAGGAAGCGGATAGGGAGCAGCGAATAGCCGGTAGCGAATGGATTCCCTGCCTGCTCGCTAGTGGCTGCGCACCACTCACTTGGCGACGCTGATCCTGGTCACCACCCCATCCGGTCCGATATTGCCGCGCCAGACGATGCGGTCGGCGGGGAGTTTTTCGCCGAAGCGCGGGGCGACCCAGCCGCCGGGGCCGGGGGTATCGCCGCCGCGGGCCACGGCGATGGCGGGGGAGGGGAAGCGGAGCGTCAGCACGGGGGCGCCGGCGCGCTGTACCAGTACCGTGTCGCCGTCGATCCGGGTGTCGAGATCGCCTGCCAGCTGGAACACCAGTTCGGCTTCCTCGGTGCCGCCGTTGAGTTTGTCGGTGATGGCGAAGCCATCGGGGCCGGGCGCGATGCGACGCTCGTGGGTGACGCCGAAGGCCTTCACATAGCCGTCATGGCTGGCGTGCAGCGGGCCGAGCCAGAGCGCACTTGCCTTGTCGGACCAGTTGAAGGCGCCGGAGATGCGGCTCTGGTTGTGGCCGTAAAGGGTCAGCGTGTTGTGCGCGGGCGTGCCGCGGAACCAATCGCGCCAGGCGCCGCCCGAGCCATAGAGATACGTACCGGGGTCGACCAGCACCGGCTGGCCGTCGAGCGCGAGGGTGACCGAGAGCGCGTCGGCATGGCCATGCGCGGCGATCGAGAGGTAACCGAGCGGCCCATGGTCGAAGCTGAGCGTGGCCGCGTGCCCGGCGAGGGATCCGCGCCAGACCGTGAGGCCGCCATCGGAGAAGGTGGTGAGGCCATCGGGCGGGGTGGAAACCGCCGATGGCTGGCCGAAGATGGCGCTGCGGAGGTCGCCCGGCGCTGGGGTCATGCCGGGGATGCCGAGGAAGCCAGCAATGGCGCTGGCGATGAACCCGATATAGCCGGGCTCGTCGCCCCCCAGCGTCAGCACCCGGCCCTCGTCATCATCGCCCAATGCAGGAGGTGGCTCGCCAAGTGAATCAATAAAGCTGGCGAAGGCGCTGATCCGGTTGTCGAAACTCTCGGGAAACGGAACGCCGGCCGCCCGCGCCGCGAAGGCGCAGAGCAGGGCCAGCTCGACGGTGAAGGCAGCATAGGTCGGGGTCTGCTCGGCGCCGCTGCCATCGGCGAGAATCTGCCGATCGATCTCGGCGATGAGCGCCGCGCGGGTCGCCGGCGGTTCGGTGCCATAGGCGAGGCCGATGAGGTATTCGCCCGCCAGCTCCGCCACCAGGTGGTTATTGGCCGACGAGAATTTTGAGGGGAAGCGCGGCAGCCAGAAGCGGCTGGCGGCGAGGATTTCGCCGATCATCCGCCTGGCGCCAGGGCTCAGGCTGTCCCCGGCGAGGCTCGCGACGACGATGAGGCTGATGGCGCGCAGCGCCACCTCGATGCCCGAGGCCCAGGCGACGCCGCGGAAGGGCGGGTTGGCGGCGTGCCAGCTGGCAATGGCGGCCTCGATGGCAGCAAGCGCCCCGGCATTATCGGTGAGCAGCACCTCGGCGGCGAGCGGCACGAGCCACTGCAGCCGGTTGAGCTCCCAGACATACTTGATGTCGCCACGGCTGCCATCGTGGCGGAAATCGATCTCCAGCGCATAGGCCTCGGGGCCGGGCCAGGCGCCGGAGGTGACCGGGTCGAAGCGCCAGAGGGTTTGGGGGAACAACTCAGCCGGGTTGCGCGCCGGCCAGTCACGGCCGAGCGCGCTGAAGCGGCCGGCCAGTGTGTTGGCGGCAGCGGCGGCGATGGCGGTGCGGGTGGCTTCGTCGGCGCCCGCGAGGCGGTCGCGCAGGCCGGGCAGGGTGGGGAGGGTGGTGAGGGTGGTGAGGGTGGTGAGGGTCTGGGGCGCGGGGTAGCGGGCCCAGCCTTCATGCCGGCCCTTCGAAATGCGCTGCTTTGCCGCCTCGCCGAGGCGGTGCAGCACCTCGGCCGGCTCCATGCTGCGCAGTCGGTTGATGTACCAGCCGAGCTTCATCGGCGCCCCCAGCGTTTGACGTCTGATACACCATAGAGGGCGATTTCGGCGCGGGTGAAACCTCGGCATCGCATCGTGCGGTTAACATCGGCGCGGGCGCGATGCGGAGAGATGCGATGACCACGATCTGGCGGATGATGGTGCTGCTGCTGGCGCTAGTGGCCGGCAGTGCCGTCGCCGCGCCGCTGCCGTTGCACCGCGGGGTCAACATCCACCAGTGGCTCAACTGGTCGCCGCTCGCCGCAGATGGCAGCTATCGCTGGCCACCCTACCAGTCGGTGGCCGACTGGCTGGCGGGCGGGCGCTCGGCCAGCGACTGGCCGGCCTCCGATCCCTTTACCGATATCCGGGCGTTGGGCTTCGATTATGTGCGGCTGACGGTCGATCCGGGGCCGCTGCTGGCGACTGAGGGCGAGCGGCGCCAGGAAGCGCTGGCGGTGCTGGCCGATGCGGTGACGAAGCTCCTGGGCGCCGACCTCAGGGTGGTGCTCAACCTCCACTCGGTGTCGCAGGTGCCGCAATACAGCATGGACGTGGTCAATGGGCCCGCCGGCTCCGACGCCATTGCCGGCTATATCGCCATGGTCGCCGATGTCGCGCGCATCCTAGCGCCGTTCGGAAACGACCGGGTGGCGATCGAGCCCTATAACGAGCCGGCGCATTACCCCTGCGACGCCTCGGGCAGCGAGGATTGGCAGCAGATCATGACGGCGACGGTCGCGGCGGTGCGCGCCGTCAGCACCGAGCTCACCATTGTCGCCACCGGCGGCTGCGGAGGCAGCATTACCGGGCTGACCGATATCCGCCCCGGGTTCGACGACCCCAATATCCTCTACAGCTTCCACATGTACGAGCCGCACAGCTTCACCCACCAGCGCGCTGATCGTGAAAGCGATTTCGCCTCAGGCCTGCCCTGGCCGGCGAGCTCGGGCTCGGCCGAGCTGACGGTCGAAATGCTGAAGGCGCATATGATGGCGGCGGGGCTCAGCGAGGCGGAGCAGGCGCGCAACCTTTCGGCGGTGGGCGGGGCGATCGATGAGTATTTCGCCGAGAATTGGGACGAAGCGCGGCTCAAGGCGCGGGTCGGCGAGGCGGTCGACTGGGCCAAGGCCAACGCCATCCCGCCCGAGCGGCTGTTCATGGGCGAGTTCGGAGTGATCCTGATGACCCCGGACGGCCGCATGGGCGCCTTCAATTCCGACCGGCTGCGCTACCTCACGACGCTGCGCCAGACCGCGGAGGCGAATGGGATTCCCTGGGCGATCTGGGAATATGCCAACCCCTATGGGATGAGCGTGATCGAGCCGACAGGGCCGGCAGTGCCGGACCGGGAGATGCTGGGGGCGCTGGGGTTGTAGGGGGGCCGCATTCCAGTGGAGCATGACCACTGGTGCCCGCAGTCGACCGTGGTAGGCACAGAGCTGGCCCACCCACCGGCTGTCATCCCAGCGAAAGCTGGGACCCATCTACTTGCTTGCGCTGCGGCGAGTTGGGTCCCCCAGCTTTCGCTGGGATGACACCGAGTTTGGGGAGGTAGCGGCGCTCAACCGAACCTCAGTGACTATCAGAACCCGCCTCGACCCGCACCCACAACCACCGCACCAATCCATACGCCAGCAACCCGCCGACCAGCTGCGCCGCGACGAACGGCAGGACGTCGCTCGGGCGGATGCCGGCGAACGTATCGCTCAGCGCTCGGGCCAGGGTCACTGCCGGGTTGGCGAAGGAGGTTGAGGCGGTGAACCAGTAGGCGGCGGTGATGTAGAGGCCGACGGCCCAGGGGATGTCGGTGGGGCGGCGCTGGCCGAGGAGGATCACCAGCAGCAGCCCGAAGCTGGCGACGATCTCGGAGAGCCACTGGCCCACCCCCGAGCGGGGGGTGGTGGAGAGGGCGATGGGGGCGAGGTCGAACATCAGGTTGGCGAGGATCGTGCCGGCGACGCCGCCGGCCAGCTGGGCCAGCACGTAAGGCGCGAGCCTTGCCCATGGCAGCCGGCCGCCGAGCGCCGCGACCAGCGACACCACCGGGTTGAGATGCGCGCCGGAGATCGGGCCGAGCAGCATGATCAGCACCACCAGCATGGCGCCGGTGGGGAGCGTATTGCCGAGCAGGGCCAGCGCCACATCGTCGGTCAGCCGGTCGGCCATGATGCCCGAGCCGACCACCGTCGCGACCAAGAGCGCGGTGCCCAGCGCCTCGGCCGCGAGCGGCCGGAGAGTGTCGGTCATGCGGCGCCCGAGGCCTTGGTGGTGCTGCCGTCCATGGCGCCGATGCCGCGCAGCTTGCTGCCCAGCGCCATGTTGTCGATGCTTTGGAGCGGCAGGTTGACGAAGGCGGCGATGCGGTTGCGCATGAAGCGCAGCGCATCCTCGAAGGCGGCGCGGCGGGCAAATTCCGGACCATCGACGGCGGCGGGGTCTTCGATGCCCCAATGCGCCGTCATCGGCTGGCCCGGCCAGATCGGGCAGGCTTCGCCCGCCGCGTTGTCGCAGACGGTGAAGACGAAATCCATCTTCGGGGCGTCCGGCACGGCGAACTCGTCCCAGGCCTTGGAACGGAGGCCCTCGGTGGAGATGCCGGCTTCCTTCAGCACCGCGAGGCTCATCGGGTGGACCTGGCCCTTGGGCGTGCTGCCGGCCGAATAGGCATGGAAGCGGTCGCCGGCCACGTGGTTGAGCAGGGCTTCGCCCAGGATCGAGCGGGCCGAGTTGCCGGTGCAGAGGAACAGGACATTGTAGATGCGGTCAGCAGGCATTGCTGGTGGCTCCCGGAGTGCAGCAGGGGGTGAATTCGGCGACGAGTGGCTGGCAGAGCTCAGGGCGGCCGCCGCAGCAATCGGAAACGAGGAAACTGGCCACCTCGCGCACCCGATCGAGCTCGGCGCGGTAGATGATCGAGCGGCTGTGCCGCTCGGCGGTGACGAGGCCGGCGCGGGTGAGCACCGCGAGGTGGCTCGACATGGTGTTCTGCGGCACCTCGAGCCGGCGCGCCACTTCGCCGGCCGGCAGGCCGTGCGGCTCATGCGCCATGATCAGGCGGAAGGCGTCGAGCCGGGTCGCCTGGGCGAGGGCGGTGAAGACGTCGATGGCATCGGTGTTTTCCATATATCGGGATTTACCGATATGTTGGCTGGCGGGCAAGTGAAGGTTTTATGACGGCAGGTGGTCGGCAGTCGGCAGTCGGCAGTCGGCAGTAGAAGAGCGATCTGCTTCGACTGCCGACTGCCGACTGCCGACTGCCTGTTTCCACAATCATCGAAATAGCCTTGACACGCCCATCCGGCGGCCTATGCTATTTCCATGAACATCGAAACAGCAGCAGCGCAGCTCGAAGCCCTGGGCAACCCGACCCGGCTCAACATCTACCGCACCCTGGTCAGGGCCGGCGGCAGCGGTTTGCCGGTGGGTAAGCTCCAGCTGAAGCTCGATATCGCGGCGTCGACGCTGTCGCATCACATCAGGAAGCTGGTCGAGGTCAACCTCGTCAGCCAGGAACGGCAGGCGACGACACTGATCTGCCGGGCCAATTATGCCAGCATGAATGGGTTGCTCGGCTATCTCGCCGATGAGTGCTGTATCGACGAAACCGGCGCCTGCGCGCCGGCAGCCAGCGAGGTGGCGGCCTGAGGCCTCCCCTTTTTGTCCTATAATTCTAACTTTCTAGAAGGATCGAATCATGAGGAACATGCATCTTCCGGTTGCGGTCATCGGCGCCGGTCCTGTGGGTCTTGCCGCGGCGGCGCAACTGGTGTCGCGGGGGCTGACGCCGATCATCTTCGAGCGCGGCGCGTCGGTCGGCGCGTCGCTGCTCGAATGGTCGCATGTGCGGGTGTTCTCGCCGTGGGAATACAATATCGATGCGGCAGCCAGGGCGCTGCTCGAGGCTGCGGGGTGGGAGGCGCCCGAGTCGACCGAGCTGCCGACCGGCGGCGAGATCGTGGCGCGCTACCTGCAGCCGCTGGCTGAGCTGCCCGCCATCGGCACCGCGCTGCGGCTCGGCGCGACGGTGACGGCGATTACCCGGCGGGGCCTCGACAAGGTGTCGAACAGCAACCGCGACACGACGCCGTTCGAGATCCGCTGGACCGATGCCGATGGCGTCGAGCGGGCCACGGCGGCGCGGGCGGTGGTCGATGCTTCCGGCACCTGGACGCGGCCCAACCCGATGGGGGTGGATGGGCTGGTGGCTCCGGGAGAGCGTTCGCTCGGCGACCGCATCGCCTATGGCATTCCTGATGTCATGGGGGCGCAGCGGACCGATTATGCCGGCCGCACCACGCTGGTGGTGGGCGGCGGGCACTCGGCCATCAACACGGCGCTGGCGCTGCTCGCTTTGCAGGACGCGGCACCCGATACAAAGATCCTCTGGGCGCTCAGGCGCAACCGGCTCGATCGGCTGCTCGGTGGCGGGCTCAACGACCAGCTGCCCGAGCGCGGCGCGCTGGGCCTCAGGGCGCGGGCGGCGATCGACGCCGGGCGGCTGCAGATCCTCGCGCCGTTCGCCGCGACCGGGCTCGCCCGCTCTGCGGAGGGCGTGACGGTCAGCGGCACCCTCGGGCTGGCGCCGCTGACGCTCGAGGTCGATCGCGTCATCGTCGCCACCGGTTTCCGGCCCGACCTGCAGCTGCTCAGCGAGCTGCGCGTCGGCATCGATCCGGCGACCGAGGCGCCGCCGGCGCTGTCGCCGCTGATCGACCCCAATTTCCATTCCTGCGGCACGGTACCGCCGCATGGGGTGGTCGAGCTCACGCACCCGGAAGCCGATTTCTACATCGTCGGCGCCAAGTCCTACGGCCGCGCCCCCACCTTCCTGATGGCCACCGGCTACGAGCAGGCGCGCTCGGTGGTGGCAGAACTCGCCGGCGATCCGGTCGCCGCCCGGCAGGTGCACCTGGTGCTGCCTGAAACCGGAGTGTGCAGCGTTACGCCGGCCGCGCTCGGCGGCGCCGCGTGCTGCGGTGGCCCGGCGCTCGATGCGAGTTCGTGCTGCGTCGCCGATGAGGTCGCCAAGGCCGAGGGCGAAGCCGGCTGCGGCTGCGGGACTCCGGCGGTGACCGAGCCCCTCGTCGAACTCGCCTGAACCTCGGAGCTCCGATGTCTTCCCGCAATTCCGCCGCGATGATCTGGGCGCTCGGCACCACCCAGGTCATCGGCTATGGCACGCTCTATTACGCCTTCAGCGTGCTGGCTCCGGCGATCGGCGCCGAGTTCGGCTGGCCGCCGGAATGGGTGTTCGGGGCGCTGAGTGTGGCCCTCCTGGCGGGGGGCTTCCTCGCCCCTGTGGCCGGGCATCTGGCCGACCGCTTCGGCGCCGCGCGCACCATGGTGGCGGGTTCGGTAGCGGCGGCGCTGCTGCTCGGCGCGGCCGGCCTCGCCGTCGATGGCTATAGTTTTGCCGCGGCGCTGATCGGCATGGAGATCGCCTCGAGCCTCGTGCTCTACGCCACCGCGTTTGCGGCTTTGGTGCAGGCAGGCGCCGAGCAGGCGCAGCGGCGCATCACCTACCTGACGCTGATCGCCGGTTTCGCCTCGACGCTGTTCTGGCCGCTGACCGCGGTGCTGCTCGAGCAGCTGGGCTGGCGGGGCACCTATTTCGTCTTCGCGGCGCTCAACCTTCTGGTCTGTGCGCCGCTGCATTTCTGGCTGGCGCGTGGCGCTTCGGTCGCGGCCGGGCAGGCGGCCGGCAAGTCGCAGCAGAGCGTCGCCGAGGCCGGCGTGCTGCCGCTGGGGCGGCGCAACCTCGCCCTGGGGCTGATCATGGCCGGTTTCGCCATCGAGGGGCTGGTGCTGTCGGGCGTGCTGCTGCAGATCATGCCGCTCCTCCAGGGGCTCAGCCTTGGCGCCGGGGCGCTGATCATCACCACGCTGTTCGGGCCGGCGCAGGTGCTGAGCCGGCTGGTCAACATGCTGCTCGGCCGCGACCTGCCCGCCACCCGGCTCGCCGTCATCGCCGCGGCGCTGCCGCCGGCCGGCCTCGTCGTGCTGGTCACCACCACGCCATCGCTGGTCGGTGCAGTGGTGTTCGCCATCCTGTTCGGGCTCGGCTCAGGCCTCACCAGCATCGTCGCCGGGGTGCTGCCGCTCTATCTGCTCGGCCGCAACCGCTACGGCGCCCGGCTCGGCTGGCTCTCCTCAGCCCGCCAGATCGCCTCCGCCATCGCCCCGTTCCTCCTCGCCGTGGCGATGGGCACGCTCGGCATTGGCGGGGCGCTGTGGGTATCGATCGGGCTGGGGCTGGTGGCGGTCGGGGTGTTCGTTGCGGTGGAAGCGATGGCGTCGCGGCGGGTGGCGGCGGTTTCGGTGGAGCGAGGGTAGGGGGCCGCCGCCTGGCGCAGTGGGGCACTCAAGCTCCCCCACCCACCAGCTGTCATCCCAGCGAAAGCTGGGACCCAACTCGCAACCTTCGCCAGCGGAGAAATGGGTCCCAGCTTTCGCTGGGATGACACCGAGTTTGGGGTGGCCGTGGTGGGTCTGCGGCGGGATGACGCCGATAGGATCAGCCCGCCCTCAGTACTTCGAAATATCCAGCCGCTGATCGATAAAGGCGCGTTTGCCCGCCCGGCCGCCGGCCAGCCGTTCGACCTGTTCGATGGCGAAGACGATCTTGCCGTGGGTGCGCTGGGTCAGGCCGGTGGCGACGCGCAGCGCGTCGCTTTCGCTGCCATCGGCAGTGGGGATGTAGCGGATGGTGCTGTGACCCGGCTGATCCTGGAAGAACTGGTATTCCTCGATGCCCTCGAAATAGCGTGGGTTTTCCGGGGTGAAGTCGATGGTGACGACGCGGTTGCCATCGGCCGAGATCAGGAAATCCGGCTTCCGCCGGGGCGTCAGCCGCTCGACGGTGAGGCGCTGGCCGTTGCCGGGCGTGGGCAACTCGACCAGCGTCGCGCGGTCCTCGGTGTCGTAGCGCAGGAACGGCATGCTCATGCCGGTAAAGCCGGTGCCGACCAGCCGGCCTTCGCGGCCGATCTCGGTGATCGGCTGGCCGGCTTCATCCACCAGCTCGGCGCGGCCATAGAGCGGGTCGAACTGGTAAAAGCCGTCGCTGCTGATCTCCCTGGCGAACAGCACTTTTTCGCTGAGCCCATAGAAATTGGCGATCGGCACGTTGCCGAACACCTCGGTGATGATGCGGCGCTGGTGCGGGTAGAGTGGCTCGGAGATCGGCAGGATACCCTTGAGCGGGCGTTTGGGCAGGCGGCCGATGCGGCACATGTGCCGACACATCAGCTCAATGGCCGAGGGGTAGCCGTAGAGATATTCGAGCTCGTGCTTGTCGATCAGGTCGAGATAGGTGCGCACGTCGTCATGCGTCATCGGGAACACCGAGAGCCGCAGTTCGCGCAGGGCCGGCTCCCATTGCGAAATGCTGGTGCCCTTGGGGTGGAGCCCGAAGCCGCGCAGGACGATCTTGCCGGTCTGTTCGGTAAAGCCGATGCGGCTCCAGTTGTCATAGACAAAGGCCATCTCGCGGGCGCTGCGGTCCTTGTCGAGATAGAAGGTGAACGGCCGCTCGCCGTTCGAGCCGCTGGTATCGCCGCGGTCGGCCTCGCCGCGCGGTACGGTCAGCACGGCCTCGCCGGCCAGCCGCAGCTCTTCCTTGCGCAGGATCGGCAGGCGGGTGAGATCGCTGAGCTCGAACGTCGTCGCGTCGAAACTGCTGCCCAAGGCGCGCTCGATCAGCTCGCGATAGAACGGGCTCAGAGCATGGGCGCGGCCGACAATGGCGCGTAGCGAAGCCAGGTGCTGCGCATCGGCATAGGCAGGGTCGGCGCTGGCCAGCGCGATGCGCTCGCGCCACTTGCGGTAGCTGCCGCCGAATTTCAGCTTGGTCGGCACCAGCGAAATCAGCGGCGCCAGCGAGCGCCGCACCACTTCGGGACTTCGCACATAGGCGCCGCGCGCCACATCCATCAGGCTCATGGTGGTTCCCCCTACCAACTCATCCATTCGCCGGCGAGCTGATACTCGACCGGCTTCATCGTCTGCTTGAAGCGCGTATAGCCGTCGCCGGGCTTCAGCCCGCCGACATCGAAAGTTCTGACGCCGCGGCGGTGCATGTCGCGCAGCACCTGCCACATCAGGAAATTGCCGGCATTGAGCTTGCGGCCAGCGGGGCCGAACCAGCCGACGTGATATTCGGCGTGCGTGCCGAAGCGGACCACCGACATGCCGGCCACCGGCTCGCCCTGGTGCAGCAGTTGGAACACCGAGACATCCTCGGGTGCGGTCACGCGCAGGGCGCGCAGCAGGGTTGGGTCGGCGGCGGTAAAACCGCGCTCTGCCATGTTCTCGGCATGGCGCGCCAGCATCCACTCATAGGTCGCGTCGTCCTGGGCGATGCGCAGCTCGGCGCCGGCCTTTTCGGCATTGCGCACGCGGTTGCGGAAGGTGGACGCGAGGCCGGCCCACAGCGCATCTTCGCCGACGGTCAAATCGATGCGGCCCGATTGCCAGGAGCGGCGGTGGCGCAGGCGATAGCCGGCGCTGCGCAGCAGCGCGTCGCTTGGCGCCCCGAGGGGCAGGGCAGGGGCGATCAAGAGCGGCGCCGTCCAGATGCGGCCCCAGCGGCGGCGGAGCGCGGCATAGACGCCGACGATCTCAGCTGCATCAGGGGCGGCGTCGAGGAACAGTGGACCACGATTGACGCGGTTGACGAGGTGAAGGCCGAAGCGGCGGAACTCGAGCACGGTGGCGATCGCCACCGGCCGGCCGGCCTCGAGGAACACTACGCGCCTGACGGTCCACCCCTTCGCCGCCTTGCCTTCGCCATAGGCGAAGCCCTGTGGCAAGTGCGGGTCGGGGCATGAGGCGATCAGGCTGTCCCACCGGGCCTTGTCGGCCACGAGCTCTGCGGTGATCGCCTCCCTCGCGTCCCCGGTTTTCGCCGGGGAAACTGGTGTAGCGGTGCTCAAGACGTCGTAGGTCATTCCGCATTCCCAAACGCGTCGACCTACCGTTTGCGGCGCGCTGGAACGTGGTAGTCCCGGGCAGGAAAACTGGGAACCAAAAGGTTACCTTAGTGTTAACGCGCGGCGCTTATCCACACCTCGCCCACGGCCCGGGCATAGGGGGTGAGATCGAGCTTTTCGCGGTGCAGCTGCAAGGCCGCAGCGCCCAGCCGATCACGCAGCGGCTTGTCCTCGACCAGCCGGGTCAGCGCCGTGGTCAGGGCATCGACATCGCCCACCGGCACCAATAGGCCGGTTTCCTCGTCGATGACGATATCGGATACCGCGCCGACCGGCGTCGCCACCACGGCGAGGCCGGACGCCATGGCTTCGATGATCGACATCGGCAGGTTCTCGGCAAACGAGGGCAGCACCATGATATCGGCCGAAGCGATCAGTTCGGCGACGCGTTGCGGGCCGACCCAGCCGGGGAGATCGACGCGGTCGGTGAGGCCCAGCTCGGCCGCCTTGCTGCGCGCCGCCTCGACATGGCCGTCGCCGCCGATGGTGGCGCGCCAGCTCTCGAGGTGCTGCATCCGCGCCAGGGCGTCGCCCAGCTGCGGCACGCCCTTGCGGTCGCCGATGCGGCCCAGAAACAGGATGTGCACCCGTTCGCCGCCCCCCACATGCGGCAGGGCTGGCTGCGCCGTGGCGTTGGGCACGATGACGATGCGATCGGCGGCCCGCGGCGCCCGCGCGGCGACGAAATCGCGCCAGACCTGGCCGAGCACCATGGTGTGCGCGGCGCCTTCGAACATTGTCCGGATGTCCCGGCTCAGGCGGCTCTGATCGTCTTTCCAGAACTCCCGATATTCAGCGCCATGCAGATGCAGCACATAGGGGATGGAGAGCAGCCGGGCGAGCCGGGCAATCTGCAGTTTGCGATAGGTGCTGCCGGCGCTGGCGAGATTGATATGGAGCACGTCGAGCCTGCCCATGGCCTTCAAGCCAAGCATGCGCAGCAGGAAGCCGCCGAGGTAGAATGGCGAGAGTGCTATGTGGCCGGGGCCGCGGGTGGCGCCGAAGTGCACCTTGAGGCCGGCAGTGCCTTGCCGCTCGAGCTCGGCGCGGAGGCCGCCCATCACCCGGTCGATGCCACCCTGGCCGGTGCCGCCCGAGGGGGTGGCGACCAGGACGTCGAGGGGTTTGGTCTGTGTGTTCCGCTGCAGCATGAGCGAGCCATAGCGCCCGCCGGGAGCGGGGGGAAGCAAAGGCTCGGGTCAAGGTTTACGGCGGGGTGGTGAGGGGCGGGGCGATGCGCCGGAGCGGCCGGCGAAACCATCGAATTCGATACAATTGCCGCCGTTCACCACCATCCGCTAAAGCGCTGTCGGGTCGGAGCCGAAAGGGTTAAGCGAAAGTGAAGAACATCCCCAATAGGGGAAGGTGACCACCCTTGCTGCTCCGCTCGACCCTGCTCTATACCCCGGCGATCCTGCTGACGCGCCTCTCGGCGCTGCTGATGCTGGTCATCGCGACGCGGCTGATCGACCAGACCGAGTATGGCCTTCTGACCCTCGTCGTCACGGTGGGCGAGCTCACAGATTCCGCGGTCAGCAGCTGGCTGCGCATCGCGCTGCTGCGGCTCGGCGGCAAGGGCGAGATCAGCAATGGCAGCGTGAAGCTCGCGGCGCGGGTGCTGGTGGTCACGACGCTGCTGGGGCTCGTGGTGTCGGTCGCCGGCTCAGTGCTGGTGGCACCCGAGCGCTGGGTCGAGTTCGCCCTGGCGGTGGGCACCTATCTCGCCGTCGGCGCCCTTGGCCGCTTCGCGCTCACCCTGTTGCAGATGCAGCAGCGGCACACCGCCTATTCGCTGCTCGAGTTTTTCCGCGCGGTGCTGCAGCTGGCGCTGCCGATCGCGGCGATCCTCATGATCCACGGCTCGTTCCTCGCGGTGTCGCTGGCCTCGAGCCTCGCCGTGCTGATCGCCGGCAGCGTCGCGCTGGCGCTGGCCAGCCGCCGCGTCGTCATCGGCCCGTCGCGCTTTACTCATCGCGAGCTGTTCGCGCTCGGTATCCCGCTGATCGCGGTCGCCACCATCAGCTTCGGGCTCAACAGCGCCGAACGCGTGCTGCTCAAGCTCTATTACGATGCCGGCGCCGTAGCAGTGTTCGCTGCGGTCTATGCACTGGCGCGACAGCCGATAGATACCATTTCCAACGCCATCAACATGGGGGCTTTCCCCGAGTTCGTCAGCAAGTTCGATACCGAGGGCTCGGCCGCCGCCGGGCGGTTCCTCACGCATCAGATGGCGCTGATGGGGCGGCTCACCTTCCCGGTGGTCGCCATGCTGGTGGCGCTCTCGACTGAAATCGGCGGCCTGCTGCTGCCGGCCGACTACCACCAGAACCTCGGCGCGCTGTTCCCGATCATCGCGCCCAGCGTGCTCTTCGCCAACTTCACCAGCTTCGTGTTCGAGAACGTCTTTCACGCCCACAAGAAGCCCTGGCTGCAGATGGTGGCGCTGGCGCCTGGTTCGGCGGCGACCATCGCGCTGTCGCTGCTGCTGATCCCCGCCTATGCCGAAATCGGCGCGGCGCTGGCGCTCGCCGGCGGCACGCTGGTCGGGCTCATCGCCGCCTGGGCGGTGAGCCACCGCCTCACCCCGGTGCCGATCCCCTATAGGGATCTGGGGATTTCCGTCGCCGTGGCCGCTGCCACCGGCCTTGCCGCCTGGATCGCCAGCGCGCTCCTCGGCGACAGCTGGCCGCTGTTCAAGCTGGCGGCGGGCGGGGTTGCCGGCGGGCTGGTGTTTCTCGGCCTGCAGTCGCTGCTGCACCCCGAAGAGACGCGGGCCCTGGCGGGAAAGGTGCGAGCGAAGCTGGGGATGGCCTAGCCACCCGGTTGTGGACGAGGTTGCAGCGAAGGGGGGGAGACTCACGAGCAACCCCTGGTGCAGCTCCTTCGCTTTCGGCCCCTGAGCATTGACTGCAGCTGCAGTGACGCGGCGCCCGACCGCCCAGTTCACTCTGCGTTGATAAGGTCAGCCAAGGAACGGTCAAGCAACGGCTGGCCATGGGAAATATGGCTGCCCTTCGACCGAACCTCGGAATCACGCCGAAGTGAATAACGCTTGCACGACGCCAGGCCGGCTATACGGGTGGCATGGCAACACCTAGTAGACCGCTAAATCGCTACGCCTTGAGTGACCCGCCACGGCCACAACTGCAGCTGACGCAGAAGGCCTGGACCTGGCTTGGATGCATAGCCTTCAGTGCAGTTATTTGGGTGGCGATTATTAAGCTTGGGCTGGAGATGTTCTGAGGGGCGTGGACGCGCCTTCGCGGCCGGTAGCGCAAGCTCAGAGGAGTCTCCGACCTTTCGGGTTAGTCCGCCGCTCGCGGGGCGGTGAGGCTGTCCTCCATCCGTTCGACAATTGCGTCGAAGCGCTGTCGCTCGCCGGCCGGATAGCTAGCCTCGAAGGCAGAAAGCTGCGAGAGGTCGGGCGAGAACATGAACTTGGCGTAAAAGATCAGGTCATCGCCCCTTGCCTGATCAGCCTGGTAATAGCCCGACACCGCCAGCCAGGAGCGACCGTTTCTGCTGTACGTGATCTCGCGGATGCGCTCCGCACCGGCGAGCACCTGCTCGAACCCGGCGGGCGATCGGCGTTCGGCATTGGTGGCGCAATAGATATCGATCTGGCCTGCGGCATCCTGCTCGATCAGCGTGAGGCCGGTATCGGTTTCTGTGATGTCGAAGCCCGCCGCGGGATACTCTACAGCGTAACCACACGCTGCGTTCCGATACACCGTCCACGCCTCCTGGCCCTGGGCGGTGCTGGCGAGCAAGCCCAGCAGCAATACGAAAAATGCGCGCATGACCCGGGTCCGATCCTGAGAGTGACAGCCTTTCTCAACGAGACTTGCGGGGATGCGTTCCGGCTGTGGTGCCGCTACTGCAAGGCCGGCAGGCCTTCAACTACAGCCCTGCTGCGTATGCGCAGCACCGATTCCAGCGGCAGCGGCACAATGACGTACCCATCGCGCAGAAGACTGCGAAGCAGCCTGCGGCCAACAAGGGCGTTACGTGGCTCCTCGCTCGACGTCACCAACCAGCGCCATTCTTTACCCGCAGGATGCGGAGGGATTACACTGTGCGTATGGGAGCAGATCAAAAGTGGATCACACCCCGCCGAAGAGCCATCTTCAGTTGCATAAATGATGAAGGGCACGTGTTGGGGTGGCTCCGTTCGGCGATGTAGTTTCGATCGGTCACGAGCGACGCGTCGGTATGCGCCTGTCATGTGATGGTGACGGGCGTCTCGCTGTGTCCTGGCTGGAAAACCTGCTCGAGCTCGCTTCGTTCCCGCCAATGCTTGTTCGGCCTGTCATCAGAGATTGACCCGGGCCGTGCTCACGCCCCATCCGGGCGATCCCAGAAGCGCAGGGCCGTGCAGGTCTTTATGAACGCTGCGGCGTCGGTGCTGGCGAGATCGGTGAATCCGTCGTCGAGATCGTCGGGCAGCCCGGTCTTGGCGAAGAGCTTGTTTGCCGCTTCGACGAAGCCGATGAACTTGTAGTGGGCGTAGGCGTCGGCGACGAAATCGCGGGCCGCCGGGAGTTTCAGCAGCGACAGCACCCCTTCGTCGCCGGGCAGCACCGCCACGGCGTCGAACAGCACGGAGGGGCCGCCATCGATCTTGTGGTGCGCCGCGAGCATCGTGCCGTCCTTGGCGGTGATCCCCGCCACGCTGGGGGCGATGAGCTCCATCGTGCCGCCTGCCGCCGTCACGGCGGCCTGCAAAGCATCGAGCAGCGCGGCATCGACGCCGTCGGTAATCAGCACGCCGAGTTTCCGGCCTTTGAAGGTGGCCGGCGGGTTCTTGAGGATCGACAGCGCGTCCGATGCAGGCAGGTCAGGACGCGGGGTCACAGCGGGAGACGCGGCGGCCGGCAGCGCCTTGAGGCCGAGGCCGTCGGCGACCGTCTGCGCCAGACCCTCATCGATGTTGAGGAGATGTGAGACGACGCGCTCGCGGATGGCCGGCACTTCGACCTTGCTCAGCTCGAACACCAGGGCATCGCCGATATGGCGCTGCTCGATCAGCGACTGGCTGATGAAGAACTGCCGGGCCTGGCTGTAGTGATCGGCAAAGCTCTCGGGCCTGAGGCGTTGCTTGGGCCCCTCGGCTTCCTCGGCAAAGCTCTCGAAGCCGGCCGCGGTTTCGCGCGGCCCGCCGATTTCCGTGCCCCAGGAATTGGGCTCGTAATTGGCGCGTCCCTTGGGGTTGTGGAAAGCCATGTGGCCATCCTGCTGGAAATTGTGGAACGGGCATTTCGGCGCGTTGATCGGCAGGTGGGTGAAGTTGGGCCCGCCCAGCCGCTTCAGCTGGGTATCGAGGTAGGAGAAGTTGCGGCCCTGCAGCAGCGGGTCGTTGGAGAAATCGATGCCCGGCACGATGTTCTGCGTCATGAACGCCACCTGCTCGGTCTCGGCGAAGAAGTTGTCGGGCATGCGGTCGAGCACCAACCGGCCAACCGGCGTCGCCGGCAGCAATTCTTCGGGGATCAGCTTGGTGGGGTCGAGCACGTCGAAATCGAAGCTGTCGGCGAACTTCTGATCGAAGGTCTGCAGGCACAGTTCCCACTCGGGGAAATCGCCAGCCTGGATGGCGTTCCACAGGTCGCGGCGGTGGAAATCGGGGTCGGCGCCGTTGATCTTCACCGCCTCGTTCCACACCACCGACTGTATCCCCAGCTTGGGCTTCCAGTGGAATTTCACGAAGGTGGATTTCCCCTTGGCATTGACCAGCCGGAAGGTGTGGACGCCAAAGCCTTCCATGAAGCGGAACGAGCGGGGAATGGCCCGGTCGGACATCACCCACATGATCATGTGCATCGATTCAGGGGTGAGCGAGATGAAGTCCCAGAAGTTGTCGTGGGCGCTCGCCGCCTGCGGAAACGCCTTGTCGGGCTCGTCTTTCACCGAATGGATGATGTCGGGAAACTTGATCGCATCCTGGATGAAGAACACCGGGATATTGTTGCCCACCAGATCCCAGTTGCCCTCCTGGGTGTAGAACTTGACGGCAAAGCCACGCACGTCCCGCGCCAGGTCGAACGAGCCCTTGTTGCCGGCGACGGTGGAGAAGCGCACGAAAACCGGCGTCTTCTCGCCGGCGCGCTGGAACAGGTCGGCGCGTGTCAACTCGGGCAGCGGCTTGTAGGTCTCGAAGAACCCATGTGCACCGTAGCCGCGAGCGTGCACCACGCGCTCGGGGATGCGTTCGTGATCGAAGTGGAAGATCTTCTCGCGAAAATGCGCGTCCTCGATCAGGGTGGGGCCGCGCGCGCCCTGCTTCAGGGTGTTCTGGTCATCGGCAACGGGCATCCCCTGCTGTGTGGTGAGAACGTCATAGCCCTCCTCGGCGCGCTGGTGGGTTTCGCCGCCTGCGCCGCGCCTGACGGGCTGGTCGCCATAGGTAATCGTCGACTTGGTAGTTCGGGCCATGGGTGCTCCTTGGCCCGCGGATCGCGCGCCTTTCAAGCTTAGCGTGGCTCGCGCGCGATCGTTCCGTCGCAGTGGCGAAATTGAGTTGGGGCTGCGCCGGAACGATGTCCCCTTCGCCAAGTTGAATTGTCAGCAGCCACCGAGGAGCGCCGCCTTACGAGCGCTCTCGTGGAGTTCATAGGAGCAGCACAAATGGCCCCCGATTACCCCACCGACACCGACCTCAGCCCCGACCGCACCCGGTCCGATGCCGCCGCGCTCACCGAAACCGCCCAGAGCGACCTCAGCCATCTCGGCGAGGAGGTCAAGCAGCAGGCCGCAGCCATCGGCGACGAGGCCATGACACAGCTCGAGGGTGCCACCGAAAAGGCCAAGGGCATGGCCGCAGATCAGAAGGACCTGCTCGTTGCCCAGCTGGGCGGCGTCAGCGGCGCCCTGCAGAAGGTAGCCGGAGAGCTCGACAGCAGTGGCGAGGCCGGCAGCCGCTATGTCCGCATGCTGGCCGACGGCGCCGAAAAGCTGACCTCGACGGTGCGCGACAACGATGTCGACCAGATCATCGGCATCGCCCAGGATTTCGGGCGGAAGCAACCGGTTGCCTTCATGGGCGCCGCTGCCCTGCTTGGCTTTGTCGCCTCTCGCTTCGTCCTCGCCTCCGCTTCGCGCAAGCCCGATGCAGCGGCTAGCCCTTCGGGGTCGGCCTACAGCTCGACCTACGGTTCGGGCAACAGCTCGAACTACGCTTCCGGCCGCTCAGGCCCGGGGCAGGGCTCGATGCAATCGGGTTCGAACCCCTCGACCTCGGTCTTTAACGAGGGAGGCCGAAATGGCGGATACTGAGCGCCCGCACACCCTGACCGACCTGCTCGGCGGCTTGGCCGGCGACATTTCCGGGCTGTTCCGCAAGGAAATCCAGTTGGCCAAGACCGAGGCGTCCGAAAAGCTCGGTGATGTGCTCGCCGCCTCCAAGGGCCTCGCCATTGGTGGAGTCCTCGCCATCGGCGCCGTCGGCGTCTTTTTGTCGGCACTGGTGATCGGGCTCTCCTGGGGCCTCGTCGCCATCGGCATGTCGGAGCAGGCCGCGGGCTTCATTGCCTCCATCGTGGTGGCCGGCGTCGTCGGCATCATCGCCTGGAGCTTCATTTCGAAGAGCCTCGAAGCCTGGAAGGCCACCACTTTCGAGCTCGACCGCACCACCCATTCCCTCGCGCGCGATGCCGAGGTCGTTAAGGAGAGCCTGTGATGAGCAGCTACGGAAAAGACTCTGCCCAGCTGGAGCGCGAAGTCGAACAGCAGCGCCAGCGTGTCGAAGACCGGATCGGCGAGATCAAGGACCGGCTGTCCCCCGGCCAACTGGTGGATGAGCTGCTGAGTTACAGCAAGGATGGTGGCCAGCATTTTGCCGCCAATCTCGGCCACACGGTTTCCAATAACCCGCTGCCGGCGGCGCTTCTGGGCATCAGCCTCGTCTGGCTGATGAGCGGACAGGGCCCGAAACTCTCGGCGCCAAACCCGGCGCCGCAGCCCAGCCGCTACCGCTCCGATTACCCCTATGCCACCGTCTCGGGTGGCCTGCGCCGGGTGAACCACGCGGCCGACGAGTCCGGCAAGTGGTTCAGCGAGTTCGAAGATGCCGGCGGCAGGCGCTTCAAGGCCGAATCCAACGAGCTGGGTCACCGGGCCGGCGAGTTCGTCGACGAAGCGGGCAAGAAGTTCGGCGGCTTTCTCGATGAGGCCGGCCACCGGCTGCAGGATTTCCAGGACGAAGCCGGCAACCGCATCGACGAGGCGGCAGGTTGGGCCTCCCATGCCTGGCAGGACCTCCGTCACCAGGTCGGCGATATGTTCGACAGTGTGCAGCAGCAGGCCCGGCATGTGGGCAGCAGCGCTCAGCACCAGACCGATCGCGCCACCAAGGTGGTGATGGATTCATTCCACAACCAGCCGCTGGTCGCGGGGGCGCTGGCCTTTGCCGCGGGCGCCGCCCTCGGCGCTGCGCTGCCGCATACCGAGCAGGAAGACAAGGCCGTGGGCGAACTGGCCGATGAGGTCAGGGGCAAGGCCATCGATGTCGCTTCGGAGGTCTACGAGGAGGGCAAGACCCGTGTCGCCGACCTCTACGAGAAAGGCAAGGATGGCGCGGCCAAGGTCTACGACGAAACCGTCAAGGCCGTGAGCGACAGCGTCAACGGCACCCCCGAGCTGCATTAGCGGGCGGGGATTTGCCGAACCGCAGGTCGGGCGGGCGAGGCTCTGTAAGCCAGCTTGTCTGTCCGGCCTGCCTGCTCGACCAGCGAACGGCAGTCGGGCTGCACATCTCGTCCGTTCGCACCCATCACGTTTTCACCACCACCGCTTGGAGAGCCAAAATGGCCACCGAAGAAAAGACCCTGGACGACCTGTTCCTCGATACGCTCAAGGACATCTACTACGCCGAAAAGCAGATCGTGAAAGCGCTGCCCAAGATGGCCAAGGCGGCGGTCTCGCCCGAGCTCAAGGCCGGTTTCGAGCAGCATCTGCAGGAGACCGAGGGCCATGTCGAACGGCTCGAGCAGGTGTTCGAGCTGATCGGCAAGCCGGCCCGCGGCAAGACCTGCGACGCCATTCTCGGTATTCTCGAGGAAGGCAAGTCGATCATGGAAGATTTCAAGGGCACGATGGCGCTCGATGCCGGGTTAGTCTCGGCGGCGCAGGCAGTCGAGCATTATGAGATCGCCCGCTACGGCACGCTCAAGAGCTGGGCGTCGACGCTCGGCATGAAGGATGCCGTGGCCCTGCTCGATGCAACGCTGCAGGAAGAGATCGCGACGGACAAGAAACTGTCCAAGGTGGCGATCGGCAACGCCAACCTCAAGGCGGCGTAACGCATTCGGCGGGGCTGGTGCCCGGCACCAGCCCCGCCTTCAGGCCTGCGGCATGCGGAAGGTGAAGCGCGTCTCGGTTGCATCCGACGTCACGTCGATCCGCCCGCCATGCGCCTGGGCAATCTGCGAGGCGATGTAGAGCCCCAGCCCCAGGCCCTGTACCCGCGAGTTTGGGTTGGAGCGATAGAATGGCTGGAACAGCTGAGCCATCGCTTCGGGCGGGATTGGCGGGCCGGCATTGGCCACCGAAAGCTCGAGTTCGCCGGCGCGCAGCACGGCATCGACCCGTACCGGCTGATCGGCCGCCCCATGAGTGATGGCATTGGCCAACAGGTTCGAGAACATCTGCGCCAGCCGGGCGTGGTCGGCCTCAACCTCCGCGGCAGCATCGAGATGCAGCTCGATCTCGCGCTCCGGATAGCTGGTCCTCAGTTCTCCCACCACTTGCGCCAGGGTCGGCAGCAGCGGCTTCAGGCTGCGGTTGAGCTGCAGCCCGCCACCCAGCCGGCCGCGGGCAAAATCCATCACATTGTCGATCAGCCCGCTCATCCGCAGCACGCTGCCACGGATCAGTCCGATGACCCGCTGCGATTTCTCGCTCTGCGGTTCGCGCATCAACAGGTTCGTGCCGCCGTCGATGGCGGCCAGCGGGTTGCGCAGGTCGTGCCCGAGCACGGCGATGAACTGCTCGCGCAGCTCGGCCGCCTCGTGCTCGGCCAGCAGCAGGCCTTTCGACAGCCGGGTTTCGGCCTGTGCGGTCTCGGTGGCGTCGACCAGCTCGCGCTCATAGCGGCGCCGCTCGGTGGCCCGAAACACCGTCACCCGGGTGAACAGCAGTTCGCCTTCGGAATCGCGGCGCTCGGCGGCATTGGCGAGGACATGCAGCGGCGTGCCATCGGCGCGGATCAGGTCGAGCGCCACCTCGTCAAAATACCCCTGCATGCGCAGCAGCGGCGCGAAATGGGTTTCATAAAAGATCTGGCCGGCAGTGCTGAGCAGGTCGCGCAGGCGCTTGCCGACAAGCGCGTCGGGCGCGATGCCGAGCCAGCGCGACAGGGTCTGGTTGGATTTGACGATCCGCCCGTCGCGGCCGAGCGAGAGATAGCCGCACGGGGCATTCTCGTAGAGATCTTCGAGGTCTTCGGCAGCCGGCCCTGGCATCGTTCAGATGAAATCCCGGATCGCCGCAATCACTTCGGCGGGCGCGCTGAGATTGGGGCAGTGGCCAGTCGCTTGCAGGATCTTCATTTCGCTCCCGGGAATATTGTCGCGCACATAGGCGCCCACTGCCTCTGACGCGATGATATCATCGCTGCATTGCAGGATCAGCGTGCGGGCGGTCACCTTTGCGAGGTCGGCGCGGTTATCGGCGGTGAACGTGGTGCGGGCGAACTGCCGGGCGATCGCCGGATCGGTGCGGCAGAAGCTGTTGGTCAGCTCCTCCCCCAGTTCCGGGCGATCGGCATTGCCCATGATCGCGGGGGCCATTGCCGCCGACCAGCCCATATGGTTGTCGGCGAGCGAGGCCAGCAGCTCCTCGATCTGCTGGGCGGTGAAGCCGCCATGATAGCCTTCGGCATCGATGTAGCGCGGCGAGGGGCCGACCAGCACCAGGCTCTCGAACATCTCGGGCGCCTTGAGCGAGGCGAGGACGCCGATC
Organism: Devosia sp. Root413D1; assembly: GCF_001425235.1. Classification (GTDB taxonomy): domain Bacteria; phylum Pseudomonadota; class Alphaproteobacteria; order Rhizobiales; family Devosiaceae; genus Devosia_A. Next base: position 987,616 of record NZ_LMEA01000011.1, on the reverse strand, counting down.
ATGGCGCTGACCGAGTGGCCGACGAACACGCCGCCCCCGACGCCGAGGGCCCGGCCGATTTCCACGAGGTCGTCGGCATAACCCTCGAGTGTGGAATACTTGCCGGCATCATAGGCCGACAGGTCGGACTTGCCGGCGCCGACATGATCGAACAGCACGGTGAGATGGTCGGCCTCGAAGGCGGGGGCCACGAAGCGCCACATGTTCTGGTCGCAACCGAACCCATGCGCAAAGATCATCGGCTTCAGGCCCGCACCGGCGGTAACGACGTGATTGCGAACGATAACGGTCAATCGAGGCTCCGACTGGGCGCGCGGACTGGCCGCCGCAGCCTTAACGCGGCGGGAGCCGAAAGGATCACGGCCCGGCGCGAGTCATTGTGTTCACGAGTTACGTCCCGTGAAGGATCGATCGGGGCCGCTGGGAGTTGATGCTGACTTACCCTTGAGGTGATGTCGTGACACATGCTGTTTCAGTGCTGGTAGTCGAAGACGAAGCGCTGATCCGCATGGATATTGCCGATCAGCTGGAGCGCGAAGGGTTTTTCGTCTTCGAGGCCGCCAATGCCGACCAGGCTATCGTCGTGCTCAATGCCGAGCCGAGCGTGCGCATCATGTTCACCGATATCGACATGCCCGGCAGCATGGATGGCCTGAAGCTGGCCGCCGCGGTCAGGAAGCGCTTTCCACCGGTACAGATCATCGTCACCTCGGGACATCGGATGGTCGAGATCAACGAAATGCCCGATGGTAGCGTGTTCTTCGGCAAGCCCTACCAGCACGCCGCAGTTATGGCGTCGATGCGCCAGTTGCTTGCCGCGCCGCCGCGCTAAAGCCGCTGCAGCACCATGCAATCGAGCACCGCCCACAGGTGGATGCTGGCGCCCAGCACCACGAAGCAGTGCCAGATCACGTTGTGGAAATGCAGACGCTCCCACAGGTGGAAGATGATGCCGGAGCAATAGGCAACGCCCCCGGCGATGATCAGCAGCAGCGTGCTCGCGGGCAAAACGCTGGCCAGCGACTGGAAGATCAGCACACCGCTCCAGCCGATGCCCAGATAGAGCAGCAGCGCCAGCCGACCGAAGTGCTGCGGCACGATCAGCTTCAGCGCAATGCCGATCAGCGCCGCGCTCCATACCGCAATCAGCATCACCGTGCCCGCAGGGGTGTCGCCGAGCAAAGCGAGGAGCGGCGTGTAAGTGCCGGCGATGAGGAGGAAGATGGCAGCCTGGTCGAAACGGGCGAGGAGCCGCTTCAGCGGCGCGACCGGCGCCAGGTTGAAAGCGAGGGAGATGCTGAGCACCAGCAGCAGCGAGGCGACATAGACGCCGAGCGCCGGGGCGGTCTCGATGCCGCTGCTGGCGACGAGAAGGCCGCCGAGCCCCAAGGCGACAAGCAGCCCGATCCCGTGGATCACCGCATCGCCGATCAGTTCCAGCCGGGAATAGGGTTTGCCGCGATGCCACCAGGTGCGATCGGGGTAGGGGGTTAAGGTGATCATTGGCACGCCTCGCTGTGACAAGCTCAACGTGCCCGGGGCCCCACCTGATCCATCGTCCATTGAATCTATTGCAGCGTGGGCGACGGAACGCATGCCAGCCGACCCCGTTTGTCTCGCACACCAGCCAGGTGGGCTTCACGCGAGTTTGGCATGATCTACTTCTTCGACGTACGCGACGGGGACGACCTTTCGCCTGACGACACCGGCATAGACCTCCCCGATCCTGCCGCCGCCAGGCTGCAGGCGACGCTTGCCCTGACCGAGATGGCGCGAGATGACCTGCCGTCCAATGGCGACGAGCGGAAGCTCTCCATTCACGTGCGCACCGCCGAGGGGCCGCAGTTCGACGTGTCGCTCGATTACGAGTTGCAAGTGACGAGCGGCCAAACCCCAGACCAGGACTAGCATGGCCCAGATAGACCCAGACGCCTTCAACCCGTTCTTTTCCATGGTGTCGGTCAGGGACGATCTGACCGACGAAGAGCACAACGCCATTCTCGCGGCCGCCGGTGCGTCGCGGCGCTTCGCGGCGGGCAAGGATATTGTCACGCAGGGTGATCGCCCCGGCTTTAGCACGCTGGTGGTCAAGGGCATGACGGCGCGCTATTCGACCGTCGAGGACGGCGGGCGGCAGATCACCGGCCTTCATATCGCCGGGGATTTTGTCGACCTCCACTCGTTCCCGCTGCAGCTGATGGACCACTCGGTCACCGCCATCACGCCATGCGAGGTGGTGACGTTTCCGCACCAGCAGCTCATGCACATCACCGAGAACTATCCGCACCTGACGCGGGTACTGTGGCTGCTGACGCTGCTCGACGGCGCCATCCACCGCCAGTGGATGGTGACCAAGGGCCGGCTCACCGCCGACGAACAGATGGCGCACCTGTTCTGCGAGCAGTTCGTACGAGCCCAGATGGCGGGCCTTGCGAACGCCCAGAGCTATCCGTTTCCGCTGACCCAGGCGCAGTTCGGCGATGCCTTGGGGCTATCGATCGTCCACACCAACCGCACGCTGCAGCGGCTGCGGCGAACCGGGGCGCTCGAATGGGAAGACGGCGTGGTCGAGATCTTCGACTGGCCGCAATTGCGCGAGCTGGGCCAGTTCGACCCGACTTACCTGCATCTCGAGAAACTGCGGCGCTAGTCGAGGCCAGCGATGCCGGTGCCTCGACGTTCAGTCCTTCGCGGGCTTGGTGAGCCCGGGCTGTTCCTGTTTGGAGCCGTCGGGGCGCCGGCCCAGATCGTCGATATTGTCGTCCATTTGCTTGCCCGCGCCACTCTCGATTGGTTCCGGCCTCGGCTTCGGCTTGTCCTTGCTCATTTCAGGTCCTTTCGGGGAAATGCTGCAATCGAAAAAACACTCGCCGCACCCAACGGATGCGGCGACCAATTGTAAGGGCTTCCCGCTCTTGCTGGCGTTGAACCTCAGGTCCAAACGTCGGTTGCGGGGGTTCGTTCCGCCTCAGGTCGCTGAGCGTTGCCCCACTGCGGGACCCTTTCTCGCGGTTGCCTCGAGCTGGTCGATCATCCTCCGAAAGGCGGCGTCGACGTCGAGCAGACGGCTATGCTCGGGCTCGCCCTTGATCGCCGCGCGGAATTCGCTGTGCCGGCGACGGATCTCGGCGAGCAGGGCGCCGGCCTCGAGCCGCGCGAGGTCCCGATCTTCCTGCGTGCTATAGAATGACTCGGCGAGGCCGCGGAGCCGCGCCGCCTTGCCGTTCCAGCGCTGCAGGTCCCCGATAAACGGTTTGAGCGTGCCATCGGCGCGCCTTCTCTCCAGCACGCTGGTCTGGGCGTTCCGGTGCTGCATTGTGTCGGTAGCCGGCATGGATGGTTCTCCGTCGAGAGGCCTTGAAGTCAGTCGGCCTGGTAGGCGCTCGTTGCGGGAACCAGCCCCGCCACGGCGGCGAGGAGGTCCTGGTCGCTGAAGGGTTTGGGCATGACCCTGGCATCGGGAAAGTGCTCGCACACCTCCTCGACGCTGGCGGCGGTACAGAAGACGAAGGGGATGCCCTCTTGCCTGAGCCTTGCCACCAGGCCCTCCGGCTCGGCGTGCTGCAGGCGGAAATCGATCACCGCCAGGTGAATCCGCTGCTCCGCCAGAAGCGCGAACGCCTCGTCGATATCGGTGGCAATGGTCACCCGGTAGCCCGCACCAAGCAGCGGCGCCTCGATGACCGAGGCGATGAGATAGTTGGTCTCGACGACCATGGCCGTCAGGCCGGGTAATTGGTGTGTCATGTATGCGCGCCATACGCAGGAGGACCCATCCACCCGGTGGTGGATCGGCAGGCTCGATGCGCTTCGCCAGGACGCCCGGTTGCAGCAAGACTAGTGGTGCCCTGAGGGCACCGGCTCGACCGGTCAATGGACCCTAGGGCCATCGGCGTCCCGGCGCATTAAGAAAAGACATGTCGTCGGAACTTGCCTCGCACAGGTGGGTTACCTTCGCACCTCAGAGGATCACCCGTGGCAAAGCTTCCCAAGCGCTCGCCCAAACCCGCTGCGAAACCCGAAGGGCAAGCCTCGCCCGACATCAGCGATCTCAGCAAGCCTGCCAAGGCTCGACCGACCGACTGGCCGCCGGCGGCCCGGCCCAAGGGTTAGGCGCATGTTGTCGGCCGCATACCAGCGCGGTTCAGGTAGCGAGAACGCTTGGCTCGGCGGTCACTGCCACCGCCGGCCTGGCGAGGGCGGCTGCGCCTAATGTGCTGGCGATGGCCGCAGCGAGATCCTGCTGACTGAACGGCTTGGAAAGCCGAGGCAGGTCGCGCGCCGCGCTGTCGCTGAGTTCGGCATAGCCGGTGGCAACAAGGATGGGGATATGCGGCCAGGCGGCCTGCACCTTCTGGGCCAATTCCGCGCCGGTCATTTTCGGCATGCCCTGGTCGGTGATCAGCAGGTCCACCGTTTGCCGCTCCAGCGCCTCGAGGGCCTCGCGGCCCGAATGAGCCTCCACCACCTCATGGCCAAGCTCCTGCAGCATTGCCATGGTGTTCATCAGTACCAGCGCATCGTCATCTACTGCGAGGACGCGCAGGACCTGCCGACCATCCATGGGGCGAGAGGCCGGAGGGGCGACCGCAGTGTCGGCCTCGGCCTCCGTCACCGGCAGCCAGATCGAGGCGGTGGTGCCGCTACCAGGCTCGCTCTGCAGTTCGAGATAACCACCCGATTGCTGGGCGAGGCCATGCACCATCGAAAGCCCGAGGCCGGTCCCTTTGCCGATCCCCTTGGTGGTAAAGAACGGTTCGGTCGCCTTGGCGAGGGTATCGGCATCCATCCCCTCGCCCTCGTCGGCCACGCTGAAGACGACGTAATTTCCCGGGCGGTCACTTGCCTTGTGGAGGGCGGTGATGCGCACTGTGCCGCCATCGGGCATGGCATCGCGCGCGTTCACCACCAGATTGAGGATCGCCGCCTCCAGCTGCGAGATATCGGTGCGTACCGCCGGCAGGTTCTCGGGAACCTCGGTGCGGATCAGGATGGCCGGCCCCAGCGAGCGCTCCAGCAGGTCGCTCATGCCCTCGACTGTTGTCTTGAGGTTAACCGCCCCCATCTTGAGTTCCTGCCGGCGGGCGAAGGCCAGCATGCGCTGGGTCAGCACGGCGCCGCGGCGCGCCCCCTTCAGGGCGTTGTCGATGAACGGGCTTATGTTGGGGTCGGCATTCATCCGGCGCTGGACGATTTCGAGGCTGCCGATGATCGCCATCAGCAGGTTGTTGAAATCGTGCGCCACGCCGCCGGTCAGCTGGCCGATCGACTCGATCTTCTGCGATTGGAACAGCGCCTCGCGGGCGCGTTCGAGTTCCTGCTGGGCCTGGTGGCGTTCGGTCAGGTCGCGGGTGATCTTGGCAAAGCCGACAAGGTTGCCGTCGGGATCGAGGATGCGGTCGATGACGACATGCGCCCAGAACTGGCTGCCATCCTTGCGGACACGCCATCCCTCATCTTCGAAGCGGCCCACTTCCGCAGCGCGGCGCAGGTTGATCTCCGGCCGGCCGACGGCCCGATCCGTGTCGGTGTAGAAGATTTCGAAGTTCCTGCCGATGATTTCGCTGGGCCGATAGCCCTTGAAGCGTTGCGCCCCGGCGTTCCAGTTGGCCACGATCCCGGTGGGGTCGAGCATGTAAATCGCATAGTCGCTGATCGCCTCGACCAGCAGGCGATAGCGCCCATCGTCGGTGAGTGATGCATCGAAATTGTGAGAATTGTTCATCCAGCCCGCCCGCCGACAACAATGTCGGTCGGTAGGAACTTACGGCGAGGGCTTTGGTTGCCCACCAATGAAAGGGACCCCGACCTTTGCGGGCCGAGATCCCTTTGGTGCACAACGATAGGGGCGTATCGCCGTGGCATGATGAATCCAGGGGGATGGGCTCATCGTCCGCGTGGTGCGGATAAGCAGATAATGCCGTGGGCAAGCGTCGGTTCCCTGCGCGGCGAAAACTCTTCGATTGGAGCCTCACGCACCAGTATGAGCCGCCTGGTTTATGACAGGTAGCGGCGAAGCGGCAGCGTGCATAGGTGGGTGGCGGCGGGACAGCAGCGTCGATAGCCGTGCTTCGGCCATCCACCAACTCTGCTGCCGTCGGGCATAGGCAGCCGCTGCTGTCGCCTGTCTCGACCGAAAGGCCCTCTCGCGCTGGCGCCACAGGTTGACCTCCCGCAGAGCCACCAGCACGCCGGACTTGCCATTCGGCTTAACCCAGATCGGCGGAAGCTGCGTGACCATGGAGGTGCCTCACTGATGGAATGGAGCGACCCGGCGTGCATCCTGACATGCAGCAATGCCCGCCGGATCTTGGCTCCCGGAAGGGGTCCCGGGAGTTTTAGGGATAGCGCCCGCTAGCGGCGCCAACCATTGCAGTTAGTTCAGGCGGTCGAGATAGCGGCAGGTTCGGATCGTCTCGCGCTCCGAGCCGTACTCGAAGATGGCCCGGCGGTCGTTCGGGCCGTCGTTTCGCTCGGCAACGCGGCGTGACAGGATCTGGGCGCGCTGCACATCGGCATCCCGGCCGGCAGCCACGTCGTCGCGGCTGAAGAAAGTGACAAGGCAGACTACGTCACCACGATCGCGGCCGGGGCGGCCCATCATAAAACCGTCGCGGAAGCCAAACAGGCCGTTGCCAAAGCCAAACCCGAACCGCACGTTGACGTCGGGCGCGCGGCCGATGAGTCGCGGATATCCGTCGTCATCGTCGAAGTTTCTGGCAACCTCTACACCGCCATCGGCTGCATTGTAGTAGTCGTCGGCGTTGCCGTTGTCGGCGAGCAGCTTGGCCGAGACCCAGCCATCCGGGCCTGAATGGTCGATCCGGCACCAGCCATTCGCCGCGCACTCGGTCACCGTGACGCTTTCGCCCGCCGCCAGCGTGTCGACGACGCCAAACGAAGCTCCGGGCCCCGAACGGACATTGGCGCCACTGACGGCCTCGGCCGCTATGGCGCCGGTCGATAGCAGCCCGATGAGGAGGGCCGAGCCGAAGAGTGGAAGAAGTTTCATCACAGCGCATCCTTCTTTAATGAGGTCTTGTCCGCCGCGACGACTTAACTTCGAAGCAAGCTGGCAGTTCCGCTCGGAGAAGGCTTATTCGGCGTGCCCGCTGGGTGGCGGCAGCACTCGTTCGCAGCAGCTTTCGGATGGGTTCCATCACCGGTTCGCTAGCGCCAGCCCAGCAGCAGAGCGACCGGAGTCACGACCGCCGCCAGCACCAGAATCCAGAACAGCAGCGTCATCATGGCGTCGGCGACGCGGACTGGCTTCAGTTTTGCTCATCCTGCTGATGGACACCCCATGTCGCCGCTTGCGTGGGTGGAGGCTCGGACGGGCCGCGAGCCGATACGATCTGCAACTGGTCGATCAGCCGCCGAAACGCCGCATCGGCATCGTCGAGCCGGCTGTGCGGCGGCTCGCCCTTGATCGCGGCATGCAGTTCGGTATGGCGCCGCCGGATCTCGGCGAGCAGCGCGCCGCTTTCGAGGCGAGCCAGAGCCCGGTCCTCTTCACTGCTGTAGAACGAGTCCACCAGGGCGCGGAGGCGCGCTGCCTTGGCGTTCCAGCCTTGCAGGGCGCCGATGAACGGCCTCAGCGTGTCGTTGGCCCGCCGCTGCTCCAGCACGCTGATCTGGGCGTTGCGTTGGCGCGTCGTGTCGTAGCTTTGCATGGGGATCTCTCCGTCGAATTGAAGCTCAGGCGCCTACAGACGAGCCGCGGTCGGACACCAGGGCGGCGACCGCCGTGAGCAGTTCCTGATCGCTGAAGGGCTTCAGCATCACCCGCGTGTTGGGGAAGTGCTCGAATACCTCCTCGACACTCGCCGCGGTGCAGAAAATGAAGGGGATGCCCCGTTGTCGCAGCAAGGCAACCAGTCCTTCCGGCTCGCCGTGCTGCAGGCGGAAGTCGATCAGTGCCAGACCGATGTCGCGGGTATCGAGCAGCGCGAACGCTTCGTCAGGGTCGGCAGCAATCGCCACCTGGTAGCCGGCGCTGAGCAGTGGGGCCTCAATCACCGAGGCAATCAGGTAGTTCGTCTCCACGACGAGCGCCGTGGAAGGAGGCGAGTGAGGGATCATGTCACTTTGTAAACGCATGAGGACCATCCACCCGATGATGGAACGGCAGGCTCGACGCGCTTTGCCAGAACGCCCGGAAGCAGCGAGATCAAAGGTACCGGTGAGGCGCCTGCTCGTCCGGCTTGCAAGTATCCTAGCCGGGTCATCGAGGCCGGACATTTACAAATGACATATCGGCGATACCGGAGAGAACGGGGCGGTGGCTTTGATTGCCCCGAGCGGTCAAGCGAAGGGCCGGCATTGTGGAGCCATCGGTGCGGACCGAGATTGAGACAAAGGCCGGGGGGACGTCGCCTGACCCCTGGCCGACTGAGCGCCGGACCCCACTGCGCCTCCCATTCGGGATCCGTCCCTTCATGGCTGGATGTCGTTAGGTTCGATCACCTGCGAAGCTAATGCCGTGTCCCGGGCAGCCACGCGTTGGGATTATTTCGGCTGAGCAGAATATTACTGCCGCCGTGGGAGAAGTGCTGGTGGCACGACCGTTAGTTTGGGAACCGAGGGGGCCTGGACAGGTTGACTTCGCTCATTAAGTGCGAGGCGTGTTCATGCCGAAATTTCCTCACAAGCCACCAGCCCCCAGCGTGCGCTTTACGCTCGGCGGCGCCCTCGCGTGGGCCAAGGCCCAATCGGAAACTCAACCACCGTCGCAGCAGCAAGTAGCGATGGAACTGATTGCCAAGCTCGATCTGCCCGAGCCGCTCAAGGTGCGCCTGCGAGAACTCCACAGCATTGAGGATAACTGAGATGGCGATCATGCTGCAGTTCACCCGCCATACCAAAGCCGAGACTGTGGTGGCGAAATCCGTCGCCGTCGTGAAGGCAGCGCTGCCTGCCGGCAGCGGCATCAGCCGCGATGAACTGTTGGACCTCCTGCTCGAAATCCTCGATGGACCCGAGGCTCTGGAAGTCTACAACCGGGTGATGCAAACCTATTGACGAGCAGCAATGGCCGGCCCCGGCCCCAGTGTCGCGAACGAAGTTCGTGTGGTGAATCTAGACCAGTTGACCACGGAGCGATCGGCAAGCGGATCTTCTTCTATCTTCATGCCCTACTTGGTGCGCCGGCTGGAACAGCGAGCCGCGCGCATCAATGCAGTCGGTGTGCCCAACCTCAGGCACGTAGAAGTGCCGGTGGCGTTTGCGGCGGACCCACCGGCACCTGAGCGTCATCGGCCAAGGCTAGGCGCAGCGGTTTGCCCGATGACACCCATTCCGCTAGTGGCGACCCGACAGGCATCCTGTATGCAGCGATGCCCGTCGGATCTGGCTCCCGGACCAAGGGGCCGGAAGCGGTCGGGACTGTGCCCGATACTTGAGCGCGCGCCTACCGCGCTACGATGGCCCGAAGGGGCTCTGAGGGATGCCACTGACAATATGTGGGTAAAGGTCGGCGCCGGCAGCGCGGCCAGCGGACCTGGCGTTTTGGGGACTCGCGACGCCACCGGCACCGATCTGGCGATATTCAGATCTTCGGCGCGCATGTCAGGCAAGCGGGAGATGCAACTGGGCTTCCGGATGGTCTTCACTGACGTGGCCGCCGCAACCTTCGCGGCCGTATCTGCTGCGAAACCGATCCCGATGACCGTCATCGTTCCGCAGATGGCGACGACTGATGGGAAGGTACCCGCGGAAATCAATGCGCTTGCCATTTTGCACCTCTTGGGAGGTGTCGGCGCCACCCCAATGGGCGGCACACCATAGGGGGCGCCGACTGGTCTTATTTCCTGCACCGTGACGCGGCGTATCGGTGCAGTTTGCCGACACTACCAGACACTGTCTGACGTCCGACTGAGTGCGAGCGTCAGCGAAATTGCAGTTCCCGCAGCCTCGGACGGGAACCGCCGCACAAGCGCGCGGTTTATGACGCGGAATGGGGAGGTGGGAGTGGTCGCTGCCTATCAGTTGCTGGTCCATGTCGCTGTCGCGACACTACTGCTGGCTCTCGCCATTTATGCACCGCTACTGTTCAAGAAGGGGCTGCCCCGGTGGGCGGAAATTGGCGCTGTGGCTATAGGCGCAACCCTGGCGGGCGGGGTGATCTATGCCCTGTTGACCGGGCACTGGCCCTTGAGAAGCTGATCTTGTTCAGGCGACAAGTGAGGGATCGGCCAGTGCCGGTCCCGCCGATGTATCGAAGGCCAGCCGAACTGAGAAGGCTGCGTCGTTGCCGTGCCTCACCCGGATGATGAGCTCTTTCGACGGGCCATCGGACGGCAGCAATTCACGGGCAAGCTCGGTCAGTGCCAGCACCGCCTGGTGACGGGCCCTTCGGTCGCTAGTGCATTCCACGCCAACGTCGTCTCGGGCCCAGCCCGCGCCATCGAAAATGTCGAAGTAATACCGCATGATAGCCTCCACCAGTCACGGAATACGTGGCACGAGAAGCTTGGTTGCAATCTTGCCCTCCGCGTTTGAACACGAACTGTTGCAGATAAGGAAAAGGGCGGTATGGTGCAGTTCGATGCATGGGCCATGGCAGACGGCCGATGATCCGGCCTGGGAAGGAGCATCGTGCTTAGGGGGCGGTACGGCATTGGATGGATGATCGTCGCGTGGCTTGTGACCGTCGCGCTCATCGCAGCCGGTATCTATCTGGTCGGCAACCTTACCCACCTGTTTGGCGGCTAAGCTCCAGTCCCTCAGCCCTGTATTAGGTTGTCGAGGGCCGCAAGATAGTCGACGACAGCAGGCATTTCACGGATGTCATCCATCTCAAGAATGAACGCCTGACGGGTCATTTCCATCTCTCTTCGCAAAGCGGCCAACTGCATTTCGCCGGCAGCCAGTGCGTCAGCCGTTTGATGGCGAGAGTTGTGCATGGCGCGCAACTGCAGCGACTTGCTCCGCCAGCGCTTCAGGTCAGGCAGGTAAGGTGCAACCCTCTCCCTTGCCAGTTTCCGCCGAGTGATCAGCGGACTCATGACGCGCGAGGGTGACGAGTTTTCTTCGTACATTTTGAGGCTCCCGTTGCAGCCTCAAACTTCCGTAGGGTCAGCAGGTTCCGTCGTTGTCGAGGGCCGACAGCGTCGGAACCAAATCGCATTCCTGAGGTTGGAAATCTGGCCTGAGGTTGCCCCTCCCTGGCCTCGGGCCTGTGTGCCGCCGGGCCCCGCTGTCCCTCCCAGCCGGGTCCGGCTTACACAGTCAAAGCCGCCGGCGCCGCCGGCACCCTCAATGATCCCTCCCGCGCCTATAGCCCCAGCTGTCCATCGGTCGGCAGGGATAGAGAAGGGCGGGGTAAGGGTGTGCGCCAGACCGCCGGCTCCTCCCAGCTCCGGAGAGGGAACAGGCTCGCTCTCCAACCGTTGTGAGGTCTCAACGGAGGTCGCGCAAATTGGCAGCTCGAGCAATCTGGAAGGGTGCCATCAAGATCGCGGAGATCGTGTGCCCGGTGTCGATGTACGCAGCCGCGTCGCAGTCGGAGCGCATCTCGCCCCACATGGTCAATCGGAGCACCGGAAACCGCCTCAAGCGGCTCTATGTCGATGAGAAAACGGACAAGCCGGTCGAGTACGAGGACCAGGTGAAGGGCTACGAGACCGGTGATGGCCAATACGTGGTGCTCGAGCCCGAGGAGATCGCAGCCGCGGTGCCGAACAGTGACAAGGCTCTCACGGTCGACCAATTCATTGCCTGCAACAAAATCGAGCCCACCTACTTTGACAAACCCTATTACCTGCTGCCGACCACCGACATTGGGAACGAAACCTTCGTCCTGATCCGCGAGGCGTTGCGAGAGCGAAAGGCGGCTGCAATCGCGCACGCCGTGTTGTTCCGGCGGCTGAGGCCGGTTCTGATCCGTGCACACCACGACGGGTTGATCGCAACTACGCTGAACTTCGACTACGAGGTCCGTTCCGCGTCCGACGCCTTCAAAGGGATCAAGAAGAGCAAGATCGAGCCGGAAATGCTCGATCTGGCCAAGCATATTCTGAAGACGAAGGCCGGCGAGTTCGACCCGAGCAAGTTCGACGATCGCTACGAGGAGGCTCTGGCCGATCTGGTGCAGGCCAAGATCAACGGCAAGAAGATTGTGCCACTTCGTCCTCCCAAGCCAACGAAGAAGAACGACCTGCTTGAGGCGCTACGGCTCAGCGCCGGCGCCAAGGGCGAGTCGGCGTCGCGTCGTTCTGCCAGCAAGTCGAAAACGAACAAGGCTGCGCCAGCTAAGAAAACTGCTCCCGCACAGCGAAAGGCGGGTTAGCGCCCGCCTTTGGCTTGCTGACCGGGCCTGTTCTCCAGGCTCTTCTTCAAAGCGGCCATGAGATTGATGACATTGGTGGGAGCTTCGGGCTCGGCCTCGGCCTCGGCCTTTGCAGGCTTCGATTTCCGCTTAGGCGACTCCTTGGCCTTGATGATCTCTTTGAGCTTGGCCTGCACGGGGTCTTTGACCATGTCCTTGTTCCAGGCGGCTGTGCGCTCCTCGATGATCTTCTCTACCATGCTGAGCATTTCCTTGTCGGGTTTTGCCTCGTCGACCTTCTCGAAATACTCGTCTTCATCCCGCACTTCGTCGCCGAAGCGGAGCGTCCAGAGCAATATGCCGGTATCCCAGGGCTGCAGCATCACTGCGCGCTCGCGATTGCCGAGGACGAGGCGAGAGATACCCACCACGTTCTGTTCGGCCATCGCCTCGCGAATGACGGAAAAAGCCTCTTCACCGACCTCGTCGGCCGGCACCACGAAATAGGGCGTGTCGAAATAGGTCCACTCCACGGTATCGGCCTCGACAAATTCGTCGATGTCGATGGTGCGGACGCTGTCGAGTTTCACGGCGTCCAGTTCCTCATCTTCAAGGATGACGAACTCGTCTTCGGCCTTCTCGTACGCCTTCACCTGGTGATCGTCATCCACCGTCCGCCCGGTCTCGGCGTCGACGTACCGGGTGTAGATCCGGTCACCGGTGGTGCGGTTGAGAGTGTGGAAGCGAACGCGGTTGCCCTCTGTGGTCGCCGGCGAGAGCGTCACTGCGCACGTCACCAACGACAGCTTCAGGTAGCCTTTCCAGTATGGTCGAACTGCCACGATCACCTCCGTCGAATAACGAGGGCAACGCCTTATGCGCACGGTTGTTCCGATGGGAGCGGTCGTAGAGCCTCACGACTTCCGAAACGCGTTAGGGCAGCGACGGCTGAGCAGGAGAGCCCGACGACTCTTCTTGTCGTAGCGGGTCGCAAGCTGGGGGACCAAGGGCACTCCCTGCACGAAGCGATGCCCACCGCTAGTTCTGCTCGTCCTGCTGATGCACGCCCCACGTTGCCGAGCGTTCGCGGTCCTCATCGAAGATCGCTTCCTTCGTCATGCGTGGCAGCTTCTCATGCACGGGCGGGGTTCGTGCAGTATTCTTCAGCTTCGGTGGAATCCGCGGGGACGGGAAACGGTCCTCCGAGTATGCCTTGGACATGGTGTCCTCCCAAGGAAAGGCCCGCCCCTAAAAAGGAGCGGGCCGGGGGGTGTTTACTTGTCGTTCTTGTGGCTCTGGCGCCCGGCTTCGGCATGCTGCTCCCGGGTGCCGCCCTGCGTGCCGGACGACGATTTCTCGCTGCCGGAGCCTTTAGACTGGGAGCTGCCAGACTTGTTTCCGTTACCGGACGAGTTGCCGTTGCCCGATGACTTGTTGCCGCTTGAATTCTGCTGGTTGGCCATTTTGTTTCTCCGCTAAGGATCATCCCTAGGGCAAACCAACCTTGCCGTTTGAGCTTCGTTCCGGATCAAATTACTCGGAAGATTGTCATTTGATATTGACGGCCGAAATGAACTTTCCTGCCGGGGGTCGCCGCAGGCCATGCGGCGACTGTTCAGTCGAGCCCGCGTTGAGCGGCAAACTCCGCAAGGAAGGATTCAAGCCGAAGCTTGAAATCGCCAAATTTGCCCGTTGGGTCCTCTGACGGTGCCGTCTTCAGGAAGTCCTCGAGCAGGGTTGCCGCCTGGGATTCCAAGTCGTCTAGCCGGCTTACGGCGCGGGACCGATGGAGGATGTGGAGGTTTGTGTCGCCGAGGGTGCGGAGAACTTCTAGAAAATCGAGACGAAGACTGTTTAGGCGGGTGGCAAAGGGTTTGATCGACGTCGAGGCGAATAACGATTCCCGAAAATGGTTCTCGTGCATGTCGGCCCCCGCGACAGACACTACCGCACCCACCAGAGTCGAGTTGGTTGCATTTGATCAAGTTTGCGGGCAATTGCCGCGCTACTGGTTGGTGTTTGTACCCTGTTGGACAAACCCACCCGTTACGCACTGCTCAAGCGTGATGGACGACAGGTCCAGCTCGCCCGCCACCTCGGCATCGGATTTGAGCTTGTCCTCCGTGGTCTGATCCATGCTGGTCTCAGGCTCTTGCGTGCCGGTCGCACCTTGCTGAAGTTGCAACTCAGCACAGAGTTTCTCGACTGCCGCCACCTGATCGTCGGGGACCGCTTTGCCCTCGATGGTGCGATCTTGCGCAGACGTGCCCGACGAAACACCCATCAAGAATATTGCTGCAGCAATGCTCACCTTGGCCCAGTCCTGGGCTCGTACACGGCTCGTGATTGCCATGGTTGGATCTCCTCGTGGTCGGGAGCTTGAGAAACGTCGGCAGCGGACGTTGGTTCACACAACAGTTTAGGTCGGCGCTGGGGCATCAGTGGCTTGGAAACCCCGCCACCAGCGGTGGCTGTTCTACCTCGGTCTGCTCGGCTGAAAGATCCAGGCCAAGCTCTTCGGAAAGCTGCCGTTCGGCGCTCTCCCAGTAATGTTTATCTCGCCCTTCCGGTCGGCCGTCGGCCTCCCAGAGGGTGTAGGCGCGGTCCTTGATCTGTTCGTGGGTGGTCAGTGCAGACATGGAAATCTCCATCATTGATAGCGTGGGGACATCAGTGCCAAGCTTGCTACACCTTCGGACGGCTGATGCCAGCGGACGTCACCGCCGGCTTGACCGCGTGGCGCCAGTCTTCTTGCTGTCGTAGCGAACTTCGAGGTCCTGGCCGCCAGCGGCCATGGCGCGATCCAGCGAACGACCTCGGCTTCAGTGGCGGGCATCATCGTCTCCTTTGGTTGCTTTGCGTTGCGAACGCAGAAAGAGCGGGATGGTTCAGCACTTGCCGACGGGGTCGCTGAAGCCGTTATGGTGGGGAGGGATGATTTCAGTCCGCGAGGGGTCGCGTGCAAGTTGCGGCATGGATGTTGTTGGCGTTGAATGTTTCCGGTGCGGCGATCATGGTGAAGTACGGTCTTCCCCGGGAAGTACCGTTTGTCGGTCGCCACGACGCCGATCCGCTCATGGGTTATCTCGGCCTGCTGTTGTTCGGCAGCAGCGTTGCGATCCGCGTCGCGATTACTGCGACCAGCTAGAAACCCTCGATCAGGTGCAGAGGTACGAGGGATGTTCGAAGGATTCGAGCTCGATTTCGTCGATCTATCCGAGGCCCGCCTGAGGGTGCGTCATGGTGGAAAGGGGCCGCCGGTGCTGCTGTTGCATGGCCACCCGCGCACCCACATGACCTGGGGGCAGGTGGCGGATCGTCTTGCCCCATCCTTCAGCGTGGTGTGTCCCGACCTCAGGGGTTTCGGCCAATCGAGCCACCCCGCCGATGCGCCGGATCACGCCGGGTCGTCGAAGCGGGCGAAGGCTCGTGACTGTATCGAGCTGATGGCGCGGCTGGGCCATGACAGGTTTGCCATCGTCGGCCATGACCGAGGCAGCTATGTCGCTTTTCGCGCGGCCCTGGATCACCCCGACAAGATCACAAAGCTGGCCGTGCTGGACGGCGTCCCTATCGTCGAGGCACTGGAACGGTGCGACGCCCGGTTTGCCGAGCTGTGGTGGCATTGGTTCTTCTTCGCGCAGCCGGAAAAACCGGAGCGCGCCATCCTCGCAGATCCCGTTGCGTGGTACGCGGCAACGCCCGAGTTCATGGGTGAAGAAGCCTACCGCGACTTCCGGTCCGCCACGTCGGATCCGGCCACCGTGCACGGCATGGTCGAAGATTATCGTGCCGGCCTGGGGATCGATCGAAGCCACGATGAGGCCGATCGCGCCGCGGGGAGAACCATAGCTTGTCCGACGCTGCACCTGTGGTCCAAACGCGACGACATGGAACTGCTATACGGCGATCCTCTCACGATCTGGCGACGCTGGGCGCCTGCCGTGACCGGCCACGCGATCGACAGCGGGCACCACATGGCCGAAGAGGCGCCGGACGAACTGGCGAGGGCTCTCCAGAGGTTCCTCCGGGACTGAGCCGGCTTCGGTTCGGCTTAGCCGCCGCCATAGCCGCCGATGATGGGCAGAATTTCTCCGGTGATGTAGCTCGACATCTGCGGACTGGCGAGAAAGACATAGGCTGGCGCGATTTCTTCCGGTTGCGCCGGACGCTTCATCGGCACCTTTGAACCGAACTTGCTGACGTCATCGGCCTCCTTGTCGGAGGGATTGAGCGGGGTCCATACCGGCCCCGGCGCGACGCAGTTAACCCGGATATGCCGCTCCAACAATTGACCCGCCAGTGACCGGGTGAAGGCGTGGATGCCGCCCTTGGTCATGGAATAATCCAGTAGCGCCGGGCTACCCTCGATGCCGGTGACCGAGCCCGTATTGATGATGGCCGAGCCCGCCTTCATCACCTTGGCTGCCGCCTGCGCCATGAAGAAATAGCCGTAGAGGTTGGTCTTCAGCGTTTCGTCGAAATGCTCTTCGCTCAGGTCCTCGATACGCTTGCTGTGGACCTGAAAGGCGGCGTTGTTGATCAGGACGTCGAGGTGGCCGAACGCCGCGATGGTCTGCTCGACTGCATCCTCGCAGAAGGCGCGATTGCGCACATCACCTTTGATCACGATGGCGCTGCGGCCCTCATTTTCGACTGCGGCCTTGGTTTCCGCCGCATCTCGGTCCTCGGAGAGATGTGCGATCACCACGTCGGCGCCCTCACGGGCAAATAGCACGGCCACCGCCCGACCGATGCCGGAGTCGCCGCCGGTGATCAAAGCTACCTTTCCGGCGAGCTTCTTCGAGCCAAGATAGAACGGCGCGTCATAGAGCGGGGCGGGATCCAGTTTGAACTCGGCTCCCGGCTTGGGCTGATGCTGCTTCGGAAATGGCGGTTCAGGGTAGGGGCGGGCGCCCGCCTGCATGGCCACTTCCCGTTTTTTTGGGGTGGCGGCATCGGCTGTCGCGACCTCTGCCTGAATGTCCCGCTGCCGCTGAGCTGTAGCTTTGGATGCCATGGTGCTCTCCTTGATGCTGAGGAGGTCAACTTCGGCGAGCAGGGCAAGGTTGCCACGCGACATAACCGACGTCGTCGCGTCAAGATCGCGATCACTGGTAATCGCGCCGGGCTGATCGCCCTCCCGCGGGCCCGCATCCAAATCCCATCGGGCACGTTATCGATGCCACCATGAAGCAAGCACCTGCCAGCCGCATCAGCGGACTGATTTACCGCCTCGCCGACTTCCTGTCGGACTGGCGGGGGTTCGTCGCCACGTTTGTGGCTTTGATGGTGGGCATCGGGATTGGGGCCGCAATGCAGTTCAATGAAGGCTTCATGTTCGCCTTCAATATCTTCCTGTCGGTCGCGGCTATCGTGATCAGCGGCGTTATTCTTGTCGCCGGCGCGCGCAGCGAGGCGGCCCTGCACGTCAAGCTCGACTACCTGATCGAACACTCGCCCGCCACCAACAAGGTCGTCGGGCTCGAGCACCTCGATGCGCGAGAGATCGAGGAAGAGCGAAAGCGCGTCGAGCAAGAAGCTGCGGAAGCCATCGACGACGCGATGGAAGACGCTGGCCTGAAGCGACACTGACCATCCCTATGGGCCACTGGCCCAATCGAAGGATCCTCGGCAATGACTACACTCGCCACCTTCAACGTTAATGGCGTCAATGGGCGGTTGCCGGTGCTGCTGAGGTGGCTGGCCGAAACCGAGAGCGATGTAGTGTGCCTGCAGGAGCTGAAAACCTCTGACGAGAAGTTCCCCGAAGCTGCCATCACGGAGGCGGGGTTCCACTCGATCTGGCATGGACAAAAATCCTACAACGGGGTCGCCATCCTGGCTCGTGGGACCGCCCCCATCGAGCGCCGCCGCGGCTTGCCCGGAGATCCAGACGATACTCACAGCCGCTATCTCGAGGCCCAGGTCGGTGATCTCATCGTCGGATGCCTTTACCTGCCCAATGGCAACCCCGCCCCCGGACCGAAATTCGAGTACAAGATGCGCTGGTTCGAACGCCTGCTCGACCATGCGCGGGCGCTGCTGGCGGCTGGCGCACCGACCGTGCTTTGTGGCGACTTCAACGTGGTGCCAGCGGACATCGATGCAGTCGTGCCTGGCCGATGGGTTTGGGACGCGGTGATGTTCCCGGAAGCGCGAACAGCTTATGCGAGGCTCCTCGAACAGGGCTGGATCGACGCTCTCAGGGTCATCCACCCTGACAAGGGCATCTACACTTACTGGAATTTTTCATACCGAGGCGGCTACGACCGAAGCTCGGGCCTGCGGATGGACCACGTGCTGATCAGCCCGTCATTGCGTGGCTCGCTCCGCGACGCCGGTGTCGACGTCGAGACACGCGGTTGGGACAAGCCCAGTGACCACGCGCCGGCTTGGGTAGAACTTACCGCTTGAGCGATGGAGACAGGTCCGAAGCTGGCACAGCCGGCGCGCCGTCGACCTCGCAATCAGGTGCCTTGAATGAGCACCCCGAGCGCAACGCCGATGGCGGCAGCGGCGATCATCAGGAACAGGAATGTCGGAAAAACCCACCATTGCAGCTTCGGTTCGTTCATTGCCTCACCCTGTGAGAAACCACGTGCCGAGCCAGGGCCGTCACCGAGGGGGTGGCGGCACCGCTGTGGGGCGAAGTAGTTTGTCGCGGTGCCGCCGTGCCGGATGAGGGTTTGATCAACCGAGCAGCAGCGTCATACCCTATATGCGGTGACGGGCCACTGACGTTGCTTTCAGCGAAATTGCAGGTTCGGCCAATGCGCGGTGATCACTGGATCATAGGAGGGCGCTCGTCGCCGGCAGGCTCGCCACTGCGTTCAAGGCGGTCGGCATCCCGTCATCCGGATGGGTGCCGCAACGGCGGCCAGATTAATCCTATGCGAGCATTTCGGTGGTATCAGCGAGATGCGAGCCACAAGGGTGGGAACGTATGTGGTTTGTTTCCAGAAAGATCGGGCGTGCCACCAAGCAGCGTTCGGCTGCCTATGTAGTAACGTACCGAATGCAGACTGGTACGGGCAGACTAGAGGTGAAATCCCAGGCGCAGGCTGCCGAACTGGTTCGAGAACTGCGTTTGGCCGGAGCTTCGGACATCGTCGTCTTTGATCCGGAGGAGCGGCAGACCACAATCGACGCGCGATCAAAGTGAACCACTCGTCTGCCTGCCGGGCGCCGAATTGGCGCGCCGCGACTGACCTGGTTTCACTGACAGTCGTGAAATTTCGCGCGCGAGGCCCGAGGCCGTAGCGGACTACTTCCAGCGAATTCGCCGTCCTAAGCGATGCGGCGGAACTGAGTGCCCGGAGCAGCCCCAAACTTGGCTTCGGGTGCTCAGTGCGGCAGAAAAATTTGGCGTGGCAAGCGCGGTCGTCCTGCCCGTGGAACTCGCCGGCATTGAGATCATTCTGGTCTCCTGCAAACCAGGAGATTGACTATGCGCGATGCCGTGCTCGCAGGACCAACCCCAGCTGAAATAGTTGCCTTGGTCAGGTTGGCCGAGCATGGGTCGGGTGTACCGCCCCACCTGACCCTGCCGCTGATTTCCAAGGGCTGGATCATGATCACAGCAGACGGCTCCGCTCTTCTCACGCTCGCGGGCAGGGTGCTGGTCGACCAGGCCCAGACCGTCGATATCGACAAGCTGGCAGGCACACCCGCGAACCTCACGGCATGGGGCGCACACCAGGTCGCCTGAACAAGCCACCAACTGCCGCTTGACCCTCAGTCAGGCGCTGGGCGGTTCCGGGGCGCAGGGTGGTCGACAGTCCTGGACACAGCTCCACATGGGCGCAAAGCCGCCGGCCGTGTTTCACCCTTCGAGCAACAAGGTTGCCGCCCCGACGTTCAAGTCGGCTGAGGAGGACCCGACATGGCCAATCAGCACCACTTCATCGTCAACCACCGCGATGACATCTGGCAGTACACATTCCGTGGAAGCATCTTCGCGCACTTTACTTCGCGCCAGGCGGCGATCGACGCGGCCATCGAAGCTGCACGCGCCACCAACGAGCCGTATGTGCAGGTGATCGTGCAGGATGCGGACATGAAGCAGGAGCTGGTGTGGCGCCCGGATGGCGACGAAGCGCCTTCCGCCTGAGCCGCCGCGTGGCGAGTCTGGTCGTCCTGGGTGTGTTTCGCTTTTTTCCGCCCCCGGCGGCGGTTTCGATCGGCATTGACGCCCGACATTGGCGCGACCTCTATTTGGTCAGCCTCACTGCCAATCAAATGTGAATTTCAGGCGTGCACGACTAAGGCACAGTGCCCCCTTTCGCCGGTCGCCGCCGGTGACTGTTGAGCCGGGAGCTTCGGGAGGAGTGCTGCCGGCTCATTTTTTTGCCGGAGGAAGCGAACGGCCTGGCCCGCTTGCAAGCTTGGATTTCGCTGTCGGGCGCATCTGCAACTATTGAGCGGTTAGTGTGATCGAGCCGGGCAGACCGCAATCGGTCGTGGCTTGTGCCCGTTTCAGACCGGGGCATATCGTCTTGAACTCCATCATCCCGGAGTCTCCCCATGTCCGAAAAGCCCTATGGCGCCCCCGGCGGTGCCCACAGTCTCAGCGTCGCTACCACCACCGTCGAAGAGGCGACCCGGCACGCTCTCGAGCTTCGAGCTCGTGACCGCGCCATCGAGGGGACCCATGGCTGGCGGGAACAGCAGCGAGTAGAAGCCGCGATTGCCAAGGCCAGGACAGCCAAGGAGCGCAAGCGGGCCAGAAATCCCTACTCGCAGAGTTAGAATGGAAACGGCCGGCGGATCACCATGGGCAGCGGGATGGCACCGCAGACAGTGCGCATCCCGTTGCCGCTCCCCGGCATCGTTCAAGCGGAACGTCTTGCGATCTCATCGGCGCGGTCCCGGCTGCCGCCGGCTTCGGCGATGATTTCCAGGGCGCGCTGCACGCTGATGCCGTGCTTATGGGCGAAGTCGTTCACTTCATAGTCTTCGTTTCGGGCCACACGCGACCGATCCGGGCGGCCTACGTTCTTTTTGTCGTCAGCCATCGCGGCCTCCCTCGTTGATGACGCACAACGTCGGGATCAGCGATCAGTTTCTCCTCGCAACCGAGGGCACGGCGGTGGGGAGGGCGGGGCGCCAGCCGCTGGGGGAACCATTGCCGGCAGAGAAGATTTAGTCAGCGTCTGAGTGACGACTCCCTTCGCTTCAGACCTCACTGTGCCGCCGGACCCCTGCTGCACCTCCGAGTGGGGGTCCGGTTGCTACTTGTCGGCCTGCAACTTCCGGTCCGCCCGGCCGTAAGCGACGCTCCCCTATTGCGATGGAGTGGCCGGCACGATCTCCCCCATGGGGCCCGCAGGACCGATTGGCCCCGTGTCCCCCTTCGGACCGGCGGGGCCGGCATTACCCCGCGGACCAGCCACGCCCGGGTCGCCCTTCGGGCCGGCAGGTCCGACCGGACCAACATCGCCCTTGGGTCCAATCGGGCCCGCGTCTCCCTTCGGACCGGCCGGACCCGTCGGGCCGGCATTGCCTTTCGGACCGATCGGTCCGGAATCACCCTTGGGGCCAGCGGGGCCAACCGGCCCGGTGCTCCCGGCCGGCCCAACCGGCCCGGTCTCGCCAACGGGCCCGGCGGGGCCTGCCGCACCGGTGTCACCCTTTGGACCGGCGGGGCCGACATCCCCCTTCGGACCAGCAGGCCCGGCAAGCAGCTGGACGGCCTCGATGTCGGAGGATCTGGCTCCGCCAAAGGCGTTGACGATCGTCCCGCCCGTAATGCTGTTCCAGATCAGCAATAGAATGAAGAAAATCAGGGCTCCGACAAAGCCCGGCAGCACTCGGCCGACCCACCACTCGCGATCCATGGCAACCTCCCGTTTGGAGCAAGCCTGTCACGACGCGGCCTCCAATGCACATCAGTTTGTTAATCGATCCACCGTGGCGCGCTCTACCTCTACGTCCGGGACCGCCGGTGCCAATGCGCTAACTGCGGGGCGGGAACTTATTCAGCAACAGCGCGTTGCTGCGCTTGGGCGTGGGGCGAGGGGTGATATGTCTGCGAGCGAAAGTGTTCTGGTGCGCACCGATGGCGAGGATACGGCGGCCCTGCTTCGGCTGACCGACCGGCTGTATCGCGCCGAGGCGCTCGACGATGTCTACGAAGCCGCCCTCGATGCCATCGGCGATATGCTCGGCTGCCGGCGCGCCTCCATCCTGCTGTTCGACACCCACGGCGAAATGCGGTTTGTGGCCTGGCGCGGCTTGTCCGAGAGCTACCGCAAGGCCGTCGATGGGCACACGCCATGGAAGCCCGGCGATCGGAACGCGGTGCCGATCTTCGTCCCCGATATCGCCGAGACCAACGAGGCGGATTGGCTGAAGCGCACCATAAAATCGGAGGGCATCACCGCCCTCGGGTTCATCCCGCTGATGGCCAAGGGCGAGGTCGTCGGCAAGTTCATGACTTACCTGCCGGACCCGCACGGCTTCACTCAGCACGAGCGCGACCTGGCGGTCGCCATCGCGCGGCAAGTGGGCTTCAGCCTTGAGCGCTATCGTGCCGAACAGGCGCGCAGTGCGGCTGAACAGCAGATCCGCGAGAGCGAGGATCGCTTCAGGCGGATGTCCGAAGACGCGCCGATCATGATCTGGATCGCCGACAGCACTGGGCGTTGCCTCCACCTCAACCAGATGCTGCGCAGCTTCTGGGGCGTTGAAGATCTCGGTTCATTCGACTGGAGCCACACCATCCATCCGGAGGATCGTAGCGGCATCATCAAGGCGATGCAGGCGGCGGTGACGGAGAATTCGAGTGCGCACGTCAAGGGGCGCTATCGGCGCAGCGACGGCACCTACCGGGTGCTCGAAACCGTGGCGCGGCCGCATCTCAATGAGGGCGGCGGATTCGACGGCATGATCGGCGTCAATGTCGACGTCACCGAACGCGAGGAAGCCGACCTCCACAAGCAGCTGCTGATCAACGAGTTGAACCATCGGGTGAAGAACACCCTCGCGGTGGTCCAGTCGGTGGCGCGGCAGACTTTCAAAGGGCTCGCCACGGGAGAGCCGAAGGTCAAAGCCTTCGAAGGACGGCTGTCGGCCCTGGCCCAGGCG
The DNA here is from genome assembly GCF_001425235.1 of Devosia sp. Root413D1. Taxonomy (GTDB): domain Bacteria; phylum Pseudomonadota; class Alphaproteobacteria; order Rhizobiales; family Devosiaceae; genus Devosia_A. The sequence goes on along the minus strand of NZ_LMEA01000011.1, from coordinate 964,260 downwards.
CATAATCTGCTGGCTGCCGAGAGCTGGCAAAGCGCGTCGCTGGAGGAGGTCGCCCGCAAATCCGTCAATGGCGACGCCGATATCCGGGTGCGGATCAGCGGCCCCCCGGTGCAACTTGCTCCCAAGCAGGCGGTAACGACCGCCATGGCACTGCATGAACTCTACACCAACGCGGTGAAATACGGCTCGCTGCGCTCCACCGGTGGTTCGGTGGATTTCTCCTGGGAAACCACCGACCAGCCGGATCGATGGCTGACGCTCAGGTGGTCCGAGCACGGCATCGAGCCGGTCCCCAAGCCGACGCGGCGGGGTTTTGGCTCCACCATGATCGAGAAGGCGCTTGGCGCCGAATTCAACGCCGATGTCCGGATGGATTACCGCCCTGAGGGGTTGCAGTGCACCGTGATCGCGCGTCAGCACGAAACCCCCGCCGCATGACGACGCTCGCCGGCAAACACATCCTCGTCCTTGAAGACGAATACCTCCTCGCCATGGAGGTGGTCGATGCTTTGGAGGAGCTTGGCGCCGTGGTCGTGGGGCCCGCCCATCGCATCGATGTGGCGTTGGGTCTGCTCGATGGCAGTCGCATGGATGCGGCCTTGCTCGACGTGAATATCGGCGGCCTGCCGAGCACGCCAGTCGCCAAGCGTCTCCAGGATCTGGGTATCCCGATCGTCTATGCGACCGGCTATGGCGTGCAGGCCGATGTCGCGCCCGGCTCCGCCATCATCGATAAGCCCTATACGCTGGAGCAGATGAGCGCCGCACTGTTCACGGCGATCAATGGGCGCTGAAAGCGCTGGTTTGACCGTCGCCAGCTTTGCGGCCCCGCTCAACACTACAGCATGTCGCGTTCGAATTCAGCCCAGCCTCGTAGCTTGAAGCGATCCTCGTCGTCGTGAGCCGAGGGCTCGCCGTCAGGGTGGCGGGGCACGGCCTCACCGGCGGTCTTTCGCGCCCTGGTGAGCTTCGCCTTCCAGGCGGCCTTGCGCCGGTTCTCGGCGGCGGTCACGGCGTCGTCCTCGCGCCAGGTGTCGATCAATCCCCGGTCGAGGATGTCTTCGACAACCCGGGGGTCGAACACGTGGAAGGTCACTTTCCTCGCGCGGCCGCGCAGTTTCACGCTGCGGGTGCCGGCGCTAGGCAACCGGCCATCCTTCAGCCAGCGGTGGCGCTCGGTGGTCGAAATGCCCAGGATATCCTCGATCTCACGCGGGATCACCGGCAGGCTCTCGATGCCCTCGAGGGCTCGGGAGACAAGCGCCGATGTCGCCGCAAACTGCTTCGATGCGGTTTGCGGCATGCGAAGCGCCAGTTCGCCCGCCTTCACCGAAAGCGACTTCCTGGCCGCTACCGGGAGACGGGCGCGAATTTCGAGATAGAGGCCCTTGGATCGTATCGACGAGCCCAGCCTCGCAGCAAAGGGCAGCGTCCATAGCTCGACCAACTCAGCGCCATCTGCGTCCTGCTTCATCTGCCTTAGGTAGGCTTTCCCGACTGGCGCCACAACGACGAGACCACGTCGTCGGCGAGATGCGAGCAAAGCGGGCGGGGCAAGGGCTCGGCTGCCGTTTCGTTGGCCAGGTGGGGAAACCGGAAAAACCCGACCTGTTCCCTGTACCGCCACGTCCGGTTGACGCGCGTCGATCGCCCTTGATCAACTTGCCGGTCGTGCGTGGGTTCCAATCGAAGCTCCCGCCAGTTCTTACGGCCGCCTGAATTTTGGCGGCGAGCAACCTTTCGCGAGCGAACGTCATTGGTGTTGCTCAACAGCGAGGCTGACACAATGCGCGTGGATGCTCCCCCGCCCAAGAAACCCAAAGCCGCATTCCGTGACGGCAAGGCCGTCGGCACGCGCGAAAGCGATGTGCAGATTCGTGCGGCCGGCCCCGAGGAAATGCGCGATCGCCCCAAGCGACCCTGGACGCTGCTCGACGAAGCCTCCGACGAGTCGTTTCCGGCCAGCGACCCACCAGCCGCCAACCGCTTCGACTGAGCGGGCAGGGCGGCGCTGCGAAAGAGCGCGCCTTTGCCACCATCTGCGCTCTCGCACGTTGAGACAGGCGCGGCATTGGGCTCGCGAGGAGACTTCCGATGTCGATTGAGAGTGATCTGGTTTTCTACAGCAGTGAAAATGGCGACCAGTGGCTGCTGGTCGGCGGGCATGACGGCTCCACCGTGCGCCATCAGCCCAATGCTTCGTCAGGCGGCAACCCGCGAGACATGCCGCTCGAGGAGTATCTGCCGCGCGAACAGAACACCCCGCAGGGCCAGGCCCTGCGGACGCTGCTGCAGGCCCATGGCCACATCTGACAAACCGGGAGCGGCGGTGCAACCGAAGCGGGCGCGCGAGGTTCAGGTCGTGTCCTGAGGGTCGCTCCCAGGATGGGAAGGCGGCTGTCGCTATCGGGACCGCCGCCTTCTGTCTTGCGATGTTGCCGGTTAGTGGCGCAGCAGCCTGGACAGCATGATGGCGTTCTTGATCGCGTAGCCGTCGAAGTCGTTGTTGAAGTAGACCCACACCCGCTTTGCCCCGACGGCGCGGATGCGCCGCGCCCAATCGAGCAGCTCGTCCTGGCTGTAGTCGTGGCGATACCACCTCTCGACGCCATGAAAGCGAACGTAGATATCATCGGCAGTCCTGATGACGGGGTCGGGCAGGCGAGGGGCGCTCGAGGAGCAGAAGATGGCGCCGGCTGCCTGGAAGGCCTCATAGACCTCGTCGTTCCACCAGCTCGAATGACGAAACTCGACGACGTTGCGGCGCGCTTTATCCAATTGCTGCAGCATGCTGTCGAGGCGCTCGCGCGAGTAGTGATAGCTGGGTGGCAGCTGGAACAGCAGGCAGCCCATCAAAGGGCCGAGCAGGACGGCGATATGGCCGAAGTCCTGCACCAGGGTCTCAGTTCCTTCGAACTTCATGATGTGGGTGATGAGTTCCGATGCCTTGACGGTATAGAGCATCCGTCTTCCCTCGGCCTGTCTGCGCCAGGTCTCGACCGTTGCCAGGGTTGGCCAGGAGTAGAACGGGGCATTCAGCTCCACAGTGTCGAACTGCTCGGCATAGTGGGCGAACCAGTCCTTGGTCGGCATCTGGCTGGGGTAGAAGCTGCCCCTGAGATGCCAGTAGAACCAGCCCGAGCATCCGATATTCAACGCCGGCGGATCCGCAACCGTCGATCTATGGCCCGTGGCTTCGGCACGCAGGCGCGCCTCGTGCATCTCTTGTGCCCGCACCAGGGTCATTTCCCGCTGCTTCAGGCGCTTTTGAGCTTTTCTGGCGCGACGCTCGTCGGCACTTGTCGCTACGGACATGCTTGACCCCGTTCAGGCGTCGCGCCGGTGGCGCAAGCGAACGGCGGTGGTCGGCAACGGCGTGAGCATCGGTACCTCCTGCGGGAAGAACCAACCTGCTGCAACGCATTCAGTTGCAGCGAAATGTGCGGGCATGGGGTGGCCGGCTCCGGACTCTCCAATCGGCCGCGGCCGGGGGGAACCTCGAGCACCTGACCAAGTTGGGTTCCTCCCGAGGATACCGCCGCGCCATGAGCTGGTTACGAAATAACGGACTGACCATTGTTCTGCTGGTGCTCACCGCCCTGTCGCTGGGGGGAATGGCGCTGGCGGGACTGCAAGTGGAGAACAGCAATCTAGCTGAACACGGCGCTCCCACAGCCGACCTCTGGTCGTACCTGTTCAGCGGCAGCTTTGCCTCGGCGGTGTTCGAAAACTGGGAGAGCGAGTTTCTCCAGATGTCGTTCTACGTCGTACTCACCGCATTTCTGTTCCAGCGCGGCTCGTCGGAATCGAAGGACCCTCACGGTGACGAGGAGGTCGATGAAGATCCGGCCAGCAAGCAGCGCGACAAGCGAACGCCTTGGCCGGTCCGGGCGGGCGGGCTGTGGATGTGGCTCTATTCCTACTCGCTGGGCATCGTGCTTGTGGCGCTGTTCCTCGCCTCGTTCGTCGCGCACTGGTTGGGCAGTGCGGTCGCGGCAAACGAGGAGGCAGCGGTGCACGGGCAAGCGCCCGCCACGCTGATCGAACACCTGTTCAGCGCACAGCTCTGGTTTGAATCCTTCCAGAACTGGCAATCCGAGTTCCTCTCGACTGCGGTGATCGTCGTTCTCTCGATCTTCCTCCGCTTTCGCTATTCGCCGGAATCCAAGCCGGTCGCCGCCCCGCACGACAGGACTGGAAGCTGAGCCCTCACGGGAAGCCGCGCCCACGAGCAACTGACGCTGCGCCTGCACGTTGCTCATCACAACGCCACGAGGTGGATCGATGAATACTGCAAACCTGCAGCTCGAAGGATTGGTCATGGCCATGGCGCTGATGCACCAGTTGCTGGTGAGTAAAGGCCTGGTCGGTACCGACGAGGTCGACCGGGTGCTGGCCATGGCGGAGGAAACCGCCCTGGGCGATTACCGTGTGGCGGAAGATCTGACCCCGGCCAACCGGGATGCGATCGTCTTTCCGGTTCGCCTGCTACGGCTCGCCAATAACATGGCCGGCGGGCGAGAGGTGCCACCCTTCAGTGAACTGGCGCGAATGGTTGGAGAGACCAAACAGCCGTACAACGACCAGAGGTGACCTGGTTCACCCGTCACAAGGGTTCACCGCGAGGAGGCTCAGATGCCCCAGATGCAGCGCTACATTGAAGCCGAACGGCGGCTTGGCCACCCGCCGGTCAACGCCGACGATATCGTCGTGATGGTATCGGACGTGCTCTACGACTACCTGCCGTCCGAGAGCGGCATCAGCCGGGAGGAGGCGATCGACCGGCTGCTCGAGATCATCGAAAGCCCGCTGGCGCTCGAGATCTATGAGCAGGAAATGCAGCGGCGCAACCCGCGCGACGTCGATCGGTGGCACTGATCACCACTGCCGTGCGAGCGGCACCATCTCAACAACGCCAGGTGACTGCAAATGACCATCTATCGGCTCATCCCCTCAGCGCCGCCGGAGGATGCCGGCTGGCAACTTGCCCTCAACCACGGAGAGGTCGTGGTCAGGGCGCATTCCACCGGTGAGGCTCGCGCCGTTGCGGCGCTCGAGGAAGCCAGCATCAGGGCGCATGGCGTTCCGCCTACCACGACGCAGGTGGTGGCCAGCGCGTTCCGCAACGAGAAGCTCTACACCGTCAAGCAGGATGACAGCGGTGCCTTCGACGATGCCGGGCCCGTGCGCGTGCTCAGGGGGGAGTTCCTGTTTCCGGTCGGCTACGAGGGGCTGAAGATCGACTGAGCCTTGCGTGCAATCACGCCTCGGAACCGGTGCGCAACGAGCAAGTTAGCTCCGGTAGGCACGGAGCGGGTTGTCAGATGGCAAGCAAAAGGGTGTTCCTCCTGGAACGCGATGGCGTCGAGGCCGGTGCGGTAGCATCGCTCATCGAACAATGCGGCCATCAGGTCGCGGGAGTCGCGCATGGCCTGGAGGACGCGGTAAAGCTCAGGCCCGAAGCATTGGATTTCGCACTGCTCGAGCGGGACCTGGGAGACGGTACCGATGCAACGCCGATCGCCGAGCTGCTATCGGCGGCAGGTGTAGGTTTCGCCTTCATCATCCGATCGGGCGATCGAGCCGACCCGGCGCTGTTTCCGGGCGCGGCGTTCCTGCGCAAGCCGTTGACCGCCGCTGCTGTCGGAGCGCTGCTCGATACCCCCGAGACTGCTCCCCCGGAGCGTTGGCCGGAGCAGGAGGGGGAGGCGAACCGCCAGGACGAAATAGACCTGATCAAGTCCAAGCTGCAGCAGACCGCGATGCGAGCGGGGCCGCTGCCTCGGGCATCGGGGAAGGCTGATTGATGTCGGGCGGCCTCACCTTCGATCAACGGCTGCTGGTGCCGCATTTTGCCAGACGCCATCGCCTGTCGATGGCTGAGGCGCGGCGCGCATTGAGGGAACTCGGGCCGGCCGATGCAGAAGCACTCGCCGCCGGCAAAGTGCTGCGAAGCTATCTCGACGGGACCAAACCGCTCTCGGCCCTGCTGCCCCACAAGCTGGTGCAAGGCTAGCTTCGACCAGGCGTGCTAAATTCGTTACCTCCAGCCGAGCAGCAGTGCGATGGGCGTCAGGATCGCTGCAACCACCAGAATCCAGAACAGCAGCTTCATCACGGTCTCAGGGCTCCTCCCCGGCCGTTGCTGCTGTCGCCAGTGCCTTGAGCTCGGCACGTGCCTTGCGCACGTCGCCCTGCAGGCGCACCAGCCGCTTCATAAAATCCTTCTGCAGTTCGCCGGAAAACTCGAGTTCCTCGAACACCTGGGTACACATTTCCAGCTGCTGGGTGGACAGGTCCACCAGGGCCTGAACGGTGGCGAGGGCGGCTTCGGCGCGCTCGGGTGGGAAGGTGATCGCCTTGAGCATGGATTAGTCTCCGAGGCTGGCCGGGGCAGTGAGCCCCGGCCCTATGAGGTTGAGTCCGGCGCTAGTTCAGGTTGTCGAGATAGGCGCAGGTCTCGCGCGTCTGCCGGTCGGTGCCGTAGTCGAAGATCGCCTGGCGATCGTTCGGGCGGTCTCGCCGCTCGGCCTCGCTGCGCGGCAGCACGCGAGCCCGTTCGACATCGGCATCGGCGCCGGCGGCCACATCGCCTTCGTCAAAGAAGGTGACGAGACACACCAGTTCCTCACGCGGTCCGCCGCCACCGCCGCCTCCACCACCACCGCCGAAGCCGCCACCGCCGATGATGATGCTGAAGCTGATGTTGGGACGCATCCGGCGGCTCGAGGGGTAATCGTCAGCGAATTCGTTCGAGACGAGATAGCGGGCTGACACCCAGCCGTCGGGGCCGGGATGCGTGATGTAGCACCAGCCGCTTGAGCGGCAGCGCTGCACGTTGACGTTCTCGCCGCGCGCCAGCCGATCGACGACGCGATAGGAGGTGCCGGGGCCGGAGCGGACGTTGACGGAGCCGACGGCCTCGGCGGCGCTGACGGCGGGGACCGCCGCGAAGGCGGTCATCAGTAGGAGTCCAGAGAGCAGAAGCGGTTTCATGTTTTTTCCTTTCGTTGTTCTGCTGCAGTCGACAGCGGCCGGACCACCACCCAGTGAGTTCCAACCGCCGCCATTGAGGTGCTCGCGCGAGCATTGGCAGGCCTTGCCCGCTATCCCTGCGTCGCGACGCGTGCCGCAGCCGGGTGAAGCAGCCTGGAATAGACCCAGCCGACGCGGCCGTTACCGGCATCGATCAGCACCCAGCCGCGCTCCTCGCGGGTGACGGTCACCGGCGCGCCGCCCTTGAGGGCGAACACTTGTGGCGTGGTCTTGTGCGGACCGCTGCGGACCCGGAGCGACTCCACCGCCACCTTATGGGTGAAAGTCGGGGTCGGGCGGCTGGCTTGCGCGGCAACAGCCGGATCGCCGCGCACCACCACTGCGACCGATCGAGCGACGTCCAGCGTCCCAGCATTGACGGCCGGCAGCGCGGCCACATAGCTCGGCTTCAGGTTGGACTTGATGGGGGCCGACACCGCAGCCTCAGCGATCTTGTTGAGGGTGAAGCTGGCGCCGGCATAGGTCACCGCGCCGGAGAGCAGTGCAACGCTGCCCAGCATGAGGGCAGGCAGGACAAAGTGGGCCATTTACAGCTCCATGTTCTTGGGCGCGACGTTGCGCACCTTTCTACCTCTCGACCCTAGCACCCATGGCCTGATAGCCCCCTGACCGCTCGAGTCAGCGTCTTTGCCGAAAGCCACCGCCTCGACCAGTTCCAACACAAGCAGTGGGATCCGGCACGAATGAGCGGGAAGAAAAAGCCCCGCCTCAGAGATGAGGACGGGGCTTTGGGCCGGGCTTCGCGTTCTTGGGGGCGCTTTTACCTGGGCCAGAACAGGTCGGATAGCTGTGTCTGGTTCGCTGAACCGGGCTAACCGAAGAAGCTGTAGGCCGCGAAGAAGATTGAGAGCGAGCAGGCGTAGAGGGTCAGTAAGCTGATCGCGCGCATTCGCGGGCTCCATGGCTTTGCGGGGATTGCTGTGCGTCGGCGAGGCTCGCCGACACACAGAGCGATGGTCGGGTCAGGCGGCGCGGCGGCCGCGAATGGCCCGCCAGATCGCGATCAGCAGGCAGGCGCCGATAACCGCGACAATCAACTGGCCGACGATGCCACCCATGGTGGCGCCGAACACCAGCATCAGGATGAAGTTGCCGACAACTGCGCCGACAATACCCATGACGATGTTCATGAGCAGGCCCTGGTTGGAGCCCATCATTTTTTCAGCGATCCAACCGGCGAGTGCGCCGATGATGATCGCCATTACCCATCCAATGCCTTCCATGATTGCTCTCCTTACTGTCCGTCCGGCACGACATCGACCTTCACGGCCGGCACGTCGACATCGACCGTGCGGGAGCCGCCATTGCCGTTGAAAAAGACGAAATAGGCGACGATCACCACGAGGGCGACGAGCAGGATGCCGGCAATGATGCCGCCGCTGCCACCGCCGCCGGTGACGATTGTTTCGCGATCAGCCATCTTGGAAACTCCTCACAAATGGACTGCTCAATGAACGTCGCCCCTTCGCCTTCAGTTCCAAAAAGATGAATAATTTAAATAGCTTACAGGACGCTGACACGCTGTGTCAGCAGTTTTGCAGGAAGCGAACCGCCAGCGTCGGCTGGTAGCCCGAAGCAGATGGTCGCGTGCCCGCCGTCGTCGACGACGGCGGGCATGTCGCGGACGCCATCCGTCTCGAGGAGGAATGCCTGGCGCGCCATCTCGCTCTCTATTCTCAGGGCCACACGCGCCAACTTGCGTCGAGCGATGGCGGGATCGGTGGCACGGCGTCGTGGCGACCGTTCTTGCTGCATGAAAGGTCCGCCTTGCTAAGTCAGGCGTCCACGATGCGGCGTGGTTTGGCTCGCTGCATGGCCTCATCGGTCGAAGCCGAGTCCAGGCTTTTGTGAGGCGTCCCGAATGTTGCAAGGATGGCGCTGGCGGTTTCCAGCCTGATACCGTGCCGCGCCGCGAAATCTTCTGCTTGAGGCAGTGGGTCGCTGCTGTGCTTTCTCGATTTCTTGCTCATCATGGGCGACCGTGTGGAGAGTTGACTGGGAGAGGCACCGGTTGCTCAGCCTGCGGCATTGCGCGGGCGCGGCCTTGGTTTGCCATCATGGATGGCATCGTTGGGGCCAAAATCCTTGGCCGGGCGAGGCGCCCCACCCGGGCGCTTCTGCCGATCGTAGCGTTCTTCGTTCGCAGGGTGAGGGTCGCTCACGTCGTGGGTGGCAGATGTGTCCTCGCCGGTGGGCAAACCATCGCGGGTTGAGTCATGCGGCATTTTGAACCTCCTTGCTGGAGGTTCAAACTTCCCGCCCGCCGCGTCGTTCCCTGGCGCGAGACGGCTGCTGCGCATCCAAATCGCTCCAGCCACGTTCTGGCTGCCACCATGAAGTCGAAATCTGCCAAGGCCAGCCGCATTAGCGGCATCATCTACCGTTTCGCCGACTTCCTGTCGGACTCGCGCGGTTTCATTGCGACATTCCTGGCGTTGGCGGCTGGGATCGGCATCGGCGCGGCGACGCAGTTCAACGAAGGCTTCATGTTTGCCTTCAACATCTTCCTGTCGGTGGCGGCCATCGTGATCAGCGGCGTGATCCTCGTCGCCGGTGCGCGCAGCGAGGCAGCACTGCACGTCAAGCTCGACTACCTGATCGAACACTCGGAGGCGACCAACAAGGTGGTTGGGCTCGAGCATCTCGACGCGCGCGAGATCGAACAGGAGCGCAAGCGGGTCGAAGCGGAGGCGGCCGAAGCGGTCGATGATGCAATCGAAGAGGCCGGGCTCGCCAGGCGCTGAATGCGGATGGGCCCCACCGTTCAGGGCGGGGCCGTTACTGTCGCATCAGAACTGGCGGTTTCGCGTAGCTGCCAGGGTCGGCATCGCGGCGGCGTCGAGTTCCTCGTCGAGCGTGTTCATCGCCGTCTGGATGTCGTCGATCGTCACAGTGGTACCTCGCACACACCGCAGCGCCGGCGCGCCCGCGACGGCGTGGATATCCGAGCCCCAGTAGGCCAGCAGCTGCTTCTTGCGGCTCGGCGCCAATGTCGGATCTCTCACGATATCCCGAGGGTGGTTGTAGCCGATGAGCTCCACATCGGTGACCTCTTCCTCGTCATCGCCAATCCTGGGTGCAGGCCGGGTGGCAACGAATACGGTGTTGGTCGCCACGCCCTCCACGTCCCAGCCATTGGCCAGGAGTCCAGCGCGCTGCGCGGCATCGATCACGGCGTTACGAGCGGCTTCCGCATCGATAAATCCGTCAACCGCCGACTGGCAGAGTGTGCGCGCCTGGCGGTAATGCGCCGTGCGAGCCTCGGGCCAGTGCAGGTCCAGGTACTCAAGCGCCTCCCACGCGCTTCGCGCCTGGAAATTGCCGGTGCGATGCAGCTTCAAGAATACAGGTTTGGAAAAGGGCCGGTGTCCCATCACTTCCTCCGATCGTCTGAAACAAGCAATGCGGTTTGACCGCAGGCGCGAGGTAGGAAGCGGTTCAAGCCTAGTCAAGAGTCATCCGATTTTCTGTTTTCGCGCCTCTTGACACCTCGAGGCGGCTCCCTAAATCGATGCTGCCGGCCGCTGAAACGGGGCCGGTGAGAATGGGGTAGCCCGCTATGACGGGCGTGTCCCTCGTACCTATGTTGCTCTGAGGAGAATGTGGTTATGAGAACCTTCGACTTCACACCGCTCTATCGTTCCACCGTCGGCTTCGACCGCCTGTTCGACATGCTAGACAGCGGCATCCGTTCCGACTGGCCGCCCTACGACATCGAGAAGCTCGGCGACGACCAATACCGCATCAGCATGGCGGTAGCCGGCTTTGCAGCCGATGAGATCGAGCTGACGCAGCAAGGCAACAGCCTGCTGGTGTCCGGCGCGAAGACGCAGGCCGAGGACCGGGCAGACGCCTTCCTGCACCGCGGCATCGCCAACCGGAACTTCAAGCAGTCGTTCAGCCTCGCTGACCACGTGAAGGTGACCGACGCATCGCTGGAAAATGGGCTGCTATCGATCAGCCTGACCCGCGAGGTCCCTGAACAGCTGAAGCCCCGTCGCATCGCCATTGGCACTACTGAGGCCAAGCCTGCCGGCGAGCCCAGGCAGATCGGTCAGGACCTCAAGTCCGCGGCCTGACGCCAGCGTTCGGTTGAGCCTCCCGGTTGACGCCGGGAGGCGCTAATTGCGGAGCACCACGATGAGCCACGCATTTTACCCATCAGACGAATACGACAGTTCCGAACTCGAACTCCAACGCGAAACTGAACGCGAACGGACGCAGCGTCGCCGACCTTGGTTAGAGGCGCGTGGGCAGCAGGACAAAGCCGATTTTCGACCCGCGGGGCCACGGCCCAACGCGCCATGGCTCGATACCGCCGCAGTGGCTTGAGGAGGTAGCGATGCAGATCGACATACGACCTCCAGTCCGAAATGACGCGAGCCAACTGTTCGACTGGCAGCTTGACGTCGAGAGGCTGGAGCGCGAGGCGAGGGGCGCCCGCCTGGCCGGCACTCCCGACCCATGGACCAGGATCGAAGCGGAGTGCTCGCTGGACCTGATCGAGGCGGAGCTCACTGCGCTTCGCGGCCGCGAGCAGGCGGAAGCAGGGGATAGCGTGGTGCAGCTGCGCAGCTGGAAGGCTCGGATCGAGCGGGTTCTTCGCATGCTGGAGGCGACCGACGGTCCTTGATCGGGAGTGCGCGGTCTTACTGCACGGTCACGCGGTCTATCGGAAACGCCACCACGGCCCGGTGCTCGTCATCACAGACTTCGATCCAGTAGTGATGACGGGCGCCGTCGATTGAGCCTTCCCTAAGCAAGGTCAGAGCGTCCTTCACGGCCCATTCCCAGGCCTCGACGATACCGGGTAGCACGATACCCGTGCGATCCTCGAATACTGTCTCGTCGCGCCGCACGTTGAAATAATATCTGCCCATGAACCGCAGTAGCAGGGCCGGTCCTGGGCGCCAACATCTGCCTGAGTGAGGGCAATGAGTTGCCGACTGAGAGTGAAGCGGCGAGGTATATTAAGTGCAGGATTTGCAGCTGGTGATTGGCGGAGGCGCACTATTGCCAGGTGGGACCGGTCGTGCTCCGCTGCTCGGACGCGGAGGATTGCATGTCTGTCCAATTACACCACGTGGCGCTGGTCGTGGCCGAACCCGAGCGGTCGGCGGAGTTCTACGAATCGATCTTCGGCCTCACGCGCCTCGATAGACCACCCTTCAAGATCGAAGGTGTCTGGCTCGACTGCGGACCGGGGCTACAATTGCACCTGACCAGGCATCCTCAGGGGACGTTCCGCTCAGGTGGGGTGGACAACAACGATGGCCACTTTGCTTTCAGGACCGACGACTTCGAGGGCATCCTGGCGCGGCTTGTAGCGAGAGGTTTTCGCGAAGATGCGCCGGAAGACGACCCGATGCGGATCTTAGTGAACCGGTCCGGCATGGCCGGTTTCCTGCAGCTCTACGTCCTGGACCCCGACCGCAACATAATCGAAGTAAACACTGCGGCTGGCGGGCCTTTTTGAATAACAGGTGTGCGCTGAGCACCGCCCGTCCCCCACCAGTTATGCGGTCGGCTTCAGGAACGGGCGCTGCAGCCCGCCTATTGTACTGGCCTCGACGGCACCATCGAGCGTGTCGGGGTCGGGCTCAGTGATGGCCTCTTCGAAGCCGGCGTCAAGCTGCTGCTGGCCCAGCCAGGCAGCGCGCGCCCGGTGCCAGTATTCCTCGTCGCGTCCCTCCGGCCGCCCGTCGTTCTCCCACAGATAATAGGCGGTATCGCGGATCGACTGCTCCACCGACGGGACAGCTTCGAGCGTGTCGATCGCCGGGACGTCCGCCTCGGTGAGCTGCCGGATGCCGGCGGCCTCGGAGTTGGGAAGCACGGCTTCCAGCCGCTCCAGCGCCTCGCCGACGCGTTCGGCGATCATCGGACTGAACTGGTGATCCGGCCAGGTGTTCTCGTAATCCCTGAGCTCTTCGACGGTGATCCCGGCGGCGGCTGCGAACTCTTCGGGATCGAGGCCAAGCGACAGCCGGCGGTTATGGTCGCCTTTGGGTTGGCGCTGGGTGGGATCGGCAGGGAAAGTCATTTCCGAACTCCTCGTTGGTGCTTGAGGACAATCTGCCGGTGGCCGAAAAGTTGCGGAGATGGGGTGAGCCTGGCGGGGGTTTGCGCGCCCCGGAGGGCGCGCAATCCGGAAAATCAGCTGCGCAGGATCGGCGGCGCAACGGAACCGGCGCGGTAGTCGCGGATCTGGTCGGCGGGGTAGGGCTCCGAGGCCTCGTCAAAGCCTTCCCAACCCTCGGCCTCGTAATCGCGACGGCGCGCCGCAATGTCGACGACACTGGAATCGCGCAGGATGGCCGCCGCCGCGTCGGCGCGACTATCCTCGACACGCGCCGTCACCAGGATGCCGCCGCGGCGGACGCCTTCGGCGTAGACATGCGCGTCGCGCTCATCGACACCTGCGTCAGTCAGTGCGCCGATGATGCCGCCGGCAGCGCCGCCCACGGCAGCGCCAGTCACCGCGCCGATTGCCGTCGCCAGCAGCCAGCCGCCCGCTACCACGGGGCCGACACCTGGAATGGCCAGCATGCCAAGCCCGGCGAGCAGGCCACCCGTGCCGCCGACCACGGCGCCAACACCCGCGCCGGCGCCGACGCCTTCGGCAACGTCGTCGCCCGTCTCGGTGTCATATTTGCCATCGGCGTTGTTGGCGACGATCGAGATGTCTTCGCCGTTGACGCCTGCATCCTTGAGCGAGCGCACGGCGCGATCGGCCTGGTCGTGTGAATCAAAAAGCCCTGTGATTGTTTTCATGGCGGCGTTTCTCCTTAGGGTTCGGATCTCAGGGATCCACAGCAGCAACTTGCCGGCGAGCCATCCGTTCCGCCGCTTGCCATTCCGCTCTGCTGACCACCCGCGCCAATTGGCCCATGGCGAAAACGCCGGGACCGGCGGGAACCGGGTGGGCCTCAGCACGTATCGAATATGGCTTCCCCACAAACCACGAGGTGCAACCATGCTCGAGAATTTCCCCCGTCCGCCCTTTCCTGAACAGCAGCAGCCCTATCCCGGGCTCGCCAGCAGGATGGATCCGGTTCCCGATCACGGCGAGGAGAGTTATCGCGGCTCGCATCGGCTCGAAGGCAAGAAGGCGCTGATCACCGGCGGCGATTCAGGCATTGGGCGTGCGGTCGCCATCGCCTTCGCCCGCGAAGGCGCCGACGTCGCCATTTCCTATCTCAGTGAGGAAGAGGATGCGGCCGACGTGAAAAAAGTCATCGAGGCGGAAGGTCGAACCTGCGTGCTGCTGCCCGGCGATATTGCCAGCCCGGAGCATTGCCGCGGGCTGATCGCGAGGACCGTCGAGGCCTTCGGTCGGATCGACGTGCTGGTCAACAACGCCGCCCACCAGAGCTATTTCGAGAGTCTCGAAGAGATTCCCGACGAGGAATGGGAAACCACTATGGCGGTGAATATCTCGGCGATGTTCTACCTCACCAAAGCCGCTGTTCCACACATGCAGCCGGGCGCGTCGATCATCAACACGGCATCGAAACAGGCAGACGAGCCGAGCCCCGAACTGCTTGCCTATGCCGTCACCAAGGGGGCCATCCAGAACTTCAGTGCCGGTCTCGCGCAACTGCTGGCCAAAAAGGGCATTCGCGTCAACACGGTGGCGCCCGGCCCGGTCTGGACCCCGCTTGGGCCAGCAAGCCTGCCGGTTTCCAACGTCGTCGAATTCGGCAAGCAGGTGCCATTCGGGCGCCCGGCCCAGCCGCGCGAATTGGCACCGCCCTATGTGATGCTCGCCAGCGACGAAGCGAGCTACATTTCCGGCGCCACCATCGCGGTGACCGGTGGCAAGCCGGTGATGTAAGACGGGTGGGGCGGCTTTGGCCGCCCCTTCGCTTACCAGGCCACTGCCGACCAGGGGCCAAGCCGCAGGACCTCGCCGTGCTGCTCGTACCGCCCGCTCGACAACGGCGGCGCCGTGACAACGCAGCCGATATCCGCCGGCCAGGCGGTCGGGTTCAGCGCCATCGACAGCGTACCGGCTTCGAACACCCAACTGACAACCAGGCAATTGCCTTGCCGCGCCGTTTGGGCATCAAGGCACGGCGTCGCGGCGAGCGGCCAGAGCCTGTCGCGGCGCCAGCGCGCCAGTGTCCGGAAGCGCTCGAGGGCAGCGCGTCGCTCAGGCATGGTTTCGTAGTCCTGCCAAGAGAGCTTGGCCATCTTGAACGTCCTGGGATCGTTGGGCTCAGGCAGTCCGCCGGCTCCGACATCATCCTTGAACATCTCGCGCATCTGCTTGTAGCGCTCGTCGCTCTTGGCCTTCGCGGCTGCTGCATCGAGGTCGACGAAGAACGGGAAGCCGCTGCTGAGATTGGCCTCGTCGCCCATGAAGCAGAGCGGAATCTGCGGCGCGAGGAATTTGACGAAATGCACGAAATCCAGCTGCTCGGGGCTGATCCGCTCCGATAGGCGCTTGGCGTCGGAGCGATTGCCCAGCTGGTCGTGGTTTTGCACATAGGTGATGAAACTGTCGGGCGGGAGCTTGGCAGCTTTGCCGCCCCTGGTGCGTCCGTCGCTGCCGTCGCCTTCGCTGGGGTCGTGTACGAACCCGTCGGCCAGCGCCTTTTCGAGGTCGGCATATGGGTCCTTGTTCGGATCGTCATAGCCGGTTCTCGGTCCCTCGCCGGTGACGAGGTATGCCAGCACGTGGTGCATGTCGTCGTTCCACTGCGCCGAATATTGCTGGGGCCGGTTGTGATCGTCGCGTTCGAGCAGCTCGAAGTTGTTGCGCACGTTCTCGACGATCAGCGCGGCATCGGGCTTGCTGGCCCGCGCCGCCGCGGCCAGCTCACCGAGAAAGCGCTCGCGGTTCTCGGTCTTGATCTCGTGCACGCTATCAAAGCGCAACCCGTCGAAATCATACTCCGTCAGCCACATCACCGCGTTCTCGTAATAGAACTGGCGAACCATCGGTTGATCGAAGTCGATCGCCGGGCCCCAGGGCGTCTCGATGTCGTCCCGGAACCACTGCGGCGCGTAGTGGGGGATGAAATTGTCGGTCTCGCCGAAATGGTTGTAGACCACGTCGAGGATCATCAGCAGCCCGAGCTGGTGGGCGCGATCGACCAGCTGCCTCAGCTCCTCGGGCGTGCCGTAGCTGTGCTCAGGCGCAAAGATCAGCGTGCCGTCATAGCCCCAGTTGCGAGCGCCGGGAAACTCGTTGACAGGCATGATTTCGAGGCAGGTATAGCCGGCATCGCGGAAGTGCTCGAGCCGATCCGTCAGCGCTCTGAACGTACCTTCCGGCGTCGCGGCGCCCACATGCACTTCGCAGATCACCGCCTCGTGCCACGGCCGAACCGGGTTGCGACGTCCGGCCTGAGGCAGGGCAGTGCGAACGATGCTCCAACCGGAGGCGTCGTCCTGCTGTTGCCGGGACGCTGGGTCGGGAAAAGTGACATCGCCGACGCGAAACCTGTAGCGGGCACCCGGCCCGCAATGGTCCAGCGAGGCCAGCAGGAACCCATCGAGGCCGCGCGTCATGGTCACTGGATCCCGACC
Source organism: Devosia sp. Root413D1 (assembly GCF_001425235.1). Classification (GTDB taxonomy): domain Bacteria; phylum Pseudomonadota; class Alphaproteobacteria; order Rhizobiales; family Devosiaceae; genus Devosia_A. The sequence goes on along the minus strand of NZ_LMEA01000011.1, from coordinate 947,667 downwards.
TTCGACCAGCACCTCGGCAGCCGAAACGTTCGGCGCCCACAGCCGAAACCAGGTGCAGTCCCCCTCGACCGCTGGTCCGAAGCGGCCGGACGCCGGCGCGCCCGAAGTGTCGTCGTTACTGCGGGTGCGCTCGAGTTCGATGGTCATCAGTTGTCCCCTGGGCCTGACCCGGCATGGTTGCAGGGCCGCGCCTTCGGTGAACTTGCGTGAGGTGCAACCGTTCCGCGGCGCGAGACCCAAGGCAGCGTTCAGTAGAGGTCGTTGAAGGTCTCTGGGTCGCTACCGGTGCGGCCGTTTGTCGGATCGTCCAATCCGGCGATCCGCCCCATCTCTCCGTCCGACAGGGTGAAGCCGAAGACGTCGAAATTCTCGCGGATCCGTTCGGGCGTCTCCGATTTCGGGATGACGATCGAGCCGCGCTGCAAGTGCCAGCGAATAATGACCTGCGCCGGCGATTTGCCCAGGCTCGCGGCAATTTCGCCAATGATCGGATCATCGAGCACTTCCCCACTGCCCAGCGGCGAGTACGCCTCATGCCGGATGCCGCGCGCGGCAAGATGAGGCAACAGACCCTTCTGCTGGAAGTGCGGGTGGGTTTCGACCTGGTCGACGGCCGGCACGATACCGGTCTCGCCGATGATCCGCTCAAGCTGCTCGATGGTGAAGTTCGAAACGCCGATGGCCTTGACCAGCCCCTGTTCCTTGGCCTCGATCAGACCTTTCCAGGTCTCGACATATTTGTCGTGCGCCGGAGTGGGCCAGTGGATGAGCATCAGGTCGAGATAGTCGAGCTGCAGCGCCGCAAGCGATTCCCGCACCCCGGCCAATGCCCCTTCGTGGCCCATCGCCTTGGTGCGCAGCTTGCTGGTGACGAAGATCTCGGACCGCTCCACTGTGCTTGATTTGATGGCTTCGCCGACCCCTTGCTCATTGTCGTAGCCCTGGGCGGTGTCGATCAGCCGATAGCCGGCCTCGAGCGCCGCGGTCACGGTGGGGACGACCTTGTCGTTCTCGATCTGCCATACGCCCAGCCCGAGCTGAGGAATGGAGATGAACTCGCTGAGCTCGATCGCCGGCGGTGAGGTGGGTGCGTACTTGTCCATCAGGCATCTCCATTGGTGCCTTTCGGGAACTAGCAGGGGCAGGGAGGGTTCCGGATCGGGTGCAGGCTTTCGACGCAACCCCCAATTGCCTTCTGCGCGATCGGCATCAAGGGGGCAGAAACAATGGTCCCCGGTCCGTTGCCGAACCGGGGCCCAGATTTGCTAGCTATTGGCAGACGGTCAGCCGGCAGTGGCGCTGGAGGCCACGTAGACCGTCACTGTGTCGCCCTCTGCCGTCGCGCCGAGCACATCGGCCATGGTGGCGCCGCGCGTCTGGATCGCTGCGACCGCTGCCGCATTGGCTTCAAGCGACTTGCGAATGTTGGTCGCGCCTTCGGTAGCCAACGCCGACGAGACTTCGTCCTCGGCGCAGTTCGAGACCAGCACGATCTTGACGTTGGTGGCCGCGCTCAGCGCGCTCGCATCGGCCATGGTCATGCTGCCCGTCAAGGCGGCAAGTCCACCGGCGTCGCAGGTGATGGTGTCGCCGGACAGGGCTGCCAGGGCGGTCTGCGCGGCGGTAGCCTCCTCGAGGGAAACTGTGCCGTCGCCATTGGCATCGAGCACGATGCTGGCATTGCCGCTCGCGGTGATGGCGGCGTTGGCAGCGGCGACCTCGTCAGCACTGATCGAACCGTCACCGTTCGCATCGATGGTAAGGCCAACCGAGGCGCTGGCCGAAGCAGTGGCCGCGGCCGTTGCGGAAGCTGCGGCGTCGGCCGCGGTCTGCTCTTCCGCCGAGACATTGCCGTCGCCATTGGCATCGACCGTAACGGCGGCGGCGGCGTCGACTGCTGCGCCGACCTGGGCGAAGGCAGCGGGGGTCATGGTCAGCGCGAGAGCAGTGGCGAGGGCGAGGATTGAAATGCGTGTCATTGTTCTTGTTTCCTTCCGGGGAGACCCGGTCGCACTCAACTTGCCTTGGCGGGGATGGTTGCACTGGGGGGGACGGGCGCGATCCAGCCGCAGGCTCGACTCTGCACCTCCCCCTCAGAGGGGGAGGCCGGGAGGGGGCCGTCTTTGCACCGGTGCGTGGGGCACGATCGAGACTCCCAAAAGCAGAGGGCCCTCCGCTTTCGCGGAAGGCCCTCGCTCCCCAAAACACCGTGCCCTACGCCGAGCGTCGCCTTTGGCGCAGTTCCTGCCACAAGAGGCCGACATAGGCGGTGTTCGTCTCATAGTAGCGCCGCCACAGCCGGCGCGGTTCCTGCGCGACGCGGAACAGCCACTCGAGGCCGAGTTTCTGCACCAGCACCGGGGCGCGGGCGACCTTGCCGCCATAGACGTCGAAGCTGCCGCCGACGCCCATGACGAAGTTCGGGGTCAGCACGTCGCGATATTGCTTCAGGAACCGTTCCTTGCGCGGCGTCGGCATGGCGACGAACAAGCAATCGGCCTTGCTGGCATTGATCGCTTCGATCACCGCTGCCTCGTCCTCGGGCTTGAAATAGCCATCCTGCATGCCGGCGACCACCAGGTCGGGATGGTCCTTGGCGAGCTGGATATCCACCGCCTGCAGCACGTGCCTTTCGGCGCCGAGCAGGTAGGGGCGATAGCCGTTCCTGGCGCAGAGCGCGAAGAGGTTCGTCATGATGTCGACGCCGGCCACCCGCTCGGGCACCTCGACGCCGCAGAGCCGGGCGCCCCAGACGACGCCGGCGCCATCGACATTGATCAGGTCGGCGCTGGCGACATCTTCGCGGAGCTCCGCGTTCTGCTTCATGTTCACGAGCTTGGACACATTGACCACGGTGTGGTGCAGCGGCCGGCGGCCGGCCATCGCCTCGTTGGCGAGGGCCAGCGTCTCGGGCATGGTCAGCGCGTGGATGGGCGAGCCGAGGAACTCCCTGCGCCGCTCGGCGAGCAGCGGGTGCTGGCGCCAGCTGAGAGGTTCGCTGCTCATGCGGCGCGGTCCGTGACGCGGCGGCGGAACTGCGGCTGGGCGGCGGCTTCGCGGCTTTTCTTGCCCTCGATGCGGGCATCGGGCTTCTTGGCCTTGCGCCAGGTCCACAGGCCCCGGGTATCGATCAGCTTCTTGTCCTTCAGCGCCTCGGGGTCGATCAGCCCGAACTGGCGGTGGTCGACCAGCAGCACCACGATATCGGCCTTGTCGATTGCGCTCAGCGCATCGGTGAAGACGATGCCCTTGCCCTCCAGCTCACGCGGCAGCGCCCCGATATGCGGCTCGGCGGCGATCAGCTTGATATTGGGCACATCGGCGAGAAGCTTGACCACCTCGACCGCCGGGCTCTCGCGCACGTCGTCGATATTGGGTTTGAAGCTCAGGCCGAGGCAGGCAACGGTCTGCTGCCGGGTGGGGTCGAGCACCGCTTCGATATCGCGCACCACAGCGAAGGGCCGGTCGGAATTGATGCGGCGGGCCGAGCTCATCAGCCGTGTGCTGTTGGGCGCGGCGTCGATGATGAAATAGGGGTCGACCGCGATGCAGTGGCCGCCGACGCCGGGGCCGGGCTGCAGGATGTTGACCCGCGGGTGGCGGTTGGCGAGCTCAATCACTTCCCAGACGTTGAGGCTCAGATCCTGGCACACCGCCGCCAGCTCGTTGGCGAAGGCGATGTTGACGTCGCGGAAGGCGTTCTCGGTCAGCTTCACCAGCTCGGCGCTTTCGGCCGAGGTGATGAACAGGTCGCCGGCAACGAAGCTCGAATAGAGCTCGACCGCACGCGCCGAAGAGCGCTTCGACAGCCCGCCGATGGAGCGGTCATTATTGGTGAGTTCGGTCAAGACCTTGCCGGGCAGCACGCGCTCGGGGCTATAGGCCACCAGCACGTCGGCAGCTTCGCCATGTTCCGGCGGGAAGCTCAGGTCGGGGCGGAGCTCGGCGAGCAGAGCCGTCATCTTGCGGGTGGTGCCGACCGGCGAGGTGGATTCCAGCACCACCAGGTCGCCGGCTTTCAGCACCGGGGCGATCGACTGCGCTGCCGACAGCACATAGCTGATGTCGGGCTTATGGTCCTCGGTGATCGGGGTGGGCACGGCGATGACGAACGCATCGGCTGGCTGCGGCGTGGTCGAAGCGCGCAGCTTGCCGTTGGCCACCACTTTCTGGATCAGCCCGTCGAGATCGGGCTCGACGATGTGGATCTCGCCGCGATTGACCTTTTCGACTACCGACGGGTTGACGTCGATGCCGATCACTTCCAGCCCGCGGCTGGCGAATACCGCGCAGGTGGGGAGGCCGATATAGCCCATGCCGACGACGGAAACGGTTTTGATCTCAGTAGTTTTCAGCTCAGACATGCCGCGATAGCTCCTCGACGATCCGGGCGCTGGCCCGGCCGTCGCCATAGGGGTTGTGCGTTTCGGCCATGCCGCGATAAGCGGCGGGGTCGTCCAGCAGACGAGTGGCGTTCAAAACGATCTGCTCGATATCGGTGCCGACGAGGCGCGCCGTCCCAGCGGCTACCCCTTCGGGACGTTCGGTGTTCTCGCGCATGACAAGCACCGGCTTGCCGAGCGAGGGGGCTTCTTCCTGCACGCCGCCGCTATCGGTCAGCACCAGGTAGCTCTGCTTCTGCAGGTAGAGGAACGGCAGGTAATCCTGCGGGTCGATCAGGTGGATATTGGGCACCCCGCCGAGCGCCGCGTTGACCACGCCACGCACGTTCGGGTTGGGATGCACCGGGTAGACGATCTGCACGTCGCCGCGCGTCGCCAGCACCTTCAGCGCAGTGCAGATGCGCTCGATGCCGCCATCGAAATTCTCGCGCCGGTGGCCGGTTACGAGGATCAGCTTCCGTGTTGAATCAAGGAACGGGAAACGAGCCGCGAGCTCGGCGCTGAGCTCCTGGTCGGCGTCCAGGGCGCCGGAAAAATGCAGCAGCGTATCGATCACCGTGTTGCCGGTGACGAAGATCTTCGCCGGGTCCTTGCCTTCGGCGATCAGGTTCTGGCGCGCTTCGGCCGTGGGGGCGAAGTGCCAGGTGGCGATATTGCCGGCGATCAGCCGGTTGAGCTCCTCGGGGAAGGGGCTATCGATATTGTGGCTGCGTAGCCCCGCCTCGATATGGGCCACCGGAATGCGCTTGTAGAAGGCGGCCAGCGCCGCGGTCATGGCGGTGGTGGTGTCGCCCTGCACCATTACGATATCGGGCTTGGCTTTATCCAGCACCTCGGCCATGCCGAGCAGCACTTTCGAGGTCACGTGGAACAGCGTCTGGCCCGGCGACATGACGTCGAGATCGTAATCCACCGGCATGCCAGTGAGGGCGATCACCTGGTCGACCATTTCGCGGTGCTGGGCGGTGACGCAGATCTGGGTGTCGAAATGCGGGCTTTGGAGCGCCGCCTGCGCCACCGGGAAGCATTTCAGCGCTTCCGGCCGGGTGCCGAACACGATCAGCAGGCGCTGCCGCCGGGGACGTTCAGGAGGGGAGTGGAAATTCATGTCGCACCGCACTACGAAATGATCGCGTCGCATCTACGCGTTGATGCTCAGCACATACTCCCAACCTATCTGGTGGTCGCCTTAACTCTTAAGCTATGATTAATACCAAAAGGACGTTTACCCAGATGCGTTTCGGAGTTTGTACACGCCGTTGCGGCGCGCTACAGGCCGCAGCTGGGGCGGAAACGTGGTCATAACAATTTGATTACAATTTTAATCATCGTCGAGACTTCCAGTCCGCGTGCCTGGCAGGTGGAGTTACTTGAGCGCCTGACCGCGGCCGGGCACCAAATCGCGGTGCAGCAGGTGGCTGGGGCGGGCAGGCGGTCGAGGTCGCTCGAGCTGATCCTGCAGCTCGAAGAGCGCCGCGCGCCACGCTCGCTGCTGCGACCGGCCGCGCCGCTGGCCGTGACACCGGGGCAGGGCAACCACGATCTCACCATCGACCTCACCGGTCGCAGCGCGCATGGCCATGCCCCGGTGCTGACGGTGGATTTCGAGGGCCAGCGCGAGCTTGCCGCCGGCCTGGCCGCCATGCTGGCGGGCGGCATCCGGCCCACGCTCACGGCGCGGCTCAACGGCGTCGCCGTCGCCGAGGCGCGGCCGATGATCGGCGATCGCGTCTGGCTCAGCCGTGCTGCCTCGGAGCTCTGCGCCAGCGCCATCACGCTCATCGAAATGTGCGTCACCCGCTTTGCTGCCGGCAAGCTGCTGCCGCTGGCAACGCCGATTCCGCCGGCGCCGCAGCGCCACGGTCGCGACCTGATCTCGCGCTACCTGCCGCATCTGGTCGCCGGCCTCGGCAAGCGGGCGCTGGGCCGCCTCGGCGGCAACCGGCCGTTCTACTGGCGGACAGCGCATCGGTTGATCGAAGGTCCCGGCATTGCCGAGGGGCCGGACAGCTCGAACGTGCCGTTCAGCGAACTCGCCGATGACGGCAAGCGCTTCTATGCCGATCCGTTCGTCTTCGAATGGCGGGATCGGCTCTACCTGTTTGTCGAGGAATATCCCTATGCGCTCGGCCGCGGCATCATCTCGGTGGCCGAATGCCGCCCCGATGGCCGCATGGAGGCGCCGCGCGCCGTGCTCGAGGAGCCGCACCACCTGAGCTATCCGCAGGTCTTCGCCCATGACGGCGAGGTCTACATGATCCCCGAGTCGAGCAGCGGCAACGAGCTGGTGCTGTATCGCGCCGAGCATTTTCCGCATGCCTGGGTGCGCGAGGCGGTGCTGGTCGAAGGCAAGAAGCTCAACGACATGACGCTGCTGATCCGCGACGATCGCTTCTGGCTGTTCGGCACCGAGCAGCGGGGAGAGGGGAGCGCGTCGGACACCATGGTGGTCTATGCCGCCAAGGCGCTGGCCGGCCCCTGGGCGCCGCACCCGATGAACCCGGTGCTGATCGATCGCCAGGCCGCCCGCCCGGGCGGGCCGTTCATCCAGACTGCCGATGGCCGTACCCTGTTGCCGCTGCAGGATGGCACCGAGGTCTATGGCGGCGGCCTCGGCATCGCCGAGCTCACGGTGCTCAGCGACAGCGAGGTGCAGTTCGGCCCGGTGCGCCCGGTGGTCCCCGGCGAAGCATGGGCCCGCAAGGGGATCCACACGCTGTCGCGCTCGGGCCGGCTGGAGGTGGTGGACAGCTGCGGGTGAGGGTTTTCTTGCTCCGCTCCCCCGCGGCGCTACGCGTCCGCCGGGAGGGGAGGGGTTGGGGGTGGGGGGCCATCGGTGATCGCCGCACCACCCCACCCTCAATCCCTCCCGCAAGGGGGAGGGAGGCGATCGCCTCAGGCATCGCCGCCTAAGCGGAGGATCGCCGAAGGCCCAGCCTTTCACGTGCTTTCCGGTAGGGATTTACCAAGAAAGCCCATTCCGGAAGCGTCCGACGGCCACTGGTATATAAAGCCCTAACGACAGGCCGCTTGCAGAACGAGATGTTAACGCCATGGCTTTGCTGACCGACGCGCCGCATCCCCACAGCCCGACCACTTCGGGGGCTCGCGCCTTCGCGCGCCTTGGGGCGCGGCCCGCCAATGACGAGATCATCGCCCCGCCGGCGCCGCAGCCAGAGCCGGTGGCGACCGTGACGCTGGGCAAGATCGGCGATTTCCTCGAGCTCGATTTCGGCCGGCTGTTCGTCTGGTTGAAAAGGGGCCTCCTCGCCTCGGTGGCGCTGGCCGGGCTCGGTGCGGTGGCCGGCGGCGCCTACGCGGTGCTGAGCCCAGCCAAATACACCGTCTCGACCGATATCCTGATCGATCCGGCGAACCTGCAGGTGGTGACCGACGATCTGTTCCAGCAGCCGGGGCAGGTGGATAACGCGCTGCTGACAGCCGGCAGCAAGCTGCGCGTGCTCACTTCGGGCAATGTGCTGTCGCGCGTCGTCGACAAGCTGAACCTCGTTGCCGACAAGGAATTTTTCGATCCGACCCCGGGCCTGCTGTCGGGCCTGTTCGGCTCCAGCAAGGACGAGAAGCCGGCCGACCCCAAGCTCGCGGCGCTGGCGGCGCTCAGCGGCCGGGTCAGCACCACGGCCGATGAGAAGTCGTTCGTCGCGACGCTGCGCGTCTCCTCGGAGACGCCGGACAAATCGATCGTGATCTCGTCGGCCATCTTCGAGGCCTTCAAAGCGGAGCTGGCGACGGCGGAAGCCGATGGCGCCGGCCGCACCGCCGCCGCGCTCAACGACCGGCTCGATGAACTGAAAGCCTCGGTCAAGCTCGCCGAGGAAAAGGTCGAGGCCTATAAGCGCGACAACAACCTCGCCACCAGCTCGGGCGAACTGGTCAACACCCAGACCATGGCGCAGCTCAACCAGCAGGTGGTGGAGGCGCAGTCGCGCGTCATCACCGCGCAGTCGAGTTATGACGAACTGGTCGCCGCCGGCCGCAACGCCACCACCGCCGATACCCAGGCCTCGGGCGCGCTGACGACGCTGCGCGCCAGCGCCGGGGCGCTGCGCCAGCAGCTCGACGCGCAGTCGATGGTCTACGGCCCGCGCCATCCCACGATCGTGCGGCTCAACACCGAGCTCAGCGCCGTCAACGCGCAGCTCGAAGCGGAAATCGGCCGCATCGTCGCCGCCGCCAAGGTGTCGCTCGACGAGGCCAAGACTGCCGCCGCGGCACTCAGCGCCAAGGCCGATGAGCTGAAGACCAGCGTGTTCAGCGACAACGAGGCGCTGGTGACGCTGCGCGAACTCGAGCGCGACGCCACTTCGAAATCGACGATCTACGAAGCCTTCCTCAGCCGGGCTCGCCAGGTGACCGAGCGCGAGCAGCTCGACACCACCAATGTGCGCGTCATCTCCACTGCCGTGCCGCCGCCCGGCCGGTCGTGGCCGCCGCGCACCGTGGTGATGCTCGGGGCAGGGGCCGCGGGCGGCTTCGCCATCGGCATGCTGCTGGCGGCGCTGTTCGGCATGATGCGCGACCTGAAGCAGCCGCCGCGCCGGCGTGTCGCCTCCGTCACCGCCTGATCCGGCCATGCAGCGACGCATCGTCTTCCACGTCCCGAGCCTTCGGGGCGGCGGCGCCGAGCGCGTCTTCGTGCTGATGGCCAACGAAATGGCGCGCCGCGGCTACGAGGTGACGCTGTTCACCTGGAACGGCGAAGGCCCCAACGCGGCGCTCCGCTCCGATGCGGTGCATTTCGTCGACCTGGGGATGCCGATCCACGGCGAAGGTTTTGGCAAGCCCGCCACCATCGCCGGGCTGTGGCGCAGCGCCGGCTTCTACCGGCGGCTCAAACCCGACGCGGTGTTCAGCGGCCCGGAGTTTGCCAACCTGATCACCGCGCTGGCGCTGAACCTCGGCTTCAGCAAGGCAAAGTTCTTCCCGAGTTTTCATGCCGCCGCCGCGATCCCGTCGAACGATTTCGGCTCCAAGCTCGCCGTGCTGCTGTCGGGCCTTGTCGCCGCCCGCGCCACCAAGGCGATCGCGGTTTCCGCCGGGGTCGGGCGCGACATCGCGGCGCGCGGCGTGGCTGCCGGCAGGATTGCGGTGATCAACAATCCACTGCCGCCCGCGGCGGCCCGGACCGGGCAGGTTTACCCCTGGCAGGCGGAGCTCACGGCGCTGGGCGAGGGGCCGGTGATCGCCACTGCCGGCCGCCTGGTCGGGGTGAAGGACCACAAGACGTTGCTGCGCGCCTTCGCGGCGCTGCTCAAAACCCGTCCGGCCCGGCTGGTGCTGTTCGGCGAAGGCCCGCTGCTCGGCGAACTCGAAGCGGAAAGCCGAGTCCTCGGAATCGCTTCGCGGGTTTTGTTCCCGGGCTACGTGAACGACCCGGCAGCCTGCTACGCCGCCGCCGACCTGTTCGTGCTCAGCTCGACCAGCGAGGGGTTCGGCAATGTGCTGATCGAAGCCATGGCCGCTGGGGTGCCCGTGGTTTCCACCGACGCCCCGCACGGCCCGCGCGAGATTCTCGCCGATGGCAAGTATGGCGCGCTGACCCCGGTGGGCGATGTAGACGCGCTGGCCGATGCGATGGGCGCGACGCTGGAGCGGCCGACCGATGCGGCGCTGCTCAGGGGCAGGGCGGCCGACTATACCGTGGAGCGGATCGGCGACCAGTACGAGGCGCTGCTGCGCTAGCACCCACGCGACGGCCGCACCGGCACCTCTTGATCGGCCTCGGCCGATACCTAGATTCGACGCAAATACAGCAGCAGTTGGAGACGCGAATGGCAGTTTTTGCCGTGAACATCCTCGGCCGCAGCGATGAGCCCACCGGCCGGGCCGAAGTGATGGTGGCAGAAGACGAACAGGGACTCCGCCGGGAGTTCAGCGCCTTTCTCACTGCCGCCTCGGAAGTGATCATCACCGCCGATCCGCGCCGCGTCGAAGCGGAGCTGGTGGCCAATGGCTGGGCGCCGCCCGAGATCACCGAAGGCAGCCGGCTACGCCTCTATCGCTGCACAGCGCTGCCCGGCTGGAACGCATCGGAGAACCTCGCGCTGCCGGTCTGAGCGCGAGGAGGAAAGTTGCAGACCTTTCCTTCTCGGACGCGCGCTCAGGGAATGCGTGAGACCTGCTCGAGCTGGTCGACCAGCCGCTCGAATGTGGCGGCGATATCGGTCAGCCGATCATGTGGCGGCTCGCCCTTGATGGCGTTGAGGTAGTCGCTCTGGCGGTGCCGGATCTCCGCCAGCAGTGCGCCGCCCTCTAGCCGCGCCAGGGTGCGTTCCTCCTCGGTGGCGTAGACCGAGCTGGCGCGCGCCTTCAAATGAGCCGCCTTGACGTTCCACGACCCCAGGCTCGCGACAAACGGCCTGATCGCCCGGTTGGCGCGCTGCCGGCTGGCAAAGCCTGGATTGCTGCGCCGGGGAGTTGATTGAGTGCTCTGCATGGACCTTCTCCCGTGTTGCCCGCCGTTCAAGCGGCGGTTTGCGCTGAAACACCGGTCGGGCCCGACGGGTTGCACGAGGGGGAGGCATGGCCTGAGCTGGAAGGGCCACCACCCAGCGATGCTGGGTCAGCTGACCGATGCGGCGCTGCTCGGGGCAGGGCGGACCATAACACCGTGGAGCGGATCGGGGATTTGTACGAGGGCCGTTGCGCCAGGGGCTGGCAGAGGGGCCGGTGCGGGCTGACCCCCACCCCTGTCCCCTCCCCGCAAGGGGGAGGGAGACCCTCACACCAGCATCCCAGCTTGCGTCTCTTTCCCCCTGCGGGGAGGGGTCAAGGGTGGGGGCAGCCCCATCGGCGGCGTCAGCTGAAACTCCTTTGCCGCCAATGCGTAGCTATTGGAGCAACCCGACTGCCGCGTCCGGTTGCCGGCGGGGTCGGACCGCGCGTCCACAGCCCGCATCGACCCCGCCGTACTTTGCCTCAGCGCTCGAGATCGCCGTGGTCGGCCCGTCGTTGCTGCAAGGGGGAGAAGGTCATGAGAGCGGCGCTCGAATAGCGAGGGAGGGGGCCGTCTCTCTCAGTTGACTTGGGCTAGCGCCGAACCCGGCCTTCGCCGAACAGCGGGATGACGTTGCCGACGCGCTCGGCCGGCACGGGCCTCGGCTCGAAGGCGCGCACCATGGGCAGGGCCTGGTGCTGCACGGCGGCGACGCGCTCGACTTCGACCAGCCCGTCGATGCAGTTGAGCAGCTGCTGCGGGGTCACCGGCTTTTCCAGTACCGCGTCGATCCCTGCCGCGAGCAGCGGCCGGTGGAACGCCACGGCGGCGCGGGTCAGCGCCACGATCTCGAAGGCGCTGCTAGCCAGCTTCAGGTGGCTGCGCAACCCGCGGGCGATATCGATGGCCGGGGCGCCGGGCAGGTCGGTATCGAGCACCACCACGTCGACCGGCGAGATACGCAGGAACGTCGTCAGCATCTCGACGCTGGAAAAACTCGCCACGCGATAGCCGCCATCCTGTTCCAGCGCACGGCTGAGGATGGCCGCGAACGCCGGGTTCGCTGCCAAAATCGCTACCGCTTTGCTATGGGACGTCGTCACCTGTCCGGCTCCGGGCTTGGGTTAATGTTTCCCTAACACAGGGGCGGGTGGCGTCGAGGCCCGAACTGGCGGTATCCTTAACCGGGCTCGCCGAACCACTCCGTTAACCCCAGCTTAACCAACTGCTTGGGGCGAATCCGGCGACCTGCTAGACGAGAGGGCATGGCGGCGGGCCGAACAAAGCCCTGCAATGCCAACAATTTGAGGCAATTTGCTGTGGCGCAGAGCGAGCTTGGATACCAGGGCGTGGAGCGGCGCAAAGCGCGCCGCGTGGTGGCGAACCAGGCGGCGCTGTGCACAGCTTTTGCCCTGGGCGAAGGCGCCCTCGCCGCGATGGTGATGCTGCTGCCGGCGCTGCTCTATCACGGGTTCGTTCTCCGCGTTGCAGCGATCGACATTCCGTTCGGGCTCTACGGCATCTACTCGGCGGTGGTGGGCGTCCTCTATGGCGCGTTCTCGGCCATCTCCGCCAACCAGTTCCTCGATCGGGCCCAGCCGCCGCACACCACGCTGGTGCAGAGCGTGCTCAGCTGGACCGGCGCGTTCGCCATCGCGCTGTTCGGCGCTTTCTTCATTGGGGTCGCCGACGATCTGTCGCGTGTCTCGCTGATCGCGGCGTTCGTCCTCGGCGTACCGGCGCTGCTGCTCGCCCGCACCATTGCCTATGCCGCGGTCACGACGCGCATCAAAGCCGGGCGGCTGCAGTTCCAGAAGGTGGCGGTGGTGGGCAGCCGTGGCGATACGGTGCGCTTCCTCGTCAACGGGAACCTGTGGAAGACCGGCTACCGGCTCGCCGGCACGCTCTATCTCGAAGATACGGTCAATGCCGAGGGCGCCTACCAGCTGAGCTCCGTCGTCGATTTCGCCCAGCATTGGGTGTCGCATGGCGCTGAGTTCATCGTCTTTGTCGGCGAGATCGGCGATATCGATGGGCTGGAAAAGCTGACCAATGAGCTGAAGCGCTTCGCCATCAACGTGGTCTGCGTGCCGGCCACCGACAATGTCAGCTTCAAGTTCCTCGACGTGGTGCCGCTCGGCCCCAACAATGCGCTGCGCTCGTTGCGCAAGCCCATGAGCGATGGCGCGGTGCTGATGAAGCGCCTGTTCGATATTGCCGGCGCTGGCCTCGGCCTGTTGTTCCTCAGCCCGCTGCTTGCGGTGATCGCGCTATTGATCAAGCTCGACAGCCCCGGCCCGGTGTTCTTCCGGCAGGAGCGGCGGGGCTTTAACGGCCGCACCTTCCACATCTGGAAGTTCCGCTCGATGACCGTCACCGAATCCGGCCGCAAGATGACGCAGGCCAAGGTCGGCGACAAACGCATCACCAAGGTCGGCGCCTTCATCCGCCGCACCTCGATCGATGAGCTGCCGCAGCTGATCAACGTGCTGAGCGGCGAGATGAGCCTTGTCGGACCGCGCCCGCATGCGCTCGTCCACGATGACGAGCTGGGCGAGCAGGTCGCCAGCTACGCGCATCGCCAGCGCATCAAGCCGGGGATTTCCGGCTGGGCCCAGGTCAACGGCTATCGCGGCGAGACCACGACGTTCGAGCAGATCGAAGGCCGCACCCGGCACGATCTTTACTACATCGACAACTGGTCGATTTTCCTTGATTGCTGGATCATCGTCTTGACGGTTTTCTCGTCCAAGACCCGGCGCAACGCCGTCTGATCCGGAGATCCGCCTGCCCATGCGCCTGTTACCTGCCTTCGCCTGGCTGCTGCTCGCTGCCATCGCCTTCGTCACCCTGGCGCCGATCGGGCTCAGGCCGATCAGCAGTTTTTCCCCCAGCATCGAACGCTTCGCGGCTTTCGCGGCCGTGGGCCTCTGCTTCGCGCTCGCCTATCCGCGCCACCTGTGGCTGGTCCTGGCGCTGGTGCTGGGCGCCGCCATCGCGCTCGAAGCGCTGCAACTGGTCTCGGCCTCCCGGCACGGGCGGCTGTTCGACCTCGCGGTCAAGCTCGCCGGCGGCGGTTTCGGCGTGGTGGCGGGCGTGGTGGCGCGTCGGCTGTGGCAGCGCGTGATGGCCAGCCGAACGGCCTGAGCCGGGGCAGGGCGCAGCATGTGCCGGCAGTAAGGCGGATACCGCAGTGCCTCTGGCGCGTGTGTCCGCTTGGCGCTAGCGCCGGATGAGCTTGCTCATGCTGATGCGCGGCTCGATCCGGTAGCCCGACCTTTGATAGAATTCGACCACCGCCGCATTCGTCTCGACGACCTGCAGGTTGATCTTCACGCAGCCGAGGCCTGAGAGACGACGCTCCGCCTCGGCGAGCAGGTCGCGACCCACCCCGCGATTTCGGTGCGACCGGCTGACCGCGATGCGGGAGATCCAGCCGCGATGTCCTTCATAGCCGGCCATGACCGACCCGCAGACCCGGTCGCCGTCGACAGCAACCAGCAGCAAGTCGGGTTGCAGTTTCAGCTTCTCGGCGATTGCCGTTTCGGCGGCGTTCCACGGCGCATCGTCTGGAAACGCCTCCTGCCACAGAGCTTTGACCTCTAGGAAGTGCCGCTCGTCGTAGGTGATGACCTCAGTCATAGTGCCGTTCTCGATTGCAAAGCGTGCGGTCACGCTTAGCCTGCCGGGGCGGCTTGGGCAAACGGCTGCAGCCGCTGAGTGGGGCGCTGAGCGCGGGCAATCGACTTGGTGCTTCACGCCGGACCTCCGCTGGGATACCGCAATGGCTGCTGCAGCAGGCGGGGCGACGCCGAAGAGCCGCGCCGTTCATGGTCGACGGTCTGAAGGGAGATGCGATGGGAAGCCGGTCCTGGGTTGAGCTGGTCGAACGCAATGTTCAAGCGTTTGGCGAACTCGTTGTTGGCATCGACCCCTCGCTTGCCGAGCTGCCGCGGTTCTTCGAGCAGGGCGACGCGACGCGCTGGATCGACGGATATGTCAATTTCATCCTCGATGCCGCCGAGGGCCATGTCGGGTTTGTGAAGTTTCAGGCCGCCTATTTCGAGGCCGGCGGGCTGGCCGGGCTCGAGGCGCTGTCGGCGGGCATGAAGCGGGCCCGGGCAGCGGGAATGGGCGTCATTCTCGACGCCAAGCGCGGCGATATCGGCGCCACGGCGGTCGCCTATGCACGGGCTTACCTGACGCCGGCAGCCGAGGGCGGGAGCGGGGACTTCGAGGCCGACTGCCTGACTATCAACCCGTTGATGGGGCCCGATACGCTCGAGCCCTTCGTCGAGTGCGCAAACCGCTTCGGCAAGGGCCTGTTCGTACTCTGCCGAACCTCCAATCCGGGCGCCGGGTGGCTGCAGGACAAGATGGCAGGTAACCGGCTGGTCTCGGATCGCGTCGCCGACCTGATTGCCGGGCTCGCCCCCGGCGATGCCGGGCTCGCCGCTGGCGATGCCGGCTCTCTCTCCCCGATCGGCGCAGTGATCGGGGCGACGGTTCCCAATGAAGGGCGCCGGCTGCGCACGCTCCTGCCGCGCTCGATCATCCTCGCCCCAGGCCTTGGCGCGCAAGGCGGCGATGCGGCCAGTATCCGCTCGCTGCGAGGCACGCGCCCGGGAGATCTGCTGGTGCCGGTTTCGCGTGGCCTGACCCGCTCCGAGGACCGGGATGTTTCGCCCACCGCCTACCGGGCGGCGCTGCTGGAGAAGATCGCCCAGTTCAAAGCCGCGATCGCCTACGACTACGATCGCCGCGAGGCGGCGGCGGGTTGAGGTCGCTACCGCTATCCTATCGGGTCGCTATTCGATCGCCCACGAAGTGATCGCCACATCCTGCAGCGCCGACGCCGCGCCGCTGTCTGCGGCCTTCAGCATCAGCCGGTAGCGCGCGGGCCACGTCCGTCTTCCCTCCACCGCACATCCTGCGTGGGTTGGCGATCGGCGACCCGTGCCGGCCTCCGGATGCGATTTATCGATATATCTTTTCGAAGGCTCGATCCTGTCGGCTTGGCCCCGGAATCGGCGTGGTCCTGCCGAATCTCGATTGACAAGGCGTGGAATTGTCATGCAGCTTGGCTTTATCGATAAATCTGGAGGGAAACAGATGTCGTTGCCAATCCATAGTGCCGTCGCGCCGGTCACCCGGCGCCGTCTGTTGACAATGTCCGCCGCGCTGATGGCCGGCACCGCACTCGCTGCGGCCACTGGGGGCGCCTTCGCGCAAGGCGGGGCGGCGTTGCAGTTCTGGAAGATGCCGAACATGGCGGCCGAGAGCGAGAACGCCTATTGGGCGACCGCCGTCGCCGGGTTCAAGGAGGCGAGCGGCAACAGCGTCGAGCACCTGCTGGTGCCGTGGGCCGAGTTCCTCGCCAAATACACCGCCGCCTTCGTTTCCGGCACGGCGCCCGACGTCTCCTACCAGGTGACCAACACGCTCAACCAGTTCGGCACCAATGGGCTGCTCGCCGACCTCAGGGCGATCGATCCGGCGCTCGACACCAGCGCCATCAACGAGGCGATGATCGCGTCGGCGACGCGGGACGGCAAGCTCTACGGCTACCCCTACATCTCGAGCCGCTTCGTTCTCGCCCTCAACGAAGCCGTGTGGGAAAAGGCCGGCAAGCCCGCGCTGCCCACCACCTATGACGAGCTGCTGGAGTTTGCGAAGAAACTCACCTTCGACGAAGCCGGCAAGCCGCTCGGTGATCCGGCCTTCGACAAATCCAAGGTGGCGATCTACGGCATGGCCTGGCCGGGCTCCTACGAGGTGGTGATCAACTACATCTGGAACGTGCTGTTCTCCTATGGGGTGACGCCGTTCAGCGCCGACATGAAGGATATCGGCTTCGATACGCCCGAGGGCCGCGCCGCGCTCGAGCATCTGAAGGCGCTGCAGGATAGCGGCGCGGCGACCCCACTCACCCTCTATGCCGATGCGACGCAGTGGAGCGAATTGCTGCCGGCCGGCAAGGCGGGCCTGCAATGGGTGGAAGCCAACGTCCAGCAGTTCGTCAACTTCCCCGATGCCCGGCTGCAGGTGGTGGAGCCGCCGGCGGGCCCGGCCGGGGCGTTCGTTTCCGGGGCGGCGGGCTATCTGGTGATCGCCGAGGCCAGCGCCAACAAGGCGGCGGCGCTCGATTTCATCAAGTACGTGACATCTGGTGCGCCATACGACGATTACATCGCGCAATCGCTGCTGTTCCCGGTCAGCACCAATGCCGATGCCGCCGCCATGTATGGCAAGGTGAGCGAGAAGCGGGCCTATGATTTCCTCGCCGCCGCGCTGCCGCAGACCAAGTCGATGCTGTTCCCGGCGGCCCTGCCGTATAACGGCTATGAGTATCTGGTGGGCGAGATCAACAACTACCTGAGCGGGCAGAAATCGCTGGATCAGGTGATCTCCGACGCCCGGCAGCAGACCGCGACGCTCGCCGCCAACGCCGGGCTCTAGCACCTCATGCAGGCGATCAAGGCACAGGCGAGGGCGGAGTTCATCTCCGCTCTCGTCTTCCTCACCCCGAAAGTCGGATTGTTCGCCGCGTTCGTCGTGGTGCCGTTCGTCTACACCTTCTACCTGATGCTGTTTCAGGGTGGCCTGATCGGCAAGTTCAGGTTTGTCGGCCTTGGGAATTTCGGCGCGCTGCTGGGTGACGGGCTGCTGCGCTCGACCATCGGCAATACGCTCTTGTTCATGGCCGTCAACATTCCGGTCACCGTGGGGCTGGCGCTCGGCGTCGGCATCCTGCTCGCCCGCCAGGTCAAGTTTCGCGGCGTCTATCGCTCGCTGATCTACGTGCCTTCGCTGCTCTCGGTTTCGGCCACGGGGCTGGTGTGGAAGATCATGCTCGATCGCGATGCCGGCCCGATCTACGGCTTTTTCAAGCACACGTTCGGGTTCGAGCTCAGCTATTTGCAGTCAGGCACGGTGGCGCTCATCGCCGTGGCGCTGATCAGCGCCTGGGCTTCGGTAGGCTTTTACAGCCTGATTTTCCTCGCCGGCCTCAACGGCATCCCGCGCGAGCTTTACGAGGCGGGCACCGTCGATGGCATCAGCCCGAGCGGCGCCTTCTGGCACATCACCCTGCCGCTGTTGAAGCCAGTACTGCAGCTGGTGCTGATCCTCACCTCGATCAGCGCCATCCAGGTGTTCGACATTATCTTCGTCCTCACCCAGGGCGGGCCCGGTACCTCGACCTATACGGTGATGTGGTACATCTACAAATCGGTGTTCGGGGGCGGCTCGGTCGGCTACGCGGCGACCATCAGCGTCGCGGTGATGGTATTCTCGATCCTTCTCGCCGGCGCGATCGTGCTGTTCACCCGCAGCCGGGAGGCGCGCTGATGGCACCGCACTCGCGCCCACGGGTCCGCCTCAGCAGCCGCCAGGTCTGGGCGGCGCTGCGCACCCACACGCTGCTGATCCTCGTGGTCCTCGCGTCAATCTGCCCGGTGCTGTTCGTCGTCGTCGCCTCGTTCAAGCCGATCACCAGCTTCGACTCGCTGGCGAGCAGCACGGCGCCGTTCACCCTCGCCAACTATCTGGGGGTGTTTGCCGACAAGGTGTCGATCCAGTGGCTGCTCAACTCGATCATCGTCACCACGGCAGTGACCATCCTCACCGTCATCGTCGATATGCTCGCCGGCTATGCCTTCGCCAAGCTGAAGTTCAAGGGCAGCGCCTGGTTGCTTTCGGCGATGCTGGCGACCGTCATGGTGCCGTTCGCGGTGACGCTGTTGCCCAATTACGTGCTGGTGGCGCGGCTGGGGCTGGTCAACAGCTATGCCGGCCTCATCATCCCGCTGCTGTCGGCGCCGGTCGGGGTCTACCTGATGCGGCAGTTCATCTCCGAAATCCCCGACGCGCTGCTCGAGGCGGCCAAGATCGATGGCGCCAACCCGCTGCAGATCCTTCTGAAGATCATCGTGCCGCTGGCGCGGCAGCCGGCGATCGTTCTGGCGGTGTTCACCTTCGTCAACACCTGGAACAGTTTCCTCTGGCCGCTGCTGATCGCCCAGAGCGAGGACAAGCGCACCCTGATTGTCGGCATCGCGACGCAGAGCCTGCAGCACACGCAGAACCTCGGGGCGATGACGGCGCAGACGGTGATCAGCATGGTGCCGACGCTCGTCGTCTTCGCCATCTTCCAGCGCTACTTCCTGATGGGCCTGACGGCCGGGTCGGTGAAATCTTGATCGACGACAGCAATACGCAGAACAGCAGCGGGGAGGACCGGCAATGACCGGGGCAAGCTATCCGAGCCTCAGGGGCCAAGTCGTTTTCGTCAGCGGCGGGGCCAGCGGCATCGGCGCCGAGATGGTGGCGCAGTTCACCCGCCAGGGGGCGCAGGCGGCGTTCGTCGATATCGACGATACGAGCGCCGAGGCGCTGGTCGCGGCGCTTGCGGCCGAGGGGCACGCGCCGTTCTACCAGCACTGCGATATCCGCGACATCGCCGCGCTGCGGGTCGCGATATCAGCGGTGATCGCACGCTTCGGCCCGATCAACACACTGGTCAACAATGCCGCGAGCGATGATCCGCACACCATCGCCGAGGTCGAGCCCGACTATTGGGACGAGCGCATGGCGCGTAACCTCCGGCATCACTTCTTTGCCGCGCAGGCGGTGCGCCCGGCCATGGCCGGGGCGGGGGGCGGCTCGATCATCAATATCGGCTCGACCGTGTGGCTGTTCGGCGCCCCCAAGACCATCGCCTATGCCACCGCCAAGGCGGCGATCACAGGCATGACCCGCTCGATGGCGCGTGAACTGGGGCCCGAGAACATCCGGGTCAACTGTGTCATCCCCGGCTGGGTGATGACCCCGAGGCAGCTCGCCACCTATATCGACGATGCCGCCGAGCAGCAGATTTCGACCCGCCAGTCGCTCAGCAACCGGCGCATCCAGCCCGCCGACATCGCCAACATGGTGCTGTTCCTCGCCGCCGACGAGAGCCGCTCCTGTGCCGGGCAGAACTTCATCGTCGATGCCGGCTGGGTCTGACCGGGCCGCTACCGACCAACCTCCTACCAACGGAACTGACCAAAATGAACGCTGACCGCCAAAGCTCCGACCCGGTGGTGCAATTGATGCGCGAGAGTTTTTTCTCCGCCCTGCTTTCCGACGTGCTCGACGAACTGGGCTATCGCAACCAGGCGCTCCAATCACGCATCCGGCCGCTCGATGACGCCCTCAAGATGGTCGGGCGGGCGCGCACCATGATCTATGCCGATATCTATCAGCAGCCCGGACCGGACGAGAACCCGCATGCCGGCGAGATCAAGCTGATTGACAGCTTGGCGGCTGACGACGTGGTGGTCTGCGCCTGCGGCACGTCGGGCCGGATCGCGCCGTGGGGGGGCCTGCTCAGCACCGCAGCCAAGGTGCGCGGCGCGGCGGGCGCGCTGATGGATGGGCTGGTGCGCGATATCGCCGAGATCCGGGCCTTAAGCTTTCCGGTGTTCCACGGCGGCATCGGGCCGCTCGACAGCAAGGGCCGGGCACGCGTCATCGATACCGATGTCACGGTGCAGTGCGGCGGCGTCAGCATCTCGCCCGGCGATATCGTGTTCGGCGATGGCGATGGCGTCGTCGTAGTGCCCCAGGCCATCGAGGCCCAGGTGGTCGCCGCGGCGACGGAGCGGCTCAAGGGCGAGAACAAGACCAAAGCCGCATTGCTGGCCGGGCGCAGCCTCGCTGAAGTCTACGAAGAATTCGGCGTCTTGTGAGGGCACCATGATCGTCGATTGCCACGTCAATATCTGGAACCCCGAGCATGTGCGTCCGCTGCTGACCACCGGCACCGCCACCTCGCGGCCGGGTTCGGTGAGCCAGCTGGCCGATGCCGACACGGTCTACAGGGCGATGTCGGAGGTCGACAAAGCCATCATCTTCTCGCTGCGCTACGGCGACAGCGCCGGCATCGACGGCGATGACGAGGTGACGGCGGCGGCGGTGAAGAAATATCCCGACAAGTTCGTCGGCTTTGCCGCCATGGATCCGCGCCGGCCCGACTACATGGACCTCCTGGTGCACGCCATCGACGATCTGGGCCTCAAGGGCGTCAAGTTCGGGCCGATCTACAATGGCGTGTCGCTGCTCGACCCCAGGATGGTGCCGGTCTACGAGTTCTGCGTGAAGCGCAATATTCCGCTGACCATGCATATGGGCACGACTTTCGCCGAGAACGCGCCGATCGAGTATGGCCGGCCGCTCGATGTCGACAACATCGCGGCGCGCTACCCGGACCTTAAGATGATCATGGCGCACATGGCGCACCCCTGGGCCGAGGAGTGCATCGTGGTCATCCGGAAGCGCCCCAATGTCTATGCCGAAGTGTCGGCGCTGTTCTACCGGCCGTGGCAGTTCTGGAACACCCTGGTCACCGCGCAGGAATACCGGGTGAACGACCGCAACAAGATCTTCTGGGGCACCGATTTCCCGTTCGCCGAGGTGCGGGAATCGATCGATGGGCTCAACGCCATCAACGAGCAGGTCGAGGGCACGAGGTTGCCACGGATCAGCCAGACGACAATTGATTCAATCCTTTACGCGAACCCGTTCGAGCATTGGTGGCACGGCGGCCTCAAGTCGTGACCCCAAGGCTGAAGCGAGACAGAACATGAAGATCACCGAAGTCGAACCGATCCTGTTGCGCGGCACGGCCGCCTATGGCGCGGGGGCCAGCGGCGCCGAGGCCACCGATAATGGCGACTGGCAATTGCTGATCCGCGTCACCACCGACGAGGGCCTCACCGGCTGGTCGGATGTCGAAACGCTGGCCCCGGCAGCGGTCAGCATCATTGCCGGCGAGGGCATGGCGACGGTCGGCTTCCAGACGCTGGGGAGCCTGCTCGTCGGCGAGAACCCGCTCGATGTCGAGCGGCTGTGGGACAAGCTCTATGTCGGCAGCGCCTATTACGGCCGGCGCGGCATCGCCATGCACTGCATCTCGGCGCTCGATAACTGCCTGTGGTCGATCCGGGCGCAGGCCGCCGGCATGCCGCTGGCCGAACTGCTCGGCGGGCGGCGGCGCGACAAGGTGATGGCCTATGCCTCGACGCTGTTCCGCTCGACGCCCGAGGGCATGGTCGACGCCGCCAATGGCTATATCGACAAGGGCTATCGCGCCGTGAAGTTCGGCTGGGGGGTGTTCGGCCAGGATCCGGGGCGAGACCGCGAACTGGTGGCCGCCGCGCGGCAGGCGCTCGGGCCCGACCGCTACCTGATGGTCGACCCCGGCTGGTATCCGACGGTGACGCCGAACCGCATGCAGCCGCGCAGCCGCGCCGACAACGAGAGGCTCTGCCAGTGGCTCGGCGACTATGACGTGCGCTGGGTCGAGGATTTCATCCACCCCGAGAATTTCGACGAGTATGCCGCGGTGCGGGCCGCGAGCCCGGTGCCGGTGGCGGCGGGCGAGCAGGTCTCGACGGTGTGGGAGTTTGCCCGCTTCATCGAGAGCGGCTGCGTCGATGTCATCCAGCCCGACCTGACGCGCTGCGGCGGCCTGAGCGTGGCGAAACAGGTGGCGCAGCTGGCCAACCGGGCGGGCATTGACCTCGTGCCGCACTCCTGGCTGACGCACCTGTTGACCGGCTACAGCCTGCAGCTGATCGCGACTTTGCCGCGGGCGCATTTCGTCGAGTTCAATGTCAGCCAGAGCCCACTGACGGCAGGCATCGCGCCGACCTCGCTGAGCCTCGATGCCGAGGGCTGCATCGCCATCCCGGATGGCGTCGGCATCGGCATTGAGGTCGACACCGATTTCATCGACGCGCATCGCGCCCGCTGAGGAGACAAGCATGGACCGCCGCATCGTCAACGTCGCCGAGCTCGATCTCACCTCGCCGGGCCGCCGCGACTATTGGGTGGCGCTGCCGCATGATGGCATCTGGGGCGACCACCTGGTGCCGCTCACGGTGTTCATCGGCCCCGAGGCGCAGCCGGGCAGGGGGCTGGTGGCCTTCGGTTCGACCCATGGCAACGAGTATGAGGGGCCGATTGCCATCAAGCACCTGCTCGGCGAGATCGACATGCGCGAGGTGCGCGGCCGCATTATCCTCGTGCCGGTGCTGAACGTTGCGGCGTTCCGCGCCGGAGCGCGGGATTCGGTCAACGATGACGGGGTCAACCTCAACCGCGCCTTCGTGGCCGATGCCGGCCGCACGCCGAGCCTGGGGCGGATCACCCACCGCATCGCCGATTTCGTCCGCACCACGATCTGGCCGCATGTGCATGTGGTGCTGGACCTGCATGCCGGGGGCGAGGTGGCGCAGTTCGCGCTCGGCCCCAGCTTTCACCCGATCGCCGACCGCGAGCAGAGTTTCAGGATCGAACAATCGGCCCGCTGGTTCGGCTCGCCGGTGGTGCTGGTCTACCAGAACGAGACACCGGGCCTGTTGACCAGCGAAGCGGAACGGCAGGGCAAGGTCACTATCGGCGCCGAGCTCGGCTGGGGCCGCTCGATCCATCCCGACGGCGTGCGCTATGGCCGGCAGGGCATCCGGGCCGCCGCCATCCACTGGGAACAGTTGCGTGGCACCATCAAGCCGATCGATCACCATGCCGACGGCACCCAGGTGAAACTCTCGATCGTCAACCGCAACTGCACCATCGTCGCCCCGTTCGACGGCCACTATGAGCCGCTCCGCAAGCCGGGCGACGCTGTTACTGCCGGAGCGACGATCGGCTATCTGCACGATTTCCAGCGGCTGGAACTGCCGGCCTGGCCGGTCAGGGCAGGTGTCTCCGGGCGGCTCGCCGCACAAGCCTGGGGCGCCCGGGTCAACCAGGGCCAGCACATCGCCATCGTCGGCGAGGTGCAGGACTGGGCGAGCTGACAGACATCGGCAGCTCAAGCGGATAATATGCCTCAAAACGGCAGATTCTGATGCCCCCGGAGGAAACTTGCCCCCTAGCAAGAAGGCGGTAACGCTCAAGGACGTGGCGCGGCTGGCCCAGACAACGCCGATGACCGTCTCGAACGTGCTCAACAATCGGGCGGGCGCCGTGGGGCCGGAGCTGTCGGCGCGGGTGCGGCGCGTGGCGCAGGAGCTCGGCTACCGCCCGCACGCGCTGGCGCGGCGGCTCAGGACGCAGCGCAGCCAGATTATCGGCGTGGTGCTGGTCGATGCGTCGCCGTTCTTTCTCTCCGACCCCCTGACCGCCGCCATGCTGGCCGGCCTCACCGCCGCGCTGCATCGGCTCGATTACTCGACGATCCTGCACGGCGTCGGCCCCGACGAGGTCGAGCAGGCGTCGTTCCTGCGCAATATCGAGACCGACGGCTTCTGCATGGTGCTGTCGGGCTCCCGTGCGACGCGCCGCCGGGTGGTGGAGCGGATCGCCGCCACCAACCAGCCGCTGGTGATCCTGCAGGAAGAAGTGCCGGACGAGGTGCGCGATGCGGCCTCGATCCATTTCGATGACCGGGGCGGGGCGCGTGAGCTGGCCCGCGCCCTCGTCACCGGCGACGTGCGACACGTGCTGTTCCTCGTGCCAGCGCTGGAATGGGCCGCCATGCAGCGGCGCGAGGGCGGCATCCGCGAAATTCTCGCCAACCGGCCCGAGGTCCGCCTCAGCGTGGTCAAGTCGGCGAATGAAGGTTTTGAGGCTTGCCAGGCGGCGCTGGGGGCGTTTCTGGCCAAGGGCGACGAACCTGACCTGGTCATCGGCGGCAACGACCAGATGGCCATTGCCGCGATGCGCTACCTGCAGGGCGTCGGCCGCAATGTTCCCGGCGATATCCAGGTGGCGGGCTTCAACGGCCTCGAATTCGGGCGCTATTCGACGCCCGAACTCACCACGGTCGCCGCACCGGCGTTTCGGCTGGGCGAAGCGGCGGCCAATGCGATGTTCCATCGCCTCGACACCGGCAGCTTTCCCTTCCGCGAGATGGTGGTGCCGGTCGAGGTGATGCTGCGCGGCTCGACCCGACCAGTGCTCGCGACGTGAGGGCCCGCGGCGGGCTAGAAGCCGCCGCTGACCCCGGCATTGAGCGACCAGCTGCGCTGTTCCGAGCCGAGCCCGCCCAACTCGCCGCCGAGATTGATCGCGGCGCTGGGGCTGACGTTGAGCCGGACGCCGGCCTGGACGCGGCCTTCGAGCCCGGTGGTCGTCGTGCCCTCGGGATCGCGACGCCGCCGCCATCGACTGGCTGCAGCGCTCCATCGCCATCACCCCGGCCTCGGGCCGCCCGATGATGCTGCTGGCCGCCGCCTACCAGCGCCTCGGCCGCCAGGCCGAAGCCGAAGCGACCCTGACCAAGGCCCTGACCCTCCGCCCCGGCACCACCGCCGCCAACGTTGCGCCGCCGACGACGGGGGCAAGCCCGGTGTTCGTGGCGGCGAGCGCGCGGGTTATCGCGGCGATGGTCGGTGCGGGGTTGCCGGAGCGGTAGGGGTGGAGGGCTGCCCGGCGAGCCGGGACGGCTTCAGAGTTTCGCGAAGGCCGAGGTGAAGCCCTTGAGGGAGAGCTGGAAGCCAACCGCTTCGCCGTTGGCCGCCTTGACCCCGAAGGTGACGAGGCCGCCGCCCTGCAGCGCCACCAGCAGGTCGGCCGTGAGCTCGAGCGTGGCATAGCTGCCGTTCTGGTCGGCAATGGTGATGGGCACCCGGGTGGGGGCGCCGGCATCGATCGATACGTCGACGCCTTGCTGCAGCAGGATGCCGTGCGGCAGGTTGATGCGCAGCAGCGCTGCCGCGTCGGGACTGGGCCGGTAGATCGTCGCCGCTATGATGCGCTGGTTGCTGTCTCGCGCGACCAGCGCCTGCGTCATGGTGCAGACGATGGTGTCGCGGCCGACCTCGTTGGAGCAGTTGATGGCCCATGGCTGCGGGCTGTCGTTGGCGGGACCGATCTGCAGCGGTTCGGCGGCCACCGGCGCGTCCTGCGCGCTGACAGGCCCCGTGACGAGAGCAAGCAGCAGCAGACCGCCAAGCAAGCGGGAAGAATGCACGTGTCTCGCCACGCCGGTCAGAACTGCAGCCGCGCTTTCGCCGCCAGCCCGTACCCCTCGAGCTGGTCGGAGAAGCGGGTGTTGAGGGTTAGGGAGGCGTCGAACTGCGCGTTGTCGCCGAAGGGCCGCGAGACACCGATGCCGAGGCTCGCTTCCCCGACCAGCCCCTGGTTTTCCGACACGAGGTTCAGTTCGTTGCCGACCTGGTCGGTAAACACCGAGGTCGGGCCATCGGCAAAGTCGTTGTAGAGCGTGCCGGTGAGGAACGGGGTGACCGCGGTGAGCTGATCCTCGAGCAGGAAGGTCTTGCTCAAAGTGCCGCCGATGAAGCCCACGAGGCTCAACGCGGCATCGGGGGCGAGGGTCTCGCCATTCTGGAATTCGAGCACCGAGGCGGTGGTTTGGCTGATCGAGAAGCCGGCCCGCGGGGTCAGGTCCACCTCGCCCAGTGATATCGCGTAGCTCGCCGAGCCGCTGAGCGTGTAGCGATCGGTGTGGAGGTCGGCATCGACCAGGCCGTAGCTGGCGTTGGTGTTGTTGAACACGAAGTCGGTGGCGTCGTAGCGGGCCTGCAGCTCGGCGGCGAACTGATCCTTGGCGATGGCCGCATAGATGCCCCCGGAACCCTGCTGGAAGCTGGCCCCGGTGGTCGATGGCACGATGCCGTCGATCGACTGGGTGGTGGAGCCGGCGACAAAGCCGCCGAACGCGCCCAACGCTACGTCGATGCCGGAACTGCCGACATCGGCGCAGGCGACATCGACGCCGAACTGGCCGCCGCCGAAGCTGAGGCCAACCGTCGAAGAGCCAGCGGAAGAGCCGCTGTCGGTGAAGGTTTCGCCCGTCGCCGAAGCACTGCCGCCAAGGCCGCGCTGCCAGGCGCCGACGCCGCAATCGCTGCCGGGGACGTTGCCGATAAGCGTCCTGCCGTCGCGGCCCGGGGCATGATCGAGCATGGCGCCGATGGTCGACTGCGCCAGCGTCACCGCATCGGTGATGCCGCCCAATACGCCGAGGTCGGCTTCGGCGTGGACGTAGAGATCACCGCCATTGTCGATCAGGCTGAAGCTGACGAGGCCGGCCGGCGGCAGGCCGGTGGAGCTGAACGCGCCGTCATAGCTGGCGGCGTCATTCTGGACCACCAGTACGTCGGGGATCAGCCAGGCGCCGCCCAGATTGTCGAAGGCGTAAGTGGTGCTGGCGCCGGCTGCGACCGAAGCGACGTGCAGCCGGTCGGTGGCGCCGGTCTGGAGGTTAATGTCGAGGTTCACCGTGCCGGTGCCCGACAGCACGCCGGTGGTCAGCACATCGCCAGTGAGGTTGTTCCCGCCGAGCGAAACGACGCTGTTATTGGTTAGCGCGCCGATGGTTTCGCTGCCGCGCAGGTCGAAGAGGCCGCTGCCCGAGACATTGACCGCGGCGGTGTCGGAGATCGACGTGCCGTAGCCGATGAAGCTGCCGCCGGTGATATCAAGCTGCGATGTGCCGGTGAGCGAGCCGGTGACATCGAGCACGCCGGCTGCAACGGTGGTGATGCCGCCATAGCTGTTGCTGCCCGACAGGATGAACGTGCCGGAACCCGCTTTGGTGAGCCCGCCGCTGCCGGAGATGACTCCCGCGAACGTAGTGGAAGTATTGGCGCCGCCCGTCGAAAGCGTCTGGCCCAGCGCGACCTCTACATTGCCGCCGCTGGCGCCGCCGCCGGAGAGCGAGCCGATGGTCTCACTGTCGGTCACCACCAGGTTGACGCCGGCGGTGTTGTCGAGGACCACCGCGCCGGTATTGGAGATGGCGGCGCCGTTCTGCAGCTCGAGCGTGCCGCCGCTGACAGTGGTGGCGCCGGTATAGGTGTTGCTGCCCGAAAGCACCAGCGTGCCGCCGCCGGTCTTTTCGATCGGTCGGGCCCCGCCGGTCTCGGTGATATTGCCGGACTGCTCGGCGGCATCGCCGGTATCGACGTCGAGGGTGGTGTCGTTGCTGTTGAGCACGATGGCGCTCGCGACCACAGCACCGTTGGCGTAGTGGATCTCCGACCCGGTGGTGGTGATCTGCGCGATGTCGCTGGTGGTGACATTGCCCGAAAGGTTCAGCGTGCCGCCGAGCTGGATATCGCTGATGGCGCTCGTCAGGCTGAGCATGCCACCATCGATGTCGAGACTTGCGCCGGTATCGACCCGGACCGCGCCGGCAATGGTGCCGCCAGTGCCGGTGATGCTGTTGCTGCCACCGGTGAAGGTGATGGCGTTGGTGCCGCCTCCGCCACTCGCGACGCTGCCGGGGGTGGTCATCGCGATGTCGATGCCGGCGCCCGAGATGCCGGCGCCACCGGCGCCGGGGCTGCCAACACCGAAGCTAGAAAGGCCGCCCGCGCCGCCTTGCCCGCCAGTGACGGCCGCATTGACGTTCACCGTGCCGCCATTGCTGAGCACGATGGCAGCGCCGCCGCCGCCGCCGCTGCCGCCGTCGTAGTCCGCAGCGCCGCCGGCGCCGCCTTGCCCGCCAGTGACGGCCGCGTCGACGTTCACCGTGCCGCCATTGCTGAGCACGATGGCGGCGCCACCGCCGCCGCCGCTGCCGCCGGTGATCGCAGGGCCGCCGGCGCCGCCTTGCCCGCCAGTGACGGCCGCATCGACGTTCACCGTGCCGCTATTGCTGAGCAAGATGGCAGCGCCGCCGCCGCCGCCGCCGCCGCCGGTGAAGCTCGAAAGGCCGCCCGCGCCACCTTGCCCGCCAGTGACGGCCGCATCGACGTTCACCGTGCCGCCATTGCTGAGCACGATGGCGGCGCCACCGCCGCCGCCGCTGCCGCCGATGACGTAGCCGCCACTGCCTGCGCCGCCATTGCCGCCGGTTGTGGCGGCGTTGACGTTCACGGTACCACCGGCGCCCTGCACCAGGCCGCTGGCGCCTGCCTCGCCGCCAAGGCCGAAGTCCTCACCGACGCCGCCGGCATTGCCGACGCCGCCGGTGAGGGCGCCGTTGATGGTGGTCGTGGTGGCGGTCGTGACATTGGCGCCGGCGCCGTTGGCGCCGCCGGTCACCGTGCCGGTGATGGTGAAGGTGCCGGTGCTGCCGAAGGAAACGCCGGCGGCGCCAAAGCCGCCGGTCACCGTGCCGCCGGCGATGAGGTTCGCCGCTCCGGTGACGACGATGGCGCTGGCGCCGTTGCCGCCGGTGGTGGATGCCCCGGTGGTGAGCGTGCCGGTGCCGCCGAAGATGATGCCGGCGCCGCCAATGGCGTCGTTGCCACCATTGCCGCCGCTGACCGCCGCGCTGGTGGTGATGGTACCGCCGTTCAGCGACACCACGCCGGCGCCGCCCGCGCCGCCGGGGCCCTGCGCAAACTGCGTATATCCGCCATCACCGCCATTGCCGCCCGTCACTATGGCATTGATGTTCGCAGTCGCTCCAGCCGCATTGCTGAACACCATGCCGGTGCCGCCGCTTCCACCGCCGCCGGCCGAAAGGAACGCGCTGCCGCCATTGCCGCCGTTGCCGCCGGTGGCGGTCTGACCGGTGTTGCCCAGGTTCCCCGTCCCGGTGATGACCACGCCATAGCCGCCGGCGCCGCCGCTGGCGCCGTCGCCACCGTCACCACCCTGGGCCGGTCCGGTCAACGTACTGAAATCGGCGCCGACAAAGCCGTGGGCTCCGCCGCCACCACCGCCGCTGGACGTGCCGTTGCCGCCATCGCCGCCGACGAACGTGCCCGGTGCCGGCGCCAGTCCGCCAGCACCGGCATTGCCCGGGAAACCGATCATGTCGCCGCCGGCGCCGCCAGTCTGGCCTGCACCACCACCGCCGGCTTCGGACATCAAGTCGCCATTACCGCCGGCCCCGCCCGCGCCGGTATTGGAATCCACGCCCCCGGCCGCGCCGCTGCCACCTTCGCCGCCGGCGGCGAAGGCGGTGCTGGTGCCGAGGGGGCCAGCGGCGAGGATCGCCAGCGACGCGATGGAAACGAGGAGCGTTCGCGTCAGGCCATGCAGGCGTTTGCCCTGCACGCCATGCATTGCCGGAAAGCGGTTCATCAAGTCGGCCCCCAAATCATGCGCGCACGGTAGACAGAAAGTCCGCCGGGGGCATGCCCACTAAACAGTAGGGGTAGGTCGAGATCGGTGGCCAGCCGAGCAGGCGGTCATTTTGCAGAACAGCGTGTGTTTTGCGATCGATGACTCGGCTCGTGTAACGGCCGGCCAGATAGCGCTCTTTTAGATCCTGGCCATAGTTCCAGGTACTCAGGAAGACCGGATGTCCGCTTTGGGCGGTGTGGACGGGGTTCGCCTTAATTGACCAGCGTTTCGTAATAGTTGTCGAGCGACCACTTGCTGATGTCGAACCAGACCGGCAGCACTTTGATAACCTCGGAGAGAGGCATCATTGACGCCGAGATCATCCAGACGAGCGGTATCATCATGAAGATTCTGCCCAGCCTCGGCACGGCGTTGCCGGCGCCGGTTGGCTCAAGCGGGCTGAAACGTTGCCTCCGGCAGGCGCAGCCTTCCCATCCGAGCCGGTCCAGTCAAAGCAGACCCGGGAGCGCTTGCGGAGCTGACTTGCCAATGTTGCCTGCGGACGGGCTTTGGCTCTCGGCAAATCGGTGACTTATGGAGATACGAGGGTCCGGGCGACCTGCTGCATCGCAGGCAGGTTGTTCAACACCGGTCCGGTGAAACGGCGCCTGCTCCCATTCGCCCCCACCTCACCCCGCCTGCACCTGATAGTCCACTTGCGATCTCGTGCTGGGTGCCCGTGCCAAGGGTCGGGTGCGCTAGCACGACTAACCCTTCTGCAATGCGCGTTGGAGGAGCGCGGTTGTATAGAACTCGTACGAGGCCGCCTTGTCCGGGAAATCGATCAGATGGACTGTGAAGCGGCAGGGAACTCCATTTTCGGGAAGGTTATCGGCGAAGAAGGATGAGTACGCCTCGGCATAGGCTTTCCGAAGGCGATCCTGCTCGGCGGCATATCCGGCGGGGTCGGCGAGGATGTTCGGGGTCTTCGGTTGGGCACCGAACGCATGCATCTCAATGAAATCGATATCCTCCAGAGACGAGCAGATTCCCGCCTCGACCAGCCACTTCTCCCAGCACCTGAAGACCAGTGCGACTTCCTGATGGGGATCCATCGACACGAGTTCGCTGAGTCCCAATACGCCCTTCGCTGAGTAGCCACCTGTCAGACCAGCGAAATGAATTTTAAGGTCGCCATCTGTCTGTTCCTCGGTGACCAGCGCCGAGAGAACAGGTCGATCGCCTTCATAGTAATAGGTGAGTTTGCCACGCTTCCTGACATTGAATGCCATCGATAATGTTCCTGGAGACTTGATTAGCGGGTCAGAACCTGTCGCAATCGAGCAGCAACGACACCGGCCTCGTCGCTCGTCAGCGTCTGCGGATTCAGGGCTATGGCATTCGGTTCATCGGCTAGTGCAGATACCTCAATCCAGACATCGCCGTTCCTGAGTTCGTCAATTACCTGGTCGCGCGTCTTGCCGAAACCGGCATCGAGGTGAACGATTGCGCGGGCGTGAGGTTGACCAGCTTCACTTGGGAAGCCGCGTTCCGTCGTCACTCCCGGGATCCCGGCGAGCTCTTCGATCCAGTTCTGGACGATCGCCTCGTAACCTTGGAGAATCGCGTCCTCGTCCCGATCCAGTGTGTACTGGACGGCGGCGAGCATTCCGGCGAGTTCTTCCTTTCCGACTTTCATGGGTCGACCGATGCCCTGCGTTGGCGCTGAAAGTCGGCGGCAACCTGCGATCAGTTCCCTGGTCCCAAGGACCAGACCGGCAGCTTGCGGCCCACGGATCCCTTTGCCGCCACTGAAGACGACGCCATCGCAGCCGAGGACCTTGGTGTAGTGCCAGAGACTCGAAACCGGTGGAATCTGGGCGGCGGCGTCAACCAGAACCGGGACGTGGTGTTTCCTGGCGATCGCGATGACATCCTCGATCGGCGGAGATTTCGCTGCCAGCGCCCCGGCAAACCAGACCAGGCACGCTGTACGCCCGGTTATGGCCGACTCAAACGATTCGAGGGTGTCGTCGCACGCAACGATAGAGGCGCCGGTCTGGAGAATGGCGAAGTCATAGCCGTTGCGCTGTGAAGTGAAAACGATCACTTCGTTCCTGGTGATGCCCTTGAGCATCGGATACGCCATCGGATCGGGTTCGTTCGGCGCTGCCATCAGAGTGGCGACCGCGAGCACGATCCCAGCTGCTGCACCCGAGGAAACGAATGCGGCATCATTCCGGGTGAGCTCGGCGATGCGGTCGCCGACCCTTGTTTGAAAGAGTGGCAGATCGATAAACGAGCCAGCAGCCGCATGCATTGCCTCGAGGACTTCCCTGGGCATGCGCGATCCACCAAGTCTGGTGAGTGTTGCTGACGCGTTGATGATCGGCTTGATGCCCAGGTCTTCGTAGATACTCACCCGCAGAGCCCCTCGCGAGAATTGTGAACCCATTCGTTGGGCGTCAGCCTACCCAATCCGGATGGCTGCTGCATTCACCGATTCTGCCCCAATGACGTGCTTGAGCACAAAAGCGATCTGCGCTTCGGTGAACTCGACGTCTTCCTGGAACTCTCCTGCTCCCGGCAGGGGATCATCGTGAAGGCCAGGTACCCCGCCACGGCACACAGCTGGCCATCCGGCAGGCGGAGGACGCCGCCGATGTCCGCTTTCCCTCTCACCCCACCTGCGGCAGCGCCAGGCAGAATTCAGGCTGTGGTTGGATCTGCCGCTCACCCCACCCTCTACCCAGCCGGACGAGGGCAGGGCCCTCGCCGGGAGTATGGCCTATCGGCTGATGACGATCTCCCCGGCGGCGACGCGCTTGAAGAACGTTTGCAGCCCCTCGTGCTGCAGGTTCTCGACGTCGCCCGAGGCGACCAGGCCGATGGCGATATCGGCAAACGAGTCGATCAGGAACTGCGCCTCGAAAGCCTGGCGCCTGGGTAGTGCCGCAATGATGCAATCGGCGCGCTTGGCACGGTATTGCGTGTCATCGATCGCGAAGTCGATGATGACGCGGTGGAGATTGTCCTCGTAGGTGCGCGTCTTCGCGCCGCACGCGCTCAAGCCATCCGGCTTGCGGTCGCCAAGTGGCTCGTTGATCACCAGGCTGAAGCTGAAAAAGCTGCTGGTCGTATAATTGAACGTGCCGACGACGTTGAAATCCAGCTCGTTCGCTCCCTCCTTTTCGCCCTCGATCTCCGATTTCAGCAGCGAGTTGACGTTTACCGACCTGCCCACCTGGTGCGCGATATCCTCGAGCGTGCGGACGCTGTGTTCCGGGGTCGGCAGCGGTGGCGGTGGCTCCGGCATGGTCAAGGGCGCGAGGTTCACCACACCACCGGTGAGCGCATAGAGGCAGGCGGGTACGCCACCGGACTTTTCGCTGTCATTGTCGACCTCGCTGGCCAGACTGTTCAGGATGTACCGAGAGGCGTCTCTTTCGGGAAACAGGTTGGCGTAGGCCGTCAGGTAGCCAGCTTCCCCTATGAACGACATGCTCGGCTTGTCGACGCTGCCGAAACGGTCGCCGCCGTCGGGGCAGCGGATGGCGTATTGCTGGTTCGTGGCAACCGGATCCTTGATCGAGCGCAGGACGAACTCCACGGCGGTGTGAGCCGATCGCCCATCGACCTCGTAGCTGAAGAGATCGACGCCGCGAGCCAGTTTCAGGGCGGTGCCGATCATCACCACATGGGCGGTGTTTCCCGAATTGTAATGCAGGCCCATGCCGCCGCGCTGGGTATCGATTGGCCAGCTGCCGTCCGGGCGCATATCATGGATCGCCAGCTTGAACTCGTCGATCGCCGCCTGGACCGGCCGATCATCCCCGACCATCAGGCCCCAGATGAGAGCGGCATAGGTCCGCATGTAGGCCTTGTTGTCGGAGCGATCCTTCCAGTGGCTGGCGCCCATTTCGGCCACGAGGCGGTTGAGCCACGGGCCGACGACGGTGCGTTCCTCGGCGGAAAAGTCGGCAGCCACCTCCGCCGTGGCGCTGAGAATGGAGAGGATCGCAGCCATCATCTGGTAATCGACGGGCTGCGCGCCCCAGCTGACGTGGATGCCTTTGCCGAGCGCACCGGCGCGGGCCCATTCGATGACGCCCCGCTTGAGCTGGGTGCGCGCCACCGGATCGTCGGTGAGACGCAGGTAGGTGGTCAGCCGCCTGAACCAGGTGGCGGCGATGTCGATGTCGTGCTGTCGCTCGCCATAGGCTTCATCGAGCTTCACCACCGCGATGGGACGGGGAATGACCAGGCTGCCCGGGCCGCTCTGGCACTGGGCGGCGCCGCGCACCGCAGTGTAGGGCGATTTCCACGCTTCGGCGCCGAACTGGTCGGCGGTCAGCTTCGGCACGCCGAGGGGCGTACCCTTCCCGTAGGTCGGGTGCTCAAAGCACTCGGGAGCAGTGGTGTAGGCTTCCCAGAGCCGCTGCTGATCACGATCGGAGAGGATGCCGGCCGGCTCCGACGACAGGTCCAGCGTCACGATGCTCTGCGCCGCAGGGGTAGCGGCGAAAGCCGACACCGCCGAACACCACTCACCGGAATTCTCGGTGGTGAGCGTGTCGAGCGGCATCGCGGCGTTCCTTGCGAAGAGCGTCGCGGCGTTGATCGTCCGCTTTCCCAGCGCGCCATCGACCGGACCGGGATCAAAACCCAGTCGCGTCAACTGCTCCTGAACGCAGGCCACGTCGGCATGGGCCGGCGAGGCAACGGCCAACCATGGCGCGAGCAGCAGCAGGACAAATGCGCGTCGCAGGAATGTTCTCATCGGTTCCCTCCCTGAAGCGGACCGGGCTGCCGAGGCGTTCTCGAGCCCCGAGCGACATGCCTGGTGGGGAAGGGACGCCGTCTTTCAACAATTGGCGTCACCCATTCGGGTGAGGGGCTGGTCCATGCTGGTGCGGAGGCGTTGCCTCGCAGCGTGAACACACTCCTCAAACCCGCGTTCTGCTATGGCAACGCGAGGGCAGTTGGTGCAAGTCTAGCACTTACGAAACGGTCGTGATTGCAGCACCATGGATATGGATACGCTGGTCGAGGGAATATACGAGGCGGCGGTCATTCCGGAATACTGGCCGCGCATCCTGGAGCAGATCGGCAGTCTCGCTGACGGGGACGCTGCATCGCTGATTGCCTTCGGCCACGATACAGGCCTGCGCTATGTTACCACGAAGAGCTATGAGGCGGCGTTTTCGGACTACGCCGCCAATGGCGCAAGCCTGCCCAATATCCGACCGCAGAGAAGCCTCGAGCGCATGCCGATGGCATTTGCGCATGACATCGAGGTTTGTTCACAGACCGAGCTCGATGCTGATCCCATCTACATCCGGTTTATCAGGCCGTATGGATTCGGCTGGACTGCCGGTACCGCCGTTCCAGTGCCGAGTGGCGATCTGATTGTTTACGACGTGGCCAAGTCCACCACCAAAGGCCCCTTCACCCGCGCAGCGATGGAGCGGCTCGATTCATGCCGCCCGCATCTGGCAAGGGCTGCGCTGCTGGCGCATCGACTGCGGATGCAGCAGGCCAGGGCGACGACCGAAGCCCTCGACATCCTGGGGCTGCCGGCGGCTGTGGTCGGGCGAAATCGCGCGGTCCTCGCAGCAAACGAGTCGTTGCTGGCGCTCGCACCGCGCGTGAAGATCGGAGCTTTCGATCGGATCTACCTGCGGGCCAAGGCAGCCGACGATCTCTTTGCTGCGGCACTGTCCAGCTCCAGCTTCAACGGCGTGCGATCGATCCCCCTGGCGGCGACTGAAAACGCGCCGGCGATCGTCGCTCATGTGGTCCCGATCCGACGCGCCGCCGGCGACATTTTTGCCCGCGCCGAGGTTCTGGTGCTCCTCACCCCGGTGACGGCCCCGTCGGCGCCCCTCACTGAAGTGCTGACCGGGCTCTTCGACCTGACGCCCGCCGAGGCGAAAGTCGCCCGCGGCATCTCGGTCGGCCGATCGGTCGAGCAACTCGCGGCTTCGCACGGCATCTCTCGCGAGACCATCCGTACCCAGCTCAAGTCGCTGATGATGAAGACCGGCACGAGCCGCCAGGCCGAGCTCGCAGTGCTGTTGGGCGGCCTTCGACCGCTCTGAGAGGCGGCAGGGTATCCGGCGGACGACATCACGTTTCGCGGGCCGGGTGATGACCAGCCCCTGCAACCAGGCGGCGACCACATCGGAGAGGCCGCCTGGCCTTGGTGTGTCCCGTCAGCTGAACGGGCTGATGCCGCTGAGGAGGACCGCGAGTTCGGCTTGCCGGGCGGTGCCGGTTTTCATCATCACCGCTTTGAGCTGGGTGCGGACGGTCTCCCGCGACACGTTGCTGGCCGTGGCGATGGTTTCGACGGATCCGCCCAGCGAAATGGCCTTGGCCACCCTCGCTTCGGCCGGCGTCAGATCGAACAGACCCGTCAGCACCTCGGTGACCGGCGCATTTGGAGCGGTCACCTGGGTGAACAGCAGGAGCATTTCGCCGCGGGCAAAGACATCGTTGGCCGAGCGGCGGATCGGGACCAGGTGGGCGACCACGGCAGGGTGGACTTCGGTCGCCGGCATCGGCAAGGAGCGAACGTTGTCGTGGTCGAGTTCGGCGAGCGCGCGGCCGAGCAGCCTGTCGGCGTGCGCCGTCGCCAGATGCAGCCGATCGAACGCGCCGATGGTCACGCGTGAATCGAATGCTCTGAGCGAGTCATTGGCCGAAAGGACGCGGCGGTCGCTCTGCAGCACCGCGGCGGGGAGCCCCAGCGCGTCAAGCGCGTCGGTGGCGGCCCGGGCCGCCTTGAGGTTCAGCCGGTGCGCCAGCAAGGCGGCACGCGCCAGGTGCGGACGGTAGAGGTCCAGCCGTTCCATGTCGGTGCGTCCGAACGGCTCGGTTCGTCTGGCAAAATCGAAAACCAGGATGTCGGCGGTCGGCACCGGGATGAGCGTGCCGCCGGTCCAGCGAATGGCGTGCGGATAGATGAAGTCGCGATACACCGGGTCGGTATCGAGCTCGGATTGGGTGAACAGTTCGAGGTCGTGCTGGAAGCCGACATGCCCGTTCGCAAGGGCCCGCCTGGGGCGTTGGTTGTCATAGCGGCCGGCATCTCCCCGCGAGGCAAAGCTCTCGAATACCGGGAGGTAGCTGGGGGTCGCGGTGAACCGCATGCGCTGCTGGGGGTCGAAGACGAGCAGGCCGGATCCGCTGGCGCCGACCACCTGGCTCATATGGCCCAGAACATCGGGCCAAAGCTCCGGGATGGCGGCCGCCTCGTAGATCTCGTCAACGATTTGCTGATCAGCCTGCATCTGGCGTCTCGGGTCGACCACATGCCAACTACTCCTTCGGCAGGTCGAAGGCAAACTCAGCCTCGAACGGCTCAACCTCGGTTCGTCCCGACGACCCTCCGGCCGTCATCGCGGGATGGCACGACAGGTGGTTCAACTCATCGGTGAGGTGATCTAGAAGGCATGAACAAGCGCTTCCGTTAGCGGTTGACCGGCCGTCGGGCGGAAAAGTGCGATAGAGAGAGCCATGACACTGCTGCGCGACCTGAGCATGAGTGACATCGTATCGCGGATCGGCGCGGTGCTGGTCTACGCCTGGCTGCAGGGCTTGTTGCTGGCGGGCCTGGCGCGCCTGCTTGGCGATCGGCGGCCGCAATTCGATGGCCGGTTGTCAGCCAATCCGTTCGCGCAGCTGTCGCTGTGGGGCCTGGCCGTCGGCGTGCTGTTCGCGATGAGCTGGGTGCGGCCGCTGCGCTATGAGGTGGCGAGCAACCGGCTGGGCGGCTGGGGCGTCGCGGTGGTGGTGCTGGGCGGGCTCATTGGCATGGCGCTGCTGGTGCCGGTGGCCGACCTGCTGCGGCCGCTGGCGCTGCTGCTGCCACAGAGCGGCGCCTATGTGGTGCTCTATGTGATTGGCCAGTTTCAGCTGGTGACGGCCGGATCGGTGCTGCTGAACCTCCTGCCGATCCCGGGGCTGGCCGCCGGAGCCATCTGGCAGGCGGTGCGGCCGGAACAGGGACGCCGGCTGCCGCGCTACCAGTCGCTCGGCCTCGCGGCGGTCACGGCCGCAGTGGTGGCGGGGCTGATCCCGAGCCTTGGGGCGGTGGTGCTGCCGTATCTGAGTTTGACGGGGAATGCGTAGGGGGCACCGGCGGTGCGGTAATCCTCCCACGCCACGCGGGGGAGGATTACGGAGAGGCCGGTGCGCTTGGGTCTACTCCCCAGCCCGCCCGGCGTAGCCGAACTGCTTGAGCAGGCCATCGATGGTGCCGTCGGCGACGAGGGCGTCGATGGCCTGGTCGATCTGGCTCCTCAAAAAGCCGTTGCGGCTCGAGACCAGGGCGCCGACATGGGTCTCGGAAGCGGGGATGGGATCGTTGGCGATGACGCGGAGCGCGGCTGCCTCGGGTCGTTCCTGTTGCAGGCGCGCCAGCACCGGCTGCCACAGGATCATCCCGGCAATGGTGCCGTCGAGCACCCGGGTCGCCATCAGGTTCGGGTCGGCATAGGGCAGCCGCACCCAGCGGTCGGCCTTGCTGCGCTGCTGCGCCCAGGTGATGTAGTTCATCTCGCCCATGCTGGCGATTGCCGTGCCGAGCCGCTGGTCTTTGGGGATATCGCCGAGCCGCTGCCAGTCGGGGTTCTTGACGGCGAGGACAAACGGGATGGTGGCGTAAGGGCGGGTGATCGAGAAGCTGTCAGACAAGGGCGTATTGGGCGACACCGAGACCCCCATGAACATGTCACAGTCATTGTTCATGGCGAGGTTCAGCTCGTCCATGAAGCCATCGCCGGTGAGCGGAAAGCCGCCAAAGCCTTCCATCACCTTCACCTCGAGAAACAGCGCATCACCCAGCGCCTTGGCCACCGCCTCGTCGAAGGCGCGGCCTAGACTGGTGCGGTCGAAACAGACCTGGATCGAGTCGCCGGCCTGGCGGCGGGTATTGTCGAACTCTTCCGGCGGCACGCCCGAGGTCTGGGCGAGGGCGGCGCCGGTCGAGAGCAGCAGCAGCGCCGGGGCGAGCAGTTTCAGCAGCATGATAGTCTCCTAGGTCGTTTCACTTTTGGACTGCGCCGGAGAAGGGGGTGTGCTCGAGCTTCGACCCATCCACCGGCTGTCATCCCTGCGAAAGCAGGGACCCATCCATCCACCTGCGCGGGCCGTGAGTTGGGTCCCTGCTTTCGCAGGGATGACATCGAGGGTGGGGCGATGGCAGTGGCAGTGATTCAACCCATCCGTGATCTAAAAAGGAAAGGGGCCAGCGGCCCCTTTCCCATTCGTTCCGATCAGATCATTCAGCTTCCGGACTTGGGCAGCTTGAATACGAAGATCGAGTTGCCCGAGCCGGTCGGCAGCGGGATCTCCGGGAAGGCCGAGGAGATCGAGCTGGCGGCGTTCGAGTAACCGGTCGGCACCACGAGGTACTGCTCGCCATCGATCTCGTAGGTCGACGGGTAGCCGCCGATCGGAGCGTTCAGGCGCTGCGACCAGACGACCTCGCCGGTCTCCTGATCCCAGGCGTTGATGTTGCGGGCGGCGTCGCCGCCGAACACCAGGCCGCCGGCCGTGGCCAGCACCGACGAGGTCATCGACGGGCGGCTGCGATACTGCCACTTGTGGTCGCCCTGCGTCGGGTTGATGCCGACCGCATCGAGCAGGCCCGCATCGGTGATGCCTTCGGGCAGCACGCGCGGCCCGAACTTGACGGCGCCGACGGCGTTGCCGGCGGTGAACTCGACCTGGGTCGGGGCCACGGTGTTGCAGGCTTCGGTCAGCGGCACATAATAGGCCTGGGTGAGCGGGCTGTACGAGCCGGTCATCCAGAGCTTCCCACCCGAAACCGAGGCGCAGACCAGGTGCTCTTCGCCGACCGCCTTGGAGATAAGGTCGGTGTTGATCTGCACGGTGCCGTCGGCATCGACGCCGGTCACGACGTTCTGCTGCACGGTGTCCTTGTGCCACAGGTACTTGCCGGTATCGCGATCGAGGGCGAAGACGATGCCGTTCTTGCCGGCGGCGGTGATCAGGAGGTGCTGCGTCTTGCCGTCGACTTCCTGGTCGACCAGGATGCGTTCGAACGGGCTGTCGAGGTCCCAGTTATCGCGCGGCAGGTGCTGGTAGTACCACTTGAGCTTGCCGGTCTCGACGTCGAGGGCGAGCGTCGAGTTGGTGTAGAGCACGCTGCCTTCGCCCGAGCCGCGGATCAGCTCGGAATAGGGGCCAGGCATACCGATGCCCCAGAACGTGGTCTTGGTTGCCGGATCATAGGCGCCGGTCGTCCAGGGCGTGCCGCCCCAGCGGTTTTCCGGCGGCACATCGCCCCAGCTTTCACCCTGCTTGGGGTTTTCCGGGTCGTCGATGGTGTTGAAGCGCCAGAGCTCTTCACCGGTGTTGATGTCGTGCGCCATGATGAAGCA
Organism: Devosia sp. Root413D1; assembly: GCF_001425235.1. Lineage (GTDB taxonomy): Bacteria > Pseudomonadota > Alphaproteobacteria > Rhizobiales > Devosiaceae > Devosia_A. The sequence continues at coordinate 907,417 of NZ_LMEA01000011.1, read as the reverse complement.
ACCGCCGGCGGTGCCGGCGATCGAGCAGCCGGAAATGGCGGAGATGATCTTGCCGTCGGCGATCAGCGGGCCAACGGTGTAGCTGTAGCCCTTCTGGGTATCGAGGACCTGCTTCTCCCACACCGGCTTGCCGTCCTTGGCATTGAGCACGACGATGCGTGCGTCGACGGTGGTGAGGATGATCTTGTCCTCATAGAGCGCGATCGAGTTCTTCTGCCGGCGCGCCTGGTTGATCTGGTAGCTCCAGGAGCTGGGCAGCTCGGCCAGCGTCGGGCGATACTGCCAGACCAGGTCACCGGTCTTGGCGTCGAGCGCCTCGACGATGTTGTTGTTGGTCTGCAGGAACATGATGCCGTCGTGCACCAGCGGCGCGGTTTCCTGGATGCCGGCTTCGGCCATCGGCCAGGCCCAGGCGAGCTGCAGCTTGCCAACGGTATCCTTGTTGATCAGGTCGAGCTGGCTATAGCCCTGGTTGTTGTAGTTCCCGCGGAACATCAACCACTCTTCCTTAGGCGGATTGGCCAGCATGTCGGCCGTGACCGGGACATAGTTCTTGGTCCGCTCCGGAGCGGGCGTGGCTGCCGCATCGGCGGCGGGTGCAGCCGCAGCGGGCGCGGTCGCCGCGGGCGCAGCCGCGTTCTGTGCGAGGGCAGGGCCAGCAAACAATGCCAGCGCGGTCGTGGCGACCAACACGGACTTCAAAAGTTCGATTTTCATCGAGACCTCCTAAAAGCGGCACACATCAGTGCGCCAGATAACTCAGTTGGCAGCGGGCGCGGCGACGGTGGGGAGCGTCTTGCCCCAGGTGAAGGCCTGCGGAACTGCGGGAGTCGTTGCAGCGGCGGGCGCCGCGGCATCGGTGGGGGCAGGGCCACCCGGCAGCTGCTTGCCCCAGGTGAAAGCCTGCGGAACGGCAGTTGCAGCGGCAGCAGTGGTGGCGTCGGGCGTTGCCGTTGCGGCGGGCGCCGCCGCGGCAGCGCCTGCCTGGGTCTCGGCCGGCAGAGAAATGGCGGCGAGCTTGGCGGCATCTGATGTCAGCGGCTCGTCCCCCGGCTGGGCGCCGTTGAACTTCATGATGTAAGCAATGATGTTGAGATAGGTCTCATCGCCAAGCTGGCCCGGCGCCGAGGGCGGCATGGCAACGTGAATAAAGTCGTACAACCCGCCGGCCGTGGCCCAGTTCTGCATCACGTCCGAGCCCGCGAGACCGGGAGCATCCGGACCCTCGAGCTGCTTGCCGTGACACTGGGCGCAGTTGGCGTTGTAGGCAGTTTCGCCGGCAGTGGCCTGCTCGGCGGTGAAACCGGCGGCATGGGCACCGCCACCGGACAACGCGGCAGCCAGGGCGACAACCGCGAGGGGGGTGATCTTTAGGGGCATCTTCGTCTCCCGAGAATGGGCTGGCGCACCGACCGGGAGGAAGATTCCGTTCGGCACGTCGTCTATGGGAACTGACATTTCAGCGGCCATCTCTCAATCTCACAAAATGCATAATCGGTTCGCACGCCCATGCGACTTTCGTCATAGTGAAGCAAAATTTAGTGATGGAACCAAAACTGGCGCCGTGCGTTCACGGCGCTTCTTCAATGGTTTCAATATGATAACGAGCCTCCAGCGCCGCCATGTCGCCGGCGGCCTCTAGCCTCTGCAGCGCCGCGGCGACGGCCCGCTTGAGCGTCTGGTCGCCCTTCCACAGGCCGAACGCCATGCGGAAGCGCGGGAACTGCGCCTCGTCCAACCAGAACGGCGTGACGCCCTCAGGCAATGCCATGCCAGCCGTGAGAAAGCGCTCGGTGATGCCGGCCGCAGCGCGCCCGCTCGCCAGGGTTTCGGCGAATTGCTGCGGCGACCGGGCGGGAATCACCTGCCGCGATTGCTGTCTGAGCCAGCCCGACAGTTTCAGCCGGTCGAGCCCGCTGGTGCCGGGCAGCACCACGACGGAGCCGCCGGCCGCGGGGAGTTGTCCGCTCTTCGATACCCCCACCCAGCCGGTCTCGATCGGCGTGGGGATGGTCTGGAGGAAACTGCGGCTCTGCAGCGTGTCGGCGACGCCACCGGCAATGATGTCGCACTGGCCTCGGGTCAGCGACCAGTTGCGCGGATTGAAGTCGGTGCCGATCGAACTGAGCGTGTTGACGGCGAGCCGCAGCCCCAGCTCTGCCGCCACCTTACCCCCGAGCTCAATGTCGAAGCCGGGCTGCTGCGGATCGCCGGTGACGAGGGGCGGGTAGCTCGGCGGCACGCAGAGTTTCAAGACGCCGGTCTTCTGCCGATCGCTGAGCGAGGTATCGGGCGGCAAAAAGCTGAGCGTCGTCAGCAGCGCCACCGTGATCAACAGGTTGATCGCAGGCTGGATCCAGCGATTTCTGCCGCCTTTCATTGCCGCGCGAAATCGATGGTGGCGACGACAAAGAACACCACCGCCATAGCGACGATGACCCCGACACCCATTGCGGGGGCGAACTGGTTGAAATTGATCAGCACGCCGCGCAGCGCATCGACGGCATAGGTGATCGGGTTGATCTGCACCAGGAACACCAGCCACTCGGGATAGGTCACCGCCTGCTGGGCCCGAGTCAGCGCCGGATCGAGCGGAAAGATCGACGAAGAGGTGAAGTAGAGCGGCAGGATCACCGTGTTGGAGAACACGCCGAACCCCTCGAAACTGCGCACCCGGGCCGCAAGGATCACCCCGAAGCTGGTGAGCCCGAACGCCAGGATGAACATCAGCAGCAGGGCCAGCGCCACCTGCTCGAGGCTGAGGGTAACGTCGGCGAAGCGGGCGAGGATCAGCACCAGCGCGCCGTGCAGCGTCGCCACGGTGGCGCCGCCGAGCACCTTGCCGAGCAGGATCAGCCAGCGCGGCATGGGCGACACCAGCACTTCGCGCAGGAACCCGAATTCGCGATCCCAGATCACCGACACCGCGAACTGGATCGAGGTGTACATGATGTTGAGGACGATGACGGCCGGGAACAGGAACTGCAGGTAAGTGTAGGGGATGACGAAGCGGACCTCGCCATAGACCTCGCCGCGGAAATAGGGGTTGAGCCCGACGCCGAGGATCAACAGCCAGATCAGCGGCCGGCTGATGCCGCCGATGAGCTGCGCCCGGTCGCGCGTGGCGCGGGTGATTTCGCGCAGCCAGACGCCATAGAGGCCACGCAGCGCCATGACGATCGGGTTCATCGCCGCCCTCCGCGCCGGCCGGCGGCCTTGTCGGCATTGTGCTGGTCGTCGGCGCGATCGCGCAACTGGCGGCCGGTGAGCGACAGGAAGACGCTCTCGAGCGTCGGATCCTGGAACCGCACCTCGACCAGCCGATCGCGGAAAGTCGCGAGGAAAGCATCGGTCATGGCGCCATCATCGGCGGGGAGCGCAAGGCCATGCGCGCCGAGCGGCTGCGCATCGGGGCGGGCCGCCTGGATCGCCTCGAGCGCCGCCTGGTCGCGCGGGGTGAGGTGCAGCCAGCGGCTGCCGTACTGGGCCTTCAGCGCCTCGGGCGAGCCCTGGGCGATGATCTTGCCATGGTCGATGATGCAGATCGTATCGGCGCCCTCGACCTCCTCGATATAGTGCGTGGTGGTCAGCACAGTCAGGTCGCGGGCCCGTCGCAACTCATCGAGGTAGCGCCAGATCCGCACCCGGGTCTGGGCGTCGAGCCCCGCCGTCGGCTCGTCGAGGAACAGGATCTGCGGCTCGTGCAACAGGGCGCGGGCGATCTCCAGCCGGCGCCGCATGCCGCCCGAAAAGCTGCGGACGATCTCGTCGCGCCAGTCCTCGAGCTCGACCAGCGCCAGCACCGCGGCGCTGCGCTCGCGCCGGCGTTTGGGCGCCATGCCGTAGACGAGACCGTGGAACTCGAGGTTTTCCCAGGCGGTCAGGCGATCATCGAGGCTCGAATCCTGGAACACCACGCCGAGCGAGCGCCGCGCCTCGGTCTGCTGGCGCACCACGTCCGCCCCGGCGACGCGCGCGCTGCCGCCATCGGGGCGGCGCAGCGTCGAGAGGATATTGAGCAGGGTGGTCTTGCCGGCGCCATTGGGGCCCAGCAAGGCGAAGCTCGAGCCGCGCCGGATCTCCAAAGTCAGGTTGTCGAGCACGGTCTTGCCCGCATAGGCGGCGCTCAGTCCATCGACACTGATGGCGATTGCGGACAAGGACTGGGCCTCGGGGCCGGGCTGCGGCGAAGTCATATCGCCTGATACGCCCGCGTTCCGCGATAGTCGATCCGCAATTTGACGCTGGCGAAGCGCATGCCGCCAACAGCTCGAGCGTGCCGCGGAGTGCAGGGGAGCTCCCCTCGCGCCTGGCTCTCAGTCCCCGTGAAAACTCGCCAGGGCCGCCAGCACGCGCTCGTGCACCGGCGGGGTGGGCGGCGGCGGCTCGAACGGCTGGCCGGTAATTCGCTGGTAGGCTTCGACATAGGTCAGCGCCGTTTTCCAGATCAGCTCCGCCGGGATTTCGGGGACCTCATCGCGGTACGGATCGCATCGCGCCGCGACCCATTCGCGGATCACATCCTTGTCGAAGCTGTGCGGACGCTGCCCGCCGGCGAGACGCTGCTCGTAGGTATCGGCGCGCCAGTAGCGGCTGGAATCGGGGGTGTGGATCTCGTCGGCGAGGCGAAGCCTGCCCTCGGCATCGAGCCCGAACTCATATTTGGTATCGGCGAGGATCAGCCCGCGTGCGGCGGCGAGCGCCTGGCCGCGGGCGAACAGGGCGAGCGCGGTCTCGCTCACTTCCTGCCACTGCGCCGCGCTGAGCAGGCCGCGCTCCAGGATTTCGGCCTCGGTGAGCGGCTCGTCATGCGCCCCGTCGGCGGCCTTGCTGGTGGGGGTGATGATCGGCGTCTCGAGCGCCTGGTTGTCGGCGAGGCCATCGGGGAATACCCGCCCGTACATCTGCCGGCGCCCGGCCTTGTACATGGTCAGGATCGAGGTGCTGGTGGTGCCGGCGAGGTAGCCGCGCACCACGATCTCCACCGGCAGGATGTCGAGGCGGCGGCCGACGACGATGTTCGGATCGGGATAGTCCAGCACGTGGTTGGAGCAGATATCGGCGGTCTCGGCGAAGGCCCAGCGGGCAATGCCATTGAGCACCTGGCCCTTGAACGGGACACAGCACAGCACCCGATCGAAGGCCGACAGGCGGTCGGAGGTGATGAGGATGCGCCGCCCATCCGGCAGGTCGTAATTGTCGCGCACCTTGCCGCGATAGAGCCCGGGCAGCCGCGGGTCGATCGCCTCCTTCAGCACCTGGTGCCGGCTGAGCGCGAGCTTGGTTTCATCGATCGTCGACATGGCCGGTCCCCAACGCGGTATGGAGCCGGACGCGGGGTCCCCGCTCAGGCTCGATCCTCCGGCGTATCGCACCTGCCGAGCCGATCGGCCACAGTTTTTGCGGCCGGTGAGGACCGGCAGCGCCAGGAGCGGTCGCTCGCCGCGGGCCGCTTCGCGAACGGGCAGTTGTTCGCTTCTCGCCAGACCAGCGTGCGCGGGAAAAAACAGAGCGCCGGCAGCACAGCTCCGACGACCATTCAAATATTGGCCCAACAATGTTGTGCAACGCTCCGAAAGCTCCGCCACCGCCTGGTGGACGACAAGCGCAAATCACCCCGCCCCAGGTTCCCCGTCTGGTCAGTAGATGAGGTTCGCAATGTCGCCGATCGCCGCTATTCGACTGATCTTCTTTCTGGACGGACTAATCATCGCCAAGTGGCTGCCGCACCTGCCAGATATCCAGGCGCAGCTGGGACTGGATATCGGCCAGCTGGGGCTGGCGCTGGCAGCCTTGCCGCTGGGCATTATGGCGTCGCTGCCGCTGGTGGGCACTTTAGTCACCTCACGCATGTCCGAACGCGCCGCAATCCGCCTGACCTTCGCCTGGCTGGCGCTCACGTCCATCCTGCCTGGGCTGGCGTGGGATCTGCCGAGCTTCGCCGTCGCATTGTTCTTTTACGGCTCCGGCATCGCCGGGGTCGAAGTCGCGATGAACGCGACGGCGGATGCCGTCGAGACGCGGCTTGGCAAGCGCATCATGTCGAGCTGCCACGGGCTATGGAGCGTCGGCAACCTCGCCGGCGCGGCTCTGGGCAGCCTCGCGCTGTCGTTTCACCTCGAGGCAAATGTCACGCTCACCGTCGCTGCGCCCGTGCTGATGGCGGTGGCCTATTTGTCGACAGGCCAGCTGGCTCGCACCCCGATCTCGTCGGCGCCGGGACCGGCGCTCACCCTGCCGGACCTGCCACTGCTGCTGCTTTGCCTGTTGCCGTTCTGTGCCTGCGTGCTCGAAGGGGCGATGGCGGACTGGGCGGCGGTCTATCTGAGGACCGAACATGGGGCGCAGGCGGCGCTTACCGGCGCAGGGTTTGGCATCTTCGCGGCGATCATGGCCGGCACACGGCTGACAGGCGACCGGCTGATCGATCGTCTCGGGCCGGTCTTTCTCGCACGGTGCTGCGGGGTTTCCGGCCTGTTGGGGCTGACGGTGATCTGGGCGGCGCCAAACGTCTGGACGGCGCTGCTGGGCTTTGCGCTGATGGGATTCGCTGCGTCCCTGATCTTCCCGATCTCGGTGACGGCGGCAGCGCGGCAGCCCGGCCGTTCCTCGGCGATGAACATCGCCGCGCTGTCGTTGATCTGCTTTTCCGGCTACGTCATCGGCCCGCCGGTCGTCGGCTTCATCGCCGGCCTTGTGGGCCTGCGCACAGCGCTCGCCTGTCTTATTCCGTTCGCGATCGGCGTGCTGCTGCTGGCTCCGCGGGTCCAGCCGAAGGTGTCAGTACAAGTGACCTGAACAGCAGCGACGGCGGACGCCATACTGTGCGCCGGGGTCGGAACCAGTCATTCACTGCCTCCGCTGGTGAACGTTGGGATGCGTCTCAGATGTCTCTCAGTCGCCACGCGATGTTGCGGTTGTACCCATAGATGCGGATTTCCCAGCACCGTTGGCCCGCCGGGTTTCGCTGCGAGCGTCCGCTTCGCGCCAGAGGCGGCCATTCGGGCTGCGCCTTCCCGCTTCCTACCGGTCGCACTATGGTCGTTGGAGACGTGCGGCCGGGGCAGCCATGAAAAGAGTTGCGATATTCGGGAATGCAGGTGGGGGAAAGTCTACGCTCGCCAAACGCCTGGCCGAGATCACGCGGTTACCGCTGCACGTATTGGATAAGATGCAATACGGGGCCGGCGGTGTTGCAGTCCCGCACGAGGCGTTCCTCAAGGCACACGCTGAGTTGCTGCGTCGAGATACCTGGATCATCGATGGCTTCGGCAGTGTCGAGACCGCCTGGGAGCGGTTCGCCGTAGCCGATACGCTCATCCACATCGATCTGCCCCTCGTCACGCATTACTGGTGGGTGACCAAGCGCCTGATCAAGGGACTCTATGTCGCGCCGGAGGGGTGGCCGCAGAACAGTCCGTTGTGGCGCAGCACGATGAGCAGCTATGGCGTGCTGTTGCGATGCCATCGTGCTTTGACGCCGCGGTACAGGCAGCTCGTTGGTGACATGGCGGCAGCGAAGCAGGTTTACCGGCTGAAGTCGCGGGCGGAGATTGGCGCGTTCCTCGCCTCAATCGACCGCGCTATGCCCGTTGAGGACAACCTCTAGTCATCTTGGTGCTACCAACGTCGACCGTCCGCTTCGGGCCATGAGGCGACACCGGCCGAGGACCGCTTCGCGCCAGAAGCGGAGGTCCAACCCTCAACGGCTGGAGTGCCGGTTCAGCACACCTTCGGTTTCGCCATGCCACGCATGGGGTCTGTCTCGCATAGCGTCGCGTGCGTTCTTGATTCAGGGCTCAGCCCGGGGCATCTTGCCGTCGCGAATTCTTCGCATCCGGAGCACTCAATGAGAGCCTACTGATCCCAGCCACCCCTCCGCCGCCAGGCGAGCGAGCGCTTTTGCTCGCCCTGGATTCGGTACGGAGGCCGCTATGGATCAGATCGTTCTCTGGGTTGGACTCGCTGCTTCAATCGCAATAATTGCGGGCTTTGCCATCGATCACGGATCGGTATTCGGCAAGGTGCTGAGCTCTCTCTTGGCTTGGGCCAAGCGTCTGCGTTAGCGCATTTTCACGCCACGCCCCAAACGGGCGGGTCGTGAATGCCGCGACCTCGCTGCGTTCCGCTGTAGGCGGCGCGGCGAGCCGCGGCCGCGAACCGACAGCCTCCCCTCGGAAACACTGGTCCCACTCAAAAACCATTTGAGGGGATGACGATGTTGGTAGTGACTATCGGCGCGGTGACGCTGCGACTGCAGACGGAACCTGGCCTCTTTTCTCCGCAATGGGCGGATGCTGGTACACTGGCGATGCTCTCGCTGATCACGTTCGATCCAAAAGACAAGGTTCTCGACCTCGGGTGCGGCTATGGCCTCGTGGGCATCCTGGCGGCCCACCACGTTTCGCCCGCGCAAGTGCTCATGGTCGACAACGATCCGACCGCTGTGGCGATCGCCCGCCGCAACGCGGATGCCAATGGCGTACCCAATGTGACGGTGGGGTTGTCAGATGGCTTAAGGGGCACGCGGGAGAGTGGGTTCACCAAGATCATCTCGAACCCGCCCTACCATGTCGATTTCTCCGTTCCGAAACACTTCATCGAGAAGGGCTTCAACCGCTTGGTCCTGGGTGGGACGATGTGGATGGTCACGAAGAGACGCGACTGGTACCGCAACAAGCTCGGCGCGATCTTCGGCGGCTGTCGGGTCAACGAGATCGGGGGCTACTACGTGTTCGAAGCCACCAAACTTCGATCGACCTATGCCAGGTCGCGCCAGTGACTCCCAGACCGCCCGCCACTTTCAAGCCGAGCACCTCGCGACGATAACGTCCACTTTGGGCCAAGAGCGGTCCTCCGAAGCAGGTTGCAATGCGCCACGAGCGGCCCGTCTCGAAGCGAGCGCTAGCCCAGTCGAGACTGGCGTCGGGTGTGTGGGGCTCGTCGAACCATGGTCGCGATGAACAGCAGCAGCCCCGTGACGGTGAGGGCGAAGCCGGCCCAGATGGTGGACAAGAGGCCAAAGCCGGCTCCGATGGTCATGCCGCCAGCCCAGGCGCCCAGGGCATTGGCCACGTTGAGCGAAGCGAGGTTCATCGCGCCCATCAGCGTCGGCGATTCCGGTGCGAGGGCGACGAGGCGGACCTGGATGGTCGGGATGGCGGCCATCATCGCCGCGCCGACGCCGAACAGGCCAGCGAACAGCACCCAGGCGGTGCCGCCGAAAACTCCCATGGCGACCAGGACGGCGAGGGTGACGCCGTAGCCGGCGACGATACCGCGATCGGGGTAGCGATCGGCCAGGCGCCCGCCATAAAGGTTGCCCAGCATCATGCCGATGCCGAACAACCCCAGTGCCAGCGGGATGGTCTGCGGCGACAGCAGCAACAGGTCGGTGACGAACGGACCGATGAAGGTATAGACGGCAAAAATGCTGGAAATGCCGAGCGCCGCCACCCCCATCATCAACCACACCTTGGGCTTTGCCAGCCCATGCAGCTCGTGCACCACCGAAGCGCCGTTGAGCGCCGCGCTGCGCGGCACGTGCAGCCACAGCGACAGGAGCGACACGCCGCCCAGGGCGGCGATGGCGAGATAGGTCTGCCGCCAACCGATGCTCTGGCCGAGAAAGGTCGCAATCGGCGAACCGAAAATGGTGGCGACGGTCAACCCAGCCATGACGATGGCAAAGGCTCGCCCGGCATGGCCGGCGCCTACCACATGGGAGGCGACAAGCGCCCCGGCGCCGAAATAGGCGCCTTGCGGCAAGCCGGTGATGAAGCGGGCGGCGATGAACAGCTCGAGGTTGCTCGCGATTGCCGAGAGCACGTTGCCGATGACGAAGATGCAGATCAGCGCCAGAAGCAGGGTGCGCCGATTGAGACGGGCTGCCACCAGCGTCAAAGCCGGCGCACCGATCACCACGCCCACCGCATAGGCAGTGATGGCGTGAGTGGCCAACGGAATGTCGATGCCGAGTTCGGCCGAGAACAGCTGGATCATTCCCATGCTGGCGAACTCGGTGGTGCCGATTGAGAACGTGCCGAGCGCCAGCGCCAGCAAGCTCAGCCGGCGGCGGGCAGGGGGTGCAGCCACCGCGATGGCGGGGCCGGCGTCATCGATGACGGACACTTTGGTGCTCCTGACTTGGTGGAGGATGGCCGGCGATACCGGGGGGAGGCGATGTCGCCGGCCGGGGCGCCGCGCGCTACTGGGCGCCAGCCACCGCCGCGAGGATGGCGTCTGCCACCACCTGCGGGTGAGACAGCATCGGCACATGGCTCGACGCCACATGCACACTCGTCGCCTTCATGGTGTCGGCGAACATCTGCTGCAGCCCGGGCGGGATGATCTGGTCGTTGTCGGCGATCACGTACCAACTGGGCTTGCTGCTGAACGCGGCGGCGGTCACCTGTCCGTCGAAGGCACCCGAGAACAGCGGCGCCTGGGTAGCGGCGAGCAGCGCCGCGGCTTCGGGGGCGATGTCGGGCGCGAAATACTTGGCCATGCCGGCGGCCGACCAGGTGAGCCAGCCCTGCGCGTCGGCATGGATCTCGCCCTGCCACGGCGGCGGCTCGGGCGCCGCGCTGACGATGGCGTTGACCGATTGGCCGACCTCGGGCGCGAAGGCGGCGACATAGACCAGCCCGACCACCTTGTCGCTGTTGCCCGCCTCGGTGATGACCGCGCCGCCATAGGAATGGCCGACAAGGATCACCTCGCCCGGCTGATCGTCGATGACCCGCCGGGTGGCGGCGACATCGGCCTCGAACGAGGAGGCAGGGTTGTGCACGGCGATAACGTGGAGGCCGCGCTGTTGCAGCAGCGGCACCAGCTCGGACCAGCTGGAACCGTTGGCCCAGGCGCCGTGCACCAGCACGACGCTGAGATTATCAGCCGCGTGTACGGCAGGCACCATGATGGCGGCGCCAAACGCAGCGGCGGCGACGGCAGTCTTGATCGACATGGAAACTCTCCCTGGCTTCGATTTGCCGCTTGCTGCGACACCCTCAGCTGAGCAGAGACCTGTCCTTCGATATTTCCGGTTCTTGCCGAGCTATTGACCGAAATTGCCGTTCAGCTCTCCAGCACCGGCCGGCGGCGGTGGAGGTCGCGATAGGCGGTGGGGCTGACGCCGGTCGCCTTGCGAAACGCCCGGCAGAAACTGGCCTGTGAGCCAAAGCCGCTGTCGAGCGCAACTTCGGCCAGCGAAGTGCCGCCGCCGACGATCAGCTGCTGGGCGCCGCGGATGCGCCGCTCGGTCAGGTATTGGTGCGGCGCCAGGCCCGTGGCCCGGCGGAACAGCCGGGCGAAGTGGAACGGGCTGAGGCAGGCTTGGCTCGCCAGGTCGTCGAGCGAAATGGCCTCGCTGAGCCGCGCCTCGATATAGTCGAGCACGCGCCTCAACCGCCGCGGCTCGAGCGTAGGCTGGCGCTCCGCCGGCTGCCAGCGATCGGCCCGGTAGTTGCCGACGAGGTGGGCGGCGAGCGCGGTGCGCAAGCCATCGGCGAACAGCCGATCGACCGGCTGGCTTGGCCGCTCGATCAGGTCGCGGAGGGCAAGGCCGATCTGCGACAGCGTCGGGTCGGCAAAGCCGCCGGCATAGGCGATCTCCGCCTGGCCCGGATCGATGTCGTGGTCACGCAGCGCGCTATCCTCGAGCAGCTTTGCCGGCAGGTAGAGGATCAGGCATTCGACCTCGCCATCGAATTCGAGCAGCTTTTCCGCGGTGCCCGAGGGCGTCAACCAGCTGGTGCCGGGCAGCGCCAGCCCTTCCTGCAACGGCCCATCGGCGTGCCGCCGGATGCGCGAGCGGCCCGAAAGGATATAGGCGAGTTCGGTCATTTCGGGCCGATCGCAGCGATGGGACCCCGGCCCGATCTGCCGATGCTCGACCTGCAGCCCCGTCCAACTCGCCATGCCGGTGAGCCTGTTGCTGCCCGGCGGCGGCGCTGCGGTCTCAGGGGACGATGTCATGGGCACGCGATCCGCCTCGCTTGAACGAACGCCGCAACTTTGCTCATGTCCCCCGCGTGGGCGAGTTAAGCGCGGTTAATTCGGCGCCGAACGCAGGTTCGCCCGGGGGTGGCGCCTGGGGGGCGAGGGTACGCGATGGGCGATAGTCCACGAGGCAAGGCTGACCGGACTTACAGGTTCGGACCGTTTCGGCTGCTGCCGCAGCGGCGCCTGCTGCTGCGCGACGGGGTGCCGGTACGGATCGGCAGCCGCGCCTTCGATATTCTCGCTGTGCTGGTCGCGCGCTCGGATGAGGTGGTCGGCAAGCGCGAGCTGATGGCGCTGGTCTGGCCGACACTGTTCGTCGAGGAGAGCAACCTTAAGGTCAACATGAACGCGCTGCGCCGCGCCCTGGGCGATGCGCCGGACGGGGCGCAATACGTCGCCACCGTCATCGGCCGCGGCTACCGCTTCGTCGCTGCCGTCGTTTCCGAGGCAGCCTCCGACGCCGGCGCGCTGCCCGGCGCCGTCACGCGGACGAGCAACCTGCCGACCCCCACCACCCGCATCGTCGGGCGCCGCGCGGTGATCGAGGCGACGCATCGCGATCTCGCCGAGGCGCGCCTGGTGTCGCTGGTCGGCCCCGGTGGCATCGGCAAAACCACGGTGGCGCTGGCCGTGGGGGAAGGCGAGCTGGCGCGGCACCGTGACGGTGTCTGGCTGGTTGATCTGTCGCCGCTGGTCGACCCGCTGCTCATCCCCAATGCCATCGCCACCGCCATCGGATTGAGCGCCCACTCGGCCAACATGCTCGAAGCCTTGTGCCAATATCTGCGCGAGCGCGACCTGCTGCTGCTGCTCGACAGCTGCGAGCACCTCGTCGATGGCGTTGCGGCCGTGGCCGATCGCATCCTCGCTGAAAGCGTCGGTACTGCCATTCTCGCCACCAGCCGCGAGCCCTTGCGCGTCCAGGGTGAGCGGGTGCGCCGTCTGCCCGGCCTCGCTGCTCCCACCGCGGCGCCGCTCACCGCCGCCGAGGCGCTGGACTTTCCGGCCATCCAGCTGTTCGTCGATCGCGCCGTCGATGGCAACGAAGCCTTTGCGCTCACCGACAGCGACGCGCCCATCGCCGCCGAAATCTGCCGCCGGCTCGATGGCCTCGCCCTCGCCATCGAACTCGCCGCGCCGCATGTCGAGGCGCTCGGTGTCACCGGCGTGCTGCAGGCGCTTGAAGATCGGTTCAGCTTGCTGGAGGGGCGGCGCGGCGGCCCCGAACGGCATCGCACCCTACTCGCCACCATCGACTGGAGCTATCACCTGCTCTCGGCTTCCGAGCAAAAGCTGATGCGCCGACTATCGGTGTTTCAAGCCAGCTTCAGCCTCAATTCCGCCTGCGGCATCGCCATCGACGTCGACCGGCCGGTGGTGACGCGCGATCTTGGCCGACTCGTCGCCAAATCGCTGGTGACGGCCGAGGTGCATGACAGTGCCATCGCATATCGCCAGCTCGATTCCACCCGCGCCTATGCGCTCGAAAAGCTCGCCGAGAGCGGCGAGATCGACGTGGTGCGCCGCCGCCTCGCCGAACACTGCATCGTTCTGCTCAGCGCCGCCGAGGCCGATATCGAGCGGCTGTCGCGCACCGATTGGCTCACCCGCTATGCCGGCAAGGTGGACGATATCCGCGCCGCCTTGCGCTGGACCTTTGACAGTTCGGCGACCCGCAGCCTGGGCGTGCGGCTGACCGTTGCGGCGATCCCGTTCGGCAAGCAGCTGTCGCTGATTGAGGAAATCCGCATCGCCGTCGAGCGCGCGCTCGAGCCGCGGCTGGCACCCTATCGCAGCTCGCGCGACGAGCTGCTGCTCAACCTGACGCTGGGCGCGACGCTGCTGCACTCGCGCGGACCGCTGCTCGCGGTGAAGGCCGCGTTGAGCCGGGCGCTTGGCCTCGCCGAGGAACTGGGCGACACCAGCCTGCAGCTCGAATGCCTGCGCGGGCTCTCCGAATATGAGCTCTGGACCGGCGATTCCCGCGCCGCCATGGCCGTGTCGGAACGCATCCGCGCGATCGAAGGCCAGGGCCAGCAGGCGGCGGCCGGCGATGCCGACGCCCAGGCCGGCTCGGCGCTGCACTGGCTGGGGGCGCTCGGCGCGGCGCGCCACCGCCTCGAGGGCATCGCCCACAAACCCTTCGCTGCCGGCCAGCGCCCCGACGCCATGCGCTTCGAGTTCGACCAGCGGCTCATCGCGCGCGGCGCGTTGGCGACGGTGATGTGGCTGCAGGGCTTCCCCGACCAGGCGGTTCAAACGGCGCGGCAGCAGCTCGCTGATGCCGAAGCCTCCAACTACGCAGTGTCGCTCTGCTCGGCATTGCTGCACGGCTCGCTGATCATCGCAATGTATGTCCGGGACTATGTCGGGGCGCGCCATTTTCTCCAGCGCGGCATCGATCACGCGACGCGTCACGGGTTGACGATCTGGCGAGCCATGGCCGCCGGCGGCGGGGCGCGCCTCGATCTCTACACCAGCCGCCCGATCGATCTGGGTGCGTTTCGCGATACGCTCGCCGAAGTGCGCGACGGCGGCTTTCGCATGCGCTACCCCAACTACCTCACCAATTTTGGCGAGGCGCTGGCCCGGCAAGGCGACCTCGAAGCCGGCCTCGCCGCCATCGACGAGGCGCTCGCCATCTGCCGCGATACCGGCCAGGTCGTCGGCATCCCCGAAATCCTGAGGATCAAGGGCAACGTCATCCGCTTCCAGTCCCCCGACCTCTGGGAGAGCGCCGCCGAGCTGTACCGGCAGGCGATCGAGCTGGCGCGGCGGGACTACGCGCTCGGCTGGGAACTCCGCGCCGCCACCAGCCTCGTCAAGCTCACCCGATTGCATGGCGGCGACGCCGCCGCCGAGGCAGGACTCGCCGCAACGCTCGGCCGCTTCACCGAGGGGTTTGGCACGGGAGACGTGCAGCGGGCCCGGCTGCTGGTGGCTGGCGAGTTGGGGTAAAGCCCCGCTCGCTTCAGGCCGCCACCCGCTCCGCCCGCAGATACAGCAGCCCCCGCCGGATCGAGGGCCACACGATCAGCAGCGCCAAGAGCGCCGCGACCAGGGCGACGCTGGCCATCGCCGCCTGCAGCCCGCCGGCAAAGAGCTGTCCGGCCACCAGCGGCACCAGCGTCGGACCCAGGCCGATGCCGAGCAGCGCGGTGATGGTCAGCGACAGGGCGATGGTGGTGGCGCGCATCTCGTTGGGCACCCCTTCCTGCATCACCACATGGCCGATCACGTAGCCGCTGATCGAGCCGAGCGCCCAGATGCCGAAGGCGAGCGCCGCATGTTGCCCGCTGCCGGCAAGGAACATCGCCGCGGCGCCGACCAGCGTCAGGCCGTAGCAGCCGAGCAGCAGCACGACGCGGGCCGGCATACCCCAGCGCCGCGCGAACCAATCGGAGAGCGCTCCACCGGCCACCGAGGCGATGACGCCGCCAGTGGTGATCGACAGCGCGACGAGCCCGCCGGCCTCGAGTGGCGTCATGCCATGCGAACGTTGTAGCAGCGTCGGCAACCAGGAAATCAGCGCGTAGTCGCCGATGCCGAGCGCCCCTTTGACGAGGCAGACGCGCAGCACCGCGCCATTGTCGGCCACGAGCTGGCGCGCCACCGCCCCAAGCGGCAGCAGCCCCGAACTATGCCCACGCCGCGGTTCGCGGATCAGCAGCAGCAGCGGCAGCAGCGCAAAACCGGGGATCCCCACCAGCACGAACAGCTGCCGCCAGGGCGCCAGCCCACCGATCAGCGGCACGCCGTCGAACCAGCCGGCGGCACTCCAGCTCAGCAGCACCCCGCCGACGAACAGCGCCGTGCCGGTGCCGAAGGTTGCCCCGAGCGAGAAGATGCCGAGTGCCGTGCCGCGCCGACGGGCCGAAAAGCAGTCGATGATCAGTGACGAGGCCGCCGGGATCAGCGCCGCTTCGCCGAGGCCCACCCCGACGCGCGCGATGAAGAAGCTCCAGAAATCGCCGGCCAGCCCACAGCAGATCGTCGCCGCCGACCACAGGGAGATCCCCGCGACGATGACGTTGCGCCGGTTGACCCGATCGGCGAGCCGGCCACTGGGGAGGCCCGCCAGTGCAAAGATCACGGCAAAGCCGGCGCCCTGCAGCAGGCTGATCTGGAAGTCCGTGAGGCCGAGCTCGGCGCGGATCGGATCGACGACCAGGTTGATCACCAGCCGATCGGTGAACGACACCAGCAGCGCGAGGCAAAGGATGGTGACGGCGTACCAGCCGCGCGCGGTCGCGCGCGATGCCTCGTCCGGCATTAGCTCTGCTGCCATCGGCTGGTCCCTCCGCCGTCTGCCCCAGGGCGCCCGCCCCCGGGGTCCCGCGACGAAATCAGTGGCACGGCCGTTCGAGAGCGACAAGCGGGGGCTTACCGCAAGCCAAAGTCAGCAATATCGGCCCGATCGGCGGCAAGCAGCGCAAAGAGCGACGATGCGCGCCGCTCTATCATGGTGGCATCAACTCGAGCCCCGAGGTCGCCATGATGCAGTCGAGCCCAGTGAACCAGAAGCGGGCATTCCAGATCCACACCTTCGTCTTCGTCGCCACCATGATTTTCCTCGCCGTTCTCAACTACACCCTGGGCGAACCCTACTGGGTGGTCTGGCCGCTTTTCGGCTGGGGCATCGGCCTGATCGCTCATTGGTGGTTCGTCCTCGGGCCCGGCGCCAACCCCAGCAAGTAAGGCAACGAGTTCCCAGCCTCACAAGCCGGCGTCCGCTTGGGCCGAGAGCGGTCCGCCGAGCAGCTTGCGATGCGCCACAGGCGGCTCCCCCATTTCGGAGATCTGGAGGAAATGCTAGCTGCGACCGAGGCATGCACCTCGGGCGGCAGACGCAATGAAATTTGAAAAGGGCTTCATCCCCTCCGCTGAGCCCGGCGTCCGACTGGAAGTCGTTGTCGCGAGGCCCAGCGATGAAGGCCCGTTCCCCACGGTGGTGTTCAACCACGGCTCGACGGGCAGGGGGCAGAACAGGTCCCTCTATTCCAGGACAGTCGCTCCGGCCGTGGTCGCAAACTACTTCGCAGAGCAGGGATGGATGGCGGTGTTCCCGCAACGCCGGGGCAGGGGGAAATCGGGCGGGGTCTATGGCGAGGGGCTCGCTGCAGACGGGTCCGGCTATTCGTGCGACATGGCAATTGCGGTCGCCGGCTTCGAGCGGGCCGTCGAGGATGTCGACGCCGTGCTCGACCACCTGCGCAATCGCCCTGACGTTGACGGCGACAAGCTGGTCATCGGGGGCGTCTCGCGCGGCGGCATCCTGTCGATCGCCTATGCCGGGATGAGGCGAGGTGCGTGCCGCGGCGCCATCAACTTCAATGGCGGCTGGCTGGGACGGGGCTGCCCGACCCACGAACGCGTCAACCCGATGCTGTTCGAGCGTGGCGCGCCGAGCGGCATTCCAACGCTTTGGCTGCATGGCAGCTTCGATCAGTATTACAGCATCGGGCACTGCCGCGGGAACTTTGAACGGTTCGTCTCAGCCGGCGGGCAGGGAGAGTTCGTGGCAGCGCCGATGGGGCATGCGCTGATGTTCAAGCCGGCGCTCTGGAAGCCGCACGTCGACCGATATCTGCATGAGCTGGTGGGTTGAAGCTCGATGGTACCGACGCGGATAAGCGCTCGCCGAGCTGACGGCCCTAGCGTCTCGGGGCGTAGCGCAGCGCCACGATGCCTGCACCGATCTCGCGGCGGTCGATGGGCGTCAGCTCGACATATCTGGAGAGGCCGGCGAACAAGGTGGGGCCATGCCCGGCAATGCCGGGCTGCAGCACGAATTCGTACTCGTCGATCAGGCCCAATTCCGCCAGCGCCATCGGCAGCTTAACGCCGCCGGTGAAGAGCGCCTTGCCCGGCTGCTGCTTGAGCTTCAGGACGGCCTCGGCCAGGTCGCCGCGCACCAGCTCCGCGTTCCAATCGACCCGGTCGAGCGTGCTCGAAACGACATGTTTCTGCATCGCGTCGATGGTGCGGGCGAAGGGCTCGGTCCACTCGGGCGGCGTCGAGGTCCGCGTTGCCAGCCGCCACGCGCCCTCCATCATCTGGTAGGTGACGCGCCCAAACAGCAGGGCGTCGGCCCGGGCGATGCTCTGGGTGGCATTGCGGTGGATGGCGCGCAGCGCCTCTTCCTGCCGCGGCCCCTCCGGCGGTATGGCGTTGTGGTCGACGCAGCCATCGAGCGTCACGTTGATGGAGTAGAGGAGGGGTCGCATTAGGGTCGTTGCTCCCTGGTTGTTCGGGCCGCGACAGCCAGCTCGAAACGCTGCAACTGGCTGGTCAGTCCGATGGTTGCGCCGCGGGTCATCTCGGGGTCGGGGTGACGATCGGCGGTGAGGATCATCCGAACCCGCCCGGCCTCGGCGTGGAGCTCGACCAGCATGTCGTAGGGATAGGAGTCGACGCCGGGGACGAAGTCGATGTCGAAGCGGATGCGCAGTCGCCGATGGCGGACCAGCTCGATGAAGCGACCGCTCACCCACGCCGTCGTCGGCCGCTTGAGGTTGGCGAGGTAGGCGACCTGCTCGGCGCCCACCGCGGTCATCACGTGATCGAATGCCCCACCGACCCAGGGCTCCAGGGTCGATACCTCGAAACGCATGCCTTCAGGCGCGAACCACTCCGCCAGCCCCTCTTTCGTGGTCCACAGCGCCCAGACGTCCTCGATCGAAGCGCTGTAAACCCGCTCGAACCTGAGGCTATCGGCGCCCAACGCGCTGGCGTCCACCATCAGTTCTGCCCCTCAGGTTGCTGCCGTCGCGCCAGGGCGGCGTCGAAGCGATCGAGCCGGCCCTGCCAAAGCTTGCGATAGGTGCCGACCCAGTCGTCGATCGCCCGGAACGGCTCGGGCCTGAGCGAGTAGAGCCGTCTCGCCCCATCAGGCCGCATCGCGACGAAGCCGGCTTCGCCGAGGATCCGCAGGTGCCGCGAAACGCCGGACTGGTCGATGTCGACGGCCCGCACCAGATCGCCCACCGCCTGCTCGCCGCCGGCCAGCGCCTCGACGATACGAAGCCGCGTCGGGTCGGCCAAGGTCTGGAACATGCTTTGTTGCATCATGGTGCATATGTATGATGATGCATATTCGGAGTCAAACGGTTTAACCTGCGGGGCGCATGGCCTCGGTTCTATTCGCGTCACGATTTCGGTGGCGCGGCGCGCCCGGCCTGGCGGGCCAGCTGCAGTATCAGCAACGCGACCCCGAGGTGATGAATGCGCCGGTATAGGCGACGACGGCTAGTTCCTTGAGGATGCGGTTGACGCCGAGGAGGTTGGTTTCGGCGCGGGTCGTGGGGATACTGGTCCAGGCCGTGCCGGTCTCGAGCGCCGTGCGCGCTCGTTCCAGGTCGATGTCCGTGTCGGCGGTTAAGGCGACAATGACGACCGGCTCGCCGATGTCAGTCGTCTCGACCGGGACAAGCTCCAGCGGCGGGCGGCCTCGGGCTTCTGGCCATGCTGTTGCCGCTGTAGCACTAACGGCCGATTGCGGCGCTTCGGCTGTACGCGCATAGTTTGGCCATGTCACAGCCCGCATCGCATCTCTGGCCCGGCGTCCCCCTGGCGCTTGGCTCGGCAATCCTGTTTGGTGCGTCGGCGCCGGTTTCGAAGCTGCTGGTCGGGGCGATGGATCCCTGGTTGCTCGCGGGGGTGCTTTACCTCGGGGCCGGCCTTGGGCTCGGCCTCGTCCATTTCGCTCGGGCGGCAAGCGGATTGGGGCGCAGGGAGGCGCCGCTTCGGCGGGCCGACTTGCCGTGGCTGGTCGCCGTCATCGTGTTCGGTGGTGTGCTGGGGCCGCTGCTGCTGGTGTTCGGGCTGTCGCTTACCTCGGCGGCATCGGGGTCGCTGCTGCTCAACCTCGAGGGTCTGATGACCATGGGGATTGCGTGGCTGGTGTTCCGTGAGAACGTCGACCGGAGGCTGCTGCTTGGCGCTGCGGCAATCCTCGCGGGTGCGGTGGTGCTGTCGTGGCAGGGGCGGGACGCATCCTTCGACATCGGCGGGCTGCTGATCGCCGGGGCCTGCCTCGCCTGGGGTATCGACAATAACCTCACGCGCAAGCTCTCGTCCGCCGACCCCATCCAGATTGCGACCATCAAGGGCCTTGCCGCCGGCGCCACCAACCTGGCCCTGGCGCTGCTGCTGGGCGCTCAGTTGCCTGCTGCGAGAATTCTCGTCGCGGGCGGTCTGGCGGGTTTCCTCGGCATTGGCGTCAGCCTCGTCATGTTCATGCTGGCGCTGCGTCACCTCGGCACTGCGCGGACCGGGGCCTACTTTTCGCTGGCTCCGTTTATCGGGGCGTTGATCTCGCTGATGGTTTTTCAGGAGGCCCTGACGGTGCAGTTCGCAGTCGCCGGGGTGTTGATGGCGGTCGGGCTATGGCTCCACCTGGCGGAGCGGCATGAGCACGAGCATATCCACGAGCTGCTCGAGCATGAGCATGCTCATGTCCATGACGCGCACCATCAGCATGCTCACGATGGTCCGGCGACCGAGCCCCACTCGCACCGGCACCGCCACGGGGAACTGCGGCACGCCCATCCGCACTACCCGGATCTGCACCATCGCCACCGCCACCGATAGCCGCTGCTTGCCCTGCCGGACCCAGGCCCGGCAGGGCAGGGAAGCCTAGAACGCTTCGGCGAGCTTCAGCTGGCAGGCTTGCGCCAGGTCGGTGTTGGGCTTGTCGGCGCCAAGCGGGGTGGCCCAGCCGGCTTTCTCGACGATGCCCTTGCGCGCATAGGTGGTGGCGCCCTTGAGTTCGGTCAGCACTGTTGCGGCGTCGACGGCGCCGGCTCGATCGACACAATAGGGGATGAGAGCAGAGGCGACGGCGGCGTTGGAGGCTTTCTTCGCCATATCCTGGGCCGCTCCGCCGGTGACCCAGCCTCCCCAGCTGAAGCCCACGATGGCAAGGGCGATGGCGCCTGCACCCGCGCCCATCAGGCCGGGTTTCAACCAAGTCGGGATCTGCATTTGAAGTGTCCGATCTATGTCAGACGAGCGCGCGGAATGCGCGCAAGTGGACGAGACTAGCACGGGTGCATGGCCCCGTCCGGGCGAATGCATACAATATGCCGACTATTGCTGCTCGCTGTCGCGCCTGAGCGCCGCGTCGAGTTCGTCGCGCGTCACCGGCACGGCCTCGACGCCTCCCGCCTCGGTGAGGAGGAGCGTCATGCTCAGCCGGAAGGCCGGCCACGACACATCCAGCGTCTCGCGCTCGGTGATGATATCGAAGGTGCCGGGCTGGTGCGGGCGATCGAGCCCAGGCAGCATGAACGGGTGCCGGAAGGTGATCCGTTCGGTCGAGCTCATTGCGGCTCCATCGCCCCCAGCAGCGCCTCGATGCCGATGGTAGCGAAGTTGGAGAAGGTGTCCGAGACCGCGTAGGGCAGGATGATCCTTGGCCCGTGGCGGATGGCGCCGCAAGTATAGACCACGTTGGGCACATAGCCCTCGCGCTGCTGGGGATCGGGGTGCACCAGCGGCTCGCGCGACCGGGCGATGACCTTGGACGGGTCGCGCTTATCGAGCAGCGCCGCGCCGATGGCATAGCGGCGGACCGGGCCGACGCCGTGCGTGAACAGCAGCCAGCCCTCGTCGAGCTCGATCGGCGAGCCGCAGTTGCCGATCTGCACGAATTCCCAGGGCCATTCCGGCCTGAGGATCGGCTGCCCGCCATCCCAGGTGTGGAGGTCGTCGGAATAGATCAGGTAGAGGTTCTCGTTGTCCTGCCGGCCGATCATCGCGTAGCGGCCATCGAGTTTGCGCGGGAACAGCGCCATGCCCTTGTTGCGGGCGGCGCTGCCGCCAAGGGGGTGCATACGGAAGGTGACGAAGTCGTCGGTTTGCAGCAGTTCCGAACGGATGGCCCGGCCGTCATAGGCGGTGTAGGTGGCGTAGTAAGTGTGCGTGCCACGATCCTCGAAGCGCACGAAACGGGCGTCCTCGATGCCGTTCGACTGCCAGCCGGTGACCGGAAAGATGACCCGCTCGCTGATATCCTCGTCTGCCTTGAACACCAGTTCGACCGGTGCGTCGCCTGGCCAGGGGACGAGCCCGGTGGCGCGCGGCATGGCGGCGAGCCGCGTGGTCGGATCGATACTGACGCTGCCATCCCTGGCGATGCTGCCGGCCCGAAAAGTCAGCGACGAGACGTGCCCTTCGCCCACGGCGCGCAGGCTCAACACGAAGCGCAGGCCGCCGGGCGGCGCCAACGACTGGTCCGGATGCACCACGATGCTCGGATTGAACAAAGCCGAGGCCTCGAAGGAATATTCGTGCACGAAGTAGGAGCCGACGAGGCGCCGCTGCGCCACGCTGAACGGCAGGTGCGCGACCAGCGCCTCCTCCATCTCGTCGGCTCGCGCCTCGAAGGTGGCGAGGAGGTTCCGGTGCCGCCCCGAGAAATTCTCGAGCACGGCCGCCAGCTGCCGTTCGGTGGTTTCGGCATCAAGTCCCAGCACGCGGTCAACGATGTGGTTGGCCCGCGTCTTGTCGGTCGGCTTCAGATCCTTCGGCTCGGTGGCCGGCCGGAATGGCCGGACGATCACCCGGGCCGGATCAGGGCGCAGGTAGAGTGCCTGCCGGTTTAGGAATGTCGCTGGCGACAAGGCGGCCTCGGAACTGCTGATGGGAAAACCTGTGCATGTCTCGGCTGGCGCCCGACAGCGCCAGCGTGTGGGGTTGAGTGGTGCCGGCACGCTCGAAGCGCTGCATGTCGGAAAGGCTGAGCAGATAGGAGACGACCGACTCGCCGCCGCGGTTCTCGTTGACCCGATCGGGGTGGAGGCCATCGCGACAGGCCCCGGTCTCGGCATCGATCAGCGGCAGCCCCAGGTCGTTGCGGCCGAGGAACCAGCCAAAGGCCCGCGACGCCCCCGTCTGCCAGAGCGCGCTGCCGGTGAGCGACCAGGCCGCAAAGCAGGCCGCGATGGTCGCTGCCGCTTCCACCGGTTGCTGGTCGAAGGGTTTTGGGGGCAGCCGCACATCGGCAAACCCTGCGGTGCCGACCGGCCTGAACAGGCCTTCGGGGCTGGTCTGCTGCTGCATCAACCAGGCGAGGGTGCGCAACCCCGCCTCGACATAGCCGGTGAGCCCGGTGGCGCGCCCGGTGAGGATCAGCGCCTCGCAGAGGCGTGCATTGTCGTAGGAGAGCCCCGCCTCGAACCACACCCAGCCGGCCGTTTCGACCTGCCGCAGCAGCTCGACCAGCCGGTAGGCGAGGCGCAGCCGCAGCTGCGTGGCGAAATCGTCGTCGGGGCGCACCTGGCAGTAGCCATTGAGGCCGAGCAAGGTGAAAGCCCAGGCGCGCGGCGAGGCAAACCCCTCGACCACCGGCAGGGCCGCGGCAAACAGCTCCGCTGCCCAGCTTCGGCGCGAGGTGCTGACGTCGTCCCGCGCCGCCATGCCCAGCGCCCACAGCGTCCGGCCATGGCTATCCTCCGAGCCCTGTTCCTCGAGCCAGCGCCGGTCGAACGACATGAAGTTGCGGAAGCGCCCGGTGTCGCGATTGAAGGCATATTGCACGAAGGAAGCGTAGGTCGCCGTCATCGTCTCCGGCAGCCGGGCGGACTGGTTGAGGTTGAGCGCGCTCGCCAGCAACAGGCCGCGGGCATTGTCGTCGACGCAATAGCCATGCGCCCGGTCCGGCACCGCGTGGATGGCGTGCTGGTAGAGCCCGGTGTCGTCGGTCATCACCCTTAGGTGCCCGAGAGCCAGCGATGGCAGGCGAGGCCTGTCATCGGCCGGTGTGACGAGGTGCAGCCGCACCGACTGGCGCCGCGGCTGCGGCTCGCGGATCTCCTCAAAGCTCGCCGCATAGCGATCGGCGACCCGCTCCCAGGTCATCGAGCGGCTGGTGGCATAGGCCCGCCGCCGCATCGCCTGGCGTCTCGGCTCGTCGCTCAGCAATGCGCTGATCTCTGCGCCGATGGCGCCCGCATCACCGAACGGCACCAGGCACCCGCGGCCCTTGGCGAGCAGCTCGAGCGCATGCCAATAGGGCGTCGACACCACCGCCCGCCCGAGCCCGAAGCTGTAGGCCAGCGTCCCCGAGGTCATCTGCGCCTCGTTGAGGTAGGGCGTGACATAGACGTCGCACATCGAGATGTGGTCGAGCAAAGCCGGCCGGTCGACGAACTGGTTGAGGAACACCACGTGCTCGGCAATCCCGAGGCTCGCAGCGCGGGCGACGAGGCTCTCGCGATAGGCCTCGCCCTGCTCACGCACCAGGGTCGGGTGGGTGGCGCCGAGCACCACATAGACGGCGTCGGGCCGCGCCGCGAGCACCGCCGGCATGGCGTCGATCATCACCTCGATCCCCTTGTTGGGGGAGAGCAGGCCAAACGTCAGGATCACCGTCTTGCCGGCAAAGCCGAGCCGCGCCTTGGCAGCGTCCGGCTCGACGAAGGCGACATCGGGGATGCCGTGCGGGATCACCTCGATCTGCGCTTCCGCCGCGCCATAGCTGCCGATCAGCAGTTCGCGCCCTTTGTCGGCCATCACCACGACCCGGACGGAGAGCGCGAGAATCTGCTCGAGTACCCGGCGCTGCGCCGCGCTCGGTTCGGCCAGCACGGTGTGGAGGGTGGTCACCACGGGCACGGTCAGCCGCTCGAGCAGGGTGAGGATGTAGTCCCCGGCCTCACCACCGAAAATACCGAACTCGTGCTGCAGCGAAACGACATCGAAGCCACCCGCATTGATGAAATCGGCGGCCGCGGCATAATCGGCAAACTCCTCCTGGCGCACCTCGAAGCCGACTTCCGGCGGATAATCGTAGTGCAGCCCCGCATCGGTAATGGCGATGATCGAGGTTTCGATATCAGGGGTTCGGCCCGCCAGCGCCCGTTGCAGATCGGTGGTGAAAGTGGCGATGCCGCAGCGGCGCGGCAGCGAATTGCCGATAAAGGCGACGCGGTGGATCGGCCTCATGAGCGGATCCCCCATGGCCGCGCCGGCGCGCCCGGCTTTTTCATCTGTCGGCCCAGCCCCAGTTCGGGAAAGCGCTCGGCCATCACCTCGATGGGGATGCCGTTGCGGCCGACCAGGAGGTTCGGCAGCGGAGCGTTGGCTGCGTAGGCGATCAACCCCTTGGCGCCGCGTTCTGCGGTGCGCACGGTGGCGCGATGCCCCTCGAGGAACATCGCTTCGCCTGCCGCCACCTGGGTGAGGTCGAAGGCCGCCTCGCCTTCGAGGATCAGCACCCAGGTTTCGCTGCTCGCATCGATCTCCCAATGCGAATTGGGCATCAGCTCGATGGTTTCGAGGACGAAATAGGCGCTTTGCGCCATGACATTGCGGGCCTCCGACAGCCGCACCGGCGCGGACTGGGCGATGGCGGGCCCGGCCACTGCCGCTCCCACCGCGCTGTCGAGATGCAGCTCACGCTGGCGGCCGTGGTCGAACATCCGGAAGGTCGCGTCGCTGCGCTGCTGGATCTCAGCCAGCACCAGCCCGCCGCCAATGGCGTGGATGGTGCCCGCCGGCACCAGCAGCCCCTCTCCAACCGTGACGTCCTGCCAGTGGATGAGCTCGACGATCGAGCCGTCCTCGATGGCGGCGCGCAGCTGCGGCCGCGTCAGCTCGCGCCTGAGGCCCAACGCCACCTTCGCGTCCTTGTCGGCCGCGAGCACGTACCAGGCCTCGGTCTTGCCGTGCGGCAGGCCGATGGCGCGGGCAAAGGTGTTGTCCGGGTGCACCTGCACCGATAGCGGCTCATCGGTGAACAGCAGCTTCAGCAGCAGCTTGGGCTCGGGCGCCAGCTTATCAGCGCGCTGGAACCACAGTTCGCCGATCGCGGCGCCATCGTGGCCGAACTCGCTCCACGGGCGCAGATCGGTTTTGCCCCAGGGTTTGCGGACCACCCTGACGGATGCAAGTTCCATGGTCATGGTCGTCTCCTGAGCTGAACTGGGTCGTCGTGTCGGGGCTTTGAAACAAGGCCCCCTAAGTCGTCTTCCGGGTTCCTGGCGATCCGCCGGGCGCCGCCCGCTCGAGCAGCCCGCCTCCCGGCGCAGCCTTGGGGACAAGCTTCAGCTGCTTGGGCTTTTTGGCTTCGCGATTGCCGTGTTTCTGGCCTTTTGCCATAGCGGGCTCCTTCTGCACCGGAGTGCGTGGTGAGGTGGATCTGAGGGGTGGTAAGGTTCAGGCGGGCAGCCGGAATGCCAGCTCGGCGCGTTGCCAGAGGCCGGCGAGGCCGTTGCCGTTCCGCCCCGCCGGTCGCGGCGATGCGGCTCGCGGTGCATGGACACCAAGCGCCCACCGGCTGGCAAAGTAGCCATGGCTTTGGAGCGCCGCCTCGATGATCTCGCGACGGGAGGCAAGCAGCGCGTCGCTGTCCGAAATGGTGGCGAGGTAGCGCCAGGATTTGCCCGTCGGGTGGCGCGGCAGCGCCGCGACGTTATCGGCAGCGACAATCAGGGATGGACCGGACGCCCGTGCTCCACCGCGGTCTCCCGTGGCGTAAATCTCCAGAAGCACTTGAAAATCCTTAGTCTGCCCGACGCCGCATGAAATCATGGGACATCCGTCGACACATCAGCTTGGGCAGCGGAAAGCTCGTCATTCATGCGCCCTTGTCGACGCCATGTCCAATCTATTCCGCAGGACACGTATATGTCATAAAATACTTGTACATCCGAGGATTAGTCGGAAAAATACCTGCCTATGTCGGTTTCTTTATTTTAACCGCATCGCCTTGTTTTTACCGACGTCGGCCGCCATATAGGAGCAACGTTACAGCCATCGTTGGCTCTGATCGTCCGGCTCGCCGGCCATCCTGGTCCCCCTCGTTTGCAACGTTGTCGCTTTGTCGCCTGTCGCGACCAAGCAGCCGGTGCGTGCGCGCCGAGCGCGGTCGCACCGCCATAACCGCCTGCAATGCAGCGTTTCTCGAGGAGGTTTCGCCATGACCACGATGTATTTCGTCCAGGGCTTCAGGGCCAAGGGGCGGAAGCTCGATCCCGATATGCCACAGCCGGCCAGAAGCCCGGAGGCGGCCATTGCCGCTGCCGAACGCATGGGGCCGACCCGCGCCGGCGTCTGGGCCTACTCGGCCAATATCGATCAGGAAACCGATACCTACGACGAGCCGCAGCTGCTGTTCCGCACTGGCACCCTGCCGCCGGGGCTGCTGGGAGACTGAGCGCCCCCAAGTCTTTCGGCCGAAGCGTCTTTCGACACTCAGGTCCCGAGGAGGATGAATGATGAGCGACGAGCAGACCAAGCGCATTCTCGTCCTCGAGGACGACCCACAAACCGGGGTGCTGATCGAAACCTGCCTGACCGAGGCCGGCTATGTCGTCCACCTTGCCGAGGCGGTCCCCGGTGCCCTGCACCTGATCGACGACCTCGCCTTCGACGCGGCGGTTCTCGACTATTGCATCGGCACCAATACCGCGCTGCAGGTCGCCCAGTCGCTGCGCGTCCGCCTGATCCCCTTCGTCTTCTGCACGGCGGATGACGACCTGCCGGTGGAGTTCGAGGACGTGCCGGTGCTCGGCAAGCCATTTCTGCCGGAGGACATGGTCGGCGTGGTCCGCAGCGTGTTTGGGCCGCCGCGCCTGTGGCGCCGAGCTGTCGGCCAGTAACCCGGCTCTCGGCCGGCGCCATTCCCTACACCAACCCAAGGAGCTCATGATGAGCGACGACCAGAACGATACCAAACCCAAGCAGCAATATACTGCCGGGTTTCTCGCCAACTCCTTTGGCCTGACGCTCCAGCAGGCGCGGGACATCCTCGACAAGGCCAACGGCCTGCGCGACACCGCCGCCGAGATGGCGCGCGTGCTGCGCTACCGGCAGCCCTGAGCCCGCTCGAGCCCTGCCGGCAGCCGCCGGCTGTCCATCCGATGAGGCGCGCCCGTGCCGGATAAACTGCGCAAGGCCAATGCCCGCGCCGCGGCGACGCGCTACGCGCCCAAGCCTGACGGCTCCACCCTCACCTATGGCCTGATCGCCGTCTCGCTGCTGGCCCTGGCGCTCGCCCTTTATGGCGGCTTCTACCAGGTCGACATGCTGGCCCAACCGGTGCCGCTGGTCCTCGCGGGCTTCGGCGCCTTCTGCCTCGGCATCGCCTTCCGGCTGCGCCTGCAGCGCCGCCACACCGCGGCTTATGAAGCCGAGTATGCACTGCGGCAACGCGAAGGCGAAGCCGAGGCGACCGAAGAGCGTTCGGCGCCCTGAGCCCTCAAAACGGCTTGCGATATCCCAGTTGCCCGGTGGCGGAGAGGCCGGTCGGGTCGAACGCGACTTCCGAGCGGGCCTCGAGACTTCCGCCATCGGCCAGCCGATAGGCGAAGTCCACACCGGCAAAGCTGCCATAGCGCGTGCCGGTATTGCCCGGATCGAAGGCGATGGGTTGCCCCGCCAGTTCCGCCGTGACGCTGCTCTGGCGGTGGGTCAGGTCGAGCCCGGCGCGGAGGGTCGTGGTCGCCACATCGCTCGCCGCGAGGGTCAGCGCCAGTTGCAGCCGCAACTCGGCCTGTTCCACGGTGCGCGCATCGACGACGAGGGTGTCGGCCGCGCCGCTCTCGGCGTAGCCGTCGAGCTCCAGCCGCGTATAGCGGGCCCTGAGGCTGGGGGTCAGCACGCCCAGCGGCGTATCGAGGTTGAACCCCAGCGTCGCCGCTGGGGTGAAGGCGTAGCCCGCCGTCTCGGCGCTCGCCTCGGCGAGGCCTCCGTCAACCAGGTTGTCGGCGACGCTGCGGCGGCTGTCGATGCCGACAATGCCGAGCGCGGCGTAGAAATCGGCAAAGACGCTGCCCCGCGCGAAACCCAGATGCGCCCCGACGATGCCGCCGGTCAGGTTGGTTTCCTGGCTCGCGGCAACCTCGCCGGCAGCCGCCGCGCCGCCGATGAAGGCGCCGGCGCTGAGCCCGTCGCCCGGCTTGAACTCGAGGCCGGCGACCAACCCACCGAGGCCATAGCCATAGCCGGCCAGCTCGTCGCTGCCCGCTTGCCGATCGAACCCGCCAGCCCCTGAGAGCCAGGCGGAGACGTCGCATTCGGCCTCGGTCTCTTCCCCGACGCACAGGCCGGAACCTCTTTCAGCGCCCGAGAGGGAGCCGAGGAGGGCGAGGCTCATGTCATCGGCGAGCGCGAACCCCGCCCGATCGAGCACCGCGATGCTGTTGCCGGTGATCACCGCCGGGTTGCCCCCGACGATCACCGTCCCGGGCATTCCGGCGCCGATAAAGCTCATCCGGGCGTTGAGGCCGGGGCCGAAGCTCACGGTGTTGCCGGTGCCGGTAAAGCGGATGTTCCCATCGATCGCCGTGCCGGCCAGAAGCTCGAGGCGCGCGGCGCCATTCTCGAACTCGATGGCGTTCGACTGCGCTGAGGCAATGCGGCCGGAATTGACGATGCTGGCATTGGTGCCTTCGATCAGGATGCCCCTGGCGCCGATGCCGGTCGTCGCGATCGAACCACGATTGATGATCAGCGCATGATCGGCGAAAGGCGCCGCCTCGATGCCGTTCGCAGCGATGCCAATCTCGGAATCTCCGGTGGTGCGGATCGAGCCGTCGTTTTCCATCACGATGCCGTTGCCCAGCAGCAGCACCCCCGCCGCGCGCAGGCCACTGGTCTTGATCGTACCGGCGTTGAGGAGGTGGCCGTTATTGCCGCCCCAATAGATGCCCCTGGCTGACCGGCCGGTCGTCACAACCGTTCCGTAGTTATGGGCGTATATGCCGTCCAGGCCGCCGGTATTGTTGAAAATCCCGGTGCCGAAATCTCCCGTGGTGGAGACGAGGCCATAATTTTCGATCCGTCCACCCAGTCCGACGGCGAGGCCAAACCCGTTCGATCCCTGGATCAGCACTGAGCCGTAGTTGACGAGGTAGCCATCTTCGCTGGCCGCGACCCCGCTGCTGCCGGTCGATTGGATGGTTCCGTAGTTGACGAAGTTCGCATGCAGCCCGGTCAGGTAGACAGCGAGCGAAGACCCATCGGCAGCGATCGTTCCGTTGTTGGTAAGCGTGGCGGCGTCGCCATCGAGGCGGACGCCGAACCCCGCATCGACGTGGATCAGCCCGTCATTGACGATGTCGGCAGATCCGCCCGTTGCGTCAATTCCGTTGGCGTTGCTGCCTGAGGTGTCGATGGTGCCGGCATTATGGATGCTGACGTTCTGCCCCGTCGACCGGAGGCCATAGGCGCCGGCGCCAACCGTTTCGATCAGGCCGAAATTGTCGAGCCGCTGGTCGTCGCCGATCATGTTGACGCCCAAGCCGGCCGCCGGTTTCAGCGTCCCGCCGAGCTCGATCAGCCCGATATTGCCGGTCCCGGTCATGGTCCGCGTGGTGACGGCGGTCGAGCCGCTGCTGACGGTGAAGCTCTGGGCCGAGGCCGGCGAGAGCATGGTCCCCAGCAACAGGGCCGAGCAGAGCGCCAGCAAGCAGAGTCGTGCCACACCCACGTTGCCGCGGCGACCGGCAAAAGAGAATCCGGCCAGCATACGCGTGTTCATAGAGCCCCCGTCGTCTCAGGGGACGTTGTCAGACGATTGTTGTGGGATTGTTTGATCGAAGGGTGGGGCGGCTCGGCGGCCTGAGCTTCAACAGGCAACCCGCAATCCCCGCTTCTTGCTGCAGGGTCATTGGTGTCCGCGCTGGCGCTGCCAGTTGGCCTCGATCAACGCGACGGCCTCCGCTGTCGCCGCGCTCAGCGTCATCTCCAGCGCCAGCTGCCTTCCCCGCTGCGCGATATCGCGGCATTCGGCGTCGTGGCTGCGCACCCAGTCGAACCGCTCGATGAGATCGGACAGATCTGCTGCAACGGGCACGTAGTGTTCCCACGGGCGCAGCCGGTCATAGTACCACTGCCGGAAGCCGTGCCGGCTCTCGACCTTCAGCACGCAGCACCCGAACAGCAACCGCGTGAAGAGATTCGACCAGGCGTTGGAGAACCCATCGATGTCGAGCGCATATTTCCGCTCCAGCCAGCTGTCCGGCGCCAGCTGAAGGCCCACGACTCCAAGCTGCTGGTAGAGCGCGGGCCCGGCGTGGCGATGCCAGGCCGGGGCAAACTTCACGTCGGTATCGGGCACGTGGCGCAGCAGCAGGCAGGCCAGCAGCCGTTGCGAGCAGAGGTCGGGGCGGCTGTGCGCCATGTCGGGGTCGAAGCTGAGCTGGGAGTTCATACCGCCCCGCCACACCAGCGCCGCGCTACGGTCGTTCCACGGCAACGCCCGCTCCAGACTCTGCTTTCGCTCGGCCGCATAGCCGCGGTTCTCGAAGAACGCCGGATCGGGGAGCGGCGTGACGTCGGGCAGAAGTGCCGAGGGCGAGAAGGTCGCCGCCGACGGCTGGTCACCATCGGACAGCGTGACGCTGATCGAGCCGACCTTCTCGCTGCTGCGCAACAGCCAGTACACGTAGGAGCGCAGCCTCGGGGCGCCATTTCGGCGGGTCCGCTTGGGGTCCAAGCTCGAGAGCCGCACCTCGAGGCCAGCCGCGCCACGCCCGATTACTGCGTCGTACAGGCAGGCAATTGCCGGATCGAGCCGGATTGCAGTCTCCGGTACCGGCACGACGAAGTCGGGGCCCAGTGAGCGCACTGCCGCCGATGCCGCTTCAACTAGCCCCCGCTGCAGCCGACCTGTCCTGAGCCGTGTCGCCAGCGCCTGAAATGCTGAAGGCATGAAAAGACCCCGAAAAGAGCGTATTGCAGGCCGCCACCCTGGCGTCAAATCCTCTCAGCCGATAGATATTGTAGTGATCTTGCCCGAGGTCGTTGATCTGCTCCCCCTGGTTACCCCCCCGGGAGCTGCGGCAGCCGGCTGAGGATGTGCCTGAGCGTATCGTGCCGGCGAGCCCAGGGCTCGTCCTCCATGAGCCCGGCAACGTTGCTGCGGAAGCGGTTTCATTCACTTCTACGCAAAGCAACAAGTCCATTTTACTCTTTGTTCTATTGTCTGTGGACAAGTGATGCCATTGCAGAAGGAGAGATTCTTGGATGCCTTTGAGTTACAAGTCGCAGATTGAGCTCATTTTTCCGCCGGCGGTCTTTGAGGACGCAAACATAGGATCCATCCTCCAGCAACTTGGCATCCAGCTGGAGTCGAAGGGCAACAAGATATTGCTGTTCACCGATGCCCGCACGGTCGCGGCCCTCAATGCCGCCGACGACAGGCTCCAGGAAATCATGCGACAGAGCGGTATCGGTCTTGTCGTCTATGGCTGGAACAAGCAGGGGCGGGCCGAATTTGTGCTCCAAAAGCTGCGCGAAATGACGCGAACTCACGCGGGCGAACAGCTCAAGATGGCAGTTTTCCGCCTGCACCTCTTTGTCAAGGATGGCATGCTCGGCAAACTCCACCCCAACCCCTTTGCGGCGCCGCATTCGACCGTCGATCCGTCTGACCGGTTCGATCTCACTGCTGCCCTGAACGAGATGATGTCACCGCAGCAGCTCCATGCCCCGAAAGCACCGGACCACCTGAGAGCTTCCCGGGTCTTCGGTCGCCGCAACGCCTGACCGCGGCGTACGGTTTTGCGGGAGGTTGGAGCCTGCTCGGCGTGACCGGTCGGGGCGTGCAGCAGAGGGGCGCGCGGGCATAGCCGCAACGCGCCCCTTTAAGGCTCAATCCCAGCTCAGGGCGCCCCCGTTCTGGTATTCGATGACGCGGGTCTCGAAGAAGTTCTTCTCTTTTTTCAGATCCATCGCCTCGCTCATCCAGGGGAACGGGTTTTCGGTCTCGCCGAACACCGAGGCGAGGCCGAGCTGGGCGCAGCGGCGGTTGGCGATGAAGTGCATGTATTGCTCGCAGAGCGCCGCGTTGAGGCCGAGAAAGCCCCTCGGCATGGTGTCGCGGCTATAGGCGGCTTCGAGCTCGGCGGCCTTCCTGATCATGTCGCGCACTTCGGTCTGGAACTCGGGCGTCCAGACATGCGGGTTCTCCGCCTTGATCTGGTTGATCACGTCGATGCCGAAGTTCAGATGGATGCTCTCGTCGCGCAGGATATACTGGTACTGCTCGGCGATGCCGACCATCTTGTTGCGGCGGCCCAGCGACAGGATCTGCGCGAAGCCGGTATAGAACCACATGCCCTCGAAGATCACGTAGAAGGCAATCAGGTCGCGCACGAACGCGCGGTCGGTATCGGGCGTGCCGGTGGTAAAATCCGGATCGTCGAGGTGCTGGGTGAAGTTCAGTGCCCAGGCCGCCTTGTCGGTGATCGAGGGCACCTCGCGATACATGTTGAACAGCTCGCCCTCATCGAGGCCGAGGCTCTCGACGATGTACTGGAAGGTGTGGGTGTGCACCGCCTCCTCGAAGGCCTGGCGCAGCAGATATTGCCGGCATTCCGGGTTGGTGAGGTGCCGGTAGATCGCCAAGACGATGTTGTTGGCGACGAGGCTTTCCGAGGCGGCAAAGAAGCCGAGATTGCGCTTCAGCGTGTGGCGCTCGTCATCGGTGAGGCCATCCTTCGATTTCCACAGTGCGATGTCGGCCTGCATGGAGACTTCGGTCGGCATCCAGTGGTTGTTGCAGCCGGCGAGGTATTTCTCCCAGGCCCATTTGTACTTCAGCGGCAGCAGCTGGTTCACGTCGGCGCGGCAGTTGATCATCGCCTTGTCGTCGACCGAGACACGGCCGCCGGCGCGATCGATGCGGGCTTCGGGAGCAGGGGCGGGGAGGTGGTTATTGGGTAGGTCCTGGGACCAATCGAGGGACATGGCGGGAAATCCTTGTTTAGTTGCTGCCCCTCACCCCGACCCTCTCCCCAGTGGGGAGAGGGGGCGATGGAGCTGTGACGGTTCAGCTTGCGTCCCCTCTCCCCTCCGGGGAGAGGGTTAGGGTGAGGGGAAGGTCAGCACTTACTGGCAGGCTTCGCAGTCGGGGTCGTCGATCAGGCAGGCCGGCCCATCGAGCACGGCCATTTCCAACGCCAGCTTCTTCGGCGCCTCGACCACCGGCGCAACCGCAACCGCCGGCGTCACCGCCACGGCGTTGAGCTTGCCGTCTGTCCCCTTCAGCGTCGATTTCTCGACATGCGTCGCCGAGCGCGAACGCAGGTAATAGGTGGTCTTCAGCCCCGCCTTCCAGGCGCTGCGATAGAGCGTGTCCAGCGCCTTGCCCGAGGGGTTGGCGAGGTAGAGGTTCAGCGATTGTGCCTGGTCGATCCATTTCTGCCGGCGCGAGGCGGCGGCGATCAGCCAGCCCGCATCGAGCTCGAACGCCGTGGCGTAGATGGCCTTGAGGTCGTCGGGCACCCGGCCGATCTGGCCGACCGAGCCGTCGAAATATTTGAGGTCGGAGATCATCACCTCGTCCCACAGGCCACGGGCCTTGAGGTCGCGCACCAGCAGCGCGTTCACCACGGTGAAATCGCCCGACATGTTCGATTTGACGTAGAGGTTCTGGTAGCCCGGCTCGATCGACTGGCTCACCCCGCAGATGTTCGAGATGGTGGCAGTCGGGGCAATCGCCATGGTGTTGGAGTTGCGCATCCCAACCGTCTTGACCCGCTGGCGGAGCGTCTCCCAGTCGAGCCGCTGGGTGCGGTCGATATGGATCTCGCTGCGGGTGGCGGCGAGCATTTCGAGGCTGTCGATCGGCAGTACGCCCTTCGACCACAGTGAGCCCTGGAACGAGGCGTAAGCGCCGCGCTCTTCGGCGAGGTTAGTCGAGGCGGTGATGGCGTAGTAGCTGATCGCCTCCATCGAGCGGTCGGCGAACTCCACCGCAGCATCCGAGCCATAGGCGATGCCCTGCGCCTGCAGCGCATCGGCAAAGCCCATCAGCCCCAGGCCGACCGGGCGGTGGCGGAGGTTGGAGCGGCGGGCTTCCGGGATGGTGTAGAAGTTGATGTCGACGACATTGTCGAGCATCCGCATCGCGGTAGCGACGGTCCGCTGCAGCCGCTCGAGGTCGAGGCCTTGGTCGCCGATGTGGGCCAGGAGGTTGATCGAGCCGAGATTGCAGACCGCCACCTCGTCCTTGCTGGTATTCAGCGTGATCTCGGTACAGAGGTTGGACGAGTGCACCACGCCGACATGCTGCTGCGGCGAGCGGATGTTGCAGGGGTCCTTGAAGGTCACCCAGGGGTGGCCGGTCTCGAACAGCATGGTCAGCATCCTGCGCCACAGATCGAGCGCCCGGACCGTCTTGAACACCTTGATCTGGCCGGCTGCCGCCTTGGCTTCATAGGCTTCATAGGCCGATTTGAAGGCCGGGCCGTAGAGATCGTGCAGGTCCGGCGTTTCGTCGGGCGAGAACAGCGTCCAGTCGGCGCCGGCTTCGACGCGCTCCATGAACAGGTCCGGTACCCAGTTGGCAGTGTTCATGTCGTGGGTGCGGCGGCGGTCGTCGCCGGTGTTCTTGCGCAAATCGAGGAACTCCTCGATATCGACGTGCCAGGTCTCGAGATAGGCGCAGACCGCGCCTTTGCGCTTGCCGCCCTGGTTCACGGCGATGGCGGTGTCGTTGGCCACCTTGAGGAACGGCACCACGCCCTGGCTCTCGCCATTGGTGCCCTTGATATGGGCACCGAGCCCCCGCACCGGGGTCCAGTCATTGCCGAGCCCGCCGGAATATTTGGCGAGCAGCGCGTTGTCCTTCACCGCCTTGAAGATGCCGTCGAGGTCGTCGGCGACGGTGGTGAGAAAGCAGCTCGAGAGCTGCGGCCGCAGCGTTCCCGCGTTGAACAAGGTCGGGGTCGAGGCCATGAAGTCGAAGCTCGAGAGCAGGTTGTAGAATTCGATGGCGCGGGCTTCGCGGTCGATCTCACGCACCGCGAGGCCCATGGCGACGCGCATGAAAAACGCCTGCGGCAGCTCGAACACCGTGCCGGCGGCATGGAGGAAATAGCGGTCGTAGAGCGTCTGCAGCCCCAGATACTGGAACTGCTGGTCGCGCTCCGGCCGCAGCGCCGCGGCGATGCGGGCGATGTCGAAGCGGCCCAGTTCCGGGTCGATCAGTTCGAGCCCGATGCCGCGTTCGAGATAGGCGGGGAAATACTCGGCATAGCGGGCCGCCATCTCGGCCTGCGTCGCCTGGTCGGGGCGGCCGGCGAGAAAGCTCAGCGCTTCGCGGCGCAGCTTGTCGTTGAGCAGGCGCGCCGAGACATAGGCGTAATTGGGTTCGGTTTCGACCAGGGTGCGGGTGGCGAGGATCGGCGCCAGCGCCAGCTCCTCGGTGGAAATGCCGTCATAGAGGTTGCGGCGGGTCTCGGTGAGGATGGTCTCGGCGACCACGCCGTCGAGGCCGGCAGAGGCTTCGGCGATGACCGTGGCGAGGCGCGCTTCGTCGAGCGGCGCGCCATCGGCCATGCGGATCGCGGGGGACGCGGGCGCCACCGCCGTGTCGGCGCGGGCCTTGGCGTGCTCCTCGCGGTAGAGCACATAGGCGCGGGCGACCTTCTGGTGTTCGCCGCGCATCAGCGCCAGCTCGACCTGATCCTGCACGTCCTCGATATGGAACACCCGGCCATCCTTGGCCCGGCGGACCAAAGCCGCCACCACTTCCTCGGTCAGTTGCTCGACGATTTCGTGCACCCGGCGCGAGGCGGCCGCCTTGTTGCCTTCGACCGCCAGGAACGCCTTGGTCAGCGCCACGGCAATCTTGCTCTGATCGAACGGCACAGTGCCGCCATTGCGCTTCAGCAGCGAGAAGCCCGGCGCATTGGCCGCGTGCGGCTCGGGTGAGGTGACGACAACCGGGCGGCCGGTGTCGGAATGGACGATCTCTGAAGTGGACATGTGCCTCAAGTAACCCCGTGAGTGGCAGCGGGGCTTTCCGAGGTCGCGAAACGGCGCGCAGGCGCAACTGGCCCAAGCGTTTTCGCGGCCAACCGGTGCACCCCGCCCGTGGACGAACTAACCTGTCGTGGCAGGTATCTGGCTGGCCGGCAGCGCCGGCTATCACAGTTGCGGGGGCAGCGCCGGACTGGAGCAATTGCCCGCACCGGCTTCCCTATTATCACCCGTCCTTGCGACCCGAGTGACCACGACACACTAGATGTAGTGGTCTCGTTCGGGGGTCGCGTCAAGCGAGGATCACGTCTTGATGACGCAATCCTCACTCACGGGTCATTTCCGCCGCTGCGACATGCGAGCGACGATGATCGCGCCGACCACCGGGACCACAGCAAGGAGGAATGGATGAGATAGAACGGCATCAAGCCACGACAAGACATCACTAGTCACAAGGATACCCCGTTAACTGCTCGGTTTTTTGATTGAACCTGTCGTGGCAGGTATCTGGCTGGTCGGCGTAGCCGACTATCACAGTTGCGGGGGCAGCGCCGGACAGGAGCAATTTGCCCGCACCGGCTTCCCTATTATCGCCCGTCCTTGCGACTCAGGCGACCACGACACAGGGCAAAACCTACGCATATTTAGATTCGCGTCAATCTTCGGCCATCGGTGTCATATAAAGGAATCTTTATGTCCCGTTGACAGCGCCCCATCCCTGCGGCAACCTCACCCCGTCCATGGTCCCCGCAAGGGGATAACAGGGAATCCGGTATGGGGGTGGTCCCCAAGTCCGGAGCTGCCCCCGCAACTGTAGGCGGTGATGGGCGCTCAACGAGCCACTGGCGAGAAGCCGGGAAGGCGAGCGTTCAGGATCCCCGCGAGCCAGGAGACCTACCGTGGAAGTGATTGTGCACTTGCAGTCGATCGGGCGGATCGGCGAGAGGACCAGACCATGACGAACCATCGTCACCACTTCCGAATGCGTCGCTGAACCGGCGGCCTTTCGTTGTCGCGCTTTCGAACCGGAAAAGTCTCACAACTTTTCCTGAAAACGCTCCGGCGACCGGCTCCATCCTGATCAGCTTTTTTGCCCGCGCTTTTCGGCGCCGGGCCCGTTCACGCATCGGAAAACACCATGACCCGTTCAGCCAATCTCGGCTTTCCCCGTATCGGCCTCCATCGCGAATTGAAGAAATCCCTTGAAGCCTACTGGAAGGGGGCGATCGACGCAGAGGCCCTCGACGCCTCCGGCCAGGCGCTGCGCGCCCGCCATTGGCAGTTGCAGCGCGACGCCGGGATCGAGGTGATCCCGTCCAACGATTTCAGCTTTTACGACCACGTGCTCGACATGACCGCGACGCTTGGCGCCATCCCGCCACGGTTCGAGGCCATCGCCGACCCGACGGAGCGCTATTTCGCCATGGCGCGCGGCACGGCCGCAGCGCCGGCAATGGAGATGACCAAGTGGTTCGACACCAATTACCACTACATCGTGCCCGAGCTGTATCGCGGCCAGCAGTTCCGCCTCGCCTCGAGCAAGGCGGTCGACGAGGTGCTCGAGGCCAGGGCGCTCGGCATCGAGACGCGGCCGGTGCTGGTCGGTCCGGTCACCTGGCTGAGCCTCGGCAAGCCCAAGGATGACGGGCTCGACCCGCTGACCCTGCTCGACGCCGTGCTGCCGGTTTATGCCGAACTGCTCGGCACGCTGAAGGCGATTGGCGCTGAGTGGGTGCAGATCGACGAGCCGATCCTGGCGCTCGACCACAGCGTGGCGCAACGGGCGGCGCTCCGCCACGCCTATGAGGTGCTGCAGCCCGTGGCGCCGCGGATCATGCTCACCAGCTATTTCGGCGCGCTCGGCGACAATACCGAGTTCGCCGCCGGGCTGCACGTGGCGGGCCTCCATGTCGATCTCGTCCGCGCCCCCGAACAGCTCCCCGCGGTGCTGAAGGCGCTGCCGGCGGACAAGCTGCTGTCGGTCGGCGTCATCGATGGCCGCAATATCTGGCGGGCCGATCTCGACCGGCAGCTGGCGCTGGTCAGCAAGGCATGGGACAGCGTCGGCCCTGATCGGCTCGAGATCGCCCCGTCCTGCTCACTGCTGCACAGCCCGGTGGATCTCGAGGCAGAAACCGAGCTCGACCCCGAGCTACGGTCGTGGCTGGCTTTCGCCACCCAGAAGCTCGGCGAGGTGTCGGCGCTGACCCGCGCCATGCAGAAGGGCCCGGCAGCCGCGAGGGCCGCCTTCGAAGCGAGCGCCGCCGCGGCCCTGTCGCATCGGCAGTCGCCACGCATCCACCGCGCCGAGGTGAAGGGCAGGGCGGCTGCCAGCCTGCCGCTCAATCGCGCCAGTCCGTTCGCCATCCGCCGAGCGGCGCAGCGCCGGCGCTTCGGCCTGCCGGCCTTCCCGACCACCACCATCGGCTCGTTTCCGCAGACGCAGGAAGTGCGCGAGCAGCGCGCCGCGTTCAAGCACGGGCAGATCGACGCGGCTGCCTATGAACGGTTCCTCGAGACGGAGACCGAGCGGGCGGTGCGCATCCAGGAGCGGATCGGCCTCGACGTGCTGGTGCATGGCGAGTTCGAGCGCAACGACATGGTCGAGTACTTTGGCGAGCAGCTCGACGGCTTCGCCTTCACCAGAAACGGCTGGGTGCAATCCTACGGTTCGCGCTGCGTCAAGCCGCCGGTGATTTATGGCGATGTGTCGCGGCCCCAGGCCATGACAGTGCGCTGGTCGGCCTATGCGGCGTCGCTCACCGACAAGCCGATGAAGGGCATGCTCACCGGCCCGGTCACCATCCTGCAATGGAGTTTTGTGCGGGTCGACCAGCCGCGCGCCGAAACCTGCCGGCAGATTGCGCTCGCCATCCGCGACGAGGTGCTCGACCTCGAAGCGGCCGGCATCGGTATCATCCAGATCGACGAGCCGGCACTGCGCGAAGGCCTGCCGCTGCGCCGCAGCGACTGGCAGGAATACCTCCGCTGGGCGGTCGATTGCTTCCGCATCACCGCTTCGGGTGTCACCGACCAGACACAGGTGCACACCCATATGTGCTACGCCGAGTTCAACGATATCATGCCTTCGATCGCTGAGATGGATGCTGACGTGATCTCGATCGAGACCTCGCGCTCGGCCATGGAGCTGCTCGAAGCGTTCCGCGATTTTCGCTACCCCAACGAGATCGGCCCCGGCGTCTGGGACATCCACGCGCCGCGCGTGCCGAGCCAGCCGGAGATGCTGGCGCTGCTGCGGAAGGCCGCGGAGGGCATCCCGGGCGAACAGCTCTGGGTCAACCCGGATTGCGGCCTCAAGACCCGCAACTGGCCGGAGGTCGAGGCATCGTTGCGCAACCTCGTGGAGACAGCCCGACAGTTGCGGGCTTAGTCTTCGGGCGTGGGCGTAAAGTGAGGGGGGCGCTGCCACGGGCGCCCCCATCCCAGGTGTCACCCTGGCGCAGGCAGGCCGGCCTGCCGATCAGGTAGCTGTCAGCCGCGCTGTGCTATCGGGCAGGGATGGAACCGAAGCTTTCATGGTGGGCAGTCCTCGCGGCCTTTTTTGTCCTCATGGTGACGGCGGCCGGCATTGGCGTCACGCTTGGGTTGCTGATCTCCATCCCGCCGCGATTGTGACTGCCTGCGCAAATAGGCGCACAAGCGCCCATCCTGTCAGCAAAACTACAGGCGCCAGGCGCTAAGCTATGAGCGTTGTCCCCGCGTTCGCGCCGCGGAAGGGACCGGCAGGAGTCGTCGGCAAGCGACACCTGCCTCACTAGGCTTTGGGGGCCGTCATAGCGGAAATGGACCGAGAACCGAGAGATCGGTGGTGGCTTTACGCCACCGTCTTCCTTGCGATTGTCACGGGAACGACGGCAGGGCTGGTTGCCATGATGATCTGGGCAAGGCTGTAGCAGGCACCATGCCAGGCCGCCGTGGTGTCATCGCCGCGGCCAGCCTGTTCGCGCCAAGTCATCCCGGCCTTCGCCCATAGGCGTTAGTTACGACCGCGCCCACCCACCGGCTGTCATCCCTGCGAAAGCAGGGACCTCGCGGCGAGGGCTTCTGCCCTCGTCCGCCATCCATCCGCCTGCGCGGGCTGTGGGTTGGGTCCCTGCGAAAGCGGGGAACTCCGTTTTGCGATCGTGCAAAGGCCAAGAAAACCGAGGTTCCCGCTTTCGCGGGAGTGACCCGGTGGGTGGGGCACGACTCTGACTTGCCGCCAATGCGCCTGCGCCGGAGAGCCAGTCGCGTTGTGAAGCGCCGCTGCTGGCGACCTCACCGAATCTCCTCAGCCACGCCGATCGGCGGGTCTTGACTCTACTACTAAGCGATACTATCTACCGGTAGTCAGTAACGCAGACTAGCACGAGGTGCCCCGGTGGGCAAACAGATGACGGAGATGCTGAAGGGAACGCTGGAGGGGATCGTGCTCGCCATCCTCTCGATGCGGGCCGCCTATGGCTACGAGATCACCGCCTGGTTGCGGGATCAGGGTTTTGCCGACATCGCCGAAGGTACCGTCTACGCGCTGCTGGTCCGCATCGAACAGCGTGGTTTCGTCGATGTCGAGAAGGTGCCGTCCGAGAAAGGGCCACCGCGCAAGGTGTACTCGCTCAACGCCGAGGGCCGCGAATATCTCGAAGAGTTCTGGAGGACCTGGAGCTTCCTCTCGGATCGCCTCAGCCAGCTCAACCAAGGAGACAAGTGATGTCCATTGCCAAGCTCGCCGCCAAAGTGATCGGCGAAAAGAAGCGTTGGCGCGAGTACAAGGCGCGCGTCAAGAAACTGCCCGAGCCCTATCGCAGCGCGGTCGATGCGTTCGAGCGCTACCTGATGGTGGCGGGTGGGGTGGTCGAGGCCGACGCGGCGGCCTCGCTGTTCGAAAACCTTGCCGACCTGTTCGAACAGAGCGCCGCCAATCAGACGCCGATCCGCGACATCGTCGGGGACGACCCGATCGAATTCATCGAAGCCTTCATCCGCAATTATGCGGAAGGCGACTGGCGCGCCCGGGAACGGCAGCGGCTGATCAGCGCCATCGACAGCGCCGCCGGCGACAAGTCGTAACCAGCCAGAACGGATAGACAAGATGCGAACCGACCAGGTTCTGAGCCCCGCAATCCATGTGCGGGGCCTGACGAAGTCTTACCAAAAACTCGAGGTGCTGCGTGGGGTGGATCTCGAGGTGGAGCGGGGCAGCATCTTTGCCCTGCTCGGTTCGAACGGCGCCGGCAAGACCACGCTGGTGAAGATCCTCTCGACGCTGCTCAAGGCCGACGGAGGTACTGCCGCGGTCAACGGTTTCGATGTGGCAACGCGGGCGGCGCGGGTGCGCGATTGCATCAGCCTCACCGGGCAGTTCGCGGCGGTCGACGAAATCCTCTCCGGCCGCGAGAACCTCGTGCTGGTGGCCCGGCTGCGGCACCTCAGGGATCCCGGCGGCGTCGCCGACCAACTGCTCAGCCGGTTCTCGCTCAGCGAGGCGGCGGGCCGCAAGGTCTCGACCTATTCGGGCGGTATGCGCCGGCGGCTCGACATCGCCATGAGCCTGATCGGCAATCCGCCGGTGATCTTCCTCGACGAGCCGACCACTGGGCTTGACCCCGAGGCGCGCCTCGAGGTGTGGCAGGCGATCAAGGAACTCGCCCGCAACGGCACCACGGTGCTGCTCACCACCCAGTATCTCGATGAGGCCGAGCAGCTCGCCGACCGCATCGCCATCCTGCACGAGGGCCGGATCCTCGTGAACGGCACGTTGGCTCAGCTCAAGAAACTGCTGCCGACCGTCACCATCGAATATGTCGAGAAACAGCCGACGCTCGAGGACGTCTTCCTCGCCCTGGTCGGAACGGGCGCTCACCAGCGCCCCGGCACCAACCGCGAAGGACAACTGCAATGACCAGGCACTTTGTCGGCGATACCGTCATCCTCTTGGGCCGCTCGCTGCGCCACATCACCCGCAGCCTCGACACCATCATCACCACCACGATCATGCCGATCATGTTCATGCTGCTGTTCGTCTATGTGTTCGGCGGCGCCATCAACACCGGTACCGAGTCCTATATCAGCTACCTTTTGCCCGGCATCCTCCTGATCACCGTGGCCTCGGGCATCGCCTACACCGCGTTCCGGCTGTTCCTCGACATGAAGAGCGGCATTTTCGAGCGCTTCCAGTCGATGCCGATCGCCCGCTCATCGGTGCTCTGGGCGCATGTCCTGACCTCGCTGGTCGCCAACATGATTTCGCTCGTCGTGGTGGTGCTGGTCGCCGTGCTGATGGGGTTTCGCTCGGGGGCAGGGGTGCTGGACTGGCTGGCGGTGGCGGGCATCCTGATGCTGTTCACCCTGGCCTTGACCTGGATCGCGGTGATCCCCGGCCTCACCGCCAAAACCCCTGACGGCGCCAGCGCCTTCTCCTATCCGCTGCTGTTCCTGCCCTTCGTCAGCTCGGCCTTCGTTCCCACCGAGACCATGCCCGGCCCGGTGCGCGCCTTCGCCGAGCACCAGCCGGTCACCTCGATCGTCAACGCCATCCGCGACTTGCTCACCCAGCAACCGGTCGGCGCCGACATCTGGATCGCGCTCGTCTGGTGCGTGGGGATCCTGGTGGTGGCGTACCTGTTCGCCATGGCGGCTTATCGGCGGAAGATCGCGTAGTGCCAGCAGTCGGCGGCCCTCTCCCGCTTGCGGGGGAGGGGGCGCCGACTGCCAATCCTCAGCTCCCCGACAACTCGCCGAGCGAGCCCGCAAGCGTATCGATCCAGCCCTGGTCGATCGGCCAGCCCAGGTGTTGGGCGGCGGCCAGCAGCGCGCCGCCGACGGGGGGAAGGCGGGGCAGGGATGGTGGCCGGCCGACATGCCTGGTGACGGCTCGCCGGAGCGCCGGGCTGGCGAACAGCCCGCCGGCAAAGCTCCAGGCCATTGTCGGGGCGGCGAGCCGTCGCTCCAGTGTTCGTACGTGCAAGGCGAGCTCGGCGGCCGCTGCATCGACGATGGCGCCGGCGGTCGGATCGCCCTGTTCGGCGAGAGCGAGGGCGAGCGGCGCCAGCGCGGCGATCTGCATGCGCGCTTCGCCCAGGCGCGAGGCCCAGCCTACCAGATCGTTCAGCCCGTCGGCGGACGCGAGGCCGAGCC
This sequence comes from Devosia sp. Root413D1, assembly GCF_001425235.1. Lineage (GTDB taxonomy): Bacteria > Pseudomonadota > Alphaproteobacteria > Rhizobiales > Devosiaceae > Devosia_A. The sequence goes on along the minus strand of NZ_LMEA01000011.1, from coordinate 863,560 downwards.
GATCGAACACCGCGTCGACCAGTGCGGTGGGGGCGGCACGCTCATCGAGAGCCTTGCTGATCGCTCCAAGCACCCGGTTGCCGATCCAGTAGCCGCTGCCTTCGTCGCCGATGACCTCGCCCCAGCCACCGGTGCGGTGCGAGTTTCCCGCCGGGTCTCGCGCCCAGGCCATCGAGCCGGTGCCGGCGAGGATCAGGATGCCCGGCCCACCGGCGAAAGCGCCGATGTTGGCGGCGTCGACATCGTTGAGCAGGCGCTGCGGCGCTGCGCCGAACAGCTCGCCGATCGCCTGCCGCTGGGCCGTCGACGCCGCCTCGACTTCGCCATAGGCCGGCAGGGCTGCCGCGACGCCGGCCAATCCCGACGCGCCGGCAAACGGCCGGGCCAGTTCGGCCAGCGCCTCGCGCCAGCCCGGGCTTTCGAGCGGGCTGGTGCCGCGGCCCCGTTCCAGGCTGATCAGCTGTCCGCCGCGGTCGGCGCTGGCGATCAGCGTCTTGCTGCCGCCACCGTCAATGCCAACGATAATGGCCTGGGAGGGCGAGTGAGAATGGCGAGGCACGGGCGCCCTCCAGCTGTTGAGTTCCGGCAGGTCGGTGCCGTCGCGATCGATGTGGACCATAACCGGGTGCTTCGCGCCAGCCGCTGACGCCGACGAGTGTGAAGTGGGAGACTGGCGAGGGCTGGTGCGAGCTGACCCCCCTGTCCCCTCCCCCCTAGGGGACGCAATAGCGTTCCCGGAATGGGGAGGGAGACGCACTCACTGATGCCGGCGTTTTGGTCTCCCTCCCCCTTGCGGGGAGGGGACAGGGGTGGGGGGGCAGCCCGCACCGGCCTCGCCTCCCGCTACCGATAAGCCGGCAGCCAGTTGCCATGCGCTTCGATCAGCCGGTCGACCAGGCTCCAGATCTCATCCAGCGATAGTTCGGCCGCGGTGTGCGGGTCGAGCATGGCGGCGTGGTAGATGTGTTCGCGCTTGCCGGTCACGGCCGCAGCGACGGTCTGGCGCTGCACGTTGATCGAGAGCTGCATGATCGAAGCCAGGTGATCGGGGATGCGGCCGATGCGGGTGGGCTGGATGCCGTTGCGGTCGACGTGGCAGGGGACCTCCACCACCGCGTCATCGGGCAGGTTCTCGATCAGCCCGCGATTGGGGACGTTGCCGTAGATCAGCCCGGGCTCGCCCGTGGTCAGTGAGCGGATGATGCCCGCGGCGTACTCGTTGGATTGCTCGACCTCGAGCGGTGCATCGCCTTCGAGGTCGCGGCGCAGCTGGTGCCAGTCGGCGATCTGCTCTTCGCAGCGGTAGAGATATTCGCGGATGCGCAGGTTGTACTGGTCCAGCAGGTCCGGGCAGCTGGTGCCAGTCGGCGATCTGCTCTTCGCAGCGGTAGAGATATTCGCGGATGCGCAGGTTGTACTGGTCCAGCAGGTCCGGCCGGCCGCGCTTCAGGAACCACGAGTTGTATTCGGAGAAATGCACACTCGACTCGGTGACGAAGTGGCCGACCCGCTTCAACAGGTCGAAGCGCACCCGGTCGTCGTCGGGGATCGGGCCGTGCTGGGCGATGGCCTTGAGGCGCGGATAGAGATCCTCGAAGGCGCCATCGGGCAGCACCTTGCCGAACTTCAGGTAGAAGGCGACGTGGTTGATGCCGGCGCAGAGATAGCTGAGGTCAGCCGGGTTCTCGCCCAGCAGCTCCGCCAACTGGTGCGAGGTTTCCTGCACCGAGTGGCAGAGGCCGACGGTTTTGATATGCGGGAACTGCTGCTTGATGGCCCAGCAGTTGATGGCCATCGGGTTGACGTACTGGAGGAGCGTTGCATCCGGGCACACCTCCTCCATGTCGCGGCAGATGTCGAACAGCACCGGAATGGTGCGGAGGCCCCGGAAGATGCCGCCAATGCCGAGCGTGTCGCCGATGGTCTGGTTGAGCCCAAAACTGTCGGGCACCTCGAAATCGGTGATGGTCGCCGGCCTGTAGCCGCCCACCTGCATCATCAGGATGACGAAGTCGGCACCCTGCAGCGCGGCGCGCCGGTCCATCGTCGCCTCGACCTTGAGGTTGGTGAGCCCCAGGGTCTGGCCGATGCGGTTGGCGACGACGTAGGAGGTGGAGAGCCGGGTCTCGTCGATATCGAACAGACTGATGGTGGCGTTCTGCAGCGCTGGATTGGAGAGCACGTCACCGAGGATCGACTGGGCGAAGACGGTGCTGCCGGCGCCGATGAGACAGATTTTGAGCATGAGTTGTTCCTTCATCGCGAAGCGATGCCGAGGGGGTGGCTGGTTGGAGGCTGCGGGTCAGGGGTTACTTGATGCCGGTCATCGCTTGATCCCGGTGGTTGCGATCCCCTGGATCAGGAAGCGCTGGAAGAACAGGAACAGCAGCAGCACCGGCACGAGCGCCAGGCAGGACATGGCGAACACGGCGCCCCAGTTGGAAATGCCGGTGCCATCGACGAAGGTCCGCAGGCCCAGCGACACGGTGTATTTGCGCACGTCGCTCAGGTAGATCAGCGGCCCGAAGAAGTCGTCCCAGGTGAAGATGAAGGTGAAGATGGCTGCCGTCGCCAGCACCGGGGTCGAGAGCGGCAGGATGGCGTACCAGTAGACCTGCAGTGGGTTGCAGCCGTCGATGATCGCGGCCTCCTGGATCTCGTGCGGAATGCCGCGGAAGAACTGCACCATCATGAAGATGAAGAACGCATCGACCGCGAGGAACTTCGGCACGATCAGCGGCAGCAGCGTGTTGACCCAGCCGAGGTTGAAGAACATCACGTATTGCGGGATCAGCGTGACGTGATAGGGCAGCATCATGGTCAGCAGCAGGATGGCGAACAGTGGCTTTCGCCCCGGGAACTGCAGCCGGGCAAAGGCAAACGCGGCCAGCGAGCAGGCGATGAGGTTGCCGGCAATCGACAGCAGCGAGATGGTCAGCGAGTTGAGGAAGAAGCGGCCGAAATCGACGCTCAGCCCGGACCAGCCGCTGACATAACCGTCGAGGGTGAACTGCTGCGGGATCAGCGACGTGCTGCTGAAGATCTCCTCCTGCGGCTTGAACGACGCCGCCAGCATCCACAGCAGCGGATACAGCATGGCAAACGAGGTTGCGATCAGCAGCGCGTGCACGATCAGGCTGGCCAGGGGCCGGCGCGTGGCGCGGGCGGGGCGTTCCGGGCTGGTTGGCTCAAGCATCGTAGTAGACCCAGAAACGTGATGTGAGGAATGCGATGGCGGTGAAGATCGCGATGATGACGAGCAGCACCCAGGCCAGCGCCGAGGCGTAGCCCATGTGGAAGAAGCCGAAGGCCTCGCGGTAAATGTAGAGGGCGTAGAACAGGGTGGAGTTCAGCGGGCCGCCGGTGCCGCGCGACACCACGAAGGCCGGCGTGAACGACTGGAAGGCGTCGATCATCGCCACGATGAAGTTGAAGAAGATCACCGGCGTCAGCAAAGGCAGGGTGATCGAGACGAACTTGCGCAGCCTCGTGGCGCCATCGATGCTGGCGGCCTCATAGAGATCGGTGGGGATCTGCCGAAGCCCGGCGAGGAAGATTACCATGGGCGAGCCGAACTGCCAGGCGCTGAGCAGCACCAGCGACCAGAGCGAATAGCGCGGGTCGGAAATCCAGCTCGGTCCCTGGATACCGAACGGCGCGAGCAGCCCGTTCACCACCCCATCGCCGGCAAACAGCTGCCGCCACAGGATGGCAACGGCAATGCTCGAGCCGAGCAGCGAGGGCAGGTAGAAGATCGCCCGGTACACCGGCAATCCGCTGATGCCGCGGTTCAGGATCATGGCGAGGGCCAGGGCGAAGCAGAGCTTCAGCGGCACGGCGGTCACCACGAACATGAAGGTCACGCGCATCGAGGCCATGAAGTTCGGATCGGCGGTGGCGATCCGCAGGTAGTTGTCCGCGCCGATCCACTGCGGCGCCTGGAACAGGTCGAAGCTGGTGAAGGACAGGTAGAGCGAAATCAGCGTTGGGCCCATGGTCAGGCCGAGCAGCCCCAGCAACCATGGCGTCAGGAACAGATAGGCCGGGGCGGCCTTGCGCAGCGTTTGGCTGGTTCGCCGGGGCGAAGATGGCATGAGAGGGCTCGTTTGGAATGGTGCCGCGCTGGGGCGGGCGGGAGCCGGGCCAAGCGCGAGGCTGGCCCGGCGTCGGCATCAGGCGCGGGTGAGCACCGCTTCGGCCCTGGCGATATAGTCGGCAGCGGCATCGGCCGGCGACTTGGCGCCGAACGAAACCTCCTGCGAGGCGCTGCTGAAGGCATCGGTGATCTCACCGTTGCCGGGCGGCTGCGGCGGCGGCAGCGCTCCGGCAAGTTCGCCCAGACCGGAGATGTAGTCGCTCATCAATTTGTCGGCTTCATCCATCGACGGGCTCAGTCGCTGGCGCACCGCCGCCGATGCGGGGATCCCCCGTTCGCTGCCGAGCGCCGTGGTGGCGGCCGGGTCGGTCAAGAGGAAGTTCAGCAGGACGACGGCCGCCTCGGGGTTCCGGCTGCGGGCCGATACGGCGAAGAACTGCGACGGCTTCACGTAGAGCCCGCCCTTGCCGTCGGCGCCGACCCGCGGATAGGGCGAGAGGCGCACCGGATCGGGCGTAAAGCTCTGGTAGGCCACGTATTCGTTGGAGTTGGCCCAGGCCACGGCGGCGCGCGACTGGGCAAACAGCGAGTTGTCGATGCTGCCTTGCCCCAGAGCCTCGATATCGCCGGGCGGGATCGAGCCGGCGGCGCGCATGTCGGCCCACATCTGGAACCACTCGGTGATATCGCCGGCATCGTAGGCGAGCTTGCCCTGCGGGGTGTAGAGTTCCTTGCCGCGCTGGCGCAGCCAGGTTTCGAGCACCGGCTGGGCCGCACTGCCATCGGCCGTGCCGAACATGCCCTGGCGCTTGGTCTTCCTGCTAAACTCGGCGGTCAGCTGGGCAAACTGCTCCCAGGTGGTGGAGGCGTCGGGCGGCGCCACGCCGGCCTCCTCATAGGCGACCGAGTTGTAGGCGATGGCCACCGCGTTCACGCCGTTGGCCACGGCATAGAGTTTTCCGCCGACCTTGCCGTTGTCGAGCACGGCCGGGTCGAAATCGCCGACCGAGAGAGCCGAGCCGACATAGCTGTCGAGGTCGAGCAGCACGCCGCGTGAGGCGTACTCGGCCAGGTACTCGATATCCATCTGCAGCACGTCCGGGGCGTTGCCGCCGGCGGACTGAGTGGCGATCCTCGGCCAATAGTCGTCCCAGCCGAGATATTCGGTATCGACGGTGTGGCCGGGGTGTTGCTGGGCATAGATCGCCAGCGCCTGCAGCGTCCGCTCGGCGCGGGACTGGCCGCCCCACCAGGCCATGCGCATGAGGGTATCTTCGGCGCGCGAGAACCCTGAAAGCCCGAGATAGGCCGCCGTCGCGGCGCCCCCGACAAGAAGCGTTCGTCTATCCATCCGTGTCATCATCTGTCTCCCTGTCATCCAGCCCGCGGGGCCGTCATCCTCGTTGTGATATATTAGTATTTTCTTTCGATCGTCAACAGTATCCCCGGGAAGGGGCAGTGGTGTCGTCTCGGTCAATCGGGGCGTCAGCGGGCAGTCGCTGCCGAGGCTTATGCGGTCAGGCTGGCGCGCCGGGGCGACAGGCGCATCGCGGCGCTGCGGTCGAGGAAGAGGTGGCAGGCGTCGTGCTGCTGCAGGATGGAGGCAGGGCAGAGGTTGCTGATCTCCCCCCCCAGCACCTTCTGCACCGCGTCAGCCTTGCGTTCGTCCGATACCGTCAGGACGATGGTCCGGCTGCTCAGGATCCGCTGCACGGTCATCGAGATGGCATGCAGGGGTACGGCGTCGAGGTCAGCAAACCAGCCCTCGCGCACCTGCTGCTGCCGGCAGGGCAGGTCGAGTTCCACCAGCTTGTAGGCGATGGTCGAGGTGAAGTCGGCCGGCGGATCGTTGAACGCCAGGTGGCCATTTTCGCCGATGCCGGCGAACATCACGTCGATCGGATGGGCGTCGAGCAGGAGGTTCAGCCGCTCGAGTTCGGCATCCAGATTCTCGGCGTCGCCCTCGATGAAGGTAAAGGCGCCCAGCGCGGGCAGCTTGTGGGTGAAGCGCTCTCTCAGGTAGCGCCGGAAGCTGGCCTTGGCGTCGGGGGCGATGCCCACATACTCATCGAGGTGGAACGCCGAAACACGCGACCAGTCGACATGGGCTGCGGCGACCAGATGGTCCAGCATCTCGAACTGGCTGGCCCCGGTCGCCACGACGATATTGGCGTGGCCGCGCGCCGCAATGGTGTCGGCGATCGCCGCAGCCCCGAGGGCCGCGGCGGCCGCGCCGCTCGCCACCTTCGATTCGAATTCGTGAGTCACTATCATAGAGAAACCTCGGTGAAACGGGCCGGACCGGCCGGCAATTGTTCGTCCAGCAGTGGGGCAGGGCCCCCTCAGATGGTCGGCACGCGGTGAGCTTCCCTGGCGTTGACGAAATAATCGGGGTAGCTCGAACTGAGATGGTCGATGTAGGGGATCATCACCCCAAGATGGTCGTGCATGGCATTGCTCGCCGCCTCCACGTCCCGCGCGGCAATGGCGTCGCGGATGCGCTGGTGCTCGTCGACGGTGACGCCCATGCGTCCCTCCAGCGGCAGCGACAAGACGCGCAGCCGATCGAGATGCACCTTCATCTGCCGCACCATCGGCCAGAGCATCGAGAACCCGGCAGCGAGAGCGATGAGCTCGTGGAACTCTTCGTCGGCATCGTGAAAGCCAACCTGGTCGTCGATCGACACGGCCAGCCGCTGCTGGGCGATCAGCAGATCGAGGCGGGCGATATCCCGCTCGTTGGCCACCGCGGCCAGGCGGGTGACCGCCAGTTGCTCGAGCCCGCGGCGGATGATGATGGATTCGCGGATCGCCGCCTTCGGGATCAGGGCGACCGAGGTCCCCGCCTGCGGCTGCATATCCACCAACCCCTCGCCCTGCAGGCGGACCAGGGCCTCGCGCACCGGCGTCCGGCTCACGCCGAACAGCTCGGTCAGCGCCTTTTCCTGCAGCGGCTCGCCCGGCCGGAGCTCCATGCGGGCAATCGACTTGTAGAGCGCATCGTGGATCACCGCGGCGTTGGTGCGCCGCTCGGCCTGGTGCGGCCTTGCGAGGCCGAGGCTTGCGGCCAGCGTCGACGGGCTCTCCTGGATCGGTGTCTTCATTCGCATCTTCCTTGCCGGCGACAGGCAGTGGCGCCGGACGATTTACGGGCTCAATATATTAGTGTATCAGTCCGGTCAATGCGCCGGCTGACGACACTGATACATCGCATTCGCGGGGTGGTTTGAACAGCCGGTGCAGCAGAATACGCACCACTGCGATGCCCTCCGCCCTGGCCCCCGCGCACATGCCCGGGGGGCTTGTGCTGATCAACCTGAAGGAACGCGACGTGACTGACACCCAAAACGCCGAAATCGCGCTGGCCTATGTCGGCGGTGGCTCGCTGAACTGGACGCGGGTGCTGATGGCCGACCTCGTCCATGACGCGACGATTGCCGGCGAGGTCCGGTTGTTCGACCTCGATGCCGCCGCCGCCCAGCGGAACGCGGACCTGGGCAACAGCTATTCCGAGGCGCATGGGGTCAAGCTGCGCTACGTCGTGGCGGAGAGCCTCCAGGCGGCGCTCGCCGGCGCCGACGTCGTGGTCATTTCGATATTGCCCGGCAGTTTTGACGATATGGCCCATGATCTCGACCTGCCGGCCAAAGCGGGGATCCTGCAGTCGGTCGGCGACACCGTCGGGCCAGGCGGCTTTATCCGCTCGATGCGGGCGATCCCGATCATGGCAACCATTGCCGAGGCCATCGGCAAGCACAGCCCCAATGCCTATGTCTGCAACCTGACCAACCCGATGTCGGTGCTGACCGGGACGCTCTATCGGGTGTTCCCCGGCATCCGCGCCTGGGGCGAGTGCCATGAGGTGACCAAGCTACGGCACCTGGTGGCGCAGCTCGCCAACCAGCGCACCGGCACCGACCGGTTCGCCTATAGCGATGTCGAGATCAACGTGCTGGGCATCAATCACTTCACCTTCGCCGACAAGGCGTTCGTCGGCGGCCGCGACTGGCTGCCGGATTACCTGGCCTTCGCCGCCGAGCATGCCGCAACCGGGTGGCGTGCCGAACCGATCGATCAGCACAACGAGGAGCAGCGGTATTTCGAGGATTACAACCGGGTGAAGTTCGACCTGACGACGCGGCTGGGCATCGCTGCCGCGGCCGGCGATCGGCACCTGGCGGAGTTCCTGCCGTCCAACTGGTACCTGGCAAACTCGGCCGACTGGAAATTCGGCCTGACGCCGGTCGATTATCGCCGCCGCAGCCGCAAGGCGACGCAGGAGGCCGATCGGCTGGCGGTGCAGGGCGGCACGGTGCCAGCGCTGCCGCCAGCCTCGGAGGAGGCGCTGGTGCCGCAACTGCGGGCGCTGCTGCGCGGCGAAACGCTGGTGATCAACGCCAACCTGCCCAACCAGGGGCAGCTGGAAGGCCTGCCTTTGGGCACGATCGTCGAAACCAATGCCGTGTTCTCCGGCACCGGTATTCGCCCGGTCTATGCCGGTCGCCTGCCGGCTGCCGCCGAAGCGCTGGTCCGTCCGCATGCCGAACGGCAGAATGCGCTGCTGAGCGCCGTGCTGGCCGGCGACCGCGGCACGCTGGAAAGCCTGTTCCTGACCGATCCGCTGGTCGCAGCGCTCGGGCCGCAACGCGGCACCGAGCTGTTTGGGCAGATGGTGACCGCCACGAGCCACCAGCTGCCCGCGGCCCTGCGCTTCTGAACCCTCGAGGTCATGAACATGAGCGATGCATCCAAGCCCGCCGCTGCAAGAGTACCGTTGCGAACCAGCAATGCCCCGATCGAGCTGCTGTTGCGGGATTTCCGACCCGAGGCGACGGTGCGGCTGGTCGAGCACCACCCGCAGGCCTTCCCGCTACCAGCCTTCGATGCCCATAACCACCTGGGCCGCTGGCACACCGACGGCTGGGCCGTCGCGGATGTGCCGGCTTTCGTCAGCATGCTGGACAGCGTCAACGTGCGCGGCGTCGTCAACCTCGACGGCGGCTGGGGTGACGAGCTCGAAGCCAACCTCGATCGCTACGACCGCGCCCATCCCGGGCGCTTTGCCAGCTTCGCGCGCGTCGACTGGACGGAGACCGGCAGTACCGGCTGGGGCGGTCGCTTCGCCGCCTCGTTCGCCGATTCTGCCCGGCGCGGCGCCAGCGGGCTGAAACTGTGGAAGGATATTGGCCTCGGCACCCGCGATGAGCAGGGAGAGCCGTTGTTTCTCGATGATCGCCGCCTGTCGCCGCTCTGGCAGGCGGTCGCCGCCTCCGGTGTTCCCGTGCTGGTCCACGTCGCCGATCCGGTTGCCTTCTTTCGCCCGCTCGATGCCAGCAACGAGCGCTACGAGGAGCTCTCGCACCACCCGGACTGGCATTTTCACGGGCCGCAGTTTCCGAGCTTCGAGCGGCTGATCGGCTCGCTGGAAAACGCAGTCGCGGACAACCCCGGCGTTGCCTTCATCGGCGCCCATGTCGGCTGCTATGCCGAGGATCTGGGCTGGGTGGACCGCATGCTGTCCAGCTATCCGAACTTCCACATCGACATTTCGGCGCGCATCGCCGAGCTCGGACGCCAGCCCCGCGCGGCACGGCGGCTGCTGCTGAAGCACCCGACCCGCGTCCTCATGGGGACCGATATTTTTCCGGCGCAGGCGAGCGACTACCGCCGCTACCTGCGCTTTCTCGCAACCGACGACGAGTGCTTCCCGTACTCCGATGACAACCCGCCTGGCACCGGACGCTGGAGCATTTCCGCGCTGGATCTGCCCGATGAGGTCCTGAAGCTGGTGACGGCCGAAAATGCCGTCCGCCTCATTCCGGCGTTCTCGGCAGGCGTTCTCCCGTAGGGAAGGGCGGAACGCAGGGGGCGTCTGCCCGACGTCTTTCGGCGGCGCGCCTCGTCCCGCCGAATCTATATGATTTCCCTATGCCGGGCCTGCTCCCTCCACATTGAAATCCGCATGTCTCCGGGACCAGCTTGAGGGCGCTGACGTCGGAAACCACCGGCGTTGCGAATTGCTCCAGGGATCAGCTGAGGAGTCGAAGATGGCTCACATTGCATTGAAGGCGTCAGAGGACGCCGCTTCCATTCCAGGCGCCGGGTCGGCCTTTGCCTCTCCCTATGGCAGGGCGGCGCTTGGCTATCTCGCCGCATTTGCCATGACGGCCGCCGCAACCGCCCTCGCGGTTGGCGTCGACCAGGTGGGGCCGATCCCCAACCTGTCGCTGCTCTTCGTCCTGCCCGTCGTCATCGCCGGGGTCAGTTTCGGCTTCGGCCCCTCGCTTGCCGCGGCGGTGCTCGGTGCGCTGGCCTTCAATTTCTTCCTCACCGAGCCGCGCCTGTCGCTCGCCGTAGATGATCCCTCCAATATCTGGGCCATCGGGCTGCTGCTGCTCATCGGGCTGATTGTCAGCGCCGTGGCGTTCACCTCGCAGCGCCGGGGCGCTGAAGCGGCGTTGCTCAGAAGCCAGGCGAGCCGGCTCAGGGACTATAGCCGCGAGGTGATGGCGGCCGACAGTGCCGAGGCGATCGCCGCGAGCACCAGCAAGGCGCTGGCGGCGCTGTTCGGGGCTCCCGCCGCAGTGCTGCTGGTGGCGGAGGGCCAGGTGGTTTTCACCAGCAAGGTCGGCGGTGTCGATCTGGGGGCCCCCGACCTCGAGGCGGTTCGCACGCTGGCTGCGGGGGGAACCGGTTCGCGCGCCGGCGTCTATCCGGAACTGGCGTCACGCTTCGATTTCTGGCCGGCCGGACAGGGGGCCAGCCAACAGGCCGTCATCGGGCTGGCGTTCGAGCCGGGCGAGCGCCCTGAGGCGCCGGAGCGGCTCATCGACGTGGTCGCCGTGCTGCTGGCGCTGGCGCTGCAGCGCCAGCGAGCCGGGGACCAAAGGTAAGACGCCGCAAGGCGGGGAGCCACGAAGCGCTCCCCGCTTTTGCCACCGGTTATTCCGGCAGTCGCGCCTGGTAATCGGTCAGCGCGTACAGCACGTCTTCGTCGTAGAGCGCGCGCAACTGCTGTGGCGGGAGCAGGTTGGCGACATCGAGGATGGGGAAGCCCTCATCGGCCCTGAATTTCACCAGTGCGCGTATCAGATCTGCCAGGTTTCCGGACTCCTCCGGATTGGGCTCCAGCAGTCCGAGCTTCTCCAGCGTCGACTTGACGGCCTGCAGTTCGGACGGGTCGAACTTGTCGGCTTCCTCTGGCGTCGTGGGCACGTTGGTGAAATTGCGCCTGGCGCGGGCGAGCCAAACGCCCGCCTCCTCAAGGCCATTCTTGCCGCCATTGATCAGGCGGCGAACTTCCCGGAGGTCATCGGCGTCGGCCGGGCGGTTGGCGTTCACCGCCGCCCAGAACGAGGTCGCCACCTTGAAGCCGGTGTCGGGCTTTCGCACCTGCTCGGGATCGCCGACCAGATTGAGACCCAGCTTTTCGCCGCGTCGCTTGAAATTGTCGCGGCCGGTGAGCTGCATGAAGCCCGATCCACGGTAGGTCCACCCGTCATTGGGTTCGGTGTTGCCCAGCTGCTGGCGCCCGAACGCGCCGCCATACACATGGTTGGCGATGTCCTGCGGCCGGTGCTGCAGTCGTTCGGCATCGGCGGTGGTGACGCGTGACTTGAACACCTGCCGCAGTCGCTTGGCCGAGTAGTTGAGGTTCTCGTCGATGCGCGCAAATCCGCCGGTTTCGGTGGCGATCTGCGCCAGGAAGTGCTGGGCCCGGATCGGAGTGATGATCTGCTCTCCGATGACGTGGCGCCAGCCTTTGACGATCGCTTCAAGCAGATCGCTGCGCGCCCTGGGCGAGAACTTCGCCATCTTCTCTATGGTGATCAGCCCACCGCCACCCTCCTCGGGGTCGCAGTTCGGAGCCTCTTGCCCCAGGGCACTCAACGGCAGCAGCGGCACGATGGCCGAGCCGATCAGAACGCTTCTTCTCTTCACGACAAAACCTCTCAGTTGCACTCCAGAATTGGGATGTTCTCGGCTTTCGTCCTGGCGAGGATGGCGCTGGTCATGACCGCGCGGTTCTTGTCGCGATAGTCGCCAGAGTTCTCAAAGCCCCAGTGATGCAGCCCGCCGACGCAGAAGCCGTTGGTTCCGCCAGCGACCCGCGACACCAGCACCGGGGAACCGGAACTGCCGCCGGCGGAGTCGCAGCGATGTGAAAAATCCTTCGAGCTCGGCGGGTTTCCCCGCCCGGCGACGGCGATATCGATGGGCAGACACCCGATGATCGAGACCGTCTTGGGCTCGCCATTGGGGTGGTGCACCAGCACAGCCGGCTCATCCGGGAGCGGCGCAGTGGCGAGCAAGCTCAGCGCCACGGCACTGGCAGGCAGGTCCGTTTTGGTCCGCACCACAGTGAAGTCGAGATCAAAGTCGGTCGTGAGTACTGCCTCGCAGCCGACCTGCGGGCCCATCGTGGTGCTGTCGAACTTGTCGACGAAATAGTCGAACACGATGGTCGCGCCGTCGCACTCCGCCTGGTTGGCGATGCAGTGATTGTTGGTCATGATCGTCCGCGGACCGACGACGAAGCCGGAGCAGTTCTCCAGGTCCCAGCTCGGTGTCACGATGGAGAGGTAGGTGATGCTATGCGACACGGCCTCGAGGTCGGGCCTGCCGGCCCGCAACAGAGGCGTCTGGTCGTCATCGCCGAAGATGGATTTCCACGGCCGCAGCGGATCCTCCTGGCGCAGCACCTTGGAGATCGCGAGGTCGGCGGAGGCCAGCTGAGGTGAATAGACGGCGACGGTGAGTTTCTCGCCGTAGACCAGTCCCGAGAGCAACTGCTCGTTTCTGGCGCCATCGGGATAGGGATAGACCAGCCGGTTCTCGGCGGCGCCGGTGCCGGGGATGCTCGGTCCCGCAATCACGATGGTCGACCCGGGCGCCAGGAAGCCGATCGACAGCGCGACGCGCGCGTACCAGCTGTCGGGCGCCCGCACCATCTTCTCGCGATGCTCGCCGACCATATCGAACGCCGAGATCGCAATCGCGGGGGCGTCCGGGTTGGCGCCGCCGCCCAGCGAGACTTCCTGGGCGGCCACCTTGGCGGCAACCAGCAGGACGGCAACGATCAGCAGTCCGCGCAGCGCCCGCATGATCACTTCGCCGCCCGCGTGAACTTGACCACTTCACGGGCATCGATCCTGCGGAACTGCCCGCCATCGAGAAAGACCAGTTCCTGGCCTGGCTCAATCGCTCCCTCGCGCCGGTCCATCGGTCCGGCAGGCGGCTGGGAGAAGAAGACCACATCATCCACATCGTCGCCGATCCGCTGGAACCCAACGATACTGGCCAGGTCGATAGTCTCGACCCGGCGGGTCCTGAGGTCGAAGAAGGCCAGGTCGCTCGCCGGGTTTCCGCCGCGCGTGAGCCGGATCAGCTCGAGCCCGAGGACGTCCTTGTTGTTGTCCACCACCCGATCGCGATCTTTGTCGATCAGGCAACCGACATCGATCCGCCCACCGATCATGTTTCCCATGAGGTCGCGACTGAGGGTCGAGCAGGCGATGAGGCGGGCCCGCGTTTCGGCCGGCGTCCATCGCACGCCCAAGGCAAAGGCGAGGCTGATGGCGCCGGAGACAATCGCCGCCGACTGCGAGCTGCCGCGCATGGTGCCATAGAGGTTGAGCGGCAGCGTGCTCATGACGCCTTCGCCGCCGGCGCCGACTGCAAATTGCGGGTTCGAGTTCATGCCGCCAAGGACTTTCGTGCCGGCGCCATCGAGCGCGACGACGGTGACCACGTTGTCGCGGGTCAGAGCGAGGCACGCCGGCGTGAGATCGCAGCCCTCCTGCTCTTTGTCGTTTCCGGCTGCCGCAACGAACAGCACACCGGTGTGCTTGGTGATGAGTTCGCTCAGCCACTCACGGCGCTCTTCGCCATTTACGTCGTCTTCGATCTCGGCGGGGCGAAAGCCCAGGCTGAGGTTCACCAGGTGAACCTGCTGCTTGAACATGATCCGACCGAGGGCCCGGAGCAGCCAGCGCCCATAGCCTTCGTCCGTCAGGTTATCCATGTCGACCTGCACGCCGACGATCTTGGCCAGCGGGTTGATCCCGCCGACGCCGAACTTGTCCCACCTGGAGGCAATGAGCCCGGCCAGGTGCGTGCCATGCCGGGGGCGCACGAACACTTCGGTGTTCTGCACGGTTTCGGTGTGGAAGCGCCCGCTCGCGCCGCAGCGCTCCCGCTCCCGAGGCACCAGCCCGTCTGAGTGCGGCAAGGCGTTGGCGGCCGGGGCAATTGAGGCTCGCGCCATCCCCAGCGACAGTTCCGGCAAGCCGCTGAGGTCCCCGCCGATGATCGGGCACATGTCGAGGTCCCGGCTGACCTTGCTGCCGCAGTCGAACACCACGAAGTCTTCAGGCATGTCGCAATGCTTGGCATCGAAGTAACTGTCGATGATCATCACGCTGGGCATTACCCCGGTCTCGCTGATCCTCTGGCGCAGCTCTTCGGCCTCTTCGAGCGGAAAATCGATCGCGGCGAGCAAGTCCATCTGGCTCTCGTTGAACTGATCCAGGCTGGAGAAGGGCGCAGCCTTCACATGCTCGAGCCACTTGGTTGACTTCACCAGCTCGTTGCCGATTTCCATGCGCTTGATGACGTCGGAAGGGAGGGCAACCTTGCCGGCACTCTTGGTGAAGTCCGGCAGCACCTTGAAATCCGGCAGCACAGTGTTCGGCGTGACCGGCAATACCAGCGGCTCGCTGAAGACGACCTCACGGTCGTTGGAGAACAGCTTGTAGGGTTGGGTGGTGAAGCGGTTCGACACCACGTCCACGCCGACCGGCCGGCTGAGCACGGCACACAGCGTCTCGCAGTCCGACGGTACCGCGACGGTATAGTCGAGCTTGGGCAACTGCACCGTACTCGTGAGCTTGATGTCGGAAGCGTCGGGGAAGCTGTAGTTGAGCCAGTCGACATAGCTCGGACAATCCTCCGCCGGCAGCACCTTGCTGCCACAGGCGGGATTGTCGGAGATGAGTTCTTCGAGACTGGTACCGGCCGGCCGGACGACCTCGTAGGCCGACAGGGTCGTATCGATCGACACTGCCGGAATGAGGATCTCGTCGCCCGGCATTAACCGCGACCAATCGCCTTCCGAGATTTCGAGCTGCAGCAGGCTATCGACCGACACGACATCCGCCTTGCTGGTCGGCTGCGCCAGGTTCAGGTCCCGGCTGCATGAATCCGGATTGAGGTCGCAGGTCAATGCGTCGACCACCCGCGGGAAATACGGCCCCTCTATTGCACCACGGTCCCGCAGTACCTGCTCGATCCGATCTCCAGGCTGAACAATGTACCTTTCTACCGGCACCGATCCATTGGCGATCAGCACCATGTAGAGTGACTCGATCTTGGCCGATAGTTCTCGATCCTCAGCGGAGTTCAGGCTGCC
Organism: Devosia sp. Root413D1; assembly: GCF_001425235.1. Classification (GTDB taxonomy): domain Bacteria; phylum Pseudomonadota; class Alphaproteobacteria; order Rhizobiales; family Devosiaceae; genus Devosia_A. The sequence continues at coordinate 848,054 of NZ_LMEA01000011.1, read as the reverse complement.
GATAACGCCCGCTTGCGAGGCGCCGGCGGAAAGAACCGAATATGTTGAAAGGCCAACGAGACAGAGTAGATATCGCCACATGCTACACCTCCTCGAAAGTACAGTACTGTACCATGGTGACTGCAGATTTGTCGATTCAGCTATGAGTCTGATCAATATTGAGTTTTGATAAGCAGTGAAGGCTATTGGCGCGACCTTGAAGCAAGTCCGGGGCCGACCATGAGGGTGATGCGGGGCCAGGTCCGCGGCAGCATCCTGCCTCACCGCTATCGCAGGGGGGCGGCGCTTCCGCATCCCCCAATTGGGCGATGAAGCGGGGTCGAGTCCCTGATCCTGTCCCTCTCGAACGCTGGGGCGGCAGCTATGTGCCGTGGCCCGGCCTGGCTTTGCGGGAGTGGAAAATGGCGACGCTTGTCATCAATGCAGGACAAACCCTGGACGACCTGGCCTTTGTGGGCAATCCGACCGATATCGCGGCGCCGCTGCAAATGCTCGGTGGCGGCCAGGCCAATGTGAGCTTCGTGTTCTACATCGATGAGGAAGGTCCCATCGATACGACCACCGGCATTCTTCGTCTCGATGACAGCTTCACGCTGCCCACGCCGCCGATCGGCTTCATGCCGCCGACCGGGACGTATAGCGAAAACCACCAGTACGAGATGACCGGGCCCGGCAACTTCACCATCCTCGACCCGGTCAGCGGCGAGGCGATCGGCACGGTCACGGGCGCGCCCTATACCTTCACCCTGTTCGTCACCACCACCTATGACGCCGGCACCGGCCAGACCACCTGGGACTATGGAACGGTCGTCCCCGGCAACCCGTGGTTCGGCTTCTGGACCGAGGACGACACGGTGACCCTCGACGCCGGAGACGACCGCTTCGTCGACAATACCGGCCAGCTGACGCTCGATGCCGGCGACGGCAATGACGACATCTTCGCCTATGGCGACGACCCGGTGACGGCCGAGGACGCCGACCAGGTGAACGGCGGCGAAGGTGACGACAACATCCAGTACCAGTTCGGCGGCCACACCATCGACGGCGGTGCCGGCAATGACAGCATCGGCAACAGCGGTGGAACGCATCAGGGCAGCCTCGTCACCACGCTGATCGGCGGCGAGGGCAATGACCTCGTCTATGGCTCGGCGACGGCGGATCGCTTCGTCGAGGACGATGGCCACGGCGACGATACCTATGTCGGCGGCACCGGCAGCGACACCATCGACTATTCGGCCATCGACGGCGGCGGGATCAGCGTCGATCTGGGCATCGGCTACGCCGTGCAGGATACCGGCGCGGCGGGCAACGACATCATCGTCGAAATCGACAATGTGGTCGGCACGGCTGCGGCGGATACGCTCAGGGGCCATAGCGGCGCCAACCGGCTGGAGGGAGGTGGCGGCGACGATACCGTTCATGCCTCGGCCGGTACGGATTTCCTTGATGGCGGGGAGGGCACCGATACTGCGGTCTTCACCGGCTCGCCCGGCGACTATGCGGTCAGCACCAATACCGAGAACCAGCTGGTGATCACCAGCGGCGCCGGTACCACGACGCTCACCGGCTTCGAGTGGGTGCAGGTGGGCAGCACCACCTACGATTTCGCCGTGCTGCTGGCCGGCGCCCCGGTGATTACCTCCGGCGGAGGCGGCGACACCGCCACGGCCGAGGTCAACGAGAACAGCCTCGCGGTGATGACCGTCGAGGCGGTCGACCCCAACAGCTCCGACACGCTGAGCTTTTCCATCATCGGCGGTGACGATGGCGGCTTCTTCGAGATCGACGAGATGACCGGCGCGCTGCGGTTCAAATCCTTCGAATACTATCCGGCGCCGAACTTCGAAGACCCGCGCGACACCGACCATGACAACATCTACCACGTGACGGTGCAGGTCGCCGACGGCAACGGCCATTTCGACACGCAGGATATCGCGGTCAGCGTCAACGACCTCCAGCACGTCACCATTATCGGCACCTCGTTGAACGATGTGATCGATGCCACCCACACGGTCGCCGGCGAGCCCTTCCCCGGCAACGAGGATGATTTCATCGCCGGGCTCGAGGGCGATGATGTGATCGCCAGCCTCGAAGGCAACGACACCCTGGTCGGGGGCGATGGCGTCGACAACCTGGATGGCGGCGACGGCGATGACAGGCTCGATTTCTCGGGCGAGGGCGGCGTCGGCGGGGTCGTGGTCAACCTCTCGGGCAACAGCTTCGACATCGGCAATGGCGACCCGGTCACCATCGCCGCGCACAGCGCCCAGGACACGTTCGGCAATATCGACACGATCGCCAATATCGAGGGCGCCCGCGGCACCGAGCACAACGACGTGTTCATCGGCACCGACGAGATCAGCAATTTCGAGGGTCTGGGCGGCGACGACATCCTGATCGGCGGCTCGCGCGACGATTTCTTCAACCCCGGCGCCGGCAACGACTTTGCGGATGGCTCGGGTCCCAACGATGCCGACGTCATCCACTATTACGAGGAGAACTCGGCCACCCCGCAGCTGCACGGCATCACGGTCGTCCAGGACGGCGACAATAGCGGCACGATCATCGACCCATGGGGCGATACCGATACCTTCCTCAACATCGAGAGCATCCGCGGCACCGATTTTGCCGACAGCTTCACCGGAGCCGGTGGCCGCGACCGCTATATCGGCGCCGACGGCGCCGATAGTTTCGATGGCGGCGGCAACTTCGATGAGCTCGACTACTTCTGGGAGAACAATGTCCAGACCCACTCGCACGGCATCATCGCCAACCTGAGCGACGAGGCGCTCGGCCCGATCGAGATCGAGAACCTGTCGGTTGCCGGCATCGGCGCGGGCGAGATCATCGACACCTATGGCCAGACCGACACCGTCGCCAGCATCGAGGGCATTACCGGCACCATCCGGCAGGACTACATCGCCGGCAGCGAGGCCGACAACGTCTTCCAGGGCGAGGAAGGCGATGACGTGCTGATCGGCAATGGCGGCAATGACGAGCTGATCGGCGATGCCGGCGCCGACATCCTGGATGGCGGCGAAGGCAACGACCAGGTGAACTATCGTGCCGAAACCGCGCATTTCAAACACCTGCCCGGCGCGCACGGCGTCATCGTCAACCTCTCGAGCGAGACGCTGGAGGGTGTCAGCGTCGCCGGCATTGCGACGACCGACGTCGCGGCGGGCACCGCCATCGATACACATGGCGAACTCGACCAGCTGAGCAGCATCGAGCGGATCAACGGCTCTGAGCATGACGATCTGATCGTCGGCGGGAACCAGCGCGACGAGCTGCATGGCCGCGAGGGGAACGACGAGCTGCGCGGTGGTCGCGGCGAGGATGAATTGCAGGGCGGCGCCGGTGATGACCTGCTGGTGGGCGGCGGCGCTGACGATTTCGACGCCGATTTCTTCGTCGGCGGTCGCGGCGACGATACCATCGTCGGTGGCGAAAACGCCAATGAACACAATCGAGTGCAGTATAACGGCGAAACCGAATGGGGCGACAATGACCCTGGTATGCACGGCGTCATCGTCAACCTGTCGAACGCGGCGCTCGAAGGGGTGAGCGTTGCCGGCATCGCCACCACCGACGTGGCCGCCGGCACGGCCATCGACAGCTATGGCGATACCGACACGCTGATCAACATCCAGAATGTGGACGGCACCGAGTACGACGACATCCTCGTGGGCGACGACACCCGCAACGACCTCAACGGGCGGGCCGGCAACGACCAGCTGTTCGGCGGCCTCGACGAGGACGAGTTGAAGGGTGGCGCCGGCGATGACCTGCTGGTGGGTGGCGGCGCGGATGATTTCAGCGCCGATTTCTTTGTCGGCGGGCGCGGCAACGACACCCTGATCGGCGGTGAAAATGCCAATGAATACAACCGGGTGCAGTATATCGGCGAAACCGAGTGGGACGACCAGGACCCGGGCAGCCACGGCGTCATCGTCAACCTCTCCGGGCAGGCGCTCGAAGATGTGAGCGTTTCCGGCATCGCCACCACCGACGTTGCGGCCGGCACCGCAATCGACAGCTATGGCGATCTCGACACCTTGGTGAACATCCAGAATGCCGACGGCACCCAGTATGACGACATCATCGTCGGCGGCGACGAGGACAATGATTTCGACGGCCGCGGCGGCAACGACATCATCATCGGCGGCAACGGCAACAACCACATGGTGGGTGGCGACGGCAACGACACCATCACCGGCGGCAACCGCGACGATTTCGTCGATGGCGGGCGGGGTGATGACGTCGCGCATGGCGGCGGCAACGGCGAAAACGAATACGACAATATCGAGTATCGCGAAGCCGCCGATGGCGTCCACGTCATCAAGACCTCGCGCACCGAGGGGACGGTCGACGGAGCCTGGGCCGGACACGACGTGTTCGACGGTTTCGAGATCGTCGTCGGCTCCAACCATGCCGACCTGTTCGATGGCAGCGCCGAGAACGATGATTTCACCGGCAATGCCGGCGATGACGTCTTCAACGGCGGCGCGGGCAGCGACCGCGTCGTCTACGAAAAGGAGCAGTACGCCGTTGGTGGCGAGGACACGCATGGCGTGATCGTCAACCTGTCGGACACCGAGATCTCAGCCGATGTGGGGCAGGGGAGTATTGTGGTTGCCGCCGGCACGGCCATCGATGGCTTTGGCGACACCGACACGCTCGACAGCATCGAGCAGATCGACGGCACTGAGTTCGACGACCACATCGTCGGCACGCAGAACGGCGAGTTCAACGAGCTGCAGGGCCGCGACGGCAACGACGTGCTGATCGGCGGCACCGGCCGCAACAACCTCAGCGGCGGCGACGGCGACGACACGCTGGTCGGCGGCGACGAAGACGACAACCTCGATGCCGGTCGCGGCAATGACGTGGTGTCGGCCGGCGGCGGCAATTTCGACTACATCAACGGCAGCTCGGGCACCGACAGCATCGATGGCGGTGACGGCTACGACCTGATCGGTTTCAAGGGCTTCAACGGCGACGATCATGTGCATGTGGTGCTCGACGCCTCGGCGCCCGGCAATGGCAGCATCACCGGTGAGTTCGACGGCGAGACGGTGGCGACCAGCTTCACCGCCGCCGAGCAGGTGACCGGCACCGCCGGCAATGACAGCTTCCTGGTCGAAGCCGGATTCGAGGCGACCGAGCATAGCCGCCACACCTTCTGGGATGGCCGCGGCAGCAATGGCCGGGCCTTCGATTTCGTCGGCGGCAATGGCAACGACACGTTTACCGACAATTCCGGCGTCGACGGCGGCGCCGCGCTTGTCGACTACGACGAGGAGAAGTTCTCGGCGGCAGATTACCACGACTGGCAATGGGGCACGCACCCCGGCGAGCACGGGGTGATCGTCAACCTCTCGGCCACGGCTCAGACGGTGACCGATTTCGACTTCAACGATGGCGAGGCGCCGGCGGAGGTCACCGTCGCGGCCGGCCAGGCGCTCGATACTTTCGGCAGCACCGACACGTTGAACGGCATCCAGGCGGTGGTTCTCACCGACGCTGCCGACCACTTCTTCGGTTCCGACACCGGCAACTATGTCGAGGGGCGGAAGGGCGACGACACCATTGTCGGCGGCGCCGGCAACGACAACTTCAACGGCGACGAGGGCAATGACAGCATTTCGGGTGGCGCCGGCGACGACAACCTGAGCGGCTGGATCGGCGACGACAGCATCTGGGGTGGGGCAGGCGGCGACTACATCAATACCGGCTTCGGCAACGACAGCGCCGATGGCGGCTCCGGTGGCAGTGGCAGCACCTGGGACACCCTAGGCTTCAGCTGGGGGCAGCCGGTTGAGCCGGGTGACGGGATCGAGGTTGTCTTCAACGGCGCCGATGGCGCCGGCAGCGCCACGGGATCCTTTGCCGACGGCACCGACGACGAGGGCAACCCGCGCCACGGCAGCGTGAACCTGACCTTCACCGGCTTCGAGCATGTCGAAGGCACCAGCGGCGATGACAGTTTCACCAGCGAGGCCGGCTTTATCGCAAGCGCCGACTCGCCGCACCCCTGGCCCGGCGATCGTGGCACCGGGCTGGTCGATGTCAGCGGCGGCGCCGGCAATGACAGCTTCGTCGATCTTGCCGATCCGACGGGCGCGGCAGGCGGCAGCGTCCTCGTCAGCTATGACGGCGACAAGTGGGGCATCGCCGACTTCGACGGTCATCTCTGGGGCAGCGAGGCCGGCGAGCACGGCGTGGCCGTCAACCTGTCGGGCAGCCTCCAGACCGCCACCGGCTTCGACCTCAACGATGGCGGATCCGCGGTGACGCTCGACGTCGCGGCGCACCAGAGTTTCGGCATCTTCGGCGATACCGACAGTTTTGCCGGCATCCAGGCGGTATGGCTGACCGACGCCGACGACTGGTTCTGGGGCGATGACACGCTCGACAGCTTCGTGGGCGGCGCCGCCGGCGACGACCACCTGTTCGGCGGGGCCGGCGACGACCTGTTCTTCGGCGGCACCGGGGCCGATATCATTGTCGGCGGCGCGGGCCACGACACCGTCCGCTACGACTGGCATGGCGAGGCCCCGATGGGCATCCTCGTCAACCTCACCGCCAGCTCCTTCACCTTCCCCGGCATGTACAACGTCGCCGCCGGCCAGATCCGCGATCTCGATGGCAGCATGGACGCGGTGTCGGAGATCGAGGAGATCATCGGCAGCAACTTCAACGACTTCATGGTGGTCGGCGACCAGGGCATGGTGCTGCACGGCGGGGGCGGCAACGACACGCTTTCAGCCGGCTCGGGCGTCGACCGCATCTATGGCGGCGATGGCGACGACTGGATCGGGGCGGGCAATCACCTGCTCGGCGACGGCGACAACTATCTCGACGGCGGCGAGGGCAGCGACACCATCGGTGGCGCCGGCGGCGCCGACGAGATGTATGGCGGCGGCGGGCAAGACCAGATGGTCGGCCGGCAGGGCGACGACGTGATGCATGGCGGCACGCACCAGGACAACCTCTATGGCAGCGTCGGCAATGACGAGCTCCACGGCGACGATGGCGACGACCTGCTGGTCGGCGGTTCGGGCGACGACCTGATCGACGGCGGCACCGGCGATGCCTTTGGTGGCGTCGATGGCATCGACGACGACCTGGTCGACTATTCGCTCGAGGCCTCCAGCGAGGATGCGGGCGGGCCGCTCGCCACCGGCGAAGGCGTCATCGTCAACATGTCGGATGACGCGGTGACGGTCGGCAGCCACACGGTGGCGGCCGGGCATGCCCGGGACGTGTTCGGCGGCAATGACACGCTCAGCGAAATCGAGAACGTGCGCGGCACCACACACGCCGATACGCTGATCGGCGACGGCGAGGACAACGACCTCCTGGGGCTCGGGGGCGATGACACGCTGATCGGGGGCGACGGCGCCGACCTGCTCGACGGCAGCAGCGGCAGCGACGCCCTGACCGGCGGCGGCGGAGCGGACACCCTTATCGGTGGCGGCGGTGACGGCGAAGATACCGCCTACTATTCCGGCGACCGCGCCGACTACGAGGTCGTCGCCCACCCGGGCGGCAGCTTCACCATCACCGACCTCAGGGCCGGGCCGAACGATGGCGTCGACCAGGTTTCCGGAGTGGAGAATTTCGCGTTTGCCGATGGAACGTTCACCGCGGCGCAGCTGCTGAACGCGCCGGTGACGGCGCCCACGGACGCCAACGGCGCCGACAACCAGGTCGACGAGAACGTGGGGGTCGGCAGCACGGTGGGCATCACCGCGGCGGCCAGCGACCCGAACTCCGGCGACACCATCACCTATTCGCTCAGCAGCAACCCGGGCGGGCTGTTCGCTATCGACGCCGAGACCGGCGTCGTCACTACCGCGGCCAATATCAACTTTGAAACCACCGGCGGCAGCGTCGAGATCGAGGTCACTGCGACCTCGAGCGACGGCTCGTCCGAGGCCACCACCTTCGAGGTGGCGATCGGTGACGTCGACGAAGCGCCAGAAGCGAGCGATGCGACGGTGACCGTCGCCGAGGACGGTACCTATGCGTTCGATGCCAACGATTTCCCCTTTACCGATCCCGACCAGGGCGGCGGTGGGCTGGTCTCGGTCACCATCTACTCGCCGCCCGGCGCCGGCACGCTGAGCTTTGACGGCACGGCGCTCGACGCCGGGGCAATCGGCGCCGGCTTTACGGTCAGCGCCGCCGACCTCGCCGCCGGAAAACTCACCTACACCCCGGCCGCCGACGCCAATGGCGACGATTACGCCTCGTTCTCCTATGCCGTTTCGAGTGCCAGCCAGTTCGGCCTCGCGGCCGCCTGGAGTTTTGAGGGCTCGGGCGAGGATATCTCAGCGGGCAGCAATGACGTGGCTTTGTTCGGCGGCGCTGCCTATGGCACCGGCCTGCGCGGCCAGGGTCTCGAGCTCGACGGCAATGTCGGCAGCTATGCCCAGGAGATCGGCAGCAGTTCCGACTTCGACCTGGGCGAGGGCGAATTCTCGGTAGTGGCCTGGTTCCGCCTCGACGGCGCGACCGGCCGCGAGCAGACGCTGATCGAGGATTTCTTCTCGGGCGGCGGGCCGGGCTGGACCTGGACCATGCCCGGAGCCTCCGACCTGCGGCTCCACGCCAGCGGTGCCGTTGTTGCTGACCTGCCAGCCTCGAACCTTCAGGATGGCAACTGGCACCAGGCCGTGGTGACCCGCTCGGGCGACACCTTCAGCCTCTATCTCGACGGCGTGCTGGGCACGACCTACACCGCGAGCGGGGCCATCACCTCCAGTGGTGGTCCGCTGCTGATCGGCGCCCGTAACGCCGCCGACGGCCGCAATTTCACCGTCGATGGCGCGATCGACGACGTCGCGGTGTGGCGCCGCGCCCTGAGCGCCGGCGAGATCGCGGCGCAATGGAACGATGGCGATGGTCTCGACATTGCCAGCGCCGGCACGCCGATCCTTTCTGCCCCGGCGACGATGACCATCGACGTGACGCCGGTGAATGACGCGCCGGTGCTGAGCTCGAATGGTGGCGGCGAAACCGCCGCCATCAGCCGGGCCGAGAACGGCCTCGCCGTGACCACGGTGGTCGCCGCCGATATAGACGGCCCCGGCGTCACCTACAGCATCATCGGCGGGGCCGATGCGGCGCGGTTCGTGATCAACCCAACCACCGGCGTCCTGAGCTTCGTTGCGGCCCCCGATTTCGAGGCCCCCACCGATGCCGACGGCAACAATGTCTACGAGGTGGTGGTCGCCGCGAGCGACGGTTCGCTCAGCGACACGCAGAGCATCACGGTCACCGTCACCGACCTCAATGGCGTCACCATCAACGGCACCGGCAGCGCCGACACGATCGATGCCACCCACACCCCCGCGGGCCAGCCGCTGCCGACCGACGAAGCCGATACGATCTACGGCAATGGCGGCAACGACGTGATCAGCGGGCTGGGCGGCGACGACCTGATCGACGGCGGCATCGGCAGCGACACCATGCGCGGCGGCACCGGCAACGACACCTACATCGTCGGCGCCAGCACCGACCAGGTGATCGAGAATGCCGGGGAGGGCACCGACCTGGTGCGCTCGTCGGTGACCTACACGCTGGCTGCCGAGGTCGAAAACCTGACGCTCACCGGCGCAACCAGCATCAACGGCACCGGCAACGGGCTCGCCAACGTGATCACCGGCAACGCCGCCAACAACACGCTCAATGGCGGGCTGGGCGCCGACCAGCTGATCGGTGGGCTCGGCAACGACATCTACGTGGTCGACAATATCGGCGACACCGTCGTCGAACTGGTGGGCGAGGGCACCGACCTGGTCCAGTCCTCGGTCTCCCATGGCATCGACGAAGAGGTCGAGAACCTGACGCTCACCGGTACCGCCAATATCGATGGCACCGGCAACGCGCTCGCCAACCTCATCACCGGCAATGCGGGCAATAACCTGCTCAATGGCGGCGGCGGGCTCGACACGCTGGTCGGCGGCGCCGGCAACGACACCTACGTCATCGACGAAGCTGCCGATATCGTCACAGAAGGTGCCAATGCCGGCACTGACACGGTGCTGTTCGAGGGCTCGGGCGATTACACGCTGGGCGGCAATGTCGAAAATCTCATCCTCGGCGCCGATGCCGCCAACGGCACCGGCAACGCGCTCGCCAACGCCATCACCGGCAATGCCGAGGCCAACGTGCTCAACGGCGCGGCCGGCGCCGACATCCTCGCCGGCGGGGCCGGCGATGATACCTATATCGTCGACAATGCCGGCGACCAGGCGATCGAGCAGGCTGGCGGCGGCACCGACCAGGTGAACGCCTCGGTCAGCTTCACGCTGGGCGCCGAGGTCGAGAACCTGACGCTGACCGGCACGGCCGCCAGCAACGGCACCGGCAACGCCCTCGCCAACGTCATCACCGGCAACGTCGCCGCCAATACGCTGAACGGTGGCGCCGGTGCGGATCTGCTGGTTGGTGGAGCCGGCAACGACATCTACATCATCGACGAAGCCGGGGACGTGATCGACGAAAGCGTCAATGGCGGGGCCGGCACGGATACGGTGCAGTCTGCCATCTCGTTCGACCTCGGCGGCGCCTCGGTGCTGGGCGATGTCGAGCGGCTGACCCTCACCGGCATGGCCAATATCGATGGCACCGGCAACGGGCTCAACAACGTCCTCACCGGCAATGGCGGCGACAACGTCCTCGATGGCGGTGTGGGCGCGGATACCCTCGCCGGGGGCCTCGGCAACGACACCTACCTCACCGATGGTGGCGAGACGATCACCGAGGCAGCCTCGGCCGGCATCGACACGGTGCGTGCCTCGGTCGATTACACCCTGGGCGCCAACCTCGAGAACCTGGTGCTGGTTGGCGCTGCGCTCGCCGGTACCGGCAACGGCCTCGACAACACCATCACCGGCAATGGCAACGCCAACGTGCTGAGCGGCGGCGCTGGCATCGACACCATGCTCGGCGGGGCGGGCGACGATATCTACATCGCAGACAATGCGGGCGACGCGGTGACCGAACTGGCCGGTGAAGGCGTCGACGAGGTACGGAGCTCGGTGAGCTACAGCCTCGGCGATGAGGTCGAGAACCTGACCTTGACCGGCACCTCGGCCATCAACGGCACCGGCAACAGCCTCGCCAACCTGATCACCGGCAACGGCGCCAGCAACACCCTGAGCGGGGGGGGCGGCAACGACACCCTCAATGGCGGGGCCGGCGCCGACAGCATGGCCGGCGGCGAAGGCGATGACAGCTTCATCGTCGACAACCTGGGCGATGTGGTCAGCGAGCTCGCCGGCGAGGGCACCGACCTGGTGCTCTCCTCGGTCTCCCATACGCTGGGGGCCGAGGTCGAGAACCTGACGCTGACCGGCACCGGCGCCATCAACGGCACCGGCAACAGCCTCGCCAATCTGATCATCGGCGGCATCGGCGCCAATGTCCTCAACGGGCTCGAAGGGGCCGACCTGATGAGCGGCGGCGCCGGCGGCGACACCTATGTCGTCGACAATGCCGGCGATATCGTCGACGAGTTGGGCCATGACGGGGCCGGCATCGACACGGTGCAGTCCTCGATCAGCTTCAGCCTCGCCGACTCGGCTCACGTGCTGGGCGAGGTGGAGCGGCTGACCCTCACCGGCACGGCGAACCTCACCGGTACCGGCAACGCTGCGGACAACCTGATTACCGGCAACGCCGGCAGCAATGTCCTCGATGGCGGGGCAGGGACCGACACGCTGGCGGGTGGCCTCGGCAACGACACCTACATTGCCGATATCGTCGGCGACGTGGTCACCGAGGCCGCCTCGGCGGGCACCGACACGGTGATCTTCAACGGCGCCGCCGGCACGTTCGTGCTCGGCGCCAATGTCGAAAACCTCACCCTCGGCGGCTCCGCGGCGATCGGCGGCACCGGCAACGGGCTCGCCAACGTGCTGATCGGCAACGCCGCCGGCAACACGCTCTCGGGCGGGCTCGGCAACGATACGCTGAACGGCGGTGGCGGCGCCGACACCCTGATCGGCGGCGGCGGCAACGACACCTATGTCGTCGACAATGCCGGCGACAGCGTCGACGAGGCGACCGGCGGCTCGGGGGTGGATACCGTCCAGTCCTCGGTCAGCTTCAGCCTCCTCGCCGACGGGGCGCACGTCCTGGGGGTGGTCGAAAACCTCATCCTCACTGGCACGGCGTCGGTCTCCGGCACCGGCAACGCGCTCGACAACCTGGTCAGCGGCAACTCCGGCAGCAACATCCTGTTCGGCGCGGCCGGCGACGATACGCTGAGCGGCAATAACGGAGCGGACACGCTGATCGGCGGCACCGGCCATGACGACCTGTTCGGCGGCGCCGGCGCCGATGTGTTCGACTTCAACGTCGCCGATTTCGGCGGCGCCGGCGGCGCGATGGCCGATCACTCCGACGAGATCTTCGATTTCTCCATCGCCGACGGCGACAGCATCGACCTGTCGGGCCTGCTCAACGACGCCATGGCGCTGGTCGGCGGCAACGCCAACAGCCTGCTCCGGGCCTCGATGGTGGGTGACGACCTGGTCATCGAAGTCAACGAAAGCGCGGTGCTCGACGGCTCGGCCGTCCAGTCCAACTGGGGCGAAGCCATCACCGTCCGCGACGTCGGTGATCCGGAGGGAGTGAACGTCGTCTTCGCCAACCAGACCTGGCACTACGACGCCGACACGAACCTCTTCGGCCTCTAGCAGTCACCGTTTCAAGCGAACGGTGACAAGGCCGGCGGGCCTGGCGCAACGACCTCCAGCGCCAGGCCCGGGGCCTCACGGGATCGGCAGGGCGCCGCGCAATCGGCACCCACAGTTCACAGACGGATCAGGAGAGGTAGATGTTCAGCATAGTTGCGCGAGTTGTTCTCAGAGTACTCTCAATAGTTGCATCGGCGTGGTTGTTGGTTGTCGCGCCGGTCGAGGCGCAGTCTCTGCGGCATGGGACAACCGTCAGACTCCTCGAGAACAACGGCGAGATGCAGAATGGGCAGCTATACGCGATTGATGTCAGTTGCTCGCCAAAGGGCGCGAAAGTACCCGCGGATCCGACTGTTTTTGAATCCACCGGGGTGTTCAGCAGGACTTACTACACCGCATCTCACCTGCTGATCATCACTCTCAAGGATGTTGCTGACACGCCCTCACTCACGCAATTGCCGACCGACGCGCTTGTCGTTGTCCATCCGTACACAAGTGCGAAGGATACTGGGTGGCGAGACAGCGACTGCAAGCGGACGGTCGTTGTGGCGGGTGGCCCAAACATCCACCTGGTCATTGCCTCGGCGTTCTCTGCGACTACTGAACCATCACCGGTCGTTGGGGTCATTACCGGCGCTTTGAAGCTCGCCTCACCCCTTCTCGCGCTCTTCGGTGCCACTCCCGAGGCCGCCGCGGTGACCACGTTCACTGCGGGCATCGAGAGCCTGAAAAAGCCCTATCAGGACTTGCTCAGTACACTGAATGAAGGAACCAAAATCCGAGCGGGTTCGGCCACTCTTGTGGCCGGGACATACGAAATTTCTGCGCCGTTCAGCACCGAGACAGTCACCGTCAGGCCGGTTGCGTCCTTGGTTCAGGATGGAAAGTACGCGTTTACCAAATACCTTGATGATCAGATCGGAAGTGCAAAATTCACTCTGAACAAGGCGTCGTTTTCTGACACATGCCTAACGATCAACAGGGAATTGTATGATCTTGGGATGCATGCGCCGCTCGATCTTGGCTATGCCAAGCTGCAGCTGGCGCTGAGGGCGAAGTTCACCAAATCCGAGATACTTCAGTGCCTGACACGTGAGCAGGCGATCGAGCTGCTTTCGAAGCTTCCGGAGAGATTCTGGGGCAATGTGGACGTCCTGACGCAAAGGTACACGCTACCGGAAGTCGACACAGTGCATCCTGTCGACGAAGCCGCGCCAGGGGCGCAGCCGCCGTTCGATAAGGTTAAGAGAAGCTTGTTTGACCTCGTTAGCAGCCTGTCGGCTGCTGGACGTACCGGAACGGTGGCCGCGCACCAGCGAGCCGTGCTCGCGACACTCTTCGCCGACAGCGTTCTGGTCAGCGACAGAACGAGCGATGAACTCGCTGGCGGCGGCGACAGGTCTCTGAGCCGTGACGCGCTTGTCGACTCGCTGGCGTCCTCGAAAATTCGACGCTTTGGGTGTTACGCAGCAACGGTGAAGCTCGCTGCGCTGGATACCGTTGGCGATGGAGCAGTCGCAGCATTCCTCGGCTTTGTGGTCGATCCGAATGCAGTGACTGCAGCAGAATCGCAGGCCGTAGTGTTCGGACCATTCTTTGGCCCGAACGGGATCGAGAAGGTAACGATAATGCGGGATTTCGCGATGATCTCGGCCATTGTTACGGATGCTGCCAACAAGTGCGGCGAACTGAGCATAACGAACCCACCGTGAAATCAACGGTGAGCGTGTCAGCGTTCGGCGTAGAGGTACTATGCACTAATTCGCTGCTGCCCGCTGCCGCAACCTGACCCCGACCGCAACCAGTAACCGTTTGCAACGAAAAGGAGACAGGAATGTTCTCGACACAGCTTCGGGCAATATTGGCGGCTTTGGCGGCCTTTGGCATTTTTGGTGCAAGTTACGCTGGCGAATGCGACTCCGTCGGCAGCATCAGCATTGGCTCACAAGCGGCGAATGTCCTCGAAGACGGAAGCGTGGTGCTTAGGGCCAAGATGAACATCAATATCGATGGCTCTGCCCGAGCCTACCATCTTAAGAACAGAGCCGGTGGTGCCCTTATCCACCTCTGCAATGCAGGCGAGGTGTTCCTCCCCGACGGTAGCCGCTACCAGGGATCTGAGAGCAATGAGACGTGCACTGGCAGGTTTATGACCGACGTTGCAGCCATCGGCGCTGCGGGGTGGAATGACCCTACCGTTGGCGCGGTGCGTTGGTTTGGCGTGCTTGGCCAGGGCAGAGTGCGGGTCGGGAGCAACACCGTGGAGGGTGTGGTACCCGTGCTGCAGGCGGACGGCTTCTTCGTATCGCCTACCGCGCTCATCGATCCCCACTTCCCACCGGAAGATCAGCGGCGTTACGTCGAACCGCTGACAATTCCGGCTGGTGTCATTCGGAGCTCTGCCTCGCTCACCGCGAGAGGCGTGGTTGTTGGTACATTTGGCGTTGCGATCGACCCCGTGAAGAACGTGGCGGTTCCCTTTATTGTCGGGGACACGGGTCCGCGGGTGGGAGAAGGCACCCCGGCACTCGCGCGGCAGGTCGCAGGCCTCGCGATCGATCCCGGCGTTGAGTACTCGCATCGCTACGACGGTGTTGTCGATACTCGAAGGGTCATTTGGGTGTTCTTTGGCGGTAACGGAATGTCGCCTCCCTTCACCCAAAGCTCCGTAGCTGATGCCGCGCGCGCCGCATTCGACGCCTGGGGCGGTGAGACCCGGCTGGCGCACTGCGCCGCACGGAGCGATATCCCGGACTAGGTAGCTGATACTTTTCGTTGGGTTGGGGCCAAAGCAGATGTTCGCACCCTGTGTCCTCTTGTCTTGGGGCCTCAATCCTTTCGGAACACCCGACCCAGCAGGTCGGTCAGCGGCTTAGTCAGAAACGCTAGCACCATGCGATCGGGGGAAGCGATGTCGAATGTCGAGGTCACCGTTCGCCTGGAGGGGACCTTGGAGATCAGGAGTCCAAGGGCCAATACACCAGCCGGATGGATTACTTTCGGGTTTCATGAGGATCTGAGCGAGGCGACGGTCCAGGCGCTAGATGGGGATGGTCGACCTAATCGGCGAACTCTACGGGCTCGGCCGCGTCGAGGCTATGGCGCTCGGGAGCGTTGTCGTGGACCTACGGGTTGTGCAAGTCGTCAACGGGGACCAGGGGTGTCCACGCCTGCCTGTCGCATAGGCTGCTGGCTCGCGTGCCTCGATGCCGACGCGTGCTCGATTCGCCTGCGGAACCGGAGCTTGCTGCCATGACCGAAGAGTCCGTCCGCGCCCGCCGATATTTAGGCAGGCCGCAGGCCACCCGACATCTACTCTTTTACGCAATAGGTCAGTGCGACGAAAGGATCGCGCACGCTGACTGGCGCTCCGTTGCCGATCGTGTCCGACTTGATCAAAGTCCCGTTAGGGGGAGCAGGCGGCGTTCCAACGACCTTCGTCATCGCATAGTCTCCGTTAAAATAGTTGTTGCTGGTGTCCTGTACGACCGAAATCGAGAAGCTGTGTGGTGGCAGTTGGTCGACCGAAAGTGTCGTTGCCTCGGCGCCGCCGGTTTGTCCGAGCACGTAACTCGAAAGGTTCGCCCCCCTATCGTCGACGCCATCGGCCTCGCCGGCGCCAACAATTCGACGCGCCACCGCGGGCTCGAACCGCCCCCAGCCAGCAGGACACTGTTCCAGATCAAAAGCCATGACCGCACCGCCGGGAACAGCGTCGCGCAACAGATGCTCGAGGTCGAAAGTCGTATTCCCCAATGTGCCGATTGCACCAGTGTTCCGCTCGGTTTCCGCCTTGAGGGCGTCGTATTTCTGCTGCAGCTCCTGAAGGTCTTTGTCATTCTTCTTGCACGCACCTTCGGTCTGCAAAACCACGCCGGCCTGCGCCAGGAGCGGCGTGGCCTTTTGTATCGGCACCACAAAGCTGATGAGCTGCGCCTGATCATCGCGCATAGCCGCCGAGACGCCTACAACTGTTCCGTCAGCTCCGAACACCGGCCCACCACTATCGCCGGGATTGAGCGCCAGCGAGGTTTGCCACCAACCGTTAGGCGCCGGCTGATTGTTGGGGTCCGGTGTCAGAGGGCCGATATAGGTGTTTAATGCCGAGATCTGGCTGGTCTCCGGGACGTCCAGGTCGCCGGATGGGAACCCGGCAGCGGTGAGTTCGTCCCCAACGGTGAAGCCTGTACTGCTCCCGATTGGCAATACCGTGTACCGCTCGTCCTGCCTGATCTTCAGAAGTGCCAGGTCGTTCGTTTCGTCAGAGTACTCCAAGCTCGCCGACAGAGCCGAAGCCTCGTATGATCCAAGGCGCACCCGATATTTTCTTTGAGCGATGTCTGCCTCTGCAACCGCGTCCACCTTGGGTGGCCTGAGGACATGCAGTGAGGTGATGATGTAACCCTCCTTGCTGACGACAAAACCACTGCCGAAGGTAAATCCGCTGGTCCCGTCCTTAGCGGTATACTCGAAGAGCACCATGGCAACGCCGGGGCCATACTGCTTGTAGATGCAGGCTTCGGTTTCGCCCCCTAGTGCCGGCGCCGCGGCTGCAATCAGAAACGAGAGTGAACACGCCGCTACTTGCAACTTGTGTTTTGTCATCCTGGATCCCCAACGTCATTCATAGCTGAGAGGCGCCTTTGACTGACGAAATAGCCGTCGCGCCGGGAGGTGAAGCACGCATGCTCCGGGGGAAACGAGTGCTGAGCAAGCAGTAGGATTGCTGAGAACATCACAAAGCTCGCACAATATCGCCCACGCGGTGCTTGAGAAGTTCGCCATAACCCGCGTAACCACCTATCGACCGGCCCATCCGAATGAGTGATCCGATCCCCTTGCCATTTAGGATGGAGTCGTCGTCGGCCAGCCTGTTGTAGTGGGTAGGTTTCGAGTGCTCTCTGATTGCTTGCCCTAAGACGGCTTTCCCGGCGTCGCCAAACAGCGTGTCCCAATCCGCGTTCGTGCTGGTCGTGCAGACCTCATCGGGATCAAGCCCGCGCCAACGGGTGCGAAAAGACCGCACGAGCGCGTCATCCCCTTCGTAACCTTGGACAAACCGCACCAGGCCTCGGTAGTTTGACCTCCACGTTGTCTGGATCAGGCCTCGGCCACGGAACTTGAAGAAATCGGTTTCCAGAATGATCCCGCAGTCGTCGGGACGTCCGTTGGTGGGATAGTCCTCCTTCGGATAGTCGGTTCCCAACCAGACATCGTTCGAGGTTCTCGCCAGGTTGCTCGACAACGCGAGGTCGCCATGAGCTTTGAGGAAGACGTCGTCGTTGAACAGCTTCCCTGCAGGTAGGTTCTGCAGGTTCTTATGCTTGTTGTAGGAGGCCTTGTTGAACTTCCGTTTGACACCATCGGCAGGTATGGCGTCGAACAGGTAGGAAATTCCCGGATGATCTGGAGGAGAGCCAAAAAGCTCACTCCGGCTCTGGAGTTGCCCCCCCACCTCGTTCGTAAAGACCGCCATGTAGGCCATGAATCTCATGGCCGTGACCTGGTCACGGGCACCGGCGTCGGCGACGAACCGGTCCCAGAAGGCGTCAAAGTCAGCCCGCGTTCCCGA
Source organism: Devosia sp. Root413D1 (assembly GCF_001425235.1). Lineage (GTDB taxonomy): Bacteria > Pseudomonadota > Alphaproteobacteria > Rhizobiales > Devosiaceae > Devosia_A. The sequence goes on along the minus strand of NZ_LMEA01000011.1, from coordinate 829,766 downwards.
GATACGCTTGCCCTTCCACGCGCCCTTGTTGGCAACGGTATCGTTAAACCAGTTGATGAAACCGGCACTTCCAAACAGACCATCGCAGTCAGCCGCGCCGGACATGACCGTTGAGAACTTTGCAGCCGAACCAACCGGCAGGTCTGGAGCCGCCGCGACTTGCACTATTGTCGTTCCCGGCTGCGGCTCCCAGATCTGAGAAAAATCCGCGTATCCAGTTTCTTCTGGCGAGAGCAGGTCGGCAAAGCTTGCCAGGTCTTGGGCGACTGAACGGTGTACAAACCCAGAGAGCCCCAGCGCCATCAGCCCAAGGGACACTTCGCGTCTCTTCATCGCATCCTCCGGTGCGTTTCTGACTAGTTGTCTCGCTTAAGGCGGCGAACGAAGTCAGACATGATCGTGAAAGATACAGCTATCACGAGTTCGGTCAGTTGATTTCTGCTAGTACAGGCACGTAGTATCCCGTCAGGTCAAGGGTCACTGCCTCAACTGGGATGTCGATCTCCACGCCTTGTCTTGGTAACAGCGTAAATGGCGCCGCCCCGAGTGAAGTTGATATGCCATTCGCGGTGTTGTACTTTAGCGAGCTAACGTAGGTCACCTCGGGCTCTTGCTCTCTTACGATGAGCTTTCTGGCGCCGGGCGGAATTGCAATGCGCTCCGCCCGAACCAGGTCAGACGAGGACGCCCCCACAAGAACGCGACCGTGATATTTAGACGAGCCATCCTGCATGACGAAATAGACAAAGGGGCACGACCCCTCCTCAAAGGTCCAGGTCGTGTAGAGACTGATATCGGGCGCGGACGCGGTCGTAACTTGCTTCCCATCGACGTTGATGTAGACCAGTTCCACCGCCTCTCCGTAGGAGTAGCTAGGTGTCGGGGTCAAAGGCGACGAAAGGGGAATGTCTCCCAATTTTTTCGGGCTCAGGGTCTTGCAGGTTTCGCCAGTACAGACTCGATATTCCAGCTCCGTACTGCGGTACTTCCGCGAGAGCGCCAACGCCGCCTCATGGGGAATTGGGCCTCCGCCCTGGACGCTGTTCAGCTCTTCCCTCTGATACTGGAATTCGATTCCAAGGGGCACAACGTAGGTGCTTCCCTCGTTGGCATTCAGGATCATTTGCCCGGTGCGAACCGGGCGTCCGGCGTCGAAGCTTGTTTCAGCGCGCAGCGAGGTTTGGCTGTCCAGTTTCACGAAGGCCCCATCGAGGACGACCGGGTCGTCGACTGCGGAGATCACCGCTACGATCGTCTTCAGTTCACGGGGCACAGCGTACATATTCAACCCGCCCACGTATCCGGCACACCCGCCCTCCATATCCCCGGACACCGTGGAACCCACCGCGAGCAAGAAGTCGGAGGGGAAGTAACCCGAGGTGACGTGGTCAATTAGGTCGTAGGATGGACTTGGCGCGTCCTGTTCCAGGAGCGCTTTGGCATCCGCCCCAACAGAGCCTGAATCCAACCCCATGACGTCGTTGAGCCCCCTGCCTTGCAGGATCAGGTCCTGCGCGAGACGATCGATGCGCAGCCAATATCCGCTGAACTCTTCGTCACTGATGTACCGTGCGAAGGAGAGACAGCTCGATATGACATCGACTGGATCCTCTGTTCGTTGCAGCAAGCTTTGATCGAGCTCGCGCACCGCTTGCCTGGTCGTGGCGTCCCGTGAGTGCGTCAGGTGGTACGAGTAATTTGACGGCCATCCGCTCGTGCCAAGAAAGGCATCAGCTGCCGCCTGATCCGGCCACACGAGTTGTCGCTCAAATGTCGGCAGTCGCATCTTGTCCACAACAGGCTGCGGAAGCGACTGAATTGATGTATAGCCCAATGAAGTGATCTCGGTTCGGCCATCAGCCAGCGAGACATCGGCTCCCAGGTACTCCTCGCCAGTCGAGCGTGACGCGTAATTTTCATATAGATCTTCGAGTCGTTTGAAGACCTCGTTCTTTGCGACCCTCGGCTGTTTGCCGATAAGCAGGCTGAGTGTCTCGTCAGCGTAACCGACTAACAGCAAGCTACTCTGAACTGCGTTCAGCGCGAGGTATTTGACAGAAACCTTGGGTCGGTCGGGCGCTGGGCAGACGACATCAATGATCGTCTCGTCCCGATAGCCATCGACAGGCTGCGCCAGCACACTTTGCAGGAGGTGACATTTGCCACCATTAATTGGGATCGCTTCGACCAACCGATCTTGGGCGTAGGCCGAAATATCCAGCAAGATCAATGTTGTCGTCAGAAGTGCAGCAGCGGCGCCAGTATCTATGCGCCCAACGAGGCGGATAGCTTTGTGTGAAGACAGGCTCGGCGTCATTGTGATCTCCGAAGGGGTTCCTGTGGTGCTGCTCAAGATGGATACGAGCGCGCTGACGTACAGTAGGTTGTGAGTGAATATAGAGTATGAATGTCAATGCTCATCAATGTCGAATCTCCATTCTGCACTTGATATTGAACATCAACGGAGGTCGTTATATTTGCGTAGCGGTTCCCCCTCGGAGTGTGCCTCCCTCAATCCTCCCGAAATGCCCGGCCCAGCAAATCCGTCAGCGGCTTGCTGAGGAACTCCAGCACCGTGCGGTCGGTGGTGCGGATGAAGGCGTTGACGGGCATGCCGGCGACCAGGGGGATGTGGCCGGGCAGGCGGTCGAGTTGCTCGGCCGGCACGATGATGCGGGCGACGTAATATTGCAGCGCGCCTGAGGCATCAGTCGTGAGGTCGGGGCTCACCGATTTCACCTCGGCCTCGAGGTCGGGGCTGTAGCGGGTTTCGATGCCGGGAAATTTCAGCAGCACGTGCTGCGCCGCGCCCACCGCCTCGACATCGAGCGGGCTGATGCGAGCCTCGACGGTTGCGCCGTTGACCGGCGGGATCACCAGCATCGCTGTTTCGCCGGCGCCGACCACGCCGCCGACCGTGTGAATGGTCGAGCCGTGCACGATCCCGGTGATCGGGGCGCGGACTTCGAGCCGCGCCAACTGGCTGTCGAGCGCCACCTGCTGCTGCAGCAGCTGGGCGATCTCGGCGCGGGTGGTTTGCTGCTCGCCGATGATCTCGGCGCGCCGTGTATCGGCTTCGGCGGCGAGCAGGGCCCGGTGCTCGGCAATGGTGGCGCGCGCTTCGGCGATGCCGGCGGCGACCTGGCCGATGCTCCCCTCGAGCTGCAGCTGGCGCTGCGCGATGTCGTTGATCCGGCTCTGCTCGACCAACCCATCGGCCCGCAGCGCCTCGAGGTCGCGGCGCTCGACGGCGAGGAGGGTCAGTTGCCCCTGGCTGGCGGTGCGTTGCGCTGCGAGCCCGCCGATCTTTTCGTCGAGCTGGTTGATCTGCTCGACGATCTGGGCATGGCGGCTCTGCTGGACCGCCGCACGCGCCTGCATGAACGCATGCTGGGTTTCGAGCAGTGCGGCAAGATCGGCTCCGGCCAGCGCCGCGGGCGTGGTTTCGACCAGCACCGGCATCGGCGATCCCTCGAGCTCGGCCGCGAGGCGCGCCAGCCGGGCGAAGGTGTCGCGCAACTGCGCGAGGACGATGTTGCGGCTCGCCATGACCGAGGTTGCATCGAGGCGGAACAGCACGGCGCCGGCCAGCACGTGGTCGCCATCGGCGGCGAGGATCTCGGCGATGACGCCGCCATCGGGGTGCTGGACCCGCCGGGCGCCCCCCTCGACCACAATGGTGCCCGAGGCGACGACGGCGCCCGAAATGGTGGTCGAGGCGCTCCACCAGCCGAGTCCGCCGGCAAAGCCGACGAGCAGGGCAGCGCCCGCAAAGACGTGCAGCTGCAGGCTTTTCGCCCCCTGGCCGGAGGGCGCGCGATCAGTTGACATCGGCATGGCTCCGTCCCGCATTGCCGGCTCCGGCCTGGCTGCCATTGAGGTGGCCCAGCACGGCCTCCTTGGGGCCGAACATCGCCTGCCGGCCCTCGGCCAGCAGCAGCAGCTTGTTGGCGGCGGTGAGGGCGCTCGCCCGGTGAGCAATGACGATGACGATCGCCCCGCGGGCCCGGGCGCCGAGGATGGCGGCGGCGAGCGCCGCCTCACCGGGCGCGTCGAGGTTGGCGTTCGGCTCGTCGAGCACGATGAGGAAGGGCTGGCCATAGAGGGCGCGGGCGAGGCCGATGCGCTGGCGCTGCCCGGCCGACAGAGCGCCGCCACGCTCGCCCACCGGTGTTTCGTAGCCGTCGGCGAGGCCGGCGACGAGCATCTGAACTCCCGCCGCGGCGGCCGCCGTCTGCACCGCTGCCGAGGCGCCGGCCTGAAAGCGCGAGATATTGTCGGCGATGCTGCCCGAGAGCAGGCCGACATCCTGTGGCAGATAGCCTGTCGCCGCGCCAAGGATCGACGGATCGTAGTGGGCAAGCGGTTGCCCATCGAAGCGAACCTCGCCGGTGCGGGCCGGCCACACCCCCACCAGCGCGCGGCCGAGCGACGACTTTCCCGAACCCGATGGCCCGATGATACCAAGCGCATCGCCGGCGACGAGCTCGAAGCTGATGCCGCCGACGACGACCCGCCCCTCCGGTGTGGCGACGGCGAGGTCGATGACCTCGAGGCGCTGCTGCGGCGCCGGCAGGAGGACCTGCCGTGCCTGGCGTTCACTTTGCGCCAGCGCCGGAAGCAGCCGCCGCAAGGCCTGGCGGGCGGCAACAAAGCTGCGCCAATGACTGACCGCCTGCTCGACCGGCGCCACCGCGCGGGACGAGAGGATGGAGGCGGCAATGATGATCCCGGCCGTCGACTCGCCGCTGATCACGAGGAATGCGCCGGTGGCGAGCACTGCCGATTGCAGCATCAGCCGGGTGCCGCGGGTGAACGAGGAATAGAGCGCGGCGCGGTCGCTGGCGCCCGCGGTGGCGGCGCCCAGATCGGCAACGATCGCGGTAAGACGCTGCGTCAATGGCGGTTGCAGCCCCATGGCGCGAATGGCCTCGGTGCCGTGCCGGATCTCGCTCAGCGTCGCGCCACGCCGCAGCGCCGCGTCGGCGACGGCAGTCGCCGGCCCACGGGCGCGGAACTCGTGCACCACCAGCAGCCCCACAGTGGCGAGAATGCCGGCCAGCGTCACCTGGCCGAGCAGCGGGTGCATCAGGAAGATGAGGCCCAGATAGAGCGGCAGCCAGGGCAGATCGAGCAGTACGGTCGGGCCCGGCCCCGAGGCGAAGGCGCGCACCGCATCGGCATCGGCGAAGGGATCGGAGCCTCGGGCCTGCTTACCCTCGAGCACGGCATTGACGATGCGCGGCATCAGCGCATCCTCGAAGGCGCGGCCAAGGCGGCTGGCGATGCGCATGCGGATGAGCTCGACCAGCGCGTAAAAGCCATAAACCGCGGCGACCAGCAGGGAGAGCGACAACAGGCTCGGCAGCGATCGGCTGGGCAGGATCCGGTCGTAGACCTGCAGCATGAAGATCGGCCCGGCCAGCAGCACCAGGTTCGAGGCGATACTGGTGACGATGATGGTGACGAGCCCGGCGCCAACCCAGCTGCGGGCCATCGCCCGCCCCCCGGGGGTCGGCAATGGGTTGGGAGCGCGCTGCAGCATCTCAGGCTCCCTCGACGAACGTAGCGCCGGCACATAGCGAGATCATCAGGCGCACCAGGTCCACCTGGCGGTGGCAGCCCATCTTGGCGAGGACCGTCTTGCACTGGCTGCGCACCGTCTCGAGCTCGACGCGGCGGGCCAGCGCAATCTGGGTGAGCGTGAGCCCCTCGACCAGGTGTCCCAGCACCGCCGTCTCCGCCTCGGTAAGGCTGAAGCCCATGCCGATGGCCCAGAGCTGATGGCGCGACAGCTCGAACGCGCCGACGCGGAAATCGAGGATGGCGACGCTGGCGCCGGAACGCAGCTGCTCGGGTGGCGCCCATAACGAGATGCTGACCGAGAATGCGCCGAGCTCGCCGTCCGAAACGACAAGCATGGGGTTGGCGGTTTCGCGCACCTGTCGCAGGGCATCGCGCACCAGCAGCGCACCGCGCTCCGAGGTGATCTCGACCACGCCGCGGTTGAGCCGGGCAGGGTACCGCTTGTGCAGGAGCGCCCGCCCCTGAACATTGGCGTAGCGCAGGATCAGGTGGTTCGGATCGACGATGATGCAGGCGCTATGCCCATCGGGGCAGATGTTCTCGTAGCTCAGCGCGGCCTCCTTGCGCAGTTGCGACGTCGCCAGTGCCGGGGTGGGAAGGTGCCGCCTCGGCTGGCGATAGGGGCTTGGGTACGGCGCCGGTTCCAGCTCGCGCGAGGGGTGTTCGGCCGGCTCGATCGTTTCCAGCCGATGGTCGGCGGCCGAGCCGCGATAGGTGATCATGGTGCCAAGCGCCCTGCCTGCGGTTGCGATGCTTGCGGTAATAGGGCGCGGCAGGTCCGACGATCGTGAAAGCGGCGCCCGCCGACCGTGAAAACGGCGTGCGCGGGGGGAAAACTTTGCTAGGAACGGGTCACGATCGGGCCGCCTGATGGGGCCGGCGGTCGCTTACACGCCAACGAGGCGCAAGGCGGATTTCACGAACAGGGCGCTGTCGGCGCTGGGCAAGGCATCGAGCGGCGCTTCGACGGCGTTGCTCGTACCGGCGAGGCGTTCGGCTTCCGGCAGCTGCCCGAACAGCGCGCGGGCCTCATCGACCTGGCCGGCATGGGCGAGCGTCGCGCCGAGATAGCGCAGGATCGGCGGGTAGGAGAGCTGGCGGTTGGCCGGCTCGAGCTGCAGCGCGCGGCGGCCATGCGCGATTGCCGCCTGGTGGTTGCCGGCCAAACCCTCAATCATCAGCAGGGTGGTGGCGAAAGCATAGCGGTAGGAGAGATTGCGGCCGGTCAGCAGGGCTGTCGTGGCGCTTTCGCGCGCCTCGTCGTAGCGACCCGAATAGAACCGCAGCAGCGACAGGGCATCGTAATACATGACGTGCCGCGTGCCGGTGAGGCCGGCGCGGTCGATCAGATCCCACGCAGTGGAAAAGTCGCGGAACAGGAACGCCTCGACATGCGCGCACAAGGACAGCACCAGCCCGTTATAGGGCTCCTCCGCCAGCGCCCGGTTGAGGTTCTCGCGGCATTCCTCGAGCGTCAGCCGGTAATTGTAGCCGTGGCCCGGATCGGCGAGAAATACCGCCTGGTAGGCCTGCCAGGCGTTGAAGATGCCGTTCTCCCGGTACTCCCTGACACTGGCCCAGGTATCCCTGCTGCGAATGACGTCCGCGGGGTTGAGGCTGAACATCTGCTCGACCGCTGCGAACGCCGCCCGGCGCGTCATGTGCAGTTCGTCCTGCCGCGGGGGGCGCAGCAGCGCTTCGCGCAGCAACTGGTCGACACACTGACCGGCGAATGTGCCGACGCGGCCATTGGTGGCGGCCCAGCCGCCGCTGGTGCTGATGCCGTCCTGCCGGCTCATCAGCAGCGCGCCATCGCTGAAGCGGTGCGCCACGACGACTACCCATGATGCATCGCCCGCCGCTGTCGCCCTGATATGCAGCTCGATATCGGGGGCGATGGCAGGGCCGACAGGCCGGCCCTGCGGGCGCTCGACAATGCTGGCGCGCACGAACCCCGACTCCGACAGGCCGGCCGCGATTGCCTGCGCCACCATATCCGGGACCAGCGCCACCGGCCCCGAAGGTGTGCGGTCGATGTCGAGATGCAGGGTGACCAGCAGATGGGTGGCGGGGCTTACCGTACTGCTGCCAGCGGTTCGGACCGGGGCCGCCACACTGTGCCGCTCGCTCAGCCGCTCGGCCCGCAGCCAATCCTCGAAGCCTTCGGCCCCCGGCAGGTCGAGGCCCTCCAGCAAGGTCGATCCGCTGGGGATCGGTCTTTCGAGCGCATCGACCTCGCAACGCTCGAGCCGCAGCCGGATGGCTTCGCGGCCGACCTCGAGCAGGGCTTCGGTCAGATCGCCCAATACCTGCCGGATGCTGGAGAGCTCGCGGCGCAGGCTGCCCTGCGCCTCCGACCGCTCCGAGCGCGACCACAGGGTATCCTGCAGCCACACTCTCGAGCGTTCGCCGTGCGGCGCGAGCGCGAGAACGGCCAGCAGGGCGCGCGCCTTGCGGCTCGAGACTGCGACCTCTCGTCCCTGATGCTCAAGCCGAAAGACGCCGATGAGTCCAAGCTTGAATTGCCGTTCCGCGTCCATCTTGCTTGCTACTTCCCCGGCAATTGTCGACCTTACGCAAAAGCCAAGGAAAATCAACGACAGCCGTATGTCTTCGTTGCCGGAAAGACATGCGGACGTCGAATGTCGTCACGAAAAAGAACGATCGGAACGGAATAGTTTTGGCGAGCTAGATTTACCCAGAGTGCGGACGTGTTGCAACTCTGCCGCGCAAGACAACAAAAACGGTGCTCGGTGGGATCATCGCAGATTAAGCGGCTTGTCACGTCCGTGCCGAAAAGTCTCAATGATCGTCAATAGTATGCTGGAGCTTTTGGGGGGAGCTGCCATGGCTGAAGACGATCCGGTATTCAATATTCCCGACGAGATTCTGTGGACCGCGGACGGTGACCTGATCCCGCGGATGGCGGCCGCGGTGCCGTTCGCCGGACGTTCATCCGGCATGATTGCCGCCCTGTCGCGCTCCCGTTCGCGCTCCCGCTCACGCTCCAGGTCGCGTTCGCGCTCCAGGTCGCGCTCACGTTCGCGCTCGAGGTTCGACAGCGACGGGGCGCCGCAGGGCGGTGCGGTGCTGCAATCGTGGTCGGTGGTGAAGGCGCTGTTCGAGGGATCGGCCGGGGGCCTGCTGCCCTTCGAGAAACTGCTCGACCGTCTGCCGCCGAACCCGGACGAGACGGCGCTCGAGATCGAAGAAATGCGCCTCATGCAGGTGCACCTGACCACCGACAAGACCCGCCAGGAGGAGATCCTGCGCCAGGCCGACATGAGCGACCTGTCGGATATCTATCGCCCGCTCGGCATCGACAATGGCGGCTATCCCGACACCGAGGCGCTGATCGACCTGGTGTTCGAGACGGCCGAACGGGTCGGCTATTTCTATAAGCGCATCATCGATCGGCCACGACCCAACGCGGTCGATCCGCGCCTCAGGCCGTTCCTCGATATCCCGCCGCACCAGGCGTTTCCGTCCAACCACTCGTTCCAGATGTTCAGCGTCGCCGAGGTGTTTTCGCGCATTCTTCCCGAACATCCCGGTAGCGCCGAGCTGTTTTATGTGGCGCAGCGCGTGGCCGAGAACCGCGAATATGCCGGGCTCCACTATCCGTCGGACACGCGGGCTGGCCGGCGCCTGGCGCAACGCTTCTCACCCTATCTCGTCAACTTCCTCAGGCGCGAAATTGGCAGCGCCCTGGCCGAATGGCGGTAACCGAACATGAGCAGTAACCGTTTCTGGCGTGAGCCCGATCCCAAGAATGGCAAGCCAGGGGGCTGGCTGCCGATCTTTTACCTGTGGCACCTCGAGCAGATCGGCGTCATCGAGCGCGGTAACGGCCCGATCGACAAGTCGATCGAGTATGAGCCGGGAGAAGGCTATGGTTGGCCGTACTGGCAGGACGAGCTGCCGTACTCGACCGTCGCGATCATCGACAGCGGCTGCACGACGCGTCATCCCAACCTGCCGGCCAGTGCCATCCGGCACGGCGTGGACATGGCCCTGATGCCGGTGGGTGGCGTCTACAGCAAAGATGACGCCGACGACATTCGGGAGGAGCGCAGGAAGGGCAAGTGGCGCCTCGACCAGATACTGAAATCCCTCGATGTCCCGGCCGATGCGCTTGCCCTGCAGGAGATCGCCGACGAATTGACCGACCGCCTGCCCGACCACGTGCAGACCGAGGACCCGGCGAACAACTTTGCCGGTCACGGCACGGCCTGCGCCGGGTTGGTTGCCGGCCGCCTCACCGACGGGGGCAAGGAACGGCCGACAGTGCTGCCCTATTACGGTGTCAACCCGTTCGCGACGATCATCCCGATCGCCACGCCCTACAGTCACGAAATCCGGCCGATCATTGCAGCCCTGATGCATGCGGTGATGGTCGAGGCCGACGTCATCCTGATGCCGCGTGCGGTGAACGACCTCGTGCTCGACCAACAGCGTGACGACGGAACTCCTGACGGCAAGCCTGGTGCATGGAAACCGCCGGCGCTGCACGACCTGCGCGCCACCCGGATCGACTCCGACGCCACGCTGAAGAACGACAAGCAGCTGTTCGTTGCGCTGCTGCAGGCCGTGGCGGCCTGGCGGCCGGTGGTGCTGGCCGCCGGCAACGAGGGCAGGGCGGTGCCCACCTATCCGGCCTCGCTGGCCCACCAGAAGCAGAACCCGCTCACCGACGCGATCATCGTCGGCGCCGTCAACGCCGACGGCGAGCCCTCGTCCTACTCGAACGGCACGCCGCAGACCGGTGTCACGGTCTATGCGCCCAGCGATGACGAGGAACGGATCGACCAGACAAATGGCGACCCGCTCGCGCTGTTCGATCTGGCCGGCCGCGACGCCGCCTGGATCGCACAGCAACCGTTCGTGCGGCCAGCCGAGAACACCTACCTTCCGTACGCGGTGCTCGCCATCGACGTGCCGGGCCGCACGCTGCCCGACGCCACCCCGCAGCAGGTGGTGCCGATGCGTGCGCTCTACAGCAGCTTCGGTGGCACCTCGGCCGCCTCCTCGATCGTCGCCGGGGCGCTCTCGCTGGCCCAGGCCAAGCGCAAGCAGGCAGGCCTCGGGGTGCTGAGCGGCACCGAAATGCAGAAGTGCCTGGTCGACAGCCTGAAGGGGCAGGCCGTGCCGGTTCTCAACATCGCAACGCTGTTGGAGCAGGTGCTGGCGTAACGTCACCCGCAGGCCGCGACCGCAAGGCCGTCGGTACTGGAGAGCCCGTCGGTGTCGCGCACCCGGTCGGGCGCCGATTGCAGGGGCGTCGCGGCGAATGGGCCGCGGCGCGGCGTCGCCGGGCGGGGTCTCAGTCGCCGTCCGGGCCGTCCTCCAGCCACTGGTCGTATTGCCGCTCGCGGCGGTGCTGGTCGAGGGCGCGGAGGTAATAATCCTCGTGCCGGCCGTGCGGGCGGCCAGCCTGTTCCCAGAGGAAGTAGGCGGTTTTGCGCACGGCCTCGCGGAAGGCGTCGTCTTCGTGCGGCGGGCCTCGGCCGTCGGTCATTTTGGGCTCGTGGTTCATTTCGCCCTCAACGTTGCGCCGAAGGTGAGGTTGCATTCGTGCAACATCATGGCGAAGCCTTGCGGCGCTGATACGAAAGTACCCTATCGCCCCCGCATATCTGCCTTGAACAGAACGCAAATCAGCGCAAGAGATGAGGCCTTCCTCTGGTTCTACCGGGCCGAGTCTGTCCGCCAATATTCCGGCGAGGGCAGGCCCTAAAAGCTTTATGTCTGGACCCATAAATTGAGCTCGAATGCTCCGCGCAGCGCCTATTCGCCTGGCGATGCAATGTCACATGTCGTCGCCGCACAGCAGGGTAAGGGGCTCACCACCCTGTGGCGGATCATGGTGCTGACCTGGCGTCACCCCTGGATGGTGATTATTACCATCCTCTCCTGTTTGATTTCGTCGGCACTGCAATTGGCGACACCGGTACTGCTCGGCCAAGCGGTCGATCGCGCCGAGGGCGTCCTGGATGGTGGGGTGGGCGCCGCCGATGCGCTGTGGAGCATCGCGCTGATCCTGCTGGTGGTCTCGATCCTGCGCGGTCTGTTCACGATGTCGATGAACTACTTTGGCGAAGCCGTTGGCCACCACACGGCCTATGAGCTGCGCCTCGCGGTCTACGAGAAGATCCAGCGGCTGAGCTTTTCCTACCACGACAAGGTGCATACCGGTGACCTGATCACCGTGGGCATGCTCGATCTCGAGGGCGTGCGCATGTTCTTTGCGACGGGCCTGCTCCGCATCGTGCTGCTCGGCACGCTGATCGGGGTGGGCGCCTATATGCTGATCTCGACCGACTGGATCCTTGGCCTTCTGGCGCTGAGCTTTGCGCCGTTTGTCGGGGTGAACTCCTCGCTCACCCAGCTGAAGCTCCGCGCCACCTGGCTGACGCTGCAGGAGCGGCTGCAGGACCTGTCCCGCGTCATGGAAGAGAACCTCGGCGGCATCCGCGTGGTCCGCGCCTTTGCCGGCGCGCGGCATGAGATGAAGAAATACAACGAGGCTTCCGACCGGGCGCTCAAGCTGACGCATAAGCGCGTCGATATCCGCGTCAACTCGACCTCGATCATGAATATCAGCTTCTTCGTCTCGATGGCGCTGGTGCTGTGGTATGGCGGCGAGCGCGTCATTTCCGGCGAGATGACCGTCGGCACGCTGGCGGCTTTCCTCACCTTCATGACCATCCTGCAGATGCCGGTGCGCCAGCTTGGCCTGCTCGTCAACTCGGTGGCCCGCGCCTCGACCTGCGGCAATCGGCTGTTCGCTTTCCTCGACCTCGAAATCGAGATCAAGGACGAGCCGGGCGCCAAGCCGCTGAAGCTTTCCGAAGGCACGCTGAAGTTCGAGAATGTCGATTTCGCCTATCCCTCGGCGCCGTTCCGTCCGGTGCTCCAGGGCATCTCGTTCGAGGGCAGGAAGGGCGAGACCATCGGCATCGTCGGCAAGCCCGGCTCGGGCAAATCGACTATCGCCCACCTGATCCCGCGCTTTTACGATGTGACCGGCGGCCGGGTGACCATTGACGGCCAGGACGTTCGGGCGCTGACGCTGGCGAGCCTCAGGCAGGCGGTGGCCGTGGTGCAGCAGGACAGCTTCCTGTTCACCACCAATATCGAGAACAACATCGCCTATGGCGATCCGTGGGCGAAGGGGCCGCGCATCGCCAGCGCCTCGGAATATGCGCAGCTCCACAACTACATTATCGGGCTGCCCACCGGCTACGAAACCATCGTGGGCGAGCGCGGCGTGTCGCTGTCGGGCGGCCAGCGCCAGCGCCTCAACATCGCGCGTTCGCTGATGCTCAGGCCCTCGGTGATGGTGTTCGATGACTCGACCGCGGCGGTCGATGCCGGCACCGAGCAGCGCATCCGCACGGCGATGAAGCGCTTCGCCAAGGACCGGGTGACGCTGATCATCTCGCACCGGCTTTCCTCCCTGATGCATGCCGACCAGATCCTGTTCATCGATGAGGGCAAGATCGTCGAGCGCGGCACGCATGAGGAGCTCCTGGCGCTCGGCGGCCGCTACCGCGCCCTTTACGACCTCCAGGTGAAGCCTGGCGACGACCAGCTGGAGGCTGCCGAATGACCGAGGCAACGCTCAACACCGAAGACGACAGCGAAGACCGCAACCGCCGTCCGCCCCGCGCCGTGGTCGGCTCGAGCCTCGACCGCGAGGAAGAGGTGTTCGGCAAGGCCTATGATCCGAAGATCGTCCGCCGCATCTGGGCCTTCGTCAAACCCTATCGCAGGCAGATCTACCTGTCGGTCGCCGCCGTGCTGGTGTTCACGCTGACCCAGCTGGCTTTCCCGCTGGTGATCCGCTTTGCCATCGATAACGGCATGGCGCAGGGCGGGGGCGGGCGTTCGATCCTCCTCTGGTGCATCGTGGCGTTTGCCGGGCTGATCGCTATCAACTTCGCCTCGTCCTGGATCCAGGAAACGGTGGTCGGCAAGGCGGCCGAGAACGTGCTGTTCGACATGCGCCGCGCCATGTTCGCCCATCTGCAGCGGGTATCGCTCGGCTGGATGGACAAGACCGAGGTCGGCCGGTTGATGTCGCGCCTGATGGGCGACGTGAACTCCATGCAGGAGTTCCTTGAAACCTCAGTGCTTTCGGTCGGCGATATCGTCCTGCTGTTCGGCATTGTGGGCGTGCTGCTGTGGCTCGATCCGATGCTCGGGCTGATCACCATGGCGACCATGCCGATCCTGTTCATCGTGCGGCTGTTCTGGCTGCCGCCGGCCAAGGTCAGCTTCATGGCGGCGCACCACACCAACTCGGCCGCCAATGGCGCGCTCGCCGAGGGCATCAATGGCGTGCGCACGGTGCAGAGCCTCGATCGGCAGCAGGTCAATTTCGACCTCTACGAGGAAAAGGCCCGCGCCAATCTCCGGGCGCACCTGCGCGCCGCCAAGTTCGCCCAGGTGATGGTGCCGATCGTCGATACGCTCACCGGCATTTCGATGGCCACGGTGATCGTGGTCGGCGGCCAGATGGTGCTGGGGCGCGAGCTCGATGTCGGCGTCATGGTGGCGTTCCTGTTCTACATCCAGCGCTTCTTCGACCCGATCCGCTCGCTCACCATGCAGTATTCGGTGTTCCAGCGCGCCATGTCGTCGGGCACCCGCATCGTCGAGGTGCTCGATGTGCCGGTGACTATTGCCGACAAGCCCGATGCCTTCCCGCTGACTTCGGGGATGGACGGCTCGGTCGAGTTCAAGGATGTGACCTTCGGCTACCGTAAGGGCCAGCCGGTGCTGAAGCATGTCAGCTTCCGGGTGAACCCGGGCGAGACGGTGGCCATTGTCGGGCCCACCGGCTCGGGCAAATCGAGCTGCATGTCGCTGGTGCACCGCTTCTACGACGTGTGGGAAGGCTCGGTGACAGTAGGCGGGCACGATGTACGCGACGTCACCCAGGATTCGCTCGGCGAGCAGGTGGCGATGGTGCTGCAGGAGCCGTTCCTGTTCACCGGCTCGGTGATCGAGAACATCCGCTACAACAAGGAAAGCGCCACCCGCGAGCAGGTGATCGATGCGGCAAAGGCGGTGGGCGCGCATGATTTCATCATGTCGCTGGCCGATGGCTACGACACCAGGCTGGAACAGCGCGGCGGCAACCTGTCACTGGGGCAGCGGCAGCTGATCAGCTTCGCCCGGGCGTTGGTGGCGGATGCCAAAATCCTCGTCCTCGACGAGGCGACGGCCAACATCGACAGCTATACCGAGATGCTGATCCAGAAGGCGCTGAAGCGGCTGCTCGAAGGCCGCACCGGCCTCGTCATCGCCCACCGCCTCGCCACCATCCGCGGCGCCGACCGCATCATCGTGCTGCAGAACGGCGAGCTCTTGGAATCGGGCAACCACGAGCAGCTGATGGAAAAGCAGGGCCTCTATTCGCGGCTCTACACCATGAACTATTCGAGCTTCGACGATCTGCCGGAGAATGCGGAAGATCATGCCGCGGCGGCGGTGGGGAAGGCGACCTAACTCCCTACGGCTTTTGCGGCCCCACCCCCTCCCAGCCTTCCCCATCAAGGGGAGGTGTAAGGCTGGTGGAATTGGCTGGATCGTGCCTTACACACTGAACGGCACCTCCCCCTTGATGGGGGAGGCTGGGAGGGGGGGGGCCACAGGCTTGATGGAGCGAAGGTACCCGCTACTTCGCCACCCCCAGCATCGGCCCATAGCCGCCATGCCAGGACACATCGTTCCGGCCCGTCTCCGGGTCATACAATCCCACCCCGCGCCCTCCATCGAGGAACAGCGCATTGTCGCAGCCGAGGCTGTCGCGGAACAGTCGCGCGAAATCGTGGAAGTTCACGCCGCCATCGCTGATAGCGACGATCACCTCGCCTTCTCCACAGACGCCGACGCCGCTGCGCCGGGTGCGGTCGGCGGAGCCGGGGATCAGGGCAGGGTGGAGTTCGCCTGCTATCACCAGCATTGGCCCTGACTGCGTGGCGAGCCGCGGCTCGGGGGCGGCGGCGAGATAGTCTTCGGTGGTCGTGATCGTCGCCGTGTCGCCGGTGACGAAGAACACGCCATTGGGCTTTTTGTAGAAGTTGGGGATGGGTTTCGTCCCCGGCGCCGCCTCGTTGGTGTTCAGCTTCACCAGCTTCTCACCCGCCTCGACATAGAGGCCGATGGGGCGGAACTCGGTGTCGTACATGCCGGCATTGATGGCGAACTGCAGCGTGCGGCCGGTGGCCGCCAGCGCCGTGGCCAGCGCGTCGAAGCGGCGATAGGGCTGCTCGTCGGGATCGCGCCAGTGCAGCTCCAGCTCGGCGGGCGCGGCGTGGCACACGGTGTAGCGCGCGCCCTCGAACTCGGTGGCCGCGCAGCGCGCCTCGCCCGGGGCAGCGTGCGCGAGCGGAGCACCGAGCAAAGAGGCTAAGGCGAATGCGGCAAGGGAGAGTGAATCACGCGGGGTCATCGGCGGACTGTCGCGGCGAGCAGCGCCACACGCAAGCGCAACACGCCTATTTGGGGATGGCGTTACCGCGCCCGCTCCTTTCCTATGCCTCGCAAAACTCGAGGAGATTCGTGATGTCCCTGTTGCCCGACCACAAACTCAATGATGGCACGACGCTTCCGGCGGTCGGGCTCGGCACCTATGCGCTGCGTGGCATTCCTGGGGCCGAGGGCATGGCGGAAGCGCTGCGCGAGGGCTATCGGCTGCTCGATTCCGCGGTCAATTACGAGAACGAGGGCGCCGTCGGCAAAGCGGTGCGGATGTCCGGGGTGCCGCGCGAGGAAATCCGCGTCACCTCAAAACTCCCCGGCCGGCACCACAAGAAGCCGAATGTCACCTGGGCGATCGAGGAATCGCTGTTGCGCAGCGGCCTCGACTATCTCGATCTCTACCTGATCCACTGGCCCAACCCGAGCCAACAGCTGTTCGTCGAGGCCTGGGAGGGGATGATCGAAGCGCGCGAGCGCGGCCTCGTCCGCTCAATTGGCGTGTCGAACTTTCTCCCTGATTATCTCGACCAGCTGATCGAGAAGACCGGCGTTGCCCCGAGCGTCAACCAGATCGAGCTGCACCCCTATTTCAACCAGCCCGAGCAGCGCGCCGCCGACAAGCAGCGCGGCATCCTCACCCAGGCCTGGACGCCGATCGGCAAGGGCACGGGCCTCCTTGCCGAGCCGGCGGTGGTGGCGGCTGCCACCAAGCACAGCCGCACCCCGGCGCAGGTGGTGCTGCGCTGGCACCTGCAGCTTGGCGTGCTGCCGATCCCCAAGTCCGCCACCCCGTCGCGCCGCCGCGAGAACCTCGAGCTGGGCGGCTTTGAGCTCGACAATGCCGACATGGCCGCGATCAACGCGCTGGCCCGTCCCGATGGAAGGCTGTTTGACGGCGATCCGCGCACGCATGAGGAGTTCTGAGGGGCGTAAGTCGAACTCGCCCCACACTACTTTGAGTATGATGCGATTTGTGCAGTGTTCACCCCGATCGGGAAGTGATTAGCTCAGCGCTATTGCTGCCGCACGGTCGCGGCTGGGGCTAACTCCGGGGACATCGATGAACTGGCTGGTCAAACACCTGACGGCGGTGCTGTTTGTCTTCAGTGGTTCGGCCGCGGCCCTCGCGGCGCCGGCCGGATCGGCGGTGGGGGTCGATCCCGCGGCGGAAATCAATTCGACCGGCGGGCTCCGCACGCTGGTGGTGGGCGAGGACGTATTCCTCGGCGACCTGATCCGCACCAGTTCGGGCGGCTCGGCGCAGATCCTGTTCGCGGATGGCACCAAGCTGGTGGTCGGGCCCGGCTCGACCCTCAAGATCGAGGATTACCTGCTGCGCGCCGATGGTTCGGCCGGCAAGATGGTGATCGGGGCGCTGGCCGGCACCTTCCGCTTCGCCACCGGCGACGCCGCCAAGGACCGCTACAGCATCAAGACCCCGAGCGGCACCATCGGCATTCGAGGCACCGAGTTCGACCTGGTGGTCGACGGCCCGAAATCGACGCGCGTGCTGATGTATTCGGGCAGCACCGAACTCTGCACCAAGGCCGGGGTATGCTCGGAGATTTCCGAGACCTGCGAGTTGGGCGAGATGACGCGCGATGGCGCCAGTTCGCTTGGGCTTTCCAACGCCCTCGACCGTGCCGCGCGTAAGGAGCTGCGCGGCCTGTTCGTCTATGGCGCCACGCAGCAGCCGCTGGCCGGCGCCTTCCGCATGAAGCAGGCGGCAAGCTGCCTGCTCTCGCCGTTGCCGTTTAGCCCCGGTTTCTTCAACAGCCTCGATCGGCAGACGCCGGCCGGAAAGCCGATGCAGGTAGTTGCCGGCAGCGCCGGCGCGCCGGCCCCCGATGGTGCGGTGCAGCCGACGCCGACCACGCCGACGCCGACCACACCGACCACGCCGCCGTCCTCGGGCGGCGGGGGCGAGTGCGCCGGCAACAGCGGCCACAACCCGGGCAACTCGCAGAACTGCAGCCACTAGGGCGCGTCGCTCCAGCCGGTTCGCCAGCCTATCGCGGGGTTTCCAGCCGCTCGGCGGATTTGCGCGCCCGCGCCTCCTTCATCGCGTCCTTGTAGCGGCCTTCGTCGGGCAGCTCGTGGTAGGTGATGTGGAACAGGGCAGTGTTGGGCCCGGTGACCGGAACATCTCGTTGGATTCGGTCGAGCTCACCACCAGCATGGCGTCCATCAGGGCGCGGTCATAGCCGAGGCTGGCGAGATACCAGGCAGCTGCCGCGACGCCTTCGTCGGGGATGGCGATGGTCACCATCGAAGTGCGGTAGAACGGCATGTGCAGCGACACTACGCCGTTGGCATAGAGCTTCTCGCCGCCCAGCCACAGGAAGGCACAGGCCGAGTAGCAGAGGCTGCCCGAGGCATAGGTCTCGAGCCGGTGCTCGCGCGCCCAGGCGCCGGCATCGATGGCGGTCATGAAGTCGCCGCCGGGGCTATGCAGATAGAGCCCATCCACCTCGCCGTCGGCCGCCGCGAACACCTCGCGGATGCGTGCGAAATCGCCCGCCTCGATGCTGCCATCGACGATGATGGTGCGCAGCTCCGGGCTCAAGGAGATATTGGCTGCCTGCGCCGGCACTGCCGACGCGATGGCCATAGCCGCTGCTGCACATGCCACCAGCTGCACGATCCCCAGCATCGCCGCCTCCCGAAACCGGCTTAACAGCCGTTGCCTCCAATATGGTCTACGGCAGTAATTCTGCGAACAGGCAGTCGTTCGGGCGTGCAGGTGGCGGAAACGACGCTAGTTCATCGGCCGATACTGTGCAATCGGGGGCGTCATCTGATCCGGTGAGGGGCGTGTTGCCACGACGTTTCCCACCCACCGGTGTCATCCCAGCGAAAGCTGGGACCCAATTCGCAGCCCGTACCAGCGGATAGCGGACGAGGGCAAAAGCCCGCGCCGCGGGGTCCCAGTTTTCGCTGGGATGACATCGAGTTGGGGGCCGAATTCAGAGGGTCAATGCCGGTCTCGGTACAGGGCTATGACGCGCCAGTCGTTAAGCCTTCGCCGGCCGCGATCTCTTCGGCGAAATGACACGCCGCCTGGCGGGTCGGGGTGACGCTGCGCAGTTGCGGCACCTGCACTTTGCAGATGTCGCGGGCGAAGCGGCAGCGCGGGTGGAAGTGGCAGCCGGTCGGCGGGTTCAAGGGGCTCGGAATCTCGCCCTCGAGGCGCTTGCGGGCGTGGCGCTTGCTCGGGTGGGAGACGGGCACCGAGCCGAGCAGCGCCTGGGAATAGGGGTGCATCGGCAGGGCGTAGAACTCGCGCTTGGGCGCCATTTCGACGATGCGGCCCAGATACATGATGGCCATGGTGTCGGCGATGTGGCGAACCACGGCGAGGTCATGGCCGATGAACAGGTAGCTCAACCCCAGCTCGTCCTGCAGATCCTGCAAGAGGTTGATGACCTGCGCCTGCACCGACACATCGAGCGCCGAGACCGCCTCGTCGCAGACGATCAGCTGCGGCTTCGAGGCGATGGCGCGGGCGATGCCGATGCGCTGGCGCTGCCCGCCGGAAAACTCGTGCGGGAAGCGGGTCAGGTGCCGGCGCGACAGGCCGACCTTGTCGAGCAGCTCGCCGGCATAGTTGGTCAGTTTGGCGCTGGGTTTTTCGCCCTGGGCGTAGAGCGGCTCGAGGATCAGCTCCTCCACCCGGTGGCGCGGGTTGAGCGAGGCCTGCGGGTCCTGGAAGATGATCTGCATGGAGCTGCGCAGCTGGCGCAGCTCTTCCCTGGGCATCGTGGCGAGGTCACGGCCGTTGAAGCGCACCGTGCCGGCTGTCGGCTCGATCAGTTGCAGGATAAGCCGGCCGGTGGTGGATTTGCCGCAGCCGCTCTCGCCCACGAGGCCGAGCGTCTGGCGGCTGCCGAGTTCGAACGACACCGATTGCACGGCCCGCAGGGTCTGTCTGGGGGCTAGCCAGTTGTCGCCGGCAACCGGAAACTCCTTGGAGAGGCCGTCGACCGAGAGCAAAGGAGTGGTCATCGCGCGCCCTCTGCAACGAGGCCCGGCGCGAGGATGCAGGCGGCGCTCTGGGCCGGGGAGATTGGGAGTAGCGGCGGTTGCATGTCGAGGCAGGCGGGGATCGCCCGGGGGCAGCGCGGCGCAAAGAGGCACCCGGGCGGCAGTTCGGCGGGGTTGGGCATGGCGCCGGCGATGGTGCGGAGCCGGTGCGCTTCGCCATCGAGCTCGGGCGTGCTGCCGAGCAGGCCGCTGGTATAGGGGTGCTGCGGCCGATCGAAGAGATCGAAGATAGTCGCCTCCTCGACGATGCGGCTCGCGTACATCACCACGACGCGGTCGGCGACCTCGGCCATGACGCCCATATTGTGGGTGATCAGCAGGATGGCGGTGCCGAAATCCTGCCGCAGCTGGTTGAGCAGGTCGAGCAACTGCGCCTGGATGGTGACGTCCAGGGCGGTGGTCGGCTCATCGGCGATGAGCAGTTTTGGCGACGACGACAGGGCGATGGCGATCATAACGCGCTGCCTGAGGCCGCCCGAGAGCTGATGCGGATAATCCTGCAGCCGGCGGCGCGGTGCTGGCACCCCAACTTTCTCGAGCAGTTCGGTGGCGCGGTCCCACGCTGCCTTCCTGCTCATCGGGTCATGCACGCGGACCGCCTCGGTGATCTGGTCGCCGATGGTGAAGACGGGATTGAGCGAGGTCATCGGCTCCTGGAAGATGATGCCGATGTCGCGGCCGCGGAGTTTTCTGAGTTCACGGCGCGACAGGGTCAGGAGGTCGCGACCCTCGAAGTGAATCGAGCCCGTGACCTTGGCGGTCGGCGGCAGAAGGCCCATCACCGCGAGCGCGCTGACGCTCTTGCCCGAGCCGCTTTCGCCCACCACGCCGACCAGCTCACCGGGATGCACGTCGAAGCTCGCCTCGCGCACCGCGGTGAAGCGGGTGTTGAACGACACCGTGAGGTCACGGACGCTGAGCAGGGGAGCGGCGGTCATTGTTCTACTTTCATCCGCGGGTCGAGCACGTCGCGCAGGCCGTCACCCAGGAGGTTAAGGCCAAGCACGGTGATGGCGATGGCGAGGCCGGGGATGACGGTCAGCCAGGCTGCCTCGCGCAGATAGGTGCGGCCTTCGGCGATCAAGACGCCCCAACTGGGGACGGTGGGTGGCGCGCTGAGGCCGAGAAAGCTCAGCACCGCTTCCGACAGCACGGCATAGGCGAAGACGAAGCTCAGCTGCACGATGAGCGGCGCCATGCAGTTGGGCATGATGTGGTGCCAGAGGATGCGCCCGTCGCGGGCGCCGGCGGCGCGCGCCGCCTGCACGTAGTCGAGTTCGCGGGCGACGAGGATCGAGGCGCGGACGACACGGGCGGTGCGCGGGATATAGACCACGGCGAGGGCAATGATGGCCGTTGCCGCCGAGGGCCCGAGGGCCGCCGCGATGCCGATGGCGAGCAGCACGGCGGGAAAGGCCATCAGCGCATCGGCGATGCGCATCAGCAGGTCATCGAGGCGGCGATAGTAGCCGGCGATGGCGCCGAGAAACACGCCGAATACAGCGTTGAGGATCACCACGGCAAAGCCGATGCCGAGGCTCAACCGGGCGCCGTTGAGCACGCGGCTGAGCATGTCCCGGCCGAGATTGTCGGTGCCGAACAGGTAGAGCTCGGAGGGCGGCTTGAAGCGGTTGCGGACCGACAGGGCATTGGGATCGACGCTGGTGATCAACGGCGCTGCGAGGGTGAAGAGGCAGATGCCGCCGAACAGGATGGCGCCGAGCAGGAACGACCGGTTGGCGCTGAGGCGCTTAACCCAGTGGCGGGCCGAATCCAGCGCAAGCGACAGCCGCGACGGCTCGTTGACGAGGTCGGTCATCTCAGCGCCCCCTGACCCGGATGCGGGGATCGAGGCTGGTGTAGAGCAGGTCGATCACGATGTTGAGCAAGAGCAGGGCCGTGGTGACGAACAGCAGCCCGCCCTGGATCATCGGATAATCGCGGTTGGAAATCGCGCTGCCGAGGAGCGAGCCGATCCCCGGCACGCCGAAAATGGTTTCGATGACGATCGAGCCGGAGAGCAGCACCGAGAGCACCAGGCCGATCATGGTGACGATCGGCATCATCACATTGGCCAGCGCATGCCGGCCGACGACGATCCACTCGGGCAGGCCCTTGGCGCGGGCGGTGCGGATATAGTCCTGGTTGAGCACTTCGAGCATGGTGGAGCGAGTGATGCGGGTCAGCAGCCCGGCCTGCATCAGGGCAAGCGCCACGGCGGGGAGGGTGGCCGTGCGCAGCCAGCCGATGGGATCCTTGGTGAACGGCACATAGCCGCCGGTGGGCAGCCAGCCCAGGTGCACCGAGAACAGCACGATCATCACCAGCGCCAGCCAGAAATTGGGCAGCGAGACGCCGAGCAACGCGAACAGGGTCGCGGCCTGGTCGATCCAGCGATTGTGGTTGAGCGCCGCGAGCATGCCGGTGCTGAGCCCGATCAGGATGGTGAGCACCAGCGAGTAGATGGCGATGCCGATGGTGATGGGCGAGCGGGCGAGCAAGGCATCGACCACCGGGATGCCCAGGGTCAGCGAGCGGCCGAGATCGCCCTGGAACAGGTGAGCGTAGAACGTGAGGATTTGGATGTGCAGGGGCTGGTCGAGCCCGAGGTTCTGCCGGATCTGGGCGAGTTCCTCCGGCGTCGCCGACGGCCCGCCGATCACCACGGCCGCATCGCCCGGGATCAGGTAGATGATGCCGAAGGCGATCAGGCTGACGAGGATGAGGATCGGGATCGCCTGGAGCAGGCGGGAGATGATGTAGCCGAACATCGTGCAGGCCCTCTAGGTAGTCGCATGGTGAGGCACGGGCCTCTCCGAAATCCTCCCCCGCGGGGCGGGGGAGGGGAACCAGCGAAGCTGGTGGAGGGGGCGGCCAAACCATCAGTACGTTCTGCTCCCCCCTCCACCACCCTTCGGGTGGTCCCCCTCCCCCGCCACGCGGGGGAGGATCAGAGCGGAGAGGCCGGTGGCTCTGCCCCGTCACATCATTTTTCGAGCCAGACGTTCGACACCCGCGTGTTGTAGAAGGGCTTAAACCCCTTCACGTTCGACCGCGTGCCCTGGACGTTCGACATCACGCCGAACGGGATGGCGAGCACGTGCTCGAACACCGTCTTCTGCGCATCGGCGAAGGCGGCGGCCCGATCTTCGATGGTGGCGCCACCCTGCACGCGCTGGAACGCGGCGTTGTAGTCGGGATCACCGCCCGGGTCCTGCGGCTTATAGATGTTGGCGGGGGCCGCGAGGTTGCGGAGCGTCGTCGCGCCGCCCTGGGCGGCCGAGCCGGTCCAGTGGGTGAAGAAGAAGTTCCACCCGGTGGTTTCCTTCTCGCTGGTGGCGAGCGCCGTCGGCCAGTCGAACACCTTGAGTTCGGCGTTGAAGCCGGCCGCCTGCAGCTGCGCCTGCATCACCAGGGCAGTGTTGTACATGGTGGTGATCTGCTGGGTGGTCAGCAGCACGATCGGCTCGTTGTTGTAGCCGGCCTCGGCCAGCAGCGCCTTGGCCTTGTCGGCATTGGCCTGGTTGTAGAGCTCGCCGCCGGCTTCGGAGAAATAGGCGGTGCCGGGGAATTGGAGGCTGGGGTTGAGCTTGTAGACGCCGTCGGTCGACGCCTCCATGATCTCATCCATGTTGAGCGCGGCCAGCATGGCCTGGCGTACCTTGATATTGTCGGTGGGCGGCGCCGACCAGTTCGGGTAGCCGATATTGAGGCCGTAGGCTTCGAGCGTCAGCAGCTCGACGCCTTCGACCGCTGCGAGGCGCTCCATCGAAATCGCCGGCACCGATTCGACGATGTGGACTTCGCCGGTTTCCAGCGCTGCCATGCGGGCGGCGGTTTCGGTGAGCATGCGGAAGGTCACGGTATCGACGCAGGCCTGCTTGTAGCCGGCAAAGCCGCTGAGACCGGTGAGCGTGGTGCCCGGGGTGTAGTCGGCATAGCGGTCGAGCCGCACATGGCTGTCGGGCACGAACTCGCCGAGCTTGAACGGCCCGGTGCCGATGACGTCGATCTGCCCCGCGGCCTTGGTCGCCTCTTCCGCCGGCATGATGACGACGGGAGCGGTCGAGGATGAGAGGTTCTCGAGGAAGTTCGGCTGCGGCGCCTTGAGCGTGATGACGAAGGTGGCGTCATCGGGGGCCGACCAGCCGGCCACGGCCTCGAGGATCGAGCGGCTGACGCCGACGGTCTTGTAGCGGTCGAACGAAGCGACGACGTCGGCCGAGGTCATCGGCTTGCCGTTGTGGAACTTCACCCCCTGGCGCAGCTTGAAGGTGTAGCTCAGCCCGTCGGCGCTGGGCTCGATCGAGTCAGCGAGATCGGGCACAGGCCGCATGTTCTCGTCGCGGATGATCAGCGCCTCGAAGATATTCATGGCGATGTTGCGCGTCGCCGACGAGGTCGCCGTTTGCTGGTCGAGCGTGCCGGCGGCGGCTTCGAGCCCCACCACCAGATCGCCGCCCTGCTGCGGGCAGCTGAACCGGTCCTGAGCCACCGCGCCGAAACTGGCGAGAAGGCCCAGCGCCACTGCCGAGCTGAAAAGAAGATGCTTCCTGTTACCCATTATCAGTCCCTCCTGAAAATAGACGTATGTCGACGCCAAGGACCGGCCCCTGATCGAGGCGGTGGAACGCGCATCGCCCCAACGACTTGCGTTTCCGATCCTGGTCTGTATCGTGGTCGACATGTATCGTTAAAGGTATTCAGTCAGCTTCACGCCGGATCGTCAAGAGGGTGTGGGAATTTTCGTCGGGAAGGGGCGGGCAGGGGCCCTGAGTCCAGCCGGTCTCACGGCGCCTGAGGGAGGAAATGCGAGATGAAGATAACCGAGGTCGAGACGCTCTATACCGAGGAGTTCTCGAACGTCATCTGGGTGCGGGTGCACACCGATGCCGGGATAACCGGGTTGGGCGAGACGTTCTTCGGGCCGGGGTCGGTGACCGCGCATGTGCACGAAGTGCTGGCGCATAAGCTGCTCGGCCGCGACCCCCTGGCGATCGAGGCGATCAACCGCGAGATGGTCTATGCGGCGCTGGGGTTCTCGTCATCGGGGGCGGAAATGCGGGCCGCGTCGGCGGTCGACATCGCGCTGTGGGATCTCTTCGGCAAGGTATGCAACCTGCCGGTGCACCAGATGCTGGGCGGGCTGAGCCACCAGCGGCTGCGCATCTACAATACCTGCGCCAACCCTCGCTACGCGCAGGCGCGCAACTTCCGGCCGGTGGATAACTGGGCCTCGGGGCAGGGCGATGCCCGCTATGCCGATCTCGACGGCTTCATGCATCGGGCCGGCGAGCTGGCGGAGGACCTCCTGGCCTCCGGGATCACGGCGATGAAGATCTGGCCGTTCGATCCACCGGCCATGGAGAATGACGGGCGCTACATCACCACCGACCAGCTGAGGCTGGCGCTCGCGCCGTTCGAGAAGATCCGGAAGGCGGTGGGCGATCGCATCGAGATCATGGTGGAGCTGCATAGCCTGTGGAACCTGCCGACCGCCAAGCAGATCGCGCGGGCCCTGGAACCGTTTCAGCCGACCTGGTTCGAGGACCCGATCCGCATGAACTCGCCGCAGGCGCTGGCGGAGTTCGCCCGCTCGACCCCGATATCGGTCTGCGCCAGCGAAGTTCTGGCGACGCGCTTTCCCTACAAGGACCTGCTCGACCGCGACGCGACGCATGTGGTGATGGTCGATATCGGCTGGTGCGGCGGGCTGACTGAGGCGCGGAAGATCGCCGCGCTGGCCGACACCTATCACCGGCCGTTCGCAGCACATGACTGCGTCGGCCCGGTGGCGTTCGCTGCGGGAGTGCATGCCTCGTTCAGCCAACCCAACACGCTGATCCAGGAGAGCGTGCGGGCCTATTACAACGGCTGGTACAAGGACCTGGTGACGGCGACGCCACGCATCGAAGGCGGCTATGTGTACCCGATGGAGGGGCCGGGGCTGGGGACTGAGTTGAGGCCGGAGGTGTTCGAGCGCGGGGATCTGGTGCGGCGGGTGTCGCGGGTTTAGGGGCGGGGACAGTGATCCTCCCCCGCGTGGCGGGGGAGGGGGGCCGCCCGAAGGGTGGTGGAGGGGGCGGCCAAACCCACAGTCGACTCTTGCTCCCCCCTCCACCANAGGGGGACCAGCGAAGCTGGTGGAGGGGGGAGCAAGAGTCGACTGTGGGTTTGGCCGCCCCCTCCACCACCCTTCGGGCGGCCCCCCTCCCCCGCCACGCGGGGGAGGATCACTGAGAGGCCGGTGCGTCGCCCCCACCCCCCAATCGTCGTACTGCGCACAAAGTCCCTTGACGTCCTTCCTCCATGTAACGTTACATTGCACGCCGGCAAAACCACCGAACAACAGCCGCACGGATACGCGTTCAGATGAGCAGCCAGACCACCCCAGCCAATGCCGCCAAGCCGGGCGAGCCGCGGGCCTATCGCAGCGCCGAGTGGTTCGCGCGCGCCGGCAAATATGGCTTCGTGCCGCGCAGCTGGATGAAGAGCCAGGGGTTCTCGCCCGAACTGCTCGATGGGCGGCCGGTGATCGGCATCTGCAACACCTGGTCGGAACTGACCAACTGCAACCGGCACCTGCGTGAGCTGGCCGAGCATGTGAAGCGGGGCGTGCTGATGGCGGGTGGCTTCCCGCTGGAGTTCCCGGTAACGAGCCTGGGTGAGCCGCTGATGCGGCCGACCACCATGATGTTTCGCAACCTCGTCGCCATGGATGTCGAAGAGACGATCCGCGCCAACCCGATCGACGGGGTGGTGCTGCTCGCCGGCTGTGACAAGACCACGCCGGCGGTGCTGATGGGGGCGGCGAGCTGCGACGTGCCGGCCGTGCTGGTGTCGGGCGGGCCGATGCTCAATGCCCGCTTCCGCGGCCGGGTGCTGGGCTCGGGCACCGACATCTTCAAGCTCGATGAGGAATACCGCACCGGCAAGATCTCGAAGGCCGACCTCGATGCGGCCGAGGCGGCGATGAGCCGTTCGGCCGGCTCGTGCATGACCATGGGCACCGCCTCGACCATGGCGTCGCTGGGCGAGGCGATGGGGATCGGCTTTGCCATGAACGGCTCGATCCCGGCGCCCGACAGCCGCCGTGCCGTGCTGGCCGAGCAATCGGGCAAGCGCGCCGTCGAACTGGTGCGGCAGAACATCACCATCTCCAAGATCCTGACCCGGGCGGCGTTCGAGAACGCGGTGAAGGTCAATGGCGCCATCGGCGGTTCGACCAATGCGGTGGTGCACCTGCTCGCCCTCGCGGGGCGGCTGGGCGTCGATTTCAAGCTCGAGGACTGGGACGCGCTCGGCCGCGACGTGCCGACCATTGTCGACCTCAAACCCTCGGGCCGCTTCCTGATGGAAGAGTTCTTCGATGCCGGCGGTTTGCCGGTGGTGATGCAGCGCATCTCGCATTTGCTCAACCTCGACGCCGTCGCGGTCGAAGGCGGCACGATCGGCGAGCGCATCGCGGATGCGCAAAGCTGGAACGACGAGGTGATCCGGCCGCTGGACAAGCCGCTGACGCCGCAGGGCGGCATGATGGTGCTGAAGGGCAACCTCGCGCCCAACGGCGCCATCATCAAGCCGTCGGCCGCCTCGCCGCGGCTGATGCAGCACCGTGGCCGGGCCATGGTGTTCGAAAACTCCGAGGATCTCAGGGCTCGCATCGACGATCCCGATCTCGATGTCGATGCCGACAGCATCCTGGTGCTGAAGAATGCCGGCCCGCGCGGCTACCCCGGCATGCCGGAAGCCGGCACCATGGCGCTGCCCAAGAAGCTGCTCGAGCAGGGCGTCACCGACATGGTGCGGGTCTCGGACGCGCGGATGAGCGGCACGGCGTTCGGCACCGTGGTGCTGCATGTGGCGCCGGAATCGGCGCTGGGCGGGCCGCTGGCGCTGGTCCGGACCGGCGATTTCATCGTGCTCGACTGCGCCGCGCGGAAGCTCGAGCTCGAAATCTCCGCCGAGGAGCTTGAGCGGCGTCGGGCGGCCTTCGTGCCGCCGCCGCCGGCCTATGAGCGCGGCTATGGCCGGCTCTACATCGATCATGTGCAGCAGGCCGACAAGGGCGTCGATTTCGACTTCCTGGTCGGCGGCAGCGGCACGCCGCCTTCGAAAGTCTCGTTCTGACGGCACGCCCGTCGCACCGCCGATACCGCTCGGTGAGCCGCTGAGCCTCGGCGCCCGCATATTATCTGGAGGATATTCAGCATGACCGCCCGCGCCTATTGCGACTGCCACGTCAACATCTACAACGAAGAGCACATCCTGCCGCTGTACTGGACGCTGCATGGCCGGGTGCGGAAGGGCGAGCTCAGCCACCAATCCGATGCGGATTCGCTCTACACGGCGATGGCCGATGTGGAGAAGGCGATCATCTTCACCCTGCGCTATGCCGATGCCATCGGCGTCGAGGGCAATGACGAGCTGACCGCCGCGGCGGTGAAGAAGTACCCCGACAAGTTCGTCGGCTTCGCCTATGTCGATCCGCGCCGCCCCGACTACATGGACATGCTGCACCACGCCATCGAGGACCTTGGTCTCAAGGGCGTGAAGTTCGGGCCGATCTATAACGGCGTGCACCTTTCCGACCCGCGGCTCGAGCCGGTCTACGAGTATCTGCAGAAGCGCAACATCCCGCTGACCATGCATATGGGCACCACCTATGCCCGCAATGCCCCGGTGGAGCTGGGCCGCGCCATCCATGTCGAGCCGGTGGCGCTGAAGTACCCCGACCTGACCATGATCCTCGCCCATATGGGCCACCCCTGGTACGACGAGGCGATCGTCGTGGCGCGCAAGCAACCCAATGTGTGGCTGGAACAGTCGGCGCTCTTCTACCGGCCCTGGCAGTATTACAACATGCTGGTGCTGGCCGAGGAGTATCGCACCGCCGACAAGATCTTCTTCGGCACCGACTTCCCGTTCGCGGGCGTGGCGGAATCCGCCGACGGGCTGATCAACATCAACAAGCAGGTCGAAGGCACCAGCCTGCCGCGGGTGAGCGAGGAGACGATCCAGTCGATCCTCTGGTCGAACCCGTTCAAGACCTGGTGGAAGGGCGACAACCCGCTGGCGTAAGCGCCGCGGCGCCGTCGCGCCCTCCAAAGCATCCCCCTTCTCTCCTGCAGAATCCGAGGCTCAGCTCAGCTAGGTCCCTGGTTTTCGCCAGAGAGGAGGGCTGTTGCGTTACCGCTCCGCTCCGCGCAGATACCGGGTGGCGCTCGTGATCGCCCCCAGGCTTACTCAGGCCTACCGGCGCAGGAAACGACGTCCTCAGCGCTGATCCGTTGGCCGAGAACGCGCAGGCGCTTGTCCACCTCGTCGCTTCACTTGCCGATCCTGACCAAGCAAAATAGGCCGTCGTCATCCAAATGCTGGACGCCAGCGGCATCAAAACCCACTAGCATCCGTGGAAGCTGCCGTTTCTGGCCAAAATATTCCATTTCATTTGCGTCTGATTTGCACTGCAAAAGAACACTCAAGATCAGTTGTGGGAACGTCAATTCTGTGTTTATGCTAACGGCATCTGCGTAGGGTATCGGCCACAATACCTAATATATTCCTTTGGCGGCAAGGGTTTACGCATGGTGCATTCGGTGGATCACGTGACCGGAGCCCTCGGCGACTGGTTGCTTGCCAGTTTTCCAGATGTGGCTTTGGCTTTGGGCTCTGTCACCTCAGCCAAAGACAAGCCCACAATACGGGTCGCGCTCGCCGATCTTTACGTTGAGCCGTCCGGCAACCGCCTCAGTCCGACGGTCGTACTGCGGCTCGACTATCGCATCATGGTTGAAGCCGACGACCCGCTGGTCCAGCACCGGTACCTCGGCGAAATCGCGTTTGCACTGGCCGAGAATCCGGCACTGGCAATGGCAATGCCAGACGCGGACCCGGTGATCCTGCAGATGGAACGGCGCACCGACGAGCCGCTCGGCCTTGCCGTCTCTACCTCGCTGCTCCGCGCCCGCACTCGAACCCTGGCGCCACCAGTGCTGCATGCGCCTGTGCTGCACGTCGATACGATGGGCACCATCGAGGGTGTGGTGGAGAGCCCCGACGGGCTGGCAATCGCCGGCGCCGTGGTCGAACTGCCGGCGCTGCGGCTGGTGCAGACCACTGGCCTCGACGGCCGCTTCCGCTTCGATGCGCCGGGAGGCGTGACACGCTCGCTGGAGGTGATCGCGCGCAAGCAGCGCTTCAGCAAGACTGTCGTGGCCAAGCCCGGCCAGACCCTGACGCTACAATTGTCCTTGGAGAGCTAGCATGCCGACCTATCTTAGCCCTGGCATTTTTATCGAGGAGATCGAGAGCGGCTCACGACCGATCGAGGCCGTCGGCACGTCGGTGGCGGGCTTCGTCGGCACCGCGCCTGACGCCACTGCCCGCAGCGGCGAAGCCGTGGCGGTCAACAACTGGCAGGAGTTCGTGAAGATCTTCGCCAACGGCGCGTCGACCGGCACCCCGCTCGCCAACGCCGTCCACGGCTTCTTCCTCAACGGCGGGCCGCGTTGCTACATCGTCAACATCGCCGCCGACGCGCCGATCAGCGGCGGCGGCAAGGGGCTCGACCTGCTCGCCGCCATCGACGAGATCGCGCTGATCGCCGCTCCGGGCCGCATCGACACAGTGAGCTACGAAGCGCTGCTAAATGCCGCCGAACAGTTGGGAGATCGTGTCGCCCTGCTCGATGGCCCGCCGCGGGCCGACGACGTCGAACAGCTCACCCGCGCGGCGACCGTCAGTGCCGAAGAGGGGGCTCCGAAGCCGAAGCGCGGCGGCCTGCGCCCGCGCGACTCGCAGCGCGGCTTTGGCGCGCTCTACTTCCCCTGGATCCGCGGGCAGGACGCGATCTCACCGTCCACCATCGTCGACATCCCGCCATCGGGCCATATTGCCGGCATCTGCGGCCGCATCGACGTGCAGCGCGGCGTGCACAAGGCGCCGGCCAACACTCCGATCTTCGGTGCCATCGGGCTGACCCAGGCGATCAGCAAGGCCGAGCAGGAAGTGCTGAACCCGGTTGGCGTCAACTGCATCCGTGCCTTCGGCCGCGAGGGCATTACCGTCTGGGGGGCCCGCACCCTCGCCGCCTCGGCCTCAAACTGGCGCTACCTCAATGTCCGTCGGCTCACCAACATGATCGAGGAATCGATCGAGAACAGCCTGCGCTGGACCGTGTTCGAGCCGAACGACCAGTTCCTGTGGAAGGCCATCCGTCGGGACATCGGCGCCTTCCTGACGCTGCTCTGGCGGCAGGGCGCGCTGATGGGCGCGACGCCGGCGCAGGCCTTCTTCGTCAAGTGCGACGAGGAAACCAATCCGCAAGAAGAGATCGATGCCGGCAAGGTCACCACGCTGATCGGCATCGCGCCGGTCAAGCCGGCCGAGTTCGTCATCTTCCGGATCGGCCAGACCGCTGCCGGTACCGTCGTCGAAACCGCCTGAACGTCCGCGCGAGGAACTGAACCATGCCTTCAGCAGCTGAGAACGCAGCCGGCGGGGCCGCCGTCGGCCAGACCATCGACCCCTATCGCAACTTCAACTTCAAGCTCGAGATCCAGGGCGTGGTGGAGGGCCACTTCACCGCCGTCGCGGGGCTCGGGGCGCGTATCCACCCTATCCGCTACCGCGAAGGCGGCACCAGCCAGGTGGTGCGCGCCATCCCCGGCCCGGTCGAATATGCCGAGGTGACCCTGTCTTACGGCCTCACCCGCTCGCATGACCTGTGGGACTGGTTTACCAAGGGCGTCGAGGGCGCGGTGGAGCGTCGCAATGTCTCGGTGATCATCCTCGATCCCAAGG
This sequence comes from Devosia sp. Root413D1, assembly GCF_001425235.1. Taxonomy (GTDB): domain Bacteria; phylum Pseudomonadota; class Alphaproteobacteria; order Rhizobiales; family Devosiaceae; genus Devosia_A. Next base: position 797,840 of record NZ_LMEA01000011.1, on the reverse strand, counting down.
GCGTCGACGAGGCCCTGCGCTGGAACCTGATCAACGCCTGGCCATCGGAATGGAGCGGCGCGCCGCTCGATGCGCTGGGGCGCGAAATCGCCATCGAGCAGGTGAAGCTCGTCTTCGACAGCATGAACCGGGCGTGAGCCATGAACGGCCCCCTCGGCACGCTTGCCTCCGTCGTGCTGCCCGCGTTCCGCGCGGTGACGGCATGGCTGGAGGCGGCTGCCTTGCGCGAAGCCGCGCCGCTCGGGGAGGCGCGCCGAGCGGAGCTGCGGGAGCAGTATCCGGACGCGCCGGACGCATGGATCGAGCTGCTGGCGACACGGCTCGGCGCGGGGGATGCGTTCGAGCCGGATGGCGGAGCGGCGCCGGGTGTCGAGACAGCGCCATTCGCTGCACCCGCTCCGGGCGACTGGCCGAGCCCCCGATCCGGCGAGGTGCCGGTCGCGCGTCCAGCGCCGGATCGTGCTGCCGTGCCCGCGACGCCAAGGCCGGCTCTGCGGTTCAGCACGCCCGATAGGCAGGCGGCTCGCCCACCCCTCGAGAATGCTGCCACGGCGCCTGCGCCGGAACCACGGGCGAAGGTCGCGTGGCTGGAGCATCGGCGTACGGCGCGTCGTGTCGGCTTCGCGGTGCAACTGGAGCCAACCGCAGCGTCGCCTCGGGCTGTCCTGCCGGCCCGTGACCAGGCGCTGCCGGTGGCGGCGCCTCTGCAGTTTGCCGGCCCGGCCGCGCCGGCCCAGCCGCGCGTCTCCGATATGGCCGCGGAGCCGCCAGTCGAGGCGCGGATTGCGGTGTCCTGGCTCGAGGCTGCAGCGGAGCCGCCACCCGCGCCGGACTTTTCGCCCCCACGCGCCGCACCTGATCGCGTGGCTCCGGCCTGGACGACCGGTGCGGGTGTGGAGGAGCAGCGGCGTGCAGCCTTCGCCCTGGCCCCAACGCCTGTCGGACGCTCCGCCGGAGCGTTCCCCCACGCGCGGCGCGAGGCGCCGCCCCGCCAGCCGTCCCCGGCGAGCCTCGCCGGTCAATGGCCGGACCTGCCCGCTCCGCGGCCCGTGTCCGCTGCCCGCGACACCGATGCGGGTGACCGCCTCCGCCGCCTCATCGACGACCAGGTGGAGCGAGCATGGAACGGATAGCTTTCCTGGTCGAACGCACCGGTGAGCAGCTCTTCTGCTTGCTCAACCCCGAGAACGTCGTGGTGCGCCGCTCTGCTGGCGTCGTCGCGCATGGCGCGACCACCGGCATCATCACCGGCATGACGATGACCGACGACCCCCTGATCGCCACCGGCGGCGGCAGCACCGAGATCGACCTCGACCTGCTGTTCGACACCGAGATCGACAACGAGTTGCGGCCACGCCTGCCCGCGGCGATCGAGCAGCAGGAGGGCGAGCCGTCCCTGGTGGCGCCGGCGGAACAATCCGACGTCCGCGACATGACGCGGCCGATCTGGAACCTCGCCGAGAACGGCGAGACGACGGACGGCTTCGGCGCGCCGCCGCTGGTCCGGATGATCTGGGGCAGGGCCTGGAATATCCCTGGCGTGGTGATGGCGGTCTCGGAGAAGTTCGAGCGCTTCGCCGCCGATGGCCGCCCGCAGCGCTCCTGGCTGCGGTTGCGGCTGAAGCGGGTGGATTATGACGATGCCGGTGCGTCGCCGGCCCGCCTGCCCGCCACCTCGCAGTTCGAGCTGCCCCCGGTCGACGGCCTCAGCGGCACCGAGGACCGGGCCGTCCGGGTGACGCTCAGCCCGGACGAGAACGGCCTGCCGACGCCGCGTGTCGATGAGATCGTGGCCGACTATTACGGCGACACGTCGCTGGTACATGCCGTCCTCAGCTACAACAACATCGCCGATCCACTCGATATCGCCGAGGGGACGATCCTCGTGCTTCCCGACCCGGCGAGCCTGGTCGAGCCATGAGCAAGCCATTCAACCAGACGGCGCTCGCCCTGGAGCTGGACGGCGCGCCTGCCGATCCCCGACTGGCGCGGCTCGTCAGCGAAGTGCTGGTGCGCCAGGAACTCGCCGCGCCGGCCCTGGCGGAGGTCAGTTTCACGCTGATCGAACCGCGCGAACTCGACGGCCTCGCCATCGGCCGCGGCCTCGCGTTGCGCGTCGGCAGCGATCGCGTGCCGCTGTTCGAGGGTGAAATCAGCGCCCTGACCTATGATTACGGCTCGGCCGGCGTGCCCTTGCTGCGGGTGCGGGCCTACGACAAGCTGCAGCGGCTGCGCCGGAATTTCCGGCCCCGGGCGATCGAGTCGCAGTCGGCCGCCGACCTCGCCGCGGCGCTCGCCGGTGAAATCGGCGTCGGTTCGGACTGCCAGGGCCGACCAGAGCCGCGCGACACGCTGATCCAGCACGAGCAGAGCGACTTCGACCTGCTGACCGACCTCGCCGAAGACTCCGGACTCTACCCTGTGCTGCGGGACGGCACCCTGGTGCTGACCGGGCTCGACGGCTTCGGCGACCCGGTCGGGCTGCGCTTCGGCGGCGAACTCCTGAGCTTCGAGGCAAGCCTCTCCAACGATCGCAACGTGCGCGGGACGGTGGGGGCAGGGTGGAATCCGTCGAGCGCCGCCGCCTTTGTCGAAACCGTCACGACGAGCCGGCAGGACGCACTCGAAGCCCGGGACGTCGCGGCGAACGAGGGCACCGGCGGGTACCGGCAGCGACTGAACCGCCTCGGGGAGCGGGCTGCCGACATCGCCGGGGTCGCCGCCGCCGATCTCGACCGCGGGGTCGCCCGCTCGACCGCCGCAAAGGGCGAGGCGACGGGCGATCCACGCCTCGCGCCCGGCCGGCCGGTGACGGTTTCGGGGGTCGCCGACGGCGTCGCCGGCCGCCATGTGATCACCAGCGCCCTGCACCGCATCGATGCGGCGCGGGGCTATGTCACCGGCTTTTCCACCGAGCCGCCGACGCGCAACAGTCGCCCCCGCGCGCCGCTGGTAACGCTCGGCCTCGTCACCGACACGGTGGACCCCGAAACAATGGGGCGCTGCCGGGTCAACCTGCCGGCGCTCGGCGATACGCTGGCGCCGTGGCTCGCCGTGCTGATCCCGGGCGCCGGCGCCGGCAAAGGCGCCGCGGTGTTCCCGGAAATCGGCGACCAGGTGCTGGTGCTCTGTCCCGATGGCGATCCGGCCCGCGGCATCGTGCTCGGCGGGCTGTACGGCGACAAGGACCTGCCGCGCGGCTTTTCCAATCAGCGGCCCCGGCCCTTCGTGCTGCGCACCAGCGGCGGCCAGCGGCTCGAGCTCTCCTCGGTGAACGCCTTGGCGCGGCTCGCGACCATCTCGGGCAGCATGCTGGAATTCGCTCCTGACAATGCCCGTCTTGCCGCGGCCAGCGACCTCGTGATCGAGGCGCCGGGCAAGACGATTACCTTTCGCGCCAATCTCATCAACTTCGAGCGGGGCTGAGCGATGTTGATCCTCACCAAGAAAGCCGTCCTCAAATGCATGCATGGCGGCGTCGTCAAAAACGTCAATAGCCAGGACTGGGTACGCATCGCCGAGGACCCCTTGCTCGTCGACGACGACCCGCACGGCCGGTCGATCAGTGCCTGCCCGATGGTGACCATCACCACGCCGCCCTGCACCGCCACCGTCGCCGTGGACGATGCCTCCTACTCCACCTTCATCCGCATCGGCGGCAAACGCGTCTGCCTCGATACCACTGCCGGCCGTACGAACTGGAGCCAGCTCGGCATCACCCCGTTCTCGGTGAGCTCGGTGGCCCAGAAATTCGTGGCGAGCGGAGCCTGAGCCATGACGGTGATCGGCTGGCAGTTTCGACGACTGGGCGCCGGCTACGAGCCGGGTACGATCGTGCCCGCCGGGCCGCATACCTCGCCCTCGGGCGGCATCGCCATGCTGAGCGGCGACGACGCCATCCGGCAGGCCATTGTCATGCTGCTGGCGACCCGGCCCGGCGAACGGGTGATGCGCCCCACCTATGGCTGCCCGCTCGACCGGCTGGTGTTTGCCGCCAACGACGCCACGACCGCCGGGCTGGCGATCCACTACGTGTCGCAGGCCATTACCCGCTTCGAGCCGCGGATCGACATCGTGCGGCTGAGGGCAGGGCGCGCGGCCGGCAGTGGCGCCGGAGAAAGCGTGCTCGAAATCAGGCTCGACTATCGCGTCCGCGAGAGCCAGCGCCGCGACAGCCTCGCCGTCACCCTCGACCTTGCCCCGGGGGTGAACTGATGGCCTTCCCGACCCCGAAACTCGACGAACGCACGTTCGATGACCTGATGCGCGAAGCCCGCGAGATTGTCCGCAACCGCTCACCGGAATGGACCGATACCTCGCCCAGCGACCCCGGCATGGTGCTGGTGGAGCTGTTTGCCTTCCTCACCGACAACATGCTTTACCGGCTCAACCGGGTGCCCGAGAAGGTGCATGTGGCGCTGCTGAACCTGATCGGCGTGACCATGCTGGCGCCCGCCGCCGCGCAGGTCCGGCTGACATTCAGCCGCACTGCCCCGGTCGCGGACAAGCCGATCGCCATAGCTGCCGGAACGCGGGTGTCCGATGTGGCGAGCGCGGTAACTTTCGTCACGCTTGCCGACCTCGAGATCGCGGCCGGCGCCCCATCGAACGAGGTCGATGCGATCCATGCCGACCTGGTGGATGGCGAACTCGTCGGTACGGGCAACGGCGAGCCGGCGCAGAGCGTCCGGCTGCGGCGCGCCCCGCTGATCCGGCATATCCCCGAGCTCGCGACGCTCACCGTCGGGATCGAGGAAGAACCGGAGGGGCTCGATCCCGGGCTGGCGGTGCGCCAGTTCGGCGGCAGGCCCTTCGTCGTGTGGAAGGAGGTTTCGAGCTTCCAGGGGCTGGCTGATGGCGACCGCGCCTACACCCTCGACCGGGCTACCGGCACGATCAGCTTTTCACCGCTCGGCGGGTCCGGCTCGGCGACCTTCAGCCGGATACCGCCCAAGGACGCCGAAATCCGCGCCTGGTATCGCATCGGTGGCGGCAAGGTCGGCAATGTCTTGCCGAACACCCTTGTCGTCATGCGCGACCCGATCCCCGGCGTGTCCGTCAGCAATGGCGGCCGCGCCAGCGGCGGCGAGGACGGCGAGACGCTGGAACGCGCCATGCTGCGCGCCCGCGAAGCGGTGCAGGCCCTCTCGAGTGCCGTCACGGCACGCGACTTCGAGCGCATCGCGCTGCTCGCCGGCGGAGTGGCGCGCGCCCGCGCTTATGCCCAGCGCGAACACTGGGTGTTCGGCGAACCGGGCGTGGTGGAGATCCGCGTGGTGCCGACGCTGCTGCCGGGTGAACCGCCGACGCTGGAGAATGTCCGCGGCCACCAGACCGAGCTGCTGCGCGACCGCGTCGATGCGCTGATCGCCGACTACCGGCCAATCGGCGTACGCACCAAGGTGCTGTGGGCCCATTGCCGGCCGGTGTCGATCGCCTCGCGTGTCGTCGTCTCGCCGGTCGAGGATCCGGAAGCGGTGCGCAACCGCATCCTGCGCCGGCTCGACGACCTGATCTCGCCCAACGGGCAGTGGCCGTTCGGCAAGACGTTGCGCGCCTCGGACGTCTACGAAGCGATCCTCGCCGAGCCAGGCGTGCGGTTTGCCGAGCAGCTATCGTTCACCATCGACGAGGGCCCGCAGTCCGAGGTGGTCGACCTGCACCGCGACCCCAACCAGCCGCGCACCTTCTACGCCGCAGCCGTCAAGCGCCTCTACCGCACCATGGACAGCGCCGAGAGCTGGACGACGATCATCGACCAGCCCGACTCGGAAGTAACAACGGTGAGAACCGATCCCGAGCAGCCGGGCGTGGTGATGGCGCTGCTGTCGGTCAAGGACGTCGAGACCGTGACGGTGCAGCTGTCGAATGACGGCGGCGAGACCTGGAACGTGGTCGAGACGGTGCAGGGCGAAAAGCTCTACGACATCGCGAGCCTCAAGAACGGGCCGCGCGCGCAGCTGTTCTACGCCAGTCGCAAGGGGCTGCGCGTCATCAGTCTGGGCGACGCCTCCAGTTCGATCCTCATCGACCAGCTCGAGGCAGGCGCCAGCGACGCGGCGTTGAACGAGATCGGCGTCTATGCCGTGGCGGTTGCCCGCTTCGCATCGGGCGTCCCGTGCGTTGCAGTGGCCCGTCGCGAAAAGCGCGGCGTGCTGATCTCGCGCGATGGCGGCAAGGCCGGCAGTTTCCAGCCGATCCCGGGCGCCGAGGGGCGCGACGTGCGCCGCCTGATGTTCCAGCGTGAAGGCGACCGTCTGTTCCTCTGGGCCGCCGTTGCCGCCGAACGGGGCGAGAACGGCGAAGGCGTCATCCGCGTCGAAGCACGCGGCGATGGCATCGATCCCGAGGGATGGAAGGTGGTGGGCACCGGCTGGAACGGCGGCAGCTGCACCGGCCTGGCGTTCGCGCCCGGCCTCGTTGCCGCTTCGTCCAACCGCACCGGCATCGCCCTGCTCGAAACCGACAAGGCGAATGCGGCGTGGACCACTTCGCAGCTCGGCTGCGGCCTGCCGATCGAAGAGGACCGCAAAACCCTTGTGCCGCTCACTGGCGTGGCGCTCGGCCTGTCGGCGCCGCTGGTGCTTGCCGGCGCCGCGGGCGGCGTCTTTGCGAGCCGCGACCGCGGACAGCGCTATGTCGCTGCCGGCCAGATCGAGTTCACGGAGCGCGCGCCGCTGCCGCCCAATTCGCTCTACTGCTCGGGCACGCACGACATCACCGTGGTGCGCGAGAACGAGATGGAGGGCTGAGGCTTGGATATGCGGCTGATCCCGAGGCTGTTGCCCGAAGTGATGCAGGCCGGGATCACGCCCGGCAGCGTGCTCGAAACGCTCGTCGGCATCATGCAGTCTTACCTCGCGCCGGACGAGGCGATCCTCGCCGACCTCGACCGCTGGTTCGATCCGCGCCGCACACCCGAAGGCTTCCTGATGCTGCTCGCCGGCTGGGTCGGCCTCGAACGTACGCTGGTGGGCGACCTCGACAGCGCCTCCTCGCGCGCTGCCCCGATCGACCCGGGTGCGCTGCGCGAACTGATCCTGCGCGCCGCGGTTTTCGCGCGTGACCGCGGCACCGCCCGCACCCTCAAAGCGATGCTGAAGATCATGACCGGCGCCGAGGCCATCGACATCGTCGAGAACCCTCCCGGCGACGACGGCCTGCCGCGGCCCTTCCACATGCGGGTCGAGCTGCCCGACGCCGCGCGGCGGCACGACGCACTGGTGCGGCGTACCGTCGAGAACTGGAAACCCGCCTACGTCACCTCCGAGATTTTCTTCCGCCCGGCCTGAGCCGGTCCGCACCAGAAGGGAGTTCGCCATGATCGGTTTTCAACCCGGACGCACGATCTCCTGGGCCATGGGGGTGTCGATCGGCTTGCTGGCGTTCTTCGTGTTCCTCGCCGGCGTCTCGATCCTGCACGACAACGACACGGTGTACCCGCGCGACGACAACGGGCTGTACGCCTACCATGACGACCAGTGCGAGCGGCCGGTCGACCAGGGCTGGATGGTCGAGGTGCAGAACACCATATCGAACGCCGGCTACGTGGTGGTGGGCGTGCTGATCCTGATGCGGGCCGGCTCGTGGGCGGGGCTGCTGTTCGGCCTCAACCTGGTGATCCTCGGCGCCATGAGCGCGCTCTACCACGCGACGCTGGGACGCGAGGTGCCGCAAACCGTCGACGTCGCCTGGGTCTACGCCGCGCTGTTCTCGCTCCAGGTCTACATCGCCTCGGTGCATCTGCAGGCCCGCGAACCGTGGCGCCTGTCGGGAGCATGGCCCGCCATCATCGGACTGGCACTGATGGGCGTGGGAGTCCTCGCCTTCCTGCTGTTCCAGTTCAGCGGGGTCGGGGCCTTCTTCGCGTTCACCGCTCTCGTCTTCGCGTTCACCGCGCTGTGCTTCCTCATCCGCAAGGTGATGGCCGAGGTCGAATGGCTGGGCTGGGTGTTTGTCGCCGTCACCGCTGTCGGTATCGGGGTGCTGGGGGTCCTGATCAAGACGGAGACCGGATGGAGTTCGACCACCCTGTTCGTGATCATTGTCGGCCTGCTGATCGTCCAGCTGCTGGTGCTCTTTGCCGGGGAGAAGACGCCGAAGGGGCTTGGCGGGCAACTGGCCTGGATCGGCGGGTTGCTCTTCGTCGGGGCAGTCTTCCGGCTCTTCGACGGCTACGAGGACAATGCTCCCGGCCCGGCCATCGATGCGACGCGCAAGCTGCTGTGCAACCCCGACCTGGTGGTGCAACCGCACGCGCTCTGGCACCTCATCGGTGCCGCCGCTCTGCTCCTGGCCTACGACCTGGTGACCCAGTTCCAGGCGACCGGCCAGACGTCGGTCGACAAGCCACTTATCTTTCCTGATGCGGCAGACCCGAAATCATGATGCTCTGCTGCCCAGTCGATCGAGATCTATCCGTGTAACAAACGAGGTGTCCGATTGCCTACTTTCGAGTTCGCCGACTGCCCGACCACCCTGACGTTGGCCACTGCTCCCGATACCCAGGAGCAGACCGGGAGCGTCCGCTGTACGCTGCGCAACACTTCGGCGCGCCGGCAGAGCGTCCGCATCCGCATCGAGCCGCTGGGAAACGCGCAATCGAAGTGGTTCGGGTTCGCCGGCGCCCCCACCACTTCGCCGCTCGAGCTCGAGCAGGAAATCGACGCGGGCGGCACGTTCACCGTGACGGCCGGCGTCAAGGTGCCGCCCGGTGCGCCTGTCGGGCCCCAGAGCTTCCGCCTGCGCGCCATCGCGGAATCGGCGCCCGACACCGATTTCGCCGAAGGCCCGGCCATCAGCTTCGAGGTCGCCGCCTCGAAGGGGCCGGACAAGCCGGCTTCGGCCTTCCCGTGGTGGGCAGTGGCCGTCGCCGCGGCCATGGTGCTCGTCGTGGGTGCCGGGCTGTTTTTCATGCTCCAGCCCAAGTCCGATCCCGATCCGCAGCGCGACCCAGCGACGGGCGGACTCAATGGCAAAGTCATGCTGCTCACCAACCTGCAGACGCAGAAGTGCCTCACCATCAAGGATGGCAGCGCCGAGAACAACATCTTCGCCGTCCAGATGAGCTGTGCCGACGAACCGCTGAAGCGTTGGCTGTTCACGGAGGTGCAGCCCACCCACTTCCAGATCAAGAACGTCCAGACCGGCAAGTGCCTGACCATCTCCGGCGGCGAAAGCAACGCGAACAACCTGGAGTGGCTGCAGTACAACTGCGACGACCACAGATCGCGTACCTGGACCACCAGCGGCCCGAGCGCCGACGGAACCTACCAACTGATCAACGTGCATACCAACAAGTGCCTGACCATCGCCGGCGGCCGCAGCACCGACGACGGTGTTGTGGCGGTGCAGTACGACTGCGACACCGACCCGTCGCGCCGCTGGAAACTGGTTCCGGCACAAACCTGACTATCGACCGCTGAACGAGAGGTACGGATGCCGAGCTTCGAATTCGCCGATTGTCCGACGCGGCTGGACCTGACGGCTGCGCCGGACGGAACCCGGACCGGCAGCCTCCGCTGCACGCTGCGCAACACCTCGTCGCGGCGCCAGACGGTGCGCATCCGCATCGAGGCGCTGTCTGGCGCCCGCTCGGATTGGTTCAACCTCGCCACGGCGCCGCCGACCTCCACGCTGGAGATCGAGGAGGACATCGCTGCCGGTAGCACGCTGACCGTCGAAGCGCTGGTCAAGGTGCCGCCGCAGCCGGCCGCGACCGATCACGCCTTCCGCCTGCGAGTTACCTCGGAAGCGCAGCCGGACACCGATTTCGCCGAAGGACCAGCGGTCGCGTTCCACATCGATGCGACCGAGCGACGCGAGGTCAAGCGGCCGTTCCCCTGGTGGGCTGTGGCGGTCGCCGCGGTTTTCCTGCTGGTCGTCGCCGGCGGCGTCGCGTACCTGATGTGGCCCCGGCTCGAGCTCGACATGGTGCGAGGCCATCCACTGGAGGAGGCCAAGGCGATCGCGGCCAAGCACGGCTTTGCGAACATCGGGGCGAAACCGGGAGAGCCAGAACCCGGACACGACCCGGCGCAGCAGATCGTCGTTGCTCTGGGCAAGGACGACACCACCGGCGCGACCATCCTGCTGTTCGACCCCGGTGTCCTGGTGCCGAAAGTCGCCCGCTCCGACCCCCGGGATGCCCAACAGGCGCTGACCCAGAAGGGCTTCACGGCAAGCATCGTGGCAGAGACTTCGCACGTTGACGGCTTCGGTGATACCGAAGTCACGCGCACCAGCCCACCGGAGGAGCAGCCGGCGGCGATGGGAAGCGCCGTGACCGTCATGGTCAACATCAAGAAGCCCAATAGCGGTGGCGGAGGTGGAGGCGGTGTCGGACCCGGCGGCATTCACCCGTGCACCCCTTGGCCCGCCTGCATCCGCGTCATCGAAGTTGATCCTGTGCTCAGCCCCCCACGTATCGACCCTCGAGTGTACGATCCTTTACCCTCGATAGGTTCATTCCCGCAGTAACTGACGTCTCGCCGCTTACCATCGACGACTCCGTCTTCATCCTCATTGGCAGCAGGCCGCGATGCGCGCTATTATCATCGTCCTCCTCATCGTCGGTGCGGTGTTCGTTGGCACCCTGCTGTTCTATCCGCAGGAGCCAGCGACCAGCGAGAAGCCCGGCTATCGCCCGACGCTGCCGGAATGGGCCGCGTTCCTGAAGTTTCAACCGCCATCGGCCGAGCCCCTGCCGGGCACCACGCTGCCGACGTCACTGGCTGGCGCCGAGAGCTGGAGCGGCCGGTTCACCGCAGGAGATCGCAAGGTCGCCACGGTTCGGGTACGCCTGGTCGACGGCAAGGCGGTTACGGTGACGGCAAGCGAGCCGGGACAGGACGAGCAATTTCTCTGCATCGTGGCCAAGGGGGCACAGCGCCCCCCGGGCTGCGACGACAAGAACATGGCCGATGGGCTTGAGGGCAGCGTCGTGGTGCGCAAGGGCACCGCCACGACAAACATCAGCGCCCCGTCCGGCCCAGTAACGCTCGCGGTCAACGACTGATGACAGTCAGACCGGCACGACGCTGCGGAGCGCTGCGACGATGGCGAACAATGCCCCCACCAGCAGGATCACCAACCAGACGATCAGTGCGATGGCTATGACCACTGCGCCGACCGCGTCGGCGATGCTGACAAGGAAGCCGGGCGGTAGCGTGTGCAGCAGGCCGAGTCCGAAGCTCAGGCCAACCGAACAAAGCGTCAGCAGCATGAATCCCTTGTTCTTGAGGAACGACATGCTGGCGAACAGGATGAGCCCGACACCGACAAGCTTCAGCATCATCGCGAGCGACAGCACCATTTTGGCGCTCGCCGTATCGAAATCGCCCCAGATGGCAAGGTAGGCGATGGTACCGAAAGGCACGGCGAGCAGCAGGCTCACCATCGTCATCACGAATGCGAAAGTGAAATACGCCAAGACGATCGTGGCGATGAGCGCGAGCAGCGAAAGAACCAGCGTGACGATGCCCTGGACGCGCGAGAACACCGCCGGCACCACCGGCAGGAAATCGACGAAGATCAGCGCCAACGAATAAAGGAAGATGAGGTCGAAATAAGCCATCGCTGTAATGCCGACGCCGGGCCGCTCGACATTACTATGTAACGGCAGCCACTGCGCGCCAAACTCGAGCCCGAAGGCGAGCACGATGGCAAAAGCGCCTAGACAGAAGCAGATCAGCTTGGTCGGTTGCATGGGCTCAACCTGCTCGCGTGCATCTCTGACTATAGCGTGCCGCAAGCGGCGGAGCGATACGAATCCGCGGCCATCCCAGAGGGCCGGCCAGCCCTTTTAGCTCCACTAAATTCCTGTTGCCGCCATCACATTTTCCCCACACAAATCAGCGACGCGTGCCACAGTTCAGGGCACGGGGGCATAAATGGGCGATCTCAACGAACTCCGCGGCCGGATCCGGGCAGCACTTCTGGCCGACGAGGCCGAAACCATCGCGCGGCTCACGGCCGATGCGGCACTGACCGACGCCGACCGCGCCGCCATCGGGCAGCGGGCGCTGCAGCTGGTGGAAAAGGTGCGCGCCGCGCAGTCCTCCGGCATGCTGGAATCCTTTCTCGCCGAATATTCGCTCTCGACCGACGAGGGCATCGCGCTGATGTGCCTCGCCGAAGCGCTGCTGCGCGTCCCCGATAACCGCACCATCGACGACCTGATCGAGGACAAGATCGCGCCGTCGCGCTGGGCCGAGCATCTCGACCGGGCCAATTCGGCTTTGGTCAACGTCTCGACCCTGGCGCTCACCCTGACCGGCTCGGTGCTGCGCGAGGGCGGGGCAGGGATCGCTGGCACCATCAAGAATTTCGTGCAGCGCATCGGCGAGCCGGTGATCCGCTCGGCCGTGATGCAGGCAATGAAGATTCTCGGCAGCCAGTTCGTGCTTGGCCGCGACATCGAGGAGGCGACCCGCATCGCCCGCCGCGCGGAGAAGGACGGCTTCACCTATTCCTACGACATGCTGGGCGAGGCCGCCCGCACCGAAGCCGACGCCAAGCGCTATCGCGCCGCCTATGCCGAAGCCATCGCGGTGCTTGCTACCCGTTCTACCGCCGGTTCCGTGCGTGACAACCCGGGCGTCTCGGTAAAACTCTCGGCGCTGCATCCGCGCTACGAGTTCATGAAGCGCGAGCGGGTGATGGACGAGTTGGTCGAGCGCACGCTCGCCCTAGCCATGATGGCGCGCGGCGCCAATATGGGCTTCAACATCGATGCCGAGGAGGCCGACCGGCTCGACCTCAGCCTCGACGTGATATCAGCGGTGCTGGCCGATGAGCGGCTTGCCGGCTGGGATGGGTTCGGCATCGTGGTGCAGGCCTATGGCCAGCGTGCCAGCCATGTCATCGACTGGATCGAGGCGCTGGCCGACAGCCTCGACCGCCGCATCATGGTGCGGCTGGTAAAGGGCGCCTATTGGGACAGCGAGATCAAGCGCGCCCAGGTGCTGGGGCTCGATGGCTTCCCGGTGTTCACCCGCAAACCCGCGACCGATGTCAGCTACATCGCCAACGCCAAGCGGCTCTTGTCGAAGACGCATCGCATCTACCCGCAGTTCGCCACCCACAATGCCCATAGCGTCGCCGCAGTGCTGGAGCTGGCGCAGCGGCTCGGGGTCGGCAACGACGCCTTCGAGTTCCAGCGCCTGCATGGCATGGGCGAGCGGCTGCACGAGATCATCCACGACGAGCAGCAGACCCGCACCCGCATCTATGCGCCGGTCGGCCGGCATGCCGATCTCCTCGCCTATCTGGTGCGGCGCCTGCTCGAGAACGGCGCCAATGGCTCGTTCGTCAACATGATCGCCGATCGCGATGTGCCGGCCGCCGCCGTGGTGCAGGATCCGTTCGAGGCGGTGGAAAGCGCTGCCGCCAAGGTCCGCGCGCCCGAAGAACTGTTCGCGCCGCGCCGCCGCAATTCGCGGGGGCACGACCTCACCGACCCGCTGGCGGTCAATTATCTGCTCGCCGATCGCGACCGGTTCCGGCCGAGCGAGAAGCGCTGGCACGCCGTGCCGGCGTCGCTCGTCGCCGGCAGCCAGGGCGAGCAGTTTTCGATCATAAGTCCCGCCACCGGCGAGCCGGTGGGCGACGCCATCGGGGCCGGGCCGGAGACGCTGGAACTGGCGATTGCCACCGCCAGGGACGCAGCACCGGGCTGGGCGGCGCGGCCCGTGGCCGAGCGCGCCCTGCTGCTCAGGCAGGTTGCCGATCTTTACGAGGATAATGCTGCCGAGTTTTTCGCGCTCTGCGCCCGCGAGGCCGGCAAGACCCTCAACGATGCGGTGAGCGAAGTGCGCGAAGCCGTGGATTTCCTTCGCTATTACGCCGGCGAGGCCGAAGCGAGCGAACCGCGCCAGCCGCTCGGGGTGTTCACCTGCATCTCGCCGTGGAATTTCCCGCTCGCCATCTTCACCGGCCAGATCGCCGCGGCTTTGGTTGCCGGCAATACCGTCCTGGCGAAGCCCGCCGAGACCACGCCGCTGATCGCGGCGCTGGCGGTGCGGCTGATGGTGCAGGCCGGCATTCCCGAGGACGTGGTGCAACTGGTGCCGGGCTCCGGCCCGGTGGTTGGCTCGGTGCTCACCTCCGACCCGCGCATCGACGGGGTGTGCTTCACCGGCTCGCTCGCCACCGCCAAAGCGATCGACGTGAAGATGGCCGACAATCTCGCCGCCGGCGCGGCGCTGATCGCCGAGACCGGCGGGCTCAACGCCATGATCGTCGATTCGACCGCTTTGCCCGAGCAGGCGGTGCGTGACATCCTCGCGTCCGCCTTCCAGTCGGCCGGGCAGCGCTGCTCGGCGCTGCGCATCCTCTATGTGCAGGAAGACGCGGCCGAGCGGACGCTCGAAATGCTCTATGGCGCCATGGACGAGCTGAAGCTCGGCGACCCCTGGGATCTCTCGGTCGATATCGGCCCGGTGATCGACAGCAAGGCCAAGGCGAAGATGGACGCCTATATCGCCGAGTTCGCCGCCCGCGACGCCGTGCTGCACCAGCTCAAAGCGCCGGAGCAGGGGACGTTCGTGCCGCCGACGGTGCTGAAAGTCTCGGGTATTGCCGAGATGAAGGAAGAAATCTTCGGACCGGTGCTGCATGTCGCGACCTTCAAGGCCGAAGACCTCGATGCGGTGGTCAACGCCATCAATGCCTCGGGCTATGGGCTGACCTTCGGGCTCCACACCCGCATCGACGGGCGGGTGGAGGAGCTCTCCGACCGCATCCGGGCCGGCAATATCTATGTCAACCGCAACCAGATCGGTGCGGTGGTCGGCTCGCAACCCTTCGGCGGCGAGAGCCTCAGCGGCACTGGCCCGAAGGCGGGTGGACCGAATTACCTGAAGCGCTTCTGGCGTCCGGCCGAGGCGTTCGAACCGTCCACCGGGGTCAACCCGCTCTCGGGCCTCTCGATCGGCTTTGCCATCGCGGCGGTCGACCAGGTGAAGATCGGCATCGAGCGGGTGGGGATCGAGCCGGCGCAGGAGCTGCTGCCCGGGCCGACCGGCGAATCCAACACGCTCTACACCTGGCCGCGCGGCGTGGTGCTCTGTCTCGGCCCCGATACGCAAAGCGCGCTGCAGCAGGCGACGCTGGCGCTCGAGCAGGGCAATGGCGTGCTGGTGGTCGCCCCCGGCGCCAGCCGTATCGCCGAAGCGCTTGGCGCCAATGGCGAACCGATCGGCGGGCTGGACAAGAAGCTGTCGCCGGCGGCGATCGAGGCTGGGCTGAATGTCGACGCCATCATGCATTTTGGCACCGACGCGGATCTCAGGCCCTGGCGGCAGGCACTATCGCGCCGCGAGGGGATGATCATTCCGCTGGTCACCCGGCCGAGCGACGCCGAGCGGCTGATCACCGAGCGGCATGTGTGCATCGATACGACGGCCAGCGGCGGGAACGCGGAGTTGCTGGCGGGGCAGTAGTTGACTGCCGGCAGACGGCCCCTCCCATCCTCCCCCATAAAGGGGGAGGTGCCCCGCTGGTTCATTTGGCACGATCGCAGACAGAGCCTCGACTCTTCACCTCCCCCTTTATGGGGGAGGCCGGGAGGGGGTCGTCTCTATCAGTCAGCCGCCCCTAAATCGCCCGCCCATCCCGCGCGAACACATGGTACCGCGCCGGATCCACGTACGCCGTGAGCAGCGAGCCCAGTTCCACCTGCCGCTGTCCGTCCACCGCGATGGTCATCGCCTGGCCATCGGCGGTTGTCGTATAGACCATGGTCTGGCCGCCCAGTTGCTCGACCAGGTCGACTTTGACCTTGGCCAGTTGCACGCCCGAGCCTTCGGTGATGCCGATGTGCTCGGGGCGGACGCCGAAGGTCACTGCGTCGCCGGCGCCGACCTGGCGGTTGACGACGATCTCGCTGCCGCCGGCGCGGAGTTTGGCGCCCGCGCCATCGGCGCTTTCCACCTTGGCCTCGAGGAAGTTCATCTTGGGCGAGCCGATGAAGCCGGCGACGAACCGGTTCCGCGGATGATTGTAGAGCTCGAGCGGCGCGCCGACCTGCTCGATGATGCCGGCCTGCAGCACGACGATCTTGTCGGCCATGGTCATCGCCTCGACCTGGTCGTGGGTGACGTAGATCATGGTGTTGCCGAGGTCGTTGTGGAGCTTGGCGATCTCCACCCGCATCTGCACCCGCAGCTCGGCATCGAGGTTCGACAGCGGCTCGTCGAACAGGAAGATCCGGGGTTCGCGTACGATGGCCCGGCCGATGGCGACGCGCTGGCGCTGGCCGCCTGAGAGTTGCTTCGGCTTGCGTTTGAGCAGCGGCTCGATGCGCAGGATATCAGCCGCCTTCTGCACCCGCTGCTGGATCTCGGGCCTCGGCACCCGCGCCGTTTCCAGCCCGAAGGCGAGGTTCTGGTAGACGTTCATATGCGGGTAGAGCGCGTAGCTCTGGAACACCATGGCGATGCCGCGCCGGGCTGCCGGCACCTCGTTCATGCGCTCGCCGTCGATCAGGAGGCTCCCGCCCGAGATCGGCTCGAGCCCGGCAATCATCCGCAAGAGGGTGGATTTGCCGCAGCCCGAGGGGCCGACAAACACAGTGAACTCACCCGGATCGATGTTGAGATCGATGCCGTGGATCACCTCCACATCGCCATAACGCTTCTCGACCTGCTGCAGGACAACGCTTGTCGACATCAGATGCTCTCCTCCACAGGGGCAGTGCAGTTGCCCACCGGGTCATTCCCGCGAAAGCGGGAAACTCTGTTTGCGGTGCTCGCGGCACACTCCGAAACGGAGGTTCCCGCTTGCGCGGGAATGACTCCGTGGGTGGGGCGGCAACTCCTCATCGAAACCCCTCCGGCAGCCAGCTGCGGTATTTCGGGTGGCCTGCGGTCACGGGGAAGCTTACCTCCTCGTGCGTTTCGGACGAATGGTAGAATGCCGTGACGATTTCCAGCGCCCGGCGCGAGTCCTTTGACGTCACCGGCATCGGCCCCAGCCCCTCGAGCGCATCCCAGAAGCGGCGCATCTGGGTCTCAAAGCGCGATGGCACATCCTGCCAGTCGGCGAGCAGGGCATCGATTTTCGCCTTGGTCGCGTCGTTGCGCGGCAGGATCTTCCAGGGGAGTTTTCCGGGGTTGTAGGCTTCGTGGTCGCTCTCGAAGGTGACGTGCTCGAAGGCCAGCCGGATGCGGCTGATTTCGTCGGCCGAGCCGAGCGTCGCGGTGAAGCTGGCGAGCGCGCCACTTTCCATCTCCAGCGAAGCCGAGATGCAATCTTCCACCTCGATCGCATTCACCCGCGTCGCCACTCGGCCGAACAGGCTTTTGGGCTCGCCCATCAGGTAGGTGAAGATATCGTGCGGGTGGATGGCGTGGGTCATCAGCACGCCGCCGAGCTCGGTCTTCCATTTGCCGCGCCAGGGCACGGTGTAATAATCCGGCCCGCGCCGCCACAGCGTCTCGACGGTGCCGACATAGGGCTTGCCGGCGATCCCGGCCTCGATGATGCGTTTGACCTGCTCGATGCCGTTGCCGTAGCGATACTGGAACACCGGCATCAGCTTGCCGCGGCTCTGCTTTTCCAGCTCGATGATCTCATCGACCTCGGCGAGCGAACCGACCAGCGGCTTCTCGCACACCACGTGCTTGCCGGCTTTCAGCGCCGCCACAACCATCGGGTAGTGGACCATGGGCGGGGTGCAGACATCGATGATGTCGAGGTCGTCCATTGCCAGGAGGTCGTCGAAATTCTCGATCCGCCGTTCGATGCCGAACTCGTCGGCCAGCGCGTTGCGCCGCGTCGGGTCGAGATCGCAGATGCCGATGACCTTAAAGCGGTCCTTGTTGGTCTCGTAGCCCTCGACGATGTGGCTCTTGCCGATGCCGCCGCCGACTACAGCGACTGTGTAAACCCTGCTCATTGCTGCCAAACCGTCCCGACTTCAGCCAGTTTCTGCGCCGTCAGCGCCAGTTCCATCGCCTTGAAGGCGCGCACCTGCGGCATCGCCGTCTCGGTGCGGTTGAGGATGTCCGCGATCAGCTGCCGCCCATAGGGCAGGTCCTGACCCGAGCAATCGATATGCTGAGTGCCGTGCTTATCGACAAGGAACAGGTGGTCGGTCCCCGGCCGCCCGGCGATGTCGATATACTTCCTGAGCTCGATATAGCCCTCGGTGCCGAGGATGGTGAGCCGCCCGTCGCCCCAGGTGGGCAGCCCGGCCGGGGTGAACCAATCGACCCGCACATAGCCCGTAGTGGTCGGGGTCCTCAAATGCATGTCGCCGACATCCTGCAGCCCGGGTTTACCGGGGTTGCCGCGGTTGTTCACCGAGGCCGACACCACTTCGGCATCGGTATCGGTGCCGGAAAAGAACAGGAACTGCTCGCACTGGTGGCTGCCGATATCGCAGAGGATGCCGCCATAAAGCTGCCGATCGAAGAACCAGGCCGGCCGCTGGTTGTTCCGGATGGCATGCGGCCCGAGGCCGACGGTGTTGACCACCTGGCCGATGGCGCCGGCCTTGACCAGCTCGCCGGCTTTCACGGTGGAGCGGGTTTCAAAATGCTCGGAATAGCAGACCGAATAGATGCGGCCCGTCTCGGCCTGCACCCGCTTGATCTCGGCCAGTTGCTCGAGGCTGGTCATCCCCGGCTTGTCGCTCATCACATCCTTGCCATGCCGCATCGCGGCGACCGAGATGGCGGCGCGCTCGGAGAGAATGGCGGCGGTGAGCACCAGCGCGATCGTGGGATCCTCGAGGATGGCCCGTTGATCGGCGACGCGCTTCGCCTGCGGGAATTTCTCGCTGAACTCACGCGCGAGATCGTCCTCGGGGGAATGAAAAGCAACCAGCTCGGCGCCTTCGCGCAGCAGGCAGTTCACCTGGCCGTAGATGTGGGAATGGTTGAGGCCGATGGCGGCGAATTTGATGGGCATGGTCACTACTGCTGAGGTTGAGCTGATTGCGGCGAAGCCGCATCTTCACCTCCCCCTTCATGGGGGAGGCCGGGAGGGAGGCGTCTTGGGCTGCGGGTGGGCTTGGTTGCGAGAACGGCAGCTAGGCGGGTATGCACCCCCTCGGGGTTGTGCATCACATCGTCGTTGGTGAAGCGCAGGACCGAGTAACCCTCACCGCGCAGGAATGCGTCGCGCCTGGCGTCGCGCTCGGGAGCGCCCTCGGCATAGTGCGTCTCACCATCCACCTCGATGATGAGCTTGGCATGATGGCAGACGAAGTCGACGTAGAAGGGGCCGATCTGCTCCTGCTTGCGGAAATGAAACTCACCTGTCCTGAACGGGTAGAGCAGACGCCACATACGTCGTTCCGGAGGAGTGGAGTTGGCGCGGAGCTTCTTTTCGAGCTCGGTGCTCATGGCCCACCCCCCTCCCAACCTCCCCCACAAGGGGGGAGGTGCCGTTCAGTGTGTGAGGCGCGATCCAGCCAACTCCACCGGTCCGACACCTCCCCCTTGATGGGGGAGGCCGGGAGGGGGTGGGGCCACAGGCGCGATGGAGAAGCAATAGGAGATCTCTCGAGCTCGGTGCTCATGGCCCACCCCCCTCCCAACCTCCCCCACAAGGGGGGAGGTGCCGTTCAGTGTGTGAGGCACGATCCAGCCAAACCCACCGGCCTGACACCTCCCCCTTGATGGGGGAGGCTGGGAGGGGGTGGGGCCGCAGGCGCGGTGCCGAGGCGGGCGAGCGGGCCCTCACCGCTTCATCCCCGTCGTCGCAATTCCCTCGATCAGCAGGCGCTGGAAGAACAGGAAGAACAGGAAGATCGGCACCAGGGACAATACGCTCATGGCGAAGAGGCCGCCGAAGTCGCTTTCGCCGGTGGAGTCGGTGAAGGTCCTGAGCCCGAGCATCACGGTGTATTGCTTCATCTCGTTGAGGTAGATCAGCGGGGCGAAGAAATCGTCCCAGGTCCAGATGAAGGTGAAGATGGCGGCGGTCGCCAGCACCGGCATCGACAGCGGCAGCATGATCTTCCAGTAGATGCGCCAGGCCGAGCAGCCGTCCATCATCGCGGCTTCGTCGAGTTCCCGCGGGATGCCGCGGAAGAACTGCACCATCAGGAAGACGAAGAACGCGTCGACCGCGAGGAATTTCGGCACCACCAGCGGCAGGATGGTGTCGACCCAGCCCAGTTCGCGGAACAGCACATATTGCGGGATCAGGGTCACCTGACCGGGCAACATCAGCGTCATCAGCATCATGGCGAACCAGAAGTTGCGACCCTTGAAGCGCAGCCGCGCAAAGGCGAATGCCGCCATCGAGCAGGCGATGAGGTTGCCCACCACCGAGGTGACCGAGATCACCAGCGAGTTCCAGAAGAAGGTGCCGAAGCTGACGCGCAGCCCGTCCCAGCCGCGGAAATAGCTGTCGAGGCTCCAGACGCTGGGGATCAGCGTGCCGCCAAAGATCTCGTTCTCCGGCCGGAAGCTCGCCGAGAGCATCCACAGCAGCGGATAGAGCATCAGGATCGAGGCGCCGATCAGCGCCACATGGGCGAGCACGCTGAGGATGCGCTTGCGCATCAGCTTGGCCGGCGAGGCCTCGGTGACGACGGTGAGGCGCGGGGCGGGGGCGGTAACGGTCATCGGGTGCCTCCCTCGGCCGAACGGGCGACGAGCGACACGGGTGCCTCAATCATCATAGTGCACCCAGTATTTGCTGGTGAGGAACGAGAAGGCGGTGAAGCAGGCGACCAGCAGCAGCAGGAACCAGGCCAGCGCCGAGGCATAGCCCATGCGGAAGAAGCCGAATGCCTCCTGGTAGAGGTAGAGCGTGTAGAACAGGGTCGAGTTGATCGGATTGCCGGTGCCGGCCGAGATAATGAAGGCCGGGGTGAAGCTCTTGAAGGCCTCGATGGTCTGGATGATGGCGTTGAAGAACACCACCGGGGTCAACAACGGCAGGGTGATCTTCCAGAACTGGCGCCAGCGGCTGGCGCCGTCGAGGCTGGCGGCCTCGTACATATCCTGCGGGATCTGCCTGAGACCAGCGAGGAAGATGATCATCGGCGAGCCGAACTGCCAGATCGACAGGATAATCAGCGTCCACAGCGAATAGCGCGGATTAGAAATCCAGCTGGGCCCCTGGATGCCGAACATCGAGAGGAAGTCGTTGACCAGCCCGTCGCCGGCAAACAGCTGGCGCCACAGGATGGCGATGGCGACGGAGGCGCCGAGCAGGCTCGGCAGGTAGAACAGGGCGCGGTAGAGCGGCAGGCCGCGCATGCCGCGGTTGAGCAGCAGCGCCACACCGAGCGCGAAGGCGAGCTTCAGCGGCACCGAGAAGATGACGAAGGTCAGCGTCACCTGCATCGAGGCGATGAATTTCGGATCCGCGGTGAACATGCGGATGTAGTTGCTGGCGCCCACCCATTCGGGGGCGGTCAGCAGGTCGAAATCGGTGAAGCTCAGGTAGAGCGAGGTGATGATCGGCCCGATGGTCAGGCCGAGAAAGCCAATCAGCCAGGGGATCAGGAAGAGGTAGCCGGGGGCGTGGTTCTGCCACACCCTCGACCACCATGATTGGTACACCGCACCCCCGGCATGGGGGACTCCGGCCTCCACGGCGGGCGCGGTCATGACGTCAGGCCGCGCGGTTCAGGATGTCGGTCGCGCCCTTGACGAGCTCGGGACCGGCCTGTTCCGGGCTCTTGGCGCCAAAGCCCACTTCCTGCCCGAGAATACGAAACAGCGAAGCGTCGATCTCGCCGGCAGCGGCCGGCGGGGACGGGGGCAGGGCGCCGAGCAGTGGGCCGAGATTGGCGACGAAGTTGAGCGCCACCTGGCTCTGTTCGTCGAGCGTCGGGGCGAGCGCCTCGCGCACGGCCTTCGAGCAGGGGATGCCGCGCTCGACGCCGAGCACATTGCTGGCGGCAGGGTCGTTGACGAAGAAGCTGATGAACTTCGCCGCCGCTTCCTGCTGGGCCGACGAGCCGCCGATCGAGAAGAACATCGAGGGCTTGCGATAGTGACCGCCAGGGGCGTCGGCGGCGGTGCGCGGGAAGTTCGAGATGGTGATCTTGTCCTTGATGATCGCCTGGAAGGCCACCAGCTGGTTGGAGTTGGACGGGATCACCGACGCCTTGTTGAGCGTCAGCATGGTGGTCTCGAGCGGACCGGTATCGAGCGCCTGGTCGTCGGGGCTGACGCAGACGCCGGCGGCGCGCAGGTCCGCCCAGAGCTTATACCATTCGGTGGCGTCGGCTTCGTCGAAGGCCACCTTGCCATCGGCGGTGTAGAGCGCCTTGCCGCGCTGGCGCAGCCAGTTCTCGTACATCGGCTCGGACACCGAACCGTCGGCGATGACGGCCTTGCCGACGCCCTTGGATTTGAAGGCCTCGCTGATCGTGGTGAGATCGGCATAGGTGGTGGTCGGGCCGGGCACATCGAGACCGGCCTTCTCGAAATCGACAGTGTTGATCATCAGCGCCACCGAATTGGCGCCCAGGCTGATGCCATAGAGCTTGCCATCGACCTTGCCGCCATCGAGCTGGTCCTGGTCGAAATCGCCCAGGTTCAGCGCGCCGCCGACGAAGCCGTCGAGCGGAGCGATGGCGTTCCGCTTGGCGTATTCGACGATGTAGCGGTAATCCATCTGGATGATGTCGGGCGCGTTGCCGCCGGCGGTCTGGGTGGCGAGCTTGGGCCAGTAATCGTTCCAGGCGAGGAACTCGCCCTCGATCGCCGGGCCACCGGCCTTGGCGTAGAGATCGGTTACGCCATAGGTGCGGTCGGCGCGGGCCTGGCCGCCCCAGAAGATCAGGCGCAGGGCTTCCTGCGCAAAGGCAGGCGAAATGCCGGCCGCGGCGGCGAGCGCCGTCGTGCCGAGCAGAAACTGACGGCGGTCTAGCTTCATGGTCATGAATTCCTCCCGTTAGGTCTCCGGGCAGCGACGCTGTCCCGAACTGGTTCGCGCTCTTGGTGGCGCTAAATAACTAACTGGTTACAACCATGGGCCGGGACGTGCGGCCTGTCAAGCAGGTGCAGTTTGGCACCAAAGCCGGGCAGAATCGCGCCGGTAACCGCCTAGCGCCGGGGTGAGTCGGCAGCGAAGCGCGTTGCGGCAGGCTCTATTCGGCGGCTCAGCGGCGGGTGCGGAGGTAGTCGACGACCATCTGCACGGCCTGCGCTTCGCGATCCTGGATCAGCGCGAACTGGCTGAGGTCCTTGCCGAAAACCACCGACAGCGTCTGCATGTTCGAGACATAGAAATAGCACAGCGAGATAATCGAGATGTAGAGCTGCATCGGGTCCACATCGGTGCGGAACGTGCCCTCGGCATGGCCCCGCTTCACGATCTCCTGCAGCTCGCCGACGATGGGCGAGCGGATCTCGTCGAGATTCTTGATCTGCTTGACGAATTTGGCGTTCTGCAGGTTTTCCACAGACAGCAGCCGCGGGAACCACGGGTTGGCGAGGAAGTGCCGGAATGTAAACCGGATAACCCGGTCGATAGCTTCTACCGGATCATACTGGCTGATGCGCAGCTCGCGCTCGCCGCGGCGGATTTCCTGGTAGGCGTCGAGCAGAACGGCCTGATACAGAGCCTCTTTATTCCCGAAATAGTGGTAGAGCAGCCGCTTATTGGCCTTGGCGCGGTCGGCAATGGCATCGACCCGGGCGCCGTTGAAGCCTTCTTCGCAGAACTCGTCGCGCGCCGCCTTGAGGATCGAGGCCTTGGTCTTTTCGGCATCGCGCGGACGCACCGGTGCCGGCGTGGCGGCGCGCCGCCGAACCTTCACCGCTGCCACCTCGCTCGCCATCGATCCTACTCCCCGCGCCGTTGCGGTTGTGCTGTCCAGTGTAACAGGACGGTTCATCAGCCGCGTTGGGCCGAGACGAAAATCATGCTTTCGTTCAAGCTCCGACGGCCGCTCTTGACGGTCCATCCTAGCGACGTGTATCTAAGTAACCAAGCAGTTACAAACATAGCGAATTGCGGCAAGCAGGAGGAGCGAGGGATGGCCGAGCGTCGGCTGGGACTGATCATGCACGGCGTGACGGGCCGTATGGGGTATAACCAGCACCTGGTGCGCTCGATCCTCGCCATTCGCGAGCAGGGCGGGGTGGTGCTGTCGAACGGCGACCGGCTGGTGGTCGACCCGATCATCGTCGGGCGTGATCGCGAGAAGATCCAGCGGCTCGCCGAAAAGCACCACATCAAGCGCTGGTCGACCGACCTCGACGAGGTGCTTTCCGACACCGAGGACGAAGTGTTCTTCGATGCCGGCACGACCCAGATGCGAGCCGAGCTGTTGAGCCGGGCGATCGACGCGGGCAAGCACGTCTATTGCGAAAAGCCGGTCTCCGACGACCTCGAGTCCGCTGTCGCTTTGGCAAAGAAGGCGAAGGCCTCGGGCGTCAAGCATGGCGTGGTGCAGGACAAGCTGTTCCTGCCGGGGCTGCTGAAGCTCAAGATGCTGAAGGACGCCGGGTTCTTCGGCCGGATCCTCTCGGTGCGCGGCGAGTTCGGCTATTGGGTGTTCGAGGGCGATTGGGGCCAGCCGGCGCAGCGCCCGAGCTGGAACTACCGCAAAGCCGATGGCGGCGGCATCATCCTCGATATGCTGTGCCACTGGCGCTATGTGCTGGATAACCTGTTCGGCGAAGTCGAGGCGGTAAGCTGCCTTGGCGCCACGCATATTCCGTCCCGAGTAGATGAGCGCGGCAACACCTACACCGCCGATGCGGACGACGCGGCCTATGCGACGTTCCAGCTCAAGGGCGGCGTCGTCGCCCACATCAATTCGAGCTGGGACGTGCGGGTGCGCCGCGACGATCTCGTCACCTTCCAGGTCGATGGCACGCACGGCTCGGCCGTCGCGGGCCTCCACAAATGCTTCAGCCAGCACCGGGTGAATACGCCCAAGCCGGTGTGGAACCCCGACCAGCCGCAGACCATCGATTTCTTCCAGAACTGGGAAGAGGTGCCCGACAATTGGCCGGCGCAGAACGGCTTCAAGGCGCAGTGGGAAATGTTCCTGAAGCACGTCGCCGAAGACGCCCCCTGGCCCTATGGCCTCGAGGCTGGCGCCAAGGGCGTGCAGCTGGCCATGCTCGGGCTGCAAAGCTGGAAAGAACGGCGCTGGCTGGATGTGCCGGCGCTGGGGATTTGAGGGATGAGCATCGCGTTTGCCGCGCCCCCCTCCCCAACCCTCCCCGCGAGGGGGAAGGTGCCGATCGAGCTTGTGGCACGAATCCGGCCGAGTGAACTGCTGGGCACCTCCCCCCTTGCGGGGGAGGTTGGGAGGGGGGTAGCCCCACGAGCCGAGTTTGAAGGAGGCGAGCGTGCCTGAGCTCATTCTTCCGATGTCCACCCGTACGCTCGAAACCTACCGCCTGACCGGCACGCCGATCCCGTTCGAAAAACACGCTGCCAGTGATTTTCCGCGCATCGCCTATGCCGCGGCGCATGTGGTGGCCGATCCGCTGGCCGCGAACGATCCCTGGCTGACGCCGGCCATCGACTGGGACACGACGCTGAAATTCCGCCACCGGCTGTGGGATCTCGGGCTCGGCGTGGCCGAAGCCATGGATACGGCGCAGCGCGGCATGGGGCTCACCTGGAGCGATGCGCAGGAGTTGATCCGCCGGGCTCAGGCCGAGGCGCGCGGCCGGTCCGACGCGCTGATCGCCTATGGCGCCGGCACCGATCACCTGGCGCCAGGTCCCGATGTCACCATCGACGACGTGATCCGCGCCTATGAGGAGCAGGTGGGGTTCGTCGAAGCCGAGGGCGGCCGGATCATCCTGATGGCGTCGCGCGCCCTCAAGGTGGCGGCGAAATCGCCCGATGACTATGCCCGGGTCTATGGTCGGATCCTCGGCCAGGTGAAGCAGCCGGTGATCCTCCACTGGCTGGGCGAAATGTTCGACCCGGCTCTCGAGGGCTATTGGGGCAAGGCCGACCACAACGCGGCGATGGATGTCTGCCTCGAGGTGATCGCCGCACATGCCGACAAGGTTGATGGCATCAAGATCTCGCTCTTGAGCAAAGAGAAAGAGATCGCCATGCGCCGCCGGCTGCCTGCGGGCGTGCGGATGTATACCGGCGACGATTTCAACTATGCCGAGCTGATCGCCGGCGACGAGCTAGGCCATTCCGACGCGCTGCTTGGCATTTTCGACGCCATCGCTCCGGCCGCCTCGGCGGCGCTGGCGGCATTGGGGCGCGGCAGCGACAACGAGTTCTTCGAGCTCCTCGAGCCCACCGTGCCGCTCAGCCGGCACATCTTTGCGGCGCCGACCCGCTTCTACAAGACCGGCGTGGTGTTCCTCGCCTATCTCAACGGGCTGCAGGAACATTTCGCCATGATCGGCGGCCAGCAATCGACCCGCTCGCTGCAGCATTTGAGTGAGCTGTTCCGGCTGGCCGACAAGGCACGGGTGCTGGCTGACCCTGGGTTGGCGGTAGAACGGATGAAGCGGGTGCTGGCTGTGCATGGGGTGGTTTGAGGTGGTGCTGACTGAGAGAGACGGCGCCCTCCCAACCTCCCCCACAAGGGGGGAGGTGCCGCCCTGTGGGTTTGGCGCGATCGTGCCCCAGCCTCGACTCTTCACCTCCCCCTTCATGGGGGAGGCCGGGAGGGGGCCGTCTCTATCGGCTTTGCCCTTCTGATGGCCCAGCAACTCTCCATGAACCTCGCGACCCTGCGCAACGGTTCAAGCTTTGCGCAGATGGTCGACGATTGTCTCCGGCATGGCGTCACCGCCATTTCGCCGTGGCGCGATCAGGTGGCCGCTGTCGGGCTCACTGAGGCCGCCAGCATCGTCAGGGCCAATGGCCTGCGCGTCACCGGGCTCTGTCGCGGTGGTATGTTTCCGGCGGAAACCGCCGCGGGGCGGCAGGCCAATATCGACGACAACCTCCGCGCCATCGACGAGGCGGCGGCGCTCGGCGCCGATTGCCTGGTGCTGGTGGTGGGCGGCTTGCCCGGCTCGTCGCGCGACCTGCCGGGGGCCCGGCAGATGGTGACGGACGGCATCGCGGCGATGCTGCCGCATGCTCGCGCCGCCGGCGTGCCGCTCGCCATCGAGCCGCTGCACCCGATGTATGCGGCCGACCGGGCGTGCGTGAACACCATCGACCAGGCGCTCGACATCGCGGCCGAACTGGGTGAGGGGGTCGGCGTCGCCATCGACGTCTATCACGTCTGGTGGGACCCCAACCTTGCCGCCGCCATCGCCCGGGCCGGACGCGAAGGGCGAATCTTTGCCCACCACATCTGCGACTGGCTGGTGCGGACCACCGACATGCTGCTCGATCGCGGCATGATGGGCGACGGCGTCATCGATCTCCCCGCTATCCGCGCCATGATCGAGGCCGCCGGCTACCACGGTCCGCAGGAAGTCGAGATCTTCAGCCGCGACAACTGGTGGAAGCGGCCGGGAGACGAGGTGGTGCGGGTGTGTGTGGAGCGGCTGAATACCGTGTGTTGAGGGGCCGGGGCTTGTGGCCCACCCCACCCAGCTCCGCTACGGCTCCGCCTAGCTGCGCTACCCTCCCCTCGGGGCGACCACTTGTCGTCCCCATGATGGGGAGGGATTAAGGGTGGGGTGGGGCAGCCCGCTCGAAAGGATGCTTCCACCCAAAGCATCGCTTGCACCTCGCGGCTCAGCCGCTAATCTCCCGGCAAAAATCCGAGGAGACTCCATGCATATCCTGATCATCGGGGCGGCCGGCATGATCGGCCGCAAGCTTACGTCTGCGCTGCTCAAGTCGGGGCAGGTGGGCGGCAAGGCCATCAGCAAGTTCACGCTCACCGACGTGGTCGAGCCGGCGAAGATCGATTTCAACGGCGACGTGGCGACGGTGGTCTCCGACGTCTCCTTGCCGGGTGAAGCGAGCAAGCTGATCGCCTCGCGTCCCGACCTGATCTTCCACCTCGCGGCGATCGTTTCGGGCGAGGCCGAGGCGGATTTCGACAAGGGCTATCGCATCAACATGGATGGCATGCGGTTCCTGCTCGAAGCCATCCGCCAGGAAGGGCTCAAGGCGCCATACCTGCCGCGCCTCGTCTTCACCTCGTCGATCGCAGTGTTCGGCGCGCCGTTCCCGGAAGCCATCGGCGACGAGTTCTTCAACACCCCGCTCACCAGCTACGGCACGCAGAAGGCGATCTGCGAACTCCTGCTCAACGACTATTCCCGCAAGGGCTTTGTCGACGGCGTCGGCATTCGGCTGCCCACCATCACCATCCGGCCGGGTAAGCCCAATGCGGCAGCCTCGGGGTTCTTCTCCAATATCCTGCGCGAGCCGCTGGTTGGGCAGGAGGCGGTGCTGCCGGTGTCGAAGGACGTGCGCCACTGGTTCGCCAGCCCACGCGCCGCGATCGGTTTCCTGACCCATGCCGCCGAGCTCGATACGACGAAGCTCGGCTGGCGCCGGACCCTTTCGGTGCCGGGGCTCTCGACCACGGTGGGCGAGGAGATCGAGGCGCTGCGCCGGGTGGCCGGCGACAAGGCGGTGAACCTGATCAAGGATGTGCCGGACCCCAAGATCATCTCGATGGTGGCGGGCTGGCCGCGCAATTTCGACGCCAAGCGGGCGATTGGGTTGGGGTTCAAGGCCGAGCAGAGCTTTGACGAGATCATCCGGATCCACATTGAGGATGAGCTGGGCGGCAAGATCGGGGGGTAGGGGAGCTGGGCCTACCCCCAACCCAGCTTCGCTACGGGGCCGTTGGCCCTAGCTACGCTACCCTCCCCACAAGGGGGAGGGAGGGGTTTTGTGTCCGCTGAACTCTCAGTCGGCAGCCACTTGCCTCAGCCGGGTACCTTGAGCGGTTTCGGGGTCAGGCCGCGATAGCGGGCGGTGCGCAGCTCATTGATGTAGTACTCGAGGTCGGGCATGCCCGAGATCTCGGCCTGCCGGATGGAGGCCTCGATATCGTAGGGCAGGCGAGCGAGGCTGACCGTCCAAGGCGCCGGCTCGGCGCCGTCGAAGCGACCCTCGAGAATGGCGTAGCAGGCAAGAGGGACGTCGAGCGGGTTGCCGACGCTGCCGGCGTTGAACAGGCATTTATGCGCGAAGGTCTTCACATAGGCAGTGTGGACGTCGCCATAGCCGACGATGTCGGGCAGCGGCCCGTGGCCGGTGAAGTCGGTGTTGTCGAACATCTGGAGGTGGTCGTCGCGGCTGTCATACTGGCGCACCCGATGGTTGATGCCGCGCGCCGAGGCGTGGAACAGCCGCACACTTCGGCCGCTGAGGCGAAAATCGAGCGTTTCCGGCAGGTCGCGGAGGTAAGCGAGTCGCTCGGGGCCCAATTGCCGGCGATGCCAGATGGAGATGGCATCTGCGTCACCATCGGCCAGCCCGGCATCCCAGTTGCCCTTGACGGTTGTGACGCAGACCCGGCGCGAAATGTCGATCACTTCGGCGCCGCTGGGCCCCTTGCCGGCGAGGTCGCCGAGCCCGTAGATCCGCGTGATGCCGCGCGCCTCGATGTCGGCCAGCACCGCCCCGAGCGCCGGCAGGTTGCCGTGGATATCGGAGATGATGGCGATACGGTCGAGCGCCGGCGCTTTCATGCCTCGGGCTTCACCTTGCCGGCGGCGAGATAGGCGGCTTCCACCAGAGCGAAGGTCTTGAGGTTGTCCTCGGCGCTGGTAGCGGCTGGGCGGCCGGCGCGCAGGGCTTCGAGCATATGGCGGTTGGTGGCGAGCACGCTTTCCTGCGCCACATGCCAGGGTCGCTCGGCCCAGGGCAGCACTTCCGGGCCCTCGTCGAGCACTTCCATCCGGCCATTGATGGTGACTTCGACCTTGTTGCCGATGCGCGAGACGATGGCGCCTTTGTCGCCCTCCACCTCGATCAGCGTTTCGGGGAAACTGTCGGGCAGGCGGCGCGAGCCATAGGTGCACTCGACCACCGAGACGCCGCCGGAGCTGTGGCGCAGCAGCATGGTGGCGGTGTCCTCGCCCTTGGCCTTGGGGTTGCGACGCTGCAACTCGGCGGTCGAATGCTCGACCTCGCCGAGCAGCACCCGCGCCACATCGAGCACGTGGACGCCCAGGTCGATCAGTACGAAACGCTGCTGTTCGGCGAGATAGGGCTGGCCGGCATAGATGTCGTAGCCGGTACGGAAGCTGACGCGCGCCCAGGTCGGCGTGCCGATGGCGCCGGAGCGGACGATTTCGGCGATACGGCGCAGCGGCTTCTGGAAGCGGAAGTTCTCGTGTACGGCGAGGAAGATGTTGGCGGCCTTCGCAGCCGCCACCATTTCACGCACCTCAGCAATATCCTGGCCGAACGGCTTCTGGATGACGGTCGGCACCTGGTGGCTCAGCGCCAGTTTCACCAGCGGCAGGTGGCTCTGCATCTGCGTTGCGATATCGACCAGCCCGAGCTGCTCGGCGCGGAACATCACAGCAGCATCGGTGTACCAGCGGGGCACGCCGAAGCGCTCGGCGGCGGCGCGGGCCCGCTCGGCATCGACATCGCAGACGGCGACGATATCGACGCCTTCGGGTTTGAGGTCCTGCCAGGCATGGAGATGGTTCTGCGCGAAGAAGCCGCAGCCGATCATTCCCAGCGCGATGCGCTCAGCCATTGCCGCCTCCAGCGGTTACTTGGGCGGCAGCCACTGCTTGGGGATCTTGCACACCATGGTGTAGGCGGGGTCGTAGACGTTGCCGACCTCGTAGCGCACCACCTGGCCCATCAGGTGGCTGGCGGCGGTCTTACTGAGCCCGTACTCGGTGCAGAGCCAGTTGAACATGTCATTGGTGGCGTGCTGCAGCGCCTGGTCGAGCGGCCGGGCATTGCCGACCGAGAAGATTTCGGTAGCGCTCTCGCCGCGCGGCCACACCAGCTTCCGGCCCTTTTCGACGGTCAGCCGCACTTCGACCTCGTAGCTGGTCTCGATGCCGGTGCCGACGATCTCGCCATCGCCCTGCACGGCGTGGCAATCGCCGAGAAAGAACAGCGCGCCGTCGACCGCCACCGGGAACCAAACCGTCGCGCCCGGGCCGAAGCCGCGATAATCCATGTTGCCGCCATTCTCGGCGCTGGTGGCGGTGGAAAAGGCCTGGCCGAGGCTCGGCGCCACGCCGAAGCAGCCGATCATCGGCTCGAGCGGCAGCACGAAATGCTCGAGCCCCTTGACCGGCGGCTGCAGCTGGGCGGTGCCGGCCTGCCGGTCGATCGACCAGGTGACGGTCTCGCGCGAGGGCAGGTCGCGCACCGATTCCGGATCGACGACGTTCCCCGCCAGCGACGAGCGGGTCCAACCGGTGGCGCGGTTCGGTGTCATGCGGAGGATTTCGACCTTCAGCGCGTCACCCGGCGCGGCGCCCTCGATGAAGATCGGCCCATTCATCGGGTTCGGCCCGGGCTGGCGCTGCACCCCATCCTTATCGAAGCCCCAGGCATCGAGCGTCTCGGTGATCACGATATCGCCCGAGGCGATGGTGAAGGCAGGGGGGCGCGTGCCCAGCACATTGTGCCACTCGGTGGCAACAAAGCGATGCGTGGTCATTGGGGTGGTTCCTCCTCGGCGCATAGGGGTAGCGGGAGCGGGGAGGGTTGTCACTTACCCATCAGCAGGATCGGGCATGACCCACCGGCCGTCATCCCGGCGAACGCCGGGACCCACCGCTCGGAGGGTGGGGCGAGCACGGACCGCTCCGGTCTTTCACGGCAAGGTCGGAGGGATCGCGCGCGTTGAGAAGTCGGAGCACTGGGTCCCGGCATTCGCCGGGATGACGGCCGGGGGAGGAGGAGGGTTCGAGAATCTCCGGATAAATTCCCCCGTAAGGGGGGCGATGTGGCCCCGCCGGTGATCCCTCACAACCCCGCCAGCCACTCCGCATATTCGGCCTCGTGCCGCCCCTCGAAATTCGCCATCCCCGGCTTGGTCAGCACGCCGCGACGGGGTGGGATGAAGGAGTGGATGCGGCGCTTGGGGTGTTCGCGCCAGTTGACGTTGACCGCGGCGAATTTGGGGAAGAACTCGAGTTCGTCATAGGGCAGGTGGTCGTGGATCCACCAGCCGAGCGCTTCCCAGCGGCCGGTGGCCTCGTAGTATGGGATCAGCGCATGGACGATGATGCAGGCGGTGGCGCCGATGCCGCCCAGGGCGTCGCGGCGGTCCCAGATATGGCCGCCGAAATTGGTCTCGTTGCGCCCGCAATTGAGGTCATGCTCGTTGCCGAACTGGTTGACCGCGGGCGAGCGATAGGCCGAGCGGATCGAGATGCGGCCGAAGCGCGCCAGCAGCGGTTCGAGGCACGCCTCGCAGAGGCGTTTGCCGGCTGCGATGGCGAGGTCGGGATCATCGGGAATATTGGGGATACCATAGAAACTGGCGATCTCCGAATAGAGGAAGTCGCGCATGAAGAAGTTCTGGCTGAGCCGCACCCGGCCCAGTTCCTCGAGGCCCTTCATGCTCTGGGGTTTTCGCATCCTCAATATCCTGCGGTCTGTTCGACTGATGATACTGTGCGCTATCAATGGTTTGGCGGACCACCCGTTTCCAACAGGAGTTACGAGAATGCTGAAGCTAGTCGCCGCTGCCCTGTTCGCCGGCTTGCTCGGGGCGCTGCCCGCCATGGCGCAGACCGGGGCCGAAGTCGATGACGCCATCACCACCGACCTCGGCGATGCGGCGCCCTATCACACCGCGTTCGACGCCATTCACCAGGCGGTCGCCGACGACAACGCCGCCGGGGTGGCCGAGTGGGTGTCCTACCCGATTACCGTCAGCGTCGGCGGCAAGGCGCTGACCATCAACGATGCCGCTCAGTTCGAGACCGAGTACGAGACGATCATCACTGGCGACATCAAGGACGCGATCCTGACGCAGCAGTGGGAAGCGCTGTTCGTCAATGCCGATGGTGTCATGTACGGCAATGGGCAGGTCTGGCTGAACGGCATCTGCAAGGATGACGCCTGCGCCGAATTCGACGTGAAGATCATCACCATCCAGTCAACCGCCGATCTCACCCCGAAGGCCAACTAGCCCACGGGGCGATTCGTCTGCTCTAGTGTCCTCCGTGGGAAGCCCTTCAGGGCAACCGCGGGGGACGTCATGCTGCTGCAGATCATCTTTTATGTCGCGATCACCGCTGAAGCGATGACCGCCGCGCTGGCGGCGGGGCGCCGCAAGATGGATTGGTTCGGCGTCTGCGTGCTGGCCTGCGTCACGGCGCTGGGCGGCGGCACGGCGCGCGACCTGGTGCTGGGGCATTACCCGCTGATCTGGGTCGAGAACCCGTATCTGCTGATCATCTGCTGCGCCGCGGCGTTTATCACCATTGCGCTGGCCCGTTACATGGCGGCGCTGCGCTGGCCGTTCCTGCTGCTCGATGCGCTGGGGCTCGCCGCCTTCACCATCATCGGCTGCAATGTGGCGCTGGAAATGGGCCAGCAGCCGATCATCGTGGTGGTGGCGGGGATGATCACCGGCATTGCCGGCGGCATCATGCGCGATATCCTCTGCAACGAGGTGCCGCTGGTGTTCTCGTCCGAGCTCTACGCCACCGTCGCCATCATTTCGGGTACGCTCTACTATCTGGGCCGCGCCATGGAGGTGCCACACGATATGCTGGTGCTGGGTACCATCGCCATCGGCTTTGCGGTGCGCGTCGCGGCGATCGTGTGGAAGCTCGAAATGCCGAAATTCGTCTACGACAAGGAGCTACGCTGATGGCTCGCCCACAACGCCTGCAGCTGTCGCGCCAGGCCGGCTTCAACCTCCAGGTGATTTCGCAGGCGCTCAACGGCTTGCCGGCGAAGCTGATCACCCGGCCGGGGCGGTGGGGCAACCCGTTCACCATCGACGACACGGCGAAGCGCTATGGGCTCGACCATGCGGCAGCGCAGGCCAAGGCGGTGGAGCTTTGCGGGCAGTGGCTCACTGGCACGCTCGATCCGGCTTTGTCGCCGGGGGCGCCGCCGGAGCGGGCTGTCATCCGGGCTGAACTCAGGGGATATAACCTTGCCTGCTGGTGCAAGGCGGGGACGCCCTGTCACGCAGACACATTGATCGAACTGGCGAACGGATAGGCTGATGGCACGGATAAACTACCTCACGAGCATCGAGTTCGGCGCGGGCGCCCTCTCAACCCTTGCCGAAACGGTGGAGGAGTTCCGGCTCAACCGGCCGCTGCTGGTCGCCGATCGCGGCATCCTCGCGGCGGGGCTGGTGGCCGAGGCGCTGGCGCGTCTGCCGGCCGAGACACCGGTGTTCCTCGATACCCCACCCAACCCCACCGAGGGGGCGGTGATCGCGGCGCTCGAACAATATCGGGGCGAAGGCTGCGACGGGATCGTCGCCATCGGCGGCGGCTCGCCGATCGATCTCGCCAAGGGGGTGGCACTGCTCGCCACCCACCCCGGGCCGCTCGAACAATATGCGATGATCTATGGCGGGCTCGAACGGATCGGCGCCAAGGTGGCGCCGCTGATCGCGGTGCCGACCACGGCGGGCACCGGTGCCGAAGTCGGGCGGGCGGCGCTGCTGACGCTCGACGATGGGCGAAAGCTCGGTTTCATCTCGCCGTACTTGATCCCGAAGCGGGCGATCTGCGACCCGGCGCTGACCTATGGCCTGCCGGCGGTCCTGACCGCCGCCACCGGGCTCGATGCGCTCAGCCATTGCATCGAGACGCTCTGCTCGCCGCGGGTCAACCCGCCGGCCGAGGCGATTGCACTGGATGGGGCAGGGCGGATCTGGCGGCATCTCGAAACCGCCTGTCGCGATGGTCGCAACGCCACGGCCCGCTCGGAGATGATGATGGGCGCCCTGATGGGCGGGCTCGCCTTCCAGAAGGGGCTGGGCGCGGTGCATGCGCTGAGCCACGCGCTGGGCGGCCTCAAGGATGTTTCCCTGCACCACGGCACGCTCAACGCCATCCTGATGCCGCCGGTGCTGCGCTTCAACGGCCCGGAGATCGGCGAGAAGCTGGGGCGGCTGAAGGCCGCGATGGGCTTCCCGCCGGCCGCGGACCTGGCGCGCGAACTCGATACGCTCAACCGCCGTCTCGGCATCCCCGAGGGGCTACGCGGGCTCGGGGTGCGCGAAGATCACTTCGACTGGGTGATCGAGCGGGCGCTGGCTGACCACAGCCACGCGACCAACCCGCGCCTGGCGACGGCCGAGGACTATCGGCAGCTGCTGGAAGCGGCGATGGATTGAGGGGGAGGGGAGCGAGAGCAGCGGTCTGGGTGATCAGCGAACGCTCCACCAACTCGGTGTCATCCCAGCGAAAGCTGGGAACCATCTATCAGCTGGTGCGGGCGGTGAGTTGGGTCCCAGCTTTCGCTGGGATGACACCGGATGAGGGGGCACGTTAGTGCCCTCCACGGTCCTCTAACACACCGTCCAAGCCCTCACTCGTCCGCAAACAGATCCGCGTGTTCTTCCGCCAGCTTGGGCAGTGACGGCGCCAGTTCGTTGAGATGCAGGCGCATCATGCTCACGGCGCCGTCTACGTCGTTGCGCTCGAGCGCGTCGACCACGGCGGTGTGCTGGGCGATCACCTGCGGGCGCGGGGTGGCCTGGGGGAAGCCGAGGAAGCGGACGCGGTCGAGCTGCGCCTTGAGGCTGACGATGTGGCGCCAGGCGTGCTCGACCCCGCCATGCGCGGCGATGGCGCAGTGGAAATCGTCGTCGAGCCGCATGAAATCGATCAGCTTGCCGGCGAGCGCCACCCGCTGCTCGGCCACCAGCTCGCGCAGTTCGGCGATGCCCGACGGCTTGATCCGTTCGGCGGCCTTGCGGATTACCGCCAGCTCGATAGCTTCGCGGATGAAGCGGGAGTTCTGCACCTCGCGGATCGAGATCAGCTTAACGAAAGTGCCGCGCTGCGGCCGCACCTCGACGAGGCCGGCTTCCGCCAGCTTGATGAAGGCCTCACGCACCGGTTGGCGCGACACGCCCATATAGCGGGCGAGCTCGGCCTCCGAGAGCAGGTGCCCGGGCCTGAGCTGCAGCTGCACGATGGCATTGCGGACCGTATCGTAGACCCGCTGGCTCATCGAAAGCTGCCGCGTTCCGGCGATGACGGGCTGGTTTACCAGCTCCAGTTCAATGGTCATGTTGACTCCCCCAACGCTGCCATACTAGCACCGGTTGGCGCGGTTGGAAGCGCTAGAGCATTTCGCCGTTTCATTGAACGGCGAAATGTTCGAAGCCGGTAAGTAATCGCGCTTTCGAGGCGGAAAAGTCGCAGAACTTTCCCCCTCCTGGCGCTGTTGGAGAAGCCAAATGAGGCAGACGTGGCGCTGGTTCGGTCCGGCGGACCTGGCAAGCATCGATGACATCGTGCAGGCCGGCGCTGAGGGGGTGGTGACGGCGCTGCACCACGTGCCCAACGGGGTGGTGTGGAGCGCCGAGGAAATCGGCAAGCGCCAGCAGCAGATCAGGCAGCGCAAGGACGGCACGCCCTCCGGCATCGCCTGGGACGTGATCGAAAGCCTGCCGGTGTCCGAGGACATCAAGAAGCAGAAGGGCGCCTGGCGCGAGCATATCGCCAACTACCAGCAGAGCCTCCGTCACGTCGCGGCGGCGGGCCTCAGGACCGTCTGCTACAATTTCATGCCGGTGCTCGACTGGACCCGCACGGACCTGCGCTACCAGGTGGCGCATGGCGGCACCTGCATGCGCTTCGACATCAACGATTTCGCGGTGTTCGAAATCCACATCCTCAAGCGAGCCGGGGCGACCGAGAGCTTTGCACCCGAGGTGGTCGCCGAGGCAGCGCGCCGGTTTGCCGGGATGGATGACGCGGCGCAGCAGCAGCTGTCGCGCAACGTGACGATGGGCCTGCCCGGTTCGACCGAAAGCATGACGCTCGATGATGTCAGGGCGCACCTCGCCGAATATCAGGGGATCTCGCCCGATCAGCTCCGCCGGCACTTCGTCGATTTCCTTTCGGAAGTCGTGCCGGTGGCCGAGGAGGTCGGGGTGCGGCTCTGCTGCCACCCGGACGATCCGCCGTTCCCGCTGCTCGGCCTGCCGCGCATCATGTCGACGGCCGCCGACTACCGGCACATTCTCGATGCGGTCGACAGCCCGGCCAATGGCATGACCTTCTGCTCGGGGTCGCTCGGGGCGCGCCCCGACAACGACCTGCCGGCGATGATGCAGGAGTTCGGGCCGAAGGTGCATTTCCTGCATCTCAGGAACGTGCGCCGCGAGAGCGACGCCATTTCGGGGTCGTTCTACGAGGACGAGCACCTGGCCGGGAGTACCGACATGGTGCCGCTGATCGCCGCGATCCTCACCGAGGAAGCACGGCGCAAGCGCGAGGGCCGCGAGGACGCGCAGATTCCGATGCGCCCCGACCACGGGCAGGACATTCTCGATGATCTCGGCCGCCGGGCCCAGCCGGGCTACCCGACCATCGGCCGGCTGAAGGGCCTCGCGGAGCTGCGCGGCGTGATGACGGCGCTGGCACATCGCGAGTTCGGGCTCGGCCTCTGATGGCGCCGATCCGCTTCGGTCTCGTCGGCGGCGGCTGGCGCGCCGAATTCTTCACGCGCATCGCCCGCGAACTGCCGGAGCGGTTCCAACTGGTCGGCGTGGTGCAGCGCGACCCCGCCAAGGCGGCGGCATTCGGGGCGCAATGGGGCGCGCCGGCCTTCGCGAGCTATGCGGAGCTGGCGGCGGCGGGCCCGGACTTCGTGGTGCTGTCAGTCAAGGCGGAGGCGCATCTCGCCATCCTCACCGAGCTGCACCGGCTTGGCCTCGCGGTGCTGTGCGAAACGCCGGCGGCGCTCGACCTCGAGACCATGATCGCGATCTGGCGGCTGGTGGAGCAGGGCTTTCGGCTGCATATCGCCGAGCAATACCTGTTCCAGCCGCTGCACGCGGCGCGGCTGCAGGTGATCGCCAATGGCGGGCTCGGCCGGGTCAGCCTCGCCCGCGTTTCGGCGGCGCATGGCTATCATGGCGTCAGCCTGATGCGGCAGTTCCTCGGCATCGGTTTCGAGGAGGCGGTTATCCGGGGCAAGCTGTTCGAGGCGCGGGCGCTCGAAGGGCCGAACCGCTTCAGCTGGCCCGACAGCGAACGCTTCGTCACCACGAAGCAGACGTTGGGCGAGTTCGATTTTGGCGACAGGCTGGGGCTGTTCGATTTCACCGACGTGCAGTACCGCTCGCCCGTGCATTCGCATCGCGTCGTCATCCGCGGCGACCGTGGCGAGATCGCCGACCTCGAGGCGCGGGTGATGCCGGTCTATGGCCAGCCGCTGACCAAAATCTTCACCCGCAGTGAATCCGGCCGCTACGGGAACCTGTTCGGTTACGCGCTCGAAGCGATGCTGTGCGGCGACGAGGTGGTGTGGACCATGCCGTACCCCAATGCCCGGCTGATGGACGACGAGATCGCCATCGCCGTGGCGATGGAACGGATGGGGGCGTTGGCGCGCGGACGGGGTGAGGGGCCGTACCCCTATGCCGAGGGCGCGCAGGACCAGTATCTGTCGCTGCTGATGCATGAGGCAGCGAGGAGCGGCGAAACGGTGCGGAGCAGCCGGCAGCCCTGGGCGGGGTAGGGTACGGCCCGTGCAGAGTGCGTCCCCTCTCCCCCCTGGGGAGAGGGTCAGGGTGAGGGGCGCCAAGCACACCGAAAGAGCCACCGCTGGGTGACGGACCATGCTTGGTCTTGTGCGCTTGGCGCCCCTCACCCCAGCCCTCTCCCCAGAGGGGCGAGGGGGCGCAGACTGCGGGCCGCGGGGCTTACCCCTCAGGCAATCCCGTCTCGTTGCGAATGAACGCCGCCACCTTGCGGAGGTCCTGACCTTCGCCGCCCTCGGTGTATTGCCGCGACCTCAGCGCCAACTGAATCTTCCGCCCGTCGGTCAGCGTCAACCAAAGCACGTCGTGACGCGGCCGCTCGGCGTGGTCTTCGGCCACCTTGAGCGCCGCGACCTCCTCGAAGCCCAGCTCGAGCACGACATCCTTGCCGCGGTCGTGTTTCTGCTCGGAGCGGATGCGGCGGGTCTTGGGGTCGAAGGCGGTGACGATGCTGGTGGTATGAGGCCTCAGATACAGCACCGCTGCGGCAATGACGGGGGCGGCGATGCAGATGGCGGCCGAGACCAGGCGAAAGGTCGGATCGGGGATCTGCTGCTCGAGCATGAAATAGAGCAGCGCTGACACCACAACGGACCCCGCGAGCCACATGGCCCGCGGCGGTTGCTGGTGGGTGGCATAAAGGGTCAGCGCGCCGTTGTTGCGCCTCAGGTCGATCATCTAGTCCTCGAGCAGGTAGGCGCCCTTGCGGCCGCTGAGCGGTGTCTTGCCGACGATCTTCATGATGCCGGCGCCGCGCGGCGCATATTTGGCCATGGCGCGCGACAGCACCAGACCATCGGTGCCGGCAAGGATCGGGGTGCGGGCCATGAAGGCTTCGGGCCCGTCGAGCGCGATCAGGTCGGCGACCGGCTGGCCCTTCGTGACCCGTTCGCCGAGCTCGGCGCGATAGGCGACGAGGCCGGGGCGGTCGGCCCTGACGATCTCGGTAGCATCGAAGGGCGTCGCTTCCGAAAGCGGGGCAGGGCGCGCGCCCGGATCGGCGTCGATCAGGTTGCGCTCGCACAGAAAACCCCATAGCCGACGCGCATCGTCGGCGCCGAAGTGATCGAACACGTCGGCCTGGCCGCGATATTCGAGCGTCGCGGTGGCGCTCGCCATCGGCACGGGCTTGCCCGGATTGGCCAAAGCCACCTTGCGGTAGAGCTGCGGAAGCACCTCGTCGAAGGAGCCGCCGCCGCTGTCGGCGGCGGTCAGCGTCGCCGCGGCGCCAATCCAGTCGGCAAGATCCTGCAGTTCGGGCATCAGCTCGGGCGAGGTGAAGATGTGGACCAGCGAGTCGTCGTCGCAGTGGAGATCGAAGACGAACTCGGCATCGTGGGCCTCCTTCAACACCAGCAGGCGCAACTGCTCGTTGGCGCTGCGCGGCTGCTGCGCGTCGATCCAGTTGGCGACGGCCTTGCGGATCAGGTTGACGTTGAAGCGCTCGTCGTCGGACAGCCGGCCGTTCAGCTGCGAACGGATCGCGGCGAACAGGTCGGGCCAGCGGCGGTTGAAGTTGATGCCGGTATTGGCGTCGTAGCGGCCGATATGGCGCCGCAGCGAGAAACTCGCCATGCCGAGCGGGTTGACCAGCGGCATCACGGTGAAGCGGGCGCGCAGCAGCCCCTGGTCATCGGCCTGGCGCAGCATCGGCAACAGGTGATGCAGCACCATGGTGCCGGGGTGTTCGTCGGCGTGCAAAGCCGCCTGCAGGTGGACCTTCTCGGGCGCATCCCCGGGGCCGATGACGTAATAGGTGAACTCGGTCACCGCGCCGGGCGTATCGCCCCTGAGCGGTACGACCTTTCTCTCGAATGCCATAACTACCCCCGGATCCAGCGCGGCGAGAATCGGATCGCCGGCGCTTGCGGCAGGTGTCGCATGAGATGGCGATAGACGCGCCCGAAAACGAAGAAAATGATCATCGAGACGCCGAGGAAATAGAGCCCCGCCACCGGGAAGTGGAGGAAGGCGTTGTAGTCCTTTTCGAACAGCTCGCCGGCCTTGTTCATCAGGTCCTTCTGGTCGTTGATCACCGGCAGGGTGAAGTAGACCAGGGCGGTGGTGTGGAACAGCACCACCACTTCGTTGGTGTAGGCCGGCCAGGCGATGCGGATGACATTGGGCCAGGTGACGGCGCGGAACAGCTGCAGGCGGTTCATGCCGAAGGCGCGGGCCGCTTCGATCTCGCCCTTGGGCACGTTCTGCATGGCGCCGTGGAGGATGTTGGCGGTGTAGGCGGTGGTGTTGAGCACCAGCACGGCCGGCCCGAGGATCAGCGGGTTGAGCACGATCCAGTCGATGCCGAGCGGCTTCCACAGACTGAGGTTGAAGGCCAGCGCCAGCGAGTAGAACATGAACAGCTGGATGAAGAAGGGCGAGCCGCGAAAGGCGTAGATGAAACCGCGGCTGAGGCTCGAGACCAGCCCGCTGGACGAGCCCTTGCCGAGCGCTACGAAGATCGCCAGCACGAAGCCGATGGGGATCGAGGCCGCGGCGAAATAGATGTTGAACAGCGCCGGCTTGGCGAGGATCACCAGATCGTTGGCGATGGCGGTGATGAGCTCCATCAGCTTGCCCCCGCCGTGGCCATGCCGCGTCCGGCCCAGCGCTGCAGCGCGGTGAACAGCTTTTCCGAGAGGAAGGTCAGGAGGATGTAGAAGATCAGCAGCACGAGGTAATAGCCCCAGCGCCAGTCGGGGTGGACGAGCCCGGCCGAGCGGGTGAAGTTCGGCGATCCCAACCGATCGGCCCACAGCACGATGTCGGAGATCTGCAGCAGCGACAGCAGCGAGGTCGCCTTGATCAGCAGCATCCAGATGTTGGAGAGGCCGGGCAGGGCATAGGCCCACATCTGCCGGATATGGACCCGCAGCAGCACCTGCAGCGGGCTCATGCCATAGGCGCGAGCCGCCTCGAGCTGGCCACGTGGCACCGAGTTCATGGCGCCCGAGATGACGTTGCCGGCAAAGGCGCCATAAACGATGCCGAGCGAGACGCCGGCGAGGATCAGGTACTCGAAGCTGCCGAAGATCAGGTTGGCGTCCGGGCAGAGCGGCCAGCGGCCCAGCGCCAGCTCAGCCGGCGTGCACACCGCCTGGGCGCGGATCCATTCCACCGCCTGCTCGAAAGCCAGCGGGAAGAACAGGAAGAACAGCACGTCCGGGATGCCGGGCAGCGAGTTGGTATAGGCCTTGCCGAGCAGGCGGAAGCCGGCGAAGCGCGAGTTGCGGCCGGCGGCCGAGAGCACGCCGAGCCCCAGCGCCACGGCCGCGCCGATGGCGCCGGCGGCCAGCGTATACTGCACGCTCGCATACCAGCTCAGATGCTTGCCGTTGGTGAAGTAGCCCAGCCAGAACAGCACGTCCTGGCCGAGGACGTCCCGGAGCCATTGCGGCAGAAGATCGACCATAGGGGTCCTGTAAAGCAACAGGGGCGGGAAAACCCGCCCCCGCCGTTATGTGAGGGTTCAGCCGCCGGCGAAGATCGGGCCCGGCGCCTTGTCCGGGAACCACTTGATGATCAGCGCGTCGAGCGAGCCGTCCTGCTTCATTGCATCAATGACGCCGGTGACCTTGTCGCGCAGCTCGGTATCGGCCTTGCGCACGCCGGCGCCGACGCCGCCACCCAGCATCACTTCGGGACCCACCACCTCGATGGCGCCACCCGAACCGGCGACGATCTCGGAGATATAGGAGCTGTCGGCGAGCACCACGTCGACATTGCCGGCATTGAGGTCGGCCAGCGCCTGGTCGGCGGTCTCGAACGACTTGATGGTGTTGGTGCTGCCAAAGGTGGTCTCGGCGTAGCCGGCCTGGATGGTGCCGCCCTGCACGCCGATATTCTTGCCGCTGAGCGCGTCGAAATCGAGCTTGGTGCCGGTGCGCACCATGTAGTGCGACGGATCGGGCGGGAAGTAGTTGGCGGTGAAGTCGATAGACTGCTTGCGCTCATCGGTGATCGACATGCCGGCCATGATCAGGTCGTAGTTGCCGGCGACGAGGTTGGGGATGATCGAATCCCACTCGTTGACCTGGAAGGCGCATTCGAGCGCGGCGCGCTTGCAGATCTCGTTACCGAGATCGATTTCGAAGCCGGCGGGCTTGCCGGCTTCGTCGAGGAAGTTCCACGGCGCATAGGCGCCTTCGGTGGCAATGCGGATGGCCTGTGCATTGGCGCCGGTCGCGAACATGGCGAGGGCTGCCGCCGCTGCCGCCAGAACGAGCTTGTTCATAGTCTCTCCTGTCACACCGCCGGTCTTGGCCGGCGTTCTGGCCGGTCCCACCACCGGCTGATTGGGTTGTGCCGCCCGACGGGCGGCACATGAAGCGCAACGCTAGCGCTTTTTACCGTTCGGTCAATCGTTTGCGAATTGTTGCAATCGGGGGTGCGCACCGCACTCTCAGTGATCCTCCCCCGCCACGCGGGGGAGGATCATGGAGAGGCCGGCGAAAAGTCTCAGTCACCCGTGGCCGGCGGCGCTGAGGAACTGCTTGAGGCGGGGCGAGCGGGTGTTGCCGAACACCTCGGCCGCGGTGCCTTCTTCCTCGATCTTGCCCTGGTGCAGGAAGACGACGCGGTCGGCGATGGTCTTGGCGAACTGCATGTCGTGGGTGACGAGGATCATGGTGCGGCCTTCGTCGGCCAGCAGCTTGATGACCCGCAGCACTTCCACTTCGAGCTCGGGGTCGAGCGCCGAGGTCGGCTCGTCGAACAGCATGACCTTGGGGTTGATGCACAGCGCCCGGGCGATGGCGGCGCGCTGCTGCTGGCCGCCGGAGAGCTGGCTGGGGTAGCTGCCGGCTTTCTCGCGGATGCCGACCTTGGCCAGCATTTCCAGCGCCTCGGCCTGGACTTCGGCCTTGTCGCGCTTCTGCACCTTGAGCGGCGCCTCCATGACATTGCCCAGAATGGTCATGTGGCTCCACAGGTTGAACGACTGGAACACCATGCCGAGCTCGGAGCGGATGCGGCGGATCTGCTGCTCGTCGGCGGGCTTCCGATGCGGCGGCGTGCCGGTGAGCGCAATCTCCTCACCGCCGACCTTCACCGTACCGCTCTCGGGCACTTCGAGCATGTTGATGCAGCGGAGCAGGGTGGATTTGCCCGAGCCGGACGAGCCGATCAGCGCCACCACCTCGCCCTGGCGGGCGGTGAGCGAAACACCCTTCAGCACCTCGAGCGGACCGTAGGACTTATGGAGATCGGAGATTTCGACGACGGGCGGAGAGAGGGGGTTCTGCATCCGCCGCAACAAACCCAATGCCGCGCCTCGTGGCAAGAGTTTTGCGGAACCCCTCGTCCGAAGAGGCGTTAGTCCCGTAGCGGCCACCGGTTACGGCGGCTCGTTTCCTCAGTAAGCGAGAAGGAGATTGCAAATGAATTGGAACCAGATGGAAGGCAACTGGGAGCAGTTCAAGGGCAAGGTCCAGACCCAGTGGGGCAAGCTGACCGACAATGACCTCGACATCATCAAGGGCAACCGCAAACAGCTCAGCGGCAAGATCCAGGAACGCTATGGCAAGGCCCAGGAAGAGGCCGAGCGCGAAGTCGACGACTGGTTCGACCGCCTGCACTAAGCGGTTCGGACAGCTATGAAAACTGAGCCCCGCTTCGGCGGGGCTTTTTGATTGAGGGGAGGGAAGGAGGGAGGGGGTGGTGCGGTCAGCACCGAGCGTCCCTCACCACCCCCACCCCCAACCCCTCTCCTCCTAGCGGACGCGTAGCGCCGCGGGGGGAGGGGAGCTAGCGCCCCTTATCCCTCTCCTCAAGCGTGCCGAATGCCCGCACCTCGACCGGCGCCCGGCACGCAACCGCTGCCCGCTTGCCCCAATCCAGCGCGGCGTCCATGTCGGGCAGCTCCAGCACCCAGAAGCCGCCGATGTGTTCCTTGGTCTCGATATAGGGACCGTCCGTGACCAGCAGGCCGCCATCCGGCTTGCGGCGCACGGCCTTGGCATCCCTGGTGCGACCGAGACCGCCGACGAACCTCACGATGCCGGCCGCCTGCATGTCGACGTTGAGGTCGGCGATGTCGCGACGCGTTTCGTCGCTCTCGGAGTTCGGTTCGAAATCATCGGAATGGTGGATGGCGACGAGGTACTGGGTCATGGCTCTCTCCTCAGGCGGCGCGGACGTTCACCTCTAATCGAACCAGGCGGGCGGGATTCGACAGAGCCCCGCGAAATTGTCTGACGGTGCGCGCAAAAGCTA
This sequence comes from Devosia sp. Root413D1, assembly GCF_001425235.1. Lineage (GTDB taxonomy): Bacteria > Pseudomonadota > Alphaproteobacteria > Rhizobiales > Devosiaceae > Devosia_A. The sequence goes on along the minus strand of NZ_LMEA01000011.1, from coordinate 753,106 downwards.
GCGGCCCCGCCCACTCGGACGGAGCCGCTGCCACCTCAGACCGCGGACCCGGCTAGGGACGGTCCGAGTTGCTCGCGCGGAGCGTAGGGCCGCTACGACGCGCGCCGGAACAGGCCGATGATCAGGGAGATCACCAGGAAGGCGAGGAACAGGAAGAACAGGATCTGCGCGATGCCCGATGCGGCGCCGGCAATACCGCCGAAGCCAAGGACGCCGGCGACCAGCGCGATGACCAGGAAGAGCAGTGCGTATTGCAACATTCTTGTTACTCCATTGATCTCTCGGAGGAGTAACGACCGGGCGTGGGATGGGTTCCCGGGTGTCCGGGATGGAACAACGCATACTTTGCTGCAAGCCCACGGAAGGCACCACATACTGGGTGTCATCCCAGCGAAAGCTGGGACCCAAGCATCCATTTGTGTAGAGGCGAGTTGGGTCCCAGCTTTCGCTGGGATGACACCGGGGTGGTGGGACCACCCTGCGCAACGCCTGCTCTTGGCGGACAAAAGGAGCTTTTTGCGAACAAAAAAGAGCCGGGCAGAGCCCGGCCCAAATCCGGAGGGGCGTCCGGAGTTCCGTCAGGCCGCGGCGCGCGAGCCTTCGTCGAAGAACAGCGCCTGGCTGATCAGCGCCCGCACCATGTCGGGATTGAACGGCTTGGTGACGAGGAAGGTCGGTTCCGGCCGCTCGCCGGTCAACAGCCGCTCCGGGAAGGCGGTGATGAAGATCACCGGGATCGGATGAGCATGCAGGATATCGTTGACCGCATCGATGCCGGAGGAGCCGTCGGCGAGCTGGATATCGGCGAGGATCATGCGCGGCTGGGTCTTGTGATAGAGCGCTACCGCTTCCTTGTGGGTGCGGGCGATACCGACGACGCGATGGCCGAGGCCTTCGACCATCTGCTCAATATCCATGGCGATCAGCGGTTCGTCCTCGATGATCAGGATATCGGTCGCCACCTGGCGCGAGATATCGGCCGAGGCCTGCGCGAGGAGATCTGCGAACTCGGCTGAGGAGACATCGAGGATTTCGGCGGCCTCATCGTGGCTGAAGCCCTCGACGGCTACCAGAAGGAAGGCCTGCCGCGGACGGGGAGCAAGGTTCGCGAGGTTGGCCGCGGCCCGCGTTTCCCAGGGGAAACTCGAGCTCGGCTCCGGCACGCGAATGGCCGAGCTGGAGAACAGCGCCGAATAGAGCCGGTAGAGCGCAATCCGGTCGTTGGTGGATTCGGGGAAGATGCTGAGATCGGCGATCAAAGCCTCGAGGGTTGCGGCGACATAGGCATCGCCAGAAGTCTGCGAGCCGGTGACGGCGCGCGAGAACCGGCGCAAATACGGTAGATGCGGTGCGATCCGCGTGGAAAGGGACATCGATAATCTACTCCCGTGACGCTATTAGAGCTTACCATGCTGAAGAACGGGGATGCGGAAAACTTGGTTCCAGCATGTTCGGAACTTTTTTTGCCACCGCGCATTTAGTTTGCCGCGGCTGGAGTATGGGGCGTCAGATCCTGCTGTGGGGCGAAGGGTTTATGCGAGACAAAACAACAATGAATGATTTGAGCATGCTACGGCGGCGCCGCGACGATGGACTGGGGCCAAATTCCGACATCGGTAACAAGCTTCGAGCGCTCTATGGAGCGGTACAGGGCGAAGAAATCCCATCCAAGCTGATCGACCTGCTCGAGCAGCTCGACGCGGTGGAAAAGCAGTCCAAGCCCGCGAAGGGTAAATAGCGCCATGGAAGCCGAGAAGCCGAGCTTCAAGCGAGAGCTGCTGTCTACACTCCCCAGTTTGCGCGCCTTTGCTGTGTCGCTCTCCGGGCGGCACGACAAGGCCGACGACCTGGTGCAGGACACGGTGATGAAAGCCTGGGCGAAGCAGGACAGCTTCGAAATGGGCACCAATATGAAGGCGTGGCTTTTCACCATCCTTCGCAACGAGTTCTACAGCCAGATGCGCAAGCGTGGCCGCGAGGTGCAGGACAGCGACGGCGCCTTCACCGAGCGCATGGCGGTGCATCCCTCGCAATATGGCATCATGGACCTGGGCGATTTCCGCCGGGCGCTCGACCAGCTGCCCGACGACCAGCGTGAGGCGATCATCCTGATTGGTGCGTCCGGCTTCTCTTACGAAGAGGCGGCCGAGATCTGCAAATGCGCCATCGGCACGATGAAGAGCCGGGTCAGCCGGGCTCGCACCAAGCTGCAGGAACTGCTCCAGGTGACCGGCGAAGGCGATTATGGGCCGGACGCGGTGTCGGCGCAGGTCACCACCATTCCCCGGTTCACCTAGAGCGCGTGGCGCTGCCTGGCGGCAGCGCAGGCCGCCAGCAAGGCGGTGGTGTCGAACGGTTTGGCGAGCGGGGTCGCGCCGGTGAACATTGCCTGGACCGCCTGGTCAGCTGAGGTCACCACCACCGGAACGCGCGCGGCGCGCAGTGCGGCGCAGAGCGCCACGGCGTCGGCGTGGCCGAACCGCGCCTCGATCACCGCCAGGGTAAAGCCGGAGAGGTCGAGAGCGCGCGCGGCGTCTGCGTCGCCCGTGATGGTGACGTGGGCGGCGCCGGCGGCGCGCAGCGTCTGTTCGATATCGGCGGCGACGAGATACTCCTCCTCAACGACGAGGGCATGCAATCCGTGCATTGGTGGTTCCATGACGCAGTGGTGGCCGACATCGATCATGGCCGGCTCGCCGCGGTCATTTAACAAAGACATGCGCCGGGGAAGTTTGGCCGGTTTCGGCAGTTGCGTTCCCACGGCGTTGCGGCATGCTGCCGGAACCATTCAGCCGTGAGCACCGCCCTGGCCACAGTTGCCCATGCCCGCCGTATCCCCTGTGAAGCATGCCCCCTTCGGGAGAACGAGCACTTTCGCGACTTCACGCCGGAGGAGCTGAAGTTCGTTTCGAGCTTCAAGCGCGGCGAACTGGTGAGCGAACCCGCTTCCGCCATCCTGTCCGAGGGCGCGCATAGCGCGCAGCTGTTCACGCTGCTGTCGGGCTGGGCCTTCCGTTTCAAGACGCTGGAGGACGGGCGCCGGCAGATCCTCAACTACCTGTTGCCCGGCGACCTTGTCGGGCTGCAGGGCTCGGTGATTGGCGAGATGGAGCACTCGGTCGAGTCACTATCGCCGGTGGTGCTGTGCGTGTTCCAGCGCGATACCCTGCCGACGCTGTTCGAGAACCATCCCGGCCTCGCCTTCGACATCACCTGGCTCGCCTCGCGCGAGGAGCGGATGCTCGATGAGAACCTGTTGAGCGTCGGGCGTCGCAGCGCCATGGAGCGGGCCGCCTACCTGATCGCCTTCCTCTACCAGCGTTCTGAGCAGGTAGGGCAGGGCAAGGCCTCGAAACACTTGATCCCGATCACCCAGCAGCACGTGGCCGACACGTTGGGGCTGTCGATCGTCCACACCAACAAGACGCTGCGCAAACTCGCCGAGCGCCAGCTGATCCGCTGGCATGACCGGGCTTGCGAGGTGCTCGACCCCGAGGCCTTGGCCGATATCGCCGGCTGGGGCGGCCTCACCGACCGGAAGCGGCCGCTGATATGACGGGGCCCAATTGTTGCCACCGCCCGGGGCTAGGCGTGCGACATCTCATCTGGTCCGGGGGGCAAAGCCGGACTGTCCAGCACCATCCCCGGATGAGGGCGGCGTCTTGATGCTTGATGTCAGCAGCCAGTCCGTCGACACGGCCCCGCCGCGGCGCGGCCTCGTGCGGCGGGTCGCCATCATGGCGTCGCTGACGCTGGTGCTGGTGGCGGTGGCAGCGTCGCTCTACATGGTGCGCACGGTCGATAGCCAGCTTGCCGATATCGCCAAGACCTACGAGATCCGGCGGCAGGCGCGCGAACTGATGCTGTCGGTGGTCGATGCCGAAACCGGGCAGCGCGGCTACCTGATCACCCGGGACGAGGCCTATCTCAACCCCTACAATACCGCCGTCGGCAACCTGAGCCAGACCTACCAGAACTTGTTGGCGCTGATCGGCGACAACCCGACACAGCTCCAGCGCATCGAAGCCCTGGTGCCCGATCTCGATGCCAAGCGCGCCGAGATGGCCCGCACCATCGAACTGATGTCGTCGGGCCAGAGTGCCGAGGCGCTGGCATTGCTCCGCTCCGATACCGGGCTCGAGCTGATGGAGCGGATCCGCAGCGTGGTGCGGCAGGTGATCGGCGAGGAAGACGACAAGCTGATCGAGCGCAACGGCCGGATGGAACTTTACCGGCAGTTGCTGATTGCCACCATTCTCGCCGCCCTCGCGGCCGCGGCCATCCTCACCTATTCACTGCTGTCGCGCACGCAGCGCAAGGTCGCGGCGCTGGCGCAGCAGCAGAACCGGCTGAGGACCGCGAACGAGGAGCTCGAGGCGCATGTGCGGGAGCGGACGGCCGAGGTCGAGGAGGCGCGCGGCCATGCTGAGCGCGAACGGGCCCGGCTCGAGACGCTGCTGCAGGATACCAACCACCGGATCGGCAACTCGTTGGCGACGGTATCGTCGCTGCTCGGCCTGCAACTGGCACGGACCTCGTCGGACGAGGTGCGCAATGCGCTGGAGGCGGCGCAGCTCAGGGTACAGGCGATCGCCTCGGGACACCGGCGACTGCGGCTCGGGCCCGACCTCGAGACCACCGATGCGGCTGAGTTCCTCGCCGATGTGATCGACGACCTCGCAGCTGCCATGCCGCCGGACAAGGCCGTAACGTTCGAAAAGCACCTTGAAGCAATGATCATCCCGGCGCGCGATGCGACGACGCTGGGCATCGTGGTCAGCGAGCTGGTCACCAATGCGCTGAAGCATGCCTTCGCCGAGGGCCAGGCGGGCACGGTGCATATTCGCTTCGAACGCGGCCAGGATGGGGTCACCGCGCTCACCGTCGAAGATGACGGGCGCGGCATCGGCGCCAATAGCGGGCAGGACGGGCTGGGCGCGCTGATCGTCAAGCAGCTGGCGCGGCAGTTCGGCGGGACAGAGCCAGAATACCGGGCGCGCGAGGGTGGCGGCACGGCGATCACGGTGAAGCTGCCGCGGCTGGACAGGTCGGCGGGGTAGGGTACTGGCGGTGCGAGGATCCTCCCCCGCCACGCTGGGGAGATCACGGAGAGTACGGTGCACCAGCGGCGGAACCCGCTGCCCCGTCGCGCCGTTCCGCTCGTCACGGGTTAATCCCAGGGGGGCTGCATGCATTTCGTCGGGGTGTTCAACAAAGACGGCGGCACCTTCCGCACCATGGACATGGTGGCGTTCGCCGCCACTGCGGAGCGGATCTTTGCCGAGCACAGCCAATCGATCGAATGCCGGGTGGTCGATGGCGACCAGCTGAGCGCGGAACTCGAGCGCGCCGCGGCCGACCCCACCTCCGAGGTGGTGCTGGCGGGCGGCGGCGACGGCACCATTTCGGCGGCCGCGGGCATCTGTTTTGCCCACGAGATGGCGCTGGCGGTGCTGCCGGCAGGCACGATGAACCTGTTTGCCCGCTCGCTCGGCGTGCCGCTGCAGCTCGAAGCGGCGCTCGGGGCCATCGCTCGGGGGCAGGTTGCGGCGGTCGATATCGCCACCGCCAATGGCCGGCCGTTCGTCCACCAGTTCTCGGTCGGGCTCCACTCGCGGCTGGTCCGGATCCGCAACGAGCTCACCTATCACAGCCGCTGGGGCAAGATGCTGGCGAGCCTTCGCGCGATCGGGCTGGCGCTGTCGCGCCCACTGGTGTTCGAGGCCGAGATCAGCACCCGGCAGGGCACGGACCGGCGTAAGGCGACGGCGATCGCCGTCTCCAACAATGTGCTGGGGGAGGGCCATGTGCCCTATGCCGAGGCGGTCGATCGCGGCGTGCTCGGGGTCTATGTGGTCAAGCCCATGCCGCCGGCCGAGCTGGCGCGGCTGGCTTTGTCGCTGGCCTTCGGCAACTGGAAGGCGCATCCGCTGGTCTCGGAGCGCGAGGTGGCGCAGGTGAGCCTCCGCTTCCCCCACCGCAAGGCCTCGGCGCTGGCGGTGATCGATGGCGAGCTGATCCCGCTCGAACGGCAGGTGGATTTGCGGATCCATGCCGGCGGGCTGAAGGTGGTGCTGCCGGTGGTGGAGGTAGCGGGGGAGCGGGAGGATCCGCAGATCGAGGCGGTTTAGCTCACCGGCGGTGCCACATCGCCCCCTCGCCCCTCCTGGGGGCGCGAGAGGCGCCCCCGGGGGGAGAGGGCGGCAGTGAGGCCGACGGCCTCGTTGCGGGGTGAGGGGTGCCAGGCGCCCTGAAACAAGCCTCCACATCGCAGCCGCTCACCCGGTGTGCTTGGCTACCCCTCACCCTGACCCTCTCCCCAGAGGGGAGAGGGGACGCGCGCTGCACCCACAGTGTCAAAACGCAATCACCCCGCCGCGGAAACCCGGGCGGGGTGAGCAATCTACTCAAACTGTTGCAGTCAGAGGCTAGCCGCCCCTGCTTCCACCGGTTCCTGGCCGAGCTTGCGCAGGGCGTTCTCGATGGTTTTCAGGTCTTCGCCGTCGTCGCCGTCGACCGGGGTCATGCCCTCTGTGGCGCTGCGCTCCTTGGAGAGCGAGTCCGCTTCGAGCTGACGCAGGATGGTGATCTTCTCAGCATCCGCGATGTGGTCGTCGGTCAGAATGGTCACGATCTTCCGTTTGATGTGGGTCATAGCTCACACTCCTGGAAATCTTCTTTGGCCCACCTGCAGAAACTACAGGTGCATCAGATAACGCGGCCCGTCAGACGGGGTTCCCGACAAATGTGGCGATGTGATCAGTCCGGATCATGGCCATTACTATGGCCGTGCGAACTGCCGGACTTGCTCAGCAGATAGGCCGCGGCGAGTGCGCCGCCGATGGGGATGCCGACCTTCTTCATCAGGTCGGATTTCAGCACCAGCGGCAGGGCGGTGAGCGCCGCGGTGGTGACCAGAGCGGTCTTTTCGGCAGCATTGCGCCGTTGCGCGGCGTGCTTTTTGGCGACGCTGTCGGTGATGACGATGGCCGCATAGAGCCCGAGCGCGATAACCGATGCGCCGGCGGCGATCAGCAGCGGCGCGACGATGGGGCCCCACATCAGGGTGAACCAGGCATTGAGCGCCACCAGCCCGAAGACCAGCGCGATCAAGGCAAAGAGCGCCACGGCCGACCAGGCCATGGCGTTGTTCTTGAAATGCTCGAGCAACTCGTCGACCTCGATCCCGAGGACCGACGCCGCCAAAGCGAGGAGGTGCATAGGGGCTACCTCGAAACGACGGCGAGAACGAAGCCCAGCGCAATTGCGCCGGCGACAGCGGTCAGCGGCTTTTCGCGGATGGTGTCCTTGATCTGCTTTTCGAGCTGGCCGAACTCGTCCTGCACGTCCTCGATAGCGCTCTGGCCAGAGTTGGCCAGGTTTTTCACCTCGCGCTTGGCAAGTTTCTGCGCGTCGTGAACCTTGTCCTCGGCGAGGCTGGCCAGCGTTGCGGCAATCGACTTGAGGTCGGATTGCAACTGCTGCACCTGGGCCGAGAGATCGTCCTCGCGGCTCTGGCTCTGGCGCGCCGCAGCGCGGCGCGGGCCATTGGCGGCGCGGCGCGCCGGTGCCTTGGCGGCTGCGGCGGTACGATTGGGGGCCATGTCGGTGGTGGATGCCATGATGGTCGCTCCTCATGTGATGGGGGTTCAACGCGCGGTTGGCGCTTGAGTTCCGAACCCCTTGATTTCTGGGGCTATCGGGCGATTGGTGCCCACAAAGAGTGCACCCCAGTCCGGGGGCGAACTGGGGTGCGATGGCGAGCCGCAAGGGGGCGACCTTGGCTCGCGAAGCTCGTCAGAATACGCGCATCAACACGAGGATGATGACGATGACGAGCACGACGCCAAGAATACCGGAGGGGTAAGCTCCCCAGGAGCGGGAGTAGGGCCAGGCCGGTATGGCGCCGATCAACAGCAGGATCAGCAGAATGATGATGATCGTGCTCAAGGTCATAGGCTGGGTCTCCTAGAGGACTGACAGGAGGAGGGTGGCGGCTACGGCGAGAATACCTGCAGCAGGGACGATCGCTGCGAGGACTGCTCCGTAGTGCGTACGCCCATCATATCCTTCGGGGATCCAAACGACGGCCGTGCGGGCGGCATGTTCGAGGTTGGCGATCTCAAGTCGGGTCATCGCTCTCGTTCCTTTTTCATGGTGCTACCGGAGGGAGGGCCGGTAGACACGCCGCCTCGTTGGCGCGTCAGCCAAATAACGAGGGCCCCCAGAATTGGTTCCGGGGCGGGGTGAAAAGTGTGGGAAGGGGCGTTGGTGGTGCAGCATCCTCCCCCGCGTGGCGGGGGAGGGGGACCGCCGAAGGCGGTGGAGGGGGCGGCCAAACCAACCGGCGACTCTTGCCCCCCGCGTGGCGGGGGAGGGGGACCGCCGAAGGCGGTGGAGGGGGAAGCAAGAGTCGCCGGTTGGTTTGGCCGCCCCCTCCACCAGCTTCGCTGGTCCCCCTCCCCCGCCACGCGGGGGAGGATTGCGGAGAGCCCGGTGCCTAAAGCGCTACTCCACCCGCACCACGTCCACGGATTGCTTGGCCGTATGGCCGCCGCTGGTGCGCAGCACGCCGACGATCGGGGAGATGTCGGAATAGTCGCGGCCGTGGCCGATGGTGATGTGGTCGGGGCCGGCCAGCATGGCGTTGGTGGGGTCGAACTCGAGCCAGCCCGAATGCTGGCCGCACCAGACGCGTACCCAGGCATGCATGGCGTCGGCGCCCTCGAGACGCGGCTTGCCCTTGGGCGGAATGGTGCGCAGGAACCCCGAGACATAGCCGGCGGGGATGCCGAGGCCACGCAGCCCCGCGATCATCACATGGGCGAAATCCTGGCAGACGCCGCGCTTCAGCGCAAACGCCTCGACCGGGCCGGTATCGACCTTGGTGGCGTCCTTGTCGTAGCTGAAGTCACGATGGATGCGCAGGCAAAGATCCATGGCCGTGGCGTAGACCGATTGGTCGCCGGCAGCCGAACTTCGGGCATAATCGGTGATCTCAAGGGCGAGCGGGATACGCGGCGAGGCGGAAAGAAAATGCTGCGGCGAATCCGGCGCCACCGACCAGAGCGTCGCCAGTTCCTGCTTCAATCCGCCGAGGGTAGGGGAGAGATCGACCGGGCGCGCCAGATCCTCGACCTGCACCCTGGCGCTCAGCCGCACATCGAGATGATCGTGCCGGCCGGCATAGGCGATGGTGGTGACGAGGTTGCCGAAATAGTCGGCGAAGGTGGTTTCCTGCTCGGGCCTGGGTTCGAACGACAGCGATGAGGCGATGACCCGCTGCGCATTGGGTATGGAGATCGGGGCGACGCGGACCAGGTGGCGGTCGCCATGCACCGAGGCCTTGTAGTCGTAGTGCAGTTCGAGCCGGACGTCGTAGAGCACGGCCCGCCTCCTCAGACGAAATAGGCGTCGGCAATGAGCCCGGCGAGATTGCCGATCTCGATGCCCAGCCGGTTGATTTTCGACGTCGTCATGTCCTCGGGCTCGGTGACGCGGAGCTCGGTATCGAGCGTCAATGCTGCCTTCGCCGCCATCGACAAATGCCCGTCCTCGAGGCCGCCGGGCAGTTGCTCGAGCTGCTGGTAGAGTTCGGCGATCTGGAAGCGCACCGAGCGCGGGTTGAGCGGATCGAGCACCAGGAGATCGACATAGGAGTTGACCCCGGCGCTCACCGCATAGCGGCGGCGATGCGTCATGACACTGTCGCCGACTTCGAGCAGCAAGTCGAGCGCCCCCTCGGGCGCGCCCTTGCGCGTACACCAGGCGACGCTGTGGGCGATCTGGATGCCGCGCTCGAGCCGGCGGCCGATCTCGAGGAAGCGCCAGCCGGCAAAGCGGTACATGTTTTCATGCACGAGGCCGGAAAAGCCGGCGAGCTTGCGCAGCAGCACCGTCATGGCGCGGGTCGCATCGTCGCCGGGCAGCACGCGCTGCGAGAAGCTTCTGGCGGTCTTGCGTAAATCGGTCAGAGCCAGCCAACCATCGGGCGAGAAGCGGTCGCGGATCTGGCTGGCGCTGTGCACGGCGCTGTCGATGGCGGCGAGCAGGCCCGGTGGCAGCGGCACCTCGGCATCGACGCCGATGCCATCGAGATAGGCCCGGGTATCTTTGAGGATCGCCTGGTCGGTGTTGGAGATCTCGGCCAGCCGTGCGTTGTAGGCGCGAAGTATCCGCACCATGGCCTCGCAGCGTTCGGCATAGCGGCCGAGCCAGATCAGGTTGTCGGCAGCCCGGCTCGGCAGGCTCCCCGAGGACATGCGGACCAGCTTTTCGCCTTCGGTCGGCAGCAGCGTGACGCGCTCGACGGGTTGCTTGCTGACCACCCAGACGTCGGCCGCCTGGCCGCCGCGCTGCATGGCGATGGCGGTTGAATCCTGGGTCGAGCCGACCCGGGCGAAGCCGCCGGGCATCACCGTCCAGCCATCGCGGGTGCGGGCAGCATAGACGCGCAGCGTCATCGGCCGCGGCTCAAGCTTGCCGCCGACATAGACCGGGGCAGTGGAGAGCTGCACCTGCTCCTGGCCGACAAAGCGGCCGCCTTCGGCCTCGAGCCGGGCGCGCAGCGCCTGCCGCTCGGCCTCGGGCAACGCGCCGCCGACCACGGTGCCGCGCTGATCCTCGATGGCGAGGCCGGTGGCAAAGGCCGAGCCGACCATCATGGTGTCGAAATTGTCGATGACGTGCTGCCGTTCGGCCGCACCGCCGCACCACCAGGTGGCGATCGAGGGCAGCTCGAGCTCGCGCCCGGTCAGCGCCCGGCAGAGGTTGGGCATGAAGGCCGAAAAGGCGCGGGTCTCGAGGATGCCGGTGCCCAGCGCGTTGACCATCGAGATGGTGCCCTGGCGCAGCGCTTCAGTGAGGCCGGGCGTGCCGATATGGCTGTCGTAGCGCAACTCCAGCGGATCGACGAAGCTCGCATCCATGCGCCGCCACAGGACGCTGATCGGCTGCAGGCCGGAGACGGTGCGCACCATCACCTGGCCGTTGTCGACCACCAGGTCCTCGCCCTCGAGCAGGGTGAAGCCGAGATAGCGGGCGATATAGGCGTGCTCGAAATAGGTCTCGTTGTGCTGGCCCGGCGTCAGGATGCCGACCCTGCCATCGGTGGCGATGCCGGTCAGCGCATCGCGGAAGCCGCGAAAGAACCCGGCGAGCCGATGCACATGCATCTCGCCATAGATATCGGAGAGGGCGCGGGTGGTGGCGACGCGGTTCTCGACGGCAAAGCCGGCGCCTGACGGCGCCTGGGTGCGATCGCCCAGCACCCACCAGCCGCCATCCGGGCCGCGGCCGAGCTCAAAGGCGCAGAAATGCAGGAAATGGCCGCTGGCCGGCCGCACCCCGACCATCGGCCGCAAGAACTCGTCGTTGCGAGCGATCAGTTCGGGCGGCAGCAGGCCACGTTGCACCAACGTGTTGGTGCCGTAGATGTCGGCAACGATGGTTTCGAGCAGCTCGGCGCGCTGCGTCAGGCCGTGCGTGATGGTGAGCCACTCGCTCTCATCGAGGATCAGCGGCACATGCGCCAGCGGCCAGGCGCGCTCCTTGCCCTCGGCGCCATCATATTTGCGATAGTAGACGCCGGCATCGCGCAGATACTGGTCGGCGCGCTCGAAGCGCCCGCCGAGTTCCTCATGCCCGAGCTCTTCGAGCGCCGAAATCAGCGGCGCCCAGCTCGGGCGGATCTGCCCCGCGGCGTCGATCATTTCGTCCGGAACACCCGGCAACAGCTTGTAGTCGGCAACAAGGCTCGGCGCCCCGCGCTTCCTGACCTGCCGTTGATTCCGCTTATCCATGGGGAAATAGCGCTAGCGGATGCGGGTGGAATGGCAAGGGGGAATTGGCGGGAATGGGTAAGATTGGGGGAGAGTGTGCTGACTGAAGCAGACGGCCCCCTCCCGGCCTCCCCCATGAAGGGGGAGGTGAAGAGTCGAGGCTGTCGCTCGATCGTGCCATGTGAACCGGCGAGGCACCTCCCCCTTCATGGGGGAGGATGGGAGGGGGCCGTCTCTCTCAGTCAGCGCCTACACCGGCACCCGCAAATCCAGCGTCAGCGGGAATTCCGCCGAGCGTTCCTCGGTCGGCGGCACGAACGCCCCCGGTGTATGGCCGCTCGGTACGAACCGAGCGAGGCGCCGTGCCTCCGCTTCGTTGCCGTTGACCGGGAACGTCTCGTAATTGCGGCCGCCCGGGTGGGCCGTATGGTAGGTGCAGCCGCCGATCGAGCGGGCTGACCAGGTGTCGTAGATATCGAAATGCAGCGGCGCGTTGACCGGCAGCACCGGGTGCATGCCCGAGGCGGGGTGCCAGGCCTTGTAGCGAACGCCGGCCACGGCGACGCCGGCATCGCCGGTTGGGGTCAGCGGCACGGCGCGGCCATTAGCCGTGACCTGATAGCGGCCGGGGTTGAGGCCTTCGAGCTTTACTTGAAGGCGTTCAACCGATGAATCAACGAAGCGTACGGTGCCGCCGATGGCGCCTTGCTCGCCCATCACATGCCAGGGCTCGAGCGCCTGGTTGAGGGTGAGCTTCATGCCCTCAACCTCCACCTCGCCGCAGAACGGGAAGCGGAATTCGAGCTGCGCCGCGAACCATTCGGGGTCGAGGTCGAAGCCGTTGTCCCTGAGGTCGCCGAGCACATCGAGGAAATCGGCCCAGACGAAGTGCGGCAGCATGAAGCGATCATGCAGCGTCGTGCCCCAGCGGGTGAACTTACCCTGCTTGGGCGCCTTCCAGAAGCGGGCGATCAGGGCGCGGACCAGCAATTGCTGCGCGAGGTTCATCCTGGCATTGGGCGGCATCTCGAAGCCGCGGAACTCGACCAGCCCGAGCCGGCCGGTCGGGCCATCGGGCGAATAGAGCTTGTCGATGCAGATTTCCGAGCGGTGCGTGTTGCCGGTGACATCGACGAGCAGGTTGCGGAACAGCCGGTCGACCAGCCAGGGGCGCGGCGCCGGGCCGTCGTCCGGCGCCGGTACCTGCTTCATGGCGATTTCGAGCTCATAGAGGCTGTCGTGCCGGGCCTCGTCGAGGCGCGGCGCCTGCGAGGTGGGGCCGATGAACAGCCCGGAGAACAGGTAGCTCAGCGCCGGATGCTGCTGCCAGTGGAGGATCAGGCTCTTGAGGAGATCGGGGCGGCGGAGGAACGGCGAATCCCCCGGGGTCGAACCGCCGACCACCACGTGGTTGCCGCCGCCGGTGCCGGTATGCTTGCCGTCGATCATGAACTTGTCGGCGCCGAGCCGGGCCTGCCGCGCTTCTTCGTAGACGGCGGTGGTGGTGGCGACGCACTCCTCCCAGCTCGAAGCCGGGTGGATGTTCACTTCGATGACGCCGGGGTCGGGCGCGACGCGGATGACGTTGAGGCGGGGGTCGTAAGGCGGCGCATAACCCTCGACATGGATGGGGAGGCCGAGGGTTTTCGCCGCTTCCTCGGAGGCGGCGATCAGCTCGAGATAATCCTCGACTGTCGAAACCGGCGGCAGGAAGACGCAGAGCCGGCCTTCGCGCAGCTCCACGGTGATGGCGGTGCGCACGGTCGAGTCGATCTCGTCCAGCACCTGCTCGGTGATCTCCTGGGAGATCGTCGGGTCGGCAGTGAAGGTCGAAGGCTGGGCGTGGTGGCCGATGCGGACCTCTACAGGCTGCTGTAGCAGCTCCTCGACGTCGGGCAGCTCGAGCACCGCGATCAGCGGATCACGCGGCACCACATGCGGATAGGCGGTGGGCGCCACATGCTTCAGCGAACTCAGCGGCAGGCGGTAGCCGACCGGCGAGTCGCCGGCGGCGAGGAACAGTTTTCCACGACGCGTCCGCCATTTCTCGGTAATCCAGCGGTTGTTGCGGTCGGGCAGGGCGTTCCAGCGCTGCACCGGCAGCACATAGCCGGTGGGGTTGTTCAGCCCGTTGTCGAACACCCGCGCCATGCGGGCCCGCGCCTCGGGGTCGGCGAGCTCGGAATTGGCCGGGTCGACATTGGGCGGCAGGCGAGCTTCCTTCACCAGCCAATCGCCCGGATCCTCATAGGCGGCGTCGATGGTTTCGGTGCCGACACCGAGATTGGCGGCGATTTCGGCGAGCAGGCGCTGGTCGTCGCCGGGCTTGGCTTCGGTGGGCACACCCTCATGGGCGAACAGTGTCTCGTCGCGCCACACCGGCTGGTTGTCGCGGCGCCAGTAGAGCGAGAAGGTCCAGCGCGGCAGTGTTTCGCCCGGGTACCACTTGCCCTGGCCGTAATGCAGCAGACCGCCGGGCGCGAAGCGTTCACGCAGCCGCCGGATCAGCGCATCGGCCTTGGCCCGCTTGGTCGGGCCGACCGCATCGGCATTCCACTCGCCGGCCTCGAAATCGTCGATCGAGACGAACGTCGGCTCGCCCCCCATGGTGAGGCGGACATCGCTCGCCACCAGCTCTTCGTCGACCCTTTTGCCGACCGCGTTGAGCCGATCCCAGCTCTGGTCGGAGAACGGCATGGTGATGCGCGGGTGCTCGGCGACGCGGCTCACCTTCATGTCGAAGGCGAATTCGACATTGGCGAAGCTGGTGAAGCCGGAGATCGGCGCGGCGTTGCGATAATGCGGGGTGGCAGCGAGCGGCACGTGGCTCTCGCCGGCCAGGAGCCCGGAGGTGGGGTCGAGCCCGACCCAGCCGGCGCCGGGCAGATAGACTTCGCACCAGGCGTGGAGGTCGGTGAAATCGTGGTCGGTGCCCGCCGGCCCGTCGAGCGAGACGAGATCGGGCTTCAGCTGGATCAGGTAGCCCGAGACGAAGCGCGCGGCGAGGCCGAGATGGCGCAGCGCCTGCACCAGCAGCCAACTTGAATCGCGGCACGAGCCCTGGGCGCGGGTCAGCGTTTCCTCGGGTTCGAGCACGCCGGTTTCGAGCCGGACGATGTAGCCGATCTCGCGCTGCACCCGGGCATTGAGCGCGGTGATGAAATTGACCGTGTTCATCGGCGTGCGGTCGACGCCGCGCAGGAACTCGGTGAGCAGCGGGCCCGCCGGCTGCGGCTTCATGTAGATGGAGAGATCGTCGCGCAGCTCTTCGGGATATTCGAACGGCCAGGTCTCGGCCCGCTCCTCGACGAAGAAATCGAACGGGTTGTAGACCGTCATGTCGGCGACGAGATCGACCTCGATCTTCAGCTCGGTGACCGGCTCCGGGAAAACGTGGCGGCTGAGGTAATTGCCGTAGGGGTCCTGCTGCAGGTTGACGAAGTGGTTCGCCGGCGAGACCCGCAGCGAATGGCTCAGCACCTTGGTCTTTGATTGCGGGGCGGGCTGGAGCCGGATGATCTGGGGCTGGAGGACGACCGGACGGTCGTATTTGTAGTGCGTCAGGTGATAGATCGCGGCTTTGATCGACATACGGTCGGACGCTCGCTACTGAGGCACAGAAACTTCCCGACACGACGATAGCATAGAAGCGCGGCGCGGCTAGCCTTCGTAACAGGCAGGGGAAAACATGACGGAGCAGAGCGCGTGATCCGGGCGTTCGGGCGGGCGGTGGTGACGGTAGCGGTGGTGATCTACACGCTGCTCGATGAGCTGCTGTTCCCGCTGTTTCGGCCGCTGATCGCGTGGCTCAGCGCGTTGCGGCTGTTCCAGCGGCTCGGCGAATGGCTCGGCCGGCTGCCGCCCTATGCGGCGCTGGTGGCGCTGGGCGTGCCGTTCGTGGTGATCGAGCCGATGAAGGTGGTCGCCATCTGGTGGGCCGGCACCGGCCACGTCATCACCGGTACCATCGGGCTATTGCTGGCGCATGCGCTGTCGCTGCTGGTGGTCGAGCGGATCTTTCATGCGGTGTACCAGCCGCTGATGCGGATCGAGTGGTTCGCGCGGCTGCTGGGCTGGATGTTCAAGCTGCGTGACCGGGCCATCGCGTGGGCGAAATCGACCGCGGCCTGGCAGGCGGCGGCGGGTTGGGTGCGCGGCGTGCGGGAGTGGGTGCGGGGGGTATTCAAGTCGTTCAGGTGATGGCTGCCACCGCGCCTTCACCAAACTCGGTGTCATCCCAGCGAAAGCTGGGACCCATCCATCAGCTGGCACGGGAGGCGAGTTGGGTCCCAGCTTTCGCTGGGATGACAGCGGTGGGGTGGGGAGTTAAGTGGTCTTCCGACCTGAACCTACCGCTTCTTCTTGCCCTTGATCTCCTCGCGCATGGCGGTGCGCGATTCCAACAGGAACTCTTCGATTTCCTCGAGGCTGGCGGAGAAATCGTAGCCGGCATTGCCGAAGACGATCTCGAAGGTGTCGTCGTCGCGCAGCATGTAGCCGCCATGCGCCTCGATCTTGGGGTTGCGCTTTTCTGCCACCAGCAGGCTCACGCCGAACGGCCGGCCGATGCGGCGGACGCGGCGTTCGATGGCGGCGAGGGTGTTGGCGCGGCTGCCCATGATTTTGCCTCCGAAGCTCGAGTTTTGCCCACCCATAGCGATTGAGCGGCCCCGCTGCCAATGCTTTAGTGCGACATGGCTTTCACCCTGAGGCAGCTACAGTATTTCATCTCGGTCGCCGAGGAGGGGACAGTGTCGGGGGCGGCGCAATCGCTGTCGATCAGCCAGTCGGCGGTGACCGATGCGATCAAGGAGCTGGAATCCGATCTCGGGGTGACGTTGTTCGAGCGGCATCGGCGCGGGCTGACCATTACCCATAAGGGGCACCAGTTCTACCGCCACGCGGCCCGCATCCTCGCCAGCGTCTCGGATGCGCGGCGCAGTTTCGGCGAGGCAGAGGCGCCGGCCGGCGGCAACTTGCAGCTGGGGGTGACGTCACTGGTGGCCGGCTATGTGCTGTCGGATCTCCTCGCGCGCTACCGGCGGGCCTATCCCAACGTCAATGTCACGGCGATCGAGGATAATGGTGACTATCTCGAACACCTGCTGATCGGCGGCGAGCTCGACGTGGCGGTGATGGTGATCTCCAACCTACGCGACCGCGTGGCGCTGCAGGCCGAGATCTTCGAGACCTCGCCCTATCGGCTGTGGCTGCCGCTCGGGCACCGACTGGCCGGCGCCGACATCATCTCGGTTTCCGATATCGTGCCGGAGCCCCTGATCATGCTGACGGTGGATGAGACCGAGGAGAATACCGGAAAGCTCCTCGCCGCCTTCAGCGCCCGGCCCAATGTGGCGTTCCGCACTCGCTCGGTCGAGGCAGTGCGCAGCCTCGTCGCCACCGGCGCCGGCATCGCGCTGCTGCCGGACCTGGTCTATCGACCGTGGTCGCTGGAAGGCGACCGGATCGAAAGCCGCGACATCTCGGGGGCGCTGCCGGTGGTGCAGGTGGGGATGGTCTGGCGCCGCGGCAGCCAGCTGACCCAGGCGGCGCGCGATTTCATCGGGCTGGCGCAGCAGCAGCACCCATCGCGGGGCAGGGCGGCGCAGGAGCGGTGAGGTGATGGCGCCACCCGCAGCCTGGAGCTGGCAACCTCGTCCCTTCTCCCCTCAGGGGAGAAGGTGGCCGAAGGCCGGTTGAGGGGTGAAGCGGCGCCAAACGCGCTCGTTGAGAAGCTGAACCCCTCACCCTAGTTCCGCTGCGGACCTCACGGTCCTAGCTGCACTACCCTCTCCCCTGAGGGAGAGGGGTGGGCACGTCCGGTGGCAGAGCTATCGGAAAATCCGATAACTCCCCCCGGACGAATACATTTGCGCATAGCAAAGCGCTCGATAAGCTCCCAATCAAGGGCATGATGCGCATTTGGGAGCGCTGCCCGAGCAGGGAGAAATCGATGAAATCCATCCTCAAGACGTGTACGGCCTTGACCATGGTTGCGACCTTCACCGGTCAGGTGGCTGCGCAGGAGATGCTGCAGTCGCTCGGCGCGGGGGAGGGCGAAGTTTCGATCGTCGCCTGGGCCGGTTACATCGAGCGCGGTGAGACCGACCCGAACTATGACTGGGTCACCAAGTTCGAAGCCGATAGCGGCTGCAAGGTGACGGTGAAGACCGCCAACACCTCGGACGAAATGGTGGCGCTGATGAACGAAGGCGGCTTCGACCTCGTCACCGCCTCGGGCGATGCCTCACTGCGGCTGATCGCCGGCAAGCGCGTACAACCGATCAACACGGCGCTGATCCCGTCATGGTCGACGATCGATCCGCGCATCGAGAGCGCCGCCTGGCATACCGTCGATGGCACCCATTACGGCACGCCCTATGTCTGGGGCGCCAACGTGCTGATGTACAATACCGAGGTGTTTGGCGATAAGCCGCCGACCAGCTGGAACGTGGTGTTCGAAGAGACGACGCTGCCCGACGGCAAGTCGAACAAGGGGCGCGTCCAGGCTTATGACGGCCCGATCTACGTGGCCGACGCGGCGCTTTACCTGATGAAGCACAAGCCGGAGCTGGGGATCACCGACCCCTATGCGCTGAACGAGGATCAGTACAAGGCGGCGCTCGACCTGCTGCGGGTGCAGCGCACCTTGGTCGGCCGCTACTGGCACGATGCGTTCATCCAGATGGACGACTTCAAGAACGAAGGCGTCGTTGCCTCCTCGTCCTGGCCGTTCATGGTCAACGTGCTGAAGGCCGAAGGCGCCAAGGTGGCGTCGACCTTCCCGGAAGAAGGCATCACCGGCTGGGCCGATACGACGATGCTGCACGCCGAGAGCGCGCATCCCAACTGCGCCTATATGTGGATGGAGCATTCGCTCTCGCCCAAGGTGCAGGGCGATGTGTCGGCCTGGTTCGGCACGGTGCCGTCGGTGCCGGCCGCCTGCAAGGGCAATGAGCTCCTCACCGATGAGGGCTGCGCCACCAACGGCTACGAGAACTTCGACAAGATCCGCTTCTGGCGGACCCCGACCGCCAAGTGCGAGGCGGGTGAGTGCGTGCCGTATTACCGCTGGGTCAGCGACTACGTCGGGGTTATCGGCGGCCGCTAGGGGGCTCTAGTCGGCCCGGGGGAAAAGCGCGCTGCGCTGTTCCCTCATCCCGCGACGGTCACTCCCGCGACGGCGGAGCCCAGCGCAACCTCGCGTCCACAGCGAGTGGGTTTCCGCCGTTGCGGGGGTGACACCAAGGGGATTTGCCGTGAGGCAAATCCTCCGATCCCGGCGATTTGCCAACGGCAAATCGCCGGCCCTAGGGGAATTTTTGCCGCTCGCGGCAAAATTCTCCCGACATCCCGGGGATTTGCCTTTGCAAATCCTCCGGTTGATCCCCGCGGATCTTTCGCCGTTATCTGAGACGGTGAAGCTCCCCGGTTGACGCAAAGGCTCCCTGACGCATGACCTCGGCCGTGTCCCTGCAAACCGTTTCCCGCCATTTCGGCGCGGTGAGAGCTCTCGACGAGGTCGATCTCGAGGTCGGGGAAGGGGAGTTCTTCGCCATGCTCGGCCCCTCGGGCTCGGGCAAGACCACCTGCTTGCGGTTGATCGCCGGCTTCGAGCAGCCGACGCTGGGGCAGATCCGGATTTTCGGCGACGCGGTGGAGGGCGTGCCGCCCTATCGGCGCAACGTCAACACGGTGTTCCAGGATTACGCGCTGTTCCCGCACATGAACGTGCGCGAGAATGTTGAATTCTCGCTGATGCTGAAGAGGGTCGACAAGGCGACGCGGGCTCGCGAGGCCGAGGCGGCGCTGGAGCTGGTGAAGCTCGGCGGCTATGGCGACCGGCGGCCCGGCCAGCTCTCGGGCGGTCAGCGACAACGGGTGGCGCTGGCCCGCGCCATCGTCAACCGGCCCAAGGTGCTGCTGCTCGACGAGCCGCTCGGGGCGCTCGATCTGAAGCTGCGCGAGCAGATGCAGGAAGAGCTGAAGGCGCTGCAGAAGACGCTCGGCATCACCTTCATCTTCGTCACCCACGACCAGGGCGAAGCGCTGTCGATGGCCGACCGAGTGGCGGTGTTCGATTTCGGCAAGCTGGTGCAGGTGGGGACGCCCGAAGAAATCTATACCAAGCCCAATTCGCGCTTCGTCGCCGATTTCGTCGGCTCCTCCAATGTGCTGGCGCCGGAGTTCGTCGAAACCATTGCCGGCGAGCGGCGCTGGGCCTCGCTCAGGCCGGAGGCGATCCACCTGCTCCGCAGCGAGGGCGGCCATTCGGCGCTCACCGGTACGGTGGTGTCGCGCTCGTATCTCGGCGCCACGACGCGGCTCGGCATCGAACTCGGCGGTACGCTGCTCCATGCGGTGGTGCCCTCCGGCACTGACGTGCCCGCCGATGGGGCCCGGGTAACCATCGGCTTTGCCCGCGAGGCGTTGCATCTGATGGAGGACGCGGGGTGAGCGCGATCGCCGCGAGCAGTTCCAGCGCGATCCTCCCGAACCAGCGCGGCTGGCTCGGGGCGCTCAGCGACCGCTTCTGGCGGCAGCCGAAGCTGTTCGTCTTCCTGTTGCTGCTGCCGGCGCTGCTCTGGCTCGGTATCGTCTATGTCGGCTCGCTGTTCGCGCTCCTGCTGCAGAGCTTTTTCTCGATCGACGAGTTCTCCGGGCTGATCAATTACGAGTTCACGCTCAAGACCTACGCTGAGCTGCTGAGGCCGCAGAACCTCGACGTGATCCTCCGCACGGTGAGCATGGCGGCAGCGGTGACGCTGGCCTCGGCGCTGATCGCCTTTCCCATCGCCTATATGGCGGCGCGCTATGCGCGGGGGAAATGGAAGGCGCTGTTCTATCTGGGCATCATGCTGCCGCTGTGGGCCAGCTACCTCGTGAAGGTCTATGCCTGGAAACTGATCCTCGCCAAGGAGGGCATCCTCAACTGGGTGTTCGAGCAGCTGCACCTGACCTGGCTGCTGGACGCCTGGCTCAGCCTGCCGGTGATCGGCGGCAACTCGCTGTCGATCAGCTATACCGGCACGTTCCTCGTCTTCCTCTATGTCTGGATGCCCTACATGATCCTGCCGATCCAGGCGGCGATCGAGCGGGTGCCGACGAACCTGCTAGACGCCTCGTCCGATCTGGGCGCGACGCCGATGCAGACGTTCTGGAGGGTGATCTTCCCGCTGGCGCTGCCGGGGATCGTCGCCGGCTCGATCTTCACCTTCTCGCTGACGCTGGGCGATTACATCATCCCGCAGATCATCGGCACCTCGGCCTTCTTCATCGGCCAGGCGGTCTACGCGCACCAGGGCACGGCCGGGAACATCCCGCTGGCCGCCGCCTTCACCGTGGTGCCGATCGTCATCATGGGGCTCTACCTGTGGATGGCCAAGCGCATGGGGGCGTTCGATGCGCTTTGAGCCTCAGGCATCCGGGCTCCCCGCCCCCCTCCCCAACCCTCCCGGGGGACGCGGTAGCGCCCCGAAGGGGGAGGGTGCCCATCGAGGCTTGCCTTCCTATTTTGCCACACGCACCGGCCGGCACCTCCCCCTAGACGGGGGAGGTTGGGAGGGGGTGAGCCCCACGCTCGATGTCGGAGGCCATGATGCGCTCTGACACCCCCCGCGCCCCCTGGGGGCTGAAGCTCGCTGCCGGCGCCGGGCTGTTCTTCATGCTGGCGCCGATCGCGCTGATCTTTCTTTATGCCTTCTCCTCGGAGGAGCGGACCTATCAGTGGCCGCCGCCGGGGCTGACGCTGAAGTGGTTTGCCGTGACCTGGAACCGGCCCGACGTGTGGCAGGCGCTGACCCTGTCGGTGCAGGTGGCGGCCATTTCGACCGCCATCGCGCTGGTGTTGGGAACGCTCTGCGCCGCGGCCGTTTCAGGCACCCGGTTCTTCGGGCGCGAGACGATTTCGCTGCTGGTGATCCTGCCGATTGCGTTGCCCGGCATCATCACCGGCATATCGCTCCGTTCAGCGTTCAGCCTGATGGAGATCCCGTTCTCGTTCTGGACGATTGTGCTGGGGCACGCGACCTTCTGCATCGTCGTCGTCTACAATAATGCGGTGGCGCGCTTCCGGCGCACCTCGGGCTCGATGATCGAGGCGGCGATGGACCTCGGCGCCGACAAGTTCCAGACTTTCCGCCACGTCATCCTGCCCAATATCGGCACGGCACTGCTCGCCGGCGGCATGCTGGCCTTTGCGCTCAGCTTCGACGAAGTGATCGTCACCACCTTTACCGCCGGCCAGCAGCAGACGCTGCCGATCTGGATGCTCGAGGAACTGGTGCGGCCGCGGCAGCGCCCGGTGACCAATGTGGTCGCCATGGTGGTGGTGATCGTGACGCTGCTGCCGATCCTGCTGGCGTTCTATTTCAGCCGCGGCGGGGATCAGACGGTGGCGGGGATGGGGAAGTGATGCTGGCTGCAGTTCACCTGGCCACCCCCCTCCCAACCTCCCCCACAAGGGGGGAGGTGCCGATCGGGGCTTTGGCAGGTCTCTTGCCACCCTCACCGACCCACACCTCCCCCCTTGTGGGGGAGGATGGGAGGGGGGTGGCCACGTGCACTGAAAGTCGAGTTATGGGAGAGAGAAAATGCACACCGAAATGCTGATCGGCTCGCGCTTCGAGGCGGGGACGGAAACCGAGGAGCAGGTGCTCAATCCCAGAACCGGGGAGCTGATCCGCGGCATTCCCGAGGCCTCGCTCACGCAGATCGATGCCGCCGTGCTCGCCGCGGAGAAAGCCTTCGCCAGCTGGTCGCGGACGACGCCGGGGCAGCGCTCGAATTACCTGCTCAAGATCGCGCAGGCGATCGAGGACGATGCCGATGGCTTTGCGGCGCTCGAGGCGCTGAACTGCGGCAAGCCGATCAATGCGGTCAAGAACGACGAGATCCCGGCGATCGTCGATTGCTGGCGCTTCTTTGCCGGGGCGGTGCGCAATATGCAGGGCTCGATCGCGGGGGAATACCTGCCGGGCCACACCTCGATGGTGCGGCGCGACCCGATCGGCATCGTCGGCTCGATCGCGCCGTGGAATTACCCGCTGATGATGATGGCGTGGAAGCTGGCGCCGGCCATCGCCGGCGGCAATACGGTGGTCTACAAGCCATCAGAGCAGACGCCGCTGACGGCGCTGAAGCTCGCGAAAGTCTTTGCTGAGGTGCTGCCCGAGGGCGTGGTCAACGTTATCCTGGGGCGCGGCGACAGCGTCGGCAACGCGCTGATCAACCACCCCAAGATCAACATGATCTCGATCACCGGCGACGTCGCCACCGGCAAGAAGGTGCTGCAGGCGGCGGCCAAATCGGTGAAGCGCACGCATCTCGAACTCGGCGGCAAGGCGCCGGTGATCGTCTATGACGATGCCGACCTCGAGGCGGTGGTGAGCGGGCTCAAGGCCTTCGGCTACTACAATGCCGGGCAGGATTGCACGGCGGCCTGCCGGATCTATGCCGGCCCGAAAATCCACGACAGGCTGGTGGCCGACTTGAGCTCGGCGGTCAACTCGATCCAGTACAACCAGGCCGACGATACGCTCAACGAGATCGGGCCGCTGATCTCGAAGCGCCAGCGCGACCGGGTGGCGAGCTTCGTCGAGCGGGCGTCGGAACTGCCGCATATCAAGATCACTGCAGGTGGCCATGTGTCGGGCGACCGGGGCTTTTTCTACGAGCCGACGGTGATCGCCGGGGCGCTGCAGGCTGATGAGATCGTGCGGCGCGAAGTGTTCGGGCCGGTGGTGTCGGTCACCCGCTTCACCGACCCCGAGGATGCCATCGCCTGGGCCAATGACAGCGACTATGGCCTCGCCTCATCGGTGTGGACCAAGGATGTGTCGAAGGCGATGCAGACGGCGGCGCGGCTGCAATATGGGTGCACGTGGATCAATACCCATTTCATGCTGGTCAACGAGATGCCGCATGGCGGGCTGAAGCAGTCGGGCTATGGCAAGGACATGTCCGTCTATGCGCTCGAGGACTATACGGCGGTCCGGCATGTGATGATTAATCACGGGTAGGCTTGGCGTATCGTCAGCCGGTGTGCTTGGCACCCCTCACCCTGACCCTCTCCCCAGAAGGGAGAGGGGACGCACTTTGCACCGGCAGTGCCCCTATCGCCCCCTCGCCCCTCCAAGGGGGCGCAATAGCGCCCTCCGGGGGGAGAGGGCGGCGGATGAGGCCGAAAGGCCTCACCGCGGGGTGAGGGGCGCCAAGCACACCGGTGCGGCTAAGCCGCCGCCACTCCGCTGGCGAGGTGCGAGCGGATGTCCAGTTCCGTGCTTTTGAGGTGCGCGCGCATGGCGTCGACGGCGGCGCGTTGGTCGCCGGCGCGGATGGCGTCGAGGATGGCCTGGTGGGCTTCGACGGTTTCGACGCGGCCGGCGCCGCGCAGGGTCTGGCCGCGCCGGCTCATTACGAAGCTTTCGCGTAACGGTTTGGCCATGGCTTCGAAGATGAAGGCGATGACGCGGTTGCCGCTCGCCATGGCGATGGCCTCGTGGAACTGCAGGTCGCTTTCGTGGAAACGCGCCTCGGCCTCGGGGTTTTCGCCGTCGGCTGCCTCGGCTGCCGAGGCGCGCATGTCGCGCATGGCGCTGTCGATGGCCTGGATGCCGGCTCGGCTGGCGCGCTTCGCAGCGAGGCCCGATGACAGCGATTCCATCGCCATGCGCAGTTCGATCAGGTCGAACAGCCCCTTGGGATCGTTGCGGACGATCGAGACGAGCAGCGCCGCGAACACCGAACTGTCGGGCTCGCGCACCACGGCGCGGCGGCCGCGGCCGATATGCAGGAGGCCTCGCCCGACCAGCATTTTCACCGCTTCGCGCACCGTCAGGCGGCTGACCTCGAAGCGGCTGGCAATATCGGCTTCGCTCGGAATGCTGGCGCCCGGGGAGAGCTCGCCGAGGATGATCTCGGTCAGCTCGTTGGCCACCCTCTCGGCCGCCGTCAGTGGGTAATCCTCCGGGCCGGCGTTCACGTCGCTACGGGCCATTCCCCTCACACCTATCTGATATGTTATACGGCACCGACGCGAACTTTGTCGTCTGTCCGGTGCTCTCCTCAACGCCGAATTGTAATGCAGACATAGCAATTTGAGCAAGGATGAAAGCTCGGCGAACACGCCTTCGGCAGCCGTTCGGCGGACATCTTTACAGCGATATCTGATTACTCTAGGTTCCGCCGGCGCGTTGGAGGACGCGCGAAATGCCCCGGCTACGGGGCGTTTGGGAGGCGTCGCCACCGGGTGCCCGGTACGGCAACGAAGACCGGCGCAGCAATGAGCTGCGATGGTTGGTTCCCTTCACCTTTCCTCCCCGCGGGCGGCACGTCCCGATCGCGGTTCCGTCACCAAGGTTTACCCGGGAGGAAACCAGTGAAAGCCTTGAAGCTTCTTATGACCGCCGTCACCGTTGGCGCCATCGCGCTCTCCGGCCAGGCGTTTGCCCAGGACAAGGGCGCCATCGGCATTGCGATGCCGACCAAGTCGTCGCTCCGTTGGATCTCGGACGGTGACTCGCTGAAGGCCGCCCTCGAGGCCAAGGGCTACAGCGTCGACCTGCAATATGCCGAGGACGATATCCCGAACCAGCTCGCTCAGATCGAGAACATGGTGACCAAGGGCGTGAAGGCCCTGGTGATCGCGTCGATCGACGGCACGACGCTCAGTGCCGTGCTGCAGCAGGCTGCCGACTCGGGCATCAAGGTCATCGCCTATGACCGCCTGATCCGCGAAAGCGCCAATGTCGACTACTACACCACCTTCGACAACTTCCAGGTCGGCGTGCTGCAGGCCAACTCGCTGGTCAAGGGCCTGAAGGAGCGGTTCCCGAGCACCAAGCCGTGGAACGTCGAACTGTTCGGCGGCTCGCCCGACGACAACAACGCCTTCTTCTTCTACGACGGCGCGATGAGCGTCATCCAGCCGCTGATCGACTCGGGCGACGTGGTGATC
The DNA here is from genome assembly GCF_001425235.1 of Devosia sp. Root413D1. Lineage (GTDB taxonomy): Bacteria > Pseudomonadota > Alphaproteobacteria > Rhizobiales > Devosiaceae > Devosia_A. The sequence goes on along the minus strand of NZ_LMEA01000011.1, from coordinate 727,369 downwards.
AAGTCCGGCCAGACCGGCATGGACAAGGTCGGCACGCTCCGTTGGGACGGCGCCGTGGCGCAGGCCCGCATGGACAACATCCTTTCGGCCAACTACTCGGACGGCAGCCGAGTCGATGGCGTCCTGGCCCCCTATGACGGGCTGAGCCGCGGCATTATCTCGTCGCTGCGCGGCGTTGGTTACGGTTCGGCCGACCAGCCGTGGCCGATCATCACCGGGCAGGACGCCGAAGTCCCGTCGGTGAAGGCGATCATCGCCGGCGAGCAGTACTCGACCGTGTTCAAGGATACCCGCGAACTGGCCGCGACCACTGCCGCGCTCGTCGACACTGTCGTCGGCGGCGGTACGCCGGAAGGACTCGACACCAAGACCTATGACAATGGCGTCAAGGTCGTGCCGTCGATCCTGCTCGTCCCGCATGACGTCGATGCCACCAACTACAAGGCTCTGGTCGTCGACTCGGGCTACATCAAGGAATCCGACCTCCAGTAAGGTCGAAGCCTTCGGAAGGGCCTCGCTGAGCAGCGGGGCCCTTTCGGCATTCTATCCCCTCAAGTAAACTTCGCCCCACAAGTAAATCCGGCCCCGCGGCGCCATCTGGCGACCGGGACCAACCAGAAGGCCGCCCATGACCGACACGATCCCGGAGATGCGCGACACGATCTTGCCGATGCGTGACACGATCCTGCAGATGCGTGACATCACCAAGACCTTTCCTGGTGTGAAGGCGCTGCAGAACGTCAACCTGGACGTCAAGGCCGGCGAAATTCACGCCATCGTCGGCGAGAACGGCGCCGGCAAATCGACGCTGATGAAGGTGCTTTCCGGCGTCTACCCACATGGCTCCTATGAGGGCCAGATCATCTATAATGGCGAGGAATGCGCCTTCCGCTCGATCCGCGACAGCGAGCACAAGGGCATCGTCATCATCCACCAGGAGCTGGCGCTGGTGCCGCTCTTGTCGATTGCCGAGAACATCTATCTCGGCAACGAGCGCGCCAAAGCCGGCATCGTCGATTGGGACGAGACGCGTGAAGGCGCCCGCGCCGTGCTGCGCAAGGTCGGGCTCAACGAAGACCCCGATACGCTGGTCACCAATATCGGCACCGGCAAGCAGCAGCTGGTCGAGATCGCCAAGGCGCTCAGCAAAGAAGTGAAGCTGCTAATCCTCGACGAGCCGACCGCCAGCCTTTCGGAAAAGGACAGCGAGGCGCTGCTCAACCTGCTGCTCGGCTTCAAGGCGCAGGGCATTTCCTGCATCCTGATCTCGCACAAGCTCAACGAGGTCTCGAAGGTTTCCGACCGGATCACGGTAATCCGCGACGGCCACACCATCGAGACGCTCGACAAGGCCGATATTACCGAGGACCGGATCATCACCTCGATGGTCGGCCGCCCGCTCGAGGATCGCTACCCGGCCCGCGCGCCTCAGATCGGCGAGGTGGTGTTCGAGGTGAAGAACTGGTCGGTCTACCACCCGCAGCACCGCGACCGGCAGGTGATCAAGGGCATCGACCTCAACGTCCGGAAGGGCGAAGTGGTGGGGATCGCCGGGTTGATGGGCTCGGGCCGCACCGAATTCGCGATGAGCCTGTTCGGTAAATCCTACGGCGTGAAGGTCAGCGGCGAGGTGCTGCTGCACGGCAAGAAGGTCGATACCTCGACGGTCGAAAAGGCCGTGTCGCACGGCATCGCCTACGCCACCGAGGATCGGAAGACCTTCGGGCTCAACCTCATCGACCACATCAAGCACAACACCACGCTTGCCAACCTCTGGGGCGTGTCGCGCTGGGGCGTCATCGACGACCTCGCCGAGCTCGACGTGGCGAACGACTATCGCAAGAAGACCAATATCCGGTCGTCGAGCGTCTACCAGACGGTGGGGAACCTGTCGGGCGGCAACCAGCAGAAAGTGGTGCTGTCCAAGTGGCTGTTCGCCAACCCCGAAGTGCTGATCCTCGATGAGCCGACCCGCGGCATCGATGTCGGCGCCAAGTACGAAATCTACAGCATCATCAACCAGCTCGCCGCGCAGGGCAAAGCCATCCTCGTCATCTCCTCGGAGATGCCGGAACTGCTCGGCATCACCGACCGCGTCTACGTGATGAACGAGGGCCGGCTGGTCGGCGAAATGCCGACCGCCGAGGCGAGCCAGGAAAAGATCATGCGCGCCATCGTGCGCGCCGAAGGGAAAGTTGCATCATGACGACCGAAACCGCACCGCAGGCTGCAACCCCGGCAGAAGCCGCTGCGCCGCTTTCGATCTGGGGCGCGCTGCAAGCGAACCTCCGCGAATACGGCCTGCTGCTGGTGCTGATCCTGATCATGCTGTTCTTCCAGTGGACGACGGGCGGCGTGCTGTTCAAGCCGCTGAACCTCACCAATATCGTCCTGCAGAACAGCTACATCATCGTGATGGCGCTGGGCATGCTGCTGGTGATCGTCGCCGGCCATATCGACCTCAGCGTCGGCTCGGTGTCGGGCTTTATCGGCGCGCTGGCGGCCATGCTGATGATCGGCTGGAAGTTCCCGCCGGAGCTGGCCTTCCTCGCCAACCCGATCGTTGCCGGCCTCATCTGCCTCGTGGTCGGGGCGGCGATCGGCGCGGCGCAAGGCTACCTGATCGCCTATTACCGCATCCCGAGCTTCATCGTGACGCTGGCCGGCATGCTGATCTTCAAGGGCCTGTCGCTGTCCATTCTCGCCGGCCAGTCGGTCGGCCCGTTCCCGGCCGAGTTCCAGCTGCTGTCGGCGGGGTTCATCCCCGACTTCATCGGGGCGATCACCCTCGTGCCGGCCAGCCAGGGCGTGCAGCCGCTGGTGCTGCACGGGGCGACGCTCGCCATCGGCATCGTCGCCGTAGTCGGCATGATCCTGCTGTCGATCCGCACCCGGGCCCGCCGCACGGCGCGCGGCTATGAGAGCGAGCCGTTCGCGCTGTTTGCCGCAAAGAACATCGTCATCGCGGCGCTGGTGCTGTTCTTCACTTACATGCTGGCGTCCTACAAAGGCCTGCCGAACGTCCTGGTGGTGATGGGCATCCTGATCGCCGGCTTCGTCTTTCTCACCAAGCGGCTGACCTTCGGCCGCCGTATCTATGCCATCGGCGGCAACCCCAAGGCGGCGGCGCTGTCGGGCATCAAGACCGAGCGGCTGACCTTCTACATCTTCGCCATCATGGGAGCGCTCGCGGCGCTCGCCGGCATGATCTACGCCGCCCGCCTCAACTCGGCGACGCCGAAGGCGGGGCAGGGGCTCGAGCTCGACGTGATCGCCGCGGTGTTCATCGGCGGCGCCTCGGCGCTGGGCGGCGTCGGCCAGGTCGCCGGCGCGGTGATCGGCGCCTTCATCATGGGTGTCCTGAACAACGGCATGTCGATCATGGGCATCAACATCGACCTGCAGCAGATGATCAAGGGCGTGGTGCTGCTGGCCGCGGTGTTCTTCGACTTGTACAACAAGAACAAGGCCTGATCGCCGAGGGGGCCAGAACCCCCTCTCTGGCGAAAACTAAGGACTTAGCTGCGCTAGGCCCAAGTTTTCGCTTTCTCCCCCGCCAAGGGGGAGAGTCCCGACTGACGCTCCGATGCGAATGGAAGCCACCGATCATCTCCCCCCTTGTGGGGGAGAAAGCGATTTCTTGGGCTTAGCGTTTGCTAAGCCTTAGAAATCGCAAGAGAGGGGATCCTGGAGGGCACGATGGTTCAGGCGATCTCCCCTCCCCAGTCACTGTTGGACGCTGCAACATTTTCCCGCTTCCCGCCCTAGCGAGCCGCGGCCAGTTATGGTTTTGTCCGCCGCGCATTGTAACGTTGCAACGAGGATATTTCGCATGGCTCTCTCCATCGAGCAGCGGCTGGACCGGATCAGGGTGCGGCTGGATGAGCTCACCTGGTGGCGGGAGCGCGAGACACTGCCGGTGGGCGGCTGGACGCTGAACGGCAAGCCGATCGAAGTCGGAGCGCCATGGCCGAGCCGTGACGGCGTGCAGAGCTTTGCTGCCGGCGTTTCGGTGCCCTCGAGCTGGCCGATTGCCGAGACGCGGCTGTTCCTCGACCTCGGCGGTGAGGCGCTGGCGACGCTGATCTATGGCGACGACAATGTCGGTTTCGGCAACGACCCGTATCACAAGGAATTCCCGGTGCGGGCGCATGATTTCCGCATCGAGGCGGAAGCGGTGGCGCGGCTGCCGTTCGGCGAACCGGTGCGCAAACCGCATCTGAACGACGCCAGACTCTACTGGCTCGATGGCGCGGTCGACGCGTTCCGCCTGCGCTTGAGCCAAGTGCATGAAGCGGCCAGCGAGCTCGACGGGCACGAGGTGGTGCCGCACCTGGTCGCCGCAGCGGAAGAGGCCTTTTACGCGCTCGAATGGCCGTCGGGCACCGAGGATTATGTCGCGCGCTTTGCGCCGCAGCGCGGCCAGCAGAAGATCTGGCAATTGCCGCCGCTGAAGGACAACCCGGCGCCGCTCAGCGAAGCGCAGCGCCAGAGCGTCATCAAGGCGGACCTGAAGCTGATCGAGCGGCTGCGCGAACTCAAGCAGCGCTTCCCGCAACAGGGCGAGATCGCCCTCACCGGGCATGCGCATATCGATCTCGCCTGGCTCTGGCCCTATGCCGAGACCCGCCGCAAGATGCGCCGTACCTTCTCGACGGCGGTGACGCTGATGGAGGGGAGCAACGAGTACCTGGCGCAATCGGGTTTCCGCTTCAACCAGTCGACGGCGCATTACTACGCGCAGATCGAGGAAGACGATCCGGCGCTGTTCCAGAAGATCAAGGCGAAGGTGGCGGCCGGCGGCTGGGAGACGGTCGGCGGCATGTGGGTCGAGCCCGACACCAATATGCCCACCGGCGAGAGCCTGACGCGGCAGATCCTCTACGGGCAGCGCTATTTCCAGCAGAAGTTCGGGGTCAAGCACCGGGTGTGCTGGCTGCCCGACTGCTTCGGCTTTTCGGGCGGGCTACCGCAGCTGTTGAAACAAGGCGGTATCGACTCGTTCTTCACCATCAAGGTGAACTGGAACGACACCAATACCATCCCGGCCGACCTGTTCTGGTGGGAGGGGATCGATGGCTCGCGGGTGTTGACCCACACCTTCAACAACCCCTGGCACGGCTATAATGGGGCAGTGAACCCGCTCAGCATTCTGAAGACCTGGCGTAACTTCATGCAGAAGCCGCAGCACCAGACTTCGCTGCTCGCCGTGGGCTATGGCGATGGCGGCGGCGGGGTCACGCCGGAATATGTCGAGCGCGAAATGCAGCTGCGGGATTTCCCGGTGCTGCCCAAGGCGCGCTGGAGCCGGGTCGAGGATTTCTTCGCCGCGGCGCACGAGACCGGCAAGCAGACAGAACTGCCGGTGTGGCAGGGCGACATTTATCTGGAACTGCACCGCGCGACGCTCACCACGCAGAGCGCCACCAAGAAGGCGCACCGGCAGGCTGAGCGCGCGCTGATCACCGCCGAAACGCTGGCCTCGCTGGCAGCGCTGCTCGGTGGCGAGCAGCCGGAGAGCCTCGAGCATATCTGGCGCGTGGTGCTGAAGAACGAGTTCCACGACATCCTGCCCGGCTCCTCGATCGCCGAGGTCTACGAGGATGCCGAGCGCGAGCTGAACGACGCGGTCGGCCGGGCGCTGGCGCGTCAGCAGATGGCGATGTCGGTGATCGTCAACCGCATCCCGAACGGCGATGTGCATGACGCGGTGATCGTGGTGAACCCCTCGCTCAGCCGCCGGCCAGTGCGGGTGACGCTGTCGGACGGCACGCATTTCTCGAGCTCCGACGTGATGGCGCCGCTCGGCATCAAGGTGTTCACCCGCTCGACGCTCGAGCCGCTGGCGGGCCTGTCGGTGAGCGAGAGCCACCTCGAGAACGCGCATATCCGCGCCACGATCGGGCTCGATGGCACCGTCACCAGCCTCATCCACAAGGCGACCGGGCGCGAGGCGCTTGCCGGCCGCGGCAACCAGCTCTGGGTCTATCCGGCCGATAAGCCGCGCGACTGGGATGCCTGGGACATCGAAGAGGATTACGCCAAGAAAGGCATCGAGCTGAACCGGCCCGAAAGCATCAAGGTGGTCGAGGATACGCCGGCGCGCGTCGCGATCCGCATCGTCCGCCGCTTCCGCGCCTCGACGGTGACGCAGACCTACAGCCTCGACGCCAACGGGGTGCGTCTCGATATCGCGACCGAGATCGACTGGCACGATCGGCATTGCCTGTTGAGGACACAGACGCCGGTGGCGGTGCGCGCCGCCCATGCCACGTTCGAGCACGCCAACGGGGTGGTGCAGCGCACCACGCACAACAATACCAGCTGGGACCAGGCGCAGTTCGAAGTGCCGGGCCATCGCTTCCTCGATATGAGCGAGCCGGGTTTCGGCGTGGCGCTGCTCAACGACGCCAAGTACGGGCACAGCGCCAAGGGCAACGTGCTGGGCCTCAGTCTCGTGCGCTCGCCGGTCTATCCGGACCCACTGGCCGATGAAGGCGGGCAGCGCTTCACCTATGCGCTCTATCCGCATGCCGGCGAATGGCACGAGGGCCGGGTGCGCGAGGAAGCCGAGGACCTGAACCAGCCGATGCTGGCCGCCGTCGCCAGCGGCGTCGCCGCGGTGCATTATGAACCGATCGGGATCGACGGCATTCCGGCAGCGCTGTCGGGGCTGAAGCCGGCCGAGGACGGCAATGGGCTGGTGCTGCGGGTGTATGAGCCCTCGGGCCGGCGCGGCGATTTCGCCGTGGAGGTGCCGGAGGGGTGGAAGCTCAGCGAGAGCCTCAACATTCTCGAGGAGCCGATGGCGCGTGGCGAGGGTGCGGGGCTACGGCCGTTCGAGGTGAGGAGTTGGCGGGTTTCGCGGGGGTAGGGGCTGGAGCGTGGGGCCCACCCCCACCCAGCTTCGCTACGGCGGCTCCGCCTAGCTGCGCTACCCTCCCCACAAGGGGGAGGGAGACGAAAGAACCGAAGCCTTGCAGTCGGATCTCCCTCCCCTTGATGGGGAGGGATTAAGGGTGGGGTGGGGCCGCTTGCGTTGGCTGACCCGACTGATAGAGACGGCCCCCTCCCATCCTCCCCCATAAAGGGGGAGGTGCCCTTTCGGTGTGTTTGGCACGATCGCAGACAGAGCCTCGACTCTTCACCTCCCCCATTATGGGGGAGGATGGGAGGGGCCGTCTGCCTGCAGTCGGCCCGCCTCAGCCCCGCTCCACCGGCGCGTCGGCCCGACCGCCCCACTCCGTCCACGACCCGTCATAGACCGCGACATCCTTCGCCCCGGCTATCGCCAGCGCCAGGGCCACCGTCGAGGCGGTCACCCCAGAACCGCAGCTGGTGACGATCGGCCTGGTCACATCGACACCGGCCTTCGCGAACAGTGCCTGCAACTCCGCCGCTGACTTAAGCTGCCCGTTCGCCGTCACGTCGCCGGCCGGCACGCTCAGGCTGCCGGGAATGTGGCCGGAGGCGAGGCCGGGGCGGGGTTCCGGGGCTTCGCCGCGGAAGCGGTCGCCGGGGCGGGCGTCGACGATGGTCCTGGCCTTCGAGCTGGTCAGCCCCAGCACGGCGTCGAAATCCTGCACCAGCGCCGGCTGGTAGTGCGGCACGAAAGTTCGGGGTGCCGGCTGCTCCTCGCCCGAGGCGGTCGGTCGGCCCTCGGCGCGCCATTTCGGGCCGCCGCCATCGAGTACGCGCACGTCCCTGGCGCCCATGGCGCGGAAGCTCCACCAGACGCGCGGCGCGGCGAAGACGCCGGCTTCGTCGTAGACGACGATGGTGTCGGTGTCGGCGATGCCGAGTTTGCCCACCGCCTCGGCAAAGGCCGCCGGGGTCGGCAGCATGTGGGGCAGGGTGGTGGTCTTGTCGGCGATATCGTCGATGCCGAAGAACACCGCGCCGGGCAGGTGGCTCTTGAGGTATTCGGCGCGCCCGCTGCGGTTGGCGGCCGGCATGTACCAGCTGGCATCGACGAGGACGACATTGGCGTCATCGATGTGGTCGGCAAGCCAGTCGGTGGTGACGAGTGGGGTGGTCATGGGTGCTCCGCGATTTGCGGGGCACCTTAGTGCAGGATGGCGCGCGGGTGAATCGGCTTGCGGGTCAAAGTGTTGCTGGTTGGGGGGAGGGGGGAGAAGGATTTTGCGCATGCCGCTGACGCGGCCGCATTTGTGGCAGGTTCTCTCCCACCCACCGGCTGTCATCCCAGCGAAAGCTGGGACCCATTTCTCCGCTGGTGCCGACCTGCGGGTTGGGTCCCAGCTTTCGCTGGGATGACATCGAGTTTGGGGGAGGTGCGGTGGTTGGCTGGCAGCAGGGGCGGTGCCCCCTACCGCTCCAGCACGAGCACGTCGCTCGAGGCGATGCCGATGCGCACTGGCGCTCCGTGCGCCGGGGGTGGGGTGCGTTGGTCGTTGAAGGTGTCGAGGTTCACCGCGTTGTCGCCGAGGTCGACCTTCAGGCGGATCACCGAGCCGAGGAAGCTGACTTCAGCGACCTTGCCATCGAGCACGATATCGCGCGTCGCGCCGTTGGCGAGCGACACCGCTTCGGGCCGCATAGTCAGGGCTACGGCTTCACCGTTGCGTGCAGAAGCGGGCAAAGCCGGGATGGTGACGGTGGTGCCGCCCAGTGTCACGGTCTTGGCGCCGGCGTCGGCGACGGTGGCATTAAGGGTATTGAGCGTGCCGACGAAGGTCGCGACGAACCTGGTCTGCGGCCGGTTGTAGATCTCGAACGGCTGGCCGAACTGCTCGACATTACCGGTGTTGAGCACGACGATCCGGTCGGAGATCGACAGCGCCTCTTCCTGGTCGTGCGTCACGAACACCGTGGTGATCCCCAGTTCGCGCTGGATCTGGCGGATCTGCTCGCGCAGCGAGACGCGGATCTTGGCATCGAGCGCGGAGAGCGGCTCGTCGAGCAGCAGCATGCGGGGGCTGGGGGCGAGCGCGCGCGCCAGCGCCACGCGCTGCTGCTGGCCGCCCGACAGTTCGAACGGATAGCGCTTGCCGTAGCCGGAAAGGCCGATCAGCTGCAGCATCTCCTCGGTCCGGGCTTCGCGCTGCGGCTTTGGCATGCCGGCGATTTTCAGCCCGAAGCCGATATTGTCGGCGACGTTCATGTTGGGGAACAGCGCATAGGCCTGGAACACCATGCCGATCTTGCGCTGGTTGGGCGCGAGGCCGGAAATGTCCTTGCCCTCGACCAGAATGCGGCCCGAATCCGGACGCTCGAAGCCGGCAATCATCCGCAAGATGGTGGTCTTGCCGCAGCCCGACGGGCCGAGCAGGCTGACGAACTCGCCCTTGTTGAACGAGAGGTCGACGCCCTTGACGACCTGGTTGCCGCCGAAGGCCTTGACCAGCTTGTCGATGCGCAGAAATTCTTCGGCCATGGTCTAGTCCCTACGGGCGGTTTTGGGGGCGAAACGCGCCAGCAGCTGGATCATGCCCATGGCGCCCCAGGTGATGACGAATGAAATGACGGCGAGCGCGGCAGGCTCGAACGCCCGGTTGGCGCCGACATTCTGCATGTAGACACCGAACACCTGCCGGTTGAGGAGGCTCGCGATGGTGAACTCGCCGATGACAATGGCGAGGGTCAGGAAAGCGCCCGACAGCACCGCGACGATGATGTTGGGAAAGATCACCTTGGCGATGATGGTCGCCTGGTTGGCGCCGAGGATATTGGCGGCTTCGGTGAGGGTCTGCACATCGATGGTGCGCAGCCCCGTATCGACCGCCCGATACATGTAGGGCAGGGCCAGCGCCACATAGGCCAGCGTCAACAGGATATCGGTGCCGAGGTTGGTGCCGAGCAGCGGCAGCGGCGATGAGGTGTTGTACATGCGGATATAGCCGAACACCAAAATGATGGCCGGGATCACCAGCGGCAACAGGGTGATGAACTCGATGATCGGCCTGAGGTGCGGGGCGCGCAGCCGCACGTAATAGGCGGCGGGCACGACGATCAGCAGGCCGGCGAGAATGGCGCAGACGCCGACGATCAGCGAGTAGCTGAACGAGGCCTGGAAGCGCCCATCGGAGAACACCGAGGTATAGGCATCGAAGGTGTAGCCCTCGCGGCGGATGCGCAGCGAGAACTCGAAGGTGGCGAGCAGCGGCACGATGAAATAGGCCGCGCCGAAGGCGAAGATGAGCCAGCTCCAGAGCTTGGCTGGCTTCATTTGAGCCACCTCTCGGCGCGGGTGCGGATCACCAGGTAGACGATGTTGGCGAGCGCGGTGATGACGATCATGCCGAGCGCCAGGGCGGCGCCGAGACCGGGGTTGTGCAGCACGTCGCCGCGGATCTGCGCATAGAGCAGGATCGGCACGATGTTGAGCGACGAACCGGTGAGCGCGTAGGCGGTGGCAATCGCGCCGAACGCGTTGGCGAACAGCAGCGACAAGGTGCCGAGGAGGTTCGGCCACAGCACCGGCAGCCCGATATAGCGCCAGAACTGGCCATTGGTGGCGCCCAGCGTCGCGGCGGCCTCGCCCCATTCCTTCTTCAGCCCATCGATCGCCGGCGCGATGATCAGGATCATCAGCGGGATCTGGAAGTAGAGATAGGTGATGGTGAGGCCCCAGAAACTCAAAAGGTTGAAGCCGGATTTGTAGAGGTCGAACCCGGCGAACTTCAGCAGCACGGTGACCAGCCCGAGCCGGCCGAGCGTCGCGAGGAAGGCGAAGGACAGCGGGATGCCGGCGAACTGCGAGGCGACGCCGGAAAAGGTCATCACCGCCGAGCGGATGCCGGAGGGGAGCTTGCCCCGGATGATGGCCAGCGCAATGGCGAGCCCGATGGCGGCGCCAAGCACGGCCGACGTCACCGAAACCCGGATCGAAATCCAGAACGAGGCAGCGATCTGCGGCGTCGCCAGATCCATGACGTTCTGCAGGGTGAAATTGCCTTGCGGGTCCTGGAAGGCGCCGACCACGAGGCCGAGCGTCGGGATCAACAGGAACAGCAAAGCGAAGATGATGAACGGCGCGATGGCGATGATGTCGCCGAGGCGGAGCCTCAAAAAGAACCGGAACGGGTTACCACCGACGCGCACGGCCGGCCCGGTGGAAACCGGGCCGGCCGAGGTGTCAGCCGCAGAGCTGACATTGGTCATGTTACTGGACGTTGGCGCCGACGACGGCGTCCCACTGGCCGGTGATCACTTCCTTGGCGGCAGCCTGCTCGTCGAGGGTCGGGAACACGGCCTTGGCATAGGCCTCGGCCGGCGGCAGCTTGTCGAGCAGCTCCTGCGGGATCGAGCCCTTGGCAGCGAGATCGTTGAAGCGGATCGGGTGGCAATAGCCAGCCAGCCAGCCGAGCTGACCTTCGTCGGAGTAGAGGTATTCCATCCACAGCTTGGCCGCGTTCGGATGCGGCGCGAAAGCCGAGATCGCCTGGATGTAGACGCCGGCGACGACGCTGTCGGACGGCACGACCACTTCGGCCTTGGGGTTGCCGGCAAAGCCATCGCGCCAGGCCAGAGCATTGTAGTCCCACGCCACGACGATCGGGGTGGTGCCCTGGGCGGTGGAAGCGGCCTTGCCGATCACCGGCACGAAGTTGCCGGATTTGTTGAGCTCGGCGAAGTAGGCGAGACCAGCGTCGGCCGCGGCCTTGGCATCGGCAGCACCGGTCGAGAGGCCGGCGCCATAGACGCCCTGGATGGCCTGGTTGGCAGCGCGCGGATCACCGGCCAGCGCCACGGCGTTGGCATAGTCGGCGCCCTTGAGGTCGGCCCACGAGGTCGGGACCTTCGAGACGAGGTCGGTGTTCACGAGGAACGACAGCACGCCGTAGTAATCGCCGTACCAGTAGCCTTCAGCGTCCTTGGCCGAATCCGGGATCGAATCCCAGGTCGAGACCTTGTACGGCTGGATCAGGCCTTCGGCCTTGGCCGAGGGGCCAAAGCTGAGACCGACGTCGATCACATCAGGGGCCTGCGGGCCGGTATTGCCCTTGTTGGCCTTGATAGCTTCGATTTCATCGGCCGAGCCGGCATCGGGGTTCAGCTCGTTGATGGTGATGCCCGGATACTTGGCCTTGAAGGCCTCGATCACGGCGCCATAGCCGCACCAGTCGTGCGGCAGGGCGATAGTGGTCAGTTGTCCCTCAGTTTTCGCGGCTTCGTACAGCGCGGCGAGGTCGGTCTGCGCCGAAACGGTGAAGGTCGAAGCGGCGAGTGCCGCGACCGATACCGAAGCGACGAGCGCATTCTTGACGATCATTCTCAAGTCTCCCTGGAATTTTGGCTTCTTGTCCTGACTCGGGAGGAGCCCCTAAAGCCGCGCTTCACCTATTTTGGCCGTGTGACAGCCACGTGACACCCCCAAGGTGCGCCGTGGCAGGCGAGGCGATCCATTGCCCCGACAAAGTCAGGCGGCGCAGGCGAGACGGCGTTCGGACCCCCTCCGAAGTCAATTGTGACAATTGTGACAGTGCCCGTTTTGCTTGGGCGAGTCGAGATGGGGGCAGGAAAGCCAGATTAGAGCCGTTCCAAGCTGGGTCGATATTTCTTGAAGCCGACTATCCACTTTGATAGTCGGCGCTACCAACGGGCCCGCGCAGGCCTGCTCCAGGAGATTTCAGTAATGAAGATCAGCACGCTTGCCCTCTCGATCGGCATGGCGGCGATGGGCGCCGGCCTTGCCAATGCCGCCGAACCCAGCGCCGATGCCATCCTCAAGACCTACGCCGATATCGCGCTCGCCGGTTACGAGGATGCGCTCGCGACCGCCAAGGCGCTCGACGCCGCCACCGACACGCTGATCGCCAACCCGAGCGAAGAGACGCTGACCGCGGCGCGCGAAGCCTGGCGGGCGTCGCGTCCGTCGTACCAGCAGACCGAGGCGTTCCGCTTCGGCAACCCGGTTGTCGATGAGTGGGAAGGCAAGGTGAATGCCTGGCCGCTGGATGAAGGCCTGATCGACTATGTCGATGCCTCTTATGGTACCGAGAGCGACGAGAACGGGCTCTACACCGCCAACATCATTGCCAACTCAAAGATCACCATCGACGGCACCGAAGTCGATGCGGCGGAGATCACCCCGGCGTTTTTGCAGGATACGCTGCAGGAAGCCGGCGGTATCGAAGCGAACGTCGCGACCGGCTACCACGCCATCGAGTTCCTGCTCTGGGGCCAGGATCTCCACGGCACGGAAGCCGGGGCCGGTGAGCGGCCGTTCACCGACTATTCGACCGAGGCTAATGCCAAGCGGCGCGGCCAGTATCTCGATGCGGCGACCGACCTCCTCGTCACCGATCTCGAGGAAATGGTCGCCAACTGGCAGGAAGGCGGCGCGGCGCGCACCGCACTGGCGGGGCAGGGGCTCGCCACCATTCTCACCGGCATGGGGTCGCTGTCGTTCGGCGAGCTGGCAGGCGAGCGCATGAAGCTCGGCCTCCTGCTGCACGATCCGGAAGAGGAGCATGACTGCTTCTCGGACAACACCTATATCTCGCATCTCAACGACGCGATCGGCATCCAGAACGTTTACCTGGGCAAATACACCCGGGTTGATGGCTCGGTGGTCGAAGGCCCCTCGATCTCGGAGCTGATTGCCTCGAAGGACGCCACCGTCGACACCGAGCTCAAGGCGCTGCTGGCCGACACCGTCGCCAAGATGGAGCTGATGAAGACCCGCGGCGACACCGTCGAAAAATACGACCAGATGATCGCCGAGGGGAACACCGAAGGTAACGCGGTTGTGCAGGCGGCGATCGATGGCCTGATCGCGCAGACCCGTGGTATCGAGCGCGCCGTGGCGCTGCTGGAGCTGGGCGACACGGTGACCATCGAGCAGTCCGACAGCCTGACCAACCCGGACGCCGTGTTCCAGTAGGCGAGTCTTCGTAGGCCTGGGTTTTCCAGAGCTTTGTCGGCGTCGCGGGTTGCCAGAATCCGCGATGCTGCGTTTCATCCCGGTCCATGGCCGGGAAGCCAAGAGTGCGAGACATGCACAAGCGCTTGACCGTTTTCCTGGTCATAACCCTTATCGCGGGTCTCGCCGTCGCCAGCGACGGCGGGACCCGTTCCGATTTGACGCCGAGGGATCTGCAGCGGGTCCAGGCGGTCACTGCCCCCACTACGGATTTCACCAAGCCCGAGAATTTCGAGCAGCTGCCGGGCGGGGCCGGCACGGTGAAGAAGCGCGTCAACCAGGACATCTTCTCGTTCTCGTCGGCCAATATCAGCTTCGAGCAGGAAGCCGAGTTCAAGCTCGGCAACGCGCTGTTCCGCAAGCTCTGGGTGTCGGCGCCGGCCTCGACCGAGGCGTCGGATGGGTTGGGGCCGCTGTTCAATGCGCGCGGCTGCCAGAACTGCCATTTGAAGGACGGGCGTGGCCATACGCCGTCGGGCAATGGCGACGATGCTGTATCGATGTTCCTGCGCCTCTCCATCCCGCCGCGCCACGATGCCGACCATGCGGCGCTGCTCGCCGGCGCCAAGGTGATCGAGGAGCCGACCTATGGCGGCCAGTTGCAGGATTTTGCCATCCAGGGGATCAAGCCCGAAGGCAAGATAGTGATCAGCTATACAGACGATCCGGTGAAGCTGGGTGACGGCACGATCGTGACGCTGCGCCGTCCGAGCTATTCGGTCGCCGACCTCGCCTATGGCGCGATGGCCGACGATGTGCTGCTCAGCCCGCGCGTCGCGCCGCAGATGATCGGACTGGGGCTGCTTGAGCAGGTGCCGCAGGAGGATATCCTTAAGAAGGTCGACCCCGACGATCGCGACGGCGACGGCATTTCGGGCCGGCCCAACATGGTGCTCGATGCGGAGAGCGGGCAGCGCGCGCTTGGCCGCTTCGGCTGGAAGGCCGGCGCCGCCAGCATCCGGGCGCAATCGGCCGATGCCTTTGCCGGCGATATCGGCATTTCGACACCGCTGGTGATGAAGCCGCATGGCGATTGCAGCACGGCAGAGGCCGAGTGCCTGGCGGCGCCGACCGGCGAACAGCAGCGGCTCGGCCCGTCCGAGGCGCCCGATCCGGTGCTCGACCTCGTCACCTTCTACTCGCAGAACCTGGGCGTGCCCCAACGCCGAAACGTCGGCGACGCCGACGTGCTGCGCGGCAAGCAGGCGTTCTATGCCGCCAATTGCACCGCCTGCCACACGCCAAAGTATGTGACCTCGCGCCAGGCGCCGATCGAGGCGCACAAGTTCCAGCTGATCTGGCCCTATACCGACCTGCTGCTGCACGACATGGGCGAGGGCCTTGCCGACAACCGCCCCGAGGGCGATGCCGACGGCTATGAGTGGAAGACCCCGCCGCTATGGGGGATCGGGCTCACCGAGACCGTCTCCGGTCACACCGAGTTTTTGCATGACGGGCGGGCGCGCAACCTCACCGAGGCGATCCTCTGGCATGGCGGCGAGGCGCAGAAATCGCGCGATGCGTTCGCAAACATGCCGAAATCCGAGCGCGATGATCTGATCGCCTTCCTGGAGTCGCTGTGATGCGTCTGTTGCTTGCCGTTGTCCTGGCGCTGAGCCTGACGCCTGCGCTGGCGCAGGAACAAAAGCTCACGGCGGAGCAGGTGGTGTCGCTGGCGATCACCGAGGCGATCCGCCCCGGTTTCGCCCAGTATGCCGAGACGGCGGCGACGCTCGAGCGCGACGTCGCGGGCCTCTGCGGCGGGCCATCCGAAGCGAGCCTCGACGTTGCCCGCACCCAGTTCAAGGCCGCCGTTATCGCCTGGTCGCGGGTCGAGCTCTATCGGCTCGGGCCGCTGATGGTGGAGAACCGCTACGACAAGATCCTGTTCTGGCCCGATCGCAAGGGCATCGCGCTGAGGCAGGTGCAAGGCGTGCTCGCCGATGCCGACCCCGATGCGGCGGACCCGGCAAAGCTCGGCAGCAAAAGCGTCGCCATGCAGGGACTGGGGGCGCTCGAATTCCTGCTGTTCGGCACCGGCGCCGAACAGTTGAACAGTGCCGAAGGCGATTTCCGCTGCCGCTATGCTCACGCCATCACGATGCTGCAGGCCGAGACTGCGGCAGCCTTGTCGGCCGAGTGGAACGACCCTGCGGGCATCTCGAAGCGGCTGCTCGAGCCGTCCGAAGCCGATCCCGACTATCGCGGTTTCCGCGAGGTGGCCGAGGCGCTGACCGGGCTTCTGGCGCACGGCACCGAGGCGATCCGCGACCAGCGGTTGCTGCCGTTCCTCGGCCGCGACGGCGCGGCGCCGAAGCCGAAATCGGCGCTGTTCTGGCGCTCGGGCATGACGGTGCCCTCGATCAACGCCAATTTCGAGGGCTTGCGCGCTTTGCTCGAGAAATCGCGCATCGCCGAGGCGACGACGGCGGAGAACCTCTGGGTGTCGAACAGCGCCAGTTTCGAGTTCGGCAATGCCGAGCGTGCCGGCAAGGTGGTGACCGATCCCGTCGAGCAGGCGCTGGCCGACCCCAGGCAGAAAAAGGCGCTCGACTACCTGGTGATCGTCACCCAGTCGCTCGACACCATTCTGGGCGAGAACCTCGCGGCAGCGCTCGGCCTGTCGGTCGGCTTCTCGTCACTCGACGGAGACTGATGATGTGGCAGCGGCGGGCATTTTTGAAGGCAGCGGGCGTTGGCTTTGCCGCCGCGCTGCTGCCGCGGCGTGCCGAAGCGCTGGAGCGAGCCGAACTGATCTTCGCCTCGTCGATCCAGAAGCGCGAAGGCGGCTTCGGTGCGGCGCTGGTGAACGAGGCGGGGTCGGTGATCTCGACCGTCGAGCTGCCGGATCGCGGGCACGACATCACCTTTTCGCCGACCACCGGTCAGGGGGTGGTGTTCGCCCGCCAGCCCGGCACCTTCGCGGTGATCTTCGACCCCCATGGCGGGGCACAGCCGCAGACGCTGACCAGCATCGAGGGCCGGCATTTCTTCGGGCACGGGGCGTTCTCGCCCGACGGCAAGCTGCTCTATGCGACCGAGAATGATTTCGACAATGCGCGTGGGGTGATCGGCATTTATGACGTCGCCGGCGGCTACAAGCGGATCGGCGAGTTCGACACCTTTGGCACCGGCCCGCACGAGATGCTGCTGATGCCGGATGGCGAGACCTTCGTCGTCGCCAATGGCGGGATCGAGACGCACCCCGATTACGGGCGGACCGAGCTCAACCTCGACAGCATGGATCCCTCGATCGCCTTCGTCGACCGGCGCTCGGGCAAGCTGATCGGGAAATTGCGGCTCGATGGCGGGCTGCACCAGCTGTCGATCCGCCACATGGCGTTCGACCACAAGGGCCGCGTCTGGTTCGGCTGCCAGTTCCGCGGACCCTCGGCCGATCGGCCGCAACTGGTCGGCTATGCCACCCGCGACGGCGAGATCCGACTGATCGAGCTGCCCGACGCGACGCTCGGGGAATTGCGCAACTATATTGGCTCGGTCGCTGCCTCAGCCGATGGCGGGCTGATCGGCGTCTCCTCGCCCGAAGGCAACACGATCCTCGCCATCGACCCCGATACGGCGACGGTTGTCGCCAGCCTCGGGCTCGAAAACGGCTGCGGCATCGCGCCGGACAGTGTCGGGCTCGTGGCTTCGAGCGGAGAAGGGGCGCTGGGCGGGCTCGCCGGCTCGCCGGCGCCGCTCACGACGTTCGAACTGAACTTTGACAATCATCTGCGGTTGCTGAAGGCGGTTTGAGGGTGGGGATGTCGGTGCTGGAGGGCTCGACACGCTCCCAGACTCGATGTCATCCCAGCGAAAGCTGGGACCCATCTTACCGCCCGCGCCGGCCGATAGTTGGGTCCCAGCTTTCGCTGGGATGACAGCCGGATGGGGGGGAGAGGGAGTGCCCCCATTCTCTTTCGAAGAGATCGGCGCGGGCTCCGAGCCCTTCCTAAACCCCCGCCACCTTCCGCTCCACCCAGACCTGCCTCAACCCATCGTACGCCCAGTTGTACGCAAACGCGTAGGGCAGGAAGAACAGGAAGAAGCCGATATCGAGCAGGAAGGCCTCGAGCAGCGTGATGTTCAGCAGCCACGCCGCGAGCGGCACGCCGACCAACACCAGGCCGCCTTCGAAGCCGAGCGCGTGCAGCGCCCGGACGGCAAGGGTGCGCGGCACGCGCGCCACCGGCCACAGCCGGTCGAAGACCAGGTTGTAGACGACGTTCCAGCCCATGGCGGTGGTCGAGAGCAGGATGGCCAGGAGCCCGACATGGCTGAGCGGCCGGTCGAGCAGCCAGGCGGCAATCGGCGCGCAGACGAGCAGCGCGATGACCTCGAAGCCGACCGCGTGGCCGATGCGTTCGAGGAAGGACCGGTTCTGGAGTTGCATGGTGTTCTCACACTTCAACGTCTTGGTTTGTCGCGCTTTCGAACTGGAAAGCGCTCCCTGATGTGAGCTGGACCTAGCATCGATTTTTCAGGTATACCAAGATAGGTACCATCGAGAATATCGATAGATGCAATATTCCCCCGAAGCCATGGAGGCCTTCGCCGCGGCGGCGGCGCTCGGCTCGTTCTCGGCCGCTGCCCGGCAGCTGCACAAGAGCCAGTCGACCATCAGCGCGGCGATCGCCAATCTCGAGGCCGATCTCGACCTGACGCTGTTCGACCGGTCGAGCCGCCTGCCGGTGCTGACGGCGGCGGGGCGGCGGGTGCTGGCGCATGTGCAGGAGATTCTGGCTGCCGGTGACCGGCTCGAGGCTTTGAGCTTGCGGCTCTCCGACAAGGTCGAGCCGCGGCTGACCATTGTCCTCTCCGACACTTATGGGCAGAGCGACCATCTCGAGCTGATGCAGGAGTTCGAGCGACGTTATCGCGATATCGAGCTCGAATGCCTGATCGCCGAGGGGCCCGATGTCATCGATCTCTTACAAGCGGGCCGGGCGCATCTGGCGGTCACCGCGGCGGCGCCATCCTATCCCAGCGGCATCGCCTCGGCCCGGCTGGCCGAGCCGACCCGCATGGGGGTGTTTGTGGCGCGTGAGCACCCGCTGGCGACGGCTGGCAGCCCGAGCGCCGAGCAGCTCGCGGCGACGCGGCAGATTTACCTCAACAGCTATGTCGGCGGCGGCACCCGGCCGCTCGGGCTTGCCTGGTCGGCGCCGAGCTACCTGATGCTGCTGGAGCTGACACAACAGGGTTTCGGCTGGGCCGAACTGCCCGACTGGCTGGTACGCCAGTATGCCGGCGACACGCTGGCCGAGCTGACACCCCGCGGCTGGCCCCGGCTGCTGCCGGTCGATGCGTTGTGGTCACGGAGCTCGCCGCCAGGGCCGGCGGGGCAGTGGCTGCTGGATGGTTTGCTGAAGGAGACGCGGGGGTAGGGGGCGAGGGTTGATCCAGGCGGGGGATGAGGTGCGCCGGCCCTGCCACGCAACCAGCACCGCCTTCTGGCTAGTTGCCCAACCCTTCCAACCCCAATACCATGCCAACCAGGAAAACGTTTTCCCAATTCGACTTTGCACATTGAAATTCGCCGTAACCGGCGATCCGAGGGGGGATAGATTGAGATTGAAGCTTCTGGCTGTGCTGGGCGCGGCCGCAATGGTGTTTGCCAATTCGATGGCGCTGGCGGCGGGGATCGTCGAGTTCGGGTTGCAGGCGGAAAGCCCCACCTTGGGCCGGCCGATCCCCTATGCGGTCTACACGCCGTTTCCGGCGCCGGCCGAGGGGGAGCGCTGGCCGGTGGTTTACCTGCTGCACGGACTGACCGGGGCGGATGGCGACTGGTTCACCTGGGGCAATCTCGGTCCGATCCTCGACCGGGCACTGGCCGATGGCCGCATTCCGCCGCTGATGGTGGTGGCGCCGGGGGCAGGGGACAGCTGGTATGTCGACAACCCCGATGCCGGAGGGTTCGGGCTGATCGACACGGCCTTCGCCACCGACCTCGTCAAGGCGATCGATGCGAAGTACCCAACGGCCAGGTGCCGCGCCGGACGGGCGATCGGCGGGGTGTCGATGGGCGGGGTTGGCGCCGTGCTGCAGGCGATCAACCATCCGGATGTCTATGGCGCGGTGATGAGTTTTGCCGGGGCGCTGCACAAGCCGCTGGAGAAGAACGACCAGCGCAGCGGCTGGATCCCCGGGCTCTACCAGAACGTCTTCGGCGCGCCGTTCGACCGCGCCCGCTTCAACGCCGCCAACCCCTTCACATTGATGCCGAAACTCAGGCGCGCCGCCGACAAGCCGGCCTTCTACTTCGCCATCGGCGATGCCGATTTCCCCGACCTGATCCTCGCCTCGGCCGAGTATCACAACGGGCTGACGCAGCTCGGCATCGACACGACCCTGCGGGTGACTCACGGCCGGCATTACTGGGACACCTGGCAGCAGCAGATCGTCCCGGCGCTGGAATGGCTGGCGCCGAAGCTGGATGCGAACTGCGGGCGGTAGGGTATTACCTATGGCGGGCTGAGGGGCAGGAGGCGTCGATGCAGGAGTTCGTCTGGAGCGGCAGTGTCGATCCGTGCCTCGACGGGCCGCGCATCCACACGGCGGGTCGGGTCGCCATAGGGATTTGCGGCGGTAACGCCGCGTTCGGCGCAAAGAAGAACGAGGACGCGACTTTGGTGTGGGCCGGCGAGGATTGGGTTTTCGCCGTGATCCTCGATGCGCATGCCGGCTCGGAAAGCGCCGACGCGGTGCTCGAGCTGTTCGAGGCGGGGAGGCCGGAGCTGCTGGCGCTGATCGAGCGGCCGGAGCCGTCGCATATCGAGGTGCAGGCCGCGGTGACACGCCTGCTGCTCGGCGGGGCGGCGCAGATGGCGCGGGTGCGCGGCGAGACGGCGTGCCTCGTCTGCTATCAGCAAGGCGGCTACCTGATGTGGCTGTCGATCGGCGACAACCAGCTTTACCTGCTGCATCCCGAGCTGCAGCGGTTGGGGCAGTTCACCCTTACGGTGCGCAACTATTTCGAGTGGATCGGCGAGCGCAGCAGCCTGACGCTCGAGGTACCGTGCTTTTCCACCGGCATCCGGCAGTTGCGTCAGGGGATCAGCACCATCGCCATGGTGACGGACGGCCTGCTCGAGGTCGGCGATCGGCCGTTCGAGGATCCGGCGCGGGTCAGCCGCGAGTTGCTGTCACCGGCGGGGGTGTCGGGGGCGGTTTCCTCGATGCTGGCAGAGGTGCACCGGCTCGGCGGTACCGACAGCGCCACGGTGATTGCATGGCAGGTGGATAATCCGGGGATGGGGTTGATGCCGTCGGGGTGAGGTTCGCCTGGTGGCACAAGCCGGTGGCTGGGGGGCAGCCCGCACCGGCAGTGCGTGCAGCCGGAAGCAACACCTACTTCGGCGCCGGCCCTGTCGATTCCCGCAGCACCAGTTCCACCGGCCAGAGTTCGTGGATCGAGCCTGGGGGTTTGCCGTCCTGCATCTGCAGCAGGAGCTCGGCGATGCGGGCGCCGGCGGCGCGGATCGAGGAGCGGGTGGTCGACATGGAGGGGACCATGTTGTCGGCGTTGAGATAGGGGAAGACGTCGTCGTGGGCGATCATCGAGACGTCCTTGCCCAGCTCCAGCCCGGCCAGCCGGATGGCGCGGAACACCCCGAGCGCCGTCATCATCGAGCCGGCGAGGAAGGCCGTGGGGCGCGGGCGCCGCTCGAGGAAGGCCTGCGCCAGGCGGAAGCCGTTCTCGTCGGTGAAGCGGCCGCCGCCGATCAGCTGCGGATCGGGGGTCAGCCCGCGCGCCAGCATGGCGCTGCGGAAGCCGCGATCGCGGTGGATGGCGAAGGTCTGGTCCTCCGGGCCATTGATCATGGCGATGCGGGTATGCCCGAGGTCGAGCAGATGGCTGGTGGCGCGGCGGAAGGCGCCCTCGTTGTCGATATCGAGCCAGGCATGCGGGATCTTCACGTTGTCGGCGCGCCCGTGCATCAGGAACGGCATGCCGAGTTCGGTGAGCGCGGCGATGCGTTCGTCGTTCGGTGTCGGAGCCGAAAGCACCAGGGCGTCGACGCGCTTGCTGGCGACGAGACGGCGGAACACCGGTATTTCGTCGTCGGCGTCGATCGGCGTTACCACGATATCGATATCGTGCTGCGCCATGCGCTCGCTGATGCCGGAGAGAAATTCCGAGGTGTGCGGGCCGAAATGCAGCGAGCGCTGCAAGGGCAGGGTGACGCCGATGGCGCCGGAGCGGCCAGTGGCGAGGCGGCGGGCGCTGACATTGGCTCGATAGCCGAGCCGGCGCGCCGCCTCGCTGACGCGCTCGCGGGTCGCCTCGTTGACCTCCGGAAAGCCGTTCAAGGCACGACTGACCGTCGTCTGCGACAGCCCCAGCTCCGCGGCCAAGTCTTTGAGTTTCATCACCAAATTCGTCTGCGCCCGTCAACGGCGCGCGGTGGTGTTCCACTCGCGAACCAAGCCCCGAAGCGGAGCTTACAGCCGGACGCCCTCCTCACCAAGTGCCGCATTCAAAGCGATTTGGAAAGCAAACGCAAGGGGCACGGAAGCGGCGGGGTGGCACTAACATTTCTGACGTTCGTACCTCAGGCCGAAATGCAGTGGTTTGCGGACGTTAACAGGTGGCCTCACTCAAAGCATTGATATTGCACGATGATTCGGCTCGCCAATTGTGGCGTTAAGGAATGGATGGCGAATCTCGCTTGACAGTATTTCATGGCTCTGGCTAGTTTCGATCCAAAGCGCTTTGGATGACTTTTGCGGGGCGGATCGCCCTCGGTCCTGGCGTTTTGGTGGGAGGAACTGACTGCCGATCTGCGCCGCGAGGCGTCGATCGCGTTTGGCTGCCTCCCGGTCATGTCTGTCCTTTGGGAGGAAGAATAATGAGAATGAAGTCCCTGATCGCCGCCCTGCTCGCCAGCGCCACGCTCGGCGTCATGGCCGCGCAGGCCGCCGATCTCTCGATCGTTTCGGGCGACACCGGCAATGGTCTCGAGTTCCTGCGCTCGCAACTCGACCGCTTCGAGGCCGAGACCGGCAACAAGGTGACCGTGGTCCCGATGCCGTCCTCGACCACCGACCAGTTCGGCCAGTACAAGCTGTGGCTCGCTGCCGGCAACTCCGACATCGACGTCTACCAGACCGACGTGATCTGGGCGCCGCAACTGGCGGACCAGTTCCTCGACCTGACCGATGCGGCCAAGGACGTGGCGGCGAACCACTTCCCCTCGATCATCGAGTCGCAGACGGTGAACGGCAAGCTCGTCGCGCTGCCGGCCTTCACCGATGCTCCGGCGCTCTACTACCGCAAGGACCTGCTGGAAAAGTACGGCAAGACGCCGCCCAAGACCTGGGCCGAACTGACCGCCACGGCGCAGGAAATCCAGGACAAGGAGCGTGCTGCCGGCAACCCCGACATGCAGGGCTTCGTGTTCCAGGGCAACGCCTATGAAGGCCTGACCTGTAATGCGCTCGAGTGGGTGATGTCGAACGGCGGCGGCCAGATCGTCGAGCCCGATGGCACCATCTCGATCAACAACGAGAAGGCCGCTGCGGCCATCGATATGGTCAAGGGCTGGGTCGGCACGATCTCGCCGGCGGGCGTGCTCGCCTACCAGGAAGAAGAAAGCCGCGGCGTGTGGCAGCTCGGCAATGCCGTGTTCATGCGCAACTGGCCGTATGCCTATCAGCTCGGCAATGGCGACGACTCCGCCGTGAAGGGCAAGTTCGACGTGGTGCCGCTGCCGATGGGCGACGGCGAGGGTGCTCGTTCGGCCGCGACGCTTGGTGGCTGGAACGTTGCCGTGTCGAAGTACTCCAAGGCCCCGGAAGAGGCGATCAAGCTCGCCCTGTTCCTGTCGTCGACCGAAGTGCAGAAGGAACGCGCGATCAAGCAGTCCAACCTGCCGACGATCGTTTCGCTCTATGACGACGCCGATGTCGCGGCTGCTCAGCCGATCATCCCGAACTGGAAGGAAGTGTTCCAGAACGCGGTGCCGCGTCCTTCGGCTCCGACCAAGGTGAAGTACAACGAGGTGTCCTCGCTGTTCTGGTCGGCCGTGCACGACACGCTGTCGGGCAACGGTACCGGCGCCGAGAACCTCGAGCTGCTCGAAGCCAAGCTGACCGAGCTCAAGGGCGACGCCTGGTAAGCTTCAGCTGACGTTCGGCGCGGGCGGCCCCCTGGGTTGTCCGCGCCGCCTAGTTCTCTTCTGCAGCAGGGGAAGCGCGCCAGATGACTGTTGAAGCCACGGCAGGGCAAGCCGTCCGAACCCAGCCCAAGATCGAGTCCGAACTGCTGAAATCGCGCGTCGGCGCGGCGATGTGGTTCCTGCTCCCGATGCTTGCGGCGCTCGCCGTGGTGGCCGGGTGGCCGCTGCTTCGAACGATCTACTTCTCCTTGACCAATGCCTCGCTGACCAACCTCTATGAGGCTGAGTTCGTCGGCTTCAAGAATTACCTGAGCTGGACCACGCTGAAGAGCGGTCGCACCGTGTTCTCTGGCCTCCTGGTCGATCCGGCCTGGTGGAATGCGGTGGGCAATACGCTGCGCTTCGCCGTCATTTCGGTGACCCTCGAGACCGTGCTCGGTATGGTCGTGGCGCTGGTGCTCAACGCCGAATTCAAGGGCCGCGGCATCGTCCGCGCCGCCATCCTGATCCCCTGGGCCATCCCCACGATCGTCTCGGCCAAGATGTGGTCGTGGATGCTGAACGACCAGTTCGGCATCATCAACGACCTGTTCATGAAGCTGGGGCTGATCAGCCACAAGATCGCCTGGACCGCCAGCGCCGACACGGCGATGACCGCAGTGCTGATCGTCGATATCTGGAAGACCACGCCGTTCATGGCGCTGCTGATCCTCGCCGGCCTGCAGATGATCCCCAAGGACATCTACGAGGCGGCCGAGATCGATGGCGTGCATCCTGTGAAGGTGTTCTTCAAGGTGACGCTGCCGCTGGTGCGGCCGGCGCTGATGGTGGCGGTGATCTTCCGCCTGCTCGATGCGATGCGCATCTTCGACCTGATCTATGTGCTGACGCCCAACAGCGCGGCGACCAAGACCATGTCGGTGATCTCACGCGAGAACCTCTTCGACTTCGACAAGTTCGCCTACGGCTCGGCGCAATCGACCTTCCTGTTCCTGATGATCGCCGTGATGACGGGGCTCTATATCTGGCTGGGCAAGGTCCGGTTCGACGGGGGAGATCGCTGATGACTCTGGACCTCTGGCACATCACCAAGCGGGTAGCGTTCTACGCGCTGGTGATCTTCATCGTCGTGGTGTCGATTTTCCCGTTCTATTACGCGATCCTCACCAGCTTCAAATCCGGCACCGACCTGTTCCGGGTCAGCTACTGGCCGACCTCGCTCTCGCTCGACAACTACATCTCGGTGCTGACCACCGGCAGCTTCCCGCGGAACTTCCTGAACTCGGTGTTCGTCGCCTCGGTGACGGTGCTGGCGGCGTTGTTCCTCGCCGTTACCGCGTCCTTCGCCTTGAGCCGCGTACGGTTCCGGGGCAGGGGGCTCTTACTGATGACCATCCTCGCGGTCTCGATGTTCCCGCAGATCGCGGTGCTGGCGGGCCTATTCGAAGTGATCCGGTTCCTCGGCATCTACAACACGCCGTGGGCGCTGATCTTTTCCTACACGATCTTCACGCTGCCGTTCACCGTGTGGGTGCTCACCACCTTCATGCGGGACCTGCCGATCGAGATCGAAGAGGCGGCCATCGTCGATGGCGCGACCCCGTGGATCATCATCTGGCGCGTCTTCCTGCCGCTGCTCTGGCCGGCGCTGGTGACGACGGGCCTGCTCGCCTTCATCGCGGCCTGGAACGAGTTCCTGTTCGCCTTGACCTTCACCTCGTCGAACCTGACCCGTACCGTGCCGGTGGCCATTGCGCTGCTGTCGGGCGGCAGCCAGTTCGAAATCCCGTGGGGCAACATCATGGCGGCATCGGTGATCGTCACCGTCCCGCTGGTCGTCCTCGTCCTCATCTTCCAGCGCAAGATCATTTCCGGCCTGACCGCCGGCGGCGTAAAGGGCTAATTCCATGGCGCATATCGAACTCAAGAACATCAAGAAGTCCTTTGGCCTCGTCGATGTGATCAAGGGCGTCGATCTCGAGATCTTCTCGGGCGAGTTCATGGTCTTCGTCGGACCGTCCGGCTGCGGCAAGTCCACCTTGCTGCGCCTGATGGCCGGCCTCGAGGACATCACCTCGGGCGAAATGACGTTCGACGGCACGCTGGTGAACGCACTGGCGCCGTCGAAGCGCGGCATCGCCATGGTGTTCCAGTCCTACGCGCTCTACCCGCACATGACGGTGTACGAGAACATGGCGTTCGGCCTCGAACTGGCCAAGTCGAGCAAGGAAACGATCAAGGAGCGGGTGGAGAAGGCGGCCGAGCTCTTACAGATCACCCCGTACCTGAGCCGCCTTCCCAAGCAGCTGTCGGGCGGGCAGCGCCAGCGCGTCGCCATCGGCCGCGCCATCGTGCGCGACCCCAAAGTGTTCCTGTTCGACGAACCGCTGAGCAACCTCGACGCGGCCTTGCGCGTCGCCACCCGGCTGGAAATCGCCAAGCTGCATCACGCGATGAACAGCTCGACCATGGTCTACGTGACGCACGACCAGGTGGAAGCGATGACGCTGGCCGACCGCATCTGCGTCCTGCGCGATGGCCTCGTGGAGCAGGTGGGCACACCCCTCGAACTCTACGAGAACCCGCAATCGCTGTTCGTCGCCGGCTTTATCGGCTCGCCCAAGATGAACTTCCTCAATGGCGAGATCGCCTCGAAATTCGGCGCCAACACCATTGGGGTGCGCTCCGAGCATATCGAGATCGCCGACCGCGACGGCGCCTGGAAGGGGAAGGTCGTGCACTCTGAAAGCCTCGGCTCGGACAGCTATGTCTATGTCGATATCGGGGCGGGCGGCGATCCGATCATCGTGCGGCAGGAAGGCACCCATATGCACCAGCCGGACGCCGCGATCTCTATCGCGCCGATCCCCGGCAAGGTCTACCGCTTCGACAAGGCCGGCAAGCCGGTCAAGAACTGACAAAATTACCGCAGGCGTCGCGATTTTCGCTGCGCCTCGTTCGATTTTCGCCGCACTTGCTTGCCAATTGCAGGGCCGCAATGCAGTGAATCCCGCCGACGATCAAACCGCTTTGAGCGATAATTATCGAAGCCTGGGCCGGAGCCATTATCCGGCCCTTTCCACGATTACCAAGGAGACCCGCCATGCCGATCCGCGTCACCGTCTGGGGTGAGAATGTCCACGAGCAGAAGAACAAGGCCGTGGCCGAGAACTACCCCAAGGGTATGCACGGCCAGATCGCCGCGCTGATCGGCGAGGACAAGAACCTCGTCCCGACCACCGTGACCCTGCAGGATGCCGAGCATGGCATGACGGTCGAAAAGCTCGCCAACACCGACGTCCTCGTCTGGTGGGGCCATGCCGCGCATGGCGAAGTGAAGGACGAGATCGTCGAGCGCGTGGTGCAGCGCGTCTGGGAAGGCATGGGGCTGATCGTGCTCCACTCCGGCCACCACTCGAAGGTGTTCAAGCGCCTGATGGGCACGCCGGCGAACCTGCACTGGCGCGAAGCCGGTGAGCGCGAGCGCATCTGGGTGGTGAACCCGGGTCACCCGATCGCCAAGGGCCTCGGCCCCTATTTCGAGCTCGAGAACGAAGAGATGTACGGCGAGCCCTTCTCGGTGCCGGAGCCCTTGGAGACGGTGTTCGTCTCGTGGTTCCAGGGCGGCGAAGTGTTCCGCTCGGGCCTTACCTATCGTCGCGGCGCCGGCAACATCTTCTACTTCCGCCCGGGCCACGAAACCTACCCGACCTATCACGACGCCAATGTCGGCAAGGTGCTGCGCAACGCGGTGAATTGGGCGTACAACCCGGATAACCACGCGCATCTGCTCAAGGCGCCGAACACGCCGGTGGATAAGGCGATCGAACACATCGTCGAGCGCGGCGCCAAGCTGACGCACCACCCCAAGTGACGCTACGGTGATCTCTGCAGGGCCGCCTTCGGGCGGCCCTGATCCCGTCTCGACCTCCAACCCCCATAGAGCGATGCGCCTTCTTATTCTCGGTACCGGCCGGATGGCCAACAGCCACGCCAAAGCCTTCCAGACCATCGAAGGCGTAGAGATGGTCGGTGCCGTCGACACCATTGCGGAAAACCTCGCGACCTTCTGCGACACCTACGGCATCGCCAACCGGTTTGCCTCCCTCGACGATGCGCTGGCCTGGGGCGATTTCGACGCCGTCGACAACATCACCCCGGATTCGATCCACCACCCGACAACGTTGAAAGTGCTGGCTGCCGGCAAGCACGTGTTCTGCGAGAAACCGCTGGCGCCGAACTATGGGCTGGCCATGGAAATGGTCGAGGCGGCGGAAACATCCGGCCTGATCAACATGGTGAACCTCACCTACCGCAACGTCGCCGAGCTGCATAAGGCGCGCGAGATCATCGCCTCGGGCATGATCGGCGAGGTCAAGCATATCGAGGCGAGCTACCTGCAGCACTGGCTGGCTTTGCGCGATTTCAACGACGCGGCGAACCTCGCCGGCACCTGGCTGTGGCGATTGTCGAAGGGCCACGGCTCGAACGGCACGGTCGGCGATATCGGCATCCACATCCTCGATTTCACCACCTTCGCCATCGGCCAGCCGATCGTCGCGATGAACAGCCGGCTGCAGACCTTCCAGAAGGTGCCCGGCGACCGCATCGGGGAGTATGTGCTCGACGCCAATGACAGCTTCATCATTTCGGCCGAGTTCGCCAACGGCGCCATCGGCACCATCCATTCGTCGCGCTGGGCCTCGGGCCACTCGAACGACCAGCGGCTGCGCGTCTATGGCAACAAAGGCGGGCTCGAGCTGAGCCACGGCCACTGGGGCTCGCTGCTCCGGGTCTGTGCCGGCGAAGACGTTGCCACTTCGACCTGGCGCGAGGTGAAGGCCGAACCGGTGAAGACCAACTACCAGCGCTTTGTCGAGGCGGTGCGGACGGGGGTGCAGGCCGATCCGGATTTCCGCCACGCCGCCGGGCTGCAGAAGATCCTCGATCTGGCGCTCGTCGCCGATCTCGACCGCAAGGAACATCGGGTCTGACCCGACCGTAACGCATACGGGCGAAATCGCCCCATCTCGAAGGAATACCACTATGCGCATGCTCATCCTCGGCACCGGCGGCATGGCCGCTCAGCACGCCAAGCACTTTGCCGCTATCGAGGGGGTGACCCTGGTCGGCGGCGTCGACGTCGATCCGAACCGGCTCGAGAAGTTCAACTTGACGCACAACATCCCGAACGGCTTTGCCTCGCTCGATGCGGCGATCGCCTGGGGCGAGTTCGACGCGGTGGCCAATGTCACGCCGGATTCGATCCACCACGCCACCTCGATCGCGGCGCTGAAGGCCGGCAAGCACGTGTTCTGCGAAAAGCCGCTGGCGACCGACGCCACCAAGGCGTTCGAGATGGTCGACGTGGCTGAGGCATCCGGGCTGATCAACATGGTCAACCTGACCTACCGGAACGTGGCGCAGCTGCAGAAGGCCCGCGAGATCGTGCTGTCGGGCGCCATCGGCGCGGTCAAGCATGTCGAGTCGAGCTACCTGCAGAGCTGGCTGGTGTCGAAGGCCTGGGGCGACTGGCGCACCGAAAGCCAGTGGCTGTGGCGGCTGTCGCGGAAGCACGGCAGCAACGGCGTGCTCGGCGATATCGGCGTCCACATCCTCGATTTCGCCTCGTATGGCTCGGGCCTCGAGATCGAGCACGTGTTCGCGCGTTTGAAGACCTTCGACAAGGCCGAGGGCAACAAGATCGGCGAGTACGAACTCGACGCCAATGACAGCTTCACCATGGCGGTGGATTTCGACAATGGCGCGCTGGGCGTGATCCATGCCAGCCGCTGGGCCACCGGCCACATGAACGAGCTGCGCCTGCGCGTCTATGGCGAAAAGGGCGGCGTCGAAGTGCAGCACCGCCACGACGGCTCGCGCCTGCGCGTCTGCCTCGGCGACAATGTCGAGAGCGGCACCTGGGAAGAAATGGAGGTACCGCCGGTGCCGACCAACTACCAGCGCTTCGCCGAGGCAGTGAAGACCGGCACGATGCAGGAGCCAAGCTTCCGCCACGCCGCCGAGCTGCAGCGGGTGCTGGATCTCGCGACGGTCTCCGAGCAGCAGCGCAAGGAATTGCCGACGCACTGAGGTTTGCGCGGCATATCATTCGACAGGTCGGTGCCGGAAAGGACCCCCACCCCTGTCCCCTCCCCGCAAGGGGGACGACAAGAGGTCGCCCCGAGGGGAGGGAGACCAAAACACTGACGCCGGTTTGGGCGTCTCCTCCCCCCTTGCGGGGGGAGGGGACAGGGGTGGGGGTCCTCTTTTCCGCACCGCCCCGTCCTCACGGTCTCTGAGCAGGGAGCTGCGCCGCGGGGCGTGGCTCCCTTTGCTTTTGTGGGGCGGCGTGTAACGTCAGGCGGCTAATCGCGGGGGAGAGAGCGTGGCGCTGCCGGAGTTTCCTGTTGTCTCCGACGAGATGCTGCACGCCATTGCGGCGCAGCACGGCATTGCCGCCGGCTCGGTGGCGCCGATGGCGCAGGTCGGAATTTTCAACGCCATCTATGCGCTGGGCGACCGGCATGTGCTGCGCGTGCCGCGCCAGCATCAGCGGTTCGAAGGCACGGCGTTGAACGAGGCGATCGCGGTGCCGCTGGCGCGAGCGGCCGGGGTGCGGACGCCGGCTCTGCTGGTGTCCGATGCGACGCGGACGATCCTGCCGGTGGCCTACGGCATCTATGAGCGGGTCGAAGGCCGGGTGCTGGAGCGTAGCGTGGCCGACCCGGCGCTGGTTGCTGCCACCTGGCGCGAGCTGGGGCGCGACCTGGCGCGCCTTCATGCCGGGGTGGAGCCCTCAGCAGCGACGGAACTGCTGAGCTGGGACGACAAGACCGACCCGCGCCCGCTGCCCGCCGAGATTGCGCGGGCCGGCTATTTCGGGGTGGCGGAGGCGGACTGGCTGACGCGCTGGCTGGATCGGCTGGCGCCCTATGCGGAGGCGCCGGGCGAGGCGCGCTTCCTGCATGGCGACAGCCAGGCGAGCAACGTGATGGTTGGCGCCGACAGCCTCGACTATGTGGCGGTGCTCGATTGGGGCGCTTGCGAGTGGGGCGACGTAGCGCGTGACTTTGCCGGCGTGCCGCTGCGGGCGGTGCCGGCAATGCTCGAGGGCTACGGAGAAACCGGGCTGATCGACGACGGGCTGCGGCCGCGCATCGTCTGGCGGCACCTGCAGATTGCGCTGCATCAGCTGCGGGGCAGGCCGGTGCCGGATTACTCCTGGGGCGAGCGGCCGATCGGCATGCTGCTGGAGGTGCTGCGGTTCTTCGGCGAGCAGCGGGACGAGGCCTGGCGGGAGTGGGGACCGTAGGCCGGTGGGTCTCTCCGCCCCTCTCACCCACCGGCCGTCATCCCGGCGAACGCCGGGACCCACTGCTCTGAGGGCCGGTCTGGGCGCGGATCGTCGCCGGTCCATCTGAGATGGTTCGGGGTGTCCGGTGCGAGCGGAAGTGTCGGCGCACTGGGTCCCGGCGTTCGCCGGGATGACGACCGAGTGTAGGGGGAGGGGACAGGGGTGGGGGTCCACAGCCACCGGCCTATCGTGTCCGCCCCCCGCCCATTGCAACCCAACCGCCTCGGGTCCATTTATGTTCGCGAGGAATCGGAGGGGCTTATGGGCATTTTGGGCGCCATCATCATTGGGTTCATTACCGGGGTCATCGCCAAGCTGATCACCCCGGGGGATCCCAAGCCGCGCGGCTTCATCCTGACCACGGTGCTGGGCATTGTCGGGGCGTTGCTGGCGACCTGGCTGGGGCACGCGATTGGCTGGTACCAGTCGGGCGAGCCGGCCGGTTTTTTCGGCGCCATTGTCGGCTCGATCATCGTGCTGCTGATCTGGCGGCAGCTGGCCAACCCGCGCTGACGCCATGGACATTCCAACAATCGAAACCGAGCGGCTGATCCTTCGCGCTTATACGCCCGCCGACTTCGACGCCTTCGCCGCCATGTGGGCCGACCCCGACGTGGTGCATTTCATCGGCGGCCGGGTGTTTTCCCGCGAGCAGAGCTGGCAGCGCTTCCTGACCCGGGCGGGGGGCTGGCAGCATCTCGGTTTCGGCTTTTTCGCGACATTCGAGAAGGAATCCGGCCACCTGGTCGGCGAGGCGGGCTTTCACGAAGCACGTCGCATCATCGAGCCACCGCTCGAGGGGACGCTCGAAGCCGGCTGGGCGCTGATGCCTTCGGCGCAGGGCTGGGGCTATGCCACCGAGGCGATGCAGGCGGCGATCGGCTGGGCCGAGACGACCTTCCCTGGCCGCCGCATGACCTGCCTGATCAATGTCGACAACCTCGCCTCGATGCGGGTCGCCGGGCGCCTGGGTTTCAAGGAGTTCGCGCGGACAATTTATGGCGACGACAAGGTGGTGTTGTTCCAGCGGTAGGTCGTTTCCCGCCTAGCCCGCATGCTGCAGTCGGGATCCCTCCCCCGCAAGCGGGAGAGGGAGCGCCGACTGCACGTTTTGGTGCTTACGGCTTCGGCGTTTCCGTAGCTGGCGCCATTGCGGGAGCCTCCATCGCTGGGGCTTCCATAGCCGGAGTCTCGGCAGGTGCCGCTGCCGGAGCCTCGGTTGTGGCGGGCGCAGCCGCCGGCGCTTCAGCCGCGGGAGCCTCGGCCGGCGCAGGTTCAGCCGCCGGAGCCTCAGCGGGCGAAGCGTCGGTGATGCGGCCGTCGGTGTAGGGGGTGTAGTCGCCGCCCAACTTGGCGATGTAGTCGGCGACCACCTTCTCGAGCGGCGGGCCGAAGTCGTAGGCATTCACCGCCTTGGTGCCGAACAGCTCGTAGCCGTCGCCGCCGCCGCGCACATAGTTGTTGGTGACGAGGCCATAAGTCTTGGCCGGGTCGATCGGCACCCAGTTATCACCATCCTTGACCAGCACGTCGGAGATGCGCGAGCCGGCGGGCTTGGACTTGTCGAAGGTGTACTTGAGGCCGGCGACCTGCGGGAAGCGGCCGGCGACTTCCTCGATCTGGCTCACGCCGTTTTCCAGCGAGGCGACGAGGTCGGCGCCGGTAAGCTGGAAGGTGGCGAGGGTGTTGGAGAACGGCAGCACCGTCAGCACTTCACCCATGGTGATCTCGCCGGCATCGATCGACGCTCGCAGGCCACCCGAGTTGGCGATCGAAATGCTGACGCCCTGGTCGGCGACGCGGTCGAGCTGGGCATCGGCGACGAGGTTGCCCATCGAGCATTCCATGACGCGGCAGACATTGCGGTCGCCCTGGATAAGCTCGGTGGCGTTGCCGATGACTTCGGCCTTCAGCGCCTCGAGCGGCTTGCCGAGTTCGGCGACGCGATCGAGGAAGCCCTGGTCGGGGGTCACCGAAGCATCGAGCAGGATCGGCGCGCCAGTGGCGGAGATGACCTTGCCGGCATCGTCCCAGGTGACCTTCAGGTCGCCCAGCACCTTGCCGTACTGGCCGGCCTGGACGATCGGCACGTCGACGCCGTCGGGGTTCTTCACCAGGGTGGGGTAGGGGCCGGCTTCGCCTTCGCCGGTGCCGAGGAAGGTGTGGGTGTGGCCGCCGACGATCACGTCGATGCCGGAGACGTCCTTGGCCAGGTCCTGATCGACATTGTAGCCGATATGGCTGACGACGATGATCTTGTTGATCCCGGCCGCTTCCAGCGCGCCGACGGCGCCCTTCACATATTCGGTGACGCTCTCGAACGCGACGTTCGGGCCGGGCGAGGCGATATCGGGGGTATCTTCGGTGGTGGCGCCGATGACGCCAACCTTCTCACCGCCGATATTGAGGACGATCACGCCCTTGGGCAGGCCCTTGAGGTCGGCGTCCTTGGTGGTGTCGAAGTTGCCGCCGATGATGGGGAACTTGGCCGAAGCGATGAACTTGGCGAACTCGGCCGGGCCATCGTCGAACTCGTGGTTGCCGGTGGCGACCACGTCGAAGCCCATGTCGTTCATGAAGTCGGCGACGATCTCGGACTTGTACTGGGTGTAGAACAGCGAGCCCTGGAACTCGTCGCCGGCCGAGAACAGCACGCTGTTCTCGCCTGCCGCCGTGGCCTTGGCGCGCTCAGCGTCGATGGCGGTCTTCAGGCGCGCAATGCCGCCGAAGCACTCGCCCTTGGTTTCGCCCTCAGCGTTACAGGTCGAGTCGGTGCCGGTGATGGATTCGAAGCGCGAGTGGAAATCATTGATGTGGAGGATTTTGAGCGAGAACTCGGCCTGCGCCGCGCCGGTGAATCCGGCCGATAGCGCCAGCGCCGCGGCGCCGAACAACAGCTTCTTCATATCCCTGTTCCTTTGCGTGGAATCCGGTTGGTCCGGACTCTTCTCGCACTGCATTGCAACGTCGGTGTAACAAGCATCGGGCATGCCGCTGGCCGTCATCCGCAACCCCAGTGGAAGCGCAAGTTAACTATAGAACGGACGGGAGCGGAAGGGCGTGGAGCGACGCTTTTGGGCTTCCATGAGCGGCCGGTTCGGTTACTCTCCGCCCGCTTTCGATCGCCGGTTACCGCGTGATCGGACCGGAGAAGTCAGCAGCTTTTCCCGATCACGTTTTTTTAGGAGTCGACTATGCGCAGTGCCTTGATCGTCTGGGGTGGGTGGAACGGGCACGACCCCGAGGAATGCGCGGCAATCTACCGGCGCTGGCTGCATGAAGACGGCTATTCGGTGCGGGTCGAAACCGACCTCCAGGTGTTCGCCGATCCGGCAATCCACGAGCTCAGCCTGATCATTCCGATCTACACGATGAGCAAGATCGAGAAGGAACCGCTGGCGAATCTGGTCAAGGCCATCGAAGGCGGCGTTGGCCTTGCCGGCCACCATGGCGGGATGAGCGATGCGTTTCGCGACGCGGTCGATTACCAGTTCGTGGTCGGCGGGCAGTGGGTGGCGCACCCGGGCAACATCATCGACTACACGGTGGATGTAACGAAGCCCGAAGACCCGATCATGCAGGGGATCCCCGCCTCGTTCCCCTACACCTCCGAGCAGTATTACATGCACATGGACCCCTCGGTCGAAGTGCTGGCGACCACGACCTTTTCCGGCCAGCACGCGGCCTGGACCAAGGGCGTGGTAATGCCAGTGGTGTGGAAGCGGCTCTACGGCGCCGGCAAGGTGTTCCACTCGACGCTCGGCCACCAGGCCAAGGAGTTCGAGAACCCGCAGATGGCGACGATTCTTCGCCGGGGTATCAACTGGGCGGCGCGGGCTGAGGCTTAGGGGATAGCACCGCACTCTCAGTGATCCTCCCCCGCGTGGCGGGGGAGGATTACATAGAGGCCGGCGAACGGTAGTCCCTACCACCGCAGCGCAAAGCGGCCGATCAATGCCCCGATGATCGCCGTGGCGAGCACACCTGCGGTGTACCAGATGGCGATGAAGGGCATGCCGCTTTCGGTGCAGTGGAAGGCGTAGACCCAGACGCCGGCGCCGCCGGCGAACAGCCCGGCGGCGAAGCCGGCGAGGGTCGGGTTGGTCGGCGCGGCGCGGCGCATGGCGAGGATGACCGCGGCATAGATCGGGGCCGCGAGCGCGACGATGTAGAACGGGCAGCGCAAAGCGGTGTTGCCCATCACCAGGCGGCCCATCTGGTCGGGGCCCATCAGCACCAGTTGCAACAGGCCGCCGGCGCCGACCAGCAGCACGAGAATGGCGAGGCCGATCACCTGCCGGCGCAGTGTGCCGCCCGGTCGCGCCAGGTTGAGCGCGGCGATGCCGCCGATAATGGCAAAGCCCGCCGTATAGGCGAACTTGGTCCAGAACATCATGCTGCCGGGCGCTTCCATCATGTCGGACCTGGGGCCCAGCCAGGCGAGCATGATGATCGCCGACAGCACGATGCCGAGGCCGGCCCAGCCGAACAGGCGGACCTGCAGGGCGCGACGAGGGGTCGGCTTCAGGTCGGCGGTCAGCCGGTCGAGCAGCTCGTCACTCATCGGAGCGCCCTCCAAAGCGGTCGGCGAGCGATTTGAGCCCGCGGTGGATCGAGACCTTCACTGCCGATTCCGACATGCCGCTGCGCGCCGCGGCTTCGGCGATCGAGGCACCCTCCAGCCGCACCTGGCGGATCAGGTCGGCGCGGCGGGCGGGCAGGCTCGAGAGCACCGTATCGACATCCATGCGGGCGCTGGCGTCGCCGGTTTCGTCGCGGGCGAACAAAGCCGCATCGTCTTCCAGCGGCACGGTGGCGCGGACCTTGCTGCGGCGGAAATGGTCGATCAGCTTGTAGCGCGCGATGGCGTGCACCCAGGCGGTCAGCGGCTGGTTGCGGTCATAGGTCAGCCGTCGCGTGTGGATGGCCATCAGGGTTTCCTGCACCAGGTCGTCGCTGTTGGCGGCGAGCGCGGGGGTTAGGCGGCGCGCGAAATACGGCCGCAGGGTGCGGCGCAATTCCTCGAGCAGCATGCGATAGGCGCTCGCATCGCCGTCGAGCGCCTTCAGCATCAGCGCGCGAAGCCGCGCTTCCATGTCCGAGGTGACGCTCATTGAATCCTGAATTCGGCCGAGGTGCCGGAAAGGTTACACCCGGCCGCGCACTCTGTCGCGCTGTCACGAACGCGTGACGGCGGTAACCGTGCGCGTTTGGGCCGCGAACTCCTTCCCGTAACCGCCGCACGAGCGGCCAACGGGAGACTTTAGATGAAAGCCGTTCTTTCCGCCCTTGCCCTCGCCGCGACGCTGGGTTTTGCGGGCCATGCCGCCGCCGAGGATGCCATGGCGACGCCGATGGCTGCCGAACCGATGGCAGGCGACGCCATGGCTGCCGCGTCCGGCGACGCCATGGCTGCCGATCCCATGGCAATGACTCCGGAAGCGATGCTGAAGGCCTGCCTCGAGAAGGCAGGCATGGAAGCCGATGCGATGAAGAAGGACGAGGCGAGCAAGGCCTGCCACACGGCGCCGATGGCTGGCGATGCCATGAGCGGCGACGCCGTGTCCGCCACGCCCATGGCCGATGGCGCCATGGCTCCGGCGCAATAAACTATCCGTGATAAGCTGCAATCGCTCCCCGAACTGCCGTTCCTAAGGGCAGGCGGGGAGCGACGCCGGGAACCTTCGGGGGAATAAGTGACCGATCAGGCAATCGACAGAGTTGAGGTCGAACGAGAGGCGAAGCCGAAGGGGCCGCTGATCTATCGGCAGGCGATCCTGACCCGCGTCACCCATTGGGTGTGGGCGATCGCCATGTTCTTCCTGTTGCTCTCTGGCCTGCAGATCTGGAACGCCCATCCGGCGCTCTATATCGGCGCCCAGTCGGGCTTCGAGTTCAACAATGAGATCCTGAGGATCGGCGCGGAGAATACCGACGCCGGGCCGCGCGGCTTCACCACGGTGTTCGGGCAGAAGTTCGATACCACTGGAGTCCTCGGGATGAGCGAGCTCAGGGGGAACTCGAACTTCGTCGGTTTCCCCGGCTGGGCCACTATCCCGTCGTTCCGCGATCTCGCGACCGGCCGGGTGGTGCATTTCTTCTTTGCCTGGATCCTCGTCGGCGCGCTGGCCATCTGGCTGGTCTCGAGCCTTTTCAACGGGCACCTGTGGCGCGACGTGATCCTCAAGCCGCGCGATTTCCGTGAGCTGCCAAGGGACATCTGGGAGCATATCCGGTTCCGCTTCCACCATCGCCGAACCTATTCGCCGCTGCAGAAAGTCGCCTATTTCGGGGTGTTCTTCATCCTGTTCCCGCTGATCATCCTCACCGGGCTCGCCATGTCGCCGACGATGAATGCCGGCTGGCCATGGCTGGTCGAAGTGTTCGGCGGGCGGCAGACGGCGCGCACCATCCACTTCATCGTCATGGTGCTGCTGGTGCTGTTCTTCGTGGTGCACATCGCCATGGTGGTGCTGGCGGGACCGATCAACGAGCTGCGCTCGATGATCACGGGGTACTATCGCACCAGCCCCGGCACCGAGCCCGACGCGCCCAAGAAGGAGAAGTCGAAATGAGCCGATTGATCCTCAACCGCCGCCGGCTGCTCGGGCTCGGCGCGGCCTCCGCCGGCTCGCTGGTGCTGGCCGGCTGCGACCAGTTCGATTTCCTCGGGGCGCGCAACGACCCGGTGCGCAACTTCCTCGAGCGGGCCAATGAGCTGACCTACAGCGCGCAGCGGGCGCTGGTCGGCGAGCAGGCGCTAGCCAAGGAATTCTCCGAGAGCGAGATCCGCCAGGGGCAGCGCCCGAACGGCTCGACCGATCCGCGCAATATCGAGCTCTATCGCGATCTCGAGGCGAGCGGCTTTGCTGCCTATAAGCTCAGGATCATCGGGCTGGTGGAAACGCCGAAGGAATATTCGCTCGCCGAGTTGCAGAACATGCCGTCGCGCACCCAGATCACCCGGCACGACTGCGTCGAGGGCTGGAGCTGCATCGCCAAATGGACCGGCGTGCCGCTGAGCCGGCTGCTGGACGAGGCCAAGGTGCAGCCGACGGCGAAGTTCGTCGTCTACCACTGCTACGACCAGATGGGCGGCGGGCTTTCGGCGCCCGAGGCCTATTACACCAGCTCCGACCTGATCGACGCCTTCCACCCGCAGACCATCGCGGCGTTCGGCCTCAACGGCGGCGCGCTGCCGGTCGCCAATGGCGCGCCGGTCCGCATCCGGATCGAGCGGGCGCTCGGCTACAAGCAACCCAAATATGTCCACACCATCGAGCTGGTCGACAGCTTTGCCAAATTCGGCCTGGGGCAGGGCGGGTACTGGGAAGACCACGGCTATGATTGGTATGGGGGGATTTGAGCGCCGGTTCGAGGGCCGCAACGTTTCGGCGTTCAATGCGCGCCGAAACGTCAGGGAAGCGCTCTAGACCTCGGTCAGGACGACATCGCCGGTGACGATCCTGGCGCGAATCTCCAGGTAGTCGGCGCCATCTTTGGGTTGGCCGGCGCCATGCAGGCTCGAGCGGATATGGCCGGTGACGGTCGAGATGTCGGTCCAGACCGCAATACCGGCAGGCACTCCCACATGTGCGTCGCCGGAGGCGCCCTCGACCGTTACACGGCCACGGCGCGCCGTGCCTACCGTGAGGTCGCCCGAACCTGTCCGCAGCGTAACGTCAGTTCCGGCATCGCCCACCCTGATATCTCCCGACCCCGTCTTTACCGAGGTCGCGCCACGCGTGGTACCCAGTTGCACATCGCCCGAGCCGGTCGAAACCTCAACCACCGCACCCGACTGCGTCACCGACACATCGCCGGAACCGCTGCTTGCCTTCACGTCGTCCCGAGCGTTCTCGACACGGATGTCGCCCGAGCCGGTATCCAGCACCATTGGTTTGGTGGCGGTGTCGACAACCAGGTCGCCAGAGCCGCTCTTCAGATGCGTGAGCCCGACGCTGCCAACGACTGTGACATCGGCGCTGCCGGTACGGACGGCGACCTGACTATCGGCTGGCAAGGTAATAGCGACGTCGAGGCGGGTATCGCCACCGAAGAATCCGTCGTGCTGTTTTGGACCGATCACGGTGATCTGGTCGCCATCCTGGCTGACACGAACCTGGTCGGCGGCGTGGCCGAAAATCTCGACGATGGTCTCGATCGTTTCGGTGGCCACGAGCTTGACCGACCCCTTGGCGATCTCGGTGACAAGCCGCACCGGCAGACGAGTCTCGAAGCGATGCATGGTCATTCGTCTCTCCTGTTGTGGACTTTTGTGGACAGGCGGATCGGGGAGTTTGGTTAGATCCAGCCGGTCATGCGGCGGCCTCGCTTGCCGGAGGTTTCTCCGGCTGGGTCGGCGTTGCCGCTCGGCGGACCATCGCCGCGGGTCGCCGCGCGCACGGTGCCGACCAGCCAGTTGTTGAGCGATTGTCCCGAGCGCGCGGCCATTTCCTCGGCCTTCGCCTTCATCGTCTCCGGCATGCGCAGGGAGATGCGGGCGAGGTTGCCATCGTCATCGGCCTCATCGAGCGGTGGGCTGAAGCCGGGGTCATCGGCAAGCGGCAGCTGCAGGACGAAATCCAGCTCGCGGCCGTTGAGCCTGACCTCGACACTGCCGCTCGGCAGCTTGGCGGTAATCTCTGCGGCTGCCTGGCTGATGGCATCCATCAGCGCCAGCCGCACAGTGGGGCTCAAAGCGAACAGCAGGCGCTCTGTCGCCTCGCGCACCTCTGGGGCCGCCACGTCGGCAGCAGCAAGCAGGTCTCTTCGAAAGCCGTCGATGTGTGGTGTCAGGTCCATGGCGCAACAGATGACATCATAGTGACGTCATGTCAATGCGGATGTGACGTCATTGTGTGCGGTTGTGACGTCATATGGGGCCGGGATGGGGATTTGGCGCTGACTGATAGAGACGGCCCCCTCCCATCCTCCCCCACAAGGGGGAGGTGCCGCATCCAGTTTGAGGCACGATCCCGCCACGCACACGACTCTTCACCTCTCCCATCATGGGGGAGGCCGGGAGGGGGCCGTCTGCTTCAGTCAGCCTCGCCGCATAGCTCCCCTGCAGCTCATTTCGGCGAAATCCCTTGCTAATCCGGCACATATCGCCCATATGGCCAGCATTCGCCCCGCGCACCTGTCCCGTTTGTCGGGAAACACGCGCGATGACGGCGATGGACTTCTCTTCTTACTGGCCAAAAACGGTGAGCGGCGAAGTGCCCCGGAAATGTCCCCCGCAAGAGTAGCGGGAACACCGGGAGACAGCGCAACCGTGCGGCAATCCCGTCGCCATTGCATCTATTGATCACGCCGAGCCCGTAATGGCCTCCGGCGACCCACGCGCACCGATTGGCCCGGAGCGCGCCAATGAAAGTTTGACCATTGACCACTTCATTTTCCGAACTCGGCCTTTCAGCGCAGCTCGTCAGCGCGCTTACGGCAGCCGGGTTCACCACCCCGACCCCGATCCAGGCGAAAGCCATTCCGCCGCAGCTCGAGCGCCGTGACATCATGGGCATCGCCCAGACCGGCTCGGGCAAGACCGCGGCGTTCGGCCTGCCGATCCTTGCCGGCCTCGCCGAGCTCGGCGGCCGCGCCAACCCGATGACCACCCGCGCGCTGATCCTTGCACCGACCCGCGAACTGGCGGTGCAGATCGACGAAGTGCTGCATAAGCTGGCGGGCGCCAAGCTCTCGACCGTCCTGGTGCTCGGCGGTGCCTCGCGCGCCGGGCAGATCCAGAAGATCGCCCGCGGCGTCGACGTGGTGATCGCCACCCCGGGTCGCCTCAAGGACCTGGTCGACGACCGCAAGCTCAAGCTCACCGAGACCCGGTGGCTGGTGCTCGACGAAGCCGACCGCATGCTCGATATGGGCTTCATCAACGCCGTCAAGGAGATCGCCCGGGCCATCGGCCCGCGTCGCCAGACCGCGATGTTCTCGGCCACCATGGCGCCCGAGATTGCCGAGCTCGCCAAGGGCCTCTTGAACGATCCGGTGCGCGTCGAAGCGAACCCGGCGGCGCAGACCGTCGGCACCATCGACCAGCGGGTGATCCTCGCCGGTTCGAAGGAAAAGCGCGGCGTGCTCAACAAGCTGCTCGAGGACGAGAGCCTCAGCCGCGTCATCATCTTCTCGCGCACCAAGCATGGCGCCGACCGCGTGGCCAAGAACCTCGCCATCGATGGCCATGAGGCGGCGGCGATCCACGGCAACAAATCGAACAATGCCCGCCAGGCGGCGCTCAAGGGCTTTGCCAATGGTTCGGTGCGCATCCTCGTCGCTACCGATATCGCGGCGCGCGGCATCGACGTGCAGAACATCACGCACGTGATCAACTTCGAGCTGCCGGACGATCCGGAGAACTACGTGCACCGCATCGGCCGCACGGCGCGTAACGGCGCTTCGGGCTTTGCGATTACGCTGTGCGATGGCACCGAGCGCGGCAAGCTGCGCGATGTCGAGCGGCTGATCCGCAAGACCCTGCCGGTGACCGGCGAGCTCAAGGGCAATGGCGGCGAAGTGATCGACGCCGCGCAGGTTCGCGCCCAGCGCCAGCCGCCGCGCCCGCAGGCCCCGCGTCCGGATGGCCAGCGCAAGCACGCCAATGCCGGCCGGCATTTCTCGGGTGCGAAGAAAGCGGCAATCGTCGACGGCCGCAAGCGTAGCCATGGCGAAAGCCATGCTGCTCCCGCGAGCAACGGCCAGCCGCAGCGCGGCAACGCACAGCAAGTGCGTGGCGGTGCGGCCAAGGGCAGCAACATCTCGCAGAACGGCGGCGCGGCTCCGACCACGCCCGGCTGGTGGGAAAAGCCGACAGGGCAGGGCACGCCCGCGCTCAAGCAGCGCTGGAACAAGAAGCAGAAGGACGCCGGCCGGCAGCGCCGCACGGAAAGCGCGGCTGGGTAAGGCTGGATAGCGCCGCCTCGCATCTCCCCCTTGGCGGGGGAGAAAGGGGGGCGGGCCCGCCACTGTGTTATCCACGATCGTCTGACGAGGGGGTGGTCGGTGTTCCGATCGCTTCCCAACCACCGATGTCATCCCAGCGAAAGCTGGGACCCATCTATCGGCTGGCGCGGGCGGTGAGTTGGGTCCCAGCTTTCGCTGGGATGACACCTGGATGAGGAGGAGAGGTGGTGCCTCCCAGTACCCACAGCGATCAAAAAAGGGCGGCACAGTGGGTCGCCCTTTTTGCTTAGCGGATGCCCTTGATCCCGGGCACCAGGCTGACACTCGTCTCCGTCGACGGGGCGCTCATCGCCCCGTCCGGTGGTGGCCCGCTCGGGGGCTCGCCACCACCGGCAGCGCCGCTGAAGCCGGTGGCGGACTGGGCCGCGGGGTCGACGCCGACGATCATGGCGACGAGGTAGCGCTCCTCGAGTTCCTTCACATAGGCGAACGAAGCGCGGGTGGCCTGGCTCGCGATGTTGTCGTTGGCGTTGAGCACGTCGCGGTCGTGGCCATGCGCGGTGTAGGGCTCGACATTCTGGTAGATGAACTGGCTCAGCGCATCGGGGAAGAACAGCTGGCCGGTCAGGACGGTTTTCTCGTCGAGGAACACCTTGAAGTGGATGTGGGTGGTGCGGCCGGCATACCAGCCCGGATAGATGGTCTGGAATTCGACGATGCCGGTGGCGCCGGCGAATTGGGTGCCGCGCAGGAACGTCTGACCCGTGGTGTCGAGCCCGCCGGTCTGGTTGGCATAGCCCGAATAGAGCCCTTCGGCATTGCAGTGCCAGACATCGACACGCGCGCCCTCGATCGGCTTGCAGCTGCCATCGACGATCTGCAGCCGCACGGTGGTCGCGACGCCAGTTTGCGTGCCCTCCGTGATATCGGCGCGCTCGAGCTTGGGATCGAAATAATAGGGGCCCTCGGTCACTTCAGGGGTGAGCACGCAGACATCGGCGCCGGGCATCAGGCCGGTGGTTTCGGCGCTCGCTTCCTGGGCAAAGGCCTTCTGAGTCATCAGCGCGCCGCCGGCGGCGGTGACGGCGACGAGGCGCAGGGCGTCGCGGCGAGTTAACGGGCTGGGCATGGGGTCGTCTCCGCTTTCGGTACGAGCCCGATGTAGGAAGGGGTCGGGCGATCCCTGCGTTACAAGTTGGAGAACTGCATTAAGTCTTCGAAATGTGGCGGAACCGGACATTCCTGAACGGCAGATAAACGCCGGATTCCGGGAACGTTCAACCGCCGCGCCGCATTATTGCCCTCAAGATGAACCACCGGGCCCAAGGGTCCGACCGCCCAGGGGGCACAAATGCTGAAGCTCACTCTCGTTGCTCTGTTCGTGATGTCGATGGCGACGCTCACCATCGCTGCCTCCGCGCTGCCGGTTGAAACCGCGCCGGCCACCCAGCTCGCCGATCTCGGCTGAGGCGAAAAGTGGACCACGACCACCAGCACGGCCACCGGCCGGCCGGCATGAACAGCGGCACCCAGATCCTGCTGCTCGTCCTCTTCGCCACGGCGCTCGCTGTGCTGGCCTTCGCCGCCGCGAGTGTCGTGCTCGTCTAGAGCGCGCTTTACCATTCAACCCCGAGATGACACCTTCCCGCCGCTGGTCGGAAGGAGAGCGTCATGGTTGAAACGAAGGCGCCACATCTGACCCCGCAGAGCCTGGTCGGACAGCGCTTCGGTCGCGATGTGTTCGGCGGCATCCGGGTGGCGCTCATCGGCTATTGCCCGCCACCGTCGCGGCTCGAGGGCTACAGCCCGGAGCGGGTCAGCGACCAGCATTTCATCCATGTCAGCCCGGACAGCGTCCGCATCCTCCGCCACGGCGGCCAGCGCTACCTGTCGCTGGCGCATGTCTATGGCGGCCCGGTCTCGGCCTCGACAGTCGAAGAGCTGGCCTATTACGGGATCGAGGCGATCCTCGCCTATGGCCTTGCCGGCGGGCTCGGCACCAAAAATCTCAGGATGGGCGACTTCTACCTGGTCGAGGATGCCTTCGCGGCCGACGGCACGACGCGGCACTACACCAGCGATCCGGTGGTTGCCGCCGATGCCGGGCTCAAGGCGCTGATCCTCGAGCAGTGGCCGGATGCCATCACCGCAGTGCGCGCGGCGACCGGCGATGCCATCTATCGCGAGGACGACGCCATGCTCGAGGGGTTTCGGGTTGAGGGGTGCGACATCGTCAACCTCGATTCGAGCCACCTGTTCGCCGCCTCGCGCACCAATGCCGAAGGGCGGCGGATGCGGACCATCCAGTGCGGGGTGATTTCCGATGTGGTGAGTGCGGAGCCGGGCGCCGATTCGGAGAGTACGCTCTCGACCATGCTGTCGGGCGCCGGCGAGGGCTTCAACCCGCTTGAGCGGACCGGCGACATCGTCTCGTTCTACATCGAGCAGCTGGCACCGCGGCTCTGAGACGGATCACTGGCTTCCGGCGCACGATCTGTCACCCCGCTCGGTGTCATCCCTGCGAAAGCAGGGACCCATCTCGCCGCCCGCGCCCGTTGATAGTTGGGTCCCAGCTTTCGCTGGGATGACATCCGGTGGGAGGCGGGCTTTGTGCATAAGCAGATGAGCTTTGGCCCAGAGCTGCCTCAGCTCAGCGGGATGCCCTTCTTGCCCT
The DNA here is from genome assembly GCF_001425235.1 of Devosia sp. Root413D1. Taxonomy (GTDB): domain Bacteria; phylum Pseudomonadota; class Alphaproteobacteria; order Rhizobiales; family Devosiaceae; genus Devosia_A. The sequence continues at coordinate 682,412 of NZ_LMEA01000011.1, read as the reverse complement.
TGTCTTTCTGGTAGGCGGCCGAGAGGTCGTTATAGGCGGCGTTGAGCTCGTCGACCCGGGCGACCAGCAGCTCGCGCGACGAGCGGTCGATGCCGGCCATCATCTGCTGGATATCGTGGCTCTCAAAGAACGCGTTCCTGCGGTTGTAGAGCGGCCGATCCTCGGGGACGAAATCGCGGTCCGGGTCGGGCACGGCATAGACTTCGCGGAGGATGCGGATGTCGTGCGGGATGCCGAAACTGTCGCGGGTGTCTTCGTAGCTGAACAGGTAATAGAAATTGTCGAAGCCCGACCAGGTGATGCCGGAGAGGCAGAGCGAGCAGGGCTCGTGCGTGGCCAGGAACAAGCAATCCTTGGGCGCCGGGCGCTCGGCGGCGGGCAGCTCGTAGAAGCGCTTGATGGCGTGCATTTCGCCATGCCAGAGCGGGTTCTCGGTCTCGTTATTGGTCTCGCCGACGACCAGCGACAGGTCGGACTTCCTGAGGATCGCTGCCCCGAACAGCTTGTTGCCGCCACCGACACCGCGCTTGGTCAGCGGCAGCAGGTCGAGCTCGATGACATCGAGCAGGCGGGAGATGAGGTCGGGCGTATGCATAGGGGGCTCCGGTTGGGTGGAGAGAGCCTGTCGGGAGGCGGGGGCGACGTCAACGGGGTTTGCGGTCGTGTGGGATGCTGAGGCGGAGCACGCTGGCCGTGCCTCTAGCGCCCCCTCGCCCCTCTGGGGAGAGGGATGGGGTGAGGGGCGCCAAGCGCGCGGGACCGACATCTGTCTTCCCTAGGAGCTGCTTATCCGGTGTGCTTGGGCCCCTCACCCTGACCCTCTCCCCAGAGGGGAGAGGGGACGCGAGGGGCACGGCCGGTGTAAGTGCCCCGCCTAGAACCGCGACTTGCCGAGGTTGGCGAGCTCGACCCCGCCAGCGTCCAGCAGGATCAGGTGATCCTTGTCGAGCCGCCAAAAGCGGGTGGCGGCGAGGGCGGCGAAGAAGCTGTCTTCCTGCTTGGTGGCTTCGTCGGAAACACAGGCCATGCGGGTTGCGGCCACGGCGCTGAAGATCAGCCGTTCAGCATTGACCTCGGCCTGGGCGAACCACGAGTTGCAGCCGCCGCGGCCGCCGGCGCGCATGTCGGAGGCGATGGAGAGTGAGGAGACGATGCCACGCGCTGCCGGCGCGCCGCCGATGGTTTCGGCCTGCCAGGTAATATCGAGGATCGGCGAGGGCGCCGGGGCGACGACCGGCTCGGGCGTCGGGACCGGTTCCTCCTGGGGCGCGATGTTGACGATGATGAGGATCGGGGTGGCCGGGGCCAGCGGGTCGAGGGCGTAGGGCTCGGCATTGCGGAACCACACGGCATCCGGGCCGGCGATTTCGGCGATCAGCGCGTAGCTGTGGCCGGAGACGATGACGGCGTCATCGAAGTTGAGGGTGAAGGTCAGCGGCACCTGGCCGGGGCTGGAGATCGGCGCCTTGGCGGAAACGCGTGGCTGGTCGGGCGTCGCGAGGTCGATCAGCGACACCGACAGTGTGCCGCCGGGCGGCAGTGCGATGCGTTCGCGATAGATTACATCGCCCTTCAGCGTCACCTTGGCGGCGAGCGCCGGGCTCGCCAGTGCCAGCAGCAGTGCCACCATCGCCACAACGATACGCATGTGATGCCTCCAACCCTCAGTCCGCCTTGCCAGACTATGCAGCAATTGCAACGCGGTTGCGACGCCCAAGCGCCAAGTCAGTAAAGAATTGAACCGGTCGCCACCACCAAATACGGCTCGGCAAAGAAGTATTCCTCCAGATTGTTGCCATCGCCGCCGCGGTCGATGATCAGGAAATCGGCGGTCTCGCGCAGCGGCGTGAGCACGGCATGCCAAGTGTTCATCGCCATATTGATGCCTTGGCCGGCCGCCGCGAGGAAGGCGCGTGGGGTGCCGGGGATACCGCCTTCATCCGGCGCGACGATGGAGAGGAACGGGCGCTGCGACAGCGGGTAGAAGGCCTGGCTTCCGAGCGGATGGCGCTCCACCATGTTCAGCGTCAGCGGCAGCTCATAGGGCTGGCCGCGAGCGATAGAGACCAGCGGGCGCGCATGCACGCCGCCGAGCTCAACCCGCGCCAGATCATGGTAGCGCTCGGTCATGCCGCCATTGATGGGATAGTGGTGCGCACCTTCGGTTTCGATCACCTGCCCGAAGGGGGCATAGGCCTCGCGCGTCAGCGGCTCGATAAGGATAGTCCGGCTGGCTGTCATTTCGACTCCCGTTTGCTGCCCTGGACCTTAGCCGATGTGACGCACCGGGGAAGCCTCACTGCCGGCTGGTGTTTCTCGGGTGAGTGCGCCATGTTCCCGGTGCGGCAATACTGAAAGCGATAATGGCAGAGTATCAGTTCAACAGTTTCGTCTTCCACGAGGACTTGCTTTCGGCACGAGACCTGGGGGGCAGGGAGGTCACCTTCACCCGGGCGGAACGAACGGTGCTCTCGACGTTCATGGCGCACCCGCAGCGGCTGCTGACGCGGAACGCGCTGCTCGATGCCATCTCGGGTGTCGGCTCGGATGCTTCCGACCGGAACGTCGATTTCCTGATCAACCGGCTGCGCGCCAAGCTGGGTGATCCAGCCCGTTCGCCGCGCTTCATCGCCACACGCTACGGCGAAGGCTATGTGTGGGTGGCGGAGCCTGCCCAGCCGGCCGATGCGCTGGTCGTGGTCGGGCCGGTGCATGGCAAGGCGCGGTCGGGCCGGTTCTCCGAGGTTGCCGGCGCCCTGCTCGGCGAACTGGTGCAACAGCTCGACGCGGCCACCTCGCCCGGCCAGGCGGTTCGGCTCGAAGAGACGTTCTCGGCGCGCAGTGCGACGAGGACGCGCTTCAACCTCGAGATCAGCTTTTTCCCACAAGCCGAGGCCCTGCAATGCGCGCTGGTGCTACGGCAGATGCCGGGTGGCGACGTGGTCGGGATGTCCCGGCTGGCAGTTGCCGAGGCGGGTGAGGTGGCAGGACTGGTGGCCGACGTGGTGCAGCAATATCGCTCGCTGATCTGGCACCGGCACGCCCTGGGGATGATGGATGCACCGGCCTCGGCGACACCGCCGCTTTATGTGGCGATGCACGATGCCGGGCGGCTGATCACCGCCGATACCCGCAGCTGGATCGAAAATGTCGACCAGGTGCGCGCCGCGCTGGCGGCCAACCCGGACGATCCGGTGGCGCGGCTGATGTGGGGGCTCAGCCTCTATGTGCAGGTGATCATGGGGAGCAATGGGCAGGGCCGACCGGAAGCCGAGCGGATCGCCGTCGAGGACGAGATCGAGGCGGCCGCGCTTGGTGCACTGCCGGGTGTTGCCGACAACCCGATGCTGAAACTGTCGGTGGCCAAGCTCCTGTTGTTCCTCGCGCGCGGGCACACGGCGATGGGAGAGCGGCTGGCCGAGGAGGCGTTCGAAGCCAGCACGGCGTTTGCCGCTTCGTTCGCCATTCTGGGGCAGGCGCGGCTGATGCGCGGCCGGCTGGCGGAGGGGATCGACCTGCTCGAACGTGCCGCCGAAATGGCCGAATATGGCACCGAGTTCTGGATCTATACCCTCGTGGTGCTGTGCGGCGGCAAGCTTGCGGCCGAGGATCGCAAAGGCCTCCGCGCCACGCTGCAGCAGTTGCACGAGGCTTCGCCGCAAACGCTGATCACGGTGGCGCCGTTCTGCGTTCCGGCAGATGAGCCGTTGTCCCCCCCGGGCCAGGCCTTCATCAGCAGCCTCGGGCCGGAGGGGGCGACCCGGACGCTCGAGTATATCTTCATGACCTCGGTCCGGCAGTACGAGGATCTGCGCCATCAGGGCAACGTGTTGCGCGCGTTGGCCCAGCGCCTGCAGCAGATCTACGGGGCGGATGTGGTGCCGTCGCACATCAGGGCGCTGCTGGAGCCTGCAGCAGGGGGCTGACGACCGCCGCCACCGGGGTCGTCAGCTGTGCGAGGTCGACCCGTGGACCTGCGCCCTGTGCACTGCAGGCCGTGAGGGTCACGAGCGCTGCCATTGCGGGGCCAGTGCCGACGCCGGGGCGTCGGGCTGGAGGCACTGTTGGCAACCGGTCGGCCATGGCGATCTCCCTGAGGCGAATTGCTTCGCGAGCAAACGCTAGGGGAGGACTGTTGCTGGATTATTTGCTGGCCGAAGCGTCGACCTTGATGGTGTTGGCAGCCGTGCCGCCGCCCATATAGACCGCCACCAGCTTCATCGGCACGGTGCCGGTATTGACGCCGTTGTGCGGCCAGTGGACCGCTTCGAGCACGGCTTCGCCGGTGCGGTAGACCTTCTTGCCCTTCGTGCCGTAATCGACGGTCAGCTCGCCCTCGAGGATATAGGCAAAGAGCGGCACTTCGTGCTCGTGCCAGCCGGTTTCACCACCCGGCGGCACGGTGACGATCGCCGAGGTGACGTTCGGCGTCCCCTCGGGATAGGCGAGCGGCGCGCCCAGCACGTCGCTGCCGCCCTGCACCAATGGGGTGAGCAGGTTCTGGTAGCTCTGCGGCGTCAGGTCTTCGGCCAGCGCCGGCGAGGCCAGCACGGCCAGTACGGCCAGCATTCTCAATCGTGTCATCTGAATCGCGTTCTCCCTGTCGCGAGGATGCCGGTGACGATGGCCGCCGCCGCCATCAGCCGCAAGCAATTTTCTGCGCCGCGGGCTGAACCAAGCGGCAAGGAAAACGTTGTGGCGCTCGGTACTTAGATCGTGTCGGCGGCACGCCGACACGCTCACGTAATGATGTTGGTCGCGCTTTCGGACGGAAAAGTCTCACAACTTTTCCTGAAAGCGCTTCGGGTTTGAGAATGCATAATCAGATTCATCTTGTATCCGCCGGCGCGTCCGATGCGCTCATCGAAACCCAATCGGCGGGGATCATCCAACCATGCCGACGCTATATCGAGGGGTGGCAACTGCGCGCCACCTACCTGGCCGAACAGCTCGCGCTGCACCCCAGGGGTTCCGACGCATACGAGCTCGCCGAGACACGCCTCGCCGAGCTGCGGGGTGAGATTGCGGCCAATCGGGACTATCTGGTGGTCGAGGCGAGCCGGCTGCCGCCCGACGACCTGGTCGACGCGACTCTGGATGAACTCGACGCGCTTCTCGCGAGCCTCAGCAGGGCGGCGTCAGCGAGCTCATAGTACCAGCTTGGCGTGCCGGTTGACGTCCTTGTAGAGCAGATAGCGGAAGCGGTTCGGGCCGGCGTAGCAGGCTTGCGGGCAGAACGCGCGCAGCCACATGAAATCGCCGGCTTCGACTTCGACCCAGTCGCGGTTGAGCCGGTACACTGCCTTGCCCTCGAGCACGTAGAGGCCGTGCTCCATGACATGGGTTTCCTCGAACGGGATCACCGCGCCGGGCTCGAGCGTCACGATGTTGACGTGCATGTCGTGACTGATATCGGTGGGGTCGACGAAGCGGGTGGTGCCCCAGCGGCTATCGGTGCCGGGCATCCAGATGATCGGCTCGTCCTGCTCATTGGCAACGAACGCAGCCGGCAGGTCGATGCCCTCGACCGCCTCGTAGCGCTTGCGCACCCAGTGAAAGCGCACGGGGGCGGTGGACTTGTTGTTGAGCGCCCAGCGCGTGCCGGGCGGCAGGAAGGCGTAGCCACCGGTCTTCAGCAGGTGGGTCTTGCCATCAAGGGTGAGCGTCGCCTGTCCCTCGACGACGAACAGCACACCCTCGGCGCCGGCATCGGGCTCCGGCTTGTCGCTACCGCCGCCGGGAAACACCTCGACGATGTACTGCGAGAAGGTCTCCGAGAAACCGGTCATCGGCCGGGCGATGACCCAGGCCCGGCTGTCCGTCCAGTGCGGCAGGTAGCTGGTCACGATGTCCCGCATGACGCCACGCGGAATCACCGCATAGGCCTCGGTGAACACGGCGCGGCCGGTGTGGAGGGCGGTCTGGTCGGGCAGGCCGGCAATCGGGCCGGCATAGGTGGTGGGGGCCATCGGACTTCAGTGAACGTGAGTGGTGAGTGCTCTTAGCGCGAAAGCCGATGCAGGCACAGTGGGTGTCAGCGCCGGCTGCCCTCGATGCGGAAGCGCTCGCGATAGCCTTCGGGCGTGGTGCCGAGGTGCTTGCGGAAGGCGCGCGACAGGGTGGCGGCGCTGCCCAGCCCAGCCCGCTCGGCGATGCGGGCCAGCGGCCAGCGCGTCGATTCCAAGAGCTGCTTGGCGCGATCGAGGCGGACCAGCTCGACATAGCGGGCCGGGGTCATGCCGGTTTCGAGGCGGAAGGTGCGGGCAAAGGTGCGCTCGCTCATGATGGCGCGATCGGCCAGCACGGCGACGCTGAGATCGGCCTCGGGGTTGCCGGCGATCCAGGTGACCAGCGATTGCAGCCCGTCGCCGGCGCTGGTCTGCGCCGCGAGGCTGCTGGAAAACTGCGATTGGCCACCGACGCGGCGCAGGTAGAGCACCAGCTCGCGCGCCGTCCGCAGCGCCACCTGCGGCCCGCAATCGTACTCGACGAAGGCGAGCGCCAGGTCGATGCCGGCGGTGACGCCGGCCGAGGTGAAGATGTGGCCATCGCCGACGAAGATCGCATCGGGCACCACCTCGGTGCGCGGCAGCAGGGTTTCGAGCAGGCGGGTAGAGGACCAGTGCGTGGTGGCGCGCCGCCCGTCGAGCAGGCCGGAGGCGCCGAGCAGGAACGCGCCGGTGCAGATGCTGGCGACGCGCCGGATGCCGGGGGCATGGGCGGCGAGCCAGGGGAGCAGGGCGGTGCCTTCCGCAGCGCGGCGCACCGGGCCTTCGGGGCCGCCGGAAATCAGCAGCGTATCGATATCGGGCCCGAGCGCCTCGAGCGGCAGAGTGCCGGCGAGCGACAGGCCGGAGCTCGAGGTGATGGTGCCGCCGGCCGGGCTCGCCACGATGATCTCATAGTGCAGCGGGTTGGCGGCGAGATCGGGCATGAAGTCGTTGGCCTTGGCGAACACTTCGGCGGGGCCCGTGACATCGAGCAACTGGAAGCCGTCGTAACCGACGATGGCGATACGGCTGATGGTGCTGTGGTTCGGGGGCAGGGGGACGGGTAGCGGCATGGGTTCATCCTAGTGCGCGACAGGGATGGTTGGAAACGCGGGTGAGAGGGCAGACGGTCCGCTGCCGACCACAGGCTCACCTCACCCGGTGGGTGGGGAGAGTTGCGCAGGACCCCCTACCGCCCGCCGCCAGCCCAGGGATACTCCATCACCAGTGCGACGATCTTCGCCGTCGGCAGGTCGTAGCGCGCCGCCACCATCGGCAGCTCGTTCTCGAGCGTCTGGGCCGGCGCTTCGGTGGGCGGCGGGGGCAGGATGCGGTCGACGCGGGCGCTTTCGCTGGGCTGGTCGGGGAGGATCAGCAGGCCGTGGCGGCTCCGAACCGGCGCGCCACCGGCGCCGAGAGTCACGACGCTCGCGAGGTTGGTGCGGGCATAGGCGTCGACGAGTAACCCCAGCGCTACCTCGTCGACGCCCTGCTCGAGCGGAATACCGACGGTTTCGCGCCGCCAGAAGGTCAGGGCGTTGCGAATGAAGGTCTTCTTGTGCTCGAGAGTGAGTTCGAACCCGGCCGAGCGATGCCGGGCATCCCAGCTGGCGACGCCAAGTTCTGCGGCAGTGCGCTCGGCGACGGCTCGCCCGCCGATGGCTTCGACCAAAGCCAGCATGATCGGGATGTTGGCGGTGATACCGGTGGAGGTGGCGACGCCATCGTCGACCACATAGCGACGATCGGGGACGAAAGTCATGGTCGGATGCTTCTGGCGCAGTTCGGCGACGGCGCTCCAGTGCCCGGTGGCGCGGCGGCCATCGAGCAGGCCGGCAAAGCCGATCATGCGCGAGCCGTTGCAGATCGAGATGATTTTGGCGCCCTTCTTATGCTGGGCGACCAGCCAGTCGGCGATGACCTGGTCGGTGCCGGGGTCCATGGCGGGAACGACGACGTAGTCGGCGCCTTCGGGGTGTTGGGCATCGAAATCGGCGATGGTCGCTTCCGGGGTGATCTTCGGGCCGGGGTAGAGCTGCACCGGCTCGGCGCGCTCGGCCACCACGGTGACCTCGGCGACGTCAGCCCGCTTCAGCACGCCATAGGCCGAAAAGAAGTCGGAGAGCTCGGTCGCCTGGTTCCAGGCGATGATGGCGATCACCGGCCGGTCGGTGGGGCGGGTCGGGCGCATCGCCGCGATGGTGGCGGCCTGCTCGTCCGCTGCTATCGGCTCGGCTGGCGCTGGGGCCGCGGTGGGCGCGCCGGGGGAGAGGAGGATCGGGGTAGCGATCAGCACCGCCAGCAGCAGCACGCCAATGCCTGCGAAGATCGTCCGCTTGCGCATCTTGCCCTCCAGTTGGACTCGAGGAGGCTAGCGGCCGGCAGACGACAATGGCCGCCAAATCAGCTGCAGTTCCTGCCAAAAGGGGCAGGGTGGGGGTAGGGCGGCACGCGCAGGCCTCGCAGTGATCCTCCCCCGCCACGCGGGGGAGGATCACGGCGCGGTCGCTGGCTTCGATGCCCGCACCGGGGTCAGCCCTCCAACCCCTGCTTCAGCTTCAGCAAACCCTGCGCCGCGTAGGCGGCGTAGCCGCCGATCCAGCGCTCGTGCAGCTGCTGAATGGGAATGGCGTTGAGGTGGTTCCAGCGTTCGCGGCCGTCGCGATGGGCGACCACCAGGTCGGCCTCCTCCAGCACCTTGAGGTGCTGCATCACCGTGCAGCGGTCGAGCTCGGGGAAGGCGTCGCAGAGCGCCCCGGTGGTCTGCGGATTATCCTTCAGCCGGTCGAGCATGTTGCGGCGCACCCGGTTCCCCAGGGCCTTGAAAATCCTGTCATTTTGGTCGTCGCTTGACATGTTATATTTTTATAACATAATGGCCGAAAAGACAAGCGATAAACGCCAAGGAGAGACGTCATGGATGTGAAGCTGAAAGTGTCGGGGCGGATCGCCAGGCCCGTGCACGAGGTGTTCGAGGCGGTGGCCGATCCGGCAAAACTCTCCGGCTTTTTCACCACCGGCGGCGCCAAGGGCCGGCTCACCACAGGCGCCACCGTGACCTGGGACTTCGCCGATTTCCCCGGCGCTTTTCCCGTGCAGGTGGTCGAAGTGGTCGACGACCAGCGGATCGTCCTCAAGTGGGGCGCCGTGGAAGGGACGGGCGCCAACCCGAGCGGCGATACCACCGTCACCATGAGCTTTGAGGCCCTCGAGGACGGCCGGACCCTCGTGACCATCACCGAGGCGGGCTGGACGGCAACGCAGCAGGGGCTCGATGCCTGTGTCGGTAATACCGAAGGCTGGACGGGCATGCTGTGCGCCATGAAGGTCTATCTCGAGCACGGCTTCAACCTGCGTGACGGCTTTTACAAATGACCAGCGAAATCCGCGGCGGCATCAACATCGCCATGAAGGTACCGACCCATCTCTATGCGGAAACGGTGGCGTTCTATCGCGACGTGCTGAAGCTCGAGCGGGTGCCGGAGCGGCAGGAGGTCGGCTTCCTGTTCGGGCCGAACCGGCTGTGGATCGACGAGGCGCCGGGGTTTTCGCAGAGCGAAGTCTGGCTTGAACTGTTCACGCCCGAATTTGCTCCCGCCGCAGCGCGGCTGAGCGCCGCGGGGGCGACCCGCAACGATGCCATCGAGCCCTTGGGCGAAGGGTTTCGCGGTGGCTGGTTCTTCAATCCGGCCGGGATCGTTCACATGGTGCGCGAGCCCGACGCCTGGTGAGCGGTTAAGCAAAACGGCCGGCGGTCGTCCAAGGCCAGCGCCGAGTGTCAGAAAAAGTTTAGGAATCGGGCGCAGATTCGGGCCATGGCAACGCAATCGCACCATAACCCGCGCCCCCTGATCGACCCGATCCAGCTGGAACAGGCCGGACGGGCGCTGCGCCAGTGGCTCGACCGCCTGCTCGGCCATGCCGAACCTCAGGTAAATACCGATATCGACTGGGAAGATGGCGAGCCGCACCACGAGCAGCGCGACGGAAGTTACCCGGGGCACTGAGCGATGGATTGGCTCCGCGACTTCCAACAGTCGTTCCGTGAGCCGGTCTATGGATTTCTTGCGACGTTCTGGCCCGTCCTCGCGGTCATCGCGCTGATCGGCCTCGGCTGGCTGGTCGGCAGCATGGTGACGCGCGCCCGTCGAGGTGGCAGCGACAGCAGCGGCAGTGGCGCATTCTCGTTTGGGGATTCCGACGGGGATGGCGGTGGCGGCGATGGTGGTGGTGGCGGCGACTGAGAGCGGCGCCACCCGTCTCCGCTCCCCTCCCCCTTGAGGGGAGGGGTTGGGGGTGGGGGTCCATCGGTGATCACAGAACCACCCCCACGCCCCACCCCTCCCCTCACGGGGGAGGGGAGCGACATCGAGTGGGTGGCGAGCGCTTCGCCCAAACGTTCCAACCCTCAGCCGAGCCCAGCCAATAAATCCTCCAGCCGGTCGTAATGGGCCACCGACTCGTCGTTCATCCCGGCCTTCACAAGCAGCTCGCGCACGTCGCCACTGGGGAATTCCGAGAGCACGTCGAGGGTGGTTGCCCCGGCGTCTTCGGTCAGCGCAGTGGTGACCAGCACCTCACCCGGGTCCCAATCTTCCCAGTGTTCGGTCTGCACGATGCGGCTGGGCGCCTCGAGGTCGCGGAACGTACCGTGCTGGCCGATCTCGCGCCCGTCGGGGCGGCGGGTGACGATGCGCCAGTCTCCGCCGACGCGGAGGTCGAGTTCGCAGCTGACCAGCTCGGCATACCAGCGTCGCAGCAGGGCAGGGGTGGTGAGCGCCGCGAACACCAGCTCGCGCGGCGCCTTGAATCGGCGGACCATGCGGATGGCGCGCTCACCCTCGAGGGTGATGTGCAGCGGTTCGCGGGTCATCTGGCCTTGCCCATGGCGAGGTAGCGGGCCCGCTCGTCCGGCGCATAATGTTCGAGCGCGTTGCGCAGCATGACGCGCGGCATCCGGGCTGCGTGCCTGTCGAGGAAGGCGTTGAGCGCCGGGCGGTTACCGTCGGCAGTGCGCAGCATCCAGCCTGCGGCCTTCTGCACCAGATCCTCGGGGTCATCGAGCAGCAGTTCGGCAATGGCGAAGGCGTCGTCGAGCTGGCCGCGGCGGATGAACGAGAAGGTGGCGAGGGTGGCGGTGCGCCGCTCCCATGGGTTCTCCGATTTCGCCAGCCGGTAGAGGATATCGCGCGGGCGATCGACGAGATGCGGGCCGATCACGTAGTAGGCGGCGAGATCGACGAGGTCCCAGTTGTTGATGCGGTCGTGGCGGCGCAGGTAGAGCTCGAACAGCTCCTCTTTGCGCTCCAGTGTGGTCTTTTTCGCCTGGTATTGCTTGGCCATGATGCTCATGGCGGCAGCGCGCGCCTCATGGATGTCGGACTCCATCAGGTTTTCGATCTCGGCAGGCGGGGTCAGTAGACACTGTTTGGCGAGGGCGAATACCTCGCCCATGCGCACGCCAATGAAAGTGTCGGCCGCGTCGTCATCGAAGTCGAAGTAGCGATGGTATTTCTTGCGCTCCTCGTCCGACCGCAGCTCCTGCAGTCGGGCGAGGATCGCTTTGGCAGTGAGTTCCATCTCTCCCCCTCAGAAGGTCTGGCCCATCTGATCCATAACCTGCTCGAGACCGAGCTGCGAGTAATCCATCATCTGCTTTGACGTGGTGGTGTGCTCGGTGATGGTGACCTCGGTGACATCGCCCTTCGGGGTCAGCGTCACCACGGTCGCGACGTCGCGCGGGAATTCCGCGGGCATGCCGACGCTGGTCGGGTCGATCGGGTTGCCGTCCTTGTCGGAGAGGTTCTGGACGTATTCGAGCCGCTCGTTGGGGATGACCTTGGTGTACTCCCAGCGCATCCACAGGTCGTGCCCCTCCGGCGAGCGCATCAGCACCACCGAATAACCGCCTTCGCGGACATCCATGCGGGCTTCCGGGCTGGTCCAGGGGCGCGGGCCCCACCACTTCATCACCTCGGCATCTTCGGTCCAAGCGCGCCAGGCGCGTTCGGGCGAGGCGTTGAAACTGCGGGTGACGACGACGTCGTGGGTGATGAGCTCGGGCACGTCGGACACTCCCTTGGTTTCGGCGCCGATGGCGGTGAACGCGCCGCGCCAGAAGTCGCGGAACTGGTTGGAGGCGATGTAATATTGCACCGACTGGGTGAACATCAGGCCGATCAGCCCGGTCGCTGGGTCGTTGGCCCAGCTTGTGCCATAGCCGCCATCCCAGCCGTAGCGGCCTGGGGTGGGCGAGATATCGTCGGGCGTGTCGTAGGTCAGCACGCCATAGCCCCAGCCGAGCTTGTCGAAGAAGCCGGGCATGAAGCCGGCGCCATCCTGCTGCTCCGGCGTCAGCTGGTTGCGGGTCATCTCGGCCACCGAGGCTTCGCTGAGGAGGCGGGTGCCCTGGTACTCGCCCCGGTTCAGCAGCATGCGGGCGAAGGCGAGGTAGTCATCGAGCGTCGAGACGAGCCCGCCGGCGGCCGAGGGGAAGCTCGGCGGCTTGCTCCAGATGCCCCCGACCGGATCCTCCAGAAACTGCTCGTTGGTGGCGAAGTTCACCGAATAGGCGGGCTGGAAGCGGTCGAGCTTTTCTGCCGGCACGAAGAAGCCGGTATCGACCATCCCGAGCGGGGTGAAGATGCGGCTCGCGAGGAAGTCTTCGAGTGGCATGCCGGAGGCGCGGGCGATCAGCACGCCGAGCAGGAGCGAACCGGTATTGTACATCCAGGTCTCGCCCGGCTGGTGCATCAGCGGCAGCTCGGCGAACTTGGCCATCCACTCATCCGGCGTCCATGGCGTCGCCGGCACCGGGGGGCCATTGGTCAGCTGGCGCGCATCGATCGCCTGCTGGATCGGCAAAGTCGGGTCGAACAGCACGCCGAAGCCGAGCGTGAAATTCATCAGGTCGCGCACTAGGATGGGGCGGCTTGCCGGCACCGTATCGGTGATCGGGCCTTTGAGGTCCTTCAGCACCTGGCGGTTGGCGAGTTCGGGCAGCAGCCGATCGACCGGTTCGTCGAGGCGGAGCTTCTTGTCCTCGACCAGCATCATCACTGCCGCCGTGCCGACGGCCTTGCCGACCGAGGCGATGCGGAAAATCGTGTCGCGACGCATCGGCACGCCGCCCTCATAGGCGGTATTCCCTGCGGTATCGACGATCACCTCGTCGCCCTTGGCGAGCAGCCAGACGGCGCCGGGCATGTCGCCCTTCTTGATCGAGGCTTCGATCTTGCCCTTGAGCGTGGCGAGGGCGGCAGGATCGAACGTCGCCTGCTGGCCGAGGGCGGGGATGGCCGAGGCCAGCACCAGCGAGCTGACAGTGAGGAGGAAGGTTCGGCGGCGCATTGCGGGTCTCCAGGTTTGCGGCAAGCCGCTCCCGGCCGCGCGCCGGGGGGCGCACGGGGGAAGGCGTTGCGATGTGGGTTTTCGGGAGGGCGCCGGCTTAGCTGCCGGCGTAGGCCTTCTGGATGTCGGCCACGATGATCTTCTTCATCTGCAGCATGGCCTGCATGGCCCGGCCGGCGCCGGCACGGTCACTGCCGGCCAGGGCTTCGCCGAGCTGCTTGGGGACGATCTGCCAGCTGAGGCCGAATTTGTCCTTCACCCAGCCGCACTGGCTCTCCTCGCCGCCATCGGCGGTGAAGGTGTCCCAGTAGTGGTCGACCTCCCGCTGGCCGTCGCAATCGATGGTGAAGGAGATCGCCTCGGTGAACTTGAAGATCGGGCCGCCGTTCAGCGCCATGAACTCCTGGTCCTTGAGGCGGAAGGTGATGGTGATGATGCGGCCGTCCGGATAGTGGTCGACCTTGCGGATTTCGCCGTCCTTGAAGGTCTCGATGTAGAACTTGACCATCTCTTCGATGCGGTCGTCGATCCACAGGCAGGGCATGATCTTGGGCATTTGAGGTCTCCTTGGTTGGGTTGAGTTCTCCCTGTCCGTGAAGCGGAACGCTTCACCGGCGGGGTGGTCGCAGTGGCAGTCGAAGCTTCAGGGGCAGGTATGCCCCTTGGGGTTAGTAAGCCGGCATATCAGCCAGCAATTCTTCCAGGCGCTTGAAGCCCATCTCCATGCCCTCGGCCATCGGGGTGGCCCGGGCGCCGTCGCGGGCTTCCTTATTGGCGTAGAGGATGGTCACCACCGAGGTGGTGATGCCATTGGCTTCAGTGATGCGGTTGGTGACGATGGTCTGCCCGCCGGTCCAATCCATGTCGTAGATCTCGTTGGTCTTGATCCAGTCGGGGCGGGTGATTTCGAGCACCTCGCCGGACGAACCCATCTCGAAGCCGCCGGGTCCCGTGGTGACGAAGCGCCACTTGCCGCCGACGCGCGCATCGAACTCGCAGGTGACGAACACCCAGTCGGCCGGCCCGAGCCAGCGACGGATCAGCGCCGGGATGGTCCAGCAGTCGAACACCAGGTCGGCTGACGCCTTGAAGGTGCGGGTGACGACGATCTCGCGATCGGAGGGCAGGGTGATGGTCAAAGGCGGCTGCATGGGGCGTCTCCTCTGGTCTTCTTGTGGTTCAGTTCTTCTTGTCGGTCAGTTTTTCTTGTTTCCTTGGGGGGCGAAGCGCTGCAACTCGTCGAGCAGGGTGTCGAGCCGCTGGTAGCTCTGCTCCCAGAACTTACGATAGTTCTCGAGCCAGCCGACCGCATCGGCCAGCGGCAGCGCCTCGATCTTCACCGGGCGCCGCTGCGCATCCTTGCCGCGTGAGACGAGGCCAGCATTCTCCAGCACCTTGATGTGCTTGGAAATGGCCGGCTGGCTCATCTCGAACGGCGCCGCCAGCTCGTTCACCGACGCATCGCCCTCGGCCAGCCGCGCCAGGATCGCCCGCCGGGTCGGATCGGCGAGGGCGGCAAAGGTGAGATCGAGCTGGTGCTGGTTGGGCTGCATTTCATAACCTGTTCGCTATATAACGAGATGGTTATGATTGATGTCGTGGGGGATGTCAAGCGGGGTGTGCGTGAGCATGACGATAGGCCGGTGCGGGCTGACCCCCACCCTTGATCCCTCCCCGCAAGGGGGAGGGAGACGCAGACTACGATGCCAGTGTGAGGGTCTCCCTCCCCCTTGCGGGGAGGGGACAGGGGTGGGGGTCAGCCCGCACCGGACAGGCGGTCCGTCTCAGCCCAGAATCTGCCCAATGCGCAGTTCTGCGATCCGCTCCACCTGCCGGCAGGCGGTGGCGAACTCGGTGTCCCGATCGTTGGCGAGGCGCTTTTCGAACGCTGCCATGATCTGGGCCTTGGTGTTGTCGCGCACCGCGATGATGAAGGGGAAGCCGAACTTCTCGACATAGGCGGCGTTCATCTTGCCGAAGCTCGTCCGCTCGGCATCGGTGAGCGCATCGAGCCCGGCCGAGGCCTGCTCGGACTCGGATTCCGAGGTGAGGCGCTTGGCCGCCGCGAGCTTGCCGGCGAGGTCGGGGTGGGCGATGAGGACGGCCAGCCGCTCGGCGCTCGTCGCGGCACGGAACACCTGGCTCATCAGGGCATGAAGGCCGGTGGCCGTATCGTGGGCCGGGCCCATTTCGCGCTTGTGGGCGCGCTCGGCCACCCATTCGGAGTGCTCGAACACATTGCCGAACAGCTGGGTGAAATCGTCGAGCGCCAGCTCCGACGGAACGATCTCCGGCTTCACGTAGGGGTGGGTCTGCAGCCAGTGCTCGGCGATATCGATCCGCTTGGCGATCCAGACCTTGTCCTTCTCCATAATGTACTCGACGAAACGCTTGAGCCCGGCAAAGCGCCCGGGCATGCCGACCAGCCGGCAATGCAGCCCCAGCGACATCATCTTGGGTGCGCCGGCTTCGCCCTCGGCGTAGAGCACGTCGAACGTGTCTTTCAGCAGCTGGAAATATTCCTCGCCATTGGCGAAGCCCGACGCGGTGGTGAAGCGCATGTCGTTGGTGGCGAGCGAATAGGGGATGATCAGCTGCGGGCTGCCGAAATGCTCGCGGTAATAGGGCAGGTCGTCGTCATAGGTGTCGGAGACATAGGTGAAGCCGCCTTCCTCGCTGGCGAGATCGACGGTGTTCACTGAGGTGCGGCCGCAATACCAGCCGGTGGGGCGGGCGCCAGTGACCTCGGTGTGCATCCTGATCGCGGCGTGCAGATCCTCGCGCTCGTGCTCGATGTCGTAATCCTTGTAGTCGATCCACTTGAGCCCGTGGCTGGCGATCTCCCAGTCGGCGTCGAGCATGGCCTTGACCTGCTCGGGCGAGCGCTGCAGCGCGGTGGCGACTCCATAGACGGTGACCGGCAGGTTCAGGCCGGTGAACAGCCGATGCAGGCGCCAGAAGCCGGCGCGGGCGCCGTACTCATACATCGACTCGACATTCCAGTGGCGCTTGCCCGGCCACGGCACGGCGCCGATCACATCGACGAGGAAGGCCTCGGACGCCGCATCGCCATGCAGGATGTTGTTCTCGCCGCCTTCCTCGTAGTTGAGGACGAACTGCACCGCGATATGCGCGCCGCCGGGCCATTGCGCATCCGGCGGATTCGGGCCGTAGCCCTGCAGGTTCCGGGGATAACGCATCATGGGCACCTCTTGGTTGGTTCCCGATTTATCACGAGCGCCATGCCGCGATGCAAGGGCGGCAAAAGTGGACCAGTTGGTAAAAAACTGCCGGGCACCCCCTTGGAACGGAGGCGAATATGCTCAATAGTCGGGCAATCCAAGGGTTATGCCTCAACGGCAAGCGGGAGCCGCGGGGGCGATCCGGCGCGCAGGGTGAAGGGACTAGACTATGGCGGGTTCAGCACGCCTGACGACGCACGTACTCGATACGACGCATGGCAAGCCAGCAGCCGGCATGCGGCTCGACTTGCTTATGGTCCATGGCGACCATACGCACCATATATGGTCCGGACACACCAATGCCGATGGGCGGGTGGACCAACCGCTGCTGGAAGGCGACCGCTTCCACCTGGGCAGCTATGAGCTGATCTTCCATGTGGGGCAGTATTTCGAGCGGATCGGCGTCAACCTCGAGAACCCGTTCCTCGACACGGTGCCGGTGCGGTTCACGATAAGCGAGGCGGCGCATTACCACGTGCCGCTGCTCGTCTCGCCGTACGGATATTCGACTTACCGGGGAAGCTGATGACCGAAATCCGGAGCCAGCTGCGCTTCATCCTCAACGACCAGGACGTCGTGCTGGACGAGATTTCGGCGACCCGTACGCTGCTCGATTTCCTTCGCCTCGACCGGCGTATGACCGGCTCGAAGGAAGGCTGCGCCGAGGGCGATTGCGGCGCCTGCACGGTGCTGGTCGGTCGAGTGACTTCGGGCGAGCTGGTTTACGAATCCGTCAATGCCTGCATCTGCTTCGTCGGATCGCTTGATGCAACGCATGTGGTGACGGTCGAGCACCTCTCGGCCGCCAATGGGCCGCTGCACCCGGTGCAGCAGGCGATGGTCGAGCACCACGGCAGCCAGTGCGGCTTCTGCACCCCGGGCATCGTGATGTCCCTCTACGGCATGTGGATGCAGAACGCCGACCCCTCGGTGAGCGATATCGAGGTGGCGCTGCAGGGGAACCTCTGCCGCTGCACCGGCTACTCCCCGATCATCAAGGCCGGCCAGTCGATCTCGGCCTATGGCACGGTGGTGGCCGATCCGCTGGTGATCGAGCGGCAGGCGATCAAGGCGCGGCTCGAGGCGCTGCGCGATGGGCGGCGCGTGGAAATCGGCGAAGGCAGGGGCCGGCTGATCGTGCCGGCTTCGGCCGACGATCTCGCCGAGGTCTATGCTGCCAACCCTCAGGGGACGCTGGTGTCGGGCGCTACCGATGTCGGGCTCTGGGTGACCAAGTTCATGCGCGATATCGGGCCGATGATCTTCATCGGCGATATCGCTGAGCTGCACGGCATCGAGGCAAGCGAAAGCGCGCTGAAACTCGGGGCAGGGGTGACCTATTCCGCCGCCACCGCCGCGGTGACGGGGAGTTTCCCGCAGCTTACCGAACTCTGGATGCGCATCGGCGGCCAGCAGGTGCGCAATATGGGCACCATCGGCGCCAATATCGCCAATGGCTCGCCGATCGGCGACACGCCGCCGCCGTTGATCGCGCTCGGCGCCTCGATCACGCTGAGGAAAGGCGAGACCCGCCGGGAGGTGAAGCTCGAGGATTTCTTCATCGCCTACGGCAAGCAGGACCGGCAGCCCGGCGAGTTCGTCGAGGCCGTCACCATCCCGTCGCTTCCCGAGGGCGAGCAGTTCGCCTGCTACAAGATCACCAAGCGCAAGGACGAGGACATCTCGGCTCTCTGTGGCGCCTATCGACTGAAGCTCGAGGGCGGCAAGGTCGCCGCCATCACCATCGCCTATGGCGGCATGGCGGCAACGCCGAAGCGGGCCAAGGCGGTGGAAGCGGCGCTCGTGGGCAAGGCGTGGACTGTGGCGACAGTCGAGGCGGCAATCCCGGCTTTTGCCGAGGACTACCAGCCCCTCACCGATATGCGCGCCTCGGCGGAATATCGCCTGCTGGCGGCGCAGAACCTGCTCCGCCGCTTCTTCCTCGAGACCACCGGCGAGGGCGAGCGGCTGACGAGGGAGGTGGCATGAACAAGCAATCCCCCATCACCACCTCGCCGCTGCATCTCTCGGTCAAGCATGACTCTGCCATCAAGCAGGTGGCCGGCCGCGCTGACTATATCGACGATCTGGTCGAGCCGGAGGGCACGCTGCACGCCTATCTCGGGCTTTCCACCAAGGCGCATGCCGATATCGCCTCGATGAACCTCGATGCGGTACGCGCTGCCCCCGGCGTGGTGGGCGTCCTCACCGGCGAGGATATTCCGGCCGAGAACGACGTCAGCTCGGTGCATAAGCATGACGAGCCGGTGTTCGCCACCACCCGGGTGGTCACCTGGGGCCAGCCACTGTTCGCGGTGATCGGCGAAACGCGCGAGGCGGCGCGGCGGGCGGCCAAGCTCGCCAAGATCGAGTATCGCGAGCTGCCGCATGTCACCGATGTGGATGCGGCGGTGGCGGCGGGCGGCAAGCTCGTCACCGAGCCCTTGAAGCTCGAACGCGGCGATGTCGAAGCCGGCTTCGCGGCTTCACAGCATCGGGCCAGGGGCCGGGTGCGGATCGGCGGGCAGGAGCATTTCTACCTCGAAAGCCAGGCGGCGCTTGCCATCCCCGGCGAAGACGACGAGATCACGCTGCAGGTCTCGAGCCAGCACCCGACCGAAATCCAGGTGATGGTGGCGCAGGTGCTCGGCGTGCCGCATGCCGCGGTGACGGTGAACATGCGCCGCATGGGCGGCGGCTTCGGCGGCAAGGAAACCCAGGGGAACCTGTTCGCCGTGGTGGCCGCAGTCGCGGCCAAGAAGCTCAACAAGGCGGTGAAGATCCGCCCGGACCGCGACGACGATTTCCAGATCACTGGCAAGCGCCACGATTTCGTCGTCGACTACGATGTCGGCTACAATAGCGACGGCAAGATCCAGGCGGTGACCGCCACCTATGCGGCACGCTCGGGCTATTCGGCCGACCTCTCCGGCCCGGTGACCGACCGGGCGTTGTTCCATTGCGACAACGCCTATTGGTACCCGACGGTGAAGGTGAACTCGCTGCCGCTGTTCACCAACACGGTGTCGAATACCGCCTTCCGCGGCTTTGGTGGCCCGCAGGGGATCATCGCAGCCGAGCGCTGGATCGAAGACATCGCCTATGCGCTGGGCAAGGACCCCCTGGAGATCCGCAAGGCCAATTTTTACGGCACCGACAACAACAACGTGACGCCCTACCACCAGGTGGTGGAGGACAATGTCATCCACCGGGTGATCGAGGATCTCGAGCAGAGCTCCGACTACCAGGCGCGGCGCCAGGCGATCCTTGCCTTCAACAAGACCAGCAAGGTCTTGAAAAAGGGCATCGCCATGGTGCCGGTGAAGTTCGGCATCTCGTTCACCGCCACCTGGCACAACCAGGCCGGGGCATTGGTGCATGTCTATCGCGATGGCTCGATCCATCTGAGCCATGGCGGCACCGAGATGGGACAGGGGCTCCATATCAAGGTGATGCAGGTGGTGGCCGATGCGTTCGGCGTGCCGGTCGAGCGGGTGCAGATCACCGCCAGCAATACCGGCAAGGTGCCCAACACCTCGGCGACGGCGGCCTCCTCCGGCACCGATCTCAACGCCATGGCGGCGCTCGATGCGGCCAACCAGATCAAGGCCCGGATGGCGGCGCATGCGGCCTTCATCTACGAGGTCGAGCCCAAGGACGTGCAGTGGGAGTTCGGCGGTATCCGGGCCGGCCAGCAGTTCGTGCCGTTCGATGAGTTGGCGACGTCCTGCTGGATGAACCGGGTGCAGCTGAGCGCCGCTGGGTTCTACAAGACGCCGAAGATTCACTGGGATCGCACTACCGGGCGCGGCCACCCGTTCTATTATTTCGCCTATGGCGCGGCGGCGTCGGAGGTGACCATCGACACGCTGACCGGCGAGTATCAGGTGGATCGCTCGGACGTGCTCGAGGATGTCGGCCGCTCGCTCAACCCGGCCATCGATATCGGCCAGGTGGAAGGCGGCTTCATCCAGGGGATGGGCTGGCTCACCACCGAGGAACTGTGGTGGGACGGCAAGGGCCAGCTGCGCACTCACGCGCCGTCGACCTACAAGATCCCGCTCGCTTCCGACGTGCCGCGCATCTTCAACGTGCGGCTGGCCGAATGGAGCATCAACAAGGAGCCGGCGATCGGACGGTCGAAGGCCGTCGGCGAACCGCCGCTGGTGCTCGGCTATTCGGTGGTCGAAGCGCTGTCGATGGCGGTGGCATCGGTGGCCGATTACAAGGTCGCCCCGCAGCTTGATATGCCGGCAACGCCCGAGCGGGTGCTGATGGGGGTTGAGCGGATGCGGCGGGCGAGGGCGAGTACGTGAGCCCGGTGCTCGCCACGCACCCCCTCCCAACCTCCCCCGTCGAGGGGGAGGTGCCGCATCGAGTTTGCGGCTCGATCTCACTCCAACCACCAGCCGGCACCCTCCCCCTCGCGGGGAGGGTTGGGGAGGGGGAGGCCCCACGATGACTCTCTCCCCAGCCACCCTCAGATCCTTCCTCTCCGCCAATCCCGCGGTTATCGTCGCTGAACTCACTGCGGTGCGCGGCTCGTCGCCGCGTGAGGCCGGGACGTTCATGCTGATCTCCGAGGACGAGCAGGTCGGCACCATTGGGGGTGGGGCGCTCGAGTATATGGTGATTGACAGGGCGCGGCAGGTGCTGCGGGCCGGTGAGCATGAGGACAGCCTCGATATTCCGCTCGGGCCCGAGATCGGGCAGTGCTGCGGCGGTCGGGTGGATGTGGCGTTGAAGCGGGTGACGGCGGCTGAGACGCGACGTCTGGTCGAAAAGCTCGAGGCCGAGGTGGCGGCGCGGCCGCATGTCTATCTGTTCGGTTCCGGCCATGTCGGGCATGCCCTGGCCCGGGCGCTGTCGGCGCTGCCGCTCAAGGTGCATGTGGTCGATACGCGGCCGGACGAGCTCACCAACCTGCCCGACAACGTCGAGACCCACGCCGTGGCGATGCCCGAGGCGGTGGTGCGCTCGGCCCCCGCGGGCAGTGGCTTCGTCATCCTGACGCACGACCACGCGCTCGATTTCCTCATCGCCGCCGAGGCGCTGCAGCGCGCTGATGCCCCCTATGTCGGCATGGTCGGCTCGAAGACGAAGCGGGCGCGGTTCCGGTCCTGGTACCTGGGCGAGGGCTATCCGGCGGCGCCGCTCGACCGGCTGGTGCTGCCGATCGGCGGCCAGGCGTTCCCAGAGGGGATTGGGGACAAGCGGCCCGAGGTCATCGCGGCGCTGGCGGCAGCCGAGATTCTGGTCCACATTGGCCGGCGGGAAGTCGAAGATCTGAAGGCGCGGCCGGCCACCGTAACGAAGTCGGGAGCCGCTGTTGGACAGTAGCATCGCGCCGCGTCTGCAATTGACCGGTATCACCAAGCGCTTTCCCGGCGTCCTCGCCAATGACAGCGTTTCGTTTGCTGTGCTGCCCGGCGAAATCCACGCGTTGCTCGGTGAAAACGGCGCCGGCAAGTCGACGCTGGTCAAGATGATTTACGGCATCATGCAGCCCGATGCCGGCGAAATCCGCTGGAACGGCCAAGCGCTCACCATCGGCAACCCCAAGGCGGCCCGCAAGCTCGGCATCGGCATGGTGTTCCAGCATTTCTCGCTGTTCGAGGCGATGACGGTGCTCGAGAACATTGCGCTGGGGATGGACGCCAAAATCCACGCTCGCGACCTCGAGGCGAGGATCCGCGAGGTGATGGAGCAGTACGGGCTGAAGCTCGATCCGCACCGAACCGTCTCCACCCTGTCGGTGGGCGAACGCCAGCGCATCGAGATCGTGCGGGCGCTGCTGCTCAACCCCAAACTGCTGATCATGGACGAGCCAACCTCGGTGCTCACCCCGCAGGAGGTGGAGCAGCTGTTCGTGGTGCTGCGGCAACTGGCGTCGGAGGGGTGCTCGATCCTCTACATCTCGCACAAGCTGCACGAAATCAAAGCGCTGTGCGATACAGCGACGATCCTGCGTGGCGGCAAGCTGGTCGATACCTGCGATCCCAAGGTCGAGACCTCGCGCTCGATGGCCGAAAAGATGATCGGCGCCGGGCTCAAGGAAATCACCAAGCCGGCCAGCCGGTCGCTGGGGCCGGAGAAGCTGGTGGTCAGCCGGCTGTCGATCCCCGGCGCCGGGCCGTTCGGTATCGCGCTCAAGGACATCAACTTCACGGTCCGCGGCGGCGAAATCTTCGGCGTGGCAGGCGTCGCCGGGAACGGCCAGAATGCCCTGCTGCTGGCGCTGTCGGGCGAGGTGCTGTCGGGCGATGCGGAGGCCATCAGCATCGATGGCGCACCGGTCGGGCAGTTGCAGGCGAAGTCACGGCGGCTCAAGGGGCTGGCCAGCGTGCCGGAAGAGCGCAACGGGCATGCCGCAGTGCCGGAATTCAGCCTCGCCGACAATACCATCCTCACCGCCCGCGACCGCCTCGGCATGGTCAGTGCCGGACTGATCAAGGCCGGTGCGGCCAAGACCTATGCCGGCGAGGTGATCACCGCCTTTGCCGTCAAGGCGCTGGGGCCGGGCGCAATGGCGGGTTCGCTCTCGGGCGGGAACCTGCAGAAATACATCATGGGTCGGGAAATCCTCCAGAAGCCCGCCGTGCTGGTGGTCAGCCAGCCGACCTGGGGCGTCGACGCCGGGGCGGCGGCGGCGATCCATCAGGCGATCGTCGACCTCGCGGCTGCGGGTTCGGCGGTCGTGGTGATCAGCCAGGATCTCGATGAGCTGCTGTCGCTGTGCGACACGCTGGCGGTGATCAACGAGGGGCGGCTGTCGCGACCGATAGAGGTCGCCGGCGCCGATATCGAGGAGATCGGCCTGCTGATGGGCGGCATCCACGGCGAGGCGCCGACCACCCCGACTGCTGAGCTGGAGCTGGCCGATGCGCATTAAGCTAGAAAAGCGCCAGGAGCCGAGCAAACTGATGCAGGTGGTGACGCCCATCGCCTCGGTGCTGCTCACCATGCTGGTCGGCGTCGTGGTGTTCGACCTGCTCGGTATCGACGGGCAGCGGGCGGTGATCGATATCTTCCTGACGCCGCTGCTCGCCTCTTACAAATGGCAGGACGTGGCGGTGAAGGCCGCGCCGCTGATCATCATCGCGCTTGGCCTCTCCATCGGCAATCGCGCCAATGTCTGGAACATCGGCGCCGAGGGGCAGTACATCATCGGCGCGCTTTGCGCAGCCGGCGTCGGCATTGCCGCCGGCACGGCCGGCGGGCCGATCATCATGGTCACCATGATCCTTGCCGGCATGGTCGGCGGCAGCGCCTGGGCCTCAGTACCGGCGGCACTTCGGACCCGCTTCGGGGTCAACGAAATCCTTTCGAGCCTGATGCTCACCTATGTTGCGCTGCAGGTGTTGAGCTACCTGGTCGGCGGCCCCTGGAAGGACCCGAACGGCCGCAATTTTCCGGCCACCGCGCCGCTGCAACCGGACCAGACGCTACCGATCCTCTTCTCCGGAACCACGGTTCACCTCGGTGTCGCCATCGCCGTCGTGCTGCCCTTCGTGTTCTGGCTGCTGATGTCGCGCTCGGTGTTCGGCTACCAGATCCGTGTCGTCGGCTCGGCGCCCAATGCGGCGCGCCATGGCGGGTTCGACGGCAATCAGACGGTCTGGCTCGCCATGCTGATCGGCGGCGGCATGGCAGGGCTCGCCGGCGCGCTGGAATTCGCCGGGTCGCTGAAGGCGATCAATCTCGGCTTTCCCTCCGGCTACGGCTTCACCGCCATCATCGTGTCGTTCCTCGGCCGGCTGCATCCCATCGGCTGCCTGATCGCCGGCATCGTGCTCGCCGTCACCTATGTGGGCGGGCAGGTGGCGCAGACCACGGTGCATATCCCCAACGCCACCGCCGGCATCTTCCAGGCGATGATGCTGTTCTTCATCCTCGCGAGCGACATTTTCGTGCGCTATCGCGTGCGCTTCATCCCGTCGGCCAAGGCCGTCGTGCAGCCGGCGCCGGGGGAATAGGCCATGGATTTCCTCATCGCGGCCATCATCACCATCGTCGGCATCTCCACCCCGATCCTGTTGGCCGGGCTTGGCGAGCTGGTGGTCGAGAAGTCCGGCGTGCTCAACCTCGGCGTCGAAGGCATGATGCTGGTCGGCGCCATCGCCGGCTTTGCCGCTACCGTCCTCACCGGCAACCCGTGGCTGGGGGTGATCGGCGCCGCCATTGCCGGCGCGCTCGCCGCGTCGCTGTTCGGCTTTTTCGTCCTGACGCTCAATTCGAACCAGGTGGCGACCGGGTTGGCGCTGACCATTTTCGGCACCGGGCTCAGCTCGCTGATCGGGCTCAGCTTCGTCGGCCGGATCGTGCCGCAGTTCGGCTCGGTGTTTCCGCCCGAGCTGGCGCGCGACCCGCTCCTCAAGGTGGTCTTCGGCTATTCGCCGGTGGTGTATTTCGCGCTGATCATGGTGTTCGCGGTCGGCTGGTTCCTCAAGTCGACCCGCGCCGGGCTGATCCTCAGGGCCGTCGGCGAGAACGACCTCAGCGCCCATTCGATCGGCTATTCGGTGATCGGGGTGCGCTACGCCGCGGTGGCCTTCGGCGGGGCCATGGCAGGGATCGGCGGGGCGTATTTCTCGATGGTGATCACCCCGATGTGGGCTGAGCGGATGACCGCCGGGCGTGGTTGGATCGCGCTGGCGCTGGTGGTGTTCGCCGGCTGGCGGGCCGGACGGCTGCTGGTCGGCGCGATCTTTTTCGGCGTGCTGATGTGGATGGAGCTCAACGCCAAGGCCGGCGGCCTCTCGTTCCTGTCGTTCGCCCAGTACATCCCGTCGCAATTCTGGGCGGCCATGCCCTACCTGATGACCGTTGTGGTGCTGACGCTGATCTCCATGCGGGATCGGGTCGGCCTCAACGCGCCTGCTTGCCTCGGCAAGCCCTTTCTTCCCGCAACGTAGAAACGCCAACAACGTAACAGGAGACGTCCATGGCAAATCTCAATCGCCGCCACTTCATCGCTGCCGCAGGTGCGGCCGCCGCGGCCGTGCCGCTCGCCGGCGGCGCCGCCTTCGCCCAGGAAAAGATCAAGATCGGCTTCATCTTCCTCGGGCCGATCGGCGACTATGGCTGGACCTGGGCCCATAACAAGGGCCGCGAGGCGGTCGATGCGGCGCTCGGTGACAAGGTCGAGACGATCTATGTCGAGAATGTCGCCGAGGACGCCTCTGCCATTCCGCTGATCCGCGACCTGGCCCAGCAGGGCTGCAAGCTGATCTTCACCACCTCCTACGGCTATATGGACCAGACCATCACGGTGGCGGCCGAGTTCCCGGATGTGAAGTTCGAGCACTGCACGGGCTTCAAGCGCGCCGACAATGTCGCGACCTACAACTCCAAGTTCCACGAAGGCCGCGCCGTGCTCGGCACCATCTCGGGCAAGATGAGCAAGTCGGGCACGCTCGGCTATCTCGGCTCGTACAAGGTGCCCGAAGTGGTGCTGGGCGTGAACTCGTTCCTGCTCTCGGCGCAGAAGCAGAACCCCGATGCCAAGCTGAAGCTGGTGTTCATCGACAGCTGGTTCGACCCACCGAAGGAGGCCGCGGCCACCGAGACGCTGATCAACCTCGGCTGCGATATCGTCACCACCCACACCGACAGCCCGGCGGCGCTGCAGATTCTCGAGCAGAAGGGGCTCTATGGGTTCGGTCAGGGCGCCGACATGTCGTCGTTCGCGCCGAACGCCCACCTCACGGCGATCGAGGACATCTGGGGGCCGTATTATGTCGAGCGCGTGCAGGCGATCGTCGACGGCACCTGGGCGTCAGCCGACACGTGGGACGGCATGAAGGAAGGCACCGTGGTGATCTCGCCCTATAACAAGGCGGTTCCTGCCGACGTCGTGGCGCTCGCCGATGGCGTGCAGGCCGGCTACAAGGACGGCACCTTCGACATCTTCACCGGCCCGATCTACGACCAGGACGGCAACCTCAAGGTCGAGGAAGGCAAGGTCATGACCATGGCCGAACTCGCCGTCATCGACTGGTTCGTCAAGGGCGTCGAAAGCGCTGCGTAAGCAGGCTATGAAACGGGAAGGGGCGGGCGCGAGTCCGCCTCTTTTCACGACCTGAGTTGGCGGAGAGAACCCCTCATCCGCCCTTCGGGCACCTTCTCCCACAAGGGGAGAAGGCAACGACCGAGAGTTCTCGGTTCTATCGCCTTCTCCCCTTGTGGGAGAAGGTGGCCGAAGGCCGGATGAGGGGTCCCGCGACGTCAGTCGCGCGGCCGAGCGAAGCGAAGGACGACCAACGATGACCGACTACGCAATCTTCTGGGAATGGCTGAGTTTCGCGGTGCGCTGGACGCATGTGATCACCGCCATCGCCTGGATCGGCTCCAGCTTCTACTTCATCGCGCTGGACCTGGGGTTGCGGAAGACCCCGAGCCTGCCGCCCCTGGCGCATGGCGAGGAGTGGCAGGTGCATGGCGGCGGCTTCTACCACATCCAGAAGTACCTGGTGGCGCCGGATTTCCTCCCCGAGCACCTGACCTGGTTCAAGTGGGAGAGCTATTTCACCTGGATTTCCGGGTTCATGCTGCTGGTCGTCGTCTATTATTTTGGCGCCGACCTGTTCCTCGTCGACCGGCATGTGCTGGATCTGCAGGCCTGGCAGGCGATCCTGATTTCGCTCGGCTCGATCGTCCTCGGCTGGGTGCTCTACGACATGCTCTGCAAATCGCCGATCGGCAACTCGACCGGCGGGCTGATGGTGGTGCTGTTCGCCATCCTCACCGCGATGAGCTGGGCCTATACGCAGGTGTTCACCGGCCGCGCCGCCATGCTGCACATGGGCGCCTTCACCGCGACCATCATGGCGGCCAACGTCGCGATGATCATCATCCCCAACCAGAAGATCGTGGTGGCGGATCTCAAGGCCGGGCGGGTGCCCGACGCCAAGTATGGCAAGATCGCCAAGCAGCGCTCGCTGCACAATAATTACCTCACCCTGCCGGTGATCTTCTTCATGCTGTCGAGCCATTACCCGCTGGCCTTCGCCACGCCGTGGAACTGGCTGATCGCCTCGCTGATCTTCCTCGAGGGCGTGCTGATCCGGCACTTCTTCAACACCAGGCATGGCCGCAAAGGCAACCCGACCTGGGTGTGGCCGCTGGTGATCGTGATTTTCCTCCTCTGCGCCTGGCTGTCGAGCGGGCCGAAGCTGCCGACCGGGGCCGAGACCGTGGCGTCGCCGCAGGCAACGCTCTTGATGCAGTCGCCGCATTTCAAGGCGGCGTCCGAGGTGGTGCAGGGCCGCTGCAGCATGTGCCACACCGCCGAGCCGGTGTGGGAGGGCATTGCCGAGGCGCCCAAGAACGTCATTCTCGACAATGACATTGCCATCGCCAACCACGCCGAACAGGTGGCGATCCAGGCCGGCTATTCGCACGCCATGCCGCCGGGCAACGTCACCGACATGACCGACGACGAGCGGGCGTTGCTGGTGGCGTGGTTCCGCGGGGACGGGCAGTGATTATCCCATCTGACGAGGTAGGCTTCCGCATCCTGCGCGGCCGCGTGCTGACCTTTGTCAGTGAGCCGCAAGGACGAGATGACCACGGCAGCTATCGCTATATCGAGAATGGCTTCGTGGTCGTTGATGCCCATAGTGGCAAGATCCTGATGGTGGACGAGTGGCGAGACGACCAGCCTCCTCCATGGTCCGACGCCAAGATCGAGATCATCGATCACCGTCCGAACCTGATCCTGCCCGGGTTCATCGACCCGCATATCCATTTCCCGCAGATGCAGGTGATCGGCGCCTATGCGGCGGCGCTGCTCGAGTGGCTCAACACCTACACCTTCGTCGAGGAACAACGCTTCGGCGACGAAGTGCATGCGACCCGCATCGCCTCACGGTTCTTCGACGAGCTGGTCCGGCACGGCACCACCACGGCGGCGGCCTATTGCTCGGTGCACCCGCAATCGGTCGATGCGTTTTTCGGCGAGGCCGAAAAGCGCAACATGCTGATGGTGGGCGGCAAGGTGATGATGGATCGCAATGCGCCGCCGGGCCTGCTCGATACGCCGCAGTCCGGCTACGACGACACCAAGGCCGGCATCGCCAAATGGCATGGGCGGGGCAGGGCGCACTATGCCATCACGCCGCGCTTCGCCATCACCTCGACGCATGAGCAGATGGCGATGGCCGAGGCGCTGGCGCGGGAGTTTCCGGACCTCCACATCCAGACGCATGTCTCGGAAAACCTCGCCGAGATCGCCTATGCCAACGAGCTCTACCCGAACTATGGCGACTATGTCGGCATCTACGAGAAGTTCCACCTGCTCGGCCCCAAGACGCTGCTCGGCCACTGCATCCATCTCAGCCATCGCGAAACCGAGGTGATTTCCGAGACCCGTTCGGTGGCGGTGTTCTGCCCGACCTCGAACCTGTTCATCGGCTCGGGCCTGTTCGACTATGAGCGCCAGCATGAGCGTGGCGTGCGCATCGCGACCGCCACCGATGTCGGCGGCGGCAGCTCTTACTCGATGCTCCGCACCATGGACGAAGGCTATAAGGTGATGCAGCTGCGCGGCCAGCGCCTGACCCCGTTCCGCTCGTTCTTCCACATGACGCTGGGCAATGCCCGGGCGATGAGCCTCGAGGGCCGCATCGGCTCGCTCGAGCCGGGGAAAGAGGCCGATATCGTGGTGCTCAACTCCAGCGCCACGCCGCAGATGGCGCTCCGCATGGAGACCTGTGGCTCGCTCGAGCAGGAGCTGTTCCTCCTGCAGACCTGCGGCGACGACCGGGCAGTGGTCGAAACCTACGTGATGGGCAAGCCGATGAAATCGGCACTCGCCGCCTGATCCGAAGGTGACGGCGATTGCGCTGTTTGGGGGATTGCGCTGGGGTGCTGCGGTGGGCATGACGGTTACAACGGCGCGAGCTGACCCTCACCCCTGTCCCCTCCCCGCAAGGGGGAGGGAGACGCTCACACCGGCGTCAGTGTTTTGGTCTCCCTCCCCCTTGCGGGGAGGGGACAGGGGTGGGGGTCGACGCGCGCTGGCGCGGCGGTATATCCCACTGGTTCCCGCCTGCGCGGGGAATGAACGAAGGAACTGACATGGCTGACTACATCGAGAAATCCGGCCTGAAGGTCGATCGGCTGCTGGTGGATTTCGTCGAGCAGGAAGCCATTCCAGGCACCGCCGTATCGGCCGAGCAGTTCTGGAGCGGCCTCGCCGGGTTGGTGCGGGATTTCGCGCCGCGCAACCGCGAGCTCTTGGCGATCCGCGACCGGATCCAGACCGAGGTTGATGACTGGCACAAGGCCAACGGGCCGGTTGGCGCTGACCCGGCGAAATACCAGGCGTTCCTCAAGCAGATCGGCTACCTCGTTGCCGAACCGGTCGATTTCACCATCGAGACCAGCGGGCTCGACCCGGAGATTTCCTCGATCTGCGGCCCGCAACTGGTGGTGCCGGTGTCGAACGCGCGCTATGCGCTGAACGCCGCCAATGCCCGCTGGGGCAGCCTCTATGACGCGCTCTACGGCACCGATGCGATCTCGCGCGAGGGCGAGCTGGCGCCCGGTAAGGGGCTGAACCCGGCGCGTGCTGCAGCGGTGGTGGCGCGGGCGGCCGAGTTCCTCGATGCCTCATTCCCGCTGGCTTCGGCCAGCCATCGCGACGTCACCGGCTATCATGTGGTCAAGGACGGCGAGCGTCGCGTGTTCGTCGTCGATACCGCGGCCGGCCGTGTGAACCTCAAAGACCCCGCGCAATTCGTCGGCTATGGCGGGACGCAGGAGCGCGGCGAGCTGGTGCTGCGCCACCATGGCCTGCACGTCATCCTGATTATCGATCCCAAGAGCCCGATCGGGGCGACGCACAAGGCGGGCCTGAGCGACCTGATCGTCGAGTCTGCGCTGACCACCATCCAGGACTGCGAGGATTCGGTGGCGGCGGTGGATGCCGAGGACAAGGTCGGGGTCTATCGCAACTGGCTCGGGCTGATGAACGGTACGCTGAGCGAGACCTTCGAAAAGGGCGGCAAACCGCTCACCCGCAAGCTCAATGCCGACCGGCAGTACAAGGATGTCAGCGGCCAGCCGCTCACGCTGAAGGGCAGGGCGCTGCTGCTGGTGCGCAATGTCGGGCACCTGATGACCACCAAAGCCGTGCTCGACCCTCAGGGACAGCCGATCGGCGAAGGGCTGATGGATGCGGCGATCACCGCGCTCTGCGCGCTCTCGGACAAGGTCAACTCGACCACCGGCGCCATCTATGTGGTGAAGCCCAAGATGCACGGGCCGGACGAGGTCGCCTTCGCCTGCGAGATATTCGGTGCGGTCGAGAAGGTGTTGGGGCTGAAGCCCGAGACCATCAAGATCGGCATCATGGACGAGGAGCGCCGCACCTCGGCTAACCTCAAGGCCGCCATCCATGCCGCCCGCAAGCGGGTGTTCTTCATCAATACCGGCTTCCTCGATCGCACCGGCGATGAGATCCACACCTCGATGCTGGCTGGCCCCGTTCTCCGCAAGGACGACGTCAAGGCCGAGAAGTGGATCCAGTCCTATGAGGATCGCAACGTGCTGATCGGGCTTGCCGCCGGCTTCTCCGGCAAGGCGCAGATCGGCAAGGGCATGTGGGCGCGGCCCGACGACATGGCGGCGATGCTGGCGAGTAAGGCCGCGCACCCCAATGCCGGCGCCAACACCGCCTGGGTGCCGTCGCCGACCGCGGCGACGCTGCATGCGCTGCACTACCACCAGATCGATGTGTTCGAGGCGCAGAAGCGCCGGCACAACCAGGCGACACCCGGCCTTGGCGAGTTGTTCTCGATGCCGGTGCTGGACAAGTCGACGCTCGACAAGGCGGCGGTGCTGCGCGAGCTCGACAATAATGCGCAGGGCATTCTGGGCTATGTGGTGCGTTGGGTCGACCAGGGGGTCGGCTGCTCCAAGGTGCCCGATATCAACAATGTCGGGCTGATGGAGGACCGCGCCACCTGCCGCATCTCCTCGCAGGCCGTGGCCAACTGGCTGAAGCACGGGCTGGTCAGCGAAGCCGAGGTGCGCGCCTCGTTCGAGAAGATGGCAGCGGTGGTCGATGGCCAGAACGCCGGCGACCCGCTGTACCAGCCGATGGCTGGGCATTTTGGCACGTCGATAGCCTATCAGGCGGCGCTGGATCTGGCGCTCGAGGGCGCGGTGCAGCCGTCGGGGTATACCGAGCCGATCCTCCATGCGGCGCGGGAGCGGGTTAAGGCGGGGGTGTAGTTTCGGCTACCTCTACCTCTGAGAAGAGGCTGATGGCCCACCGCCGTTTCATCACACTCGGTGTCATCCCAGCGAAAGCTGGGACCCATTCATCCACTTGCGCTGCGGCGAGTTGGGTCCCAGCTTTCGCTGGGATGACAGCCGGTGGGTGTGGGGAGTTTGGTGGTTGAACCCACTTCCCTTCTCCCCTCAGGGGAGAAGGTGGCGCGAAGCGCCGGTTGAGGGGTGAAGCGGCTCAACAAGCGCTCTCTGAAAAGCTGAACCCCTCACCCAAGTTCCGCCACGGACCTTCGGTCCTAGCTCCACTACCCTCTCCCCTCAGGGGCGAGGGGTCTGACTGCGGGCCTTAGCGACCTAAACCCGATCCAGCTCCACCACCGGCAGATGAATGGCGCTCGGATGCGCCGGATCGTGGAAGATTTCGATATCGGCCGAAGCCAGATGTGAGGCTTCGCCGAGCGTCTCGTCGGTGCCGGTGTTGCGGGCGTAGCGAGGGTGGGCGCCGCTGGCGACGATGACGCGCAGCCGGTGGTTGCGGTTGAAGCGGTGGGTGGTGGCGTGCATGCGGAAGTTCAGCTTCCAGATATCGTCGGCGACTGCCGGATCGGCCGAGGTCTTGCGGATGATGCCGTCGCAGATATTGGTCGACAGGCCCTTTTCGTCGACATCGCAGAGCCGCACGAAGAAATCGGTGTTGGGGAGGGTCGAGCGCGCATGGAGCGCGATGCGCACCTGGCCGAGGATGGTGATGGGGTTGAACAGCGGCTCGGAGGTATAGACCAGCACGTCGTCGCGCTTTTCGAGCGGCGCATTGTCGACCGGCCCGGCGCCGTTGAAGGCGAACATGGCGCCGCCGACCGACGGGGTCGGATGGGCGGGATCATAGGTGTAGGTATCGGGCGCCGAGGCGCGGACCGGGCGCTGCGACAGCACTTTTTCGGGGTGGATGTGCCAGATCTGGTTGTCCGCCTGCACCGGCGGGTAGCTGTCGAACTCGCGCCATTCGCCGAGCCCGGAAATGTAGAGCCGCACCGGCTTGGCGCGGAGGCTCGTGGCATCGCCGAGCAGCTTGGCGTTCATCCACTCGAGCGTCTGCTTGACGCTCTCCATCTGCAGGTCGGGGCTGACGTGGAACCAGGGGCCAACCGTCAGCTGCGGGGTGTGGCCGGCATCGACGAGCGTCGCGTAATCGCGCAGCAGTTGGTCGAGCATGAAATCGTACCAGCCCGAGGTGAAGCTCACCGGCGGGGTGCGGGCTCCGATGCGGTGGGTGTGGTCGAGCGGCTGCCAGAAGGCGTCGTTGCCGATCGCCTCGTCCATCCAGCGGCGCCAGAACGGCACCTCGCGGCCGGTGACGCGCTTATCGGCATCGCGCAACGGCAGCTTCATGGTGGCGCGGAGCGTGGTGCGTTCGATGCCGCCGGTGAACATGCGCTGCGCGGTGCGCATCGGGTTACCGCGGAGGCCCTCGACCGTCTGGATCCAGCTCAGCCACAGCCCGACCGCCAACCCGCCGCCAGGAAAGACGATGGAGCGGAATTCGGCGCTGGTGACCTTGATCGCCATGGCGGATTGTTTGGGCAGCGCGTCGCAGATCGCCCATTGCGCATAGCCGAGATAGCTCGGGCCAGAGGTGCCGAGGCGGCCATCGAACCAGGGCTGCGCCTTGATCCAGTCGATGGTGGCGAGCCCGTCGTCGCGCTCGTGCCCGAACGGGTCGAACTCGCCTTCTGACTTGTCGGTGCCGCGGCAGGCCTGCAGCACGACATGGAAGCCGCGCTCGGCATAGACTTCGCCGATGGTGGCAAAGCCGGAGAGCCCATAGGGCTCGCGCATCAGGATGGTGGGGTGCTTGCCGGGCAGCTTGGGCGCGAAATGCTCGGTCGCCAGCGCCACGCCGTCATACATCGGCACCCGGATGTTGCGGGTGCGGACGATGCCGCATTTGCGCCTCGGGAGCTTATAGAGGTCGGCAAGAAACCGGCTGGCAAAGCTCATTTGACGAAGTCGAACTTGTCCACGTCGAACAGCCCCCGGTCGGTCATCTTCAGATGCGGGATCACCGGCAGGGCGAGGAAGGCCACCTGCAGGAACGGCTCGGGCAGGGTGCAGCCGAGGTCGTAGGCGGCCTGGCGCAGGTGATGCAGCTTATCGGCAACGGTCTCGAAGCTGAGGAGACTCATCAGCCCGGCAATCGGCAGCGCCAGCTCGGCGGTGACGCGGCCGCCATCGGCGACGGCGAAACCGCCGCCCAGCTCGATCAGCCGGTTGACCGCCACGGCCATGTCTTCGTCATCGGCGCCGACGACGGTGATGTTGTGGCTGTCGTGGCCGACCGACGAGGCAATGGCGCCGCGCTTCAGCCCGAACCCCTTGGTGAAGCTCAGCGCCACGTTGCCGTTGATGCCGTGCCGTTCGATCACGCCGATCTTGATCACGTCGTTCTCGATGTCGGGCAGGGTGCCCTTGTCGGAGACTTCCAGCGTCGCCGTCTCGCGATAGGTGAGGATCAGCCCCGGCCGCACCGCGATCACCGGGGTTTCGTTCTGCCGCGGGTTGGGCGGCACGATGAAGGTCGAGGGGCCGACCCGCTGCGCCTTCATCGAGGCGAGGCCGACCGGCGGCACCGGCTGGCGGGCCTCGAACAGCTCGGGTCGCACCAGCCGCCCAGCGGTGATCACCTCGGCGACCTGGCAGCCCTCGAGATCGTCGAGCAGCGCGATATCGGCGCGATAGCCGGGGGCGACGAGGCCGCGATCTTTCAGTCCGAAGATGCGGGCGGCCGAATGCGAGGCAGCGCGATAGACGTGATGCAGCGGTCGGCCGCGGCCGATCAGCCGGCGGATCGAGGAATCGAGATGGCCTTCTTCGAGCGTATCGAGCGGGTTGCGATCATCGGTGCAGAGCGCGACATAGGCCGAGGTATTGGCATCGAGGATTTCGGCCAGGGCCTCGAGGTCCTTCGAGACCGAGCCCTCGCGGATCAGGATCGCCATGCCTTTGCTGAGCTTCTCGCGCGCCTCCACGGCGGTGGTCGACTCGTGGTCGGTGCGGATGCCGGCGGCGAGGTAGCCGTTGAGCGCGAGGTCGGTGACCAGCGGGGCGTGGCCATCGATATGCTCACCCTGGAACGCCACGAGCTTGGCGATGATCCCCGGATCGGCCGCGAGGACTCCCGGATAGTTCATCATCTCGGCGAGGCCGATGACCTGGCGGTGGTGGCGGAACTTCTCGAGGTCGGCGATCTCGAGTCGCGCCCCTGAGGTTTCGTGCGGCGTTGCCGGCACGCAGGAGCTGAGGTTGACCCGGATATCCATCACGGTGCGCTCGGCGCACTCGAGGAAATAGCGGATGCCATCGGCGCCGAGCACGTTGGCGATCTCGTGCGGATCGCAGATCACCGTGGTGACGCCGTGCGGCAGCACGCAGCGATCGAACTCGAACGGAGTCACCAGCGAAGATTCGATGTGCAGGTGCGTATCGATGAAGCCGGGCACGGCGAAGCGGTTCTCGCCCTCGATCAGCGTCTTGCCGTTGTAGTAGCCGTAGGTGCCGACGATGCGGTCGGCGACGATGGCGATGTCGGTGTGGGTGACCGAACCGGAGATGACGTCCAGGAGGCGGACGTTCTTGATCACCACATCGGCCGGAACCTCGCCGGCCCCCGCCTTGATCATGCGGGTGAGGAGCTCTGGTGAAATGGTCATGACGCGGCCGTGATCTGCATGTCCCAACGTCTTCGTTCAGCCGGTCACGGTCAAGTGGGGACGGAACTGCTCGGCGCCGGGGGCGTTGGTTTTCACATTCTTCTGCAAGCGAGTAGCGCCATGCGAACCTATGATGCCGAGAAGTCGACGAACGAAGTTCGCCAAGGGAGCGGGCGGCTGATGAATCTCCGGGTGCTGATCTGGTCGGTGCTCGGCATCATCCTCGCCTTCGGCCTGATCTACCTGGTGTTCTATGCCATGGCCCCGCCGCCCAACACCACGACGGGGGTGTGAGCGAGGGTGGTTAGGCTGAAGCGGGTCAGCCGCGACGAGCTGACGATACGCCGACGCCGGCACGGCCGCACCTTCGGCTATGTCGACGAGAACGGCGAGCTGATCCGTGAGGAAGAGATTCGTGAACGGGCTCGTAGCCTCGCCATCCCGCCGGCCTGGACCGAGGTGCGGATTGCCGCTGACCCGCGCGCCCATATCCAAGCCTGTGGCACCGATGCCGCGGGGCGGCTGCAATATATCTATCACCCGGACTGGGAAGCCCGCCGGCTTAGACACAAGCACGAACAACTCGGGTTGTTGACTGCGGCCTTGCCGCGCATCCGACGACGGGTGCGCGACGACCTCGAGGCCGAGGCGGGCAGCAAGCAACTGGCCCTGGGGCTCGGCGTGGCGCTGATCGACCGCACGGCGATGCGGGTCGGGCGCGAACGCTATCTCGATGCGCACGGCACGCGCGGCGCCGGCACGCTCTACAGCCGCGACGTGGTTGTCGCGGGCGACGAGGTGCAGGTGAGGTTTCCGGCCAAGAGCGGCAAGAGGGCGAGCTACAGTTTCGCCGATGCACGGCTCGCGGCGGCGATCGACAAGGTGAAGTCGATCCCCGGGCGCCGGCTGCTGATGTATCGCGACGAGGACGGCAAGCCGAAGGCGCTGCGCACCGACGACCTCAACCGCTACCTGCGCGAGGTGGCGGGCGTGACGGTGACGGCCAAGGATTTTCGCACCCTCCATGCCAGCGCCATGGCGGCGGAAGCCCTGGCCAAGCTGGAGCCGGGGGAATCGGTGACGGCGCGAAAGCGCCAGATGGCCGAGGTGACGAAGCAGGTCGCGGCGTTCCTGCAGAACACGCCGGCGATCAGCCGGGCAAGCTATGTGGCACCATGTCTCTACGCGCTGTTCGACAAGGGACGGCTGGCCGAGCTCTGGGCCGCGGGCGGCGACGGCACAAACGGCGTCCGCCAGCGCGAGGTACGGCTGGCGGCAGTGCTGGAGGCGGCGGGGTAGGGGGCTTCGCGTCCCCTCTCCCCTCTGGGGAGAGGGTTAGGGTGAGGGGTAGCCAAGCGCACCGACTGAGCGGTTACGATGCGCAGGAGGCTTGGTTCCGAGCGCTTGGCGCCCCTCTCCCCAGAGGGGCGAGGGGGCGGTGTGGCGCTGCCCGTGGTCCCCAGCCCGCTGCCCGCTCAAGCCACCCTTGGCAACGGCTCGGCGAAGCGGGCGTCGATGTCGTCGAGGGTCAGCGGCTGGGAGAACAGGTAGCCCTGAAAGGTGTTGCAGCCCATGCGGATGAGGGCCCGGAACTGCTCCTCGGTCTCGACGCCCTCGGCGGTGACCTCGATATCCAGCGCATGGGCCAGCGTCACCATGGCCTGGACGATGGCGTCCGACGCATTGGCGGTCGACAACTGGGCGATGAAGGAGCGGTCGATCTTGATGCGATCGACCGGATAGCGCTTCAAATAGCTGAGCGAGGAATAGCCGGTGCCGAAATCGTCGAGCGCGATGCGGATCCCCGCGGTGCGGAAGCTGCGGATGGTGTTGGCGGCAGTCGACTCGTCGTCGAGCAGGATGCCCTCGGTGATCTCGATCTCGAGATCGGCCGGCCGCATGCCGGTTTCGGCCAGCAGCGTCAAGACGCGCTCGGCAAAGGTCGGGTTACGCAGTTGCGCCGGCGAGATATTGACCGCAATGGTGCGGCCGGGCCAGCGCGCGCCGAACTCGGCGGCGCGGCGCAGCACGAACTCGCCCAACTGCTCGATCAGCCCGGTGCTCTCGGCAATGGCGATGAAGCGCGACGGCGGGATCATGCCGATCTGCGGATGGGTCCAGCGCAGCAAGGCCTCGGCGCCGACGATCTCCTCGGCATCGCCGCAGAGCGGCTGGAACGCCACCCAGAGCTGACCGGGGTTGCTCAGCGCCTCGCGCAATTCGGCTTCGATGACGTGCCGGTTCTGCACCTGCTCGTCCATCGCCTCCTCGTAGAAGGCGGCACGGTTGCGCCCGGCGGATTTGGCTTCGTAGAGCGCAATGTCGGCTTTACGGCTCAGCTCGTGGCTGTCGCGCTGGCCTGATGTGGCCACCACGATGCCGATCGAAACCCCGACAAAGGCGTCGCTGCCCTGCACCCGGAACGGTTTGGCGATGGTGTCGACGATGCGCTGCGCCAGCGCCGCGACCTCGACCGTGCCGGCATAGCAGGTGTGGAGAATGGCGAACTCGTCGCCGCCCAGCCGCGCCAGCACGTCGGTGGGGCCGAGTACGGCACGCAGGCGGTCGGCCACGGCGCGGATCAGCTCGTCGCCGGCATGATGCCCCAGCGTATCGTTGACCTGCTTGAAGCGGTCGAGGTCGAGCATCAGCAGCGCCGTCGGCGGATCGCGCAGCTTGATGGCGTCGAGCCGGCCGTTGAACTGGCGGTCGAAGCTCAACCGGTTGGGCAGCCCGGTCAGTGCGTCCTCGGTGGCCTGCCGTTCGGCGTCGATGCGCTTGAACTCGAGGGCCCTGAGCGCCCGCCGCAGCCGATAGAGCAGCAGCGAGACCAGGAGCGAGACGAAGACGAAGGCCAGGATCAGCACCGGCGCGGTGCGCTGCAGCAGCTCCTGGCCCGGCCGATAGGGCAGCCATTCGAAGAAGGCGACGATCCGGCCGGCACGATTGGTGACCGGGAAGGCCTCGATATCGGCGGCCGCAGAGGTGACGGTGGTGAAGCGGCCCACCTCGGTCATGTAGCGGTCGATCATCCTGAGCTCGAAATCGATGTCGAGCCTGACGATGGTGACGAGAACCGCCTCGCGACCGGCCGACTGCGCCAGGTTGCCGGAATCGGAGACCAGCGGCATGACGCTGGCGATGGCCGGGCGGCCATCGACCAGTACGTAGTCGGCGACATGCGGCGGCACATCCAGGTAGCCGGCGGCAGTGAGTTTTCGCAGGTCGTCGACCAGCGGCTGCAACGCGGCGCGCCGGCTGTCGAAGCTGGCGGTGCCACGGGTCCGCCCATCGATCGCGGCATAGATCGGAGCGTCGTCCGGGGCGAGCACATAGCTCTCGTCGTGCCCGAAATACTCGAACATCCACTTGCCGATATTGCTCTCGAGCCAGTTTTCGTCGTGGTCGCGCGCGGCGAGCACCGCGTCGTCCCAGATCGCAACGCTCTGCTGTTCGCGGGGCGTGAAGGTGCGCTGCGCCTGTACGGCGTGGATGACGCGCTGCGCCTGGCGGCTGACGGCGTTGTCGTCGATCTCGGCGGCCGACCACAAGAGGAAGCCGCCCAGCAGCGTCGCGGCAATGGCGAAAACCACGACGAACGCGGCCAGCACCAGCATCGAGAATGTGCGTCTGAACTTGGCGCGACGAGTATTGAGCATCGGGTCTTGCGGGGCAGGGACTATGTCACTGTGCCCGGCAAGCTTTTCGAACTCGTTACCCGTTTGACGTCGCGGCGAGATTTGATCGGATCAAGTCACCGCCGGCTTCGCTATTTCAAGCATTGTCCTTGAACAGCACTTCACGATCCTGGGTGAAGTTGGCGAGCAAGGGCAGCGAGGCGCCGCCCATGGCGCGCGCCGCATTGCCGATGCTGCCCGGCAGCAGGCGGAACGGCGACAGGCCCTGCCGGTTGATCCGGCCCACGGCCGCCTCGGTGCGGGCGATGATACGGCTGCGCACATGGGTGGGGAAGGCGCCATCGATCAGCACGGTTTCGACGTCGATCACCGCGATGGCGGCGACGATCGAATAGGCAAGGCTTTCGGCCACCTCGTCGATCCAGCGGTCCAGCGCCTCGCCCAGGTCGTCGCCCCAATCATCGGGCGATTGCCAGAGGATCTCGGGGTTGCGGCCGATGGCCAGCAGCTCGCGCTCCAGCACGTAGATCGAGGCGACGTTCATCAGTTGTGGGGTGCGTCCCGGCGGCACGACGTGCCCCGGGTCGGGCGCCGGCATCGAGCCGAGCGCTCCGGCATTCTGGGTGCGCCCGGGGAACAGATGCCCGTTCAGCACCAGGCCGCCACCGATGAACGAGCCGATGAAGACATAGAGGTAGTCGATGTGGTCGGCGCCGCTGCCGAACATCAGTTCGGCGGCGCAGGCCGCGGTGATGTCGTTGGCGAAATACACCGGCCAGGGACAGATCTCGGCCATCATGGCGCGCACATCGACCTGTCGCCAGGCATCGATCTCGGGCTTGGGCGCGCCGATCTCCTCGTGCCAGGTCCACATCTCGTAGGGGGCGGCGATGCCGAGGCCGGCGATGCGGGCGGTCAGCGCCGCCGGCAGCCCGCTGAGCAGTTCGTCGATGCCGGCGCGGGCGAACTGGCGAACGCTGTCGGGGGTAGGGTAGGGGTAGGTCTTGTGCAGGAGCTTGAGGATCTGGCCGGTGAAGTTGATCAGGTAGAGATCGACGCTGCGCCGGCCGATCTTCAACCCGAAACTCAGCGCCCCCTCGGGGTTCAGCGAATAGGGCACCAGCGGCTGGCCCACCTTGCCGCGCAGCGGCTTGCCACGCAGCAGCAGCCCGTCGGCTTCCAGCGCATTGGTGATGATCGAAATGGTCTGCGGCGAGAGCCCGGTCATGCGCGCGATGTCGGCCTTGGGCAGGTCGCCGTGGCGACGGATCAGCGACAGCACCAGGCGCTCGTTGTAGAGCCGTACGCCGGTCTGATTGGTGCCGCGACTGGCGGCGCCAGGCTTGCGGGCGGCTTCCCTGCTTGTCGGCCCGGTGACCACGACTCCCGACCTCGCAACTGCATTTGTTGACAATTCGTCCGTTCTCCGTCGTGCGCACAAAAGCCACGCCGGAGCCGAAACGGCAATCGATTACATGGGGTTCTCACCCCCTCCCGAACGAAAGGATTATCCCTCATACCCCCTCTGTCAATTAATAAATCAAGTGGATTAATTTATTGACAGGCCGCAAAGGTTGCGCTGAATATCGCCTCCGGTTCGGGGAGGAGCGTCTCGCGGAGGCGGCTCGACGACCCTGATCCAACGGTCCTGAGGAGCGGCGAAACGCCGGTGGACC
The DNA here is from genome assembly GCF_001425235.1 of Devosia sp. Root413D1. Lineage (GTDB taxonomy): Bacteria > Pseudomonadota > Alphaproteobacteria > Rhizobiales > Devosiaceae > Devosia_A. The sequence continues at coordinate 641,569 of NZ_LMEA01000011.1, read as the reverse complement.
GGAATGACAATTATCGAACTCTTGGGAGGACTACATGGGACTTAGCTATCTGAAGCTGGCGCTTGCCAGCGCTGTCGTCGCCGGCGGCCTGATGAGCGGCGCCGCGCTGGCTCAGGACGTTACCGTTGGCCTGATCACCAAGACCGAGACCAACCCGTTCTTCGTCAAGATGCGTGAAGGCGCCGAGGCCAAGGCCAAGGAGCTTGGAGTGAAGCTTATCGCCTGCGCGGGCAAGTTCGACGGCGACAATGACGGGCAGGTCGCCTGCATCGAGAACCAGATCTCGGCAGGCTCCAAGGGCTTCGCCATCGTGCCCTCGGATTCGAAGGCCATCGTGCCGACCATCCAGAAGGCGCGTGACGCCGGTCTCAAGGTGATCGTGCTCGATACTCCGCTCGATCCGATGGACGCCGCCGACGCGACGTTCGCCACCGACAACCGTAAGGCCGGCATGCTGATCGGCCAATGGGCCGCCGGAACGCTGGGCGACAAGGCCAAAGATGCAGTGATCGTGGCGCTCGACCTCGCCACCAACCAGCCGACTGTCGACTACCTGCGCGACCAGGGCTTCATGGCCGGCTTCGGCATCGACGTGAAGGACCCCAACAAGTACGGCGACGAGGACGACGCGCGCATCTGCACGCACGAAATCAGCCAGGGCGACCAGGAAAAGGGTCGTACCGCGATGGAGAACGCGCTGCAGAAGTGCCCGAACGTCAACGTCGTCTACACCATCAACGAACCGGCGGCAGCGGGCGCTTACGAGGCGCTCAAGGCAGTTGGCAAGGATGACGGCTCAGTGCTGATCGTCTCGGTCGACGGCGGCTGCCCGGGCGTCGCCAACGTCAAGTCGGGCGTGATCGGCGCCACCAGCCAGCAATATCCGTTGAAGATGGCCTCGATGGCTCTCGACGCGATCGTCAGCGGCACCATTCCGGCGATCGACCCGAATATGGGCTTCCTCGACACCGGCGCGACACTGGTGACCGACAAGCCGGTGGCAGGCGTCGAGTCGATCGACACCACCAAGGGCGCCGAGCTTTGCTGGGGCTGATCGGCCTGGTTTGAAGCAACGGGTTCCCGCACCGGCGTTTGTCGCCGGCGCGGGAACCGACGGTTCCGACAACTTGTCCTTAGGGGAGAGGGGACACGATGAGCGACGACGCCGCCGGCTCGGCAACGGCTGAAACTGGTCTGAAGGGGGGAGCGACCGAAGTTGCGGCCTTCGAGGAAGACCGCAAGGGCATCATCCGGACCATCCAGGGGATACTGCACGAATACCCCACCTTGATCCCGCTGATCGTGCTGCTGGTCAGCAGCGTGATCTTCGCCATCGCCGCCCCCGGCAAGTTCCTCTCGCCGCTCAACCTTTCGGTGGTGCTGCAGCAGGTGACCATTGTCGCCATTCTGGGCATGGCGCAGACGCTGGTAATCCTCACGGCGGGCATCGACCTCAGCGTCGGCCTGATCATGATCCTCTGCTCGGTGGTGATGGGCCGCACGGCTGTCTATTTCGGCGTGCCGGTCTGGATCGCCTTTCCGCTCGGCCTCCTCGCCGGCCTCGCCTGCGGCTACCTCAACGGGCTGCTGGTCACGATGCTGAGGCTGCCACCGTTCATCGTGACGCTCGGCACCTGGAGCATTTTCGGGGCGCTCAACACCTTCTATTCGAACAGCGAGACTATCCGCTCGCAGGACATGGAAGCGGCAGCGCCGTTCCTGCTCTGGCTGGGGAAACTGTTCAAGCTCCACGATATCGGGCTGTTCTTCGGGCTCGACCTGCCATGGCTGCGCGGCTGGGTGGTCACCTATGGCTCGGTACTGATGATCGTCCTCGCCATCGTCCTCAGCTACATCCTCGGGCGTACCGCCTTCGGCCGGCATGTCTATGCCACCGGCGACGACCCCGACGCGGCGCGCCTCTCCGGTATCAACACCAATCGCGTGCTGCTGGCCGTCTATGCGCTGGCGGGTCTCATCTGCGCCATCGCGGCCTGGGTGCTGATCGGCCGCATCGGCGGCGTCAGCCCGCAGGCCGGGCAGACCGCCAATCTCGACTCGATCACCGCCGTGGTGATCGGCGGCACCAGCCTGTTCGGTGGGCGCGGCTCGATTGTCGGCACGCTGTTCGGCGCGCTGATCGTGGGGGTGTTCCGCAACGGCCTGGCGCTCTCCGGCCTTGCCCTGCTGTGGCAGGATTTCGCGGTTGGCGTGCTGATTATCGTTGCCGTCACCATCGACCAGTGGATCAGGAAGATCTCGGCATGAGCGAATTGACCAATATGAGCCTGCCGACGGGCAATGCCGGGGATATCGTGCTCGAGGGCAGAGGCCTCAACAAGCGCTATGGCCGGGTGGTGGCGCTCGACAACGCCGATTTCGACCTCCGCCGCAATGAGATCCTGGCGGTGATCGGCGATAACGGCGCCGGCAAATCGACACTGATCAAGGCGCTGTGCGGCGCCGTGATCCCCGATAGCGGCGAGATCCTGCTCGATGGCCAGCCGGTGCATTTCAAATCGCCGATGGACGCCCGCAACTCGGGCATCGAGACCGTCTACCAGAACCTGGCGCTCAGCCCGGCGCTGTCGATCGCCGACAACATGTTCCTTGGCCGCGAGCTGAGAAAACCCGGCTGGACCGGATCGCTGTTCCGGCGGCTCGACCGGACGAAGATGGCGAGGATTGCCCGCGACAAGCTGAGCGAACTGGGCCTGCTCACCATCCAGAACATCAACCAGTCGGTCGAAACGCTCTCCGGCGGCCAGCGCCAGGGCGTGGCAGTGGCGCGCGCCGCGGCGTTCGGCTCGCGCGTGGTGATCATGGACGAGCCCACCGCGGCGCTCGGCGTCAAGGAGAGCCGGCGCGTGCTCGAATTGATGCTCGACGTCAAAAAGCGCGGCTTGCCGATCGTCCTCATCTCGCACAACATGCCGCACGTGTTCGAGGTCGCTGACCGCATCCACATCCACCGGCTCGGCAAGCGCATCGCGATCATCAACCCCAAGCAATTTTCGATGTCGGACGCGGTGGCGATCATGACCGGGGCGATGAAGCCCCCGGTCGAAGGCGCCACCGGCCCGACGCACCACTACAAAGTCGGCGAGGAAGCCTCACAGGTCCAATGACGAAAATGCGTGCACTCGTGCTCGAAAAGCAGCACGAACTGAAACTCCGCGACATCGAGCTCCCCACCGAGGTCGGCCCCGGCGAAGTCAAAATCAAGCTCCACACCGTGGGCGTCTGCGGCTCCGACGTGCACTACTACACCCATGGCCGGATCGGGCCGTTCGTGGTCAACGCGCCGATGGTGCTGGGGCACGAAGCGGCCGGCACGGTGGTCGAAGTCGGGGCAGGGGTCAGCAACCTCAAGGTGGGCGATCGGGTCTGCATGGAGCCGGGGGTCCCCGACCCGAATTCCAAGGCGTCGCGGCTGGGGATGTACAATATCGATCCGGCGGTGACCTTCTGGGCGACGCCGCCGATCCATGGCGTGCTGACGCCGTTCGTGGTGCATCCGGCCAACTATACCTTCAAGCTGCCCGACAATGTCAGCTTCGCCGAGGGCGCGATGGTCGAGCCGTTCGCCGTCGGCATGCAGGCGGCGACCAAGGCGAAGATCACTCCGGGCGATACCGCCATCGTCATGGGCGCCGGCCCGATCGGCACAATGGTCGCCCTGGCGGCGCTGGCCGGCGGCTGCTCGCGGGTGATCATCACCGACCTGGCGCAGCCCAAGCTCGATATTGCCGGACAGTACCAGGGCATCATCCCGGTCAATATCAAGGACAAGAACCTGCTCGACGAGGTCAACCGGCTCACCGAGAACTGGGGCGCCGACGTGGTGTTCGAGTGTTCCGGCAGCCCGCGCGCCTGGAAGGGTATCGTCGACGTGGCCCGTCCCGGCGGCACGATCGTCGTGGTCGGGCTGCCGGTCGAGCCGATCGATTTCGACATCGCCTCGCTGTCGGTGAAGGAAATCACCATCGCCTCGGTGTTCCGCTACGCCCACCAGTACGAGCGCGCCATCGCGCTGATGGCCTCGGGGCGGGTGGATCTGAAGCCACTGATCTCGGCGACGTTCAGCTTCGAGGATTCGATCAAGGCGTTCGACCGGGCGGTGGAAGCGCGGCCGACGGATGTGAAGCTGCAGATTTTGATGGACGCTTAGGGCTCGGAGAAAGGCCCCCTCAGCCGGAGCACTGATGCGCTCCGACCTCTCCCCCAAAGGGAGAGGTGGCGGTTGCGGCACGATGGTGCCTCACGTTCACCTCTCCCTTGGGGGACGCGGTAGCGCCCCGAGGGAGAGGTCGCCGCGCACCGGCGGGTGAGGGGTCTTTTCTATCTTGAATGGGGGAAACACATGGACCTCGGTCTGAAATCCAAACTCGCCGTCATCACCGGCGGCAGTGTCGGCATCGGCCTCGCGGTGGCCGAGGGCTTTGCGGCTGAGGGCGCAAATGTGCTGATCACGGCGCGCGGCTCGGAGCGGCTGCATGCCGAGGCGTCGCGCATCGGGGCGAAGTACCATGTCGAGGCGCATGGGGTGGCGGCCGATGTCGCCACCGCCGAGGGCTGCGCCAAGGTGGTGACGGCGGCAGCCCAGCTCGGCGGCGCCGATATCCTCGTCAACAATGCCGGCACCGGCTCGAACGAGACCATTGCCGAGGCCGACGACGCCAAGTGGCAATATTACTGGGATCTGCATGTGATGGCCGCGGTGCGGCTGGGCCGCGGGCTGGTGCCGCAGATGAAGGCACGGGGCGGTGGCGCCATCCTCCACAATGCCTCGATCTGTGCGGTGCAGCCCTTGTGGTACGAGCCGATCTACAACACCACCAAGGCAGCGCTGATGATGTTTTCCAAGACCCTCGCCAACGAGGTGGTGGGCGACAATATCCGCGTCAACACGGTGAACCCGGGGCTGGTGCGGACGCCCGACTGGGTGAAGACGGCCAAGCAACTGGCCGGGGAGGACGGCTTTGAAGCGCACCTGCAAAGCGTCGCCGACGAAGCCGGCGGCATGAAGCGCTTCGCCACCCCGGAGGAGATGGCGAACTTCTTCGTGTTCCTGTGCTCGGAGAAGGCGAGTTACTCGACGGGGTCGACGTATTTCGTCGATGGGGGCTGGTTGAAGACGGTTTAGGGGGGCTTCAGGCCTCGACGGAAGGGGGGCTGCCCCTCACCCCGACCCTCTCCCCAGAGGGGAGAGGGGGCGATGAGGCACCGGCAGCGCAAAATGCGTCCCCTCTCCCCTCTGGGGAGGGTCAGGGTGAGCGGCAGTTTGCGACTTGCCATGACCCGTCAAAAATTTTCGCGGTGTCGGTCGATCACGCCCAGCGCGATGATCGCCGACACCGCGAGTCCGACCGGGAGCGCAGGCAGCATCGCGCCCTCGGCCAGTCGGGATGCCGCGGGGCCTGAGCCCGGCGGCAAGTTCGCTATTCCGCCGGCTGTGCCGCTGCGGGGAGGCGGGCCTCGGTCCGGGCGATGCTGAAGCCGATCGGCACCACCAGGATCGCGACGATGATGAAGAGGCCATAGAGCCAGTTGGCCGCGGCGATCGGGGTCGGGTTCGCCGATGCGAGGCCGGCGAGGTTGACGATCAGCCCGCCCAAAGCCGCGCCCAGGCCCGAGGCGAAGAGCTGGATGGTGCTCAGCGCCGCCGAAGTCACGTCATGCTCGCCATCGGGCGCCGCCTGCATCACCCGTGGGGTGAGCTGCGTCCACGCGGTGCCGATGCCGACGCCCATGATCAGCAGCGACAGCCCGATCGGGATGATGAAGCCGAGGCTCGAAGTCGGGTTCTGGTGGCCGACGAACAGCGCCAGACCGACAGCGGAGACCAGCACCAGTACCGGGCCGAACGCGATGATCATGCGGGCGCGGCCGTCGGTCCAGCCGGCGGTGAGCATCGAGCTCGAGCTCCAGCCGACGGCGACCAAAGCCACCATGTAGCCGGCGGTGAGCGGGCCGAGGCCGTGCAGGGTCTGCATGAACAGCGGGATGAAGATGTCGCTGGTGATCGCCATCTGCAGCAGCACCATGGTGCCGAACAGCGAGGCGAGGAGCGTGCCGAAGCGGAAGGTGCCGGTGGGGAACAGCTTCTGGCTGGCGTTGCGCTCGATCAGCCCGAACACCACCAGCGCCAGGATGGCGAGCGCGGTCAGGCCGCCGGCGACGACGATATCGTGCGACAGCGCGCCGGCGGTGGAGAGCGCCAGGACGGCGACGATCATCAGGCCGATCTGGCGGATCGGCAGACTGGTCATGCCGGCCTCGCTGCTCCTTGCCGGCACCACCTTGACGGCGAGGAGGCCAACCAGAGCCGCGAACGGCACGAGGATGAAGAAGGCCCAGCGCCAGATGCCGAGCTCGGCGAAGATGCCGCCGATCGAGGGACCGACCAATGTGGCGATGCCCCAGATGCCCGAGGCGAGCGCAAAGGCGCGAGCCCAGAGGTGTTCGGGGAACACCAGCCGCACCATCATGAAGGTCAGCGCAGCGAGGAGACCACCGCCAAAGCCCTGCAGGGCGCGGCCGAGCAGCAGGATCGGCATCGAGGGCGCCAGCCCGCAGATCAGGCTGCCCAGCGCGAACATGGTGGCGGCGATCAGGTAGTTCTGCCGCGGGCCGAGCCCGAACGGCCGCACTGCCGCAAAGATCGAAGCGACGATCGAGGCGACGATGAACACCGTCGTCACCCAGGCGAACAGGTCGAGCCCGCCGATTTCGGCCACCACTGAGGGCATCAGCGTCGAGCCGATATAGACTTCGATGGCGTTCATGCCGACGCCGCCGGCAAACACCACCACGGGCAAGGCGTTGCCGCCGCTGAATATCTCGCCCCAACCGTTCTTCGTCGCCGCCATCTCGTCCACCACTGCCTTAACTGTCGCGCAGCCTCTGGCCGCATCGGGAGGTCACTGCTACAACCTCAACCTAACTTCAGGTAAAGAGGAAATCGCGATGTCGCGCGAACTTTCTGTGGGGCAGGTGTCCGAGCGCAGCGGTTTTGCCGTGTCGGCCCTGCATTTCTACGAAAAGAAGGGGCTGATCCGCAGCCACCGCACTTCCGGCAACCAGCGGCGCTACGATCGCGACGTGCTGCGTCGGCTGGCCATCGTCCGGATGGGCACGGAACTGGGCATCCCGCTCGCCGAAGTGGCCGAGGCCCTGGGGCACGTGCCGGTGGGCCACACCCCTTCGGCGGCAGATTGGCGTTTGATGTCAGAGCTCTGGCACGAAAAGCTCGACAGGAGAATCGTGCTGATGACGCGCATGCGTGACGAGCTCAATGGCTGCATCGGCTGCGGGTGCCTGTCCACCAGCAGCTGCCCGCTGATGAACTCCGGCGATCACCTGGCCGAGGAGGGCAGCGGGCCACGCCGGCTGATGCGCGAGGGCGGTGAGAGCTACAGGAGCTGACGGGAACCGGGGAGGGGGCTGGCCGTTGAGGGGAAGCGTCAACAGGACCCCACACATGGATCTCGTCACCAGCCTCGGCTACGAGCCGACTCACACCCCGCACCAGATCATCCTCATCCGCCTGCTGATCGCCTCGGTGCTGGGCGGATTGATTGGCTGGGAGCGCGGCTCGCAGGCCGGCACGGCGGGGTTGCGGACCCATATCCTCGTGGCGCTCGCCGCAGCGTTGTTCACCACGCTGGCGTTCGAAATCTACCAGGAGGCAGTGGAGGGCGGCAGCAACAATTCCGACCCGATCCGCGCCATTGAAGCGGTCACCGCCGGCATCGCCTTTCTCGGCGCCGGTGCGATCTTCCAGCAGCGCGGCAGCGTGCAGGGGCTGACCACGGGCGCCGGGATGTGGCTGGCGGGCGCGGTCGGCGTCTGCGCGGCGCTCGGCTATTATGTGATCGCGGCCGTGGTGGCGGTGTTCGCGGTGATCGTCCTCGCCGCGATGCGCGCCTTCTCGCACCGGGTGGTCAGTGCCGAGAACGACAAGATCGGCGAGGGAACGGAGCCGCAAAAGGATCGTTGAGTCTTCCCAACGCAAGGAGGCTCCATTATGCCCGCAACCTCGAAAGCCCAGCAGAAAGCCGCCGGCGCGGCGCTCTCCGCCAAGCGCGGCGACACCAAGGTGAAAGACCTGAAGGGCGCGTCAAAGTCGATGTACAAATCCATGAGCGAGAACCAGCTCGAAGAGTTCGCTGAGACCAAGCGCAAGGGCTTGCCCGAGCACAAGGGCAAGACGAAGCACTAGCGGGCTTGCACAGAGGCCGGTGCGGGCTGACCCCCACCCCTGTCCCCTCCCCCTAAGAAAGGGGAGGGAGACCAAAACACTGATGCAGGTGCGAGCGTCTCCCTCCCCCTACTTCAGGGGGAGACAGGGTGGGGGTTGGCTTGCGCCGGCCAAGCTGTCGCGCTGTTACTCGATCGCCGTGGGCGGCGGCGGTAGCTGCGGGTCGGCGCCTTCGCCGAAGACCTGCTGGCCTTCGTTGTCCCAGATGCGGACCACCTCGCAGCTCAAGAGGAAATCCTTGGCGCACTCGGTCTTGACGATGGCTTCGAGGCTCACCTGATCCTGCTGGTCGCAGACGAACTTGTGCCAGTGCGGGCCTTCGTTGTGCTGCATGAAGATATCGGCCACCCAGCCGTGCGGATAGCACCAGAGGTTGGGTGAACACTCCTCGGGGCTGAGCCCGCTTTGCTGGACGCACTGGGCCACGGCGCAATCCATGGCGTCGGCCGCGAACGGGCCGAAGCAGACGCCGAGGCCGGCCTCCGGAGCCTGCGATACTGCGATGCCGTTGAAGGCCGGCAGCACAAAGCTGTCCACTGCTTCCTCGCCATCGACAGCTTCCTGAGCGAGCACGGGGGTGGCGAGAAGGCCCAGCACGGCCGCCGCGAACATCGACATTCTGAGCATGGGATGGCCTCCGGTTGAGCACGCGCGACAGCGCGGTGGTTCGAGGCGGTCAAGACCGCCGAGGGGAGGCCGGAGAGTGCGGTGATCCGGGCTAGACGGTCAAGACCGCGACCGGGTTCGGAAGGCCGACGGTCGGTGGCTGAGGGCGGTGAAGACCGCCAGGTACAGGGGAAGCGCGGTTGCGGTGGGAGAAGTATCCGCAACCGCGCCTTCGCCTGCTGGCCCCAGTGGCCCGCCGCAACTGGGTTACACACCGAACGGTCCGAACACACCGGAAACCGGTGCGCGAGACCCGAGAAACGGGAAGGCGGGGCAGCGTCAGGAGGTCGCGCCCCGTCTTTCCGTCGTCGTATGGCGGCCGCCGCGTGAGGGAACGCGACGGACCGCCGGTTTGGGTCGGAGCTTGGGGTCTCCGGCCCAGGACCGCCCGGATCGCCGCAGGGATATCGGCGGTCGGGCGGTAGCTCAGTCATGAGAACCAACTGGCCTCATCTAGATTTTGTCGCGCTTTCGAACCGGAAAAGTCTGCAACTTTTCCTGAAAACGCTCCGAGGGATAGAAGAGACGGAGAGCGCATTTGGGAATGCAATCGGCAGTGGCCTGCCTCAATGCAACGCGCTCCCCGCCCGGCACGTAACCTGTGGACGCAGTGATTACGTGCCAACCGCATCGAGGTGCTGATTGCGCACCCAGAAACTGACGATGGCCGCCGCTTCGCGACGGTAGGAATTGATATCGGCGTGCCGCTCGAACACCGCGTCGGCGCCGGCGGAAATAAGGGCCTCTCGCGGCTCGCGGTCGAGCGTCGGGGCAATCGCGGCAATCAGCAGCGAATGGCCGTCGCGCATGGCGCGGAGCTTCACGATAAAGTCCAGGGTGGCACTGGACGAGGCTTTGAGATCGACGATCACCAGACCCGGAATGGTCGCGAGGTCATCCTCGAGCAACCGGTGGATCTCGGCAGTCGCCAAGGCTTCGCCGTTGAGCCAGCTCACGGACGGCGCGCCATGGGCGAGCAGCATCCGGATCATCAGCCGGGCGGAATGTGAGTCGTCGTCGACCAGTGCCATAAAGGGCTGGCCGGTACCAATAGCGTCCATAATGGTTCCTTCTTGCCGCGTCGCCGCGGCAATGGCCGAAAACTCTATACGTAGTCGGTAACCCGTCGGTGGCGACGGAGCGCCGGGGGAGCTTCGTTGCGTCCCCTTACCGCCACAAGACATGCTCGCGGCGACTGCGTTATGCAGCGACAGGCCGGGATATGATGGTTTGATGACCGTGCGCATAGGCAAAGGCATGTAACAACGCCGTAACGAGGCTTGCGATTAACATGTAAATCGCCCAGATACGCAGGGGGAGGTACTCGCGTGGGCGAACCGTTGTCGCAGACAATGCCGCCCCGAGCGGAGGTCGAGGCTGCCCTGGCGCGGATCCAGGAGTGGCCCGGGCTGGCGCGTTCGCCACAACTTGCCAAGTTTCTCAACTACATAGTCGGCGCACGGCTCGATGGAAACGAGGCTGGCATCAAGGCCTATTCGATCGCCGTGGACGTATTCGGGCGGCCGCAGAGCTTCGATCCGCAGAACGATCCGATCGTGCGCGTGCAGGCCCGGCGGCTGCGGGCGGTGCTCGAAGAATACTATGCCGGCGAAGGGGCCTCCGAACCCGTCATATTTTACCTGCCGGTGGGACGTTACATCCCGGAATTTCGCACTCCATCGGGCGAACCGGCCCCGGCGGCGGCTGAATCACCTGTAACCGGTTTCACGCCGCCGATTGCTCAGGTCGCTGCTGAGAGGTCGTGGCTGGCGCGGCTCGACGACATCGTGCTGCTGGTGGTGCTGGTGTTCGTCGCGCTTGGCATCGCCCTGGTGCTGACGCAGGTGCTGGCGCCGCGCCAGGTGCGGATCGCGGTGCCGCAGCCGCCTGTGGTTTCGGTCACCGAGTTCACCTCGGTGGCGGCCCAGGCGCCTGCTGCCAGCGTCGCCGGCCTCGCGGTCGAATTGGTGACTGACCTCGGGCTGTTCCCGTTCATCGATGCCGTCTACCTGCAGCGCACCGGGCCGGCGGCGCCGCAGGCGACAGCAGCAACTTTCGAGTTGTCGGGCATCGCGCGTACCGAGGGCACCGAAATGCAGGTCACCGCCAGCCTCAAGCGTGTTGGCTCTGATGCGGCGGTATGGAGCATGACCGAGAAGGTGGCGACGGCCGAGTTTCCCACCTCGATCGATCGGCTGTCGCAGGGCTTTGCTGACCAGCTGGGCGCGGTCGACGGGCCGCTGCACACCGATGCGATGCAGTGGCTGGCCACCAATACCGATCTTGCCGGCAACGAGACCGACTACCTCTGCGGCCTGCTGTTCACCCGCTATCGCGGCAGCGCCAGGCTGGACGATGGCGAGCGAGCCCGTGCCTGCGTCAGTGGCCTGCTGCGCAGCCAGCCAGGCTCGGCGGTAGGCCTGGCCATGAGCGGCACGCTGCTGCTCGACCGCACGCTGCGCATGCAGCCGCCATCAGCGCGTGACCCCGAGCCGATTGCCGAGGCGGAGCGACAGATCGACGAGGCGCTGGCGCTGGCGCCGACCTCGAGCCCGATCTGGCGCGAATATGCCTTCTTCCTCGAATCCGTCGGCCGGTTCGGCGAGGCCGAGGCGGCGTTCACCTCGGCGCTGCAGCTCAACCCCTCGAACCTCGACGCCTATGCAGGCTACGCGCGGCTGCTGTCGCTGCGCGGCAAATCCGAGAAGGGGAAGGCCATGGCCGCCGATGCACTGCGCCGGGCCGTAACGCCACCCTACTGGTACCACGAGGCCGCTGCGGTGAACGCGCTGCGCGAGGGGAACAATGCCGAGGCGCTGCTGCAGGCAGAGGCGCTGGCGGTCGGCGATGCCGAGCTGGCTTCGGCCATCGCCGTGACGGCGGCATACCGGCTGAAGTCGGAAGATGCACTCAACCGGTCGATTGCGCAGTTGCTTGAGGTGACGCGCTTCCGTCGCTTCGGTATTCTGCCGGTGCTTCGCCAGCGGCTGGGCGATCCCGAACTGCGTGCCGAGATCGGCAACGAACTGGCCGCGGCAGGCATTGATCAGGCGGCTCTCAACGGGCCGTACTGATCGACGTTTTCGACCGTTGGTTCTGGAGTTTTCATGTCTTTTCGCGCCCTGGTCACCGAGCGGCTGGCTGACGGTGAATTGCGCAGCAGTCTCAAGGAGATCACCGATCAGCAGCTGCCGGCCGGAGAGGTGCTGGTGGCGATCGAGTGGGCCGGGCTGAACTACAAGGATGCGCTGTGCCTCACCGGGCAGGGCGGGCTAGTCAGAACCTATCCTCATGTCGCCGGCATCGATTTTGCCGGGCGCGTGGTGGAGAGCAGCGATGCCCGCTACCACCCCGGCCAGGCGGTGATCCTCACCGGTTGGCGGGTGGGAGAGCTCCATTGGGGTGGCTATGCGCAGCGGGCGCGGGTGAAAGCTGATTGGCTGGTGCCGCTGCCCAAGCGGTTTTCGACCCGCACTGCCATGATGATCGGGACGGCCGGGCTCGCGGCCATGCTGGCGGTCAACCGGCTGCAGGCCGAGGGAATCCGGGCCGGCGAGGGCGAGGTGCTGGTCACCGGCGCCGGCGGCGGGGTCGGCAGCATCGCCGTGCTGCTGCTGAGCCGGCTCGGTTACGACGTTGCCGCGGTGACCGGGCGAGCCGAGCTCGCCGAACGCCTGACCAAGCTGGGCGCCAGCCGCATCGTCTCGCGCGACGAGGTGCTGAAGCCGACCGGCAAGGTGCTCGACAAGGAACAATGGTCGGGCGCCATCGACTCGGTCGGCGGCCCGCTGCTCGGCGAAGTGCTGAAGAAGATCCGCTATGGCGGGGCGGTGGCGGCGATCGGTAATGCCGGCGGCCGCGGTTGGGACGCCAGCGTCATCCCGTTCATCCTGCGCAACATTTCGCTCTGCGGCATCGACACCGTGATGCAGCCCTTGGAAGCGCGCCGCTCGGCCTGGGACCGGCTGACCACGCTGTTCGTGCCGGCAGCGTTCGAGCCGATGCTGACCGAAGCACGGCTCGAGGATCTGCCGGGGCTGGCGGCTGAGATGCTCGAGGGGAAGATTGCCGGGCGCGTGGTGGTGAACCCGCGGGACCCGCCGACTTGAGGGGAGCCGGTGTGCTTGGCGCCCCTCACCCTGACCCTCTCCCCAGAGGGGAGAGGGGACGCATTTTGCACCGGCTGTGCCACAACGCCCCCTCGCCCCTCTGGGGAGAGGGCTGGGGTGAGGGGTGCCAAGCACACCGGCCCTAGTGCACAGCCGTCTTCGAGAACAGGTTGATGACGATCACTCCGGCCATGATCAGGCCCATGCCGATCAGGGCCGGCAGATCGAGCAACTGTTTGTAGATCAGCCAGCCCGCCAGCGAGATCAGCACGATGCCGACGCCCGACCAGATGGCGTAGGCGATGCCGACCGGCATGCTGCGTAGCGTCAGCGACAGGAAGTAGAAGGCGACGACATAGCCGACGATCGAGATCAGCGATGGCCAGAGCTGGGTGAAGCCGTCGGCAGCGCGGAGCGCGGTGGTGGCAATCACTTCAGCGACGATGGCGACCGCCAGATAAGCATAGGCGATCATCATGCGTCGACTGCGTTCGCAGCCACCCACAGGGTGATCCCCGCGAAATCGGGGACCTCCGTTTGCGGTGGTGCCGCCGCCAAGAAAACAGAGGTTCCCGCTTTCGCGGGAACGACACCGAGTGGGGGGTGAGTGACGTGCCTCACGCCTTGGCCCCGAAATAGGTGCCGGCCAGCCGGACGAAAGCGGCGCCGCGTTCCTCGAAATTCTTGAACACCTTGCCCGCGGTTTCGAGCTGGCCATAGCTCGGAGCGCCCGGCGAGAGGATCACCGTTTCGAACTTCGACTGTCGTCCGGCCAGCGCCTTGACGGCATCTTCGAGGGTTCCGGCTTCGATCACCTCGATCTCGGGCGCTGCGGCATAGGTGAGGGTGGCGAGGCGGTCGCCGGTCACCGGCAGGCAGACCAGCACAGTGACACCGCGGGGCGCGAGGAGCTGCGAGAGCTCGGAATAATCCTGGTGGCGCTCGTGACCGCCGGCGATCAGCGCGATGCGGCTGCCTTCATAGGCGGCGAGCGCCGCCTTGGTGGCTTCCGGCGTGGTCGAGATCGAGTCGTTGACGAAGGTCACATCGCCGACCTGGTGCTCTTCGAGCCGGTGCGGCAGCGGGGTGAACTTGGCGATGCCGCGCACCACGCCCTCGAGGTCGGCGCCGGCCTTCGTGGCGATGGCCGCGGCGAGCAGAGCGTTATTCAGGTTGTGCTCGCCCTTGAGGCGGGAGCGGGCTGCGGCGCCGGCGATGCGGTCGTGAATGAACGGCGCCAGCGGCGGGATCAGGCGCTTCACGTCGCGTAGCGCTTCCATCACCAGCGGGTTGCCCAGCGCGCCGACGCCCAGCGCTACCGGGAAAGGCGCGTCGCGGTCGATCAGGTTGAGCTTGTCCTGGTAATAGCGCTCGACGCTGCGGTGCCAGTCGGTGTGTTCGGGCGAGAGGTTGGTGATCGCCGCGATATCGGGAGTGAACGCCATGTCGGCGGTCTGGTAGCTCGAAAGCTCGAACACCACGATCGGGTGCTTGTCGGCAATTTCCAGCGGCGCGAGGCCGACATTGCCGGCGAGCCCGGCATCGAGGCCGGATTCAACCAGCATCAGGTGCACCAGGGTGGCGGTGGTGGATTTGCCCTTGGTGCCGGAAATCGCGATGACCTTGCGCCCGTCGCGATAGGCCTCGCCCCAGAGGTTGAGGTTGGAGGTGACGGCGATGCCGGCTTCGCGCGCCATGGCGAAGACCGGGCGGTAGCGCGACACGCCGGGGCTCTTGACGATGGTCGCAAACAGCCGCGCTTCGATGGCCTGCGTCAGGTCGGCGGGCGCGATGAAGGTGGCATCGTCGATATCGGCTTCGCCGCTGTCGACGGTGACGTACACCTTGGTGTGCGGGGAGCGGGCCTCAATGAAGGCGCGGGTGGAGCGGGCCTCGCGGCCGGCGCCGTAGAGCAGCACGGGTTCGTCAAAGCGCATGCGGGGCGACTCGCTCGAAGATGTCCTTCGGGATGAGGTGTTCTGGGCTATCGATCATGAGTTCGGCAAGAGCGTCTTCGAGGCGCCGGCTGCCATATTGAGTCAAGAGATCCGGCTTCAGCATTGAAACGATTGGCTCATCTGCCCATTGCGGCAGCTTGGTCAGGGCCCAGAGGCAGGCTGCCGCTTCCTCGATTTCGCCGACGCATTCCCAGGGCTTCTGGCCGGCGAGGCCAGTGAGCTCGCGGAACGAGCGCTCATGGGAGGGCTGGCTCAGGAGGTTCTGGCCGAAGATGCCGACCAAACGTTGCTTCTCCATGATCGGGGCGAAGATCAGGAACACGAAGTGGCACTTGGGGCACTTGCCGCACCAGAGCGGGCCGTCATGGCCGGCGAGCTTGAAGTTCTCGTTGCAGCTCGAAAACACGTGATCGAAGCGGCTCACCCGGGCGAACAGCGTGGCGATCTTCGCCTCGGAGTAGGGGCGCAGCAGCGAGAAATAGCTGAGGCTGCCGCCGGTGGCGTGCTCGAGCACTTTGGCGATCAGGTTCTCGAAATCGATCGACTTGGAATGCTGGTGGTTGGCCTCGCGCCCATCGAACTCGACATTGCCCTCGCTGGCCGAGCGCTCGTTGGAGAGAACAATCCGGTTGTAGGAGAACAGCAGCGCAGTCAGCGCCGCGATCATCGAGTTGATGGCGGTCGAGGGCACGTGGCCGTTGTAATAGCCGGGCTCCTTGCCGAGCCGGATCATCTCGGGGTCGAGCTTGCGCCCCACATAGAGCGGGGTGCGGCCGACCTTGTCGACGCTGCCGATGATCGGTCCCTTGGGGTTGACGGCGAAGGGGGTGAAATCCAGCTCCGCCGCCTCGAACAGCTGCACGCTGACCAGCGAGTCCTTGCCGCCGCCGATCGGCAGCAGGGCGCGATTGCGCAAGACAGGCGCGGCGGGGGCAGGGCCGTGATCCTCGGGGTCGTCGATCTCGATCTCGCCGAAGCGCTTCAGGTTGTTGCGGGCATAGAACTCGCCGAGGCCGTTCTCATAGACGTCGAGGGCGAAATCGTGCTCGCGCACGGTCAGCGGGAATGGGATGACGATGCGATAGGGGGCGCGCAGCTTGAAGTAGCTGACGCCGAGGACGACGGCGGTCAGCTGCAGCAGTTTGAGGAAAGCTGGCGTCGCCGCGACACTGCTATCGCTGCCGGAGGGGAAAGTCAGGACTTCGGAAAAGCTCAGCTCGCCGAGTGTGTAGCGGAACGTCGCCACACCCGTCACGGCGTCGAAGGCGGGCGGCTCGATGGCGAAGGCTTCGGTCACGTTCAGTAGATCCTGAGGCTCAGTCTCAGCACTATATCGGTCGAAAGGCGCTGAAAGCCAAACTCGCGCAAGGTGCACTGCCAGGAGGTGCCGAGGCGCTGGATCGAGAACAGGTTGTAGCGGGCCGGATCGTGCCCGCCGGTATCGCCCTGCGCGGCGCCCGCCGCCGCGACGCCGACCACCGGCACATCGCCGCGCGGGCCGGGGATGGCATAGATCGAGGATTGATGGGTGTGCCCGTGCAGCACCAGTTCAGCACCGTGCTCGGCGATGACGCGGCGAAAGGACTTGGCGCCGTAGAGCCCGAGGCGCGGATGCGCCTGCTCCTGGTTCGGCGGATGGTGGATCAGGACGACGCGGAAATAGCCGCCGTCACCGAGGAGCTTCAGGCAGCGAGCAAGGCGCGCCGCCTGGTCCTCCTCGAAGCGGCCGGCGGCGATCCAGGGCGCGGTGGGCACGGCGCTGTTGCACGAGACCACGGCGACGTCGCCGACGCGACGCACGAACGGAAAGGCGTTATCATCGACGGTCTCGCCCATGACGTAGCCATCCCAGCGGTCCATCGCCTTCTGCAGCGCGCCCTTGAGATAGGCATCGTGGTTGCCGGGGGAGACACAGACCTGTTCGGGCGGGCCGAGGGTCTCGAGCCAGTTATAGGCGGTGTTGATCTCGGCATCGAGCGCCAGGTTCACCAGGTCGCCGGTGACGACGGTGAAATCCGGGTTCTGCTCGCGCATGTGGCGCACCAGCTTGGTCAGCCCGTCGCCGGCCATGGTGTGCTCGCGCTTGATCTTCCAGTTGAGGAAACCGGTGATCCGCTTGTTCATCAGGTCGCGCGCCCGGACGGGCGGCAGCGGGGCCAGGTGAACGTCGGACAGATGGGCGAGCGTGATCATTGCCCGGCGTAATGCCATGCGGCGCGTGGCAAGAAAATGCCCTAAATGGCTCCGGCGCCAATTGAACGTCAGCGGGAGCATCCCCATGAGCCGAACCACCAGCAGAACCATGAGCCGCTGGCAGCGCGTCAGAACCTCGGCGCACCTGTTCATCGTCGGGGTGCGCCGGCGCATGGTGCTGGGCACCAGGGCGGTGTTGCTCGATGGCGACCGGGTGCTGCTGCTGAGGCACACCTACATGCCGGGCTGGCATTTTCCGGGCGGCGGGGTCGAGCCGGGCGAAACCGCCGAGGAGGCGGCGCGACGCGAAGCCGAAGAAGAAACCGGCCTTCGCGTCGAGGGCCCGATGCGGCTGCTCGGGCTCTATCTGCAAAAGCACGAGGCGACCAACCGCGACCACGTTGCGGTCTATGTCGGGCGCAGCTTCAGCGAGGTGAAGCCGTTCCGGCCGAACAGCGAGATCGCCGAGATCGGCTGGTTCGAAATGGACGCGCTGCCCGAGGGGATGAACCCCGGCACAGCCCGGCGCATCGCCGAGATCGCAGCAGGGACGGAGGAACTGCCGGGGCTGTGGTAGGGGGCGGCGGGGTTGTGCTCAACCTAAATAGCCGGGGCAGGGGCACCCAAAGTTGCCCCACGCACGGTGTGGAGAGATCGGGGCTAGAACATCATGAGCCTGCCACCTCGGGCAGCGGCGCGGCCTGGCCCGGGGATTTCGCGTAGCCCAGCGCCTCGACGATCCGGCCGTCGCGCACCCGCATGACGTTGACGCCGCGGACCGAGCCGCCGTTGCCGAAGTTGAAGCGCCAGCGGATGGTGGCGTTGTCGCCCATGACGACGGTGTCCTCGACATCGAACCAGGCCACCGGGTCAGTGGCGATGGCCTGCCAGAAGGCGAGGCAGGCGTCGTAGCCCTCGTAACGCGTGCCGTTGGGCGCCGGCTGGATCGACTCCATGACGCAATCGGGGGCGATGAGGTCTTCAAGGAGTTTCGGCTGGTGCTCGAGGAACGCCTGATTGAAGCGGCGCATGATTTCGGCGGTTTCGGTCGACGGCATTTCGCTCTCCGTACAGACAGGTCTGTCTATGTGTTGAACCATACAGACCTGTCTGGTAGTGTCAAGCCATGGCGAAGAGCGATTCCTCCACTGACCCCGCGTCCGCGCCGCTGCCGGCGCGGCGGCGGCTGCTCGATACGGCGACGCGGCTGTTTTATGCGCTGGGCATCCATGCGGTGGGCATCGACCGCATCATCGCGGAAGCCGGTGTGGCCAAGGCGACGTTCTACAGCCACTTTCCGTCCAAGGACGACTTGGTGGTCGCCTATCTAGAGGAGCAGGACCGGATCGGCCGCGCCGCCGTTGCCGCGCTGCCGAAGCTACCACCGCGCCGGATGCTCTCGGCAATCCTCGGGCGCATCAGCACTGCCGGCATGGCCGGGGATTTTCGCGGCTGCCCATTCCTCAATGCGGCAGCCGAATACACCGACCCGGTCAGCCCGGTGCGCCGGGCGATCGATGCCCGCCGCGCCTGGTATCACGGCGTGCTGCGCGACCTGCTGGCGGCGGATGGTGATCCGGCGCCGGAGGTGACGGCTTCGCTGCTGGTGGCGCTGTCGGATGGGTTGCTGGAAATCGCCTATCTCGATGATCCCAGGAGCGTGCCGGCGCTGATCGAGGCAGGGTTGGCGAGGCTGTTGGTGGCACGCTGAGGCAATGGGGCCACCCCATGGTGGAGCAATAGCCACCACTCGCTCCACCCACTCGGTGTCATCCCAGCGAATGCTGGGACCCATCTAACCGCTTGCACTGTGGCGAGTTGGGTCCCAGCTTTCGCTGGGATGACAGCCGGTGGGGGTGGAGGCAGGCAGTCCGCCAGCGAGCAGCCGCTAATCAAACACCGACCAGCAGATGGCGTTGCGTTGCTGCTGGTCGTCGAGCACCAACGCGCGGATTGCGTCGGGCAGCTGCGCGCGCTGCCACGCGCACTCCTCGCGCCGGGCCTGCTCCCGCTCGGCCTCCGGTGCTGCGGCCTCAGCGGCGCGGATGGCATAGGCGGCCGCACCCAGATCATGTGCCGCGACATGCGCCACGGCGACGGCCTGGCCGGCCGACAGTGCCGCGAATTTGGCGGCTCCGGTGAGTTCACGCCCGGCGGCGTTGGCGACGAAGGCCATGCTGTGCGCCTGTTTCATCGCCACTTCGCCGCGGATCCAGGCGTGGGTCAGCTCGATCGCCCGGCGGGGCCGGTCGTCGCCGGGGCAGGCGGCTTCGAAGTGGTGCAGCACATGGGTGGCGCAGTCCGCCGCCCAGCGGGCGAGCAAGTGGTGACCGGCATCAGTCAGCGTGCCGCCGCGCCGGATGGTGACGAGCCGCGGATCGCGTTCTTTGCTGAGGATCATCCGTCTGCCTTTGTCTCGCGCTGATGGAGCCAAGCGGCGCTGCCTGGCGTTAGCCCGGCATCATGGATAACCGGGAAAGGAGTTTGAAGATGACACCCCCAACTCGTCAACGGCTTCGCCTCAAGGGAGGCACCGAGCTGTCGTTCCTTGTCGCCGGCGAGCCGTCAAAGCCAGCCGTGGTGCTGGTACACGGCTTTCCCAACGCGGCGCGGATGTTCGAAACAGTGATGACCGAGCTCTCGGGTGAGGCCTACCTGATTGCGCCGGACCTGCCGGGCTATGGCGAATCCGAGCCGCTGGCGTCACCATCGCTCAGCGGCTTTGGCGATGCGATCGCCGAACTGCTCGACCGGCTCGATGTCGGGCCGCGCTATCTCTACGTGCATGATTTCGGCGCGGCGGCGACGTTGCACATGGCGATGCAGGCGCCCGAACTGGTACGCGGGCTGATTATCCAGAACGCCAATGCGCACCGCACCGGGTTCGGCCCGCTCTGGGCGAACTCGCTGGAGTTCTGGGCCCATCCGACGCCGGAAAATACCGCCGAGGTGATGTCGGTGCTCAGCCTCAAGGGGATGCGCGACCAGTATGTCATGGGCGTGCCGCCGGAAGTTGCGGCGCAGATCCCGGCAGCCGAATGGGAAGAGGATTGGCGGGTGATGAACCTGCCCGGGCGGATGGACACCCAGCGAGTGCTGCTGCGAGATTACGGCCGCTATGCCGAGCGCTTCGACGAGATCGCCGAGTACCTCAAGAGCTACCAGCCGCCGGCGCTGATGCTGTGGGGGCGGCATGATGCGTTCTTCGATATCGCCGAAACGCTGTCCTGGATGCAGGACCTGCCGCGGATGGAGGCCCACATTTTCGATGGCGGGCACTTGCTGCTGGAAACCCACGCGGACGTCGCGACGCCGCTGATCGGCGCGTTCATCCGGCGCACCGAGCAGCAGCTCGGCAGCAGCAAGCAGCAGCTCGGCAGCAGCAAGCAGCAGCTCGGCAGCAGCAAGCAGAACGTACACTCAGCGCTCGGGCAGTCCGAGCTCCACCAGCACGGACATCACCCGGGCTGACGCTTCGAGGAAAGCCGGGCTGACATTGCGCGCCGGCGGCTCGACATTGGCGGCGGTGGAGCCGGGCCGCAACAGCATGCCGGCCGCGAACGCCGCCCTGGCGTCGGCGGTGCGGCCGAGGCGCTGATAGGCGGTGGCGAGCATCAGGTGCGTGCGGCCGGAGGCGGGCGTGACGGCGATCGAGCGCTTAAGCCAGAGTGCCGCTTCGGCGTCCCGACCGAGCAGCACATTGACCCAGCCGATGCCCAGCAGCCAGGTCCAGCGCGACACTGTCGGCGTGTCGTAACGATAAGCTTGTTCAAAGCTCATGAGCGCATCCTCGAAGCGTCCGAGAAACACCTGCGCGAGGCCTGTCTGGTAGAGAGCCGAGCCATTCCAGGGGTCGAAGCTGGTGGCGCGGGCGCAGGCAATCAGGCTTTCGACGAACTCGTTGGTGGCCGCGAGGAACCGGCACTGCGCTTCAAGCACGGCGATGGAGCGTGGGCGCAGCGCTATGGCGCGCCTGAGCATCGCCTCACCGTTCGCCCGCGCCGCGGCGGCTTCGGCTTCGTCGTACCAGACCATCTGGATGCCCCGGGTCTGCAGGCCCGCAAGCGCCACCTGCAGGTCGACATTGTCGGGCGCCGTGGCGAGGGCGGTCTTCAGCATCAGTTGCGCTACGGCGAAGCGCTCGCGCGAGGTCTGGTTGATCGAGGCCGAAGCCTGCTCGATGGCAACTCGGACGCCTGGCGGCGGCTCGGCTGCGCCGGCAGTGCCGCCCTCCAGCACCTCGTTGAGCCAGCGGGCCAGCCGGTCGCCAGCGCCGGCGGCGAGGCGGATCTCCTGCAGCTCGGGCTCGAGCGCAGTATCGACGCTCGCGGTGGCGACGGACTCGACCACACCGGTCGCCGTGCGAACGGCACGGAGCTTCAGCGTCCAGGCGCTGGCGGTCCTGAGCAGTTCGCCGCGCACCTCGAACTGGGCGGGGGTGCCGGCGCCAGGCGCCAGCACCTGCAGGTTGTCGATGCGGGCGAGGCCATCGACCAACTCGTCGGTCACCCCGGCCGCCAATGCGCCGCCGTCGCCGGCGGCGCTGGCATCGAGGATCGGCACCACGGCAATGGTCGGGGGTGGCGGCGCCATCAGGGTCGCCAGGGCAAATCCCGCGATGCCGATGACGGCAGCGACGGCCGTGATCAGCACAAGGCCGCCGCTTGACGGCTGGGCGCGTCGCGCGAAGGGCTGAGGTGTCGGCGTTGAGCCTTCCTCCAGCGCCGGCACGAACAGGTAGCCGCGACCGGAGACCAGCTTGATGATCTGGCGCTGCTCGTCGCCGAGTGCGGCGCGAATCTCGCGGATGCACTGGAACAGCCCGTCCTCGCCGACATGGACGTTCGGCCAGACCGCTTCCATCAGTTCCTGCTTGCTCAATACGCGGCCGGCGTTGGCGACGAACAGGCGAAGCATCTCGAAGGTCTTGGGACGCAGCCGGACCAGTGCGCCATCGGGACCGCGCAGCTCGGCACGCTCCTCGTCCAGCTCAAATCCGGCAAACCGGGTCGTCGCCATGCCCCAAACTCCCGGCGCACTCGATGCCTTGCCGGTCCTGCTATTGCAAGCGCCCCGAGCAAAAGACGCGAATTTCAGAAAAATTTCAGAATGCCGCGTCTGCGCTTTCAGGACTCGGTTCGGAGGCAATGAGAAGAGGAGGCGCGGCTCTATTTTCGGGCTGGCGCAGGGGGCAGTCATGTTCAACCAATGGTCGGCGAACACAGGGGCGGTGCGTGCGTTGCGGCGCGCGTGCAGCCTGTCAGCGCTGCTTTTGGCGGCGACGGCGCTCAGCGCGTCGCCGGCGAGGGCCGTGGACCCTAGCGCCGCGCAGTGGGTCAATCCCGACTCGGGCGACTGGCTGGACCCAGATAACTGGGATCTCGGCAGTGTTCCGACTTCGGTTCATAGCTCGTATATCCACGGTGGTGGCACGGCCCAGGTTACGGGTGGCGCCAACGCTTTGAGCGGCCAAGTGATCATAGGCACGGGCCTCGGTAGCGGCGTCGTCGAGGTGAGCGGCTCCGGGTCCACTCTCACAACCGTGGACAATATCTATCTGGCTGTCTTTGGTTCCGGCACGCTTGCCATCAGCGATGGCGGCGAGGTGAGCATCGGCGGCACCGCTTATGTCGGCCAAGGTTATGACAGCACCACGGGCGGTATCGGCCTCGTCATGGTGGCCGGCCCGGGGTCGGTCCTGAGTGCCAACGACCTCAAGGTAGGCTTCAACGGCAAGGGCACGGTCGAGGTCAGCAAGGGGGGCACGCTAAGCGCGGCAAGCTCCGAGGTGGGTTCCCTGGCTGAAGGGGACGGCAAAATCGTGATCGATGGCCCCGGCTCGAGGCTGCAAACCGAGTTCCTCCGGGTCGCCGTTGACGGCGACGGCGCCGTCGAGATCAGGGGCGGCGGTACCCTCAGCAGCACGTGGGCCTCGGTCGCCAGCGGCGCAGGAACGATCGGCCAGGTGGTGGTCGACGGCCCGGGTTCGAGCTGGACCAATACCGGCAGCCTCGACCTCGGCGGCATGGGACAGGCGGACCTCACCATCAGCAATGGCGGGCGGTTCAGTGCGGACAACATCAATATCGGTACGGCGGGCAAGCTCAACATCGGCGCGGCCGCGACCAGCGCGCCCGTCGCCGCCGGGACGCTCAAGGCCGGCAGCATCTCGCTGACCGACGGGGAAGCGAGACTCATCTTCAACCACAGCAGCGCGAACTATGAACTGGACACCGACATCTCCGGCATCGGAGTCATCGAGCTGCTGGGCCCCGGCAAGACGGTGCTGACCGGCAACAGCCGTGACTTCACCGGCGAAATCAGCGTCGTCGGCGGCGAACTGATGGTCGATGGCTGGCTCGGCGGCGACATGACCTCGAAGGGCCGGTTGAGCGGCGAAGGCGTCGTCCGCAATGTCAGCGTGGTCGGAGGCGGGGTGATCGCCCCGGGCAAAGATCGGATCGGCACGCTGGCGGTGGAGGGCAACCTCTACATGGCCCCGGGCTCGACCTATGAGGTGGAGATCGACTCCGGTTCCAGCGACCTGATCCAGGTGATGGGGATCGCCTATGTCGAGGGGGCGGACATCGCCATCAAGCGTGGCGTGGGGCCGCTGGCACTGGGGGGAGGCGGTTACACCATCCTCAGCGCTGACGGCGGCTTCTATGACGGCTTCGGCGACATCATCTCAGACTATGCCTTCGTTACGCCGTCGATCGCCGTCACCCGTGTAGGCAGCTCCGACCTGGTTGGGCTCAAGTTCACCCGCAACGATCTGGCTTTCACCGAGGTCGCGAAAACGGCGAACCAGTCGCAGGCCGCGGCGGCAGTCCAGGCGCTTGATATCAACAATGCCACCTACAGGACCGTTCTCAGCCTCAACCAAGCCGAAGCGCAGACGATGTTCGATGTGCTCTCGGGTGAGGGGCATGCGACGCTGAAGGGCGTGCTGATGGACAATGCCGGGCTGGTGTCGGACGCGCTGGTGCAGCGGCTGGATGCAGCGCGGACGCTCGATGGTTCCGGCGCCGTCAGCGGCTATGCCGCGCTACCGGCACTGCCGGAGGCGGGCGGCGGCAACGCGATGTGGGGCGAGTTCTATGGTGGCTTCGGCAAACTCGGCAGCGACGGCAACGCAGCCGAGGCCGAACAGGCCAGCGGCGGGCTGCTGCTGGGGGCCGACGCGGCCGTCGGCGACTGGCAGATCGGCCTCGCGGCGCAGCTGGGACAGACCAACGTCTCGATCGCTGATCGCGCTACCGAGGCGACGACCGCCGACATCGGCGCCGGGTTCTATGCCGGGACGAACTGGGGCGACACCGGGTTCTCGCTCGCCGGCACCGTGACGCAGCACGCCATCTCGACCAGCCGCGAAGTGGGGCTGGGGCTCAACGAAACACTGACGGCCGAGTACGGCGCCACCACTGGCCAGGTGGTCGCCGAGCTCGAGCATGAGTTCGATCTCGGCGCCGCGAGCCTGACGCCGTTTGCGCGGCTGGGCCATGTCGTCCAGGCGACCGAGGCCTTCCAAGAGACCGGCAATGGCGGCGGCGCAGCCCTGTCGGGTGAAGCCGACGTGGTCAACCAATCCTTCGCCACGCTGGGTCTGCGTGGCGCGTATCAATTCGTGGTGGGCCAGGGTGGTCTTGCGACATTCAGCGGTGGCATCGGCTGGCGTCGTGGTTTTGGTGAGGCGCCCACCGCGCATCTTGGGTTCAACGGCGGCTCGCCATTCGTTATCGCAGCCACCCCCGCCGCCGCGGACTCGTTACTGCTCGAGGCGGGGTTCGACCTCGACCTGGCCGAGGGGCTGGATGTTTCCGCGAGCTATACCGGCGATCTCACGGTCGACGGCCAGTCGCATGCTCTGAGGGCCGGGCTGGGCGGGCAGTTCTGAGGCTAGGTACTGCCGATGCCCTCGACGACGAGGCGGATGATGCGGCGGATATCCGCCTCGCTGAACCTGCCGGTGGCGAGCGCGGTGAGCATGGCCTGCCCGTAAATGCCGAGCAGGACGAGCGCCATGAAGTCGGGACCCTCGTCCCGGCGGATGACGCCCTGCTGCTGGCCAAGGACCAGGATGTCGCGGATGAGGCGCTGGAACGAGGGACGATCGGGCGGTGGCGCCACCGAGGGGCGCTCGGCGGGGCTCAGCGCCAGGCGGGCGAGCGAAGGGTTGGCAAGGCACCAGCCGGCGCTGTCGAGGAACACTGCGGCCAGCAGTGGCAGGACGTCCTCGTTGGCGGCGATGCGGGCCCGATAGCCGGCGTCGCCGGCTTCGACCCGGGCGATCAGCTGCAGGGCAATCTCATCCTTGGAGCTGAACAGATTGTAGAGCGTCTTGCGGGTCAGCCCGGCCCGCGTCGCGATCTCCTCCATCGAGGTGTTGGCAAAGCCCAGCGCGCGAAACGCCTGGTCGGCAGCCTCGAGGATCAGGGCACGGGAGCGGTCGGTTCGCTTCGGGGTTGTCATAAGTACACAGTAGTGTAATTTTATACGGGTGTGAAGATGCGGGATTATGAGATGTGGGAAGCGTTTGGCCCGGAGATCTGGATTGTCGATGGGCCGGTGGTCACCGCCGCGGCCGGCTTTCACTATCCCACCCGCATGACCATCATCCGGCTCGGCGGCGGCGACCTGGTGATCTGGTCGCCGGTCGCGTTGACGGCGCAACTGCGCGGCGAAGTGGAGGTGCTGGGCAATATCCGTTACCTCGTGGCGCCCAACTCGCTGCATGACAGCTTCATTGCCGACTGGCATCGCGCCTTTCCGGTCGCCCAGGTGCTGGCGGCGCCGGGTGTCCGCGAGAAGCGAGCCGACCTCAGGTTCGGGGCGGATCTCGGCAATACGCCGGTACCCGGCTGGACCGGCGAGATCGAGGTCGTCCTGGTGCGCGGTAACCGGATCACCACCGAGGCGGTAGCCTTCCACCGGCCGAGCGGCACAGTGATCTTTACCGACCTCCTGCAACAGTTCCCGCCCGGCTGGTTCAAGGGCTGGCGCGCCCTGGTGGCGCGGCTTGACCTGATGCTGGCGGACGAGCCCTCGGTGCCGCGGAAATTTCGTGTCGCCTTTTCCGACAAGCGCGCCGCGCGGGCAGCGCTCCGCCGCATCCTCGCCTGGCGCGCCAGCAACGTGCTGATGGCGCATGGCACGCCGGTCAGACGGGACGGCCACGCCTTCCTCAGGCGGGCTTTTGCGTGGCTGGTGAAGTGGTGAGGGAAGGGCCCCGAACTGACCCTCGAATGGTCGTTTCGGCGTCAAACCAGCGACACAAACCCGTCCCTACATGGCTTGACGTTTGTCGCGCTTTCGAACCGGAAAAGTCTGCAACTTTTCCTGAAAGCGCTCCGGTGAACCGGTAGCGCCTGCAAGGCGTTGTGACGCGGGCGGGCAGAATCTGCGGAGGCGGTCTTGAAATTTGACTGCAGGTCCATAATTTTGCGTGGACGCGTTGGCCGACACGATGCTAATGCGCTTTTCAGACGTCAGGAGGCGTCCAGGATGGAGAAGGCTTTTCAGGTGACCCGACGACCGTAATCGGTCGGCAGCCGGCTTAAGTGGGCCGGTACGTTTGTCCTCGTCTTGTTTGTTCCTGGACCAGTCACATGATCGCGCCTTCCGTCTCCGTCGCTGCTGAAGCAGCGCCTCCGCAACTCGGCCTGCCCACCATTCGCTTTGCTACTCCTGCCGACGATCAGTTCGTCGAGGATCTGCAGGCGCTTGCCTTCGGCCCGGGCCGCTTTGCCCGGACGGCGTTCCGGGTGCGCGAGCGCTTCCCGATCGACACGACGCTCAGCCTCATCGCCGAAGTGAACGGGCAGGCCTGCGGTTCGGTGTGGATGACCCCGATCAGCGTCGGCGGCATTGACGGCTACATGCTTGGCCCACTAGCGACGCACCCGGATTTCCGCAAACGCGGCGCCGGCAAGCTGCTCGCCAAGGAAGTCTCCCGCATCGCGCTGGAGCGCGGCAAAGGCAGCTTCGTGCTGCTGGTCGGCGACCGCGACTATTATTGCCCGCTCGGCTGGGTGCCGACGCAACTGGGCGCCATCGAGTTCCCCGGACCGGTCGATCCGAGCCGGGTGCTGGTCTACTCCAACGACCCGACGATGGCCGTGCGGCTCGCCGGCCCGATCAAGGCGTTCGGCGCCGGCAAGCGCTCGTAGCAAGGGGAACGGCTGGCCCTTCGGGGTCGGCTGCCGCTTGAACGAGGCCGTCAGCAACGGTTCATTTCAATCGAGCTAGGTCGCCGCATCGCAACGGCGCAACGCCGGACAACCGGCCCGCCTTCCTCATTTGAAAGAACTGCAATGATCCGTGCATCTCTTGTTCTCGCTGCCCTGCTGCTCGCGTTCTCGGCGAGTGTTCCGGCTCATGCCGGCATTGCCGACAATGGCACCACCATCAACGGCATTGACCCGAACGGCATCGACCCGAATGGCATTGACCCGAATGGCATTGACCCGAATGGCATTGACCCGAACGGCATCGACCCGAATGGCATCGATCCGAATGGCATCGACCCCAACGGCGCCAACACCACGGGTGCGTTGGTCAAGCCGATGAAGCTGATCGCGGTCGAACTGGCCAACTGATCGACGACGCCGGGGACGAACGGTCGTCCCCGGCGAACACCATCGCTCCCCCGAACGCGAAGCCCCCCTTTCATGTCCCTGACATCGCTCTGTGCGCTGCTCTGCACCCTGCTGTCCATTGGACCTGCCACCGCACAGACGCCGCCCGCGCCGACCGTTACCGCGATCGAGGCCGCGGCGGGCAGTTTTCGGGCGACCCTGTCGGATGGAACGACGCGGCAGGGGACGGAACTGATCGGCATGGTGCTGACCTATTCGGATGGCGACACCACCATCCGGGTCAAACTGAAGGGCGTACGCCCCGACCCGCGGGACGCCACCGGCAGGCTGCAGCTCAACGACCTGCGCTATGCCGATACCGACAAGCCCTATTGCCTGCCATCTGCCGACGGGCTGCGCGAGGGCTACGCCATCGCCGGACGTGCCGCCGACGATGGCACCATCCACCCGGCCGAGCCGGGCGAGTTCGTGCTCGCCTGCACCTCGGGCGCACAGGGCAAGTGCCTGCGCTTCGGCTATCGGCCATGGGAGGTCGGGCCGGACGGTGTCTCTAACGCGGATCGCTACAACGCCTGCATCCACATGATTCGCGCGGACTATTGCGGCGACGGTACGGCGACCACCAATGACGGCACGCTCATCGACATGTTCGACGATGCCGGCATCCAGCAGGCGGAGCGGAAGCCCGGCTTCAGCTTCGAGGCGGCGTGGACGCCGGAAGGCGCGGCCTGTGTGGCGCATGTGCGGATTCGTGAGAACATCTCGCTCGCGGATCTGGCTCGGACCTGTCCGCGCCTCGCCGGCAAGCTCGGCCCCGAAGCCTGCAGCGAGGGCGCTGTTTCGGCAGACGTCTACAACCTGTCGAAGTAGGCCGCGGGCGGGCGGCCGCCGCCACGGTTGTTGATTTGTCGCATGACCTTAGCGGAAAAGTCTGCCAGTTACCGGGGGAGACGTTCTGGAGTGCCGGCCCTGATTGACGACGCGCTGATCACGAGAATCGCCGGCCGGCTGCTGCGCGAACCGGAAGCGTTCGACGCGGCGGCCGGCATGCTGCCCGATTGGGTGCCTGATACGCCGCCCGGCCGCCCGCCGGTGCCGGCGGCGGTGCTGATCGCGCTGGTCAGGCGCCCCGAGGGGTTGTCGATCCTTTATACCGAGCGCTCGCCCGAGCTCCGCTCGCATTCGGGGCAGATCGCTTTCCCGGGTGGCAAGGTGGATCCGACTGACAAGGACGCGGCCGATGCGGCGCTGCGCGAGGCCTGGGAAGAGGTGCAGCTCGACCGCGGCGAGGCCAAGGTGCTGGGCTTCATGCCGCTCTACTATACCGGCACCAATTACCTGATCACTCCGGTGGTGGCAGTGGTGGAGCCGAGCCGGCCCTTCATCCCCAATCCGGGCGAAGTCCGCTCGGTGTTCGAGGTGCCGCTCGATTACCTGATGACGCCGGGCAGCTACACGACCTTCCACATCAAGCGCGGTGGCCGCGAGCACTCGACCTGGCAAATCGAGCATAGCGGGCTTGTCATCTGGGGCATAACAGCGAACCTTACGCGACGCTTCCACGATCTGGCCTTAAGCCCTGAAAGGGATTGGAGCCCAGAGCAGGACCTGAGCCCGGAGGGCGGTTGAACAAGCTGGGGGACATCGACGAACGCCTCAAGCGCGCCGACTGGCTGATGCGGCCGGAAACGCAGCGCATGATGGCTTTGCTCGATGGCGCGGAGGGCCGGACCCGGGTGGTGGGCGGCATCGTGCGCGATACGCTGCTGGAGCTGCCGCGCGCCAACTCCGACATCGACATGGCCACCGAGCTGAGGCCCGAGGAGGTGATCCTCAGGGCCGAGCGGGCGCGGCTTTCAGCCTATCCGACCGGCATCGAGCACGGCACGGTGACGCTGCGGCTCGATCGGCTCACTGCCGAAGTGACGACGTTGCGCGAAGATGTCGAGACCGACGGACGGCACGCCGTGGTGCGCTTCGGCACCGATTGGCGGCAGGATGCGCTGAGGCGCGATTTCACCCTCAATGCCCTTTATGCCGGCATGGACGGTACGCTGTTCGATCCGCTGCACGGGGTGGAGGACTGCCTTGCCCGCAAGGTGCGGTTCATCGGCAAGCCGGCCGAGCGGATCGCCGAGGACCGGCTGCGGGTCTATCGCTTCTTCCGCTTTTCGGCGAGCCATGCCGGCGAGCAGTTCGACCCGGACGGGCTCGCCGCCTGTGCCGCGGCGGCGGGGACGCTGGGACGGCTGGCGGCAGAGCGGGTCGGCGCCGAGATGCGCCGCATGCTGGCGCTGCCGCGCATCGCCAATACGCTGAAGGCGATGCGCGAAGCGCAAATCCTGCCGTTGCCCGAGGCAATGATCAGGCTGCTCTACGGCTACGAGCGGCGGGCGCGGAAGCCGGAATACACGGCGCGACTGGCGATCCTGATGTCGGAAATCGGCGCGGAGCGGTTGCAGGCGATGTGGCGGCTGTCGAACGAAGATATCGGCACCGCCGAGGCGATCCTTTCGGCGGCGCGGCTGATCGCCGAGTTCAAGCTGAACGAGGCGGCCTACCGGCATCCCGGCGCACTGGCAGACGGCATCGACGTCGCGGCGACGCTGTCGAACTGGGGCGAGGCCGGCAAGCTCGCCGTTCTCGAGCAGCTGCAGCGACTCGACGTGCCGCACTTCCCGATCCGCGGCAGCGACCTCCTCAACCTCGGCATGTCACCTGGGCGGGAGCTCGGCGAAGCGCTCGAGCGGCTCGAACGGGCCTGGATCGAGAGCGGTTTTGTGCTCGATCGCGCGGCGCTGCTGGGGATGGTGAGGCGGGGGTAGGGCTTCCGTTCTCCAGGGCCGGTGTGCTTGGCGCTCCTCACCCTGGCCCTCTCCCCAAACGGGCGAGGGGACGCGAGGTGAACCGGCGGTGCCACACCGCCCCCTCGCCCCTTTGGGGAGAGGGTTGGGGTGAGGGGTAGCCAAGCGCGCAGCCCTCAGGAACTACCCGCCCTAGTGTACCGCCTCGCCCTTTTCGTGCACGCGGGCCTTGATCTCGTCGACCATGTTGGGGCGGATCAGCTCTTCGCCATGCGCGCTGCGCAGGTGCTCGGCGGCGCGGCGGACGATTTCCGCGGTGTCCTCGGCCTGGGTGTGCCAGGTGCAGCCGGGAACCAGGGTGCCACATTCGAACGATTTCATGATCATGCTCCATCGTTGGTGGCAGGACATAAGGCGCCAGGAATGCGGCAGCGGCAGGGCCACGGTTTACATGGCGATCCGCGGTCAATTGCATTCAAAGATTCACGAAACATCTACGAATGTACGGCGTGATGATCGCGACCAGCCAAGATTATCGCCGACGATGGGCAAAGTGCCGCAAATAGCAGAGCCAGCAGCAACGTCAGAGCCGAAGGGCCTGGGCACGGTGGTGTTCGTGTGCGATCCGCATTGGGAGGGGCACGGCAAGGCCATGGCGGGACAGCTCGGCGCGCCGGTGCGTCTGCTTTCGGAGCTGACCCACCGCGACCTCGCCGATGCCGAGCAGGTGGTGGTCGATGCGGACCTGCGCGACATGGATTCGGTGGGCAGGCTCAAGCATGCGCTCGACCGGGTGCCGGCGATCAAAGCGCGGACGTTCCTGATCGATGAGGGCGGCAGCGAGCGCTTGCTGCGGGTGCAGGCCAATGCCCTGGGGGCGACGCGCCACATGGTGCGGAAGTTTGCCCTGGCGGAGCTCCGCCGCGAGTATTCGGTGACCGGCCGGGCGCGCCGCTCCGCGGCGGCGGAGGCAGCGCTCAGGGCCGACACGGGTGGCGTGTCGATCGCCGACGCCGAACGCTCGCTCGAGGTGCTGTTCGAGGGCATACTCAGCGACGCGCCGATGTCCATGGAAGCCGTGTCACAGGCCGCGGCAGGCGTCCTGGCCAGCGTCAAGGCGGTTGGCGCCGATGCCTGGCTCGCCTCGGTGCGCCGGCACCATGAGGGGACGTTCCAGCATTGCCTGTTGGTCACCGGCGTCGCCGCGGGGTTCGCCAAGGGAGCGAAGCTCGGCGGTGGGCAGGCGGCGGCGCTGATGAATGCTGCGCTGCTGCACGATGTCGGCAAGGCGGTGATCCCGCGCCACATCCTCGATAAGCCCGGCAAGCTCACCCCGGAAGAGTTCGAGGCGGTGAAACTGCATCCCGGCGCCGGGTTCGACTATCTGAGCAAGCACGGCACGGTGTCGCCGCTGGTGCTCGACGCGGTGCGGCACCATCACGAAGCGCTCGACGGCAGTGGTTATCCGGACCAATTGCGCGGCGCTGAGATCGGGCCGCTGACGCGTATTCTCACCGTCTGCGATATCTTTGCGGCGCTGATCGAGACCCGGCCCTACAAAGAGACGCGGACGCCGCACGAGGCGATCAGCATGCTGGTCGACATGAGCATCAGCAGCAAGGTCGACTATGCGGCGGTGCGGACGCTCGGCGATAGTTTTGGGATCTCGCTGCCGGCGCAGTTCGGCGACGTGGTGCGCGGCTTCGCCGTCACCCGGCCGCGCGGCTGATCACTCATCATCGAACACGCCGAGCGCGCTGAGGCCGCGGATGGCGGTGCCATCCTCGGTGCGGATCACTTCGCGCGGCACGATGCCGCTCTCCTCGGCAATGGCGTCGGCGAGCGGCTGCGAATGGGTGACGACCCAGATCTGCGCGCGCTCGGCGGCCTTGACGATGGTGCGGGCCAGCGCCGGCAAGAGGCTCGGATGGAGGCTCGCTTCGGGCTCGTTGAGGGCGATGAAGGGCGGCAGCCGGTAAGAGAGCAGGGCGCCCATCAGGGCGAGGAACTGCAGCGTGCCGTCCGAGAGTTCGTGCGCCCAGAAGGTGCGCTTGGGCGTTTCGGGGAAGATCATGCCGAAGCGCGCGAACTCTTCGGGCGGTGGCACGACCAGTTCGGCGCCGGGGAAAGCGGCACCGATCGTCGCATCGAGGTCAATGGTTTCGCCCCGAACATGGCGCAGGGTCGCCAGCACCGATGCGAGGTTTCCGCCGCTGGACGCCAGCATCGGTGAAGTGATGGCGCGCGACGGCCGCCGCAGCGCCGAGTCGGGATCGGTGCGGAAGCCGTGGAAGAAGCGCCAGTTGCTCAGCTCCTGTCGCACCACGGCGATCTCCGGGTAGCCGCCGCGCACGGTCGAAAGCGCCGTCTCGCTGGCCAGCGCCCGCTCGTCGATCAGCTCGCGCTGACCGCCGGCGGCGCGGGCGAATACCGCGTTGTTCTTCCGTTCGAGCAGGGCGACGGGGCGCTTGCCCTGCCGCAGCTCGACGGTTTCCTCCTTGATCTGCGCTTCGGTTGGAAAGGCGGCGGAATCGGGGGTGGGGAAACCCAGCTCGATCCGGTAGGTGGGCAGAAACTCGTCGAGCTCCAGCCGAGCTTCCAGCGTCAGGCGGTTACGACCCTCGTGGGCGCGATACCCGTCGGTGCGGTACATCGGATCGAAGCTGCCATCGGCGGAGAGGTTCCTGCCGCCGGCCCAGAAGATCGAGCCGAGGCCACCTTCGCGGGCGATTTCGTCGGCCAGGGTGCCCCTCGCGGCGGCGTGCAGCAGCTCGAGCGAGCGGTAGAGGTTGGTCTTACCGACGCCGTTGCCGCCGGTGAGGACGGTGAGCTGGCGCAACGGCAGGCGCAGCTTGCGGACCGAGCGAAAACCCTTGATCTCGACATCGGTCAGCGTCATCGGCCCGGCTTCGCTCCTCTCGCGTGGCAGAGGTGTAGCGCGGCCAGCGAAGGGATAGAAGCGGTGCGCGGGTCAGGGCCCGCGCACCGCTTGTGGCCTCATGAAACGTAGAGCTGCACCGCGCCATTGCCGGCGGGAGCGATGTCGACGACCTGGTTGACTGCGATGTGGTTGCGGGCCAGGAGCTGCATCGCCGCTGGATCGGCCTTCAACGCCTCACGCAGCAGGTGGATCGACTGGTCGCTGGCGTTGAGCGCGTCGAACGCCTTCGTGGCATCGCCACCATCATTCCAGGCGGTATCGAACTTCACCACCGAGACGGACCTGGCGTGCAGCAGGTCGGCAATGTTCTGGCGGTTGAACACCTGGACCTGCGGATCGAAGCTATCGACCGACATGCCGCTATTGGGCTTGGCGAGGGAGAATGCCGGGGCGGAAGCGAAGGCCGGGGCGGCGGCGATCAGGATTGCCGCGGCGGCAGCCGTGGCTCCCAAGCCCTTGAGAATATTGCCCTTGAGAACGTTGTTCATTTTTGAACTCCACAAGCAGCGAAGCTGAAGCGCGGTTCCGTTGCGCTGGCTGGAACCGTTCGAGGGTGCGATTTTGCACCGGCCCCTAGCATCTAGGAGCAGCCCGGGACCGCCGGTAGTTTCCGGCGGCTTAAGCTTCGGCAAGGTTGGTAAGGGTGGGGTCATGCGCAAATCTCTCCATGATCCTCCCCCGCGTGGCGGGGGAGGGACGAGGCCAGAGGCCTCACCCCGGGGGGACCAGCGAAGCTGGTGGAGGGGGGGAGCCCAAGCCGGAGAGTCTTGCCGCCCCCTCCACCGCCTTCGGCGGTCCCCCTCCCCCGCCACGCGGGGGAGGATCAAGGAGAGGTCGGTGTCTTTACGGCCAGCGCACTTCCGGGGGCATGGAGGAGAGAATCGAGGTGACATTGCCGCCGGTCTTCAGCCCGAAGGTAGTGCCGCGGTCGTAGAGCAGGTTGAACTCGACATAGCGGCCGCGGCGGATCAACTGCTCGTGGCGCTCGGCCTCGGTCCAGGGCGTCTCGAAATTGCGGCGAACCAGGGCGGGGTAGACGCTGTCGAAAGCGCGGCCGACGTCCTGGGTGAAGGCGAAGTCGGCGTCCCAGTTCCCCGAATTGTGCTGGTCGTAGAAGATGCCGCCGATGCCGCGCGGCTCCTTGCGATGCGGCAGGTAGAAATACTCGTCGCACCATTTCTTGTAGGCGGCGTAATCGACGCCATGCGCCTCGCAGGCGGCCTTGTAGGCCAGGTGGAAATCGATGCTGTCAGGGTCGTCCTGGGTGCGCCGGCGATCCAGGACGGGAGTGAGGTCGCCACCGCCGCCGAACCACCATTTGCCGGTGACGATCATGCGGGTGTTCATGTGCGCGGCGGGAACATGCGGGTTCCAGGGGTGGATGATCACCGAGACGCCGGCGCTCCAGAACTCAGCGCCTGCCTCGGTATGCGGCATCTGGCGGGCGAACTCCTCGGAGAAGTGGCCGTGGACGGTGGAGATATGGACGCCGGCCTTCTCGAACACCCGGCCGTGCAGCAGGCCCATCTCGCCGCCGCCACCGGCTTCGCGACTCCACGGTTCGATCTCGAACTTGCCGGCAGGCCGGTCGGCATGCGGCCCCTTCACCTCGGCTTCGACGGCCTCGAGGCTCTGGCAGAGCTGATCGCGGAAACTCCGGAACCAGGCCGCGGCCACTTGCTTTTTTGAGTCAATGTCGGCGGGTAATGTCATGAGAGAGCTGCAAAACCGTTGGTCTGTCGCAGCGCCTCACCTAGCACGAGGCTGCCGGCCACGGCCACGTTGAGCGAGCGCATATCTTGTCGCATGGGAATGCGGACGCGCAGCTCAGCGTCATCAGCCACCGCATCCGGCACTCCGGCCGACTCACGGCCGAGCAGCAGGATGTCGTGGGGTTGATAGGCCACGGCATAGGCCGAGACGCTTGCCTTGGTGGTGAGGAGCGCCAGCCGGCGCCCGGCCGAGCGGCGCCAATCATTGAAATGGGTGTAGCTGTCGTGCTCGGTGAACAGGGCGTGCTCGAGGTAGTCGAGCGCCCCGCGGCGGATCGAACGCGGCGAGAACTGAAAGCCGGTCGGATGGATGATGTGCACCATGACCCCGAGGCAGGCGCCGAGGCGGAGCAGGGTGCCGGTGTTCTGCGCGATATCGGGTTGGTAGAGGGCCAGATCGATCATTGGAATTCTTGAGTATAGCGGTTAGGTTTTAGGCGGTTGCTATAGTGTCGCATCGGGGGAAAGTCACCCTGACTCCGGCTGGACAAGCCCCATTCATAGTGTCAAAAGAACGCCCAAATCACGCGCTGTTGAGGGCGGGGGTTGGCTCTGGCTATGTGGCCCTATGCCAACGGGCACCGAGGCGCTGATCAAGACACAACAGACGGAAGCTTACCTTGGCGACGCAATCCAATCTGGCACATCAGGACGACCCTAAACCGGGTCGGCGCGATTTCCTCTATATCGCGGCGGGCGCCGTAGGCGCGGTGGGCGTTGCCGGGGTGACCTGGCCGCTGATCAACCAGCTGAACCCCGATGCGTCCGTGCTGGCGCTGGCCAGCATCGAGTTCGACCTTTCCGGCATCGAAGTGGGCCAGTCGGTCACCATCAAGTGGCGTGGCCTGCCGGTGTTCGTGCGCAACCGCACGCCCGAAGAGATCGCCGAGGCCAAGGCCGTTCCGATGTCGGACCTCAAGGATCCGGCGACCGACGAACAGCGCACCAAGCCGGGCCATGAGCAGTGGCTGATCATGATCGCCAACTGCACGCACCTCGGCTGCATCCCGGTCGGCGATTCCGGCGATTACAACGGCTGGGCCTGCCCCTGCCACGGCTCGCAGTTCGATACTGCCGGTCGTATCCGCAAGGGCCCCGCGCCGACCAACCTGGTGCTGCCGCCTTACGAATTCATTTCCGATACGCTCGTGAAGATCGGTTAAGGGGACTCGACCAGATGGCTCACGAATCCAGCTACGTCCCCGGTAACGTCGTCGAGAAATGGATCGACGACCGCCTGCCGATCATCCGGTGGTCCAAAGAACACCTGATGGACTACCCCACGCCGAAGAACCTCAACTACTGGTGGACCTTCGGCGCCATCCTCGCCTTCATGCTCGGCGTGCAGATCGTGACGGGCATCATTCTCGCCATGCACTACACCCCGCATGTCAGCCTCGCCTTCGACTCGGTGGAGCATATCCGCCGCGACGTGAATGGCGGCCGCATCATCCAGGCCGTGCATGCCACGGGCGCCTCGATGTTCTTTGCGGCGGTCTATATCCACATGTTCCGCGGGCTGTATTTCGGCTCGTACAAGGCGCCGCGCGAGATCCTGTGGATCCTCGGCGTGCTGCTGTTCGTGCTGATGGTGACCACCGCCTTCATGGGCTACGTGCTGCCGTGGGGCCAGATGAGCTTCTGGGCCGCGACCGTGATCACCAATATCCTGGGCGCCATTCCGGTGCTCGGCACGCCGATCCTCGAATTGCTGCGCGGCGGTTTCGCCGTCGACAACGCGACGCTCAACCGCTTCTTCTCGCTGCATTACCTGCTGCCGTTCATCATCGCGGCGGTGGTGGCGCTCCACATCTGGGCGCTGCACGTGCCGGGCAACAACAACCCGATCGGCGTGGAAGTGAAGTCGAGCCGCGAGACGGTGCCGTTCCACCCGTATTACACGATGAAGGACCTCTTCGCGGTCATCGTGTTCTGCATCCCGTTCGCCTGGTTCGTGTTCTTTGCGCCCGATATCCTGGGCCACCCCGACAACTACATCATGGCGAACAGCCAGGTGACGCCGGCTCACATCGTGCCCGAATGGTACTTCCTGCCGTTCTACGCGATCCTGCGCGCCATCGACTTCAACATCCTGTTCATCGATTCGAAGCTGGGCGGCGTGATCTTCTTCGCCGGCGCGATCCTGGTGCTGTTCTTCGTGCCGTGGCTCGATACGTCCAAGGTCCGCTCGGGCACCTTCCGCCCGATCTTCAAGTGGTTCTACTGGCTGTTCGTGGCGAACTTCGTGTTCCTGACCTGGCTCGGTTCGGCGCCGGCCGAGGGCATCTACGTGCTGCTCTCCAAGATCGCCACGGCCTACTACTTCATCTACTTCATCATCGTGCTTCCGCTGCTCGGACGCTTTGAGACGCCGCGGCCCTTGCCGACGTCGATCACTGAGTCCGTGCTGGCCAAGCACAAGGCGCCGGCGGCCGCTCAGCCTGCCGCTGCGTCGACGTCGCACTGACCCGGGGCCCAACGCCAATGATCAAGACCAAAAGCATTATCGGCGCCCTGCTGGTGAGCATGCTGTTCGCGGCGGTTCCCGCCGTGGCGCAGGACCACGGCACCCCGGAGATCAAGAAGGAAGCCTGGAGCTTCGCGGGTCCGTTCGGCACCTATGATCGCAACCAGCTGCAGCGCGGCTTCCAGGTGTTCAAGGAAGTCTGCTCGAGCTGTCACTCGGCGCGGCTCATCGCGTTCCGCAACCTCTCCGAGCCGGGTGGTCCCGAGTTCACCGAGGGCCAGGTGAAGGCGCTGGCGGCCGAGTACGAGATCAACGATCCCGAGGCCGAGGGCGGCAAGCGCCCGGGCATCGCAGCCGATCGCTGGCCGTCGCCGTTTGCCAATGATCAGGAAGCCCGTGACGCCAATGGTGGCGCGCTGCCGCCGGACTTCTCGGTGCTGGCCAAGGCCCGCGGCACGACGCAGCCGTTCCCGTGGTGGATCTTCAACTACTTCACTGCCTACTCGGAAGGCGGCCCGGACTATATCCACGCGCTGCTCAACGGCTATGTCGACCCGCCGCCGCATGGTGCCGAGGTGCCGGAAGGCAAGCACTACAACACCTACTTCCCGGGCCACGCGCTCGGCATGGCGCCGCCGCTCAGCGACGGTCTCATCACCTATGAGGCAGGCGAGACCGGCAGCGTGCCGCTGACCGTCGACCAGTACTCGCGCGACGTCGCCTCGTACATGATGTGGATGGCCGAGCCGCACCTCGTGGCGCGCAAGGAAGCCGGCTTCCAGGTGATCGCGTTCCTCCTGGTGTTCGCCGGGTTGATGTACTTGGTGAAGCAGAAGCTCTGGTCGCGCGTCGAGCATTAAGCCGACGCTGCAATGAACAACGCAAAGGGCCCTGTGGGGCCCTTTGTCGTTTCTGCGCCCCTTGCGATCCGGGGCGGCATCGTCGATATTCTCGGGCGAAGCAGTTCCTGGCGAAACATCCGGAGGCCCACATGTCGATCATTCGCGGCGCCATCACGGCCGCAGCCCTGGCCCGGACCATGATCGCCCATCCGATGGTGCGTGCCGGCATTGCTGCGGCGCCGCTGCTGCTGACGCCCAAGGTCAAGGCCGCCGCCAAGGACGCGACGCTCAACACCGCCTACAAGGCTGGCCAGCTGGCGCGCAAGATCGTCAACAGCACCAAGCGCTAACCCCGCGCTGATCTCCTTCATCGTTTCCCAACAGCCGAAGCACACTCATGCTCGACCTCAAGTCGCTCGTCCGCACGATCCCCGACTACCCCAAAAAGGGCATCCTGTTCCGTGACATCACCACGCTGATCGAGGATCCCGCCGGGTTTCGCGAAAGCGTCGACCGGCTGGCCGGATTGCATCGTGACCTGGGGATCACACACGTCGCGGGCATCGAGGCGCGCGGCTTCATCTTTGGCGCCGGCGTCGCCATTGCGCTCGGCGTCGGGTTCATCCCGGTGCGGAAGAAAGGCAAGCTCCCCGGCGAGACGATCGGCCAGAATTACGCGCTCGAGTACGGTGTCGACACGATCGAGATCCATGCCGATGTGATCGGGTCCGGCGACAAGGTGCTGCTGGTCGACGACCTGATCGCCACCGGCGGTACGGCAGTGGCGGCAGTATCGCTGCTGCGGCGGACCGGCGCGGAAGTGTCACATTCCGGCTTCGTCATCGACCTGTTCGACCTGGGCGGGGCGGAGAAGCTCCGAGCCACCGGGGTGAAGGTCGAGGCGCTGATCCCGTTCGAGGGGCATTGAGGGGCAGCAGGCGCTGAGGCCTGCAGTCGGCGCGCCCTCCCCCGCAAGCGGGAGAGGGTACCCGACTGTCAGTACCTGCTAATGCACTACGCGCAAACTGCGGGGCAGCACCTCGAAGCGGCGGCGCCAGCCGCTGACCTGGTCGCGGCCGCCGCTTTTGGCGGCATAGAGCGCCTCGTCGGCGCGGCCGACGAGGTCGGCGGCGTTGCGGTCGGTCTGGCCCGGGGCATAGGCAGCGATGCCGAGGCTGACGGTGACGCGGCCGAACTCGCTGGCCTGGTGCGGTAGCGCCAGCGCTGCCAGCAGCTCGCGATAGTCGTTGGCCAGGCGGTAGGCGGCTTCGGCATCCGCCTCGGGCAGCACCACGAGGAACTCCTCGCCACCATAGCGGGCGATGAGATCGGCCGGGCGGCGGAACACCTGGCTCAGGCACTGGCTCACCGCCTTCAGGCAGGCGTCGCCGGCAAGGTGACCGTAGCTGTCGTTGTAGGCCTTGAAGTGATCGATATCGAGCAGGATGACGCTCAGCGCCGTATCAGAGCGGAGGCTGCGAGCGATCTCGATCTCGAGCCGCTGGTCGAGGGCGCGACGGTTGACGAGGCCGGTCAGTGCGTCGGTCGTCGCTTCCTCGCGCAGCCGTTCGGCGACATCGAGCAGTTCGAGCTCGGTGCGCTTGAGCCGGGTGATGTCGGAGACCACCACCATCGAGACGCCGTCGAGCGAGGGGCGAGTGGAGACGCGCAACCAGGTGCCGTCGTACAGGTGCACCTCTTCCTCGGCGTCGTGGTGCAGCGACTCGGTGATCTCGTCGATCCACTCGGCGACATCGGCAGGCGACGAGCCGACCTGCTGCTCGCGCCGTTCGGCCGCGGCTGCGAGAATGTCGCGGATATTGGCGCCGGGGACGCGGACGTCCGAGGTCAGCGGGAAAAGCTTCTGGTAACGGGCGTTGCAGAACAGCAGCTTGCCGGCGTGGTCGAACATGGCGACGCCATCGGTCATCTGCGCCATGGCGAAGGCGAGGACGCGCTGGCGCTCGTCGAGTTCCAGCTCCAGGTGCTTCTGGTCGGTAATGTCGCGGTTGTGGGTGATGAGCCCCATGGCGCGGCCGCTTGGGTCATTGAGTTGTACCTCGAGCGTCTGCAGCCAGCTGGTGCCACCGTCCGGGCGCTCTACCGGCTGCTGGAAACTCCAATGCGTCTCGCCGGTATGGGGCGGCGAGGCAGGGCGAGCGACGCCGAGCTCGTCGCCGGGGCGTCCGATCAGCGCTTTCGACGAGCTCACCCCGAGTAACGTCGCGGTCGCCGGATTGGCGATGACGAAACGGCCCTCGGTATCCCTCACACTGATGCTGTCGGGCAGCTCGTCGATCACCTGGCGATAGATCTGGTTCTCGCGCCGTGCCGTGCGCAACTCCTCGTCATGGGTGAGCGCGAGGCCCGAGAGCATCACCGCGAGGAACAGCAGGGCGGTGCGCGCGGCAAGCAGCGGCACCCAATCGCTCATGCCGGGATCGATCGGAACGAAGGCGATGGTCAACAGGCCGATGGCGCAGGTGGCGAGCGCCAGCGCCGGCGAGTGCCAGCGGGCGATCGACAATCCGCGGCGGCGTAGCAGCAGGTGGCCGAACGAGGCGGCAAGGGTGACCAGGGTCATCGACACCATGCCAGCGGGCGCCCCGACGCCACCGACCCAAAGGCGATAGGTGATGGCCGGGATAAGCGCCGCCAGCGCCGCCAGCGGGCCGCCGAAAAAGGCGGCAAGGGCGAGGAGGCAGGTGCGCAGGTCGAAGAAGACGCCAGGCGCGAACTGCACCGGGAACAGCATGGCCGCGATGGCGCCGAGCCCCATCACCGCGCCGAAGCCGGTCTCGACCGCCCGCGGCCCGAAGCGCTCGAACACGTCGCGCAGCTGGGTCCAGACAGTGACGACGAACGCGACGACCGAGACGTTGGTCATCAGGCTGTACCAAGGCGACTCCATGACCGGGGGACCTCGTGGCGCGGGTAGGCAATAGTGTCGTCGCATGATTGTGCGCCGGTGCGCATAACGAAGCGCTAAATCGTTGAATAGAAAGCATTGGGGTCGGTAAGTGTTTGTTGGCGCTACCGGCCGCCCCCTGCTCGGGAGCGGGTTTTCCCCGTGATTGGGCGCCCCGGCGGCGTTGCCGGGGCGCCTTCGCTCATCGCGATTTAGGCCCACCGAGCAATGGCGGCAGGGCCAGCTTCTGCGGCTCAGGCACAGGGTGCCCGGCCGGCCGACGCACCGGCTGATAGGGGTTGGCGCCAGGGCGGCCGCTCCAGCTTTGCTTGTTGACCGGGGTAGGGCGCTGGTAGGTCATGAATTTGGGCATAAGCAATCTCCTTGCCCGCCGCGGCGCAGTAACGCCAGAAACGAGCTCAAGTAGCGGCGCGACGCAAAGCAGTGCTGTGCGCGAGCCGCGGTTAGCGATGAAGTGCAGGGGGGGATTGGACGCCCGAGGCGCCGGACAGAGTCAGCCCGTCATCTGGAGCAGTGCTGTGGTCGGCATCCGCGCATCAGCTGCCACTCGCAAGGCGAGGGAAGCAATGGCTCGGGCGTCCGCAACAGTGCTCAGATCATTTTCGGGCGATACTCCTCTGGAAGGCGCGTTGTTTAGCGCTGGAGGGCGGGGAGGTCAAGATGGATGTGGCGCAGTATCGACACATCCCGAGGTTGTCGACGGACTTCCCACGCCCACCGGATGTCATCCCAGCGAAAGCTGGGACCCAACTATCGGCTGGTGCGGGCGGCGAAATGGGTCCCAGCTTTCGCTGGGATGACATCGAGTTTGAGGATAGCTGCGGTGGTCCACTGACACATCGGTTGCCCTGTTGCAGCGCCCCTAGGCCCGCAATGCCTACCCCCGCGGGGTGCAGGTGAGGACGTTCTTTTCTGCGGTGTAGAGCTGCAGCACGTCGCGGCCGGCATCGTCGAAGCCGAGGATGGCGTTGGTGATGCCGGCGCCGGCGACGAGGTTGCCATCGAGGAAGGTGACGCCGTTGGAGGCCATCTCGACGGTGCCGCTGCCCGATGCGGTGCTGCCGAAATTGGCCGAGGCGTAGCCGTAGGAGCCGGCATAGATGGTGAGGAGCCCGGCGCGGGCGCCGTCGACATTGGCGCGGCAGCCCCAGTTGCCCTCGACGCCGACGCCGGTGAGCGACTGCGCAGTGGCGGGCGCGGCTGCCAGCAGCAGGGCAGCGAAAGCAAGGGCAAGGCGCATGGCGTGACTCAACTCCGTTGGGTCAGCAACTTCCCTAATCCGGGGATTTTGGTCAACGCCTCAAGAACCCGTAAGTGCGGCGGCATCCGATAGTCGCGCAGCTTCGAGAAGCCGACCAGTTCGGCATGGTAGACTTTTTCGCCGTGCTGGTTCACCGCATCGAGGCTGTTGAACAACAGGCCCCAGCCGGGAATCGAGTTGGACGGGCGCTTGCCGGTGACGGTGAGCGTATAGGTGACGGTGTCGCCGGGCCGCACCGGCGCCTTGAATTCCATCTTGTTGACGCCGGGGGAGGGGCCGGAAACGCCTGGCTCCTGGCCGAGGTCGCGCAGCCGCACTTCCTCGGCGTCGAGCGCGTCGACCATCTTCCTATGCCCCATCAGCACGGTGTGCCAGCCCGAGGCAATAACGCCGCCGAAGTGGCTTTGGGCCGCCGCAGCGGGGTCGAGATGGAAATATTGCGGGTCGTATTCCCGGCCGAAGGCGAGAATCTCTTGTTCGCTGAAGGTGTGGCTGCCGAGCGGGAACGGCTCGTCGATGGCGATGTCCTCGAACCAGCGGGTCATGCGGCACCGCCCTGTTCGACGTCATAGGGCTGCTCGGGCTGCGCCTGCATGCCGGCTTCGGGCTCGCGGCTCTCAACCAGGTTGGCGAGCCGCATGCTCATCACCGGCTGGCCCTTCTGGTTCTTCACGTCGAGATCGATGCTGACAATGCCCCATTGAGGATGGTGGCGAGAGCGACGCAACTCGGCAATGGTGGCGGTGGCCCAGATGGTGTCGCCCTTCATCACCGGCTTCTTCCACTTCAAGTCGGAAAAGCCGAGCCCACCGGCCGAAGCGATCTTCGACAGGAAGCTATCGCCGAGCAGGCGCAAGGTCAGCGCCGCGGTCTGCCAGCCGGAGGAGGCAAGCCCGCCGAGCAGCGAGCGCTTGGCGGCGGCTTCATCGAGGTGGAAGGGCAGGGGATCGAACTCGCGGGCAAAGGAGAGGATCATCTCCTTGGTCACGAGGGTCGAGCCGAGATTGACGGTCTCGCCGACGACGAGATCCTCGAAATGGCGGCGGTCA
The DNA here is from genome assembly GCF_001425235.1 of Devosia sp. Root413D1. GTDB lineage: Bacteria > Pseudomonadota > Alphaproteobacteria > Rhizobiales > Devosiaceae > Devosia_A. The sequence continues at coordinate 597,717 of NZ_LMEA01000011.1, read as the reverse complement.
GCAGTAACGGCGTTCATGGCGGGTTGACGTATACGTCAACGGGGAGGGGAGAGGCAAGGTGGTGGGTGGTCCTACGCTATGCGGAGCGGGACCTTGCAGACCTACCTGGATGTTGCCCCACCCACCGGCGGTCATCCCAGCGAAAGCTGGGACCCATCTATCGGCTGGTGCGGGAGGTGAGCGGACGAGGGCAAGAGCCCTCGCTGCGGGGTCCCAGCTTTCGCTGGGATGACATCGAGGTTGGGGAAGCGCTGGTGCCCTCCGGAGCAGAGGGTCCACCTTCGGACTACGCCAATCCCCAGATGATCGCGATGCTGCGAGCGGTGCAGTAGACGACGAAGTTCACCGCGAACAGGCCGAGCAGCCAGACCGGCAGGCGGCGGGCGGCGTCGCCGGAGATGATACCGGTCCAGAGCAACAGGCCCACCGCCCCGATGACCAGCGCGAACATCACCACGAACCAGCCACCGAGGATATTGCCGATGGCAAGGATCACCGGGGTAAGCGCCGCGGCGACGATCGGACCGATCACCCATAGCGCCTGCTTCTCGCGCCACAGGATGGCGGCGAGGATGCCGAGCAGCAGCAGGGCGAAGCCCACCGTCGGAATGACGGTAAAGGGGGTTACGGTGCCCCCGATCAGCGCCGGTGGTCCGGCGAGGTAGGACGATATCGTCGGCCACCAGGAGCCGAAGAGCTGGTCGAGCATGACGGGGCTCAGGGGTTATGAGTTAGGAGGTCAAAAACGTATTTGGCTTGTTGCGCTTTCGAACCGGAAAAGTCTGCAATCCCCGCCTTCGCGGGGACAGGCTTTTTCCTGAAAACGCTCCCTTAGGTATTGAACTTGAACAACATCACGTCGCCGTCCTTGACGACGTATTCCTTGCCTTCGTCGCGGGCCTTGCCGGCTTCCTTGGCGGGGACTTCGCCGCCCAGGGTGACGAAATCGTCGTAGCCGATGGTCTGGGCGCGGATGAAGCCGCGCTCGAAATCGGTGTGGATCACGCCGGCCGCCTGGGGGGCGCGGTCACCCTTGTGGATGGTCCAGGCGCGGGTCTCCTTGGGGCCGACGGTGAAATAGGTCTGCAGGCCCAGCAACTGGTAGGCCTCGCGGATCAGGCGGTTGAGGCCCGGCTCATGCAGTCCGAGGCTTTCGAGATACTCGGCCTGCTCCTCGTCGGGCAGTTGCGCCAACTGGCTCTCGATCTCGGCGGAGATGACGATCACCGCGGCGTTGTGCTGCTTGGCATACTCCTCGACCTGCTTGGTCATGGCGTTGCCCGACGCGGCCGAGGCCTCGTCGACGTTGCAGACATACAGCGCCGGCTTCGAGGTCAAGAGCTGCAGCTCGACAAAGGCCTTTTCTTCCTCGGCCGAACGCTGCACCAGGCGCGCCGACTTGCCATCGCGCAGCAGCAGCAGCGAGCGATCGATCAGCTCGAGGGTCAGCTTGGCTTCCTTGTCGCCGCCGGTCTTGGCCTTCTTCTCGACGCCGTTGCGGCGCTTCTCGAGGCTCTCGAGGTCGGCGAGCATCAGCTCGGTCTCGACCACTTCGGCATCGGCAAGCGGATCGACCTTGTTGGCGACGTGGATGATGTTGCCGTCTTCGAAGCAGCGCAGCACATAGGCGATGGCGTCGCATTCGCGGATATTGGCGAGGAACTGGTTGCCGAGGCCTTCGCCCTTCGACGCGCCTTTCACGAGGCCCGCGATATCGACGAAGCTCATCTTGGCCGGCAGGATCTGCGCCGATTTGCCGATAGTGGCGAGCTTATCGAGGCGCGCATCGGGGACGGCGACCTCGCCGGTATTGGGCTCGATCGTGCAGAACGGGAAGTTGGCGGCCTGCGCGTTGGCAGTGCGGGTCAGCGCATTGAAAAGCGTCGACTTGCCCACGTTGGGCAGGCCGACGATGCCCATCTTGAAACCCATGACAGTCTCCGGAAATCGTCGTTGGCGGCGCGAAGAAAGCCGCGCCAATCGTTGCGCTTCACATCGGGTGATCGGGCGCGGAAGTCAATTGGTTTGGTGAGGGACCGCGAGGCCGGTGCGACGCCTCCAACAAGCTCGATTGTCATCCCAGCGAAGGCTGGGACCCAACTCACAGTCTGCGCAGGGGGAGGCTTGGGTCCCAGCTTTCGCTGGGATGACAGCCGGTGGTTGAGGGAGCGTCGAGCACACCGCAGCCACAGGCCCACGCTCAGTCCTTCTTGAACAGCTTCTTCAGCATGTCCGCCATCGGACCGGTCTCAGGCAGTTTGGCCTGCGGCGCAGTTGGCCGAGCGGCGCGGATGTGACTTTGCGCTGGGGCCTTCTTGCGGGTCGGGTCGGCGGTTTCCGGGCGCTGGCTGCGCTCGGCGCCGTCACCCTGCACGGCGATGGCGAGCTTGTTCATCAACCCGTTATCGTCGCCCTTGACGATCATCACCGCATTGTCGGCGATAGCATCGAGCAGCGGGATCAGCCAGGCCTGCTGTTCGGCCTTCGAAAAATCGCCGAGCACATGCGGCATCACCAGGTCTTTGTGACCGGGGTGGCCGACGCCGAGGCGGACGCGGCGATAGCCGAGCCCGATCTGCGGATCAATGGAGCGCAGCCCATTGTGCCCGCCATTGCCGCCGCCGACCTTGACCCGGGTTTTGCCCGGGGCGAGGTCGATCTCGTCATAGAGGACGGAAACGTCTGATGGCCCGAGCTTGTAGAAGGTGGTCACCTTCTGGACGCTGTCGCCGGAGGAATTCATGTAGGTCTGCGGCTTCAGCAGCAGCACCTTTTCGCCGTCGATCGCGCCTTCGGCGATCAGCCCCTGGAACTTCTCGCGGAACGCGGGAAAGTTATGGCGGCGCGCAATGGCGTCGACCGCGAGGAAGCCGATATTGTGGCGATTGTTGCGGTATTTGTCCCCGGGATTGCCGAGGCCGACGATGAGATGCATCGGCTAACTTCCAGGCAGGGGAGGGTGGGAGCGGACGCGAGGCCCGCTCCCGTATAGACAGCTTATTCCTTGGGGGCGTCGGCAGCCGGAGCAGCCTCGGCGGCGCCTTCTTCGGCTTCTTCGGCGCGCAGGCCCGACGGAGCAACGATGGTGGCGATGGTGAGGTCAGCTTCGTGGCTGTGGTCGGACGCGCCGGCCGGCAGCTTGATCGACGAGATGTGGACGCTGTCGCCAACATCGAGACCGGTGAGATCGACGACGACCTCCTCGGGGATGTGGTCGGCATCGACGGTCAGGTCGAGCGTGTGGTGGACGATGTTCAGCACACCGCCGCGCTTGATGCCCGGGGAAGCGTCATCGTTGATGAACTTCACGTGCACCTGGACATTGAGCTTGGTGCCCTTGCCGACGCGCAGGAAGTCGACGTGCAGCGCCTTGTCCTTGACGGGATCGAGCTGGTAGTCGCGCGGAATGACGCGGTGCTTCTCGCCATCAACGTCAACAGTGACGATGTGGGAGAGGAAACCACCGGCGTAGATCGACTTCATCGCCTCGTTGTACGAGATCGAGATCGGCAGGGGAGCCTTCTTGTCACCATAGATGACGGCAGGAATGAGCCCCTCACGACGCAGTGCACGAGCGGCCCCCTTGCCCACCCCGCTCCGCGCCTGAGCCTTGAGCTCTTTAGCAGCAGTAGCCATTGAATGATCCATTCATGGGTTGGTGTGAACTCTGACACATCAAAGCTCACGCACCCGTCCTCCAGGGGTGACGGGCGCTTCATGGGCGGTGGCTATAGTGGAAGAAGCCCCGGCGAGCAAGGGGCGAAGGCGGGGCAATGGGCAGTCGGCAGTAGGCAGTCGAAGAACGGGCGGAGGTAGCGGGAGTCCTGCGACTGCCGATTGCCGATTGCCGACTGCCGAGACCGAAGGTCACCCATCCGCCAGCGCCGCGATCTGGCTGCGCAGATAGTGCCGCACCGCCGCATCGGTGGCGAGGCCGCTGGCGAGGGTGAGGGCTTCGTGTGCCTCGCCCCTCAACCCGGCCTGCGCCATCAGGTGACCGCGCGCCGCCCAATAGGGCTGGTAGTCGGCCATGCGCCGGTCGTCGCCGAGCGGCGCGATGGCGGCGAGCGCCGCCTCGGGACCCTCGAGTTCGGCCAATGCCATGGCGCGGTTCAGCGCGACGACCGGCGAGGCGCTGAGCGCCAGCAGGTGATCGTAGAGGGCGAGGATCGCGGGCCAGGTGTTGGCGCCGAGCGTACGGCGGGTGACATGGGCGGACTGGATCGCCGCCTCGATCTGGTAGCGGCCGGAGGGGCCGGCGGCGTTGGCGGCTTTCAGCAGCGCCTCGGCGAGGCCGATCTGCGAGTCGTCCCAGAGGCTTGTATCCTGCTGTTCGAGCGGCACATACGCCCCGTCAGCCGAGCGGCGGGCAGCGCGGCGCGCTTCGGTATAGAGCATCAGCGCCAGCATGCCCTTGGCCTCTGGCTCATCGGGCAGGAGGCCGACGACGAGACGGCCGAGCCAGATGGCTTCCTCAGCCAGTTCGATCGAGGCGGCATCGCCGATCTCGGCCCAGCCCTTGGTGTAGGCAGCGTAGATCGCCTCGAGTACGGCATCGAGCCGCTCGGGCAGCAGCTCCTTGTCAGGGATGCCGAACGGAATGCCGGCATCCTTGATGCGGCCCTTGGCGCGCACCAGGCGCTGGCCCATGGTCGCCGGCGGGATCAGGAAGGCTGCGGCGATATCGATGGCGGTGAGCCCGAGAATGGTCTGCAGGATCAGCGGCGCGCGCATGCCGCGCTCGATCGCCGGGTGGGCGCAGGCGAACATCAGCGCCAGGCGCCGGTCGGGGATTTCCTCGGGGGCGTCGGCCGCGGCTTCGATTTCATCGGCGATCATTTTGAGATGCTCCTCGCCCGCCTGCCGAGTGGTGCGGCGGCGCAGCGCGTCGGTCTGCCGCCGGCGGGCGACCGTCAGCAGCCAGGCATCGGGATTGTGCGGCACGCCCTCGCTCGGCCAGCTGTGGAGAGCCGCCGCAAAGGCTTCGGCCAATGCATCCTCGGCGCCAGCGACATCGCGGGTGCGGGCGGCGAGGAAGGCAACGAGGCGGCCATAGCTTTCGCGCGCCACCCGCTCGGCGACGCCAGAGGCGCGCTCGGCGGCCCGGGCGGCCTCGTTGCCTTCGCTTTGCATCATCAGCCGTAGCTCCGCATGTCAGGAGTCTTTGCGCCTGAGGCTGAGGTCGGGCCGGGGGTAGTTCTCGGCCAAGGGACGGATCTCGATCGAGCCGTAGCGCGAGCTCGGGCAGCGCTTGGCCCAGGCGATCGCCTCGTCGAGATTATCGACCTCGATCATGAAGTAGCCCGCGAGCTGCTCCCTGGTATCGGCGTAGGGGCCGTCGAGCACCTCGGTTCGACTGTCGCCGAAGCGAACAGTGGTCGCCGCCGAGGCCGGCTGCAGGCGTTCGCCCGCCGCCATGCCGCCGCCCGCTTTGGCTAGTGCCTCGTTGAACGCGGCGTAATCGGCCCAGAGCTCCTTCTGCGGCGCATTGGCAAGGGCGACTTCGTCGTGATGGATCAGCATCATGTAGCGCATGGTGGAGCGATCCTCAGCGGGTGGCTTGCTTGACGAGCTCGGTGATGCGCTTCTCGTCAGCGGGGGTGAGCTTGAGCAGGGCGAAGCTCGACGGCCACATGTTGCCATCGTCGAGCCGTGCCGCTTCGTTGAAGCCGAAGGTGGCGTAGCGCGCCTTGAACTTCGCCGCATCCTGGAAAAAGCAGATGCTCTTGCCGTCCTTGTAATAGGCCGGCATGCCGTACCAGAGCTTGCTGGTCAGCTCGGGCGCCGCAGCCTTGACGAGGGTGTGGATGCGCTCGGCAAGGCGGCGGTCGGCCTCCGGCATGGCGGCGATCTTGTCGAGCACGGCCTGCTCTTCCTCGGCGGCGCTGGCGTTGCGCTTCAGCTCCTTGGCGCGCTCCTTCATCGCGGCCTTTTCTTCGGCGGTGAAACTGTCGGCGGCTGCGTCGGTGCGCTTCACGGTGTTCTTCGCGGTGGCCATTTTCGGTTCTCCTTTTGCTCAGCGCTTACCAGTTCAACTGCACGAACTGAATGATGTTGCCGCAGGTATCGTCCACCTGGGCGATGATCGAGGCGGTGACGTCGGTCGGCGGCATGATGAACGCGCCGCCTTTGGCCTTGATCCGCTCATAGTCGGCCTTCACGTCCTTGGTGTGGAGCAGCAGCGCGGGCTGGCCCTCGGCGAACATCGCCTGCTGGTAAGCCTTGGCGGCCGGGTTACTGTTCAGCTCGAGCTGCAGCTCGGTGCCATCCGGATCGTCGGGCGAGGTGACGGTCAGCCAGCGATAACCGTGATTGCCGAAGTCGGCCTTCTTCTGGAGGCCCAGCACCTCGGTATAGAATTTCAGCGCCTTGTCGTGCTCGTCGACATACACCTTGGTCAGCTTGATCTGCATCGGTCTTTTCCCTGTCATTGGGCTGGCGGCGATGGCCGCGTCAGCGTCAGGACACCGTGCCCTGATACGACAATGACGGGGGTGCTCAGACCATTTCGACTCCCGGGCAAAAAAACTTCAGAAAAATCTGTGGCGCTCAGAATCCGGAGATCAGGGCGCGGACTTCCACCGGTCCCCACTGCGCCGCGGGGCACTTTTTCGCCCAGGCAAGCGCCTCGTCCATGTCGGCCGCTTCGATGATGTAGAAGCCGCCGAACTGCTCGCGGGTCTCGGCATAGGGGCCGTCATGCACCTTGAGCTCGCCGGCATCGTTGACGAAGGCAGCACCGCCCTTGTTGTCTTCGCGATAGCTGGCGTCGCCGCCTTCCATGACCAGGGTCTTGGCGTCATGGGTGCGGGCGAGGGGGGCGGTCATCACGAAGGCGCCGGCCTTGGTCAGCGCCTCCTGATAGGCATAGAGCGTTTCCATCGCCTTCTGCATCTGGTCGGGCGGGATCTGGGCTCCGGCTTTCTCGTCGGCATAGAGCATCAGCATAAAGCGCATCGGTGTCTCCTCTCCTGGGCACGATAGCCCCTCAGGGCAATGTCGGGCGAGAGGAGGCGATTTCGACAGGGGGATGAGGATTTTCACTACTTGCCAGCTCACCGGCCCATCTCCCCCTTGGCGGGGGAGAAAGCGAAAACTTGGGCTTAGCGGCAAGAGAGGGGGGCGTGGGTTGGACACGGTGGCTCCGCATCCCCTCTCTTGGAATTTCTAAGGCTTAGCCAAGAAGCTAAGCCCAAGAAATTCCATTCTCCCCGCAAGGGGGGAGATGAGGAGAGAGCGGTCTCAGTCCAGCAAACTCGAGACGCTCTGTTCGCTGGCGGTGCGGGCGATGGCTTCGCCCATCAGCGGGGCGATCGAGATGATGCGGATGTTCTTGGCGGCCTTGGCGGCATCGGTGGCGATGATCGAGTCGGTGATCACCAGTTCCTTCAGCTTCGATGCAGCGATGCGCTCGGCTGCGCCCTCGGAGAGCACGCCGTGAGTGATGTAGGCCGAGACTTCGGTGGCCCCGGCCTTGAGCAGGGCTTCGGCGGCGTTGACCAGCGTCCCGCCGGAATCGACGATGTCATCGATCAGGATGCAGGCGTGGCCGGAGACGTCGCCGATGATGTTCATCACTTCGGAGACACCGGCCTTGGGGCGGCGCTTGTCGACGATGGCGAGGTCGGCGCCGATGCGCTGCGCGGTGGCGCGGGCGCGGGCCACACCGCCGACGTCGGGCGAGACGATCATGACGTTGCCGTTGGGCGAGTAGTGCTCCTGGATATCGCGAACCATCACCGGCGCGCCATAGAGGTTGTCGGTCGGGATATCGAAGAAGCCCTGGATCTGCGCGGCGTGGAGATCCAGCGTCACCACGCGGTTGACGCCGGCCTCGGTGATCAGGTTGGCCACGAGCTTGGCGGAAATCGGAGTGCGCGAGGCGGACTTACGATCCTGCCGGGCATAGCCGAAATAGGGAATCACCGCGGTGATGCGACGGGCCGAGGAGCGGCGCAGCGCATCGGACAGGATCAGCAGCTCCATCAGGTTGTCATTGGCCGGATAGGAGGTCGACTGCAGGATGAACACATCCTCGCCGCGGACGTTCTCGTGGATTTCGACGAAGATTTCTTTGTCGTTGAAGCGCTTGACCGTGCAGTCGGTCAGCGGGACTTCGAGGTAGCTCGCGACGGCTTCGGCGAGCGCGCGGTTGGAATTGCCGGTGACAAGTTTCACGAGCGCGCTCCGCTATCGGGCCGGTCCGGGGAGTTGCCGGCTCCTGATGCGCGGGTCTTTAGCTTGGGGCGCAGCGGGGCGCAATGCGCCTTGTGACGGATCGGTGAAGGAATCTGGGCGGTGTGACCGCAATCCATCCGGTGACCGCAATCATGAGGTCAGGCACGGAGTCATTCCCGCGAAAGCGGGAACCTCTGTTTTCTGCGTGTGCCGCGAACTCCGCAAACGGGGGTTCCCGCTTTCGCGGGAATGACCCGGTGGGTAACGGCGAGCTTGGGAGAGGAACTACAACCCGCCCAACCCGATCACGCTCAGCTGCCGCCCGGTGGTGATGGCCTTGTGCGTGGCGTAGCGGTGCGAGAAGTACTTCTTGGGCTCGGCATAGGTGCAGATGCCCAGGTCGTCGACCAGGCCGACACCGGCGGCGATCAGGTGGTCGAACACGAAGCCGGGCAAGTCGAAATGCTCGCGCCCGCCATTCGGCTTGGTGATGCGGTTTTCGGCGTCGCGGTGGTCGCGGATCAGCTCGGCGGCGAAGTCGGGGCCGACTTCGTAGTTCGGGCCGGAAATGGTCGGGCCGATGGCGGCGACGATGCGGTCGGGGCGGGCGCCGAGGTCGACCATGGCGGCGACGGTTGCCTCGGCGATGCCGCCGGTGGCGCCCTTCCAGCCGGCATGCGCCGCGCCGATCACCCGGGCCTCGGGGTCGGCGAAGAGGATCGGGGTGCAGTCGGCGGTGAGGATGCCCAGCGCCAGGCCATGGACGCGGGTGACGAAAGCATCGGCCTCGGGGATATCATCGGGGTCGGGCTGGCGCGTGACCTCGAGCACGGTGACCGAGTGCACCTGCTTCAGCGTCACCAGCTGGTTGAGCGAAAAGCCAAGGATACCAGCGATCTGCGCGCGGTTCTCGATGACATGATTCAGCTTGTCGCCAGCCGACAGCGAGACATTGAGCGAGGAGAACTCGCCGGTCGAGACGCCGCCGCGCCGGCCGAAAAAGCCGTGCCGGATGCCGGGGATGCGCTCGAGGGCGCGGCTCACTTCGAAAGGCATGCTCATTTCGGGAAACCGATCGGCTCGATGTTGCCGGAATGGGCGCAGAACACCTTGAACAGGGTGCCCATTTCGGTGCTGTCGACGAGGCGCTTCAGCGCCGCGGCGATAGTGTCGATCTGGCCCGGATTGGCCTTGGCCAGCTGCGTGGCGCGCTCGACAATGCCGAGTCCGCCGAGGAAATCGCGCTGCGTCGAGAGCTTTTCGACGGTGAGGCCGAGCTCGGTTGCGACCTTGCCGAGGCCGCCGAAATCGACATGCGCGCTCAAATCGATCTCGCCGGGGGCATCGAGCGGGTCGGCGAATGCATGGTTGCGCACCGCCTGCAGGGTTTCGCCGGTCTGGGTGGTGGCGTAGCCATAGTCGATGGCGAGGATGGCTCCCTTGTTCGCGGCAATGCGGCTGCCGAGTTTCTCCATGATGTCGGCGGCGGCGAGGCTGACCTCGTAGATTTCGCCGGGCTCGGCGTTGGCCAGCTCGATCGGCATGGCGGCAGCGGGGATCGGCGTCGGGTTGAGCCCAAAAGTGCGCTTGCCGTCGCGGAGGCCAATCTGGCGTTCGTGCCAACCGTCGGTCGCCTTGACGAACTGGCGGATGGGCAGGGCATCGAAGAACTCGTTGGCGACGACGAGCAGCGGATCGTCGGCGACGGCGTCGACCTCGCTGGCCCAATAGGGATTGTACTTGCCGAGCCGCTCGGCCTGCTGCTCCCGCAGCGCCGGATTGGTCTCGAACAGCTGCAGGTGGCAGGCATCGAGAAAACCCTCGGCCTTGGCGGCGACGCGCAGCGCATCCTGCATCAGAGTGCCGCGGCCGGGGCCGAGCTCGAGCAGGGTGAAGCTCTTGGGCTGATCGAGCTGCTGCCACAGGTTGACGATGAAGAAGCCGACCAGTTCGCCGAACATCTGGCTGATCTCGGGGGCGGTGATGAAATCGCCCTTGGCCCCGAGCGGATCGGTGCCGGTGTAATAACCGGAACGCGGGTGGGTGAGCGCCAGGCTCATATAGGTGGCAAGCGACATAGGGCCGGTCTGGCTCAGCTGCATGTCGATGATATCGCCGAGGGAGCGGGTATCAGCCACGGGCAGGCCTCATGGCGTAAACGATGAGGCCGATGCCGGCGACGAGAATGGGGAGGCTCAGCACCATGCCCATGGTGAGCCAGCCACCATAGAGATAGCCGAGCTGCGCATCGGGCAGGCGGAAGAACTCGACGAAGATACGGCTGAGCGCATAGCCGATGCCGAAAATGCCGGCGACGAGGCCGGGCTTTTTCAGCGCCCCGAGCTGGTTGGTGGCGATGCGAATGACGATGAACAGCAGCACGCCCTCCAGCAGCGCTTCGTATAGCTGGCTCGGGTGGCGCGGCAGGTGTTCGGGATCGGTGGGGAAGACCACGGCCCAGGGCAGGGTGGTCGGCGCGCCGTAGAGTTCGGCATTGATGAAGTTGGCGACGCGGCCGAGGAACAGCCCGATGGTGCCGATGGCGCCGAGCAGGTCCATGCCGGAAAGGATGTTGCCGCCCTTCGAGCGGACGAACAGCGCCATGGCCAGCATGATGCCGACGAGGCCGCCATGGAAGCTCATGCCGCCATCCCACAGCGCGATGATCTCGCCGGGGTTCGCCGCGTAGTAGCCGAAATTGTAGAACAGCACATAGCCGATGCGGCCGCCGATGATGATGCCGACCACGGCCCAGAAGGCGAAATCCCAGATCGCCGAGGGCTCAAAGGGCGGGCGGTTGTCCTTCCACAGCCCATGCCGGCGCAGCAGCGTGGTGGCGTAGGCCGCGCCGCCCAACACACCGATGAGATAGGCCAGCGCATACCAGCGGACGACGAGCGGCCCGATGGCGAAGGCGATGGGATCGATATTGGGGAAGGGCACGAAACGCGCTCCGGGTCGAGAAAATCCACTCCCATGCGCATTGCCCGCCGGGGTGGGCGAGATTGCGACGAGGAGGCTGAGACCTTTTAGCCACCGCTATGGTCTGGTCAAGGCACCGGCGGCAGCCTAGATATCGAGCACAATTGTGAAGGCGAGGACGGACGATGACCCAGGGTGGCAAGATATTCGACGAGCTGGGCAAGCTGATGAACAACGCCGCCGGCGTCGCCGATGGCGTGCGCCGCGAGATCGAGACGGCGGTGAAATCGCAGCTCGAGCGGCTGGTCGCCGACATGGACCTGGTCAAACGCGAGGATTACGACGCGCTGCGCGAGCTGGTGCAGGCGCAGAGCGCCGAGCTCAAGGAGCTGAAGGCGCAGGTCGAGGCGCTCAAGTCCAAGTGAGGATCGCGGTTCTTTCCGACGTCCACGGCAACCTCGAAGCGCTGGATGCCGTGCTGGACGATATTGCCCTCGAGAAGGTCGAGGCGACGGTGGCGCTCGGCGATTTCCTGAGCGGGCCAAGCAACCCGTTGGGCGTGGCCGATCGCTTCATCGAGCTGGGGCTGCCTGCCGTGCGCGGCAACCACGATCGCTACATCACCGATGGGCGCGACAAGGACTGGCACATCGATGCGCTGGTGCGCGGCATGCTCGATGCGCGCCAGCAGCAGTGGCTGGCCTCGGTGCCGGCGACGCTGCTGCTCGAAGAGGACGTGTTCCTCTGTCACGGCACGCCGCGCGACGACAATACCTCGTTCATGGACACCATGGTCGGCACAATCGCGACCATGCATGCGCGCGACCATATCGAGGCGGAAGCGGTGGGGTTCGACCACGACGTGCTGCTCTGCGGCCATACTCATGTGCCGCGCAGCCTGAGGCTCGCCGATGGGCGGCTGGTGGTGAACCCGGGCAGCGTCGGGCTGCCGTTCGAGATCGGCTCGCCCGATGCGCGCTACGCCATCATCGAGAAGCGCCGGGCCGGGTGGAATACGGAGTTGCGCGCGGTTGCCTATGACCACGCTGCCGCGGCAAAGCAGGCGCTGGATAAGGGCTATCCGGCCTGGGCAGAAGCGCTGACCTGGGGATGGGCCAGCCCGAAGGGGCTGTAGGGACGTTCAGAAGACTTTTCGTCGCCGCATTTGCTGGGAACGGTGCAGCCATGAGAATCGCGGTTATTTCCGACGTCCACGGCAACCGGCTGGCGCTGGAGGCGGTCGAGGCCAGTATCGCCATGGTCGGGGTCGATGCCACGATCAACCTGGGCGACCTGTTCGCCGGACCCCTCGATCCGGTGGGCACGGCTGACCTCTTGATCGAGCGCAACTACCCCACCGTCATCGGCAACCACGACCGCTACATCGCCAACGGCCTGCCGGCATCGAAACAACCGGTTGACAGGTTCGTCAGTGAGCGGCTGCGGCCGGTGCATTACGACTATCTGAGGAGCCTGCCGGCGACCCGCGACATCGAGGGCGAAGTGTTCCTCTGCCACGGCACTCCGACCAGCGACGAAGAGCCGTGGCTCGACGCCTGGTGGACCGACCGCACGGTGACCATGCCGGGCGAAGCGAGCGTGACGGCGAAGGCGGACGGGCTGGATTTCCCGGTGCTGCTCTGCGGCCATACCCACGTGTCGCGCATCGTGCGGCTGCGCGACGGGCGGCTGGTGGTCAACCCGGGCTCGGTGGGGCTGCAGTTCAACTACGGGGCGCCCGATGCACGCTATGCGGTGCTGGAGCGGCATGGCGGGCAATGGTCGGCCAGCATTCGCGCCGTGCCCTATGACTTCGAGGCCGCGGCGCAGCAGGTGATCGCCAATGGCTTTCCACAATGGGCCGAGGCGATCCGCACGGGCTGGGCCAGCGCGATCGGGTTGTTCTGAGGCTTCGAACCAATCGACCCACCAACTCGGTGTCATCCCTGCGAAAACAGGGACCCAACTCACAGCTGGCGCGAGCGGATGAATGGGTCCCAGCTTTCGCTGGGATGACGATCGAGGATGGAGGAGAACTTGGGTGCCCACTGAAGCATCGTCTGTGACAGCTTCGTCATGCAGCGCCGCGCATTGTATGCCGAGTCGGGCCAATGGCGATGTGCCAAAATCGCGCAAATCGGGTGGGGACAGACTCGGGTGGTTAAGACCCTGTTAACCCTTCGAGCCGGATCATCCACAGAAGAAAGCCTTGGATGGCTCTGGCGGCACAATCCCCGGAATCGGGGCGTCAGTGTAGCGTTCCTCCATAGGGACGATTCGTAGGCTTGATGCGTGCGAGTTCTTGCAAGTAACGCGTAGGACCGGGGAACCGGCCGGCCTTCAAACGTTTCGCCCAATGGGACGCTCAGCCAATGGCACACCTTCTGGAACTGGAACCGGACCGCACGGTGCATCCGGTCGACATCATCGAGCATATCGCTTCGATCAACGACTGGAACTTCGAGCGGCAGGACGCCGACGAAATCTCCATTTCGGTGCGCGGGAACTGGGCCGATTACCACGTGTCCTTCAACTGGATGGAAGACCTCGAGTCGCTGCACATCGCGGCGGCCTTCGACCTGAAGGTGCCGGACACCCGCCGCACCGAAGTGAAGCAGCTGATTTCGCTGATCAACGAGCAGCTGTGGATCGGCCATTTCGACATGTGGAACCATGAAGGCGTGGTGCTGTTCCGCAACTCGCACCTGCTCACCGGCGGCGCCGAAGTGAGCCCGCAGCAATGCGAGGCGCTGCTGCGCTCGGCCACCGACAGCTGCGATCTCTACTACCAGGCGTTCCAGTTCGTGATATGGGCTGGAAAGGGCGCCTCGGAGGCGCTCAGCCAGGTGATGTTCGAAACGGTAGGCGAAGCTTGAATTTATCAGATATCGGCCCCGTCGTTCTGGTCGGGGCCGGCAAGATGGGCCTCGCGCTGGCCCGCGGCTGGATCGCCGGCGGTCTGCCGGCGGACCGGCTGGTGCTGTGCGACCCGCAGCCATCGGAGTTCGCGACGCAGTTCGCCGCCGAGCACGGCATTCGCCTGCAGGCGAGCCCGCTTGGCGTGTTGACCCATGTGCTGGTGCTCGCGGTGAAACCGCAGGTGATCTACGAGGTGATGGCCGAGATCCAGCCGATCGTCGGCAGCTATACGCTGGTGCTGTCGATCGCCGCCGGTATCTCGCTGGTCGGCTTGTCCGAGGGGCTGCAGACCGAACGCGTCATCCGCACCATGCCCAATACGCCGGCGCAGGTCGGCCGGGGCATTACCGGGGCCGTGGGGCTGTCGATCACCGAGGAAGACCGCGAAACCGCCAACGCGCTGCTCAGCGCCGCCGGCCAGGTGATGTGGTTCGACGACGAGACCAAGATCGACGGCGTTACCGCGGTTTCCGGCTCTGGCCCAGCCTATGTGTTCTACATGGTCGAGGCGCTCGCCGCCGCGGCGCGGCGCCAGGGGTTCGACGAAGAGCAGGCGATGCAACTGGCGCGGGCGACGGTCACCGGCGCCGCGGCGCTGATGGATGCCGATCCCTCGCCGGCCGGCACGCTGCGCGAGAACGTCACCTCGCCCAAGGGCACAACCTACGCAGCGCTGCAGGTGCTGATGGCGCCCGACGGGCTCGAGCCGCTGCTCGACCGGGCGGTGCGCGCGGCGCGGCAGCGCTCGGAAGAACTCGGGCGGGCCTGAAAGTCGGTGCGGGTAGATGGCTGAGATCACCTATGCCGAGTTCGAGCAGGTCGATATCCGCGTCGGCACCGTCGTCGAAGCCCGGGCATTCCCCGAGGCGAGGAAGCCCGCCTATATCCTGCTGATCGATTTCGGGCCGGAGCTCGGGATCAGGAAGAGCTCGGCGCAGATCACCGTGCACTATACGCCGGAAACGCTGGTTGGCCGCCAGGTGATGGCGGTGGTCAATTTCCCGCCCCGCCAGATCGGCCCGGTGCGCAGCGAGGTGCTGACGCTGGGCTACGAGGACGCAGATGGTGCTATCGTCCTCGCCGCCGTCGAGCGTGGCGTGCCCAACGGCAAGAAGCTGATGTAGGATGATCCTCTCCCAATTGGGGATCGCTGAGATGCCGGTTCGCCCAAGGGAAAGATGAAGGAGGGGATTGAGGTGAAACGCATTCTCCCAGCCGTGCTGGCCTTCGGCCTGCTGGGCGCGATGACTGGCCAGACCCTGGCCGAGTCGTGCTTCGACCTCTGGATGGCGCGCAACACCATCTACGACGACAATGGCTACTGCTTCTCGACCGAGCTCGCCCAGGAATATTTCGACAACGACGATTGCTGGACCAGGAAGCCCAAATTCTCCAAGGCCGAGCGGCGCGAGATCGAAGCGATCAAACAAGAAGAAGACGACCGCGGCTGCAAGGTGAACTGACGGCGCCGGTGGTGACAGCGGTACCGTCCACACCCTGAGTTCGTCCATACCCTCGGCGTGCCAAGGGTTGTAAGGTTGAGTGTTTTGGGAAAGAGCCGAGGAGCTCAGCCATGGCACTCTATCTGACACGCTTCAGCTACACGCCGGAGACTTGGGCGCGACTGACGAAGAATCCGGAAGACCGCCGCGAGGCTGCACGCAAGTACATCGAATCCGTAGGCGGCAAGCTGCACGGCTTCTGGTACGCGTTCGGGGCGCATGATGGGTACAACCTGTGGGAGGCGCCCAATAATGTTGCCATGGCCGCCGTGGCTATTGCCATCGGAGGCGGAGGCGCGGTGGCCGAATTCGAGACGACGCCACTGCTGACGGTGGAGGAGACCCTGGCCGCGCTGAGCCGTGCGCAAACTGTCGGCTATCGGCAACCGGGAGCTCAGTAGGCTACAGCTCTTCGGTGAGCTTCAGCCGATCCAGCAACCCGCGATCTTCCGGTTCGACCATGCCGACGAAGAACCGCAGCACGGTGCGCTTGCCTTCGGGGGGCAGGGCGGCGATGGCGGCTTCGATGCGGCTGGTCTGGGTGGCCGAGAGGGTCTCGAACAGGCCGCGGCCTTTCTCGGTGGCATAGAGCAGGCGCTGGCGGCGGTCCGTCTCGCCGGTTTTCTGCTCGACATAGCCATTGTCGACCAGCTGGCGCAGCACCCGAGCGAGGCTCTGCTTGGTGATCTTCAGGATATCGAGCAGGTCGGCAACGGGCATGCCGGGCCTGAGGTTGACGAAATAAAGCACCCGGTGGTGGGCGCGGCCGAACCCCTGCCGTTCAAGCAGTGCATCAGCATCGCCGACGAAGTCCCGGTAAGCGAAGAAGAACAAGCCCATGACGTCGAGCGGCATGGCAGGCTCGCCGGCCTGCGCCAAATTTATGTCAGCCTTGTTGACATTTATTTTGCCCGATGCCATCATCACCCCATCGAAAACACAGCTCTTTGCCTTATCCCAAAGCCGTTCCGGTTTGCCAATAGCAAGCCGGTGGGGCAGGATCACAGGCAACAACACGGCGGACCCGAAGGGCCGCACCAGACGAGTGGGAGATTGAGATGGCAGGCTTGCCAATGGACCAGCGTGAAGGCTGGATCTGGTTTGATGGTCAGTTGGTTCCCTGGAAGGACGCCAAGATCCACGTGCTGACGCACGGGCTGCACTATGCGAGCTCGGTGTTCGAGGGCGAGCGCGCCTATGGTGGCGAGATCTTCAAGTCGCGCCAGCACAGCGAGCGCCTGATCCAGAGCGGCAAGACGCTGGATTTCACCATCCCATATTCGGTCGATGAGATCGAGGCAGCCAAGCGCCTGGTGCTCGAAAAGAACGGCCTCGTCGATGCCTATGTCCGCCCCGTGGCCTGGCGCGGCTCGGAGGAACTGTCGGTTCCCGGCCGCAACAACAAGGTGCACCTCGCCATCGCCGCGTGGGTGTGGCCGAGCTATTTCTCGGTCGAGGAAAAGCTGAAAGGCATCCGCCTCGAATGGAGCCGCTGGAAGCGCCCGAGCCCGGAGACCATCCCGTCTTCGGCCAAGGCCGCCGGCCTTTACATGATCTGCACGCTGTCGAAGGACGCGGCGATGGCCAATGGCTATGCCGACGCGCTGATGCTCGACTATCGCGGGCTCGTCGCCGA
The DNA here is from genome assembly GCF_001425235.1 of Devosia sp. Root413D1. Lineage (GTDB taxonomy): Bacteria > Pseudomonadota > Alphaproteobacteria > Rhizobiales > Devosiaceae > Devosia_A. Next base: position 580,560 of record NZ_LMEA01000011.1, on the reverse strand, counting down.
AGCCACCGGCGCCAACGTGTTCTTCGTCAAGGGCGACGAAATCCACACGCCGACCCCGGATTGCTTCCTCAACGGCATCACCCGGCAGACGCTGATCCAGCTGGCGCGCGAGAACGGCTACAAGGTGGTCGAACGCCACATCAAGCCGGAAGAGCTGGCGGATTTCGAGGAATGCTTCCTCACCGGCACGGCGGCGGAAGTGACTCCGGTCAGCGAGATCGGCGAGTACAAGTTCAAGCCGGCCAAGGCCTGCACCACGCTGATCAACGCTTACGCGGAAGCCGTGACCCCGAAGAAGGTCGCAGCCGAGTAAGCTTTTGGTTTGTATCGAAGTTTGAAGGCCCGCTGATTCAGCGGGCCTTTTGTTTTTGCCTCCCCAGGGGGCCCCGGGTCCTTCCCCACCCACCATCGTGGATGGGGCGAATGTGGTGGGTTAGCTCGATCACTCCAGCGATCATCCACCTGTGATCGCTCGGTAGCTCAACTGGTGGTTTGGCTCCATCACACCGCCGGCGGATCGAGGCGCTGGAAGCCGGCCTGCCGGTAATACGGAAAGCGCGGATACGAAGGCGTGACCGCACTCGCCGCGTCGAGCCGGGCGATCTGGCCGGCATCGAGCGACCAGCCGATGGCGCCAAGGTTCTGGCGCAACTGCTCCTCGTTGCGGGCGCCGATGATCACCGAGGACACCGTCGGGCGCTGCAGCAGCCAGTTGAGGGCGATCTGCGGGATGGTCCTGCCGGTCTCCGCAGCGATCTCGTCCAGCACGTCGACGATGGCATAGAGCTTTTCGTCGTCGACCGGCGGGCCGAACTCGGCGGTGTTGTGCAGTCGGCTGCCTTCGGGCAGGGGCTGGCCGCGGCGAAGCTTTCCCGTGAGCCGGCCCCAGCCGAGCGGGCTCCAGACCAGCGCGCCGACGCCCTGGTCGAGCCCGAGCGGCATCAGCTCCCATTCGTAATCGCGGCCGAGCAGCGAGTAGTAGACCTGGTGCGCCACGTAGCGAGACCAGCCGTGCCGGTGCGAGAGATCGAGCGATTTCATCAGCTGCCAGCCGGCGAAGTTGGAAACGCCGATATAGCGGAGCTTGCCGGCGCGGACGAGGTCATCGAGCGTGCCAAGGGTTTCCGCCACCGGCGTCGCGGCGTCGAAGGCGTGCAGCTGCAACAGATCGATATAGTCGGTGCCGAGGCGGGTGAGCGCGGCGTCGACGCTCCCGATCAGCCGGGCACGAGAGGTGCCGGCTTCGGTCGGGCCATCGCCCATCGGCAGGCCGGTCTTGGTGGAGATCAGCGCCTGGTGCCGGCGGCCCTTGAGGGCGGCGCCCAGCACCCGTTCGGAAGCACCGTCGGAATAGACGTCGGCGGTGTCGAACAGGGTGACGCCGGCCTCGAGGCAGATATCGACGAGGCGCCGGGCTTCGGCTTCGTCGGAGGTGCCCCAGTGGCTGAACAGCGGGCCGGAGCCGCCAAAGGTGCCGGCGCCGAAGCTGAGGGCAGGGACCTTCAGGCCCGAGGCCCCGAGAGTGCGGTAATCCATGATATCGACTTTCAGTTGGAGGGGACGAGTGGGGCGTGGCGGCGGAGCAGCAGGCTGACCAGCAGCAGCGCCAGCGCGAGCAGCGGCAGCACGGCGCCGACCAGTGGCAGGGCGGTGAGCCCAAGCCCCTGTTCGAGGGCGACGCCGCCGAGCCAGGCGCCGAGCGCGTTGCCGAGGTTGAAGGCGGCGATGTTGAGCGAGGAGGCGAGACTGGTGCCGGCCCCGCCGGCCTTTTCCAGCACCCAGAGCTGCAGCGGCGCCACGGTGGCGAAGCCGGCCGCACCGAGGAGGCCAACTGCGATGACCGCGGCGATCGGGTTAGGCAGGGCGAAACTCATCGCCAGCATGACGATGCCGAGGGCGGCAAGAGTGCCGAGCACGCTCCACAGCAGGTTCCGGTCGGCGAGCTTGCCGCCCAAGAGATTGCCGACGACGAGGCCGCCGCCGAACACCAGGAGGATCGGCGAGACCATGGCTTCGGGGAAACCGCTGACCTCGGTGAGGGCGGGCGCGATGTAGGTGAAGACAGTGAACACGCCGCCAAAGCCGAGCACGGTGAGGAGGAGCCCGAACAGCACCGGCCCGCGCAGCATGGCGCGAAGGTCGGCCCGCCAGTCGGCGGCCTCGGGCGCGGCCTGGTCCCTGGGGACGAGGGCGGTGATCACCAGCATGGCGACGATGCCGATGGCGGCGACGGCCCAGAAGGTGGTGCGCCACGAGGTCAGCTGGCCCAGCCAGGTGCCGAACGGCACGCCGAGGATATTGGCGACGGTGAGGCCCGTGAACATCACCGCGATGGCGGAAGCCCGGCGATCCGGCGCAACGAGGCTGGTGGCGACCACCGAGCCGACGCCGAAGAAGGTGCCATGGGCGAGCGAAGTCAGGACCCGCGCCGCCATCAGCATCTCGTAGCTCGGCGCGATAGCGCAGGCGATGTTGCCGAGGGTGAAGATCGCCATCAGCACCAGCAAAGTGGTCTTGCGCGGCCAGCGGGCGGTGAGCGAGGTGAGGAGCGGGGCGCCGACGACGACGCCGAGGGCATAGCCGGAGATCAACAGGCCCGCCATGGCGACGCTGACGCCGAGATCGGCGCCGACTTCGAGCAGCAGGCCCATGATGACGAATTCGGTGACGCCGATGCCGAAGGCACCGGCGGTGAGCGCATAGAGAGCGAGTGGCATGATACACCCCAGGAAACTGGTCAGGGCGCAGAAATGGACCTCGCGGGCTCGATGAACTAGACTGCCTCAGGGAACAGCTTTTGTGAGTTGAGTTCACATGTCGCGCAATGAGGTGAACCGCTTCGGCGAGATGGACGTGTTCGTGCGAGTGGTCGATATGGGCGGCTTCTCGGCGGCCGCGCGGACGCTGCGGATGACGCCCTCGGCGGTGAGCAAGCTGATGGCACGGCTCGAGACGCGGCTCGGCACGCGGCTGCTCAGCCGCTCGACCCGCACGCTGCAGCTGACGCCGGAGGGCACGGCGTTCTACGAGTCGAGCCTCAGGATTCTCGCCGATCTCGAGGAGGCGGAGCGCGGCGCCGGGGCGGCCGAGCAGCCGGCCGGGCGGATCCGGCTCAATACCAGCGCCTCATACGGCACCCATATCCTGACGCCGCTGCTGCCGGAGTTCCTGGCACTTTATCCCGGTATCAGCCTCAACGTGGTGCAGACCGATGCGATCGTCGATCTCTACGCCGAGCGCACCGATGTGGCGGTGCGGGCCGGGCCGCTGAAGAACTCGAGCCTCTTGGCGCGAAAGCTCGGCGCGACGCGCATGGTGATCGTCGCGGCGCCGGCCTATCTCGAACGCCATGGCACGCCGGCGAGCGCCGCCGAGCTCGAAGCGCATAACCGGCTGAACTTCTGCTACCGGCGGACGGTCGAGGGCTGGCCGCTCAAGGAGGGCAACAAGCTGGTTTCGGTGCCGGTGGCGGGGAACCTGCAGGCGAGCGATGGCGAGGCGTTGCGGCAGCTGGCGGTGGCCGGCGTCGGCATCACCCGGCTCGCCGCCTTCACGGTGCGCGACGACCTCGCCGCCGGGCGGCTGGTGCCGGTGCTGGAGGCGCAGAACCCCGGCGATCTCGAGGATTTCCACGCCGTGTTCAGCGGGCAGGGCGGGTATTTGCCGGCGCGCGTGCGGGTGCTGCTGGATTTCTTGGCGGAGCGGGGGCGGGTGGGGTGAGGGGGCGTGCGCGCAGGGCGCCACCTCGCGTGCCGCCCCACCCCCTCCCAGCCTCCCCCATCAAGGGGGAGGTGCCGTCCAGTGTGTGTGGCGCGACCTGGTCCAATCCACCGACCCACCTCCCCCTTGATGGGGGAGGCAAGCGCAGCTTGTGAGCGCAAGCGAACTAGCGAAGCTCGGAGGGGGTGGTGCCACCGCCTCGATCTTAATGGGGAGGGGGCGGGGTTGAGGGCAGCCCGCACCGGCGGTGGAAGTCGTCAGCCCCGCCGCATCTCGTGCCGCCGCCGGTGCAGGTCATGCATCCGGTCCTGCAGCGCCGGATCCGGGCCGTCGATCGGCAACCCCGGCGCGATGGCGGAGATCGGCAGTCCGTTGACCGGTGACGGGCCATCGCCCATGGCGGTGCGCCACTCGGTCAGTTGCGCCGACGAGACGGCGTAGACGATGCGGCCGAGCCCAACCCAGGCATGGGCTGCGGCGCACATCGGGCAGTGCTCGCCGGAGGTATAGACGGTGGCGACGGCGCGCTCGGCGGCGCTCATGTTGGCCGCTGCCCATTTGGCGATATCGATCTCGGGATGCCGCGTCGCATCGCCGGTGGACTCCCAGTTGTGCTCCTCGAACAGCACTTCGCCGGAGGCCGAGACGAGGATTGAGCCGAACGGATCATTGTTGGTGCTGAGCGCGGTTTCCGCCAGCTCAGCGCAGCGCAGCAGATGCTTGTGGTCGGTCTCGTTCATCGTCAGCTCCAGGTGGCGAGGCGGGCAGTTTCGAAGGTCAGTGCATCAAGCAGGACGGCCCGGGCTTCCGGCGTCGACGGCTGCTCATTGCCGTTGAAGACGTGGCCATGCTCGCTCATCAGGTCGAGCAGGAAGAGCGCCACATAGAGGCTGAAGATGTGGTCGTTGCGGTGGCCTGCCGCATCCATCCAGTAGTCGACATAGTGTTTGGGGCCCCGCATCGAGGTGAGTGCTGCAAGGGTGAGCGCCGGGGCGTAGCGCGGGTCGCCGAAGCAGAGATCATCGACATCGACGATGCCGGAGAAACCGCCTTCGGGGCTGACGATGACGTTGCGGGTGGTGGTATCGTGGAGGAACGGCGTTGCCGGAATCGTATCGAGTTCGGCCCGATGCCGCTCGATCGCCGCGCCGACCGGGGCGAGCACCGCCGGGTCGAACAAGGCCGCGGCGGTGAGGCGCTGCACCGAGCGGGCGAAGTTCGAGTCGAGCTCCTTCGACCAGCGGTCGTGCGGCGCGGTTTCGGGCGTCGCTGCATAGCCGTAGCGATTGCCAGGAGGGGACTTTGCCGCGGCGGTTTGCGCGGCGGCGACGTTCTCGGCAATGGCGCGCAGTTGCGGGTCGGTGAGCTCGGTCACGACATTGCCGAGATCGGTGCCCGGCAGCCGCTCGATCAGCATGTAGGGAAAGCCATCGATGCTGCCATGGGCGATAACCCCGGGCAGCGGTACGCCGAGCGCGTGGAGCTCTGCCATCAGGCGGGCGCCCTCGGCGAGACCCGCGGCGCGATAGGGGTGGCCGAGGCGCGCCACCACCGATTCACGCCCTGGAGACGAGACGTCGAAGACGTAATGCGCGGCGCCGGTGGCGAAGCGCTCGACGTGCTCAGGCGACCAGCCGAGCCGCTCGTTGACGATGCGAGCCGCGAGGGCGGCGAAATCCGGTTCGGCGCTCATCGCCCGTCCGGATAGACGGCCGGCCCTTTGAGTTCGAGTTTGTTGCCCCAGGGATCGAGCACATAGAACGAGTTGCCCATGCCGCGGGCCCCGCCATGCAGGGCCTCGCGCTCGATGCGGACACCGTGCGCGGCAAGGTGGGCGCGCATGGCGCCTTCATCGAAGGGCGAGAGCGCAATGCAGACATGGTCGACATTGCGGCCGCCCTTCACCGGCGGGATGGCGGAAGCCGCGCCCGGATGGGTGATGTCCCAGAGGACGATCAGCGCGGCGCCGCACCAGACCTGCTCCATGCCGAGCGCCGGATACGAATAGCCGGGCTGGCAGCCGAGCACGTCGGCGTACCACTTGGTGGCTCTGCCGAGATCGTCGACGAGGAAGACGACGTGGTCGATGCCCACGAGCGAGAAGGGTGGGCGGGTGTCGGTCATGGCTTGTTCCATTTGGCGCGGGCGTCGTCGTCTTCGGGCTTGGCCTCGACCCAGCGCTCGCCTTCGGGCGTCGCTTCCTTCTTCCAGAACGGGGCGTCGGTCTTCAGATAATCCATCAGGAAGGAGGCGCCGTCGAAGGCGGCCTGGCGGTGCGGGGCCAGCGTCATCACCTGGACGATGGGCTCGCCCACGGCGAGCTGGCCATAGCGGTGGATGACCGACGCCTTGATGAGGCCGAAGCGCACCACCGCCTCGGCGATGGCCTTGCCGATCTGGGCTTCCGCCAGTTCGGGGTAGCTCTCGAGCGTCAGCGTGCTGACCGGATCATCGGGGCGCGAGCGGACGAGGCCGGTAAAGGTGACCGCCGCGCCGGCGCCGGCCGAGGCGGCAAGGAAGGCATTGGTCTCGGCGCCCGGATCGAAGGGCGCCTGCTGCAGGCGGACCGACACGGGTCAGCCGCCGGTCATCGGCGGAAACAGGGCGATGACCTTGGCATTGCCGATCGGGGTCGAGTGCGGCACGATCTCGGTATCGAGCGCCGCCTTGATCAGACTGGGCTTTTGCATCGCCAGATCAGCGGCTTCGTCGCGATCCCTCAGCCACTGAATCAGGTCGCCGACGGTGATCACCTCGGCCGGCGGGGTAACGTCCTCCTCACCGCGGTTGAGGCGCTCGCGCAGCCAGGCGAAATAGCGGATCTTCATAGTTCAGGTCCCGACAGATGCGGCCAGGTGGAGCGCAGGTACTCCCATCCGGTCCAGACGGTGAGCCCGCCGGCGATCCACAGGACCACGTGGCTGATGAAGCCGAGGCCGAGCAGCATCGGGGCGGCGATGATCAGGCCGAGCGCGACGAGCTGGGCAGTGGTCTTCCACTTGGCGAGGAAGGTCACCGGCACGCTGATCGAGCGGTTGCCGAGGTATTCGCGGAGGCCCGAAACGAAGATCTCGCGCAGCATGATCGCGATGGCCGGGATCAGGTCCCAGCCGTTGAGATCGCGGGTCCAGGCGAAGGTGATGAGCAGCGCGCCGACCAAGAGCTTATCGGCGATCGGATCGAGCATCTTGCCGAGCGCCGAGTTGAGGCTCATCCGGCGGGCGAGGAAACCGTCGAGCCAGTCGGAAACGGCGGCGGCGATGTAGAGCAGCAGCGCGATCCAGCGCAGCCACTCCCAGCCGGCAACGAGGAACAGGCAGATCACCGGAATCGCGAGGATGCGGCCGATGGTCAGCTGGTTGGGAAGCGTCATCAGTTGCGGCGGAATTTGCATGCCGCGAGAAGACGCTATCGCCGGGTGACGGGGCAGTTGGTGGCGTAGCAGACGCCACCGAAGCCGGCAGTCGGCGACCCTCTCCCGTTTACGGGGGAGGGGGGGACCAGCCGAAAGGCTGGTGGGAGGGGGGTGCCACAAACTCTGGCCTCCGCCCAGTCCGCTTACGATCAGTGCGTGGGGCACCCCCCTCCCACCACGCTTTCGCGTGGTCCCCCCCTCCCCCGCAAGCGGGAGAGGGTCGCCGACTGCCGGCTTCGGTGGCGTCTGCTACGCCACCAACTGCCCCGTCACCCGGCGCCGCTCTTCCACGGCCTCGGCCAGCTTTTCCAGCACCTCGACGGTCGAGTCCCAGTCGATGCAGCCGTCGGTGATCGACTGGCCGTAGACCAGCTCCTTGCCCGGTACGAGGTCCTGGCGGCCGGCGACGAGGTTGGATTCGGCCATGACGCCGATGATCCGCTTGTCGCCGGCGGCGATCTGCGCGCCGACTTCGGCCAGCACCATGGGCTGGTTTTCCGGCTTCTTCGACGAATTGGCGTGGCTGGCGTCGATCATCACCGCCGGGCGGATGCCGGACTTTTCGGCTTCCTTGCAGGCGGCATCGACGCTGAGCGCATCGTAGTTGGTCGCCTTGCTGCCGCCGCGCAGGATGATGTGGCAGTCGTCATTGCCGGTCGTGGCCGCGATGGCGGAGTGGCCGGACTTGGTCACGGCCAGGAAATGGTGCGGCTGGCTGGCGGATTTCACCGCGTCCAGCGCGATGCGGACATTGCCGTCGGTGCCGTTCTTGAAGCCGACCGGGCAGCTCAGCCCCGAGGCGAGCTCGCGGTGCACCTGGCTCTCGGTGGTGCGCGCGCCGATCGCGCCCCACGAGATCAGATCTGCAAAGAACTGCGGGGTGGTCATGTCGAGGAATTCGGAGCCGGCGGGCAGGCCGAGATTGTTGATCTCGAGCAGCAGCGAACGGGCGAGCCGCAGCCCGTTATCGATATCGAAGCTGCCATCGAGATTGGGGTCGTTGATCAGGCCCTTCCAGCCGACGGTGGTGCGGGGCTTTTCGAAATAGACTCGCATGACGATCTCGAGGCTGCCGCCCAGGCGCTCACGGAGCGGGGCGAGGCGGCGGGCATAGTCGAGCGCCGCCTTGGGATCGTGGATCGAGCAGGGACCGACGACGACGGCGAGCCGATCGTCCGTGCCATGGAGGATGTTGTGCAGCGCGTGGCGTGAGCTGATCACTGTGCGGGTCGCCGCGTCGGTGCGCGGGAACTCGCGGATCACCTCTTCGGGGGTTCGGAGTTCGCGGATCTGTTTGATACGCAGGTCGTCGGTGGATTTCAGCATGTCGTCGGCTCCTCGGGGTTCTCGGCACCGGCGACAAAAAAGCCGCCAGGTGATCTGGCGGCTTTTTGGGAAATCTCGGTTTGGTGTTTTACGTCAAACGCGCCCCTTCGGCTGCCAGCGGCTTCCGGTGGTAAAATACCAATACGAATAGGCGGCGCGAAGGTTCATGGGCGGGTTTGTAGCCGAGCTTTACTGACTTGTCACGGGGCTCAGTTCATCCGTTCGTCGAATACTACTGCTCGCCGCCATCCCTGGCGGCCGCCGTCTTGATGGCGGCGAAGACGCGCAGCGCCGCCTCGAAGTCGGCGGGGTCGAGCGCGCCGAGCACCTGGCGGCGGAGCGCCATCACGTCCTCGTTGACCTCGGCGACGACCTCGCGTCCTCGGTCGGTGAGGGAGACGGCGTTGGCGCGGCGGTCGGTGGGGTCGGGCTCGCGGGTGACGAGGCCGGAAGCCTGCAGCTCATCGATCAGCCGGACCAGCGAGGCGCCTTCGATGCCGATGGCGTCGGCGAGGGCGTTCTGGCGCACATTCTCGCCGAGACGGTCGATCCAGATCAGCGGCGCCGAGGCAGCCTCGGACACGCCATGCTTGGCAGCGACGGCCCGCGCCATCTTGCGCCACAGCCGCCCGGTGAGCAGCAGGTCCCGGGTGAGATCGCGCATCAGGTGTGCTGGATCGCTTGTTACCATTAGCTAGTATCCTAATTATGCGGAGCTAGATTGGATAGCTCCGATATCGGCATCCGCCTTGCGGGCGTTCGCAAGCGAACAACCACAAATGGGTGGTGGTGGGCAACACCAGGCTGGGGATGCTGGGTACGATCAATGCTTCGATCGGGCTTGGCCCGGCGCTTTAGCACCCAGCGAAAGCTGGAACCCATTTCGCAGCCCGCGCCAGGGGAGAGTTGGGTCCCAGCTTTCGCTGGGATGACATCGAGTTTGGGGTAACTACAGTGCGTCAGCTCGATGAATGGCGGCGCTTATCAAGCGGCCGATGGCCGTTGATCTCCCACGTCACAACCCGCATAAGCCGCGGACGATGACCACCCCCGTCAGGAAGAAACCGGACAATCGCGCGGCGCTGCCTTTGGTGGCGCCGTTCGTCATCGTCTATGCAGCCTTGTTCCTCTATCCGACGCTGCAGATGCTGGCGATGAGCCTGACCGATGGGCAGCTGATCCTGCCCGGCGAATGGGTGGGGCTCAGCAACTACCTGAAGCTGTTCCGCGACTGGCGCTTCGGCAACTCGGTCGCCAACACCGCCTATTTCGTGGCGCTGACGGTGGTGCCGGGAACGCTGCTGGGGCTCGGCTTCGCCATGCTGGTGGTGCGGCTCAAGGGGGTCTGGCAGGCAGTGGTGATGGCGGTGTTCTTCCTGCCCTACATTCTGCCTGTCACCACGGTGACCTCGATCTGGACCTGGTTCGTCTATGGGCCGGGGCAGCTGGTGCTGCCGGATCGGGTCCTCGGCCGGCCGCCATTCGTCTTGCCGATCGCCGCGACCATCACCGTGTGGTGGACGGTCGGCTTCAACGTGCTGCTGTTCATGGCGGGGCTGAAGAACATTCCGGCTGAGCTCTATGAGGCAGCCAAGCTCGATGGGGCAGGGCGGTGGATGCAGTTCCGCAGTATCACCTGGCCGCTGATCTGGCCGGTGACGGCTTTGGTGCTGACCATCCAGCTGATCATGCAGATCAAGGTATTCGACCAGGTGTACCTGCTGGTGCAGGGTGGCCGGGTCGATGCTTCGATGGTGCTGGTGCAGTACATCTACACGCTGGCCTTTCAGCGCAACCAGGGCGGCTATGCCGCGACCGTGGCCGTGGCGCTGTTCGTCATCGTCGCCGCGGTGTCGGTGCTGCAGTTCCAGCTGCTGCGAGCGCGTAAATGATCCGCCGGTTGAACCTTGCCGGGTTGGTGCTGGCGCTGCTGACGGTTGCTGCAGCGGTGGCCTGGGCGTTTCCGCTGGTCTGGGCGATCCTGACGACGGTGGCGCCAGAGGCGGATGGGGCGCCGCTCGATGGGCTGGTGGTCTATGCCAAGGCGCTGTTCGGCACGCCGATCGGGCTCTGGTACCTCAACTCGCTGGTGACCTCCGGCACGGTGACCGTGGTGGTGATCGCCATCAGCGCCGCCGCCGGCTACGCCATCTCGCAACTCGAGTTCTGGGGCCGCAAAGCGCTGTGGTACCTGATCCTTGCGAGCTTCATGATCCCGGTGCAGGCGCTGATCGTGAACCACTTCCTGCTGATGAACAGCTGGAAGCTGATCAACACCTGGGCTGGGGTGATCCTGCCGCAGCTGATCGCGCCCATCGCGGTGATCGTCTACAAGCAGTTCTTCGACAGCGTTCCCAAAGAACTGAGCGAGGCGGCCAAGGTCGACGGCGCCAGCCATGCCCGCGTGCTGTGGAGCATCTACCTGCCGGTGAACTGGGGGGTGACGGCGGCGCTGGCGATCATCGTGTTCATCGGCGCCTGGAACGCCTTCCTGTGGCCGTTCCTGGTGGTGACGAAAGAGCCGCTGATGAATGTCACGGTGGCGATCGGCCAGGTCGAGCAATATTTCGGCGTCGGCGGGCTGGCCGCGGCGCTGCTCGCCGGCTTGCCGGTGGCTTTGGTCTACCTGGTGTTCCAGAAGAAGGTGACCGAGGCGATCATGCTGTCGAGCGGCATCAAGGGCTAGCCACGGATCTGCCACAGGGTTGCCGCCGGGCTGCTCGTCATATGAATGCATTATGAACGAAAACGCATGGCTTGGCGGTCGCGCTCCCCTCAACCCCCTGCAATCCTGAACGCAAACTTAACTCCGGTTCGCACGGCATGCACAGGGTGCATAGCTCGGGTGCGTAATACCCTACTGGTTGGGTCGGGTTGGTGGGCCTATATCAGCATCACCAAACAGAAGGGGAAACCAAATGAACATCCGTCAGAAGCTCTCGCAGTTCGCCGCCTACAACCGCACAGTCCGTGAGCTCTCGCAGCTGAGCAACACCCAGCTTCGCGACCTCGGCATCACCCGCGACGACATCAAGTCGGTCGCCCGTACTGCGGTCAACTAAGCAGCTTTCTCAGCGATGAGATGAACGAAGGCGCCCAGTGGGCGCCTTTTGTTTTTGGGGGGTGTGGAAGTTGCTTGTATCGCGCCCGCCAGCTTCGCCTCTCTTGCGATTTCTAGGACTTAGCAAACGCTAAGCCCAAGAAGTCGCTTTCTCCCCCGCAAGGGGGGAGATGATCGGTGGTCTCCACTTGCATCGAAGCATCAGTCGGGACTCTCCCCCTTGGCGGGGGAGAAAGCGAAAACTTGGGCTTAGCGCAGCTAAGTCCTTAGTTTTCGCCAGAGAGGGGGCCGTGGGGAGCTACCGTGCCCGCAAAATCCCCCCTCTTGCGATTTCTAAGACTTGGCGAAGGGCCAAGCCTAAGAAATCGCTTTCTCCCCCGCATGGGGGGAGATGGGGCTGGTGCCCGTGGGCAGATCAAAGAACAGCAGGCCCGGCTCATCGAGCGGCAACTGCGTCACGACCTGCCCGTGCGGGTCGAGCACGGCGGTCGGGCCCCAGGCGACGCGGCCGTCGCGTTCGCCGGTGACGTCGGACGAGATCAGCCACAGGCCGGTCTCCCGGCAGCGCTCGCCGCGGATGGCGTTGTGCTGGTGCTTGAAGGTCTCCGCCGTCTCGCGCCGCAGCATGTTGTTGGCGACGCAGAGCAGCAGCGAAGCGCCGGTATCGGCGACCTTGCGCGCGGCCTCGGGGAAGTTGGTGTCGTAGCAGATGTTGATGCCGAAGCGCAGGCCGTCGACCTCGAAGCTGGGGCTCTCCGTTCCCGCGGTGAAGGCCCGTTCGGCGCCGAGCAGGTGGGCCTTGCGGTAGCGACCGATGAGCTGGCCGTGCTGCACCACGATGGCGGTGTTGAACAGCTGCCCGTCATCCAGCTCCAGCATGCCGATGACCAGCATGGGCCCGCTACGGGGAAGCTCGGCGAGTACGGACTGGAAGGCGCTGGAGCCGAGATCGAGCGCCTGGCGCCGCGCCGCCGCTTCGTCGACCAGGTAGCCCTGCAGAAAGCCCTCGGGAAAGCACAGCAGCGCCGCGCCCGCGGCCTCGGCCCGGACCGCAAGCTCGGCCACACAGGTCAGCGCTGCGCCGATATCCTCGCGATACTCGATGGTCTGGGCGGCGGCGATCCGGACGCTGCGCACGCGCCGCTCAGCCGGGGCCGTTAAAATGGTCGTAGATCTGCTGCGCCAGCTGGGTGGAGACCCCGGGGACCTCGGCGAGGTCGGCGAGGGCGGCGCGGCCGACGGCCTTGGCGGAGCCGAAGCGCTGCAGCAGGGCGCGCTTGCGCGTCGGCCCGATGCCTTCGATCTCGTCGAGCGGGTTCCTGATCACGTCCTTCTTGCGCTTGGCGCGATGCGTGCCGATGGCGAAGCGGTGGGCTTCGTCGCGCAGGCGCTGGACGTAATAGAGCACGGGATCGCGGTGCGGCAGCATGAAGGCGTCGCGGCCTTCCATGAAGAATTTTTCGCGGCCGGCATCGCGCTCCTCGCCCTTGGCGATGCCGATGAAGGTCACCTCCTTCTGCAGGTTCAGTTCGGCGATAACCTGGCGCACCGCATTGAGCTGGCCGGCGCCGCCATCGATGAAGACGACGTCCGGCCAATCCGGCATACCGGTGTTCTCGTCTTCGGCTTCCGGCTCACTCTCGTTGGCGAGGCGGGTGAAGCGGCGGGTCAGCACTTCGCGCATCATGCCGAAATCGTCACCCGGGGTGATGTCGGTCGAGCGGATGTTGAAGGTGCGGTAGTACTTCTTGTTCAGCCCCTCTTCGCCGGCGACGATCATGGCGCCGACGGCGTTGGTGCCGGAAATGTGCGAGTTGTCGTAGACCTCGATGCGGCGCGGCGGCTCGTCGAGGCCGAACAGCGTGGCGACGCCCTCGAGCAAAGTCTTCTGCGTCGCGCCTTCGGCCAGCTGGCGGCCGAGCGCCTCGCGGGCATTGTTGAGCGCGTGCTGGACCAGGTCCTTCTTTTCGCCGCGCTGCGGCGTCTGGATCGAGACCTTTGAGCCGGCGCGGGCCGACAGAGCCTCCTCCATCAGCTCCTTCTCGCTCAGCTCATGCGAGAGCAGGATCTGCTTGGGCGGGGTGCGATCCTCATAGAACTGGCCGATAAAGGCCTCGAGCACTTCGGCATCGGAGAGCGAAGCGTCGGCGCGCGGCCGGAAGGCGTGGTTGCCCCAGTTCTGGTAGGCGCGGAAGAAGAACACCTGGACGCAGAACTGCCCGGCCTCGTGGCCGATGGCGAAGACGTCGGCTTCCTCGACCGATTTCGAGGCAACGTCGCCCTGCGACTGCACCAGCGCGAGGGCCGAGAGGCGATCGCGCAGCAGGGCGGCACGCTCGAAATCGAGGTTCTCGGCGGCGACGTTCATATCGGCGGCGAGGTGGTCCTGTACCGACTTGGACTTGCCGGAGAGGAACTGCCGGGCTTCCTCGACCAGCTCGTTATAGTCGGCCATCGAGATTTCGCCGGTGCAGGGGGCCGAGCAGCGCTTGATCTGGTGCAGCATGCAGGGCCGGGTGCGGGCCTTGTAAAAGCTGTCCGAGCAGGTGCGGAGCAGGAAGGCGCGCTGCAGCGCGGTGATGGTGCGCTTGACTGCCAGGGCAGAGGCGAAGGGGCCGAAATAGTGGCCCTTGATGCGGCGCGAGCCGCGGTGCTTTTTCAGCTCGGCGGCTTCGTGCTCGGTGGCGATCAGGATGTAGGGGAAGCTCTTGTCGTCGCGCAGCAGCACGTTGAAGCGTGGCTTCAGGCGCTTGATCAGGTTGGCTTCAAGCAGCAGCGCTTCGGCTTCCGTCTCGGTGCGCACGAACTCCATGTTGCGCGTCGCTTCGATCATCCGCCGGATGCGGATATCGAGGCCTTCGGGACGGGTATAGTTGGTAACGCGCGCCTTGAGGTTGCGCGCCTTGCCGACATAGACGACCTCGCCGGCCTCGTCGAACATCCGGTAGACGCCGGGTGAGGGGGGCAGGGTCTTGACGAAGGTCTTGATGACCTCGGCGCCGGAGATTGGCGGACTTGCTGGTGTAGTTGGCAAGGGAGGCGTCTCGGTCATTTGCGCCTCGGCGTGGGGCCGCGGCGGGCCGGCCATTCGATATGCTCGCCGCCATCGAGGACGATCATCTGGCCGGTCATCGCGTCGAGGCCGAGGATGGCGGCGACGCCATCGGCAATGCCGTCGGGCCCGGCGGCACGGCCGAGCGGCAGCTCGGTAAGGCGACGAAGGTGGGCTTCGGGCGAGACATGCGGCGGCGGCACGGTGGGGCCGGGGCCGATGGCGTTGACCCGGATGCGCGGCGCCAGCGACTGGGCCAGGGTGCGGGTCATGGTCCAGAGCACGGCTTTGCTCAGGGTGTAGCTGAAATAGGCCGGCGACAGGTCGAGGACGCGCTCGTCGATGATGTTGATGATGTTGCCGGTTTTGCCCTCGGGCAGCTGGGCGGCGAAATCGCGCGACAGGAAGGCGGGGGCCTCGGCGTGGACGGCAAAGTGGGCGTCCCACAGGCTCTCATCGAGATCGGCGATGGAGTCGCGCTCGAAGCTCGAAGCGTTGTTGACGAGGAGGGTGAGGGGGCCGAAGGGCTTCGCCGCCTCGGCGATGAGGCGGGCGCGCTGGCCGCGGTCGGCAAGATCGGCGCCGATGGTCGCGGCCTTGCCGCCACCGGCGCGGAGGTCGGCCGCACGGATTTCGGTCGCCACCGCCTCGGCCTTTTCGGCTGACGAACGATAGTGGATCACCACCGCCCAGCCGTCGCCGGCCAGCCGGCGCGCGATAGCGGCGCCGACGCGGTCGGCGGCTCCGGTGACAAGGGCGACACGGCTGGAATCGGCCGGGATGTGTGCGGGTGCGGATGTCATGAGTCGAGCCGGAAGATAGGGCTTCGCGCGCGCCGCTTCAATTGACGGCTGTGTGGTTGGGGCGCGCCAAGTTGTCGGCCGGCGAGGGGCAGCCGTGAGGCACGTATCGCAAGCAGAGCTGGCGGCAACAATTGCCGGTCCACCCGGATTTCCCCCGCTGCTTCAAGTACGTGCAAGCTTGTGACTACCGACTCTCTGCAATCAGGCGTAACGTCGCACTTGCGAGTTGGGGGCCACTCGGCTTCCAAAAGCTGGATCTGAGGAGCGTCCAATGGAAGCAATTATTCCGATTCTCGTTCAACTGATTGGCGGCGGCGTTGGGGGCAACGGTATTGCGGCCGTGCTCAAGCAGGTCAATCTCGGGCCGGTGGGCAACACCATCGCCGGTGCGATCGGCGGCTGGCTCGGCACCTGGCTGGCCGGCATGATCCCGGGGCTTTCCGGCCTGGTCGGCACCGCGGCGGCGGCAGCCGGCACGGGCGGCATGGATATCGGCGCGCTGGCAGGGCAGGGCCTGACCGGCCTCGTTGGCGGTGGCCTGCTGACCACCATTGCCGGGCTGATCAAGAACGCCACGATGAAGAGCAGCTGAGCGCTGGCGCCATCCACATCGATCGCGCTTTCAGACCCTGAGAGCGTTCTAGTTCCCGTTACTTGCCCCGGGCAGCGTGTCCGGGGCGTTTGACTATCCAGAGTATGTCCATGACTGAGCCCCATGCCGGGCAACCCCGCCGCCGGGCCGACAATATCGCGCTCGGCATCGGCCTCACCCTTCTGGCCATCGTCATCTTCGGTATCCAGGACGCGGTTTCCAAGTCGCTGGTGCAGACGCATTCGCCGTTCCAGCTCGCCATGCTGCGGTTCTGGGCGTTCGCGGCGTTTTCGCTGGTGCTGGTGAGCCGGCAGGGCCCGCTCAGAGAGGCGTTCCGCTCAAAATATCCCTGGCTGCAATGGCTCAGGGCGATCCTCCTGGTGGTCGATATCTGGTTCTTCGCCATGGCGCTGAAGACCGTGCCGCTGGCCGAACTGCAGGCGGTGGTGCTGGTCTATCCGCTGATGGCGACGCTGGTGGCGATCCCGATCCTCGGCGAAAAGGTCGGGCTGTTCCGGCTGGTGGCGGTGTTCATCGGTTTCTGCGGGGCGCTGGTGATCGTTCGACCGGGCGGCTTGCCGATCGATGGCGGGGTGATTTTCGCCATCCTCTCAGCGGCGAGCTATGCCGTCTACATTGCGCTGACCCGAAAAGTGTCGAGCGCCGACACTACGGCGACCAGCATGGTCTATGTCGGGGTGGTCGGGCTGCTGCTGACCACGGCAGTGGGCGTGTTCTTCTGGCAGCCGATGGACCTCGCCGCCATGCTGCAGATGGGGCTGGTGATGGTCACGTCGACGGCGGCGCATGGGCTGATGATGGTGGCGCTGTCGCGGGCCCCGGCCAGCACGCTGCAGCCGTTCAACTATTTCGCGCTGCCCTGGGGCATTTTCCTCAGCTACCAGGTGTTCGGACACCTGATCGATCCGGCAGCGCTGATCGGCGGCGGCATCATTGTCGGCGCCGGGTTGGTGGTGATGGCGCGCGAGCGGCATCTGAGCCGGGTCGGGCGGCGGGGTGAGATGACCGCGGCAGAGGAAGAGACACTGCCGCATTGAGGGATCGGCAGTGGTCATCGGATGCAGTTAAGCGCGTGGCCCCACCCCCTCCCATCCTCCCCCATCAAGGGGGAGGTGCCGTTCGGTGCTTGGGGCAAGGGAGTGCCAAAGCTCAGGACCCCACCTCCCCCTTGATGGGGGAGGCAAGCGAAGCTTGGGAGCGTAGCGACCTAGCGCAGCTCGGAGGGGGTGGGGCCACACGCCCCAGCCCTTGAATCCCCACCCCCTCAGGGACATCTGATGCACAACGGGCGTTGACGCCTCGCGGAAGGGGATTGGCCGATGGTTGTGCTGCTGGAAGTCGTGCTGGTGCTGGGGCTGATCGGCATTGTCGGCAGCTATTTCTTCCGCGGGCGGCGCGATGCCGAGCGGCAGGACGTGATCGAGCGGCGCGTCGAGGCCTATATGCAGACGATCCGGCGCGAAGGCGGCAGCTCGGAGCTGGCGGCGATGGGCGATCTCGAGCTCAGGGACCTGCTGCTGTCGAGCGCCCGCAACCTTCGGGTGCAGGCTGAGCGCAAGTGGTACATCCTGCTCGGCGGTGGCGCCGCCGCGGTGCTGGCGGCGATCGCCATCGGCACCGAAGAGGGGACGCGCGGCTTCGGTATCGTGCTGCTGGTGGCGGCGCTGGCGCTCTACGGTGTCAACGAATTCATGGGCCGCCGCATGCGCGAGCCGCTCGTGGCGCGGGGGATCGACGTCGAGCGGCTGCGGGTGGAGTGAGGCGGAGACCGCCGGCGGTGCCACCGCGCCCCCTCGCCCCTCTGGGGAGAGGGCGGGGGTGAGGGGCGCCAAGCGCGCGGGACCCACGGCCTGGGGTGGCCTACCGCGCAGGTGATAACTGCTCATGTGGTGTGCTTGGCGCCCCTCACCCTGACCCTCTCCCCAGAGGGGCGAGGGGACGATAGGGGCGCCAACTGTGCAGATCTCGGAGAGGGGCAGTGAACAGCCCTACAGCCGCCGCATCTTGCCGACCATGAAGACAACGGCGCCGGCAATGACCAGCACGATCGGGGCGAGCACCATGATCGACAGGATCGTGCCGTCGATGTGCACGGTGCCGTTCTTCTGCAGCTCGGTCAGTCCGAAGCGTTCAATGAAGAAGATGCCCAGGCCCACGCTGGCGAGGGTGGAGGCGAGCTTCACGTAAGGCTTCATCTGCTGCGTGGCCATGGGGCACCGGGCGCTGTGTCGTCGAAACTAAATAGGCCGCGTCACAGCGCCCGGCAAGCGGGTCAGTTGCTGAAGCAGAACGACACGTTGGGCCGGCCGAAGCAGGCCTGGCTGCGATAGAACGGATAGATCGGGCGAGCGCGGTAGCGCGGGCGCTCCAGATAGAAGCCGTCATCGTAGTCATCGTAATAGTCGTCGTCGTAATAATCGCGATCGCGGTAGCGATCCGCATTGAGGTAGTTGGCGTTCACCCAGCCATCCGGGCCGCGCTGCTCGATGAGGCACCAGGCGCCCTTGCAATAGTCGATCTCGACCCGCTGGCCCGGGCGCAGCACGCCGACGACCGCATAGCCGGTCCCGGCGCCGGCGCGGACATTGACGGTCGAGGAGGCATAGGCGGTGGCGGCGCTGGCCGCGCTGGCGCCGGCGGCGAGCGCGAACAGCGCGCTGGCAAGGCCGATGGCGATGTGACGGAGGGGCATGACGGGTCCTTTCGGGAGGTAACGTGATCTCGATATCCCCAAACGCCGCCAACCTGCTCCGGGTTTCCTGAACCGAAAATGAACAGTTGCGCCCTTGGGTTGCCTCACTCAGTTGCGGGGGCAGACCTGCGCATAGCGGCCGTGGATGCAGATGATGTCGCCGTAGAAATCATACTCACGGTACCGTTGGTGCGGCCGCTCGAGGAACGTGTAGTTGTCATAGTAGCGCTCGCCGCCATAGTAGCCGCCAGCATAGCTGCCGCTGTCGTGCTCGACCTCTGCGACGAAGCCATGCCGGGCGTAATGACGCGGCGTGGTGAGGTAGTTGGCATCGACCCAGCCATCCGGGCCGGATTGGCGGACGAGGCACCACGGACCGCGGCAATGATCGATGCGGACCCGCTCGCCAGGCGCGAGCACGGCAATAACTGGATGGCTGCCACCCGGGCCGGCGCGGACATTGACGACGGTCGACGCCACGGCGCCGCCGGCGCTGGCCGGCGCGATGCCGAGGCCGAGGCCGGCAAGGGTGGCAAGGACTGAGAGGGCGACGCGAGCTGGTGACATGCCGGACTCCTTTTGGAGGGGAGTAACTTGAGGTGAGTAACGCGCGAGAGGCCCGAAACGCTGCGTTGCCGGGTGGAGAGGTGTTAACCGCTGGTAAACGAAAGCGCTCCCGGGGGGAGGTCCCGGGAGCGCTTTGCGGTCGGCTGAGCTGACAGCCGATGGGGTAGGGGCTTCGCCTGGCGGCGAAGCCGCCCGAGGGAGCGTTTCGCCGAAGTGGCGAAGCCGCCCCTGGGGCCGGAGCGTTTCGCCTAACGGCGAAGCCGCCCGGTTAGTAGCTGGTGCCGAGGCAGAACTGGGCGTTCTTGCCGTCGACGCAGAAGCTGCTGCCGAAGCCGTAACCGTAGCCGGGCTTGACCGGGTAGACCGGGCCGTCATCGTAATAGTCGAAATCGAGCACGCCCGCCTTCACCCAGCCATCCGGGCCGGGGATCTGCACCTTGTACCAGTTCTTCCACTGGCCGATGACCTTCACCTTGTCGCCTTCGTAGACGGTGTTGATCGGCTGCGAGCCGTTCTGGTGGTTCTTGCGGACGTTCGCGTCCTGGTCGACATAGGCCCAGGTGGCGGCCATGG
This sequence comes from Devosia sp. Root413D1, assembly GCF_001425235.1. Classification (GTDB taxonomy): domain Bacteria; phylum Pseudomonadota; class Alphaproteobacteria; order Rhizobiales; family Devosiaceae; genus Devosia_A. Next base: position 560,738 of record NZ_LMEA01000011.1, on the reverse strand, counting down.
AGGCGCCGGCAGTGGCGAGGACGATGGCGGTGGCCAGAGCCGCGGTCTTGATGCTGGTGATGAACATGATGGGATCCTTGGTTGGAGTCGTTGAAGTCGCTAGTGGCATCGCTGCCTTGTCATGAGGTGTAACAGGCCCAACCTGAACGCAGCCTGAAACCCCGGCAGTCCGAAACCCCCGGAAAACAAAGCGCCTCCGGGGGGAGGTCCCGGAGGCGCCGAGGAGATCAACCCGAATGGGGTTGAGGGGGGAAGAGCCGGAGCGTTTCGCCTATCGGCGAAGCCGCCCCGGATATTAGTAGCCGCCGCTCAGGCAGAACGAGGCGTTCTGGCCGTTGATGCAGAACGAGCCGCCGTAGCCATAGCCGTAGCCGGGGAACGGATACTGCTGGGCGAAATCGAGCACGTTGCCCTTCACCCAGCCGTCCTGGCCCGGGATCTGCAGCTTGTACCAGTTGTTCCACTGGCCGACGATCTTCACCTTCTGGCCGGCCTGGACCCAGTTGACGTTCTGCGAGGCCTGCTGGTGAAACTTTTTCACCTTGGTGTTGTTCTCGACCCAGGCGTACTGGGCGGCCATCGAAACGCCAGCAGTGGCGATAACGACGAGAGTGGCGAGAGCGGCGGTTTTCAGAGTGCGGAAAGACATCTTCGGTTTCCTTCGTTTCGTGGGTTGGCGTTACTGCCTTGACCGTGAAGTTAGAAGGATGTGCCTGAACCGAAGCTGAAACCCTTGTACATGTAGAATGATTTCGCGCCTTGCGCGGAATCTGTTCATCATTGTGGCGGCAAAGGTGGCGCCTGAGGGCGGCGGCGCCTACCAGCAGAAGATGCTGTTGTCGTCGTCGTCGCAGGTATCGATCGGATCGAGCGGATCGAAGCCTTCGAACTTGTAGGGCGTGACCTCGAGCTTGGCGCCGGAACCGACGAGATAGGAGCCGCGCACCCAGCCGGCCGGCTCGCCATCCCTGCCGAGGAACAGGCACCAGTTGGAGTCCCTGGTGCAGCGCTGCAACTGCACCTGGCTACCCTTGGGCAGCGTGCCGATGGTGCGGTAGCCGGCGCCCGGCCCGCTGCGCACCGGGATATCGGCCGAAGCCCGCGCCGTACCACGCGACGCAGCCTCGGCGGGCAGCACCGCCAGGCTGGCGGCAACGAGGCTGAGGGCGAGAAGGGCGATACGCATCGGGAGACTCCGGCTGTTGTTGTTCTTGTTGGCGAGCAGCAACGCCGGAAAGCGGGCAAAATCGGGGCATGCGCAGGGGGGCGGTTCTGTGCAGTTGCCAGGGCAGGGATGCCACGGCTCGGACTTTGAAAGTCCGGAGGGAAATGGGTGGGGCACTATGGCCCCCATCAAACTCGGTGTCATCCCAGCGAAAGCTGGGACCTCACGGCGAGGGCTCTGCCCTCGTCCGGCTTTCGCAGCCCGCGCCAGCCGATAGTTGGGTCCCAGCTTTCGCTGGGATGACAGCCGGTGGGGAAGGCGAGAGCGCGTCAAACCGATAGGTGTCGCGCCCCTCGCCCTCGCTGGACCGCCCTACATCCGCACCGCGCCATGGTCGCCCACCGGCGGCTTCGCTCCGGTAATCGCGGCGGTGAGCATGAGGGCGGTGGCGGCCAGCTGGTTGGGGCCTTCCCAGATCTCGGCATTCTCCGGCGTCACCGTGAGCAATCGGATTTCCGGGTCGTCGGCGCTGTCCCACCAGGCTCTCGCGAAGGGCGTCCACAGCTCCTTGATCCGCGCGCGATCATTGCTGAGCGCCGCCTGGCCGGTGATGGTGACATAGTCCTGCGCGTCGTGATCGGCGAAGGCGAGGGTGACGGTCGGGTATTTCTTCACCTGCTGCACCAGCGTGAGAGCCGGGGCGCCGGTGGCCTCGGCCAGGGTGGTGCCGCCATGCGCGCCGATGAGGAACTGGATCACATCGCCCTCGCGATCGACGTGCGCCGAGAGCGGCCTGATGCGCTGCTGCTCGCCATCCCAGGTGGTGACGAGGGCGATGCGGATCTTCTCGGCGATTTCCCACGCCTTGTCGGTCAGCTCAGCCGGAGTGAGGTGATGTTCTTCATTGGCCATAGTCGGCTCCTGTCGTTGCGATGACGAGGCAAACGGGCCAAGGGCCCGCGGAGTTGCCACCTGATGGCGAAGTGATCAGTAGCGGATCGGGCGGCGCCGCTTGATCTCGGCGATGCGCTCGGCATCGGCGTCGGCGCTGAGGTAGCGGCCGCGCTCGAGAATCTCGAGGGTGTACTCTCGGTAGGTGAGCCCCATCGCCTCGGCGCGGCGGGCCCGCATCACCGCGATATCGTAGGGCACGTCGTTGAAGGCCTTTTCGCTGGCGGCCTTCCACTCGAAATAGTTGCCGATGCCGTTATCGCCCCAGGGACGCGGCGAATCGTTCAATGGCGGGCCGCCGTTCGAGAGCGGGGCGGCAGGCGCCTCCGGGTCGTTGCGATCGTCTGTGTCTTGCCCGTCGAGGGTCTGGTCTTTCAGCATGACGCCATGTTCGGGCGGCGCGGCGACAAGATCAATGCAGTCGCGGTTATGGCTGCCATCAACCCTGCCGATGGCTCAGGCGCGGGTTTCGGCCCCGGTGACGGCGCCGAACAGCCGCTCGAGCAAGCCCTGGTCGCGGTGCCCCTCGCTCTCTTTCTTCAGCTGCACCAGCAGCGCGCTGGTGGCATCGAGCCGCTGGCAGGCGAGGGTGGCGACGTGCAGCGCGGCGATCGGGCTCTGTTCGAGCCAGCGCAGCCCATCCTCGATATGGCGCACTTCGACCGGGGTGAGGGCGGTGACGTTGGCCGAGTGATCGGCGCCGAGCAGGATGCTCATTTCGCCGACCAGCGTGCCGGGCTCGGAGATGCGCGCCACTTCGACGCCGTCGCGCTCGACCACCAGCCGGCCGGAGACGAGGATGAACAGCTCGCCGCGCGACTCGCCGGTTTCGATCAGCCGCTCGCCGCGCGCGAGGCTCACAGTCGGATAGGTATTGGTCAGCGCCAGCAGATTGGCCATGGTCGATCCCCCGTTTGACGGCAGGCTAGCGGCCCGGAGCGTGGCCGTCGAGTCGGTGCGACCGGGCGCCGTTGGGCAGCTAGTGGACGGTCACGGTGCCCTTCATCGAGGGGTGGATCTTGCAGATATAGGCGTGCGCACCCGCGGCGCTGACGGTGACCGTGGCCCGCTTGCCGGTCGACAACCGGCCGGTGTCGAAGGCGCCGTCATTGGCGGTGGCGGTGTGCGGGGCGCTGTCCTGGTTGATGAAGGTGATGGTGTCGCCTTTGGCGACAGTGAGCTTGGCGGGTTTGAACTTGTGTCCCTGGATCGTGACGGTGTGCCCGGCCGCCTCGGCGGGCAGGACGCCGAGGGCGAGCCCGCCGATGACCAGCGGCACCGCCAGGGCAACGGCGAGGAACGGATTGCGCATGCGAGCCTCCTCCGGGATGGCCCACCAAGGCTAGGAGCCGGCAGGCGGTGGCGCAATGCGGGGTCACGGAGTGGTGAAGGCGCGGTGCCGGCTTCGACCTCTTCACCTCTCCTTTGGGGGGACGCGGGAGCCCCATTTTCACAGATGGCCAGAACATACTCGATGTCATCCCAGCGAAAGCTGGGACCCATCCAACCGCTGGCACGGGCTGCGCGTTGGGTCCCAGCTTTCGCTGGGATGACAGCCGGTGGGTGGTTCGATACCGAGCCAAACCCTCTACGCCGACGCAGTCTCGCGCTCGTGCAGCCCCGCCCGCCCGCGCCCTCGCCAGAGCGGCAGGGTTGAAATCCCAACGAAGGGAGTGGACTCCGCGAAAACCTCACGCCTAGAACAAATCAAGAACACTTGCCGGAGACGCGCCATGCCCAGACACACCATTCCGCTCAACGGTCGCACCACGCGGCACACCAAGTTCACCCAGGACGAGGTGGAAGCGCTGCTGCAGAAGGGCTTCCGCTTCGCCATCTACCACCCCGCCGGCGACGAGTTCCGGCTGAGCCTGCCGTTGCAGACCATCGAGGATCGGACGCATGGCACGCTGACCATCGAGCAGGGCTGAGACGCCTCAATTGAGCCGTTCGGTCAGCGTTACGGCGATGGCGTCGCCGACGCGCTTGCCCAGTTGGTTACGGAGTTTTGCGGCGACCGGTAGCTTATGCGTGCCGTTGCCGAGCGCCATGAAGCTGGAGCGGAACGGCTTGCCATCCATGGTGCCCACGACCTTGACCAGGCCGCGGGTGCCGAAGAAGGCGACGGACTCGGGCCAGACCAGGTAGGTCCAGCCGCCCTCGGCGGAACTCTGAACCAAAGTGGCCTCGAAGCTGGTGGGGAGAGTTACTGACATGATCGGCTCCTTTCGCTTGCCTGACCTTATGTCGCGCGAGCTGGGCCGATTTCGACAGGGGGGGCCATGGCCGGCCGGTCTGAACCATGCGCTGCCGCTGCGCGGCCAGAGGGCGCCGCCGGGGCGACGCCATGGGGGGTGGGACAGTTCCGATCTGTCCTGCGGCCTGCACGCTCAGTCGTAGACCGGGTTCTTGTTCACGCCTTCGCCGCCAGGTGGGTTCGAGCTGCAGGGTTTGGCGTGGACGCGGCAATAGGTGATGCCATCAGTGGTCTTGCAGCTGCGGGTGGCATCGTCAGCGTTGGCCCAGCTGGCGAAGTACATCCCGTAGCTGTCTTCGACGTGGATGCGCCAGTTGATCTTGGCCTTGCTGAAGGCGATGGCGGCGGTGGGGCCGCGCCCGATGCCTTCCATCTGTGGATAGCAGCTGGTGAGTGCCGCATGCGCCGGCATGGCGGTGGCGCACAGCGCGCCGGTAAGCAATGCAATCGCCCCAAGTCTGGTCACGGAGATCATCGGATCCTCCTCCTCGGTGGATGCAGTTCCGCGCACCGGAGGGTCGCGCCGGAGCGCGGAGGTCGTTCGACCTCATGAGGAAGGAGGGTAGTGGCGTCGCGCTGAATGGGGCGTGACGCAACCGTTCAGGGGCTGCGAGCAGCCCGCCGAGGAAGCAGGCGATCAGGGGCAATGGCGAAGGCTCTACCGGGGGAAGGCGCCTTGCGGGGCGCTGAACATTTCCTGCCGGTTGGTCGGCGGGGCAGGCGGCTCGTCGCTCGGCAGATGCAGGGCGTTGAACAGCCGGCTCATCAGGTCGGTCTCGGGCTTGCTGCCCTGCTTGCGCTTGTGCTCGACCAGCAGCGCCGAGGTGGCGTCGAGCCGGCTGGCCATCAGGTAGGCCATGCGGAAGGCGAAATCGGCGTCGCTGGAGAGCGTGCTGCGGGCATCGGAGAACACCCGCACCCGGTCTCCTTGATGGCGCGCACTGTGGCGCTGGTCGGGGTGCCGAGCACCACCGACATTTCGCCAACCACCGAAAAGGGCCGCGACACGGTGGCGATCTCGACGCCGTCGCGGATCACCCCCAACTCACCCTCCTCGAGCACGTAGAGGCTGCCGCCCGGCGCGCCCTGGGTGATCAGCACTTCCCCCGGTGTCAGGCGGACAGTGGTGTAAGACGACGCGGGCGTCACTGGATTATGCATGGTGCGACCTCCCCAAACCGGCAAATGTGACACCCTAAACTCTTGCTGCGCAGGTGCATGGGGCAGGGAGCGGCCGATACAGGCGCGTGGCGCAATGCTGCGGATATGGCACAAACGACGGCGCGGGATTTGGCGGGCGGAAGACAGCCCGCCAACCTCGACTCAGGAAGTCACGATCGGGCGTCTTCAATGCTGCGATGGATTGGGGGCGGACTTGCTTCTCTGTTGCTGGCGGGCCGGCTTTGCAGCGCCTGGCCTGGCGCGCGAGCTGCCGCACCGACTGCAAATCGAGCCCAAAGGGCCCTTTCGTGGCCAAGGAGAAGTCCATAAGATCGACTTAGTCGCCTAGTCGCGGAGATTGCAGGCGTCGCAGAGACCATGATCGCCGGCCACTGCCAAGGCAGCATTGAACGGCTGACCACAATGGAAACATGTCGTCGTCGCAGCGGAAGACTCCCGTTCGGGTTGACGTCGCCGCCGACGGTGCTCTGCTTCGATCTCTTTTTTGGTGAACTTGTCCATTGCGGAAGCGTGACCTGGTCGTTGGTGTAAGGCCAGCGACAGATACTACGGAGGTTGATGATTGCTTAAGGCGGTTGTGACTGATGATACCCGGTCGGGAGAACCGGCGGCGTCGGTCAGGATGGTGCGGCTCTATGAGCGGCCAATGCCGCCTCCACTTCCTCACGGTGGGCCTGGGAGGCCCTGCGCGCAGCGCGAACGGCCTGCCTGAGGGACACCATCAGTACCCGAACCTGATCAAGCGGCTCGAGGGCGGAGAACGTCTTGGGGCTCGGCGAATTGAGCTTCTGAACGCGGGCGAACGTGTTCTGCACTATGTCTTTGTCTACAGCAGCCAGCGCTTTGTACGCATTGTTTGCAGCGCTGGTGTCGACCTTCGCCCTGAGGTCGTGAGCCAGTTTGTTTCTGAGCGAGCCAAGAGCGTTGAGCCCCTTTCCCAAGTCAGGACGCAGGCCGATGGCGACGGCAAGGTCAACCTTGGCGGAGTACTCGAGCGAGTTCAGCTTGGCGGCCACGGGGTTTTCCAGGTTCTCCGTGAGCAGTTCGATGAGTTCGTGCTCGATGTAGATGAGCCCCCGGATCACCACGCCGAGGGCGTCTGATTTTCCCATTTCCTCGAAGAAGCGCGTTTCCTCTTCCAACTTTATCACGACCAATTAGGACACTCCGGTAGACGTAAGACGCTGAACGTCTATCACAGCATCAGCGCTTGGCTGTCTCATTGCCGAGTTCGAGCCGATCTTAGGTCGGGCATTTTTCGAGCTGTTGCCGACATTCGCTCACGGAGCGCTGCGAGTTCGGGACTGCGCGACAGGATCGGGCCGGCGCGTGGCCGGCCCGATCGATCATTTGGCGACGATGCCGTCCAGCGCCTCGGAGTTGACCCAGCCGGTCAGGCGGCGGCCGGGCTGGCGTACTGAGACCTGGCAGTAGCCGGGCAGCTCGGTGCATTCGTGCAGCATCACCCGTTCGCCCTTCATCAGCTGGCCGAACGGCCGGTGGCCGGGGGTGCGGTAGACCGGCGTCGAACGCAGCACGGTGACCTCAGGGAAATCCTGCGCCAAAGCAGGGGCGGCGAAAGAGCCGGGCGCGACGAGGGTGGCGATCAGGGCGAGCGCGGCGGGATGGCGTTTGCTGAGCATGGTTACGGCTCCCGTCACTTGGTGGAGACGGCGCCGTCGAGCGCATCGGCCGCGACCCAGCCGCTGCGGGGATGCGGCCCGGCGAGCTGCCCGACCCGGCACCAGGTCGGCTTGCCCACGCATTCGTACAGCCTGAGCCGCTCGCCCTTGGCGATACTGGTGACGCGCCGGCCATCCGGCGGCGGAGCCCGCAGCAGGTCGGTGGCGCGAACTGTGGTGATCTCCGGGAAGGATTGAGCGAAGGACGGGGCAGTCAAACAGGCGGCCGCAACGGCAAAAGCCGTGACGCTAAGCTTTGGCAGCATTTGATGTTTTACCTCGCGTTGCGGGATGCAACGGGGCGAACATGAAAGTCATATGATGAATTGAGGATGAACCGAAAGTGGCGGGGTTTCGGCGGTGGTTCTGTCAGGTATTGGCGGCTTCGCGCCAACAGCCCGTAGTGGGCAGGATTGTGGCAGCGGAGGACCTTGTGGGCGAGGCGCGGCGGTACGCTGCCCGGACGACAACGACGCCTGCCGCTACAGTGCATCGGGGCCCGCGCACGGGAATGGCATGTCGATCTTTCATCTCTTGTTCTTTAGATGTTCTCTGGTAGCTTACTTTCAACACGTATTGGGGGTAATGCATGGGACTGACCAGATCTGATGCGCTCAAGTACTATGATCAGTGGCCTTTCGAACGACACCCGCTATGGACAGCGGTGCTTGAACGGCGTCTGACAAAAGAACAGATCATACTAGCCGAGATACAGCACTATCTACGCTCCAACGTAGGGCGACTGTATCGAGAACGGGCCGCCATTAGCGCGCGCCTGATCGGCGGCGAACTTTTCGAGCTGCTGGATCAGACTGCGCGGGAGGAGTGCCAGCTAGATGAGTCGGGTCCTAGCCATGTTGACTTGATTCGCTCGTTCCTGTTGGCCAACGGCGTCACTCAACGAGAGTTGGATGTGGCTGTGCCAACCCCAGCAAACGCAGCGGCTATGGCCCTTTACAAAGACATTGCTGATCGTGGGCCGCTTCAGCACATGATCGGTGCTGGATGTGTCGAGTTTTTCTACAGCAAGCTCAGCCCACAGATATTTTCAGCCTACGTCGACCTTTACGGTTTCACGGCCGAGGACGCGAAAACGTACGAGTTGCACGGACCAATGGACGCCCAGCACGGGGAGCGAGCACTAAAGGTGTTGGAAACGACGCTGGCGCAGGCCATGGAGCATGAGATTGCTGTAGCGGTACGTGATGCGTTTGCTGCAACGAGCCTTCACTATGACGGGATGTTACAAGCAGCCATCCCGAACAGCGGATACTGGAGCGGCGAATGAAAGGCTACATTTACAAGCTGTACGCCGGTGCGGACCCCTCGATGGGATGGGAGTTCAACGACCCCATATTCGGCAAGTACGCCACATTGGGCGCCTGTATGCCGAACATCCGCAGGTTCCTCGATATCGGAGATTGGGTGTTTGCGCTGAGCGGCAAGGTTCCCGAAAGGGTCCCCTATGTCATTGGCGGCTTTAAAGTCGACGAAAAGCTGGATGCTCTCGATGCGTATGAGCGTTTTCCTGAGTATCGGCTGAAGAAGAACGAGCGTGGTCAGGTCATCGGCAACATCATTGTCAACGCAGATGGCGAACACAACGCCTTGGACGATCATGATCAGTTTGCCAAGCGGCGGCAAAATTACTTAGTAGGGAAAGAAGCTGTCGCGATTGTAGGGGAGCGAGCGATCGAGCTCGCGCGGGCCCGAACCCACGGTATGCTCGAGCGAATTCTCAAGGTGCGCTCCAACAATACAGCGGATCTTGTCCCTCGTTGGCGCGGGCTGAACGAGGAGCAAGTTAAGGCCCTCGTTCAGGAGCTTCGGCGGCTGCAGGGGGGGAAATGACCGCTCTGAAGGAGGCGCTGGCCGCCCGGTCTGTTAGGCTGGAGCGGCTCATTGCTAGTGGGCTAAGCGAGCGACGCATTGCTGAGCTTTTGAGTGACGCAGATCCCACTGTGGACGAGGTTCGCCTCTTATCCAAGCACCTTCATATCCCTGTCAGGGAGCTCTTGGTTAGCCCTCCGAGCGATGCCAGGTCGCTACAAAAGTACCGCTCCAACTTTGGACGGTCACCGGCTGACGAGCTGGAGTACGAAGGGGCGCTTGGGTCCTATCGGGCTAAGCTTGTCGCTCGGTTAGTTGACGTGTCCGACCTTCCCTTCTTTTCCGACTTCCCAAAGACGCTGGCTTCTGCCGAGCAGCTGGCAAGAATGTTTCGCGAGAACATACTCGGGATTGACCGTCGCTCCGCGCTCTTTGGGCTGTCAGAAACTCTATTTGCAAAGTTCGGCGTGGTGCAGCTCGTGAGCAAGTTTCGTTCGCTCGATGGCGTCGCGACGCGCACAAATGGGACGGCCATCGTTCTTCTCGCTGAGCGTCATCTCGGGCGGATGCGCTTCACTCTGTGTCACGAGGTTTGCCACCTCATCACAGATCTCCCAGTCGGCAGCGACGAGATCTGGCTAGATCAGGAAGTTACCCACGAAACGGCAGGCTCCTCCTTTGAGGAGGAGAGTTTCGCCAACGCCTTTGCTGCCGCCTGTCTGTTGCCGCCCGGAGGCGTTTCCGACGTAGTAAGGCGCTGGCGGGCCACTCACGACTCCCCTGCGGACGGCCTGACCGCCCTTGAGGTCATGAATGTAGCGAGGTCGTTCGGCACTAGCTTTGACGTGGCGGGCGGACGTCTTGAGGTCCTGGAATTACTGCCTGCAGGTGCCACGCGCTCGTTAAGGCGAGCTATCACCGAAGAGTTTGCTTCTCCTGAGAAGTTTGGAGACCATTTTGGTCTTGCTGCCGATCCGGGTGAAGAGTGGAACAGTGTGGCTCGTGGCGCAATGAGGGGCTGTGCTGAGCAAATACGGGCGGGTGAGATATCGGTGGAGCGGGCCGCGGAGATCTTTGGGCTATCGCTGCAGGAGGCCTTGGAAGTAGTCGATGCAAGCCGCTATCATTGATGCCTGCGCCCTAATAAATTTGATCAGGTCAGGTGGGGCGGCCGAGATACTGTCTGCCATCCCAACTGAGGTCTGGTTTCAGGGGTTGGTCGAAGACGAAATCGTAAAGGACAAGGTTATCCTCGAACAACTACTAGAAGCCGGTCTGATTCATCGTTTCGATGGGTCATCTCTGTCTGCGACGGCGGTAGGTGATATCGCTGCCGATCATGAGATTGGCGTCGGAGAGGCCGAGTGCGTTACGATCTGTGTCGAGTCCGGGGAGCTACTGATCTCTGATGATCGAAGGGCGAGGGATGTCGGTGTAGATCTGTTGGGTGCGGAGAACGTCACCGGCTTTATTGGGCTGCTATGTCAATGCATAGACGGGGGTGCCATTTCGTCAGTTCAAGCAGCGAAGTGGTTGGCTAACGCTCAAGGCGCTGGTGGCTTTTTGCCGGACTTTGACTTCGACACGAGGCAAATGGTTGCTTGATGGATGTGTTGGGACCGAAGTCGTAGCTAGGAGAGCGGGGATGGAGCACGGCTACTCCACCCCACCCTCCAACACATCCAATTCCATCTCCCTCAACCGCTTCACCTCATCGCGCAGCCGTGCCGCCTTCTCGAACTCCAGGTTCGTCGCCGCTTCGCGCATCTCGCGCTCCAGGTCCTTGATCACCGCAGCCAGGTTTGCTCCGGCCTGGACCTTTTCCTTGCCGCTCTTGTCCTTGCCGATCGAGACGGTGACGTGGTCCTGTTCGTAGATGCTGTCGACGATTTCCTTGATGTTGGATTTCACCGATTGCGGGGTGATGCCGTTGGCGACGTTGTAGGCGGTCTGCTTTTCGCGGCGGCGGCTGGTTTCGGCCATGGCGCGTTCCATGGAGCCGGTGATGTTGTCGGCGTAGAGGATGACCTTGCCGTCGACGTTGCGGGCGGCGCGGCCGATGGTCTGGATCAGTGAAGTCTCGGAGCGCAAAAACCCTTCCTTGTCGGCATCGAGGATGGCGACGAGGGCGCATTCGGGGATGTCGAGACCTTCGCGCAAGAGGTTGATGCCGACCAGCACATCGAAGGCGCCGAGGCGGAGATCCCTGATGATCTCGATGCGCTCGATGGTGTCGATATCGCTGTGCATATACCGCACGCGAATGCCCTGCTCGTGCATGTATTCGGTGAGATCCTCGGCCATGCGCTTGGTGAGCACGGTGACCAGGGTGCGGTAGCCGGCTTTCGACACCTGGCGGATCTCGTCCACCACGTCATCGACCTGGGTCTTGGCCGGCCGGATTTCGACCGGCGGATCGATCAGGCCGGTGGGGCGGATCACCTGCTCGGCGAACACGCCGTTGGCCTGCTCCATTTCCCAGGCGCCGGGGGTGGCCGAGACATAGATGGTCTGCGGGCGCATGGCGTTCCACTCCTCGAAGCGGAGCGGGCGGTTGTCCATGGCCGAGGGCAGGCGGAAGCCGTATTCGGCGAGGGTGGCCTTGCGGCGCAGGTCGCCGCGATACATGGCGCCGAGCTGGCCGACGGTGACGTGGCTTTCGTCGATGAACACCAGGGCGTTGTCGGGCAGGTATTCGAACAAAGTCGGTGGCGGCTCGCCCGGCTTGCGGCCGGAGAAGTAGCGCGAATAGTTCTCGATGCCGGCGCAGGAGCCGGTGGCTTCCATCATCTCGAGATCGAACAGGGTGCGCTGCTCAAGCCGCTGCGCTTCGAGGAAGCGGCCGGCGCCGTTCAGCTCCTGCAGGCGGGCGGCTAGCTCCTTGCGGATCTCCTTGATGGCGCCGGTGAGGGTGGCGCGCGGCGTCACATAGTGGCTGTTGGCGAAGATGCGGACGCTGAGCAGGTCGGAGGATTTCTTGCCGGTCAGCGGATCGAACTCGGCGATCGACTCGATCTCGTTGCCGAACAGGGTGATGCGCCAGGCGGCATCCTCATAGTGGGCCGGGAACAGCTCCACCGTATCGCCGCGCACCCGGAACGTGCCGCGGACGAAGCCGGTGTCGCCGCGCTTGTATTGCAGCTGGCTGAGCGAACGCAGCAGCTCCTGGTGGTCGACCTTCTGGCCCTTCCTGAGATCGAAGGTCATGGCGGTGTAGTCTTCGACCGAGCCGATACCGTAGATGCAGGAGACCGAGGCGACGATGATGACGTCGTCGCGTTCGAGCAGGGCGCGCGTCGCCGAGTGGCGCATGCGGTCGATCTGCTCGTTGATGGTCGATTCCTTCTCGATATAGGTGTCGGTCCGCGGCACATAGGCCTCGGGCTGGTAGTAGTCGTAGTAGGAAACGAAATACTCGACGGCGTTGTCGGGGAAGAACGACTTCATCTCGCCATAGAGCTGAGCGGCCAGCGTTTTGTTGGGCGCAAGGATCAGCGCCGGCCGCTGAGTGCGCATGATGGTCTGCGCCGCGGTAAAGGTCTTGCCGGAGCCGGTGACGCCGAGCAGCACCTGGTCGGTCTCGCCGTTCTCGACGCCCTCGACCAGGTCGGCGATGGCGGTGGGCTGGTCGCCGCGCGGCTCGTAGCTGGTGACCAGCTTGAACAGCACACCGCCTTCGGACTTGTCGCGCGGGGCAGGGCGGTGCGGCTTCCACTCCTTGTTGCCCTCCACCTCCTTGCGGCCGTGCAGGATGATGTCCTCGAGCGCCTTCACCGTGGCGGAGATACCGACGGTCTGCGCGCCGGCCAGCGACTGGCCGGGCATGTTCTTCGCCCTGACCTTCTTCTTCGAAGTCTCGAGCGCTTCGCGCAGCTGCTCCATCACCTCGGGGTCTTTCGCCGCCTGGCGCGAGATATCGCGGGCCGTGACGTGGCCGGAGGGCAGGTGACCGAAGCCGGCCTGGTCGGACTCACCCATACCGCCGAAATCCGGACGGTCGACCGAGTTGGCCTTCGACTTCGGGGCCTTGAGCTGCATGCCGGTGGCGGCGGAGCGGGCGGTCTTCTTCGGCTTTTCCTGCGCCAGCGGGCCGTCGGCCTTTTTGATCAGGGGTTGGGGCGTCAGCGGCTGGATGCCGGTGCCGGCGGCTTCGGCGGCGCGGCGGGCGGCGTTGTCAAGGGCGCGCTTGTTCTTCAGGCGCTCCTGCGGCAGCCGCTTGTTCAGGCGCTCGTCCTCGGCCTTCTCGATCTCGCCGAGGAAGTCATCGATGGAGAAGTCGGAAACCGGCTTTTTCGGGGGCATGGCGGACTCTCGGCGTTTGGTTCACTTGGCGCCCCGCGATAGGAGCGCGGGCGGTGCGCAGCCAGCACCATAGATAGGTGTGCTGTCAGAATCTGTCAGTGTTGTCGTGGTTCCACGTCAATATAGGGTGTGGCGAACGGAAAGGGAACAGGGGGTGCCGAGGGCACGATGCCCACCTCCCCCTTGACGGGGGAGGCAAGCGGAGCTTGGGAGCGACAGCGACCTAGCGCAGCTCGGAGGGGGTGCGCAGGGGGCTCGATGCGTGCGGCCAGGCTTTTTGACGTGGAGCCCCACACTCGGTGGTGGTTCCCAGACCAGGCAGTGACCGGCCGCAGGCACCGAGGCTCCGCACACCCCCTCCGAGCTGCGCTAGCTCGCTTGCGCTCGCAAGCTTCGCTTGCCTCCCCCGTCAAGGGGGAGGTGGGCATCGAGCTTGTGGCTGGATCCGGCCCAGCAATGCGATTGGGACCGCTACCATTGGATGTGTCGCTGCGGGCGATTTGCCCTTTCCCATGCCTCCGCACGACGCCAAGAATACCCTCCCGAGGGGGAGCTATGGATTCGCGGCTGTATTGGCTGGCGCTGGCGGCATTTGTCGGGGCCATTGAAGGGGGCCTGATCGCCGGATTGTTGCCGCTGATCGGCGCCGACCTCGGGGTGAGCCTGGGGCAGGCGGGCCTGGTGGTGCTGTTCTATTCGCTGGCCTATGCGTTCGGCCCGCCGCTGCTGGCGCTGCTGCTCGGCGGGGTGGGGCGGCGGCGCATTCTCGCCGGCGCCGAGTTCGGCTTTGCGCTCTGCGCGCTGCTGATCGTGCTCTCGACCACGTTCGAAGCCCTCGTCGTGGTGCGGACGGCGCTGGCGGTGGTGGCGGGGACCTATACCGGCACCGCCATGGCGACCGCCGCGATGATCGCGCCTTACGGCAAGCGTGGCCGCTACATGCAGGTGATCAGCATGGGGCAGGCGATCGCGGCGCTGGCCGGCGTGCCGCTCGGGGCGTGGATCGCGGCGCAGTTCGGCTGGCGCGTCGTCTATGTGATGCTGGCGATCATGGCCGGGCTGGCGGCGACGGCGCTGTATATGCGGCTGCCGCGCGGCATGCTGGGCGATACGCTGAGCATTCGCGACCGGCTGCGGGTGCTGCGCAACCCCGGCGTGGGCCGGGCGCTGCTCTCGACCCTGTTGTTCATGATCGGCTCGTCGCCGCTGATCGTCTATATCGGCGCGCTGATGGCGGCGGTGGGCGTCGGCTACGAAACGCTGCCGCTGGTGCTGCTGGCCGGCGGCATCGGCGCCATTGCCTGCAGCGCCACCGCGGGCCGGATGTCGGATCGGTTCGGCAGCGGCCGGACAGCAACCATCGCCGGGCTGGCGGTGATCGTGGTGATGGCGGTGTTTTTCGGCCTCTCCTATGTGCCGCCGGCCTTCGCCCTGCCGGCGCTGATGCTGACGGTCGGCGCACAGGGTTTCGTCGGCCGCACGTATTCGATCGCGGTGGCCAGCCACATGGCGCAGATCGCGCCGGGCGCCGTGCCGGTGGCAATCTCGCTCAATATGTCCGCCTTCATGATCGGGATGGCGGTGGCAGCGGCCTTAGGAGGCATCGTGCTCGACAGCTGGGGCGCTATGGCCCTGCCGCTGATCGGCATCCCCCTGGTCGCCCTGGCGCTGATTGTGTGGCGTTCGGTGCCGGAAGGGCCACGCGAGCGGGTGGATGAGGAGGGGTCGTAAGGGGGGCGAGGCGGCTTGGTTGTGTTTCCACTGGCGGTGCCATCAACGCCCCCTAGGAGGGGAGAGGGGACGCGAGACATCCGCCGGTGCCAAACTGCGCCGGACCGGGCGCCTTCGCTCTAGCTGGTCGGCACCTCAACAAACCGCGCCAGCTGTTCGATCACGGTACCCCAGCCGTCGTAGAAGCCGAGTTCGGCGTGCTTGTCGCGCGTGGCGCGGTCGGAATGCATGACGCGGGCCGCGTACTGCGTGCCGCCATTCACCTCGTCGAGGGTGATTTCGGCTGTGATGAAGCTATTGGGCGCTGGGCGGAAGCCGGCGAGCAGGGCATCGGTGAAGATGAGGCGGCGCTGCGGTTCGACGATCAGGAAGCAGGCATCCATATGCGGGGCAAAGGGCTGGCCGGCTTCGCTGATCTCGGTGACCAGCGGGCCGCCGGGCACGGCTTCGAAGCGGACTGCCCGGCACTTGGCCGGCTCGGGCACCCACCATTGCTCGAACTGCCGCGGCAGCGTCCAGGCATCCCAGACGGCGGCGCGCGGCGCCCGGATGAAGCGCTCGATGGTGAGGTCGCGTTCGGGGTCGAACATCTCGGTCATGGCTTGTCCCTGGTGACAAAGGCCTCGAGCCGGTCGGTACGCCCGCTCCACAGCCGGCGCTGATGATCCAGCCAGCTGTCGACCAGCGCGAACGTGCCCTTTTCGAGGGTGCAGGTGCGCACCCGGCCGGTTTTCGCGGTGCGGATCAGGCCGCTCTGCTCGAGCGCGGTGATGTGCTTCATGAACGAGGGCAGGGCCATGTCGAAGGGTTTGGCCAGTTCGCCCACGCCGGCCGGGCCGCCGCCGAGACGTTGCAGGATGGCCCGCCGCGTCGGATCGGCGAGGGCCTGAAAAATCCCGTCGAGTTGCTCGGTGCCCGCATGCATGGGCGACGACTAGCATCGGCTAATGCTTAGCGCAATGGCTAAGTGTTTAGTGCTGACGTCACTTAGCCGTTGCGCTAAGTGTTTGCGGTTGATAGTTAGCCAAAAGGCATAGTGTTTCTCACTCGGAGTTCGAAAAATGAAGCTGGTGGTCATGACCTTCGTATCGCTGGACGGCGTCTACCAGGGGCCGGGCAGCCCGGACGAGGACCGCAGCGACGGCTTTTCGCGCGGCGGCTGGTTCGTGCCCTATCTCGAGCAGGGCTTTCTCGATCAGGCGCGCAGCTGGCTGGGGCAGGCCGATGGGCTGCTGCTCGGGCGGCGGACCTATGAGAGCTTTGCGCGCGACTGGCCGGAGATGAACAAGCCGGATGACGCCATCGGGCTGATGATGAACCGGCTGCCGAAATACGTGGCCTCGGCGACGCTCGAGGCAACCAGCTGGGGACCGGCGACGGTGCTGGGTGGCGACGTGCTCAAGCAGGTCGAGGCGTTGAAGGCGCGGGATGGCGGTGAGCTGCAGGTGCATGGCAGTGGCAGCCTTGCCGGGTCGCTGCTGGCGGCGGGGCTGGTCGATGAGCTGCGGCTGGTGGTGGCGCCGGTGATTGTCGGGGCCGGGCACAAGCTGTTTGCACGGGATGGCGTGGCGACGGCGATGCAGACGCTGCGCAACGACAGGACGCCGGGCGGGCTCAACATCCAGGTGTTCGAGCGGGTGGGCGAGGCGAAATACGAGACGTTCCAGCGGCCTTAGGGTTACGGGTGGGGGGCAGTATTTGTCCACGCACTCGGTGTCATCCCAGCGAAAGCTGGGACCCATCTATCGGCTGGCGCGGGCTGTGAGTTGGGTCCCAGCTTTCGCTGGGATGACGGCCGGTGGGGAGGTGAGGCCGTGGGCCATCTCGGGTCCGTTTACGGCTCTCACAGAGCCCTACCCAGCCATGGCCCTAACAGGCTCGACATTGCCGCCAAAGCTGCGCACCCGGGTGCCATACTCCGCCAATGCCGTGTCGAACTCGGCGGGGCCGAAGTCGGGCCATTTCACCCGGGTGAAGTAGAGCTCGGCCTGGGCGCATTCCCACAGCATGAAATCGGAGAGCCGCTGGTCGCCGCCGGTGCGGATGAGGAAATCGACATCCTCGGTGCCGAGTTCCGTGGCGATCGCCTCGGGGCCCGCTGCCGCGGCGGCGAGGATGGCGTCGCGGGCGGAGTAATCGATGGCGACGCGCAGATGCAGGCCGGTGCAGGCGGCGGTGCTGCGTTCGGCGGCGGCGATGGCTTTCACCAGGCCGAGCGGCAGGCGATCGCGGCGGCCGAGAATGGAAATGCGGACATTGGCATCGCGCAGCTGGCGCGCCTCGACGAGCAGGAAATGGCGGAGCAGCGCCATCATGCCGGCTACTTCGGCCTCGGAGCGGCGCCAGTTATAGGTGGAGAAGGCGTAGAGCGACAGCGCGCCGATATCGCGCGCAATGGCCGAGCGGACGATGGCGCGCACGGTATCGGCGCCGACCTGATGGCCGGCGGGGCGGGGCAGGCCCCGCGCCTCGGCCCAGCGGCCATTGCCGTCCATGATGATGGCGACGTGGAGTTTGTGGTCAGGAGTGGTTTGCATTGTAAACCTCTTGGACATCGGTTGAGCGGATATGAATTGGTCAGGCATCGGTTACGAATTGGCAGTGGTCGACGGAGAGAGACGGCCCCCTCCCTCGCCATTCGAGCATAGCTCTCATGGCCTTCTCGCCTCAAATCGCTCCACTGGAGCGATTTGCCCTTCGGGACGGTTCGAAGTCCCCCATGAAGGGGGAGGTGCCCCGCCGGTTCATTGGGCACAATCGAAGACGAAGCCTCGACTCTTCACCTCCCCCTTTATGGGGGAGGCCGGGAGGGGGCCGTCTGCTTCAGTCAGCACCTCAAGCCACCTGCGGTTTCCCCGGCGCAGCCTGCTCAGCCCTTGCCGAGGCGTCGCGGACGACGCGTTCGAGCACCGAGAGATAGTCGAGAAAGCGCTGGCGGCCGGCGGGGGTGAGGCGGATTTCGGTCAGCGGGCGGTTACCGGTGTAGCCCTTGTGAATGTCGACCAGGCCGGCTTCCTGCAGCACGGCGAGGTGGCGGCTGAGATTGCCCTGGGTGAGGCCGCAGAGGCGCAGCAGGTCGTTGAAGGCGAGGCCGTCGGGCCGGCTGACCAGCGAGGTGAGGATGCCCAGGCGGGCCTTCTCGTGGATGACGCGATCGAGCCCGTCATAGGCGAAGGGGGCATCGGGCTCAACGGACATTGGCGGCCTCCGAGGCGCGGTGAACGATGCCGGCGATCAGCAGCTGGCCGACGGCGAAGGGCAGGCCCATATGCCACGGCGAGAGGTTGTGGTCCCCGGCGGCGAAGAGCAGCACGGTGAAGCCTGACAGCAGGTACCAGGCGCCGGCCAGCGCGATGGCGCGCGGCAGCGAGCGGACGGCGGCAAAAATGCCGAGGCTGACGAGGATCAGCCACAGGCCGGGGACCAGCCACAGCTGCTCGGGCGCAAAGCGGGCGAAGAAGGCGAGCAGCGTCGCGCCGGCGACGCCTGCCGGCACGAAGTTCAGCACCGCCTCGCGGATCATCTGGTCGGCAAGGCCGGCATGGTGGCGCTGGGCCCGGCGCAGCATCTCGGCGCCGATCAGCGCGACGGCGACAATGGCGGTGAGCACCCAGCCGGTGAAGTAGGCCATGGGCTCGGCGGCGCCCGGCAGCACCGACTGCAGCGCCGCAACGGCGAAGGCGAGGAGGCCCGAGGTGGCGAGGGCGGCCGGACCGAGGCCGAGGAACTCGCTCGACTGGGCGAGGCGCGACTTTATCTCGACGATATCGGCGAGGGCTTTGTCGAGGTCGGACATGGCCGGTGACTCTGGTTTGTGACGCAAACCAGATTGGGGCGCAAATTGCGGCGGGTGTATGGCGTGGAGTCGGGAACCGTGCGGTCACAGGCGCCGCTGTGAAGCGCGGTGCATTCGTGGTAATTTGTCGGGTGCCTCTGGGCTCCCCGCCTCGTGGCACGACGCCAGGAGCTTTCCAGCTCCCGGCGTTCTAGGTGACTGCTCGGACCCCGATGCCGCCATGCGTCGGGGTCCACCTATTGATAGCGGATCGTTCCGGCAATTCCGCTGACATCGGACGGCCGCTTGCGGCCGTTGCGGGCGGACGGCAAGCGGCCGCCGCGAGCGGATCGGCAAGAGGCCACCGCGACACTGGCCCTGCTGCCCCGTTCCGTGAGACAATGACGGCGCGGCGGGGGAGGTGACAGGTGTCGACCCGGCTTGGCTATTTCCTCATCGCCGACATTACCGGCTACACCCAGTATCTGGGAGCGTCGGAGCTGGAGCATGCGCAGCAGACGCTGACGGCGCTGCTCAACCTCCTGATCCACGACACGCGGCCGCCGCTGGTGATCTCACGGCTCGCTGGCGATGCGGTGATCAGCTACGGGCTGAGCGACAATTTCCTCACCGGCCAGACCTTCGCCGAGACCATCGAGGACACCTATGTCGATTTCCGCAGGGCGATCGAGCGGATGGTGCACAACACCACATGCCCCTGCAATGCCTGCCGCAATATCGGCACGCTGGATCTGAAGTTCTTCGTCCATCATGGCGAATTCGCCGTGCAGAAGCTCGATGCACATGACGAGCTGGTGGGCTCGGAGGTGATCCTGATCCATCGGCTGCTGAAGAACCACGTGACCGAGGCGACCGGCTTCCGGGCCTATACGCTGTTCACCGATGCGGCGCTGACCCGGCTCGGGCTGGGGACCGAGGGGCTGGTGGCGCATCAGGAGAGCTACGAGAATTTCGGCCCGGTCGCAGTGTGGATCGAGGACATGCATCCGGTGTGGGAAGCGAAGCGCCAGCTGACCCGAGTGAGCATCCCGGGGGACAGCGAGCTGATGCGGGTGAGCGCCGAGATCGCGCTGCCGCGCGAGCGGGTGTGGGACTATGTGGTGCAGCCCGAGCACTACCGGGTGCTGCTGGCGGCGACGCATCTCGATATCAACGGCAAAAGCGCCGGGCGGGTAGCGGTTGGCAGCGTGTTCCAGTGCTACCACGGCGACGCGATCATTCCGCTGACGGTGCTCGAATGGCAGCCATTCGAGCAGATGCTGGTCGAGTATGTGTCGCCGGTACCGATCCGTGGGGTGTCGGGGCTGACCGAGCTGCGGCTCGAAGACTCGGGGACCGGCACCCGGCTGACGCAGATCTTCAGCAAATCGAGTGGCCCGTTGCTGGGCCGGATGATGTCGGATGCCGGGCTGAAGTCGTCGGCGAAACAGTTCCAGCACGATATCGAGCAGTTCGCGCGGCATATCGAGGCGGACCATGCGCAGCATCCGCCGGAGGACGCGATGCCGACGATCGCTGCGGCGGAGATCGGCGCGGCGGCGCGCCAGAGCCTTGGCGAGATCGGCGCCTAGAGCCTTTCACCGCCGATCCGACGAGCGTTAATCCCAGCTCTTGACGCTGCGCAGCTTCTTGGTGGCGCCGCGCTGCGACTTGCCTTCGAGGCGGCGTTGCTTGGAGCCGAGGGTAGGGCGGGTCGGGCGCCGGGGTTTTGGCGGGACCAGCGCCTCGCGCAGGATGGCGACGAGGCGGTCGATGGCGTCGTCGCGGTTGAGCGGCTGGCTGCGCAGGCGGTTGGCGGTGATGACGATGACGCCCTCGGTGGTGAGCCGGCTGCCGGCGAGAACGGCGGCGCGGTGCTTCAGCGGCTCGGGCAGCGACGGCGAACCCATCAGGTCGAAGCGGAGCTGCGCCGCGCTCGACACCTTGTTGACGTTCTGGCCGCCCGGGCCGGGGCTGCGGATATAGTCGATCGAAATCTCCGACAGCGGGAGATGCACGGCGCCGCCGATGTGGAGAGAGTCGGGAATGGGGGAGGGCTCCGGTGGTCGGGGCACCAATAGCACAATGGTCGGCGCGGGAAGAGTACCCCCACCCCTGTCCCCTCCCCGCAAGGGGGAGGGAGACGCTCTCACTGAGGCCGGTGTTTTGGTCTCCTCCCCCCTTGCGGGGGAGGGACAGGGTGGGGGGTACCCTTCCCGCACTGAACCATCCTCCCACGTCCTGCGAATTGGCGTGGCCACACGCTCGGACGGCTAGTCCGCGTCCATCACCGAGCCGCAGGTGAGGTTCATGATGGCGCCTGATATCGCGGTGGCGCGGTCGGAGGCGGCGAAGGCGGCGGCGCTGGCGACCTCGGCGAGGGTCGGCATGCGGCCGAGAATGGTGCCGGCTGTCATGTAGGCCTTGATCTCGCGAACCAGCTCGGCGTGCTCGGGGGCGGAGGGCCAGGTCTCGGGGATGGCCTCGGAGCGGAGGCAGACGACGCGGATACCCTTGGGACCGAGTTCGGCGGCGAGGGTGCGCGACAGCGCTTCGATGGCGGTGCAGGCGATGCCGAAGCCGCCGGCGCTGTGCTCCATCTGGTCGCGGCCCGAGAGGTGGGCGCCGGTGGACGACAGGGTGAGAATGACGCCGGAGCCCTGCTTGACCATATGGCGGGCGGCGGCGAGGCCGGTGAACAGGTGCGTGCGGACGCCGGCAGTGATCGGGGTGAGCACGTCCGCGCTGTTCATGTCGATGAGGCGCGTGCCCTGCAGGTGGCCGAAGATCGAGATGGCATTGAAGGTGATGTCGATGCGGCCGGCTTTGGCGGCGATGGCATCGGCATGAGCCTGGACGGCGGCTTCGTCGAGGGCGTCAACTTCGGCGGCCTCGGCCTCGCCGCCCGCGGCGTTGATGGCATCGGCGACGGCCTGGACCTTGGCGAGCGTGCGGCCGGCGAGGAACAGCCGTGCGCCATCGGCAGCGAACTGCCGGGCTGTGGTGGAGCCGATCCTGCCGGCGGCACCGTGGATGATGGCGATCTTGTTGGCGAGCATGGCGTGGGGTGGTCCTTTGCTTGTCGGCTGAGGTGCCGGTGGCCCGCAAGGGGGAGGGAGACGCAGACTGAGATGCTGGTGTGAGGGTCTCCCTCCCCCTTGCGGGGAGGGGACAGGGGTGGGGGGCAGCCAGCACCGGCGGTTGATAGGGGCTCAGGTCAGCTGTTGCAGCTGGATGCCCTTGGCCAAAGCCGTGGCGTATTGCTCTTCCTTATTGAAGAGCGAGTTCCAGCCGCCGACATGGCTGTCGCGCGAGGCGACGGAGGTGAAGGGGGTCTGGTGGAAATGCTGGGTGGTGCGGCCGGCGCGTTCCTCGAACTGCACGGTGATGGTGGTGGGCACGGTTTCGCCGGCCCCTTCGTCCCAGGCGAAGCTGAGGACGATGCGCTTATGCGGCTCGATCTCGAGATACTCGCCGCCCGACCAGCTCTTGGGGAACATCGACGAGGTCATGCCGACGCGCCAGGCGCCGCCGGGGCGGAAGTCGGAGCTGAGGTCGGTGACGGTGAAGCCTTCCGGGCCCCACCAACGGATCATGTGTTCGGGCTCCTGCCACATGCGCCAGACGATCGACAGCGGCGCAGCGAAACTGCGGGTGATGAACAGCTCGTCGTCGCGCAGCTTCAGGGCCTCAGTGCGCATCTCAGTTCTTTGAGCCATTGTCATCTCCCTTGGTGATCTCGTCGAGATAGGCGCCCATCTTGTCGAAGCTGCCTTCCCAGAACATGCGGTAGCGGGCGAGCCAGCCATCGACTTCTTGCAGCCGGGCGGTTTCGAGTTTGCAGGGCCGCCACTGCGCCTCGCGGCCGCGGCTGATCAGGCCGGCGGTCTCCAGCACCTTGAGGTGGCGCGACACGGCCTGCAGGGTAATGTCGAAGGGTTCGGCCAGCTCGTTGACCGTTGCCTCGCCTTCGCTCAACCGGGCCAGCAGGGCCCGGCGGGTCGGATCGGCGAGGGCCGAGAGCGTGGTGCTGAGTGGGTCGGTGGCGGAGTACATATTCAACACTTTCGTTGATCAACGTTTGTGTTGAATACGCCTCGCCTTGGTTGCTGTCAAGCGGCACGGCCGCGGCGGCGGAGCAGCAGGATGAAGAAGCCGCCACCGACCAGCCCGGTAATGATGCCGATGGGCAGATCCTGCGGCGGGATGATGATGCGGGCCAGCATGTCGGCGAGAACGAGGAAGATGGCGCCGAGCAAAGCCGAGAGCGGCAGCACCCGGCGATAGTCGCCGCCGACAACCAGGCGGACGATGTGCGGGATCATCAGCCCGACAAAAGCGATGACGCCGGAAAAGGCCACGGCGGCGCCGGTCAGCAGGGCCGACACGATGAACACCACCATGCGGAAGCGCCCGGCTGGAATGCCGAGCGTGGTGGCGCTTTCGTCGCCGAGCGTCATGGCGTTGAGGTTGCGCGCGTTGGCGATGAGGTAAGCGCCGCAGGCGAGGAGCGCGACGAGCGGGTAGGGCAGTTGCGCCCAGGTCGAGAGCCCGAGGCCGCCAAGCATCCAGAAGATCACAGTGTGGGCAGCGCGCGGATCACCCAGGAAGATGGCGAGGCTGCCGCCGGAGCTGATGAGGAAGCTGACGGCGACGCCGGCGAGGATCAGCCGGCTGGCATCGGTGGAGCGGGTGAGATTGGCGATGCCGACGACGATGGCGGTGCTCAGGAGCGCGCCGCCGAAGGCGAAGAGCGGGACGGTGGCGAGGCCGAGGAACATGCCGGTATGCAGCAGCACGATGATGGCGCCGAGCGCCGCGCCCGAGGAAATGCCGAGCAGATGCGGATCGGCGAGCGGGTTGCGGGTCACCGATTGCAGGGCGGCGCCGACCAGCGCCAGGCTGGCGCCGACGGCGGCGCCGAGGATGACGCGGGGCAGCCGCACCTCCCAGACGATGTTGTCGCGCCCGGCCGACCAGCTCACCTCGACGCTGCCGGGGGCGAGATGGTGGGCAACGACGGACCAGACGGTGTCGAGCGGAATGGCGATGGCGCCGACGCTGACGGCGACCAGCGCCGTGACGAGGAGCAGCGCGGCGAGCGCCAGCACCAGCGCCGGGGTGGCGTGGATCAGGGCGTGGCGCGGGCCGGTGAGGTGGCGGTGGGACATGGGGGCCTTACGGGGTGCTGACTGATAGAGACGGCCCCCTCCCGGCCTCCCCCATGAAGGGGGAGGTGAAGAGGGGTTTGTGGCTCGATCGAGCCCTTCTCACCGGCGGGGCACCTCCCCCTTCATGGGGGAGGATGGGAGGGGGCCGTCTGTCGGCCGTCTACCCCGCTACTCCGCGAACGCCGCGGCCAGGTGCTTGATCGCTGCGATGTTGCGCGGGCCCGGGGTGGCTTCGACATATTGAAGCGTAACGAAGCGGTTATGTTTTATCGCCGGAATGTCCTTGAAAGCCGGGTTGTTGCGCATGAAGTCTGCCTTCTGCTCGGCGGTGACTTCGCCATAGTTGATGATGACGATGACGTCGGGGTTGCGCTCGATCACCGGCTCCCAGCCGATCTCGACCCAGCTCGAGTTCACGTCGTCCATGATGTTGGTGCCGCCGGCGGCTTCGATCAGCGCGGTGGGGATGGCGTAGCGGCCGGCGGTGAAGGGCTTCTCCTCGCCCGAGTCATAGATGAACACCTTTGGCGGGGTGTCGCGCCTGGGCAGCGTCGCGGTGAAGGCAGCCAGCTCGGATCGGTAACCGGCAACCAGCGCTTCGGCGCGTTCGGAGACGCCGAAGATTTTTCCCAGATTGAGCAGGTCGACATAGAGGTCGTCGATCGCGGCCTTGGGCTTGTCCATGATGTGGATGCAGCTTTCGGTCAGCTCGTAGACCTTGATGCCGAAGGCGCCGAGGGTCTCCGGGGTGATTTCGCCGCCGACCTTCATGCCGTAGTTCCAGCCGGCGAAATAGAAGTCGGCATCGGCGCCGAGCAGCACTTCCTTGGTGGGATAGTCGGGCGACAGTTCGGGCAGCTCGGCGACACCGGCGCGCAGCGTTTCGTTCAGCGTCTTCCACTCCGACACGCCGGTATAACCGGCCATCGAGCCGGTGAGGCCGAGGGCCAGCATCATCTCGGTGAGGTTGACGTCGTTGGAGACGGCGCGGCTCGGGGCGGTGTCAAACGTAACGTCACGGTTACAGCTCTTGATAGTGACCGGGAAGTCGGAGGCAAAGGCGCTGGTCGCGGCGAGCGCGACAAGCGGGGCAAGAAGGAAGCTGTGGCGCATGAAGATCTCCGTTAGCGGCGTGGTTCGAGATGAAAGGAAAAGCGGGGGCGGCCGGTAGCCGGATGGCTGTCGATGGCGGTCTCGACGGCAAAAGTCTCCCGGATGGCCGCCGGCGTCAGAATCTCCAGCGGTGGGCCGAGCGCTGCCTGCCGGCCATCGGCGATGACCAGCACGCGATCGGCATGGGCCGAAGCGAGCGCCAGGTCGTGCAGCGAGACGATGATGGTGGTGGGCAGCGCCGCGAGTAGCGCCAGCACTTCGAGCTGATGGCGGATATCGAGGTGGTTGGTGGGCTCGTCGAGGATCAGCAGGTCCGGTTTCTGCACCAGGGCGCGGGCAAGCATGACGCGCTGCTTCTCGCCGCCGGAAAGCGAGGCGAAATCGCGGGCGGCCAGCGGCGCGAGGCCGAGCAACTCCAGCGCGGCTTCGACCGATGCGTAACCATGTGGTGACCCGTCATGCTGGTGCGGGGTGAGGCCGAGCTCGATGATTTCGGCGACGCTGAGGCCGAAATCCGAGGCCGGCTCCTGCAGCACGGTGGCGATGCGGCGGGCGGTGGCGCGGGGCGGCAGCGACCACAGGTCGACACCATCGAGGCGGACCGTACCGGCGGTGGGGCGGTGATAGCGGTAGAGGCAGCGCAGCAGGCTGGATTTGCCGGCGCCGTTGGGGCCGACCAGCGCCAGCATCTCGCCGGGCGCGACGACAAAGCTCAGATCGCGGACGATCGGGGCGCGATGCGACGGGCCCCAGCTCAGGCCTTCGACCGTGAGGGCGGCCGGGCTAGAGCCGACGAGGGATCGGGCAAGCTCCATCGGAGGCCTCCGCGCATAGGCGAGGGCTGACGGGCGAACCGATCAAAATGCGAGCTGCGATGCGTAGTCGTAGCGCCATCGACGTTCCCCTCGGCACACCCCGGCCGGGTTACAGTGAGCTGTCGAGGCAGGTCTCCTGGCTCGCGGGTCACAGCGCCTCCGAACCTTCCCAACCCGTCGGGTCAGTGGTGTCTACGGAAGAGCTCGCCGCTTACAGTTGCGGGGGCAGCCACGGTTTTGCGCCCTGATGGGTACGTCGCACCGTGTTCCCTTTTAATCCCCGTTGGCTTGGCGGCCGCCGAGGAACCTTGAACCGGCGCATAGAGCGTGGACTCGGGAGCGATGTCAATTGCGCGAGGTAGCGGACCCGACACCGTGCGGCGGGCCGGGTCCGCGTCGTGAGGGAGGGGAGGCGCCCCGCCTCACGGGCTATCGAGCGTCGCAGCTCGATGGGAGAAATGAACTGAGATGTGCCCCCTCAGTGCCACCGACTCGGCAGCTTAGGAGCAGTGCATCACAGCCCAGCTGACAGAGCGCTGAACGTCGGTTGCAGAAATGGTTCAGGAACCGCATCCGACCGTCCGTTCCCCGGCAAGGCGATTGTGCGGGCAAAAAAAGCTCACGAACCCAGCGATCGGCGCAAAGCCATCAGTCGACATTGTATATTGAATTAGTAGTCTAAAGTCTCATTGCCGAGCATGGAG
Organism: Devosia sp. Root413D1; assembly: GCF_001425235.1. Taxonomy (GTDB): domain Bacteria; phylum Pseudomonadota; class Alphaproteobacteria; order Rhizobiales; family Devosiaceae; genus Devosia_A. The sequence goes on along the minus strand of NZ_LMEA01000011.1, from coordinate 534,060 downwards.
CGCGGCACCGGGGGACCGATGTCGAAATGACCACCGAGGACAGACAGCTCAAGCTCGGCGCCTTCATCATGGCGACCGGGCATCATATCGCGGCCTGGCGGCACCCGGATTCGGACGCCGATGCCGGACACAGCATCGACCACTATCGCGGCCTCGCCGAGACGGCCGAGCGCGGCAAGTTCGACCTGGTGTTCGTTGCCGATAGTCCGGCCGGCTGGGATGGCGACAAGGACGCCGAGACGCGCAGCCGGGTCAGCCATTCGGCGCATTTCGAGCCGGTGACGCTGTGGTCGGCGCTGTCGCAGGTGACCGAGCGGATCGGCTTCGTCGCAACGGCGTCGACCACCTATGAGGATCCCTATCTCCTCGCCCGCAAATTCGCCTCGCTCGACCATATCTCGAAAGGCCGCGCCGCATGGAACGTGGTGACGACCGGCGCCGACGTGTCGAAGAACTTCTCGATTGCTGGCCATCCGGCGCATGCCAACCGCTACCAGCGGGCCGAGGAAGTCGTCGATCTGGTGCTCGACCTGTGGGACTCCTACGAGGATGATGCGCTGATCCGCGACAAAGCGAGCGGGATCTTTCTCGACCCCGACAAGGTCCACAAGGTCAATCACCACGGCAAGTTCTTCGATGTCGCCGGGCCGCTGAACGTCGCCCGTTCACCGCAGGGCCGACCGGTGGTGGTGCAGGCCGGCGCCTCGGAGCCGGGTCGGGAACTGGCGGCGCGCACCGCCGAGGTGATCTTCACCGCCAACCAGACGCTGGAAGATGCCCAGGAGTTCTATTCCGACATCAAGGGGCGGCTCGCCAAATTCGGCCGCCGGCCGGAACAACTGCTGATCATGCCGGGCATCTTCGCGGTGCTGGGTGGAACGGAGAAAGAGGCGCAGGAGAACTACGAGTTCATCCAGTCGCTGGTGCACCCGACGATCGCCTGGTCGATCCTCAAGCAATATTATGTCGGGGTCGACCTGTCGGGCTACTCGCTCGACGACAAGGCGCCGCCGCTGCCCACCAATACCGAACTCAACAAGAGCCGGCTGAAGCTGGTGTCGGACCTCGCGGCGCGCGGCCTCAGCCTGCGAGAACTCTATTTGTCACTGGCCACGGCGCGCGGCCACCGGACGGTGGTCGGAACGCCCGAGCAGGTGGCCGACGCCATCGGAGAGTGGTTCCACGGCGGGGCGGCTGACGGCTTCAACATCATGCCACCGGTGCTGCCCACCGGGCTCACCGACTTCGTCGACCAGGTGGTGCCGGTGCTGCAGCGGCGCGGCTGGTTCCGCACCGAATATGAAGGCGCGACGCTCAGGGAAAATCTCGGGCTCGCGCGGCCGGTCAATCGTTTCGTCGAACGCGCTGCGGCGCAGACCCAGAGGAGCGCCTGATGGCCGGGCTGAATATTGTCGGATTTGCCGGCAGCTCGTCGCGACCGTCGCGGACGCGCAACCTGGTGGAAGCGATCGCCGATGCGGCGGCGCAGCGTTCGGGAGCTAAGGTCTCGATCTTCGATCTGCAGGAGATCCAGCCCTCGCTGGGCTCGACCCTCGATCCGCGCTCGGCGCCGGCCGATCTCGCGCAGCTGATCGCAACGATCACCGCCGCGGACGCGCTGGTGGTCGGCTCGCCGATCTACAAAGGCACCTATGCCGGGCTGTTCAAGCACCTGTTCGACCTGATCGAGCCCAAGGCGCTGAAGGGCAAGCCGATCGTGCTTTCGGCAACCGGCGGCAGCGAGCGGCACGCGCTGGCGATCGACCACGGGCTGAGGCCGCTATTCGCATTCTTTTCGGCCGACATCATCGCTACCGGCATCTATGCCAGCGAGCCGGATTTCGCCGACTACCAGCCGCATAGCCCCGGCCTGCTGAAGGGGATCGAACGGGCGGCCGAGGAACTCGACTGGCGGCTGCAGGGCAAGCGCGTCGAGGCGGCCGAGCCGCAGCGCGCCATCGCCTGATTTCAACCTGTTTCTGATGGAGACGACGATGATCGATCGCAGATCGACACTGAAGCTATTCGCCGCGGCGTCGGCGCTGAGCCTCGTGCCCGGCGTGGCACGGGCCGAGGATACCGCCAAGGAATTCCGCATCGGTTGGCAGAAGGGTGGGGTCTTTGCGCTCGCCAAATCGTCGGGGGCGCTCGACAAGCGGCTCGAAGCGCGCGGCGTCAAGATCACCTGGTCCGAGTTCACCTCGGGGCCGCCGCTGCTCGAGGCGCTGGGCGCCAACGCGATCGATTTCGGCTCGACCGGCGACATCCCGCCGCTGTTCGCCCAGGCTGCCGGTGGCGACCTGGTCTATGTGGCGGCCAGCAAGAGCAGCGTCGCCGGTTCAGCCATCCTCGTCAAAAAGGACTCGCCGATCCAGTCGATCGCCGACCTGAAGGACAAGAAGGTGGCGTTCAAGCGCGGCTCCAGTGCGCATAATTTTGCAGTCAAGGCGCTGCGCACGGTCGGGCTGACGCCGGCCGATGTCGAGGCGCTGGATCTGGGGCCGCCGGATGCGGCGCCGGCCTTCGCCAGCAACCAGATCGACGCCTGGATCATCTGGGACCCCTATTATGCGATCGCCGAACAGGCGCCGGATACGCGCGTGCTGGTGACGACCGAAGGCATCGTCGACTCCTGGGGCTACTACCTGGCCAATGGCGGCTACGCCAAGGAGAACCCGACCATCCTCGCCGAGGTGATCGACGAGCTGGCGAGGGTCGGCAAGGCGGCGCAGGCCAATATCGAGGCCACGGTCGGCGAGATCTCGGCGGTGACCGGGGTGCCCGAACCGATCCAGAAGATCGCGCTGACCCGCAAGGGCGCCGACCTCGGCGCCATCCAACCGCTCGACGACAGCATCCTCACCTACCAGCAGGCGCTAGCCGACGAGTTCTTCGGGCTGGGGATCCTGCCCAGGAAGCTTTCGATCGCCGAGGTCTTCTGGCACGCGCCGGAGCTCTAGAGCATTCCGCCGTTTCGCCGAAACGACGAAATGCCTGAGGCCTTTGATTTGTCGCGCTTTCAGGGAGACACGAAATGACGCTGGTTGCCGAGCTTCCCAAACCGGCCGCCTTGCCGGGCGGGCCAAACCTGCGCCAGGCGGGACGGTGGATTTCTTCCCGGCTGGCCGGTGCGCTGCCGCTGCTGCTGCCGGTGGCCATCGTCGTCGCCTGGCAGACGGCGTCGAGCCTGGGACTGATCGGCAACCGGCTGATGCCGGCGCCGCTGGATGTGCTTCGGGCCTTCTGGGACAAGACGATTTCGGGCGAGCTCGGGGTCAATATCGCGGTCAGCGCGCAGCGGGCGCTGTCGGGGTTGTTCGTCGGCGGCTCGATCGGCTTCCTCCTGGGGATCGCCAACGGTGTTTCCAGCCTGTCGCACCGGCTGACCGATACGACGCTGCAGATGATCCGCACCATTCCCAACCTGGCGCTGATCCCGCTGGTGATCCTGTGGTTCGGCATCGGCGAAGAGGCGAAGCTGTTCCTCACCTCGCTCGGGGTGTTCTTCCCGATCTATCTCAACACGTTGCACGGGGTGCGGACGGTCGATCCGCAACTGATCGAGATGGGGCGGGTCTATGGGATGAACGGCTGGACCTTGTTCCGCAAGGTGATCTTCCCAGGCGCGCTGCCCTCGATCTTCGTGGGCCTGAGGTTCTCGCTCGGCATCATGTGGCTGACGCTGATCGTCGCCGAAACCATGGCGGCCTCCTCAGGCATCGGGCACATGGCCAACTCGGCGCGCGAGTTCATGATGACCGATGTCGTGGTGCTGGCGCTGGTGATCTACGCGCTGCTCGGCAAGCTGGCCGATGCGACGGCGCGGTTCCTCGAACGGCGGACACTGCAATGGCACCCGGCGTTCCAAACGCCGGCGAAAGGGTGATCCGATGAGCCAGATTCAGCAGGCCCGCAAGTTCAACGCCTGGGGCAAGGGGATCGAGCCGGAGTACGGTCCGCAGGCACCGGCGCCCACGGCAGAGCGCGGCAGTGCGGTGGGCATCCGCATCGAGGGGCTGGATAAGTCGTTCGGCAGCGTGCCGGTGCTGCGCCAGCTCGATCTCGAGGTGCCCGCAGGGCAGTTCCTCGCCATCGTCGGTAAGAGCGGCTGCGGCAAGAGCACGTTGCTGCGGCTGCTCACCGGTCTCGACGAGCCGACCGGCGGGCGCATCACCTTCACCGGTCCGGGCGGCGAGGCAGTGACGCCGAATGCCCGGATCGTGTTCCAGGAGCCGCGGCTGCTGCCGTGGGAGCGCGTCGCCGGCAATGTCGCGGTGGGCCTGGGGCCGGGCCAGGGCGGCCGCCCGGCCAAGGAGAAGTCGCTGGCGGCACTGCGCGAGGTGCAGCTCGACGAGAAGGCTGGCGACTGGCCGGCGCAACTCTCCGGCGGGCAGCGGCAGCGTGTGGCGCTGGCGCGTGCGCTGGTCAGCCGGCCGGATTTCCTGGCGCTCGATGAGCCGCTCGGAGCGCTCGATGCGCTGACCCGCATCACCATGCAGGGGCTGGTCGAGCGGGTGTGGCGGGAGCAGGGGTTTACCGCGCTGTTCGTCACCCACGATGTCGGCGAGGCGGTGGCGCTGGCCGACCGGGTGATCGTCCTCGACGAGGGGCATATCGTGCTCGACATCCTGGTCGAGCACGAGCGTCCGCGGTTGCGGGGCGCCGAGGACCTGGCGCGGATCGAGCGACAGTTGCTCGACGCGATCTTCCGGCGCTAGGTGCAAGAAGCAAAACGCCGCCCCGGGCAATAAGCCGGGGCGGCGCTTTGTGTTCAGTCAGGCGGCGCTCAGCGGACGCGCAGCGAGCTGATATTGTCGTTGGCACCGCGCAGGTTCGGCACGCTGCGTGAGATCACGATGCAGCGGCCGTTGAAGTTGGCGCGCTCGCAGACCAGGGCCTGCGCATCGCCGCGGATTTCGATCGAGCGGATCGAATCGTCCCAGCGGCCGAGACGGGCGAGGCGCTCGCCTGGACGGGCGCAGAAGCTGTCGCCGCGGAAATTGGTGTTCTCGTAGAAGCAGACGCGGTCGCGGTTGCCACCCGGACGGCCGGGCCGCATGTCGAAGCCGCCCGAACCGATCTGGAAGCTGAAGCCGGGGACGTCGAAGCCGATGCTTACATCGACATCCGGCCTGCTCGGGCCCGGACGATCGGGAACGATGACGCGGGTATCGATATCGTCCTCATCGTCGAAGCCGGAATCGTCGTCGCTGAGGAAGCTGGCGGAGACCCAGCCATCCGGACCCTGCTTGATCACGTAGCACCAGCCCCCGGAGCAGCGATCGATCTCGACCTGTTGGCCGGGGCGCAGCACATCGACCACGGCGCCGTTCACCGGCGCGGCACGAACATTGACAGTGCTGGTGGCGACGGCGGCGTTGGCCGCACCGGCGAAGAACAGCGAGCCGAGCAGCACGGTGGCGGCTCCTGCCAGTTTGATGGGATGCATGAATAGTCCTCTCTTTGTGACGCTTTGGGGCATTTATCGATTGTCGCCGCGAGGCCGAAACGGCCCGAACGCAAGGGAGTTCCATGCATTCGTGTCGATTGCGCCTAAAATGCAAACGCCGCCCCGGGAGTTCCTCCCCTGGGCGGCGTTCGGCTCTCAGTATGGTGAAGCGTCAGTTAACTTCGTAGGACGAGATGGCGTTGTTGAGCTGCTTGGGCAGCGACGCCTTGGACGAGCTGATGTCGGCGCAGATGCCTTCGAGGTCGAAATCGCGGCAGACCAGCACGTCGGCATCGCCGAACACCTCGATCGAGGAGATCGAGTCGTTCCAGCTGCCGCCCAGCGCATCGTCGCTGTCGCCGGGCTCGACGCAGAAGCTCGCGCCGTTGAAATTGGCGTTCTTGTAGAAGCAGACCTGGTCTTCTTCTTCCGGCTCGGGCAGGGGCTGCGGCTTGGGCTGGTTGCCGATGCCGATCGAGATCGACGGCTTGCCGTCGCCGCCGACACCGAAGCTGAAGCTGAACGGCACGTTGGACGCGGGCTTACCCTTGTTGAGCCCGCCGAGGCGGTTCTGGCGCACCCAGCCATCGGGGCCCGGGATCTGGATCAGGCAGACGGTGCCCTGGCAATCGAGCACGGTGACGAGCTGGCCTGCTGCGACCGAGTTGACCACCGGCGAGTTCGGGTTGGCGGTCTTGCGGACGTTGGAGTCCTGCAGCATGTGGGCATTGGGCGCAGCGAAGGCAGGCGCGACGGCAAGGCCGACAAGCGCGGCCAGCGCTGCGGCGGCGACGAGGTGGAGACGCTTCATGAGGATGTTCCCTGATTGACGGCACCGGGATCGGTGCCGCGGCGCGAGATCAGCAGGGCATCAGGTGCCGCGCGCCGAACGCTGCCGACAAACAGCAGTATTCGCGATTCGAGGCGAAATCGACTGAATTGCAAAACAAACGGCCCGCACCGGGCAGGCAGCGGGCCGGTCGTTACTGAGCGTGGCAGGCGAAACTCAATAGACCCGCATCGAACTCACATTGTTGTCGAGGAAGCCGTGCAGGCTGGTCCGGCTGTCGTTGACGCGTTCGCAATAGCTATGGAACTCGCGGTCGCGGCAGAGGTCCACCGAGACGTTGCCCTCGATACGGACCGACGAGTAGCGGTTGTCGGTGTCGAGCAGCAGGAAATCGCGGACGCTGGTGCCGGCCTTGGCGCAGAACGAGGCGCCGGTGAAGTTGTGGCCTTCATAGAGGCAGACCGTGCCGGGGCCGCCCCAGTTGTAGGGAATGGGGGCGAGTTGCCAGGGGTGACGGATCACCTTGCCGAAGGCGATGTTGTAGAGGCTGGTCCAGCCGGCGGCGCGTCCGGCATGGACGTGGCACCACCGCTTGGAGCAACGATCGACATAGATGCGGACCTGACCTTCGATCTCGCCGGTGACGTCGTAAGCCTTGCCTGGACCTTCGAACAGGATGAGCGGATGGACCGACCAGGCGGGCGAGCCCACCGGCGCCGCGGTCGCGGCGGCCGTGCCGAGAGCGAGAAGGGCTAGTGCAGACAGGCAGGCGAGCAACTGCTTCATCGAAAATGCCCCGTACCAAATAATCAGAGACGAAGCGTAGCGCCGCTGCATGACGGTTGGAAGGGTGCGCCGGCAACAGGGTGGGGGAAAATTGGCGGGGTACCGGCCGCAAAAGACTGTGGCTCCGCACACCCCCTCCGAGCTGCGCTAGGTCGCTGCCGCTCCCGTCAAGGGGGAGGTGGGCATCGAGTCTTGGGCCGGACCGGTCGGAATGGAAGAGGATCAGCGGCGGAAAGGCGCCGCGCGGAATCCCTCGCGCAGCGCCTCCCTCATCGTCCCGGGGAAGAGGCCACCCATCCCGGGACGGGATAGGTGAAGCTTTGCGATTGTGGTGCTGAACGGGTGCTGAACGGCTGTCGGTTCAGCGTGGGATGACGCGCTTCTGGCCCTGGTCGTCGAGGGCGACGTAGACGAAGCGCCCTTCGGTGACCTTCACGCGGTCGGCGAGCCGGTTGCGGCGAGCCCAGGCCTCCATGGCGATGGTGATCGAGGTGTTCCCGACCCGCTCGATCGTGGTGTAGACGCACAGCACATCGCCGACCTTGACCGGCGCGATGAAAGTCATGGCTTCGACTGCCACGGTGGCGACACGGCCTTGCACGCGCTCGACGGCGCAGATCGAGCCGGCAATATCCATCTGGCTCAGCACCCAGCCGCCAAAGATGTCACCGGCCGGATTGGTGTCGGCCGGCATGGCGAGGGTGCGGATGGTCAGCGCACCATTGGGCTCGGCGGTGGAGGCTGCGTCGGTCATGCGCGAGGTCCTTTCGGCGGCCAGCGGCCGATTTCTTCTTCCCAGTGCCGGCGGCAGAGCGAGACGTAGACCGATTTCTCGATCGACACCTGGTTGCCCTCGGTGAGCGCGCCGCCTTCGGTGTCGCGGCGCACCACCATGGTGGCCTTGCGGCCGCAAAAGCAGATAGTGCGGACTTCGCGCAGCTCGTCGGCGACGGCGAGGAGCTCCGAGGAGCCGGGAAACAGCTTGCCCTGGAAATCGGTCCTGAGGCCATAGCACATCACCGGCACATCGAGCCGGTCGGCGACGCGGGCGAGCTGCCAGACCTGGTCGGTAGTAAGGAACTGCGCCTCGTCGACGAAGACGCAATCGACCTTCGATTCCTGCAGGTGATCGTTGACGCGCTGGAACAGGTCGTCCTCGCCATTGAACATTTCGGCATCGGCGGAAATGCCGAGCCGCGAGGTGATGCGGCCGACATCGCCTTCGGCATAGAGCGAGGAAGTGAACAGTAGCGTGCGCATGCCGCGCTCGACATAGTTGTAGGATGCCTGCAGCAGCAGGGTCGACTTGCCGGCGTTCATCGCCGAGTAGGAGAAGTAGAGCTTGGCCATGCGGCTGTTCATGCCGCAGGCGAGGGGCGGCGGCGAGGCCAATCGGTCGCTCTCAACAAAAAATCGGCCGCCTGGCGGGGGCGGCCGATAAGAATGCCGAATTGGGGCTCGGCGCAGGACATACGAATTGGCGGCGATGTCCTGCTCATAAGGACCGTCCGGCTGCCGATAGTGGCGGGTGCAACCGGGTCTAGGCCGGAACAATGGGGACGTTCCGGACACCCGCAAGCTATTGAGCCGACGTGACAAGCAGATGACGAACGGTTTCATATTGGCGACATTATCGCACCGTAGCGGAGAGCTGCGGGCAGGGCTGCTGGAGAGGCAAATGAAGACCTTCTGGAAGGCTGGATTGGGTTTGGCGATGGCGGCGGCGATGGCCGCGCCGAGCATGGCGCAGGGCGTCGATGTCACCGGCATGTGGCGCCCGGACAAGAACTCCGACTACGAGATGAGCATGTGCGGCAAGGACAATGCCCAGCTGTGCATCAAGGTCGTGGCGCTGCGCGGCAACATGGATAGCGACAAGAACCGGCCGTACCTCAACACCTACCTGATCGACAAGGCGAAGCCGAGCGGGCAGGGGCGCTGGAAGGGCAAGCTCAGCCTGTTCGGCCAGACCGGCGATGCGACGCTGACGCTCAATGGCGCCAACACCATGAACGTCAAGGCCTGCGCCTACATCGTGGTGTGCCGCGAGATCACCCTGACGCGGGTGCAGTAGCTCTCAGGCTGGCTTTGTTTCCCGGCGCTGCTGCAGTGCCGGGATGGCCTCCACCATGATGATGGCGAAGAAGATCAGCGCCGCGCCGGCATAGCCGATGAGGGGCAGGCGCTCGCCCAGCAGCAGGGCGCCGCCGAGCGCGGCGAACAGGCTTTCGGCCGAGAGGATGATCGCCGCGTTGGCAGAGGGGACGTGCTGCTGACCGATCGCCTGCAGGGTGAAGGCAACGGCAGTGGACATCAGCCCGACATAGAGGATCTGCACCCAGCCGCCGAGAATACCCTGGAGGTCGGGAACCTCGAAGACAAAGGCAAAGGCGATACAGACGACGCCGACACTGAGCACGGTGATAGCCGAGAGCACGATCGGCAGGCCGGTCTGGCGGGTGAGCAGGCCGAGCATGAAGACGTGCCCGCCCCAGAACACGGCGCTGATCACTACCAGCAGGTCGCCGAAGTTGAAGCTCTCGAAGCGCCCGCCGTTCAGGTAGAAAATCCCGACCAGCGCCAGCGGGGCGCCGAGATAAATGATCGGGTGGGGTTTTGCCTGGATCACCAGGAAAGCGATCAGCGGCACGAACAGCACGTAGAGCGCGGTGAGGAAGCCGGAATTGGTGACGCTGGTTTGGGCGAGGCCATATTGCTGCAGGATTGAGCCGGCGAAGAAGGCAGCGCAGAGCACGGCGACCTGCAGCCAGAGCCGCGGCGTGAACGGCCCGACTGCCGGCCCCTTGCGGCGGAGCTCGATGAGCGCGAAGGGCAACAGCGCCACGCCGCCGATCAGGAAGCGCGTGCCGCTGAAGGTGAGCGGTCCCATATGCGCCATGGCGGCCTTCTGGGCGACGAAAGCGAGCCCCCAGATGGCGGTGGCAATGAGCAGCAGCAGGACGGCGAGCGGACGGGACATCGGCGCTGTGTAGCCGGAGCGACGGCCTCGCGTCGAACGGATTTTGGCGATGGACCGATCAGCCGGCGTGATGGGGGCGGCGAAGCGGCAGTGGGTATCACTTGCCCACACTCCGATTATATGTCAGCAATACTGACATAAAATTGTCGAATGGGAGAACCGCTCGATGAACTCTGCTGACCAGGCATTTGCCGAGGAATGGGTCGCCGCGTGGAACGCGCGGGATCTCGATCGGATCCTCAGCCACTACGCGGCCGAGATCGTGTTCCTGTCGCCGTTCGCGCTGCGGCGACTGGGTGATGGTCGTGTCGTCGGCATTGCGGCGTTGCGCGAATACTGGCGCGGCGGGCTCGCGGCGATACCGGATCTGCGGTTCGAGCTCGAGGCGGTGCTCTCCGGCCACCAGTGCCTCACTATCCTCTACCGCAACCAGAGCCGGCAACTGGTTGCCGAAACGGTCGAATTCAACGCGGCTCGCCAAGTGGTCCGTTCGGCGGCCTGCTACAGCGCCTGACCGGCTGCCTTACTTCAGCTCTGCATCCAGCGCTTCGATCAGCCGCTGCACTTCGGCTTCGGAAGTGTAGTGGGTGAACGAGACGCGCAACACGCCGTGGCCAGGGTTGAGGCCGAGGGCTTCGAGCAGGCGGTAGGCGTAGAAGTGCCCGCCTGAGGCCATGATCTTGTGGCGGGCCAGGCGGTCGGCAGCTTCGACGGCAAGCTCGCCGAGCGCCAGCGAGATGGTCGGCGCGCGCTTTGCCGGATCGGTGGGCCCGATGAGGCGGACATTGTTCTTGGAGCGCAGGAACTCCATCAGCGGGGCGAGGAGGATCTCCTCCTGCAGCCGCATCGCGGTGTGGGCCTTGCGGAACGGATTGGCGCCTTCGACCCGATCGCCGGCGAGCTCGGCAACCCGCTCGAGATAGTCGGCGACACCGGCGGTGGCGGCGATCTGGGCGTGGTCGGGGCCGGCCGGCGTCAGCCGCTTGCGCGGCTGGGTATCGTTGAAGAAGTGCCCCTGGTTGGGGAGCTCCGAGGCCAGCGAGGGGCGGATCGCCATGACGCCCTGGTGTGGTCCGAACACCTTGTAGGCGGAGAACAGGTAGACGTCGCAGCCGAGCTCGAGCAGGTCGGGCAGGCCATGTGGTGCATAGGAGACGCCGTCGACCACGGTGACGGCGCCAAAGCTCTTGGCCTTCTGGACGATCTCGTGGACCGGGTTGATCTCGCCGACGATGTTGGAGGCGTGCGGGAAGCAGACGGCGCGGACCTTGCTATCAAGCAGCTTGTCGAGCGCGGCGGGATCGAGATGGCCGGTGACCGGGTCGACCTGCCACTCGCGGATGACGATGCCCCGATCGGCCAGCCGGCGCCACGCGCCGCCATTGGCCTCATGATCCTGGTTGGTGACGACGACGGCGTCGCCGGGCTTCAGCCAGCCGGCAAAGGCATGGCCGAGCGTATAGGTGTTGCCGGAGGTGGAGGGGCCGAAATGGATCCAGTCCATGCCGACATTGAGCGCCTGCGCCATACGGCGATGCGCCAGATCCATGGCGGCGCCCGCCTCGCGCGAGGCGGGGTAGAAGCCATAGGGCTGCACCTTGGTGGCGCGATAATAGTGGTCGAGCCGGCCGAGCACCTGCTGCGACGTGTAGGAGCCGCCGGCGTTCTCGAAAAAAGCCCAGCCATCGAGGCTCGGTTCGCGAAACGCCGGGAACTCGGCGCGGATCAGGTCGGTGTCGAGGGGCAGGGCGGTCATAAGTGGCGCTCGGGAGATCAGATGCCCGATGGTTAGCGGAGCGATGTGACCGCGGCAATGCGGCGTGTGGATAAAGGGGGCGGTACAGCCGTGCGAAAAAGGGAAGAAGTCCCGGCGGGAGGGGCGCCGGGACTTCTCTTGGGGACGGCGTCGCGGCCGGTCGCGTTGGGGCTCGGACCGGCGGGGACTGGGGTCAGCCGTCCAAACCAGGGGCCGCGGGGCGGTGGGTCAGGTGCTTGCCTTGATGCTGGAACTTGCCCTGCATGTGGCCGCGCGGGGCGAGCTCGCGCTTCTGGGTGTCGGTGAGGCTTTCGTAGAAGCTCCTGAACTGCGGCAGCAGTTCGCTCATCGCGGCGAGGCGAGCTTCATCGAACTTGAGGCGCTGCTCGAGGCGCTGGATCAGGTCCGGACGCTCGCCCCGGTTGGCGTTCTTGCCGGGGCGGATGGTGTCGCACTGGTCGGCGAAATCGGTCTGCGCGGTCAGTGCCGAGGTGCGGAAATCCTCGAACAGCTTTTCCTGGTCCCTGGTCAGCTGAAGCTTGTTGGCCATGCGGTCGAGGCGGCGCTCCAGCCGGTCGACGGCGCGGTTGTTGCAGGAGAACTCGGCGAAGCGGAAGGCGCCACCGGCGGCATCGCGGCGGAACTCGAGGGTGCGGTTGTCATTGCGCGGGCGATCGGGACCGGCAGCGAAGACCGGGCTCATGGCGGTGAGGCCAAGGGCGGCAACGAGGGCGGCGAGGATGGTGGCTCGGGTCGGGGTCATCGGGGTCTCCCATCGGTTGAGTGGCAACGGGAAAAGGATGTGCTGCGTCGGCTTGCCGGGGTGTTGCGGCAAGGTGAAATCGCGGCAAGGTTGGAAAGGTGGGGCGGTTCGCCCAACGGCGACATCGCGCCCGTGGCGCACCCATCCGAGCTCTGCTAGGTCGCTTCACTCCCAAGCTTCGCTTGCCTCCCCGTCGAGGGCAGGGCTATCGCATATGACGGCGCTGGGCACCTCTTGCCTTCTCCCACAAGGGGAGAAGGCCATCCAACTACTGTCAGCGCCCCATATGCGATAGCCCTGCCCCTTGAGGGGGAGGTGGGCATCGCGCATGTGGCTGGATCACGCCAAGGTCACCGGCGGACACCCTCCCCTTGACGGGGAGGGATGGGGTGGGGTGCGCAGCGCACGTTTTTGAGATGATCGCCGATCGCTACGACGCGATGTACTCTTTCAGCGCCAGGGCTTCCTGTTCGGCTTCTTCGATCTTGCGCTTCACCACGTCGCCGATCGAGACGATGCCGGTCAGTTTGCCGGCTTCGACGATGGGGATGTGGCGGATGCGGTGGCGGGTCATGGTTTCCATGAGGTCCGAAACCGAGCTGGCCGATGTGCAGGTGATGACCTTGCTGGTCATGACGTTGCGTACCGGGCCGGCGAGAACCGCAACGGGGTCCTTTTCGAGGTGACGGACGACGTCGCGCTCGCTGAGGATGCCCGCGACCTTGCCCTTGGCGTCGACGACGACCACGGCACCGATCTTCTTGGAGTTGAGAATGCGGACGGCTTCGGAGAGCGGCGCGCCGGCTTCCACCGTGAAGACGGTGTGGCCCTTGGATTGAAGGATAGTCTCGACTTGCATCGTTGTTCCTCCTCTCAGGCGGTCATAGTGCGCCAAAGGTGAGGAACGGACAAGAGTCCGAAAGTCTGGGGGTGGATAAGCCTTGAAGCCGGTGCGTGGGGACCCCCACCCCTGTCCCCTCCCCGCAAGGGACGCAGTAGCGCCCTGAGGGGGAGGGAGACGCTGACGGAGAGGTCTGGTTACTGCGCGGCGGGGGCCTTGAGGTCGCGCTTTTCGTCCTGGGTCGACGGGGCCGGCGTATCGAGCACCGGCAGCTCGACCGGCTCGCCGCTGGCTTCGGCGACGACGTTGAGCTTGCCGGCCAGCGCCGCCGGGTTGGTCTCGGCGGCGGCGAGGTCGGCGAGGCCGATGCCGGCTTCGTCCTTGGCCGTGATGGTCAGCTTCAGGTGCGAAGCGCCGCTGAGGAAGGTGCCGAGCTGCTGGGCAGCGGTCAGCGCCTCGGTGGTGTTGCCGAGGAAGGCGAGCGTCATGCCCTGGGCCATGCCGGCGACGGCAGTGCGGAAGGCGGCCTCGGACTGGCCGGCATCCTTGGCACCGGCGGCGAAGGCGAGCGCGCTCATGCCGCGGTCCTCGATCTCGATGGTGACATCACGCAGGGTGAGCAGCATCGCGGCCATGGTGGCTTCGTCGGTGTTGTCGGCGAACAGCGACTCAGTGGCGTTGCCGAAGGTGCCCGAGAGGTTGACGCGGCCGAGTGCGCCCATGTCGATCAGCACGTCATCGACATTGATGGTGGACGTCGCCTGGTCCCAGGCGAGCTTGGTGCCGAGCGAAATATCGAGCTTGTCGACACCGCGGGCGAGCAGATCCGCCACCGGCAGGTCGGTCATATCGGCGGTGATCGGCAGGATGAAGTTGGCGAGGTTCAGCGAAATGTCGGCCGGAATGCCGTTGACGTAGTTGCCGAGCGTCGCGTCGAAAGCGCCGAGGGTGCCGGTGATGCGCTTGCCCGAGGACTCCGGATCGGGCACGTCGATGGTGAGGTTGGCGAGGCTCATGCCGTCGAGCGCCGGAACTAGCTTCCGCCAGTTCGTGGTGAAGTAGGCTTCATCGAGCTTGGTGGCCGCTTCGATGGCCGCGATGGCGGCGCTGAAGTCCATCTTCTTCCAGGTGAAGTTACCGAACTTCAGCAAGCCGTCATTTTCGACGGTCATGTCGAAATCGTTGAGCGAGATTGCCGGATAGATCGCCGGCTCGAAGCCGCCGACGGTGATCGGGCCCGAGGCGACGGTGAGCGGGTTGCCCTTGTCGTCCTTGCCCGAGCAGTTGAAGCCGCTGAAGGTCATCGGCGTCGAGGAGAAGGCGGTGAACATGTCGGCGTAGAAGCGGACGAGCTTGTCGACCGTTTCGGGCGCCACCTCGGTGCCGGCCTTCTGCGCCGCATCGGCTTCGACGATCAGCGCGTTGATCTCGGTGAAGTTCTGCTTGAGCGGCCGGGCGCTGAAGCTGCCGAGCTCGCCAGTGCCGAACTCGCAGCTGAAGGCGTCGCCGCCCTTCAGCGAGCCGCCGGAGAACTTGAAGTCGGCATAGACCTCTTTCATCTCGGTGCCGGCTGCAGGGGCAGCGGTGAGACCATAGAAACCGAGCAGGGCGGCGAGATCGAAGCGGCCGACCGACATTTCGCCGAAAGTGCCGGTGACGCTTTCGGCGCCGCTGAAATCGGTGCCGCCGACATGAGCGGAGGCCGCGACGCCATTGGCGACATCGGTGAGGGTGATGTCGCGATAGGTGATCACCGACGGGCCGGCGCCCTCGACATAGCTGGGATAGCTGACCTTGATCTCGGGGATGATGACCGACTTGGCATCGAGAGTGGCCAGTGCATCGAGCGCGCCCGGCGCACCGGTGAACAGCCCACGCACCGCGCCTTCATTGATGTTGCCGTCGACCACTTCGACACTGGCGACCGACAGCTCGTAGGGGCCGGTGGCGGCGCCCTGGGTGATGCCGGTGACCGAAAGGGTTTCGGCGGAGGCGCCGGTGGCGGCAAAGCCGGCAAACACGGAGCCGAGCAGAAGGGCGCGCAGCGGACGCAGGCGGCCGAGCGGAGCAGAAGCGATACGGGTCATGTCGGTTTCCTCAGTCGCAAAATCATGAGACGCCGCGTCCCGCGTTCACCTTTGGGTGAGGAAGGACACGGCGCGGGGAACGGCCCGAAGCGAGCGTCACGGGCTTCTAGACTACCCTAGCTAACGGGAAGATGAACGGCGGAGCGCGAAACGCGTTGAATTATGCCGTTTCAGCCTTCGCCGTGACCGGGCTTCCAGGCGGAAAGTGGATTGGACTGCCGGGCTTTGGGCGGCTGCAGGCCTTCGCGCAGAATGGCGCGGACCACTTCGACGAGGATGGCGAAGAGCAGGGCGCAGAGCGGCACGAACAGCAGCACCACGGCAGTGTCGATCTCGCCAGCGCCGATGATGGCGCGCGGCGGGATGAGGCCGAGCAGCAGCGCGATGCCGGCGCCGACGAAGGTGAGCGAGAACGAGATGGCGGTCGCCGCACTCAGGGCGTTGCGGAACAACGGCCGGCGCAATGACGGTCGCTTCGGCTGGGGAAGCTTGGTGGGAGACATGAGGACTCGCTGACTCGGCAGATCACAACGCAGTGATAAAGCTCACTGAATGCGCGGATGTTTCGTTGCTAAAGGGGTGAAGCGGGTACGATTTGAAGGCGATCGTGTGGCGAAAACCCGCCAGGCGACATGGGGAGACGGGAGCATGCGACTGTTCGTAACGGGGATCAGGCTGGTGCTGGTGGGGCTGTTGGCCGCCTTCCTGATGATTGGAATGGCGGCGCGAGCCGAGGATCAGGCCAGCGAGGCCGCGGCGCTCGAGCCGTGGCAGAGCGTGATCACCAGCCAGATCGAAGCGTTTCGCAGCAAGGATGCCGCCGGGGCGTTCAGCTATGCCGGGGCAGGCTTTCAAGTGACGTTTCCAAGCGCCGAGGCGTTCTTCAACGCCATCGTGACGGCAGGCTACGCGCCGATCATGGAATCGCGCTCGCACAGCTTCGGCAAGTTCCAGAAGCTTGGCGACAAGGCAGTGGCGCAGGAAGTGAAGTTCGTCGGCAACGACCAGGGCCTGTACAGCGCTATCTATATGCTGGCCGAGGAGGCCAATGGCTGGCGGGTGCAGGGCGTGCAGCTCGCCAAAGCGGCCGGCGTGGGAATCTGAGCTTTCCTGAGCCGAGGATGAACGGCGGTATCAGTGAATGTTCAACGGCTTGGCGCGAAAAGCGGATATTCAAAGCCCCGCGTTGTCCAGGATGTTTCCGTTGAAGCTTCTCGCCCTTTCCGCCGTCCTCGCCGCCATTCTCGTCAGCCTGATGCCCGATGGCGAACAGGCGATGGGCGGCAGCAAGAGCAGCGTGCGGGCCGACGGGACCGAAATCGTCCTGCCGGCGCATGCGCCGGTTCCCGCTCGCGCCGTGTGAGCACGGCATCTGACCTCTGCCATCTGACCAAACGTCCCGGTTGTCTATGGGCAATCGAAGCCGTAGAGCTTTCCCGCCAATTCCAGGGAGATGATCTTGGCTTTCCTGTCCGACGCCCTCAGCCGCATCCAGCCATCCGCCACCGTGGCGATCAACTCCAAAGCCGTGGAGATGAAGCGGCAGGGGCAGGACGTGATCTCGCTGGCCGCAGGCGAGCCGGATTTCGATACCCCCGAGCATGTGCGTGAGGCGGCGATCCGGGCGATCAACTCGGGCAAGACCCGCTACACGGCGGTCGACGGCATCCCCGAGCTCAAGGAAGCGGTGGCGCAGAAGTTCAAGCGCGACAACGGGCTCGATGTCACGGCGGCGGATTGCTTCGTTTCCTCGGGCGGCAAGCAGATCATCTTCAACGCCCTGATGGCGACGCTGAACCCCGGCGACGAAGTGGTGATCCCGGTTCCGTACTGGGTGAGCTATCCCGAGATCGTGCGGCTTTGCGACGCCGATCCGGTGTTCGCGGTGGCCGATGCCTCGACCGGCTTCAAGCTCAGGCCCGAAGTGCTGGAAGCGGCGATTTCGCCCAGGACCAAGTGGCTGATCCTCAACACGCCGTCGAACCCGACCGGCGCTGCCTATACGCGCGACGAACTGCGCGGGCTGGCCGACGTGCTGCTGCGGCATCCGCACGTCCACATCCTCACCGACGATATCTACGAGGTGCTGGTCTATGACGGCGGCACGTTCGCCACCATAGCCGGGGTGGAGCCCAAGCTCATGGAGCGGACGCTGACCATGAATGGCGTGTCGAAGTCGCACGCCATGACCGGCTGGCGCATCGGCTATTGCACCGGGCCGCGGCCGTTGCTCGCGGCGATGAACAAGCTGCAGAGCCAATCGACCACCAACCCCTCCTCGATCTCGCAATGGGCGGCGGTGGAAGCGCTGAACGGGCCGCAGGAGTTTTTGAAGGGCTGGCGTGAGGTGTTCCAGGGGCGGCGGGACCTGGTGGTTGCCGGGCTCAACGCCAATACCGGGCTCGACTGCCTGACCCCGGAGGGGGCGTTCTACGTGTTCCCGTCGGTGAAGCGCCTGCTCGGCAAGACCTCGGGTGGCGGCCGGGCGCTGACCGACGACGCGGCGTTCGTTCTGGCGCTGCTCGAAGAGACCGGGGTGGCGCTGGTGCATGGCTCCGCGTTCGGGCTCGCCGGCCACATGCGGCTGAGCTATGCCGCCTCGAACGCGCAGCTCGAGGATGCCGTGAGCCGGATCCAGGATTTCTGCGCCAAGGTGAGCTGATGGCATACCCGATCACCGAGCCGGTCGCGAGCGGCTGGCTCGAGGTCGGGGATGGCAATGCGCTCTGGTGGGAAGAAGCCGGCCGCCCCGACGGGGTGCCGGCGCTGATCCTCCATGGCGGGCCGGGCTCTGGCTTTTCGGCCTCGATGCGGCAGTTCTTCGATCCCGAGCGCTATCGGATCATCGGCTTCGACCAGCGCGGTTGCGGCAAGAGCACCCCGCATGCCTCGGGCGAGGGCGTCGATTTCTCGGTCATCACCACCGCGCACCTCGTCGCCGATATCGAACGGCTGCGAGCGCATTTCGGTGTCGACAAATGGGTGATCTATGGCGGCTCATGGGGCGCCACGCTGGGGCTCGCCTATGCCGAAGCGCACCCCGAGCACGTCGCGGCAATGGTGTTCGGCGGGGTGACGACGACGCGGCGGCGCGAGATCGACTGGCTCTATCGCGGCATCGCGCCGCTCTACCCGGCGGAGTGGGAGCGGTTCGTCGCCGGCGCCCCCGTGGGAACGCCGGACGACGGGCTGATCGCGGCCTATAACGTGCTGCTGTTCGACCCCGATCCGGCAGTGCGCGACAAGGCGGCGCGGGATTTCCACGATTGGGACAACGCGACGGTCTCGGTCACGGCGCAGGTCGGCCGGGCATCCGATGGGGTAGACCCCAAGCGGCTCCTGGCGCGTAGCCGGATCGTTACCCATGTCTTCCGCCACGCAGCGTGGATGGAAGACGGCAGGCTCCTGGCCAATGCGCATCGGCTGCGCGGCATCCCCGGCGTGCTGGTGCAGGGTCGGCTCGACCTGCAGGGGCCACTGGTCACCGCCTGGGAGCTGTCGCGGGCCTGGCCGGAGGCGAAGCTGGTGGTGATCGACGGGGCAGGGCACTCGGCCGGCGATGCCGGCATGCCCGAGGCGATCACCGCGGCGCTGGATCGGTTTGCCGGGGTTGACCACTGATAGAGACGGCCCCCTCCCGGCCTCCCCCATGAAGGGGGAGGTGAAGAGGAGCCGGTGCTCTTGATCAGATCGAGCCCCAAACTCGATGCGGCACCTCCCCCTTCATGGGGGAGGATGGGAGGGGGCCGTCTGCCGGGGTTCTGCTCAAAGATAATCCATCAAACTCATCGACCCACCGTCACTCCCACCAAACGCTGACGACCCGGCGGCCTGACTCAGCAGGGAGCCGAGTTTGCTGGCGGTCTGGTAGTTGGACACCGCGGCGGCATAGAGGTTTTCGGACCAGCCGGCGGCGGCGCGTTCTTCGCTGCTCATCGCGCCATAGAGCGAGATGACGTTCTGAGCGAAACCGGCCGGGTTGCCGGTGCCGGCGGATTTGAGGCTCTGCAGCAGCGCCGTGCCGGAGCGCGAGCGCATTTCCATAGAGGCGGTGCGGACTTCGGTGGCCGAGAACTTGCCGTTGGAATTGAGCGCCACCGAGGCCAGCGAGCGGCTGTCGAACTCGGAATAGTCGGGCTTGCCGTTGCCGCTGGCCTTGTATTGCGCATCGAGCGTGGCGCGGGCGTCGCCGGCCACATCCTTGATGTCGCGCGGCTTGCCGGTTTCGCCGCCAGCGAGGCGCTCCATGTAAGCGTTGACCGGGTCGTTGGGCACGGCGCCCGGCAAGGTCGAGGGCTTGGCTTCGATCTGCTTCAGCATCTCCTCGAGTGCGGCGCGCTGGTCCACATAGGCGGCGGAGGCTTTCTCCTCGGGGCCCATGGCGTCGAAATAGGCGAGGGCGGCGACGTAGAGGCCTTTGACGCTGCCGGTAACGCGACCGACGGCGGTAGGGCCGGCCATTGCCTGGTCGAAGCGGTTCTGCAGTTCAATGGCGGCGGCCTTCTGCTCGTCGGCGGTGAACAGCTGGTTGGAATTGGTGCTCATCGCGTAGAGCTCGCGTCGATCGACCTTGCTGAGATCGAGGGCGAGCTTGCCATCCTTCAACGGCGTGGTGAGCTTGGCGTCGGCGAGCAGCTTGTCGAGGGTGGCGCGGGCCTCGGTCGTGACGGTGGCGAAGTCCTTGATAGTGGTCAGCGCCGCTTTGGCGGCATCCGACAGGGTGACGTTGGTGGCGCCGGACTCGCTGGAGCCAGGCGCGGGCGGATTGGTCAGCGCCTGCTGCTGGGCCTTCTGCGCATTGGCGATGATCTGCGCGTAGGTCAGTGAACTGGTGCTGGTCGCGGTGCCGACGCTGGTCATGGGTGCCTCCGGGCGGTCGCGCCTTACCATGCAGGCGGCGTGCCAGCGCGAAGGGCCGGGATTCCGGGCGTTCGGGCGGAGCGAGAACGGGCAGGCGGCAGGAAATGCCGAGTAAGGATTGCTGGTTGCGCCGGACTCTCCGTGATCCTCCCCCGCCACGCGGGGGAGGATCGCCGCTCGGCCGGTGGTTCCCTCGGAGCTATGACCTCAGATCATCTCCAGCGCCTGCTTGCGGCGTGGCGGCGGGAAAGCGGCGTCGAGGGCGGCGTGTTCTTCGGCGGTCAGCGTGAGGTCGGCGGCGGCGCGGTTCTCGGCGACATGGTCGAGGCCGGTGGCCTTGGGGATGGCGATGACGCCGGGCCGAGCCAGCACGAAGGCGAGGGCGACCTGCGCTGCGGTGATGCCGCGGGCGTTGGCGATGCGCTGCAGCGACGGGTGGCGGAGCATGCGGTTGTCGTTGCCGAGTGGCGAGTAGGCCATGATCGGCATGGCGTGTCCGGCCGACCACGCGAGCAGGTCATACTCGATGCCGCGGGCGCTGAGGTTGTAGAGCACCTGGTTGGTGGCGCAGGCCTTGCCGCCGGGGACGGTGAGCAGTTCTTCCATATCGTCGACATCGAAGTTGGAAACGCCCCAGCCGCCGATGGCGCCGGAGCGCTGCAGGGTTTCGAAGGCATCGACCGTTTCAGCGAGGGGATGCCGGCCGCGCCAGTGCAGCAGATAGAGCTCGATATGGTCGGTGCCGAGCCGCTTCAGGCTGCGCTCGCAGGCGGCGATGGTGCCGCCGCGGCTGGCATTGTGGGGCAGCACCTTGCTGACCAGCTGCACCTCGTCGCGGCGGCCCTTGATCGCTTCAGCGACCACCAGCTCGGCGCCGCCATCGCCATACATCTCGGCGGTATCGATCAGCGTCATGCCGAGTTCGATGCCCCGGCGCAACGCCGTGACCTCGTCGGCATGGCGGCGGCGATCTTCGCCCATGCGCCAGGTGCCCTGGCCGAGAGCGGGCACGGATTTGCCGGAGGGGAGGGCAATGGTGGGAAGAGTCATGAGCGGCCTCGGGTTGGGCGACCAGCCTAGCGCGGCTGGTGCGCGGGGCAACCTGAGAGCCAAAAGAAAAAGGCTCCGCTCGAGGGGATGAGCGGAGCCTTCAAAGGCCGGCTCGCCGAAGCGGGCGACCCATCGAAGCGCAGCCAGGGAGGAGGAGCGGCTGCAATTCGTTGAGATGACTATCGGGTGATGCGGCGAAAGGAACAATCGCCAAGTCGGAACGTCAGCCATGCGCTGGGCGCGAGGCGCCGGGGCAAGCAAGATGAGCCGAAGCAAAAAAAAGAGGCCCCATCCGAAGATGGGGCCCAATGAAAAGGACCGAAGTCCAAATCTGAAGTGGTGGCAAATGGACGAGGGAGGAGGATACGCCATTTGCCGATGGCCCTAAGTCGAGGGAGGAGGATACGACTTCGGACCGGTGTCGCAGAGCAGGACCGAGGGAGGAGGATACGGTGCGGCTCACATCGACAGTCACAATATGCACTTTGACCGTTTGGTCCACAATGCGGAGTTCAACATGCCAGCTATGCAGTTTGTGCAGGCATAGGTCAGCCATGCTGCCGTGACGCATGCGTCAATCACCTGCCGTTCGAGCGGCTGGTTCGGGCGTTCGTGTGGCGGAAAAAAACAAGGCCCCGCTCGAGGGGAGAGCGGGGCCGAGTAGCAGCCGTTGCCGGCTACAGGGAGGAACAAACAACGAGCGCGAGGAGGAGGAGGGAGATGCGCTCAGCTGCTGTCGAGCGGGGATATATGGGGTGAGTGCCGACCCAGCAACCGAGGAGTATCGAATGAGGGGCATGCGTTTTTCGCATGGCTGTTAAGTCGATGAGTTTGCTCGTGTATTGCGGTTTCCGGCGTGCGTCGTGGCGTCGCACGCCGATGTGAACGCGACGCCAAGTGCTTGATTGTGACAGTTTTTTGTCAGATTCGACGGCGAATCCCCGGGGCTCAGAGCCAGCCGCTGCGCTTGAAGAACAGGTAGGGCACCGCCGCCGAGAGGACCATGAGCCCCAGCGCGAATGGATAGCCCAGAGGCCAGCTCAGCTCGGGCATGAACTGGAAGTTCATGCCGTAGATCGAGGCAACGAGGGTCGGGGGCAGGAACACCACCGCGGCCACCGAGAAGATCTTGATGATCTGGTTCTGCTCGAGGTTGATCAGCCCGAGCGTCGCATCGAGCAGGAAGGTGATCTTGTCCGAGAGGAAAGCCGCGTGGTCGCTGAGCGCGGCGGCGTCGCGCTGCAGCACCTTGATTTCCTGCTTGCGGTCGCGCGCCGATTTCTGGTCCTCGGCGCCGCTCGACTGGTGAAAGCTGACGAGCCGGCTGATCGAGACCAGGCTCTCGCGGGCGAGGGTGAGGACATCGCCCTTCTTGCCGATGCGCTCGATCAGCGACTGCAGGTCGCGGGTCTTGCGGGTCGGCTTGGTCGATTTGTTGCCGAACACCTCGCGCGAAATCTGGTCGATGCCGTCGCCGGTGTTCTCGAGCAGTTGCGCCAGGCGGTCGATGAAGGACTCGAGCAGACCGATCATGACGCGCTCGCCGCCGATCTCGCCGGTGGCAGGGCGGGAAACCAGGCGCTCGTAGAGGCGGAAGGGCTTTGGATCGGCATAACGCACGGTGACCAGCTGGTCGTTGCGCAACACGAAGGTGATCGGGGTTTTGACCACCTGATCTGCCTCATCCTCGATCAGCGCAGTGATGGTCATGAACTCGGCGCCTCCCTCGCTGTAGAGGCGGGCGGAAGGCTCGATGTCCTGCATTTCGCGGCGGGTGGGGATGTCGATGCCGAGACAGGCCTCGACGAACTTATCCTCTTCGCGCGAGGGGTCGGTGAGCGAGTACCAGACCGCGCCGGTCAGCTGGGTGCCGGCGGCGGGGTCGAAATCGGTGGGAACGAGGCGGTCGCCTTCGCGGATATAGGCACGCAGCATAGCGGGGCTCCAATAGATGGCCGCGCCGGCGCGCCTGGCCCACCTGTTTGTCGCGAGATCGAACCGGAAAAGTCTGCAACTTTTCCTGATCTCGCTTCTGGAGCCTAGAGCGCCGGCAAGATCGAAGATCGACTTCGACTGTCGGGGTTCATTTTCAGTCCTTGATGAAGGTCCTGACGCAAGCGTCCGGAACAGTGCCGCAATGCGCCTTTGCGCGTGGGGCGTCAAGGGCGAAGCAATGGGTGGCGAGACACTAGTTCGCGAAGGCGGAGACCAGCACCGAGCGCAGGTCGCTCTCCGTCGCATAGCCAAGGTTCTCGATGCGCCAGAGCGGTTCGCTGAGGTTGGGCTGAGCCACGAGGATCAGCTGCAGGTGATCGGTGAAGTTGGCATCGGGATAGTCGGGGAAGCCGTAGGCGATATCGACGACGGCGCGATCGGCCTCGAGGGTGACCCCGCCGACCTTGCACTCGGCCGCGTAGTCGGGGAAGGCCTGCCACGGGATGCCGTCGCCGAGCGGCGGCTTCTCGTCCGGGTGGGCCTGCTGGATGGCGTCGTTCCTGGCTTCGGCTTCGGCGATCGCCGCGGTGAGCTCGGTGGTGAGCAGGCCCTCAACCGGCGCCATGTCGTTGCCGAGGCGCGAGATGCAGAAGATCTCGCCGATCTGCTCGGGGCTGATGGTGACCATCTGGGCCAGGGACGGCGTGGCGACGAGGCAGAGTGCGGCAGCGACGACGAAGCGATGCATGAGGGGCCCCTGAGGTTTTCTACGTTCTAGCCGAGGCCGCTGAATTGCCGATGAACACCGGGAGTTGGGAACTCGCCGCCGCGGTGGTAGAGGCGTGACGCGAATTCGAAGGACTATTGGAATGATCGACTTCTCCGTGCTTGACGATCCGGCGTGGCATGCCCTGACCACCGACCAAGCGGCGCTGGGCCAGCGCAACGGTGCGGCGGCGCGCTTTCGGGCCGAGCTGACGCCGATCGGCGGGCTCGCGCGCTATGACGCCGAAGCGTTTGCCGAGCTGCGGCCGCTGGTTGCGCCGGAAGACGCAGTGGGGCTGGTGTCGGCGACGCACTACCGGGTGCCCGCGGACTGGGAGGTGCTGCAGGCGGTGCCGGTGTTCCAGATGGTTTGCGAAGCGGCGCAGCCGATACCCGATATCGTGCCGGTGCAACTGACGGCAGCGGATGCCGAGGCGGCGCTGGAGCTGGCGACGGCGACCGAGCCGGGACCGTTCCGGGCCGGCACCCTCGGCATGGGCCGCTATTTCGGACTGCGCTCGGAGGATGGGCGGCTGATGGGGATGACCGGCGAACGGATGCAGCTCGGGCAACTGACCGAAGTGAGCGCGGTGTGCACCTGGCCGGAGTTCCGGGGCAGGGGGCTGGCCAAGGCGCTGGTGTCGTATGTCTCGGCGCTGATCGCGGCGGACGGGCGAGTGCCGTTCCTGCATGTGAAGACCGAGAACGCTGGCGCTATCGCGCTTTACGAAAAGCTCGGGTTCGCTGTGCGGAAAGAGCTGACATTCACCGTGGTGCGGCCGCGCTGAGAAGCGCAGTCGGGATTCCCTCTCCCGCTTGCGGGGGAGGGGGGACCACGCGAAAGCGTGGTGGGAGGGGGGAGCCCCACGCACCAATGGTGGGCGGACTTGGCCGAGGCTAGTGTTTGTGGCACCCCCCTCCCACCAGCCTTTCGGCTGGTCCCCCCTCCCCCGCAAG
Organism: Devosia sp. Root413D1; assembly: GCF_001425235.1. Taxonomy (GTDB): domain Bacteria; phylum Pseudomonadota; class Alphaproteobacteria; order Rhizobiales; family Devosiaceae; genus Devosia_A. The sequence continues at coordinate 509,041 of NZ_LMEA01000011.1, read as the reverse complement.
CGGGAGAGGGACGCCGACTGAGATTGCGGGGACGCGGCCAGCTCCTAGAACGACCACTCCCGGGCCTTGCCGACGAGGAAGTCGCGGAAGACGCCGACGCGCTTGGAGTTCTTCAGCGCCGGGGGATAGACGAAATAGGCTTCGTAGGCCGGCAGCTCGATGCCTTCGAGCACGCGCCGCAAGTTGGTTTCGCCCTCGGTGACGTAATCCGGCAGCATGGCGATGCCGATGCCGGCGCGGGCGGCCTGCATCATGCCGTAGATGGCGTTGACCTTCATCGAAGCGCGGCGCGGCGAGGAATCCGGGCGGCCGAGGCGCTCGAGGTAGTTGATGTCGCCGAGATAGGACGGCACCGGCTCGCCGAACGAGATGACGCGGTGGTTGTCGAGATCTTCGACCGCCTGCGGCTCGCCGAACTCCTTGAGGTACTGCTCGGAGGCGTAGAAATGGTTGTGCACGGTGAACAGCTTGCGCTGGATCATCTCGGACTGGTTCGGCCGGTGTAGGCGGATGGCGACGTCGGCCTCACGCATGGCGAGATCGAGCTCGGCGTCGTTGAGCTTAATCTCGATCTGGATTTCCGGATAAAGGATCAGGAACTCGTGGATGCGCGAGGATAGCCAGGTCGAGCCGATACCCACCGTGGTGGTCACGAGCAGGGGGCCGGTCGGCACCTCCTGGCTCTCGGACATCTGGGTCTCGACCTGCTGCAGTTCCCAGTGCATGCGGTGCGCAGTGCGGAACAGCTGCTCGCCCACCTCGGTGAGCACAAGGCCGCGGGCGTGGCGGATGAACAGCTTTAGCCCCAGATCCTCCTCGAGCGCCGAAATCTGCCGCGATACGGCAGACTGGCTCATGTTGAGCTTTTCAGCGGCGTGGGTGAAGGACCCGGATTCGGCGGCGGTGTGGAAGATGCGGAGCTTGTCCCAATCCAGCATCGGCTATTCCGCCGCTTCTGCGAGCTCGAGCGATGCCAGATATTCCTCTGCGTCCAAGGCTGCCATGCACCCCATCCCCGCGGCTGTCACCGCCTGCCGGTAAACGTCGTCGGTGACGTCGCCGGCCGCGAACACACCGGGCACGTTGGTGGCGGTGCTGCCGGGTTGCACCTCGAGATAGCCGCCCGGCTTCATGTCGAGCTTGCCCGAAAAGATCGACGTCGCCGGCGAGTGGCCGATGGCGATGAACACCCCGTCGACCGACTTTTCGGTGACGTGGCCGGTTTTGGTGTCGCGGATCTTCACGCCCTGAACCGAGCGCGGCATGTGCTGGCCGTAGACTTCCTCGATCTCGGCGTTCCAGATCACTTCGACCTTGGGGTTCTTGAACAGCCGCTGCTGCAGGATGCGCTCGGCGCGGAACTCGCCACGGCGGTGGACCACGGTGACCTTGGACGCGAAGTTGGTGAGGAACAGCGCCTCCTCGACCGCGGTATTGCCGCCGCCGACGACGATCACTTCCTTGCCGCGATAGAAGAAGCCATCGCAGGTGGCGCAGGCCGAGACGCCGAAACCCTGGAACTTTTCTTCGGACTCGAGGCCCAGCCAGCGCGCCTGCGCACCAGTGGCGACAATCACCGTGTCGGCCGTGTAGCGGGTGCCGCCATCGCCGATGAGCACGAACGGGCGCCTGTCAAAATCGACCTCGACGATGATGTCGTTGATCATCTTGGTGCCGACATGCTCGGCCTGCGCCTTCATCTGCTCCATCAGCCAGGGCCCCTGGATGACGTCGGCGAAGCCGGGGTAGTTCTCGACATCGGTGGTGATGGTGAGCTGACCGCCGGGCTGGATGCCGGAGATCATGACCGGCTCGAGCATGGCGCGCGCCGCATAGATGGCCGCCGTGTAGCCGGCAGGACCCGATCCGATGATGACGACTTTGGCGTGCACCTTACGCTCCACTTACTCTGAGACCTAAGCCCAAGACAAATAGGTATGGACCAAAATAGGAGGTTCGGCGCGCACCTTTCAAGGGCACGACCATCGCCCTGAGGCGATGGAGCGCACGGACTCACCGAAAAGTCACAGCCGCCGGGCGCCACAAAGCGCCCGCAGCGGCTCTAGACGAACTTCACGTCGAGGATTTCGTAGGTCTTGGCGCCACCGGGGGCAGCCACTTCGACCGAATCGCCGGCTTCCTTGCCGATCATGGCGCGCGCGATCGGCGACGAGATCGAGATGCGGCCCTTCGACAGGTCCGCCTCGGCGTCGCCGACGATCTGGTACTGCTTTTCGGCCTCGGTATCTTCGTCGACCAGCTTCACCGTGGCGCCGAACTTGATGGTCGAGCCGCTGAGCTTGGTGACGTCGATGATGTCGGCGAGCGCCAGCAGAGACTCGAGTTCCTTGATGCGGCCTTCGTTCAGGCTCTGCTGCTCCTTGGCGGCATGATACTCGGCGTTTTCGCTGAGGTCGCCATGGGCGCGCGCTTCAGAGATATCGGCAATGATCTTGGGGCGCTCTTCAGACGTGCGGCGACGATATTCCTCCGACAGGGTCTTGTGACCGCTCGGTGTCATCGGAATTTTGTCCATGGCCGTCTCCAACTCAAAGAAAGGCTCCCCTGCCAAAGTCATTCGGCGTCGTCAGCATGCTGACCTGAGGGGGAGCGTCTGGGTAAACTGCCTTCGGCGAAGGCTTCGGTCAAGCGGGGCGTATCCCCGTTGCGCGAGCGGTGCATATCGTTGCGGATTGCCTGCCGGTCAAGGGGGAAGGCCAGCACTGGAAAGGCAAAAGGCGCAGTCCGGAGACTGCGCCCTCGTGATCTACGCCGATCCCATCTGGATGCCTTGCAGCATCCGATCGATCAGGATGCCTTGCGGCACCCTGGTCCGGGATCAGGACGCCTGGAGGTTGTCGGCGGCGTTCTTGCCGGTCCGCTTGTCCTTGACGATCTCGTACGTCACTTTCTGGCCTTCATCGAGGCCCGAAAGCCCCGAGCGCTGGACAGCGGAGATATGCACGAACACATCAGCCCCACCCTCGTCGGGCTGAATGAAGCCATAGCCCTTCTGGCCATTGAACCATTTCACAGTGCCGGTAGCCATAAATAGTCCCTTTCGCAGTCTGCCGTGGCAGTTCCCACCCCAATGGAAACTCCGCCAATCGAATTCTTGGTATGACCTCAGCAGGCGCGTTTGAGACGCCAGGCACGAAGTGTCGGCCGCAATATTCGACTATTAACTTGTAGACCGAAAAATTCCGCCTATCAATACGGCGCCGTGAACTGCTTTTGCCCGGCGTGCGGGGTGCACGTCGGGTTGAAATTCGATCTGACTAGCAGGCCATCGAGCCCGGGGAGTGGGGCGCCGAAGGCGTAGAGATACCGGGCGACTCGGCCCGATGGGCAGGCGTCCGCTTCCGCGGGATGCCCATAGCTCAGTCTATGCCTCGGCAATGTGACAGCAAAGTGGAAATTCCGGCTCTTGCCCATCTTCCCCGCGGCAAGCCGACGCGCTACACGCGTGCGGTCCCAGCCCGGTGCCAAACAACCTTGCGCGAAATACAGTATTCGTCCGGCGACCTCGTCGCCGATCGTCGTGCGTCCTACGCCGCGGCGCTCGCCGCCGAGCGCGCTTTTGCGGAAGCAGCCGATCTCATGGTGCAGGCGCTGGAAATGGTGCCGCAATGGGTGGCCGGCTGGAACCTGCTCGGCGGCTATCGCGAGGCGGCGGGCGATATCGCCGGGGCGGTGGCGGCATGGACGCAACTGCTGCAGCTCGATGCCAAGGGGCTGTTCGGCGCGGCGCTGAAGCTGGCGGCGCACGGGGCAGGCGGATCGTCAGTGGCAGCGCCGGCCTATGTCGAGGCGCTGTTCGACGACTATGCACCGCGCTTCGAAGACTCACTGGTCGCGCGGTTGGGCTACCGGACGCCGGAAATGCTCGAAGTGGTGATCCGCAATGCGCTCACGGCGCGCGGCGCGGCGCGGTTCGAGCGGGCGCTGGATCTTGGCTGCGGTACCGGGTTGATGGGGGCGCGGCTGCGGCCCTTGGCCGATCGGCTGGAGGGCGTGGATCTGTCAGCAAACATGCTGGCGGAGGCGCGGCGCAAGGGGATCTACGACCACCTTGAGAAGGCGGACCTGGTGAGCTATCTGCTGGGTGAGCCCGGGTCGGCCGACCTGATCGTTGCAGCGGATGTGTTCAACTATGTCGGCGTGCTGCACGGGGCGTTGATGGCAGCCAGCGGGGCCCTGCGCCCCGGTGGGATTGTGGCCTTCTCGCTCGAGACGCATGCGGGGGAGGACGCGGTGCGGCTGGGGACCACGTTGCGGTTCCAGCATGCGACTGAGCCGACCCTGGCGATCTGCCGATCGGTGGGGTTGCGGACCGTCATGGTGGAAGCCACGACGATCCGCATGGATCGCGGCCTGCCGGTCGAGGGCGCTATCGTCCTCGCCGAGCGGCTGTAATCGGATCAGGCAAGCGCCTGCCGGATGGCGATCTCCACCGGTGAATAGTCGCCGTCGGCGCGGTCGAGGCGCAGCGGCTCCCGCGGCAGCAGTGGCGGCTGGGCCATGAAGCGCGGCTCGGTGCCATGGTGCGGCTGGGCAGCGTGTACCAGGAACGGATGGCAGAGATAGACCGTGCCGGGACTGCCGGTGGCGAGAACTTCCGGCCGATGCGCTGACGCGGCAAAGTTGTCGGCGGCAAGCTCGCGCAACGTCAGCCCGGCTTCACCGGCCGGCGCCAGCTGTCGCGCGATATCGAGGTGCGAGCCGACGCGGATGCGAGTCGGTGCATCCTCGGCGCCGACCTCCGAGAACAGGAACAGCATCAGCAGCGCCCGGCCGCGCGAACTGACATTGGCGCGCCAGCTCAGGAAATCGCTCGGGTTCTCTTCCCAGCCGAAACTCACATCGATGTGCCAGCCGGCATCGCCAGGATCCTCTGGCGAGGGGAAGCGGACCGGGAAGGTGCCGAGATTGCCCTGCGGCAGCCAGCGGCCGGGGCCGACCAACTGATCGAAGGCGGCGCGGAGCAGCGGCGTATTCGCCGCGGCAACAAATGGCGGCTGGCTGTAATTGCCGAGGCGGATGACAGGTTTGGTCCAGGTTGTGGGGTCGTTGGGGTCGCATCCGGTGTCGGCCCAGAGGATGGCGCGGCCTTCTGCCGCGAGATCCGCGGAGAAGGCATGGTCGATGCGGACGAAGCCGTCGGTGATGAAGGCGTCGATCTGCGCTGCGGTGAGCGCGGGAGTGTTCACAGGCATTGTGGTTTCCGAATTCGCATAAGCTCGCGACGCCCAGACCGGCAAAGCCGACGACGGGCGAGCAGGGCGCCCTCAGGCGCGGTGGTGTTGCCTCATGGCTCGCTCAGGCGAGGAGGAACACCGATGCGAAATTGCGGATCATCATCATGATGCGGGGAACATAGCGGACGAAGCGACGAGGTCAACCCGTTGCCTTGTTCAGACAGCCGCTTTGGCCCGGCGGCGTCGATCGGCGGCAATGAGGGCGAGCGCCACGCCACCGAGGATGCCGATGGAGGCGATGACGAGGCGCAGCGTGAGCGGCTCGGCGATCAGCAGCACGCCGCCTGCGGCAGCGATGGCAGGGACGGTGAGCTGGACAATGGCCGCCTGAGTGCGGGCGAGGCTCGGGAGTACGGCGTACCAGACCGCGTAACCGAGGCCTGAGGCCAGCGCGCCGGAGGCGACGGCGTAAGCCGCAGCGCCGGGATCGACCGGATGGAGCACCAGGCCGGCAACGACGATGAGCATGGCGACCGGCAGGCAGCGGATGAAGTTGCCGGCGGTGTCGACCAGCGGAGCTTTCGAGCCGCGGCCGAGCAGGGTGTAGGCGGCCCAGCAGAGGCCGGAGCCGACCATCAGGAGCGTGCCGAGCGGATGCGGGGCGACGAGACCGGGAGAAACGAGATACGCGAAGGCGGCGAGCGCCACGGCAAGGCCGAGCCATTCGAGCATGCCGGGGCGATCGCCTTTGAACACTGCCCAGCCGAGCATGCCGATCTGCACGCTGGCAAACAGGATCAGCGCTCCGGTGCCGGCGCCGACGAGGATGTAGGCGATCGAGAAGGCGAGGGCGTAGCCGAACAGCGCCGCAGCAGCGCGCCAGCTGCCGCCGACGGTGACCGGCATCCCGGGCGCGCGGCGGAGGAGGAGCAGGGCCGCAAGCACGACGGCGCCCGCGGCAAGGCGGATGCCGGTATAGCTCAATGGCTCGGCATTGGCCGTCGCAAAGGCGAGGCGCGCCAGCACCGAGTTGGCGGCGAAGGCGAACATGGCGATGGCGGTGAGGACGACGATCTTCACGCGAGGTGCTTCCGCGGGCAGTGTCGTCACTATGCGCCGGTGGCGGCTACCAGTCGATGCTGCGGCCGGGGAGGGCGCGCTGCAGGTTGCGGCGGGTGGCGGCTTCGAAGGCGCTGGGCCACTCGACGCCGAGCGAGGCGCACAGGGTTTTGGCACGCGGCATGAAGGTGCGGGCAAGAGCGAGGTTCGACGCGATAGCGGAGTCGGCGGTGAGTTGCGGCAGGGGCGCCGCGGCCAGCACGGCCATGCGCTCGGGATCCAGCACGCGGCTCAGATGCAGCATGCCGCCGGGAATGCGCGGGTTGACCTCGATGGTCAGGAGGTCAGTGAGGAAGCGGCGGAGGAAGGTGTTGCCGACGGTCATCAGTTCGACTTCGCCGCGACCGATGGCCACCGGCGTCAGGCCGAGGATGCGGATGAACTCGCCGACCATCCAGCCGAGGCGCCCTGGGTTGCGGGCGGGCTCGGGCGTCTCGGGGCGGAGCGTGGCATGGAGGTTGTCGCGATCGACCAGTGGTTTCAGGCAGTCCTGCGCCGTGTTGGCGAGATGCTCGGGGCTGGCGATATGCAGGTCGATGCGCAGCCAGTCATCGGTGATGGCGTTGAGCACCAGGGCGTGCGGCAGGCGGTTGTAGTGGACGATCGGGGCAATGGTCTCGAGCGTCTTGCGCCAGTCGGCTGCAAGCGCCTCGTGCTCGGCAGGGTCGGCGATGGCGAGCAGGTCGACATCGCTGAACGCGTCGGCGGTGCCGGTGCCGAAGCTGCCCGAGAGGAACAGCGCCGCGATGCGCGGATCGCCGCCAAAGCTGTCGGCGACCCGCGCAATCAAGGTTTTCTGGTCCATGACGTCCTCTCCCACTGGTTTTCGCAGTATTGAGAGAGGGAGGTCGAGCGGTCCAGAAGACCTATGTTTATCTTGTCAGTATTTTGGACTGCCAATATACATGAAGATCCGCGATGCGGTTCGAGGTGAACAGCGGCATCGCCCCGGCGAGTTGTTCGTCGGTCCAATCCCACCAGTGCATTTCGAGCAGCATGGCGATCTCCGCCTCGGCGAAGCGCTTGCGGATCGGCTTGGCCGGATTGCCGCCGACGATGGTGTAGGGCTCGACGTCCTTGGTCACCAGCGCCCGGGTGCCGATCAGGGCGCCGTGGCCGATGGTGATGCCGGGCATGATGATCGCCTCCGAGCCGATCCACACATCGTTGCCGATGACGGTGTCACCGGCCGGCGCGAAGCCGTCGGCGGCGCCGGCAAAGGCCGCAATCTCCGGCATGTAGTGGAACGGGAAGGTGCTGACCCAGTCGTTGCGGTGGCCCTGGTTGCCCGCCATGATGAAGGCGGCGCCCGAGCCGATGGAGCAGAAGCTGCCGATGATCAGGCGGTCGACATCGGTGCGGTCCGGCATCAGGTAGCGGGCGCAATCATCGAAGCTGTGGCCGTGGTAATAGCCGGAATAATAGCCGAAGCGGCCGACCCGGATATTGGGGTTGGTCACCTGCTCGTCGAGCCGGATGCCCTTGAACGGGCTTTCGAAATAATTGGTCATGATGCTGTCTCGATAGATGGCCGGCGCCGCACAGGCGGACGCTTCAAGCCATGTGGTTGTGGAGAATGAGCAGCCGCACTCACCCGGCGCGACGCGCCGGGGGCAGCAACATCGCCACGCCGATCAGGCGCGCGACGCGATGGAGGTGGTTCGGTCTGCCAGCTTCATGATGGGCCGGGTCTAGGTGATGGACGAGGCGGTGTCAAACAGCCGGCCTCGTGCACCTCACAAAGGCATCTCGGCCGCCAGCCGTTCGTCGATCTCGATGATGCGGGCGCACAGGTCACTGACACCGGAGGCGTAACCGTCGAGCTTGAGCACATCGCCATCGGCAAAGCCGATCAGGATGTTGCCGGTCCAGCGCCGCTGCATTCCTACCACCTGCGCGAGGTCCTTGGTGATCCGGCTGCCGTTCGCCCCGGCGTAGTCGAGACTGGTGCCGCGCCAACGGACATCGGTGCGCACTACGGAGCGAATTGTCGCCACGCCGGTCAGCACGCACAGCGCGAAGGCGAGGATCAGCCAGGTCAGAATCTGCATCTGGTTTTCCGCGTCGGCTCGCGCCGACCCGACGAAGAGACGAACATAGAGCATCAGGCAGACAAGCCCCGCGCCCAGGACGATGCCGGACCAATGCATGCCGCTTGGTGCGATCCGACGCCAGCCGTGGCGCTCGGGCGACGGCCGAAACAGGGCGCGTACCAGCAGGCCGGTTGCCGCCGCGCCAGCGAGCCCCGCTGTGATCGGGCCGAAGAGATTGATCCACCACTGCATGGGAGGAGATCTAGCCGACGACGGCTGCAGATTTGCTAAGGTTGTCGGACGAATGCTCAGGATGAAGACGGTCGGGCCATCGACGGTCGACCGATGCAAGGAACACGGAGGTTGTCCCAGTGCCGACCTATGCTGCTGGGCATTGCCAGCTATTGCGGATGATCGCTGCCTCGGCTGGTGCGCTCGCCTTGGCTGGCACGCCTGCGCTCGCCGCGACGTCTTACACCTGCTCCAATGCCGAGCTGCTGCGCGTCGCCTGCGCCGATGCAGCGTGCGAGGTGATGGATGAGGCGATCCTGACCGTGGCGATCGACGGCTACGATCGCTTCACGGTATGCGGCGAGGCGCTGTGCTGGAGCGGGCCGGGGACGCGCCAGGTGTCGGGCGCTTACGAAATCGTCACCGGCGTCGGGCTCAAATCAGAAATGGGCGATGGCGGCGCGCCCAATGATGCGGTGCTGGCGTTCGACCCGAAGACCGGAATGGGGACGATCCTCGCGCCCCCGTTCTATTCGCCGATCCAGTGCCTCGTTCACCCCGGAGAGTGAGGATCAGGCTGCTAGGCACTGCCCCGTGGTCCGAGCGTGTGGCCACCCCCACCCTTGATCCCTCCCCACAAGGGGGAGGGAGAGACGACTGACGGTTTGGCGGCTCAGGCGGCGAAGTAGCTCTGCAGCGGGCGAACCTGCAGGTTGCCTTCGCGGTAGGCGATGATGCCTTCCACGGCCGCCACGGCGCCCGGGATGGTGGTGTAATAGGGGATCTTGCCCATCAGCGCGGTGCGGCGGATGTCGCGGCTGTCCGAGATCGACTTGGCGCCATCGGTGGTGTTGATCACCAGCTGCACGCCGCCGTTCTTCATCGAGTCGACGATATGCGGGCGGCCTTCCAGCACCTTGTTGACCTTGGTCGCGGCGATGCCGTTCTCGACCAGGTATTTATGGGTGCCGGAAGTGGCGACGAGCTTGAATCCTGCATGCTCGAGATGGCGGCAGAACTCGAGGATCAGCGGCTTGTCGTCGTCGCGGACCGAGACGAACACCGTGCCCTCGCGCGGCACTTTCGAGCCGGCGCCGAGCTGCGACTTGGCGAAGGCGATCGGGTAGTTGGTGTCGAGTCCGATGACTTCGCCGGTCGACTTCATCTCCGGGCCGAGCACAGTGTCGACGCCGGGGAAGCGGTTGAACGGGAAAACCGCTTCCTTCACCGCCACGTGGTTCAGCTTCTTCTCAACCAGGTTGAAGCTCGCAAGGCTCTCGCCGGCCATGACGCGCGAGGCGATTTTGGCGATCGGCTCACCGATCACCTTGGCGACGAAGGGCACCGTGCGCGAGGCGCGCGGGTTCACTTCGAGGATGTAGATGGTGCCGTCCTTGAGCGCATACTGAACGTTCATCAGGCCGCCGACCTTGAGGGCCAGCGCCAGTTCGCGGGTCTGGCGCTTCAGCTCGGTGATGACCTCGTCGGAGAGGTGCTGCGGCGGCAACGAGCAGGCCGAGTCGCCGGAGTGAATGCCGGCTTCCTCGATATGCTCCATGATGCCGCAGACGAACACGTCCTTGCCGTCGCTGAGGCAATCGACGTCGATCTCGATGGCGCGGCTCAGGTAGCCGTCAAACAGCAGCGGGTTATCGGAGAGCACCGAGTTGATCTGGCCGGTCTTGTCGTTGGGGTAGCGGATCAGGATATCCGGCGGTACGAGGCCGGTGAGGGTATCCTGCACATAGCGCTCGAACTCGTTGGGCGAGTGGACGATGGCCATGGCGCGACCACCCAGCACGTAGGACGGGCGGATCACCAGCGGGTAGCCCAGGCGCTCGGCGACGAGGCGGGCCTGCTCGAGCGAGTAGGCGATGCCGTTCTTGGGCTGGGTCAGGTCGAGGCGCGAGATCAGTTTACTGAACAGGTCGCGGTCTTCGGCCAGGTCGATCGAGCCGGGCTGGGTGCCGAGGATCGGCACGCCAGCCTTCTCAACCGCGTCGGCGAGGTTCAGCGGGGTCTGGCCGCCGAACTGCACGATGACGCCGTGTAGCGTACCGTTCTGCTTTTCGGTCTCGAGGATCTCGATGACGTCTTCCTCGGTGAGCGGCTCGAAATAGAGGCGATCCGAGGTGTCGTAGTCGGTCGAAACGGTTTCCGGGTTGCAGTTGACCATGATGGTCTCGTAGCCGGCATCGGCCAGCGCGAAGGCGGCATGGCAGCAGCAATAATCGAACTCGATGCCCTGGCCGATGCGGTTCGGGCCGCCGCCGAGGATCACCACTTTCTTCCGGTCCGAGGGACGCGCCTCGTCGTCGGGCTGGCCGTTGAACGGCGCCTCATAGGTCGAATACATGTAGGCAGTGGGCGAGGCGAACTCGGCCGCCGAGGTGTCGATGCGCTTATAGACCGGACGAACGCCGAGCGACTTGCGTAGTGCCCGCACCTCCTTGGCCTGCTTGCCGGCGAGGTCGGCGAGACGGCGATCGGAAAAGCCCATGGCCTTGAGGCTGCGCAGTGCGCCGGCGGTGTCGGGCAGGCCGAGCTCACGGACCTTCTTTTCGGTCTGGACCAGGCCGTGGATTTCTTCGAGGAACCACGGATCGATCTTGGACGCATCGTGGATGTCTTCGAGGCTATAGCCGAGCCGCATCGCTTCGGCGACATGCAGCAGGCGCTGCGGCGTCGGGGTGGAGATGGCGGCGAACACCGCGTTCTCGTTGTCGTCTTCCGGCGCGCCGGTGGCGAAGCCGGGGATGCCGATCTCGTTGAGACCGGTAAGGCCGGTTTCGAGCGAGCGCAGCGCCTTCTGCAGCGATTCCTGGAAGGTGCGGCCGATGGCCATGGCTTCGCCGACCGACTTCATCGAAGTGGTCAGGCGGTTATCGGCGCCGGGGAATTTTTCGAAGGCGAAGCGCGGGATTTTGGTGACGACGTAGTCGATGGTCGGTTCGAACGAAGCCGGGGTGGCGCCGCCGGTGATGTCGTTCTCGAGTTCGTCGAGGGTGTAGCCGACGGCGAGGCGGGCGGCGACCTTGGCGATCGGGAAGCCGGTGGCCTTCGAGGCGAGGGCGGACGAACGCGAGACGCGCGGGTTCATCTCGATGACGATCATCCGGCCATCGGCCGGGTTGATGGCGAACTGCACGTTCGAACCACCGGTCTCGACGCCGATCTCGCGCAGCACCGCGATCGAGGCGTCGCGCATGATCTGGTACTCTTTGTCGGTCAGCGTCAGGGCCGGCGCGACAGTGATGGAATCGCCGGTATGGACGCCCATCGGATCGAGGTTCTCGATCGAGCAGATGATGATGCAGTTGTCGTTCTTGTCGCGAACGACTTCCATCTCGTACTCTTTCCAGCCGAGCACGCTCTCCTCGATCAGCACTTCATCGGTGGGCGAGGCGTCGACGCCGGTCTCGACGATGGCGAGATATTCTTCCTTGTTATAGGCGATGCCGCCGCCGGTGCCGCCCAGCGTGAAGCTGGGGCGGATGATGCAGGGCAGGCCAATCACCTCGAGCGCCTGCAGCGCCTCGATGGTGTTGTGGGCGAGCATGGAGCGCGGGGTTTCGAGCCCGATCTTCTTCATGGCGTCGCGGAACAGCTCGCGGTCCTCGGCCTTGTCGATGGCCTCGGCATCGGCGCCGATCATTTCGACGTTGTACTTGTCGAGGATGCCCATCTTCTTGAGGCTGAGGGCGCAGTTGAGCGCCGTCTGGCCGCCCATGGTCGGGAGCAGCGCGTCGGGGCGCTCCTTCTCGATGATCTTGGCGACGATCTCGGGGGTGATCGGCTCGACGTAAGTGGCGTCGGCCAGGTCCGGATCGGTCATGATCGTCGCCGGATTGGAGTTCACCAGGATGATCCGGTAGCCCTCGTCCTTCAGCGCCTTGCACGCCTGGGTGCCGGAGTAATCGAACTCGCAGGCCTGGCCGATGATGATCGGACCCGCACCGATGATGAGGATCGATTTGATGTCGGTGCGTTTTGGCATCTCGGGCTCTCGGTTCTCGGTTGTGCTTCGGCTTGTCCGAAAAGTCCTGCAACTTTTCGGGCCTCGGCATTGCGCGCGCGGAAAGACCCGCGCGAATGGCGCGGGCTGGGGCGGCAGACTCTATGGGCTAGGCGCGTCCTGTAACCGAAGCGGTGGGGGAAGGGAACCCCCAGCGCGAACGAAGCGTGTGCAAGTTGTCGCGGCCGCTAGCGATCAGGCCTCAACGGGCCAGCGCTTCAGTGCCTCGGCGCCGGCGTCGCTCAGTCCGTAAACGCCGCGATCGATGCGGTCGAACCAGCCATAGACATTGTGCAGGAGAATCTTCGCGGCGATCGGGGTGGTGGTCTTGAGGTCGCGCGGACGCAGCGGGCCGGCCTGCAGCGCCGCGGCACAGGCGAGGGCCTGCTGCCGATAGGCGGTCATGATCGGCTGCCGCGTGCTGCCGCCGGAGGTAGGGTCGCCCTTGCGGCGGCGATGTTCCTCGACCAGCCGGTTGCGCTTGCGCGTGTTCTTTTTCGGCATCGGCGCGAGCGGGCTGACGATGATCTCGATATGGTCGGCAGCGCTGACGCCGAGCATGCCGAGGCCGAGGCGGCGGCAGAGATCGCGGAAGCGGCGGTCGCGCTCGCGGCCCTTGCCGGTCAAGGAGGTGCGCGCGGCGATCCAGACTTCGTCGCTTTGCGATTGTCGGTCGACGGCCTGCAGCACCAGCTCGAGATTGAAGGCCTGCTTCAGCTCACAGATCACCACCAGCGGCGGCTCCCCTTCGAGCAGCCCGACCAAGTCGCAACCGCCGACCTCACCTTTGACAGCGTAGCCGGCGGCCTCGAGGAAGCTCTTCACAGGCGGGTAGAGGGTGGTTTCCAGGGTAGGGCGTCCGAAGATGATTCTCGGCGCCGATGTTAGCTCAATGGCGGGCGTCGAGCGCGTCCCTGACGGCATCGATGCTGATGCCGAGATCGTCGAGACGCCAGGCATCTATTTCCAGCAGGCTGAGCATGGCCAGCCGGCGGGCGCGTTGCGCGCGCCAGGCGATAAAGCTCGAGGCCAGGGCACGTAGTGCAACGGCGGCAAGGCTGGAACGCGGGGCGTCCTGGTGGGCGACGGACAGCAGGCTCATTTCGATCTCTCCTCGGTTTCGACATCCGGCTGAGTGGCCGTTCGACTTCATGACGAGCGAGCGAGAGGCGGATCGACAGTGCCGGAGAAAAAAGTTGCGAGGTCTGGTGGCCGCACCCGGGCGGACGGGTGTCGAACTTGTCGGCGCTGCAGCGACTACCTCGGTGGACGGGTGAGGGCAAAGCCTTGTCGAGGTTCGCGCGAGGTGCGAGCCTTCGGCTCGCCATCGTATAGGGAGACGGGTGCCATGTGCCGCAACATCAAGCCGCTGTTCAACTTCGAGCCGCCGGCCAGCAAGAACGAGATGCATGACGCAGCGCTGCAGTTCGTGCGCAAGATTTCGGGCTATACGCACCCATCAAAGGCCAACGAGGCAGCCTTCGACGACGCCGTCGCCGACATCGAGCGGGTGGTGAAGCGGTTGCTGAAAGAACTCGAGACCGACGCGCCCAAGCGCGACCGCGAGGTGCTGATCGCGCGGGCGCGGGAAAAGGCGAAGCTCAGGTATGCGCCGCGGGTCGAGGCGTAACTAGACCGCCGGACTGTGCGGGCGCGGGATGGCGGTGTAGACGCGCTCGATGAAGCCGTAGAACTCGGCCATGTAGTTGCGGAGGAACTCGGCGGTCGCTTCGTTGGTGACGTCGCCATCGTCGGTGATGAGCCCAGGCTTGAACTGGATATAGGCCTCGATCGAGTTCATCAGCGGCGAGTTGCAGAAGGCCATGACGCTCCTCAGGCTCTGCTGGGCGACGGCGGTGCCGATGGCGCCAGGCGAAGTGCCGATAATGGCAGTGGGCTTGCGGGCGAAAGAGTTCTGGCCCCAGGGGCGGCTGGCCCAGTCGATGGCATTCTTCAGCCCGCCGGGGATCGAGCGGTTGTATTCGGGGGTGACGAACAGCACCGCTTCGGCATCGGCGAGCGCGGCCTTGAAGGCGCGGGCGGCCGGCGGAAAGTCGGCGTCGTAATCGTAGCTGTAAAGCGGGAGATCGGCGAAGCCGATCTCGGTCAGCTGCATCTCGTCGGGCGCAAGGCGCACCAGCGCCTTGGCCAGTTTGCGGTTGATCGACGCCTTGGCGAGGCTGCCGATCAGGTATCCGACCTTCACGTCACGCATGTGCTGCTCCTCGGTAAACCGAGGACAACGCGCGGGCGCGCCGGGCGGTTCAACCGCCGGAGCGGCTCAGCTCTTCTTGAAGCTGATGGCCGAGGCGGTGGTCTGGCCCTTCTTGTCGACCAGGGTGAAGCCCAGCTTGATGCTGCTGCCGCTCAGCGTCATCACCGAAGAGGCGAGGCCGTAGCTGGTTTTGATGCCGGCCGAGGCGAAGACGATGGTGCTGCCCGCCCGCTTGCCCACGGTGGTGGTGTTGGCGCCCTGCGCTGAAGACGAGGCTTCGAAGCGCTTGGTCGCATCATTATAGACCATGCTGCCGCGGAAGCTGGCTGCCCCCGAGCCGCCGAACGAGCAGCGGCCGGAATAGGTGAGCTTGCCGGCGCTTGCTGCCTTGAAGGTCAGGCGGCAGACCACCGTGCCGGGGTCGGGGCCGGTGACCTTACCGCTGCCGCGCCAGTTTCCCTCGTATTTGGCGAGGAGCGCATTCTCGGCCGGACCGGCGACAGCCGGCAGGGCGACGGGCAGGGCGAGGATGGATGCGAGGGCGAGGACCTTGAGGCTCGTCGGCAGGCGCAGCATTAGGCATCTCCGGAATCGGGCGTTTCGGTGAAAGCAACGGTAGCGCGGCGGCTAAGGTTGCGGGAGGGGCTCGCGGAGTTTTGCGAGAACGCGATGAAGCTGGGATGAACGGCCCGAAACATCAGTATTCACGGCGGGTTCAGCCGCCGGGACGCTTGTCTTGCTGCCGTATGCAGGGAAACGCATTCCCCGCAGAGGAGAGGGATGAGGGAAATGACCATCAAACGGGCTATGGCTGCCGCCGCCATGATTGCGGCGAGCCTGCTGGTCTGCAGCACCGCGGCGCTCGCCGTGGAGGCCGCAGCCAAATCACCGGTCAATGTGCGCACCGGACCGGGCAAGACCTTCGGTATCGTCGATCAGTTGACCGCCGGCGAGGTGGTCAATGTCACCGAGTGCGCGCCATCGAATTTCTGCTTCATCGAGCATGACGGCCCCGACGGCTGGGTCAGCGCCACCTTCCTGACCAGCGTCGAGGACGACGAGGAAGAGCCGGTCGAAGAGGGGGCTGGCTCCAATCCGGATTGCAGCTTCGGCTTCACCATGACGCCGAGCGGGCCGAGCATGTCGATCAATTGCGGCGACGACGCAGGCCCGGGCCCGGCTCCCGAACCGGAACCCGAGCCCGAGGAAGACCCCGGCGCCTGCTTCTATGTCGGCAGCAATTTCGGCGGCGATGATCTCTGCGTCGCGCTGGGAACCCGCAACGCGCTCAACGGCACCTTCAACAACAAGATCTCGTCGGTGCAGCTGTTCGGCGGCGCCAAGGCGAAGCTGTGCGAAGACCCCAACCTGGGTGGCTATTGCCGGACGATCACCGGCGATACCGACGTGCTGCATAACTCGATCAACAACAAGGCTTCGTCGCTCGCCGTCTATGTCGGCGCCCCGCCGATGCCGGAGCCGCCCGAGCCGCCGGAAGTGCCGGACACGTTCTCGACCGGCCCGATCGAGCTGATGCAGACCTATACCGCCAACCTCGACAACGGCAATGTCGGGGGGGCAGGCACCGACATCTGGTACGAAGCCGAGACGGCGGTGGAGAAATACATCACGCCGCAGAACGGCGCGTCGATCGCCGTCGGCGACGGTTCGAACCGCGGCTATGAGGGGTGTTTCGATGAGAGCTTCTCGAGCGCACGCGTGCCGCTCGCCGATATCCCGCCGGGCACCTATGTGTGCGCCAGGACCAACCAGGGCCGGATCTCGCAGTTCCGCGTCAACGGTTTTGTCGGCACCACGATGAAGCTTGGCTACACCACCTGGTCGAACTGAAACGCCCGTCAATGAACGGCGAGGGGCCCGGAGGCATCTCCGGGCCCCTCGCTTCTTTCTGAAGTTTTTTCGTCGCGGCTGTCGATTCCGGCTCGCGTGCTTCGTCGTGAAGTCGAACAGGCAGTTCGAACCGAGGAAACCAGAATGACCACGAAGCTCGATATCACTCCCGACAACGGCAACCAGCTGGTGCTGGCCCGCATCATCGATGCGCCGGTGGAGCAGGTCTACCGTGGCTGGACCGACCCGGTACTGATGAAGAAGTGGTTCGCGCCGCGGCCGTGGACGACGCCGAAGGTGGTGACCGATGTGCGGCCGGGCGGCAGCACGCTGGTGGTGATGGCCGACGAGAACGGCACCGAGTATCCCAACCCGGGCCAGTATCTCGAGGTGGTGCCGAACCGGAAGCTGGTGTTCACCGACGCCTATACCGGCGACTGGCAGGCCAGCGAGAAGCCGTTCATGACGGTGACCCTGACCTTCGAGGATATCGGCGGCAAGACCCGTTACATCGCCCGCTGCCAGCATTGGAACGCCGAGGACAAGGCGGCCCACGAGCAGATGGGCTTTCACGAAGGCTGGGGCATGGTGACCGAGCAGCTTGAGGAAGTGCTGAAGGCGCACTAGGCATAGCGAATAGCGAATAGCGAATAGGAGGGGTTGCCGTGACAACGAGCCCTGGCAACCTCTTTCGCTACTCGCTACTCGCTACTCGCTACTCGCTACTCGCTACTCGCTACTCGCTATTCACTGCCCCAGGCAGCCGGAACAGCGCGTCGGCGATGTTGGCTTCGCGCCGCGGATCGAACGGTCCGTCGGTGGGCAGGGCGATCGAGACGCGGTCGACGCCGAGATCGGCCAGCTGGTAGGGCGTGCCGTAGCCATATTCGAGATGGCCGCGGCCGATAATGCCGATCACCAGCGGCGCGGCCGGGCCATCGAGGGCGCGGGCGATGTTGCAGGCGAAGGCGCGATCCCAGGTCTGCTGGGCGCGGACGAACCGGTCGGAGGTCATCGCATCGCGCGAGCGGCTCGCGGGACCTGCAAAACGGCTCAGATAGTCGCGATAGGCAGGCAGCGCCGGACGCGCCGGGGTGAGGCCGTCGCGTTCATCGACCGGGATAGCGTCCCAGCCTTCCTTGCCGACGCGGGTGACCAGCGGGCGGTGGCAGTTGAGCGCCAGCATGGGCAGGCGGAACTGCCGGCAGAACTGGAACAGCGGCAGGTAGAGGGCAGGATCGAAGCGCCAGACTTCGCTCCATTCGGCGGCCTCGAGGAAATCGGTGGTGGTAGCGAAGGCGCCGGCGATGAAGGCATCGAGCACCGGCTGCAGGCGGCGCGGAAACATCTCGAAGCCGAGCGCGATATCGGAGCGGTGCGCCATGATGCCGGCGGCGACGTGCAGCTGCCAGCGATGCACGTCGAAGCGATCGTGGGTCTCGCCGAGCAACACCACCTGCTGCAGCGCCAGGTGGCGCATCAACTGCGGGTGCGCGATGGGTTCGGCAGTGCGCGGATCGAGCCAGGTGCCCGGGGTGATGGAAATCGTGGGGGTGGTCGTATCAGCCATGCCAGCTCTCGTGCGGTTCGGGGGCGCTGGCTGGCAGATGCTGGCTTGCTGAGCGGGTGGTAGCCGCTGCCGGACGACCGGTCAACCGGTCGCTCACAGGCGCTAAGTTACGGTCGTACCCCACCCACCGGGTCATTCCCGCGAAAGCGGAACCACTGTTTTTGGCCTTTGCACGATCGCAAACGGGGTTCCCCACTTTCGTGGGGATGACACCGAGTTTGGGGACTTGCGGAGCGTCGGTTCGCATACCCGGCGTCACCCATGGGGCGAAAGCTCGGATGACACCCGGTGGGCAGGTCGGGATCGAGCCCCAATCGGCTTCGCCGGCGAAATGTTCTACTCTTCCGGCTCGGTGGTGAAGAGCAGCGGGTAACCCTCATTGCGGGCCATCTCGGTGGCGCGCGTTGCCTTGGTCTCGGCGATCTCCTGGGTGAACACCGCGACGACGCACGAGCCCTTGGTGTGGGCGGTGATCATGATGCGATGCGCCTGGTCCTCGGTAATGCGGAACTCGGCCTTGAGCACACGGACCACGAATTCCCGTGGCGTGAAATCGTCGTTGAGCAGGATGACTTTGTGCAGCGGCGGGCGCGCCACCTTGGGTGCGGTCCTGGTACGCGGCTTGGTGTCGGTGTCGTTGGCCATGGTGCTGACAATATAGTGCAGCCTAACCGGCCCCGCACCCTTTCGGTTGGACGATAGCTGAAGGCGGTGCAATGAAGGACGTCAGATTTCATCAGGGTCATATTGCATGCGCGTTATTGGGTTGGTTCTGGCCGCCGCCTGGCTTGTGCTGGGCGGTGCTGTGGTTGCTGTCGGCGATGAACTTCCGCCGGTGGTGCAATACCGGCTCGATAACGGGCTCGAGGTGCTGCTGTCGCCCGACAGCAAAGTGCCCAAGGTCGGGCTGGCGCTGGTCTATCGGGTGGGCGGGATGAACGAGCCGGCCGGGCGCTCGGGCTTCGCGCACCTGTTCGAGCACCTGATGTTCTCGGGCACGACGAAATACCCCAAATTCGACGACACCTATTCGGCGCTCGGGGTCGAGAACAACGCCTTCACCGAGGAAGATCGCACCATCTATGTGGCCGATGCCCTGGCTTCGGCGCTGCCGGTGCTGCTGTCGGTTGAAGCCGACCGGATGGCCAATCTGGGTGGCGAGGTCGACCAGCACGAGCTGGATGTGCAGCGCGACGTGGTCAAGAACGAGATGCGGCAGACGGTGCTCGACAGCGCTGGCCAGCCAGGCATGCAGGCGCTTCGCTCGGCGCTGTTTCCGGCGCCGCACCCCTATGCCGAAGCGGTAATCGGCTCGATCGCCGATCTCGATGCGGCAAAGCTCGACGACGTGAAGGCGTTCTTCGATCGCTACTATGTGCCCAACAATGCGGTGCTGGCATTGGCCGGAGATTTCGATGTCGAGGCGGTGAAGGCGCTGATTGCCGACACATTCGGCCGCGTCCCGCGCGGCGCCGATGTAACGCTCCCTGAAGCGAAGGAGCCCAAGCCGGTGGCGCTGCGCATGGAGGTCACCGATCGGCTGCCGTCGCCGACCGTGGTGCTGGCGAGCACGGGGCCGGCCATCGGCACCATGGACAGCGCGGCACTGATGGTGGCGGGCGATCTGCTCGGCAATTACGAGTATGGCGTGCTGCGGCGCGAACTGGTGAACAAGGGGCTCGCCATCAACGCCACGGCGGGCTGGGACCCGGGCCGGCTCGGCGGACGGTTCATGATTTCGGCCACGGCGGCGCCGGGTGTGACGCCCGATGTGCTCGAGGCGGCTTTGCGGCAGGCCGTGGCGGAGTTCGTGGCGGCGCCGCAGGACGTAGCCGGGGTCGAGCGGGCCCGGCAGACGCTGCGGCTCGGCCGGGCGCTGAGCGGCGAAGCGATGCTGGACCGGGCGCGATCGCTGGCGACGCGCTACGATCTCTACGGCGAGGCCTCACCCGGGCTGGCGGACGATCCGAAACTGCTGGCGCTGAGCGCTGCGGATGTCGAGGCGGCGGTGCGCAAGCGCCTGGCGCCGGAGGCGCTGAGCGTTCTGACCATGCTGCCGGGCGCGGCGCGGAGCGAGTATCCGGCCGTGCTGCAGGCGAGTTCGGGCACGGCTGTGCCGATCGTCGCCGAGCCGCGACCGGTGGTCGATGTGCCGGTGCTGGCGGCAGGGGAACCCGGACGGGCGGCGCTGCCGCCGATGGAGACGGCGACGCTGTCGAACGGCATCCGGGTGGTGCATTACCAGACCGCCGGCTCGCCGCTGGTGCTGCTTGCCGCCTCGGTCAGTGGTGGGGCAGGCAGCGACGTGCCGGGCGAGGAAGGGCTGATCGAGCTCACCACGATGATGATGTCGCGCGGCGCGGGCGAGCGAGGCTTCGAGGCGTTCAGCAAGGCGGCCAAGGATATCGGCGCCGACATTTCGGGGCAGACCGGGATGGAGCAGTCGGCGGTCGTTCTGGGTGTGCCGCCGGAGAACTTCGCGGCCGGCGTCGACCTGATGGCCGATGCGGTGCAGCGGCCACGCTTCGAACAGCCGGAATGGGATGCGCTGCGGGGTGAGGTGCAGCAAGGGCTGGCCTATCGCAAGATGGACCCTGGCGCGCTGGCCTATTACGCGATGGAGGAACTGGCGTTCCCGATCCCTCAGGGCAGGGCGGCGCTGGAGCCGACGCCAGCAGGGGTGGCGGCGCTGACCGTTGCGCAGGCCCAGGCGACGCATCTGAAACTGTTCACGCCGAGGACCATGACCGTCTACAGCGTCGGCTCGGTGAACCTCGCGACCGTCAAGGCGGAGTTGGAGCGGGCCTTCGGCGGCTGGAGCAATGACAGCCCCGGCATCACCCCGGTGCCGCATCCGTCGGCGGTGCTGCCCGAGGGGCTGAAGGTTTATGTGACGCCGAGTGCCGGCAACAGCCAGGCGATCATCAACCTGTCGCGGCCGGCCCCGGCGTTCAACGACAAGGGCGTGCTGGAGGCAATCGCGGTGGCGCGGCTCTTGGGCGGCGATTTTACCAGCCGGCTCAACCAGGTGATGCGCGAGGCGAAGGGCTACTCTTACGGTGTCGGCGCTTCGGTGTGGACCAATATCCCGACGGGCGGCATGCTGACCGTGTCGTCGGCGGTAGCGGCGGACCAGGTGGGGACGGCGATTGCCGATATCCGCGCCGGCTTTGAGGGGCTGACATCGATCCCGGTCGAGCAGACCGAACTCGATCGCACGGTGATGGCCACCGCATCGGGCACTGCCGGGACGGTCGAAACCTCGAGCGGGCTGTTCGGGCTGGTGATGAGCGCCGCCGGAGCCGGGATGACCGCCGAGGAGATGAACGGCAAGCTCGACGAGATCGTCGCGCTGCAGCTGCCGGCGGTGGAGGCCGCAGCGCAGTCGCTGGCTTCGCTCGACCGGGCGCTGGTGGTGATCTCCGGCGACCCGCAATCGATCCTGCCGCAGTTGCAGGCGATCGGCATTACCGATGTGACGGTGCTCCCGCCGGCGGAGTAAGGGCGGGCGCTTTCTATCAGTCGGCGACCCTCCCCCGCCTGCGGGGGAGGCCGATGAGCCCGGCGGCCCTCACGGCGAGGGCGCAGACCGCTAAGCCTTGTAGGGCAGGGTGCTTCACCACCGACCGGCTGTCATCCCAGCGAAAGCTGGGACCCATCTGACCGCCTGCGCCGGGGAATAGTTGGGTCCCAGCTTTCGCTGGGATGACACCGAGTATTGGGGAGCAGCTATGCTCACCACACCCAAGTTGGGTAGATGGCACCGCCGAGGGGCATCCGTAGCCGCGATCGAACCCACTTCCTGCAAATGATACGCACTTGCAGCGATCTAGCGTTCTGTTAGCATTGCGAATGCGAACCATTCGCAAGTGGAGGATGATGTGTCGTTGGATTCGGTGCGGCGGCGGGATTTCCTGCGGGCAGGGCTGGTTGCTGCAGGCGGAACGGCGATCGCGCTGAACGAGGCGATGGGGCAGGAGGGGCATGCGGACCATGCCGGAGCCGCCGCGCCGGCGACACCAGCCACCGAGCCCGAAGTTCCCTATGGCGGAGCCCACTCGGCGCATGGCGACATGCTGACGGTGGGCGCCGTCGACGACGCCGCCAACGGCTTCACCACGACTGAGCTGCTGACCGAGTGGGAGACCGGAACCGTCTCGACGCTGCCCGATGGACGGGTGCTGCGCAGTTTCGTCATCGAGGCGGTGGACAAGGAAATCGAAATCGCGCCGGGAGTGAAGTTCCCGGCCTGGACCTATAATGGCCGCGTCCCCGGTCCGGCGCTCCGGGCCAAGGAGGGCGAGCGGCTGCAGATCACCTTTCGCAACTTCGGCTCACACCCGCACTCCATGCACTTCCACGGCATCCATGCGGCGCGGATGGATGGGGTGCCCGGGGCGGGGCTGATCAATCCGGGCGAAAGCTTCGTCTACGAGTTCGACGCTTTCCCGTTCGGCTGCCACCTCTACCATTGCCACGCGCTGCCGCTGCGGCGGCACATGCACAAGGGGATGTACGGCGCGTTCGTCATCGATCCCGACCCGGCGCTGCATCCGGAGGCGGCGGAGCTGGCCAGCGGGCGGCTGCTCGGCACGCCCGAGAATGCGCGCTGGCAGGAGCTCATCATGGTGATGAACGCCTTCGACACCAATTTCGACAGCGAGAACGAGTTCTACGCGGTCAACTCGATCGCCCACGCCTATGCCAAGGCGCCGATCCGCATCGAGAAGAGCCGACCGGTGCGGATCTACCTGATCAACGTGACCGAGTTCGATCCGATCAACTCCTTCCACCTGCACGCGAACTTCTTCGACTATTACGATACCGGCACGAACCTTTCGCCGACCCTGAAGACCGTCGACCTGATCATGCAGTGCCAGGCGCAGCGCGGCATCCTCGAGTTCAGCTACATCAGGCACGAGCCGGGCCTCTACATGTTCCACGCGCACCAGAGCGAGTTCACCGAGCTCGGCTGGATGGGCATGTTCGACGTGGTGGAGGCGTGAGATGAGCGACATTGCCGAGACCTCTGATGTCGAACGAAAACTGTCGGGTTGGGGGCGGTTGCTCTGGGTGCTGTTGCCGCTGGCGGTGCTGGCAGCGGCGCTGGCCTGGGTGTTTGCGGCCAACCCGCTGCGCAACCTCGATATCGGCGCGCCGCCGGTCGAGGGGCTGACGATCGAGCGGACGGTGCTCGACAGCGCCGGGCTCAGGATGGAGGTGCGGGCCGGCGGCTCAACCGATATGCGGATCGCGCAGGTGCAGGTCGACGATGCCTATTGGCTGTTTACCCAGGAGCCGGCGGGGCCGTTGCCGCGCGGCGCGACAGCCTGGATTTCGATCGCCTATCCCTGGGTGCTGGGTGAGGCGCATGCAGTGCGGTTCGTCACCGACACGGGGGCGACGTTCGACCATGAGATCGCCGTGGCCGTGCCGACACCGCGACCGACCGAGGCGGCGCTGGGCGGGCAGGCGATCATCGGGCTGATCGTCGGGCTGCTGCCGGTCACCGTGGGGCTGATGTTCTATCCGGCGCTGCGCGGCATAGGTCGCGAGGGGATGAACTTCCTCCTGGCGCTGACGGTGGGGCTGTTGGCGTTCCTCTTCGTCGATATGATCGGCGAGGCGCTGGAACTGGCCGGCGAGGCTGCGGCGATGTTCCAGGGGCCAGCGCTGGTGGTGCTGGCAGCGGCGGCGAGTTTCCTGTTGCTGATGGCAGTGGGACGCTGGCGCGGCGCGCCGGGCGGGCTGCAGCTCGCCGGCTTCATTGCGCTGGGCATTGGGCTCCACAATTTCGGCGAAGGGCTGGCAATCGGCGCGGCCTTTGCCTCGGGAGCAGCCGGACTGGGGTTGTTCCTGATCGCCGGGTTTGCGCTGCACAACGTCACCGAGGGGATTGGCATCGCCGCACCGATCCTCAAACAGAAGGTGCCGCTCTGGGCCTTCGCCGGGCTGGCCATGCTGGCCGGCGGGCCGGCGGTGGTTGGGCTGTGGATCGGCAGTCTCGCCACGGCACCACAATGGACGGCGCTGGCGCTGGGCGTCGGAGCCGGCGCCATCCTGCAGGTGATCGTCGAAGTCGGGGCGTACCTCACGCGCAGCAATGCCGGCAAGGCCAGAACCTGGTTCACGCCGGTGGTGATCGCCGGGCTGATTGCTGGCGGCGTGGTGATGTACGTCACCGGCGCGGTGGTGAAGATTTGAGGATTTCGTGGGCGACCGAACCACCTGCCGTGGGCCGAGTAACTTCGGCACCAGTGATTGATAGCCGATGTCCGAGCTGATCCACCCTAGCTCCCCCATCCGCGGTGTCATCCCAGCGAAAGCTGGGACCCATCCATCGGCTGGCGCGGGCGGTGAGTTGGGTCCCAGCTTTCGCTGGGATGACGGCCGGTGGGGCGGGCAGGTCGAGCCCGGGCACAGGGCGTTTCAACCGCAGCGTGAAACGCTCCCTAGCTAACTCTGCGGCAATCCAAGGCGGGTCAGCAGCGCCGTGAAGCGGGGCTCGGCGCGGAGGGTCCGGAATTCCGGCTCGACCAAGAGGCCAATGGTCTCGGCGCGCTCCACCGAGGTTTCGAGGTAGGTGAGGGCAAGCTGCTTGTCGCCGAGCAGGGCGGCAGTGGCGGCGACCTTGTAAGCTTTTTCCCGCTCGGCCAGGAACTGGCGCTGCTGTTCAGCGAGCATGGCGCGCAGCATGGCCTCGCCACCTTGCGGCAGGGCGGCGCGAGCGGCCTTGGCGATCAACTGGCGGCCGACGCTGCCCTCGACACTGGCGGCAATCTCGTAGCTATCGAGGAAATCGGCGTAGCGGCGCTGGTCGAGGTAAATGGTGGCGAGATAAGCCGGCACGGCGAGATAGTCGGGGTTGGCCTGCCGCAGCTGCTCGAGCATCGCAATCGCGGCCTCGGTATCGCCGGCATAGTAGTGGATCAGCGCCGCATTGGCGCGAATGGAGCGCGAGTCCGGTTGCTGCACCAGGGCGCGGTCGATCAGCGCGAGCGGGCGCTCGAACTTGCCCATCTGCATCGAGGTCAGGGCATACCAGTGGAGGGCCTGGGCGTTGTCCGGAGCCAGAGCCAGCGCCTTGTCGAACAGCTCGGCGGAACGGGCGAACTCGTGGCTGCCGTAGAAGGCGTTGAAGCCGAGCGCCGCATAGGCCTCGCCCGATTGCGGATCGAGGCTGAGGGCGCGCTCGGCGGCCTGTTTGGCTTTGGCGTAGGACTCGGCAGCGGGAGCCAGCGTGTACTGGCTGATCAGGTTGTAGACATTGGCGCGGCCGACTTCGGCGCGGGCATAATCTGGTGCAATGGCGAGCGCCGCATCGAACTTCTCGATGGCGGTGGCGAAGCCCGAGGCAGTCCGGTTGGTCCAGGCGATGACGCCTTCGTCGTAGAGGGCGCTGGCTTCGGCCGGGATGGCGGGGACGGGCCGGGCTGGCGGCTGGGCCGTGGCGATGAGGCCGACGATCAGCACGGCGAGGATGGCGATGGCGGCTGCCAGCGGGAGCAGCAGGGGGCGGCTGGCAGTGGGCGCGGTGGCGTCGGCCGGCGGCGGGGCAGCTACCGGGCGCGGCGCGCTGAGCCAGGCTTCGAGCTCGCTGACATAGGCGAAAACCGAGGTGCGGGTGCCACCGGGGACGCGCCGCACCGGCAGGCCGCGAATGCTCTCCCAGCGTTTGACCGTGCGCTCATCCTTGCCGAAGAAGGCAGCGATTTCCTTCCAGCTGTTGAGGCGCTGGCTCACCCCTTCGGGGCCAGTCTGGTCAGGCATCTGCAAGCCCCGAACTCCGTCGTCCACAGCGGTCGCTCCACCCGATTACGGTCGAAGGCGCGGGGGGAGTCAACTGCGTCAAGGGGCATTTGATCGGGCGGCCTTCTTTGATTTCCGGAAGCATCGGCAGATGACGCTGGAGCCAATATCGGCTATCAACGATAGAGGCGGACGCGTGGCATGAGCCGGCGGCGCCTGAACCTTTCCCCCGCCGGCGGCATTGTCCTGCCGGATACCAGACATCCCGATCTATCTCTCAGCGTCGATGGCGACGCCCGGGTCGTCTCATCGTTCAGCTTTGGAGGCAGTAAATGGCAGCGGTTCCATCCATCAAACTTCGCGACGGCAATTCCATTCCGCAACTGGGACTGGGCGTCTGGCAGGTCGATCCGGCCATTACGGCGCGCGTCGTATCCGACGCGATCGAGGTCGGTTACCGCTCGATCGATACGGCCGAGGGCTATCAGAACGAGGAAGGCGTCGGCGAGGCGATCAAGCGCGTCAGCGTGCCGCGGAGCGAACTGTTCATCACCTCGAAGCTGCGCAATGGCGGCCACGCCCGCGACCTGGCGCTCTCGAGCTTCGATGCAACGATGAAGGCGCTCGGGCTCGAGCAGCTCGACCTGTTCCTGATCCACTGGCCGGTGCCGAGCCAGGGCAAGTTCGTAGAGGCGTGGAAGACGCTGGTGGAGCTGAAGACGCAGGGGCGGATCCGCTCGATCGGCGTCTCCAACTTCAACCAGGATCATCTCGAGCGGATCATCGGCGAGACCGGTGAGACGCCGGTGGTCAACCAGATCGAACTGCACCCGCGGTTCCAGCAGCGCGACAAGCGCGACTTCCACAAGGCCAACAACATCATCATCGAGAGCTGGAGCCCACTCGGCTCGGGCCGGATGCTCGACGATGCGACGGTCAGCGCGATTGCCAAAAAGCATGGCAAATCGATCGCCCAGGTGATCATCCGCTGGCACCTGCAGGACGGGCTGATCGTCATCCCCAAGACCACGCATCGTGAACGCATGGTGGAGAATTTCGACGTGTTCGGCTTCGAACTCGACGCGGATGACATGGCCAAGATCAGCGGGCTGGACCAGCGCGACGGCCGCGTCGGCGCCAACCCGGCGACCGCATCGTTCCTGTTCTGAGGTCTGCGCCCTTAGCAGGGGCGTGCCTTCGATCCGAGAGGCCGGGAGCGATCCCGGCCTTCTCTATTCGGCAGCAGCGGCAGAGCGCCGGCGGAATAGCAGGTCCTTGGCGGCCAGCACGGCGCCGGCGGTAATCAGGAGGCAGGCGATCAGGATCACGTGGCTGTAGCTGGCATAGCCGGTAAGGATAAGGATCAGCGTCGAGAGCAGCGGGGCGGAGTAGGACGCGGCGCCGAGCACCTGGATGTCGCCGCGTTTCACCCCGATGTCCCAGACGTAGAAGGCGAGGCCGACCGGACCAAGCCCGAGTCCGATCAAGGCGGCCCATTGCCAGAGGTCGGTGGGCCACACCGTTTGCTCGAGCAGCAGGTGGCAGATCGCGGCGAGGATGGCGGTGACGAGGCAGAAGCCGGCGATAGCGTCACTGCTGACCGCGGCGAAGCGGCGCGACAGCACGGAATAGCTGGCCCAGATGACGGCAGCGCACAGTGCGGTGGCGTAGCCGAGGCTGTACTGCGCATCAAAGCCAAAGCCCTGGCCGCGGGTGACGACGAGCACGGCACCGGTGAGCGCCAACGCGCAGCCGGCGATGTGTTGCCATTTGAGCCGCTCGCCGGGGAGCAGGGCGGAGAACACCACGATCAGCAGCGGCCAGAGATAGTTGATCAGCCCGGCTTCAACGGGTGGGGCGTTCCTGAGCGCGAAGAAATAGCAGAAGTGGTAGCCGAACAGCCCACCGACGCCCAGCAGCCAGACCGGCAGCGGCTGCCGCATCGCCTTGATGGCACCCGGCCGGATCAGCAGCAGCGACAGCCCGCCGATGGCGAAGGTGATGGCGGTGAGCTGGAAGGCCGGCATGGTGCCGCTGGCGGCGGTGAGGAAAGCAAGCAGCGACCACAGCAGCACCGCGGTGAAGCCGATGAAGGTGGCGGTGGAGCGGCTCAGGTGGCTGGTCATCAGACGCTTCTAGCGCGCGTCCGCCAACTGGAAAAGAGCGAGGGGTTGCAGCCGCTGATGGCGCTACCTAATTTCGGCGCATGAGCTTGAGCATCGCCGACCTCGCCGAACTGCGCCAACGACTGACCAGCGGCTTCGGCCCCATCGAAAGCGAGGTGATGGCCGAGAAGGCCGCCTCGCTCGGCTATCACGGGCGGCAGGTGGAGAAGGCGATGGCGGCGCTCAAGGCGTTCGATGCGGCGCCGGGCTCAGCCGATGAACGCTTGATCCTGGTCAAGGCCGCGGCGCGCGACGTGTGGAAGTTCTTCGTGCAGCGCGAAGCCTGCGGGATGCGTGACCAGCGCGACGCCATCCGCCACTACGGCATTCCGCCCGAAGTGCTGGCGCGGCTGGGGGCAATCGAGAAATGACGCAAGGCCTCAATGTAAGTCGATTGATCCGGCCGGGCGATTTCCCTAGAATTTGTGAGATCGATTACATGCCTCATCTGTGCGGGGGCGTCGCGCGCGGATGGGCCAGCCGTTTCGAGTTCGATTGATTCGGCCGGGGAAAGCCGATGCTGGGCGATAAGGTTCGCAAGTCCCTCAGGGATCTCGACAGGCCACTCTCGGCGCTGCGTCCGGCTGCCGACATGGTGCCGCCCTTCCACAAGCTTGCCATCGACGTGATCTGGGCGGGGTTCCGGATCGATCCCGATGCGGTGCGGCCGTTCCTGCCCGATGGTCTGGTGCTGTCGCCGGCCAGCATCGGGGTGCTCGGCATCTACCAGGCGCCCACCGGCTACGGCATCGCGCCCTATATGCGTGGGCTGGTCGGGGTGTCGGTGGAGGGGGGGCGAGGTTCCGACATCGGCGAGGGCATGTTCGTGATGGGCAACATCATGGATGAGCCGGGCGCCGCGACGATGCGGAAGTTCTATTCGGGCGCGACGGTCGAGGGCGTGGCGCGGACCTGGCGCGATGGGGAACTGTTGCATGGCGTTGCCTCGGTCGGCGGGGTCGACTGGTTGCGGGCGACGATCCGGCCAGGTGAACTGCGGCCGGCGCTGTCGGGCGTCGACAACTTCCTCGGGCTGACCGATGCAGGGCTGATCAAGCATGCGGACTCGACCGTGGCGGACCTGGCGGACGCAGACATCGTGACGCTGGAGATCACCGACGCGGCGCCCGACTACATGCGGGCGCTGCGGCCGGTCGAGTACGTGTTCGCGCTCGATGCGGTGCGCGTGAATTCGATCTGGAGCGAGCCCCGGGTGGTGGGGCGAACCGCTTCGGGCAATGCCGCCTCGGTGTTTCTCGCGCTGATCGAGGATACCGGCCGGGCTGCTGCCGTGGTGCGGCAGGATGGGACGCTGATCGAAGCTAATGCCAGCGGGCGGGCCTTGCTCGGACCGGATGGTTCGCGGGCAGGGGAGCCACTGCTGAGCGGCGTGCCGGCCGAAAAGCACGCGCTTTGTCAGGCGCTGAAGATGAGTTGCGCGCGCAAGGGGCCGCGAGTATCGGAACCGATCGCACTGACCCGCCCCGGCGGTGGGCACCTGCTCGCTTATGTGATGCCGCTCGAGCATGGCGAGCATGGCGGCGATGCGGCGCTGGTGCTGCTGGCCGATCCGCGCGGGCCGGAGCGGCGCGATGCCGCACAGATGCTGCAACTGTTCGGGCTGACCGGGGCGGAAGCCAGGCTCGCCGCGCTGGTGGGCGTTGGCCATGCGCCGCGTGGGGCGGCGGCGGAACTCAGGATTTCCGAGCATACGGCGCGCTCGACGCTGAAGACGGTCTACGACAAGCTCGGGATCAACAAGCAATCCGAGCTCGGCCACCTCGTGGCGCGGCTGCAGTATCTCTAGAGCCAGGTCATCGGTTCACTGAACCGAAGAGGTGTCTGTAAGCCTTTGATTTATCGCGCTTTCAGCCAGAAACGTTTGCAACTTTTCCTGAAAGCGCTGTGAAAGCAATGCTACCCATAGGCGGTTGAACCCCTCATTTGTGGGGTGCGGGTTTTGCCGTGTGCTGCGCACTGTCCCTTCGAGAATGCATCTCAGGACAGACCGCCGTGCTCGACCTTCTCGAAAAACGCCATGCACCCAAGGCCCCCGAGCTCGCCGGGCTGACCGTGGGCGACGTGATCGCCATGCTCGAGACGTTTGACCCCTCGGCGCCGCTGATGGTGCAGGGCGAGAGCGGTGGCTTCGAAGAAGTACTGGGGTTCCGCACCACCGGCGTGGTGCTGAATGTCAACACCGCGGAGGGTTTTGGCCCGCATGACCTGCCCGATGACGGCGCGCGGGCGGATTTGGTCGCGGTGGTGCTGCGGTCAACCGAGCGGTAGTCCAGAACACCAGGGACAGTGAGAGCGTCTCCCTCCCCCTAAACATGGGGAGGGAGACCAAAACACAGGCTTCCGGGTAAGCGCCCGCCCAGCGAAGCGGCTCATAGCGCCAGCTTGAAGCCCTCGTGACTCTTCTTGAAGCCCAGCCGCTCGTAGAAGCGATGGGCGTCCAGCCGCTGCTTGTTCGAGGTGAGCTGGACGAGGCCGCAGCCGCGGGTGCGGGCCTCTGCAACGGCCCAGCCGATCATCTCGCCGCCAAAACCCTTGTTGCGATGCGCGGGAGCGATGTGCACCGCCTCGATCAGGCAGCGCCATTCGCCAAGCCGGTTGATACCGGGGATGAAGCTGAGCTGCTCAGTGCCGACGGCCTCGCCGTCAAGCTCGGCGATGATCAGCCGCTGGTTGGGGTCGGCGGTGATGGCCTTGAAGGCGGCGAGGTAGCGCGGGTGCTGCGGCTCGTCGGGGCGGTCGTCAGTGGCGACGACGCTGTCATCGACGATCAGCCGGACGATGAAGCCGAGATCGTCAGGGGTCGCGTCGCGAAAGCTCAGCCGGCTCATTCGGTTCGTCCTCGAATCCATCGATGTGGAGATCACGCGTACTGGTGATGATCGAGTCGAGGAAGCCGGGGAAGCGATGGTCGAGATCGTCGCGCCGCAGGGTGACGCGGCGGCGGGTGCCTTCGGGCGTGACATTGACCACGCCGGCCTCGCGCAGCTTGCTTACGTGGTAGGTAATCGACGTCTTGCTGGCGAGATCGGTAAACTGCCCGCAGGTCATGCCAGTGCCCTCGCAGCGCGACAAATGCCCGATGATCGCCAGCCGCGTCTGGTCGCCGAGCGCGGTGAGCACGGTGGGCAAGGTGATCTGGTCGGCGTCCGGATGGGGCAAAGGCGGCTGAGTGTTCATGGCTCTCACCTATGCCATTTTCCGTCAAAGTTCAATGATCGTTGAACTAGGGCTTGACGGGGGCGCTGACGAGGTTCATTTGTTCAACAATCATTGAACTAAGGATCTTCACATGGACACGCGGCTCATCTGGCTCGCGCTCGGCACCTTTGCCGTCGGCGTCGAGGGCTTCGTCATCGCTACGCTTCTGCCGGCCATCGCGGCCGATAGCGGCGTGACGATCACCCAGGCCGGTTATCTGGTTTTCGCCTATGCCATCGCCTACGCGGTGGGGGCGCCGGTGCTTTCGGCGTTCACCGGCCGGTTCGACCGGCGTCCGCTGCTGGCGGTAGTGGCGCTGGTGTTCGCCGCCGGCGCGCTGCTCGCGGCCCTGTCGCAGGGTTACGCTATGTTGCTGGTGGCGCGGCTGATCATCGCTGCTTCGGCCGGGCTCTACGCGGCGACCGCACAGGCCGCGGCGGTGACGCTGGCGCCGGCTGAACGCCGGGCGAGGGCCGTGGCGACGGTGGTTGCCGGCACCACCATGGCAGTGGCGCTGGGGGCGCCGATCGGGGCGTTTCTCTCGGGCTTTGCCGGGTGGCGCGGCACCTATTTCGCCATTGCCGGGGTCGGCGTGCTGACCGCGGCGGCGATCTGGCTGATGTTGCCCAGGGGCATAGAGGGCGACCGGCGCGGGCTGGGCGAGCGGCTGGGCGTGCTCAGCGTGCCGGGCCTGTTGCCGGCGCTGCTGACGATCCTGCTCTACATGACGGGGCCATTTGCGGCGTTCATTTACCTCGGACCGGTGACCACCAGGCTGATGGGGCTCGATGCCGGGCTGCTGCCCTTCGTCATGCTGGCCTATGGGCTCGGCGCGGCGCTGGGCAATCCGCTGGGTGGGCAACTGTCGGATCGGATCGGCGCGCAGGCGACGGTCACCATCGCGGCGGTGCTCAATATCGGCTTCCTGCTGCTGCTCGGCGCCATCCCATTGCTGCCGCAGGCGGCGATCACCCCGGCTTACTTCGCCTTCATGGTGGCCTGGGGCATTGCCGGCTGGATGTTCGTGCCGGGGCAGGTGAGCCGCGTCGTTGCCCTGTCGCCGAGTTCGGCGCCACTGGCCTTGTCGCTCAACGCCTCGTTCCTTTATCTCGGCACGGCGCTGGGCGCACTGGTCGGCGGCCTGGTGCTTGAGCACCTGCCGATCAATGAACTCGGGCTGGTAGCGGCGATCTTCCCGGCGCTGGCGCTCGGGGTGCTGCTCCTCAGCCGGCCGCGCGCCATCGCCATGCCCCGGCTTGGCTAAAGTCGAGGCCGCCGGGCTCGGCTGAAAGGCTTAGACCCCGGCGGCTTGACCGGCGTCGGGGGCTCTCCTAACCATCGTCGGGCGAGGGGTTTCCGACGATGGACGTGCGACTGCTGTGGTTGGCGCTGGGGGCATTTGCCGGCAGCGTCGAGAGTTCGCTCATCGTCAGCGTGCTGCCCGCCATTGCGACCGAAACCGGCGTCAGCCTGGCGCAGGCCGGCTACCTGATCTTCGGCTATTCCATCGCCTATGGCATCGGCACGCCGCTGCTCTCGACCCTGTTCGGGCACCTCGACCGGCGCTCGGTAGTCGCCGGAGCCGAGCTGCTGTTCGGGCTGATGTGCCTGTTGCTCGGGGTGCTGCCCGGCTTCCTGCTGCTGGTGCTGGCTCGAACCTGCATGGCGCTGGGCGCGGGGCTGTTCACCTCGACCGCGCAGGCGACCGCGGTGGCCCTGGCGGCACCGGGTAAACGCGGTTCGGCGATTTCGACGGTGGTGATGGGCGGCTCTATCGCGGTGGCGGTCGGTGTGCCGGCCTCGGCGCTGGTGGCGGAGTTCCTTGGCTGGCGCGTCGCTTATCTCGGGCTTGGCGTCCTCGCGATCATCGCTTCGGCGACGATGTGGCTGAAGCTGCCTGGCGATATCCACGGCGACCCTCGAACTATCCGAGAGCGGCTGAGCGTGCTGAAGGTGCCGGGGATGCCGCTGACGCTGCTCGCTTCCGGCGTGATGGTGATGGCGAGCTTCACCTTCTTCAACTACCTGGCGCCGGTGACCACGGACCTGCTCGGGCTCGACCGCGTGCTGCTGCCGCTGGTGATGTTTGCCTTCGGCGTCGGCGCGGTGTTCGGCAATTTCTTCGGCGGCCGGCTGGCCGATCGGATCGGGGGCAGGCAGACCATGCTGGTGATCGGCGGGCTGATGGTTGTGCTGCTGGCCGCCGTACCGCTGCTGGCGATGCTGCCGCGGCCCGCCGTGCTGCCGGCGTTCCTTTTCCACATGCTGCTCTACGGCGTGGTGTCGTGGGGCTTCTTTCCGCCACAGCTGCACCGGCTGGCCGCGCTGGCGCCGGCGGCGGTGCCGCTCTCGGCGTCGCTGAACCTCACCTCGATGAATCTCGGCGGGGCGCTCTCGGCGCTGGTGGGCGGCCTGGTGCTCGAGAACCTTGATATTGGCTGGCTCGGGCCGATCGGGGCGGTCGTGGCGGTGGCGGCGTTGGTGATCGCCTACCTCGCACCTGATCATCGGTAGAAATAAGGCGTCGCTTCTGGTGCCGGTGTGCGCTGACCCCCACCCTTGATCCCTCCCCGCAAGGGGGAGGGAGACGATTGCCTCGGCGCCGGTGTGAGGGTCTCCCTCCCCCTTGCGGGGAGGGGACAGGGGTGGGGGGCGGCTATCACTGGCGGCAGCGGTCAGCCAGCTAAACCCGTTTGCCCTTGGGGCTGAGGGCCCAGGCGATGATCAGCACGATGACGGCGAGCGCTGCCGGCAGCACGGCGAGCAACTGGTTGCCGGCGACGAGCACGGCGGTGCCCGCCCACATGATCGAGCTCAGCGCCTCGGAAATCGTTGCGGTGCGCGAAGCGACCTGGCGACGGCGGAACATGGCGCGGCGCATCGGCACGCGGAACCACAGCTGGATGGCGGTGGCAGAGCCGGTCGAGATGGCGACGAAGATGGCGGTGGTCCAGGCCAAGTCCCACGAGGCGATCGCGACGAACAGCAGTATCGGGGCGAATACCACGGCGATTGAACAGAGCACCGCCTCGATCTTGGCGATCAGCACGGCGCGGGGGTGGATCGGCGCGGTGACGACGAGATCGTGCGCGTCTTCGCCAGAGATGGCCAGCCAGGAAAGGCCGCCGGCGAGCTGGCCGGCCGCCATGACGATCACCGGGATCACCACGACATAGGTGCCGGCGCTCTGGCCGTAGGAGACCCACAGGAACAGCGCCGGCGGGAATAGGTAGAGGATCTGCATCAGCGTCTGGCTGAGCAGCCAGGGGTCACGCAGCAGCAGCCGCCATTCCTTGACCCGCAGCGCGTGGCGCTGCGAGGCCTTGCGGAAGGGCCGGGTGGAGGCGGTTTGCTGCACCCGAGTAGCCGAGACGCCGGCCGCCGCAATGGCATGCTGCGCGAAGCCGCCGGAGGTGAGACGGATCACCAGCGCCAGGGCGCCGAGGCCGAGGCCGAGGACGATGAGCATGGCGCCGAGATCGCCCATGGCGGCGCGCGCCGGCAGCCAGAGCGGGTTGGCGAGGTCGGGCGCTCCGGCGACAAACTCCGGAGATTGCAGCACCGAGAAGCGGTTCATGTTGCCGAAGCTGAGGATAGCAACAGCCTGGATGCCGATGACGAAGCCGGCGCCGACGATGCCGGCAATGATCTGGGCGATCAGCCGCGTGCGGGCCGGGCCGATGCTGCGGAACAGCCCGACCGTCACCAGCACCGAGATCGCCGCGGCAAGGGCGCCGAAGCCGGCGAGGACGCCATAGGCGGCGAGCCATTTCGGCCCTTCATAGGCGATCATCACGTTGATGATCGGGCTTGCGAGGAGGCAGGCCAGCAGCACCGTGGCAAAGGCAGTCGCCGCTGTGCGGACGGCGAAGACGCTGGCCGAGGACGCCGGGGAGCTGAGGATCAGGTCGAGGTCTGAGCGCGCGTAATAGGCGCGGGTAACCGATTCCAGCGCCTGGCTCAGCATCACCGTCCAGAACAGGAAACCAGTGCCGGTGACCATCACCAGCGTCGCCTTGTCGGCAACGATGCCCTGGCTGACCCACGGCGCCAGCAGCACGTTGGCGAGCAGATGCAGACCCAGGTAGAACAGCCCGAGCACCAGGACCAGCACGACGCTGCGGACCTTGCGGCCGCCGGTGGTCATGGCAAGCCAATCGCGCCAGGCGAGGCGGAACTCGTGGGCGGCGAACCAGGGGAGCGTCGCGGGCGTGGTCATCAGGCCACCGCCGCGAGGTCGGCTTCTTTCTGGGCCACCAGGTCGAGGAAAATTTCCTCGAGCGTGGTTTCGCGGCCGATGCGGGCGCGGAGCTCGGCGAGCGTGCCTTCGGCGACGAGGCGGCCGTGGTTGATGACGCCGATCCGTTCGGCCATGCGCTCGGCCACCTCGAGGATGTGGGTGGTCATGATGACGGTAACGCCGGACGCTACCTTCTGCTTCAGCACATCCTTGACCTGCCGGGCGGAGCCGGCGTCGAGGCCGGTCAACGGCTCGTCGAGGATGATCAGCCGTGGGTTGTGCACCAGCGCACCGGCCAGGGCCACCTTCTGCAGCATGCCCTTGGAAAAGCCGCCGCAGCGTTCGTTGGCATGCGGACGGAGACCGAGCCAGTCGATCAGTTCGTTGGACTGGCGCTCGGCCTCGCGCGCCTCGATGCGCCAGAGGCCGGCGACGAACTCGAGATATTCCAGCGGGGTCAGCCGGTCATAGACCATGGGCTCATCGGAGACCCAGGCAACGATGGATTTGGCGGCAATCGGGTCCGTCGCCGTGTCGATGCCGTAGACCGAGATCGCTCCGGCATCAGGCTTCAAGAGGCCCGCAACCATGCGGAGAATGGTGGTCTTGCCGGCGCCGTTCGGTCCGAGCAGGGCGTAGAATTCGCCGGCCTTCACCGTTAACTCGAGATCGACGACGACAGGGTGGTCGAAGCTCTTCCGGAGCCCGGAAATGGCGAGGGCGAAATCGGGGGACGGCATGCGAGGCTCCGCTATGTTCGCCTGGAGCCTATCCATCAGCCGTTGAGAGGCGCTGAACTGGGCCGGTAAACAAAGAGTAGTTCTCGCTTGGTCGCGTGATCGAACCGGAAAAGTCTGCAACTTTTCCTGATCACGCTCCTATTGCAGGCCCACGGCGTCGACGATGCCGCCGATGCAGCCGCCATCGGTGGGGCGGGCGGCGCGGATCAGCTTGCCGAGATTGGGGCTCTCGCCCGGCGCGCCCCACAGGCCAATGGTGATCTCGCTGATGATGCGGCGCTTGCCGTCATCATCGCAGGCGATGCGGACGCGCTTGCCGGCATCACGGCCGAAGGCCTCATCGAAAGCGTCGCGGATCTGGTCGCGGCTCAGGGTCTTGCCGATATTGTCGGCGAAGAGGTCGCGCACCTTCGAGGCGTTGAGCGCAGCGAGCAACTGGGCGGCGACGCTGTAATAGCTCCCCTGATCGCCGCCGAAGCAGCTGCCGTGCTTGATCCACTCGTGCCGCTCGAGCTGCGAGCGCGTGCCGGGCATCACTTCGTCGAGGGTTTTCTGCAGCGTGGTTGGAAGCTCGACCGGGGGCAGGGCCGACCAGCGGCCGTCGCGATCGAGCTGTTCGAGCTGGCTCGATACATCGCAATACTCCCCGGTTGGCCAGAGCCCGTGCAGCGAGAAATGGTTGGCATCGAACCGGGTACGGCTCTGCTGGCGACATTCCGGCTTGCCGGCAGCGCCTTCGCAGAAGGCGGGCTGCCAGCTCGCAGCCAGAATCAGGAACTGCTCGGAAGCCCTGGAAGGTGTTGTGGGTTCCGGCTTTGGCGCGGGCTCGGCCGGGGCCGGGGGCGTGGCGACGACCGGCGGGGGATCCGCCGGCTTCAACCAGAGGTACACCGCCCCGCCGATGAGGAAAGCCAGCAGCAGGGCGGTAATGAACCTCGGGTTCATCCGCTCAACGCTGCGTCACGTAGCCGTCGGGCACGCCCCTTGTAGCGAGCACGAACTGCCAGACCTGCAGCACCTTGGCGCGGAAGCCGCCGGCGCAGCAGAGCAGGTAGTACTTCCACAGCCGGTAGAACCGCTCCTCCTCGGGGTTACGATCTTTCTTCCAGTTGCGCTCGAAGTTCTCGTACCAGGCGACCAGCGTCTTGTCGTAATGCGGGCCGATATTGTGCACGTCGATGACGCTGAACAGCCCGTCGATGGCCTTGCCGATCTGCGCGATCGAAGGGATGACGCCGCCGGGGAAGATGTACTTTTCCAGCCAGGCTTCGATGGTCTCGGTCGACCACTGGCTGCCGATGGTGTGCATCATGAACAGCCCGTCGTCTTTGATGACGCTGCGCGCCTTCTCGAAATAGGTGCGGTAGTTCTTGTGCCCGACATGCTCGAACATGCCCATCGAGACGGCATGGTCGGTCTTGCCCTCGAACTGGCGGTAATCCTGCACCCGGAACTCGACCGGCAAGTGCTTGTAGCGCTCGCGGCCATAGGCGGCCTGGTCGGGTGAGACGGTGACGCCGACGCAATTGGCGCCGTATTTCTCTGCCGCAAAGCCCATGAAGGCGCCCCAGCCGCAGCCGATATCCCACACGGTCTGCCCAGGCTGCACGCCGATCTTGCGACAGACCATGTCGAGCTTGGCTTCCTGTGCGTCATCGAGATTGGTGACGCCCTCCGGCCAATAGCCGCATGAGCCGGTCATGCGCTTATCGAGCGAGGCCTTGTAGGCCTCGGTCTCGTTGTAGTGCATGGCAGCGACGCGCTGTGAGCGCGTGATGTTCTGCATGTTCATGAAGCGCGCCTGGACGATCTGCCAGACGAGGTTGGTGGTGACGCGCACGCCATCGGGAACGCGTGAGCGCAGCACCCGGTTGAAGAACTCCGCCATGTCCGCGACGTCCCAGATACCGTCCATATAGGCTTCGCCGAGGCCAAGGGTTCCCTGGCCGTATAGTCGTTTCCAGAACTCTTCGGAGTGGATCTGAGGGTCCCACGGGTTGGGACCGTTCAGCGTGATATCTGCCTCCTTGAGGAGGACTTCCATTTGTGGGGTGGCTCCCATCGAATCCCTGCTCGCTTAATAGACAAACGCGGGAGAGCCAATGCCCCTAAGGCAGGCAAGTCAAGGGCGGCAGGAGTGCCTGCCGCCCTCAATGGATCAGAGCGTGATGCGGTATTCGCCGAAGCCGTTTTCGCTGGTCTTGCCGGTGGCCTCGATCTTCACCGCGGTGACGTCGGCGAGATGCTCGGCGGCCTTTGGGCCGGTCTCGAACAGCACGGTGCCGCCAATCGGGGCGAGCGACCAGTTGCTGTCGGCCTTGGGCTCGATGGTCTTCTGCTCGATGATGTAGCGCACGATGATATCGCGGTTGGTATCGGGGCCCTTGAAGACGATCTTGTCGGGGCCGATGCCCGGGAAGGTGCCGCCGCCACCGGCGCGATAGTTGTTGGTGGCGACCACGAACTTCTGGGCCGGATCGATCGGCTTGCCGTCAAATTGCAGGTCGATGATGCGGCTCTCGGTGTTGCCGATATCCTCACCCTTGGGACCGTATTTCGACGGCTTGGTGACGTCGATCTTGTAGCTGACGCCGTCGATGACGTCGAAGTTGTAGGCCGGGAAATCGAGGTTGATCAGCGGCTGGTCGGCGCCGCCTGATGCCACCTGGTTGAAGATGCCGGCCGAGCGATCGAGCCAGTTCTGCACGTCCTGGCCGGTGATCACCACGGCCTGGATGGTGTTGGGATAGAGGTAGAGATCGGCGACGTTCTTGATCGCCACCGGCCCCACCGGCACATCGGTGTAATAATCCGGACCGCCGCGGCCACCGGCCTTGAACGGAGCGGCGGCGGAGAGCAGCGGCAGGGCCTCGTATTCGGTGCCCTTCAGCATCTGCGTGAGGTACCATTTCTGGGCGATGTTGACGATCTGGACGCTCGGATCGTCGGCGACCAGCGCGAAGTAGGAGTGGAGCGGCGCGGCCGTCTCGCCGACCGGGCGGCGAATATAGGCGAGGGTCTCGTCGTGATCATCCTGCGCGGCGGCGAGGATACCGGCGACGCTTTCGACCAGCGGCTTCACCTTACCCTCGACGCGCTCGAAGATCGGGCGGGCTTCGGCAGTGTGGGAGACGACGCTCCACTTGCCGTCATCGGCCTTTTCGAGCAGCAGGTCGATCAGGCCCATATGCGAGCCCCAGAAGCCTGCCATCACGGCTGGCTTGCCGGCGAGCGTCCCGGCGGTGAGATCGGCGCCTTCGAGGCCCTCGAAATCCTTGGAGTTGGGGAACACCAAATGCTGGTGGCCGGTGACGATGACATCAAGGCCCTCGACGGCCGCCAGCTGCAGCGCAGCGTTCTCGGCCTTGGGCTGGCCGGTGTCGGCGGCGATGCCGGTATGGGCGAGCGCGATGACGAGGTCGGCCCCTTCCGCACGCATTCTGGGAATATAGGCCTTGGCCGTCTCGACGATATCGCGGGTATCGACCTTGCCGACGAGATGGGTGTTGTCCCAGGTCATGATCTGCGGCGGCAGGAAGCCGATGAAGCCCAGCTTGATGGTCTGCTTGGCGCCGGCGCCGTCAACCAGTTCCTTCTCGATAATCTTGTAGGGCGCGACATAGGTGGTGTCGGCCAGGGGATCGGCGCCGAGTTCG
The DNA here is from genome assembly GCF_001425235.1 of Devosia sp. Root413D1. Taxonomy (GTDB): domain Bacteria; phylum Pseudomonadota; class Alphaproteobacteria; order Rhizobiales; family Devosiaceae; genus Devosia_A. The sequence goes on along the minus strand of NZ_LMEA01000011.1, from coordinate 469,040 downwards.
CCCTTGGCGAGGTTGGCCGAAACGATCGGGAAGTTGGCGGCGGCGATGGCGGCGTCGAGGAACTCGAGGCCGTAATTGAACTCGTGGTTGCCGAGCGTGCCGACCTCGTAGCCGAGGGTGTTCATGGCGGCGATGATCGGGTGCGGCTCGTTGGTCAGGCCCTTCTCGTAGGCGATGTAGTCGCCCATCGGGTTGCCCTGGATGACGTCGCCATTGTCGATGAGGACCGAGTTGCCGGCTTCGGCGCGGATGGCGTCGATGATCGCCGCGGTGCGGGCGAGGCCGAGCGTGTCGTTGGGCGCATCGGCGTAATAATCATAAGGGAAAACCGCGACATGCAGGTCAGTGGTTTCCATCAGGCGGAGGTGGGCCTGGCCGGCGGCAGCCTGCACCGCGAAGGGGTGCAGCACGACGGCGGCGCCAAGCGTCGCCGAGCCGGCGAGGAAGGCGCGGCGGGAAATTGAGTAATTGTAGTTCATTGACGTCTCCCACAACATTTGAAGAAAGCGCGACCAGACGGAACGTCGGCTCTCCTGGCCGGTTATCCCGCATGGCGATCTGGGCTCAGATGCCGCCGCGACGTGACGTTGGCATGACGACTTGGCAATGACGACGGCGATTGTGACAGTGACTGTTCTGGACCGTTTGGTCAAATTTGCTGTCGCAAGACGAATGGCAGTATTGTTACTGGGCTGGTCCCATGGAGATTCCGGATGAAGTGGCAAGGGCGTGAGCGCAGTTCGAACATCGAGGACCGGCGCGGCCAAGGTGGCGGCAACATGGGCGGCCTGGGCGGCGGCCGTATTCCGATCCCGATGGGACGCGCCGGCGGCGGCGGCCTTGGGCTGGTCGGCATCATTATCGTCCTGGGCATCATCTGGTTCGCCACAGGGCAAAACCCGATCGACATTCTCACGGGCGGTGGTGGCGGTACGACGACGTCGCAGAGCCAGCAATGGGCCCCGCCTCCGAGCAATGCCGGCGAGGACGAACTCGCCAACTTCGTCGGCGTGGTGGTCAAGGACACCGAGAACCTCTGGGGTGAGGTGTTCCAGCAGAACAACCTGACCTACCAGCCGCCCAAGGTGGTGCTGTTCTCGGGCGCCACGCAATCGGCCTGCGGCACGGCGCAGTCGGCTTCGGGGCCGTTTTATTGCCCGAACGACAAGAAGGTCTATATCGACCTCAGCTTCTACGATCAGCTGCGCCGCCAGTTCGGCGCGCCGGGCGATTTCGCCCAGGCCTATGTGATTGCGCACGAGATCGGCCATGCCGTGCAGGATCAGACCGGGGTGCTGCCGGAGTTCAATCGGGCCCGCGCCTCGATGAGCCAGGGGGAACAGAACGCTTACTCCGTGCGGGTCGAGCTGCAGGCCGACTGCTTTGCCGGGGTGTGGGCGAACTACGTCAACCGCGAGAACCTGCTGGAACAGGGCGATACAGAGGAAGCGATCACCGCCGCCAATGCCATCGGCGACGACACGTTGACCCGCGGGCAGGTAGCCGAGCGCAATTTCACGCACGGCACCTCGGCGCAGCGCATGGCGTGGCTGAAGAAAGGTATGCAGACTGGCGACGTGAGCCAGTGCGATACGTTCAAGGGTTCGATCTAGGAACAGCAAAAATGGGGCTGATCCCCGCGGGTGCACTGCCGCATGTGAAGCGGTTCGGCTGGTCCGGCGTCCTGGCGCTGGGCGTGGTGATCGTCATGCTGGCGGGGATCAATCCGATCACGCTGATCAGCGGCAAGGTTTCGCCGCCACCACCGCCGACCTCGATCACCGGCGTGCCGGCGAGTTCGGCCAGCCTCGGGCAGATCGCCGCCTATCCGCCGATCGTCGGCAGCGAGGCGGAGCTGATGTGGCGGCGCTTCTTCTGGCAGACGGCGATCCGTTTTCCGCGGGTGACGATGAGCGTGGTCGAGAGCTCGAGCGCCTTCGGCTGCGGCATGGCGGGCAAGGACCTGACGGTCTTCTACTGCCCGGACAACCGCCTGGTTTACGTCGACAGCAGCGCCTACGAGCGGTTGCGCGCAAAATTCCCGCTCGGCGCCGACTACGCCATGGCCTACCTGGTGGCCGAGGCCTATGGGCATCACGTGCAATGGGCGCTCGGGGTGTTCACCGACCTGGTGGCGCTGCAATCGCTGAAGGGAGCCGACCGGATCGCTGCGCTGGAGCGGCAGATCGACCAGCAGGCAGCGTGCTATGCCGCAATGTGGACGATCACCGCCGGGATCGACGAGCTGAACAAGAGCGCTGCGGTGATGGCGGCGGTGGGCGCGGTGGAGGCCAATCGCGGCAATGCCATCATCAACCTGCCGCTTGGCCGGGTGGTGCCGGAGGTGCTGGCAGCGGCGAGCCCAGAGGCGCGGGCCTTCTGGTACGACAAGGGCTACGCCATCCCGGCGCCGGGCAGTTGCAAGCTCGAAAAGATCGCCGCCGAAGGGCTGGTGTGAGATGAGCGGCCGGATCGACGGATTGCGGGTCGAACGCTTCTTCGACGACGGCACCTATCCCAACAGCGCGCTGCCCTTGCTGTTCTACGAGGAGGCGTTGCCGCGTGCCCAAGCCGATGCCGAGGCGATGGAGGCGCTGTTTGCCGCCAATGGCTGGCCGCCGGCCTGGCGCGCTTCGGTGTTCACCTACCACCACTACCACTCGACGGCGCACGAGACGCTGGGCGTGGTGCGCGGTTCGGCGCGGCTGCTGCTCGGCGGGCCGGAGGGCCGCGAGTTCGACGTCGAGCCGGGCGATGTGATCGTCATCCCCTCGGGCGTGGCGCATCGACGGCTCGATTCGAGTGGCGATTTCCTGGTGGTCGGCTGTTACCCGCCAGGGCAAAGCTGGGACCTGCTGCGCGGCGAGGCGGGCGATCGTCCCGCCGCCGACCACAATATCGAGCGGGTGCCGCTTCCACGCACCGATCCGGTGGGTGGCGCAGACGGGCCGCTGGCGAAGCATTGGCGAGTGGGAACTCGTTAATCGGGCTCGGAATAGGGTGCGCTTCGACACGCCCGGGGCCTATTCGATGTCGCTCGATCTCACCACGCTCTATCTGGTTTCCGCCATGGTGACCGGCATGTCGGGCTTGCTGTTCCTGCTCGACATGCGCGGACGGCCCGATCCGGCGTTGCGCTGGTGGGGGCTGGCGTTCCTGTTCGCCATCACCCCGGCGGTGATCTACGCACTCGCCGGGCAGGCGCCTGAGTTCGTCGTGCTCAACCCGATCGGCAACGGGCTGGTGGTGGCCGGCAGCTCGCTGCTCTGGGTCGGGGCCCGCGCCTTCAGCCACAAGCGCACGCCGCTGGTGGCCTGGGTGGGGCCCGCCGTGCTCGCCGCTGCGCTGCCGTTTGCTCTCGAGCAGCCGCTGGTGACCTGGAGCGGCTTCCCGCTGCTGGCCGGTGGGGTGGTGGTGTTCAATATGCTGGCGGCACTCGAATGCTGGCGGCCGGTGGGGCCGCGGATGCGCAACCACGTGGTGCTGGCCGTCGCCTGGGCCGGCGGCTCGGTGTTCTACCTGTTCCGGCTCATCGCATTCGTGGCGTTCGGGCCGGATGATCCGCGCTTCGCGCTGGCGTTCGGTTCCGAGGCGGCGACGATCTGCGTATTGCTGCTGATCGTCATCTCCAGCTTCTCGATGGTGGCACTGGGCAAAGAGGTCTCCGAGGCGGCGCTGAAACAGGCGGCGACGCGCGATGGCCTCACCGGGGTGCTGAACCGGTCGGAGTTCACTCGGCTGGCCGAGCGGGAGATCCAGGACGCAGGCGCGCGCGACGAGGGTTATGCGCTGCTGTTGCTCGATCTCGATCATTTCAAACGGATCAACGACACGCATGGCCACGCGATCGGTGACGAGGTGCTGGCCGGCGTCGCGGCAGCGGTGAGCCGGTGCCTCGGGCCGCGCGACCTGTTCTGCCGCTATGGCGGGGAGGAGTTCGCGGCGCTGCTGCCGGGCGCGAGCCCTGATGTTGCCGGCGTGGTGGCCGAGCGGGTGCTGCGGGCGGTACGCGGCGTCACGGTGTGGACGCCGGCCGGTCCGCTGCGGCCGACCACCAGCATCGGCATCTCGGCAGCCAACGTCGAATCGATCGATCTGGGAGCGCTGATGCGGGTCGCCGACATTGCGCTTTATCGCGCCAAGCGGGGTGGGCGAGACCGCGCCGAGGGTGCCGGCGACACGCCGGAAGCGTTGCCGAAAACCCTGCTAAACGCGTGAATCTCCAATCGGTTCCGCGTTCCCGTTGGGTTCCCATCGGCCCTCAAAATGACCAGCAAATGATCGCCACGACGCCGTGATCCAGCCGGTTTGCGAGCACAATCAGGCTTAGTCTTTGTCCTCGCCGACAGCATTAAGGTTGTGGGCCGGACCCGGGCCACCGGGTGCCGATTTGAACCTCACATGGAAGGACAAAACTCCATGAAGAAGCTCCTGATCACCATCGCAGCCATTGGCCTTTCCTCGGCGGCTTTCGCCCAGGCGGCGGCAGTCACCTTCACGTCGGTCGATGCCGACACCAGTGGCGGTGTGAGCCTGGCCGAGGCACAGGTTGCCTGGCCTGATCTGACCCAGGAGGCGTTCGACGCCGCCGATACGAGCAAGGACGGTTCGCTCGACCAGGCCGAGTTCGATGCCTATGTAGCGACGCTTCCGGCTCCGGCCGCGCAGTAATTCGGCCAGCCATGGCTGAGAGGGGTCGCCCGGCCACCGGCGGCCCCTTTTTCTTTGGGCTCGGCGATTACTCGCCGGGCTTCACCTGTTCCGGCTGCAGCGCCATGCCCTTCTGCGAGCGCACCAGGTTCAGGAACCGGGTGAACAGGTAGTGGCTGTCATGCGGGCCGGGGCTGGCTTCAGGGTGGTACTGCACCGAGAAGATCGGCTTGCCCTCGACTTCAAGGCCGGCGTTGGAGCCGTCGAACAGCGAGACATGGGTCTGCTTGACATTGCCGGGGAGGCTCTCGGTGTCCACGGCAAAGCCATGGTTCATCGAGGTGATCTCGACCTTGCCGGTGGTCAGGTCCTTGACCGGATGGTTCGCGCCGTGGTGGCCCTGATGCATCTTCTGCGTCTTGCCGCCCACCGCGAGGCCGAGCAGCTGGTGGCCGAGGCAGATACCGAACATCGGCTTGCCGGTTTCCATCAGCGTCTTGATCGTCGGCACGGCATACTTGCCGGTCGCCGCCGGATCGCCCGGGCCATTCGACAGGAAGATCGCGTCGGGGTTGTGCGACATCACATCCTTGGCGGTGGCAGTGGCTGGAACGACGGTCACCCGCGCGCCCTGGTCGGCGAGCTGGCGCAGGATGTTGCGCTTGGCGCCATAGTCGATGGCAACGACGTGGAACTCGGGGTTATCCACCCGGCCATAACCCTCGGTCCGGGTCCAGGAGGTCTGGTCCCAGTGGTAGGTCTGAGCGGTGGTGACTTCGCGGGCGAGATCGAGCCCTTCGAGGCCGGGGAAGTTCTTCAACTCAGCCTGCATCGAAGGCTCGTGGAAGTAGCCATCAGGGGCGTGGGCGATGACGCCGTTCGGCATGCCGTTTTCACGGATGCGGGCGGTGAGTGCCCGGGTGTCGACGCCGGCGATGCCGATGATGTTGCGCTTCTTCAACCAGGCGTCGAGCTTCTCGACCGCCCGGTAGTTCGACGGGTTGGTGATGTCGGCGCGCAGCACGCAGCCGCGGATGCCCGACAGCGCGGCCATGTTGACCGTCTCGATATCCTCGTCGTTGGTGCCGACATTGCCGATATGCGGAAAGGTGAAGGTGATGATCTGCCCGGCATAGGAGGGATCGGTGAGGATCTCCTGGTAGCCGGTCATCGCGGTATTGAAGCAGACCTCGCCGGCCGCGTGGCCGATGGCGCCGATGCCGTGCCCTTCGAGACGGGTGCCGTCCTCGAGCAGCAGGAGGGCGGTCGCAGGTTTTTGCTGCCAGCCGGTCATGGCGGGGCTCCAAGGGTTCGGGTCGATGTCGGTTGAGGGCTCTCCTTAGAAGGGGCCCGGCCCAAGCGCAAGTGGCGCACGGGTATTATTGCGCTATATGGGGTGCGGCATAGAGGGGACAAGTCGCGGTGAGTGCGATCGAGCGTGAGATCGGTGGGGTGTTCGTTCCGGTGAGCGACGTCGAGCGGGCGAGGGACTGGTATCGGGGCCTGTTCGGGCTCGAGCCGGGTGGCGAGATCTTCTTCGGGCACATTCATGTGCTGCCGATGGTCGAAGGCAGCGGCCTGGTGCTCGACAGCAAGGGATTCGCCGGACCGCATGACAAGAAGCCGGCGTTTCACTTCAATACTTCCGACGTGCACGCGGCGCGCCGACAGGCAGTCGCCGCTGGCGCAATGGAGGTGGGACCGGTGACCGATGGGGTGTTCTTCACCTTCAAGGACCCGGATGGAAATCTGTTGATGGTGGCCGACGTGCCGCCTGCACCAAGGAGCTAGTGAATGCGTGAAGCGATCAGCGAAGGCTACAAGACGGCGCTGAAGGCCGGTGACAAGCGGCGCACCGCGACGCTGCGCGCCATCAATGCGGCGATCAAGGACAAGGACATTGACGCGCGCGGGCAGGGCAAGGAGCCGCTGGGCGACCAGGACGTGCTGGCGCTGCTGCAGAAGATGGTGAAGCAGCGCGAGGAATCACTCGGCATTTACGAGAAGGCCGGCCGTGAGGACCTGGCGGTGGTCGAGCGCGAGGAGATCGCCATCCTCAACGAGTTCCTGCCCAAGGGGCTGAGCGAGGCGGAGGTCGAGGCGGCGATCATCGACGCGATCAACAAGACCGGCGCCGCCGGGGCCAAGGACATGGGCAAGGTGGTCGCCTCGCTCAAGGCCGACTTCCCGGGCCGGATCGATTTCGGCAAGGCCTCCGCCAAGATCAGGACAGCGCTCGGCGCTTGAGGTTGGTTGGCGTGCCGGGTGCGGCGTCGTCGAGCTGACGCACTGCGATCACCCCAACTACGATGACAGCCGGTGGCGAGGTCCAGCGTCGAGCCCAACCAGCTTCGTCGATGCAGCCCAATCGTGAACGATCTACGCCGCCAGCCGCAGCTCCGGGCCGTGGACGCGGTTGCGGCCGGCGTCCTTGGCCCGATAGAGCAACTCGTCGGCGGCGCGGAGCAGTGCGTCGAAGGTCTCCGGGCGCGGCGAAGCGATAGCGATGCCGGCGCTGACCGTGGGTGGGCCGAAATCGCCCGGCAGGGGCTCGGTGCTGGCGAATTCCATCCGGATGCCGTCGGCAAGGGCGTGGACGGCGGCGGCGCTGGTGGCGTGGACGAGCAGGCAGAATTCCTCGCCGCCGAGGCGTGCCGCCACGTCCTCCGGGCCGAGGGCGCGCGACAGGATCGCGGCAAAGCGCACCAGTACTTCGTCGCCGATGGCATGGCCGAAGCGATCGTTGATGGTCTTGAAATCATCCAGATCGAGCATGATCACCGCGGTGGCCGGCGCCACCGGGGCGTTGCCGGCAAGGGTGAACAGCGCGCGGCGGTTGAGCAGGCCGGTCAGCGCATCGGTCATCGCCAGGTGGCGGTGTGCTTCGGTGATGCGAAACTGGTGCAGCGCCATGGTCACGGCACCGGCGGCAGCGAGCGAGGCGAGCAGCGCGATCGAGTTGAGGTCTTCGGCCCAGTTGTGGGGCCGCTCGGTGAGCACCCATTGTCCGCCGGCAAACAGCACGACGGCGCAGAGGGCGAAGGTCACGGCGGTCGAGCCGTAGAGCGCAGATTTGGCGAGCATGGCGAGCGGTGTGTTGGTGCGCGCCAGCCAGTGTTCGCGGCCGGCAGCGAGGAAGAAGCCGGCGGCGGCGACGTTCATCACGATGGTGCCGATGCCGCTGAAGCCAACGACGAACAGCGCGCTCATGACCCCACAGGCCAGCACCCAGGCCACCAGGGCCGAGCGCCAAGGCGTGCGGCCGGAGGAGAACTGCGTGCAGCCGATATAGATGAAGGCGAAGCCGGCGAGCAGCAGCGAGAAAGCGATGCACTGCATGGCCGGATCGTAGGTTTCGAACCAGCCGTAGAGCATCGAGCCGGGCGCCACGAAGCCGAGGCCGAGGCCCCAGCTCAGCAGATAATAGTCCGGCCGCGAGCCCAGCCAGGTGATGACCAGCGTCAGCATCAGGGCGGTGGCGGAAAAGCCGATGGCGATGAGCAGGGACGTCTGGTCGAGCACTAGCGGAGTTTGGGTCGGACGCGGGAGTAGCTGCATCGGCCATCGGCGGGGAAATGCGCCCGCCGATGGTAAAGAATATCCTAGGTAAGCGCTCCGGCTAGGCCTCGCTGGTCGCGGCAGCGGAACCGCGGCGCTCCAGCCACCATGAGAGGCTGGCGGTTCCCGCCGCGCAGAGGCTGGTGACGACGCCGACCGCCGGGATATCGGCATAGCTGACGCCGGCACTGAGCAGCATGGCGCCGATGAAGGCGCCGCCGGCGATGCCGATGTTGAAGGCAGTCGAGATCAGCGACGAGGCGAGATTGGGGGCCGAGTGGGCCGCCGCGATGACGCGGGCCTGCAGCGGGGTGGAGAAGGCGAAGCCGAGGATCGAGGTGCCGAGCAGGTTGACCGTCATCCACACCTTGTCGTGCATGGCGAACAGCATGGTGAAGTAGAGCAGCGCCTGCAGCAGCAGCACGGTCAAGAGCGTCGGCATCGGTTTCCAGTCGGTGCCGCGGCCGCCCAGGTAAATGCCCAGCATCGAGCCGATACCGCCGACCAGCAGGTAGATCGGGATGATGTCGGGGTGCAGCCGGGTAACGTTGAGCATGATCGGCACCTGGAAGGTGCCGAAGGCGAGGGCGCCGATCATCACGAAGGTGATGGTCAGGTACGAGAGCCAGACCTCCTGGTGGCGCAGTTCGCGTACCTGCTCGCCGAAGGTGGCGTGACGGTCACCCTCCTGGCGCTTGTCGCGCGGCAACTTCAGGAACAGCACGACGGCGGCGATGGCGCCAAGCGCCGCGACGGCGAGGAAGGGGACGCGCCAGCCGAAATGGAGCCCAATGGCGCTGCCGCCGGGGAGCCCGAGGAGGTTGGCGACGGTGATGCCGGAGATGAACAGCGAGAAGGCGGCGCCGCGCCGCTCCGGTGGTACGAGGCCGACGACCACCACGTTGCCGGCGCCGAAGAACACGCCATGGGCAGCGGCGGAGAGCAGCCGCGCCGCCAGCAGGAGACCGTAATCGGGGGCGATGGCGCACAGCACCTGGGCGATCGAGAAGACAATCATCAGGCCGATCAGCACGTTGCGCTGCGAGAAGCGCGAAGTGAAGACGGTCAGCACCGGCCCGCCGACTGCGACGCCGATGGCATAGGCGCTGACCAGCAGGCCGGCGACGGGAATGGTCACCGCCAGGTCCTCGGCGAGCGGCGGCAGGATGCCGGAAATGACGAACTCGGCCGAGCCGACTGCGAACGCGGCCAGCGCCAGAGCGTAAATGGCGATCGGCATGACTATCCTCAAAATATCCGGGGCGGTCAGACCACGCCATGCCGCAGGAAGCAAGCCGGATAAGCAGCGGTGCCTAAACCCCAGACAAGGCTTGGCGGGACGGCAAAAACAGCTAACCTCCTTGAGGCAAACAACATTGGAGGCGGACCGATGGCTGTATCAAGTGACACGAAAAAGCGCTGGGCGTGGATCACTGGGCTCAGAGGCCTGCTGATGCTGCTGGCGGGACTCTATGCGGTGTTCTTTCCGGCCCAGGCGCTGGCGATACTGATGATCGCCGGCGGTGCATTGTTGCTGGTGGATGGGGTGCTGGGGCTGTGGAGCCTCACCTTTGGTGGCGCCAAGACCGGCAATTTCTGGTTCGACGTGATCCGCAACGTGCTTGCCATCATCACCGGCTTGCTGATCCTGTTGTCGCCGTTCTTTGCGACGTTGCTGACGGCAACTTTGCTGGTCTATCTCGTGGCATTCCAGTCGATCTTCGTCGGCGTCATGGAGATTTGGGTAATCATCCGGGAGCGCGAACAATATGCGCGCGTCTGGCCGGTGCTATTGTCGGGAACGCTTTACGTGCTGTTCGGCATCGCGCTGCTGTTCTGGCCGGTGTTCAGCGCCCTGGTGTTCGTGACGCTCGCCGGCATCCTTGCCGTCATCTTCGCGATCGGCCTGTTCGGGCTGGCGTGGCGGATGTTCAAATCGGCTGGTGACGCTGCGGGTACCAAGCCCGTGTGACCGAGGAGGAGAGAATGGCTACCGATAGCGCTTTACCCTGGCCGAGCATTTTCGCGGGCGTCCGCGGCGTGCTGATGCTGGCGGGCGGCATTTTCGCACTGATCTCGCCGCAACTGGCGCTGGCGACCCTGGTGTGGGTCGGCGGTGTGATCGTCATCATCGATGGCGCGCTGGGCTTGTGGGGCCTGCTGTTCGGCGGCCGCACCAGCTCACGGCTCGGCGTCGCCATCACCCGACATATCCTCGCGATCCTTGCCGGCATCCTGATCGTGGCGTTCCCGGCGATGGCGGCGGCGATCGGTATCTCGACGCTGGTGATCGTGGTCGGGATCATGATGATCCTGATCGGGGCGTTCGCGCTCTATGTCACCATCGCCGGGCGGGCGCTGCTGCGGCAGGGGACGTTCTGGCCTGAAGTGCTCAGCGCCTCTGCCTACCTGCTGTTCGGCGTGCTGCTGCTGGTGATGCCGCTCAGCAGTGCCCTGGTGCTGGTGAGCATCGTCGGCGTGCTGATGATCCTCTATGGGCTGTTCCAGCTCTACATCGCCTGGCAGTTGAGGAGCATCGAGGTGAAGGTCGCCTGACCTGGCAGCGCGGGCGCTGCCCGGATCAATGCAGGTGCTGATGGATCAGCGCGGGGGAGTCGGGCTGACCGCCTCCCTCCCATCCGTGGCGCGTTCGATCTCGGTGTTGAAGGCGGCTCCCAGCACCAGGATCTGGGCGGAGTTGTACAGCCACAGCAGCAGCACCACCGCGGCGGACACCGAGCCGAAGGTCGCTTCGTAGTTGCCCCAGTTCTCGACATAGATCGAGAAGATCGCCCCGGCGAGCAGCCAGAGCAGCGAGGCGAGGATGGCGCCCGGCCAGATGTGGCGGAACTTGCGCGGGTGGCGATCGGGGCCCCAGCGATAGAGCGCGGCAAGTACGAGAACGCTGAGCAGCAGCAATACCGGCCAGCGCAGCGCCAGCGCCACGACCTCTTCGCCGGACGGCCATGGGATCAGGGCGGGCAGGCCGGCGACTGCCAGCAGGGCGAGGACCACGAAGACGGCGCCGCCGATACTGAGGCCGATCGCGTAAGCCAGCGACTTGAAGAAGCCGCGCCGGGGCGCCTCGTTGCGGATGCGCGACATGGCATAAAGCAGGGAATCGACCCCACGCGAGCCGCTCCACAGCGCGAAAGGCACGGTGATCAACAGCCCGAGGCCGAGCGTTGTCGGCGGCTGGCTGGCGAGCATGGTTAGCTGCTCGGCAATGATCCCCTGAGCCATCTGCGGGACGACGTCGCCGACGGTTTCGATGGTGTCGGCGACCATCTGGCGGTTGGCGACGATGCCATAGATCAGCGCGACGGTGGCAATAGCGGGAAAGAAGGAGAGGAAGCCGAAGAAGGCCACGGCTGCGCAGCGCGGCGCGTTGTCGCGTTCGAAGAAGAACGAATGGAGCGTCGCCAGCACGATGGCGCGCCAGCGTCCGAACCAGTTGCTCCCAGCGGTTGCGTGGCTTGTTGTCATCGGTGCCTTCCGCATCAAACGACGCCCGGGCACTGCGGGTTGCGTAGGGATAGTATCAAGGCGGGGATGGCGGCGCGTGACCTGGTAACCGATCTCGGTTGAAGTTTAGCTATCCGATACATCTAACCTGAATTTTGCTCGTGCAGTGTTTTTTGCAGGCAGGGGCTCACATGCAAATACGTACAAAGACTTTTGGCGCGAGTCGGTTGGTTGCGGCCGGCCTTTTCACCTTGTTCGGCGCGATAGCAGCATCGATCTTTGCACCTGGAGTGACAGATTATTTAGCAAACGGGGAGATCGTCGGGCCGTTGCGGGTGGTTAACTCATGGGAGCCAGGGCATCGGTTGCTGCTGGCTCATGTGCTGGTCGGGATCTCGGCGCTTCTCGCCGTCTCGTACCTGCGACGGTTGATCGACAACACGGTGGTGGTGCTGGATCACGAAGGGATCGAGGTGCGGCATGCGCTCTGGGTGAACCGCGCCATGTGGAGAGATTTCGACACCGTCTCCACGAGCCGATTCTTTGGCGCCAAGGACGTCAGCATTCTGTTTCTGCCCGGACGAGACGCCAGCGGCCGCAAATTGTCGCGCAAGGTAAGACTGCCGAACCCCATCCTGGGGGTCGATGCCAAGGCCGTACTGATGGAGGCGCTCGTGCTTGTTGCTGCGGATCAAGCTATGGCGCCATCGCCGAACACCTCGACGAGGGGGCCCGGAGCGCCGCCGATGGTTGGGCCGAGGCGGGCGGTATTCGGCAAGCGGCAGTGAACAGCTAGAGATGGGCGATGACACGGCGGGCGCGCGTGCTTACTTAGGGGCATGCGCTTTTCCGACGGCTTCCTCGATGAGATCCGGCAGCGCCTGCCGATCTCGCAGGTGGTGGGCGAGCACGTCATCTGGGACAAGCGCAAGAGCCAGCCGCAACGCGGCGACATGTGGGCCTGCTGCCCGTTCCATGGCGAGAAAAGCCCGAGCTTTCATGCCGATGACCGGCGCGGCATCTACCATTGCTTCGGCTGTGGGGTATCGGGCGATCACTTCCGCTTCCTGACCGAAAAAGCCGGGATGAGCTTTCCCGAGGCGGTGGAAAAACTCGCCGGGATGGCCGGGGTACCGATGCCGGCGCGCGACGAGCGCGACGAGGCGCGGCAGGAAAGCCGGCGCTCGCTCTACGACGTGATGGAAGTCGCCACCCAGTATTTCGAGGCGGCGCTCAGCCACAATATCGGAGCACGGGCCCGTGGCTATCTGAACGAGCGCGGAGTGAGCGCGGCGGCGCAGACGAAGTTCCGGCTCGGCTATTCCCCTGATAGCGCCAACGGCTTGAAGGAGCATCTCGCCGCCAACGGCGTTTCGGCGCAGGAGATGGTGGATGCGGGGTTGGTGGTGGTGCGCGAGGAATCGCCGCTGCCTTACGACCGGTTCCGCAACCGGGTGATGTTTCCGATCATGGATCTGCGCGGCAAGGTCATCGCCTTCGGCGGGCGAGCCATGTCGGCAGATGTGCCGGCCAAGTATCTCAACTCGCCCGAGACCGAGCTCTTCAAGAAGCGGATGACGCTCTATAACGGGCAGACCGCCCGCGAGGCGGCGCGCTCCGGCAAATCGGTGATCGTGGTCGAGGGTTATCTCGATGTGATCGCGGCGGTGACCGCAGGCTTCGAGGGCACGGTGGCGCCGCTCGGCACAGCGCTGACCGAAGAGCACCTGCAGATGCTGTGGCGGATGAGCGACGAGCCGGTGCTGTGCTTCGACGGCGATGGCGCCGGGCAGCGGGCGGCGGCCCGCGCCACCGATATCGTGCTGCCGCACCTGCAGCCGGGGCGGACGGTGCGGATCGCGACGCTCCCCGAGGGGCAGGACCCCGATGACCTGATCAAGGCGCAGGGGCGCGGCGCTTTCGCCGATGTGATCGACCGGGCCCGTTCGCTGTCGGACGTGATCTGGAGCATCGAGACCGGTGGCATCGTGCCGGAGACGCCCGAGGCGCGGGCGGCGCTCGAGGCGCGGCTCAGGGCCCGGGCCAACGCCATCGGCGAGGCCTCGGTGAAGCGACACTACATGCAGGCGTTCGACGAAAAGCTTCAGGCGTTTTTCGCACCGGTGCGCAACCAGCGCTGGGAGCGGCGTGATGGCGGCGGGCAGCGTGGCGGCGGCTTCGACCGGCGCAATCCGCGCGGCGGCAATGCCAGCCCGGTCGGCAGCCGGGGCAGCCCGCGGGTGGTGGTGTCCGACACGCTGAGGAACTCGCGGCTGTTGAAGCCGGGCAGGGGAGTGGATGCTACCCCGCGGGAGGCGGCGATCCTCGTGACGCTGGTGAACCATCCGGCGCTGGCCGACAGCCGGCTCGAATCACTTGCGTCGCTGGAGCTCAGTTCGCCGGTCTCAAGGAACCTCTTGGGCACCATGCTCGACCTTGTGACCAGGGATCACGATATAAGCGCCGAGGCGCTGAATGCCGCACTCGGGACCCGCGGCTTCGGCGAATCGCTCGACAAAATGCGGGATTTGCTGGCCCGCCAAGGGGTTTGGCAGAGCGGGGCAGAAATCGCCGATCCGGACGCCGAGATCGGATTACGTCATGCCCTGGCCTTGCATTACAAATCCGTTGAGCTAAATAAGGCCCTGAAGGCAGCCGAATTGGCGCTGGGCGACGACCCGAGCGAGGAAACATTCGAACGGCTGCGGGACATCCAGAACCAGATCACCACCGTCGATGGCACAGAGGCATTGATCGAAGGGTTTGGTTCGTTATCGGGGCGCGCGACACGAAGCTTTTAGTTAAGGCTGCGGGTACGCGCGATTTCGCTTATGGGCGAATCAGCACCGGTGACGAACAAGTGACGGCATATCGGAAACCGTCGCGCCAGCCCGTCCCTTTACGATGTCTCAAGCCGTGACCACTTAACGACTATCGGCGCCCTCCCGATCGGGCACCCGGAGCAGCAAGCTAGATGGCCACCAAGGCAGCGACCCAGACCAAGACCAAAGACGCAGAGAAGCCGGAAGTTGCCGGCGCAGCCGGTGGGGCAGAAGCCCCAGATAGCCCGCTGCTCGACCTATCCGATGCCGCAGTAAAGAAGCTGATCAAAACCGCCAAGAAGCGCGGTTACGTCACCTATGAGGAACTGAATGCCGTTCTGCCCTCGGAGGAGGTCAACTCCGAGCAGATCGAGGACATCATGGCGATGTTCTCCGATATGGGCATCAACGTCGTCGACGAAGATGAGGTCGAAGAGGCCGAGCCCGATACCCCGGAAGAGGAATCGACCGAGCTCGCCGAACGGACCGGCACTGCCGTCGCCTCCAAGTCCAACACCCGCGAAGGCAGCGACCGCACCGATGATCCGGTGCGCATGTATCTGCGCGAGATGGGCTCGGTGGAACTGCTCAGCCGCGAAGGCGAAATCGCCATCGCCAAGCGCATCGAGGCCGGTCGCGAGACGATGATCGAGGGCCTGTGCGAGAGCCCGCTGACCTTCCAGGCCATCATTATCTGGCGCGACCAGTTGGCCAACGCCGAAATTCTGCTGCGCGACATTATCGACCTCGAAGCGACTTATGCCGGCCCCGACGCCAAGCAGGCGGCCCCGGTGATGCCGTCCGAGATCGAGCGGCCCTCCGCGGTCAAGGAAGAGATCAAGCCGGCTGCCAAGGCGAAGCCGGCACCGCGCTCGGGCGATGACGAGGACGACTACGTTCCCGACGAGCCGCAGGCGCCGCAGGATCCGGTCGAGGAAGAAGACGACGACTTCGAGAACTCGCTGTCGCTTTCAGCGATGGAAGCCGAGCTGAAGCCGCAGGTGGTCGAGACCTTCGACCGCATCGCCGAAGCCTATGGCAAGATGCGCAAAATGCAGGACCGGCACGCCGAGGACCGCATGGCGGGCAACGCCCCGGCGACCGCCGCCGATCTGAAGAAGCTCGAGGGCCTGCGCTCCGAAGTGATCACCGACGTGAAGTCGCTGTCGCTGAACCAGAGCCGTATCGAGAGCCTGGTCGAGCAGCTCTACGACATCAACAAGCGCCTGGTGCGCCTCGAGGGGCGCCTGTTGCGCCTCGCCGAGAGCTATGGCGTCAAGCGCGAGAGCTTCCTCGAGGCCTATTATGGCAGCGAGCTCGAGCAGAACTGGATCGAAGGCGTCGCAACCCTCTCGGGCAAGGGCTGGGCGGAATTCGCCAAGCGCGAAGCGGACACAGCGAACGAGCTGCGCGGCGACATCCAGACGCTGGCGACGGAAACCGGCCTCGATATCGCCGAGTACCGCCGGATCGTGCACAAGGTGCAGAAGGGCGAGCGCGAAGCGGCGATCGCCAAGAAGGAAATGGTGGAAGCCAACCTTCGCCTGGTGATCTCGATCGCCAAGAAATACACCAACCGCGGCCTGCAGTTCCTCGATCTCATCCAGGAAGGCAATATCGGCCTGATGAAGGCGGTCGATAAGTTCGAGTACCGCCGCGGCTACAAGTTCTCGACCTACGCTACGTGGTGGATCCGCCAGGCGATCACCCGTTCGATCGCCGACCAGGCCCGCACCATCCGTATCCCGGTGCACATGATTGAGACGATCAACAAGATCGTCCGTACCTCGCGCCAGATGCTGCACGAGATCGGTCGCGAGCCGACCCCGGAAGAGCTGAGCGAAAAGCTGCAGATGCCGCTCGACAAGGTCCGTAAGGTCCTGAAGATCGCCAAGGAGCCGATCAGCCTCGAAACGCCGATCGGCGACGAAGAGGATTCGAACCTCGGCGATTTCATCCCGGATGTGAACGCCATCCAGCCGATCGACGCGGCGATCCAGAGCAACCTGCGCGAAACCACGACGCGCGTGCTGGCGTCGCTGACGCCGCGCGAGGAACGCGTGCTGCGCATGCGCTTCGGCATCGGCATGAACACCGACCATACGCTTGAGGAAGTCGGCCAGCAGTTCAGCGTGACGCGCGAGCGCATCCGCCAGATCGAGGCTAAGGCGCTGCGCAAGCTGAAGCACCCGAGCCGCAGCCGGAAGCTCCGCAGCTTCCTCGACAACTAAGAGTGCGAACCCATGTCGTTCTGGAAGAACCTCTTCGGTGGTGGTGGCAGCGGGTCGGCGGGCAAGTCGATCGAGCCGGCGGTGGTGGCGGAGGAGGCCTATAAGGGCTTTACCGTGAAGTCGCTGATCATGCCGGTGGGGAGCGAGTACCAGCTCGCCGGGCTGATCGAAAAAGAGATCGACGGCGAGCTCAAGAGCTACAAGTTCGTGCGCGCCGACCGGTTCTCGTCCAAAGAGGACGTGGTCAGCTTCGCACTCGCCAAGGGCCGGCAGATCATCGACGAACAGGGCGACGGGATCTACCGCCCGTAACGGCTGCCTTACCAGACAACAATGGCGCCCTGGGGATGCGGTCGCACCTCCGGGGCGCTTATACGTTACCCCCACGAGATTGCTGCGAGCGCTGAATTGCGCCGCCAACAGGAGTTCCCAGAGATGGCAAAAAAGCCAACCGCCCGCACCGAGTTCGTGCTGTTCGACATCGTCTACGAGGACGGCAGCCAGCGCTCCAACCGCAAGGTCGATGCGAGCCTGCTCGGCGGCCTCGATGGCGATGAGGCGGCCCGCACCGCCATCATGGAGCAGGACCAGGCCATTGCCGAGAGATCCGGGTTGCCGCCGCTGCAGATCAAGAGCATCAGGCGCAGCGGCAAGTAGGGACTAGAGCGCTCTCAGCAAAAAGCCTGTCCCCGCGAAGGCGGGGATTGCGGACTTTCAGGTTGGAAAGCGCTACAAAATCAATTACTTAGATCTTTCCGCCGGTTCACTTGAACGGCGAGAGTATCTAGACGTCGCCCTCGTAAGGCACTTCCCGCCGCTTCTGCCGGCGCGCTTCGGCATCGGGCAGAATGTGAGCGATCAGCCGGAGGGTGTAAGCCACCCTGCCGAGACCGTCGCGCCAGCGATGGCGGAGTGGCCGGGGCACACCGGCGTGGTGGCCGTCACGATCCCGCTTGAGGTCGCTCCGCTCCGCGTCGGCGGGCTTGTTGCCCCGATAGTGCTCGAGTTGCACCACTGGGGCCGGATCGACCTGGAAGAGCCGGCGGTGCGGAATGATCGGGCCGCCGCGCGAGAACATGTAGCGATCCACTGACATGCGCGGCAGCCTGGGATCGGCGAGGGCGCGCCGAGCCATGCTTGCCGAGATGATGTAGGCGGCGGCTCCCATGTGCGAGGCCAGCAGTTGGCGGACACCGAAGCGGCCGGCGACGGTGCGCACCGCACGGCCAAGCCGTACGCGTTCGTACATCGTCTCCAGCTTCACCAGATCGGGCCGTAAATCACTGCTGAAGGCGGGCTCCAGAAACGCCTTGAGGCCGTCGCCCATCACGGCATCGTCCTCGAGGATCAGGGCGAACTCATTCCCCGCGTCGAGCATATGGCGCCAGGCCTTCTCGTGGCTCATGACGCAGGCCACTTCGACCCGTGTCATCGCCCATGGATTGTGCGGATCGGCATGCAGAGCCATGCGGGCCTCGCCGACCCCGGCAATGGTCACGGCATCGATCCGCTCGGCCACGATGCCGAGCCGCGCGAACTGCTCCTCCATGAATTGCCGGCGATCGGCGCGGGCGCCCAGGTTGATGTAGTAGACGGGGATCTGCGTGGCGGGGAACTCGGTCATCGGGCCTCGGAGGCGCCGACGAAGGGAATGATGACGCGCCGTCCGCGCAGTGCGGGGAGGTCGCGCCCGGCCAGCCGCGCGAGGCGCGCCATATGGTCGAGATGCAAGCCGAGCACGGCCGTCAGGTCGCGCGCCGGCCGACCCGCCGAGGGGGCCCGCGTCACCGCGATGTTGCTCTCGCCGACACGGTCGGCGGCGTCGAGCTTGTCGATCTGGATGCAGGGGCTCGGAATGGCCTGCAGCACGCGGCTGCGCAGCAGGTGATAGCCGCCACGCCCGAACAGGAAGCGGTCGATCCCCATCTGATTGCGTAACGGACTGGCCAGCGAGTGCCGGGCAGCCTCGCGGGTGAGGATGTAGGCAGCGCCGCCCATCTGCGAGGAGCAGAGCTCGCGCAATTCGGTCGTGCCGACACGCTGCGACGCGCTGCCCAGCTTTACCGGACTGTGGAACGTCTCGAGCTTCAGCAGGTCAGCTCGCAGCCGTGCCGGCAGCTCCGGATCGAGGAAATCGCGCACCGGTGCGGCGAGTTGCACATCGTCCTCGAGAACCAGGGCGGCCGGCGCGCCGCTCTCGAGCAGGCGCTCCCAGCTGCGCTGGTGGCTGAGGCCACAGGCGAGGTCGCCTTCGGCCAACCGCCACAGGCTATGGGTCGTCGTGTGCCACGCGACGAGGGCGCGCGGCACTTCATCCATGCGCATTGCCTCGATGCGCTCGGCAGCAATGCCGAGATGCTCGAACTGCCGCTCCATGAATGCCCGGCGGTCGGGGCGGGACGCGAGGTTGATGTAGTAGACGGGGATCGGCATGCTCAGCTGCTGTCATCAGCGAAGGGTACGGCGACCCGCTTGCCAAATGCCGCGCCCGGGTCCCGGAAAGCCAGCGACAGTAGCCGCGCGGCATGATCGAGGTGGAGGCCCATGACCCCCGGGAGGCGGGTCAGCGAGCCGCGTGCCGGCTTGGCTCGGGTGCCGTGCAGGTCGCTGGTGCCAGCACTCGCGGTTGGATCTAGATGACCGAGCTGAATGCATGGGCTGGGCCAGGCCTGCAGCACGGGCGTGCGCAGCAGGCAGCTTCCACCGCGACCAAACAGGAGGCGATCGATACTGGTAAGATCTCGACCGGGATCGGCGAGCAGTTTCTTCGCCAGGGGCCGGCTTATGATGTATGCGGCAGAGCACATCTGCGACGAGCAAAGCTCTCGCACCATCACCGCACCGACCTGATCGACTCGGGTGCCGAGCAGCACCTGCTCGCGTGTCGTTTCCAGTTTGATCAGCTTGGCGCTGAGCCTAGCGAGCGCATCGTGGTCGAGAAAGTCGAGAATGGACGGCGCGAGGATGGCGTCGTCCTCAAGCACCAGGGCCCAGGGGGCCGTGCCCTCGGCGATACTGGCCCAAGTCCGCTGATGGCTCAGGCCACAGGCCAAGTCGCCGGGGTTCATGCGCCATAGGCTCCCACCGCCCCGGTGGTACGCAACCAGCTCGGCCGGCACATCGGCGATGTGGACGGCATCGACGCGCTGCGCGGTGATGCCCAGTTGCGCGAATTGCGATTCCATGAACTCGCGGCGGTCCTGCCGATGGTCCAGGTTGATGTAGTAGGTAGGTACTTGCCCTGAACTCACGGCTTCAACAAACCTCTGGGGGGCATGAGGCGGGCAAGGTCATCTGCCACCGGGAGGTCGATCTGGCGCGCCCCCCAAAGCTCGCCCGTCGGACCGAAGGTCCTAAGAACGCGGAAGGCGTGGCGCAAATTAGCCGTAAGTCGCCGCAATCGCTCAGGCCATGCGCCCGTACTCGGGCTCAGGCGACGAGGCGTCAGGTCGCTGCGCTCGACGCCTCCAGCGCCCACGGTCTTGTCGAGCTGTATCGCCAGGGCCGGCAGGATCTGGAACAGGCGCATCTGGTAGAATGCCCCCCCACTACGACTGAAGAGCAGGCTGTCGAGCGGAAGCTGATCGGCGTAGGGCAGTTGCAGGACACGTCGTGCAAACTGGGCCGTCATCACGTAGGCGGCGCCTCCCAGGCTTGACGACATCAGCCGGTGTTTTGCGACACCTGCAACCGTGGTTGGGATGGGCCTGCCGACGAGCGCGTTGGTGCGGTGGTTCTCGAGTTGCAGCGCGTCGGTGCTGCCCGAGAGGAGTTCGGGGTCGGCCAACAGCTCGCGTGTCCTGGACGACAGCACGACGTCATCTTCGAGAATGAGCGCAGCGGGCACGTCGGTGTCCAGCATCACCTGCCACGTGTGCCGATGGCTGAGACTGCAAGCCAGCTCGCCAGCTGTCATATAGCCTGCCGCCGCGGCCAGTTGGGCTGCGGACAGGTCATCTGGCGTTACCGCCTCAACCCGCGTTGCGCTGAGGCCCAGTGCTGCAAGCTGCCGCTCGACATGATCCCGTCTATCCGGGCGGGCGGCCATATTGATGTAGAAAATCGGCAGCAACCGTTAGCCCCACTGTTGAATCCGGGGACCGTAATACCACTGACGCGTCGGGCGTCAACGGTTACTCTAGCCGTCCAGTGCTTTGTTTACTGCCGGCTTCACCACGGTGCCAAAGAGTTCGATAGCCTTCATGACCTTGGCGTGGGGAAGGGTGCCGACGCTCAGCTGCAGGCCGAAGCGATCGTGCTTGAACCATTCGTGCTGCATCAGGATCTTGTCGATCACCTGCTGCGGCGAGCCCATGAAGTAGGCGCCCGAGGGGCCGGCGCCGGCTTCGAACTGGGCGCGAGTGGTGGGCGGCCAGCCGCGTTCGCGGCCGATGCGGCTCATCGCCTCGTGATGGGCAGGGAAGGCAGTATCGAGCGCGTCCTGCGAGTTCTCGGCGATGAAGCCATGCGAGGAGATGCCGATGGGCAGCTTCGCCAGGTCGTGCCCGACCTTCTCGGCGGTGCGGCGGTAGAGCTCGGTGAACTGGGTGAACGCTTCGGGATTGCCGCCGATGATGGCGAGCATCAGCGGCAGCCCGTAATAGGCCGCCCGGGCAACCGAGTTCGGCGTGCCACCAACCGCGACCCAGAGCGGCAGGGGCTCCTGGACCGGCTTGGGATAGATGGCGATGCCGGGGATCGGCTTGGTGTGCTCAGAACCCTCCCAGAGCACCTTGCCGCCTTCGCGGATCTTCAGCAGTTCGGCGAGCTTTTCCTCGAACAGCGTGTCGTAGTCATCAAGCTCGTAGCCGAACAGCGGGAAGCTCTCGATGAACGAGCCACGGCCGGCCATGATCTCGGCGCGGCCATTGGAGAGCAGGTCGAGCGTCGCGAATTGCTGCCAGACGCGGATCGGATCGTCCGAGCTCAGCACGGTAACGGCAGTGGAGAGCCGGATGCGCCTGGTGATGGCGGCGGCGGCCGCGAGAATGGTCACCGGCGCCGAGGCGACGAAATCTGGACGGTGGTGCTCGCCCAGCCCGTAGAAATCGAGCCCGACCTCGTCGGCGAGCTTGATCTCTTCGAGCAGGTCCTTCAGCCGCTCGGCCGGCGACTGCAGGTGGCCGCCATTCAGCGGATCAGGAGTGTTCTCGGCGAAAGAGTAGAGACCGATTTCCATGGCGCAATCCTCGTGTGGTGCGCCCTGGAGCGCTTCACCGTTTCACTGAAACGTCGAAGCGCTCGAGATCCTGGATTTGTGGCGCCTCTGATCGCGCTCTACATGGCTGTGCGTTTTGAGCCGCGCAAGAACGCACAGCCTTGTAACTCAGACGCTGCTGGTTGGCACGTAGGACGCAGCCGAAGACGAAACCGGAGCCGGCGGAGTGTGCCCGGCCTGGCGGTGGATTTCGGCGACCAGGCCGGCGGGCAGCTTCAGCTTGAAGGCCAACGCTTCAAGATAAGCCCGTTCGGCGGGGGTATCGGGCTGCATGGCGACAAGCGAGGCGGCATAGATTTCGGAAGCGTGCTCGGGTGTGTCGGCGCGGGCGACGACGGCGTCGATATCGAGCGGGCTCGCCAATTCGTCAAAGACGAACGCCTTCTCCTCGGAGGAGAGCGGCATGGTCTCAAGGCGCTTGAAGATGCGCTGCTTCTCCTCGGCGTCGATCTGGCCGTCGGCCTTGGCGGCGGCGATCATGGCGCGCACCAGGGTCTTGCCCAGCTCCTCGCCCTGGTAGGCGGCCTGCGGCGGCGGCACGAAAGCATCCTGCGTCGGGGCAGGGGCGCCATCCGAGGCGGCGCCGGCCTGTTGCTGGTTCTTCTGGTAGGCCTGCCAGGCGGAGTAGGCGAGCCCGCCGACCGCCGCGACCGCGCCCACTTTGGCCACGTTGCCGACCATCTTGCCCAGTCCGCCGCCCGAGAGCAGCATGCCGGCGGCAAGCCCGGCGGCGCCCGTCATCGCAGTCCGCTGGGCATTGGGGTCGGTCTGCAGGGCCTTGATGATACCGTCGATGTTGAACATGGCTTTCTCCCAGCTTTTTTTGGTTTCGAACGGGAGTTAGGTAGCGCGGCGGGGCTGCGCAAGGATGACAAGTTCGCGCAGGGCCTATGGTTGCCTTTCTCGGCTCGGTGGGTAGGTTGAGGCAGCGTTCAGTTGGGGAGGGCCAAGAGCCGATGGCGAGCGGTCTCGACGATATCGATCACAAGCTGCTGGCTCTGTTGCAGGTAGACGATCGGGTGCCGGTGGCGGAACTTGGCAAGACGCTTGGCGTCGCGCCCTCCACCCTCAACGATCGAATCCGCCGGTTGATCAAGCTGGGCGTGATCAGCGGCTTCCATGCACATGTCGATCCCGAGAAGGTTGGCCTGGACCTCCTCGCCTACGTGTTCGTCGGCTGGAGCGATCCGGCGACCGAGAAGCTGTTCCTCGCTGCGATCGCCAGGTCGCCGGAGGTGCTGGAGGCACATCACGTCACGGGATCGTGGAACTACCTGATGAAGGTGCGGCTCACGACAACGCGGGATCTCGAGGGGTTCTTTGCCCAGGTGGTGAAGGAAGTGCCGGGGGTGCAGCGGACGGAGACGCTGATCGTCCTGTCGTCGCCCAAGGAAACGACGCTGATCGTGCCGCCCGAGCTCAAAGCGTGAGATGGAAAAGCTCGACCTGAAGAAGCAGCACAAGGCGCTTTACAACCCGCCCAAGGGTGAGTTCGAGATCGTCGACGTGCCGCCGCTGCACTATGTGCAGATCGATGGTGCAGGCGATCCCAACAGCGCGGAGGCCTACAAGACGGGCGTCGCCTGGCTCTTTTCGGTGAGCTACGCGATGAAGTTCGCGGCGAAGGCGGAGCTCGGCCGCGACTACGTGGTCGGGCCGCTGGAGGCGCTGTGGTGGGCCGACGACATGTCGACGTTTCTCACCCGCCAGAAGAGCGACTGGCAGTGGACGATCATGATCCTGCAGCCGGATTTCGTCACGACCAGGCAGTTTGAGAAGGCTGTCGAGAAGACAGGCAAGAAGCTTGGCGCGGCGCCGGCGAGCCTCAGGCTCGAGACCTATCACGAGGGCCTGTCGGTGCAGACGCTGCATATCGGCAGCTATGACGACGAGGCGCCGACGCTGGCGCGGCTGCATCAGGAATTTGTGCCGGGGAACGGGCTCAAGGAGACCGGCCACCATCACGAGATCTATCTCAGCGATCCGCGCAAGGTCGCGCCGGACAAACTGAAGACCATCCTCAGGCAGCCGGTGCGGCGGCTCTGATCCGGCCGGTTCAGCCGCGGTTCAGGCGCAAACCCGCACAGGGCCGGCGTCCCAACCGAGGAGGAACCCATGCTGGTCCGCAGTGCTCTTTTCATCGTCTTCGCCAGCCTCGCGGCGCCAGCGCTGGCCAATGGGGTGATCAGCGAATTTCCTGCCGGCGGGGTGGTGTTCAAACAGGCCGCCAACATCGCCATTGCGCGCGAGGACCTCTACCTGAGCGTGCGCGAAGTGCGGGTGCGCTACGAGTTCCGCTCGGACGCTTCGGCCGCCGAAACCCACACCATCGGCTTTCCGATGCCGGCGGTGCCGCTCGATGGTGGGCCGAGCTATCTGGGCGGGGGCAGCATCGAGCAACTGGCGGATCCACGGAACTACATGGACTTCGCCGTGAAGGTGGACGGCAAGCCGATCACGGCCAAGCTGCATGAGTACGCCCAGCTCGAAGGCAGGGACATCACGGCAGAGATCGAGGCCGCCGGCCTTGAGCCATTGCTGCTGGCCGAACAGTTCGACGCGACCCGGTTCGATCGCCAGACGCTCGAAGCCTTCGTGGCGAAAGGTTGGTTTGCCAGTGCGCCAGAGAGCGCCGAAGAACTGTGGTGGCCGAACTGGAGCTACCAGGCGGTCTACGAGTGGGAGCAGGCGTTCGTTCCGGGCGAGACGGTGGTCGAGATCAGTTACGCGCCGCTCAATGGGTACCCCAGCGATTACGGCCAGGTCTATGAGGGCGGCGGCGAGTACGACGACCCGGAAACGGTCGCGGCGACCAGGGCGGAGTATTGCATCGACGATGCAGTGCTCAGCGCGCTGCAGCGCCATAAGGCGAAGGGCGGTTATGAGGTAGTGACGCAGGGGTACGTGCTGACCACGGGCAACTTCTGGAAGGGGCCGATCGAGGAGTTCAACCTGGTGGTCGACAAGGCAGACCCGGCGGAAGGGATGAAGAACCTCGACCTGGTCGCCTTCTGCCCGCTCGAAGCCAAAAAGATCAGCGACACGCAGTTCGCTTGGCAGGCCTCGAACTTCGAGCCCGACCGTGACATGCGGGTGCTCTACTACAGCTTCTACGATATCGAGCAATGAAGGAACCCCGGCAGCGGAACTGCCGGGGTTGAGGGAGCTTTGGGGGAGGATCCGAAGCTCAAGCTCTGCTTATTGACCGAGCTTACTGCGCGGCCGGGGCCTCAGTCGCCGGGGCCGGAGCCTCGGTGGCGGGCGCTGCCGGAGCTTCAGTCGCCGGAGCGGCTTCAGCAGGGGCCGGAGCCGGCTCAGCGGCCGGAGCCATCGGCGTGGTCTCGGTGCCCGTGGCCGGAGCCTCGGTCATCGGAGCCGGGGCCGGAGTGGCCGGAGCTTCAACCGCGGGGGTGTTGTTCACGGTCGTCGAGGTCGACGGGCCGGAATTGGCCGAGAAGACCAGGTAGCCAATGGCGAGCAACGCCAAGGCGACGATGATGCCAACGAACCAGCCAGTCGCGCTCGACTCGCGGGTGTAGACAGTGCGGTTGGCGTCATCGCTCGAGTAGACGGTATCGCGTTCGGGGACAGCCATGATCAAGCTCCTTTGTTTGAGTACCGTATGGGCCAAAAACGCAGCAGCCGGCGGAATCGTTCCCGCAAACGTGAGCGAATGCGAGATTGATTCAGCGCGATGTCGCAACCCGCTGACGAATCTGGCGATTTTGCCGCGCCAGAGATGAAGAAAAGCTGTCGCGGACCGCTCAGCTTTCAGCCGATTTTGCCGCTTTTTCGTCGCCGCGGTTTGCCTTGCCGATCGATTTGGTCTGAGCGGAGACGCGATCGATGAAGGCAAGGAACAGCGCCGAAACGACAAAGGCCAGGTGGATCAGGGTGAACCACATCAGCTTGTCGGCGGTATAGCTCGACACGTTCAGGAACACCTGCAGCAGGTGGATCGAGGAGATGGCGACAATGGTCGAGGCGACCTTGATCTTGAGCGAGCCGGCGTCGATCTCACCCAGCCAATGCACCGCATCGCCGTCGTCGAAGCGCGAGACGTAGTTCTCGTAGCCCGAGATGATCACCATGACCACGAGGCTGGCGACCAGCGCCGCATCGATCAGGGCCAGCATCTTCAGGATCGCATCGGCTTCGTCGATAGTGAAGACGTGGCTGACAAAATCCCACAGCTTCACCCCGAAGGTCGCGGCGTAGACCGCCAGCGCCACCGCCAGCCCGAGATAGAACAGCACCAGCAGCCAGCGCGAGGCGAGGATAACCGCTTCGATGACGAGTTCGAGACGCTTGGGCATGGTGGCTCCGGCAAGGTTTAGCGAACGAGGGATAGCGGATTTTTGGGGTGAGGCAAGGGGCAGGGGTGACGCAGTGGGGGATGGCGCTTAGCGCGCAAAACCTAACGGGCCGGGGATTGCTCCCCGGCCCGTTCGTCAGTTCAGGCGATTGCCCTTAGTTGCGGTCGGCAACCGTGATCAGCGAGGTGATGCGCTTGATCGAGACGCGGCGGTTGAGCTTTTCGGCCTTCTCCGTCTTCACCTTCAGGTAGCGCTCGCCATAGCCCTGGGTGACCAGGTTCTCGGGCGGCACGTCGTAGAAGTCGGTCAGGATGCGGGCGACGGTCGAGGCGCGCTGGTCCGACAGGATCAGGTTGGCCTGGTCGCCGCCCACGGCGTCGGTGTGGCCTTCGATCAGGAAGGTCTCGCCCGGGTTGTCCTCGAGGATCGCCAGCATGCCGTTGGCGACCTTGCTGAGCGCCCCGACCTGGCTGCGGGCGATGGTCGCCGCACCCGAGTCGAAGGTCAGACCGCCGACTTCGACACGACGCACCGAGTCACGGATACGGGCCGAACGCTTCACTTCCTCGATGGTGTAGATCTTGCGGACCTGCTCCACCGGCGGTTCGCGGAAGAACAGCTCAACCTCTTCCTCGTCGGCGTCGTCGGCATCGAGGATATAGTCGCGGATCGGGATGGTCAGGCGCAGCGGGGGCAGGTCGTCGCCCGGGTCGCGCCAGTTGCCGAAATAGTCGTCATCCTGTTCGAAATCGTCCTCGTCCTGGTAGGCGAGGATGTACTCGCGGCCGTCCGGCATGATGCGCGAACGCTTCAGCACGTTGCCCCACTTGTCGCGGATGGTGACGATCTGCACGCCGTTCGGGCGTTCGATGGTCTCCTTCACGCGGCCTCCCGGCAGGCGCTGGTAGTAGACCTCGTCCTCATCGCTGTCGCGAATGCGGTCGAAATCCTGGGCCGGGTTCGAGATGATCAGGTTGACGCCGATCTGGAAGATGAAGCCCGAGTTAGTGAAGTTGTTGCCGGGCTTGCCGCCGCCCTGACCGCCACCGTTATTGTTGATAACGGTGTTGTTGTTCGTCACGTTGGTCGTGTTGTTCGTGATGTTGGTCACATTCGTCACGTTGGTGACGTTGTTGATGATGGTGACGTTCTGCGGCACCTCCATCACCGGCAGGGCGTCGACGGCGATCTTCTCGCCTTCCATCTTGGCCAGCGACTGCACCTCGACCGGTGCGATGTCGGCCTGAGCAGCCTTGTCGTCGGTCGGCGGCGGAGCGGTCGGTTCTTCGGCAACCGCCGGCTGTTCGGCCGGCGCCTGGCCATCGACCACCTGGGTGGCGAAGTCCTTGGCGCTGTCGAGCACCGGAGCCGCTTCTTCGGGGGCAACGGTTTCGGGCAGCACTTCGACGGCCTGCGGGGTCACGGCTTCCTGGGCGCCCGGCAGTTCGGAGATCGGCGGAGTGGTTTCCGCCGCCGGCTGCACTTCGGGAACCGGGGGCAGGGTGATGCCGTACTGCGCCAGGCACTGGGCAACATCGGCAACCCCTAGCGCGGCGCAGATGTCGGCGAACTGCTTGTTGGCAGCATCGATGGTCGACTGGCCGGAGGCGTCGCCGGCTTCGAGCTGGCCGACGCCGACGCTGTAGAGCTCGACGGCAGTGCCCAACTGGTCCTGCGCGGCGGCAACCGGGTCGGTGGCGTTGGCGTCTGCAGGCTGGTCGGTCGGGCCGGCTTCCGCAGGCTGTTCAGCCGCCGGCTGTTCGGCGGGCTGCTCGGCTGCCGGCTGTTCGGCGGGCTGCTCAGCCGCCGGCTGTTCGGCGGGTTGCTCGGCTGCCGGCTGTTCAGCCGCGGGCTGCTCGGCCGGCTGTTCGGCCGGCTGCTCCGCGGGCTGCTCAGCCGCGGGTTCGGGCAGCGGGGGCAGGTCCTGGCCGATGCAGGACTTGATGTCCTGGTAGCCGTTGGCGGTGCAGAGCTCCTGGATGCGCGCCGCGGCAGCATCGGCGAGGGGCTTGGCGCCGGCATAGTCGCCGGCAGCGGCCTGGTTGAGCGCCGCCTGATACTGGTCGAGCGCCGCCTGCAGGTCGGCAACGAACTGGGCCTGTGCATCCTCGGCAGCCTTGGCGTCCTCAGCGGCCTTAGCCTCTTCGGCAGCCTTGGCGTCGGCATCGGCTTGAGCCGCTGCTGCAGCTGCCGCTTCGGCGGCCTGGGCATCCTGAGCAGCCTTGGCATCAGCTTCGGCCTGAGCCGCAGCAGCTGCTTCGGCAGCCTTGGCATCCTCAGCTGCCTTTGCGTCAGCATCGGCCTGAGCCGCGGCCGCAGCGGCAGCTTCAGCGGCCTTGGCATCCTCAGCGGCCTTGGCATCAGCCTCAGCCTGAGCTGCGGCGGCGGCTGCTGCTTCAGCAGCCTTGGCCTCCTCGGCTGCCTGTGCGTCAGCTTCAGCTTGCGCCGCAGCGGCGGCGGCCTCTTCAGCGGCCTTGGCCTCTTCGGCGGCGCGCGCTTGTTCAGCTGCCTGTGCGTCGGCCTCGGCCTGTGCGGCGGCTGCGGCTGCTTCCTCGGCAGCCCTTGCTTCCTCAGCAGCCCTGGCCTCTTCCGCGGCGCGAGCTTCCTCGGCCGCCTGGGCCTCGGCATCCGCCTGCGGGTCGGCCGCCGGTTGGCCGCCGCCAGTGATGGCCGCGATGCATTCCTGGACACTCGAGTAGCCGTTCACGATGCAGGTGTCGGTCAGCGCCTGCTGGGCGTTATTGATCGCGTCTGCGTCGCCGGAAGCCTGCGCCTGCTGCAGGGCCTCATATTCGGCCTGCTGCGCGAACGCGGCGCCCGGCACCAATGCGAGAACGGCGAGACTGGTGCCGGTTAGGAGCCAGTTTCGAAAGCGCATGGGTTTTATCCTTGTTTTGGAGTCAGTTGTTCGAAAAGTGACGCAGACCTGCTGAACCGAACCTGAACGGTTGGGAAACCTGCGGCGAGATGAATTAGCCCATCATGTGCCGAACGCCCCTGATGCGCGTGCGGTTCCGTACCGCGACAGGACCGGTCAATCGTGGCACCAGTTGGGCCGTCGCACCCTTGCGAGCAATGGACGGATTCGGTTGCGGCAGCCTAGGCTTGGCGCGCCTATTCGTGCGATCCGATAGGCATTGGTCTGTTGGAGTCGATCTTGGGCGAGCTTCTGAGCTACTGGCCGTTTGTCCTCGGGCTCCTGGCGACCGGGGTGATTTCCGGCATCGCGGCGGGGCTGCTGGGCATCGGGGGCGGCGCCATCATCGTGCCGGCGCTGGCCTCGGCCCTGGCGCTGCTCGGCTATGACAGCGACGTGGTGCAGCACATTGCGGTGGGCACCTCGCTCGCCATCATCATTCCAACCGGCATTGCCAGCGCCCGGGCGCATGACAAGCGCGGTGCGGTGGACCATCGCATCCTGAAACTCTGGGCGCCGGTGGTGGTGGTCGCCACCTTTGTCGGCGGGCTGATGGCCGGCCTCTATACCGGCGATGTTCTGCGCATCGTGTTCGGCGTCGTCGCGTTGTTCATCGCTGCAAATATCGTCCTGCCGTTCCAGGAGCGGCTGATGGGGCACTTGCGGGATTCGGCTCTGACGCATCGGATCTCGGCGGCGGTGGTCGGCTATATCTCGGCGCTGATGGGCGTAGGGGGCGGCTCGCTGAGCGTGCCGACCATCCACGCCTTCGGCGCCTCGATGCACAAGGCCGTGGGCACCGGGGCGGCGATCGGGGTGTTCATCGCGCTGTCGGGCACGCTCGGCTTCATCATCTCGGGCTGGAGCGTCGAAGGCCGCCCGCCGCTCAGCCTTGGCTATATAAACATCGTGGCGCTGGTGCTGATCGGCGTCACCGCGGCGCTCTGCGCGCCCCTGGGCGCAGCACTGGCGCACAAGCTGCAGCAGCGCACCCTGAAGATCGCCTTCGCAGTGTTCCTGACCCTGGTCGGGCTGAACATGATCTGGAAGGCGATCGCGGGGTAGGGGGCTATTGCCTCGCGCCTTCCACCGCCCATTTGACCGCCATGCTGGCACCAAAGGTCAAGGTCGGGAAGGAAATCGGGACAGGCGGCTCGCGGCGGGGCTCCAGCATCAGATCGGCGGCTTCGCCCTCGCCGTAGCTGGGATACTCCATGGTGTCGGTGTCGTAGCCGGTCCCTTCCTTGACGGCGAGGATGTCACCGAGACTGGTGCCCAGCGTGTCGGCGTAAAGCCGGGCCTTGTGAAGAGCGCTTTCGGCAGCCTTCTGTTTGGCTTTAAGCGTGTACTCGTCCTCGCGCGCCGCGGTGAAGGTGAGCGAACTCACCTCAGCGCCCAAACCAGCGATCGTCGACAACACAGCTCCCAACTGGGTAACGTCGCGAACCTCGATCGACATGTTGTTGGTGGCGCGAAAGCCGTCTAACTGGTCGCGATTGGGATCGGGGAAATAGGCGACCGGGTTGCCGTCCTTATCCTTGGCGATGATGTAGACCTTCTCGAACTCAAATCGGTTCGTCTCAATACCGGCAGTGGGCACCCCGATCTTGTCTATCGCCTGCAAGAGTCGCGTAGCCTTATCGATGCTGGCGTCTATCGCGGCCTGCGACGTTTCGGCCTTTTCGGAGATGCTGACGTTGACCGTCGCGATATCGGCCTTGGCGGTAACCTGGGCATTGGCTTCGATGTAGATGTAGTGGCGCGTGTCAAAATCCTGCGCCGAGGCGCAAACTGGCGCCAGCGCCAGTGCAAGCACGAGCGCGTAATGATACAGTTTCATCGTAAATCCCCATTCCCCAAGTCAATGCGATGATCTGCGGTACACCTGGGGGCGCAATTGTGGCCAAGTTGAACGCGGCGCCACAAAAGTTTCGCCCCGGCACCAGGCCGGGGCGATTAGCAGCTTCTGCAGAAGCTGGTTAGTCGGCAAAGTCCCAGGTGACCTGGACGTTGATCGAGTAGCTGAGTTCGCCACCTTCGATCGGCACGGCGCCGGCCGCGACGGAATCGGCCGAGGCTTTCATCATGTAGGGCTGCGGCGTGCCCATGCCCTGCACTTCGCTGATATTGCGGATGCTGCCGAGCTCTTCACCAGCGACGCCGGCATAGAGCGCGGCCTTGGCTTTGGCATCGGCGAAGGCGGCCTTGCGGGCCTCGTCGTAGAGCTTGGACGGGTCGGCGACCGAGAAGCTGACGCCGTTGATGGTGTTGGCGCCGACAGTTACGGCCTTGTCGAGCACCGAGCCGAGCGTCGCCAGCTCACGCACCCGGACGTTCACGTTGTTATAGACCTGGTAGCCGGTGATCTTGGGCGGCAGCTGGTAGCCATTGGCGTCACGCGCGTCGGAATAGACATAGTTCGGGCTGACCGAGAAGCCCGAGGTCTGGATGTCGCGCGCTTCGATGCCGGCGGCCTTCAGCGTCTCGATCAACTCGCCCATCGCCTTGGTGTTGGCATCGAGCGCTTCACGGGCGGTGGCGCCCTGGCTGGTGACACCTGAATTGACGAAGGCGGTATCGGGCGCCGCAGTGACTTCGCCGAGGCCGCTGATTGAAAGGGTGCCGTTCACGGGTGTCTCCTGCGCGAATACGGGGGTGGCAGTCAGCGCGGTGGCGAGGAACAGGGGAATGAGGGCGGCAGTAATGGGACGCATGCGTCTCTCCTATGTGGCCTTCGGTTGGGAAATATGTCCCAGCCGATCGGGGTGTTAGTGCGGCGAACCTGAACGGGATTTGAACGCCGCTTCCAGGAGATAAGACGCCGGAGGTTGCGTGAACCTTGGGTCGCGAACCGACGAAAGTTTGAGTTACGTGCCTCGACCGCTGCTGGACAGGCTTTGGGACGGCGGGTTAGGTAGCCCGTCCGAAAAACCGGGGGAGTGCCGTGGCCAATCCGATCGTTCCAAGCGAAGGCGTCCTTCTCGGTCGGGCGAGGGTGCCCGGATACGAGCATCCGCGGGTGATCACGGTGCGCGGCGAGGATATCGTCGATATCACCTCGAAGGCCGCGCCGACCTCGCGCGATATCGCCGAACAGGCCGACCCCGCAGCCTACGTGGCCGCGGCCAAGGGCCCGGTGATCGGCAACCTCCATCAACTCCTCGCCAACTCCTGGTCGGGCAAGACCGACATTGCGGCGCCCTCGCTGCTATCGCCGATCGACCTGCAGGCGGTGAAGGCGGCGGGCGTGACGTTCGTGGTGTCGCTGCTGGAGCGCGTCATCGAGGAGCAGGCGCGCGGCGACAAGGCCAAGGCTGACGAGCTGCGCAAGGACATCCTGGGGCTGGTCGGCACCGATCTCAGCCAGCTCGAGCCGGGTTCGCCCGCCGCGATGGAAGTGAAAAAGACACTGATCGCGCGCGGTGTGTGGAGCCAGTATCTCGAAGTCGGCATCGGGCCGGACGCCGAGATCTTCACCAAGTGCCAGCCGATGGCTTCGGTCGGGTTCGGCGCCGATGTCGGCATCCTGCCGATCTCGGAGTGGAACAACCCGGAGCCGGAAGTGGCGATGGTGGTGAACTCCAAGGGCACCATTGTCGGCGCAACGCTCGGCAACGACGTGAACCTGCGTGATGTCGAGGGCCGTTCGGCACTGCTGCTCGGCAAGGCCAAGGACAATAACGCTTCGGCTTCGCTTGGGCCGTTCATCCGGCTGTTCGACGGCAAGTTCACTATCGAGACGGTGAAGGCCGCCGATATCGCGCTCAGCGTCACCGGCGAGGACAGGTTCGAACTGACCGGCGTTTCCAACATGAGCCAGATCTCGCGCTCGCCCGAAGCGATCGTCGCGGCCACCGTTGGCCGGCATCACCAGTATCCGGATGGGCTGGTGGTCTATCTCGGCACGATGTTCGCGCCGGTGAAGGATCGTGGCGGCGCCGGCAAGGGCTTCACCCACAAGCTGGGCGACGTGGTGTCGATCTCGACGCCGTCGCTCGGCACCCTATCTAACACTGTGCGCCTCGCCACCGAGGCCGCCCCCTGGACCTACGGCGCCAGCCACCTGCTGCGCGACCTGGCAAAGGCTGGGTTGTTGTAAATACTCGATGTCATCCCTCGCGAAAGCAGGGACCCAACTCGCCGTCAACGCCGGCGGAGAAATGGATCCCGGCCTTCGCCCGGATGACACCGGGGTTGGTTGAAACGAGGTGCTCTATGGCACCTGTGAAGAGGAACTCCCCATGACCGAACTGCACAAGAATCTCATCAACGGCGAATGGGTCGGCGGGGACGGGGTGAACAATATCAACCCCTCCAACACCAACGAGGTCGTCGGCGTCTATGCGCGCGCCAGCCAGCAGGACACGCTCGACGCCATCGCGGCGGCCAAGGCGGCGTTCCCGGCCTGGTCGCGCTCGGGCATCCTGCAGCGCTGGGAAATCCTGTCGAAGACCGCCCATGAGATCTTCGCCCGCAAGGCCGAACTCGGTGAGCTGTTGAGCCGCGAAGAAGGCAAGACTCTTGCCGAGGGCATCGGCGAAGTCACCCGCGCCGGGCAGATCTTCGAGTTCTTCGCTGGCGAGGCGTTGCGCCTTTCGGGTGAGAGCGTGCCGTCGGTGCGTCCGGGCGTCGGCGTCGAGATGACGCGCGAGGCCATGGGTGTCGTCGGCATCATCACGCCGTGGAATTTTCCGATCGCTATCCCGGCCTGGAAGATCGCGCCGGCGCTCTGCTACGGCAACACCGTGGTGTTCAAGCCGGCCGACCTGGTGCCGGGCTGCTCGTGGGCCATCGTCGATATCCTCCACCGCAACGGGCTGCCCAAGGGCGTGCTCAACCTGGTGATGGGCAAGGGCTCGGTGGTCGGCCAGGCGATGCTTGATTCGAAGGATATCGTGGCGCAGACCTTCACCGGCTCGGTGAATACCGGCCGCCGCGTCGCCGAGGCCAGCGTCAAGGTGATGCGCAAGTTCCAGCTCGAAATGGGCGGCAAGAACCCGACCATCGTGCTCGACGACGCCGACCTGAAGGTGGCGGTCGAAACCACGGCGCAGAGCGCCTTCTACTCGACCGGCCAGCGCTGCACAGCTTCGTCGCGCCTGATCGTCACCGAGGGCATCCATGATGCGTTCGTCGCAGCGCTCACCGAGCGGATCCGCAACCTCCGGGTGGGCGACGCGATTGCCAAGGACACCGAGATCGGCCCGGTGGTCGATCCGGGCCAGCTCAAGCAGGACACCGACTATATCGAGATCGGCAAGGGCGAGGGCGCCAAGCTGGTGGTTGGCGGCGAGCTGGTGCAGCGCGACAACCCGGGCTACTTCCTGCAGCCGGCTTTGTTCACCGAAGTGCACAACCAGATGCGCATTGCCCGCGAAGAGATTTTCGGGCCGGTGGCCGCAGTGATCCGGGTGAAGGATTATGACGAGGCGCTGGCCGTCGCCAACGACACCGAGTTTGGTCTCTCGGCCGGCATCGTCACCACCTCGCTGAAATACGCCACGCACTTCAAGCGCAATGCCGAAGCCGGCATGGTGATGGTCAACGTGCCGACC
The DNA here is from genome assembly GCF_001425235.1 of Devosia sp. Root413D1. GTDB lineage: Bacteria > Pseudomonadota > Alphaproteobacteria > Rhizobiales > Devosiaceae > Devosia_A. The sequence goes on along the minus strand of NZ_LMEA01000011.1, from coordinate 434,308 downwards.
GCCGGCGTCGATTTCCACGTGCCGTTCGGTGGCCGCAAGGGCTCGAGCTATGGCCCCAAGGAACAGGGCAAATACGCCGCCGAATTCTTCACCCAGGTGAAGACGGCCTACACCGCCGCCGGCTGAGGCCAGCCGTTCCGAGTTGATTGAGCCCGCGCATCACTCGATGCGCGGGCTCTGCATTCGTCAGGCGGGACGCAGACCGTAGGTCACGACGACGTTGCCCTTGCTGGTGATCGTCGAGTTCTTGAGCACGAGCTGAGTGATCGGGTCGTTAGCCTCGAAGATGCGCTTGCCCTTGCCGGCGATCACCGGATGGGTGATCAGCGTCAGCTCTTCAAGGAGTCCGGCAAAGAACAGCTGGCGTGCAACGTCGACGCCGGCCATGACGGCAATGTCGCCACCCTCGCGGTTCTTCAGGTCGCGGGCGAAATCCAGCAGGTCGCCCTTGATCAGCGTGGTGTTCTTCCAGCTCAGTTGTTCCCGACTCAGGGTGCGGGAGGCCACGTATTTCGGCACTGCGTTGATGTAGTCGGCAAAGCCCTGGTCGGCCTCGGCGTTGGGCCAGTACCCGGCCCAGTCCTGGTAGCCGACCCGACCCATGATGACGGTGTCGGTCTTGCCCATCACCTCGCCGAGCAGGGCGCCCAGCTCGTTGTCGAAGGCGTCACCCTGCCAGAGGTTGGGCGCCTCGATGACGCCGTCGACCGAGTGGAAGAAGCCCGCAGTGATCTTGCGCATTTGAAGTTCCTTGCTAGTCGGCAGTCGGAAGTGATGCCGCTTCGTCAACACAACGAACGGCAAAAGTCGCAATCGACACGGGAGCGAGAAAATTTAGCGGCAATCGGGATGACCCATCCCATCGAGGCGCGCCAAGGGCCTTCAGCGTGCCTTCGTCTCGGCTCGGCGTTTCAGAGAGTCATTGAGGTCTTCGTGGTGGCGCTGCACCGGGCCACCCATCACCAACTCGAAGACCGGGGCGAGCCAGCCGCTGAGATCTTCGATATGGGTGAAACGCACCCGGTCGGCGGTGAGCGGCTCGATCGCGAACTCGCGGTAGCCGGTGAACAGCAGGTCTGCGCCAAGGTGCCCCCGCCAGGAGAGACGTCGATTGGGGGTGGCCTCGAGGACTTTGGCCTCAACGTTGAGGGGCGGCCGCCCCGGCAGCGCCAGGGTCATTGACAGCACGCCGCCCGCGCGAAGCTCACCCGAGATGGCCGGCAGGGCAGGGTTCCACTCGGGGTAGCGATCGAGGTCGGCGAGCACAGCCCACACCTCGGCATCGGAGGCATCGATCTCGAAATCCGTGCGATGAAGCGCCATCGGCATCTCCCGGTACGTTTCGCAAGTTGTGCACCAGCGCTGGGCGGGTGCAAAGGGACTGCGAACGCGTATCGGGCAGAGCGGCGCTGGGAGCTATGGACGGAGAATGGTGGGCGGAGGCAAGGTCTTGCGACCTATGGCTTTGCTTCGCTGCCGCCTCTTGCTAAGGAGGCGGCGCTCCGTTCTCGGGGCAGGGGCCCATAGCTCAATGGTTAGAGCCGACCGCTCATAACGGTCTGGTTCCAGGTTCGAGTCCTGGTGGGCCCACCAACCTCTCTCACTCAGCCCGCACCACCTCGAACAGGTTGCCCTCGATCGTGGTGATGTAGAGCTCGCCCTCGCTGTCGACACCGAACGAGGTGATGGCGCCGAGCGCGCCCAACTGTTCATTCCAGTAGGTAATGTCGCCGTGCCGGCCGTTGGCGTAGGCGAAGGAGTGGACGCGGCTGTCGCAGAAATCGGCGAAGAAGTATTGGCCGGCGAGCTCGGGGATGGCCTTGCCGCGATAGACATAGCCGCCGGTGATCGAGCAGCCGCCGGTGTCGTGCGAGTAGCTGTAGGTGGGCGGCACGAGGCCCGCCTGGTCGCAGGTCTCGGCGCCGAAACAGGCCGGGCCTTCCATCACCTTCCAGCCGAGATTGGCGCCGGCATCCTCGGCGCCGATGACGGTAATTTCCTCGTAGGCGTTCTGGCCGACATCGGCGATGTAGAAATCGGTGCCGTCGAAGGCCGGGCGCCAGGGGTTGCGGACGCCGAGCGCGAAGATCTCGGGACGACCGCCGCCATTGGCGAAGGGATTACCTGCTGGGATGGCGTAGGGCGTGCCGCCGTCGACATCGAGCCTGAGGATCTTGCCCAGCAGTTCGTCGGGGTTCTGTGCTCGGTTTTCGGGGTCGCCGCCCGAACCGCCATCGCCCATGCCGATATAGAGGTAGCCGTTGGGGCCGAAGCCGAGCCAGCCACCGTTGTGGTTGGCATAGGGCTGGTCGATGTGCAGCAGTTCGGCCGCCGAGTTGGGGTCGGCGACGGCGGGATCGGCGGAGACCTTGTAGCCGACGATGCGGGTGTCGCCGTCCTTGTCGGTGTAGTTGACGAAGAAGCGGCCATTGCTGGCGTAATCGGGGTGGAAAGCCAGACCGAGCAGGCCCCGTTCGCCGCCGCTGCTGACGCTGCTGCTGAGATCGAGGAATGGGGCTTCGGTGAGTTGGCCATCGACGAGGACGCGGATGCGCCCGGTTTGCTCGAGGACGAACAGCCGCGGATCGGCCGGCGGCGCGACCGCGTAGACCGGCTGGTCGAGCCGGTCGGTGAGCAGTCGGGTGGTCAACGCCACCGGTTGGGCCAGGGCAGGTGCGGCGCTGAAGGCGACGAGGGCGGCGAGCAACAGGCGCATGTGATTCCTCCGCAATGACAGGTGCTTATCACCCACGCTGCGGCGGGTGATGTCCAGTCAATCGGAGGTCAAAGCGGCGCGAGTAGGGAGGTCAGGCGCTAGTGGTGCTGACGCTGTCCTTGAGGGCGGCCAGTTCGCTCTCGGCGCGCAAGGCGCGGTCGCGCCAATCCTCGATGGTGAGGCCGTCGATGCGGGCCGGTTCGGCAGCAGGCGCGGCTTCGACCTCGGGAAGCGGGGCGCCGCTGAGCTTGGCGTGCAGTGCCTCGATATAGGCGGCATCATCCGCGTGCAGCGTACCGCCAGCGAACTCGGCCTGCCAGCGGTTCAGATCGGCGGTGGTTTCCTCGTTCATGCTGCCGGTTGCCAGCAATTCCTTGATCAGCGCATCGACCGCCACGGGCATCTCCTGTTCAGTTCGGGCGCAACCTATCCAAAGCCGCCGCAAAGGGGAACCCGGTGCGACCACGCGAAAGCCTTCTTTTGCGTCGCGCAAAGGCCTTCTTTTGCGCCTGTGAGGAAGTCCGCGAACCCGCGTGAAAGTCCTCCTTCACGCCTGTGGGCCTCCACTTCGCCTCACTCCGACGCAGGCCGAAACGCCTTGCTGAGAAAGCCAGAGCCGGCGATGCCGAAACGCCAGGGCAGGTCGGCGGCCTTGGTGATGCCGATGCGGGGGCCGATCACCACCGGGCGCTGAGCATCGGCAGGTCGGAAGCTGAAGGGCGGGCCGTCGACCATCAAGCCGTCATGTGCCCGGGTGATGGCGAGGGCCTGGCCCAGCTTGCCCGGACCGGAGCAGAGATCGCGTGGGTTGGCGAGGCCACGGCGCTCGGCCATTTTCTCGATCCCTGCGGTGGGCTCGATGGCGCGGATGAGGACGGCGGAGGCGTCGGCGCAGACGAAGTTGAAGCACCAGTGGATGCCGTAGGAGCGGTAGACATAGACATGGCCGGGGCCGAGGAACATCGAGGCGTTGCGCTCGGTGCGGCCGCGGTACGAGTGCGAGGCGGGATCGGTCGGGTGATAGGCTTCGGTCTCGACGATGAGGCCGCCGACGCCATCGACAAGGAACTCGGCGCCCAGCACTTCGCGGGCGACAAGGGTGACTTCGCGGTTGAAGAAGGTGATCGAGTCGAGGGCAGGCATGCGCCGAAACTGGGCAATACCCCCAGCCAATGCAACCCTTTAGACCTTCTTGGTGGTGCCGTTCTGCAGGCGGGCCGCGGCGATGCGCAGCGTCAGGTTGATCGATTCGCCGACACTCGAGGTGCCGCTGGAGATCAGGGCGGAGTTGTTGTTGGCGGACGTCGCAAGATCCGACTGGGCCTGGGCCCGGCGCTTCAGCCGGGCGCTTTCGGCCTCGTCGTAGAGCGAGGCGCGCGGCAGCCAGTTCATGGTGCGCTTCTGAATCTGCATGGCGGTGAGACTGCGGGCGCAAGATGAATGAAAGGTTAAGGATGCCTCGGCGCTTGCGGGAGCGGCCAAGGCCATGACAAAGCTCACGGGATAGGAGTGCGGCATGGCGGATTCACTGAAGTTTGGCACCAGCGGCCTGCGCGGCCTCGCGGTCGATCTCACCGGTGGCGCGGCGCGGCGCTATACGGCGGCGTTCCTCAAGCATATCGGCACGGTCGCCGGTGGGCGGGTCTATCTGGGGCGGGATCTGCGCGCCTCGAGCCCGGCGATCGTTGCCGATTGCGCCGTGGCGATCCGCGCGGCGGGGCTGGTGCCGGTCGATTGCGGCGTGCTGCCGACCCCGGCATTGGCGCTCCATGCCATGGCGCTGGGCGGGCCGGCGATCATGGTGACCGGCAGCCACATTCCGGCCGACCGCAACGGGCTCAAGTTCTACGTCGCGGCGGGCGAGATCACCAAGGCGGACGAGACGGGCATCGCCGCGGCGCTGAGTGATGCCGTTCCGGCAGGCGAGGGGGCGGCTGAGGATGGCAGCATAGCCGCCGGCGACCGCTATCGGCAGCGCTATCGCGGTCTGCTCGATCCGGCAGCGCTGAAGGGCTGGCGCATCGGGGTGTTCGAGCACTCCTCAGTGGCGCGCGACCTCCTGGTGTCGTTCCTCACCCGGGCCGGTGCCGACGTGGTGCGGCTCGGCCGTTCCGACAGTTTCGTTGCCGTCGATACCGAGGCGTTCTCGGATCCACTGTTCGAACCGCGCCTCGGCTGGATCCGGCAGCACCGGCTCGATGCGATCGTTTCGACCGATGGCGACGGCGATCGGCCGCTCTTGATCGACGGCGAGGGCAGTTTCGTGCGCGGCGACGTGCTGGGCATGCTGGCGGCGCGTTTCCTCGGGGCCGACCGGGTGGTGACGCCGGTCACCTCCAACTCGGCGATCGAAGGCGTCGGCTGGTTCGGCCGGGTCGATCGCACCAGGGTCGGCTCGCCCTATGTCATCACCGGCATGGAAGATGCGGCCGCCGGCTCGCCCGGCGCCGTGGTGGGGTTCGAGGCCAATGGTGGGTTGCTGCTGGGCAGCGCCGTGACGATCAACGGCCGCGTGCTGAGCCCGCTGCCGACCCGCGACGCGGTGCTGCCGATGCTGGCGGTACTCGGGACGGCGGCGAAGCTCGGCGAGAGCGTCGCCGGGCTGGTGCGGACCCTGCCGGTGCGCGCCGCGCTCAGCGACCGGCTGGCGCATGTGGCGAACGAACGCAGCGCCGCGCTGCTGAAGGGGCTGGTCGAGCAGCCCGGCTACGCCAAGGAGTTCTTCGCGCCGGTGGGCGAGGTGCAATCGGTCTCGACTATCGATGGTCCGCGCTTCTCGCTGGTTTCAGGCGACACGGTGCATTACCGCGCCTCCGGCAATGCGCCGGAGCTGCGCTGCTATGTCGAGGGCGTGACGCCGGAGCGGGCGAAAGAGCTGCTGGATTGGGGGCTGGCCGCCGCGAGCGCGGTGGTGCGGTAATACTCAATTGATTAAGTAAGTTTCAGGATCGCGCAGCGCGAGTACTCCCCGCGCCGCAGCTCGTTGCCATATTGAGTCCATTGAGTGCTGATGGGGCGAGTAATGGCGAATGGCATGCAGAGGCGACTTGCGGTGCTGATCGATGCGGACAACGCATCTACAAAGAGCAACGACAGGTTGTTCGAGGAAATCGCCAAGCTTGGGACAGCGACCGTGCGCCGCGCCTATGGCGATTTCAGCAAGGGGCAGGCGAAGAGTTGGGAGTCGGCACTCATCACGCATGCGATCGTTCCGCAGCAGCAGTTCGCAAACGTACCAGGCAAGAACGCAACTGACTTTGCTCTGGTGATTGATGCGATGGACTTGCTGCATGCCGGTGGACTTGACGCATTCTGCATCGTGTCCTCCGACAGCGATTTCACGAGGTTGGCAACGCGCATACGCGAGCACGGGCTGGAGGTCTTTGGCTTCGGTCGCGCCGACACCGCTGAGAGCTTTCGGAGAGCCTGCCAAGAGTTCGTTGAGATCGACGCTCCGGTAAAGGAAGCGGCGGTCAAAGGTGTGACGCCTGTTGCGAAGGCGGCGAAGACGCCGGTGCCGTCGTCCAAAACCACCGCGGCCAAGGCGTCTGTCGCTGACGCTGAACGCTTACTGTTGAGAGTGCTTGGCGAACTAGGAGCCGGCGGGAGCTGGGTCGCCATCGAGACGATCCATCACCGGGCTTTGAAGCTCGATCCGAGCTTCAAAGCTGCGACCTACGGCAGCAAGAAGCTGCGGGACTTGATCGCGAGAGTCGACTGCCTCGAATGCAAAGATGAAGGTACGAGCGCCAAGGTGCGGATGAAGGTCACGGGTGCGCGCGCTGCCACTGCAACGGTGGGCCCCGCATTGAGGCCCCCGGCGGGTGAGGGCGCGCTTGCCATAAGCTGAGTTACTCCCGCACCACCACGAACGCTGCGGCGCTGGCCATGATTACCCCAGCCGTGCGGTTGAGGATGCGGAGCGCCTTGCTCGATTTGAAGAAGTCCCGCGCCGCGGCGGCGAGGCCGGCATAGGCGCAGCCGATAGCGAGCAACACCACGATCACGATGCCGGTGAGTTCGGCGAAACCCAGCGCCGTGATCGGCTTGTCGAGTGGGATGACGGTGGGGAGCAGGGCTAGGTAGAAGACGATGGTCTTGGGGTTGCCCATGGTGAGGGCGAAGCCCGAGAGGAAGGTCTTCCAGCGGCTCCTCTCAGTCTTGGCGCCGATCTGCTCGGAGCCGGGCTTGGCGCTCCAGAACTGCCAGGCGACATAGAGCAGGTAGAGCGCGCCGGCCCACTTCACCACGAAGAACACCGGGCCGAACCAGGTGGCGATGGCGGCGAGGCCGAACAGCGCGAACACCAGGTAGACCAGGTCGCCGGCGAGAATGCCCAGCACCATCGGGAAAGCCGAGCGGAAGCCACCGCCCAGCGCCCGTGCCACCACCGCTGCGACGCCAGGTCCCGGCACGATCACCGCGATGGCATAGGCGATGGTGAAGGCGGCGAGGGTGACGATATCCATGGCGGGCTCCGAAGCAGGCAGCCGTTCTAGCCCCGGCGGGGAGGGGCGGCAAGCTCAGCCGATGGGCGGCGGGCCCAGTTGCGGCGCGGCCAGTGGCAGTAGCCCCAGAGCAGCACCAGCGTCACCAGCGGCGCAATGGCCGCAACGAGCGGCTGCAGCGGATCGGGGAACCAGGCTGCAGCGAGCGTCCAGGGCAGTCCGAGGACAACGAGGAAGACGCCGGCCAGCGGGGCGGGGGCGAAATCGAACCAGCCCGTGGCGCTGATGCCGGTAAAGGCGAGCGCGGCCAGATAGAGCAGGCCGAAGGCGCGAACGATCATGCGGCAAAGCCAGCGGGCAGCCTCCTGCCGGTAGAGCCGGCCCACCTGGCCCATGGAATGGGGGGCCGCACCAACGGCCACGACCTCGGGAGCCGTGGGCGGTTCGTGCCGGCGGCGGCGTGCGGGGTAGGTGCTATGTGCTCGGCTGTCCCTCATCACAGCGACGAGGGTAAGAACCGGCAGGTTTCGGATTTGCTTAACTGGGGCCGGACGGGCCGGGCTGCTGCACGACATGGTTTCTCATGTCACAACGGTTGACAGCCTACCTACTGGTAGATAGATGGTGCGCATGGAACAACACACAGCAGAACGGATCCTGGCGACGGCGCGCCAACTGGTTATCGCCGGCGGCTATAATGGCTTCAGCTATGCCGATATCGCTGCTGTGGTCGGCATCCGCAAGCCGAGCATCCACCATCATTTCCCCAGTAAGGCCGATCTGGTGCAAGCGCTGGTTGCCGGCTACCGGGACGATCTCGCGGCCGGCCTCGCCCATTTCGAGAACCTGTCGCCCGACGCTGCCGTGCAGCTGCAGAGCTACATCGCAACCTGGGAAGCCTGCATCACCGATGGCAGCATGCCATTCTGCCTGGGCGCACAACTCGCCGCCGAGTTGCCGGCGCTGCCACCGGAGGTGGCGGTGGAGGTCAAGGCACATTTCCGCTTGCTCGCCGCCTGGCTTACCGAGGTTCTCGCGCGCGGCGCGCAGCAGGGCAGGTTCAGGTTGACTGACAGTGCCGAACTCGAGGCGGAAGGGATCATGGCGACCGTGCATGGCGCCATGCTGTCGGCGCGTGCCTATGGCACGCCGGCGACGTTCGGCCTGATCGTCGGCCCGCTGCTCCAACGCCTCATCATCTGAGATCACTGCCTGCCGACAGGCAAAAGTACACCTCCGCAACCTACCTACTAGAAGGTCAATTCTATGAACACGATCAACTCCGCACCGGCCAGTTGGCTGAGGACCTATGCCTTTATTCGCTTCGGTGTTTCCGCCGCCTGGGTGGCGGCAGCGCTGCTGCTGGCCCCATTCAACCCGGCCATCGCGGCGGTGCTGCTGGTGATCTATCCAGCCTGGGATGCAGCGGCGAACTTCGTCGATGCGCAGCGCAACGGTGGGCTCAGCCACAACCCGTCGCACCTGCTCAATATCATCGTCAGCGTCATCACGGCGATCGCCGTCATCGTGGCGCTCGGGCAGGGGATGGCGGCAGTGATCGTCGTGTTCGGCGTCTGGGCGATTCTCTCGGGGCTGCTGCAGCTGGTGACAGCGGTGCGGCGCTGGGCCTCGGGAGGGCAGTGGGCAATGGTGCTGAGCGGGGCCCAGTCGGCGCTGGCCGGCGGCTTCTTCGTTTTTTCTGCCGGCACGATGCCGAACCCCGGCATCACGCTGATCGCCGGGTACGCGGCGTTCGGCGCCGTGTATTTCCTGGTGACCGCGGTGTGGCTGAGCTTCAAGCGAGCGCGGCCGGCTGGCGCGCTACGCGGTTCCTAAGTGACACCAGGAATCGTTTGAGATTCTCCGATTTAGGCACCCAACTTCCCTACCCACGATGTCACCCCGGCGAAGGCCGGGGCCCATCCTGTGGGGTTTCGGCCGATCACTGTACGTCGTCACTCGTCGGACTGGATTGCGCCGAACCGGATTCATGCGGTGACACGCGTGGCCGATGAGGCGTTGCGCCTCAGCCGAGGCGGACTTCGCGTCCTAGCGCAACTGCGGCATCTCAGGATGGGCCCCGGTCTTCGCCGGGGTGACACCGTGGGTGGGGGTGGGTGCGGTGACCAACAGGCCGCCGTCCCCGGCAGGCACCCCAAAGCCAGCGATTGGCGTCCACCGTCCTCAGGGCAGGCGGCTGAGCCGTTCGGTCAGCAACTGGTAGAAACCTTCTGCATTGCCCGAGCGCAGATAGGTGACGTTCTTCACCCGGCCGGTGACGCCCCAGTAGTCGGCGACGGTCATGCCGACGGTCAATTCGCTCGAGGTTTCGATCACCACGTTGATGTGGCGGCCCTCAAACAGTTCGGGTTTCAGCATATAGGCGATGACGCAAGGGTCGTGCAACGGGGCGCCGGTCGAGCCGTATTTGTTGAGATCGAAACGCTCGGAAAAGCTCAGCATCTGGTAGACCGCCTCGCCGGCCTTGTTGCCGAGCCCGCGGATCTTTGCGAGCCGCTCCGGCGTCGAGAGGATCATGTGAGTGACGTCGAGCGGCAGCATGGCGATGGGGACGCCCGAGCGCAGCACGACATCGGCGGCATCGGGGTCGACATAGATGTTGAACTCGGCCACCGGGGTGATGTTGCCACCCTCGAAATAGCCGCCACCCATCATGACGATTTCCTGGATGCGGGGAATGATGCGCGGCTCCTTGATCATGGCCATCGCGACATTGGTCAGCGGCCCCAAGGTGGCGAGCGTCACCGTGCCGGCTTCGTGCGCCAGGAGGGTTTCGATGATGAAATCGACACCGTGCTGATCTTCGATCTGCAGCTTGGGCACCGGCAGGTCGGGGCCATCGAGGCCGGTCTCGCCGTGCACGTGCTCGGCCGTAACGAGGGTGCGGCGCATCGGGCGCTCGCAGCCGGCATAGACAGCGATATCTTTACGACCGGCGAGCTCGACCACCTTCAGGGCGTTGCGGGCGTTCTGCGCCAGGCCGACATTGCCGGCCACCGCGACGATGCCGAGGATATCGAAATCGGCCGGCGAGGCGAGCGCCATGAGGATGGCGACGGCGTCATCCTGGCCCGGGTCGGTGTCGATAATGATCTTGCGTGCCATGGGTTTAGCGCGAGCCCCTGAGAAATTGATTCCGGCGGCATGATAGAGAGGGTTAGCGGCGGCGTCGACGCACGGAACCAGCTCTGAGGTCCCCGAGTTAGTGGTGTCGGAGGAACCTCACTTGGTTAAAAAAGTCCGTCGCGGCCCGTCCCCTCGGTTGCTAAGGGAAATCTCCAACACTCACTTTGAGCGCATCCTCTCAAACGCATCGCAACTGGCCATCGTGGCTATGGGCGCCTTTGTCATGCTCGTGGCGCTGAAGCTCGGGGAGGTGGTGTTGGCGCCGGTATTCCTGGCGATCACGGTGGGGCTGATGTTTGGTCCCGTGGCGGACATGTTGGACAAGCGAGGTGTCCCGGACGGTGTGTCCGCGGGCGTGGTGGTGCTGCTATTCCTTGGCCTGATCGCGGTGAGCGGGGTGCTCTTCGCGGGGCCGGTGAGCGACCTGATCGAACGCATGCCGGTCATCTGGGAGGCGTTCCGCACGGAACTCGCCAACTGGAAAGAGCCGCTCAGCGCAGTGGGTTCGCTGCAGGAGCAAGTGAAGCAGGTGTTCGGCGCCGACAGCTCCACGGTCACGGTAACCGTCGAGGACAGCAGCGCGGTGCAGAACGTGGCGCTGTCGGCGCCAGCACTCTTGGCGGAGATGCTGATCTTCCTTGCGAGTCTCTATTTCTTTATGGCCACGCGCGACCAGATCCGGGTTTTCGTGCTGTCGCTGTGCGCAACGCGCCGTATGCGCTGGCGGATGGCGCACGTGTTTCGCGATGTAGAGGAAAAGGTCTCGCGGTTCCTGCTGACGGTCAGCGCCATCAATATCAGTATGGGTATCGGCGTGGCGGCGCTGATGGCGGCCATCGGCATGCCGACGCCGATCTTGTGGGGAGCGCTTGCGGCACTGCTGAACTTCATTCCATTCGTGGGGCAGGCGGTGATGGCAGTGATCCTGTTCGCCGTCGGCCTCGGCACGCTGAACGGGCTAGAAGGGGCGTTACTGCCGGTGGGGCTCTATCTGGCGCTCAACTTCGTCGAGGGCAATTTCGTGACGCCCCACCTCCTTGGCCGGACGATGATGATCAACCCATTCCTGATCCTGTTCGCCATCACGTACTGGCTGTGGTCATGGGGGCCGATCGGCGGATTCATCGCGGTCCCGTCGCTGCTGGTGTTGGCCTCGATAGCGACGCACATCCTGCCGATACGGCAGCCGGTGCCGATGCATGTGCAGCGGAAGCTGGAGGCCGAGAAGGCGGCTGAGGTGAAACTGGCGGCCGCAGCGGCTGAGAAAGCGCTGCAGGAACCTGCAAAGGTCGGCAGCCGCCGAACCCGCGCCGCTAAGCCGGCGTCCGCCGCTTAGGCATCCCACCTGCCCACAAAGCCAGCCTTGACGCTGTTTGGCCGAGGCCTCAGGGTCGGATTTTCCGATTTGCATTGAGGTGAGCGATGGCCGGCGAAGTAGTGGCGCATGCAGCAGAGGTGGCTTCGCATGGCGGGGTCGACCTGGTGCAGGTGGTGGCGCTGCTTGGAGCCGGGGTCATCGCGGTGCCGCTGTTCCGCCGCCTGGGGCTCGGCTCGGTGCTGGGTTACCTTGCGGCAGGCCTCGCGGTCGGGCCGTTCGGCCTCGGGCTGGTGGGCGACCCGCAGGCCGTGCTGCACGCGGCCGAACTGGGTGTGGTGCTGTTCCTGTTCATCGTCGGGCTGGAGATGGAGCCGGCCAAGCTCTGGGGCCTGCGCAAGGAGATTTTCGGGCTCGGTGTGCTGCAGGTCGGCCTCTGCGGCCTGCTGTTGACGCTGGCGGGCATCTTTCTGCTCGGCCTCGCGCCACCGGTGGCGTTTGTCGCTGGCATGGGGTTCGTCCTCACCTCGACGGCCATCGTCATGCAGATCCTCTCGGAGCGGGGCGAACTGCAGACACCGGCAGGGCAGAAGATCGTCTCGGTGCTGCTGCTCGAAGATCTCGCCATCGTGCCGCTGCTGGCGGTGGTGGCGTTCCTGTCGCCGGGCATCGATACCGATGCGAGCGCCATGCAGCGCTGGATCAGCGTCGGTGTCGCGGTAGCTTCGATCGTCGCAGTGATCTTTGCCGGCCGCTGGGTGCTGAACCCGGTGTTCAAGATCCTCGCCGAATCCAAGGCGCGCGAGGTGATGACCGCCGCGGCGCTGCTGGTGGTGCTCGGCGCGGCGCTGATCATGGAAGCGGGCGGCCTCTCGATGGCGATGGGGGCCTTCATGGCCGGTGTGCTGCTCTCGACCTCGACTTTCCGGCATCAGCTCGAGGCCGACGTCGAGCCGTTCCGCGGGCTTCTGCTGGGGCTGTTCTTCCTTGCAGTGGGGATGTCGCTCGATCTCACGGTGGTGGCGGCCAACTGGCAGTTCATCGCGCTCTCGGTGCTCATCTACATGGTGCTGAAGGGTGGCGCGATCTATGGGCTGGCGCGGGTGCTGGGCAGCGGCAACGCACCGGCGCTGGAGCGCGCCGTGCTGATGGCGCAGGGCGGCGAATTCGCCTTCGTGCTGTTCACCACCGCGACCGCGGGGGGCCTGCTGACCGGCGAGCTCAATGCCATCTTCACTGCCACCGTCATCATCTCGATGGTGCTGACGCCGTTCTCGACCATGCTGCTTAAGCTGGTGCCCAAGCCGGTGCAATCGCTGGCCGGGGTCGAAAAGCCCGATGGGCTGACCGGCAACGTACTGCTGATCGGTTTCGGCCGCTTCGGGCAGATCGCCAGCCAGCCGCTGATCGCCAAGGGGCAGCACTCGATCTCGATCATCGACAACGATGTCGAGATGATCGAGGTGGCGCAGACCTTCGGCTTCAAGATCTACTACGGCGACGGCACCCGGCTCGACATCCTGCATGCCGCCGGCGCCGGTACGGCCGACCTCGTGCTGATCTGCGTCGACAAGAAGGAATCGGCCACCCGGATCACCGAACTGGTGAAGTCGGAATTCCCGCTGGCCAAGATCATGGCGCGCGCCTTCGATCGCGGTCACGCACTCGAACTGGTGAAGGCCGGAGCGGATTACCAGCTGCGCGAGGTGTTCGAGAGCGCGCTCGAGTTCGGCGCCGAGACGCTGCGGCAGCTCGATGTCGACATGGTCGAGGTGGGCGAGATCATCGAAGGGGTGCGCGAGCGCGACCGGCAGCGCTTCGCGGCGCAGATGGTCGGCGGCCTGATGGCGGGCAGGGACCTGCTCAGGTCGAACGCCGAGGACCAGGCCCGCGAAAGCGGCACCGTCGCCGGCCCGTCGACGCCCATCATTGCGCCCGAGGAAGAGGCGAAGGCTTAGGGCTGGGCCGCAGTTGGCCCGGTGCGAGTGGACCCCCACCCCTGTCCCCTCCCCGCAAGGGGGAGGGAGACCCTCACTGCGACATCTCGGTTCTATCGTCTCCCCTTGCGGGGAGGGATCAAGGGTGGGGGGCCGCGACCACCGGCCTGGCCATGCCACACGCAACAATCGTCTACGGTTTAGGCAGCGTGCCTTAGAAGCGTTCTCAACAGGCCTTCCCAGGCGTGCGATTCAGTGCAAAGGTGGTGCTCTAGAGGGGAATACATCGCCATGATGCTGGATTGCGACAATGCCGCAAAAGCCCCTCGTATTGGATGCCCCGGTCCCGGAACGGCGCGCGCTCACCACTGAAGCGCTGCAATCGGAGATCCTTGAAAAACTCACCTATTCGGTCGGTAAGGACCCGATCGTCGCACGGCCGCATGACTGGCTGAAGGCGACGATCCTCACGGTCCGCGACCGGATCATCGACCAGTGGATGGAGTCGAGCCGCGAGACCTGGCGGACCTCGAACAAGCGCGTTTACTACCTCAGCCTCGAGTTCCTCATCGGCCGCCTGATGCGCGACGCGATGAGCAATATCGGCGTGATGGAGCCGGTGCGCGCCGCGCTGAAGAACTTCAACGTCGATCTCGGCGACCTGATCAACCTCGAGCCGGATGCGGCGCTGGGCAATGGCGGCCTCGGCCGCCTCGCCGCCTGCTTCATGGAGTCGATGGCGACGGTCAATATCCCGGCCTATGGCTACGGCATCCGATATGTGCACGGGCTGTTCCGGCAGGAAATGAGCGAGGGCTGGCAGGTCGAACTGCCCGAGGATTGGCTGGCGCACGGCAACCCCTGGGAGTTCGAGCGGCGCGAGTCGAGCTACGAGATCGGCTTCGGCGGGCATGTCGAGCCGGTGCAGGAACCGGATGGCTCGACCCGGCTCGAGTGGCGGCCGGCCGAGCACCTGCTCGCCGTGGCGTTCGATACGCCGATCGTCGGCTGGCGCGGCAAGCGGGTGAACACGCTTAGGCTCTGGTCGGCGCAGCCGATCGATCCGATCCTGCTCGATAAGTTCAATGCCGGCGACCATATCGGCGCGCTCGAGGAGAGCTCCCGGGCCGCTGCGGTGACGCGGGTGCTCTATCCGGCCGATTCGACCCCTTCGGGGCAGGAACTGCGGCTCAGGCAGGAGTTCTTCTTCTCCTCGGCCTCGCTGCAGGACATCGTCCGTCGTCACATGCAGGCCTATGGCGATCTCGGCTCGCTCTCCGACAAGGTGGCGATCCAGCTCAACGACACCCACCCGGCGATCTCGATCGCCGAGCTGATGCGCATCCTGATCGATATCCACGGCATGGCCTGGGCGCCGGCGTGGAAGCTGACCAAGGCGACGTTCGGCTATACCAACCACACGCTGCTGCCTGAAGCGCTGGAGACCTGGCCAGTGGGCCTGCTCGAGCGCATGCTGCCGCGCCAGATGCAGATCATCTACGCCATCAACGCCGAGGTGCTCGGCGAAGCCCGCAAGATGGGCGGCTTTACCGACAACCAGATCGCCAACCTGTCGCTGATCGACGAGCATGGCAGCCGGCGGGTTCGCATGGGACAGCTGGCTTTTGTCGGCTCGCACTCGATCAACGGCGTGTCGGCGTTGCACTCTGAGCTGTTGAAGAAGACGCTGTTCGCCGATCTCGATCGGCTCTACCCCGAGCGGATCAACAACAAGACCAACGGGGTGACGCCGCGGCGCTGGCTGCTGCAATGCAACCCCGGGCTGACGCGGTTGATCAGCGATCGGATCGGGCCGGAATTCCAGGACGATTTCTCGCTGCTCGCCAAGCTCGACAAGCACGCCGATGATCCGAGTTTCCAGGATCAGTTCAAGGCGGTGAAGCGCGCCAACAAGGTGGCGCTGGCGCAGGTGATCAAGGATCGGCTGGGGATCGTCGTGTCGCCTGACGCGATGTTCGACGTGCAGGTGAAGCGCATCCACGAATATAAGCGCCAGCTGCTCAACGTCATCGAGGCGGTGGCGCAGTACTCGATGATGCGCTCACACCCCGAAAAGGACTGGGTCCCGCGGGTAAAAGTGTTCGCCGGCAAGGCGGCGCCGGGCTACTGGAACGCCAAGCTGATCATCAAGCTGATCAACGACGTCGCCAAGGTGATCAACAACGATCCGGCAGTGCGCGGCCTGCTCAAAGTGGTGTTCCTGCCTAACTACAACGTCTCGCTGGCCGAGCAGATCATCCCGGCGGCGGACCTGTCGGAACAGATCTCGACGGCCGGCATGGAAGCCTCGGGCACCGGCAACATGAAGTTCATGGCCAATGGCGCGCTCACCATCGGCACGCTGGACGGCGCCAATGTCGAGATGCTGGAGCAGGTCGGGCCGGAGAATATGGTGATCTTCGGGCTCACCGCCGACAAGGTCGCCGAGAAGCGGAGCCGCAGCGAAGTGCCGCGCAGCGCCATCGATGCCTCGCCGGCGCTGCGCGAGGCGCTGGAGGCGATTTCGTCGGGGGTGTTTTCGCCCGATGACCCGAACCGCTACCGCGACCTGATCGGCGGTCTCTACGACCACGATTGGTTCATGGTGGCGCGCGATTTCGACGCCTACGCGGCGGCGCAGCGGGACATCGATGAGCTCTGGAACAAGCCCCGCAAATGGTATTCGATGGCTATCCGGAACACTGCTCATGTCAGCTGGTTTTCCTCGGACCGTACGATTTCGCAGTACGCCAAGGAAATCTGGGGTGTCCCGGTTGTCGGGGGGTAGTGGGGTTTGACCAAGTCCAAGTGGCAGGCAGCTGACAGCGACGTCCGTTCGATCGTCGCGGGCCGTCATTCCGATCCGTTCGGCATCCTCGGCCTGCATGAGGTCGATGGCGCCTGGGTGGCTCGGACCTTCATTCCGCATGCCGAGTCCGTTTCGGCCCGCACCATGGATAACCGCATTCTCGGGGAGCTCGAGCCGCGCGGCGACGGCTTCTTCGAGGGCCTCGTCAAGCTCAACAAGCTGCAGCCGGTGAACTACCACGCCCGCAACGACGGTGGGGAGTGGAACGTCCTCGACCCCTACAGCTTCGGGCCAGTGCTCGGGCCGATGGACGATTACTATATCGGCGAGGGCTCGCACCTCAGGCTGTTCGACAAGCTCGGCGCCCATGCGATGGAGTTCGAGGGCGTCAACGGCACGCATTTTGCGGTGTGGGCGCCCAACGCCAAACGCGTCAGCGTGGTCGGGCCGTTCAACGAGTGGGATGGCCGGCGGCACCCGATGCGGGTGCGGATCAATACCGGCGTCTGGGAAGTGTTCGTGCCCAATGTCGGGCCGGGCGAGGTCTACAAGTTCGAGATCGTCGGCCCGGACGGCAAGCTCAGGCCGCTGAAGGCCGATCCGTTCGCGCGGCAATCGGAGCTGCGGCCCAAGACCGCCTCGATGATCGCCGATCCCAAGCCGTTCGAATGGACTGACGCCAAGTATATGAAAGAGCGCGCCAGGATCGACTGGCGGCGCAAGCCCGTGTCGATCTACGAGGTGCACCTGGGCTCCTGGCGGCGGCGCGCCGATGGCTCATTCATGAGCTATGAGCAGTTGGCCGAGCAGCTGATCCCCTATGCCGCCGATAGCGGTTTCACCCATATCGAACTGATGCCGATCACCGAGCATCCGTTCGATCCGAGCTGGGGCTACCAGCCGACCGGGCTCTATGCGCCGACGGCGCGGTTCGGCGACCCCAGGGGCTTTGCGCATTTCGTCGACAAGGCGCATGCCGCGGGGCTCGGGGTGATCCTCGACTGGGTGCCGGCGCATTTCCCCACCGACGAGCATGGGCTGGCCCGCTTCGACGGCACCGCGCTCTACGAGCACGCCGATCCGCGGCAGGGCTACCACCCGGACTGGAACACCGCGATCTACAATTTCGGGCGCAAGGAAGTGGTGAGCTTCCTCGTCAACAATGCGCTGTACTGGCTCGAGGCCTTCCACCTCGACGGGCTGCGCGTCGATGCGGTCGCCTCGATGCTCTACCTCGATTACTCGCGTCAGGCCGGGCAGTGGATCCCCAACCAGTTCGGCGGCAACCACAATCTCGAGGCGGTCGAGTTCCTGAAGCGCGTCAACCAGGAGGCCTACCGGCTACATCCTGGGGTGATGATGATCGCCGAGGAATCGACCTCGTGGAGCGGCGTGAGCGCGCCGGTCGACAAGGGCGGGCTGGGCTTCGGCTTCAAGTGGAACATGGGGTTCATGAACGACACCCTGCGCTACATGAGCCGTAATCCGGTGCACCGGAAGTACCACCACAACGATATGACCTTCGCGGCGCTCTATGGTTACGCGGAGAACTTCATCCTGCCGCTGAGCCATGACGAAGTGGTGCATGGCAAGGGCTCGCTGCTCAGTAAGATGGGCGGCGATGACTGGGGCCAGTTCGCGGGCCTGCGCGCCTATTACGGCTTCATGTGGGGCTGGCCCGGCAAGAAGCTCCTGTTCATGGGCCAGGAATACGCGCAGCGCGAGGAATGGAACGAGGCCAAGGGGCTCGACTGGTGGTTGCTCGAAGCACCCGCGCACGAGGGCATCCGTCGGCTGGTCACCGACCTCAACGCGCTCTATCGCGAGTTGCCCTCGCTCTATGCCCGCGACAACGAGCCGGAAGGCTTTGAGTGGCTGATCGGCAATGACCAGAGCAACTCGGTGTTCGCCTGGACCCGCAAGGCGCCGGGCGAGCATCCGGTGGTGGTGATCTCGAATATGACGCCGACGCCGCGCGAGGGCTACCGCGTGCCGATGCCGCTGGCCGGACGGTGGGTGGAACGACTGAACACCGATGCCGGTTTTTACGGCGGAACCAATAAGGGGAACCAGGGCCGGGTGCTGGCCAAGGCGAGCGAAGTGGAAGGGCTCGGACCGTACGCCGACCTCTACCTGCCGCCAATGTCGACGCTTTACCTGAAGTATGACCCCGCCTAGGCGGGACTGACTGAATACGATCCCGCATAAACGGGACGTAAGAGTGCTTTGTGTGTGTCGCGTGATCGGAACAGCTGATCACGCCCCGAGGGGAGGGAAGCATGGCAGACTACCGGACACCATCGCCGCTGGCGCGTGAGGCGATGGCGTATGTGCTGGCGGGGGGACGAGGAACCCGCCTGTTCGAATTGACCGACCGGCGCGCCAAGCCGGCGGTGTATTTCGGCGGCAAGTCCCGCATCATCGATTTCGCGCTCAGTAACGCGCTGAACTCCGGCATCCGACGCATTTCGGTGGCGACGCAGTATCAGGCGCACTCGCTGATCCGGCACCTGCAGCGCGGCTGGAACTTCCTCAGGACCGAGCGAAACGAGAGTTTCGACGTGCTGCCGGCGTCGCAGCGCGTGTCGGAGACGCAGTGGTATGAGGGCACTGCCGATGCTGTGTACCAGAACATGGACATCATCGAGGATTACGGCCCGCGCTACATCGTGCTCCTGGCCGGCGACCACATCTACAAGATGGACTACGAGATCATGCTCCGGCAGCATGTGGACACCGGGGCCGATGTGACGATCGGCTGCCTCGAGGTGCCGCGCATGGAAGCCACCGGCTTCGGCGTGATGGCGGTGGACGGGCGCGACCGGATCGTCGATTTCGTCGAAAAACCAAAGGACCCGCCGGGGATCCCCGACAAGCCGGACTATGCGCTGGCCTCGATGGGCATCTATGTGTTCGAGACGCGCTTCCTGATGGAGCAGCTGCGCCGCGACGCCGCCACCGAAGGCTCGTCACGCGACTTCGGCAAGGACATCATCCCCTATATCGTCAAGAACGGCTCGGCCTGGGCGCATCGCTTCCCGCGCTCCTGCGTCCGTTCGGCCAACGAGGATGTCGCCTATTGGCGCGATGTGGGCACGGTCGATGCTTACTGGAAGGCCAATATCGACCTCTGCGATGTAACCCCGCAGCTCGATCTCTACGACCGCGACTGGCCGATCTGGACCTTTGCCGAGATCACCCCGCCGGCCAAGTTCGTGCACGATTTCGACGGCCGTCGCGGCTCGGCGGTGAACTCGCTGGTCTCCGGCGACTGCATCATCTCGGGTGGTGCGCTCGACCGCACGCTGCTCTCGACCGGCAGCCGGGTGCATTCGTACTCGGAACTGCACGAGGCGGTGGTGCTGCCTTACTGCACCATCGGACGCGGCGCGCGGCTGAAGAAGGTGGTGGTGGATCGCGGCGTGCACGTGCCCGAAGGGTTGGTGGTGGGCGAGGATCCGGCGTTCGACGCGCAGTGGTTCCGGCGCACTGCCGAGGGGGTGACGCTGGTCACCCAGCCGATGATCGACAAGTACCTGGCGAGCAAGTAACTGGCGGAGCAGATGATCGAAGTCCTCTCCGTCGCCTCGGAGGCCTACCCGTTGATCAAGACAGGGGGCCTGGCGGATGTCGTTGGTGCGCTGCCGGCGGCATTGGCGCCGCACGGCGTATCCATGCGCGTGCTGCTACCGGGCTATCCCAAGGTGATGACCGGGTTGGCGGACGGCCGACAGGTGCTGTGGTTCGACGATTTGTTCGGCGGCACGGCGCGGCTGGTGGCGGGGCGGGCCAACGGGCTCGATGTGATCGCCATCGACGCACCGCATCTCTACGATCGGCCGGGCAACCCCTATGTGGGGGCTGACGGCAAGGACTGGCCCGACAACTGGCAGCGCTTTGCGGCGCTGAGCTTTGTTGCCTACGAGCTGTCGCGCGGCGCCATCGAAGGCTACAAGCCGGATATCCTCCACTGCCACGACTGGCAGTCGGGGCTGGCCCCGGCCTATGTGGCGTTCAATGCGCCGACCCGGGTGAAGACGGTGATGACCGTCCACAACATCGCCTTCCAGGGGGTGTTCGGCTGGGACGTGTTCAACGGGCTGAGGCTCGACTTCCAGGCGGCCAATAGTGGGGCGATCGAGTATTTCGGCAATATCGGCTACCTCAAGGCCGGGCTGCAGGTGGCCGACGCCGTGACCACGGTGAGCCCGACCTATGCGCATGAGATGCGGACGGCGGCCTATGGCATGGGCCTCGAAGGCCTGCTGCAAAGCCGCGCGGACACCGTCACGGGTATCCTCAACGGCATCGATGCGAGCGAGTGGAACCCAGGCACCGACGCGGCGCTGGCGCAGGTTTACAACCCCAGCAACATTTTCGAGCGGGTCGCCAACAAGCGGGCGCTCGAGCAGCGGTTCGGGCTCGAGTCGGGCGATGGGCCGATCTTCTCAGTGGTCAGCCGGCTCACATGGCAGAAGGGCCTCGACATGCTGCCGGGCGAGATCGACAGCCTCGTCGCGCATGGCGGGCGGCTGATCGTCCTCGGCTCGGGCGATGCGGCAATCGAGAATGGCCTTGCCGGCGCGGCGCTGCGGCACCCCGGCAAGGTCGGCGTAGTGATCGGCTATGACGAAACGCTCAGCCACCTGATCCAGGGCGGCGCCGACGCGATCCTCATTCCATCGCGGTTCGAACCCTGCGGGCTGACCCAGCTCTATGGCCTGCGCTATGGCTGCATCCCGGTGGTGAGCCGGGTGGGCGGGCTCGCCGACACGGTGATCGATGCCAACGAGGCAGCGGTTGAGGCCGGGGTGGCGACCGGGGTAGTATTCTCGCCGGCCACCGAGGAGGCGCTTGGCGAAGCCATCCGCCGGACCATCGCGCTCTATCAGCGGCCGAAGGTGTGGCACAAGATGCAGCGCCGGGGGATGAAGTCGGACGTCTCCTGGGAACTCAGCGCCGAAAAATATGCCGACCTCTACGCGTCACTCCTGGGGCACAAACTCGATGACGATTCTGACGATTGAGACGAAGCCGTTCGCGGACCAGAAACCCGGCACTTCCGGGCTCCGCAAGCGCGTGACCGTCTTCAGCCAGCCCAACTATGTCGAGAACTTCGTGCAGTCGATCTTCGACTGCCTCGAAGGGATCAAGGGCAAGACGCTGGTGCTGGGCGGCGACGGCCGCTTCTACAACGACGTCGCCATCCAGAAGATCATCAAGATCGCCTCGGCCAACGGGTTCGGCGCGGTGCTGGTGGGGCAGGGCGGGATCCTGTCGACGCCGGCTGCCAGCCACGTCATCCGTCACCACAAGGCGTTCGGCGGGCTGATCCTCTCGGCCAGCCACAATCCGGGCGGACCGGACGGCGATTTCGGCATCAAGTACAACGTCTCGAATGGCGGTCCAGCGCCCGAAAAGATCACCGATGCGGTGTTTGCGCGCTCCAAGGAGATCGACCGCTACCTGATCGTCGATGCGCCCGATGTCGACCTCTCCCGCATCGGCACGCAGCATTCAGCCGGCATGGTGGTCGAGGTGATCGATCCGGTCGCCGACTATGCGGCGTTGATGGAGACGCTGTTCGATTTCGACAAGATCCGCGCCATGTTCGCCGCCGGCTTCACCATGCGGTTCGACGCCATGCACGCGGTCACCGGGCCTTACGCGCACAAGATCCTCGAGGGCATCCTCGGCGCGCCCAAGGGGACGGTGGTCAACGGCACGCCGTCGCCGGATTTCGGCGGTGGGCACCCCGACCCGAACCTGGTCTACGCCAAGGATCTCTACGACCTGATGATGAGCGACAACGCGCCGGATTTCGGCGCCGCGTCGGATGGCGACGGCGACCGCAACCTGATCATCGGCCGCAACCGCTTCGTCACCCCGTCGGATTCGCTCGCCATTCTCGCCGCCAACGCGCCGCATGCGCCGGGCTATGCCGCGGGGATCGCCGGCATTGCGCGCTCCATGCCGACCAGCGCGGCGGCCGATCGCGTCGCCGAGAAGCTCGGCATCGAGATGCACGAGACACCCACCGGCTGGAAGTTCTTCGGCAACCTGCTCGATGCCGGCCGCGTCACCATCTGCGGCGAGGAATCGGCCGGGACCGGCTCAAACCACGTGCGCGAGAAGGATGGGCTGTGGGCGGTGCTGCTCTGGCTCAATGTGCTCGCCGCGCGGCAGCAGAGCGTCGACATGATCGTCCAGGATCACTGGGCCACCTATGGCCGCAACTACTATACCCGGCACGACTACGAAGAGGTGGAGGCGGCGCCGGCCAATGCGCTGATGGACGACCTCAGGGCCAAGCTTCCGGGCCTCGTCGGACAGTCGCTCGAGGGGCGTCCGGTGGCCTATGCCGACGACTTCACCTATCACGACCCGGTGGATGGCTCGACCAGCGGCAAGCAGGGGGTGCGGATCGGCTTTGCCGATGGCAGCCGGATCGTCGTCCGGCTCAGTGGAACCGGGACGGTCGGCGCCACGTTGCGCTTGTACCTTGAACGGTATGAGCCCCCGCATGGACAGCACGATCTCGATACCCAGTCGGCGCTTTCGCCCCTCATTTCCATCGCCGACAGCGTTGCTGGCATCAAGGCCCGCACCGGCCGCGACGCGCCCAGCGTTATCACTTGAAGGCCCGGTAGCCGTGAAACCAGTGTTGGTGCCGGGCGCTGGCAGCCCGGAGAAGCTTGGCGCGACCCTCACCGCCGAGGGCGTGAACTTCGCCGTCTATTCAGAGACGGCGACGGTGATCTGGGTATCGATCTATGACGAGCTCGACCAGGAAACGGCGCGCATCGCGCTCGACGGGCACGAGAACCACATTTGGTTCGGGCTGATCGGCAATATCGGGGCAGGGGCCAAATACGGCCTGCGCGCCGACGGCCGTTACGATCCCGACCAGGGCTATTTCTTTGATCCCAACAAGCTGCTGGTCGACCCCTATGCGCGGCGGCTCGACCGCCCCTTCGTGCGCTCGCCGCGGCTGCGCCTCAATCGCGATGAGGCGGTGGACACGGCGCCGCTGATCCCCAAGGCGATCGTGCTTGCCGCCGACAACAAGAACGCGGCGCCGCGCCGCAAGACGCCGGGGCTGTTCTATGAGCTCAACGTGCGCGGCTACACCATGCGCCACCCCTCGGTGCAGGGGCCGCTGCGCGGCACATTGGCCGGCCTGACCACCAAGCGGGTGGTGGATCACCTGCGCTATCTCGGCGTCGACACCGTCGAGCTGATGCCGATCGCAGCGTTCATCGACGATGGCCACCTGCCGGCGATGGGGCTCACCAACGCCTGGGGCTACAACCCGGTCAGCTATTTCGCGGTCGACCCGCGCCTCGCGCCACGCGGCCCGCAGGAGTTGCGCAACATGACCGATGTCTACCGCAAGGCGGGCATCTCGGTGATCCTCGACGTGGTCTACAACCACACCGGCGAGGGCGACGCCAACGGGCCGATGCTGAGCCTGATGGGGCTCGACGCCATGACCTACTACCGGTTCGTCGACGCCGGCGGGAAAAAGGTGCTGGTGAACGATGCCGGCACCGGCAACACGCTGCGCGCCGACCACCCGGCGACGCAGCGGCTGGTGATCGAAAGCCTCCGCTACTGGGTGGAGGAAATGGGCGTTTCGGGCTTCCGCTTCGACCTCGCCCCGATCCTCGGGCGCGAGCCGGGGTTCAATCCGAACGCCCGGATGCTGCAGCTGATCAAGGCCGATCCGGTGCTCAGCAAGTCGATCCTCGTGGCCGAGCCGTGGGACCCGGGTCCAGGGGGTTACCAGCTCGGGCAGTTCGGCAAGGAATTCCGCGAGTGGAACGACAGCTACCGCGACGATGTCCGCTCGTTCTGGCGCGGCGACCAGGGCAAGATCGGGGCGCTTGCCGGCAAGGTTGCCGGTTCGGCCGAGATCTTCGACTTTGCGGGCAGGAAGCCCAGCGCTGGCGTCAACATGCTGGCGGTGCATGACGGCTTCACGCTCGCCGATCTTGTCTCCTATCTCGACAAGCACAACGAGGCGAATGGCGAGGGCAACCGCGACGGGCACAACAACAACCACTCGTGGAACTGCGGCGTCGAAGGCCCCACCGACGACGAGAAGATCAACGCCGCACGCCGCCGTGACGTGCGGGCGCTGCTGGCGACGCTGTTTGTGAGCCGTGGCCTGCCGCTGATCCAGCAGGGCGACGAGTTCGGCCGCACCCAGCGCGGCAACAACAATGCCTATGCGCAGGACAACGAAATCACCTGGGTCGACTGGGAGAACGCCGACGGCACGCTGGTGGATTTCGTCTCGGCGTTAGCCGAGTTCCGCCGCATGCATCCGGCGCTGACCCACGACCATTTCCTTTCGGGGCAGACCAAGCACGGCGTGCGCGATGTCGCGTGGCTCCATCCGGATGGGCGCGAGATGAACGAGGGCGACTGGAACGACGCCGGCGCCTCAGTGCTCGGCATGCGGCTGCAAACCGCCGAGGAGGATCTGATCGTCTGGTTCAACCGCCGGATCGACCCGGTGCTGGCGCGGCTGCCCGAGGGCTACTGGACCGTCGGCCTCGTTTCCGACGACCAGGCCGTGCTGCCGGTCGCCGACCGCGCGGCAACCCTGCCGCCCCGCTCGGTGGTGGTGCTGCTCAAGGGGCAGATCCCGCCGAGCAAACCCGAGGTCCCGGTGCCGCCGCAGGAGATCCCGGTACAGCCGGAAACGCCGCAACCGCCGCCGCAGCCCGACAACGTGCCGGGTGTGCCGCCGGAGGAGATGCCGAACGACGAGCCGCCGGAGCAAACGCCGACGGAGTAGCGGTGGCGGTTTGGCCGCGGGCCGCCGATGTGACATTGATGGGTCGTTCCAGCATGTTGCACGAGGTTCCGCATGTCACCGTTGCTCGGGCTCATCCTCTTGGCGCTGCTGGTGGGCGCAAGTTCCATCATCTCGATGTCGGAGATTGCGTTTGCCGCGGCGCGCGAGGTGCGGATTCGGGCGCTGGCCGAGGGCGGTGACAGCCGGGCCATCCGCTTCACCGCGCTGCGCGCCGATGCGGGCAACATCATCACGGCGTTCCAGATCGCCATCAACTCGATCTCGATCCTTGCCGGCGTGATCGGCGACGGGCTGGTCGGGCCGATGTTCGCCGATGCGCTGGCCGGCGCCGGGGCAGGGAGCTTTGCCGGACCGGTCGGCTCGATCCTCGCCTTCTGCCTCACCACGACGCTGTTCATCCTGTTCGCTGACCTGATCCCGAAGCGCATCGGCATGCTGATCCCCGAGCAGGTGGCGCTGGCGCTGGTGTGGTTCCCGGAGGCCGCGGTCGCGGTACTGCGGCCGCTGGTCTGGCTGTTCAGCGGCATCTCGGACTGGCTGATCGCCCGGCTGCATCTGGCTCCATCGGGCCCAGCCGACGAGGTGACTACCGAGGATTTCCGCATGATCCTCGCCGGCGGCGAGAAATCCGGCGCCTTGATGAAGAAGGAACGCCGGCTGATCGAGAACGTGCTCGCGCTGGAACTGCGCAGCGTCACCTCGGTGATGACGGTGCGCGACGAGATCGTCTATCTCGACCTCAGCGATCCGCTGGAGGTGCAGCAGGAGAAGGTTCGCCGCCGGCCGTTCTCGCATTATCCGATCTGCGATGGCGGCATCGACGAGGTGATCGGCTGCGTGCGCGCCGAGGACGTGCTGGCGACGGTGATGGACCGCGACGCGCCGGTGGATTTCGCCAAGGCGAGGCGCGATGTGCTGTCGGTGCCGGACACGCTCAATGTCTGGGAGGTGCTGGCCGAATTTCAGGCCAAGGGCACCGGGTTTGCCGTGGTGGTCAGCGAGTATGCGCATGTCGTCGGCGTCGTCACCTTCAAGGACCTGATGGGTGCGCTGATGCAAGGGCTGGCCAACCCGTTCGAGGAAGAGGCGATCATGCGCCGCGACGACGGCAGCTGGCTGGTCGACGGCGTCGCCCCGGTAGTGGACGTGGTGCGCGCCCTCAACATGAAGAGCTTTCCGCACGATGGCGCTTACGAGACCATTGGTGGTTTCATTGTCCACAACCTCCGCCGCGCCGCCCGCAAGGGCGACAAGGTGGAAGCCGGCGGCTACCTGTTCGAGGTGGTCGATGCCGACAAGCTGCGCCTCAACCAGTTGCTGGTGACCAAGCTCGGTTCGAAATCAGGACCACGTGTCGTCTCCTAGAGCGGTCTGCTCAGGCGACGAAGCCCAGCCGCTCATAGAGCCGCCGTGCTCCGGCGTTGGCCGTCACCACCTTCAGCTGCACGATGCTCGCCCCGCGCTCCCGCAGCGCCGTCATTGCGGTCGCCAGCAGCGCCGCGCCGAGGCCTTGGCCGTGCCACTCCGGCGCGACCACCAGGTCTTTGACGAAGCTCGAGGTCCAGCAGAGGCAGAAGCCGACCACCTCGCCCTCCGCCTTGGCGACGAAGCAGAGGGCAGGCTCGAATTCGCTGTCGGCGCGCAAAGCTTCCCACCAATCCAGCCAATCGGGTGTGACGCCGCCGAAGCCGTTGGCGTAGGCGCGTTGCAGCAGGGCGTGGATGGCTTTGACGTCGGCGACATCAAAGGCCGTGAGGCCGGCGCCATCGGGCCATGCCGGGGCAGGGATCGGGGTGGCGAGGTCGCGCTGCAGCGCGATGAAATCCGGGGTCGCCAAGCTTACCAAAATGATGCTCCGTCTAGCGGCAATCGCTACTGCCCGGCGGCGATGAGCGGACAGACATCGGAGAGTCGCCCGGCCAGGTCGTCGCGCAACGCCTTGAGGTCACCGATGCGGGCATCGATGACGGCGATCTTGCCGCGGAGGATCGTTTCGACCCGCTCGGCAGTCAGCCCCTCGCCCTGCAGCAGCGGCAGCTCCGCTTCGATCTCGGCCAAAGTGAAGCCGAGGCGCTGCGCCGTTCGGACATAATCGAGCAGGAACAGCGTGGCTTCCGGATAGTGGCGGTAGCCGTTGGGCCGCCGGCGGGCGCGGATCAGGCCGCGCTTCTCGTAGAAGCGCAATGCGTCGCGGCTCAGCCCCGAGCGTTCGGACAACTCGCCGATCTGCATCGCCATTTCTCCCTTGACCCTGGAGTGCACTCCACCCTCTAGAGCAAATGCATCCCAGGCACAAAGGAGATTTCCATGCTGGATGCACAGGCCTATGCGCGGATCGTCCGCGCCAGCGCGCTCTACGACCTGATCGTAACTGCCCCCTTCGCCACGCCATGGACTTTCGCGCTGTTGGGCTCGCTGCTCGCCGGTATCGATGCGGCACTTGGGCTTCCTGGCAGCATCGAGGCGCCACAAGGCCTCGCCATGCTGATGGGCAACCTGATGGGGTCGGTGGTCCTGGTGTGGTCGGTGGCGCGCTATCGCCTGGGCCTGCCGGTGCTCGGCCGCTACGACGCCGTAGCGCGCTTCCTGTTTGCCGCCTGGCAGATCCATGCTCTCGCCAGCGGCATGAGCTGGGTGGTGCTGCCATTTCTCGCGGTGGAGATCGGCATGGGGATAGCCCAGAGCCTCCCGGTACGACGGACAATGCCGGCCTGAAGGGTGAACCGGGCGGGCACAACCGCCTGGCGCGCGCGCTTGCCTCGCAGCCAGGTGCGGGCCAAGTTCACGCGGCAACATTCGCGAGTCCCGCCCATGCTGATTGCGCAACTCAGTGACATCCACCTCGACGGCGTCTCTTCGCTGCAACGCCTTGATCGGGTGCTGCAATGGGTGGCTGAACTCAGGCCTGATGGCGTGGCGGTCAGCGGCGACCTCGCCAACAACACGCATGCCGCCAACTATGCCGTGCTGAAGACGCGTCTCGAGGCGCTCGGTGCGCCGGTGCTGGTGGTGCCGGGCAATGTCGATAGCCGCGAGGCGATGCGCGAGGTGTTCGGCGGGCCGGGCGAGGGGCCGCTCAACAGGGTCGTTCAGGTTGGCGATGTCAGGCTGATCGGGCTCGACGTGATCGTGCCGGGGGCGGCGCATGGCGACGCCGCTCCGGTGCTCGGCTGGCTCGAGGCGGAGCTCAATTCCGGTGGTGCGCCGGCGCTGATCTTTCTTCATCAGCATCCGTTCGATTGCGGCATGGACCAGTACGAGACCATCGACTGCCGCAACAAGGAGGGCCTCGCCGCGGTGCTCGAAGCGGCCGGTGACACGGTGCTCGGTATCAGCTGCGGGCACCTGCACCGGCCGATGTTCACCCGCTTCGCCGGCGTACCGGCGACGCTGGCGCCGGCGATTGCGCCGATGGGCGGGCTCGCCGCTGAGGGCCGCAAGATGCCGGCGACCGATCCACCGGGTTTGCTGGTGCATCACCTCAAGGGCAACAACCTCGTCACCCACGTGATCTCGGTCGGGGGGTAGAGCGCTGCCCGCTGGAGCCAAGCGTACTGCCCCTTGCCCCTCAACGTGACACCGGCGGTGGGCGCATGTCCCCTCTCCCCAAAGGGGCGAGGGGGCGGTTCGGCGCGGCCGGTGCTGATCCACGCGCTACTCCGCCGCCTGGGCCGCCACGAGCCCACCCTGCTGTTCGATGAAGCCGATGATCGCATCGAGGTTTTCGCGGCGCAGCAGGTCGGCGAAGACGTAGGGCCGGCCTTCGCGCACCTTGATGGTATCGGCTTCCATCACCTCGAGGCTGGCATTCACATATTGCGCGATATCGGTGTGGGTGACGATCAACAGGTCCGAGCGCGTGATGGCCGGGCCGCCCTTGCGCGGGATTTTTTCGCCCTGCGCTACCGAGATCACGTAGAGCGTGATGTCGGCGAGATCGGGCGAGAACGTCGCGGCGAGATTGTCGCCGCCGGACTCGATCAGGATGATGTCGAGATCGGGGAATTTGCGGTTGAGGTCGGCGATGGCCGCGAGGTTCAGCGAGGCATCTTCGCGGATGGCGGTGTGCGGGCAGCCCCCCGTTTCGACGCCGACGATGCGGTCCTCGGAGATCGCCTGCACCCGATTGAGGATCAGCGCGTCTTCCTTGGTGTAGATGTCGTTGGTGACCACCGCCATCGAGTAGCGGTCACGCATTGCCTTCAGCAGCATTTCGCAGAGCGTCGTCTTGCCCGAACCGACGGGGCCGCCGATGCCGACGCGGAGGGGGCCGTTGAGCGATTTCATATGAGCCTCATGATGACGAGGATGAGATAGCCGGCGCCGAGCGCCAGGCAGAGCGGGGAGTAGTTCTTGCGGTCGAGCGTGGCGAACGGCTCGGCCGAAAAGCGGGCGCGCCAGCCTTCGGTATAGCCGATGGCGCCACGGCCGAGGAACACGGCGGCGAGCAGGACGCCGACCAGCGTCAGCCACCAGCCGCCGGCGCTGTGGTCGGCGAGCGACAGGGCCAGCACGCCGGCGGCGAGCACCAGCAGCGAGACGACGAACGAGGCCAGTTTGGGCACGCGGGTAACGCCGGGCTTGCCGATCACGGTGCGGGCCAAGAGCTCCGGATCGCGGATCGGCCAGCGGCTGCCGATCGACCACAGGAAGTGGGCAATCGCCACCGCTAGCAGCACGACGAAGATCAGGGCGGCAATCAGCATGCTCATGAACGGAAAATCCTCGGTTCCAGCGTCTCGTGGCGCATCTGCGCGATATCGGCGGCGTAGGCGATTGCGCCGAGGTCGGCAAGGGTTGCCGTGGCCGCGGAGGCAGCGAGTGCCGCGACACGAGGTTCGAGTGCGGCGAGGACGCTGAGGCCGTCGGACTGGCCGAGCGGCACGAGGCGGACGGCGACCGAGATCTGGCCATGCACGGTGGCGGTGAGCCAGGCGAGGAGGGTGTCAATGAGCTCGATATCGTGCGCAGCGGCGATAGCGCCGACGGCGATAGGGTAGGGGCAGGGTTGCGGCAGGCGGGCGAGGATGTCAGTCGGCCAGTGTTTTGCGGCGAGCACGTAATTGTCGCCGGTGATGGTGGTCTCCATCCAGCGCTCGCGGCTGGCGGTGAGGGCAAGGCTGAGGTCGGCGAGGTCGGAGAGGGCGGCAGCCCGGTCCCCATAGCCGGTGGCTGTGGACCCCCACCCCTGTCCCCTCCCCGCAAGGGGGAGGGAGACGCCGTCAGCATGCTCGGTGCCAGTTGGACGAAGACTTCCAAGCGCAGGTCTCCCTCCCCCTTGCGGGGAGGGGACAGGGGTGGGGGGCGGCTCGCGCCGGCCGGTCGTTCCGGCTCCAAGCGCAGTCTCTCCTGCCGCCCGCCACGCCTGCGCCAGCAGGATCGCGTCCGTGCGTATTCCCCCATGCGCCAGCGCGCCTTCGATCCAGTTCTGCAAGCGTTCGGAATCAGTTACGCGACGATCTGCAATTGCTGCCTCAAGTCCGGCCGACCACGCGAAGGACCCTACCGGAAAGGCCGGGGAGAGCCAGGTGATGAGCTTCTGCAGCGCAGCGGGATCGGTCATCGGTTGATGAGGGCGTGCTGCGGCTCGCCGTGGCTGTGCGCATAGGCGCCGTCCTCGGGGTGGAACGGTTCCGAGATATCGGTGACGGTGGCGCCGAGGCCGCGCAACATGTCGCGGATCACGTGATCGCGCAGGATCAGCACCCGTTCGGCCTCGATCTGCGTCTTGAGGTGGCGGTTGCCCAGGTGCCAGCAGAGCCGCATCAGGTGAATAGGGTCGCGGCCGCGAACATCGTAGAGCGGCTCCTCGCCGGCGATGATCTCGACCAGCCGGCCGTCGTCGAGCTTGAGCACCGAGCGGTCGGCGAGGGTGACGGGTTCGGGGAAATCGACCAGTACGGTGTCGCCATGCACCAGGGTCAGCATGCGGCGGCGCACACGGCGCTCGTCATGCAGCAG
This sequence comes from Devosia sp. Root413D1, assembly GCF_001425235.1. Classification (GTDB taxonomy): domain Bacteria; phylum Pseudomonadota; class Alphaproteobacteria; order Rhizobiales; family Devosiaceae; genus Devosia_A. Next base: position 403,148 of record NZ_LMEA01000011.1, on the reverse strand, counting down.
GATGGCGAGATCAAAGGGAGTACCGGCGGCGCCTGTCGGCAAATAGCCAATCGCGCGAAAGGTTTGCGGCATCGTCAAACTACCAAGTCTTCGAGGCTTCCCAACCTTCAGTCGAGCTTAGCCGGTCAGCCGCGGGTTTCAAAGTAGAAGCCGATCGACCAGGCCTGATAAATCAGGTGCGTCACCACGAAGGCGAGGTGGTAGCGCCGGTTCGGCGTCCAGATGGCGATGGCCGAGAGCAGCAGCCCGACCGGGATCTGCGCGATGTAGAGCAGGTCCATCGCCTGGAAATACGGAGCGCCCTTGATCAGCGTGTCGGTCAGGTCGAGCAGGAAGGTCAGCCCGAAGATGCCGAAGAACCAGTGCCGGCGCTTGATGAAGAAATCTTCGTAGCCGTCATATTCGCTGAGGTTGTCGGGGAACAGCAGGGCGGCGAGCGCGAACAGCGTCACCGCATAGCCGATCAGGAAGATGAAGATGCCGAAGTTCCAGCTCGGCAGGCGCGCCAGATCGTATTCCCACCACCAGAACAGGATGAGTTCGACGCTCATCGACACCACCCAGAGCAGGTGGATGAGCGACAGCTTGGCGCGCTTGGGGTGCTGGATCAGCCCGGCCGCGCCCATCAGCAGGCGCGTCAGGCCGAGGCCAATGACCGTACCCATGACGATGCGCACATGGATGAACACATCGTGGGCGGTGCCAGTGTCCATCGCGGCCTCAGGGGGTGTTGCTGACTTCCGAGCAGCCTACCGGGGTTTGCGGATCGGCCATCAGGTCGGTGAAGGTGGCCTCGCTGCCCTTGGTCCAGAACTCGTACTGGCCGGCGACATACTTGGCGCCCGAGGCGGCCATGACGTTGACGAAGACGAGCTTTTCCGGACCCACCGGCACGATGGCGATGAAGTTCGGCTTGGCGTTGATGAAATCCACCGCGAAGGGCTCGAGCCCCTCGCACTGATACTGGTGGGTGGTGCGCTCGAAATCGCCGGCGAGGTTCAGCACGACCTGGGCCGAGACATCGACGTTCTGCATCATGGCGGCAGTGGCTAGAGCTTCCATCGTCTGGTCCTCCTCGGAACTGGCTGAGCCTACCCGATTCGCTGTGGCGGATTTCAGTCGGCTTCCGCCGGGGCCGAAGGGGCTGAGGTACGGCGATGCCGCAGCACCAGTAGCCCGAGGCTCAGCAGCGCGCTGAGCGACAGCCCCGCCGCTACCCACAGCGCGGCATCGCTGCCCGGGCCGGCGAGGATCGCGGCAAACAGCGGCGGCGCGCAGGCGAAGCTGAGGTTGAGCGGCAGCGCCAGCATCGAGGAAGCGCGGGCGTAGGCGGCAGGCGGGAAGAGATCGAGCGGCATGGTCGAACGGGCGACGGCCAGGACGCCGCTCGAAAGCCCATAGACCGCGACGAAGGCAATGGCTGCCGGCGCGCCGGTCCCCATGATCAGCACGGCAAAGCTGAGCGGAAGCGCTGTGCCCGCCAGCAGCCCGGTGGCGAGGCTGTTCCAGTGTTTGCCGGCAGCGAAATCGACCAGCCGCGCCAGCAGCGCCGTGACGCCGATGAACGAGGCGACGAGTACCGCGGTGCCATGCTCGAGGCCACGCCCTTCGAACAGGGTGATAATGGTGAGCGAAAAGCCCCAGGTGACGATGCCGTTGGCGGCGCTGGCGAAGGCAAGGAGTGCGAAGGCGACGCGGTCGAGCGATGGGATGGGGCCGGTGGCTGGCCGCTTCGCTGCTCCGCCCGGGCGCTTCGCCAGCAGCAGCCAGTAGATCGGCGCGGCGACGACGAGCAGCAGCGCTGCGCCGACCAGTGTCGCGGTGCGCCAGCCGAACACTGCCTGCAGCGCGCCGAGCAGCGGCCAGGACAGCGTGGTCGAAAGCCCTCCGAAGATCAGCAGCGCGCCGATCGCCTGCCGTGCCCGGGCGCCGGCCCATTCGGCGACGCCGATCTGCATGGCGGTGGTCAGCGTGCCCGCGCCGGCGAAGCCGACCAGCATCCAGCCGGCGAAGTAACTCCATGGCGCGGTCGCGCTGGCGATCACCGCCAGCCCAAGTGCCGCGACGGCAGTGCTCGAGGTCATCACCAGACGCGCGCCAAAGCGCTCGAACAGGCGAAGGAACGGCACTGCCGCTGCCGCCATCACCACCAGCATTACCGTCGGGCCGGCCATCACCGCGGGGTAGGGTAGGGCCAGCGTCTCGGCCATGGCGCTGCCGGTGATCGCCGGCAGGTTGAAGGTCATGCCCCAGCACACGGCCTGGGCGAGGGCAAAGGCGGCAATCGTCAGCGGCAGGCGGGGAGGAGATTCGGACATCATTGGCTCGGCAGAAGCCGGCCACCAATCACGGCGAGATTTCAGCCGTGTGACAGGAGCCTAGACCGTCTCAAATGTGTTCGGGCGGGGCTGGTAGCCGTCGATATCGGCGTAGCCATACTCGAGGGCGAGGTCGGCGCTGGTGAAGACGCGGCCGGATTTCTGCAGCAGCGCCGGGTCGGCGGCGAGGTGGGCGACGGCGCGGCCCTGGAACTCCGGGCTTTCGGAGTTCGACATGTCGAAATACTGGGCGTTCTTCAGCACCTCCTCGGTGCGGACGAGGCCGGGATAGAGCGCGATGGCGGCGACATCGAACTCGCGCATCTGGTGGGCGACATCGGCCGCCAGCTTGTCCATGGCAGCCTTGGAGACGCCATAGACGGCGTTCTGCATGAACTTCTGCGCCGCCCAGAACGAGATGTTGACGATGAGGCCAGAGCGCTGCCGTGCCATCGCTTCGGTGGCGACGCGGATGGCGCACCAGGAGGAGCGCACGCCGACGCCGATCATGGCGTCCCAGCGCCACATCGGCTGCTGCCAGATCGGATCGACCCAGGTGAAGCGGTCGTCCTCCACCATGCGCTCGTAGCCGGGCCAGGCGGAGTTGACGAGGATATCGAGCCGGCCCTCGTCGGCCAGCACGCGATGCACCACGGCCTCGGTTTCGACGTCATAGGCATGGTCGACCCGGTGAGCGACACAGCGGCCGGGGTACTTGCCGGATTCACCGAGCACCGAGGCGAGCGATCCAGCCCGATCAAGCCCCTCGGGATGCTCGCCGTCCCGCACCGTGCGGCCGGTGATGTGCACCGTGGCGCCCGCCTCGAGCAGCCCCAGCGCTACACCACGGCCGACGCCGCGGCTGGCCCCGGTAACGAGGCAGACCTTGCCCGTGAGATCGACCGCCATGCTGTTACCCTCGACTCAATGAGGAGAACATAGCATGAACAGATGTACCAAGATAAGGCCGAGCTAGAACAGGAAGTACCGCTGCGCCATCGGCAGCACGGTGGCCGGTTCGCAGGTCAGCAGTTCGCCGTCGGCCCGTACCTCATAGGTCTCGGGGTCGACGTCGATATCAGGGGTGGCTGAATTGTGGATCATCGAGGCCTTGCTGATGCCGCCCCGGGTGTTTTCGACCGGCAGCATGCCCTTGGCAACGCCGAGTGTGGCTTGCAGGCCATTGTCGTAAGCGGCCTGGCTGATGAAGGTCACCGAGGAGTTGGTCCTCAGCTTGCCATAAGCGCCGAACATCGGGCGGTAGTGCATCGGCTGCGGGGTGGGGATCGAGGCGTTCGGGTCGCCCATCGGCGCCGCGGCGATCGAGCCGCCCATGATCACCATTTCGGGCTTCACGCCGAAAAAGGCCGGCGTCCACATCACGAGGTCGGCGCGCTTGCCCACTTCCACCGAGCCGATGTGACGGCTCAATCCCTGCGCGATAGCCGGGTTGATGGTGTATTTGGCGATGAAGCGCTTCACCCGGAAATTGTCGTTGTCGCCGGTCTCCTCGGGTAGCCGCCCGCGCTGGCGCTTCATCTTGTCGGCGGTCTGCCAGGTGCGGATGATCACTTCGCCGACCCGGCCCATGGCCTGGCTGTCGGACGAGATCATCGAGAAGGCGCCGATATCGTGGAGGATATCTTCGGCCGCGATGGTCTCCTTGCGGATGCGGCTCTCGGCGAAGGCGACGTCCTCGGCGATGGCCGGGCTGAGGTGATGGCAGACCATCAGCATGTCGAGATGCTCGGCCAGCGTATTCACCGTGTAGGGACGGGTGGGGTTGGTCGAGGAGGGGAGCACGTTGGGGAGGCTCGCCACCTTGATGATATCGGGGGCATGCCCGCCGCCGGCGCCTTCGGTGTGGAAAGCGTGGATGGTGCGGCCCTTGAAGGCGCGCACGGTATCTTCGACGAAGCCGGATTCGTTCAGCGTGTCGGTGTGGATCATCACCTGCACGTCGAAGGCGTCGGCGACGGCGAGGCAGTTGTCGATCGTGGCCGGCGTGGTGCCCCAGTCCTCGTGCAGCTTCATCGACGAGGCGCCGGCGAGGATCATCTCCTCGAGCGGAGCGGGAAGCGAGGCGTTACCCTTGCCGGCGAGGCCGAGGTTCATCGGGAAGGCGTCAAAGCTCTCGATCATCCGGTGGATGTGCCAGGCGCCGGTGCAGGTGGTGGCGAGCGTGCCATGCGCCGGGCCGGTGCCGCCGCCGATCATGGTGGTGATGCCCGACATCAGGGCTTCTTCGATCTGCTGCGGGGCGATGAAATGGATATGCGCATCCATGCCGCCGGCGGTGATGATGCGGCCCTCCGAGGCGATCACCTCGGTCGATGGCCCGATGATGATGTCGACATTGGGCTGGGTGTCGGGGTTGCCGGCCTTGCCGATGGCGTGGATCCGCCCGTCGCGGAGGCCAATGTCGGCCTTGTAGATGCCGGTGTGATCGATGATCAGCGCATTGGTGATCACCGTATCGACAGCTCCCGCGGCGCGGGTAACCTGGCTTTGGCCCATGCCGTCGCGGATCACCTTGCCGCCGCCGAACTTCACCTCTTCGCCATAGGTGGTGAGGTCTTTTTCGACCTCGATGAACAGCTCCGTATCGGCCAGCCGCACCCGGTCGCCGGTGGTCGGCCCATACATCTGGGCGTAGGTCGAGCGGGAGATGCGAGCGGGCATGATGGTCCTTCCAGGCGAAGCAGAGGACGGTCGTTCGACCGCCTCGGGAGGACGGCAGTCGCACCGCCTCGAGGACGCTAGTTGAACCGCCTAATAGTTAGGCTGTCCAGCCATCTGACGCGAAAATCGGCAGCGAAGTTCGGCCGATGTCGCGTAGCCGATCAGTTCGGCTTCGGCGCCGTCGCCTGCGCCTTGCGGTAGGCAGCGATGAGGAAGCCGAGCATCTCGTCGAGCAGGCCGTCGCCGGCGCGGATTTCGGGGTCGTTCTGAGTGCGGGCAATCAGCGAGATGGCGAGCACCTGGATGGCGTAGGCGTGCTTGGCCTTGCCGTCTTTGTGGAAGTCGTTGCCCTGCTTCTGGAAATCGCCGAGCAGCTTGTCGTAGGCCGCACGGCCCATATTGGCCTTGTAGGCGGCCCAGCCCGGCTGTTTGGCCCGGTCGACGAGGCGCGCCGCGAGGCTGCCGATCAGGAACATCGCCTCGGGATCCTTGCCGCCATTGCTGCGCAAGTCCTGCAGCACGGCCACGAAGCGCTCCTTGAAATCTTCCTCTTTGCTGGCCATCGCCGTCCTGCCCATTGAAAACGGCGCATCCCTAGCCGAAATCTCTGGCGATTGCCAAAGCTCTGTGGCGCTCTGTCCGGATTTTGCCACAGCCCGCTGTTCTATTGGCGCTACCTGTTTGGAGGCTCACATGAAATCCCGATTCGTCGCCGCGCTTGCCGTCACCTTGGCTGTGGCCGCGCCCCAGCTCGTCCACGCGCAGAACATGGATATCGTCCAGATCATCTCGGGGATTGGCGGAACCGAATTCCTGCACGATGCCGGCCGGGCCGACAGCGCCGCGGGTCTGCGCGTGGTGCGTCTCTCCAGCCTCGCCGGGGCGGAGATGAATGCGGACCTCTTGGCCCGGTCGCTCGAGATCAAGCAGCGCGACGTGGGCTACCTGCAGGGGAACCTCGTGATCAACCCGCTGGCAATGAGCGCCATCCGTAATTCCGGCGTCAGCCTCGGCCAGATCGTTTCGATCGATCTCGCGGGCGACGGCGGCGGGGTCCTCTACGCCGACGACCTCTGATCGTAAGGTTTCGCACGATCCCTGAGGGCGGGTTCCCGTGCAGGGCGCGCAAAATAGTGTGAACGGGCATGGGGAAACCTCTGCCCACTTCATGCGTATCCCCAGTGTGGTTTTATGACCAATGGAGATAAAAGATGTTGAATCTCAAGGCTATTGCAGTCGCCGCCGCCCTTACACTTTCGACCGCCGGCCTGGCCATGGCGGCCGAAGGCAGCGCAATGGACGCGTTGACCTCGGCGACGACGGTCAGCTTCAAGGCCGTGACCGCTGCCGAGCTCAATCCTCTGAGCCCGGGCTATCAAGAGGTCGATCTCGACTCGCTGAAGGCCCGTATCCAGGGCAGCCCGGCGCTGCTCGCTCAGCTCGAAAGCTTCGGCGCGACGCTTGACGACGTCGTGGGCATCACCGGTACCGATGCGACCGACGTGACCATCCTGGTCCAGGGCTAACCACTCCCTGTTCCACACGAAGGGCCGGGCTCGATGCCCGGCCTTTTCGTGTCTGGATGCGCCGCGTTAGAGTGCTTTCAGGAAAAGTTGCAGACTTTTCCGGTTCGAAAGCGCAACAAAAACAATGACTTAGATCCTTTTCGCCGTTCCACTTGAACGGTGAAAAGGATCTAGAGCTTCCCCATCACCTTCTGCTGGAAGCCGTAGACAATGCGGTTGCCCGAGAGCGGCACCAGCCGCACCTCGCGGGCCTGTCCCGGCTCGAAGCGCACGGCGGTGCCGGCGGCGATATCGAGCCGCATGCCGCGGGCCTTTTCGCGGTCGAAGCTCAGGCCCGCATTGGTCTCGTAGAAGTGGTAATGCGAGCCGACCTGGATCGGCCGATCGCCGGTGTTGGCGACCTCGAGGGTGATTTGCGGCGCGCCGACATTAAGCTCGATGTCGCCGGGGACGGTGGTGATTTCGCCTGGGATGAGAGCCATGTCGCTTACCTGATCGGTTCGTGGACGGTGACCAGCTTGGTGCCGTCGGGGAAGGTGGCTTCGACCTGCACGTCGTGGATCATCTCGGCGATGCCTTCCATCACCTGGGCGCGGCTCACCACATGGGCGCCGGCTTCCATCAGGTCGGCAACCGAGCGACCGTCGCGGGCGCCTTCGACGACATAGTCGGTGATCAGCGCGATGGCCTCGGGGTGGTTGAGTTTCACGCCACGCTCGAGGCGCTTGCGGGCCACGATGGCGGCCATGGCAATGAGCAGCTTGTCTTTCTCGCGGGGCGTCAGGTTCATGCGGAGGTTCCTACGGTAGTGTCGTGCGCGGGGCACTGGATCCCCGCTTCGCGGGGATGACGGCTGTGGTGCTAGCACAGGCTCGCGCCACAACCCCCGTGTCATTCCCGCGAAGGCGGGAATCCATGGCGCCGCCAGCGCCGGCGGAGAGATGGATCCCGGCCTGCGCCGGGATGACATCGGTGGTGAAGGAAGCCATGCGATTCATGCTCACAAATGCCAGAGGCGGGGCAGGGTGCCGGCGCCGGAGAGCTTTGCGATTATTGGGGTGATGATCCGGCGCAGCGCAAGCCCTGAGGGCGCCATGGCGCGGACGACGAGACGCTCGCCGATGACGCTGGCGGCCGCCTCGCCGGTGATGAGCGGGCGGACCGGATCGAGCTTTCGCTCGGCATCGGCGCCGACATAGAGCAGGGTGGCGAAAGCGCCGGCGCCGGCCAGCAGCGACAGACCGTCGCGCTCGAGCGGATCGGTGCTCAGCCGCGTCGCTTCGGCATGGAGCAGCCGGCCGCCGCGGCGAATGCGCCAGGTATCGGTGAGCCGGGCGCCACGAGCGGCTTCGCCCATGGCCTCGCGGCCGAGGATGATCGCCTCGATGGCGAAGAAACTGGCGTCGGGAGCGAGGTCGACCTCGAGGCTGCGGCTGAGCCGGCCGCCTTCGTAGAGGATGGTCTCCTGCGGCAGCCAGTCGAGATGCGCCCCGGCGCCGACCTCGAGCCGGGTGCTGACCGAGGCATCGTCGCCGAGCGAGCGATAGACCCGTTCGCAGGCCTGGGTGGTGAGCACCATCCTGGCGCCGGGCGCGGCTTTGGCTTCCCAGGCAACGTCATCGCCGCCGGTCAGCCCGCCGGCGGTGTTGATCAGTACGGCTTGCAGGCTCGGGTCATGCGTATGCGGCAGCCGGATCTTGGCGCAGCCCTCCTGGTACAGAGTGGTCAGGCGGGTGCGGCCGTCGAGCACCTGGGTGGCGATGCGGCCGACGCCGCGGGCGCGCTGGTGGCGGATGGTCGGGGAGACGGCGTTCATGGCTCGCCTCGGGAGCCGGTGGCCGCGGCCCCCCACCCCTGTCCTCTCCCCCCAAGGGGGGCAGGAGACCAAAACACCAGCGCCCGTGCCGGCGTCTCCCTCCCCCTGTTTGGGGGGAGGGGACAGGGGTGGGGGGCAGCTCGCACCGGAAGTGAGGACACGCGTTCCCTACACCATAAGATGCCGGCGCACCTCGGGGAGGTCGAGGTCGGTAGCGGGGCCCGAATGCATGATTTCACCGCGATCCATGATGTAGATGTCGTCGGCGATCTCGCGGCAGAAGTCCAGGTACTGCTCGACCAGGAGGATGGTCATGCCCTTCTGGTCGCGCAGGAACTGCAGCGCCCGACCGATATCCTTGATGATCGAGGGCTGGATGCCCTCGGTCGGCTCGTCGAGCACCAGCACCTTGGGCCGCGTCACCAGGGCACGGCCGATGGCGAGCTGCTGCTGCTGGCCGCCTGAGAGGTCGCCGCCGCGGCGGCCAAGCATCGATTTGAGGATCGGGAACAGCTCGTAGATGTAATCCGGCACATTGCGTTCGGCCGCCTTCAGCGGTGCGTAGCCGGTTTCGAGGTTCTCCTTGACCGTCAGCAGCGGGAAAACCTCGCGCCCCTGCGGCACGTAGCCGATGCCGAGCCTGGCCCGCTTATAGGGCGGGGCCTTCTTCAGCACCTCGTCGTTGAAGACGATCTCGCCCGAGGAAATGTTGTTGATGCCGGTGACGGCGCGCAGCGTCGAGGATTTGCCGACGCCGTTGCGGCCGAGCACAGCGGTGATCCGTCCGGGCTTCGCCTCGATGCTGATGCCACGCAAGGCTTGCGCCGCGCCGTAGTGGAGGCCGATGTCACGGATGGAAAGGGCGGTGGTCATCGGTTCTGCTCCGGGCCCAAAGCTGTACGCAGCGTCACGAGAGTCAGCTTCTGGTTGTGGTCGTCGCCTTCGCCGAGACCGGCGATGGTCTCGGCCATAACGATGAGATCGGCGCGCTCCTCGCGCGTCAGCTTCTGCCGCCACAGCGGCTTGAAGCGGCGCACCACATCGCGTGCATCGGCGACATCGCGAGCCGCCCATTGCGCGTAGGAGACGACCTCGTCGAGGTCGGTATCCGCGACGATCCGGCCGAGCTCTTCACGGATCCTCGGTTCGGCAAGATGCAGCGCGTCGCGCTTCTCGTTGGCGAGCGCGTGGAGGAACACCGCCGCAGCAAGCGCCGGGTCTTCGATCGAGGCGAGCGCCGAGCCCTCCGCCTTCTTCCTGAAATTGTTCATCCGGATGCGGCCCTGGACCCGGCCGACCACGCTTCCGACGTCGTCGACCACCTCCTTGGCCGCCTTGGCGCGCCAATACCACACACCCGCGGCAGCAATGATGCCGACGACAATTGCCAGAATATGCATTCCACTATCCCCAAGCCGCGCCTTCGGTCGCGTGATCGCCGGGGATATTGAAGAGGTACGGAGGTTACTGCAACTGATCATCATCGCCCGAGATACCGCTCGATGACGATCGGGTTGGCGCTCACCTGGTCGAGCGAGCCCTCGGCCAATACCGAGCCCTCGGCGAGGCAGGTGACGCGGGTGCCGAGTTCGCGCACGAAGCTCATGTCGTGTTCGACGACGACCACCGAGCGGGTCTTGGCGATCTGTTTGAGCAGCTTTGCCGTCTCGACCGTTTCGGCATCGGTCATGCCGGCGACCGGCTCGTCGACCAGCAGCAGCTTCGGGTCCTGCGCCAGCAGCATGCCGATCTCCAGCCACTGCTTCTGGCCGTGGCTAAGGTCGGCGGCGAGTTCGTCCTTGCGTGCAGTGAGGCGGACGGTGTCGAGGATTTCCTCGATGCGCGCCTTGTCCTCAGCGCTCTCGGAATAGAGCAGGGCGGCCAGCACGCTGCGCGGCCGCTTCAGCGCCAGCACCAGGTTATCCCAGATGGTGTGGCTCTCGAACACTGTCGGCTTCTGGAACTTGCGGCCGATGCCGAGATTGGCGATCTGCGCTTCGTCGAGCTTGGTGAGGTCGGTGCGGCCGTCGAAGTAGACTTCGCCGTCATCGGGGCGAGTCTTGCCGGTGATGATGTCCATCATGGTGGTCTTGCCGGCGCCGTTCGGGCCGATGATCGCCAGCATCTCGCCCGGGTGGACGATGATCGACAGATGGTTCAGCGCCTTGAAGCCGTCGAAGGAGACGGAGACGCCGTTGAGATAGAGCATGGTGCCGGATTTGTCGGTCATTCGGCGGGCTCCGGCACGGGCTTGGGCTGCGGCAGGGTGGATGGATCCTCGCCGGCTTCGGCGGCCGAGCTCGCTTCCTTGCCCTTGCGAGGCTTGAGTTTCTGGAACAGCCCGACAATGCCCTTGGGCATGAACAGGGTGACGAAGATGAAGAGGCCTCCGAGGCAATAGAGCCAGAAATCGGGGAAAGCGCCGGTGAACACCGACTTGCCGGCATTGACCAGCACCGCGCCGATGATCGGGCCGATCAGCGTGCCGCGGCCGCCGACGGCGACCCAGATCACCGCTTCGATCGAGTTGGCAGGGTCGAACTCGCCCGGGTTGATGATGCCGACCTGCGGCGTGTAGAGCGCGCCGGCTATGCCGGCCAGCACCGCTGACACGACGAAGGCGAAGAGTTTGACGTTCTCCGGGCGCCAGCCGAGGAAGCGGGTGCGGCTTTCGGCGTCGCGCACCGCGACCATGACTTTGCCGAGCTTCGAATTGACGATGGCCGAGCAGATGATCACCGCCAGCGCCAAAGCCAGTGCCGAGGCGGCGAACAGCCCGGCGCGGGTGGTCGCTGCCTGCACGTTGAAGCCGAGGATATCCTTGAAGTCGGTGAGCCCGTTATTGCCGCCGAGCCCGAGATCGTTGCGGAAGAAGGCGAGCAGCAGGGCATAGGTCATCGCCTGGGTGATGATCGAGAGGTAGACGCCGGTGACGCGGCTGCGGAAGGCGAACCAGCCGAAGGCGAAGGCCAGGAGGCCCGGCACGAACAGCACCATCAGGAAGGCGAACCACCACAGGTCGAACCCGTGCCAGAACCAGGGCAGGTCCTTGTAGTTGAGGAACACCATGAAGTCGGGCAGCACCGGATTGGCGTAGACGCCGCGCGCCCCGATCTGGCGCATCAGGTACATGCCCATGGCATAGGCGCCGAGCGCGAAGAACGCGGCGTGACCGAGCGAGAGGATGCCGCAATAGCCCCAGACCAGATCGAGGGCGAGCGCCAGCAGCGCATAGTTCAGATATTTGCCGAGCAGCGGCACCATATAGTTGGGCAGGTGCAGCGGGTTGCCCTCGGGGATCACCAGGTTGGCGACCGGAATGGCGATGGCGATGAACACCAGCGCCGCGACCAGCCACATGGCCTTCTTGTCGAGGGCGCGGAACAGCATTTGGGTCAGCATTGGTCGGCACCCGTCAGAAGAGAGGCCCCCTCACCCGGCCTTCGGCCGACCTCTCCCCCAGAGGGAGAGGTGGCGCTGTGGCGCGATCTCGCCTCCACGCCACCTCTCCCTGGGGGACGCGGTAGCGCCCCGAGGGGGAGAGGTCGGCGCGCAGCGCCGGGTGAGGGGGCCTTGTGCACGAAACTCACGACTCCACCGCCCGGCCCTTGAGTGCGAACAGCCCCCTTGGTCGCCGCTGGATGAACAGGATGATGAGGATCAGGATGGCGATCTTGGCCAGCACCGCCCCCGCATAGGGCTCGAGAAACTTGTTGGCGACGCCGAGCGATAGCGCGCCGATCAGCGTGCCCCACAGGTTCCCCACACCACCGAACACCACCACCATGAAGCTGTCGATGATGTAGCCCTGGCCGAGATTGGGCGAGACGTTGTCGATCTGGCTCAGCGCCACACCGGCCATGCCGGCAATGCCGGAGCCCAGCCCGAAGGTCATGGCGTCGACGAACGGCGTGCGGATGCCCATGGCCGAGGCCATGCGGCGGTTCTGCGTCACTGCCCGCATCTGCAGGCCCAGCGGCGTGCGGTTGAGGATGATCTGCAGCGCGATGAACACGGCGATGGCGAAGACGATGATCCAGAGCCGGTTCCAGGTGAAGCTCAGGTTCCACAACTCGAACGTGCCGCTCATCCATTGCGGCGGCTGCACCAGCTTGTTGGTGGGGCCGAAAATGGTGCGGACCAGCTGCTGCAGCACCAGGGACAGACCCCAGGTGGCGAGCAGGGTTTCGAGCGGCCGGCCGTAGAGCCAACGAATGATGCCCCGCTCGATGCCGACGCCGACCAGCGCGGTGAACAGGAAGGCAGCGGGGACCGCGAAGGCGAGCGAATACTCCATCAGCCCCGGCGCCACCGACTGGATCACCAGCTGTGTGACGTAGGTGGTGTAGGCTCCCAGCATCACCATTTCGCCATGCGCCATGTTGATGACGCCCATCACGCCGAAGGTGATGGCGAGGCCGATGGCGGCGAGCAGCAGCACCGAACTCAGCGAGAGACCGTAGAGCAGGTTCTGGCCGACGTCCCAAACGGCGAGGGTGCGGCCGATCGAGTCGATGCCGGTCTGGATCGTCGGCTTCAGCTCGTCGGGCGCGGTGTCGAGCGTGTTGCGCAGCACGGTCTGCGCGGCCCGGTTGTTCTGCGCCACGACCAGATCGACGGCGGCGCGCTTGTCTTCCAGCGAGGCATCGGTCTTCAAGACGATCACGGCGCGCGCCATCTGCATGGTGCTCTTGATGCCGGCGTCCGCCTCAGCTGATATCGCCTGGTCGAGCAGCTCGAGCATTGCCGGATCGGCGTTCTTCAGCACGCTTTGCGCCGCCGACAGCCGGGTCGGCTGGTCGGGGCTCAAGAGCGTCAGCTTGCCGATGGCGGTGCGGATCTTGCCGCGCAGGCCATTGTTGGTCTTGATTTTTTCGAGCTCGCCGCTCGGCAGGACGCCGAGATCGGCACCATCGACCGGGTCGGTCACCGCCAGGCCGCCGGCGGCCTTGGTGGCGATCACCACCTTGCCGTCGGATTCGCGAATGTAGAGGTTGCCGTCGCTCAGCGCCTGCAGCACCGGCGGTACGCGTTCGTCGCCGGTGGCGACCAGCACATCCATGGCCTTGGTGCGGTCGGCAAAACTGCCCGGCCCCAGCCCGTTGAGCTGAGCAGCGAAATCGTCCTGGGCGAGGGCGGGCAGGGGGGCGAGAGCTACAGCGAGCAGGAAGGCAATCAGAGTCAGGAATCGGGTGGCCATCGTGGTCGCTCTATCGCCGGAGAATTGGGGCGTCATCGAGTGGGGGCGACGGCGGAGAGCCGCCGTCGCCGGATTGTCGCGGATTACATGGCTGCCGGAGCAGCGCCGCAGGTCTTGGTGGCGGTGTCGAAATGGCCGCAACCGGTCAGCGGATCGGTCCAGTCGGCTTCGATGCCCTTGTCTTCCGGCAAGACGTCCGACCAGGCATCGCCCGGCACGTCGCCTTCGGTCTGCCACACGGTTTCGAACTGGCCGTCGGCCTGGATCTCACCGATCAGCACGGGCTTGGTCAGGTGGTGGTTGGGCAGAACCTTGGCAGTGCCACCGGTGAGGTTCGGCACTTCGAGCCCGACAATGGCCTTGAGCACCGCATCGGTATCGGTGGTGCCGGCCTTTTCGACCGCCTGCACCCAGAGCTGGAAGCCGAGATAGGCCGCTTCCATCGGATCGTTGGTGGTGCGCTTGTCGTTGCCGATATAGGCGTGCCAGTTCTTGATGAACTCGGCATTGGCCTCGTTCTCCACCGACTGGAAGTAGTTCCAGGCGGCGAGGTGACCGACGAGGGCCGAGGTGTCCATGCCGGCGAGCTCTTCTTCACCGACCGAGAAGGCGACGACCGGGATGTCCTCGGCCGAGATGCCCTGGTTGCCCAGTTCCTTATAGAACGGCACGTTGGCGTCGCCGTTGATGGTCGAGACCACGGCGGTCTTCTTGCCGGCCGAGCCGAACTCCTTGATGGCGGCGACTTCAGTCTGCCAGTCGGAGAAGCCGAACGGGGTGTAGTTGATCTTGATGTCTTCAGGCGCCACGCCCTTGTCCTTGAGGTACTGCTCGAGGATCTTGTTGGTGGTGCGCGGGTAGACGTAGTCGGTGGCTTCGAGCACCCAGCGCTTCACGGAGCCGCCTTCTTCGCTCATCAGGTAGTCGACGGCGGGGATGGCCTGCTGGTTTGGCGCGGCGCCGGTGTAGATCACGTTCTTTTCGGATTCTTCGCCCTCGTACTGCACGGGGTAGAAGAGGATCGAGTTCAGTTCCTTGAACACCGGCAGGACCGATTTGCGCGATGACGAGGTCCAGCAGCCGAACACGGCGGCAACCCCGTTGACGGCGATCAGCTCACGGGCCTTCTCGGCGAACAGCGGCCAGTCGGACGCAGGGTCGACCACGACGGCCTCGAGCTTCTTGCCCAGCACGCCGCCCTTCTTGTTCTGCTCATCGATGAGGAAGAGCATGGTATCCTTCAGGGTGGTCTCCGAGATCGCCATCGTCCCTGACAGCGAGTGGAGCACGCCCACCTTGATGGTGTCCTGCGCATAAGCAGTAAGAGGCGCGAGCGCCCCGGCAGTCATCGCGACCCCCAGGCCGATCCCGGCCATCATGCGATTGATACCTGTCATACTTACCTCCGACAGTTTGGTTGTTTGCACCGGGGAGGAAGTTGCAATCGCCGTGCCAGCGCCGAAAATCGCCGCCAAACCGCTGACTCTGCTGGGGTCTTTCGATGCCGGCCGGTTCCGTGCGATGGAACGAATGCATACCGGTCGGCTTGCTCTGCCGGTTCTCTGGGCAGCGTCGTTAGGGTCTGCTTAAGATTTGTGCAGCGGCTTTGGTTGCCGCAGAACTGGGCGGCCTCTGTTGGGCGCGAGGGACTTTCACCCGACAGGCGTTGTCATGCACCCTGGCGTGACCGCGATTTGTAGTCCTGCTAAAAAGACGGCCACCGGAAGTTCGCTTTCGGCAGAGGTTGTTTGCACCAACACCTCGGCCCCGCACCGGCAACGGCGCGGGGCTTTGCATTTTCGCAGCGTGCATCGTCATTGCTAGCCGCAACCATCCGCCCCGTTCGCCGTTAAGCCAGCAAGCCGCCGGCGAGCAGTTCCCGGTGCACAGATATCGGCCGATGTTGCGAGGGCTGACGCTCCCTCGTGGTTGACGCCGGTGGGGCGCGGAGCTTCGGCTTCGCGCCTTCTTTGTTGGTCGGATCGACGATCGCGTAGCGAATCTACGTATTCATCGTGATGGTGCTAAGCAGCACCACCTAGCAATGTCGCAACCTGCCGTTTCGCCTGAATCGAAACGACGTGCGAGGGCGGTCTGGACCGGCGGCGGAGCGGGTCGCGCGGCGGGTATCGAGGCGACCTCAGTGCTTGTTCATAAGTTGCGAAAAGCTGTCAGCAACCTGTCATCTTGAGCCGGCAAGTTCCGACGCCGCCGCCGAAGAGGTTACCAAAACACTTCCAAGCATCGAAACGCCCGCTCCGCCTGCGGTTTTCATCCGCTGCAATATTCGCGGCAAGCGCTGGGGGTGGAACGGGTGTCTCCTGGCCTACGCGCTGGTGCGTAGGTCGGCGCGCAGCTTCCGGTGACATCTTGCATTGGACTCAAGCTTCAAGAAAATTGTCTGCACTCTACGTAGCAGTGCGTATAAGTATACGCAAACTATCAGTATAAGTGTCACTGCGTAATCTGTGCAATTGGCCAAGATACCGAATATATTGGCCAACCAATCACAAGTTGATCAGCTTTCGCTCCGAAGCTTTACAACGGCCTCATACCTGCATATTCATCAGCCGACGGGCGGCGGATGTAGCGGAGAATGGTCATGAGAAGCAACGTTTTTGCGGCCCTGGCGACGTTCGCAATCGTCGCGGGTATGAGTGCAGCCCCTGCCAGTGCACTGGATCTGGGTGGCGCGCTTGGCGGCGTCGTGGGCGGGGTCACCGAAACGGTCGGCGGCGTCGTGGGCGGCGTGACCGAAACTGTCGGCGGGATAGCCGGTGGCGGCGGCGGCGGGGGGAGCGGGGGCGGTGGCACCAATGCCGGTGGCCTGCTGTCGCTCAACGACGACGACAATGACGCGCTGGTCAATCTCGACGTCGGTGGCGGCAACAACAACTTGCTGAATGCGGCTGTCGGCAAGGGCAACAACCCCCTGGTCAACGCCAACGTGTCGACGACCGGGCTGCTCAAGAGCACATCGATTTCGCTCGATCTCGCCGGGCTCGGGCTCGACCTCGATATCGACCTGGGGATTCTCGACCCCGACAATCCGAATAATCCCGGTGGCCCAAACAACCCGGGTGGCCGTCCCGTGCTGGTCGGCAGCCTCGGCGGCGGCGGCACCTTCGTGATCAACTGCACGGTCAACAACACCAAGCAGCTGCTGCAGGTGGCGGCGGCCGGCAAGATCAGCGGCGCCGAGATCAAAGCCTGGATGCGTGCCGCCAATGTGCAGGTGGTGCCGATCAAGCTCTGCCCGGCCGCCAAGAAGCAGGTCGCGGCGCTGCTCGCCAAGAGCCAGAAGATCAACCTGCTCCGCCGGGCGGTGATGTCCGATGCGCTGATCACAGCCTCGCTCGGCCGGACTCGCTACGACGCCAATGACGTCGTCGCTGTGCAGCGCAAGGGTGGCCAACTGGTCGTCTACGTTTACTGATACCAGCCATATCGTTGAACGGAACGAAGGGGCGTGACCTGCGGGTCGCGCCCCTTCCGATTCCGCTGTCTACGTATTCGATACGTAGCATATAAGTATTATCTGCTAATCGATGCAGCCTGATGGAATCTCGGAATGTTTTCGATAACTGTGCGCTCTGTCACCAAAGCAACGTCGCACTAGTTGACAGCGTCCTGTCAGGTTGACGGGAGCACTGTCGCGTCATGTTTCGCAGAGGAGAAGCGTGATGCAATCCAAAAAGATTACAGTACTCGCGGCGATTGTGCTGATGGCCAGTACCAGTCTGGTTCCAGCAAATGCCGCCGGGCTGCTTGGTGGCCTTCTCGGAGGCGACGACGGTGGTGATTCGGCTGGGGTCGACGTCGGCGGCATCGTCAGCGTCGGCGGCGACGGCAGCTCGCTGGTCAATGTCGACCTCGGTGCCGATGTCGACGGCGGTAGCGATGGCTTGCTCGGCAACCTCGGCGTAACCGGGGACGATGGCGTACTCGACGACCTCACCGGCGACGAGGGACTGGTCGGGGGCCTGACCGGTGATGACGGCCTGCTCGGCGATGTAACAGGCGACGATGGTCTGCTCGGCGACGTGACAGGCGAGAACGGCCTGCTCGGTGACCTCGGCGTCACTGGCGAAGAAGGAGTGCTCGGTGACCTCGGCCTGACCGGCGGCGACGGTCTGCTCGACGATCTTGGGCTCGGCGGTGGCGATGATGGCCTCGTCGGTGGGCTGATCGACGACCTCGATCTTGGCGGCGACGATGGCCTGCTTGGCGATCTCGACCTCGGCCTCGGCGGGGACGATGGCCTGTTGGGCGATCTCGATCTCGGGCTTGGCGGCGATGATGGCCTCCTGGGCGATCTCGACCTCGGTCTCGGCGGTGACGATGGCCTGCTTGGCGATCTCGACCTCGGCCTAGGCGGGGACGATGGCCTGTTGGGCGATCTCGATCTCGGGCTTGGCGGCGATGATGGCCTCCTGGGCGATCTCGACCTCGGTCTCGGTGGCGACGATGGGCTGCTGGCCGATCTCGATCTCGGTCTCGGAGGCGATGATGGCCTGTTGGGCGATCTCGACCTCGGTCTCGGCGGCGATGATGGCCTCTTGGCCGATCTCGACCTCGGCCTCGGCGGCGATGATGGCCTCTTAGGCGATCTCGACCTCGGTCTCGGCGGCGACGATGGGCTGCTGGCCGATCTCGACCTCGGCCTCGGTGGTGACGATGGCCTGCTGGGTGACCTGAACCTCGGTCTGGGCGGCGATGATGGCCTGTTGGGCAACCTCGACCTCGGCCTCGGCGGCGGTGAAGGGCTGCTCGACGGCCTGAATCTCGCCGATCTGGGGCTCGGCGATATCACCGGAGACGTTCTTGGTGGTGACATTCTCGGAGGCGACCTGCTTGGCGGCGGCGTGCTCGGCGACAACCTGCTCGACCTGGGCGATCTTGGCCTGTTGGGCCTTGGTGACGTCACCGACCTCGTCGGTGATATCGGACTGGGTGGTGTCACCGATCTGGTCGGTGATATCGGACTGGGCGGCGTCACCGATCTCGTCGGTGATATCGGGCTGGGTGGTGTGACCGACCTGGTCGGCGATGTCGATCTACTGGATGCGCTCGAGTTGAACGACATCCTGAGCGGTACGGACCTCAGCGGCCTGCTCTCCGATCTCGACCTGAGCAACCTGCTCGACCTCAGCAGCCTGCTCAATATCGGTGACATCAACATCGACCTGGGCGGCGGCAACGGTCCTGGTGGCCCCGGCGGCCCTGGTGGTCCTGGTGGCCCTGGTGGTCCCGGCGGTCCTGGCGGTCGCGTGATCGTGGCCGGAGGTGGCGGCGGTGGGTTCGGCATGAACCGTGCCTGCAACCCGCAGGACGCCAAGCAGGTTATCGCGCAGGTCAAGCAGATGCAGCTGAACCGCGCCCTGTTGAGCAACGTCAATGGCGTCAAGGTGGTCAAGGTCCGCCTCTGCGCTGACCTCAAGGACAAGGTGGTGAACGCCGTTACAGCCAGCAAGAAGGTGCAGATCCTGCAGCGCGTACTGGGCGGTAGCGGCAAGCTGGTCGCCGAACTGCAGCGCTCTGGCGCCGGCGTGAACGACGTCTACGCTATCGGCCGCAGCGGCGGGCAGCTGACAGTCTACGCGTTCTGATCTCGCCCCGATCAGGACCCGAAGAAGGGCGCGGCCTGGATGGCTCCACCGCGCCCTTCGCCTTTTGGCGGTGAGCTGTGGAGCCACCGTGCCCCCCAATATCCCCTCTTGCGATCTCTAGGACTTAGCAAACGCTAAGCCCAAGAAGTCGCTTTCTCCCCCGCAAGGGGGGAGATGATCGGTGGCCACCATTCGCATCGGAGCATCAGTCGAGACTCTCCCCCTTGGCGGGGGAGAAAGCGAAAACTTGGGCTTAGCGCAGCTAAGTCCTTAGTTTTCGCCAGAGAGGGGGGCGTGGGGAGCCACGTGAGATGACCGAGAGAGCTATTCAGCCGGCGCAGGGTGCGCGTCGGTCTCGGCGGCACCTGCTGCCGCGAGTTCCCGCCTCAGCCGCTCTTCTTCAAACGCCTTGGGCTTCGAAAACCGGGCCAGCAGCAGATAGGCGACCGGCGTCAGGTAGAGCGTCGCGACGGCCGCGAGGCTCAGCCCACCGACCATGATCCAGCCGAGCGCGGCACGGGCTTCCGAGCCGGCGCCGCCGGCGATGATCAGCGGTACGCCGCCGAGCACGGTGGCGATCATGGTCATCACCACCGGCCTGAGCCGGATGTTGGCGGAGTTTTCCACCGCCTCGCGCACCGATTGGCCGCGATCGCGCAGCTGGTTGGCGAACTCGACGATCAGAATGCCGTTCTTGGCCATGATGCCCACCACCAGCACCAGGCCGATCTGGCTGTAGACGTTGAGCGTCACCCCCGTCAGCAGCATGGCGAACACCGCGCAGGCGAGACCGAACGGCACGGTCGCCATGACGATGATGGCGCTCCAGACGCTCTCGAACTGCGCCGCCAGCACCAGCAGGATGACGATCAGCGCGAAGCCGAAGGTGATCAGCAACCCGTTATTGCTCTCGCCCAGGGTCTTGGCCTCGGCCATCGGCACGATGGTCGCGCCGTCAGGCAAGAGCGGCTGGGCGATGGTCACCGCCTCGGTGTAGGCGTCGCCAAGGGCGAAGCCATCGCTGAGCGCTGCGGTAACGGTCACGGCGCGGCGCTGCTGTTCGCGACCGAGCGAGGGGGCGATCGGCGCTTCGGTGAGCGACGCGATGGTCGACATCGGCACGTAGCGGCCGTCGGTGGTTTTGATGAATATCGACTCGAGGTCGCCGGGGTCGTTCACCGGGCTCGAGGTCGAGGTCATGCGGACCGAATAGCTGGAATCGTTGATGAACACGGTGCCGACATCGGAGCCATCGATCATGGCCTGCATGGTGGTGCCGAGCCCATTGATGTCGATGCCCAGTTGCGCCGCCTTCTCGCGATCGATGGTCAGCGTCATCTGCGGTTGGGTGGTCTCGTAGTTGACCGAGACGCGGCCCCATTTCTCGTCTTTTTCCAGCTCCGCCTTCACCTTGTTGGCGGCATCGGAGAGGGTGGCATAGTTGTCGCCGAGCAGGGCGAACTGCAGGCCGGACCCGCCGCCGCGCACGCCCAGGCTGTTGCCCTGGCGGATATTGGCGCGGACACCCGGCACCTGCACCAGCTGCTGGGTGATCTCGGCAGCGATCTGCTGCTGGGTGCGGGTGCGGTGCTCCCAGTCAGCCAGCGTCATGATGATGAAGCCCGAATTGGTGTTCGAGCCGAACCCCGAGATCGAGAAGATGCTCGTCGCCTCGCCGTTGTCCTTATAGGGCTGCAGCATGTCCTCGATCTTCTGCATCTGGGTGCGGGTGAAATCGAGGCTCACCGTCGCCGGGGCGCTGACGTTGATGGCAACCTGGGCGCGGTCTTCGGGCGGGGTGAGTTCCTGCTTCAGGGTGCCGAACACCGCCCAGGCGGCGCCGGCGAACAGTACGGCGATGACAATCACCACCAGCGAATTGTCGAGCGCCAGCTTCAGGGTGCGCCGGTAGAGCCCGGCCAGCACGCCGCCGAAGCGTTCGAGTGCGTTGGGCGGCCGTTCGACATGCGGCTTCAGCATGCGCGACGCCATCATCGGCGCCAGCGACAGCGCGACGACCGCCGACAAGCCCACCGAGATGGCGAGCGTGAAGCCGAACTCGCGGAACAACAGGCCGGTCTGGCCGGGGAGGAAGGAGATCGGGATGAACACGGCGGCCAGCGTCAGCGTGGTCGCGACCACCGCGAAGAACACCTCCTGGGTGCCCAGCACCGCTGCAGCGCGGGGCCCCAGGCCCATGCCGCGCCGTCGGGTAATATTCTCCAGCACCACGATCGCGTCGTCGACGACGAGCCCGGTGGCGATCACCAGCGCCAGCAAAGTCAGGATGTTGAGCGAGAATCCGAAAGCATAGATTCCGGCAACCGTGCCGATCAGCGCCACCGGCATGGTGACCGCCGGAATGATGGTGGCGCGCCAATCGAGCAGGAACAGGAAGATGATGACGATGACGCCGACCACGGCGATCAGTAGCGAGCGCTCGACCTCGTGCACGGCGCCGGCGATGAACACCGACTCGTCGGAGGAGATCTTGATGTCGACGCCTGGGGGCAGGGTGGTCTTCAGTTCGGCGACGGCGGCCTTCACCCCCTCGGAGATCTGCATGGTGTTGGATTGCGCCTGCCGCACGATGCCGAGCCCAATGCCCGACTTGCCGTCGCTGCGGAGGCCGGAATTGGCGGCGGCCGGCGAGAACACCACGCTCGCCACGTCGCCGAGCCGGGTGGTGCCCTTTACCACGATGTTCTCGAACGCCTCGGGGGTGTTGACCTCGGCGATGGCGCGGATGGCGATGTTCTGGTTGGTGCCGTTGAGCGAACCGGCGGGACTATCGAAGGCAATGGTCGAGAGCGCGTTGCGGATGTCGCCCACGGTCAGTCCGAGGCTCGCGAGCTTGATCTGATCGACATCGATCTCGAAGCTGCGGTTCTGCGTGCCGTTGACCTGCACGTCGGCGACGCCGGTCACCGCGGCAAGCCGCTCGGAGATGGTGTTTTCGACCAGCTCGGTCAGCTCGTCCTTGCTGAGCGTGTGCGAGGTCACCGCCAGCTGGATGATGGCCTGGGCGTTGGCGTCGGCCTTGACGATGGTCGGGGTCTCGGCGCCATCGGGCAGCCGGTTGGTGATCCGGCCGAGCGCATCGCGGATGTCGGAAGTGGCGTTGTCGAGGTTGGTGCCGTCGTTGAAGGTCATCGAGACGCGGCTGCGACCATAGGACGAATCCGACGAGATCGACGCGACGCCCTGGATGCGCGCCACGACGCCCTCGATGGCCGAGGTGATTTCGCGATCGACCGTCTCAGCCGCCGCGCCCGGGAAGCTGGTGGAGATCGAGAGGGTGGGGCGCTCGACGCTGGGCAGTTCGCGGATCTCGACGCCGAAAAAGGCAGCGAGGCCGGCGACGATGATCAGGCAACTGATGACGATGGCCAGCACCGGCCGCCGGACGAACAGCCCGGCAATGGCGCCACCACGTTCGTTCTGGGTCTGGATGCTCATGGGCGTACCTCGAACTCAGAACGTGGGGACCCCCACCCTTGATCCCTCCCCGCAAGGGGGAGGGAGACGATGAACTGCGAATTCGGTGTGAGGGTCTCCCTCCCCCTTGCGGGGAGGGGACAGGGGTGGGGGGCCGCAGCCACCGCGCTCACGACGGATTTCCTTCCGTCGGCCGCTTTCGCCCTTCACCACCCGCACCACCCGTGGGGTCATCCAGCAAGCGCACGCTGGCGCCGGCGGTGAGCTGCTGCACGCCCTGCGTCACCACCTGGTCGCCTTCGGTGAGCTCGGCTTTCACCAGCACGCCATCGGAGTTGCGCTGGATGATCTCGACCGGCACGCGCTCGACTTTGCCCTCGACGAACTTCCACAAATAGCTGCCGGCGCTCGACCATTGGATGGCGAGTGGGTCGACGGAAGGGAACTGTTCGCCCGCAAAGCTCATCGAAACCGAGAACGACATGCCGGGCTTGAGCCGGCCTTCGTCATTGGGGATGGCGGCTTCGACCTTCAGGGTGCGGCTCGCCGGATCGATGCGGTTGTCGACGGCGCTGACTTCGCCGGCGATGGTCTGGCCGGGCAGCGCCACGGCCGCCGCGGTCAGCGGCATGCCGGTGCTGATGGCCGAGGCGTAGCGCTCGGGCACCCAGAAGCTGACGAGGATATGCGAGGTATCCTCGATGGTGGTGACGACGCTCTGCGAGGTGACCGTGTTGCCGGCGCTGACCTGGAACAGGCCCACCGTGCCGGCGATCGGCGTCGAGATGGTGCGTTTGGCGAGCGCCAGGTCGGCGTTCTGCAGTTCCAGCCGGGCGTTGTTGAACGCCAGTTGTGCCGCCGCGACCTGCACGGTGGTGGTGTTATTGGCCTTGGCCAATTCGTTGGTGCGGTCGAGCGCCGTCTGCGCATCGTCGAAGGCGAGTTTGGCACGCTCCTGGGCGATCTGCTCGGCATCGGCATCGAGCCGGCCGATCACCGCGCCGGCCTTCACTGCATCGCCGGGGCGTACCGTCAATTCGGCGAGCGTGCCGCTGGCCGGCGACACCACGGTCACCGAGTGCGCCGCAGCGCCTTCGCCGATCGAAGTCAGCTTGTCGTTGATGGTGGCGAGCAGCACCGGCGCCGTGACCACGACCATGGTGCGATTGCCGCCGCGCCCGCCGCCCTGGCCACCACCACCGGGACCGCGCTGCCCGGGGCTGCCAGCCTGCTGCTGGCCCGGCGCGCCGCCAGCTGGGCCCGTCGCGGCTTCAGCCGGTTCGCCGAAGGGCAGGGTGATGCCGAAGCGGGCGAGCGTCTCCGAAGCGCCGGGCACGAAGAAGACGTAAGCGACCGCGGCCGCTCCTATGACGACGAGCGAAAGCAGCAATTGCCTGAACAAGCGACCGAATCCTAAACGAGATGTGCCCCAGCCGGATCAGGGGCAGAACGGCGCGAACGATAGCATCGGCACCCGGCGCTTCACATTAAATCGCCGTAACGTTGGGGTGAGCGGGGGTGAGTGCCCTAGTGCGGCGACAATTGCTCCAGCCGCGCCGCCAGCCACTCGTGGCCGCCCTCGCGGGCATAGCTCGCCGCCGAGCGCTCCTTGGCGCTCAGTTGGCCCGGGTCGGCGCCGAACAGCAGCAGCATCCCGACGATCGCGGCGTCGCCGTGCATGGCGGCGGCATGCAGCGGAGTGAAGCCATCCGCCTGTACCCGGTTGGGGTCGGCGCCGGCGCGCAGCAGTTTTTCGACCATTGCCGCGTTGCGCTTGGCGGTCGCGGCATGGATAGCGGCGACCTGCTGCGGGTTCTTCGCCGCTTCGTTGACGTCGCGGGTCAGCGGCAGCAGCAGCTCGAACGCCTCGGCATTGTCGAAGAAGGCGGCGAGTCCCAGAGGGGTAAAGCCATCGGGGGAAAGCGCGTTGGCGTCCCAGCCGCCGGCCAGCGCCACCTCCAGCCGCTCGCCATCGTTGAGGATGATCGCCTCGTGCGGATCGAGCTCGGCAATGCAGGCCCGCACCGCCGAGATGGCGCCGACATTGCCCATGTAGGCGGCCCACGCCACCAGCGAGGCGCCGCTCGGATGCCGCGCATGCGCCAGCTCCGGGTCATGCGCCAGCTCGGCGCGCAGGCCATCGAGATCGTTGCTGGTGATGAGAACGAAGGGATCGCTCATCGGGAGAGCATAGCGCCGCTTGCCGGGCGGTTGAAGCCATCCGGTGGCGAGTGGAATCGGCGGAGGCAGTGGCGTCACGCTGGCCCAAGGATTCATCGGCGCTCTCCTGCAGCGACCCGGGGGTAACGTCGAAGGGGCTTGCGTGTTCCCTCAGCTAGTGCGAGCGCGCCGCGCTCGGCGGGGTCGGGTTGATGCGGCCCCAGGCGCGGCGCAGCTGGCGGGAGGAGGCGAAGCCGGTGCGTTCAGCGATGCGCTCCATGTCGAGGCGGGTTTCGCTGAGCAGTTGCTGGGCGAGCGCGACCCGCAGCCGGTTGACGTAATCGGGAATGCTCATTCCGGCATGCTCGTTGAACAGGCGCGAGACGTGGCGGGGGCTGGCAAAGGCGATTTCGGCCAAGGTCTCGAGCGACCAGTCACGCGCCGGATCGGCGGTGATGGCATCCTGCACGCGGTGGATGGCCGGGTGGATATGGTTGCGACCCTCGAGCCAGGGCGAGAGCTGCGGGTCGGTGCCGGCGCGGCGCAGGTAGACGACGAGGAAGCGCGCCACGGCGGCGGCGGTCGCCGGGCTCACCAACTGGCCGATAATGTGCAGCATCAGGTCGATGCCGGCCGTGATGCCGGCGCTGGTGTAGCGCTCGCGATCCTCGACATAGAGCCGGTTCTCCAGCACGCGAGCGGTGGGGGCGGTCTCCGCCAGCAGCGCACAATCGGTGAAATGCGTGGTGCAGGCGTGGTCGTCGAGCAGGCCGGCGCGGGCAGCGAGCAGGGCGCCCGAGCAGATCGAAACCAGCCGGATGCCCGGCCGGATATTGTGGCGCAGCCAGGCGACGATGTCGTCCGAGCCCTGCAGGGGCGCTTCGATCGGGCCCAGCCGCTCGGCGCCGAGGATCAGCTCGGTATCGCCCGAGAGCACCACCATGGCGTGGTCCTCGATCGCCTCGGGCAGCGGCGCGATGCCGCTGACCACGAGGCCGATCGAGCTGGTGATCTCGGGCAGGGCGCCGACATAGCGGACCTCGAACAGGACCTCCGACTGCAACTGGTTGGCCTTGCGCAGGGCCTCCATCGGCCCCGCGACGTCGAGCAGCAGGGTGCGCGCCGGCAGCACGACATAGACCGGGATTTTCCGCGGGACGGGGCTCACGCGGCAGCGGCTTTTGGCGCGCCGGCCAGTGCCTCGGCGATAGTGCAGACCCGCGCGAAGCGGCCATCGAGCACCGCGGCGGTGCGGGCCTTCAGTTCCTCGACGCTCCAGGTGCGGCCGGTCTTGTCGGTGAGCGCCATGGTGTGGGTTGCCTCGGTGACATAGTCGACCTGCCAGCCGAGATCGGAGGCGTGCCGGGTGGTGGTCTCGCAGCACTGCTCGGTGCGGATGCCCGAGACGATCAGGCGGCGGATGCCGTTTTCGGTCAGCCAGACATCGAGCCCCGAGCCGACCAAAGCCGAATGCCGGGTCTTATGGAATTCCGCATCGGGCGTCAGCTGCAGTTCGGCGAGCGGACGGACGAAGCCGGAGGCGAGCGAGAAGATGCCCTCAGGCTCGACATGCAGTACGCGGACCACGGCAT
Organism: Devosia sp. Root413D1; assembly: GCF_001425235.1. Taxonomy (GTDB): domain Bacteria; phylum Pseudomonadota; class Alphaproteobacteria; order Rhizobiales; family Devosiaceae; genus Devosia_A. The sequence continues at coordinate 376,807 of NZ_LMEA01000011.1, read as the reverse complement.
AACCCTTAGCCCGCGCTCCATCGATCAGCGCCTGCTGATTCCTGAGGTAGGTGGCGTAGTCGGTCTCGAACCAGTTCTGGCGCTGCCGGAACGATTCCTGGGCATCGATGACGAGAACGGCGGTATCGGACATTTCTGGACCTCGTGGACTGGATGATGGCCGGAGGGTAGGGCGGCCCAAGGATGACTGAAAGGCCGGAGCGGGACAAGGAGCGGACAGAAAAGGACATCACTTCGGCCGGTGGTGGCGGACCCCCACCCCTGTCCCCTCCCCGCAAGGGGGAGGGAGACCTCAACTGAGATGTCGGTGTTCTGGTCTCCCCTCCCCCTTGCGGGGAGGGGACAGGGGTGGGGGGCAACCCGCACCGGCGCTTTTTGCGTCCATCTGGCCGTGCTAACCTCGCGCCAACGAGGATACTTCATGACTATCGACGACAGGCCGCGCATCGTTGGTGGTGGCCCCAAAAAGCTGCTCTACACGGTCGACACCATCCGTCGCATGGGCGTCGGCAAGGCCGCCAAGGCGCTGACCGCGCATAATACCTGCAAGGCCTGTGCCTATGGCATGGGCGGGCAGAAGGGCGGGATGACCAATGAGCTCGGCGAGTTTCCCTCGGTCTGCAACAAATCGGTGCAGGCGCAATCGACCGATATCCAGCCGGCCATTCCGAACGAGGCGTTTCTCCATCCGCTGACCGACCTGCAGCAGCTCTCGGGCCGCGAGATGGAAAAGCTCGGCCGGCTCAACACGCCGCTGTTCAAGGCAGCCGGCGCCGACCGCTATGAGCCGGTGAACTGGGATTTCGCCATCGCCCACGCCGCGGCGCAGCTGAAGGTGACCGATCCGAACCGCAGCTTCTTTTATTCCTCCGGCCGCTCGTCCAACGAGGCCGGCTTCGTGTTCCAGCTGCTGGCGCGGGTCTGGGGCACCAACAACGTCAATAACTGCTCGTATTACTGCCACCAGGCGACCAGCGAGGGGCTGGCCACCACCATCGGCAAGGGTACGGCAACCGTCGAGCTCGAGGACCTGACCGGCGCGGACCTGATCTTCGTCATCGGCGCCAACCCGTCGTCGAACCACCCGCGCTTCATCCACATGCTGAAGCACTGCCGCGACCGCGGTGGCGACGTGATCGTCATCAACCCGGCGAAGGAGCCGGGGCTGGTGAAGTTCGCGGTGCCGAAATCGCCGACCTCGATGCTGTCAGGGGGCACCGAGATCGCCTCGGACTACCTGCAACCCCGGATCGGCTCCGATATCGCGCTGTTCAAGGGGCTGATGAAGGCGGTGCTGGCGATCGGCGCCGAGGATCGGAGCTTCATCGCGCAGCACACGGCCGACTTCGAGGCGCTGCGGGCCGACCTCGAGGTGGTTTCGTGGGAAGAGATCGAGACCATCACCGGCCTGTCGCGGACCGCGATCGAGCGCGTCGCCACCCGCTACGCCAACCGGCAGAACGTGGTGTTCGCCTGGGGCATGGGGATGACGCACCACCTGCATGGGGTGGAAAATGTCGAAGCCATCGCCAACCTGGCGCTGCTCCGGGGGATGATTGGCAAGCGCTACTCCGGCCTGTTGCCGCTGCGCGGGCACTCGAACGTCCAGGGCATAGGCACCATCGGGGTGAAGCCGGTGGTCTCCGAGCAGGTCTTCGTCGCCATAGAACAGGCGTTCGGGGTCAAGCTCGGCCGGGCCAAGGGGCTTGACACCATGGCCGGGCTCGAGGCCGCGGCGCGCGGCGAGATCGACAGCGCCGTGATCATGGGCGGAAACCTCTGGGGCGCCACGCCCGATACGGCGTTCGCCAGCCGCGCCATGGAGGCGATCGGCTTCAAGCTGTTCCTCACCACCACGCTGAACCGCGGCCATGTCCATGGCTTAGGTGAGGGCGAGGTGCTGATCCTGCCGGTCACTGCCCGCGACGAGGAGTGGTCGCCGACCACGCAGGAATCGATGTTCAACTTCGTCCGCCTGTCGGATGGCGGCATCGAGCGGCTGGACAATGTGCGGCCGGAAACGGTGATCCTCTGCGATCTCGCGAAGCTCCTGCTGCCGGACAGTTCGGTGCCCTTCGAGCGATTCAAGGAACACCGGCGAGTCCGTGACGTCATTGCGAAAGTCGTGCCAGGGCTGGAGCAGCTGGCCGATATCGATGTGGCGAAGCGCGAGTTCCACATCAAGCACCGGGTGATGCACGCGCCGGAGTTCGGCACGCCCGACAGGAAGGCGCATTTCGTCGTCACGCCGTTGCCCAAAGCCCCAGCACCGCTGACCCTCGCCACGGTGCGCTCGGAGGGGCAGTTCAACACCATCATCTACGAAGAGCAGGACAGCTACCGGCTGAAGGCCGGGCGCGACGCCATCTTCCTCAACCGCGAGGACATGGCGGCGTTCGGGGTGCGCGACGGGCAGCGGGTCACTCTCGCCTCGGACACGGGGCGGATGGAGGGCACCGCGATGGCCTTCGACCTGCCGCGCGGTTCGGCCCTGGCCTATTATCCCGAAGCCAATGTGCTCTGCGGCACGGCGGTCGATCCGCGCTCGAAGACCCCGGCGTTCAAATCGGTGCCGGTTTGGATCGAGAGTTAGCGCTACCCACTGGGATAAGCCCACACGCTTGGCCCCCTCACCGGTGTCATCCCAGCGAAAGCTGGGACCCATTTCGCAGCCCGAGCCAGAGGTGAGTTGGGTCCCAGCTTTCGCTGGGATGACATCGAGTGGGTGGAGCCAACTGTGCCGGCATGGTGAAGTGTCGCGCCGAGCTTGCCGGCCCACTGAACTCGGATAATCTCCCCCTCGGGAGTTCGGGGACGAACAATGAGCGACGATAAGCAGGGACAGCCGGCGCCGGACGTGGATCGCCCCGGCGAACGGGCCCGGGCGTTCAACGCTGCCATGGCGACGCTGGGTATTGCGATCGTCGTCTTCATCGTTGGTGTCGTCGTCGGCTTCCCGCTGGCGACGTTCGGGGTGGAGTTCGTCACTGCCAATGGCGGGCTGGTGTTCGGGCTGCTGTTCGGTTTCCTCGTCCTGGTGCTGGTCATCACCGCGGTGTTGATGATCTTCCGGCGGCAGATCTGGGAGAGCCTGTTCAAACGCAGCGAAGTGGAGATGGAGCGCTTCGCCCGGCCGCTCTCGGAAGTCGCGCGCTTTGCCGCGCAGCAGAAGGTCGCCGAGGCAACCGATTCCGCCCGCGATCTCGCCGAGCTGGTGCTGGCCCGCTACGCTTGGGTGTCGACCCGGCGCTGGCTGATGGCGACGATCACCGCCTTCATCGCGGCCATCGCCGCGCTGGCGGGGTCGGCGCTGCTGTTCCAGCAGAACCAGCTGCTGCGCACCCAGATCGGGCTGATGCAGGACCAGAACGGGCGCATCGAAGAGCAGAACCGCTTCATCCAGAGCCAGATCGAGCTGGGCGAGGCGCAGCGCTCCACCTCGATCGTGCCGGAGATTCTGGAGATCGGCGCGCAGGTGGCGCAGGAAGTGGCAGGGTTCAACACCTTTGCCGGCGACCAGCCCGCCATCGCGCTGCTGAGCCCAGGGCTGCGGGCTCGCATTATCGCGGCGACCACGGCGGCGCGGCCCTACCGGTACCTGCGCAACCCGCTGACCGATCTCGACGAGAACCTCCTGATGTCGTCCGGCCTGCTGCGTCGGACCGACCTTGCTGCATCGGCGACGGTGCGCCAGGAGCTCGATGCGGCCAGCGGCGCGGTGCAGTTCGCGGGCGAGCAAAATGGCGTGATGTCGGATCGGCCGCTGTCGCCGGAGCGCGGCCAGATCATTGGACTCTTGATCTCCAACGGGCTCACCGATTTCTCTACCTTGAACGGCGCCGATTTCAGCTTTGCGGAGGTGCGGTCGGCGAGCAGCGGCAGCGCCATCCGCTTTCACTTCGCGGCGCTGCGCTTTGCCAATTTTGATCGGCAATTGCTGGTGGGCGCAGAGTTCGACGGGGCCTATCTCGAGCATGCGCGGTTCCGCAACGCCAACATCAACTACACGCGCTTCACGGCGGGCGAACTGCCCTCGATCAGCGGCGGCGCAGGGTTGAAGCAGTGGGCGCAACTGTCAGGGGCGGATTTCTCCGGCGCCATCCTGAAGCACGCCTCGTTCGACGGCAGCCGCGGTTTCGGCATCAATTTCGATGGCGGCGTGGTGCACAACACGACGTTTGCCGGGACCTCAATGGCCGGCAGCACGTTCCGCAACACCATCTTCGGGGTGGTGGATTTCAGCGGCGCCGACCTCAAGAGCGTCGATTTCGACGGCGCCATTGTGTTCGATGCCGGCTTCCTCGATACCGTCGCCCAGCAGGCGGCACCTGATAGTTTTGTGCGCGACCGGTTCGAGATCGCGCCGCTTGCCACCGAGGAGTTTGCCCGCCACCCGCGCTGGTCCGATGCGTGGCTGGATGGGCTCGAGGCCAAGCAGGCCTATCGGATTACACGTGTAGGAGCATTCGAGTGAGCGGCTTCCCCAAACAGACCTTCGAGTTTCTCGCGGGGATCGCAGCGCATAACGAGAAGGCGTGGTTCGACGCCAACCGGCCGCTCTATGAGGCGGGGTATGTCGAGCCGGGTAAGGCGTTCGTCGCCGAGATCGGGCCAAAGCTCAAGGCGATCTCGCCGGAGGTGCAGTTCGACCCCAAGGTCAACGGCTCGATCTCTCGCATCAATCGCGACATCCGCTTCAGTAAGGACAAGCGGCCCTACAAGCAGCATCTGGCGCTGTGGTTCTGGCATGGCGACAAGCGCGGCTGGGACCGGCCGGGGTTCTACGTGCATATCGAGGCGGAGCGGGTGTTCCTCGGTACCGGCATGTATGGCTTCGACAAGGAGACGCTCGACAGTTTTCGCCAGTCGATCATCCACCCGCGCTCCGGCAAGGCGCTGGTTGCGGCGGTGGCGGCGGTGAAGGCCAAGGGTGCGTATAATATCGGCGAAAAGACGCGAAAACTCATGCCGCGCGGCTTCGAGACCGATCCTGACCGGGCCGAATTCCTGCTCTACGAGGGGCTGACCGCCGGCATCGAACTGCCGGCGAGCGCCGCTGCGCAAGCGGATTTCGCCGAGGTCTGCCTCGAGCATTTCGCCAACACCGCGCCGATCACGCACTGGTTGATTGCCGAGGTGGCGGGGTAGGGGCCTGCGGGTTCGCTAGGGGATGCTGTGATCGCCTCCCTCCCCCTTGAGGGGAGGGATGGAGGGAGGGGGTGGTTCTGTGATCACCGATGGACCCCCACCCCCCACCCCTCCCCTCAAGGGGGAGGGGAGCAGGGAGCGGCCTCGTGGGGATCCTAAGAGTGCCCGCAGATCAACCATTCCGGAACGCATACCCGTAGCCGTTGAGGGCAGGGGCGCCGCCGAGGTGGGCGTAGAGCACCTTGCTTCCATCAGGGAAGAAGCCCTTCTGCACCAGGTCGATCATCCCCTGCATGGATTTGCCCTCGTAGACCGGGTCGGTGATCATGCCCTCGAGCCGGCCGACGAGGCGGATGGCCTCCTTGGTCTCCTCGGAGGGGACGCCATAGATCGGGTAGGCGTATTCCTCGCGCAGCACCACGTCTTCGGCGGTGACGGGCAAGCCAAGCTCGACCAGTTCGGCGGTGCGCTGGGCGATCTCCAGCACCTGGGCGCGGGTCTGCTGCGGCGTGCACGAGGCATCGATGCCGATAACCTTGCGCGCCCGGCCGTCGGCGGCAAAGCCCACCAGCATGCCGGCGTGAGTGGAACCGGTAACGGTGCAGACGACGACATAGTCGAACTTGAAGCCGAGCTCGGCCTCCTGCGCCCGCACTTCCTCGGCAAAGCCGACATAGCCGAGGCCGCCGAACTTGTGCACCGAGGCGCCGGCGGGGATCGGGTAGGGCTTGCCGCCCGCTGCCTCGACCTCGGCGATGGCGTTCTTCCAGCTGTCGCGGATGCCGATATCGAAGCCATCATCGACCAGCCGCACGTCGGCACCCATGATGCGGCTCAGCATGATGTTGCCGACCCGGTCATAGACGGCATCCTCGTGCGGCACCCAGCTCTCCTGCACCAGCCGGCACTTGAAGCCGATCTTGGCGGCCACCGCCGCGACCATGCGGGTGTGGTTGGACTGCACGCCGCCGATCGACACCAGCGTATCGGCGCCCGAGGCGATGGCATCGGGGACGATGTATTCGAGCTTCCGCAGCTTGTTGCCGCCGAAGGCGAGGCCGGAGTTGCAATCCTCGCGCTTGGCATAGAGCTCGACGCTGCCACCGAGATGGGCGCTGAGGCGGTCGAGTTTCTCGATCGGCGTGCGGCCGAAGGTGAGGGGATAGCGCGGGAACTTCGCGAGGTTCATGCCGGGGTCCTTGAGCTCGAAATCTGACTCAAGGCTAGCAATTGTCTCGCGATGGGTGCTTTCAATGTTGGTGCGTCGATTGCTTCGGACGGCCGCCTGGGGCGACCCACTGATGCGCTATCTGCCGACGATGAGGATCACAATGAAAGAATCTTCCGACTCCGCTCTCGACCGCATCGATCTCAGGATGCTGCGCGCGCTGCAGCGCGACGGCCGGATCAGCAATGCCGACCTTGCCGTCGAAGTTGGCGTCAGCGCCGCCACCTGTCACCGGCGGACCCAGCAACTGGTCGAGGCTGGCTATGTCTCCGGCTTCCGGGCGGTGGTGGCGCCGCACAAGGTCGAGCTCGGCACGCTCGTGCTGGTCGGGGTGGTGCTGGACCGCTCGACGCCGGAGAGCTTTGCCGCCTTCGAGAGTGCCGTAGCAAAGCTGAAATTCGTACTCGATTGCCACCTGGTGGCCGGCGACTTCGACTATTTCCTGAAGATCCGCGTGCGCGACATGGCCGATTTCAACCGCCTGCACGGCACGCAACTGATCGGGCTGCCAGGGGTAAGGCAGACGCGGACGTTCTTCGTGATGAAGGAGGTGGTGGACGGGCGGGCGCTGGAGTTTTGAACCCTGATACCGTTGAGGTCACCATCAGGGATGCCCCGAACGCGATGTCATCCCGGCGAAGGCCGGGACCCATCCTGAGATGCTTCGGCTCGCCCGCTTAACCGCCGCATCTCAGGATGGGCCCCGGCCTGCGCCGGGGTGACACCGTGGGTTGGGCGACATCGGGGATAGAGCCCGAGCTTGTATCAGACCCGTGCTGAGCTAAGCGCCCACCGGATACGCCACATAAGCAAACCGCCGGCTGTCGGGCGCCCAGGAATTGACGTTGATCGTCCCCTGGCCGCCGTTGAAGCCGATGATGTCGCGGGTGCCGGTGCCGTCGGGGCGCATGAAGCGGAGGATCACATCCTTGTCGGCGGGGTGACCCCTGGTGCCGGGCGGGTAGCTCAGATAGGCGATCGACTGGCCGTCGGGTGCAAAATGCGGGAACCAGTTCACCCGCTCGTCGAAGGTGATCTGGGTCAGCTCCGAGCCGTCGGTGCGCATCTTGAAGATCTGGGCGTGGCCGGGCGAGCCCTGCTCGGAGTTGAACCAGATCCACTCCCCATCGGGCGAGTACTCGGCCCCATCATTGGGCACCAGCACGTCGGTCAGCTGCATATCCGGGCCGCCGGCGGCGGGGATGGTCCAGATGTTGACCTTGGCCCACTGGTTATCGCCCACGGTGTTGATCCCGACATAGGACAGCGTTTTGCCGTCGGGCGAGATGCCGTGCAGGTAATAATGGTGGCGGTGCGGGTAGCTGTTCGATACCCGCCGCGGGGCGCCGCCGGTGATCGGCAGGGCATAGAGATGCCCGTCGTCGGAGCTCACATAGACCGTGGTGCCATCGGGCGACAGCACATGGTCGTTGTTGAGGTCGTTGAGAGGACCGGTGTCGATCCGCTCGATCTCCCCGGTGCCGTCGGCAGCAATGGTCCAGAGTTCGCCACCGGCGTTGAACACCAGGGTCTTGCCGTCGGGCGTCCAGTTCGGCGCTTCGATGATCTCGTCGGCGGTGAACAGCACCTGCCGGTTGCTGCCATCGACGTCGATGATAACAAGTTCCGAAACCTGGCCCGGCAAGAGGCTGCGGCCGCGGCGGGCGAAGTTGGGTCTCTGCGGCACGTCGAATCCTCCCCGTGGTGTTCCGCGACTTTGTGACCCGTCGGCAGCGGGCGCGCAACACGCTGGCCCGGTGTTGCCCCGCGCGGCGGGTTCCCCTACATACGGCGCTCGATCTTCCAGGGTTTAGCGGCGGGAGCAGTGCCCTCATGGCGCGCCAGTTCATCTATCACATGCACGGAATGTCCAAGGCCTATGCCAGCGGCAAGAAGGTGCTCGATAACATCCACCTGAGTTTCTACCCCGACGCCAAGATCGGCGTGCTGGGTCCGAACGGCTCGGGTAAGTCGACGCTGTTGCGCATCATGGCCGGCATCGACACCGAGTTCACCGGCGAGGCCTGGGTGGCCGACGGCGCCAAGGTGGGCTACCTGGCGCAGGAGCCGCAGCTCGACCCGGCGCTCGACGTCAAGGGCAACGTCATGACCGGCGTCAAGGAGAAAAAGGACGTCATCGATCGCTACAACGAATTGATGATGAACTACTCCGACGAGACTGCCGACGAGGCGACGCGGCTGCAGGACATTATCGACAGCCAGAACCTCTGGGATCTCGATAGCCAGGTGGAAGTCGCCATGGAGGCACTGGGCTGCCCGCCGGGTGAGGCGTCGGTCGACACGCTGTCGGGCGGCGAGAAGCGGCGCGTGGCGCTCTGTGCCCTCCTCTTGTCGAAGCCCGACCTGCTGCTGCTGGACGAACCGACCAACCATCTCGACGCCGAGACCACGGCGTGGCTCGAAAACCACCTGCGCGAATTCGCCGGCGCGGTGCTGATCATCACCCACGACCGCTACTTCCTCGACAACGTCACCGGCTGGATCCTCGAGCTCGATCGCGGCCGCGGCGTGCCCTACGAAGGCAACTATTCGGCCTACCTCAATGCCAAGGCGAAGCGCTTTGCGCAGGAGCAGTCGGAAGATGCGGCCCGCGCCAAGGTGCTGGAGCGCGAACGCGAGTGGATGGGCCAGAGCCCGCAGGCCCGCATGGCCAAATCCAAGGCGCGTATCCGCGCCTATGACGAGCTGGTGAAGGTCAACGAGGCGCGCACCCTGTCGAGCACCGCGCAGATCATCATCCCGCCGGGCGAGCGGCTCGGCCAGAACGTCATCGACATCGATGGGGTCACCAAGTCCTACGGCGACCGCGTGCTGATCGACAACCTGACCTTCAAGCTGCCGCCGGGCGGCATTGTCGGCATTATCGGCCCGAACGGGGTCGGCAAGTCGACGCTGTTCCGGATGATCACCGGGCAGGAGAAGCCGGATTCCGGCGCCATCACCGTCGCCGACAACGTCAACCTCGGCTATGTCGACCAGAGCCGCGATACGCTCGCGCCGAACAAGACGGTGTGGGAGGAAATCTCCGGCGGCAACGAAATCCTGATGCTGGGCAAGCGCGAAATGAACTCGCGCGCCTATACCTCGGCGTTCAATTTCAAGGGCGCCGACCAGCAGCAGAAGGTGGGGAACCTCTCAGGCGGGCAGCGCAACCGCGTGCACCTCGCCAAGATGCTGAAATCGGGCGCCAACGTGCTGCTGCTCGACGAGCCGACCAACGACCTCGACACCGAAACCCTGGCGGCGCTCGAAGAGGCGCTGGAGGAATTCGCCGGTTGCGCCGTGATCATCAGCCACGATCGCATGTTCCTCGATCGGCTGGCCACGCACATGCTGGCCTATGAAGGCGACAGCCACTTCGAGTGGTTCGAAGGCAATTTCCAGGATTACGAGCAGGACAAGATCCGGCGCCTCGGCGCGGACTCGGTGAACAACCACCGGGTCACGTACAAGAAGCTGACGCGGTAACTAAGTATCGAGCGGCGCGTGCTGGTTCTATGGAATAGCACGCGCCGCCTTGCCAATACTCGCGGCCAGCACATCTGGGGCCGTCGATGAAGAGTGTTCGCTTGCTAGTCTTGGGCGCTGCGCTTGTCGCTGCAGCCCCAGTCGAGGCCGCTTCCAAGTGCCGTCCAATCGAGGCAGCACGCATCACGCAGATGTGGGACCACTACCGAAAGCAGCCGACGGCCGCGGCTATGTCGATCTCGGGCGATTTCCAATGCCTTAGTATCGAGCGCACGTACCAGGTTGTGTGCCGTACCCGCACCACTCACTACGCACACCCGAGCATAGTCATCCGCACGGTCTTTCAGAGCGGCAACGGCATCCAGGTTCGAACGGAGGCCGATACCGCTGCTGATTGCGGTTCGTTTGTCAGGCTGATGGACGAGTACAATCAGCTGACCAAGGATACCTTGGGGGGCCTTTGAAGTGTCGGGGTCCCGGCGCCCTTACTCCTTCTCCCCCTCGAGCCGAAGCATGTCCCCGCCTTCGCCCAGCGAGATCAGGCCCGTCTTGGCGTAGAGGTCGAGCTTGGCGCGAGTGTCGGCGATGTCGAGGTTGCGCATGGTCAGCTGGCCGATGCGGTCGGCGGGGCTGAACGGGGCGTCCTCGACCTTTTCCATGCTCAGCCGCTCCGGCGCATAGGTGAGGTTCGGGCTTTCGGTGTTGAGGATCGAGTAGTCGTTGCCGCGGCGCAGTTCGAGCGTCACTTCGCCGGTGATGGCGTTGGCCACCCAGCGCTGCGCGGTCTCGCGCAGCATCAGGGCCTGGGAGTCGAACCACCGGCCCTGGTAGAGCAGGCGCCCCAGACGCATGCCGCTGATGCGGTACTGCTCGATGGTGTCCTCGTTGTGGATGCCGGTGACCAGGCGCTCGTAGGCAATGTGCAGCAGCGCCATGCCCGGCGCCTCGTAGATGCCGCGGCTCTTGGCCTCGATAATGCGGTTCTCGATCTGGTCGCTCATGCCGAGGCCGTGGCGGCCGCCGATGGCATTGGCTTCGAGGAACAGGGCGACGGGATCGGCGAAGCTCTGGCCGTTCAGCGCCACCGGCTGGCCCTCGGCGAAGCGCACCACCACCTTCTCGGCGGGGACAGCGACGTCGTCGCGCCAGAACGGCACGCCCATGATCGGGTTGACGATCTTGATGCCGGTGTCGAGGCTCTCGAGATCCTTGGCCTCATGGGTGGCGCCGAGGATATTGCTGTCGGTCGAGTAGGCCTTCTCGGCGCTCATCTTGTAGGCAAAGCCGTGCGCGGTGAGGAAAGCCGACATCTCGGAGCGGCCGCCGAGCTCGTCGATGAACTGCTGGTCGAGCCAGGGCTTGTAGATGCGCAGGTTCGGATTGGTCAGCAGGCCATAGCGGTAGAAGCGCTCGATGTCGTTGCCCTTGAAGGTCGAGCCGTCGCCCCAGATGTTGACGCCGTCTTCCTGCATGGCGGAGACCAGCATGGTGCCGGTGACGGCGCGCCCGAGCGGCGTGGTGTTGAAGTAAGTGATGCCGCCGGTCGAGATGTGGAAGGCGCCCGACTGGATGGCGGCGATACCTTCGTGCACGAGCTGGGTGCGGCAATCGACGAGGCGCGCGTTCTCGGCGCCGAAATCCATCGCCTTCTTCGGGATCTCGTCATAGTCGGCCTCGTCGGGCTGACCGAGATTGGCAGTGTAGGCATAGACCTTGGCGCCCTTCTGCTTCATCCACAGCAGGGCCGCGCTGGTGTCGAGGCCGCCGGAGAAGGCGATGCCGACTTTTTCTCCCTTGGGCAGGCTTTTCAGGATCGTGCTCATCGGGGCTCCAGTCGGCTCGAAAGGTTGGCTAGGACGCAACTGCCGGGGCGAATAACAAATTTCGCATCGCTCGCATAGGAGCGGGGTGCATCGATTCTGCCGCCGGCTGGGCGTTGCGGACGTGCGACTTGACGGCGGCAACGCTGGCATCGAGAAGTCCGGGCAACAACACGGGGTGTACGCCATGGCTGACTGGTCGCCTTCCACTTACCTGAGGTTCGAGGACGAGCGGACGCGGCCGGCGCGGGACCTGCTGGCGCAGGTGCCATTGGTGGCGCCGGGGCGCGTGGTCGACATGGGGTGCGGGCCGGGCAACTCGACTGAGCTGCTGGTCGAGCGGTTTCCTGATGCTGAGGTGATCGGGCTCGACAGTTCGCCCAACATGCTGGCCGAGGCGCGACAGCGCGTGCCGCAAGCGAGGTTCGACGAGGCGGACGCCAACAGTTGGGTGCCGGAGCTGGAAACCGACCTCGTTTTCGCCAACGCCATCTACCAATGGGTGCCTAAGCATCTGGTGTCACTCACCCGCGTCGCTGCCGCCCAACCGGAGGGCGGTGTGCTGGCGGTGCAGATGCCCGACAATATGGCTGAGCCCTCGCACCAACTGATGCGGCAACTGGCCGCCGATGGCCCGTGGAGCGAGCGCTTGAAGCAGGCAGCCCGGGCGCCGCTGCTGCCGGTGCGCGTCTACTACGACGCCCTCCGTCCCACGGCGCGCCGCCTCGATATCTGGCACACCAACTACAACCACGTGCTCGACGGTCCCGAGGCGATCGTCGAGTGGGTCAAGGCGACGGGGCTCCGCCCCTTCATCGATCCGCTCGAGCCAGCCGAGCGCGAGGAGTTCCTCGCCCGCTACCTCGAGCTGATCGCCGAGGCCTATCCGAGGACGGGCGATGGCAAGGTGCTGCTGCGCTTCCCGCGGCTGTTCATCGTGGCGCTGAAGTAGGGGCGGCACGGCGGCCGCCCCCTGAGGCGGCTCAGGGGCTCCTGCGCCAGACGATCACCGGGCCATCTTCCGGGTCGACGCGCTCGCCGGCGCGGACAAAGCCGTTGGCGGTGAGCACCTTCTGGGAGGCGAGATTATCGAGCGCGGTCTCGGCCACGACAATGCCGACGCGCGGGTCGGCCTTGGCCCAGGCGAGCAGGTCGGTCACGGCGCGGGTGGCAATGCCGCGGCCCTGGCGGGCCGGAGCGATGCCGTAGCCGATGGTGACGGCGTCCTCGTCCGGGGGCCGGATCAGCGAGAGGAGGCCGACGACGGTGTCGTCTTCGACGACCAGCCAGGCGGCAGGCGCAAAACTCGCGCGTATGGTGGCAGCAAGGTCGCCCAGCATGGCCAGCACCTGCGGCGGGGCGATGTCGGCGACAAGGCGCAGGTTTCGGGGGCCGCGGCCTCGTGTGAGGGCGGCGAAGTCGGAAGCAGTTGCTTCGATCAGCATGTTGGTTCTCGGCAATGAGATGGGGTGGCGCCAGCAAGCTGGCGCGGCACGAGCCGAGCGACGGAAATCAGGCGTCAGCGAACACGTTCAGCTAAGGCCATCCTGCCGCGCGGCGGGGATGGGAAGCGTGGTCAAAGGCATTCTCCTGCGGTTGCCGGTGACTAGCAGCCTTGGCGCGTGGCAGCAATCCGCCTTACGACGGCGCCGCGTTGACCTCGACGATGTTGCGGTCGGGATCGAGCACGTATAGCTGCGCAAAACCCGCCGCGCCGGTTCTTTTGACGAGGAGACGGCGCGGATCACCGTCCGCGGCATGCTCGCTGAACCCGCTCGCGGCCAGCACGCTGACGACAGCGTCGAAGTCGTCGGTGTTGAGCGCGAAGTGCCCGTCATTGTTGTCGACGCTATCGCTGTCGCGAAACGTCTGTCCGTCGTGGACGACGAGATGAACCTGCCTGTCGCCGCAGGACAGCCATGCACCGCGCACCGGGAAATCCGGTCGGGGCAAAGGCTGCAGGCCGAGGATATCGCGGTAGAAGGCCAGCGAGCGGTCGAGGTCGCGGACAACGATGGAGACGTGATGCAGGCGCAGGTTCAGCATGACAGACCCCCAGTGCAGGAACCGAGCCTAACGGCTCAGCCAATCTCAGGCTAGCTCGCGGTCTGGCCTAAGCGCAGCAGTGGTGCTAAGTGCCGCGCTTTCCTTTTCGAGGTGCCTGCCATGACCTCTCCCTTTGAAATCGACTTCGATGGTGCGCTGATCCGCGGCGAGGCCGCCGGCTTCGGCATCCCGGTGGTGTTCCTCCACTCCGGCGTCACCGACCGGCGCATGTGGGCCGAGCAGATGCGCCAGCTGGCGGCCGAGGGCTACCACGTCATCAGCTACGACCGGCGCGGCTATGGCGAGACCGAGACGGCCGATGTGCCGTTCAACCACCTGGTGGATCTCGAGACGGTGCTCGACCGGCTCAGCGTCCATGCGGCGATCCTGGTGGGCTCGTCGATGGGCGGTGCGCTGGCTGTCGATTTCGCGTTGGAGCATCCGAACCGGACGATCGCGCTGGCGCTGATGGGCACCGGGGTGACCGGGGCCGAGGGTTATGAGGTCGACGAGGAAGTCGAGCAGCTCGAAGAGGCGTTCGAATACGCCAAGGAGCGCGGCAATATCAGCACGGCCAACCGCATCCAGGCGCACCAGTGGCTCGATGGGCCGTATGGCGAAGCGGGACGAGTGACCGGACCGGTGCGCGACCTATTCCTCGCGATGAACGAGATCCACCTCAACCATGCGCCGCTGACCCAGGAGGAACGGCCGGAGCCGGCGTTCCACAACCTGTCGGTGATCACCGCGCCGACGCTGCTGGTGGTGGGCGAGCTCGATTGCTCGGACGTTGTCGCGATCCACGAGGACCTCAGCGAGGAGCTGGAGAACGCCTTTGCGGTGGTACTCGAGGACACGGCGCATTTCCCAAGCCTCGAGCGGCCCGACCTGTTCGACCCGATCCTGTTCGAGTTCCTCGAAGCGGTGACCGGGCAGGGCGAGGACGATGGGGAAGAGAGCGACGAGGACTAAGGCGACGCTGTAGGGCTTCAAGTTGGTGCCTGATAGTTGCGCGACACCGTGGCTTTCCCCTCATCCGGCGCTACGCGCCACCTCCGGGCGAGGGCTACGCCCTCGTCCCGCGACCCGACGGGGAGAAGAATCCTGCGACGCCGGTGATGGGCACCATTCCTCTCCCCGTCGGGGAGAGGGTGGATCGGCCGTCAGGCCGAGACGGGTGAGGGGTTGGCAGCCACCGAGGCAGCCGATGGGCGCTGTATCCATCCGACAAATCCGCGCTGATGCGCCTTCTTGAAACGCTCTACTCCGCCGCCACTCTCCCAAAGCTCCGCCTGAAGGCGCTGGGGCTGACGCCTGTGCGACTGCGGAAGTGATGGCGCAGGGTTTCCTGGCTGCGGAAGCCGCTGGCCTCGGCGATGGCGTCGAGGCCGAAATCGGTGGTTTCCAGCAGTTCCTTAGTGCGCTCGACCCGTTCGGCGATCAGCCAGGTGAGCGGGCTGAGGCCGGTCGCGTCGTTGAAGTGACGAATCAACGTGCGCTCGGAAAGCCTTGCCAGCTCAGCCATCCGGGCGATGCTCCAATCCTCGTTCAGACGCTGGCGCAAGCTATCGAGTAGCGGGCCGATGCGGCCGCGGCGTTCTTTCGCCACCGGCCGGGCGACGAACTGCGCCTGGCCGCCATCGCGATGCGCCGGCAGCACCAGCCGGCGCGCCACGGTGTTGGCGATTTCGGCGCCGAAATCCTGGCGAACGATGTGGAGGCAAAGGTCGATGCCGGCGGCCGAGCCGGCCGCGGTAAGGAGAGTCCCATCCTCGGAATAGAGGATATCGGGCAGAACCTCGATCGAAGGAAACTCGGCGCGGAGGATCTCGGCATAGCGCCAGTGGGTAGTGGCGCGCCGGCCCTCGAGCAGCCCGGAGCGGGCCGGAACGAACACGCCCGAGCAGAGCGTCGCGATGCGGGCGCCGCGGGCGTGCGCGGCCCGCAGCGCTGCGATCAGCGGCTCCGGCACCGGGGTCATGGCGCCGCGCCAGCCGGGCACCACGATCAACCCGGCCGCTGCGAGCCGGCCGAGGTCGTGATTGGCCGCCACGCTGATGCCGCCGCTGGCGCGATAGGGGCCGGGCTCGATGCCGACGATCTCATGGGTGTACCAGTCGAGATGCGCGAATTCCGGCCGCGCCAGGCCGAAGACTTCGACGGCGATGCCGAACTCGAACATGCAGAGCTGATCGTAGGCGAGGATGGCGACGTGGCGGTTGGGCTCGTTCATGATGGCGGTATCTTACCGTATATTGGCATTCCCGCCACTGACCGATCGCGCCGTTTTCCGGCAGGTTCTGGCCATTCCAATCCTGAAGCACTCCACGGAGGCCCGAATGACCAGCAATGTCGCCCTTGTCCCTGCCGCGGCGTCCGCCGAGGCGCTGGTGCATTTTTCCCGCAAGCTCGGTTTCGAGACCGATTGCTGGGATGTCCATGACGCGCTCAGCCGTGCGGTCAATGACTTCGTGCTGCTCGATGTGCGCAGCCCGACACTCTACGCAGAGGGGCACGTGCCCGGCGCGATCAACCTGCCGCATGGCAAGATCACCGCGCGCAAGATGACCGAGTGGCCCGACGGCACCCTGTTCGTCACTTACTGTGCCGGGCCGCACTGCAACGGTGCGGACAAGGGGGCGCTGCGGTTGGCCCAACTCGGCCTGCCGGTGAAGCTGATGATCGGAGGTGTCACCGGCTGGCTGGACGAAGGTTTCGTGTTGGCAACAGGCGAAGCCGTCGGCGACCTCGCGCCCCGGCAGGCGGCAGAATAACTCCCGCCGTTGCTGCAAATGCGCTTGCCAGCGGCGCGGTGTCGGCGACAAGGTCCCCTCCGAAGTAATCCTTGGGAAGGGCTCGAAGAATGAACCGGATACTCCTCGGCGCCATCGCCTCGGCGGTGGTGCTCATCACGCCGGCGCTGGCGTGCGAAACCATCACCAGCGCGAAGGTGAAGCTCAGTGCCTGTGTCGACGCCACGGGCTGGGCGACGCAGACGCCATCCGGCGACCAGGAGTTTCTCTACTATTCCAGCGACGAGACGATCGGCTTTGCAGTGATCAACGAGAACGGCGCCTGGCCGGTCTCGCAGTTCCGCGAAGCCATCCTCAGCAATGCGGCAGCAGCGGCGCTCGATGCGAAGCCCGAGAACGTCTCGATCGTCAGCGAGCGGCTGGAGAATATCGGCGGCAAGGCCTGGAACGTGATCGAGTATCAGGTGCAGATCCCCGATGGATCGCTGCTGTTCCAGAATTTCTACTATGTGCAACCGGGCTTTGGCTCCAGCCAGTTCGTCTACTGGAGCGCGCCCGAGGGCGGCACGTCTGCGGCGTTCCGCGCCGGGCAGATGCTGGCGACGGTGCAATTCACCGAGTAAGCGAGAGGGGCGGCTCAAGGGCCGCCCCTCCATATTGGGATGGCATGTGGGCCTCAGATGGCCAGGAGACCGTCGAAATGCTGGCCAAGCTGGGCGGTCGGCAGATTGGTCAGGTCCTTGGGCAGTTCGGCAACGATCATGTCGCGCAGGCCCTTGCTGAACACCGGGCGCAGGTCGCCCAGCGCCGTGGGCGCCGCGGCGACGATCAGCTGGTCGAAGGCGTGCTGCTGGTGCTTGCGCTCCAGTTCTTCGGCGACGTTCTCGACGAAGCGCCGCTCACGCACCGCCACTGGATCCGAGGACGGCTCCATAGCGCTGCGGCCATGGCCGACTGAGGAGAAGCTGCGCCCCGGACGATCCGCCATGATCTCACCGGCCTTGAGGGGCGTCTGCTCGAACATCAGGTCGTCCACGGCGTGCAATCCCTTGCCGGGGCCGTTGTGCTCGAACACCTTGGCCGTCGCTCCATCGGCGATGAGGATCCAGGTGATCTTGGCTTTCATGGCGTGCTCCTTTGGTGGGTACAAGAAGGCTAACGCAGGACGTGGCGATTGGTTTGATCACCATCAAGGTGGGTTGTGCCGGCAATCACAAACTCTGATTTGTGCCGGGGCCATGGGCGCTGCTAAAAGGCGGCTCTCACACGGCCGTCTTCGGCCCGGAAGGACACGTATTGGCGTCCGTCACCAGCACCGACAATCAAGGTAGCGAAAGCGGTCTCGCCGCGGGCGTTGCGACCTACGTGCTGTGGGGCTTCCTGCCGTTGCTGTTCAACCTGCTGCATCATGTCGGCGCGGCGACGGTGGTCGCCAACCGGACGCTGTGGTCGTTGGTGGTGCTGGGCATCATCATGATCCTCGGCGGGCGGATGGCCGAGGTGCGGGCGGCGCTGCGCGACCCGCGCACCGTGACCTCCATGGCGCTGGCGGCGCTGATCCTCGGCGGCAACTGGCTGATCTACGTCTATGCGGTCGAGACCGGGCAGGTGCTGGAAGCGAGCTTCGGTTACTTCATCCTGCCGCTGGTGAATGTGGCGACCGGCGTGCTGCTGCTCGGTGAGCGGCTCAACCGCTGGCAGATGGTGTCCATCGCCATTGCGGCGGTGGCTATCGGCATCCAGGCGGTCGCCATCGGCGGCATCCCCTATGTGGCGCTCAGCCTGGCGCTGACCTTCGCGGTCTATGGGTATCTCCGCAAGACCGCCAAAGTCGGTTCCGCCCCCGGCCTGTTCGTCGAGACCACGGTACTGGCGCCGATCGCCCTAGGCTATCTGGGTTACACGTTCGTGCGCGACGGCGGCGTCGGGTGGCACGGCGATCCTCACTCGCTGCTGCTCCTGGCGCTGACCGGACCGGCGACGGTGCTGCCGCTGCTGCTGTTCGCTTACGCGGTGCAGCGACTGAAGATGACCACCGTCGGCATGCTGCAATACATTGCCCCGTCGATCACCTTCCTCCTTGCCATTACGCTGTTCGGCGAGCACCTCGACGCGGTGCGGCTGGGCAGTTTCGCGCTGATCTGGGTGTCGCTGGTGGTCTACACGGCGGATTCGGTGGTGCGCCGCCGGCGGGCGATGGCATGACGGAGCCGATGCCGGCGCTGACGCTTGAGGGTCGGGTCGACGGGACGTTCGTCGTCGAGACGGCAGCGGTCGAATCGACGGCGCGGCCGGAGCTGATGCTGACCTATGCCGGCATTGTCGGGGATCGGCACGAGGGGCTGGTGCGGCCGAGCAATGCGCGCGAGCCGTGGTATCCGCGCGGCACGCCGATGCGCAACGAGCGGCAGCTCTCGATCCTCAGCGCCGAAGAACTGGCTGAGGTTGCGGCGACACTCAACCTGCCGCAGATCCTCGGGCAATGGGTCGGCGCCAACCTGGTGATTTCCGGCATCCCGCACCTGACGCAGCTGCCGCCGCGCAGCCTGATGATGTTCCCCTCCGGCGCCACCATTCGCATCGACGGCGACAACGACCCGTGCCGCAAGACCGGCAAGACCATCGCGGCGCAGCATGAGGGCAGGGCGGATCTGGAGTTCGGCTTCGTCAAGGCAGCGATGGGCAAGCGCGGGCTGGTCGGCTGGGTCGAGCGCGAGGGCGCGATCCGGGCCGGCGACGCGGTGAAGGTGCGCACCTGGCGGCAGGCGGCTTATCCGGGGTAGGGCCCTATGCACGATGATGTGCTGGCGCAGGGTGAGCTGACGCGTTGCACGTGCTCCAAACTCGGTGTCATCCCAGCGAAAGCTGGGACCCATCTATTCTCTGGCAGGGGCTGCGCCGGACGAGGACAGAGCCCTCGCCGTGGGGGTCCCAGCTTTCGCTGGGATGACGGCCGGTGAGTGGTGCAGGATCGGGCCCAACCACTATCCCGACTAATCACCACTCGGGGCGCCCTCCCTACACCGTCGGCCGCGCCCGCCGGATCGTTTCGGCCACCTGTTCGAACACCGCGCCGAACGGCGTTGCCTCGCGCCAGACCAGTGACAGCAGGCGGCGCGCGCCGGGTGATTGCAGCCGGTGGATGCGGATACGGTCGCCGGTGGCTTCCTTCTTCAGCGCGATCTCGGGCAGCAGCGTGATGCCCTGGCCGTTGGCGACGAACTCGACGATGGTCGAAAGCGAGGTGGCGGCGAAGGTGCGCCGGGCCACATCCGGATCGAGGGCGCAGGCAGCGATCGCCTGATCGCGGAAGCAGTGCCCCTCGTCGAGCAGCAGCACCCGGTCGGCGTCGATCTCGGCCAGTGGCACCGGATCCTCCGCCTCGTCGCCCGAGCCGGTGGCGAGCACGAATTCGTCGGCGAAGAGCGGGGCGGCGGCGAGGCGGGGGCCGCCCGCCTTTGGCTCGCTGGCGATCAGCGCGAGGTCGAGGCTGCCGTCAGCGAGGCCATCGACGAGCGCATCGGTGCGGCTCTCTGAGACGGTGAAACTCAGCTCAGGCAAGTCGCGCTGCAGCGCCGGGAACACGTGCGGCAGCAGGTAGGGCGCCACAGTGGGGATGACGCCCAGGCGCAGCGGCCGCGCCGGGTTGCCGCGCTGGCCGCCGACGAAGGACAGCAGTCCTTCGGTCTGCTCGAGAATTGGCCGAGCCCGCTCGATGAACTCGCGGCCGAGCGGCGTGAGTCGCACCGACTTGCCCAGCCGGTCGAACAGGGGACCGCCACACAGGGCTTCGAGCTGCCGGATCTGCTGGCTGAGGCCAGGCTGGGTGACATGGTTGCGCTCGGCGGCGCGGCCGAAATGGCCGGTTTCCGCCAGCGCGACGGCATATTGCAGCTGTCGGAGCGTGATCATAACCCTGAGTTATCACAGCTAGAAGTGCAATCAATTGGCATTATGCACCTAGCCCGAGGCACAATGGAACTATTCCAAAGTGTGGTGCGGGAACTCATCGCGACAAAGCGCGCGGTCACCGTCGCGTCACCCGGAAGCCCTATCGCAACGAACAACTCGAGACGGACGGAGACGACCATGGACGCAGCGAACGAAGGTGGTGCGGGCAAGTGCCCGGTGCCGCATGGCAGCGCGGGCCGCAGCAATCGTGACTGGTGGCCGAACCAGTTGGACCTGTCGGTGCTGCATCAGCATACGGCGCTGTCCAACCCGATGGGCTCGGCTTTCGACTACGCCCAGGCGTTCAAGACGCTCGATCTCAAGGCGCTGAAGGCCGACCTCACCGCGCTGATGACCGATTCGCAGGATTGGTGGCCGGCCGATTTCGGCCATTACGGTCCGCTGTTCATCCGCATGGCCTGGCACAGCGCCGGCACCTATCGCACCGCCGATGGCCGCGGTGGTGGTGGCGGCGGGCAGCAGCGTTTCGCGCCGCTCAACAGCTGGCCCGATAACGTCAACCTCGACAAGGCGCGGCGCCTGCTGTGGCCGATCAAGCAGAAATACGGCTCGGCCATCTCGTGGGCCGATCTGATGATCCTCACCGGCAACGTTGCGCTGGAATCGATGGGCTTCAAGACCTTCGGTTTCGGCGGCGGCCGTGCCGACACCTGGGAGCCCGAGCTCGATATCTACTGGGGCAAGGAAGGCCAGTGGCTCTCCGACGAGGAGCGCTATGGCGGGGAGCGTGATCTCGAAGGCCCGCTGGCCGCGGTGCAGATGGGTCTCATCTACGTCAATCCCGAGGGTCCGGCCGGCAATCCGGATCCGCTGGCCTCTGCCCGCGACATCCGCGACACCTTTGCCCGCATGGCGATGAACGACGAAGAAACCGTGGCGCTGATCGCCGGCGGCCACACCTTCGGCAAGACCCATGGCGCGGGCGACGCCAAGCTGGTCGGCGTCGAGCCGGAAGCGGCAGGGATCGAAGAGCAGGGGCTTGGCTGGGTCAACGCGTTCGGCACCGGCAAGGGCGGCGATGCCATCGGCTCCGGGCTCGAAGTCACCTGGACCTCGACCCCGACCAAGTGGAGCAACAACTTCTTCTGGAACCTGTTCGGTTACGAGTGGGAGCTGACCAAGAGCCCGGCCGGCGCCCACCAGTGGACGCCCAAGCACGGCATGGGGGCCAACTCGGTGCCGGATGCGCATGACAAGGACAAGCGCCACGCCCCTTCCATGCTGACCTCCGACCTGGCGCTGCGTATCGACCCGGCCTACGAGAAGATTTCGCGCCGCTTCTTCGAGAATCCGGATCAGTTCGCCGACGCCTTCGCCCGCGCCTGGTTCAAGCTGACGCACCGCGACATGGGCCCGAAGGTTCGCTACCTCGGCCCGGAAGTGCCGGTGGAAGATCTGATCTGGCAGGACCCGATCCCGGCGGTTACGCATCCGCTGGTCGACGATGCCGACATCGCGGCGCTCAAGGCCAAGATCCTCGCCACCGGCCTGACGGTCTCCGAGCTGGTGAGCACTGCCTGGGCCTCGGCCTCGACCTATCGCGGCTCGGACATGCGCGGCGGCGCCAACGGCGCCCGCATCCGGCTCGCGCCGCAGAAGGATTGGGCGGTCAACCAGCCCGAACAGCTCGGCAAGGTGCTTGGACATCTCGAGGCGATCCAGTCGGAGTTCGGCAAGCCCGTGTCGCTGGCCGACCTGATCGTTCTCGCCGGTTCGGTGGGGATCGAGAAGGCATCCAAGGATGCCGGGCTAGATCTCGTGGTGCCGTTCACCCCGGGTCGTGCCGATGCGACGGCTGAGCAGACCGATGCGGCCTCGTTCGCGCCGCTCGAGCCGACCGCCGATGGCTTCCGCAACTATTCGAACGGCCGCCAGCGCCTGTCACCGGAAGAGAACCTGGTCGATCGCACCCAGCTGCTTGGCCTCACCGCGCCGGAAATGACCGTGCTGGTGGGCGGGCTTCGCGCCCTCAAGGCGGGCCAGCCGCAGCATGGTGTGCTGACCGACCGGCCCGAGACGCTGAGCAACGACTTCTTCGTCAACCTGCTCGACATGGGCACAAAGTGGCGGCCGGCCTCGGAGGATCACAGCGTCTACCAGGGCGTCGATCGGGTCACCGGCGAGCCCAAATGGACGGCCACCCGCGTCGACCTGATCTTCGGCTCGCACGCGCAGCTGCGGGCGATTGCCGAAGTCTACGGCCAGTCCGATGCGACCGAGAAGTTCGCGAAGGATTTCGTCGCGGCCTGGGTCAAGGTGATGAACGCCGATCGGTTTGATCTGGCGTAACTCGATCTCTTGTCATCTCCCCCTCGACGGGAGAAAGCGAAAACTTGGGCTTGGCCGGTTGGCCAAGTCCTTACTTTTCGCCAGAGGGGGGATTGGGAGGCACGGTGCCCGAACGTCCCCCCTCTTGGAATTTCTAAGGCTTAGCGAAGGGCTAAGTCCAAGAAATTCCATTCTCTCCCGCAAGGGGGAGATGGCCGAGAGGCCGGTGGTCAACGACACCTCACCAAACTCCCTGCAATTTGAATCAAATTTCCGCTCTTACCTTCAGCGCGCGCACTTAACTGCCGGGCCAAATTGCTCCGGTACGGCAGAAGCCGGAGGGAAGTGACATGACTGAGATGGAAGAAGGCACCACCCGAGCGTTCTCGACGTTCAGGGTTCTCAACGGTGACTCCAACATCGTGGAACGCGATCAGCTGTTCCGCAACATGGCCCAGCTCTACTCCTACGTGTCGGATCGCTGCGATGACGAGCAGGTCGCGCAGTACGACGAGGTGTTGTGCCAGTTGGCCGAATTGGTGGAATCCGAGGCGCGGGCCCATGTGGCCAAGCTCCTCGCGCCGCTCGACCGTGCACCGGGCAATGTGGTGGTCAAGCTCGCCAATGACGAGATCGAGGTGGCGCAGCCGCTGCTCGAATTCTCCAATGTGCTGAGCGATGACGACCTGATCGAGATCATCGCCAACCAGACCGAGGAGCATCGCGTCGCCATTGCCGGCCGGACGCAGGTCCCCGAGCGGGTGGGCGAGGCGATCGTCGAACACGGCGAGACCGCGTCGGTGATCAAGCTGGTGCGCAATACCAATGCCGAGATCGGCCAGCAGGCTCTGGAGCGGCTCGCCGAGCGCGCCGCGTCGGATGCTGCCATCGCCGCCGACCTCCGAGGCCGCGAGGACCTCGACTGGAAGAGCCTCGGCGGCAACATCGAAGCGGTCGGCGACCGGGTCCGCGAGACCATGTCGCGCATCGACCCGCGCGTCGATCCGGTCACTGTCGGCAAGGTGCAGGCAGTGGTCTATAACCGCATGCGCAACCGCGCCGGCTTCTCCAGCCAGGAGTGGAAGGTCGCCTATAACCAGGTGAAGGCGCTGTCGGATCGGAAGCAGCTCGATGAGCGCGCGCTGATCCGCTTCGCCCGCTTCGGCTACGGCCATCACACCGCCGCCGCGCTCACCATGCTGCTACGCGTCGGCCCCGAAGTTTTCGTCAAGTGGCTCGCCATGCAGGATTATGTGGCGATCACCGTGGCGCTGCGTGCCCTGGGCATCCAGCCCGACCTGTTCGAGGCGATGATCGCCTCGATGCCGTGGCGAGATCTGCCGAGCCAGGCCGACCTGCAGAATGTCCGCCGGCGCTTCGAAGCGCTGAGCAAGGACGAAGCGGTCGGCATCTTTGAGCTCTGGCGCACCCACGCCTTCCGCCGCCGGCTTCCCAACGAGGAAGTCGTCGGCGCTGCCTGAATACGCCGAACTCTGTCCAACTTCCTAAGGGCGATCCCGCAACGGATCGCCCTTTTTTCGTTTCGTCATTCGGTCAGCGCGGCGCGCACGGATTCGGGTTCGGCTGGAACGATCTCCACCGGGGCGTTCCAGTACTCAGCGAATGCCAGCATGTCGAAATACTGGTTGGCGACCGTGCCGGCTGCGGTGGCCTTGTCGAGGAAGGCCTCCATCATTTCGACGCTGAGCTCAAGCCGGCCGAGGTACCAGCCGAACAGCGCGGTGCCTTCGGTGTCGGGTATCCCCTGGCCGGCGCCGTGGCGCGCCACCGGCAGGTGGTTGAGGATCTTCACACCTTCATCGGCCTGCATGTGCAGCCCGGCGATCCAGATATAGGCGCAGGCCGAGCGGCACTCGCCGACGGCGCGCGTCCACATATAGCGCTCGTGGATGATGACGCCGATGCGCACCGCGCTCAGCAGATCGCCACCGGGACCGCTCAGCTCGACGATCCGCGGCTGCTTGCGGTTCACCTCGGCAAGGAAGATGCCGCCATCGACCGGGGTGATCGGCCCGGACAGGCGAAGCACGAGGTCGCCATTGGCGTTGGTGCGGTAGTCGTAGTCGGCGGCGAGCGCGGGCAGGGTCAGGCTGGCGAGCGCCGTCGCGGCGCCGGCGAGCAGTTGAAGGGTGTGCATTTCTTGTCTCCTTGTCACCCCGCGGGGCAAGGAGTGCCTCAGGTCGGCTGGCGCTGTCCTTTGGGCGCGACGAAATGTTCTTAAGAGGCAGTGCTTGGTTGGGCTTCGAGTGCCAATCGGTGAGCCCGTGCCCGGACAATGCCCCAAACTCGGTGTCATCCCAGCGAAAGCTGGGACCCATCCATCAGCTGGCGCAGGCGGCGCCTGACGAGGCATAGCCTCGCCGTGGGGTCCCAGCTTTCGCTGGGATGACAGCCGGTGGGTGGGGCCAGGGTCGAGCCCAACCGCTGGGCCAATGCAGCAGATCGTGAAGCGCCGCTAACCCTCACGCAGCCCCGCGAGGCGCAGCCCCTCGACCAGCACCCGGTCGCGGCCGTCCGGCTGGCCGGTTCGGCCCAGGAGGCTCGAGATGGTGAGGTCGGGCCAGATGGCGTGGGCGCGGGCCAGTTGCGCCTGCGCCTCGTCGAGGCGGCCGAGATGGGCATAGGCGGCGGCGACGATGCAGTGCGGGAAATCCACGCCCTCCGAAGCCTCGAGGCCGCGCAGCCCCCAGGCCAATGCCTCCTCGACCCGGCCGGCAGCGAGGTGGGCGCGGGCGATACCGTTGAGGCTCCAGAAGGTCTCGGCGAGGCCGGGCGACAGCTGCAGGAAGCGTTCATGGCTGGCGATCGCCCCGTCATAGTCGCCCATGAAGAAGTGGGCGTAGCCGGAGACGTTGGCGATCAACAGGCTGTTGGGGTTGGCGGCCTGGGCCCGGCGGATCAAGGCGAGTCCGGTTGCGTGCTCGCCCGATATGGTCAGCCGGACGATGCCGGCGACCAGCATCACGTTCGGATCGTTGCCGTCCGCCGCTAACCCACGCGCCGCCAGGGCCAGCGCTTGCTTGGCGTCATCGACGCCGGGCGGCGCCGTGCCGCCACGGGTCAGCCGCATCTCGTGCGCCCAGGCGGCAAGGGCCAAAGCAGGGGCGAAATCCGGGTCGAGCGAAATGGCCCGCTCGAGCAGCGCGATCGCCCGGTCGAAATCCTGAAGCTGTACGACTCGAACGCCCTGCATGAACGGCAGCGCCTGCAGGTAGAGGTCGTAGGCATCGAGGTTCTCGGGCCGCTTGCGGCGGGCCCGCTCGATCTCGGCGCGGCGAAGCTGCGGCTCGATCAGGCCGATCACCGCCTCGGTGATACGGTCCTGGAAATCGAGGATATCGCCGACCGCGCCGTCGAAGCTCTCCGCCCAGAGATGCGAGCCCGAGGCGCCGTCGATCAGTTGCGCCGTAACCCGCACCCGCGGGCCGGCGAGGCGAACGCTGCCCTCCAGCAGGTAGCGGGCGCCGAGGGCGCGCGCCACCTCGCGCACGTCCACGGCTCGGTCCTTGAAGGCCAAGGAAGAGTTGCGGGCGATGACCGCGAAGGACTTGAAGCGTGACAGCGCCGCGATCAATTCGGCGACGATGCCGTCGACGAAATAGTCCTCTGAGGGATCGCCGCTCAGGTTGGCGAAGGGCAGCACCGCGATGGCCGGGATGCCGGTCGTCGCGCCGCCGGCGTCGCGCACCAGCCGGTAACCGACACGTGCCACATTGCCGATCCATTCGGCGCCGTCGGGACGGGTGCCGAGGATCCTGCGCAGCGCCGCGACCTGCACCGCGAGGTTGCCTTCCTCGACGACGGTGTCGGGCCAGACCCGGTCCATCAGGTGCGACTTGCCGACGACCTCGCCATCGGCTTCGAGCAGGACCTGCAGCACGGTCGCGGCGCGACCGCCGAGCGATACGACATCGCCCCCGCGCAACAGCATCGCGCTGGCGGTGTCGAACAGGTAGGGGCCGAAGGCGATGCGCTCACCCATAGCGAAATGAGCCGTTTCGCGACCGATTGTGTCAAGCTCCGCCATGGGGCTGGACCTTGCGACACAAGGGATATAAAGATATCTTTATATCTCGTGAGGCGGAATGAACGATACGGCGGATTTGGTAGGGGTGCTGCGCGCGGCGGGGGAAACCACCCGGCTGCGGCTCCTGGCATTGCTGGCCGATGGCGAGCAGTCGGTCAAGGACCTCACCGAAATCCTCGGCCAGAGTCAGCCGCGGGTCTCACGTCATCTCAAACTGCTTGCCGACGCCGGGCTCATCACCCGCAATGCCGAGGGGGCCTGGGCCTATTACGGTCTGGCTCCCGACGGTCCGGGCGGCGATCTGGCGCGCTGGCTGATCGGCCGGCTGTCGGCCGATGATGCCGAGCGGCTGCGCGACCGGCAGCGGCTCGAGGCGGTGCGGCTCAGCCAGGCGGAGCAGGCGGCGGCGTATTTTGCCAAGGTCGCTGACAGCTGGGATCTGCTGCGCTCGCTGCATGTGCCCGAGGAGGCGGTGGAGACCGCCATCGTCGAGGCGATGCGGGGCAGGGTGGTCGACACCCTGATTGACCTGGGGACCGGCACCGGCCGGATGCTCGAACTGCTGGCGGGGCACTATCGGCGCGGCATCGGCATCGATGCGAGCCGCGAGATGATCGCGGTAGCGCGGGCCAAGCTTGCCTCATGCTCGATCGGCCATGCCCAGGTGCGGCTTGGCGATATCGCCGATCTCGACGCCAGCGCCGGCCGCGCCGACGTGATCGTGATCCACCAGGTGCTGCACTATTTCGACGACCCGGGCCGGATGCTGGCGCAGGCGCGCCGGGCGCTGAAGCCGGGCGGCGAGATGCTGATCGTCGATTTCGCGCCGCATGGGCTCGAGTTCCTGCGCTCGCACCACGCGCATCGCCGGCTCGGCCTCAGCGAGGCGCAGATGGCCGGCTGGGCGCGTGCCGCCGACCTCCAGGTCACCGAGCTCAAATCCTTCCCACCCACCAATCCGACCGAGGGGCTCACCGTGTGCCTCTGGCGGCTCACCGACGAGACGGACAACCCGATATGAGTACTGACTACACCGACCGCCCGAGCCGCATGCGCCCGGACGTGCGGCCTAACTTCCAGGTCTCGTTCGAGTTCTTCCCGCCCAAGACCGACGTCATGGAGGAGCGGTTCTGGGACTCGATCCATAAGCTCGCCCCGTTGCACCCGCGCTTCGTCTCGGTGACCTATGGCGCCGGCGGATCGACGCGCGAGCGCACGCTCCGGATGGTGAGCCGGGTGAAGGCCGACACCGGCGTCGATGCGGCGGCGCACCTCACCTGCGTCGGGGCGACCCGCGACGAGGTCGATACGGTGGTGCGCGGCTACCAGGAGGCTGGGATCAGCCGCATCGTGGCGCTGCGCGGCGACCCGGCCGAAGGGATCGGCAAGCCGTTCACGCCGCATCCCGAGGGCTACAAGAACGCCGCGGATCTGGTCGCCGGCATCCGCCGGATCGGTGAGTTCGACATCTCGGTTGCGGCCTATCCGGAAAAGCATCCGCAAAGCCCGAGCTGGGAAGCGGACATCGACAATCTGAAGCGCAAGCTCGATGCCGGCGCCACCCGCGCCATCACCCAGATGTTCTTCGACAATGACGACTATTTCCGCTTCGTCGAGCGGGCGCGGGCGGCGGGGATCACGGCGCCGATCGTGCCGGGCATCCAGCCGATCCACTCGTTCAAGCAGATCTCCGGCTTTGCGGCGCGCTGCGGTGCGTCGATTCCCGGCTGGGTGGCGGAGCGGTTCGAGGGGCTGGAGGAGGATCCCGAGACCCATGCGCTGGTTGCATCGGCGGTCGCCGCCGAACAGGTCTTGGAACTGGTCGACAATGGGATTACCGAGTTCCACTTCTATACGCTGAACCGCTCGAACCTGGTTCTGGCACTGGCGCGATTGTTGGGGGCAAGGCCTGACTGAGGGGCTGCTGGCAACGTGTTCAGCGTCCGTTCAGGTGGACTCGGGCACCGTCCATAGTGGGGCGATGCCTCGGCCATCCACAAAATGGCCACGTTAATTGGCTTCCGTCGGGCAGTGGGGACGGGGGCAAGTTGAAGGACAGCAGCCTATGAAACTCGATGGCAAGGTGAAGGGCGGACTGGCTTGGGCCGGTCTAGTCGTCATCCTCGCGGTGCCCGCCGCGAACATGGTCGTCGGCAACCCGACCAGCGGCACGGCGAACAGCGCCGTGACCACGGCAGACGCCAGCGCGACCAAGCCCCTGTTGAAGGTTCCTGCCGCAACAGGAAAGCCCGCCGCGACCGATCCGATCGAGACCGCAAGCGCCGCGACCGACCCGGTCGACAAGCTGCTCTCCAAGGGCAAGAAGCTGCCCTCGTACATTTCCGACGGCGACAGCGCGACGCCCGCAAAGCCGGCCGCATCGGTGACCGACAAGCCCGCCGCGCCGGTGAAGTTGAAGCCGATCTCGCCGACCACGCCGATCAAGACGCCCACCGAGGTGGCTACCGTCGCTCCGACCGAGACCCCGCCGGTGCCGCTGCCGCGCGACGCACGGCCGAAGGCCACTGCGGTTGCCTCGCTGCCGGCGGCCGAAAAGCCGCTGATCGTCGATGAGAACAAGGTGCGCCAGCAGGAGAATGCTGCCGTCGAGCCGTTCCCGCTGAGCGACGACGAGGTCGTCACCGGCGACCAGCTCGAGGAATGGGATTCGGGCTCGCTCGCCGACTACCTCGAGCGCAAGGGCCTGTTGTCGCAGACCTCGGCAGAGGAGGGCTACGACCCGGATGGGTTCTTCCTCGATGAGGGACCGAACAAGAAGAAGAAGCCCGTGCAGGACGACGACTTCTTCTTTTTCTGAAATCTGCGGCCGCCTCACCAGGCGGCCGAAACGTCATTAGTGCGCTTTCGCCGAAACGGCGAAATGCCTCGGGGGCCGACGATGCAATCCGCCGCATGTCTCATGGCTATGAAATTCCCGTTCGGCGGCTATTGTGCGCCGAGATCGGAGAGGCATATGTCGGTCTGGCAACGTCTTAGTGCCTTCATTGGGTCGCCCTCGGAACGCACGGGGCTGGTGGGCTCGATCATCAACGCCCTCGATCCCGACACCTGGCTGCCGGGTGGGCGGGATGCCGCGTTCACGCTGGCGCTGATTGCGCTCTCGGCCAAGATGGCGGTGTCGGATGGCGTGGTGACCGCCTCGGAACTGCGCGCCTTCCAGCGCACCGTGGAAATCCCGCCGGGCATCGAGGAGCAGGTCGACAAGCTGTTCAAGCTGGCCCAGCAGGATGTGGCCGGCTACGAGGCTTATGCCAAGAAGGTGCGCCGGTTCTTCATCGACAGCCCGGATACGCTGGAGCACGTGCTCGACAGCCTGTTCTTCATCGCCTCGGCCGACGGCATGATCCACGAAGCCGAGCTTGATTACCTGAAGAACGTCAGCGACATTTTCGGTTTCGACGATGCCCGGTTCGAGCAGCTGACCTCGCAGCACGTGCTGTTCGACAAGGGCGCCGACCCCTATATCGTCCTCGGCCTTGCTCCCAGCGCCGAGCGCGACGAGGTGAAGCGGGTCTACCGCCTGCTGGTGGCCGAGCACCACCCCGACCGGCTGATCGCCAAGGGCGTGCCCGAGGAACTGATCGACGTGGCGACCGCCCGCATGGCGGCGATCAACAACGCCTATAACCAGATCATGAAGCGCGCCGCCTGACGGCGCGCAAGCTGACTGTGCGCTTGACTGGAACCTGCCGCGTCCCCCATATGCGCCTCGCCAGTTGACCGGGTGGCCGCTCCTGTTTCCGTGGGAGAGGAAAGTCCGGGCTCCATCGAAATACGGTGACGGCTAACGGCCGCCGGGGGCGACCCCAGGGAAAGTGCCACAGAAAGCAAACCGCCTGTGCTTCGGCACGGGTAAGGATGAAAGGGTGCGGTAAGAGCGCACCGCGGACCTGGCAACAGGGACGGCACGGCAAACCCCACCGGGAGCAAGACCAAATAGGGATGACACGGGGATCGGGTGAAAGCCCTTTGCCCAGCCGGTTTTCGAGGCCTGTCATCCGGGTTGGTTGCATAAGGCCGGCAGTAATGCCGGTCAAAGATGAATGGTCACCACGTCAGCGTCGTGAGACGCAGGCCCTACAGAACCCGGCTTATAGGTCAACTGGCATTTCATTTTTCGGGGCCGCTCACGATGGGCTGCACGAACCCGTGGGGCTGGATTTGGCCTACCCACCGGCTGTCATCCCAGCGAAAGCTGGGACCATTCATCCACTTGTGCTGCGGCGAGTTGGGTCCCAGCTTTCGCTGGGATGACTCCGAGTTTGGGGAGCGATTGGCGCATCCCATCGTGAACCGAGGTGGTACGTTCGAGTCCTCTATTTACGACATTGTGTATGAAAAACTTGACACTATGTCGTGTTCATCTTACACACCCTCCCAACACTGAACCGGGGCTGGGAGGCCGAGATGAGTTTCAAGGAATGGGAAGCCGTGGTGAACATCATCGCGGCGATCGTGATCGGCGCCTGGGTGATCTTCGAGGCGCTGGCCAACCCGTCGGCGACGGTCGCGGCCGTGGCCGGCCGGCTGCTCTGGGCGATCCTCTACGGGGTGCTGTTCACCATCGCGGCGATGATCGTGATGTCGATCCTCGTCTCCATCGCGCGGCGCGAGGGGTTCAGGGATGAGAAGGCGGATGAACGCGACAAGCTGGTGGGCCTGCGCGCCATGCGCAACGGCTACGTCGTTGCCTCGATCGCCGGGGTCGCCAGCTTGTTCTATCTCGCCTTCGCGGCTGACCCCGCCGAGGCGGCGTACGTGCTGTTCTTCGGACTGATGCTGGCCGGCGTGGTCGATGCCGCCTCGCGGCTCGTCTACTACCGGATCGGCTGAGCGCCATGGGCAAGGGACAGGCACGGATCGACAACACCATCCGCACGCTGCGCTTCAATGCCGGCGAGATGACCCAGGCAGCGCTGGCCGAGAAGGTGGGCGTTACCCGCCAGACCATCGTCGCCATGGAGCAGGGGCGCTACTCGCCCTCGCTCGAAGTCGCCTTCCGGGTGGCACGGGCCTTCGACGTGCCGCTCGAGCAGGTGTTCCAGTATCGTGGGGAGGGCGAGTGATGCTTGCCGCAATCGTCGAGCGCTATGGTGCTCCTGAAGCTCTGACGATCCGGGAGGTGCCGACGCCCGAGCCCGGACCCGAACAGGTGCTGGTGCAGATCCATGCCAGCGTCGTGACGCCCTCCGACGTGGCGTTCCGCAACGGCGAATTGTGGATCGCGCGGCTGTTCTCCGGCCCGTTCAAGCCGCGGCTGCCGATCCTCGGCGATGCCTTTGCTGGCATTGTGGTTCGCGTTGGAGCTGGGGTCACCGGCTTCGCCGTCGGCGATCGGGTTGCGGGCTCGACCGGTCCGGAGCTTGCCGCACACGCTCAGTTCGCCGTGGTCGATCAGGCTGGCGCGATCGTCAAACTGCCCGACGGAGTGGCGTTCGGCGCTGCCGCCGGGCTCTGCGACGGTGGACTCACGGCACTGCCGTTCCTGCGCGACCAGGGGCAGGTGCGGGCCGGCCAGCACGTGCTGGTCAACGGCGCGTCGGGCAGCATTGGCACCACGGCGGTGCAACTGGCACGGGCCATGGGAGCGGTGGTGACCGGGGTCACCAGTACGCGCAATGTCGAACTGGTCCGGGCTCTCGGCGCGGATCGGGTGATCGACTACACCAAGGAGGAGTTCACTGCCGCAGACGCGGCCTACGACGTGATCTTCGACACGGTCGGCAAATCCAGCTTCGCCCGCTGCCATGATGCGCTGAAGCCGGAGGGCATTTACCTCTCGCCGACGCCGATGCTGTCGCCCTCCATGCTCAGGAAAACCGGCCGCCGGGCCCGCTTCGCCGCCACCGGCCTGAGGCGGCCGGTCGACAGGGCCAAGGACCTGATCCAGCTGTTCGACTGGGTGAGCCAAGAGAAACTCCGCACCGTCATCGAACGTGAGTACGCGCTGGCCGAGATCACCGCGGCGCATGCCCGGGTCGAGACCGGTCACAAGGTCGGATCCATCGTGGTGAACATGCCCGTAACCTCAATGGAACCTTAACCTCCCCGCCGCAAAGTGCGCCGATACCCAGTATGGGTGATTTTTCTTGTACCGGCGGCGCCGGCGTGGAGTTCGAGCGGGAATGAGTGAGCCCAAGGGCAGCGACAGCCAGGCGCCACATGTGCCGGTGCTGCTGGCCGAGGTGCTCGATGCGCTGGCCCCGCTCGAGGGTGCGCGTATCCTCGATGGCACGTTCGGGGCAGGGGGCTACTCCCGCGCCCTGCTGGAAGCCGGCGCTTCCGTGGTGGCGCTCGATCGCGACCCCTCGGTGCTGCCGCACGCCGAACGGCTCAGCGCCGATTTCCCGAATCGCTTCAAGTTCGTGCCCGGCACTTTTTCCAATCTGGATGAGCTGGCCGATGGCCCGGTCGATGGCGTGGTGCTCGATATCGGCGTTTCGTCGATGCAGCTCGACCAGGCGCAGCGCGGCTTCTCCTTCATGCAGGAAGGCCCGCTCGACATGCGGATGTCGTCGGATGGCGAGTCGGCGGCTGACCTGGTGAACAACCTGGATGAGGCAGAGCTCGCCAACCTGCTGTTCGCCTTCGGCGAGGAGCGCAAATCGCGCCGCATCGCCAGCGCCGTCGTCGCAGCGCGCGCCACGGCGCCGATCTCGACCACGACGCAACTGGCGCGGCTGATCGAAAAGACCATCGGCCGCAAGCCCGGCGATGCGCATCCGGCGACCCGCAGCTTCCAGGCGCTCCGCATCGCGGTGAATGGCGAGTTCGACCAGCTGGTCGGCGGGTTGTTCGCCAGCGAGCGGCTGCTGGCCGAGGGTGGGCGGCTCGCCGTCGTCACCTTCCATTCGCTCGAAGACCGGATCGTCAAACGCTTCTTCGACCCCGAGAAGGGGGCGCCGACGCAGTCTCGCCACCTGCCGCAGGTTGTCCTCGAGGCGCCGCGCTGGGCCCGTTCGGGTAAGGCGCTGAAGGCCTCGTCCGCCGAGCTCGCCCGCAATCCGCGCTCCCGTTCCGCCACTTTGCGCGCCGGCGTCAGGACTGCCGCTCCGGCGCGCGTCATGAGCTATGCCGGGCTGGGCGTGCCGCTGTCGCGAGGTGCTGCATGATCAAGATGCTCAACGCCGTGATGGTCTGCACCAGCCTTGTCGGGCTGGTCGGCGTCTATGCGCTCAAATACTCGGTCGAGGATATCGCCAGCGCCAAGGTGGCGCTGGAGCGCAAGATCGACCGGCAGGAAGGCGATCTCAGTCTGCTCAAGGCCGATTGGTCGTACCTCAACCAGCCCGCCCACGTCGCGCCAATCGTCGCCCGCCATCAGGAAGCGCTGGCTCTGGTGCCGACGGCGCAGGATCAGTTCGGCCGCATGGACAACCTGCCGATGCGACCGGCCGCACCCGACACGGTAGCGCTCGATGCGCTGCTTTCCTCGCTCGATGCGGGCATCGACCCGATCGAACAGCTGATCGAGGCCAACTAGATGGCGATCATCACCGAAGGCGCCGAGACCATTTCGCTTGATGGCGGGCGGAAGGCGCGCGGCAATCTCACCAAGGCGCGCATCCGCTGGGTCATCGTCGCGCTGGTGCTGGTGTTCGCCACGGTCGGCGGCCGGCTGATCCAGCTCGGCGCCACCGTCACCGATTCCACCATCGAGGGCATCGAACGCGATGTCATCACCGCCAGCCGCCCGCCGGTGCTCGATCGCAACGGGCTCGAGATGGCGGTCGATATCCGCGTCCCCTCGCTGTTCGCCGAGCCGCGTCGCATCATCGATGTCGAAGAAGCGGTGCAGAAGCTCCGGACCGTGCTGCCCGACCTCAACGAGGATTGGCTGCGCAGGCGCCTCAGCGGCGACAAGGGCTTCGTCTGGGTGAAGCGCGAGCTGACCCCGGCAATCGAGGAGAAGATCTTCCAGCTCGGTATCCCCGGGCTCGATTTCGTTACCGAAAGCAAGCGCTTCTACCCCTCGGGGCAGGAGGCGTCGCACATCCTCGGCTCGGTCAATATCGACAACCAGGGCACCATGGGCATCGAAAAGCACATGGACGACGACAGCCTGGCGCTGCTGCAGTCGATTGGCCTCGCCCGCGGCAACGAGATGACGCCGGTGAACCTCGCCATCGACCTGCGCGTGCAGCACGTGATGTACGAGCAGCTGCAGGATGCGCTGGTCCGCTACAAGGCGATCGCCGCTGCCGGCGTGATGATGGACGTGAAGACCGGCGAGATCGTCGCGCTGGCGTCGTTGCCGGATTTCGACCCGAACAACCCCTCGACCCTGTTCCAGGACTATAACGGGGTGAAGAACGACCGCTTCAACCGGATCACCTCGGGCATCTACGAGCTCGGCTCGACCTTCAAGACGGTGACGCTGGCCGGGGCGCTGGATAGCGGCAAGGTGCGCATCACCGACCAGTTCGATGCCCGTTTCGGGGTGCGCTTCGGTCGCTTCACCATCGACGATTTCCACGGCAAGCACCGCGTGCTGAGCGTGCCCGAGGTCTACAAGTACTCGTCCAACATCGGCACCATCAAGATCATGCAGCAGCTGGGCAAGGACGATTTCCGCGCCTTCCTGGGCAAGATCGGCATGGACAAGCCGGTACCGTTCGAGCTGCCCGAAATGCGCAAGCCCAAGGTGCCGGACAAGTTCTCCGAGATCGTCGCGGCGACCTCGAGCTTCGGGCACGGCCTGTCGGTGTCGCCGCTCCACATGGTTCGGGCCGTCGCGGCCTTCGTCAACGATGGCAACATGGTGCCGCCGACGCTCTACAAGCGCAGCGAAGCCGAGGCGCGCCAGCTCTATGAGCAGGTGATCTCGCCGGGCACCAGTGCCGAGGTCCGCTACCTGATGCGGCTCAATGCGCTCGAGGGCTCGGGCACGCAGATGAACAAGCTGGCCAACGGCTACCGGGTGGGCGGCAAGACCGGCACCGCCGAAAAGGTCGTGGGAAGGACATACTCTTCCGACAAGACCTTCGCGGTGTTCGCGTCGGCTTTCCCGCTCGACAATCCGCGTTACGCCATGGTGGTGATCGTCGACGAACCGCAGGACGAAAACGCCCAGTCGGGCCATACCGCGGGCTGGAACGCCGGCCAGGTGACCGGTCGTGTGGTGCAGAGGGTTGCGCCGATGCTTGGAATCGCGCCCGACTTCAGCGAAATGTTGGATACAAGCCTTGTCCCAGTCGAACTCCGCTGAAGCCATTCGAGAAGAAAGCGTGGACGTGCCTTTCGCGCTCACAGAACTGCTGAAAGGGGCAGGAGCCCCTACGGTCCCAGCCATCGAGGTCGAGGGCATCAATTCCGACAGCCGCGCCATCGGACGCGGCGAGGCGTTCTTCGCGCTGCCCGGCACGCGCGTGCATGGCGATGGCTTTGCGGCGCAGGCCGTCGGCCGTGGCGCCAGCGTGATGATCAGCGATCGCCAGCCGGAAGCCGACCCCGGCGTTCCGGTAGTGCTGGTCGAGGACGTGCGCGCCGCCTATGCGCAGGCCGCGGCCCGGCAATTTGCGCCGCAGCCTGATGTCGCGGTCGCCGTCACCGGCACCAATGGCAAATCCTCGATCGTTTCGTTCGTGCGCCAGATCTGGGACGCCTGTGGCATCGCCGCGGCCAGCCTCGGCACGGTGGGCGTCGAGACCAGCGCCGGCATCCGGCCGCGCGAACTCACCACCTCTGACGCGCTGTCGCTGCATCGCGACCTCGGCGAGCTCAAGGCCGAAGGCATCGGCCACATCGCCATGGAAGCTTCGAGCCAGGGGCTCGACCAGCGCCGGGTCGACGGCATCCGCTTCAACGCCGTGGCCTTCACCAATCTCAGTCGCGATCATCTCGACTATCACCGCGACATGGACACGTACCGGGACGCGAAACTCCGCTTGTTCACCGACCTGATCGCCGAGGGCGGCGCGGCGGTGGTCAATGCCGACGACCCCGAGCACATGCCATTCCTGTTCGCCGCGCTCGATCGTGGCGCGACGCTGATGACGGTGGGCAAGGAAGGCGCCTTCCTCGAACTCACCGAGATCCGCAACGAGGGCTATGGCCAGCGGGTCACCGGCCGCATGGTCGGCGAGCCGGTCAGTTTCCTCTTGCCGCTCACCGGTGCGTTCCAGGTCAACAATGCCGCAGTGGCACTGGCGCTGGCCGTCGCCACCGGCGCCTCCGCCGACAAGGCGGTGAAGGCGCTGGAGCACCTCAAGGGCGCCAAGGGGCGGCTCGAGCTGGTGGCCGAGCACAATGGCGCGGCGATCTTCGTCGATTACTCGCATAAGCCGGTAGCGCTCGAGACAGCGCTCGAGTCGCTCAGGCCCTATGCCAGGAACCAGTTGCGGCTGGTGTTCGGCTGCGGCGGCGATCGCGACAAGGGCAAGCGCCCGATCATGGGCGACGTGGCCGAGCGGCTGGCCGACGATGTCATCGTCACCGACGACAACCCGCGCACCGAGGACGCGGCGACCATTCGCGCCGAAATCCTCGCCGCGGTGCCCAGGGCACTCGAGGTCGGCGATCGCCGCAAGGCGATCGAGACCGGCATTTCACGTTTGGAGCCGGGCGACGTGCTGCTGATTGCGGGCAAGGGCCACGAGGACTATCAGATCATCGGCACCACCAAGCACCATTTCTCCGACCACGAAGTGGTGCTGGAGACGCTGAAAGGACTGTAGCGCCGATGCGACCGCTCTGGACCGTCGCCGAGGTCGTCAAAGCCACCGGCGGCCGGCCCGAAGGCCTGTCGGATGGCCCGATCTCCTCGATCTCGATCGATTCCCGCGAAATCGCCCCGGAGGCGCTGTTCGTCGCGATCCGCGGCGACACCCATGACGGGCACGATTTCGTGGCGAAGGCGATCGAAGCCGGCGCCACCGCGGCGCTGGTATCGGAGGCCTATCACGCCGCGCATGGCGGCAAGAACCTGATCGTCGTGCTCGACACCCTCAAGGCGCTGGAGCAGCTCGGCATCGCGGCGCGGGCCCGCAATCGCGGCCAGATCATCGCGGTGACCGGCAGTGCCGGCAAGACCACCACCAAGGAAGCGATCCGCACCGTGCTCGCCGCCTATGGTGAGACGCACTACTCGATCAAGAGCTTCAACAACCATTGGGGCGTGCCGCTGATGCTGGCGCGGCTGCCGCGCGAAGCGCAGTTCGGGGTGTTCGAGATCGGCATGAACCATGCCGGCGAGATCACGCCGCTGGTGCAGATGGTCCGCCCGCATATCGCTGTCATCACCACGGTGGCGGCGGCGCATCTCGAGTTCTTCAACTCGGTCGCCGACATCGCCGCAGCCAAGGCCGAGATCTTCCTCGGTCTTGAGCCCGGCGGCACGGCGCTGCTCAACGCCGACCACGATCACCTGCATATCCTGTTCGCCCACGCCCGGGCGGCTGGTGTCGGCAAAGTGGTGACCTATGGCTTCGACGAGAGCGCCGACTGGCATATCGGCCGGGTCGACACCTCGGCCTCGACGACACTGGCTGAGGTGACGCACGGCGCCGACCGATACGATCTGCGGCTGCAGGTGCCCGGCCGCCACATGGTGGCGAATGCCGTGGCGGCGCTGGCGGTGGCGCAGATTTCGGGCGAAGGCACCCGCGTTGCGGTGGCGGCGCTTGCCAAGTTCGGCGCGCCGGAGGGCAGGGGGCTGACCCTGCGGTTGGGCCCCAACGCCAAGCCGCTGCTGCTGGTCGATGAGAGCTACAACGCCAACGTCGCCTCGATGACCGCGGCGATGGATCTCTATGGCTCAGTGCGTCCGCCCGATGGCCGCAAGTTCCTGGTGCTCGGCGATATGCTGGAGATGGGACCGCAGGGCCCGCAGTTGCATGCCGGGCTCGCCAACGCGGTGCTGAAGACCGGCGCTACCGAGATCTACCTGGTCGGCGCGGCGATGCGTTCGCTGGCCGATGAGCTCCGGCATCGGGCTGAGAACGACCGCGACATTCCCGCTGTGACGCATATGCCGAGCGCCGAGGAGATCAGTGATACCGTGCTCTCGGCGCTTGCCTATGGCGACGCAGTTATGGTCAAAGGGTCGAAAGGCGTCCGCCTCTCACCTCTGGTGCAGAAGATCCGCGAGCGCTTCCAGAACGCCTAAAGCGCTTTCAGTCCGACGGGTGGGACACCGACAGCATGCTGTATTTCCTCGGGCAGTTGGGCGATAGCCTCGCCGCCTTCAATGTGTTCCGTTACATCACCTTCAGGACGGCCGGCGCGGTGATGACCGCGCTGTTCTTCGTGTTCCTGTTTGGCCCCGGCATGATCGCGGCGCTCCGCATCCGGCAGGGCAAGGGCCAGCCGATCCGCGAGGATGGCCCGGCCGGGCATCTGTTGACCAAGAAGGGTACGCCCACCATGGGCGGGCTGATGATCCTGTCGGCGACGGTGATCTCGATCCTTTTGTGGTCCAACCTCTCGAACGGCTATGTCTGGGTGGTGCTCGGCGTCACGGTTTCGTTCGGCGCCATCGGCCTTTACGACGATTACCTCAAGGTCAAGCGCATGTCGCATGCCGGCTTTTCCGGCCGGCAGCGGCTGATCCTCGAGGCGATCATCGGCGCCGTCGCCTGCTATTTCATCTCGGTGCTGGGCGATCCCGCCACCTCGACCTCGCTGTTCTTCCCGTTCGTCAAAGGGCTGGCGATTAATCTTGGCTGGTTCTTCGTGCTGTTCGGCGCCTTCGTGGTCGTTGCGGCCGGAAATTCGGTGAACCTCACCGATGGCCTCGACGGCCTCGCCATCGTGCCGGTGATGGTCGCGGCCGCGTGCTTCGGGCTCATCGCCTATCTGGTCGGCTCGGCCACCTTCTCGGAATACCTGTTCCTCAACCCGGTTCCGGGCACGGCCGAACTCTCGGTGGTCTCAGGCGCGCTGATCGGCGCGGGCCTTGGCTTTCTATGGTTCAATGCGCCGCCGGCGCAGATCTTCATGGGCGATACCGGTTCGCTCGCCCTGGGCGGCGCGCTCGGCACCATCGCGGTCGCTACCAAGCACGAAATCGTCCTTGCCATCATCGGCGGCCTGTTCGTGCTCGAGGCCGTCTCGGTGATCGTCCAGGTCGTGTCGTTCAAGCTCACCGGCAAGCGCGTGTTCAAGATGGCGCCGATCCACCACCATTTCGAAATGATGGGCTGGACCGAAAGCCAGGTGGTGATCCGCTTCTGGATCATCAGCTTTGTGCTGGCGCTGATCGGCCTGAGCTCGCTGAAGCTGCGCTAAGTCACACGAGCTACCGCCGCCTTCACCTCCCCACCGGTGTCATCCCAGCGAAAGCTGGGACCCAACTCTCAGCTGGTGCGGGTGACGAAATAGGTCCCAGCTTTCGCTGGGATGACATCGAGTATGTGGGGGAAATGCTGCCATGCTTGAACGAGATATGTGGCCACGGCGCTGACAGCCCCCCGACTCGCAAAACGCGAGTGTCGTTGCGAAGTTGGTAACCAACCGGGCGCTACAATTTGCATCTAGTTGTGCGTACGGGAGGCCGTCCCGATCAGGCGGCGTCAAAGCATGTTTTCACGCGAGCGTAAGACCCCCATCGCCGAGTGGTGGTGGACGATCGACAAGTCACTGCTTGCGGCGTTGATCCTGCTGCTGCTGGTCGGTGTGCTGCTGAGCTTTGCGGCCAGCCCGCCGGTGGCCGAGCGGCTGGGCCTCGGGCCCTGGCACTTCATCATCCGCCAGGCGATCTTCGCGGCGCTTGCCGTGCCGGTGATGATTGCAGCGTCGATGCTGCCGCACCGGGCGGCGCGCATTGCGGCGCTGGCGGTGCTGGTGGTTTCCATCGTCATGCTGTGGCTGACCTTGCGCTTCGGCGTCGAGGTCAAAGGCGCAAAGCGCTGGATCTCCATCGCCGGCAACACGGTGCAGCCGTCCGAATTCGTCAAGCCGGCCTTTGCCGTCATCGGCGCCTGGCTGTTTGCCGAGAGCATGAAGCGGCCGGGTGTGCCGGCGCGCATCATCGCCACCGGCATCATGCTGATGATCGTCGGCGGGCTGCTGCTGCAGCCCGATATCGGGCAGACGGCGCTGGTGCTCGCCACCTGGGGCGTGCTGCTGTTCCTCTCCGGCATCTCGTGGTTCGTGATCATCGGGCTGGGAGCGGCCGGCGTTGGCCTGCTGTTCGCCGCCTATCTGTTCTTCCCGCACTTTGCCAAGCGCATCGACAGCTTCGTCAACCCGGAAGGCGGCAACACCTACCAGGTCGACAAGGCGCTGAGCTCGTTGCTCGAAGGCGGCTGGTTCGGGCGCGGCCCCGGCGAGTCGCTGGCCAACAAGGTGATCCCGGACGCCCATGCCGACTACGTGTTCTCGGCCGCGGCAGGGGAGTTCGGCATCCTGTTCTGCCTGTTCATCGTGGCGCTGGTCGGCTTCATCGTGGTCAAGGCGCTGATCGGGGCGCAGCAGCAGTCGAGCCTGTTCTCGCGTCTCGCGGCCTCGACCCTGGCGATCCAGTTCGGGCTGCAATGCGCCATCAACCTGGCGGTCAATCTCAGCCTGATCCCGCCCAAGGGCATGACCCTGCCGTTCGTCTCTTATGGCGGCACCTCGATGCTCGCCATTGCCTTCGCCATGGGGCTGATGCTGGCCCTGACCCGCAAGAAGCCGGAAGAGCGCCTCGCGACCGGGCTTCCCGTCTATCGCAGCGGAGTGCTATCCCCCGCCGAATGAGCAGATTCGTCCTAATGGCCGGCGGTACGGGAGGCCATCTCTTCCCGGCAATGGCGTTGGCGCAGGAATTGCGCCGGCGCGGTCACGATATCCAGTTGATGACCGATCACCGCGTCGCCTCCTATGGCGACGGCTTTCCGGCGAGCGCGACGCATATCGTGCCCTCGGCGACGCCCTCGGTCAGCAACCCGATCAAGTTCGTGACGGCGGGGTTCAAGATCCTCGGCGGCATCGGCGTCGCCCATGGCACGCTCGGCCGGGTGAAACCTGACGCGGTGATCGGCTTTGGTGGCTATCCGGTGTTCCCACCGTTCGTCGCGGCGAGCCTCCGCGGTATCCCGGGGATCCTGCACGAACAGAACGCGGTGATGGGGCGGGCCAACCGGGCGCTGGCCAAGATGGCCAAGCTAATCGCGCTGAGCTTTGCGCGCACTCTCAAGGCCGAGGCCTTTGCCGACAAGTCGGTGCTGGTCGGCAACCCGGTGCGCGACCGGGTGCGGAACGTCGCCAAGGTGCCATATCCCGATCTCGAGGCCGGTGGCTCGATC
Source organism: Devosia sp. Root413D1 (assembly GCF_001425235.1). Taxonomy (GTDB): domain Bacteria; phylum Pseudomonadota; class Alphaproteobacteria; order Rhizobiales; family Devosiaceae; genus Devosia_A. The sequence goes on along the minus strand of NZ_LMEA01000011.1, from coordinate 334,787 downwards.
CGGCTCCTGGTGTTCGGCGGCAGCCAGGGCGCCCGGGTGTTTGCGGATCTGGTGCCTCCGGCGATCGCCGAACTGCCGCCCGAGATCCGCTCGCGGCTGCGCGTGGTGCAGCAATGCCGGGCCGAGGATCTCGACCGCGTCGCCGAGACCTACCGGCAAGCCAAGGTCAATGTCGAGCTCGCCTCGTTCTTCGACGACCTGCCGGAGCGCATGGCCGCTTCGCACCTCGTCGTCTCGCGCTCGGGCGCTTCGACCATTGCCGAACTTACCGCCATCGGCCGGCCGGCCATCCTCGTGCCGCTGCCCGGCGCCATCGATGCCGACCAGAAGAACAACGCACTGGTGATGGAGGCTGCCGGTGGCGGCTGGATCGCCGAGCAAGCCACGCTTACGCCACTATCGCTTGGCACTCGCTTGGCATCACTTCTGGGTGACCGGGATGTGCTGCAGCGGGCCGCAGCTGCGGCCAGATTGCTGGGCCAGCCCGACGCCGTCACCAAGCTCGCCGACGCGGCAGAACGCCTCGCGGCCAAGGGGAACAAACCACAATGAAGATGCCGCGCAACATCGGACCGGTGCACTTCGTCGGCATCGGCGGCATCGGCATGAGCGGCATCGCCGAGATCCTGCACAACCAGGGCTATAAGGTCCGCGGCTCGGACAGCGCCGAGAACCCCAACGTGCAGCGGTTGCGCAAGATGGGTATCGAGGTGGAGATCGGCCAGAGCGCCGACAACCTCAAGGATGCGGCCGTCGTCGTCATTTCCTCGGCGATCAAGAAGGGCAACCCGGAACTGGCCGCCGCCCGGGCGCGTGGCCTGCCGGTGGTGCGTCGCGCCGAGATGCTGGCCGAGATCATGCGGTTCAAGAACGCCATCGCCATCGGCGGTACGCACGGCAAGACCACTACGACGACGCTGGTGGCGACGCTGCTCGATGCGGCGAATTACGACCCCACCGTCATCAATGGCGGCATCATCAATGCCTATGGCACCAATGCCCGCCTCGGCGACGGCGAGTGGATGGTGGTCGAGGCCGACGAGTCTGATGGCACCTTCGTCAAGCTGCCGGCGGACGTGGCTATCGTCACCAATGTCGATCCCGAGCACCTCGACTATTACGGCGACTTCGACAAGGTGAAGCAGGCCTTCATCAACTTCGTCGAGAACGTGCCGTTCTACGGCTTTGCCGTGATGTGCCTCGATCACCCCGAAGTGCAGGCGCTGGTCGGGCAGATCCGCGACCGCCGCGTCATCACCTATGGCCGCAACCCGCAGGCCGACGTCCGGCTGGTCGATCTCGAAAACCATGACGGCGTGCAGCATTTTTCGGTCGAGATCCGCGACCGCATCCGGATGACGCATCTGAGGATCGACGGGCTCGAGCTGCCGATGCCGGGCGAGCACAACGCGCTCAACGCTACGGCGGCGATCGCCGTCGCCGACCAGTTGAAGGTGCCGGCCGAGGCGATCCGCAAGGGTCTCAAAAACTTCTCCGGCGTGAAGCGGCGCTTCACCAAGACCGGCACGGTCGGCGGCATCACCATCATCGACGATTACGGCCACCACCCGGTGGAGATCGGCGCGGTACTGAAGGCGGCCCGGCAATCGGCCCGGCGCGACGTCATCGCCGTGGTGCAGCCGCACCGCTACTCGCGCGTCCACGACCTGTTCAACGAATTCGCCACCTGCTTCAACGATGCCGATACGGTGATCGTCGCACCGATCTATGCGGCGGGCGAAACGCCGATCGACGGCGTGACGCACGAAGAGCTGGTCGCCCGCATCCGGGCCCGCGGTCACCGCGATGCGCGGGTCATCGACCGGCCGGAAGCCCTGGCGCCGCTGATCGCTTCGCGCGCCGCCGAGGGCGACTATGTCGTGCTGCTCGGCGCCGGAAACATCACGCAGTGGGCGGCCTCGCTGCCCGCCGAACTTGGCGCCCTGATCGGCAAGGAGCCTGAGCTCACATGAACGTTCATGTCCCCCAGTGGCCTGACCTGCTTCCGACGCTCGGCAGCTGGACCTCCGAGGTCCGCGGCCAGCTGATCGCCAACCAGCCGCTCGACGAGATGACGACACTCAGGGTAGGGGGGCCGGCGCAGCTGTTCTTCCGCCCGGTCGATGAAGCCGACCTGGCGTTCTTCCTCAAGCACCTGCCGGCGGAAATCCGCGTCACCGTGGTCGGGCTCGGCTCGAACCTCCTGATCCGCGATGGCGGTCTCGATGGCGTGGTGATCCGGCTGCCGGCCAAGGGCTTTGGCGCCATCGATATCCTCGATGGCCACCGGGTGCGGGCCGGCGCCGCGGTGCCGGACGTGAAGGTCGCGACCGCTTCGGCCGAGGCCGGCATTGACGGGCTGTGGTTTTATCGCGGCATTCCCGGCGGCATCGGCGGGGCGCTCTACATGAATGCCGGCTGCTATGGCACCGAGACGCGCAACCGCATGGTCGAGCTGCGTGCCGTGACCCGGCAGGGCGAGATCATCACGCTCAGCAACGAGCAGATGGGCTACCTCTACCGCAAGTCGAACGGCCCGCGCGGCGCGGTGTTCACCTCGGCCACCTACCAGGGCTTTGCCGGCGACTCGGAGAAGATCCTCACCGAGATGCGCACCGTCACCGAGCGGCGCGAGAGCACGCAGCCGACCCGTGCCAAGACCGCCGGCTCGACCTTCAAGAACCCCGAGGGGCACTCGAGCTGGAAGGTGATCGACGAGGCCGGTGGCCGCGGCTTCACTTTCGGGCGAGCGCAGATGAGCGAGATGCACTCCAACTTCCTCATCAACATGGGCGAAGCCGATGCGTTCGAGGTCGAAACCGTCGGCGAGTCGATCCGCCAGAAGGTGCGCGACAAGCACGGCATCGAGCTCAAATGGGAAGTTCGCCGCATGGGGCATTTCGTGCCCGGGCGCGAAGTGCGCGAGTTCATGGACGGGGCGCCGTTCAGGGGAGCGGTTTAGTGACCGCCGTTCTGCCGGTGCTCGCTGACCCCCACCCCTGTCCCCTCCCCGCAAGGGGGAGGGAGATGCTCCCGACCAATCATCATCGCCTCACCTACGGAGCATGCGGCTCCATCGTCCCCCTCCCCCTTGCGGGGAGGGGACAGGGGTGGGGGTCCACAGTCACCGGCGTCCGAGAGATCACTCCATGACCAAGCACGTCGCCGTCCTGATGGGCGGCATTTCGAATGAGCGGCCGGTGTCGATCGCCTCGGGCACCGGGTGCGCTCAGGCGCTGCGGAACGGGGGCTACCAGGTCACCGAGGTCGATGTCGGCTACGATATCGCCGAGGTCCTGCGCGAGCTGAAACCCGATGTCGCCTTCAACGCGCTGCACGGGCGCTACGGCGAGGATGGCACCATCCAGGGCGTGCTGGAGTTCCTGCGCATCCCCTACACGCACTCGGGCGTCCTAGCTTCGGCACTGGCGATGGATAAGCACCAGGCCAAGATCATGTTCAAGGCGGCCGGCATCCCGGTCACCGATCACACCATTGCCAGCCGGGCGGAAGTCGCGCGCGCCCACGTCATGGCGCCACCCTATGTGGTGAAGCCGATCGCTGACGGTTCGAGTCTGGGCATCTTCATCGTCAAGGCCGACCAGTCGCACCCGCCGCAGGAGCTGCTGCGCGAGGACTGGAACTCGGGCGAAGAGGTGATGGTCGAGCGCTACATTCCCGGCCGCGAGCTCACCTGCGCGGTGATGGGCGACGTGGCGCTGGGGGTGACCGAGATCGTTACCGACCTCAGCTTCTACAATTATGAGGCAAAGTACGCCCATGGCGGCTCGCGGCACGTCATTCCGGCTGAAATTCAACCGAAAATTTACGACAAAGTGCAGAAGATGGCGCTTAAGGCGCATGCTGCGCTTGGGTGCCGGGGCGTGTCGCGGAGTGACTTCCGCTACAACGACCAGGCAGGGCCGGACGGCGAGCTCGTCTGCCTCGAGATCAACACCCAACCAGGCATGACCGAAACGTCACTGGTTCCCGAACAGGCCCGCCATGCCGGCCACTCGTTCGAGGAGCTGGTTGCCTGGATGGTGGAGGATGCGAGTTGCAACAGGTAGGGGCTAAGAGTTTCGCCAACGCCCAGCCTGTCGATCCCCGTCATTTTCCTGTTCCACTGCCCCGCACCGGCCGGCGTGCCTTGGTCAAGGCCAGCCATGTCTGGGTGCTGCACAAGCAGGTCATTACCCGCATCGTCGGGGCAGTCCTCGCGCTGCTCGTGGCGTTCGGCCTCTATGAAGCGCGCGATGTCATCGGCTCGGCCGGTCTCACCGCCTACCGGTTCGTGCAGGGCGAGTTCGCCCAGGCCGGCTTCGGCATCGATGCGATCGAGATCACCGGGCAGACGCTGACCGACGACAAGGACATCATCACGCTGTTGACCGTCGGCACCGGCAATTCGACGCTGACCTTCGATGCGCAGAAGGCGCAAGCGCGGCTCGAATGGCTCCGCGCGGTGAAATCCGCCACCGTTCGCAAGGTCTATCCCAACCGGGTCATCGTCTCGATCGTCGAGAAGGTGCCGGTGGCGCGCTGGCGCATCGGCGACACCACCTGGCTGATCGACGAGACCGGCAAGAAGATCGGCACCGATATCAGCTCCTATACCGACCTGCCGCTGCTGATCGGGGAGGGGGCCGGCGATGACGGCGTCGCCATGGTGCGGGTGCTCGCCCGCCATGCAGGGCTCGACGACCAGTTGGCCGCGCTCAGCCGCATCGGCGATCGGCGCTGGGACCTGATCTATCGCAATGGCCTCCGCGTGCAGCTGCCCGAGAGCGGCGTGGCGCAGGCGCTCGACCAGCTCGAAATGTACCAGACCGACTATGCGCTGCTCGAGCGCGACGTGTCGGTGATCGACCTGCGCGTGCCCGGCCTCGTCACCCTGAAGCCCGGCGAAATCGCTGCGGCGCAGATCGCCGAAGCGAAGGGCAGCAAGGGCAAGAAGCCCGCCAAGAAACCCGCGAGCGCCCCGGCGGCGACCGCTCCCGTTGCGGCGCCTCAGGCCGCGGCTCCCGTCGTGCCTGTAACTCGGACTCAGTAAGACCATGATGACCGATGCCCTGACCGCGCGGCTCAAGCCCGTACAGCCCGGCCGCACTTCGCTGGTGACGGTGCTCGATATCGGTTCGACCAAGATCTGCTGCGTCATCGCCCGGCTGGTGCCGCGCCCCGAGGGCAAGTCGCTCAGGGGCCGGACTCATAATGTCGAAGTGATCGGCTTCGGCTATGGCCCCTCGTCCGGCATCAAGAGTGGTGTCATCACCGATCTCGACAAGGCCGAGCAGGCCGTGCGCACTGTGGTCGGCATCGCCGAACGCGCTGCCGGTGTCACCGTGCAGTCGGTGATCGTCAACGTCACCGCCGGCCGTCTCGGCTCGGAAACCTTCTCGGCGGGCGTCAATCTTGGCGGCCAGGAAGTGGAACGCGCCGATATCCAGCGGGTGCTGCGCGCGGTCAACGAGCGGTCGGTCCGCCCCGAGCGCTCGATCGTCCACGCGCTGCCGATCGGCTATGCGCTCGATGGCCAGAAGGGCATCAAGGATCCCAAGAACATGGTCGGCGAGAAGCTGTCGATCGATGTCGCGGTGATCTCGGCCGAAACCCTCGCCATGCGCAATATCGAGCTGGTGCTGCACCGCTGCCATCTGCAGATCGAAGCGCTGATGGCGACCCCGTATGCCTCCGGCCTTGCGACCCTCGTCGATGACGAGAGCTCGCTGGGCGTTGCCTGTATCGACTTCGGTGGCGCCACCACCACCGTTTCGGTGTTCTCCGAGGGGCAGCTCGTCTATGCCGACGCCATCGCCATTGGCGGGCATCACCTGACGCTCGATATCGCGCGCCAGCTCTCGGTCGGCATCGCCGACGCGGAGCGACTCAAAACCATGTACGGCTCGGTGCTGCCGGGCCAGACCGACGAGCGCGACATGATCGCCATCACCCCGGTCGGTGCGACTCGCGACGAGGCGCCGGGGCAGATTCCGCGTTCGCACATCACCCGCATCATCCGTCCGCGGGTCGAGGAAGTGCTCACCGCCATCAAGGATCGCATGCAGGCGACCGGCATGATGGATATCTGCGGCCGCCGATTCGTCCTGACCGGTGGCGCCAGCGAGCTCACCGGCCTGCCGGAAGTGGCGCGCCGGGTGCTGGCCCGTAACGTCCGCAATGGCCGCCCGATGGGGATTTCCGGCCTGCCCGAAATGGCCAAGGGCCCGGGATTCGCGACGGTTGCAGGGATGCTGATCTATCCGCAGGTATGCGCCCAGGAGTTCGTCGAGCCGCATCGCGCCGCCCGGCTTACCGGCACCGACGGCTATTTCGCCCGGGTCGGCAACTGGCTCCGCACCAGCTTCTGAGTCTCGGGGCGCTCCCGGCCGCGACGCCGCCGGGCGCCCCTCACCTTCATGCTTAACGTAACGTATCCAAACGTTTAGCCTGGCTTGCAAATTGCCATCACGTTAACGGTTTTGAGGGCATTGTTAGGGTCTGGTTAACGAATTGGCGACTAATACTGGTCTCACACGCCACGCATGGGGCCATTCATGACCATCAACCTCACCATCCCGGACATTCAAGAACTGAAGCCGCGCATCACCGTGTTCGGTGTGGGCGGGGCTGGCGGCAACGCGGTCAACAACATGATCGCGTCGGGCCTTTCCGGAGTGGACTTCGTCTGCGCCAATACCGACGCACAAGCCCTGGCGCTCTCGAGCGCGCAGCGGATCATCCAGCTAGGCGTCTCGGTCACCGAGGGTCTCGGCGCCGGCTCCCATCCGGAAGTGGGCAGGGCGGCCGCTGAAGAGAGCTACGACGAGATCAACGATCACCTGAGCGGCGCGCATATGGTGTTCATCACCGCGGGCATGGGTGGCGGCACCGGCACCGGCGCTGCTCCCGTGGTGGCTCGCGCAGCCCGCGAGCAGGGGATCCTGACCGTCGGTGTGGTGACCAAGCCGTTCCAGTTCGAAGGCAACCGTCGTTCACGTCTGGCCGAAGACGGCATCGACGAGCTGCACCGGCATGTCGATACGCTGATCGTCATCCCGAACCAGAATCTCTTCCGCGTTGCCAACGAGAAGACCACCTTCGCCGACGCCTTCAAGATGGCGGACCAGGTGCTCTACTCCGGCGTCGCCTGCATCACCGACCTGATGGTCAAGGAAGGTCTGATCAACCTCGACTTCGCCGACGTGCGCGCCGTGATGCGCGGCATGGGCAAGGCGATGATGGGGACGGGCGAGGCTTCCGGCGAGGATCGGGCGCGGCACGCCGCCGAGGCGGCGATCGCCAACCCGCTGCTCGACGATGTGTCGATGCAGGGGGCGCGTGGCCTCCTGATCTCGATCACCGGTGGTCCGGACCTCACCCTTTACGAAGTCGACGAGGCGGCAAGCCGCATACGCGAGGAAGTCGACTCGGATGCCAACATCATCCTCGGCGCCACGTTCGATCCGGATATGACCGGCACGATCCGTGTCTCGGTCGTCGCCACCGGCACCGACGCGACGATGGTCCAGGCGCTCGAGCCGATGAAGGCCAACCCGGCGCGCGTGCCGCTGCAGGCCGCGGTGATGCGCCAGGCCATGCCGGAGCGGGTAGCGATCGCCGAAGCTCCGCCGGAGCCCGAGTTCGAGACTCAGGTGGAGCAGGCCGTCGCCGAGGCGATCTCCTACGCCGAGCCGGCTTACCAGGAGTACCAGGAAGACGACGGCATCACCGTCGAGCCGTACATCCCGCAGGCCAGCCACACGCACCTCGAAGAAGCGCCGCGACTCATCGAGGCGCCGATTCCCAGCGCCTATGTGCCCTCCAGTGCCGAGCGTCCCGACGGTCAGCGTCGGATGCCGCGCACTGAGGAGTTCCCGGCTGTTGCAAGGCAGTCACTCGCGGCGCAAGAAAAGCAGGAACCGGAGCCGCGCAATGCGCGTGCGCTGTTCAAGCGGCTGGCCTCCAATGTCGGCATTAGCCTTAAGTCGAACGAGCCGGCGCGGGCTGAACCGGCGGTCGAGCCGAGTGCCGACGACGCCGCTGCCCGCAGCGCCATCGAGGCCGGAGGCGCCCGGAATTCGCGGGTTTCCGGTGGTGCCGAAGGCGCCCGCGGCAATGCCGACCAGTACGGTCGCGTACAGTCGCAGCCGGCTCAGAAAGAGCACATCGAGATCCCTGCCTTCCTCCGCAAACACGGCTAATAGCCGCGGGGGAAAGCCCGAATACACGCCCCCGGCGCGGCTTCCGCGCCGGGATTTTATTGTCTATGACTGCACCGGGTCGCAGACGGGGCTGGAGTCCTTAGAGCATGCATAAACTTTCGGCGCGGCAGCGGACTTTGGCCGATGCGCTCGAATTCAGCGGTTTCGGTGTTCATTCCGGCGCCCCTGTTACCCTCACTCTCGAGCCTGCTGCGCCCGATAGCGGTTATACCATCACGCGCCTGCTCGATGACGGCCGCCGTCACGGGCCCGTGCCGGTGCACTTTTCCCGCGTGACGCGGACGACGCTGTGCACCACGCTCGACCTTGGCGACAGCGTGTCGGTGGCGACCGTCGAGCATGTGGTTTCGGCGCTTTCCGGTATGGGCGTCGACAATGCCCACATGGTGCTGACCGGCGGCGAATGCCCGATCCTCGATGGCAGCGCCTGGCCGTTCGTCGAGGCCATCCAGCAGGTCGGCCTGATGGTGCAGCCGGCGCCGCGCCGCTACATCAAGATCATGCGCCAGGTGCTGGTGCGCAACAACGAGGCCTCGGCCGCGCTCGAGCCCTATAACGGCCGGCTGCTGGACCTCGAGATCGACTTCGACAGCCGCGTCATCGGCCGCCAGCGGATGATCTTCGACTGGACGCCGCGCAAGTATTTCGAGGACGTGTCGCGGGCCCGCACCTTCGGGTTCGTGCGCGATGCCAAGATTCTCCGCCAGGCCGGCTATGCGCTCGGCTCCTCGATGGAAAATTCGATCACCGTGCACGAGGATCGGATTCTCAATCCGGGTGGCCTGCGCTACGAGGACGAGTTCGTCCGCCACAAGCTGCTCGACGCCATCGGCGACCTGGCGCTGTGCGGGCTGCCCATCTACGGTCGGTTCCGTTCCTACAAGGGTGGCCACGCCCTCAATGCCCTGGTGCTGCATGGGCTGTTCGCCAGCGAAGCCAACTATGAGATCGTCACGGCGGACCAGCTGCCGGCGGCGTTCGACGCGCTGGATGACATGCCCGAAGGGCTCAATGTACAATCGTACCTGCGGTCGGTCGGCTGACAGCCAGCGCCACAGTTTTGATTTCTTTTGTCAGTAGTTCGCCTGCCGTCTTAGGGTAGTGCGTTAAGGGATGGGGCAGGTCGTGACGATCTCTCAGCATGCAGGTATTTCGAGCCGGTTCGCACGTTTCGTGCTGATGGGCGCTGTCGTGGTGCTGCTCACCGGCTGCAACCTGTTTGGCCAGCCCAAGATCAAGGAAGAGGCTATCGTCCCGCCCGAGACCCTGTACCAGCAGGCGCTCTCCGAAATGGATGCTCAGCGCTACGTCACTGCCGTCAAGACGCTGGAGAAGCTCGAGCGTCAGCACCCGTTCTCGGAGTTCAACGAGAAGGCCAAGCTGATGCAGGTCTACGGCAACTATCGCATCGGCAAGTTCGAGGAGGCGATTCTCGCAGCCGACCGCTATGTCGCGCTCTACCCGGGCTCCAAGGAGCTGCCTTACGTGCTCTACCTCAAGGGCAACTCGTATTTCGGGCAGATCAAGGACATCACCCGCGATCAGCAGATATCGAAGAACGCCATCGAGACCTACTCGATGATCATCGCCAACTATCCTGACAGCAAGTACGCCAAGGACGCGCAGGAGAAGATGGTGGTCGGCGTCGACCAGCTTGCCGGCAAGGAGATGTCGGTCGGCCGCTACTACCTGGGCAACGGCAACTATCCGGCCGCGATCAACCGCTTCCGCGTGGTGGCCGAGCAGTTCCAGACCTCGACCCATATCGAAGAGGCGCTGTTCCGCCTGACCGAAGCTAACCTGGCGCTCGGCCTGATCTCCGAGGCGCAGACCGCGGCGGCCGTGCTTGGCCACAACTATCCGCAGAGCAGCTGGTACAAGCAGGCATTCGACCTGCTCGCCAAGCAGGGCATCTCGCCACAGGTGAACGCCGGCAGCAGCCTCGCGCAACTGAAGAAGAGCTAAGGCGAAAAACAAGCCTGTTGCCTGTTTGTTCCCCTTTGAGCTAAGCTGCAAAGCGCGAGTTTGTTCGGCCCCATCAGGCCGGTCGACCACCGAGGGGCCACTCCCGAATGCTCAATGCGCTTTCGGTTCGAAACATCGTACTGATCGACCAGCTCGATCTCACGCTCGAAGACGGCCTCACCGCGCTTACCGGTGAGACCGGTGCGGGCAAATCCATCCTGCTCGATGCGCTGACGCTGGCGCTTGGCGGCCGCGGCGATGCTTCGCTGGTGAGAGCTGGGGCCGAGAGCGGGCAGGTGGTGGCGGTGCTGCAGCTGCCGCGCAACCACCCGGCACGCGAGGCGCTGCGCGAGAACGCCATCGCCGACGACGAGGATATCATCCTGCGTCGCGTGCAGCTGGCCGACGGCCGCACCCGCGCCTTCATCAACGACCAGCCGGTCTCCGCCGGGCTGCTGCAGGCCGTCGGACGGCTGATCGTCGAAATCCATGGCCAGCATGACGATCGGGCGCTGATCGACGTTGCGACGCACCGCTCGGCCCTCGATGCGTTCGGCGGCCACGAATCGATGGTCAGCTCCGTATGGAGCACCTACGAAGCCCTGGTCGAGGCGGATGCCGCCGTCGCCGGGCAGCGCGCGGTGATTGCCGACGCGATGGCGCGCGAGGAATATGCCCGTCACGTCGTTACGGAACTGGGCGAGATGCATCTCGAGGCGGGCGAGGAGGAAGTCCTCGCCGAGCGCCGGCAGCGGCTGATGACGCTGGAAAAGGCCGCCGAGGAAGTCCGCGACGCCGATGAAATCCTCAACGGTCCGACCGCCCCCGGTCCGGTGCTGGCCGGGCTGATGCGGCGGCTGGTGCGCAAGGCCGATGCCGGCGCGGCGGTGTTCCAGCCGATCGTCGAGGCGCTCGATACGGCTCTGGTGTCGCTCGACGCCACCTCCGACGCGCTCGAGGTGCTGAAGCGCGACATGGCGTTCGATCCCGCCGATCTTGAAAAGGTCGAGGAGCGGCTGTTCGCGCTGCGCGCCGCCGCCCGCAAGCACCACACGACCTGTGACGGGCTGAGTGAGGTGCTGGCCAAGTACCAGAACGATCTCGACATGCTGCAGAGCGGCGAGCAGTCGCTGAAGGCGCTCGAGATCGCCGCAGAGGCCGCGCGTGGCGCCTATTCCGCCGCCGCGTCTGCGCTCAGCACGGCGCGCGAAACGGCCGCTGGCGCCCTCACCAAGGCCGTGGAAGCCGAGTTGCCGGACCTGAAGCTCGGCGCCGCGAGGTTCATCGTCGACCGGCAGGTCGATCCGGCCCGGGTCGCCGCTTCCGGCCACGACCAGATCGCCTTCCACGTGCAGACCAATCCGGGCACCCAGCCGGGGCCGATCCTCAAGGTCGCCTCGGGCGGCGAGCTCAGCCGGTTCCTGCTGGCGCTCAAGGTGGTGCTGGCCGATCGCGGCTCGGCGCCGGTGCTGATCTTCGACGAAATCGACACCGGGGTGGGCGGCGCGGTCGCCGACGCTATCGGTCGTCGGCTGGCGCGACTCGCCGGCAAGGTGCAGGTGCTGACCGTCACCCACGCCCCGCAGGTTGCGGCGCGGGCGCAGAGCCACCTGCTGATCGAGAAGCAGGCCATCGAAGAGGGGGCGTTCGTACGCACCCACGTGCGCCGCCTCGACGGCAAGGCGCGGCAGGAAGAAGTGGCGCGCATGCTGGCGGGCGCCAAAGTCACCGACGAGGCGCGCGCCGCGGCCGGGAAGTTGATTTCGGAGGTATCGTGAGCGAGGCGGAACGTGAGATCGAGAGCTTCTCCGAGGCGGAGGCCAAGGCGGAGCTCGACCGGCTGCACGAGGTGCTGAGCGAAGCGGACCGCGCCTACTTCGAGAACGATGCCCCCGAGATCACCGACGCCGAGTATGACGGGCTGAAGCGCCGTTACCAGGCGTTCGAGATCGCCTTTCCGCAATTGAAGCGCGCCGACAGTCTCAGCGATAAGGTCGCCGGCGCGCCGGTCGAGGGTTTCTCCAAGGTCCGGCATGCTGTGCCGATGCTCAGCCTCGCCAAGGCCTATACCGATGAGGACGTGGTCGATTTCATCGAACGTGGCCGGCGGTTCTTCGAGCGCGACAAGGACTTGCAGCTGGTGTTCACCGCCGAGCCCAAGATCGACGGGCTATCGGCATCGCTGCGCTACGAGAACGGCGTGTTCGTGCAGGGCGCCACCCGCGGCGACGGCACAGTGGGTGAGGATATCACCGCCAATTTGAGGACCATCTCCGACATCCCGCATAAGCTCAAGGGCTCGGGCTGGCCTCAGACCATCGAGATCCGTGGCGAGGTCTATATGACCATGGCCGAGTTCGAGGCGCTGAAGGCGCGCTCGGCAGCGGTCGGCGGGCAGGAATATGTCAACCCGCGCAACACCGCGGCCGGTTCGCTCCGGCAGAAAGATCCATCGGTCACTGCCAGCCGCAACCTGAAATTCTTTGCCTATGCCTGGGGCGCCAGCTCGGCGGAGCCGGCGGCGACGCAATATGAGGCGGTGCAGAAGTTCGGCGAATGGGGCTTTGCCATCAGCCCGCTGATGGTGCGCGCCAGCTCGATCGAAGAGCTGATCGCCCAGTACAAGAAGATCGAGGAACTGCGCTCTTCGCTCGGCTACGACATCGACGGCGTCGTCTACAAGGTCGACAACCTCGAGCTGCAGCGCCGCTGGGGCTTTTCGAGCGGCGAGCCGCGCTGGGCCGTGGCCCACAAGTTCGCCGCCGAGCAGGCCTTCACCACCATCCGGGCCATCGACATCCAGGTCGGCCGCACCGGCACGCTGGCGCCGGTGGCGCGCCTCGCCCCGGTCGGCGTCGGCGGCGTGGTGGTGGAGAACGTCACGCTGCACAATGAGGACTATATCGCCGGCATCGACTCGACCGGCGCGCCGATCCGCGGCGACGAACCGATCGACGTGCGCATCGGCGATACGGTGGTGATCCAGCGGGCCGGCGACGTGATCCCGCAGATTGTCCGGGTAGTGCTGGAAAAGCGCCCGGCGGACGCCGTGCCCTATGTGTTCCCGCATGTTTGCCCGGTCTGCGGTTCGCCCGCGACGCGTGAGCTCAACGAGAAGACCGGCAAGGAAGATTCGCGCCGCCGCTGCACCGGCGAGCTGATCTGCGCGGCGCAGGCGGTCGAGCGGCTCCGGCATTTCGTGTCGCGTGGCGCCATGGATATCGAAGGGCTCGGCTCGGAGAATATCGACCTGTTCTTCAACTCGGGCCTGGTCAAGACCGCCGCAGACATCTTCACTTTGCGCGATCGCCGGCCGGAAGTGCAGCAGGCGTTTGCGGCGCGGCGTGACGAGCAGGCGCGACTCCGCGAAGAAGCGTCGGGCAAAACGCGCAAGAATGCCCGCAGTGTCGAAGACCGGAGCTTTGAAGGCCTCGAAAAGCTGTTCGCCGCCATCGACGCCAGGCGCGAGCCCGAGCTCGATCGGTTCATCTTCGCGCTCGGCATCCGCCATATCGGCGAGACCACGGCAGCGGTGCTGGCCAAGACCTTCTCGAGCATCGAGGAACTGATCCGCGTCGGCAAGGAAACGGCTGCTCATGCAGACGACCCGCATTCGGTATTTCCGTCGGTCGATGGCATCGGCGACACCGTCATCGAGGCACTGATCGATTTCTTCGGCAACGAGCGCAACGACGACGTGCTGGAGGCGCTGCTGCGGCAGGTGCGACCCAAGCCCTATGTGGTCACCGTCTCGGCCACCAGCGAAGTGGCGGGCAAGACTATCGTGTTCACCGGCAGCCTCGAGAAGCTGACGCGCGGTGAAGCCAAGGCGATGGCGGAGCGGCTCGGCGCCAAGGTGGCGGGCTCGGTGTCCAAGAACACCGACATCCTCGTTGCCGGTCCGGGCGCCGGTTCCAAGCTCAAGGATGCGCAGGCGCTCGGCATCCTTATTCTCGACGAAGATCAATGGCTTGAGTTGGCCGCAAAATAGCCAGCGGCCAAATAGCCAACTGTTTGGGAGTACCGGGATGCTGAAACTGGCGACTGTCGTGTTGTGCGCGGCGCTGTCGTTCCCGGCGCTGTCCGGTCCGGTACTCGCCGATGAGGCCGGGGATCTGGCGCGCAAGCACCTTTATGAAGGAACGATCGGGCAGGGGCTCACCGAGCTGAAGCCGTTCTACGAACGGCAGGACCTTGAGGGCCGCTTCGGCGTCGGGCTGCTGAGCTTCATCCAGGGCGTCGAGCACTTTGCGCAAGGGCTCTATCGGCACGGCTTCGCTTCGCCCGATGCCGGCCCGATCATGGGCGCGCCACTGGCCATGCCGGTGCCGGTCAACCCGAACCCCGAGCCACTGGACTACGACAAGTTCCGCGCCATCCTGCAACTGCTGGTCGATGACATGGACGCGGCGCGCGATGCACTGCTGACAGCGGGCGAGACCGGCGACTACGTTGTCCCGGTCGAAGTGCTGAAAGTGCGGATCGATCTCGACGGCGACGGCAAGGGCAGCGAAACCGAGACCATCGGCAACGTGCTCAACGCCATGTTCGGCGCGGCAACCGTGCCCGGCCCGACCGACCCCGGCGCTCCGGCGCCGACACCGCCAACGCCGCCAGACTCCACCATCGGCTTCGACCGGGCCGATGCGATCTGGCTTGCCGGTTATTCGCAGGTGCTCGCGGCGCAGGCGGATTTCCTCCTCGCCCACGATTTCCGGGCGCTGTTCGACACCACCTTCCACCGGCTGTTCCCGCGCGCCGGCCTGCCGATGCAGGAGTACACCCGTTCCACCGGCACGCTGATGCTCGATCCGGAATCGGACAATGCTATCGCCGATGCGCTGGCGGCGATCCACCATCTCAACTGGCCGGTCGCCGATGCCGACCGGCTGAAGCGTGTGCTGGCGCGCTTCAAGGCGATTACCGGGCTTTCCCGTCGCAACTGGGAGGCGATCCTCGCCGAGACCGACGACAATCGCGAGCTGCTGCCGAGCCCGAAACAGACCGGCATCACGCCCGAAGCCAAGATCACCGACGCGCAGGTGAAGGCCTGGATGGCGACGCTCGACACCGCCGACCTGATCCTCGACGGCAAGCTGCTGCTGCCGCACTGGCGCTTCCAGAAAGGCTTCGATCTCAAGGCCTATTTCGAGACGGCCAAGAAGACCGACCTGGTGATGCTGATCACCGGCTATGACGCGCTGCCGTTCCTCAAGGACGGCCCGATCGCCAGCGCCGAGTCGTTCGCCGAGGCCAATGCGGTGTTCGGCGATGCGCTGATCGGCTATGCGTTCTGGTTCAACTGAGGGGGTGGCCATGCGCCTGTTGATCGCCGCCGCTGCGCTGTTGCTGCTGGGGCAGCCGGCCTTCGCGCAATCATTCGCCGATCCCAAGGCGCTGCTCGAAGCGCTCTATGCCGGCTACATGCCGCCCAATGACTATCCTCCCGACGAGACGGGGCTGCAGAGCGAGCGGCTAAATGGGCTGTTCGAAAAGGACCAGCAGGAAGCGAATGGCGAGATCGGCCGCATCGATTTCGCTCCCTACATCAACGGGCAGGATTACCAGATCAGCGACCTCGCCATCGGCGAGCCCTACCTGGCCGGTGGCAAGGCCGTGGTAAAGGTCACCTTCCGCAACTTCGACACGCCGCAGGAGCTGGGTTTCCTGCTGGTCAATGAGGATGGGTGGAAGATCGACGACGTGTGGGGCGGCAGCGCCGACTACAGCTACGACCTGCTCGATATCCTGCAGTCGCCGCTGCCTTGATTGCGGCACGGCGCAGCCCTCAATGCGCCCAAACGCCTTGCTAGTGGCGGATTGCGTTTCGTCGAAACGCACTCCACCACCGGGCCTTTGTTGGTCACGGGATCGAACCGGAAAAGTCTGCAACTTTTCCTGATCTCGCTCCGGCCGGGTGTAATCGAAACCGGGCACGACGGGGCGGTTATGCGTCGCATCATAGCAAGTCTTCTGCTGATCATCGGCTTTACCGGCGCGGCGAGCGCCTATGACAATCCCAAGGCGCTGGTCGAGGCGATCTACCAGCCTTACGGCGCCGGCGAGAAGCATGAGGGCGGGCTCGAGCAGTTCTACTCGGCGCGGCTCAAGGATCTTTATGCGGCCAACCTCGAGCGGCAGAGCGTCGACCAGAAGGGCGCCGCCGTCGATCCGGATGCGCCCGACATGCTGGCGTTCGACCCATTCATCGAGGGACAGAACTCGCTGCTGCTCGATGTGGTGATCAGGGAGCCGGTGCTGAACGGCGACCGGGCCGTCGCCACCGTCAGCTTCCACAATTTCGACCACCTGAGCCTGATCAGCGTCGCCATGGTGCGTGAGGCCGATGGCTGGAAGGTCGACGACGTCGCGTCCCTCGCCGGCAGCCAGAACTGGCTGCTGTCCTGGCTGCTGCAATATGATCCGTTCGGGGTGAACTGAGGGCGGTGCCGGACAACTCGCGCACCGGTGCGGGCTGACCCCACCCCTGTCCCCTCCCCGCAAGGGGACGACAAGATGTCGCCCCGAGGGGGAGGGAGAGCCTCACACCAGCATCGCGGTTCCTTCGTCTCCCTCCCCATTGCGGGGAGGGAGCAAGGGTGGGGTCCACAGCTACTGCGTCGAGGATCAGATCTCCCGTGTCGCTTCCTTCAGCCAAGCCTTGGCCTCGCCCTTCAGCTGCGGGCCGATCTCCTTGAAGACGCGCTTGTGATAGGCGTTGAGCCAGGCCTTCTCGGGGCCGCTGAGCTGCTTTTCGTCGATCAGCCGCAGGTCGATCGGGGCGAGCGTCAGGGTTTCGAACTCGAGGAACTTGCCCTCGCCGCCAACGCTGCTCTCCTGCACGACGAGCAGGTTCTCGATGCGGATGCCATAGGCGCCGGCCTTGTAGTAGCCCGGCTCGTTGGAGGTGATCATTCCCGGCTCGAACGGCACTGAGTAGCGGGACGAAATGCCGATCGGCCCTTCATGCACCGAGAGGAAGGCGCCGACGCCATGGCCGGTGCCGTGGTTGTAGTTGACCCCGTCCTCCCACAGGAACTGCCGCGCCAGCACATCGAGCTGGGCGCCCGTGGTGCCCTTGGGAAAGCGGGTCATCGAGATCGCCATCATGCCGCGCAGCACGCGGGTGAAGCGGTCCTTCTGCTCGGCGGTGGCCTTGCCGGTGAACATGGTGCGGGTGATGTCGGTGGTGCCCGACAGGTACTGCGCGCCGGAATCGACCAGCATCAGTTCGCCGGGCTTCAGCTGCCGGTTGGTCTTTTCGTCGACGCGGTAGTGGATCACCGCGCCGTTCGGGCCGGCGCCGGAGATGGTGTCGAAGCTGACATCGACCAGCCCCGATTCCTCGCGCCGGAAACTCTCGAGCGCGGTGGCGATGCCGATTTCGTCGAGCTTGCCCTTGGGCGCTTCCTCATCGAACCAGTGGAGGAAGCGGGCCATCGCCACGCCGTCGATCTTGTGCGCTTCGCGCATACCGGCGAGCTCGGCCTCGTTCTTTCGCGCCTTGGGCAGCAGCACCGGGTCGCGCCGCTCGATCAACTTGGCCTCGCTGACCCCGCTGATTGCGTTGGCCACTGCGACCGGTACGGTCGCCGGGTCGAGCATCACCCGCTTGTCGCCGGCGCCGAGCTTGCGCAGCGCGGCGACCATGGTGGCGACATCGGCGACCTTGGCCAGGCCCTCGAGGCCGTGGCGCAGCTCGGGGGTGATCTTCTCCTTGTTGAAGAACAGCGTCGGCATGCCGGATTTCGGCACCAGCGCGAAGCACAGCACCACCGGGACATGCGGCACGTCGCGACCACGCAGGTTGAACAGCCAGTTGATCGATTCCGGCACCGTCAGCACCAGGGCGTCGGCATTGTCCTCGCCCATGGTGGCGCGAATCTCGGCGAGCTTGTCGGGCGCGGTCTTGCCGGCGCGGTTATGGCCGAGGAACTCGATGGCGGCATTGGGCGGGGCGGGGCGATCGGTCCAGGTCTGGTCGACGAGGTTGGCGACCGGCACCAGCGTCGCCTTGCCGGCCAGCTTCTTTTCGAGGTCGGCGAGTTCGCTGGGCGTATGCAGCCAGGGGTCGAACCCAAGCTTGCCGCCCTTGGGCACGAAATCAGCGAGTTTTGGCGACAGCCCGCCCTGACTGGCCTCCAGCACGGTGATCAGCTTGGTATCGGTTTCGGCCGGCGCCTGCAGGGTGTAGCGGCCATCGACGAACAGCGCGGCTTTCTTGGTGCCGACAATGGCGAGGCCGGCCGAGCCGGTGAAGCTCGTGACATAGGCGAGGCGCGCCTCGCTGTCGGGCACCATCTCGCCGCGATGCGCGTCGGTACGCGGCACCAGGAACGCATCGACCCCGGCCTCCCGCATTGCCGCGCGCAGCGCCTTGAGGCGCGGCGCCACGGTCTTGGGATCGGTGCGGATATCGAAGCTCTGGTAGACGGTCGGGGCGAAGTCGCTGTCGGTCATGATGATTTGCCGGAAAATGGAATGGCGCGGACCCTAACAGAGGCGGGTGGGGCGCAAAAGCCGCACCAGACCATTCATTCCTGGTTCAGCGGCCGGGTGGCATTGGCACGCCGGGGCTCCCGCAGGGAGAACAAAATGACTGAACGAAAGACCCTGTTCCGCCGGGTGTTCGAATCGATGATCGAAGGCCGCACCAGACAGGCGCAGCGTCACATCACCGAATACCTCCGGGCGAACCCGGTGCGGAACGAGTGGCGGCCTTGAGCCGATTCACCCGTTGTTAAGCCGCCCTGCACAATTGGCATGGCTGCCTTTCGCAACAATGACTTACCAGCGGGCTCTGTCCGCACTACATACCGAACGTCGAGAGAAGCTCGACCAAGTGAAGGAACCGGGAGAACAAGATGCCCGAGAGCAAGAACGATTTCCGCAAGGCGCTCGGCAGCGTCATCGAAGCGCGGGGCCGCGAGGCCACCCGCAGCGTCGGTCGCAGCCGTGAACACCTGCTGCTCGGCGCGCTGACCAAGCGCCCGAACTAAAACCGACGCGCGTCAGCGCGGGGTTTGGACTATCTGTTTTGACGAGTCCCCGGATCGTGAGGTCCGGGGACTTTGCTTTGCGTGGTGCCTGGACGCTGGTGGCTCCGCACCCCCACCCTCATTCCCTCCCCACAAGGGGGAGGGAGGCCGATCGAGGTCGCTGCACTGCCGCAGTTCTTGCGTCTCCCTCCCCCTTGTGGGGAGGGATCAAGGGTGGGGGTGGGGAGCCAGTGATGCTTCGGCCTAGACCCGCTCCAGCACCAGCGTCGTCCATTCCTTCTTGACGATGCGCTGGCGCAGCACGATGCCCTGCTGTGAATAGGCTGATATCACCCGGTTGGCCTGGGTGTTGAGGATGCCCGAGAGGATCACCGTGGCGCCGATGGCGGTGACCTTGCGCATGCCGGGCGCCAGCGCAACCAGCGGACCGGCGAGGATGTTGGCGACGATCATGTCATAGGGCGCGCCGGCGGCGATCTGCCGGTGGTCGAGCCCGGTCGCCTCGAAGGCGATGATGTAGCGGCCGACGCCGTTGTCGCGGGCGTTCTCCACCGTGGTGGTCACGGCGATCGGGTCGATGTCGCTGGCCAGCACCGGCAGGTGGGTGCGTTTGGCCAGGGCGATCGCCAGCACGCCCGTGCCGGTGCCCACATCGAGCATCGAGCGATAACGCTTGCGCTTCAGCGCCCGGTCGATGGCTTCGAGGCAGCCGGTGGTGGTCTCGTGATGGCCGGTGCCGAAGGCCTGGGCGGCGTCGATGCGGATGGCGGTGAGGCCGGCCGGGGGCGGGCTCTCCTCGTGGCTGCCATGCACGTAGAAGCCGCCGGCGACCACCGGCTGCAGGCCCTCAAGGGACTTCGCCACCCAGTTGACCGTCGGGTCGATCGCCTCGACGGCAAAGCTTACATTGCCGCCCAGCGTCTCGCGGGCAATCTGGTTGAAGGCCTCGACATCGGGTTCGCTGTCGCAGGTCGCTTCGAACACCCATTCGCCGGTGTCCTCGTTCTCGTGCGCCGAGGCGGTGATGGCGATATCCTCACGCGCCATCACGGCGTCGACCAGCGCATAGGCCTGATCCTTGGTCAGCGGGACGGAGAGTTGCGAGAGCGTCATGCGAAATGTCCTGTTCGCCGCTGTTTCGGGGCAGCGGCGCGCTAAGTCAATGGTCAGCCGTGACCAGCGTTAAGCGGCGGCTTCGGCGCGATCGAGCGACAGGCTGGCCCAGACCGGCAGGTGATCGGAGCCGGTGCGGGCCAAAGCGGAGCGATGCACCCCCGCCGATTCGAGCTTGAAATCGCGGCTGGTGATGATGCGGTCGAGCTGCAGCATGGGGCGGCGCGAGTGGAAGCTCGGCCCCAGCGGGATCACGTCGTGGTGCCTCGCAAAGGCGATGAGGCACTTGCCGTCCTCGGCCCATTGGTTGAGGTCGCCCATGATCACGGTCGGCATATGCTGCTCGAGCTTTTCAAGATGGGCGACGATGGCGTCGGCCTGCTTCATCCGCGAATTGCCGAGCAGCCCCAGGTGCATGCCGACGACGCGCATGGCGATGCCGCCGATCACCACATCGGCCATCACGGCGCCGCGCGGCTCGAACGCCGGGAGTTCGATGCGCTGCGGGTTGCGTACTTCGATGCCCTTTTTCACCAGCAGCACGTTGCCGTGCCAGCCGAGGCTCTGCTCGCGGATGCCGAAGCGCACCGGCATGTAGTTGGTATTGTCGACGATCAGGTCGGGCGACAGCGTGGTGGCGCGCTCGCCGAAGCGCCGGTCGACCTCCTGCAGCGCCACGATGTCGGCATCGATCTCGGCGAGGATCTTCATGATGCGCTCGGGCTGCCGGCGCCGGTCGGTGCCGATGCTCTTGCGGATATTGTATGAGGCGACTTTGATCATTGGTTCCTGAGGCGCACGGCTAAAGGATGGGCGAGAACAGGCGGGCGGCCTGCGAGATGAAGCGGGAGATCGGGTGGCGCTTGAGCACCTCTTCCTTGGTCATCTTGCGGCAGTTGGCGAAGTCGGCTTTCAGCATCTTCTCCACGGCGTCAACCACGCTGCGGTCGGGCATCCACACTGTCATCTCGAAGTTGATGGCGAACGAGCGGTTGTCGAAGTTGACCGTGCCGACAGTCGCGATCTTGTCGTCCATCAGCAGCACTTTCTGGTGCAGAAAGCCCTTCTGGTAGCGGTAGATGGCGATATCGTGTTCCACCATGGCGTCGGCATGGGCGTTGCTGGCGAGCCAGACCAGCAGGTGGTCGGGCTTGGCCGGCAGCATGACGCGCACATCGACGCCGCGCAGGATCGCCGCATAAAGTGCGGTGCGCATGTCGGTATCGGGCACGAAATAGGGGCTGACGATCCAGAGCCGTTGCTGCGCCTGGCCGATCACGTCGGCAAAGGCAATTGCACAGGCCTCGAGCTTGTCGGCGGGACCGGTCGCCATCACCAGCGCCGAGACGTGACCCGGCTCGTCCACCGGATCGGGCGGCGGCAGGTTGAGCACTTCGCCGGTGGCCCAGAGCCAATCTTCCTGGAAGATCAGCGCCACCGACGAGGCGGCCGGACCTTCGAGCTTCAGCTGCGTATCACGCCAGTGGCCGAAGCGCTCGTCCTCGCCCAGATACTCGACCCCGATATTGGCGCCGCCAGTCCAGGCGACCTTACCGTCCACCACCACGGATTTCCGGTGGTTGCGGTAGTTGATCCGCATCGGACCGAACAGCCTGAGGAACTTGTGCCGGTGATTGAAGCCGAAGATCCTGATGCCCTCGGCCCACATCCGGTCCTTGTACTCGCGGGAGAGGCCGCTGCTGCCGACATCGTCATAGAGCATGTAGACGGCCACCCCGGCGCGCGCCCGCTCCATCAGTGCGGCGGCCAGCCGTTGGCCCAGCGCATCGGCCTTCAGAATGTAGAACTGCACGAGGATGTAGGTTTTGGCAGCGGCGATGCCCTCGAAGATCGATTCGAACGTCGCATCGCCATCGACCAGCAGCTCCGCCGTGTTGCCGGCGAGGAACGGCATGCCGGCGGCGCGGCGCTGCACCGGCCAGCTTGCGCCGGCGTCGCGGTCGATCACCGCCAGGTCTTCGCTGCGGATCAGGCGGGAGGCGCGCACCTGCATGCGGGTCTGGGCGTAACTGTCAAAGTGCTTCCAGCCGAACACCAGGTAGATGATCGTGGTGGGGAAGGGGAGGAAGGCCAGCGACACCAGCCAGGCGATCGAACCCTGCGAGGTCCGCGACGCGCTGATCTCGCGCACTGCGCATATGAGTGCGAGCGCGTAGAAGCCGGCGAGCACCATCGCAATGATGGGGATGCTCTCGACGACGGTCTCGACCGCTCCAGTCATGTCGACGACGTCGTTCATTGTCGCTCCGCTGGTCTGAGCTAAGACTAATATCCGATGCGCCGGGAACGGCCACAGCCGAGTTCGGCGCGCAAGGAGGTTGCGCGTCGCGGCGAACCTCGCGAGACTAGCAGCCGGACCTTTCCGGTCCGTCTTCCCGTCTTCGAAAGTCCTGCCAGTGTCGCCGCAACCGCCAATGCTCCGTCAGAACGCCATGACGGGAATTGCGTTCAAGCTGAGCTCGGTCTGCGTTTTCCTGGGGATGTCGAGCCTGCTCAAGGCCTCCGAGGGCATACCGGCCGGGCAACTGGTGTTCTTCCGATCCTTTTTCGCCATCCTGCCGATCATTGCCTACCTGATCTGGAAGGGTGAGCTCGGCGTCGGCCTCACGACGAAGCACCCGCTGAGCCATTTGCTGCGTGGCCTTGTCGGCACCGGCGGCATGATGACCGGGTTCTTCGCGCTCACCCAGTTGCCGCTCGCCGAAGCGATCACCATCAGCTACGCCACGCCGCTGCTGATCGTGGTGTTCAGCGCCGTATTCTACCACGAACAGGTGCGGCTCTACCGCTGGAGCGCCGTGCTCGTCGGCCTCGTTGGTGTCATCATCATCATCTGGCCGCGCCTCACGGTGTTTTCGGGCGGCATCGCCGATATGAGCGGGGCGACACTGGGCGCCGCTTCGGCGCTGGTCGCGGCGGGTTTCGCCGCAACGGCGATGGTGCTGGTCCGCAAGCTCGTCGAAACCGAGCGCTCGGCCACCATCGTGCTCTACTTCTCGCTGACCTCGTCGGTGTTCGGCCTCGCCACCCTGCCATTCGGCTGGGTGATGCCGACAACCGAGCAGTTCGCCCTGTTGATCGGCGCGGGCATTTTCGGTGGGATCGGGCAGATCCTGCTCACCGAATCCTATCGCCATGCCGACATGTCGGTGGTCGCCCCGTTCGAATATGCCTCGCTGATCCTCTCGGTTTTGATCGGCTACGTGATCTTCCACGATGTCCCGAGCATCGAGATGCTGCTGGGAGGCGCGATCGTCGTCGGCTCCGGTCTGTTCATCATCTATCGCGAGCACAAGCTGGGCCTCGAGCGCAAGCGGGCGAGCGAAGTCAGCCCGCCGCAATAAGGAGCCGGAAATGGACATCGTCGCGCTCGATCGCTTCATCGTGCTGGCCAAGCGCCAGACCTATGTCGGCGACGGCGTGAAGGCCGCGGCAAGCCGCACTGGTGCGCACGACCTCACCTTTGCCGCTGGCGACTGGTCCTATCGTGACAGCTATTTCGGCGGCACCGACTTCCTCGGACAGGAAGCCGTGTGGTTACGCGATGAGCCGGTGTGGGCGATGAACTATTATGGCTACATCCTGCGGGCGGAGCTGATCGACGCCGGCCGCGCCGGTGCGACGATCAAGGCAGCGCTCTCCGCCATGTATGCCGAAGGCCGCTTCCTCGGTGGTTTCGAGTGGAGCGGTCCGCACGGTATCTATCGCGACACTTCGACGGGCGACGCGGCGCATTTTCACGGACGAGAAGCGATCGAGGTCGACGGGGTCGAGGCGTACGCGCTCGACTATTTCGGCGGACTGGTGAAGCCCTAGCGGCCGCCAACGGCAACACCATATCATCGGCAGACAGGAGAGCGCCGATGTACCATGCAATCGTTCGACGGGTTGTCGCCGGGCTGTTCGACGCCGTCAATCGTGGCGATGCCCAGCCCGTTCTCGATGGCTTCGCGCCGCGCTTCGAGCACATCTTCCTCGGCGCGAGCGCACTCGGCGGACGCCGCACGACGCTCGGCCAGACCAGCAGCTGGTACGCGCGGCTCTATCGGCTGTTGCCCGACATCCACTTCGATATCGATCGCATCACTGTCAGCGGCACGCCATGGAATACCCTCGCGGTGGTCGAGTGGCGGGAGCGCAACTCCGGCACCGACGGCGTGGTGACCACCAATCAGGGGATCCATGCCGTCCACATCCGTTGGGGCAAGATGACTCGCCTGATCATCTGCCCGGATACGACGCTGCTCGTCGCCACGCTCGACCGGCTCGCCCGTGCGGGCGTCGAAGGGGCCCATGCGCCGATGATCGAAGGCTAGGCTCTCGCGCTTGGGCTATGCCGGCCAGTGGTGGGCTCCACCTAGCCCGACTCACCGGTGTCATCCCAGCGAAAGCTGGGACCCAACCAGCAGCTGGCGCGGGCCGCGAAATGGGTCCCAGCTTTCGCTGGGATGACATCGTGGGTGGGGTGGTCGCAGTGGGCCAGCTCGAACAGCGCCTGCCGACCAGCCACATCTGTGAAGCGCTCTAGCTACAAGCGGTTCAGATCTGCACTGCGAAGTCCGACATCAGCCACTGGCCGCTGCTGAGCGTCAGGGTGATGACCAGGCTCGCCTCGCCGCTCGCGAACACGGCCGGACACTTCCAGCGGCTCCAGCCGCTCCAGTTCTCGATCTGCATGCCCTCCATCACGCAGGCCCGAGTGGACTGCATCGCGCCGAGGACCTGCAGGTAGCGGGTGCTGTCGTACTGCCCCTTGGCATGGGCGGTGACGAACTCGGTGGTCGCCAGCGGGTCGAATGTCGCGCGGCCCCAGTCTGCCGATACCGCAGCCACAACCTTGTCAGCCGCCGCGCGGGACTGGCCGACTTGCTGGTCCATGGAGGTGAAGAGGCTGACCGCCGCCCAGATGAGACCGACGATCACGACAGCGGCGACGACGATGATGATCGTCCTGAGGCCGCTCGAGGTCTTGGTTTTCATTGGTCCAGCCCACGGCATCGCCTACGCCCCCTGTAGCGAAACTCACCATCTGCTTAGCCGCCTTCTGCTCCAACGGCTAGGCGAGGAAGCGGTCGCGTTCGTCGGGCGCCGGCAGGTGGCAGGTATCGCGCCGGCCGAAGAGCTTCATGCGGTGGCGGGCGATCCAGAAATAGAGGCCATCGCGAACGGAGCGGGGCAGGGCCCCGGCTGCCGCGCCCATCGACCACGGCAAGCCAAGCCGACGCCCGATCTCGATCATCGCATCGGATGCGAAACGTGGCAGGCCGTCGGCAAGCACGATGAAGGTCTCGTAGTTTTGCGGGTCGAGGCCATAGTGCCGGTAGATCGAGGTGCCCAGCTCGCTCTGGGCCGCCATGAAGCAAAACACCCGGCTGCGGTCATGGCGAAGCACGAACTGCACGGCGCTTGAACAGAGCCCGCAATAGCCATCGTAGATCATCACCGGATGATCGTCAGCGAACGCGGCGACACCAGCGTCGTGCCGATAGCTGTAGGCCGCGTGCCCGCTGCTCACGGCTTCTGTACGAAGCTTTCGAGTACTTTCTTGCGGCCGGCCTTCTCGAACTCGATGGTCAGCTTGTTGCCTTCGATCTGATCGATCCGGCCATACCCGAACTTCAGATGGAAGACGCGCTCGCCGACATCGTATTTCGAGCCGCGGCCGTCATCGACCGAGCGGGCGACGAGGTCGCCATCGATGGTCACCGGGCCGGCCGATTTGCGCGACGAGGCCTGGGCGCGGGCGCGCTGCCAGCCGGGGGTCTCGTAAAGCGAGTCGAACGGGTCGTGGGTGTCGAAGCGCCCGCCCGCCGTGCGGCCGCCATAGCCATAACCGCCATAGGCCGAGCCGGTGTCCTTCACCTCAACCGCCGCTGCCGGCAGTTCGTCGAGGAAGCGCGACGGGATCGCCGATTGCCACAGGCCATGCGTCAGCCGGTTCTGCGCCACGGAGACGCGCAGGCGCTTACGGGCCCGGGTCAGGCCGACATAGGCGAGCCGGCGCTCCTCCTCGAGCCCGGCGCGGCCGCTCTCATCGAGGGTGCGCTGGCTGGGGAACAGGCCTTCCTCCCAGCCGGGGAGGAACACGGTTTCGAACTCCAGCCCCTTGGCGGAGTGGAGCGTCATGATCGACACGGCGTCGTCGGCTTCGCCGGTGTCGCGGTCCATCACCAGCGAGACGTGCTCGAGGAAGCCGCCGAGCGAGTCGAACTCCTCCATGGAGTTGACCAGTTCCTTCAGGTTTTCCAGCCGGCCCTCGGCCTCGGCGGATTTGTCGTTCTGCCACATCTCGGTGTAGCCGGACTCGTCGAGCACCTGGCGGGCGAGATCGGCATGCGAGGTGTGGCGGCGGACGATGCCGGGCGCCAGCTCTTCGGTCTCGACGGCGTCTTCCGGGGGCACGGCTTGCGCCCGCTGCGCCCAGTCGTCGAACTGATCCATCAGCTGACGCAGCGTGGTGCGCTGCTTGGGCTTCAGCTCCTCAGTCTCTACGAGCGTGCGCACAGCGGTGGTCAGCGAAGTGCCCTGGCGGCGCGCCGCGTCGTAGAGGATCTGCAGGGTGGAATCGCCCAGCCCGCGCTTCGGCGTATTGACGATGCGCTCGAAGGCGAGGTCGTCGTTGGGATTAGACACCAGCCGCAGATAGGCCAGCGCGTCGCGGATTTCCTTGCGCTCATAAAAGCGCGGGCCGCCGATGACGCGGTAGTTGAGGCCGAGCGTGATGAAGCGCTCTTCGAAGGCGCGCATCTGGTGCGAAGCCCGCACCAGGATGGCCATCGAGTTCAACGCGTCGCCCTGGCGCTGGAACTGCTCGATTTCTTCCCCGACCTGCCGGGCCTCCTCGTCGGAGTCCCATACCGAGGTGACCATCACCAGCTCGCCCGGCTCGCCGACATCGGTCTGCAGGGTCTTGCCCAGCCGGCTCTCATTGTTGGCGATGAGGTGCGAGGCGGCCTTCAGGATGTTGGAGGTCGAGCGGTAGTTGCGCTCGAGCCGGATTACCTTGGCGCCCGGAAAATCCTTCTCGAAGCGCAGGATGTTGTCGACCTCGGCGCCGCGCCAGCCATAGATCGACTGGTCGTCGTCACCGACGACGCAAAGGTTGGCCTCCGACGCCGGCTTGCCCTGCGCCAAGAGGCGCAGCCATAGGTACTGGGCGACGTTCGAATCCTGGTACTCGTCGACGAGGATGTATTTGAAGCGCCGGTGATACTCGGCCAGCACGTCGGGGTTTTCGCGGAACAGCTTGATGCAGAGCAGCAGCAGGTCACCGAAATCGGTGGCGTTCAGCGTCTTCAGTCGATCCTGGTACTGCTGGTAGAGTTCGGGGATCCGGCCATTGGCGAAGGCCGAGCGGTCGGCCATCGATACGTCGCCGGGCAACTGGCCGCGGTTCTTCCAGTTGTCCATCATCCCGGCGAACTGCCGGGCCGGCCAGCGCTTTTCGTCGATGTTGGCGGCTTCCAGCAGCTGCTTGATCAGCCGGATCTGGTCGTCGGTATCGAGAATGGTGAAATCCGAGCGCAACCCGACCAGTTCAGCGTGCCGGCGCAGCAGCCGCGCACCGATCGAGTGGAAAGTGCCGAGCCACGGCATGCCTTCGACACCCGCGCCGACCAAGGCGCCGATGCGCTCCTTCATCTCGCGGGCGGCCTTGTTGGTGAAGGTCACCGACAGGATCTCGGACGGCCAGGCCTTCTTGGAATTGAGGATGTGGGCGATGCGGGTGGTCAGCACCCGGGTCTTGCCGGTGCCGGCGCCGGCGAGCACCAGCAGCGGGCCCTCGGTGGTCAGCACGGCGTCGCGCTGCTCCTCGTTGAGGCCCTTCAGGTAGTCGGGCGCCGCCGCTCCCCGGCCAAACTGGCTGGTGATCGAGCCCGCCTGCGGGCGGTCGAGGCGCTGCGGTTCTGCTGCCATCAGGGAAACGACGAATCCTGTTTCGTTCTCATCGCTAGATATAGGCAGTACAGGGCCCGATGTATATGCGGCGGGGCCTGTCACAGATCTGTCACCCCATTGTCATGTCGCCGTTGCGCGGCGTGCCTAAGCCGAAGCCCTCGATTTTCAGGGGCGCCAGCAATGCAGTTCAAATCCATTCTCCTCGGCCTCACCGCCGGCCTTCTCGCCACCTCGGCCTATGCCGCGCCGGTATTCAACCGGATCGCCAGCTTCCCGGTCGAACTGAACAACCCCGAAGCCAAGGCGACCTCGTCCGAAATCATCACTGCCTCGGAAGACGGCCTGACGCTGGTCTATTCCGACAGCCCGGCCGGCGGTATCGGCTTCATCGACATCACCGACGCCAAGGCCCCGAAGGCCGCCGGCTTCCTGTCGCTCGAGGGCGAGCCGACCTCGGTCACCATCATCGGCAACAAGGTCTATGCCGCGGTCAACACGTCGGAGAGCAAGGTCAACCCGTCGGGCAAGCTGGTGGTCGTCGACCTCGCCAGCAAGGCGATCGAGGCGAGCGTCGATCTCGGCGGCCAGCCGGACTCGATCACCCACAACGCCGCCGGCACGCTGATCGCCATCGCGATCGAGAACGAGCGCGATGAAGAGATCAACGACGGCGCCATCCCGCAGCTGCCGTCGGGCTACCTCGTGCTCCTCTCGCTCACCGGTGGGGCGCTCGATCCGGAAAGCCTCGCCAAGGTCGAGCTGGCCGGCCTTGCCGGCATCGCGCCGGAAGATGCCGAGGCCGAGTTCGTCTCGATCAACGGTCTCGATGAAGTCGCGGTGACGCTGCAGGAAAACAACGAGATCGTCATCATCGACGGCAAGACCGGGGCGGTGAAGTCGCACTTCTCGGCCGGCGCCGTCAGCCTCGAAGGCATCGATACCAAGAAGGACGGCGCGCTCAAGTTCACCGGCAAGCTGGAAGACGTGGCCCGTGAGCCCGACGCGGTGAAGTGGCTCGACGACAACCGCCTGGTCGTTGCCAACGAAGGCGATTGGAACGGCGGCTCGCGCAGCTTCACCATCTTCAACAAGGATGGCAGCGTCGCCTACGAGAGCGGGCCGTCGATGGAACTCGAAGCCGTCCGCATCGGCCACTATCCCGACGCACGCAACAAGAAGGGCGTCGAGCCCGAGGGCCTCGAGGCCGCGACGTTCGGCGAGGACAAGCTGTTCTTCGTCGCCCAGGAACGTTCCTCGCTCGTGGCCGTCTACAAGGATGCTGGCGCTGGCGCCGAGCCCGAGTATCTGCAGTCGCTGCCGTCCGGCATTTCCCCTGAGGGCCTAGTCGCCATCCCCTCGCGTAACCTCCTGGCTACGGCCAACGAGGTCGACCTGCGTGAAGATGGGCTCGCCGGTTCGCACGTCATGCTCTACGAGCGCACCGAAGGCGAAGCCGCCTATCCGCAGCTGATCTCCGACCTGGACGCGGACGGCCACCCGATCGGCTGGGCCGCCATCTCGGGCGCCGTGGGCGATGCCGAAAAGCCGGGGATCCTCTACGCCGTCAGCGACAGCGTGCTTTCGGCGCAGCCGGCGATCTACGAAATCGACGCCACTGCCAAGCCGGCCAGGATCGTCAAGAAGACCGTCATCACCCGTGGTGGCGACGCGGCACAGAAGCTGGATCTCGAGGGCATCACGCTCGATGGCGAAGGCGGCTTCTGGGTGGCCTCGGAAGGCCGCAGCGACCGCCTGACGCCGCATGCGCTCTATCGCGTCGATGCCGATGGCAAGATCACCGAGGAGGTGGCGTTCCCCGAGGCGCTGCTGCCCAATGAGATCCGCTATGGCGCCGAGGGCGTCACCAAGGTTGGAGACACCCTGTGGGTGGCGATCCAGCGCGAGTGGAAGGATGATCCGGCGGGGCAGGTGAAGCTCCTCGGCTACAACACCAAGGAGAAGACCTGGTCGGCGGTCCGTTACCCGCTCGAAGCCGCGGCTGAAGGCGCCTGGAATGGCCTCTCGGAAATCACCGCACACGGCGACTACGTCTACATCGTCGAGCGCGACAACCAGATCGCGCTGAAGGCGGCGCTGAAGAAGCTCTACCGCGTGCCGGTCTCGGCTCTCGTCGGCGCCGAAATCGGTGGCGAGCTGCCGGTGGTCACCAAGGAGGAAGTCCGCGACTTCATTCCCGACCTCGCGTCCAACAACGGCTATGTCGTCGACAAGGTCGAGAGCTTCGCCATCGGCGCCGACGGCACCGGCTATGTCATCTCCGACAATGACGGGGTCGCCGACTCCTCGGGCGAGACCTTCTTCTGGTCGGTTGGCACCATCCAGTAACCAGACAGCCTCCTGCTTGCGGGGCTCAGGGGCCGGTCCGAAAGGGCCGGCCGCGCTTGGTCTTGGGGGGGAACGTACTCCACACAGCTAACGCCAGTGCGCGGGGCACCTCCACCCTTGATCCCTCCCCACAAGGGGGAGGGAGACGCAAGAGCTGAGACGGTGCAGCTATCGCCTCCCTCCCCCTTGTGGGGAGGGAATAAGGGTGGGGGTGGCCGTAGCTACGATGCCCGCCTTGCCACCATCCTGAACGCCCGCTGAATCGTTCGTGACGTTTTTGCAACAGCAAGGTTGAATCCCGATTTCGCCGCTTAGCGGTCAACGTTTTGCTGAGGATCGCCGCCACAATGTGACCCTAAAAGAAGCAGAGGACAAATCTCGGACGGGCAGCGACGAATGCGGAAGCCATTTGCTTTCGTACCGAACCATTCGCGTGCTCCCCGCCCTTGTGCCTTGTCAGGCCGAACCGCATAAACGGCGCCTTCTGAGGGGCGCCGGAGAACACCGGCCGGACAAGCGGGACCAGGAAATGGCATCGAACTACGTCGATAAATCGCGTCTTCCCAGCAGGCATGTGACAGAGGGTCCGGAGCGCGCTCCGCACCGCTCCTATCTTTACGCCATGGGCTTGACCACCGAGCAGATTCACCAGCCGCTCGTCGGCGTGGCGACGGCCTGGAACGAGGCGGCGCCGTGCAATATTTCGCTTGGTCGCCAGGCGCAGGCCGTCAAGAAGGGCGTCGCCGCCAACCACGGCACGCCGCGTGAATTCACCACCATCACCGTCACCGACGGCATCGCCATGGGCCATGCCGGCATGAAGTCGTCGCTGGCCTCGCGCGATGTCATCGCCGACTCGGTCGAATTGACGATGCGCGGCCATTCCTATGACGCACTGGTCGCCATGGCCGGCTGCGACAAGTCGTTGCCCGGCATGATGATGGCGATGATCCGGCTCAACGTGCCGTCGATCTTCATCTATGGCGGCTCGATCCTGCCGGGCCGCTTCCGCGGCCGCGACGTCGTGGTGCAGGACCTGTTCGAGGCGGTCGGCCTCCACTCGGTCGGCAAGATGGACGACGAAACCCTCGACGAGCTCGAGCGCGTCGCCTGTCCGTCGGCCGGCTCCTGCGGCGGCCAGTATACGGCCAACACCATGGCCATGGTGGCCGAAGCAATCGGGCTTGCATTGCCGTATAGTTGCGGCGCTCCGGCCCCGTACGAAATTCGTGATGCGCTCTGCGCGGTGGCTGGCGAGCAGGTGATGGAACTGCTCAAGGTGCAGCTCCGTCCGCGCGACATCGTCACCCGCAAGGCATTCGAGAACGCCGCCATGACTGTCGCCGCCACTGGCGGTTCGACCAATGCCGCGCTGCATCTGCCGGCAATGGCGCACGAAGCGGGCATCGACTTCGACCTGTTCGACGTCGGCGAGATCTTCAAGAAGACCCCCTATATCGGCGACCTGAAGCCGGGCGGCAAATACGTCGCCAAGGACCTGTTCGAAGCCGGCGGCATCCCGCTGGTGATGAAGGCGCTGCTCGAAGGCGGGTACCTGCATGGCGACTGCATGACAGTCACCGGCAAGACCATTGCCGAGAACCTCGAGAAGGTGAAGTTCAACACCGAGCAGGACGTGATCCGTTCGACCTCGAACCCGATCTCGCCCACCGGCGGTGTGGTGTCGTTGCGCGGCAACCTCGCTCCGGATGGCGCCATTGTGAAGGTCGCCGGCCTCAAGAACCTGCGTTTCGTCGGCCCGGCGCGCGTCTTCGACACCGAAGAGAAGTGCTTCGAGGCGGTCGAGAAGCGGACCTACAAGGAAGGCGACGTGCTCGTCATCCGCTACGAAGGTCCGAAGGGCGGCCCCGGCATGCGTGAAATGCTGTCGACCACGGCAGCGCTCTACGGCCAGGGCATGGGCGACAAGGTTGCGCTCATCACCGATGGTCGCTTCTCCGGCGCCACCCGCGGCTTCTGCATCGGCCATGTCGGCCCGGAAGCAGCGATCGGCGGCCCCATCGCCCACATTCAGGATGGTGACATCATCACCCTCGACGCCACGACCGGCGAAATCTCGGTCAACGTGTCGGAGGAAGAGTTTGCCCGGCGCAAGACGAGCTGGGCCCCGCGCGAGACCGAGTATGGCTCGGGCGCGATCTGGAAGTATGCCCAGCTGGTGGGACCGGCGCGTTACGGCGCGCTGACCAACCCCGGCGCCAAGGGCGAAAAGGAGCAGTATGCGGACATTTAGGGCAGGAGCCCTTGTTTCCGTTGCGTTTTGGGCTGCGCTCGCGATTGCGGGCGTAGCCACCCCGGCTGCCGCCCAGGTGAGTGGCGTGCTGCCCTCGCTGCCGGCTGCCCCCGAGACGGCCGCCGATGCGGCGCTGGCCATGGCCAACCAGCTCGACGGGGCAGGGGGCGGCATCTCCAGCGCCGACCTGATCGCCGCGCTCGAGGATGCGGCGCTGGCCGGCCAGCCGATGGCGCTGTTCCAGCTCGGGCTGATGTATGAAAGCGGCGAAGGCGTCGACAAGGATCCGGTGAAGGCCTTCGGCTATTTCAGCCAGATCGCCGACGAGCATGCCGATACCGCCCCCAAGGGCGTCGAAGCCGATATCGTGGCGCAGTCGTTCCTCAAGATCGGTGAGTATTACCGCCAGGGCCTGCCGGAAGCCGGCATCCCGAAGAACGAAGCCTATTCCAACAAGCTGATCATGCACGCTGCGTCCTACTTCGGCGACGCCGATGCGCAGTACAAGGTCGGCGAGCTCTATCTTGACGACGCCGAGCTCGGCGACAACCCGCTGCAGAGCGCCCGCTGGCTCAACCTCGCGGCCCGCAAGGGCCATGCCGGGGCGCAGGCCAAGCTCGGGAGCATGCTGTTCAACGGCCAGGGCATCGATGCCGATCCGGTCGAGGGCCTGATGTGGCTCACCGTCGCCTCGCGCCGCGCCGCGGGCACGGTCGATGACGGCTGGATCCATGACCTGCTCACCAACGCGATGTCCGTCGCGACGCCCGAGCAGCGGAAGCATGCCGTCGAGCTCGCCGACTCGCTCGGCACCCGCTTCGGCGGGCTGTAAGCCATCACGGCGTGAGGGGAGTGGGCCTCACGGCCTAGCTGACAGCCCCGTTCAGCAGCAGTTCAGCCGCAAACTGGCAACCATCGGGACAGTTAGCCCGTTGGTGTCCATCATGCGTTTGCCGATCATTCTCGCCCTCATCGTCGTCATCACGCTGCCCAAGGATGTCCGCGGGTTCGTGGATGATGTTTCGGCCCAGGCCCGCGTCGCGACGGCCTCGATCAGCCACTTCCTCGATCGCAACAGGGATGATGGCACCGTCAAGGTTGCCGAGGCGAGCATCAGCAACGTGCTGAAGACCAAGCACGACACGGCCAAGAACTCGGTCGGCAATATCCGCTAGTTTGATGCAACCGCGTGGAGGTTGGGCTGGATCTGACCCTGCCCACCGGCTGTCATCCCAGCGAAAGCTGGGACCCCATGGCGAGGGCTTTGCCCTCGTCCGGCATCCACTTGCACTGCGGCGAGTTGGGTCCCTGCTTTCGCTGGGATGACATCGAGTGGGCGGAGCAAACTGTACCCAATCGCGAGAGGGCTAGTTTGCATCCTCACCAGCGAACTTCACCAGCATCAGCGCCGATGCCTTTGCCAGCGCCAGGTCACGCCGATCGCTGAGATCGACCTCGAACCGCTCGCAGAGTCGCTGATACACCGGAAAGAGCGGGTCGGCCCGATAGCGCGCCTCCATCCTGCTGACGGTGGCTTCGATCTCCGCCAGACCCGGTACGCTCGCCATGGCTCAGAACGCGAAGTAGCCTACCACCGGCACATGGTCGCTCGGCTTGTCCTTGCCGCGCTCGGCGGCATGCACCACTGCGTCCTCCAGCCGATCCGCAGCCTGCGGTGAGAGCAGCAGGTGGTCGATGCGGATGCCGTCCTTGCGCTCCCAGCCGAACGTACGGAAATCCCAGAAGGTCAGGGATGGCTCGTCGGTGATGGCGCGCACCGCATCGGTGAGCCCGAGATTGAGCAAAGCCCGCCACCTCTCGGCGCTCTCGGGGCGGAACGCGGCATCGCCTACCCACTTTTCGGGCACGGTCGCGTCGACATTGGCTGGGATGATGTTGAAGTCACCAAGCAGGATGAACGGCTCTTCGAGGGCCAGGCGGGATTCGACGAAGGTGTGCAGCCGATCCATCCAACTGAGCTTATAGGTAAACTTGTCGGTGCCGACGGGATTGCCGTTGGGCAGGTAGATGCAGCACACCCGCACCACTCCGCCTTCGACCGAAAACAGCCCCTCGATAAGGCGCGACTGCTCGTCGCCGTCATCGCCGGGCAGGCCGCGCGTCACTTCGTCGAAGCGATGCTTGGAGAGGATGGCGACGCCGTTCCAGCTCTTTTGTCCAAACGTCTCGACATTGTAGCCCATCGCCTCGATCTCCATGCGAGGGAAGGCCTCGTCGACCGATTTGATCTCCTGGAGGCAGACGATATCGGGCGATTCGTCTTCAAGCCATTTGAGAAGAGCGCCTTGCCGAGCCTTGACGCCATTGATGTTCCAGGTCGCTATGCGCATGAGTAGGCTCCCGTTCGAGACGGGAGGTTAGAGCAATTCGCCGTTTCGTTGAAACGCGGAATTGCTCCGGTCCCTCCCTTGGTCGCGCTTCCGGATCGGAAAAGTCTGCAACTTTTCCTGGAAGCGCTCCGCTAGCTCAGAGCGCCGCGTAAACCGCGTCGCGGATGTCCTCGCGGAACGGCCCGTTGCAGCCCTCGGGCGCGACGTTGGTGCAGACCACGATCGACAGCTTGTTGGTGCGGTCGATGATCCAGTTGTGCCCCCAGGCGCCGCCCCAGTCGAGCGTGCCGACCGGGCAGGGGCTGCGCGCCGCCTGTGGGTCGTCGATAATGGCGCCGAGCACCGTGAAGCGCTTGCCGGCATCGCCCTCGCGACGCGGCAGGTTGCCGATCTGGTTGGTGAAGGCCTCTTCGACGCTCGCCGGCCTAAGGAAACTACCGCCGTTATAGACCTCGAGCATCTTCATCGCGTCGTCGGCAGTGCCGCAGGAGCCGCCACCGCCCGATTGCGGGGCATCGGCGCGGAAGATGCGGCCGGTATCCCAAGGCGAGTTGTCTGGGCTGATGAGCACCGGCGGCACGATCGATGGCGCCGGCAGATCGCCATTGTGGTAGTTGGCCGTTACGCGCTTGGGGTCGGTTGGCGTGAAGCCCCAGTCGGCCATGCCCAGCGGATCGGCAGCGTATTTCTTCACCGCCGCTTCGAGGCTCGAGCCATTGATGGCCGCGAGCACGCCACCCACCACGTCGATGCTGGTGCCATAGGCCCAGCCGGTCCCCGGGGCGAACACCAGCGGCGCCCTGGCGAGCCGCCGCAGGTTTTCCTCAAGCGTAATGTAGGGGCCGGACATGCCGGGGGCGACGTCACTCGGCGTCGTCTCGTAGGACAGACCCGCGGTGTGCGACAGCAACTGGCGGATGGTGATCGGCCGGACCACCCCATCGGGGCTCGCCGGAGTGAAATAGGGCAGGTACTTGCTGACCGGATCGTCGAGCTCAAGCAGGCCGGCTTCCATCATCTTGAGCGCGGCGGTGGCGACGATCGGCTTGGTTACCGAGGCGAGGCGGAAGATGGCGTTGCGCTCGAGCTTGCGGTTGGCCTCGCGATCGGCCAGCCCGGCGGTGCGGGCGTAAATCTCCTTGCCATCCTGGTTGACCAGGACGACGCAACCGACAATGCGGCTCACCAGCGCGGCGTCGATCGCCGCGTCGATATTCTTCTCAAGGCTCATGGAATCCTCCCAGACTTAGCAAGGACGCTAACGGTTCCCTGACAAGAAAGGCAAGCCGCCGAAAGGCTCAACCGACCAGCGGATCAGACGGGAGTGTCGCCGTAAACGGCATGCAGAATATCGTCGCGGAACCGGCCGTCCGATCCCTCGAGCCCGGTATTGCTCATGGAAACGACGCTGAGGCCGGCAGCGGGATCGATGAACCAGTTGTGCCCATAGATGCCGCCCCACCGCACCGTGCCGCGGGGAGCCGGCACGCCGGCGGCCGCGGGATCGTCGAGCCAGGCGCCAAACAGGCAGAATTGCCAGCCGGGCGAGACGGCCTGGCTCAACTGCGGCGTCTGGTTGGAAAGAGCAAGCTTTGCTGTCTCGGGCTCCAGGATCGACCCGCCAGTGCGCAATGCCTCCAGCAGACGCATGAAGTCGGGACCGCTGCCGGCCGCGCCGCCACCGCCCGATTGAAACGCAGCGGCATCGAAGATGCGCTCGGGGTCGTAGGTCGTGGTGCTGCCCCAGGGGTTCGGGATGGTGTGCACCGCGCCCATCAGCTCCGGGCCATTGGCGCCGTCGGCATAGGGGGCCGCCAGACGCGATGGGTCACGCACGGTGAAACCCGTGTCGGTCATGCCCAGCGGGCCGGTCACATAGTGCCGGATTGCGTCCTCCAGCCGGCCGCCGACCAGCCGCCCGGCGATATGCCCGAGAACGTCGATGGACGGCCCGTAAGTCCAGCCGGCGCCGGGCGCAAACAGCAGGGGCAGCGCGCCGACGCGCGCGATGCTGGCGTCGTCGCCAAGCCGCCAGCGATTTACGCCTGCCGTTGCTTCGGCTGGGGTGAGTATCGACGCAGTGGAAAGGCCGGAGGTGTGGGTGAGCAGTTGCCGGATGGTGATGGTCGGCTGGGCGCCGTCGGCCATGCGCGGACGAAACTCCGGCAGGTAGTCGGTGACCGCCGCATCGAGACCGAGCTTTCCGTCCTCGATCAGGGCGAGGATGGTTGCCGCGACGATCGGCTTGGTGAGGGAGGAGAGACGAAAGATCGCGTCGAGGGTCATCGGACGGCGGTTTTCCCGGTCGGCGAGGCCGTGCGGGGCCTCGTAGACGAGTTCACCGTGCCGGCGGACGATGATGACCGAGCCGACGATGCGCCCTTCATCGATCGCACGCATCGCCGCAGCGTCGAGCCGCTCAGCCAAGTTCATGCTCTGCCTACCCAATTCGGGGCGGACGCTAGCCTTGCGATGCTAGCGAGGCAAGGCTGGCAAC
This sequence comes from Devosia sp. Root413D1, assembly GCF_001425235.1. Taxonomy (GTDB): domain Bacteria; phylum Pseudomonadota; class Alphaproteobacteria; order Rhizobiales; family Devosiaceae; genus Devosia_A. The sequence continues at coordinate 297,117 of NZ_LMEA01000011.1, read as the reverse complement.
AGCTCGAACGACGGGCTCAGGCGACGGCGAAGCTGGTGCCGCAGCCGCAGCCGGCGACCGCGTTGGGGTTCTTGATCTGGAAGCTCTGGCCGATCAGGTCATCGACATAGTCGATCTCGGCGCCGCCCATGAACTCGAGGCTGAGGGAATCGATCAGCACGGTGGCATTGTCCTTGGTCAGCACCAGGTCGTCGTTAGCAGGCGTTTCCTTGCCCAGCTTGTACTCGTACTGGAAGCCGGAACAGCCGCCGCCCGCCACCACGATGCGCAGCACCGTGCCTTCGCCCTGTTTGGCGAGGATGCGGCCAATCTTCTTGGCGGCGCGGTCTGTCAAAATGACATTGTTCGGTGCTAGAGCAGCTTCAGACATAAGGTACCTTTCGGCCGCCCGGCATGGGGCAGCGCTGGAAACCAAATCTAATATCGTTAGACGACGATGAAAAGGGTCTTGGCTGCATAATGGGTGAACGCGCCGCCTATGCTTCCGATCCCTCCGAGAGCCGCGGCCGGCTGTTTGCGCCGGGTTCGAGCCCAACACGCTCGGAATTTCAGAGGGATCGCGACCGGATCGTCCACTCCGCGGCGTTCCGCCGGCTGCAGCACAAGACCCAGGTGTTCCTGCACCACGAGGGCCAGCACTACCGCACCCGGCTGACCCACACGCTGGAAGTCAGCCAGATGGCGCGCTCGATCGCCCGCGCCCTGGCGCTGGATGAGGATCTGGCCGAAGCGGTGGCGCTGGCGCATGACCTTGGCCACACCCCGTTCGGCCATGCCGGCGAGCGCGTGCTGCATGACAAGATGGCCGAGTGGGGCGGGTTCGACCACAATATGCAGGCGATCCGAGTCGTCACCCGGCTGGAGAACCGCTATGCCGAGCATGACGGGCTGAACCTCAGTTGGGAGGCGCTCGAGGGTATCCTCAAGCATAATGGTCCGCTCACCGATCGGCAGGGCCGGCCGCTGCGCGCCGACAAGCCGCTGCCGCCTGGCCTGAACGATATCCCGGCCAGCGCCGACCTGATGACCTGGAGCTATGCCAGCCTCGAGGCCCAGTCCGCCGCCATCGCCGACGACATCGCCTACAACTCGCACGACATCGACGATGCGCTGCGGGCCGGGCTGATCCGGCTGGCGGACCTCACGGATGTGCCGCTGGTCGGCCCGCTGGTGCGCGAGGTGCTGGAGCGCTGGCCCGAGATCGAGCGCAGCCGGCAGGCGCATGAGGTGCAGCGGCGGCTGATCACAGTGCAGATCGAGGATGTGATCGCCGAAAGCAGCCGCGCCATCACGGAGGTTGCCCCGCAATCGGCCGACGATATCCGCAATGCCGGACGCACGCTGATCCGCTTCTCGCGACCGGTGCACGATGCCGAGCAGGGGCTGAAGCGCTTCCTGTTCGAGCGGGTCTATCGCAGCGAAGAGGTGATGGGCCCGGTGCGCCACAGCCAGACGGTGGTGGGCATGCTGTTCGACCACTATCTGGTCACCGGCGCCATGCCGGGGCGGTGGGGCGATGCAGTCCGCCACGCCGCCGATCGCGCCGCCCGGGCCCGTGTGGTTGCCGACTTCATCGCCGGGATGACCGACCCCTATGCGCTCGAGCAGCACGCCCGGCTGTTTGACGGTGCGGGCCAGTTGCGGTAGGGGCAGCGCAGCCCGCCCTAAGCGCCGGGTCATTCCCGCGAAAGCGGGAACCTCCGTTTCGGCTGTTGCCGAGCCGCCGCAAACAGAGAGTCCCGCTTTCGCGGGAATGACCTGGTGGGTAAGCCGACCCTGCCAATCATGGCACCCAAGAGACCAACATGAACGTCTTCGCGTTGTTTGCCGCCCGTGTCGCCGACGCCCTTACGGGGCTCTATCCCTCGATCACCGAGGAAGCTCTGTCGCGCATCGTGGTCGAGCCGCCGCGAGATGCGGCGCATGGAGACCTCTCCACCAACGCCGCGATGGTGGTGGCCAAGCCGCTGGGCAAGAACCCGCGCGAGGTGGCGACGGCGCTGGCCGAGCACTTCAAGGCCGACAAAGACGTGACCTCGGTGGAGGTCGCGGGGCCCGGCTTCATCAATTTCCGGCTGGCCACCCCGGTGTGGCACGAGGTGCTGAAGTCGATCGGCGCGCAGCGGGGCGACTTCGGCAAGTCGAACGTCGGCGGCGGCGAGCGGGTGAATGTCGAGTACGTCTCGGCCAACCCGACCGGGCCGATGCATGTGGGCCATACCCGTGGCGCCGTGTTCGGCGACGCGCTGGCCTCGCTGATGGCCTATTCGGGCTATGAGGTGACGCGCGAGTATTACATCAACGACGCCGGCAGCCAGATCGATACGCTGGCCAAATCCACCATGCTGCGCTACCGCGAGGCGTTGGGCGAAAGCATCGAGATCCCGTCCGGCTTCTATCCTGGCGATTACCTGGTCCCGGTGGGCGAGGCGCTGAAGGCCGAGTTCGGCGACAGCCTGCTCAAGACGCCGGAGCCCGAAGCGCTGGCACTGGTCAAAGATCGGGTGCTGGCGGCGATGATGGACCTGATCCGGGCCGACCTCGCCCAGCTCAACATCCACCACGACGTGTTCTTTTCGGAACGCCAGCTGCACGGGCAGGGCGGCGATATCGACACCACGCTCGACTGGCTGCGCTCGGAAGACATGATCTACCAGGGCCGGCTCGAGCCTCCCAAGGGCAAGACGCCCGAGGACTGGGAGGATCGCGAGCAGACGCTGTTCCGCGCCACCAATTATGGCGACGATGTCGATCGGCCGCTGGTCAAGTCGAACGGCGCCTACACCTATTTCGCCGCCGACATTGCCTACCACCGCAACAAGTACCTGCGCGGCTTCAAGCACATGGTCAACGTGCTGGGCGCCGACCACTCGGGCTATGTGTCGCGGCTGAAGGCGGCGGTGAAGGCGGTGTCGCATGGCGAGGCCGATATCGACGTGCGCATCTGCCAGCTGGTGCGGCTGATGAAGAACGGCGAGCCGTTCAAGATGTCGAAGCGCTCGGGCGACCTGGTGCTGCTGTCGGACGTGGTGGAGGAGGTGGGCTCGGACGCAACGCGCTTCATGCTGCTCTATCGGCGCAACGACGCGGCGATGGATTTCGATTTCGCGGTGGTCAAGGAACAGACGCGCGATAACCCGGTGTTCTACGTGCAGTACGCGCACGCCCGGACGTACTCGGTGTTCCGCAAGGTTGCCGAGGAAATGCCTGACCTCGATATTTCGGTCGAAGCGCTGGCCAAGGCAGATATTTCGCTCTTGGCTTCAGAGGCTGATCTCGAACTGATCAAAGCTCTGGCGCAGTGGCCGCGTATCGTTGCTTCGGCCGCAAGTGCCCATGAGCCGCACCGCGTGGCGTTCTACCTCTATGAACTTGCGGCGGCGTTTCACGGCTTCTGGGCGAGGGGTAACCAGGATGTTGCCTTACGCTTTGTTAACGCCGATGATTCAATGCTGACTTCGGCCCGACTCGCCCTTGTCGGTGCCGTGCGTCAGGTGCTCGTTAACGGCTTGACCCTGCTTGGTGTTAGTGCGCCGGAGGAGCTTTCATAATTCCGGCGCATTGGTTGCTAGAGTTGCCGGCTTGCTCGGCGGGGGTCAAGGCGAGCACCGGGACCACGAGTTTAGGGGGCGCTGCTTTCAATGACAGCGAGACCGCAGCAGATGCCTGATGGCCAGGATAAATCCGACGACCTGATCGCCGAGCTCGCCAAACTTATGGCGAACAACGCTCAGGGCGCCGAGCCGGAGGCCAAATCTGCGCCCAAGCTCGTCACGCTTGCCGATGCGCCCAAGCCCGAAGGGCAGGGGCCCGCAATGGTCCGCATCCCCGGTATGGATGCGCCGGTTGCCGCAACGCCGGCGCCCGCGCCGGCCGTCAGCACACCAGTGCCGCCGCCGGCCGATCGGCCCGCGCCGGTCGCCCCGGGTGTGCTGCGCATTCCCGGCATGGATCAACCCGTAGCCGCCACGCCGGCGCCTGCCGTGACGTCGCCGGTCCCTTCGGTGGAGCCCAAGCCTGCCGCGTCGTTCGATTTCGGTACGCTTCCCGCGGCTTCGACCAGCTTCAAGCCCGAGCCGATGGCCAACTGGCAGGATCGCGAGATCCCCAAGCCGGTGCCGATGCGGCCGGCGGCTACCGTTGAGACCTCCGCGCCGGTAGCGCGCCCGGTCGTAGCCGAGGTGCTGCCGCCGGCGCGCCCGGCGCCGTTCGAGCCCGCCAAGCCCACGCCATCGCAGCCTGATCCGATGGCTGAGCTCGAAGCCGAGCTGGCGCCCGCCGTGAGTGCAGACGCAACGGTCGAGCCGGAAGTAAAGGCGCCCGCGCCGCGGGTCGAGCCGAGCTTTGCCGCGCCGCGTCCGGCTGCGCCGGCGTCCGCGCCCGCATCTGCACCTGCGGCATCGCCGATGGTTGCTGCCGCCAAGGCGTCGGCTACCGATGACAGCTTCGATTTCGATTTCGGCTTTGCGTCCGAGCCGCCGGCGCCGATTGCGGCAGCCGAGTCGCGCCCGCAGGTCCGCCCCGCGGTCTCGTCGCCGGCAGCTGCCGCTCCGGCCCCTGCGGTTGCTCCGGTGATTCCTGCGGCATCGACCGGCGACCCGATCGCCGATCTGATCGCGGCGGAACTGGATTCCGTCGAAGCCGAGGTCGTCGAGGAGGCGAAGGTCGAGCAGCGGCCCGCGCCGGTGCAGCCGGCCGCCCGCAGTTTCCCGCTGCCCGCATCGCGCCCTGCCTCGGGCCCTTCGCAGTTCCGTCCGCAGTCGACGCCGCTTTCCGCTGCGCCGGCCAGCCCCGCACCGGTCTCGCGTCCCGAGGACCGCTTTGGTGTCGCCCCGGTGTTCGGGCCGACCAGCAAGGTGCAGGCGCCGCGCCCGCAGCCGCAGCCGGCCGCCGAGCGCGACCCGATGGACGAGATCGAGAGCCTGATCGGCGAAGCCGTTCGGGTGGAGCTTACCAGCGACAAGCCTGCCGCCCCGCCGCCACAAGCGGCCGTGCCGCAGTCCGCTCCGATCGTGCCGCCGCTCACCACCGGGTTTGCCCCGCGTCGCGCCGCGATCAAGGATGCTGAACCGCAGGTGCCGTCGGCCGAGGCCGCCATTCTTGCGGCCGCCGCTGCCAGCGGCGCCGAGGTTGGCCGTATCGATGGTGGTATGTCCGCCGAACAGCGGCAGAGCCCGTATAAGCGTCCGAAGGCCAAACCCGAGCGCCGCTCGGGTGGGATGCGCCAATATGTCGGCATGGCCGTCGCCGGCACGCTGCTGCTGGCAGCCGGTTTCGGCCTCTACTGGGTGCTCGGCATGGGCCGTGGCACCGACGCCGATGCGCCGGTGCTGCAGGCTGATGCGACCCCGGTAAAGCAGACACCGCCGCCGACCACCAGCACGACCAACCAGCAGGGTTCGGTGGTGTTCAATGAGCTCGACGGCAAATCCGCCGCGGCCGCTGCCAACGAGCAGTTGGTTTCGCGCGACGATACCGCCGAAACCAGCGTTGCCGACGTGGCGCGCACGGTGGGCGAGGGCGATGATGCGGCCAGCGAGAGCGAACTCGCCAACCGCAAGGTTCGCACCGTGACGGTTCGCCCAGATGGCACGATCGTTTCGGGCGACGAGGCGGTGGCCGGCAATGAAGAACTGCCGGTCGATCGGCCGGCCGTTCCGGATCTGCCGGGCGCCGACGTGCAGCCCTCCGAACTGCTGGCAGCCGTTCCCGACGCTGCGACCGATCCGATTGCCGCGGCGATCGACACCGGCACCGATCCGGCGGTCGATCCGACCCAGGTCTCGGCGCTGGCGCCGACCGGCCCGGCGCCGACCATCGATCCCAACATCGTGGCGCCGGTCCCGGTGGCCCGCCCGACGGATCGCTCGGTCCTTGGCGGTGGCTCGAACCAGCAGGTTGCTGCTACCCAGCCGTCGCAGCCGGTTGACCTGGTCGAGGCCCCCGCGGCCCAGGCGCCGCAGGCCAGTGGCAGCGGTCCTTATGTGCAGCTCAGCTCGCAGCCGACCGAAGGCGACGCGGCGTCGTCGCTGCGTTCGACGCAGAACCGGCTCTCCGGCCTGCTGAATGGGCGCAGCCTTGCCGTGCGGCAGGTCAACCTCGGCGCCAAGGGCACCTGGTACCGCGTGGTGCTGCCGGTCGATTCCTTCCAGGAAGCGACGCAGACCTGCGCCAGCCTCAAGGCCAACGGCGTCGATTGCGTGCCGATCGGCGGTTGATCGGCACCCGCAGTTCCTTGACCTCGGTCTCGGTTAGGGACCAAGCTCGCGCGAGCTGGAGCGTGTTACCGTTTCGTTGAACGACAACATGCTCCAGCCTTGATTTGTCGCGCTATCGAAGCGGAAAAGTCTGCAATCCCGCCTTGGCGAGGGCAGGTATTTCCTGATAGCGCTCTGGCGGGCAGGCGACTGTATGAGCGACACTTCCACCGACTGGTTCGCGGCTCCCGACGCGCCGCGCGACGATGAAGTGATGTATGTCGACGTTGCCGGCTATGAAGGCCCGCTCGACCTGCTGCTCGACCTGGCGCGCCGCCAGAAGGTCGACCTCTCCCGCATCTCCGTGCTGGCGCTGGCCGAGCAGTATCTCGGCTTCATCGAGACGGTGCGCGAGAAGCGCATCGAGATCGCCGCCGATTACCTGGTGATGGCGGCGTGGCTGGCCTATCTCAAGAGCCGGCTGATGGTGCCACAGGCACCCAGCGACGATGAGCCCTCCGGCGAGATGATGGCGGCCCTGCTGCAGTTCCGGCTGAAGCGGCTCGAAGCCATGCGCAAGGCGGCGATGCAGCTGATCAACCGGCCGCGGCTCGGGCGGCAGGTGCATGCGCGGGGCCAGCCCGAACCGGTGCTGGTGGAGCGACGCAACCTCTGGGAAGCCTCGCTCTACGATCTGCTCAAGGCCTATGCCACCGGCCGCGAACGCAACGTGCCGCAGGACTATCACCTGTTCGAGCGCAGCGTCTGGTCGCTGCAGGAGGCGCGCGAGATATTGACGCGGCTGATTGGCGACAGCATGGACTGGGTGCCGCTCGATGCGTATCTCGACCAGTATCTGAGCAACCCCGAGCAGCGGAAGACCGCGACGGCGTCGAGCTTCGCCTCGAGCCTTGAACTCGCCCGGCAGGGGCAAATAGAACTGCGCCAGACCTTGACCTTCGGCCCGCTGTTCATGCGACGGCGCCAGGATCCAAAGACACCCGGCGACGGAAAGAAGACCGAATGACGGATGAAGTTCCGGACGACCAGTTCGACGAGCATGGCGAGATCGCCGAGCGGAACCTCAGGGTGCTCGAAGCGATCCTGTTTGCCTCGGCCGAGCCGCTGTCACCGGCCGACATCGCGCCGTATCTGGGGGAGGGCGCCGACGTTCCCGAGCTGCTCGAACGGCTGGCGCTGCGCTATGCCGGCCACGGCGTGCAACTGGTGCATCGCGGTGACAAGTGGGCCTTCCGTACGGCGGACGACCTGTCGTTCCTGTTGCGCCGCGAGGAGACTGAGAGCCGGCAGCTGTCGCGCGCCGCACTCGAAACCCTCGCCATCATCGCCTACCACCAGCCGGCCACCCGAGCCGAGGTGGAGGAGGTGCGCGGCGTTGCCAGCGGCGGCGGTACGTTCGACGTGCTGATGCAAACTGGCTGGGTGCGCATGCGTGGCCGCCGGCGCACGCCGGGGCGACCGGTGACCTATGGCACGACCGAAGCCTTCCTCGACCATTTCGGCCTTGAGAGCCTTGCCGACCTGCCGGGGCTCGAAGAGCTGAAGGGCTCGGGGCTGCTGTCGAGCCGGTTGCCGCCGGCCTTCCAGGTGCCGTTGCCCTTTGATGGGCCGCTGCGCGATGACGAGGATCCGCTGGAGCCGGACGACCAGGGCGAGAGCGACCCGATCCAATGACCGATATCGAAGCAGTCGAGGACTGGGGCCCGCGCGGCACCGCCGGCGTCGCCTTTGCGGCGGCGCTGCGGTTCGACGCCGTCGACGTGACGCTGGGTGGGCGGCCGGTGCTCAGGAACTTCTCGCTGGCGCTGGTGCCGGGCGAGATCGTGTGCCTCCTCGGGGAGAGCGGCTCGGGCAAATCGACCATCCTCAGGGTGGCCGCCGGCATCCAGCGCATCGACGGCGGCACGGTGAAGATCAACGACCAGGTCGTGTCCGGTCCTGGCGTTCATGCCAAGCCGGACCGGCGCGGCATCGGCCTGATGTTCCAGGATTTCGCCCTGTTTCCGCACCTGACGCTGTTGCAGAACGTAACCTTCGGGCTACGCAAGCTGGGGCGGACCGCCGCGCTGGCGCAGGCGCGGCAGGCGCTGAAGCGCGTGGGTCTCGACGACCGCGAAGCGGACTATCCGCATCGGCTCTCCGGCGGCCAGCAGCAGCGATTGGCGCTGGCTCGCTCGATCGCGCCGCGCCCGGGCATCCTGATGCTCGACGAACCGTTCTCGAGCCTCGATGCGCGGTTGCGCGAGACGGTGCGCAACGAAACGCTGGCGGTGCTGCGGGAAACCCACGCCACGACCATCATCGTGACGCACGATCCGGAGGAGGCAATGCTGCTGGGCGACCGCATTGCGCTGCTCCGCCACGGCAAATTGGCGCAGATCGATACGGCGTCGGAGATCTACAACCGGCCGGTCGACCTCAACGCCGCCCGCTTCTTTTCGCCGCTGAGCGAGATCGAGGCACGGGTGCAAGCGGGCAGGGTGGAGACCCCGCTCGGGCCCGTTCCGGCGCCGAAGTATGCCGACGGCACCGCGGTGACGGTGGCGATCCGGCCGATCGGATCGCTCGACGTGGCAACCGAAGGGCCCGGCGTTCCCGGCCGTGTGCTGGCCAAGCGCGATGCCATCGGCATCGATCTGTGCGAAGTGAGCGTGACTGGCCTCGACCGCCCGATCCAGATCCGTCGCCGCGCCGATCGTAACCTTGTTGTCGGATCGGACGTATTCCTGACCCTCAACCCGGAACACGTCCTTGTGTTCGCCAAGGATTGAACCTATTTCTCTGCGCTAGTGTAAGCGTAGAGCATTCTTTCGGAGACCATCCATGCACGCGCCAGGGATTTGGGGCATCATCGTCGTCGCCATCGTGGTGATCCTGCTGTTCGGACGCGGCAAGATTGCCGGGCTGATGGGCGAAGTAGCCTCCGGCATCAAGTCCTTCCAGAAGGGCATGCGCGACGAAGAGCAGAAGCCTGCTGCGCAGATCGACGCTTCGACCACCGTCGAGCCGGCCCGCGAGACCGAAAAGGCCAAGGACGCCTGATCGTCTGACGGCCGCTCCCAGGAGCCAAAACTATGCTCGGCGTCGGCTGGACCGAAATGCTTGTGATCGGGGTCGTGGCCCTGATCGTCATCGGACCCAAAGAGCTTCCCGCTCTGATGCATCGGGTCGGCAAGTTTGCCGGCACGATCCGTCGCATGGGCTCGGACTTTCAGCGTGAGCTGAACAAGACCACTGGTCTCAACGAGATCACCAATCTCCGCCAGTCGGTGACGCAGCCGCTGAAGGCGACTGCCGATGCGATCCGCAAGGAATTCAACACGACGACGGCAACCGGTGAGGTGAAGCCCTCAGGGGCGATCAAGCCGGCCGATCCCAAGGTCGAAAGCGTGGTCGACGAGATCAAGGCCGCCGCCGGCATTGCCACTCCTGCAGCGGCCGCGGCGCCGGTGATGACCCCGATCGTGCAGCCAGCCGAGACGCCCAAGGCACCGGTGAAGGCCGCCCGTCCGGTCAAGATCAAGGCGCCGACCGAGAGCAAGGTGGCAGCTGCCGACATCGCTCCGGCAAAAAAGGCTGCACCGAAAGCGAAGAAGCCGATCGACTCGCCGGCTCCGGTCGAAGCCATCGCACCAGCCAAGGCCGCGCCTGCCAAGCAGGCGAAGGTCGAGGCCATCGCGCCGGCCAAGGCCTCGTCCGCCAAAAAGGCTACCGTCAAGGCCGCCAAGCCTGTCGCCAAGGCCGAGAGCGTCGCCGTCAAGCCGGCCGCGAACGCCGCGCCGGCCAAGACCGTCAAGGCCGCCGTCGCTGAACCCGCCGCGGCCAAGAAACCCGCAGCCAAGAAACCGGCTGCTGCCGCCAAGAAGCCGTGACCATGGCCGAACAGACCAAGCTCGAAGCCCCCAAGGACGCCGCCGCGGTTGAACAGGATGAGCTCGCCGGCAGCGAAGCGCCGCTGCTCGACCACCTGATCGAACTGCGCAAGCGACTGATCCGCTCGGTGCTGGTGATCTTCGCGCTGCTGATCGTCTGCTTCTTTTTTGCCGGCACCATTTTCGATGTGCTGGTGCAGCCCTATCGCGAGGCGGTAGCGCCGGCGCCGGTGGAACTGATCTACACCGCGCCGCAGGAATTCTTCTTCACCCAGCTCAGCCTCGCCTTCTTCGGGGCGCTGTTCCTGGGTTTCCCGTATCTGGCCACCGAGGTTTACGGCTTCGTGGCGCCGGGGCTCTACAAGAAGGAGCGTCGGGCCTTCATCCCGTACCTGGTGGCGACGCCGGTGTTCTTCGTTCTGGGCGCGGCGATGGTGTATTTCGCGGTGCTGCCGCTCGCCATGCGCTTCTTCCACGCCATGGAGACCACCGAGATCACCATGCTGGTGAAGGTCTCGGAATATCTGGGCCTCGCCATGACGCTGATCCTCGCCTTCGGCATCTGCTTCCAGCTGCCGGTGGTGTTGACGCTGCTGGCGCAGATCGACCTTGTCTCCTCGGCGACGCTGAAGAAGGGCCGCCGCTACGCCATTGTCGGTATCCTGGTGTTCGCCGCGTTCATCACGCCGCCCGATCCAATCTCGCAGATCGGCCTCGCGCTGCCGATGTACCTGCTCTATGAGATTTCGATCCTCTCGGTTCGCTGGATCGAGAAACGCCGGGCTGCGGCGCTCGCGGCCGAGGGGGCCGAAGGTACCGACGTCGAGAAGGCCGAGTAGGCTCCAAAGCATCTTACGGACGAACTGACCACCCTGAGCGGGTGGTCGAGCCGACCCACGGCAATCACCCCATCTACGATGACACCGGTGAGTGGGTCGGGTCGGAGCCCACTCAGCATCGCCGGTGCTGGTCACTCGCGAAACGATCGGGCAGGGCGTCCCGTCAGGGACTTGCGCTGGCACCCCAATCCGGTAAAGCAGAGCCCTTCTCCCGCCGCAGGTCTCTCCATGCTCGATATCAACTGGATCAAAGCCAATCCCGCCGCGTTCGACGCTGCGCTCAGCGAGCGCAAGAACGTGCCGTTCAAGGCCTCCGAGCTGATCGCCATGGACGATTCCCGCCGCAGCGCCATCGCCGCGGTCGAGGACGCGCAGGCCAAGCGCAATGCGCTGTCGAAGCTGATCGGGCAGGCCAAGGCGCAGAAAGACGAGGCCAAGGCCAACGAGCTGATGGCCGAAGTCGCGAGCCTGAAGGACGCGATCCAGGCGGGTGAAGCCACCCGCAAGGAAGCGGAGGAGGGGCTGCGCAACGCGCTGCTGGTGATCCCCAACCTGCCGCTCGACGAGGTGCCGCGTGGCGCCGACGAGGCCGACAACAAGGAGTATTTTGGCCTCAACGGCTCGCCGGCTACCGCGGCCAAGGCGCGACCGGCGAAGCCGAGCTTCAGCTACAAGCCGAAGGAGCATTTCGAGACCGGCGAGGCCATGGGCCAGATGGATTTCGAAGTCGCCGCCAAGATCAGCGGCAGCCGCTTCGTCGTCTTGAAGAGCCATCTGGCGCGGCTCGAGCGTTCGATCGGCCAGTTCATGCTCGATCTGCATGTCGACCAGCATGGTTACACCGAGGTGCAGCCGCCGCTGCTGGTGAAGGACGACGCGCTCTACGGCACCAACCAGCTGCCGAAGTTCGCCGATGATCTGTTCTTCACCCCGCATGGCGAGAGCCGGCTGGCGCTGATCCCGACGGCCGAAGTGCCGCTGACCAACTTCGTGCGCGAGACGATCCTCTCTGAGGACGAGCTGCCGCTGCGAATGACGGCGCTGACCCCGTGCTTCCGCTCGGAGGCCGGGTCGGCTGGACGCGATACCCGCGGCATGCTGCGCCAGCATCAGTTCAACAAGGTCGAGATGGTGGCGATCACCACGCCGGAAACCTCGGGCGATGAGCATGAGAAGATGCTGTCGGATGCCGAGGATGTGCTGAAGCAGCTCGGGATCCACTACCGGGTGATGATGCTGTCGACCGGCGACATGGGCTTTGGGGCGCAGAAGACCTACGACCTCGAGGCCTGGCTGCCGGGGCAGGACACCTATCGCGAGATCTCGTCGGTCTCGGTGTGCGGGGATTTCCAGGCGCGCCGCATGGATGCGCGGGTGAAGGGCAAGGACGGAAAAATCCGTCATGTTCATACGCTGAACGGCTCGGGTGTTGCCGTGGGCCGGGCGTTGATCGCCGTGATGGAAAACTATCAGCAGGAGGATGGCTCGATCGCCATCCCCGACGCGCTGCAGCCCTATATGAAGGGCCTCAAGTCGATCGGTGCGCGCTCGTGAGAATTCTCATCACCAACGATGACGGCGTGGACGCTCCCGGCATCGCGGTGATGCGCGAGATTGCGCTGACGCTCAGCGACGACGTGTGGGTGGTGGCGCCGGATGGCAACCAGTCAGGAGCGGCGCATCGCTTCACCTTCGGCCGCGAGCTCGGGGTGGACAAGCGCGAGGATCGGGTGTTCTCGATCGTCGGCGGCTCGCCGGCCGACTGCGTCGTCGCCGGGATGACGCATATCTGTAAGGATCTGACGCCCGACCTGGTGCTGTCCGGCATCAATAACGGACAGAACCTGGGCGATATCCTCAACTGCTCGGGCACGGTCGCCGGGGCGCGCGAGGGAGCGCTGCATGGCGCGCTCGGCATCGGCATCAGCCAGGGCGTCGACTACGAGCGCGGCACCGAGATCGACTGGACCAACTCGCGCACTTATGCGGCGCGCGTGGTGAGCCAGCTGCTGCAGCAGGTGAAGGGCCGGGGCGAGGTCTATTTCAACGTCAACATCCCGTTCTGCGCCCCCGAGTATGTGGCCGGCATCCGGGTGGTGCCGTTCCAGCGCTTTGCCCGCTCGCCGATGGCCTATTACCCGAGCGACAATGCCGGAAAGTTCTTCATCGCCATCCCCGAGACGCCGAAGCCACTCGATGAAGAACACGATTTCCGCCTCGCCATGCACGGCAACGCCATCACAGTGACCCCGCTGCTGCTGCAGCACACGCATTATGAGATGGCTGGTCAGTTGGATGGGAAGCTGGGGCTTTAGGGCACCGCTCCTCGCTCCGCTCGGATCGCGCAACCTGCGGTTGCGATACCCCTCATCCGGCCTTCGGCCACCTTCTCCCACAAGGGGAGAAGGCCCGACTGAGCCGTCTGCTGATGGGTCTACCGCGCTACCATTTTTGGGGGGTGGCCTTCTCCCATGATGGGAGAAGGTAGCCGAAGGCCGGATGAGGGTGGGGCAGCACGCTGGTAGCGTTACGAGCGTCCGCGAGGAGCGTCACTAGCCGCCCGCCTCCTTAACCCTACCGACTCCTGAATCTCCCGCCGAACGATTTGAGCAAATTGCTTCGCATTTAAATCACTCTTTACCTTAACGCCCTAATCTCACGTCCATTGAGTACCTGCGTAGAGTGGACTGATGAGTAACCGCGTGACCGGTAAGACGTTTAGAACCGCCGCGATTGTGGGCCTGTTCGCGGGCGCCACTGCGCTCTCGGGGTGCAGCTCGCTGGGTGGCCTTGGCTTCGACAGGACGGCGACCGGCTCGGTCAACGCCGCTGCGCCGATGAACACAGCGCAGGCCATGCCCAAGACGCTCGTTCCTCCAGAAAACATTGGCGGTGGGTCCGGTCCTATGCTGGTCGGCTCCAACAGCATGGGCACTCAGCCCATGGCCAGCCAGCCGCTTGGCTCAGTATCGACCGAAGACTTGCCTGTGCTCACTTCATCAGCCAACGGAAGCAATCAGATGATGCCCGCTGCCCAGCCCCTGAGCCCGGTTCCGGCCACTACCACTCTGGCGTCCGCCCCGGCTTCGAACTCCCTCGTCTCCGTTCCCTCCGATGCCTATGTCCACGTGATCGAAAGCGGCGAGAGCCTCTACACGGTGGCCCGCCGCTACAACGTCACGGCGCAGGCGATCATCCAGGCCAATGGTTTCTCGTCGCCCGACAAGATCTATGTCGGCCAGAAGATCGTCATTCCCGGCAAGGCCTCGACGCTGATGGCGCTGGGCCCCAAGGGCGGCGCCAAGCCGGAAACGACGCTCGGCGCGCCGCCGTCGAACCTCGCTGCACCCAAGCCCGTTGCCGTCGCTTCGATCGAGCCCGAGACCAAGATTCCGGCCGCGACCGTCAAGCCGCTGGCGCCGACCAGTGCAGCTCCGGCCGCCGTGGCTGAAGCACAGCCGCTGCAGCAGCCCAAGACCGAACCGGTGCTCTCCGGTGCTGACAAGTTCCGCTGGCCGATCTCGGGCCGGGTGATCACCGACTTCGCCAATTCCAAGGGCACCGGCATCAATATCGAAGCGCCGGAAGGCGCGGCGGTCCGCTCGGCCGAGAATGGCCAGGTGATCTATGCCGGCTCGGGCGTCGAGGGTTACGGCAACCTGATCCTGATCCGCCACCCGAACGGCTATGTGTCGGCTTACGCCCACCTCAAGGACATGAACGTCGCCAAAGGGACCGTGGTGAACCGCGGCGACAATATCGGCACCGCCGGCAAGACCGGCTCGGTGTCGAAGTCCCAGCTGCACTTCGAGCTGCGCAAGGGCGCGACGCCGGTGGATCCGCTGCCGCTGCTGGCGAGCTGAGGCTAAGCACAGATTTGAGAAAGGCCCCGGAGCGATCCGGGGCCTTTTTGGCTTTCGGGGGACCTAGAAAGCTGGCGCGTGCTGACCCCCGCCCCTGTCCCCTCCCCGCAAGGGGGAGGGAGACCCTCACACTGGCATCGCGGCTCGGTCGGCTTGAGCGGGCGCTTTCAGTCAGACCGCAAACGCCCTGACCGAGTGCCTGATCTCCAGCGGTTTGGCCGGGTCGAGATCCACCCAGGTCTTGATGCCGCGCTGGTTGATCGGGTTGGGGCCGGTGGCGACGTCGGTGTGGAGGTCGAAGGCGGAGGCGAGGGGTTCGAGGCCGACGGCGCGGAACTGGCCGTTCCAGGGCTCGCCCTTGATGCCGCCATCGGTGTGCCAGATCATCAGCGTCGGCAACAGTTCGCGGTCCCAGTCGAGCTCGAAGCCCATGCCTTCGTCGAGATAGGTGCCGGTGAGGGGGCCGCGGGCGCCGCAGAGCTGCACGTTCTTGTCGGTGCGGGGCGACAGCGGGATATGGGACATATCCACCCGGGCGCCGTTTTTCGGCACTGAGCTCAGGCTCTCGAACTCCTGCGGGTCGCCCTCGGCGGTCTGGCCGGGGTGCGTGAGGCCGAAGTCGAAATCGAGCTTCAGTTCGAGCCGGCCGGGATTTTCCGGCAGGCGGAAATTGGGGTGGAGGCCAGCCGAGATCGGCGCCTTGTGGCGGGCGAAGATGCGCATGACGAAATCCAGCGCCGGCGCGTCCTTGCGGGCGGTGATGACGCGCTCGACCTTGCGCACGACGGAATCCGGATCGTAGTCGAGCGACAGCGTCACGCTCTCATCGTCGCCGCCGACGATAGTCCACTCGCGATGCGCGACAGGGCCATGAATGGTGCCCGTGGCCGGCTGGCCGAGCAGGCTGCCCCATTCGGGCAGGTTCGGGCCGGCAGTGCGCCCACCAGTGCCGAAAGGCAGACCGACGAAATCGCCGGCCAGCACGCGCAGATGCCCGACGATTGCGGGATCGTCGACGGTACCAAGCCACGGCGCGCGGGCGAACGGCTTGAAGGGCTTACCGTCAACCAGGAAGGTGGCGTCGGCCAGCATGGCAGCCGTACTCAGGATGGTCGCCTCGCCATGCGACCATCTCAACTTATGCGACCGGCTCATTATTCCCCTCAGTCCTCGTCGTCGAAACGCGGGCGCATTCGTTGCAGCTACGAGGCTGCGCCGCAAGCCGCGGGGCTATTGATAAATGGTCTAGAGCGCTTCGCGATCTGCTCCACCGGCCTAGTGGCTGGGCTCGGCGGTGTGGCCTACCACCGGCCGTCATCCCAGCGAAAGCTGGGACCCATTTCACAGCCCGCGCCGAAGGAGAGTTGGGTCCCTGCTTTCGCAGGGATGACATCGCAGGTGGGGTAATCGCCGTGGGTCAGCCCGACCTCCGCCCATCACGAGCATAGATTAGCCGACCAGCACGGGACGGCTGCAGGTGACGCTGTAGACCCGCACGTCGGCCTCGCCGATGCCGACGCCAAGGACGTCGAGAACGCCGAAAATGGTGCTGTCGAGGACCGGCGCCAGCGGCGCCACCAGCGTGCGCACGGCGGCCTCGATGACGGCGTCGGTGGACAGGCCGATCCCCAGCACGTCGACATCGATATCGAGCTCGTCGAGCAGCGATTTCGACAGGCTGCCGACGATGGTGTGGTTGGTGGCGGTCCTGATGGTTCCCTGTGTCACATCCTCGCTCGAGAAATTGAGCAGGATCGGCGAGGTCTCTCCGATGACGATGGCGGCGCGCGCCTTGATCTTCAGCAGCAGGGCAGAAAGGATGGTCGCCTGGTTGACCACCGGGAAAGCGCTGAAATCGGTGAAGCTGGCGCCCGCGAGGTTGCCGATAGCGAGCCGTGCGACGCCGGGCAGCACCTCGACCACGGCGGTGCCGGCTTGCCTACCCAAGCCAGGGCAGGCGAGCGAGCGGATCCGCGCTTCGGCGTAGGCGACTTCGATATAGATCGGCAGGGTGACGCCGGCGCCGAGCAAGATCGGGCCGCCGAGCAGCTTGACCGTCAGCTTGAGCCGGGTCTGCGCGGTGCGGGCGACAGCGCCTTTCTCACCAACCCGATACCAGGCATGCTGCGGCGGCTCGCCGATGGCGACGCTGAGGGCGATGCTGGTGAGGCCGGGCAGGGTGGCGCCGACGGCGAGATCGATCTGCTTGCCGTTGCCGGCGATTACCGCAGCAGCGTTGAGCAGCTCGAGCGCCGAGAGGCCGGCGAAATAGCCGGATTCACTGCCCACCGGCAGGGTGGAGAGCGAGCCGATATCGAGCAGCTTGAGCAGCGGGATCGTGCCGGTGTCGGCAATGGTGGTAGAGAGCGTGGTGGCGGCGGTCTTGGCGGTGCCGGTGAGGACGCTCGCCATGGCGGCGGCGATGGCGCCGCGGCTGGCCGAGGCCTTCAGCACGTCGCCATAGGTGGCGGCCGAGAGGTGGAGCTGCTGGTTCAATGCATCGAGGAAATCGAGCAGATCGACCCTGGCGTCGAGCAAGGCGTTGTAGCTCATCACATCGAGCGTGGCCGAGGTGCCGAGCAGGCTTTTGAGCAGGGCGTTGGCGACGCCGCCGTTCAGCGAGGCGAGGCGGGAGCCCACCGAGAAGGCCGCCTCTGGGTTAGCCGTCGCCAGCGCCGCGACGGAGATCTCGGGCGGCGCCTGCCAGGGTCGGGCAAGCAGCAGTGTGCCGGTCTTGCGGTAAGTCACCTGCACGGCGTTGGGCGGCGAGCCGCCGGGCGAGAAGCGCGCCGCCACCGACAGCTCCGGCACCGCCTTGTAGTGGCCGGTCACCACCTGCACCGGGTGTGAGGAGCGGACCTGGATCGAGGGATCGTCGATGCTGAGGGTGCTGCCGATCAGCCCGTTCGCCTGAAAGGTCCTGAAGGCGGTATCGAGTGCCTTGCTGGGGTCGGTCACCGCCGCAATAGCGGCGAGATCCGTTACCGATTGCGCCTGCCGCCGCTCGAGATAGAGCGAGCCTTCGTCCACGGCGAAGGCCCCGGCGAGCATCGCGACCGGCAGCAGCAGCGCGAACATCACCGCGATGTTGCCCAGTTCCTCGCCTCGGAAGCGGCGGAAGCCTTTCATATGCCGCCGAGCCGGATGGTCGAAGTGTAGCTGATGATCTTGTCCGGCAGCGGCACCGGCAGCACCCAGATCGGCAATTGCGAGGCGTCGTAGGTGATGGTGACCTTGTACTGGTTGGGATCGCTGGCATCGTCGCCGATGGTGAAATCCACCTCGTCAGGATCGATGAAGACGTAGCCGCCGGCATTGTTCTCGATGAATGCTGTAACCAGCGTGTTGCGTTCGGTGGGGCTGAGGCCGGCGATCGAGGTGCGGGCAGCGTCGGCAGCGATCTGCTGCACCGAGCTGGCGGCGCCGAAATAGATGCCGTAGGCGAGGACGCCGACAATCATCAGGATGAAGACCGGGGCGATGATGGCGAACTCGACCGCCGATGCGCCTTCGTGGGCGCCGGCGAAACGGCGCAGGCCACGAAGTGGCGGCACGCTGGGCGGCTGGCAGTCTCGGTGCCTCAGCATACGAGTACCCCACAAAATGGCCGCCACCCTCCTGGGTGGGATGCTCGGCCGGTCGTTTCAGGCGCCGGAAGACTGGGCGCCCGAAACGACGGAATACGAGATTAGTCAAATAGAGATAAGTATAGGCAAGATAAGTGGAATTCCCGTGAGCAATGCGGAAACACCGTACTGGCAACATCTGCGCGGAGGGCGGCGCGGAGTCGCTTATGGAAGTACGTGGTAGTACTTATGAGGTCGGAGTTTGGAATCGGCACGGCGGTGCCGGTTCCAGACTGCAGGAGCTAAATTGCTTTGCCCTGCTCGCCGGCGAGCGCGCGGACGAACTGGATGGCGACGCGGCCGGAGCGGGCGCCACGGGTCATCGACCATTCGACAGCGCGGGCGCGCAGCGTTTCGTCGTCGATCACGAGGCCATACTCGTCGCAATAGCCGCGGATCATCGCCAGGTAAGTCGGCTGGTCGCAGTTGTGGAAGCCGAGCCAGAGCCCGAAGCGATCCGACAGCGACACCTTTTCGTCGACCGCTTCGCCCGGGGTGATGGCCGTGGAGCGCTCATTTTCCACCATGTCGCGCGGCATCAGGTGGCGGCGGTTGGAGGTTGCGTAGAACAGCACGTTCTCCGGGCGGCCTTCGAGCCCGCCATCGAGGATGGTCTTCAGCGATTTGTAGCTGGTCTCGTCCTTGTCGAAGCTCAGGTCGTCGCAGAACACGATGAAGCGGGCGCTCTCCTCTTTCGAGATGAGCCGCATCAGCCGGGGCAGTGCCTCGATGTCTTCGCGGGCGATCTCGATCAGGATCAGCCGCTTGATACCGGGTTCGCCAGAGGTATTGATGTGGGCGTGCACGGCCTTGACCAGCGAGCTCTTGCCCATGCCGCGGGCGCCCCAGAGCAGCGCGTTGTTGGCGGCGAAGCCCTGCGCAAACTGCAGGCTGTTCTGCAGCAGGATCTCGCGCACGTCGTCGATGCCCTTGAGCATGGCGAGCGGCACCCGCGACACCCTTGGTACCGGGATGAGCGCATCTGCCGCGGCGTCCCAGTGGTAGGCGTTGGCATCGGTCAGGGCAGGGGCCGAAATGCCGGCGCCGGGCTTCATGGCTTCAAGCGTATCGGCGATGCGGGCGAGGGCCGCCGCGATGTCGGCGGAATAGTCGGTGGTCATATGGGCGAACTCCCGGGTACGCCCCCGTTTTGACGCAGCCCGATTGGCTTTGCAATCCTTGTGCACGGCCTCTATATTCCGGCCGATTTTTGCCGGGTTGGACTGTCCAGCGCCGGAGACCAGCCCTATATGGGTCAACAACGGCCATCCGACGTGCCGACAGCCACTATGCAAGGAGCTTCTTAATGTTCGTGACCCCCGCCTTCGCGCAAGCCGCAGGCGCTGCCCCCTCGATGGGCGCCGGTGATCTGCTGATCCAGTTCGCCCCGATCCTGCTGCTGGTCGTGATCTTCTGGCTGCTGATCTTCCGTCCGCAGCAGAAGCGCATGAAGGCGCACCAGGCGATGCTGACGTCGATTAGCCGCGGCGACACCGTGGTCACCTCGGGCGGCCTGGTGGGCAAAGTCACCAAGGCAGTCGATGGCGAAGACCTCGAGGTCGAGATTGCCCAGGGTACCCGCGTCAAGGTCACGCGCGCCGGTATCTCGGACGTCCGCTCCAAGTCGACGCCGGTCAACGACAACAAGGCTTCCTGAGCCATCTCCATTCCAGCCGGCCCAGCAAGTGGGCCGGCTGACGCATTTCTGACATAGACGCGGAGCCACTGGGCTCCGTTTGCTCCGGGGCGGCCTGCTGTCCCCAGGAGCACCATACAGGACCCAAGTTCCGACCATGCAGTCATCGCCATTCCGGTCAGCCATCATCGTCATCGTTGCGATACTTGGCATCCTGTTCACCATCCCGAGCTTCCTGCCCAAGGATATCCTCGCCAGCTGGCCGGGCTTCCTGCCCAAGCAGACCGTGGTCCTCGGCCTCGACCTGCAGGGCGGCTCGCACCTGTTGCTGCAGGTCAACCGAGAGTCGATCATCACCGAGCGGATCAAGTCGCTGCGCCGCGATGTGCGCTCGGCGCTGGCCAATGACAACGGCATCGGCAACCTGATCACCACCGGCCCGGATTCGATCACCATCGAGCTGACCGACCCCTCGCAGAAAGCTGCCGCGATGACGGCGGTGCAGAAGCTGCAGAACAACGTGTCGAGCAGTTTCGGTGTCGGTGGCGTGCCGGAGCTGGCCTTCTCCGAGACGACCGACGGCAAGATCGTGGTGTCGCTGACGCCCGACGGCGTCAAGGAACGGATGTCGTCGCTGGTCGCGCAGTCGATGGAAGTGATCCGCAACCGCGTCGACGAGGTGGGCACCACCGAGCCGACGATCCAGCGCCAGGGGCAGGACCGCGTCCTGCTGCAGGTGCCGGGTTTTGAGGATTCCGAGCGGCTGAAGGACCTCGTCCAGCAGACGGCGCGCCTCACCTTCCACCTGGTTCACCCCTCGATGACCGCGGCGCAGGCCGAAGCGCAGGGTATCCCGTCGGGCTACTTCATCCTGCCGAGCGCCGATGGCGGCAGCGAGCTGCTGAACGAGAACATCGAGCTCGGCGGTGAATCGCTGACCAACGCGCAGCCCGGCTTCGACCAGCAGACCTCGCGTTCGGTGGTGAGCTTCCAGTTCGACACCCGCGGCGCCATCACCTTCGGCGAAATCACTTCGAAGAATGTCGGCAAGCGCTTCGCCATCGTGCTCGACAACCAGGTGATCACCGCACCGGTCATCCAGCAGGCGATCACCGGCGGCTCGGGCCAGATCAGCGGCAACTTCACCCCGCAATCGGCCAACGATCTTGCCGTGCTGCTGCGCGCCGGCGCGCTACCGGCCAGCCTCGACGTGGTCGAGGAGCGCTCGGTCGGCCCCAGCCTCGGTGCGGACTCGATCCGCGCCGGCATCACTGCAGGTGCGGTGGCCTCGGTCGCCGTGCTGGCCTTCATGGTTATCGCCTATGGCCTGTTCGGCGTGTTCGCCAACGTGGCGCTGGTGCTCAACATCTTCCTGATCCTCGGATCGCTCTCGGCGATCGGCGCAACGCTGACGCTGCCCGGTATCGCCGGTATCGTGCTCACCATCGGCGTGGCGGTTGACGCCAACGTTCTGATCTACGAGCGCATGCGAGAAGAGCAGCGGGCGGGCAAATCGATCCTCGCGGCGCTGGACGCAGGCTTCCATCGCGCCTGGGGCACCATTATCGACTCCCACCTGACGCAGCTGATTGCGGCCATTGTGCTGTACTTCCTCGGCTCAGGCCCGATCCAGGGCTTTGCCGTGACGCTGGCGCTCGGCATCCTGACCTCGCTGTTCACCGCCTATACGGTGACCCGCTTCTTTATCGGCATCTGGTACCACTGGAAGCGCCCCAAGACGCTGCGGATCCAGCACTTCCGGTTCATCCCGGACGGAACCAAGATCGACTTCATGAAGATGTCCCGCGCGGCGATCATCCTCTCGATCGTCCTGACCGTGCTCGCCATCGGCACCGCCTACTTCAAGGGCTTCAATCTCGGCATCGACTTTGTCGGCGGCTCCGCCATCGAAGTGCAGCACACCACGGGCGATGCCGACCCGGCGCGCGTGCGTGAATTGCTCGAGCCGCTGAACCTGGGTGAAGTGCAGGTGCAGAGCTTCGGCACGCCGCAGGACCTGCTGGTCCGCATTCAGCTGCAGCCGGGCGGCGACGCCGAGCAGCAGGTGGCCGTGCAGGAAGTCACCAAGACGCTGGCGACCGAGGAGTACGAGGTTCGACGCACCGAGGCGGTGAGCGGCACGGTTTCTGGTGAACTGGCCGTCCACGGCACGATCGCCGTGCTGGTGACGCTGTTCGCCATCCTGATCTATGTCTGGTTCCGCTTCGAGTGGCAGTTCGGTCTCGCCGCCGTGACGACGACGCTGCACGACGTGATCATGACCGTCGGGTTGTTCTCGATCACCGGGCTGGAGTTCAACCTCTCCTCGATTGCGGCGGTGCTGACACTGGTCGGCCTGTCGCTCAACGAAACGGTGGTGATTTCCGACCGCGTCCGAGAGAACTTACGAAAATACAAGAAAATGTCGGTGCCCGAGATCATCAACCTCTCGATCAACCAGACGATCGTCCGCACCTCGCTGACGCAGTTCACCGTGCTCCTGGCGCTGTTCCCGCTGGTGTTCTTCGGCGGCGAGTCGATCCGTGGTTTCACCATCGCCATGACCTTCGGCTCGATCTTCGGAATGTACTCCTCGATCTTCATCGGCGGCCCGATCCTGATCTATTTCGGGCTCAAGCCGCGCAGCGAGATGGAAGAAGAGAAGGAAAAGAAGGCCAAGGCGAACAAGCGCGCCGACGGCGCCGCGGTTTAATCCGTGGTTGAGCGAGGGGAGGGGTTCTATCCCCGGCAGGTCCCCATCGATGCCTACGGCAATGGCGGTTTCCGCTTTGCCGGCCTGTCGCATCGCGGCTCGCTGCTCTGTCTCCCCGGCGGCATGTTCGCCTGGGAGGCGACGCAGCCCAGCGAGGTGACGCTCGATAGCCTTCAGGCCGTGCTGGAGGCCGCCGATCAGCTCGATGTGCTGCTGATCGGGCTCGGCGGCGATATCGCCGGGCTCGACCCCGCGGTGCGCGCCGCGCTGAAGGAGCGCCGGGTGATCGTCGAGGCCATCGCCACCGGCGGGGCAGTGCGCACTTACAACGTGCTGCTGGCCGAGGATCGTGCCGTGGGCGCGGCTCTCCTCGCGGTCGAGAACGCCCGATGAGCGAAGACGCCGGGTACGTCGCGAGCTTCCTGCGCGACGCCGATCGCGATCGCTATTTTGCGACGCTGCTGCTGAAAGAGCCGGAACGCACGGCGATCCAGTCGCTCTACGCCTTCAGCGCCGATGTGGCGTCGATCCGTGACCGGGCGCGCGAGCCGACGGCCGGAGAAATCCGCCTGCAATGGTGGGCCGACGCGCTGAAGGGGACAGGGCACGGCAATGTGCGCCAGAACCCACTGGCGGCGGCCCTGCTCGACGCCATCGAAAACTACCGCTTGCCGAGCGGACCACTGCTCCGGCTGGTCGCGGCACGGCGCTTCGACCTCTACCAGGACCCGATGCCGGACGTTCAGAGCTTCGAAGGCTATGCCGGCGAGACGGTTTCGGTACTGTACCAGCTCGCCGCGATGGTGCTGAACGGCGGCACCGAGATCGAGACCGGTGATGCGGCCGGACATCTGGGCGTCGCGCAGGCGCTGACGGGGCATCTGCGCGCCTTCGGCTTCAACGCTTCGCAGGGGCGGATCTTCCTGCCGATGAACATTTTTTCCGCCAATGGCGTGACCGATGGCGAGATTCTGGCGGGGCAGGAGAGCGAGGGGCTGTTTGCGGCGCTCGGGCAGGTCAACGACCTCGCGCTGGAGCATCTCGACAAGGCGCAGCGGGCCATAGCGGCGCTGCCCAGACCGCTGCGGCCGGCCTTCTCGCCAATGGCGCTGCTCGGCCCCGAGCTGCGCCAGGCCGCCCGCAACCGCACGCCGTTTGCCGCGACAGCCGCGACGGCCGACTGGCGCAAGATCCTCGGCCTGTGGTGGTGGTCGGCGCGCAACGTGTGACGGCGCTGGCGGACGGTCCGAGAATCGCCATCATGACACCGCAGGCATTGCCTGAGGGAAGAGGGCGCGATGGGCTTCAGGGCGTGGTTGGAGAAGCAGGCTCCGGATTTCCTGTCGACCGGCCAGCGGTTCCCGTTCGCCATCCTGTTTGCCGCCCTCACCACGATCATCGTCATCGGCGCCATCAACGGCGTTGACTGGATGCGCGATGAGCAGTGGGCGCGCGCGGCGCTTGGCTGCGCCACCGCGGCGGTGCTCGCAGTGGCCGGGGTCTATTTCGCCGAGAGCCGGCCAGAGGCGCGTTTCGTTGGCGCGATCCTCAAATACGCCCTGCCGATCGCCGTCGCCGCAGCGTTCCAGATCACCGACATCGCCTGGTTCGTGCCCTATGCGCTGCCTGCCGTCGCGGTGCTCTGGCTCTCGGTCTCGCCATTCACCCGCATCGAGCGCGGCGCTCCGCGCGAGGAAGTACAGAACCGCTTCTGGTGGGTGAACTTCCAGGCTTTTGCCACCGCCGTGATCGCAGCTGCCGCCTTTCTGATCGTGGCGCTGGGCCTTGCCGCCATCGAACGATCGCTCGGCATCCTGTTCGGGCTGGAGACCGGGCAGGTTTTCTACAACTGGGTGCTACCCCTCACCGGGCTGTTCTTCACCCCGGTCTACTGGCTTTCGACGCTGCCCCGCCTCTCCGGCTATCGCGCCGAGGAGCTGCAACGGCCGGATTTCCTGCCGCGTGCCTTTGGCTTTCTCGGTCAGTTCGTGCTGGTGCCGCTGCTGCTGATCTATGGCCTGATCCTCCTCGCCTATACGCTGCAGATCGTCGTCACGCAGAAGCTGCCCGAGGGTATGATTGGCTGGATGGTGCTGGGCTTCGTCACCGTCGGCGCCGCCACCTGGCTGGTGTTGCATCCGCCCTTCATGCGCAGCCGGGCGCTGGTCCGGGTGTTCCGCACCTGGTGGTTCTGGCTGACGCTGGTGCCGCTGGCGCTGTTCTTCGTCGCGGTGTGGACGCGGGTCGATGCCTACGGGCTCACGGAGGAGCGCATGCTGCTGGCGGCAGGCGGCGTGTGGGCGGCGGTGCTGGCCGCAGTGTTCCTTATCGGCCGTGGCGACATCCGGCTGGTGCCGACGCTCGCAGGCCTCATTCTGCTGCTGGTTTCAGTGGGGCCGTGGAACTACCGCAGTCTCCCCATGCAGCAGCAACTGGGGAAGCTCGACGCGCTGGTCATGAACGCCGGCGCGGACCGCTCGCTCAGCCCGCCGAGACCGGATTGGACGGGCGCGGAAATCGCACAGGCGACAGCCATCATCGACTACCTCAGCGATAGCGCCGAAGGTCGGGCCGGGGTTCGGCAGGTCATGGGTACGTATGGGGTAACCTGGCCGGCCGACCGCGATGGCTCCGCCGAGGTTCTCCCGGCACTCGGATTTGCCCCGCATGGTAGTATGCTAGCGCAACACAACTCAACGATCTGGCGCAGGGTCACCGCGGTTCCGGTCGCGGCGACGCCTTTTTACCTTGGGCAGGTGTCGATCCTGCAGCCCGGGTCCACGGTCAGCACGTTCATGCGTTGGACCGACCAAGAGGGGAGCGAGCACGTCAATACGACTCGTGAAGGCGGCGGCGAGATTGCCCTGTCGATCGACGACGGACAGTTGCGGATCGAGGCCCTTCCTGGTGCGCCGGCATCAGGTGGCCTGGTTCCGGTCGTCGTCAGTCTTGCGGCGTTCGCGGCCCGTCAAACTGACGACTACCTGGTTGAGCCCTGGATCGATTTCACCTTCGCCGAAACGAACTACCGGCTAGCCTTGGACACGGCGGGCTTGGAGCGGGTCGCTGATCGCGAAGATCTGCAAGTCAACGGCCTGTTGGGCCAATTGTTCGCCGACCGGCCGCCTATGCCCACGCCATGATGTCGTCGAGCGCCCGGGAGGTGATCGCCTCCTTCTTGGCGATGGTCTTCTCGGTCGATTTCCAGCGGCCGACATGGCCTTCGGGTTTGGCGATCGATACCGGCGGGAACAGGCCGAAATTGACGTTCATCGGCTGGAAGCTGCGCGCCCCGGAATAGGCCTCGGCCTCGAGATGGCCGCCGGTGATGTGGTTGATCAGGGCGCCCATCGCCGTAGTGGCCGGCGGGATCGCCAGTTGCTCGCCGCGCGCGTCGGCGGCGGCCATGCGGCCGGCCATCAGGCCGACGGCGGCGCTTTCGACATAGCCCTCAACGCCGGTGACCTGGCCGGCAAAGCGCAGCCGCGGCATCGCCTTAAGCCTCAAGTTTGCATCCAGCACCTTGGGGGAGTTGAGGAAGGTGTTGCGATGCAGTCCACCGAGCCGGGCGAACTGCGCATTCTCGAGACCGGGGATCATGCGGAAAATCTCGGCCTGGATGCCGTAGCGCATCTTGGTCTGGAAGCCGACCATGTTCCAGAGCGTGCCCAGCGCATTATCCTGACGGAGTTGCACGATGGCGTGCGCCTTTACCGTCGGGTTGCGCGGGTTGGTGAGGCCGACCGGCTTCATCGGGCCCCAGCGCAGCGTGTCGCGGCCGCGCTCGGCCATCACTTCGATGGGCAGGCAGCCATCGAAATACGGCACCTTCTCCCAATCCTTGAACTCATGCAGCGGGGCGCTGACCAGCGCATCGACGAAGGCGTTGTATTGCGCTTCGTCCATCGGGCAGTTGAGGTAATCCTGGCCGTTGCCCATCGGCCCGACCTTGTCGTAGCGCGACTGCGCCCAGACGATGTCGTGGTTGATCGACTCATGGTGGACGATCGGCGCGATGGCGTCGAAGAAAGCGAGCGAGTCCTCGCCGGTCAGCTGCTGGATTGCCTCGGCCAGGGCAGGGGAGGTCAGCGGCCCGGTGGCGACGACGACGTTCTGCCACGCTTCGGGCGGCAGGCCCGCAACTTCACCGCGCTCGATCGTGACGTTCGGGTGGTTGTGGATGGCGGCGGTGACCGCATCGGAGAACGCGTCGCGATCGACCGCCAGCGCGCCACCGGCCGGCAGCTTGTGCGCATCGGCGGCACGCATGATCAGCGAGTTGCAGCGGCGCATCTCTTCATGCAGCAGGCCGACGGCGTTGTGCTGGTGATCGTCGGAGCGGAAGCTGTTGGAGCAGACCAGCTCGGCAAAGCCTTCGGTCTGGTGCGCGTCGGTCTTCTGGGTAGGCCGCATCTCGTGCAGCACCACCTTGGCGCCGGCTTCGGCGGCTTGCCAGGCGGCTTCCGAGCCGGCGAGCCCGCCGCCGATCACATGAATGGGTTCGAGGTGTTTTGACATGGGCGCCAGATAGCAATTGGGGCGCGGCTGCGCAACGTTGGGGGCGGCGCCTTCGCCATCACGCATCGGCGGGACAGAGCGATCCGGACGACACGGGGACGTGTGTTACCCGCCACGGCCCTCGGTGCTGGAACTTGGAGCGGCCGGGTCGCCCCCCTCGGCGACGCGTTTCCCGCTCTGTCACGGTCCGGTCCCGGACAGCGTGCACCAAGCTTAGGGAGGCCCACATGAAGAGATTGTTCGTTGGTTTTGTCGCCCTCGGAGCGCTCGCCCTGGCAGTCTGGCCAGCGCTGGCGGATGACGCCGCAAACGAGGCGCTCGCCCGGCGGTTCTACACCGAGTTCAACGCTCGAAACTTCGATGCCTTTGCGGAGTTCATCGCTGCCGACATCGTCGATCACACTGGCGGCCCTGATATGGCTGCGGGTGTCGAGGCGCTGACCAAGGAGCTTCAGGGGTTTGCCGCGGCGTTCTCCGACATGAAGATCGAGAACGACATGGTGCTGGTGAGTGGCGACTACGTGACCGTGGTTTCCACCGCCAAGGGCACCAATGACGGGAAGATGATGGAGATGCCCGCCACCAACAAGCCGGTGGACTTCAAAGCGATCGATGTCTGGCTGGTCCGCGACGGCAAGCTCGCCGAGGTCTGGCACGTCGAGCAACTCCTGCAGATGATGACCCAGATGGGCGCCATGAAGCCCCCGGCGGCCAACTGAGACTACAGAGCAAGGCCACGGCCCGCGAATGACGGTTTGCGGGCTCGGTCGGCCTGCCCTTGTTTTGCCATTGCGCGCCAGATAGCTAGCGAGTGGGAACCACGCAACTTTCTGGAGACGCCATGACCATCACGCTTTGGGGGCGCTTGAGCTCGGGGAACGTCCAGAAGGTGGTGTGGGCGCTGGAAGAGCTCGAGCTGCCTTACGAGCATGTGCCGCTGGGCGGCGGTTTCAAGGGCAACGACACGCCCGAGTATCTGGCGATGAACCCCAACGGGCTGGTGCCGACGCTGCGCGACGGCAACCTGACGATCTGGGAGAGTCACGCCATCGTCCGCTATCTGAGCGCCGAGTATGGCAGCGGGCTGCTGTTTCCGATGGAGGCGCGTGATCGGGCGGTGGTGGACCAGTGGACCGACTGGACGGCGACGACATTCCAGCCGGCCTGGATCGGGCTGTTCTGGCTGAAGGTGCGCACGCCGGTGGCGCAACAGGACGCTACGGCGATCGACAAGGCGCTGGCGGCTTCGATCAAGTGCTTCCGCCTCCTGGAAGCGCGGCTGGCCGAAGCGCCGTACCTGGGCGGCAACGAACTCAGCTATGCCGATATCGTCGCTGGTGCGTCGCTGTTCCGCTGGTCAACCATGCCGATCGAGCGGCCATCGCTGCCGCATGTCGAGGCCTGGCATTCGAGGCTCAACGAGCGCGCGGCGTTCCGCAAGGCGATCAACGTGTCATACGAGGAACTGGTGGGGCGGCTGGCGTTTTGACCAGACTGATTCTTGGTCGCGCTGTCGAACCGGAAAAGTCTGCAACTTTTCCTGACAACGCTCCGAGCCCCAGAAAGGCTGAACGCCCGCTTCTATCAGGAAGCGAGCGTTCTAAGATGCCGGCGTCAGGCACGAACCAGAAAGCGAACCGTTAGATGGTGCGCGCATGGTCGCGGGCGATGCGCTGGATGTCGGTGCGAGTGATGCCGAGATCGCTCAGCTGACGGGTGTCGAGAGCATTGAGCTCACGGACGGTCTGCTGGTAGGCGGCCCACTTCTTCAGCGTAGTGCGAATACCCATTTGGAAGTCTCCTTTCGTTTACGAGAACATAGATAGTCTCGTTCGTGGGGGACGAGCAGATGGAGATGTATCAGAACCGTTATGCGTCTGGTGCATGGCATTAACCGCTCACGTTCATTTGCGATTCAGGTTGGCGGCAGGCTCCGGGCAAGAAAATGGCCGCCGGGCACACGGCGGCCATTCTCGAATGGTTAGCGACAGATGAAGGGCTAGCGGTCGAACAGTCCGCGGGTCATCTTCTGGAAGTCGGGTCCCACAATCCCCAGAGCATCGCGGGTTGTGGGGACGTCCAGTTCCCGCAAGGTCTGCCTGATGTCGACCAGTCGCCGATGGCGCCAGACGGCACGAACAAACATGGCGTTCTCCTTTTGCGGATCACCACACCCGGAGCATGAGCCGATTTGCGCCAATGCGCATGCAGTGAGTTATCAGTGCCGACATGCATCAGATGCATGGCAATTTCACGCGACTGTCACAGATTTCGCGCAAAAGCGCCGACCCGCCCGGCCGGCGCCACAAAGGGCAGGGATCGGGGCCGAACAGTTTCATGTGGTCGCGCTTTCGAACCGGAAAAGTCTGCAACTTTTCCTGAAAACGCTTCGGTTCAGCCGATCGTGCGTTCGAGCAACGACAGCCAATTGCTGCTAGCGATACGCTCGAGCAGCGGCCGGTCATAGCCATGGCGCTCGAGTGCCTCGACCAGCACTGGCAGGTCGGCTGCCGAGCCGATAGTCGACGGGATCATGGCGCCGTCGAAATCCGAGCCGATGCCGACATGGGTGTCGCCGGCGATCTCGATCAGGTGGTCGAGGTGGCGGACCATCAGTTCGATATCGGTCTCGGGGTTCATCTGGCCGTCGGGTCTCAAAAAGCCGGTGGCGAAGTTGAGCCCGACCATGCCGTTGCTGTCGCGGATGGCGCGCAACTGGTCGTCGGTGAGGTTGCGCGGCGTCGGGCAGAGGGCGTGGGCGTTGGAGTGGGTGGCGACCAGCGGGGCGCTCGACAGTTCCGCCACATCCCAGAAGCCGCGCTCGTTGAGGTGCGACAGGTCGATCAGCACGCCCAGCCGATTGCAGGCCGCGACCAGGCGCTTGCCGGCCTCGGTGAGGCCCGGGCCGATATCGGGCGAGCCGGGGAAGCGGAACGGCACTCCATAGCCGAAGGCATTGTTGCGGCTCCACACCGGGCCCAGCGAGCGGAGCCCCGCGGCATAGAGCACTTCGAGGAAATCGAGCTCGGGATCGATGCACTCGACGCCCTCGATATGGAGGACAGCCGCCATCGCTCCACGCCCCATGGCGCTGCGGATATCGGCGGCGCTGCGGCATACTGCGAACTGGCCGGCGGAGGCGCGCTCGAGCTGGAACAGCAGCGAGATCATCCGCACGGCGCTCTGGCGGGCCGCGTCCATGGGGAGCGGCGGCGGCATCGGCACCTCGCCACCGGCGGCGCGCAGGGCGCCGAAATCGATCTTCTCAGGCGAAGGGCAGAACACCGCGAACAGGCCACCGGCGAGATGGCCGGCGCGCGCCTTGGGCAGGTCGATATGCCCGTCCTCGCCACCGGCAAGAAAGCCGGCGACCGGGTCCGCAGCAGTCGAATTGAACAGGCGCAGCAGCGCGTCGTTATGGCCGTCGAAGATGGGGAGGGGCGTGGTCAAGGTGAGGTCCATGCGCGAGAGAGTCTGATAGAGAGAAGAGCAGGGGCCGGGGATCGGAACAAGAGCCCGCCGCCCGGTTCCGCGGGCGGTGTCACTTCGCCAAGCGGTTGGCGATAAGCTCGGCCTTCATCCAGTGCGTCTCGTCCTGAACGTGGCCCGCCCGCACATATTTGCCCATGCGGATCGGCATTTCCGCTTCCGGGAACGCAGCCGCGACGCGCACGACGAAGCCTTCCTGCCTCGTCCGATCCAGCGATGCGGCGAGGTTTTCGAACAGGCTTGTCGTGAAGGGCCCGCGATAGAGTGTTGGTACCGGCGTGACGCCGAGCTCTTCGAACCGCGCCAATGTGGCATCCCAGGGCTGGATCTCGTCGTCGATGATCCAACCGAAGCCGAGGAAATAGGACGGCAGGTTGTCATAGCCCACTGAATGTCGGGCGTAGACGTTCTCGCCGACGATGCGTTCGCCATCGGTCAGTTGCGAGCTGATGCCAGCGGCAAAGGCCTTCAGCCAGTCACGGGATGGGTGGTATCGGCTATCGGGGCTGCGGGCGTGCGAACCCCCGTGATGGATGGTGGTGTTCTCGCCGTCCATCTTCTCGGTGACCACCAGATCGTCGGCCATCAGCCCGTCGAGCCCCAGCATGACCTTGTCGTCGCTGGTGACGCCGGGCGAAATCGGCAGGTGGTAGGTCCGTCCGTATTTCTTCATGCTGCGCACCAAGCACGCCGTCGGGCTGCAAAGCAATCACGCCTGCCAGGCAAGGACCGCGCCGGCAGGCTGCTGTCGGGTCGACCGCTTCGCCGATGCCTCGATGCCGGAAGTCATCCCGCAGCCAAGCGGCTTTACTCCGCCGCAGTCCGCTGCGGGCGGCGTTCCATGATTTCCTTGAGGAAGCGGCCGGTGTGCGAGCGCGGGTTGGCCGCGATGTCCTCGGGGGTGCCGATGCCGACCACCTCGCCGCCGCCATCGCCGCCTTCGGGGCCCATGTCGATGACCCAGTCGGCGGTCTTGATGACTTCGAGGTTGTGCTCGATGACCACCACGGTGTTGCCGGTGTCGACCAGCTCGTGCAGCACTTCAAGGAGCTTGGCGATGTCGTGGAAATGCAACCCGGTTGTCGGCTCGTCGAGCATGTAGAGTGTGCGCCCGGTGGCGCGGCGGCTGAGTTCCTTCGAAAGCTTGACGCGCTGCGCCTCGCCGCCCGAAAGGGTGGTGGCCGGCTGGCCTACCTTGACGTAGCCGAGGCCGACGCGCTGCAGGGTGAGGAACTTCTCGCGGATCGAGGGAACCGCGGCGAAGAACTCAACGGCTTCGTCGATGGTCATGTCGAGCACATCGGCGATCGACTTGCCCTTGAACTGCACCTCGAGGGTCTCGCGGTTGTAGCGGTGGCCCTTGCACACTTCGCAGGTGACATAGACATCGGGCAGGAAGTGCATCTCGATCTTGATGACGCCGTCACCTTCGCACTTCTCGCAGCGGCCGCCCTTGACGTTGAACGAGAAACGCCCTGGGCCATAGCCGCGCGCCTTGGCTTCCGGCAGGCCGGCGAACCATTCGCGCATCGGACCGAAGGCGCCGGTATAGGTGGCGGGGTTCGAGCGCGGCGTGCGGCCGATCGGCGACTGGTCGATGTCGATCACCTTGTCGAGGTGCTCGAGACCGGTGAGGTGGTTATGCGGCGCCGGGTTGACGCGCGCGCCGTTCAGCCGGCGGGCGATCGCCTGATACATAGTGTCGATCATCAGCGTCGACTTGCCGCCGCCGGAGACGCCGGTGATGGCGACGAAGTTGCCCAGGGGCACGTCGACCGAGACGTTCTTCAGATTGTTGCCGGTCGCCCCGTCGATGTGGAGCTTCTTGGTCTTCGATTGCTTCCGCCGTTCCACCGGCATCGGAATGCTGAGCGCGCCCGACAGGTACTGGCCGGTGATGCTCTTGGGATTGCTGATCACCTGCTGCGGCGTGCCTTCGGCGACGATGTGGCCGCCATTGACGCCGGCGCCCGGGCCGATGTCGACGACGTAATCGGCGAGTAGGATGGCGTCCTCGTCGTGCTCGACGACGATCACCGTGTTGCCGATATCGCGCAGCCGCTGCAGCGTTTCGAGCAGGCGCGCATTGTCGCGCTGGTGCAGGCCGATCGAGGGCTCGTCGAGCACGTAGAGCACGCCGGTGAGGCCCGAGCCGATCTGGCTGGCAAGCCGGATGCGCTGGCTCTCGCCGCCTGACAGCGAGCCGGAATTGCGGGCCAGCGTCAGATAGTCGAGGCCGACGTCGTTGAGGAAGCCGAGGCGCTCGCGGATCTCCTTGAAGATGCGCTCGCCGATCTTGTTCTGCTGCTCGGTGAGCTTGGCTGGCAGGGTGGTGAACCACTCGGCCGCGGCCTTGATCGACTTCTCGCTGACCTGC
This sequence comes from Devosia sp. Root413D1, assembly GCF_001425235.1. Classification (GTDB taxonomy): domain Bacteria; phylum Pseudomonadota; class Alphaproteobacteria; order Rhizobiales; family Devosiaceae; genus Devosia_A. Next base: position 263,966 of record NZ_LMEA01000011.1, on the reverse strand, counting down.
GCGATGTGCAGGCCATCGATCTTTACCGCCAGCGCTTCGGGCTTCAGGCGGTAGCCGTTACAGGCGACGCAGGGCGCCTGCGACATGTACTTCTCGATTTCCTCGCGCATGCCGGCGCTCTCGGTCTCCTTGTAGCGCCGCTCGAGGTTGCCGATCACGCCCTCGAAGGGCTTGGTCGACTTGTAGGTACGAAGGCCATCGTCATAGACGAAGTTGATCGGCGTCGAGCCGGTGCCGAAGAGGATCGCGTGCTGCACCTCGAAGGAGAGCTCCTCCCAGGCGGTGCCGGTGGAGGCGCCATAGTGCTTGGCTACCGCCTGCAGGGTCTGCAGGTAGTAGGGCGCGCTGGTCTTCGACCATGGCAGAATAGCCCCGTCGCGCAGCGAAAGGCTGACATCGGGGACGATCAGGTTCGGATCGATCTTCTGCTCGGTACCGAGACCATCACAGACCGGGCAGGCGCCGAACGGGTTGTTGAACGAGAACAGCCGCGGTTCGATCTCGGGGATGGTGAAGCCGGAGATCGGATCGGCGAATTTCTCGGAGAAGATCAGCCGCTTGGGCGCGCCGTTCTCATCGAGCTCGTCGGCGAACTCGGCGAAGGCGATGCCATCGGCGAGCTTCAGCGCCGTCTCGAAGCTTTCGGCGAGGCGGGTGGCGATGTCGGGGCCGACGACCAGGCGGTCGACCACCACTTCGACGTCGTGCTTGATCTTCTTGTCGAGGTTAGGCGCGTCTTCGATGTCGTGGAACTCGCCGTCGATCTTGACGCGCTGAAAGCCCTTGCGCATCAGGTCGTTGAGTTCGCGCTTATACTCGCCCTTGCGGCCGCGGGCGATCGGCGCCAGCAGATAGAGCCGGGTTTCCGGCGGCTGCGACATGACGATGTCGACCATCTGGCTGACGGTCTGGCTCTGGATGGGGAGGCCGGTGACCGGCGAGTAGGGGATGCCGACGCGCGCGAATAAGAGGCGCAGGTAGTCGTAGATCTCGGTGACCGTGCCGACGGTCGAGCGCGGGTTGCGCGAGGTGGTCTTCTGCTCGATCGAGATGGCGGGCGAGAGGCCGTCGATCTGTTCGACATCGGGCTTCTGCATCATCTCGAGGAACTGGCGCGCATAGGCGCTCAGCGATTCCACGTAGCGGCGCTGGCCCTCGGCATAGATGGTGTCGAAGGCGAGCGACGACTTGCCCGAGCCACTCAACCCGGTCATCACGATGAGGCTGTCGCGCGGCAACCTCAGGTCGATGTTCTTGAGGTTGTGTTCCTTGGCGCCCCTGATGACGAGATCGCGGTTCGGGTTAGGTCTGTCGGCCATCAAAGACTTCCACTTGACGAGGGCAAGCGACCATAGTGCCGCTTTGTGCCAAATCGTGTCAGGGTTTCAAAAAAGAGGGGCTAGGCCGCACATCTGGGTATCCGGCGCCCGACTTGCAACTTAACCACGCCGCAACGGTTCCTGTCACCACGGCGGTTCACAGCTCTGCTCAAAACTTCACGTGAACATAAGAGGAACAACCCGAGAGTCGGTCAAGTGCCGTCCTGCGGTGGCACATTGCAGCCCACGCTTGACAAACCGCGGCGCGAGGAGAACATAAGGGGAACAGCGACGCGCCGACGAAGCTGTGGGCTAAGGCCCTTTGGCGCGCGCGCCGGGCGGACGATAGCGGTAGGATACGCGCCGGAGTTTCTCCCGGGCGCGTTTCCGGGAAAAGTTGGAAAGGAAAGTGCCATGGCTGGCAGCGTGAACAAGGTCATCCTGGTGGGCAATCTCGGCAATGACCCCGAGGTGCGGAACCTGCCATCGGGTGGCAAGGTGGTGAACCTGAGCGTCGCGACCTCCGAACAGTGGCGCGACAAGAATTCCGGCGAGCGCAAGGAGCGTACCGAGTGGCACCGTGTGGTGATCTTCTCGGAAGGCCTGGTGCGCGTCGCCGAGCAGTATCTGCGCAAGGGGTCCAAGGTCTACATCGAGGGCCAGCTGCAGACCCGCAAGTGGCAGGACCAGTCGGGCCAGGACAAGTACTCGACCGAGGTGGTGCTGCAGGGCTTCAACTCGAACCTGACCATGCTCGATGGCCGCAATGACGGCGAAGGCGCCGGCGCCTCGGGTGGCGGCGGTTTCTCCAGCCCGCGCGAATCCAGCGGCGGCGGCTTCGGTGGCCCGCCGGCCCGGCAGGAGCGCCGCCCGAGCTCGGCCCCGGCCTTCGAATCCGGCTCGATGGATGACGACATCCCGTTCTGAGGCGGTAGCCGCATCGGACAACTGGGTTACGACGGGTCGCGCAAGCGGCCCGTTTTTGTTTGAGGTCGGGGGCAGCGCTGCGTTTTACCTTTGGAAGGCACAGTTCGCTTAACCCACTCGATGTCATCCCAGCGAAAGCTGGGACCCATCTATCCACCTGCGCGGGAGGCGAAATGGGTCCCAGCTTTCGCTGGGATGACACCGGTGGGGAAGGCGATCCCGCGGGAGTACCGGCGTTTTCGCGGCTGGCAGTCCTGTCGGTCCGCGAGATGCTCTACCCCGGCACGATGCTTCCCCAGGTCACCAGCGTCCTCACCGTGTAGTTCAACTGGCCCGCTACGGCATATGGGCCGAGAAGCTCAGCCAGTTCGGCGTCAAACGCCGCTGTCCGATTGCCGAGCTTCGAATAGGCCCAGGTGTCGCGCGAGTGCTGGCACTTGATGAAATCCTCGAGGCTCTGGTTGACCGGCGCGGTGAAGAACGCGCGGCCCGCCACATCGACGTGGCCGCCAAAGTCACTGGCGATCGCATCACGCCATCGCGGATCGAGCCGGCGGCCGGTGACTTCCATCACCCATTTGCCAAGGAAGCGCTGCCAGTCGGCCTCCCAAGGTGGCTCGAAGGCATCGTCACCGGAGACTGCCGCAAACACGTGGCCGGGCGCCGCGTGCGCCAAGAGCCGCGGGAACAGCCGGTCATGATCCATCCAGTGGATGCTGGCAGCGGCGACCGTGAGGTCGAAGCGCCAACCGTCGAGCGGCGCGTCCTCAGCGAGGCCGCGCACCCAGTGAAGGTTCGGCGCGCGGCCGTCGGGGAGGCTCTTGCCGAGCCCGATCATGTGCTGCGAGGGATCGACGGCAACCACATCGGCGAAGGACCGCGTCAATGGACGGGACACCTTGCCCGGACCGCAGCCGATATCGAGCATCGCGTTGTGCCGGGGCGCCACCTCGCGCAGCTTTTCGAACACCGCTTCGGGGTAGGGCGGACGAAACGGGTAGAGGTCGACGACCTCGCTTTGCTCAAAGGATGCCCCGGGACGATCGTTCATCAGGTGCCTCCAGCTGCGGGCTCCGTAGCAGAAGGTGGTGCCGGTTTGACGACGATCAACCAACCAGCCGTGGGGTGCGGAGCTTGCGGGGGGCGGCGACGCTTTGGTTTCGGCCCTGGCCTTTGGCGTCGTAGAGGGCGAGGTCGGCGGTGCTGATCAGCCAGGAGCCGTCGTGGACGGCATCCTCGTCGCGCGGATCGATCGAGGCGACGCCGATGCTGACCGTCGCGACGCGCCAGGGCAGGTTCCGGGCGTGCGGAATGGCGAGGGCCTGCACCTGGCGGCATAGGTCGGTGGCGATGGCGCGGGCGGCGTCGGTGTCGGTATCAGGCAGCAGCAGGACCAGTTCCTCGCCGCCATAGCGGGCCGCGAGGTCGGTGGGGCGCCGCGCCGCGATGGCGACGACGGCGGCGATCGACTTGAGGCAGGCGTCGCCGGCGAGATGACCGTGATCGTCATTGAAGCGTTTGAAGCGGTCGGCATCGACCATCAGCAGCGACAGCGGGGTGGAGAGCCGGCGGGCGCGGGCGATCTCGCGGGTCAGGGCAGCATCGAAGGCGCGGCGGTTGGCGATGCCGGTCAGGCCGTCGCGCATGGCCAGGCTCTCGAGCTTCAGCTCGAGGCGCTTGCGTTCGGTAACATCGCGGGTGACGCCGACCACCGACAGCCGGTCGGAACGTTCGGCGGCGATCCGCAGCGAGGTTTCGAGCCAGATCTCACGGCCATCCTTGTGCTGCATGCGGAACGACACCGTCTCCTGCTCGGTGGCGCCCTGGCGCAGTCGTTCGGCTGCTGCCTCGACGGCCGGACGGTCCATCGGGTTCACCACCTCGAAGGCGTTCTTGCCCAGCATTTCCTGAGGCAGGTGGCCGGTCAGGCGCTCGAGGGCAGGGGAGATGTAGGTGCGCGTGCCGTCGCTGTCGAAGCGTTCGACCAGGTCGCTGGCGCTTTCAGCCAATAGCCGGAACTCCGCTTCCTTATGCTCGAGCACCGTTTCGCTGCGTTGCCGGCGGCGGATCTGATCGACCAACCGCAGGCCGAGCAGCGCCGCGGCGAGCGTCAGGCCGAGGGTGATGGCGCCGCGCTGCAGGGCGCCGCGGCCCCAGCTGGCCAGCGCCTCGGCATGTGAGACGGCGACCACCGAGACGATGGGGTAGCGCGCCCCACGGTCATAGCCACCGATGCGACGATGGCCGTCAACGGCGGAATCGTAGTGGTAGGCGCCCGAGGCCTGGGCGAGGTCGGGCCGGGCGAACAGCTCGCCCTCGCCGAGGTCTTCATCCCTGAGGTCGGGATGATAGGGTTTGCGGCTGAGCAGCAGGCCATTGCTGTCGTAAAGGCTGATGGTGCCGAGCCCGCCCACGTCGATGCCGTCATAGACATCGGCGAAGTAGCGGGTATCGATCGCCGCGACCACCACGCCGCCAAAACTGCCATCCGACCGGTCGAAGCGACGACTGACCGTGGTGACCATCGCGTCGTCGCCGGCGGCGCGAATCGGCGCGCCGAAGGACGGGGCGTCGCTCGGCGAGTTCATGTGATTGCGGAAGTAGCTGTAGGCGGCCTGGTTGCCGCCCGGCGGCATGTTCTCGGCGGTAGTGACCATCCAGTTGCCGTCGGCATCGTAGACATAGATGCCGCGCAGCCGCTGAGCGCTCTGCATGGTGCGCAGCATGAAGGCTTCGGTCTGCTGCAGCGCCTCGGGTGCGATGCCGGCGGTCTCGATCTGGTAGCTGACGAGGGAGACGGCCTGATCGGCGATTTCGTAGGTATCCTCGGCGTGCTGGCGCATCGAGCGGGCGAGGTTCTGCGTCTCGAGCTCGGCCTTCTGCACGGCGGCGTCATAGGCCACCCACTCGCGCCAGCCTTCCAGCACGACGATCGCCGCGCAGATGGCGACGACGAACAGCGCCGCGCGCCGCGTCAGCGATTTGGGGGCCGGGCGGGCCATGAGGCAGGGCTTCCGGAACGGATTCTGTCCCGGATTTTCTCGCATGATCTCGTTAACATCGGCGAAAGCGGGAACTTAGCATCGTCCCTCATCTGTTCACCAAAACGCAAACGGACGGCCATGGGCCGTCCGTCGAAACGCTTAGTGTTGGGCCAGGGCTTACTTGCTGAACGGCACCGAGGCTTTCAGCATCTCGCCGGTGGCGTTGAACACCACCTGGAAATCGACACCGATCGACTTGCCCGAGCCCTTGAGGACGATCGCAGCCGTAACGGTGAGGTCGTTGCCGGCCTCGTCCTTGTTGCGCTCCTTGAGGTTGAACACGATGCTGTCGCCCGACTTCTTGCCGACGGCGAGGCCGGAGAAGGTGACGTTCGAGGTCATCGCCGCCTCATAGCGCCGGTTCTGGTCGCTATAGGCGAGGGTGCCGTTGACCGCGAGGCTGGTGCCGGCCAGCGTGCAACGGCCCGAATAGTTGACCTTCTCGGAGTTGCCTTCGCTGAGCGTCAGGCGGCACACCACGGACTCGCTCTCGGCGCCCACCAGGGTGCCGCGGCCTTTCCAGCTGCCGACATAGGACTTCAGCAGCGCCACATCGGCCGGTGCGGCCATTACGGGCGCGGCGGCCATGGGGGTGACGGCCAGCAGACCAGCGAGCGCGACAATGCGCGGCAGGGGTCCGAAGAGCTTCATTTCTTAACGCCTCCAAGCGGATGAAAGAATCGCCCCCCGGCGACCAGCAGAGCCGGCAGGATGAACACATCGCCGATCAATGCAAAGCCGAGAGTTATCACAAACAGGGTGCCAAACAAGGCGACTTGCGGCAGCGCCGAGAACATGACGATGGCCATGCCGGAGCAGAGGATCAGCGTGGCGGCAATAATCGCGCCGCCGATACGCTCCATGGTGTGATGAATAGCATCGAGGTGCGAGCGTCCTTCTTCGCGCCGCGAATGCAGATAGTGCGACAGGAAGTGTGTGGTGTCGTCGACGGCGATACCGAAGGCGATAGTCAGCGCCAGCACAGTGGTGAGCTGCAGCCCCGAACCACTGAAGTACAGCCACGCTTCGGTGCCGAGCACCGGGAAGAGGTTGGGGATGGCGGCGGCGACGGCGACCCGCAGCGAGCGGAAGGCCCAACCGATCAGGAACAGGTTGACGATCACCGACAGCGTCAGGTCGAGCTGCAGGCCGCGTACGATGTTATCGGTGGCATAGGTGGTCATCACCCGGAAGCCGCCGACTTCGGCGCCTTCGATGCCGGCTGCCTTGATGTCGGCCTCGATGCCCTCCTTGAGCCGGACCAGCTCTTCGGACGAGATGATCGTCGGCATGAACCCGGTGACGAGGGCGCGGGTGCCGTCGGGTGTCACGAAGCGGCCGCGCAGGTCGCCAACGGCGTTGAAGATCTGCTCGCGGGTAAAGCCGGACTCGGCATAGTGCGTGAAGGCGGCGGCCGAGATCACCTTGTTGACGCCGAGGTGCTTCTCGACGATCTGGTGGACCTTCTTGACCTTCTCGAAGTCCTTGTCGCCGACATCGGCGATGCCTTCGTCCAGCGGCACGTTGACATAGAGCGGCGCGACGCCGCCGACGCCCTGGTCGATCTGCTCGGCCGCGGTCAGGGCGGTCGAGTTCTTGGCCATGAAGTCCTCGAACGAGAACCGCGGCTGGATCAGTGCATAGGGGATCAGCAGCAGGCCGGTGAGGACGATGGCGATGGCGGCGAGCGGGCGGCCGAGCTTCGAAGCGACGAACCAGGCCAGCGGGATCGGCGCGGTAATGGCGTAGCTCGGCTTGGGCGCCTTGAAGCCGAGCCGGATGGCGAGCTTCAGGATCAGCGGCAGGAACGTCATCAGGCAGATGAAGTTGATCACCGAGGCGAGCGAACCGGCCCAGGAGAATTCCTGGATGCCCTGGCCGGCGGTCAGCGACAGCGACAGGAAGGACACCAGCGTCGTCAGCATAGTGAGCCCGCTGGCGGGGCCGACGACACGCACCGTCTCATCGACAGCCTTGTAGGGATCCATGCCTTCTCGCCAGTAGGCGAGCCAGTTGAAGATGAAGAACAGGCTCTCCGCGAAGGCGATCACCAGGACGATCGTGGTGACGATGATGGTGAGGAAGGAGAACGAGCCGAACAGCGCAATGATCGTGCCCATCACCCAGATCACGGCGACGAACGGCGTGGCGGCGACCAGCACGGCGCCCCAGAAGGAGCGGAGCGAGAACAGGGCGATCAGCGCGCCGAGCGCGAAGCCGTAGACCGTGAAGGTGATCTGGTCGTCGACCGCGGCGTTGAGCATCTCGCTGGTCCAGATCGGCGGACCGGTGAGCTCGACCTGGACCTGGTCCGACTCGTAGTCGGCGACCAGCGAGCGCAGGTCGTCGATCATGGCGCGGGTGCCGCCGCCCTTGGTCATTTCGGGATTGGGGAACACGATGATGACCACGCCGGACAGGTCCGGGTTGATCAGGTTCTTCATCATCGGGTCGTTGTTGTAGAGGTCGGTCAGCGCCTTGCTGACTTCCTCCGATGTCTGCATGCCCTCGGGGACGGCGGGCAGGGTGGTGCCATCAGGGGCCGGAACGCGCAGCGTGAACGCCGACATGGTGCCGGTGATGTACTCGCTGTTCGAGATATCGAGCGCCATGGCGCGGATCGTCTCGATGGTCTCGGGGTTGGTGAGACTCGGTGAATTGACCAGCAGGTAGATGTCGTTTTCGAACGTGCCGAAGGTATTGGCGAGGTGTTCGTAGTTGTCGTATTCTTGCCCGGAATGCGCGAAGACGCGCAACATGTCGCCGTCGACGCTGGCGCGCGGCACCTGCACGATGCAGAACACGGTCATCAGCAACACGAAGGCGGTGATGACCCGCGGATGCTTCAGCGTGATGTGGCCGAGCGTTTCAAGCCCGAAGCCGATGGAACGATCATGCCCGAAGGCCCAGTTCCACAGCCGGCCCAACAGAGAATTCTTCGACAATAGACTCGTCCCCTAGACGGTGGCGCCCCGCGTCAGGCGCGGATTACTACGGATTCACGGTCGACGCGTCCAGCCGTTTGAGCGGCGCATCACCCTGCGAATGTGGCGCAACAGGGCGATTCCGGCCCAAAGTTGCCGCAAACCCACGTCACTATCCTGAGACGCGTAGCGCGACGCCTGTTACCAATACCGTGGACATCTCGCCGGCAACCCCGCGCCGATTGGTCTTCGGAACGGGAATCGCCTAAAGCTTTCCGCAGCTTTCATAGTTCGAAAACGGCCCCGTGGCAGACAAGACCGACGACCCGAACGGCGCAGCGCCGCTCCCCTCCGACATCGCCCCGATTTCGATCAGCGACGAGATGCGCGAGTCCTATCTTAGTTACGCGATGAGCGTGATCGTGAGCCGGGCTCTGCCTGACGTGCGCGACGGGCTGAAGCCGGTGCACCGGCGCATCCTCTATTCCATGCACGAGCAGGGCTACGTGTGGAACCGACCGCACCGCAAGTCGGCCCGCGTGGTCGGCGACGTGATTGGTAAGTACCACCCGCACTCCAACGACGCGGTGTACTTCTCGTTGGTGCGCATGGCGCAGGAGTTCTCGCTCCGCGTGACGCTGATCGACGGGCAGGGCAATTTCGGCTCGGTCGATGGCGATATGCCCGCCGCCATGCGCTACACCGAAGTGCGCATGGAGAAGGTGACCGACAGCCTGCTCGATGACATCGACAAGGACACGGTCGACTTCAAGGACAACTACGACGCGTCCGAGCGCGAGCCGACGGTGCTGCCGGCACGCTTCCCGAACCTCCTGGTCAATGGCGGCAGCGGTATTGCCGTCGGTATGGCGACCAACATCCCGACCCACAATCTGGGCGAGGTGATCGACGCCGTCCTGATGCTGATGGACAACCCCGGTGCGATCACCGAGGAACTGATGACCGTGCTGCCGGGGCCGGACTTTCCGACCGGCGCCATCATCCTCGGCCGCTCCGGCATCCGCCAGGCCTATGAGACGGGCCGCGGCGCCATCCTCATTCGTGGCAAGGCCCATACCGAGGAGATGCGCAAGGAGCGCGAGGCGATCATCATCACCGAGATCCCGTATCAGGTGAACAAGGCGACGATGATCGAGAAGATGGCCGAGCTGGTGCGCGACAAGCGCATCGAGGGTATCTCCGATATCCGCGACGAATCCGACCGTAACGGCATGCGCGTGGTCATCGAGCTGAAGCGCGATGCGGTGCCCGATGTGGTGCTGAACCAGCTCTATCGGTTCACCCCGCTGCAGGGTTCGTTCGGCTGCAACTTCGTGGCGTTGAACGGCGGCAAGCCGGAACTGATGAGCCTCAAGCAGATGCTGGTGGCGTTCCTCGACTTCCGCGAAGTCGTGGTGACGCGTCGTACCCGGTTCCTGCTCAACAAGGCGCGCGACCGCGCCCACATTCTCGTCGGCCTCGCCGTGGCGGTGGCCAACGTGGACGAGGTCATCGCGCTGATTCGCACCTCGCCCGACCCGGGCACCGCCCGCGAGCGGCTGATGGCGCGTGACTGGCCAGCCCGCGACGTGGCACCGCTGATTGCGCTGATCGACGATCCGCGTCACCGGATGAACGAGGACGGCACGTTCAAGCTGAGTGACGAGCAGGCGCGCGCCATTCTGGCGCTGACGTTGAGCCGGCTCACCGCGCTGGGCGTCAACGAAATCGGCGAGGAACTGGCCGGGCACGGCAAGGATATCTCCGAGTATCTCAGCATCCTGCGCTCGCGCGAGCGGGTGCTGGAGATCGTCCGCACCGAGCTGACCGAGATCAAGGAGCAGTTCAACACGCCGCGCCTGACCGTCATCGACGAGGCGGCCGGCGACTTCGAGGACGAGGACCTGATCGCCCGCGAAGACATGGTCGTGACCGTCACCCATGGCGGCTATATCAAGCGCGTGCCGCTGACCTCGTATCGGGCGCAGCGCCGCGGCGGCAAGGGCCGCTCCGGCATGGCGACGCGCGACGAGGATTTCGTCAGCCGGCTGTTCATCGCCAACACCCACACGCCGGTGCTGTTCTTCTCGTCGGCCGGCCAGGTCTACAAGATGAAGGTGTGGCGCCTGCCGATCGGCGAGCCGCAGGCTCGCGGCAAGGCGCTGATCAACATGCTGCCGCTTGATCCGGGCGAGCGCATCACCTCGATCATGCCGCTGCCGGAAGATGAAAGCAGCTGGCAGCAGCTCGACGTGATGTTCTCGACCATACGCGGCACGGTGCGCCGCAATTCGCTGGCCGATTTCGTCGAGATCAACAAGAACGGCAAGATCGCCATGAAGCTCGATGAAGGGGACGGCATCGTCGATGTCGCCACCTGCACGGCCAATGACGACGTGCTGCTGACCACGGCGCTGGGGCAGGCGATCCGCTTCCAGGTCGATGAGGTCCGGGTGTTCAAGGGGCGCGATTCGACCGGTGTGCGTGGCATCAGCCTCGCCGAGGGCGACCGCATCATCTCGATGGCGATCGTCCACCACTTCGACGCCGAGTCTTCGGAGCGCTCTGCCTACCTGAAGATGAGCCGCGCGGTGCGCGGCGAGGGCGAAACCGAGGAGGTTTCCGACGACGCCGAGGATGCGGTGCCGGCCGGCGAGCTGAGCCAGGAGCGCTATGCGGCAATGTCGGCCGCCGAGCAGTTCATCCTGACTATCTCGGAAAACGGCTACGGCAAGCGCACCTCGAGCCACGAGTACCGCATCACCGGACGTGGCGGCAAAGGCATCGTCGCCATGGCGGTGAACAAGCGCAACGGCCCGCTGATTGGCTCGTTCCCGGTGGAAGATGGCGACCAGATCATGCTGGTGACCAATGGCGGCCAGGTGATCCGCGTGCCGGTAGATGCCGGCCCGGATAACCGCATCCGCATCGTCGGTCGCTCCTCGCAGGGCGTCACGGTGTTCAACACCGCCGATGGCGAGAAGGTGGTCTCGGTGGAGCGGATCAGCGAGCCGGAAGGCGAGGATGCCGAGCCGGAGGCTGGCGAGCCGGGGCCCGACGAGCCGGGCGATGGCACCGCCACCTGACGGCGACAGGGTTTCGATCAAGCAGCGGGCGGCAATTGCCGCCCGTTTGCGTTCCGCCATCGAGCAGAGCTTCGCCCCACTGGGAGGCGGTGCCCGATCTCGACTTCGATGCCGTATTCGACGCGTATCTCGACGAAGTCTTGGCGGCCGAGACGCGGCTGGCCTTCGTCCTCGCCAACCAGCGGCTGATGGCGCAACTGCGCAACGGGCATAGCGGCTTTCACGATGACTGGGTGATGCAGCGGCACGGGCGATCGTTCGGGCTGATGCTGCGGTCGCTGGCGCCCATCGCGGGCGACTGGCGATCCTGATCGACGGCACGGTCGGCTCGGCAGCGGAAGATTTCGCCATGCCGTTCAAGGACAATGGGCGCGCCCTGCTGGTGGGGGAGGCGACTGCTGGAAGCAGCGGGCAGCCGCACCACTTCGATCTCGGCGAGGGGTTTCGCGCGTGGGTCGGGGCCAAGCGCGAGACGTTTCCCGATGGCGCCAGATTCGAGGGCGTCGGAATTGCTCCTGACCTCGAGATTACCCAACAGGCGGCAGATTCACGCGAAGCCAGCGACCGCGTTCTGAACGGCACTTTGGCATTCATGGCGTCGCAATAGCGAGTAATATGCGATGAATACGCTGATATTTTGGAAATCGATTGACGAACCCGTCCAATTGGCGGAAGACCATGCTGCTGGCCGCGGGTTGCTGACCCTGCTTGCGGCGCAGCGATAGTTGTGGCTGGCTCGTTGGAGCGAGCCAGCCTAACGCCCCGGAGCCCCCGATGATCGATCCCGCCATCCTTCTTCCGTATGTTCTCGCCTGCCTGCTGTTCGCCGTCGTGCCCGGACCGTCGGTCACCGTGGTGGTCGCCAATTCACTGGCGCGCGGCACCAAAGCCGGGCTGCTGACGATTCTCGGCACCGAGATCGCCATGCTGAGCATGGTGTTCATCGTTGCCGTCGGGCTCGACGCGGTGATGACGCTGGTGTCGGAGGCCTTCACCATCATCAAGTTCGTCGGCGCGGCCTACCTGGTGTGGATCGGCTTCAAGATGTTCACCTCGTCGGGCAAGCTCGAGATGGGCACCCCGGGCGAGAAACTGCCGCTTGGCCGCTACATCTGGCAGGGGGCGCTGATCAACTGGTCCAACCCCAAGACGCTGTTGTTCCTCGGGGCGTTCCTGCCGCAGTTCATCGATATGAGCCGCCCGGCCTTCGAGCAGATCATGGTGCTGGGGCTGATCGTCATGGCCGTCGCTACCCTGTCGGACTGCGTCTACGCGGTGATCGCCGGCAGCGCCCGGCAGCTGCTGACCATCGCGCGGGTGCGGATGATGAACCGGGTATCCGGCGTCATCCTGATGATCGGCGGCGTCTGGCTGGCGTTCCAGAAGCGCAGCTGACAGGACTGTCTCAATCCTCATGGCGGTGCTAGTTCAGCGCCGCCATGCCTGATCTCCCGATCCTCATATCGTTCATCGTCACCGCCTTTGTCGTGGTGATCGTTCCCGGGGTTACCGTCTCGGCGCTGGTCAGCACGTCGCTGGCTCGCGGCATGGCGGCCGGGTTGTGGATGGAAGCCGGGGTGCAGGTGGGGCGCTTCACCATGGTGCTGGTGGTGGCGTTGGCGCTCGAAGCAGTAACCGGGTTCGTCGGGGCGGCGTTCGACATCATCAAATATGTCGGCGCGGCCTATCTGATTTGGATCGGCTGGGGCTACATCACCAGCCGGCACGGCATCGCCACCGACCGGGCGATCGTGGCGCGCTCGCCATTGCAGCAGGCAGCAGCCGGTTTCTTCGTCCTGTGGAGCAACCCCAAGGCGCTGATCTTTTTCGGGGCCTTCCTGCCGCAATTCGTCAACCCGGCTTTCCCCGCCTGGCCGCAAGTCGTCGTGCTCGGGCTGATCGAAATGGCGGCGGGCCTCATCACCGACTGCGTCTACATCTATCTCGCCGCCAGGGCGCGTGGGGCGCTGGGCGACGTCCGGATGCAACTGGTCAACCGCATCGCCGGGGTGATTCTGATCGGCGCGGCGATCTGGCTGGTGCTGCAGCGGCACGCTTGATCTGCCCACACAGGCCCGCAAACGTGAATGAACAACCACCGCTCCGTGGTGGCGCGGCGCGACAAGTTCTGGATACTGACGTGCAGGGGTGGGGGAGGACCGGATGGTCATCACGGAATCATGTGTGCTGCTGGCTACCGAGGTCGTCTATGCGCGAGCCATGGAGGCGCTGGCGGGAGATCTGGCGATCTACTTTGCAGCTGGCACGCATCAGCCCCTGGACAACGCGCGTCAGGCCATCACCCGCATGCTCGAGCGGACAATGGAGCTGCCGCTGGCCACCTATCTGGAAGGTTTCTCCCTGACCGCGGCGGAGACTGACGAGGCGATGTCGCGCTCGCTTGCTCGCATCGGCCAGTCGATACAGTTGATCCGTGCCGCAGCGTTGCCGTCGCAGCAGCTCTAGGTGACCAGCCGGAACTTCAGGAAGCGCTGGCCGGCATACTCCAATTCGCCGGCGGGCTCGAAGCCGAGGCGAGCCAGGCCCTTAAGCCGCACGCGGCTTGGCGGCAACATGATGGTGATGTTGCGGATCTGCAGGTCGGCGCCGCGACGGACCAGCTCTCGGAAGATCGCCGCACCGTGTCCCCATTGGCCGGGGAGCAGCACAAGGCCGAGATCGGCCTCGTCGCCTTCCTTCTGATAGCCACCCCAACCGGCGAAGGCGCCGTCGATCCTGATAGCCCAAGGGCCGTAGCCGTTCTGCTGCCATTGCGCATCCTTGGCGCGCGCCCATGCGGCAGCGCTTTCGGCGTCCCAGCTGTCGCCGGCCAACGGCATGTGACGGCGGACATCGGGATCGGTGAGCAGCGCGAGCAGCTCGGTCGCCCGGATCTCGGACAGCGGATGAAAGGTGAGCTCGGTCATCGTCGCCCCTCTTCGACAGGATCGACAGTATATCGCCACCAGACGGCTGTCTCCCGAGCCCGGCTTGCCAGAATTGCCTTGCCGTGACAAAACCCGCCGCAACATCAACGGGGAGGGCGCTCCGCCATGGCCAGACTTGTCGGCTTCTATCCCGGCTCTTTCGATCCCTTGACCAACGGCCACCTCGACGTGATCGAGCGCGCCTGCAAGCTGGTCGATACGCTGGTGATCGCGGTGGGCACCCACCATTCCAAGAAGCCGCTGTTTAGCCATGAGGATCGTGTGGCGCTGCTGCGCGCCGTGCTCGAGCCGATCGGCAAGCGCACCGACACCGAGTTCCAGTTCGTCGATTTCTCCGGCCTGATGGTCAATGCAGCCCGCGCCGCCGGCGCCAAGCTGATCATCCGTGGCCTGCGCGATACCACCGACTACAATTTCGAGATGCAAATGGTGGGCATGAATGCCCAGATGGCGCCGGACCTGCAGACGGTCTTCCTGCCATCCAGCCCGCATGTCCGCCACATCTCGGCCACGCTCGTGCGTCAGATCGCCGAGCTCGGAGGCGATATCAGCGCCTTTGTCCCGCCCATCGTTCTGAAGGCACTGAAGAAATAATGTCCGATCCCATCAAGCGCGCCGGCATCATCCTCGGCATTCTCCTCGCCGCGGTCGCCGCCTTCTTCACCGTCTCGATTGCTGCTCCGCAGGCCGCAAAGGCACAGGAGGGCAAGCCTCACTGGATCCTCGAGCTCAAGGACGGCATCGTCGACATCGAGCTTCGGCCCGACCTCGCACCCGGCCACGTGAAGCGGGTGATCGAACTCACCGAGAAGGGCTTTTACAACGGCATTGTCTTCCACCGCGTCATCGACGGCTTCATGGCGCAGGGTGGCGATCCGACCGGCACCGGCATGGGTGGCTCCGACCTGCCGGACCTCGCGGCGGAATTCACCACCGCCGAGCACTTTACCCGCGGCGTCGTCGCGGCGGCCCGTTCGTCCGATCCGAACAGCGCCAATTCGCAGTTCTTCATCATGTTCGCCGACGCGCCGCACCTCGATGGCCAGTACACCATCTGGGGCAAGGTCGTTTCGGGCATGGAGTTCGTCGATCTGATCAAGAAGGGCGCCGGCGACCAGCCGGTCCAGGACCCGGACAAGATCATCTCCGCCAAAATCGAATACAAGTAAGGAAGGCCCACTCATGGCTTATGCCGATCCCGAGAATACCCTCGTCATCGAAACCACCAAGGGCAAGGTGGTCATCGCCATGCGCCCTGACCTGGCCCCGAACCACGTCGCGCACATCAAGAAGCTGGCGCGTGAAGGCTTTTATGACGGCATCGTCTTCCACCGCGTGATCGATGGCTTCATGGCGCAGACCGGCGATCCGACCGGCACCGGCACGGGTTCGTCGAAGTACCCGAACCTGAAGCAGGAATTCAACGCCGAGCCGCACGTTCGCGGCGTCGCGTCGATGGCCCGGGCGCAGAACCCGGACAGCGCCAACTCGCAGTTCTTCATCGTGTTCAACGATGCCCGCTTCCTCGACCGTCAGTACACGGTCTGGGGCAAGGTCATCGAAGGCATGGAAAACGTCGACCAGATCAAGCGCGGCGAGCCGGTGCGTGATCCGGACTCGATGGTTTCGGTGAAGGTCGCGGCGGACATCGCCGAATGATCCGGCTGGCCGCAATTGCATCGATCGTGAGCCTTTGCGGCCTTGCCACTCCGTCGCTGGCGACGGAGTGGGTGAACTGCGTCGCGCCGGATGGCGCGGCGACGTTCGACTTTCTGGTCGGCTCGGTCGATTTTCTGTCGATTGCCGGCCTCAACATTTCGACCGGCGAGAAGGTGTGGGCCAGCAGCGCCGCCTACGGACCGGGCGATCCGGTGGTGGTCGGGCAGGCCTTCGAGAGCGCCGAGACGATTCTGATCGATGCGGTCGATGAGAGCATGGCGGCCAAGGTTGCCGAGCTACGCCTGTTCAAGACTACGGAAGCCGATGCGACGGTCTATGGCGGCACGCTCCGCATCCCGGGCTATGGCGCCTGGGCGGTGAGCTGCACCGGCCCCTGATGCGCGTCGACGACTTCGATTTCGAACTTCCCGGCGAGTGCATCGCACTCCACCCCGCTGAACCCAGGGATTCTGCCCGCATGCTCATCGTGCGGCCGGGCGAGGCGCTGGAGGATGGTCGGGTAACCGACCTGTTGCGCCTGCTGCGCGCCGGCGACGTGCTGGTGGTGAACGACACCCGTGTGCTGCCGGCCGAACTCACCGGCACCCGGATCCGCGGTGAGCTCAGCGCCAATGTCAGCTTCAACTTGCACAAGCGGGTCGACGCCAATACCTGGCGGGCGTTTGCGCGACCGGCCAAGAAACTGCACCTGCTCGACCGGCTGGAACTGGGCGACAATGGCTCGATCGCCGCCACTGTGACTGGCAAGGGCGAGACGGGCGAGATCACGCTGGCGTTCGACCTCGGCGGGGCGGAGCTCGACGAGGCGATCAAGGCGCATGGCGCCATGCCGCTGCCACCCTATATCGAGGCCAAGCGCCACACCGAAGAGCGCGACAAGTCGGACTATCAGACGGTCTATGCCGCCCGCGATGGCGCGGTGGCGGCGCCGACGGCGGGGCTGCACTTCACCGAAAACCTGCTGCAGCAGCTGGCCGATCTCGGCGTGAGCGTCGAGCGGGTGACGCTGCATGTCGGGGCAGGGACCTTCCTGCCGGTGAAGGTCGATGACACCGACGACCACGTGATGCATGCCGAATGGGGCGATATTCCCGCGGCGGTGGTGGAGCGTATCCTCGCCGCCAAGGCCAAGGGCGGGCGAGTGATCGCGGTGGGGACGACGAGCCTTCGGCTGCTGGAGACGGCGGCGCGGGCGACCGGCACGCTGCAGCCCTTCGTCGGCGACACCGACATCTTCATCACGCCGGGCTACCGCTTCAACGCGGTGGACATGCTGATGACCAACTTCCACCTGCCGCGCTCGACCCTGTTCATGCTGGTCAGCGCGTTTGCCGGGCTCGACACGATGCGCGCCGCTTACGCGCACGCGATCGGGAACGGATATCGGTTCTATTCGTATGGAGATGCATCGCTGCTGTTTCGCGCCTGAGGAGAGAGCGAATGGACGATGATCTCGATGCAATGAACCATGCCGCGCTATTGGCCGAGGTGAAGCGGCTGCGCGCCGGCATCCGCGAACACCGCGACAGCACGATGCATGGGCTCTGCTGGCATCACCCGCAACTGTGGGACTTGTTGCCGGAGCGGACCGACCCGAAGATCATGGTGCCGGACTGGCCGCAATTCATGCGTGGCTGCATCCGCTACCGGCAGTCGCTGGACGAGCAACGGCCCAACGCGCCGCGCAGCGGCAAGGAGTTCGGGCAGTAACGAAAGACATCGTGCGGTTTGCTGCCTGTCGCCTGTAGGGATATTCTCTCGGGGCGAGGGGATGTTCCCCTCGACAACCGGGAGGAGCGAAGATGTCAAAATATATCCTGCTGCTCAACTGGAGCGAGCAAGGCGTCAAGACCGTCAAGGAGTCGGCCAAGCGCTATGATGCCGCCAAGGAGGCGGCCAAGGCCGTCGGCGGGACGCTCGAAACTATCTATATGACGTTCGGCGCCTATGACCTGGTGGGTATCCTCGATGCCCCCAATGACGAGGCTGCTGCCACTTTCGTGCTGCGCACGGGCATGGCCGGCAATATCCGGGCGACGACGCTCAAGGCCTTCTCCGAAGCCGACTATCGCAAGGTCATCGGAGGCATCTGACCGCCGGGGCGGACGAGAGCAAGCCCTCGCCGCGGGGTGACAGGCGCGCGCCGTCCCGCTAATAGGCGCGCATGATCGACTTCTCCTTCACCCTTCAGGCTACCGACGGCATGGCGCGCCGCGGGCGGATCGACACTTCCCGCGGCGACGTGCAGACACCGGCTTTCATGCCGGTCGGCACTGTCGGCACGGTCAAAGCGATGTACCCCGAGCAGGTGCGCGAAACCGGCGCGGATATCCTGCTCGGCAACACTTACCACTTGATGCTCCGCCCCGGCGCCGAACGCGTCGCGGCGCTCGGTGGTCTGCATGACTTCATGGACTGGCAGCGGCCGATCTTGACCGATAGCGGCGGCTTCCAGGTGATGTCGCTGGCGAAGCTCACAAAGCTCACCGAGAAGGGCGTCACCTTCCGCTCGCATATCGATGGCTCGGCCTATGAGCTGACACCGGAACGCTCGATCGAGATTCAGACGCTGCTCGACAGCGACATCATCATGCAGCTCGACGAGTGCATCCCGCTGCCGTCCGAGCACAAGGAAATGCTGCGCGCTATGGAGCTGTCGCTCCGCTGGGCGCAGCGCAGCAAGGACGCGTTCGGGCACCAGCCGCACCGCGCGCTGTTTGGCATCGTGCAGGGCGGCGATGACGCGAACCTGCGAGCCAAGTCGGCTGAGGGACTGAAGTCGATCGGCTTCAACGGCTACTCGATCGGCGGCCTCGCGGTGGGCGAACCGCAGGAGGTGATGTTCCGGGTGCTCAGCGAGATCACCCCGGAGCTGCCGACCGACAAGCCGCGCTACCTGATGGGGGTGGGCAAGCCCGACGACATCCTCGGCGGTATCGAGCGCGGCGTCGACATGTTCGATTGCGTGCACCCGACGCGGGCCGGACGGCACGGGCACGCCTATACGCGCTTCGGTGTCATCAACCTGAAGAACGCCCGGCATAAGGACGATCCGCGTCCCCTCGACGAAACCTCGCCCAACCCGAACTGCCGCCGCTTCAGCCGCGCCTACCTGCACCACCTGATCCGTACCGAGGAGATGCTCGGGGCGATGATCCTGAGCCAGATCAACCTGAGCTACTACCAGCAGCTCTGCATAGGGGCCCGTCAGGCGATCGAGGCTGGTGCGTTCGCCGATTATGCGGCACAAACCCGAGCGACATGGGCGGCGGGCGACATCGCCGCCGTCTGATGTGGAGCGTGGTCAGGAAAAGCTGCAGACTTTTCCGGTTCGACCGCGCGACCAACTAAAGAACCGGAGAACAGCGTCATGGCCACCCCCCGCAAGTCCCTCCTCAACCCGCTGATGAAGTCGCGCAAGCGTCTCGATGAGACGACCATGCGCGAGCTGTTCGCGAGCGATCCCAACCGCTTCAAGAGCTTCTCGGCCAAGGCCGGCGAGCTGCTGCTCGATTACTCGAAGAACCGCATCGACGCGAAGGCGATGGCGGCTTTGTTCGAGCTGGCGCGCGCTGCCGGGGTCGAGGAACGGCGCGACGCGATGTGGAAGGGCGAGCACATCAACATCACCGAAGACCGCGCGGTGCAGCACATGGCGCTGCGCTATGTGGGCGACAAGAAGGTGGTGGTCGACGGCAAGGATGTGATGCCCGAGGTGCGTGGCGTCCTCGCGGCAATGAAGGGCTTTTCCGACGCGGTGCGCGATGGCTCTATCAAGGGTTCTGGCGGCGACAGCTTCACCGATGTGGTCAATATCGGCATCGGCGGCTCGGACCTCGGCCCGGCCATGGTAACCCTGGCGCTGGCGCCCTACACGCGGGCCGACCTGCGCGCGCACTATGTGTCGAACGTCGACGGCGCCCATATCCACGACGTGCTGCGCGGGCTCGATCCGAAGCGGACGATGTTCATCGTCGCCTCCAAGACCTTCACCACCGACGAGACGATGACCAACGCGGCGACTGCCCGCGCCTGGATCGCTTCGGCACTGGGTGAGGCGGGGGTGCCGGATCATTTCGCGGCGCTTTCGACCAACCTCAAGGCCTGCGCCGATTTCGGCATCAAGTCCGATCGCATCTTCGGCTTCTGGGACTGGGTCGGCGGCCGCTACTCGGTGTGGTCGGCCATCGGGCTTCCGGTGGCGATTGCCGTCGGCTACGAGAACTTCGAGGCGTTCCTGCGCGGCGCTTACGAAATGGACCAGCACTTTTTGAAGACCAAGCTGGAAAAGAACCTGCCGGTCATCATGGGCGTGCTCGGCGTCTGGTATCGCAACGCCTGGGGCTTTTCGACCCATGCCGTGCTGCCTTACGACCAGCGGCTTTCCCGCTTCGCCGCCTACCTGCAGCAGCAGGATATGGAATCGAACGGCAAATCGGTGACCCTTAGCGGCAAAGCGGTGGACTATCCGACCGGGCCGATCATCTGGGGCGAGCCGGGCACCAATGGGCAGCACGCCTTCTACCAGCTGATCCACCAGGGCACCGACGTGATCCCGGTGGATTTCCTGATCGCCGCGCAGCCGCATGAGCAGTTGCCGCCGCACCACGACAAGCTGGTGGCGAACGTGTTGGCGCAATCCGAAGCGCTGATGCTGGGCAAGACCAAGGACGAGGTGGTGGCTGAACTCAGCGCCCAGGGCCTCGACAAGGCGCGGATCAAGGAACTGACGCCGCACAAGATGTTCCCTGGCAACCGTCCCTCGAACACGCTGCTCTACCCCAAGCTGACGCCGGAACGGCTCGGCAGCCTGATCGCGCTCTACGAGCACAAGGTGTTCGTGCAGGGCACCATCTGGGGCGTGAATTCTTACGACCAGTGGGGGGTTGAGCTTGGCAAGCAGTTGGCCAAGGCGCTGCTGCCCAAGGTGCAGGGTACGGAGAAGGCAACGGCCCATGACAGCTCCACCAGGGGGCTGGTGGACGCGTACCTTAAGCTCAAGCAATGACCGAGGCGGTGGAAGAGCAAGGGGTGAAGAAAGCAGCGCCGGTCGGGATCGATCTCGATCGGCTCGCGGCCACGTTTGCCGATTTCGGCCTTGGTGTTCCCGCGGCGATCACCGAACTCCTTGGTGGCGGCGCACGCTCGTTCCGCATCGACCGCGTGGACGGCCCGCCGGTCGTGCTCAAGGTATTCAACGACGCGCTGCCGTACGCGACCGGCAAAGAGACTTATGCGTCGCAGTTGCTACGCGACCTCGATGTGCCGATGACTCGCTTCCTCGCCTCGGACGAGACCCGCACCCGGATGCCGTTCCGCTACACCATCGCCAACTACCTGCCTGGCAGGCAGGTGATGACCTTCAAGGACGCGCCGGACGTCGGCGACCTCTACCGGCAGATGGGTGAGATGCTGCGCAAGCTGCACACCGTACCGGTGTCCGGCTACGGCGCCTTCGATGCGGACGGCCTCCACGATCCGGTGTCGACCAATACCGAATATCTCGCGCGCCGCTTCGCCCACGGCATCGGCCAGTTCCGCCGCTACGGCGGTGGCGAGGCGCTGGCGCAGCGGCTCGAGGCGATCTTCGCCGCCCATGCGGATGTCATCGCCGAAAGCCGGGGCGCGGTGTTTGCGCATGACGACTTTCAGCCGCACAACGTGCTGGCGGAGCGCGATGCGAACGTGCGGCTGCAGCTCACGGGGCTGCTCGACTTCGGCAATGCGCGGGCGTCGGATCCGATCTGCGACCTCGCCAAGGCGCTGTTCTGCTCGGAGCATGATGCGCCGGGCTCAACGCCGCATATCCGGGCCGGCTACGGCGCCTTCGATCATCCCGATCCCGAAGCGGCCCTGTGGATCTACACGCTCGTGCACCGCGTCACGATGTGGATGTGGTTGCGGCATGTCGGGGTGATCCTAGAGGGTGAGCGGCACGACCTGATGGGCGATCTCGAGGCGATGGCGGAAGCCGGGGCGTACACGGCATGACCATCACGACCGAAACTGAACTCGAAAAGCTCAAGGCCATCGGTCGCATCTGCGCCGTGGCGCGCGATGCGATGGCGGCGGCGCTGGCGCCGGGGATCACCACGCAGGAACTGGATGACATCGGCCGGCGCATCCTCGATGCTGCCGGGGCGCGTTCGGCGCCCGAGATCACCTATGATTTTCCGGGCGCCACCTGCATTTCGGTGAATGAGGAAATCGCGCACGGCATTCCCGGGTCGCGCGTCATCCGGGCAGGTGACCTGGTGAATATCGACGTGTCGGCGGAGCTCGACGGGGTGTTCGCCGATACCGGCGCGTCGTTCCTAGTGCCGGAAGCCGATCCGCGGCTGGTGGCGCTCTGCCGCGACGGCAAGCGCGCCATGTGGGAAGGGATCCGGGCGGTGAAGACCGGTGCCCCGCTCAACGGCATCGGCATCGCCATCGGCGCCTTCGCCAGAAAACACCGCTACACGCTGATCGAGAATCTCGCCAGCCATGGGGTCGGCGACAGCCTGCACGATGAGCCGGGCGAGATCGCCACCTGGCCGGACAAGTCCGATCGGCGGGTGATCACCGAAGGGCTGGTGTTCACGGTGGAACCGTTCCTGTCGCTGGGCGGCCGGATGGCCGAGCAGCGCGACGAGGACGACGAATGGACGCTGGTGGCCGATCCGCCGGCTCCTTGCGTGCAGTACGAGCACACTATCGTCGCGACACGTCGTGGCGCGATTGTGGTGACCGCGGCATAAGTGCGGCGCTGCGCTGAATGGTTTCTGAAGGGATGGTTCTAAACGCGTTCAAAATCAGTGCGCTAGGGTGATATCAACGCTGCAGATGCAGCACTGAACCAAACCCCAAGGACTACTGAAATGACCGTTCTCAACACCCTCCGGCAGACCGGCCGCGCCGCGGTCCTTGCCGTCGTCCTCGCCGGCACCGCCCTGAGCGCGGTCCCGGTCCAGGCTGCCCCGAACATGGGCGGCTTCTCGCTCGATGTGAAGCCGCAGGGCGGCGACCAGAAGCAGCTGCAGCAGTTCAAGAAGAAGAACTTCGGCCCGAACGACTTCTTCAACTGGTGCCTGACCGACAAGCAGATCCGCAAGGGCCTGAAGGCCTACGGCTTCTTCGAGGTGGAGATCGTCGATTACCTGAGCAAGAACCGCGTTCGCGTCCAGGCCGGCTATGACGACTGGTACTACTCGATGCGTATCAACCGCTGCTCGGGCATGGTCGACCGCATCAAGAAGCTCTACCCGGTCGATGACGAAGACGACTGGGGTGACGACGACGACTGGTACCCGTCGCCGTATTGATCGAGATCAGGGCAGGGGCCGGAAACGGCCCCTGTTTATTTCCTGGTGACCACCGATTGGGTAGCACCGTTTGCCCCACCAACTCGGTGTCATCCCAGCGAAAGCTGGGACCCATTCATCCGCTTGCGCTGTGGTGAGTTGGGTCCCAGCTTTCGCTGGGATGACACCGGTGGGGGAGGCGAGGCAGCGGACAATCTTGCCGGGCATCGTCGTCAACTGGCGGTTCGATCGATCTAGAGATCGATGCGTCGGAACAGCCACCAGGGCATTTCGCGCACGAGGCGCATGATCAGCCGCCAGCGGCGCGGGGCGTATTGCACCGGTCCGCCGTGCTCGGCGGCGCGGCGCACCAGTCGCGCCACATTATCGGCGGAAGCCAGCCGGCGGCCCGGTGGACTGTTCGCCGTCATTGCCGTCGCCGTCGGGCCCGGCTTCACCACCACGGCGCGCGGAGCTTTGCCGGCGAAACGGTGGGCGATGCCCTCGACCAGTGTTTCGATGCCGGCCTTGGTCGAGGCGTAGATGAAGTTCCTGCGCCGGCCCCGATCACCGGCAACCGAGCCGAGCACCACCAGCGCGCCATGCCCCTGCGCCTCGAGCAGGTTGGCGGCCGCCAGCGACCACAGGGCGGTGGAGGTGTAGTTCGTGGTCATCATCCGGGTGGCGACGGCAAGATCGGCAGCGGCAGCGGACTGCTCGGGCATGATGGCGTAGGCGATATGCAGGTGGTCGACGCCGCCGAGCCGGGCGGCGAGCAATGGCAGCTCTGAGCCGGGATCGGCAGCCACCAGGTCGAGCACCGCGGTTTCGCACCGGCTGGCGCCGAGCTTTCGTAGCTCGTCGGCCAGGGCTGCAAGCCGACCGGCATGGCGGCCGGCCAGCAGCAGGGCTGCCCCTTCGGCGGCGTAGAGCCGCGCAGTAGCTTCGGCGATGCCGGAATTGGCGCCGAGGATCAGCACGCGCAACGGCCCGGCGGCCGGGCTTTTCGATTCGAGTTGGGCCATGCTCCTTGGCTTAGCAGCCATAATGAAACATGGCGTTACAGCGGCCAGTGCCATAATTGAGCTTCGCGAGGTGACGCCGCGGATGGAACAGAGGCTCGTCTGCCGTTTCGTTGGCCAAGGCGGGAAACCGGAAAAACCGCAATGTTCCCCGTGCCCATCGCGTCCGGTTGACACGCGGCGCCACCGACGGAATCAACGCGTCTGCAGCGCGGCGGTTGCGCCGTGGATGCAAGTTTATCGACCGCGTTTCCGCCCTATTGCAGTCCCTTCAGGGACACACTGAACCCCTAGCATTTGCTGGTATCCGCAGCAGATCGGGGGGCAATCCGATGACTGCCTTGACCATCCGTCCATCCTTGCTGGACGGCGATATCGCCAGCGCCTTCGAGCGCGAGAAGAGCCTGTTCATGGCGCGTAACAGGGAGCGGTGCAGCCACCTCCTGGTCCGCTTCGGGCCGGATGCGGCCGACGAGAACTTCGCCATCTCGGCGGCGTTCACGCTCGACGAGGCGCGCAACTGGCATCAGGTGGAAGTCGCGGTGCCGTTCAAGGAACTGCGCCGCGAGGACGGGCCGGACCGCGGGCTCATCTCAGCCTTTGGCGAGCTCGACGACGGCATCAGCGCGGCGCGCATCGCCCGGCTGTTCGCTCCGCTTTCGGTGGCCCAACGCATGGCTGGCGGGCGTCGCGATTAGACATTCGATTTGTCGCGCTTTCGAACGGGAAGGGCCAGCAGCTCTTTCTGAAGGCGCATGGCTGCAACCGATGGTGGCCGTTCCCGCGGCCGGGGAGCATCAATGAAAACCTGCTGGTTCATCGTTATCGAGAGCATGGGCTCGTGGTGGGTCGACTGCGAGGGCAAGGCCTATGGACCGTTCGAAAGCCGCGACGATGCCCAAAGCCAGGCACGGCGGATCGCCATGACCTATGGCGATGACGGCCGTCGCTCCGAGGTGTTCGCGCCGACGGATCAGGGATCGCACAGGCTGATCTGGAAGGGCCCGGTGCCGACCACGTCCTGACGCCCGCTAGCGCTGGTCGTTGTAGGGTTCCTTGACGGTGCCGACACGACGCGCCAGGGCCGAAAACGACAGGGCGCCGTCATCCGAGACGGTGGCATTGGCCATGCGCAGCAGGCGTGCCGGAAAGGCCAGGGCATCGCGCTCGGCCGGACGGAGGTTCTCGATCGAGCGGTGGTCGTTGATGGCGGTCTGCTCGGCGGCCCGCATGGCGTCGTCGACGTCCTGGCGGGAGACCAGGCCCCTGGCGATCATCGTCTCGTGCATGGCGGCGATGGCGAGGTAGAGGCCTTCGAGCTGCAGGTTGGCGCTATTCATCGCACGGGTCCTTTCTCACAAGCAGGAGGCAGGCCGGAGCCCGCCTCCATGCTGCGCTCATCCTCAGCGGATGAACAGCACGATGATGATGATCAGCCAGATGGGGACACCCAGGAGCCAGAGCCCAAGTCCTCTCAGCATTTGTCTTCTCCTTTATCGAACGCGCCGGAACACGGTGCGGAACACCGTGGCGTTGTCGCGGTGGTTGCCACCCATCTGGGCCGCCCAGTAAGCGCCGACAGCGCTGACCAGCAGCGACGCGGCGGTCAGGAAAGCGGCGACGATGCCGGTCTTCCGGGCCGTTTCAGCGGCCGCCGCGGCCTCGGCCTTAGCCTGGTCTACAGCGGTGATGACTTCGGTGACACGGGCGTTGGCTTCTTCGGCCGTCAGGCCCGTATTGGTCGAGACCACCTGAGCCAGATAGGCTTTGTCCGGATCGCTGATCGAGCCCGCGAGGGCGCCCTGGGCGATGATCCGTCCGGCCTCGGCGCGGACGCCGGTCGTGTCCGTTGCCGGCTGGGTGGTTGCGGTGGCGGCGGGACGGAACAGCTGGTCGACGAAGTAGGCGTTCGGGTCGAGCGCGTTGCCGGCGTCGTCGGCGACGGTTGCCGCGGCGTTGGTGAGGGTCGAGGCCGCGGCGCCGACGGCGTTTGCCGCGGCGCTGATGCCGCCAACGGCGATGAGACCGCCGATGACGAGAGCACCGCCCCAGACCAGGAGGCCGTGGGCGCCGTCGCGGACATCGGCTTCATCCTCGGTGGCATCGAAGTGACGCCGGCGGAGGCGGCCGGTGACATAGGCGCCGGCCATGAAGCTCGAGACTTCTACCCACAGCAGCCAGGTGCCTGCTGCGATAGCGATCCAGATCAACGGAACATCGGGGCCGGCGTGGAAGTTGACGAAGTTCAGCCCGATTGCCGAGCCGAAGGTCAGGAGGACGAGCGAGATCGCCGAGGCGATCACGATGCCGGCGATAATCGCCGGCCAGTCGACGTAGGAGCTGGTGTCTGCCTTTGCTGCCGGAGCAGCGGCGACGATCACGTCAGTTTCGCTTGGCATGGTCATGGCGCGGTCCTTACCTCAGGCCGAAGAAGGACAGGACGGCGAGGATTACGACCACCAGGCCGACGAGGTAGATGATCCCGTTCATTTTACTTGTTCTCCTATGACGCGGTTGGTCACAGAAAAGTGCAGAAACGGACAATTGGTTGCCTTGATCGGCAAATTATCCTAGCGCCCATCGGTCATGCGGCTGTCGATCTGCTCAAGTGTCTGCTCGTCATTTTCGACGCGCTGGGCGATCATTTTGCGAAGTTTGTGGAGCTCGTGCCCGGTGAGCTCCTCGGCGCCGATCAGCCGATTGTCGGCGCGGCGCAGCGCCATGATCAAGTCATCGAGCTTGGCCTGCACCGCCTCACCGTCGCGGTTCTGGGTGTGCTGAACCACGAACACCATCAGGAACGTTATGATAGTGGTGGCGGTGTTGATCACCAGTTGCCAGGTCTCAGAGAAACCGAACAGCGGTCCGCTCACCGCCCAGAGCACGATCAGCCCACAAGCCGCTGCGAACGTCACCGGCTTGCCGGCGCCGCGCGAGACGATGTTGGAGAACTGGTGGAAGAAACCTGCGGCCATGACGACACCTCGCGTTGCAAAGTGCCCGATTCAATCGCTGCAGGCGGCCGCGGGTTCCCGCCGGGGCGCAGCCGGCTTGCACGTGGCCTTCTCGGCTTGGCTGATAGGCGCCAGCTTTTTCCGATGGCGGCTGGCGCTTGGGAGCACGTTGCATGGTGCGAACTCTAAGGACGTTGCCTATTCCCGCCATCTCGGCTGGATACCTGATTGCAGGAGCCGACGAGTGGCATCCCGGATAACCTGTTCTCGTAGCAGTCCCGGATAACCCTCGAGGTTGACGACAATTGGCTCCCCTGACGACCCGCGAAAATGCAGATGAATCAGTGTGCCTTCCTCACCGGTCCGCTCGGTAAACATTTCAAAATCTCGCCACAGCGCGCTCCGTCGGTTGAACACGGAACGGCTTACTTGGATACCATCATCACCGACCACTATGGCCGCGGGCTCCAGTAGTAGTAGGAACAGGCGAAGCGACATGGCCGCAAGGACAGCCGCACTCGTCCAGTGCAGGGCGGCGCGGACGGCCCAAGGAACGGCGACCAGTTCGCTGAAGAAGCCAGGCAGCTGATCGTCCGGCAGCCCGCCAGCAAACAAGAGGGCTGTTATGCCCGCAGCCACGAGCGCCCACATAGCGGTCTGCCAGCGGCTTGCTCGGTAGACAGTCTGGTTAGGGCCCAACTCCACCCCCCGCCAACGCGTGCCGAAATTTCTATCAGCCCGAGGTACTAGTTCGCACGCGGGAAGGCGAAGCAACCCCGTGAGGAGGGATGGTCGCCGCGACACGGGAATCCAGTTTGGCGTGATGCTCCTCGAGTGGCTGCCCGATGCGGACTGGCCCCGATCGGGCACAATGCCTGACTCCCCAACTGGATAATCGCTTAACTAACGACTGTAACGTACTGAAATTTATGGAGGAAACTGGTACGCCCGGATGGATTCGAACCATCGACCATCCGATTAAAAGTCGGATGCTCTACCACTGAGCTACGGGCGCTCAAGCCGCGCGGGGCGGATCGGCGCGGAACATAGGCATTGTGCCCCGGCTGTCAATCGCTAACGACGAATACCCGTCAGTTGAGCAGCGGCACCGGCTGGCCGGCATAGCTCGCAGGCTCACACGGAACGCCCGCGCGGTCGAGCCGGGCGCACAGTTCGATGGCCGAGGCGCGATCGACCATCGGGCCGGCGACGATGATCTTGCCGTCGGTACCGTCCTGGTCGGCGAGCACCGGCGACAAGCCCACCAGCATGGTGCCGACCTGCGCGAGCAGTTCCTGCCACTGCGCTTCGGCGGTATCGGCGCGCACCGGGAAGCCGAGCGCGATACCGGGGGAGGTGCCGTCCGGAATGGCCAGTGGCATGGTGTTGGCGGAGAGCGGTACAGCCTTGAGTTTCACATCATTGGAGCCCGGAAGCAGCGGGCGCTGCTGCACGGCAACAGTACCGCCTTCGGTCTCGAAGGTCAGGGTCTTGCCCGGGGTGATCGAGCCCGTGGTGGTGGTGTCGATGGCAGCGGCAGCGCTGCGGGCCTTGATCTGCACTTCCTCGAGAACCTTGGGCACGCTGATCTCGAGCGCACCGACGCGCTTGGTCACCGCGCCGGCGGCCTCCTCGTTCATGGAGAAGCGCTGCAGCAGCTGGGTGTTCTCGCGCTGCATGCGCGCCGATTCTTCTTCGAGCGTTGCGACCTGAGTGCGCAACTGGTTGATGGTCGAGCCTTCGAGGCGCGAGGCGTGGAGCGCCCCGTAGACGCTGGGTGGGATCAGGCCGGAGAGGTTGGCGCCCAGAATAGCCACCGCCCAGATGCCAAGCGCCGCGATGCCCCACATTGTCACGTCAGCCGGACGAAACTGGTCTGCTGCCTTCGCCAAAGGTCTTATCTCCCAAGAGCCCTACGAATCAGGCCGATTTTCGAGTTTACCACTCCGTAACCGCGTTATCGGATTCCCAACAACTTGCTGCCATAAACACGGGGGAAACGATGACCCCTGACGAGGGCCCTCCATGACTGAATTGCTGTCGATCATCCTGGCCGCGGGCGAAGGCACCCGCATGCGCTCGGCTACGCCGAAAGTGCTGCATCAGGTGGGGGGATTGCCGCTTGTTGGGCACGTGGTGCGGACGGTCGCGGCCAGCTCTTCGGCTATCTCGGTGGTGATCGGGCCGGGACACGACGCGGTCCAGGCAATGGTCGCGGGGCTGGCCCCGGCGGCAACATTCTCGACGCAGGCCGACCGCAGGGGCACTGCCCACGCAGTGAAACAGGCCGAAGCCGCCTACAGCAGCGCCAAGGGGAACGTGATCGTGCTTTATGCCGACACGCCGCTCGTCTCGGCCGAAACGTTGGGGGGCATCACCACGCGGCTCGATGGCGGCGCAGATATCGTGGTGGTGGGCTTCCGGCCCGAGGACACCACCGGTTACGGGCGGTTGATCACTGACAACGGACAGTTGCTGGCAATCCGCGAGCACAAGGATGCAACCGAGACCGAGCGGGCGATTGGGCTGTGCAACTCCGGTATTATGGGGTTTCGCGCCGACACGCTGCGTTCGGTGATCGACCGGATCGGCAACGCCAATGCCAAAGGCGAATTCTACCTCACCGACGCGGTGGAACTGGCGAGCGGCGACGGACGACGGATCGAGGTGGTAGAGGCCGATGCGAACGAGGTGATCGGAGTCGACGACCGGCGGAAGCTGTCGCAGGCCGAGGCACAGTTCCAGGAGCTGCGGCGCGACGACTTCATGCGCGCCGGGGTGACGCTGAAAGACCCGTCGACGGTGTACTTCTCCTATGACACCGAGATCGGCCGCGACGTGACGATCTTCCCCAACGTGGTGTTCGGGCCCGGGGTGAAGATCGCCGATGGGGTCGAGATCCGGGCGTTCTGCGATATCGAGGATGTGACGATCGGCGAGGGCTCCAGCATCGGGCCGTTCGCCCGCATCCGCGGCGGCGCCGAGTTGGGCAAGGACGTACACCTCGGCAACTTCGTCGAGGTGAAGAAGTCGGTGATCCATGATGGCGTGAAGGCCGGGCACCTGAGCTACCTCGGCGACAGCGAAGTGGGCGCCAGGACCAACATCGGGGCAGGGACCATCACCTGCAACTATGACGGCGTGAACAAATCCAAGACCAGCATCGGGGCGGATGCCTTTATCGGCTCGAACTCGTCGCTGGTGGCGCCGGTAAGCATCGGCGACGGGGCCTATATCGCTTCGGGCAGCGTCATCACTCACAATGTCGAACCGGATGCGCTGGCCATCGGCCGCGCCCGGCAGGAGAACAAGCTCGGCTATGCGCCAAAGCTCAAGGCGCGGGCCGAAGCCATCAAACGCGCCAGATCCGGCAAGTAGGGGACAGACGAGATGTGCGGTATTGTCGGGATTATCGGAACGGAACCGGTGGCGCCGCGGCTGGTCGATGCGCTGAAGCGGCTGGAATATCGCGGCTATGACAGCGCCGGCGTGGCGACGCTGGAGGCTGGCCAGATCGGCCGCCGCCGCGCCGAGGGCAAGCTCGGCAATCTCGCCGCCAAGCTGAGTTTTGAACCGCTCAGCGGCAATATCGGCATCGGCCACACCCGCTGGGCGACGCATGGGGCGCCGACCGAGGGCAATGCCCATCCGCATGCCACCGACAAGGTGGCGGTGGTCCATAACGGCATTATCGAGAATTTCCGCGAGCTGCTCGCCGACCTCGCCAAGGACGGCTATCTGCCCAAGACGCAGACCGATACGGAATCGGTGGCGCTGTGGGTGACCCGCGAGATCGATCGCGGGCTCGACCCCGAGATGGCGGTGGCGCGGACGCTGAAAGTGCTGCGCGGCGCCTTCGCGCTGGCCTTCATGTTCAAGGGCGAGGATGCCCTGCTGATCGCCGCGCGCTCTGGCGCGCCGCTGGCTATCGGCTATGGCGCGACCGAGATGTATCTGGGCTCCGACGCCATGGCGCTGGCGCCGTTCACCTCGCGGCTGAGTTACCTGCTCGATGGCGACTGGGCGGTGCTGACCAAGAACGGCGTCACCATCCGCGACGGCTCGGACGCGATCGTCCAGCGCGAGATGCTGGTTTCGGCCGCCTCGGCGCTGCTGGTCGACAAGGGCAACCACCGGCACTTCATGGCCAAGGAAATCTACGAGCAGCCCGAGACGGTCTCGCACACCCTCAGCCACTATGTGGATATGAGCAGCGACCGGGTGGCACTCCGAGAGAACCTGCCGTTCGATTTCGCCAAACTGTCGCGCCTGACCATTTCGGCCTGCGGCACCGCGTCCTATGCCGGCATCGTCGCCAAATACTGGTTTGAGCGCTATGCGCGGCTGCCGGTGGATGTTGATGTCGCCTCGGAGTTCCGCTATCGCGAGCCGCCGCTGGAGCAGGGCGGGCTCAGCCTCTTCATTTCCCAATCCGGTGAGACCGCCGATACCCTCGCGGCCTTGCGTTATTGCGCCGGGCAGGGGCAGCACATCGCCTCGCTGCTGAACTCGCCGGAATCGACGATGGCGCGCGAGAGCCAGGTGGTGTTCCCGACGCTGTGCGGGCCGGAAATCGGCGTCGCCTCGACCAAGGCGTTTACCGCCCAGCTGACGGCGCTGGCGAGCCTTGCCGTCGCGGCGGGCGTGGCGCGCGGCACGATCTCGGCGGCGCAGGAAGCCGAGCTGGTGCATAGCCTCACGACGCTGCCCACCGCCATCTCCGCCGCGCTGGCGCTCGAGGGGCAGGTCGAGGATATCGCCAAGCGGTTGAGCAAGGCCAAAGACGTGCTCTATCTGGGCCGCGGGCAGATGTTCCCGATCGCCATGGAAGGCGCGCTGAAGCTCAAGGAACTGAGCTATATCCACGCCGAGGCCTATCCGGCCGGCGAGCTGAAGCACGGGCCGATCGCGCTGGTGGACGAATTGATGCCGGTGATCGTCGTCGCCCCGTCGGACGAGCTGATGGGCAAGACCCTCTCCAACATGCAGGAAGTCGCGGCGCGCGGCGGCAAGATCATCCTGATCACCGACGAGGTGGGCAAGGAGGCGGTGGGCGAGGGCGTGGCGGAGGTGCTGGTGCTGCCCAAGGTCGCGAGCTTCGTGGCGCCGATCCTTGCGACCATCCCGGTGCAGCTCCTGGCCTATCACACCGCCTCGTTCATGGGCACCGATGTCGACCAGCCGCGCAACCTCGCCAAGAGCGTAACGGTCGAGTAGCTCGTGCTCTCGACCAGCCTGCCGGGTGAACTGACGACCGCGATCCGCGAACGCTATGAGCCAGCCGGGCTGGTGCTGACCGACCGGCCGCGGCGCGAGGCAGAAAGCGCTGAGTACGGCGCCTGTCGGTTCGGCCTCAACGGCCACCAGGTGGCGTTCCGCGTGGCGCGGATCACGCCGACCAAGCTCGGGCAGTTCGTCACCATCTGGAAGCGCGAGACCCCGGACGCGGAGATCGCACCCCTCGATGCTGCCGATGGCGTCGACTTTGTGATCGTCAGTGTCGCCGATGCCGGGCAGCGCGGCCAGTTCGTCTTCGATCGGCAGTCGCTGGTCGAGCGCGGCGTATTTTCGGTCGATGGCAAGGGTGGCAAACGCGCTGTGCGAGTCTATCCGCCCTGGAGCAAACCCATTGCCAAAGCCGCTCAGCGCACGCAGCAATGGCAGTTGCGGCACTTCCTGCCGTTCGAGGCGCGCGATTGCAGCGCGGAGCTACGGCGGCTGATGGCGGTGACCGAGTGAATAAACCCTTCTTCGAGCAGGAGCCGGAACTCAACGTCTTCGGCGAAAAGCTGGTGCTGTGCTCGATGCATCCGCTGACCGGGTTCTTTCGGAACGGCAACTGCATCACCGGCCCGCTCGACGAGGGCCGGCATACCGTCTGTGCCGAGATGAACGACGCATTCCTGGCGTTCTCGAAATCACGCGGCAACGATCTTTCGACCCCGATGCCGGAATATGCGTTTCCGGGCCTCAAGGCCGGCGACCGCTGGTGCCTCGTAGCGCTGCGCTGGGTCGAGGCGCTGGAAGCCGGCATGGCGCCCCGCGTGGTGCTGAAGGCGACGCACCAGTCGGTGCTGAACTATGTCGAGATCGATGTGCTCAGGAAGTACGCGGTGGAGTGAGGGCTCCGCGGGGACCCGGCGCGGGGTAGTACGGTTACTCCTGGTGGCCCCCCAAACTCGGTGTCACCCCAGCGAAAGCTGGGGCCCATTTCTCGGCCCGCGCCAGAGGATGGTTGGGTCCCAGCTTTCGCTGGGATGACAGCCGGTGGGGTGGGCGAGTTGTTCTGGCAAGCCCCCACCAGCCGCCTCCGCTAATCCTCGATCAACCGCCTCCCGAGGCTGAGCGAGTCGTGCCGCTCATAGCCGAGGCGGTCGTAGAACTTCAGCACGCCCTCGTTCTCGCCGCGCACCAGCAGGTTGATTTTTGGGCATCCCATAGCCGTCAGCAAGCGTTCCAGCTCTGCCAGCAGCGCGGCGCCATGGCCCTTGCCGGCGTGCGCCGCCGCCGTCGCGAGGTAGTAGACCGAGCCGCGGTGGCCGTCATAGCCGCCCATGGCGGTGGCGATGACCTCGCCGTCCTGCTCGCCGACGAGGAACAGTTCGGGTTGCACCGCGAGCTTGCGTTCGATGTCCTTGACTGGATCGTTCCATGGCCGGGTCAGGCCGCGGGCCTGCCAGAGGGCGACGACCGCGTCGGTGTCGCGGCGTTCGAAGGGGCGGATATGCATGGGGTCAGCCGGCTCGGAGCAGGGGAATGGCGAGGTCCTTGCGGAACAGGTAGAGCAGCGTGCGCAGGGCGTCGCCGTCGCGTCCGGTCAGGCCGGGGTTACGGGTAAGCGCGTCCTTGGCATCCTCATGCGCCCATTCGAGCAGGTGGCGGTGCACATCGGGGACGGCGAGGTGATAGCCGGGCATGCCGGATTGGCGGGTGCCGAGCACGTCGCCCTGGCCGCGCAGCTCGAGGTCCTTCTCGGCGATGACGAAGCCATCTTCGGTGCCCTTGATGGTCTCGAGTCGGGCCTTGGCGGTTTCGCTCAACGGCTCCTTGTAGAGCAGCAGGCAGGCCGAGCGCTGACTGCCGCGACCGACGCGGCCACGCAGCTGATGCAGCTGAGCAAGACCGAAGCGTTCGGCATGCTCGATGATCATGATGGTGGCGTTGGGCACGTCGACGCCGACTTCGATGACGGTGGTGGCGACGAGGATTTTGGCCTCGTTGCGCTGGAAGCGGTCCATCGCCTCGGCCTTCGCCGCAGCGCTCATCCGGCCATGGATCAGCACCACCCTATCGCCGAACACCTTCTTCAGCTCGGCAAAGCGATCCTCGGCGGCGACCACTTCGAGATGCTCGCTCTCCTCGACCAGCGGGCAGACCCAGAAGGCCTGCGCCCCCTCGGCGATGCGGCTCTCGAGGCGCTGGATGACGCGGGCATACTCGCCGATCGACAGCACCGCGGTATCGATGGGCTGCCGGCCACGCGGCTTTTCACGCAGGATGCTGACCGCCATGTCGCCGAAATGGGTGAGCACCAGGGTGCGCGGGATCGGCGTGGCGGTCATCACCAGGAGGTCGGCATGGATGCCCTTCTCGCTGAGCGCGAGGCGCTGGTGGACGCCGAAGCGATGCTGCTCGTCGACCACGGTGAGGCCGAGATTGTGAAAGTCGACGCCGGTCTGGAACAGCGCGTGGGTGCCGACGACGATAGCGGTCGAGCCGTCGGCGATGCCTGACAGCACGGCACGGCGCTCGGCGGCGGTCATCTTGCCGGTGAGCAGCACGATGCCGAGGCCGACCTGGTCGCAGAGCGGCTTCAGCGTCTTGAAGTGCTGGCTGGCGAGGATTTCGGTCGGCGTCATCAGCGCCGACTGCGCACCGCTCTCGGCCATCGCCGCCATCGCCATCAGCGCCACGACGGTCTTGCCGGCGCCGACATCGCCCTGCAGCAGGCGCGACATCCGTTCGGGCGCCGCGAGGTCGTGGCGGATATCCTCGACGGCGAGGCGCTGGCCCTCGGTGAGGGTATAGGGCAGGGCGGCCTCGACCCTGGCGGAGATCGCACCGGTGAAGCTGCGGGCGATACCGCGCGGCGCGATCAGCTGCGAGCGGACGATCAGCAGGGCGAGCTGGCCGGCGAGATACTCGTCATAGGCGAGCCGCATCCGGTTCTTCGACCAGAGCTGTGCGTCATCGGGGGTTTCGGGGGCGTGCGAGGCCTGCATTGCTGCCTGAAAGCTGGGCCAACCGAACTCGGCGATGCGCTCGGCGGGCATCCATTCGGGCAGGTCGGGCAAGGTCTCCAGCACCTGACGGGTGAGTTTGATCAGGGCGCGGGAGCTGAGGCCGTGGGTCAGCGGATAGACCGGCTCGACCAGCGGCATGTCCTCGAACTTGTCGGCCTCGACGACATAGTCGGGATGGGTGATCTGCTTTTCGCCCTGGAAGAAGCCGATGGTGCCTGAGACGTAGCGGGTCTCGCCGACCGGCAGGAGCTTTTCCACCCAGCCGCCCTGGGCCCGGAAGTACACCAGCTGGATCTCGCCGGTTTCGTCATGCGCGAAGACACGATGCGGGATGTGCTCCCGGCCGCGCGGCGGCGGCTGGTGGCGGTCGATATGGAGCTTCAGCGTCGCGATATTGTTGTGCACGGCATTGGCGATGCCATCCATGCGGCGGCGGTCGAGGATGCCGGTGGGCATGTGCATCAACAGGTCGAGCGCGATGGCTTCCTGCCCCTCGGGCGCGCCGAAGAAGCGGGTCAGCAGGGCGCTGAGCTGTGGCCCCACCCCCTTGATGGAGTGGAGCGAGCGAAACAGCGGATCGAGGGCCGGCGGACGGGACATGCAACTCGGGTCGGAGAAATTTGCCGATGAGTTGTGGCAAAATCGGCTGCCGATTGCCACCGGCTTGCAGGCGTCTGTTGCGGCGAAAGCACCACGTCGCGGCGACGGGTATGCTTGTCGACCACGTGACACGCGGGCGATATCCGCGTAAACACGCCATCCACATTCCCCGAGACCACCCGCTCATGGCCCTTCAAAAAGACGCCGGTGAAGATTCTGCTATGCGATTGCGGCGCCTGCGCTATCGCGCCTGGCACCGCGGCACCAAGGAGATGGACCTGCTGCTCGGGCCCTACGCGGATGCGCGGCTGGCGGCCATGGACGGGGGGGAACTCGATCGCTTCGAGATCCTGCTCGAGGAGCTGGATACGGACCTCCTCGCCTGGCTGATGGGGCAGGAGCCGGCCCCTCAGCATGCCGACCACGACCTGCTCGCCGACCTGCTCAGATTCCGGACTGCCAAATGACCGACCAGCGCGCCGATCGCACCCTTTCGAACGTCCCCGACGGCATGCAGCCGGTGGTGCTGGCGCGCCTGGTCGAGGACCGGCTGAAGGCCGCGCCGGACGCGGCGGTGAGCGCCGTATTCGTGGCGCGCGACGGGCGGCGCCTGCAGCGCATGGTGGAGATCCTCGAGCAGCTGATGCCGGGGCACCAGTTGCTGACGCTGCCGGCCTGGGACTGCCTGCCCTATGACCGCGTGTCGCCCAACGGGGTGACCATCGCGGCGCGGATGACGACGCTCTCGAGCCTCGCCAGCGGCGCGGCCAAGGGGGCTATCGTCCTCACCACTGTCAACGCGCTGGTGCAAAAGCTGCCGCCGCGCGAAGTCGTCGCGGGGATGAGCTTTGCCGCGGCGGCGGGGCAGGTGGTCGATAGCGAGAAGCTGATCGCCTGGGCCGCAGGCAATGGCTACCTGCGGGTGCCGACGGTGCGCGAGACAGGCGAGTATGCGGTGCGTGGCGGACTGGTCGACCTCTATCCGGCCGGGGTCGAATCGCCGCTGCGCTTCGATTTCTTCGGCAAGCAGCTCGAGACTATCCGCACCTTCGATCCGGACACGCAGCGCACCACAGGCAACCTGAAGCGCATCGCTCTGGCGCCGATGAGCGAGGTGCTGCTGAGCGAGGAGGCGATCCGCCGCTTCCGGGCCCGCTACACCACGATGTTCGGCGGCAATACGGTGGACGATCCGCTCTATGCGGCGGTGAGCGCCGGCCAGCGCTACCCGGGTGTCGAGCATTGGACGCCGTTCTTCTACGACGAGCTGGACCACCTCGCCGCCTATACCGAGGACGCGCCGTTCGTCTTCGACGACCAGGCCCGGGAAGCCTTTGCCGACCGGCAGACGCAGATCTCGGACTACTACCAGGCGCGCGAGGATGCACGGCACGAGAAGCAGTCCTCGCAGGGCGCGGCGCCCTACAAGCCGGTGCCGCCGGCGCAGCTCTACGAGATGGAGCGGGCGCCCTACACGCTGGCGCCGGACAAGGGCGTGGTGCAGCTCTCGCCGTTCGCGACACCGGATATGCGCAAGGCCGACGATGTCGGCGGGCGGGTGGCGCCGAGCTTTGCCGCCGAACGGCAGGCGCAGGACGTCAACCTGTTCGAGGCGGTGGTCAAACTGTTCCGCGCCGAGCGGAAGAAGGCGCGCAAGACCATCATCGCCTGCTGGTCGGAAGGCTCGCGCGATCGCATGGCGCAGGTGCTGGCCGACCATGGCCTGGCGCATCCGCGCCTCGCTGAGAACTGGCGCGATGCCGAGACCACCTCGCCGGAAACCACGGCGCTGGTGGTGCTGGGGCTCGAGACCGGCTTCCAGACCGACGACATGCTGGTGCTATCCGAGCAGGACATTCTCGGTGAGCGGCTGCTGCGGCCGCAGAAGCGGCGCAAGGCCTCGGATGCGCTGACCGAGGCCGCCGGCCTCGCGGCTGGCGATCTGGTGGTGCATGTCGACCACGGTATCGGCCGGTTCCTCGGTTTGAAGACCATCGAGGTGCAGGGCGCGCCGCACGACTGCGTCGAGATCGAATATGCCGGCAACACCAAGCTCTACCTGCCGGTCGAGAACATCGAGCTGTTGTCGCGCTACGGCGCCGACGCGATCATCGAGCTCGACAAGCTCGGCGGCGTCGCCTGGCAGGCCAAAAAGAGCAAGCTCAAGAAGCGCATCCGCGACATGGCGGAGCAGCTGATCAAGATCGCGGCGTTGCGGCAGCTGTCGACGGTGCCGCCGATGGATGTGCAGCCGGGGCTCTACGAGGAGTTCGCAGCGCGCTTCCCCTACGACGAAACCGAGGACCAACTGGTCGCCATCAACGCGGTGTTCGAGGACCTGGCATCGGGTCGGGTGATGGACCGGCTGGTGTGCGGCGATGTCGGCTTCGGCAAGACCGAGGTGGCGCTGCGCGCGGCGTTCGCCGTGGCGATGTCCGGGCGGCAGGTGGCGGTGGTGGTGCCGACAACGCTGCTGTCGCGCCAGCACTTCAAGACCTTCAGCGAGCGCTTCTCCGGGCTGCCGCTGCGGATCAGGCAGGCTTCGCGCCTGGTGTCGTCGACCGAACTCAAGGCGACCAGGGAAGAACTGGCCAAGGGTACCGTCGACATCGTCGTCGGCACGCATGCGCTGCTGGCGAAATCCATTCAGTTCAAGGACCTGGGTCTGCTGATCATCGACGAGGAGCAGCACTTCGGCGTCGGCCACAAGGAACGGCTGAAGGAGCTGAAGGGCAACGTCCACGTGCTGACGCTGACCGCGACGCCGATCCCGCGTACGCTGCAGCTGGCCCTGACCGGGGTGCGCGACCTGTCGCTGCTCGCCACACCGCCGATCGATCGCCTCGCTATCCGCACGTTCGTCTCGCCATTCGATCCGCTCAGCGTGCGCGAAGCGCTGCTGCGCGAGAAGTATCGTGGCGGGCAGGCGTTCTATGTGGTGCCCAAGATCAAGGATCAGCCCGATATCGCAGAATTCCTGCGCCAGCAGGTGCCGGAGGTCAGCTACGTCGTTGCCAATGGCCAGATGCCGCCGGGCGAGCTCGACGACATCATGAACAATTTCTACGACGGCAAGTTCGACGTGCTGGTCGCCACCACGATCGTCGAGTCCGGGCTCGATATCCCCAATGCCAACACCCTGGTGGTGCACCGGGCCGACAATTTCGGCCTCGCGCAGCTCTACCAGATCCGCGGCCGGATCGGCCGGGCCAAGCAGCGCGCCTACGCGCTGTTTACTATCCCGCCGGACAGGAAGCTCAACGACACCGCCGAACGGCGGCTGACGGTGCTGCAGTCGCTGGAAACGCTGGGGGCGGGGTTCCAGCTCGCAAGCCACGATCTCGATATCCGCGGCGCCGGGAACCTGCTCGGCGACGAGCAGTCGGGCCATATCCGCGAGGTCGGGTTCGAACTCTATCAGGCGATGCTGGAAGAGGCGGTGGCGGCGCTGCGCGACGGTGACGCGGAATACGAGGAGCGCAACGAGTGGAGCCCGACGATCTCGCTGGGCATGCCGGTGATGATCCCCGAATACTATGTGCCGGACCTGCAACTGAGGATGCAGCTCTATCGCCGGCTCGGCGACCTCTCGGATGCGCGCGAGATCGATGCGGCCGGCGCCGAACTGATCGACCGCTTCGGGCCGCTGCCGGAAGAGGTGGAGGCGCTGCTCAAGGTGATCCTGGTGAAGGCACTTTGCCGCACCGCCAATGTCGAGAAAGTGGATGCCGGGCCCAAGGGCGCAGTCGTTACGCTCAGGAACAAGACATTCCCCAACCCGGCCGGGCTGGTGCGGATGGTCTCCGATCCACAGATGCAGGTCCGGATCAAACCTGATCAGAAACTCGTGTTCAGCCGTGACTGGCCGACAGCCGAGGCGCGACTGAAGGGAACAGCCGCGATACTGTCGAGAATGGCCCGGCTCGCGGCGGAAACGGGTGCTGCGGCAACACTCGCAGGTTAAAGCTTTCGGAAGTCATCTCGGTCATGTTATTGCCGCGTTTCGTGCCTTGAAGAGCGCACGAAGAAGGGTGGCCGGGAGAGTCACCGATGGTAGGACACCACAAGGAAATTCAATGACCCTCAAAAAGCTCGTCGTTGCTGGTTTCGCGGTTGCCGCGCTGATGATGCCCTCGTTCGGGGCGCTCGCGCAGGAAGCCACCACGCCGGCAGCCCCCGCCGAGGGTGCAGCAGCACCGGCGGCGCCTGCTGCCGATGCTGCAGCAGCGCCGGCGGCGCCAGCCAATCCCGCTCAGAACTGGCTCAAGGTCTGCGACCCCATCGATGGTGGCAAGCAGGCCTGCATCATGCGCCAGGTCGTCGTCGCCAATGGCCAGTTCCTCGGCTCGTTCCTTCTGCGTGACGATCCGGGCCAGGAGAGCCGCCTGCTCGCCGTTGCCGCGGTACCGCTTGGGGTGCTGCTGCCGTTTGGCCTCACCTGGCAGATCGACGGCGGCAAGCCGATCCGCGTGCCGTTCATGCTGTGCGATCCGCAGAGCTGCGCCACCCAGCTGGTGATCAACGAGGCCTACGTGAACAGCCTCAAGAAGGGTGGCATCCTGAAGCTCACCGCCAAGAACCGGCAGAACAAGGACCTGGTGATCGACATCACGCTCGCCGGATTCACCTCGGTCTATGATGGCGCCGCCGCGATGACCTTCGACGAATTCAACAAGCAGTCGACCGCTCCGTCGGCGCTGGAAAAGCAGCTGCAGGATCGCGCCGAAGAACTGCGCAAGCAGCTCGGCACCGATGGCGCCGCCCCGCCGGCCACTCCGGCTGCCCCGCAGTAAGCGGAGCGACGGGGTTAGAATCGAAAGGGCGCTCTCGGGCGCCCTTTTTGTTCTTGGTGGCTTACCTACCCATCGAATGATCGCCTGTGTGCACCCGGAGAGCGGTCGAGCTAACCCACCGTGATCACCCCATCTACGATGACAGCCGGTGGTGGGTGCATGGCCGAGGCCAGCCACTGGCCGGCTCAGCACAATAGAAATGATGCCGCCTTGCTTCAGCCCTGGCCCATGCCGAGCCCGAAGGCGCGCTTGCGCAGTGGCGGCAGCAGGCGCAAGGCCCACAGGCCGCCGGCGCGCAGCGCCTGGGCCGGCAGGAAGTCGCTGAGCAGCGAACGGAACAGGGCGTCGACCATGCCGCCGGTGCGCTCGAGATCGTCGGCGCGACGGGCGGCATAGTCGGTGCTGACGGCATTGGCCCAGCCGGACGCGGTGCGATCGGCGGCGGCGAGTGAGGCGGCAAGATCGGCGACGTCGCGCAGCCCGAGGTTGAGGCCCTGCGCGCCGATCGGCGGAAAGGCATGCGCGGCCTCGCCGGCGAGCACAATGCCATCCATGCCGGCGCGCTCGACGGTAAGGGTCGAGAGCAGGAACATGTGCGCCGGGGTCAACAACTGGATATCGCCGAACAGGCGCTGCGACTTCTCGAGGAAGGTGGCGCGGAGGCCATCCTGGCCAGTCGCCTGGGCGGCCTTCAACACCTCGCGGTCGTCGATCCAGACGAGGTTGGCGCGCGAGCCGCCGGCCGGAACCAGCGTGAACGGGCCCTGCTCGTAGTGGAACTCCACCGAGGCGCCGCCGAGCGGGCGGTCAAGCTCGAGATCGCAGACCAGCGCCGACTGGGTGAAGCCGTGCTCGCGGGCGCGGAAATCGGTGGCGACGCGGACCAGTGACTTCTTGCCGTCGGAGCCGACGACCAGTGGCGCTTCGACGACGCTGCCATCGGCAAGCGTCAGCACCCAACCAGTAGAGCCGCGCTCGATGGATGAGAGAGCGAGCTCGCGGGTCTCGAGGTTGTCGAGCGAGGCGCGCGCCGCCTCGAAGGCTTCGAGCAGCCTGATATTGGGAAAGTTCCAGCCGAAGGCCTCGAGGCCGGCATCCTTGCTGTCGAACAGCGTCTCAGGGGCGCGGAGCAGCCGGTCGGTGGCATCGATGATGCGGATCTGGGTCAGCGGGTGGCCGAGCTCGGCGGGATTGCCGATCAGCCCGGAGGCGCGCAGGTAATCGACGCTCGGGCCCATCAGCGCCGAGGTGCGCCGGTCGGGTGGGCCTTTGGGCGCGAGGTGGAGGGTACGGAGGCCGGCGCGGGCGACAGCGACCGCCGCCGCCACCCCGGCAAGGCCGCCACCCACGACGACCGCTTCAGGAGCGCCACTCATCGCGCCAGCGCCAGCCGCTTGTCGCGGCCGCTCGGAATGACCAGCGCACCGGCATAGGAGCCGGCGAACATGGCGAGAAGGAAGATCAGCAGGTTGTCGGGCCAGAAGGCGATCAGCGAGATCGCCGGGCCCGGGCAGATGCCCGACATGCC
The DNA here is from genome assembly GCF_001425235.1 of Devosia sp. Root413D1. Classification (GTDB taxonomy): domain Bacteria; phylum Pseudomonadota; class Alphaproteobacteria; order Rhizobiales; family Devosiaceae; genus Devosia_A. The sequence goes on along the minus strand of NZ_LMEA01000011.1, from coordinate 221,615 downwards.
CCAGCCGATGCCGAACAGCACAGCGCCGCCGACCAGCGGCGCGTCGATGTGGTGGAATTCCGGCTCATGGAACTGCGTATCGAACAGCGGCGCCTGCCTGCTGCGGCCGACGCGCACAGCAATGAACATCACGGCAATGGCGGCGACGATGACGAAGGCGAGGCTCGGGTCCCAGCCGCCGGTGGGGATGGCGGTGAAATCGAGGAAGCGCAGCACCTTCAGCGGATCGACCATCTGCGAAATGTAGAGGCCGGCGCCGAACAGCAGGCCGCTGACGGCGGCGGTGGCGAGATAGGGCAGGCGAAGGTTGGCGGCCATCTCAGACGATCCCGGTGACGGCGACAGTGAGGATGGCGACCGAAAAGAACACCCCGACCGCGACGAAGGAACGCTTCGATAGCCGCGCGATGCCGCAGACGCCGTGGCCCGAGGTGCAGCCATTGCCGATCTTGGTGCCGAAGCCGATCAACAGGCCGGAGATGGCGATCCAGAGTGGGGCAGGGATGTTCCAGCCTGGCGGCGGCGAGGCCAGTTGCGCCGGCGCGCCGCCGGGGCCGCCGACGCCGAGGCCCGGGATGAGCCACGCGGCCGCGAGGGCGCCGAGCACCAGCGCCAAGAGGAACGCCAGCCGCCATACCACGGTGCGTGCCGGCGGCAGCAATTGCCCAAAGATTCCCGAGATGCCGGCGATGCGGCCGTTGCCGAGCCAGAGGAGCGCCGAGGCGAGCCCGATGAGCACACCGCCAATCAGGGCGGGGATGGGAGAGAACGCGTCCATGGGGAAACTTTCGAGTGGAGCCGAGCCATTACAATAACAGCGGCGGCATGGGCGGGCCAGCTTCGGCACGATGCGATCGTGCCACGGGCCGGGGGCGCGGTGAAAAACCGCACCCTGTGCGGAGCCTCGCGCGCACTCTTCCAACAATCGCGCCACGGCCCTAAGTATGGCGCCACCTGATCATCACCACTGGAGCTGTCGATGCTGGAACTCCTCTACGATCCCAACGTGTGGGCCGCCTTCCTGACCCTCACGGCGATGGAGATCGTGCTCGGCATCGACAACATCGTGTTCATCTCGGTGCTGGTGTCGCGCCTCCCCAAGGAGCAGGCGGATCGCGCCCGCAAGCTCGGCCTGGCGCTGGCGCTGGTCTTCCGCATCCTGTTGCTGCTGGTGATCTCCTGGATCATCAGCCTCACTCAACCAGCCTTCGACATCTTGGGCTTTGCCCCGTCGTGGAAGGATCTGATCCTGATCGCTGGTGGCGCTTTCCTCGTCTACAAGGCGACGCACGAGATGCATGCCGAGCTCGAGGAGCCGCACGAGGAGGAAGACAACCTCAAGAAGCAGGCCTCGATGGCGTTTGCCGCGATCATCAGCCAGATCATCGTTATCGACCTGGTGTTCTCGATCGACTCGATTGTCACCGCCGTGGGCATGGCCGATCAGGTCGAGGTGATGATTGCCGCGGTGATCGTCGCAGTCGGCGTGATGTTCGTGGCATCCGGCCCGGTGGCCGATTTTGTCGCCAAGCACCCGACCACCAAGATGCTGGCACTGGCCTTCCTCTTGCTGATCGGCACGTCGCTGGTGGCCGATGGTCTCGGCTTCCATATCCCGAAGGGCTACATCTACGCAGCGATGGGCTTCTCGGTGCTGGTCGAGGCGATCAACATCATCGCCAAGGAGCGGAAGCTCCGCAACCGGGCCGCCGGGCGCCCGGCGGCGGCCGTGGGTCACACTCCGACAGTGGCCGAAGCCGCGACCCCCGCCAAGCCGAAGACCAGGTCGACTTCGACGTCGCGGGCCCAGGCCAAGCCGAAATCGGCGCCGCGGAAGTAAGCGGGGTTTCAAGCCCCAGGAAACGCAAAAGCCCGCGGTTTCCGCGGGCTTTTCATTGGGGTTGGATTGGCGGCTGAGCTCAGCTCTGGCCGGCGCGCAGTCCGGCGGCGATCTCGCGGTTGATGTTGATCAGCACGGTGAGCTTGTTGGCCGAAGGCTCGGCCTGGATGGTCATCGTCTGCTTCATCACGAACAGGCCGAGATTGGCGATGTTCTCGCGCAGCGCCTTGGGCAGCTGGCTTTCCTCGCCGGTCACCGAGCCGAGGAACACCGTCCACAGCTTGCGGTTGAACATCAGGGCGGCGGTCAGTTCGTGACGCTCGTTCTCCCAGTCGTCACGCACGCGCTGCATCTGGCCGGCAGCTCGAGAGAGGAGGTTGGCCTCGAGGAGACGAGGATTGACCGTCTGCCTGCCTACCTGCTGGTAGGCGAGCGCCGCACTATTCTGCATTGCCGAGGAGTTCCTGTTCGTACTGGATCAGCTTTTTCGCAGCCTTGAGTGCTTTGTACAGGGAGCCGGTTAATATCTCGTTATTGATTTCGTCAACAATGCGGATTGTTGATGGCGCTGCCGTGATGATGTCGTTGACCAGTTGAAAGTAGTCCTGGGTCAATCGTTCGACGTTTTCATGAATGTACATGAGCTGTACGGCCAAGTAGATGCGCTTGGCGGGACTGGTCGCGGTGTCGAAGGTCAGGATGTCCTTCTCACGGAGGATTGGCGCCTTGCCATCGATGAACAGCCGGGTGCGCTGATCCGAGTTCGTAATGACACAGTTGCCGACGATCAGGCGTTCGCCCGGCTTCAACTCGACCTTTAACGACATGTCGGTGGTTCAACCCCTTGATTCCGTGGTGCAGCATACTGCATGCGCCGCGTCACCAAAACGCTACCGGCGGAAGGCGAATGCTAGGGCTCCGAGGCCGAGCAGGATAATCAGCCCGCCGCCGACAATGAATGGCGCCGGGACGCCAAAGCCGGTGACGATCAGGCTGCCAAGCAGCGGCGCGGCCATCATCGCGGTGGTCATCGCTGCTTCGCCGGCCGAGCTGACGCGGGCGATCCGGTCCGGCGGAGTTTCGGACTGGATCACCGAGCGATAGGGCACCAGCATGAACACGGTGGTACCACCCATCACTGCCATCACCAGGCAGAACAGCGGAAAGGGGATGGCGATCCCTGAGGCGGCAGCCAGTGCCGTGCCGACGGTCACCGGCCCCGAGACCAGTGCGGCGAGCGCCATCAGCAGCAGTGGCCGGTTCGGCCGCATCAGCCCGGCAAGCGATGCGCCGATCATGCCGCCGATGCCGGAGGCGGTGACGGTCAGGCCGAAGGCCGTCGCGTCGTAGCCGAGCTGGCTGGTGAGCAGGGCAATCTGCGTGTCGTAGAGGAAGAAAGTGAAATTCGCCGCCGAGGCGAAGATCAGCACGGCGAGCAGCAGCCGGTTGCGCCCGAACTCGGCGATACCACCGGCGACGCGGGCGAGAAAGGGTTCCTCGGCGTCATGTTCGACATGGGCCCGCGGCGGCAGTTGCAGCCCTAACAGGACGAGGAACGCCGCGACCGACAGCACGCCGTTGATGGCAAACACCCCTTGCGCCGGCACCAGCGCCAGCAGCAGCCCACCACAGGCCGGTGCGACGATCTTGCTGGCCTGGTTGATGCCCTGGTGCAGGCCATTGGCGGCCATCAGCAGCGGCTCGGGGGTGGTCAGTTGGATGGCAGACTGCCGAGCCGGGGTGAAGGCGGAATCAACGATGCCGCGCAGCAGCACGATCAGCAGCAGGATCTCGACATTGGGGGCGATCACCAGCGCGAAAGTCAGCACGCCGCGGCCGAGATTGGAGAGCAGCAGCACCAGCTTCAGGTCCGCCCGGTCGACCCAGGCGGCGAGCAGCGGCCCGGCGACGACGTAGGGCAGGGCGAAGGCCAGCGCCAGCAAGGCAAGCACCACCGGGCCCTCGCCCCAGACATAGGCGATGAGGGCGACAACGGCGACATAGTCGAACCAGTCGGCAAAATCGGCCGGAATGGCTGCAAACAGCAGCCGGCGCTGCGCCGGGATGCTCAGAATGTCTCGGTACGGCGTCATGGCGGCGACGATGGCCTGCGGCTTTACGAGCTGGCAACGGAAAAGGCGGGCCGCAACCCGCCTGTCCTCAGGTTGCTGAGGGGAATCCGTGCTTTGTCACAGGTGGCTCCTCACCCACGGTGTCACCCCGGCGAAGGCCGGGGCCCATCCTGAGATGGAGGGGCCCGCGCAAGAGCCGGCACACCTCAGGATGGGTCCCGGCCTTCGCCGGGATGACATCGAGTTCTGAGGTACTGCTGGTGGCAAACTCGGCAATAGGAGCAGACACCCCCGAAGCCTCTGCGATCAGAACAGCCGCAGCACCGCCTGATCGGCCTGCGAGGCCATCGACAGGGCAGTGGACGACAACTGCTGGCGGGTCTGCAAGGCGAGGAGGTTCGCCGCTTCCTGGTTGGTGTCGGCAAGCGTGAGGTTGGCCGCGCCGGTCTCGAGCGTGTTGATCATCGACTTGGTAAAGTCGTTGCGGTTCTCGACGATCGACAGGTTCGAGCCGAAAGCCGAGGCCTGCGAGCGCAGCTTGCCCAGCGCATCGCCGAGCTTGCCGAGCCGGGCGTCGAGCGAGACATCGCTGTCGAAGTCGGCGGCGACGGCGGAGGCGATGCCGAGCGTGGTGTTGTTGACCGAGGTCGGGTCGCCATCTGAATCCTTGGCCTGGATATCGATGGTCGAGGTGCCGGATTCGTTGAAGGTCAGCTTCAGCTTGTCGCCGCGGAGCAGGTTGATGCCGTTGAATGAGGCGTCGTCGGCGAGCTTGTCGAGCTGGTCGCGCAGTTCGTTGAACTGCTTGACCAGGTTCTTGCGGACTTCGTTGCCACTAATGGTGGCCTCGCCCGTGGTGCCGTCAACTTCGCCGTCGGAGCCGACACCGTTCACGGTCAGCTCTTCGGTCGAGAGGTTCTCGATCCGCAGCTTGCCGTTATCGTTGGAGGCGCGGACCTTGTCCTTAAGCGCAGTGTTGGCGTTGATTTCCTGGACCAGCGCGTCGACCGTCTTCACCGAACCGCCACTGGCGGCGGTACCGGGGGTCGAGGTGCCGGTTTGAAGTGACAGCGGCGAAAGATCGGTGTCGCCGTCAAAGTCGAAGGCGGAGAGGAAGTTCAGCGCGACCGACGATGTGGCACCGGTCGTCGATGAACTCAGTGTCAGCTTTCCGCCAACGATCGATGTGCTGACCCCCGTTACGCCCTGGTCGGTCAGCAACTCGTCGAACTCTGCCGCACTGTCCAAAGTCATGTTGCCATTGCCGACACTCAGCAGTTCGGCGCCGCCGAGCAGGAAGTTCTGAGCCGGTCCACCGTCGACCGAGACGCTGAACGCTTCGTAGTCGGCGGCGTCGCCCACGCTGACGGGCGTGAAGTTGGCAGTCGTCGCATAAGTGCCGGCTGTGGCTCCACCCGAGGCGGTGTTGAGGCTGACCGACACCGGCGTCGCACCCACGGCGCCGCCCTCGAACGAGATCGTCTTCGTCGCCGCAGTGCCGATCGCCGCGGTGTCGATCGCAAAGCTCTGCGTCTTGAATGATTTGTCCTGGCGCGCCTGCCGGAGCGTCGACTGCATCGCCTCGACCGTCTTGGTGATCGAGCTCAGGCCGTTATCGGCAGCTTCGATGGTCTTGATGCCGTTCGACATCGAGTCCAAAAGGTTCGACATGTCGCTGGCACGGCTGTTGAGCGACGCGGCGGTGAAGAAGTTGGTGGGGTTGTCCAGCGCCGAGTTGACCTTGAGGCCAGAGGCGAGTCGTCCCTGAGTCTTGGCCATCGAGGCCGCGGTCGACTGGAGCGAGAGGAGGTTCGAGCGAACCGCCTTGGAGAGGTTTACATCAGCCACGTTACAAACCTTCTGGTCTGTCTAAAACGCCCGCGTCCTGGGGCCCGGCTCGTCAATGCTGTATCTATCGGGCCGCAATCGGTAACAGCTGGTTAATCGGCGTGCCAAAACAGTCTAGTGCAAAAGAAAAAGGCGGGCCGGAGCCCGCCTTCGTCTTGTCTTGCGACGTTCTTCTTAGAACAGACGCAGCACGGCCTGGTCGGCCTGCGAGGCCATCGACAGAGCTGTCGACGACAGCTGCTGGCGGGTCTGCAGGGCGAGAAGGTTCGCCGCTTCCTCGTTGGTGTCGGCAAGCGTGAGGTTCGCCGCACCAGTCTCGAGGGTGTTGATCATGTTCTTGGTGAAGTCCTGGCGGTTCTGCACGATCGACAGGTTCGAGCCGAAGGCCGAAGACTGCGAACGCAGGGTGCCCAGGGCGTCGCCGAGCTTGCCCAGCTTGGCGTCGATCGACGCGTCGCTGTCGAGATCGGAGTCCTGCACCGAAGTGATGCCGAGCGACGTGTTGTTGATCGAGGTCGCGTCGCCATCGGAATCCTTAGCCTGGATGTCGATGGTCGAAGTGCCGGTCTCGTTGAACGTCAGCTTGAGCTTGTCGCCGCGGAGCAGGTTGATGCCGTTGAAAGACGCGTCATCAGCCAGCTTGTCGAGCTGGTCGCGCAGTTCGTTGAACTGCTTGGCCAGGTTCTTGCGGACTTCGTTGCCGCCAATGGCGGTCTCGGCGGTCGAGCCGTCGATTTCACCATCCGAGGCCACACCGGTCACGGTCAGCTCTTCGGTCGAGAGGTTCTCGATGCGGAGCTTGCCGTTGTCGTTGGAGGCGCGGACCTTGTCCTTCAGCGAAGCATTGCCGTTGATCTCGGAAACGAGAGCATCAGTGGTCTTCACTGCACCAGCGGCGACCAGTGCGTCACCGGAATCCGATGCAGCAGCGATACCCGAGGTGTTGGTGATGGTGTTGGCACCACCGCCGTTCACCACACCAACCGCCGAGATGGCGACGGACGAGGAAGCGCCGGTCGTGTTCGAGGTCAGCGACATCGCCGTACCCGAGCCACCAACCGTGACGCCGGTCACGCTGGCGTCGGTCAGAGCCTGGGTCACCGCAGCGCGGAGATCCGCACCACTGGTGATTGCGCCGCCGACAATGCCGGCATCGGTCAGGGTCTGGGCGTTGATGGTCACGGCAGTGGCAGCGCCACCATCGACGGCCACCGAGAAGTTCAGTTCGTCGCCCGGATCGTCGAACGTGACGGTCGAGGCAAAGGTCGACGACACGGTACCGGCAGTGGCCGCAGAGCCAGCGCCGGTGGTGTTGAGGTTGATGCTGACCGGCGAAGTGCCGACAGCGCCGCCCTCGAACGACAGCGTCTTCACCGAAGCCGTGCCGACGGCAGCGGTATCTACGGCGAACGAACCGGTCTTGAACGACTTGTCCTGGCGCGCCTGACGGAGCGTGGACTGCATCGACTCGACGGTCTTGGTAATCGACGAAAGGCCATTGTCCGCAGCTTCAATGGTCTTGATGCCGTTGGACATGGAGTCGAGCAGGCTCGCCATATCCGAAGCACGAGAGTTAAGCGAAGCGGCGGTGAAGAAGTTAGTCGGGTTGTCGAGCGCCGAGTTCACCTTGAGACCGGTGGCGAGACGCTCCTGCGTCTTGGCCATCGAGGCAGCGGTGGACTGGAGGCTCAGCAGGTTCGAGCGAACTGCCTTTGACAGATTTACATCAGCCATTTTGGAGGCCCTTTCTGGGTCCGTACTCAGTTACTAGACCGTCTCTCCTGAGACGCGGCTGGATCATCGGTCGGGACCGGCAAAAGAAGTCTTAAGTTCGATCGGTGAATTGAAGTTTGCCTCGGACATTGGAGGCAAATGTCCTGGGCATTCGAGGCAAAGTTAATGAGCAGTTTGCTCAATGCTTCGAACTGGCACGCCAAGCCGCCTAGCCAATGAAAAAGGCGGGCCGAAGCCCGCCTTTGGTATTCCCCGAGGTAGCTTGCCTTAGAACAGGCGGAGCACCGCCTGGTCGGCCTGCGAGGCCATCGACAGCGCCGTCGACGACAGCTGCTGGCGGGTCTGCAGGGCGAGAAGGTTCGCCGCTTCCTCGTTTGTATCGGCCAAGGTCAGGTTCGCCGCGCCGGTTTCCAGCGTGTTGATCATGTTCTTGGTGAAGTCGGTGCGGTTCTGCACGATCGACAGGTTCGAGCCGAAGGAAGAGGCCTGCGAACGGAGCTTGCCGAGTGCGGTGCCGAGAATTTCCAGCTTCCCGTCGAGCGACGTGTCGCTGTCGAAGTCCGAGTTGACGACGTGGTTGATGCCCAGGGTGGTGTTGTTGATGGCGATCGGATCGCCGTTCTCGTTCTTGGCCTGGATGTCGATGGTCGAAGTGCCGGTCTCGTTGAACGTCAGCTTGAGCTTGTCGCCTCGGAGCAGGTTGATGCCGTTGAAGGAGGCATCGTCGGCGAACTTGTCAAGCTGGTCGCGCAGTTCGTTGAACTGGGTGACGAGGTTCTTGCGAACGGTGTTGCCGTCGATGGTGCCTTCATTCGTGGTGCCGTCGACTTCGCCATCCGTGCCGATACCGGTGACGGTCAGCTCCTCGGTCGAGAGGTTCTCGATGCGGAGCTTGCCGTTGTCGTTGGAGGCGCGGATCTTATCCTTCAGCGAGGTGTTGGTGTTGATCTCCTGCACCAGGGCATCAACAGTCTTCACTGCACCAGCGGGGACCAGCGCGTCACCCGAATCCGATGCAGCAGCGATACCCGAGGTGTTGGTGATGGTGTTGGCACCACCGCCGTTCACCACGCCAACCGCCGAGATGGCGACGGACGAGGTTGCGCCGGTGGTGTTCGAGGTGAGCGACATCGCCGTACCAGAGCCGCCGACAGTGACACCGGTGATGCTGGCGTCGGTCAGGGCCTGGGCAACGGCAGCGCGGAGGTCCGCACCGCTGGTGATCGCACCGCCTACGATACCGGCGTCGGTCAGCGTCTGAGCGTCGATCGTAACGGCAGTGGCAGCGCCACCATCGACGGCGACCGAGAAGTTCAGTTGGTCACCCGGATCGTCGAAGGTGACTGTCGAGGCAAAGGTCGACGACACGGTGCCCGCGGTAGCGGCAGAACCGGCGCCGGTGGTGTTCAGGTTGATGCTGACCGGCGTAGTGCCGACCGAGCCGCCTTCGAACGAGATCGTCTTGGCGGTGGCAGTGCCGATCGCCGTGCTATCCAGCGCATAGGACATGGTCTTGAACGACTTGTCCTGACGCGCCTGGCGCAGGGCAGACTGCATCGACTCGACCGTCTTGGTGATCGAGGTGAGGCCGTTATCAGCGGCTTCAATGGTCTTGATGCCGTTCGACATCGAGTCCAGCAGGTTTGCCATGTCGGACGCACGACTATTCAGCGACGCGGCAGTGAAGAAGTTGGTCGGGTTGTCGAGCGCAGTGTTCACCTTGAGGCCGGTGGCGAGACGCTCCTGCGTCTTTGCCATCGAGGCAGCGGTGGACTGGAGGCTCAGGAGGTTCGAGCGAACCGCCTTTGACAGGTTAACTTCCGGCATGGGTGGAATCCCTTCTGGCTAAATCGATAATCTCGTCCTGAGATTGAGAGGGATCGTAGCCTTGGCCGGCTTAAGAATGGTTAACGGGATGCTTCCGAACGCAGTTAATTTTGTGTTCCGTGACGAGCCGATGTCGCCCGCAGTGCCTTGGATATCTTGGGGAAACCGGCGTTTCGGCAGTTCTTGCCGAGCATGCGTCGGATGACTCGTGGTTAGGGAATTGGCTGCCGCCGACGCAGAATCGTCAGGGCTCAGACGAGCCGATCGTGCAGCGCCAGCGAACCCTGCGCCGGCAGGTCGGCACTGCCCAGCCTGAGGATGATTTCGCGGTCGCTGGTGGGCTTGGGCGGCAGTTGGCCGGAGAGCAGGGCTGCGGCAAAGGCCGAACCCGGCGGAGGCGGCGGCGCGGGGAGCGGCGGCAGCAGCTGCGCGGCATTGTTCTGTGGGGGAGGGGGCGGCGGGGCGTCCGGCTGGTCCGACCCGTGACGGGAATCGCCGAGCAGCGTGCGCGACCGATAGTCGGCGACGGCTCCGAGTCCCATGTTGATCGGTTCGGGCGCTATTCTGGCGCTCATGGACCGGCATTCCTAATTTGCCACTAGCGGACAAGCATGCCGGTCCAAGCTTTCATCCCGCTTTCGCGGTTCGAAGCAATTTGCCGAAAACTGTAGTGATCTAGAGCGTTGGAACCCTCCAGGTCTGAGTTTTGTCGCGCTGAAGTGCTCTAGAGCGCGCGGTTGATCGAGACGCCACTGGCGGCCTGCGGTGGCTGGCCGGCGATTTCGCCATTGGCGCCGTAGGTCTTGGGCCGGGCCTTGGCGTTAATCGCCTTGGCCACATCGGTGAGGAGCTCCTCGGTGACCGAGCGGGCGGTGGCGATGACGCGCAGGTTCTCGGCCATCTGCGTGGCCAGCCGATCATGTCCGCCGAGCAAGGCGTCGACCAGAGCCGGGGCCTCGGCGCGCAGCCGAGCCGACTGGCGCTGTACCGAGCGGGCAAAGCCCATGTAATCCTGGGCGAGGCGGGTCTTTTCAGCCGTCAGATGGCCGGCATCCTTGGCGCGGCCGGCGCGGAGCAGCGTGGTCTCCTGGTTCAGCACCACGACCAGGTTTTCGAGCGTTTCCATGGCGAGGCCGCAGAGCTCGGCGGCGGGAAGCGAGTCGAGGGCCGCGAGGCGTTCGGCAGCAGCATTCATCATTTCAGCGCTCCGCTGGTTCTTGTTGTTGGGAAGGAGTTCTGGGCGGCTTCCTGCGCCGCGATGAGATCAGGCAACAGCGCATCGGCGAGGCCGACGCCGCCCGAGCGGGCCAGCACATCGGCCATCTGCTCGGCCTGCATGCCGCGCCAGGTTTCCTCGGCAAAACCGCCACCCATTGCGCTCTCGTCGGTCTTCAACGAGGCGAACATTTCCTTCATCAAGGTGTTGAGGAAAACACCCTCAAGGTCCTTTGCCTGCTCGCGAAGGTGCCCAACCTGAGCGGGAGAGAGCGTCGTCGTTCTGTTTTGGCCGGCAAAGCCGAGGCCGGAGGCGGAGCTCAGCATCACAGCACCTCGATTTCGGCCTGCAGCGCGCCGGAGGCTTTCACGGCCTGGAGGATGGCGATGAGGTCGCGCGGGCTGATGCCCAGCGCATTGAGGCCATCGACCAGTTCCTGCAGGCTCACCGATTCCGGCACCACCGCGAGGTTGGTTTCGGTGGTGTTTACCGAGAGGTCGGTGCGTGGCTCCACTGCGGTCTGGCCGAGGCTCAGCGGGTTCGGCTGCACCACGGTGGGGCTCTCGGCAATGGTCACCGTGAGGTTCGACTGGGCGACGGCGACGGTCGAAACCCGCACGTCCTTGCCCATGACAATGATGCCGGAGTTCTCGTCGATGACGATCTTGGCCGGCAAGTCGGTCTCGATCACCAGCTGCTCGATGTCGGTCAGGAGGTCGACGATGTTGCCGTTGAAGTTGCGAGGCAGGTTGAGCCGGATGGTCGCCGGATCTTCGGGGGTGGCGCAGGGCACGCCGATGAAATCGTTGATCGCCAGCGCGATGCGGCGCGAGGTGGTAAGGTCGGGGTTGCGCAAGGCCAGCCGCAGCGTGCGCTGGGCGCCGAGCACGAAGCCGATCTCGCGCTCGATCAGGCCGCCGGAGGAGATGCGGCCGGTGGTGGGGACGCCCGAGACCACCGAGGCGGCGTCGCCTTCGGCCGAGAAGCCGTTGATGGTGACCGAACCCTGGGCGATGGCATAGACCTCGCCATCGGCGCCGAGCAGCGGGGTGACCAGCAAGGTGCCGCCCTGCAGGCTCTTGGCATCGCCGAGCGAGGCGACATTGACGTCGAGGCGCGAGCCCTGGGTCGAGAAGGCCGAAAGGTTCGCCGTCACCATCACTGCCGCGACGTTGCCCGTACGCATGTTCTCGCCGCGGGTATTGACGCCCAGCCGCTCGAGCATGGCCTGCAGGCTCTGCTTGGTGAAGGGCGAGTTGTTGAGCCCGTCGCCGGTGCCGTTGAGGCCGACCACCAGGCCGTAGCCGACCAGCTGGTTGTCGCGGACGCCCTCGATGTTGACGACATCCTTGATGCGGGCGGCAGCGGCGTAGGTCACGCTTGGCTGCGGCAGCAGCAGCAATGCCGTCATAAGACCGAGCAGTGCGCGTTTGAGGTTGAATTTGGCCATCTGGCAGTCCCCGGAGTGCGGCACATCCCCATGCGCCGTGATTGCCAGTGGTATTGCGAGAACCGTGCCAGTTTCGCCAATACGTTGAAATTGCACGAGATTGGCGCTCGGCGAGTGGGTTTGGATGATGCTGGTCGGCAAGTCCTGCCGGGTGCATTAACGTTTGCTTAACTGCTGGCGGCAGATTTTGCCGGGCAATGGCAGGCAGGTGAGTCCGGTGCGGATCGAGAACAATGCGCGGGTAGGCAATGTGGCGGGGCGCTCGGCGGCCGGCCGCAGCTCGTCCGGCGTGGCGTTCGAGATCGGGCAGGGGGCGCAGGCTCAGGAGGCGCGGCCGACCGCAACGATCGCCGCCACCACTTCGCTCGATGCATTGCTGGCGTTGCAGGCGGTCGAAGATCCGCTGCTCAGGCGCAAGAAGGTGGTGCGTCGCGGCAACCAGCTGATCGATACGCTCGAGGGGCTGCGCGGCGACCTGCTGGTCGGCCGGATGGCCGAGGGGCGCCTCAACCAGCTCATGGCTGTGTTGACCCAGGCGCGGGAGCGAAGCGAGCCCGGATTGGACGCTTTGCTCGACGATATCGAGCTGCGCGCCAGGGTCGAACTGGCCAAGCGCGGACTGTACCCCGCCTGACACAGTTGGCGCCTCTCCACTCACGGATTAATCACCAAGCTTTTGAAAGCTTGCGAAGCATGCCCTTGCGCCACTATAAGGCCCGCCATTAGGGGCGTTTTGGAATCGAGTCAGAATGTCGACTGAAGTTCTTGAATACCGACCTACTCAGGACGAACCGTTTATGAACCCGCGGCAGCGGGAGTACTTCCGGCAGAAGCTGGAGCGGTGGAAGAGCGAGATCCTCGCAGAAAGCCGCGAAACGCTCGAGAACCTGCAGGAAGAAAGCCAGAACCATCCGGACATGGCCGACCGCGCCTCCTCGGAGAGCGATCGGGCACTTGAACTCCGCACCCGTGATCGGCAGCGCAAGCTGATCTCGAAGATCGACGCGGCGCTCAAGCGGATCGAGGATAACACCTACGGCTATTGCGAAGAGACCGGCGACCCGATCGGGATCGCCCGACTCGACGCCCGGCCGATCGCCACGCTCTCCCTGGAAGCCCAGGAAATGCACGAGCGGCGCGAGAAGGTGTACCGCGACGAATGACAAGAAGGCCCGCAGCGATGCGGGCCTTGTTGTTTGTGGCTCCGGCTAGTTCGCTGACAGGCCCGGCCCGGGAGCACGACCCTTGCGCCATGTGCCGGGCGGGAGTCCGACCACCTTCTTGAAGGCGCGGTTGAAGGCTGCCTCGGAGTCGTAGCCGACCTGAGCGCCGGCCTGCGCGACGCTTATCCCGGGATTCTCCAGCAGCCGCGCTGCCAGCTGCATGCGCCAGCGCGCCAGGTACTGCATTGGCGGATCGCATGCATAGTGGGTGAAGCGGTTGGCGAAGACCGTCCGCGACAACCCGACGGCGCGCGCCAGGCCCTCGAGTGTCCAGTTTGCCGCCGGCTGGCCGTGGATCAGACGAAGGGCCTGGCCGACATGCGGGTCCTTCAGCCCCGAGAGCCAGCCGCGAGCATCCTCGGGCAGGCCTTCCACATATTCACGGATCACCTGCACGAACATCAGCTCGGCAAGCTTGGCAAGAACCGTCTCGCCACCCGGGTTGCCCCGGTCAGTCTCCGAGACTGCATGATGGACGAGGTTGACCAGCCAGCCCTGCCGGGCGGTACCGCGTCCATGCAGGACCCGGGGCAGCGATTTGATGAATGGGTTGTAGGGACGGATATCGCAGCCGAGATAGCCGCAAACGAAGCGGCAGGAGCCGATGCTGGAGCCTTCGTTGACGACGTAGGGCAGTTGGCGATCGATCGGATGATGGTACATAGCGAGGTCGGGTTTGGCCCGCATGCCGATCGCCGAGCAGAGGGCATGCGCATCGTCCATCGGAAAGGCAACGATGTCGCCGGCCTCGAGGCGAAGCGGCTCGGCTGAGCCGTCGGTCATCTCCACCCAGCAGGCGCCCTCGATCAGGGTGTGGAAGAAGAACACGTATTGCGAGTTCGGCATCACCTTGCTGGCTATCACCGAGGCGCGCGGCGCTTCCGCGACCCAGGGCTCGCGGAAAGTGCTGTCGAAGAATATCGCGCCGGTTAGCCGTACGGCGGCAAGCACGTCTGAAAGAACGTCCATTCGCAGGCACTCCGCGCGGCCGGAATTACCGCAACACGGGACAAAATGCCTTCCTCGATATGCATCGACTATCACCGAAACGACTGGGCGAGGCAAGGCGCAGCGCCCCGACGTTCTTGCCGTGTCGGGTCCGGACGCCCGAGCAATGAAACGGGACGATCGGATATTCGTCAGAATGGAGAGCGTGGGTAGCTTTTGCCGGCTGATCGATTTCTGGGAGGACAGCATGCATGACGAGGACATCAACAGCTTTGCCGGCAACCTGAGGGGTACGCTCATCCGAGCCAGCGACACCGCCTATGACGGTGCCCGCAAGCTCTATAACGGCATGATCGACAAGCGGCCGATGCTGATCGCGCAATGCGTCGACAGCGGCGACGTGATCACGGCGGTGAATTTCGGACGCGAGCACAGCCTGGCCATTGCCGTGCGCGGCGGCGGACACAACGGGCCGGGATTTGCCAGCGTCGACAATGGTCTCGTCATCGACCTTTCGATGATGAAAGGCGTGCGGGTCGACCCGAAGGAGCGGACGGTCCGAGTGGGGCCGGGATGCACGACGGGCGACGTGGACCACGCCACGCATGCCTTCGGCCAGGCTGTCCCCTTCGGCATCATCTCGACGACCGGCGTGGGTGGTCTCACCCTGTCGGGCGGACATGGGTATCTCAGCCGGCAGTATGGCCTCGCCATCGACAGCCTGATCGAGGCCGATGTGGTGCTCGCCGATGGCAGCTTCGTCACCGCCAGTGAGACCGAGAACAGCGACCTGATGTGGGCGCTGCGTGGCGGTGGCGGCAATTTCGGCGTCGTGACGAGCTTCCTGTTCCGTACGCATCCGGCCAAGATGCTCTACGGTGGGCCGATCATCTTCGATCTCAGCCACGCCGAGACGGTGATGCGGTGGTATCGGGCGTTCCAGGAGGGGGCGCCAAAGGATTTCTACATCTGGCTTGGGCTGCAATCGGTGCCGCCGGGCGACCCGTTCCCCAGGGAGCACTGGGGCAAGAAGATGTGTGTGCTGCTGGTCGCGCATAATGGCGAGAATGCCGAGGCCGCGGTGAACCGGATCCGGGCCGAGCTCCCGGCGCCAATCATCGACTGGGCCGGGCCGATCGCCTATCCGGCGCTGCAGAGCATGTTCGATGCGCTCTATCCGACGGGGCTGCAGTGGTACTGGAAGGGCGATTTCGTCGAGACGCTATCGGATGAGGCGATTGCGGAACACCTGAAGCATGCCGCCACGGTTCCGACCCCGATCTCGGCCATGCACCTCTATCCGATCGATGGCGCCGTTCACGACAAGGCCAGCGGCGATACGGCCTGGAACTGCCGCAATGCGCGCTGGTCGATGGTCATCGTCGGCGTCGATTCGGATCCAGCCCGGGCAGGGGCGCTGAAGGATTGGGCCAATGGCTACTGGAACGCCGTCCACCCTTACGATCTCAGCGGCGCCTATCCGAACTTCATGATGGAGGAAGGCGAAGCGCGGGTTCGGGCGACCTATGGCGACAACTACTCTCGGTTGGCAAGCCTCAAGGCCAAGTACGACCCGACCAACCTGTTCCACGTCAATCAGAACATCCGGCCGTCGGCTTAGTCCGACTCCCTGGTTCGCGATGACGCTACAGCCGTAGCGTCATCGCGATGCGAGCCGCGATCAGCCGGGTGAAGAAGCGGAGCGGCACGCCCCTGACGCTTGGCAGGTCAGCCGGGACGGCGACAGCGGCGGGCACGAACCTGGTCTGAATACGCATTTCCAGCCGCGGCGCCGGCGGAACGATGCGGTCGCGATAGACGGGCGTCCAGTGCAATACGGACGGGAGCCGCACCTGCATGGCCGAGTTGCAGCAGCTGGCGACCATGCGGCTGGTGGTCGAGTCCGATTTCAACCTGTAGCCCTCGAGCAGCTCGGCGCCCTTGGTGCAGTGCACCCGATCATTGCGATAGAGCAGGTAAGGCGTGCCGGCGCCGGCATCCAGAATCGCTGGTGCGCCGGGCAGGGCTTCGATCAGGCGGGAGCCGGCCTGGCAGTCATCGCAATGGCAGACGAGGCTGATTACCGGCGCGCCAGTCAGCTCGAGTTCGACATTGCCGCAGGCACAGCGTGCCACATACCGCGCCGTCATCGCTTCGTTCTGCCATAGGCGGCGAGGAAGACTCGTACACCGGCCTCGGCGTTGCGACGCAGTTCGGCCTGCGAGGGAATGGCATCGTCGCCGAGCAGCATGGCCTGGTTCAGCGGAGCCGACATGATCAGCCAGTTGAAGTGTTCCGCCGCGGTTGCCGGGTCGTCGACAGCAAGCAGGCCGCGTTTGGCGAGGCCCTCGAACACAGCGGCCAGCATCTTCATGGCGCGTGCCGGGCCGCGCTCGTAAAGCACACGGGCCAGTTCGGGGAAGCGTGTCACCTCGCCGATCACCAGACGCCGCAACTGCATGATGCGGGGCGTCAGAACGACGGTCAGCTGCCGTAACGCATATTCGACGAGGTAGTCAGCGAGGTCCTCGTCCGGCCCGAGCTGCGCCACGTCGTTATGCACGGTGTCGCCGGCGCCGGTGGTCATGCCGCCGACGATCTCGACGAACAGCGCCTCCTTCGAAGAGAAGTGCTTGTAGACGGTCTGCTTTGACACGGCAGAGAGGGCGGCGATCTCATCCATGTTGGTGCCGAGATAGCCGCTTTTCAGGAACACCTCGGTGGCGGCGTCGAGAATGGCCCGGCGTTTGCGGGCCGAGCGGCCATCGCCTTCCGCATCCGCGTGTTCGTTCACTTCCGAGCCCATCGACCTGCCACTTTCCAAAAACCTTCACAGCCCTGATTGACATCACAGTACTGGACAGTCTAGTTTCTGACAACAGTACAGAACTGGACGGTCCAGTTCTGAGTGGGGGCGGCAGCAGCCGCCATACGAGAAGCAGGGAGAGCTTGAATGTCGAACCGAAGCTTCGTGCTGGTTGCCACTGTGGTCGGAGCGCTTGCCCTGCCGATCCCTGGCACGCTGGCAGAGGCCGCAATGCAATCGCCTGAAAATCACACCGCAGGAGACGTTTCGATGACCAACCACACCAGATCGGCCACCCTCAAGGTCCCGGGCGCGACGCTTTACTACGAGGTGCAGGGCAGCGGCCCGACGCTGCTGATCATCCCCGGCGGTCCGCAGGATGCGGGTGTGTTCGCCGAGCTGTCGCAGCGCCTCGCCGACCGCTACACCGTGGTCGCCTACGATCCGCGCGGCAATTCGCGCTCGACGTTTGACGGCGAGATCAAGCCGCTGCTGATGGACCAGCAGGCGGATGACGCCGCGGCGCTGATCGAGGCGCTGGGCAATGGCCCGGCCTATGTGTTCGGCACCAGCGGTGGTGCACAGATCGGGCTCAACCTCGCGGCACGGCACCCCAAGCTGGTGCAGGCGCTGGTGGCGCATGAGCCGCCTTCGATGATGCTGATGGACGATCCGAGCGAGGCCGTGGCGGCCGACAAGGCGCTCCACGACACCTACGTCAAAGACGGCGTCGATGCGGCGATGGGGATGTTCTTCTCGATGAACGGTCTCGCGGAGGAGGGCGGCGACGCAGCAGAAGCGTCGCCGGAATTCGAGATGCCGCCGGAAGAGGCGGAAACCTTCGCCCGGGTCAGCGGCAATTTCGAGTACTGGCTGGCGCACGGCATGCTGCCGCTGTCGCTCTATACGCCGGACGTGGCGACGCTGAAGGCAGGCAGCCCGAAGATCGTCGTCGCCATCGGCGAGGCGTCGGCCGGCCAGCCGATCGAGGAAATGAGCCTGGCGCTGACCAACACGCTCGGCATCGCGCCGACGAAATTCCCCGGCGATCACATGGGCTTTGGACCCCAGGCTGCCGCGTTTGCGGACGCGCTGCACCGCTCGTTCGCCAACTGACGGAGGCAAGCATGCACATCCAGTTCGCCGAACTGCCGGTGTTCGACCAGGACCGGGCCATCGCCTTCTATGTCGACAAGCTCGGCTGCGAGGTGGTTGCCGATGCGCCGATGGGCGCGGATGGCTGGCGATGGGTCGAGGTGAAGTTCCCCGGCGCCCGCACGGCGCTGCACTTCCTCCGCCGCCCGGACGAAAAGCCATCGGCCGAGCCGGTGCTGGTGCTGGTCGAGGCCGACGTGGCGGGAACGATCGAGCGGCTCCGCGCCAAGGGCGTCGAGATCATCACCGAGCCGGGCGAGGCGCCGTGGCAGCCGGGCCGGGTGGTGGCGGAGTTCCGCGACAGCGAGGGCAACCGGATGGTGATCGGCAGCTACTGAATCTGGAGGTCCCGGCCTGAGTCGGGACCTCCGGTTTTCAGTCAGCGGAAAGTGCGGAACGACGAGATGTTGCCGTCCAGCCACCAGGGCAGGGTGGCGACATCGCGGTTGAAGTCCTCGCAGCGGCGGAAGTTGCGATCCTCGCAGACCTTAACCGTCATTGAGCCGCTGATGCTGATCGAGGCGATGCGGTTGTTCCAGGAGCCGAGATCCCGGTTGCTGTCGCCGACGCCGACGCAGAAGCTGCGGCCACGGAAACGGATGTCGTCGTAAAAGCAGGCCCGCCGCCGGACGTTCGAGTCGCCGCCGCCACTGCCGGTCCGTGACAGGAAGTTCTGCGACACCCAACCGCTAGGGCCGCCGTGGTTGACCCAGCACCAGCCGCCGCTGCAATTGCTGATGCGCACGCTCTGGCCGGCGCGCAGCACGTCGACAACGGCATAACTGGTGCCCGGACCACGACGGACGTTGACGTTGGAGGTCGCCACGGCGTTGCCCACGCCACTGCCGCCCCCGGGGTTGTCGGGAACGATGACAAACGTCTCTTGCGCCAGCACCTGGGGCACTGCTCCCAGGCCAGCAGCCAGCATCGCCGCAATGAATAGTGCTCTTATCATAACGATCTCCTCAACCCGGCTGGGAAACAGACGCGCGTACGGTGCGGTTTCGTACAGAACGCGAGAAGTGTTGGCCGTCCGTTGCGCAAGTACTACCATCCAAAGCGGCGAATTGATGCGCATGGCGCGCTGTTCAGTTCAAAATCGTTGAACCGGTCGCGTAAATAGTTGCATCTTATTTGATGTCACCTGGCCATCCGGCGCCAGCGGAAGCTTAGGCAATAACTGCGATGGCTGCTGGTGTTCGTTGAACGCGGAGAGCCGACATGGCCCGCAACAAGCCGCTTGGCCGGCCAAAGGCGAGGAGGCGACGTTGAGCACCGCTCCGCGGCATATCCGCGAACCGTCCTATTTCGACGCGGTGGCGCCGCTGGTGGTGCTTGCCGTGCTGATCGCCGGCGCGGTGACGCTGTTCGGGCTCAAGGCGACGGATGGACCGCTGCAGGTGGCGATTATTCTAGCTGCGATGTTCACCTCGTTCATTGTGCTGAAGAATGGGCACAGCTGGGAGGAAGTGGCCGAGGCCGGGCGTAAGGGCGTCTCCTCGGTGGTCGGCGCCATCTTCATCCTGTTCGCGGTAGGGGCGCTGATCGGCACCTGGAACATGGCCGGGACCATCCCGACGCTGGTCTACTATGGCATCCAGGTGATCAATCCGGACTGGTTCTACCTCGCCTCTCTGCTGGTCTGCGCCGCCATCGCCATGGGCATCGGCAGCTCGTGGACCACGGCGGGCACAATCGGGGTCGGGCTGGTGGGGCTGTCGTTCCTCGCCGGCGTCTCGCCCGCGATCACCGCAGGAGCCGTGATTTCCGGCGCCTATGTCGGCGAGAAGCTGTCGCCGCTGTCGGAAACGGCGATACTCGCCGCGCAACTGACCGGCACCACCATCTATGCGCATTTGCGGGCGCAGGTCTGGAGCTCGGTGCCGGCGCTGCTCGTCGCCGCCATCGGCTTCGGCATCTTCGGCTGGGCCGACAGTTCGAGCGGCGCGAGCGACAGCGTGATCGCCTCGGAGCTTTCGGCGCTGTCGACGCTGTTCAACATCACACCGCTGACCCTGCTGCCGCTGGTGCTGCTGATCGTCTTGTCGATCTTCAAGGTGCCGCCATCGCTGGCGATCATCGGCTCGGCGCTCGCTGCGGCGGTGCTGGCGCCGTTGCTCCAATCCGAGGCGGTGCTGCGCTTCGTCAACGACCCCGGCCTAGTGCCGGCCGCCGCCTACCTCAAGGGCGGATGGCAGGCGATGGGCACCGGGTTCGAAGCCAACTCGGGCATCGAGGTGGTCGACAGTCTGCTGTCGCGTGGCGGCATGGCGAGCATGCTGCTCACCATCTGGCTGATCCTCGGCGCCCTGGTCTACGGCACGCTGCTCGACGAGTTCGGGCTGCTGCTGAAGCTGGTGACGCCGGTGCTGATGCGGGCCCGCAGCACCGGCTCGCTGATCGCCACCGTGGTTGGCACGGCGTTCGGACTCAATATCGTCGCCGGCGACCAGTATGTGGCGGTGGTGCTGCCGGCGCGGATTTTCCGTGCCGAGTTCAGCAAACGCGGTCTGGCCGCCACCAACCTGTCGCGGGCAGTGGCGGATGGTGGCAGCGTCACCTCGCCGCTGATCCCGTGGAATTCCTGCGGCGCCTATATGGCGGCGGTGCTCGGCGTGCCGACACTGGTCTACCTGCCGTTCTGCCTGTTCAACATCGCGAGCCCATTGGTCACGTTGCTGCTGGGGTTCAGCGGGTTTCGGATCGAGCGGGTGGAGGCGGGGGCGGAGGAGGCGGTGGACGTCGTGTCGCCGTAGATGGGGTAAGGGCCCCCATACTCACCTCCGCACGGTGTCACCCCGGCGAAGGCCGGGGCCCATCCTGAGGACTATCGGGGCATCACAGTTCCCGCCTGTCCACGACTCCCCAAATGCCCGCAGGCCCGCACGCGCCTCAACTCACCGCGGCATCTCAGGATGGGCCCCGGCCTTCGCCGGGGTGACACCGTGGTTGGGGGAAGCTCGGTGCCAGGCAGCCCCTATGCCACCGCCTCGCGACTATCGTCCAACGCGCCCACCATGTACTGCACCAGTTCGGACGCGTTGGTCTCGCCGGTGCGTTTCTCGGTGACCTTGCGGCCGCGATGCATCACCACGATGCGGTCGGCGACGGCGAAGACGTCGGGCATGGTGTGGGTAATGAGGATCACCGGCACGCCCTGGTCGCGCAACCGGCGGATCAATTCGAGCACCTTCTGCTGCTCGGGCACGCCGAGATTGTTGGTCGGCTCGTCCATGATCATCAGCCGCGCCTTCCAGTAGATGGCGCGGGCGATGGCGACGGCCTGCCGCTGGCCGCCCGAGAGACTCTCGATCGGCTGGGTGAGGCTGGGGAACTGGATATCGAGGGTTGCGAGGCTCTGCTCGGCCTCGGCCAGCATCAGCTTGTCGTTGAGCGTGTTGATCAGCCCGCCGAGATAGCGGTGTTTCACCTCGCGGCCGAGGAAGATGTTGGCGGGCACGTCGAGATTGTTGGCCAGCGCCAGATCCTGGTAGATCGTCTCGATGCCGGCGCTGCGCGCGTCGATGGGCTTGGGGAAGCTGACCGGCTTGCCCTCGAAGCGGATCTCGCCCTCATCGGGCAGGTGAACGCCGGAAACGCACTTGATCAGCGTCGACTTGCCGGCGCCGTTGTCGCCGAGCAGCGCCACCACCTCGCCGGGGTTGATGTCGAGGCTGACATCGTTGACCGCGGTGAGGCCGCCGAAGCGCTTCACCAGGTTGCGGATCGACAGAACCGGTTCGCTCATGACCCTCTCCCGCGGCGGCCGAGGATCAGGTCGCGTGACTGGTCGATGAGCACGGCGATGATCACCACCGCGCCGACGACAATGAATTGCCAGAAGGCCTGGACGTTCATCATCACCAGCCCGGTGGTCAGCACCGCGATGATGAGCGCGCCGATCACCGTGCCGATGATCGAGCCGGCGCCGCCGAACAGGCTGACGCCGCCGATGATCACCGCGGCGATGGAGCTCAAAAGCAGCGGATCGCCGATCACCGCCGAGCCAGCAGTGAAGCGCAGCGTCGAGAGGAACCCGGCAATGCCGGCGGTGACCGAACTCAGCATGTAGAGCTTGACGATGTGGCGATCGACCGGGATGCCGGTGCGCAGCGCCGCCTGCATGTTGCCGCCGATGGCATAGGTATGCCGGCCGAACTGGGTGCGGTTGAGGATGAACATGCAGATGATCACGACGATGGCCGTGATCACCACCGGCCAGGTGAAGATGCGGTCCATCTGGCGCAGCATGGCGCCGGTGACGTCGGGGCGGAAGAACGCATAGAAGCCGCCGCCTTCGCCGTTGACGACGTAGAACAGCGATTCATTGCCATAGTCGCGGATATCGGCGGGCAGGCCGATGACGGTGGTGTTCTCGGAGAACAGCAGCGCCATGCCGCGCACGATGAAGGATGAGCCGAGCGTCACGATGAAGGCCGGGACCTTGAGCTTGGCGATGATCAGGCCATTGACGAGGCCGACGCCGGCCGAGGCGCCGACCGCGGCAAGGAAACCGAGGGTGGCGGCGAGAAACAGCGGTGCGCCGGCATTGAACGAGGCGCGGATGGCGTGGGCCGAGACCACGGAGGCGAGGCTCATCACCCAGCCGACGCTGAGGTCGATCCCCGCCGAGATGATGACGAAGGTCTGCCCCAGTCCGAGCAGCAGCACCGGAGTGATGGCAACGAGGATGTTCATCGCGTTGCGCAGCGTCAGGAAGGTGGCGCCGCCGGAGAGCGGCACGACGATGATGAAAAAGGC
This sequence comes from Devosia sp. Root413D1, assembly GCF_001425235.1. Taxonomy (GTDB): domain Bacteria; phylum Pseudomonadota; class Alphaproteobacteria; order Rhizobiales; family Devosiaceae; genus Devosia_A. Next base: position 198,735 of record NZ_LMEA01000011.1, on the reverse strand, counting down.
GATCATCAGGCCGAGGAACGCCCAGGCCCAGAGCCGGCTGGCGAGGAGGATGAAACGCTTGTCGGGCGAGAGCCGGGGCTCCGCTGGAATTGTCTTGCTGTCGGTCACGGCTGCCCCGGCTTGGTGAGAGACGGCGGTGGCCGGAGACCTGAGGCCTCCGGCTGCTCGTGCGGGATGGTCAGTTCACCTTGTAGATGAAGCGTGCGTATTCGGGATCGGCGACATTGTCTTTGTCGATGATGGCAAAGCCGGTCTCGACACGGCGCGGCAGGCTGGTGACGCCGGCGGCATCGGCGACGGCGAATTGCACCGCCATATAGCCCATGTCGAAGGGCTTCTGCGCCAGGACCAGCGACACCACGCCCTTGCCCATCAGCTCGATGGCTTCGGCCGTCGCGTCATAGGCCACGACCTGCACATGCCCGCCGAGGCCGGCATTGACCACCGCGTTACCGGCGCCGCCGGCGCTGAACACGTTGGTGCCGAACACGCCGGCGAGGTCGGGGTTCTGCTCGATCACCGCGGCGGTCTGCTGCGCGGCCTTGTTCTGGTCATCGAGGTTGTAGTCGGGGCCGAGCACCTTGATGTCGGGGAACTCGTTCTTCATCACCTCGGCAAAGCCCTGCTCACGGCCTTCGACCGACGAGACGTTGGGGTTGGTGGAGTTGATGTAGACCGTGCCCTTGCCGCCGATCGCCTTGGCGAGGCCGCGGGCCGAGATACGGCCACCTTCGACGTTGTCGGAGCCGATATAGCTGATCGGGAATTTCACCGGACCGTTGGCATAGTCGCCATCGCCGAGGAAGGTGTCGACGGTGATCACCTTGATGCCGGCATCGAGTGCTGCCTGCAGCGGCGCCACCATCTGATCCTTATCGGTGGGGGCGGTGATGATGTAGTTGAGGTCGCCTCGCGCCACCAGCGCATCGAGGATCGGGGTCTGCGCTTCGACACCCCAGGTCGGCGGGACCTGGGTCACCACTTCGACGCCGAGGTCCTTGGCCGCGGCTTCGACGCCCAGTTGCATGACCTGGTAGAACGGATCGACCACGCCCGGCAGGAAGCCGATCTTGATGTCGGCGGCGGAAACGGTGGCCGTAGAGAGTAATAGCGTGCCCAGCAGGGCAGCGGTCATCGTCGACGCGTTACGCATCGAAACCTCCCCTTATTGTTGTGATCCGGCGGCTCCTTTGAACTCCTCCGCCAGATCACCAACGATAGGCCCGCGCGCTCACATTTGTAAACTGGCCGGATATATTCAAACCGCGCTAGGGCAACACGATTTCGCGCTCGATGCCGATTGCCGCGAGGAAGTCGCGGTCGTGGCTGACCACCAGCAGCGCGCCGTCATAGGCAGCGAGGCCAGCCTCCACCGCCTCGATGGCGTGGATGTCGAGGTGGTTGGTCGGCTCGTCGAGGATCAGCAGTTCGGGCGGCCGGCCGCTGCCGATGGTGCAGGCGAGGCCGGCGCGCAACATTTCGCCACCGCTGAGCTGACCGACCGGTTTCAGCGCGGCGTCGGCACGGAACATGAAGCGGGCGAGGGCGGAGCGCGCCGTGGTCTCGCCATCCTCGGGGTTGAGCCGCAGGTAGTTCTCGCGAATGGTCTCAAGCGGATCGAGGAGGCTGACTTCCTGGTCGAGCAACGCATGCCGCCGCGCGATGCGAACCGCACCGGTCACTGGGGCAAGGGTGCCGGTGATCAGCCGGAGCAGGGTGGTCTTGCCAGAGCCGTTGGGGCCGGTGATCGCCACGCGCTCAGGCCCCGTGATGGCAAAGCTCAGGGTCCGGATCACCGGCTGTTCGGGCACTGGGCCGCCGGTGAGCCGATCGAGCTGCAGCACCGTTGTGCCATTGGCGAGGCCGCTCGGCTCGAGCTTCACCGCCATCGGCTGCAGCACCTCGATCTCGGCCTTGGCGGCGGCGAGCGCCGTGCTGGCTGAGGCGCGGCGCCGTTCACTGAGCTTCATCTGCTCGCCGCTGGTGTTCTCCGCGTTCATCTTCATGCCGCCCAGCATGATGCGCGGGATATCGCCCTTGGCGGCTTTCCGCGCCCCGGCGCCATCCTTCTTGGCTTTGCGCTCGCGCATCAGCTGCGTCTTGCGGTCGAGCTCGCCGAGGGTGCGCTCGGCAGAAGCGAGTCCCTGTTCGGCGGCCGCCAGCTCGATTGCCTTGCGTTCCTGGTAGAGATCCCAGTTGCCGCCATAGGTGCGGGCGCCGATCGTGGTGAGCTCGACAATGGCGTCCATCTCACGCAGCAGCGCGCGGTCGTGGCTGACCACGATGGCGGCGCCGCGCCAGCGTTTCAGCAGTTCCGTGACAGCCGCCCGGCCATCGCGGTCGAGGTTGTTGGTGGGCTCGTCGAGCAGCAGCATATCCGGCTGTTCGATCAAGAGCGCTGCCAGCGACAGGCGGGTGCGCTGGCCACCGCTCAGCGTGGCGGTGGGTCGATCGAGGGCGAGCGACGGCAGGCCGACATCGGCGAGGGCCGTCTCGATCTTTGCCGGCAACAGCCAGTCGGCCCCTTCGGCATCCTCGAGCGAGCCGGTGCCGGCCTCGAGCCGGTCGAGCCGGGCCAGCTGCTCGGCGCAGCCCAGCGCGTCGGCGACGCTCGCATCGGAGCGTTGCACCGTCTGCCGCAACACGCCGAGCGTGCCGGAGACGACGATCTCGCCGCTGGAGGGCGCGAGTTCGCCGAGGAGCAGTTTCAGCAGCGTGGTCTTGCCAGTGCCGTTGCGGCCGATCAGGCCGGTGCGAACCGGGCCGAAGGAAAGATCGAGATCTGAGAAGAGGGTGACGCCATCAGGCGTCTTGTAGCTCACCGCTTTGAGCGAAATAGAACCGGGCATAGTCGGACTCCGGGTGACGGATCAGGGTGGTTTGATCGGTCATGCGGATATCCATGGGGACCTGCCGGTTAGTGCTGCGGATGGGCGGAAAATAGGGAGGTTCGCTGAGATGTCAACCTTGGTGCCGGCTTACCCCGACTGATAGAGACGGCCCCCTCCCGGCCTCCCCCCTAAAGGGGGAGGTGCCGCATCCAGTCCCAGGCACGATCGAAGACAGAACCTCGACTCTTCAGCTCCCCCATTATGGGGGAGGCCGGGAGGGGGCCGTCTGCTGCAGTCAGTCGCTCTTCCTTGCGCCCTCTCCGGAGACGCGGTGGCGCTCTCGAGCATCACGGCGGATCGATCGTCCGGTTGGCGGCAATCGCTGCGAACCAGTTGGGCGGACGCTCGATCATCCGGCGCACCACCGGGCGTTCCGGGCCCTGGTGCAGGTTGCGCAGTTTTTCGCCGATCACCTCGTCGGCATGGGTGAGACGCTGGTTGTGCCGGGCGTATTCGGTCCAGGTCGGGCTCTTGTAGCTTTCGACCCAGACGTCGGTCTCCGAGAGGTCGCGGCGCAGCACCCATTCGCGGGCTCCGTCGCGCATCCGCACCCGTTTGCGATCGGCCATGACGCGCAGGAACTCGCGCACATCCTGCGGGCGGATCTTGTACTCGATGCTGATGACGATCGGCCCGGAGCGCGGCTCGATCGGCAGCGCGATCTGCGGTTCCTGCCAGCGGTTGGCGGGGTCGAGGTCGAGCATCACCCGCGGCGGGATCGACAGCAGCAGCCCGACTCCGGCGCCGACGACAAGGGCGATGGCCGAGGCGACCAGCGCATTGCTGACGCCGAACTCTTCGCCGGCAACGCCCCAGAGCCAGCTGCCGGCGGCGAGGCCGGCAAAGGTGGCGGTCTGGTAGAGTGACAGCGAGCGGCCGACCACCCAGCGCGGGGTCGAGAGCTGCACGGTGACGTTGAACAGGGTCAGCGCCAGCACCCAGCAGGCGCCGCCGAGCATGAGGGCGACACCGGTCAGCCAGGGCGAGGGGCTGAGCCCGGTGGTGGCGGCGCAGATGGCGAAGCCGACAAAGGCCAGCCGGACGATGGCTTCGCTGGAGAACTGCTCGGCCAGCCGGGCGCTGATCAGCGCCCCGCCGACCGCGCCAAGGCCGAAGGCGCCGAGCAAGAGGCCATAGACCAGCGGCCCGCCGCCGGGAATCTGGCTCGCGACTACCGGCAGCAGCGCCAGCACCGAGCTGGCGGTGAGGCCGAAGATGAAGCTCCGCACCAGCACCTTGCCCAGTTGCGGCGACAGCGCCATGTAGCGGACACCGGCGAACATCGCGGCGCCGACCGCCTCGCGCGGCAGGCCGGCGGGGGCAGGGGCGGGCTTCCAGCGCAGCAGCACGAACAGCAGCCCGAGATAGCTCACGAGGTTGACGGCGAAGGCTGCAGCAGCGCCGGCGACGGCGACGATGATGCCGCCCACCGCCGGGCCAAGGCTACGCGACAGGTTGAAGCCGATGGAGTTGAGCGCCACAGCCGAGCCGACGCTGGAGCGCGGCACCAGGTCGCCGACCGAGGCCTGCCAGGACGGGTTATTGAGCGCCGTGCCGCAGCCGATCAGGAAGGTGAAGGTCAGCAGCAGCCAGGGGGTGATCAGCCCAAGCAGCGCACTGAGGGTCAGGAGCGCCGAGACCGCCAGCATGAAGAACTGCGCCACCAGCATCACCCGGCGGCGCGGGAAATTGTCGGCGATGGCGCCGCCGAGCAGCGAGAACAGCATGATCGGCAGCGAGGTGGAGGCCTGGACCAGCGCCACCAGATCGACCGAGTTGGTCAGCGCCGTCATCATCCAGGCGGCGCCGACGCCCTGGATCAGGGCGCCGAAGCTCGAGACGAGGTTCGCCACCCAGATGTTGCGGAACGTTCCGTGCTGCAGCGGCTGCAGGACCGATGGTCGATCCTTGGCCATGGCTTACCCCCGATCAGCCCAGGTAGCGGTGCGTCAGGTGCTCCTGGAAGTGCTTGGAGTTCAGCTTCTCGCCGGTGGCGCGCTGCAGCAGCTCGGGCGTCGAGTACTTGCTCGCCTGGCTCCAGACCTTCTCCCGCCGCCAGTCGTTGATGCCGACGAAGCGGCCATTGCGCATGTCCTCGCGGGCGTTCGGCTGGTCGCGCTCGATGGCGCTCCAGAGCTGCGCCGCGATGATGGCGCCCAGCGTGTAGCTGGGGAAGTAGCCGATGGCGCCCGACGGCCAATGCACGTCCTGCATCGGGCCATCCTTCATGTTGTCGATGGTCGAGAGCCCCAGATACTCGCGCATCTTGGCGTCCCAGGCCTCCGGCACATCTTTGGGCGCCAACTTGCCGCTGATCAGGTCCTGCTCCAGCTCGAAGCGGAGGATGACATGCAGCGGGTAGGTGGCCTCGTCGGCATCGACGCGAATCAGGCCGCGTTCGATGAGATGGACATGCGCCAGCACGTCTTCGAGGTCCCAGCCGGCAATGGCGTCTTCGCCAAGTTTTTCACGCACATGCGGCATGGCCCATTCCCAGAACTCGGGCGAGCGGGCGATCTGCTTTTCGACGAACAGGCTCTGGCTCTCGTGCATGGCCATGCCACGGGCGCGACCGACCGGCCAGTGCGTCCATTCCTTGGGTAGGCCCTGCTCGTAGAGGCCGTGCCCGGTCTCATGCAGGATGCCCATCAGCGAGGTGAGGAACTCGCCCTCGGTGTAGCGGGTGGTCATCCGGATATCGGTGGGCACGCCACCACAGAACGGGTGGTGTGAGACGTCGAGACGGCCGTGCGCGAAATCGAAGCCGACAGCCTCCATCATCACGAGGCCCAGCGCCTTCTGCTTGTCGATGGCGAACGGGGCGTTGAGCGGCTTCAGCGGGCGGCTGGCCAGCTTTTCTTCCTGGTGCGCGAGGGCCGCCGGGACGAAATCCCTGAGGAACGTCTTGAGGTCGTTGAGCACCGGCGCCACCTCGGCGACGCGGTTGCCGGGGTCATACTGCTCCATCAGCGCGTCATAGCGCGAAAGGCCGAGCACGTCGGCGCGCAGCTGCGCTTCTTCGCGAGCGGTGGCGACGAGACCTTCGAAGGCCGGCAGGAAGCCGGCCCAGTCGCCGCTCGGCCGCAGCTCGCGCCAGAGCTGTTCGGCGCGGATGCGGGCGTTGACCTGCTTCCGGACGAAATCGGCCGAGAGGCAGGTCATGTTGGTATGGACGCGGCGGAACTCGCGGATGGCGAGGCCCTGCATCTCGTCGAGCGGCTCGGCCTCGGCATCGCCGAGCCAGTCGCCGACTTCAGGCGCGGTGGCCATCTCGTGGTACATGCCGGCCAGCATCGACATGGTTTCGGCGCGCTTTTCGCCACCGCCGACCGGCATCATCACCGCCTCGTCGACACCCAGCATCGACTGCGCATGCTCGATGGCTTCCAGCTTGCGGCTCAGCACGTCGAGTTTGGAGAAGGCGGAATTGGGAGAGGGCATCAGGAACTCCAACAAGCGAGTGGCGAATAGTGAGTAGCGAATAGGGAAGGACGGCGAAACCCCATTCGCTACTCGCTATTCCCCATTGGCTAACGAATGGGGAAAGGGCGCAGCCGGGGAGACTGCGCCCTCTGGGGCGGGTTCTGTTCTGGAACCGGCCGAGGCTGACGGCACCAATGGGGGATTGTGCCGTCAGCTATGGGGAAGCTGATCAGGAGGGGGCGCCAGGCGCCTCCCCTGGGGGATCAGAAGGGGAGGATCGCGTCGGCGATCTGCTGGCCGTAGCGGGGTTGCTGGACCTGGGTGATCTGGCCGCGGCCGCCGTAGGAGATGCGGGCTTCGGCGATCTTGGACGAAGGGATGGTGTTGTCGGCGTGAATGTCCTCGGGGCGGACGATGCCGGCGACGATCAGTTCGCGCACTTCGAAGTTGACGCGCACTTCCTGTCGGCCCTCGATCACCAGGTTGCCGTTGGGCAGCACCTGCACCACGACGGCGGCGACCTGGGTGGCGAGGCTTTCCTTGCGGTTCACCGAGCCCGAGCCGCCATCGGCCATGTCGCCCGAGGTGGTGATCTTGCCCGAGGCCTGCACGTCGGCCAGCGGCACCTTGCCGCCGAAGATCGAACCGAGCACGCCGCCGACGCTGCCTTCCGACGACGAGGTGCGCTCGCGATCCGTGGAATTCGAGATCTTGGCGCTGTCGTCGATGGTGACCATCACCGTCAGGATGTCGCCGATCTTGTGGGCGCGCTGATCCTTGAAGAAGCCGCGGGCCTCGTTGGAGAACAGCGAGTTGGGCTGATACGAGGCCACCACCGGTTCCGGCATCGGCATCTGCACCGGGCGATAGCCGGCCTGGGCGGTCGGGTCGGAAATGGCCGTCAGGCGCGGCTGCTGGCCGACAGAGGCCAACTGGTCCATGGTCGAGCACCCGGCGAGGAGGGCGGTGAGCGCGAGGGCGGCGAAGAGTTTCATCGGGTGCATTTTCATTGTCCTTTCGCCCATCACAGCCCGGCGACCTGAAGCTTGGTGGCGGCGGTGGTGATTTCCACCGCGCCGCCGGCGGTCGCGACGCCGTTGAGGATTTTGCGCGTTACGCTGTTCATCACCTGCACCGGCTGGCCGGTGACGGCATCGCCGAGCGACTGGCCGACCACGGTCAGCGTCATTGGGCCGGTGCGCAGCAGCACGGTGACCTCGGTATTGCGGCGCACGGCCAGCGGCTCGGTCACGTCGGTGGCCTTCAGCATGACCCCGGCGCGCGAGTTGTGGCGCAATTGCTTGCCGACGAGATCGTCGAAGTTCTCGACGCCGGACTGGTCGGCGAAGGCCAGCGAGACGCGTTTCATCTCGATATCGGCGGGGGTCAGCACGGCGCCGGCCTTCAGCGAGGCGGCGAGGTGCGGCGCTTCGACCAAGAGGTCGATGCTGCCGGCGACATCGACCGGCAGTTCCATGCCGGCGACCTGGAAGCGGGCAGAAAAGCTTGCCGCACCCGGCTGGTAGCGCAGCGCCAGCAGCGTGACCGGGGTCTCGACCGCTTCGGCATTGTAGCTGAGCGCCGGGTAATCGAAGCGGGTATGGAGCTCGGCACCAGCCGGGAGCAAGCCGCGGACGGCGAGGTCAGCGGAGATGAGGCCGGAGAGGACGGTCGTGTCGACCACCGTCGCACGGCGTTCGACGCGGACGCTGAGCAGGCCATCCTGGGTGTAGTCGGTAAGCCCGGCTTTGGCGGCGGCGGCGCGCACGGCGTCGAGGCCGACGATGCCGGTAGTGCCGGGCTCGGGGGCGCGGAACAGGGCGCGCTCGGCGAGGAGGCCGGCATCCTCGAACATGTCGCCGACAGTGATGACAGGGTGGTTGACCGAGACTTCCGCCTTGAGCACCGGCACCGCGAATGCGGTGGAGCCGGTGAAGGCCAGGAACAGGGCAGGGAGGATGAACTTCTGCATCTAGCTTCTCCCGATCAGCGCAGCTGGCTGGCCGACTGCATCATCTCGTCGGCACCGGAGATGACGCGGGCGTTCATCTCGTAGGCGCGCTGAGCGGCAATCAGGTCGGCAATTTCGGTGACGGAGTTGACGTTACTGGCTTCGAGATATTCCTGCAGCAGGTCGCCCATGCCGTCCTGGTTCGGCGTGCCGATCTGCGCCGGGCCGCTCGAGGCGGTCTCGACGAACAGGTTGTTACCGGCTGAGGAGAGGCCCGCCTTGTTGACGAAGCGCGCCAGTTGCAGCTGCCCGACCGTGGTCGGGGTGGTGTCGTTGTCGAGGAACACCTCGACCGTACCATCGGGGCTGATCGACACCGAGTTGGCATTGCCGGGAATGGTGATGCCGGGCTGGATCTCGTAGCCGTCGACATTGACCAGTTGCCCCTCGGGGCTGCGCTCGAATGAGCCGTCGCGGGTGTAGCCGGTACGGCCGTCGGGCATCTGCACGACGAAGAAGCCTTCGCCGCGAATGGCGACGTCGAGTTCCTTCTCGGTCGGGGCGACGCTGCCCTGGCTCATGACGCGCGGCGTCGCCGCGGTGCGTACGCCGGAGCCGACCTCGATGCCGACCGGCGCCATGGTGCCCGCCTCGGAGGTGGTGCTGCCGGCCTGGCGCTGGACCTGGTAGAGCAGATCCTGGAACTCGGCACGCGCCCGCTTGTAGCCGGTGGTGCGCATGTTCGCGATGTTGTTGGAAATGACTTCGACGTTGCGTTCCTGGGCGGCCATGCCGGTCGAAGCGATGTAGAGGGCTTTCATCTTATCTGCTCCGATCAGCCGTTGAGGTTGCCGAGTTTCTGGATCGCCGTGCGGCGCTGGTCGTCCTGCTTGGAGATCAGCGAGGCGGCGCTCTCGTAGGCGCGCTGCACGCGGATCATCTCGGTCATCTCACCGACGCCGTTGACGTTGGATTTCTCGATCGAGCCCTGCAGCACCTGGGTCGCTGTCGCTTCGATCGGGTCGGTACCGGCCCACAGGTTGCTGCCTTCGCGGGTGGTCGACTGCGGGTCGGCGAACTCGACGATGCGCAGGCGCCCCTTCTGGCCGGCACTCGATGAGACCGAACCGTCCTCGCCGATCATGATGTCGGTCTCGCCGGCGGTGAACTGGATCGGGCCGCCAATGCCGAGCACCGGGTTGCCGTTGAGATCGACCAGCGTGCCGGTGGTATCGATGGCGAGTGAGCCGGATCGGGTGTAGCGCTCGCCGGCGGTGGTCTCGACGGCGAGGAAGCCGTCGCCCCGCAGGGCCACATCCAGCGGGTTGCCGGTCTCTACCAGCGCGCCGCCGGACATATCGTGGATGGTGGTCCAGTCGTCGGTGTAGCTGAGGGACTGATCGAGCGTCGGGAAGTCGCGATCCCGGGCAACCGGCATCAGGTACTCCTCGAACAGCAGCTGTTCGGATTTGAATCCGGTCGTGTTGATGTTGGCGATGTTATTCGCCACCACATCCATCTGCCGCTGCAAGGCGATCTGCCGCGACAATCCGATGAGCTGCGCATTTTCCATGGCGCCGAAGTCCCCGTTACGTCCCCGAACCGTCCGACCTCCCCAGGCCGTCAGGCTCGCCATTAACACTGCAGCAACCATGCCAAGTCGCGATATCAAGCAAAATCAATCAGTTAGATCAGGGTGTGGCCCGGCAGGACGTGCCATCCGGCAGGGCGCGTGGCAAAAACTGCCCGGCAATTTGTGCCGGGTTGATGCAGTTCGTAACCAATCGTTAACCCTCGGGCGATTAGCTCGATCCTGACTGGAATCGTCCGGTGGGGCAGGGGTTTGGGGCATGGCGGCTGAAGCCGATATCGAGGGTGGCGAAGGCGCCGCACCCGCGAAGAAGAAGCTGCCCATCATGCTGATCGCCATGGTCGCTGCAGTCGTGGTGCTGCTCGGCGGCGGCGCCGCGGTATATTTCCTGTTCTTTTCGGGGCCCAAGCCGGACGAGACGCATCTCGCGGCGGTGCCCGAGACCTTCATCTTCAACCTGCCGACCATGACGGTGAACCTGCGCGGTGATGGCGAACGCGAGCAGTTCATGAAGCTCACCGTGGCGCTGGAAGTCGCCAATGAAGAGGTGATGACCGAGATCCAGCCGCGCATGGCCAAGGTGGTCGACGCGTTCCAGGTCTACCTGCGCGAGCTGCGCAAGACCGACCTCGAAGGCTCGGCCGGTATCTACCGCCTCAAGGAAGAGCTGCGCCGGCGCGTCAACATCGCGATCTTCCCGGCGCAGGTGGATTCGATCCTGTTCAAGGAAATCCTGGTGCAGTGATGGCTGGTCCCGGCGAACAGGACAAACTGAGCGACGAATGGGGGCTGGATCCGGCCAGCAGTGGCGCATCCGCGCCCGCCAAGGCGGCCGAGGACGACATGGGCGCCGAGTGGGCCGCCATGCTCGAGGCCGACAGCGTTGAGGCCGGGGCCGCCGACCGGGTGCTGAACCAGGATGAGATCGACAGCCTGCTCGGCTTCGATCCCAATGCCGGCGGCGGCGCCGAGCTCACCGGAGTGCAGGCGCTGATCAACTCGGCGCTGGTCTCCTACGAGCGCCTGCCGATGCTCGAAATCGTCTTCGACCGGCTGGTCCGGCTGGCGACGACCTCGCTGCGCAATTTTACCTCCGACAATGTCGAAGTGGCGCTCGACTCGATCTCCTCGGTGCGCTTCGGCGACTACCTCAATTCCATTCCGCTGCCGGCCATCCTCTCGGTGATCAAGGCCGAGGAGTGGGAGAACTACGGTCTCCTCACCGTCGACTCCTCGCTGATTTACTCGATGATCGACGTGCTGCTCGGCGGTCGCCGCGTCGGCGGGCAGATCCGGGTCGAGGGCCGGCCCTACACCACCATCGAGATGGCGCTGGCGCGGCGGATGATCGAGGTGATCCTCGAGGACACGCATCGCGCCTTCGAGCCGGTGACCGAGGTCAACTTCCGCGTCGAGCGGCTGGAAACCAACCCGCGCTTTGCCGCCATCTCGCGCCCGGCCAATGCGGCGATCCTGATCGAACTCAGGATCGAGATGGACGATCGCGGCGGCAAGATAGAAATCCTGCTGCCCTACGCGACGATCGAGCCGATCCGCGAGCAGTTGTTGCAGATGTATATGGGCGAGAAGTTCGGCCGCGACCCGATCTGGGAAGGCCATCTCGCCACCGAAATATTTGCCGCCGATGTCGAAGTCGACGCGATCCTGCATGAGATGGATCTGCCGCTCAGCCGGGTGCTGTCGATGCAGCCGGGCGACACGGTGATGTTCGACCGCACCCCGAGCGACCCGATTGGGCTGAGGTGCGGCAATGTCGATCTCACCGAAGCGATCATGGGGCATATCGGCAACCATGTGTCGGTGCGCGTGTCGCGCCCGCTGAACGCGCCGAAGGTAACGATGGCGGCCTTCGAAGCCATCGATGAAAACAAGCAGGAGGGCCGCTGATGTTCGGTTTGCCGTTGGGAATCGTGATCGAAACGCTGGTTACGATTTTGCTCGCCACGACAATCGGCTATTGCGTGATCCTCAACCAGCGCCTGAAGCGGCTGCACGCCGATCGTGGTGAGCTGAAGCAGATGGTGGCCGACCTGGTGCAGGCCACGGGCCTCGCCAATGCGGCGATCCAGGAGCTCAAGCACACGGCGCAGGAAGCCGAGACGGTGCTCGAGACGCGGTTGGGCGAGGCCGAGCGTTTCGGCGTCGAGCTCGCCAATCACGTTAATGCCGGCCAGCAGATCATGGATCGGCTGGCGCGGATCACCAGCGCGGCGCGCGGCACGCAACCGTTCGATGATCGGCTGGATGAGCCCAACAAGGTGCAGTCGGCGCTGCAGCAGCTCTCCATGCGTCCGCGCATCAGGGGTAACGCCGCCTGATGAAAACGCCGCGCCTGCTCCCGGTCGTCATAGCTGCCGCTACCGCGCTCCTGCTCTTCAAGGGCATCGGGCTGGTGACGACTGGCGGCTATGTGCTGACCGGCGCGGGCAGCGCGGTGGCGGCAGGCGGTAGCGGCGGCGAGCACGCGGGGGCGGCCGCGGCTGGTGGGGCCGGGGTCGACCCGACCATGGCGCTGCCGCCCGATACCACGATGGCCGATACCAGCCCGACGCTGAGTGATGGCGCTCCGGTGCTGCCGCTGGAACCCGAGGGGGTGGCTGAGGCCGGTGGGCATGGGGCCGAGCCGGCGGCGGAAGCGCCCGCCGAAGCAGCGCCGGCGGAAGAGCAGGCGCCTGCACCGATCGAAGTGGCGTGCGCCGCCGATGCGGCTGCTGAGCCAGCGGCCGGGCATGGCGCGGCTTCGGCTGATGCAGCCGCGGCGCCGCCGCTGGTCGATTGTCCGCCTTCGGTCAACGAGCATGGCGATGCCCTGCCGATGGAGCTGAACAGCGCGGGCGTCTTGGCGCCGATGGAGGGCGAGGGTGGCAGCGAGAGCGAGCTGATCGGGCGCCTTGGCGAGCGCCGCGATTCGCTCGATGCGCGCGAGAAGGAACTCGAGATGCGCATGGCGCTGGTCGAGGCGGCGGAGAAGCGGCTCGACGAACGCACCGCGACGCTGAAGGCCATCGAGGCCAAGATCAACGCGCTGGTCGACGAGAAGAAGGCGGCCGAGAACGAGCAGTTTGCCTCGATCGTCGCCATGTACGAGACGATGAAACCCAAGGAAGCCGCCACCATCTTCAACCAGCTCGATATGGGCGTGCTGATGCGGGTGGCGAAGGCGATGAACCCGCGCAAGATGGCGCCGGTGCTGGCCCGGATGGACCCGATGAAGGCCAAGTCGCTGACTGCGGGGCTGGCCACCGAGCAACCGGAACCGTCCCTCGATACGCCGGTCGAGGACCTCGCCAGCCTGCCGCAGATCGTCGGCCAGTAGCCTGCCAAAGCCTCCATTTCCGCGGCGTTTGTCACGCCTCCGGTTAGGCCCCCGTTAAGCCCGTCTGCCTATGCTCGTCGCACCAGAAGAGTGTAGGGCGGGCAGAAGCCGGCATGACATCGTGGGTCGCATATCGGCGAGGGGCGTTCGCGTTCCCGTGGCGCTTGGTTGCTTTGGCGTTGCTCTTCGCCTGCAGCCTGTGGCCCAGTTTCGCTTCGGCACAAGAGAAAGCGCAGATCTTTGCCACGCCCGAGAACGGGTTCGGACGGCTGATCATTGCCTTTCCGGAGCGGATGGATCTCCCCAAATACAAGGTGAAGTACGAGAACGGCGTGCTCGCCATCGAGTTCGAGCAGCCGATTTCGATCCTGTTGCCCGATATCTCGCTCGCCATGCCGGACTACGCCACCATTGCGCGCGTCGATCCGGACCAGCGCGGCATCCGCATCGGGCTGAGGACCACCTTCAACATCAACCGCATGGATGCGGGCGAAAAACTCTATATCGACCTGCTGCCGACCAGTTGGGTCGGCCTGCCGCCGGCACTTCCCGCCGAGGTGGTGAAGGCGCTGGCTGACCGCTCTGAGAAGCTGGCCAAGATCGCCGAACAGAAGCGCAAGGAAGCAGAGGCCAAGCTCCTGCAGCCGGTGGCCACGGTGCGGGTCGGTCGCAACCCAACATTCCTGCGCATCCAGTTTGACTGGAATGTCGACGCCAAGGCGAAGTTTGCGCTGAAGGGGACCAAGGGGACGCTGGCCTTCGATTGGCCGGTGCCGATCGATCTCTATGCGCTGAAGGCCGACATGCCGCCGGAGTTCAAGGGCGCCAGCAACGCCGTCAGTCCGGCCGGCTCGTCCGTTGATCTCACCGTGGCCGAAGGGGTGGTGCCGCGCTTTTACGAGCTGTCGCCACGGCAATTCGTGGTCGATGTCGATATCGCGCCGGAGGAGGGGCTGAAGGCCGCGCTGGCGGCCGAGGAAAAGGCCAAGCAGGCCCGGCTCGACCTCGAGGTCGCCACAGCCGAGCAGGAGCAGCGCCGCGCCGCCCGCCTCGGGCTCGAAACCGGGCACGACGACACCGCCGAGCTCTACCCGACCAGCCGTGGTGTGGTGACGCCGACAGTGACCACGGTCGGCAAGACCGTGCGCATCGCCTTTCCGTTCGATGCCGATACCCCGGCGGCGGTGTTCCGGCGTGGCGATACCGTCTGGATGGTGTTCGACACGCCGCAATCGGTGGTGGCGCCGCCACCGTCCGATGCGCTGGCCAGTATCGCCAGCAATTTCGAAATGGTGGCAGCCGGCGAAACCAAAGTCGCGCGCATGGACCTGTCATCCGATCGACTGGCGACACTGGGCTCGGAGGGCAGGGCCTGGGTGCTGTCGCTCGGCGATGCGCTGCTCAGCGCCACCGAGCCGATGACGCTCGACCGCGAACGCGACGAGGACGGCCGGTTCGAGATGACCGCCGATATCGAGCGGCCCGGCAAGGTGCATGTGCTGCGCGACCCGGTGGTCGGCGACAGTCTCAGAGTGGTGACGGTGATGCCGCCGGCACGCGGGTTGACGCGCAACCTGCAGTTCGTCGATTTCGATGCGCTCCGCTCGGCCCATGGCCTCGTCATCAAGCCGCGCAATGACAGCCTCGATGTCGAGGTGGAAGACAAGGTCGCCGTCATTTCCGCGGCGAACGGCCTGACGCTGTCGACGCTCGAGACGTCGCGAAAACTCGATGCCGGCAACTCGCCTGAGTTCCGCCAGAGCTATCTCGATCTGGGCGTATGGCGCGAGGACAACCCCGCAGCGTTCACGACGCGCAAGGAAGAGACGATGGCGCGGGCAGCAGCGGCGGAAGGGCAGTTGCGCGATGTGGCGCGGCTCGACCTGGCGCAGCTCTATGTCGCCAACGACCTCTCGTATGAAGCGATCGGCGTACTTGGCATTCTCGACGAGGAGCTGAAGAGCGAGGACCTGCGCAAGAAGACCCGACTGGTCCGCGCCATCGCCGATACGCTGGCCGGGCGCTGGCGCGATGCGCTGATGACGCTCAACGCCGGCACCTTCCCCGAGGAGAGCGACGCGCTGATGTGGCGCACCATCGCCCGCACCGATAGCGGCGATTTCCGCGGCGCGCGGCTCGATGCGATCGCCGCCGAGGGGATCGTCGCGACCTATCCGATCTGGATCCAGACCAAGTTCCTGTTCGCGGCCTTGCGCGCGGCGGTCGAGACCAATGATGCGCAGATGGCGCTGCGGCTGCTCGGTGAGGTGGATTTCCCCAAGCTCGACCCGGAACAGACCAGCTTCTTCCAGCTGATGCAGGGGCGGGTCGCCGAGCTCGAAGGGCACGACCAGGACGCAGTCGACACCTATGGCCAGGTGATCGCCTATGACTTCCGCCCGACCCGGGCCGAGGCGGTGTACCGCACGCTGGTCCTGCTGCGCAAAGCGGGCAAGGTCGATCTCGCCAAGGCCACCGAAACGCTCTCGGCCGAGTCGCTGATGTGGCGCGGCACGGCGCTCGAGGCCGATATGCAGAAGCTCTTGGCTGAGCTCTATTTCGCCAATCACGACTATCGCGACGGGTTCGATGCGGTGAAGCAGGCTGCCGCCAGCTTCCCCGAGAGCGAATCCACCGACACGCTGCTGGGCGAGGCGCAGCAGACCTTTGAGGATCTCTACCTCAACGGCGCGGCCGACAACCTGAGCGACCTCGATGCGCTGGCGCTCTACTACGATTTCCGCCAGCTCACCCCGCCCGGAACGCGCGGCGACGAGATGATCCGCAACCTGGCGCGCCGGCTGGTGAAGGTGGACCTCTTGACCCAGGCGGCGGACCTGCTCGAGTACCAGATCGACAGCCGGCTCACCGGCGTGGCGCAGTCGCAGGTGGCGGCCGACCTGGCGCTGATCCGCATTGCCGACCGCAATCCCGAGGGCGCGCTGCGCGTGCTCAATCGCACCCGTCTCGCCGACCTGCCGCCGCAGCTCGAGCGGCAGCGGCGCATCCTCGAGTCGCGGGCGCTGATCGATGCCGGCCGGCAGGAGCTGGCGCTCGACCTGATCTCAAAACTCACCGGCAAGGATGCCGACATCCTCAGGGTCGACGGCTACTGGAAGTCGAAGAACTACGCCATGGCGTCGGAGCTGCTCGAAATCCTCAACGCGCCGATCGATGGCAAGCTGTCGCAGCCGGCCCGGATGAGCGTGGTCAAGGCGGCAGTCGGGTTCGTGCTGGCCGGGGATGAGCTCGGGCTGTCGCGCATCCGCTCGAAATTCTCAGAGCAGATGGCGAACTCGGCCGAATGGCCGCTGTTCGAGTACGTGACGCGCGACATCGCCCCGCAATCGGTGGAGTTCCGCAAGGTGGCGCGCGAAGTGGCCAGCGCCGACTCGCTCGATGCGTTCCTCGCGTCGTACCGCGAACTCTATGGCAGCGCTGAGATGGTGCCGGACAAATCGGTGCCGGGAGCGGCGTAACGGCGGGTCGTCTCTCACGCTGGATGTCATCCCTGCGAAAGCGGGGATCTCCGTTTGCTATCGTGGAGGTGCGCGAAAACGGAGGTTCCCGCTTTCACTGGAATGGACCACCGGGCCACAGCAGCCTATGCAAGCAGCCGGACGCGGCCCTTACCAGCAGGCCGCCAACGGCGAGATGCCATAGTAGAAGTTTCCGCTCTCGGGCAGCACGCACCGTTCGCTCGCGCTGATAGTGACCGTCTCGACAAGCTCCGGCTCGATCTTGTCATCTAGCCAGAGGATGAGCCGAACAGACGGGGTAAGACCCATCGGTGGCGGCTCCACGCTCTCTCGAAACACCTTCGCCGCCCCGAACTGGTGCTTGGTCCCATCGGGAGAGGTCAGTTCGATGTCGGCGAGATACTCTACACCTTCCGAAAGCTGCGTGGTCTCGTCGAGATCGAACCAATAGACGTCGGGGTGATCCGGTTCTCCCCAACCATGCGTCGGAAGCACGAGTTTGCCGTTGCGTACGTCAACGGTGAACTGCGGAATGCTCTGAGCGGGACTTTGTGCGGTTAGCGCTACCCACAAGAGGGCTGCTGCAAACAAATGGTTCACCGGGACGAGCTCCGCTTCCTCGGACCAACCTGCGCTTCAAATCCCGGCGGGATCGTGACCGGTTCTGATCAGCGCATTGCCAGAGGGACGTCCACACAGCTTTGCTAAGTACTCACAAAGCTTCTGATCAGCGAGCCGGCGACCAGGTGCCAGCCGTCGACCAGCACGAAGAAGATCAGCTTGAACGGCAGTGAGATCACCACCGGTGGCAGCATCATCATGCCCATCGACATCAGCACCGACGCCACCACCATGTCGATGATGACGAAGGGCAGGAACAAGAGGAACCCGATCTCGAAGGCGCGCCTGAGCTCCGAGATCATGAAGGCCGGGATCAGCACCTGCAGCGGGATCGCCGTGCGATCGGCGGGGGCCGGGGTTGACGACATGTCGAAGAACAGCTGCAGGTCGGCGGGCCGGACATTGGCCGCCATGAAGTCATGCACTGGCGCCGAGGCCCGGGTGAAGGCTTCCTCGACCTGAATCTGGCCGGCAACCAGCGGCGCAATGCCGTTGTCGTAGCTCTGCTGTAGCGTCGGGCCCATGACGAAGAGGGTGAGGAACAGCGCGAGGCTGACCATCACCGAGTTGGGCGGCGCGGTCTGAAGACCAATGGCGGTGCGCAGCAGCGAGAGCACCACGACGATGCGGGTGAAGCTCGTCACCATGACGAGGATTGACGGCGCCAGCGAGAGCAGGGTGATCAGCCCGACGAGCTGGACCGCCCGTTCGGTGATGGTCGCGTCGTTGCCGAAATCGATCGAGATGTCCTGGCCGAAGGCGAGGCCCGGCAGGATCAGCGCACAGAGAAAGGCGAGTAGCGTAAGGACCCGGCGAAGTGCGGGGCGACTAGCGGCTATCCGCTTTGGGTTCGTCCCCGAGATTGCGTTGAGCGCCAAGCGCAGTCCGCCCGTTGTCCTTGCCTGCGGGCGTTGTAGCTGAGTCGGCTTTGCCGCGGCCGGAGTTATCCCCAGTCATCGCCGGCATCGGGATAATGGCGGGCTCCATGGTGCTGACCGGGCGCAACAAACCGGTATGGCGGAGCGAGGTGGATTTGCGTGCGCCCGGGCGAACGAACTCGCGCAGCCGGTCGATCTCGGACGTGCTGAGCGTCGGGGTGGCCGGCGGCGGCACTTCGTGTTCGACGCTGCGGCGGGTCGGCATCGGCGGGCGCTCCACCGGAATGCCGGTCTCGACGATGACGTCCTGCGGGCCACCGGTGAGGATCAGGTGCTCGACATTGTCGCGCCGGATGATCAGCAGCTGGCGCTTGGCGTCGACCTGCATGTGGTCGATGACGCTGAGCCGCCGGTTGCGGCCCCGGCCGACGACGGTGGTGCCACGGGTGAGCAGTTTCAGCGCCCAGAGGCCGAGGACGATCAGCACCAGGACGATGCCCAAAGCGAGCACCGAGGTGACGATGGTTCCGGCCGACTCGCCCAGCAAACTCGTCATAAATTGCATCGCCGCGCACTCCCTCGACGCTCGGGGTGGCCATCCGAACGCAAATCAGTGGAACTTATTGCCGAGTAATGCGCCCAGATTATGCAAAATGCGAGACAACTCGGCGTGCGGAGGCTCGTGGTTAATGTCTCGTTAACGCTTGCTAGGCAGGATTTGCCCAGTTCCTCAGGGGATTCTGGACCCGGCTCACCATGAAATTAGGACTGCTCGACGCCATCGGCGAGAAGATGCGCTGGCACCAGACGCGCCAGACCTTGCTCGCCGAAAATGTCGCCAATGCCGATACTCCCGGCTACCGCGGTCGTGACCTCAAGGCTTACGGCTTCGAGGAGCACATGAAGAATCTGTCGACGGCAAAGATCGCGACGGTGACGACGCAGCCGGGGCACATCGCGATTTCCGGCACCGATGCCGACGGGTTCGGCGCCCGCACGATGAACAGCTTTGAGATCACCCCAGAGGGCAACGGTGTGACGCTCGAGGACGAGATGATGAAGGTTGCCGGCAACCAGATGGACTACCAGGCGATCACGACGCTCTACACGCGCTCGGTCAAGCTGATCAAAACCGCCCTCGGCAAGCAGGCATAGCGATGAACGACTTTCTTTCGTCCCTCAAAATCGCGGCGACGGGCCTGCATGCCCAGTCGGCTCGCATGCGGGTAATCGCCGAAAACCTCGCCAATGCCGACTCCGCCGGCAAGACACCGGGGGAGGACCCGTATCGGCGCAAGATCCCGACCTTCAAGGCGGTGATGGATAACGAGCTCGGCGCCACCAAAGTCGAGATCGGCCGCATCGCCTACGACCAGTCCGACTTCACCTCGCGCTTCGAGCCCGGCCATCCGGCCGCCGACGCCACCGGCTATGTGCGCTACCCCAACGTCAACTCGCTGATCGAGACGATGGATATGCGCGAGGCGCAGCGCAGCTACGAGGCCAACCTCAACGTCGTCACCGTCACCCGGCAGATGCTGGGGTCCACCCTCGATATCCTGCGCGGCTGACGCGTCTTTTCCAGGAACTGATCATGGCTCTTCCAATCAACGCCGCCACGGCGGCCTATTCGAATGCCGCCAAGCTCCTGGGGCAGGCGCAGAAGCCGCAGCTCAACCAGGTCGCCGATCTCGGCGGCGGGCAGGATTTTGCCAAAATGCTCGGCCAGGCCGTGCAGGGCGTGGTCGACAGTGGCAAGGTCGCCGACACCAAGGCGATGGAGATGGTCAGCGGCCGCGGCGATATGGTCGACGTGGTGACGGCCATCAGCCAGACCGAGCTCGCCATGGATACCATGGTGACGGTCCGCGACCGGGTGATCTCGGCCTATGAGGAAATCATGCGGATGCCGATCTGACGGTTCGCGACTCGCGATATCGTGCAGCAGGCAGGGCCGCTCATGAACCACTCTCACCCACTCACAGATGTCATCCCAGCGAAAGCTGGGACCCATGTCTCCGCCCGCGCAAGCGGCGGAATGGATCCCCGCTTTCGCGGGGATGACGCCGAGTGGGAGGCGGGTGCCGGCGGACCAGCGGCCTTCGGGAGCGCCACAGTATGACCGGCGCCGCGGTTCTCGATCTTGCCCGTGAGGGCATCTGGGTGATGATCCTCGTTGCCGCGCCGATGATGATCGTCGGGCTGGTGGTCGGCGTGGTCATCGCGCTGTTCCAGGCGCTGACCCAGATCCAGGAAATGACGCTGGTGTTCGTGCCCAAGATCCTCGCGATCTTCGTCACCATGCTGCTGTCGCTGCCGTTCATGGGCGCTATCCTCGGCGGTTACATGACCAAGCTCGCCGACATGATCATGTCCGGCGGCTGACCATGATCTCGCTCAACTGGCTGCCCGAGACCGCCTATTTCTATGTGCTGATCTTTGCCCGCGTCGGCGCCATGCTGATGCTGATCCCTGCGCTGGGCGAAACCGCTATCCCGGCCCGCATGCGGCTGAGTTTCGCGCTGGTCTTCGCCGCCGTGCTCTATCCGATCGTTTCGCCGCAGCTGCCGGCGCTGCCGACCAACCTGCCCGAGATGGTGGTGGTGGTGCTGCACGAGGTGATTGTCGGGCTGATCCTCGGCGCCATCGCTCGGCTGGCGGTTTCCGGCACCCAGGCCGCCGGCGCCATTATCGCCTCGTCATCCGGCCTCTCGGTGGCGCAGGCGGCCGACCCGACCAATGGCGGCGTGCAGGGCGCGCTGATCGGTGCGTTCCTCAGCTTTCTCGGCATCACGCTGATCTTTGCCACCGACCTTCACCACGTAGCGCTGTCGGCGATCCATGACAGCTACATGATCTTCACGCCCAAAGAGCCGCTGATGTTCGGCGATGCGGCAGAGACGGTGGTGGATACCGTCGCCGGCGCCTTCGTCATCGGGGTGCAGATGTCGGCGCCGTTCATCGTGTTCGGGCTGGTGTTCAACCTGGGCATGGGCATCCTCAGCCGGCTGATGCCGCAATTGCAGGTGTTCTTCATCGCCATGCCGGCGACGGTTGGGGTCGGCTTGATCCTGATGGCGCTGCTGCTGGCCATGATGATGGGCCTCTACCTGATGCATTTCGAGGGCGTGCTCGCCATGCTGCGCGGCGTTCGCTAATGCGCGTCGCGATCTCCAGGAGTCGCTTCGTGCGCCTTAGCTCTTTGTTTTTGCGCATGTCTTTGTCCCGAAACCGGTACGCACTTTCGGGAGACATGCGGTAGATGAGCGACGAGGCCCCGGAACAGTCATCAAAAACCGAAGATCCTTCGGAAAAAAAGCTTCGCGACGCCCATGAGAAGGGCGATGTGGTCAAGAGCCAGGAGGTCAATACCTGGTTCATCCTGTCGGGCTCGGCGCTGGTGTTTGCCATGATGGCCGGACCGACCAGCGCCAGCCTCGTCGAACAGCTCAAGGTGCTGCTCGGCAATGCGGAAAAGTTCGAGGTCGGCAGTCAGGCGCTGGCGGCGTTCTGGAGCAGCCTCGCGGGCTCGATCCTGATGGTGGCGATCCTGCCATCGATCGTCCTCGCCGCATTCGGCATTGCCGCCAACCTGGTGCAGCACCGGCCGCTGCTGTCGCTCGATCCGATCAAGCCGAAATTCTCCAAGATCAACCCGATCGAAGGGGCGAAGCGCCTGTTCTCGACCGAGGCGCTGGTCAACTTCGTCAAGGGGCTGATCAAGCTCGCCGTGGTTTCGGCGGTGCTGTGGTTCGTGCTGGCGCCCAAGATCGACAGCCTCGAGATGATGATCCAGCTCGAGCCGGCGATGATCGCCGCCGAGTTCATGGATCTGAGCCTCAGCATTTTCGGGGCGGTGCTGGCGGTGGTCACCGTCGTCGCCATCGCCGACTACGTCTACCAGCGCACCCGTTGGTGGAACCGGTTGAAGATGACGGTCCAGGAAACCCGCGACGAATACAAGCAGCAGGAAGGCGACCCCAAGGTCAAAGGCCGCATCCGGCAGGTGCGCATGGAGCGCAGCCGCAAGCGCATGATGGCGGCGGTGCCCGAGGCGACGGTGGTGATCACCAACCCGACCCACTTCGCCGTGGCGCTGAAATACGATCGCGACATGGCGGCGCCGCAATGCGTCGCCAAAGGCGCCGACGCCATCGCCTTCCGTATCCGCGAGTTGGCCAAAGCGAACAACGTGCCGATCGTCGAGAACCCGCCGCTGGCCCGGGCGCTCTATGCCAGCGTCGACATCGATCAGACCATCCCGACCGAGCACTTCAAGGCGGTGGCCGAAGTCATCGGCTTCGTGATGCGGTTGAAGCAGAGCCGCGGCTGGAAGGCGGGTTAGGGAGAGGCAACTCGATGCCCATCTCCCCCGTGCGGGGGAGAGTGGGATTTCTTGGGCTTAGCTTCTTGGCTAAGCCTTCGAAATTCCAAGAGAGAGGGGATGCGGAGCCTCCGTGCCTCTCCACGTCCCCCTCTCTTGCGAAAACTAAGGACTTAGCTGCGCTAAGCCCAAGTTTTCGCTTTCTCCCCCGCCGAGGGGGAGATGGCTGATAGGCTGGTGCTGTATCCCTTCCATCCCCCTCACAAATCTGCCCGACCTGACGGGGATAACGCCATTGCGGCTACCCAACCGACTTGTGGCTTTGCTAGACCTTGAGAAGGCCGATTCGGCGTGACTTTTCCCCGGGGCACCACCAGCGCATGGCACCTCTGCCGCTCGACGAGGATAACTATCCCAACCCGCTGCTGAACCGCGGGCGCAGCAGCGCGGGGCTCTGGCGCGTGGTGGCGCTGGCGGCCTTCTTCATTACCGGCGCGGTGTTGCTGGCGACGCTGGGCGACCGCATTCCGGCCGACCTGATCCTGGTGTTTCTCGGGCTGCTCGCCGTGGTCGGCGTGTTCTGCCTGTTCGCGGTGGCCGCAGGGCTGTTCCGCTTCTCGGCCAGCGAGGATACCCAGACGCTCAGCCGCGCCGTGGTCGACAGCCTGCCGTTCGGCGCGCTGGTCACCGACCGCGAAGGCAAGATCAGCTATGTCAACGCGCATTACGGCGAGTTTCCCGGCGGGGTGACTGACGGCGTGCCGGTTTCGGTGCCGCGGCTGTTCGCCGGTGAGCCCGAGGCCTCCGAGGCAGTGTATCGGCTGGCGCGCGCGGCGCGTGACGGCCGGCCGGCGATCGAGGATATCCGCATCATCGGCGGGCTCGGCGGTTCGGTGGGCGGCTCGACCAAGCCGTTCTGGTACCGGGTCGGGGTGCGGGCCCTGCCCACCATCGACGAGGGCGGCAAGCCCCTGGTGCTGTGGACCGTCGAGGACATTACCCGCGACCGCGAGCGGCAGGACAACGCCTTCCTCGAACTGCAGCGCGCCATCGACTATCTCGACCATGCGCCGGCCGGTTTCTTCTCCGCCGACGCGCAGGGCAGGGTGCAGTACCTCAACTCGACCCTCGCGGACTGGCTCGGCTACGATCTCGCCGAGTTCGAATCCACCGCCATCCGGCTCAGCGACATCGTGCGCGGCGACGGCGCGAGCCTGTTGATGCGCGGCCGCTCGGACGGCGAGATCCGCACCGAGATCATCGATATCGACCTCGTCCGCCGCAACGGCACCAGCTTCCCGGTGCGGCTGATGCATCGCGCCGCGCGCCTCGCCGATGGCGAGCTCGGCGAGACCCGCACCCTGGTGCTCGACCGCCGGCAGGGCGCCGACAAGGAAGAGGCGCTGCGCGCGTCGGAAGTCCGCTTCTCGCGTTTTTTCAACGACACGCCGTTCGCCATCGCGACGCTCGACAAAGCCGGCCGCATCATTCGCACCAATGCGCCGTTCAGCCGGATCTTCGATTGGGCCGGTGGCGAGCAGTCGATCGACATGCAGCCGATGGCAGACCTGCTGGCCGAGGGCAACCGCGAGGCCTTCGCCAAGGCGATCGACGCGGCGCTGGCCAGCCGCTCCGAGATCGAGCCGGTGGATGCGACGCTGACCCGTGGCAGCGACCACGCGGTGCGCCTCTATGTCTCGAGCTCCGAGGAAGCCGAGGGCGCGGCGGAGCGGATCAACGTCTACGCACTCGACATGAGCGAGCAGCGCAAGCTCGAAGCGCAGTTCGCCCAGGGCCAGAAGATGCAGGCCGTGGGCCAGCTGGCCGGCGGCGTGGCGCATGATTTCAACAACGTGCTGACCGCCATTATCGGCTTCGCCGACCTGCTGCTCTTGAAGCACAAGCCGGGCGATCCGAGCTTTGCCGACCTGATGTCGATCAAGAACAGCGCCAACCGCGCAGCCGGCCTCACCCGGCAGCTGCTGGCCTTCTCGCGCCGGCAGACGCTCAGGCCGCAGGTACTGGAGGTGCCGGGGCATCTCGACGACCTCACGGTGCTGCTGAAGCGGCTGATCGGCGAGCAGATCACCCTCAGTGTCGAGCACTCCAATCCGGTCTGGCCGGTGAAGGCCGACCTGGTGCAGCTTGAGCAGGTGGTGGTCAACCTCGTGGTCAACGCGCGCGACGCGATGCCCAATGGCGGCGACATCACGCTCAGGACGCGCAACGTCACCGAGGGCGAGGCCAGCGGCTTCACCTATACCGGGATGCCGCCGGCCGACTACGTGCTGATCGAAGTCGAGGACACCGGCACCGGCATGCCGCCGGAAATCCTCGAAAAGATCTTTGAGCCGTTCTTCTCCACCAAGGAACTCGGCAAGGGTACCGGCCTCGGGTTGTCGACGGTCTATGGCATCGTCAAGCAGTCGTCGGGCTTCATCTACACCGACTCCATCGTCGGCAAGGGCACCACGTTCCGCATCTTCCTGCCACGCTACGTGCCGACCGAAAGCGATGCGCCGGTCAAGCAGGCAGTGGTGCAGGTCAAGGACCTCACCGGCCATGAGCGCATCCTGATCGTCGAGGACGAGGACAGCGTGCGGGCGTTTTCGGCGCGGGCGCTGCGCACCACCGGCTATGAGGTATTCGAGGCCGATAGCGGCGACGAGGCGCTCGATGTGCTGGAGGAGCTCGACTACAAGATCGACCTGATGATCTCGGACGTGGTGATGCCGGAAATGGACGGCCCGACGCTGCTCACCAAAGTGCGCGAGCACATGCCGGATCTCAAGGTGATCTTCGTTTCCGGCTATGCCGAAGAGAACGTCCGGCAGGACATTGCCGATAACCAGAGCGTCGAGTTCCTGCCCAAGCCGTATTCGCTCGACCAGATCAACACCAAGGTGAAGGACGTCTTGGGCAAGGTCGAACAGGGCGCGGAGTAGCGCTATCAGGAAAAGTTGCAGACTTTTCCTGATAGCGCGACAAAATCAGAGAGCTCCAGCGGGCAGTAGCGTTTCGGCGCCAGCAGGCCTATATGCCGGAGATGGATACCAGCCTTCCCAAGATCGACCAGTTCCTTGCCGCCCTCGACAGCGCCGTCGCCGATGGCAGCTTCGTGCGCCTGGCGCTGCGCCTGCCGTTCGGCGCCGACGAGACGCTGAAGAGCGTCGATGTCAAACCCGCGACCATCCGCGAGCAGCTGAAGCTTAGCTTCACCTTCCACCACCAGACCCGCGACCTCACGCAGAACCATCCGCCCGCTGGCGCGATCGGCCAGCTCAGGCGGTTGATGGAGAAGGACTTTCGCCAGGCCTTCCTGTTCACCACGGCGTTCGACCTGCAGTTCGACAGCCAGGGCAAGGCGCCGCGGCTGAAGCAGAGCGAACCGACCAGCAAGGCGCCGGCCTCGTTGTCACACGATCGCGCCAAGGCCCGCCCGATCCCGGCGGCCGGCAAAGCCTGGCTTACCGAACTCGGCGTCACTGGCGCCGATGGGCAGGTGCTGAAGGCCGCCGGCGACAAGTTCCGCCAGATCAACCGCTATGTCGAAATCCTCGGGCCGCTGCTGAAGGCGATCCCCGAGGGCAAGCTGAACCGGGTGGTCGATATGGGCGCCGGCAAGGGCTATCTGACCTTCGCCGTGGCCGACTATCTGAAGCAGAACCTTGGGCGTTCCGCCGAGGTGGTCGGTGTCGAATTCCGCGACGATCTCGTGAGCTTCTGCAACGAGACGGCCCGCGCCACCGGCATCGGCAACCTGAGCTTCGAGCAGGGGACGATCGAGAATTTCGACTCCGCCGGTGCCGACGTGCTGATCGCGCTCCACGCCTGCGACACCGCTACCGATGACGCCATCGCCAAGGGGATCGCTGCCGGTTCCGAACTGATCGTCGTCGCGCCGTGCTGCCACAAGCAGATCCGCCGCGAGATCGAGACCTCGAACCGCGGCAATGCGCTGGATTTCCTGATGAAGCACGGCATCTTCGTCGAGCGGCAGGCCGAGATGGTCACCGACGCGATGCGCGCCATGATCCTCGAGCATTTCGGCTATTCGACCAAGGTGTTCGAGTTCATCTCGGACGTGCATACACCCAAGAACGTACTGATCGTTGCGACCAAGACCAGGCGCGGCAAGGATGCCGCGCAGCTGAGGAAGCTGGCGGAGGCCAAAGAGTTCTTCGGCATCCGCCGGCACTATCTCGAGGATGCGGTGGGGCTTTAGGAGCCATGTTTGAGGCTGGCTC
Organism: Devosia sp. Root413D1; assembly: GCF_001425235.1. GTDB lineage: Bacteria > Pseudomonadota > Alphaproteobacteria > Rhizobiales > Devosiaceae > Devosia_A. The sequence continues at coordinate 171,993 of NZ_LMEA01000011.1, read as the reverse complement.
GGGGTTCACGAGCGGCCAGCAGCGCCAAACTTTTGTGGCCCACCCCTCATCCGGCGCTACGCGCCACCTCCGGGCGAGGGCTACGCCCTCGTCCCGCGACCCCGACGGGGAGAAGAATACGAGGGTGCGGTGACCCTCACTTTTCCTCTCCCCGTCGGGGAGAGGGTGGATCGGCCGTAGGCCGAGACGGGTGAGGGGTAAGCCACCGATCCGTCACGGTAAGGACGAACGGCGCGCGCTCACCCCAAATAGGGTGATAGTTCGTCGTCCAGCGTGCTGTCGCCAGTCCAGTGCACGGCGCTCCAACCGCTTCGCCGCGCCGCTTCGACATTGGCCAGCGTATCGTCGACCAGCACGATGTCCTGGGGCGCAGCATCGGCAATGGCCGCGGCGCGCTCGAAGAACTCGGCATGTGGCTTCCGGTGGCCGAGCGCCGCCGAATAGATGATGCCGTCGACATATGCGCCGAGGCCGACCTGCTGCATCAGGTAGTCGGCCCGCATGTGCTCCTGGTTGGTGGCGAGGAACACCGGCACGCCACGCTCTCGATAACGTTTCACCGCTGAAAGCACGGCCTTGTCGACCCGCGAGTCGTTCTCGAACCAGTAGGCGATCAGCCGCTCGCACGAAACTTTTGGCGCGATCTCGGCCAGCACCGGCGCCAGCCGTTCGGTCAGCGCTTCGCGACCGGTGACGATGTCTTCCCAGAACGGCGTGAAGAACGTCTCCCGCAGCCGATCAGGCGACAAGCCGAGATCGGCTTCCAGTTCGGCGAACAGATGGCGGCCGTCTGTCGGCCGGCCGCTGACGAGGACGCCGTCGACGTCCATCATCAGCACCTTGTGTGGCATCACGCGGTGCGGCCGTTCGGCAGTGGCGTGCCGGCTTCGACGAGCTTCCGATCGGCGAGGGCATCCCACAGCGCGTCGGGAATCGTGACGTTCCACCAGTCGAGGATGCCGTTGAGTTCGGCCGGCGACCTGGGGCCGGGGAGAATGTTGCAGATCGCCTTGTGGGCGAGCGGGAACTGCAGCGCGGCGGCGCCGAGCGGCACGCCGAATTCCTTGCACAGCGCTTCGAGGTCGGAGACGCGCTTGATGATGTGCTCGGGCGCCTTGGCGTAGTTCCAGGTGCCGGTGCCCATCAGGGCGCCGCCATTGAACGGGCCGCCGCAGACCACCGAGGCGCCGCGTTCGAGGCAGGTGGTGAGGAACGGGCTGAGCGAGGTCTGCTCGAGCAGCGTGTAGCGGCCGGCGAGCAGGAACACGTCCCAATCGCCGAGCGCGAACGCATCCATCAGCACTTCCCACTCGTTGACGCCGAGGCCGATGGCCGAAACCTTGCCGGTCGCCTTCAGCTCGTTGAGCGCCTTGTAGCCGCCATCCTCGGCAAGCTGCTTCCAGTAGATCGGGTTCTGCTCGGCGCTGTGAGTGGCGAGGCCGATATCGTGGACGTAGAGGATGTCGACTTTGCTCAGCCCGAGGCGGGCGAGGCTGGCCTCGTAGGAGCGCATCACGCCCCAATAGCTGTAATCGTAGACCTGCTCGAACGGCAGCGGCTTGATCCAGTTATGCGGATAGTCGCGCTCGGCCTCCGACTGTACCGGCCGCAGCAGGCGGCCGACCTTGGTGGAGATGGCGACGCCCTCGGTGCGGAAGCGCAGGCCATCGCCCATCAGGTGTTCGGAGCGGCCATAGCCATATTGCGGCGCGGTGTCGAAGTAGCGGATGCCGGCATCGAGGGCAGCGCCGACGGTGGCGCGGGCCTGCTCGTCGGGGACCTCGGAGAAGATGCCGGCGAGCGTCGCGCCGCCGAGCCCGAGCTCGGTCAATTCGAGGCTGGTCCGACCAACCTGGCGCTGCTTGAAACTGGTGGCGCTCATCTATGTACAAACTCCCTTGGCCCGACGGCGGCGGACACTGACATGTCAGTTGCACCGGGTAAACCAGCCAAAGGTGGTAGCGCAAGTGTTCGCGGCGTAAGCTCACCAAAGACCAGGAGATGGCCATGCTCAAGCTCGGCTTTGCCCACGCCTTGTTGCTCGATCTCGCTGACGGGAAGTCTGGACCAGCCCGGCGAAGCCCAAGGATTTCCGACAGCCTGGTGCTGATGCTGGCGCCGCTCGACAGCGGCCGGCTGCTGCTCGGCTTCATGAGCCGCCTCGGCCTCCTCGACGGACCGCAGCTCAAGCGGCTGCAGCAGGTGGCCAGCAACGAGGACTAGTCCTCGCGGAAGGCATGGCTGAGCTGTGCCGCCAGCGGCCCCAAGAGGTACGACAGCACCGTGCGGTCCGCCGTACGCAGAAAGGCTTCGGCCGGCATGCCGGCGGTGACGTGCTGGCCGTGGGGCAGGCGGGCGAGCTCGGTTTCGCTCAGTTTCATGCGGATCGAGAAATAGGCGACGCCCGTCGCCGGATCACGCGACAGGTCGGGCGAGATGGAGTCGACCGCGGCCACCAGTTCGGGCGTGGTTCGGGCATCGAGCCCGGTGAGCCGCACCGCGGCGGCTTGGCCGACGGTCAGCTTGTCGACATCGAGCGGCGAGACGCGTGCCTCGAGCGCCAGCCGGTCGGTATGGGGCACGACCTGCATCAGCGTCTCACCGGCCGCGACCACGCCACCGACGGTGCGAACGATCGACTCGTGGACGATGCCGGCCTGTGGCGAGCGGATTTCGAGTTTTGCCAGCCGGTCCTCGGCGGCGATCTTCTGTTGCAGCAGCTCGGCGATCTGCAGCCCGACATCGCGCAGGTCTTCCAGCACGCCGGCGCGGAAGGTGGCGGTGTTCTCGGCGATCTTGGCCCGGCTGCCGGCGATGGCGGTGCGAGCGGAGGCGATCTCGGCTGTGAGGTTGCCGGCCTCGCCCTCGAGCCGCGCCAGTTCGCGCTTGGAAGCGTTGAGCCGGCTGGCTTCCATCAGGCCATCGCGGAACAGCGCCTCGGCATCGACGACCTCGTCGGCGAGGATTTCGCTCTGCCGGCGCACCGCCGCCTGCTGGGACTGGAGCCCGGCGATCTGTTCGCCGAGCTGACCGATCTGCTCTTCCAATTGCGTCGTGAGACCGGCCTGCGCCGCGGCACGGCTCTGGCGCAGCCGCTCCTGCGCGGCGAGCAACCCGTCGAGCGTCGCGCGGTCCGGCCAGGCATCCAGACTGGCTGGAAGCGTCAGCTTGTCGTTACCGATGCTCTCGGCGGTGAGGCGCGCCTCGAGGGCGAATGCGGCGCTCAGCTGCGAGACGATGACCGCGAGATTGGCTGAAACCGTGGTGCTGTCGAGGTGCACCAGCAATTGGCCCGCCTCGACGGCATCGCCGTCCTTCACCAGGATGGCGCTGACCACACCGCCTTCCGGGTGCTGCACACGCTTGCTGCCTTCGAGCGGCACGACAGTGCCCTGCGCCACCACTGCGCCTGCGATCTCGGTGGTGCCGGCCCAGCCACCGAGCAGGCCAATAAATAGCGCCATGGCGCCGAGCCCGGCGAAGGCATGCCGCCTGAGGCTCCCGAGCGGATCAGCCATTGATCCGCACCCCTTCGATGCGTGGGGCAGGGGCTGTGACCTGCCGCAGCACTTCCTCCTTGGCGCCGAAGGCGCTCTGGCGTCCGTTCACCAGGTAGATCAGCTTGTCGCACACGGCGATGGCGCTGGGCCGGTGGGCGATGACGATCACCACGGCGCCGCGCGCCTTGGCTGATGTCAGCGCCGTGGTCAGCGCGTTGTCGCCGGCGAAATCGAGATTGGCGTTCGGCTCGTCGAGCACGAGGAGGAACGGGTCGCCATAAAGTGCCCGTGCCAGTCCGATGCGCTGTCGTTGCCCGGCCGACAGCGCCGCGCCGCGGGAGCCGATCCGGGTGTCATAGCCATCGGCAAGCCCGGTGATCAGCTCATGCACGCCGGCCAGCCGGGCTGCCTTCAGCACGCTTTCGCTGTCGGCGTCGGGGCGGAACCGGGCGATGTTCTCGGCGACGGTGCCGTCGAACAGCCCGACGCTTTGCGGCAGGTAGCCGATGCGGCGGCCGAGCTGGATCGGATCGAAATGCGTGAGCTCCGAGCCATCGAGGCGTACCTCGCCCTGCTGCACTGGCCAGATGCCGCAGAGGCCGCGCGCCAGCGAGGTCTTGCCCGAGCCGGAAAGGCCGAGCACGCCCATGGCTTCGCCCGCCGCGAGGGTGAAGCTGACACCGGCCACCAGCGGCGGCTTTTCCAGGTCCGGCCCAGTGGCAAACTGCCGGACTTCCAGAGTGAATTGCGGGTCGGGCAAGCTCAGCCGGTTGCCCGCCGGCGGTTGCATTGCCAGCAGCATCTCGGTGCGGCGCAGCGCCTGGCGGGCCGCTGTCAGTCCGCGCCACTGCGCCACCACCTGCTCGACCGGCGCCAGGGCCCGCGAGGTAACGATCGAGGCGGCAATCATCAGCCCGGCCGAAAGTTCACCACGGATCACCAGATAGGCGCCCAGCGCCAGCACTGCCGACTGCAGCAGGAAGCGGAACGATTTGGTTACCGACGAGTAGAGCGCGCCGACGTCGGAGGCGCGGGTCTGCACCTCGGCCAGCACCTCGGAGCGCGCCTGCCAGCGGCCGGTGACATCGTCGAGCATACCCATGGCGAAGACCGGCTCGGCATTGGCGCGGGCATCCTCGCCGAGCGCCTGGCGATGCGCCATGGCAGCGGCGGCTTCGGCGGTAGGCCGGCCTGACAGGCGCTCGTTGATCACCAGCAGGGTCGTCGCCACCAGCGCCCCGCCGGTTGCCAGCCAGCCGAGCGCCGGGTGGAACAGGAAAACCACGCCCAGATAGACCGGCAGCCAGGGCAGGTCGAACAGCGCCAGCGGTCCCGGCCCGCCGACATAGCTTCGGATGGAATCGAGATCGCGCACCGCGTCGGGTCGCACGAGGCCGAGCGGCAGCAACCCGGCGCGGAGCGAGGCGCGGAACACGTCGGGCGCGACCGAGGCCTCCAGCGCGCCGGCAAAGCGGAAGGCCATGCGCGAGCGCAAGAGGTCAAGCAAAGCGAGAAAGGCATAGGTGCCAGCGACCAGCGCGAACAGCGCCACCAGTGTCGGCACCGAGCGGCTGGCCAGCACGCGGTCGTAGACCTGCAACATGAATAGCGGGCCGGTGAGCACCAGGAGGTTGGTGGCAAGGCTTAAGAGGCCAAGCGCCAGCAGCGGGAAGCGGGTGCGCCTCATCAGGGCGCGGACGACGCTTTCGCGCCTGGCGCCGTTCGACATTTCACACCCCGTCGCTGCGATTGGGCCAGTGCGGCGGAGTCTCGTTTCGGCCGCGCCATGCATGAACCGGCGCCGTCGGATAGTAGCCATGCCTGGATGGCATGGCCGATGCGATGCCGAGCAAGAAAAAACCCCGGAACACTGGGGTTCCGGGGTTCAGGTCATGCGGGGTTGGTGCCGCATTTTTCAGCAACAGGTATTTGGGTGCCCCCGTGCCGAAATTCAGGGCAGGTCAGACGATCCAGTCCGACGATGCCAACAGGGATTCGAGCGTCGCGCCGTTGAGCCCCATGACGAGCGGGTCGCCATGCGTATCGGCGACGCGGATTTCGACGTGGTAGCCGCTGCCATCGACATCGATGCCGAGCGTATCGAAGCTGTCGCCGCCGCTGGCCGCCGCCTCTCGGAACGCCGCGAGGAACGCTTCCGGTGAGGCAAAGCTGGTGAGCCCGGTGTCGAGCCGGTCGCCGGAGCGAAGCGAAAAGTCCTCGACAGTGTCGCGGCCGGCCGAGAACACGAAGGTGTCGCTGCCCGAGCCGCCATTCAGCAGGTCATCGCCGCTGCCGCCGAACAGCCGGTCGTTGCCGGCCTGGCCGTAGAGATCGTCGCTGCCGTCGCCGCCGGACAGATAGTCATTGCCGCCACGGGCGAAGAAGCGGTCGTCGCCGCCGAAGCCGAACAGCTCGTTGTCGGCATCGTTGCCGGTGAAGCTGTTGTTGGAAGCGTTGCCGAAGCCGTTGACGGCGCGATCGCCGACGAGCTCCAGCGCCTCGTTCTCGTCGCCCAGCACGTAGCTGGTCGAGGCCACGATACGGTCGTAGCCGCCGCCCGACAGCACCACGTCATGCACCGAACTGACGACGATGCGATCGGCGTCGTCGGAGCCGAAATAGGTGGTCGGCAGGTCGGTGAGGGTCGAGGTAGCCACCGTGCCATCGGCGAAGCGGAAGGCTTCGACGCCGCCGACGATGTCGTAACTGCCGCCGGCCTTGTGCACGACGAAGCGGCCGGAGAGGTCGCGGGTCAGCGTGTAGTCATCACGGTCGCCGGCATAGGCCAGCACATCGGTGCCGAGCCCGCCATCGATGACGTCGTTGCCCTTCGAGGCGAACACCAGGTCGTCGCCCTTTTCGGCGTAGAGCCGATCACTGCCATTGCCGCCGACGAGAATGTCGGCGCCGGCGCGGGCATGGAACTCGACGCCGCTGTCATTGGCCACCAGCAGTTCGCTCTTGTTGGTGCCTTTGACGACGTCGAAGGTGACGGTGTTGGCATGGGGGTTAGTGGGGGCGCCATAGCTGGTGCCCTCGTCGTTCACGAACAGGGTCGGCGACAGGTAGGTGGCTTCGAGATCGGTGCGTTCCGAGCTTAGCACCATGACGATGTTGTCGTGGTCGTCGCCGCCGTGGAAGTTGATGTCGCGGTTGGTCTCGCGCACCTGGATGGTGTTGTTGGCTTCGCTGGTCCAGCTGGCGAACAGCACGGCGTGGCGGGTGTCGAAGGCTTCGAGCCCGACCAGCTGGCTGTCGTAGAGCGCCTTGAGCTGGAAGGCGTAGCCGTTGCCGCCATCGCCCTTGTTCACCGCGCCATCGACCGAGAGGTTCGAGGCCTCGAGGAAGATCGACTGGGCAAAGGTGAAGCCGTTGGACGGGGCGTTGTCGATGGCGATGTCGAACAGTTTTGTGTGGCTGGTGCCCGACAGCGAAATGACGTTGGAGCGGTCGAACGCCTCCGAGACATTGGTGAAGCTGCCTGGATCCTGTTCGGCGAGGCCGGATTCGATGGTGAAGCCGCCGAGCTTGACGTTCTCGGCCACCTCGATCTTCTGCACCGAGGCAATGGTGGAGAAATCGAAGGCCAGGCCGTTGGTCAGCCGCACGGTGTTGCCGTTGACCGAGGCGACCTCGACCATCGAGGTGCGCAAAGGCTTATCCTCGCGCCACTCGGTATCGCCGATGGAGTCGAGATATTCGGGCGTGTTCTCGAGCTCGATCCACAGGTGATCGCCTGCTGCGAGTCCCGACGCGTCAGCCAGGTGCAGGTACATCGAGCCTTCCGCCGCCGGCTCGTCCAGCGCGAACTCGCCCGAGTAGCTTGGTACGTCGATGACGCCGCCGACCTGGAAGGCGCCGCCGGCGCGGGCATTGCCGGTGAGTTCGATGGTCGTGGCGCCCGAACCGGTGCCCATCACCGTGATGTCGTCGCGGTTGATGACGACGGTCTCATTGAACTCGAACGTGCCGGCGCCCATCAGGATGGTTTCGCCAGCCGGAGCGGAGTCAATAATGGTCTGCAGCTCGGCCGCGGAGGTCGAGGCGGATACGGTGATCATTGGGAGTACCTTTCGCTATAGGTGGAGGTGGACGCGAATGCCTCCCTTTGCACCGCGGCTATAGTGTTCCTGACGAGCGCTAATCCCGGCTGAGGCCGATCGATCGGATTTGCACCAAATTGCCAAGAGAACTCCCGCAACATCGCCCATCAATCTGGGCGGGGAGGGGGCCGAAATGTGCACGCTGTGGAAAAGGCCGAAAAGCAAGGAGCCGGGCACATGGCCCGGCTCCTCAAAAACTCAACGATGGCCAGCCCTTAGAGCTGGCGGATGGTCACGGGCCGGTCGTCGTTCCAGGCGACGGCATTGCGCAGCGGCAGGCCGAACTGGCTTTCCTCGATCTCGAACACATCGCCGGGCTCGGTCTTGATGCCGTCGGCAAAGCTCAGCGTCGCGGTGCCGAACATGTGGACGTGGATGTCGCCCGGCTGGCGGAACAGGTCGTACTTGAAGTGGTGGTGCTCGAGGTTGGCGATGGTGTGGCTCATGTTGTCCTCACCCGAGAGGAACGGCTTCTCCCACAGCACCTTGCCGGCGCGCAGGATCCGCGACATGCCCGAGACGTTGCGCGGCAGCTCGCCAACCCGCAGCTCCGGCCCGAACGAGCAGAAGCGGAGCTTGGAATGGGCGAGGAACAGGTAGTTCACCCGCTCGGTCACGTGGTCGGAGAACTCGTTGCCGAGCGCGAAGCCAAGGCGGAAAGGCGTGCCGTCCTTGCCGATATAGTAGATGCCGGCGATCTCGGGCTCCTCGCCGGCGTCCTTGGCGAAGGCAGGCGAGGGGATCGGCTGGCCCGGCGCGGTGACGGTGTAGCCGTTGCCCTTGTAGAACCATTCGGGCTGCACGCCGATCTCGCCCGGCGCGGGCTTGCCGCCTTCGAGACCCATGCGGAACATCTTCATCGAATCGGTCAGCGGCGCTTCAGCCTGCTGCTGGTTCGACTTGTGCATGGCGTCGCGGGTCGAAGCCGAACCCAGGTGGGTAAGGCCAGTGCCGGTGACGTAGAGGTGCGACGGATCGACATGGTCGATCGGGGCAAGCAGGCGGCCCTCACGGGCGAGCGCCTCGCGATCGAGCTTGGCGCCGAGGCCCTTCTCGATGACCACGGCGCGCAGCGACAGCCCGCGCTCGGCGGCTTCGGCAGCGAGCGCATAGACGCTCTGGGCTCCGGTGACCACGCTGGTGACGCCGCCTTCGGTGGCGCCGACGGCGCGCGCGCCCTTGTCGTCCTGGAACTGGATGAGATGCATGAAGCCCATTCCCTTGATTTTCGTTGCCGCCCTATAGCGCGGCGCAGCCGCGATTGCATTTGGATTTTGGATGTAGATCACCAACGCGGGTGCCAAGGGTGCGCAGCGGTCGAATCGCAAGGCGCCGGTGCGTAAGGAACAGCGAATTTACCCCCTTGACGATTTGGAAACGAAATGAGAACAGAATGAGTACATTAGATGGACATCTTATCGGTTTGCGCGGCGCAGACCGAAGTGGAATAAGGGAGACCGGTGATGGCTGCTGTTGCGCCTCTACGAGTTATTGAGGGATCGATGGATAAGGAGAAGGCGCTGGCAGCAGCGCTGAGCCAGATCGAGCGGAATTTCGGCAAGGGCACGGTGATGCGCTTCGGCGAGGGCGCCATTGCCCAGGTCGAGGCGATTTCCACCGGCTCGCTCGGACTGGATATCGCACTGGGCATCGGTGGGTTGCCGCGCGGCCGCATCGTGGAAGTGTTCGGGCCGGAAAGCTCGGGCAAGACCACGCTGGCGCTGCATGTGGTGGCCGAGGCGCAGAAGAACGGTGGCATCGCCGCCTTCGTCGACGCCGAGCATGCGCTCGATCCGATCTACGCCAGGAAGCTCGGCGTGAAGGTCGATGAGCTCTTGATCTCGCAGCCCGATACCGGCGAGCAGGCGCTCGAGATCGCCGATACGCTGGTGCGCTCCGGCGCCGTCGACGTGCTGGTGGTCGACTCGGTGGCCGCACTGACCCCGAAAGCCGAACTCGAAGGCGAGATGGGCGATTCGATGCCGGGCCTGCAGGCGCGCCTGATGAGTCAGGCGATGCGCAAGCTGACCGGCTCGATTTCGAAGTCGAAGGCGATGGTGATCTTCATCAACCAGATCCGCATGAAGATCGGCGTGATGTACGGTTCGCCCGAAACCACGACCGGCGGCAATGCGCTGAAGTTCTACTCCTCGGTCCGCCTCGATATCCGCCGCATCGGCGCGATCAAGGAGCGTGAGGAAGTCATCGGCAACCAGACACGCGTCAAGGTGGTCAAGAACAAGCTGGCTCCGCCGTTCCGCCAGGTCGAGTTCGACATCATGTATGGTGAAGGCATCTCCAAGACCGGCGAACTGCTCGATCTCGGCGTGAAGTCGGGACTGGTCGAGAAGTCCGGCGCCTGGTTCTCCTATGACAGCCAGCGGCTGGGGCAGGGGCGTGAAAACTCCCGCCAGTTCCTCAAGGACAATCCGGCGATCGCCGACCAGATCGAAAAGGGCGTGCGCGAAAGCTCCGGCATCCTCGGCGAAGCGCTGTTGGCCGGGCCGGAAGGTGACGAGGGCGACGACGGGGACGCGTGATCGGACCCGCCGGGATGTGAAGAAGAGGGCGCCCAGGTGGCGCCCTTTCGTTTTGAGCGGTGGGTTGCGTTTCCACGATCGTGCCATTCACGCCGGCGCTGGTGGGTAAACTCAATTGTGCCCATCCACCGGCCGTCATCCCGGCGAACGCCGGGACCCACTGCTCGGACAATGGACTGGGTACGAACCCCGCCGGTCCGTCACAGCAAGGTCGGATGGGTCGACGTTGGCGGAATGTTTGGTGCACTGGGTCCCGGCGTTCGCCGGGATGACGGCCGGTGCTTGTTGCGGGACTGACGACAGTGCGATCTCCGCGTCCTACGCACCCAATCTGACACCTCTCCCCACCCTGCGCTGGACACAACCGCAAGCCCCGCGATAGAAGGCCTTTCCTGTTGTTCTTGGCGGGGCTCATGGCCTCGCCATTTGTCTGTAAGAGACCCGTCATGACGAGCGTGAACGATATCCGGTCGAGCTTTCTGAGCTACTTCGCGAACAATGGTCACGAAGAAGTCGCATCGAGCCCGCTGGTGCCGCGGAACGATCCGACCCTGATGTTCACCAATGCCGGCATGGTGCAGTTCAAGAACGTCTTCACCGGCGTCGAGAAGCGCGACTATGTGCGGGCGACCAGCTCGCAGAAATGCGTGCGCGCCGGCGGCAAGCACAACGACCTCGACAATGTCGGGTTCACGGCGCGCCACCACACCTTCTTCGAGATGCTCGGCAATTTCTCGTTCGGCGACTACTTCAAGGAGCACGCGATCGAGCTGGCCTGGAACCTGCTCACCAAGGAGTGGGGCCTGCCCAAGGAGAAGCTGACCGCGACGATCTACGAAGACGACGACGAGGCGATGGCGCTCTGGAAGAAGATCGCCGGCCTGCCCGAGGATCGCATCGTGCGGCTCGGGGCCAAGTCGAACTTCTGGCAGATGGGCGATACGGGCCCGTGCGGTCCGTGCTCGGAAATCTTCTACGATCACGGCGACAAGTACTGGGGCGGCCCGCCGGGTTCGCCTGAGGAAGACGGCGACCGCTTCGTCGAGATCTGGAACCTGGTGTTCATGCAGTTCGAGCAGTTTGCGGACGGCTCGCGCACCAGCCTGCCCAAGCCTTCGGTCGATACCGGCTCGGGCCTCGAGCGCGTCGCGGCGGTGATGCAGGGCACGAACAACAATTACGAGATCGACCTGTTCAAGTCGCTGGTTTCGTCGACCATGCACGCCACCAACTTCAATGGCGACCCGACGACGCCGAGCCTGCGCGTCATCTCCGACCACGTGCGCGCCATGAGCTTCCTCATTGCCGAAGGCGTGCTGCCCTCGAACGAAGGCCGCGGCTACGTGCTGCGCCGCATCATGCGTCGCGCCATGCGCCACGCGACCCTGCTCGGCGCCACCGACCCGGTGATCCACAAGATCGTGCCGACGCTGGTCAAGGAGATGGGCCAGGCCTATCCCGAGCTGGTCCGCGGCGAGCAGATGATCGAGGAGACGGTTCGGCTCGAGGAGCAGCGCTTCCTCAAGACGCTGAGCCGTGGTCTCGTCATCCTCGACGAAGCCACCGCCGATCTCAAGCAGGGCGACATGCTCGAGGGCGTCACGGCCTTCAAGCTCTACGACACTTACGGTTTCCCGCTCGACCTGACCCAGGATGCGCTGCGCACCCGCGGCATCAATGTCGATCTCTCGGGCTTCGAGGACGCGATGGCCCGTCAGCGCGCCGAGGCGCGGAAGAGCTGGGCCGGTTCGGGCGAAGCGAGCGAGGACAAGGTCTGGTTCGCGGTTGCCGACCAGGTCGGCCCGACCGAGTTCCTCGGCTACGAGACCGAGACCGCCGAAGGCGCGGTCACTGCGCTGGTCAAGGGCGGCGCCATGGTCGACGAGCTGAAAGCCGGCGACGAAGGCTATGTCGTGCTCAACCAGACGCCGTTCTACGGCGAAAGCGGCGGTCAGGTCGGCGACACCGGTTCGCTTACCGGCGAAGGCAGCGCCGCGACCGTGACCGACACGGTCAAGAACAACGGCGTCTTCGGCCACAAGGTGAAGGTCACCGACGGCACCATCAAGGTCGGCTCACCGCTGGCGCTGATCGTCGATCACGACCGGCGCTCGGCCATTCGCGCCAACCACTCCGCGACGCATCTGCTGCACGAGGCGCTGCGCCTGGTGCTGGGCGATCACGTGGCGCAGAAGGGCTCATTGGTCTCGGCCGATCGGCTGCGCTTCGATTTCGTCCACAGCAAGCCGATCACCCCGCAGGAACTGGCTCAGGTCGAAGAGATCGCCAACGATATCGTCTTGCAGAACTCGCCGGTCGAGACGCGCCTGATGGGCGTCGAGGAAGCCAAGGAGTCCGGGGCTCGCGCACTGTTCGGCGAGAAGTACGGCGATGAAGTGCGCGTCGTCTCGATGGGCGATCCGACCGGTAACGCGGTCGGCTGGTCGGTCGAGCTCTGCGGCGGCACGCATGTGCGACGCACCGGCGATATCGGGCTGATCACCATACTCGGCGATTCCGGCGTTGCCGCCGGCGTGCGCCGTCTCGAGGCGCTGACTGCCAAGGGCGCGCGCCAGCATGCGCGCACCAATGCCAACCTCGTTGCCGGCGTCGCCGACGCGCTGCATGTGGGGCCGCACGAGGTGTTCACCCGCATCGAGGCGCTGCAGGAAAACCTCAAGAAGGCGGAGCGCGCGCTCACCGACGCCAACAAGAAGCTTGCGCTCGGCGGTGGCGGTTCGGCGCCGGCTTCGGCTGACGAGACGGTCAACGGCGTTACCTATGTCGGCCGCGCCGTCGAAGGCATTTCAGCCAAGGACGTCAAGGGCCTGGTCGATACCGAAAAGAAGCGGATCGGTTCGGGTGTGGTTACGGTTGTGCTGAAGGGCGATGACGGCCGCGGCACCGTGGCGGTCGGCGTCACCGAGGATCTGACCGGCAAGTACTCGGCCGGCGAGCTGATCAAGCTCGCCACCGCGGCCTTGGGCGGGCAGGGCGGCGGCGGCCGTCCCGACATGGCGCAGGGCGGCGGTCCGGATGGCGCCAGGGGCGCCGACGCCATCGCAGCGGTGCGCGGCGGGCTGTAGGTCGGCAGTCGGCAGTAGGCAGTAGGCAGTAGGTCGTGCTTTCTGCTCCGACTGCCGACTGCCGACTGCCGACTGCCGACTGCCGACTGCCTACTGCCTACACCGGGTCCGGCCCCGGACCCTTGAAATCGTCCGGCGAGGGGTTGTCTCGCCGGGCGCGATATTCGGCCCAGCGTCCGGCGATGCGGGCGCGGGCGCCATCGGCGAAGATATTGGCGAGCCCGGCGGCGACGATGACGCCAAGCCCGGCAAGGCTGATCGCATCGGGCACTTCGCTGAAGAACAAAGCCCCGAACAGCAGCGCCCAGATGATCTGGCTGTACTGCATCGGCGCCACCCGGCTCGCCGGCGCCAGGGCGACGCCCTTGAGCTGCAGCAGATAGCCGATGCCACCCAATACGCCGCAGGCCACCAGCCCGCCCAGCAGCAACGGGCTCGGCCAGCTGAAGCCGACAATAAAGACGCCGACCAGGTTGACCACCAGGGTGAGCAGGCCGGGCAGGGCGAACAGGGTGACGCGCCGCTCGGCGCCCGAGATCAGCCGGATGGTGGTAAGCGACACGGCAGCGGCGAGCGCGCAGATGAAGGCGGCGATGTGCCCCAGTTCGATCTCACGGAAACCGGGCCGCACCACCAGCAGCACGCCGAGGAAGCTGATGACCACCAGCGCCCAGCGATCGAGCGACACCTCCTCCTTGAGCACGACGACCGAGAGGATGGTCGCCAGCACCGGGATGAGGAAGACGAGGCAATAGGCCTCGGCCAGCGGGATGGTGACGAAGGCGTAGGTGATCAGCACCGCGCTCAGCGTCCGGCAGAACGCGACGAGGAGCATCAGCGCCGGGCGGTTGAGCTTGAAGGTGTCCCGCCAGCGCTCTTCGCGCGGCTTGGAGAACAAAGCCGGCAGGAACGAGAAGACGGTGGTGAACAGGCCGATCTCGAAGACGCTGAGTGAGCCGCCCAGCGCTTTGACCAGCGCGTCGGCGGTCGAGAATGACGCCATCCCGCCCAGCACGCAGAGCACACCGAGCGAAACCGGTGAGAGGGAGCGCAGCATCTACTTGCCAGGCGCCGCCTGCGCCTGGTCGTCGGCATCGCCGCGTCGCGGCAGCTTGGCGTCATCGCCGAGCGGCGGACTGACCTCGGAAACGGCACTGGCCGGACCGAAGACCGACAGGCGCGAGAAGATGCGGATGCGCGTTTCGTCCGACATCACGTTGAGGATGCCGCAGATGGCAACGACGACGAGCCCGCAATAGGCGACGGTATCGGGATACTCGGCATAGAATATCGCGCCGAAGACGATGGCCCAGGCAATCTGGCTGTACTGGGCCGGCGCGATCATGCTTATCGGCGCGGTGCGGGTCGCGGTGATGAACAGGATGTTGCCGGTGCCGCCCAGAGCCCCGATCAGAACCAGGAAGGCGAATTCCTGCAGCGTCGGCCAATGGAACCCGGCGATGAGCATCAGGATGGAGTTGATAACGACAACGTAGCCCAGCGGCAGGCCGAGCAGGCTGACGCGCTTTTCGACCGGGGCGACCTTGCGCAGCGTGGTGGTGGCAATGCCGCCCATCACCGCGGCGCCGACCGCCATGAGATGGCCGAGTTGCAGTTCGCGGAAGCCCGGCCGGACGACGAGGAGCACACCGCAGAAGCTGGCGCCAAGGAACAGCCAGCGCTGCCAGGTCACGGTTTCGCCGAGGAAGCTCCGCGACAGCGCCACCACGAAGATCGGCGCCAGGAAGGCGATCGAGTATGCCTCGGCCAGCGGAATATGGGTGAAGGCGTAAATGATGCAGAGGTTGCCGATCACCCCGGCAATGCTGCGCAAGTGCACGAGATAGGGGTGGCGCATGCGATGCAGGTGCCGCCAGTGCTCGCCCTTGGGCTTGGTGAAGATCGCGGGAATGAAGGAAAACAGCGCCGTCCAGAAGGCAATTTCGAAGACGGAGAGGCTGGTGCCGAACCCTTTGATGATGGCGTCGCAGCAGGAATAGAGGAGATAGGCAAAAAGCGCGAAAGCGACGCCGGAGGGCATCTTCTGGGCATCCAAGAGGGGAGGGACGGCAACTGGTATGTTAGTCCTATACGATGGGCCGGCCGTACCGTCGATGGGCGGGAATGCCACAGGGCCTAATTATTTCGTCTCTACTTGAAGCGTTCACGCGCCAGCGGCCCGATGGTCTCGATTTTGTTGGTCCAGATGTAGCCGGCAAAGTTGTCGGGCACCTGAGCCAGCAGTTCGGGCGTATCGATGCCGGCGGTGCCGGGATCGCCGGAGCTGTAAGGGCCGAGCAGGATCACCTCCGAGCCGGCCTGCTGCAGGCGCTCGATGAAGAGGTTCGGCCAGCCCCAGACGAATGGCGCGACGTTGATCGGCAGCATCACCTTGGTGTTGCGGCAGGCCTCCGGAACAAACCCGGTCCAGCCAAACCCCTCGTATTGCAGTAGGCAATCGACCAGACCCTTGCGCGACCAGACATTGAGATCGCCGACCAGCTCGGCGGCGCGGTAGGTTGGCGGATCACCACCATAGGCGCCCCAGACAGCCGGCCGCCATTGCGGGTGCGACGACAGCAGCTCAGCCAGCATGTCGCCCTCGCGTGCCTCGTTGCTCTTGAAGTTGACGAGGAAGCGCTCGGCGGGGAAGGCGGTGAACACCTCCTTGAGTTCGGGCATCAGGCCGATGCCCTTGCCGCGAAACGGAAAGGTCGCGCCGCCGTCGGCGGTGTAGCCGTAGCCGATATCGAGCAGTTTCAGTGACGCCATGTCGTGGCCACGGGTCTCGCCGGTGCCTTCGGTGCGGCAATCGACGGTCCAGTCATGCAGTACGGCGAACTGGCCATCGGTGGTCGGATGGACATCGAGTTCGACGATATCGGCCCCCGCCGCGAAGGCCGCCTGCATCGAGGGGAGGGTATTTTCGAGGTAATCGTGGGTCGGCTGATCGATCCGCTCGGCGGTGCAGGTATCGTTGTTGAGGTCGGCGCGATCGAAGGTCTGGTGCACGCCGCGATGGGCGATCAGCTCGGGCTTTCCCTGAGGCGGCGCGACGCGCCAGGACGCATTCCAGACGTAGACGGCGGCGACAATGACCGCGAGGCCAAGCAGAATCTTTTTGAACATCAATACCCCTCAATGCGGCTGACGCTCAGGTGAGTTCATGGCTCAAGTATGACCGGATGGCCTCAGCCGCAGTTGAGTTTGGAGCCTTGGAAATCGGCTTCGCACTGGATGCGCCGGAGGGTCGCCAGGTCCTCGTCGGTGGGGGCTTCGCCGTTGGGTTTCACCACGATGGCCTCGACCACGGCGCTGCTCTCGCCATTGAGGATGCCGAACCAGACGAAGGTCGCGGCCGTATCGACGAAGGCGCCTTCGCGGACGAAGCCGGTGTCGCTGGTGACCTCGTTGGTGTAGGCACGGCCCAACGCGCCCTGGGCGAACGCGCTGTCATAGAGCTGGCGAGTGCCGACGCGTTCGAAGACGAAGACGTCACCCAAATGCGAGACGCGCGAGCTGGGCGTGCTGGCGTCGACGACGAGGTCGCTGGGCATGGTCGGCAGCAGCGGCGGCAGCGCCGTGTTGAAGCGGTTGGCGTCGATATCGGCTTCGCCGGGCAGGTCGAGGCCGTCGATATCGGCGTCGAGCGGCAGGAAGAAACTGTTGAGCGGCCCCTTGGCGAAGATGCGCTTCAGCGGGTCGCGCCCGACGCCGGCTGTGGACCAGCCGTGCTGGCGGTTGAAGAAACTGGTGCTCGCGGCATTGAGACCATCGAGGCCGGGGGTGAAGTAGAGCGCGATCTCGTAGTCGCCATCCGTCGCCATCGAGGCGTCGGTGGCCGAGCAGCTGCCGATATCGAGCAGCCGGTCGCCCAGCTTGTAACCGGAGATCGGCCCGGCCAATTCGGCTTCGCCGATGGCCGGCGTGTAGTCGGATTCGAAGCGCCACTGCATGTCGTACGGGGCGGCGCGCTCGTCGATGGCGAGGAGGCGCAGGCAGGCCTCACGGATGGCGGAAGGCAGGTCGGTGATCCAACCGGAGGACGGTGTAGGCGGCAGGGTGACCCGGGCCAAATAGAGGTCTTCCGCGGTCACCAGGTTGTAAGTTTCCTCCGGGCCCATGCCGACCATTTTGAAGATCACCTCGGGATCGACGTTCCACTTCACCAGCTCCTTGACCATCAGGGCGAGCAAATCCCGCGTCTGGCCCTGCATAGCCATGGCGCCGCGCTCGTTGAGGGCATTGGTGAAGGACACTTCGTCGGAGTAGGGGGCGTGGAAGCCGACGACGGATCCGGGCTCGACCATGCGGTCGACATAGGTGCCGACGCCGTCCTGGCTGGACCAGGCAGAACCGCCGAGGAAAGCGAAAGCGCAAGCGGAATAGCAACCGCTGCCGCGCTCGACGACGGTGGCGATATGGTTGGCGCGGAGGAAGTCGGCGAGCGCCAGGCCCTCAAAATAGCTGCCGCCCGGCCCATTCAGGGTGAGTACCGCCGTTGCCCCTCCGTCGGGCCCGATGCACGACAGGCGGCATTTGACGAAGGTGTCGTACATGCTCTGCAGCGTTGCGACATCGCCGTCGGCGGTATCGCCGTCATAGTGCAGGTGCGGCACCGGGTGCGCGGCGGAATACTGCATTGAGACGATGGAAATAGTTGCTGCTGATGCGTTGATCGGCAAGGCGACGAAGATCGACAGCAGAGCGGTCGCGAAGGCGAGAAGACGCATGCGGAAATTCCCCCGAGAACTGTAGTTCTAGGAGCTTTGACGCGCGCCGTTCAAGCGTCCTTGGGGTGGGTCGAGACGGAAACTGCTAGAGAGCACGGACCCGGTTGTTGCGCGGCCCGTGTTCCAGTTCGACGAGACCCAGCACCTCGAGCACCGGCGTCACGTAGTTGGCGAAGCGGCCGCGAAATCCCTTCCGGATGCCATACCACCCACCTACCGGGTTGTCGTGAGAGCGGGCCCAGGCTTCGACCGTGCCAGGCTTGGCGTCCTTCTGCTCATCGGCATTGCCGAGTTCCATCCAGTCGCCGTGCTGTTTCAGCATCTGGTGCAGGTCTTCGATGGCCCTGAGGTGGTAGCGCAACTCGGTGCCGCCGGCGACGCAGATAAGGGCAGGCGGCGTGGCATCGGGAGCGCGGTAAAGCGTGATGTCGCTGCTGCCCGGCGGGGTCTTGAGCAACCACGGATCGTCTCTGGTACCTGCTGCCATCGTTCGCTCCTCATCTGGTGGGGCGAACTATAGACCGGCCAGATGACGGAGGCACCAGAGAGGGCGCAGGCGGCGATGCAGTCGCCGCCTGCTATCGGGTTGGACGTCAGGCAGCCATGGCCTTCTTCAGGTTGGCGTCGATGGCGTCGAGGAAGCCAAGGGTCGAGAGCCACTTCTGGTCCGGGCCGACGAGCAAGGCGAGGTCCTTGGTCATCTGGCCGGCTTCGACGGTCTCGACACAGACCTTCTCGAGGGTCAGGGCGAACTTCGCCAGTTCGGCATTGTTGTCGAGCTTGGCGCGGTGCTGCAGGCCACGCGTCCAGGCGAAGATCGAGGCGATGGAGTTGGTCGAGGTCTCCTTGCCCTGCTGGTGCTGGCGGTAGTGACGGGTGACGGTGCCGTGCGCCGCTTCGGCCTCGACGATCTTGCCATCGGGGGTCATCAGCACCGAGGTCATCAGGCCGAGCGAGCCAAAGCCCTGGGCGACGATGTCGGACTGCACGTCGCCGTCGTAGTTCTTGCAGGCCCAGACGTAGCCGCCGGACCACTTCAGCGCCGAGGCGACCATGTCGTCGATCAGCCGGTGCTCGTACCAGATCTTCAGCTCGTCGAACTTCTGCTTGTAGTGCTCATCGAAGATCTCCTGGAAGATATCCTTGAAGCGACCGTCATAGGCCTTGAGGATGGTGTTCTTGGTCGAGAGGTAGCACGGCACCTTGCGGTTGATGGCGTAGTTGAACGAGGCGTGGGCGAAATCGCGGATCGACTCGTCGAGGTTGTACATGGCGAGCGCCACGCCGGCGCCCGGCGCCTGGTAGACTTCGTGCTCGATAACCTGGCCGTCTTCGCCGGCGAACTTGATGGTCAGCGTGCCCTTGCCCGGGAAGCGGAAATCGGTAGCGCGGTACTGGTCGCCGAAGGCATGGCGGCCGACGATGATCGGCTGGGTCCAGCCCGGTACGAGGCGCGGCACGTTCGAGCAGATGATCGGCTCGCGGAAAATCACGCCGCCCAGGATGTTGCGGATCGTGCCGTTGGGCGACTTCCACATCTTCTTGAGCTTGAACTCTTCGACGCGCTGCTCATCGGGGGTGATGGTGGCGCACTTGATGCCGACGCCGTGCTTCTTGATGGCGTTGGCGGCGTCGACCGTCACCTGGTCGTTGGTGGCGTCGCGGTTCTCGACCGAGAGGTCGTAGTATTCGATATCGAGATCGAGATAGGGAAGGATCAGCTTGTCCTTGATCGCCTGCCAGATGATGCGGGTCATCTCATCGCCGTCGAGATCGACGACAGGGTTGGCAACTTTGATCTTGGCCATGCGTAAGCTCCTCAGCGGCGCGGAAAATCTGATGCCGGGGCTAATAGCATGAAATCGGCCGAGCGAAAGCGTCGGAGCGCAGCCTCGTTGGGCGTCACGCAACCGTCGTGGCGCTGCCGGCATTGTCACCGCATCGCGCGCCAGGTCCGAGGACACTATGAGCATCCCGACGAGCATCCCGCCACACGTGCGAAATCTCGACATCGACAAGACCGACCGCGGACCACTGGGGCCGAGCAAGGCACCGCCGGAACCGCTGTTCGAAACCGACGACGATGTCCTGCCCGACGCGACAACCGGCCCGCCGACGGGTCGGACCAATCGAGAGAGCAGCAACCGGCGCGCTGACGCCGGGCTGGTTGCCGGACCAGCAAGTGCACAAACGCCGCTCCCTTTCGTCGTCCCACCCACTCCAGCGAGCGCCGCCTCACTTGACACCGTGTAACTACACACTATTTGTCGGCGCATGGATGATTTCAGCCGGTGCATGGTTTCGAATACGCGGATGGCGGCGCGGGCGATTACGCGGCGCTATGATGCCTATACGCGGCCGTTCGGCATCACCTCGACGCAGTACTCGGTGCTCGGGCTGATCGTGGCCTCCGGCGAGCGGAACGTCAGCGAGCTGGCCGAACAGCGCGGCTTCGAGCGGACGACACTGACGCGGAACCTCGATCGGCTGGAGAAGATGGGGCTGATCGCGTCGCGCCCGGCCGAGCATGGCAATGGCCGGATCTGTTCGCTCACCCCGAGGGGACGCGACCTGGTCAACGAGTTGCTGCCGCTGTGGCGCAAGGCGCAGGCTGAGATCCGCGCCGAGCTCGGCGCCGACGGCTTTGAAGATACCCTGATGAAACTGCAGCGGCTCGCCACCATCTGAAGCGATGCGGCAGCCTGCTGACCTCGAGCCGACCCGTGTAACTACACATAAGGAAGAATTCCCATGGCAACTCAGTCCGATCCGATCGTCGTCACCGGCATGGGCGTGGTCAGCCCACTGGGCACCGGCGTCGAAACCGTGTGGTCACGGCTCATCGCCGGCAAGAGCGGCATTGTCCGGAACACCCGCTTCGACGTGACCAACTATACGGCCAAGGTGGCCGGGCTGGTGCCGACGAGCGAAACGGACCCTGAGGGATTCGATCCGCTGGTGGCGATCGACCCGAAGGACATCAAGAAGATGGACCTGTTCATCCAGTACGGGCTGGTCGCCGCGCAGGAGGCGATCGCCCAGTCCGGCTGGGCGCCTCAGACCGAGGACGAAAAGGCCCGTACCGCCACGGTGATCGGCACCGGGGTCGGCGGCTCGCCGGTTATGGCGCATGCGGTCGAGACGATCATCGAGAAGGGGCCGCGGCGGCTGTCGCCGTTCACCGTGCCGAGCTTTCTCGCCAACCTCGCGGCCGGCTGGATCTCCATCCGCTACGGCTTCAAGGGGCCGATCGGCGCGCCGGTGACCGCCTGCGCGGCGTCGGGCCAGGCGATCGGCGACGGCATGCGGCTGATCCTTACGGGCGAAGCGGACGTGGCTGTTGTCGGCGGGGCCGAGGGCTCGGTCGACCCGATTTCGGTCGGCGGGTTCGGCGCGGCGCGAGCGCTGGCGACGGCGTTCAACGACGACCCCGAGGGCGCCTCGCGGCCGTTCGACCGCAAGCGCGACGGGTTCGTGCTGGCCGAGGGCGCCGCAGTGCTGGTGATCGAGCGGCTGAGTCACGCCAAGGCCCGAGGCGCGACGCCGCTCGCGATACTTTCCGGTTACGGGACATCGGCCGATGCCTATCACCTGACGGCCGGCGAGCCGGGCGGCGCCGGAGCGCAGGCAGCGATGCGCGGCGCTTTGCGGATGGCCGGACTGTCGCCGGGTGAGATCGACTACATCAACGCCCACTCGACCTCGACGCAGGTCGGCGATGCGGCGGAGCTGGCCGGGATCGGCGCGGTGTTCGCCAATCGCGGCAAGGACCTCGCAATCTCTTCGACCAAGTCGGCGACCGGGCACCTGATGGGCGCAGCGGGCGCCATCGAGGCGCTGTTCTCGATCCTCGCGATCCGCAACGGCATCGTGCCGCCGACGCGCAACCTCGAGGATCCGGATGTGGGCGAGCAATTCAACCTGGTGCCGAAGGTGGCGCAGCAAAAGACCGTGCGGCATGCGCTGTCGAACGCCTTCGGCTTCGGCGGGGTGAACGCCACGCTGGTGTTCTCGGCGATTTAGGCGTTGACGCGGCTCGGCGACGATCTTGCCCTCGTCCCGGGCCCGGCCACACACGATTGCACTGCGGCGCGGCAGGAACGCTGGCGCGCCCGGCCGGTGAGACGTCGCCTGTGCGCGTGCGGGCCAATGCAGCGCAGATACCGATAGCCAGAATCATCGAGGCCACAAAACAAGGCATGCAACGTCAGGCTCGGACCAAGGAGCAATCCCGAAGGTCCGAGCCTGCCGGCAACTGCATATTGCGGCAGTAACGCTCGGGGGAAGTAATCAAGGCGGCGCGCCGTCTGGCAATCCGGTGATACTTTATCTATGAAGCCTGTCCCGACGGTTTGGTGGAATCGAGGTTTGGGAATGGCGAAGAAGCCGCGGCCGACTGCAGAGACGAGTACGCCGGTTCGCAAGCGCGGCCATGGCGTGCAGAAGGTCTACGAGAAGCTGCGGCAATCGATCCTCGATCTCAGCCTGCCACCGGGCAGTCCGCTTGATGAGATGCGGCTGGCGGAAGAGTTCGATCTGTCGCGCACCCCGATCCGCGAGGCCATGGTGCGGCTGGCGGCGGAGGGGCTGCTGACGACCTTGCCGAACCGCAACACCATTGTCGCGCCGATCGATTTCATCAACCTGCCGGTCTATTTCGAGGCATTGACGTTGATGTATCGCGTCACCACGCGCGCCGCAGCGGTACATCGGCGCCCTGAGCACCTGGTGCGCATCCGGGCCTTCGAGGCGGCTTATGCCGATGCCGTGCGACGCCGTGATGCGTTGGGGATGATCGCGATCAACCGCGATTTCCATGTCGCGGTGGCCGAGGCGGGGGGCAATGTCTATTTCACGCAGTTGTTCGCCCGGCTGCTCGACGAAGGGCGGCGGGTGATGCGGGTCTTCTATTACTCGTTCGACGACGACCTGCCGCGCCAGTATGTCGATGAGCACGCCGACATGGTTGCCGCCATCGAGGCGCGCGACGCAGACCGCGCCGACGCGCTGGCTGCGACACATGCTGCCCAGATCGTGCGACAGATCCAGGCCTATATGGCGCGCGACACCACGAGCCGCATCGACCTGGCGCTACAGGAGCGGTGAGCGGGGGGCGCAGAGCCCGGAGGGCTGGAGGGCGCGATGGCTCGGCCGCCCCCTCCCATCGGGAGAGGACCGCCGACTGCGTGTTCGGTGCCCTAGCAGGGCGTTCAGCTTACGCCGCCTCGGACCATGCGGAGTACCAGGTGCGGAAGCGCTGGAGCGACTGTTCGGCGAAGCGCCGCTGCGCCGGGCTCAGGGCATCGGATTGGTTGAAGTGAAGCTCGTATTCCTTCTCGCCGTTGAGCGCGAGCAGGTATTTGAAGAACAGCACCAGGTCCGGACCGGCGTCCCAGGTGGAGAGGGTGATCAGCGCCTCTTCGAGTTCCCTGGCGCGGCGGCGCGCCACGGGGTCCCCCTGCTGGCCTTTGATGCACAAATCCACAAGGTGCAGCACTTCGCGCGGCAGGCAGTTGCCGATGCCGGTGATGGCGCCGGCGGCGCCGCACTGGATGAAGCCGTGATAAACGGCGGTATCGACGCCCACCATCAGCGTCAGGTTCGGATCGGCTGAGGTGATGTGCTCGGCGGCGTAGGAGAGGTCAGCCTCGCCGCCGAATTCTTTGAAGCCCACCAGGTTCTTATGCTCGGCGCGCAGCGCGAAGAACAGGTCGGCGCGGGTGGCAAAGCCATAGTAGGGGCTGTTGTAGATCACCGCCGGCAGGTCCGGCGCGGCCGAGAGCAGGGCCTTGAAATGCGCGTGCTGCGCAGCGGCCGACGAGCCGCGGGAGAGGACGCGCGGGATCAGCATCAGGCCTGCGGCGCCCACCTGCTGTGCATGAGCGGCATGGGCGGCAGCCGCCTTGGTGTTGACCGCGCCGGTGCCGACGATCACCGGGATGCCGGCCTTGACCAGCCGCTCGACGCCTTCCATGCGCTCAGCGTCGGTAAGCAGCGGCCAATCGCCCATCGATCCGCAATAGACGACGCCCGACATGCCGAGCCCGATCAGCTCGTTCGCCTTGCGCACCAGCGCATCGAAATCCGGCGTCCGGTCGGCGCGGCACGGGGTCATCAGGGCGGGAATGCACCCGGTGAACGGGCTCTTTTCCATGGGGTCTGCTCCAGCGGCTAAAGGCGATCAAGCGGCTCATCAAAGCATATTGCGCTTCGTTGTGATCTCCCTATAGGGTTCAGCCGACAGTTTGTCGACAGGGGAAATCCAGTCTCGCACGTGGGGTGCCGATTGGAGTTGAGGAGTGGCACGATGATCGATCCGACAGCGCTCCGCGCGGCGGTGGCAGAAGGGTTTGGCCGGCAGACTGAATGGCTGGCCAAGCTCGCCTCGTTCGACAGCACGCGCGGGAACGAGGCCCCGTGCCAGGATTGGCTGGCCGGCGAATTCGCGGCGCGCGGCTGGGCGGTCGACAGGTACACGATCGACGAGGTGGAGATCGCCGGCCTGACGGGGTACTCGCCGGTGGTTGACGCCGATTACTCCAAAGCCGTGCAGGTGGTGGCGACGCACCAGGTCGAAGCGCCGGTCGGGCGAAGCCTGATCCTGATGGGGCATATTGACGTGGTGCCGGTCGGGGCGACCGAGCTTTGGTCGCAGGATCCGTTCAGGCCAGAAGTGCGCGATGGCTGGATGCATGGCCGCGGCACTGGCGACATGAAGGCAGGTGTCTCGGCCATGGTCTTCGCCCTCGATGCGCTGCGCCGGCTCGGCTACGTGCCGGGCTCACGCGTGCATATCGAGACGGTGAGCGAAGAGGAGTGCACCGGCAATGGCGCGCTTTCGACGCTGGCGCGGGGCTATCGCGCGGATGCGGCGTTCATCCCTGAAAGCATGGGGCACCAGATCATCCGCGCCGAACTGGGCTCAGTGTGGTTCCGGCTGCGCATCCTTGGCCGGCCGGGCCATGTGTACGCAGGCGTATCCACCGGTTCGCACGCCATTCTCGCGGCCATGGCCTATATCGAGGCGCTCAAGGGCCTGACGGCCGAGATCAATGCCGAAGCGGTGACGCACCCATATTTCGGCGCCATTGCCGACCCGGTGAAGTTCAACCCCGGCAAGATCCGGGGCGGGGACTGGCTGGGCTCGATCCCGTCATGGTGCGAACTCGAGTGCCGGCTGTCGGTGCTGCCGGGGCATAGCCTCGCCGATGTGCGCGAGCGTGTCAGCGAGGCCGTTCGCCGTTGCGCCGCCGCGCTAGAAGCCGAGATGCCGGCGCTGAGCTGGATCGGCTTCCAGGCAGATGGCCACGTCTTTGCTCCGGGCACCGAGGCCGAGGCGCTGCTGGCCGGTATCCACGCCGAACTGCTCGGCCGGGAGCTCGAGCCGCTCAGCATGACGGCCACCAGCGATACCCGGTTCTACGACCTCTATTACGGCATTCCGGCGCTTTGCTACGGCGGCAACGCCCGCGGCATGCACGCACCGTCGGAGGCGGTCGAACTCGCCAGCTTACAGACAACCACCGAGGTGATTGCCCGTTTCGTAGCCAGATGGTGCGGCCTGAAGGCAGCATGACCGCCAAAGTTTGGGCAGGATCCGGCTCAGAATCCATCTTGTCGACAAACTAAATATTCGCTCATACTGACATGAAAGCGTCGCAAGCAGGACCTCAATGCGCCTCACCGAGCAGAGCCAGATGCCCCATCGACGGCGCGACGCCGCCCCGCGTGACCTGGCGGTGGCTGGCCGATGAGCGCTGCGCTGAGCTTCACCAACGCCCGTCTGGTCGACCTCGACAGGCAGACGCTGAGCCCGTCGACCACTGTGTCGGTGCGTGACGGCAGGATCATCGGCGTCGGTGCAACGGCGTTGCCCGGGGACGAGGTGATCGACCTCGGCGGCCTGACGCTGATGCCGGGCTTCATCGACTGCCATTTCCATGTCGTGGCCTGGTCGCTCGACCTATGGGCCAATGCCATCGCGCCCGACAGCCTTGCAGCGGTGCGCGCCGTCAAGGTGATGGAAGAACTGCTGGCCGACGGATTCACCACGGTGCGGGATCTCGGCGGCGCCGACTACGGGCTCGTGCGCGGCGTCAACGAAGGGCTGATTGCCGGGCCGGACCTGGTCATCTGCGGCAAGGGGCTGTCGATGACCGGCGGGCATACGGACCTGCGTCAGCGCACCGACAGCCGCCCCGACACCCTGGGCTGGCGCGTCGGCAACATGGGCGTGCTGGTCGACGGCGTCGACGAGGTGCGCCGCGCCTGCCGCAAGATGATCAAGGAAGGTGCCCGCTTCATCAAGGTGATGGGCAATGGCGGTGTCTCCTCGCCGAACGATCCGATCGACGGCCTGCAGTATTCGGACGACGAGATCCGGGCGATGGTCGAGGAGGCTGGCAACGCCAATACCTATGTGTCGGCACATGTCTATTCCGATGCCTCGATCCGCCGCTGTGTGAAGCTGGGCGTCAAGTCGCTCGAGCACTGCAACCTGATCGGCGCCGAGACGGCGGCAATGGCGGCTGAAGCGGGCTGCATCGCCATCCCGACATTGGCGGCCTACGAGGGCCTCAAGCTCGAGGGGGCGCAGCTCGGCCTCGGCGAGGCTGAGCAACTGAAGCTGGACGTGGTACGCGATGGCGGCCGAAACTCGCTCGGCATCATGCGCAGGGCAGGCCTGCCCATGGCCTTCGGCACGGACCTGTTGGGCCAGTTGCGCAAATATGGCGGACTCGAGTTTTCGCTGCTCGCCGAGGTGCTGACGCCGAAGGAAATCCTCAGCGGTATGTGGGACGCCGGCGCACGGCTTTGCCGCATGGAGGGCGAGATCGGCACCATGGCGGCCGGGGCGCGCGCCAACCTGGTGGCCTTCGACGTCGACCCGTTCACCGACATCGCGGCGCTGGGGCGTCCGGCCGAGCACCTGAAGCTGGTGGTCAAGGACGGCGTGGTGGCGCATGACCGGAGGCGCGCATGACGCCTGACCTCGCGCATGCCTTCAGATTGGCAGCCGGCGAGCACGCCGCCGAGGCGGTGTTCGCCTATGCCCGGGCGGGTATCCACCAGGCGGCCGGCTCACTCCTCACCACCGCTTCGGTCTACGATCTCAAGCAGATGCGCTCACGCCGGGTGTGGACCGACGATGCGGCAGCCTACCCGACGGGCAATTTCAAGCGGCTCGACCGCAACCGCTACTTCGAGACGGTGATCGAAGGCCGCCGCCCGTTCTCCTCGACCAGCATCGAGGAGATCGCCACGGTGTTCTTCGACTGGCAGAAAATCCAGCAGCTGGGGTTCGAATCCAACATGAACCTGCCGGCGATCGCCGATGGCCGCGTGATCGGCACCATCAACCTCCTGCACCGCCAGGGACATTTCACCACCGACCGGGTGGCGCTGGCGCTTGCCTGGCAACCGGTGGCGACACTCGCCTTTCTTTTGCTCGACCTTGCTGGGTCGGAAGGCGCCAACTTCCACGGAACCGACACCGCGGTGGCGGCAATGGAAGGATAACTCGCTGCCTCGCAGGCGGCGCATTACGTGGTCCGGTCATCACGGGCCCAAGGGAACGCAACAGGAGCGGGACAGCCGTCCCGACAGGAGAGAACGCATGCATAAACTCATCGCCGCGGCATTGCTGGCCACGTGCCTCATCCCCGCCACCGCCATGGCCCAGGAGCCGATCCGCCTGGCCTTCCTCGCCGCATCGAGCCAGAACGGCTACAATGATGCGACCTGGCAGGGCGTGAAGGCTGCCGCAGAGAAGGCCGGCGGCGTCGAGGTCGAAATCTTCGACGGCGAGTTCAATGCCGCCACCCAGTACAAGCAGGTGGAAGACATCATCGCCGGCGGTCGCTTCGACGGCATCATCATTGCTCCCAACGATACGGTCGGCATCGCCACCGCGCTCGAAGAAGCGACCAAGGAAGGCCTGCTCGTCGCCTCGACGCTGTTCCCGGTCGGCCCGGAACTGACGGTGATGACCCCGCAGGTCGCTGGCCTCACCACCACGGTTGCCTCCAACCCGGTGGACGGCGCCACGGCCCAGGCCGAGGAAGTGGTGAAGTTCTGCGCCGACAAGGATCCCTGCAACGTGGTGATCATGATCGGCCAGTTGCAGTTTCCGTTCGACAACCTGCGCTACAAGAGCTTCGAGACCGTGCTGAGCCAGCACGCCAACATCAAAGTCGTCGCCACCGGCGAAGGCAGCTACAGCCCTGATGCGTCGCTGACTGCGTTCCAGGACATCATCCAGGCGAACCCCAAGATCGACGTAGTGCTCTCGAACGCCGACCAGCACCTTCTGGGTGTCGAGATCGCGCTCGCCGATGCCGGCATCCCGATCGAGCCGATCTACCTGATCGGCGGCGGCCTCAACCAGATCACCGTCGACAAGATCAAGGCTGGCGTGTTTGACGCGACGCTTTCCGGTTACCCGTATTCGGAGGGGTTCTACGCCGCCGATGCGCTGATCCGGGCCAAGAAGGGCGAGACGGTCGAGAACTGGATCGACCCGGCCACCAAGGCCACCAACCCGCTGATCGTCACCAAGGAATGGCTCGACGCCAACCCCGACTTCAAGGCCGAGTGGGAGGGCTGATCGCCACGGCGACATTCCTGTCGGGGGCGCAAGCGTCCCCGGCCACCTGCATCGAGCCGTTCTGGAGACGCCCATGACCACGCCAAGCATCGCCGTTCGGGTGCGCGGAGTCGCCAAGAGCTTTGGCGGGACGCGCATCCTCGAGGGCATCGACGTCGAGATCGCCGCGGGCACCGTGCACGCGCTGGTCGGCGAGAATGGCGCCGGCAAATCGAGCCTCGGCAAGATCATCGGTGGCTATTACATGCCGGACGAGGGGGAGGTTGAAATCCTGGGCGCCCGGGTGGCGCGCTTTTCGCCGCGCGACGCGTTGGGTCTTGGCGTCGCCATGATCCACCAGGAGCTGCAGCTCGCGCCCGAGCTCAACGTGGTGCAGAACGTGTTTCTCGGCCGCGAGAGCCAGCGCGCCGGCATCCTCGTCGGCGGCGACACCGCCCGTTTCGCAGCGTTGGAGAAGGCCTGCGATTTCGGCATCGATCCGCTCGCCAAGGTGGCGACGCTACGCATCGCCGAGCGCCAGAAGGTCGAGATCATGCGCGCCATCGCCCGCGATGCGCAGGTCATCATCATGGACGAGCCGACTTCGTCGCTGACGGAGGACGAGGCCGACCGCCTGCATGAGGTGATCCGGCGGCTGAAGGGGCAGGGCAAGACTGTGATCTATGTCAGCCACTTCCTCGACCACATCCTGGCCAATTGCGACAACGTCACCATCATGCGCGACGGCAAGGTGGTGCGTACCTCGCCGATGACGGGCGAGACCAAACAGACGCTGGTCGATTCCATGCTCGGGCAGGCGGCCGAAATCCTCTGGCCGGCGCTGCCCGCCGCCCCGGCCGAAACGCTGCCGCCGATAGCCGAGCTGCGCGGGGTCAGCACCGGCACGGGGCTCTCCGATGTTTCCCTCGTTATCCGCCCGGGCGAGATCGTCGGGCTGGTCGGCCTGGTCGGCTCGGGCCGCACCGAGGTGGCGCGCGCCCTATTCGGCGCCGATCGGATCACCGGCGGCGAGTATCTGATCGAGGGCGCGCCGGTGCGCGGCCGCTTCACGGTCCACGACGCCATCGCCGCCGGTGTGGCGCTGGTGCCGGAGGACCGGCGCAAACAAGGCCTGGTGCTGACGCAGCCAACCCGCTTCAACATAAGCCTTGGCACGCTCGGCCGGATCAGCCGCTTCGGCATCCTCGACCGCGGCGCCGAGATCAGGCAGACGCGCGAGATGATCGGTCATTTCGGCATCGTGCCGGGCGCGATCGACGGCCGGGTGGCCCGCTATTCGGGCGGCAACCAGCAGAAAGTGCTGCTGTCCAAATGGGCGGTTGCCAAGCCCAAGCTGCTGATCCTCGACGAGCCCTCGCGTGGCGTCGATATCGGCGCGCGGCGGCGCATTCACGATTTCATCGTCGAGATGGCGAGGCAGGGTGTCGGCGTGCTGCTGATTTCATCCGAGCTCGAGGAAGTCATCAACCTCTCCCATCGCTGCTACCTGCTCAGCGAAGGTCGGATCTTCGCCGAGGAGCCCGCCGCCGCGCTGACGGTGGAGGCGGCGCTGACCCGCGTCTTTCTCGAACAGAACAGCCAACGCAATCGCCAGGAGGCTGCCAGCTGATGGCCGACACCACCCTCACCAAGACACCCAGCGCCGTGCGCCGGCGCTTCGATATCGGCGACTTCGTGCGCCAGTATGGTGTGCTTATCATCATCGCGGTGATGCTGCTCGCTCTCACCATGCTGTCGCCGTCGTTCCTGACGCCGCGGAACCTGTTCAACATCCTCAACCAGTCGACGCCGCTGTTCATCATCGCCTGCGCGCTCACCCTGGTGATCATCGGCGGCGGGTTCGATCTCTCCACCGGCGCCATTTTCGGCGTCGCCTCAGTGAGTGCGGCGTATCTCGCCGTCAATGTCGACCCGCTGGTGGCCATCATCGCGGCGCCGCTGATCGGGCTCCTGCTGGGCTCGATCAACGGCATCATCATCACCGCCTTCAACGTCCACTCGTTTCTCGTGACGCTGGCAACCAGCCTCGTCTATCGCGGCATGGCCATCCTCATCACCAACGGCAAGCTGATCCCGGTGCGGGTCGAGGAATTTGCCTGGCTCGGCCGCGCCAAGCTCGACCTGGTCAATGTCGCCGTGCTGGTGATGCTGGCGTTCATGGCGCTGATGATGTTCATGCTCAACCGCACGACGCTGGGCCGCGCCATCTTCGCGGTGGGCGGCAACGAGGAAGCGGCGCTGCTTTCGGGCATCCGCACCAACCTGGTCAAGATCATCACCTTCGCGGTTTCCGGTGGCGCAGCGGGCCTGGCCGGAGTGATCACCGTGTCGCGCCTCTCCATGGGCGAGCCGCAGGCCGGCACCGGCTACGAGTTCGAGGCGATCGCAGCGGTGATCCTGGGCGGCACCTCGATCATGGGCGGCGCCGGCGCCATCTGGCGCTCGATGGCCGGCGTGCTGCTGATGGCGCTGATCGGCAACGGCTTCAACATCCTCAACGTGAACCCGTTCTTCAAGGACCTGACCACCGGTGTGATCATCGTGCTCGCCGTCGCGCTCGCCGCGACCGGCAACAAGCGATGAGCGTGCGCCACCCCCAGGATACTGCGCCGTCGGCCCCCGACCGCGGCGCGCAAACGAGAGACTGAGATATGTCCGACAAGATTACCCGCGTGGCCACCGATGTCGGCGGCACGTTCACCGACCTCGTGTACTTCGAAACCGACACGCGCACTGGCGCGCAGAGCGTGCGCACCGAAAAGTCGGACACCACTCCGCCCGAGTTCGAGAAGGGCGTGCTCGATGTGCTGGCCAAGGCGGGCGTCGCGCTCGATAGCCTCGATTTCCTCGCTCATGGCACCACCGTGGTGATCAACTCGCTGACCGAGCGCAAAGGCGCCAAGGTTGGCCTGATCACCACGAGAGGGTTCCGCGACGTCTTGGAAATCGGCCGCGGCAACCGCCCGGATTTCTTCAACCTCAAGTACAAGAAGCCCGAACCCTTCGTCGCGCGTTACCTGCGCCGGGAGCTCGCCGGCCGCATCGATTTCCATGGCAACGAGCAGGTACCGCTCGACCTGGCAGACCTCGCGCCGATCGTTGCCGACTTCAAGGCCGATGGCGTTACGGCCGTCGCCATCTGCTTTATCCACGCCTATGCCAATCCGTCACATGAAGAGGCGGCGCTGGCCGAGCTGCGCCGGCTGTGGCCGGAGGTGATCGCCGTCGCCTCGCACCAGATCACCCGCGAATGGCGTGAATACGAGCGCACCTCGACGACGATCCTGTCGGCCTATGTGCAGCCGGCGGCGCAACGCTATCTCGAGCGGCTGGAAACGGGCCTTCGCGACCAGGGCTATGCCGGCGGGCTCTATGTCATGCAGTCCAACTGCGGCGTTGATACCGTGGACTCGATCAAGCAGACACCGATCACCATGGTCGAATCCGGCCCGGCCTCGGGCTTCTGGGGTGCGGCCGAGCTCGGCCGCATTATCGGCGAGCCCGACGTGCTGGCGCTCGATATCGGCGGCACCACCGCCAAATGCTCGCTGATCAAGGGCGGCCATGTCACCATCAAGACCGACTACTGGATCGAGCGCGACCGCAAGTCGGCCGGCTACCCGATCATGGTGCCGGTGGTCGACCTGGTCGAGATCGGCAATGGCGGCGGCTCCATCGCCTGGGTCGACGAGTTCGACAAGCTGCATGTCGGCCCCCGCTCCGCCGGCGCGGTGCCGGGCCCGGCCGCCTATGGCCGCGGCGGCGTGAACGCCACCACCACCGACGCCAACCTGGCGCTCGGCCGCATCAACAAGGACTACTTCGTCGGCGGCAACGTCGTCGCCGACATGGAGGCGCTGAACGGCGCGCTGGCCGAGCTCGGCGGCAAGCTCAAGATGAGCAATATCGAGGTGGCGCGCGGCATCGTGCGCATCGCCAATTCGAACATGGTCAACGCGCTGAAGCTGGTGTCGGTAAACCGCGGGTACGATCCGCGCGATTTCACCATGGTGGTGTTTGGCGGTGGCGGTCCGATGCATGGCGCCGAGCTTGGCAAGGAACTGGGCGTCAAGAAGGTCGTGGTGCCGCGTGGCGCTTCGGTGTTCTCGGCCTGGGGCATGCTGATGTCGGACCTCAGGCGCGATTATTTCGTCACCCAGCTGATGGATGCTGACGACCACCAGAGCCTGTCTGGCCTGCTGAGCCGCACCCGCGAACGTGCCATCGCGGATTTCGCGCGCGGCAACGTGCCGGCCGACAAGGTGAGCATCACCGGTCTCGTCCGCGTGCGCTACCAGAACCAGGAGTTCGCCGTCGAAGTGCCGCTGCCGGCGGGCGAGCCGAGCCCGGTCTCCATGGCCGAACTGATCGCCAACTTCCACGATGCCTATGAGCGCGAATACACCTATCGGCTCGACGCCGGCGTCGAGATCATCGGGCTGCACCTGGTGGCGGCCTCGGAGGTCGGCAAGCTCGAGATCACCAGACTGGAGCGGACCGGCGCCAGCCTCGAGGCCGCGATCAAGGGCCGCCGCGACGTCGACTACGCGACCGACGGCGTCCATGAGGCCACCATTTACGACGGCACGAGGCTTGAGCCCGGCATGAGCTTTGCCGGCCCGGCGGTGATCGAGGATCCGGGCACCACGGTGGTCATCCAGCCGGGCAACCGTGTCAGCATCGACGACTACGGCAACATCCACATCGCGATTGAGGGCTGAAGCGACATGAGCAAGCACGACCCCGTCACCTTTGACATCATCCAGAACGCCCTCGAAGCGATCGCCGACGAAATGTTCGTGGCGCAGCGCAAGGCGTCGATGTCGGCCATCATCTACGAAGTGCTCGACCTCTCGTCGTCGATCCTCGATCCAGTCGGCGATATCGCCGCGGCCGGCGCCGGCATTCCGGCCTTCATCGGCGTGCTCGACAAGGCGGTCAAAGGTATCCTCAAGAAGTTTCCGCTGGAGAGCGTCCGGCCGGGCGACCTCTATGCTTCCAACGACCCCTATTACGGCGGCGTAACGCATCTCAACGACATGGTGCTGACCTCGCCGGTGTTTTCAGGCGACCGGATCGTCGCCTGGGTCGCCAACATCGCACACTGGAACGATGTGGGCGGGAACGTCCCCGGTTCGATGTCGGCCGACGCCACCGAGATTTTTCAGGAAGGCGTGCGCATCCCGGCGGTCAAGCTGTTCGACCAGGGCGTCGCGAACCAGGCGGTGTTCGACATCCTCTACGTCAACACCCGGCTGCCCGATTTCCTCAAGGGCGACCTGTGGGCCGGCATTGCGGGGCTGCGCATCGGTGAGCGCCGCGTGCAGGAACTGCTCGCCAAATACGGCGCCGATACCTACCTCGCCGCTGTGGCTGACTACATGGACCTGGGCGAGCGCCGGGCGCTGGCGGCGCTCGGGCAGATGCCGGCCGGCACCTACGACTATTCGGAAACCCAGGACGACGGCGCGGTGCATAATGTTCGCCTCGTCATCACGCCGGAAAAGTTCACCGTCGACCTGCGCGGTAACCCCAAGCAATCGGGCTCCAAGAACTCCTCACGCGAGGGCTCCGAGATCGCCCTGCAGCTGGCCTTCAAGGATTTCACCGATCCGGACGGCCCGGGCAATGGCGGCTGCTTCCGTCCGCTCGAGGTGATCACCGAGCCCGGCACCATCTTCCACGTCGTCGAACCGGGCGCGCTCGGCTACTATTCCGAGGTCGAGATCCGCTTGTTCGACATGACGCTCAGGGCGCTGGCGCACCATTTCGGCGGCATCGTGCCGGCCGGCAACTTCGCCTCGATCTGCGGCACCGTGATGGGCGGCAAGCACCCCGATACCGGCCGCCATTACACCATCGTCGAGCCACAGGTGGGTGGCTGGGGCGGCTGGGACGGCAATGACGGCAATTCGGGACAGTTCTCCGGCTTCCACGGCGAAACCTTTAACTGCCCGGCCGAGATCGCCGAAGCCCGCTATGGCATGTTCGTCGACCAGGTGGCGCTCAATGCCGAGCCTGGCGGCGAGGGGCAGTGGCGTGGCGGCAAGGGCATCGAGGTGCATTACCGGGTGCGTGGCGACAACAACTTCCTGTCGCTCGGCTATACCCGCTCCACCATACCCCCATGGGGCGTCGCCGGCGGCCTCGACGGCTCGCTCAACTATGTCGAGTTGCGCCGCACCGATGGACGCAGTGAGCGCTATGCGTTCGCAACGAACGTGGTGGTGAACACCGGCGACGTGATCCGCATCGTCACCGCCAATGGTGGCGGCTATGGCGATCCCAGGGATCGCAGCAACGACGCGATCGCCCGCGATATCCGCGATGGCTATCTGACGCGAGAACGTGCGCTGGAGGTCTACGGCACTGAGGGCAAGCTCGGGGGCTGAACCTTCTGAAGGGGCCCGCGGCGGCTCTCTATTTCGGTGGCATGGCGGCGACCCAGCGCTCGGCGGTTTCGACCCAGTCGCGCAGGTGGTCGTCTTCCTCGATCGCTTCGGCATCGACCCAGATGAAGCCGCGCATCGCCTTGTCGCCGTGGATCATCTGGGTGGCGCCGGGGCGAGCAAGGGCGGCCTCGTTATTGTCCTTGCCGACGCTGAGCAGGATGCGCCCATCTTTCTTGCAGCCGACCAGGATGCGGCCGTTGAGCAGGAAGGTGAGCCCGCCGAACATGGTCTTTTCGGTGATGCGCGGGTCGCCGTCGAGGATGTCACGGATGCGCTCGGCGAGGTGCGTCATGGTGGTGGAAGCGGACTTCATTTCGGGGGCAGGGGCCTATTTGGGGGGAAGGGTTTTGGCATAGCTGAGGGCGTAGGCGATCCAGCGGCTGAGCGCCGCGTCGTCGGGCGTGCCGCCGGCCGCTACCGCGATGAAGCCGGTCATCGGGCGGGCGCCCATGTGCATCTGGTAGGCACCGGGCATGGCGAGCGCCTCGGCCTGCTTTCCGGGATCGATGCGGACCAGCAGCTCGCCCTTGGCGGTGGTGCCGATGGCCATGTTGCCCCCGAGCATGAAGCCGAGGCCGCCGAACATCTTCTTTTCGATGAGGCCGGCGGGCAGCAGCGGCCGAAGGCGGTCGCCCATGGTGTCGGAGGCGCTGCTCATCGGGGTGTCTCCGGATCGCGGTAGGTGTCGTGCTGCGGGAGGCCATCGGGCAGGGCGTCCCACTCGTGATGGCTGCGGGCGAAGATCAGCTGGTTGGGTGCGAACCAATCGGCGCTGGAACCGAAGAGGCCGACCGGCAGCATCAAGAGGTCTGGGGCGCGGCTCGACTGGGCGTAAAGCGGCGTGCCGCAGGCGGGGCAGAACCAGCGGGTCAGCGTAGCGCCGGAATGGGCGGGCCGGGCGAAGCTGGCGGTAGGGCCGGTGACGGTGACGTCGGCGGGGCGGGCCAGGGCGACGGTGGAATGCCCGGTGCCGGTGGCGCGCTGGCAATCCTCGCATGAGCACATGAACATCGAACGGATGCGGCCCGCTACCGACAGCGTAACCTCGCCGCAGGCGCAGTTGGCGCGGAGCTCGATCTCGGGTTTGGCGTTCGCGGTCATGCGCGCATGCTGACACCGAGGATTTGCCATCCGCAAGTCGTCTGCTTGATCGCCGATGGCGCTGGCTTTAGACGAACGCCATGGTCTACGCGCCTCACTATCCGATCGAAACCGAGCGGCTGCGGCTGCGCCCGTTCACGCGCGGCGATGTCGACGCGGTGTTCGCGTACCGGCAGCGCGAGGATGTGGCGCAGTATCTGTTCGACGGCCCGATGAGTCACGAGAGCGTCACCGAAGTGGTGCAGCAGCGGATCGGGCAGTACGAGCTCACCAACGAGGGAGACAAGGTCTTCCTCGCGGCCGAGCTCAAGGCGTCGCCGCGAGTCATCGGCGAGGTGTCGCTGATCCTGCGCGACGGGCCGGCGCGGCAGGCCGAGATCGGTTACATTTTCCACCCCGAGTTCCATGGGCGAGGCTATGCCACCGAGGCGGCCCGCATGCTGCTGCAGATGGGATTCGAGGGCGCCGGGATGCATCGGATCTACGCGCGCTGCGACGCCCGCAACGCCGGATCGTGGAAGGTGATGGAGCGGCTGGGCATGCGGCGGGAAGCGCATTTCCGCGAGCATGCGCTGTTCAAGGGCGCCTGGGACGAGGAGTTCGTCTACGCCCTGCTCGAAGGCGAATGGCACCACCGCGCCGAGCGCTAAGTCCTGCCAAGGACTTGGCTATTCCCGCTCGACCGAGTGGATTTGGCAAGATATTTCAACGACTAAGGCGGAACCGCCATCAACCCGTCGCGTTGCTGGAGTAAGCAGCACCATGAGGGGAGGAGCGGAGATGGCGATGCCTGACTTTCCGATTGAGACAGAGAGACTTACTCTCAGGAACTTCCACAAATCCGACCTGGACGCCGTCATGGCGTACCATGCCTTGCCCGAGGTGCAACGTTACCTCGACTGGAAAGCGCGCGACCGGGTGGAGGTGAAAGCCGCCCTCGATGCGATGTGTGCGCAGCACCGGCTGACCCGGCCGGGCGATGCGCTGACCCTGGCAGTAGTACGCAAGGCCGACGATATGCTGATCGGGCAGATTTCGTTGCGCTGGACCGACGCAACGGCGGGGCAGGCCGAGTTGCGCTTCATTCTAAGCCCCGCCCAGCGGCGGCAGGGCTATGCGCGGGAATCGGTCCGCGCCATGCTGGATCTCGGCTTCAACGAGCTCGGGCTGCACCGGATCTATGCCCGGTGCTCGGGGCGGAACCAGGCTTCGGCCAAGCTGCTAAAGGATATCGGCATGCGGCTCGAGGCGCATTTCCGTGAGCATGCGCTGTTCCAGGGCGAATGGGACGAGGAGCTGCATTTCGCCATTCTCGATCGCGAATGGCTGCGCGGCAGCAAGGTGAAGGAACTGAGCCACCACATGGTGGCCTGATTTCACGCGCGCGTTATGGTAGAGCCAAGGCGGCTGGGCGTCGACTTGGTAAAGCCGCATGGCTGGCATGCAAACTGCCTGACGCCTGCCAGGCCGCGTGGTCTACTTGTTGCTGCTGAGGCATCGCGTTTCGGCAGAATGCTGATTGAGGGGTCAGGCGTTCGGCGCGATGTCGCGAATGGACGCACGCATAGAGGACCCCATGGACTTGACGCCCGCGGCCGGGGGCAGCCGCACCCCCAGCTTTCTATCGTTTCACGCCCGCGACGTGCTGATCGTCGCCACCCTCATCTTCCTTGCCGCCATCGCCGGTAGCCTGTCGCGACCGATCGGGTTCCTTGCGGCATTCTGGCCCGCCAACGCGGTGCTCGCCGGTGTGCTGGTGCGCTCGCAACGGCTGCGCACGTTGCCGGTGATTCTCGGCGCCGCCGCCGGATACCTCGCGGCGGCAGTGGTGATAGGCGACAGCCTGCGCCTCGCCCTGGTGCTGACCGGCGGCAACCTGCTGGGCGTGCTCGCCTTCATGCTGCTGTTCGGTTCGCTCGAGCCGGAAGACCGGGCGCTGTCGCGACCGCAGGGCGTGATCTCGCTGCTGCTGATGGCATGCGCCGCGTCGGCGGCCGCCGGCATTGTCGGCGGGGTGGCGCTGAGCGAGATCACCGGCCTCAGCTATTTCGAGGCGTGGGCCGGATGGTTCGCAGCCGAGCTGGTGAACTATCTGGCGTTCCTGCCGGTGCTGCTGACGGTGCCGCCGCCATCGAAGTGGCTGCCGCTGCCCAAGCTGCGGGCAGGCCGGGCGTGGAGGCTGCTGCTGCCGGTTGTGGTGCTTGGCGCGGCGATCGGTTTGTCGCTGCTGGTGGCGCATCCGGTCGCCATCGTGTTTCCGGTGCCGGCGCTGATCTGGTGCGCGCTGGCGCTGCCGCTGGCTGCCACGGCGGTGCTGGTGATGATCTACTCCGGGCTGGCGATGATCGGCATCAAGCTCGGACTGTTCGACCTGGGGCTCGGCGCCGATGTGACGGGCGATGCGATCACCGCAGTACACATGGCCGTGGCACTGGTGGCGTTGGGGCCGATGGTGATCGCCAGCGTCAATGCGGAACGCCGCCGCCGGATCGAGCAACTGGAACGGCTGGCGCGCCACGATTCACTGACCGATGCGCTGACCCGCAGCACCTTTATGGACGAAGGGATCCGGCTGCTGTCGCAACTGCTTGAAGAACAGGCGGCGGTCGCGGTGCTGGTGCTCGATGCCGACCATTTCAAGCAGATCAACGACGTGCACGGCCACCCCTCCGGGGATCGGGTGCTGGTGGCGGTGGCAGCGGCGATCCGCACCGCCATCCGACAGGGCGATCTGTTCGGCCGGATCGGCGGAGAGGAGTTTGCGCTGGTGCTGCCGCGGGTGACGCGGCGCGAAGCCCAGGCGGTGGCGGAGCGGATGCGCAAGGCCGTCGCCAACCTCGCGGTGGTACTGGAAAGCGGCAACCTGCAGCGGATCACCGTCAGTATCGGGGTGGCATTCGACGTCGCAAGCAGCGGCGGGCTCTCCGAAATGGTTTCGCTCGCCGACCGCGCGATGTATGAGGCCAAGCGGGCAGGGCGCGACCAGGTGGTGGTCTCAGACCTCGATGGATCGGAACGCCCGCCGATGCACTGAAAGGATGTCAGGGCCGATGGCCGGAACCGATAAATCGCAGGAGTTCACCTTCCGGCCAAGCCCGGCGATCATCCTGTGCGAACCGCAACTGGGCGAGAATATCGGTACGGCGGCGCGGGCAATGGCGAATTTCGGGCTGTGGGACCTCAGGATCGTCAACCCGCGTGACCCGTGGCCGAACGAGCGGGCCATCGCCGCGGCATCGCGGGCCGACCACGTCATCGACAAGGTGCGCGTGTTCGCGACGGTCGAAGAGGCGATTGCCGACCTGCAACTGGTGTTCGCCACCACCGCCCGACGGCGCGATATGCAGAAGCCGGTCTATGGCCCCGAGGAAGGGGCGCAGCGGATGATTTCGCACATCGCCGGCGGCGAGAAGGCCGGGCTGCTGTTCGGGCGGGAGAAATGGGGCCTCTATAACGAGGAAGTGGCGCTCGCCGACGCCATCGTAACCTTCCCGGTCGAGGCGGCGTTTGCCTCGCTCAACATCGCGCAGGCGGTGCTGCTGATGGCGTATGAGTGGCGCCAGCAGGCGGACAAGGGCGAGGTGCTGCCGTTCAGCGGCGGGCTCGACCCGACCGCACCGCGCGAGGAACTGATCGGGCTGTTTCTGCATCTCGAGGAAACGCTGGATCGTACCGGCTTCTTCAAGACCGAGGACAAGCGACCGACCATGGTGGATAACCTGCGCGCCGCATTTGCCCGGGCGCAACTCTCGACCCAGGAAATCCGGACGCTGCGCGGCGTGATTTCGTCGATCGACCGGGCGCATCTGCGGCAGGGGCGGAAGGCGCGAGAGGCCGAGGCGGCAAAGGCGGCGAAGTCCGAGGACTGACCTCCGGGCAGCCGAACAACGCCCAAAGTATGCTTTGACGCCTTGTCGGTGCGCGTGGCATCACCCATCACCATGTCTTCTCCCCCCGCCGCCGAGCCCTCCAAGCTCGCCTTCAGTTACCGGAACTTCCGCTTCTTCTGGCTGACCACCCTGCTGGTCAGCTTTGCGGTGCAGATCATGTCGGTGTCGATCGCCTGGCAGATCTACGACGTGACCGGCGAGGCGTTCCTGCTCGGGTTGGTGGGGCTGTCGCTGTTCCTGCCGGCGCTGGTGCTGATCCTGATTACCGGGCTCACCGCCGATCGCTTCAACCGGCGGATGATCATGGCGATCTGCCTCGGGGTGGAACTGCTCTGCGCGCTGGGCTTCCTGGCCTTCGTCAATGCCGAGGCGCACGAGGTGTGGCCGATCTTCGGCATTCTCGTCGTGCTGGGCACGGCGCGGGCGTTCTGGAGCCCCGCCGCGCAATCGCTGGCGCCCAACCTCGTGCCGCCGGAAGCGCTGGCCAACGCCATCACCACCAATATGTCGGCCTGGCAGTTCGCCTCGATCGCAGGCCCGGCGGTGGGTGGGTTGCTCTATGGCATCGCGCCGTCGGTGGCCTTCGGTGCCGGCGCGGTGCTGCTGGTCATCGCCATGGGCTCGGTGCTGATGATTTCGAAGCCGCAGCATCGGGAGTCGCACCAGGCGACCAGCCTCGAGACCATGCTGGCGGGCTTTCGCTACATCTTTTCCAACAAGGTGGTGCTGGGGGCGATTTCGCTCGACATGTTCGCCGTGCTGATGGGCGGCGCCGTGGCGCTGCTGCCGATCTATGCCAAGGACATCCTCCATGCCGGTCCGCAGGAGCTCGGGTTCCTGCGCGCGGCGCCGGGCATCGGCGCCATCGCCATGGCGCTGTTCCTGACCCGCTTCCCGATCCGCGACCATGCGGGGAAGCTGTTGTTCCTGTTCGTCGGGCTGTTCGGCGCCTTCACCGTGCTGTTCGGCTTTTCGACCACGGTCTGGATCTCGGTGCCGGCGTTGGCACTGGTCGGCGCCTCCGACATGGTGAGCGTCACCATCCGCGAGACCATCATGCAGCTCTGGACCCCTGAAGAGGTACGCGGCCGGGTGAACGCCGTGAACTCGGTGTTTATCGGCGCCTCGAACGAACTGGGCGAGTTCCGTGCCGGCACGGTGGCACATCTGATCGGGCCGGTGCCAGCGGTGGTGATTGGCGGCTTCGGCTCGATCGCCATCGCGGTGCTGTGGAGCCGGCTGTTCCCGGGGCTGAGAAACCAGCGCACCCTCGACCGGAAAATGGTTTAGCCCGCTACGGGTTGACACGAGTTGAAATAATCTGAGTCCAGAACTTAAAGCGCCGAACAAGTGAGCGCGGGCTAATTCTACCCTGCAGGCCGGAGCGTCCGGCCGCATGCAAGGGAGGAAAGGATGCCTCAACACACGGACAACTACGAACTCAAGTGCCCGGAAAAGCTGGGCAGCAGACCACCCAAGAACAACCAGCCGAACATAACGGCGACCGACGTGCATATCAACCAGACGGACGCGAGCGTCGAGGTGCTCGGGATCGGCGGGATTGATCCCAACAGCCCGGTCAGTCCGCATGGTGTCGGCATCGACGCCAACGGCGTGATCGACATCACCGGGATCAACGTGAAACCGGGTGACACGATCGTCGTGCGCCTGAAGCACAAAAAGAGCAACGCCAGGCTGCCGCTGATCTACCATTGGACCTATCCGGTGGTGGGCGGGGGCAACGGGGAAGACCAGACGCTCGCGATGCTCGACGAGGAAGGGCCGGCCACTGGCGTCGCGAGCGCCGAGTTGCAGCCGCTTCTCGAAGCCCTGCTCGAGGCAATCGGGCCACTCGAAGGCAGGACGCGCCGCAAGGAACGCTAAGCGACCGAAGCGCCGCCGGCACGCCCGAATGGCCCGCGGCGCTTGACTCCTGCGGCTTCCGCCTCTATCACGCGCCCACTTGTCGAGCCCTCGGGCTCCTCGAGCGCACCCGGGATTCCCTGAATTCAGAGAATCTGTCGGTCCGTTCCGCAAGGACGGGCAGAGGAGGGCGCAATCACTTTCGACGATCTATGAAAGGATTCCGATGTCGAAGCGCGATTCAGTTAAGCACAAGATCGACCGCCGTCTTGGCGAAAACCTGTGGGGCCGTCCGAAGTCCCCGCTCAACAACCGTGCCTATGGCCCCGGCCAGCACGGCCAGCGCCGCAAGGGCAAGACCTCCGACTACGGTCTGCAGCT
The DNA here is from genome assembly GCF_001425235.1 of Devosia sp. Root413D1. Classification (GTDB taxonomy): domain Bacteria; phylum Pseudomonadota; class Alphaproteobacteria; order Rhizobiales; family Devosiaceae; genus Devosia_A. The sequence continues at coordinate 129,738 of NZ_LMEA01000011.1, read as the reverse complement.
GCGCGCTAAGCAGAAGCTCAAGGGCTATTACGGTTCGATCACCGAGAAGGCCTTCAAGAAGCTCTACACCGAAGCTTCGCGCGTCAAGGGCGACACCGGCGAGCGCCTGATCGGCCTGCTCGAGAGCCGTCTCGACGCCATCGTCTACCGCGCCAAGTTCGTGCCGACCGTGTTCGCGGCCCGTCAGTTCGTGTCGCACGGCCACATCCTGGTCAACGGCAAGCGCGTCAACATCCCGTCCTACCAGGTCAAGGTCGGCGACAAGGTTGAGGTGCGCGAGCGCTCCAAGCAGCTCGGCATCGTGCTCGAAGCCAACCAGCTCGCCGAGCGCGACGTTCCCGAGTACGTGGAAGTCGATCACGGTAAGCAGACCGCCGTCTACGTCCGCGTCCCGGCTTTGTCGGACGTGCCGTACCCAGTGCAGATGGAACCGAACCTGGTGGTGGAATTCTACTCGCGCTAATCGCGCGACACACCACGGAATTGGAGAGGGCCGCCCCGATGGGGCGGCCCTTTTGTTTTGGGGCGGCAGTTAAGCCGCCCTTGGGCGGCATACCCCCCGCTATTGAGCCGGCGCGCCGGAGAGGGATTCCTTGATGGGTTCCTGATCGCTCGGGATGAAGCCCTCGAACTGGTGCAGGCGCTGGTAGACCGACAGCAGATTCACGATGGTGGTCCAGGCCCGAGCGAAGAACTGGAACGACGAGGAGACCTGGCTGAACGCCGTCGAAATCTGCTGGTAGAGACCCAATGTCAGCGTTCCGGCGAGGATGGACGGCGACATGGCGAGGAGGGGTACATAGCCGACCAGGTTAAGGTACGCGTACCGCGCCAGGTTGAAGTAGGTGTAGTGGAAGTACAGCCGGAAATAGTTCTTCTGCACGTTGGCGAACAGTTGCCGCGCCGTTACCGGCTCCGCGCGATCGGCGTTGTCCTCGCCATAGACCAGCTCCTTACGATAGGCAGCCTCGACCCGCTGGTTGGCGAAGTTGAGGCCCGGAAGCTTGATGCCAACGAGGGCCAGCATCGCGGTACCGAGGGCCGCGGCGACCAATGCTACCCAAACGAGGCTACCAGGCACGGCACCCAGAATCGGGAGTTCGGTGATGTGCTGGGAGAAGCCCCAGAGCAGCGGCAGGAATACCACCAGCGTGATGAGTGAGGAGAAGAAGCTTGTGCCGAGGTCTTCCACTGTGTCGGCAAACCGCATCGTGTCTTCCTGGACGCGCTGTGCTGCGCCCTCGGTAGTGCGGATCGATGGCCAGTAGGCCATGTAGTAGGAGTTCATCGCCTTGCGCCAACGGAACACGTAGTGCGACGTGTAGAAATTGAGCAGCACCAGAACGAGGATGTTCGGCATCAGCACGGCGAAGAGGATGAATACCTGACCGTAAAACGTGGCCGGCTCCACCGATCTTGGCTGGCTGAGGGCCTGCTGCACCATATTGAAAAAGGTGCCGGACCAATCGTTGATCCAGGCATCGACCTGGACGTTGAAATAGAGAACCAGAAGGATCGCCGTCGACGAAACGACCGACCACCAGTACCACTCGTTGCGCTTGTAGAAGTACCAGAACACGCAGAACGCGATCGCGACCATCAGGACGAACTGATACTCCCAGAGCTTCGCGCCGTTGAGGAAGTTAGTATCCTCGGCGACGCAGTTGGCCGGTGTGGCGACAGGGGCGCTGCCGTCGGTCGCGGCCGGCGCGTTAGGGTTGGCAGCGCTCTGCGTTGCCGGCGCTTCATTGCTGGGCGCTGTGGAATCGGCCGCGGCTGGCGCCGGCGCGCAAATCGCCGGAGCCAGGAAACGATCAAGGCCGACTACGGAACGTATCGGCCCACCGGCGACGAAGAAGATCACGGTGGCAAGGACCATCCAGATCACGGCCGATGAGAAGAACAGCTTGGGTTCGGGGAAAAATGAGCGGAACAAGGGAGACTCCTTGGGGTTCCGTGAGGTCGGGGTCATCTAACTGACTAAATCCGCGACCGGCAACAAATCCGGTGGAACCTTGCCGCGAGTTAAAATTGCCGCAAGCTTCCGGTAAGGCGCCGGGTTTGCTACAGCAGCGGCATGAACCAGATCGTCAGCCCAGCCGTACTCGAAGCAGATGCCGAGGACCTCTCCGGCACGCATCCGCTGTTTGCCGCGGCGCCGCGCAGCGTCGAGTTCAACAAGCTCAGGAAGCGGCTCGTGCGCAATATGCGCGAGGCGATCGAGAAGTTCGGCATGGCGCGGGCCGGCGAGAAGTGGCTGGTGGCCATTTCGGGCGGCAAGGACAGCTACGGCATGCTGGCGCTGCTGCTCGATTTGAAGTGGCGCGGGCTGCTGCCGGTGGAACTGATCGCCTGCAACCTCGACCAGGGGCAGCCGAACTTCCCCAAGCACATCCTGCCGGAGTGGCTGACGCAGAACGGCATCACACACCGGATCGAGTATCGGGACACCTACTCGGTGGTGACCAGCACGCTGCCGCAGGGCGCGACCTATTGTTCGCTCTGCTCGCGACTGCGGCGTGGCAATCTCTATCGCATCGCGCGCGAAGAGGGGTGCTCGGCGCTGGTGCTGGGGCATCACCGCGAGGACAGCCTCGAGACGTTCTTCATGAACCTGTTCCATGGCGGCAAGCTCGCGGCGATGCCGCCGCGGCTGATGAACGACGATGGCGACGTCGAGGTGCTGAGGCCGATGATCTACTGCGCCGAGCCGGACCTCGAGAAATTCGCCGAGCACATGGCGTTCCCGATTATTCCCTGCGACCTCTGCGGCTCGCAGGAGGGGCTGGAGCGCAACGCCATGAAGGCGATGCTCAACGACATCGAGAAGCGGATGCCGGGGCGCAAGGACATCATGATCCGCGCCTTGGGCAATGTGCGGCCGAGCCATTTGCTCGACCCAAAGCTGTTCGACTTCCTTGGCCTCAGCGGCGCGCCGAAGGATGGCGCTTCCGGCGCCTGACCCCGATAACACCGAGAGTGACCATGCCGAGTTTTGATATCGACCGCCTTGCCGTCATCCTGCGTGATGCGGCCAAGGCAGAAATTCTGCCGCGCTTCCGGCACCTCGACGCAGGGATGGTGCGGCAGAAGACCGATGCGATCGACCTCGTGACCGAGGCGGATGAGCAGGCGGAACGACAGATCAAAGCCGCGGTAGATGCAGCCTGGCCTGAGGCGCTGTTCGTCGGCGAGGAATCGGTGGCGGCCAATCCGGCGCTGCTCGACGAACTGGATCAGGCCGAGTTCGCCATCGTCGTCGATCCGGTCGACGGCACGGCCAACTTCGCGGCGGGGCTGCCGCTATTCGCGACAATGGCTGCAGTGGTGCGGAATGGCGAGACCATTGCCGGGATCATCTACGACCCGATGGGCGACGACTGGGTGCTAGCGGAGCAGGGCGGTGGCGCCTGGCAGCGGCGGCCGGACGGCACGCAATGGCGGCTCAAGGTGGCGACGGCGCCGGGGCTGGCCGACCTGGTCGGCCACGTGTCGATCACCTTCCTGCCGGCTGAGAGCAAGCCGACGGTGCTGGCCAACCTCGCCAAAATCAAAGTGGCGGCGAACTACCGTGTCGCCGGGCACGACTACCGGACATTCGCGACCGGCTTCTCGCACTTCGTGATGTTCAACAAGCTGATGCCGTGGGATCACCTGGGCGGAACGCTGATTTCGCAGGAGGCCGGTGGCCATGTGGCCCGGTTCGACGGCTCGGCCTATCTGCCGAGCCACCGGGGCGGTGGGCTACTAATTGCGAGTGATCGCGATACCTGGAATTTACTGCGCTCAGAGGTGTTTACGCTATAGTGAGGGTCTGATCCGTCGAGGGGAGACGCGGTTTGGACCAGCTGAACTACTGGGCGATCGCCGATCGCGAAGTCGAAATCCAGAACCCGATTACCGATCGGAAGCTGCGGCTGCTCGACGATTACTGTTCCATCCGCGATGGGATGAGTGTCCTCGACATGGGCTGCGGCAAGGCCTGGCTGATGCGGCACTGGGCGGAGAAATTCGCCATCCAGGGCGTCGGCATCGACATCAACGCGCGGTTTCTTGAAGCGGCGCGCCGGAAGACCCCGGCCCGCGGCCAGCTGACCTTCCACAATGCGTCGGTGAAGGGTTTCAAGATAGAGCCGGCGTCCTACGACGTGGTGCTTTGCCTCGGCGCGGCAGCCTCGCTCGGCGACGTGCCGTCGGCGCTCGAATGGATGGCCACCGCCGCGAAACCCGGTGGGTCGCTGGTGCTCGGAACGACCGTCCTCAGGCATCCACCGGCGGTGCCGAAGGGCGATATCCTGCCGCCCGACACGGTCAGCATGATGGGGGTGATGGAGCGCCACGGCGCCGAGGTCTCAGCAACGATCAGCGCGTCGGACGCCGACTACGAGCGCTACCAGAGCCACCAGCGGCACGCGACGCTGATGTGGGCGCGCGACAACCCGAACCACCGGGACCACGCCGAGGTGCTGCAGAAGAGCCGCGACGACTGGATGCACTACCAGCGGATCATTCGGCCGATGCTCGGCTGGACCATCTTCGTGGGGCGTAAGAACGGCTGAGTGCAGGCCAGTTTTGATTCCCTCCTCGCAAGGGGAGGGGAGCGCAAGGCTTGTGCAGACAGCTCGGCAGAAAGCGCTAGACTAGTGCCCGCCGTCGTCGTGATGCGTCTCGTATTGCGGGCTGACGCCGAACAGCTTGCCCTTCTCGGCGATGAGGATTGAGACCAGCACCAGGGCGCCCATGGTGGCGTAGCCGAGCGCGTTGGGGACGATCGTGCCGTTGAAATGCTGGCCGATATAGGTGCCGATCAAGGCGCCGCCGACCGTCTGGGTGAAACCGAAGACCGAGGCGGCGGTGCCGGCGACGTTGCCGAGCGGCTCCATCGACAGCGAGTTCATGTTCGACGCGGCCCAGCCGAAGAAGAACTGGATCACCATCAGCAACCCGAAAAATACCGGGAACGGCACCGGGCCCATCAGCGCCACGGCCACCAGGATGGCGGCGGTGCCGAGATAGACCAGCGCCGCGGTGTGGCTGAGGCGGCGCATGCCGAAGCGGCGTACGACGCGCGAGTTGATGAACTGGGCGACGGCGATGGTGCCGGCCATGGCGGCAAAGGCCACCGGGAAGTACGGCCCGAGGCCATAGATCTCGACGAAGATCTGCTGGCTCGCTGAGATGAAGCCGAACATGGCGCCGAACAGGAAGGTGCCGGCGAGGCCATAGAACAGCGCCACCCGGTTGGTGACGACGATGCGGAAACCGTCGACGATCGAGCCGAAGCTGAGCGGGCGCCGGTATTCGGGGTGCATGGTCTCGGGCAGGCGGAAGAAGGCCCAGAGGCTGATCGCCGTCGCGAGGCCGCCCATGAACAGGAAGATATACTGCCAGGGGCCGGCCAGGAGGATCAGTTGCCCGATGCCCGGCGCAAGGATCGGGATGGCCATGAACACCATGAAGGTCAGCGACATGATCTCGGCCATCTCGCGGCCGGAGAACTTGTCGCGCACCACGGCCGTGGCGATGACGCGGGTGCCGGCAGCGCCCATGCCCTGGACGAAGCGCAGCGCCAGCAGCGCCCCGAAAGTGGGGGCGAAGGTCGCGGCAAAGGCGCAGATCAGGTAGATGGCGAGGCCGACCAGCAGCGGGCCGCGGCGGCCGAAGCGGTCGGTGAGTGGGCCGAAGGCGAGCTGGGCAATGCCGAAGCCGAACATGTAGACGCCGACGACGAACTGCCGCTCGTTCTCGTGGCTGATGCCGAATGCTTCGCCCATATAGGGCAGCGCCGGCAGCATGACGTCGATGGCCAGCGCGTTGAGCGCCATCAGCCCTGCAACAAGGATAATGAATTCAACGCGGGAGAGGTCCCGCGTGGTCGGCGATGTATCGGACATTGTTTGCTCAGAAATGGCCGTGGGACGGCCGGAAAGGCCGGGAAGATGCGCGCATCTCCGGCCTTTGGCAACCCGCGGGTGATCAATACTTTCGAGAGGCTGAGGCTATTGTCGAGTCTTAGCTGGAAGGAGCTTGCCTCAGCTGGAACGACTGGGCTCCGAGTTCGCGGATCGGCAGGTGAATGGCCGCCGACGCGAGCCCGAGGAGGATCCCCAGGTACCATACGATGCTGTAGGAGCCGGTGTGATCGTAGACGAAGCCACCCAGCCACACCCCGACGAACGAGCCCAACTGGTGGCTGAAGAAGGCAACGCCATAGAGCATCCCCATGTAGCGGGCGCCGAAGAACAGCGTCACCAGCCCGGCCGTCAGCGGCACGGTGGAGAGCCACAGCAGGCCCATCGCGGCGGCGAAGATGTAGGCGCTGATCTCGGTGACCGGGAACAGCACGAACAGGCCAATGGCCACGGCGCGGCTGAAGTAGATCGAAGCGAGCAGCAGCTGCTTGGGGAGACGACCGCCCAGATAGCCGGCGGTGAGCGAGCCGACGATATTGAACAGCCCGATCACCGCGATGGCCCAACTGCCGACTTCCGGAGACAGGCCGCACTGCACCAGATAAGCGGGCATGTGGACGTTGACGAAGGCGAGGTGGAAGCCGCAGACGAAAAAGCCGACGACCAGGAGGCGGTAGGACCCGAACCCCCAGGCGCGGCTCAGCGCTTCCATGAACTTGAGATCGGCTTGGCCGGCGGCGCGCTCGGTGCGGCCGCGTAGCGCGAAGGTCAGCGGGATCACCAGCGCCAGGATGGCGGCGGCGTAGATGAGAGCGCTCTGCCAGCCGAAATTGCTGATGAAGGCCTGTCCGATCGGCGCGAAGGCGAACTGGCCGAATGATGAGGCCGCGGTGGCGACGCCGAAAACCAGGCTGCGCTTTTCCTGCGGCACACGGCGACCGAAGGCGATCATCACGATGGAGAAGGACGAGGTGGCGATGCCGACCCCGGTGATCACGCCCGCCGTGAGGTTGAGCATCGAGCCGGTGGGCGAGACCACCATCAGCGCGAGACCTGCCGCATAGATCAACAGGCCGCCGATGATCACCTTGGCCGTGCCGTAACGATCGGCGAGACCGCCGGCGAACGGCTGGGCAATACCCCAGGCGAGGTTCTGGATGGCCATCGCCATGCCCCAGGCTTCGCGGGTCAGGCCGAGGTCCGACGTCATCGGCAGGGTCAGAAGACCAAAGCTGGTGCGGATGCCATTGGTCACCGCCGCGATGATGCAGCCGCAGATGATCAGCGCAATAAGCGGCGTCGCCGCAGAGCGGGTGGCGGTGATCGAGGACATGGCGGGAGGACTCAGAGGAGGTGGGGCAGGGAGGGAGAGCGTGTACTTACACGTACTTTTACACTCCGGGCGGGCCTCGCTGGAAACGCATTTTGCTTATGCCAGCCATCACGTTGCGTGATCGTGGCCTCATGCCGCAGTTGTCTGGCGATCGGGGAGGACTATATGCGGTGCAGCAACGGAGCTTCGCCTCGTGATCCGCCATATCGTCTTCTTTACCGCCAAGCCAGCCAATCTCGACGCCGTGGTCGAGGGACTGAATCTGCTGGGCCAGATCCCGCACGCGCTGCATTTCGAGGTGACGCGGAACAGCAAGGTCGACCAGTTCGGCAACGACGTCGATGTGGTGGTCTATGCCGAGTTTGCTGACGAAGCGGCCCTGGCTGCCTACAAGGCGCACCCGCTCTATGCCGAAGCCACCCGTCGCGTGCGGCCGCTGCGTGAACTGCGGTTCGCAGCGGATGTTCCGGCGCACGAGGCGAGTGTGGTGCTGCGCCGCTCGGCCTGAACGCAAGACTATTTCTTTCCCGCCATCGGACTACCCCCTCGAGCGGAAGGATTTTCCAGCATTCGGCTTGCCCGGAAACTGAGCGCGCATCAGCTTTACCGCGACCGGGAGGGCGATGATGGACATCAAGGAAACCGAAGCAATGGTGGTGCTCAGCACCAGCCGGCGGCTCACTATTGCAGCGATCAAGCAGGTCAGCCCAGAGATTACCGGACAGCTCGATGCCGAAATCGCGCGCAGCGGGCTGGAAATCGCCGGGCCGTGGGTATTCGTGGCGCGCAATCTGCCCAGGGACAGCAAGACCGAATTCGAGCTTCGCTTCTGCCGCCCGGTGCGCCGCGCCGATGGCTATGATGGGCCGTTCGCGGTTGCCCACCTTGAACCGATCATGGTGGCGAGCGCGATGCATCAGGGCTCGATGCGGACGTTGTTCACTGAGGGGTACGCGCCGCTGGTGGCGGCGATCGAGGCATCCCGACACGTCTTCTCCGGGGAAAGCCGCGAGATCTACCACCAGTGGGCCGGTCAGGGCGGGAGGTACCACCGGATCGAGATCCAGTTCGGGCTGGACTACTGAACGCAAAAAGGCCGCGTCCGAAGACGCGGCCTTTTTTGCCATCGGTCCGTGACTGGCGTCAGGCGGTCTGCTTGACCGCGATGCCCTTATCGGCGAGGTGCGATTGCAGTTCGCCCGCCTGGAACATCTCGGTGACGATGTCGGCGCCGCCGACGAACTCGCCCTTGATGTAGAGCTGCGGGATGGTCGGCCAGTTGGCGTAGGCCTTGATGCCCTCGCGCAGGTCCTGGTTCTCCAGCACATTGGCGCTCTGATAGTCGACGCCGAGATAGCCGAGAATCTGCACCACGCGGCCGGAGAAGCCGCACATCGGGAAATCCGGCGTGCCCTTCATATAGAGGAACACGTCGTTATTCTTCACCTGCTCGTCGATCAGTGCGTTGATGTCGCTCATATGCATGCCTTTCAGGCCGGGGAGGATGCCGGCTCCGCTCTCTCTCGTAAATAGTCCTGCAATGCGGCGCTGTCGAGGTGCTCATCGTCATTTGACGATGCTTAGCCGCTGCGCGATCCAGGGATGGCCGGTGACATCCTCGAGTCCCTCGTACTGCACCGCCTCCCAGCCGTGGGCGCGGGCGGCCTTCACGATGTCCTCGCGGTCGTCGAAAAACAGCGGCGGCTCGGCCTGTCGGCCGAGGCGGTTGCTTACCCAGTCGAAATAGGGTTTTGCCGGCTTGGCGTGGCCGATCCGGGCGGAGTGGAACATGTCCTCGAACAGCTCGCCGAACTTCAGCTGCTGCCATAGCCACTGGGCCCGCATGTGTTCCTGGTTGGTGGCGAGGTAAAGCGTCGTGCCGACGGTCTTGAGTTGCGCCACCACATCGAGCAGCGGCTGGTTGACGTTGCTGTCGTGGCTCAGCCAGTAGCCTGCAAAGGCCATGCTGGGGCCGCGATAGCCGAGGCCGGGCAGGGTACGATCCAGCGCCTCGAGCAGCGACATCTGCCCGACGATCACCTTCTTGATGAAGATGTCGTAGATGAACTCGCTCTTGAACCGCTCGGGGTCGACACCGAGGTCGGCGAGCAGGTTCTCATCCCAACGGATCTGCTTTTCCGGGCGGGCATGATAGCCGTGCACGAGCACGCCATCGACGTCGAAGAGGACGATGCGGGTCATGGTGAGCCCCCTGATCCTCCCCCGCGGGGCGGGGGAGGGGGACCGGCGAAGCCGGTGGAGGGGGCCGCGGTCTCTCGGATGCTCACCGCGACGGCTTCAAGTGCCTCGGGGTCGAGAATGTCGCTCGCCATGAAGCGGATAACTCGAATCCCCTGATTGTTCAGCCACATGGTTCGTCGCTCGTCCTGCCCAACGCGTTCGGTGTTGTCGTGGGCGCGACCGTCTACCTCGATCGCCAGCTTCCGTTCGGCGCAGTAGAAGTCGAGGACGAACGGTCCCACTGGGTGCTGTCGGCGGAAGCGGAGGCCGTGGACCTTGCCGCCGCGGAGCAGCTGCCAGAGGATGACCTCGGGCAAGGGCATGTCGCGTCGCATGCGCTTGGCGCTGCTATAGCTTTTGGATGATGCCCGCACGATTGGCTCCCCCCTCCACCAGCCTTCGGCTGGTCCCCCTCCCCCGCCACGCGGGGGAGGATAAGGGGGACTAATCCGGCGCTTTCGTCTGTAGCGCCAGAGAATGCAGCACCGTCCCCATGTCTTCGCCAAACGCGGCGTTGACCATCTGGTGCTGCTGGACGCGGGTCTTGCCGCGGAAAGCTTCGGAGGTGACCGTTGCTGCGTAGTGATCGCCGTCGCCGGCGAGATCGCGAATCTCGACGATGGCGTCCGGAAGGGCCTTGAGGATGCGGCGTTCGATTTCGTTAGCGGCCATGCCCATGACATGTCTCCCGGTAGTTGAGCCCACCTGAGATATGGCATGCGGCAGAGGGGCGTTCAACGAGACGGGCGCCGGTTTCCCGGCGCCCGTTTGGTTTTCTGAGATCGTTCCGGTCAGGCCGCCTGGCGCTTGGGCAGCTTCCAGTTGGGCCGCACCCAGTGGCAGGTGTAACCGTTGGGGATGCGCTGCAGATAGTCCTGATGCTCGGGCTCGGCCTCCCAGAACGGGCCGACCGGCTGCAGCTCGGTCACGACCTTGCCAGGCCACAGGCCGGAGGCGTCGACGTCCTTGATGGTGTCCTCGGCCACGGCCTTCTGCTCGGCGTTCTCATAGAAGATCGCAGAACGATAGGCGCGACCGACATCGTTGCCCTGCCGGTTCCTGGTCGAGGGATCGTGGATCTGGAAGAAGAACTCCAGGATGTCGCGATAGCTGATGCGGCTCGGATCGAAATTGATCTCGACCGCCTCGGCATGGTCACCGTGGCTGCGATAGGTGGCATTGGCGAAGCCGTCATCGCCCGAGTAGCCGACACGGGTGGAGATAATCCCGTCCTTGTGGCGCAGCAGCTCCTGCGCGCCCCAGAAACACCCGCCAGCCAGAACCGCCCGCTCAGTGGTCGTCATGATGGTCTCCATTATTTGGGATGCGCTCTATATACGCACGGACGGGGCGGAATGTTACACCCGGTCACGAATTTGGCATTGCGCGTCGTTGAGGCAGACGGCCCCCTCCCATCCTCCCCCTTAAAGGGGGAGGTGCCCTGCCGGTTCACCTGGCGCGATCGAAGACAGGGCCTCGACTCTTCACCTCCCCCTTCATGGGGGAGGCCGGGAGGGGGCCGTCTCCATCAGTCGGGTGCTTCAGACCTCAGCGATCTCGCCGGCCATGAACTCCGGGAACCAGCCTTCGTGCGCCGACTTGAGGTCGGCGATCGAGACCGGGCGGGCTTCGCCCAGGGTCAGCGAGGTGCCGCCGGTATTGCCGATCCAGGGAGCGAAGACGCCAGCATAGGGGTAGACCTCGGCGTAGAACTTATCGAGGTTGGCCCGGCTCATGGTGACCAGGTAGCGGCCCTGGTCTTCGCCGAAGAACAGCGGCAGCGGGTCGCCGCCATCGAGCTGGTTGACGGTGGCGCCGATGCCCGAAGCCATCGCCATTTCGGCGAGGCCGACCGCGAGGCCACCATCGGAAAGATCGTGCACCGCTGTCGCGATGCCATCGCGGATCAGGATGCGGACGAGGTCGCCGACTTTGCGCTCATGCGCGAGATCGACCGGCGGCGGGGTGCCGTCCTTGCGGTTGAACAGCTCGCGAAGGTAGATCGATTGGCCGAGATGCGTACCCCACCAATCCGGCGCGCCGAACAGCAGGATCGCCTCGCCTTCGGCAGCGAAGGCGGCGCGGGCCATCTTCGACCAGTCGGGGATCAGGCCGACGCCGCCAATGGTCGGGGTCGGCAGGATGCCGCGGCCGTTAGTCTCGTTGTAGAGCGACACGTTGCCCGAGACGATCGGGAAGCCGAGCGCACGGCAGGCATCGCCAATGCCCTTCACCGCGTGGACCAACTGGCCCATGATCTCGGGACGCTCCGGGTTGCCGAAATTGAGGTTGTCGGTGGCGGCGAGCGGGTCGGCACCGGTAGCCGTGAGGTTACGCCAGCACTCGGCGACAGCCTGCTTTCCACCTTCGTAGGCGTCGGCCTCGCAGTAACGCGGGGTGACGTCGGAGGTGAAGGCGAGCGCCTTGGTGGGATGACCATCGACGCGGATGACGCCGGCATCGCCGCCGGGGCGCTGCAGCGAGTTGCCCTGGATCAGCGTGTCGTACTGCTCGTACACCCAGCGGCGCGACGACAGCGCCGGCGAGCCGAGCAGCTTCAGCAGCGCATCGGCGATGTCCATCTGCGGGATGTCGTCGGCGGCGAGCGCCGGAGGCACCACCGGCGCGGTCCATGGGCGGTCGTATTCCGGCGCTTCGTCGCCGAGCTGCTTGATCGGCAGGTTGGCGACTTCCTCGCCCTGCCACATGACGCGGAAGCGGAGGTCGTCGGTGGTCACGCCGACGGTAGCGAAGTCGAGCTCCCACTTTTCGAAGACGGCGCGGGCCTCAGCTTCCTTCTCGGGATGCAGCACCATGAGCATGCGCTCCTGGCTTTCCGAGAGCATCATCTCGTAGGGCGTCATCGCGTCTTCGCGCACCGGCACCATGTCGAGGTTGAGCTCGACGCCGAGGTCGCCCTTGGCGCCCATTTCCACGGCCGAGCAGGTGAGCCCGGCGGCGCCCATGTCCTGGATGGCGATCACCGCACCGGTGGCCATCAGCTCGAGGCAGGCCTCGAGCAGGCGTTTTTCAGTGAAGGGGTCGCCGACCTGCACGGTGGGGCGTTTCTCCTCGATGTCGTCGCCGAACTCGGCCGAGGCCATGGTGGCGCCGCCGACGCCGTCGCGGCCGGTCTTGGCGCCCAGATAGACAACAGGCAGACCGACGCCTTCGGCCTTGGAATAGAAAATCTTGTCGGTATCGGCGAGGCCGGCGGCGAAGGCGTTGACCAGGATATTGCCGTTGTAGCGCTCGTCGAACTCGACCTCGCCGCCGACGGTGGGGACGCCGAAGGAATTGCCGTAGCCGCCGACGCCGGCGACGACGCCGGAGACCAAGTGCTTGGTCTTTTCGTGCTTGGGATCACCGAAACGCAGCGCGTTCATCGCCGCAACGGGCCGCGCCCCCATGGTGAAGACGTCGCGGAGGATGCCGCCAACGCCGGTCGCCGCGCCCTGGTAGGGCTCGATGTAGCTGGGGTGGTTGTGCGATTCCATCTTGAAGACGATGGCCTGGCCATCACCGATATCGACGACGCCGGCATTCTCGCCCGGCCCCTGGATCACCAGCTGGCCTGATGTCGGCAGGGTCCGCAGCCACTTCTTCGAGCTCTTGTACGAGCAGTGCTCGTTCCACATCGCCGAGAAGATGCCGAGCTCGGTATAGGTCGGCGCGCGGCCGATCAGCTGCAGGATCTTCTGGTACTCGTCGAGCTTAAGTCCATGGTCGGCAACAAGCTCTGGCGTGATGGTGATGTGGTTATTGAAGGTCATCCGATTCCGGCCCTGATCCGCTGGCGTTCGCTATAGCGGATACGACTCGCGGGGGACACCACAAATGCCTCAGATTTCCCCGCCGACCAGCATGGCAAGGCTGGAATTGTAGTATTGCGGGTCGCCGGTGACCTCGTCGCCGAGCCAGTCGGGCAGGTCGAGCTTGCGGGTCGGGGATTCGAGCTCGACTTCGGCGATCAGCAGGCCGGCGTGCCGGCCCTGGAATTCATCGACCACCCAATCACCGTCGGGCAGGTCGAGGAGATGTCGCAGCTTCTCGATCTGCGCGCCGCGGACGTAACCCAGCATCTGCCGTGCGTCGGCGATCGGCACTTCGTACTCGAACTCGGCGCGGGCGAGAGCCGAGCCGCCGCTCTTGATCGTGATGTAGCCGAGCCGGTCATCGACGGTCCGTACGCGTACGGTGACGCCGCTGCCGGCGGTGAGGTAGCCCTGGCGCAGCAGTTGGGTGGCGGTCACAAGGTCGCGCCAGCCGGCACTGGCGATGAGGTATTTCCGCTCGATCTCGATACCCATTACTCGGCGGCCTCGCGTCGCATCCAGCCCTCGAAATAAGCGGAGAAGCGCGCCTTCAGGGCTTTAGGTTTTTCGGCGAAGACCTGCCGGCCAAGATTGGCGATCCTCGACTCGATCTCGGCCTGCCGGCGGTCTGCCGCATCAATCGCAAACCCCACGTCAATATCCGGGCCGAGCTCTGCCGGCGCGGTACGCAACAGGTCCTGCAGCACCGCAAGGTCGTGGTGCAGCCCCAAATGATCGGCGAGGTCGCCAGCGCACTTATGGGCGGCGGGGAGGATTTCGCCCGCACAGCCTTCGAGCAGGCCGAGCTGGTTCCAATGATACTTGCTGTACTTGCGCCACTCGTGGAAGGCCTCGTCGGTACGGCGCCGATTGGCCTCGCGGCCGGTGTGGCGGCCGCGGCGGTAGGTGTGCTTGAGGCCGGCAGCGAGGGTGTCGAGGTCGATCCGCTCGAGCCGCCAGTGGTGGCTGCGGCGATCGAGTTCGCGCATCTGATCGGCGAAGCTCCGCAGGGCCTCCACCTCACCATCGTGACCGGACGCGTCGGAAGCAAGGGGTGGCACCGGCCGGTGGGCCCAGGCCATCAGTTCGATATAGGTCTGCTGGGTGACCCGCATGTCACGGGCGGCGGCAAGACCGCGAGAGGCGTCGCGAACGAATGCGTCTTCGGTGGCATAACCGGCGAAGCCCGGGCGGACCAGGCGGAACAGGGCGCGCAGTTTCTTACAGCGCCGGCGGGCCTCGTGCACTCGCCTTTCGGGCGACTCCTGGCCGTTCTCGGCGCCGGCAATGGCCTTGCCGATCTGCTCACGCGCTATACGCAGGAACCCGTCACCCACGGTGACATCGTCCCGCGACCACTCGAAACTCATGGACTTACCGCCCCGATGAAAGGGCGAGCTTAGGGGCGAGCGAGTGTCACAAACAAGGCGTCAGACTCGAGCCAGGCATCAGACTCGCGCCGGCTGCCGGCCGCCGAGCCAGCGGTCGACGGCGACGGTCAGCGCATAGATCGCGACGAAGCCGATCAGCATGCCCAGGCAGCCGACGGCGACCTGGCCGTAACCCAGCTTATCGACGTTGAGGATGGGGTAGGGGTACTCGTGCACCAGCGCGCCGCGGAGCATCACCACGATGACGTAGAGGAGGGGATAAAGCAGCATCTTCGGCACGTCGGCGAAGCGCAGCGCGCCGTGCTCGGGTGTCAGCAGCCACCACAGCACGAACAGCCATGGCGCCAGGTAGTGCATGTAGATGTTGAGGACGTTGTCGATGCCGGTGAAGGACTCGAGGCCCGACAGAAAGAAGATGTAGTAGACCGACACCATGACGATCGAGCCGACCGTCAGCCCGCGGGCGAAGGGGCGGTTCCACCAGCCGAGCCAACCCCAGCTGGTCACCGCCGCAACGTAGCAGAGCGCCATCATCAGGTTGGTGAGCACGGTGAAGAAGGTGAACAGAAAGGCCAGCGCCCCGACCAGGTTGTCGCCGCTCTCAAGCCGGCTGGTCAGCGTCAGCCAGGTGCGCGCCAGCAGGGTAATCGGCCCGGCGATGGCGCCGAACCACAGCAACACCGTTCGTAGCGTCATGCCGGTTTCCCCCTCTGCGCCAAAACGCGATCGCCCCAGACAATGATCACGGAAAAGATGCTGACGGCAACCAGCAGCACGGCAACGCCGATCGCCACCCCGCCATAGCCGAACTTGCCGGCATCGAGAATATCATAGGGGTACTCGTGGACCACGGCGCCGCGCAGCAGAACCCAGGCCGCATAGCCGATGCCCGGCAGCAGCATCAGCCCGATATGCTGGAAGCGCAGCACGCCATGCGGCGCGAACAGGGCCCACCAGACGAGGTAGAGGATTGGCGCGACATAGTGGAGCAACCAGGTGGCGATGCCGAGCGCCCCTTCGAGCTGCAGCGTCGGGGCCAGCATGAAGTGGTAGTAGAGCATTACCAGCGTGATGAAGGCGGCCGCTGAGGCCATGATCACCGGCCGGCGGAACCAGCCAAGCCAGTTCCAGCCTGACAGCACGGCGGCGTAGGTCAGCAGCAGCCACAGGTTGGTCAGGTGGGTGAAGTAGGTCCAGAAGTAGATGAACGCGTCGGGGAACGACCGCGCCACCAGATTGGTCGTCGAAACGGTCATCACTGACGGGAAGATGGCCGACCAGTCGAGCGCAAGGCCGGCAGCGCCGGCAAGGATCGCGGCCCAGGCGAGCAATATCCGCAATTGGCAATCTCAGCAGAAATCGTTGCAATGAGCTGAGACTAGAGCGCGTCGCGGCGATCCGCCATCGCAAGTTGGACCGCGGTCGCGAGGGTAGGGCGCGCCCCGGCGCTATCGCCAGAGCGCCCGAGCAGTTTTTCCGCTAGCGCAGCAGCCACCAGTCGGCGCTCAACCAATCCTGCCCGATCGGGCTGATCGCCAGCGCGCCGCTTTCGACATTGAGGTAGGCGTCGGCCTGCCAGACGTTGCGGAAGCGCACGTAGTAGCCACCGCCGCTCGGCTCCATCTGCCACATCGCCGATTGCCACTCGGGCTGGATCGGCCCCACCGCGAGATAGCCGTTCTCGACATGCAGGTACTCGTCGGGCTTCCAGACGCTATGGATACGGACATAGCCGCCCTCCACCGGATCAAGGGTCCAGCGGGCACTCAGCCAGTCGAGCAGGATGGTGGTGCTGGTGGGCTGGCCGGTCTCATTGTTGAGGAACGCGCTGGCGATCCACCGGCTGCCGATCCGCACTTCCTGACCCACGCCGCCCAGCTGGCCGCCGCCCTTGCCGACCACGTTGAAGTTGAGCAGCAGGTTGACCGGCTGCAATCCCTTCTGCTGCACGATCACCGGGATACTGGCCGGGCCCGGCACGGCGACGTTGTTGTAGCAGTTCGCTCCGATGTTGGGTGCCTGGCAGGCATAGACGAAGAAGCCCCAGCTATAGGTCCCGACCCAGTTGAACACATCCTGCGCGCCGTCGAGATCGACGACCTGGATGCCGTTGGCGTGGTTGCCGAACTGGTCGAGCATGTTGGGGACCAGCACCTCGACGGGATCGGCGGTGTTGCGACGGTAGCCGCTGATCAGCAGGTGGCAGTTGAGGCTGGGCAGCTGCCCGATGACGATCTCGGTCGGGCAATCGACGGTGACCATCAGCGGGCCTTCATCCGGACCGCCTCCTCCACCGCCTCCGCCGCCGCCACCACCGCCCGTGTCGGTCGCCGAGACGCGATAGCGATAGGTGACGCCATAGCCGTAAAACGCTCCGATTCTGAGCTCGATGGTCGAACCGTCGGCGAGTGTCGGCGACGGCGTAACATGGACCGAAATCGAGTTCGTCCGGCTTTCGGACCCGCCCTGTTGTGCGTCGGGCACCGACACGTCGGCGCTGGCCGGGTCCTTGTCGAACTCAAAGCCACCCGTGGGGCTGTTCATGCCGATGCCCGCATAGATGCGATTCGGCGTTGCCTTGCCCTCGATGGTCATGTTGACCGTAAAGCCGGCGCCGTCGCTGGTGCGTGGTGGCGGCGTCCAGGTGTAGTCGGCCTGATAAGTCTTGTACTGAGCGTCCTCGATCGAGATGTGCCCGTCTGCGACGCCCCAGCGCGGATCGTTGCCGGGGTCATCCGGCACGATCTCGATCATCTCGAGATACGGCCCCTGGGCCGAGGCGCTGCCGGCGAAAACAAAAAGGACGGCTAGGCCGCCCATCATCATCGCCAGAAAGAAGGACAAGACCGCCGGCGCCAGGCCAGCCTCTCTCAGTCGCCAACGCATCGTCCCTCTCCCGGGCTCGAGCCAGCGCCGCAACGAGACGATTCCTCGCACTGGAGTGCAAGGCGATCAAGTCAACATTCGTGACCTGTGGGTTACCGCTTAGGCAGCTTCGAGCAACGCCGCGAACAGTTGCCTGCCGTCCGTGCCGCCATGCGCGGTCTCGATCAGGTTCTCGGGGTGCGGCATCAGGCCGAGGACGTTCTTCTTATCGTTGAACACGCCGGCGATATCGTTGAGCGAGCCGTTCGGGTTGGTGCCCTCGGCATAGCGGAACGCCACCTGGCCATTGCCTTCGACGGCAGCCAGCGTCTCGGCGTCGGCGAAGTAGTTGCCATCGTGGTGGGCGACCGGGCAGCGGATCACCTGGCCCTGGGCGTAGCCGCTGGTGAAAGCGGTGGTGGCATTCTCGACCGAGAGCTTCACTTCGCGACAGACGAACTTCAGCGAGGCGTTGCGCATCAGCACGCCGGGGACGAGGCCGGCCTCGCTGAGGATCTGGAAGCCGTTGCAGACGCCCATCACTTTGACGCCCTGTGCCGCGCGCTCGCGGATGGTGTCCATGGCCGGGGAGCGCGCTGCAATGGCGCCGACGCGCAGGTAGTCGCCATAAGAGAAGCCGCCGGGGATGACGATCAGGTCGACCTTGGGGATCTCCGCATCCTTGTGCCAGACGATCGCCGGCGCCTCGCCGCCGATCTTGGTGAGGGCCGCGATCATGTCGCGATCACGGTTGAGACCGGGGAACACGACGACGGCGGCTTTCATCGGCAGCAGCTCCAGATGCGGGATGCCGATCCTTTGGTCAGGTCTTGGTGGCAAAAGCAAGGGCGGAACCGCAGTTCCGCCCGATCGGCTGTGGCTTACTCGGCCGGGAGCACCGCAGCCGGCTTGATGGTGCTGCGGCTGCCGGGCGTGCCGGGGATGTGGGCCCAGGCCGGGCGCTCGAACAGGAACCTGCCCCAGCCGGTCTTCTCGATCAGCCAGTAGAGCACCAGCGGCGACAGCAGGGCGATGGTCATCACGATGACGCTGACGGTGCTGACGTCGGGGATCAGGCCGGTGCTCTCCAGCAGGGTGCGGCTCGCGGCCATCGGGATCGAGAAGCTGAGATAGACGACGATCGAGTGCTCGCCGAGCCAGCGCAGCCAGCCCATCCATGGCAGCCTGATCAACAGCGCCGCGGTGAGGCAGACCGCGAGCGAGCCGACGAAACCGAGCGCCAGGTGCAGCACGGGCAGGGCGGCATAGCCCATGGTGATGCCGCGCGGGTGCAGTTCCGAGCCGCCGCCGAACACCAGGAAGCCCTCGATGAAGGCATAGGCCACGAGCGCCAGCGCAGCCCAGAGCACCTGCCCCTGCGCCGCGGCAATGATGCGGAACACCAGCGGCGCGAAGGCATAGCCGGCGTAGAAGTAGACGAAATAGGCCGCGAAGTGGTCGACCAGGGCGATGCCTGATGTGACCGGGAAGATCTGCAGCCCGGCGGCTGCAGCAAGCGCCAGCCAGTGCGGCACCTTGCAGCTGAAGAGCAGCTTGGTCACCAGCGAGTAGACCGCCAGCATGTAGATGAACCACAGAACGCCGTAGGGTTCGACGATGGCCCAGAGGATCTGGCTGCCGACGGCAGCGAAGTCGCCGGTGCCGAGACCGACCTTGAAGACGATCTGCAGCACGGCCCAGAGCGCATAGAAATAGAGATAGTGGACAATCCGGCGATCGGCATAGGCGGCCCAGGGACGTGCGATCACCTGCCCGAGGAACAGGCCGGAGATCAGGAAAAACTCCGGCATGCGGAACGGGGTGGCCCAGCCGATGATGTAATGCAGGACGCCGGTGCCGTTCAGGTCTTCGCCGACGCCGTAGGCCGAATGCATCATCACCACGAGGATGATGGAGAGGCCCTTGGCGGCATCTACCCAATCGAGACGGTTGGCTGCAGTCGGCATTCTCTGGGGCTCCCGGGGCGCGTCCCGCGCGTTGTAACGCCTGGGATCGCATCTGGGACGAAATGCCTGCACTTAGGCTTAAGCCAAGTGCTTAATAACTAAAGATTTATCGAGCTGCGGGCCCGCCGGCCCGCCGCGCTGCCAGTGTCAGAGCGGCAGCGACAGGTGGGTGGCGAGCAGGACGCCGATGGTCATGAAGAACAGGGCAGAGAGCGAGAAGGTCTTGATCATTTTCGATATCGGTCGGCAGCGCGAAACTGCGCTTAGGTCAGGGCGGTGTTTAGGTCGGTTCGCGGGACCCTAATAGTCACGGCCCGTGCATGGCTCCAATGCGCCCCTATGGCTGAATGGAGTCTGAACCAGCACGGTTAATTGGAGGGTGTGATGCGACGGTGCGCCTATTCGGTGAGCGCGGGGCGGCGAAAAAGTGGCGGCGGCCACGTTGTGGCATCCGCGTCACGCGACCAAAGTCTAAGCCGGTCTGCCTATGCCGATATGGGGCACGCCTGGTGCCCATCCGCCGATGACACCGAGTGGAAGGCGGCGGCAGCGCGCCGCCGCAAGCGCTCTCGATGGTACGAGGCGAGCCGCGGCGCTGCCGAAAAACGCTAAGGCTTACGCCTCAGACGGGGACCGACGCGTAGGCGGCGAAAAGCAGGCCGAGCGCGAGGAAGAAGGCAATCGACAGGGAGAATGTCTTGAGCATCGGGGCGGTCTTTTACTGGTACAGGCTCAGGGTTACGCGAGCGGCCCGTACCATAAGCGGTGAATCTTAAGGCGTGATTTCTATCGTGTAGTTTTCGATGACGGTGTTCGCCAAGAGCTTCTCGCACATCGCCCGGACATTAGCCTCGGCCTGTGACAAATCGGATTCACCCAGCTCGACGTCGAACACTTTTCCCTGCCGTACGGCACCGACGCCGGAAAAGCCGAGGCTCTTCAGCGAGCCCTGGATGGCCTGACCCTGGGGGTCGAGGACGCCGGATTTGAGCGTGACGGTGACGCGGGCTTTCATCGAAAATTCCCGAAACAGGGCAGGGGGTAATACCCTGCATTTTCAGTGGTCGCGCGGTCGAACCGGAAAGGTTTGCAACCTTTCCTGGCCACGCTCCGGGGCGGCTATTGCACGAGTCGCGGGCCGGTGGTCAACGCGTTGTCGGTTTCCACAAGAATACCGAGGCGCTGCGCCACTTCGCGGTAGGCATCGACCAGCCCGCCGAGGTTCTCGCGGAAGCGATCCTTGTCGAGCTTGTTGCGGGTCTTGATGTCCCACAGGCGGCAGTTGTCCGGGCTGATCTCGTCGGCCAGGACGACCCGCATCAGGTCGCCGTCATAGAGGCGGCCACACTCGATCTTGAAGTCGACGAGTTGGATGCCGACGCCCATGAACAGGCCGGTGAGGAAGTCGTTGACGCGGATGGCCAGCGCCATGATGTCGTCGAGCTCCTGCGGCGTCGCCCAGCCGAAAGCGGTGATGTGCTCTTCCGACACCATCGGGTCGCCGAGCGCGTCGTCCTTGTAGCAGAACTCGATGATCGAGCGCGGCAGCTGGGTGCCCGGCTCGAGGCCGAGGCGCTTCACCAGCGAACCGGCCGCGACATTGCGCACGATGATCTCGAGCGGGATGATCTCCACTTCCTTGATCAGCTGCTCGCGCATGTTGAGCCGGCGGATGAAGTGGGTCGGAATGCCCAGGCCGTTCAGCTTGGTGAAGATGTACTCGGAGATCCGGTTGTTCAGGACGCCCTTGCCATCGATGATCTCGTGGCGCGCGCCGTTACCGGCCGTGGCGTCGTCTTTGAAGTACTGGATCAGCGTCCCGGGCTCCGGGCCCTCGTAGAGCGTCTTGGCCTTGCCGTCATAGATTTTGCGGCGACGGTTCATATGAGCCCTGCCTCTCGGACAATGTAGGGAATTGCGGCGTTCATGCGCCAGAATGGCAGCCTAATGCAAGCTCTTTCACCGCCGGCGGAACCGAGTGGCACGTCGCGCCGAACTCACCAAATTGGGGGATGCCGGCGCTTCACGCGCATCCAATGGCGCCGTGGATCGTTGATCGGATTGACCAAATGCCGCGACCGCCACCCGTTGATTTGGCTGGCGGTCCAGCTTATGTGCAAACCCATCGAGGGCGCCCGACTGCCGGGCAGATTTGCGGAGAGCGTAGATGTCGGGATTCAACGATCGCGAAAAGGGTCAGGAAGCGAAGTTTGCTCACGACTCGGAACTGCGCTTCAAGGCTGAGGCGCGTCGCAACAAGCTGCTGGGGCTGTGGGCCGCCGAGCATATGGGCCTGAGCGAAGAGCACGCCAAGCAGTACGCTGCCGAAGTTGTGGCTTCCGACTTCGAGGAAGCCGGCGACGAGGACGTGTTCCGCAAGATCTCGGGCGACCTGAAGGCCAAGGGCGCTTCGGTGTCCGACGACATGATTCGCCAGAAGATGGCGGAGCTCGTCCCCGTGGCGCGCGACCAGGTGCTCAACGAGGGTTGATACCCTCCCGGTAAGCCACCCGAAACCATCGTCCGGATTTGTGCCTTGCGCCCCATAGGCGCGAGGCGTTTTGTCTTGACCTCCGCAGGAGGATCGAGATGGAAAGCACACTGCTCATGGGCCGGCGCCCTGCCATGGCGCTGATTGCCGGCGTGATGCTGGCCTCGATCGCCGGCGTTGCACTGGCCGACGGCGCGACGATCACCGGCAACGTCGTCTATCGCGAGCGGATGCTGTTGCCCGAGGGCGCCGTGGCGACGGTGCGGCTCGAGGATGTGTCGCTTGCCGACGCGCCGGCCAGAGTGATTGCAGAAACCAGCGTGCCAGCGAGCACCAGCCCCACCGCCTTCAGCATCGACTATGATCCGGCGCAGATCGAGGCCGGGCGCACCTATGCCTGGCGGGCCAGCATCACCGCGGGCGACGAGTTGATGTTCACCACCACAGAGCGCCACACGTTCGATCCGCAGGCCGCCGGCGTCGAGCTGCTGGTGCAGCGCGTCGCGAGCAGCGAAGCTGCGACGCTGCCGCTGGCCGGCGCGTGGCTGGCCGAGGACATCAATGGCGGCGGGGTGATCGACAACCTGCAGACCACACTGGAGATCGCCGCGGACGGCAAGGTCTCCGGCAATGGCGGCTGCAACCGCTTCAGCGGCAGCGCTACGATCGACGGTGACAAGATCAGCTTCGGCGATCTGGCCTCGACCATGATGGCCTGCACCGAAGCCGCGATGGACCAGGAAATGAAGCTCCACGCCGCGCTTGCCGACACCCGCACCTACCGGATCGATGCCGAGCAGAAGAAGCTGTTCCTCAGCGACGCCGCAGGCAAGGTGGTAGCGCAGTTCTCGGCGATGTAGCGGTCAGGTCGGCCAGAACAGTGCGGCGCCCGCTGCGGCGCCGATTGCCAGCATCAGCACGCCGGCCGGTATGAAGCTTCTGGGAGCCCGCTCGGGGATGCCCATCGACGCCATGCCGAGGTTGGGCAGGGTCAACCCGATGGTCACCTTCAACAGCAGCAACCAGCCATATATGGTGACGACGATCGCCGGACCCGCCCATACTTGGTGCAGGCTGACGATCAGCAACGCCGACCACAGCTCGACCTGCATGATCTTGCTCACCAGCCCGGCGCGGCCACGGGCGCGGAGGTCGGCGAAGTACTCGCCCCAAAGTGCCGGCTGCAAGATGTGAGACAGGCCGACGATCAGGCTGCTGATCAGCACGACCAGTTGGACGAACGAGGGCGGATCAGTCAGGAACGGCCACATCCAGCGAAGTTATCGCAGATGCGAATCATTCGCAACTACGCGCAGCTAGATCCGCTGCATCAGGCGGGTGAACATCAACAAGCCCTCGGGCCAGGGGCCATGGCCGGAGGCGAGGTTGATGTGGCCGGCTTCGCCGGCAAAGTGCAGTTCGGAGCCCCAGGCGGTGGCCATATCGGCGGCGCGGTTGGGGGAGACGTAGCTGTCGTTGGTCGAGACCACCAACAGCGAGGGGAAGGGCAGCGGGTCGGTCGGCACGTTGTCGAAGCTGCGGCCTTCGCGCGGGAAGCCGGGCCCTTCGTGATCGGGCGGCGAGACGAGGAGGGCGCCCTTGACCTTGCCGGCTGGAAAGCGCGGCGCGGCATGCACCAGCGCCGAGACGGCCAGCGAATGGGCAATCAGCACCACGGGTCGCTCGGCGGCTTCTACCGCTTCGACGATCGCGGCGGTCCAGTCGCGCAGATCCGGGTCATCCCACTCGTCCTGCTCGACGATGCGGCCGGTGGAGAAGCGATCAGCCCAGCGGCGCTGCCAGTGGCCTGCGCCGGAATTGCCGAGCCCGGGCAGGATCAGGATGTCTGCGTCCGCAATTCTCATAAGCCGCGCTTTCGGTTCATGAAGTAGGCGTGGCCATAGGGGTGGAGATCCACCGACGGCCCGTGTTTGTCGTAAAAGCCGACCGCGCCGGGAACAGAGAGCAGCCCCATACCGACGCCGTCGCCCAAGTGCTCGCGGCAGGCCTCAAGCAGGCCCTTGCCGATGCCGCGGCCCTGGAAATCGTCGTGCACGGCGAGATCGCCGCAATAGGCGACCCAGGCGAAATCGGTGAGGCAACGGGCAAGGCCGACGCAGCGACCGTCGAGGCGGGCGCTGACGATCAGGTCGGCGCCCTCGATCATTGCGGCGATGCGGTCGCGATCATTGATCGGCCGGGTCGCTCCGAGCGCGCTGTGGCCGACCACGTCGATATAGTCGTCGACGGGCAGGGCAGCTTCGCGCGCGTAGACGACCGCCATCACACCTCCGGTCCGAAGACGCGCTCGAACAGCGCGTCGACATGCTTCAGGTGGTAGAAATCGTCGAACATGGCGTCGATGTCCGAGGCGCTCAGCTTGGCGGAAACCTCGGGATCGGATTTCAGCAGCTGCGCGAACAGCCCGGCGCGGTCGCCGCGGGCCTGCCAGACCTGCATGGCGTTGCGCTGCACTGCGGCATAGGAATCCTCACGGCTGAGGCCGGCCTGGGTCAGCGCCAGCAGCACGCGCTGCGAGTTATGCAGCCCGCCGAGCAGATCGAGGTTGCGCTTCATGTTCTCGGGATAGACCAGCAGGTTGTCGATCAGGCCGACGAGACGGTTCAGCGCGAAATCCAGCGTGACCGTGGCATCGGGCCCGATCATCCGCTCGACCGAGGAGTGCGAGATATCGCGCTCGTGCCAGAGCGCCACGTTCTCGAGCGCCGGGGTGACCATGCCGCGGACGAGCCGGGCGAGGCCGGTGAGGTTTTCGCTCAGCACCGGGTTGCGCTTGTGCGGCATGGCCGACGAGCCCTTCTGGCCGGGCGAGAAGAACTCCTCGGCTTCCAGCACTTCGGTGCGCTGCAGGTGACGAATCTCGGTGGCGATGCGCTCGATCGACGAGGCGATGACGCCGAGCGTGGCAAAGAACATGGCGTGGCGGTCCCTGGGGATCACCTGGGTGGAAATCGGCTCGGGCTTCAGCCCCAGCTTTTCGGCGACATAGGCTTCGACCTGTGGGTCGATATTGGCGAAGGTGCCGATGGCGCCGGAGATGGCGGCCGTGGCGATTTCGGCGCGCGCCGCGACGAGCCGGGCGCGGTTGCGGGCAAACTCGGCATAGGCCTCGGCCAGCTTGATGCCGAAGGTGGTCGGCTCGGCGTGGATGCCGTGGCTGCGGCCGATGGTGATCGAGTACTTGTGCTCCTTGGCGCGCTTCTTGATCGCCGCCAGCAGCCGGTCGATATCGCCGAGCAGGATGTCCGAGGCGCGGGCCAGCTGCACCGCGAGGCAGGTGTCGAGCACGTCGGACGAGGTCATGCCCTGGTGCAGGAACCGGGCCTCGGGGCCGACGATTTCCGACACGTGCGTCAGGAAGGCGATGACGTCGTGCTTGGTGGTGCGCTCGATCTCATCGATGCGCTCGACGTCGAAAGTGGCGTTGCCGCCCTTGGCCCAGATGGTTTCCGCAGCCTCCTTCGGCACCACACCGAGTTCGGCCAGCTTGGTGGTCGCGTGCGCTTCGATCTCGAACCAGATCTTGAAGCGGGTCTCGGGTGACCAGATGGCGACCATTTCGGGGCGGGAATAGCGCGGAATCATGGGCTTATGGCTCTTTGTTCGCGTAATCGATACGTTACGCGGTAACGGCGGTAGCGGCGTTGCGGATGGCCGCGATGCGGCCGGCATAGGTTTTTGGGTCGTTGCCGGCAAATACCGAGGTGCCGGCGACATAGAGGTCGGCGCCGGCATCGGCGAGGGCCTTGGCATTGTGCTCGGTTACGCCGCCATCGACCTGGAGGTCGATCGGGCGATTGCCGATCAGCGCACGCACCTGCCGGATCTTGTTCAGGCTCTCGGGGATGAACTTCTGTCCGCCGAAGCCGGGGTTGACGCTCATCACCAGCACCAGGTCGACATCGCCGATAACGTGCTCGATGGCGGAAACCGGGGTGGCCGGGTTGATGGCGACGCCGGCACGCTTGCCTTCGGCGCTGATCGCCTGCAGCGAGCGGTGCAAATGCGGGCCGGCCTCGGCATGCACGGTGATCGAGTCAGCGCCGGCCCTGGCGAAGGCGCCGAGATAGGGGTCCGCCGGGGCGATCATCAGGTGGACGTCGATGAGCTTTTTGGTGAGCGGTCGGATGGCCGAGACGATCAGCGGGCCGATGGTGATGTTGGGGACGAAGTGCCCATCCATCACATCGACATGGATGTAGTCGGCGCCGCCCGCATCGATGGCGCGAATCTCGTCGCCGAGCCGGGTGAAATCGGCGGACAGGATAGAAGGCGCGATGCGGATCGGGCGGGACATGGGGCCTCGTCGGGCAAAAGCGGGTTGCTTACGTGGCTGATACCCCGCCCCAACCTCGATGTCATCCCTGCGAAAGCAGGGACCCAACTTGCAGCCAGCACGGGCTGACGGATGGGTCCCTGCTTTCGCAGGGATGACACCGAATTCTAGGCATACTTGGTGGTTCGATCCAATTACGGAACAGCCGTAACCGGATCGCCGTCCAGCGCCGCCGCGAGCTTGGGCGGCAGCAGGTCGAGCAGGTAGCCGAGCGACAATGGCGTCTGCCAGCTCATCGCGGCGCTGGCGAGGCCAGCGCCGTCGTCGAGCCAGATCGAGCGGCCCTCGGTGGCGAGCTTCAGGCCTTGATAGAGGCTCATGGCTTCGACCTTGTGCTGGATCTCGGCATTGTCGGCGGGCCAGATCGCTACGTCCATGTCGAGCAGCTCGATGAATTCGGGGCTGACGGTGATGCGGTTGTCGGGCTGGGCCAGCTTGTCGAGTTCAGCCGGGAAGCTGAGGCCGAGTTCGATCAGGAACTTGCTGGCGAGGTCATTGCTGCTCCAGGCGTCGAAGCTGCCGTCTTCCCTCAGGTAAAGGTTGGTGCCGGTCTTACCGGCAAGTTGGGGGTACTCGGCGCGAACGGCGGCATAGCGGTCAGCGAACGACTTGACGATGGCATCCGACTTCGTGGTGTTGCCCGAGGTCGCCTGGTCGATGATGGTCAGTTCCGCCTGCCACGGAGCACCCCAGTGCTGGTAGCCGGCCGGCGTCACCACCACCGGCGCGATCTTCGACAGGTTCCGGTACATCGCCTCGTCCATGGTGACGTAGATGGCGATGATCAGGTCGGGGCGCTGCGCGGCGACCCACTCGATGTTGATGCCGTCGGCGGTCATCACCTCGGGGGTGGCGTTGAGGGCTTTGCGGGCTGCCTCGGCCCAGGGCCAGGTGGCATAGGGGTGTTCGCCCCACCACTCCTTCACCCCGACCGGCGCGATGCCGAGGGCATAGAGGAAATCCTGCTCGTGCATGCCGACCGAGACGACGCGCTGCGGCTTCGCCGGGACCGTGGTGGTGCCGTAGATATGCGCGACGGTCACCGGGAAATCCTGCGCCAGGGCGGGCGCGACCAGGGTGACGAGCAGGGACAGCGTTGCAAGCAGCAGTTTCATCTCAAATCCCTCAAAGCATTATCGGGCGGCAATAGATTAAAGATGATGTCGTCAGTCAAGTTTTGCAGGGGCTGCTTCACATCAGAGCGAGCGGCGGCCCGTCGCATTGCCTTCGGCCCCGAACCGGCTATGACTTCGCGCGATTTGTCGGAGGCATGATGGACGGGTTTTCGTTCTGGCTGGTGTTTGGGGCAGGGGTGCTGAGTTTCCTCAGCCCGTGCGTGCTGCCGCTGGTGCCGCCCTACCTCACCTATATGAGCGGCGCGAGCTTCGACCAGCTGCGTGACGATGGCGCCACAGCTGGAGTGATCTGGCGGAAGAGCGTCTTCACCTCGCTGTTCTTCATCGCCGGGTTCTCGATCGTCTTCATCCTGTTCGGCGCCACGGCGACGGCGTTCGGGCAGGCCTTCCGCCAGGCGCTGCCGATCATCACGCCGATCGCCGGGCTGTTCATCATCGCCATGGGGCTGCACTTCCTCGGCGTCTACCGGATCGCCTTCCTCGACCGGCAGTTGCGCCACAATGGTCCGGGTGTGGCCAGTGGCCCGGTCGGCGGGTTCCTGCTCGGGCTGGCTTTCGCCGTCGGCTGGACGCCGTGCATCGGGCCGGTGCTGGCGGCGATCCTGGCAGTGGCCTCGACCAAGGAAACGGCGCTCGATGGCGCCGCGTTGCTCGGGCTCTACTCGCTCGGGCTGGGCGTGCCGTTCCTGCTCGCCGGTATCGCCATCGGACCGTTCCTCACCTTCTTTTCCGGCTTCAAGAAGCACCTGGGGATGGTCGAGAAGGTGATGGGGGCGCTGTTGGTGGTTACTGGGCTCTTGTTCCTCACCGGGCAGTTCACCCGCATTTCCTACTGGTTCCTCGAGACCTTCCCGGTTCTGCAGCAATTCGGGTAAGCGCGGCTTAACCGTCGCTGCCGAAATCTGACGCCGAACCGATCGATCACGGTTCCGTCAACAGCCCATTCACTGCCGCTCGCGATAGTCGCCGCAACCTTGGACGAGGATGCGACGATGGCTCTCGAAGCCTATGCAGAAGATACGCCGCCGCGGCCGCAGCGCCAGCGCCTGACCGTGGTGCCGGTGGCGACGGTGCAGCTGGCGCATCGGATCGACGAGGTCGCGGCGACCTGGGCGGCACTGGAAGACGGCCAGATCGAGTCGCCCGGCCAGAGCGCCGCCTTCACCCGTGCCTGGGTCAATGCGTTCGGCATTGCCGAGGCCGACCAGTTCTACCTGACGGCCGCCTTCGACGGCGAGCCGGTGGCGCTGCTGCCGCTGTGGCGGCGGCGCGTCAAAGGGGTACGGCTGCTGTCGTGGTTTCCAGGGGCCCATGTCGGCTGCAACGCGCCACTGGTCGATGCGGCGCGGCTCGCGACGCTCGGCTCGGTCGAGCGGGCGGCGCTGTGGTCGGCGATGCTGGAGCGGCTCGATGGCGCCGACCTGATCTACCTGAAATCGGTGCCGCAGCTGTTCGTCGGGGGCGTCGACATCTTCGCCGAGCTCGGCCAGACGATCGAGGCGGAGACGCTCTATCGGGCGCAGTTCGCGAGCTGGGACGATGCCAACACCACGCAGCGCTCGAAATCGCGCCGCAAGCACGATCGCCAGCAGGGCGAGCGGCTCGAGGCGCTGGGGCAGGTGGAGTTCGAGGAGGTGCGTGGTGGCCCGGAGGCCCTGCCGATCCTCGAGGTGATGTTCCGCCAGCGCGCGGCGCGCTTCGTCGCCATGGGCGTGCCGGATCCGTTTGCCGAGCCAGGCGTACGGGCATTCTACGACGCGACGCTGTCGTCGGCGGCCGGCATCGATGTGCGCCTGCATGTGCTGCGGCTCAATGGCGAGATCGTCGCGGTGCGCTACAATATTGCGCATGGCGAGCGGCTGTTCTGCCTCATCTCGTCGATGAGCGACGACGCGACGATCCAGACCGGCTCGCCAGGCAAGCAGTGCCTGCTGCGGGTGATGCAGACGGTGTTCGATGCCGGCTACCGTGTCTTCGACATGGGCGCCGGCTTCACCGACGAGAAGCGCCACTGGTGCAACCTCAAGCTGCCGGTGCGCCAGCACTACGTGCCGCTGACGACGTTGGGCGCGGTTGCCGCCAAGGGGCACTTCGGCTGGCAGGTGCTGCGGCAGAAGCTCAAGGCCAACAAGGCGGTAATGGGCGTGGTGAAAGCGGTTCGCGGGCGGATGCTGGCCGCCAGGAGCGCGGCCCCGGTGCCTGAGGCGTCAGACTAGACCGACACGTTGCTTCGTCCGGCGCAGATGTCGCGGACACAGCTCCGCAACCAGCGATGCGCCGGATCTGCATCCAGTCGCGGATGCCAGAGCAATGACACTGTGATCCCCGGTACGGCGACCGGCAGTTGAAAGCTGGTCATTCCGGCACGCAGATTTCCGGTGTGGCGCTCAGGAACTGTGGCGATCAGCTCCGAGGCACGTGCCAGAGCCAGAGCGGCTGCGAAGCCGGCGACGATCGCAACGATCTCGCGCTGCAAGCCAAGCTGTTCCAACGCTTCGTCGACCAAGCCCTTGCCGAGGCCGCGCCGCGAGGCATGAACGTGTCGGCCGGTAGCGTAGCTGGCAGGCGTGATCTCCGCCTCGCTCAGTGGGTGACCCGTCCTGACGACCCCGATGAAGCGGTCTCGGAACAGGGCGACCGCCCGCACCTCCGGCCCGGCCGTCTGGTCCACCACACCGGTTTCAAGGTCGATGCTGCCATCGCGTAACGATCCGGTTGCTTTTTCGGCTTTCTGCACGAACCACAGCCGCACGCCCGGCGCCTCTCGGTTGACGCGAGCAATGAGCTCTGGTCCGAAGTTCTCCACGAAACCGTCGCTGCTTCGCAACGTGAAGGTTCGATCCAACCGCGTGAGGTCGAGCATCTCCTGCGGCCGCAGCACCGCCTGCGCATCCCCCACCAACTGACTGACCCGCTCGCGGAGTTCGAGCGCCCGCGGCGTCGGCACGAGGCCGCGACCGGCCCGCACCAGCAGCGGATCGCCGGTGGTCTCGCGCAATCGCGCCAGGGCCCGACTCATTGCCGATGGGCTGAGGCGCAACCGGCGGGCCGCGCGCGCCACGCTGCCTTCAGCGAGGAGCACATCGAGGGTGACGAGCAGGTTGAGATCGGGCGTCGACATGCGCCGACTCTATAGTGATGTGGCGTTGAGCGCACGAATGAAGTGCAAATGCTGCGTGTTCCGCCATGCCAGGGAAAGAACTAGTCAGGGCTGACCAAGGAGAGCCTGATGCGTTCTGATATTCGTGCCGCGGTACGAGGCCCCGGATTGGCCCTCGCCGCGCTGTCGCTGGCGATGCTGCTGTCCTCACTTGGTACCAGCATTGCCAATGTCGGGTTGCCGACAATGGCCGAGGCGCTCGATGCCTCGTTCCAGGATGTGCAGTGGATCGTCTTGGCCTACCTGCTCGCCATCACAACCCTGATCGTCAGCGTGGGACGGCTTGGTGACATCATCGGCCGTCGGCGCCTGCTGCTGGGCGGGATTGCGCTGTTCACCATTGCCTCAGTGGCCTGCGGTGCAGCCCCCAGCCTGTCCCTGCTGGTCGCCGCCCGGGCGTTACAGGGGCTCGGCGCTGCCATCATGATGGCGCTGGCGATGGCATTTGTCGGGGATACGGTGGCGAAGGCGCAGACGGGCAGGGCCATGGGGTTGCTCGGGACCATGTCGGCTGTCGGTACGGCGCTCGGCCCCTCGCTTGGTGGTCTGCTGATTGCCGGGTTCGACTGGCGGGCAATCTTCCTGGTCAACGTCCCGCTCGGTCTGGTGGCGTTCGTCCTCGCGTACTGCTGCCTCCCGGTCGATGGCCGCGCTGCGACAGTGCGGCGGGGCGGCTTCGACGGGGTGGGTACCCTGCTGCTCGCCATGACGCTGGCGGCATATGCCCTGGCCATGACCATCGGGCGGGGGAACTTCGGGTCGCTCAATATCGCCCTGCTGGCAGCTGCCGGGTTCGGAGTGGGGGTCTTCTTGCTGGCCGAGACGAAAGCCGCGTCGCCATTGATCCGGCCGGCGATGCTCCACCGGTCTGGACTCGGCGCCAGCCTCGCCATGAGTGCATTGGTGTCGACGGTAATGATGGCGACGCTGGTGGTCGGGCCGTTCTATCTGTCCCATGCGCTGGGGCTCGACGCCGCACTGGTTGGCATCGCGATGTCGGTTGGCCCAGTCGTTTCGGCGCTGAGTGGCGTGCTGGCGGGGCGGATGGTCGACCGCCTCGGCGCGCGACTGATGGTCATCGTCGGGCTCGTCGCGATGGTGGCCGGCGTGGTTGGGCTCGCTGCGATTCCGGTGGCGTTCGGTGTCGCCGGCTATATTGCTGCCATGGTCGTCCTGACGCCGGGCTATCAGCTGTTTCAGGCGGCCAATAACAGCGGGGTCATGATGGCTGCTGGCGCCGGCGAGCGGGGCGTCGTCTCGGGGATGCTCAACTTGTCACGCAATCTCGGTCTGATCACCGGAGCGTCCGTGATGGGGGCGGTGTTCGCGTTCGGGTCGGCGGCGGCGGATATCACGACGGCATCTGCGGACGCGGTCGCGGGCGGGATGCACATCACGTTCGCCGTCGCCGCGGTTCTGCTCGTTGCAGCGCTGGTGATCGGCACGCTGGGACGAACCGTCAGATGAGCTTCAGCCCCTTCATCGATGCGTGGCCCGACTTTCCGATGATGATGTGGTCGTGCACCGTAATCCCCAGCGGCCGGGCGACGTCGTTGATCCTCAGGGTCATCTCAACGTCCGCCTGCGAAGGCGTTGGATCGCCCGAGGGGTGGTTGTGCACCAGGATCAGCGCGCTGGCGCTCAGTTCCAGCGAGCGCTTGATCACTTCACGCGGATAGACCGGGGCGTGGTCGACCGTGCCGGTCTGCTGCACTTCGTCGGCGATCAGGCGGTTCTTTTTGTCGAGGAAGAGGATGCGGAACTGCTCGATATCGTTGAACGCCATCTGGGCGCGGCAATAATCGATCAGCGTGCTCCATGAGTTGAGGACCGGCATGTCCGGCACCATGCGATCGCGCGCGAAGCGCTGGGCGGCGGCCTGGATGATCTTGAGGTTGGTGGCCGAGACCAGCCCGAGGCCTTTGATCTCGTCGAGCTGCTGCGGGGTGGCTGAGAACACGCCGGAAAATGAGCCGAACGCTCTGATAAGCTCCTTGGCGAGCGGCTTGGTATCCTTGCGCGGGATGACGATCTGCAGGATCAGCTCCAGCAGCTCGTAATCCTCGATGTGTTGCTCGCCGAGTTGGAGAAACCGCTGCCGGGCACGTTCGCGATGGCCGAGATAGTGGGGCGGAGCCGCCTCGCCGAGTCCATCCGGCGATGGCTTCTCCCCCTCGCTCATCGGTCAGCGACGGGCATCGAGCGGGTTGAACAGCCCCCGCGGCGAGGAGGTGAAGATCTCGACGCCGGTCTCGGTGATGCCGATAGAGTGTTCGGCCTGGGCCGAGAGCGTGCGGTCGCGGGTTACCGCGGTCCAGCCATCGGCGAGGATTTTGACGTGCGGGCGGCCCAGATTGATCATCGGCTCGATGGTGAAGATCATGCCGGGCTTCAGCGGCACACCGGTGCCCGGCACGCCGAAATGCATGATGTTGGGCTCGTCGTGGAACAGTTGCCCCACGCCGTGGCCGACGAAATCGCGCACTACGCTCATCCGCTCGGCTTCCGCCAGCGCCTGGATGGCGGCGCCGATATCGCCGGTGGTGGCGCCTGCCTTGGCCGCAGCGATACCGGCGGCGAGGCCGGCATAGGTGACGTCGATCAGGCGCTCGGCCTTACGGCTGATCTCGCCGACCGGGTACATGCGCGAGCTGTCGCCGTACCAGCCGTCGACGATCAAGGTCAGGTCGATGTTGACGATGTCGCCTTCACGCAACGGCCGCTCCTCGGGGATGCCGTGGCAGACGACGTGGTTGATCGAAGTGCAGATCGAGTGGCGGTAGCCCTTGTAGAACAGCGTTGCCGGGATCGCGTTGTGATCCCGGGCGAACTCGTAGGCGAGCCGATCTAGCGCCGCGGTGGTGACGCCGGGCTTCACCGCATCGACCAGCAGGTCGAGCGCTTCGGCGGTCAGGCGACCGGCCTTGCGCATGCCGTTGAAGCCCGCTTCGCCGTGCAGCGGGATGACACCCGAGGTGCGGCGGCTTTTGGTTTCGGCTTCGACGTAGGTGATCATGGCAGCTCCGTTCGAAACGAAAGTAGGCGTTCGGGCCCAGGATTGGAAGTGTGTTGGCGTTGCCAGCCCACGGCAATACTGTGGGCACCGGCACCGATGACCCGCCGGATTGCTTGACCTTTCGGGCTTTGGTGAGGCAATGCATTGTGCCTCGCAAATCCGGGGCCACCATGCCATCGCCCGAAGCCGTTACCGCCGCCCTCGTTGTCATCGGCGATGAAATCCTGTCCGGCCGGACTAAGGATGTGAACATCGGCGCGACGGCGGATTTCTGCACCGAGCTCGGGATCGAACTCAGGGAAGTGCGCGTCGTTTCCGACGTCGAGGACGATATCATCGCCGCGGTGAACGCCGTACGGGCGCGCTACACCTACGTTTTCACTACCGGCGGCATCGGGCCGACGCATGACGACATCACCGCCGACGCCATCGCCAAAGCGTTCGGTGTCAAGCTGCCGATCAACGACGAGGCGCGCGCCATGCTGGAAGCGCGCTGGAAGCAGACCGGCACCGAGGTCAACGAGGCGCGGCTGCGCATGGCGCGAATTCCCGAAGGCGGAACGCTGATCGTCAACTCGGTGAGCGCCGCGCCGGGCTTCCGCATCGGCAATGTCCACGTCATGGCCGGCGTACCCAAGATCATGCTGGCCATGCTCGAGGCGATCGCGCCGACCTTGCAGGGCGGCAAGAAGGTGAAATCGATCACCATCCGGTGCGGCGTGGGCGAGGGCAGCATTGGTGGTCCGCTTGGCCGCATCCAGGACGAGTTCCCCGATGTAAAGATGGGCAGCTACCCGCAGATGGGGCAGACTTTCGTGATGACCGAGCTGGTGCTGCGCTCGTCCGACGAGGCGCGGCTCGCCGAGGCCGCCGGCCGGGTGCGCGAGATGGTCGCCGAGGCGCATCGCGCTGCCGGGCTTTCGACGGAAGTCGAGGCCTACTGAGTTTCCGGCCCGCAGGGGCCCCCGTTTGAGATCGAGGCGGCCGGGCCGTCCAGGAGAAGCAAGTGAACCAGACCCAGCAGAAATCTTTCCCAGTCACCTGGGACCAGTTCCACCGCGACAGCCGGGCGCTTGCCTGGCGGCTGCAGGCGCTTGGGCCGTTCGATGCGCTGGTGGCGATCACCCGCGGTGGCCTGGTGCCGGCTGCGATCGTGGCGCGCGAGCTGAACATTCGGGTGGTCGAGAGCGTCGCGGTGAAGAGCTACGACCATCAGAACCAGAGCGGCATCAAGGTGCTGAAGCCAATCGCCCCGGAGCTGCTGGAAAAGGCCCGCAATGGCGGCAAGATCCTGATCGTCGACGACCTGGTAGATACCGGAGCCACGGCGCGCGTGGTGCGCGACATGCTCCCCGGCGCGCATTTCGCCACTGTCTATGCCAAGCCGAAGGGCCGCGAGATGGTCGACACCTTCATCACCGAAGTAAGCCAGGACACCTGGATCTTCTTCCCGTGGGATCTCGACGTGGCCTATGTGCCGCCGATCTCCGGCGCCACGGACTGATCATGACTGGGGCGGAGGTTCTTGATCGCCGCACAAGTCCTGACGGCCTCCTCCACATCCGCATCGAGCGGTATGATGATGGTAGCCTGGCGTTTGGTTTCGAAGAGTCGGATTGGCACCAGCACCCCGATATGTTCGACGCCAAGGGGCGAACTCCCGAGCAAGTGGCTTGGGCGTTCGCTGATGACCTGGTCAACGACCGCTCGTCATCGTCCACAATCGCCAAGAGGATCGGTACTCGGTCCTCGATACGATCGAGTATGAACTGGAACTTTCGGGCACATATGCCCCGCTCGAGTTTCGATACTGGAGCGGTGGCAGGATAGACCGCGCCGAGTTGCTAGAGGGATCGATTGACTACAAGCCGCTCGGCTCTGTGTAGCAGCTAAAGCTGCTGCACCACGTTGATCCAGAGACCAGACGGGTCCTTCAGGCTGAAGCGGCGCTGGCCGAAGGGTTCGTCGGTCAACGGGTAGTCGGGTTCCTTGCCGGTGGCGCGAACCTCTTCCAACGCCGCCGCGGCGTCCTGCACCTCGAGCTCCATGCTGGTGCCGGCGGTGTAGCCCTCGGGGCCCGGCGGCCACGACGGGTGGCTGGGCGACATGAAGGCGATGCTGGCGCCATCGGCCTGCATCAGCACGAACCACTCGTTCTCGAAGATCACCGAAAAGCTCAGGTGCCTGGCCCAGAAATCACGGCAGGCGATGAACTGGTCCGTGACGGTGATGGGGTAGCGGTCGATGAACTGCATGTCGGCCTCCTGTGCCAGGTTGGAGCGACAGGGATAGTGCACCGACCCTGACGGCTGATGTCAGGGTTTACGGCACGCAATGAGTCTCGATGACTGACGGTTCAGACCAGAAGCCAGCCCGGCGGCGAGCGATCGGTCGGATCGACCGGATACGGATAGTCCGGCCCGAACCACTGCTGGGGCCCGATAACCAGCTTGTCCGGCGCGGCGCCAAGCCACGCGGCCCACCAGCTGAAGGTCGAGTTCGCGATGATGAAGTGCCGGCACGAGGACATGAGGAACATATCCTCGTAGGCCGAGAAGCCGGTCACCGGCCGCAACCCCGGCCAGCCTGCCAGTTCGGCTTTTGCGATGTCGACATCGTCGCTGAACAGGAAGTAGGTGGGCTCCTCCACTCTCGCTTCCAGGGCGGATTTCGCCCTGAAATAGTGGTCGGCATGGAGCAGACCGAAGAAGGCAATCGTCTCGGGCGAGTCAGTGTAATCGCCACGCCGGATATGGACGGCGACAGGGTTTTTCGCCGCCGCGATCTCGGCGGCGAGTTCGGCGGTTCGCGGCGTTGCGAGCCGTTGCACGTCGAATGCCCGGCGAACCGATGCCTCGTGCCCTTCGAAATAGTGCCAGGATTGGAAGAAGCCGGACAAGGCGGCGGGGGCCTTCAACTCGAAAAACCGTGGATCAAACCCCTCGATGCTGACGAGTCGTGAGCCGCCGCGGAAGGGGTTGGGCAACAGCCGCAGCGCGGCGCCGATTCGGCGGCCGATCTTGAATGGCGGCACCCGCGCCGATTGCAGCTCGATGCCAAAGTCGCGCAGGCCCAGCCGGCGGTCGCCGCGATCCCTGCGCTCGTAGTGGCGGATGTCGAAACACAGCTCCGTCCCGAGTCGCTCCGACAGGGTCAACCCGGCCGCGTACTGGAACATCTGGTTCCCAAGGCCGCCGTAGATGTTGACTCCGACCAGGTTCGGTCGCGCGTTGGGCACGGTGCACTCTCCTTCTGCCGCCAATGACTATGGCGGCAAATTGTGTGGTTGTCAGTGTCCGAGCCGATGTGGCAGTGCTCAGCGGCCGCGGGCGTGATGGAATGGTAGACATACCGGACTTAAAATCCGGAGGGGGTATCCCCGTGTGGGTTCGAGTCCCACCGCCCGCACCACTCAAAGATCGGAATCATCCGCATGGCCGTTGAGCCGGTGGGGCAGTGTGGCTGACCGTGGGCCTGATGTCTCGCTCGTTGAACGCAACTGGCGTCACCCGAGCATGCCAGGGAGGATGTGCCTGGAAAAGAACGAAGGATGCTGCGGCTCTACCGAGGGCGGGCTGCCGCGTACGGTGCTGCGCTTCAGCTCGGCGATCAGCAGCAGCGCGTCCTCGGCCTTGCGGTTGACCCGGTGCTCGCGATAGGCGGCAAGGATTTCCTGGCGCTCGTCTGGGGGGAGCAGCGCTTCCAGCGGGCGGTCCTTGAAATAGAGCCGACAGGCTCGGTCCCAGATGCGCAGCTGTTCCGCCTCGGAGATAAGTTGCCGGTGGCGCAATCGATCGAGCGTCGGCTTTACGTTGACCAGCGGCTCGGTCAACGGAGGGTAGCCGAGTTCTTCGGGGCCGTGGGAAATCGCGACCGCGGCATCATCGTCGAGAGCCCCGCTGTAGTACGCCTGGGCAATTTCGCCGATGGGAACCATGCCGAACGCCGCGCATTCGGCCGCACGAAGCGCCCCCATCGAGGATGATCCGAGCATGGTCACCCCGCGTGCGAGGGCGAAGAGGATTTCCTTGTGCCACGGCGCCGCCACGGCATCGAAAAAACCATCAACCAGGCCGATGGCCTCGGCGCCGTCGAGGACGGCTTGGGCGATGTCTCCCTGCTTTGCCGGCGGGCGGATCGAGATACCCGCCAGATCCGGCGTTTCGCCGTAAAGCGATGGCCCGACGAACAGCACCCTCATAGCGCCAGCACCTCGAGCGCCCGCCGACCAGGTGACCAGTTGACGTTGGTTTCCCTGTCCTCGAGCACCGCAGAAAGCGCCCGCACCACTGAGATGCCGTAGGGGGCACCGCCCAGTTCGCTCCAGACGATCTCGGCGGTCGGCCCAATGCGCTCCGCCAACTGCTCGAGCAATTGCGGCAATGGCGTATCAGGGGGCAGCCAAGCGGGGGGGCGCGCCTCGCCTGGGCCAGGATGCTCCAGGAACGCGATCGACTCGTCTGCCTGCTCGAAATACTCGGCGGGCAGGAAATCGTCCCGACCGCCCGCGATGTTGGTAATTCTGGTCTGCGCCGCTTCGGTGATGGCGCGGCCAATGGCGCGGGTGCCAGTCGGGTGGCAGCCATAGCCGGCGGCGATATCGAACAATCTGGCGGTGTCGGAGGCACGCTCGCTGATCACTGCCATGACGCACGGAACGCCGAGGTTCGTGGTCTGGTCGAACAGCCGAAGCTCGAGGTCGGCATCCCCTATCTGTTTGCCGAATGCCCTGATCACGGCATCATCCACGGCCTCGATCGGGAACTCCGTCGCGAGCCTCGCGGCGTCGGGGAGGAGTGACCACAGGGAGGTGGCGTCTCGCTCCACCAGCTCGCAGATGGCGTGAAACAGCGCTTCCTCAGTGGTGTTGCCCGAGGCGAGGCCGTTGGTGCTGCGGCCAACTTCCGGCAGGTCGGCGGCGTCCTCGCCGATCGTCAGGGCGTCGCGGGGGATCCAGAGGGGCTCATTGTGGGGCCAACTGCTTCCCTGCAGCCAGCGGATCGGCGCGCCGGTGGGCAGCGGGCGATCGGGTGGCAAGAGGCGGGCCGCATCGTAGTAGCTCTCGCCGGCCAGCCGAAGGGCATCGGCAGTGGCAAGCCGCGAAGGGACTTCCGATCGCTCGGCAATGGTGAACTCGGCGGCCTCCATCAGCGCCGATGCCATGGCGCTGGCATCGTCGCGCCCCTTTCCCTGGCTGACGCTAAGCGTCAGTCCAGCGGGCCGAATGGCTGAGAAGCAGGGGATGCCAATACGGTCGAGGCCAGTCTGGCGCGCCAGTCGGGTGATGCCGAGCGAGGCAAGATGCGGCCGCAATCGCTCAACGGTCAGCGCGGCCGGCGTATTGCGTTCGCCATACTCAAACCAGCTTGACGGCGTCGAAACGGCGCCGTCCACCGATTACTGCCGGAAGAACTTGCGGCTGGGAATGCGGGGCAGAGCCGGCAGGGCCTTGGCAACCTGGGCGATCTTCGGCGAAGCGGATGAAGTGTTCAATTGCAATCCTCCTGATGACACCGCAGGAGGCCCACAATCGAATTAAGATAGAGTTTAGGCGTGGCGAGAGAAGCCAGCCAAAAGCAAAGCGTTGAGATAGTGCGCCGTGTCGTCCGGATTGGGGGCCGGATAGAGGCTTTGCCACTTTTCAACCGTGAACCCGGGATCCCGGGCCAACGCTTGCTCCCGGTATGCTGCCGCAGCCTGCTTGTCGTTCAGCATCGCCGCGGAGGCTGCCATCAGGCGCAGCGCCAGCCCCGGGGACTTCATCGCTGACAATCTCGTCAGGGCCTGTCGGTATTCGCCCCGGAAGAAGCTGACGGCTCCGGCGATCCAGTAATAGTCGTCCGGTGCCAGCGGATTGAGGGAAAGAGCCCGCGAGATCTTGGCTTCGGCTTCGTCGTGCCGGGACAGGTGGGTGAGAACGTCTGCCTGGTCGACAAGCAGGTCAGCATGGTTCGGGGCGAACTCATGGGCCGCCTCGAAAAGCTCACGGGCGCCGGCGAGGTCATGCAGGTACAATGTGGCGTGGCCGATCTCGCGCAGGCTGGCGCTGTCGTTCGGTTCATAGCCGTAAGCGCGCTGCGCCAGATGTCGAGCTTCGTGTAGCAGCGTGCGATCCGCGCTGCCGCGCTCCAGCCACTCCAGTGTCTTGGTTCGCGCCAGCTGGGCCAGCGCCGGCGCAAAGTCCGGCGACAACTGGATCGAGCGCTCCAGCGATTTCTGGGCGCGAAGCAAGGAGTTGAGATCGTTGCGATCCCGCCGTTGCATGGCGATCAGGTAGTGGACATATGCCGATGCGGCGCCGGTCCGTCGGTATTGCTGCAACTCGTAGGCGCCGATTTCGCCGCAGATCTTATCGACGAGTACTGCGCAAAAACTGTCATGGATGCCTTGCAGCGCACCCGAGCGCAGCTCGACTTCACTGCGGTAGATTCGCCGGCCCAGACCCGTTGCGACCACGTCGATACTCATCAACGCAAATGGCAGCTCTCGTTGGCAAAGCACGACGTCAGTCAGAACGACGTAGTCGGCGGGGAGCATCTCTTCCCAGATTGGACCGCTCGTCAGCTTCATTGCCGAGTGTGGCGCGATTACCTCGTAGAGGTGGCTCCTGCAGAGGCTGAGCGTAACATCTGTGACAAGCGACAGCGCGATCTTGTGATCTTGTACGTCAACCAGTGGCGAGCTGTGGCGTGGTGGAACAATCAGAAGTCGAGGAATAGTGCCGGTCGTTCGTTCTGCAACTGTTCCCGGGGGCTGTGACAGGTCAGTTCTCACATCAGGAAATCCGATTGAATTGAATGGCCGTCTCCTGTCCTGACCGTAGCCGCTATTTCTTGCGCGCGGAAGTACCGAGACGACGATATCTGCAACTAATGAAGTTTGCTGGGGCATCGCTGAGGTCATTCAACTCCCAGTTCACAGATGCGAGCTTCGGGCAGCTGCTCGCGATGCCGCTTTCGGCCAGATGTGGTCAGCGCGTAGTCCTTCACCGCAACCGTCGCTCCGAAAGCTCAGGCGGTCCTCGAGCCGTCGAGCTGCGACCTTGACACCGGCCCGCCGGACATCGGAAGGCTTGAAAGGGCAGGGGCGGAACGTTCTGCAGGGCCCTCGGACGCAGGGTTCCGCAAGCGTCCTCGATCTCGAGCCCTAACGCCCGCGCCAGCTTTTGGAGGAAAGATCTATGCTGCTGAAGCTCGAGGTGCTGGAGGCGATCAAGCGCGGCGATGTCACGCTGCAGTTCCGACGCTGGACCAGGCCGACAGTGAAGCCGGGCGGGACGCTGAAGACCAAGGTGGGGTTGCTGCAGATCGGCCGGATCGACGACATGTCGCCATCCGCCGTGACCGAGGCGGATGCGAAGAAGGCGGGTTTCAAGGATGTTGCCGAATTCGACAAGTGGCTCGGCACCATGAAGGAAGGCCCGCTGTTCCAGCGAATCGAGGTCAGCTATCTCGGCGAAGCACCATGATGCGGCTGGCGCTTTTCGCGGCCGCCCTGCTGCTAGGGGTGGTGCCGGCGGTGGCCGAGGAGGCCTGTGAGACCTGGACGGCGGGCGCACAGGAGGACGAGGGCGGACTGGTGTTCACTGTCGCTGCCTGCGCCACGGATCGGCCGGATACCTACCTGTTCCTCACCTGCTCGGCCGGTGAGGTGTTCATCCGCTATGACCTCGCAGCGGGCGCCGAGCGGTCAACGGACCTGGGCGAGGTAACCGATGTCGACTTTACTGTGGGGGTCTCTACCCAGCGGCTGTCGATGAGCTACCAGGAAATGGATGGCTTGTTCGCCAGCGAGGTGCCGGCGAACGGACCGCTGATAGCGCTGCTGAAGTCGGGCGAGGGGCTGAGCGTCGTCGATGCCGACGGTCGCTATCCGATCCACAGCTTCGGTCTCACCGGTTCATCGGACGCGCTGTCTCGGTTAGTGCGGCAGTGTGGCTAAGCCCGCAGGCGCTCGCGTAGCCAGGGCTGGTCGTCGAGGCTGGGGCCGGTGACGGTGAAGCGACCGAGCGCGCCTTCGAGCGTGCGCTGCAGGACCACCAATGCCCGGACCCATTCGGTGTAGAGCCGGCGCGACCGGCGGACGCCGTCGAGCGAAACGCAGCGGGTATGGGCAGCGTGCCAATCGGGGCGGCGCGCCTCGCGGGCGAAACGGCGGATCACCGTGGCGTGCGGCACCGGCAGGGCAAGTACTGCCCAGTAGACCGTCAACGCGTCCGGATCGGCCCCGGCCGCCGTCTCCACCGACTGGTGGCGAAAGGCCCAGATGAGCAGGTCTTGAATGTCGATCCGTTGGGCCATTTCACCTCGCAGACGTCTGGAGCATTTCGCCGAAATGCTGAAAGCGCTCCCAGTCTGTCGGGGAGAAACGGCCGACGAAATACCGAGTTTCCACATTTACCGGGGATAGCGGGAGGGCTGGTTGATGCGGTGTGAAGCTCGGCGTCGCAGCTTCTGCGCAAATCGATATTGACCCTCACGTAGCGTCAGGGACTATCCCCTTATCCCGCGGAGAACGCGTGCGATGAAAACACTGACGGTCAAAGAGGTTGCGAAGCTTTCTGGGGTATCGGTCCGGACGCTGCACCACTACGACCAGATCGGCCTTCTGCGCCCCGCGTTCACCGGGCAGAACCGCTATCGCTACTACGGACAGGAGGAACTGCTGCGGTTGCAGCAGATCCTGCTGCATCGAGAGCTCGGCATCCCGCTGGGAGAGATCGGCGCCATCCTCGATGCGCCGGGCTTCGACCGACTGCAAGCGCTGCGCCTGCAGCGCGAGCGGCTGAACGAGGAAGCGAAGCGCTATGCCCAACTTGTCCGGACGATCGACCGCACGATCGCCAGTCTGGAAGGAGATCGCGCGATGAGAAACGCGGATTTGTACAAGGGCATCTCGCCCGACAAGCAGGCCGAGTACGAGGCCTGGCTGGTCGAACAGTACGGTGGCGACATGCCGGAGCGCATCGCGCTCAGCAAGCACAAGTATGAAAGCCTGTCGGAAGCCGAAAAGCTTGAGCTCAACCAGGAGCTGCACGACATGGAGCAGGGATTGGCCGAGGGTCTGCGCCGCGGCTTGCCGATGGGCTCACCCAGCCTCGATCCATTGCTCGAGCGGCATCGGGCGTGGGTGTCTCAGATGTGGGGCAGGCCGTGCCCGCCAGAGGCCTATGCCGGCCTCGCCGACCTCTATCTCTCGCACCCCGATTTCATCGCCCGCTATGAGGCGATCGAGCCGGGGTTCGCCGAGTACCTGTCCGGTTCGATGAAGGTCTACGCCAATCGGCGGGCGTAGGATCATGGCCGCCGGGTTAATTCGCCCGGCGGCCGGAACGTTTGGCAGCCGGCCTGCATTATTCGCCCCGAACGCCAACCCCAGGGAGACCGGGAAATGCACAAGGACGAGATCAAGGGCGCAGCCAAGCAGGCACGCGGCAATGTGAAGGAAGCCATCGGCAAGGCCACTGGCGACCGCAAGCTGCAGGCCGACGGCGCCGCCGACAAGGTGGAAGGCTCGGTCCAGAAGGCCGCCGGCAAGGTCAAGGAAGCAGCGCGCGACGCGCTCAAGCGCTGAGCTGGCGGATCGACTCGCGTGAAGGCCGCCCACCGGGCGGCCTTTTTGCATTACGCTGCGGGCATCCAGCATGGAGTCGCGGGCATGATCGGCAGCATTCTGACGGGCGTCGTCGCCCTCATCCATATCTACATCCTGATCCTCGAGATGGTCCTGTGGGACAAGCCGCAGGGGATGAAGGCGTTCGGCACGACGCCGGCCTTCGCTGCCGAGACGAAGACGCTCGCCGCCAACCAGGGACTCTACAACGGGTTCCTCGCGGCCGGGTTGATCTGGGGCATCTGGCTGGGTGAGGCCGGCGATCCGATCAAGATCTTCTTCCTGCTCTGCGTTGCTGTCGCTGGTGCCTTCGGGGCGGTCACGGTTGGCCGCAAGATCTTGTTCATACAGACAATTCCCGCTGTCGTGGCGCTGGTTGCGGTATGGCTCACCTGAGCTTTTGCACAAGCAGGCAGATACTCGTTTGGGCAAAAATTGCCCACGAGTGACGAACTGGCTAAC
Source organism: Devosia sp. Root413D1 (assembly GCF_001425235.1). GTDB lineage: Bacteria > Pseudomonadota > Alphaproteobacteria > Rhizobiales > Devosiaceae > Devosia_A. Next base: position 85,980 of record NZ_LMEA01000011.1, on the reverse strand, counting down.
CTTGCCCTGCGGACGGATCTGAGGGGCGATAGACAGTGAGCTATCTTGAGTCGAAGCGGAGGCCACGCCTCCGACCGGGGGCGGTGCCGCCCTATTTCCGGCACATGGCGGAGGTCCTATGACCTCGAGCAAGACAGGATCCGTCGCGTGGGCGGACGAGGCGCCGGCAGCGGCTTGGGAGCCTCGGCAAACTGGGGCGCGATCCACGGTGAAGCAGGTGGTGTTCCTGGTCGATTTCGGCATGGTCAGCCACGGGCTGGCCCCGCTGTTCGTCGACGGCCACGCCACCGAGATCGGCTTCTGGGGCTTTTCCAACGACATTATCCGCCGGCTGACGCGGCTCAACGAGCTCTACGACCGGCAGGTCAACTGGGACAACCCGAACGACCCGACCTGGCGGATCTCCGAGCGCGACCGCAACGAGTTCAACGCGCTGCTGCCGTTCCTCGTCTCGGAAATCCAGATCGCGCTCGGCGACAAGTGGGAAATCGTGCTGGAGAGTCAGCCGATCTAGGGCGACGCCTTACTCGAAGCTGTAATGCAGCCGCACGCAGCCGGCGCCGAGCGTGTTCGACGACAGCAGCTTGAGGCTCTTTTCGAACCCGGTGGCTGGGAACAGCGGGAAGCCGCCGCCGAGCAGTTGCGAGATGACATAGATCTCGATCTCGTCGAGTGCGCCGCGCTCCATGAACGCCATCTGCAGCTGGCCGCCACCGAGCATCCAGACGTCGCCGTCGTCAAGCGCACGCAGTTCGGCGACCAGCGCATCAATATCGGTGCGGGTCTCAAGCTGACCGATCGGCGCGGGCAGGGGGCGCGAGGTGACGACGATGACGCGCTGCTCGCCATAGGGCCACGGGATATTCTCGCGCACCAGCCAGTCATAGGTACCGCGGCCCATCACCACGGTGCGGATGCGCTTGATGAACAGGTTGTAGTCGAACTCACCCAGCTGCATATCGGTGCGCTGGGTGAGCCAGGTGAGGGACTCCTGAGGGTCGGCGATAAAGCCGTCGAGGCTCGAAGCGATGTAACCGACGATACGGGCCATGACGATTCTCCTTGTTGGCACTTCTGTAAGGCCTTTATAAACGAACATTCGTTTATATTGGAAGCCATGTCCAGACCCCGCAAGATTTCTGACGAGGATGTCGTAGAAGCAGTCGCTGCGCTGGTGTCGCGCGAAGGCCCGGCCGGCCTGACCTTCGCCTCGGCATCGGCAGTCACCGGCCTGTCGCCGGCGACACTGGTGCAGCGTTATGGCAATCGCGAGGCACTGCTGCGCGCGGCGCTGTTGTGGATGTGGGATCAGCTCGATCTCAACGTTGCCGGCGCCGATGCGAGCCATGCGGTCGATCCGGAAGGGGCGATCGCGCTGCTGGTTCGGCTGTCGGCGGGTTATGGTGCGGGCGACGAGGCGGCGCAGGGCCTGCTGTTGCTGCGCGAGGACTTTCGCGATCCGGCGCTGCGGGCCCGGGGCGTCGCGTGGAACAAGGCGATGACGCAGGCGCTGGGGCGGCGACTCAGCCAGGATCCGGCGCGGCAGGAGTTGCTCGGCCGGCTGATGGCCAGCCAGTGGCAGGGCGCCGTGCTGTGGTGGGGGTTCTCGCGCGAGGGGACGCTGCGCGGATTCCTGAGGCGCGAACTGCGCGAGTGGCTCGCGGCGACGGGAATTTCGTAGTTTTCGGGTTCATTCCGCCGCGAACGCTCACTACATTCAGCCTCATGCACTACCGCATGCTCGACACGGCTCTGGGACCCATGGCGATCGGCTGGACCGATGCCGGGATTTCGCGCGTGCTCCTGCCGGGCGATACGCCCGAGGAAATGCGGGCGCGGCTCGAGAAGTCCGGGGGCGTCGAGGATGCGAGCGGTCAGTCGGAGATCGCTGCGCGGATTCTCGCCTATGCCGAGGGGACGAACGACAATTTCGCCGATGTTGCGCTCGACCTGTCACGGGTGCCCGAGGTCAACCGCCGCATCTACGAACATATCCGCGAACTCGCCTGGGGCGAGACCACCACCTATGGCGCGATCGCCCGCTGGCTCGGCGACGTGGCGCTATCGCGGGCGGTGGGCGCTGCGATGGGCGCCAACCCGATCCCGCTGATCGTTCCCTGCCACCGGGTGCTGGCCGCCGACGGCCGCACCGGCGGCTTCTCCTCGCCGGGCGGGGTCCGGGCCAAGATGGAAATGCTGGCGCTGGAAAAGGCTGCTTCGCCGACCGGGCAGTTCTCGTTCGGTTTCTAGGCCAGGGTCATTGCCCGCGCTTGAATACCTTCAGGTGGCCGAGTTGCTTGACCACCCTGCTGGCCACGGTTTCGATCGGATCTGCGATGGAAACCGCCAGCACGTTCTCATCCGGGGCGGGGCGCTCTAGCGTCGCAAACTGGCTGTCGAGCAGCTTTGGGCTCATGAACTCGTGGTTGCGGGCCTCGATGCGCTTGCGGATGGTGTCGATGTCGCCATCGAGGAAGACGAAGAGGATCGGCTCGCCCGCCTTTTCGGTGAGGAAATCGCGATAGGCGCGCTTCAGCGACGAGCAGGCGCCGACCGCGACGCCCTTTTGCTCGGCCGCGTCATGCAGCGCGCCGGCCAGCGTCTCCAGCCAGGGCCAGCGGTCCGCGTCGGTGAGCGGGATGCCATTGCGCATCTTTTCCTTGTTGGCGGGCGGGTGATAGCCGTCGCCGTCGAGGAACGGGGCGTGCAGCCGCCGCGCTATGGCCGCGCCGGTCGCCGACTTGCCTGACGACGACACCCCCATGGCGATGATGATGCGGGCATTCTCAAACGGTGGCAGTGAAGGCGCCGTCGACATAGAGGATGTGTCCGTTGACGAAGGTGGAAGCCTCGGAGGCAAGGAAGACGGCGGCGCCGCCCAGTTCGGCGGGTTCGCCCCAGCGGCCCATGGGCGTGCGCTTTTCGACCCAGGCGTTGAACTCCTGGTTCTTCAGCAGCGCCTCGTTGAGCTCGGTGCGGATGTAGCCGGGCGCTATGCCGTTGACGTTGAGGCCGTGCCTGGACCAATCGACCGCCATGCCGCGGGTCAGGTTGGCGATGGCGGCCTTGCTGGCGGCATAAGGCACGACCGAGGTGCGGGCAAAGTTGCTCAGCACCGAGCAGATATTGATGATCTTGCCGTGCTTGCGGGCGATCATGCCGCGCGCCACGGCGCGGCCGACGATGAAGGCCGAGGTCAGGTTGGTGTCGATGACCTGCTTGAACTTTTCGAGCGGCCATTCCTCGAGCGGCGCGCGGTGCTGCATGCCGGCATTGTTGACGAGGATATCGATCGGGCCGATCTCCGTCTCGGCGTGGGCAATGGCGTCCTCGACGCTGTCCTCGCTGGTGACGTCGAAGGCCAGCGCCTTGACGTTCAGCGCGCCGTCATCGGCGAGACGAGCGGCGGCTTCTCCGAGGGCTGCAGGATCGCGGCCGTTGAGGATCACCTCGGCGCCGGCGCCGGCGAGCGCCGCGGCGATGCCGAAACCGATGCCGCGGCTCGAGCCGGTGACCAGAGCGCGCTTGCCGCTCAGATTGAATAGAGAAATCGAGTCCAAAGTCAGTGCCCCTCCCAGGCTCAGGCGGCGCGAGACTAGTAGATGACGCGCGGCTTGGTAAGACCAAGAGACCTTCGTGGTGAGGGACGTGCACAGCGTAGCTGCGTCCGGTCTCCGATGGGGTGGCATTCGGGCGTCGCCCGTGCCAAAAAGCCGCGCAAAGAAATCCTAATGACTCCCAATGGAGATAATGATGGCGTCTGCCGATATCGGCCTGATCGGGCTCGCAGTAATGGGCTCCAATCTGGCGCTCAACATCGCCGAGAACGGCTACACCATCGCGGTGCACAACCGCACTGCCTCGAAGATCGATGATTTCGTCGCGATGGCGAAAGAGCAGGGGCTTGATCAGAAGGTCGTCCCGGAAGCGGACCTCGTGCAGTTCATCCAGTCGGTGAAGCGGCCGCGCTCGATCATCATCATGGTCAAGGCCGGTAAGCCGGTCGACGAGATGATCGAGCAGCTGCTGCCGCATCTCGAAGCGGGCGACGCCATCCTCGAATGCGGCAACTCGCTCTACACCGATAGCCAGCGGCGCTACGAGTATCTGAAATCCAAGAGCATCGGCTTTCTCGGTATCGGCGTTTCCGGTGGTGAAGAAGGTGCGCGCCATGGCCCGTCGATCATGGTGGGTGGCCCCGAGCAGCAGTGGAAGAACGCCCAGCCGATCCTCGAGGCGATCTCGGCCAAGTTCAACGGCGAGCCGTGCTGCGCCTATCTCGGCGAAGGCGGCGCGGGCCACTTCGTCAAGATGATCCACAACGGCATCGAGTATGGCGACATGCAGATGATCGCCGAAACCTATGGCGTGATGCGTGACGGGCTGGGGATGAACCCGGCGGCCGCGGCAGAAGTGTTCAAGGACTGGAACCAGGGTCCGCTCAACTCCTACCTCATCGAGATCACCGGCTATGTGCTCGAGGCGATCGAGCCCAGGACCGGCAAGCCTTTGGTCGAGCTGATCCTCGACAAGGCCGGCCAGAAGGGCACCGGCACCTGGACCGCCATCGCGGCGCAGCAGCTCGCGGTGCCGGCCACCGCGATCGAGGGCGCCGTCGCGGCCCGCTCGATCTCGTCGCGGAAGGAAGAGCGAGTGGCGGCCGAGGCTGCCTATGGCAAGCCGTCCGCCGGCAAGGCTGACGTATCGCTCGCTGAGCTCGAGAAGGCGCTGCTGGCGGGCAAGATTGTTTCCTATGCGCAGGGCTTTGCGGTGCTGTCGAAGGCCTCGGAAGAGTTCGGCTGGAACCTGCCGCTCGCCACCATCGCCAAGATCTGGCGCGCTGGCTGCATCATCCGCTCGCGCTTCCTCGACCAGATGTCGGCGGCCTACGCCAAGGGCGAGGCCACCAACCTGCTGATGGTGCCGGACTTCGTCACCATCATGCAGGACGCGCACAAATCGCTGCGGAAGATCGTCGCGGCAGGGGCGATCGGCGAGTTCCCGCTGATCTGTCTCAGCGCCTCGCTGGCCTATTTCGATAGCTACCGCCAGGCGCAGGGCACGGCCAACCTGACGCAGGGCCAGCGCGACTTCTTCGGTGCGCACGGCTTCATCCTCACCGACCGTGAAGGCGAGCAGCACGGCAAGTGGCCGTCGACGCTGGGGAAGTAAGCAACACCCGCCGCACCAAGAAAGATCCCCGCGAAAGCGGGGATTTTCATTTGTGCTATTCGCCTGCCGAGCGCTCGACCGGATCGCCGTTCTCGTCATGCGGCGGGGTCTGCTGCTGGCCGGGCTGACCCATTTCGTGGATGTGATCCTTCTTCGCCACGCGCGGGCGATGCATCAGGTCGAAGCGGCGCACCGTGTAAATAAAGAGCAGCGCCGCGACGATCACCAGGATGCCGGCACCAAGGAACGGCGCGCCCGGGAAATAGCCCGGCGTGCCGGGTTGGGCCTGGGTGAAGTGGCTGAACAGCTGCGTTGCCAGCAGGGGCCCAAGAATCGAGGCCAGCGAATTGGTCGCGTTGATGGCGCCCTGCAGCTCGCCCTGCGCATCGTCTGGCACCTGGCGCGACATCAGCGAGTTGATGGCGGGGCCGGCGACACCGGCGAGCGAGCCGAAGATCAGGAAGAAGTAGAGCGGGATCTCGGAGTGGATCGCAGCCGTGCCGATAAAGGCGATCGAGGCAGCGAGCATGCCGAGCAACACCGTGGACCACTCGCCGATCCGCTTGGTCAAGAGGCCGACCAGCAGGGCCTGGCTGGCGGCGAACCCCAAGCCGAAACACCCAAGTGCGACGCCAATCTGAGCGGAAGAAAAGTTCAGCACTTCGATGGTGAAGAAGTTCCACACCGAGGGGAAAGACTGGCTGGCGAGCACGAACATGCCCAGCGAACCCATGAGCCAGAGCACTACAGGGTTCTTGCTCAAACTCCACAGCACGCCGAACGGGTTGGCGCGGCGGATATCGAACTTGCGCCGCTTGTCCTTTGCAAGGCTCTCGGGGAGGACGAAGAAGCCGAACAGCAGGTTGGCGCCGGCGAGAATAGCCGCTGCGTAGAACGGCCAGCGCGGTCCCAGCTCGCCGAGCAGGCCGCCGATGACCGGGCCAAAGATGAAGCCGAGGCCGAAGGCGGCGCCGATCAGCCCGAAGCGGTGGGCGCGTTTCTCACGTGGAGTGATGTCGGCGATGTAGGCGGTTGCTGTCGCCACCGAGGCGCCGGAGATGCCGGCAATGGTGTGGCCGATAAAGATCAGCACCATCGAGTTGGCAAAGCCCATGATGGTGTAGTCGATGGTGAGGCCGGCCAGTGCGATCAGGATGATCGGGCGGCGGCCGAAGCGGTCGGAGAGATTGCCGAGCGCCGGGCCGAACAGGAACTGCATCAGCGAATAGGCAAAAACCAGATAGCCGCCGATCACCGCGGCCTGCGCAACGCTGCCGCCCGAGAGCTGGCCGATCAGTTGCGGCAGCACCGGCAGGATGATGCCGTAGCCCAGCATATCCAGGAAGATGGTGATGAGCACGCAGGCGAGCGTGAGATTGGATTGCGGAGAAACAGGCATGCGGGGCGATTATTCCCAATTTTGAGCGGCAGTTGACACATCGCCTCGAACGAAGGCAAGCGGCAACGGTTTAGTGGACGTCCGACCGTGGCTGGCGCGGCGCAGGGGGCAGGCCCTCGGGGTCGGGCGCGGCGTCGTAGCCGTAGAGCCAGTCGAGGCGCTGCAAATGCCCGCGTGGCCCCTGCAGTTTGACCACGGCGTTGCGGGCGAGGGTAAATGGCCACTCCAGGTGGAAGGCAAAGCCGTTGGAGTCGGAGAGTTTTCGCACCCGCTCGACGCGCGGCTGGCGCAGCGCGGCATAGCGGCGGAGCGCCGAGTCGGCGTCGGCTTCGGTCATCAGCAGCGGCGCCAGAATGGCGGCGTCCTCGATGGCCATCGCAGCGCCCTGCGCCTGGAACGGCAGCATGGCATGCGCGGCATCGCCGATGAGGCCGACGCCGCCTTCGGACCAGGTCGGCGTGGCGATGGTGGAGACCGGCCAATAGCCCCACTGGTCGCCGGCGGCCTCGCGGATGGCGGCGAACTGCCGGCTCTTCAGCGCGGCCCAGGGCAGGTCCGGGGCGCGGGGCGGCTCGGCGCCAAAGGTGCGTGCGGCCTTGGATTTGGCGAACAGCGCGACGTTGACCTGGTGACGGTGCGGTAACGGGTAGGTTACGGCATGATAGCCCGGACCCCAGAGGAGGCTGGTGCGATCCGGCGCCAGCACGCCATCGAGCGCCGACTGGCCGAGCGTGATACGCCAGGCGACCATGCCGGAATAGATCGCCTCGGGCCCCATCAGAACGCCGGTGCGGGTGCGTGAGTTGACGCCGTCGGCGCCGATAAAGGCAAAGGCCCGGGCCGAACGCGATTTGCCATCGGCCTCATCGACGGTGACTGAAACGCCACGCGAATGGCTCACCACATCGTAGGCCCGCACGCCGAACAGCAGGTCGATATTGGCGAAGCGCTTGCAGGCCCGGTACAGCACCTCGGCCAAATCGGCGCGATGCATCACGGTATAGGGCACGCCGAAGCGCTGCTCCATCACCTGGCCGAGCTCCAGCGTCACCAGCGGCTGGTTGGCGCCATAGGGATAGACGTCGATGCCCTCGGGTTCGAACGCCTTTGCAGCCAGCGCCTTGTCGAGGCCCAGCCGATTGAGGATTTTCCGCGCGTTAGGGCTGACCTGCAGGCCGGCGCCGACTTCCTGCACCTGCGTGTTACGCTCGAGCACGACCACGGTGGCGCCGAACTTGGCCAGCGCCAGCGCCAGTGTCATGCCGGCAATGCCGGCGCCCGCGATGTAGACGGTGCGTCCGTTGCCGGACATCGGGGAATCAGGCGGCTTCGGAGTGATAGACGGCCGAGAGCGGCTCGGAGGTGCCGGGCGCCAGCTGCGGATTGTAGACGTAGAGCGTCGAGCAGTACGAGCAGACCGTCTCGTTGTCCTTGCCCATGTCGATATAGATGTGCGGGTGATCGAACGGGGGCAGGGCGCCGACGCACATGAACTCCTTGGAGCCGACCTCGATGCGCGGCAGACCCTGGGTATTGTGGAAGTGCGGGGTGCTCTCGTGCGCCATCGGGTGGTCCTCGGGTTCGAATTCGGCCGGAACATAGCCAACGCGCGGCTGATTTGGAAGCGCGGCAGCAGAACGATGAACCCGGGCTGACCAGGTTGGTGGCCGAGGGTTCAGTCCGGGTTGTTACCCCTTGCCGGTCGATGTTCGCAACACGTTGAACGCAATGAGGGAAAAATGAAACAGATGCTTCTCGGGGTGCTGGCCGCTGTCGCCATGTCGTCTGCCGTGGGCCTGTCACCGGCGGTAGCCGGGAGTAACTTCGTCGAACGCAACTACCTGGGCTGCGCCACCAAATCGGAGATGTTCGGCATTCTTCGCTCGGCTGGGTTGAAGCCGAAAAAGATCGCGAAGGTGGGCGAGTACTTCGTGCTCATTCGCGCCACGGAGCTCAAGACCGGTGACCTCTACGACTATGCCGTGCTGCCGTGCCAGATGATGATCGACGGGCGGTTTCCGGTCAAACGGTGACGATGTGCACCGCGAAGGTGTGGGTGGTTGCGGGGCGCACCCTCGTGGGTTTATGCACGACCTCCAACGCACGAGGCCGCTCCCTTGCCCCAGTTCAGCTCAGCCGGAATTTCCATCGCCTATGACGTGCATGGCGAGGGCAAGCCGATCCTCCTGATCCACGGCTTCGGCTCGTCGGGGAAGGTCAACTGGATCGATACGGGCTGGGTGGAGACACTGGTGGAGGCGGGGTACCAGCCGATCACCTTCGACAATCGCGGCCATGGCGCTTCGCGAAAACTCTATGACGCGCAGCTTTATTTCGCGCATGAGATGGCGAGGGACGCCAAGCGGCTGCTGGACCACCTCGGCATCGGCAGGGCGCCGATCATGGGCTACTCGATGGGCGCCCGCATCGCCGCCTACCTGATGCTGCAGGATCCGGACGCGGTCAGCTGCGCTGTGTGGGGCGGCATGGGGCTCAACCTGATCTCGGGGCTCGAGGACAGCGAGGAAATCATCTCGGCGCTGACCGCCGAGTCGCTGGACCAGGTGACCGGGCGCACCGGCCGGCAGTTCCGCATCTTTGCCGACCACAACAAGGCGGACCGCGCGGCGCTCGCCGCCTGCATGGTCAACTCGCGCGAGCCGATGCGCGAGGCCGATGTCCGGCGTATCAGCCAGCCGGTGCTGGTGGCGGTGGGCAGCGACGACGACATGGCGGGCTCGGCGGCAGGACTCGCGGCGCTGCTGCCGCAGGGCGAGGCCTTCACCATCGAGCGGCGCGATCACATGCGCGCCACGGGCGATAAGCAGTTCAAGGCGGCGGCTCTGGAATTCCTCGCGCGGCACGCCCAGGAGTAACCATTCAGCGCGAGTTCAGAGCCCGCGAACCAATCTGTGCGCTATGGGTTGGTATCGGAGCACGTTTTGGCTTATATCGGCATCCGCCGATGGAGAGCGTTATGAGCACGAATTTGAGAACGGCCAATGTCACGGCCATGGACCCGGTGTGGGACGCGGTGGTTTCGGGGGCCCGACGGGTGGTGGCCAGCGAACCGTCGCTGACCAATCTGCTCTATTCCAACGTGCTCAACCACGACGGCTTCGAAGATGCGCTCGCCCACCGGCTGGCTGAGCGGCTCGACCACCCCGACGTTTCCGCCGACCTGATCCGCCAGGCCTTCCGCGAGGCGCAGGAGGCGCACCCGGAGATCGGGCTCGAGTCGCGCGCCGATCTCGCTGCGACGCTGGAGCGCGATCCCGCCTTGCATAAGGCGGTCGATTGCTTCCTCTATTTCAAGGGTTTTCACGCCATCCAGACGCACCGCTTTGCGCATGCGCTGTGGCTGATGGGCCGCAAGGATTTCGCGCTTTATCTGCAGAGCCGCTCGAGCGCGGTGTTCCAGGTCGATATCAACCCGGCGGCGCGCATCGGCAAGGGCATCATGCTCGACCATGCCACCGGCTTCGTGGTCGGCGAGACCGCCAGCATCGGTGACAATGTCTCGATCCTGCAGGGCGTGACGCTGGGCGGCACCGGCAAGTCCGAGGAAGATCGCCACCCCAAGATCGGCAATGGCGTGCTGATCGGCGCGCACGCCGTGGTGCTGGGCAATATCCGCGTGGGCGACTGCGCGCGTATCGGCGCCGGCTCGGTGGTGGTCAAGGAAGTGCCGCCGCGGGTGACAGTGGCCGGCGTTCCGGCGCGGATCATCGGCGAGGCCGGCACGCCGCATCCGGCGTCCGTGATGGATCAACTGGCCGTGGTGCAGGACCTCACCGGCTGATTCTGCCGCTGATTGGCGGCGCTTCCGCCACTTTTTGCGCCCTTCATCGCGGAAAAATGCGCGGCACGGGATTGCCCGCCGGGGCGCAATGCCTATTGTGGCGATCCCAAATCGACCCCCGCGAATGCCCTTGAAGGAGCCGCCGTGAACCATCCTGAAATCATCAAGCTCCAGAAGTTTCTGCAGCAGAAGTTCGGCAACCGGAACATCGATGTCCGCCCGCGCAACAAGCAGAACGACAGCGTGGAAGTGTATCTGGGCGAGGAATTCCTCGGCCTGATCTATGTCGACGACGAGGACGGCGATCGTTCCTACAACTTCCAGATGGCTATTCTGGACGTCGACCTGGACGAGATCCACTAAGCAGAGCCTGCACGGCGCGCGCCTCAGAGCGCGCCGATCTGCCCCAGCCTGGCGGTGAGTTCCGCGTCGAAATCACGCCAGTGTTGCAGCGCGGGTTCGGGGAAGGCGTAGACCGCCGCGATGCCCGGCCCGAGATAGACTGTCCTCAGGCACTGGCCTGTCGCCGCCGAGGCAATCGGCTTCGAACATTTGGCGACGAACGGCTCGGCCGACAGCGGGTCGTACCAGACCACTTCATCGGTATAACCCCCGTCGGCCCGCAAAGGCTTGCCCACGAGACCCGGTGGGCCGGCCAGTTGCTCGGGCAGGAACTGGTGGAGATATACTCCGTCGAGCAGGGCTGCGCTCGGCCGCGCCCGGCTGCGCGGCAGCAGCGTCACATCCACCGGCTCGCTATGTCCGTCGACACCGAACGGCAGCTCGAAGCGCAGGTCGATCTGTTTGGCAAAGCCTTCGATCCGCTGCTCTTCGTAGCGAAACCAGGATAGCGGAATTTCGAGATCGCGCCCGCCGAGCGTGCGGGTCAGGGTGGTCTCAGTGTCAAGGCGGTGCGCCTGCGTTCGGGCGCTGCGGCCAGCGGCGTCGATCAGGTAGGCAAAGCCGATTCCGACGAGAGCCAGCAGCACGGCGATGGCGGCGAGATTGAAGCCGATCGCGTGGTGATGGGGTCTATGGACCTGAGCCTCGCGGGCCATCGCTCTCAAATTAACCAGTGTTGTGTGCGTCAGGTGACATCCCACTGGGCGCTGGATATGCTTAACAAAGAGTTAAGACGATCATTCAGAGGGTGCGTGAATGCTCAGGGAATTGCTGCTGGCAGGCTTGATCATGGCGGTTGGGCTCGCCATCGCCGGTGTCGGCACCTACCTCTATCAGTGGCTGGCGAAGGCACAGGCAGTGCTGCGCTATGACGGCAAGACCATTGCCCACGGCCTCGGCTACCTGGCACTGAGCTTCGTGTGTGGTCCGATCATCATGCTGCAGCTGGGCTGGCAGCAGGATCGCAACGGTACACTCTCGATCAGTTCGGCGTTGATCGCTGCATTCGTCGGCTTCGGCTGGGCCTTCATCACCGGCCTGATGTTCGTCGGCACCTATTTCGCGCTGACGGCGTAAGCCAGCTGCTGGCCAGCGCGTGGCGCCACCCGTTCCCGTCGAGCTGAAGCCGCATGACCGGCTTTGGGCAAGTGCCGTGGCGGCGGAAGCCGAGCGGCTTGCCGTGACGCTTGGCGAGGAACTGCTTGCCGTCCATCACGTCGGATCGACCGCCATCCCGGGCATCGTGGCGAAGCCTACCCTGGACATTGTCCCCGTGGTTCGCTCACTCGACGCGCTCGATGCCATGCGGCTGGAGGTGGAGGCACTGGGGTATCGATGGTGGGGGGAGTACGGCCTCGCCGGCCGGCGGTTTTGTACGCTCGACGATCCTGAGACCGGCAAGCGCCGCGTTCACCTGCATTGCTACCAGGTGGGTGCTGCCGCGATCGCGCGACATCTGGCGTTTCGCGATTATCTGGTGGCTCACGCCGAGCTCGCCGCCCAGTACGAGGCCGTGAAGCGACACTGCTTCGAGGAGCATCGCGCCAGCTCGCACGACTACAGCACCTGCAAGGGTGATTGGATAAGGCGCATCGAAGCCGAGGCGCTGGCTGCGCTCGGCTGACGCTTACTTCGACGCAATGAAGGTGGTGCGGGGATCGACCAGGTCGACCCACTGGCCGGCGTCGGCCTGCGACTGGCGCTTCAAGTAGGTGTAGGGCGTCTCGTTCCAGACGAGGATGCGGCCATCCTGGTTGTCGAGCACGAGGTCGCCACGGTCGGTACGGACCATCAGCACGGCATGGCCGGTGCCCTTGGCTTCGCGGACCACGGTGACCAGCAGCGTCGACGGGTTCCAGCCGGCAGCGATCAGCGCCTTGCGCTTGGCCAGCGCGAAATCTTCGCAGTCGCCATAGCCGTCATCGGGGTACGCCCAGTACTCGGCGACTTTGTAATAGTCCTCGTCGGTGATGGCGGTGATGGCCGAATTGACGACATTGTTGATCTGCACCAGCTCAGACCAGCGGGCCTCGTTCAGCGCCATGGCGCCAACGGCGTTCGGGTTGGCCTTGCATTCGCTGCGATGCGACTTGCAGAACTCGGAGGCGCCCACCGGGATGCTGGTGATGCCGCCGGCCGGAGCGAAGGCGGGGTTGGTGAAATCGACCTGGTCGGCATGTGCCGGCATGGCGAGAATGAATGCCGCCATCCCGATTGCGACTGCCGCTGCGATGAACCCTTTGAACTTCAACATCGTGGTTGCCCCCTGACGGAAGCCACGATGCCGGGGCCGAATTGCCCCGAACGAAAAACTGCAAGCTAGTTTTTATGCGAATTCGAACGGTCCTGGTGAGGACTCGTTAGGCATAGCGGGGCGGATGGAAATCAGAGGCGGGTTAGAGCGCTCGCAACGAAACGGCGAAGCGCTCTAGTTGACCCGCAGGTTCTGCTGCACGACGGTGAGCATTTCCTGGGCTGAGACGAACTCGACCGCGACGCCGTCGCCGAAATGACGGACCACGCGGGCGCGCATGCGGCCGAGCGTCACCGGCGTACCCATGGCGGGGCGGACGGCAAGCTCGATCGCGGCACCCGAGAGCGAGATGTCGATGATCTTGCAATTGTAGCGGCGGCCATCGTCGAGGACGACAGTGGAGTGCCGGTTGTCGGGCACCACGCGCTCGTGCCGGCGGTCTTCCGGCAGGTTGAGCAGGTCCTTGTTGGCGAGCCAGGTCAACTGGGCGGCCATCTTGTCGCGCTTACGCGAGGTCGCGACGATGTCCATCTTGAAGCCGCCGTCGATGACGTCGGTGACGTCACCTTCGATGCGGCCGAGATGATCGATGTAGGCGATCACGCGTTCGCCGGCGATCCCCGAGATCGGCGCGATCACCACAGCGTCGCCCGGCGACATTTCGAGCACCTGGCAGGGAAACTCACGGCGATCGGTAAGCATGTAGCGGCCGAGCAGTGAGACCCTGACGCGCTGGAAGCGCGGCAGCTGCGCATACGAGCGGGCAGGTCGCGCGGAGCGTGCGTTGTCGGTGAGCATCAGAGGGACCTGCCGGGGGCCAAGCGATTGATTGGCCTACACTAGTCCGCTCTTGGTTAATCGAAGGTAAGGCTTGCGGCGCGCAATGCGCCAAATCGGCGATTTTTGGAGCAGCATTGCGTTTCCTTGAACCGCACTGCTGCTCCAAGTCCTTGGTTGTCGCGAGATCGAGGCGGAAAAGTCTGCAATCCCCGCCTTCGCGGGGACAGGCTTTTTCCTGATCTCGCTTTACCGCCGGCCGCCGTCGATCACTGCGAGATGGGCGTAACGGCGGGCGGTGCGCCCGAACACGGTGGCGCTCATCGGGGCAGGGACGGCTGCTCCGGCGCTGGCAAAAACCAGGTCTTCGGCCGGCACGGCGGCCGCGACATCGCTCGCCATGTCGGCGAGCGACACGTCGTCGGGCCAGATCAGCCGCAGGCCCGTGATGCGCTGCTCCATGATCGGCTGGACGCCGAACCAATAGGGTTCGTCGATCGAGGTCATGGCGCCGAGCAGGCGCGTCTGGGTGCTGCCGTTGTGACGCAACGGCAGCAGGATGGTCTCGACCGACAGGCGCGTGTGCACCGCCGTCGTGCCCTGAAAGGTGACGAGGGCAACCGCATGATCCTCGGTGACGGCGCGGACCAGGGTGTCGATGGCGTCGCGGTCACGTTCGTGCCACAGACGCGTGAAGGAGCGGCCTTTCAGCTCACGGGCATAGGCCGAGCAGAGATGCGAGCCGGCGAGGCGGAAATCGAACTCGTTGGAATCGTTGAGCTCGAGGATAAAGGTGTTGGCGAGGGCGGAGCGGATTCGGGTCGGGTCGATATCGCGCCGATCCGGAGCACTGCGAGAACCGCGGAGCGCATTCCAATAGTCGAACAGCGCCTTGGTGCTGGCCTTTTGCATAGTCTTTTTGCCTTGTTCCCAAACCCCGAGCATCGCGTCCCGGAGAAGGGGCGACCGCCGCAACAGCAAGAGTGACAAAAGCCCGAGCGGAAATCGCCCTTAAACAATTGTTAGGGTTAACGCGGCGGGCCCCGTGTGGATAAGTCGGGGGAATGGGCTACAAAGCCCGGAAAACCGGGAGTTTTCATGTCTGACGAGCGAAATCACCAACAAAATCAGACGTCTGACGGTCGTCAGCCAGCCATTCTGCTGCCCGGCGTGGTGACTGCGCTGCTGGGCCTGATGTTGGCCGTACACCTCGCCAGAGCCTTCGTTCTTAACGAACAAGGGGACCTCCAGCTCATCTACTGGCTGGCCTTCATCCCGGCTCGCGGCATCCCCGGAGCAGGGTTCGAGGGAGGGTGGATACCGCTGCTCTGGACACCGTTCACGCACGCCTTTTTGCATGCGGGATGGGAGCACCTTTTAATCAATTGCGCCTGGTTGGCCATTTTCGGCACCCCGGTGGCCCGTCGCTATGGGCCGCGCGCCACGGTGATTCTCTTCCTCGCGAGCGCCGCGGTTGGCGCCGCGGCGTTCGCCGCAACGACGCTGCCGGAAGTGCAGCTGCTGATCGGCGCCTCAGGTGGCGTCGCAGGCCTTACGGGGGTAGCGTGCCGCTTCATCTTCCAGCCGGTGATCGTCGGGCGCGATCCCGAGACTGGCGCCGAGCACGTGCTTGGGCGCCGGATGGCGAGTCTCGGCGAGCTGATGCGCAACCAGCGCGCCGCCTTCTTCATTGTGGTGTGGCTGGTGCTCAACGCAGCGGTGCCGTTCCTGCCCATGCTGATCGGGCAGTCGATTGGCATCGCCTGGCAGGCGCACCTGGGCGGCTTCCTCGCCGGCCTGTTCCTCACGCCGCTGTTCGAACGCCGCCCCGCCGCCTCTGAGGAGGAGAGCAAATGAGCGATATCACTGACCTCACGGCCCGCATGGTCACGCTGGAGACGACGATCGCCTTCCAGGATCAGGCGATCGAGGAACTGAACGCGGCGCTGGCCGAGCATTTCAAGCAGATCGAGGCGCTGAAGCGCGAACTCAGCAACCTCGGCTCGCAGCTGCGCGACGTCGAGGCGCATCCGGCGCTGGCGCCGGCGGTCGAACCGCCGCCGCCGCATTACTGAGCTTTGTAGACCTCAGCCGGATCGAACAGCCGGGGCTCGCCGCTGTGGCGCAGCGTCCCGGCGCTTTCGACGATGCGGTAGAAGCAGCTTTTCCGGCCGGTGTGGCAGGCGGCGCCGCGGCCGGTCTGCTCGACCAGCATCAGGATGGCGTCCTGGTCGCAGTCGACCGAAAGTTCCACCACTCGCTGGATCTCACCGGACGTTTCTCCCTTCTTCCAAAGGGCTTTGCGCGATCGCGAGTAGTAGTGAACCTCTCCGCTCTCGATAGTACGGGCCAGCGCCTCTGCATTCATGAAGCCGACCATCAGGACACGGTTTGAACCTGCCTCCTGGGCCACGGCTGTGATCAAACCGTGCGCGTCGAACTTGGGGGCGAAGACAGTGCCCTCGTCGCGCTGCTCATGGTCCAGGGTGCTGGGGTCGGCAAAGGTGGTGCTCATGGCGGGGTTCTATCCCGCACCGGGCTCGCGCTCAATCCTCGAGCGCGATCCAGATTTCGACCGTGCCAAGGCCGGTATGCTCGTTGAAGTCGGGTCCGTAATACTCGATGAAGCTCCAGGGCGCGTGCTTCTTGCGATAACCGGAGGTCGGCAGCCATTGGGCAAAGATCGCTTCGATGGTCGAGCGGATGGTGGTGATATGGCCACGATGGGCGAGGCGGGCGTAGCGCTGAGCCGGCACGGTAACCAGCGTGAACTCGCGCGGCAGCTCGGCGGTCTCGCGCACCTCCATGGCGGCCATGTACTCGCACTCGCCGGTTTCGCTGAAATAGCGCCCGGAGAGGCCGTAATAGACGCCCGGGATTTCGCCCGGAACGTTGCCGACATAGGGGCCGAAGCGCTGCCACTGCGCCGGGATCCCGGCATCGGCGTTCGCGGCATAGCGTGCGACCAGCCCCGCGACGCGGATCGGGCCGCGGTCCTCGATGCGCGGCGCGCACAGGTCCACCGGCACCTCGGGATCCATGCGCAGCGGCTCGAGCAAAGGCAGGTCGTCGAGGCGACGCCGGCGCCGCACTTCCTCGGGCGTCAGGCCGGTCAAGGCGCGGAAAGCGCGGGTAAAGGCCTCGTGCGAGCCGTAACCGGCATCGAGCGCGACGCCAAGGATATCGGGGGCGCCGCCGGCCAGCGCCTTCGCCGCTTCGGTGAGCCGGCGTCCGCGGAGATAGGTGGAGATCGAGTAGCCGGTCACCTGGGGGAAGATGCGCGACAGGTGAAAACGCGAAACGCCGGCATGTACGGCCATTTCCTCGAGCGTCAGCGGCATGCCGAAGCGCGATTCGATGATCCAGAGGGTCTTGGCGACGGCGGACATGGGCTCACCCTATGCCCGCCCAGATATAGCAGACTTGATCGCGGTTGCGGTCAGCGCCCTGCGCGTGACGTCACCGCTTGCCGACCATGGCGAAGAAACGATCCTGCTCGTTACGGTCCTCGGCGAACACGCCGGTGAAGCGCTGCGTGATGGTGAGCGCACCGTGGGCGCGCACGCCGCGCATCGACATGCACATGTGCTCGGCTTCGATCATCACCGCGGCGCCGCGCGGGTTGAGGTGCTCGTTCACCGCGTCGATGATCTGCGCCGTCATGTTCTCCTGCACCTGCAGGCGGCGGGCATAGACCTCGACCAGGCGAGCGAGCTTGGACAGCCCGACAACGCCGTCATGCGGCAGGTAGGCGATGTGCACCTTGCCGAAGAACGGCACCATGTGGTGCTCGCAATGCGACGAGAACGGGATATCGCGCACCAGCACGACGTCATCATAGCCGCCGACTTCCTTGAAGGTCTTGTGCAGCACCTCGCGCGCATCGTTGCCATAGCCGGCGAAGAACTCGCGGTAGGCCTTGGCGACGCGGTGCGGGGTTTCCAGCAGGCCCTCGCGCGTCGGGTCGTCGCCGGCCCAGGCGATCAGCGTGCGAACCGCCGCTTCCGCTTCTTCGCGGCTGGGACGGGTGATTTCAGGGACGAGCTTGACGTGCTGCGGCTTGGCGCTGGCGTCCATCTTTGGTTCCTCGGTCAATAGCAGGCGACAGACGCAATACGTCGCCCCACGGTTCCCGGTATGGTGTCAGTGACGATGGACGCCGCTGACTTGTTGCATCTCCATCACTATATAGGTGGGCAACGACAGCGGCCAAGAAACAGTTTCGCGAAAAAGATGGAACTCAGCGATCTTTATTCGGACCGGATCCTCGAACTCGCCGGCAATCAGCCAAGGCCGGGGCGGCTCACCGATCCCGATGCCAGCGCTCGCAAGGTCAGCCGGGTGTGCGGCTCGACCATCGAGGTGGATATCAATGTCATCGACGGGGTGATCACCGGCTACGGCCATGACATCCAGGCCTGCGCGCTGGGGCAGACCTCGGCCGCCGTGGTCGCAACGCATGTGGTGGGCACGCCGGTCAGCGAGTTCCGCCGGGTACGCGACGAGATGACGGCGATGCTCAAGGCCGATGGTCCTCCGCCGTCAGGCGCCAAGTGGATCGATCTCAAGTATCTCGAGCCGGTGCGCGAATACCGCCCGCGCCACACCTCGACGCTGCTGGTGTTCGACGCGGTGTGCGAGGCACTGGACAAGATCGAGGCCCCGCAGGTGGCGGCCGCCGGCTGATGCAGCGCATCGCCCAGGTGTTCTGGAGCATTGTCGACTGGCCGTTCAAGCTCGTCTCCTACGGGCTGATACAGGGCTATCGCTACTCGCTGTCGATGTTCATGGGCCGCACCTGCCGGCACGCACCGAGCTGCTCGGAGTTCACCCGCGATGCCATCTGGC
Source organism: Devosia sp. Root413D1 (assembly GCF_001425235.1). Classification (GTDB taxonomy): domain Bacteria; phylum Pseudomonadota; class Alphaproteobacteria; order Rhizobiales; family Devosiaceae; genus Devosia_A. The sequence goes on along the minus strand of NZ_LMEA01000011.1, from coordinate 67,326 downwards.
GGCACGGCTTCTGGCCCGGCGGCTGGATGGGCCTGGCGCGGATCGTCCGGTGCCGGCCGGGTGGCACGCACGGCTACGACCCGGTACCGGAGGCGCTGCCGGCGGACGCGCACTGGTATGCGCCATGGAGCTACGGGCGCTGGAAGTAGTGCGCCACGGATCGTTTTCCGTCCTCCGCCGTTATTGCTTGCCAGCCGGAATGTTCTGCCTGGCTAGCGACTTAACGAGAAGGAAAACGTGCGATGGCTTTCGACGGCGTGGGTTGGCTTGCGGCGATCATCATCGGCGGCATAGCGGGATGGCTTGCCGGACGGTTCATGAACAATAGCAGCGGCGTGGTGATGAACATCATCCTTGGCATCGTTGGCGCCATCGTCGCCAGTCTGGTGTTCGGGCTGTTGGGCATCTCATTCGGTGGCTGGTTTGGCTACCTGATTGCCGGCGTGATCGGTGCCTGCATCCTTATTGCCATCGGCAGAGCGGTATCGAGCCGGCGAACCTAGCGCTCCACCGCCTCTGCCCGGTCGGACTGATGACATCGCCCGGGGCCAGCACGCCCCGGGCGCATTTGCGCGTCCGCTTGGCGTAGCCCCGCGACACATGCTAGACACCCCGCCTTGCCGGCACTTCCGCCGGCAATTTCCATTGGAGATGAAAATGATCAAGGTGACGTTCCCCGACGGTGCAGTACGCGACTATGCGCGTGGCACCACCGGGACCACCGTGGTCGAGGGCATCTCCCCAAGCCTCGCCAAGAAGACGGTCGCCATGAAGTGGAACGGGGTCCTCAGCGACCTGTCCGATCCGCTCGAGGCAGACGGCAAGATCGAGTTCGTGATGCGCGACAGCGCCGATGGGCTCGGGCTGATCCGTCACGACGCGGCGCACGTGCTTGCCGAGGCGGTGCAGGAGCTGTGGCCTGAGACGCAGGTCACCATCGGTCCGGTGATCGAGAACGGCTTCTACTACGACTTCAAGCGCGATACGCCGTTCAGCGAGGACGATTTCGCCACCATCGAAAAGAAGATGGCCGAGATCATCGCGCGCGGCGCCGCCTTCACCAAGGAAGTGTGGTCGCGCGACGAGGCCAAGCGCGTGTTCGCCGCCAAGGGCGAGAACTTCAAGGTCGAGCTGGTCGATGCCATTCCGGCCGACCAGATGATCAAGATCTACAAGCAGGGCCAGTGGTTCGACCTCTGCCGCGGCCCGCACATGCGCTCGACCAAGGACATCGGGACGGCGTTCAAGCTGACCAAGGTGGCCGGCGCCTATTGGCGTGGCGACAGCAACAATCCGGTGCTGAGCCGCATCTATGGCACGGCGTTTGCCAGCCAGAAGGAACTCGACGAGTACCTGCACATGATCGAGGAAGCCGAGAAGCGGGACCACCGCCGCATCGGCAAGGATCTCGACCTGTTCCATCTGCAGGAGGAAGCCCAGGGGTCGGTGTTCTGGCACCCCAAGGGCTATGTCCTCTACAACCAGATGGAGGCCTATATCCGCCGCCGGGTGAACGCCAACGGCTACAACGAGGTGAAAACCCCGCAGCTGATGTCGTCCAAGTTCTGGGAGGCCTCGGGGCACTGGGGCAAGTACCGCGAAAACATGTTCGTGGTGCCTGACGAGGTGCCCGGCACCGAGGAGACCGGTCCGGTGCTGTCGGGCAAGGCGGAACTCATGGCGCTCAAGCCGATGAACTGCCCGGCCCACATCCAGATCTTCAACCAGGGGATCAAGAGCTACCGCGACCTGCCGATCCGCATGGCCGAGTTCGGCTGCTGCCACCGTAACGAAGCGCATGGGGCGCTGCATGGGCTGCTGCGCGTGCGGCAGATGACGCAGGACGACGCCCACATCTTCTGCACCGAGGAGCAGATCCAGGCCGAGACCGAGCGTTTCGTCCACCTGCTGTATTCGGTGTACGAGCACATGGGTTTCGAGAATGTCGTCATCAAGCTCGCAACGCGGCCGGAGAAGTTCGGCGGCACCATCGAGCGCTGGGACGCGGCGGAGAAGGCGCTGGGCGATGCGCTCAAGGCCACCGGCTACGACTTCGTCATCGCCGAGGGCGAGGGCGCCTTCTATGCCCCCAAGCTCGAGTTCCACCTGAAGGACGCCATTGGGCGCTCCTGGCAGGTCGGTACGCTGCAGCTCGACTATGTGCTGCCGGAGCGGCTGGGCGCCATGTACGTCGCCGAGGACGGGACCAAGAAGTACGCGGTGATGCTGCACCGCGCGATCCTCGGTTCGCTCGAGCGCTTCATCGGCATGATGATCGAGCACTATGCCGGCAAGATGCCGATGTGGCTGGCGCCCACTCAGGTGGTGGTCGCGACCATCGTCTCGGACGCCGACGACTATGCACAGAAGCTGGTCGACCGGCTGAAGGCCGGCGGCATCCGGGCCGAGCTCGACGCGCGCAACGAGAAGATCAACTACAAGGTGCGCGAGCATTCGGTGCAAAAGGTGCCGCTGATGTTCGTGGTCGGCAAGCGCGAGGCGGAGGAGGGGACCGTATCGGTTCGTCGCCTCGGCACCGAAGGCCAGAAGGTGATCGCCGCAACCGACGCGATCGTCGAGCTGATGGCGGAGGCCGTACCACCGGACCTCAAGCAGCAGGCTCTATAACAAGATACGAAAGGGGCCGCAGCGATGCGGCCCCCTTCATTTGAGCTGTCAGAGCTTGACCGGGACTTCGTAGTAGCAGTTCTCGGCGACGAGGATCGTCTGACCCGGCTTCAGCATCGTCAGCATGCTCTCGATCACGTAGTTGCAGTCCCCGTCGGACTGGACCAGCGAGCCCTGGTCGAGCTGCTCGCAATAGCCGCCCGGACGCTTGTAGCCTTCAGGCGCATCGGGGCCGCACAGCGCATTGGTGCTCGAGTCGGCGAGCACCGGGGTGGCAACGGGAAATGCTGCCGAAGTTGCGAGCAGCAGGGCAATGGCAAGGATCTTCTTCAAGTCGTCTCTCCTGAACGGATTTGCCAGCGGACTGGCAGGGGGAAGCGGGCATGTCGTCCGCCGATGTGGAGAGGCTTAATGAGGCCGGCGTGAATTGAAGCCGAACCCGGCATTCAATGTCGGTTCAGAATCATAATACGACTTATGATTGTTTGGTCGGAATCGAAGGCAAACGAAAAGGGCCCGTCCAGACGGACAGGCCCTTGGTTCGAAGAAGAGGTCGCCAGGCTAAGCGGCGGCGATCTGGATAGTGATCTTGCAGCCATCGCCGGCCGGCTGCGCCGGTGCGGTGCGGCAGAGCAGGCGGGCGGCCTCGTCGCCGACGCTGCGGTAAGCGAACCAGGCTTTGGCGGGGATGCGGACGAACGATCCGGCGGCGACATAGCCGGCCGCGCCGTTGACCATCAGCTCGAGCATGCCCTCCTGCACCACGAGCACGGTCTCAGCCGCGTCGTGTTGATGCGGGCCGACCTGGGCCTGCGGCGGCAGCGTGTGCGACTGCGCCTGATACTGGAAACCGGCACCACACGGATTTGCGACGTGAACGACGCGATCACCGGCGATGAAAAATGCATGCCTCGACATTGCGAGTCCCCCCAAGGGACGTGTGTCCGAAACGTGCTGCCACACCTAAGATAGGGCAGATGAACGGCATTTGAATAGGCTGAAAGAGGAAGCGGCCCAAAGACCGCTTCCCGAGAGTTCTCAGACCGCCGCGAGCGGGAGCATCCAGTCGTCGTTGCAGTACTCGGCGACGAGGACCGGCTTGGCCGAGGTGCCGAGCAAGAAGCTGCTCGGCAGGTACTGGGTGCAGCCTTCCTCGGTTTCGAGGAGCGACTTGTTCTCGGTGATGGTATCGCAGTAGCCGCCCGGGCGCTTGTAGCCTTCCGGGGCGTCGGGACCACACAGCGTGCTCTTGCTGGCGTCGAAAGCGAACGACGGGGTGGCGACCGGGAAGGCAACAATGGATGCAGCCAGCAGAGCCAGCGCAATAGTCTTCTGCATTCTATTCTCCTGTTAGACGGGCATTCCACCCGAAGGCGGAAGATGAGGCGGAGCGTGTCGTCCGCTTCGATGGCCGGTCTGATAGGAGGCGGGCTTTGAATGGATTCCGAACCTGCGGTTCAGGCGGGGTTCAGCGAATTGTCGGGTCGCGGAACTGCACGCCCAGCTCCTTGACGGAGCGCCAGATGACGATGCAGGCCTGCGGGCGAACCTTGTCGACCACGAGATCGAAGGTGCGGGGGATGCGGGTAACGGATGCTACTTCGAGCTTGGCGCCGGTCTCCGACAGGTTGCGGATGATGCAACGGATCCGCGTACGGCCACCGTCGAAGACGATCGTCGCCTCGATAATAGTGTTACGCCGCGGCGAAAGCCGCTTCTCGAGACGGATATCCAAGCTCAAACCCCCAAAGCCCAGGCGACAATGCCGATCCGGTGTTGGTGAACTGCTTACGGAATGGATAAAGTTGCGCCGCGAGTTGCCTATTGCAATCCGGCCAGTTGCAGGCCTTGCAGATAGCGCGCCAGCAATGACGGGTACATGAAGCGCAGTCCATCGCCGATCGAAGCGAGGGTGACATCCGGATGCGCACGCTGGAAACGCTCCAGCGCGTCGCGGGCCGCCGCCAGATCGCCCTGGTGTGCGAAGTAGACCGCGAGGTCACGATGCGGCCAGGTGAGGCCGGGGCGCTCCGACATGGCGCGCTGCGCCCAGTCGATGGCCTGCTGTGGCCGGCCGGCGGCGAAATTGGCCAACCCCATGCCCAGATGCACGTTGAAGGCGAACGGATCCATCGGCGAGAGCCGCGCCGAGCGCTCGAAGGCAGCAAGGCCGTCTTCGGGGTTGCCGAGATAGACGTGGCCCCAGCCGCGGCGCATCCAGGCCCAGGCGTGGTTCGGGTCCAGTTCCAGCGCCCGATCAGCGAAGGTCGCGGCCTGCCGCACGTCGCCGCCGAGCATCATCATGGCGGAGGCGAGGGCCGTCAACGCGGTTGGATCGTCAGCGACATGCTGCGAGGCGGTTTCGACCAGCGCACCAGCAGTGCGGCGCTCGGCGGCGAAATCCGCCGTCCAGTTATAGGCGACCTGCTGGCCGTGCGCCCAGGCGGCCAGCGCTGCAGCAAGGCCGTAGTGCGGTTCGAGCGCCAGGGCCCGGGCCAGCAGGTCGATGGCCTCGCGGTTGTCGTCGGGGCTATGCGACCACAGGTGGGGCAGGGAGCGCATCACCAGGTCATAGGCGGCAAGCGTCTCCGGACGCTTCTTGCGCGCCCGCTCGACTTCGGCGCGGCGAATGGAGGGCTGGATGGCGCTCGCCACTTCAGCGGCCATGCGATCCTGCAGGTCGAACAGGTCGGCGACGGCGCCGTCGACCTTGTTCGACCAGATGTGGCTGCCCGCGTCGGTCTCGACCAGCTGCGCCGTGATGCGGACGCGCTCGCCGACCCGGCGCACCGAACCTTCGACAACGTAGCGCACGCCGAGATCGCGGCCGATCTGGCGGATGTCGATGCCGGCGCGGCCCTTGTAGGTGAAGGCCGAATTGCGGGCGATGACGAAGAAGTCCTTCACCCGGCTGAGCGTCGCGGTGATTTCCTCGACCACGGCGTCGGCGAAGTAGCTTTGATCGGCTTCGCCCGAGAGATTGTCGAACGGCAAGACGACCACCGAGGGCCGGTTGCTCGGCGGCGGAGGCGGGGGTGACTCGGGCTGTTGCGGGCGCGTCAGGCCGGAGGGATGCCAGGCATAGATGCGGACGGTCTTGGAGATGTTCTTGAGCTCGGTCGGCCCCATGTCGACGAAGGGCAGCTCGATGGTGCCGTCGAGGTACTGGTACATCCACTTGGTGATGCACATGCCGCCGGCCGGCGAATGGCTTTGGACGCGCACTGCGAGATTGATCCCGGAGCCGTAGAGATCGTTGCCCGCCACCAGCACGTCGGCGAGCACGATGCCGGCGCGCACCTGGAACATCTCGCCGCCCGGGGCATGGATCTTGCGCTCATGGATCTGGCGCTGCAGGTCGGCGGTCCATTGCACGGCGGCGACGACGCTGTTGAACTCGGCCAGGAGGCCATCGCCCATGGTCTTGAAGACCTTGCCGCCGGCGGCGCCGATGGTGCGCGAGATCAGCCGATCGTAGACCCGCTGCACGAGGCGCAGGGTCTGACGTTCACTGCGCTCGACAAGGCGGGAATATCCCACGATGTCCAGCGATACGATCGGGACCAATCGGCGGTCGGGTTGAGCCATACTGTATGCTTCTGCTGCAAGCTCTCGCTCTATAGCACTGTGAAATGTAACGGAGATAGCGGAACAGCGTTCTGCTTCAGAACAATTCGCGCAGAGCAGATAGTCGCGACGGGAAGACCTCAAGCGGCCGGTTGGCAGGCGGCCGCGCGGTCCAGCAGCAGGATGCGCTCGCGCTCGTTGCGGGTGAGCCCGGCGGCACGCTCGAACTCGAGCCGGGCCTCGGCCAGCCGGCCGAGCTTCACCAGGAAGTCGCCGCGGACGCTGGGCAACAGGTGGTAGCCCCTGAGCGCCGGGTCGTCGGCAACCGCATCAAGGATGGCGAGACCGGAGGCTGGGCCGAAGGCCATGGAGTGGGCGACGGCGCGGTTGAGCTCGATCACCGGGCTCGGGGTCATCGCGGCCAGCATGTCGTAGAGCGCTGCGATGCGCCGCCAGTCGGTCTCGTTGGCCTTGCGGGCCCGGGCATGGCAGGCGGCGATTGCGGCTTGCAGCACGTAAGGGCCGGCGCCGACGAGGTTCTCGGCCCTGTCGAGGGCGGCGAGGCCGCGGCGGATCAGCATCTGGTCCCACAGGGCGCGATTCTGCTCGAGCAGCAGCACGGGCTCGCCATTGGCGCCGGTACGGGCACGGAGGCGGGACGCCTGAATCTCCATCAGCGCGACGAGCCCATGGACTTCTGCATCGTCGGGCGCCAGGCCGGCGAGGATGCGGCCCAGCCGCATCGCCTCTTCGCAGAGCTGCGGTCGGGTCCAGTCATCGCCGGCGGTGGCGGAGTAGCCTTCGTTGAAGATCAGGTAGAGCACCTCGAGCACCGACGCCATGCGACCGGCGCGCTCCTCGGCGCGGGGGACTTCGAACGGCATGCCGGCCTCGGCAAGGCTCTTCTTGGCGCGCACGATGCGCTGGGCAATGGTCGGCTCGGCGGAAAGGAAGGCGCGAGCGATCTCGTCGGTGGTGAGCCCGCCGAGCAGGCGGAGCGTCAGCGCCACCCGCGCCTCGGGTGAGAGCACGGGATGACAGGAGGTGAAGATCAGCTTCAGCAGGTCGTCGCCGACATCGTCGTCGAGCGGGGTATCGAGATCGGGCGCGGCGGATTCGATCTCCCGCAGGTCGTAGCCGAGCTCGTCGAGCTTGCGCGCCGCCATCTTGTTGCGCCGGAAATAGTCGATGGCGCGGCGCTTAGCCGTCTGCATCAGCCAGGCGCCCGGGTTGCGCGGGACGCCGCTCTCCGGCCAGTGATTGAGGGCGACGATCAGCGAATCCTGCGCCAGCTCCTCGGCAAGGCCGACGTCGCGCACGATTCGGGTCAAACCAGCGATCAGCTTGGCCTGCTCGATGCGGAACACCGCCTCGATGGCGCGATGGGTATCTCTTTCGGTCATGGCAGCGGATCAGACCAAATCCGATCCGCCGGAGCAAGATGGTGATCCCTGGGGTGAGCACCTTGCTCATCCCTGCGGTGAGCAAGGTGGCTTACTCAGGGTTGCGGACCGGGTTGCGGGCGGCGTCCCTGCTCGCCATGGCCTCGGTATAGGCCTCGCCGAAATCCTCTTCGCTGAACAGCTGGCGGATCTCGATCTCGACATTGCCGTGACCGTCGAGTCTGGGCCAGGTCTTCACCCACTCGATCGCCGCCTCGCGCGACGGCACTTCGATCAGGGTGTAGCCGGCGATCAGCTCCTTGGCCTCGGTGAAAGGGCCGTCGATGACGGTGGGCCTGCCATTGTTGAACTTCACCTTGGCGCCGCGGGAGGTCGGCATCAGGCCGGAGCCGGCGATGACGATGCCGGCCTTGGCCGCGTCTTCGTGGAACTGCGTCATTTCGGCGATCAGGTCGGCGCCAGGCATCACCCCGGCCTCGGTCTCGGCGTCCGCCCGGCGGATGACCATGAACTTCATGTCGATGTCCTCGTGTTGTCGTTAGTTGGTGATGGGCTTCTGGGTGGCGTCGCGCCAGGCCTGTTCCTGGGCGACGGCCTCTGCCGGGACGATCTCGGCGAAGTCGGCCGCCTCGAATACGCGCCTGAGCTCGATGGTCTCGCCATCGTCGAACGGGATGCGTTTGACCCACTCGAGCGCCTCGTCGCGCGACTTGGCGCTGATCACCCAGAAGCCGGCGATCAGTTCCTTGGTTTCGCCAAACGGGCCATCCCTGACGATCAGGCTACCGCCTTCCGAGGTGACGCGGGCGCCCTGGTTCGAGGGGTGCAGGCCCTCAGCTGCCAGCAGCACGCCGGCGTTGATGAGCGCCTCGTTGAAGCGGCCCATCGCCTCGAAGCTCTCGGGCGGCGGCATGATGCCGGCTTCGCTGTCGGCGGTGGCTTTGACGATGATCATGAAGCGCATCTTCGGTCTCCTTGTGCCCGGACGTCGCGGCCCGTATGGCGCGAGTTCATCCTGCTGCAGTGACACGACGAGCGACCGATCGAGAGATCGACACGGGCTGTGAAGATTCTTCGAGATGGCCTCAATAGACCGCGGTGAGGACCTCGATCTCCTTGGCCGCACCGGGCTGGACCTGGAACTCGCGGTTGTAGACCTGGTCGCCACGCTTGGCGAAGACCAGGTAATCGCCTTCACCCAATACGGTCGAGGGGAAGGCGCCGATATTGGAGAAGACGGTCTGTCCGTCGGCAGTCTTCACCGTCCAGTCGATATCGGCGATGGCCTCGCCACCGGCCTCACTGACCAGCTTGAAGGAGATCTGCGCGGCGCGATGGTAGAGCGTTGCATCGGTCAGTTGACCGGGCTCGACGCGGAGGTCGGCGCGCACCACAGCGTTCACGTCGCCGAAATACGACACGATGTGGTAGGTGCCGGCGTTGAGGGTGACGATGTCGTTAGGGCTGAGGTTCTGCGCCACCAGCGTCCGATCCGCCTCAGTGCTACCGCTGGTGTAGATATCGAAACGCAGCAGGTTGATCGGGATCGCCACGTCGCCGGTCACCGCTGCGTTGAGGCGCATGGCGCCGGCATCAAGGATCAGGGATTTCGAGTTCTCGCCCTCGGCCACGGTGAGCGTGTCGGTGGTCTGGGCCCGGCCATAGGCGACGTGCACGACATAGCTGCCGGGCGGCAGTTCGAGATGTGCGGTGGCGTCATCGGATTTTTGCGCCAGCACCAGGTCGCCGGAGGCATCGGTGCGGGTCTCGAAAACGCGCCAGGTGACACCGTCGGGCAGCGAATTGCCGTCCTCGGTGATCTTGGCCATCAGCGTCACCGGTTGCGGCGTGGTGTTGACCGCCACGGTTTCGGCGGCGGCTGCAGCCGGTCCGGGATCGACGACGGGGGTCTCCGTCGCCTCGGGGATCGCGACTTCGGCGGCAGGGGCGTTGGCCAGTTGCTCTACGGCTTGCTGCGGCATGCGATCGGCACGGCGGGGCAGGGGAACCGGCGGATCCTCGGCGATCGCCAGCATCGGCGCGAGCATCGCCGCGATCCCGAGAATGCCGATCCAGTACCTGAGCTTCACCCTAAGACTCCGCAACCGGCGCCCCGCAGCGCCTCGCTTCAAAATGCCTCGCGTGCCTACGCTTGGATTGGGGAAAAGCTGTGTCATAAGGACCGGACGCTCGCAAGGACCAGACCATGCCCATCAACGCCGCACTGCGCGACTACCTGAAAACCCGCCGTTCCGTCGGTATCGGCTTCCTCAAGGATCCGGGCCCGACGCCGGACGAGCTGCGCGAGATTCTGACCATCGGCACGCGCGTGCCAGATCACGGCAAGTTCGTGCCGTGGCGGCTGATTCTGATCGAGGGTGACGACCGGATCAAAGCCGGCGACAAGCTCGCCGAGATCGCCAAGCGCAAGCGGCCCGAACTCGATGAGGCCGGGCTCGATATCGAGCGGCGGCAGTTCCTGCCGGCTCCGGTGACCATCGGCGTGCTGCTGTCGCCCAAGCCCAACCCCAAGGCGCCGGAGATGGAGCAGCTGCTATCGGCCGGCAATGTCTGCTTCAACCTCTCGCACGCCGCCTTTGCCCTGGGCTTTGCCGCCAGCTGGACCAACCGCTGGTACGGTTTCGACACCGAGGCGCAGGCCATGCTCGGGGCGCGCGGCGGCGAACGCTTTGTCGGTTTCATCCACATCGGCACCCCGACCACGGTGATCGAAGACCGCGACCGGCCGAACCTCGATGAAGTGGTGACGAGGTGGCAGGGCTAACCATTCGTTAACCAGTCGCGAGCGATTGGTTAACCGAACGTTAGCAACGGACCCCTCGAGTCGATGGGCGTGAAGCCGATATCGGTGCCGCAGCCACTTGCCTATGCCATGGACACGGCAGGGGCGAAGAGCGATGTCGACTTCGACTACCTGCTGCGCACGGCGATCCGTGAAAGCAGCCTCAACCCCGAAGCCAAGGCCCGGACGTCGAGTGCGACCGGGCTGTTCCAGTTCCTCGACAGCACCTGGCTGCAGGTGATGAAGGAGGAGGGGCCGCGGCTCGGCTACGGGCAATACGCGGACGCCATCAAGGTCGATTCCGACGGCGATTACTATATCGCTGACAAGGCGCTGCGGCAGGAAGTTCTGAAGCTGCGTGAGGATCCGCAGATCGCTTCGGATATGGCGGCGGCGTTCACCCGGAGCAATGGGGCGTATCTGTTCGAGAAGTTCGGCCGCATGCCGAGCCCGGGCGAGCTCTACATCGCGCATTTCCTTGGGGCACAGGGGGCGGAGAAGCTGTTCAATGCCGGCCTCCAGGATCCCGACCAGATCGCCGCCAAGCTGTTCCCCAAGCAGGCCAAGGCCAACCGGACGATCTTCTACGAGGGCGGCGAGGCGCGGACGATTCGCGAGGTCTACCGGGCGCTGGTCGCCAAGCACGACGGCGCTGTCGATCCGCGCTTTGCCGCGCAGCAGCTGGCGGTCGACCCAGCCGCGCCGGCAGGCAAGTGGGACTCGGCCCCGATCCCATCGCGGTTCTCGCCGGATGACATGTCGTTCACGTCGCTGTTCTCCAGCGACGGTGAGGTACAGGCGCGGACGCTGCTGAGCCCGGCGTCGGAAGCGCAGGGAAGCGCGCTGTTCACCCAGCTTTACGGGCAGGACGGCACGCTGCCCAAGCCGCCGAAATTATGGTGAACCGTTCCTTAAGCCTTCCCCGATAGCGTCTTTCTCAGCGCCGAGAGCTGGATTGCGCTTCGTGGAATCGCACTCCAGCTCCGAGTCTTTGTTTTGTTGCGAGATCGAACCGGAAAAGCCTCAGAACTTTTCCTGATCCCGCTCCGCGGAGAGGTTGATGGTTGCGTACCAGGATTTCGTCGCGCTGAGCCAATCGCGCGACAGTGAGGAGCGGGGGCAGGCGGCCCACCTCGCCGCCATGGCCTATCTCAACCACTATGGCCCGGCCGACGAGCATGCGGCGCTCTATGCGGCGCTGATCGGCTTTCTTGACGATCCCTCGGTTCGAGTGCGCGGTGCACTGGCCTATGGGTTGCTGCACGCGGTGGAGGCGCCGCGGCCGATCCTCCTGGCGCTGCTGCAGGACAGCCCGGTGATTGCACGCGCCGTGGTGCAGTATTCCCCCGCGCTGGTCGATGCCGACCTGATGGCGCTGATCCGCGGCGCCGACGGGGCCATGCTGATGGCGACGGCGACGCGCGAGCGGCTCAGCCAGCGGGTCGCCGAGGCCTTGGTGGCCAGAGGCGGACGACCGTTACTGGCCAAGCTGCTGGATCGGCCGGATGTACCGTTCTCTCCAACGATGCTGCGCCAGGTGGCGGACCGTGAGGGCGCTGACGACGCCGAGCTGCGTGGGTTGCTGCTGGCGCGCGATGACCTGCCGGCTGATGCGCGGCTCGTTCTCGTTCAGGCCGTCGCGGTAGCGCTGCGCAGCACACGCATGGTCAGCGGAGCGGTGGCGCCGCATCGGCTGGAGCGGCTGCTGCGCGATGCGACCGATACGGCGCTGACGGCGATCGGCGAGCAGGAAGCGGCGGCGGGCAGGGCGCCCTATGCGGCAGAGCTGGTGGAAGCCGAGTTCGTCTCGACCCGGGTGATGCTGCACGCCATCGTCCAGGGGCACGTGCTGTTCTTTGCCGATTGCGTGGCGCAGCTGTCCGAGACGCCGCGCGACAAGGTGTTCACACTCCTGGAGCATGGCAGCCGGTCGGCGCTCAACGCGCTGTTCTCGCGCTGCGGTCTCAGTGGAGCGGTACGCAACATGCTGGCGCGGCTGATCTTTCACGCCCGTGCCGCCGACCTCGCCGATGATCTTGCGGCGCGGCATTTCGTCGTGACGGCACTGACTGAAGAGCTGATCGTCGAGCATGACGGGGTGATCCCGCCTGAGCTCGAGGAGGCGTTTGCCTATCTCAGCGAACAGAACGTCATTCTCGCCCGGCGGGCGGCGCGTGGCGTGATGTCGGCCTTCGCCGGGATGACGCAGTCGGAGATGGCCCTGCCGCAGCTCGAGGCTGACGAACGCCTGGCGCTGCCTGCGGCTTAGACGTTCACGACCAAGTTGAACCGTCGGACGAGATGACCGACCGACCCGCCTGGAGCAAATTGTGCACCTCAATGGTGACTTGACCTAGTAGCGGAACTGTTCGCTCAGCACGCGCTCGTCGAGCCCGGTTCCCGGATCGAACAGCAGCGTCACCTTCTGGCTGCGGTTCTCGCGCACCGTCACCTCGATCACCCGCTGGAATTCGACGTTGTCGGCAACGGCGCTCACCGGGCGCTTGTCGGCCTCGCGGGTGCGGAAGGTGACGACGGCGCGGTTGTTGAGAATGGCGCCACGCCAGCGGCGCGGGCGGAACGGCGAGATCGGCGTCAGCGCCAGGAGCGGTGAGTCGATCGGCAGGATCGGCCCATGCGCCGAGAGGTTGTAGGCGGTCGAACCGGCCGGCGTCGCCAGCAGCACGCCGTCGCAGATCAGCTCTTCGAGCCGCGGCTGGCCATCGACGAGGATTTCGACCTTCACCGCCTGATAGGTCATGCGGAACAGCGACACTTCGTTGAGCGCCAGCGCCCGGTGTTCCGAGCCATCGGCGAGCCGGACGTTCATTTCGAGCGGATAGATGTGCGTGGGCTTGGCAGCGGCGAGGCGCGCAGCGAGGCCATCGGCGGAAAACTCGTTCATCAGGAAGCCGACAGAGCCGAAGTTCATGCCGTAAACCGGCACGTTCCTGCCCATCTTGCGATGCAGCGTCTGCAGCATCAGGCCGTCGCCACCGAGGGCGACGACGATGGTGGCCTGATCGAAGCCGTTGTCACCATAGCGTTGGCGCAGCAGGTCGGCAGCGCGATCCGCCTCCGGCGTGCCGCTCGATACGAAGCTTACCCCTTCGATGCGTTCCGTCACGGCCGGCCCCTCGCTAACAAGCCCGCTGCCTAGCATGCACAGGTGACGCGGGGAAGAACGGGTTGATTGGGCCCTTCGTCTCAACTACATGAGCGGCAACGGATTTGAGGATAGAAATGCGCGCCGAAATCACCAAGGTCATCGCCGAAATCGAGCAGGTCGTAAGCCTGCTGAGGAGGCATCTTTGACTGGGATACAGCTGAAGCCCGTCTCGACGATCTGACCGCACGTACCGAGCATCCCAACTTCTGGGCCGACCCTGAGAAGGCGCGGCCGATCATGCAGCAGCGTGACGAACTCGACGTGCAGGTGAAGGCCGTGAAGGCCTTCGAGGCATCGATCCGCGACAACTCCGAGCTCATCGAGATGGGCGAGGCGGAGAACGACGCCGACGTGATCAAGGAGGCCGAGCAGGCCTTGCAGGAGACGCTGAAGGAGGCGCGTTCCGCTCAGGTCGAGACGCTGCTCTCCGGCGAAGCCGACGCCAATGACGCCTATCTTGAAATCCACTCCGGCGCCGGCGGCACCGAGAGCCAGGACTGGGCCAATATCCTGCTGCGCATGTACACGCGCTGGGCGGAGCGGCGGAAGTTCAAGATCGACGTCATGGAAATGCATGACGGCGAAGAAGCCGGCATCAAGTCTGCGACCATCAAGATCACCGGCCACAATGCCTATGGCTGGCTGAAGACGGAATCGGGCGTGCACCGCCTCGTCCGTATCTCGCCTTACGACAGCGCGGCTCGCCGCCACACCAGCTTTTCGAGCGCCTGGGTGTATCCAGTGGTCGACGAGACGATCAACATCGAGATCAACGAGTCTGACCTCAAGGTCGACACCTACCGTTCATCGGGCGCCGGTGGCCAGCACGTCAACACCACCGACTCGGCAATCCGCATTACCCACGTTCCAAGCGGCGTGGTCGTCGCCTGCCAGCAGGAGCGCAGCCAGCACAAGAACCGTGCGACGGCGATGGCGATGCTGAAGGCGCGGCTCTATGAGATCGAGCTGCAGAAGCGCGAGGAAGCGGCGAACGCAGAATCGGCGGCCAAGACCGATGTCGGCTGGGGGCACCAGATCCGCAGCTACGTGCTGCAGCCGTACCAGATGGTGAAGGACCTGCGCACCGGGCACGAAACCTCGAACACCTCCGCGGTGCTCGATGGCGATCTCGACGACTTCATGGAAGCCTCTCTGGCGGCACGTGTCACTGGCTATGCCGACAAGGTCGCTGACGCCGACTAGTCGCTGACGCCGACGCCGACGCGGTCGCGGACGCTGAATAACGAAGTTGGCCGGCAGCTCCGCCACCGGCCAACCACCATCCGAAGACCCGAAATCGAGATGAGCGCCCAGGGCCACCTTGGCGCATGCCTATTGTTACCGGTAACGTCTTGCGCGCGCATGATGCATTTGAACTAATGCGAGGTGCCATGAGTTACGTCACTCAGGCGGCACATGCTCGGGGAAGCGGCGGATGGAGGACGACGAACTAGTCGACAGAATTTACGAGGCCGGGGCTGTCCCCGATCTCTGGCCGCGCGTGCTCGAGGAACTCGGGGAGCTCGGCGGTGTCGCGGGAACGGTGCTGTTTGCGGTGCGCGGCGAGGCTGCTCACTGGACGGCGTCGCCAGGCTTGCAGGAGATGTCACGCGGCTATTTTGAGGGCGGCTACCCTGGGCGCGACGACCGTACAGCGCGCCTCCTCGCCTACGACCATCCCGGCTTCGTCACCGATCTCGATGTGTTCAGCCGCGAGGAATGGGAAGCCGACCCAATCCGCAAGGAGTTCTTCGTGCCGCGCGGTTTTGGCTGGGGCGTGGCAACCGGCATCAAGGTGCCGACCGGCGATCTGCTGATCTTCCACGGCGAGCGCCGGCTCGAGGATGGGCCGGTGGAGCGCGAAGTGGTGGAGCGCCTCGACCTGCTGCGGCCGCACCTGGCGCGGGCGGCACTGATGTCGGCGCGCATCGCCTTCGAGCGCGCCCAGGGAGCCGTCGCGGCGCTCGAGATGGTCGGCATTCCCGCGGCCGTCCTCGGACCGCGCGGTGCAGCCATCGCCACCAACGGCATGCTGGAGGCGCTGACCCCCTCGGTGGTGCAGTCGCGCCCGACGCGCCTGGGTCTCGCCAATCCGCGGGCCGACGAGATGCTGACCACGGCGCTCGAGGCCGCGGAGGCCGGGCTCCATACCGGGCCGGTGCGCTCGATCCCCGTTCCCGCGGGGGACGGCAATGCGGCAATGGTGGCCCACATCCTGCCGATCCGTGCGTCGGCTCGCGAAGTGTTCACCGGGGCGGCAGCGGTGTTGCTGATGACGCCGGTGACCCTGCGCGAGTTGCCCGATGCCACGGTGATTCAGGGGCTGTTCGACCTGACGCCGGCGGAAGCGAGGATCGCCCGGGCGCTCGGCGGCGGCATGACCATCGGCCAGATCGCCTCGAGCACCGGCGCCAGCGCGGCGACCGTGCGCAACCAGGTGCAGGCGGTATTCGGTAAGACCGGCATGCATCGACAGGCCGATCTGGTCGGCCTGCTGCAGGGGCTGGTGCCGACCGCTAGCGCCCCGAACCCACCGTGGCGATTGCCGCCGCGTAAGTGATGCCGCCACCGAAGGCGACGAGGCCGAGCCGGTCGCCGGGCTTGGTGGTGGGCAGCGCGTCCATCAGCGCCAGCGGGATGGTCGAGGAACTGGTATTGCCGAGGTTACGGATGATCGAGTGGGCCGGGCGGCCCGAGCGGCGGGCAATGGCGTCGATGATGCGCTGGTTGGCCTGGTGCGGCACCATCAGGTCGATATCGTCCATGGTGATGCCTTCCGCCGCGCAGGCCGAGGTCAGCGTCGCCGACATGGCGCGGACGGCGTCGGCGAACACCTCGCGGCCATTCATCTTGATATAGCCCTCACCGGCGCGCGGCACGCTCAGCAGCTCGCCCGATTCCGGCGCGCCGGCGATCGTCGGCTGGGCAAAGGTGAACAGCGTCGGCTGTTCGTGACCCGGACCCTGCACCAAGGAGGCAGTGGCGGCATCAGCGAACAGCACAGCGGTGTTGAAGTCGTTCTGGTCGAGCAGCGGCGACAGCACCTCTGACGTCACCACCAGGACCCGGGCGTCCGGGTTGTTGGTGACGTAGTCGCGGGCATTGGCCAGCGCGTAGAGGTAGCCGGAACAGGCGGCATTGATGTCGTAGGCCGGCAGGCTGGCTCGACCGGCGGTGCTGACCGCGTCGGCGACGCGGCAGGCAAGCGACGGGGTGATCACATCGGGTGTGCCGGTGGCCGCGATCACCAGGTCGATGTCGCCGATCTCGAGCTGCTGCTCGTCGAGCAGTTTCTGCGTGGCGGACACGGCGAGGGAAAATACCGTCTCACCAGGCTGCACCCAGCGACGGCTCTCGATGCCGGTCAGCTTGACGATGTCGCCGGCGTCGCGGGTCTGCCAGTTGCCCTTGAGGTCGGCATTGTGCACCTTGCGCCCGCCGGTGATCCCGGCAATGCCGGCAACGCCCACGGGAACCTCGGCGCGGCCGATGGTAACGGGGGCGGGCTGCGGCGCGCCGCGGCGCTTCAGGATGGCCTTGTCGATGCGCTCGGCGGTAACGGTCGCCTGCTGCCGCGCCACCGAGGCGTCGGCCTCGACGAACATCAGCGGTGCGCCCACGGCGATCTTCTGCTTGGGTTCGACCGGGATCGACAGCACCTTGCCAGTGACGGTCGCCTGTACGTCGACGGCGGCCTTGGTGGCCTCGACGACCGCGACCAGATCGCCGGTCTTGATCATGTCGCCCGGCTTCACCAGGAGCTCGACGACCTCGACTTCATCGTCGGCGGGGCCCGAGCCGATCGCCGCGATGGCGGCAGGGCCGGCATCGGCCCTGGGCGCTTCCCATGCGAGATCGAACTCGAGCAGCGCGGCGGCGGCTTCCATGATCCGGCGGTAGGAGGGGAGGGTATCGATCTGCCGCTCGAACTGGAACGGCACGTGGATGTCGTCGCGGGTGACGCGCCTGGCGCTGACCGGGAGACCGGCCTTTTCCATCACTGTCGCCATCACTTCGGCGCCGAAGCCGGCAGTGTGATTGTCCTCGTGCACCACCAGCAGCCGCTTGCTGCGACGGACCGAGCGGAGCACGGCATCCTCGTCCCAGGGCGAGATCGAGCGGAGGTCAATGACGTCGAGCTCGGCGCCGGCGCCCGAAAGCGTCTCGGCGGCGAGCAGCGACTGGGTCAGCGGGTTACCCCAGGTGACCAGCGTCAGGTCGTTGCCCTGGCGCACGGCGCGCGCCTTGCCGGGGACCACGAATTGCTTCGCCGTATCGTCGGAGGTGCGACGGTCGGAAAGGTTGAGGCCGCTTTTGGGGTAGAGGAAGACGGTCGGCCGCTTGCTCTGGAAGGCGGCGTTAAGCAGCCCGGCCGCGTCGCCGGCGCTCGAGGGCATCACCACATCGATGCCGGGCACATGGGCCAGGATCGATTCGAGGGTCTGGGCGTGGAACGGGCCGAGGCCTGCCTTGTAGCCGCCGCAGCTGACCATCAGGATCACCGGCGCCTGCCAGCTGCCATCGGTGCGCCAGTACATCGAGCCGAGCTCGGAAATGATCTGGTTGAAGCCGAGCGGCAGGAAATCGGCGAACTGGATGAACGCCACCGGCCGCTGCCCGGTCAGGGCGCGGCCGATCGAAGTGCCGACAATGGTCGATTCGGAGAGCGGGGCGTTGCGGACGCGACCCGGAAAAGCAGTCGACAGGCCCTTGGTGACGCCGAAGACGTCGCCCTTCGGGTCTTCGATGTCCTGGCCGAGCAGGTGCACGTCGCGATTGGCGGCGAGCTGATCGCGCAGCACCCGGTTGAGGGCTTCGCGCATGGTCAGGTTCGACACTTTGGCATCGCCGCGGTATTCCTTGGCGTGTGCAAACTCGGGCGGGTAGGGCGCCTTGGCTTGGCCGGCGGTCTCAGGCACGGCTTCGCCCCGCGCCTCGGCGACGGCCGCCGCCACTTCGGCGATCAGGCTGGTTTCGAGCTGCGCCAGGGCCGCGTCGCCCATCTGCGACTCGCGCAGTGACTGGCGGATGGCTTCGAGCGGATCGCGGCTCTTGCCCGATTTCAGCTCGTCGGCGGCGCGATAGAGCGCCTGGTCGTCGGCATTGGTGTGATCCGACAGCCGCTCGAGCTCCATCAGCAGCAGCGCCGGGCCGCGGGTAGCGCGGGTATGGGTCACCGCGGATTCGAAGGCGGCGCGCGTAGCGGCCAGATCGACGCCGTCGACGCGGCGGATCGGCAGGCCGAGGAAGCTGTCGGCGGGGCCGGTGGGCAGATCGAAGAAAGTCTGGCCCGGCGTCTTGGTCGAAATCGCCCAGTTATTGTTCTGGATGACGAAGACCACCGGGGCGCCGGTGCGCACCGCTTCGCCGACCGCCTCGAGGAACTCGCCCTGCTGAGTCGTGCCGTCGCCGACGCAACAGATCACCACCGGAGAATCAGGGTGGAACTTCACCGCCTGGGCGTTGCCCACGGCGTGCAGCGCGTTGTTGCCGACCGGGCCGACCATCGAGGCGACATTCAGCTCGCGGGCCGAATAGTGCGCGCTCATCTGGCGGCCGGCGGAGTGCGAGGGGCCAGTTGCGAGCAGGCTGCGGAAGAATTCGACCAGCGGCAGGCCACGCGCCAGAAGCAGCGCCTTGTCGCGATAGTGCAGGTGCAGCCAGTCCTGCTGACCGAGATAATCGGCGATCAGTGCCGTCGACTCGTGGCCGGCGCCCGAGACATGGAAATGCGCAAGGCCCTGCTTGACCAGGTCTTGTTCCACGCGGTCGATCTCACGGGCGAGAAACATCGCCCGGTGCAGCCGCAGCATCGTTGGAATGTCTGAGGTCATCAGCATTGTGGCGGGAACCTAAACCCGTCCCCCGCGAAAAACCAGAGCAACTAGCTGGTCTTGGGCGAATGCATGGCTGATTTGCCGAACGCGTTGCGGCGTTGCAATTTCCTGAAGGCGCTCTATGCCCCGAGAAAACGCGCCAGCCGCTTGCCGGCTGCCAGATACTTGCCGGGATCAACCGCAACATCCTTGCGGCGCACCTCGAAATGCAGGTGCGGACCGGTGGAACGGCCGGTGGAGCCGACCTTGGCGATCGGCGTGCCGGTGTTCACGACCTGGCCTTGTTTGACGAGAAAGGCGCTGAGGTGGCCGTAGCGGGTGACAAGGCCGGTGAGGTGCGTGACCTCGACCAGGTTGCCGTAGCCGGACTTCTCGCCGACGAAGGTGACCTTGCCGTAGCCGGCGCTGAGCACGGTGGTGCCCTTGGGGGCGGGGAAATCGAGGCCGGCGTGGAAGGCGCGGCCACCGGTGAAAGGGTCCTTGCGGTTGCCGAAGGTCGAGCTGATGCGGCTGAGCGAATCCATCGGCTTGTGGATCGGCGCCAGGTCGATCGCGCCACGGGCAGCTTTGAAGCGCGCCAGTGCGAGGTAGACGTCGTTGGCGTCGTCGACGATGCCGCTGGCGTCGCCGCCCTCGACCGGTGGCTGGTAGGGGCCGCCGACGGCATCGGTAAGCCCGTCCGGCATGTTCGGCTTGATGCCGAGGCCGCCAAGCACGTCGAGGATGGTGTCGGTCGATTCGGTGGCGGAGACCGACAGTGCGGCCAGCGCCATGCGGCTGTCGTCCATCATCCGGGTCATCGAGGCGCCGACCTCGGCGAGGTCGCCGGTTGCGGCGACAGGAGCGAGCGCAGCCAGCGGCGTGGCGTCGTCTTCAAGCGGTTGGGTTGCCGCGGTTTCGATGCCGAGTTCGGCGGCCTTGGCGGCGAGCTGTTTCACCAGCTGATGCTGCTCGAGCAGTACTTCCTGCTGCTGGGTCAGTTCCTGCAGCTGCAGGTTGATATCGCCGGCCTGGGCAAACTGCCGCGAATGCAGGCGATCCACCTCGACACGCAACTGGGCGATGCGGTCCTCATAGGCGGAAACGACCACGTCGTTCTGGCCGTTGAGCAGCGCGGCGATATCGGGAGCCATCAGGAAGCCGACGAGGGTCAGGACGTTGGTGCCGAACAGCGCTGCGAAGGCCAGGTAGAACAGGCCGGGCCGGAAGCCGGGCTCCCGTTTCGCCTTCTGCGGGGGAGCGCCGAACACCTTGATGACCGGCTGGGCGGCCGGCTGAACGCCACTCGACTTCGTACGCACCGCCATACTCCGGGACGCCACTTCACTGGTCCCGATCATGATCCGTTAGGGTTAACAAACGCGAAAAGGCCGCGCCGGCGTGACGTTCAAGCCTTGCTGCGCCTGGGTTTGGCGGGCGGGGCCCCAGCCTCCGCGACCAGCGCGCGCGTCGCGGCGAGGACCTTTTCGGCATGTCCCTTAATGCGGGTGGCGTGAAAGACTTCGGCGACCCTGCCATCGGGGGCGATCAGCACGGTGATGCGCTTCACCCCCATGTACTCGACGCCCCAGAGCTTCTTGAGCTGCCAGATGCCGTAAGCCTCGATGGCCTTGCGCTCGGGGTCGGCGGCGAGGATGACGCCGAGATTGTACTTGTCGCGGAAGGAGCAGTGTTTTTCCACCGTGTCGGGAGAAATGCCGACGACGACAGCGCCGAGCCGCCTGAATTCAGGCATCTGGTCGGTGAACTCGATGTTCTCGAGCGTGCAGCCCTCGGTATCGTCCTGTGGGTAGAAGTAGAGCACGACCGGGTGGCCAAGATGATCCGACAGGCGGAACTTCTCGTAGCTGTCGGTGACAAGTTCGAAGTCTGGGGCCGGGGTGCCGGGAGCAGGAAGGGTCATGTGGTCCAATGCGGTAGACGGGAAAACGCCGGAAAAGCCGCGCATCCAGTGGGTGTTAGTGCCATATTGCAGCCGGTATCATCTGGCAGTGAACGGCTGCTCGGTTTGATTCTAGGATAGGGCGGCAAAGCGAGCGGCCTCAAGTCGGAAAGCAGTGAAACCTACTCCAGCCCCTGGCTCCCAGCTCCGCAAGCGCTCGGCATGGCGCATCCTGGGTAGGATCGCAGCGGCGGCAGTCGCTGCGCCTGTTATCCTGCTCGTCGTCATGTACGCCGTGCTGCTCGTGACCCCGATCCCGCTGCCGTTCGTCAGTTCGCAGGTGCGCAACCTGGTGCTCAGCTCGATGCCATCAGGCAGCAAGCTTGAGCTGGGTGATATGGCGCTGGCGCTTGAAGGCTTCGTCTGGCCGGTGATCCAGTTCAAGCCGGTCACCTTCACCGATGTGAAGACCGGCGGCACGGTGAGCATGGATGCGCTCGAGGTCGGCTTCTCGCCGCTCAGGGCTTTGGTCGGGCAGCCGGGCGCCACCGTTACGATCGTCGGTCCACACCTGCAGGTGAACCAGGACCTGTTCGGTCCGCGCCTCGCCAAGTTCGAGTACGTGGACGAGCCGGATGGCGGCCGGACGGTGCGGGTCATCGAAGGGCAGGATCAGTTCCCCGAGGTAAACCTGTCGCCTGATGGCGTCGACGTGAAGGGGCAGGTGCCGGAGGCCAGCCTCGGCATCCGCTCCGACAATGACTGGCTGGTCTACAACCTCGAGGCGGCCGCCAAAGGCATTGCCGGCATCGTGCAACAGGCCAAGCTCGGGAATTTCTCCCGTCTGGTGGTCAAACACGGTGCGCTCGACATGAACGACGCGCTCTATGGCGTCTTGCGCCACTTCACCGAGATCAACATCGACATCGCGCCGAACGCCGACGGCAAATCGGCCTCGGGCAACTTCTCCGCCGGGATCGGCGGGTCGGTGATGAACGGCATTCTCGAGTGGGTCGAGACCGACGATGGCGGGGCGCGCCTCAAGGCCTCGATCACCAACCTCGACCCCGGCGCCTTTGCCCCCTTCGTGGGTGAACAGGAGACGGCGATCTCGGTGGTCGGCACCGCATCGGTATCGATCGATGTCGGCTTCACCGACACGCAGAAGATCACCGACGGGCTGTTCCATGTCGACCTGACCGGCATGGATGTGCGGGTCAACGGCCAGTTCTTCCCGATCGCCACATCGATCGCCGAGGTTGTATGGGATCCCTCGATCGGCCAGTTCACCATGGGCGAGATGCAGGTGAGCATCGCCGGCAGCAGCGGCACGGTCAGCGGGGTGTTCAAGCTTGGCCTCGATCCGCTTTACGGACCGATCGTCGGCATGAAGGTGGCGGCGCGCGATGTCGCCATCGCCAACGAACAGGGCATGCCCGAAGCGCCGTTCTCGGAGGTGAATTTCCAGGGCTGGTCGGCTCCGCTCTACGGCGCCACCGGCATCGACCAGTTCGAGGCCAAGAAGGCCGACGGCAGCAAGCTGGTTTCGACCGGGCGCATCGACATGGTGCGACGCGGCACGGGCTTCGAGATGAACATCGCCGGCGACGGCCTGTCGGCCGACGACCTCAAGCGGTTGTGGCCGGCCTTCCTCGCCAGCGAGTCGCGCGACTGGTTCGTCAAGAACGTGGTCGGCGGCCGGATCAAGAAGTCGACCATGCGCTACGACTTCCCGGTCGGCTCGCTCGGCGAGCCGGGGGAAAACAAGCCGATGCCCAAGAACGCGATGTCGATCGACATCGTCGGCGTCGGCGTCAAGATCAAAGCGCTCGACACGATGGATCCGATCACCATCGAAGGCGAGATGAAGCTCAGCCTCAAAGACGCCGACATCCAGATTTCCGGTGACGGTGCGACGATTCCGACCTCCAAGGGCAACATCTCGATTGCCAATGCCGGCTTCATCATCGGCTCGAACAGTGACACCGAGGCGGTGTACGAGATCTCCGGAGATCTGTCCGGCGGCATCCCGGCGCTGATCGACTGGGTGAAGACCAACCAGCCGCAGGCGCTGCAGCAGGCGGCGCTGCCGATCGACCTCGATGTGCTGAAGGGCCAGGTGTCGCTTGGGCTGGTGGCGACCTTCGTCACGGACAAGAATACCAACAAGCCGCGGACCATGGACTATGTGGTCAACGGCACGCTGCAGGACCTCGAGACCGCCTCGCCGATCCAGGGACATAGCGTCGGCAAGGGGCAGTTGCAGTTCCGCCTGACCCAGGCCGGGTTCAACGTAAGCGGTACGACCGAGCTCGACGGGGTGCCGGCCGCGATCTCCGCCATGGGGACGCTCGACCCCAAGAAGCCGGACGTGGTGCTGACGGCGAAGGTCGATTCCGACGCGTTCAAGAAGTTTGGCGTCGATACCTCGGCCTTCCTCAACGGGCCGCTGACCATTTCGGTGAAGCCGCTCAGCGATGGCAGCATGCAGCTTGCGGCGGACCTCAAGGACGCCAGCCTGAGCGTCAAGGACCTCGGCATCAGCAAGGCGGCCGGGGTCAAGGGAACGGCGGCGGCACAGATCAAGCTGGCGGGTGATGCTGTCACCATCAACGACCTCGACCTTGGTTTCGGCGATGTGAAGCTCCAGGGCGGCCTGGATTTCGACCTCAAGGAAGGTCTGCAATCGGCCGAGTTCACCTCGTTCGCGCTCAGTCCAGGTGATCAGGCGCAGATTTCGCTGACGCCGATCCGCAACGGCTACCAGGTGCGGCTGCGCGGCGATCAGCTCGATCTCAAGCCGATGCTGCAGCGCTTCTTCAGCCTGTCGGGCGATTCGACCGGCGGTCCGCAGGCGACGGCGGTCAACAACCAGACCATCGCGGTCGATCTCGAACTGAAGCGGGCGCTGGGCTTTTACAAGACCACGGCGTTCAACGTGAACCTCGACCTGGTGCTGCGCGGGGCGGATCTGCAGCGGGTGAACCTGCAGGCCAATCTCGGCGGCAACCGCAGCGTCTCGGTGACCACCAATCCGACGCCGGACGGCAAGGTGATGTCGGTGGCGTTCAACGACCTGGGCACGCTTTTGCGGCTGATGAACGTCTACCCCAATGTCGAGGGCGGCGCCGGCAGCCTGGTGGTCCAGACGGTCAATGACCAGAAGATCGATGTCGGGCAGTTCTCGCTGCGCAACTTCGCTTTCGTCAACGAGGGCAACGTGGCGCAGATTCTCGGCAACCACTCCCAATCCAAGCAGATGATCGCGCGCTCCAACAAGCTCGAGTTCAAGAGCGCTGAGGCGGAGTTCGTGCGGCGCAGCGACCGGGTGGAGATCACCGATGCAGTGCTGGCCGGCGCCACGGTGGGCGGCACGGCGCGTGGTTTCATCTACACTGACAAGCGGCAGTACGACATTACCGGCACCTATGTGCCGCTGTTCGGGCTCAACAACGCGTTCTCGAAGCTCCTGGGGCCGCTGGCCGGGCGCGATGGCGAGGGGCTGTTCGGGGTGACCTTCGCGGTGCGTGGGCCGCTGGACAAGCCGGATTTCAAGATCAACCCGATGTCGGCGCTGGTGCCCGGTGCGTTCCGCCGGATGTTCGAGTACCGGGCCAAGGAAATCCCGCGCGTCGAGTGATGCGGGAATAGGTTGATTTCGATCAAAGTATAGGTTGGCGCAACGGCTTACGATCTCCACATGATGGTGCGGAGGTACACAAAATGTACGCACATATTCTCGTCGCAACGGATGGTTCGGAACTCGCCTCGCGGGCATTGGACCACGCACTCGGTCTCGCCAAGGCGCTCGGCTCGGCGGTGACCATCGTCACCGTGACGGAGCCCACTGCTGTACTCGGCGGCGGTTATGCCACGGTCGCCGGCACGGCGTTCGACCCCATTCCGGAGCTGATCGAGGCTCAGGAAACCGCGGCCAAGGAACTGCTCGCCAAGGCTCAGGCTGCGGCCAGCGCCGCCGGCGTCAGCGCCAAGACGGTCTATGTCAATGACAGCTTCCCGGCGGACGGCATTATCTCGACCGCCAATTCGGTGGGGGCGGACCTGATCGTCATGGGCTCGCACGGCCGCCGCGGGCTCGGCCGGCTGCTGCTCGGCAGCCAGACCAACAATGTGTTGGCGCACACCGCCATCCCGGTGCTGGTGACCCGTTGAGGTGAGAGGTGAAGTGCGGTTCGTTGAACCGCACTTCAGTTCGCTTAGACCGGCTTCAGCAGGGCGTGCTTCTTCTTGCCGACCGAGAGCTTGATCACGCCTTCCGGCAGCAAGGCGGCCGTACCCAGGGAGGCACGCTCGTCGGTTGCCGGCTCATCGTTGACGCGAACCGCACCCGACTGGATGTGCCGGCGCGCCTCGCCGTTGGATGCGGCAAGACCGGCGGTGACCAACGCGGCGAGCAGCCCGATGCCGGCGTTGAGGTCGGACTTCGAGACCTCGGCGGTCGGCAGCGACAGGTCGAGCGCGCCCGCCTCGAAGGTGGCGGCAGCGGTCGACGCTGACTGCTCCGCGGCCTCGCGACCATGGACGATGGCGGTGACTTCCGTCGCCAATACTTTCTTTGCTTCGTTCAGCTCCGAACCGCCCAGCGACGCCAGCTTTTCGATCTCGTCGAGCGGTAGGCGGGTGAAGATCTTGAGGAACTTGCCGACATCGGCGTCCTCGGTGTTCCGGAAGTACTGCCAGAAATCATAGGGGCTGAAGAGTTCGCCGTTGAGCCAGACGGCACCGGAGGCCGACTTGCCCATCTTCTCGCCTGAAGCCTTGGTCAGCAGTGGCGTGGTCAGGGCGTAGAGCTGCGGGCCGCCCATGCGGTGGCTGAGGTCGACGCCGTTGATGATGTTGCCCCACTGGTCGGAGCCGCCCATCTGCAGCACCGTGCCATAGCGCCGGTTGAGCTCAGTGAAATCGTAGCCCTGCATGATCATGTAGTTGAACTCGAGGAAGCTCAACGACTGGTCGCGATCTAGCCGCAGCTTCACCGAGTCGAAGCTCAGCATGCGGTTGACCGAGAAGTGGCGGCCGACATCGCGCAGGAATTCGACATAGTTGAGCTTCAGCAGCCAATCGGCATTGTCCACCATGATGGCGTCGGTCGGGCCGTCGCCGTAGCGGAGGATACGCGAGTAGACCTGCTTGATGCTCTCGATGTTGGTCTTGATTTTCTCGACGCTGAGCAGGCTCCGCTGATCATCGCGAAATGAGGGATCGCCAACCATGGAGGTGCCGCCGCCCATCAGGCTGATGGGGCGGTGGCCGGTTTCCTGCAGCCAGTAGAGCATCGTTACCGTGATCAGGTTGCCGATGTGGATGCTGGTCGCCGTGGCGTCGTAGCCGACATAGCCGGTGATGCGTTCCTTCACCGCCAGGGCATCGAGCCCCTCGGGATCGGAGATCTGGTGGATGAAGCCTCGCTGATCGAGGACGTTCAGGAAATCGGACTTGAACTTGGCGGCCATCGGCTTGCCCTATGTAATCGACCGGCTCGTCATGGGGGCAGGTTACCCCCATGAGGACCTCATCCCCGAGCCTTCCGAAGGAGGAGGTCCGGGGCGTATGGCTAGCGCCCCTTGCCCGCCGCGATTTCCGCGCGGCGCCGGTCAAGATAGTCGGCGCAGCGTTCGGTGAGTTCGTCGATCTTGCCTTCGTAGAAGTGGTTGGCGCCCTCGACCTGCTGCTGCTCGATGGTGATGCCCTTCTGGGTCTTCAGCTTGTCGACCAGCTTCTGCACCGATTGCGGCGGCGCGACGCGGTCCTTGTCGCCGTGAATGATCAGGCCCGAGGACGGGCAGGGGGCGAGGAAGGAGAAGTCGTAGAGGTTTTCCGGCGGGCTCACCGAGATGAAGCCTTCGACCTCGGGGCGGCGCATCAAGAGCTGCATACCGATCCAGGCGCCGAACGAGAAGCCGGCGATCCAGCAGCCGCGCGACTCGCGGTTGAGCGACTGCAGCCAGTCGAGCGCCGCGGCGGCATCCGAGAGTTCGCCGATGCCGTGATCGAACAGGCCCTGGCTGCGACCGACGCCGCGCGAGTTGAAACGCAGCACCGAAAAACCGCGCTGCGCGAACATGTAGAACAGGTTGTAGACGATCTGGTTGTTCATCGTGCCGCCGAACTGCGGATGCGGATGCAGCACGATCGCAATCGGAGCGTTCGGGTCCTTACCCTGCTGGTAGCGCCCCTCGAGGCGGCCTTCGGGTCCGTTGAAGATGACTTCTGGCATAAGATCGTTTCCTTGCCCGTTATTTGGGCCCGTTCTTTTTGGCGCCCCGCCGAACCTCTATGCGCTGGGCTCATGCCTCGCGCGCGGGCCGGTCTCTCGGCTTGACGAATGCTGCGCCGCTGCCTAAAACATGGGCCGAAAACTCCAGTTTCGAATAATTCTAAACTGGGTTTTCGAAGGCGGCAGGTGGTGGTCCAACCGCTTCCGGTTGCTGGTGAGCGCTCCTTGTAGAGAAAGTGAGCGCCCGATTTCAAGATTTGTTTCAGGCACGTGCGGCGCTCCGGCGTCGCAGGCGGCCTTTCGAAGCGGATGAGGCAGGTCTCGGATCTATGGCGCGACAGTCGATCTATCTCGATCACAATGCGTCGGCGCCGTTGCTGCCGGAGGCTCGCGCTGCCCATATCGGGGCGCTCGACCTCGTCGGCAACCCCTCGTCGGTGCATGCCGAGGGCAGGGCGCTGCGTGCGGTGATCGACAAGGCGCGCGCCCAGGTGGCGCGGCTGGCCGGGGCCGAGCGCGACCAGGTGGTGTTCACCGGCTCGGCCACTGAAGCGATCACCCAGGCCATTGTCGGCGGCGCCAAGGCGTTCAATGTCGATGCCATCGTCGTTTCGGAGGGCGAGCACGCTGCCGTGCTCAAGGCCGCAGAGGCGACCGGCCTGCCGATCAAGAAGGTCGGCCTCGATGCCGATGGAGTGATCAAGCTCGAGGAGATCGCGTCAGCGCTGGCCGCGGCGGACCTCGTCGGGATGCGGCTGCTGGTGGCGGTGCACCTCGTCAACAACGAGACCGGGGTTATCCAGCCGGTCGATCGCATCGAAGTGCTGGTCGGCCCGAGCCCGCATTATCTTTTTGTCGATGCGGTGCAGGGCTTTGGCAAGGTGGGGCTCGAATTTGCCTCGCGCGCACCCGATATGATGGCGGTGAGTGGCCACAAGATTGGCGGCCCCGCCGGTATCGGGGCGCTGCTGATGAAAGGCCACGCCGACCAGGTTCGACTGATCCCCGGTGGGGGCCAGGAGAGCGGGCGGCGCGGCGGTACGGAGTCGGCGGCGGCGATCGCCGGGTTTGGCGCCGCAGCGGAAGTGTTCGCCGAGCGGTTCTACCAGGCCAATGTCAGCGAACTGGTGCGGACGGCCGAAGACGGCATGCGGTTGATTGCCCCGGACCTGGTGGTCTTCGGCGAGAAGGCCGACCGGATCGGCAACGTGACCAACTTCGCGGTGCCGGGGTTGAAGAATGCGGTGGCGATGATGGGGCTGGACCTGCTTGGTCTCGCCGTTTCGTCGGGTTCCGCCTGCTCGTCGGGCAAGGTTGGCCCGAGCCATGTGCTGGCCGCCATGGGCGTGCCGGGCGAATTGAGTGAGTGCGCAATGCGGGTGAGTTTCGGCTGGTCCTCTACCATCGAGGACGTCGAGGTTTATCTCAAAGGTTTCAGCGAAGTGGTGGGCCGTCACAAGTCCCGCCGCGTCGCAGCATAGGAAAAAGACAATGGCCCGTTACGACATCCCGACTTTGAAGGAAGAGATCGAGGGAGACACCGTCGAGAAGGTACTCGCGCTCGATGTCGAGAAATACAAGTACGGGTTCGAAACTCAGCTCGAAGTCGACAAGGCTCCCAAGGGCCTGAACGAAGACACCATCCGCTTCATCTCGGCCAAAAAGGACGAGCCGGAGTGGATGCTGGAGTGGCGGCTGGATGCCTATAAGCGCTGGCTGACCATGGACGAGCCGACCTGGGCTAAGGTGCACTACCCCAAGATCGACTTCCAGGACATGTACTATTACGCGGCGCCCAAGAGCTCGAACCGGCCCAAGAGCCTCGACGAGATCGATCCGGCGCTGCTCGAAATGTACGAGAAGCTCGGCGTGCCGCTGAAGGAGCGTGAGCTGCTCGCGGGCATCGAGCAGCCGAAGGTTGCCGTCGACGCGGTGATCGATTCCGTCTCGGTCGGCACCACCTTCCGGGCCGAGCTCGAGAAGATGGGCATCATCTTCTGCTCGATCTCGGAAGCCATCCGCGAGTACCCGGACCTGGTGAAGCAGTATCTCGGCTCAGTGGTTCCGGTTTCGGACAACTACTACGCCACGCTGAACTCGGCGGTCTTCACCGATGGCTCGTTCTGCTACATCCCCAAGGGTGTTCGCTGCCCGATGGAGCTCTCGACCTATTTCCGCATCAACGAGGCCAAGACCGGCCAGTTCGAGCGCACCCTGCTGATCGCCGACGAGGGCTCCTATGTGAGCTATCTCGAGGGCTGCACGGCGCCGGCCCGCGCCGAGCACCAGCTGCATGCCGCAGTGGTCGAACTCGTTGCCCTCGCCGACGCCGAGATCAAGTACTCGACGGTGCAGAACTGGTTCCCGGGCGACAAGGACGGCAAGGGCGGCGTCTACAATTTCGTCACCAAGCGCGGCGATTGCCGTGGCGACCGCTCGAAGATCAGCTGGACGCAGGTGGAAACCGGCTCGGCCATCACCTGGAAGTACCCCTCGTGCATCCTGCGCGGTGACAACTCGTCGGGCGAGTTCTACTCGATCGCCATCTCGAACGGCTATCAGCAGGTCGATAGTGGCACCAAGATGCTGCACCTGGGCAAGAACACCACGAGCCGCATAGTCTCGAAGGGCATTGCTGCAGGGTTCTCTGACAATACCTATCGCGGCCAGGTCTCGGCCCACGCCAAGGCCAAGGGCGCCCGTAACTTCACGCAGTGCGACAGCCTGTTGATCGGCGACAAGTGCGGCGCGCATACCGTGCCCTATATCGAGAGCCGCAACGCTTCGGCCGTGTTCGAGCACGAGGCGACGACCAGCAAGATCTCGGACGACCAGATGTTCTACTGCATGCAGCGCGGCCTCTCCGAAGAGGAAGCCGTGGCGCTGATCGTCAACGGTTTCGTCCGTGATGTGCTGCAGCACCTGCCGATGGAGTTCATGGTCGAAACGCAGAAGCTGATCTCGATCTCGCTCGAGGGCAGCGTCGGCTGATGACGTCCTCGTCCCACAACATCGTCAACGTTGCCGACCTTGAGCTGAAGTGGCTCAAGGTGGGTAACCGCTTTGAGGTGGGGCTCCACGATATCGACGCGGCCATTGGTACCGAGCAGATCGGCGCGACGCTGCACGTGGTGCCGGCCGGCAAGACGGCCTGGCCGTACCACCGGCATCACGGCAATGACGAGCTGTTCTTCATCGTCTCGGGCACCGGCACCTATCGGGTGGGTGAAGCGCGGCTGCCGATCAAGGCAGGCGACTGCATCGGCGCTCCGGCTGGTGGCGAAGCGCACCAGATCATCAACAGCAGCGCTGCGGAGCTGCGCTACATCGCCTTCGCCAATCACGGCCGCGCCGATGTGACCGAATACCCCGATAGCGGCCGGATCGCCGTCGATATCGCGCATGGCAATGACAAAGAGCCGATGTCGATCTTCAGCACCGCCGGCAAGCTGACGCCGTTCGGCTACTGGGACGGCGAAGACACCGAGGGCGAGAACCATGGCTAAGTACTGGTTCGCCCGGCGCTTTCCTGTCGGACACCCGCGCAATGCGATGACCCCGGTCAGCCGCGAGGGCTGGCTCGTGGCCTGGGCGTTCGTCGCCAGCATGGCTGTTGGCGGGCTCGCATTCCTCGGCCTCGCGCTTGCGGGCTCGGCGCTGCTAGGCATCGCGATCTTCGTGGTACTGGCCGCCTCGGGCATGGGCCTGTTCATCGGTCTCGCGTCCCGCAAGGGCGACGCGCTGCACACAGCAGGGGATTACCGGTCAGGCCGTGTATCGAACGAGGCGGCACCGTGAACAAGCCCCTCCTCAACATCGCGGAGCTGGCGCTCGAAAGCTGGACGCAGGGCGCCAACTACCAGTCGTCGGACGCCTCGTTCGGCCGGCTGTTGGGGCTGCGCAACCTCGGCATCAGCTACAACGAGGTGCCCGCTGGCAAGTCGAGCTGCCCGTTCCACAATCATCACGTCGAGGACGAGCTGTTCATCGTGCTCGACGGCGAGGGCACCTACCGCTACGGCGCGGACAGCCACGCCATCAAGGCCGGCGACGTGCTGGGCGCCCCGGCAGGCGACCGCTCGACAGCGCATCAGATCATCAACACCGGCACTGGCGTGCTTCGGTATTTCGGCATCTCGACGATGGCCGCGACCGAGGTATGCGAGTACCCGGACTCGAACAAGTTTGGCGTCTTTTCCCGGACCAGCGGTAACCCGACCGACAAATCGTCGCTTCGGCACATCGCACGCGAGGCAGCGAGCCTCGACTACTGGGACGGCGAGAATATCGGAGAAGTGAAATGACCACCCCCATGCTCGAAATCCGCGACCTCACAGTGCGCATCGAGGAACGCGAAATCCTCAAAGGCGTGAACCTGATCGTCCCCAAGGGCGAAGTGCACGCGATCATGGGGCGTAACGGTTCGGGCAAATCGACGCTGAGCTATGTGCTGGCCGGCAAGGAAGACTACGAGGTCACCGGCGGCGAAGTGCTGCTCGATGGCGTCAACATCCTCGAGATGGAGCCTTCGGAGCGCGCCACGGCCGGCCTGTTCCTCGCCTTCCAGTACCCGATCGAAATCCCGGGTGTCGCCACCATGACCTTCCTCAAGGCAGCGCTGAACGCCAAGCGCAAGGCCAATGGCGAGGCCGAGATGTCGACGCCGGACTTCATGAAGGCAGTCAAGGAAGCCGGCAAGGCGCTGCATATCGACAGCGACATGCTGAAGCGTGCGCTGAATGTCGGGTTCTCGGGCGGCGAGAAGAAGCGCGCCGAGATTCTGCAGATGGCGCTGCTGAAGCCCAAGATGTGCATTCTCGACGAGACCGATTCCGGCCTCGACATCGACGCGCTGAAGGTGGTGTCGGAGGGCGTCAATGCGCTGCGCAGTCCCGACCGCTCGATGCTGGTGATCACCCACTACCAGCGGCTGCTGAACCACATCGTGCCGGATGTCGTGCACGTGTTCTCCGATGGCCGGGTGGTCGAAAGCGGCGGCAAAGAGCTGGCGCTGGAACTGGAAGCCAAGGGCTATGCCGGCTTCGACGAAGCGGCGGCGTAAGGACCGATGACCATGCATGTCCCCGTCCGGCTTGGGCCGGCTGAACTGAAGCTCATCGACCAGCTGACGGCCGCCGGTGCGGTTGCGGAAGCCGAGCGCCTGACCGGCGCCGGGCTGCCGACGCGGCGCGTCGAGGCTTACCACTACACCGACCTCAAGCAGCTGCTGCGGGCGGTGCCGGAACTCGCTGCTGCCGCCACCGAAGCCAGCGCTCCGGCGCTGCGCGTCGCCGGCGCCTACCAGCTGATGATCGCCAATGGCGTGGTGCAGGACACCGGCACGGCGCCGGCCGGCGTCATCGTCGGCAAGGCGGCAGGCGGCGTGCTGTCGACGCGTGACGATGTGGTTACGCGTCTCAACATGGCGCTGGCCAAAGAGTGCCTGACGCTCGACCTCGACGGTTCAGTCGATCCGGTAATCCAGATCGATCGCCGCACCGAAGGCGCCGCCGGCCATTCGACCAGCGCCGCCAAGATCTTCGTCGCCGATGACAGCAGCGCGGTGATCGTCGAGACCTATGCGGGCAGCGAAGAGGCGCACCTCGGCAACCACGCGACCTACCTGGCCCTCGGCAAGAACGCCAAAGTGACCCACATCACCGTCAATCTGGCCGCGGCCAAGGCGACGCATTTCGCCTCGAACGAGTACCATCTCGCCGAGGGCGCACAGCTCAGGACACTGATCATCAACGCCGGTGCGGCGCTGAGCCGGACGCAGCTGTTCCCGCGCTACGAAGGCGCCGGGGCCCACGCCGATATCACCGGGCTGAACCTCGTCTCGGAGGGCCAGCACGCCGATATCACCATGGATGCGCTGCACGCCGTGCCGCACACTTCGTCCAAGCCGCTGTTCAAGTCGATCGCCCGTGGACGGTCCAAGGCCGTGGTGCAGGGCCGGCTGGTGGTGGCGCGCGATGCGCAGAAGACCGACGCCAAGCTGATGAGCCAGGGGCTGATGCTTTCGGACGAAGCCGAAATCCTCTGCAAGCCCGAGCTCGAGATCTATGCCGACGACGTGGTCTGCGGCCATGGCTCGACCTGCGGCCAGCTCGATGAAGATTCGCTGTTCTACCTGACGAGCCGCGGCATCGCGAAAGCCGACGCCGAGACCATGCTGGTGCGGGCCTTCCTCGCCGAACTGGTCGATCCGATCGAGGATGAGGCGCTGAACGAAGCGCTGACCGCGGTGATCGAGGGATGGCTGGCGGGCAAATGAGTTTCGATCTCGCCAAGATCCGCGCCGATTTCCCGATCCTCGAAGAGAAGATCCATGGGAACCGGCTGGTCTATCTGGATAGCGGCGCCTCGGCACAGAAGCCGAACCAGGTGCTCGACCGGATGGATTGGGCGCACCGGCACGCTTATGCCAACGTGCATCGTGGTCTCCACACGCTCGCCAACCGGGCGACCGAAGCCTACGAGGGCGGGCGCGAGGCGACGCGGCGGTTCCTCAACGCCAGCCGACCCGAAGAGATCATCTTCACCCGCTCGGCCACCGAGGCGATCAACCTCGTCGCCGCGTCATTCCTCGGTCCGCGGATCGGCGAGGGTGACGAGATCGTGCTGTCGATCATGGAGCACCACTCCAACGTGGTGCCGTGGCACTTCCACCGCGAACGCAAGGGCGCGGTGCTGAAGTGGGTCGATGTGCGTGACGACGGCAGCTTCGACATCGACGCGTTCGAGGCGGCTTTGTCGCCGAAGACGCGGATGGTGGTGATCACCCATATGTCCAACGTCCTGGGCACGGTGACGCCGATCAAACAGATCGTCGAAATCGCCCACGCGCGAAAGATCCCGGTGCTGGTCGATGGCAGCCAGGGCGCCGTGCATCTCAAGGTCGATGTGCAGGAGCTGGGTGTCGATTTCTACGTCTTCACCGGCCACAAGCTTTACGGGCCGACCGGCATCGGCGTGCTGTACGGGCGCTATGACCTGCTTGCC
This sequence comes from Devosia sp. Root413D1, assembly GCF_001425235.1. Classification (GTDB taxonomy): domain Bacteria; phylum Pseudomonadota; class Alphaproteobacteria; order Rhizobiales; family Devosiaceae; genus Devosia_A. Next base: position 32,794 of record NZ_LMEA01000011.1, on the reverse strand, counting down.
GACATGCAGCCCTACCAGGGCGGCGGCGAGATGATCGACACCGTCACCCGCGACACCGTCACCTACAACGAGCCGCCACACCGCTTCGAAGCCGGTACGCCGCCGATCGTCCAGGCGATCGGTCTCGGCGCCGCTATCGACTATGTCGAGGGCATCGGGCGCGAGGCGGCGCAGGCGCATGAAGCGGAACTCACCGGTTACGCGATGGAGCGGCTGGGGCGGATCAACTCACTGCGGCTGATCGGCACCGCGCCGGGCAAGGGCGGTATTTTCTCGTTCGAGGTCAAGGGCGCGCATGCGCACGACGTCTCGACCATTCTCGATCGCTACGGCATCGCGGTGCGCGCCGGGACGCACTGCGCCATGCCGCTGTTACAAAGGTTCGGCGTCACCTCTACCTGCCGGGCCTCCTTCGGCCTATATACCGGCAAGGACGATATCGATGCTCTGGTAGAGGGTATCGAAAAGGCGCGGAGCTTCTTCGCCTGAGGGCGTGAAACGGGATCGTCTAAGGAATTGATATGTCTGACGAAGTGAACGAGATTGCTCCCGAGGTCGAGGCCACCGAGCCGAATGCCGGCGACGCGCCTCGGATTACGCCCAATGTCGGTGCGGCGATTCCCGCCGACGACGTGGAGCGGATTACCCGTGACCTGATCGGTGCGCTGAAGACGGTCTACGACCCGGAAATCCCGGTCGATATCTACGAGCTCGGGCTGATCTACAAGGTCGACCTCGATGACGACCGCAACCTCACCATCGACATGACGTTGACCGCGCCGGGCTGTCCGGTGGCCGGCGAAATGCCGGGCTGGGTGGAGAACGCGGCGCGCAACGTCGAGGGCATCCAGGACGTTACCGTCAACATGGTCTACGATCCGCCATGGGACGCTTCGCGCATGAGCGAAGAAGCCCAGGTGGCGCTGAACTGGTGGTAAGTGCCAGCGTTTAGGTCTATATATCGTCTTGTTACGATGAAGGTCCGCAACCGATGCCTTTGAAGATCATGAGCCTCACCGATGCCGCCGTCGAGCGCATCAACGAGATCATCGAGGACAGCGCCACCCCCGTGGTTGGCGTGCGCGTCGGCATCAAGGATGCCGGCTGCGCCGGCCAATCCTACACGCTCGCTTATGTCGGCGAGCCGGTGAAGGGCGATGACCACATCGAGGAAAAGGGGGTCCACGTCTATGTGGAACCCAAGGCGACGCTGTTCCTGCTCGGCACGGTGATGGATTTCGAGGAAGACATCCTCAAATCCGGCTTCACCTTCAAGAACCCGAACCAGACCGGCGAATGCGGCTGCGGCGAAAGCGTGCAGCTGAAACCGGCCGACCTCAAGGCGCTGGCCGAGGCTCGGGCGCACGCCTGATTTGAGGCTTTGCCTCCTGCATCTGCTCACACTCGGTGTCATCCCAGCGAAAGCTGGGACCCATTTCTCAGCCTGCGCTTGGAGATAGTTGGGTCCCAGCTTTCGCTGGGATGACATCCAGTTTGGGGCCAGGGCGCTGTCATAACGACGGACTTGGCAAAAGGTGGCGCAATCCGCTACATCCATCTGGCTTGCTTCAACCTCACCCCGGCGACGCCCGGGCCAAATCGACAGATCGATGTGTCCGGCCCTGCCGGAGTGAGTGCGGCCGTTGCGCCGCTGCCTGACGGAGTTCTCCATTGACCGCTGCCGCTTCCTCAAAGCTCGAGGCTTTGACGATCGTTCCGCCTGACCATCCGCTCGTCGGCCGGGTGACCCCGCCGGGATCGAAGTCGATCACCAATCGCGCGCTGCTGCTGGCAGCACTGGCGAAGGGCACGAGCCGGCTCACGGGGGCGCTGAAGAGCAAGGACACGGCGCTGATGGCGAGGGCGTTGATCCAGATGGGCGTCAGCGTCGAGGAGCCGGATGCGACGAGCTTCGTCGTCACCAGCGACGGCACGCTGAAGGCGCCAATCGAGCCGCTGGTGCTGGGCAATGCCGGCACCGCGACACGGTTCCTCACGGCCGCGGTGTCGCTGGTCGAGGGCAGGGTGGTGGTGGATGGCGACGAGGCAATGCGCAAGCGCCCGATCGAGTCGCTGTTGGTCGCGCTCCGTTCACTTGGCATCGATGCGACCAGCGAGACCGGCTGTCCCCCCGTGGTGATCAACGGCACCGGTTCGTTCGGCCGCGGCCGGGTGGAGATCGATGGCGGGCTCTCGAGCCAGTATGTCTCGGCGCTGCTGATGGCAGCGCCGTTCGGCGAGGGCCCGATCGAGGTGGCGCTGACCGGCAAGGATCTCGATGCCCGCGGCTATGTCAACCTGACGCTCGCTGCGATGCGGGCCTTCGGCGCCAGCGTCGAACAGCTCGACGAAATGACCTGGCAGGTGCAGCCCACCGGCTACCAGGCGAGCGATTTCCACATCGAGCCCGACGCTTCGGCGGCGACTTACCTCTGGGCGGCGGAAGCACTGACGGGCGGCAGGATCGACCTTGGCGTGCCGATGGACGCCTTCACCCAACCCGACGCCGAAGCGGCCAAACTGATCCGCAGGTTTCCGCGCATGCCTGATGTGATCGACGGCTCGCAGATGCAGGACGCAGTGCCGACCCTCGCGGTGCTCGCGGCGTTCAACGAGACGCCGGTGCGCTTCGTCGGTATCGCCAATCTCAGGGTCAAGGAATGCGACCGGATCTCGGCGCTCTCCACCGAGCTTAACCGCATCCGGCCGGGCCTCGCGCATGAAGAAGGCGACGACCTGGTGGTTTCGTCCGATCCGCGGCTGATCGAGCTCAGGCACCGCAACGAGCGGACCAGTATCGAGACCTATGAAGACCACCGCATTGCCATGAGCTTTGCGCTGGCGGCGCTGAAGATCGGCGGGATTACGATCCTCGATCCGGACTGCGTGGGGAAGACCTATCCTGGTTATTGGGATGCGCTGCGTTCGCTTGGGGTGGAGACGACCCAGGTCGCTCCTCGCTAGCGCTCGGATCGCGCACGCGACGCGTTGCGATACCCCTCATCCGCCCTTCGGGCACCTTCTCCCTCAAGGGGAGAAGGACGCCAACCTCAGGCATCTCAGTCAGGGCTCCCTTCTCCCCTTGAGGTCAACGGACGAGGGCGTAGCCCTCGCCGCGAGGTGGCGCGTAGCGCCGGATGAGGGGTATCGCATCGGTACGATGCGCGATCGGAGCGAAGCGACGAGCGACGGCTACGCCGCGACGATGTCCTCGTCGCCCAGCTCGGTTTCGCCGACCACCATGTTGCGGCCGCGGTGCTTGGCGGCGTAGAGGCAGCGGTCGGCGCGCTCGATCAAGGTCGAGGGCGTGTCGCTGGTGCGGTACATGGCGACGCCGAACGAGGCCGTGACGCGGCCGAGCTTCTCGTTGGTCGAGCGCTTCAGCAGTTCCTTGGCCTGGATGGCCTTGCGGATGTTGTCGGCGAGGATCACCGCGCCTTCGAGGTCGGTATCGGGGAGCACGGCGGCGAATTCCTCGCCGCCATAGCGGGCGGCGATGTCCCGGCCCTTGATGTTGGATTTGAGCGTCATCGCAACGAGGCGCAGCACCTGGTCACCGGTCTGGTGGCCCCAGGTGTCGTTGAAGCGCTTGAAGTGATCGATATCGATCAGCATCAGGCACATGTGGTCGCCGTGTTCTTCAGCCCGGCTCACGGCGCGCAGCAACCCATCATCGAAGGCCTTGCGGTTGTAGACCTTGGTGAGCGGGTCGAGCAGCGCCTCGCGGCGGACATCGTCGAGATCGCGCTGCAGCGCCTCGATATCGTCGCGCGAGGCGGCGAGGTTCATTTCGAGCTTATGGTTGGCATCCTGCATGCGGCGGGTTTCCGCCAGCAGCGCGTCGGCCAGGGTCCGCAGTTTGGTGGCATCCAACTCGTCCGAACCGAGGTCGCCGCTGGCAACCTGGAGCGAGGCCGAGTAGGCGCCGGCCGTGGTCATGGCGGTGTCGATGGCATCGTGAATGGCAACGATGCGGTTCGACATCCGCTGCGATACGCTGGAGATGCGTTCGTTGGCGTCCTGCGCCCGGAGGAACTCGTTGTAAAGCCGCTCGGCGATATCGGCGGTCGGGTGTCCGTCGCGGAAGATGGCGTTGACGCGGGCGTTGAGCGCCGGATTGATGCCAGTGGCATAGGTGTAGAGCAGTTCATAGAACTGCGGGTACGGAGGAATCGTGGCCCGCTTCAGCAGGTCCAGCGCCGCATTGGCATAACCGAGGGCGCGTCTGAATTCCTGTTCTGACACCGTTCCCCCAAGCCCGGCTCCTGCCGGTTGTTCGGCCGGCATTGTCAGTTGTTCGGCATTAACGGGGCGTAAAAACACGGCGATCTGCTAGCAATTCTACTGAGATCGCCGTGGAAGTTCTGTAGATCGCGGCTATTTCCGCAGCAGGAAGGCCGGGATCGGACCGTCAGAACCGAAAGGCGAATCGGCGACGATGCCTTCGATGTGCTGAGGACGCGGTTCGCGGGCGGGTTTTTCGCCGCCATTGCTACGATTGTTGTCGTTGCGAGGCGCATCGTTGCGCTGAGGGCGGCGAGGCCGCTCGCTGCGTTCCTCGCGCGGCTGCTGGGTCTCCTGCACCGCCGCAGCTTCGACCGGCGCGGCGGTCTCCCGCGAGCCGCGGCCACCGCGCCGACCGCGGCCGTCACGCAGCGAACGAACTTCGCCGCGTTCCTCGGTGCGCGTCGCTTCGGAACGCTCGACCGATCCGCCACCCAGCTTCACCTCGGGAATATCCTTGGCGATCAGCTTGGTGATGGCATCGACATATTTGCCGTCGGAGGGCGTGGCGAGCGTAATGGCGACACCCGAGCGGCCGGCACGGCCAGTGCGGCCGATGCGGTGCACGTAGTCCTCGGCGTGGGTCGGCACGTCGAAGTTGAACACGTGGCTCACCGCCGGGATGTCGAGGCCGCGGGCCGCCACATCGCTGGCGATCAGCAGCTGCAGCTTGTCGGTCTTGAAGCTGTCGAGCGTTTCCATGCGGCTCTTCTGGTCCATGTCGCCATGCAGCCCAGCGGCCGAAAAGCCGTGGCGCTCCAGCGAGCGGGCGAGGGTGGCCACATCGCGCTTGCGATTGCAGAAGATGATCGCGTTCTTGAGGTTCTCTTCGCCACGGATCAGGCGGCGCAGCGCGTCGCGCTTTTCCTCCGGCTTGCCGGAGACGCGGACGATCCGCTGCTCGATGGTCTCGGCGGTCGAGTTCTGGCGGGCGACCTCAAGCTTGATCGGGTCGCGCAGGAACCGGCTGGTCAGGCGCTGGATTTCCGGCGGCATGGTGGCCGAGAAGAATAGCGTCTGCCGGCGCGGCGGCAACAGGCCACAGATGCGCTCGATGTCGGGGATGAAGCCCATGTCGAGCATGCGATCGGCCTCGTCGATGACGAGAATGTCGACGCCGGTGAGCAGGATGCGGCCGCGCTCGAACTGGTCGAGCATGCGGCCGGGCGTGGCGATCAGCACGTCAGCGCCGCGATCGAGCACCCGGTTCTGGTCTTCGAAGCTGACGCCGCCGATCAGCAGGGCAACGCTGAGCTTGTGGTTCTTGCCGTACTTCTCGAAGTTCTCGTGCACCTGCGCTGCGAGTTCGCGCGTCGGTTCGAGGATCAGCGTGCGCGGCATGCGGGCGCGGGCCCGGCCGCTTTCGAGCAGCGTGAGCATCGGCAGCACGAACGACGCGGTCTTGCCGGTGCCGGTCTGTGCGATGCCGATGATGTCCCGCTTCTGCAGGACATGCGGGATAGCCTGCGCCTGGATATCGGTGGGCTTGGTGTAGCCGGATGCGGCAACCGCATCGATCACCTTGGCGCTAAGGCCCAACCCGGAAAAGTCATTTGCCAAATCAGTGGTCCGCTCAAGTAGGGAAGGCAGGTCGACGGGCAGCTACTTGAGGAGGTGCGGGTCGACGAACAGGTCGCAAAGTACAAGCCGGATAATCAGGCTTCGCCTTGCAGCAACCGATCCGGACTCCGCCCTGTCCGGGGCTGCGCGCGACGCGCCCGGAACATAGTGGAAACCCCTTGCGAGTCAACGGGGTTCGCGGGCGGGTGATTAATTGTGGTCGGTCAGGCCGTGCCGACATCGAGCATGACGATTTCCGGCCAGTTGCCGATCCGCACGGGAATGACGGAGCAACCAAGGCCGCGCGAGACGATCAGCTCGCGTCCCTCGACAGTGTAATGGCCGGCGGGAAAGCGACGCGAGCCGAGCGATGCCGCCCAGGGGCGCCAGCCCAACAGCGAGATCTGGCCGCCATGGGTGTGGCCGGACAGCGTCAGGCTGACGCGGTCGGGTACTTTGGGGAAGATATCAGGCTCGTGGGCGAGGAGCAGGGTCGGCTCGCCGTCGGGGATCTGGGCCAGCGTGGCGTCGAGGTCGTCGAGCCCCCAGGTGTGCCGGCCGTCATGGACGCCGCCGGGCAGGATACCCAACTGGTCGCCAAGACCGGCAAGCCAGAACGGGTGCCCGTCCTTTTCGAGGCGGATGGCTTCGTTGACGTAGGTGGCGATACCGGCGTCACGCAACGCCGTGCGGGCCAGCGGCGTCATCGAATGGTCCAACTGGAAGGCGCGGTCCTCCCAGTAGTCGTGATTACCGAGAACGGCATGCACACCGAGCGGAGCGGAGAGCTTGCCGAGCGCGCTGGCCCATTCGACATTGGCGACCTGACCGGTCCTGAGCCGCATGCCGCTGACATAATCCCCGAGCAGCAGGATGACGTCCGCGCCCAATCCTTGCGTCTGCGCGCACAGCTCCTCGATGCGGCTCAGGTCCATCCAGGGCTCGCAGGCATGGAGATCGGCAATGACGGCGGCGCGCAGTTTCAGGCCGGCCGGCCAGCCGCGCGGCGTGAGGGCGTAGGTGGTGACGCGCGGACGGGCGAGGGCCTCGATGAAGGGGTAGGCGGCAGTGGCGATCAGCCCGAGCACGCCCACGCCGAAAAGCTTCAGCAACCCACGTCTGGTGATCATGTTCGCCCCTGACCCTCAGGGACGCTCGTCCCTAGATATCCAGATCGGTGACGAATGCGGCGTTTTCCTGGATGAAGTCGAAGCGGGCTTCCGGGCGGTTGCCCATCAGGCGGTCGACCGACAGCCGCGTCTCCTCGAAGTCGTCGCGGATGCGGACCTGCAGCAGGGTGCGGGTCTTCTTGTCCATCGTTGTTTCGCGCAGGTGCACATAGGGCATCTCGCCGAGGCCCTTGAAGCGGGTGATATCCGGCTTCTTGCCCTTGAACTCATCTGCCAGCAACTGGTCGCGGTGCGCGTCGTTCATCGCATAGGCGACCTTGGGGCCGGCGCTGATGCGGAACAGCGGCGGCATCGCGAGGTAGAGATGCCCGCCCTCGATCAGCTTGGGCATCTCCTGGAAGAAGAAGGTCATCAGCAGCGAAGCGATGTGGGCGCCGTCGACATCGGCGTCGGTCATCAGGATGACCTTGTCGTAGCGCAGCTCATCTTCACGATAGCGGTCACGGGTGCCGCAACCGAGCGCCTGGGTCAGGTCGGCGATGGCCTGGCTGGCCTGCACCTTGTCGCGAGTGGCGCCGGCGACGTTGAGGATCTTGCCGCGCAGCGGCAGGATGGCCTGGCTCTTGCGGTCGCGCGCCTGCTTGGCGCTGCCGCCGGCCGAGTCACCCTCGACGATGAAGATCTCGGCGCCCTGGGCGGCCGATTGGGTGCAGTCGGCGAGCTTGCCGGGAAGGCGGAGCTTTCTGGTCGCGGACTGGCGGTCGACCTCTTTCTCTTTCTTCCGCCGCAGCCGCTCCTCGGCGCGCTCGATGGCCCAGTCCAGGAGCTTGGAGGCCTGGTTGGGTGAGGCGGCGAGCCAGTGGTCGAACGGGTCGCGCAGCGCCGCGTCGACGATGCGGGTGGCCTCGGGCGAGCTGAGCTTGTCCTTGGTCTGGCCGACGAATTCCGGCTCGCGCACGAACACCGAGAGCATGGCCGAGCACTGTACCAGCACGTCTTCGGCAGTCAGCTGCGCGGCGCGCTTGTTGCCCGAGAGCTCGGCATAGTTGCGCAGGCCGCGGAGCAGGGCGACGCGCAGGCCCTGTTCGTGCGTGCCGCCATCGCCGGTCGGTACGGTGTTGCAGTAGGAGTTGACGAAGCCGTCACCGAGGCACCAGGCCACAGCCCATTCGACCGAGCCGTGCGTGCCGGGCTTGCCGATGATGCCCGAGAAAATGTCCTCGGCGATGCGGGGTTCGCCTTCGATGCGGTTGGCGAGGAAGTCGCGCAGGCCGCCGGGGAAGTGGAAGGTCGCCTTGGCCGGTACATCCGCCGTGGCGAGGCTCTCGTCGCAGGTCCAGCGGATCTCGACGCCACCGAAGAGGTAAGCCTTCGAGCGGGTCATCTTGAACAGGCGGGCGGCAGAGAACTTGTGCTCGCCGAAGATCTGGGGATCGGGGTGGAAGCGCTGCGTGGTGCCGCGGCGGTTCTGCACCTTGCCCACCGTCTCGACGGCGCCCAGTGGTTTGCCGCGCGAGAACGCGATGCGGTAGAGCATCTGGTCGCGCGCCACCTCGGTGATGAGGCTGTCGGACAATGCGTTGACCACCGAGACGCCGACGCCGTGCAGCCCGCCCGAGGTCTCGTAGGCCTTGCCGTCGAACTTGCCGCCGGCATGCAGCCGCGTCATGACGATTTCGAGCGTCGAGACACCGGGGAATTTCGGATGGTTCTCGACCGGGATGCCGCGGCCATTGTCGGTGACGGTCAGGAACCCGTCCTCGCCGAAATGCACTTCGATGCGGCTGGCGTGGCCGGCGATCGCCTCGTCCATCGAGTTGTCGATGACTTCGGCGAACAGGTGGTGCAGCGCGTTGGCGTCGGTGCCGCCGATATACATGCCGGGGCGGCGGCGCACCGGCTCGAGGCCTTCGAGCACCTCGATATCGGCAGCCGAATAGGAGGCGGCGTGGGCGACGCTCGGGGGAGGGCTGGCAGCCGGCGTTTTCGGCGTGGGAGTAGCAGGCGTACGCTGGGGCGCAGCGTCCTCACCATCAGGGCCGAAAAGGTCTTCGATCGCCGCCATGAAATCTCCGTCCGAGGCGCGAATCGTGCGCCTCACAAGCTCTAGCATACTTGCTGCTTGGGGTGGGTTAAGCGGGAGGTAGGGCCCGGCGCTCGAGCTGTCAACCGGTCGTGAACGGCATGTGAATGCACGGTTCCGCGAGCATTCAACGGCCGGGCATTATTCCACTGCTCGAGATTGCGGAGCGCCCAGCTGGGGCCAGTAGGCAGTGTCCGGGCTGGGTGTTCGGCAATCTCACATCGACTGCGCCTGATCTCACTCGGAATTCCGCCGCCCAGGTTGCCTTGCAACATGAACGGTGGATGAACGGGCGATACCGCATTGGTTAAGAATGCAACCTTTAGGGTCGTGGCACGCTAGCGGACCTGGCACCAGTTGATCTTGAAGGAGACTATCATGACCTCAATCCTCTCATCCGTAATGAAGTCCGGCCGTGCCGCTATCGTTGCCGTGACCCTCGGTGCGGCGGCGTTCACCGCCATGCCGGTCCAGGCCCAGTCGTTCAACTTTGATTTCGGCATTCAGGGCGGCGGCAACAGCTTCTCGTACGGCTTCGACAATGGCCGTCGGATGAAGCGCGACTGCCTGACCAACAACGAAGTCCGCCGCGGCCTGCGCCGGGCCGGCTTTGACGACATCCGCTTCGTCGATCGTCGCGGGGTCCGGGTAAAGGTGGTGGCTGATTATGGCCGTCGCACCTACGCCATGACCATCAACCGCTGCACAGGCCGCGTCTCGGATATCGAGCGGCTGCGTCGCCCGTACTTCCCGGGCTTCCAGTTCCAGTTCCGCTTCTAACCCAGTTCCGGCGGGAGCCGGTTCCTCCCTCGCGCTCCCGCCAGATCCCGGCCCCCCATAGGGCCGGGATTTTTGTTCGTGAGTTGCAAAGGAGAACGATATGAAAGCTACCACGCTCATCCGGGCCGCCGTGCTCGGGCTGGCGCTCGGCGCTTCGGCACTCCCCGTGCAGGCGCAGAGCATGCAGTTCCAGTTCGGCTTCGGCACCGACGGGTTCGGCTACCGACGGCCGCTGATCTGCATCGAGCTGACCGACCGGCAGATCCGCAACGCGGTGCGCCAGCAGGGCTACACCAACATCTCGCTCAATGTGCGCAACGATCGGCGCATCCAGGTCCGCGCGACACGCGGCAATTGGGTGTACCTGCTCCGCGTTTCCACCTGCACCGGAGCGATCCTCAATCGTGAACGGCTGCGCCGCAGCTGAGGAAATCGCCAGTGAATCCAATGCGCCCGGTTCCGTACAGAGGGCCGGGCGCGTTGTTTTGGAGCACTTGATTCAGACTTCGTTTGCTTCTCGGAAGCACTTTCTTAAGCGCTCGCGGGTATGAATTTCACATACGGTTTTTGTTCGGAGTAGCCGTATGCGCGCCCAAGCCAAGAGCGGTCTCGCGTACCTTGAGACAGCTTTGAGGGCGCCACGCGACAGCGGATGGCAGCAGGCCGGATTTGATAGTTTTGCGTACCGGCTTGCCCATCTTGCTTTGCCCCGCCCGCTGACCCTCGCTGTCATCGCCACGCTGTTCTATCTGGTGTGAGGGTAGGGGGCTCAGAAGCCACCACGAGTTTGGCGGCAACCTGGTGCCAACCGACGCCCTCAGCTCTCGAGCCGCCTGTCCTTGGGGCAGCCACTGCAAATAGAGGTTCCCGCTTTCGCGGGAATGACCCGGTGGCCGTCGAGGGGTCGAGGTGGCTGCCACTTGACCTGCAATCGCCCCCGGTGCTCTAAGCATTTTGTCAGCAATACCAACCAAGGAGGGTCGCGTGGGCTATCGTCATGACCAGCACCGCAGTCGCGGCCCTGTTTCGGCCCTGCAGCTTTAGTTGCAGGGCTGGCCGAACGGGTCCGGACGTCCTCGTCGTCTCACACCATTCTGGTCTGCCCAAACCGGCTCCGCTTCGTGCGTGAGCCATTGCCGGCACCGGTAGTCCCTGTTGGTCGCGTGATCGAACCGCAAGAGTTTGCAACTTTTGCTGATCACGCTCCGAGCATGGACCGCCAGAAGACCAGAGAGACGAAAATGGGCTCGATCAGCCTCAAGCACCTTTCCATCACCGCCACCGATCCGCTGTTCCGCGACCTGAGCCTCGTCGTCGCCGATGGCGACCGGGTCGGGCTTGTTGCAGGCAACGGGCTCGGCAAGACCTCGCTGCTGCGCGTCATAGCCGGGCTGGCGGAACCCACCAGCGGCGAAGTGGTCCGTTCGCGCGGCCTGCGCATCGGCTATGTCGAGCAGGACGTGCCGGCGGCGCTGATGCCGCTGACCATGCGCGACGCCGTGCTGGATGCCCTGCCGGCTGCCGACCGCGAGACCGACGCCTGGCGGGCCGATGTGGCGCTCGATGGGCTGGAGACGCCCTATGAGCTGCGCGACCGGCTGGTTTCGGCGTTGAGCGGCGGCTGGCAACGCCTGATGCTGATCGCGCGGGTATGGGTGACCGATCCCGATGCGCTGCTGATGGACGAGCCGACCAACCATCTCGACCTGTCAAAGCTGTTCCGGCTGGAGACCTGGCTCAACCGTGAGGCCCGCAATATTCCGCTGATCGTGGCGAGCCACGATCGCGACTTCCTCGATGCGGTGACTAACCGGACGCTGTTCCTGCGGCCGGGAACCTCGCGCTACATGCCGCTCGGCTACTCGGCGGCCCGGCTCGAAATCGAACGCGAGGACGCCTCGCAGGAGGCGCAGAACGAGCGCGATCTGAAGGAAGCCACGAAGCTGAGGAAGCAGGCGGCGAAACTCAACAATATCGGCATCAACTCGGGCAGCGACCTGCTGGTGGTCAAGACCAAGCAGTTGCGCGAGCGGGCCGCGAGGATCGAGGAGGCGGTGCGTCCGGCGCATCGCGAGCGCTCGGGCGAGATCAGGCTCAGCAACCGCGGCACCCACGCCAAGCTGCTGGTCGGCATCGAGAACGTGACGGTGACGACGCCATCGGGGCAGGCGCTGTTCAAGATCGACAAGCTCCACATCTTCCAGGGCGATCGTGTGGTGCTGCTGGGCAAGAACGGCGCCGGCAAGTCGCAACTGGTCAAGCTGATCCACCGCGCCATGGTGGAGCCGGACAGCGTGCCGGGCATAAAGGTCACGCCGTCGCTGGTGCTGGGCTATACCGACCAGGACATGTCGCAACTGCCGGTCAAGGAGACGCCCGAGAGTTTCATCTCGGTGACCTTCAAGCAGCCGGATGCACGGGTGCGGAGCCTCCTCGCGAGCACCGGCTTCGTCATCGAGAAACAGTCGCGGCCGATCGGCCAACTGAGCTTCGGCCAGCGAGCGCGCCTGGGGCTGCTGGCGCTGCGGCTGACCGAGCCGAACTTCTACTTGATGGACGAGCCGACCAACCATGTCGACATCCCGGGCCGCGAAGCGCTGGAGAGTGAGATCCTCGCTCATGAAGCGACGGCCGTGCTGGTCTCGCATGACCGCAGTTTCGTGCGACATGTGGGAACGCGCTACCTGGAAATCAGCGGCAAGCGACTCAAGGAGGTCGATGGGCCCGAGGCGTTTTTCGAGGAGATGATGCTGGAGACCGAGCAAGTCTAGATCGTTCGACTTAGTACAAACTGCCCAGGCGCTTGGCTGGCGGCCAAGGCGGTGAACAGAAATCGCTCAATGCCCCGTGTTGCCCCGCTGAAATACTGTTCAATTGGTTGGTTGGTAAGGTCTGAGTCATGGCCGAATAGGCAATCTTGCGTACGATAGTGTGAGATTGTTCGGTGATGGCTTGGACGATGCAGAACGGACCCGCCGGCAGGGCCGACGCGAGCAGTCGCAAGGATGCTCGCTTCATCGGCGATGTAATGGGCAGCTATGTGCTGGCGGCGCGCGCGCAGACGCCGGGCGCCGTGCAGGTGTTTGCCTGCCGTTCGCGCAGCGTCTCGGCCCATGAGGCGGTGGTGAACGCGCCGGTCAGCGGGGCGCCTGGCGACGCGTTGACCATGACGTTGCAGGGCCTGGGGCTCGTGCGCGGCAGGATCACCCGCATTCTCGAGGGTGGCTTCGCCGTGGCGTTCGATTGCACCGAACAGGAGCGCGCCGTGCTGAGCTCCAGGATCGACTGGCTGAAGCGCCGGACGCTGAAGACGGTCAGCGATCGGCGGGCGCACAAGCGGGTGCTGCCGCGGGAGACGCGCGCCAGCTTGACGCTGGGCGACGGACAGCGCTTCGACTGCTTCATCATCGACATGTCGCAGTCGGGCGTCGCGGTGTCGGCCGATGTGCTGCCGCCGGTTGGCTCGCTGGCCGGGGTGGGCGCGGTTCCCGGCCGGGTGGTGCGGCACATCGAGGCCGGCTTCGCTGTGCAGTTCGGCGAGGTGCAGCAGATCGGTCAGCTCGAGGCGTTGCTGACGCTCAAAACCAGCGACCACCGCATCCTCGCCGGCGAGCGCCTGAAGCTGAGCAAGTAGTGCTCACGCCAAGTATGGCAAACAAATCCTTGCCGGCGTGCCGAGGGATTTCCAGTACGGCGCAACTGGCTGTTCAAGCTTACACGCTAGCGTGATGATAACGATTACATCGAACGCCGGCCAGGAGGCTTGCAATGGGGCAGAACGCCTCCCAGCGCTCCAGCGACATCCGCTTCATCGGGGCGCTGATGGGGCGCTACCTGCTTGCCAGCCGCAAGAACCGCAGCCATCGGGTGCAGGTGTTTGCCTGCCGGCTGCAATCGATCTCGCCGCAGCTGATGGTGGCCTCGGCGCCGGTACTTGGGGCACCGGGCGAGGAACTCTCCGCCAATTTCGAGCCGTTCGGCACCGTCAGGGGGCGGGTCGATCGATTGATCGATGGCGGCTTCTCGATGGCCATCGAGACCAGTGCCGAGGAACGCGACCTGCTGATCAAGCGCATCGGCTGGTACAAGAAGCGGGTCTTCCATGGGGTTGCCGACAAGCGGGCGCATCGCCGGGTGATGCCGAGGGATCCGCGCTCCACCATCTTGTTCGCCGACGGGAGCCGCCTGCCGTGCCTGATCATCGATATGTCGCGCTCGGGCGCAGCTTTATCGGCTGACGTGCAGCCGGACCTCGGCACGCCACTGGCGGTCGGCCGTGTGGTAGCGCGCGTCGTGCGCTGGCTCGACGTCGGCTTCGCCGTACAGTTCCTGGTCGAGCAGGAGCCGGAAAGCCTCGAGGACCGGCTCCACCTCGTCGACGCGTGACGGCTAGCGCTCGGTGAAGGCCAGCTTGGCGCCGAGCGCCACGAAGGCGGCGGCGAAGGTGCGGCGCATCCAGGTGAGGACGCGCGGACGGGTGACCACGTGCTGGCGCACCGCCGCGGCAAATATCCCGTAGATGGCAAAGATCACAAAGGTCATCGCCATGAACACCGCGCTCAGTTCCAGCATCTGGGGCAGGGCGTCGGCGCTGTCGGTCCTGACGAACTGCGGCAGGAAGGCAAAAAAGAAGATCGACAGCTTTGGGTTGAGGATGTTGATCAAGATGCCCGAGACCAATACCTGACGGACCGATTTCGGGGCCGCATCGGTGTCGACGCTGAGCGCGCCTTTCTCCCTGAGCGTCGCCCAGGCCATGTAGAGCAGGTAGGCGACGCCGAGATACTTGATGATCTCGAAGGCGAGCGCGCTGGTGTGGAGCAGGGCGGCGAGGCCGGTGATCGCGGCCGCCATGTGCGGGATGATTCCGAGGGTGCAGGCGAAAGCCGCGAGGATGCTGGCGCGGGCGCCGCGGGTCAGCCCGGCGGCCAGGGTATAGAGCACGCCGGTGCCCGGCGAGGCGACGATGACCAGCGTGGTGATGAGGAATTCGGGCGTCATGGCGGGCTCCTGACCAGCGAGGGCGGTGCCAGCATAGCCATGCCGACAAAGAGCGCCAGAGGGTTGGCGATGCAGGTGATTTGGCATCTTCACAAGTCGCTGCTAGGCTCCCAGCCATGAAGCGCATCGTGCAAAGCCGGCCGATCGACTCGCCCTTCGTCGAGAGCATCAGCTCCGTTCGTTTCGACACGACCGGGACGACGCTGATGCAGCCCGACGGCTGCTGGGATATCGCCATCATCAAGCGCGGCGACGAGACCATGGTACTGCGCACCGGGCTCACCACGCAGGCGGTGGTCTACGAGCACGAAGCGGGCGATGAGCAGCTGGTGATCTCGTTCAAGCCACACAGCTTCATGCCGCTGATGCCCGGCGACATCATGCGCGACGAGGGCGTGATGCTCGAAAAGTTCGGCAAGGGCGGGTTCTGGATCGGCACCGACGTGCGGGAGATCCCCACCTTCGAGAATGCCGATGTGTTCGTCGAACGGCTGGTGCGCGACGGGATCATCGACAGCAACGAGCTGGTGGCCTCGGTGGTCGAGGGACAGCCCAAGGCGATGACCGAGCGGACGCTGCAGCGGCATTTCCTCAGGACCACCGGGCTCACCTACAAGCACTTCACGCTGGTGCAGCGGGCGCAGAAGGCTGTTTCCATGCTGCAGATGGGCCGGCCGGCGGTGGACGTGGCGCTGGCGCTGGGCTTTTCCGACCAGGCGCACATGATCAACTCGCTGAAGGCGATCATGGGCCAGACGCCGAGAGAGATCGTTCGCGAGGCGACGAACGAAATCGTTCGCGCCGGACCTGATGAGGTTGTCGGAAACTTCCAATAATCCCGAGTGGGGGTTGGGTACGAAGGGGTGTCTTCAACGATCACCCCGAAACGGAGTACCCGAAATGGCCACCCTCACCCCCTTCAAGATCGACGTTTCCGCCGCTCAGCTGCAGGACCTCAAGGACCGTCTGGCTCGCACCGTGATGCCGAGCGAAGTCGATGGCAACTGGGCCGCCGGCCCGACCAATGCCTATGTCCGTGGCGCCGTCGACCGGCTGCTGGGTGGCTTTGACTGGCGCAAGGCCGAGGCCGAGATCAACCAGCTGCCGCAGTTCACCACCGAGATCGATGGCCAGAACGTCCATTTCATCCATGTGAAGTCCGCCGAAAAGAACGCCACGCCGCTGCTGCTGATCCATGGCTGGCCCGGCTCGATCGTCGAGTTCCTCGACGTGATCGGGCCGCTGACCAACCCGGTGGCGCATGGCGGCAGGGCCGAGGATGCGTTCGACGTGGTGGTGCCCTCGCTGCCCGGCTTTGGCTTTTCCGGTCCGACCCGCGAGGCCGGCTGGAACAATGTGCGGATCGGCAAGGCCTTCATCGAGCTGATGAGCCGGCTGGGCTACCAGCGATTCGGTGTGCAGGGCGGCGATGCCGGCGCCATTATCGGTCCCGAGATCGGCCGGCTGGCGCCGGAGCGGGTGATCGGCGTGCACCTCAACGCCGCGACCATGGGCTTCATTCCGTTCGGCCCGGTGTCACCGGAGGAGATCGCCACCTTCACCGACAGCGAGAAGGTGCGCCTGCAGCGGGTGCAGCGCTTCATGGCGGAGCATTTCGGCTTCAACGTCATGCAGTCGAGCCGCCCGCAGACCCTGGCCTACGGCATCTCGGACTCCCCGGCGGGGCTCTTGGCCTGGATCAGCGAGCTGTTCACCAGCTTTGGCGATCGCGTTGACGCCGTGCCGATGGACCGGTTCCTGACCAACTTCATGATCTACTGGTTCACCGGCACTGCCGCCTCGTCGATCCGGCTCTACTACGAGAATGCACATGATCCGGAGGCCTGGTCGCCCAAGGCGAACTCGGGTGTGCCGACCGGCGTTGCGGTGTTCGGCTTCGACGAAGTGCCGATCCGCCGTTACGGCGAGACCAGCAACACCATCGTGCGCTGGAACGAGTTCGACGTCGGCGGGCACTATGCCGTGCTGGAAGTGCCCGGCGTCTGGGTCGGCGACGTGCGCGGGTTCTTCAGCCAGATCGGTTGAGGCGTGGTCTTTGCGAGAAAAAGGAAAGGGCCCGGCTGGGCCCTTTCGTTCGTCAGGCGGCGGGCTGACGGCGGAACAGGCCGCGGATCGCCTTCCAGGCCGGTCCGATGACTTTGCCGGCCACCGGGATCAGGATAAGGCCCAGCGCGAGGCCGAGGACCAGGTCGGCGAGGATCGTCGCGAGCCCTTCGACGAAGCCGCCGAGCGCCGGCAGCATTGCTTCGGCGCCGTGGGCGATGCTTTCGATCAGGTGCTCGATCTGGTCGAGGCCGAAGCCGGCGAGGCCGTGCACGACAATGCCGCCGCCGACCCAGATCATCGCCGCCGTACCAACGATGCTGAGGGTCTGCATCACCCATGGCATGGCGACGAGGATGCCGCGACCGGTGGCGCGGCCGACGCCGGTGCGGCCCTTGCTGGCGAGCGCCAGGCCGAAATCGTCGGCTTTGACGATCAGCGCCACGGCGCCATAGACCGCCGCGGTGATGCCGAAGGCGACGACCACCAGCACCAGCGCCTGCTCCCAGAACGGCAGGTCGGGCAGGGCGGCGAGCGCGATGGTCATGATCTCGGCCGAGAGGATGAAATCGGTCTGGATGGCGCCGGCAACGCGCTCCTCCTCGAGCTTCTTGGGATCGGCGGCCACCGGTGCGATCGCCTCGGCCTCGTGCGCATGCGCCTCGTGCGGGAACAGGGCCTCGAACACCTTCTCGGCGCCCTCGTAGCAGAGATAGGCGCCGCCGATCATCAGCAGCGGGGTGATCAGCCAGGGCGCGAAGAAGCTCAGCGCCAGGGCCGCGGGCAAGAGGATCAGCAGTTTGTTGCGGATCGAGCCCACGGCGATGCGCCAGACGATCGGCAGCTCGCGGTCGGCGGAGAAGCCGGTGACGTAGTTGGGCGTCACGGCGGTATCGTCGATCACCGCGCCGGCGGCCTTCAAGCCGGCCTTGGCCGCCTGTCCTGCGACATCGTCGATCGAGGCGGCGGCAACCTTGGCAAGGGCGGTCACGTCATCGAGCAGACCGAGTAGTCCAACACTCATTGGGGAGTACCATCGTTGTGGGCGGCGAGCGCCTCGATATCGAGAAGCGTCGGCAGGAATTCGGGATGCGCCGCCGCTACCGCTGAACGGAGCCAGAGACGCGCCGTTCCGTCAAGCACGGGGACGTAGCGTTTGAGATCGAGCAGGTCCTTGTCGCGCGGCTGTTTGCACTTGTAGAGCAGCTGGATCTCGGGCGCGATGATCGGCCAACCCGATGCGGCGCGCATGAAGACATCTGCCAGGGTACGGCGGATGGACGGGTCCCGTCGGTAGGCCCATTGTTCGTCCACCTGTGCCTCCGAGACAATCTCGAAATCCCACAGTGGCTCGCCGTGGCGTCGAAGCCAGAGGCTGAACGGCGGGGCCGGGAGCGCCGTTCCCAGCTCATAGGGTCTCAGCTGCTTGTTGCGGGCGATGGCGATCTCGAAGCGGTCGAGGTCCGGGAGCAGGGTGGGCAGGTCGGCGAGAAAGCAACTGATCTCGATATCGGAATGCGGGCGGCTGACGCTGCCTTGCCACAGGCCCAGCGCCCAGCCGCCGGCGATGCCCCACGGCACGGTGGCCTCGGCGAGCCAGCCGGCGAGCTCCTCAGGTGGTGTCTCACGCCAGCGGCTCGACATCAGAGGTTGGTCAGGCGGGTGGCTTCCTGCTTGCCCTGCTCGTAGCCGGCGCGGGCGGAGGGGATGCGGGTTGCGAGGTCCATCTGGTTGACGCCCATGGCGGTGCGGGAGTTGGGATCCGGGGTTATCACCTCGACGCGGCTTCCGGCGAGGCGGAGCCCCTCGACCTCGCTGGCGAGGTCGGCGCCAGGCGGTCGGCGCAGGCCTTCGAACTGGCCGCCCGGCGGCAGCGGTCCGGTTCGACCACTGAACGGCGACAGCACGATGACGTTCCTGTAGCCGGAGGCAAGGTCGGCATTGTCGACCGAGCGCACGCCGCCGGAAATGTAGCGCGTGCCGTTGATGCGGTGCGTCGGCCCGGCGCCGGGCAGCGAGATGGCCGCCGCGGCCGCATCGACCAGCGCGACACCGGACTCGCGGTCGAAGGTCGCAAGCTCCCCGGTCTCGGCGTTGACGGCGACGATCAGCATCGGGCGATCAGGCCAGTCGAGGCTCGGCAGCCGCCGGGCGACCAGGGCTCGTCGCTGTTCTGCCACCTCGGGTCCGAAGGACGCATCGCTTTCCAACCCATACGCGGCCATAGCGCGCTGCAGCTCGGCCCGAGTGGTGGCGGCGGCCGAGATGGTCCGCATCCGCTCGAACACTGCCTCCATCGGCCGCGGCGGCGACACTGGTCGCGACTGGACCGCCGGCTGAGCCGGTGGGGGCACCAGCGTCGCGGCGAGGAGTTCGGCCGGCGAAATGCCGCTCAGCACCTGCGCCGCAGCATTGGCGCCGGCCGAGGTACCGATCACCAGGTCGGCGGTCTCGGTCAGGTCGACGCCAGCCTCGGCGAGACCCGCGACGATGCCGATCATCCAGGCATTGCCGGCAGCGCCGCCGCCACCGAGCACCAAAGCAAGGTTCTTCTGAGTCATTGCGGCAGTGTTCAGCCCCCGGCTGTTTCTGTCCACCGAAAAGCAGAAGGGCCCGTTGCCGGGCCCTTCCATATTCCTTCGATCGATCCGGCGCTTAGGCCGAGTAGTACATCTCGTACTCGACCGGGTGCGGGGTGTGCTCGAACTTGATGACTTCCGTCATCTTCAGCTCGATGTAGCTGTCGATCTGGTCGTCGTCGAACACGCCACCGGCCTTGAGGAAGTCGCGGTCCTTGTCGAGGGACTCGAGGGCTTCACGCAGCGAACCGCAAACGGTCGGGATCTGCTTCAGCTCTTCCTTGGGCAGCTCGTACAGATCCTTGTCCATCGGGTCGCCCGGGTGGATCTTGTTCTTGATGCCGTCGAGGCCGGCCATCAGCAGCGCGGCAAAGCCGAGATAGGGGTTCGCCAGCGGATCGGGGAAGCGGACTTCGACGCGCTTCGACTTCGGCGACTGGCCGAATGGGATGCGGCACGAAGCCGAGCGGTTGCGCGCCGAGTAGGCGAGCAGCACCGGAGCTTCGAAGCCCGGCACGAGACGCTTGTAGCTGTTGGTGGTCGGGTTGGTGAAGGCGTTGATCGCCTTGGCGTGCTTGATCACGCCGCCGATGTAATACAGCGCTTCCATGGAAAGGCCGGCATACTGGTCACCAGCGAAGAGCGGCTTGCCGTCCTTCCAGATCGACTGGTGGCAGTGCATGCCCGAACCGTTATCGCCATAGACGGGCTTGGGCATGAAGGTCACGGTCTTGCCGTAGGCCTGGGCGACCTGCTGGATCACGTACTTGTAGATTTGCACGTCGTCGGCCGACTTGATCAGCGGGGCGAACTTGATGCCCAGTTCGTGCTGTGCCGAGGCCACTTCGTGGTGGTGCTTTTCGACGGTGACGCCCATCGAGGCCATGGCGGCTAGCATTTCACCGCGCATGTCCTGCGCACTGTCCAGCGGCGGCACCGGGAAGTAGCCCTTCTTGAGGCCGATATGGTGGCCGGTATTGCCCGACTCGTACTCGGTGTCGTTGTTGATCGGCAGTTCCGAGTGATCGACCGAGAAGCCCACCTTGTAGGTGGTGTTCGAATAGCGGACGTCGTCGAAGATGAAGAATTCGGGCTCGGGGCCGAACACCACGGTGTCGCCGATGCCGAGTTCCTTGACGTAGGCCTCGGCCTTCTTGGCCGTGGTGCGAGGGTCGCGGTTATACGGCTGGTAGGTCAGCGGCTCGAGAATGTCGCAGTTGATGGCGAGGGTAGGGGCGCCGAAGAACGGGTCGAGATAGGCCGAGTTCGGATCGGGCATCAGCACCATGTCGGACTCGTTGATGGCCTTCCAGCCAGCGATCGAGGAACCATCGAACATGGTCCCTTCCTCGAAGAGATCCTCATCGACGACCGTCACATCCATGGTGACGTGCTGCAGCTTGCCGCGCGGGTCGGTGAAGCGGAGGTCGACGTACTTGATGTCCTCGTCCTTGATCTTCTTGAGGATGTCGCTTCCAGTGGTCATTAGGTTCCCCTGTGTAAGTCTGGAGTTGATGCTAGGCGGGAGAGACGCGCGAAGAGGTGCCCCTTAGAGCGCGTCGTCGCCGAATTCGCCGGTGCGGATGCGGATAGCCTGTTCGATCGAATAGACGAAGATCTTTCCGTCGCCGATGCGGCCGGTTTGCGCAGCCGTGCGGATCGCTTCGATCGCCTTCTCGGCGAGGTCGTCGGGGCACACCACCTCGACCTTCACCTTGGGCAGGAAGTCGACGACATATTCCGCGCCCCGGTAGAGCTCGGTATGTCCCTTCTGACGGCCGAAGCCCTTGGCTTCGGTGACGGTGATGCCCTGCAGACCAACTTCCTGCAGCGCTTCCTTCACTTCGTCGAGCTTGAACGGCTTTACGATAGCCTCGATCTTCTTCATTCAGGCCTCCAACAGGCACCGGTCGGGTGCCGCTCGGTTGTATGCAGGGTCCGTGCCAGCTTCCCGGCAGCGGAGAAAACCTTGCCAAAATAAGCGCCTAGGACGAACATCTGATCCGCCGCTCTAGGCACGGCGGCAGGTGCCTGCACAAAGAATGTGCATGACGATGCCGATTTGTTCATTTCGACGGTTCGAAACGAGCAAACGGACAGTGGCAAAGATCGGTTTGCAGCGAAAGTGGGCAAATGCTCGGGCTGAAGAACGGCACCAACGCGCTGGTCGACTATGATCCGGATTGGCCGGCCGAGTGGAGACGCTCAGGGAAGTGCGCTAGGTATCGCTGTTGCAACTGACCGGGAAATGCTGGTGGCGCAGTCGACATACACCTTCTCGTTTGCGGGATATCTGCTGTCGGTTGCCGCCGGGTGCGTGGTCTTCGCGTTGGCGGCGGTGGTGGCGTTCGGCAACGTTGGGCTTGGCATCCCGTTGTTCGCATTCTTCGCCGTCATGATCGGCCTGCTGTCCGCAATGCTGCTGTTTTTGCCGGTAGTGCTGCTCGGCATCTGGCTGGGCAATCGCTTTGAGCTGCGCTCCAGCGGCTATGCCATGGCATTCGGCGCGGTGGGAGCGGCAGCGTACTATCCGCTTGGCATCGGGATCGGAGCCGCTGTCGGCAGTACCGTAGGCGCTTCCCCTTGGCCTGCGGGCATGCTGGCTGCCGCCGGCGCGGTGGCCGGCTATGTCTACTTCGTCGCCGAGCGGATCGATCGGGAAGCAAGAAAGCGGCCGCGGCAGCAGGCTGCGCCGCCACCTGTCCATGGGCCGTAGCCGCGCCTTGTCCTGACGTCTGCACCTCTCCCTTTGACCTTCCCCAATTCTTCACATATATGCACGCGACCCGGCCGACGGGGCACCTTGCGGGTGTGGCGGAACTGGTAGACGCACTGGATTTAGGTTCCAGCGCCGCAAGGCGTGGAGGTTCGAGCCCTCTCACCCGCACCAGAGCTCGCCGCGATACTGCCAGCGACTTCGGCCAACCGAATTTTGTAGAGACAACGGGATACCCCAATGCAGGTCACAGAAACCCTCAACGAGGGCCTCAAGCGCAAACTCTCCCTGGTCATCCCCAAGAAGGATCTCAGCGACCGGCTGGATGCGCGGCTCGATGAGCTCAAGGGCACCGCGAACATCAAGGGTTTCCGCCCCGGCAAGGTGCCGACCGCGCACCTGAAGAAGGTCTACGGCCGCTCCGCCATGTCGGAAGTACTGTCGGACGCGATCAACTCGACCGTGTCGAAGACCCTCGATGATCGCTCCGAGCGCGCCGCCACCCAGCCCAAGGTCGACCTGCCGGAAGACCAGGGCGTGATCAACCAGGTTCTGGACGGCGAAGCCGATCTCAACTTCGAGGTCAGCTACGAAGTGCTGCCGCCGGTCACCCTGATGGACTTCAAGTCGCTCGCCGTCGACAAGCCGGTGGTCGAGCTCGACGAGAAGGAAGTGGACACCGAGGTGCAGCGCGTCTTCGCGCAGCAGCGTGGTTATGAGGAAAAGGGTGAGGACGGCCTCGTCGAGACCGGCGATCGCCTCGGCCTCAGCTTCAAGGGCACGATCAAGGGCGAGGCTTTCGCGGGCGGCTCGGCCGACCATGCGCACCTGACCGTCGGTTCGGGCGAGTTCATCCCGGGCTTCGAAGAGCAGCTCGTGGGCATGAAGAAGAACGAGACCAAGACCGTCAAGGTGACGTTCCCCAAGGACTATGCGCAGGACGAACTGGCGGGCAAGAAGGCAGACTTCGAGGTCACCATCCTCCACATCGACGGCCCGAAGGCCGGTGAGCTCAACGACGAGTTCGCCAAGTCGCTCGGTCTCGAGAACGTTGCGGGCCTCCGCGACGCGGTGAAGGACCAGATGAAGACCGCGCTCGACTCGATGGGGCGCCAGGCGATCAAGCGGCAGATCCTCGACCAGCTCGACGACGGCCACAAGTTCGCCGTTCCCGAGCAACTGGTGGAAGCCGAGTTCAACACCATCTGGCAGCGCGTCGTGCACGAAGTCGAGCACCATGGCCGGTCCTTCGAAGACGAGGGCACGACCGAGGAAGCGGCCAAGGAGCAGTACCAGAAGATCGCCGAGCGCCGCGTGCGCCTGGGTCTGGTGGTCGCCGAGATCGGCAACCAGAACAAGGTCGAAGTGACCGAGGAAGAGCACCAGCAGGCGCTGATCGCCGAAGTGCGCCGCTTCCCGGGCCAGGAACAGCAGGTCTACGACTACTACCGCAAGAACCCGCAGGCCCTCGCCGGCCTCCGCGCTCCGGTGTTCGAGAACAAGGTGGTGGATTTCGTCACCGAGCTTGCCAAAAAGACCGACAAGCCGATGACCCGGGCCGAGCTCTCCAAGATCATCGCCGCGGACGAGGACGAGGTTCCGGAGGAGCACCACCACTAAGCTGGTGCTTCGATCACAAGTTCAGGGCCGCCCTTCGGGGCGGCCTTTTTGTTTGGGCCCAGTTGGATAAGCTGGCTACGCTAACCTGGAGCGAGTTTGCATGGACCAGCGGGTGGAAGCCTTGTCCGAAAGCGACCGAGCCGATCTTTCGAAACGACGTGATTGGATCCTTGATCACTACAAAAATGATCCTGTCGTCAGCTATTCAGGCTATGGAGCCAAGCTCACCTTGATTGACACGATCCTTCGGTCCAGGTGGATCGAACCTGAGGAAACGTGGAAACTGCAATGCCTCGGGATAGCGTTCGGCGACGCTCTGGTTGACCACCTGGATTTGCACTGGGTCATGGTGGAGGACGAGTATGGGCGGGATCCAGCCCTCCAGGACCGGGCTACATCACTCAAGCTCTTTCCTTTGACCATGATCTCGAAGCGAGTCGAGGAGGGTCAGGACATCAACGTCGTCCAGCTCTTTACGCAGATATGTGGAAAGGTCGACGAGGTCAGGGCCAAGCTCGATAAGTAAAGGCAACTGTATCATGCATCCTGCTTCCGTCCTCCTCACGCCTGCCGAAATGGGCCGCGCCGATGCGCTGGCGGTGGCGTCGGGCATTCAGTCGTTCAAGCTGATGGAGGCGGCCGGCAATGCCGTGGCCGAGCTGGTGGCGGAGCGCTATCCGGATGGGCAGGTGCTGATCCTCTGTGGCCCCGGCAATAATGGCGGCGACGGGTTCGTTGCGGCGAAGAAACTCAAGGAGCTCGGCCGTGAGGTGCGGGTGGCGCTGTTCGGCGACCGCGAGCGGTTGACCGGCGATGCGGCGTTTTTCGCTGACCTGTGGAACGGGCCGATCCAGGCGGCGCGGCCGGACGGGTTGCGCGGCGCCAAGCTGGTGGTCGACGCACTGCTCGGCGCCGGACTCGATCGTGATATCGAGGGCGGCCTTGCGGAACTGATCGAGGCAGTGAACGGGTTGCGGGTGCCGATCGTCGCGGTGGACGTGCCCTCGGGCATCGACGGGTCCAGTGGCCAGGTCCGCGGCGTGGCGATCAAAGCCGATCTGTCGGTGACGTTCTTCCGGCTGAAGCCGGGGCATCTGCTGCTGCCGGGCCGGCAGCAATGCGGCGAGGTGGTGCTGGCCGAGATCGGCATTCCGGACAGCGTGTTGGGCGAGATCCGGCCGAACCTCAACCGCAATAATCCTGACCTCTGGCAGCTACCCAGGCTCGAGGCGGAGGGACACAAGTTCACCCGCGGCCACTGCGTCGTGATGTCGGGCGGACCGTTGCAAACCGGCGCCAGCCGGATGACGGCGACCGCGGCGTTGCGGACCGGGGCAGGGCTGGTGACATTGGCCGGGGCGCATTCCTCGCTGCTGATCCAGGCCAACCATGTCACCGCGATCATGCTGAAGCCGGTGGATGGCGCCGCCAGCCTGCAGTTGCTGCTAAGGGATCAGCGGATCAACACGGTGGTGATCGGCCCTGCCGCCGGGTTGGGCGATGCGACCAAGGCCAATGTACTGGCGGTGCTGTCGAGTCAGGTGGCTGCGGTGCTCGACGCCGATGCGCTCACCAGCTTCAAGGATAGTCCTGAAGCTTTGTTCTCGGCGATCAAGGCCAAGTCCGAGAGGCCGGTGGTGATGACACCGCATGAAGGCGAGTTCGAGCGGCTGTTCGGCAAGGGGGATGGTTCGAAGCTTGACCGGGCCCGTTCGGCGGCGCTGCGCTCCGGGGCCATCGTAGTGCTGAAAGGCAGCGACACGGTGGTCGCGGCGCCGGACGGGCATGCGGTGATCAACGACAATGCCCCGGCGATATTGGGCACGGCCGGCTCGGGCGACGTGCTGGCCGGCATCATCGCGGGGCTGTTGGCGCAGGGGATGAAGGGCTTCGATGCCGCATCAGCCGGCGTGTGGATCCACGGCGAGACGGGGAACCTGTGGGGTGGCTCGGGGCTGATCGCCGAAGATTTGCCGGGGTTGATCCCGGATGTGCTGAGGGAGTTGGGGGCGTGGGGCGCTACACGTAATCGACATCATCCCGGCGGAAGCCGGGATTCATACTGAGATTCGGCTGTGGCCACATTGTGAAGGGCGCTAGAAATGGCGGCTGAAGAACCACCAATCGGGCGATACTTCCGCCAGCTCTACATTGAGCGCGGCGACCCCGAGAACACATTTGGCGATCGTGCCAGACTGCGGTTGGCAAAAGCGTTGAGTCCCGTAGAAGGAGCGCTCCTCTCCCATTTCATTGAGAGTGAACTGGGGATCAAAGTGCCTTGGGGCGCAGGTGGGCCTAACTACGAGAAGTTCGTAGCGTCGATCTCCGACCTTGACGTGATCCACTTCATTACCGCGGTCGCGAGGTTCGTCATCCAGAGAGAGCGTGGCGAGAGGTCCTACACCTTCCTAAAGGTCGGACGGTGGGTACCTTCAGTCGCACGTATCCTCAGCGAAGAGAATGTGGCCTACCGGGTCGACGAGTTGGGAGGCGTGCATCCTTCGATCGACAGGGTATTCTCCGCCGAAGTCGAACACGCTCTCAAACTTCTGGGGAAGGCTAGGTACAACAATGTCCGGTCGGAACTCGACAAGGCCTTAAAGGCAATTGATCAGCCCGAGCCCGATTGGAAGGTTGGAGTTCGTGGCACGTTTACCGCAGTCGAGGGGCTTTTCAGGATGATGTTCCCGGAGGCTAATCGGCTGGTCGCCAAATACGTGACGGTGAATCTTGACCCCAAGGGCAAGGCCATTGAGGACCCTGCAGAAAAGGCCGCCTTTCTGAACCTAGTTAGGAGCTTTGCAAACTGGGTGGACTCGGCCCAACCCTACAGGCACGAACAAGGGCAGGAAGAGCCGCACCAGCCACCCGAGAGTTTAGCGGTCCTTATGATCAGCCAAGGGGTAGCCTTCTTGCGTTGGCTCCTCGAAATGGATCACGCGGGATCCTAATTCAACTAGGCGCTATTCCTCCTCGCTCACCACGACACCTCCAGCCGCTCCAACCCGTGGAAGTGGTAGATGTTCTTGTATTGCGGCTCGGTGGCGAGCTTCAGCCCGGGCAGCCGGTCGAACAGCGTCTGCATGGCGACCTGCAGTTCGATGCGCGCCAGCGGGGCGCCGATGCAGAAGTGGATGCCGGCACCGAAGCTGACATTGGCGCCATCCTTGCGGAACGGATCGAACCGGTTGGCCTCGGCGAAGCGGGCAGGGTCGCGGTTGGCAGCGCCCAGCATCAGGCCGATGGTCTCGCCCTGCTTGAAGCTCAACCCGTTGTCGAGCGTTACGTCCTGCAGGGCGTAGCGGGTGAACATGTGGAGCGGCGCATCGAAGCGGATGCACTCTTCGACCGTCGCTTCGGTCTGGTCGGCGTCGGCGAACAGCGCCTTGGGGTCGAGGCCGCTTTCGAGGATAGCCTTCACGCCGTTGCCGGTGGTGTGGACCGTTGCCTCATGGCCGGCGTTGAGCAGGAGGATGGTGGTCGAGATCACCTCGTCGTCGGTCAGCTTCTCGCCATCGACCTCGGTGGTCAGCATGTGGGTAAGCAGGTCCTCGCGCGGCTGCCGGCGGCGCTCGGCGATCATCTCGCGCACATAGTCCATGAACTCAATCGAGGCCTGGTTGGCATCGAGCTCGGTCTCGTAGGTCACGCCGTACATGTACATGGCGACCATGCGGTTGGACCAATCGACCAATTGCATCGCCATATCGGCGGGCATGCCGATCATCTCGGCAATGACGATGGCGGGGATCGGCGCCGCAAAGGCGCGGAGCAGCTCGACCTGGCCGTCGGCGGCAAAACCGTCGATCAGCTCATTGGCCAGCCGCTCGATGCGGGGACGCAGTTGCTCGACATTGCGTGAGACGAAGGCGCGGTTGACCAGGGCGCGCAGCCGGGTATGCGCCGGCGGCTCGAGGTTGAGCAGGGTATATTTCTCGGTCTGGTCGAAAGCGGCGGTGTGGGCCTTGGGCGGCGCCATGCCGAGCTGCTCGCGGCTCATCAGGTGGAGGATCTGCCGGCCGAAGCGCTTGTCGCGAAGCAGGGCGCTCACATCCTTGAAGCCGGCAAAGCACCAGTGATCGTAATTGTCCCAGAAGAAGGCCGGTGAGGCCGCGTGCACCGCGTCATAGAAGGCGTAGGGGTCGCGGTAGAAGGCGAGTTCGCGCGGCTGGGCGCTGGCGTGACGGTCGGCGAGGGCGAAGGGAGCGGCTGCGGACAAGAGAGGACCCGTTGAAACTGATACTGCGGGCCATGCTATACGGCGCGTCGGGCGGTCGGGAAGCCATCACGACCTGCTGAAACAGCTTGCCGCAACGGAAAAACCGGCTAGTAGCCTCGCCAGACACTGATTGGAGTTCGAGCCCTTGAGCGACCTCACCCTGACCGAAGCGATCGACAACATCTACACCTCGCTGCGCGAGAACAATGCGGATATCGACGTCCACATCGCGGCGCTGAAGGCGGCGATGGCCAAGGAAGGCGCCAAGGAGGCGGTGTTCGATCCGGCCAAGCTGGCCCAGAACAACCGCCAGGGCCGCAAGACCATGCAGTCCTACTTCAAGAAGCGCGGTGTGGCGGTGGGGTTCAAGGCGTAGGGCGGCCGGCCCTCCCCATACGGGCAGGTTCCGCTGATCCGTGGCTTTGCGCGAATATGTGAGTATTGCGGCCTGCCACATTGGCGCCTATCTGTCGCTTTACCCGCCCTTAACAGGGCATCGCCTTCAGTCGGCCGCGAGCGCTGATTCTTCCTGCCATAAGGGACAAATCTCGAAATGAGAGATCCGGTCGATACCTTCTACAACTACCTCGTGCCCACCGTGGTCGAGCAGACGACGCGCGGCGAGCGCGCCTTCGATATCTATTCGCGCCTGCTCAAGGAGCGCATCATCTTCGTGACCGGCCAGGTCGAAGACCAGATGGCGTCCCTGATCGCGGCGCAGCTGCTGTTCCTTGAGTCGGAAAATCCGAAGAAGGAAATCAGCCTCTACATCAACTCGCCCGGTGGCGTCGTGACCTCCGGCCTCGGCATCTACGACACCATGCAGTTCATCCGCCCGCCGGTGGCGACGCTCTGCATCGGGCAGGCGGCTTCGATGGGCTCTCTCCTCCTCGCCGGCGGCGAGAAGGGCCTGCGCGCGGCGCTGCCGAACGCCTCGATCATGGTGCACCAGCCGTCCGGCGGCTATCAGGGCCAGGCGACCGATATCCTGATCCACGCTCAGTTCACCGAGAAGCTGAAGCGCCGGCTCAACGAGATTTACGTCAAGCATACCGGCCAGGACTATGAGGCCATTCACAACGCGCTCGAGCGCGATCGTTTCCTCAACCCCGAAGAGGCCAAGGACTTTGGCATCATCGACTCGATCTTCGAGAAGCGGGCAGCACCCGACGCAGTGTGAGGATTCGCCCGTTAAGGTGAATCTCAATGCCCTACGCGAGTGTGACACTTGTGTGATTGTGTGGGTCCCGGCTGGCCGTTAAGGTCGGTCGGGCTTACATTTTGTTTAGGTATCCGGGGCTAGCGTTCTCTTCTAGCCGGGATGGGAGCCCGAACTCCCAGGAGTGACAGGATGTCCAAGGACACGACCAGCGGCGAATCTTCCAAAAACACGCTGTACTGCTCGTTCTGCGGGAAATCGCAGCACGAGGTCAGGAAGCTGATCGCCGGGCCGACCGTCTTCATCTGCGATGAATGCGTCGAGCTGTGCATGGACATCATCCGCGAGGAAAACAAAACCTCGATGGTGAAGTCCTCGGACGGCGTGCCGACGCCGGCCGAGATCTGCAAGGTGCTGGATGACTATGTCATCGGCCAGTTCCGCGCCAAGCGCGTACTGAGCGTCGCCGTGCACAACCACTATAAGCGCCTGCACCACGCCACCAAGAACCAGGACATCGAGCTCTCGAAGTCGAACATCCTGCTGATCGGCCCGACCGGTACCGGCAAGACGCTGCTGGCGCAGACGCTGGCCCGTATCCTCGATGTGCCGTTCACCATGGCCGACGCGACGACGCTGACCGAGGCCGGTTACGTCGGCGAGGACGTCGAGAACATCATCCTCAAGCTGCTGCAGTCCGCCGACTACAATGTCGAGAAGGCGCAGCGCGGCATCGTCTACATCGACGAAGTCGACAAGATCAGCCGCAAGTCGGACAACCCGTCGATCACCCGCGACGTGTCCGGCGAAGGCGTGCAGCAGGCGCTGCTGAAGATCATGGAAGGCACCGTTGCCTCGGTGCCTCCGCAGGGCGGCCGCAAGCACCCGCAGCAGGAATTCCTGCAGGTGGATACGACCAATATCCTGTTCATCTGCGGCGGGGCGTTTGCCGGGCTCGAGAAGATCATCTCGGCGCGCGGCGAGGGTTCGGGCATCGGCTTCTCGGCCGTGGTCAAGGACCCCAAGGATCGCCGCGTCGGCGACCTGTTGAAGGACGTGCAGCCGGAAGACCTGGTGCGCTTCGGGCTGATCCCCGAATTCATCGGCCGCCTGCCGATCCTCGCGACGCTCGAAGATCTCGACGAGCCCGCGCTGATCGAAATCCTGACCGCGCCGAAGAATGCTCTGGTGCGCCAGTACCAACGGCTGTTCTCGATGGAAGAGGTCGAGCTGACCTTCCACGAGGATGCGCTGAAGGCGATCGCCAAGCACGCCATCGAGCGCAAGACCGGCGCCCGTGGCCTCCGCTCGATCCTCGAAGGCATCCTGCTCGATACCATGTACGACCTGCCGTCGCTCGATGGCGTCGAGGAAGTGGTGATCAGTGAGGAAGTGGTGAACGGCAAGGACGCCCGTCCGCTGTACATCTACGCCGAGCGCAAGAAGGAAGAGGCGCTGTCCACCAGCGCCTGATCCCTCGGAGCAAGAGTTCAAAGGCCCCGCCACTGGTGGGGCCTTTTCTTTTGGGGCGCGGCCGTCGCATAAGGAAACGGACTGGAGGCGGCACCATGCGGATCGGTGTGGCACTGGGCAGCGGCGCGGCGCGCGGCCTGGCACATATTCCCTACATCGAGGCGATGGACGAACTGGGACTGAAACCCTCGGTGATATCGGGCTCATCGATCGGGGCGCTGATCGGTTCGGGCTGGGCTAACGGCATGACCGGCGCGGAGCT
The DNA here is from genome assembly GCF_001425235.1 of Devosia sp. Root413D1. Classification (GTDB taxonomy): domain Bacteria; phylum Pseudomonadota; class Alphaproteobacteria; order Rhizobiales; family Devosiaceae; genus Devosia_A. The sequence goes on along the minus strand of NZ_LMEA01000011.1, from coordinate 1,864 downwards.
GCGTGAGCATGCCTACAGCGTGCTGGGCAGCCTGCGGCAGATCGCCAGCACGCTGTGGAACCGCAACCGCTTCAGCTTCAAGCAGATCGTCGAAGACGGTTTGTCGATGCAGGTCAACCCAAGGGGGATCACCACGGCATTCCTGCCGGATGGGTTTCCCGATGATTTCGCCGAGCTCAAGGTGCCGTTCTCGGTCGTGGCGACGGATTTCTACGCCTGGAAGGAAGTGGTGTTCGACTCCGGTCCGCTGCGCCCGGCGATCGCCGCCTCGCTGGCGATCCCCAGCCTGTTCCGGCCGGTGAATGTCGAGGGCCGGTACTTCATCGATGGCGGCGTCACCAACCCGTTGCCGCTGGGGCTGATTGCCGGCAAGTGCGACGTGCTTATCGGCATCGATGTGCATCGTACGCCGCAACTGCTCGATGCCTCGCGTGAGCCGAGCATCACCGATTCTGCCGTGGTGGCGACCGAGATCATGTCGCAGAAGCTGGTCGATGCCACGGTGCTGCAATACCCGCCGGATGTCTATGTGCGTGCCGAGGTCGGACCGTTCGGCGGCAGCGAGTTCTGGCGGGTGCGCGAGATCGTCGACATTGCGGCGGGCGACAAGGACCGGTTCAAGCGGGCGGTCAGCGACGCGCTGCTGGCGCACAGCATCCGTAAGGCGAACCGACATTGACCGACCTGCCGGCCGATCTCGCCGCGGCAGTGCGGCGCCTCGCCGAAGGGCGCAAGGGGCTGACGGACAGCTCCGCGCGCATCTCCGAACACTATCGGCAGCGTGGTGCATCGCGGCAGGTGATCGGCGGCGCCGACGATGCGGTGGCCTACGCGCTGAGCCGGATGCCGGCGACCTATGCGGCGGTATCAGCGGTGCTGGTGGAACTGCGAGCGAGGGCGCCGGAGTTCGCGCCGGAGACGCTGCTCGATGCCGGGGCAGGGCCGGGAACCGCCGGCTGGGCAGCGGCCGAGGCGTTCGAGGGGATCGCGCCGACTTTGATGGATCACAACCGGGCGTTTCTCGCGCTGGCCGGGACGCTGGCCGAGGGAACGGCATTGGCCGGCGCCGAGCTCCTGGAGGCCGATCTCGGGCGGTTCGAGCTGGCGACCCGATACGACCTGGTTACCTGTGCCTATGCGCTGACCGAGTTGCCGGATGCCGAGATGCTGGCGGCGGCGGAACGGCTGTGGCGGCACAGCGATGGGGTGCTGGCGATCATCGAGCCGGGCCGGCCGCGCGACTACCAGCGGCTGATGGCGGTGCGCGGGCGGCTGGTCGAGCTCGGGGGCAGGGTGCTGGCGCCCTGTCCGCATGAGCGCGTTTGCCCGCTGGTCGAGCCGGACTGGTGCCACTTCTCGGTGCGGCTCAGCCGCAGCCGCGACCACATGCGGATGAAGGGCGCAACCCTCGGCTACGAGGATGAAAAGTACAGCTATCTGGTCGTGGCGCGTCCGGACATCGGCAAGCCGGCGCCGGGGCGCGTGCTGCGACGGCCGGAAGAGAACAAGTTCTCGGTGACGCTGGCGGTCTGCGGCGCCGATGGGCTCGAGACACGGGTCGCACCAAGCCGGGACAAGCCGGCCTTCAAGGCGGCGAAGAAGCTCGATTGGGGCGATGCAACAGACCGGTAGGCACGGCGTGCGCAGCCAGCGCCTCCCTCCCCCCGGGCGCTACCGCGTCCCTAGGAGGGGAGGGATTGAGGGAGGGGGTGGTGAAGTCGGCACCGTGCCCGCCTCACCACCCCCACCCCCAGCCCCTCCCCTCTGTATAGACCGGGGAGATGGTGGACGGGTGTTCGGAGACATGGTGGACGGATTTGGCATGAAGGGCGGGGAGGCCGGCATGCCATTTTCGGATCGTTCA
>NZ_LMEA01000010.1:512437-553787 GCF_001425235.1 Devosia sp. Root413D1 | reverse complement strand
CCCTCCACCAGCTTCGCTGGTCCCCCTCCCCCGCCACGCGGGGGAGGATTACTGCCAACCTCCACTCAAGCCGACAACCGCTCCATCCCCGTCGCCACCTCAGCCACGAACGGCCCGGGGATCCCCATGAAATACCCCTGCGCGTAATCGACCCCGATCGCCTCGAGCGCGGCGAGCACCTCCGCCGTTTCGACGAACTCGGCCACCGTCTTGATGCCGCTGACATGGCCCAGGTGGTTGATGGTTTCGACCACCGCCCTGTCGGTGCGATCGTGCAGCATGCCTTTGACGTAGCCGCCATCGATCTTCAGGAAATCCACCGGCAGGCGCTTGAGGTAGTGGAACGACGACATGCCGGCGCCGAAATCGTCGAGCGCGAACTTGCACCCGATGCCCCGGAGGGCGGTGATGAAGGCTGCGGCGCGGTCGAGATTGGCGACGGCGCTGGTCTCGGTGATCTCGAAGCAGATCAGTTCGGGCGGCACCCCGGTCGTTTGGAACTGCTGCTTCAGGAACGGCAGGAAGGTTTCGTCGCCGATGGCCGGGGCGCTGATATTGATCGCATAGGTGCGCCGATGCGGCTTGGGCTCGAGCGCAATGCGCGTGGCGATGATCTCCAGGGCGTGACGCACCACCCAGCGATCGAGCAGCGGCATCAGCCCGAAGCGCTCGGCGGCCGGAATGAAGCGGCCGGGACCGATCAGTTCGCCGCGATCGGCGAGGCGGACCAGGATCTCGCAATGCTCGCCCGTGCCGTCGCGGGCCAGCGGCACGATCTCCTGCGCGTAGAGCACGAAACTGTCTTCGTCGAGCGCCCGCTGCAGCCGTCGCACCCAGCCGATATTGCCAGCCATCTCGGCCTGCTCGGCGTCGTCGGGGGAGTAGACATGCACGCGGTTGCGGCCCTTCTCCTTGGCCATGTAGCAGGCAATATCGGCAGCCCGCAGCGCTGTGGCGAGGCTGCCGACGCTGCGGTCGAGCCGCACGAAGCCGACGCTGGCGCTGACGGTGAAATGCTGGTCGTTCCACACGAACGGCATCTGGCTCAGCGTGGTGCGCAGTTGATGCGCGGTGATCAGCGCCTCGTCGACCGAGCCGGTGTTGAGCAGCACGCCGAACTCATCGCCGCCGAGGCGCGCCAGCATGACGCCAGGCCCGAGGATCGCCGGCAGGCGTTCGGCCAGCATGCACAGCAGCTCGTCGCCAGCCGCGTGCCCGCCGGAATCGTTGACCACCTTGAACTGATCGAGATCGACGAACAGCAGCGCCGTGGCCGAGCTGTCGGCAATCGCCTGTTCGACTGCTCGCTCGAAACTGGCGCGGTTGGGCAGCTTGGTCAGCGCATCGTGCGAGGCCCGCCAAGAGAGTTCGTGCTCGATGTTGCGCCGATGCCTGAGGAAGCTGTTGAGCCGCCACAGCGTCAACGCCACGAACAATGCCGCGATGGCGAGGTTGGCAATGAGCAGGCCTGCCTGAACAAAGCGCGTCCCCTGCCCCAGCGAGTTGGAGAACGCATGAGTCAGCGGCGTCACCTGGTCGTTGATGGCATCAAGCCGCTCCGCCCATTCGCGGCGCTGCCAGGGCTGCACCAACGCTGCCCGTGCCATCTCGTCGGCCAGGTCTTCCATCTGGAACAGCGTCGTCTCGGCGTTGCGCCAGTCCTCGATGGCGGCGCTCATGTAGCTGAACCAGGAGAAGTTCTGGAACAGCCAAATCAGCCCGGGAATGTCGTCCGGGTGGTTGCCGCCGCGCCGGAACCCGTCCGCCGCCGCCGCCAGGTCCGGCGGGTTGGCCTCGAGCGCAAGACGGGCTTCATGGTCGCCCAGCGGCGCGCTGAGCGCCTGCCGGTGACGCTCGAGGTAGCTCGATTGGGTGGTATCGATGTAGCGGCTGAGAAAGTAGATCGCGTCATGCTGGCCCTTCGACCACATGCTCTCGCCGGTCACATAGGAGCGCAGCGAGGTCACCATCTGCAAACTGAAGGTGGCGAGGATGGCCTGCGTGACAATGATGGCAATGAAGGGCCACGCAACGGCAACAAGTCTGAGGCTCGACTTCTTGTCGGTGGGCGACGGCCCGCCACGCTTCTGCATGGATCAGCCTGGGTACAATGGTGGGCCAAGGCTACGCGGCCCGGAGTTAACGACTTGACCCAACAGGACTGCGCAGAGTCCGGTAGTTTTACTGATCCGGCGTTAGCGTCGCCTTCATCACGTAGGTGTTGTACGGCCCGAACTGGCTCATCACGAACCAGAAGCTGAGCCCATCCTCGGAAATCCACGACGGCGTCATGTAGGCGCCGTAGGCCTGGGCATAGTCGGAGCCGCGCGCCAGCACCTCCGGCGCCGACCACGGCCCTTCCGGCCGCTCGGCGAAGCGCAGCTCGATCGCCTCCGAGAGCTCGTTGAGCGTCGTGTACATCCAGAGTCTTATCCCTGGGTTCCACACCAGCGAGCCCTCGCCGGCGCCCGGCCTGATCACTTCGGCCGCCTGGGCGCGGTCGCTGACCCAGCCGCTGCCGTCGAAATACTCCCAGGCCTTGGTGTCGAGCAGCTTGTCGGCGGCGACGCGCGCCACCCGCGCGCCGGCAAAGCGGCCACATGGGGTGCCCACGGCATAGACATACTTGCCGTCCTCGTTGCCGGCGCCCGGCTGGGCCGAAAGCGCCAGCATGTTGAAGCTCGATTTGAAGCTGCCGAATTCGTCCGGCCCCGGGCTCCAGGTCTTGCCGCCATCGGTGGACGAGATGAAGCGCGACCAGTTGCAGAGCCAGACGCCGCCCATCGAGGAGAAGCCATTCACCGACATGTAGTGGAGGTACAGCGTGTCGCCGACCGTCACCATGGCGGTCGGGATCTTGGTCTGCTCCCCCTTGAACGCATCCTGGTGCGCCCCCTTGGCGATCTCCACCGCCTTGCCGTCCGTATCTGTCACCCAGTCATCGATGACGATGCCATCCGAAGCATCGAGATCGGAGGTGAAGGCGACGACATTGGAGCGCCAGTTCGGCCCGAAGCGGATGCAGGCATTCTCGTTCCAGCCGAAGGTATCGCCAAAGGCGAGGACGATCTTGCCGTCGATCTCGGCCATGGTGCCGAGATCGGTGCCGCAGATATCCGGGCCCTTCATCGGCGCCGGCGCATTGGGCCCGGTCAGGGCCTTCACCTTTTCGGAGGTGACGCTGTAATCGGCGGCTAGGGCTGGGGTGGCTGCGAGCAGTAGTGCCAAGCTCAGTGCGGGAAGAATACCCCCCACCCTGTCCCTCCCCCGCAAGGGGGGAGGAGACCAAAACACTGGCGCTGGTGAGAGCGTCTCCCTCCCCTCGGGGCGACCTCTTGTCGTCCCCCTTGCGGGGAGGGGACAGGGGTGGGGATACTCTGTGCGCACCAGTCTGTCGGCAGCGGTGCCACGAAGCCGGGTGAGGGGGCCTTTCGAGGTAAGCATCAGGCGATCTTCTTCATGTAGTCGTCGGTCCAGGCGCGGGTCGGCTGCAGGGTCAGCCCATTGGCGTCGAACACATGGGTGAAGGCGTCGGCAATCTCGAAGCGCAGCGTGTCGCCACGGCTGGTTGCGAGGATGCCGCGCATGGTGGCGGTGACGCTCTCGCCGCCGGCGGTCTTGCCGTGCAGCACCGTCTCCGCGCCGAGCACTTCGGTCGAGACCAGTTGCACCGCCAGCGGGCCGTTGGCGGCGAGGATCAGGTGTTCGGGGCGGATGCCGATGGTCACCGCGTCGCCCAGCTTCGCCGCGCCCTCACGGCGGGCGAGGTTGAGTGTGGGACCGCCTGCGCTGAGCGCCACGCCGAGCCGTTCGCCCGCCTCGGTGACGTTGCCGGCAAAGAAGTTCATCTGCGGCGCGCCGAGGAAGCCGGCGACGAACTGGTTGCGCGGCCGGGCATAGAGCTCGATCGGCGCGCCGGCCTGCTCGATCACCCCCTCGCGCAGCACCACGATGCGGTCGGCCATGGTCATGGCCTCGACCTGGTCGTGCGTGACGTAGATCATGGTGGTGCCGAGCCGATGGTGCAGCGCCGAAATTTCCGACCGCATCTTCACCCGCAGTTCCGCGTCGAGGTTCGACAGCGGTTCATCGAACAGGAACACCTTCGGTTCCTTGACGATGGCCCGGCCGATGGCGACGCGCTGGCTCTGCCCGCCCGATAGCTGGTTGGGCCGGCGCTTCAGCAGGTGCTTGATCTGCAGGATCTCCGCCGCCTTGTCGACGCGGGTGGCGATCTCGGGCTTGGGCAGCTTCTGGTTCTCGAGCCCGAAGCGCAGGTTCTCCTCGACGCTCATATGCGGGTAGAGCGCATAGGACTGGAACACCATGGCCATGCCGCGCGCCGAGGGCAGCAGGTGGTCGCAGCGCACGCCGTCGAGCCAGATCTCTCCACCCGAGGTCTCCTCGAGCCCCGAGATCATCCGCAGCAAAGTGGATTTGCCGCAGCCGGAGGGTCCGACGAACACGGTGAAGCTGCCATCCTCGACGGTCAAATCGATGCCGTGAATGACTTCGAGCGTCTGGAAGCTTTTCCGAACCTGTCTCAGCTCAAGTTGCGCCATGCTCAGCCTCCGATTGTCAGGTCTGCGGCGTCGCCGGCGCCGAGCTTGCGGTCGATGCGGGCACTGGTGCCGGCAAAGGAGAGCGCACCGAGATCGAGGCTGCCATAGCGGACCTCGAGGCGGACGCGGTTGCCGCTGCGGCTGACGACGCCCCAGCCCTCGCCTACCGACCAGAACCAGCTGCCGTCGCCCTGGTCCTTGGGCGCAAAGCCGATCTCGCCCTTGGTGAGATCGTAGCTGAGGCCCGACCAGGCATTGACCAGCGCGAAGCTCGACATCGAGCGGGCGTAATAGCTGCCACACTCGATCTCGTTCCATGGGTTACGCCGATACCCGTCATGCCGGGCCCGCGCCGTGCGGACGATCGCGAGCCCCTCGTCGGTCAATCCGCGGAAGATCAGGTGTGAAGCGAGCATATATTCGAGCCCCGTCCACACCTCCTCGGAGTACGGCGCCGGCACCGCCGGCTTGGTGGTGCCGTCGGGCCAGGTGGCGATCAGCACGCCGCCTTCGTCCTCATAGGCATAGACCCGGCAGGGGTTGAAGTGGCCCTTGAGGTCAGCGCGATAGTTGTGGCGATAGGCCGAGGCGAGCGCCGTCTTTACCTTGTCGGGGTCGAGGAAGCTGCCGAGCCCGGCAAGGTCGGCATGCCACTGCCCGAGGATCTGGTCGGTCGCGCAGCCGTCGTTGAACTGGTACTTCATCTGGCCGTACTCGTCCGACCAGTAGGTCTCCATGAAACCGTCGGCGATCACCCCGACCTTGCCGCTGGCGTGATCGAACTTTTCGATCAGCGCCTTGTCGCCCAGGTCGGTCTTCTGGATGAAGTAGTCGCCGTTGAACAGCTCGGCGTTGAGATAGTCGGCCCCCGCCTGCCCCATCCGCTCGAGCTCGGCAGCAAATGCCGCATCGCCTGCAGCGCGCCCCATCTCGGCGCCGGCCTTCAGCGCCGCGACATACATGGTCGAGAGCCACGAGTTCGGGCCGAACAGTTCCATGTCGAGCGTATGGTGCTGTCGCCCCCACAGGATCCCGGTGCGTTCCGGATCCCACTGGTCCGGATTGTCGGCCGACCAGGCATATTCGAGCGCCGCCTTCACCTTGGGCCAGTAGCGCTTCAGCCACTCCGTATCGCCGGAGATCTTCCAATCGCGAAAGGTCTTGATGATCGAGCCGAACTGGCCGTCGGCGCAGGGGTTGAGCGGGAAAAAGGCCGAGCCGAGCGGGATGATCTGCCGGAAGGTCAGCCCGCCATTGGGCAGCTGGTTATAGGTGTAGTCGGTCTCGCGCAGCGTGCGCTCGAGCCCGGGAAACAGGTAGGGTAGCGTCTGCTGGTAGTTCCAGACGTGGGTGCACGAGCCTTCGCAACTGCCCTCATTGGTGAACTGGCCCTCCCAGGCCCAGAGCTCACCGTTTTCGAGCCGCATTACCGTGGCGGTGCGGAGGATGCTCATGGTGCCCTGCACCGCATCGATGATGTCGACCGGCAGGCTGGTGCCGAACAGCGTATCGCGGAAGGCGAAGGTCGGGGCGCGTAGCTCGTCCCAGCGCGCGAACGCTTCGGCGAGCACCGCGCCGGAGTTCGCCCACTGGCTGGCATAATAGTTGCGCCAGGTTCCGGTCTCGCCATTCACCTGCCCCGGCCGCCAATAGACCTGGCCGACCGGAAAGTGCCAGGCGATGGCGAAGCGCACGGTCTTCGTCTCGCCCGGCGCCACGCTGATCCGGGCGGCGAGCGTGCCGTGTTCGGGCTGGTCGAACATGTTGCGGTTGAGCCGCGGCTTGTCGTAGTGCCGCTCGGGCAGCCGGCCTGCCCTCGCGAACTCGCGCCAGAACAGGTTGAGATCGTCGAACCACTGGCCGCGGAAATGGTAGTCGAGGTGGTCGACATCCCCGGCGTCGGTGGCGATCGAGACGTCGCCCGTCTGCCAGTCCGGCAGCTCATCGGCGGCAGTCAGCAGCAGTGATTTCACCCCGCCTGCCTCGGCATAGCTGTGCCGGCCGTTCTGGCAGCCATGGTTCCCCAGCGTCCCGCCGATGGTGTAGTCGACCGGCACCGGGCCGGTATTGGTCACCTCGATCTCGAACATCGCCGCCGGCAGCGAGGAATCGCGCTCGTTGGTCGGGATGAACGGGCTCCAGGCGGTGAGCTTCACCTGCCCCGGAAAGCTCGCATCATGGAACGCCACCTCAGCCACCGGGAAAGTGCCGGTAAAGGTCGTCGCCTCGAAATGCGGCACGCCCGCCAGCGTGTTGCGGTTGGCGCCCCAACCGAAACCGTCGAAGAATTTCCGCGTCGTCGGCGAGCCGGTGGGCAGTCCCTCATAGGGGCCGTTGAGCACCCGGGCATCGAGCAGTTCGCCCCCTGCCTCGGCCTTGATGGCGAAGTGGCTATAGCCGTTGAAACTCTGCAGCCCCGGCCGGTTGCGGATCGACCAGTCGACCAGCCGCCCGCTGCCCGACAGCGCCAGCCCGCCGGCGCCGATGCCGCCGAGCGGGAAAGCGATGTGGCGGGTACGGTCGCCTTCGTAGATGAAACGCGGATCGGTCTTGGTCATCTGAAAATCCATGGGTCAGGCCCGGATGCCTGAGAACGTGACGCCCTCGATCACCATCTTCTGGGCGACGAGGAAGAGGAGGACGACGGGGAGGATGGCCATGCTCATCGCGGCCATGACCACCGACAGGTTTCCCTGGCTCATGTAGCCGCGGAGCAGGTCCATCGCGATCGGCAGGGTCATCGCCGCCTGCGACTCGATCAGGGCCCGCGGCTGGAAATAGGAGTTCCAGGCGCCGGTGAAGGTGATGATGGCGAGGGCGCCGAGCGCCGGCATCAGCTGCGGCAGCGAGATACGCCAGAAGATCTTGAAGTAGCCGGCGCCATCCATCAGCGCCGCTTCCTCGAGCTCCTTGGGTTGCGAGCGCAGGAACTGGCGCAGCATGAACACCCCGAAGCTCGAGGTCAGGCCCATCAGCACGAGGCCGAGCGGGTTGTTGAGCAGCCCGAGCTTGGCGTAGCCGAGATAGATCGGCAGGATCGTCACCTGCGCCGGGAACATCAGCCCGATCAGCATGACGAAGAACAGGCTGTCGCGACCGGGGAACCTCAGCCGCGCATAAGCGAAGGCGGCGAGCGTGCAGGTGATGAGCTGGCCGATGGTCACCAGCACCGCAACGTAAAGGCTGTTCCAGTAGATCTTGAGGAACGGCACCGAGGACTCGAGCACCGTCTGGTAGTTGCTCAGATCAAAGCTGGGCGGAAAGAAGCTCGGCGGCATCTTGTAGGCTTCCGGCGCCGGCCGGAACGACATCGAGAACAGCCAGAAGAACGGCATCAGCATCAGGATGCCCATCAGCAGCAGCACCGCGATGATGGCGCGATCGACCCACTTCTTGGCTTGGCGCGTCTGCATGGATCTGGTTTGCATGGCCTACTCCCGCACCCAGCGGCGCGAGCCGATGATCTGGATGATGGTGATGATGAGGACGAGGATCATCATGATGACGCTGACCGCCGCGGCGTAGCCGAGCTCGAAGCTGCCGAACGCCTCGTCGACCAGGTAGATCGACAGCGAGCGGGTGGAATCCCCGGGGCCGCCGCCGGTCAGGATCATGATCGACTCGAACACCTGCAGCGCGCCGATCGAGGCGAAGACGATGCAGAAGAACAGCACCGGCGAGATGAACGGCAGCGTGATGCGGCCGAAGCGGCGCCAGGCGGAGGCGCCATCCATCGAGGCGGCATCCATGATTGGCCTCGGCACGCCCTGCAGCGCCGCGATCAGGATGATCATGAAGAAACCGGTGTTCTTCCACACATCCATGATGACGATCGAGGTCATCGCGAATTTCGACGATGACAGCCACGGCACCTGCGGCAGGCCGATCTGGCCGAGATAGTAGTTTATGACGCCGAAATCGACGCTGTAGAAATAGCTCCACACCACCGCGACGAACGCCGCCGAGATGATCACCGGCAAAAAGAAGGCGAGGCGGAAGAAGTAGAGCAGGAATTTCGGCATCGCCCGGTTCAGCGCCAGCGCCAGGATCAGCCCGACCGCGACGTTGAAGCTCACCGCGAGGAAAGCGAAGCGCAGCGTGTTCCAGAAGATCTCGAGCGAGCGCGGCTCGGTGAGGAAGCGCACATAATTCTCGAACCCCACCCAGTCGGCCCCGAAGCTGATGTCGTAATAGGTGAAGCTGAGGATGATGGTGATGGCCACCGGCGCCAGCACGAACGCCGCGTAGAGCAGGATCGAGGGCAACACGAAGATGTAGCCCGCCTGCATCTGCGCCTTGCGGAGATCGGATAGTCGTCGCTTCGCCATAACCATCTCGGGCCGGAGAAAACTGGAGCGCTCAGGTGAAAGTGCCCGCGCCGGACCCGAGGGTTCGGCGCGGGCAGTCCGGGGGAGGACTACTGGGTGACGCGCTTGATGCGCTCGAACGAGCGGGTCAGTTCCTGGTCCGCCTTGGCGACGGCATCAGGAATGGTCATTTCGTCGGTCATGATGGCGTTGAAATACCGCATGAAAATCTGGTCGACTTCCTGGAAATTGGCGGGCGACGGCACCGCATGGGTGGTCGGCAGCGTCTCGTAGTAGAGCGGCGCCGACGGCGGGAACTTCAGGAAATTCTCGGTCTCGGCCGCCGACTTGCGGCCCGGCACGGCGCCGCCCAGATCGCCTTCAGCCACCTGCGTCTCGTAGCTCAGGAGTTCCGTGACCAGCGCCTTGGCCAGTTCCGGGTTCTGCGCCTTGGACGAAATGCCATAGGCGCCGAAGCCGATGACGGTGTCGTTGCTCACCTTGCCCGGCTGCACAGCGATATCCATGTCGAGCTTTGACGAGATGGCGTTCTGCACGATCCAGTGACCCCGCGAGATCATGGCGATCTGGCCGGCGAAGAACTGGTTCTCGACGCCCTCCTGCCCCGGCACCGGCGACACCTTCTTGACGTGGATCAGGTCGTAGAGGAACTGCAGCGTCTCGGCGACCTTGGGGTCCTTCATGTTGGAGGCCGACCAATCCGCGGTCACCGGCGAGGTGCCGTTGGAGAGGAACCACGGCATCAGCCCGAAGAAGAAGGCCGGCACCTCGTAGCCGAACTGGGTGACATTGCCGTTGGCGTCGCGCTTGGTCAGCTTTTCGGCGATGGCGGCGAACTCGTCCCACGTCCAGGTCTTGCTGGGCGCTTCGATACCGGCCTCAGCGAACAGCGCCCGGTTGTAGTTCGTCATGATGTTGTTCCAGGTCGAGGGGATGAAGTAGGTCTTCCCCTTGTACTTGGTCAGGTCGAACAGCTTGGCGTCGAAGTCGGAGAAGTCGCCGGTCGCGATATAGTCGTCGAGCGGAATGAACAGGTCGCGCGCCGCAAAGCTCTGCAGCGTCTCCACCGCCGTGTGGTAGACATCATACTGCTCGCCGGCATTGTATTGCTGCAAGACGCGAGACACGAAATCGCCCCAGCCGCCACCCACTGCATCGACGCCGATTTCGACCTCGACATTGGGGTATTTGGCGTTGAAGCGGGTCACCGCGTCCTGCGTCGATTTGAGCTGCGCTTCGCCGCCAAAGGTCATCAGCCGCAGCTTGCCCGCTTCATCGGACTGGGCCAGCGCAGGCGATACCAGCCCGGCCGTGAGCAGCAGAGCCGCCAGTAATTTCTTCATCTCGTCCCTCCTCTGTCCGGCGTTTCGACAAAGCTTCGCCGGCGCTGGATCGCGGGTTTTTCACCGCGTCCGCTGTTGAAAAGCCATCCGCACCCGGAAAACCGCCGAAAACTGGCGTCCGACTTCAGAGTGCGCTGATTAAACCATTGTGATCGTTCAGGTATTTCTCCCATCGCGGGGTTGTCCCCGTCTTCTGGCGAGAGCGAACGTAACAGCTGTGAATGGATTTGCAAATGCATTCACAAATCCATTTGCATGCGTCTTTCGTTTGGTGCTAGCCGTTGCCGCCATGAGCACGATCTCAAAGGTTGCCGAACGGGCAGGCGTGTCGCGGACCACGGTCTCGCATGTGATCAACCACGCCAATCGGGTGTCGAAGCCGCTGCGCGAAAAGGTGCAGGCGGCGATCGATGAGCTCGGCTATTCGCCCAATCCGCAGGCCAAGAGTTTGCGGACGGGGCGCACCAACCTGATCGCCATGCTGATCCCCGATATCGGCAACCCGTTCTACACCGAGATGGTGAAGGCGGCGCAGGCGGCGCTCGAGGAGGCCGGGCTCGACGCGCTGATCTACAATACCGACGTGCCGGGCGGAAACTGGCAGACGCATGGCCGCGATTACCTGCGCCAGCTCAACAAGAAGCGCGTCGATGGCCTGCTGGTCGGCGATTTCGCCCTGCACGGCATCAACGAGGAGCTCTTGAAGCTCGACACCCCGACGGTGTTCATCGGCCAGCTCGCCAGCCACGCCGTCGACAGCGTCAAAGTCGACGATTACGGCGGCGGTTACATGGTCGGCAAGCACTTCGCCGAACGCGGGCACAAGACTGTGGTGCAGATCACCGGGCCTGAGAATTTCGAGTCCGCCATGGCCCGCGCCGATGGTTTCGAACAGGCCCTCAGGGACCACAAGGTCAAGGTCAAGAAGGCCCAGCGCTACACCGGCACCTACCTGCCGCCCTCCGGTCGCGAGGCGGCGCAGTGGATCGCGCAACTGAGCGGCGAGGACAAGCCGAGCGCCGTGTTCATCGGCAACTACCTGATGGCGATGGGTGCGCTGGCCGAGTTCCACGATCAGGGCGTCCGCGTCCCCGACGATATTGCCGTCGCCATTTTCGGCGACTTGCCGCAGCTCGAGTATGTGAGGCCCAACCTCACCCGAGCCGGCGAGAATCCAGGTGCGCTGGCTCGGCGCGCCGTTGAAATGCTGCTCGACCGCCTCAACGGCAAGTTCGACGGCCCGCCGCGCACCGAGGTCATCCCCTGTGCGCTGCGCATCTTCGAGTCGGCCTAGCCGGACGAAGAATAACCAAGCGCGGCCGTTTCGGGGGAGGTGGCCGCGTCCCGGACGACAACACCAAAGCTCCAGGGAGGAGTGAGATGACTCTTACGTCCAACATGCCGTCGGGATGGTCCCGCCGGTCCATCCTCAAGGGCGGCGCCGCACTGGGCGCTGCCGGCCTTGCCCTGCCGTTCGCCGGCAAGGCGTTCGCTCAGGACAACACGCTCAGCTTCTGGCAGTTCTATGCCCCCGGCGGCGATGTGAAGCCGCAGGTCGACTGGTTCGTGAAGATGGTGGCCGATTGGAACGCCACCCAATCCGAGCAGGTCGCGCTCGAATATGTGGTGGGCTCCGAATATATCGGCGGCACCAAGCTCGCGACCTCGTTCGCGTCGGGCCAGGGCCCGGATATCTTCATCATCTCGCCCGGCGATTTCCTGCGCTACTACAATGGCGGCGTGCTGCAGGACCTGACCCCGGCGATCGAGGAAGCGGCCCGCGCCGATTTCCCCGAAAGCGTCATCGCCAACCGCATGGTCGACGGCAAGATCTTCGGCGTGCCGATGGAAGTCGAGCCGATGGCCTTCTACTACTCGGTCAAGGCCTTCGAGGAGGCCGGGCTCAACGAGAACGATGTGCCCACCACCTGGGACCAGTTGCTCGAAGTGGGCAAGAAGCTGACCACGGCCGAGCGCTATGGCGTGCTGTTCGAGACCAACCCGGGCTACTACCAGAACTTCACCTGGTACCCCTTCATGTGGCAGGGCGGCGGCGAATTCCAGTCGGCTGAAGGCAAGTCCGCCTTCGACTCGCCGGCAACCGTTCAGGCGCTGAAGCTCTGGCAGGATGCGGTCAATTCCGGCGCCGCACCGCGTCAGATGCTCGGCGGTGGCGGCGGCGATATCGTCGCCAACCTCGGCTCCGGCTACTGCGCCATGCAGAATGTCGGCATCTGGGGCATCTCGGCGATGGACAACAACGCCCCCGACGTCCCCTACGGCATCTTCAAGCTGCCGGTGCCGACTGGCGGCAAGTACGTCACCGTCGGTGGCGGCTGGGCCTTCGTCGCCAATTCCAAGGGCAAGAACCCGGAAGCCGCGGCGAAGTTCATCGCCTGGGCTTTGGCTTCGATGGCGCCGGATTCGGTGCAGCGCGTGGTCGATTGGTGCACTGTGGCGAAATCCGACATGCCGCCGCGCAACTCGGCGCTGGCTGCCGGTGGCGATGCCTTCAACAAGGGCAATATGGGGATCTTCGGCACCCAGATCCATCCGGGAACCCGGGCCGAGCCGCGGGTGCCGCCCGAGGTCTACAAGATCATCTCCGACGCCATCCAGCAGACCCAGCTCGGCGGCGCCGACCCGCAGGCAACGGCCACCGCCGCCAGCCAGCAGCTCGACGCCTTCCTCGCGTCGTATAGCGGCGCACCGATCCTGTAAGGGAAGCCACGACGGCTTCGCTCCCCTCCCCCTTGAGGGGAGGGGTGGGGGGTGGGGGTCCATCGGTGATCACTGAACCACCGCCTCCCTCAATCCCTCCCCTCCTAGCGGACGCGGTAGCGCCGCGGGGGGAGGGAGGCGACGGCCACATGATCCTGTGTTCGGAGTGACCAGTGACTGAGATCACAACTACGGCGGCGGGCGACAAGCCCGCTGCCATCCGGCTCACCACGAGGCAGCGCGAGGCCATTGCCGGCGTGCTGTTCGTCGCGCCCGACGCCATCGGCCTGATGCTGTTCATCGGTCTGCCGATGCTCCTGGCGCTCGGCATCTCGGTGTTCGAGGTCGACGGCTTCGGCGGCTTCAAGTTCGTCGGGCTCGCCAACTACTTGAAGATGTGGGGTGACCCGCTGTTCTGGTCGTCGCTGCGCGTCACCGGGCAGTTCACCCTGATGCTGGTGCCCCTGCTCTATGTCAGCGGGCTGGGCCTGGCGCTGCTGGTGCAGCGCACCAGCAAGTTCAACACCGTGATGCGCTCGATGTTCTTTGCGCCGCAGATGGTCAGCCTCGTCGTCGTGGCTTTGGTCTGGCAGCTGATGGTGGTCGACAAGCTCGGCGTCCTCACCCGCTTCGCCGCCTCGATCGGGCTCGGCGGCATCTCTTTCCTCGGCGACCCGAACCTGGCGCTGTTCACCGTGACGCTCGCCGCGGTGTGGTTCCTGATGGGCTTTTACATGCTGATCTTTTTGGGCGGCCTGCAGGACATCCCCAAGGAGTATTACGAGGCGGCGCGCATCGATGGCGCGAGCGCCACGCAGAGCTTCTGGTTCATCACCCTGCCCTTGCTGCGCCCCACCAGCTTCTTCGTACTGCTGGTCTCGGCCGTCGCCGCCATCACCGGCGCGCAGGCCTTCGACCTGATCTACGTGATGACCAAGGGCGGACCGGCCAATTCGACGGCGCTGCTGATCAGCTACATCTACCAGCAGGCTTTCCAGTACTCCGCCTTCGGCTATGCCGCGGCGCTGGCGACGCTCCTCGTGGTGCTGCTGATGGTGGTCACGGTGTTCTTCTTCTTCCTCACCCGCGGCGGACGGTTCGATTATGAGTAGCGCAACCCTTTCCCGTTCGCAGGCCAATGTCGTCCGACTGGTCTGGATGCTGGTGACAATAGTGCTCGCCGTGATGGCGATCTTCCCGCTGCTCTACATGCTGTCGATCGCCTTCAAGGGCCCGACCGAGGTGTTCAAGTCGAACCTGATTCCATCGAAACCCGTGCTCGACAACTTCATCTACGTGCTGACCGAGGTGCCGTTCTGGCGCTACCTGATCAACACCTTCATCATCTCCGCCGTGGTGACGGTGGTGGCTTTGTTCTTCCACACCATGGCCGGTTACGCCTTGGCGCGGCTGAAGTTCCCGGGTCGCGAGGCAGTGTTCCTCGCCATGTTCTCGACTTTCCTCGTGTCGCTGCCGGTGATCATCGTGCCACTGTTCATCCTGGTGCGCTCGATGGGCATGCTGAACTCCTATGCCGGGCTGATCGTCCCGGCGATCTTCAACGCCTTCGGCATTTTCCTGCTCCGCCAATACTACCTGTCGCTGCCCAAGGAGCTGGAAGAAGCCGCGGTGATCGACGGCGCCGGCTACTGGCGCATCTACACCAGCGTGATCCTGCCGTTGAGCCGGCCGATCATCGCGGCGCTGGCGATCCTGTTCTTCCTCGCCAACTGGAACTCGTTCCTCTGGCCGCTCACCGTCGCCTCTGACCAGAACCTGTGGGTCGTGCAGGTGGCCATCGCCAACTTCAAGAGCCAGTACGCCGCCAGCTGGAACTACACCATGGCCGCCTCGACCATCGTCGCGGTGCCGATGCTGGTGCTGTTCGTGATCTTCCAGAAGCAGATCATGGACTCCATCAAGACCAGCGGCCTGAAGTAGGCCGACCATGCAAAAAACCAGCGGCCTGAAATAGACCCGAGCCCCCAAGGAGATTTCTATGACCAATGCGGGCCTCTCGCCGCTACGGGGACTAGCAAAACTGCGCGAGGCGCAGAGCCGGCGCTTTTCGAGCTATGACCGCACCGGCGGCAACGACGACCGGCTGCATATCGAACCGGGGAAGACCGTCGTGATCGCCGAGCACCAGGGCGCCGGCATCATCACCCATATCTGGGCCACCCTAGCCTCGTCGGCCGACCATTACCTCAGAAAGATCGTGCTGCGCGCCTATTGGGACGGCGAGACCGAACCGAGCGTCGAGAGCCCGATCGGCGATTTCTTCGGCATGGGCCATGCCAAAACCCGGAACTTCGCCTCGCTGCCGGTGCAGGCGAGCCCGCAAGACGGCAAGGCTTTCAACAGCTACTTCCCGATGCCGTTCGGCAGCTCGATGCGGTTGACCATCACCAACGAGTCCGAGGTCGACCTGCTGTTCTACTACTATGTCGACCTCGAGCTGCATGATCGGCTCGAGGACGGCATGGGGCGCTTCCACGCCCAGTATCGGCAGGATCGGCCGGCGGGAGTCAGCGAGGCCAATAAGACCAACGAGCAGCATCTGTTCGGCGGCGAGAATGTCGACGGCAAGCGCAACTACGTGATCCTCGATGCCGAAGGCCACGGCCACTATGTCGGCGTGCTGTTCTCGGTGCAGTCGCAGCGCCTGTCGCGGTCCTGGGATTGGTACGGCGAAGGCGACGACATGATCTGGATCGACGGCGCCCCCGGCCTCTCGGTGCCCGACACGGTGCGCAAGCCCGATCCGCGCATCGGCCCGAAAGCCGCGCTGATCGAGCCGCGTCCCGAAAGCGCCCCCGGCGCCAACGACCAGTGGCCGCCGACCCTGCATGGCACCGGCACCGAGGATTATTTCAACACCGCCTGGTGCCCCACCGAGGAGTACTCGGCGCCCTATCACGGCATCATCGCCGCCGGCGGCCCGAACTGGACCGAGCCGGTGACGCTCTATCGCTGGCACATCGAGGACCCCTTGATCTTCAAGGAGCGCATCAAGGTCAGCATCGAGCACGGCCACGCCAATGGCCGGTCGGACGACATCTCGTCGGTGGCGTTCTGGTATCAGGCCGAGCCGCACAAGCCGTTCGATCCGCTACCGCCGGTTGCCGAGCGCATCCCGCATTTCCGCTATCCATTCCAGGGACAATGAAAATGACTACGCCGTTCAACGGACTTGGCGTCAACCTCTCGAACCTCTACCGGCTGTCGCCGGCCAGGACCCGCTCGATCTCGCCCGAGAATTTCACCGGCGAGAAGGGTAAGGGCGGCATGGCCACCGAAGGCACCGGCGCCGTGCACGCCAAGGGGCTCGGCCCCGAAGGCAATGGCCAGGGCTGGAAGGTATCGCCCTCGATCCGGATCGAACCGGGCGAAACCCGCGTCCTTGCCGATATCGAGGGCATGGGCGCCATCCAGCAGATCTGGCTGACCACGGCGAACCTGCGCTGGCGGAGCCTCATCATCCGCATGTGGTGGGACGATCAGGAGAACCCCTCGGTCGAGGCGCCGCTCGGCGATTTCTTCTGCATGGGCTGGGGCCAGTTCGCCCAGATCAACTCGCTCGCCGTCTGCGTCAACCCCGGCCGCGCCTTCAACTGCTACTGGGAGATGCCGTTCCGCAAGGCCGCGCGCATCGAGATCGAGAATACCGACCCCGACGATTTCGGCATCATCTACTACCAGATCAACTACACCCTGACCGAGGTGCCGGAAGACGCGGCCTATTTCCACGCCAAGTTCCGTCGCACCAACCCCCTGCCCTACGGCACCGATTACACCATCCTCGATGGCATCAAGGGGCGCGGCCACTATGTCGGCACCTACATGGCCTGGGGGGTGAACAATTCCGGCTGGTGGGGTGAAGGCGAGATCAAGTTCTTCATGGATGGGGACAAGGCGTTCCCCACCATCTGCGGCACCGGCACCGAGGACTATTTCTGCGGCGCCTATAATTTCGACGGCGGCGTGGTCGATGCCACCATGGACAGCCGCTATCGCGAGTTCTCCACCCCCTATGCCGGCCTGCCGCAGGTGCTGCGTCCCGACGGCACCTATCGCAGCCAGACCCGCTTCGGCATGTATCGCTGGCACCTGAGCGACCCCATCCGCTTCGAAAGCGACCTGAAGGTCACCATCCAGGCGCTCGGCTGGCGCACCGAGAACCGCAACACCCGCCGCTACCTGCCGCTGCAGGACGACATCGCCTCGGTGGCGTTCTGGTACCAGACCCTGCCGACGGCGCCGTTCGAAGCGCTGCCGGGGCGGGATTATCTTGAGGTGATTTGAGGGGTTTACTGAAAGGCCGGCGCGGGCTGACCCCCACCCCTGCCCCTCCCCTGAAACAGGGGGAGGGAGACGATAACTTCGATATCAGTGTTTTGGTCTCCCTCCCCCTTGCGGGGAGGGGACAGGGGTGGGGGTCAGCCCGCACCGGCCATCTAGTCGAAAACCGCCTCAGCTCAGCGCGTTCAGCAGATTCCCCGACACATGCCCATCCGGCAGCAGCCCGGCGCGTGTCTGCCAGTCGATCACCGCGGCTCGCGTCTTCGGCCCGATCTCGCCATCGGGCTTGCCGATCTCGTAGCCCTTCTTCAAGAGCTTCGCCTGCACCTGCTTCCGGCCATCGGCGTTGAGCGCAGTGTCCTTCGGCCAGGCCACCGAAAAACCCTTGCCGCCGAGGATCCGGTCCGCGAGGTGGCCGACGGCCAGCGCATAGCTGTCGGAGTTGTTGTAGCGCTTGATCACCCCGAAATTCGGCAGCACGGCGAACACCGGGCCGTTGCCGCCCATCGGCATGTAGAGCCGGGCGGTATCGCTGTCGCGCGGGAACGGCTTGCCGTTGGCGCGGACAACGCCGACGCCGCGCCAGTCGCCCAGGGTCGCGGTGAGGCCTTGCCAGACGTTCTGGTAGTTGAAGTCGCGCGCGAGCTTTACCTCGTAACCCCAGGTTTCCCCTGCTCGCCAGCCGAACGACTTAAGGTAGTTGGCGATCGAGGCCTGTGCATCGGGCACCGAGCCCCAGATGTCCTTGTGGCCATCGCCCTTGAAGTCGACGGCGTATTTCATGAAGCTCGACGGCATGAACTGCGGCAGGCCCATGGCGCCGGCCCACGAGCCGACCATGTCCTTGGCGCGCACATGCCCGCCCTCGAGGATCTCGAGCGAAGTGATGAGCTCGGAGCCGAAGAAATCGGTGCGATAGCCGCCATAGGCCAGCGTCGCCAGCGCGTGCACCGTGTTGGTGCCGCCCAGGAACCCGCCGAAATTGGTCTCGATGCCCCAGATGGCGAGGATGATCTCGCCCTGCACGCCGTAGCGCTCGCTCACTGCCTTCAGCGTCTTGGCCCATTCGCCGCGCATCTCGTGACCGGTACTGATGCGCGCGTCGCTGACCCGCTTCACCACATAGTCGGCGGCGGTGGAGACGAATTCCGGCTGCTTCTTGCTGAGCTCGAGCACCGAGCCGATCGGCTTGAAATCGCCCATCGCGATGTCGAACACCCGCTTCGACACGCCGCGCGCCTTGGCCCGCTGCCAGGTCTGGTCGACGAAGCCACCGACGCTGGCAAAGGCCGGCGTGAACGCCGACGAAGCGATCAGCGCAGCAGCGCCGATACCGAAACTACGACGGGAAACAGAGAATTCGATGGGCTTGTTTACGCGGTACATGAAGGCGCCTCTGCACAAGAGGGGCGGCCCGGATAGAACGCTGGGCCGATCTGCCGGCACAATTGGCCGACGGTTTCTCGTCTATTCTCCTGAACGAAATTAAGATCGCGTTACCCACGTGTTCCCGATCGCGTGATCGGTTGACACCCGCCGCCAATCTCTGGGATGCCTTCGCCCCTTTCATCGCGTCGGAGGAGTGCCATGTTTCGATCCCTTGCGGTGGCCACGCTGCTCTGCGGCCTCGTGTCGCCGGCGCTGGCCGCCGATGTGCAGCCGACGCTGACCGGCGACATCAGGATCCATGACCCCACGGTGATCGAGGTCGACGGCAAATTCGTCGCCTTCCAGACCGGACAGGAGGGCGGGCTCTATCGCGGCGCCATTCGCGCCAAGACCTCGCCGGATGGCATTGCCTGGACCGACGCCGGATCGATCGGCAAGGGCGTCCCCAAATGGGAGCGGAAGGAACTCGGCTACCAGTCGCTCAACATCTGGGCGCCATCGGTCAGCAGGCACGGCGAGACCTGGAACCTCTACTATTCGGTGTCCTCGTTCGGCATCAACACCAGCGCCATCGGGCTGATGACCAATGCCGCGCTCGACCCCGAGAAACCCGGCGAGGGCTGGGAGGATCAGGGCCTGGTGCTCAAATCCAACGGCAAGGACAACTGGAACGCCATCGACCCCTGGCGCATCGACCTCAGCGACGGCCGCGCCTTCCTTGCCTACGGCTCGTTCTGGGACGGCATCAAAATGCGGGAGCTCGATCCGGCCTCTGGCAAGCTGCTCACGCCGGATACCCCGACCCATGACCTCGCCTCACGCCAGGGCGCCGGCATCGAAGCGGCCAGCATTCTCGAGCACGAGGGGCGGTTCTACCTGTTCGTGTCGTTCGACCAGTGCTGCAAGCAGCTCGACAGCACCTACAACATGCGCGTCGGCCGCGCCGACGCAGTGACCGGTCCCTATCTCGATCGCGACGGCAAGCCGATGCTCGCGGGCGGCGGCACCCTGCTTCTGGGCAAGACCGGCCGCTTCATCGGTCCCGGCGGGCAGGAAGCCATCGTCACCTCAAAGGGCGAGATGCTCGCCTACCACTATTACGACGGTGACGACCTCGGCGTGTCGAAACTCCAGTTCTCGCCCCTCCGATGGACCGCTGATGGCTGGCCCGAGCTCGATGCATTGCCGGAGTAATAGGACCGCTAACGCCGGCAGGCTATCGGGCGCCCCTCCTGAAGCCCACCGGCTGATGCCTGCCAAGGAACCGAATCGATCGTGAAAACCCCCAACCGCGCCACTGACCTCGACCTGCTCAAGACCCTCTTGGTCATCGGCATGGTCGGCGCCCATGTCGTCCAGCTCATCACCTTCCGGGCCAGGCCCGAGGCGGCGATCTTCGCCGAGTATGCCAACCTCGTCAGCTTCCCGGGCTTCCTGTTCGCCTTCGGCATCGGTCTCGGCCTGCCCAAGCCGGAGGGGCGAAAGCGCAGCCTCTGGCGGCAGCTGCGGCCCTCGCTGCTGCTGTTGCTGGCCGTCTATGCCTCGTCCTTCGCCTTCGCTTTGCTGGTCGATCGCAAGAAGCTCGATCCGCAGCTGATCTTCGACGTCGTCACCATGCAGCGGCTGTTCGGCTGGAGCGAGTTCCTTGCCACCTTCTTCATGCTGTCGCTGCTGACGCTGGTGGCGCGCCCGGCGTTGCTCGCCATCGGCCGCAACCCGTGGCTGCTGGTCGTCGCGACGCTCGCCTGCCTCGCTACGACCTTCTACACCACCGGCGCCATCGTCCCGCTGCTGCCGACCCTGGTCAGCCATACCGGCTTCGCCAATTTCCCGCTCCTCCCCTACCTGCCCTGGTTCCTCCTCGGCATCTGGTACGGCAGCCATCCGGTGCGCGCCTGGCACTTCGTGCCAGCGCTGGCGATCACCGGCTACCTTTACTGGGTGACGATCCAGACCGGACAGTTTCCCAACCGCTTCCCCCCGACCATCCTGTGGATCGTCGGCCCGGCCGCGATCCTGATCGCCTATCTCTGGCTCTGCCGCTTCATCGCGGCGCGGGTCAGCATACCCAATGTGCTGCTGACGCCCGGGCGGCACGTGCTGAGCTTCCTGGTGCTCTCCAATATCGGCTTCTTCGCCACCCGCTATTTCATGGGGAAGCCCGTGCGCAGCTCGCTGACCGCGGCGCTGGTGACGGTTGGCGTGCTGGTGCTGCTGTCGGCGGGCTGGTACTCTTGGCAGCGGCTGCGGAAAGCTACTCGGCCGCAGCCCGCACCGGCACCGGCCCGATAGAGCCGCGGCTGATCAGCGGACACTCGATCTTGATCCGCCGCGGCGAGGCGGCGGGGAGTTGTTCGTCGAGCAGCGTGCCGACCGCCCAGCGCGCCATCTCCTCGTGCGGCAGCACCACCGTCGAGAGCGGCGGATTCATGTACATGCTGGTGTCTTCGTCATCGAAGCCGACCACCGACATATCGTCCGGCACCCGCAGCCCGCGCGCCTGCAACGCCCCGTAGGCGCCGACCGCCATGCGGTCGTTGAAGGCGAAGATGCCGGTGGGCGGGTTGGGCATATCGAGCAGCCGCGCCGTCAGGTCGCGCCCGCCATGGATGGTCCAGCCGCCGCGCATGATCAGGTTCTCGTCGACCGGCACGTCCCATGAGGCGAGCGCCTGGCGATAGCCGCGCTCGCGGTCGTCGGCCGCCTGGATCCAGCTTTCGCCAGCGAGATGCGCGATGCGGCGGTGCCCAGCCTTCAACAGCGCCTCTGTCGCGGCATAGCCGCCGGTGACGTCGGCCGGCACCACCGAGGGGTAGTAGCGCTGCTTGTCGTAGCAGTTGAGCAGCACGGTCGGCACGTCGCGCAGCCGCTCCGGCACTTCGACCGGCCGGGTGACGAGGCTGGCATAGAGCACGCCGATGATCTGGTTGCTGAGCAGCATGTCGAGCGCCAGGCTCTCGAGCTTGGGATCGGAGCGGGTCGAGAAGGTCGCGACCACCACATCCTGCAGTGCCGCCTCCTCGCGCGCTCCCTCGATGAACGGCGTGGCGAACGGCGTGGTGGTGACTTCGTCGATGAGCAGGCCGATCACCAGGGTCTTGTTCTCGGGCACGTGGTGCTGTGGCCCCTTGCGATAGCCCAGCGCCTCAGCCGCCTCGATCACCCTGGCCCGCGTCGCTTCAGCCACACGCGCATTCGGCACCCGGTTCAAGACGAGCGACACCGTGGCCTGCGAGACCCCCGCACGCTCACCGATCTCGATCATGGTCGGCCGCTTTGCCACCACTTCCCCCAACACGTCTAAAGCGTTCGCTTAACGTCTTTGCGAAGCGTTCGTTTAACGTCTTCAAAGCGCAGCATTATCAGGCTTCGAGCCGTGTGCGCAACTTCGCTTGCTAAACTCATTAGCAACCGCAACGCTTGCCAGACCGCTAGAAAGCCGGTAGCCATAGCGAAACTGCTAATAATTATTAGCGTGGTGGGAGGACTATATGATCGGCGAGACTACGGCCACCAAGGCTGGCGCAAACGCACGCGAGGAGATCTCGCTCGACGGCGCTTGGCGCTTCCGGCTCGATGGCCATGGCGACTGGCGCAATGCTACCGTTCCCGGCCCCTGGCAGGCCGAATTCGCCGATCTCCGTCACGCCACCGGCAAGGCCATCTACGCCCGCCAGCTGTCGATCCCGGCCGCCTGGCAGGGCCGCGAGATCGCCATCCGCTTCGGCGCGGTGAACTATTTCTCCGAAGTCCGCCTCAATGGCCGCGTGCTCGGCACCCATGAAGGCGGCTACCTGCCCTTCGAGTTCGTCATCCCCGCGGGCACCCCGGCCGAGAGCGCGCTGGAAGTGCACGTGACCCTGCCCAGCGGCGACGCCGAGGCCTATCCGGACTATCCGTTCGGTGAAATCCCGCACGGCAAGCAGAGCTGGTATGGCCCGCTCGGCGGCATCTGGCAGTCGGTGAAGCTGCTCTCGCGCGATAAGCGGCACGTCGCCCATGTGGCGATCGACGCCAACCCGGACAGCGGCGAAATTGCGCTGACGCTGACCCGCTCGGCCGCCGGCGCCGGCGCCACGGTGCGCGCCACGGTGGGTGGGGTTTCCTCCGAGACCACCGGCGCTTCGCTCACTTTGAAGCTCAACGCCCCGGCCCTGTGGTCGACCGAGACGCCGAACCTGCATTCCCTGAAGCTCGAACTGATGGCCGGCGGCGAAGTGGTCGACACCACCACGCATAGCTTTGGGTTCAGGAAGATCGAGACCCGCGACGGCAAGTTCTTCCTCAACGGCCAGCCTCTCTACCTGCGTGGCGCGCTCGACCAGGATTACTACCCGGATGGCATCTGCACCCCGCCCTCGCTGGAATTCCTCGAGGACCAGTTGCAGAAGGCCAAGCATCTTGGCCTCAACCTGCTGCGCGTCCACATCAAGGTGCCGGATCCGCGCTATTACGAAGTCGCCGACCGGCTGGGTGTGCTGATCTGGACCGAAATCCCCAATGTCCAGTACTTCACTGCCGCCGCCGCGCAACGCATGCGCGACACCATGGCCGGCATCATCGCCAGGGATGGCAACCACCCCTCGATCATCGCCTGGACCATCATCAACGAGGATTGGGGCACCCGGCTGATCGAGAACGCCGATCACCGCCAGTGGCTCAAGGACACCTATGACTGGCTGAAGCAGAAGGACCCGCGCCGGCTTGTCGTCGACAACTCGGCCTGTATCCCGAACTTCCACGTCAAGACCGACATCAACGACTACCACTATTACCGCTCAGTGCCGGAACGCCGCGCCGAGTGGGAAAAGCTCACCGAGGAGTTCGCCGGGGCCGCCGACTGGACCTGGACGCCCTTTGGCGATGGCGAGCGTCGCGGCGACGAGCCGCTGGTGGTGTCCGAGTTCGGCGTCTGGGGCCTGCCCCATCCCGACCAGGTGAAGACCCCTGCCGGCGCCGAGCCCTGGTGGGCCGAGACCGGCGGCAACTGGGGCGACGGCGCGGCCTATCCGCACGGTATCCAGAACCGCTTCGCCACCTACCACCTCGACAAGGTGTTCGAGAGCTTCGGCGACTTCATCACCAACGTGCAGTGGTACCAGTTCGCCAATCTCAAATACGAGATCGAGTCGATGCGCGCCCACGCACCGATCCAGGGCTACGTCATCACCGAGATGACGGACGTGCACTGGGAAGCCAATGGCCTGCTCGACATCAACCGCAACCCGCGCGCCTTCCACGATCGCTTCGCCGAGATCAACAACGACACGGTGATCGTGCCGCAGCTGGCCCATCACGCCATCACTTCGGGCGATAGCTTCGCGCTGAACCTCAAGGTAGCGACCGGCGGCAAGGCGGTTCCGGCTGGCGCGACGCTCACCTGGTCGGTCGAGGGCACGAGCGGCAAGCTCGACGTGCCGGCGACGGAAGGTCTGGCGGTCGCCGACCTCGGCGCCACCACGATCACGCTGGGCGGCGACACGCGCGTCGCCAGCATTGCGCTGAAGCTCGAAGCCGGCGGCAAGCTGCTGGCCAAAAACGAGATGCAGGTCTCGGTCTATTCGAAGCGCACGGCCGGCCCGGCAAGGATCGCCGCCGCCAGTCCCGAACTCGCAGCCTTCGCCAAGGGTCTCGGCTATACGGTGACCACCGATACCGCTGCCGCCGACCTGGTGCTCACCCATGCGCTCGGCGCCGCCGACATCGAAGCGATGCGCCACGGCGCCCGCTACCTGGTGCTGGCCGACGGTTCGGTCGAGACGCACCGAAACCTCCGCACCGACCCACCCCGCGCCGAGCCGCCGACCATGCCGGCAGGCAAGGAGCGGGCCCGTCATCTCGGCTCGGAAACCCAGCTCCCCAATATCGGGCTGGTGCTGCGTGATGGCACGCTGTGGCGCGGCGACTGGATCGCCAACTTCTCCTGGATCAAGCGGACAGGGGCATTCGCCACCCTGCCCGGCGGCCCGCTGCTTGATATCTCGTTCGATCGCGTCGTGCCGCACCACGTGCTGACCGGCTTCCGCTCCTGGGAATATGAGGGGCTGATCGATGCCGGTGTGGTCATCGGCTGGATCAACAAGCCAGCCGCCACTATCGCCCGCCGCACCGTCGGCAAAGGCGGCCTGGTGGTCACCACCTTCCGCCTGACCAATGACGCGCCGGGCGTTGATCCGGTCGCGGCGGCACTGTTCGACGGCCTTGTCACCACCACGGCAAATCTGGAGACAGACTGAAGGAAACTGAATCAGCTTTTCGGGTAGGAAACACAGGAAACGCGTCATCACCGGATGACGGTTTCCTCTAACCATCTGAAACTTAAGATGAATTTTCCGCTTTCTTTTGATACAGGATTGACAATATTGTCAGCCGCAATAGCATCAGCACCGGCCCGCGAGATCCCCAAGGGACGCGCGGGCCGGGGACGACCCGGGAGGAACGCGATTTGGCCGATATCAGGCTCGTAAACGTCAGCAAGCACTTCGGTCAGGTCCGGGTCATCGAGAACGTTTCGATGACCATCGGCTCCGGCGAGTTCATGGTCTTTCTCGGCCCATCGGGTTGCGGCAAGTCCACGCTGCTGCGGATGATCGCGGGCCTCGAGGACATCGACGGCGGCGAAATCCACATCGGCGACAGGCGCGTCGACGAGCTGCCGCCCGCCGAGCGCGGCGTCGCCATGGTGTTCCAGAACTACGCGCTCTACCCGCACATGACGGTGCGCGAGAACATGTCGTTCGGGCTGCAGAACATCCGCACCCCCAAGCAGGAGATTGCGAAACGCGTCGCCGCCGCGGCCAAAACCCTCGAGCTCGAACACCTGATCGATAGGAAGCCCGGGCAGCTCTCGGGCGGCCAGCGCCAGCGCGTCGCCATCGGCCGCGCCATCGTCCGCGACCCCAAGGCGTTCCTGTTCGACGAGCCGCTGTCGAACCTCGACGCGGGCCTGCGCGCCCGCACCCGCATCGAATTTGCTCAACTGCATCAACGCCTCAAGACCACCATGATCTTCGTGACGCACGACCAGATCGAGGCCATGACGCTGGCCGACCGGATCGTGGTGATGAACAATCGCAAGATCGAGCAGATCGGCACGCCGATGGAGATCTACTCCCGGCCGGCCTCGCGCTTCGTCGCCGCTTTCGTCGGTTCGCCCTCGATGAACTTCTTGGCCGTGCAGCAGCTCTCCGATCGTGACGGCAAGGCTGTGGTCCGGCTGCCCGACAACTCGGAAATCCTCACCGGCATCGCCTCATCCCGCCTGCCCAGTGACGGCCAGGTGACCTTCGGCATCCGGCCGGAATCGGTGAAGGTGTCGGCCAATGGCGCGGTCAGCGGCAAGGCTGATGTGGTCGAGCGGCTGGGCGAGCGCACCCTCGCCTATGTGCGTCTGTCAGACAATTCGGTGGTGATCGCCGAGGACGAAGGCCAGTCGCGCATCAATGTCGGCGACCAGGTGAAGCTCGATTTCGACGGCGCCTCTTCGCATCTGTTTGACGTGAGGGACGTCGCCTACAGCGCCGGCTGAAACTCGTATCCATCAATAGGGAAGATACGCCCTTATGCATCCGAATTTCTGATCCATATCACTAGATAGGTCAGCAATAATGTCCCGAACGGCCACCCCACTGCTCAATGCGCAGGGCCCGGGACAGGGACGGTCCGCACCGATCCGCAACGCCTGCGCATGGAGCTAACCCGATGGGAGGAAATGCAATGATGAAATCGTTTCTGAAGATGGCGCTGCTGTCGACGGCCCTGCTGATGCCGGCCGTGGCGCAGGCCCAGGAAGTCGTGACTTGGTGGGACTTCCTCGGCGGCGGCGACGGCGTCCGCATGAAGGCGCTGATCGAAAAGTTCAACGCCGAGAACGCCGGCAAGATCGAAATCCAGGCTACCACGCTCGAGTGGGGCACCCCGTTCTACACCAAGGTCCAGACCTCGGCCGCCATCGGCGAAGGCCCCGACGTGATGACTTATCATCTGTCGCGCCTGCCGCTCGGCGTCTCCTCGGGCGCCCTCAGCGAGATCACCACCGACGAGCTGACCGCCGCCGGTCTCTCGGGCGCTGACTTCGCCGAGTCCAACTGGAAAGCCGCCCAGGTCGACGGCAAGCAGTATGCCGTGCCGTTCGATATTCACTCGGTCGTCCTCTACTACAACAAGGACAAGCTGGCCGCTGCCGGTCTGATCGGCGACAACGGCCTGCCCACCGGCCTCGACGGCGTCGACAACTTCAAGGCCGCACTGCAGAAGCTGAAGGATGGTGGTTCCGAGTACGGCATCTCGATCCACTCCGCCGCCGGCGACAGCCAGTGGCGCATTTTCTACTCGCTGCTCGGCCAGCAGGACGGTCAGTTCCTCGATGCCGACGGCAACTTCCTGTCGGGCGACAACCTCGACAAGGCCGTCAAGGCGACCACCGTGGTTGCCGACTGGGTGAAGGATGGGCTGGCCCCGGCCGCCACCGAGTACCCGGCCTCGATCGCGCTGTTCACCGGCGGCAAGGCGCCGCTGCACATCAATGGCGTGTGGGAAGTCCCGACCATGACCGACCTCGCCGCCAAGGGTGAACTCGGCTTCGAATGGGGCGCCATTGCCCTGCCGACCTTCTTCGACCACCCGGCAACCTGGGCCGACTCCCACTCCTTTGCCATCCCGAACCGCGTCGGCAATGAAGTCTCGCCCGAAAAGCGCGCCGCCGTGCTCCAGGTCATCGCCTGGATGAACAAGAACTCCCTCGCCTGGGCCGATGCCGGCCACATCCCGGCCTACTCGCCGGTCCGCGACAGCGAAGAGTTCAAGACCAAGCAGCCGAACGCCACCTACTCGATCCTCGCCGATACCGCGGTGTTCGACCCCTCGTCGGTGCTCGCCGGCGTTGCCTCCCCGGTCTACGACGCTGCCGGCAACTACCTGATGCCCGCCGTCAACGGCGAAATCGATCCGCAGTCCGCCATGGAACAGATGCGCGACGATCTGCAGGGTCAGGTGGAGTAATCCAACCGGCCGGCGCCCACCCGGGCGCCGGCCGGATCTTGTTTTGACTGGGGAGGCCAGAACCGATGTCAGCCACTGATACCGCCACCGACGTGCCGCTACCGGCGCGCAAGAAACGCTTCAACCGCAACGAGGTGCTGGCGGCGCTGATCTTCGTTCTGCCCTTTGTCGTCGTCTATGCCGTGCTGTTCATCTACCCGACGCTGCAGATGATCTGGCTCAGCTTCCACAAGGCGCCGCTGATCGGCCCGGGCACCTTCATCGGCCTGGATAATTACGCCAAGCTGTTCAAGGACAAGCTGTTCGGCGTGGCGTTCTGGAACACCGTCTATTTCGTGGTGCTCACCGTGGTGCCGGCCACCCTAACGGCGCTCGCCATCGCCATCGGCGTCAACCGGCTCAAGGGCTGGATGCAGTCGCTGATCCTTGCCTGCTTCTTCATTCCCTACATCCTGCCGGTCTCGGTGGTGTTCCGCGTCTGGGGCTGGATGTTCGATAGCCAGTTCGGCGTGCTGCAGCCGCTGATCGCGCTGGTGGCCGGCGACAACGTGCCGGTGTTCCGCACCCTGCCGCTGTTCATGCCGACGGTCGCCTTCATCACCGTGTGGTGGACCATCGGCTTCAACATCCTGTTGTTCATCGCCGGTCTCAGGAACATCTCGCCCGAGATCTACGAGGCGGCGGCGCTCGACGGCACCTCGAAGTGGCGCCAGTTCACCCGCATCACCTGGCCGCTGATCTGGCCGGTGACCGTGCTGGTGCTGACCATCCAGCTGATCGCCCAGTTCAAGATCTTCGATCAGGTCTACCTGTTCGGCAATGGCGGCCGCTCGGACGCCACCATGGGGCTGGTGCAGCTGATCTATCGCAGCGCCTTCCAGAAGAACAATGGCGGCTACGGCGCCACCGTCGCGGTCGTGCTGTTCCTCATCATCGTGGTGTTCTCCGTGCTGCAGTTCCAGATGCTCCGCGCCCGAGGTGAAAAATGAGCTCCGTCGCCACCACCCCGGCTGCCGGCGAAGTCGTGGGCATGAGCCCGCGCAAACGGCGGATCATCAGGACGCTCGACATCGTCGGGCTGATCGCCACTGTCATCACCGTGCTGGGCGCTATCTTCTGGGCCTTCCCGCTCTACTGGGCGGTGGTCACGACGCTGAAGGTCGAAAACGACATCGTGCAGCCGGGCATTGACCTGTGGCCCAGGCGCTTCACCCTCGACGCCTATACGCACGTGCTGTTCAACACCAAGATCGGCACCTGGTACATCAACTCGCTGGTGACTGCGGTGTCGGTGACGGTGCTGGTGGTGATGATGTCGGCGCTCGCCGGCTACGCCATCAGCCAGCTGAAATTCCCCGGCCGCCGCATCCTCTGGTGGATCATTCTCGCCAGCTTCATGATCCCGATCCCGGCGCTGATCGTGAACCACTTCGTTCTGATCAGCCAGTTCAAGTTGTTCAACACCTGGCTCGGGGTGATCCTGCCGCAGCTGGTCTATGGGCCGGTGACCGTCATCATCTACAAGCAGTTCTTCGACTCGGTGCCCAAGGAGCTGCGCGAGGCGGCCAAGATCGACAACGCCAACGAATTCCAGATGTTCTTCAAGCTCTATCTGCCGATGAACTGGGGCATCACCACTGCGCTGGCCATCATCACCTTCATCGGCGCCTGGAACCAGTTCCTCTGGCCCTTCCTCGCCGTCACCGACGAGAAGATGATGAACGTCACGGTTGGCATCACCCAGGTCACCGATGCCTTCGGCGTCAAATATGCGCGCGACCTCGGCAGCGCCATCCTCGCCGGCCTGCCGGTGGCCATCGTCTACCTGATCTTCCAGCGCAAGGTCACCGAAGCGATCATGCTGTCGGCCGGCATCAAGGGCTGACCTTCGCCGCACGTACGCATAACGGGGGCGTCGGTATAGCCGGCGCCCTCTTCGTTTGAGAATGTGATCACGCCGCATGGCCAGGGTTAGGAAACGCTTAACCGCCTCCCTTCGATAACGATGTCACTGGCAACGGGTTCGCTATGGGTCAGGCGCTTCTCAACGACGAATACGAACCCGCCGCGGACCGCCAGCGGCTCGCGGCCCTCGATCGCTACGACGTGCTCGATACCGGTCGCGAGGAAGCCTTCGACCGCATCGCGCGGCTGATCAAGCTCACCCTCGGCGTCGAGGTCGGCATCGTCTCGCTGATGGATGCGCACCGGCAGTGGTACAAGGCGGTCGACGGTTTCTCGACCGATGAGGTGCCGCTGCAGAGCGCCTTCTGCCGCTACCTGTTGGCCGACCCCACCCCGATCGTCGTGCCGGATGCGCGGCTCGACGACCGCTTCCGCGACAACCCTTATGTCACCGGCGACCCGCATGTGCGCTTTTATGCCGGGGCGCCGCTGACCACCAGCGACGGCTTCCATATCGGTTCGGTCTGCGCCATCGATTCCGCCGCCCGCCATTTCGGACCGCGCGAGAGGGCCATCCTGACCGAACTGGCGCACGTCGCCATGAACGAGCTGGAGCTGCGGCGTCTTGCTTCTACCGACGCGCTGACCGGGGTCTCGAGCCGCCGCGCCTTCAAGGACGAAGCCGGCAAGTTCGTTGCCCTCGCCCGCCGGCATCGCAGCGCGCTGAGCTGCATCGCCTTCGATCTCGACCACTTCAAGTCGGTCAACGACACCTATGGCCACGCCGCCGGCGACCAGGTGCTGTCGGCCGTATCGCAACTGGTCACCGGCCAGCTGCGCCGTACCGACCTGTTCGGTCGGCTCGGCGGCGAAGAATTCGCCGTGCTGCTGCCGCACACCGACCAGCACCGCGCCCACGAGGCGGCCGAGAAGCTGCGCACCGCCATCCGCACGCTGAAGATCCCCGGCAGCCATCCGCCGATTGCCGTGGGCGTCAGCCTTGGCGTCGCCACCCTCGATCCGGTCGGCGACGATATCGACAGCCTGCTGCAGAAGGCCGACGAGGCGCTCTATGCCGCCAAGCGCGCCGGACGCAACCGCAGTGCCTTGTGGCAGCCCTCGAACACCGTGATGCAGACCGAGCGCCGCCGGGTGCTGAAGGCCGGCCGCATCATCTTCATGAACCGCCACGCCGTGACCGACTGCACGGTGCGCTCGCTCTGGGAGAACGGCGCCGAACTGGCGCTGAGCTCGACCCTCGATATCCCCGACACGTTCGACCTGCAGATCCGCTCCGACGGCGCCGAGTGGCCTTGCCAGGTCACCGGACGCACCGAACAGCGGCTCATCGTCAGCTTCACCTGACCGGTTTTGCCGATCGTTTGACCCCCCACCATCAGCAAACGACGAGATTCCCACCTCGATGCACGCTGTTGTTGCCGATCGCACATTATTTTTGCGGATTGATACACAGCTTGCGCCGATCCAAAAAACCCCGCACATTCAAAGCGCTTCGAGATGTCGAGCGAATTTCCCGCGCCAGGGGCTGTCTGAACTACCATTCCAGCTGTTGACTCAACCCCCATGCGCGTCTAACGCTTGAGAATATTGGGAGAAATAGCCGGGCGCTCTGGAGGGAGTTGCCGGCTCTGGTGGGGGAGACGCCAAGCCAATGCCGCAGGGCAAGATCTGACTGTCCGATGGGCAGTACCAGCGTAACGCGATGAGTGGCGGAACGGCTTCCTGACCTCGGGCAGCCGACGAGCGACTACGCGCCGAAAACCGCGACATCGCGGCTCGGCGTCCATGGCGAAGGCTCGTATGGCCCGCGATCTTCCGAGAAAGGAGATCGGCGAACATTCGGGCCCTGTCGCACAGCAACGTGGATCGATGGCACCGCTGGTGCCCGCCATCCGCCGGCCGGCGAACCTCACCACCCAGAGAGCGATCGCAGGATAACAAGATTATCTTGGGGAGGTGTGGGGGCTTAACCGGGTCGATGGGACCCACAATTCAAACATTTGTCGCCTCAAGGCGACCTTCAGCTTTCGTCGACAGTCAAGGGAGACTCTGTCACATGGTCAAACGTAGAACAATCACAGCGGCACTGCTGGCGCTTGGCGTCATGGCATCGCCGCTGGCAGCGCTGGCGCAAAGCCCGCTTGCTGCCACAGCACCAAAGGAAATCGCTCCGGCGACTCCGCTTCCCGAAGTGCCGCGCAACCAGACCGTCGTTCTCGGCTGGGGTGTTGCGCTGTCTTCGCCGATCGGCGTCACCAACCCGTGGGCCCTGCCCGGCTACACCCACCAGGAAGGCAACGCCTTCATGTGGGAGCCGTTGATGTACTTCGCCATCTTCAAGGGCGAGTATGTTCCTTGGCTGGCCGACAGCATGGAATACACCGACGACACCTTCACTGCGCTTGAGATCAAGCTGAACAAGGACGCCAAGTGGTCCGACGGTACTCCCGTCACCTCCAAGGACGTCAAGTTCACCTTCGATGGCCAGCTGAACAATTCCAAGCTGCCCTACAACGCGCACTTCACCCAGTTCGTCGCCTCGACCGATATCGTCGACGACCTGACCGTGAAGGTGAACTTCAAGGCCCCGGCGCCGCGCTTCAAGTTCGAAGTGCTGACCGAGAAGTTCGATACCGGTATCCCGATCGTCCCGGCCGACTACCTGTCGTCCAAGCCTGACGTGAACATGGAACCCGGCTCGATCGATATCCCGCACTCCGGTCCCTATGACCTGAAGGCGTGGAACGGCAACCAGAAGATCTTCGACTACCGTCCCGACTGGTGGGCCGTTAAGGCCGGCCGTATCGCCGAGCCGGCGGTCAAGCGCGTCATCATCGCCAACATCACCGGCGTCTCGATGGACACCGTCGCCCAGCGCGTCGTGAACAACGAGTTCGACTCCGCCCTCGACATGCGTTCCTCGGTTATCGGCAACATCCTTGCCCAGAACCCGGAAATCACCACGCATACCGGTTCGGAATCGCCGTTTGGTTACCTCGACTGGTGGCCGAACTCGCTGTGGATGAACACCCAGCTCGAGCCCTACAGCGACCCCAAGGTCCGTCGCGCGATGAGCCTCGTCATCAACCGCGATGTCATCAACGACATCCTGTATGAAGGCGCTCCGATCGCGACGATCTATCCGTTCCCGCTCTACCCGAACCTGCAGGCCTTTGCCGACTCGCCCGCCGTCAAGGCGCTCGAGGAGCAATACCAGCCGCGCAAGTTCGACACTGAAGAGAGCGCCAAGCTGATGGGCGAGGCCGGCTTCACGCTGAACGGCGACGGCCTGTGGGAGAAGGACGGCAAGACCATCGACGCCACCATCCAGGGCTTCGAAGGCATCCACTCCGACATCGTGCCGATCCTGGTTGAAATGCTCCGCCAGGGCGGCTTCGACGCCGCGATCAACTTTGGTCCCGATGCGTACCAGAACATGGCGGACGGCAAGGCCGGCCTCTACATGTTCGGCCACGGCGCCTCGCTCTACGACCCGTTCGAAGCTCTCAACCTCTTCCACGGCAAGTACAGCGAAGCCATCGGCACCTCGGCCGGCAACAACCGGTTCTCGCGCTACAAGAACCCCGAGTACGACGAAATCCTCGACTCGATCGCCCCGCTCTCGTCGGACGATCCGAAGTTCCAGGAAGGCGCCGCCAAGGCTCTGGGTATCTACTGGCGTGACCAGATCGATATCCCGATCATCCAGTGGCTGCACCGCATCGCCTACAACCAGCACTACTGGAAGAACTGGCCGACCGCCGCGAACCCCGCAATGGGCACCAACGGCGCGTTCTGGGCCCACACTGGCCTCCTGGTCATCACCTCGCTGCAGCCGTCCGGCGCGCAGTAAGCTGAAGTTCCGCTATCGGGGTGCGCGTCCGCGCGCATCCCTCCACTACTCACCGTGCCGGAGATGACCCGAGTGAACTTCAAGCTGATTGCCAAGCGCCTGTCCTTCCTGGTTCTGGTCATCTGGGCCGCATCCACGATTGTATTCTTCGTCCCCCGCCTCAGCCCCCGCAACGCGCTGCGCGAACGCTTCGCCGAACTGGCGCGCTCCGGCGGTTTTGCTCCGGGCGATATCGAAAAACTCATCGCCAACATGAACCAGCAGTTCGGCCTCGATAAGCCGCTGCTCGAGCAGTACTGGACCTATCTCGGCAACATCGTGCGGATGGATTTCGGCTATTCGCTGAACCGCTATCCCGCGACTGTCACCGACATCATCAGCCAGGCCCTGCCCTGGACCTTCTTCCTGTTGTTGTTCACCACCATTCTCAGCTTCATCATCGGCAACCTCCTGGGCGCCATCTCGGCCTGGCCCAAGTCGCCGCGCTGGCTGCGCGGTATTGCCACCCCCTTCGTGCTGCTGACCGGCGTGCCGCCCGTCATCATGGGCGTGCTGCTGCTGTTCTTCATCGGCTTCCGTCTGAAGCTCCTGCCGCTCGGCGGCCCCTATTCGATCGGCATCGTCCCCAACTGGTCCTGGGAGTTTGCCCTCGACGTGCTGCGCCACCAGATGCTTCCCGCGCTGGCGCTGATCCTCGGCTCGGTCGGCGGCTGGGTGCTGTCGATGCGCGGCATGGGCGTCACCATCCAGGGCGAGGACTATGTCAACTTCGCCGAGCACAAGGGCCTGACCGGTGGGCGCATCTTCCGCGACTACTACCTCAGGAACACCCTGCTGCCGCAGGTTACCGGTCTCGCGCTGGCGTTGGGCACCCTGGTCACCTCGGCGCTGGTGGTCGAGCAGCTCTTCGGCCTTCCGGGGTTGGGGCAAGTGCTCAACAACGCCATCCGGTCCAATGACTTCCCTGTCATCTACGGGATCGTGCTGTTCATCACCATCGCCATCGCCGTGCTGATGGCCGTGCTCGAGTTCATCTATCCGCTGCTCGACCCCCGCGTCCGCAACCAGTAGGAACCGGAAAATTGACGACCGTTACCGCAACCTCACCGGCGACCGCAGACACCTCGATGGAGCAGCCGAGCGGCCTCACGCTGTTCCTGCGCTACCTCAACCGCAACCGGGGTCTCGCCGTCGGCGTGGTCATTCTGATTGCGCTGGTGCTGTTCACCGTCATCGGCCTGATCACCATCAACCCCAAGCAGGCCTATCCGCTTTCGGTGGCGACGAAGCAACCGCCCAGCCTGAAATACCCCTTCGGTACCGACTTCTTCGGCCGTAACCTGTTGGCGGCGATGGTCGTCGGCATGTGGCAGACCGCTGTCATCGGCGTCATCGCCGGCGGGCTGGGCACTTTGATCGGCGTCGTGCTCGGCTTCACCTCGGCCTATTTCGGCGGTTGGATCGACTCGACCATCCGCACCGTCTGCCAAATCCTCACGCCGATCCCGGTGCTGCTGATCCAGGTGGTCGTCGCCGGTTCGCTCGACAAGCGCGACGTCACCATCTTCACCATGGCGCTGATCGTGGTGATGCTGGCCTGGATGGGGCCAACGCTGGTGATCCGCGCCCAGGTGCTGACCATGAAGGAGCGACAGTTCGTTTCGGTGGCGAAGCTCTCTGGCGTCGGCGATATCGCCATCATCTTCAAGGAGATCCTGCCCAACCTCTTGCCGTTCATCGCTGCGGCCTTCGTCGGCCAGGTGTTCTCGGCGGTGTTCGCCTCGTTCTACCTCGCCGTGCTCGGGCTCGGGCCGCTGCGCGAGCCGCTGCTCGGCAACATCATCTGGGCGGCGCAGTTGCAGGGCGCCTTCTTTAACGGCTGGTGGTGGTGGCCGATCGCCCCGTCCATCGGGATGATCCTGATCCTCGCCTCGCTCGCCCTCATCAATATGGGCCTCGACGAACTGGCCAATCCGCGCGTGCGCAAGACGGAGTAATGACGATGAACCTTGCAACCACGGAAAACGCCTCGAGCCGCAACGCGGCCGCGGCGGCGGGCCCCATCCTGCGGGTTGAGGACCTGGTGGTCACCTACTACACCGACCTCGGTCGCGCCCGCGCCCTCGACAACGTCAGCTTCACCCTCGAAGCCGGCATGAAGATGGGCATGGTGGGCGAGTCCGGCTCGGGCAAATCCACCCTGGCCCTTGCCATGATGCGCATGATCAAGCCCCCCGGACGGATCGAAGGCGGCCATGTGTGGGTCGGCGGCACCGACCTGCAATCGCTCAACGACGAAGGCATGCGCAAGGCGCGGCTGAGCAAGATCGCCTATATCCCGCAGGGCGCCATGAACTCGCTCAACCCGGTCACCCGGATCGGCGAGCAGATGGTCGACGCCATCAAGTCGCATCTGTCGGGCGAGAGCCGCCAGGCGATCAACGATCGCTGCGTCTGGGCGCTGAAGTCGGTGGATCTCGATCCCGGCGTCTTCCACATGTACGCCCACGAGCTCTCGGGCGGCATGAAGCAGCGCGTCTGTATCGCCATCGGCATCCTGCTGCGCCCCGAGGTGATCATCGCGGACGAGCCGACCAGTGCGCTCGACGTGGTCACCCAGCGCCAGGTGATGGAAACCATCGACAAGGTGCAGGACGAGCTGAACTCGGCCGTCATCCTGATCGGCCATGATATGGGCCTGATGGCCCAGACCATGGACCGGGTAGCGGTGATGTATGCCGGCCGGCTGGTCGAGGTGGCGACGGTGCGCGAGATGTTCACCGATCCCAAGCACCCCTACTCGCAGGCGCTGATTTCCAGCCTGCCCACCCTCGAAAACCGCGGTCAGTTCAAGGGCATCCCGGGGCTCGCCCCCTCGCTGCTCCGCTTGCCGTCCGGCTGCGCCTTCCATCCGCGCTGCCCGCTGGCATCGGATCGCTCGCGCTCCGAAAAGCCCAAAGTGAATGTGCTTCCGGGCGGGCGTCTCGTTGCCTGCCATATCTACGACCAGGAGAGCTGAGCCCGTGTCCAACCTCTTGGAAATCCGCAACGTCACCAAGGTCTACCAGCGCGGGCTGTTGTCCGCGCACGCCAAGGTTGCGCTCAAAGAGTTCAACCTGATCCTGCCGGAAAACGATCCCTCCATTCTGACCGTCGCCGGCGAGTCCGGCTCGGGCAAGACCACCCTCGCCATGCTGGTGCTGGGCTTCATCACCCCCACGACAGGCGAGATCCTCTATCGCGGCAAGAACATCACGACGCTCCGTGGCGCCGAGCGCATGGCCTATCGCCGTGAAGTGCAGGCGGTGTTCCAGGATCCGTTCGCGGTGTTCAACCCGTTCTACACCGTCGACCACCTGCTGACCGTGCCGATCAAGCAGTTCAAGCTGGCCAAATCCGGCAAGGACGCGCGCAACAAAATGGACGAGGCGCTGACCGCCGTGGGCCTCCGCCCCGAGGACGTGCTCGGCCGCTTCCCGCATCAGCTCTCGGGTGGCCAGCGCCAGCGCATCAACGTCGCCCGTGCGCTGCTGCTCAAGCCCAAGCTGCTGATCGCCGACGAGCCGGTATCGATGGTGGACGCCTCGTTGCGCGCCAACATCCTCGAGTCGCTGAAGAACCTGCACCGCGACCATGGCGTGACCATCATCTACATCACCCACGACCTGACCACCGCCTACCACGTTGCCGACACCATCACGGTGCTCTATCGCGGCGACGTGGTGGAAAAGGGCGACGTCGAGACAGTGATCCGCAACCCGCAACACGCCTACACCCGGCTCCTGGTCGACTCGATCCCGTGGCCCAACCTCGATCAGAAATGGGGCCAGCACTCGGTCCGCTCCAAGGAGTCGCAAGCCGAGTTCCACGCCTAGGCATCGGCGCCCCGGAGCGCCTTCAAAGGCCCGTCCCCGCCAAGGCGGGGGCTGTAAAGCCACAGCGCCGGCCGTTCGCAGCGGCCGGCATAGTTACATCCACCGCGGCCCGATATTTGCCGCACCAACTTTTGAGATCGTGTCGACATGCTCGAAATCGCTGAGGTCATCCCTCCGAAATACTCCCCCGTCTGGAAGCTCGCCAAGCAGTGCGGCGTCGATCTCGCCGTGGCCGGCCTGCCCTTCGACAGCTTGCAGGCGAATGAGCGGGTGTCCTCGCTCTCGGCGCTGCAGCGGATGAAGGACGAGTACGAGAAGGGTGGCTACGAGATCCGCGTCATCGAGAGCCGGCCGCCGCTGAACCTCGCCAAGCGTGGCCTAGAGGGCCGCGACGCCGAGATCGATGTGGTCTGCGAGCTGATCACCAATATGGGCAAGCTCGGCATCCCGGTCTGGTGCTACGAGTGGATGACCGATTTCAACTGGGTGCGCACCAACATGGCGCTGCCCAGCCGCGGCGGCTCGGTAGTCACCGCCTTCAACGTCAACGACGTGCCCGACAGCATCACCTCGAACCCGCCGATCTCGGAGGAAAAGCTCTGGGAGACGCTGGAATATTTCCTCCGCCGCGTGCTGCCGGTGGCCGAGAAGGCCGGCGTCAAACTCTCGATGCACCCCGATGATCCGCCGATCACCCCGATCAAGGGCGTCTCCCGCATCATGCGCACGGTGCCGAACTTCCAGCGGCTCGTCGACATGCTGCCGTCGGACTACAACACCATCACGCTCTGCCAGGGCAACTTCACCCTGATGACCGACGACCTGCCCAAGGTGATCCGCGGCTTCGGCAAGAAGAAGATCAGCTTCGTCCACTTCCGCGATGTCGAGGGCGTGCCGACCAATTTCCACGAAACCTGGCACGACGCCGGCAAGACCGACATGCTCGCCACCATGCGCGCCTACAAGGACATCGATTTCGACGGCGTGCTGCGCCCCGACCATGTCCCGACGGTGGAGGGCGACAGCAACGAGAACGCCGGCTATTCCGCCTTCGGCCGGCTCTACGCCATCGGCTATATCCGCGGCCTCCACGAAGCCGTCTATTCGAGCTGAGACAAAACGAAATGAAGATCGCACTCACCGGTTCGTCCGGCGGCGTCGGCCGCGCCATCATCACCGAAGCGCGCAAGCAAGGCCACGACCTGGTCTGCATCGACCGCGTCGCGGCGCCCGAGACCGAAGAAACCAAAGACCTGCATTTCATCCAGGCCGACATGGATGAGTATGAGAAGCTCGTTTCAGCCTTTGCCGGCTGCGACGCGGTGATCCACATGGCCGCCATCCCCTCCCCGGGCCGGCACCCCGATCATGTCGTGCACAACAACAATGTGGTGGGCAGCTACAACGCGCTGCAGGCGGCCGTCGAGAACGGCATCATGCGCATCTGCCAGGCCTCGAGCGTCAATGCCATCGGCCACTCCTACAGCCGCGACCCGCATTACGACTACCTGCCGATCGACGAGGAGCACGCCAACTATTCCGAGGAGCCCTACAGCCTCTCGAAATGGATCTGCGAAGCCCAGGCCGACGCCTTCGCCCGCCGCTGGGAGGATATCTCCATCGCCTCGATGCGCTTCCACTGGGTGGTGCCGGAGCGCGAGCTGGCGGCCCGCAACTTCACCCCCAACTCGGCCTCGCCCAAAAAGCACCTCTTCGCCTATACGCGCTTCGACGCCGCGGCGCGGGCCTGCCTGTTGAGCCTCGAAGGCAAGTTCAGGGGGCACGAGGCGTTCTACATCGTCGCCCCCGACACCACCCTCGACATGCCCAGCCTCGAGGCCGCCGCGAAATACTTCCCCGGCATTCCGATCAAGGGCGACCTCAGCGGTCGCAAAGCCTTCTTCAACTCGTCAAAGGCCGAGCGCATCCTCGGCTGGAAGCACGACCAGCCGTGATGCGCGTGGCGGGTAACGCCCGCCACACGGTGCTTTCGCTAAGACTGCCAAACCCGGAACCAAC
This sequence comes from Devosia sp. Root413D1, assembly GCF_001425235.1. Lineage (GTDB taxonomy): Bacteria > Pseudomonadota > Alphaproteobacteria > Rhizobiales > Devosiaceae > Devosia_A. The sequence continues at coordinate 514,469 of NZ_LMEA01000010.1, read as the reverse complement.
CCGCTCCGCCGCGGGTTGGACGGCCGGTCCATCCCTGGAGCAACGCCAATGAAGCTTATCGCAACGTTCGCCCTTGCCGCATTGATCGCGGGCGCCGCGGCCCCTGCCCTGGCCCAGGGTGCGCCGGATACGGCCGTGACAGGCACCAAGCAGTTCGAGATGAGGGAACTCGCCAATGGCTTCGAGGGCCCTTGGGAGATCACCTGGGGTCCGGATGACTGGCTGTGGGTTACCGAGCGCGTCGGCGGCAAGATCACCCGCGTCAACCCGGCCGACGGCACCAAGCAGGTGGCGATCGACATTGGCGAGGTCTCTGCTCCCGGCGGCCAGGACGGCCTGCTCGGCCTGGCGCTCGATCCTGGCCTGTTGCAGGGCACCGGCAACGACTATGTCTACGCCGCCTACACCTATGTCGACAAATCCCTGCCGCAGCATGAATGGGTCAAGGACAAGTTCAGTCCTTACGCCTTCCTGTTCGCCAAGATCGTCCGGCTGACCTACGACAAAGCGACCGGCACGCTCAGCGATCCGCAGGTGATCATCTCCGGCATGCCCGGCCAGAACGACCACAATTCCGGCCGGCTGAAATTCGGCCCCGACGGCAAGCTCTATTACACCATCGGCGATGGCGGTAAGGGCCAGCTCGGCAATTGGTGCATTCCGATCGAGGCGCAGCGCCTGCCGACCGCCGATGAGCTCGCCGCCAACAACTGGATCGCCTATCAGGGCAAATCGCTCAGGCTGAACCTCGACGGCTCGATCCCCGAGGACAACCCGGAGATCAGCGGCATCAGAAGCCACGTCTTCACCTACGGCCACCGCAACATGCAGGGCATCGACTTCGGCCCGGACGGCACGCTCTATGCCTCCGAGCAGGGGCCGAAGACCGACGACGAGGTCAACGTTCTGGTCGGCGGCGACAATTATGGCTGGCCGCATGTCGTCGGCTTCAAGGACGACAAGGCCTACCAGATGGCCCGCTGGGATCTGGCCACCACGCCCTGTGCGCAGCTGACCTTCTCCGACATCACCATCGACCCCTCGGTGCCGGTCGAGAACGAAACCGATTGGCCGGACCAGCAGCACGACCCGCTGGCGACGCTCTTCACCGTCCCCAGCGACTGGAATTTCACCGACCCGGCCTGCGGCGGCCTCGACTTCATCTGCTGGCCGACCGTCGCCACGTCCTCTATGCAGGCCTACTTCCCGGAGGCCGGCGAAGGCATCCCGGGCTGGGAGAACTCGCTGCTGGTCACCACGCTGAAGCGTGGCTCGATCTATCGCGTGCCGCTTGGGCCCGACGGCAAGACCGCCGCCGGCCCGATCGAGCGCTATTTCCAATCCGAGAACCGGCTGCGCGACATGGCGCTGAGCCCCGACATGAAGACCATGTACGTAGCCACCGACGTCAGCGGCCTCGTCGGCACCATGGACGGCGGCGCCGGCACCACGCTCAAGAACCCCGGCGCCATCCTCGTCTACACCTATACCGGCGAGGGTGACGGCGCGGCGGCAGCGACCACTACCGAGGCGGCTCCGGCTGCCGAGGCGGCCACCACTGCTGCGGCCGGCGAACCGGCGACCTTCACCGCCGCGCAGGCGGCGCGCGGCAAGACCGCTTACGATGCCAACTGCGTCTCCTGCCACGGCCCCGACCTGGTGAGCGCCAATTACGGCCCGCCGCTGGCCGGCCCCTATTTCGAAGGCAAATGGGTGGGCCAGACCGTCGCCGCGCTCTACACCCACGTCCACGACCGCATGCCGCCCTCGCGGCCGGGCGAACTGGGCGACGAAACCTACGCCGACCTCGTCGCCTACATCCTCTCGGTCAACGGCCTCGCGGCAGGGGATACGGAGCTGCCGACGGATGTGACCAAGCTCGAGGCGATGATTATCGCGAAGTAGGGCACTGGCTGCGACGATGAAATGTAAGAAGGGCTCCGGAAGGAGCCCTTCGCACTTTATGTCGGGTCTTGAGCTGGCGGTGCCCCACCGCCCCCTCGCCCCTCTGGGGAGAGGGCCGGGGTGAGGG
>NZ_LMEA01000010.1:2500-512373 GCF_001425235.1 Devosia sp. Root413D1 | reverse complement strand
CCCTCTCCCCAGAGGGGCGAGGGGACGCAAGACCGCTGACGATGGCGCATCGCATTCCGATGGGCTCTCCACGATTTCCCCAAACGAGGAGCACCCTAATAGCTCACCTTGCGATAGTGCTTGGGCTCCCGCGGCTCAACCAGCTCCGGCTCGCTCTCCGGCCCCAGGAGGTTGGCATATTCCTTTTCCGCAAGGCCGTAGGCGCCGTTGGTGAACTCGGCGAGGCCGGCGCGATCGATGATCGCCACCACGCCGCGCATGGTGCGGATCAGGCCGCGGGCCTCGAGGTCCTGCAGGGCCCGGGTCACCCCGGCACGGCGCACCGCCAGCATCACCGACAGGAACTCGTGCGTGATCTGGAACGACTCGCCCAGCCGGTCGCCCACCATCAGCAGCCAGCGCGCCACCCGCTGCTCCAGCAGCAGCCGCCCATTGGCCGAGGCGGTCGAGGCCACCTGCACCGCGAAGGCCTGCGCGTAACGCATGAACAGCTGATGCAGCGACGGGCTGTCAGCCAGCGCCGCGCGCAGGTGCTCGGGGTCGACGCGCACCGCGCTGCCGCCACCCTGCACCACGGTGCTGAACGGGGTCTTCTCGACCCCATGCACCACCGCGAGGCCAGTCATGCCCTCCGGCCCGATCAAGCCCACCTCGATGATGCCGCCATCGGCATCGTCGGCCACCACCGAGGCGAAGCCGCGCTCGATGAAGTAGATCGACTCGACGCTGCGGTTGGCCACTTCGAGTGCGTTCTGCGGCGCGAGATCGACCCGCTCCATTGGCCCCAGCAGCGCCAGGTCCTCAACGGACAGTCGCGACAGCAGGCCATTCTCGAACCGCGATGACAGAAAGGACAAACGCCTGCGCTCCTGCTTTGCACAGCGCCCCGCCAGTTGTTTCCCTATTCAGGGCCGGCGCAACACGCCGCAACAAATGGTCATGGGCAACTGCTCATGCCAAAAACACCAATGTCAGGTGAAACTGCGCCCCCCGCAGATTCCCTCTTGCGCCGCGGCTGCCCTCGCTAGGCAGCGGTCAGTGCGCTGGCGGCTTCTGCCGCCGGTTGCTCGCCGATCCCTGGAAACGGGTTGTTGCTCGGCGATGTGCCTCAATGGTAGCAGCAGGGGTTTCCTGCAATAGGCCAGAAACTCTACCAAATACTTTCATCTAACTGTACGAATTGGTACAGACGCACCATGGATACTACCGACGCACCACGACGCTACATCACGCACGGCAGGTGATCAAGGCAACATTCAGGCCGATCGGCTCCGGACTCGGCAACGATACGTCAAGCGGAGACTGAGGAATGAATTGCGACAGAAATACGGACAGCCATCATGTATCGTTTCGCACCGTCGAAATAACGGGGGAAATGCCGCTTTCTTTGGGTGAGCCGCAGCAACTCCCATGTTGCAGCGGGTTTCTTGGCGGCGCGGCCTTTACCGTTCGCTAACGCTGAGTGCGTTCCGCCACTACGCTCGCCCCGACATCGAGCGAAACCGCCGCATCTGAGGCGCAGCGCCGAACTCCGCCGTCCAACATCAGACTCAACCGCCCGACCGGCGACATGACGCCGCCCAGTTGCCCCAGAAACGTCTCACAACTTTCCCGAAAGCGCTCTAGTCGGCGAGGTGCAGCAGCTCGCCCTGGCCGCGTGCCAGGACGTAGCGGTCGAGCGCCGGCCGGATCGTCATACCATCGCCGGCGCGCGATATCGGCGACAGGCAGGGCCGAGGTTGCTCCCGGGCCAGCACCGGCACCGTCAGGGCCCCGATGGTCAGCAACACGATCCCGGCGAGAACCATCATCTTCACGATAGAGGTCACTTCCGAGTTCCTTTCCCGCCCAGCGAACGCCGTGCGCCCGAACGTGTCTCCACGCTCGGGTGTGGACTGTCACAGCCTTGGCGCAGAACGCCGGGCCACGGCTGGAGGGGCGACCATCCGGACGGCAGGGCCTCCACCCGGATGGTCGATCGACCGCTTGCCGTTCCGACCGCGGGTTGCATCGGTCTGTGGTGGCCTTGGGGGCTCGCGAGTCAGCGATGGGGGAGCCACCTGGAACATTGTGCCGTTGGTCGAACCGAACGCAGCCAAGGCCTCACGTCTTACCTCCGTCCGCCAGCCTCGATGTTATATGCAAGTATTAATGAAAGTCAGAATCAACACGACTCACTTCTAGATGCTCTTCAATCAATTTTCGGAGGTCACCGTACGCTTGCGAACTCCGCATCACAATTACGACAACCACAGATCGTCGACCTAAGCTTTATGTTTCTGTACTATGACGTACACGGCGCCGGGATCGCCGGAGTTCGCAAGGACGAGGATTACCGGTGGCGACGGTCGCCTGCGGGAACGAGCGCCACGGGGCGGCCGCCAATGGAAGATGGGGAGGGAGCCTCCATTCGCATCTGGCCTCGTGGCGCTCCCCAATGTCCACTGATCCAGCGGACACGGAATCCTGCACCTTTGTTGCCGCTTCTGCGGCGAGGGAAAGGGGATCAGGCGCGCCGGGCAACGGCCACGGACCGCTCTCGATCCACACGGCGCCAGCCCTGAGGCGCCTGCAGCAGCTATTGCTGGGAGGCTTCGCCTATGCGCCTGCATTGTGCGCGGCCAGCAGTGAGGCCAATGTCGTCTCGACACTCGAGATCGAGACTATTCGCACCAACGGCCATCGGTCAACAACAGTCCATATTCCGTCCGCGACCGCACAACATTCGTGCGATTTGGCACACATGTCCTTCCCTAGTCTTTCCAGCCTTCGTCATTTCTGTTGAATACTTAGATGGCAACCCGTCACGTCGGGACCGCTCGGAAGGCGGCGGCACTGCCCCCTTGGCGGACAGGCGCTCGAACCGGATCGGTTTTGGCATATGCCTGTCTAAGGGGAGTCCTGACTGCAGCGCCGGGCGCTTGCGAAATGGAGCCGCCCGGCGAATTGGAATGCCGAGCGGCTAAGTGAGGCCCACGCAGTATCGAGGTGGCGCTGTTCCGTTTTGATGAAGCCTATCGGCCGCAGTCTTATCTAATTGGCGGCGAATGCACCCTAACCGGCCGCCGCTGCGTCCGGCTCTCCGTCGGTCCCGCGCAGTCAACTCGGCCCGCAGTCATCCCAGCCCTCTGTGCAGGAGGGCGAGGCCCAACTGCCACTCCAACCCCTAATCCAGGAACACCTTCACCGTATCCGAGCGACCCTCGGCATCCACCACCGACAGCGTCACGAACCCCGGTCCATCCGGCCGCCAGCTGTTCTGCCGGGCGAAGGCGGAGCGGCCGAAGGGGGCGCCGTTGGCGAAGAAGGTGAAGGGCGGCACGCCGTTGCGCACCTTGACGATCAGCGGCGCTTCGTTGCCCGAGGCGAGGCCCAGATCGACGTCGACGCCGTCGCTCGGATAGGCGATCTGCGGCGCCGCATCGCGCTTCACCTTCTGCTCGTCGGGATGGCGGAAGCGGCGCAGCGGCAGCGGCAATTCGGAGTTGGAGGCAAAAATCGTCCCCGGCGGCGCATCGCGCAGCGGCACGGTCTTTTCGGCCAGCCGGTCAAAGCTCTCGAACAGGATCGGGGCCGCGGCGCCGATGCCGGTAATACCGGGGATCTGCGAATTATCCGGCCGGCCGACCCACACCCCGATCACCGTCTTGCCGTCAAAGCCGATGGCCCAGGCATCGCGATAGCCGTAGGAGGTGCCGGTCTTGTAGGCGATGCGCCCGGCCGAACCGTTGAGCGGCGGCGGCACGTCGGCGAGAATGTTGCCGACATACCAGGCGGCGATCGGATCGAGCACCGGCGCCGGCGTCTCGGTTTCCTCGGCCACCGGCTTTACCCCATCGCGCAGCACCACCGGCGTGCCGCCCCGGCCGATCGCCGCATAGATCGAAACGAGGTCGCGCAGCGTGACACCGACGCCGCCAAGACCGACCGCCAGGCTCGGCGCCGTATCGGCCGGCAGCCGCGCTGCCGCGTGCGCTCGCTTGATCCGCGCCACCAGCCGCGCCGGCCCGACCGCGTCGAGCACCACCACGGCGGGAATGTTCAGCGACTCGGTCAGCGCCTGGCGGATCGACACGGTGCCACGGTTGAAGCCGTCGAAATTGACCGGTACATAGCCGTTGAAGGCCGTCGGCCGGTCCTCGATCAGGCTCTCGGGATGTGCCATCCCCAGTTCGAACGCCAGCCCGTAGATCAACGGCTTCAAGGCCGAGCCGGGCGAGCGTACCGCCTCGGTCATATCGACATAGCCGTCGCTGTCGGCGTTGAAGAGCCCGGCCGAACCGACCGAGGCGAGAATATTGCCGGTCTGCTGGTCGGCGACGACGATCGCCACCGAGAGTTTCGAGCCGAGCTGCGCCGCGCGATCGGCACCGAGCCGCTCGAGCTTGGCCTGCAGCTTCCGCTCGATGGTGAGTTCGATCTTGCGGGCGTTCGGATGCGCCTTCACCGCCGCCTCGGCGAGATGCGCCGCATACATCGGGAAATCCCGCCGCGCCTTGGGCATCGGCTCGAGCTTGGCCGCTTCCGCCTCCTCGGCGCTGATCACCTTGGCCCCCACCATGCGGTCGAGCACCAGGTTGCGCGCCGCCCGCGCCACTTCGATGTCGCGGTCCGGCCGCCGCGCCTCGGGCGATTGCGGCAATGCCACCAGCAGCGCACATTCCGCCGTGGTCAGCCGGCCCGGCTCCTTGCCGAAATAGGCAAGACTCGCGGCGCGGATGCCCTCGATATTGCCGCCATAGGGGGCAAGGGTCAGGTAGAGCGTCAGGATTTCGTCTTTGCTGAGGCTCTGCTCCAGCGCATCGGCATGCACCATCTGGCGGAGCTTCCCGGCAATGTTGCGCGTCGGCTCGCCGCCGATCAGCCGTGCCACCTGCATGGTGAGGGTCGAGCCGCCGGAGACGATCCGCCCTGCCCCGGCATATTGCACCGCGGCCCGCAGCATCGAGGGCCAGTCGATGCCGTGATGCTCGTTGAAATGCTGGTCCTCATAGGCCAGCAGCATGTCGATGAACCGCCGGTCGACCTCTTCGATCGTCACCGGCAGGCGCCAGCGCCCATTGGCCGTGGTGAACGGCCGGAGCAGCAGCCCGGCATTGTCGACCACCGCGGTCGAAACCGGCACCGCCGACACCACCGGAGTGGGCGGCAGCGTGGCGCGAATATCGCGCAGCACGGCGAGCCCATACTGGCTGCCGACCAGCGCCACGCCCGCCAAGACGATCAGCGTCGCAGTAAAGAGCCCCGGCGCGCGGAAGCGCCGGGGCTGCTGTTTGTGCGCGGCGGTGCTCATGGCCCGGTCGCGCTGACCTCGATCTGGCCCGCGTCGGTATTGCCGCGCAGCTCCGGCCGGTACATGTCCTCGACCGTAGCGCCCGGCATCACGAAGCTGCCCGGAGAGACGGCACGCACCATGTAGGCGGTGGTCACACTACTCGCGGCCGACGTGAACCTGAATGCGGCGACGAACTGGTCGGTCCGCGATTCAACATGCGCCGGCGTATCGACGGTGAGCCAGCTGAGGTCGGCGACGCCCGAGCCCTGCAGCAGGTCGGGGTTCTCGATCTCGAACCCGGCCGGCAGCGGATCGGCCACCACATACTGGCCCGAACCGAGCTGGGTCGGCTGCGTCGTCAGCACCACCACGAAGCGATCGTTCTGGTGGACGTTGCTGAGGTCGGCCGGCTCGCCATTCGGCAGGTAGTAATCCCGCTGGATGGTGAAACCGCTCGAGCTCGCCGCCGGCGGGGTCGCCGGGATGGCGGTGACGGTCACCTTCATCTCGGTCGGCCGGTTGCCGTTGTTGACGATCTCGACCGCCTCGCTGTCGAACGCCTCCTGGTCGTAGCGGCGATAGACGGTGCCGGTGAGCGGATCGCCATTGATCGTCACCGAACCATCGCCCGCCTCGCGAGCCAGCGCCGCGGCGGCCACCAGGGTCCATGCATCCTCCTGGGTGGAGGTCCAGCGGGCCTGGTCGCGCAGCGTCGCGAGCTTGCTCGTCAGTGCCGCGATATCGACACCCGACGGCGTGAACTCGGCGGCGAGTGCAAGCACTCCGGCCGTATCCCGCAGCTGGCTGCCATAGTCGTTGCGGTACTTCGCCCGATCCTCACGTGCCCTAAGGTCCTCGACGGCCGCCTGGAAGGCAGTCGCCGCACGGGTCCGGTCGCCATAGAGGGCGAGCGCGGCGCCGAGCTGGGCCTTGGCCAACGGCGAGCCGAAGGCGCTGAGGCGCGCCTCGAGATAGTAGCGCAGGTCGCCGATGGCGGCCCGGCCGGCGCGCGCCAGATCGTAGAGCGCGAAGGCCACGTCCTCTCCGCCGACGGTGAAGTCGGTGGCGTAGGACACCTGGTTACCCAGGTTATCGAGCGCCCGGGTCATCGCCAGGTCCGGCACCGCGTAGCCTTCCGCCTTGGCACGGAGCAGGAACTCGGTGACGTAGGAGTCGAGCCACAGGTCGGTGCCATCATACGGTCCCCAGAGGCCGAAACCGCCGCTGGAGGTCTGCTTGGCGAGCAGGTTCTTGATCGCGTCCTTGACCCGCTGGGTAATCGCTTCGTCATCGCCCAGACCAATCATCGAGGCGACTTCGTTGAGATAGAGCAGCGGCAGGGCCCGGCTCGAGGTCTGCTCGGCACAGCCATAGGGATAGCGATCGAGCTGCATCAGGAGGCCCGGCACATCGAGGCGGGCAATCGGCCCGACTGCGAGCGTCAGTTCCCCGGTATGCGGCACCATGTCGGCGAAGAAGCTCTTATCGAGCGTCGTCGCCGCGCCCACTTCCAGCGGAATCAGCTGGCTGGTGGTCACCGGAGCGCTGGCGGCGCGGACCCCGAGCGTCAGCTCCTTGGTCTGCGTTGTTCCATCCGGCGCAGTGACAATCACCTTGAGCGTCTGGTCGCCGATCTCAGTGCCGGTGAGGCTGAGGTTGAGCGCGGTGCGCTCGCCCGTCGGCAACTCGACATTGGTTTCGGCAGCATCGGTCGAGAGCCCGGTACCGGTTTCCAGCGCCACCTTGTAGGTGCCCGGCTGGCCGGCGACGTTGTTGACCTCGACCAAAAGCCGCGACGTATCGTCGAGTCGCAGGAACCGCGGCGGGCTCAGGTTCACCACCACCGGATCGCGCACGATCACGTCGGCGGAGCCATGGCCCACGGCGCCGGCGCTCCACGCCATCGCCATCAGTCGCACCGTGCCGTTGAAATCCGGCATGTCGAAGCTGATCGTCGCGGTACCATCAGGCCCAACTTCGACGATGCCCGAGTGCAGCGCCACCAGCACGGTGGTCGCCGGCGGCGTGCCGAAGCGCGAGGCGCCCTCGTCACCACCGGTGCGGAACGCGCCGGGCGTGCCCTGCATCGGATCGATCAGCTGGCCATAGAGATCACGCACCTCGACACCGAGCTGGCGCTGGCCGAAGAACCAGCCATCCGGATCCGGCACCTGGAACTTGGTGAGGTTGAGGATGCCGAGGTCCACTGCCGCAACCGCGACATAGGCCTTGTCACCCGCTTTGACATTGGCAAGCTTCACCGTGGTGGTGAAGGCCTGGCGCGGCAGCGCCTCCTTGGGTGCATCGAGGCTCAGGTCGAGCTTCAGGTCGCCCGGTTCGACATCGGCGAAAGCGAGGCCGAGCGCGCGCGCCGGCATCCGCTTGGCTTCCGCGCTGGCCGGACGATAGAGCATCGCCGTCACATAAGCGCCGGGGCCCCAGTCATCGGTGACTTCGAGCGGCACGGTGGTGCCACCTTCCGGCACTTCGACCGCCTGCATGGCGATGATGCGATCATCGACCACCATCACCAGCGCGGTGCCGGCAAACTGCGGATCGAGCTTCAGGTTGGCCGTCTCGCCCTTCCGGTAGGCCGGCTTGTCGAGCGCCACGGACAGCGTATCCGGCGTGTCGGAGCCCGCTTCCGGATAGTAGTAGCCGGCATAGAACTCGTAACTCGATGAGGTGGCGCCTTCACCGGTGCTCGACACTTCGAGCCGGTACTGACCCCAGCTCACGGCTGCGCCGATGGCGACCGGGCCGGAGGCGAGCGCATCGACGGTGCCATTGGCAACTTCGCGCGTCGTGGTGATGGCTTCCCACTTCCAGGTGCCGCTGTTGCGGTACCACTGGTAGGTGGTCTCGACCCGCGACAGCGACCATTCGAGGCCGGCCTGGTCGACGGTTGCGCCATCGGGCGCCACCGCGATCACGTCGAAGGTGGCGTTGCTGCCCTCGGCCAGCCCGCTGGCATCGGCAAACTGCGGCTTCAGCCCGATGCGGTTGCCATCGGCCAGCACCGGCCGGGTGAGGCTGCGCTCGATGGCGCGGCCATTGCTGTCGACGAGGCGCAGGATCAGTTGCGCTTCCAGCGGCCGCGTCGTCGCCTGCGGCGCGCTGACGGTGACTTCGGCAGTGACATTACCGGCTTCGTCGGTGGTGCCGACGACGCCCAGCGGCTCACGCGAAGTCTCGAACGTGTCGTCGAGGCAGCCGAACGTATAGCCGGGGTAAGCCGGCAGCGACGTTACCGGCCGCAGCACCGCATCGGCCTCGACCGCGAGGTCGGGCGCGGTGGCGCCATAGAGATACTTGGCGGTCACTTCGACCGGCGTCACTTCGCCGGTCTTGATCGGTGCGTCGGCGGCGCTGATTTCGAAGGCCAGCCGTTCCGGCTCGAAATCCTCGACCAGGAACCCGACATTGGTCAGGGCTTCGGCCTTGGGGTCGGCATAGAGCCGCATCGTCCACGAGCCGCGCATGGCTTCGGGGTCGAGCGTCACGGCGCTGAAATAGCCGCCGGCGCCGGCGTCATTCACCAGTTCGGTGCTCGAGATCACCCCATCCGGACGCTGCACTTCCAGCGTCAGCGGCAGGTCGGTCACCGCCTTGGCCTTCACGTCGCGCAGGATTGCGGTGAGGAACACCGTCTCGCCCGGGCGATAGACGCCGCGCTCGGTGGTGGCGAACAGGTCGAGCGGCCCCGGCGACGACCGGCCCTCGACGCCGCGATCGGTGAGATCGAACGCTGCCTTGGAGACGTCGAGGAACGCATAATCCCCGCTATCGGTCTCGGTGGTGATCAGCTGCGGCGCCCGGCCGCCTTCGCCGCGCGACAGGCCCGGCGCGAAATCGGCCCGGCCATCGGCATCGGTCACCGCTTCGCCGAGAATCTCGTTGTTGACGGCAACGAGGCGCACCTTGGCGTTAGCCACCGGCTGCGCACTGCTCAGCGAGCGGACGAACGCATGGACGCCATCGTCGCCGGTCACTGTGGTCAGCCCCAGGTCAGTGACGATGAACCACTGCGTCGCGACTTCGCGCCAATACTCCTGCTGCACGCCATTGACCTTGGCGGTCACCACATAGGCGCCCGGCTGCAACTCCTTGACGATCTCAGCGACCGGAATGGCAGTCACCGTCATGGCATTGGGCGCGCCCTGCGCCAGGTCGACCTGACCTTCCCAGGTCTTCTCGCCGGTCGAATTGGCGACGTCTTCGGCCGAATAGCCATCGAGCGTGCGCTGGAACACCCCGTTGCGCACCGCGGTGGCGATCGATCGATCGCCGATCCGGTAGATCACCACGTCGGCGGTCTTGGCGTTCACCGAAGTGATCGGCAGGCCACCGCCGAGCCCGGCGGGCATCACATAGGCATTGTTGGCAAAGCCGACGAACGGCGCGCGATCCGGCACAAACAGGTCGAGCTCGACATCGGCGCGCAGCTCTTCGCCATTGGCCGAGGGCAGTCCGGCGCGCAGCTTGATGTGGTAGCGCCGGCCATGCTCGACGCCGGTGATGCAGATCTGGCTCTGCTCGGTCTCGACCGCCACGGTCGGCGCGTTATCGACGACAACGTAGCTCGAGAGATCGGTGTCGCCCGAGGGCAGCGAATCCGAAAACACCGCGCAGATGCGCGGGTTGGCGGCTTCGGCATCGACCTGGTTGGAGGTGACGCGGAAGCCATGCTCGGCAACCGCCTTTTCCAGCGCCGCTTCGAGCGTCGCGTTATCGACCAGCTTGAGGCTGGCGCGGTAGGTGGCAATGGTCTCGCGCCACATCTCGCGGCGCGACAGCGACACGGCGAGCGCGCCCAGTGCGTCGGCGCGTTCGGCGACGGTTTCGGCCAGCATCAGTGCGTTCATCGCCGCATAGGACGAGTTGACCGCGAGATCGTAGACGCCGTTGCCGGCGGCCGCTTCGATCACCGCGCGGGCTTCGGCCTGCGCCGCAAGCTTCAGCCAGACCGAGGGGTCGTTCTTGTTGATCGCCAGCGCCTGGCGATAGGACACCATCGCGGCCGAGGGGTTCGACTGCGCCGAGGCTTCGTCACCGGCGGCCACCAGGTCGGCATAGGCGACATCCGGCGGCGGCGGATCGGTCTGCGGCAGGTTGGCTGCCATATAGCGGGCGGAATCGACCAGATCCTGAGCCGGGAACGGCAGCTCGCTCAGCCGCGCCTCGACGTTCTCGGCCAGCGGCGGGGTGAAATCGACGCGGCCGGACGTGGCGCCCTTGAACGCCGTCTCGGGGCCCACATCGCCCTTGAGGAAGCACCAGTTGGCCTTCTCGTTATAGGTGAAGGCGCGGCAGATCTTGTCGTCGGTACAGGCCGCCGAGCAGGCGTCGACATCGACATCCTTCAGCACCGAATAATCGAAACCGGGGAGATCCGTGCCGGGCAGCAGCGTGATGTTGCGGTCAGCCGCATGTGCGGGACTGAGAGCAAGGGTTCCGGCCACGACAAGCCACCAGATCGACCGAAAAAGCCGCTGCATTCCCAAACCCCTATCGTATGAATACCTCTACCTCACCCTATGATGACTGGGGCTGAACGACAAATGAATGACGGGGGTCCAATCCTCAACATTTGCCGCTGAGCACTTTGTGGGTTGGCCACGGAGAGACCACCAACACAGGTGAGTTTTGGGTCAGCACCGGAGGGCAATCTAGGCGACAGACTTTACTCTGCCGCCTCCAGCCGGTTTACCTCGATCAGCCCGCGAATCTCCGCCCGGCATGAGCCGCAATTCGTCCCCGCCTTCAGCGCCGCCCCGATTGCCTCGACCGTGTGACAGCCGCCCCGCGCCGCTTCAGCGATCTGGTTGGCGCCCACCCCGAAGCAGGCGCAGACGATCGGGCCCGGATCGGGGCGGTCGGCGCCCGGCCGGCCCACCAGGATATCGGCGCGCCGCGCCGGCTTGATCGTCTCGGCCAGCAGCGACACCGCCCATTGCCGCGACACCAGCACCGGGTCGGGCGACAGATAGAGCGCGAAGATCAGCTTGCCGCCCTCGAACAGCGCCAGGCTTTGCCGGCCGCTCGCCTTGTCGGCAATGCTGAGCAGTTCGACCTTCTCTCCCACCCCGAATGCCGCCCGGGCCCAGCCAACCCAATCCTCGGGCTCGGTGATGAAGGCGAGCTCCGCCCGCCAGCCGCCGGTCGTTTCGGCGATCGCCCAGTAGTCGGTGCCGGCGAATTGCGGCCGCACCCGGCTCACTGCAAAACCATAGCGCCGGGCCAAAGCCGGCCCGGCCACTACCATTGCCGATTTGAGCGCCGGCTGCCCCGATTGCGGATCGGTCTGTCCGCCCACCAGCGCATCGATGCGGCCCTGCGCCGAGAACCGGTCGGTCCAGTGCATCGGCACGAATACCGAGCCCTTTTGCTGTCGCTCGGTGACCAGCGCCCGCACCAGCACGCTGCCGTGGCGGTTCTCGAGCCGCACCAGGCTGGCGTGCCGGATGCTTTTTTCGATTGCGTCGTCGGGGTGCAGCTCGGCGAACGGCTCGGCCATGTGGGCCGATAGCCGCGCCGCCTTGCCGGTGCGCGTCATGGTGTGCCAGTGGTCGCGCACCCGGCCGGTATTGAGCACCAGCATGCCGGGTGGCGGCGTCAGCGGCGGCGGCGGCGCCACCGCGACGAAGCGGGCCCGGCTATCGGGCGTAAAGAACCGTCCATCGGTGAACATCCGCGCCGTGCTGCGCACCGTCCGCACCGGCCACTGCACCGGCTGCAGCCCGTCATATTCTGCGTGCAGCAGACCCGAGAGGTCGAAGTCGCGGCTGCCCTCGTTCTCGAACCCCGACAGCGCCGCGTGTTCGGCGAAGATCTCGGCCGGCCGCTCATAGGCGAAAGCCTCGGCATGCCCCATCCGGCGCGCCACCTGAGTGACGATCCACCAGTCCGGCTTCGCCTCCCCCGGCGCGGCGAGGAACGGCCGCTGCCGCGAAATCCGGCGCTCGGAATTGGTCACCGTGCCGTTCTTTTCGCCCCAGCCTGCCGCCGGCAGCCGCACATGCGCTTCCACCGCCGTATCGGTCGCGGCGTTCATGTCCGACACCACGACGAACGGGCAGGCCCGGATCGCCGCCCGCACCTTGTCGGCCTCGGGCATCGAATCCACCGGGTTGGTCGCCATGATCCAGAGTGCCTTCACCTTGCCCTGGGCGATCGCTTCGAACAGCTCGACCGCCTTCAGCCCCGACTTCTCAGCCACCCGCTCCGAGCGCCAGAACCGCTTCACCCGGTCGATATTGGCGGGTTCGAAATCCATATGCGCCGCGAGCATGTTGGCGAGCCCGCCGACCTCGCGTCCGCCCATCGCGTTGGGCTGCCCGGTCACCGAGAACGGCCCCATCCCGGGCATGCCGATTCGGCCGGTTGCGAGGTGCACATTGACGATCGCGTTGACCTTGTCGGTGCCGGTCGCCGACTGGTTCACCCCCTGCGAGTAGACCGTCACCGTCCGCGTCGTCTCGGCGAACCAGTCGTAGAATACCGCGATGTCGCGCACGCTGAGCCCGGTGGCTTCCGCCACCCGCTCGAGGTTCCAGCTGCGCGCCACGTCAAGCGCCGCGCCGAACCCGTTGGTGCTTTCGGCAATGAACTCGGCATCGACGGCGTTCCGCTCGGCCAGTGACTTCAACAGCCCGACGAACAAAGCCGTATCGCCATCCGGCTTGATCGCGAGGTGCAGGTCGGCCTGCTCGGCGGTGGTGGTGCGCCGCGGGTCGATGAGGACGATCCGCATCCCCGGCCGCTCGGCCTTGGCCTTTATGATCCGCTGGTACAGCACCGGGTGGCACCAGCTGAGGTTGGAGCCGACGAGGATCATCAGGTCGGCGAGCTCGAGATCCTCATAATTCCCCGGCACAGTGTCCGAACCGAAGGCCCGCTTGTGCCCGGCCACCGACGAGGCCATGCAGAGCCGCGAGTTGGTATCGATATTGCCCGAGCCGATGAACCCCTTCATCAGCTTGTTGGCGACGTAATAGTCCTCGGTGAGCAACTGCCCCGAGCCATAGATGGCGACCGAGTCTGGTCCGTGCTGAGCAATGGTCTCGGCGAAGGTTTTCGCGACGAGACCCAGTGCAGCATCCCAGCTGGCCCGCTCGCCGCCGATCTCGGGATAGAGCAGCCGCCCATCCAGCGACAGCGTCTCGCCCAGCGCCGAGCCTTTCGAGCACAGCCGCCCGAAATTGGCCGGGTGCTCGGGATCGCCGGCAATCGTCACCGAGCCATCCGGCTGCGGCGTCGCCAGCACCCCGCAGCCGACGCCGCAATAGGGGCAGGTGGTGCGGATAGTATCAGGCATCGTAGGTGCCCTGCCCGTCATCCGCCCTTCGGGCACCTCGCGGAGAGGGCATTCGCCCTCGTCCGCTGACCTCAAGGGGAGAAGGGCGATCGCCTCGATATCTCAGTCGGCCTCCCTTCTCCCCTTGAGGGAGAAGGTGGCTCGGCCGCAGGCCGAGACGGATGAGGGGCAGTTTAGTCAAGATAGGTCCCCCCTACTCCGCCGCCATCAGCATGACCTCTGCCGCCATGAAGATGCGGCCATCGACCACGTTCACCGCAAACGTCCTGACCTGCCCCTCGTCGGCGCCCTGCGCCTCGCCGGTCGCGAGATCGAACACCCAGTTGTGTAGCGGGCAGGTCACCGAGCCACCATGCACGATGCCTTCGCTGAGCGGCCCACCTTTGTGCGGGCAGCGGTTCTCGATGGCGTAGACTTGGTTCTCGGCAGTGCGGAACACCGCGATCTTGCCGGCTGGCGTGTTGACACAACGCGCGCCGCGTAACGGAACCTGCTCGAGGCGACCGATCTCGATCCAGTCGTTCATGTCCATCACTCCGCTGCCTGCGGCACGCCGAATTCCGCCAGTGCGGCGAACTCGTGCGCGTCCTTGCCGTTGACCCGCTCTTCCCACGGATCGACCTGGGCGAATTTCTGGCTGAACACGAACCGGTCGTAGTAGAAGCGGCGCTTCGTGAGGTCGCGGACGATCGAGGCCTGGATCGACTCCATCCCCACCCGCTTCAGCCACTTGTACATGCGCTCGAGATAGCGGCCCTGCTCGCGATAGAGCTGGGTCAGCGCGGCGATCACCTCGATCGCGTCCGTCTCAGTGTCGACGTGGCAGAGCGGCTCGGTGCCCTTGATGTCGAGACCGGCGGCGCCGGCAAAGACGATGTCGTAACCGCTGTCGACGCAGATCACGCCCACATCCTTGCAGGTCGCCTCGGCGCAGTTCCGCGGGCAGCCCGAGACCGCCATCTTCACCTTGGCCGGGGTCCAGCTGCCCCACATGAACTTCTCGAGCTTGATGCCGAGCCCGGTCGAATCCTGGGTGCCGAACCGGCACCAGTCCGAACCGACGCAGGTCTTCACCGTCCTGAGGCCCTTGGCATAGGCAGCGCCCGAAACCATGCCGGCGGCGTTGAGGTCGGCCCAGACGCCAGGCAGGTCTTCCTTCTTCACTCCGAGCAGGTCGATGCGCTGCCCGCCGGTGACCTTCACCGCCGGAATCTTGAACTTGTCAGCGACATCGGCGATGGCGCGCAGCTCGTTCGGGCTGGTCATGCCGCCCCACATGCGCGGCACCACCGAATAGGTGCCATCCTTCTGGATGTTGGCGTGCACGCGCTCGTTGATGAAGCGCGACTGCCCGTCATCCTCGTACTCGCCGGGCCAGGTGGCGATCATGTAGTAGTTCAATGCCGGCCGGCACTTGGCGCAGCCGCACGAGGTCTTCCACTCGAGTTCCTGCATCAGTTGCGGGATGGAGCGCAATTCCTTGGCGATGATCAGCCGGCGTACATCGTCATGGCCGAGATCGGTGCATTTGCACATCGGCTGCACGGCGGCGGGGTTGTAGCTGTCGCCCAGCGTCAGGAGCAGCAGCTTTTCAACCAGCCCGGTACACGAGCCGCAGCTCGCCGAGGCCTTGGTATGGGCGCGGACATCGTCGAGCGACGTCAGGCCCTTGGCGGTGATAGTGCCGGTGATCTTCGACTTACATACGCCGTTGCAACCACAGATCTCTGCCTCATCCGGCAAGGCTGCAACGGCCGCCGTAGGGTCCAGCGGGGCACCACCCTGGTAGTTCTGGCCGAAGATCAGCGTGTCGCGCATTTCGCGCGTATCGACGTTGCGCTTCAGCATATCGTAGAACCACGGCCCGTCGCCGGTATCGCCGTAGAGCACCGTGCCTATGATCCTGTCGTCCTTGAGGATCAGCCGCTTGTAGACGCCGGCACTGGCATCGCGCAGCACGATCTCCTCGCGGTCGTCGCCCTCGGCGAAATCGCCCGCCGAGTAGAGATTGACGCCGGTGACCTTGAGCCGGGTCGCCGTGGCGACCGGGGTAAACGTCGCCTTCTCGTCGCCGCAGAGCTGCGCGGCGAGGACGTTCGCCATGTCGTAGAGCGGCGCCACCAGCCCGAAGGTCGCCCCGTTCACTTCGACGCATTCACCCAGCGCGTAGATCGAGGGGTCCGAGGTGCGCATCTGCGCGTCGACCACGATGCCGCGATTGGCGGCGAGCTCGGCGGTCTTGGCGAGGGCGACGTTCGGCCGGATGCCGACCGCCATCACCACCAGGTCCGCCGGGATCACCGAACCATCGGCGAACTCGACGCCGGTGACCCGCTTGTCGCCGAGGATCTGCTTGGTATTGGCCGAGGTCATCACCTTGATGCCCCGCGCCTTCATCGATTCCCCGAGCAGGTACCCGGCCGCCGGATCGAGCTGGCGCTCCATCAGCGTCGGCATCACGTGCACTACGGTCACGTCCATGCCCTGCTCGTTGAGCCCGGCTGCCGCTTCGAGGCCCAGCAGGCCACCGCCGATCACCACCGCCCTGCCCTTGGCCTTGGCGGCCAGCATCATGACGTTCACGTCGTCGAGGTCGCGATAGGTGACCACACCCGCGAGGTTCACCCCCGGCACCGGGATGATGAACGGCACTGAACCGGTGGCGATCACCAGCTTGTCGTAGCTCTCGGTGATGCCGTTGGCCGAGGTCACCGTCTTGTTCACCCGGTCGATGGTTTCGACCTTGCAGCCCTTGTAGAGCGTGATGCCGTGCTTGATGTACCAGGCGTCGCCGTGGATCACGATGTCGTCGAAGCTCTTCTCACCCGACAGCACGGGGCTGAGCATGATGCGGTCGTAGTTGACCCGCGGCTCGGCGTTGAAGATCACCACATCGTAACGATCAGGGTCGGTCTCGAACAGCTTTTCCAGCGCCCGCCCGGGCGCCATGCCGTTGCCGATGATGACGAGTTTTTCTTTCACTGAACCGTCTCCAGTTGAAGGTGTGCGGCCGGCTGCGCGCGGGTCTGGCGGCGCACGGCGATGTGCATGAAGGCGAAAGCCACGGCGACCAGCACGAACAGCGCCATGAAGCAGCTGCTCCACAGCCCCGTCGCATCGTTGAGCCAGCCGAACAGCAGCGGCAGGATGAAGCCGCCGAGCCCGCCGATCATGCCGACGAGGCCGCCCACCGCCCCGACATTGTCAGGGTAATAGGCCGGGATGTGCTTGTAGACCGCCGCTTTGCCGAGGCTCATGAAGAAGCCGAGGACGAACACCAGCCCGATAAAGGCCCACGGGCTGATGCCGAAGTTGACGGTGAAGCTGCCATTGATGCCATGCACCAGCATGTCGCTGGGCGGCAGGGCGAGGATGAACGTCGCCACGGCCGAAACGCCGAAGGTCCAGTACATCACCGTCCGTGCGCCCACCTTGTCCGAGAGCGAGCCGCCATAGGCGCGGAACAGGCTGGCCGGGATCGAGTAGGCGGCGGCCACCATGCCGGCGGTCTTGATGTCGAAGCCGTAGACCCCGATCAGGTAGCGCGGCAGCCACAGCGTCAGCGCCACGAACGCCCCGAAGGCGAAGAAGTAGTAGAGCCCGAAACGCCAGACCCGGATATCCCTCAGCGGCGCGAACTCGGCGGCGAGGCTGCGCTGCGGCGCGCCCTCCTGGCGCCGCTTCACCAGCACCGGATCGTCCTCGGTGGTGAACCAGAACACCACTGCCATCACCGCGAGCACCGCGGCCCAGCTGAGCGCCACCGCCTGCCAGCCGAACGCCACCATGACGAACGGCGCGACGAACTTGGTCACCGACGCCCCGACATTGCCGGCGCCGAAGATGCCGAGCGCCGTGCCCTGCTGCTTTTGCGGATAGAACCGCGACACATAGGCGACGCCGACTGCGAACGAGCCACCGGCAAGCCCGACGCCGAGCGCCGCAATGAGGAACTGCTCGTAGGTCTGCGCGAAGACCAGCAGCGATGTGGCGACTGCCGCCGCCAGCATGGTCATGGTGTAGACCAGCCGCCCGCCATAACGATCGGTCCAGATGCCGAGCGCGATGCGCACCAGTGAGCCGGTCAGCACCGGGGTGCCGATCAACAGCCCGAACTGCGTCTCGGTGAGGCCGAGCTGATCCTTCAGCGCCACGCCGATGATCGAAAAGATCGTCCAGACGGCAAAGCAGACGGTGAAGGCGATGGTCGACAGCGTCAGCGCACGGCGCTGCGAGGCGATTTGAGCATCAGGGGCGCTCATGAATTCTCTCCGCTGGGATGAGAGCCAAAACAAAAAACTCCTAGGAGGCGCAGTCCGCTTACGGACCGTGCTTCTGAGGGCGACTTTGCCTGTTGGGGGTGCGCCCACCGTTGGACGCCGGATGAGAAGCACGGAAACCGTGTCTCATGAGAACAGTAATGCACGTAGCGTGCCAAACTGCGTTGGAAGCGAAAACGCTAGTCTTGGCAGTTGGTTAGCCGGATGCCGCGAAAGTGATCAGGCAGCAGCACTGACTAATTTGAGTCCAGAGCGGGCGGAGTGGTGCACAGATTTTGACCACCGGTACTGCGTGGTGAAAGTTTGGGCAGGCGCCGAGGGACCCACCCAACGTCCCACCCCCACCGGTGTCATCCCAGCGAAAGCTGGGACCCATCCATCGGCTGGTGCGGGCGGCGAGATGGGTCCCAGCTTTCGCTGGGATGACACCGAGTTTGCTGAGGCTGCGGCGGTCACCTGAACCGCCGCATCAGCTCCCCTCCCCCTTGAGGGGAGGGGCGGGGGGTGGGGGTGGTGCGGTGATCACAGATGGACCCCCACCCCCAACCCCTCCCCTCAAGGGGGAGGGGAGCGACCACCCCCGTCGCGGTCTCAAGCCGCCTCCACAAACCGATGCCGTTCATACAAAAACTTCAGCACCGCCTCGCGGCACTTGAGATAGGTCCGGTCACCGGCCAGCTCGAGCCGCCGGCGCGGTCGGCCGAGCGGCACAGCGAGCACTTCGCCGATCCGCGCCGCCGGCCCGTTGGTCATCATCACGATCCGGTCCGAGAGCAGCACCGCCTCGTCGACATCGTGGGTGATCATGATCATGGTGTTGTGGAGCCGCTCGTGGATCTCCATCACCGCATCCTGCAGGTGCGCCCGGGTCAGCGCGTCGAGTGCCCCGAACGGCTCGTCGAGCAAGAGGATCTTCGGCTCCATCGCCAGCGCCCGGGCAATGCCGACGCGCTGCTTCATGCCGCCTGAGATCTCCGCCGGTCGCTTGTCCCGGGCATGGCCCATCTGCACCAGGTCGAGATTGTGCATGATCCACTCATGCCGCTCGGCTTTCGACTTCTTGCCGCCGAACACCTTGGCGACCGCCAGGTTGACGTTCTCGTAGACCGTCAGCCAGGGCAGCAGCGAGTGGTTCTGGAACACCACCGCCCGCTCCGGCCCCGGCCCGCTCACCACTTCCGAGCCAAGGACGATCGCGCCCGAGCTCACCTCGGTCAGCCCGGCGATCAGGTTGAGCAGCGTGGACTTGCCGCAACCCGAATGCCCGATGATCGAGATCACCTCGCCCTCGGAAATCTCCAGCGAAATGTCCTTCAGCACCTCCGAGGTCACCCCGTTGCGCTCGAAGCTTTTGTCGACGTGCTCGATTTTCAAATAGCCAGCCATGCTTGCCTCGCTCAGTTCGCGGCCGTGCCGCGGGTGATGAAGGCGCCGAAGCCGGCAACCAGGCGATCGAGCATGAAGCCGATCACGCCGATATAGACCAGCGCCACGATGATGTCGGGCAGGCGCGACGAGTTCCACGCATCCCAGATGAAAAAGCCGATACCGACCCCGCCGGTGAGCATTTCCGCCGCGACGATGGCGAGCCAGCTCAGCCCGATGCCGATCCGCAAACCGGTGAAAATGTACGGCGCCGCGGCCGGCACCATCACCTTGAAGAAGAACTCGATCGGGTTGAGCCGCAGGATTGCCGCGACGTTCCGGTAGTCGTTCGGGATGTTCCGCACGCCCACCGCGGTATTGATGATCACCGGCCACACGGCGGTGATGAAGATGACGAAGATCGCCGAGGGGTGGCTATCGCGGAACGCCGCCAGCGACAGCGGCAGCCAGGCCAGCGGTGGCACGGTGCGAAGGATCTGGAAGATCGGGTCGAGCCCGCGCATCGCCCACACCGATTGCCCGATAAACGCCCCGACCGCGACGCCCACCAGCGCGGCGAGGCCGAAGCCGACAGCGACCCGCTGCAGCGAGGCGAATACCCGCCAGGCGAGCCCGATATCGCCATTGCCATAGTCGAAGAACGGGTTCCAGATCAGCTCACCCGCCTGCTCCCACACCACCGATGGCGGCGGCAGCGAGGCGCCCGGCGTCGAGCAGGCGATCTGCCAGATCAACAGGATCAATAGGATTACGATCAGCGGCGGCACGATGGAGCGCGCGACGCCGGTAGCGACCTTCTTCATGTCGATCCTGCGGCTGGCGGGCTGTGCCGGAAAGGCGAACACCTTCGCCTTCTTGGCCGGCACGACGGTTTCGAACTGGGCCTCTGCACTCATGCTCGCGGGGTCCGTTACTGAATGAGGGAAAAAGTGGCGCCGAGCCGGGGTTGGGCCCGGCGCCAGTCAGGGGACATCAGCCGAGTGCGGTGATCGCCAGGCTCTCGAGATACGCAGACGGGTTTTCGGGATCGAACACCTTGCCGTCGAAGAAGGTCTCCGGCCCGCGCGAGCTTGAAGCCGGGATATCGGCTGCCGCGACGCCGAGTGTCTTCGCCGCATCGCGCCACAGGTCCTCGCGGTTCACTTGGTCGACCAGCGCCTTCACGTCGGTTTCGGCCGGCAGGTACCCCCAGCGGATATCTTCGGTGAGGAACCACGCATCGTGGCTCTTGAACGGATAGGACGCATGGTCCTTCCAGAACTTCATCTCGAGCCCGGTGGCGGCGACGACCCGCCCATTGCCGTAATTGATGTCGCCCTTCAGCCGCCCCAGCACATCGGCCGGCGGCACGTTGAACCAGCCGCGTTTGCCGAGGATCTGGCTCAGCTCTTCCTTATTGGCCATGTCGTCGGCCCACTGCGCCGCCTCCATCACCGCCATCAGGATGGCGCGGGTGGCGATCGGGTTCTTCTCGATGAAATCGGTCCTGAGCCCCAGCGCCTTTTCCGGGTGCCCCTTCCACAGTTCACCCGTCGACGCCGCGGTAAAGCCGATCCCCTGGTTCACCAGTTGCTCGTTCCACGGCTCGCCGACGCAGAAGGCGTCCATGTTGCCGACCTTCATATTCGCCACCATCTGCGGCGGCGGCACGGTGATGGTGGAAACTTCGGTGTTGGGGTTGATGCCGCCGGCGGCGAGCCAGTAGCGGATCCAAAGGTCATGCGTGCCGCCCGGGAAGGTCATCGCCACGGTGACTTCCTTGCCTTCGGCCTTGCGCTTGGCGAACACATCCTTCAGCGGCGAGCTGTCGAGCCCGACGCCGACATCCTTGTAGGCCTGCGCTACCGAGATCGCCTGGCTGTCGAGATTGAGCCGCGCCACGATCGACATCGGCAGCGGCACGTTGTTCTGCGTCACCTTGCCGGTCGAGATCAGGTAGGGCATCGGCGTCAGGATATGCGCCCCGTCAATGCCGTTGGCGGCGCCGCCCAGCACCAGGTTGTCGCGCGTCGCGCCCCAGCTGGCCTGCTTCAGCACTTCGACATCGGGCACGCCATGCTTGGCAAACAGCCCCTTCTCTTTGGCAATGACCAGCGCCGAGGCGTCGGTCAGGGCGATGAAGCCGAGCTTGGCGCCGGTGACTTCAGGGCCCGCGCCTTGGGCAAAGGCGCCCGAGGGGAACAGGGTTTTGGCCGCCACGAGCGTTGCCGCGGTGGCCGTAGTGCCCGCGAGGAAAGCCCGGCGGGTGAGGAGGGAGGTGGTGGTCGATTTGGTCATCAAGTCTCTCCGAGTGATGCGATCAAGCCGGCGCCCCGAAGTGCCCCTCGGCCCCAAAACGACAAAGCCGCCAACAGGTCTTGCACGCTGGCCCGAAGACCAGTCGGCGTTCCCGTTGGCGGCTTTGCCTGTCGTGGGGCGCCCACCGTTGGACGCCGAATGATCGCGATTTTGCGTTCGGAGAACACAATGCACGCGCCGTGCCAAACTGGCCTGAGGCTATTAGGTGTGTGATTCCAGGTGGTTAGACTGTTGGCCGAAAATTGGGCAGGAGCGGAAACTGCTCAATCAGAATCCACTTACTCATGGTCTGCACACGAGATAGGCACTTTTCAAGTATGCCTATCGTTTGCTCAACGCCGGAGGTGACGGTGCCGGGGCCACCTGACTGATAGAGACGGCCCCCTCCCGGCCTCCCCCATGAAGGGGGAGGTGAAGAGCCGAGGCTGTATCTCGATTGTGCCGAATACTCGATGCGGCACCTCCCCCATCATGGGGAGGATGGGAGGGGGCCGTCTGCTTCAGTGGTCAACCGAGTCGCGGCGCTTAGGCCGCCCGCTGCGCCGCGATATACGCCTCGACCTCGTCCGGATCGAACTGCACCCCGTCGAAGAACCCGTCCGGCCCGATGACCAGCGTCCCCGATGTCGAGGGCACCTCGGTCGGGGCCGCCAGCAGCCCCTCGACCTTGCTGTCGGCGAGCGGCATCGGCACCCCGAGCGGCGTCAGCGCCGAGCGGTAGACATCCGGCCGGAAGGTCATTGCGGCAGCGCGGGCCCGGTCGGCGGTATGCTCGACCTCGCCCCAGCGCACCATCTGGCTGTAGAACCACGCCGCGTGGCTGGTCCATGGGAAGTTGGCCGCCCCGGCATAGGGGACGAAGTGCTCCGGCACGCTTGCCGCCACCCCACCGCCGATATCGAGCTGCCCATTCAGCGCCGGCAGGATCTGCTCGGCCGGCAACCCGAGATAATGCGGCGCCGCCATGATGGCGGCGATCTCTTGATGGTTGGTGCTCTCGCCGCACCACACCGCCGCATGGTGCACCGCGCGGATCAGCCCGGCGACGATCTCGCTATTGGCCTCGGCCCAGTGCGCCCGCATGCCGATCACCTTGTCGGGGCTCGAGCGCCAGATGGCGGCCTTCACCGTGGCGATATGCGCCCCGGCATTCTTCACCCCAACGGTGTTCCACGGTTCGCCGACGCAGTAGCCATCGATGCCGCCCGAGCCGAGCGCCTCGGGCAGCAGCGGCGGTGGCAGCACCACGATCTCGATATCGCGCTCCGGCACAATGCCGCTCGCCATCAGCCAATAGCGCAGCTCGTAATTATGCGACGAGGTCTGATGCACCACGCCGAACCGCAGCTTCTGCTCCGACGACGCGACCACCTGCTTGAGCGCCGCGCCGACCGGCCCGGCCGCCAGCGTTGCCGGCGCCCCGGCATCGGCCAGCCGCGCCCAGAGTGCGGCGCTCACCGTCACCCCGTTATTGCCCAGCCCCAGCATCATCGGGGTGATCATCGGCACCGATAGCGGGTTGAGCCCCAGCGTCGCGGCGATCGGCATCGGCGCCAGCATCTGGGCGAAATCGAAATGCCCCAAAGCCGCCCGGTCGCGGATATTGGCCCAGGAGGTCTCCTTGACCAGATGCAGGTCCAGCCCCTCGGCCGCCGCGAACCCCTTCTCGCGTGCCAGCACCAGCAGCACGCTATCGAGCAAGGGCAGGAAACCGGCGGAGAGGGCAATGAGCGACATGATTATTCCTCTGGGCCGAGCAGGCTGTCGGCCGTCACCAGGCTCTGGGCAATATCGACGATGCGGCGGTTCTGGTTCATCGCGGTCTTGCGCAGCAACTTATAGGCATCCGCCTCGCTGAGACCGCGCGTACGCAACAGGATTGCCTTGGCCTGGTCGATGACCTTGCGATCCTCGAGCTCGCTGCGCGCCTGCTCCAGCTCCCGCGTCAGCCGGGCGAAGGCGTTGAAGCGGCTCACTGCCATATCGAGGATCGGCTTCACCCGCTCCTTCTTCAGCCCGTCGACCACATAGGCCGAAACCCCCGCCTCCACCGCCGCCTCGATCGCCGAAGCGTCCGAGCGGTCGACAAACATGGCGATCGGCTTTTTCAGCGCCCGGCTCAGCGTGAAGAAATGTTCCAGCCGGTCGCGGTTGGGGTTCTCGAGGTCGATCACCACCACGTCGGGCATGTCGCGCTCGATGACGCGCGCCACCTCGTTGATCTCGTTGACCACGGTGACCCGGGCATGCCCGGCCTCGCGCAATCCGTCCTCGATGATCGAGGCACGGATGCGGTTCTCGTCGATCACCAGAATGGCGAGGTCCTGTACCGGCATGGGGTGTTATCGGCATGTTCGAGCTGCACAATCAAGCGCCGCTTTCGCAACCCTGCTCATCATTTCAGCGGCGATTTCTGAATTCCATTTGACTTAATAAATCCGCCGTCACAGTCTCCCCGCCAGCCTAGGAGGGACGCCTTGGGCCTGAGGGGGACGAACCAGGAATTCGGACGGCCGTACAACCGGCGCATCGTCCTTGAAGCCATCCGCGCGACTGGCCCGACCACCCGTGGCCGCATCGCAGCGGAGGTCGGCCTTACCGTACAGACCGTCTCCACCATCATCCGCGAGCTCGAAGAGCAGGGTTACATCCTCTCCAACCGCGAGGAGCCGCGCGGCCGCGGCCTGCCGCCGACGACGCTGCGCATCAACCCCGAGGGCGGCTACGCCATCGGGGTCTACATCACCCCGCTCGGGCTCGACGCGGCACTGATCAACCTCGCCGGCGACGTCGTCGGCTCGGTCCACAGCAATGCCGCTCGTTCGAGCCCGGACGAAGCCTTCACTCTGATCGGCAGCATGGTCACCGACCTGCGCGCCCTGCGTGGTGGCGCCCGGATGCTCGGCGTCGGCCTGTCGCTGCCCGGCCCGTTCGGCGTCGAGTCGATGAGCTTTGTCGGCCCCACCACCATGGTCGGCTGGGGCAATGTCGCGCTGCGCGAACGGCTCGCCGAAGTCACGGGCCTGCCCGCCTTCATCGAATCCGATATGGCCGCCGCCGCGTTGGGCGAGCGGCTCTATGGCCGTGGCGCCGAGTTCGCCGATTTCTACTACCTGTTCATCGGCGTCGGCCTCGGCGGCATCATGGTGCACGAGGGAGTGGGACAGCGCGGCGCCTGGGGCAATGCCGGCGAGATCAGCCACATCCCGATCGTTCCCGATGGCGAGCTTTGCCCCTGCGGCAATCGCGGCTGCCTCGAGCGTTACGTTTCGCTCGAAGCCTTCAACCGGCGGGGGCTCGGCGAGGCCGCCTATGCCGACGCCATCGGCCCGCAACTGCGCGCCGCCCTCATCACCATCGAGAACCTGTTCGATCCCGAGACGGTGATTCTTGGCGGCCTGGCGCCACCGAGCCTCAGCGCGGAGCTCGCCCGCGTCGCCGCCAACCTGCCCAATTCGGTCTCGGCTCGCCACGACCGCAAGGCGCCACGGCTGATCATCTCCGATGGCGGCCCGCACACCGTGCTGCGCGGCGCAGCGGCGCTGGCGGTGGCCGGCGTGCTCTCGCCCCGCTTCGGCCAGCTCTTCGCTCCCGGCCAAACCCAGCTCAAGGGACTTGCTGCATGACCAGCTTCGCCCCCCTGCTCGTCCTCGACGACATCAGGAAGAATTATGGCGCCATCGAAGCGCTGAAGAGCATCAGCTTCACCATCGGCAAGGGCGAAGTGGTGGCGCTGCTCGGCGACAATGGCGCCGGCAAATCGACCCTGGTGAAGATCATCGCCGGCGGACTCGAACCCACCTCCGGCCGGATGACCTTCGACGGCCGCGACTTCCTCGCGAGGTCTCCCTCGGAGGCCAAGGCCGCCGGCATCGAGACGGTCTACCAGGACCTGTCGCTCGCCACCAATGTCGATGTCGTCGCCAACTTCTTCATGGGCCGCGAGCTCACCAGGAAGGTGCTCGGCATGTCGGTGCTCGACGAAAAGGCCATGGAGGCCGTCGTCGCCAAGGCGCTCGCCAGCGCCGGCACGAAAATTCCGTCGCTTCGCACCAAGGTCGAGCACCTCTCGGGCGGCCAGCGCCAGGCCATCGAGCTCAATCGGTTCGTGCATTGGGGCGGCAAGCTCGTGCTGCTCGACGAACCCTTCGCCGCACTCGGCGTCGAGCAGACCCGCCGCGGCCTCGAGATGATCCGCGCCGTCGCCAACCAGGGGATCGGCGTCGTCATCATCACCCACATCATGCAGCAGGCCTTCCAGGTCGCCGACCGGATCGTGGTGATCCGCCAGGGCGTCGTGGCCGGCGATGTTGCAACCAAGGATACGAGCCCCGATGCGGTGGTCAACATGATCACCGGGGAAACCCTGGCCGCTGCCGGAGCGGCCGGTTGAGGGGCAGAACAGGGAAATCCGGCACCAAGGAGCGAACGAAATGAAGCGAATACTTCTATCCGTCTTCGGCGTTCTGGCAGTGGCTCTGGCCCTGCTGACGCCGGCCTTCGCCCAGACCAAAGGCAAGGTCTATTACCTCGTGCCCACCCTGCTCGACGAGTTCCAGACCGGCTCGGTCTCGGCGCTGGAAATGTTCCTGAAGCAGGTCGGCTATGAGATGCAGACCCTCAATGCCGACAACAAGACCGACGTCCAGCAATCCCAGATGAACGACGTCATCGCGCTGAAGCCGGCGGCCATCATTCTCGCCGCCGTCGATTTCAATGCGCTGAAGCCCTCGATCGAAGCGGCCATGGCCGCCGGCATCCCGGTGGTCGAGTTCGACCGCCAGATCACCTCGACGCCGTCGTCATTCACCTCGGTCGCCGGCACCGTCGAGATCGGCTATGTCGCCGCCGAAGTGGTCGGGGGTCTCCTCACCAAGAAGAACGGCGCCGTGAAGGGTAAGGTGCTGCAGGTGCTCGGCGATCCGGGCGACCCCTACACCCTCGATATCCAGAAGGGTTTCGAGGAGAAGATGGCGGCCTACCCGGACGTCAAGATCATCTCACTGCCGGCGCTCGGCTGGGCCGCCGATGCCGCGGGCACCATCGTCAACGACCAGCTGCTGGCCAACCCCGATATCGACCTGATCTTCAACCACGCCGCTCACCTTTCGGTCGCCGCTGCCGCTTCGCTGGAAGCTGCCGGCAAGAAGCCGGGCGACGTGCTGATGCTCTCCTCGAACGGCGCACCGGTCGGCCTCGACCTGATCCGCAAGGGCTGGATGCAGGCCGAAGTCGAGCAGCCGCTCTACGCCCAGGCCGCCGCCGTCGCCATGTTCATGGACAAGATCGTGAACAAAGAGGAGATCAAGGCCGGCTCCTACGACGTGCTGGGCCTCCCCTCCACCGTGACGATCGAAGCCTGGGGCCCCAACATCAAGATCCCCGGCGCCGCCATCACGGCCGAGAACATCGACAACCCGGCCTTCTGGGGCAACCTGAAGCCCCCGACGGATACCGTGAAGTCGGTGGAATAAGCAGAGCTCAGAGCGGCAAAACACCGGCCCCTCCCTCCCCCTTGTGGGGAGGGTAGCGAAGCAGGAGCTTGGGCGCAGCCCAAGTCCGTTGCGCAGCTGGGTGGGGGGAGGCCCCGAGCTCTGAGCGTGTGGCCACCCCCACCCTTGATCCCTCCCCACAAGGGGGAGGGAGACCCGACTGCAAGCACCCGTCACCGGAACCCCAGCATGAACCCCAACACCCGCCGCGCCCTCGAGTTCATCCTCGATAACCTCGTCTGGTTCATGCTGCTGTTCGTGCTGCTGGTGTTCTCGATCTTCGTGCCGAACTACTTCCAGCCCGGCATCTTCGCCAACATCATCGAGGCGTCCTCGGTGCTCGGCGTCATGTCGATCGGCCTCGCGCTGGTGATCATCGCCGGCCACATGGATCTGTCGGTCGAATCCGTCGCGGCGCTTTCCGCCATGGCGGTCGGCATCGTCTTCTGCTCGGCAGGCATCGGCATGGGCGTGCAATTGACGCCGGATTGGCTCGGCGTTCCGGTCTCGCTGATCATCGCGCTGGCCGTCGGCAGCGCCATCGGCGCCTTCAACGGCCTGCTGATCGTCAAGCTGAAGATGAACGCCTTCATCGTCACCCTCGCCTCCTACATCTGGGTGCGCGGCGTGGTGCTGGCGCTCTCCGGCGGCCGCTCGGCGCAGGACCTGGCGCCCGCCATTCGCTGGTTCGGCGTGCAACGCCTGCTCGGCCTGCCGCTCACCGCCTGGATCGCTATCCTCTGCTTCGTGGTGTTCTCGCTGATCATGGCCAAGAGCCGGTTTGGCCGGCACCTCATCATCATCGGCGGCAACCAGAACGCCGCCTTCCGCGCCGGCATCAAGGTCGACCGCATCCTCATCACCTCGTTCGTGCTCGCCGGGGCCATCGCCGCGCTCGCCGGCTGGCTGCTCGCCATCCGCACCTCTGGCGCCACCGCCAATCTCGGCATGGGGCTGCTGTTCAACGCCTTCGCCGCGGTGGTGATCGGCGGCGTCAGTTTGAAGGGCGGCGTCGGCGCCCTGCCCGGCGTCTATGCCGGCGTGCTGCTGCTCTCGGCCATCAACACCGCCATCAACCTGATGGGCCTGCCCGCCACCTCCACCCAGGTGATCCATGGCCTCCTGGTGCTCGCCGCCGTGCTCCTCGACACACTGAAACTCTCGATCAGGCAAAAACTCGCATGACCAAACGACTTCAAGGCAAGACCGCGCTCGTCATCGGAGCGGCGCGCGGCATCGGCAAAGCTATTGCCGTCCGCTTCGCGGAAGAAGGCGCCAACCTCATTGTCGCCGACACCGAGCGCGAGGCCGGCGCGGCTACCGCAGCTGAGCTCGGCGCGCCCTTCATCTTCACCGATATCTCGAAGCTCGCCGACGCCGAGGCCGCCGTCGCGCTGGCGCTTGAGACCTATGGCCGGCTCGATATCCTGGTGCAGAACGCCGGCATCTACCCCTGGCAGCTGCTCGAACAGACTTCCGTCGATGACTGGGATCGAGTGATGGGGGTGAACCTGCGCGGCAGCTTCATCGCCGCCCGAGCCGCGCTCACCCCGATGAAGGCCCAGGGCTATGGCCGCATCCTCTTCACCTCGTCGATCACCGGCCCGCATGTCACCAGCCCGGGCCACGGCCACTACTCGGCCACCAAGGCCGGCATCAACGGCTTGATCCGCGCCGCCGCGCTCGAGTTCTCCGGCTACGGCATCACCGTCAACGGGGTCGAACCCGGCAACATCCTCACCGAAGCGGTGCAGCAGCACCGCTCGCCCGAGTTCCTCAAATCGATGGAAGACGCCATCCCCCTCGGCCGCCTCGGCAGCACCCGCGACGTCGCCAACGCGTTCCTGTTCCTTGCCTCGGACGAAGCCAGCTACATCACCGGCACAACCATCATCGTCGATGGCGGCCAGCTGCTGCCGGAGGGGAACGACTTCAGGATCATGCCGGATCGGGATTAGGGGCGACTAACCGGGCACCCGGTGGTTGACTGACCCCCACCGCTGTCCCCTCCCCCTAAACATGGGGAGGGAGACCAAAACACCGGCTTTTGAGTAAGCGTCTCCCTCCCCATCCTTAGGGGGAGGGATCAAGGGTGGGGGTCAGTCAACCACCGGGTGGAGTGGCTAAAGCCCCGTCACCATAAACGTCGTGTGCCGCGGCAGCACCGGGTCCTTCAGCACTTCGAACCCGAGCTTGCGATAGAACGTCTGCGCCCCGCGGTTCACCGGGCTCACCTGCAGGTGCATGCCTTTGGCTCCCGCCCGCTTCAGCTTTGCCATCACATGCTCCATGCCGCGCCGGCCGATCCCCCTGCCGCGCGCCTCCTCGAGCAGGTCGATATGGCCATGTGCCGGATAGCGGTGCAACACCTCGGGGTAGACGAATTCGGGATGACGGATTGCGTATCGCGCCCAGTCGCTCCCCTGCCACCGGCTCTCGTCCGGCCCCGGATCGGCGAGCCGTGCCGCCAGCGGCGGAAACCACTCCGCCGCCATTCTCTTGTAAATTCCCGGCGTATCCGGCGCCCCGAAGATATAGCCGCAGACCCCGTTCGGCCCATCAACCACGAAGGCGAAATCCGGCTCGTACACCTGGTAGGGCACGGCGTAGATCAGCCCGAGCAGGTCCGGATCGTCCTCGCGCGCGGTCGCGTCCTTGCCGCTGTCGCCCGTGCGTAGGCACACCATGTTGAGCGCCGCATGGTCCTCGGCCAGTGCCCCGCGGAGCCGGTAGCCGCCACCGAAATCAAGCACCATGCCGGTAGCGCCCGCTGCCGTCGCGCGGCAGCAGCTCCTGCACCGCCACGGTGAAGCCCTGCCGGTAGAAATTGTAGATCCTGTCCTTGTCGGGGAACTCGGCGCCGCGCGGCGGGTCGCCCGCCAGCCAGTCGAGATAGGTGACGAGATGCGTCATCTCCTCGCGCGCTTCCCACAGATAAGGGTGGAAGGCGTAGAACAGGTCGCGGTTCTCGAGCTCGGTCATCCGGTGGAACAGGGCGATGATGCGGTCGCGGAACTGCACCAGCGCCTCATGCCCATCCTGCCAGCTCTCGTTGCGCACGTCCGGCCGCTTCTCGCTCATCAGCCGCCGCGCCGATTGCAACAGGCCCTCGACCTGCGGCCCGCAGCGGAACGGCTGGTAGAACAACTCACCCAGCAGCCGGATCTCTTCCACCGTCAGCGTCTCGGTCTGCCCGGTAAAGGCCAGCCGGAAGCGCGGCTGCCAGGCCTTCAGCGCCAGCGCGAAGGCCGAGGCCTCGTCGTCGGAGCCGGCGGCAAAGGCGCCGGTCGCGTGCACCGGCACGAAGTTCGCCTCGAACTCGTTATTGGGGTTGGTGATGATCCCGTCGATCAGCGGCAGGATATCGGCGTGCCGGCCGCCCAGCGGCCCGGCATAGACGCGGCGGATATCGTAGTCGTTGGCGTGGAAATTCTCCCAGATCACCGGCTTGCGCCGCAGCACCCGGCCGACTTCGATGAGGCTCTCGGCGCTGATGGTCTTCGAAACAATATCCGGCCCGGTCCAGAACACCCCGATCTCCGGGTGGAGCTCCGCTCCGATGCTGTTGAGATAGGCTGAGCCCGGCACGTCATGCCCGGCGAACGCTGCGCAATATTCGGTCGGGCAGAACAGCACGGCTGCTCCGGGAACCCGCGCCTTGACGTGCTTGAACGCCTCGTTGGCGAAGTAGCTCTGCGCCGCCGCGAAGGAGGGGAAGGCCCGCTCGTCGGCCGGCATCATGGTGCGCGGGATATCGTCGAACAGCAGCGCGAAATGCGTCACGCCGAGGTCCAGGAGCTGGTCGAGCCGGCGCTTCAGCGCCTCGAGGTCGCTTGCGTCCGAGTAGACGACATCGAGACACGGGGCGATCGCCACCATGAAAATGAGCTGCCGCGCCCGTGCCGCGTCGACCAGCTCCTGGAGGGCTACGGCTTCCGCCGCGTTGTAGAGTTCGCGCCAGCGGGCGCGGATCTTGATGTCATCCTTGGGTCCGTAGACGAAGCTGTTCATCCCGGCATTGGCGATCCAGTCGAGCATCTCGATCCGCTGCGGATGCGTCCACGCCCGGCCGTAAAAGCCTTCGATGACGCCGGAGAGGAACGTGGTTGGCACCCTGGCGCGCCCGGCCCCTTGTCGATCCGGCTGATCCAGCAGCACATCCAGCGACCAGCCGGAAAGCCCCGGCGGCGATGCGGTGACATCAGGAAAGTCGTGAACAGTTCCCATCTGGTTCAGTCCATCGCTGTTGCGGTGAGCCCGGCGATCACATGCCGTTGCAGGATGAAGTAGAGGATCAGGATCGGCACGGTGGTGATGGTCAGGGCCGCGAACACCAGCGAATAGTCGGTGCTGTGGTAGCCCGAGAACCGCACCAGCCCGACCGGCAGGGTGCGCTGCGCATCGTCGGTGATGAACAGCAGCGCGAAGAGCAGCTCATTCCACACGCTGATGGTGTTGAGCACCACCATGGTCAGCATCGCCGGCCACACCATCGGCACCGACACATGCCAGAAAATTTCCCAGGTATTGGCGCCATCGAGCCGCGCCGCTTCTTCCATGTCGGGCCGGATCGAGATGAAATAGGCCCGCATCAGGAACACCGTGAAGGCCAGTTGCCAGGCGGCCCCCGGCAGGATCAGCGCCCAGGGGGTATTGAGCAGATGCATGTCGCGCAGCTGCGTGAACAGCGCAATGGCGACCGAAGGCGGGGGCAGCAGCAACCCGATCAACAGGATCCGGTACATCAGCTTCCGGCCCGGAAACTCCAGCCGGGTAAAGGCGAAGGCGGCCGCCGTGGCGAACAGCACGCACATGCTCACCGCGACCAGCGTCACGAACACCGAGTTGAGATAGAGCGTCCCAAGCCCGCCGACCTGCCAGGCCTCGATGAGGTTCTCCCAGCGCCACTGCGCCGGCAGCGCGAAGGGCGCGCGGAAGATCTCGCGGTTCGATTTGAACGACGAGTAGACCATCCAGATCGCCGGATAGAACATGACGAGGACGATCGCGCCGGCCACGCCGAACTGCAGCCATTCGGCCGTGCTGCGACGCCGTTCAGTAGCGCGTGACATTGCCGCGCTCCGAAATCTTGAGATAGGCGATCGAGATCAGCGAGACGACCAGCGTCAACACCACGGTGAGCGCCACGCCATAGCCGATCTGGTTCTGGTCGAAGGCCTGCTTGATGATCCAGGTCGCCGGCACTTCCGTCGCTCCGAACGGCTGCCCGTTGGTCATGGTGAAGAACAGGTCGAACCCGGCAAAGCCGCCGGTCACCGCGAGGAGGATGCAGACGATGACGTTCTGCTTCAGCATCGGCAGGGTGATGGCAGTGAACTGCTGCACGCCATTGGCGCCGTCGAGCCGCGCCGCCTCGTAGAGGTTGCGCGGAATGCGCCTGAGCGCCGCAAAAAAGATCACCATGTAGAAGCCGGCATATTTCCAGCCCGAGACGATGCAGATGAATAAGAGCGCCGTCTCCGGCTGCGCCAGCCAGGGCTGCGCCCAGTCGCCGAGCCCCACCGAGCGCAGCGTCGAGTTGAGCAGCCCGGTGCGGTAGTCGAGCACGAACTTCCACAGGACGCCCGCCGCCGACATCGACAGCACCACCGGCGCAAAGAACATGCCGCGCATCAGCGAGAAGCCGCGCCGATCGGAGTTGAGCAGCACCGCCATCACCAGCCCGAACGTCACCTCGAAGACGAGCGTCGCGGCGATGTAAAGGACGACATGCACGAACGACATCAGGAATGTCGGGTCGGTCAGCGCCCGGGCGAAGTTGGCGAACCCGGCCCAGCGCGGCGCGCTGAACCCATCCCAGAAGGTGAAGGCATAATAGACCGACGCGCCCAAAGGCAGCAGCACGAAGGTCGCGAATAACAGCATCGCAGGCGCCGCGAACAACAGGTTCGCGGCGCCGGTGCTGATAGGGGCCGAGCGGTCTTGCAAAATATGGCGCCGGTTACTGCTTGCCCATGGCGGCGAGCGTCTCGTCGAGCCAGACCAGCGCGTCCTTGGCGCTCTTCTCACCCGAGGCGGCAAAGGCGGCAGCCTGGTAGAAGGCCTCGGCGACCGGTACCGGATACTTGTTGTCCGGTGGCGGCACGATGCCCGAGGCACCGCTCATCAGCGCCAGCATCGCCTGGGTCTGCTCGTCGAGCTTGGCCTTGTCGCTGACCCCCTGCACCGGGCTCATCTGCCCGCTCTCGGCCCACTTGATCTGGCTTGCCTCAGAGGTCAGGAACTTGAGGAACTTGATCGCTTCGGCCGGATGCGGCGCGTTCTTGTGGACGACAAGGCCGGTGATGGTGCCGATCACGCTGTTGGCCAGCGGGTGCCCCGGATCGATCACTGGCGTGTTGAACTGGCCGTATTCGAAGCCCTCGTCGGCGAGGTTGGCGGTCTCCGACACCAGCCACGAACCGATCGGGTGCATCACTGCACCTTCCTGGAAGAACGTCGCCATCGCCGGGTCAGCGCCCAGCGCCTGCATGTCCTTGTTGAAGGCCCCGACATCGTGGAGACCGACCAGGAGGTTCAGCGCCTTCTCGAACTCAGGCGTGTTGAACGGCGCTTCCTGCTTGAAGGCGGCGATATAGGCGTCCGGCGGCACCACCATGGCGGCGATGTGGCCGGCCCAGTTGCCGAGCGGCCAGAACTCGTTATTGCCCTCGACGATCGGCGTCTCGCCCGCCTCGGCCAGCGTCTTGTTGAGCGCCACGAACTCGTCCCAGCTCTTGGGCGGCGTCAGGTTGTGCTCGGCGAAGATCTTCTTGTTGTACCAGATGGTGTTGGTCAGATCGAGCGACAGCGGCACCAGGTACGGCTTGCCGTCGACCATGGTGCCGGCGCCATCGGTCCACACGGCCGGCGAGAAGCTATCCTTCCAGCCATCCGCCGCCATCGCTTCAGTGAGGTCATAGGCATAGCCGGCGGCGACGTCGCGCTGCACCGGGAAGCCCGCCCACTCGAAGAAGATGTCTGGAACCTCGTTGCTCTTCAGCTGGGTGATCAGCCCCTGGTTGGAATACTGATCGTCGTCGAAGACGATCTCCTTGATCTTGATGTCGGGATTGGCCGCCTGGAAATCGGCAATGATCGAATCGAGCGCCTCGCGGCTCGCCCCGCCGGTGATGGAGTGCGTGAAGCGCACTTCGGTCTGCGCCATCGCGGCCGTGCTCAGCAGCAGCAATGCGGTCGCTGTAGTCAGCGCCAACCTTTTGGTCGTCAGCGCCAATCTTTTGGCCATCATCGGTAACACCCTGTTTTCGCCCCAAATCTCTTGGCAGTTATCTCCCTGCCAACTGGTATGTTATTGGTTTAAACCAGTTTGTCCAGCGCTCAAACTTCCGGCGAAGTTCCACGCTAAGGCGCTTGCAAGTTTCCGCGCAAGCCGCTTGCAAACGCCAGTCCAAAATCATACCAGTTGCGCGAGAACAACCACGGCTCACTGGTCGGAGGACGCTTGGACTTTTACGCGGCGGTACGCGAACGGATGGAGGCCCGGCATGGCCCCTTGGGCGAGCGCCTGCGCAACGCGCTGACCGCCGTGCTCGATTCTGGCGCCATCGCCCCGGGCGAGTCGCTGCCTTCCGAACGCGAAATGGCCGAGGCGCTCGCCGTCTCCCGCTCGACCCTGCGCCAGGGGCTGAAGGAACTGGCGCAGCAGGGCATCATCGCCACCCGGCCGGGCGCCGGCACCGTAGTGGTCGGCCGCATTCCCAAGGCGCTGTCGCAGCTCTCGGGCTTCACCGAAGACATGCGCCAGCGCGGGCTCGAGCCGACCTCGCGCGTGCTCGAATGTTCGATCGGCCGGGTCGGCGCCGATGCCGCCTTTCGCACCGGCCTGCCGCTCGGCTCGCCCATTCTCACGCTGGTCCGCCTGCGCCTTGCCGGCGGCGAGGCCATAGCGCTCGAGCGCGCCGTGGTGCCGGTCGAAGCCGTGGGCGCCGATTACGATGGCTCGGGCTCACTTTACGAACGCATGGACGCGCGCCACGCCCGTCCGCACCGCGTGCTGCAGAGCCTCTCGGCCACCGAAGCCGACGAGACGCTTGCCGCCCAGCTCGGCATCCGGCCGGGCGCCGCGGTGCTCGAAGTTTCACAGCTCGGCTACGGCCTGTCCGGCACCGTCGTCGAGGATGCAATGACCTGGTATCGCGGCGATCGGTACAAGTATGTCGGCGAGATCAGAGGCTAGAATGACCACCCCGCGCCAGCGCTATCGCGACCAGCTCGCCATCATCTTCGACCGCATCCTCGGCGAGCAGTCCGCTGCCCTCGACGCGGCCCGTGACGCCGTCGCCACGGCGCTCGGCACCGACCACCTGGTCTATGTCGCCGGCTCCGGCCACTCGCATCTCATCGCCGAGGAGGCTTTTTACCGCGCCGGCGGCATTGCCGCGGCGCAGGCCATTCTCGATCCCGACCTGATGCTGCACCTCGGCGCCGAGCGCTCCACCCTGCTCGAGCGCGAAACCGGCCGGGCCGAACGGGTCCTCGCCGACTATCCGGTCGAGGCGGGCGACGTGGTGTTCATCGCATCCAATTCCGGGCGCAACGCCTATCCGATCGAAATGGCGCTCGCCTGCAAGGCCCGTGGCGCCACCACCATCGCGCTCACCTCGCTGCGCCACGCGCGCGCCATCACCTCGCGCCACGACTCGGGCAAACTCCTCTATCAGGTGACCGATCTCGTCCTCGACAATGGCGGCGAATACGGCGATGCCGCTCTCAGTGTCGGTAACGACATCCGCATGGGACCGACCTCGACCATCGCAGGGGTGTTCATTCTCAACGCCGTGCTGGCAGAAGCCGTCGACCAGCTGTCGCATAACGGTGTCGAGGTTGATGTTTATCAGAGTGCAAACATGCAGGGCGCGGAAGCCGCTGCAGAGGAAATGATCCGCCGGTGGCAATCGCGGATCAGGGGGCTGTAGGGTCGTCCGGGCAGGCGACTCTACAGCCTCGACCGGTCTAGCCGGGGCGTGGCGCGGTAATAGAATACCGCGAACTCTGCTGACCTCAGCTGTCAGCAGCCCGGCGGCAGGTTTGGGCGTCAACCAAGGAGACGTCCCATGCCCGTCCAGCACCTCAACCCCGAGACGCTGCATTCCAATCCGGTGTTCACCCAGGCTATCCTGGTGCCGTCAGGCGCGCGCACCCTGCTGATCGGCGGCCAGAATGCCGTCGACCGGCACGGCCAGGTGGTCGGCAAGGGCGACGTCGCTGCCCAGTCGGCACAGGCGCTCGGCAACCTCAAGGCGGTGCTCGACGCCGCCGGAGCCCAACTCGAGGATCTCGTGAAAGTCACCGTCGTCATCGACCAGCAGGCCGATCTCCGCGCTGCCTTCGGCGCCTGGATGAACTTCTGGGGCGCCCGCACCAACCCGCCCACCGTCACGGTGCTGCGCGTCGCCGGTCTCGCCAACCCCGACTACCTGATCGAGATCGAGGCCCAGGCGGTGCTCGCATGAGCCCGGCGCTGCGGCCATTGCGCAAGCGCGAGGAAATGCCGGATTTCGTCCGCGACGCGCTGGACCGCTCTGGCCTCCGCGCCGCTTACGACGCCCGCCCACCCTACCAGCGCAACGATTACCTGCTGTGGATCAACAAGGTGAAGCGCGAGTCCACCAAGTACAAGCATCTCGCCCAGATGCTCGAGGAACTGGAGGTCGGCGGGGTCTATATGGGGATGAAGTGGAACGGCTGAGCGGGTAGGCGGTGCCCGGTTCGCCCCTCACACTCGATATCATCCCTGCGAACTTTCGCAGGGATGACACCCGGTGGGTAGGGCGAGGCCGTGGACAATTTCGGGCGGCGCACTCACCGATCTCCTATATGATAGCGCTCGCCTCCCGCTTGCAGCCCGCGCCGCATCCCCCTACACCCTCCGGACTAAACTGGAGGGGGCAGCAGTGGACTACGCGTTTGCATTCAAGC
Organism: Devosia sp. Root413D1; assembly: GCF_001425235.1. Classification (GTDB taxonomy): domain Bacteria; phylum Pseudomonadota; class Alphaproteobacteria; order Rhizobiales; family Devosiaceae; genus Devosia_A. The sequence goes on along the minus strand of NZ_LMEA01000010.1, from coordinate 475,383 downwards.
CGGGTGAGCTCGACCGCGTCGCGCACCTGCGCACCACCGACGAGACCCGCAGCGATCCACGCACCAGGACGCTGGTATTCTGGCGCGGCAAGCTGCTCGCCGATGCCGAAGGCCGCCCCGCTGCGGTGCCGCTCGATCACCCTGCCCTTTCGGACAGCCGGGAGGCGCCGCTCTTCGTTGGGCTGACGCCCGAGGGCCCGCGCTTTGCCGCCGACCTGCCGCTCTGGTCGCCGCCCGAGGACGCCACCACCATCGGCCAGTTCATCGACCAGACCCAGCAGGTCCACCCCGGCTTCCCCGAGATGAAGTTCGTGGAAATCCGCGGGCTGATGCCGACCCTCACCCGGCTCGAAGGCGAGACCGTTGCCACCGGGCGCGCGTTGATCAGCTGGCACTCGAGCCACCGCTTCTGCGCCAATTGCGGCGCGCCAAGCGGCGTCGAAAGCAGCGGCTGGGTCCGCAAATGCCCGCAATGCGGCACGCAGCATTTCCCACGCACCGATCCGGTGGTGATCATGGCCATCACCCGCGGCGACCTGTTGCTGCTCGGCCGCAGCCCGAGCTGGCCCGAGCGCATGTATTCGCTGCTCGCCGGCTTCGTCGAACCGGGCGAAACCATCGAAGCGGCGGTACGGCGCGAAACGCTGGAAGAAAGCGCCATCAAGGTTGGTCCGGTCCGCTACGTCTCCTCGCAACCCTGGCCGTTCCCGATGTCGCTGATGTTCGGCTGCCAGGGCGACGCACTGAGCGAGGCGATCACCATCGATCCGGTCGAACTCTCCGACGCCCGCTGGGTCAGCCGGACAGAGGTGCTCGAAATCCTCGCTGGCACCCACCCGGAAATCAACCGCCCCCGTCCCGGCGCCATCGCCGGCGCCCTGATCGAAGCCTGGGCCCACGGGAAGCTGCTCGACCCGGATTATTGGGGGAATTGAGGAGTTCGCATGCCTGCCCCTACCGCCGGCGCGGGCTGACCCCCACCCCTGTCCCCTCCCCGCAGGGGGGAGGGAGACGTCAGTCTCGATGCTGGTGTGTGGGTCTCCCTCCCCATTCTTAGGGGGAGGGGACAGGGGTGGGGGTCAGCCCGCACCGGGCCCAGCCATGACTCGCTACCCCTCGCTCCCCACCGCCTTCGTCGAAAAATGCACATACGGGAACAGCTCCGGTACGTGCGAATCCCACACCCCATGCGCGCTCCAGGCCCAGCCGCCCGAATCCTCAGCTGGCTTCGCCGCGCGATAGCTGTTGAAGCGCGAGAAATCCATCCGCCAGGTGTCGCCATCGCGCGGCGGCAAAGCGCGGCCGTCGGTGGCGAGCCAGCCCATGCTGGCCCACGGAATAGCGATCTCCGCCGTCCAGCCGCGATCCCGGTCGGCATTGTCGTTGAGCGTCCCGTCGATCGACGCGGCGGCCCTCAGCCCCGGCATGTCCCAGCTGAACAGGCCTAGCCGCGTTCCCCTGGGATGCTTGTCGAACCCCACTCCGTTCCACGGTTTGGCGCCCGGTGCGCTGCGTGAAAACTCTGCCGCCTTGCTGAAGCCAGCCCGCTCATAGGCATCGTCCCAGACAAAGAACGCCTCGTAGATCGTCCCCAGCGCGTTAAGTTCGAGCTCGTAATACGCGTCGGCGCCGGCGACGAACAGTTCGACGTCGTTCTCGCTCCAGATCAGCGCGTCGCGCTCGGTGAGTTTCGCCTCGACGAACGGCTCTTCTACCCAGAACCCGACATAGAGATGCGTGTCGTCCCACAGCACCGTGGCGCGCGTATCGTGCACCGTCGGCTTGCCACTGATCAGGTCGACAAACCTGGGTGAGCGCGGCGCCAACGCCCAGGCCGCTGCATCGAGCCGGCCATCGATCGCTGGTGGGTCGGACACCCGATAGGCGGTGTAATGCGCGATCCGCTCCTCAGGCCACGGGAACGGCGATGTCGAAGTCCTGGTCATAGGGGTACCTGTCGATGCAGCGGGGCGAGACTATGGTCCCGTCCCACGCAGCGCCACCCCCTCGACTATGCCTCGGGGATCTCGCGCTTGAAGCTCTCGAGCGTGATGCTGTCCGGGTCGGGTCCGCCGCGCTGCGCGCCGTCGAGCCCATCGATCGCCGAGAGCTGTGCTGATGTCAGCTCGAAATCGAACACCGCAAAATTCTCCGCAATGCGCTCGGGCTTCACCGATTTGGGGATCACCGAACGGCCCTGCTGCAGCCCCCAGCGCAGCATCACCTGGGCCGCTGATTTACCGTGTGCCGCGCCGATCTCGAGGATGACGGGCTCGGCCAGCGTGCTCTTCGGAAACCCTGGTCGATAGAAGGTGATGCCGCCGATCGGCGCCCATGCCTGGGTCAGGATACCATGCCGGGCGTTGAGCGCCTGCAACTCGCGTTGCTGAAAGTAGGGGTGGACCTCGATCTGGTTCACCGCCGGCATCACCTTGACTTCAGGAAGCAGGCGTTCGAGGTGCTGCGGCATGAAGTTGCTGATGCCGATCGCCCGCGCCTTGCCGTCCGCCAGCAGCGTCTCGAGCGCCCGATAGGCGCCGAGTGTCCGATCGAAGGCCGAGGGCAGCGGCTGGTGCAGCAACAGCAGGTCGATCTGCTCGACCCCCAGCTTGCCGGCGCTTTTGCTGAAGCTGTGCAGGGTCTCTTCGTAGCCGTAATCGCTGATCCAGATCTTGGTCTCGATGAACACCTCGCCGCGATCCAGCCCTGATGCCCTGATCGCTGCGCCGACGCCGCGCTCGTTGCCATAGCCCGCAGCCGTATCGATGTGGCGATAGCCGACCCGCAGCGCCTCGGCGGCGGCGACCTCGGTCTCGTCGGGTGGCGTCTGGAAAACGCCGAACCCCAGGGCCGGCAAGGTGACGCCATTGTTCAGAGTGATGGTCGGGATCGACATCGTCATCCTCCTCGATTGCAGTTTCGAGGGAGAGATAGGCCGGCTTCTCTCAACCGATAATGCCCTGTAATCTGCATCTACCTGTAAGCAGAGCTTCATAATGGTACGGACCAGCTATAACGACCTCGCCGCCTTCGCCGTGGTGGCGCGGGTCCGAAGCTTCACCCGGGCAGCGGCGGAGCTCGGCCTCTCGCCCTCGGCGCTGAGCCAGACCGTCCGCGCCCTCGAGGAGCGTCTCGGCTATCGCCTGCTCACCCGCACCACCCGCAGCGTCTCACCCACCGAGGCCGGCGAGCGCCTCCTCGCCACCGTCGCCCCGCGCCTCGCCGAGATCGACACCGAGCTGCTGGCGCTGGGCGAGTTGCGAGACAAGCCGGCCGGTACCGTTCGCATCACTGCGAGCCAATACGCCGCCGACACCCTGGTCTGGCCGAAGCTGCAGGCTGTCCTGGGCGACTATCCCGACATCCGGCTCGAGCTGGTCAGCGATAACGGCTTCGTCGATATCGCCGCGCAAGGCTACGATGCCGGCGTGCGGCTGGGCGAAAGCGTCGAAAAGGACATGGTGGCGGTGCGCATCGCCCCCGACAGCCGCCTGCTGCCGGTCGCCTCCCCCGCCTATTTCGCGCGCCACCCGGCGCCTGCGACGCCGCAGGAACTGGTACGGCACCGCTGCATCAACCTGCGCCTCATCGGCAGTGGCGTGATCTACGCCTGGGAATTCGAGCACGATGGACGGCCGCTGCGGGTCCGCGTCGAGGGACAGCTGACCTTCAGCTCCATCGACCTCTCGGTCGATGCCGCGCTCAGCGGATACGGCATCGCCTTCGTTCCCGAGGAGGCGGTGCGCGAGGCTGTGGCGCGCGGCGATCTCGCGGTGGTGCTCGACGGGTGGTGCCCGCCGGTCTCGGGCTTTCACCTCTACTACCCGAGCCGGCGCCAGCAATCGCCGGCGTTCCAGATCATCGTCGAGGCGCTGCGCTACCGGAGCTAGTAGTTGCCCGCCGGCGGATACTGGTGCACCCCGCCCTGCCAGTCCGATACCGCGTAAGTGTCTTCGCCCGTCGCCTCGACATTGCTCGCCGCGATCGGCGCCTTGCCGTAGCCGCCGGGGATATCGAGCACATAGGTCGGCTGGCAGAGCCCTGACACCCGGCCGCGCAGGCTTTTGACCAACGCCTGCCCCTCGGCGATCGACAGTCGGAAATGCGCCGTGCCCGGCGCCAGATCCGGATGGTGCAGGTAATAGGGTTTGACCCGCATCTCGACGAAGCCACGCATCAGCTCGGCCAGCACGTCAGGGTCGTCGTTGATGCCGCGCAGCAGCACCGACTGGCTGAGCATCACCACACCCGCATCGACCAGCCGCCCGGCCGCCGCCCGCGCCGCCGGGGTCAGTTCGCGCGGGTGGTTGGCATGCAGCGCCACATAGGTGGTCTTGCCGCTGGCCTTGAGCGCCGCGATCAGCTTGTCGTCGACCCGCTCCGGTTCCACCACCGGCACCCGGCTATGGAAGCGCACGATCTTGACGTGTGGGATGTCCTTGAGCCGCAGCATCATCTCCTCGAGCCGCCGCGCCGACAGCACCAGCGGATCGCCGCCGGTGAGGATCACCTCCCAGATCTCGGGATGGTTGGTGATGTAGCCGATGGCGGCATCCATCGCCTCGGGCGCCAGCGTCCCGAGCCCTTCCGGCCCGACCATTTCGCGGCGGAAGCAGAACCGGCAATAGACCGGACAGACATGCACAGCCTTGAGCAGCACCCGGTCGGGATAGCGATGCACAATCCCCTCGACCGGCGAGTGCGACAGGTCGCCGATCGGATCGGCCCGTTCCTCCGGCGTGGTGCTGAGTTCAGCGATGTCTGGCACGAACTGCCGGGCAATTGGATCGTTCGGGTCCGCCCGGTCGATCAGACCCGCCATGTCAGGCGTCACCGCAAGGGCATAGCGCTTCGCCACCGCTTCGGCGTCGCCGAGGCGGTCTGCTCCGAGCAGGCCGGCCGAGACCAGGTCCTTCGCCGTCCGGATCGCGCGATCCTGTTTCATCTGTCGCCTCCGACCACCGGCACCCACAGGACATCCTCGATCCGCCGCGCGCCGACGGCCAGCATCACCAGCCGATCGAAGCCGAGCGCCACGCCGCTGGTTTCGTCCATCAGCGGCAGCGCCGCCAGCAAGTCTTCATCCAGCGGATAGGTTTCGCCATAGAGCCGTTGCTTTTCTTCCATCTCGGCGGCAAATCGACGGCGCTGCTCTGCTGCATCGGTGAGCTCACCAAAGCCGTTGGCCAGTTCCACGCCGCAGGCATAGAGCTCGAACCGCTCCGCCAGCCGCCGATCGTCTCCGGTCCGCCGCGCCAGTGCCGCTTCCGCCGCCGGGTAACGGTCGAGCACTGTCACCCGCCCCAATCCCAGGTTCGGCTCGACCTTTTCCACCAGCACGCGGCTGAACAGGTACGACCAGGTGTATTCCCTCGGCACATCGAGCCCGACGCGCCGCATCTCGGCAGCCAGCGCCGCTGCATCCGTCTCGCCCGCCGCATTCATGGTCGCGAACAGGTCAACCCCGGCATAGCGCTCAAACGCCTCGACCACGCCCAGTCGCTCGGGCTCCGCGAACGGGTCGCACGCGCGGTCACGGAACTTCAGCGCCGTCACGCCCGTCGTCTCGGCCGCAATCCGCAGCAGGTTGACGCAATCAGCGATCACCGCGTCATATGGCTCCCCCGCCCGATACCACTCGAGCATGGTGAACTCGGGGTGGTGCAAAGCGCTCCGTTCGCGATTCCGCCACACGTGTCCGAGGCTGGCGATGCGCCGCTCTCCCGCCGCGAGGAGCTTTTTCATCGAGAATTCCGGCGAGGTGTGGAGATAGAGCGTCTCCCCCACCCCGTCATTGCCGATCGCCGTGGTGGCAAAGGCATGCAGATGCGTCTCGTTGCCCGGGCTGCGCTGCAGCCCCGGCGGGTCAACCATCAGAAAATCCCGATCGGCGAGATACTTGCGCACCGCCAGCTCGATGCGGTTGCGCGCCAAGAGCGCCGGACGCCGGTCGGCGTGCACCGAGGCCGTCCACCATGGGGAAACCGGCGGGACTGGTGAGGGGGCGGGCAAGGCTACGTCTTTCGGCTCGGGACTGGCGGTTTTCGCGGAATTAGGGTATCGGCGGCACCGATACATCAGATTAGCGCGTTCGGCCCGGCCTTTTGCTGCCGCTCTCTAGGCCCTCGCCAACCGTTGAACAAGGAAGAACTAATGGTCAAGGTCATCGCCTCGTCGCTGCGCAAGGGCAACGTCGTCGAGCACGACGACGGCAAGCTTTACATCGTGCTGGTCGCCGAGAACATCCATCCCGGCAAGGGCAACTCGGTGACCAAGGTCGACATGCGCCGCATCTCGGACGGCGTGAAGGTTGCCGCCAGCTGGCGCACCGTCGAAATGGTCGAGAAGGCCGACGTCGACGAGCGCGCCTACCAGTTCCTCTATAACGATGCCGAGGGCTTCCACTTCATGGAGCCCACCACCTACGAGCAGATCGCCGTCTCGGAAGACGTGGTCGGCGATCAGGCCGCCTACCTCACCGACGGCATGGAAGTTTACATCCGCACCTTCGACGGCGTGGCGCTGTCGATCGAACTGCCGCAGCGCGTCAGCCTCGAGATCGTCGAGACCGAGCCGGTGGTGAAGGGCCAGACCGCCTCCTCCTCGTTCAAGCCGGCGACCCTCAACAACGGCGTCAAGACCATGGTCCCGCCCCATATCGGCGTCGGCACCAAGGTGGTCGTCATGACCGCCGACGGCAGCTACGTCGAGCGCGCCAAGGACTGACCTTCGGCCGCAAAGCGGCAAAATCGCTCCAGTGGAACGATTTTAGGAGGTCAGGCCCGAAGAGCTACGCTTGCAGGGCTGGGATGCTGACTATGCACTAATACAAAGCAATGGGCACTCAGTGCCCCATTGCTTTGCGCACCTCCCTGAGGTCGGCGACGAACCGCTCGCGCTCCCGCTCTGCCTCCGCCCGATCCGGCATCCGCAGCAGGTAGGACGGGTGCACTGTCGCGAGCATCCGCGTTCCGTCGGCCAACTCGGTGACCCGGCCGCGCACCGAGCCCAGCGTCGTACTGCTGCCGGCAAGACTGGCGACCGCCGTCGCGCCCAGCGCCACGATCAGCTTCGGCTTGACGAATTCCCGCTCCAGATCGAGCCAGAATTTGCAGGCCTTCACCTCCCCCATATTGGGCCGCTGGTGCAGCCGCTTCTTGCCGCGCGGCACAAACTTGAAGTGCTTGACCGCATTGGTGACGTAAGCCCGCTCCCGGTCGATGCCGGCCTCCGTCATCGCCGCATCGAACACCTTGCCGGCCGGCCCGACGAAGGGTTTGCCCGCAAGGTCCTCCTGATCGCCCGGCTGCTCGCCGACGAACATCACCTCGGCATTATCAGGCCCCTCGCCGAACACCGGCTGCGTCGCCATCTCGTAGAGCGGGCAGCGCCGGCACTGGTCGATCGCTTGGCGGGCCGCGCCGAGCGAGGTGATCTCGACCTCGGGCACCTCGTCCTCGACCTGCCGCTCGGTCCGCCGCAGGTGTTTCGATGATGGGATGCTGGCCTGCCGCTCGATCATTTCCGCCTCCGCTGCCTTGGCGCCGCGTATCAGGGAAGGAATGAGTTCGGCCTCCGGCAGGTTGCGCCAGTATTTCACCGGCATTTCCGACTTCATCATCCGCACCTTGAGCCGCGCCGGGTTGAAGATCGAGGCGAAGTAACTCTTCCACACCCCCTCCATGGCATCCTCGGCAGGCACATCGGCCTTGTGCCCACCCGACCCGAACTCGAGGCTCTCGCCATCCCAGAATACCGAACGGTAGGGCGTGACGATCGCCCACATCATGCCGGTGAAGCGCCTGACAAAGAACGGCGCCACCCGCTCCAGCACGTAATGTTCCGGCTCGAACCAGGCGACGAACCGCTCGAGCCCGGAATCGTCGGCGATGGACTTGAACCGCACGAAGGCCTTGAGCTTGTGCGCATCGCGCCGCACTGCAGACACCCGCCGGTCGAGCCGGCCAACATCGGGGTCCGAGCGCGCCTCCATCAACGCCTTGTCCTTCTGCAGCCGCCACAGCAGCCGATAGAGCAGCGCGAAACGTTCGGGATCGCTGTGGCAGATCCCCGCCTCGGCCCAGTCGATGAAGCGCTGCGGCACCACCCCGACCTTGCGCTCGGTCACCTCTGCCGGCGCGTTCTCGGTGACGAACAGATCCTGCGGCGTCGAGGGATCGAGCCACACCACCTCGTCCGGTGGCACCGCGTCGAGCAACAGCCGTCGCGCTGCCGCCCGCCACTGGTCGAAATCGTTGAGCGCTTCGAGCCGCACCGAGCGCATCAGAACAACTCCAGCTGCTTTGGGGCCGGGGTCAGCTTCCCCCTGAGTTTGGCGTCATCGGTCAGCCCGCCCGGGGACCAATCGTCCGCTTCGACGAACGGCCGCAGCTTGTCGATCGATCCGGCCATCCGCGCCAGGTCGGCCAGCGTCAACCGGTGATGCCGCCGCGAGCTGAGGATGCGGTCGACCACCCTTACGCCGAGCCCCGGCACCCGCAGCAGGGTCTCCCGCGCCGCCCGGTTCACATCGACCGGAAACTGCCCGCGGTTACCCAGCGCCCAGGCGAGTTTTGGGTCGAGCTTCAGATCGAGCAGCCCGTCTTCGCCGCCCGAAACGATCTCGTCGACGTCGAAGCCATAGAACCGGATCAGCCAATCCGCCTGGTACAGCCGGTGCTCGCGCATCAGCGGCGGCGGCGCCAGCGGCAGTTTCGAGCTCGCATCGGGGATCGGCGAAAACGCCGAGTAGTAGACCCGCTTCAGCCCATAGCCCGAATAGAGCGCCGCGCTGCGCCCGAGTATGGTGGCATCCGTCGCCTGGTCGGCGCCGACGATCAGCTGGGTCGATTGTCCGGCCGGCGCGAGCCTCGTGGGCTTGCGCTTGCCTTCGAGCTTGCCGTCCGGCCGACTTTCCTCGCGCTTTGCTTGGATATGCGCCATCGCCGTGCGGATGGCGCTCGGCTTCTTCTCCGGCGCCAGCGTCTCGAGGCTGATATCGGTCGGCAGCTCGATATTGGTCGAGAGCCGATCGGCATGCAGCCCGGCCTCCGCCAGCAGCTCCGGCGCGGCATTGGGGATCACCTTCAAATGGATGTAGCCGCCGAACCTGTGGGTCTCGCGCAGCGTGCGCGCCACCCGCACCATCTCCTCCATGGTGTAGTCGGGTGAGCGGATGATGCCGGACGAGAGGAACAACCCCTCGATGTAATTGCGCTTGTAGAAATCGAGCGTCAGCCCGACCACTTCCTCGACCGAGAAGCGGGCCCGCTGCACGTTGGAGGACGAGCGGTTGACGCAATAGACGCAGTCATAGACGCAGAAATTGGTCAGCAGCACTTTCAGCAGCGAGATGCAGCGCCCGTCCGGCGCATAGGAGTGGCAGATGCCACTGCCCTCGGTCGAGCCGATGCCGCCGGTCGCAAGGCTCGAGCGTTTCACCGAGCCGCTCGAGGCGCAGGACGCGTCGTATTTCGCCGCATCCGAGAGGATCGACAGCTTTCGCTGCAGGGTCAGCTGGGTCATCTGTTCACTTTATGTTCGCAACGGAGCTTGCCTCCGAGGCCTGCTGTGGAGCAACTCAAAAAGACATGTTCGGAAGTGATCGCGGAAACGCCACGCGCAGCATCGTTCAGGATTGCTGGACAATGCGTCGGCGTGGGGCAGCTATCTCGCCGGTCCGAGACCGCCTATCTGGTGGTCACGAGCTTTCATCAGGAGGTCCACATGACCCTCGAACTCAAAGGCATTCACCACCTCACCGCCATTACCGCGGCGGCGCAGCGTAACGTCGAATTCTACACCCGCACGCTCGGACTGCGGCTGATCAAGAAGACCGTCAACCAGGACGATGTCAGCGCCTATCACCTGTTCTACGGCGACGCGATCGCCTCGCCCGGCGCCGACCTGACCTTCTTCGATTGGCCGGCCGCCCCGAACAAGCGCGGCAACCACGAAGTCTCCCGCACCGGGCTGCGCGTCCATTCGGAAGCCGATCTCAGCTGGTGGAAGGAACACCTCAAGGAAAAGGACATCGCCTCAGGCAACATCAAGGAGCGTGCCGGGCACCTCTCGCTCGACTTCGAGGACTTCGAGGGCCAGCGCTTCCGGCTGATCGCCGATCCCAAATCCGCCCCGGCCCATCCCTGGGCCGAGAGCCCGATCCCGGCCGAGCACCAGATCATCGGCCTCGGGCCAATCACCCTCGCCGTCCCCGACCTCCGCCGCTCCGAACCGGTACTGAGCAAGGTGATGAACCTGCGCGAAGTCCGCTCCTACCCGGCCCGCGAGAAGAACGGCGAAATCCACGTCTTCGAGATGGGGGAAGGCGGTGCTGCGGCCGAACTGCATGTCGAGGTGAACCCCGATCTGCCGCAGGCCCGCCAGGGCGCCGGCGGCGTGCACCATGTCGCCTTCCGCACCCCCAACAAGGAAGAATTCGACGAGTGGGTGAAGCGCACGGCTGAGTTCGGCGTCCGCTCCTCGGGCGAGGTCGAGCGCTTCTACTTCAAGTCGCTCTACTTCCGTGAGCCCAACGGCATCCTGTTCGAGATCGCCACCGACGGCCCCGGCTTCACCGCCGACGAACCGCTCGAAACCCTCGGCCGGCGCCTGGCGCTTCCGCCGTTCCTCGAGGGACGTCGGGCGGAGATCGAAGCTGGGTTGAAGCCGCTATCATAATAGTTGTCTGAGCGCTCGCGGAGGATTGCCGACACCCGAGCCTTTCGCTACCTGTAGCGCTGACCGGGAAGCAGTGTGCGGTCTTGTACACTGCTTCGTCATAGCACAGTGTCACGGAGCTTCTATGCAGGACCCCAGAAAATCTGCCAAGCCGAAGTCTCGCCGGCGCCTCGCGCTCGCGGCAATTCCCGTTGCCGGGCTTTTGTTCTTGGGCAGTACCGTCACCAGCCAGGCGTTTTTCACGCCCGACGTCGTCGCGCAGATCGACCATTTCGTCGAGTGTTTCGGCTGGATGATCACCGACCCCGAGTTGCACCAGGCCAACTGCTCGCCGGCACGGAACTTCACGAACGAGTGGCTGGGATCGGGCAGCGGCAGCGGTAGTGGCGGCATCGTGATCGTCACGACGACGACCACCACCACCACCACAACGACAACATTCACCGGCACCGTGAATTAGGACGGGAACGGCCAGGGCGGCGATATCAACTAGGTCCGTGTGACGACCATCGAGCAACCGATCGCGGCGGCGCCGCCGCACTATGGCGGGGCGGTACCGTACCGGCGCCTTGCGATGCTCGTGCTACTGGCGCTTGCCGGGATTGCGTTGAGAGGCGCCGTCTTTGCCGCCATCAATGGTGGGACGGACGTCAGCGGCTATGTCCACGCGCTCTGCGTTTGGGACTGCGGCTGGTACAGAACCATTGCCGAGGGGGGCTACGACCTGGCGCCAGGGGTTCGACTCCGCCCCGGCGCCGCCAACTGGGCCTTCTTCCCGCTCTCGCCAACCCTTGCGGCTCTGCTCGGTCGCCTTACCGGGCTGTCGGCCGAATGGGCCGGCTTCATCGTTTCGAACACCGCGGCAATCCTCGCCGCTTTGGCGGCACGGCCCCTGTTCAACAGTGGCCGGGCCTATTGGCTGTTCGCTACCGGCCTCCTCGTCGGCCCTTTCTCCTTCCTGTTCTCGAGCCTCCATACCGAAGCGCTGTTCATTCTGATGACGACGCTGGCATTGCGCGCCCTCAGCAATTCGCGCTTTGTGGTTGCGGGATTGGCCACGGCCCTGCTGTCGGCCACACGGGTCACCGGTGTGCTGATGGTGTTCGCCATGCTGGCCAAGGCGGTCGAGGATCACCTTACCCAGGGCGGTCGCTGGCGTGACCTGCCGCTCGCCCTGATCGGCAATCCCCCGCTGCTCCTCGGCCTCGCACTCGCCCCGGCAGGGCTGTTCGCCTATATCGCCTGGCTGCAGTTCCAGGTCGGCGACGGACTGGCCTTCGTCCACATCCAGCGGGCTTGGGGAAGGGAACTCGTCAATCCACTGAGTTCCCTCGCCCTGCTGACCGAACTGCAATGGCCGATGACGCCGGCCGGCATGGTCGTTGCGAGCTGGGCGGCCGCCGCCGTCATCGGTCTGGTCCTCTGTGTCGTGTTGCTGTTCCAGCGCCGCGTGCCGGCGGCCATCTTTTGTGCGCTCTGCATCCTGGTGTCGCTGTCGGCCGGCCAGACCTCGCTGGTGCGCTTCGTCGCCGGCCTCGCCCCGCTCGGCTGGGCATTGTCGGCGCTGCTCGCACGCTGGACTCCCGCCTGGGTTCTCGGCTTCCTCGTCGCCATAGTCCTCGATGTCGTGCTCACCATCGGCTGGATCAACAGCTCCCTGTTCGTGATGTGATGCCGAGCAAGCGCAACCATTGGATGTACGGACTTTCCGCGGCGCTACTGCTAATCGAGGCGGCCATCTTCGCTGCAGCGCTCTTCCCCTCGGTCACGCCCGAATATCGTGCCTACTACCTCGATCGCAGTACCGACTGCTACCCGTTGCCGGTCAGCGGCGCCTACCGTCTGGGTGACCGGGTGTCGTTTGGCGCAGCATCCGAGGGGAAGCGGGTTGACCTTGCCCGGTGTGGCTGGCGCGACCCCGAGGCGCGCGGCTCCTGGTCGGATGGCAACCGCTCGATGCTGCGATTCGCCATCGCGCCGCCGCCCGCCGATCTCGTGCTCCAACTCAGCGTCCAACCCTATCTCGATGCCGAAACTCCGAGGCAACGCATCGAGGTCACGGCCAATGGCACGCCGCTTGAAACGTTCGAGCTGGTTGAGAAAAGCCCGGCCATTCACCGCATCAGCGTTCCCTCGGACATCGTCGGAACCACCGGCTGGCTCGACATCACCTTGAACTACCCCGATGCGCGGCCGCTCACCGCTGCTGGCTCGGGCACCCGATATTACGCCCTGTTCGTCCTCGACGTCGCATTGATGGGGGCGGTCGATTGACGCTCCGAGAGCGCCAACAGTCGAGCGCGGCTCCGACAGCAGCGGGGCCGCGCTCATAAGCGCCGTGGGGGGCAGCGGCGCTATCGCTTACCGCCTCAGCGGCAGTTGCGGTTGCCTTCCGGCGCCGTGCAGAACGGTTCTTCCGTCTCCGGCGCCAACGACCTAGCCATATCGATCAGCTGCATGAACTCGGCGCGGTAGCCGTTTTCGTCCGTGCCGCGGGCGCCCTGGGCCAGCGACCGGATATCGGCCCAGCTCATCTCGCCATAGTTCGAACCCCTCAGCTTCTGCCCGAACGCGGCGACCGCCGCGGCGAAGCGAGAGTCCTCGGAGGCTTCGGCGAGGCTCGAAACCGCCTGGTCCTTGCCGATCGCCTGCTCGATCAGCTTGCTGGTCTCCTCGTCGGGCAGCTTGTAGCGCATCTTGAGGAAACCGATCTCGCCATTGCCGGCCGTTTCGGCCGTGGCGTCGGTGCTGTAGCGCAAGGGGTCGTTCAGTTCGGCGCCCGAACCGACCGGGGTGATCTCGTAGAGCGCGGTGACGGTGGTGCCCGCCCCGATCTCGCCGGCATCGACCTTGTCGTTGTTGAAGTCCTCGCGGTTCAGCGCCCGGGTCTCGTAGCCGATCAGCCGGTACTCGCTGACCACCGCCGGGTTGAACTCGACCTGGATCTTCACGTCCTTGGCGATGGTTTCGAGCGTGCCGCCGGCATCCTCGACCAGCACCTTCTGGGCTTCCTTGAAGCTGTCGATGTAGCTGGCATTGCCGTTGCCGTTCTGCGCCAGCGCCTGCATCGTATCGTCGCCCAGGTTCCCCTGGCCAAAGCCGAGCACCGACAGGAACACCCCGCCGTCGCGCTTGGATTTGATGTAGGTCTTCAGGTCTTCCGGATCGTCGATCCCGACATTGAAATCGCCGTCGGTGGCGAGGATCACCCGGTTGACGCCATCGGCAACCTTGTTCTGCTCGGCCAGCCGATAGGCGAGTTCGATGCCTTCGGCGCCGGCAGTCGAGCCACCGGCCGAGAGGTTCTCCAAGGCGCCGATGATCTTGGCCTTGTCGGTCGCCTTGGTCGGCTCCAGTACCACGCCGGCCGAACCGGCATAGGCAACGATCGAGATGGTGTCGTTGGCCCCGAGCTGATCGACCAGCAGCGCAAACGCCCGCTTCAGCAGCGGCAGCTTGTCCGGCTCATCCATCGACCCCGAAGTGTCGATCAGGAACACCAGGTTCGACGCCTTGTCTTCGGTCACCGCGGGGACATAACCCTTGATACCGATCTGGACGATCTGCGTCTTGCCGTTCCACGGCGTCGGATAGACCGAGACCGTCGGCTTGAACGGCGTCGAAGCGTCTGATGGCGCCGGGTAATTGTAGTTGAAGTAGTTGATCAGCTCTTCGAGCCTGACCGCATCGGGCTCCGGCACCCAGCCCTCGGTCAGCGAGCGCCGCACATAGGCATAGGAAGCCGTATCGACGTCGATCGAGAAGGTCGAGACCGGATCGATCTTCACCACCTTGAGCGGCGATTCGGTGAACTTAGAGAACTCGTCGCCGCTCGGCTCAGTCGGCTTTGCCATCGTCGCATCGGCAGGCGCCGGCGCAGCCATAAAAGCTTCCGTTTGAGCCACGCCAGGGGCGGCCATCTGCTTGGGCGCTGCCATCCGCATCTCGACCGTCGGCGCCACCGGCATCACCGGTGGGACCGCATCCACCGCCATGCTGTTCTGCGGGGCGACTTCGTCACCCAGCATCAGGCTATCCTGACGCATCACGTCGGCCTCGCCGTCCGGCGCAGCGGCCGCGAGGTTCGAGGTGCTGGCATCTGCCCCGACCGTCGCCGGAGCCTCCTGCGCCGTGGTCGTGGCTGCGGCATTGCCGGCCGCTTGCTGCTTCAGTTCGTCGGCGCGGCCGAGTTCCATCGGCGCCGGTTCGGGCTGCGCCACCGGCTCTGGTTCGACCATCGCCATCGGCTGGTCTGCATCTTTGCTGCTGACCGCAACTGGCGGCACGCCGATCGGGGTGATCGCGGTGCTGTTGTAAAGCTGGTAGCCGAGCGGCAGCAGCAGCAGTGCGACAGCTGCGGTGCCGAGGCCGTAAGTGAGACGGTTATCCATGATCCAGGTCCCTTTCGCATTGGCGAAGATGGACCTGAGACGCTGGGTGATCGGATTTCCTTGGGTAGCTTTTTTCGCGTTCGCCTGTTCGGCATCGAAAGCCAGCATGGCGGCATCGAGCGCGCGGCGGCGCGCCGCCTCGGAAGGGGCCGGGGGTTGCGCCTGCTGCAGCGCGTTGAGCTTGTCGTCGTCGTGGTTGCTCATAGGAGCCCCCTCAGGGTCTTTTTGGCTTCGTGGATGTGCCAGGAGACGGTTGCCTCCTTGCACCCCATGATCACGCCGGCTTCGGCGTGGCTCATCCCCTCCGCGTAAATCAGCAGCACTGCATCCCGTTGCTGTTCGGGAAGTCTGCGTACTGCGGTCCACAGCTCCTTACTGGTCGCTGCGTCTTCCTGCTCGGGCAGGTATTCATCCGGCGTCACCTCGGCATAGCGGTCGGCATTGCGCCCGCGCCGGCTGCGCGCCCGCTGCATGTCGCGCACCGCATTGAGGGTAACGCGATAGAGCCAGCTGGTGAATGCGGAGCGCCCGTCGAAACTCTTGAGGATCGAGGCGAGCTTGATGCACACATCCTGCGCCACATCCTCGGCATCCGACACCTTGCCGCACCATTTGCACGCCGTGCGGAAGATGAAATCGTAGTGCCGTTCGACCAGCTCGCCAAACGCACGCCGATCGCCACCGACCGCCCGCGCGATCAGCGTTTCATCGGCCGTTGGGGCGTCGAGCACCCCACTATTGCTGAATTCAGGCGTCAAGGACCGTAGCACCTATGTGAGCTTTCAGCCGGTGTTCTAGGACTGAGACGATGAACGACGACTGATCCTTGGGGTAGTGGTGAAGATTTTTCTTGCGAAGTTCGGAGCGTGTGGCCACCCCCACCCTTAATCCCTCCCCACAAGGGGGAGGGAGAAGCTTGAACCGAGACTGTGCAGCTATCGCCTCCCTCCCCCTTGTGGGGACGGTAGCGCAGCTTGGCGAAGCCGTAGCGAAGCTAGGGTGGGGGTGGCCATACGCGCTACCACCCGCAGCCACACGCCGCACCTGCTGCACTTGCGACGAGGGCATCGGAGGGCTAACCCATTCTCATGTCCGAAGATCCGAAAAAGCCCGATAGCCCGTTCCGCCTTAACCGCAGCCGCATCCTGTTGCTGCTGCTCGGCGCACTGCTGTTGACCTACATCATCTCGGCCATGCTCGGTGGGCTCGGCAACTACCAGATGCTCAAGGAGTCGGCGACGCAGCCGGCTAGCGAAACCACCAGCACCACGCCGTCGCCCTGACAATCGACCGGCGTCATCCCCGCGAAGGCGGGGACCCAGCGCCCCACGCACCATCAGTGCAACTAGGTTCCCGCCTTCGCGGGAATGACGGCGGCGCGAGGTTCAGGCCACCAGCGCCGTCGGCACCGCTTCGGCGATAAAGCCGCCGCCCAGTACTTCGCTGGTCCCGCTCTCATCGGCATAGAACACGCAGGCCTGCCCCGGCGAGATGCCGTATTCGCCGGCAAACAGCGTGACGAACAACTCGCCATCGGCCATGTGCACGGCGCCCGACTGTGGCGGCCGGGTCGAGCGCACCTTCACTTCGATCGGCATGCCATTGCCCGCCGCCAGCGAGGCGAGTTGGCGCTCGCCCAGCCAGTTCACGTCGCGCAGCCGCACCGTCTTGGTCATCAGCGCTTCGCGCGGGCCGACGATGACCCGGCCGGTACGGTGCTCGAGCTTGACCACATAGAGCGGCTCGCCTGCCGCGACGCCGAGGCCCTTGCGCTGGCCGATGGTGTAGTTGACGATCCCCTCGTGCTTGCCCAGCACGCGCCCGTCGAGATGGACGATCTCCCCCTCGGCCAGCGCTTCCGGGTGCATCTTGCGGATCACGTCGGCATACTTGCCCTGCGGCACGAAGCAGATGTCCTGGCTGTCGTGCTTTTCGGCGATCTCCAGCCCGAACTCACGCGCCAGCTCGCGCACCGCCGGCTTGGTCATGCCGCCGAGCGGGAAGCGCAGGAAATCCAGCTGCTGTTCGGTAGTGGCGAACAGGAAATAGCTCTGGTCGCGCGAGTCATCGACCGGCCGGAACAGCCGGCGCTTGCCGTCAACGAGCTTCGATTGCACGTAGTGCCCGGTCGCCAGCACGTCGGCGCCGAGGTCCCTGGCCACTTCCATCAGGTCGACGAACTTGACGCTCTGGTTGCACGCGATGCACGGCACCGGCGTCTCGCCCTGCCGATAGGCATTGGCGAACGGCTCCATCACCGAGTTCTTGAAGCGCTCTTCATAGTCGAGCACGTAATGCGGGATCCCCAGCGCCTGCGCCACGCGCCGCGCATCGTGGATATCCTGGCCGGCGCAGCAGGCGCCCTTGCGGTGCGTCGCTTCGCCATGGTCGTAAAGCTGCAGGGTCACCCCCACCACATCGTAGCCCTGGCGGGCCAAGAGCCCGGCAACGACGGAACTATCGACGCCCCCCGACATCGCGACGACGACGCGCGTGTCCTCGGGACGCTTGGGCAGATCAAGCGAATTCAGGTCCATATCTCTCATCCAGAAGGGTTCAAGGTCCGACGGATCGGGCGCGGTATAGTCGTTCTCACGGGCGGTGTCACGTGCCTCGGATCCGGTGCGCGTTGACCCCCACCCCTATCCCCTCCCCCTCAAACAGGGGGGACAGGGGTGGGGGTCAGCCCGCATCGGCCGGGCGATTACCCGGCAAATTCTGCCGCAAGCGGCGCAAACTGCCGCGATGCGTCCGTGGTGACCGCCGCCAACCCATTGAGATTGCTTGCCTCACCATCCGGCACGCGCCTTGCATCACCCTTAGTGGAGCATTGTTTCCCGCGAGGCGTTTGTGACGGTTACGGCTGGATTTGCGGCGGCGGCAACTCCCGGTTTGATCACCGGGGGTGACACGGCTGCGCCGGAGGAAGCGGCGCCCGATGGCCTGTTCGCGGCGCTACTGGCGCTGCTCGTCCCACAACCCACGCCCGAAAGCGAAACCCCAGCCACTGCTCTTGCCGAGACGGCCGTCACGCGCCAGGCGGCCGTGCTGCCCGAGACGGCCACGGTAACGCCGCTGATCGCCATCAACGACCAGCCTCCGATGCAGACCGAGCAGGGAAAATCGCTGCTGAAGACACTCAGCGACGCCCTGATCGCCATCAACGACGCGCTCGACGCCGGCAAGCCTATCGATCCGGCGCTCCACAACAAGCTCAGCGACGCCCTCGATGCCGTCGCCGCCTATCTCGGCACCTTCGCGCCGCCCGCCCCGCAGATCGATCCCAGGATCACTGCGCTTGCCAGCGGCGACGGCGTCATTCCGAGCGTGGTGGACACCGCCCCTGCCCCTGCCCCTGCCCCTGCCCCCGCGACGCCTCCGGCGGCAGCGGCTCCCGCGACTGATGTCCCCGAGACTGCCGCGACTTCGGGCACGACCCAGCCGGCGTCGCCCACAACCCAGCCGGCGCCTGACGCAAACCTTCCCGAACTGCCCGAAACCTTTGCCAAGCTGGTGGCCGACGTCGCCCCGGATGCCGCTGCGCCCGAAACCGCCGGTCCCGAAGCCACGACTCCCGAGCCCACCCCTTCCAGCGGCGCGACGACGCTCGAGCAAGCCCCGCCGGCTCTCCGCCAGCTCGGCCTCTATATCGGCAAGCTCAGCGAGAAACTGGCGGCCCAGGATCCTGATCTGGCAAAGAAGCTCGACGCCCTCGCCACCACGCTGAAATCCGGAACACTGCCCGAGGACCTGAAGGCCGCGCTCGGTCTCGACCAGGCGGTCACCGAGCGTGAATTGAAGCGCATCATCGAAGCGCTCGCGACGCCCAAGCCCGACGCCGCCAAGCCAGTCGCAGCAAAGCCCTTCACCGCACCGACGCTCGAGCTGCCACAGGCCGTCACCGCGCCAACCAAGCAGGCCGAACCCGCGACCACCGTCGCGGCGGCCCCTGAGCCGGCGCCCACGCCAAAGCTCGAAGCCAGCGAACCCGAGATCGCCCGGCCGGTCACCGCCGCGACCACCCCGAAAACCGAAAAGCCGGAAGCGGGCGACAGCAAGCCGGCGGCCGCCCCGGCGCAGGCCTCGCAGCCGCAATCGACGCCTGTCGACGCCGCGGCCGCCAATACACCGGCCACCCAGCCCGCCGCGGTCCCCGTCGCCCGCGCCGTGCACGCCGCCTACCAGACGCCGCTGCAGCAGGTGAATCTGCCGCAGGTGGCCTTCGAGGTGGTGCGCCAGTTCGAGGCCGGCAACACCCGCTTCCAGATCCGCCTCGATCCGCCCGAGCTTGGCCGTATCGACGTGAAGCTCGACGTGGACAAGTCCGGCGCCGTCAATGCCCGGCTCACCGTCGAGCGCCCGGAAACGCTCGACCTGATGCAGCGCGATCAGCGCGCGCTGCAGCAGGCGCTGCAGCAGGCCGGGCTCGATGGGTCGAAAACCAACCTCGAATTCTCGCTGCGCCAGAACCCCTTCGCCCAGCAGGGCGGCATGGGCGACGGCCGCGGCGACCACCAGAGCTTCAATGGCCGCGGCGACAGCTTTGCCGGCGGCGACGACGTTGGCGCGGAAACCGCCACCACCACCTATCGCGGCACGGCTTCGGCCAGTGGCCTCAATCTCTTCGTCTAGGGCGGTGTCGCTCTAGTCTTTTCTGTCTTGGGGTCAGGAGAGCCTGCCCCCTCTAGGGAGCCACAGATGGCCGTAACCGGTGTCAGCTCGAACAATAACAGTGCCCTGACCGGCACCCGCCAGACCATCGCGCAGAACTTCGATACCTTCCTGCAACTGTTGACCACGCAGCTGAAGAACCAGAACCCGCTCGATCCGCTCGACACCAACCAGTTCACCCAGCAGCTGGTGCAGTTCACCGGCGTCGAGCAGCAGCTGAAGACCAACGAATTCCTCGAGGCGATGATGACCTCGACGCAGACCGCCAACAATTCCCAGGCGGTGAGCTATGTCGGCAAGATCGTCACTGCCTCGGGCGTCAAGACGGAACTGCTGAAGGGCGAGGCCAAGTGGCACTTCGCCGTCGACAGCAAAGCCGACATCGTCGCCACGGTGAAGGATGCGAAGGGCAACGTCGTCTACACCAAGGCCGGCACGGTCGATAAGGGCGAGAGCGTCTTCACCTGGGACGGCATCGGTAACGATGGCCAGAAAAAGCCTGAGGGTACCTACTCGGTCAGCATCGAAGCCCGCGACACCGCCACCGGCAAGCTGGTCGGCGTCGCCACCGAAATGACCGGCGAAGTCACCGGCATCGACTTCTCCGGCTCCGAGCCGGTGCTCATTGTCGGCGGCGCCCGCGTCAACCTCTCCGCCATCCTCTCGGTCCGCGCCAAGACGGCGGCGGACGAACCGAAGGACGAGGAGACCGCGGCGTAAGGCCATCGGGCTGCAAGACGAGATGGATCAGGAGTTAGGCACCGAGCTGCCCCAACCACCGGCTGTCATCCCAGCGAAAGCTGGGACCCAACTATCGGCTGGCGCGGGGGCGAGATGGGTCCCAGCTTTCGCTGGGATGACACCGGGTTGGAGGTGCTGCCAGTGGGCCACCGGCGAGCCTGGGGCCGAGACAGGTGAGGGTCGCTCCCCCTACTCCCCAAACCCGGTCGGCAACCCATCCATGCTGAGCATGTTCTTTTCCTGCCAGTAGGCCTCGAGCCCGTCCTGCCCCTTGGCTTCGGCCCAGCGGTCCATGGTGTCGCGCTCGCCTTCATAGCTCATCAGCGGCACGCCGTAGCCGCATGAGGTCTTGACCAGGTCGAAATCCAGCCAGGTGATCTGCCGGGCGCCGAGCGGCTCGGTGTCGGCGAACTGCTCGTGCAGCAGCCGGGCGTACTCGTCGCCGCCGCGCCCGATTGTGCGGCCGCGGCCATAAAGCCTGAGGATCAGCGGCGGCCCTTCGACGGCGCAGAACATGATGGTCATCCGCCCGTCGGCCTTGAGGTGCGCGGCGGTTTCGTTGCCGCTGCCGGTGCGGTCGAGGTAGCAGGCAGCATTGTCGCCCATCACCCGGAACATGTCGGTCGAGCGCGGCGAGATGTTGATGCGTGTTCCCACCGCTGCCGAGGCGGTGAAAAACAAGTGCTGCCGGCTGATGAAGTCACGGTGATGCGCTGATAGCGCGGGGAAATCCTTGGCCATGGCGAGCCCCCTTTCATGGCAGCCGATACCGACAAATAGAGACGCATTCCATGCAACTTGCGACCAAGCCTTGTCGCTGGAATCGGTCGCGCTTAGCTCCTGCAATTGTTAATGCCGAGACATCCTGAGAGCCCCGGCTTTTAACGCATTTTAAGTAATGCCTTAGCCGAATTTTAAGTGCGATGGGCTACGGTTCGGGATGTGGTCAGGTTGAGTAAGTGAGTACAATGACCGTACAAATGCGTCCGCGTGTAAAGTACGTGATCGGCCCGGATGGAAGTCCGTTGACGATTGCGGATCTGCCTCCCAGGGACACCCGTCGCTGGGTTATCCGCCGCAAGGCTGAGGTTGTCGCCGCCGTTCGCGGTGGATTGTTGAGCCTCGAGGAAGCCTGTCAGCGTTACACGCTTTCCGTCGACGAATTCCTGAACTGGCAGGCCGCCATCGACAAGCATGGCCTTGCTGGTCTGCGCACGACCTGGATCCAGCACTACCGCGAAGGCTGAGCCCTTCCGGAGCTGACGACCAACCCGCCCGGGCAGCCGAGGCGGGTTTTGTCGTTTGTGGCTTCACACTATCAGTCGGTGCCTTCTCCCCTTGTGGGAGAAGGTGCCCGAAGGGCGGATGAGGGGTTCGCGAAACGAAGTGCAGCGCGATCGGAGCGCAAGCGACGAGCGACACGGTGCGCGGAGAGATACCCCTCATCCGGCCTTCGGCCACCTTCTCCCACAAGGGGAGAAGGCGATCCCCCGCCGCTACGAGTGCCTCGTCAAGGCGTCGCCTCGCCCAGATACTTCTGCCCGGCCTCGGTCGCCTTGAGCCGCTGGTAGTGCGCCGTCACCGCCGGCAGCTCCGGCCGGTCGAACGGGGTCGAGAACCAGCGGTGCGAGGAGAGGGCCAGCGCCAGATCTGCCAGGCTGAGCCGCCCGTTGGCGACATAGCCGCCACCCTCGGCGAGCCGCGCCTCTGCCATCCGCATGTTGGCCGACCACTTGTCCACCGACTGCGCGATCCGCTCCGGATCGTCAAAGGCCGGGTTTTTGGCGAGGAACGCCGTCACTGCGTAGAGCCACGAAGGCAGGAGCTCCGTCGCCTGCCAGGTGAGCCACTGGTCGACCAGCGCCCGCTGCCGCACCTCCTCGGGCCACAGGTCGCTGCCGGATTTCTGCGCGAGATAACGCATGATGGCGCTGCTCTCCCACATGACGAACCCATCGTCGATGATCACCGGCACCGTGGCATTAGGATTGAGCGCAAGGAACTCCGGCACCCTGGGGTCGCGATGCGGCATACCCCAGATCTCGTGCTCGTAGTCGATGCCGCAGAGGTCGGCCGTCCACAGCACCTTGCGGACATTGCTCGAGCTCACCCGACCGAGGACCTTGAGCCGCATCACGGCGTGTCGGCGCTCATATACTTCTGCCCTTCCGCCGTCGCCTTCAGCCGCTCGTAATGCTCGGTCACGGCCGGCAGCTCAGGCTTGTCGAACGGGGTCGAGAACCAGCGGTGGGTCGAGACGGCGAGCCCTATATCGGCGATGGATAGCCGACCATTGGCGGCAAAGCCTCCGCCCGCCGCAAGCTGCGCCTCGAGGATCTGCATCCTCGCCGTCCAGTTGCGGATCGAATCGGCGATGCGGGTCTCGTCGGTATAGGCCGGGTTCTTGCGCATCAGCGCATAGACCGCATAACCCCATTGCGCGTTGAGCTCGGCCACCTGCCAGGTCAGCCACTGGTCGACCAGCCCGCGCTCCTTCACCGCCACCGGCCACAATCCGCTGCGGCGCGATTCCGACAGGTAGCGCATGATGGCGTTGCTCTCCCACAAGACGAACCCGTCATCGATGATCACCGGCACCTGCGCATTGGGGTTGAGCTTGAGGAATTCCGGCGCCCTGGGGTCGCGATGCGGCATCCCCCAGATCTCGACCTCGTAGCCGATGCCGATCAGGTCGCAGGTCCACATGACCTTGCGCACATTGATCGAGGTCACCCGACCCAGGATGCTCAGCGTTCCCATACTCACGTCTCCTTAACCTCACCCGGCAAAGCTTGCCGCCTTTTTGCATTCTGCAACCGCCGGTTAATCACTTGTTTACCATCCACTGGGTAATTTTTGCCTATGGGCTCGGTGCGTTTGCGCGCACCCAAGAATAACAAGGGTACGGTCCGCGTGGACGGGTTGCTGCAGTTCTTCAACCGCCTCGGTTTGGCGCGCGTCGCCGCCATGGCCGTTATCGCCGTGCTGATGCTGGGGTTCTTTGCCTTCCTCATCATGCGCGCCTCGACGCCGCCTCTGGCGCCGCTCTATTCCGGGCTCTCCTTCGAGGATTCGGCGGCCATCGTCTCCGAACTCCAGACCCAGAACGTCAACTACGAAATCCGGGGCGAAGGCGACACCATATTGGTGCCGCGCGACCAGATCACCCAGATTCGCATGTCGCTGGCGCAGAACGGCCTGCCCAACAAGGGCCAGGTCGGCTACGAGATCTTCGACCAGCAGTCGACGCTGGGCGCCACCAGCTTCGTCCAGAACATCAACAACGTCCGGGCGCTCGAAGGCGAACTCGCCCGCACCATCTCGTCGCTGGCCCGCATCAAGAGCGCCCGCGTCCATCTCGTCTTGCCCGAACGCGCCCTGTTCAGCCGCGAGCAGAAGGACCCCACCGCCTCGATCGTCCTCGCGGTGCGCGGCGAACTCTCGGCCGGTGAAATCCGCGCCATCCAGCATCTCGCCGCCTCCGCCATCGAGGGCCTGACCCCGGCGCGCGTCTCGGTGGTCGACGATACCGGGCGCCTGCTCGCCTCCGGTGCCGGCAACGGCCCCGAGGATGTCATCGCTGGCGAGACCGAGGAGCGTACCCTCAATGTCGAGAATCGCCTGCGCAGCCGCGTCGAAGACCTGCTCGCCAATATCGTCGGCTCCGGCCGCGCCCGGGTGCAGGTTTCGGCCGAGCTCGACCTCAACCGGCTGAGCAAGACCTCTGAGACGTTCGACCCGAACGGCCAGGTGATCCGCTCCACCCAGACCCGCGATCTCTCCAACACCGCCCAGAACGGCGATAGCGGCCAGGTCAGCGTCTCCAACGAACTGCCCGGCGCGTCGGCCAATTCCGGCAGCGGCAGCTCGACCATGGAGCAGGGCTCGACCACCGAAGAGACCACCAATTTCGAGATCTCCAAGGTCACCGAGACGGCGCTCACCGAAGCCGGCGGCATCAAGCGGTTGTCGATCGCCGTGGTGGTCGATGGCACCTATGTCGCCGACGCCACCGGCAACTCGGTCTATACCCCGCGCGCCCAGGCCGAGATCGACCAGATCACCTCGCTGGTGAAATCCGCCATCGGCTTCTCCGACGCCCGCGGCGATCAGGTGCAGGTCGCCAACCTGCAGTTTGCCGATCGCCCTGAACTCGCCGCCGCCGGCACCAGCGAGCCGGGCTTGCTCGACTTCACCCGCGACGACCTGATGAACGGCGCCGAGATGGCGGTGACCCTGTTGATCGCCCTGGCGCTGGTGTTCTTCGTGCTCCGCCCGCTGCTGAAGCGCGTGCTGGCCCCCGAGGGGAAGACTTTGGCCCTCCCCGCCAGCGCCGAGCTCGGCGGCGGCCCGGCCCATCACGGCCCGGGCGATTTCGGCTCCAACGCCATGGTTTCCTCGCTCCCCAACCTCAATGGCGGCAACTACGTCGAGGAAGACGAGCAGCCGCGCAAAGCCCGCGTTCCCGCCTGGATGAACAGCGCCAAGGCGATGGGCGAGACCCAGGCCAATACCTTGAAGACCGTCGGCGAACTGGTCGACGAAAACCCCAAGCAGGCCGCACTGATCGTGCGCGACTGGCTGGCGAGCGCCACGTGAGGATGAACTAGATGGCCGCCGCAGCCGCACTCGACCAGACCACCGACCAGGTGCTGAGCAAGCAACTGGTCGTCGGCGCCAACGCCAGCCAGCGCGCTCTCCTCGGTGATGAGAAGGCCGCCGTGCTGCTCCTGGCGCTCGGCCCGGATTTCGGCAAGCCGATCCTCGAAGAGCTCGACGAGATGGAAATCCGCCAGCTGTCGCGCGCCATGGTCAAGCTCGGGCCGATCACCCCGGATATGCTCGATTCGCTGCTCATCGAATTCGTCACCCGCGTCTCCTCCAACGGCACTATCGCCGGCAACTCCGACACCACCGAGCGCCTGCTGCTGAGCTTCTTGCCGCAGGATCGCGTCGACTCGATCATGGAAGAAATCCGCGGTCCGGCAGGCCGCAACATGTGGGAGAAACTGAGCAACGTTCAGGAGGATATTCTCGCCAGCTATCTGAAGAACGAGTACCCGCAGACCATCGCCGTGGTGCTCAGTAAGATCGCCACCGATCACTCCGGCAAGGTGCTCGCCGCCCTGCCCGAGGAGCTGGCGATGGAAGTGGTGCAGCGCATGCTGGCGCTCGATCCGGTGCAGAAGGAAATCCTCGAGAAGATCGAGACGACGCTGCGCACCGAGTTCATGTCGACCCTCAGCCACACCAAGCGCCGCGACAGCCATGAGCAGATGGCCGAGATCTTCAATTCGTTCGATCGCCAGACCGAGGCGCGCTTCATCACCACGCTGGAGGAACGCGACCGCGATGGCGCCGACCGCATCAAGGCGCTGATGTTCACCTTCGAGGATCTGGCCCGGCTCGAGCCCTCGGCGATCCAGACGCTGGTGCAGAAGATGGACAAGAAGGAACTCGGCCTGGCGTTGAAGGGCGCCAACGACACGGTCAAAGAGGTGTTCTTCGCCAATATGTCGGCCCGCGCCGGCAAGATGCTGAAGGACGACATGGAGGCCATGGGCCCGGTTCGCCTGAAGGATGTCGACGAGGCGCAGGGCCGCATGGTCGCCACCGCCAAGGACCTCGCCGCCAAGGGCGAGATCATCATCACCAAGGGCAAGGCTGATGAGGAGATGATCGGCTGATGAGCGCCGCGCCCGCCAAATTCACCTTCGATCTCGATCTTGGCCGCCGCCAGGAGCGCAACTCGCTGGTCACCGAGACCGCCATGGCGAGCTTGCTCGAGGAGGCCCGCCGCGAAGGCCGCGAGGCCGGCCTCGCCGAGGGCGAGCGCACCGCCGTCGCCAGGGCCGCCAAGGCCGAAGCCGCTGCCGCCGAATCCCTCGCGGTGCGCGTTGCCGCCATGGCAGCCAGCATGGACGATGCGCGCAAGCAGACCATTGCCGAAGGCGTCGAGCTGTCGCTGTCGATTGCGAGGAAACTCGCTGGCGGCCTCATTGCCCGCGAGCCGACGGTCGAGATCGAGCAACTGGTGGCCGAGTGCATGGCAACGCTCGATGGCGTGCCGCACCTCGTCATCCGCTGCGACCCGGCGCTTGCCGACGCCGTCCGCGACATCGCTACAGCCAAGATGACCACCTCCGGCTTCACCGGCCGGCTGGTCGTCCTCGGCGACCCCGACATCGCCATCGGCGATGCCCGCATCGAGTGGGCCGATGGCGGCGTGGTCCGCGATATCAGGAAGCTCAGCGCCGAGATCGACGCCCGCATCGCCCAGTATTTCGCCGCACGCGGCATCCGACTTAACGAGGAGACCGAGCAATGAGCACCGGCGATACCGGGGTCACCTTCGAGGAAATGGCCGCTCCCGGCCGCGAGGGCTACACCCCGCCCGGCGAGAAGACCGCCGCCGACCTCGAGGCCGTATTCGACGTTCCCGTCCGCATCTCGGTGGTGCTCGGCCGCGCCAAGGTGCCGGTGGCGAGCCTGCTCAAGATGGATGTCGGCAGCGTCGTCGAGCTCGACCGCCAGGTCGGCGAAGCCGTCGAAATCTACGTCAATGATCGCCTCGTCGCCCGCGGCGAAATCGTCCTCGTCGAGAACCGTCTCGGCGTCACCATGACCGAAATCATCAAGGCAGCGTGATGCTCGGACGCGACACACTGCACCATCAGTCGGGCCTTCTCCCCTTGTGGGAGAAGGTGGGCGAAGCCCGGATGAGGGGTCCGCGGGCGAAGCCTGCGCGCTCGGAGCGAAGTGACGAGCGGCCGGTGTCGGCTGAACCAACCCCTCATCCGCCCTTCGGGCACCTTCTCCCACAAGGGGAGAAGGCATCAATCCGAGAGTTCGGAGACCAATAATGCGGCTTCTCATCGTCGGCGCCCTCGAAGGCCAGCTCACCACCGCCACCAAGCTCGCCATGGATGGCGGCGCCAAGGTGGCCCACGCCCCCTCGATCGAGATCGCGCTTGCGTCGCTGCGCGCCGGCCGCGGCGCCGACCTGCTGCTGGTCGACGTGATGATGGATATTGCCGGGTTGATCGCCGGGCTCGATGGCGAGCGTATCGTCATCCCGGTGGTCGCCTGCGGCACCGAGAGCAACGCCGCCGCCGCGGTGAACGCCATCCGCGCCGGCGCCAAGGAATATATCCCGCTGCCGCCCGACGCCGAGCTGATCGCCGCCGTCATCGCCGCCGTCGCCCGCGAATCCTCTGATTTCCTCTATCGCGACCCGGTGATGGCCCGCGTGGTGAAGCTCGCCGAGCAGGTCGCCCCCTCTGAGGCCTCGGTGCTGATCACCGGCGAGAGCGGCACCGGCAAGGAGGTGATGGCCAAGTACCTCCACTCCCGTTCGAAGCGCGCTTCCCGCGCCTTCATCTCGATCAACTGCGCCGCCATCCCCGAGGCGCTGCTCGAGAGCGAACTGTTCGGTCACGAGAAGGGCGCCTTTACCGGCGCTGTCGCGCGCCGCATCGGCAAGTTCGAGGAAGCCTCGGGCGGCACCCTGCTGCTCGACGAAATCTCCGAAATGGACGTGCGCCTGCAGGCAAAACTCCTCCGCGCCATCCAGGAGC
This sequence comes from Devosia sp. Root413D1, assembly GCF_001425235.1. Lineage (GTDB taxonomy): Bacteria > Pseudomonadota > Alphaproteobacteria > Rhizobiales > Devosiaceae > Devosia_A. The sequence continues at coordinate 447,323 of NZ_LMEA01000010.1, read as the reverse complement.
GGCTGATCGACCGCGTCGGCGGCACCAAGCCCGTGCCGGTCGATATCCGCATCATCGCCACCTCCAACCGCAACCTCAGCGAAGCGGTGAAGGACGGCAGTTTCCGCGAGGATCTGCTGTTCCGCCTCAACGTGGTGAACCTGAAACTCCCGGCCTTGCGCGAGCGCCCCGGCGATACCGCGGCGCTGGCCGAGCACTTCGTCGAGAAGTACGCCAAGGCCAACGGCCTCGGCCGCCGCGTCCTCTCGGCCGAAGCCCGTGACGCGCTGCTCCGCGCCCCCTGGCCGGGCAACGTGCGCGAGCTCGAAAATACCCTCCACCGCGCCGTGCTGCTGTCGGGCGGCGAAATCATCGGCCCCGACGCCATCTCGATGCCTGATGGCACCGGCCTCAGCGAGGTGGTCGCCATGGCCTCGGTGGCGACGCAGGCCGCCCAGACCGCCGAGACCATCTCGCGCGCCATGGTCGGCCGCACCGTCGCCGACGTCGAGCGCGACCTGATCCTCGACACCCTCGACCACGTGCTGGGCAACCGCACCCACGCCGCCAACATCCTGGGCATCTCGATCCGCACGCTGCGCAACAAGCTCAACCAATACGCCGACGAAGGCCTCGCCATCGCCGCGCCAGGCGAGCAGCGGAACTCGGCAGCGTGAGGGGCCATCGCTTGGCGCCCTCCCCCCTCCCATCCTCCCCCACAAGGGGGGAGGTGCCGCATCGAGGACTCGGCACGATCGAGCCACAGCCTCGACTCTTCACCTCCCCCCTTGTGGGGGAGGTCGGGAGGGGGGTGCCCCACGCTCTGACGTCAAGGTGTACCCGTGGCTGATCTCTCCGCCCCCGGCCCATCCGGCCTGAAGCTTCCGACCTTCTCGATCCAGGGGCTGTGGAAGTCGTTCGGCACGTCCGATATCGGGCTCGCCATCGGCATTATGGGGATCATCGTCGTCCTCATCGTGCCGCTGCCGCCGCTGCTGCTCGACCTGTTGCTGGCCATCTCGATCGTCTTTTCGGTGCTGATCCTGATGACGGCGCTGTTCATCCAGACGCCGCTCGAGTTCTCGGCCTTTCCGACGGTGCTGCTGATCGCCGCCATGTTGCGCTTGGCGCTGAACCTCGCCACCACCCGCCTGATCCTCGCCGAGGGCCATAACGGCACCGATGCCGCCGGTCACGTCATCGAGGCGTTCGGCAACTTCGTCATGCGGGGCAACTTCGTCATCGGCGTCGTCGTCTTCGCCATCCTGATCATCGTCAACTTCATCGTCATCACCAAGGGTTCGGGCCGCATCGCCGAAGTCGCGGCGCGCTTCAACCTCGACGCCATGCCCGGCAAGCAGATGGCCATCGACGCCGACCTCTCGGCCGGCCTGATCGATGAGACCACCGCGCGCAAGCGCCGCGAAAACCTCGAGGCCGAGAGCGCCTTCTTCGGCAACATGGATGGCGCCAGCAAGTTCGTGCGCGGCGACGCCATTGCCGGCCTGTTGATCACCTTCATCAACATCATCGCCGGTCTCGTCATCGGCATGCTGCAGGAGGGCCTGAGCTTCGCCGAAGCCGGCCACAACTACACCCTGCTCACCGTCGGCGATGGCCTCGTCAGCCAGATCCCGGCCCTGATCGTCTCGACCGCCGCGGGCCTGCTGGTTTCCAAGGCCGGCGTTACCGGCTCGGCCGACAAGGCGCTGGTCGCCCAGTTCACCGGCTATCCCAAGGCGCTCGGCATGTCGGCCGCCGTCATCGGTGCGCTGGCCCTGCTGCCGGGCATGCCGATCATCCCGTTCCTGGCGCTTGCCGCCGGCTGCGGCTGGCTCGCCTTCAAGTCGGGCAGGAAGAAAACCGCCACCGCCGATCGCGCCATCGTCGAGGCTGCCATGGAGCATGCCCAGGCCAACCCGGTCGCCACCGAAGCGCCGATCTCCGACAGCCTCAGGATCGACGAGCTGAAGCTCGAGCTCGGATATGGCCTGCTGTCACTGGTCAAGGAAGACGACACCGGCACCGATCGGCTCACCGAGCAGATCAAGGCGCTGCGCCGGCAGCTCGCCACCGAGCTCGGCTTCATCATGCCGCCGGTCCGCATCCTCGACAACATGCAGCTCGAGCCGAACGACTATAAGGTCAAGATCAAGGAGGTCGATGCCGGCCGCGGCCAGATCTTCGCGCACCAGCTGATGGTGATGGATCCGATGGGCCGGGAGATCAACCTGCCCGGCGTCCACACCACCGAGCCGACCTTCGGCCTGCCCGCCACCTGGATCGAGCCGGCTTTGCGCGACGAAGCCGAGCTCCGCGGCTACTCGATCATCGACCCCTCGACGGTCATCTCCACCCACCTCACCGAGGTGCTGAAGGCCAACGTCTCGGACCTGCTCAGCTATGCCAACGTGCAGTCGCTGCTTGCCGGCCTCTCGAAGGATCAGCAGAAGCTGGTCGAGGACATCATCCCCAGCCAGATCTCGGTCTCGGGCGTGCAGCGCGTGCTGCAGACCCTGCTCATTGAGCGCATCTCGATCCGCGACCTGCCCACTATCCTCGAAGGCATCGCCGAGATCGCCGGCCCGGGCCGCACCGCCCAGACCATCGCCGAGCACGTGCGTTCGCGCCTCGCCCGCCAGCTCTGCGCCGCCAATCTGGGGCCGGACGGCAACCTGCCGCTGCTCACCCTGTCGCCGCAATGGGAACGGGATTTCGCCGAGGCGCTGGTCGGCGACGGCAATGACCGCCACCTCGCCATGGCTCCGTCGCGCCTGCAGCAGTTCATCGTCGGCATCCAGCAAGGCTTTGAGAACGCTGCCCAGATGGGCGAAATCCCCGTCCTCATCACTTCCCCCGGTATCCGCCCGCATGTCCGCGCCATCATCGAACGCTTCCGCCCGCAGACCGTGGTGATGAGCCAGAACGAAGTACACCCGCGCGTACGGCTGAAGACGATCGGGAGCGTCTGATCGAGCCGGAAACCAGGGAGCGTGGGCCGCACCAGTAGTTTTCCGGGGTGGCGCCCGGAACCACGCCACGCCAGCGTGCATTATGGTCCCGCGTCACCCCACGAGCCCCGATGAAGCTCTTCCGCTGCGACCATTGCGGTCACCTGCTCTACTTCGAGAACACCCGCTGCGAGCGCTGCGGCCGTGCGCTCGGCTATGGCCCGCTCACCAACAACCTGTTCTCGCTCGATGGCGGCCCCGGGATCTGGATGGCGCCGGCCTTCTTCAACCGCTCCTTCGTTTACTGCGCCAATGCCGCGCATGGCGCCTGCAACTGGCTGCTGCTGCATGCGCCGGGAGCCGATCCCTACTGCCTCGCATGCCGCCATAACGGGCTGATCCCCGATATCAAGAACCCGGTCGATCTAGGCCGCTGGCAGGTGATCGAGCGCGCCAAGAAGCGGCTGATCTACTCGCTGCTGCGGCTGCATTTGCCACTCGCCACCCGTAACGAAGACCCGGTGCACGGCCTGAGCTTCAGGTTCCTCAACGAGGAGGTTTCGCGCGCCCCGGTGCTCACCGGGCATGACAGCGGCATCATCACCCTGGCGCTGAAAGAGGCCGATGACGCCGCGCGCGAGTACCGCCGTACCCGGTTTAACGAGCCCTACCGCACCCTGCTCGGCCATTTTCGCCACGAGATCGGCCACTATTACTGGGATCTGCTGATCGCCGGCCGCCCGGCGCATCAGGAGTTCCGCACCCTGTTCGGCGACGAGAGCGCCGACTACGAGAGCGCGCTCGCCGCACACTACGCCAACGGCGCTCCCGCCGGCTGGCAGCAGCACTACATCTCGGCCTACGCCACCTCCCATCCCTGGGAAGATTTCGCCGAGACCTTCGCGCACTACCTGCACCTCGTCGACACCACCGAGATGGCGGCCTCCTTCGGCCTCAACCTCCGGCCCGCCGTCGACCAGAGAGGCGAACTGACCACCCGGCTCGACTACGACCCCTATGACGATGCCGACATCGACGAGCTGATCGAGAATTGGATTCCGCTCGCCTCGCTGATGAACAATCTCAACCGCGCCGTCGGGCAGCACGACGCCTACCCATTCGTGCTCACCCCCGAGGTGATCGCCAAGCTCGGCTTCGTCGCCCGGCTGGTGCATGATGCCGGCACCGTGCAATGGACCGTCCCCAGCGCCGCCGGGCCGATCCCGATCAACGTCCCCAGCGGCCCAGCCGAGTTGCCCCGTACCTGAGGCTGGAGCGGTCGGCGCTGATGTGATCTCTATCCGGCATGCACGACATCACGCTTCTCACCGTTCCGGTGTTCTCCACCCTTTGCAACGCCGCCTTCGCGCTGCGCCGCGAGGTCTTCGTCATCGAGCAGCAGATCCCCGAGGCTGAGGAATTCGACGCCGACGACCTTACCGCCACGCATCTGGTGGCGATTGCCGCCGGCAATGTCGTCGGCACGCTGCGTATCATATGGACGCCGGAGCACGTGAAGCTTGGCCGCGTGGTCGTTGCGCAGCTCTGGCGCGGCCAGGGCATCTCCACCCGGCTGCTCCGCCACGCCATGGCCCTGGCGCGCGACAAGGGCGAGAGCCGCTTCTATCTCACCGCCCAGCACGACAAGCTCGCCGTCTACGAAAAGCTCGGTTTCGTCGCCTTCGGCGAGCCGTTCGACGATGGCTCAGGCATTCTCCACCTCAAGATGAGGACGTACTGAGGCGGATGGCCGGGGACAAGCAGTACCAGAACTGCCCCAACCACGGCTTGGTGCTGGCAGTGAGGAAGCAATGGCCACGGTTGTTCCATTGGGCGTTCGTGCTGGTCTCGTTTGGAACCTCCTGGCCGGACTACCCCTACCGTTGCCCCAAATGTGGTCGGCTCACTGAGCGGCCTGAGGATCAGCCGCTCTAGGCCGCGCTCCCGCAGCCGCGCCCCGGCGAAGAGACTACCAAGCCCTTACCGAATTAATTCAATCTTTACCGGTTAACCCGGCAAACCGCGCGCCGCCGTCAATTCTCCGCTAGCTTGCTGGACGTGGGGCGCCTCGCCGCCCCGACAGAACGCTGGGAGGCGTGGAAGGCCGGACCTCGGAAAACGGGGCCGGCCTTTGATTTTTGCAGCGACGAGAAGCAGTCGTGGTCGAGCTGACCCACCGCGGTCACCCCACCCACATCCCAGTGAAAGCTGGGACCCATCTATCCTCCGGCGCAGGTTGAGAGCTGGGTCCCTGCTTTCGCAGGGATGACATCCTCGCCAATGCCGCCCAATCACAACAGCCTAAGCCAGCTTCTTGACCCAAACCGAAACCTCGTCGCCGCTGCTCATGTCAGCCTGGACGATCCCGTCGATCATGAAGCTGGGTGATACGTGGATGCCGTTCTGCCGAGCATAGCGCGCATCCCAGCGGGTCGATTTGTCGAGCAGCGGCTCGTCGAACGCCGCCATCAGCCTGAGCCCGGTATAGCCTTCGATGCGCCGGATCAGGTCGTTGGGCGTCGCGTCGCGGTTCGGCCCGGTGGCATGCCGTTCGAACTCGAACTCCTCGCGATGCTCGTAGACCGCCTGCATCACCTGCCTCGCCGCCGCATTGCCCGCCGGCAGGCTCGCCGCGGCATAGATCGCCCTGACGATCACCGGCGAGAACATGTGCCAGGGCTGCGAGTGCAGCCGGATCTTCACCGTCAGCTTGTCCTCGCCCACTGCCGCCAGCAGCGGCTCGAGCTTGCCGAAGGCCTTGGCGGAGTAGGGACAGGTCGGCTCGAGGAACACCTCGAACTGTCGCGGCCCGTGGCCCCATACCAATGGATCGACCCGGAACTCAGCCACGGCAAATACCTCTCATCAAATCAGAGCGCCAAGCTACCCGACCCGGCGGCCTGGCCTATCGGACATTGGTTGAAGTTCGCGCAGACCAAACTGAAAACGGTCGCCCGGTTTGATTTCCGGGGGACCGGAACGCTCGCCTCGTGATGACGTTATGTCTGCATCGGGCCGTGCGGCACGCCACAGCCAAGCGATGTGCCGCACGGCCTTGTTCATGAACCCACGAACGAGAGAACCTTAAATGTTCCGTACCCTTATGACCACCACTGCCGTCGTCGCCCTGCTCACTGCAGGCGCCATGGCGCAGGACGCCGCTGCGCCGGCAACCGAAGCTCCGGCCGCCGAGGCTCCCGCCACCACCGAAGCAACGCCGGCCGAACCGCTCGACACCTCGATCCTCGCTTCCGGCTACACCGTCACCGACAAGGATAACCTCGCGACTGAAATTATCGGCAAGCAGGTCTATTCCTCGTCCGCGGCGGACGCCGAGCATATCGGCGACGTCAATAACCTGGTGATCGGTGAAGGCGGCGAAGTCGCCGCTGTGGTCATCGGCGTTGGCGGCTTCCTCGGCATCGGCGAAAAGAACGTTGCCGTGAACTATGCCGAGCTCGAGTGGATCACCGCCGAAGACGGCAGCGAGCGCTTCGTGCTGGCGACCACCAAGGAAGCGCTGGAGACCGCCCCGAACTTCGAGACCACTGATGACGCCGCCGACGCTGCTCCGGCAGATACGACAGCGCCGGCAGCCGACGCCAATGCCCCTGCGGCAACCGCTCCGGCTGACAACGCTGCTCCGGCCGATCAGCCCGCCGACGCCATGGCTCCGGCCGATCAGAGCACTACCCCGGCAGCCACCACCGTGGCCGGGCCGATCGACCGCGCCACGTTGACCGATGCGCCGCTCACCGCTGAAGAGCTGATCGGCACCAATGCCTATGGCCCGGGTGACGAGCACCTCGGCGCCATCGGCGACGTGATCCTCGGCGCCGACGGCAAGGCCGTTGATGCGGTGATCATCGATTTCGGTGGTTTCCTCGGCATCGGCACCAAGCCGGTGGCCGTTTCGGTCGAGAACCTGCGCTTTGCCACCAACGCGAACGGCGACAAGTTCCTGTTCCTCAACGTGACGCGCGATCAGCTCGACAAGGCCGTGGCCTACAACAAGGACACCTGGGAAGCCGAGCGCGACACCCAGCTGCTGAAGACCGACGTTCTGCAGTAAGTATCCGCTGTCGCAAGCACGAAAGGCCCGCTCCGGCGGGCCTTTTTCATTGTCTGACGGCGAAGAGCCTCAGCGGCGGATGTGCCGGAGGCGGCCGATCTCGTCGTATTCGGCCTGCTCGGACTTGGCTTCCGCCGCAGTCTCGCGGCCATGCTCGCGCTGGTCCAGCAGTTCGACCTTCTTGAGGTCCTCCACTGCTTCGGCCAACGCATCCTGCGCCGCCTCGAGATTGCCCTTCATGTCGTTGGCCGAGGCCAGCAGGTTGTCCCTGCGGGCGATCGCCGCCTTGGCGAAGGTCGAATAGGCGAAATGCGCGATATCCGAGATGCCGGTCTTCTGCTGCTCGATTTCGATCTGCTGGTCGAGTTCGGCGGCCATCCGCTCGAAATCGGCGATCATCATCTCGATCTGCGTGACCTGCCGGCGCTTCTCGTCGACCTGAAACTTCTTAAGCCGGATCAGGCTCTCGCTGCGCGACTTCATGACTTGTACTCCTTACACCTCAAGTCATTCACTTCACTGACGCGGTTTGCTCGCCCACCTTGTCCAGAATTGCTTCCAGCATGACATAGCCGTCGGCAATAGAGGTGCGTTCTTCCCGCTGCTGGCTCAAAAACGCCTCCAGCGCCGGGTTGATCGCGATGGCACGGTCCACGCCTGGATCCGATCCCTTCCGGTATGCCCCCAGCCGGATCAGTTCCTCCATGTCGGCAAATGTCGACATGAGCTCTCGCGCCTTCTGCAGGGTGGGCCGCACATTGGCCGGCACGCACCCAGGCATGGTTCGCGAGATAGACCGGAGCACATTGACCGCCGGATAGCGTCCCCGCTCGGCGATCGAGCGCTCCATCACGATGTGCCCATCGAGAATGCCGCGAACGGCGTCCGCAATGGGCTCATTGTGATCGTCACCTTCCACCAAAACGGTAAATAGACCGGTAATGGAGCCCGATTCAGCAAGGCCTGGACCGGCTCTTTCGAGCAGCCTGGGAAGTTCGGTGAAAACCGTCGGCGGGTAGCCCTTGGCGGTCGGCGGCTCGCCGATGGCAAGGCCGATCTCGCGCTGCGCCTGGGCGAAGCGGGTGAGGCTGTCCATCATGCACAGCACCCGCTTGCCCTGGTCGCGGAAATACTCGCTGAGCGTCAGCGTCAGGTAGGCCGCCTGCCGCCGCATCAGCGCCGCCTCGTCGGAGGTCGCGACCACCACCACGGCCTGCTGGATGCCGACCTCGCCCAGATAGTCGGTGACGAATTCCTGCACCTCGCGACCGCGCTCGCCGATCAGCCCGATCACCGCCACGTCCACCTGGGCGTTGCGCGCCAGCATACTCATCAGCACCGACTTGCCGACACCCGAGCCGGCAAAGATCCCCATGCGCTGGCCTTCGCACATGGTGGTGAAGGTGTTGAGGGTGCGCACCCCCATATCGAGCGGATCGCCCACCCGCATGCGCTCATGCGCCGGCAACGGCACCTGGCGCAGCGGATAGGGCGTGGCGCCCGGCATCAGTGGACCCTTGGCGTCGATCGGCTCGCCATCGGCGTTGATCACCCGCCCCAGCCAGTACTCGGAGGGCTGCACCGCCCCATCATGGCTCTTGAACAGCGCCCGGCACCCGAGCCGCACCCCGTTCAGCGCCCCGAACGGCAGGCACAGCGCATGGCCATCGCGGAAGCCGATGATCTCGGCGCCCAGCACGCCGCCATTGGTGGTTTCGATTTCGACGCGCCCGCCGACGCGCAGCTCGCGCACCGGCCCGACCACTTCGATGAGCAGGCCCTGCACGGTTTTGACGCGCCCGAAGACTTCAACGTCCTCGATGGCGTCAATTGCGGCTCTCAGGGACTGCATCGGCCTCTTTCACGGTGCCCGAATCGCTTGAGGACCACGGTAACCGAACGTTAAGCAAAAAGCGTTAACCATGGGCCCCTACCCCGACATCCGCCTGGCGCGCCGCGAGCCGCTTTTCGAGCCCTCAAGGGCCCCAAATCCTTGAGTCGGCAGAGTCGATTGAAGGGCTTTCTTAACCTAGTTTCTTAAGTCGGTTAGGTGCGATTTCTGTAGCATTTTCAACGATTTAACATATCACTAACGGGAGACCCATTGCATCTTGCGGATCAGAATTAAACTTTGTTAACTAATTGCGCTTAGGTTTGGGTCATATCCAGTAGGGTTCGGTTAAGGGTGAACGCGCAGGGCGCCTCATCCATAGTTCCAGCAGGGAACGGTTTAAGGGGATTGACGGCATGCGTGTACTCTTGATCGAGGACGACAGCGCGACAGCGCAGAGCATCGAGCTGATGCTCAAATCAGAGAGTTTCAACGTATACACGACGGACCTCGGTGAAGAGGGCGTCGACCTAGGCAAACTCTACGATTACGACATCATCCTGCTCGATCTGAACCTTCCCGACATGTCGGGCTACGAAGTGCTGCGCACCCTGCGCGTGGCCAAGGTGCAGACCCCGATCCTGATCCTTTCTGGTCTCGCCGGCATCGAAGACAAGGTGCGCGGCCTCGGCTTCGGCGCTGACGACTATATGACCAAGCCGTTCCACAAGGATGAGCTGGTCGCCCGCATCCACGCCATCGTCCGCCGTTCCAAGGGTCATGCGCAGTCGGTCATCTCCACCGGCGACCTGACCGTGAACCTCGACACCAAGACCGTCGAAGTGCAATCCGCCCGCGTCCATCTCACGGGCAAGGAATACCAGATGCTGGAGCTGCTCTCGCTCCGCAAGGGCACTACCCTCACCAAGGAAATGTTCCTCAACCACCTCTATGGCGGCATGGACGAGCCCGAGCTGAAGATCATCGACGTCTTCATCTGCAAGCTCAGGAAGAAGCTCTCGGTCGCCACCGGTGGCAAGAACTACATCGAGACCGTCTGGGGCCGCGGCTACGTGCTGCGCGAGCCCGACGAGAACGAAAGCTTCGCCGAATCGAGCGTCGCCTAGCGCGCTGCTTAGCGTCGCCTAGCGCGCCGTTTGGCGTCGCCTAACTCATTCAGTCCTGCGTTGCGGCAGACCTGGGGAACCCCGTACCAGAAGGTGCGGGGTTTTCGCTATTCTTGGCGCCTTCAAACGGTGAGATACTCCAGCCGGTGCGGGCTGCCCCCCGCTGTCCCCTCCCCCTAAACATGGGGAGGGAGAACCTCACGCCGATATCGGGGCTACCGTCTCCCTCCCCATTCCGGGGACGCCATTGCGTCCCCTAGGGGGGAGGGATCAAGGGTGGGGGTCGGTCAACCACCGGCGGCGGGATCAGAGCGCCCCCAACCGGCAGGCCCTTGAGGAGCCGGCCGGCCAATGGCACCCTCCGGCCATGAGCGATATCGCGTGGATTGCGCCGGACCGGGCTGCCGTCGCGGCGGCATTGGCGAGTATCGGCGTCGCCATCGATCCGGCCGAGATCGCGCTGCTGCTGCGCGACAGTCGCTTTGCGGTCCGCCTCCCCGGCCACCGTATCGCCTGGTTCCCGACCGATCCGCACGGCCAGCAGCGCCTCGCCCGCGAGGCTCGTGCTCTCGCCCTCATCGAACGCCGCTGCAGCTTCCGCGCCCCGCGCCTCATCCACCGGTCGGCGACGGGCTGGCAGTTGCGCTCCGAAGTGCCGGGCACGGCCGATCCGTTCGCGGTCTATCACCGCGTTCGCGACGATCGACACTTCGCTGCGGCACTTGGCGCCAATCTGGGTCGCCTGCTGGCCGACCAGCACCACAGCATCCCTTTAGTGGAGCTCGGCGACTGGCTGCTGCCCCGCCCCGGCTGGCCGCCACCGCTGCCGCAGGTGGCAGCACACCTGCCACGCGTCACCGACGACCGCGACCTCGTCGCTCGCGCCCTGGCGCTGCTGGCCCGTTACGAAGCGACGGAGGCGGCCATCACCGATCGAGTCCTCGCCCACACCGATTTCGGCTTTCACAACATGGTGGTGACAGCGGACGGCGCCGTGGTGGGCGTGTTCGATTATGACGAAGCCTCGCTCGCCGACTGGCATTACGACTTCCGCTACCTGCTGCTCGATACCGAAGACGAGGCGCTGTTCACCGCCGCGGTGACAGCCTACGAGGCCGCCGGCGGCCAGCCGATCGACGTCAGCCGGGTCCGCCTCTTCAACGCCGCCTCTGCCGTCGCCTTCCTTGCCTTGCGCGGCGGAGCCGGGCCGGAGGAAAAGCCGGCCGGCCGTACGCTCGCCGAAGACCTGCGCTGGGTTCGCATGGCGCTGGAGCGCGCCGGCTAGGCCGCGCGCCGATGTCGCATCGCGCGCCGCGACCGGCGTGCGCACATTATGCTTATGCGCGCCCGTCCGTTTCAGTTGCCGCTCACCAGCCTCCTGCGCAAGCGCATCGGGCCCGGTGATTTCGTCGATTCTTATGCCGTCCCGCTCGCCGACCCCGACCTGACCCCGATGCAACTGGCAGCGCGGCTGACCGTCATGCCGGGCTGGGTCAACGGCCTGCTGTGGCTGCGTAACGGGCTGGTCTCGCCGCTTGGGCTGAAGACCGGCGCCGACGCGACGCCGGCCAACGGAGATCCCGGCATCGGCGATTACGTCAGCTTCTTCCGGCTCGAGGAGTTGTCGCCCAACGAGGCGATCCTCGGAGAAGACGATCGGCATCTCGATTTCCGCGTTTCGGTGCTGAAGACCGCGGGCCCACACCCCCTGGCCGCGATCTCCACCTGGGTGCATCCGCACAACCTGGGTGGCCGGCTTTATCTCGCCGGCGTGCTGCCGTTCCACAAGCTGATCATTCGCCGCATGCTCGCCAACGTCGCGGCCTGATCGATATGTATCCTGCCCTCGTCCGGCACCATCATCGGAAGTAATTCCATCGATGGGTTGCCGAGTTGCTTGTTTCTCGCGCCGCGGCCCTACGAAACACCGCCCGTTCGATGTACAACCTCCGCCATGGACGAGGCACAACATCGGTTCGGCCCATTTGTTCTGACCCCGGGCCGTGAGTTGCGGCGCGACGGCCACCCCGTGGCGCTTGGGCCGCGGGCCCTGATGATGCTCGAGACCATGCTCGAGGCTGAGGGCGAGATCGTCACCAAGGCCGAGATACTGGAGCGGGTCTGGCCCGGTGTGACGGTCGAGGAAGGCAACATCACCGTGCAGATCGCCGCGCTGCGCAAGGAGCTCGGCTCCCGCCCAGGCGGCGAGGAGTGGATCGTCACCGTGCCGCGCGTCGGCTACCGGCTGGTGCGTGGCGCTGCCCCCACGCCCGCCGAAGCGCCGCCCGCCGACGCCAGCGGCAAGCCCAGTGTCGCCGTCCTCCCCTTCGTCAACCTCAGCGGCGACGCGACGCGCGACTACTTCGCCGACGGCCTGGTCGAAGACCTGATCACCGCCCTCAGCCGCTTCAAGTCCTTCGCCGTCGTCTCGCGCTACTCCTCCTTCGCCTACCGCAACCGCACCGCCGACATTCGCCAGGTCGCTCGCGAGCTCGGCGTCCGCTACCTGCTTGAAGGCAGTGTCCGGCTCTCCGGCGAGCGGGTCCGGGTCACCGTGCAATTGGTCGATGCCGCCAGCGGCACCCATCTCTGGGCCTCGAGCTTTGATGGTGAGATGGGCCAGATCTTCGAGTTTCAGGACAAGATCACCGAGTCCGTCGTCGGCCTCGTCGAACCGCAGCTCCGCCGGGCCGAGATCGAGCGTACCCGCCGCCGCTGGCCCGACAACCCGCAGGCCTATGACCACTTCCTCCGCGCCCTGCCCTTCTTCAGCTCCCGCAATCCAGCCGACTACCTGACGGCGCTAGGCCACCTCGAGCACGCCGTATCGCTGCAGCCGGACTACGCCGCCGCCCTTGCCTATGCCTCATGGAGCCTCGCTCGCCACGGCACGGTAGCACTCACCGCGCTCGACACAGCCGGCGTCGCTCGTTGCCTCGAGCTGGCTCGGTTGGCATTGCAGTATGGCGACGACGACCCGTTGGTGCTGGCCATCTGCAGCCACTCGCTGCTTGCCATCGGCAACATGCGCGCTGAGGGCCTCGCTATGGCCGACCGGGCGCTCGCCGCCAACCCGCACAATGTCATCGTTCAGGTGCTGGGTGGTATCTGCAACATGCTGGCCGGCGACCCGGCCAAGGCCGAAGCCTGCTACAGGCGCGCCTACACCCTGAGCCCGGGCGCTCCCGAGGCCTCCGAAAGCCTCGCCGGCATCGGCTTCGCCCGCTTCTTTATGCACGATTTCGAAGGCGCGCTCGTCTGGCTCGACCGCTCCCGCGCCACCCTGATGGATTGGCCCCCGACGTACTGGATCCAGACCGCCGCCTATGCGCATCTTGGTCGGCTGGACGAGGCCCAAGCGACGCTGGCCCGCCTCAAGAGCTTTGCCCCCTACACGTCAATCGCCGGCGTCGAGACCGTGGCGCAGCGCTCCGACGGCCGCTTCGCGCTCATCATTGAGGGCCTGAGGAAAGCCGGTCTCACCTGACGGGCCGATTTAGCAACTCATTTGGAACTGCCTAAGGACCCAAAGCACGCCGATCGGCCAGATTTGTCCTCACAGCGCCGCCTGGCGCCAACTGAAGAGGGTCGAAAATGGACATGCTTCTTGCCGCCGCCATGGATGCGCTGGCCCGACCGGCCATCGCCACCGGACGCCGCCTGCTGACACCGACCGACGAGAATGACTACTACGCCAGACATACCCTGAACATCATCGTGCCGGCTTGGCTGCCGGCCCTCATTACCCTGCTCCGCCGCAACCACCGCACCGCGCCCGAGCGCATCGGCGCTACGCGCCACGCTTGACAGAACGCATCACGAGGGGACGAAAATGGCACTTGATATCATCGGTCCGGGCTTCGGACGCACCGGCACCAACTCGCTGAAGGTCGCGCTGGAGCACCTGGGCTTTGGACCAGCGCACCACATGTTCGAGGTCCGCGACCATCCGGAGCAACTGCCCGGCTGGCAGGCGCTGGCCGACGGGGCACGCCCCGACTGGGACGCCCTGTTCCACGGCTATCGCGCCCAGGTTGATTGGCCCGGGGCCCGTTACTGGCGCGAGCTCGCCGCCCACTACCCCGAGGCCAAGGTAATCCTAACGGTGCGCGACGCCGATGAGTGGTTCGACAGTGTCGAAGCGACCATCGCCAAATTCATGGCCGGCCGCGGCAGCTACGACGATCCGCATGCCAACGGCGTCGCCAACATGGCCCACAAGCTGATCGTTGATGGCGTCTTCGATGGGCGGATGTTCGAGCGGGCCTACGCCACGACGCTGTTCAATGCCCATATAGCCGAAGTGCAGGCCAGTATTCCCGGCTCGCAGCTGCTGACTTTCGACGTGAGCGAAGGTTGGGAGCCGCTGTGCGCTTTCCTGGGTCTGCCGGTGCCGGCAATCTCGTTCCCGCGGCTCAACTCGTCCAAGCAGTTCCTCAGCGAGGAATGGGCGGAAGAGGCCTGAGGCTTGGCCGGCGCTAGGCGACGCTGGCGCGCTCGGCGGCGCTCACGGTGAACTTGCCCTCGAGATGGTCGCGTTCGAACGGCTTCATCATGTAGTCGTCGACCCCGGCTTTCAGCGCCAGCGCGATTTGCCCGATATCGTTCTCGGTGACCATGTAGACCACGCGCGGCGTGTGTCCGCCGACATAGCCGCGCAGCAGCTTCAGGAACTCGAGCCCGTTCATCACCGGCATCTGCCAGTCGAGCAGGATCGCGTCCGGCATTTCCTGGCGGCACTTGTCGAAAGCTTCCTGCCCGTCCTCCGCCTCATCCACAATGTAGTCGAGATCCTCCAGGATGCGGCGCGCAACCTTGCGCACCACGCTGGAATCATCGACCACGAGGCAGGATTTCATGACGCTTCTCCCAAGTCGGCAGAAGTGCGAGGCCCGTCCGAGGCCCTGCCCATCCACCGCACGACGCGCGCTCGATCTTGCCCGGATGGCTCCGGGCGCAGACCGACCAACGCTTGTCGTTCGCCCACACTATCCCGCAAATCTGCGTATGAATGGTTAGCGAAACTTGAACCCTTCTCCGCATCGGCGAGATTTTTTGAGAACAACGACAGGTTTGCCTGCTTGAGCGGCCTGAAATGAGCCAATAGCGCGCCTGCACAGAACTTGCGCATACAACGCGCACGGACCTTTCCGGCTCGAAAGCCCGATCACTCAATCACGAAGCATTTCGCTGTTTCGCTCAGGGCTCGATCGCGGCGTAGGTCGGAGCCGGCACGCGCATCTCGATCGGCGCATTCCAGTATCTGGCAAAGGCCAGCATGTCGAAATAGCCGTTCCCGTCGACCCCGGGGCCCATCGCCTCATCGAGGAAGGCCGACATCATCTCGACGCTGATATTGAGCTTGCCCAGGTACCAGCCGAAAATCGCGATGGTCTTGTCATCCGGCCGGCCGACGCTGGCGCCCTGGATCGCCACCGGCAGGTGGTTGGAAATCTCGACGCCTTCGTCGGCGATCATCTTCAGGCCTGAGATCCAGATATAGGCGCAGGCCGAAAGACAGGTGCCCACGGCGTGGGTCCTGAGGTAACGCTCATGGATGATCACGCCGATCCGCACGGCGCTCAGCATGTCGCCGCCGGGCCCCTCCAGTTCGATGATCCGCGGCTCGTGCTCACGCACTTCGGCGAGGAAGATCGCACCATCCATGGCGGTGATCCGCCCCGCAAGCCGCATCACCACCTCGTCGCGCTCGTTCGTCCGATAGCTGTATTCGGCCGCACCTGCTCCAGCGACACTGCCCGCGCCAAGCGCCGCAAGACCGGCAAGCAGCAGCGCACGGCAACGATCCCACCTGTTGCGCATCAGTCCATTCCCTGCGAGTGCCGCCATCAGACGATCACCGATAAACGGCAACAGCGCATCACCCGATTGGGGTATTACCGGCCGAAAACAGCCGTGCTATAAAGACATCATTCGCTATCGCCGCGCTTGTGGCCGTATTTCTCTCCAGCGACTCATATTCAAATCCAATTTACGTCGATAATTTCTGCAGGTCATACTGAAGCGACCTGACGAATGACTACGCGTTTTGGCTGACAAGGACTCAGAGTGCATGATAGCGGCTCCACCTTGAAATCGATTACAGGGACAGTGAAATCGATTACAGAGCCGTCGCCAAGTATTTCTATGCGACGCCGCACCCGCATCCCAACCGATGGTGTGGCGACGCCGCGCGCCGGACGCGCCATGAATGCCCCCGCCGAATTGATCGATCTGATCTATGAGGCGGCAGCCGTGCCCGAGCTTTGGTCCACCGTGCTGTTGCAGCTGTGCGGTATGGCCGGGGCTCATGCCGGGGCATTGACCTGCATGGATGCGTCCGGCCTCGCCGGCTACATCGCGACCGATACCTACGAGGCCGCCTATCAGGATTACTGGGAGCACGGCAACGCCGTAGAGAACGTCCGGCTGGAACGCTCGCTGCGCGATTATCCGATGGCGTTCTCATCCGATCTTGAGCTCTGTTCCGAGGCGGAACTGGCCACCGATCCGCTCTATCTCCGCTTCCTCCGCCCGCATGGGCTGGAATGGACTGCCGGCACGGTCATCCCGGTGCCGAGCGGCGACCTGCTGGTCTTCGACCTCGCCACCCGGGCCGGCGCCGGCCGGTTCAGTCGCGAGGCCATGGCGCTGCTCGATCGCGTCCGCCCGCACCTCGCCCGCGCCGCGCTGCTGTCGCACCGGCTCGGCCGGCGCGCTGCGGCCAATCAGGCCGCGGCCATGCAGATGGTGGGGCTACCCTGTGCCGTATGGGGCCGCTCGGGTCGGCTGCTCGCCACCAACGATCTGTTCGAGGCGCTGGCGCCGCGCGTGCAGTTCGCGGCCTTCGGTCGTCTCGCCTTCGCCGATCCGGAAGTCGATCGGCTGGCCCAGGCGGCGATGGCCTCCATCGCCTCGGAGGCCGAACCTGCCATCCGCTCGATCCCCGTGCGCGCCGCCCCCGACGCTCCGGCGCTGGTCGTCCACCTGTTACCGGTGCGGCGCGCCGGCGGCGATATCTTCGTTGCGGCCGAAGGGGTGATCGTGGTGACACCGGTCGCGGCACCCGCCGCACCGCTGACCCAGGTGCTGATGGGGCTGTTCGACCTGACTCCGGCCGAAGCCAAGGTGGCCCGCGGCATTGCCTCGGGCCTGGATGTCCAGCACCTCGCCGCTGCGCTTGCCCTGTCACGCGAGACGGTGCGCAGCCAGCTCAAGGCCGTGTTGGCCAAGACCGGCACGCGCCGGCAGGCCGAACTGGGGTTGATGCTGACAGGAGCCCGACCACTGCCGGACCCGAAATGATCGTCAGGCGGCGGCCGCGACTGCCTTGGGCGTGGCCGAGAACTCGAACACATCGTTCTCGATGCCGATCTTCAGCTCCATGTCGGTCATCCGCGCCAGGATGCCGGTGTAGAATGGCTGGATGCCGCGGGCATCGACCCCGCCCTCGGGCGAACCGGACAGCAGCCCTTCGGCACCCGACGGCATCAGCGTCTTCTGCCGCTTCTCGGGATCCGATTTCGAGGTCAGGGTGAACACCTCGGCGCCCGCGGCGCCTTCGATCCTCGCCGTCACCACGCCGCCGCGCGGCACCGCCATGGCGGCGATCAGCAGCATGTTCATGAACAGCTTGGCCTTGTGCTTGGGGAGCAGGATCAGCGGCACCTGCCAGTCGAGGTCGGCCTTTTCGATCTCGAAATATACCCGCGCCACCCGCTCGCACTCGCGTGTGTCGAAATCGGTGCCCGCCGTCGACGAGGCGCCATAGGCCAGTCGCGCGAATTCGAGCTTCGCCCGCGCCTGCTTGGCCGCGTTGGCGATCAGTTCCTGCGCCCCGTCGGCCATCGCGGTCTGCGTCGGGTCGGCCAGCACTTCGAGCCCATTGCCGATCGCCCCTACGGGGTTGATCAGGTCATGGCAGACCCGAGAACACAGCATCGCCGCGAGGTCGGTCGCCTTGAGCTCGATGAAATCCGCCATTCTATGGGTCCTTGCCGTCGAATCATTTTGGCGTAGCCTAACCGCAAGGGCCCGCAGACCCTAGGGGGTGCGGCGCTCTGCCTGGTTGGCAGCCATCACCGCAATCAGCTGCTCGTAGGCATCCTTGACCCTCGGGCCGTCACCGAAGGCAAGTAGCACCTGCCGACCATCTGGCAGCTTCAGCGTACACTGGTAGGCAGGGGAGCCTTCTGTGTTCACGACGCTGGACAGTTTCGGTGCCGCGACATCGCTCAGGGCCCACTCCTTCGTTCGCTCGCCCCAGAGGTGGCGGTCGATAACTCTGAGCTTGCCTCTCGATGCTCTGACCGTGGTGATCGGCAGACGAAGCAGGACAGTCTCGATGAACAGCACCAGGCCCCAGAGCACCACTACCCCCCATCCGAATGAGGGATCGGCGGCGTCTGGACCGCCCTGGAGCGATACGGCGAACGCAAAGATCGGAATTACCGGAGCCACGACCCAACCCAGTATTGCTGTCCGGTTGGTTTCCTCAAAAACCACTCCGCGAGGCGTGTTCAATGCGACGCTTCCGGCTCGGTCAGCGCCGTCTCAGCCGGCGCCACGTCCGCCGCCTTGCCCACCGCATCCGCGACGCTGCCCTCTTCGCCGGTCAGCGTGCCCGAAAGCTTGCCCCAGCCGCTATTGGCTTCAAGCAGCGAGGTCTCCTCGCTCTTGAAGAATGCCTCGCGGTTGGCCACCGAGTAGAACAGGTAGAGCTTCATCCCCGAGATCACGTAGAGCCGCGGCTTGCCATCGGAGAGATAGCCCCGGGCGAGACTGGTGACGCAGTGCCCGCCGAACTGCGGGGCGTAGATCTCCGGGTTGCGCATGAACACGTCGCGGTTCGCCGCCGAGGCGAAGTACCACGGCACCCCGCCCCACTGGTACTCGAAGTCGGCGACGCCCTGGATCGGCTCGGGTTCGGTGAAATAGCTCACCGGATCATAGCCCTCGAGCGCCACCCCGGTCAGAGGGTCGGTGACGATGGCGGTGACCAGTGCAGCAGCGCTTACCGGGGCACTAAGTAGAAGCCCAAGGGTCAGCCACAGAGCTACAAGAAGCCGGGTTATGGTTAAGTTTTGTTTACGCTTTTGCCGCATCATTGCCGCCATGAACGCCTAGCTTGAGCACACCCTCAGGCAAGCCGGATGCGCCGAACCTAGCGTCGTCATGGTAAGTACCGCGTAAATGGCCTGCCGCTCGAACTAAGCCCCTCCGGAGTGCCCTCATGCTCGACCGCATGGTCTACCTCATTCTTGCCGCCTTCGTCGCGCTGACCGCGGCCACGCTGGTGCTGACCCCGACCTTCAGCCAGGCGCAGGAGCAAGGTTCGCTCTCCGACACCTTCTCCGGCGACGAACTGGTCGATACCGGCCACCAGTTCTTCGGCTCCGTCGCCCAGGGCCTCGCCTCGCTGGTCGAGCGCGCCGTCAGCCAGTTCGGGCTGCCCAATGCCTATATCCTCGGCGAGGAAGCCGGCGGCGCCATCTTCGCCGGCGCCCGCTACGGCGAAGGCACCATGTACACCCGCAACCAGGGCGAGCATTCGCTGTTCTGGCAGGGCCCGACCGTCGGCCTCGACTTCGGCGGCGACGGTTCCAAGGTGATGATGCTGGTCTACAACCTGAACTCCGTCTCCGACGTCTACGGCCGCTACCCCGGTGTCGATGGCTCCGCCTACGTCATCGGCGGGCTCGGCATGACGGTGATCAAGTATGGCGACGTGGTGATGGTGCCGATCCGCTCCGGTGTCGGGGCGCGCCTCGGTGTCAATGTCGGCTACCTGAAGTTCACCCAGGAGCCGACCTGGAACCCCTTCTGAGCGGCCCGGCACGCAGCGATCGCGAAAACCGTCCGGAATCCGTTCAACCGCTGTTCATCGCAGCGGCGCATCGTGACCGCGTGCCCGTCTTCCGGTAAGGTTACGGCCTGACAGCGATAGCCGGGGGCGGCCATTGCTGCCAACGTAACGGGCGCGAACACCCGGGACCGGGCAGTTGCCGGTGGCGGAGTTGAGTTATGGTCATAGAAAACATCATGTATTTCGTGCTCGGCCTGCTCGTGGCCGGGCTGTTGGCGTTGATCATCATGCCCGCCGTCTGGCGCCGCGCCGTCCGCCTCACCAAGAAGCGCATTGAAGCCGCGACGCCGATGACCATGGCCGAGTTCCGCGCCGACAAGGACCAGCTGCGTGCCGAATTCGCCTTGTCCACCAGGCGCCTCGAGATGAACGTCGAGGCACTGCGCCGTCGCCTCTCCGACCAGCTCCGCGACATCAATCGCAAGAAGAACGAGCTCGGCGGCATCAAGGGCGAGCGCGACAGCCACCTGCAGGTGGTGCGCGAGCTCGAGGAGCGCGAAGCCGAAGCCCGCCGCCGCATCCTCGAACTGGAAAAGGACGGCGCCGATCTCGCCCAGAAACTGCGCATGCGCGACCGCGAGCTGGGCGAAAAATCCAGCCAACTCGACGCCGCCCGCGAAACCCTGCGCGGCAGCGCCCCGCGTGCTTTCGCCGTTGATGGCAAGGCGCTGAGCGGCAACTACAACACCGATATCGACGAGTTGCTGCAATACGTCGAGATCGAAAAGAAGCGCTCGGAATTCCTCGAGACGCAGAACCGCACGCTGATCGAAAGCCTCGAGAATTCCGACAAGAGCGGCGCTGAAGCGCGGGCCGCGGCGACGGAGCTCCGCGAAAAACTCGCTAAACGCGATGACGTGGTGAGCGACGCCCAGTCCGACCTCGCCGAGGCCGAAGCCCGCATCGCCGACGCCGAAAGCCGCGTCTCCACCCTCCTCGCCGAGACTACCAAACTGGTCGGCGACGGCGAGGAAAAGCGCGACATGCTGCTGGCCGAAAAGCTTGGCCTCGAAGAAGAAATGGAAAAGCTGCGCGCCAAGGTGGCCAGCGTCGAAGACACCGTGATGGCCGACTGGGACAGCGACCGCATCGAGCAGTCGCACCTGCGCGAACGGCTCAACGACATCGCCTCGGACGTCAGTCGCCTGGTCTACGCGCTCGAAGGCAACGGCCCGATCGACGAGGAAGAGAGCCTCGCCTCCCGCATGCAGAAATTCGTCGACGCCGAGGAAGCCGAAGCCGCACCGGTCAAGGGCCCCAAGGCGAGGAAAGGCGGCGCGCCGGAAGGCCAGGCGGTGTCAGACCGGTTGAAGGCGCTGCGCGAGTTGCAGGACGGTAACTGACCAATACGCCGCACCATCAGTCGGCCACCCTCTCCCGCCTGCGGGGGAGGGACGCCGACTGCACGTTCCGCTGTACGCCGACCTACTCGCTGACCTCGGGCAGCGACCTACTCGCTGACCACAGGCACTTCGCGGATCATCTCGCCCGACTTACCATCGAAAATGCGCACGCTGGTCAATGGCCCGAGCTTGTAGGTAACGGTCACCCGGCCATCCGCCGCGACCGCCGAAACCACTTCGCCACCGGCCGGAATCTTCAGCGCGGCGATGACGTAGTCGCTGCCGGCTTTGCTGTCGCTCTGCGATGCGCGGTAGACAAGTGCGCCGCCGATGGCGATAAGGCCCACGACCAGTAGCCCCATCGACACCATGAAGGACTTGCGCGCCCGGGCCAGTACGGCCTTGGCTTCCGGCGTCAGTTCCGGGGTGGTTTCGGGTTTGTCTTGAGGATCGCTCATGCAGGAAATTTCCGGCGAGGAACAGGAGTGGCAGTTGCTGGTCGATGCCGCCGACGCCGGCAGCCGGCTGGATGCCGCACTCGCCCGTGCCGTACCGGTCTTCTCGCGCAACCGGATCAAGGACCTGATACTGGCCGGAAGCGTCGCGATCAATGGGCGAGCTGTCACAGAGCCCAAATACAAGCTGCGCGATGGCGAAGAAGTCACGCTCGTCGCCCCCGAGCCGATCGAGGCCGAGCCGACCCCCGAGAACATCCCGCTCGATATCCTCTACGAAGACGACCAGCTGATCGTCATCAACAAGCCGGTCGGCATGGTGGTCCACCCTGCCCCCGGCAACTACACCGGCACCCTGGTCAATGCGCTGCTCTACCATTGCGGCGACAGCCTCAAGGGCATTGGCGGGGTAAAGCGCCCGGGGATCGTCCACCGCCTCGACAAGGATACGTCCGGCGTCATGGTCGCCGCCAAGACCGAGCAGGCGCATAACCACCTCGCCGCGCAGTTCGCCGATCACGGCCGCACGGGGCCCCTCCACCGAGCCTACATGGCTTATTGCTGGGGCCGCACCCAGCAGGCCTCTGGCACCGTCGAGGCGCCGCTCGGCCGCGACCCGGCCAACCGGCTGAAGCAGGCGGTGCGCCAGGATGGCCGCGAGGCCATCACCCATTACTGGGTCGAGGCCCGCTTCGGCGACGAGGGCTGGGACATTACCCGCATCCGCTGCGAGCTCGAGACCGGCCGCACCCACCAGATCCGCGTCCACATGGCTCATATCGGCCACCCGCTGGTTGCCGACATGGTCTACGGGCCGGGCTTTGCCACCAAGGTCAACCGCCTGCCCGACCAGGCCAAGGCGGCCGTAGCGGCGCTGGGCCGGCAGGCATTACACGCCGCCGAACTCGGCTTCGAACACCCGACAAGCGGCGAGGAAATGCAGTTCGAGGCGCCGCTGCCGCCTGATCTCGAGGCGCTCGAGGCAGCGATCCAGCCGTTCGACCGGGCGTTTGCGCGGTAAGGCGCTTGCGGCTGACGGCGGCGGTATGCACGAGTTGACCCGCTGCCTCACCTCCCCACTCGGTGGGGCAAGCGGTGCCCCCCAGGGTGAGCGCCGGAGGGGAGTGGCAGGCCAAATGCCCACCTGCAAGGTTCACGCAACCTTCGGGGTCTACCAACGTTTTCATGCAGGGTCGGTGGGTCTTATCAAGACCGATTTTCGACCTATATATCTCTGACAGTCAGCCGTGTGCCGGACTGGACACGGCTGCGTATCTGCCCGTGACTACGGGGGAAAGACGAGGGTGCATTATGGCCCAGACCAATCTGCCAATTCTTTCGGCTGAGGGTGGACTCAGCCGCTACCTCCAGGAAATTCGTAAGTTTCCGATGCTTGAGCCTGACGAGGAGTACATGCTCGCCAAGCGCTACAAGGAGCATCAGGATCCCGGTTCCGCCCAGAAGCTGATCACCTCGCATCTGCGCCTCGTGGCGAAGATCGCCATGGGATATCGCGGCTATGGCCTGCCTATCTCCGAGGTCATCTCGGAAGGCAATGTCGGCCTGATGCATGCGGTGAAGCGCTTCGAGCCCGAAAAGGGCTTCCGCCTCGCGACCTATGCGATGTGGTGGATTCGCGCTGCCATTCAGGAATACGTGCTGCGCTCGTGGTCGCTGGTGAAGATCGGCACCACCGCGGCGCAGAAGCGGCTGTTCTTCAACCTGCGCAAGATCAAGGGGCAGATCGCCGCCCTCGATGACGGCAACCTCCACCCCGACCAGATCAAGCAGATCGCGACGACGCTGCACGTCACCGAAAGCGACGTGGTGTCGATGAACCAGCGCCTCTCGGGCGATGCTTCGCTCAACGCACCGATGCGCGCCGACGAAGGCGCCTCGGAGTGGCAGGACTGGTTGGTCGACGATACGCCGAGCCAGGAGACCACCCTCGGTGAGACCGAGGAATTCTCCGAGCGCATGGGCTTGCTCACCAATGCGATGAGCGACCTCAACGAGCGCGAGAAGGCGATCTTCCAGGCCCGCCGCCTGCGCGACGAGCCGGCGACGCTCGAAGAGCTGGCGCAGGAATACAATGTCAGCCGCGAGCGCATCCGGCAGATCGAAGTCCGCGCCTTCGAAAAGGTGCAGGAAGCCGTGCAGAAGGCGGCACACGCCAAATCGCGCGAAGCCAGCCTCTG
This sequence comes from Devosia sp. Root413D1, assembly GCF_001425235.1. Classification (GTDB taxonomy): domain Bacteria; phylum Pseudomonadota; class Alphaproteobacteria; order Rhizobiales; family Devosiaceae; genus Devosia_A. The sequence goes on along the minus strand of NZ_LMEA01000010.1, from coordinate 423,502 downwards.
AGATCAGTTGCGATCAATGAATGAGAAAGGGCCGCCCAGTGGGCGGCCCTTTCTGTTTGGGCTGCGTACCTGCCTAAGCGCCCTACCCGTTCTGCGGTGGCCCGATCACCGGCACCACCGCCGGGCGCGGTTGTTGTGCCCAGGCGAACTCGCCCTTGCCCCATTTGGCGAAGCGCGCCAAGAGCGCGTCGCGCGCCCGCATGCCCGCAGTGCCAGATGTCTTCTTGTTCTCGCGGATCAGGTAGGCGAAGGCCAGCCGCTCGCCATCGCGTTCGGCCCAGCCGACGAACCAGCCGGTCTGCCGGCGCGAGTTGAAGGTGCCATCGGCGTTGCGCTCGTAATAGGTGCCGGTCTTGCCCGAGACGGTCCACTTGCCGGCCGTAAAGCTCGGCATGATGGCGACCACCGCGGCCTGCGCCGCCGCCGTTGCCGGCAGCTCGCCCGCCAGCATCCGCCGCACGAACCGCACCTGCTCTTCCGGGGTGATCAGCAGCGACGAGTTGATCCACGAACGCAGCAGGCTGTTGTTCTTGCCCGGGTCGCCCGAGATATCGGCATTGCCATAGTCGAAATCGCTGACGTACTTGCCGAAGCGCTCGGCGCCCATCTCGGCGACCAGCACGCGCGAGTACCACAGCACCGAATCGCGCAGCCAGGTGGCGGGCGTGGTGGTCACCTTCCAGTCCGCCCGGTTGGCGTCATACTCGGCCTTGTACGGCCAGGCCGGCTCCTCCGCCCCCGTGAGGATCCCTGCATCGAACCCCATCACCGCCAGCGGCACCTTGAACGTCGACGCTGGCGAGGTCGGCGTGGCGCAACCGCCGCCCTCCTGCAGCCGCACCGCGCCGCTTTCGGCGTCGACGATCAACGTGCATACCACTTCCGCCCGGCTCGCGGACACGGCGGCAAGGCTCAGCAATAATGCTGCAATCAGAACTTTCACGAATGGCCCCAAGCTCTTAAAGACCGCGACATGTAGCGGGGATTTGGGCGGAATTTCGCCGGAACGGGGGTTTTCGACCGATAGAGACGGCCCCCTTCCGGCCTCCCCCATAAAGGGGGAGGTGAAGAGTCGGGCTTGTGGCCCGATAGTGCCTGAAACTCGATGCGGCACCTCCCCCTTTATGGGGGAGGATGGGAGGAGGCCGTCTCTATCAGTCAGCGTTTCTCCAGCAGCAGCTTCGCAATCAGCTGCGCCAAGTACTTCCGCGGCAGGATCAGCAAATACGGCGCATGCACGCCTTCCTCCGGCACGATCCGGAACGGCCCGGTCAGCGCCTCGTTCGAGGTGCCCGTCCGCACCCCTGGCGCGAGCTTCACCGCGTCGAGCGGGTATTTCAGCCCTTCCGAAGTCCAGAAGGTTATCGCCGCCAGCGGGTGGATCGAGACGCGCTCGCGCGGATCGACGGTGAACGAGAACGCCTTGGTCAGCGGCAGCGCCACGTCCTCTTCGTCGACCAGCACGATCTTCCGCTTTGCCGCATATTTGGCCACCGCATCGAGCGCGGCCAGCGTGTGGTCGAAGCGCCGCCCGGTCATCCCCAGCGCCACCGTTACCGGGGCGCGGGTCGAATAGAGCGACTTCTCGAAATCGGTGGTTTCCTGTTCGCTGATCTGCATCAGCCGGGTCTTGCCCAGCCAGGAGTGCGGGTTCTTCAGCGAATCGAAATCGCCGATGATCAGCTCGGGCTTGAGGCCGGCCTCGACGATCTGGTCGGCTCCGCCATCGGCTCCGACCAGATGGCCGCCCGAAGCGTAGAGCTCGCGCAGGAGGTCGAAATCGACCGTCCCGCCGCCAACGATGACCATCAGGTCGTCAAAGACCGCAACGGAAGTCTGGGGGGCACGCGCTTGCACGGAGGGAAAACTCTGTCTATCTGTCAGCTGTCTCGCTGGGGTGTTCCGGGCCTTCCGGAGCTGAGAGTTACCCATTGAACCTGAACCAGGTCATGCTGGCGGAGGAAGTTCGAGATGGCAAGGGCGCGACAGCGTCCGATCCATTGACGTCCCCTTCATTCACATGGCCGCAACCGAAGGGAACGATTTATGCGCTCGTTCGCACACCTCGCGTTGGCGGCAGTCATCTGCGCCACCGCCCTGCCTGTCCTCGCCGAGGACAAGCCGATCCTCAACATCTACACCTATGATGGCTTCGCCGCCGAATGGGGGCCCGGCCCCGGCCTGAAGGCCGGCTTCGAGCAGACCTGCAACTGCACCATCGAGTGGACGACCTCCGAGGACGCTATCTCGAACCTCCGTAAGGTGCAGCTCGAGGGCACCGCAACCAAGGCCGATGTCGTGCTCGGCCTCGATACCGCGACCTCGGGCGAAGCTCGCGCCACCGGCCTGTTTGCCCCGCACGGCCTCACTCCTGAGGGCCTGGTGCTGCCGTGGAACGACGCTGAGTTCGTGCCCTTCGACTACGGCTATTTCGCCTTTGTCTATGACAAGCAGAAGACACCCAACCCGCCGACCTCATTCGAGGAGCTCATTGCGCTGCCCGCGAGCTTCAAGATCGTCATCGAGGACCCGCGCTCGTCGACACCCGGCCTCGGCAATGTGCTGTGGGTCGAGGCCGCCTATGGCGACCGCGCGCCGGAGATCTGGAAGGGGCTGAAGCCGCACGTCCTCACCATGACCCGCGGCTGGTCGGAAGCCTATGGCCTGTTCCTCGACGGCCAGGCCGACATGGTGCTGAGCTACACCACTTCACCCGCCTACCACGCCATCGCCGAAGACAAGCACAACTACGCCTATGCGCCGTTCTCCGAGGGCTATGTCGCGCAGGTCGAGGTGGCGGGCGTGCTGAAGAGCTCCGATCAGCCGGACCTGGCCAAGGCCTTCCTCGCTTACCTCACGACGCCGGAGGCGCAGAAGATCATCCCCACCACCAACTGGATGTATCCGGTGATCGACCTCGGCGCAGACCTCCCGGCCGAGTTCGGCAAGCCGCCCGCAAAGGTGCTGACGATCGACGAAGCCGCGCTTGCCGCCAATGGCCGGGCCTGGGTCGATGCTGCTCTCGCCGCGCTCCAGTAACCTAGTGCTGCCGCACCGTCCGCTCCGGCTCATCGCCGGGGCGGGCGTCGCGGCGGCCATCGCCGCGCTGGTGGCGCTGGTGCTGCTGGCCATCCTCGCCGCCGCGGCAGGCGAACCGTCACGCCAATCGAGCGTCGACGTCTGGCACCTGGTGTCGATGACCGCCATCCAGGCCGGGCTTACCACCGTGCTGTCGCTGCTCGTCGGCACGGCGCTGGCCTGGGCGCTGAACCGGCTGCGTTTCCCCGGCCGCGACCTGATCGTCGGGCTATTCGCCTCCGCCATCGTCACCCCCGGCCTGATCGTCGCCTTCGGGCTGCTGTCGGTCTGGGGCCGCGCCGGCTGGGTCAACCAGGCCTCGCTGGCGCTCACCGGCCAGCCGCTCGAAGTGCCGCTGTTCGGCCTCGGCGGCATTCTCGCTGCCCATGTCATCCTCGATGCTTCGTTTGCCGCCCGCATCCTCCTGGCGCGGCTCGACGCCATCCCGGAAAAGCGCCTGAAGACCGGCCAGAGCCTCGGGCTCGGCGCCTGGCGGCGCTTTGAGGTGATCGATTGGCCGATGCTGCGCACCACGCTGCCCGGCCTCGCCGCTATCATCTTCCTCCTCGCCTTCACCAGTTTCCCCATCGTCTTGCTGCTCGGCGGTGGCCCGGCCAACCAGACGCTGGAAGTCGCGATCTATGCCGCCGTCCGGCTCGATTTCGACCTCCGCGGCGCCGTCACTTTGGCGCTGGTGCAGATCGGCATCTGCTCGGCCATCATCATCGCCGCGTCTGCCTTTGCGCCCATATCGGCCAGCACCGGCGGCTCGACCCCGCCGCGCTGGCGTGACGGGACTGCCGCGCGCATCGCGCAATGGACCGTCCTCGTCTTCGGCATCGTCGGCTTCGCGCTGCCGTTGCTCGCCATCCTCATCGACGGCGTCGGGCCCGGCATCATCGAGGTGGCGAGCCGCCCCAGCTTCTGGAAGGCGCTCGGCACCAGCCTCCTGCTCGGTTCCGGCTCGGCGCTGCTCACCCTGCTCTTGGCGCTCGGCATCGGCATGGGCCGCGCCGCCTCCGGCATCCCGCTGCTCCGCGTCGGCATCGGCGCCCCGGCCTATGCCTATCTGGCGGTGCCGGCCGTGGTGCTGTCGCTCGGCGCGTTCCTCCTCGTGCGCAATGCCGGGATGCTGCCCGAGGTTGCAGCCCCGCTGGTGGTGCTGCTCGCCAACGCGCTGCTCTCCCTGCCCTTCGCGCTGGCGACGCTGGCGCCGCCGCTCGATGCCATTGCCGAACGGCGCGGCCGGCTGATCCGCTCGCTCGGTCTCAGCGACTGGCGGCAGTTCACCGCCGTCGAGTGGCCGCTGCTCGGCCGCGAAGCCGGCGTCGTCCTGGCGCTGGCATTCTGCTTCTCGCTCGGCGATCTCGGCGTCATCGCGCTGTTCGGCACCGAGGATTTCGCCACCCTGCCGCTGCTCATGTACCGGGCACTGGGCGCCTATCGCAGCAACGACGCCGCCGCCATCGCAGCGCTGATGCTCGTGATTACCATCGCCGCCTTCGTGCTGCTGCCAAAACTGTTTGGAAAGCTCACCGATGCTCGAAGCTGACCACCTGCGCTTCACCCACCGCGGCGCGACACGCCACTTCGACCTGAGCTTTGTGGCAAAGCCCGGTGAGGTCACCGCCGTCAGTGGCCAGTCCGGCGCCGGCAAGTCGACCTTGCTCGACCTGATCGCCGGCTTCCTCGTACCCTCGGCCGGCCGGCTGACGCTCGCTGGACAGGATCTGCTGCCATTGCCGCCCGAGCAACGGCCGATCTCCATCCTGTTCCAGTCCGAAACCCTGTTCGAGCACCTCAGCGCCTACCAGAACCTCGAACTCGGCCTGCCCCGCGGCGTGACCGGCGGGCGGCAGAAGATCGAGGCAGCGCTCAACGAGGTCGGGCTGCCGGGCGTATTGAAGCAGCGCGCCGACACCCTGTCGGGCGGCGAGAAGCAGCGCGTGGCTCTGGCCCGCACTTTGCTGCGCGACCGACCGGTGCTGCTGCTCGACGAGCCGTTCTCCGCCCTCGACGACGACACCCGCGGCACTATCCGCACGCTGGTGAAGTCGCTGACCGAACGGCAGCAGTGGATCACGCTCCTGGTCAGCCACCATGTCGACGACGTCGAGGCGCTGGCAACGCGGCGCTACCAGCTGCGCGATGGCATGCTGTTCGAGGGGTAGAGGGCTGAGGGTCGCGTGGCACCCCATTGGCCGGCGCGGGCTGCCCCCCACCCCTGTCCCCTCCCCGCAAGGGGGGGGGGCGACCCTCACACCAGCATCTCAGTCTGCGTCTCCCTCCCCCTTGCGGGGAGGGATCAAGGGTGGGGGTCAGGTTGCGCCGGTAGTAGCAGCGAGTCGCTGTCCAGCCCGCGCTGAACGCGCGCTACACTAACCCTCCGATTCTCCCCGGATGCCCCGCCATGTCCGAAGCCAATCCTGCCCGTTCCCCCGAGGGGCGGCAGATGTTCGAGAACCTCAAACGCGCCGTGCGGCTGAGCGCCCGGCTGAGCGACATCGGCTTTGATGACCTCGAGAGGCTCTGCACCGCCTTCAGCGAGCTGATCGGCAAGCCGGTGGGCGAGCGCTTCATGATCATCCCGCCCTTCTCCACCGATTGCGGCCTCAACATCACCGTCGGCAACAACGTCTTCATCAACCAGGGCTGCCACTTCATGGACCTGGGCGGCATCAGCATCGGCAATGACGTGATGATCGGACCGAAGGTGAACCTCGTTTCCGCCGGCCATCCGACCGATCCGGCGCAGCGCCGCAACGGCATCGTCAAAAAGCCCATCACCATCGGCAACAATGTCTGGATCGGCGCCGCCGCGACGATCCTGCCGGGGGTGAGCATCGGCGACAACGCAGTGATTGCAGCCGGAGCGGTGGTGAGCCGCGATGTACCGGCGAACACCATTGCCGCGGGCGTTCCGGCGCGGGTGTTGAAGCGGCTGTAGTGCTGGTGGGGCGGAGCGAACGTCCCTTCTCCCCTCAGGGGTCGCGGGACGAGGGCGTAGCCCTCGCCCGGAGGTGGCCGAAGGCCGGTTGAGGGGTGAAGCGGCGAAATGCGCACTCGCTGAGAAGCTGAACCCCTCACCCGAGTTCCGCTACGGACCTGAAGGTCCTAGCTGCACTACCCTCTCCCCTCAGGGGAGAGGGGGAAGCCCGCTGGCTGTCATCCTAGGTGAAGTCCGATCCTCAAAACAAAAACGCCCGGACCTCGGGCCCGGGCGTCTCGATGATTCTCTCTCAGCCGATCAGTTCGCGGCAGCGACCGACTTGGTCCACTCGCCCACCACTTCGGTGAACATCGTCTCGGCCGCGGCGTCCTTTTCGAGCGTGATGATCGCCCGCTTGCCGGTGGCATAGATCAGCGCCAGATCCATCCACTTGCGCGAGGTGAGCAAGCTGCTGTTGGCGGTGATGTCGGCGGGCGAGGCGCTGAGCGCGAACAGGAACGAGTTGCCGACGACGCGGGCCGAAGCGCCGACCAGAGGCGTTCCCTGCACCAGCTCTTCGTTTTTCAGCAGCACGCCCGGGAGGCCCGCGATCGAGCCGCCGATAAAGCTGTCGGTCACCCGGAAGTTCACTTCCATCAGGTGGCTGGCCGGGAGACTCGCGTCGGAGTTCTTGCGGATCAGCACGTCGACGGCGAGGTTGCGCGCCGGGATGTTCGCCTTGCCGATCAGCGTCGGCAAGCCCATCTCGTCGGTGCCCTTGCTCCACTCCACCGTGCCTGAGAACGGCACGGCGCCGGTGGTGCCGCTGTCGGAGGCTTCTAGGAGCAGCGACTGGCTGCCGGCGAGGCTGGCCGGATCGACCGAGGCGGCTGCCTGCGTGGCATCGGTTGCCGCCGTCTGCTGGTCGGTACCGAGGCGCTCCTCGGGTGCCGCTGGAACCAACCGGCTCAGTTCCGCCGGCGCTGCGGCAGTCTCGGTGCCGAGGCGATCATCCGTCGCGCCCAGCTCGGCGGTCGGCGTATCGCTCTCGGCTGGTGTCGCCGTATTGCCCGGGCCGGTAGCCGGGGTGTCGGTCGTGGTTTCGGCCGGCGTCGGAGCGGTGACCGCTGCCTGCTGCGTCGCCGGAGCGCCGCGCCCGAACATCTGGTCGAGGTCGATGAAACCTTCACGCCAGGCCCAGAAGCCGGCGCCACCGGCGCCGATCAGCAGCACGGCGAACACGATCAGGAAGATGGTGACGGCTCCGAGGCCGCGACGTTCGTCCTCGGCCCGGGCGCGCGGGAAATTCGGCTCGGTATCGCGCTGCTTCTTACCGCGCGGCTCACGGGCATCGCGGGCAAAGGCGCTGGCCTTGGCGGCCTTGCCTTCGCGCTGCGGGCGCGCATCGGCCTTGAGGATCGACGGCGCAAAGCCGTTCTGCCGGGCCGGCGGTTCGTCGGCCTCGTCGTCGAAGGCGCTGTAGCCACCGTTGATGACCGGCTCTTCGAACTCGGTATCGCCGCGCGCTTCGCGGTCGAGCGTCGCGATGGCGCGATCGATCGCGCCCTGCGGATCGGCAGGCGGGGCCTCCACCTCGACCTCGCGCACCGCCGACATGGCGGCGGCAATCGGCGGATCGTTGAACAGCGCCACCGGCTCGGACATCTGGCGGGCAGCGGCCTGGCCGTTGCGACCCGCGGGCTCCATACGGGGCGCCGGCAGTTCGCGGCGCGGCTCCAGCACCGGGCCACGGGCGGCGCCACCGATCGGGGCGCCGAACGCGGCATTGCCGGTACGGCTCTTGGCGGCTTCGGCCCGCGCCACGATCGAGGGCAGCGGCGAGCGGCCGGTCGGCGACCTGGCCGGAATCGGCGAGCGGACCGGCGACGAGCGCTGCTGCAGCTCCTCGCCGTCGTCCTCATCTTCGTCGGACGGCACGGGAGCGGCGAGCTGCGGCTGCTGGCGCTGCGTCGAGGGCACCAGCTTGGGTACGGGCTTGCCCATCGGCTTGGCGTCGGGGCGCACGATCGAGCGCGACCGGTCCGATCCCTCGGTCTGCTCGGCATTGGCGGCTGCGATGATCTCTTCGATCGAACCGCCCGGCGGCAGCGGCCGTGGCGGCTCCTTGCCGTTCTGCGGCACGGGCTTGGCGACAGGTTTAGCGACAGCCGCCGGGGCCTTCTTGGCCGGCGGCTCGAAATAAACCGGCGGCGGCGGCGGATTGTCTTCCTTGCCCGAACCGAGGCCGGCGATCACCGCCTCGCTGGCTTCCTGTTCGACCTGGCGGATGCAATCCTCGAGCTGCAGGCGGTGTGCGGTGATGTCGCGAGCAGCCAGCGGCGGATTGATGGCGCGCAGCTGCCCGACCAGCGCGGCACGCGCCTTCTCGTAGACCGCGCGTCGCGCGGCGCCGTTATTCTCCGGCAGAGCTTCTACCGCCCTACGTAACAGCTCTTTGTAGTCCGCCATTGGCTAAGCGACATCCGTAATTTAGGGGGCCAGTTCTACCGAAAAAAACTCAATCTTGGAACGGGTCCTGAACCAGTATGGTATCCAGCCTTTCCGGGCTGGTGGAGAGCATGGCGACCGGCGCCCCGATCAGCTCTTCGATGTACCTGACGTACTTCACCGCCTGGGCCGGGAGTTCAGACCAGCTTCTCGCCCCTGCCGTTGTTTCCGACCACCCCTCGAGGGTCTCGTAAATCGGCTTAACAGCAGCTTGTGCTCCCATTGAGGCAGGCAAGTAGTCAATTTTTTGACCATTGAGCTCATAGCCCACGCACACTTTGAGCTCTTTGAGGCCGTCAAGAACATCCAGTTTCGTCAGCGCGATGCCGTTTATCCCCGAAGTTCTCACCGTCTGACGCACCAGCACCGCGTCAAACCACCCACAACGGCGCGGCCGCCCGGTGTTGACGCCGACTTCGCGGCCGACGCTCGAGAGGTGCCGGCCGATCTCGTCGTCGAGCTCGCACGGGAACGGCCCCTCGCCGACGCGGGTGGTATAGGCCTTGGTGATCCCCAGAACATAGCCGATCGCCGTCGGCCCGAGGCCCGAACCGGCTGCGGCCTGGCCCGCTACCGTGTTCGACGAAGTGACGAACGGATAGGTGCCATGGTCGTTATCGAGCAGCGCCCCCTGCGCCCCCTCGAACAGGATGCGCGCCCCGGCGCGGCGCTTCTCGTCGAGCAGCCGCCAGACCTGGTCGACATAGGGCAGGATCTTGCCGGCCACTTCCATCAGCTCGTCGTAGAGCGACTGTGCCGAGAGCTCTGCCATGCCCATGCCGCGGCGCAGCGCATTGTGATGCGCCAGCAGCCGCTCGATCTTGGGCATCAGCGTCTCGGGCTCGCTGAGGTCGCAGACCCGGATGGCGCGACGGCCGACCTTGTCTTCATAGGCCGGGCCGATGCCGCGGCGGGTGGTGCCGATCTTCAAACCGGAATTGCCGCTCTCGCGCACCGCGTCGAGCTCACGATGGAGGCTGAGGATCAGCGGCGCATTGTCGGCGATCTTCAGCACTTCAGGCGTGACTTCGATACCCTGGGCGCCGATCTTTTCCACCTCGGCGACGAAGTGGTGCGGATCGACCACCACGCCGTTGCCGATGACGCTCAGCTTGCCGCGCACCACGCCCGAGGGCAGCAGCGCCAGCTTGTAGCTGGTGCCGTCGATGACCAGCGTATGACCGGCATTGTGACCGCCCTGGTAGCGCACCACCACATCGGCGCGCTCCGACAGCCAGTCGACGATCTTGCCCTTGCCCTCGTCACCCCATTGGCTGCCGACGACGATCACGTTTGCCATGCGCTTATTGTCCCTCAGGAAGCGGCAGCCCGGCCGGGCGTGCTGCCGGCGGACCGCAAAGATCAGTTTCGTTTCGCTGCAAGCTGACCCGTGCGGCTGCCGCTGGGGAAGTCCGAGGTAGTTGCGGATGTCCTTTAGAGCAGTCCTTCTCAGATGACAAATCCCGTCACGTCGCACCCGCTGGAGGAGATCGGAAAATGTGGTGCAGCCCAGGGTTGGTCTCTCGACCAACCCAATGCAGGCGCGGCCCGGAAAAGTCGCAGACTTTTCCGGTCGATCTCTCAGTCGGGGAGCGCAGACAGGATTCAACGATGCGATGTCTCGCTCTAGCAATCACGGATAGTCACACCCATGTTACTGCAACCCAGCGCGCCAACCCGAGAACCTGAGGACAAGGTTATGCCCCTCTCGACTGCCGCGAATGCCTTCCGCCTGCCCGCCGGCTCTGCCGGCCGGGTGATCACAGCAACCGATTCCGACTACGACAAGCTCCGCACCGTCATGTACGGCGGCTACGATAAGCGCCCTGCGCAGCTCGTCCGCGTCGCCGATGCCGCCGACACTGCCGCCGCCATCGCCTATGCCCGCGACAACCAGCTCGAACTCGCCGTCCGCAGCGGCGGCCACAGCGGCGCCGGTCATTCGACCACCCATGGCGGCCTCGTCATCGATGTCCGCGACCTCAATGAAATCAACATCGACGCCGCCAATCGCACGGTTTGGGTCGGCGCCGGCGTTACGGCTATCGCCCTCACCGAAGCCCTGGCCCCGCACCAGCTGATCGTCGGCTTCGGCGACGCCGGCACGGTCGGCATCAGCGGCATCACGTTGGGCGGTGGCGTGGGTTATCTGGCGAGGAAGCATGGCCTCTCCATCGACTCGTTGCTGGCGGTCGAGCTGGTCACTGCCGATGGCCAGCAACTGCTCGCCGATGCCGCCAATCACCCGGAACTGTTCTGGGCGCTGCGCGGTGGCGGCGGCAATTTCGGCGTCGTCACCCGGCTGAAGTTCCAGCTGCATCCGCTCCCCGCCTTCACCGGCGGCATGCTGGTACTGCCGGCCACCGCCAAGACGATCGTCGGCTTCGTTGCCGCCGCCAAGGCGGCGCCCGAAGAACTCTCGGGCATTGCCAACGTCATGCCCGCCCCGCCCATGCCGTTCCTGCCGGCCGAGCAGCACGGCAAGATGGTGATCCTCGCCATGCTCGCCTTCGCCGGCGAGCCGGACGCAGCCGACAAGGCGCTGGCGCCATTCCGGGCGCTCGGCACCCCGCTGGCCGATTTCGTCAAGCCCGGCCCCTATGCCAGCATGTATCCGCCCGAGGATCCGGACTACCACCCGACGGCGGCGGCGCTGAACCTCCTCGTCGACCGTATCGGCACCCCGGAGGCCGAGACTATCCTCGGCTACCTCGAGGAATCCGACGCGAGCCTCAGGGTCTGCCAGATCCGTGTCCTCGGCGGCGCGCTCGGCCGCGTTGCCCCCTCGGCTACCGCCTACGCCCACCGCAAGAGCCCGATCATGATCAACGTGGCGGCGTTCTACGATGGCGAGGCCGACAAGCCGAAGAAGGAGGCCTGGGCCGCCGACTTCGCCAAGGCGTTGAACCAGGGCGACGATGGCGTCTACGTCAACTTCGTCGCCGACGAGGGCCCGGCCCGCGTCCGCGCCGCCTATCCCGGTGACACCTGGGACCGGCTCAGACAGGTGAAGCGGGCCTACGACCCGGAGAACCTGTTCCGGCTCAACCAGAACATCCCGCCGGCGGCCTGAGGCCACAGTACCGGGGTGTCAGCTCGACGCCCCGGTATCCCCGCACCTCAGCCCATTCCTGATCCGGCGCTGAGCGGCACATTCATTTGCCGTTCAATCTGCCGCCCCTAGAGGCCGCGCTCTCCTAACGCAACCTCAGCGAGAATTCAGGGAATGGACAAACGCTTTCCGCTCGAAGACCAGATCGACATGCTGGCCTCGAGCCTGCGCGGCCGCGTCGTAACGCGCCGTGATGCGGCTTATGACGAGGTGCGCACCGTCGCCCTCGGCAATTTCGACCGGCGCCCGGCGGCGGTGATCCGTGTCGCCAATGTCTCGGACGTGGCGGCAGTGATCAACTTCGCCCGCGCCACCGATCTCGAACTGGCGGTCCGCAGCGGCGGCCACAGCGTCGGCGGCCATAGCGGCACCGAGGGTGGCCTGGTCATTGACCTGCGCGATCTCAACGGCATCGAGATCGACGGCGAGACCAGCACCGTTTGGGCCGGCACCGGCCTCAGCTCCGGCGAAGTCACCCGCGCCGTCGAGCAGCACGGGCTGATCGTCGGCTTCGGCGATTCCGGCACGGTCGGCATTGGCGGCCTGACGCTGGGCGGCGGCATCGGCTACATGGTGCGCCAGCACGGCCTCACCATCGACTCGCTGCTGGCGGCCGAACTGGTGACGGCGGCCGGCGACATCCTCGTCGCCGACGCCGACAACCACCCCGACCTGTTCTGGGCGCTGCGCGGTGGTGGCGGCAATTTCGGCGTGGTGACGCGCCTGAAGTTCAAGCTCAACCCGCTGCCCTCCTTCGTCGGCGGCCCGCTGGTGCTGCCGGCTACGGCCGAGAACATCGCAAAGTTCGCCGCCCTCGCCGATGCAGCGCCGGACGCACTGTCGACCATCGCCATGGTGATGCCGATCCCGCCGGTGCCGTTCGTCCCGGCAGAATTCCACGGCAGGCTCGCACTGATCGGCATGATGGCCTTCTCCGGCACGCCCGACGCCGCGACCCAGGCGCTCGCCCCGTTCCGCGCCATCGCCACGCCGATCGCCGATCTCGTCGGCCCGGCGCCCTACTCCGCCATGTATGCCATGGATCCGCCGCCCGAGATGCGCCCGGCCGTCTCGTGCCGTTCGCGCTTCGTCGACCGGTTCAGCGTCGAGGCCGCGGCAAAAATGCTGGCGGCACTCGAAGCCTGTCCCAGCCCGATGAAGATGGGGCAGATCCGCGTCCTGGGCGGCGCCTATTCGCGCGTCGCCACCGACGCCACGGCCTTCGCGCATCGCCAGGGCAAGATCATGGTGGCGTTCCTCGCCATGTATGAAGGCGGTGCCGACGTCATCGCCCATTTCGACCGTTGGGCCACCGAGGCGGTCACCAGCGTCAGTGAGAAAAACGCCGTCGCCTATGTCAACTTCCTCGGCATCGAGGGTGGCGAGGGCCTCCGCGCCGCCTATCCCGGCTCGACCTGGGACCGGCTGCGCCAGGTCAAGGCCAAGTACGATCCGGAAAACCTGTTCCGGCTCAACCAGAACATCCCACCGGCGGCCTGACGGGCTGGCGCGACGCGCCAAGCCTCACGGCTTGCCTGTCGCGCTTCCGAACCGGAAAAGTCTGCAACTTTTCCTGGAAGCACTCTATGTTCGCGCCTTCTTCGGCCGCCATCTTTCGAGGTGGCGGCCGATGCACGAACCATACGGCCCCGATGACGAACTCCTCTGCCGCGACCGGCAACCGCGCGTTCCACGCCCTGATGGATCGCCCCTATCTGATCCTGATCCTCACCACGCTGTTCTGGGGTGGCAATGTCGTCGCCGGCAAACTCGCCGTCGGCCATATCGACGCGCATTCGCTGATGATCTTGCGCTGGACCGGCGCGCTGCTGCTGGTGCTGCCCTTCGCCATCAAGCCGCTGCAGCGCGATTGGCCGGTGATCCGGGCTAAATGGTGGCTCTACCTGTTCTATGGCGCCGTGGGCTTCGCCACCTTCAACGTGCTGGTCTATGTCGCCGCCTATTACACTTCGGGGGTCAACACCTCGCTCGAGCAGGTGGCGGTCAATATCTTCGTCATCATCCTCAACTTCTCGCTGTTCCGCACCCGGGTGCGCGGCCTGCAACTGCTCGGCGTACTGGTCACTATCCTCGGCGTCGCCATCATCGCGACGCATGGCGACCTGACCCGCATCCTGACGCTGGAAGTGAACCTCGGCGACCTCCTCGTCATCCTCGCCTGTTTCGCCTACGCCATCTATTCGATCGCGCTGCGCTGGCGCCCGCCGACCCACTGGACCAGCTTCCTCGCCGCCACCTGCAGCGGCGCCATCCTCGCCTCGCTCGCCTACCAGGCGACGCTCGGCAACGGCACCGCGAACCTCCCGTCCAACCTCGCCTCCATCGATCTGCAGGGCTGGCTGATCGCCGCCTATACGGTGATCTTCCCCTCGGTGATCTCGCAGATGCTCTATGTCCGCGGTGTCGAACTGATCGGCTCCAACCGCGCCAGCCTGTTCGTCAACCTGATCCCGCTGTTCGGCACGGTCGGCTCGGTGATCGTCCTTGGCGAAGCGCTGCAGCTGTTCCACATCGTCGCCGCAATCCTCGTCGCCGCCGGCCTGGTGCTGGCGGAATATTCGGCGCGGCGCGGCACATGAGCGGGATCGAACTCCGACCGGCGACTTCTGCCGACTACGATATCATCGCCACCATCTGGCACCTGAGCGCCGGCCTGCCGGGCGTCGGGCCGGCGCAACTGCCGCCGCTCGAGCGGCTGCGGGAGCGGGTTGACGTCGAGATGGAGGCTGGCTGGCAGGTGACGGTGGCTGAGGCCAGCCCGGAGATCGTCGGCTTTCTCGCCATCAAGCCGGAAGCCGCCATCCTCGACCAGCTGTTCATGCATCCCGAAGCGCGTGGGCTAGGTCTCGGCCGGCTGCTGCTCGATGCCGCCAAGGCGCAGATGCCTGATGGTTTCACCCTGTTCACCCGCCCCGGCAACATGCCGGCTCGAAAGTTCTACGAGAAGCACGGGCTGGTTCACCTGCGCGACGAGCTGCACCCGGTCTTCGGCGATCCGATCGTCTGGTATGGGTGGAAGCAGGGGTAGACCTCACACGCTGGTGCGTGTGGCTCCCCCCTCCCAACCTCCCCCACAAGGGGGAGGTGCCGTTCAGTGGATAAGGCGGGATCCAGCCAACTCACCGGCCCGACACCTCCCCCTTGATGGGGGAGGCTGGGAGGGGGTGGGGCCGCAAACGCAGGGGGCGCATCACCCCACCATCACCGCCAGCAAAGCTGCCGTCTCCGCATCTGCCGGCAAGAACGCCTCGATCACCAATTCGCTGAGCGTGATCTCGGTTGGCGTACCGAACACCGTGGTGGTCGAGATGAAGCTCGCCACCGCGTCGCCGAAGCGCATCTTCATCGGCACGAACACCCCGCCATGCTCGTCGCGCCCTTCATAGCCTGGAGCGATGCCGGAGATCTCGCGCAACTCCTCCAGCAGCTCGGCGATGGCAGGATCGCCGCTCGCCTCGAGCTGCGCCGCCACCCGGCGCAGGATATCGCGGGCCCATTCGTCGTAGTTGACGATCAGCCGCCCCAGCCCGTCCTGATGCAAGCTGAGGCGCAGCACGTTGATCGGCTCCTGCAGCAGCGCCGGGTCCCTGACCTGCGCCAGGAACGGCGCCGCCGCGGCATTCGCCGAGACCAGGTTCCAGCCGCGATCGACGGCGATGGCCAGGTACGGCTCATAGGCCTTGAGCACCAGATCGACCGCAGCGCGGGCTGGCGCCAGATCCGGGTGGTCGAGCCGCCGCTCCGGATAGACCGGCGCGTAGCCGGCCGCCAGCAGCATCAGGTTGCGGATCCGCAGCGGCACCCCGAGCCCCGAGGCGATGCGCAGCACCACCTCGCGGCTCGGCACCGAGCGCCCGCTTTCGATGAAGCTCAAGTGCTTCTGGCTGAGCTCGATCTCCAGCGCCAGGGAGAGCTGGCTGAAGCGGCGGTGCTGCCGCCAGTCGCGGATATAGTCGCCGATGGAACGGTCGGAGGCCGTGGCTTGTGCGTGGGTCATGGCGCCGACCCTACCCCGCCGCGTCGGCGGTTCAATTACCTCTGCGTTAGTTGAGACGAGGAAGCGGGAGGTAGAAATGTGTCGCCGTCACCTACGAAACCCGACGGAGAAACCGAAATGAACCTCATCCGCTTTGCCCTCGTTGCCGATGCCGCCGCGACCGTGGCCACTGGCGCGCTGCTTGCCATCGGCGGGAGCCTCCTCGCCGACCTCACCGGCCTGCCGGCCACCGCCACCCTGCCGCTCGGCCTGTTCCTTGTCGCTTTCGCCGCCTTCGTCGCCTGGGTTGGGATGCAGCGTGAGACACCGCGCGGCGCCACGATGCTGATCGTCATCGTCAACGCTGCCTGGGTGGTCGCCAGCCTCATCGTGCTCTTGGCCGGCACGTTTCCGTTGACGCTGCTCGGCGTGGCCTTCGTCATCGCCCAGGCCGTCGCGGTTGCAGCACTTGCCGCCCTGCAATGGGTCGGCCTCGGCCGGGCTCGCGCCCTCGCCTGACATCTCAGGACCGGCAACCGCCCTCGCGGGTCTCCCGCGGGGGCGCTTTGCTAGTGCCAGTCCCGGTCTCCCGGCGACGGCCGACGCGACAGCCTCGGCCCGAGCGAGACGATGAAATCGGCGACGGCTCGCACCCGCGCGGTTCGTGCCAGGTCGCGATGCATCACCAGCCAGGCATCGATTGAGATCACCTGCTCGGGCGGCACCACGCAAACGAGGCCCTGATCGCCGTCGGCGCCGAAGCACGGCAGAATGGCGAGGCCGAGACCGGCTCGGCAGGCATCGAACAACAGTCGCGTTGTGTTGACGCGGAGCGCGATGCGCGCGGCGGCGGCATGCTCCGCCAGCCAGGCGCCACCCCGAAGGTTGGCCATCTCCTCGATCCACGAGACGATCTCGACCTTGCCGAAATCCACCGCCCCCTCTTCCAGGTGCCGGGAGACGACATAGCCAGGCGAAGCGTAGACGGCGAGATCGACTGCCCCCACCCGTCGAATCAGCAACTCGCCCTTGTCCGGGCGGACCGTCCTCAGCGCCAGGTCGGCATCGCGGCGCGTCAGGCTCGAGAGGTCAAGCCGCGCCAGCACCTCGAGCGAGATCAGCGGATGGCAGCTGCAAAAGCTCGGCAGGGCCGGCACGATCACCATGGTGGCGAGGTCTTCGGTGGTGGCCACCCGCACCCGGCCGGAGAGCCGCTGGTCGGCGCCCATCGTCTCGCGTTCGAGCGACAGCACCGCTGCTTCGGCCTCTTCCGCCTTGGCGAGGACGGCAGTGCCGGTCTCGGTCAACAGGTACCCGGTGGACCGCCGCTCGAACAGTTGCGCTCCGAGCTTTTCCTCGAGCGCCTCCACATGCCGGCCGACCGTCGCGGCGCTGCTCTTGAGGGCACGCGCCGCATCGGTGAGGCTGCCGGTGCGCGCCACGGCCAGGAAGTGCCGGAGATCATCCCATTCCATGGCAACCCCAGAAATGAAAAACGGCCTATCAGTCTTTGCTGTAGCACGTGAGCGGGCCGCGGCGCGAATGTGGCGACGGCAACAAATTCAACGCCAGGGAGGTCTGAATGCAGGTAGTGCGCGAACAATCGAACGACGTGATGCTCAAGCCGAAATTCCTGACGCCGGAGGCGGGGCTGCGGCTGCAGTCGGGTCCCGGGCGTGATCTCATCTTCAAGGTGACCGGCGAAGACACTGCCGGCAAGTTCGACTATTTCGTCGTCGAGGTGGCGCCGCATGGCGGCCCGCCGCTGCACGTCCATCACCTGCAGGAGGAAACGCTGCAGGTGCTGAAGGGGCGGTTCAAGGTGCGCTGCGGCGAGCAGACCGAAATCCTCGAAGAAGGCGGTTTCGTCTATCTGCCCGCCGGCATACCGCACGCCTTCCTCAACCTCACCGACGAGCCGGCCGAGGTGCTGGTGGTCTATGTGCCGGGCGGCGGCCACAAGTTCTACGAGGAACTGGGGCCGGTGGCGCGGGCGGCAAATCCCGACCGTGCAGCGATCGCGGCCGTGTTCACCCGTCACGGCATGACCCTGCTCGGACCACCCCTCAGCCGCGACTGATCGACTTAGCTGCGCATGCAAACGTCCCCGTGGGAAGCCGCGGGGACGTCGCATTTCGAGCGGCAGAATTGGTTCGTCCCGGTGCTGCTGACAGGCTCTGTCAGCAGCACCGGCGCATGGTTCTGGGGCCGGCAGAGACCGGCGCCGAAACAGCGAGGATGACCCGGAAATGCCCCTGACCCGTCGATCCCTCATCAAGTCCGCCATCGCCGCAGCCCTGGTGCCGGCGTTCACGGCCATCGCCCATTCCGCAGCCCGAGGAGAGACCACCATGACCACCGCCAAGCCGTTCAAGCTCGCCATCGCCGACGCCGATATCGCCGACCTGCAATATCGCCTGCGCAGCGCCCGCTGGCCGGTCGAGGTTGCCCCGGACACCTGGGAGCGCGGCATCCCCGGCGGTTACCTCCGGCAGCTGGCCGAGCGCTGGGCCGCCTTCGACTGGCGCGCCCAGGAGGCTGAACTCAACCGCTACGACCAGGTGATGCTCGAGTTCGAGGGCGAGCATGTGCACGCCTTCCACATCCGTTCCAGGCACGCCGACGCCATGCCGCTGGTGCTCTGCCATGGCTGGCCGAGTTCGGGCATCGAATACCTGAAGCTGGTCGAGCCGCTGACCAACCCGGCGGACGGCAAAGACGCCTTCCACCTCATCATCCCCACCGCTCCCGGTTTCGGCCTCTCCCCTGCCCCGCGGCAGCCCGGCTGGACCGCCGGCAAGACCGCCGCCGCCATCGTCGAGCTGCTCAACCAGTTCGGCTATGACCGCTTCGCCGTGCACGGCACCGATATGGGCTCCGACGTCGCGGCGCAGCTCGACGTGCTGACCAATGGCCGCGCCATTGGGCTGCATCT
This sequence comes from Devosia sp. Root413D1, assembly GCF_001425235.1. Classification (GTDB taxonomy): domain Bacteria; phylum Pseudomonadota; class Alphaproteobacteria; order Rhizobiales; family Devosiaceae; genus Devosia_A. The sequence continues at coordinate 404,943 of NZ_LMEA01000010.1, read as the reverse complement.
CGGCACCGACCTCGACAGCGTCATCGCCGTCGCCTCGTTCATGGGCGGCGACCTCCAGCAGAACCCGGCGCTCACCGCCGAGCAGAAAGAGCGCGCCGGCGCCCTGTTGGCCAAGGTCGCCGATCGCAACGGCTACATCGCCATCCAGTCGACCCGGCCCAAGACGCTGGGCTATGCGCTGAACGACTCGCCGATCGGCCAGCTCGCCTGGATCGCCGAGAAGTTCGAGGCCTGGACCAACCCGAACAAGGCGACGATCGAAGCGGCGGTCGATATCGACCAGTTCCTCACCAATGTGAGCCTCTATTGGTACGGAGGCGGCGGCTCCGCTTCGGCCAATGCACTGTGGGAAGCCTTCAAGGCCATGGGCTGGGCCCCGCCCAGCGCCACCCCGCGCGGCGTCGCGGTGTTCAACGCCAGCGACCTGGTCCGCCCGCTGTTCGACCCACAACAGCAGATCGGCCACTGGAGCGAGTTCACCGAGGGCGGACACTTCCCGGCGATGGAAGAACCGGCACTGTTGGCCGGGGATCTCAAGACGTTCTTCCGTCCGCTGCGCGGCTAGGATTATCCCAAACAGCCGGTGGTTGCCGACCCCCACCCTTAATCCCTCCCCGCAAGGGGGAGGGAGACGCAGACTGAAGTGCTGGTGTGAGGGTCTCCCTCCCCCCGGGGCGACCTCTCGTCGTCCCCTTGCGGGGAGGGGACAGGGGTGGGGGTCAGCCCGCACCGGCTCCTGGGCAAACAAAAAGAGGCCGGGCAATGCCCGGCCTTTCCGTATGAACCCAACCCTGCGGCTTAGTTGAACGCCACGGCCTTGGCCTGGCGCACGCCGGGGAGCCCGGCAATTTCCTTGAGCTGCTCCGCCGTGACCTCGCCATCGATCGACAACAGCGCAATCGCGTCGCCGCCCACCTCGGCGCGGCCGAGGTTGAAGTTGGCGATGTTGATGCCGAGGTTGCCGAGGAGCGTCCCGAGCCGGCCGATGTGGCCCGGCTTGTCCTCGTTGGTGACGTAGAGCATCGACGGGGTCAGTTCGGCATCCATGTTGATGCCCTTGACCTGGATGATGCGCGATTTTCCGTTGGCAAAGATGGTGCCGGCAATGCCGCGTTCCTGCCGCTCGGTGATCACCGTGAGGCGGATATAGCCTTCATAGGCACCCTGCTGGTCGCGGGTGATGATCTCGACATTGATGCCACGATCCTTGGCGATCTGCGGCGCCGAAACCATGTTCACCTCGGCCACCTGCGGCTTCAACACGCCGTTGATCGCCGCGGCGGTCATCGGCTTGGTGTTGAGCGCCGCGACATTGCCCTCGTACTCGAGGCGGATGCCCTTGATCGAGGTCTCGGTCAGCTGGCCGGCGAACGAGCCGAGCGCCTCGGCGAGCTTCACCCACGGGGTCAGCCGCGGCGCTTCCTCGGCGGTGATCGAGGGGAAGTTCAGCGCATTGGTGATCTCGCCGGTATTGAGATAGGCCGAGATCTGCTCGGCCACCTGCAGCGCCACGTTCTCCTGCGCTTCGGTGGTCGAAGCGCCGAGGTGCGGGGTGGCGATGAAGTTGGCGAGCTCGAACAGCGGGTTGTTCTGCGCCGGCTCCTCGACGAACACGTCGAACGCCGCGCCCGCCACCTTCCCCGATTTCAGCGCCTCATAGAGCGCCGCTTCATCGACGAGGCCGCCACGGGCGCAGTTGATGATGCGCACGCCGTCCTTCATCTTGGCGATGGCCTCGGCATTGATGATGTTGCGGGTCGCGTCGATCAGCGGCGTGTGCAGCGTGATGAAATCGGCACGCTTCAGCAGCTCGTCGAGCTCGACCTTCTCGACCCCGATGGCCTGTGCGCGCTCGGGCGTCAGGAACGGGTCGAACGCCACGACCTTCATCTTGAGGCCCTGCGCCCGGTCGGCAACGATCGAGCCGATATTACCGGCGCCGATCAGGCCAAGCGTCTTGTTGGTGACCTCGACGCCCATGAAGCGGTTCTTTTCCCACTTCGATGCCTTGGTCGAAGCGTCGGCTTCGGGGATCTGCCGGGCCAGCGACAGCATCAGCGAGATGGCGTGCTCGGCGGTAGTGATCGAGTTGCCGAACGGGGTGTTCATCACGATGATGCCGGCCTTGGTGGCGGCCGGGATATCGACGTTGTCGACGCCGATGCCGGCGCGGCCGATCACCTTCAGGTTCTTGGCGGCGCTGAGGATCTTGTCGGTCACCTTGGTCGCCGAGCGGATGGCGAGGCCGTCATACTGGCCGATCACCTCGAACAGCTTGTCCTTGTCCTTGCCGAGATCGGGCAGGTAGTCGACGTCGATATTGTTGTCCTTGAAGATCTGGACCGCGGTCTTCGACAGCTTGTCCGAAACGAGAACCTTGGGCATGTCGCCCTCCATGCTGTTGCGGCTCCGGGCTTGACCTCAGACCGCGTGAAACTTGGGGAAGTGAGCCGCCCCGGTGGGGCGGCTGGAAGCAATGGTGCTTAGGCGGCAGCCTGTGCCAGCGCGGCCTTCTCGGCGGCGAAGGCGTAGTCGAGCCACGGGGTCAGCGCCGCAAGGTTGGCGGTCTCGACCGTGGAGCCGGCCCAGATGCGCAGCCCCGTCGGAGCATCGCGGTAGCCGCCGATATCATAGGCGACGCCGGCCTTGTCGAGCCGCGAGACGATCGCCTTGGCGAAAGCCGCCTGCGCGTCGTCGGAGAGCGCGGTGATCGCCGGGTCCTTGATCACGAGGCAGATCGAGGTGTTCGAACGCTCGGCCTCGTTCTTGGCGAGGAAGGCCGCCCAGTCGGACTTGGCCACCCAATCGGCCAGCACCTTGGCATTGGCATCGGCGCGCGCCTGCATGCCCTTCAGCCCGCCGACGGTCTTGCCCCATTCCATCGCGTCCACCGCGTCTTCGATGCACAGCATTGACACGGTGTTGATGGTGGCGCCCTCGAAGATATCGGCCATGAGCTTGCCGCCCTTGGTCATGCGGAAAATCTTGGGCAACGGCCAGGCCGGCTTGTAGGTCTCGAGCCGCTCGACGGCGCGCGGGCTGAGGATCAGCACGCCATGCGCCGCTTCACCACCCAGCGCCTTCTGCCAGGAGAAGGTGATCACATCGAGCTTCTGGAAATCGAGGTTCTGCGCAAATGCGGCAGAGGTCGCGTCGCAGATGGTGAGGCCTTTGCGATCGGCCGGGATCCAGTCGGCGTTCGGCACCCGGACGCCTGAGGTGGTGCCGTTCCAGGTGAACACCACGTCATTGTCGAAATTGACGGTCGAGAGGTCCGGCAGCTCGCCATAGGGGGCGGTCAGGGTGCGGACGTTCTGCAGCTTCAGCTGCTTCTGCACGTCGGTGACCCAGCCCTCGCCGAACGATTCCCAGGCCAGCATGTCGACGCCGCGGGCGCCGAGCATCGACCACAGCACCATCTCCACGGCGCCGGTATCGGAAGCTGGGACGATGCCGATCAGGTAGTCCGCCGGGACTTCGAGCAGCTCACGCGTCAGCGCGATGGCCTTCTCGATGCGCTGCTTGGCCGGCTTGGCGCGATGCGAGCGGCCAACCAGCGCGTTGGCGAGCACGTCCACCGTCCAGCCAGGACGTTTGGCACAGGGGCCCGACGAAAAATTGGGGTTAGCCGGTTTCACTGCCGGCGCAGTCAGGGGCAAATCAGCCATGGCGACCCTCCCAGGTCGAAAGCCTTGCGTTAGGGCAAGGTGTCCTGAGACGGGCAGATACTCCTCATGACGTAAGCGCGTCAAGCGTCCAAAAGTCGGAGACGGAGCGAATTCCGCGACGACAATACCTGTGCCGGTCACCTGCCTCGCACAACGCCACGTCGACGTGACTGGGAGCGCCTATCGCACTTCAAACAGGCGCAGCGCGTAGGTCGCCACGGCAACCAGATCCCCGCCTGGAGCGACGTCGACGACGGACCCGCCCTCGGGTGAGGATTTGGTGATCCCCGTGACGATCAATTGACCGCCTTCGATTCCGCCCACCCATAGGAGTCCTTCTTCTGTGCTGCTGAAGAACATCGGACCGTCGGCTCCCGCAACCAGATCGGCGTCGAAGTTGAACACCTGGGATCGCGATAGGTCGAGGGCGAGATTCTCCGCGTCGCTAAGGACGGGCGTTCCGGAGGACAGGTCGAACAGCCAGAGGTTCTTGTCGGCGCTGCCCACGGCGCAGTTCACCACCAGAAGCCAGTTGCCCAGAACCGAGATGTTGTTGATCCCGCGCTGCGCCTTCTCGTTATAGCGAACTCGGAACAGCTCGCTGCCATCCCGAACGCTGAGCCCCACCAGATCGCCATCTTCTGACCCGGTGACGACCGTGGTGTCGTTCCAGAGCGCGAGGCCCCTCACATTATGCAGCTGCCACGGATTGGACGGTGCATTGGGCGAGGCGACGTTGATGTGCCTCAGGATCGAGAAACCGCCGTCAGGACCCTGCTGCCAGTAGATGACGGCACCACTTTCATGACCAGTAACCAGCAGCTTGGCGCCGTCGACTTCGGTGATGAGCCCGCTATTGGCGGGTCCGTAAGTCGGATCGTAAGGCAGGTTGGCGACAAGCTCGAAGTCTTGCTCTGCATCGGCTGCCCCGTCTCGGCGCCACACGGCGAGGCTTTCTCGACCATCGGACGATACGATCGTCGAGCCATCAACTGCTGCCACCATTTCGACACCCTGCCCCGAAGGCAGGGCCATCGCCTGGGTAACCATGGGTCCCCACTCTCCTGCCTTGGGCGTCCGGAATAACGACAGCGTTCCATCCCACCGTCCGACAACGAAGTGTGTGGGGTCGAACCAGTCCATGGTCTGGGCGAAGAGTACAGTGGTGCCGGCAGGCTTGATTGTCTGCGCGGGAAGGTCGTCAGCCAGGGCCGCACTGGCAGCCGCGATCAGGATTGAGAGAACGCCGACAATTCTCTTGCCGATCTTATTGCCTGACATGATTTCTCTCATCCCCAATTCTGCCGACAATATCTCAGCTCCGATCAGAGATTGCCAGAATTAACTAGAGTCTCCACGCCTTTCGGGAGCGTATCTTGCAGCACATAGATCAGGCGGCAGCGCACACTACTTGTCACTGGTCCGAACGACGTGTTGGCCTCGCGATATCCTCGATCTACTGGCTTGGCTGCATCTAGGCGCCACAGCAGGGCCGCTCGTCAGAAGTTTGTTTGAGCGTGCCAGGATGACGGTTAGGCATGTTGCGGCTGGGGCGCCTTGGTTGACCACGCCGCTCCAGGTCAATTGCCGACCTTGATAGATGCATGCGCATACATATATATTCCGCAACCGCAGCCTTAGGAGGCATGTCATGCAGTTCGGAATCTTCTCGGTCAGCGACGTCACCCGCAACCCGCTCACCGGCAACACCCCCAGCGAAGCCCAGCGGATCGATGCCATCGGCCGCATCGCGCAGCGCGCCGACGAGGTCGGTCTCGACGTGTTCGCCATTGGCGAGCATCACAACCCGCCCTTCTTCTCGTCCTCGCCGACGACGCTGCTCGCCCATATCGCGGCGCTGACGCAGCGCATCATCCTGTCGACCTCGGTGACGCTGGTCACCACCAACGACCCGGTGAAGATCGCCGAGGATTACGCCATGCTGCAGCACCTGGCCAAGGGCCGGGTCGACCTGATGCTGGGCCGCGGCAACACCGTGCCGGTCTATCCCTGGTTCGGCCAGGACATCCGCAACGGCGTGGCGCTGGCGCTCGAGAACTACAACCTGCTGCATCGGCTGTGGCGTGAGGATGTGGTCGATTGGCAGGGCAAGTCCCGCACGCCGCTGCAGGGCTTCACCGCCATCCCCCGGCCGCTCGACGACGTGCCGCCCTTCGTCTGGCACGGCTCGATCCGCACCCCAGAGATCGCCGAGCAGGCGGCCTATTACGGCAATGGCTATTTCGCCAACAATGTCCTCGCGCCCAACTTCCATTTCCTGCCGCTGGTCAACTTCTACCGGGAGCGCTTCGAGCACTATGGCCACGGCAGCAAGGAGCAGGCCATTGTCGGGCTGGGCGGACACGCCTTCATCGCGAAAAACTCGCAGGATGCCCATGAGCGCTTCCGGCCGTTCTTCGAGGGCAACCCGATCTATGGCTCGAGCTACAGCCTCGAGGAATATGCGAAGAACACGCCGCTCAGCGTCGGTAGCCCGCAGGAGATCATCGACAAGACGCTGAGCTTCCGCGAGGCCTTCGGCGATTACCAGCGCCAGCTCTGGGTGGTCGACGCCATGGGCCTGCCGCTCGAGGCGGCGCTGGAGCAGGTCGAGCTGCTGGGCATCGAAGTGGTGCCGGTGCTGCGCAAGGAGATGGCTTCGCGGCGTTCGTCTGGCGCCGCCGAGGCGCCGACGCACGCGAGCCTGGTCGCCGCCAAGTACGGCGACGCCCCGGCGCGACAGCCGACGCCCAACCCCAACCGCGGCGACAATCTGACCGGCGCCCGGCCCTACCAGGACACCGACCCGGCCCTCGCCGCCAAGCTGCCGCTGGTGGGCTGAGCCATGGCCAGCGACACCAGATTGGCGAACGAGGCCTGGGAGGCGCTGTTCCGCGCGCAGATGACCATTGCCGCCGAGCTGCACGCCGGCGACGCCTGGGGCGACCTCGTGCCCACCGATTACGGCGTGCTCTACGCCCTCTCGACGGCAAAGACCGGCCTTAGGATGTCTGAACTCGGCAAGGACATCCTCATCAGCCAGGCGGGGCTCTCGAGGTCGGTGTCGCGGCTCGAAGCCCGCGGCCTGATCGACCGTCAGGCCGACCCTGAGGATGCCCGCGCCAGCATCCTCAGCCTGTCCAAGGCCGGCGCGCACCTGCAGAAGCGCGTCGGCGCCAGGCATGGCCGCCATGTCGCCGAGGCGATGACCTGTCGCCTCAGCGATCAGCAACTCGTCCAATTGCGCGATCTCTGCGAGCATTTGCTCGCGGGGTCGCCGGCAACGCCGGAGGTCTAGATGACCAAGCCGTTCCAGAGTCCCGAGCACCCCGCCCGCCTCGTCGTCATCAATGCCGGGGTCAGCGATCCGTCATCGACCCGCATGCTGGCTGATCGCATCGCGCAGCAGAGCCTCGACCGGCTGGCGGGAGCCGGCCTCGCCACCTCGCTCACCATCATCGACCTCGCGCCGCTGGCGATCGACATCGCCAAGGCCATCGTCGCCGGCTTCCCCGGCGACAAGCTGCAGGCCGCCATCGATAGCCTGGCCGGCGCCGACGCCATCGTCGCCGCCACCCCGGTCTACAAGGCCGGGATGAGCGGGCTGTTCAAATCCTTCATCGACCTCGTCGACAACGACCTGTTGATCGCCAAGCCGGTGATCCTCGCCGCAACGGCCGGCACCGCCCGCCACGCCATGGTCGCCGACGAGCAGATGCGGCCGCTGTTCGCGTTCCTCCGCGCCGTCCCCGTCCCCACCTCGATCTTTGCGGCGCCGGAGGATTGGGGCGCACCCGATCTCGGCAAGCGCATCGATCGCGCCGCCACCGAACTCGCCCAGTTCGTCGCGTCGGGCGTCGGACGCGCCATCGTCAATGCCGCCTGGGATGGCTATCAGCATCAGTTCGCCGGCAACGCCGCGCAGGCCGAGCGCTCGGCCGCTGACGTGAACTTCGACACCGACCTGATGCGGCTGGCGGCCGGCGGATCGTCGTCCGGCTCCTGAGCCTGCCGATCGTCAGGGCGACGTGCTGCGCCAGCGCTGTACCCAGGCAATGGCGAGCGAACGGGCCTGGTCGATTTCGGCCGGGCTCATTCTCGCGGTCAGGGTATCGAGATCCTTCACTGCGATCGGCAGGCCGTACTGGGCGGCGAGACTGGTCCACATATAGGCCATGACATCGTCCTGGCCTACGCCATAGCCGTTCCGGTACATGGCACCCAGCCCATATTGCCCGTAGACGTCGCCCTGGTTGGCGGCCAGCGAGTACCAGAAGACCGCCTGCTGGTCGTCCTGCGGTACGCCCTGGCCGTGGTCGTAGAGCATCGCCAGGTTGGCCTGTGCCGGGGCATGGCCCTGGTCGGCGGCGAGCTTGAACCACCTGGCCGCCTCGACGTCGTCGGGAGCGACACCGCGTCCGGTGTGGTACGAAATGCCGACATTGAACTGCGCCGGGGCATAGCCCTGCCCGGCCGCCAGCTCGAACAGCCGCACCGCCTCCACCTCGTCGCGGTCGACCCCGTGCCCCTCGAAATACATGCTACCCAGGTTGAACTGCGCCGCCGCGTAGCCCTGGTCGGAGGCCTGGCGCACCCAGTTGAGCGCTTCGGCAAAATCCTGCGCGACGCCGCTGCCGCGGAGGTAGAGCAGCCCCAGTGCCAGCTGGGCATAGGCATCGCCCTCAGCGGCGGCAAGGCGGAACCATCTGGCCGCTTCGACAGCGTCCTGCGGCACGCCCTCGCCACCGTCCTTGAGGAGCGCGCCAAGGTTGTAGCGCGCGTCGGCGCGGCCCTGCTCCGCCGCCAGCCGGTACCACTTGACCGCTTCGGCCGGGTTTCTCGCGATACCGAGGCCGGCGTCGTAGACATAGCCGAGGTTGTACTGCGCTTCGGCATCGCCCTTGGCTGCGGCGAGGCCAAGCCAGCGCATGGCTTCGACCGCATCCTGGGCGACCCCCTTGCCCGTCGCGTACATGAAGCCGACCGTCGTCTGCGCCCGTACACTGCCTGCGGCAGCGGCCGGCTTCAGTTCGCGCATCGCGGCTTCAAATTCGCCCCGTTGATAGGCGAGCATCCCCTCCGCCTCGCCTGCGGTTGCCCCGCCGGCGAGGAGACCGAGCAGCAGGACCGGCAGCGCGAGACGTCTGGCGAGCGACATCGTCGCCCGGCTCAGTCGTGCGGGCTGAGCGGGGCAGCCGGCTTGTCGCGCTCCAGCACGTAGAAGCCGCCGGCCGCGAGGTCGAGCCATTCGCTGCGCGTTCCATCCGGCCAGACCACCGCAACGCTCGATGCGGTCGCGTCGCCGAGGCCAAAATGCACCCAGCCGAGCTGGCCGCCGGCATGGCCGCCACCCACCGTCAGCTCCCGCCGCATCGTCGTGTCGCCGCGCTTCACTTCGATCCAGCTGCCGATCGCATCGACGTTCGGAGCGGGCTGCCGCAGCGCCACCTCGATCCAGTTGCCACCAGCCTCCGCGCCGGTATTGCGCCAGACCTGCGCCCCGGTACGGCGGTTGACCACCACCAGGTCGAGCAGCCCGTCCATATTGAAATCGACGAGGGCCGCGCCGCGGGAATTGCCGTTGTTGGAAATGCCCGCCTGGTCGCCCACCTCGACGAACTTGCCGTCGGCGCCCTGCAGCAGCAGGTTGTCCGGGTCGTGCATGGCGAAATCCGGCATCTGGTCGACATTGCCCTTGGCGACGAACAGATCGACCAGACCGTCATTGTTGACGTCGTCGAACTGTGCGTGCCAGGCCGTGCTGGGCCTGAGGTCGTCACCGGTATAGGGGCGGTGCGCCGTCACGCCCCTGGCATAGGCGACATCCTTGTAATCAGGCTTCGGCCCTGGCGCGGTCAGCGTCTGCAGCTTGTTGTCGGCCATGCTGGTGAGGAAGTATTCGGGGTAGCCATCGCCGTCGAGGTCGTAGCTGGCAATGCCCATGCCCCAGATGCGCAGCACCTTCCAGCCATCGGCGGGGGTCAGGAGCTTGGGCGCCTCACTGGGCAGGATGCGCCACATCTGTTCCTGGCCGCCCTCGTAATACTCGCGGTCATTGGAGACGCGCAGGCTCGGCGTCCCGGATTTATCCCAGTCGGTGAACAGCATCGACAGCGCGCAGAAGCTTGGCTTCAGCGGCAATGGTGCGGCGAACTTGCCGGCTTCGCCTGGCCGGTGCAGCCAATTGTCGGTGCACGATCCCCAGGGCGAGAGATCCTCGTTGCGGTCGATGTAATTGCCCACCGCGATGGTCGGCCAGCTCGAGCCGCGCTCGAAGGTCAGCGCCGCCGATGCGGTCCACGCGTCGCCGCCGTCAAAGCCCCACGCCTCGTTGGCCCGCTCGAACCTGCAGGCGCCCAGCCCGCGCATCACCAGGTTCTCGCCCACCCGCAGCACAAGGAGGTCAGTGACCCCGTCGCTGTCGATATCAGCCGGATAGAAGCCGCCGAGGCTGTCGAGCTCGAGCCCGCTCTCCTCGGGCGCAAATGTCAGGCTGCCGCCCTGCTTGCTGGTGTTGACGTAGAGCTGCGCCTTCGACGCGCCACCCGGCAACACGATGTCGGCATAGCTGTCGCCGTTGCAGTCGAAGGCCGCGACCCCGCCGCCGACGATGTAGAACCAGTCGCCGTCATAGCTGGTGGTGATGCCGGAGGCTGCCGTCTCGTCGACAAATTTGGGCACCGCGGGCGTCTGCGCCGCCGCGGGTTGAACAAGGCCGAAGCCGGCAAGCACCAGGGCGGCAGCGGAACTGTGCGGGGTGCGCATGGTGCTACTTCCTCGTCTTGAGCGCGATGGTGTAGGCGGCAATGCAGTGGCCCTGCACCAGCCCATCCTCGATGGCCGAGCGGAAATGGATGCCGCCATAGAGCCGCGAAATGCCGGCCTCCTCGGCCGCCTCATGGAAACTGGCGTATTTGCGCGGGTTCCTGCCGTCCGGCGAGCCGGTTTGATCCTCGAAGGCGTAGTTCTCGCCGAAAAACGCCGTCATCACCGCGTCCATGGCTCCCGACACGGTGCTGTGCCCGCTGGGATACTCGGGAAATGGCGGGGTGTTGAGGATCGGCTCCCATTTGGGATCGAGCACCTTTTTGATGTAGGTGATCGGCCGCACCAGATTGTAGGCATATTTCTGCTGCCAGCAGCCGACAAACGCGTCCGACATGGCGATGCCCATGCGGGCCAACAGGTCGACATTTTCGTCGAGCGGCAGGTCGGCGCGGTCGGCGACCTGCAACGCGATTGAGACCCAATGGCCCGGCGGGGTCATCGACAGCATCGGGTCATCGGACCAGAAACGGGCGATCGCCGCCTGTTCCGGGGTGGCGTTCTTGACCGTCTGGTAGACTTCGTCAGCCTCTTTGTAGAAGTCCGATGCGGGGTCGGCGCTGTAGGCGGGGTTGCCCTCAGTCGGGCAGGCGGCGCCATCGGGCGTGGCAAAGGTCCGGTTATTGCCCCAGTCCGGCAGCAGCGGCAGCTGCTGCTGGCGGATCAGGTTCGTCGGGGCCCACTTGCCGTCGCCCTTGGGCAGCTCATACTCGTAGGGAAAGCCCATATTGAGCACCGTGGCGCCGCCATCGTTCTGGGACCAGGCGAAGATCGCGGCCGCCATGGCCTTGCCGAAGGCTTCGCTGCGCGTCACCACATCCTCGGGCACGCCATCGACAGCCAACGCCCGCCATTTGCTCTGCGCCCGGTTGATCGAGCGCTGGCCGGTGGGCCCGGTATTGCCGAAGTAGAAGACGATGGCGTCCGACATGGCGGCGCTGATCACCACCGTCTCATCGTAAGGGACGCCGGCTTCACGCTGCGGCACCTCATCGAGCCCGTGCAACTGGCCGACCAGCGATACCAGCTTGTCCGAACCGCCCACCGCGGCTTCGAAGGCCGTGATCCCGAGATAGGCGAAAGACCGGCTGGCGACCGGCGGCGAATAGGTCGCCGTGTGCCGGACCAGCTCATTCATCAGCGTGTACCAGTCTCTGAGGATGGCGCCCGGCTCGGGTCGCGCATCGGCGAGCGCCCCCAGGCTCGTCGCACACCACAACAGCACTGCCGCGCCAAGGGCGGCAATCCGGCGAGCTCGCATCATTCCCCCCAAAGTTCCACGGCCGGCGTGTTGCTCCGCTGTACCGTCCTCCTGTGGGCTCTATTTCAACTGGCAAGTGCCGCTCGGTCAATGGCTCAGCCAAAAGTCGGGATTGACGGAGATTCGCATAAATATCTGCGACCAACGGGATGCAGATTGACTTGCCGATGGGGCTGATGCAGCGTCGGTGTGCGTACCTCACAGGCAAATCGACACATAAGCTGCGGAACGACGGCGTGGTTTGTCTGGTCAGTGGACGCGCGTGCCAGAGGTTCCGCACGGAGTCTGGGAGGGCTCTGCAATGAAATTCAAGATCCTAACGCTGCTTGCCGGTGCTGTGCTGATCAGCGCCAGTTCGACCGCGGTGATGGCCGCGGGCAAGACGATTGCCGTCTCGTGGAAAACCTTCCAGGAAGAGCGCTGGAAAACTGACGAAGCAGCGATCAAGAAAGTGGTCGAGGCAGCCGGCGACACCTACCTGTCGACCGATGCGCAGGGCTCGGCGCAGAAGCAGGCGGCCGACATCGAGAGCCTGATCTCGCAGAAGCCCGATGTGATCCTCGTGGTCGCCTACGACTCCGACGCGATCCTGCCTTCGATCCAGAAGATCAGCGACGCCGGCATCAAGTCGATCGCTTACGACGTGCAGTTCGAGGATCCGAACGCGCTTTACATCACCTTCGACAATGTCGGCGTCGGCCGCATCATGGCCGAGGAAACGCTGAAGGTGAAACCGGAGGGCCGTTACGCCTTCATCAAGGGCGACAAGGGTGACCCGAACGCCACCTTCCTGTTCCAGGGCATGCAGGAAGTGCTCAAGGATGCCCTTGCCAGCGGCAAGGTGACCAATGTCTGCGAGACCTTCACCGATGGCTGGAAGCCGGACAATGCCCAGAAGAACATGGAGCAGTGCCTGACCTCCACCAATAATGGCGTCGATGCCGTGCTCTCCGAGAACGACGGCATGGCCTCGGGCGTCGTCGCAGCCCTCGATGCGCAGGGCATGGCGGGCTCGGTTCCGGTCACCGGTCAGGACGGCGACCTCGCCGCCATCAACCGCGTGGCGCTCGGCACCCAGCTGGTCTCGATCTGGAAGAACTCGATCGATCTCGGCACCACCGCAGCCAATGCGGCGATCGCACTGGCCGACGGCACCGACCCGACGGCAATTCCTGGCGTCGCCAAGTTCAGCGGCGGCAAGAACGGCGTCGAGATGAATGCCATTCTGCTCGCGCCGACCCCGATCACCAAGGACAACATCCAGGTGGCCATCGACGCCGGCCACATCACCAAGGAACAGGCCTGCGCCGGCGTGACCGCCGGCTCGGTCCCGGCCTGCAACTGATCGGCCGGACCTGATCTGATGTCTACCGGCCGCGTCGCCTGATCGGGTGGCGCGGCCTTCTCGTTCGGCGCCGGGCGAAGGGCGCTCGGCATTGACATGGCGAGGCCCGGCCTCGCTGACGGCGGCCGCAACGATCGGCTGGAGGATGGGGCATGACGGAGCAATCAAACACCAGTGGTCCCGCAGCCAGCAACGAGGGTCTGCTGACGCGGCTGATGCGTGCCGCCGAGATCGATACCCGCATGCTCGGCATGCTCGCCGCCATGCTGGTGATCTGGGTCGGCTTCGACATCATCAGTTCGATCCTGCGCCCCGGTGGCGGCGGCCTGTTCGGCGGTTCCTTCCTCACCTCGCGCAACCTCTGGATCCTCCTGGTGCAGACCTCGGTGATCGCGGTGATGACCACCGGCATGGTACTGGTCATCGTCTTGCGCCAGATCGACCTGTCGGTCGGCTCGATGCTCAGCATCGTGGCGGTGGCGACCGGGGTGCTGCAGGTGTTCGAACTGGGGCCGATGCTCGGCGTCGGTCACCCCGCGATCTGGATCATCGCGGTGGTGTTCGCCATCGCGCTTGGCGCCGCCATCGGCGCCTTCAACGGCGTCTTGATCGCCTATGGGCAGATCCCGAGCTTCATCGTGACGCTGGGTGGGCTGATCGCCTTCAGCGGCGCGGCCTTCCTCATTGCCAGCGGCGTCACCGTCGCGCCGATGGACAAGACCTTCAAGCTGATCGGCGGCAACGGTCCGGCGGCCTCGATCGGCCCGGTCTGGAGCTGGGCGCTGGCGGCCGTTGCCTGCATCGGCATCGGCCTCGCGGTTGTCGCCGGCCGGCGGCGCCGGCTGACCTTCAACTTCAAGCCCAAGCCGGTCTGGGCCGAGATCCTCAGCGTCGTGGTCGGCTGCGCCGCGGTGCTCGGCACTACCGCCGTGGTCAACTCCTACCTCTACCCACCCCGTGTCGCGGAGCGCTTCGCCCTCGACAACAAGATTCCCATTCCACCGGGCGTCGAGAACAAGGCCGGGCAAGCCATCTGCCAGGCCGCTGACAAGGTCGTCTCCTGCCTTGACGGGCTGACCTTCCAGACCGGCTACCCGATCCCGGTGCTGATCATGCTGGCGGTCGGGCTGGTAATGACCTTCGTCGCCCGCCGCACCCGCTTCGGCCGCTACATCTTCGCCACCGGCGGCAATCCCGAGGCGGCCGAGCTCGCCGGTGTCAACACCAAGCGGCTCACCGTCATGGTGTTCACCCTGATGGGGGCGCTGGTCGGCATCTCGGCGATCATCGCCTCGGCCCGCCTCGACGCCGCAACCACGGCGCTCGGCACCCTCAACGAGCTCTATGTGATCGCCGCAGCGGTGATCGGCGGCACCTCGCTGGCTGGTGGCATCGGCACCATCTTCGGCGCCATCCTCGGCGCCCTGCTGATGCAGTCGCTGCAATCGGGCATGGCGCTGCTCAACGTCGATTCCGCCTATACCAATATCGTGGTCGGGGTTGTGCTGGTGTTCGCCGTATTCGTCGACCAGATCTATCGCCGACGCGTGAAGTGAGGAGGCAAACATGACCACCGAGACCATTGCTGCCGACTCCGCCTCGCAAGCTGCGCCGCTGGTCGAGATGAACGACATCTCGATCGCTTTCGGCGGCATCAGGGCCGTCGACCACGCTTCCATCGATCTCTATCCGGGCGAAGTGGTGGGCCTGCTCGGTCACAACGGCGCCGGCAAGTCGACGCTGATCAAGGTGCTGTCCGGCGCCTACAAACGCGATTCGGGCACCATCCGCATCGACGGCAGGGACGCCGAGATCGCCAATCCGCGCGACGCCAAGGCATTCGGCATCGAGACGATCTACCAGACCCTGGCGCTGGCCGATAACGTCGACGCCGCCGCCAACCTCTATCTGGGGCGCGAGCTGCGAACGCGCTGGGGCACCCTCGACGACATCGCCATGGAGGCCGAGTGCCGCAAGGTGATGGGCCGGCTGAACCCCAACTTTCGCCGTTTCAAGGAGCCGGTGAAGTCGCTGTCCGGCGGCCAGCGGCAGTCGGTCGCCATCGCCCGGGCGATCCATTTCAACGCCCGCATCCTCATCATGGACGAGCCCACCGCGGCGCTTGGACCGCAGGAAACCGCGCAGGTCGGCGAGCTGATCAAGCAGCTCAAGGCCCAGGGCATCGGCATCTTCCTGATCAGCCACGACATCCACGACGTGTTCGACCTCGCCGACCGCGTCACGGTGATGAAGAACGGCCGCGTGGTCGGCACCGCTCGCGTTGGCGACGTGACCAAGGACGAGGTGCTGGGCATGATCATCCTCGGCAAATGTCCGCCCGGCGCCATCCCCGGACCAGGCGCCATCAAGAGCTGAACCGATGCCGGGGTGAGGCGCTGCGAACCGGCCCCCGGGCGAGTGCCGCTTCCCATGGTGTCAATATGGCCGGCTATCGAGCCGCCGTGCCCCAACGAAATTCCGGCTGACCAGCCGGTAGCCATCCCTCGGCCAATCAATTATCTATAAAATCATGACCACAGCCAAAGACGATCCCGTTTCCGTCCGGATCAGCCGCGCGCTGGCCGAGCGGATCATTGCCGGCGACATCCAGCCGGGCGCCCGCCTGCGGCAGGACCACATCGCCGAGGAGTTCGGCGCCAGCCACGTGCCGGTGCGCGAAGCGTTCCGGCTGCTCGAGGCGCAGGGGCTGGTGGTGAGCGAGCCGCGCCGCGGCGTGCGCGTCGCCGGCTTCAGCCTCGACGAAGTCCGCGAGGTCGCCGAGATGCGCGCGGCGCTCGAAGTGCTGGCCTTGCGCCAGGCCGGCCCGCATCTGACCAAGGCGATGCTCGCAGAGGCCGAAGCCATCAGCAAGGCCGGCGACAAGGCCAGCGACGTGCAGGCCTGGGAGGAGGCGAACCGGGCCTTTCACCGCTTGATCATTGCACCGTGCGGCATGCCGCGGCTGCTCAAGACCATCGACGATCTGCACAGCGCCAGCGCCCGCTTCCTGTTCTCGGGCTGGCGGGCCGAATGGGAGGCGCCGACCGACCGCGACCACATGGCGATCCTCGCCGCGCTGCGTGATGGACAGATCGAAACCGCGGCCACGGTGCTGGCGCGCCACATCCGCTCGAGTGGCCAGGAGCCCCGCAAACCAGCGCCACGCAAGGCGGCTGCGTTCGCTCGGAGCTAGAGCGTTTGGGCGGTCAGTTCGCGCTATTTCCATCCCCACACTCGGTGTCATCCCAGCGAAAGCTGGGACCCATTTCACAGCCCGTACCTGAGGAGAGTTGGGTCCCAGCTTTCGCTGGGATGACAGCCGGTTGAGGAGGCGAGTTCGTGGGTCATTACGTGCTGCCACTCTCCCAGCCAGTCCATAAAAACGCGCCCCCTCTTGCAATTCCCACGCGGCTGTGGACTCCTTTAGCGATAGATAGCGCAGATTATCTATAATTCTTGCAAGGAGCCGTCCCTCGTGTCCGATACCGTATCCCTGACATCAGCTTTCAGCCCGCTCGACCTCGAAAGCCGCCCGCTCGCCTGGCGTATTGGGGCAGTTGTGCTGGGCACGCTGTTCCTGACCCTCTCCTCCTATGTCGAAGTCCCGATGGTGCCGGTGCCGGTGACCATGCAGACTTTCGCCGTGATGCTGGTCGGCGCGCTCTATGGCTGGCGGCTCGGCGCCATCACCATCGTCGCCTGGCTCGCCGAGGCGGCCGTCGGCCTGCCGGTCCTGTCGGGCGGCGCCGCCGGAGCGCATCACTTCGTCGGCCCGACTGCCGGCTACCTGTTCGCCTTCCCGGTGGCCGGCGCCGTCGTTGGCTGGCTCGCCGAGCGCGGCTGGAACGGCCGCCGTCCGCTGCTGGCCTTCGTCAGCATGTTGCTCGGCAACGCGCTGTGCCTCGCCATCGGTGGCGCCTGGCTTGCCGTGCTGTTCGGCGCTGACGTCGCCTGGACCAGTGGCGTTGCCCCGTTCATCGTCGGCGGCGTGCTGAAATCGGTGCTTGGCGCCGCTCTGCTGGCGCTGCTCGCCCGCGGCAAGACCCGCACCGCCTGATGACCATCCGGTTGCGCCCGCATCACCTGCTCTGCCTGCTGACCTATGTGGGCAAGGGCTACAGCGCGGCGTTCACCGCCAACTACGACGCCATCGCCGCCCGCATCGGCGATGGCGAAGACCTGCTGATCGTCGCGGAGCCGGACGACATCTGCGCCCCGCTGCTTGCTGATGCCGAACCGCATTGCCACCGCGACAGCGTCATCGAGCGCGATCGACTGGCTTTGCGCGATCTCGGTGAGTTGCTGGCGACGCCGCCGCAGCTCGGCGAGGCGGTGGTGCTGGATCCGGTGTTGCTGCGCCAGATGCGCGAAGCCTTTGCCACCGGCCGCACCCGCGCCGCGTGTGTCGGCTGCGAGTGGCATGGGCTGTGCACCGGCATCTCGGCAGGCGGGTTTGCCGGGGTGGTGATCCCCACCGGCTGAGTGTGTGTCGCATCGACGGTGATCTCGCGTCCCCTCGCCCCTCTGGGGAGAGGGCCAGGGTGAGGGGCGCCAAGCGCGCTTATGGACGGAGTTGCCAGCGCTGCGCCGACCAGCACTTCATCCGGTGTGCTTGGCGCCCCTCACCCCGCGGTGAGGCCTTCGGCCTCTCCGCCGCCCTCTCCCCAAAGGGGCGAGGGGGCGGGGGTGGCACCGCGGCGCAAAACGACTGACGGCAGTCGCACACCCTCCCTCACCGCGCCGTCCACCCGCCATCGATCGCGATCGTCGTCCCGGTAATCGAGCGCGCCGCCTCGCTGGCGAGATACGACGCCAAACCCGCGATCTCTTCGGCCTCGACGAAGCGCCGCGTCGGTTGCGAGGCCAGCATGATGTCGCGGACCACTGCGTCGCGGCTGAGGCCATGCACCTGCATCTGATCTTCGATCTGCTTTTCGACCAGCGGCGTACGGACATAGCCGGGGCAGATGGCATTGGCGGTGACGCCGGCTTCCGCCACTTCCAGCGCCACGCTCTTGGTGAGGCCGACCAGCCCGTGCTTGGCGGCGACATAGGCCGATTTGAACGGCGAGGCGACCAGCCCATGCGCCGAGGCGATGTTGATGATGCGGCCCCAGCCGCGCGACACCATGCCGGGCACTGCCGCCTTGATGCATTCGAACGAAGCATCGAGGCTGAGGCTGCGCACCAGATCCCAGTCGGCGCGGGCGAACTCGACGACCGGGGCGACCTTCTGCGCACCGGCATTGTTGACCAGCACATCGAGCCGGCCGTAGCGGGCAATGACCTCGGCGACCAGGTGTTCACCCGCCCCCGATTGCGTGAGGTCGGCACGGAAATAGTCGTTGGCGCGGCGCTCGACGATGTCGTGCTCGGCGACGCGGAACCCGTCGGCCGCGAGCCGGGCCGCGATGGCCGAGCCGATGCCTCCCAATGCGCCGGTCACCAGCGCCGTCTTCTGTTCCCCCATCACCCTTCCCTTTCGTTGAACCACGCCATCAGTTCGGCGCCGTTGCGCACTCCGATGGTCTTCATCAGCCGGGCGCGATGCGCCTCGACCGTCCGGCGTGACAGCTTGAGCTCGGCGGCGATCTCGCCGCTGGTGCGGCCCTGCGCCACCAGCATCAGAATCTGGCGCTGCCGACCGGTGAGCACATGCTCGGTCGGCAGGATGCCGCGCTGCATCGGCTCGAAGCAGTAGATGGCTTCGGCGAACGGATCGTCCGGGGTGTTGGAGCGGCCATGCACGCGGCACCACAGCGTGCTGCCATCCTTGCGCCGCATCACCCGCTCGTCGAAATAGATGGCGCCTGCGGCGAGATGGCTGCGCCACAACTCCCCCACCCGCACGAAATCGCCGACATCCTGGTAGAGCTGGCGGAAACTGGCGCCGATCATCTCGCCGCGCTCATAGCCGAACAGCGTCGCGAACGGCGCGTTGCAGTCCTTGATGATGCGATGGGCGGCGAACACGATGGGCACCGGAATGTCGGCGAGCGAGTAGCCGAAGCCTGCCGCACCGGGGTCGAGCTTGCCAAGACTGGGAGGGAGGGGATGCATGCAGTAGAAATACGACTCCTTGTCGAGCCAGTACAGGCACTAGCGTCCCTCAAAACGGGAGGCTGAAATTCTCTGGCAGATGGATCCGGCGCGGCGGCGCGCCACCTTGCTGTGGCAGTTCGCCGAGGCGACCCACGCCAGCCATGGCTGTGCGCCCGACGATTACTGGGGGCTGCATCGCTGGTCGATCACCGAGCGCGGCGCCTTCTGGAGCGCCGTCTGGGATTTCTGCGGAGTGATCGGCGACAAGGGCGAGCGGCAGAGCATCGACGCCGAGCTGATGCCCGGCGCCCGCTTCATGCCCGACGCGACGCTCAACTTCGCCGAGAACCTGTTGCGGCTGGACGGGCCAGCCGACGCCATCGTCTTCCGCGACGAAGCGGGCGCACGGCGGCGCTGGAGCTGGGATGAACTGCGCCAGGCGGTGTCGCGCCTGCAGCAGGCCCTGCTCGGGCTCGGCATCGGCCAGGGCGACCGGGTTGCCGGCATGCTGCCCAACCTGCCCGAGACAGTGGCGATGATGCTGGCGACCGCTTCGATCGGCGCGGTGTGGTCGTCATGCTCGCCGGATTTTGGCCCGCGCGGCGTGCTCGACCGCTTCAGCCAGATTGCGCCAAAGCTGTTCGTGACGGTCGATGGCTATCACTACAACGGCAAGCCGATCGATATCGGCCCGACTATTGCCGAAGTGGCCGCAACGCTGGCGCCGGCGCAAACGGTGGTGATCGACCTGCTCGGCCGCGCCACCGACTGCGTCAGGCGCATTGACGGTGCGGTGACGCTGGAAACCTTCCTCGCCCCCTACGCCGCCCGGCCGGTGCGCTTCACCCGGCTGCCGTTCAGCCACCCGCTGTTCATCCTGTTCTCGTCCGGCACCACCGGCAAACCCAAATGCATCGTCCACTCCTCGGTCGGCACGCTGCTGCAG
Source organism: Devosia sp. Root413D1 (assembly GCF_001425235.1). GTDB lineage: Bacteria > Pseudomonadota > Alphaproteobacteria > Rhizobiales > Devosiaceae > Devosia_A. The sequence continues at coordinate 384,856 of NZ_LMEA01000010.1, read as the reverse complement.
CATCTGAAGGAGCACCGGCTGCATTGCGACGTGCACGATGGCGACCGGGTGTTCTACTTCACCACCTGCGGCTGGATGATGTGGAACTGGCTGGCTTCGGCGCTGGGCTGCGGCGCAACGCTCTGCCTCTACGACGGCTCGCCGTTCCATCCCGAGCCGACGCAGCTGTTCGACTATGCCGAGGCCGAGCGCTTCACCCTGTTCGGCACCTCGGCGCGCTACCTCGATTCGGTACGCAAGCTCGCGCTGAAGCCGATCGAGACGCATGACCTTGAATCGGTGCGCGCCATCCTCTCCACCGGTTCGCCGCTGGCAGCGGACTGCTTCGATTATGTCTACGGCAGCGTGAAGCGCGACGTACACCTCGCCTCGATCTCGGGCGGCACCGACATCGTCTCGAGCTTCGTGCTCGGTGTGCCGACGCTGCCGGTGTGGCGCGGCGAGATCCAGGCGCCGGGGCTGGGTCTCGCGGTCGATGTGTTCGACGAGGACGGCCGACCGATGCCTGAGGGCAAAGGGGAGCTGGTGTGCCGCGCGCCGTTTCCGTCGATGCCGCTCGGCTTCTGGAACGATCCCGATGGTTCGCGCTACCGCGCTGCCTATTTCTCGCGTTTCGACGGCGTCTGGGCCCATGGCGACTATGCCGAACGCACCGCGCACCACGGCATCATGATCCATGGCCGCTCGGATGCGACGCTCAACCCGGGCGGCGTGCGTATCGGCACGGCGGAGATCTATGCCGTGGTCGAGGAACTGCCCGAAATCGACAGCGCGCTCTGCATCGGCCAGGAGTGGGAGAACGACACCCGCGTGGTGCTGTTCATCAAGCTGGTGCCCGGCGCAGTGCTGGACGAAGCCCTCCGGCTTAAGGTCCGGACCACTATCCGCAGCGGTGCCAGTCCGCGCCATGTGCCGGCCAAGGTGATCGCGGTGGCGGACCTGCCGCGCACCCGATCGGGTAAGCTGACCGAACTGGCCGTGCGCGACGTGGTCCATGGCCGACCCGTCCGCAATGTCGAGGGGCTCGCCAACCCCGAGGCGCTGAAGCTGTTCGAGAACCTCGCGGAGCTCACCACATGACCAACCCGGTTCACATTGTCGCGGCCCGCCGCACCCCGATCGGCCGCTTCGTCGGCGCTTTCGCCGAGCTGAGCTCCAGCGCGCTCGGCGCCGCCGCCATCCGGCAGGTGCTCGCCGACAGCGGCGTCGACCCGGCCACTGTCGACGAAACGATCATCGGTCAGGTGCTGACGGCAGGCGCCGGCATGAACCCGGCACGCCAGGCGGCGATCGGTGGCGGGTTGCCGATCGGCGTGCCGGCCTTCAGCGTCAACAAGGTCTGCGGCTCAGGGCTGAAGGCAATCCACCTCGGCGCACAGGCGATCGGCGCGGGCGATGCCGAACTGGTCATTGCCGGTGGGCAGGAGAGCATGACGCAGGCGCCGCATCTCGTGGCAGGGCGCCGCGCCACCAAGCTCGGCGACATCGCCGCCACCGACAGCATCATGGTCGACGGGCTGGTCGACGCCTTCAATCACGTCGCCATGGGCGTCACCGCCGAAGGGCTGGCGCAGAAATTCGACATCTCACGCGAGGCGCAGGACAGCTTCGCCCTGGCCTCGCACCACAAAGCCGTCGCCGCCGCCGCGGCGGGCCGCTTTGACAGCGAGATCGTGCCGGTCAGTGTCACCGAGCGACGCGAGACGCGGCTCGTCGCCGCCGACGAACAGCCGCGCGCCGACACGACACTGGCGGCGCTGGCCAGGTTGAAGCCGGCCTTCGACGCCGGAGGCACAGTGACCGCCGGCAATGCTGCCAGCCTCAATGATGGCGCGGCGGCGGTACTGCTGGCCTCTGAGGCCAAGGCAGCTCAGCTCGGGCTGACCTCGCTTGGCCGGATCGTCGCCTGCGCCTCGGCGGCGCTGGAGCCGATGGAGATGGGATTGGGTGCTGCGACCGCGGCGCAGCGGGCCCTCGATAGGGCCGGCTGGCGGTCGGCCGATCTCGACCTGATCGAGCTCAACGAAGCCTTCGCCGCCCAGGCGCTGGCCGTGGTCAAGGCGATGGACTGGGAGCTCGAACAGGTCAACGTCAATGGCGGTGCCGTCGCGCTCGGCCATCCGATCGGCGCTTCAGGCTGCCGGGTGGTGGTGACGCTGTTGCACGAGATGCAGCGGCGCAACGTCCGGCGCGGCCTCGCGACACTGTGCATCGGCGGCGGCCAGGGCGTGGCGATCTGCATCGAACGCTGAGTGCTGCTGGCTGATATTTTGCTGACATTGTGCATAACGCCAACGTCACGAGCGTCGGCCTAGCATGTCAGCTGCATAGGAAATTCGGGTCCTGTGTCCTACTGCTCCCTCCCCCACCAAGCGGAGGGGGCAGTTTTTAGACGCCAGCCCACCCTGCCGATTGCGGCCGGGTTTGCGGCAAGCTGCATCATTAGGACAAAAAACCGGCGCGGTGAGCGCCGGTTTGGTTTAGCTTGTCGCCGGTGATGTCAGGAAACGATCTTGGCCCGCCCGCGGGCGGCCGGCGATTTGGGCTTGCGGCCAAGGCCAATGGTCTTGGCCAGGCGCGAGCGCGCTTCCGAGTAAGTCGGCGCCACCATCGGATAATCCACCGGCAGGCCCCATTTCGCGCGGTATTCTTCCGGCGACATGTCGTATTCGGTCCTGAGATGACGCTTCAGCGACTTGAACTTCTTCCCGTCCTCGAGACAGATCAAGTACTCCGGCGTAATCGATTTCTTCACTGGAACTGCGGGCCTCAGCTCCACGACTGCTTCCGGTTCGGGCGCACCGCCCAGACCACTCAACGTTGCATGCACCGTTGCGATCAACTTGGGAATGTCGCTGGCGCTCAGTGCGTTATGACTCACGTAGGCGCTGACGATGTCGGCGCTCAGTTCGATCAGTTGGGAACCTCTAGCGTCCGCGTTTGCTGCTGCAGCCAAGTTCGATGTTCCTGATTCCATTCGTCCCTCGATATTGTTGCCTAGGTTTCGGGTCCTATATGCGGGACACTGCGGCCCACCCTCCGCGCCTCCTCGCAGTTATTGTGCTAGCGCATCACGCTTGGGTAGCTTACTTCAATGCGTTATCTAGCCGTTACGTGGCTACGCTTTGCCCTTTACTTCGTCAAGTAAACTTCCACCAATTTCGACGGATCAACTGAGCAATGCCGATCACTTCTATGCGTGAAACGGTCACCCTGCAGCTTTTGGGGACCCCGGTCCTCCGCTTGGCGGACGGTTCGGCAGTAAAGCTGCGCCAAAAGGCCTATGCCCTTGCAGCTGTGCTGTATCTGGACTTTTCCAACCGGGCGCGACGGTCGGCTTTGGCGGAACGGACCTGGGAAAGCAGCACTGCAGAACAGGCGATGACCAATCTGCGGCAGACCCTGCTGCATACGCGTGAACTCGAAGGTAGATACGGGTTCGACCTATTCGATGCCGACGCCACGGAAATCGAGCTCAACCGCGACGTGGTGCTCGACCTGCGCGAGATCGGCCGCGTCCGCAGCGCCGAAGATGCGCCCGAGCTCGAGCGGCTGATCGGCCTCTACCGCGGCGAGCTGCTGGCCGGCGTCATTGGCGTCGGCAACGAATTCGACCAGTGGCTGGCGCTCGAACGCACCCGCATCGAGAACCAGTTCTCCACCCAGGCGACCGAAGCGGCGTTGCGAATCGGTGGCCGGGGCGCCCATTCGGCGCTGTTCCGGCTGGCCGAGCGCCTGCCCTATTCCGACGTGGTGTGCCGCGCCACGATCGAACTGTTCCGCTCGGAGAATAACGAGAGCGGCGCGCGCGCCGCCTTCGCTGCGTTCCGCAACCGGCTCCGGCATGGCCTGGGCATGGAACCGGCGGCGGAAACCGCCGAGCTGTTCGGCCACGATGACGAAACGATTCCCGCTCAACCGCGCACCGTCGAGCGACGCCGGCCGCAGGCCGACGAGGACCGGGCGCGGGTGAGCTTTGTGCCCCGGGTGGTGCTGCTGCCGCCGTTGCAGGACTTCAAGCAGGCGAGCGTGCCCAAGCACCTGGCGCCGGCGCTGGTCGAAGATGTGACCATCGGCCTGTCGCGCCTCAAATCGCTGTCGGTGATCGCGCCGCACACCGCCTGGCAGCTCGACCCCTTCACCGCGCTGGACGAGGTACGAGCGCACCAGATCGACTACGCGGTGGAAAGCCGCATCGCCCCGCATTTTGCCGGCGACGGGCTGTCGCTCGCCATCCGCCTGGTGCGCGCCGCCGGCCGCGAGATCGTCTGGGCCGACAAATTCGCCTTCTCGGCGCTGACCGCGCCCGAGCGCTACTGGGACTTTACCAACGGGGTCGCCCGGGCCCTGGCGGAATCGATCGAAACGGCCGAGCTGCAGCGCGAGCGTACGCTGCGCGACGCCAATGCCTACTCGCATTACCTCGCCGGGCGGCAGAACCTCAGGACGTTCGATCTGCCCAAGGTCCGGCGCGGTCGCAAGTCGCTGCGCATTGCCCGCGACATCGAGCCGGAACAGGCGACGATCGAGAGCGCGCTTGCCCGCTCCTATGTGGTGGAATGGGTGCTCAGGTCCGGGTCGGACAAGGCGCTGCTCGACAAGGCCAAGCTGCATGCCGAGCGTGCGGTGTCGATCGACCCCAATGACGGCACGGCATATCGGGAGCTTGGCCGCGTCGCGCTGTTCGATCGCGACCTGGATCAGGCCCTGGTCCACATGTCGACGGCAGCCGAGCTCGCGCCGAACCACGCCGATATTCTCGCCGACTTCGCCGATACCCTGGCGCACAACTCCAACCACCGCGAAGCCCAGGAAAAGATCGAAGCCGCCATGCGGCTCAACCCGATCCCTCCCGATGAGTACCTGTGGACGCTGGGCGGCATCAATTTCTTCCGCGGGCGTTTCGATGAGGCGCTGGCCAACCTGAGCCAGATGCGCAACCCGGAGCCGGCCTACCGCCTGATGGCCGCCGCTGCCGCGATGGCGGGGCAAATGGACCTCGCCCGCCGCTATCGGTTGCAAGCGCTTAGATTGCAACCGGATTTCACAACTGCTCGTTGGCTATCCCGAGTGCCGCAGCGCGATCCCTCTGATGTCGATCTGTATATAGACGCATTGCATAAGGCCGGTTTCAAGTAGGCCGACAAGGAGAAATACCAATGCGTTACGTCATTATTGGACAGAAAGACTCTGAGCAGCTGCTGGTCGTCGATACCCAGCTGATGACTGTGACCCCGGTTGACCAGGACACCGTAGTCCCGGCCAACGTTCGCTCCGCGCTGCAGTCGGGCAACACCATTGTCGACGGCATCAACGTCGCCGTGGCCGCCGGCAATCGCGCCGATGGCAGCGGCGCCTGGTTCTACACCTCCAAGTAAGTCTTGCATTTCGGAGCCCAGCTCCGCCCGGCGGCCGATACGGCTCCAGGCGGCACGCGCAATCCCGCAGCCCTGCTGCGGGATTTGTCGTTGCATTTTGCCGCGCTCGGCATCACCCGGCTGGCCCGCCAGACCGGGCTAGATCGCATCGGCATCCCCTGCTACGCCGCCATCCGCCCGCAATCGGCGACGCTTGCCACCCACCAGGGCAAGGGCGTCGACGACATTTCGGCCCAGCTCTCGGCGGTGATGGAGGCGGCCGAGTACGCCATCGCCGAAGCGCCTGAGACGCCGCAGAAGACCCTCAGCATGGCTGAAGCGCGGGCCGGGAGCTTCGAACTGCTCGAGGTAACGCACCTGCTGCCGCGCGGTGCGGCGATCGACGAAACAAAGCCGATTCGCTGGGTCGAGGGGTTTGACCTTGCGACCGGTGCGCCGGTGCTGGTGCCCTATGACGCAGTGGTGCTGGGCACGCCGCCCCGCGACCTCGTCGGCTTGTCACAATCGACCAATGGCATTGCTGCCGGGACGCGCCTCTCCGGCGCACTGCTGCATGGCCTCTGCGAAGTGATTGAGCGCGATGCGGTGTGCCTGTGGAGCTATAAGCCCGATGCCGCGGCCGAGGCCACCGCCGTCTCCCCCGCGGCATTCGGCGACCCGGCAGTGGACGCGCTGGCCGACAAGGTCGCCCGCGCCGGCTACCGGCTGCGACTGTTCGACCAGACCAACAATATCGGCGTGCCGGTCATCTATGCGGCGCTGTTTCCTGCCGATGGCGCCGACAAGCACTTCGATGTCGCGACCGGCGCCAGCTGCCACCCCATCGCGGCGGTCGCCGCGCGGCGCGCCATCGTCGAGGCGGCACAGACGCGCATCACCAACATTGCCGGGGCGCGCGATGACATCGTCGAAGGCGAGTACGACGAGCAGCTCGGCCGTTCCATCGCGGTGCTGACCGAAGCAACGCCAGCCACGCGGCCGGCGCCCCCGGGCCTGCCAGCCGACAGCGGCGAGGCCGCGCTGATCGCTGCGCTTCAGGCCGGGCTCGCCAAGGCGGGTCTCAATCGCATCGTCGTCATCCCGCTCGGCGGCGAACAGTTCGGCATCCGGGTGGCCAAGATCTATGTGCCGGGCCTCGAAGACCGCCTGACCAATACCAACTGGCGCCCCGGTTCTCGCGCCACTGCCGCCATGCTGGGGTTCCTGTGAAAGTCCTGTTCGCCGGCCCGTCGCTCTCGGGGCAAGACTATGATCGCAGCGGGCTCGATATCCGCCCGCCGGCGAGGAAGGGCGACCTCTACCGCGCCGTGCTCGATGGCGCCGATGCCATCGGGCTCATCGACGGGGTGTTCGGCTTCGTGCCCTCGGTCTGGCACAAGGAAATCCTGTTCGCTCTGCAGCAGGGGATTACCGTGCTCGGCGCCGCCTCGATCGGGGCGCTGCGGGCGGCGGAATGCGCGCCTTATGGCATGGTGCCGGTGGGACCGATCGCCCAGAGCTATGCGAACGGCGCCCGCCGCGAGGACGCCGATGTCTGCCTCGCCCATGCCCCGGCCGAACTCGACTTCCTGCCGCTCAGCGAACCGCTGGTCGACGCCGAAGCGACCATCGCGGCCATGGCCGTGACCCCGGGCGAGGCGCTCGCTCTGCGGTTAGCGGCGAACGCCATCTATTTCGCCGACCGCACCGCCGAAACGATGGTCGCCGAAGCCGGGCTCGACCCGTCGTTTGCCGGCCGGTACCGCGCCGCCCGGGTGCGCGCCAAGACCGCCGATGCACTGCTGCTGGTCGAGCAGCTCAGGGCGCTGCCTTCCGGCCGTGGCCCGATCCCGGACTGGGTGTTCGTGGCGTCCGAGCCCTGGCGCAGCTACCTGGCCGAGTTCGGACAACAGGCAGCCTAGCGCCGCTACCGCACGCGGCGCTATGCTGGCCAAAGACGGAACCGGGAGGGGCTCATGGCCATCCGCCGTGCCGGCTTTGCCTTGCTGCTCACGCTCGGGCTCTGCACCGCTGCTCAGACGAGCGAGCCCACGCTCGGACAGGCGGAACTCGAACGGCGCGCCGAAGCCGCGGCGCGTTACCTGGTGGCGACCGAAACCGCCGAAGGGCGCTTCTTCTACGAATTCGATTTCCTGCGCTCGCACTTCACCCCTGATGACAACATCGTCCGCCAGGCCGGCGCCGGCTTCGTCCTCAACCAGTTCTACTTCCTCTCCGGCAAACCCGGCTTCGCCGAGCCGTCGGCGCGCAGCATCGCCTACTATGAGGCCCAGTCGATCGCTGTCGGCGCTGGCCTGCTGCTATCCGAAGACGAGACGCTGGCCGGTGGGCGGGCCGGGGCCGCCGCGCTTGCCCTGCTGGCCGAGCTGTTCCATAGCCGGGCCATCGGGTCGGACTTTCGCCCCGACTTGCGCCAGGCCTGGTTGCGCGGCTTGGCGGCTCAGCAGTTGCCCGATGGCGGCATCGCACAGGTACCGGGGGAAGCCACCGCCGATTCCTACGCCACTGGCGAAACCTGGCTGGCGCTGGCGCACTACATCGACCTCGCGCCGGACGCGGCGGAGGTGGCAGCGATGCTCGAGCGGCTCGAAGCCGGCGTCATGGCCAAATACCTCGCCGTGCCCGACCGGATGTTCGCCCATTGGGGCATGATGGCCGCGGCGCAACGGCTCGCCACCACCGGCGAGGACCGCTATCGCGACTTCCTCGAGCGGTTCGCCGCCAACTATGTCGAAGCTCTCATGCCCTCTACCGACAGCGGCTCCAACACCTGCGCCGCGCTCGAGGGGGTGATCGCCGCGGCTGCCGCACTCGAGCGGCACGGCGTTCCCGACCTTGCCGCGACGCTGCGAGGCCGCATCGATACGGACCTGCCGCATAACCTCGGCCTGCAACTGACTGGCGACAGCACGCGGCTGGAGTTCGGGCCGGGCCAGTATTACGAGGATCCCAAGCTGAAAAACCTGACCGGTGCGTTTCGGAACGGCGCTTACGTGCTGCGCTCGCGCGTCGATTCGACTCAGCATTGCCTCTCGGCTCTGCTGCTCTACCGACAGTTGATCGAGGGCGCAGCCGGCTGGAAGATGTAAGTGGCATTAGTGTTTTACTGTGTTGCCGCCGCACCGGCAAAGTGATTTACTTTAACTGGGGGGCGTACTCGTACGAAGGAGACTTCGCATGCCTCCAGTCTCGACCAAGCACCACCTCGCCCGCCGTATCCGCCTCGGAACCATCGCGACACTCGCTGCCGGCGGCCTGTTGCTGCTCGCGCCGTCAGCCAGCTCGCAGACGGTGACGCCGCAAAGCGTCGATCCGCTGCAGCATTTCATCGACTGCGCCGGTGTGCTGATCACCGCACCCGACATCCACGCAGCCAACTGCCTGCCCAGCAATGTTGGCCCCGAAACCAGGGCGCTCGGCGCAGCCGGCAGCGGCGGCGGCCCCGTAGTCAAAGTCGAATGTGAAGACGATGCCATCCAGATCGACGGCGACAGCGACTGTCGGGGCGACGATACGGACGACGGCCCCAACCCCAGCTGATTGCAGCAGCGGTCGCTTTCCCCTAGTGGAGCCGCGCGCCCTTGAGGGTGCGCAGTTCCACCGGGTAGATCAGCCGGGCATGCGCCACCGTCACCGAGTGCAGCGGCCCCTCGATCTTTTCCTCCCAGAAGGCCAGGAACTTTCTGAGGCTGGGGAACTGCGGGAACACGTCGTATTGCTGCCAGACGAAATCCTGCAGCAGCTCGAGATGATCGGGCACGCGATAGATGATCTGCGCGGTGGTGAGGCCGAAACCTTCCGTATCGGCGTCGAGGCAAGTCAGCGGCGACATCAGGTACCTCCGATGGGCGGGCGACCGGATGAGCATGAGGCGAAATCGCCCGCATGACAACAGCGTTGCACGAATAGTTTAACGATTTCAATATCATAGCAGCAACCACTGGGGAGTGCTGACAGCGCGATGATGGCCGTGCGAGGCTATGGTTCAGGAGGAGCGATCATGACAGCGCCGATGCCCGAAACCACTCGCAGTTTCCTCGCCGCTCTGCCCGCGGCGCAGCGGCAGGCGCTGGAACACCTGCGAGAAGTGATCATTGCAGCCGCGCCCGGGGCTGAAGAGTATGTCGGCTACGGCATCCCGGCCTTTCGACAGGATGGCGCGCTCGTGTCGTTCGGCGCCGCCAGGTCGCATTGCGCTTTCTATGTACAGAGCCCGGCAGTGATGGAGGCCCATGCGGCCGAGCTGGCCGGTCTCGATACGTCCAAGGGCACGGTGCGGTTCACGCCCGACACGCCGCTGCCGGATGCGCTGGTGGCCCGTCTGGTCAAGGCGCGGCTCGCCGAGAATGCGGCGCGCCAGGCCAGGAAGCGCTAGACTGAACCCCGCGGCGCCTTGAAGGAGGCAGTGATGGCAACACTGGTTCGACTGACCGAGGAACAGATTGAACGCCTGATCGTCGGCATGGAGGAGATGGAGGAGCGCCTCAAGGACATGCACGCAGAGCTGATCGAGATCGGCATCCCCAAGGATACGCTCACTCGCTTCGCCAAACTTCATGATCGCTATACCGAGGGCGTGGCGTTCATCCTCAGGCAGCGCGAGCTCGGCCGCTCCGAGGATCGTTCCGGCTGAACGAGCTTTGCCGCCACGACCAGGGAGGCGTAGGGCGCCGAGGCGCCCTGCGTTCAGAAGCCGAACTTGCCGTTCTGGTTCTTCCACTCGCCCTGCGGCGGGATGGTTTCGAGCGTATCCCAGTGTTCGGCGATCTTGCCGTTCTCGACCCGGAACAGGTCGTAGAAGGCGGTCGGCTTGCCGCCGAAGCTGCCCTCGCTGACCACGAGCACGAAGTTCCCCTCGCCCAGCACCTTGTGCACGGTGTCATACCTCATGGTGATACCAGCCCTGGCCATCGCCTCGAGCGCCGCGCCGAGACCGGAGAGGCCATTGGCGATCTGCGGGTTGTGCTGGATGTAGCTGTCGCCGTCGAAGAAGCCGGCAAGTTTTTCCAACCGGCCGTTGACGAGGATGTCGTCGACGAACTGCGCCACCAGCGCCTTGTTGGCCTCGGTCTTGTCGATGTCAGTTGCGCTGGTCGCGCCGTCGATCATGGTGTTGCCGCTCGGGTTGGCGGCCGCCGGCGTCTCCTGCAGGTTGTCCCAATGCTCGACGATCTTGCCGTGCTCGAAGCGGAAGATATCGAAGCCGATCCGGGGGCCGAAGAACTCGTACTCGGTATGGGCGAAGACATAGTCGCCATCCTCGAACACCCGCACGGTGTTGACCTTGGCCGAGTTCGGCGGAAGCGCGGCTAGCAGCGCGCCGAAGCCGGCGAGCCCGTCGGCCGCCCCCAGATTGTGCTGCGTGTAGTGTTCGGGATTGATGACGGCGACCGGCCCGGCGGCGCCGGTTTCGATGGCCTTGAGCAAGTCGACGACCTGCTGCTCCTGAGTGCTCATGGCTGGCTCCTGTGCAAATAAGGGTGTGGTCGGCAGCACGGCTGCGGAGGTGATCAACGTCGCCAAAGCGATCGCTGCGACGTCCAGGCTCGTCATTATCTGTATCCATTTCGGTTACACATAATCGTATCTAATCTGGATACACATGATTGTAAAGAGGTCTGGCTCGACGGGCGTGCCTCCGCGTCAGGCGACCTTGTTGCGCTCGGCGATATCGGCGGCGAGGTCGGCGATGCTGGTTTTCGCCAGCTGCGCCTGCAGTGCCCGTTCCGCCTCCAGCATCCGCCCTTTGAGCACCGCATCGATATTGCGGCCAACCGGGCACTGCGGGTTGGGTGCGTCATGCAGGGCAAACACCTGCTGCTGCTCGTCGATCGCCCGGTAGACATCCAGGAGGCTGATCCGGCTCGCCGGATGCGCCAGCAGCGCGCCACCGCCGGCCCCCAATTGCGAGGTGGTGAGCCCCGCCTTCGCCAGTTGCGTCAACAGCCGGCGAATGAAGGTCGGGTTGGTGTTCACGCTTGCGGCAATGAGCTCGGACGTCGCGGGTTGGCCGCCCTGATAGGCGAGGAAAGTCAGGATATGCGTGGCGACGGCGAAGCGCGTGTTCATCGAGAGGATCCCATGTGTACCCAAAATAGGAACACACGGGTCGCCTGGCAACCGGTGGTTGTCACGGCGAACCGGCGAGCCCACCACGCATCGCCTGCGCCGGGGGATAGCCGAACTGGGCCTTGAACGCCCGGCTGAAGGCGGCATCGGAATCATAGCCGACCCGCCGCCCGACCTCACTGACCCGCGTCTCCGGCCCTTTCAGCATTTCGTTGGCGAGCAGCAGCCGCCAGCGCGTCTGGTAGTGCAGCGGCGCCGCGCCGATCAACGTCGCAAAACGTTCGGCAAAGCTCGAGCGCGACATCCCGGCAATAGCGGCAAGCTCGGCCACGGTACGGCGGCGGAACGGTTCGTCGTGGATGGCTTTCAGCGCCCGGCTGATCCGGATATCGGCGAGGGCGCCGAGCCAGCCGCGCTTTTCCGGCGGCGCAGTGCGCACCCAGGTGCGCATCGCGCGGATCACCAGCACGTCGATCAGCCGCGAGATCATCAGCGACGAGCCGGGATGCGGCACCCTTGCCTCGGCAAGCAGGAAATGCGCGATGCCTTCGACCCAGGCCTCTTCCTCGCTTCGCAGCGCCTTCGAGATGTGGATCAGCGAGGGGAGCACAGCGAGCATGGTCGGCATATTGTCGCCCTCGAAGCGAAACGCCCCGGTGATGAGCTGGGTCATGGCCCCATTGCCGCCGAGCCGGATGACGAGTTGCTCCCGCATCTGTGCCTCCAGCACCTCACGGATCGGCACAGGCGTCGCGCCATCGACGCCGATGCTGTGGCCGCTCCCCTGCGGCAGGACGATCAGGTCGCCGGCCTCGGCGGTGACCCGCCTGCCATCGCTGGCCCGCACCTCCATCGTGCCTTCCGACACCACATGGAAATAGGCCGAGCCGGCATCGAACTGCAGGGCCCAGGGCGCCGTGAGCTCGCTTGAGAAGATCAGCTCGCCGCGCAGCCGGATCAGCATCAGCACCTGCGAGAGCAGGTCGACGCGCGACGCCATCATCGGGAAAGCGGCTTCGGATTCCAGAGCATGAACTCCGGAGGCGCGATCATGGTTGTTCACGGCCTTCACCTCTATCTCTACGGCATCGCTTGGCGAGGAAGTTCAACAATCCTGGGCCGAAACGCAAGATCCGGTTTTAACAGCTTGGCGCCAGCCAGCGGCAAATCGACTTTGCCGATCGTCCAACCTCGCCTCAACATATGGAGATGAAAATGAAGTCCATTCTGTCCGCCGTCGTGTTCAGCGCCGCCGCAGTCGGTGCTGGTGGCGCAGCTCTCGCTCAGGAGCCCGCCAGGAATGTCGTCCTCGTCCACGGCGCCTTCGCCGACGCCTCGAGCTGGGACAAGGTCGCCGCGATCCTCTCGGCCAAGGGCTACAAGGTGACCCAGGTCGCCAACCCGCTCACCTCGCTCGCCGACGACGTCGCGGCCACCAAGGCGGCTCTCGATGCCCAGGACGGCCCGACCGTGCTGGTTGGCCATTCCTGGGGCGGCGTAGTGATCGGCGAGGCCGGCGCCGACGCCAAGGTCAAGTCGCTGGTCTACGTCTCGGCCTTCGCGCCGGACAAGGGCGAAACGCTGACCAAGCTGCTGTCGGGTGGCGCGCCGAGCGAAGGCGTCAAGGCGATCCGCCCGAACGCCGAAGGTGGCCTGATCTTCGACCCGGCGCAGTACCCTGCTTTGTTCGCCGGCGACCTGCCGGTGGCGGAAGCCGAGGCCAATGCAGCGACGCAGCTGCCCTCGAACCCGGCCAACTTCGATGCGGTGGCTGAGGTCGCCGCCTGGCACGACAAGCCGAACTTCTACGTCGTGACCGCCGAAGACCTGGTGCTGCCCCCCGATGCACAGCGCTTCTTCGCCGGCCGCATCGGCGCCACGGTCACCGAGATCAAGGCCAGCCACTCCGGCCTCATCTCCAAGGCCGAGGACGTTGCCAAGGTGATCGAAGCTGCAGCGCAGTGACGATTGAAACCAAGGAGGCGCCGGCTCAAACCGCCGGCGCCTCGATCCCGTGAATTGCGAACAAAGCAAGAATGATGCTTCCTGATCCGGACCTCCAGCCGGATCGATTCGCGTGCAGACTGCCTTAGCCCCCCACTATCTCGACAAGCTGAACCCCGAGCAGCGGCAGGCGGCGGAGCATCTGGGCGGGCCGCTGCTGGTGATTGCCGGCGCGGGATCGGGCAAGACCAACACGCTGGCGCACCGGGTGGCGCACCTGATCGTCAACGGCGCCGATCCACGCCGTATCCTGTTGATGACCTTCTCGCGCCGCGCTGCCAGCGAGATGCAGCGCCGGGTCGAACGACTGGTGGCGCAGGTGATGGGCGCCAAATCCGGGGTGATCACCGATGCCCTGAGCTGGGCCGGCACCTTCCACGGCATCGGCGCGCGGCTGTTGCGCGAGCACGCTGAACAGATCGGCCTGACGCCCGGCTTCTCGATCCACGATCGCGAAGACTCCGGCGACCTGATCAACATCATCCGGCACGAGATGGGGTTCTCCGAAGCCAAGAAACGCTTCCCGACCAAGGGCACCTGTCTCGCCATCTACTCGCGCGTGGTCAACGCGCAGGACGACCTCGACGCGGTGCTGAAACAGGCCTTCCCCTGGGTCGCCATGTGGGGGCCACAGCTGCGCGAGCTGTTCGCCGCCTATGTCGAACAAAAGCAGCGCCAGCAGGTGCTCGATTACGACGACCTGCTGCTCTACTGGGCCGCCATGATGCGCGAGCCCACCATTGCCGAGGACCTCGGCGGGCGTTTCGACCATGTGATGGTCGATGAGTACCAGGACACCAACCGGCTGCAGGCCTCGATCCTCTTGGCCCTGAAGCCTGATGGCGATGGGCTGACGGTGGTCGGCGACGACGCGCAGTCGATCTACTCGTTCCGCGCCGCCACGGTGCGCAACATCCTCGATTTCCCCGCCGCCTTTACCCCGCCGGCGCGGATGGTGACGCTCGACCGCAACTATCGCTCCACCCAGCCGATCCTCGAGGCCGCCAACGCGGTGATCTCGGAGAGCAAGGAGCGCTTCACCAAGAACCTCTGGACCTCGAGGGTTGCGACCGAGAAGCCGCGGCTGGTGACGGTGAAGGACGAGCCGAGCCAGGCCCGCTACGTGGTCGAAAGCGTCCTCGCCTGCCGCGAGGGCGGCACGGCGCTGAAGCAGCAGGCGGTGCTGTTCCGCACCTCCTCGCACTCGGCCGAGCTCGAGATCGAGCTGACCCGCCGCAACATTCCGTTCGTGAAGTATGGCGGCCTGAAATTCCTCGACAGCGCCCACGTCAAGGACATGCTGGCGCTGCTGCGCTTCGTCGATAACCCGCGCGACCGCGTTGCCGGCTTCCGCGTGCTGCAGCTGCTGCCGGGTATCGGGCCGGGCGCCGCGGGCAAAGTGCTCGACCGTATGGCCGAGAGCCCGGACCCGCTGGTCGAACTGTTGAATACCGCTCCGCCGCCGCGCGGCTCCGAAGCCTGGCCGTCGCTGCTCGAAGTGGTGGAGCACCTCGGCAAGGGCGGTGGCGGCTGGCCGGCCGAACTGCTGCGGGCCCGCATGTGGTACGAGCCGCTGATGGAGGCGGTGTACGAGGATGCCGAGGTCAGGAAGGAAGATCTCTACCAGCTCGAGCAGATCGCCGCCGGCTATCCGAGCCGCGAGCGCTTCATCACCGAGCTGACGCTCGATCCGCCCGATGCCACCTCGGACCAGGCCGGCGTGCCGCTGCTCGACGAGGATTTTCTGATCCTCTCGACCATCCATTCGGCCAAGGGCCAGGAATGGAAGAACGTACATGTGCTGAACGTCGTCGACGGCGCCATCCCGTCAGACCTCGGCACCGGCTCGACCCATGAGCTGGAGGAGGAGCGCCGGCTGCTCTACGTGGCCATGACCCGGGCTCGGGACGAGCTGCACCTGATGGTGCCGCAGCGCTTCTATGTGCACCAGCAGACGCCCTATGGCGACAAGCACGTCTACGCCCAGCGCAGCCGCTTCATCACCAAGGCCATGCTGCCGCTGTTCGACGACATGTTCTGGCCCGCGGTGAAGCCGGCCGCGATCAGCGGCCTTGCCCCAGCGGCGGCGCGCATCGATGTCGGTGCGGGGCTCTTGGCGATGTGGAAGAAATGAAACCCTGACACCCGCTGGCAGGATGATGCGCTAGGCTTGTCAGCATGAAAAAGCTGCTCAACCTCACCCTGCCCCACGCCCGCCGGATCTGGCTGCATGCCCAGCGGCTCGATGAACGCGAACCGTTCGGCGCCGGCCCCGAGGCGACCCGCCAGGCGGTGGAGCAGCTGGGCTATGTGCAGATCGACACCATCAACGTCATCGAGCGCGCCCACCACCACATCCTGTTCACCCGCATCCCGAACTATCGGCGCAGCGACCTGACGCAGGCGCAATCGGTCGACAAGTCGGTGTTCGAGTACTGGACGCACGCCCTCGCCTATGTGCCGGTGCGCGATCTGCCGTTCTACATCGACGAGATGAAGCAGCATCGCAGCGAGCCGATGCGCTGGTATGCCGATGCCGACCCCAACGATCTGAAAAAACTGCTGCGCCAGATCAAGAAAGATGGCGCCATCTCGATCCGAGACATCGATACCGACGAGCTGGTGGAAAAGGACCACCCATGGGGCAGCCGCAAGCCATCTAAGCGCGTGCTGCAATACGGCTTCTTTTCGGGCGAACTGACCATTTCCGAACGCATCGGCATGGTGAAGACCTACGAGTTGATATCGCGGCATTTCGGCAAGCTGCCCAAGGCGGCGACATCGAGGCAGATCGATGCCTACCTGCTCGATCGGGCGCTGACATCGCAAGGGCTGATCAGCGGCCCATCGGTGATGCACCCCAAGCTCCGCTTCACGCCCGAACTGGCCAAGCAGATCGAGACCAGGCGGCGGAAGAAAGCGCTGCTACCGGTGACCATCGGCGACGATCCGACGTTGCACTATGCAACACCCGAAGCGCTGGAAGCGCCGGAGCCCAAGGGCCCGCCGCTGGTGCATATCCTCTCGCCGTTCGACCCGCTGGCCATCCAGCGCCGCCGCACCAGCCTGTTCTTCGGCTACGACCATGTGTTCGAGGCCTATGTGCCCAAGGCCAAGCGCAAGTTCGGCTACTTCACCCTGCCGGTGCTGGCCGGCGACGAGATCGTCGCGGCGCTGGACCTGAAGACCGACCGGGCAGCCGGCAAGGTGCTGATCCAGGCCTGGCACTGGGTGGGCAAGGGCAATGCCGCCGAGCACAAGGCCATGCTCGAGGACGAGCTGGGACGGTTCGAACGGTTTCAGCTGGGGGATTGAGCCCGCAACAAACTCGATGCCCATCTCCCCCTTGGCGGGGGAAAATGGAATTTCTTGGGCTTAGCTTCTTGGCTAAGCACCGTGTCCAACCCACGCCCCCCTCTCTTGCGAAAACTAAGGACTTAGCTGCGCTAAGCCCAAGTTTTCGCTTTCTCCCCCGCCAAGGGGGAGATGGGGCTGGTCCTGGTGAACCCTACCTACCGCGCCCGCACCTTCAGCCCGGTCTGGCTGAGGATCAGTTCCGCCTGCGCTGCCGACACCACCGCACCCTTGAAGCGGCCGGCCTGCGCCAGGATCGAGAGCCCGCCCAGATCGGCGCCGCGCAGGTCCGCATCCTGGAAGCGGGCTCCGTCGATATTGGCTTCGCGGATCGAACAGTTCTCAAAACTCGCCTCGCGGAAATCGCATTTGGCGAGGTCGGCGGAGCTGAAGTCGACGCCGACCAGCGTCTCCTTGCGGAAATTGAAGCCGGGGAGCTTGGCCGAGACCAGCAGGGTGTTGGTGAACCGCACATCCATCGACCTGGCGTCGGCCATGTCGCAGCCGGTGAGCTTGCAATCCTCGAATGATACGGACGACAGCGTCGCGCCGCGAAAGCTCGCATTGTTGAAGTCCGACGCGCGGAACGCCGCATCCTCGAGATTGGCGCCACGGAACAGCGCGAAGGCGCCGCGGCAGTTAAGGAAGCGGGCAAGCTCGAGCTCGGCCTTGCCGAAATCGGTGCGCGCGAAGCTGCAACGCTCGAACACCCAACCGGTGAGATCGAGGTCGGCGAGCTTGGCTTCATCGAGATTGCAGCCGAGGAGGCGGATGGGATCATCGCCCTGAAGGGCGACGACGTCGGCACGAGCGAGGGTGCGGTCTTCAACGGTGACGGTGGGGGGATTCATGTCACTCGTTATAGCGATTGACACTGAGTCGGGCGACGAACCCTCAGAAAATGCACGCGAAAAGTAACCGCTTGGGTCGTTACTTCGGCTTGTACCTGCCGAGGCCCTGGCGATAATGCCCGTGTTAATTTGGGGCAAATCACTATGCGCATTCTGCTTGCCGTCGCGGCCTCCGCGGCGATTTTCTGTTCTACGCCCACCTACGCTGCCATCGAATATGTTCGGGTTTGCCCCCTGTACGGGGCGGGATGGTTCTACATCCCTGGCACCGAGACCTGCTACAACGCCAACACCGGCGAAACAAAGAAGCAAAGCCCGGATGGCACCATCAACGGCGAGAGCGAGATGCTCGAGCAGGTGCGGGACGCCAATGAAGGCGTGGCACTGAGCCTCGCTTTGCCGACCGCGACGGTCGATACGGGCAAGACCTTCGGCGCCGCCGTCAACTTCGGCACCTTCAATGGAGAAAGCGCCGTTGGGGTCGGTGGCGCCATCGTCGCGACCGACGGCCTGACCATCACCGGCGCGGTCGGTGTCGGGCTCAGTCGTGGGACGACCGGCGGTCGGGCCGGCGTCAATTTCTCCTGGTAAGCCGTCCGGTGCGGGACCTGTGCGCCTGGGGTTCGGCGTTCACACGCTCCAGTCGCGCGGGGCTACACCCAGCG
Organism: Devosia sp. Root413D1; assembly: GCF_001425235.1. Classification (GTDB taxonomy): domain Bacteria; phylum Pseudomonadota; class Alphaproteobacteria; order Rhizobiales; family Devosiaceae; genus Devosia_A. The sequence goes on along the minus strand of NZ_LMEA01000010.1, from coordinate 366,535 downwards.
TAACGAAGTCCGCGGTCGAGCCATCAGGCGCTCCAACGATCATGATGGGCACCGGGATCGCCAGGTCATTCAGGAACAATGACGCCTCTGTGGCCCCGTATGCCTCGTGCAGCGCAGGTGTTTCGCAGCGGAGCTCCCCTCGTCCGGCCGGAAAGCCCGGGGTGGTGACGAGAGTAAATTCTACCTCGGCGAGCGTTTCGCCATCCGCGTGAAGTTTGCCGATACCATTGATTTGCATAGCGAAAAGCTATGCTGCCGAACCTGACAGTTCGCTGACAGAAAGCAAGAACGGCGCCCTTCTGGGCGCCGTTCCAGGTCGGACTGGTGTCGTCCAACGGCTGCTTAGTTGAAGCGGTAGCGGACCGTGCCGCGCAGCTCGTGGATCCAGTTGTTGTCGATCTCGTAGTAGCTGGTGGTCGTTGGATCGGTCGGGGCGTTGTTGATCTGGTTGATGTAGAGGCCGCGATAGCCCACATCCGCCACCCAGTTGCCCATGTCGTAGCCGACGCCGACCATCACGGCCGCCGCCGCGCTCACGTTGCCGCCGGTCGGGACTGGCACGTCGGCGTTGATCGGCGAGTTGATCTCGGCATGGTTCCAGGCCACGCCGGCGCCGGCGCCGACATAGCCGAAGGCGCCGCCGGCCCCCGAAGAGTAGCTGAAATCGCCGCCGAGGCCGAAGTCGTAGTAAATGTTGGCGAGCGCAACGGTCGAGCGCAGCATCAGGGTGTAGTCACCCGGATCCGGATCGGGCGCGACTTTGGTGATCTTCAGGCCCTTGGTCTCGACCGAGTCGATCGTGCCATCAAAACGCAGACCCGTACCGGTCTCGTAACCGAAGCCCGCGCCCCAGCTGTAGCCGTAGCCGTACTCGACGATTTCATTAATCTCGGCATTTGCCGGGTGCACCACTTCCGGCGCCCAATGCCAGTTCAGCGCGGCCGAGCCGCGCAGGTAGAACGAGCCGCCGATGTCGTAATCGACTTCGGGGATCTCCGGATATTCGGGCATATCGGCCCCCATCACGGGGCCGGCGAGCAGCAGGGCGGTTCCTACCGCAGCCGCTGAGGCAAAATATCTACGCATATTGCAGGGTCCTTGTTGCCACGACGACACCAGTCGAGTGACCCCATCTTGCCTGCCTTTTCTTAAAACCCACTTAACCCTAACGGATAACCCTAATGTCGAGTGAAGGAGATGCGTTAACGAAGTCTTGCTCAGGCAGGCGGTTACTTGAGGCCGGCGCCCCCCTGTCCCCTCCCCTCAACAGCAGGGCAATCGCATATGGAAGCGCCGGATCAGGAATGCTGCAAAACCCGGTGGCTTCCAAAACCCCCTCTCTGGCGAAAACTAAGGACTTAGCTGCGCTAAGCCCAAGTTTTCGCTTTCTCCCCGCCGAGGGGGAGAGTCCCGACGGATACTCCGGCGCAAGTGGAAAGCATGGATCATCTCCCCCTTGGCGGGGGAGAAAGCAAAATCTTAGGTTCAGCCGTTTGGCTAAGCCTTAGATTTTGCAAGAGAGGGGCGTGGGAGGCACGATGGGTCAGCCGCCTCTCTACCGCTAACCCGCCAGAATGGCTGAGCGGTTAGGCGACCTTCTTGATTGTCGCGGCAATCTCGGTGACCACGGCGAGGACCAGGCCTTCGTCGTCGCTCTCGGCCATCACCCGGATCACCGGCTCGGTGCCGGAGGGACGGATGACCAGGCGCCCGGTATCGCCAAGGCGGGCCTGGCTTTCCTTGATCGCCTGCTGCACCAGCTTGTGCTCAAGGGGCTTACCCTCCTTGTAGCGCACCGACTGCAAGAGCTGCGGCACCTTGTCGAAGCGCTTGCAAATCTCGGACACCGCGCGTCCCGCCTGCTTGGCCACCGCAAGCAGCTGCAGGCCGGCAATGAGACCATCGCCCGTCGTGGTGAAATCGGAGAGGATGATGTGGCCCGATTGCTCGCCGCCGACATTGAAACCCTTGGCGCGCATCGCTTCGAGCACGTAGCGGTCGCCCACCTGGGTGCGCTCGAGGCTGAGCCCGATGCCGCCCAGATACCGCTCCAGCCCGAGATTGCTCATCACCGTGGCAACCAGCCCGCCGCCCTTGAGCTCGCCGCGGGCGTGCCAGGATTGCGCGATCACCGCCATGAACTGGTCGCCATCGACGATCTCGCCCTTTTCATCGACGATGATCACCCGGTCGGCGTCGCCATCGAGCGCGATGCCGATATCGGCGCGCAGCTCCTTCACCTTGGCGATCAGCGCCTCGGGGGCGGTCGAGCCGACCTTGTCGTTGATGTTGAAGCCATCGGGCTCGTTGCCGATGACGAACACTTCGGCGCCCAGTTCCCACAGCGCCGTCGGCGCCACCTTGTAGGCCGCGCCATTGGCGCAATCGAGCACGACGCGCAGGCCGCTCAGGTCGATGCCCTTGGGCATGGTGCGCTTGGCATATTCGATATAGCGGGTCTGGGCCGCTTCGTCGCGATGCGCGCGGCCGATGTCGCGGCCGACGCTCAGCTGGCCCAGCATGTTGGAATCCATCAGCTGCTCGATATCGTCCTCGAGCGCGTCGGAAAGCTTGTAGCCGTCGTGCCGGAACAGCTTGATGCCGTTGTCGTCGAACGGGTTGTGCGAGGCCGAGATCATCACCCCGAGGTCAGCGCGCAGCGAACGCGTCAGCATGGCGACGGCCGGCGTCGGCATCGGGCCGAGCAGATAGACGTCCATCCCGACGGCGGTGAAGCCGGCGGTCAGTGCGCTCTCGATCATATAGCCGGAGCGGCGCGTGTCCTTGCCGATGACGACGCGGTTGCGGTGGTCGCCGTTGACGAACTTGAGACCCGCCGCCATGCCGACCTTCATCGCCAGCTCGGGAGTGAGTTTTTCGCCGTTCGCCAGCCCGCGAATGCCGTCCGTGCCGAAATATCTGCGCGCCATGAGAAGCCCTCGATTGGGGGAGCGCCAATCTAGCGCCCAGCCCCCAGCATACGAAATAGATTGGTGCCGTTTCGTTAACCGGCCGATCCCGGCGGATGTAGGGCTGCGCTGCCGATTGCCGGCAGGTGTTGCCACCCCGCCGCAGATTTAGCCGGCACGGCGCTCCAGCGTCATGAACCGGTAGGTATTGTTGGCGAGGAACAGCTCCGGTGTGCGGCACTCAGCCCCCAACCGCTCGCTGATGCGCTGACGCTCTCTGTGGCTGACCAACAGGCCGTAGGCGTGCCTCGCCAGCCAATGGGTGAGGGGACGCCTGTCCGCGAGCAGACCGCCAAGCTGCGTCACCATCGGCGACAGCAAATCGCGATAGAGCATCCGGTCGATCTCGATCGAAGGCGCGGCAAGCGCTGTCACGTCCTCGTTGCCGGTGATGGCGAAGCCCGAGCCTTCGACCGCTTTCAGGAACGTGCTGTAGCGGTGCCCACCGCCGATTGCCCTGCCCCCTTGATAACCCGCCGAACGGAAGCAGTCGGCGATCACCACCCGGCCGTCCGGCGCCAGCAATTCGCCGAGCCTGGCGAAGGAGGCGTCGAGCGGGATGTACTGGTAGCTCTCGGCGAACAGGCAGACGTCGAAGCGCTCGCCCGGCGCGAAATCCTCGAGCCGCGAGAGATGCACCGTCGCGGCGCCGTCGAGCGCTTCGCGTGCGATGCCGACCTGCACCTCGCTGGGCGTCAGCATCTCCACGGTGTAGCCGAGCGAAGCCAGCCGGCCGGCCATGGCGCCGGTGCCGCCGCCGATATCGAGAACGCTCGCCGGCGCCGGCGGCAGCAGCGCCAGGAGCTTGTCGACATAGCGCTCCTGCGCCTGCCGCACCCTGGGAAAGCTCGGTGTCTCGCCCTCCAGCCACAGCCCATAGTGCAGCCACGGCGTATCGGCGAACACCTTCAGCATGTGGGCGAACAGATCGAGGTCGGCGTGCTGGTTCGGCGTTTTCAAGCGGCGTGGCTCCTGGGGCCCATTCAGGAAGTGTGTTGCAGACTCTTTGGTTCGAACGCCTGACCAAATCAAAAGATCTGGGGCGGTTTGGGGCAGCCGGGCGCAAAAACACAGCCGGCAAACGACCATAAAACAAAAGGGCCGCCCCGAAGGGCGGCCCTGCTGTGGATTTGGGAAGCGTCAGCTGCCCGGCTGCGGCTCGGGCGCGGCGCCCGGCTCAGCGTCCGGGCGCTTCTTGCCCGACTTGCCGGCCGTCGGCACACCGGTCGACTTCACCGGCGGATCGATGTCGGACGGACGGAGCGGCGTCTTGCCCTCCATCAGGCCGCGGATCTCGTCACCGGTCAGCGTCTCGAACTCGAGCAGCGCCTGGGCGATGGTGTGGAGATCGTCGATGTTATCGCGGATCACCTTCTGCGCCGTCTGATAGCCTTCGTCGACGAAGCGCTTCACCTCGGCATCGACCACCTGCTGGGTCTCGTCCGACATGTGCGTGTTGCGCTGCATCATCGAACGGCCGAGGAACACCTCGTCCTGCGCATCGCCATAGAGCAGCGGCCCGAGCTTATCGGACATGCCCCATTCGGTCGCCATGGCACGAGCCAGGCCCGTTGCCATCTTGATATCGGCCGAAGCACCCGAGGTCACCTTCTCGTAGCCGAAGATTTCCTCTTCGGCGACGCGGCCACCCATGGCGACAGCCAGGTCGGCATAGGCCTTGCGGCGGGTCAGCGACACCTGATCACGCTCCGGCAGGCGCATCACCATGCCCAGCGCACGACCGCGCGGAATGATGGTGGCCTTATGGATCGGATCGGACGCATCCATCTTGATGGCGAGCAGCGCGTGCCCGGCTTCATGATAGGCGGTGAGCTTCTTGTCTTCCTCGGTCAGGCTGAGGGTGCGGCGCTCGGCGCCCATCATCAGCTTGTCCTTGGCATCCTCGAATTCGCTCATCGTGACGAAACGCTTGTTGCGGCGAGCCGCCAACAGGGCACCCTCGTTGACGAGGTTCATCAGGTCGGCGCCGGAGAACCCGGGCGTGCCGCGGGCCAGCACCTTGAGATCCACATCGGGAGCCAGCGGCACCTTGCGCACGTGCACCTTGAGGATCTTCTCGCGACCCTGCACATCCGGGTTCGGCACCACGACCTGGCGGTCGAAGCGGCCCGGACGCAGCAGCGCCGGATCCAGCACGTCGGGACGGTTGGTCGCGGCGATGAGGATGATGCCCTCGTTCGCCTCGAAGCCGTCCATCTCGACCAGCAACTGGTTCAGCGTCTGCTCGCGCTCGTCGTTACCACCGCCGAGGCCTGCGCCACGGTGACGGCCGACAGCGTCGATTTCGTCGATGAAGATGATGCACGGGGCGTTCTTCTTGGCCTGCTCGAACATGTCGCGGACACGCGAAGCGCCCACGCCAACGAACATTTCCACGAAATCCGAACCCGAGATGGTGAAGAACGGCACATTGGCCTCGCCGGCGACGGCGCGTGCAATCAGCGTCTTACCGGTACCCGGCGGGCCGACCAGCAGCACGCCGCGCGGGATCTTGCCGCCCAGCCGCTGGAACTTGCCCGGGTCACGCAGGAACTCGACGATTTCTTCGAGGTCCTGCTTGGCCTCGTCGACACCGGCGACATCCTCGAAGGTGATCTTGCCCTGCGTCTCGGTCAACAGCTTGGCGCGGCTCTTGCCGAAGCCCATGGCACCGCCACGGCCTCCACCCTGCATCTGCCGGATGAAGAAGAACCACACGCCGATAATGACGAGGAACGGCAGCCACGAGGTCAGCAACATGCCCCAGAACGGGCTCGACTCCGGCTGCTGCGCAGTGATCTGCACGCCGCGCTGTTCGAGCCGCGAGATGATGTCGGAGCCCTGCGGCGGCAACACCGTCTCGAACTTGGTGCCGTTGTTCAGCACCCCCGAAACCACGTCGTTGGTGATGGTCACCGACTGGACGCTGCCTGCATCGACGTCGGAGACGAACTGGCTGTAGCTCTTGTCCGTCGTCGCTATCGAGCGGGTCGACGACTGAAAGACCTGAAACAGGCCCATCAGCATGAACAGAATTACCAGCCAGATGGCGAAATTCCGGAAATTGACGTTCATCAATCCTGTCCTGAAGTCCGGCACGGGAGACGCCGGATAGTTGGGGCGAATGTAGGCCTCGCTCCTGGGCCTTACAAGGTATCGGCGGGCCGAAACTGGTGCGGCGGTTTGGCCGAAAAGTCGAGAGAGCTTGCGCTTTTCCGGTTAATTCCGTGTCACGGAGCTGTCGGACCTCACGCGGGATTGACGCGCCGCCTGCCGGCCAGCCTCCCGCGCGACGGTGATAGTCACGCCGTCGCTGCTGATAAGACAACCATGCAAACTTGTCCGCTTCAGGGCCGGCTCCATCCGCAAGCGATCGGTCAAGGCTTCAACCGGCGCGAGATCATGCGGCTTCTGTCCGCCCCCCACCCGGTCCAGCAGGTTGGCCACCACCCGGATCGCCACGGCGCGCGGCAGCTTGACCAGCATGGCGCGCGCCACGCTGCCGGAGCCGGTCACCGGATCGAGGGGTGTCACCACGGCTGCCGCCATCCCGGCAAGCGCCTGGTCCGCATCGCGCATCCGGTCGGCGAAGCGCGACAGCCGGCGCGCGTCGAGCCCCAGCGCCGCCAGTTGCGGCAGCATCTGGCGCCAGCGGACCCGCTCGTAATCGGTATCGAAATTGCCGGGATCCCGCGCCGGCGCCAGGTCGGACGCGGCAACCAGGTTCGCCAGATCCGCCGGATCGACGCCAAGCAGCGGCCGCACCACGATCAGCCCGCCGATCTCGGCGAGATAGTCCATGCCGCGCAGCCCTTCGATGCCGCTGCCATGCGCCAGCCGCATCAGCACCGTCTCCGCCTGATCGGCAAGGTGATGCGCGGTAACGAGAACCTCGGTGCCGTCGGCGGCCATGGCATCGGCAATCAGTCCGTAGCGCGCCGCGCGCGCCGCCTGCTGGATGCCGGTTGCAGGCTTCGGCCCGTCCCAGCGGAGGGCGCGGGCAGTAAGCCCAAGCTTGCCGGCCGCCGCGGTGACATAAGCCACCTCCCCTGCCGCTTCGGGCCGCAGCCCATGATCGACCGAGTAGACGACAAAGCGGTCATGCGCTCCATGCCGGCCGGCGAACTCGACCGCCAGCAGCAGCAGCGCCAGGCTGTCGGGCCCGCCGGAAACAGCGAGCCCCACCCGCCGGAACTCGGCGAGCGGGGCGAAGATCGCCTCGCTGTCGATCAGCTCACCGGGCATTTCGCCTTCTGCGCTTCCTCATCGAGGCGCTGCGTGAACGCCGGGCTGAGTTGCGGGTAGCGCTGCTTCAGCGTGTAGAAGGTGCGGCACCCCACATCCACCTGGTCGGCGCCGACCAGCGCCACACCGAGCTTCAGCATCATGTCCGGGGCGCGCTTGCTATCCTTGTGCCTGGTGTAGCCATCGGCCAGCACCTGCGCCGCATCGGTGAACTGGCCCTGCTGAATCAGGGCTTCGCCGAGCCAGTTGATCGCATCGGGCGTCTGCGGATCGTCGGGATAAAGTGCGACGAACTGCTGGAACTGGTCGGAAGCAAAGGCATAGTCGCCGCGGGTCATGGCGTCGTAACCCGCATCGTACTGCGCCTTGGCGTCGCCGCTCGAGATTTCCCCGCCGCCCCCCAACGACAGGTCGAGTGGACGCCCACCGAGCGGATCCTCTCCCGTCATGGTGCCGAGCTGGTCGATGCCACCCTTGAGCAGCGGATCGGCGGAGTCCCCGAGGGCGTCCATCGGTTCGCCGTTGAGATCTGCCAGCGGCAGATCGTCCATCGGTGCGGCCGCCGCAGGCGCATCAGGCGTTGCGGCAGTGGCGGGAGCCTCCTGGGCCGGAGGCTGTTGCGCCGGAGTCTGTTGGGCGGAGGTCTGCGGCAGCGTATCGGACGGCGTCACGCCGTCAGTTGGCGCTGCCGCCTGTGGTTTTCCCCCAGCACCGCCTTCCAGTTCCTGGAAGCGGAACTCATTGTCCTCGGCCTGCTTGGCGAGCTGCGTCTGCATCTGGGTGAGCTGGAACTCCAGCCCCTCGACGCGCCCGGTGAGCGTGCGGATCAGGTCCTCGAGCTCCTGGATGCGCACCAGCAACTGGGCGCTCGACTGCTGGTTCTGCGCCACATGGATGCGCGTCTCGGTGATCGCCCTGGGCGGCAGCAGCGCATCGGCCGGCAGCGGGCTGGCGGCGGCGAGCGCCGGCACGGTCAGCACCGAGGCCAAGAGGGAGGCGAGCAGGGCGGCATAGATCGCGGGTCGGGAGGCCGATCCACGAATTGGGGGCAGTTTCACCATCAAAGCTCCGTCGGGTCCGGGAGGGGTCCAGTGGGGATCACGCGGCCATCGACCGCACTACGCCGAATTAGCGCAAGATCTGGGATTAGCGCAGGATTTCGACAAAAAGAAAGCGCCGGGCCCAATTACGCGGCGCCCGGCGCTTATGCCTCCAGTCGATAGAGCTCCGGGGATTACGCGCGAGACATCGCGTGGCCGCGACCTCCGCCCCGAAGCTCGCTCAACGCCTACTGTACCACCGTCACAGCACGGCGGTTTTGTGACCAGCACGAGATATCGTTGCAAATGGCCACAGGACGTTCCTTGCCGAACGACTTGGTGGTGATGCGGCGCTGGTCGACGCCCTTCGACACCAGGTAGTTCACCACGATCGATCCGCGGCGTGCGCCCAGCGCGATATTGTACTCGCGCGTGCCGCGCTCGTCGGCATGGCCTTCGATCAGGATGCGGTAGTTCCTGTACTGGTTGAGCCACGCCGCCTGCTTGTCCAGCGTCGCGATGGCGGTCGGGGTGAGATTCGAGGAGTCGGTCTCGAAGAACACGCGGTCACCGACGCTCACCAGGAATTCCTGCTGGCTGCCGGGGGCGCCGCCGCCGGGCCCGAGATTGCCGACACCGGTACCGCCGGCGCCATTGCGCGAACAGGCTGCCACGGCGACCACGAGAACCACCAGCGCGGCAGCACGCAGCACGGCGAGAAGGGGCGTTACTGAACGCATCCGGGTTGACTCCTAATCGGAAGGATTTGAGACGCCTTTTTTACCGTTGGTAATCTTAAGGCGGGGTTGTCGTGGTTGGTTAATTGTTGGTCATTCTGGCGCGAATGTGGCCGGAATCCGGGCTTTTCCGTGATGTTGCTGTGAAGACACGGAATGGGGAGCGGCTTTCGCCCGATAGACCGGCGCTGGAAGAGTACCCCCACCCTGCCCCCTCCCCCGCAAGGGGGGAGGAGACCAAAACACTGGCGTCGGTGTGAGCGTCTCCCTCCCCCTTGCGGGGGAGGGGGCAGGGTGCGGGGCAGCCCGCGCCGGCCTCTCTAATCGAAGCCTCAGCCCCTGAGCGGCGACCATGCCGGATCGGACGCAAAACTCTCGGTCTTGAGGTTGAGCTCGTTCCGGCCCCAGATGTCGATCGAGTGGAGGCTCGGGCCGGCATCGCCACCCGGATCGCGGAAGAAGCCGATGACGCGGCTGTTCGGCGCCCAGGTCGGGCCTTCCTGTACCTGGCCCGACGAGGACAGGATACGCTCGCCCGAACCATCGGGCTTCATGATGCCGATGTGGAACTGCCCGCCCGACTGCCTGGTGTAGGCGATGAGATCACCGGCCGGCGACCAGACCGGGGTGGAATAGCTGCCCTCGCCATAGGAGATGCGCTGCGCCCCGCCGCCACCGGCGCCCATGATGTAGAGCTGCGGGCTGCCGCCGCGATCGCTCTCGAAGGCGATGCGCGAGCCATCCGGGGAATAGCAGGGCGAGGTATCGATTGCCGCGCCGCTGGTCAGCTGCGTCGGGTTGCCGCCGCCGACGCCCGCCGCGTAGATATTGGTGGTACCGCCATTCGACACCGAGAACACCACGGTACCGCCATCGGGCGAGAAGCGCGGCGCGAACGACATCGGTGCGCCCTCGATCAGCTTCTTGGACGCCCCGCCGAGGCCGGCGATGTAAACCTGCGGGTTGCCATCCTCGTATGAGGTGAAGGTCACCGAGGCGCCATCCGGTGACAGCCGCGGCGACAGGGTCAGCGCCTTGCCCGAGCTCAGGTACTGCACGTTGAAGCCATCCTGGTCCATGATGGCGAGGCGCTTCACGCGATTGGCCTTGGGCCCACTCTCGGCGACGTAGAGAATACGGGTGTCGAAATAGCCGGTGCCGCCCGACAGCGAGGCATAGATGGCGTCCGACACGATGTGGGCGATACGGCGATAGTTCTGCGCATCGGTCTTGTACGATTTGCCGACCACCTGGGCGGAAGCCTGCGTATCCCAGACCCGCACCTGCGAAGCGACCTCCGCTCCGCGCTCTACCGAGCCCATCACCAGCGCATCGACGGTGGCGGCGCGCCAGGCGGCAAAATCCGGCTCGTTGGTGACATCGCCGACCCGGACCGGCAGCGAAGCGGGATCGAGCGGCACAAAGAGCCCGGAGCGCTTCAGGTTGTCGCGCACGATCTGCGCGATCTCGGCGCCGAAGGCCGGGTCGGAAGAGGCGAAATCCGGAATGGCGATCGGCAGAGGCGTGAAGTTGCCGCCGGTGACGACGATCTCGACCAGTGCCTGCGACGGGGTGGCGAGCGCCAGGGCGCCGCCCACGAGGCCGAGTTTCAGCGCGTTGCGCCGGGTGATCAGGGTCATCTTACGTCTCCATCTTTCTCGGGCGTCGGGGTCACTCAGAACTCCCGCGCTGCAAACTGGGCTCGTACGTCCTGCCCGGCAGCCACGGTGAACGGGCCGCAACGCTGCAGCGCACGTGACACCGCTCGGGCATAGGCATCTTCGATCTGGCTGCTCGGCGCGCTGGTCATCTGCGGGCGGCCGCTGACCATGCCGTCGGCACCGATCGAGAAGGTGAACTCAGCCCGCGCATCGGCATCCTCGGCGCCGGCTGGCAGGGTGATGCAGGCGCGGATCTGGGCGACCAGCGCACCGATCTCGGATTGGCTGAGCGTCGCCGAGCGGCCATCCTCACGACCGAGGGTCGGCTCGCCGCCCGCGCCGGTAGTGCCGCCGCGCGATTCCTCGTTGTTGATGAGGTTGGCGACTTCATCGGCGAGCTTGCTGGCCTCGTCGGCCTTGGCCTGCTCGACCCGCTGCTTTTCTTCGGCGGCCTTGCGCTTCTTTTCTTCCTCGGCCTTCTTCTTGTCGGCTTCGGCCTTGGCCTTTTCGTCCGCCTGCTTCTGCTTTTCCGCCTGCTGCTGCTTCTTGAACTCGGCGCGCTTCTGGTCGAGCGAAGCGGTATGCGTCCTCGGCTTGGGGGCGCTCTCAGCCGGATCGGGCACCTCGGGGGTCGCGACCGGCGTTGGTTCTGCAGGGGTCGGCTCTGCGACAGGCTCGGGGACCGGCTCGGGCTGCGGCTGGACCACCGGACGCGGCGCCGGGGTAGGAGCGACTTCCGGCTCGGGTTCGACCACCGGCTCGGCCGCCGCCTCGGGCGCCGGCGCGGTCTGCTCGGTCGGCGCCGGAGTCGGATCCGGATTATCCATCGGGGTCGGCTGATCTTCTTCGGTGTTGCCGGTCGGCTGCGCCAGCTCGGCCGGCTTTTCCGCCTCGACGATCGACGGCGCCTCGGTCTCGACCACCGTGCTGTCGAGCGTACCCATGCGGATATTGGCGAAATCGGTAACCGAAATCAGGTCGACGGCGATCGACTCCACGGGCTCCGGGTCCATTGGTCGCCCCATGCCGATGCCGACGACCGCGAGAACGATCAGTCCGACATGCCCGATGGTGGAAACCGTGAACCCGGTGCGCATCAGCTCACTGGTCCTGTTGCTGCGCGGCCTGTTCCGTGATGAGCCCGATCTTGGCGTAGCCGGCGCCCGACAACGCGCCCATCACCTGCATCACCGAGCCATAGTTCGCCGCCAGGTCGCCGCGCACATAGATGCGGTCCTCGGTGCCGTTGACGGCCACCGCGGCAACCTGCGCAGTCAGATCCTCGAGCGTCACCGCATTGTCGCCGAGGAAGATCGCGCCTTCGTTGGTGACCGAGACGGTGATCGGCTTCTGCTCGGTGTTGAGTTGCTTGGCCTGGGTCTGCGGCAGCTCGATCGGCACGCCGACCGTCATCAGCGGCGCCGCCACCATGAAGATGATCAACAGCACCAGCATCACGTCGACCATCGGCGTGACGTTGATCTCGCTCATCGGCTTCGAACCGCCGCCGCGCCGGCGGCCACGACGACGGCCGCCGCCTCCGCCGCTCGATACTGCCATTGCCATCAGCGGGCACCCCGCGCTTCGAGCTGTCGGCTGAGGATGGTGGAGAACTCGTCGGCAAAGCCTTCGAGCCGGCCGATCAGCTTGTTGGCGTCACCCGAGAGCTTGTTGTAGGCGATAACCGCCGGGATGGCGGCGAGCAGGCCAAGCGCCGTGGCGAACAGCGCTTCGGCGATCGGCCCGGCGACCACGCTGAGATTGGTGCTCGATGCGGCCGAGATGGCCGTAAATGCGTTCATAATGCCCCATACCGTGCCAAAGAGGCCAATGAAGGGCGAGGCCGAGCCGACGGTGGCGAGGAAACCCAGGCGCTTTTCGAGGGTCTCGCTCTCGCGGCTGATCGCCACGTCCAGCACCTTGTCGAGACGCCCCTGCACGCCGACGAACGACGAGGCGTTCTGCTCATGGCTGCGCTTCCACTCCTTCATCGCCGCCACGAACACCGCACCCAGCCCCATCGAGGGCTTCTCGCTCATCTGCTGGTAAAGTTCCTCGAGCGACTGGCCTGACCAGAACACCCGCTCGAAGCGGTTCATCTCGGCCTTGGCGCGCGCATACAGCATGGATTTGTCGACGATGATCGCCCAGCACCACACCGAGGCGGCGAGCAGCCCGATCATCACCGTCTTGACGACGAGGTCCGCCTGCCAGAACAGCGCCCAGATTGAGAGGTCGGCATGCGGAGCGACCGTGCCGACTGCATCCATGGCTTCCATGTAAGGGTCCTTCTCAGTCCGGCCCCGACGACCGAAACCTGATCGTCGGGTCGATGCGGTTCAAATTTGTCAAATTTAAGAGAAAAGCCCGGTTTTCCGGACCTTTGGCAGTGCTGCTGGTGCACTGCCTTACTTATGGTCAAGCAAACGTTAACAAAGCGATTCCTCGCGTTTGTGTGATCGCGGCAGATCGGCGCAGCGGGCAACGCCACAGGCGTGCCGTGCAACCCTCCGGGGTGACGCGCGTTGTCGTCTCGACTGCCCGTTCGGGGGTTCGCGGTCGTCCCACGACAATAGCAACAACCAAGGGAGATCCCCATGCATCTCGACCTGACACGCACGCTGCTCGCCGCCACGGCGGTGCTCGCCTTTTCCGCCGTGCCGGCTTTCGCCGAGCAGCAGAAGTTCACTGCCGAGCTCACTGCCGCCGCCGAAGTTCCGCCCACGGACTCGACGGCTACCGGCAAGGTGGAAGCCACGTACGACACCGACTCCAAGGTCTTCACCTGGACCGTCACCTACGAGGGCCTCAGCGGCGATGCGACCGGCGCGCACTTCCACGGCCCGGCCGCCGAGGGCGCCAATGCCGATCCGGTTGTGCCTCTGGCCGACCCGCTGGCGAGCCCGATCAACGGCAACGCCACGCTGACCGACGAACAGGCCACCCAGCTGCAGGGCGGCTCGTGGTACTTCAATCTGCACACGGCAAAGTTCCCGGATGGCGAAATCCGCGGGCAGGTAAAGCCCGCCGCGATGTAGGACGTCAGTCTGACACGAATCCTTGGGGTCGCCGCTCTGCGGCGGCCCTTTTCTATGCCTTGAGCTGATCCAGCAGGTCGCGCGGCATCCGCGCCACCCCGCCGCTGGTCTTGATCGCCACGACCTGCACCTCGGCCCGCGTGATCTCGATACCATCCAGGCTGATTGACTGCACCAGGTTGAGCCGCGCCGCAGTGAGCGAGGCAACTTCGGTGGTCACCTCGAGCAGGTCGTCGATATGCGCCGCCGCCTTGAAGTCGATGCTCATGCTGCGCACGGCAAAGGCGATGCCGTCCTTCACCAGCTCAGAGTGATGCACGCCGCGTTCCCTGAGGAACTCGGTCCGGGCCCGCTCGAAAAAATGCAGATACGCCGCGTGGTAGACATTGCCGGAAAAGTCGGTGTCTTCGTAATAGACGCGGGCGGTGAAATGGCTGCTGGTCATAGCTCGTTCACGACGACATGGATCGGATGCGGTCCCAGCTCTGCCATGCTGCCGCGCAGTTCGACCGGGAACAACGGCATCGCAGCGAGCGTCTCGGCATCGTTGCGAACCCACCTGAATTCGAGCATTGCGCCACCATCGGCGACGCGGTGACAGACCGCATCGGTCGAAAACGGAAAGCTCGTTGGAATCTCGGCCGGGTAGTAGAAGCCCATCTCATGGATCACCCGGCCGTCATAGCGGAACAGGTCCTCCATCACGATGGCCAGCGGGCCGATTGCCGCCACGACGCCCAACTCCTCCTCGAGCTCGCGCGCCAGTGCCTCGGAACTGATCTCGCCCATCTCGACGCGCCCGCCGGGCAGCGCCCAGGACTCCTCGGTGGTCGCACGATGGATCAGCACATGGCCTTCGCGGTGGATGATCGCTGCGGCGCGGAACTGGAACCGGGTCGTTTCGTGATCGAACGATATCATCCGGCGGCTAGCGGTCATCTGTCCGATCCGGCGAACTGCAGGCCACGCGCTTCGAGCTCGGTCCTGAGGATGAGAATGGCCTTGGGGCCGACACCGTGCAGCGCCAGCAACTCCCGTTCACTGCGCTCAGCAACCACTTCGAGCGTCGTAATGCCCTGGAGCTTCAGCGCCTGCGTCGCGGGCCGGCCGATGCGGGGCAGCGCCGTCACGGCTCCCTCCTCGACAACAACTCAGGCGACAAGATGATGCTCCCGGTCGAACGCCCAGACCTCTTCGTGGTCGATCTCGAACAGATGGCCATCAGGGTCGCGGAAATAGCCGGCGGTGCCCCACTGGGTCTTCGTCGCCGGCTTGACGATCGTGCCGCCCGCCCGCTCTGCCTGTGCCAGCAACCGGGCGACGTCATCGGGATGCTCAGCGCAGTAGATCAGCGCCAGGCCGGATGAAGCACCGGGATCACCCGGCAGGCCCAGAGCATCCTTGGCGAGATCGGCCTTCGAAATCAGCGCCAGCGCCATGCCGCCCAGGTCGAATTTCACGAAACCAGCGTGGCTGGTCGGCGCCCGCTGCCAGCCAAGCGCTTCGTAGAACGCTGCCGACCGAGCGACATCGGCGACGCCGAGCAGGATGATGTGGACGCGGGGCCGAAATGCCGGTTCGCTCACTCCTCGCCAGGCTCCTCGAACAGGCTGCCTTGCATGCCGATAAACCCCTGGGGGACGCTGATGCCCATATGCTGGAAGGCCAAAGCCGTCAGCATCCGGCCACGCGGCGTGCGCTGGATGAACCCCTGCTGGATCAGGTAGGGCTCGACGATCTCTTCGAGCGCATCGCGCGGCTCCGACAGCGCTGCGGCGATGGTTTCGATCCCCACCGGGCCGCCGCCGTAGAAATCGGCGATCACCTTGAGGTAGCGCCGGTCGAGCTGGTCGAGCCCGCGCGCATCCACGTCGAGCCGCAGCAGCGCCTTGTCGGCGACCGAGCGGGTGATCTCCTTGGCGCCATCGACCAGCGCGAAATCGGTGACCCGCCGGAGCAGCCGGCCGGCAATGCGCGGCGTGCCACGCGAGCGGCGGGCAACTTCCATCGCCCCGTCGGGCGCCATGCCGATGCCGAGCAGGCGGGCACCGCGCTCGACGATCTTCACCAGTTCTTCGGGGGTGTAGAAATTCAGCCGGATCGGAATACCGAAGCGGTCGCGCAGCGGCGTGGTCAACAGCCCGGCGCGGGTGGTGGCGCCGACCAGGGTGAACTTGGCGAGGTCGATCCGCACCGAACGCGCCGCCGGCCCTTCGCCGATGATCAGGTCGAGCTGATAGTCCTCCATCGCCGGATAGAGGATTTCCTCGATCGCCGGGTTGAGCCGGTGGATTTCGTCGATGAACAGCACGTCGCGCTCTTCGAGATTGGTGAGCAGCGCCGCGAGATCGCCGGCCTTGGCGATCACCGGACCGGAGGTGGCGCGGAACCCGACGCCCAGTTCACGGGCCACGATCTGCGCCAGCGTGGTCTTGCCCAGCCCCGGCGGGCCGACGAACAGCACGTGATCGAGCGCCGTGCCGCGTTGCTTGGCGGCCTGGATAAACACCTCGAGATTGGCCCGCGCCTCGGCCTGCCCGATGAACTCGGAAAAGCCGGACGGGCGGAGCGAAACATCGAGCGGGTCATCGCGACCGGCCTGGGCCGAGGTGAGGTCGGTCAAAGCTTCAACATCCGCGCCGCGATGAGGCCCAGAGCCAGGAGCAGCTTAGCCTCCCGCTCGTGGTCGGTGAAGCCGCCGAAGCCGTCGACGGGGCCGGCAAACAGGTCTTCGTCACCTGCGTCAGGGTAGCTAACGGACATTCCGCCCCACCGCACCCGGATGTAGCCGCATGGCGCAGCACCTCTCGTGATCTCATACTGTTCCGGCGCATCCCTGCAGGTAAGCGTGACGGTTAGCCCTAGTTCGTTTGCGACAAGCATTACCGCGTCGGGGATCACCAGAGGGTCCACCTTCGGGAGTATTAGCTTCTCAAGATTCTCGATGGCAGAAGGCATGTTACTAACCCATAGGCGGGGGTTCAGGCTGGCGTTCATATCCTGTCTCGCGTCCCGACCCGCGAGCCGATGACCATTATCGCTATGTACTGAATGGCCAGCCAGGGAAAGGTGGTTACCAGTTCGAAGAAGCGAAGCCCGTCCCGTTTGAACGAAGGGCCTGATGGCAACCAATCGAACCAGCCCCACGAGACTGAGGCTGTCCCGATCAACACTGCGACGCTCAGCGGCAGCAGGATAAGGTGCTCCCATAGGCCAATCGGTGCCCGAACCGCCGAACGCAGAACAACAGCAAGGCACCAGAACGCGTAAAGCACCGAGCTTGGGAAGAGAAACGACAGCGCCGAAGCCGTCGGACCATGGATCACCAAATCGATGAAGTTCAGAATGGTAGGCCCCGTCGCCAGCAGCATGGCGAACAGGACGAAGATGCCAATCAGGCGGTCCCGCGGTCCTGCGCCGCCAATCACGAACTGAGCTCCCTGAGCCCCAGCCGGATCAGTTTGTCCGTCGGCACGTCGTCGCCTTCGCGGCCAACCACCCGCGCCACCGCAGCCGAGGCCTGGGCGCTCGAATAGCCGAGATTGGTGAGAGCCGAGACCGCATCGGGTACATTGCCGGCGGCGACGCCTTCGCCCAGCGCCGCCTGCAAGCCCAGCACGCCAGCATCGATCGCGCCTGCCGGAGCCTTGCCCTTGAGTTCGGTGACGATGCGGACCGCCAGCTTGGGGCCGACGCCGTTGGCCCGGCCGACCATAGCCTTATCCTGCAGCGCGATGGCGCTGGCGAGTTCCGATGGGGTGAGAACCGAGAGAATGGCGAGCGCCACCCGGCTGCCGACGCCCTGCACCGTCATCAGCGTGGTGAACCAGGCCTTCTCGGCTTCGGTGAAGAAGCCGTAGAGCCGGATCATGTCCTCGCGCACGATCATCTCGGTATGGACCACCGCCGCATGGCCGACCTGCGGCAGCGCCGCCAGCGTCTTGGCCGAGCAGAACACTTCGTAAACCACGCCGTTGACGTCGAGATGCGCGTAGTCGCCGCCGAAGCCGTCGACCATGCCCTTCAGTTTGCCGATCATGCAGGAACACTCAGCTTGCGGATGGCGCGATGATGGGCGTGACAGACCGCGATGGCCAGCGCGTCGGCCGCATCGGCGCCCTTGAATGTAGCCGTGGGGAGCAGGATCTTTATCATCATCTGGATCTGCGCCTTCTCGGCATGGCCGGTGCCGACCACCGATTTCTTGACCAGGTTGGCGGCATACTCGCCGACCGGCAGCCCGCGCAAAGCCGGCGTCATCAGCACCACGCCGCGCGCCTGGCCCAGTTGCAGCGCCGAACGCGCCCCGGCAGAAACGAAGGTCTCCTCCACCGCCGCCTCCTCGGGTGCATACTCGTCAAGCACCGCCGCGATGCCGCGATGCAACGCCACCAGCCGGTCGGCCAATATCCCATCCACCGGCGGCGTGATCGTGCCGCAGGCGATAAAGCTCAGCCGGTTGCCGTTGCTCTCGATGATGCCCCAGCCGCAGCGCCGCAGCCCCGGATCGATGCCGATGATTCGCACTGTTTCAGCCATTTCGAAGCTTTAGGTCAGGAGCCGGAGCCTACCAAGGGCTTTGTGAACGAAACAGAAACACTGCACCGATTTAGCTACGATCCGGGTCAGCGAATTTGATCGGCGAATTAATCAGCATTCAAGCATTGCTCCCGTAAGCCCAAGGCATTCACTCCGGGGGACGCGGAAATGAACAAGCTTGCACTGCCGGCTTCCGAATGGCGTATCGCCTGGCAGCGCACGGCCCTGATCCTCGCTGCATCGACGGTCGGGTCCTGGGTGATGTCCAATCTCGTCATGATGTCCCTCAACGAAGGGATGAACACCGTCGGCACCGTACTGGCGCTGGGCATGCCCACCGCCCTTGGCGGCCCGATCTTGTTGTTCCTGCAGGTGCGCTCGGCCCAGCTGCGCGATGCCAACCGCAGGCTGGAGAAGCTCGCCTCCACCGACTGGCTGACCGACTGCCTCAACCGTCGCGCCTTCACCTCGCGGGTCAGCTCGAGCCTCGGCCAGACCGACGGCTACGGCACGCTGCTGGTCATCGATGCCGATCACTTCAAGACGGTCAACGACCGCTTCGGTCACGAGCGGGGCGACGAGGTGCTGCAGCTGATCGCCGGCGCCATCCGCGACAGCGTGCGTGACGGCGATCTCGTCGGCCGCATCGGCGGCGAGGAATTCGGCGTGTTCCTGAAGGATGCCGGACACGATATCGCCAACGCTGCCGCCGAGCGCATTCGCGCCGCGGTGAACGCCCTGTTCGTCACTTCGGACGGTATCGCGCAACGGCTGTCGGTCAGCATTGGCGGCGCCGTATGCGCCGGCGACTCCGGCTTTTCGGAGCTGTTCCAGATCGCCGACCGTCGTCTCTATGAGGCCAAGCACGCCGGCCGCAACCGTGTCGAACTCGGCCGGAATGCCGGCGATGCCGACCTTGCGGCAATGAGCGCGGCGATCAGCTGACCGCCACAAGGAACGATGGATAGACGACAATAGATAAAATCCGATCCGGTGGCTTGAGGCGATTTCAACACGCGCCGCCTACCGTTCCGGCCCTCTGCGCAGAAGTGCTGAAGGGACGCGAGCATTGGATTTTTCACCCACCGGATGGGGCCGCGTTTTCCTCTGGACCGCACTTGGGGCGTTCGGCTGCGTCGCTGTCGCGTTGTTCGTGGACTCGTTCAACTTCCATAACCTCGGCCCCGATGACCTCCGCTGGTCGATCACGGTCGATATCCTGGTGCCGCTCGGCCTCGCCGGCCCGATCCTGTTTTTCCTCCTGAGCAAGCTGCGCGAACTCGCCATCGCCCATGAGCTGCTGCGCCGCCACGCCGCTACCGACACCCTGACGGACCTCTTGAACCGCGGCGCCTTCACCCGCGAGGTCGAGGAAGCCCTGGCCGACGCGCGCTTCGCCGAAGACGGCATGCGTGGCACGCTGCTGGTGGTCGATGCCGACAACTTCAAGGCGATCAACGACACCTATGGCCACGAGCAGGGCGACGCCGCATTGCGGCTGATCGCCAGCTCGATCCGCGCCGTGCTGCGCTCCGCCGACCTGGTCGGCCGGATCGGCGGGGAAGAGTTCGCGGTGTACCTCCCCGGCACCACCCTGCTGATCGCCGAGGCGGTGGCCGAGCGCCTGCGGCAGGCGGTGTACGCGGCCGCATTCGCGCCCGAAGGCAAACCGCACCAGCTGACGGTGAGCGTCGGCGGCGCCGTGTATGATCGCCATCTGCCCTTCGCCGAACTGTTCCGGCTGGCCGATCAGCAGCTCTATGCGGCCAAGCAGAATGGACGCAACTGCATCGCAGTCACGTCCATCGCGCATTACGAAACGCTGCCGGCCGCCGCTGCCTGATCCGTTGCGGTAGTGGCGACTTCGACGAGGAAGCCGCCGGGCGCCTCGCAGTAGAATGTCGTCGTCCGGCTGCCGCCGCGGCTGAACTGCTGCACCTCACCGGGACCGTAGGCAGCGGCGACGAGTTCGGCATGCTTCAGCCGGACGTCGGCAACGCTGCCGACGAAGAAGCCGATGTGGAAGTTCTTGTGGTAGCTGGCCTCGGCCTTGCCGGTCGCCATGAAGTTGAGGACGAAGCCGCCCTCGCCTAAGAGGACGACGAAGTTGTCGTGGGCTTCGCCGACAATGGCGAAATCGAAATGCCGGGTGAAGAACTCGGCAGCCGCGCGCACATCGGCGACGGCGAAGTTGGCGTGATTGAACTGCATGGTGATGTCCTGCTGATGCGGGTGGTGGAACGGTCGAGCGACCGGCTCCGTGGCGCACGCGGCATGAGGGCATGTAGCTGACGGTGATGCATCGACCCATATCCCAACAAGCAGCGGGCGCCCGGGGGTCGGACGCTCGTCGGCTTGCCGTGGGTCCTTCGCCTTTTTCGGGGCGGGACAATCTCCCTCGCGGGGAGGGCCGGACTCACCTTAACCGGCCTGCGTTTTTTCGGCGTAACGAGCCCGAACTAGTGCCCGGGCCCGAATCTGTCAAACCAAGCCGCTCTCAGGCGGCTTCGATCTCCAAGTCGAAGCCGCTCTTAGGCGGCCTCGATCTCCAAGTCGAAGTCGCTCTTAGGCGGCTTCGATCTCCAAGTCGAAGCCGCTTAGGCGGCTTCGATCTTTGCCATGTCTTCGTCGGAAATATCGAAGTTGCTGTAGACGTTCTGCACGTCGTCGTCTTCTTCGAGGATGCCGATCAGCTTGAGCAGCGTCGCGCCCTTTTCCGCATCCACCGGCACTTCGTTCTGCGGCTTGAAGATGAACTTGGCCGACTCCGCCTCGCCCAGCACCTTCTCGAGCGCCGCCGCCACTTCGTTCAGCTGTTCGAACGAGGTGTAGATCCAGTGGCCGTCTTCGTCGCTCTCGACATCGTCGGCCCCAGCCTCGATCGCCGCTTCCATCACTTTGTCTTCCGAACCGGCCTTGGCCGGATAGAAGATCTCGCCGACCCGATCGAACATGAAGCCGACCGAGTTGGTTTCACCCAGCGCGCCGCCGTTCTTGGAGAAGGTCGAGCGCACGTTCGAAGCGGTACGATTGCGGTTGTCGGTCAGCGCCTCGACGATGACAGCGACGCCGCCCGGACCATAGCCCTCGTAGCGGATCTCTTCGTAGTTCTCGGTGTCAGCGCCGCTCGCCTTCTTGATGGCGCGCTCGATATTGTCGCGCGGCATCGACTGGGCCCGGGCGTTGATGACCGCCAGGCGCAGGCGGGAATTGAACGCCGGATCGGGCATGCCGAGCTTGGCGGCGACGGTGATTTCGCGGGCGAGTTTCGAAAACACCTTCGAGCGAGCCGCGTCGGACTTGCCCTTGCGGTGCATGATGTTCTTGGCGTGTGAATGGCCGGCCATGCGGTCACCCCTGTTTTGGCATGTGTGGCAATGGTGGTGGGCGGTTATAGGGGCGGCAGCGCCGAAAATAAAGACCGTGTGACACTTGGCGAAATGGGTCGGCCGGCCGCGTGCTGGCACATCACCGTTTCCGTCAATTGAGCGGCATTTCTAAAATGAACCCGCGATAAATACGGATATCATGAGGTATTAAGCCCTGAACTGGCAAATCGTGTCCATCGACGCGGCATTGGGACCGCAAGCAGAGAGAAAATTTGAGATGGACGCGTTCAAGAGATTTTCGATCGCCGCATTGGCGACGATACTGGTTGCCGGGGCAGCCCCGGCATTTGCGCAGGACACGCGCGACACCCGGCCTCAGCAGGGCCGGCCGATCATCGAACACGGCGACGAGGGCGGCGGGAGCGTCGAGCCCGGGCAGAAACAGCGCCTGCCCAAGTCCACCGAGGGCGTCAGGTGCCTGGTCAAGGAGGGCCATGGCGGGCCGGAGATCCTTGCCGTCAACGGGACGGGAAAGGTGATTCCAGCCGGTACTGTGGTGACGTTCTACATGCAGCCGGGCAACGTCCAGAAACTGTTCAAGCTCACCGATGATTGGGCGCCCGGCCAGTCGCTTGCTATCCCCGTCAAGCTGGCGGAACTGCCCGACGATGCCGAGTGTTCGCTCAAACTCAAGTCGTCGCCGGAGCCCGAGATGCCGACGGACGATCCCGTTCCCGCCGCGGAGCCGGAGCCGGAGCCGGAGGATCAGCCTGCTGGGCAAGACTGGGTACCCCCCGAAGGTTGGGTGTCCATCCAATCGGACCAGTTCTCGTGCAAGGTCTATGACCACCAGTATGCGTGGGAGCCCACGCCCTCGATCCTCTTCTTTGTCAACACCAGCGGCGGCACACTGCCCGCGGGCACGAAGGTCATCATCACCATGCCAGACGGCAGCATCGAGGAATTCACCCTTGGATCGCCCTATCCCCCGGGTGGCGAATTCACGATCGAACTTCCCGCCGGCAGCCTCGAGAACTACGAGTGCTCGTTTGAGGTGATCCTGCCCTAGGCCGGGAACGCCGGCCCACCTGGGCCAGCGACCCGCCCACCCTGAGGGGTGACTGCTTAGCCACGAGACCGGTCCCTGGATCGGTCTCGATCGCTATTCCACTCAGCGTCGCCGGGTCGTTCGCCGCACATACCGGCATCGGCTATGGTGCACGGCGGCCCCGCCCCTGAGGACACCGTGGTCCGAGGTCGGGATGTAGGCGTAGGAGCCGACGAGACGGTGCCACCCTCCGATCGAGGAATTCTCATGGCGAGTATTTTTCGCCATGTGAACGGATTTAGCAAGATGAACCCGCGATAAATACGGATATCATCGCACATTCAGTCGGAAAACCGTATTCCTGCTCATCAGCGCGGCATTGGGGCCGCCAGCAGGAAGAGCCTGAGATGGACGCATTCAAGAGATTTTCGCTGGCCCTGATGGCCGCGGTGGTGGTGGCCGGCGCGACACCGGCTTTCAGCCAGACACGGGATACCCGACCAACCGAACCGGATCGGCCGACGATCGAACAGGGGGAGAAGGGCGGCAGTGAGGAACGAGCCGACCGCGCGCAGCCCGGCCGGTTGCCCAAGGGTACGCCCGGGACGGAGTGCAAACTGGCTTGGGACGGAGACCAGATCAGTGGGGTCCTACTGACCAACGACACCGGCAAGATGATCCCGGTCGGAACTGTGATCACCGTCTATATTCAGCCCGGGAACATCCAGAAGCAGTACAAGGTGACAGCCGATTGGCACCCGGGCACTGTGGTGGACATCGCCATCGACGTTGGGAGCGTGACCTCGATCGCTGCCTGTTCCATGAAGGTGCAGCCCGATCGCAGCGGGCAGTTACCGCAGCCGGAGCCGGAAAAGCCCTGGTACATGCAGGGCGAAGTGTCCTTTTACTGCACGGTGGTCTGGCGGTGGGACCCACCCCCGGGACGACCATTCGTCTCGTTCAAGAACGATGGCGACGTCATGATCCCCGCTGGCACCACGATCACCTACATGTTGCCGCTCGGCGAAGCCGTGTCCTATGTGCTCGAAAAGGATTGGCACCCCGGGCAGTATCTGGAAGTGGCAATGCACTACTCGCTCGAGATGCAGGAGTTCTACATCATCCACGACAAGGAGCATCAGGCGTGCAGCAATGAGACGGTCGTGACCGGCGACTACGGCCCCGCTGTGGAAGAACAGGGCCCGGTGCCCGGTATCGACCCGGCCAAGGTGCCGTAATCGTTCAGAACGCCGGCTCGACTTGAGCCAGCGAACCGCCAACCCTGAGTGGCGACAGCTTCGCAACGAGACCGGTCCTTGGATCGGTCTCGATCGCTATGCCGCTCAGCGTCGCCTCGCCCTCGGCCGGAGTGAACCGGCCGGTGGCGATACCGGTGAGGAAGCGGTTGAGCGGCTCGTCGACCTCAACCCCGATCACCGAGTCGTAATCCCCGCACATGCCGGCATCGGCCATCAGCGCCGTACCGCCTTTGAGGACCCGGTGGTCGGCGGTCGGGATATGGGTGTGGGTGCCGACGACGAGGCTGACTTTGCCGTCGAGAAAATGTCCCATCGCCTGGATTTCGGACGTCGCCTCGGTGTGGAAATCGAGGATGATCGCGTCCGCCTGCTCGCCCAGCGGGCACGCCGCGACGGCGGCTTCCACCGCCCGGAACGGATCATCGACCGGGTCCATGAACACCCGGCCCTGCGCATTGATCACCAGCACGCGGTGCCCGGCGCGGCTCTCGTAAAGGTTGGCGCCCCGCCCCGGCGTGCCCGGCGCCAGGTTGATCGGCCGCAGCAGCGTCGGTTCGCGGGCGATATAGGTGAGCGTGTCGCGCTGGTCGAAGGCGTGGTCGCCCAGCGTCACCACGTCGGCGCCGGCAGCCTTGATCTCGGCGAAGTGCCCTTCGGTGAGGCCGCGCCCGTGGCTGGCGTTCTCGCCGTTGATCACCACGAAATCGAACTTGTGCTTGTCGACCAACCCGGCCAGGCGGTCGGAAACGGCGTCGCGGCCGGCTTTGCCGACCACGTCGCCCAGGAACAATACTCTCACGTGACCGGCGCCTTTTTCTCGAAGTTGCGCACGCCATGTTCGGTGACGATGGCATCGAGCGGCACATCGTGCGCCTCGCGCGGGATCAGGTCCATCTCCTGCAGCGCGAAGGCGAAGCCGATCAGGCGGGGACGTTTATTGAGCGTCGCCAGCGTGCGGTCATAGTAGCCGCCGCCATAGCCGAGCCGGGTGCCATGCTTGTCGAAGCCAAGCAGCGGCATGATGATGACATCGGGTTGAGCGCGCGGCGCCTCCTCAGGCGGCGCCAGTGTGCCGAAGCCCGCTTCGTAAAGTGGCGCGCCATCTTCCCAGATGCGCAACTCGAGCGGTTGCTCGTCGCCCAGCACCACCGGCAGGCAGACCGGCTGGCCGGCATCCATCAGCCGCGCCACCACGGATTTCACATCCATCTCGTCGCGGATCGGCCAATAGCCGGCGACCACTTCGCCCTTGTCGAGCGGCACGCCCTCGAAGAAGTGCGCGGCGGCTGCCTTGGCGGCATCATTGCGCAGCGACGGGTGGAAGGCCGCCCGCTTCTTGTGCGCCGCAGCGCGGAGCGCCGCTTTCGCCTCTTCGATCTTTGCGTCGCTCATCGGGCTTTCTGGCGAGGAATTCAGGTGCCGCCACGGCCGTGGGATACAGATCCTGGGAACCTACTTACGTAGGTGGGCGCCGTGTGTCCGAACCCACGGGTCCGAACGGTGACAGCTCCCTTAAGGATCAGTACGGCCCCAGGGAAATAAGATCCAACACGCACCGGGCAGCAAACTCAATATAGGGTGGCGACATCGTCAGCGCCATGCGCTTCTTTCCTTTTCCCCGCTCCGGCCTATATCAGGCGGACGAGGGCTCGAGGGGCGACGCATGGTTTCACAGATCCTCCTGGTGATGATCGCGGCCATTGCGGTCACCATCTTCGCCGAACGCCGCAACATCCAGGCGCCGCTGCTGCTGGCGCTGGTCGGCCTCGCCGCCTCGTTCATCCCCGGCTTGCCGCGGCTGGAGCTCGAGCCCGAGATCATCCTCACCGTGGTACTGCCGCCCTTGCTCTATTCAGCGGCGACCGAATTCTCGTTCATCAGCTTCATCCGGCGGCTACCCTCGATCATCAACCTGGGCGTGATCCTCGTGCTGGTGACCACCTTCGTCGTCGGCGCGGTGTCGGCTTCGATCATTCCTGGCATGACGCTGGCGGTGGCGACGGTGCTTGCTGCCGTCGTCTCGCCGCCGGATGCCGTGACCGCCGTGGCGGTCGGCCGCAAGCTCGGGCTCCCCAGCCGGATGATGACTGTGCTCAAGGGCGAAAGCCTGATCAACGACGCCGCGGCGCTGACCCTCTTCGCCTTCGCCACCGCCACGGTAACCGGCCGGCACCTCTTCATCGACAATGGCTTTCTCTACTTCGTCTATGCCGTGGTCGTCGGCATCGTCATCGGCATGGTGATCGGCGCCATCGTCCACCGCACCCGGCTGCGCATGAGCAACGCTTCGCTGGTCACCGTGCTCTCGGTGCTGGTGCCGTTCGCCGCCTACCTGGTGGCCGAGGAAGTGGGCGCCTCAGGCGTCCTCGCCGTGGTCGCCGCGGGCTTCTCGCTCGGGCACAATTCCACCGAAGCCGGCTATGCTGCCCGCATCCAGGAGCGCCAGTTCTGGCGCACCGCCGATGCGCTGCTCGAGGCCTTCGTCTTCGCCTATATTGGCCTGCAGATGAAGTTCGTCATCGAGGAAGCGACCGCCACCGGCTTCAGCCTGATCGAACTGCTCGGACTGTCACTGATCGTCCTCGTCGCGGTGATCCTCGTCCGTATCGCCTGGGTGTTCGGCACTGGCTTCGTTTCGCGCTGGCAGACCCGCCGGGTGCGCGAGTCCATTGCCCGCATAGAGGCCGGCGAGGAGCCGCCGCGGCGGTTCGGCCGGCGTGACGGGCGCTTCGAGCGCCGCCGGGAAGTGCTGCGGCAGGGCGGCTACGATGTCCCCGAACCGTTCAGCTGGCAGGAAAACCTGGTGATCTCGTGGACCGGCATGCGCGGCGTGGTCACCCTCGCCGCCGCAGCCGGTATTCCGCTGACGACGCTCGCCGGCGACGCTTTCCCCGGCCGCGACGTCATCCAGTTCGTCGCCTTCGCAGTGACGATCGGTACGCTGCTGGTGCAGGGCCTGACCCTGCCCTGGCTGATCAGTGTGCTCGGCATCTCCGACCCGGCCGAAGACAAGTACCGCGCCGGCCAGCACGCCATCGCCCGCGACATCGCCGACGCCGCCGGCCGCGCTGCCATCACCACGTTCCGCGATGGCCAGACCGACCCGAAAGCCCGCGCCGCCGCCGAGCAGATGCTGCAGCGCGCCAGCGTCGAGGACGCGGCGGAGCGCCAATCGCATACCGAGCACGATTCCATGGTGCTGGAACTCGGCCGTGCCGTACTGGAAGCCCGCCGCACCGCACTGGTCGCCGCTCGCGACGAACGCAAGCTCGATGACGAGGTGCTGCGCGAGATTATGGAAGAGATCGACCTGCAACAGGCCGTGCTGGCCAACTGGGAGCCGGGTCGGTTCAGCGGCTAGAACAGCTCGGTCCAGTCGGCCGAATGATGCAGCACACGCTGCACGACAGCGGTTCCATCGATCAGATCGTAGAACAGGTGGTCGGCCTCGTGGTGCCACAGCCGGATCGGCGGCCGAACTTCATCGCGCTCTCTTCCCATGAAGGGATGCTCGGCAATGAGAAGCACCGCGCCGCGCAAGCTGTTGATGTAGCTATCCGCCTGCGTCGGGCCATAGGTCAGGACGCCGTAGAGGTAGATCTCGTCAATGTCCTGTTGCGCTGCAGGAGATATCCTAGGCGGCGGCATCGCGCGCCTTGAGAGCAGCTATCGCCTTCTTCCGGGCCTCAGCAAAAATCTCATCCACTGACTTGTCGCTGATCCCGCTGGCGCGGCCCTTGTCGATCTCGGCCTGCAGCCGCGCAATGGCAGCCGACTTCTCCTGCCGCTCCCGGATGATATCGCGCATCAGATCGCTGGCATTCGCGTACCGCCCGGTCGCAACCTGCTCCTCAACCCATTGCTTCATCTTGTCCGGCAGTGAGATGTTCATCGTGGCCATGGCGAAGCTCCTTTTGACGTCATTCTAGCAAACATTGGCAAACTTTGCCAATTACCGGCGCTTGCCGGAACCCGCCAGCACGTCCTAGTTTCCCCCGATGCGTGGCAGACATCTGATCAGCCTCGGCCTGGCATTGGCGATCGCGGCCTTGAGCTGCGCCGTCCCAGCTGTCGAAAGCGATAGTGAACCGGCCAAGCCTCGCTCCTGCTATGCCGCCGATCCCGCAGCACCATCCTGGACGGCGGTGTGCATCCGGCAGGAGCAGTTCTTTCGCGATACCTGCGGCGCGATCCAGCTGTTTGCCTGGCGCGAGCGATTGCCGGTCGGGTATTTCGCGCGGCTGATCTGGCAGGAGAGCCGCTTCGACCCGTTTGCGCTGAGCACCGCCGGAGCGCAGGGGATCGCCCAGTTCATCCCCTCGACGGCGCGCCTCCGCGGCTTGCGCAATGCGTTCGATCCGAGCGAGGCGCTGGCGAAATCGGCCGAATACCTGCGCTTTCTCACCGACAAGTTCGGCAACCTCGGGCTGGCGGCGGTCGCCTACAATGGCGGCGAGGGGCGAGCATCGGGTTATGTGAAAGGCGGCAGCTACCTGCCGGCCGAGACTCGCTTCTACGTCGAGATCGTCACCGGCCGCGATCCGGATGCCTGGCTCGCCGAAACCCCGCCTGAAGTCGACTACGCTATCGGCAAGGACGAGCCGTTCATCGATGCCTGCGTGAAAATGGCCGAGGCCGAGCGGGTGCCGAGCCTCGATCGGCAGCCGAGCGAGTGGAAGCCATGGGGCGTCCTGCTGGCGCAGAACTTTTCGCAGGGCGTCGTCATCCGCCGCTTCGAGCGGGTGCAGGCGAACTATCCCAAGGTGCTGGGCAGCGAGAAGTTGATGCTGCTGATGGCCCGCAACCCGAATTTCGGGCCACGGCTCAGGCACTACGCCATGATCGGCCGGGACAACCGTGCCGATGCCGATGCGCTGTGCGCCAAACTGCAGGCGGCCGGCGGCTCCTGCGTCGTGAGAAAAAACTAAGCGCCTGCCGCCGCGCCGGTGTCGTCGATGGCGCTCGAGATCGCCTCGATCTTGCGCGCCGCTTCGTTGAGCCGCTTGGCGAACCGCCGCTCCAGTTCCTCGGCCTCGTGGGTCAGCGCCTCGCCGACCTGGGTGAGGTTGGCGACATCCTGCTTCAGCTCGGTAATGCGGCGCTCCGCCTCGGCCAGCTCGTCGAGCACGGCGATGCCGGCCATCACCGTCAGCCGGTTGTCGCCGATCTCGCCGAACGTCCCCTTGAACTGGTCGATATGCTGATTGAAGCGGTCGGCGAGCCCAAGCAGGTGCTGCTCCTGGCCCTCTTCGCAGGCCATGCGGTACTTGCGGCCGTTGATGTCGACATTGACCTCGGGCATCTCAGCTCTCCCCTACTTCGAGCCGTCCTGGGCCAGCACTTCGCGCACCGACTCCATAGCGACGACGAGCCGCCGCGCCACTTCCGCCGAGCTGTCGTCCAGCCGCTTGGCCTTGGCGCTGACCTTGTCGAGCTCCTGCGCCAGGCGCTGCCGCTCGCCCACCAGTTTCTGCGTATCGGATTCGATCCGGCTATGCGCCCGCACCCGGCCATTAAGGCTGCGCACGCTTGCCTCGAGCCGCGCGAACGCCTTGTCCAGCCGGCTGGCGGCGGCTTCGTATCCATCCTCGGAGTGCTGCTCGGCCATCCCGACCCCCGTCGTGGAAAAAGGGCGATTCCACTTGTCACTATAGCGCAAAGCTAGCGCGGCATGGCAACGCCCCCCTCCGGGAGGCGACATTGACAGGTCAAAGGAACCTGCTAAGCGTCAACCCGCCTCGGCAGGAGGGTTCGAGGCGCCCGGATTTCCGGGCTTCTGTCCCTTAGCCGAGAGCACCCTGATGACCAACTCCGCCCAAGCCAATGAGATGGCCAATGCCATCCGTTCCCTCGCCATGGATGCGGTGGAGAAAGCTAATTCCGGTCACCCCGGCCTGCCGATGGGCGTGGCCGACATCGCCACGGTGCTGTTCACCAAGGTGATGAAGTTCGATCCGAAGAACCCCTGGTGGGCCGATCGCGATCGCTTCATTCTATCGGCCGGCCACGGCTCCATGCTGCTCTACGCATCGCTCTACCTCCTGGGCTACGAGGACATGACGATCGATCAGCTGAAGCAATTCCGCCAGCTTGGTTCCAAGACCGCCGGCCACCCGGAATACCACTTTGCCCCCGGCATCGAGACCACCACCGGTCCGCTCGGCCAGGGCATTGCCAACTCGGTCGGCTTCGCCGTTGCCGAAGCCAAGCTCGCCGCCGAGTTCGGCTCCGACCTCGTCGACCACTACACCTGGGTGATCGCCGGTGACGGCTGCCTGATGGAAGGCGTGAGCCAGGAAGCGATCTCGCTCGCCGGGCACCTGAAGCTCAACAAGCTCGTGGTGATCTGGGACAACAACAACATCACCATCGACGGCCGCGTCTCCAACGCCGACTCGACCGACCAGATCGCCCGCTTCAAGGCGTGTGGCTGGAACACCATCGAGATCGACGGCCTCGACCAGGCCCAGGTCGAAAAGGCCTTGCTCGACGCCAAGAAGTCGACGGACAAGCCGACCCTGATCGCCGCCAAGACCATTATCGGCTTCGGCGCCCCGACCAAGGCCGACTCGCACGGCGTGCACGGCTCGCCGCTCGGTGCGGCCGAACTCGCTGGCGCCAAGCAGCAGCTCGGCATCGACTACCCGGCGTTCGAAATCCCGAGCCACACGCTCAATGCCTGGCGCGCCGCCGGCACCCGCTCCGAGAACGCCCGCGGCGATTGGGAAGGCCGCCTCGCTGCGGCCAAGCCCGAGTTGCGCGCCGAGTTCGAGCGCCGTATCGCCGGTAAGCTGCCGGCGAACTGGAACGAGACCATCGAGACGTTCAAGGCCAAGCTGGTTGCCGACAAGCCGAAGGTCGCGACCCGCAAGTCGAGCCAGTTGGCGCTCGAGGTGATCAACAAGGTGCTGCCCGAGACCATCGGCGGCTCGGCCGACCTCACCGGCTCGAACCTTACCAACACGCCCGAGACGCTGCCCTTCACCGCCACCGACCGCGCCGGCCGCTACATGCGCTACGGCATCCGCGAGCACGAGATGGCGGCGGCGATGAACGGCATCGCGCTGCATAAGGGCCTCATCCCCTATGGCGGCACCTTCCTGGTGTTCACCGACTATGCCCGCCCGGCCATCCGTCTCTCGGCGATCATGAGCCAGAAGGTCATCTACGTGATGACCCATGACTCGATCGGGCTGGGCGAAGACGGCCCGACCCATCAGCCGGTCGAGCATCTCTCGACGCTGCGCGCCATTCCGAACCTGCTGGTCTTCCGCCCGGCCGATGCGGTCGAAACGCTCGAATGCTGGCAGCTCGCCATCGAAGCCGAGCAGCCCTCGATCCTGGCCCTCAGCCGCCAGAACCTGCCGGCGTTGCGCACCGAAACCGTCACCGGCAATCCGTCGGCCAAGGGCGCCTATGTCATTGCCGGCGATCAGAACGCCGATGCGGTGATCTTCGCCACCGGCTCGGAAGTCACCATCGCCGTGCAGAGCCTCGAGCTGCTGAAGGCACAGGGCATTTCGGCCAAGGTCGTCTCGGTCCCCAGCCAGGAGCTGTTCTACGCCCAGTCGCAGGAATACCGCGACAGCGTGATCGGCAAACCCAAGGCCAAGGTGGCGATCGAAGCCGGCATCGAGATGAGCTGGCTGAAGCTGCTCGGCGACAAGGGCCGGTTCATCGGCATGCACTCGTTCGGCGCCAGCGCGCCGGCCGAAGCGCTGTATGAGCACTTTGGCATTACGTCGAAAGCGATAGTTGAAGCCGTCATGGCGCAGTTGTAAGAACCGCGCTCTTCTTCTCTCCTCCCTAGAAGTCCCTGAAGGAGCCATCATGGCTGTACGCGTCGCAATCAATGGCTTTGGCCGCATCGGTCGCAATATCCTGCGCTCCATCGTCGAAAGCGGTCGCAACGACATCGAGGTCGTCGCCGTCAACGATCTTGGTCCGGTCGAAACCAACGCCCACCTGCTGCGCTATGACAGCGTGCACGGCAAGTTCCCGTATGAAGTGAAGGTCGAAGGCGATGTGATCACCGCCGGCAACCAGAAGTTCAAGGTGACCGCGGTCAAGGATCCGGCGCAGCTGCCGCACAAGGAGCTGGGTGTCGAGATCGTGCTCGAGTGCACCGGCATCTTCACCAGCCGCGACAAGGCCGCCGCACACCTCACCGCCGGCGCCAAGAAGGTGATCGTCTCGGCCCCGGCCGAGAACGCCGACCTGACCGTCGTCTACGGCATCAACCACGCCCTGCTCGGCAAGGAGCACGTGGTGATCTCGAACGGCTCGTGCACCACCAACTGCCTCGCCCCGATGGCCAAGATCATGAATGACCTGGTCGGCATCGAGAAGGGCATGATGACCACGGTGCACAGCTACACCGGCGACCAGCCGACGCTCGACACCATGCACAAGGATCTCTACCGCGGCCGCGCTGCGGCGCTGAGCCAGATCCCGACCTCGACCGGCGCCGCCAAGGCGATTGGCCTCGTGCTGCCCGAGCTGAAGGGCAAGCTGGACGGTATCTCGGTCCGCGTGCCGACCCCGAACGTCTCGCTGGTCGATCTGAAGTTCCTCGCCAAGCGCAATACGACGCCGCAGGAAGTCAACGACGCGCTGATCGCCGCCGCCAACGGCCCGCTCAAGGGCATCATGACCTTCACCACCCATCCGCTGGTGTCGAGCGACCTCAACCACGATCCGCATTCGTGCACGATCCTGCTCGACCAGACCAAGGTGATTGGCGATAACTTCGTCAACATCATGGGTTGGTACGACAACGAGTGGGGCTTCTCGAACCGCATGGCCGACATCACGGCCGTGTTCGCCAAAACTCTGTGACAAACAAGACCCTCTAAGTGCCTCTCGAGCTCGACCTCCGCTGGCAGCCAGTCGGTGAGGTCGGGCTCGAGCACTGCCGTATC
Source organism: Devosia sp. Root413D1 (assembly GCF_001425235.1). Classification (GTDB taxonomy): domain Bacteria; phylum Pseudomonadota; class Alphaproteobacteria; order Rhizobiales; family Devosiaceae; genus Devosia_A. The sequence continues at coordinate 333,749 of NZ_LMEA01000010.1, read as the reverse complement.
TGGGAAAGCCCCGACGGCATCAATGTCCGCAGCGTGCTGATCGGCGAGTTCGAAGGCTTCGCCTACGGCGCCCAGTACGACATCCAGCTCGCCCTCGACTGGACCTTCCGCTCCCTCACCCTCCGCCTCCAGGATGGCCGCGTGCTGCGGCTCAACTCGAACGGGCTGGGCGACTGGAAGGTCAACGGCCAGCGCGCCCCCGGGCTCGAAGGCTGCGTCGATATCGACGTCTCCGGCACGCCCTTCACCAACACCCTGCCGATCCGTCGCGCGAAGTTTACCGATGGCGTGCCGCAGCAATTCGCCATGGCCTGGGTGCCGCTCGACAGCCTGGAACCGTTCCGCGACGGCCAGATCTACACCCGGCTCGATCCCACCCATTACCGCTACCAGGCCGCCGATGGCAGCTTCGAGCAGGTGCTGACGGTGGACGAAGACGGGTTCGTGGTGGACTATCCGACGCTGTTCGCGCGTCTGATCCGATAATAACTGCTCAACCAGAACGATTGTAATTTCAACGATTTGTCCACGCTTGTGGCACCGCTGCACTTGTCGCCGTTACGACGCCAACGCATAAATATGGCACGTCTGATTCATTGCTAAGGCTGATCTTGGGGATCGGCTCGGACGCCAGCCTCGTGCAGCCAGCAGCTGCGACCACATCGGAGAACGATATGAAGACCCAGGTCATAGCACTTGGCGCCACGCTGTTGCTCGCGGCTCCTTTTGCCACTCCGGCCTTGGCCGACCCCACCGGCTTCATTTCGATTGGCGCCGGGCCGGCTGGCACGGAGATCGACACCGGAAGCGACACCTTCAACCTCGATGGCTATGCCCTTGAAGCGCTGCTCAGTGGCTCGATCATGCTCACCCCGGTGCTCGGCATCCAGGGCGACGTCCAGTTCACCTCGCGCACGCTCGACGACTCTGGCGACGACATCACGACGAACAGCTTTGATGGGGCACTGCACGGCTTTTACCGCGAGGCCGACAAGTTCCTCGTGGGTGGTTTCGTGCAGATCGGCCGCGACGACCTGAGCTACAACTCGGCGAGCGAAGGCACTATCGACCGCGCCTATGTCGGCGGCGAAGCCCAGGTGTACTTCGACAACCTGACACTGTACGGCCAGGCCGGCATGCAGCAGTTCGACCTCAGCAGCAACAGTCCCACGTCGATCGGCCTCAACGGCTGGTTCGCCAACGCCGAGGTGCGCTACTTCCTGACACCCAACCTGCGGATCGAAGCTCGCGCCGGCTTCAACACGCTGGATTTCGAGATCCTGTCGGCGACGTTTGACACCGTGACCATCGGCGCCGGTGTCGAATACAAGCTCGAGTCGCTCCCCATCTCGCTGTTCGCGAAATACGATTATTCGACTACCTCAGCCGAAGCACTGATGAGCGATGACGCCACGGTCGGCAATCACCGCTTCCTGGTGGGCGCTCGTTTCGCACTCGGCGAGGACTCGCTGCTCGATCGCGATCGCAGCGGTGCTTCGCTTCGTCCGGTGCAGGGCGGGAACGGTTTCCTCGAGACATTCAGCGGCTTTTGACCGCAACGCACGTCCGCTGCACCAAGGGCGCCCCACCGGGCGCCCATTCTTTTTGGCCAAGCTAACTGTCATCCACGGTTAACCTCTTCGTCGCCAAAGCGTTATGTCGGTGCGCTATTGTCCATGACCAGTTGATCCCTGATCCGGAGATCGGCCGGTGCGTGATATCGAACGGCTTCTCGTTGTCGCCAATGTCGTGGGGAGCCTCGCCCTGGGCGCCCGCCACGATGCAGCCTGGTTCCTGATCCCGCTGGCGGCCTTCGGGCTCTATGTGGTGCTGGCCGACCGGGCGCTGCGTCGCCGCATCGGGCCGCGGCACTGGCCGAGCGAGGGCTTTGCCCGCTTCACCTTCAACACCAACCTCTACTTCGCGGTGCGCCATATCGGCATCGGCGCGCTGCTGTTTGCGCTGTCGGGCACCCTCGCGGGTCTCGTCGGCCTCTGACCTCCGCTGTTGCCCTTGCTGCAATCCTTGCTATAGCAGCGGCACCTCTCCCTAGCAGCGGATGCGTCCCATGCCGGCTTTCAAGACCCTCGACGATTTCGACCTTTCGGGTAAGCGCGTGCTGGTGCGTGCCGACCTCAACGTGCCGGTCGCCGACGGCAAGGTGACGGACGCCACCCGCATCGAGCGGCTGGTGCCGACCATCCGCGAAATCATCAAGGTCGACGGCAAGGCCATCATCCTCAGCCATTTCGGCCGCCCCAAGGGCAAGGTCGACCCGGAATTCTCGCTCGAGCTGGTGGTGCCCGCCGTCGCCGACGAGACCGGCCACCCGGTGGGCTTCATCGCCACCGACTGGACCGATGTGACCAAGGCGAAGCAGGCGATCGACGAGGCCCCTCCAGGCTCGATCCTCGTGCTCGAGAACACCCGCTTCCATCCGGGCGAAGAAGACAACGATCCGGCGCTGGCCGCCCGCATGGCCGAGCTTGGCGACATCTTCGTCAACGATGCCTTCTCCGCCGCGCACCGCGCCCACGCCTCGACCGAGGCGATCGCTCACCTCTTGCCCTCGGCCGCCGGTCGCGCCATGGAGGCCGAACTGAAGGCGCTTGAGGCCGGCCTCGGCAACCCCGAACGCCCGGTGATCGCCATCGTCGGCGGCGCCAAGGTGTCGACCAAGCTCGACCTGCTGGGCAACCTGATCAAGAAGGTCGACGGGCTGGTGATCGGCGGCGCCATGGCCAACACCTTCCTCCATGCCGGGGGGCTCGGCGTCGGCAAGTCGCTGGCCGAAAAGGACCTGGCGGAAACGGCCAACGATATCCGCGACAAGGCGGAAGCGGCGCACTGCGCCATTATCCTGCCGATCGACGCCACCGTGGCCTGGCATTTCGAGGCCAACGCGCCACACCGCTTCTACGGTGTCGATTCGATGGATCCCGAGGGCATGATCCTCGACGTCGGCCCGGGCTCGATCGAGCGCATCAAAGGCGCCATCGATGAGGCTAAGACCATCGTCTGGAACGGCCCGCTCGGCGCCTTCGAGCTGCAGCCCTTCGACCACGGCACGGTCGAGATCGCGCAATATGTTGCGGCCCGCACCAAGGCCGGCAAGGTGGTTTCGGTGGCCGGCGGCGGCGACACCGTCTCCGCCCTCGCCCATGCCGGGGTGAAGGACCAGTTCACCTATGTCTCCACCGCCGGCGGCGCCTTCCTCGAATGGATGGAAGGCAAGCCCCTGCCCGGCGTCGAGGCGCTGAAGCGCTGATCCCCTCTTTCGTCTGATGACGAACGTCTAATACCTGAACGTCCAATCGAACTGCGCGGGCGGGTCTGGCATTGTGCCTCCATTGCACAAACGGAGACCCTCCCGCCCATGGCCTCGCTCAATGCAATCGCCAAAAAGCTCGTCGCCAGCGGCAAGGGCATCCTTGCCGCTGATGAATCCGAAGGCACCATCGCCAAGCGCTTTGCGCTGATCGGCCTGCCGGTGACGCTGGAAACTCGCCGCGACTATCGCGAGATGCTGTTCCGCTCCACCGACGCGATGACCCATTACATCTCGGGCGTCATCCTCACCGAGGAGACGCTGGAGCAGAAGGCCAAGGACGGCACGCCCTTCCGCGACCTGTTCGCCGCCACCGACGTGATCCCCGGCATCAAGGTCGACCGCGGCGCGCTGCCGATGCCTGGCAGCAAGGACGAAAAGATCACCGAGGGGCTCGATGGGCTGCGCCAGCGGCTCGCCCATTACGCCAAGCTCGGCGCCGGCTTCGCCAAGTGGCGCGGCGTCATCGCCATCACCTCCTACGCCCCCTCGCGCAACGGCATCCGCGCCAACGCCCACGCGCTGGCCCGCTACGCCATGTATTGCCAGGAAGCCGGCATCGTGCCGGTGGTCGAGCCCGAAGTTCTGGCCGATGGCGATCCGGGCGATCACTCGGTCCAGCGCTGCGAGGATGTCACCGGCGAGACGCTCGAGGCGGTATTCAAGGAACTGCGGCTCGCCGGCGTCGACCTCTCGGGCATGCTGCTCAAGCCCAACATGGTGACCCCCGGCCTCCGCTCGCGCGACCGTGTCAGCACTGAGGAAGTGGCGCAGCGCACCGTCGAAACGCTCCGCCGCTTCGTCCCCGCCGCCGTGCCGGGTATCGCCTTCCTCTCGGGCGGCCAGTCCGATGAAGAGGCGACGGCGCACCTGTCGGCGATGAACCAGCTTGGCGGCCTGCCCTGGGCTCTTACCTTCTCCTACGGCCGGGCGCTGCAGACGTCGGCGCTGGTGACCTGGAACGGCGAAGACCAGAACGTCAAAGCGGCGCAGCAGGCCTTCACCCACCGCGCCAAAATGAACGCCCTGGCGGCGCTCGGCCAGTACAAGCCCGAACTCGATCTCGCGGCCTGACCCCCGAGCATTCGCCGTGGAACGGTGAATGCCTCGACCTCCAGAACGAACTTCCCGACGACTGGGGCGCGTTCTACGCGCCCCTTTCTTTTGCGGGGACCGGGGCGCCTTGGCGCCCCTTTCTTTTGCAGCGAACCTGGCGCTGCGAACCCCGCTTTCTTTTCGGCTCGGTAACCCTTGCCCAGTTGCGGCCAGAATCCGGCTCCACATCGGCGATGGGGCCGCTATAACACCGCCATGTCAGCCGAAATCTTCCTTATCGCACCCACCGATACTCCATCCGACCAGCTCGTTGCGGCGCTGACCGCCACGCTGGAGCGCGACGATGTCGCCGCCCTGCTGCTGCCGCGCGGCAACCTGGCTGAGAACGCCTACAAGGATCTCGCCAAGCGCATCGTGCCGCTGGCGCAGGCCAGGGGCGCCGCGGTGCTGGTCGAGGGCGAACCCGGACTGGTGCGCCTGCTCGGCGCTGACGGCCTCCACGTCCCCGGTGGCATCGAGGCGGTGCGGGAAGCGATTGCGGCGCTGAAGCCGAAACTGATCGTCGGGGCCGGCGACATCCACTCGCGCGACGACGCCATGCTGAAAGGCGAGGCGGGGGTCGACTACATCCTATTTGGGCCGCTTTCCGGTTCCATATCCGCCGCGGAGCGCGAAATGGCGCAGTGGTGGGCTGAGACCATGGAGATCCCCAGCGTGCTGTCAGACCCTGAAGCCGGCCCCGCCAACTACGATGCCGGCGATTGCGAGTTCATCGGCCTGCCGCTGACGGTGTCGGAGCCGGCAAAATGATGCGCCGCCTGGGCTATGCGCTGCTGCTTGCCGGCCTGGCGCTGCCGGCGCTGGCGCAGGCCGGCCGCACCGATTTCGAGGACCTGCGTCCCAAGGACATGCAGTTCCCCGACAATCTGGGCATGGAAGACCTGCCGATCGGGCCGGTGCCCGAGGAGTTCCTGAACCAGCCGGCTCCCGACGCCCTGACCATCAGCGATTCCATCTTCGGCGAGCGGGTCGACCCGGCCTATGGCGCCTACCAGCGCGGCTACTTCCTCACCGCGCTCGACCTGGCGCTGCCGCGTGCCGAAAAGGGCGACGCGCACGCGCAGACGCTGATTGCCGAAATCTATGCCAAGGGCCTAGGCGTACCCGAGGATTTCGCCGCCGCTGCCAGTTGGTACGGCATGGCCAGCGCGCATGGCGATGCGCTCGCCACCTTCGAGCTCGGCATGCTGTACCAGCAGGGCAGCGGCGTCGCGAAGGATCGCAAACGGGCCGCCGAACTGTTCAAGACCGCGGCCGACGCGGGCAATATGCCGGCCAAGTACAATCTGGGGCTGCTGCATGTCGAAGGCGTCTATGCCGAGCCCAGCCTCACCAAGGCCGCCGAGCTGATCGGCGAAGCCGCCAATTCCGGCATTACCGAAGCCCGCTACGACTATGCCGGCATGCTGGCGGAAGGCGCTGGCATCGCCCCCGACGCCAAGGCCGCCGCCGAGCAGTTCCGGCTTGCCGCCGAGGACGGGCTGGCCGCGGCGCAGGTTGAGTACGCCACCATTCTCTATCTCGGCAAAGGCGTACCGGCGGATCGTGCGACAGCCGCCAGCTGGTATGCGCGCGCCGCCGATGGCGGCAACCCGGTGGCGCAGAACCGCTATGCCAAGCTGCTGGCTGCCGGCGAAGGCGTGACTGCCAATCTCGAGGACGCTGCCATGTACCGCGCGCTGGCGCGGCGACAGGGGCTGAAAGACCCGCAACTCGACAAGCTGCTGGCCACGATCAAGCCCGACCAGCTAACCCGCGCCGAGGAACGCGCCCGCTTCTGGCCGTCGCTGCCACCGACCAAGGTCGCGGCGAACACCACCCCGACGCCTGCGCCGACCGAGACGCCCTTGAACTGAACGGCGTTCTCGGGCACATAGCGGCCCTTCCCACGTTTCCAGTTTCTCGCGCGGAGTTTCCCCCATGCGCTCGGCGCTTCTCAACGTTATGGTCCAGGCCGCTACCAAAGCCGGCCGCTCGCTCGCCAAGGATTTCGGTGAGGTCGAGAACCTGCAGGTCTCCGTAAAGGGCCCGGCCGATTTCGTCTCCAACGCCGACAAACGCGCCGAAGAGATCGTCTTCAACGAGTTGCAGAAGGCCCGCCCGACCTACTCCTTCCTCGGCGAGGAAGGCACCGAGGTGAAGGGCAGCGACGGCCAGCACCGCTGGATCGTCGACCCGCTGGACGGCACCACCAATTTCCTCCACGGTATTCCGATGTTCGCCTGCGCCATCGCGCTCGAGCGCAACAACGAGATCGTCGCTTCGGTGATCTACAACCCGGCGATGGAAGAGCTGTTCACCGCCGAAAAGGGCGGCGGTGCCTGGCTGAATGATCGCAAGCGCCTGCGCGTCGCCAACCGCAAGCACCTGGCCGACGCCGTCGTCGTCACCGGCATCAACTCGCGCGGCCGCGCCCTCGACCTGCTGCAGCTGAAGCAACTGGCGCACGTCGTGCCCGCCGTCTCCGGCATCCGCCGCACCGGCTCGGCCTCGACCGATCTGGCCTGGCTCGCTGCCGGCCGCTTCGACGGCTACTGGGAAGCCGGCCTCGCCCCCTGGGACGTGGCGCCAGGCTTGCTGATGCTGCGCGAAGCCGGCGGCACCATGACGGATTACGCCGGCACCACCGGCTCTGTCTGGAACGGCCAGGTCATCGCCGGCAACGAGACGATCCAGAGCCAGCTGCTGAAGATCGTCAAGGCCGTCAACTGAGCCACGGCGGGGCCGCAGCCCCGTCACCCTCCAGTCGCATTGTCGGGATTTCATGGGGTTAACCCGCATGGCGGGTTGCCGACCGTTGCGCGGATTCGCCGAAGCGCACTATTGTCAGGCCGATTTCATGAGCATGGGGCCGCGACATGTCGCAAACTTACGACCCGTATCGCCTGGCGAGCCCCGCGGTCTATCTGGTCAAGATCGTCATCTTCCTGGTGCTGGTGGCGCTGGTCGCCGCCATCCTCGCCAACCAGCTGCTGATCTTCTTCTGGGCCAACCCCTTCATCAACTCGCTGATTCTGCTGACGCTTTTCATCGGTATCATCCTGAGTTTCCGCCAGGTGATCCGGCTGTTCCCCGAAATCAACTGGGTCAACGCGCTGCAGGAAGGCCGCATGCCGGCGGTGCAGCCGCGCTTGCTGGCTCCGGTGGCAAACCTGTTGCGCGATCGGCTTGGCGAGGCGGTGATCACTCCCTCCTCGATGCGCTCGATCCTTGATTCCGTCGGCAATCGCCTCGATGAAGCCAAGGACACCTCGCGCTACCTGACCGGCCTCCTGGTTTTTCTCGGCCTGCTCGGCACCTTTTACGGCCTGCTCGAGACCGTCACCCACGTCGCCTCGACCATCCAGGCGCTCGACGCCACGGCCGGCGATACCGCGACGCTGTTCTCGAACCTCAAGGAAGGCCTCGCCGCCCCGCTCGGCGGCATGGGCACCGCTTTCTCCGCCTCGCTGCTCGGCCTTTCCGGCTCGCTGATCCTCGGCTTCCTGGACCTGCAGGCGAGCCAGGCGCAGAACGCCTTCTACACCGACCTCGAGGACTGGATGACCTCGATGACCGAGCTCGACCACCCCGTCACCCAGATGCAGGCCACCGGCCTCGGCGTCTCCGGCGATGAAATGTCGGCGATGCTGGCGCAGTTCGGCTCGACCCTGCAGAACTCCGGCTCGTCGCAGAATGCCATCCGCGCCATGGCCGAGCTGGCCCGCGGCATCGATGGGCTGGTCAAGCACATCAAGGCCGAACAGGAAGACCTGCGCGGCCATATCATCCAGCAGGGCGAGACCAACAAGAAGCTCCGCGAACTGATGGAAGCTATGCTGCGCGAGGGTGAATCCGACCGGCGGCCGAACTGATGGCGAGTTCCACCCGCTCTCGCCGCTCACAGGTCACCAATTACTGGCCGGGCTTCGTCGACGCCCTGTCGAGCCTATTGCTCGTCATCATTTTCCTGCTCTCGCTGTTCATGCTGAGCCAGTTCTTCCTCGGCCAGGAGATCAGCGGCAAGGACACGGCGATGAGCCGGCTCAACGCCCAGATCGCCGAACTGACCGAATTGCTGCAGCTCGAGAAGGTGAACTCGAGCGACCTGGAATCGACCATCGCCACGCTCTCGGCGACACTGACCTCGGCCACCACCGAGCGTGACCAGATGGCGGCGCAACTGGCCGGCCTCGGCGCCGGCGGCGACGGCAAGGACGCTACCATCGCCCAGCTCGAGTCCGATCTCACCGCCCAGCAGGACCTGTCACGCGAGGCGGCGGCGCAGGTGGCGCTGCTCAACCAGCAGCTCGCGGCGCTCCGCACCCAGCTCGCCGCACTGGAACAGGCGCTGCAGGCCTCCGAGGCCACCGACACCGAGAACCGTACGCAGATCGCCGATCTCGGCCGCCGGCTCAACCTGGCGCTGGCGCAGCGCGTGCAGGATCTGAGCCGTTACCGCTCGGATTTCTTCGGCAAGCTGCGTCAGGTGCTGGAAGGCCGGGCCGATGTACGCGTGGTGGGCGACCGCTTCGTGTTCCAGTCCGAGGTGCTGTTCGATGCCGGCGAGGCGGCCATCTCGCCCGAAGGCCAGACCGAACTGGCCAAGCTCGGCGCTGCCATCAAGGAGCTGCAGACGCAGATCCCAGCCGACGTGAACTGGGTGCTGCGTATCGACGGGCACACCGACAAGCGGCCGATCAACACGCCCGAATTCCCCTCGAACTGGGAGCTCTCGGCAGCCCGCGCCATTTCAGTGGCGAAGTACCTGATCACCCAGGGCGTCCCGGCCAATCGGCTGGTCCCCGCCGGCTTCGGCGAGTTCTCGCCCATCGATCCCGGCGACAGCGACGAAGCCTACCGCCGCAACCGCCGCATCGAGTTCAAGCTAACCGAATAGGCCGCGCCCAGCTCGGCGCCGCTTTCGCAGCATAGTCGGCAAATGTCCGCGCCGGCCGACCGGTAAGGCGCGGGACCGTATCGCTGATCGCCGAGCCCAATCCGTCTCGGATCGCCAACTGGTTGCCGACGACGATCGCCGCGTAGTCCGGCGCCAACCCCGCCCCTACCAGGATGTGCGTGAACTCTTCACCGGTGATCTTCCGGTGCGCGATGTCCCGTCCGGCGGCCTGCCCAATGATCGCGGCCGCATCGGCAAAACTCATCGCCTCGGGCCCCGTCACATCATAGATCTTGCCGCCGTGCCCCTCGTCGAGCAGCGCGGGTGCCGCCACTGCGGCGATATCCTCAGCATCGACGAACCCGACGGCGCCGTCGCCGGTGGCGGTCGCGATCATGTCAGCCCCGAGGATGCCGGGAAGAAAGAAATCCTCGGAGAAATTCTGGTTGAAGCCCGATGGCCTGAGGATGGTCCATTCGAGGCCAGAAGCTATGACTTGCTGTTCGAGCTCATAGCGTCCCGTTCCCGGTCCTTCGTTGGGAAACGCCACCCCCATCGACGTCACGGCGACGATCCGCCCGACGCCCGCCCGAACGGCAGCGGCGAGAAACGGCCCGGTGTGCCCCGTCGGGTCCACCACAAGCTCCGGCGGCGTCAGATAGACGGCGTCGATGCCGGCCAGGGCTGCCTCATAGGTCTGAGGCTTGTCCCAATCGAAATAGGCCGTACCGGCCATACCGCGGCGGCTCGCAGCCCGAACCTTTACCTCCCGCTCCCTCAGCAACGGGACGAGACGGCGACCGGATTTGCCGGTGGCACCGAGAACCAGAACAGAGCGTGTCATTTGCAGCTTTCCTTGACCTTGACTGCGCCATGACATACGGCTCACGGCCGATCTCTTCGATGGGTGAAACACTCGATATCATGTTCGAACGTCTCGATTCCCGTGCCGATGTGCTGAGCGAGGTGCTGGATGCGGTGCAGTTGGGCAGCGTCCTCTCCTCACGCAACGAGTTGCGCGCGCCGTGGGCCCTGCATGCCGGACAAACCAGCCACCGGGCCGGTTTCCATGTGGTGGTCCGCGGCCATTGCTGGGCCCGCGTCGATGGCAGTGACACCCCGGTCGCCTTGGGCCCCGGCGACATCGTGCTGTTCCCGCACGGCTCCGGCCACACGCTGGGTGATACACCACAGACGCCTGCCGTCGAGTTCGAGAGCCTCCTCGCCGGTCTCGCTCCAGGCGAGGCGATCGAATTCCCTGATGGCACTGACGGCGAAACCACCGTGCTGCTCTGCGGCTCCTATTCCTTCTCCGCTGCAGGGACCAATCCCCTGCTGCGCGGCCTGCCCAGCCTCGTCCACCTCACCGGCAAGCAGACCCACGGGACCGGTCTTGAGGCCGCCATTTCGCTCCTCGCCGCTGAAGCGGAAAGCCGGGGTTCGGGTACGGCGATGGTCGTCGACCGGCTGGTCGACCTGATCTTCGTCTATACGCTTCGCACCTGGCTCGAAGAGCAGCGCCGCTCGCAGTCGTCCACCTGGTTCGGTGCGCTGCAGAATCCGCAGGTCGCGCCGGCATTGCGCGCCATCCACGATGATCCGGCGCACCCCTGGACCGTCGCCACGCTGGCCACGAGGGCAAAGCTGTCACGCGCCGTGTTCGCCCGGCGCTTTGCCGAGGCGGTTGGCGAAGCGCCGCTCAGCTATGTCACGCGCTGGCGGATGACGGTCGCGGCGGGCCTGCTCGAGCAGGGACACCGTATCGCCGCCGTGGCGCCGCGCGTGGGCTATGAGAATGAGTTCGCCTTCGCCAAGGCCTTCAAGCGTGTGCGCAACATCGCGCCCGGCCAGCTGCGCGCCGCCAATCGCAACACGCTGCCGCGCCAAAGCGGCTGACGACTCGGCCACTTCGCGTTCAAGCTCACCGAATAGCGTCGATTGACAGCACCGGCCGCTTCGAGCATAAGCGCCGCCTTAGCTTTGGGCGAGGTCCGAAGCGTTGCGCAACAGGGACTCCCCCCATGCCTGCCTATCGATATACCAAGGGCAGGCTGGGCATGAGTGAGCCCAAGGCGCTGTAAACGCCCCGCTTGAGCTGTGGGAGTGCAAATTCTCCCCCTGCCCACCAAATCTGGTTATTCCGCCACTTCGCGCTGCAGCTCGGCGCGGAACTGCAGCTTGGCCAGTTCGGCGTACTTGCCGCCCTTGCGCACCAGCTGGTCGTGCGTGCCCTGATCGATCAGGCGGCCCTTTTCCAGCACCAGGATGCGGTCGGCGTCGCGGATGGTGGCGAGGCGGTGGGCGATCACCAGCGTCGTGCGGCCAGTCATCAGACGCTCCAGCGCCAGCTGCACCAGCCGCTCGCTCTCGGCATCGAGCGCTGACGTCGCCTCGTCCAGCAACAGGATCGGCGCGTCCTTGAGCAAGGCCCGCGCGATCGCCAGCCGCTGCTTCTGGCCGCCCGACAGCATCACCCCGCGCTCACCCACGATCGAATCGTAGCCATTGCTGAGCTCGGCGACATAGTCGTGCACCAGTGCCGCCTTGGCGGCCGCCTCGATCTCGGCGAACGTCGCTTCCGGCCGGCCGAAGCGGATATTGTCGGCGATGGTGCCGGCAAAGATCGTCGGCTCCTGCTCGACATAGGCAAAGCGGCGGCGGAGCTGCTCGGGTTCGACGTCACGCACATCGATGCCGTCAACCAGGATACGCCCGGCGGTGACATCGTAGAAGCGCTGCACCAGTGCGAACAGCGTCGACTTGCCGGCCCCCGAGGCGCCGACCAGCGCCACCGTCTCGCCATGCGCGATCGCAAAGCTCATGCCGGAGATCACCGCTTCGCTGTCGCGGGTCTCGTAGGCGAAGTCGACATCGTCGAAAGCGACAGTGCCCAGCGGCGGCACCGGCAGGGCCTGCGGGTTTGCCGGCGGCTTGATTGCCGGCTCGGTGTCGAGGATCTCGACCAGCCGTTCGGTGGCGCCCGAAACCGTGTGCAACAGGCCCATGATCTCGGAGAGGTTGGTCAGCGCATTGCTGGCCATCAGCGCGTAGATCATGAACTGGGCCAGCTCGCCGACAGTGACGACGCCGGTGAACACCGCGTTGGCGCCCCACCAGACCAATACCACCAGCGCCGAAGTGGAAAGGAACAGCAGCCCGCCGAGCAGCGCGGCGCGCGCCCCCACGCGGCTGACTTCCGCCTCGAACGATTCCTCGGCGCGCGAGCCGTAGAGCCGCGACTGCTCGGGCTCCTGCACAAAGCTCTTGATGGTCTTGCTGGCGCCCAGCGCCTCGGTCGCCATCGCCGACATGTCGGCCAGCGCATCCTGGGTGCGGCGCGACATCCGCCGCAACCGCCGGGCATACAGCATCACCGGGATCAGGATCGCCGGCCCGACGATGACGATGGTGAGCGCCAGGTAAGGGCTGGTGAGGAACATCAGCGTCACCGCGCCGATCAGCGTCACCGCGCCGCGCAGCATGATCGAAAGGCTGGTGCCGATGGCGCCGCGGATCGTCGCCACGTCGCCGTTGAGCCGCGAGGTGAGCTCGCCCACCCGGTGCAGGTCGAAGAACGCCGAATCGAGGGTCAACAGGTGATCGAACACCTTGCGGCGCAGGTCCGTGAGCACGCGCTCGCCGAGCACCGAAATGAAGTAGAAGCGCCCGGCGCTTGCCAGCGCCATCACCAGCGCCACGCCGATGGCGATCATGCCATACTGGCCGACCATCGACAGGTTCTGCTCGACGAAGCCCTTGTCGATGATCTTGCCGGCCAGCGCCGGGATCACCAGCGACGACAGGGTCGAGACCAGCAGGAAACCGATGGTGAAGGTCAGGCGCCACGGATAGCGCAGCACGAACGGCATCAGCCGGCGGATCGGCTTGATGTCCCGCTGGCCGGTCTTCAGGGCCTCGCCCTTGCTGCCGAGCCTGCCGGTCGGGGCCGCTCCGGTGGTGCTGCGCGTGGTGCTTTTCAAAGTGCCCTCGATATAGGCAGGCAGCGCTCGCGCCGCAACCGAATTGCCAGCCCCGCGACAACACGCGGCTTCCCCTTGCGCTAGTGCGGGATTTTCTCTATGAACCCGGCCAATCCGTATTAATCGTTTCGTCCGGGCGCCGTGGCGCCCGTTTGATTTGAGGCAGCGCCATGAAGAACGACATCCATCCCGACTACCACATGATCACCGTGGCGATGACCAACGGCACGACCTACCAGACCCGTTCGACCTACGGCAAGGAAGGCGACACGCTGCAGCTCGACATCGACCCGACCACGCACCCGGCCTGGACTGGCGTGCAGGGCAACCTGATGGACCGCGGTGGCCGCGTCACCCGCTTCAAGGACAAGTTCAAGGGCCTCGGCTTCTAAGCCTGACGGCACCGACGACTACAAAAGCCCGGCCATTGCGCCGGGCTTTTGTTTGAAGGCTGCCTGGACAGTGCAGTCGGGATCCCTCTCCCGCTTGCGGGGGAGGGCACGCCGACTGCGCTAGCGGTGTACCGGGAAGCGGAACCGGATAGGGACGCTTCAGCATCCGCCAGCGTGCGGGCCACGACTATGCTCAAACCCGGTTCGTCTCATACGCCGTGATCGACGGATCGATCTCAGCCCAATCGACGCGTGAGCGCGTCCAGGCCTGGCGGTTGGGTTTGACGACGCTGGGATCATCGAGGCTGCCGGCCTTGATGAACACCACCTCAGGGTGGAGCGGCGGCAAAGTGTAGAGCGGCGAGCCGCAATCGCCGCAGAAGCAGCGCGCCACCGGCCGGCCGCTGTCACCCTGTTTGACGAAGCTCCTGGGCATCCCCTTGCTGACGCTGAAGCCAGCGGCAGCGACCCGCACGCTGACGCCGAAGGCACTGCCCGAGACCCGGCGGCAATCCTCGCAGTGGCAATAGCCAGCGGCGCCGACCTCACCCTGGTAGGTGTAACGAACGGCGCCGCAGAGGCACCCACCCGTCAATGTCTCGGTCATTATCCCACCTCGGTCAGATCGACCGATGGTAAGGGCTGGCGCCCTATTCCTTCAAGCGGCCAAACGCTGCCTTGAGACGCGCCAGCTGGTCGGCAATGCCGCCTTCGGCGCTCGGGGCATATTCCGGCACGCCGCCGCGCTCGAGCTTGTCGAACTGCTGCACCCGGTCGAACAGCCGGTCGCCCTTGGCGATGAACTCCAGGAGCCGCTGCGGCAGCTCGCCATAGCCCGGGCCGCCGCGATCGCTCGGGGTGGCGGAGAAGCGGACCTTCTCCTTTTCGGTGCGGGCGTTCTCGGCGGTGAGTTCGCCTTCGTTCACGGCGCGCTGCAGCAGCAGCCATGAGGCGAGCTGCATCAGCCTGGTGGTAAGGCGCATGCTCTCGGAAGCGTAGAGGAACGAGGCTTCGCGCGGCAGGCCGCGGCTCTCGGCGCGGCCATCGCCATCGAGATAAGAGGCGACCTCCTCGATCAGCACCATGCCCTCGCGATAGAGCATGTCGAACCCACCCGACGCGACGATGCGCGGCCCGATGGCCACCGGCTTCTGCTTCTGCCTGCTGTCGTCCACGCGTTGCTGCCCGGGTAACGGAAAATTGCGACCGGCCCCTGCTGCCGGATACCCCGTTGTGCGCCCGCCTCCCTTGCCGTTGGCTTAACGCGCCAATGGGAACCGGACAAAAGAAAAGAGCCGTCGAAACGGCTCTCGAAAGTTAACAGGGAGGCGTCAAACAGAGGGAGAAACCACTCTGCAAAATCCAGAGAACTGGATAGGATTTAAGTTAACGGCGATGTGTTAATTTGAGGTTAACGAGACTCGCTTTCTTAACCTTGCCATTCCGTCACCAGCGCGGTGCCCGGCGGCGCCTCACAGTTTGAACAGCGATTCCGCCTCTGAGCGGGTCTTGTTGCGCGCCGCGATCGCCTGCTCCAGGCGAGCGATCTCGGCCTTCAACAGACCGATCCGCTCCTCGAGCTCCTCGACCGACATCGTGTCGATCAGCATGCCGACCTCGTGTCCCCTCGGTTTTTTGACTGCGTCGTCGTCGAACATGATCTTCTCCCGGCTTGGGTTTTCCGAATTTTAGCCCTCCTGCCGGAGCGTGCAACCCTGACTCCCCCAGGGCGTCAACTCGACGTCCCCAGGGTGTCGCCTCTGACGTCCCCCGGACGATTAGCCGATTGCCAGCGTGCGCCGCATGGTCCTAGCTATGCTCATGCCGATCCCCGCCGAAATGACCGCGATCTCCATCACCCAGTTCGGTGGCCCCGAGGTACTGCAGCCGGTGCGCTTGCCGGTGCCGCAACCGGGCCCCGGCGAAGTGCTAATCCGTGTTGCGGCCGCTGGTCTCAATGCGCCCGATCTCGGCCAGCGCCGCGGCACCTACAACCCACCGCCCGATGCCTCACCCCTGCCCGGCCTCGAAGTCGGCGGTGAGATCGCGGCCATCGGCCGGGGCGTGCGCGGCTGGTCGCTCGGCGACCAGGTGGTGGCGCTGACCCATGGCGGCGGCTATGCCGAATATGTCGCGGTCCCATCCGGGCAGGTGCTGCCGGTTCCCACCGGCTGGTCGATGCTCGCTGGCGCCGCCCTGCCCGAGACCTTCTTCACCATCGAGCAGACGCTGGTGATGCGGGCAGGTGTCACCGCCGGCATGCAGGTGCTGATCCACGGCGCCGCCGGTGGTATTGGTGGGGCCGCCATCCAGATCGCCCGGCTGCACGGCGCCCACCCGATCGCCATCGTTTCGGACCCTGAGAAGGCGGCCTATGCCCGCGCGCTCGGCGCCATCGAGACCATCGACCGCTCGAACGAGGATTTCGTCGCCCGGACGCTGTCGATCACCGGCGGCAAAGGCGCCGACCGCATCGTCGATATCGTCGGCGGCGATGCGCTGGAAAAGAACATCCGCGCCGCGGCCCGCTTCGGCCATATCGTCATCGTCTCGACGCTGGCCGGTCCGAAATCCGAGATCAATGCCAGCCTGATCCTGATGAAGCAGCTGACGCTCTCGGGCTCGACCCTGAGACCACAGAGCCGCGAGGTGAAGGCGGCGATCGCCCGGAGCCTCGCAAAATCGGCCTGGCCGGCGCTGGCCGATGGCCGCATGGTCCGCCCGCGGATCCGGGCTGTGCCGCTCGCCGAGGCTGCGCGTGGTCATGTCGAACTGGAGCAACCCGGCAATTACGGCAAGCTGATCCTCGTCACGCCATGGGGCGAGACTGCTGATGATAGCGACAATCCGATTGAATCGGCCTGAACCCGCGGGTATATAGGCGCATTATTCCCCCTCAGGATGAACCACGAGGCGGGGCGGACCGGAAGAACCCGGCCGCGCCTCAAGGAGAGATTTATCATGGCCACGCCCCTACTGATGCCCAAGGCAACCGCCGTCTGGCTGGTCGACAACACCGCGCTCTCGTTCGAGCAGATCGCCGCCTTTTGCGGGTTGCACCCGCTTGAAGTGCAGGGCGTCGCCGACGGCGACGTGGCCAGCGGCATCATGGGCGTCAACCCGTTGCAGAACGGCCAGTTGACCCGCGAGGAGATCGAGAAGGCCGAGGCCGACCCGAGCTACCGCATGAAGATCTCGGACCCCAAGGTCCGCGTCGCCGCGCCCAAGCGCAAAGGTCCGCGCTACACGCCGATCTCGCGCCGCAACGAGCGCCCGAACGCCATCAAGTGGCTGCTGCGCAACCACCCCGAGATGAAGGACGCGCAGATCATGCGCCTCGTCGGCACCACCAAGTCGACCATCGACGCGGTGCGTGAGGGCACCCACTGGAACAATGCCAACATCACCCCGATGGACCCGGTGACGCTCGGTCTTGCCAGCCAGATCGACCTCGATCTGGAAGTGAGCCGTGCCTCGAAGGGCGCTGCCCCGGGCGATATCGCCGAACAGGGCACCATGCTGCTGACCGCAGAGGAAGCGCTGGCTGGCGCCCATGGCCGTGCCGGCATGGACCATGCCGAGGACGACGAGCATACCGAACGCCGCCCCGAGCGCGAGGAAGAGCTGGACGCCGACTCGGTGTTCGCCAAGCTGAAGTCGCTGAAGGGCGATTCCGAAGAGTAAGAGCTAAGGCGCGGGCAGCAGAGATGGAAATAAACCTGCTGCTCGCGATTTTCGTTCTCCTTGCCGCAACGGTATTGCTCGTCCCGCTGTTCAAGTGGGCCGGGCTCGGCACCATCCTCGGCTACCTCGCCGCCGGTGTGCTGATCGGCCCCTATGGGCTGGCGCTGGTCTCCGACACCGACCTCATTCACCAGATTGCCGAATTCGGCATCGTCATGATGCTGTTCCTGATCGGCCTCGAGGTCGATGGCAGCGAACTCTGGCGCATGCGCAACAAGGTGTTCGGCCTCGGCCTGACCCAGATGGCGGCGACCACCGTCGTCGTCGCGATCCTGGCCCGGCTGATCGGCTTCGTCTGGGCCGATGCCGTGGTGGTGGGCCTGGCGCTGGCGATGAGTTCCACCGCCATCGCCATGCAGTCGGTCGACCAGCGCAACATCACCAAGACCGACACCGGCCGCGCCTCGCTGGCGATCCTCCTGGTGCAGGACGTGGCGGTAATCCCCATCCTCGCCATCATCCCGCTGCTCACCGCCATGGGCGGCTCGCCCATCGAGGCGATCGGCGAGAATGTGATCGAAGCAGTCGACAACCCGATCGACTGGTGGATCGCCCTGGTGGTGGTCGGCGCCTTTGCCGCGGCGCTGCTCGGCTCGCGCTTCGTCATCCGGCCGCTGATGAGCTGGCTGGCGCGCACCCGCGTGCCCGAGGCGTTTACCGCCTTCGCGCTGGCGCTGGTGATCGGCGCCGCGCTGGTCACCGAAAGCTTCGGGCTGTCGCCGGCGCTGGGCGCGTTCTTCGGCGGCGTGCTCTTGGCCGACAGCGAGTACCGGCACGAGCTCGAGAGCAACCTGCAGCCGTTCAAGGGCCTGCTGCTCGGGCTGTTCTTCATCACCGTGGGCATGTCGATCGCCTTCAGCGTCGTGATCGAGAACCCGCTGCTGGTGCTGGCACTGGTGGTGGCGCTGATCAGCCTCAAGATGCTGGTGCTGTTCGTCCTCGCCACCTTCTTCAAGATGCACGTCGCCGAGCGGCTGTTGCTCGCGGTGCTGCTCAGCCAGGCCGGCGAGTTCGCCTTCGTCATCCTGCAGTTCGCCCGTACCGCCGGGAACCTCTCGGGTCCGGAGGTCGAACTCCTGACCGTGGTGGTGGCGCTCTCGATGGCGACGACGCCGTTCCTGATCTTCCTCTACGACCGGCTGTGGGCGCCGCGTCTCAACCGCAATGGCAGCGACGAAACCGAGCTGCCGCCCGGTCCCGACGTGCCCAACCCGCATGACCGGGTGATCGTCCTCGGCTACGGCCGCTTCGGCCAGATCGTCACGCGGCTGCTGCGCGCCCAGGGCTTCGAGATGACGCTGATCGACGACGATCCGGCGCAGATCGAGCTGGTCAAGCGCTTCGGCGTCAAGGTGTTCTATGGGGATGGCGGGCGCCTCGAGATTCTGCGCGCCGCAGGCGCCGACAAGGCCAGGATGATCGTCATCGCCGTGGCCGGCGGTGAGCGCATCCTCGGCATCGCCGAGCTGATCCGCCGCAACTATCCCGACGTCATCGTCGCCGCCCGTGCCGTCGACCGCTCGCATGCCCACGACCTGATGGCGCTCGGCGTACAGGTGATCGAGCGCGAGACCTTCCGCGCCGCCATCAAGCTGGGCGAGGACGCGCTGCTGGCGCTCGGTCGCGACAAGGCGGAGGCCCACCGGGTGGCCGAGGCGTTCGAGCAGCACGACACCCGCATGCTGCACGAAAGCTACGCCGTGCGGCACGACCAGGCCGCCTATATCGGCTTTGTCCGCCGCTCCACCGAAATGCTCGATGCGGTGATGAAGGCGGATCGAGAACAACAGCCGGAACCGGGGCATTCTGCTGAAGGCGATATTGACAACAAGGCGCCGCGGGCCTCCGAGTAGCGCCTGTCTGTCTTCCCACCGGTCGCCCCCTTTCCCCATGCCCGATCTCTATTTCTGGACCGTCGCAGTCCTCGCGGTCTTCATTGTCGCCCTGAGCAAATCCGGGCTGGTAGGGAGTCTCGGGCTGGTCGGGGTGCCACTCCTCAGCCTGGTGATGCCGGCGCGCGACGCCGCGGGGATGATGCTGCCCCTGCTGCTGGTCATGGACGCCATTGCCGTCTGGACCTACCGCAAGGATGCCGACTGGCGCATCCTCAAGATCATGCTGCCCGGCGCCTTCGTGGGGACCGTTGTCGGCTGGGTGCTGTGGAGCTTTGTCTCCGACGCCATGGTGCTGCTGTTCGTCGGTATCCTGACGCTGCTGTTCATCCTCGATGCGCTGCTGCCGCTGCGCAAGAAGCTCGAGGGGCTGCCGCCGTCAAAACCCTGGGGCATGTTCTGGGGCGGCGCGGCCGGCTTCACCAGCTTCATCAGCCACACCGGTGGGCCGCCCTTCCAGATCTATGTGCTGCCGCAGAAGCTGACGCCGGTGATCTTTTCAGGCACCACTGCCTTCTTCTTCGCCATCGTCAACACCGCCAAGCTGGTCCCCTACTTCTTCCTCGGCCAGCTCAACGTCGCCAATCTGGAACGGGCCGCGATACTCGCCCCACTCGCCATTGCCGGGGTGATCATCGGCGTCTGGCTGGTGCGGCGCATTTCAGTGAAGCGGTTTTACCAGCTTACGTATTGGTTGGTGTTCCTGCTGTCGCTGAAGCTGATCTATGATGGCGCCGTCGGGGTGTTCTTCACCAGCTCCGCTGCCTAACGCATCCCACCATTTCGGTGAGATGCTCTCAGTCTTTGACTTGGTCGCGTTTTCGAATCGGAAGGGCCTGTGATCCCCGCCTTCGCGAGACGGGCTTTTCCTGACCTCCAGGGTGCAACAAGAGCAAGAACATGAGCATCGACTATCGCCTCGACCATATCGCGCTCCTGGTTCGCGACCTCGACGAGACGGCGAAATTCCTCACCGAGGTGCTGCAGATCCGCGAAGTGCCCGACCCGATGGGCGGCACCCATATCCGCTGGTTCGAGTTCGGCAACAGCCAGCGCTTCCATATCCAGGCGGGCGACATCAGCCGCACCCATGTGGAAAAGCGCACGCACTTCGCGCTCTCCGCTCCGGATTTCGAGGCAGTGCTCGAGCATCTGCGGGCGCTGGGCACGCCGTTCTCCGACATGCAGGGCAACCCCGGCGCGGTGAACACCCGCCCCGACGGCATGCGAGCTGTGTTCGTAGAGGACCCCAACGGCTACTGGTTCGAGATCAACGATTTCAGGTGAGCGTCCACCCCGGAGCGCCGGTGGTTGTGGACCCCCACCCCTGTCCCCTCCCCGCAAGGGGGAGGGAGACCCTCACTCTGATATCGGGGCTGTCGTCTCCCTCCCCCTTGCGGGGAGGGATCAAGGGTGGGGGTCCACAGCCACCGGCGGCAGCGTAGCGCAGCGCAGCTGGGTGGGGTGGCCCCGCGCTCCAGACCCCCATGAAAAAAGGCCGCGGCGCTTGCCGTGGCCCTCACAACTGCATGGGATTCTGTTTGTTTCCTCAGGCCTCGCTGAGCATTCGCGTCAGCTCGTCCTTGATCTCCAGTTTCTTCCGCTTCAGTGCCGCGACGTACAAGTCATCGTGGCTGGGGTGGCTCATTTCATCCTCGATCTTCCGGTCCAATTCCCGGTGACGCCGCTCGAGCGATTCGACGTGGCCTTCAGTCGTCATGACAACTCCTCTCCAGCTTTTCGACGCAGTGATCGTCACAAAAATTTCACGCGCTGTCGATGTGCAAGACTGCAACACATCGCCGCTGGTGCAAAATCAGGTGCAAATCTCCGACCGATCGGCTAACCCTTTTCGCACGGGCATTTCGCCTCGCTGAGGGACCTCGTCAACCGCTGCGATGCTGCCGCTCACCAAGGAACAAGAAGCCGCGCTGGGTCTGGAACTGGCTGCAAAACGCCAGGAACATGCCGACCTCGACGCCGCCATTCACACCCTCTCATCGTCCGGCTACTCCGACCAGATGCTGATTCAGCGCATGAAGAAGCGCAAGCTCACCCTGAAGGATCGGATCGTGCAGCTCGAGAACATCCTGCTGCCCGACATCATCGCCTGACGGCAGGGCGCCTCCGGAAACCAAGCAGCCGCTTCCCGTCTGAGCGCCGCATCAAAGACCTGCCTGCGTCGGCGCGCCGCGCTCCACATTCATCACGTGGCGTGCTACACAGCTGACCGACCGCTGGTCGGTCCATGATATTGACGCGTGCGACTGTCCTTGGGAGGGCGGAATGCCGTTTCCTCGAATTGTGAAGAGCGCCCCGGCGCGGCGCGACGAAATCCTTGATGCGGCGCAGCGATTGTTCGCCGGCAATGGCTATGACTCGACCTCGGTCAGTCAGATCATCGCCGCCGTCGGCGTCTCGAAGGGGGCATTCTACCACCACTTCGAATCGAAAGAGGACCTGGTCGAGGCCCTCGCCTGCCGCTATGCGCGCCAGACCGCAGCGCTGACCGAAGCCGAACTCTCCGACCCAACGCTCGATGCGTTCTCCAAGCTCGCCGGTTTCCTCGGCACCATGCGCCGCCATAAGACCGAGACCGCGGCGGAACTGCGCGCCACGTTCGAACCGATGTTCCGGGCCGAGAACCTGCAGCTGTTCGAGCGCACCCAGCGCGCTGTCACCGAAGTGGTGCGGCCGATCCTGACGCGCATCATTGTCGAAGGCGTTGCCGAGCAGACCTTCGATACGCCGGATCCGGAAAGCGCCGCCGAGACCATCATGCACCTGATGACCTCGAACCGGGAGTTGATCGTCGAGCTCTACCAGACCCGCGACCGGCTGCATTTCGAGCGGCTGTCGCAGCGCCTGCTCGACAAGATGGAATATCTGGGCACCGTCATCGACCGTATCCTCGGGCTGCCGGAGGGCTCGATCGAACTGGCCGATCGCAGCGCGCTCGATGCGCTGGCCTGCGCCCTGGACCGGCCGCCGACCGCTGCCTGACCACAAAGGACAAGGGCTAGCCGCTTGCGCTCGGCGGGGCTCTTCCCTAAGGGTGAAAACCACGGAGCGTAGTCAGCAAAAGTTGCAGACTTTTGCGATTCGACTGCGCGACAAACGTCGCGAGCGTAGTCAGCAAAAGTTGCAGACTTTTGCGATTCGACTGCGCGACAAACGTCGCGAGCGTAGTCAGCAAAAGTTGCAGACTTTTGCGGTTCGACTGCGCGACAAACTAGGCATGAGCCGCGCCTTCCGGGGGACCTAAGTGCCGACCTCGCCACCCGTCGCCATCATCATGGGCAGCCAGTCCGACTGGCCGAACCTGCGCCATGCCGCCGAGACCCTCGACGCGCTGAAGATCGACTACGAAGCGCGCATCATCTCGGCGCACCGCACGCCCGACCGGATGTATGAATTCGCCAGGGGCGCCAAAGCCGAGGGCTTTCAGGTGATCATCGCCTCTGCCGGCGGCGCCGCGCATCTGCCCGGCATGGTGGCCGCGCTGACCCCCCTGCCCGTGCTGGGCGTGCCGGCACAGACCGCGGCGCTCGGCGGTGAGGATAGCCTGCTCTCCATCGTCCAGATGCCGCCCGGCATTCCGGTGGGGACCCTCGCCATCGGCCGCGCCGGCGCCATCAACGCCGCCCTGCTGGCCGCCGCTATCCTCGCGCTCTCTGATCCTGAAATCGCCTCGGCGCTCGACGATTTCCGCGCCGACCAGACCGCCTCCATCCCCGAGTTTCCATCCGACGATGTCTGACGCCACGCCGCTGCCGCAGGGCAGCACCATCGGTATCCTCGGCGGCGGCCAGCTCGGCCGCATGCTGGCGCTCGCCGCCGCCCGGCTGGGGATGAGGACCCATATCTACTGCCCGGATCCTGAAAGCCCGGCTTTCGACGTGACGCCGCTGAAGACCGTCGCCGCCTATGACGACGAGGCTGCGCTCGCCGCGTTCGCCGCCGGCGTCGACGTGGTCACCTACGAGTTCGAGAACGTCCCGGCCAAGACCGCCGCCTTCCTCGCCAACCTGAAGCCGCTGCGCCCCGGCGCCAATGCGCTGGCCGTGTCGCAGGACCGGCTGGCCGAGAAGGCCTTCCTCACCATCAACCGCATCCCGGTGGCGCCGTTCGCGGCGATCGCCGACCTCGACCGGCTCGAGGCCGAGCTCGAAGAGATCGGCACCCCGGCGGTGCTGAAGACCACCCGGCTCGGCTATGACGGCAAGGGCCAGCGCATCGTCCACAATATGGAAGACGCCGCCCTCGCCTGGGAGTTGCTGTCGCCCAGGCCGCTGGTGCTGGAAGGCTTCATCGCCTTCGAAAAGGAAATCTCGGTAGTGGTGGCGCGCAACGCGCTCGGCGAAGTCGCGGCGTTCGACCCCGCCGAAAATGTCCATCGCGACCATATCCTCAAGACCAGCACGGTGCCCGCCGACATCAGTTCAAAGACTGCGAAGAAGGCGGTCGAGATCGCGCAACAAATCGCCGTCGCGCTCGACTATGTCGGCGTGCTCGGGGTCGAGTTCTTCGTGCTGCCGGGCGGTAAGCTCCTCGTCAACGAGATCGCGCCGCGGGTCCACAATTCCGGGCACTGGACCGAGGCCGTGGCCATCACCGACCAATTCGAGCAGCATATCCGCGCCGTGGTCAACTGGCCGCTGGGCGACCCGGGCCGCATGGCCGACGTGGTGATGGAGAACCTGATCGGCGACGAAATCACCGCGATTCCCGAACGGCTTGGCCCCAACATCCAGCCGCATGCCTATGGCAAAGCCGAGTCGCGCCGCGGCCGGAAAATGGGTCACATCAACCGGGTTGCGTTGAAAAAGCGCGCAAAATGAGCGATTTCGGACGCTTGCCGGTGTGGACAAGCCGTTTCGATTGGCCTATATAGCCGCCCACGAATGACCGGTTCAGCCGGTCGGCGCTCCTTTGGGGCGTTCACCTCAAACAGTTCTGACTGATTACGAAGGGCGGTTGCGCTTGCAAGTAGTTGTTCGCGATAACAATGTTGACCAGGCGCTGCGCGCACTGAAGAAGAAGCTCCAGCGCGAAGGCGTCTTCCGCGAGATGAAGCTTCGCAACTACTACGAGAAGCCGTCCGAGAAGAAGGCTCGCCAGAAGGCGGAGGCCGTGCGCCGCGCCCGCAAGCTGGCTCGCAAGCGCGCCCAGCGTGAAGGCGGCCTGCCCGCCCCTGCCGCGGCAGCGCGTCCGGCACGCCCGTAAGAGGCGTTCAGATTTGGTTCAGGAACGCCGCCTCACAAGGGCGGCGTTTTTGTTACGTACCGCCAGAACTTGCTCATATTTGTGCAGTTGTGCGCAACCGGATGAGGCCTTGTGCCGTTGGCGGCAACGGATAGACTCCCGATCCACTCTGGGTCGAACTAGAGCGAGATCAGGAAAGGTTGCAGACCTTTCCGGTTAGATCTCGCGACTACTAGGACTTGGAGCAGGAGTGCGCTTCAACGAAACGCAATCCTGCTCTGATAAAACGCGTCAAACATTGAGGACTCCAACATGAAGAAGTTCATCGCCGCGGCTGCAGCTGCCGTCATGCTCATGACCGCCGGCGCCGCCCAGGCCGCCACCCAGGTAAAGGTCGGCGTACTCAGCTGCACCGTCGATCCCGGTATCGGTTTCATCATCGGCTCGTCCAAGGATATGACCTGCCGCTTCAAGCGCGACGGCTACAAGACCGAGCGCTACCAGGGCAACATCAAGAAGCTCGGCATCGACATCGGCGTCACCGGCCGCACCGAGATCGTCTGGCTGGTGTTCTCGGCCTCCAATACAAAGTACGGCAAGGGCTCGCTGGCCGGCACCTATGTCGGCGGTTCGGCTGAAGCCACGCTCGGCGTCGGCCTCGGCGGCAACTGGCTGATCGGCGGCTCGCGCAAGGGCTTCGCCCTGCAGCCGTGGTCGATCCAGGGCCAGACCGGCCTCAACTACTCGGTCGCCTTCGCGGGTCTGACCCTGTACTGAGCCGGCGCACAGCGCTGAAATTGAAACGCCGGTCCCTTGGGGCCGGCGTTTTCATTTTGGGCCGGTGCGGGCCGCGCATCTAGCGCGCCCCAGCCTCAGCCCGAACGAAAAACCCCTTCGCCCGCTCCCACAGTCCTCGCGCCCACATGTCGCTATGTCCTGCCCCGGGTTCGATCCAGAGCTCATCCTGGTTCGGCGCCAGCGCGTAGACCCGCTCCCCGTGGCTGACCCCAATGGTGCGATCGGCCGTGCCGTGCGCCACATAGACCGGCTCGGTCACATCCTTGATCCACTGGTCCACCGCGAACTGGTCGGCCATCAGCAGCCCGACCGGCAGGAACCAGTAACGGTCGGCGGCCACCGAGACAGCCGAGTCGAACGGCGTCTCCAGCAGCAGCGCATCGGCCTCCCGGAGGCTCGCCACATAGGTGGCGGGCCCCGAACCGAGCGAACGGCCCCAAAGGACAATCGGAAAACCTTTGTCGGCCGCCCAGTCATAGGCCGCCAGGCCGTCAGCGAGGATGTTCGCCTCGCTCACCTCGCCGGGCGAGCCGGGAAAGCCGCGATAGTCGAAGGCGAGAAAGCCATAGCCGTCGGCGACGAAGGCCGCGAAGCGCTCATGCTCACGTGAGAAGCTCTGGGCATTGCCGCGGAAATAGACGATCAGCGGCTTGCCGGCAGCCGGCGGCTGGTACCAACCGGTGAGGAACGAGCCGTCGGCGCTCGGGATGCTCACCAGCTCCGCCGCGGTGAGCTTGGTCTCGCTCAGCGCCAGCAGCCGCCCGCCGCGGTCGTATTGAAAGTCGCGCTGGAAGAAATACATGGCGCCCAGCACCATGGCATAGGCCAGCACCGCGACGATGCCGGCCCCGATGGCGATCCGTCCCAGCCGCTGCATCTCATGCCCTCCGTTGCCGAAAGGGCATGCCATGGCGGCGGAGCGATGTCAGCCCTGCGCGGCCTTCATCTTCTCGGGATCGAGCGCGAACGCGAAGGCCCGCTCGAACACTTCGGCCGGCTGGCAGCCGGAAACCGCGAACTTGTTGTCGAACACGAAGAATGGCACGCCCTGGATGCCCTGCTGCGCCGCGGCGACCGCCAGTTCGTGGGTAATCGCCAGCTCGCGCGGGTCGCGTACCGCGTCGAGCGCCTCGGCGTGGGTGAAGCCGTGCTGCGCGGCGATGCCGGCCAGCACTTCGTCGTCATTGATCAGCTGGTGATCCATGAAGTAGCCCCAGGCGATGGCATTGGCCAGCGCGTGCTGGGTGCCCTTGGCCTTGGCGAGGCGCACCAGCGTGTGGCCCTTACGGGTCGGGAACGAGCGCGGCTGCTGGCTGAGATCGAGGTCGATCCCGGACGTCTTCGCCTCGCCCTCGACGCGCGCCCACATCTCCTTGGGGTCACGGCCATACTTCTCGCGCAGCATGTCGGCGACCACCACGCCTTCCTCGGGCGTGTTGGGATCGAGATAGAACGGATGGTTCTCCACCTCGACCACCACGTCATCCGGCAATGCGGCGATCGCCTGGTCGAGCCGTGCCGAGCCAACGAGGCACCACGGGCAGACAGTATCGGTAAACAGGTCGATCTTGACAGTGCGCGGCACGGTGGTCCTCATTGGCTGAACCGGCCACACATGGCGGCTGAACCCCGGCGGCGCAAGAACGCACACCGAGGTAACCTGCATCCGCCAAACTGCCTATCGAACTCCCTACCCGCGGTGTCATCCCCGCGAAAGCGGGGATCTCCGTTTGCGATGGTGGCGCGGCCAAGAAAACCGAGGTTCCCGCTTTCGCGGGAATGACCCGGTGAGTACGTCCAGGGCCAGAGTTCGGGTGCGGTCCAATCGCGAAATGCTCTAGTTGAACGCCATCACCGCGCTGATGACGATGCCGGCCATGGCGAGCCGGGTGATCCAGCCCATCACCTGCGGGCTGATGGTGCCCGGTTTGGCGACGATGCCGATGATCATGGCGATCAGCACCACGACCACCAGCCCCATCTTGATGAAGAACCAGACGCTCTGCCCCTCGAAGCCGCCATAGCGGACATAGACCATGGCGATGCCGGTTAGCAGCAGCAGGCCGAAGGCGATGCGGGCGTTGATGCTGAGGCGTTTGCCGATGCCGCCGAGCAGCGGTCGGGCATCGGGCGGGGCCGCGCCGATGCGGCTGCCGATCAGCGGCGCCGCGATGGTGGTGGTAATGGCCAGCCCGAAGGCCGCCAGATGAATGATGAGAAGGATATTGAACGTGAGATCCATAACTGCCGTGCCCTTTGCTGGAAGGCAGTCTGGATACGACCTCAAGTGAAGTTGAGGTCAATAGGTGCTTTGAGGAAAGGTTGCAGACTTTCC
Organism: Devosia sp. Root413D1; assembly: GCF_001425235.1. Taxonomy (GTDB): domain Bacteria; phylum Pseudomonadota; class Alphaproteobacteria; order Rhizobiales; family Devosiaceae; genus Devosia_A. The sequence continues at coordinate 306,080 of NZ_LMEA01000010.1, read as the reverse complement.
GGTTCGAAGGCGCGACCGAATCGAGAAACTGGAGCGCTCCGCCGGTCATTGAAGCGGTGAAACGCTCCAGGTCCGATGCGTGGTGACGGCGAGCCAGATGGCGATGAGCACGAGCGTCACGCCGAAGACGATACCGGCCCGACTGCGGATCCGGTCCGATGACAGTACCGGCTGCAGCGTGCTGGCGAGCAGGACGATCCCCAGGTGAATGATCGTCGCTACTGCGACATACACTAGGGTCAGGCTGAGCAGTTGTGGGATGGCCGGCGCCGTGCCGGAGACGAAGTTCGGCAGCACCGCGATGTAGAACACCGCAGCCTTGGGATTGAGCAGGTTCGAAGCGAGGCCGCGGCCGAAATAACCCGCCAGGTTCTTCTGCACATCCTCGGGCTCGAGCGGCTTCTGCGTGTCGCGATAGCTGTCCCAGCCGAGCCAGACCAGATAGGCTACGCCACCCCAGCGCAGCGCCTCGTAGAGCCAGCGCGTCTCGCTGATCAGCGCGCCGAACCCGAGCCCGGCCACCAGCCCGAGCACCAGCAGGCCGAGCGCCACGCCAGCGGCAGCGGCGAACCCGGCGATGCGGCCCCGATCGAGGCTGAGCACCGCGAGGTACCCCATGTTCGGCCCGGGCGTGAGTTCGATGGCGAACGACGTCAGAATGAACGGCAGCAGGGTTTCCAGCATCGGCTAGCTGCGGCTCATCCCGACCGCGTCGCGCAGATGCTGGATCTGCGGTGCCGCCGCTTCTGCCCGGACCTTGTGGGCATCGTCGGGACCGGCCGGCCCTCCCTGGCGCGCCGGCTCCGACCTGGTGTCGACCCAGTAGAGGTTGTGGCTGAAGCTACGCTTGCCGCTGTCGAGGATGGTCACGTTGATGTCCTTGATACCGGGACCGAACAACTCGGCAACCGCGCCGGAAATGACGTCGCCGCTGAGGAACCAGCTGGGATTGAACTTGTCGTAGATGTTGGTCCAGCACACGGTGGAAAACACTGCCGCATGGTGTGTTACCATCCGGCCGTTCTCCTCATAGATGAAGCCTTCCGCGTCGCCGCGCGGCTCGGGCGGCGAGATCGGCAGCACCCGCTCGTGCTTCATCCGCAGGAAGTCCTCGAGCCCCTCGGTGACGAGGAACTCGGCATTGGCGAGCGGCGAGCCGAGCGTCACGAAATCGCTGACCTTCCATCCCGACAAGCCGGCCGGCTTGCCCTCGGGCGGAGGGTCGGCCGGCTTCTGCCGCCGCAGCGCCGAGAACGCTGCCCATTGCAGGGTCTGGTAGGTCTCGACATCGGCAGGCGTCCATTCGGCCACGGGTTTGCTGGCGAAACGCTCCACCGCCTCGATGGCGGCGACCGCGTCGGCATCCGGCGGGTTGTCCTTGGTGGGCCCGACGCTGTGCCAGAGCAGTTGCAGCAGGTCATAGGCGAGGACCGTCCCCAGCGAGTGGGCCACCACCACGATGCGGTCGTAATCGGTATCGTTGTGGAGGGCCTTGAGCAGCGCCAGGCCACGCTCCCGCAGGGCCTGGCGGCTACGCACCGTCTCGGTCTGCGCGCTCAGGTAGCTGGCGGCATCGCCGAACAGCGGCAGCAGGTCGTTGGTGAACAGGTAGAGCACCACGCCCATGATCAGGGCGGCGACGATCACCGGCGTCTGCCAGGAGATGAAGCCGACACCGACGATCAACGCTAGGAGGATGGCACCGCGCGGGATCGATTTTGCCTGCGCCGTGGCGGGAAAGAACTTCGGCACCACCAGCGTCAGCACAGCGACCGCAATGATCGCGAGCCCGAGCAGTGCATCGAGCCGATTGCGGTCCTGGAACGGCGCCAGCCAGTTCGCCTGCAGCAGTTGCGGGATTTCGAGGATGACCCAGAGCGTCATCGCGATGGCGGCGAGGCACAGCAACCAGAAAGCCAGCCACGGCCCGTACATGCGCCTGGGCACCTGCAGCGGGCTGATCCAGAACAGCCGCTCGAGCCAGCGCCAGAGGTTCCGGAGCGGCGTATCGGCCAACAGGTCAGCGTAGTAGAGCTCGAAGAAGTCGGTGCGGCGACCCTTGTCATGCGGCGGCGTGGTGATCCGCTGCATTTCATAGAGCCCGCTCTTGCTGTCGGGGACGATCCAGGTGTTGTCCTTGCTGTAGGGCGGATCCGGCGTCACATCCGGGTTGGACGCCCACAGCGCCGCCACGAAATCACGGATCGTACCCATCGGCCGCTGCTGGCCCTGGCCGTGCACGACGACGATTGCCTGCCGCTTGATCGGCTCGGCTGCAGGCCTCGACGCAGGTTTTCTTGCCATGACGGTCCCCACGGGCAGCCGGGAGATTGATCTTGCAAGTCCTGAAATGAAAAGAGCCGCCCTCAGGGCGACTCTAATTCAGTATCGGCGGCGGCGGAAGTAAGTTGTGCCTAATGCCCCAGCGCCTTGACGATATCTTCGGTGACCTTCTTGGCGTCGCCGAACAGCATCATGGTGTTGTCGCGGAAGAACAGCTCGTTCTGCACGCCCGCATAACCCGCCGCCATGCCGCGCTTGATGAACAGCACCGTGCCGGCATCTTCGACGTTCAGCACCGGCATGCCGTAAATCGGCGAGGTCTTGTCGGTCTTGGCGGCCGGGTTGGTGACATCGTTGGCGCCGATGACGAAGGCGACATCGGTCTGGGCGAACTCGGAGTTGATGTCTTCGAGCTCGAACACCTCGTCATATGGCACGTTCGCTTCGGCGAGCAGTACGTTCATATGGCCCGGCATACGGCCGGCTACCGGGTGGATGGCGTATTTCACCTCGACGCCCTCGGCCTTGAGCAGATCCGCCATTTCGCGCAACGCATGCTGGGCCTGCGCCACCGCCATGCCGTAACCGGGCACGATAATGACCTTGCCGGCGTTCTTCATCATGAAGGCCGCATCTTCGGACGAGCCCTGCTTGACCGGCCGCGTCTCCTCTTCGCCCGCGCCGGCGGCAGCGCTGTCGCCGCCGAAACCGCCCAGGATCACGGAGATGAAGCTGCGGTTCATCGCCTTACACATGATGTAGCTGAGGATGGCGCCGGACGAGCCGACCAGCGCGCCGGTGATGATCAGCGCGGTATTGCCCAGCGTGAAGCCGATGCCCGCCGCTGCCCAGCCCGAGTAGGAGTTGAGCATCGAGACGACCACCGGCATATCGGCGCCGCCGATCGGGATGATCATCAGCCCGCCCAGCACCAGCGCCACAACGGTGATGGCCCAGAACCACAAGGGATCAACGGTGACCGCAAAGGCCCAGATCAGCACCAGCAGCAAGAGGCCGAGCGCGATGTGGATGATGTGGCGGAACGGCAGGATGATCGGCTTGCCGCTCATATTGCCGTTGAGCTTGGCAAAGGCGATGACCGAACCGGTGAAGGTGAAGGCGCCGATGGCGACGCCGAGGCTCATCTCGATCAGCGCCTGCGCGTGGATATGCCCCACCGTGCCGATGCCGAAGGCCTCGGGCGCATAAAGCGCTGCCGCTGCGGCGAACACCGCGGCAAGACCGACCAGCGAGTGGAACGCGGCGACCAGTTGCGGCATGTCGGTCATCTTGACCTTGCGCGCCAGCACGGCTCCGATGCCGCCACCAATGGCGAGGCCGCCGATGATCAGCACCCAGCTCAGCCAGTCGGAAACGCCCGCCACCAAGAGCGTGGTGACGATGGCGATGCCCATGCCGACCATGCCGAAAGTATTGCCCTGCCGCGACGAGGCCGGGCTCGAGAGCCCGCGCAGCGCCAGGATGAACAGCACGCCCGAGACGAGATAGAGAACGGCGGCGAAACTGGCGTCGATCATTCCGTGACGGGCTCCATGCTGCCGGTGGGGAACTCCACGTCGACAAAGGCGGGGTAGACTTCCTTGAGGATCGCCACCTGCTGCGCATCTTCGACGCGCACCAGGTACCAGGTCTCTTCGTCGAACAGGCCAAGCGTCGACGACGTCGCCTTCACTTTGCCGCCCGCTTCGCCCAGATCCATCACCGTCTCGGTCGGGATCAGCGCATAGGGGGTGCCGTCAGCGGTTTCGAAATACTCGGCCGCTTCGAGGTCCATGGCGAAGGAAACGATTTCCACGTCCTTCATCACCTGATCCATCTGCTGCTGCGTCGCTTCGATCAGCTGCTCGGTGGTGACGTTGAAATTGGCGGCGATCTTGTCGAGCACCTTGGGCGGCACCACGTCCATCACCTGCGACATGTCGCTGGCCTTCATCGCCGCATCGAAGCTCTCGATCCGGGCGGCTAGCCCTTCGAGCTGCTCGTCGGTGAACTCGGCGGCAAAGACCGGCGTGGCGAGGACGGCGAAAACCGCAATGGCGGCGAAGAGGCGCTTGAACATCAGTGTTTTCCCGTCTTGCCGGCCGGCGCTTCCTTCTTCTTGTACATCGCCAGCATGCGCTGGGTGACAAGGAAGCCACCGAAGATGTTGACGCTGGCGAGCACCAGCGCGAGGAAACCGAAGAGTTTTGATACCCAGTTGCTGTCGGCGGCGAGCGGCACGCCGACAGCGAGCAGCGCACCGACCACGATCACCGATGAGATGGCGTTGGTGACGCTCATCAGCGGCGTGTGCAGCGCCGGGGTGACGCTCCACACCACGTAGTACCCCACCGCGATGGCGAGGACGAAGATCGACAGGCGGAAGACAAACGGGTCGATGGCGCCACCGGTGGCGGCGCTGACCGCCGCAGTGATGGCATCCGCAGTGTGCGCAGCGGTCTGTTCCATTTACTTCTTCCCCTTGGCGGTCGAGGGCTTTGCCGCAGCCGGTTTGGCCGCCTTGGCGGCGGCGGGCTTGGCAGCAGCTTTCGCGGCAGCCGGCTTGGCGGCAGCCTGCTTGGGCGCAGCCGCCGCCTTGGACGCTGCAGCCTTGGCGATCGGCGCGACGACCGGCGCCGCCTTCTTCACCTTGCCGCCGATGGTCTTGGCCACGGCAGCGGCCTTTGCCGGGGCTGCCTCGGCTTTGGGAGCCGCCGCCTTTTTGGGCGCCGCAGCCTTGCTCGGCTCGGCAGCCTTTGCAGCCGCGGGCTTGGCCGCAGCCGGCGCGGCGTCGAACTTGATGTTGGGATGCACGATGGCGCCATCGCGGGTCAGCACGGTGGCCTTCACCAGCTCGTCGTTCCAGTTCACCGCCAGCACCTTCTCCTTCTTGTCGACCAGCGTTTCGAGGAAGGAGACGAGGTTGCGCGAGTAGAGTTGGCTGGCCGAAGTGGCGAGCCGGCCAGCGACATTGGTGAAGCCGATGATCGTCGCGCCATTGGCCGTGGTGATGGTCTTGCCCGGCTGGGTCAGCTCGATATTGCCGCCGCGCTCGGCTGCAAGGTCGACCAGCACCGAACCCGGCGCCATCGATTCGACCATGGCTTTGGTCACCAGCTTGGGCGCCGGGCGGCCGGGGATCAGCGCCGTGGTGATGACGATATCCTGCTTGGCGATGTGGCCCGCGACCAGCTCAGCCTGTGCCGCCTGCTCGTCCTTGGTCAGCTCGCGCGCATAGCCGCCAGTGCCCGAGGCATCCTTCAACGCCTCGGTCATGATGAACTTGGCGCCGAGCGATTCGACCTGCTCGCCGGCCGCGGCGCGCACGTCGGTGGCGGTGACCACAGCGCCGAGGCGCTTCGCCGTAGCGATCGCCTGCAGCCCGGCAACGCCGGCGCCCATGACGAACACCTTGGCCGGGCGCACCGTACCGGCAGCGGTCATCATCATCGGCATGGCGCGATCGAACGCGCCGGCGGCATCGATCACCGCCTGGTAGCCGGCAAGGTTGGCCTGGCTCGAGAGGATATCCATCACCTGGGCGCGGGTGATGCGCGGCATGAACTCCATGGCGACGGTGGTAACGCCGGCCTTCGCCAACGCGGCGATCTCAGCCTCGTTGCCATAGGGGTCCATCGCGCCGATCACCAGCGCACCGGCAGCGGCACCAGAGAGGCTGGCGGCGGTCGGACGGCGCACGGTGAGCACGATATCGGCGCCCTTGATGGTCGCCGCGGCGTTGCCGACGCTGGCGCCCGCGGCGGCGTAGTCCTTGTCGGGGAAGCGGGCGAGGTCACCCGCCCCTGCCTCGATGGCAACTTCGGCGCCGAGCCCGATCAGCTTGGTGACCGTCTCGGGCGTCGCCGCGACACGCGTCTCCCCTTCGGCGCGTTCCCGCAACACTGCAATCTTCATGGAAGTCTCCAGAGCGTCAGACGCCGACCGTGTCGGTCACCGGATAGAAAAATCCCGCCGTCAGCTGCGGCGGGATCCCATCACCATCACACCGATGATGAGCACTGGAATGGCCAGCAGCAGCAACGCCCCGATGATCGGCTGATGCGCCTCGATGAAGGCGTAGAGCGACAGCGCCACGAACACCATCGACACGATGCCCCACTTCACGAAAGTGATGAAGCCGGCATAGGTCGCCTCATGCTGAGCGTAGTCCATGGCGGGCGGCAGTTCGTGCGTAGCAGCGGCGGCGGGTTTCTTGGCCATTAGGTCCTCAGTCCATTGATCGTCTTCGGGACACCGATCCCCGAACCATCACGCCGCGATAGCACGCGAACGCCGAAGATCAGACCGCCCCACTCCGCCTCTCATACTTCGCGCGGCAGTGCCGCACAAGCGCAGCGCGGCGGTTCGCCACGCTGCACCAATTGCCAAGCCGCTCGTCGCAGCAGCCTCAGGCTGGCTGCGTCGCTTCGAGCTCGTTGATCAGCCGTTCGATCATCCCCAACCCCAGCGACCAGAAGCCCGGGTCGCGGGCGTCGAGCCCGAACGGCGCCAGCAGTTCGGAGTGGTGCTTCGAGCCACCGGCTTTCAGCAACTCGAAATAGCGCTCGGCAAAACCTTCGCTCGATTTCTCGTATTGCGCGTAGAGCGAGTTCACCAGGCAATCGCCGAAGGCATAGGCATAGACGTAGAACGGCGAATGGATGAAGTGCGGGATATAGGCCCAGAAGATGTCATAGCCTTCATTGAGCTTGATCGCTGGCCCAAGGCTTTCGGCGCCGACATCGAGCCAGATCTGGTTGAGATCGACGGTGGTCAGCTCGCCCTGCTTACGCCGGGTGTGGACCTCGCGCTCGAACGTGTAGAAGGCGATCTGCCGCACCACGGTGTTGAGCATGTCCTCAACCTTGCTCGACAGCATGGCGAAGCGCTGCGTCGGATCGGTGGTTTTGGCCAGCATCGAGCGGAAGGTCAGCATCTCGCCGAACACCGAGGCGGTTTCGGCCAGCGTCAGCGGCGTCGGCGCCATCAGCGCCCCCTGCGGGCCAGCCAGCACCTGGTGCACCCCATGCCCCAGCTCATGCGCCAGCGTCATCACGTCGCGTGATTTGCCGAGGTAGTTGAGCATCAGGTAGGGGTGCGCCGAGGGCACGGTCGGGTGGGCGAAGGCGCCCGGGGACTTGCCGTCTTTGGTCGGGGCGTCGATCCAGCCCTTCTCGAAGAACGGCTCGGCGATCTCGGCCAGTTTCGGCGAGAAGGTGGCGTAAGCCTCCATCACCGTATCCCTCGCGGTCGGCCAGTCATAGATGCGGTCGTCGCTGGTCGGCAGCGGGGCGTTGCGGTCCCAGGCATTGAGCTGCGTCTTGCCGAACCACTTTGCCTTCATGGCGTAATAGCGGTGGCTGAGCCGCGGGTAGGCGGCGCGCACCGCGGTCTGCAGCGCATCGACCACTTCGCGCTCCACCGAGTTCTCGAGGTGGCGGCTGTCGGCGATATCCTGGAAGCCGTGCCAGCGGTCGGCGATTTCCTTGTCCTTGGCGAGCACGTTGGTGATGTGGGTGAACAGCTTCTCGTTGCCGTGCAGCGTCTTCGACAGGCCGCTAAACGCCGCTTCGCGCTTCAGCTCATCCTTGTCGGAGAGGAAGTTGAGCGTCGATTCGAGGTTGAGCTCCTCGCCGTCGACATTGAACTTGAGGGCGGCCATGGTCTCATCGAACAGCCGGTTCCAGGCGCCGGCGCCGGTCACCGATTTCTCGTGGAACAGCTCTTCGATCTTGTCCTCGAGCTGATAGGGCTTGGCCTTCCTCAGCTCAGTGAACCAGGGGCGATAGCGGCCGAGCTCGGGGTTGCCCTCGAGCGCCGCTTCCAGCACGGTTTCGTCGATGCGGTTGAGCTCGAGTCCGAAAAAGATCAGGCCGGTCGAGAGGTCGGTGAGCGCCTGGCTGAGATCGCCGAGGAACTTCACCTTGTCCGCATCCTGGGTGTTCCGCACATATTGCAGGAACGCGTAGGAGCCGAGTTTGCCGCTGAGATCGCCGAGCGCCTCGTAGCGCTTGATCGCATCGAGCAGCTTACCAGCCTTTGCCAGCCCCTCGAGCTTACCCTTGTAGTCGGCCTCAAAGCTCTTGGCGTCGGCCTGCGCCGCGGCGAGATCCGCCTTCAGCGCGGGCGAGTCGTTGCTGGTGTAGAGATCGTCGAGGTTCCAGGTCGGCATGTTGCCGAGCTGGTTGTGTCCCCGCTGGGCTGTGGCTTCCGGCGCGCGCGTCATTTCGATCTTTAGCAATTCATCACCTCAGTCTCAAAGCGGGCGCGACCTTATCCAGAGGGCCAGCGGATGGGAAGCCGAAGGCGGTTTGCTCAGGCTTAATCGCCTCTTAACCCACCCCACACATGCTGCTCCAAAACGGCACAGCGCGATTCGCACTGCGGGCGAAGCGTGCAACTACAAAGTCCTTGGAGGACCATGACGCGCGTTCTGATAGTCGATGACGACCTGGTGCAGCTCAGGCTCACCTCCGAGGTCGCCAACCGGGCCGGGTTCTCTGCCGTTACGGCCACCAGCGGCAGACAGGCCCTCGAACTGCTCGACGCCGATCCCGGCATCGGCGCCATGGTCCTCGATCTGGTGATGCCCGATCTCGACGGCATGGCGGTGATGGAAGCGATGCGCCGCGATGGCCTCGCGACCCCGGTGATCGTCCAGACCGGCCACTCCTCGCTCGATACTGTCGTAACCGCCATGCGCCAGGGCGCCGCCGACTTCTTCGTCAAGCCGGTCGCCCCGGAGCGGCTGATCATGTCGCTCAGGAACGCGCTGAAGCTCGGCGAACTCGAGACCATGGTGCGCACCGATCGCAGCCGGCTCAGCGGCACCATGAGCCTCACCGATATCGTCACCCGCGCCCCGAGCATGGACCGGGTGCTGTCGCTTTGCACCAAGGCGGCGAAATCCACCATCCCGGTGTTGATCGAAGGCGAGACCGGCGTCGGCAAGGAGCTCATTGCCCGGGTGATCCAGGGCTCGGGTGATCGAGCCGGCAAACCCTTCGTCACCGTCAATTGTGGAGCGATCCCCGCCAACCTCATCGAATCGACGCTGTTCGGGCACCGGAAGGGCGCCTTCAGCGGCGCCGTCGCCGACCACCCCGGCAAGTTCCTCGAGGCGCATGGCGGCACCATCTTCCTCGATGAGGTCGGCGAGCTGCCGATGGAAACGCAGGTCAAGCTGCTGCGGGTGATCCAGGATGGCGAGATCGAACCCGCCGGCGCCGACAAGCCGGTGCGGGTCAATGTGCGGCTCATCTCGGCGACCAACCGGCGGCTGCTCAACCTGACCAAGGCCGGCGCCTTCCGTGAGGATCTCTACTATCGGCTCAATGTCTTTCCGCTCTATGTGCCACCGCTGCGCGACCGCATGGAGGACCTGCCGGTGCTGGTGAACCACTTCGTCGCGCGTCTCGCTGCCGAAGCCGGCAAGCGCATCGTCGGGGTTTCCGAGCCGGCCCTCAAGCTGCTGCGCGACTATGACTGGCCGGGCAACGTCCGGCAGCTGGAGAATGCGGTCTACCGCGCCGTGGTGCTCAGCGACGCCGCCTATCTCGAAACCGCCGACTTCCCGCAGATCGTCGCCTTGAGCGCCGGTCGCGCCGAGGCGTTGCGGTTGACCTCGGCGGCGCCTGGCCCTTCAGGCCCGGTTCACATCGATGAGGCTATCGCCTCTCTACGCGAGGTTGTGGACAAGACAGCGGTCAGCGACCGCTTCATGGCCCAGAGTGGCGAAGTCGCCGCCCTCGCCGATGTCGAGCGCGAACTGATCGTGTTCGCGTTGCGCCACTATGGCTACCGCATGTCGCGAGTGGCGCGGGCGCTCGGCATCGGCAGGTCGACGCTCTATCGCAAGCTCCGCGAGTACGGCCTGGACGAGGGTTTGGAGAGCGACGCCGCCTAGGCTAGTTGCACCAAGTCCACAGACCGAACTCACAAAATCGCGAGGAATTGTCAGCGTTAAGATTTGTGGGCTAAGCAAAATGCATATCTGGGGCAAAAGTGCCGAATCCTCCCCGTCACGCCGCCCCTTGCCAGCCCTCGAGCCGGGCACGGAGTACTTAATGACTATGCTGAAGGCCTTGTTGTTGGCGGGCACGGTGGCGCTCGCATCGCCATTTGCGATCTTCACGCAAGCAGCCTCTGCCCAGGAAACCGTCACGGTCGCCGGCATCGAAACCACGCGCATCGTGATCGCGCCGCCCAAGACCGAGCTGGCGCGGATCATCAAGGCCGGCCTCTCCACCGCCTATGCCGCGGCCGAGAAGGGTACCCGGACCTATCAGCAGACCCAGAAGCTCTATTTCTTCTATGGCGCCCGCCACTTCGAGCCGCTGTGGCTGAGCAAGGCGGATGATGGTTCCATCGCCTTCTCGCCCAATGCGGAGAGGATCATCCAGGTCTTCAAGGACTCCGAGCTCGAAGGCTTCCGTCCGTCCGACTACCTGACCGCCGACCTCGACGTTGCCGCCGCCGGCACCGATCCGATGAAGCTCGCTGCGCTCGAGACAGCCTTCTCCACGGCGGCGATCCGCTACGCGCAGGATGCTTTCGGCGGCCGCATCTCGCCGCTCGACGTCAACAAGACCTGGACCATCGCGCCCAAGCGCATCAACGAAGCCGAAATGCTGGTGAAGCTCGCCGACAGCAGCGAGCCGGACAAGCTGCTCCTGGCGTTGTCGCCGACCCAGCCGGAGTTCCTCGGGTTGAAGGCGGCGCTCGCCAAGTTCTACGACGGCGCCGTGATGGATGCAGCGATCACCATTCCCGAGGGCAAGCTGCTCAAGCCCGGCATGCAGGACGAGCGCGTCACGCTGCTGCGCCAGCGCCTCGATGTGCCCGAGCCTGATATCCCGGAGACCGCCGGCGCCGCGGTGACCGTCGACATCAACTATGACGAGCCGCTGGTCGCAGCAGTGCAGGCCTTCCAGGAGAGCCTCGGCCTCAATGGTGACGGCGTCATCGGGCCGGCGACCATCGCCGCGCTGAATGGCGGCTCGGCCACCACCAAGGAAGATATCGTCGCCAACATGGAGCGCTGGCGCTGGGAGCCGAACGACTACGGCGACTTCCAGGTGACGGTGAACATCCCCGAATTCCGCCTCTGGATCATGAACAAGGACGAGGTCCACTACACCACCCGCGTGGTGGTGGGCACGCCCAAGAACCAGACCGCAGTGTTCAACGACGAGATCGAGCATATCGTCGTCAACCCGTACTGGAACGTGCCGTCCTCGATCGCCACCAACGAGATCAAGCCGCATCTGATCGCCAATCCGGGCTATCTCGCCAGCCAGAACATGGAAATGCTGTCGGGCGGCAAGGTGATCAACGCCTCGGCCATCGACTGGACGCAGACCAACATCAACCGCTTCCACATCCGGCAGAAGCCGGGCGCCGGCAATGCGCTGGGGCGGGTGAAGTTCCTGTTCCCCAACCAGCACGACATCTACCTGCACGATACGCCGTCCAAGTCGCTGTTCTCGCGCTCGTTCCGCGCCTACAGCCATGGCTGCGTGCGCGTCGAGAACCCGATGGATTTCGCCGACGCGCTGTTGGCGCTCGAGCCCGAGATGAACGCCGGAACGCTGGAAGCGGCATTCGGCGACAAGGAGCGTTGGTTCAACCTCAAGACCAAGATCCCGGTGCACATCTCCTACTTCACCCTGCGCGTCGATGCCGACGGCACCATCCGCTCCTATGGCGACGTGTACGGCATGAACCAGCGGTTGAAAGAACTGCTGGCCGAATAGCAATCCGAGCGTTTCGGGACTAGAAACGAGGGCCGGTGCCGTGAGGCGCCGGCCCTTCTGCTATGATATCGTGGCAGGTAGGCCGGCCAAGCGTTTACGACTGCTTAGGAATTCGGCCTTGGTTCAGCCGGATTTTCTGCCTAGAAACCCGCATGGTAGCCGCCTCACTTGGGTTACCAGGCGTTAGCGTTAATGTATTCTCATCGAACTGGCGCTAGGCTCAGTCGTATATCGGGTTGCAACGGGTCGTTCGGGGCGTGTCGGGAAAACTGTTGGGGATATGGCGGGCTCTACCGCGGCTGTTTTTTGCCGCGACGATGGCGTTGACCGTCGTTCTGCCGCCGAGCGTCGTGCCGGTGAGCGCTGCCAATGGCGGCGGCGACCGGACGCTGTACCTGCACCACACCCATACCGGCCAGACCGGCAGCTTCACCTTCAAGCGCAACGGCCAGTATGACCAGAAGGTCTTGCGCGAGCTCAACATTTTCCTCGCCGACTGGCGCACCAAAGAACCCACGAAGATGGACCCAGCCCTCTTCGACCTGCTTTGGGAAGTGTACCAGGAAGTCGGCGGCCGCCAGCCCTACAACATCGTTTCGTCCTACCGTTCGCCCAAGACCAACAAGATGCTGGCGTCCAGGTCGTCAGGCGTTGCCGACAACAGCCAGCACATGCGCGGCAAGGCGATGGACGTGTTCATCCCCGGGGTGAACCTCTCCAAGCTCCGTGAAACCGCAATGAAGCACCAGGTCGGCGGCGTCGGCTTCTACCCCACCTCGGGCAGCCCATTCGTCCACATGGATACCGGCAATGTCCGTGCCTGGCCGCGCATGACCCGCGCCCAGCTGAAAAAGGTCTTCCCCGACGGTAAGACCCTGCATCTGCCCACCGACGGCAAGCCGCTCTCCAACGAGGGCCGTGCCTACGCTCAGGCCCAGTGGTCCAAGTGCCGCACCGTCCCGTGCGATGGCGACGCCATCTTCGAGAGCGCCCCGGCGATCATGCTGGCCGACAATGCCGGCGAGGCCGCGCCGATCCCGGCGCTCCGTCCGCGCACCCTTGGCGGCGACGCCACCATCATGCTGGCGTCTGCCGAAGAGCCGGCGCAGCGCGTCGTGCCGACCTTCGATGTGGTGGCGCCAGTGCCGGTGTTCCGCCGCTCCGAAGACGGCATTAGCGTTGCCGCCCTGCCGCCCGGCATCGACACCAAGGCCTTCGAAGCCGTCGGCGCGCCGATCCCGGCAACCAAATCCGCTCGCATCCAGCTCGCCACCCGCGCGCCGCTCGGCGACGAGGGCGGCCAGACCGCTGTCGCGGCGCTCGCCGCGATCGACCAGCCGCTGCCCAAGCCGCGCGTCCTGATGTCGCCCAAGGCCGACGAGATGGTCACCGCCTATGTCGCGACCAGCCCCGATCCGGGCGCCGAGCAGGCGCTGAAGATGATCATCGAGCGCGAGAACGCCGTGGTGCCGGAACTGCCGACCCGCGATCAGCTGCTGGGTTCGGGCAATGTCCAGACCGCCTCGCTCGGCGGCCCCGAGACCTTCTCGACGCTGAAGGGCATGTTCGACATGACCTTCAACTCGCTGACCGGCAATGCGGCTTCTGAGCCGATGCAGCAGGCCCTTGCCGACCTGGCGCTGAGCCGTCAGCCGAACCAGTCGATCGAGCTCAGGCCCATGGATCTGGTGGCGCCCGAGATCGACCACGTCAACGACACCCTGGTGCAGCCGGTTCCGATGACCACCGCGTTCTGGGCCGAGATGACCGAAGCCGAGGGTTACCTCGAAAAGGGCACCGAACTCGGCCCGCTCACCGGCCGCGTCGCCTTCCTTCCCGACAACGCCGCAATTCCCGCCTATGACCGTTTCGTGACGGATGGTTTGCAGCTCGTCGCAGAACGCTAAAAGGCCGCGCCCGCTGGGCGTTGCAATGCCGAACCCAAGCCTCTAAGTCTCTCAATGAGAGACCGGCCCGTTCCGGCGAAGGATCGGTATTTTGGACACGTCGCAGACCCCGCTGCTCGATCGCGTATCGGCGCCAGCCGACCTGAAATCCTTGTCACGCGATGAGCTGCGCCAAGTCGCCGACGAGCTCCGCGCCGAAGTGATCGATGCCGTGTCGGTGACCGGCGGGCACCTCGGCGCCGGGCTCGGTGTGGTCGAGCTGACCGTCGCCATCCACGCCACCTTCGATACCCCCAACGACCGCCTGATCTGGGATGTCGGCCACCAGGCCTATCCGCACAAGGTGCTGACCGGCCGCCGCGACCGCATCCGCACGCTGCGCCAGAAAGACGGGCTCAGTGGCTTCACTCGCCGCGCTGAGAGCCAATACGATCCGTTCGGCGCCGGCCATTCCTCCACCTCGATTTCCGCCGGCCTCGGCATGGCCGTAGCCTCCGAGCTGAAGGGCGAGAAGCGCAACGTCATCGCGGTGATCGGCGATGGCGCCATGTCGGCCGGCATGGCCTATGAGGCGATGAACAATGCCGGCGCCATGGACGCCCGGCTGATCGTCATCCTCAACGATAACGACATGTCGATCGCCCCGCCGACCGGGGCGATGCGCTCCTACCTGGCGAAGCTGGTTTCCGGCCCGTTCTACCGCGGCTTCCGCGACACCGCCAAATCGATCACCGAGAAGATGCCCAAGCTCATCCACGAGACGGCACGCAAGACCGAAGAGTTTGCCCGTTCGTTCTTTACCGGCGGCACGCTGTTCGAGGAGCTCGGCTTCTTCTATGTCGGCCCGATCGACGGCCATAACCTCAACGACCTGCTCGACGTGCTGCAGAACGTGCGCGACGCCGAATCCGGCCCGATCCTCATCCACGTGGTGACCAAGAAGGGCAAGGGGTACGGGCCGGCCGAGAACTCCGCCGACAAGTATCACGGCGTCAACAAGTTCAACGTCATCACCGGCGCGCAGAGCAAGCCGCAGTCGAACGCCCCGTCCTATACCTCGGTGTTCGCGCAGAGCCTGATCGAGGAGGCCAAGGCCGACGACCGCGTCGTCGCCGTGACCGCCGCCATGCCCAACGGCACCGGCCTCGACAAGTTCGCCGAGCTGTTCCCCAGCCGCATCTTCGATGTCGGCATTGCCGAGCAGCACGCCGTGACCTTCGCCGCCGGCATGGCGACCGAGGGGCTGAAGCCGTTCTGCGCCATCTACTCAACCTTCCTGCAGCGCGCCTATGACCAGGTGATCCATGACGTCGCAGTGCAGGGCCTGCCGGTTCGCTTCGCCATCGATCGCGCCGGCTATGTCGGCGCCGACGGCCCGACCCATGCCGGCAACTATGACGCCGCCTATCTCGGCGCCATCCCCGGCATGGTGGTGATGGCCGCCGGTGACGAAGCCGAACTCCGCCACATGGTGGCGACCGCCGCCGCCTATGACGAGGGCCCGATCGCCTTCCGCTACCCGCGGGGCGATGGGCTGGGCGTCGACCTGCCGCCGCGCGGCACGGTGCTCGAGATCGGCAAGGGCCGGATCCTGCGCGAAGGCAAGTCGGTGGCGCTGGTCAATTTCGGCACCCGGCTCGGCGAAGTGATCGCCGCCGGCGAAAAGCTCATGGCCTATGGGCTGAACCCGACCATTGCCGACATGCGCTTCCTGAAGCCCCTCGACGAGACCCTGCTCGCCCGGCTGGCTAAGGAGCACGAGGTGCTGATCACCATCGAGGAAGGCGGCATTGGCGGCTTCGGCAGCCACGTCGCGACCTTCCTCGCCAGCCACGGCCTGCTCGACGGCAAACTGAAATTCCGCCCGCTGATGATCCCCGACGTCTTCACCGAACAGGCCGGGGTCAACGATATGTACGCCGCGGCCGGGCTCGACCGCGCCGGCATCGTCGCGACGACGCTCACCACGCTGGGCATCGATACGGCCGCCGTGCCGCGGACGACGAAGGCCTGACATCCGCGCTGCTGCCGGCAGTCGGCGACCCTCCCCCGCAGGCGGGAGAGGGTACGCCGACTGCAAGGGCCGGCTCACCTCATCAAGCGTCCAGTCTGCCTCCACCGCCCGGTGATAAGCTGCGTTGCGGACCAACCCTGCCCCCAAGAATCAGCTAACCACATCCCATGCAGGTCGCGATCGACATGGGTGTGGCGCAGGGTGGCGCCGAGGCTAAGCTCGATCTCGAGGAACTGTTGGCCACGCGCCTCCTGGTGCAGGGCAATTCCGGCTCCGGCAAATCCCACCTGTTGCGTCGCCTGCTCGAGCAGAGCGCCCCCTGGGTGCAGCAATGCATCGTCGACCCCGAGGGCGACTTCGTCACCCTCGCCGACAAATACGGGCACCTGGTGGTCGATGCCTCGCGTTCGGAGAGCGAACTCACCACCATCGCTGCCCGCGTCCGCCAGCACCGCGTCTCGGTGGTGCTGAGCCTCGAAGGGCTGGATGTCGAGCAGCAGATGCGCTGCGCCGCCGCCTTCCTCGGCGGCCTGTTCGATGCCGATCGCGACTACTGGTACCCGATGCTGGTGGTGGTCGATGAAGCACAGCTCTTCGCCCCCGCCATTGCCGGCGAAGTCTCCGACGAAGCGCGGAAGCTATCGCTCGGCGCCATGACCAACCTGATGTGCCGTGGCCGCAAGCGCGGCCTTGCCGGGGTGATCGCCACGCAGCGGCTGGCAAAGCTCGCCAAGAACGTCGCCGCCGAAGCCTCGAACTTCCTGATGGGCCGCACCTTCCTCGATATCGACATGGCCCGCGCCGCCGACCTGCTCGGCATGGAGCGCCGGCAGGCCGAAATGTTCCGCGATCTGAACCGCGGCCATTTCATTGCCCTCGGGCCTGCCATGTCGCGCCGCCCGCTGCCCATGGTGATCGGTGCGGTGGAAACCTCGGCGCGCTCGTCGAGCCCCAAGCTGATGCCGATGCCGGATGCGTCGATCGACGCCCGGGACCTGATCTTCGCACCGGTTCCGGAAGCCGTGCGCCCGGTGCGCCGACCGCCACCGCCGCCACCGCCCTCGACCAACGATCTCCTCGCCCAGCTGGTGCGCACCCAGGTGCCGCAGCAGCCGCGTGCCGACGAGCCCCCGGTCGACATCGCCGAGCGCGATCGGGCCATCGACGACGTGGTCCGCGAACTGCTCGAGGATCGCGACGCGGCCTATCGCTCGGTCGCCGTGCTCTATCAGGATTTCCTTGTCCGCTGCCGCATCCGGCGCGTCCCCGGCGAAGCGCTGGCGCTGCCGGCCTTCCGCAGGAAGCTTGCCGTGGTTCGGGCCGGCGTTGCCGAGGAAACGGCGCAGTCCGAGACCTGGCAGACCGCGCTGTCGCTCTCCACCCAGCTCGCCGACGATGTGCAGGGCGTGTTCCTGGTACTGGCGCGGGCTGCGCTAGAGGGGCTGCCCTGCCCTTCCGATGCCGCGCTGGCCCGTGCCTACGGCACTCATTCCACCGGCCGCGCCCGACGCCTCCTCGCCTATTTCGAGGAACGCGGGCTGCTGGTCGTGCGCATGGACCTGCGCAACCAGCGCATCGTCGCCTTCCCCGATCTCGGCACCGAAACCGCCCCGGGCAGCCCCGATGCGCCCGACTACGACGATCGGGCCGCCGCCGAGTAGTGCTTCACTGGTGTGTTGAACGGCAGTTGCGGTGCGGGCTGCCCCCCACCCCTGTCCCCTCCCCCTAAGAAAGGGGAGGGAGACGCCAACCTCGATGCTGGTGTTTTGGTCTCCCTCCCCATGTTTAGGGGGAGGGGACAGGGGTGGGGGTCAGCCCGCACCGGCGTTAGTAGGCCTTTTTCTCCGCCCAGGCGGAACCGCGTGATTCAAATCTCACCGGCTTTCGCCTATTTAGTCTATCATTCCCATAGGGATTATTGAGTGAACCGCCGATCGGGCTACGATCTGGGCACCTTCCGGGCAGGCACCGGAACGCCAGTTTCGCACCCGAAAGGATCGCATCGTGACATCAATCAAGCGCCGCACGCTCGGAGCGCTCGCCGCTCTGCTGCTCGCCGGCACCATCGTCGGCCCCAGCTTTGGCCAGGATACCCCGGTTCAGGGCGGCACCCTGATCTACCTCGAGCAGCAGGCCCACACGAACCTCTATCCCCCGGCGGGCGGCTTCTACCCGAACGGCGGCGTGCTCAACCAGATCACCGACAAGCTGACCTACCAGAACCCGCAGACGCTCGAGATCGAGCCCTGGCTGGCCGAGTCGTGGCAGGTCAACGACACCGCCACCGAGTACACTTTCAAGCTCCGCCCCGGCATCACCTTCTCGGACGGCACGCCGCTCGACGCCAAGACCGTGGCGCTGAACTACGACACTTTCGGGCTCGGCAATAAGGACCTGAAATACCCGGTCTCGGAAGTCATCAACAACTACGACCACGCCGAGGTCATCGACGACCTGACCATCAAGTTCCACTTCAACAAGCCCTCGCCGGGCTTCCTGCAGGGCACCGCGGTGATCGGCTCGGGCATCGTTGCCGCCTCGACGCTGGCCCTGCCCTATGACGAACTCGGCGACGCCACCAAGATCATCGGCACCGGCCCCTTCGTGGTCGAGAGCGAGACGCTCGGCAAGGAGCTCAACCTCAAGGCGCGCGAGGACTACAACTGGGGCCCGGTCAAGTTCACCCACCAGGGCCGCGCCTATCTCGACGGCATCAAGTACATCATCACCCCCGAGGACAGCGTACGCATCGGCGCACTGCTCGCCGGCCAGGCCGACGCGATCCGCCAGATCCAGGCCTATGACGAGCCGCAGGTGATCGACGCCGGTTTCCCGATCTACGCGCCGGGCACCCGCGGCCTCAACAACGCCATCAGCTTCCGTCCGGACAATCCGCTGGTCGCCGACCTGAAGGTGCGCCAGGCCCTGCTCTACGCCACCAACCGCAAGGAGATCGTCGACACCCTGTTCTCGGCGAACTATCCGCTCGCGACGTCGGTGCTCTCCTCGCAAGCCGCCGGCTATGTCGATCTCTCCGACAAGCTCGTCTACGACCAGGACAAGGCCAAAGCGCTGTTCGCCGAGGCCGGCTGGACCCCGGGCGCCGATGGCATCCTCGAAAAGGATGGCCAGAAGCTCGACCTGACGGTCTATGTTTCGCTGCCCCAGCCGCAGAACGAAGGCGTGCTGCAGCTGCTCGCCCAGCAGTGGGCCCAGGTCGGCGTCAAGCTCAACGTGCTCGCCGGTGACGCCGGCAGCCGTACCCTCGACCTGCTCGATCCGCTGAAGACCCCGGTGAACGTCACCATGGTCGGCCGCGCCGATCCGGACGTGATCAAGTCGGCCTACTACCCGAAAAACCGCGACTGGCTGCTGCAGAAGGGCGGTTCGTCCGACAAGACCAACTTCGTCGACGACAAGCTGAACGCGCTGCTCGAAGGCCTTGCCGCCGAGACCGATCGCGAGAAGCGCCTGGCCATCGCCGGCGACATCCAGCGTCACGTGCTCGATGAGGCCTACACCATCCCGTTCTTCGAGGAGCCGCAGGCTTTCGCCACCGCGCCCTACGTGAACGGGCTGGAGTTCGAGGCGGTTGGCCGCCCGAGCTTCTACAACACCTGGGTCGCTGCCCACTGACCTGATCCCGGCCCGGGCGCTGAGCCCGGGCCTCTCCCTCTTTCTGGAGCGCCGCCATGTCGCGCTACATCATCGGCCGGATCGGACAGGCCCTGCTCGTCCTGTGGATCGCCTTCACCGCCTCGTTCCTCTTACTGCAGGCGCTGCCCGGTGATGCGATCCTGATCAAGTTCCAGAACCCTGAACTGGGCCTCGGCCCGGAACAGATCGCCGCGCTCCGCGACGCCTATGGCGTCGATAGCCCGCTCTGGCAGCAATACCTGCAGGCTTTGGGCAATTTCCTCACCGGCAATTTCGGCTACTCCGTCGTCGGCAGCGTGCCCGTGGCGCATGAACTCCTGACCAATCTGCCGGCAACCGCCCGGCTCGCCAGCCTCGGCTTCACCCTCGCAGTGATCATCGCACTCGGCCTCGCCTTCCTTGCGACGCTCGCGCCCTTTGCCTGGCTGCGCACCGCTATCCAGTCGATCCCGTCGCTGTTCGTGTCGCTGCCGGTGTTCTGGCTCGGCATCATGCTGATCCAGATCTTCTCGTTCCGGCTCAAATGGATCTCGGTGATCAACCCGGGCGAGTTCGAAGGGCTGATCCTGCCGGTAATTACCCTCGCCATCCCGATCTCGGCGCCACTGGCGCAGATCCTCATCCGCAATATCGACGAGGTCTCGACCCAGCCCTTCGTCGCCGTGGCTCGCGCCAAAGGCGCCTCGCCCAGCTGGGTGCTGTGGCGCCACGTGGTGAAAAACGCGCTGCTCCCTACCCTCACCATTGCCGGCATCCTGTTCGGCGAGCTGCTGGCCGGCGCGGTGATCACCGAGACGGTGTTCGGCCTCAACGGCATTGGCGGGCTGACCGAGCGCTCGGTGCGCTTCCAGGACACCTCGGTGATCCAGGCGATCGTGGTGTTCTCCGCCCTCTGCTTCGTCGCGGTGAACCTCATCGTCGACCTGCTCTACCCCGTTTTCGATCCCCGCCTCCGCCGCCTGAAGGGTGCCCCAGCATGACCAGCATCGGATCCACCGACATCCTCGTCAGTAAGCCGCGCAACGCCGCGGGTAACCCGCTGCTGCAGCGCTTGCGCGGCGTCTCGCCCAGCCTGGTGCTGGCCTGGGGCATCATTGCCCTGGTGGTGCTGTTCGCCGTCGCGCCCTCGCTGTTCACCAGCTTCAACCCGGTGCAGGGCGTACCGGCGGAAAAACTCAAGGCGCCGAGCCTCATCCACATCCTCGGCACCGACGCGCTGGGCCGCGATCTCTTCGCCCGCATCGTCTATGGCGCGGTGCACTCGCTGACCGGCGCCTTCGTCGCGGTGCTGGTTGGCCTCGTCGTCGGCACCACGCTCGGGCTGTTCGCCGGCGCCGTCGGCGGCTTGGTCGAAGAGGCAGTGATGCGCGTCGTCGACGTGCTGCTGTCGATTCCCGGCCTGCTGCTGATGCTCTCGATCATTATCCTGCTCGGTTTCGGCACGGTGAATGCCGCCATCGCCGTGGGCATCACCTCGGTCGCCGGCTTCGCCCGCCTGTCGCGCTCCGAAGTGGTGCGGGTGCGGCGCTCGGAATATGTCGAGGCGGCGTTCGGCAGCGGCGGCACCTTTCTTTCGGTGCTGTGGCGACATGTGCTGCCCAACTCGCTGACCTCGGTGCTGGCCCTCGCCGCATTGCAGTTCGGCGGCGCCATCCTCGCCATCTCGACACTCGGCTTCCTCGGCTATGGCGCGCCACCGCCGACGCCGGAATGGGGCCTCCTGATCGCCGAGGGACGCAACTACATCTCGACCGCCTGGTGGCTGACCACCGCTCCAGGCCTCGTCGTGGTGCTGGTGGTGCTGTCGGCCAATCGCATCAGCCAGGCGCTGGGGAAGGTCGGACGATGAGCACTCCCCTCCTCTCGGTCGAGAACCTCTCGGTCGCCTACAAGGAAGCCGAACGCTATGCCCGCGTCACCCACGACGTGAGCTTCAGCGTCGAGCCGGGCGAAGTCGTGGCGCTGGTCGGCGAGTCCGGCTCGGGCAAGACCACTACCGCCCAGGCGGTGATCGGGCTGTTGCCCGAGAATGGCCGCATCGAGCATGGCGCCATCCGGCTCAACGGCGAGGATATCGCCCACTGGACCGGCAAGCGCTTCGACGCCATCCGCGGCCGCCAGATCAGCCTGATCCCGCAGGATCCCACCAGTTCGCTGAACCCGGTGAAAACCATCGGCGCGCAGGTCGGCGAAATCCTCCGCATCCATGGCGAGCGCGACGGCAAGGCGATCGCCGCGCGGGTGATTGAACTCCTGGCCCGCGTCGGCTTGTCCGACCCCGAGCTCCGGGCCCGGCAATATCCGCACGAACTCTCGGGCGGCATGAAGCAGCGCGTGCTGATCGCCATTGCCATTGCGCTGAAGCCGCAACTGATCATTGCCGACGAGCCGACCAGCGCGCTCGACGTCACCGTGCAGCGCCGCATCCTCGATTTGATCGACGAGTTGCGCCGCGATACCGGCACCGCCGTGCTGCTGGTCACCCACGATCTCGGGGTCGCCGCCGACCGGGCCGACCGCATCGTCGTGCTGCAGGGCGGCCGCATCCAGGAAACCGGCGCGGCGCGCCAGCTGCTGGCGGCGCCGCAAAGCGCCTATGCCCGGCAACTGCTCGCCGATGCGCCCTCGCTGTCGGCTGGTACCAGAGCCGCGAGATCTCCTTACCCAGCGGCTGTCATCCCTGCCAGTGAGGATGCAATCCTGGTCGAAAACCTCGTCCACGACTTCCAGATTGATGGCAGGAAGAATTTCCGCGCCGTCGACGACATCTCGTTCGCGGTGCGCCGTGGCACCACCCACGCCATTGTCGGCGAGTCCGGCTCCGGCAAGACCACTACGGTACGCGACGTCGTCGGTTTCGGTCGCCCGACCTCGGGCCGGATCAGCATTGCCGGCACCGATATCGCCTCACTGAAGGGCGATGCGCTGCGCCAGTTCCGCCAGAAGATCCAGCTGGTCTACCAGAACCCCTTCTCGTCGCTCGATCCGCGCCAGACGGTGTTTTCGATCGTCGAGGAACCCTTGCGCAATTTCGGCCGCCTCGATGCCGCGGCGCGCGCCGACAAGGTCAACGCGCTGCTGGAACGGGTCGGGCTGCCCGAAGCTTTGCGCCAGCGCCGGCCACGAGCTCTCTCCGGCGGACAGCGGCAGCGTGTCGCCATCGCCCGGGCCCTGGTGCTCGACCCCGAGGTGGTGGTGCTCGACGAGGCGGTGTCGGCCCTCGACGTGACGGTGCAGGCGCAGATCCTGAAGCTGCTCGACGAGCTGCAGCGCGAGCGCGGCCTTACCTACCTCTTCGTCTCGCACGACCTCGCCGTGGTGCGGCAGATCTCCGACACCGTGTCGGTACTGCAGAACGGCAGGCAGGTGGAAACCGGGCCAGTCGCCGAGGTCTTCCGCAACCCGCAAAGCCCCTACACGCGCGAACTGATCGACGCCATTCCCGGCCAACGGAGCCACGCCAATGTCTGACCCAACACTGCCTAAGCGCCTCGGCTTCTTCACCCGGCTGCTCGACGACACCAGCGCCGGCGAGCGCTATCACAATGCCGCGACACAGATCGTCCACGCCGAAGCCAATGGCTTCGACAGCGCCTGGGTGGCGCAGCACCATTTCCACCGCGATGAGGGCGGGCTGCCCTCCCCACTGGTGTTCCTCTCCTATGTGGCGTCGCGCACCACCCGCATCCGGCTCGGCACCGGCATCATCACCCTGCCGCTCGAAAACGCCATCCGCGCCGCCGAGGATGCGGCGGTGCTCGACCTGTTGTCGGGAGGCCGGCTGGAGCTCGGCACCGGCTCGGGCGGCACCCCGGATTCGTTCACCGCCTTTGGTTACGACGTGAAGGACAAGGCCGCCATCTATGAGCGGCACCTCGCGACTTTCCGCACCGCGCTCTCCGGCTCGCCGATCGTCGGCGACGTCAAGCTCTACCCGGCGGCGCCGCACCTGCTCGAGCGCTTCTGGCAGGCCACCTTCTCGGTGGCTGGCGGCATTCGGGCCGGCAAGGCCGGCGACGGGCTGATGCTGTCGCGCACCCAGCCGCGTCCGGCCGACAATCCCAAGGCGAGCCTGCCCGACCTGCAGCACCCGATCATCGATGGCTATTTCGCGCACCTGCCGCGCGAGATCGCGCCGCGTATCGTCGCCTCGCGTACCCTGTTCGTCGCCGACAACCGCGAGGAAGCCCGCCGCTTCGCCGCGGTTGGCTTGAAGAAGGCTGCTATCGGCCTCGCCAAGGGCGGCCACCGCTTCGAAAGCGACGATCTCGATGATCTGATCGCTGCCACCGACACGCATGTCGGCACCGTCGACGACGTGCTGGAGAGCCTCCATCGCGACACCACGCTGCCGCGCGTCACCGACATCGTCTTCCAGGTGCATTCGGTCGATCCGCCGCACGAGCTGGTGCTCCGCTCGATCGAACTGATCGCCGAGAAAGTCGCCCCTTCCCTCGGCTGGTCCAAGGCCGACAAGCCGCATTCGCCACGCCTGAGCGTGGTGCGCTGACCAAACCAAAGACCAAGCTCTCGAAAGGAACATCCCCATGAGCGACAAGAGCAAGGACGTCATCGACCAGTTGGTGGGCGTGCTCCCCGGCAGCGCACTGGATGCGGTGCGCAATGGGCGCCCGACTGCCCGCGACAATGCGCAGAAGAGTTTTGAGGCGCTGTTCGCGCCCGCTGATGCCGGCACGGTGCTGCTCGAAGAGCGGTTTGCCATCGCCTACTTCGTCGCCGCGCTGCACAAGGACGAAGCGATCGCCGCGTTCTACAAGGAGCAGCTGGGTCACCACGACCGCAATGGCCTGATCGGCGCCATCAGTGCTGAGATCCGTCGTGGCGAGACGGTCGGCCCCTATGGCCACTACCCCGCCGGTCCGCTCAGCGCCGAAGACAAGCCGGGCCTCGAGTATCAGCCCGACCCGGCAAACCGCGAGGTGCTCGGGCGCCTCGGCGCGGCGCTGGCCCACGCCCACTTCCTGGTTTTCCGGCCGCGCGACGCCAGCCCCGACAAGCTGCAGAAGCTCCTCAACGCCGGCTGGTCGACCACCGACATCGTGACCCTGAGCCAGCTGGTGGCGTTCCTCGCCTTCCAGATCCGCGTGGTGATCGGGCTCAGGGCCCTCGCCGCTTCGCAGCAGGCCGCGAGCGTCGCCTACGCCACCACCCCGATCAGCCCCGTCGCTGCAGCCTGAGGCCCGAAATGACCGATAAAGCCATCACCTACGACCTCGCCGACCGCCCGGTGGTCTTCACCCAGGAGCAGATCGGCTGGGCCCCGTGGCTGCAGCCGCTCGACGAGTCCGAACTCACCGACCGGCACTGGGAAGGGCTGACCGAGGCGTCGCGCGCCAAATCGCCCTATTTCATGCTGCTGGCCCGTGATCCCGATATCCTCGGCGCACGTACCCGCACCGACAAGGATATCTTCTACAACCCCGACGCCGGCCTGCCCCGCGCCGAGCGCGAGCTCTCTGCCGCGGCGACCTCGCGCTCCAATGGCTGCATCTTCTGCGCCTCGGTGCATGCCCGCTTCGCCTCGACCTATTCGAAGCGCGGCGAGGATGTGCAGCGGCTGCTCGACGGTGGCGTAGACGTCGATCTCGGCGATCGCTGGAATACCTTGGTCGCCGCCTCCGTCGCCCTGACCGAGACGCCCTCGGCCTTTGGCGGCGAACAGATCGCCGACCTCAAAGAGGCTGGGCTCGACGACCTCGCCATCGCCGACCTGATCCAGAGCGCCGCGTTCTTCAACTGGGCCAACCGGCTGATGCTATCGCTGGGCGAACCGACCCCGGCGGCTGGGTAGGCCTCAACGGCGGCGCGGGCTGCCCCCACCCCTGTCCCCTCCCCCTAAAGAAGGGGAGGGAGACGCATGCTGAGACGCTGGTGTTTTGGTCTCCCTCCCCCTTCTCAGGGGACGGGACAGGGGTGGGGTCGGCCAACCACCGGTTGTGGGCTACTCGCCTTCGGCTGGGGCGCCCTGCTCTGCCGGCTCGTCGCCTGCCGGCGCGGCCGCCGGTTGCGGAGCGCTCGCCTGATCCTCCTCACCAAGCCGGCGCTCGATCGCGTCTTTGGCCCCTTTGGCGAATTCCTCGCTCGAATACGGACCCCACTCGACCTGTTGTCCGTCGAGATAGGCGTAGAAATACCATCGGCCGTCGCGCTTCTCCGGCCCAAACGTGCGCTGCGTCATAACTGCTCCTGAAAGCCCCGCAGCAAAACTTGCCGGCCGGCTTCTCGTTCCATCGCCACTGCAGGCTTTTCAGGTGCAGTTGCGGACTTTTCCGGTTGGAAAGCGAGACGAATCAAGGGCCTGGGGGCGTCTCAGCCCCGCCTGCTGCCGTCCGGCCAAACACCTACGCAGTTATACCTGCAGTGCTCCAGACGGCTGATTCACCCATGCGACAAACCGATGGCGGTTCGGAGGAGCGGGTAATCGTCTGTTCACTCGCGATGCGAACTATCGCCGGCATCGAAGTATCCGGGGGCGCCTGTTGCAGGCCGTCGTCAACACACTACTGAACAACCATGACATGGCGCTGGTCGTCGTGGCGGCGTTGTTATGCGCGCTCTCGTCGTTCGCCGGAATATCGCTGCTGCACCACGCCCGGCGGACCGCCGGCGGGATGCAGCTGGTGTGGCTGGGCGTCGCGGCGGTTTCCGTCGGCTTCGGCATCTGGGCCACCCACTTCGTCGCCATGCTGGCGTTTCACCCCGGCGTTGCGGTCGGCTACGACCTGCCGACGACATTGGCCTCGCTGTCGCTGGCCATCGCCATTGTCGGCGGCGGACTGTGGTTTGCCGCCGTCGGCACGTCAGCCGGCGACTCTGTCCTCGCCGGCGCGGTGGTCGGGCTCGGCATTTCCGCCATGCACTATACCGGCATGGCGGCGGTAATCGTCGGCGGCGGCATCCTCTGGGACGGCAATCTCGTCGCGTTTTCAATCCTGACCGGCATGGCGCTGGGCGCTGCAGCGCTGTGGCTGGCGCGCGCCTCGACGCTGCGCGGCCGCGTCGGCGCGCCGGTTCTGCTCACCCTCGCCATCTGCGCCATGCATTTCACCGCCATGGGCGCCGCCGGCTTCGCCGACTGCTACTCGATCGTCGCTGAGGGCACCCCGACCTGGCTCTGGCTGGTGCTGTCGCTCGCCTCGACCGTCATCCTGGGCCTCGCCATGGGCGGCACCCTGCTCGACCTCAGGGACCGGCGTCACAGCGCTGAAAGCGTGCGGATGCGCGAACTGGCGGACGCCGCGGTCGAAGGCATCGTCATTGTGCGGCAAGGCACGATCAGCGCCACCAATCGCAGTTTCAGGCAATTGGTGGGCTCCGAGGCCGATGCCAGCGGTCGGCCGCTGCTCGATTTTCTCGACGCCACTGCTTGCGAGGCGCTCGATCGCACTGCCAACGCCACCATCGACGCCGCGCTGAAAGTCGCCGGCGGCGATGTCCCGGTCGAGGCGGTGGCGCATGAGATCGAATTTCAGGGCGTGCGGCAGCGGGCCATCGCCATCCGCGATGTGTCGGTCCGCAAGCAGGCCGAAGACCACATCCGCTTCCTCGCCCACCACGATGCGCTGACCGGGCTGCCCAACCGGGTGAGCTTCGGCCGGCGGCTGAACGAAACCATCGACCGGGCCCGCAGTGACGGCCAGAGCTGCAGCGTGCTGTGCCTCGACCTCGACAAGTTCAAGGAAGTAAACGACCTCTACGGCCACGCGGCCGGTGATGCGCTGTTGCGCCGGGTCGGGTTGATCCTGCAGCGCGAGGTGACGGAGATCGGCTATCCGGCGCGACTGAGCGGCGACGAGTTCGCCGTGGTCCTCAACGCCACCGAGAACCTCGATGCCGCCAACCGCGTAGCGCAGCGTTTACTGCAGGCGTTTGCCCACGATGTCGCCGAGACCGCAGACGACGCCGTGATCTCCGCTTCGATCGGCATCGCCTCCTTCCCCGGCGACGCCGAGAGCGCCGAGCAGCTGATGTCGGCCGCCGACATGGCGCTTTACCGGGCCAAGCAGGAGGGGCGCGGCGGCTATCGGCTGTTCGAAGCGGCGATGAACGACGAACTGCGGGACCGCCGGCTGGTCGCCAATGACCTGGCGGATGCTGCCGACGCGGGACAGCTCGACCTCGCATACCAGCCGCAGGTTGATCTCGCATCCGGCGACGTCACCGGGTTCGAGGCGCTGCTCCGCTGGCATCATCCGCAGCGCGGTGACGTATCACCCGGCGTCTTTGTGCCCATTGCCGAGGAGAACGGGCTGATCCTTGGGATCGGCGAATGGGTGCTGCGGACCGCCTGCGCGGAGGCGGCCGGCTGGCGGGTACCGCTCGGCATCTCGGTGAACGTTTCGGCAGCGCAGATCCACAATCCGGCCTTCGCCCGGCTGATCCACGAAGTGCTGATCGAAACCGGCCTCTCTCCGGCGCGGCTGGAGATCGAGGTAACCGAAACCGCGCTGGTGCGCGACCTGGTGCGGGCGGTGACGACGCTGCGGCAGGTACGGGCGCTCGGGGTGCGCGTCGCCATCGACGATTTCGGCACCGGCCACTCGTCGCTGACCCACCTCAGCGCGTTCCCGTTCTCGCGCATCAAGCTCGACCAGTCGTTCGTCAGGACCTTCGACCGCAACCCGCAATCGGCAGCAATCGTCCACGCCGTCGTCGAGCTCGGGCGCTATCTCGGCACCCCGGTGGTCGCCGAAGGCGTCGAGCGGCAGGAAGAGCTGGCCTTCCTTCGGGCGGAAGGCTGCGCCACTGCACAGGGCTTTCTGTTCGGCCACCCCGCGCCAATCGCTACTTACGTCGGCCTGCAGACCCGCAAGGCCAGCTAGGGCGCTTCCGCAAAACAAAGGCCGCCCGATGGGCGGCCCTCGTTCCGTCTCGTGCGGCGGCGCTTACTCGTCGTCGCCCAGCGCGACGCTTACTCGTCGTCGCTCGGCGCGGCCGCCATGCCCAGCGCGGTGAGGTAGAGCTCGAGCAGCGCTTCCTGCTCCATGCGCTCGGCATGGTCCTGCTTGCGGATCGACACGATCTTGCGCAGCACCTTGGTGTCGAAGCCGTTGCCCTTGGCTTCGGCATAGACTTCCTTGATGTCACCGGCGATTGCGGCCTTCTCTTCCTCGAGCCGCTCGATGCGTTCGATGAAGGCCTTGATCTGGTCCTGGGCGACGCTATCGGGGGAGACGGTTGCCATAGTCGAATTCCTCTTCGTTTCGGCCCCCGTTCAACCCGTTCGTCGACGCTCGTTCAAGCCCATTCGACATCAATCCACATCGCGTGGTGATGAGGTTCGTAATTCCGACAAAAGCCGCGTTTACCGGTTGACAGCGAGCGGAGCGCTGAGCACAAACACCTCGCGCGCTGCAAACGATTTCAGGCAATCCAACCCGGACGGTCCATTGCGCTACATCCTGGCCATCGCTGGTGTGCTCGCCGCCGCGTTCGTAGCCATCACCATCTGGATTTTCCTGCCGCGTGCCGACGCGCCGCTCAGTGCTGCTTCGGCGCAAGCGCAGCAGGCCCAGTCTGCAACCGCGGCTGACCAGAACGCCGAAACCGGCGAAGGCAGCTTCCGCGTCTGCAACGAGACCGGCAACAAGGTCTCCGTCGCCTTCGGCTACCGCGCCGAGAAGGGCTGGCAATCGGAAGGCTGGTGGGTGGCCGAACCCGATAACTGCGTCACCATCTATCGCGGCAACCTCGAAGCCCGCCGCTACTACTATGTGTATGCCGCCGACGATGTCAGCGGCGGCGCCTGGGACGGCAGCGTGTTCATGTGCACCCGCGACGAGACCTTCACCATCTTCGGTGTTGAGGATTGCCTGGCGCGCGGCTACGAACGCACCGGCTTCTTCGAAGTCGATACCAACAATCGCAGCGACTGGACGTTGCAGCTGACCGATGGCGAGGTCGTGAGCGGCGACACCGACGCCTCCGGCGAAACCGTTCCACTCGAGGGCGACCTGCCTACCGACGGCGGCGACCAGCCGGCCGACGACACTCCTACTGATGAAGGTGCAGATTCCGAATGAAACGCTTGAGACGCGTGAAGATCGTCGCGACCCTGGGCCCCGCGTCCAACGACGAAGCCACGATCGAGAAGCTGGCGCGTGCCGGTGCGGACGTCTTCCGCATCAACATGAGCCACGCCAGCCATGAGCTGCTGAAGCAGACCGTCGGCTATATCCGCAATGTCGAGGCGCGGCTGCACCACCCGATCGGTATCCTGGTCGACCTGCAGGGCCCGAAGCTGCGTGTCGGCCGTTTCGCCGAAGGCGCGGTGCAACTGGTCGCCGGTGGCAAATTCACCCTCGACAGCTCGGAAGCTCCAGGCACTGCCGAGCGCGTGTTCCTGCCGCACCCGGAAATCCTCGAGTCCGTCTCGGTGGGCGATCGCCTGCTGCTCGATGACGGCAAGCTCCAGCTCCGCGCCACCAAAGTCGGCGGCGGGCAGGTCGAGACCGAGGTGATTTATGGCGGCAAGCTGAGCGACAAGAAGGGCGTGAGCCTGCCCGATACGCTGTTGCCGATGGGCGCGCTGACCGAGAAGGACCACGCCGACCTGTTGAAGGGCCTCGAGGCGGAAGCCGACTGGATCGCCGTCAGCTTCGTGCAGCGGCCCGAAGACATCATCGATATCAGGAAGATCGTCCAGGGCCGCGCCGGCGTCATGGCCAAGATCGAGAAGCCGCAGGCGGTGGAACGGCTCGAGGAGATCATCAAGCTCTGCGACGCCTTCATGGTGGCGCGCGGCGATCTCGGCGTGGAAATGCCGCTCGAGCAGGTCCCGGGCCTGCAGAAGCGCATGATCCGTATCGCCCGCCGCTACGGCAAGCCCGTGGTGGTGGCGACCCAGATGCTGGAATCGATGATCACCTCGCCGGTGCCGACCCGCGCCGAAGTCTCGGACGTGTCGATTGCCGTGTTCGAAGGCGCTGACGCCGTCATGCTCTCGGCCGAAAGCGCCTCGGGCCAGTACCCGGTCGAAGCCGTGGCGATGATGAACAAGGTTGCCGTGGCGGTCGAAGGCGATCCGAACTATCGCGGCATCATCCGCGCCCAGGCCGCCGAGCCCGAGGCGACTGCTGCCGATGCCATCTCAGCGGCGACCCGTCAGGTGGCCGAGACGCTCGATCTGGCGGCCATCGTCACCTACACCTCGTCCGGCTCGACCGCCATCCGCGCGGCCCGCGAGCGGCCTTCAAAGCCGATCCTGGCGCTGTCGCCGAACCTCCGCACAGTCCGCCGCCTCTCGGTGGTGTGGGGCATCCACTGCGTGGAATCGCCCGATGCGGTGAACCTCGAGGACATGGTCGATCGCGCCTGCGTCATCGCCTACAACGAGGGCCTCGCCCGCCCCGGCGACCGCATCGCCATCACCGCCGGCATCCCGCTTGGAACGCCCGGGGCGACCAACATGCTGCGCATTGCCTTCGTCCGCCAGGATGGCGCCGGATCCTCTTGATCCTGTCTGCCCAGGCTGTACCTTCTCGATCCCTCCCCCCTAGGAGACGCGATAGCGTCCCCTACCCTGGGGGAGGGATTTTCGCTTTCAGTAATGGATTGCCCTGATGTCCACCGCCCTCGACGCCGCCCTTGCCCATGCCGACGCCCATCTCGACGACAGCGTCGCGCGGCTGCAGACGCTGGTGGCCATCAAGTCGATTTCCACCGACCCGGCCTATACCGGCGAGGTGCATAAAGCCGCGAACTGGCTGGCGGCCGATCTCGACGCGCTGGGCTTTGATGCTTCGGTGCGCCCGACCCCGGGACACCCGATGGTGGTGGCGCATGATCAGTCAGCTGACGGACCGCACGTGCTGTTCTATGCCCACTACGATGTGCAGCCGGTCGATCCGCTGAACCTCTGGGCCACCGACCCGTTCACCGCGACGCTGACGAAGGGCGAGGACGGCGAGACCCGCATCGTCGGGCGCGGCACCTCCGACGACAAGGGGCAGCTCCTGACCTTCGTCGAGGCCTGCCGCGCCTGGAAGGCGGTCAACGGCCCGCTGCCGATCAAGGTGACGCTGTTCTTCGAGGGCGAGGAAGAGTCGGGCGGTAAGAGCCTGCCGGGCTTCCTCGAGGCCAACAAGGCCGAGCTCGGTGGCGCCGATATCGCACTGGTCTGCGACACCGACCTGTGGAACCGCGACACCCCGGCCATCGTCACCTCGCTGCGCGGCCTGGTTGGCGAAGAGGTGGTGATCACCTGCGCCAGCCATGACCTCCATTCCGGCATGTACGGCAATGCCGCCCGCAACCCGATCCAGGTGCTGGCCGACATCATCGCCTCGCTGCGCAATCCCGATGGCAGCGTGGCGCTGGAGGGCTTTTACGATGATGTCGCCGAACTGCCGCCCGAGATCGCGGCGCAGTGGAAGCGCCTGCCCTACGACGAGGCAGCCTTCATGCGCGGCGCCGGGCTGACCACGCCGGCTGGCGAACAGGGGCGCTCGGTGCTCGAGCAGACCCGCGCCCGCCCGACCTGCGAGATCAACGGCATCACCGGCGGCTATACCGGCGACGGCTTCAAGACGGTGATCCCGGCCAAGGCCAGCGCCAAGATCTCGTTCCGGCTGGTGTCCGGCATGGATCCGAAGAAAATCCGCGCGGCGTTCCGCAAGCACGTCACCGACCGGCTACCGCCCGACGCCACTGCGAGCTTCCATGAGCATGGCGGCGCACCGGCCGTGTCGGTGCCGACCGACGGCCCGTTCGTCGCCAAGGCCGCGGCGGCGCTGAAGGATGAGTGGGGCAATGAGGCAGCTTTGATCGGCTCAGGTGGCTCGATCCCCGTAGCCGGCGAATTCAAGAAGACTCTCGGGCTCGATACGCTGCTGATCGGCTTCGCGCTCGACGACGACCGCATCCACTCGCCCAACGAGAAGTACAACCTCACGAGCTTCCACAAGGGCATCCGCTCCTGGCTGCGCATCATCGCGGGATTTGCGGAGTAGACGCACGCCGACTGATAGAGACGCCCCCCTCCCGGCCTCCCCATAAAGGGGGAGGTGAAGAGTCGAGGCCCGTCTTCGATCGTGCCGAATGCACCGGCGGGGCACCTCCCCCTTTATGGGGGACTTCGAACCGTCCCGCAGGGCAAATCGCTCCAGTGGAGCGATTTGAGGCGAGAAGGCCATGAGAGCTACGCTCGAATGGCAAAGGAGGGGGCCGTCTGCTTCAGTCTGCACCCAAAAACAAAGGCCCGCTTGCGCGGGCCTTTCAAACTACGTGCAGTCGTGAGCAGCAGCTCAGCCCTGGCGGGCCTTGTAGCGCTTGTCCACCTTGTTGATGATGTACACGCGGCCGCGGCGGCGCACGAGCTTGTTGGCGCGATGGCGACCCATCAGAGCCTTGAGCGAATTGGTGACTTTCATGCCGAACCTCGGAACTGAAATAAAAACAGGCGCCGCGCGCCCTCGAATTGGGGCCGTGATTAAGGGCAAAAACCCTTGCTGTCAACGCCCTTCCGCCGGTTTTCCGGGCTATGGCGGTTAACCGGGCGGCAAGGCGCCAGTGCGACACTCGCCGAATGCAGAAACCCAGCTTTTCCAAGCTCGATGTGCTCGTGGTCGATCCCTCGCCGCACATGGGAGCGCTGATCGGCCAGATGCTGCGCCACCTCAAGGTGCGCCGCATCGATGAGGTGCAAAGCTCCGACGGCGCAGCCATGCTGCTGCAGACCCACCGCTTCGGCGCCATCATGATGAACGACGTGCTGGCGCCGATGAGTGGCGTCGCCGTGGTGAAGGCGCTGCGCGCCGCGTCCGAGGGGCTGAACCGCGACACCCCGGTGATCATGATGTCGGCCGCTCCCGATGCCGCCGAGATCGCCACCGCGCGCGATGCCGGCGTCACCGAGTTCCTGCGCAAGCCATTCGCCACCCAGCACATCGAAACTCGGCTGGTCGCCATCCTCGCGGCGCCCCGCGCCTTCATCGAAGCCAAGGCCTTTGTCGGCCCGGACCGCCGGCGCAAGCGCGCCGACCACAAGGGCGGCGAGCGCCGTTCGAGAGGCTAGGTTCCTGCCCTTCTCCCCTGAGGGGCAGTAGCTCAACCGCCTGGCTTGAGGTCGAGCTCCTGCCAGCGGATGCAGGCGACGCGTCGCCCATTGGCGAGCGTTTCGAGCGGCGGCCTGACCTGGGCGCAACGTTCCTCCGCATAGCGGCATCGCGTCCGGAACGTGCAGCCCGAGGGCTGGTTGATCGGCGACGGAATTTCGCCCACCAGCCCCTCGATGGTGCGTTGTCGCGCCCGTTTCGGATCGGGGATCGGCACCGCCGTCAGCAGCGCCCTGGTATAGGGGTGCTTGGGATCGTCATAGAGGTCGTCGCCATCGGCGAGTTCGACGATGCGGCCGAGATAGAGCACGAGAATGCGGTCGGAAACGTGCCGCACCACGCTCAGATTGTGCGAGATGAAGATCAGCGTCAGCCCGAACTCATCTTTGAGATCGCTGAGCAGATTGAGAATTTGGGCCTGGATCGAGACATCGAGCGCCGACACCGGTTCGTCGCAGACGATCAGCTTGGGCTCGCTGATCAACGCCCGGGCGATGCCGATGCGCTGCGCCTGCCCGCCCGAGAACTCGTGCGGGTAGCGGTTGATCATTTCCGGCAGGAGGCCGACCGCCTCCATGGTCCGCAGCACCCGCTCGCGCCGGCCCTTGGCGTCGATCTCGGGCATCAGCGTCCTGAGCGGATCGGCAATGATCTCGCCCACGGTCATCCGCGGGTTGAGCGAGGCCAGCGGATCCTGGAAGATGATCTGCAAGTCGCGACGCTTCTGCCGCATCTGTTCGGCCGGCAGCTTGGTGATGTCCTGCCCCAGCCACAACACGCGCCCCTCGTCGGGGGCCAGCAGCTGCAGGATGCAGCGCCCGAGGGTTGATTTGCCGCAACCGCTTTCCCCCACGATACCAAGCGTTTCGCCCCGCTTCACGGTGAAGCTGATGTCCTGCAGGGCGCGCAGCTGGAAGGGCTTGGCGAACAGGCCGGCGGAGATGGAGAAGTTCTTCGAGAGGTTCTCGATCTTCAGCAAGTCTTCGGTACGATCAAGCATTATGCGACCGCCTCATACTTGAGTTCGCCCTGGTACCAGCAGGCCTTTTCGCGCACGTCCTCCACCGGCAGCAGCGGCGGTCGTTCTTCGAAGCAGCGCTCGAAGCGGAAAGCGCAGCGTGGGTGGAAGGCGCAGCCTTTGGGCAGGTGCTCGAGGCTGGGCGGCAGACCCTGGATCGGGTCGAGGCGCTTGGCGCGCTTGGCCACATGCGGCGTCGAGTGCAGCAGCCCCAGCGTATAGGGATGGCGCGGGTCGTAGAACAGCGTGTCGGTCGGTCCCTTCTCGATGCAGCGGCCGCCATACATCACCATCATCCGATCGGCGACGCCGGCGACCACGCCCAGATCATGGGTGATCAGCACCAGCGCGGTGCCGAAATCATTAGTGAGGTTCTTGAACAGGTCGAGCATCTGCGCCTGCACGGTCACGTCGAGCGCGGTGGTCGGCTCGTCCGCGATCAGCACCTTGGGTTTGCAGAGCAGCGCCATGGCGATCATCACACGCTGCCGCATGCCGCCCGAGAGCTCGTGCGGATAGGCATTGGCCCGCTTCACCGGTTCGGGGATGCCGACCCGCTCCAGCATCTCGATCACGGCGCGGTTGGCCTTCTCGGCGGTGTAGCCCTGATGGCGCACCAGCACCTCGGCCAGCTGCGTCTTGACCTTGAGCGTCGGGTTCAGCGAGGTCATCGGATCCTGGAAGATCATCGCGATGTCCTTGCCGCGATAACGGTCCAGCCGGTCGGGTGACATGCCGATGAGGTTCACATCGCCGAGCATGGCGCGGCCTGAGGCTTTGCCGTTGCGGGCGAGCAGCCCCATGATGGAGAGGAAGGCCTGGCTCTTGCCGGAGCCGCTCTCACCCACCACGGCGAGCGTTTCACCCTCGGCGAGGGTGAAATCGAGGTCGGAAACTGCCTTCACCTCGGATTGGTGCAGCGCGAAAGTTACGTCGAGATTGTCGACGACAAGCACATCGGCCATGTCTATCGGTCCTTGGGGTCGAGTGCGTCACGCAGGCCGTCGCCCAGGTAGGACAGGCAGAGCAGCGTGACGACGAGGATGGCGGCGGGCGTGAACAGCATCCAGGGCAGCGACTCGGCAACCGGCGCGCCGAACGAGATCAGCGTGCCGAGCGAGGTCTGCGGTTCCTGTACGCCGAGGCCGAGATAGCTCAGGAAGCTCTCGGTGATGATGATCTCGGGAATGGTGAGCGTCGCATAGATCACCACCGGACCGGTGAGGTTGGGCACGATGTGGCGGAAGATGATGGTGAAGGGCCCTGCTCCACCGGCCTTCGCCGCCTCGATGAACTCGCGCTGCTTGATCGACAGCGTCTGCCCGCGCACGATACGCGCCATGGTCAGCCACTCGAGGCAACCGATGCCCACGAACAGCAGCACCGGCGAGCGCCCGAAGATCACCACCAGGATGATGACGAACAGGATGTAGGGCAGCGCGTACATGATATCGACGAAGCGCATCATGATGGCGTCGACCTTGCCGCCGAAATAGCCGGCAATGGCGCCATAGAGGATGCCGATCGCCACCGACACGAAGGTAGCGACGGCCGCCACCAGCAGCGACATCTGCGTGCCCTGCAGGGTGCGGGCCAGCATGTCGCGGCCGTTCTGGTCGGTGCCGAAATAGTGGCCCTTGGCCCAGTCCGGCGGCTTGCGGATGCCGGCCCAGTCGATCTTGTCATAGGCCCAGGGCAGGAAGTACGGCCCGATCAGTGCGAACAGCACGATGGCGATCAGGACGAAGATCGAGACCAGGGCGGCCTTGTTGTTGAACAGGCGCCTCAGCGCATCCTGGGTCAGCGAGCGCCCCTTGGGCGCCTCGGCCGCCAGTGCGTTGGCGTAGGCGGTCAGCGCCGCGTCCTTGCCAGTAATCCCGGCCATCAGCGGTACCTCACCTTGGGATCCAGCCAGGCGTAGAGGATGTCGACGAGCAGGTTCAGCGCCAGGATGATGAAAACGTAGAGAATGGTGGTGCCGAGCACGAGCCCGTAATCACGGTTCAGCGCGGCGGTAATGAAGTACTTGCCGATCCCCGGCAGCGAAAACACCTGCTCCACCACCAGCGAACCGGTGAGGAGGTAGGAGAGGCCGGGCCCCAGATAGGAGACCACCGGCAGCAGCGCCGGCTTCAGCGCGTGCCGAGCCAGGATCAGCCTGGTGCCGAGGCCCTTGGACCTGGCAGTGCGCACATAATTGGTGCCCAGCACCTCGATCATCGAGCCACGCACCAGTCGGGCGACGCGCCCGCCATGCGGCAGCGCCAGGATGAAGACGGGCAGCACCAGGTGGATCAGTGAGCCGGGCTGGTAGCCACCCACCGGCAGCCACTTCAGGTACACCCCGAAGAACAGCTGCACCAGGTTCGCCATCAGGAAGTTCGGGATGATGATGCCGACCAGCACAATGGCGACCAGGAGGTAATCGGGCCACTTGTTCTGGTTCACCGCGGCGACCGCACCGGCGATCATGCCGCCGATGGTGCCGACGATGAAGGCGGAAAAGCCGAGCGTCAGGGTGAAGGGCAGCCCGATACCGATGAGGCGCGAGACGTTGAAATCCTTCATCACCATCGAGGGGCCGAAATCGCCGCGCAGCACCCCGCCGATATAGCCGAAG
The DNA here is from genome assembly GCF_001425235.1 of Devosia sp. Root413D1. GTDB lineage: Bacteria > Pseudomonadota > Alphaproteobacteria > Rhizobiales > Devosiaceae > Devosia_A. Next base: position 268,751 of record NZ_LMEA01000010.1, on the reverse strand, counting down.
AACTGCATGATCAGCGGTTCGTCGAGATGGTAGTAAGCGCGCAGGTTCTTCAGCTGATCGGGTGGCAGCGCGCGTTCACCATCGAAGGGACCGCCGGGCGCCAGCCGCAAAATGAAGAAGCAGACCGTAATCGTGATGAGCACGATCGGAATAGCCGTAAGCACGCGCCTGAGCGCATAACCGAACATGTTGTGTGTGACCTTTCCCGCCAGCCCGCGGGGCAACGCCGTAAGCCGGCGGCAAAATGCAATCTGGGACCGCGGGGGTCAGCCCCGCGGTCCCTGTTGAGCCGGTTATTCCGACTTAGTCATCCAGCGGACACGGTGAATGTCCTTGGCGTTGTCTTCGAAGCCCGTAACCTTGGGCGAGACGACGTTCTTGGACACGTACCAGTAGATCGGGATGGCCGCAAAGGCGTCCATGGCGATCTTTTCGGCTTCGTGCATCTGGCCGGCGCGCTTGACCAGGTCCAGCTCGCTGGAGGCTGCGGTCATCAGCTCATCGAACTTGGCGTCCGAATAGCGGCCGTAGTTGTTGCCCCAGTTGATGGTGCCGTCGCTGCCCTTGGTGCCGGTCTTCAGCAGGTCAAGGGTGTTGGACGGATCATCATAGTCGAGCAGCCAGCCGGCGCGGCCGACATTGTAGTCACCGGCGCGCAGCGCATCGTAGTGCACGGCGGTTTCGGCGTTGAACAGTTCGACTTCGACGCCGATCTGCTTCCACATGTCGGAGATGGCCACGGCGATGCGCTGGTGGTTCTCATTGGTGTTGTAGCGCAGCTGCAGCTTCAGCGGCTTCTCCGGCGAGTAACCGGCCTCAGCCATCAGCTTCTTGGCTTCCTCGACGCGCTGGTCATAGGGCATCTCGGCCCAATCCGGCGCATAGGGGGTGCCTTCGTAGTTGCCGGTGCCCGGCGGGACCCAGCCATAGGCCGGCAGTTCGCCGGTGCCCAGCACGTCCGGACCGATCACATCACGCAGCACCGAGATCGAGAGGGCCTTGCGGATGTTGATGTTGTCCAGCGGCGGCTTTTCCTGGTTCAGCACGTAGTAGTAGATGCCCAGGAACGGCGCCACGTGGGCCTGGCCCGGGTAGTTGTCCTGCAGGAACTTGTACTGGTCGGCGGGAAAGTCGGTGAGGATATCGAGCTCGCCGGCGCGATAGCGGTTCAGCGCCGCGGTCAGGTCCTCGGTGTTGTCCCAGCGGATCTCGTCGATCTTCAGGGTGTCCTTGCCGTAATAGCTGTCGGACTTGACGCCACGCAGGTACGAACCCGGCACCCACTCGACGATCTTGTAGGGGCCGTTGCCGACGATGTTCTCCGGCTGCGTCCACTGGTCGCCGAACTTCTCGATGATATCCTTGCGGATCGGGAAGGCAGTGTAGTGCGTGAGCGCGTCGAGGAAGAACGGCGTCGCCGCTTCGAGCGTGATCTCGAGGGTCTTGTCGTCGACGGCCTTCACACCGAGCTGGCTGAAATCGGTGATCTCACCGGCCGCGATCTTGGACGAGTTCTTGATCGGGTACTGTAGATACGCGTACTCGGACGCGGTCTTGGGGTCGAACAGGCGCTGGAAGGCGTCGACCCAGTTCTGCGCCGTCACCGGCACGGCATCGGACCACACGGCATCGCCGCGGATCTTGAAAGTGTAGACGAGGCCATCGTCGGAGATGGTCCACGATTCCGCCTGGCCGGCGACTGCCTTGGCCTGGGCGTCCTCGGTCACGAGGCCTTCGAGATACTCGGAAACGATACGATTCTCCCAGTCGCCCGAAACCTTGTGCGGGTCGAGCGAGCCGGGCTCGCCGCCATTGCCCAGGTTGAGCGTCACGGCGAGAGCCGCGCTCGACATCATCAGCGCTAACGCGCCGGCGGTCGTCACCGCTTTGAGGACCTGTGTTATTTTCATTCTTGTCCCATCTCCATGAAAGACATTTCCTGACGGGCACGGCGATTAGCATGCCATGCCTCTTTTTGTGCCGACTGGTCGGAACCGCCGGATTGGGTACGGACCCTATGGCATCAGGTTTTCGCTGACAAGCGGGACATTGACGTAAGCGTCAAGTGTTACACGAGCCGTGGGAAACTATACTTGGCTGTGGATAGTTCTCATGCCGCGCGCTCGACCAGCGCCGTCACGCCCATGCCGCCGGCCGTGCAGACCGAGATCAGGGCGCGCTGCTTTTCGGTGCTGTTGAGCAGCTTGGCGGTGAGGCCGAGGATGCGGGCGCCGGTGGCGGCGAACGGGTGGCCATAGGCGAGGCTCGAGCCCTTCTGGTTGATCTTCTCCGGGTCGATCTCGCCCAGCGGAGTTTCGCGGCCAAGGACGTTCCGGTTGTAGTCGGGGTCGCGCCAGGCCTTGAGCGTCGCCAGCACCTGCGCGGCAAACGCCTCATGGATTTCGAACAGGTCGATATCATCGAACGTCAGGTTGGAGCGGCGCAGCATTTCCGACGCGGCAATGGTCGGCGCCATCAGCAGGCCCTCGCCGTGGGCGAAATCGTTGGCCGCCACCTGGCCGAGCGTAAGGTAAGCGAGCACCGGCAGGCCACGCGCTTTGGCCCACTCCTCGCTGGCCAGCAGCACCGAAGCGGCGCCATCGGTCAGCGGCGTGGAGTTGGCGGCGGTGAGCGTCCCCTTGCCCGAGCTCTTGTCGAAGGCCGGCTTCATCGTCGCCATCTTCTCGAGGCTGGTATCGGCGCGGACATTATTGTCCTTCAGCACGCCGGCGAACGGCACGATCAGGTCATCGTGGAAACCCTCGTCATAGGCGCGGGCGGCGTTCTGATGGCTCTTGAGCGCCAGCGCGTCCTGCTCCTCGCGGGTGATCCCCCATTGCCGGGCCATCAGCTCGCAATGCTGGCCCATCGACAACCCGGTACGCGGCTCCTGCGTCGAAGGCGCGATCGGCGTCAGCTCGCCGAGATTGAAGCCTCTGAACACCTTGAACTTCTCGCCGGTGGTGCGGGCCCGGCTGAGCTCGATCATCCGGTGCTGGAACTTGTCGCCGAACACCACCGGGCTATCCGAAACCGTGTCGGAGCCGGCGGCGATGGCGCTGTCGATCTCGCCCGTGGCGATCTTGGCGCCGAGGCTGAGCGCTGCCTGCAGCGAGGTACCGCAGGCGATCTGCACATTGGTGCCGGGGGTGCGGGGGGAGAGGCCCGCATCGAGGCTCGCCTCACGGGCGAGGTTGAAGTCGCGGCTGTGGCTCAGCACGGCGCCAGCCATGACTTCGCCGATCGCCTCGCCCTTCAAGTTGTACTTGTCGACGAGCCCGCCCAGCGCCGCGCCGAGCATCGAGAGGTTCCCCTCCTCGGCATAGCCGGTATAGGCGCGTGCGAAGGGAATGCGGGCCGAGCCCACGATGGCGACTTTACGCAGTTCGGCCATCTCAGGCTCTCCCGTCTTTGCGGGCCTGCATCGGCCCTCCGAGGAACGGCGCAAAACCGGTCCCATAGATGACGCCGATATCGGCGAGGTCGGCCGAGGCGACGACGCCCTCGGCCACGGCAATCTCGGTGGCATCGACCAGCGGTTGCACCAGCTCGCGCCCGAGCCCGGCAAGGTCCGGGTGCGGTGGCGCCTCGCCCTTCACCGCCTTGCCGTTGGTCCAGGTATAGAACCCCTGCCCGGTCTTGCGGCCCAGCTTGTTCTCGGCGACCAGCCGGGCGAAATCGCTGGCCGGAGACACCGGACTGCCCAGTTCCTCGGCGACGAACTTGCCGACATCGAGCCCGACTGTGTCCATCAGCTCGATCGGGCCCATCGGCATGCCGAAGGCCACGGCCGCAGCGTCGATCTGCTCCTTGCTGGCCCCACCCTCGACCCGCTGCACGGCGGCGAGCATGTAGGGCATCAGCACCCGGTTGACGAGGAAGCCGCGCGCCGATTTCACCACCACCGGCGATTTGCCGATGGCGAGCGCGAAGCTGGCGCCGCGGGCGATGTCGTCATCGGAGTTGAAGCTCGAGCGGATCACCTCGACCAGCGGCAGCTGCGCCACCGGGTTGAAGAAATGCAGCCCGATCAACCGGCTCGGATTGGTCAGCCCTTCGGCGATGCGTTCGAGCTCGATCGAGGATGTGTTGGTGGCAAGGATCGCTCCGGGCTTGGCCTTGAGCTCGGCGTCGATGAACACCTTGTGTTTGATCTCGAGCTTTTCGACCACCGCCTCGATGATCACATCGGCCCGGGCGATACCCTTGCCGGTCACATCGGCCTCGAGCCGGGCGACAGCATTATCGATCTCGGTCTTCGAACGAAGCCGCTTGCTGAACAGCTTCTTCGCCCGCTCGAGCGCCGGCTTGATGCGCTCCATGTCGAGATCCTGCAGCGTCACGCCCATGCCGCGCAGCGCACACCACGCGGCGATGTCGCCGCCCATGACGCCGGCGCCAACCACGTGGACCCGCCGGAACACCGGCTTGTCCTTGCCGCGCACACCCTGCTTCTTCAGGCTCTCGGAGAGGAAGAACACCCGGCGGAGGTTCTTCGAGGTCGGCGTATCCATCAGCGGCACGAAACGGGCGATCTCGCCCTGCTTCATGGCCCGCCAGTCATTGCCGTGCTCTTCGAACAGGTCGATCAGCGCATAGGGCGCCGGGAAATGCGCCGGGTTGGCTTTCTTGTTTGCCTCTTCGCGCATCTTGTTGGCGATATAGCCGCGCACCGGCCCGAACGCGGCGGCCCGCTTGGCAAGCGGCGCCTCGCTGCTCTTTTTGTTCTGCAGTATCGCCTTGCGGGCTTCCCAGCGCAGCGTGTCGCGGTGGCGGACCAGCTTGTCGACCAGCCCCATGCGCCGGGCCTGCCCGGCGCGCAGCAGCTTGCCAGTGAGCATGATCTGCATCGCATCGACCGGTCCGGCCTGCCGGATCGAGCGCCCGGCCCCGCCAAAGCCGGGGAAGAGGCCGAGATTGACCTCGGGGAAGCCGATCCGCGTCTTGTCGTCGTTGACAGCGATCCGGTAGCGGCAGGCCAGCGCCAGCTCGAGCCCGCCGCCGAGGCAGAAGCCGTGGATGCCGGCGACCACCGGTACTTTCAGGGCTTCGATGCGGTCGAACAGGGCATGCGTGCGCACCAGCGCCGCGTTAAGGACGCCCGGATCGGACATGTCGTCGAACTCGGTGACGTCTGCGCCGGCGATGAAGCCGGAGTCCTTGCCGGATAACAGCACCACGCCCTTCAGCTCGCCACTGTTCACCAACTCTTCGATCGCCGAGACGATGGGGACCAACTCTGCCAAGGCCTCCCGGCTCAGCATGTTCACCGGCGAGTCCGGCGTGTTGATGGTGAGCCAGCCGATGCCCTCGAAATCGAGCTCGAAGCTCCAGGCACGACTTGACGGCATTTGCGGATGGGCCATTTCCGGCTCCTCGTTCTCTAGAGCGCTTTCGAACCGGAAAAGTCTGCGACTTTTCCCGAAACGCTCGGGGTCTCTACTCGGCGGCGGCGTCGATGGCGGCCGGCTCGCGGCGCAACTGCTTGGAGCCGAGTTCATCGAAATCGAAATCGTCGACCTTGATCACCCGGTCGGTCGCCTGGTCGGCGAGCCTGAGCGTTGCGGCCTCGGCTTCGGTCAGGACACCCGCCTCCACCGCATCGCTGATCGCGTCGCGATCGAGCCGGCGCTCGACCACGCCCTTTTTGATCGCCCGCACGAACTTGGTTTCGATCTCGGCGGCGCCGGTGACCTTGAGCAGCGCGTCTTCAAGGACGCCGGTCGGGTCCTTGGGGTCCATCGAGACATAAGTTCCTTTGGTCAACCGGTCGCGGAAAGCGCCGGGCACCATCACCGAGCGCGCCAGCCGATAGGTCTCGCGGTCGGAGGCGGGCTTGGCGTGGCGACCGAGGGGGAACACCAGAACCCGCATCAGGTTCCTGAGCGCGAAGTTCGGGAAGTTGGCGAACACCGCGGCAAAGCTCTGCTCCAGCGAATAGCAGAGGTCGCGAGCGACCGCCTCGACCACCGGCCGGTCTTCGGCGAGCCGCCCGTCATCCTCATAGCGGCGGAGCACCGAGGAGAGCAGGTATAGGTCGGAGAGGATATCGGCCATGCGGCCCGAGAGGCGCTGTTTGCGCTTCAAGTCACCGCCGAGAAACGCCACGGTCCAGTCGCCGCAGAGCGCAAAGCTCTGGCTGTAGCGGCTGAGCTGCTTGTACCAGCGCGCCATCTCGTGATCGACCGGGGTCGAGGCGAAGGCGCCGAAGCTGACGGCATGGAGGAAGCTGCCCACCATGTTGCGCAGCATGAAGCTGACATGGCCGGCGAAGGCGGTGTCGAAGGCGGCGATGCCGGCCTTCCTGTCCTTGTACTGCGCCGCCGAGATTTCGGCATAGAGGTATGGGTGCGCCCTGAGCGCCCCCTGGGCGAAGGTGATCAGCGTGCGGGTCAGGATGTTGGCGCCTTCGACGGTGATCGCCACCGGCGTCGTCATGTAGCCCGAGAACAGGTAGTTGGTCGGGCCATCCTGCACGGCGCGGCCGCCATGGATGTCCATGGCGTCGTTGAAGGCAAGCCGCATCGCTTCGGTGGTGCGGTACTTGAGCAGCGCCGACAGCACCGAGGGGCGCTGGCCCTCGTCAACCATCGAGGCGGTGAGGCCGCGCGACGCTTCGTAGGTATAGGCGAAGCGCACCATGCGGCTCAGCGGCTCGGCGACGCCCTCCATCAGGCCCACCGGGATGCCGAACTGCCGGCGGATTCGGGCATAGGCCGAGGTGACGCGCAGCGCGTGCTTGATCGAGACGGTGCCGATGGCCGGCAGCGAGATGGCGCGGCCGGTGGCGAGGCACTCCATCAGCATGCGCCAGCCCTGCCCAGCATATTCGGTACCGCCGATCAGGAAATCCATCGGGATGAAGACGTTGCGGCCCTGGGTCGGGCCGTTCATGAAAGCGGAGCGTGCCGGATAATGCCGGCGGCCGATCTTGACGCCTTTGTGCTTGGCGGGGACCAGCGCCAGCGTGATGCCGATATTGTCGACTTCACCGAGCAGGTGGTCGGGGTCATGGAGATGAAAGGCGAGGCCGAGCAGCGTCGCGACCGGCGCCAGCGTGATGTAGCGCTTGTCCCAGCTGAGCTTCACCCCGAGCGTTTTCTTGCCCTCATACATGTCGTAGCAGACGACGCCGACATCGCGCATGCCCGCCGCGTCGGAGCCCGCATGCGGGCCGGTGAGCGCGAAGCACGGCACTTCCTGCCCCTTCGCGAGGCGGGTGAGGTACTTCTTCTTCTGTTCCTCGGTGCCGTATTTCTCGAGCAGTTCGCCCGGCCCCAGCGAGTTGGGCACCATCACGGTGATCCCTGCAGCGATCGAGCGCGAGGCGATCTTACTGACCACCTGGCTCTGCGCCTGCGCCGAAAAGCCGAGGCCGCCATGTTCGCGGCCGATCAGCATGCCGAGAAAGCCCTGTTCCTTGAGATAGGTCCAGACCGCCGGGGACATGTCGGCGCGGTTGTTGCGCGTGTCCCAGTCGTCGATCATGGCGCAGACTTTTTCGCACGGCCCATCGAGGAAGGCTTGTTCTTCGGTCGATAGGGTGGGCTTTCGCACCCCGAGCAGCTTGCTCCAGTCCGGCCGGCCCGAGAACAGCTCGGCGTCCCAGCCGACGGTGCCGGCATCGAGTGCCTCCTGCTCGGTACGGCTGACGCGCGGCAGGATGGATTTGACGAGGCCGTAGGCCGGGCCGGAGAGCACCGCCTTGCGGATGGGCACGAGGGACAACAGACCGAGGATCGCCGCCGGCAGCAGGGCGAAGACCCAGCCCAGCACGTCCGTCATCAACCAGAGACCATTATCGGTCGAGATGCGGGTCAGCGCCCCGATCAGCAGCGTCGCCACCGCCCATTGCCAAAGCGGCGCACGGCGCATTGCCAGCACCGCGAAAAGGGCAATCGACAGGATCAGCAGAGCCCAGACCATGCACGTCTCTCCTCGACCTAGGCGCTTTCAGGAAAAGTTGCAGACTTTTCCGGTTCGAAAGCGTGAAAAGTCAAACACCTGGAGCACTTCGGGAAGTGCTCTAAGTCGTGGCGCATCGTCGATAAGCGAGATGAGCCCCCGCTCAACAACGCACCCGGTCCGATTCTTGTTGCCGATTGTACCGCCCGGGCAGGCGCCATCACCATAAAATAGCAACGGGTGACGTATACGTCAACCAATGGACCTTAGGTGTATGGCGCAACAGCCATCACGTTTCCCTGCCCGCCTCAACTGGATTGCTCGTCGAGCTACGTCGTTGGTTTGACGCTAACGTCAATTGGTGGGATATTTCCCAATAACGGGCGCCAAAAGCCTGAGGAGGAAGAAGATGGCCAACACCAAGGCGGGCGCCACGCGCCCGTGGACCGAGCACTATCCCCCGGGCATTTCCTGGGATGTGCCGATCGACACCACCCCGGTGCACGAGACGATTCTCGCCACCTGCGCCCGCACCCCGGATGCCGATGCGCTGGATTTCCTCGGCAAGAAAACCCGCTTCGGCGAGCTCGCTCGTCTGATCAACGCTTTTGCCGGCGCGCTGCAGAGCGAACTGGGGGTCAAGAAGGGCACCCGCGTCGCGCTGCTCTTGCCCAACACGCCGTTCTACGTCATCGCCTATTACGCCGTGCTGCGGATCGGCGGCATCGTGGTCAACTGCAACCCGCTCTATACGGTCAAGGAACTGAGCCACATCGTCGGCAATTCCGGCGCCGAACTGATGGTAACGCTCGACCTGAAGCTCTTGTTCGACAAGGCCGAGGAGCTGGTCGACGCCGGCCACGTCAAAAAACTCATCGTCTGCCATTTCCCCGATGCCCTGCCGGGCGTGAAGAAGCTGCTCTACAGCCTCGCCAAGGCCAGGGACATGAGCAAGCCGGACAAGAGCCGGATCGCCGCCAAGGTGGTGCATTTCGACAAGCTCATCGACCGCAAGCTGAGCCCGTCGCCGGTGCCGATCGATGCGGCAAAGGACGTGGCGGTGCAGCAATATACCGGTGGCACCACCGGGCTGCCCAAGGGCGCCATGCTCAGTCATGCCAACATTGCGGCCAATCTCAGCCAGATCGACCATTGGGCACTGGGCTTGTTCAGGGCGCCATCGCGCACCGTCGCGGTGCTGCCGTTCTTCCACATCTTCTCGATGACCGCCTGCCTCAACACGCCGCTGGCGGCGGGTGGCCAGGTGGTGATGCTGCCACGCTTCGAGCTCAAGGCCTTTCTCGACCTGATGAGCCGCACCGGCGCCAACATTCTGGTGGCCGTACCGACGCTGGTGCAGGCGCTCTCCAAAGCCGGCGACAAGGCCAAGCCGCACCTGGTCTCGGTCGAGGTGACCGTTTCGGGCGGCGCGCCGCTGTCGGACGAAGTGCGCCACAACTGGAGCAAGGTGTCGAACTCCCTGCTCGCCGAAGGTTACGGGCTGACCGAAGCCTCGCCGGTGGTGTGCTGCGCGGCGCTCCGCGTGCCGTCCAAGCCCCTGTCGATCGGTCAGCCGCTGCCCGGCACCGACATCCGTTTCGTCAACATCGAAACCGGCGAGACGGTGCCGCTGGGTGAGCGCGGCGAGCTGCAGGTGAAGGGCCCGCAGGTGATGCTCGGCTATTACAACAACCCCGAGGCAACCAAAGATGCCTTCATGGACGGGTGGCTGCGCACCGGCGACGTCGGCTATGTCGACAGCGATGGCTACGTCTTCCTCGTCGACCGTATCAAGGACCTGATCATCTGCTCCGGCTTCAACGTCTATCCGCGCACTATCGAAGAAGCGATGCTGCACCACCCGGCGGTGGACGAGGTCAACGTCATCGGCGTGCCCGACGAGTATCGCGGCGAAGCACCGGTCGCCTTCGTCAAGCTGAAGCCGGACCAGCAGGCCAGCGAAGCCGAACTCAAGAAATTCCTTGCCGAAACGCTCAACAAGATCGAGATGCCCAAGGAAATCATCTTCAAGGACCAGCTGCCCAAGACGCTGATCGGCAAGCTGAGCAAGAAGGAGCTGCGCGAGGAATACGCCCAGCGCAAGAACAAGCATGAACCGGCCTGAATCCGAAAACCGCGATCTGTTCGCCATCGCCGACCTCAGCCAGGAGTTCGGCATCTCGACCCGCGCCATCCGCTTCTACGAGGCCAAGGGTCTGCTCAACCCCGAACGGGTCGGCGGCACCCGCGTGTTCCGCCGCCGCGACCGCGCCCGGCTGATCCTGATCCTGCGCGGCAAGCGACTGGGCTTCTCGCTGCGCGACATCTCGGACTATCTGAGCCTTTACGACGCGCAATCGCAGACCGCCCAGACCAAGCTCCTGGTCGCCAAGGTGGACGAGCGGCTGCATCTGCTCGAACGGCAGAAGGCCGATCTTGAGACGACGATTGGCGAACTCAGGGAGATCCGCAAGCTGGCGGGGGAGCGGGTCGGGGCCTAAGCCATTTCACGGCTCGGCCGCAGCAGCTGGCCTCGTTTTTTGCCTACCCACCGGCTGTCATCCCAGCGAAAGCTGGGACCCAACTCGCCACTTGTGCCAGCGGATAGATGGGTCCCAGCTTTCGCTGGGATGACATCGTAGGTGGGGTGATCGCAGCGCGTCGGCTCGACCACCGCCCACGTAAGCCCCCAAGGGAGAGGTGAAGAATCTACCGCTTCCGCGGCTTCACATTGGTCATCAGGTCCGGCTTTTTCGGCCGCTTCCAGCCTTGGGGTGGCTCGACCACCGGGACTTGCGTGCCCAAACCCATTTCGCCCGGTGGCGGCTGGCGCACCGCGCCGCCTTTGAGCGCCGCGATCTCGTCGCGCAGCCGCGCCGCCTTCTCGAAATCCTCGCGGGTAACGGCGGCGAGCATTTCGCCTTCGAGCGCGATGATCTTTCTCTCGATGGCGGCGAGCGACATGTCCGGCCTCAGCTGGCGAGCAAAGCGCTTTCAGGAAAAGTTGCAGACTTTTCCGGTTCGAAAGCGCGTCAAAACAATAACCTAGAGCCCTTCAATTGAAAGGCTCTAGGAAAATCTGCATTTCGTCGAGCGTTGCGGCCTCGCTGGCCGGCTTGTCCCACCTTATCCGGTTGATACGGGGGAAGCGAAGCGCGATGCCGGATTTGTGCCGGCCCGATTGCTGGGCACTGTCGAACGCCACCTCGAACACCAGCTCCTTCGACACCTCGCGCACCGGGCCGAAGCTGGCGACGGTGTTGTTACGCACCCATTTGTCGAGCTGCTTCAGCTCCTCGTCGGTGAAGCCGAAATAGGCTTTGCCGATCGGCACGATCTCGTTGCCCTTCCACACCCCGAATGTGTAGTCCGAGTAGAACGACGAGCGCTTGCCGTGGCCGCGCTGCGCGTACATCAGGATCGCGTCGACCACGTTCGGGTCGCGCTTCCACTTGTACCAAAAACCCTTGGGGCGGCCAGGCAGGTAGGGTGCGGCGCGAAGCTTCACCATCACCCCTTCATGCCCCTGCTCCGCCGCGCCGCGACGTCGGATCTCGGCCAGATCTTCCCAGTCGCGGTAACTCAGCACCGGCGAGAGATCGAGGCGGGTCTGCGGGTTGTTTTGAAACCACGCTTCGAGACGTTGCCGCCGCTCGCTCCACGCGAGGGCGCGAATATCCTCGTTGCCGTCGAACAGCATGTCGTAGACGCGGATGAAACCCGGGTAGTCGGCGAGGTGCTTGGCCGTAGCCACCTTGCGATTGAGCCGCTGCTGCAGGTCGTTGAACGGCAACGGTTCGAAACCCGCCCCGACCAGCAGCTCGCCATCGAGCACGGCGTCGCCGAAGACGCTCTCGGTCACGTCGGGGAAGGCGGCGGCGATATCGTCGCCGGTACGCGAGAACAGCGAGACCCTGCCCTTCGACGCAATCAGCTGCACCCGGATCCCGTCCCATTTCCACTCGGCGACGAAGTCGGCCGGGTCGAGCTTTTCGAGGTCCTTGCCCTCGTCGATCGGGTTACTGAGCATCAGCGGGTGGAAGCGCGCGGTATGATCAATATCCGGCCGCTCGGCCTTGCCGCTGAGCCAGTCGAACAGGTCGGTGTAGGGCACGGTGAGGCCGTTCCACACCTCCTCGATCTCCTGCAGGTCCTTGCCGCTCATTTCGGCCAATGCGGTCTTGGCCAACCGTGCATTGACGCCGATGCGCAGCGCGCCGGTGGCGAACTTCACCAGCGCCCAGCGCTCGTTGATGGAAGCGCGGGTGAGCAGCGAACCGATCAGCCGCGGCAGTTCGGACTTGCTGGTCATGTTGAACAGTTCGACCAGGTCCGAGAGCGAGGGCAGCGGCTCGGTCCCACCATGATGCGGCCAGATCAGCGCGATGGTTTCGCCGAGATCGCCGACATAGTCGTAGCTGAGCGCGAACAGATGCGGGTCGACCTCGGCGAGGACGACATCGCGCAGGATCGCCGGTTTGACGTTCTTGAAGCTCAGCGCGCCGGTGAGGATGGCGAGCGCGAAACCGCGGTCTGGGTCCGGCGTCTCGGCAAAATACTGGGTCAGCGCCTCGAGCTTGCGGTTGCGCGACGGGGTGAGCGCCAGAAGCTCCATCAGTTGAGCAAAGCGCCTCACTCTTCGAGCTCTCCCCGCGCGTCCGGTTCGCCCTCTTCGCCCTCCTCGAACGCCTGGATGTTGAGCGGCTCGGCCTCGAGCCCCTGCTGCCGGCAATGATAGACCAGCGCATCCTCGCGCCCATGCGTCACCCAGACCTTGCCGGCTTTGGTTTCGGCAATGGTCTGGCGCAGCTCGTTCCAGTCGGCATGGTCGGAGATCACCAGCGGCAGCTCGACGCCGGATTGCCGGGCCCGTTGCTTGACGCTCATCCAGCCCGAGGCGACGGCCAGCACCGGATCGGGCAATCGCCGGCTCCAGCGATCCTTGATGGCGGAGGGCGGCGCGATGACGATCTGCCCGGCGAGCTCGGCCTTGCTGGTGCCGAGCGTTGGCTTCAGTTCGCCGAGCAGGATACCGCGGGCGATGTAGAGTTCGCAGAGCCGGATCATCGCCCCGTGCAGGTAGATCGGCGCGTCGTAGCCGGCGTCGCGCAGCAGCGAGATCACGCGCTGTGCCTTGCCCAGCGCGTAGCAGCCGATGACATGAGCGCGATCCGGAAAGGCGGCAGCCGAGCGCAGCAGCCGGCCGATCTCGTCGAGCGGATCGGGGTGCTGGAACACCGGCAGGCCGAACGTCGCCTCGGTGACCAGCAGGTCGCATTCGACCAGCTCGAACGGCTGCGCCGTCCGATCGGGCAGCCGCTTATAGTCGCCGGTGACGACGATGCGCTGGCCCTGGTGCTGCATCAGCACCTGCGCCGAGCCGAGGATGTGGCCGGCCGGCTTCAGCGTGATGGTGACGTCGTCGACCTGCAACGGCGTATCGAACTCGAGTGGCTGGAACTGTTGGGCCGAGTCTTCGCCATAGCGAGCTTTCATGATGGCGATGGTATCGGGCGTCGCCAGCACTGCACCGTGACCCGAGCGGGCGTGATCGGCATGGCCATGGGTGATGATCGCCCGGGCCCGGGGCACCGGGGGATCGATATAGGCGTCGATGGGGCGGACGTAGAGGTCGCGATCGAGGAACGGGGAAGCCATCTGGACTAAAGTACTTCCTCCAATCCGGAACGACGCAGGAAAATCAACGGCGGAACCCTATCCCGGTTGCATTTCACCGAATAGGCTGCGCTGACAATCAACGGAGCCGATAATGGAGAGCCTGCTCGAACTGGCCGCAGCCCAGCCGACGCGCGCATTGGCGCCGGGCGAAATACTGATCGCGCAGGGCCGTGAGGGCGGTGATCTATTTGTGCTCGAAAGCGGACAACTGCTGGTCGAACGCGACGGCGTTACCATCGCCAGCATCTCGTCGCCGAACTCGGTGGTCGGTGAGATGTCGGTGGTGCTCGGTACGCCCAACAGCGCGACGGTGCGGGCCGACGGCAACGCCACCGTCCGCGTCATCATGGATGCCCGCAAGTACCTCGAGCAGGACCAGGCGATGACCTTCCGCCTCGCCTGGCTGATGGCGAGCCGGCTCGATGCCACCTCCGCCTACCTTGTGGAGCTGAGCCGGCAGCATAGCGGCAAGGCCGAGCAGAACATGCTCGGCAAGATCCTCTCCGCCCTGCACCTGCAGGCCGACGACAACACCTACAGGACTATCGCCCGCACCGACATGTTCGGCACTGACGACACCGGCGGGGCGTACAAGGACTGAAGGCCTCGTAGAGGCCGCGATGTCACCAACCCACAGATGTCATCCCAGCGAAAGCTGGGACCCATTCTTCCGCTGGCGCGGGCTGCGAGTTGGGTCCCAGCTTTCGCTGGGATGACATCGAGGGTGGGAGCGAATCTTCCTCCCAAACGAACTACAGAACCTTCGTCACCTTGAGGAAATTCCCGCGCTCGTCGTTGGCCGCCTTGATCGCCTTCTCCGACCCGAGCACCACCACCTGGCCGCTGCGGGCAACCTGATCCAGCGCCTCGCCAAGCGCCTTGAAGTCTCGGCTGGAGGCGCCGAGGATTTCCTCGCGGCGCTTCTGGCGGGCGTCTTCACTGTCGCCGGTGAGTTCCCAGACCAGCGCGGTGAAGCCTTTGGCGTCGGGCAGCCGGTAGGTGTCGACTGAGCCGATGACGCCGATCACCGAGCGCACCAGATCCTGCTCCCCTACCCCGCCTTTGAGGAAGGTCGAGGCCTTGTCGTAGACATCGATGGTGTCGACGAGGTTCGGATCGCGATACGAAGTGAAGGCGAAGGTGCCGGCGAATGGATCGAGCCCGGACGAGCCGCCATAGGCGCCGCCCTGCACCCGCACCTTGTCCCACAGATATGTGGTGTTGAGGTGCTTGATGGCGACTGCGGTGCCGCCGGTGGGCTCGAACCCGAGCGCCTTGAGGTTGGCGCCCTTGGCCACGTAATTGACCTGGCCGGGGAAGGTCAGGCCTTCCGATTGCGGACCGGCGACGAATCCCCAACCTTCAGTCGAGGGGCCAGCACCAGCCGGCAAAGCCGCGATGAACGTCGCCAGTTCCGGCTTCAGCGCCGCGATGGCAAAACTGTCGGCGGTGACGTTGACGATCATCCCGGTACGGCCGATCAGCAGCGTACGGATCTCCTCGAGCGCCGCCTGCACCGCCGGCCAGTTGCCGTCGATCTGTGCCGCCAGATCCTTGAGGAAGAAATAGTGGCTGACGCCGCCGAGCTTCTCGTTGAGCCAGTCGGCCTCGCTGAACCCGGCGCGCACCCGCATCGACACGATGCCGTTGCCCATGCCGGCCAGCGAGCTTTCGAAGCCAGCCTTCGACTCCAGCACCATCTGGCGGATGCGCTCGCGGTTGTCGAGCCGCGCGTCGGTCAGCACGTCGCGCATGATCGACAGCATGTCGCCGACATGATCCGGCGTCGCCTTGCCGCGGACGAACATCCAGGCCGCGGTGCCCACCCCGTCCCGACGGGTCGAGTTCCAGCGGCTGGCGCCGACGCCGCCGGTGGTGCGACCGATGCGCTGGGTCAGAGAGACGAAATCTTCGCTGCCGGTGCCGGTCTGGGTCAGCGCCCGGGTGAACAGCGGCAGGTAGGGCAACAGCCGCCCCGGCAGCGCCGTGAGGTTGAAGCCGAGATCGAGATAGACCACGCCATTGGTCGGCAGGTCGTGGCTGAACAGCGTGACGCCTTCGAGCTCTTCCTTGGCGATCGGGATCGCCTTGTTGGCGCGCGGCAGGTCCTCGAGTGTCAGCGTCGGGATCCTGGCCAGCGCCTCCGGCGCATCGACCTCGTTCTGCAATTCCTTGAGGTGGCGGGTCTGCTCGGCCACCTCAGCGATGCCGGCGGCATCGAGCGACTGCTGCGCCCTGTCGAGCCGCGCCCGCTCCTCGGCGGCTTCCGCTGCCGCCTTGTTGGGGTCGGCGGTGAGCAGCACGGTCGAGCGGTGCTTGTTGTCGAGGATGTGGGTCTTGATCAGCGTCTCGAAGACGCGCTCGCCGGCGGCGAGCCTGGCCTTGATCGCGGCGAGCGGCACCTCGAAGCTCAGCGGCTCCAGCGGGTCGCCGCCATAGAGCCAGGTGCCCATGGCGCGGAACATCAGCGCGATGCCGCGCGGGAACGAACCGGTATTGTTCTCCCTGAGCCCGAACTCGGTGGTGTTCATGGCCGCTTCGATGGTCTTGGGGTCGATCCCCTCGGCGCTGAGCTGCTCGAGCGTCGAGATGATCAGCTGCTCGACCTTATCGCCGGCATCGTCCTCGATGCCCTTGAGCCCGAAGGTGAAATAGGGTTGGCGGATACCATCGGCGAGGCCCGAGCCGGTCAGGCCTTCGCCGAGCCCGGAATCGATCATCGCCTTCCGCAGCGGTGCAGCGGAGGTGCCGACCAGCACGGACTCGAGCACGTTGAGCGACAGTGCCAGTTCAGGGTCGGTGATCTCGTCGAGCATCCAGTTGACCGATACCATGGCGGTCTTCTTGCCGGCCTCGGCTTCGCTCGCGGCATAGGTCTCGTGCAGCGAGCGCGGCGCGCTCCAGCGTGGCTGGATAGCGATTTCGGCCTTGGGGTCGATGCGCTCGAACTGGCTGAAATACTCCTCGAGGATGGCGAGGCGCTGCGCCGGATCGTCATCGCCGTAGAATACGACGCGCGAGTTGGACGGGTGATAGTACTTCGAATGGAAGTTCTTGAAATATTCGTAGGTGAGGTCGGGGATGGCCTTGGGGTCGCCGCCCGAATTCACCCCGTAGGTGGTGTCGGGGTAGAGCGACAGCTGGCTGACCTTGCCCAGCACCGCGGCAGCGGAGGAATAGGCGCCCTTCATCTCGTTGAACACCACACCCTTGTAGACCATCGGCCCCTGGGTGGAATCGAGCTCGTAGTGCCAGCCTTCCTGCCGGAACGTGTCCTCGCTGATCAGCGGGAAGTACACCGCGTCGAGATAGACATCGACCAGGTTGTAGAAATCCTTGAGGTTCTGCGACGCCACCGGATAGGCGGTCTTGTCGGAGAAGGTCATGGCGTTGAGGAAGGTGTGGAGCGAGCCCTTCAGCAGCTCCACGAACGGCTTCTTCACCGGGTACTTGCGGGAACCGCACAGCACCGAATGCTCGAGAATATGTGCGACGCCGGTCGAATCCTCCGGCGGGGTCTTCAGCGTCACGCCGAACACCTTGTTCTCATCGTCATTGATGAGGCTCAGCACCTCCGCCCCGGTCCGCTTGTGCCGATAGAGCTTGGCCAGCGAACTGATCTCCCCGATCTGCTGCTCGCGGACGAGTTCGAAGGCGGGATGTTCGGACATGGGGTACTCAAGGTGGTGGGAGGGTGCGGCTAACTTAGGCAGCGGCGGCACTGGATGGAAGGGGGGCTAGGCGGATGGGGAGGTGGGAGGCTCGCGCAGACACCGGTGTGGGCTGCCCCCACCCCTGTCCCCTCCCCGCAAGGGGGAGGGTGACCAAAACACTGAGGCCGGTGTAGGCGTCTCCCTCCCCCTTGCGGGGAGGGGACAGGGGTGGGGGTCCACAGCCACCGGCACAGCCCCCCTGGCAACGCGTCCTAGATCCGCCCACGGATCTCCGGTCGCACCTTGTCCTGGTACCAGCCCGCCAGTTCCTCGGCCAAAGCCGGTTCCACCGGCTCGCGCTTGGTCGCGTCGACATTGGCGCGCAACTGGTCCGGCCGCGTCACGCCGGCGATGATCGTCGATACTGCCGGCTGGTCGAGGATCCAGCGCAGCGCGAACTGGCTGAGCGGGATACCCGAAGGCACCATCTGCTTGAGCTGTTCGGCAAAGCCGACGCCCTTGTCGAACGGCAGGCCTGAGAAGGTCTCGCCGACGTTGAACTTCTCGCCGTTGGCGTTGAAGTTGCGGTGGTCGCTATCGGCGAACTTGGTGTCCTTGTTCCACTTGCCCGAGAGCAGGCCCGAGGCCAGCGGCAGCCGGACGATGATGCCGACATTGCGCTTGGTGGCAGTCGGGAACACCTCGGTGATATAGTCCTGCCGGAACAGGTTGAAGATGATCTGCAGCGTCGTGCAGCCATCCGACTTCATCGCCAGCAGCGCCTCCTCGACATTCTCGACGCTGGCGCCCCAGTTCCGCATCATCCCGGCATCGCGCAGGTCGTCCATGATGGTGAAGACTTCGCCGTCACGCAGCACGTCGGTGGGGATGGTGTGAAGCTGCGCCAGGTCGAGCGTCTCGACGCCGAGCCGCTTCAGGGAGCCGGCTAGGCTCTCCTTGATGTTCTTCTTGTTGTAGCCGGTCTTGTTGGGGAAGATCTCGCCGTTGCGCCCGAGCTTGGTGGCAACGAACACGCCCTTCTTGTCCTTGAACTCGCCGATCCGCCGCTCCGACTGCCCGCCGCCATAGACGTCGGCGGTATCCCAGAAATTCACCTCGACATTGCGCGCCGTCTTCAGGATTTCAGCCGCGGTCTCGTCGTTGAGCGAACCGAAGCTCTCGCCCAGTTGCCAGGTGCCAAGCCCGATCTCCGAGACCTCGTAGCCGGTCTTGCCGAGTTTGCGCCTGTTCATCCATTCACTCCCCTGTTCACGTACCTCAGATAGCCGGGCCGATAGTGCCCTGCAAAGCGCTTTCGCCTCTCGGCTTCCTCGCCTTTAGGCGGACGACTGTATCGGCGTCAGTGATCACCGACTTGCGGTGGGTGATGGCGATGATGGTGGTGTCGGCGCTGAGCGTGCGCAGCTCCGCCATGATCGCCGCCTCGGTCGCCTCGTCGAGGGCGGAGCTGGCCTCGTCGAGAAACAGGAACTCCGGGCTGTCGTAGAGCGCGCGGGCGATGGCGATGCGCTGCCGCTCGCCACCCGAGAGCTTCAGCCCGCGCTCGCCCACAGTGGTTTCGAAGCCTTCCGGCAGGCCGGTGATGAACTTGTGGATCGAGGCCAGCCGAGTGGCGCGCTCGAGCTTTGCAGCATCGCGCTCGCGGCCGAGGACGATGTTGGCCGCGAGCGTATCGTTGAGCAGCATCACCTCCTGCGGCACCACACCGATCGCCGCATACCAGCTGGCGCGGCCGACGGTGCTGAGATCAGTGCCGTCGACCGTGATCGTCCCCTGCTCCGGCTCCAGCGCTTTCAGCGCCAGCTTGAACAGCGTCGACTTGCCGGCCCCGGTCGGGCCGGTGATGAAGGTCAGCCGTCCGCGCTCGGCGACAAAGCTGACGTCCTCGACCACCGGCGTCTCGCCATAGCGATGGCCGACATGGGCGAACTCCAGCCGGCCCGACCCGACCGCCAGGCGGCCTGCAGCGTCCTGGTCCTCCGGTTCAGCCCACATCCGGGCGAACGGCAGAAAGCCGGAATAGGCGCGCACGATATCGTCGATGGCCGAGCCGATCATCTCGAACGGCTGGTTGAGCTGGATCATCAGCGTATTGATCAGCACGATATCGCCGACGCTGAGCTGGCCGGCCTCGTAGCGCGGAATGAGCAGCAGGAAGGTCACCGCCAGTTGCACCGCCAGCGCCGCGCCAAAGCCGAAGGCATAGCTCAGGTGCCGGACGGTCCATTGCCGCCAGGCGCCGCGCACTTCGCCGGCTTTCCGCGCGAAATTATCGCCGATCCACTTGTCGCCGTTGAAATAGCGCAGCGTTTCCATGGCGTTGATGGCGTTGCCGACAAAGGCTGCATTCTCCTGGTCGGCCTCGATGGCCTTATCGAGAAACGGCCGCGTCCAGCGGTTGGCGAAATAGGTGAAGGTGATGAAGGCCGCGCCATAAACGAGGACGATGGCGACGATCTCGAGATTGATCACTGCTCCCAAGACGCCGACGCCGAGCACGATGCCGAGCAGCGCCGGCAGGAAGACGATGATCCCCAGCTGCACGAAGATGAACAGCGAACGCTCGCCCTCGGAGCGCGCCTTCTGGATCTCCACCGGATTGTGCTCGATGAAGAACGCCACCCGCTTGTTGAGGATGCGCTCGAAAAAGCTGGTGCCGACGATGAAGTTGAGCCCCTGCGCCACGCCCCAGGCCATGTATTGCGTGGCCTGCGACACCGCGCTCGAAGCGCCGCGCAGGATCGCATAGACGACGAACGCCATGACGATGCCCGCGGGCACCAGGTTGGCATTCAGCTGGTCGATCAACCGGGAAAACAGGTATGGCGTTGCCACCTGGCCGAGCGCCGCGAGCAGCACCATCAGCGTGATGCCGCCCAGCGCCAACCGGGATTCCCGCCAGAACCGGCCGTAGATGGCGCGCACCGGCGCCGCTATCAGTGCCCACTCGCCCGCCATCAGCCCCTCCCCGCTCGCCCGGCGGAGATAGGGTTCGATCATGGAGATCACAAGGCGGTGGAAGGGTTTGGCTGGAGCCTGCGAGGGATGATGGAGGGCACGGGGTTTCCCAACACACCAGGTGTCATCCCAGCGAAAGCTGGGACCCATCCATCAGCTGGCGCAGGGGGCGAGTTGGGTCCCAGCTTTCGCTGGGATGACAGTCGGTGGGTGGGGTCTAGGATCGGGCCCAACCACCGGCCGGTGCAGGCCCTATCGGCGGACGCGCCTAATGCCGTTCCTTCGTGGTCAGGAACTGCACCTTGGGGTAATCCCGCTCGGCGCGGCCGAGCCACCAGGTGGATTGGGCGAGATAGACCGGGTCGCCATACTTGTCCTCGGCCATCTCCAGCTTGTTGGTGGAGATGAAGCGGGCGAGCTCGGCCTTGTCCTCGGAGACGATCCAGCGCGCCAGCTCGAAGTTGATCGACTCGAAGCTGATCGGCACGTTGTATTCGGAGTTGATGCGGCTCTGCAGCACTTCGAGCTGCAGCTGCCCCACCACGCCGACGATGTAGTCGGCGCCGACCATGCGGCGGAAGATCTGCGCCACCCCCTCTTCGGCGAGATCGCTCAGCGCCTTGGCCAGTTGCTTGGCCTTCATCGGATCAGTGAGGCGGACGCGACGGATGATTTCCGGCGCGAAGTTCGGGATGCCCGTTACCTTGATGTTGGCGCCCTCGGTGAGGGTGTCGCCGACGCTCAGCGCGCCATGGTTGGGGATGCCGACGATATCGCCGGCCACCGCTTCCTCGGCCAGTTCGCGATCGTGTCCGAAAAAGAACATCGGGTTCGATACCGCCATGTCCTTGCCGGTGCGCACGTTCTTCAGCCGCATGCCGCGCTTGAACGTGCCCGAGCTCAGTCGCACGAAGGCAATACGGTCGCGGTGGTTGGCGTCCATGTTGGCCTGCACCTTGAACACGAAGCCCGAAACCTTGGGATCGTCAGGCTCGATCGGCTTGGGTTCGGCCGGCTGCGGCCGCGGCTCGGGCGCCCAGGCGCCAAGCGCCGCCAGCATCTCGGGCACCGAAACCGACTTCAGCGCCGAACCGAAGATCACCGGCGTCAGGTGGCCGGCGAGGTAGATCTCATGATCGAAGGCCGGAAAGCCGGCGCGGGCCAGCTCGAGATTCTCGAGGCTGGCCATGATCACCGGATCCGTGGCGAACTCGTTGTCGCGCGCGAGCTCCTCGACATTGGTGAAGGTCTTCCAGACCTCGCCATTCGGCCGCTTCACCACGCCAGCCGTGAGATCGACAATGCCCTTGAAGTCGACGCCACCACCCAGCGGCCAGACCACCGGCGAGACGTCGAGCGCCAGGGTCGAGGCGATCTCGTCGAGAATCTCCACCGGATCCTTGCCTTCGCGGTCGACCTTGTTGGCAAAGGTGATGATCGGGATGTCGCGCAGCCGGCAGACCTCGAACAGCTTCAACGTCTGCGCTTCGATGCCCTTGGCGACGTCGATCACCATGATGGCGGCGTCGACCGCGGTGAGGGTGCGGTAGGTATCCTCGGAGAAGTCTGAGTGACCGGGGGTATCGAGCAGGTTGAAGGTCAGCCCCAGGTGCTCGAAGGTCATCACCGAGGAGGTGATCGAGATGCCGCGCTGCCGCTCGATCTCCATCCAGTCCGAGCGAGTGGCGCGCTGGTTGGCGCGGTGCCGCACCTGCCCCGCCTGCTGAATGGCGCCCGACGAGGCCAGCAGCTTTTCGGTCAGCGTAGTCTTGCCGGCGTCCGGGTGCGAGATGATCGCGAAAGTCCGGCGCGACTGGTAGGGCAGCAGGTTTGCGGCAGGCGCCGTGGCGGTCAGGGCGTTCATCGACGGGCTCGAAGTTCGGAAGGCCGCTACATAGTCGGGTTGTGCCCCGAATGCAAAAAGAGAACGGCCGCCCCGAAGGGCGGCCGTTCAGAATTCTGCCGATACGCGAGGCTTAGAACTTGAAGTTCAGGCCAACGGTGACGGCGTGCGAGGTCAGGCCGAACTCGCCCGGGTACTCGGCGGTGCCGTAGTCCGAGTAACGATACAGCAGGTCGACCGAGATGTTGTCGGCCACGGCGAACTCGACGCCGGCGCCGGCGGTCCAGCCGACATGGGTCTCGTTCACGCCACCGATCTCGCCACCGGCAACCGCCAGACCAGCGGTCAGGTACGGCAGGAACGAGCCGGCATCGAAGCCGAGACGGCCACGCAGCGAAGCGGTCCAGTCAACGGCGAGCGGGTTGCCGTCGTTCTCGGCGTTGGTCCAGGCAACGTCGCCCACCACGCCAAGCACGATGCCATCGGCGACGGTGAAGTTGGCGCCGAGGTTCACGCCGGCCAGCCAGCCGCTGATATCCCACTCGGTACCGACGGTGTTCTCGAAGGTGCCGCCGAGGCCGCCGACAAACGCACCGACATAGAGGCCGTCCCAGTTGCCGCTGGCAACTTCGACCACGCCAGCTGCGGGCTCGTCGATGATCAGGTCAGCCGCCTGGGCGCCCGACACGAGAGCAAGACCGGCAACACCGGAAAGCAGAGCAATTACAAAGCGATTCATCTGAGTCTCCTAGAAGTCCGGAGGCGGATACCTCCAAATCTCGATCAAGGCGATAGGAATTAGGAGTTCGTCCCCACGGAAGACGCACGGGTGTCACCTTGCCGCCACACATGCGGCATCGGAACCTATTGGCGCACAATAAGAAAGGGCCGCACGAAGCGGCCCTTTCCGAAGCGATATGCCGGTGCGGCTTAGAACTTGAAGTTCACACCCGCCGTGACGGCATGGGTGCTGATATCCAGTTCCGGATTGGTCGGCAGGTCGTAGGTGGCGGTGCCATAGTCCGAGTAGCGGTACTGCAGATCGAGCGAGATCTGGTCGGCAACGGCAACTTCGACACCCGCGCCGGCGGTCCAGCCGAAGTGCATCTGGGTGCTGTCGGTCGGGCCGTTGCTGGCGGTTGCGCCGGCAAAGGCAAGACCCGCGGTCAGGTAGGGCATGAACGCACCGGCGTCGAAACCGGCCTTGCCGCGGAGCGAACCAGTCCAGTTGATGTCGACGTCCTGCGACGGCGCCTCGAAGCCACCGATGCCGGCCCAGGCGATATCGCCGGCGGCGCCGAGCACGAAGCCCTGGGCGACGGTGAAGTTCGCACCGAGGGTAGCACCAGCGGTCCAGCCCGACAGGTCCATGTCATTGCCAAGGATGAACAGGCCCGAATCGTCATTGGCCGAACCCCAGCCATAACCGACGAAGCCCCCGATATAGGCGCCATCCCAGGCGCCGCTGCTGCCCATGTCGACAAAGCCCGGCATGGACGGCTGCTGGACCAAGAGGTCAGCGGCCGAGGCAGCCGAAGCCATGGACAGCACGGCAACGCCCGCCAGCAGAGAGAGAGAAAAACGGTTCATGATGTGCCTCCAAGGTACACGAAGGGAACGGATTACGTGCCCGCATGAATCGACTCCAAGTTGCAAACAATTCCTTTACGCCGCGGTAACCGTCAGGACTTGGTTAACGAATGGTTTGAGCGGAGCCCCGACTGCACCCATCGTGGAACGCGCAGTTGGGACTCCCTCTCCCGCTTGCGGGGGAGGGGGAGACCACGCGAAAGCGTGGTGGGAGGGAGGTGCCCCACGCACTGAATGTGGGCGGACTTGGCGCAGGACAGAGTTTGTGGCCCCCCTCCCACCAGCCTTTCGGCTGGTCCCCCCTCCCCCTCAAGCGCAGGGCTATCGCATTTGGGGCGCTGACAGTAGTTGGATGGCCTTCTCCCCTTGTGGGAGAAGGCAAGAGGCGCCCAGCGCCGTCATATGCGATAGCCCTGCCCGCAAGCGGGAGAGCAAGGGAGTCCCGACTGCGCCTTTCGGGGCTTAAACATCTGCGAGGCCGAGTCCCGCCCGAGATAGCTCTGGACCTGCCCCTGCCCACCACGGCGCGATGGCTGATGGGTAAAAAGAAAGGGCCGCCCTGAGGCGACCCTTTCCGATTTCGTGGCTTTCGAAGCAATCATTGCCCTCAAGACACGACAGAAGTCGCGCCGAGGGCGTGGTGCCTTCGATTAGGCCAGAGGCTGCTCCGAACTAACGGAGACTCCAAGACCCTTCGAAACCGACGATTTCTGATGAGACACTTGGACCACCTCCTTTTGCTGGTTGAACATGACCGCGAAGGTGGGACCGATTTACGGATCTGACAAGGGCAAATGCGCAACAGACGTGAATGAACGGTGACAACTCGCGTCGCGCAGCTGTCGTTTGGCCTTGAGAACCGAAGCAGCCCTTTCGGCGTCCGCTCGCCGCGATCACAGTTGCACGTCCATGTCGACCTGGATGGTCCGCGACAGGTCGGCAAGGACACGCTCCGCGGGCCGCTGAGCGGCGTTCTCCGGTACGTGCCGGCACGCGCATGTGGGGCGTCCATAATGCATCGACCCCGCCACGGCTGCGCCGGGCGGGGTCGATTGAGTACGGATCGGCTTACGCCGAAGCGGAAATCAGAACTTGAAGTTCACGCCCGCCGAGATGGTGTGGGCGGTGAGGCCCAGGTCGGTATCGCCCGCATCGAGGGTGTAGGTCTGCGAGCCGTAGTCGCTGTAGCGATACAGCAGGTCGATCGAGATGTTGTCGGCAACCGCAAATTCGACGCCCGCACCAACGGTCCAGCCGATGTGAGTCGCATCGTCTTCGACGCCGGGCACGACGGTGTTATCGGTGGCGGTGGCGCCGGCGAAGGCCACACCGGCCGTCAGGTACGGCAGGAAGGCGCCGCCGTCAAAGCCGAGACGACCGCGGATGCTGCCGAGCCAGTTCACGTCGTAGGCGATACCATCAACGGTATTCTCGCCGCCAAGATCCGACCAGGCGACGTCGGCAACGATACCGGCGACGATGGCTTCGGAGACGGTGAAGTTGGCGCCGACCGCGACGCCGAGCTGCCAACCGGTCAGGTCGTACTCGGTATCGGGAGCAACGAAGTACCCATCGTCGTCATTGACGGTACCCCAGCCGTAGCCGGCAAAGGCGCCGACATACACGCCGTCCCAGTTGCCACCGACGTCGATGACACCAACCGGGGGAGCGGGTTCGCTGATGATGAGATCGGCCGCCTGGACCGAGGAGATGAAGCTCAGAGCGGCAACGCCGGCGAGCAGGGAAACGGCAAGACGATTCATGGGTGGCCTCCAGAAAAGCAACGCCTATAAGATACGCACGTCCTGGGGAAAGAAAACCCGACTCCGCCAGCAACGCACAGCTTAGCCGTAAAGTGTCACCCTCAAGACACAGGTATGGCCTGGGTTCTTAATGACGTTGCAAATCTCTATTTTAACACAATTACGCCACGCATGAGGCGGCGCGGGACGATGCTGCGCGATACCGCACCAGGTAACGTCGCATCATCGCAAAATCAAACCCCGCCGCGGCTTGCGCCGGGCGGGGTCGATTTAGATAACCGTTCGGCTCGAGGCCGAAGGCGGAAATCAGAAGCGGAAGTTCACGCCGGCGGTGACCGCATGCGAGGTCAGGCCGAACGACTGATCGACGGCGCCCAGATCATAGTCCTTCGAACCATAGTCGGTGTAGCGGTACTGCAGGTCGAGCGACACGTTGTCGGCGACGGCGAACTCAACACCGGCACCAACGGTCCAACCGACGTGGACCTGGGTGTCTTCAAACGCGGCGTCCGTCACCGTGGTATTGGCAAAAGCCACACCGGCGGTCACGTACGGCAGGAAGGCGCCACCATCAAAGCCGAGACGACCACGGATAGAACCGGCCCAGTCGACGCTGTACGAGCTGTCCGCATCGACGTCGCCATTGAGGTCCGTCCAGGCGATGTCGCCGACGATACCGGCAACGATGGCTTCCGAAACGGTGAAGTTGGCGCCGGCGTTCACGCCCAGCTGCCAGCCCGTAAGATCGGTCTCGGCGTCGATACCATTGAGGAAATAGTTGTCCTCGTCGGTGACGGTGCCCCAGCCAGCGCCGGCGAAGGCGCCGATGAACACGCCGTCCCAGTTGCCGGTGGTCGACACGATGCCGACCGCCGGAGCGGGCTCGGAGATGATGAGATCAGCGGCGAAGGCCGAGGACATCACGGAGACGCCAGCCACACCGGCCAGCAGAGCGATTGCAAAACGATTCATTTAGTCAACTCCTAGAGAGAGGGCCCTCACGTAGCCCCTGTCGCGGGCAAAAGCGACCTCACGTGCTAACAAACTGTTCACGCGCTGCGCCTCCAGAAGAGAGTCGTGCCATTCGCGCCACACCTGTTTCCGGCATGGCGATTTCAAGGCACAACTGAGGAATTTTCGGGGAAAAAGAGACCCCGCCGCGGCTCGCGCCGGGCGGGGTCCTGAACTTTCAGCAGTCAGACTGGCTTAGAAGTTCCAGTGCAGACCGGCCTGAATGGTGTGAGCGGTCAGATCGATCTCAGGATCGGTACCGGCCGAGAAGTCATAGGTCTGCGCGCCGTAGTCGCTATAGCGGTAGAGCAGATCGATCGACAGCTCTTCGCTAACGGCAAACTCGACACCAGCGCCGACGGTCCAGCCAATGTGTGTCGCGTCGGCCTCGATACCACCGAACAGTGGCGAGAAGCGTTCAGCATGGGCGACCGCGAGACCGCCCGTGAGGTACGGCAGGAAGGCGCCACCGTCGAAGCCGATACGGCCACGCAGCGAGCCCATCCAGTCGATCGTGTGAGTGGTGCCATCAAAAGCGCCGCCTTCGATTTCACCGCTGATGTCCGCCCACGCGATGTCACCGACGACACCGATCACGAGGCCCGAACCAACGGTGGCGTTGAAGCCAGCGTCAACACCGAGCAGCCAGCCGCTCAGATCAATATCGTTGCCGCCAACCGGCACGGGGCCGACGCCACCAGCCGCAGTGTGGTCCGCAGTGCCCCAGCCGGCGCCGATGAACGCACCGATAAATGCGCCGTCCCAGCTGCCGCTGACGTCCACGACGCCGACTTCAACCGGCTCTTCAATGATCAGATCCGCGGCGTAGGCCGAGGACATCAGACCAGCAGCGGCCACGGTGGCCAGCAGAATAGTTGTGATGTGCTTCATGGTTGCCCTCCAATAGGTCCAACATACCCTCACACGGAATGTGGCAGGAATCGAGCCCCTCAAGGGCGACAATTGAGAGTCTTGAAGCAAGTGTTGCAGCCTTGCATCGGCTCCCAGGTGACTTCTCGCAAGAACTTTCTCTTGATATACCATAATGTTAGCAGCGCCATATACCGATTTCCACGTAGCGGCATACCCCGCCATGCGGGGCGCCGGAATTTTGTGGCAAAGCCAAGACAACTGCATTCGAAACGCCAACGACTCTATCCGGTGAGCCGAATCTGTTCATGCGGCGGCGATCAACAAACGATCGCCGGGCACCGACTGATTCCGGCTTGCGACTGATTCAGGCTTGAACGTCCCGGGAGGGAGGCTGAAAAGCAAAACCCCCGGCAGCCGATCGGCGCCAGGGGCTTGTTGGATGGTGGGTGTGACAGGGATTGAACCTGTGACCCCCGCCGTGTGAAGGCGATGCTCTCCCGCTGAGCTACACACCCATCCGTTCGGGTTGCGACCTCAGGTCTGTTAAGACCGTCGTCCGTCGCGACCAAACTGCGGCGCCGATTTCATCGGCATATTCAAGGACTTCGGGAGTCCTTCAAGCGAGGGATGGTGGGTGTAACAGGGATTGAACCTGTGACCCCTACCATGTCAAGGTAGTGCTCTCCCGCTGAGCTATACACCCATCACATCGCTTGTCACGTCGGGCACCGCCCGTCGTTGCGAGCGCGGTAGACCATAAAACCCGCTTGCGGGTCAAGCGTGAATTCCGGGCTGGGGAAACTGTTAGAAAGACGGGGGGCGGTGAGTGGAATCGCTCCGCGCTTCCGCTCGAACGCGCATCGCCCGCGATGCGATACGCGATGCAACGCATCGCCGCGGGATCAGGCCGCCAGCAGCCGCTCGACCTCGTGCACCAGATCCTTGAGGTGGAAGGGCTTCGACAGCACCGACGCATCCTTGGGGGCTTCCGAGTCGGGGTTGAGCGCCACGGCGGCAAACCCGGTGATGAACATCACCTTGAGATCCGGATCGAGCTCGGTGGCGCGGCGCGCCAGTTCGATCCCGTCCATCTCCGGCATCACGATGTCGCTCAAGAGCAGCGAGAACGGCTCTTCGCGCAGTCGCTCGTACGCCGACCTGCCGTTGTCGAACGAGACCACCTCGTAGCCGGCGGTCTTCAACGCGCGGGTGAGAAACTGGCGCATGTCGTTATCGTCTTCGGCGAGCAGAATGCGCTTCATCATGTCCTCTTGGCGCCCCATCGACGGCGTTCTGCCGCGGAACTCTAATGGGTGATGTTTAATGCAAGTTTTCTCGATCGAGAACCCATACGCGGCAAGTGTGAACATGCTGCCTTCGGACTTATGGACATTCGGCAACGCGCGCGGCAAAGTACGGCAATAAGGCAGCGCTTCGGCGCTGAAGGGAGACCCGGTGCAGTCCGACTATTGGGACAGGCCAGCATTCGAAACCATCCGGCCCCGCCGGGTGATGGCGCCACTGGTGTTCAATTCCGCACATTCCGGCCGCGACTACCCCGAGCGCTTCCTTGCGATGACCCGGCTCGACCACCTGTCGATCCGTCAGTCCGAGGATGCCTTTGTCGACGAGTTGTTCCAGCGGGCGCCGCACCTGGGTGCGCCGCTGATCCGGGCGCATTTTCCGCGCGCCTATCTCGATGTGAATCGCGAGCCGTGGGAACTCGACCCCACCATGTTCGTCGAGCCGCTCTCCGAACGCTTCAACACCACCAGCCCGCGTGTCGCCGCCGGGCTCGGCACGCTGGCGCGCGTCGTGGCCGAGAACAAGCCGATCTATAAGGAGCGGCTGACGCTCGACGACGCGCGCATGCGCATCGAGGGCATCTACCAGCCTTACCACGCCACCATGCAGCGGCTGCTGACCGAGGCCTATGGCGCCTTCGGCGTGGCAGTGCTGATCGACTGCCACTCGATGCCGCGGCTGTCGCGCAGCGGCGACCGGCTCGGCCCCGACGTGGTGCTGGGCGATCGCTACGGCACCACCTGCGCCCCGATTCTCGCCGACCTCGCCGAGATGGTGTTTGCCGGCGCCGGGCTGCGGGTGGCGCGCAACCGCCCCTATGCCGGCGGTTTCTGTACCCGCACCTACGGCCGACCGCAGCACGGCGTGCATGCCCTGCAGATCGAGCTCAGCCGCCACCTCTATATGAACGAGGTGACGCTCGAGAAAAACGCCGGCTTCGGCGCCATGCGGCAACTGGTGGATCGGCTGGTCGCGACGCTGGTGGGGCTCGATTTCGCCATGCTCGCGCCACCCACCCCGGTGCAGGAGAAATACGCGGCGGAGTGAAGGGTGGGCAACGTGGATGCCCCATCCCGATGTCATCCCAGCGAAAGCTGGAATTCATCTCCGCGGTGAGGGCTTCGCCCTCGTCCGCCAGGCTGGCGCAAGCGGCGCGTTAGGTCCCAGCTTTCGCTGGGATGACATCGAGTTTTTGGTACGGCTGGTGCATGGCCCCGAACGTTCGAAGCAAAAAATCGGGCCGCCGGAGCGGCCCAGTCAAGGGAGGAAACGATGACGGCCAGAGTGCGTTGCCTAAGTCGAGGCAAGAGGCTCAAGAGCCGCCCATCCATCATGCAGTTACTGGCGTGAACTGATTTGCGCCCCTCCACAAGGCGGCCGGAAGTCTTCAACAGATAAACTTGCGCCGTTGTTGCAAAAATGAATCACGATCGTCACAAACTATTCGCGCATGTCGACTGAGATCGGCGGCTAGAACACTGGACCAACTCACAAAATCGCGCCGGGAAGGCTGACATGGAAGATACATCTCTTGGCGCGGACCGTCTCGGCGGCCTTACCGCCGACCTGGTGCGCCGCACCTTGCTCGATGCCGCCGAAATCGCCGCGAGCATCACCTTGCCCCGCTTCCGTCAAGGCATCGCCGTGGACAACAAGTGGGCCGTAGGGTTCGATCCGGTCACGGAGGCCGACCGCGAGGCCGAACGCGTCATCCGCGAGTTGATCGGTGCGCGTTTTCCAGACCACGCCATCGTTGGCGAAGAATGGGACGACAAGCCCGGCTCAGCTCCCTTTTCGTGGATCATCGACCCGATTGACGGCACCCGCGCCTTTATCACCGGAGTACCCGTATGGGGTACGCTGGTCGGGCTCACCTTAAAAGGACGTGCGGTCGCCGGCCTGATGGCGCAGCCGTTCACCGGCGAAATCTACCTGAGCCTGCCCGGCGAGGCTGGCTACTATCGCGGTGATCAGCATCTGCCGCTTAGAACCAGCACGGTGACCGAACTGTCGAAAGCCAAGCTGACCACCACCTCGCCCGACCTCTTCCTGCGTCCGGGACGGGACCTTACGCGGCAATGGGACGCCATCAGCTCGCAGGTGCTGACCACCCGCTACGGGCTCGATTGCTATGGCTATGCCCTGATGTCGGCCGGCCACATCGATCTGGTGGTCGAGGCCGGGTTGAAGAATGTCGATATCTGCCCACTGATCCCGCTGATCGAGAATGCCGGCGGCGTCATCACCACCTGGGACGGCGGCCCGGCCGAACAAGGCGGCAACTGCGTCGCCGCGGCGACGCCTGAGCTGCACGCAGCGGCCATGGCAGCGCTCAGGGGGTAATGGGCCTTCCAGCTAACCCCAACCACGGTTGTCATCCCTGCGAAAGCAGGGACCCAACTCACCTCTTGCGCCAAGCGTTGGATGGGTCCCAGCTTTCGCAGGGATGACATCGAGTGGGGGAGTGGGCAGTGGCCACCAGACGTCAGGCGCTCTGTTCCGTAATAAACGCGTCGAACGCCGCGAACACCTGGGCGCGGATGGCGTCGTTCTCGACGAACATCTCGTGCCGGGCCCCGGGGATCACCACGTGGCGGCCGGTGCGCATCCTCAAACCCAGCGTCTCGATGGCCGCGGTCGAGACGATCTCGTCGCGCGCCGCCGCCAGCATCAGCACCGGGATGCGGACGGCGCCGGGGAACTGGTCGGTCGCGGCGCCGGCCATCGCCTCGAAAGCGGAGGCGGCCCAGCGGAAGGTCGGGGCGCCGAGCTCCAGTTCGGGGCGGGCCTTCAGCACCTCCACCGAGCGGTTGAAGCGCGCGAGATCGGAGGTCAGCGGGTTGCCGGCAAAGCTCTGTTCGGTCTGCGCCTTGTCGCCACGCCGCCCGATCGGCAGTCGGGCCAGCCCGAGATTTGAGAGCGTGCCGCAAAGCCGCGCCATGCCGGCCATGCTGAGCGGCTGGCGATCGAGCCCCACCATCGGCGCCGACACAAAGATCCGCTCGAACATCATGCGGTCTCGGATACCGGCATAGAGCGAGGCGAGCCCACCCATCGAATGGCCGACGAGGTAATAGGGCGCGGGGCAATCGGGCAACAGGATCGAGCCATGGAAGGCCTTGAGGTCTTCCCAGTAATCGTCGAAGCGCCTGACATAGCCGAGCCGCTTGTTGCCGATCAGCCGCTGGCTGCCACCCTGCCCGCGCCAATCGAAGGTGGCGACGGCGAAACCGCGCGACTGGAAGTCGGCGATGGTCTCGAAATATTTCTCGATGAACTCGGTGCGCCCCTGGACCAGGCAGATCGTGCCCTTGGCCGCGCCCTGCCCCTTGGGGAAGGTGGCATAGCGCAGCTGTACCTTGTCGGGCGTAGTGAAGTAGCCGACCCGCGCGCCCTCCGGCACCGGGTTGGACGGCACCACCGCAAGGGTTGGCCCATTGGGGTCGACGATGGCGTTCATGCGCTGCTCCGGACGATAACCCTGTGCATACTGGATTCCCGGGCCGGCGGGAATGATGGGTGATGCCCAAGCCCGGAAAACCGAAAAGCCAGCGCCTCGGTTGAGACACTGGCTTTCCTGTGATGGCCGCCTTGCGGGGGGCGGGTGAAGGCGGCTCATTCGGTGTGCCCTGCAGCAGACAGTAAGCACAGTCCCGCTTATAGGAGCCGCTGCCTGAACCGCCTTTGATCGCCACATTCATCTTCGGTTCATCGACCTGAACCGGGGTCTTGAACCCTGGCCGATGCTCCCTAAATCAATGCTGTCCGCCGGGAACTCCCGGGGATCGGGAACCCGGGAATGCCTGCTTGCCCAATTGGGGAGCGCGCGTGGGACACCCGAACACAAGCCACGTTGCTCAAAGGAGAATGTGATCATGGCTAGCTACGATTTTTCCCCCTTCTACCGTTCGACCGTCGGTTTCGACCGCGTCTTCAATCGTCTCGATGCCCTCGTGGGTCAGGAGGCGAAATCCTATCCTCCCTACAATATCGAGAAGACCGGCGAGAACGCCTACCGCATCTCGATTGCTGTCGCCGGCTTTGCCGATGGCGACATCGCCATTGAGAGCAAGGAGAACAACCTGGTCGTAAAGGGCGCCAAGGCCCAGGAGAGCGAGGACAAGTCTCGCGAGTTCCTGCACCGCGGCATTGCCGAGCGCGCTTTCGAGCTCAGATTCCAGCTCGCCGACTACGTTGAAGTCGCCGGCGCCAACCTCGAGAACGGCCTGCTCCATATCGAGCTGAAGCGCGAGATTCCGGAGAGCAAGAAGGCTCGCCAGATTCCGATCAGCGCCTCGACCAAGACCATCGAGGACCAGACGGTCAACTAATCCGGTCTGATCCGGTCACGAACGACCTGGCACAACCAGGCGGTCTGTTCGCCAGGTGAATGGAAATGAGGGCGTGGTTCGTGAAGAACTGCGCCCTTGTTGTTTGTACAATACACACTTTTGCCAGCAACGAGGCCTTGCCCGCGGGCAACAGAACTGATGGTGTTCGGCCTCATCTTCTCGAGGAGCGTCACCATGCATCGCCTGGCCATCATCGTTGCTGTGTTCTTGATTGCTGCCTCACCAGCTCTCGCCGCCGAAACCCGCTGCGGCTGGTACATGAACCCCACGCCGGGCAACCTCTGGCTGATGGATAAGGACGCCACCTGGACCATTACCTCGCAGGCAGAGGCGACCGGCCCCGATGCCGAGGGCGTCGAGAACACCCCGGATTTCGATGACAAGCAGTTCGTCGAGACCAACAACCCGGGCAGCGGCTACGGCTATGGCTGCGCCTGCATGAGCGTCACCGTCGACAAGGCGGAGGAGCGCATCACCCGGGTCTTCTCGGGCGAGATCAAGCCACTCAGCGTCTGCAAGGCCGACAAATCACTGCCCAGCCCCGACTGATCGCGCGCGCTTCGTTCAAGACATCCACGCTGGCTTTGAGGAACCTCCGACGCACCCACGCCGTTCTCACGGCGTCCCTGCAACGCGTCACAGGTTCCCCAAGATGAAATCCCCCGAAATCGGCCTCAAGTCCAACACCAAGGCCGAAATGATCGACCTGTTGAATGCCCGCCTCGCCGACGCCATCGATCTGGCGCTGGTCACCAAGCAGGCGCACTGGAACCTCAAAGGCCCCACCTTCATCGCCGTACATGAGCTGCTCGACCAGTTGCGCGACGACGTCGATGAGCATGTCGACATCATCGCCGAGCGCGTCGCCCAGCTCGACGGCATCGCCCTGGGCACGCTGCAGACAGTGGGCAAAGCCAGCAAGCTCGCCCCCTACCCCACCGATATCAGGAAGGTCCCCGACCACGTCGCCGCCTTGGTCGAACGCTACGCGGCGCTGAGCAAATCCACCCGCGAGGGGATCGATGCGGCGGACGAAGCGGGCGATGCCGACACGGCGGATATCTTCACCGCCTTCTCGCGCAGTCTCGACAAGAACCTGTGGTTTCTGAAGAGCCACTTGGAGTAGGTGAACGCCACACAGAGTTGTCCCCCTTGATGCGATCCCAGCGAAAGCTGAGCCCCATGCATCTGCCGATAGGCGCAAAGTTAAGGGATACTCATCACTTCTGATGCGGCGCTATCGGTGAGCTTGCCCCCGGACGACACCCCAAACTCGGTGTCATCCCTGCGGAAGCAGGGACCCAACTCACAGCCCGCGCAGTTAGATAGATGGGTCCCTGCTTCCGCAGGGATGACAGCCGGTGGGTTGGGGGCTCAACGCGACCATAGCGTAGCGCCTGCGTGCATCCGCCGGTAAGGGCTTCGTTGGATCCCCTGCTTCCGCGTGAGATGACGACGGGTGGGTACGAGCCGACTAGCCACTTTAGCTGAGCCTTTGTGGTCGATGGCCTTTAGGTTCCCCTAACATAAGTGATTACGCGAACCGGCTTCCCATCAATGATCTGCTCACCGGTTAGGTCAGACTCGACGAGATATGGATCTGGAACGCCACGCACGCTGTCAACGACGATAAAGACAAGGTGGTCGCAGTCCGGATGCCGCCCGTAGGTTTGGATATCTACGAGCATCTCGTCTAGTACGCGCCGCCATCTCCCCTTGGCGCCAATCCACTTGATCTCAATGAGGGTCTTGGCCAGGCCGCTGTGCAGGTCGGCCACCCTTGAAGCTCCCACTCTGGAGGGTACTGGCTCTTCGCGCCTGATGTCAGAGATCGAAGCCCTGAGCATCGCATACAGGAGGTCGCGGATGTCGTCCTCTCGCGTTACCGGCCACGACTGAAGGCCTCGTTCCCGGTTAGCGAAGCACCTAATGGCCGGCGTTAGTGCATCCGCAGCACGACGTATTGTGCTGAGGAACAGTGCCGTTCCTTGCTCTTCAATTACCTGCCGTCGGGACTGATCCATTCCACAGACGATGCGCTCAAGGTGAACGCCCATGAAGGCAGCGGGACAATGCCACGGAGGCCCAAAGCTCTCGCCGTTCACCGTGTGGATTCCGTAAGCATCGGCCCGTGACGCTATGTCGGGAGGTATTTCGGGGACCTCCCTCGCCCACTCCTTTCCACTGCTGAGAAAGTGGTCCAGAGCCTTCATACTACGGACGTACTCAATCACCTCATCGCTAGTAAATGGTATGCGCACGTGCCGAAAATCGTCCAAGTGGTCGACCCACTGGTCCGAGTAAATTGCCCCCTCGCGCTGGAGGGACACCATGTCTTGAAGGTGCTCATCGTCGAGGTACTCAAAATCATGATCGAACAGTCTCACGACTAGCTCCTCAGTGACGCAAGTCACTCATCATCAGATCGATAAGTTGCATTTCTGCTTCGG
This sequence comes from Devosia sp. Root413D1, assembly GCF_001425235.1. Taxonomy (GTDB): domain Bacteria; phylum Pseudomonadota; class Alphaproteobacteria; order Rhizobiales; family Devosiaceae; genus Devosia_A. Next base: position 233,348 of record NZ_LMEA01000010.1, on the reverse strand, counting down.
GCAAGACATCGAGGCACTCGAGGCTGAAGAAGCCGAAGTGTTATCTGATCCCCCGCGTCGCCGCCCGCGCCATCCCATCGTGCGGCCCGAGCTCCCGCTGCGGCGCATCGAGCCAAGCCCGTCCCACTTTTGCGAACTCCTCCATCCGCTCGGGGTTCAGCGGGTAGTTCAGCTGATTGCCCTCACGGGCATGCTCGCCGACCACCAGCAGGTGCACGTCGGCGTCGCTGTTGTTGAGGAACGAGTGGGCAATGCCGGTGCCGGCGGGAAATACCGCCGCATCGCCTTCGTCGAGCTCGTGCAGGTGCCCGTCGATCCACACATCCGGACGGCCCTTAAGCACCAGCACGAACTCGTCCTCTTCGCTCTCGGCATGCGGACGCGAGGTGCGGTTGCCGGGGGCGACGATGTCGTAATTGATGCCGATGCGCTTCATTCCCAGCGCCGCCCCCATCCGGCTGCTCTGGCCGCCATGGTTGGTGTGCTTGGGGTTGGGGAACGGCGCGAGGCCCTTGCTGTAATGGGCGATAAAGCCGGGGCGACGGGGACGGGCTGCGCCATCGTCGCGGCTGCCGGCCCGCGCCTTGCCGTCATGCGGGCCGAGCGGCCGTTTCGGCGCATCGAGCCAGGCGCCGTTCCAGCTGCTGAATTCGGCCATGCGCTCGGGGTTGAGCGGATAGTAGAGCTGGTTGCCCGGCAGTTCGTGCTCGCCGAGGATGATCAGCTGCATGTCCTCGTCGCTGTTATTAAGGAAGCTGTGGGCGATTCCAGTACCGCCGGGAAACGCCACGGCGTCGCCGGCCTCGAGCGGATGGAGCTTGCCGTCGATCCACACGTCGGGTTTGCCGCCGAGGACGAAGACGAACTCCTCCTCTTGGCTTTCGGCATGCGGAAACGACGAACGGCTGCCGGGCGGCGCCACTTCATAGTTGATGCCGATATGGGTGAGGCCATGCAGCCCCCCGAGCGGATAGCCGAATCCCCCCATGTCGGCAAAGCCGCCATGGTCGAGCGGCCTGAGGCCATCCCGGATGTTGACGATGAACGATGGTCTCGGTGGCATTTGTGGCTCGGAGCGATTTCGCGAGGTGAAACATGTACATCCCGACAGCTGGATGTCGATGGGGCAGCTCCGGCCCAGGTGTACCGCCGAGTTCGCATCCGTTCGATTTCCTATAGCTGCAGCAGGGCCAAAACGCTGGAAATGCGGCTTTCTCAGGCGGCGCATGGCCGTCAACTCCTACTGTTTTCCTATTCCCTCCCTGCGATCTCCTACGCCGGCTCAGTCACAACACGGCAAAAAAGTGTCCTCAGGCGCTTGCTCGTAGTTTGGAATTATGCAAATGTATCCTCGATAGGACAGCACGTCTGTCCAATTTCGTGAGCGGCCGGTCTCCCCGGATGCGTTTCACACGCCGATCCGGCTGGACCGCTTGTCGATAGCGGAAACGGAGGGGTGGGGCCTTATCGAGCCCGTACGAGCGGCCATTTGGATGCAGAGCCGCTCCCCACTAAAGGATTGCGCACTCGGATTCGAGCCGTACACTGAGGTACGACTGGGGGCCGAAGGCGCGTCGAAAGGAACTTGAACACCAGGGCACTCGCCCTGGTCTCGAAGACGACTGCAAAAACAGAGGACTTTGCAAATGGCTGAACCACGGAACGGATCGATGTCACATCCCGTCACGGAAACCGCCATTCGCAAAAATGGCGGCTATCGAACAGATCTGCCTGTAGGCGTGATGCGGCCTCAGGCCGAGGGTCTCTATGATCCCTCACGCGAGGTCGACGCCTGCGGCGTGGGCTTCATCGTCAACCTGAAGAACCAGCCCAGCCAGAAGATCGTGCAGAACGGTCTCGCCATCCTCGAGAACCTCGAGCATCGCGGCGCCGTGGGCGCCGACCCATTGATGGGCGACGGCGCCGGCATCATGGTGCAGATCCCGCACAAGTTCTTCGTCAAGGAGAGCGCCCGGCTCGGCTTCCACCTGCCCGAGCAGGGCAAGTACGCCGTCGGCTTCATCTTCATGCCGCAGGATGCGGAGCTGCGCGCCAAGATGGAGCGCGTCGTCAGCAAGGTGATCGAGGACGAGGGCCAGACGGTCATCGGCTGGCGCGACGTGCCGTCCGACAACGCCTCGCTCAGCAAGGACCCCGAGATCGTCGCCACCGAGCCCTGCCATCGGCAGGTGATCATCGGCCGCGGCGACGGCATTGCCGACGAGGAAGAGTTCGAGCGCAAGCTCTACGTCATCCGCAAGGTGATGTCGGCCAAGATCTTCTCGGCCTTCGAAGGCAAGCCGAACGATTTCTACATCGTGTCGATGAGCTGCCGCACCCTGGTCTACAAGGGCATGTTCCTCGCCGCCCAGCTCGGCGCCTATTATCGGGATCTGCACGATCCCGACTTCGAGTCGGCACTGGCGCTGGTCCACCAGCGTTTTTCCACCAACACCTTCCCGTCCTGGCGACTGGCGCACCCCTACCGGTTCGTCTGCCACAACGGCGAAATCAACACGGTCCGCGGCAACGTCAACTGGATGGCGGCCCGCCAGGCTTCGGTGTCGTCGCCGCTGTTCGGCGGCGACATCAACAAGCTGTGGCCGATCTCCTATCCGGGTCAGTCTGATACGGCGTGTTTCGACAACGCGCTCGAATTCCTGCTGCGCGGCGGCTACTCGCTGCCGCACGCCGCCATGATGCTGATCCCGGAAGCCTGGGCCGGCAACCCGCTGATGGATGAGGATCGCCGCGCCTTCTACGAGTATCACGCTGCGCTGATGGAGCCGTGGGACGGCCCCGCCGCCATGTGCTTCTCGGATGGCGTCCATATCGGCGCGACGCTCGACCGCAACGGCCTGCGCCCGGCGCGCTATCTCGTCACCGAAGACGATGAAGTGGTGATGAGCTCGGAAGCCGGCGTGCTGCCGATTCCCGCTTCGAAGATCAAGAAGAAGTGGCGCCTGCAGCCGGGCAAGATGCTGCTGATCGACCTGAAGCAGGGCCGTATCGTCTCCGACGAGGAGATCAAGGCCGAGCTCGCCAACGCACATCCCTATAAGCAGTGGCTCGGGCGCACCCAGATCGTGCTCGAGGAACTGCCGGCGGTGCATTTCGAGCCCAAGACCTCGGATGTGCCGCTGCTCGATCGCCAGCAGGCCTTCGGCTACACGCAGGAAGATCTGAAGATGATCCTGCCGCCAATGGCCGCCACCGGCCAGGAAGCTGTGGGATCGATGGGCACCGACACCCCGATCTCGGCGCTCTCGAACAAGTCCAAGCTCCTCTACTCCTACTTCAAGCAGAACTTCGCGCAGGTGACCAACCCGCCGATCGACTCGATCCGCGAAGAGCTGGTGATGAGCCTCGTCTCGTTCATCGGGCCGCGGCCGAACGTGCTCGATTTGACCGGCGGCAACAGCCGGCAGCGGCTCGAAGTGCGCCAGCCGATCCTCACCAACGAGGATCTGGAAAAGATTCGCGCCATCGGCGGCATGGAAGACAACCCGTTCCGTTCCAAGACGCTCGACATCACCTATCCGGTGTCCGAAGGCGCAGAGGGGATGAAGCGGGCGCTCGATCAGCTGTTCTCGGATGCCGAGATGGCCGTCCACTCGGGCGACAACATCATCATCCTCTCCGATCGCTCGATGAACCGCGAGCGGGTGGCGATCCCGGCGCTGCTGGCGACCGCCGGCATCCATCACCACCTGATCCGCAAGGGTTTGCGCACCTCGGTGGGCCTCGTGGTCGAAACCGGCGAAGCGCGCGAAATCCACCATTTCTGCGCTCTCGCCGGATATGGCGCCGAGGCGATCAACCCCTACCTGGCGTTCGAGACGCTGGCCGCCATGCAGGGTGACCTGCCGGGCGAGCTGGACGCGGACGAGATCATCTACCGCTACATCAAGGCGATCGGTAAGGGCATCCTCAAGGTCACTGCCAAGATGGGCATCTCGACCTACCAGTCCTATTGCGGCGCGCAGATCTTCGATGCGGTGGGCCTCACGACCGATTTCGTCTCGACCTACTTCACCGGCACCGCCACCACCATCGAGGGTGCGGGCCTCAAGGAGATCGCCGAGGAAACCGTGCTGCGGCACCAGGATGCCTTCGGCAATTCGCCGGTACTCGAGGATGTGCTCGATGTCGGCGGCGACTATGCCTTCCGTCAGCGCGGCGAGGCGCATGTCTGGCGCTCGGAGACGGTCGCCAGCCTGCAGCATGCCGCCCGTGGCAATGCCCGCGACAAGTACCGCGAGTTCTCGAAGCTCGTGAACGAGGTCGAGGACAAGTACGTCACCATCCGTTCGCTGTTCCGCATCAGGAAGGCGGATGAGGAGGGCCGGGCGCCCGTCGAGCTCGATCAGGTCGAGCCGGCGGTCGAGATCGTCAAGCGCTTCTCCACCGGCGCCATGAGCTATGGCTCGATCTCGCTCGAAGCCCACACCACACTCGCCATCGCCATGAACCGGATCGGCGGCAAGTCGAACACCGGCGAGGGCGGCGAGGAAGTCGATCGCTTCAAGCCGATGCCGAACGGCGACAGCAAGCGCTCGGCCATCAAGCAGGTGGCCTCGGGCCGCTTCGGCGTGACCACGGAATACCTGGTCAACTCCGACATGATGCAGATCAAGATGGCCCAGGGCGCCAAGCCCGGCGAAGGCGGCCAACTGCCCGGCGACAAGGTGAACGAGACCATCGCCAAGGTCCGGCACTCGACTCCGGGCGTCGGCCTGATCTCGCCGCCGCCGCACCACGACATCTACTCGATCGAGGATCTGGCGCAGCTGATCTTCGATTTGAAGAACGTCAACCCGACCGGCCAGGTCTCGGTGAAGCTCGTCTCGGAAGTCGGCGTCGGCACGGTTGCCGCCGGCGTCGCCAAGGCGCGCGCCGACCATGTCACCATCTCCGGCTACGAGGGTGGCACCGGCGCTTCGCCGTTGACCTCGCTGAAGCATGCCGGCTCGCCGTGGGAAATCGGCCTCGCCGAGACCCAGCAGACGCTGGTCCGCAATCGGCTGCGCAGCCGCATCGCGGTACAGGTCGATGGCGGCGTGCGGACCGGCCGTGACGTGGTGATCGGCGCCCTGCTCGGCGCCGACGAGTTCGGTCTCGCCACCGCACCGCTGATCGCGGCCGGCTGCGTGATGATGCGCAAGTGCCATCTCAACACCTGCCCGGTTGGCGTCGCCACCCAGGATCCAGTGCTGCGCGCCCGCTTCACCGGCAAGCCCGAGCACGTCATCAACTACCTGTTCTTCGTCGCCGAGGAAGTGCGCGAGCTGATGGCCGAGATGGGCTACACCCGGTTCGAGGAAATGGTCGGGCAGATGCAGATGCTCGACAAGACCGAGGCCATCGACCACTGGAAGGCCAAGGGGCTCGATTTTTCGAAGCTCTTCCACAAGCCGTTCGCGCCGGAAGGCGTGGGGATCACCCACACCGAAAGCCAGAACCATCCGATCGACAAGGTTCTCGACCGTCGCCTGATCGCCGCGGCGCAGCCCGCGCTCGACCACGGCACCCCGGTCAAGATCACGGAGACCATCACCAGCGTCGATCGCTCGGCGGGCGCCATGCTCGGCGGTGCGGTGGCCAAGCGCTATGGCCATGCCGGCCTCGCCGAAGACACCATCGCGGTGTCGCTGACCGGCACGGCCGGCCAGGCCTTCGGTGCCTGGGCCGCGCGCGGCATCTCCATCGATCTGGTGGGCGAGGCCAACGACTATGTGGGCAAGGGCCTTTCCGGCGCTCGCCTCGTGGTGCGGCCGCCGGAAGAACGCGGCTACGTGCCCGAGGACTCGATCATCATCGGCAACACCGCGCTTTACGGCGCCATCACCGGTGAGTGCTACTTCCGCGGTGTGGCCGGCGAGCGCTTCGCCGTCCGCAACTCCGGCGCCATCGCCGTTGTCGAAGGCACCGGCGACCACGGCTGTGAGTACATGACCGGCGGCGTGGTGGTGGTGCTGGGCCGGACCGGCCGCAACTTCGCGGCGGGCATGTCCGGCGGCGTGGCCTATGTCCTCGACGAGGACGAGAGCTTCGAGAGCCGCTGCAATATGTCGATGGTCGAGCTCGAGCCGGTCGTCGAAGAGGAACGCCTCAATGGCCGCGACTTCGGCCACCACGGCGACCTCGAGACCATGGGCGTGGTCGAGATCCTGCACGACCTGCAGCGTCGCGATGCCGAACGGCTCTATCAGCTGATCGCGCGGCACAAGAGCTTCACCGGCTCGTCGCGCGCCAACCACATCCTTTCCAACTGGGACGAGTACCTGCCCAAGTTCAGGAAGGTCATGCCGATCGAGTACCGCAAGGCGCTCCAGCGGATGGAAAAGGCCCGTGAGGCCGCTCAACAGGTCGCGGCGGAGTAAGAACAATGGGCAAGATCACTGGCTTCCTCGAAATCGATCGCGTCGACCGGGATTACCTCCCGGTCGCCGAGCGGCTGAAGAACTACAACGAGTTCACCCTCCCGCTGGGCGACAAGGGCACCCGTGACCAGGCGGCGCGCTGCATGGATTGCGGCATTCCGTACTGCCACAACGGCTGCCCGGTGAATAACCAGATCCCGGATTGGAACGATCTCGTCTACAAGGGCGAGTGGCTGAAGGCGCTGAAGAACCTTCACTCCACCAACAACTTCCCCGAGTTCACCGGCCGCATCTGCCCTGCCCCGTGCGAGGCGAGCTGCACGCTGAACATCCCGGACACCCCGGTCAACATCAAGTCGATCGAGTGCGCCATTGTCGACAAGGGCTGGGAAGAGGGCTGGATCAAGCCGCAGATCAATCCGAACAAGACCGGCAAGAAGGTTGCGGTGATCGGTTCGGGCCCGGCCGGCATGTCCGCGGCCCAGCAGCTGGCCAGGGCCGGCCATGATGTGCATCTCTATGAGAAGGCCGAGCAGATCGGCGGCCTGATGCGCTATGGCATCCCGAACTTCAAGCTCGACAAGACGCAGATCGATCGCCGCGTCGAGCAGATGGTGGCCGAAGGCGTAACGCTCCATACCGGCGTCAATGTCGGCAAGGATATCACCGCCGATGAGCTCGCCGGCCGGTACGACGCCATCGCCATGTCGGGCGGCGCCGAGAAGCCGCGCGACCTGCCAATCCCCGGCCGCGAGCTCGACGGCATCCATTTCGCCATGGATTTCCTCGGCCAGCAGAACCGCCGGGTCACCGGCGAGCCGCTGAACAACGTCACCCCGATCCTTGCCGGCGGCAAGCACGTCGTCGTCATCGGCGGCGGCGATACCGGGTCCGACTGCATCGGCACCTCGAACCGTCAGGGCGCCGCTTCGGTGACCCAGATCGAGATCATGCCCATGCCTCCCGAAAAGGAGAACAAGGCGCTGGTCTGGCCGAACTATCCGGTGAAGTTCCGCATCTCCTCGTCGCAGGAAGAAGGCGTCACCCGTGACTTCGCCGTGGCGACCATCCGCTTCGACGGCGAGAACGGCAAGGTGACCGGCCTGCAATGCGCCCGCGCCGACGAGAAGTTCCAGCCGATCCCCGGCACCGAGTTCGTGCTGAAGGCCGATCTCGTGCTGCTCGCTATGGGCTTCCTCGGACCGGTGCAGGAAGGCCTCGTGCAGGGCGCCGGTGTTGCCACCGACAAGCGCTCGAACGTCATGGCCGACACGCTGAAGTACCAGACCAGCCGCGAAAAGTTCTTCGCCTGCGGCGACATGCGCCGCGGCCAGTCGCTGGTCGTCTGGGCCATCCGCGAAGGCCGCCAATGCGCCCGCTCGATCGACGAGTGGCTGATGGGCAAGACCGATCTGCCGCGATAAGGCGATCCGCAGGAACGAATGAAGGGGCGCCTCGGGCGCCCCTTTTTTTCTTCTTCGGCCGTCTCTCGCCGCACACACCGGATGTCATCCCAGCGAAAGCTGGGACCCACCCATCAGCCCGTGCCGACGGTGAGTTGGGTCCCAGCTTTCGAGAGGGATGACACCGAGTGGTGGGCTGGAGCAGCGTGTCTCCTTCAGTCAAACCACGTTGATCTCGACTGGAATATTCCCGCGCGTCGCCTTGGAGTAGGGGCAGGTCTGGTGCGCCGCGGCGACCAGCTGTTCGGCGAGCTCGCGCTCGAGGCCCGGCAGGCTGATATTGAGCCGCGCCCTGAGGCCGTACTGCTCGCCTTCCATCACCAGGTCGACTTCCGCATCCACCGTGCGCTCGGCCGGCAGCGCCACCTTGAGCTTGCTGGCCACCGCGCCGATCGCGCCGAGAAAGCACGCCGACCAGCCGGCAGCGAACAGCTGCTCGGGATTGGTGCCGTTGCCGAAGCCCGGCGGCGACAGCGCCACGTCGAGCGCGCCGTCCGAGCTGCGCGCCGTGCCGGCACGGCCCCCGCTGGTGTGGGTGCGGCCGGTATAGAGGGTCTTTTCAATCTGGTTCATTGCTCTTCCGTTCGTTTCACATCGGGGCTTGGCAGGCCGCGCCAACACCACCATTTAGTTATCGCGATAATCATTACGGCGCGACTTGTGTCACAGCTCGTGCAGCCGTACAAGCGAAAAGTTATCGCGATAATGATTTTGCGAACGGAGCTCTCCGATGGCCGAACCGCAGCGTGACCAGGAAGCGGGCCTCGCCGACTTCATGTGCTTTGCCGTCTACTCGGCCAACCTCGCCTACTCGCGGGTCTACAAGCCCGTGCTGGAGGAACTCGGGCTCACCTACCCGCAATACATCGCCATCGTCGCCCTATGGGAACAGGACGAGCAGACCGTCAAAGGGCTGAGCGACAAGCTGTTCCTCGAGCCGAGCACGGTGACCCCGATGCTCAAGCGGCTCGAGGCGATGGGTTACGTCACGCGGACGCGTGGCACTGAGGATGAGCGGATGGTGTTCGTGCGGCTCACAGAAACCGGCCGGCAATTGCGCGAGAAGGCCCGCGAGCTGTCGAAGATCACCTACAAGGCGGCCGGGCTGAACAAGGACGAGTTCCGCATCCTGCAACGCGGCATCACCAACCTGCGCGACAACCTGATAGCCGCGGCGGGTGAGGCGTGAGCATCAGCTCACGGTTGATTTGAGATGCGCTGGGCTGCCCCTCACCCTGACCCTCTCCCCGGCGGGGAGAGGGGACGCACTTTGCACCGACAGTGCCACATCGCCCCCTCTCCCCTCCGGGGAGAGGGTCGGGGTGAGGGGCAGTACAACGTTACTGCGTAAACCGCCTACTTCGCCCCGGCCGTCTCGAGCAGCCTCGCGATCTCGGCATAGCCACGCGCCCTGGCGTGGGCCAGCGGCGTCACCCCATCTCCGTCGGCGAGGTTCACATCGGCGCCGCCCTTGATCAGGTCGGCGACGATCTCCTGGTAGGTCGACCCACCATCGGTGAGGATCACCGCCTCGAGCAGCGCCGTCCAGCCCAGCCCGTTGACGTGGTTGGGGTCGACCCCCGCCGCTAGCAGCAGCCGCACATTCTCCGGATGCCCCTTCTCGGCCGCCGGGATCAGCGGCGTGCCGCCGAAGCGGTTGGTATCGGTGAGTTTGGCGCCGGCCGCCAGCAAGAGCGTCAGGATCTCGGTCCGCCCTTCGGCGCCGGCGTAGAGGTAGGGCGTATCCTTGATGTCGTCCTTGGCATTGACGTCGGCGCCGGCCTCGATCAGCACCTGCGCCGCCGCCAGCGCATTGGCGTGCGTCGCCACCAGCAGCGCCGTGCGGCCGCCGCTGTCGCGCACGTCGACCGCCTGCCCGGCCGCCAGCAACTGCGTCAGCGCCGCCGCGTCATTGTCACGGGCAGCGGCGAGGAAAGCCTGGTCATCGGCCATGGCGGGAACGGCTCCTGCGATAAGGGCAAGGCCGGCAAAAACGGCGCGGCGCTTCATTTCGGGTTCGGGTTCTCGACCTTGCCGACACCGAACGCATCGGCGCGACCGACCGGCGCCTCGATCATCTGCGTCAGATCGAACCCGACGGTTGCCGCATCGGCCATGTCGGCGGTCACCAGGTCGGCAGCGCGCCGCGGCGTATTGGTGAGCGAGATCACAGCACCCGCCACTTCGAGCAGCTTCATCTGCCCCAGCCCCTGATAGGGCGGGCGCATCATCAGCTGCGCGTCGGTGCCGAGCAGCGGATCGGCGACTTCGATCCCCACCGTGCCGCCGCCGCGATAGTAGTTCTTGAGGCTCTGGCTCAGGTAGAAGGCCAGCTTGTCGGCGCCGGCGGCGGAGAAGTGGATGCCGTCTTCCTTGCGCATGCGCACCTGGTTGCCGTTGAGGTCGGGCCCACGCGCGGTATAGCCGCCCTCTTCGGTGGCGAACTTCTCATAGATATCGAGAAACTCGGCGCCCCCGCTGAACGCCGCGAGGCGCTGGATCTCATTGACCTGGATCATCGCCTTGCCGAACTTCGGCGCTTCCATCGGCGGCAGCCCGATCCAGATCGTCGGCTTGTTGGCGGCGCGCAGCGCCTTCACCACATTGGTGACGCGGGCCGAATACTCGGTGGTCCATTCCGGCGTCAGCGAGCCATAGACCTCGCCATTGAGGCGCATCTTCTGCCGGTCGTTGATGCCGATGATGATGACCGCGATGTCGAAGCCGTTGCCGGTAATCTGCTCACTGATGGTCTTGGGCCAGTCGAAGAAATCCGGCCTGACGAAGCTCGACGAGCCGACGCCCTGCGTCAGGATCGAGATGTTCGGGTCCTCGGCATAGAAGCGCTCCAATGCCTTGCCGACATCGGTCGCCATCGAGTCGCCGAACACGGCAAGCCGGGTCGCGCCGAGCGCCTTCTCGATCTTGGGCTTTTCCGGCGGCGGCAGCGCCGCCTTCTTCTGCTTTTTCACCACCGGCTTTTCGACCACCGGGGCTTCTTCCTGCCGCTGCTCGTCATCGCCGAACAACAGGTCCATCAGCGTTCGCCGCTTCTTGCGCGGCGCCTGTTCCTGCTGCGCCACAAGGATCCGCCCGTCATCGAGCTGCTGGGTGATCGCCGGCACGACGAACTCGGCCTCGCGCGCCTGCGCGAACATCGGCAGCATGTCGGTGAGCACCAGCGCCGCCACGACGGCGCCGACGACCCAGAGCACGAACCGGTTGGGTTTCTTCTGCATGGCAGCCATTTAGCTGACGAACGGCGGTGAATTGAAGACCGCTCGCGATAAATCTACCGGGGAGTGCTCTGCTTCCCTAACAGCGGGCATCGCTTGCCATGTCCCGAGAGAGCTACCACCCCTCCGCCCCTACCGGTGTCATCGAGTTTGATGAAGCTGCGGTGGTTGGCCGAGAACGCAGTTATTGCCCAGCAGCAGCGGCAGCAGCCACCAGCTCCTCATAGCTGTGCAGCGTAATGAACCCGTCCGCCACTTCGCCCTTCGAGGCCTGGAACTTGGCATAGGCAGCCTGGCTGACCGGCCCGATGCGGCCGTCGAGCTTGCCCTCGTAGAGCCCGAGCTTGATCAGCGCCTCCTGGATCGCCCGGCGCTGCTCGAGGTTGGGAAACTTGGTGTCCCGCGGCCAGGCGGTGACGTACTCGCCACGGCCCTGCAACCTGTCCTCGAGATGCGAAATCGCCATCGCGTAGCTGTCGGAGAAATTGTAGCCCTTGAGGATCAGGTAGTTGTTCGTCATCAGAAATTTCGGCCCCTTCGCCCCGGTCGGAGCGTAGAGGAATACCGGGATCGAGCTGTCGTTGAAGCTGGCGCCACCGACCCGCTTTACCCCGAGCTCGGTAAAGAACGAGATCGGCCGCAACTGGTCGCGCGTCGCCAGCAGGTAATCAAATCCATCCGGCACATCGACCTCGAAGCCCCACTCGAGGCCCGGCTTGTAGCCGAGCCCGACAATGTACACAGCGGATGTCGCCAGCGCGTCGGCGAGAGAGTTCTGCAGGTCGATGGCGCCGTCACCGTCGCCATCCGTGCCGTATTTGATGACATTGCTCGGGTTGACCTGGAGGTGCCCGATAGCACCGGCCCAGCTGCCGACCAACTGCGTAGCGTCGAGCGGCCCGCGTTGCACCAGCAGCAATGCCGCGATCAGGTCCGCCGTGTCGCCTTCGAGCCGAACGCGCCGCTGATGCACCAGCGTTGCGAGGGACGGGATGATCGGACGGATATACTGGGGATCGCTCAGCACCCGGCCGTAATTGGTCTCGATGCCCCAGATCGAGGCCAGCAGGTAGGGGTCGACGCCATACTTCTCGCCAGTCGCCGTCAGCAGCGCCTGGTTCTGTGCGATCGCTTCCTTGCCCTTGTCGAGGCGCCACTCGGTGACGCGCTTTTCGATGTAGTCCCACAGCGGCGTGGTGAACTCGGGCTGCGCCGTCACCAGCGCCGGCACATTCGCATCGGGCTTCAGCCCGTACATCGCCTTGGCGTAGGTGTCATGGGTGACACCCGCCGCCACCGCCGTCGCTTCAAAATTCTTGATGAAGGACTCGAAGCTCTCGACCGGTTGAGCGAAGGCCGGCGAGATGAGACCAAGGAACGCGACGACGAAGGCGAGGTGACGTTGCATGGCGAATCGCTACCTGTTTCGTGTGGCTAAATAGCGCTCCCAGTTCAGCGCCGCGTCAACGATCTCGGTGAGGTCGTCATGCGCCGGCTTCCAGCCCAGCACCTGCCGCACCTTGTCGGCCTTGGCGACGATCGAGGCCGGATCGCCGGCGCGGCGGGGCTCTTCGACCACCTTGAAGTCGACGCCCGACACCACTTTGACCGTGCGCACCACGTCGCGCACCGAAAAGCCGCGGCCATAGCCGCAGTTCATGGTGACCGAGGCGCCGCCCTTGCGCAGGTATTCGAGCAGCAGCGCGTGCGCCTCGCAGAGGTCGCTGACATGGATGTAGTCACGCACCCCGGTGCCGTCGGGGGTCGGGAAGTCGGTGCCGAAAATCCCCATGCTCGGCCGCTGGCCCAGCGCCGCCTGCGCGGCGACCTTGATCAGGTGCGTGGCGGTCGGTGAGGATTGCCCGCTGCGCTTTTTGGGGTCGGCGCCCGCGACGTTGAAGTAGCGCAGCACCCCGTAGGTCAAGGGGTGCGCTGCCGCCACATCGGCCAGCATCAACTCGGTCATCAGCTTGGAGCGGCCATAGGGCGATTCCGGCATCAGCTGGCTGGTCTCGGCCACCGGCTCGAGCCCGGCATTGCCGTAAACCGCCGCGGTCGAGGAGAAAATGAAGTGCTTCACCCCGCCCTTCACCGCGGCCTCGATCAGGTTGCGCGAGGTCGCGGTGTTGTTGGCGTAGTATTTCAGGGGATCGCTGACCGATTCCGGCACCACGATCGAGCCGGCGAAATGCACGATCTCAGTGATGCCGTGCTCGGCGATGAGCTTGCCGACCAGTTCCATGTCACCGGCATTGCCCTGAACGAACGTCGCCCGGTGGTCGATGGCCCAGTCGAAGCCGGTGGTGAGGTTGTCGAGCACCACCACCGCCTGCCCGGCATCGGCAAGCCGCAGCACCATGTGACTGCCGATATAGCCGGCGCCGCCTGTGATCAGAACCGTCATGGTCCCCAACCCTCAAACCAGAAATTAATGGCGTGGACGCTAATTTGCGAGGTGCTAAGAAACGCCTTATAGCCCGCCTATTGCCTTCTCTCCCGCCTTTTTCAGGAGTTCTCCTTGCCCAATCGCGTGCGCACCGCCGTGTTCCCGGTTGCGGGTCTCGGCACCCGTTTCCTGCCCGCCACCAAGGCGATGCCCAAGGAAATGCTGACCGTGGTCGATCGCCCGCTGATCCAGTACGCGGTGGATGAAGCGCGCGAGGCGGGGATCGAGCACTTCGTGTTCGTCACCGGCCGCAACAAGGGCGTCATCGAGGATCACTTCGACCGGCAGTACGAACTCGAGCACACGCTCGAGATCCGCGGCAAGACCGAGGCGCTGAGCGAGCTGCAGCAGGACCTGCCCTCGGCCGGCCAGACCAGCTTCACCCGCCAGCAGGAGCCGCTGGGGCTCGGCCACGCCGTCTGGTGCGCCCGCGAGCTGGTGGGCGACCAGCCCTTCGCGCTGCTGCTGCCCGACATGGTGTTCAAGGGCGTCCCTGGGGTGCTCCGGCAGATGATGGACGCCTACGAGACGAGCGGCGGCAACGTCATCGCCGTCGAGGAAGTGCCGATGGAAGATGTCTCGTCCTATGGTGTCGTGGCGCGTGGCGCCGGTCCGGACGAAGGCTTCCGCATCACCGGCATGGTGGAAAAGCCGAAGCGCGAGGACGCGCCCTCCAACCTGATCATTTCCGGTCGCTATATCCTCCAGCCGCAGATCTTCTCCCTGATCGCCGACCAGGAGCGCGGCGCCGGCGGCGAGATCCAGCTCACCGACGCCATGCAGACGCTGATGACCCAGCAGCACTTCAGCGGCGTCAAGTACAAGGGCCAGTCCTTCGACTGCGGCTCAAAGCTCGGTTTCCTCACCGCCAACGTGGTGTTCGCACTCGACCGGCCCGACCTCTCCGAAGCGTTCCGCAAACAGATCCGGCATCTGATCTAGAGTATCTCACCAACGGCGAGATGGCCCTTCTCGTCACCTCCACCGGGGTGTGCCCCACTCACCGGGTCATTCCCGCGAAAGCGGGAACCTCTGTTTTGGTGCCTGCCGCACGATCGCAAACGGAGGTCCCCGCTTTCGCGGGGATGACACCGAGTTCTGGGGGATTTTCACAGCGTCGGTTCGCATACCGAGTGTCGGGGCAATAGTGCAACGATATCGCGCAGCACTCTACCGGTGGAACTTTACCCCCACCGTCACCTGATGCTCGTCGGTGGCCGGGGCCGGGGTCTTCTCAGTCCTGAGGAAACTGTAATCGGCCGTAAGGTCGGTGTGCTCGTTGAGCAGGTAATCTGCCCCGATGCCAAAGCCCCAGTTGTACTCGTCGTTGTCGATGCCCTGGTAATGCGCTTCGCTCCACTGCGCATCCGCGCGCAGCTTCAGCCACGGGTTTACCAGATAGTCGAGCTGACCGGTGGCGGCGTAGGTGAGCTTCGCCGTGGCGCCCGACGTGGTGCCCGGCTGCGAGATCGTCGTGCTGAAGGCGCCGGTCAGCGTCAGCGTCTCGTCCGGCCGAAACACCGCCTTGGCGTCGTACAGCACGGCCGAGAAATCGCTGAGCGAGCCATCGGTGAGATCGGTGTAGCCGAAGCCCAGTGAGCCCTCGAGCTCCAGCGTCTCGTTGAATTTGGCGCTGAGCCCGCCACGACCGGCATAGGTGACGTTGTCGAGCTTCACCAGGAGGCTCGGCGAGGGCGCGTCATAGGCGAGGTAATCCGCTTCCACGTCGACAAAGGCGACAAGGCCGGGCGTCAGCTCGTAACCAAGCCGGGCGCCGGCGCCATAGGCCGTGGTGTTCTGGAAGCTGTTGTCGGCGGTCGAGTTGTCGTCATAGATGGTCTTGCCATAGACCTCGCGGCCGGCGCTGCCGCGCACCGCCAGGTTGAACGCCCCGAGGTCACGCGCCGCGCTGACCTCGCCATCGCCGGACACGACGACCGGCGCGGAAGCGACGTTATCGGCATAGTCCGGGCCGTTTGCATCGTCCTGCGAGACCTTGAGGTTGCCCCGGCCGGCGAGCGTCGTCAGCGCGTCAAGCTTGTACTCACCCCCGGCCGTGCCGGTGATCGAGCCGATGCGGGCGCTGCCGTCGACCGCGTAGCCGAGCTCGCCGCTCAACCCGACATCGTAGCCGCCGCGGATGGTCTCATGCTTCAGCGTCACGCTCGGTAGCGCGATCAGCTCATAGGTGGGGCCGTCGCCGGTGCCGTCATCCTTGATGCCGCCGCGAAGGCCGAGGCTCCAGTCGAGCTCGAACGGTTCGTTCCCCCATTCATAGGGCGGCGTCGCGACGCAGTTGGCGCAGTCGATCGCCGGGTTACCCGTAAGATCGGCATTATTGGTCGCCGAGCCGTCGCCGAGCGGCGTGAACTCGCCCGCAGCAGCGGGAATCGCGAGCAGCGCCAGCGCTGTAGCGCTGACGGCAAAGCCGGCTTTCCTCGTTCGCATCTGCTGCACTGCCTCGGGCGATAATGGTCAACGAACCCTTGCAGCTTATGGTTAAGGAAACCTTGTCCGGGCGATCCTAAACAGCCTCGACCCTGAGCAGGGCCCCATCCGCCTCGATGATCCGGACGCGCGAGCCGGCCGCAAGATCGGGGCCTTGCACGCGCCACACGGTGTCATCGAGCGCGATCCGGCCGATGCCGTCGCGGATCGGCTCGTCGAGCACCGCTTCCTGGCCGATGAAGCGGTTGGCGCGCTGGTTGAGGAACGGCCGGTCGGACGCCACACCCGGGCCGCGGAACTTCAGCCACAGCCCGATGCTGGCCAGCGCCAGGGCGCCGAAGATCACGAACTGCAGCGGCCAGAAAATGCTGACGAACAGCGCCAGCACCCCGGTGACCAGCGCCGCACCGCCGAGCCAGATCAGCACCCCACCCGGCACCACCAGTTCGAGCGCCAGGAGGATCAGCCCGGCCACCACCCAGGACCACGCCCCGTGGGTAGCGATGAAGTCGATGACCTGCATGTCTGCCTTCTCCGCTGGAGCGCTTTCAGGAAAAGTTGCAGACTTTTCCGGTTCGAAAGCGCGACAAAAACAAACCCAGTGCCGGTTAAGTGGTGGACGGTGGACGGCCGCCGACCGGCCGGGTGGCCGGCTTTTCGGCGCCGAAGGTTTCCTTGGCGATCTCGGCGATGCCGCCAAGGGCACCGATGACGCTGGCCGCCTCGACCGGCAGCATCAGGATCTTCTGGTTGGGCGACTTGGCGAGGCTTTCGAGCGCCTTGATGTAGTTGTTGGCGACGAAATAATTGATCGCCTGCACACTGCCCGAGGCGATGGCGTTGGACACCACTTCGGTGGCCTTGGCCTCGGCTTCGGCGGAACGCTCGCGCGCTTCCGCATCGCGGAATGCCGCTTCGCGCCGGCCCTCGGCCTCCAGCACCTGGCTCTGCTTCTGGCCTTCGGCCTGCAGGATCGAGGCCTGCCGCTTGCCCTCGGCTTCGAGGATCAGCGCGCGCTTCTCGCGCTCGGCCTTCATCTGCCGGCCCATCGACTCAACCAGGTCCTTGGGCGGATCGATATCCTTGATCTCGATGCGGGTGATCTTGAGCCCCCACGGCTGCACCGCTGCATCCACCACTTTGAGCAGGCGCTGGTTGATCTCGTCGCGGTTCGAAAGCAGCTGGTCGAGATCCATCGAACCCATCACCGTACGGATGTTGGTCATGGTCAGGTTCTGCACCGCCAGCTCGAGCTGCGCCACCTCGTAGGCCGCGGCTGCGGCATCGAAGATCTGATAGAAATTGACGCCGTTGACGGTGACCGTGGCGTTGTCGCGGGTGATCACTTCCTGGTGCGGCACGTCGACCACCTGCTCCATCATGTTCATCTTGCGGCCGACGCCATCGACGAACGGAATGATCAGGCTCAACCCGGGCTTCAGCGTGCGGATGTAGCGACCGAACCGCTCCACGGTGAAGTTGTAGCCCTGCGGCACCACCTTGGCGCCCGCGAACAGCACCAGCACCGCCAGTACGCCCAAGGCGATCAGCGTCAGGCTCAACCCGTCGAGTTCCAGAAAGTCCATCGTCTCGTCCCCTTCCATGCCCGACCCGTTGGCAAACATGTATGTGCCCGCCGGAGTCCGCGCAATGTCGAGCCCCCGAATCCGGTGGGAACACTCGGGTAGCAAATCCCGTTGAACCACAAAGCAATCGTTCGCGAGTTGATCCCATGCCTGCCACCCGTCCGATCTGGAAAGGCCAGTTGCGCCTCTCCCTCGTCTCGATCCCGGTCGAGATGTTCACCGCGACGAAGTCCGGCGCCAAACCGAGCTTCCGTCAGATCCACGAGCCGACCGGCAAGCCGATCCACTACGAGAAGGTCGTCGATGGCGTCGGTCCGGTGGAGAAGGACGAGATCCGCAAGGGCTTCGAATACGAAAAGGGCGACTATGTGCTGCTCACCGACGACGAGATCGACGCGGTGAAGCTCGAGACGCGCAAGACCCTCGAGCTGGTGCAGTTCGTCGACGAGGACGAGATCCCGCCGATGTATTTCGATACGCCCTACTATCTGACCCCGGCCGACGAACTCGCCGAAGACGCCTTCCGCGTGGTGCGGGATGCGCTGCGCAAGGCGAAGAAGGTGGGGATCGGACAGCTGGCGCTACGCGGCAAGGAGTACCTCGTTTCGATCAAGCCCTGCGGCAAAGGCATCCTGCTCGAGACGCTGCACTACGAGGATGAGCTGAAGAAGTCCGAGAGCTTCTTTTCCGATATCCCCGCCAAATCCACCGACGACGACCTGCTCGATGTGGCGACGGCGCTGATCGAAAAGAAGACCGAGAAGTTCGACCCCAAAGCCTTCAAGGACCACTATCAGGCCGCCTTGCGCGAACTGATCCAGCGCAAGCTGAAATCGAAGGGCCGCAGGATCACCACCGAGGTCGAGGAACCCTCGCGCAGCCCGCGCGGCGACAACGTCGTCGACCTGATGGCGGCGCTGAAAAAGAGCCTCGAGGGCGGCAAGGCCAAGCCGGCTGCGACAGCGGCGCGCAAGGCTCCGGCCAAGTCGGCGCCGCGCAAGAAGGCGAGCTGAGATGGCCACCACCCCAGGCGAGCTGCTGAAGGACTATCGGGCCAAGCGCGATTTCGGCAAGACCGCCGAGCCCTCAGGGGCGAGCGCGAAGCGCGCCAAGAAAGGCAAGCCGCTGCGCTTCGTGGTGCAGAAGCACGACGCGACGCGGCTCCACTATGATTTCCGCCTCGAGCTCGACGGCGTGCTGAAGAGTTGGGCTATCACCAAGGGCCCCTCCACCAACCCGGCCGACAAGCGGCTGGCGGTGCGGGTCGAGGATCACCCGCTCGACTATGGCGATTTCGAGGGCACCATCCCCGAGGGCGAGTATGGCGGCGGCACAGTGATGCTGTGGGACGAAGGTACCTGGGAACCATCAGGCGATCCGCACGAGGGGCTCGACGGCGGTGACCTGAAGTTCACCCTCAAGGGCAAGCGGATGAAGGGCGAGTGGGTGCTGGTCCACATGAAGGGTCGCGACAACCAGACCAGGAACGGCACGCGCGAGAACTGGCTGCTGATCAAGCACCGTGACGATTATTCGACCGACACCGATGGGCTGACCGAGAAGTTCACCACCAGCGTCGAGACCGGTCGAGACCTCCCGGGCATCGCCAAGGGGAACAAGCCGCGCAAGAAGACCGTAAAGGCGGAAGCCGAGCCCACTGCCAAGGTATGGACCGGCGGCAAGGCGGTGGCGCTGCCGGATTTCCGCGAGCCGCAGCTGGCAACGCTGGTCGAGGAGGTTCCCGTCGGCGACGACTGGCTGTTCGAGATGAAATATGACGGCTACCGCTGCGTCGCCGCGGTTGCTGGCCCGGAAGTGCGGCTCTTCACCCGCAACGGCAATGACTGGACCCGGCAGTTCCAGCGCCTCGTTGCACCGCTGTCGAAGCTCACCAAGGGCTCGGCACTGCTCGACGGCGAAATCTGCGCGTTCAAGGATGGCCGCTCCGATTTCTCGACCCTCAAGGACGCGTTGTCGAGCGGTGGCCCGCTGGTCTATTTCGTCTTCGACCTGCTCGAACAGGACGGCGAGAACCTCGAAAAACTGCCGCTGCTCGAGCGCAAGGAGCGGTTGCGGAAGCTCCTCGGGAAAACCAGGGGTGATGCGGAGGTCCAATATTCCGAGCATGTGCGCGGCCACGGCGACCAGGTGCTCAAGGCGATGTGCGAGGCGCACCAGGAGGGGGTGATCGCCAAGCTCGCCGATGCACCCTACCGGCATGAACGCAGCCGCAGCTGGCTGAAGATCAAGTGCACCAACCGGCAGGAATTCGTCATCGGCGGCTGGCGCCCATCCGACAAGCACAAGGGCTTCGCCTCGCTGCTGCTCGGCACCTGGGAAGGTGGCAAGCTGGTCTATCGTGGCCGCGTCGGCACCGGCTTCACCCAAAAGAGCTCGGCCGAACTGCAGGCCGAACTGGACCAGCGGGCGCGCAAAACCCCGCCATTCGAAAGCGTGCCGCGCGACATCGTACGGCGCGCCCGCTGGGTCGAGCCGGAACTGGTCGGCGAGGTCGACTTCACCGAGTTCACCCCCGATGGTGTGCTGCGCCACCCCTCCTTTGTCGGCCTCAGGCAGGACAAGCCGGCGCGAGAGGTGAAACTGGAAACCAAGCCGCCCAAGCCCGTGGCGACAAAGCGGAAATCAGCGGCTAAGCTCAAAGCCATGAAGCTCACCGACGACATGGGAATAGCCGTGGCCGAGCGGCTCGGCGTCCGGCTCACCAGCCCCGACCGCGAGGCGCTGCCCGATGGCGGCGTCACCAAGGGCCAACTCGTCGCCTATTACGACGCGGTCGCCGAGCGCATGCTGCCCCATATCGAAAAGCGCGCGCTCAGCCTGGTGCGGGTGCCGCGCGGCAGCAAGCCGTTCTTTCAAAAGCACGATACCGGCGGCTTCCCCGATACCATGAAGCGCGTCGCCATCGAGCTCAAGGAGAGCGACAAGGAGGACCACTTCTACGTCGTCGATCTCGCCGGCATCCTTGCCGGTGTGCAGATGTCGACGCTGGAGTTCCACATCTGGGGCAGCCATATCGATACGCTGGAAAGGCCCGACCGCATCATCTTCGATATCGACCCCGACGAAGGGCTCGACTTCAAGGTCACCCGCGAGGCGGCGCTGCATATCCGCGACGTGCTCGCTGAATGGGGACTCGAGAGCTTCCCGATGGTCACCGGCGGCAAAGGCATCCACGTCATCGCACCACTCAAGCCGGTGACCGAGTGGCCGCTGGTCAAACTGTTCTGCCGCACCTTCGCGCAGAAGCTCGAGGACAACGAACCCGATAGCTTCACCGCCAATATCCGCAAGGTCGAACGCAAGGGCCGGATGTTCGTCGATTACCTGCGCAACGAGCGCGGCGCCACCGCCATCGCTCCGTTCTCGACCCGAGCCCGCCCCGGCGCGCCCTGCGCCGTGCCGGTCGGCTGGGACGAGTTGGAAACGATCAAGGCCGCCAACCTGTTCACGATCGAATCCGCCGCGGCCAAAGCGCAGGAAGCCGATCCGTGGGTTGGTTATTTCGATCTAACCCAGTCGATCACCAAGGGCATGGTGGAGGCGGTGGCGGGGCCGCTGAAGGATCTGAAGCTCTGACTTCGGGACGCTGACTGCTCCGACTGCCCCACCCACCGGCCGTCATCCCGACGAAAGTCGATAGGCGCCAGGTTGGATGCTCAGTGCCTGCCACCCCTCACCCCGTCTCGGCCTTCGGCCGATCCACCCTCTCCCCGACGGGGAGAGGAAAGAGGTGATCACTGCGCTCTCAAGATTCTTCTCCCCGTCGGGGTCGCGGGACGAGGGCGTAGCCCTCGCCCGGAGGTGGCGCGTAGCGCCGGATGAGGGGAAAGCCACGATAGTCGAGGAAATGGTGGAGCGTGGCGCGCCAATGTATCGAGTCGGGGTAGCCTGGTACGCGCTACCAACCCCTAAACCCAGCCCGCCAGTTCCTTGCGGATCACGCTTTCCAGCATTCCCATCCCCAGCTCGCTGTCATTGAGGCACGGGATATAGGCGTAGCGCTCGCCGCCGGCATGTTCGAACTGCTCGCGGCCGGTGATCGCGATCTCTTCCAGCGTCTCGATGCAATCGACCGAGAAGGCCGGGGCGACGACCGCGACCCGCTTCACGCCCTCTGCCGGCAGCGCCATCAGCGTGGCGTCGGTATAGGGCTCGAGCCACTTGGTCGGGCCGAACCGGCTCTGGAAGGTGACCTTGAGCTTGTCCTCGGACCAGCCCAGGTGCTCGCGCACCAGCCGTGTCGTCTTGAGGCACTGGCAGTGGTAGGGGTCGCCCGCCTCGAAATACTGCACCGGCATGCCGTGATACGAGGTGAGGATCACGTCAGGGGTGAAATCCAGCGCCGCCACCCCGTCGGCAATGCTCTGCGCCAGCGCCTCGATATAGGCCGGGTCATCGAAATAGGCCGGGAGCGTGCGCACCGCCGGCTGCCAGCGCAGCGTCTTCAGCGCATCGAATGCCTTGTCGTTGGCCGTCGCCGTCGTCGTTGCCGAATATTGCGGATAGAGCGGCGCCAGCAGGATCTTCTGGCACCCCGCCGCCTGCAGCGCTTCGATGCCCGATTTGGTGGATGGGTTGCCGTAGCGCATGGCGAAATCGACGATGATGTTCTTGCCCAGCCGCTCCTGCAGCTTGGTCGCCTGCTTGCGGGTGATGACGCGGAGCGGGCTCTCGTTGGCGTCCTTGTCCCAGATCCGGGCATAGTTCGCGCCGCTCTTCTGCGGCCGGGTACTGAGCACCACGCCTTGCAGGATCGGCTGCCATAGCCATTGCGGAGACTCGATCACCCGCGGGTCGGAGAGGAATTCGCTGAGGTAGCGGCGCACCGACCAGTAGTCGGTGCCATCGGGCGTGCCCAGGTTGAGCAGCAGCACCCCCACTTTCGGTGTCGCGATCGCGGGGTGTCCGGCAGGAAGTCCGGTTGCCATGGGCTGGCCTGTGGTTTGGAAACGGTCTGTTGGCGCGCAACATAATCAGCAGCGCCCCGAACACAAGTGCAAGGGTGTCGCGGCGAGGCGGGTTTGTCGCGCGATCGTTCTAGAAACTGGCGAGCAGCAGCACCGCGCCAAAAGCAAATACCACCAGCGCCCCGCCGAGCTCCGCCCACCAGACAAGGCGGCTGCCGAGCTTGCCTTCGCTGCCCAGATAGCGGGTGGCAAAGCCCTTCGCCCCGACCGCCAGCACCGCCAGCGCCGAGACGGTGATCGCCGTGCCGAGCCCCATCAGGAACACTGCGGCAATGCCGGCAAGCAGGATGCCCTGGCTCAACGCGAACACCAGCACCACCAGCGCTCCCGAACAGGGCCTGAGCCCAACCCCCAGCACCACGCCAAGCTGTTCGCGCCAGTCGCCGCCGGTCTGCTCGGCGGTCACCACGTGATGATGGCCGTGCTCGTGTTCATGATCGTGATCGTGGTCGCCGTGGTCGTGCCCATAATGCGCGTCACCCGGCAGCCGGCCATAGGCGTCGAGCGCCGGGCCACCCGCCGGCTGCAGGCCGGTGCGGAAATTGAAGCTTTGCCCCCGCTCCAAGTCTTGTTTGCGAACATTGAGCAGCGCGTGTCTGGGCGCTTCGTCGGCATGCAGGTGCTGGTGCGCCTTGGCCGTCAGGTCCGGTCCGTGGTCGTGCGAATGCCCACCCCAGCCGAACAGCTTTCGCGCGATCAGCCACAGGCCGAGCAGCGCTACGAGCCCGTACGACGCCTTCTCGATCCAGCCGACTGCCGTGCCCATGGCGACACTCGACAGCCCGAGGATCGCCGCGGCGACGCCGACGAACACCACCGCCACCAGCGACTGCATCATCGCCGCGGCAAAGCTCAGTCCGATGCCGCGGCGCACCTGCCGCTCGTTGGCCAGCATATAGGAGCCGATCACCACCTTGCCGTGCCCCGGCCCGGCCGCGTGGAACACGCCATAGAGAAAGCTCAGCCCACCCAGCACCCAGAACGCCGTGTAGTCGGTCTTGAGCTTGCCGAGCGCCGCGGTCAGCGCCTGGTAGAAATCCGACTGCATCTGCGCGACCCAGCCGAGGAAACCGGTCTTGGGCAGCACGAACCCCGGCTCCGGCGGCGGACCGCCGAACGGCAGCGCCGGTTTCGCCTCGGCCACCTGGGTCACTGCCTCGAGCGCCGTCGCTGCCTGCGCCGGCGCTGCGGCGCCGGAGCAATCGAGCACGATCGCCCCCTGCGAGCCACGCACCGCCGCTTCGAGATCGGGCGGCAGTTGCGTTACGTCGGATGACAGGTCGAACAATCGCGCCTGCAGGTCGGGCGACAGCTCTCGTGGCGGTTCCATGTGCAGCGCACAGCCCGCGGGGGCATTGACCAGCATCACATCGGCCGGCGCGTGGAAGGTGATCGCCACATAGTATTCCGGATCGGCGATGGCGATCTCGAGCTTGCCCGTGATCCGATATGGCGTCTTGGGCGCGATATCGAAGCTCAGCGTCGAGCGGTTGTCGGCGAATACGAACTTCGCTCCGCCCACTTCAGTGAAGGGCAGCGAAGCGCCGGTCTGGCCGCTCGCCGTGTAGGCGCCGGCCGAGGTGTAGAAATTGTATTCCGCGAGACCCTTGATGTTCTCGTCGGCCAACTCCTGCATCTCCTCGGACGAGGTGATGCCGTCATTATTGGTATCGAGCCCCTGGATCTGCCAGACCGAGAAGGCTTCGTCGAAGGTCCAGGCGTTCCTGATCTCGGTGAGTTCGCCCGCATCGTTGAAGACGATCGTCGCCTTGGCATCGATGAAGATATGCGGGTGGGCCTGGGCGGCGCCGATAAGACCGAGTGTGGCGGCCGCAGCCAGCGCCAGCTTGCGCAACAAACCCGTCATCGACGCCCCGTGCCCTGTTTTGCCTACTTCACCGGATTGTCGGCGAACCAGGCGACCAGATGGTCGATCAGGGCGCGAACCTTGCCGGCAAGATGCCGCCGATGCGGATAGACCGCTTGCAGGCTCGGACCCTCGGGCATCCTGTCCTCGAGCACGCGAACCAGCCGCCCTTCGGCGATCAGCGGGTCAGCGAGGTAGGTCGGCAATACGGCGAACCCAAGGCCGGCGAGCGCCGCCTGCATGGCGGCCACCGGAGAATTTACCCGGGCCGGACCGGAGACGTGCACCGAGACCGGCGTGCCGTTCTCGATGAAGCGCCACGAACTGTGCGAGGGCATGTTGGTATCGAGCACGCATGGCATGTTGCGCAGCGCCTCGCCCGAGGTCGGCGTGCCGACCCGCTTGACGAGGCTCGGCGCGGCACAGATCACGTGCCGCATATCGGAGATCTTGCGGGCGATCAGCGAGGAATCGGCCAGCGTCGAGATGCGCAGCGCCACATCGACGCTTTCCTCGACCAGGTCGACATAGCGATCCTCGAGGCGCAGATCGACCGACATCAGCGGGTTCCTGGCGATGAAGGCGAAGATCGCCGGCGCCAGTGTCGTTTCACCGAGGTTGCGCGGCGCCGATACCCGCACCAGCCCGCGCGGTTCGGCCGTCTGGTCCGAGATCGTCGCATCGAGGTCGTCGAGCTGCTGCAAGAGCTGGCTCGCCTCGCGATAATAGGCTTCGCCGGCTTCGGTGAGGCTGAGTTTGCGGGTGGTCCGGTTCATCAGCCGCACCCCGAGATAATCCTCGAGGTCGGTGACATATTTCGACAGCAGCGCCTTGGAGCGCCCGTGTTGCCGCGCCGCGGACGAGAAGCCGCCGGCATCGAACACCTGCACGAAGGCCCTGATGCGGGCGAGGTCCTGGCTCATGCGTTCCTGACCTGAACTGTGTAGACTGGCGGTGCTTCTGCCGAACACCGCCTCAGCCACGCATAAGTCATCCGCAAAGCCTGAACAATGCCGCCACTTGGTCTCTCTGAGATTAACGATAGGATGGGTCCCATGTCGCTCGATCCCGTCCTGAAGTCTATCTATCCACCCATGACCAAACCCGAAGCCCGTTCAACGCTTTACCGGCTGATCGAAGCCGGCCAGCTGGCCCACAAGGCGCTGCTGGTGCCGCTGCTGGATCGCGGGCTGGAGGCCGGCGACGACGCCGTGATCTTCGTGCTGCATGCCGAGCTCGGGGCGAGCGAGGCCGCCCTCGCCGAGCACCTGGGGCTCGAGCCCGAAGCGCTGCAGCCCCGGCTGCAGCGGCTGATCGAGCGGGACATCGTGGCACGCCAGGCCATCGGCCCGGACCTCACCGAGGGCTTGGCCCTCACCGAACGCGGCGCCCGCATCCGCGAAGTGCTGGCCGCCAACTGGGAACAGCTCGAAGAAGCTCTGTTCGCCGATCTCGACACCAAGAAGCGCAAGGGCCTGACCAAAGCGCTGAAGCGTTTCGTGGAGTTGTTGCGGCTGGCTTGAGGCCGACTGATAGAGACGCCCCCCTCCCATCCTCCCCCACAAGGGGGGAGGTGCCCCGCTGGTTAACCTGGCACGATCGAAGACAGAGCCTCTACTCTTCACCTCCCCCTTCATGGGGGAGGCCGGGAGGGGGCCGTCTCTATCAGTCAGCCCTCACCCCACCACCCGCCCAACCCGCCGATCGATCAGCATCACCGCCGTGATCACCACGAACGCGAACACCACCATGCCGCCGGCGAGGATATGGGCCTTGTCCCACTCCAGCCGCTCGACGAAGTCGTAGATCGCCATCGACACCAGCTTGGTCTTGCCGGGGATATTGCCGCCGATCATCAGCACCACCCCGAACTCGCCGACGGTGTGCGCGAAGGTCAGGATGGCGCCGGTGAGATAGCCGGTGCGCGACAGCGGGATCACCACCCTGGAGAATGTCGTCCACCGCCCTGCCCCGAGTGTCGCCGCCGCTTCCAGCGGTTCCTCGCCCAGCGCCTCAAACGCAGTGCGCAGTGGTTGCACCATGAAGGGCAGCGAGTAGAGCACCGAGGCGATGACCAGTCCCTCGAACGAGAAAGCCAAAGTCCGCGCTCCCCAGAGCGGCGCCAAGAGGCCGCCCGGGCCGTTCGGCCCGAACGCCAGCAAGAGGTAGAACCCGAGCACTGTCGGCGGCAGCACCAGTGGTAGCGACACCAGTGCGGCGATCGGCGCCTGCAGCGGCGAGCGCGTGCGGCACAGCCACCAGGCGATCGGCGTGCCGACCAGCAGCAGGATCAGGGTGACGATGAGCGCCAGCGTCAGCGTCAGCCCAACCGGCTGCACGATCTCACTGGCATCAAGCATCATGAAAACCTCATTGACCCGAGCCGACCTCGTAGCCGTATTTCTCGATGATGGCGCGCGCTTCGTCGCCCTTCAAGAATTCGAGAAAGGCGGCTGCGGCTGGATCCGACTCGCCCGGCTTCAGCAGCACGGCATCCTGGAGGATCGGCGAATAATCCTCGGCCGGCACCCGCCAGACTTGCGAAGCCGGCTTGTCGATCACCTGGCTCAGGGCGACGAAGCCGAGCTCCGCATTGGCTGAATCGATGAACTGCAGCGCCTGGCTGATATTCTCGCCGGTGACGATCTTGGGCGTCACGGCTTCGGTCAGCCCGAGCTTGTCCAGCGTTTCCATCGCCGCGGCGCCATAGGGCGCGGTCTTGGGGTCGGCGACCGACAGATGCTGGAACCCGTTGGCAGTAAGCACCGCCGCGCCGTCGGTGAGATCGAGGGAGGGCGAGTAGAGCACGACCTTGCCCACCGCATAGGTGAACACCGTGCCATCGACCGCAAAACCTTCCTTCACCGCCTGCGCTGGCCGCTTGTTATCGGCGGAAAGAAACACCTCGAACGGCGCACCCTGGCTGATCTGGGTGTAGAGCGCCCCGGTGGCGCCAAAGCTGAAGCTCACCGTGTCGCCGGTCTTCGCCGTGAACGCCGCGCCCAACTCCTCGGCCGGCTTGGTGAAGTTGGCGGCAACGGCCGCGCTGACATCGGCGGCAAAGGCCTGCGCGCTCGTCAGCGCCAGCAGGCTGGCGCCAAGCAGAAGGGTGGTCCGACGCATAGGATCCTCGATATATCCGAATGGGAATATCGATGGTTGTGCCAACGCCAGATGCAGGCAGCAAGCGTTATTTTCTCTCGGACATATCGCCGTGCAGCGCGCCGAGCGCCTCGACATCCCGCGCGATCGCCTTGCGCGTCGCCTCCTGCATGCCGCGATAGCGCTCCAGCACCTCGCGCCCCGCAGCGGTGAGCGACGCCCCCTGCATACTGCCGCCGCGCGACGCCTCGACCAGCGGCGCTCCGAACCCCTCGTTCAGCACCTGCACCAGCCCCCAGGCCCGCTTGTACGACATCCCCATCCGCTTGGCGGCCTCGGAGATCGAGCCGGTCTCGGCGATCAGCTCCATCAGGTCTGCACGGCCGGGGCCGATATAGAAGTTGTCCGACAGCGTGATCCTGAGGTGGGACAGGCCGATCGTCTTGTTGCCGTGCATCGCTCCTCCGGGGCGCCATCGGCCCACCCATAGCAGTTCAGATCACGGCTTTGCCACAATGGCAGAGGGGTATGGCCCCTCGCTTCGCTGGAGGTTGAAAATGTCGCTCCGCTCCTTGCCGCTGGTCTGTCTCCTCGCCATCGCAACGGCCAGCCCAGCTTTCGCCGGCGGCTCGCTGCTCTATGGCAACTGGGCGCTTGAGGAACTGCGCGACGGCGTCGTCACGCCCGGTGTGCGCACCACGCTGCAAGTCGAGCCGGACGGGCGCGCCTCCGGCAGCGGCGGCTGCAACAGCTTCGGCGGCGGCGTCACCATCAACGACAACGCGCTGCAGTTTACCGACATCGCCTGGACCGAGATGGCGTGCGAACCGGCAACCATGGCGCAGGAGGCGAGCTTCTTCGCCGTCCTCGCGGCCACCGTCAAATTTCACGCCGAGCCCGGCGTGCTGGTTCTCATCGATAGTGCCGGCAGCAAACTGGCGACGCTGCGGGCGCTTTGAGCAGAGTTAGTTCTGCTTCAACGCCGCCGCTTCGCGCGCCAGCGTCTCGATCCGCTTCCAGTCCTTGTTGGCAATGGCATCGGCCGGCATGATCCACGAGCCGCCGACGCAGATCACGTTGGGCAGCGCCAGGTATTCTTTGGCTTTTGCCATGTCGATGCCGCCGGTCGGGCAGAAGGTGATGTCAGCGAGCGGGCTGGCATAGGCTTTCAGCACCTTCACCCCACCCAGCGCCTCGGCCGGGAAGAACTTAAGGAACGAGTAACCATGTTCCGACGCGGTCATCGCCTCGGTCGGCGTGCCGATGCCGGGCAACAGCGGGATCTTGTGCTCCTCGGCCGCTTCGAGCAGCCGCGGCGAGGCGCCGGGCGACACCATGAACTGGCAGCCGGCATCGACCGAGTGGCCCATCTGTAGCGGCGAGCGCACCGTGCCCGAACCGACGACAGCGCCCGCCACCTTGGCCATCTCCTCGATGATCTGCAGCGCGTGCGGGGTCCGGAGCGTCACTTCCAGCACCGGCAGGCCACCCGCCACCAGTGCCTCGGCCAGCGGCCGCGCCGCGGACACATCGTCCAGGACGATCACCGGAATCACCGGCGCAAGCGAGAGAGTCTGGCGAAGGGCGGCGGCGTCTTGCGGCATGGCGATCCTCGAGGGCTGTCGTTCGGCGAGAGCGTTAGGCACTTGCCGCATGCCGATCAAGCCAAATCGCGACATTGAAATGGCGAGCAATCGACCTTAAGTCTGCCGCGTCTGGAGGGACGGTCCGGTGCAGCTTATCAACGCTCTCACCCCGCTGGAGGAGGCTCGCGCCATCCTCGCGGAGAGTTTCGATCTCAAGTTCACCAAGGCGGTCGAACGCGTCACATCGCGCGTCTACGAGCGGGTGAAAGACCGTATTCCTGAGATCGAATGGCCCTTCTATGCGCCGCTGATCCTGCAGATCAACCGGCTGAAGAAGGAGAAGGATGCGGTCATCCTCGCCCATAACTATCAGTCGCCGCAGATCTATCACGGCGTCGCCGATATCGTCGGCGACAGCCTGCAGCTCGCCATTGAGGCCACCAAGGTCAAGCAGTCGATCATCGTGCAGTGCGGTGTGCACTTCATGGCCGAGACGTCGAAGCTGCTGAACCCCAAAAAGACCGTGCTGATCCCCGACAGCCGAGCCGGCTGCTCGCTCGCTTCCTCGATCACCCCCGAGGATGTCATCGCCATGCGCGCCCAGTATCCGGGCGTGCCGGTCATCACCTACGTCAACACCTCCGCTGCGGTGAAGGCGGTGACCGATGTCTGCTGCACCTCGTCGAACGCCGCCGACATCGTCAATGGCGTCGCCGGCGACACGGTGATCATGATTCCCGACCAGTACCTGGCCCGCAACACCGCCAAGAAGACGCAGAAGAAGGTCATCACCTGGGCCGGCTCGTGCGAGGTGCACGAAACCTTCACCGCCGCCGACATCGCCGAGCTGCGCCATGCTTACCCGACGGCCAAGATCATCGCCCACCCCGAGTGCCCGCCCGAGGTGATCGACGCGGTGGATTTCGCCGGCTCGACCGCCGCGATGATCGACTACGTCAAGACCCAGAAGCCGCCGCGCGTGGTAATGGTCACCGAGTGTTCGATGTCCGACAACGTGGCGTCGGAAGCGACCGGCGTCGATTTCCTGCGCGGCTGCAACATCTGCCCGCACATGAAGCGCATCAACCTCGAGAACGTCTTGTGGTCGCTCCACACCATGACCGAGGAAGTCACCGTCGCCGACGAACTGCTCGAACCCGCCCGCGCCGCCGTGCAGCGGATGATCGATTTTTCCAAGAAACGTGATTGATCCCGGCGCAAACTAGCCGACTGCGCACTAGCCAAGCGCCGGTGTGGGCTGCCCCCACCCCTGTCCCCTCCCCCTAGGGGCGCGATAGCGCCCCGGAATGGGCAGGGAGACCCTCTCACCAATGCCGAGGCTATCGTCTCCCTCCCCTTTTTTAGGGGGAGGGGACAGGGGTGGGGGTCCACAGCCACCAGCCTTCGGACTTTCGTCTATAGAAAGCTCCGCTCAATAACCCACGCGAGAGTCCCAAGCTCAATCAAATCAAGCGCGTGCCTGACGTTGAGGGTTGCGGGACTCCCGCACCGCGCTAGATTTGCCGGATCGGGCCACGACTTCCCGGCCCGCAACCGAGGGGTAAAAGCGTCGTGCCACATTCCTTCAAGATCACCTCCGCCAAGGGCGGCCAGTTCGTCGCCAAATACGTCTACAACGCCGAGACCATCTTCTGGTCCGAGAACTATGCGGGCAAGGACAGCGCCAAGAACGCCATTGCTTCGCTGAAGAAGAACGCCCCGTCGGCCTCCGTTGTGGATACGGCCAAGGGCGAAACCGGCAAGGGCTACCGCTTTGAGCTCGCAGCCTCCAAGGATGGCCAGACCTTCGTCCGCTTCGTCGCCGCGAACGGCGAGACCATGGTCCGGACCGAAACCTACAAGTCGAAGTCGAGCGCCAAAAACGCCATAGAATCGCTTAAGAAGCGCGCTGCAGAAACCCCTGTGGTCGACGAGGCCTGATCCGGGCGTTTCGCCCGGGGGAGACCGATGACCTTTACTGACAACGTCCTCAACGCCGACGGTGCCCTCATCGTCGGCGCTGGTTTGGCTGGCTTGTTCTGCGCGCTGAAGCTCGCTCCCCGCCCCGTCACCGTCATTTCCCCCGTGCCGCTCGGCAACGGCGCCTCGTCGGCCTGGGCACAGGGCGGCGTTGCCGCCGCGGTCGGTCCGGGCGACACCTCGCATGCCCATGCGGTCGACACCGAGATCGCCGGCGCCGGCATCGTCGATGAGGACGAAGCGGAATCGGTCACCGCCGAAGCCGCGGCGCGCATCGAAGACCTCGCCCGCTGGGGCACCCCGTTCGACCGCGACGAGCTCGGCCACTATGTGCTGAGCAAGGAAGCTGCCCACTCGCGCAACCGTGTGGTGCGTGTCGAAGGCGACCGCGCCGGCTACGCCATCATGCAGGCGATCATCGCCGAGGTGCGCAAGACCCCCTCGATCCGCATCGTCGAGGGTTTGACCGTCGTCGATCTCGCCCGCGCCGACGGCCGCATCATCGGCGTCTATGCGCGCAAGCTCGGTGATCGCTATGCCGAGCCGGTGCTGATCCGGGCGCGCGCCACCGTACTCGCCGCAGGCGGGCTCGGCGGGCTCTATGCCGTCACCACCAACCCCTCCGGGGTGCGCGGCCATGCCATGGGCATGGCGGCCCGGGCCGGGGCGCTGATCGCCGACCCCGAGTTTGTGCAGTTCCACCCCACCGCCATCGCTACCGGCGCCGACCCTGCCCCGCTCGCCACCGAGGCGCTGCGCGGCGAAGGCGCCATCCTCGTCAACGACCTCGGCGAGCGCTTCATGCCGGCGATCCATCCCGATGCCGAACTGGCGCCGCGCGATATCGTCGCCCGCGCCAATTACCGTCAGATCAAGGCCGGCCGGAAGGTGTTCCTCGATACCCGCGAGGCGATCGGCGCGCGCATCCTCACCGCCTTCCCCACCGTCGCCAAATACTGCACCGATTTCGGCATCGACCCGGTGACCCAGCTGATCCCGGTCACTCCGGCGGCGCACTACCACATGGGCGGGGTCAAGGTCGAAGCCAATGGCCGCTCCTCGCTGCCCGGCCTCTGGGCCGCCGGTGAGTGCTCGTCGACGGGCCTGCATGGCGCCAACCGCCTTGCCTCGAACTCGCTGCTCGAGGCCGTGGTCTATGGCGCCCGCATCGCCGCCGATATCTCCGGCCTCGAGCCGCTGCGCAGCCCGCTTGCCCCCTTCCCCGGCATCGGCTGGGACCCGGTCGAGGGCGAGGCGGTGGAGGAACGCCTGCGCAACCACGTGTCGGTGAAGGAATTGCGCCGCACCATGACCGACCTGGTCGGGGTCGAGCGCAACGCCACGGACCTTCGCACCGCGTTGCGCCGCATCGCCGAGATCGAGGCCACAGCGCAGGGCGTCACCCGCTCGTTCCTCAACATGACCACCTCGGCGACGCTGGTCGCCGCCGGTGCGTTGCAGCGCGAGGAAAGCCGCGGCGGCCACTTCCGCACCGATTTCCCCGAACCACGTCCCGAATGGGAGCACCATACCGAGATGACCCTCGAAGACGCCCTCGCCATCCGTGCCGGAGCCTGATGGCAAAACTATCATAAAGTGATAGTCTGCTCCCTGAAGGAGACCAGCCATGCCATCCAGCTACACCCTCGGGGAACACTACGAGAAGTTCGTCCGCGAGCTCGTCGAAAGCGGCCGCTACAACAGCGCCAGCGAAGTGCTGCGTGACGGATTGCGGCTGCTTGAAGACGCAGAGGTCCTGCGGAGCGTAAGGACGGAAGAGCTGAAAAAGCTGATCCAGGAAGGTTTGGACAGCGGCGATGCCGGGCCGCTCGACATGGAGGAAATCATCGCCGAGGCGAAGCGGCTGAAGGCGAGCCGCCAAGATGCCGCTTAGTGTCCGTCACACCAATGCTGCGCGTCGCGACCTGAGAAGTATCTGGTCCTTTATTGCTTCAGACAATCCGACCGCGGCCGACGGTCAGATGCGACGCATTGCCGAGTCGGTCCGGCACCTTGCGAGCACGCCACAAATGGGACGTGCACGCGACGACCTTGCACCAAGACTGCGAAGCTTTCCTATCGGGCGCTATCTCGTGTTCTTCGATTTCGACGCGACGACGCTGCGAGTGGTGCGGGTCATCGACTCTGCTCGCCACATCTCATCGGAGACGTTCGACTAGCCCCCTACTCCTCCCCCAGCAGATACGCCCCCACCGCCTCGCGGTCCGCCTCGGTCCAGAACGAGGTGCCGTCGGCGATCACCTCGCCCATGGCGCTGCCCAGCACGTTGAACTCGGGGGTGAAGCCGTCGCTCAGCGCGCTGGCGATCGAGGCGACGTCATAGCCTTCGGTCTTCAACCGCTCGGCCGTCAGGGCCGGCGCCCTGCCGCCGGTGCCGCCGGCCGGGTTGCCGGTCAGTTCCTTGCCCTTCTCCACCGCACCGAGGAGGTTCCGCGGCGAATGGCACATCACGCAGTGCCCCGGCCCCTCGACCAGGTAGCGCCCGCGATTCCAGCGCTCAGAATGGCTGGCATCGGCCTCGTAGCGGCGCGGCGTAAAGAACAGGTTCTTCCAGCCGGCCACCAGCGGTCGCATATCGAACGGGAAGGCCACCTCGTGCGGCTTGGCCGACGTGCTGACCGGCGGCACCTGCTGCAGCGCCGCGTAGAGATCGGCGACATCCTGGTCGCTCATCAGCGTGTAGTTCTCATAGGGAAACGCCGGATAGAGATGCCCGGCTGGCCCTTCGCCATCGCTGATTGCTTTCGAAAACTGCGCCAGCGTCCAGCCGCCGATGCCCGCCTTGGGGTCCGAGGTGATGTTGGGCGCATAGAACGTGCCGAACGGCGTTACCAGCCCAGGGCCGCCACCGAGTTCGGCGATGCCGTTCTTCTTGTCGGTGTGACAGGTGATGCAGTCGCCGAGCCGCAGCAAATACTGCCCGCGTGTCACGTCGCCGGTGAGCGCCAAGTCGCGCGCCGCGCCCTGCACCGGCTTCAGCATGTAGACGGCGATCCCGGCCCCCAGCAGCACTGCTACCAGGAGCATCCAAACCCAGTGACGCATTTGGGCCTTCCTCACTACTCGTGAACTCGACGACACGATGGAGATCAGCCCCACGCAGCTCCGGCGGCAATTGATCAGCGCCGCCAATCAACCGCAACTGACGAGCCTGTGAGGCCCAGGGAATCAGCTACCCTCGCTCCGGGCCGCGAGGGGGCGGCCTCCACCATGGCTCAAATCATCGAGGCACGAGCCGTTTCCAAGCGGTTCCGGCAGCATCGCCGGTTCCCCGGCTTCTTCGGCGCGCTGAAGACGCTGGTTACCGCCGAATACACCGAGGTCGAAGCGGTCACCGACGTGAGCTTCGCCATCGCCGCCGGCGAGGCGGTCGGCTATCTCGGCCCGAACGGCGCCGGCAAATCGACGATGATCAAGATGATGACCGGCATCCTCGTGCCGTCGGCCGGTGACGTCACCGTGCTCGGACGCGTGCCGCACCGCGAACGCCAGGCCAATGCGCGCGAAATCGGCGTCGTCTTCGGCCAGCGCAGCCAGCTCTGGTGGGATCTGCCGGTGCGCGACTCGTTCGAGTTGCATCGCGAGATCTATGGCATCGCCCGCCCACGCTTCGACGAGAACCTCAAATCCCTGAGCCGCCTGCTCGATCTCGAACCCTTCCTCGAGCGCGCCGTCCGGCAACTGAGCCTCGGCCAGCGCATGCGCGCCGAGATCGTCATGGCGCTGCTGCATGATCCGAAGATTCTGTTCCTCGACGAGCCGACCATCGGCCTCGACGTCGTCGCCAAGGATGCGGTGCGCAAGTTCCTGTCGCGCGTCAACCGCGAGCGCGGCACCACCATCATCCTCACCACGCACGACCTGCAGGATATCGAGGAGATCTGCCCGCGCCTGATCATGGTCGACCACAGCCGCCTGATCTTCGACGGCGAAACGGCGAAGCTGCGCACCGCCCTCGGCTCGGCCCGCCGGCTGATGCTGGAGTTCGCCGCCGATCCCGGCCCGCTCGAGCTGAAGAGTGCGCGCCTCACCTCCGACGACGGCCTGCGCAAGCACTATCTGCTCGATCGCGACGACGTCTCGCTGGTGCACGTGCTCGATGAGCTCGGCGATACCACGACGCTGAAGGATATTGCGCTCGAGGAGCCCAATATCGAGGAGGTAATCCGCACCTTCTACCAGCGCCGCAACGCCGAGTTACCGTTGCGATGAGCGTCTATTTCGCCTTCGCCCGCAGCGCCTTTCTGACCCAGCTCGCTTACCGCAACGAGGTCTGGGCCAACATGATCGGCAAGCTGGTGCAGGTTTTCGCCCGCGTCGCCATCTGGGTTGCCATCTATGGCGGCAGCGCCAGCATTGCCGGCGTCAGCCTCGAGCAGATGGTGACCTATGCCCTGCTCGGCGGCGCGGTCACCGGCGCCATCCGCTACGAATCGATCGTCAGCGGCATCGGCCAGGCGCTGCGCACCGGCGACGTCGCCGTGTGGCTGCTGAAACCCGCCAGCTTCCCGCTCTATGTGCTCGCCACCGAACTCGGCCGCGCCGCCTTCCGCTTCGTCATCCTCGTCGTGCCCACCGTCGCGGTTGTCGCCGCCGTCTACGGCATGCTGCCGCCGGCGAGCCCGTTCCATGGCGTGATGTTCGTCGCCTTTGGCCTCCTCGCCTACACCATCATCGCGCTGCTCTCGGCGCTGTTCGGCCTTGTCGCCTTCTGGCTCCTCACCTCGTTCTCGCTCGAATGGATGATGCAGGCGATCCTCAACCTGCTGTCCGGCCAGCTGATCCCATTCTGGTTCTTCCCTGCCCCCCTCGCCGTCATCGCGGCGCACCTGCCCTTCGCCTGGATCGTCTACTACCCCTCGGCGGTGTGGCTCGGGCGGCTCGACGTCACGGCGACCCTTGCCTATTTCGGCCTTGGCCTCGGCTGGGCGGCGCTGCTGGCGGGCGGCGTGGCGCTGCTCTGGCGCAAGGCCTCCACCCGCATCGTCGTACAGGGAGGCTGAGATGCTGCGCACCCTCCGCATCCTGCCGCGCCTCGCGCTGATGTACCTCCGCTCCCAGATGGAATATCGCGGCGCCTTCTGGATCGATCGCATCGCCCAGATCATCACCTATGCCAGCTCGTTCGCGGTGATCTGGATCCTCGCCGACCGCTTCGGCACCATTGCCGGCTGGAACTGGTCGGAGCTGGCGCTGCTGTTCTCGTTCCACCTGCTCGGCTACTCGCTCGGCGCCTGCATGAGCTTCACCCAGATGCGCCAGCTCGAGGAGGCAGTGCGGCTCGGCACCCTCGATACACTGCTCACCAAACCGGTCAGCCCCTGGGCCTATATGGTGTTTTCCGGCCTCAACCCCGGCTATACCGGCCACGCCCTGCTCGGCATCGGCATGATGGGCTGGGCCCTCAGCATCGTCGCCGTGCCCTGGTCGATCGGCTGGGTCGCCTACTTCGCCGGTGCGCTGATCAGCGCCGCCATGGTCACCGGCGCGACGCTCACCATGATCGGCGCCACGGCGCTGATCTGGACCCGCTCCAACCACCTCTATTCGCTGTTCTTCGGCTTCTGGGAGCTGTCGCGCTACCCGATCAACATCTTCCCCACTGCCATCCAGGCGACGATGCTGAGCTTGGTGCCGCTCGGCTTCATGGCCGCCGTGCCGGTCGCGGTACTGCTCGGCAAGCCCGTGCCGATCCTCGGCGATTGGGCCGGCCCGGCAGCGCTGCTGGCAGGACCGTTCTTCGTCGCGCTCGCCATGCGGCAGTGGCGCTACGCGCTTAATCGCTACCAGGGCGCCGGCGGCTGAGCGCTGCTGCACCGCCGCGCGGTTGAGCCAAGCTTGACCTACCCACCGGCGTCATCCCCGCGAAGGCGGGGACCCGGTGGGATCTCTCAGCTCCAGCAGGTGCCGCAGCATCCCACTAGGTTCCCGCCTGCGCGGGAATGACGTCCCTGTGAGTTGAACCATGGCGCGTGGCGGCGGCTAACCCTTTGCCAGCACCGCGTCGACTTCGCCGCGGGTCGGCGGGTGGCAGCCGACGAACTGGCAGTTGAGCCCTGCCGCCACCGCGCCGAAGCGCAGCATCGTCGCGAGCGCCGCATCATCCATGGCGCCAGGCTTGCCCGGCTTGAGGTTGCCCTGCTCGTTGAGCAGCGTCAGTACCGCCGCCATCAGCGTGTCGCCGGCCCCCACCGTGTCGCCGAACGGCACGGCGGGGTAAACGCCCTGCTTCGCCGAGCCCGATTTAGTGAAGGCTCGGCTGCCCTCGTCGCCGAAGGTGACGATCACCAGCTCGCAATTGGCTCGGCCAAGGAAATCGGCCACGTACTTGCTCACCAGCGCCTCGACCTCGGCGGCCGTCAGCTCGGTGGCGCGCACTGCGCGGCTCTGTTCCAGCGAAGCCAGGTCCTCGATCGACACCTTCACCAGGTTGACGATGTCGAGGAAACTCGAGAGCCGCGCCTTGTAGCCGGCAAAATCCGGCACCAGCGATGGCCGCACATTGGGGTCCATGGTCAGCGTCGCGCCCCGCCGCGCCGCTTCCCTCGCCACATCGAGCCAGATCGCTGCATCCTCGGGTTCGATCGGGCAGAAGCCGCCGACCTGGAACGCCTCGAGTTTGGCGGGCAGCGCCGCGATCAGCCCCTCGCGGGTGAAGGCGCGATCGGCGTTGCGATAGAAACCGTATTGCGCGCTTTTCTTGGCATCGAACGTCACCACCGCCAGCGTCGTGTAGGCCTCCACCCGCTCGGCGAGCAGCGGCTTCACCCCGGCTTCCGCCAGTGGCGCCAGGAGGTAGGTACCGAGGCCATCGGTGCTGATCGGACAGAGGAAGCCGGTATCGTTGCCGAGCTTCGAAAGCGCGATGGCGCAGTTATAGGGCGAGCCGCCCTGGTGCGCCACGAGCCGGATCACCCCATCGGCCCCGACCGGCTCCGAGATCAGGTCGATCAGGCTTTCGCCACCCACTACGAACATTGAGCATCCCCGCGCTGGAAGTTTCGCATCGTTACAATGCCGATGCGCAAAAGTTCAAGCTCAGGAGGCGAGCGCTCCGGGGATGAAGGCGTCGCGCCGGAAATCCGACGGGGACATGCCGGCGATCTTGCGGAACGACTTGTTGAAGGCGCTGAGTGAGCCGAACCCCGATTCCATCGCGACGCGCAGCACATTGGCGTCGTCGCGCAGCAGCAGCGCCTGCGCGTAGCTGAGCCGCAACAGGCTGACGTACTCGTTGAGCGTCATGCCGGTCGAGCGCTTGAAGATGCTCATGGCGTATTTCGGGTGGAGGTTCGCCGCCCGCGCGATATCGACGGAGTCGATCTCGTGCAGGAAATTCTCGGCGATGTAGTCACACATCTTGCCGACATTGCGCGACGACTGCACTTCGGCGGTTTCGACCGCGTGGCCGGCTGCCTTGCTGTCACCCACCAGCTCGTACGGTTCGAACCGCACCCGCTCGAGCCGCAGCAACAGCTCGTCCACCGCGTGCTGTGCCTTCACCACATCGCCCGAGCGGGCATAGCGGTTCCAGCGCGCGAAATTGTGCGCATCGGAATCATCGGGCGTGCAGCTCAGCAGGGTCGTCCCCTGCATCAGCCGGTGCGGCACATCCTCGGGCAGCCGCAGCCGGAAGAAATGCATCAGCGGCAGATGCGCCCCGGCATAGATTGCGTCGTCGGAGAGATCATCCATCTGGTGCGGCAGCCCGCCCCAGAACAGCACCATCTGCCCGGCGCTCAGGGTCAGGTCGTGGGTGTGCATGCGGTAGTGCACGGTGCCGGCGACGATGAAATTGACTTCGACCTGTGCGTGCCAGTGCGGCTTCAGCATCACCAGCGGGTGGTTATGGAAGGTCGACAGGATCGTCGGATGGGCTTCGACGCTGCCTGCATGCGGCTGGTAGACCGCACGCTCATGCACCTTACTTTCCGCCAAGTCGAGTTTCCCTTTGTCGCGGACATGCGCCTTTGGTCGCATATTCTAACCACGCTTGCCCAAGGTGAGCCAAATGAAAACGGGAGGATTACATGGATCGCATCCATTCGCGGTGGCGCAGCACGCTCGGCCTGGCGTTCGGCGTCAGCCTACTGTCCATCGCCGCTGTTTCGGCAGCCGAAGTCACTGTCTGGTGCTGGGACCCCAACTTCAACGGCGCGACCATGAAGGAAGCCGCCGCCCGCTACACCGCGGCGCACCCGGACGTGACCTTCAACATCGTCGATTTTGCCAAGGCCGACCTCGAACAGAAGCTGCAGGCGCAGCTCGCTTCGGGCGCCACCGACGGCCTGCCTGATATCGTGCTGATCGAAGATTACGGCGCGCAGAAATACCTGCAGTCGTTCCCCGGCGCCTTCGAGCCGCTCAACGGCAAGGTCGATTATGCCGGCTTCGCGCCCTATAAGGTCGAGCTTGCCACGGTGAACGGCCAGACCTACTCGCTGCCCTTCGACTCCGGCGTCACGGGCCTGTTCTACCGCTCCGACTACCTCTCGGAAGCCGGCTTCGATGCCGCGGCGCTGCAGGATATCACCTGGGAGCAGCTGATCGACATCGGCAAGACCGTCAAGGAGAAGACCGGCCACCCGCTGCTCGGCGTCGACATCAATGACGCGGGCACCATCCGCATCATGCTGCAATCGGCCGGCAAGTGGTACTTCACGCCCGATGGGCAGGCCGACATCGCCGGCAGCCCGACCTTCAAGGCGGCGCTCGAGACCTATTCGAAGCTGCTGCAGACCCCCGAGATCTACAAGCCCGTCGCCGGCTGGAACGAATATACCGGTGCGTTCGTCTCGGGTGAGACCGCCGCCGTCTATACCGGCGTGTGGATGACCGCCACCATCAAGGCCGCCAACCAGTCCGGCAAGTGGGGCGTTGCGCCGCTGCCCAAGCTCTCGAACGTCGAAGGCGCCACCCACGCCTCAAACCTCGGCGGCTCGAGCTGGTACGTGCTCTCGTCCTCGGCTGAAAAGAACGAAGCCTCTGACTTCCTCGCCACGGTCTGGGGCAAGGACGTCGACTTCTACCAGAAGATCCTCGTCGACCAGGGTGCGCTCGGCTCGCTCCTCGCCGCTCGTGAAGGCGCCGCATACAAGGCCAGCGACGAGTATTTCGGCGGCCAGGCCGTGTGGCAGAACTTCTCCGATTGGCTCGCTGCCGTGCCGGCCGTGAACTACGGCATCTTCACCCAGGAAGTCGATGCGGCGATCGTCGCGCAGCTTCCGGCCCTCGCCAAGGGCGGTTCGGTCGATGAGGCCATCGCGGCCATCGACGCCCAGGTGAAGCAGCAGATCCAGTAAGATCCTCCCCGGGGGCGGGTTCGCCCGCCCCCATCTCCGGCATATTGCCGCCCCCCGGGCGGCAAATGTCATTGGCATCTTTTTGGGCGGGAGCGTTTGCGTGGCAGCACAAACGAAACTCGAGCGTTCCGAGCAGATCAACGGCTGGCTCTTCGTTATGCCCGCCTTGGTGCTGCTTGGGCTCTTCATGGTCTACCCCATCGTCTGGTCGCTCTGGATGAGCTTCCAGACCGGTCGCGGGATGAATTTCAGCTTTGGCGGCTTCGCCAATATCGTGCGCCTGACGCAGGATCCGATCTTCCTGCGTGCCCTCGGCAACACCTTCACCTTCCTGATCATCCAGGTCCCGATCATGCTGGTGCTGGCGCTGCTGTTCGCGACAGCGCTGAACGACACGAGGCTGTGGGGCCGCGGCTTCTTCCGCACCGCCATCTTCCTCCCCTGCATCACCTCGCTGGTGGCCTACTCGATCCTGTTCAAGTCGATGTTCGCCAATGACGGCGTGATCAACGATTTCCTGCTCGCCAGCGGGCTCATCGCCGACCCGATCCCGTGGCTGGGCGACCCGTTCTGGGCCAAGGTCGTGGTGATCTCCGCCATCACCTGGCGCTGGACCGGCTACAACATGATTTTCTATCTGGCCGCGATGCAGAACATCGACCGCTCGATCTATGAAGCAGCGCGCATCGATGGCGTGCCGGCCTGGGCTCGCTTCTGGTACATCACCGTGCCGATGCTGAAGCCGGTGATCCTGTTCACCTCGGTGATCTCCACCATCGGCACGCTGCAGCTGTTCGACGAGGTCAATGTGCTGACCCTGGGCGGCCCGTCGGATTCGACGCTCACCCTGTCGCTCTACATCTACAACCTGACCTTCAAGTTCATGCCGAACTTCGGCTACGCCTCGACTGTCTCCTACGTCATCGTGGTGCTGGTCGGCATCCTGAGCTTCCTGCAGTTTCTGGTCGCGAGGGACCGTCGATGAGCACGCTCGATCAAGCCACCGAACTCAGCCCTGCGATTGCGGCGCGGCGTTCGAACCCCTCGTTCAACCTGCTCGCGCTGGTGAGCCGCGGTCTCGTCTACCTGCTGCTCAGCATCGCCGCCTTCGTTTCGATCTTCCCGTTCATCTGGATGTTCGTCTCGAGCACCAACACGGCCGCCGACGTGCTCACCGGCAAGGCGACCCTCGGCAATGCGCTATGGGCCAATATCGTCACCTTCTTCACCACGGTCGACGCGCCACGCATCTTCTGGAACTCGGCGTTTCTCGCCATTGTCGGGACGGTGCTGACGCTGATCATCTCCTCGCTGGCCGGTTACGGCTTCGAGATGTTCAAATCCCGCTTCCGCGAGAAGATCTTCGGCGCCTTGCTGCTGATGCTGTCGATCCCGTTCGCCGCCCT
The DNA here is from genome assembly GCF_001425235.1 of Devosia sp. Root413D1. Taxonomy (GTDB): domain Bacteria; phylum Pseudomonadota; class Alphaproteobacteria; order Rhizobiales; family Devosiaceae; genus Devosia_A. Next base: position 191,534 of record NZ_LMEA01000010.1, on the reverse strand, counting down.
GATGATCCCGCTGTTCATCATGATGGCCAACCTCAAGCTCATCAACACCTACGCCGCGATCCTGCTCCCGGCCATCGCCTCGATCTTCATCATCTTCTATTTCCGCCAGGCGACGAAGGCCTTCCCGTCGGAACTGCGCGACGCGGCCCGCATCGACGGGCTCAAGGAGTGGCAGATCTTCCTCTATGTCTACCTGCCGGTGATGCGCTCGACCTATGCGGCGGCCATCATCATCGTGTTCATGGCCAACTGGAACAACTACCTGTGGCCGCTGATCGTCCTGCAGACCAACGAGCAGAAGACCATCACCCTGGTGATCCAGTCGCTGAGCTCGGCCTACTATCCCGAATGGGGCGTCATCATGGTGGGGACCATCCTCGCCACGCTCCCCACCCTCCTCATCTTCTTCGTGCTCCAGCGCCGCTTCGTCGAAGGCATGCTGGGCGCGGTCAAATAAGGTCTCTCAACATGAGCAATCTGAAGCTGAGGGGCATCCGCAAGGCCTTTGGCAACCTCGAAGTGATCAAGGGCGTCGACCTCGACATCAACAGCAGCGAGTTCGTGGTCTTCGTCGGCCCGTCCGGCTGCGGCAAGTCTACCCTCCTACGCATGATCGCCGGACTCGAGCCGATCACCTCGGGTGAGCTCGATATCGGCGGCGAGCGCATGAACGATGTCGATCCCTCTAAGCGCGGCATCGCCATGGTGTTCCAGACCTATGCGCTCTACCCGCATATGACGGTGCGCGAGAACATGGGCTTCGCGCTGCGCTTTGCCGGCAAGCCCAAGGACGAGATCGAAAAGCAGGTGAAGGAAGCCTCGCGCATCCTCGAACTCGACCCGCTGCTCGATCGGCTGCCCAAGCAACTCTCCGGCGGCCAGCGCCAGCGCGTCGCCATCGGCCGTGCCATCGTCCGGCACCCGCAGGTGTTCCTGTTCGACGAACCGCTGTCGAACCTCGATGCCGAGCTACGCGTCCACATGCGCATCGAGATCGCGCGGCTGCACAAGGAACTCAAGGCGACGATGATCTACGTCACCCACGACCAGGTCGAGGCGATGACGCTGGCCGATAAGATCGTGGTGCTGCGCGAGGGCGAGATCGCCCAGGTCGGCGCCCCGCTGCAACTCTATGACAACCCCGACAACCTGTTCGTCGCCGGCTTCATCGGTTCGCCCAAAATGAACTTCATGGCCGCCGAAGTGGTGGATCGCGACAACGGCAAGCTGGTCGTCGCGCTCGCCAACCACGGGGGTACGAAGGTCGCGTTGCCGATCGCCGATTCCAGTGCCAACAAGGGCGATAAAGTCACCCTGGGGGTTCGGCCGGAGCACTTCGCCGATGCCGGCAAGGGGGACAGCGACATCACCGTTGGCATCGACGTGGCCGAGCATCTCGGCCAGACCAGCTACCTCTATGCCCGGGCGCCGGGCGGCGAGCAGCTCATCATCGAGCGCGAGGAATCGCGCGACCATGGCGCTCTCGACAGCCTCACCGTCGCGATCAGCGCCCGGCACGCCTTCCTGTTCGACGCCGCCGGCAAGCGGCTGCGCTGACAGCATTTCCACCCAGGCTCCGCGCGGCGCGGCGCCGTTCTTCCGATTTCGAAGAGGACTTCCAATTGACCAAAATCACCGCACCGATCCGCTGGGGGATCATCGGCCCGGGCGCCATCGCCAAGGACTTCACCCGCGGCCTCAAGGACTCGCGCCTCGGCAAGCTCGAAGCCATCGCCACCCGCAACCCGAACAAGCCCGGCCTCGCCGAGGATTTCCCGGGCGCCCGTGTCATCCACGGCTATGACGCCTTGCTCGCCGACCCCAACGTCGATGCGGTCTATCTCGCTTTGCCCCATACCGGCCACGCCGAGTGGGCGATCAAGGCGGCCGAAGCCGGTAAGCACGTGCTGGTCGAAAAGCCGATGGCGCTGACCGCCTTCGAGGTCGACGCGGTGATCCATGCGCACAAGAAGGCCGGCACCTTCGTTGGCGAAGCCTTCATGTACCGCCTCCACCCGCAGACCCAGAAGCTCTGGGAGCTGGTGAATTCCGGCACCATCGGCGAAGTGCGCGCCATCAAGTCGAGCTTCGGCTTCCAGATGGGCAAGTTCATCCCCGACCACCGCATCTTCGCCTCCGAACTGGCCGGCGGCGGCATCCTCGATGTCGGCGGCTACCCGGTCTCGATGTCGCGCTTCATCGCCGGCGCCTCGCTCGGGCGGCCGTTCGCCGATCCGGTGAAGGTGTCCGGCATGGCCCGCCTCAATGCCGAGGGCACCGATGACTGGGCTGCGGCGCTGCTGCAGTTCGAGAACGGCATCATTGCTGAGGTCAGCTGCTCGGTGTTCGTCAACCAGGACAACGTGCTGCGCATCCTCGGCTCCGATGGCCGCATCGAAGTGCCGAACTTCTGGTTCGCCGATGGCGGGCGCGAAGGCGGTAACGGCAAGATCGACATCATCCGCAATGACGGCAGCCGCGAGACGATCAGCGTCGGCAAGCAGAAGCACCTGTTCTCGTTCGAGGCGGATGCGGCTGCCGAAGCCATCCTCGCCGGCCGGCAGGAGCTGACCGCGCCGGGCATGACCTGGGCCGACAGTCTTGGCCAGGCCCGCGCGCTCGACAAATGGCGCGCCGATGCCGGCATCGAGTTCAGCATCGAGAAGTCGACCCGCCGCATCAACACGCTGTCGGGCCGGCCGCTCAAATCCGGCGGCACGGTGATCCCCAAGCGCACCATCCCGGGTGTGCAGAAGCCGGCCTCCGCCGCTGCCCTCGGCTTCGAGGATTTCCGCACCTTCGCTTCGGGCGCCATCCTCCTCGATGCGTTCTGGGAAAAGGGCGGCAACATCTTCGACACCGCCTTCATTTACGCCGGCGGCTACACCGAAAAGCTGTTCGGCGAGTGGCAGAAGTCGCGCGGCGTGCGCGAAGAGGCCGTGGTGATCGGCAAGGGCGCCCATAGTCCGCTGGTCTACCCGGACGTCATCTCCAAGCAGTTGACCCAATCGCTCGATCGCCTGCAGACCGACTATGTCGACGTCTACTTCATGCACCGCGACAATCTCGACGTGCCGGTCGGCGAGTTCGTCGACGCCATGGATGCCGAGGTGAAGAAGGGCCGCATCCGCGGGCCGTTCGGCGGCTCCAACTGGACCCGCGAGCGTTTCGACGAGGCCATCGCCTATGCCGACAAGCACGGCAAGCAGCGGCCCGGGGCACTCTCCAACAACTTCGCCCTTGCCGAGATGCTCGACCCGATCTGGGCCGGCTGCGTCACCTCGTCGACCGCGGAGTGGAAGCAGTGGCTGAAGGATCGCCAGATCCCGAACTTCTCCTGGTCGAGCCAGGCCCGCGGCTTCTTCACCGACCTCGCCGGCCGCGATAAGCGCGACAACGAGGAGATGGTCCGCGTCTGGTACAATGAGCAGAACTTCGTCCGCCGCGACCGGGCGATCGAACTGGCCACCAAGCTCGGCAAGAGCCCGATCCACGTGGCCCTCGCCTATGTGCTGGCGCAGGACTTCCCGTCCATCCCGCTGATCGGCCCGCGCAAACTCGGCGAACTCGACGACAGCATGAACGCCTTCGACATCAAGCTGACGCCTGAGCAGGTGCAGTGGCTGGAGGGGTAATAGCCCCTCTATTACTGAAGCAGACGCCCCCCTCCCATCCTCCCCCATAAAGGGGGAGGTGCCCCGCCGGTGTGGTTGGCACGATCGAAGACAGAGCCTCGGCTCTTCACCTCCCCCTTTATGGGGGAGGCCGGGAGCGGGCCGTCTCTATCCGTCAACCCACCTTCACGAACCGCTCGCCCCACCACGCCGTCCAGCGCTGCTGCAGCGCCGCGAACACCGCGTCCGACAGCCCGAACGTCGTCAGCACCGCGGTGCCGCCGCCGTTGGGTCCGCCATTCGGCGCCGGCTGGTCGGTGATCACCATGAGCCCATCGCCCCAGCCATCGACGCTCATCCCCACCTGGTGCCCCGAGTGGTGCCACACAGTACCCGCCACCCGCTCACCCACCGGCAGCTCGAATGCCGCCTTGCTGCCCGCAGCGGCGCTCCATAGCGGCTTGAGCCCCAGCGCTTCGACCGGCAGCGCCCCCGGCGCCTGCAGCTTGCCCGACAGGAACAGCGTCCGCCGTTTCGCTCCCGGGTGCCGCTCGAGATAGTGCCGCAGTTGCTGGAAGAACGTCGTCCAGCCCTCCCAGGTATCCTCGTAGAACGCATTCCAGTCGCCGGTCACCGCGCTGCTGCGCACCACGCGCAGGACCGTGCCGCCAGGCGCGGTTCTGAGCTCCATCCGGTCGGCAATCCCCTCGTGCTCGTGGATGGCAACGACCTTGTTGGCCGCATCCGCGGTGGCATGTTCGAAGAAGATGAACTGGATTTCGTCTTTCAGCGTATCGGCGTCCCAGCCGAACCAGTTGAGCATCTGCGCGGGGTCGCGCAGCGCCGCCCACACAGTCTCGATCGGCGCCGCGATGGTCATCTCGACGATAACCCGGTCCTGCTTCTCAACCATCTGCAACTCCCTCAGTTGATCTTGTCTGGCCTCTTGGCCTTGATCGCCGGGTGCCCGCCGATCAGCAGCCGGTAGCGCCGGCCCTCGGCCTTCGGCGCAAACTCTTCGGCCAGGCCCGCGACCATCGCCGTCAGCCGCTCGGCAAAGGCCTCGATATCCTGCGGCGCGGCAAAGCCGATATCCGCCTCAATGGTGAAGGTGAGCAGCCGCGTACCCTCATCTGCCGCGGCGGCCTGCATCCGCGTCACCTCACGCACCGTCTCGGCTGACCGCGCCACCAGGTGCTCGGCGGCGAACCGATCCTGCTTTTCCACCGCCGGCGGGACGCCAAAAATGGAGGGATCGACGACGAACGAACCGGCCCTGGCGACGAACAACCGCTCGGTGAAGCCGCGCCGCTGCCGCTCGCCGGCAGGCATCACCAGCCCCGCCTTCTCCAGTGCATGCAGGTGATAGCCGACCTTCTGCCGCGGCAGCTCAAGCGCCACCGCCAGCGTTGCCGCCGAACCCGGCTCGCGCAGCAGCGCCAACAGCTTCAGCCGCAGCGGCGTCATCGCCTGCCGCGCCTTGTCCGCATCCTCGAGCAATACCGCGGTGGTGTTATCCATGCACCCTGCTACAATAGACAACTTTTGTTGTCAAATGTACCAGTTCACAACAAACCGTCTGCGTGGCGGTTGACGCGACCCGCCGACACATGTTGCCTTGCGGTCTGGACTTCGCCAGCAGAGCGGGCCGGACAGGAACGAGGGCCGGGGGAACAGCTGCCTATGGCGCTGGCTTTGCGCTTTACGCGCATCATTGACGAATTGAGCCGCCGGGTCGGCCTTATCGCCATCTGGCTGGTGCTGTTCTCGGCGCTGGTCTCGGCCTTCAACGCGATTTTCCGCTATTCGATCAGCGGCATGATCTGGCTCGAGCGCAGCTATGGCGGCGGCGTGTTCGGTGGCCTGGTGTGGTTCTACACCCAGTATTCCAACGTCCTCAGCGAGTCGGTCTGGTACATGTTCGGCGGCATGGTGATGCTGGGCGGCGCCTGGACGCTGAAGCTCAACGAACACGTACGCGTCGACCTGTTCTATGGCGCCATCAGTGAGCGGGCGCGAACCTGGATCGACCTGCTCGGCGGGCTGTTCTTCCTGCTGCCGCTCTGCATCCTCCTGATCTGGTTCACCTGGCCGTGGTTCCTGCAGGCCTGGACGCAGAACATCATGTCCAACGCCGCCGGTGGCCTGCCGCGCTGGCCGGTGCGGCTTATGCTGCCGCTCGGCTTCGGTGTGCTGTTGCTGCAGGGCATCGCCGAGATCATCAAGTGCATCGCCGCGCTCACCACGGATTATGTCCGCGAGTTCGCCTACGAGAAGCCGCTGCAATGATCGACCTGATCCGCGAAAACATGGCGCCGATCATGTTCGGCGGGCTGGTGGTGTTTCTCATCATCGGTTACCCGGCCGCCTTCTCGCTCGCCGCGATCGGCCTGTTTTCCGGCCTCGTCGCCATCGAGCTCGGGTTGATTGCCCCGAACTTTCTCGGCAACCTCACCTACCAGCTCTACGGCGTGCTCAGTAACGAGCTGCTGCTGGCCATCCCATTCTTCACCTTCATGGGGGTGATCCTCGAGAAATCCGGCCTCGCCGAAGATCTGCTCGATGGTTTTGGCCAGCTGTTCGGCGGCATTCGCGGCGGGCTGAGCTATGCGGTGATCATCGTCGGCGCCATTCTCGGCGCCATCACCGGCACCGTCGCCGCCTCGGTGATCGCCATGGGGCTGATCTCGCTGCCGGTGATGATGCGCTACGGCTACAATGTGCGCCACGCCACCGGCGTAATCGCCGCATCCGGCACCATCACCCAGCTGATCCCGCCTTCACTGGTGCTGATCGTCCTCGCCGATCAGCTGCAGCGCTCGCCGGGCGAAATGTATATCGGCGCCACCGGCGCCTCGATCGTCCAGGTCCTCTTGTTCATGGGCTGGGTGTTCATCCTGTCGATCTTCCGCCCCGAGGATGTGCCGGCGCTGCCCCCCGAAGCGCGCACCCTGCGCGGCTGGCCGCTGTGGAAGAAGATCATCCGCGGCACGGTGCCGAGCCTGGCGCTGATCTTCATCGTGCTCGGCACCATCCTCCTCGGCCTCGTCACCCCCACCGAGGCCGGCGCCATGGGCGTCGTCGGCGCCATCCTCCTTGCCTGGTTCAACCGCCGGCTGAGCTGGGGCCTGATGTGGGAGGGCATGAACTCGACCATGCGGCTTACCGCCATGGTGGTGTTCATCCTGTTGGGCGCCCGTGTCTTCAGCCTCGTCTTCCAGGGCGTCGGCGGCGGTCACTGGATCGAGCACCTGCTCTCGCACCTGCCCGGCGGCGTGGTCGGCTTCCTGATCTTCGTCAACATCTTCATTTTCGTGCTGGCGTTCTTCCTCGATTTCTTCGAGATCGCCTTCATCGTCATCCCGCTGCTGGCGCCGGTCGCCGAGGCCATGGGGATCAACCTGGTGTGGTTCGGCGTGATGATCTGCGCCAACATGCAGACCAGCTTCATGCACCCGCCCTTCGGCTTCGCGCTGTTCTACCTGCGCGGCATCGTCCCCCGCGACAAGGTCAAGACTCGCGACATCTATATGGGCGCCATCCCCTGGCTGGTCTTGCAGCTGATCCTCGTCGGCATCCTCATCGCCTTCCCCGAGCTGGTGACCTTCTTCCTCGACAAGGCCCCGGAAGTCGACCTCAATACGGTCGAGATCGTGCTGCCGTCGAGCGGCGGCGGCGCAACCCCCGCCCCGAGCTTCGAGCCGCAGCCACCCCCGTCATTCGGCGAACCCGTGCCGAGCTACGAAGCGCCACCGCCGCCGAGCTTCAACTGACGCCGGTCTTGTCTCGCCCACCGGGTCATTCCCGCGAAAGCGGGAACCTCCGTTTTGCGATGCACGCCCCAAAACAGAGATCCCCGCTTTCGCGGGGATGACTACTGAACGGCCGGGTGGACGGAGGCGGCGGAACGAACCGCCGCCCCGGTGCCAACCTTACAGTGCGTTGTTGCGCTGCTGCGCTTGCAGGAACGCATCGAAGTTGAGCTCGGCAACCTGGTTCCACAGGTAGTGGTCCTTGCGGAACGCCTTGATCGAGTCCCAGATCTTCTTGAAGTTCGGGCTCGATGCCTCGAACTCGGCATAGGCCTCGGTCGACGCCTTGAAGGCCGCTTCCATGATTGCCGGGCTGAACGGTTTGAGCTGCGCCCCGGCCGCCACCAGCTGCTTCAGCGCAGTGGGGTTCACATAGTCGTACTTGGCCAGCATGTCGTTGCTCGTCGCCTGGCAGGCGGTCTTCAGCAGTGACTGGTAGGCCGGCGGCAGTTCTTCGAACTTTGCCTTGCCGATCAACGCATGCACGGTCGGGCCACCTTCCCACCAGCCCGGATAGTAGTAGTACGGCGCGACCTTCTGGAAACCGAGCTTCTCGTCGTCATAGGGCCCCACCCACTCGGCCGCATCGAGGGTGCCCTTCTCCAGCGCGTTGTAGATTTCGCCACCCGGCATCGGCGTCGGAATCACGCCGAGCTTGCTCATGATCGCCCCGGCAAAGCCGATACGCATCTTGAGGCCCTGCAGGTCCGCGATCGAGTTGATCTCCTTGCGGAACCAGCCACCCATCTGCGCGGCGGTATTGCCGCACGGAAAGCCGACGATGTTGTAGTTGGCGAAGAACTCGTTCGACAGATCCAATCCGCCGCCGTGATAGTACCAGGCGCTCATGCCACGCGCATTGAGCGAGAACGGGATGGCGGCCAGTGCCGCCCAGGCGACGTCCTTGCCGGAGAAATAATACCCGACGGTGTGGGCCATCTCGACCGTACCGGCCGAAACCGCATCCACCACTTCGAACGGCGGCACGATTTCGCCGGCGGCGAACACGTCGATGGTGAAATTCCCGTCGGTCGCCTCGCTCACATATTTCGCCAGCGTTTCGCCGCCGCCATAGATGGTGTCGAGTCCCTTGGGGAACGACGACGCCAACCGCCAGCTTACCTTGGGCTGGCTCTGCGCCAGCGCTGGCGCGGCGAGGGTTGTCGCTGCTGCGGCACTGGCGGTGATCGCGGTGGCCGACTTGAAGAATTCACGCCTCTTCATTCAGGTAGTCCTCCTTGGCTGTTGCCTGGCCGTTCCATCCGGCCTTGTGCGTAGATGAACAGGCGTTACTGCGGCTGTCCACCCGCCGCGAACCTCGACGCTGTGGCAGCGTGATCAAATTCCTCACAAAATCGTTCGGCCGCGGGAATAAACCCCGAGCTGCGGTGTTGGAGACAATGAGGCGCGGCCTAATGCCCGTGCCCGAAAAGCCCAACGGAGGGACATCATGAAACTTGCAGTCACGCTCGGCGCTGCCGCGCTCGCCCTGTTCGCCACTGCCGCCATCGCCGAGGATTATGTCGGTGGCGCCATCAAGACGATGGAGATCGGCGGCAAGGAAGTGCTGGTCGGCGCCAACGACATGACGCTCTACACCTTCGACAAGGACGCTGTCGGCGTCACCAACTGCTATGACAAGTGCGCCGAGAACTGGCCGCCGCTGATCGCTGATGCCGGCGCTAAGCCCGAGGGCGATTTCACCCTGGTTGACCGCACCGACGGCTCCAAGATGTGGGCCTACAAGGGCTGGCCGCTCTACTTCTGGGTCAAGGACGAGAAGCCTGGCGACACCACCGGCGACATGGTCGGCGAGGTCTGGCACACTGCCGTCGAGAAGTAAGCCGGCCAGAGCCACATGGACTTCCTGGATGAGATCGAGGCGACGGTTCCGGCGTTGCGCCGCTATGCGCGCGCGCTGACGCGCAACGCCGACCGCGCCGACGACCTCGTCCAGGATTGCCTCGAACGGGCAATCCGCAAGCGGAGCCTGTTCGCTCCGACCGGGCCGTTGCAGGCCTGGCTGTTCCGTATCCTGATCAACCTTTGGCGCAACGACCTTCGCTTCGAGCGCCGCCGTGGAGAGCACGTTCCCATCGACAGCCTTGTTTCCGAACCCGCGGTGGCTCCGGCCCAGCCGGGCCGTATCGCCCTCGCCGAAATGTCCCGCGCCATCGACCGCCTGCCTGACGACCAGCGCGAGGCGCTGCTGCTGGTCGTGCTTGAGGGCATGAGCTACCAGGACGCCGCCGATGTCCTCGGCATCCCCGCCGGCACGTTGATGTCCCGCCTCGGCCGCGCCCGTGCGGCGCTCCGCACGTTGACCGGCAGCGGCGAGGAACCCAGATTGAGGTCGGTCAAATGACGAACCTCGCCCCAATTTCCGAAACTGACCTGCACGCCTTTGTCGATGGCCAGCTGCCGCCGGAGCGTGCCGCCGAGGTCGAGGCCTGGCTCGCTGCCCATCCCGACAAGGCCGCCGAACTGGTCAACTGGCAGCGCCAGAACGAGGCGCTGACCGCGCTGTTCGGCAGCACGGCCGACGAGACCGTGCCATCGCGGCTCGACCCGCATCTGATCGCCCGCTCACCCGCCGCTACCCGCAGCTTCGGCTGGGCGCAGGCCGCCGCCGCGGCGGTGGTGACGCTGGCGCTGGGCGGCGCCCTCGGCTGGGCCGGCCGCGACTATTTCAGCCCGCCGCCGCGCCAGGAGCTGATCGCCTCGGCGGTCTCGGCGCACGCCCTCTACGTCAAGGAAAACCGCCACGCCGTCGAAGTCGCCGCCGCCGACAAGGATCACCTCGTCTCGTGGCTGTCCAACCGCGTCGAGCGCCCGATCAACCCACCCGACCTTGCCGCCGACGGTTTCACCCTGGTCGGCGGCCGGCTGCTGCCCGGCTATGGCGCAGAGCCCACCGGCCCCGCCGCGCAACTGATGTACGAGAACGCCGCGCAGGAGCGGGTCACCGTCTACATCACCGCCGCCTTGCCCGACCGCCGCACCGATAAGGAGTTCACGGCGCGCGACAATCTCGACGCCTTCTACTGGGCCAACGACAAGATCACCTGCACGGTCGTCGGTGATCTGCCCGAAGCGCAGATGCAGGCGGTGGCAAAGAAGGTGTACCAGCAGCTCACCTGGCGTCCGGACGGCGCGCCGGGCGGTGCCTGGAGCGGCGTCTGACGCGGGCGCTTGCGCCGCGGCACGCGCTCGCATAGGTTCGCGCCCATGTTCCAGTCTGCGAACATTGCTGCATCCATCGTTCCGGCCGCGCTCCGTGGCGCCGGTCGTCGAGGTATGGGCGTCTTCGGCTAGACGCGGGGGTTCGGCATGCGCCGTCTCCGCCGGCCGGAGACGTAAAGCCCGAACCACATCCCCACACCGCTAGAATGAGAGAGCAGCATGCTTTCCCTTTATGACGCCAACGGGCTCGTCCACTGGAACGAGCGCGAAATTCGCCTGCGCGACAGCGCCATTTCCTACATTTCGGCCGAGGTCACCGTGCTCCTCCGCTCGATCAACCCCGCCTGGGATATCCGGCGCGTCGAAGCGCCGATCCTGACGCCGCGCGAACTGATCTCATCGGCCTACGGCCCGGACGATATCTACGTGCCGCAGCGCAGTTCCGACAGCGAGCGCGAACTGGTGCTTCGGCCGGAGACCACGCCCTCGACCTATGTCTACATGACGCACCAGCTCAACACTCACGCCAAAACCCGGCTGCCGTTCTGCGTCTGGCAGGCCGGCAAGTCGTTCCGCCGCGAGCAGGACCAATCGACCCGGCACGTCCGGCTCAAGGAGTTCTGGCAGATGGAGTTCCAGTGCGCCTATGCCGCCGATACCGCCAACGACTACCACACCGCGGTGCTCGAACCGGTGCGCCGGATGATCGCCGCGGTGACCCGCCTGCCTACCCGTATCGTGCCGTCTGACCGGCTGCCGGCCTATTCCGAGATCACCATGGATATCGAGGTGGACAATGGCGACAAATGGATGGAGGTCACCTCGATCTCCCGCCGCACCGATTTCCCTCAGAAGGCTGTGGTCACCGGCAAGAACGGGACGCGCGAGATCGACGTGCTGGTAGTGGAAATCGCCATCGGCCTCGATCGTTGCATCTACAACTGGTCAATCGCCGACGAGCGCGAAGCGGCTGTCACGGCGTGACCACGCGCAGGGGGCATCTGCTCCCCTCCCCCTTGAGGGGAGGGGCGGGGGGTGGGGGTGGTGAGGGGAACCTAGGTGCTGACTGCACCACCCCCTCCCTCAATCCCTCCCCCCCTAGCGGACGCGTAGCGCCGCGGGGGGAGGGAGGCGACGACTGAAGAGCCGGTGGTTAACCCCCCGCCCGCCAGCTCAGTAGCCCTGCCGCTTCTGCAGGTCGTTCGAGTAGATATTGTGGAGCCCGATATTCTTGACGTCGCGCTCACCCATCAGGGCCATGGTGACGTCCATCTCCTTGTTGATGATCTGCAGCGCCCGGGTCACGCCCGCCTCGCCGCCGGCGCCCAGCCCGAAGGCCATGGCGCGGCCGACAAAGGTGCCCTTAGCGCCGAGCGCCAGCGCCTTCAGCACGTCCTGGCCCGAGCGAATGCCCGAATCCATCAGCACTTCGGTGCGGTTGCCCACCGCATCGACGATCTCGGGCAGCACCCGGATGGTCGAGGGGGCGCTGTCGAGCTGCCGGCCGCCATGGTTGGAGACGATGATGCCGTCGGCGCCGTTCTCCACCGCCAGCCGCGCGTCCTCGGCATCGAGGATGCCCTTGACGATCACCGGACCGCCGAAGCGCTTCTTGATCCAGGCGATATCCTTCCAGTTCAGCGTCAGGTCGAACTGTGTCGCCGTCCACTGGCTGAGCGAGGCGAGGTCCACCGCCTCGGTGACGTGCCCGGCAATATTGCGGAAGGTGCGGCGCTTGGTGCCCAGCATGCCCAGGGCCCAGGCCGGCTTGGTGGCAATCTCGAACAGGAATTTCGGGGTGATCGGCGGCGGCGCCTTCAGCCCGTTGCGGATATCCTTGTGCCGTTGCCCGAGGATCTGCAGGTCCATCGTCAACACCAGCACCGGGCACTTGGCCGCCTTGGCGCGGTCGATCAGCCGCTCGATGAACGGCTTGTCGCGCATCACGTAGAGCTGGAACCAGAACGGCTTCGTGGTGTTTTCGGCGACGTCCTCGATCGAGCAGATCGCCATGGTCGAGAGGGTGAACGGGATGCCGAACTTCTCCGCCGCCCGCGCCGCCTTGATCTCGCCGTCGGCCGACTGCATGCCGGTCGACCCCACCGGGGCGATCGCCACCGGCATCGACACCGGCTGGCCCATCATCGTCGTCGCGAGGTTGCGGTTCTCGAGATTGACCGCCACGCGCTGCCTGAGCTTGATCTTTTCGAAGTCGGTGGTGTTGTCGCGATAGGTGCTCTCGGTCCACGACCCCGAGTCCGCATAGTCGAAAAACATCTTGGGCACGCGGCGCTTCGCGGCCTTCATCAGGTCTTCGATGGTGAGATACTTGTCGAGATTGGCCATGTGCGCCCCGGAGAAACCTTGGCGCTTTCTAGTTCTCTGACATGTCAGTGGTCAATGCGACGTTGGACGTTCATTCGGAACCAGGCGTTGAACCAACGCAAATCCGGCGCGGGCTGACCCCCACCCCTGTCCCCTCCCCCTAAACAAGGGGAGGGAGACGCTCTCATCAGCGCCAGTGTTTTGGTCTCCCTCCCCATTCCGGGGCGCTACCGCGTCCCCAGGGGGGAGGGGACAGGGGTGGGGGTCAGCTCGCACCAGCTCCGCGGCGTTCATCACCGCTTCATCCTCGGCCGCGCACGTTCGCCGCCTTCAACGGAGAGACTCCCATGCGCATTGCCACCCTTGTCGCATTATCCGCCATCGCCTTCGCCGCTCCCGCCCAGGCCGACTGCCTCGCCGACCTGAAATCGGTGCTCACCGGCTCGCTCACCGGCGGCCCCTACGTGATGGAACTCGTTTCAGACGATATGACCATGACTGCCGAAGTCGTACCGCCGGCGTCGATCCACGCCACCACCCATATCGGCGGCGCGACGCAGGAAATGACCGTGCATGACGGCAAGGCCTGGATGCAGATGGGCGGCGCCTGGACAGCAATGCCCGACAGCATGGCCGCCCAGATGACGGCCGGCATCAGCGGCGCCGCCGGCATGATCGACCAGGTGGCAGGCGCCGAATGCCTCGGCACCCAGAATTTCGAGGGCAAGGACTACCTCGCCTTCAAGTACGACTTCGCCATGGCCGGCGTCGAAAGTTCATCGACGCTTTATGCTGACCCGGCCACCAAACTGCCGCTGCTGATTCTCGGCACCTCGACCGCCGCCGGCAAGACCACCGCCACCCGGGCCACCTACCGGTACGATCCGAGCGTGACGGTTTCCGCTCCGATGTGAGTTGGGAGACGCAACCGGTCGGCGGGCGCCGTAATCACTGCATCGCGTTGAGCGTCGTCAGGATGGCCAGGAACTGCTCTGGGGCCGCGGCGATGACGTTGTGCCGAACTGGCAACTCCTCGATCCGCCAGTCCGGCAGTCTCCTCAGGCGAGCGACGGTCGGCGGGAATGGGCTGTCGCTCCAGCCGGTCGCATAGACGAAGAGCTTTTCACGAACCTCCTTCCACCGCCCGGTCAGATGGATGGTCTGGAGAAACGACGCCAAAGGGTGTGGCCGGCAGCGGACGTCCATGCCCGCTGGCGGACTAACGCCGAAGCCGTCGCCGTCGGCTCCTTCGATGGCGATGGTTCGGAAATAGTCGTTCATCAGCCGCCACCAGGAGTCACCGTCCTCCGGCACCAGCGCATCGATATAGACGAGCGCCGATATGCGCTCGGCCAGTCGATCCGCCACACCTGTGATCACCATCCCGCCGTAACTGTGGGCGCAGAGAACCACATTCGAGAGGTCCTCGAATTCAACGACGTTCGTCACGTCCTCAATGTGCGTGTCCAGGTTTGGCCGCATGACCGCCAGGTGCGATCTGTCGCCCAGTCCCGTGAGGGTTGGCGTGAAGACGTCATGTCCGAGGGCGCGCAACCTGCGTGCGAATGGCGAAAGTTCGCACCCGCCATGCCAGCCACCCGGCACAATGACCACGTTTGCCATGAGTTACCTCTTGATCGACCAGCCCGCTGTGGCGCGCCGCCAAACGTGTAGCGCCTTTCACGGCACATGAATTTCGATATAATGGCAATTCATTATTGAAAACGGTCAAATGCGTGACGGTCAAACATGCGGCAGGCGCTTCAATATCCGTGGACGGACCTGGACGTAGACCGGATCTCCGCCCCGGCAGTGTCGGTGCGGATCGACGTCGGCGAGGCGAGAACGGAAGTACCCGAGCATCAGCACCGCAAGGGGCAGTTGGTCTTCGCGCTCGCGGGTGGGGTCACGTGCCGCGTTCCGAGTGGCCTCTGGATGGTGCCACCACATTGCGCGGTATGGATTCCCGGCAGTCTTCCACACAGCAACATAGCAACCGCCAATGCGAAGCTCTTCTTCGTGTACCTGGAGCCCGGTGCGGTCGATCTCCCAGACCAATGCTGCACCCTCTCGATTTCGCCACTGCTGCGCGAACTGATCATTGAACTTGCCGACCGCGAGAGCGCGAACGAAGCCGATGATCTGCTGATCAAGGTCCTCCTGGCCCAATTGCCGCTGATGCCCGTGCAACAGCTGCATCTGCCGGTGTCCGCAGAGCCACGTCTGGCCTCCATAGTGAACGCACTTGCAGCCAATCCCGCCGACCGCGCGACGTTGGGCGTCTGGGCTGGGCGCGTGGCGATGAGCGAGAGCAGTCTCAGCCGCCTGGTGGTTCAGGAGACAGGATTGACCTTCGGTCGCTGGCGGCAGCAGCTGCATCTGATTGTCGCGATACGCGAATTGTCCGATGGCGCGACGGTTCAGCAGGTCTCGGCTGATCTCGGCTACGCGTCGGTCGCATCCTTCATCGCCATGTTCAAGAAGGCGCTCGGCAAACCCCCGGCCAAGTACCTCAGCAGCATTGCCCATGAGAGCGGTTCGCGTGGGCCGTCGGGTCGCCGCCAAGGCTCAGGCAGGCTGTCGGCGTGATCTGGGCGACCACGCGGAGACGGCTTTCAGCGTCTCCGCGTGCGTGTCCTGTCCCGGCAAGAGCAGACGCCACCTGCCGTCCGTGGCCTACAGCTTCACCGAGTTCAGCCGCAGCGCGTTGGCGATGACGCTCACCGAACTCAGCGCCATAGCCGCCGCAGCCAGCATCGGCGAGAGCAGCCAGCCGGTCAGCGGGTAGAGCACGCCCGCCGCCACTGGAATGCCCAGCGCGTTGTAGCCGAAGGCGAACAGCAGGTTCAGCTTGATATTGCTGAGCGTCGCCTTGGAAAGCTTGCGCGCCTTGACGATGCCGTTGAGCTCGCCCTTCAAGAGCGTGATACCGGCGCTTTCGATCGCCACATCCGCCCCGGTGCCCATTGCCACGCCGACATCGGCTGCCGCCAGCGCCGGCGCATCGTTGACGCCGTCGCCGGCGAACGCCACCGACTTGCCCTTGGCCTTCAGTTGCTCGATCAGCGTGTGCTTGTCCTCGGGCGCCATGCCCGCCTGTACCTCGCTGAGGCCGAGCTCGCGCCCGACCGCTTCGGCTGTGCCCCTGGCATCGCCCGTCGCCATCACCACCGCCACGCCATCGGCCCGCAGCGCCGCGATCGCTTCCTTTGCCCCCGCTTTGATCGGGTCCGACACGGTCACCACGCCGATCGCTGCCCCATCATGGGCGACGAGGATCGCCGTCTTGCCCGAGCCCGCCTGCTGCTCGAGCAGCCCGGCCAGCTTGTCGTCGACGGCGATATTCTGCTCCTTGAACAGCTTGAGGTTGCCGAGCAGCGCCGGCTTGCCGCCGACCATTCCCTTGATGCCGCGCCCGGTGAGCGAGGTGAAGCCTTCGGCCTCGTAGACCCGCGCCCCGCGCACCTCGGCGCCCTTGACCACGGCCGTGCCGATCGGGTGCTCCGAGTGCTTCTCGAGCGCTGCCGCGACGGCGAGCACAAAACCTTCGTCGACGCCCTTCACCGGGATCACCTGGTCGAGCGTCGGCTTCCCCTCGGTGAGCGTGCCGGTCTTGTCGACGATCAGCGTATCGACCCGGGCAAAGCCCTCGAGTGCCTTGGCGTCCTTCACCAAGATGCCGGCATGCGCGCCGCGCCCGGTCGCCACCATGATCGAGATCGGCGTCGCAAGGCCGAGCGCACAGGGACAGGCGATGATCAGCACCGAGATCGCCGCGACGATCGCCTCGGCGAGGCCAGGGCCCCAGATCATCCACGCCGCGAACGCGGCAATAGCGATCACCACCACCAGGGGCACGAACCAGTTCGCCACCTTGTCGGCCAGCGCCTGAATCGGAGCGCGGCTGCGCTGCGCCTTGCCCACCAGCTCGACGATCTGGCTGAGCCGGGTTTCCGAACCGACCCGCAGCGCCTGCATGACGAAGCTGCCCTCGCCATTCAGCGTGCCACCGGTTACCGGCTCGCCCTTCAGCTTTTCCACCGGCACCGGCTCGCCGGTCAGCATCGATTCATCGACGAACGACTGCCCTTCGAGCACCTCGCCATCGACCGGCACCGCCTCGCCCGGCCGCACCCGCAACCAGTCACCGGCCCGCACCTCTTCGATCGGCACTTCGATATCCCTGCCCTGCCACACCTTGCGCGCCGTCTTCGGCGCGAGGTTGAGCAATGCCCGGATCGCCTTGCCGGTGGCGTCGCGGGCGCGCAGCTCCAGCACCTGGCCGACGAACACCAGCGCGACGATCACCGCCGCCGCTTCGAAATACACCGGCGGCACGCCGTTCATATGCGTCATGCTCATCGGGAACAGCTGCGGGAACAGCACCGCCACCACCGAGAACAGGTAGGCCGCGCCCACTCCGAGCCCGATCAACGTCCACATATTGGGCGAGCGGTTCTTGAGCGAGTTCCAGAAGCGCCGGAAGAACGGCCAGGCCGCCCACAGCACCACCGGCGTGGCCAATGCCATTTCGATCCAGGTGGCCAGCGGCTCGCCGATCCACTCGCGCACCGGCAGGCCGACCATGCCGCCCATCGAGATGATGAGGATCGGGATCGACAGCCCGGCGCTCACCAACAGCCGGCGGGTGAAATCGACGAGTTCGGGGTTCGGGCCGTCATCGAGCGAGGCCACCATCAGCTCGAGCGCCATGCCGCAGATCGGGCAATCGCCCGGGCCGTCCTTGACGATCTCCGGATGCATCGGGCAGGTCCACTTGGACCCTGCCGCAACGGTCGACGGATCGACCGGCGGCGCACCGTGCGAGTGGCCGTGATGGCTGTGGTCGTGGCCCGCATGATCGTGTCCACCCTTCGCGGCGGCGCCGTGATCATGCCCATCCCCGCAGCCGCAGGCGTCGTCCTTCTGAGCGTTAAGGTATTTCTGCGGCTCGGCTTCGAACTTGCTGAGGCACCCGGCGCTGCAGAAATAGTAGCGCGTCCCCTCGTGCTTCAGCATGTGTTTGGCGGTCGTCCGATCCACCTGCATGCCGCAGACCGGGTCGGTCGCCGTCAGGTACTTTGCCGGCTCCGCCTCGAACTTGGCCTTGCAGCCGCCGCTGCAGAAGCCGATCTCGCGGCCCTCATGCATGGTGCGGTGCGGTGTCTTGGCCATATCGACGGTCATGCCGCAGACCGGGTCGCGACTGACCGCGCCCCCTGACCCGTGCGAATGCTTGTGTTCAGCGTGATCCATGCTCGGCTCCTGTAGAACGTCTCCCGGCGGCTGAGCCCGGCGGAGACGCGACAAACGAAATCGTACTGGGCCCTGTTCTGCACCTTCCCATCATGGTAAGGTCAAGCACATTGTTCAGATAGGTGTTCCCATGCAGATCGGCGAGGCCTCCCGGCTCACCGGCGTATCGGCCAAGATGATCCGTCACTACGAATCCATCGGCCTCATTCCCAATGCCGACCGGCGCGACAGCAATTATCGCGATTACGGCCATCATGACATCCACCGTCTCGGTTTCATCCGCCGCGCCCGCGACCTCGGCTTCTCGATGGACGAAATCCGCGATCTGCTGCGCCTCTGGGGCGATACGCAGCGCTCGAGCGCCGACGTCAAGGCGCTGACCCAGAGCCACATCGCCGAACTCGACCAGAAGATCCGGCTGCTCGGCGAGATGCGCCACACCCTCGCCACCCTCGCCGATGCCTGCGATGGCGATCACCGTCCCGATTGCCCGATCATCGAAGGCCTCGCCGGAACGGAACTGCATGCAGGAAACTAAAGACAACACTGGCATCGAGATCGCCTACCGGCTCGATCCGTTCCCGAGCGAGGAAGAACTGGCCCCGCTGTGGCGCGCCGCCTGGGGTGGTGACTGGAGCGGCGACCTCGCCTTCATCCTTACCCGCAGCCTCACCCACGCCTGCGCTTATGCCGGTACCCGCATGGTCGGCTACGTCAATGTCGCCTGGGACGGCGGCGTCCACGCTTTCCTGCTCGATACGACTGTGGACCCCGCTTTCCAGCGCCGCGGCATTGCCAAGGAGCTGGTGCGGCAGGTGGCCGACGCCGCCCGCGAGCGCGGCGCGCATTGGCTGCATGTCGATTATGAGGAGAAGCTGGATGGGTTCTACAAGGCGTGCGGGTTCAGGCCGACCGCGGCGGGGTTGATCAGGCTTTAGCCTCTGGCCCCGTGCGGGTGGCCACCCCCACCCAGCTCCGCTAAGGCTCCGCCTAGCTGCGCTACCCTCCCCACAAGGGGGAGGGAGACGACAGAGCCCGAAGCCTGCAGTCGGGTCTCCCTCCCCTTGATGGGGAGGGTAGTGGAGCTTGGCAGCTTGCTGCCTAGCGAAACTGGGTGGGGTGGGGCCAATGCACCGCCTCAAACACTCAGGCAAAGATACTTGATGTCGAGATAATCCTCGATCCCGTACTTCGACCCCTCGCGCCCATGCCCCGATTGCTTCACGCCGCCGAACGGCGCCACCTCGGTGGAGATCAGCCCGGTATTGATCCCGACCATGCCGTAATCGAGCGCCTCGGCCACCTCGAACACCCGGCCCAGGTCGCGCGCATAGAAGTATGACGCGAGCCCGAACTCGGTAGCGTTGGCGAGCCGGATCACCTCGTCCACCGTCTCGAAGCGGAACAGCGGCGCCAGAGGCCCGAACGTCTCTTCGCGTGCCAGCATCATGTCGGCGGTCGCGTCGGCGACGATGGTCGGCTCGAAGAACAACCCCTCCTTGCGCTTGCCACCAACCAGCAGCCGGCCGCCCTTGCGCAGCGCATCGGTGAGGTGCCGCTCCACCTTCTCCACTGCCTTCTCGTCGATCAGCGGTCCGGTGGTGATCCCCTCGCCAAATCCGTCGCCCACCCTCAGCTTTTCCACTGCCGCGGTGAGCTTTTCGGCGAACGCATCGTAGACGCCGGCCTGCACATAGATGCGGTTGGCGCAGACGCAGGTCTGCCCGTTATTGCGGTACTTCGAGATCATCGCGCCCTCGACCGCCGCATCCAGATCAGCATCATCGAACACGATGAACGGCGCATTGCCGCCGAGCTCGAGGCTCAGCCGCTTGATCTGGTCGGCTCCTTGCCGCACCAGGATGCGGCCGACCTCGGTCGAGCCAGTAAAACTCAGCTTCCTGACCACCTCGTTCGAGCAGAACTCCTTGCCCAGATCCGACGAATGGGTCGACGGCAACAGGTTGAACAGCCCGGCGGGCAGCCCGGCCCGCTCGGCCAACACGCCAATGGCGATGGCGGAAAGCGGCGTTTCCGCTGCCGGCTTCGACACCACCGCACACCCGGCCGCCAATGCGGGAGCCACCTTGCGGGCAAGCATGGCGTTGGGGAAGTTCCACGGCGTGATCGTCGCGACCACCCCCACCGGCTGCTTGATCACGATGATCCGCTTGTCTTCCTGGTGCCCGGGAATGGTGTCGCCATAGACCCGCTTGGCTTCCTCGCCAAACCACTCGACATAGGCGGCGCCATAGAGCACCTCGCCCTTGGCCTCGGGCACCGGCTTACCCTGCTCGGCGGTCATGATCGCCGCCAGATCGTCGGCGTTCTCGACCATCAACTCATGCAGCTTGCGCAGCACGGCGGCGCGCGCCTTGCCGGTCTGCTTCGCCCAGGCCTGCTGCGCCGTCTCGGCTGCGGTAATCGCGAGCTTGGCTTCCGCCACGCCGCAGTTCGGCAGCACCGCCAGCACCGCGCCGGTCGAGGGGTTAGTCACTTCGAAAGTTGTGCCGTTTTCTGCCGTCTCGAGCCAGCGCCCGCCGATAAAGGCGGCGGCCTGCAGCAGCGAGGGATCCTTGAGGCGGGTGTTGAGCGCATCGGTGATCGGCATCGGTATTCTCCTTGAGGCGGAAGCTCTGCGCCTCGCCTGCAATGAACGCAAGTAGCCTTGCCGGGCTCCAAAACTTCCGATTGGATGCCGCCAAACAAACAAGCGGGGGACCAAAATGGCCGGCGTCTATCAGCATCACGAGAAAGAGTTCGGGCACCTGATCCAGGGCAGCGCCAAGCTCGAAACGCTCTATTCCGATTGCCGCTGGGCCGAGGGCCCGTGCTGGTTCGGCGACGCCAACCAGCTGGTCTGGTCCGACATCCCCAACAACCGCATGCTGCGCTGGACCCCCGACGGCGGCGCCTCGGTCTACCGGCACAATGCAAACTACATCAACGGCAACACGCGCGACCGTGAGGGTCGGCTGGTCTCCTGCTCGCATGGCGGCCGCAACGTCGTCCGCACCGAGCTCGATGGCTCGATCACCGTCCTCGCCGACAGCTATCGCGGCAAGAAGCTCAACGCCCCCAACGATGTGGTGGTGAAATCCGACGGCACCATCTGGTTCACCGACCCCGGCTACGGCATTCTCTCGGACTACGAGGGCTACAAGGGCGAGTTCGAGCAGGATGGCTGCTACGTCTTCTGCCTCGATCCCGCCACCGGCGTGCTGAAGGTCGCGATCGACGATTTCGTCCGCCCCAACGGCATCGCCTTTTCGCCTGACGAGAAGCGTCTCTATGTCGCCGACAGCGCCTATAGCCACGGCGCCGACCTGCCGCGCCACATCCGGGTGTTCGACGTCAACGCCGACAACACCGTCAGCAATTCCCGCGTCTTCTGCGTCACCGATACCGGCCTGCCCGACGGCTTCCGCCTCGACGACCGCGGCAATGTCTGGACCTCGGCCGGCGACGGCGTCCACTGCTTCAACTCATCGGGCGTGCTGCTCGGCAAGCTCCTGACGCCCGACACCGTCGCCAATGTCGAATTCGGCGGCCCCCGCCGCAACCGCCTGTTCATCTGCGCCACGCAGAGCCTGCACAGCATCTACCTGGCGGTGAATGGGGCGACACGGCCTTAGCCGCCGAGCTGGCGCGGGCTGACCCCCACCCCTGTCCCCTCCCCCTCAAACAGGGGGAGGGAGACGCCCACACGGGCGGCTCAGCATGGGTCTCCCTCCCCATTCCGGGGCGCTACCGCGCCCCTAGGGGGAGGGGACAGGGGTGGGGGTCAGCTCGCGCCGGCCAGAGAAGCTCACACCCGCCGCCGTGGCCTCAGCCTGGTGACGTTGTTGCCCAGCCGCTGCCTCACCTCGGTGCGAGGCGGCACACTTCCGCTGCACACGGCGTCCGCGAACCAGTCGTCCTCGACGAAGGCGATAGTGTTGGAGCTAAGATCGTAGCGGATCGCCAGCGCCTGCCCGGTGGTCGAGCGCATGCCGGTGACGATTGGGTGGTGGGCACGTTGCTGGGCCATTCGAGCCTCCGAAGTGCGGCGCGGCCAATTTGGCCGCAACACTTCATTAACCACTGGCGATGCCCGGTCGATGACGGTTGGACCGCACAATTGTGACAGTCCAACCGGCTGGTTTTGCTGATGATCCGGCTGCAGACGAGCAGGCCGGGCGGCCCGCTGGCCGCGAATCACGCCTGCCGCGCGACCGCCAGGACGGTCAACACGTGCTTGTGGCCGTCACGCGCCTCCCAGGTGATCGACTGCCCGACATCGAGGCCGATCAGCGCCGTGCCGACCGGGGTCAGCACCGAGATCTTGCCCTGGGAGATATCGGCATCGACCGGATAGACCAGTTGCACGGTGCGCTCCGCGCCGTTGTCGGGCCGGTAGGTCACGGTCGAGCCCATCCGCACGATGCTCGAACCCAACTTGGGGGTCGGCACGACGCGGGCGCGTTCGATTTCATACAACAGGTCGTCGGCCGCATCGGAGCTGTGTCCGCTGCCGGCCAGCGCCAGGGCGATGAGTTTGCGGTGGTCGTCCTCGCTGAGGACGATACGCGGTTGCAGGTCATAGCGACGCATGGATTGCATCTGAGAAATTCCTTTCGATGCGCGAATGTCGGCGGGTCATCGCCCGCGACGGTTCACGCTGGTGTTGTTTGGATGTGGCGCCTTGCTGGTGAGCCCGAGCGGAAAGCTCCGCGTGGGTTCGGGATGCCCCAGACCCGGCGGCGCCTAGGCGCGGATCATGGGGCTATATGCCTGCGACCGGGTTTTCCCGGCGCGGTGCCATACCGATGATGGTCGCGAAGCAAGACATGACGTGAATGTAGGGGGTCTCGGCGCAAAGTCAAATCGGCAGTCGACGGTCGGCAGTCGGCAGTCGGCAGTCGGCAGTCGGCAGTCGGCAGTCGGAAAGCGCGAAAGCCGGGCAGCGACGCAAGCCCTTTTTCTACTGCCGACTGCCGACCGACCCAGCCCTCACGCCGTCGGCAGCGAGCTGAATCCCGGCGGGATCGGGCCTTCATAGGGTCCGGTCCGCACGTCGGTCACCGCGGCGGCGGGCGGGCCGGCATTGAGTTCCATCAGGATGTGCTGGATTTCGCCCTCATCGCCGGCGAACACCGCTTCGACTGTGCCGTCACGCCGGTTGCGCACCCAGCCTTCGAGCCGCAATGCCTCGGCCTCACGCTCGACGAAAGCGCGAAAGCCCACTCCCTGCACCCGTCCAGTGATCACCACGTGGACGGCGCGCCGCATCAGAAGGTTGCGCCGATCTGCCAGGGCACGAACTCGTTGTCGCCGTAGCCCAGGAGTTCCGACTTGCTCTTTTCGCCCGAAGCGACGGCAAGGATCTTGTCGAATATCTCCTGCCCCTTCTCTTCGAGCGAGCCGCCCTCGACCACTTCGCCGCCGTTGATATCCATGTCGTCGATCATCTTGTGATAGATGTCCGAGTTGGTGGCGATCTTGATCGACGGCGTCGGCTTGCAGCCATAGGCCGAGCCACGCCCTGTGGTGAAGCATAGTATATTCGCACCACCCGCGACCTGCCCGGTCGCCGAAACCGGATCGTATCCCGGCGTATCCATGAACACGAACCCCTTTTCGGTCACCGGATCGGCATAGTGATACACTGCATTGAGTGGAGTCGTCCCACCTTTTGCAGTCGCACCCAAAGATTTCTCGAGGATAGTGGTAAGTCCGCCGAGTTTGTTGCCCGGCGACGGATTGTTGTTCATCTCCATATTGTTGCGCTCGGCGTAATCTTCCCACCAATGGATGATATCGATGAGCTTTTCGCCGACCTCGCGATTTTTGGCGCGCCGGGTAAGCAGGTGCTCCGCCCCATAAACCTCCGGCGTCTCCGACAGAATCGCCGTGCCGCCATGCCGCACCAGGATGTCGGCCGCGACGCCCAGCGCCGGGTTGGCAGTGATGCCCGAATAGCCATCCGAGCCACCGCACTGCAGCGCCAGCATCAGTTCCGACGCCGGCACCGTTTCGCGCCTGGCCTTGTTGACGATCGGCAGCATGGCTTTGACCGCCTCGACGCCGGCTTCGACGGTCTTTTTCGTGCCGCCGACTTCCTGGATTGTCATGGTGCGGAAGGTCTCATTCTCGGTGACACCATAGGCTTCCTTGAGCCGCGGGATCTGGAAACCCTCGCACCCTAGCCCCACCATGATCACCCCGCCCATGTTCGGGTTGGTGGCATAGCCCCAGGTGGTCTTCTTCAAAATGTCGAAGATCACCCCTCGATAATCGATGACACAGCCATTCGCCTGCTTCAGCGCCACGATCCCATCGACGTTGGGATATTGCTCGAGAATGCCCGAGCGCTCGACCTCGCGCGCGATGAACCCGGCCACCGTGGTCGAGCAGTTCACCGAGGTGAGAATGCCGATATAGTTGCGGGTGCCGACCTGCCCGTTGGAGCGGCGGAAGCCCTGGAACGTCGCCCGCTCTGCGTCGGCCACGAACTCCACCGGCACGATGCCCTCGCCGAACGCGTAGTCGCGCTTGAACGCGCCATGCTCTTCGCCGATCGTCACATTGTGCTCGTGCACCCATTCGCCCGGCGGGATGTTATCCTTGGCGAAGCCGATGATCTGCCCGAACTTGACGATCGGCTCGCCTGCCGCAACCTGCCGCACGGTGAACTTGTGTCCCTTGGGCACCCGCTTGGTGGTCTTGACGCCCTGCGGCGTATCGGTGCCGACATCGAGATTGCTCAGCGCCACCGCGACATTGTCTTGGGCGTTGAGCAGCAGCGTCTTAGCGGCGGCGGGGCGGGACATGACATCGGACATCGCGAGCGGCTCTTTTGATCCTGGATTCGGGGCAGGAACTGCCAACACCACTCAAAACCACCAAAACTATTGTACGCCCGAGCTAGCCCGCTTGCGGCGGAAAACCAGTCGGGTGACAAGCAGGTGCGATTGAAAAGCTCCGGCACTCCAACTAACATGTTAGCATGAAGACCGAGGCAAGTCCCTACTCATTTCTGTCTACGCCGGCGACCCCGACGCGTGGCAATGTCACCGTGTTCGTCACCGACACGTTGCGCCAGGCCATCGTCCAGCTTGACCTCAAGCCCGGCGAAGTGATCGACAAGGGCGCCATCTGCGAGCGGCTGGGCGTCTCGCGCTTCCCGGTCTCGGAGGCGCTGGCTCGCCTGCAGGCCGAGGGCCTGGTCGATATCCTGCCGCAGCGCGGCTCCACCGTTTCGCTGGTGCGCATCGCCGACGTGCTCGAATACATGCTGATCCGCAAGGCGCTCGAGGCCGAAGCGGTGCGCGTCGTCACCGGCAATCACAGCCCGGAGCTGATCGACACGCTGCAGCGCAACATGAGCTACCAGCGCGCCGCCGTGGAGATCGACGACCAGAACGGCTTCCACGAGCGCGACCTAGAGTTCCACGACATCGTCTTCGGCGACATGCGCTTCACCAAGGTGAAGGGCGTCATCGAGAACACCCGCGCCAATCTCGATCGGGCTCGCCGGCTGATCCTCACGCCGCGCCGGTTGAGCGTCACCCTCGCCGAGCACCAGAAGATTCTCGACGGCATCACCGCCGGCGACGCCGCGATCGCCTCGGCCGCCATGCGCGCCCATATCGACTCGGTGATGGCCGAGCTCATCGCCTTCGCCGTCGAGCACGCCGAACTCTTCGCCGATGGCCAGTTGCTGCGGGAAGATCCAGCCCACTCGGCGTTTCCGTTCGGGTAGGCGGCAGTCGGCAGTCGGCAGTGGTGCACCGCTCCCTCTCCATTCTTCTACTGCCTACTGCCTACTGCCGAACTCCAATCCACCAACGAGACCCCTCGCATGCTCAAAAACATCCCCCCGATCCTCGGCCCTGACCTGCTCTACATCCTGCGCGCCATGGGCCATGGCGACGAGATCGCCATCGTCGATGCCAACTACCCCGGCGACAGCGCCGGCCCGCAATTGGTGCGGCTCGACGGCATCAGCGCCACCGAGGTGCTCGACGCCATCCTCACGGTGATGCCGCTCGATACCTTCGTCGACGAGCAGGCCTTCGGCATGGAGGTGGTCGGCGACGCCAAAAAGCGCGAAGCGACCCACAAGGACTTCGACAAGCTGATCAAAAAGCACGAGCCGGAGATGAAACTCAGCCTGCTCGAGCGCTTCGCCTTCTACGAGCGCGTGCACGGCGCCTACGCGGTGATCCAGACCGGTGAGCGCCGCCTCTACGGCAACGTGCTGTTGAAGAAGGGCATCGTCCGCCCGGAGTAACCGATGCCGCGGCGCGTCGATCCGCCGTTCATCGCCACCCGGGAGCTCGCCGTGATCGGCGAGTTCCGGAGCGGCGAGGCTGCGGTCGCCACCGACCTCAGCGGCATCGCCAGCGCCGCCCCGCTGAACCGCCGGCGGCGCAAATGCCTCGTCATCGACAACGAAGGGCTGTTCGCCCAGTTCGCGACGCTCGACCTCGATGCGGCAACCCTGACGGCCGGCGCCGTGGTGCCGCTGCTGCCCACCGACCGCGACGCGCTCGAGGCCGTCGGTATCGCCCCCGATGACGGCGATCCCGGGCCCGATCGCTACATCCTCGATGGCGAAGGCGTCGCCTGGCTCGGCCCCCATTACTATGTCGCCGGCTCGCACAGCATCCACGACTGGGTCACCCCTGAGCAGCGGAAGCGCGCCGACTATCGCCGCTCCGCCCACCTCGTCGCCCGCATCAGCCGCGATGGTCGCCGCCCCGAGCTGAGTTTCCGCCTCAACGAACTGCTGGCAGAGCGCAAGAGCTTTGCTCCGTATTTCCTCAAATCGCCCAACAAGCGCGATGGCCTCAACATCGAAGGTCTCGCCGCCTGGCGACGCCGGCTCTACTTCGGCTTCCGCAGCCCGGTCATCGACGGCAAGGCGCTGTTGCTCAGCGTCCGCGCCGCCGCGCTGTTCACCCCAGGCGCCGATCTCGCCCCCAGAACCCTGCGTGTCCCGCTCGGCCGCGGCGCCGGCATTCGCGATCTCGCCATGCTGCCCGATGGCCGCCTGCTCATCCTCTCCGGCCCCGCATCCGACGCGACGGCGGGCTTCGCCATCCATCTGTTCGACCGCAAGCGCGAGACGGTACGCCGCCTCGGCCGGCTCGCCCCGATCGAGGGCGACAAGGTCGAGGGCCTGCTGCTCGCCGGCTATGCGTCCGCCGCGAACGGCAGTGCCAGCGCCGAACTGCTGGTGCTCGCCGATCACCCGGCCAACGGCCGCCCCCGGCTGTTCACCCTCGACATTCCGCCTGCCTGAATGCACCGAACGGATTCGACCATGGTTGGCCTCGACTCCGCGTGGGTCTGGCCCTATCCCTTCCCGCCAAGTCTGAGGAGCATTCCATGAAACTTCTGCGCGTCGGCGCCAAGGGCGCCGAAAAGCCCGCCATCCTGCACACCGACGGGACCTATCGCGATCTCTCGTCCGTGGTGCCCGACATCAACGGCGCCTCGATCGGCGCTGCCGGTCTCGCCAAGATCAAGGCGGCCGACCATGGTAGCCTGCCGGTGCTCGACCAGGGCTCGCGTATCGGCCCCTGCGTCGGCAATGTCGGCAAGTTCATGTGCATCGGCCTCAACTATGCCGACCACGCCGCCGAGACCGGCGCTGCCATTCCGGCCGAGCCGATCCTGTTCATGAAGGCCACCAGCGCCATCATCGGCCCGAACGACGACGTGATCCTGCCCAAGAACACCCTGAAGCCCGACTGGGAAGTCGAGCTCGGCGTCATCATCGGCAAGGAAGCCAAGTATATCGAGGAAAAGGACGCGCTGGATTACGTCGCCGGCTACTGCGTGGTGAACGACCTTTCCGAGCGCCACTTCCAGACCGAGCGCGGCGGCCAGTGGACCAAGGGCAAGTCGGCCGACACCTTCGGCCCGATCGGCCCGTGGCTGGTCACCAAGGACGAAATCAAGGACGTGCAGAACCTCGGCATGTGGCTCGACGTCGATGGCCACCGCTACCAGGACGGCTCGACCAAGACCATGATCTTCGGCGTCGCCCACCTCGTCGCCTATCTCAGCCAGTTCATGAGCCTGCAGCCGGGTGACGTGATCACCACCGGCACCCCGCCGGGTGTCGGCATGGGCCAGAAGCCCACCCCGATCTGGCTGAAGCCGGGCCAGACCATGAAGCTGGGCATCGAGGGCCTGGGCGAGCAGCAGCAAAAGACCAAGGCCTACGCCGCCTGAGGTTTCGCCACTGAGTTTTGAAGGGCGTCGGTCGCAAGGCCGGCGCCCTTCGCTTTGGGCGCCGAAGCTCGCTGACCACGGTGGCTGGCGGCATGCACGGCAAGCACATCACTTAAGCATCCTACTAACTATTGACTCCGGCCCGGCTCCGCTTTAGTTAAGCTATGACTTAACCAATGAGGACCAACCATGCGCAAACTCAAGATGCACCTGCATATCTCGCTGGATGGCTATGCCTCCGATGCCGCTGGCGGCTTCCATTGGGTGACCTACAACGACCAGATCGCTGCTCGCGCCAAGCAGCTGACCGCCAATGCCGATGCCGTGGTCTTTGGTCCCAAGACCTACAAGGGCATGCAGGGCTACTGGCCGAGCGTCCCGAACGATCCCGACGCCACTCCTGGCGAGCGCGCCCATGCCGACTGGATCGCGCACGCCACCAAGATCGTCGTCTCCACCAGCCTGCCCGAAGCCGAGGCCAGTTGGGAAACCTCCCTTCTGCTGCGGGATCCCGCTGAGCTCACTGCCATCAAGCAGCAGCCGGGCGGCGACATCGTCAGTTTCGGCAGTCCGCTGCTCGTCCGCAGTTGCCTCGAGCGCGGCCTGATCGACGAGTTGCACCTGTTCCTCAACCCGATCCTGCTCGGTGGCGGCCAGGCCGTCTTCGGTTCTGGCGTTCAGAGTAAGCTTCGCCTGTTGGAAGCCACGCCCCTGCCCGATGGCGTCGTGGCGCTGACCTACACACCGAACTGAGGCAGATCACCCCTGCTCCTGAGCCGGTTGCCGGCAGGTTTTTCACAGCCTCGCAGCACCTGCTGCGGGGTTTTTCGGTGTTCCACATTCACTCGCGGCGCACCCTTGCTAACATGTTAGCATTCAATGATTTTTCCGCGCCATTTGACATCTGTGCAATCGTTGTCAGATCAGTTTGAACTACTATTTGTCATACCAGATGACGTCACAATCTCGCATAAGCTTCCATTGCGGGGCTATTGACAGCCAAAAACACTGAAACTACCGTGCCGCTGGTCCTACAAATGTAGGATTGAGGGATCTACTACAACTTGTGTCGAGGCAATCCGGTCATGACGGCCAGGAGCGATGTCGTTCGGCTGAAGCAAGGGGGCGCGCGCCAGAAGCATGGCGCCGTGCACCTCTATGATTCCGCCGTCGAAACCCTGGTCGGACAGATCAAGGCGCTGATCGACAAGCGCAATCTCGGCGTCGGCGATCCGCTGCCGTCGGAGCGCGAGCTGGGTGAGATGTTCACGTCGAGCCGCACCACGGTGCGCGAGGCGATGCGCATCCTCAAGGCCTATGGCGTGGTCGACGTGCGCCCCAAGGTGGGCGCGGTGATCATCGATCGGCGGATGGACGCCGTCTTCGAACTCTACTCGTTCAATACGCTGGAGCTGAGCCGGCAGACCTTCCTCGACACCCAGGGCTTCCGCCAGCTGATCGAGGTCGGCGCGGTCGACCAGTTGTTCGATCGCGCGACGTGCGAGGATATCGTCGAGCTGAGAACCATCAACGACACCATGCGCGAGGAGGAGCAACTCCACGTCGCCGCCCAGCACGACTTCCGCTTTCATTCCAAGCTTGTCGGCATCCTCGGCAACAAGCAGGTCAACGAGATCTATCGGATCATGAAGCCGGTGATGCTCAAGATCATGGAGAGCGGCGTCAACCGCATGAAGACCCATGGTGTCAGCTTCGACGAGCATGGCGGCATCGCCGACGCGCTCGAGAGCCGCAACCGCTTTGCCTTTCAGTATCGCATGAGCCAGCACCTCGAAGCGGGGCTGGCTTTGTTCAAGGAGTAGAATTTGGCGACGCCCGAGCGGCGCGCCGGATGGGCCGAAACGGCCCCGACGACAGGTGGGCGGGGGAGGACTACCGGCCACCACAGACCAGCGACTGCCTAGTTGTTTCAGATCGTTCTCTGGGAGGAGAAACCTATGAACGCACTACGCATTGCCTCGGCCGCGCTTGTCGGCCTGCTCGTCTCGACCAGTCTCAGCACCGCCGGCCCCAAGGTGGTTTCCGGCCCAGGCGCCGACCCCACCTGTTTTGCCCCGTGGAACGCCGAGACCAAGTATTTCCAATGGGACAAGCAGGAAGGGCCGTACCGCATCGCCGTGGTCAACGGCTATGTCGGCAACACCTGGCGCATCCAGATGATCAAGACCGCCAAGGCCTTCGCTGAGGACCCGGCGATCAAGGACAAGATCAAGGAGTTCAAGGTCGTCTCGACCGGCACCGACGCGCCGGCCCAGCTCGGCGCCATCGAGGACTTCATCAACCAGGGCTTTGACGCCATCGTCACCATCGCAGTATCGCCGGAAGGTTTTGACCGCGTCATCCGCCTCGCCGACCGCGAGAACGTGGTGATCGTGCCGTTCGACAACATCCTCGATACCGACGCGGTCATGATGGTCAACGAGGACCAGCTGCAGATGGGCCGCGACTGGGGCAGCTTCGTGCTCAAGGAACTGGCCGCCAAGGGCAAGACCTCGGGCAAGATCCTCGAAGTCCGCGGCCTTGCCGGCAACTCGGTCGACCGTGATCGTTCGATCGGCATCCACGAGGTGTTCGATGCCACCCCCGGTCCCTGGGAAATCGTCCAGGTGGTCGGCAACTGGGATGACGGCACCGCCCAGAAGGTCACCGCCGACGCGCTCGCCGTGCACGGCACCTTCGATGGTGTCATCACTCAGGGTGGTTCGACCGGCACCGTGCAGGCCCTGCTCGATGCCAAGCACCCGTTCGTCCCGGTGGGCGGCGAAGCCGAGAACGGCTTCAGGAAGCTTGTCGCCAAGCACTCCGGCGAGGGTCTTGTCGGCCTCTCGATCGGCCAGTCGCCCGGCCTCGTCGCCATCTCGATGAAGGCAGCCATCTCGGCCCTCGAGGGCAACGTGATGCCGCAGCTCATCTCGGTGCCGCTGCCGTCGGTCGATTACACGGGGCTCAAGGACGGCGAAAACTTCTGGACCGACCTGCCGGACAACTTCTTCACCGTCAACGAATTCCCGCCCTGCGGCGTGAACATCTCGGGCCCGGCGATCATGGCCCAGACCGAGGAGAACGTGCAGTAGACCTCCGCACGTCCTGGAGCGCGGTCGGCAGGTCCACGAGGCCTTCGACCGCGCGACCAGCGGTGAACGGAAACCCGGTCGCTTCGCAAGAGCGACGCCGGGTTTCCAGGCGGTGCCGGGTCCCATCGCCCGGCATCGCTTCTCCCCTTTCATTCGACGGCTGAGGATTGACGATGCTGGACGGGCGGGCCGCACGGCCATTTGCCGAACTGAGCGGCGTTTCCAAGTATTTCTCGGGGGCACGGGCGCTCGAGGGGGTGGACTTTTCGTGCCACGAGGGCTCCATCCACGCCATCCTGGGCGAAAACGGCGCCGGCAAATCCACCCTGATCAAGATCATGGCCGGGGTGGTGCAGCCCGATAGCGGTACGCTCAGCGTCGAAGGTATACAGCACCGCTTCTCGCGCCCCTCCGAGGCAGCCAAGGCCGGCATTGTCTGCGTGTTCCAGGAGCTGTCGCTGCTGCCCGACCTGTCGGTGGCCGACAACATCTCGATATCCGATCCACCGCGCCGCTTCGGCCTGATCGACCGCCGCGCCCAGCGCGAGCGCGCCGAGGCGCTGCTGGCCCGCATCCATTGCGAGGACGTCGATCCGCGCGCCCTGATCCGCGATCTCTCGCTGTCGCGCCGGCAAATGGTCGAGATCGCCAAGGCGCTCGGCAAGAATCCGAAACTGCTGATCCTCGACGAAGCGACCTCGGCGCTGACCAGCCGCGACGTCGAAACCGTCTACAACGTGCTCGCCGAGCTGAAGGCCGAGGGCACCGGCATGCTGTTCATCTCGCACCGCATGCACGAGGTCGAGGCGCTTTGCGACACCCTCTCGGTGTTCCGCAACGGCCGCCACATCGAAACCTTCTTGAAGGGCGCCCGCACTCAGGACGAGATCGTCAAGCTGATGATCGGCCGCGACATCGTCCACCAGTTTCCAGTGAAGCCGCCGGCGCTGAGCCGCAAGCCGCATCTCGCCGTCACCGACCTCAAATGGGAAAACCGCCTCAACGGCGTCTCGCTCTCGGTCGGCAAGGGCGAGATCGTCGGGCTGGGCGGCCTCGATGGCCAGGGCCAGAAGGAACTGCTGCTCGCCCTGTTCGGTGTGCTGCGCGGCGTCGAGGGCAAGGTCACGGTCGGTGGCGAGGGCGGCATCCCGGCCTCGCCCGCCGACGCCAAGGGCGGCCGCAGCCGCATCGCGCTGGTACCGGAGGATCGGAAAACCGAGGGCCTGATGCTGCCCATGTCGATCGCCGACAATCTCCTCGTCGCCAGCTTCGACAAGGTCCGCCAGGGACCGTTCATCGACCCCACGAAGTCGCGTCAGGCCGTCGCCGATGCCATCGCCCAGCTGCAGATCAAGCTCAACAAGCCGGAAGATCCGGTCGCCAGCCTCTCCGGTGGCAACCAGCAGAAGGTGGTGATCGCCAAATGGCTGCTGACCCAGCCCGAAGTGATGCTGCTCAACGATCCCACCCGCGGCATCGACGTCGGCACCAAGCAGGAGCTCTACCGGCTGATGCGCGAGCTCGCCGACAAGGACACCGCGATCCTGTTCTATTCCACCGATTACGCCGAGCTGATCGGCTGCTGCGACCGCGTCGCCGTGATGTATGACGGCCGCATCGTCACCGAGTTCAGTGGCGACGCCATCACCGAGGAAGCCCTCGTTGCCGCCGCGCTCAACATCACCAGGCCGACCGATGTGCCGGCCCGAGAGGCGGTGCCCGCATGAGCGCCATCACCGCCAGCACCCCACCGCGCGCCTCGGCGCTCGCCATGTCGATCCGCCAGAACCGCGGCTTCTACGGCGCCATCCTGCTGCTCGCCGCGCTCTACCTGGTCTACAATTTCATCCACCCGCGCGGTTTTTCCACCAACGTCTTCATCGCCAACACCAATGAATCGGTGGCGCTCGCCTTCGTCGCCATGGCGCAGGCGATGACGGTGATCGTCGGCGGCCTCGACCTGTCGGTCGGCGCGGTGATGACCCTCACCAGCTGTATCGCCAGCGAACTGGTGCGGGGCGAACCCTGGCAGATCATCCTCGGCTGCGTCGTCTCGGTGGCCGCCGGCGCCGGCTTCGGCCTCGTCAACGGCCTCGTCATCGTCTATGGCCGCCTGCAACCGATCATCGCGACGCTCGCCACCGGCGCCGTCGCCATCGGCCTTGCCCTGTTGATCCGCCCACAGCCGGGCGGCGAGGTCGATCTCGATCTCAACTGGGCCGTCACTAACTCGATCAAGGACCTGGCCGAGACCTATCACCTGTTCGAGGACGGTGAGGCGGCCTGGCTGCAGCCCATCGCCTGGGTGCCGGTGCCGCTGCTCATCCTCGTCACCATCACCGCCGCGGTGTGGATGCCGTTCCGCCGCACCGTCACCGGCCGTACCCTCTATGCCATCGGCTCATCCGAAGGCGCCGCCTATATGTCGGGCCTGCCGATCAATCGCGCCAAGCTCTGGGCCTTCACGCTGGCGGGCTTTTTCGCCGGCTGCGCCGGGCTCTATCTCGCCATCCAGACCGGCTCCGGCAACGCCGATATCCCGCAGGCCGGCGCTTACACGCTCAACTCCATCGCCGCCGTGGTGCTGGGCGGCATCTCGCTGCTCGGCGGCGTCGGCACGGTGATCGGCGCCCTGATCGGCGCACTGATCCTGCGCGCCATCTCGTTCTACTTCCGCATCCTGTCGATCGATCCGCTGCTGCAGCCGCTGGTCGAAGGCGTGGTGCTGCTTGCCGCCGTCAGCCTCGGCGCCATCCGCACGTTGCGGGTGAAGAACCGTCTCGAACTCTTCAGGTAGGACCGGACCCATGGCCAACGATCTCACCCTGCCCCGCCTGAAATCCGACGATCTTCCGATCGTCATCTCCGCCGGCTTCGTGCTGGTGATCCTGGCGCTCGGCTCGATCTATACCGTCGCCACGCTCGGCACGATGCCGCTCCTGAGCCCCAATTACCTGCTCACCCAGCTGCAGACCGGCGCCTTTCTCGGCATCGTCGCGGCCGGGATGATGATGGTGATCCTGCTCGGTCACATCGACCTCAGCGTCCCCTGGACGATGACCGCCGCCGCCATGATGGCGACCACCGTCGGCGGCCCCGCCGCCATCCCCACCGGCCTCGCCATCGGCCTGCTGGTCGGGCTGTTCAACGGCTTCGGCGTCGCTTACCTCCGCATCCCCTCGATGATCTTCACTCTCGGCGTCGACTCGGTGATGCGCGGCCTCATGATCGCCCACACCGGCGGCTTTGCTCCGCAGGATTCGGCCACGCCGCTGATGCGCTACCTCGCCGCCGACAAGATCCTCGGCATTCCCGTCGCCATCTTCGTCTGGGCCGCCGTCTCCATCGTCATCGCCGCAATCCTCAGCCGCACCGCCTTCGGCAAGGCGATTTACGCCACCGGCAACCGCGAGGCGGCGTCCTATCTCAGCGGCATCCGCACCCGTTGGGTCATCGTCGGCGCCTTCGTCATCTCCGGTCTCTGCGCCGCGCTCGCCGGCGTGCTGCTCGCCGGCTATTCGGCCAAGGCCTACCAGGGCATGGGCAACGCCTACCTGCTGCCGGCCATCGCCGCGGTGGTGATCGGCGGCACCCACATCCTCGGCGGCCGCGGCCGCTTCATCGGCACGGTGGTCGGGGTGATCCTCATCGTGCTGCTCAACTCGGTGCTGTCGATCATGCAGATGCCCGAGGCCGGCCGGCAGATCATCTATGGCCTGGTGATCATCATCATGCTGCTGGTCTACGGTCGGACGGCGAAGGTAACGAGTTGATTGTGACGAGGGGCTCTGGCACAGCCGTCCGCTAGCCACCGGCCGTCATCCCGACGAAAGTCGGGACCCACTGCTCGGGCGGCGCAACGCGCCGGATATCTCCGGTCTTTCACGGCAAGTTCGGAGAAGCCGCAGCGCGCGGAGCCACCGAG
Source organism: Devosia sp. Root413D1 (assembly GCF_001425235.1). Taxonomy (GTDB): domain Bacteria; phylum Pseudomonadota; class Alphaproteobacteria; order Rhizobiales; family Devosiaceae; genus Devosia_A. The sequence goes on along the minus strand of NZ_LMEA01000010.1, from coordinate 156,097 downwards.
CGCTGGGTCCCGGCTTTCGCCGGGATGACGACGGAGTGTGTGTCGGCGATGCAGCAAAGCAGGAACAGCGTCGCCGAGGTCTTCCGCGTCTTCCTGCTGCTCGGGCTCACCAGCTTTGGTGGCCCCGTGGCTCACCTCGGCTACTTCCGCACCGAGCTGGTACAGCGCCGCGCTTGGCTCGATGATGCCGCCTATGCCGATCTGGTGGCGCTCTGCCAGTTTCTCCCCGGCCCCGCCTCGAGCCAGGTCGGCATCGCCATCGGCAAGCTGCGCGCCGGTTACTGGGGCGCTATCGCGGCGTGGGTGGCCTTTACCCTGCCCTCGGTCGTCCTGCTGCTGGCTTTCGCCTATGGCGCCACCCGCCTCGCCGGCCCGCTGGCCGACGGCGTCCTGCATGGGCTGAAGCTCGCGGCACTCGCGGTGGTCGCACAAGCCGTGTGGGCCATGTCGAAGTCGCTGACCCCGGACCTCAAGCGCCGCCTCATTGCTCTTGCTGCCGCGGCGATCGCGCTGCTGCTCCCATCCGGCCTGACCCAGCTGGCGCTGATTGCCGCGGCAGCTCTCGCCGGATACCTCTTGGCGCCATCAGCCGCTGCCCCGCGCCTCGCCTTTGATCGCACCAGCAGCATCTTCCTCGCCCTGTTTTTCGGCCTGCTGCTCGCCCTGCCGATCCTCGCCGCCACCGGCAACGCCACTTTGGTGGTCGCCGAGAAATTCTACCGCACCGGCTCGCTGGTGTTCGGCGGCGGGCATGTCGTGCTGCCGCTGCTCGAGGCCGAGCTGGTGACCCCCGGCCTGATCGACCGCAACCTGTTCCTCGCCGGCTACGGCGCGGCGCAGGCGGTTCCCGGCCCGCTCTTCGCCTTCGCTGCCTATGTCGGCGCGCTGCTCGACGCGCCGCCCAATGGCATCGCCGGCGCGCTGCTCGGGCTCAGCGCCATCTATCTGCCCTCGTTCCTCCTGGTGTTCGGCGCCCTGCCCTATTGGCAGTCGCTGCGCGTTAATCCACGCCTGCGCGCCGGCCTCGATCTCGCCAATGCCGCCGTGGTCGGCCTGCTGCTGGCAACGCTCTATGATCCGGTGTTCACCAGCGCCGTGTTCGGCCTGCTCGATCTCGGCTGGGGCATCGGCGCGCTGGTCCTGCTGCTGATCAGAACTCCACCATGGCTGGTGGTGCTGCTGAGCGCCGCGGCCGGCGCGGTGCTGGCCGGTTTCTAGGGTCGCCGCGCGATCAGGTCGATCTCGACCAGCGCCCCCACCGCCAGTGCGGTGACGCCGACCGTGGTGCGGGCCGGCAGCTTTCCGGCCTCGAAGAAGCTCGGCCACATCGCGTTGAGCGCCGCATAGTCGCGCTGGAACTCAGTGAGATAGATGCGCGCCATCGTCACGTGCTCGAGCCCCAGCCCGATGCCGCCGAGGATCAGCTTCAGGTTGTCGATCACCCGGCGCGTCTGCGCCTCGATTCCCTCCGGCAGCGGCGCGTCGGGCGCCGCCGGGTCAGTCGGCATCTGCCCGGTGATGAACACAAAGCCGTCGGCCTCGACCGCATGGCTGAACGGCGCCACCGGCTGCGGTCCACTGGAAATCATGTGATGGATGGGCAGCGACATCGTTCATTCCTGCTGTCTTTGCTGCCCGCTCGCCCCCACGGCCCCGAGCTCAGCAGAGACGGCATAAAACGCTTTCAGGAAAAGTTGCAGACTTTTCCGCTTCGAAAGCGCGACAATTTACATGCTCTACCACGTTCACGCGGAGTTCATGCGCCCCTCTTCAAATAGTCGCAAAGCGGGTGCCCATGGCGGCTGGTGGCGCCCTTCCATTCATGACACGCTGCTGCGTGGGGCTTGGGGCTCCGCGCCTTATTCCAGGGGAGCTTCCAGGAGCCTATGTTCGAATTTCTTCACTCCATCTCGACCTGGCTCGAGCTGTTCCTGCAGGGCATCTCCGACAATTTCTGGCTTTCGCTGCTGTTCATCTTCCTCGTCTGCATCGGTGAGGCCGTGTTCATCCTCGGCCTGCTGGTGCCGTCGCTCCCCATCCTGCTGCTGACCGGCGGCCTGATCGCGCAGGGCAGCCTGCCCTTCTGGCCGATCTTCTTTGCCGCGGTGCTCGGCGCCATTATCGGCGACGCCATTTCCTACACCGTCGGTTACCTGCTCAAGGACAAGATCCGAACGGTCTGGCCGTTCAAGAACCACCTGAAGCTGATCGAGCAGGGCGAAGTGTTCTTCGCTCGCCATGGCGGCAAGGCGATTTTCATCGGCCGCTTCATCACCGGCGTCAAAGCCGTCATCCCCGGCGTCGCCGGCATGATGAGCATGCCCTACCGGCACTTCTCGGTGATCAACGTCATCTCCGCCTTCGTCTGGGCGGCCGTGCATATCCTGCCCGGCGTGCTGCTCACCGGCTGGCTCAAGTCCATCGGGCTGAGCCTTGAGATGGTGATCATCGTCGGCGCCATCGTCTTGACCGTGGCCTTCCTCGTCGTCCACTTCTGGAAGCGCATCCTCCTCGTCTTCGCCCCCTTCATGGGCGAGTTCGGCCGCTCGCTGCAGGCCCGCTGGCAGAAGCCCGAGGCCGGGCACTAGGAAAGCCTCTCAAAACCCTGTCATACGCATCTCACGTCGGCCCGCTATTGAGGGCCGATGCTTGAGATTTTCACTGCGCTCACAGGCTGGCTGGAGATGGTGCTCGAAACCATCTCGGGCAATTTCTGGCTCAGCCTGTGGTTCATCTTTCTGATCGCCGCCACCGAGGCGGTGTTCATCCTCGGCCTGTTCATCCCCTCGACCCCGGTGCTGCTGCTGGCCGGCGGGCTGATCGCTGAGGGTAAGCTGCCGTTCTGGGAGATCTACCTTGCCGCGGTGCTCGGCGCCGTGGTCGGCGATGCGATCTCCTATGCGCTCGGCTTCTGGCTCAAGGACCGGATCAAGACGCTCTGGCCGTTCCGCAACCACCTGCCGCTGATCGCTCGCGGCGAAGCGTTCTTTGCCAGGCACGGCGGCAAGTCGGTGTTCATCGGGCGGTTCATCCCGGGGGTGAAAGCGGTCGTCCCCGGCATTGCCGGCATGTTCGGCATGAACTACCGGCACTTCTCGATCATCAACGTCACCTCGGCCTTCGTCTGGGCCGCGGCGCATATCCTTCCCGGCATGCTGCTCTCGGCCTGGCTGAAATCGATGGGGCTGAGCCTCGAGCTGGTGATCATCGTCGGCGCGCTGGTGCTGGTCGTGCTGTTCCTCCTGCTGCATTACTGGCAGTCGATCCTGCTCGCCGCCGCGCCCTATCTCGGCGCCTTCGGCCGCAGCATCGAGGCCCGCTGGCGGAAGGAGACGGCGACCACCGGCCACGAAACCGTCGCCTCCCTCCCCCTTGAGGGGAGGGATTGAGGGAGGGGGTGGTGCAGTCAGCACCGAGCCCGCCTCACCACCCCCACCCCCAGCCCCTCCCCTCAAGGGGGAGGGGAGCAAGGGCGAGGCGGAGCACTAACTCCTACTTGCGCCGCGCCGGCATGAGGTCGAATATCGCCCGATGCTGCACATCCCACGTCGGCTCGCTTCGATCCTGACGCGCCTCTTCATGGGGCTCCTGCTGCTGCTCGCGGCAGGGCCGGCTTTCGCCGACGACGCCGCCGACCGCGCCGCTATCGACAAGCTGTTCGCCCAGTTGCGTGTGGCGCCGAATGCCGAAACCGCACAGGCGATCGATGCGCAGATCTGGACCTATTGGACCACCCCGTCCGACCCGATCCTCGCTGGCCGCATGCGCGAGGTGCTGACGGCGCGCGGCATGGGCGACGCGGCCGGCGCACTGCGCCTGCTCGACAAGCTGATCGCCGACTATCCCGATTATGCCGAAGGCTGGAACCAACGGGCCACCATCTATTACACGCTGGGCGATTTCGACGCCTCGATCGCCGATTGCGAGAAAGTGCTGGCCCTCGAGCCGCGTCACTTTGGCGCCCTCTCCGGGCGCGCCCTGATGTACCTGCAGCTGGGCAAGCGAGCGCTGGCGCTCAAGGACATGGCCGCAGCCCTGGCGGTCCACCCGTTCCTCAATGAGCGGCGTCTGTTCCCCGAACTGGGTGAGCCGATGACGCAGATCTGACCTGCCCCCACCGCCCTTCCGCCTGTCCGCTGCCACCCCATATGACACGCATTACCGGCGCTCACCCGCCGCCGAACTGAAAGGCCTGCTATGTCTGACGAACTCCCCGTCGAGCACGAAGAAGCCAACGGCCGTGGCCGCTACGTGGTCTATCTCCCCGACGGCTCCGAAGCCGAAATGACCTACCAGCGCCGCGACGCCAACACCATCATTGCAGACCATACCGGCGTGCCGCCGCAGCATCGCAACCTCGGCCTGGCGCTGAAGCTGGTGGAAACCGCCATCGCCGACGCCCGCGCCACCGGCAGCAAGATCGTACCGGTCTGCTCCTACGTCGTGGCGCAGTTCCGCCGCCACCCCGAGTGGGCCGACCTGCAGGCCTGACCTCGGCGACAGCCTCCCGGCGCGGGCTTCGCCCTTGTCCGGCCGGTCGCTTTTTAGCCAAATGCTAACCATCCCGCGCCTCCAAGGGGGCGCCGAGGCAACTTGTAGCCCGCTGGCGCGCTTTCCTGTTCCCTAAAGGAATTGGAAACCATGCGCCGCGCGCTCGCCATCCTCGCTTTTGCCCTTGCCGCTGCCGCTGCCCACGCGCAGGAGGCGGTAACCCTGCCGATCCCTCCACTGACTGCCGAGGCGGTGAACGCCGCCGACATCTCGACCATCGCCGCGATCTACGCGCCCGTCGCGCCGGCCGATCCCGCAGTTGCGGCCGAGCGTCACCCCGACCCGGCCGTGATCCGCCTGCAGGTGCTGCTCGATCGTGCCGGCGCCTCGCCGGGCGTCATCGATGGTTTCGATGGCGACAATGTCCGCAAGGCTGTGCTGGCCTTCGAGCTGATGCGCGGGCTGCCGCCCGATGGGGCGCTCGACCCCGAGGTGCTGGCGGCGCTCGAAACCGGCGGGCCGGTGATCGGCGACTACGCCATCATCGCCGATGACCTCAACGCCATCGGCGAGCCGATCCCCAAGGACTATGCCGAGCAGGCGAAGCGCAAATTCCTCGGCTACACCTCGATCGAGGAGTCGCTGGCCGAGCGTTTCCATATGGATATCGACCTCTTGAAGGCGCTCAATCCCGGCGCCGGCTACACGGTCGGCGAGCCGATCTATGTCGCCGGCTACGGCCCCGATCTCAAAGGCGAGGTCGTGCGCATCGAGGCTGACAAGTCGCTGCGCCAGGTCCGCGCCTATGGCGCCGACAATCGCCTGCTTGCCGCCTACCCTGCCACCATCGGCTCCGAGGAGAACCCCTCTCCGTCGGGCACCCACATCGTCGAAGGCGTCGCCCCGATGCCCGAGTACACCTACAATCCCAAGGTTAATTTCCAGCAGGGCAAGAACACCGAAGTGCTCACCATCCCGCCCGGTCCGAACGGGCCGGTCGGCTCGATGTGGATCGACCTGAGCGAGCCGACCTTCGGCATCCACGGCACCCCGGAACCATCTCTCATCGACAAGACTGGCTCGCATGGCTGCGTAAGGTTGACCAACTGGGATGCCAATGAGTTGGCGAAGATGGTGAAACCCGGCGTGCCCGTCGACTTCGTCGGATGATGTGGTTCTACGCGCCACCGGGTGAGTGGTGCCGGCCGGCGAGCCGGCGCGAGGCAACCGATCTGCCCCGGGAGCATTGGTCAGGTACAAGGAGAAGGCCAATGCTGAAACAAGGCACCGATATCAAGAGCTTCTTCGAGGCTTATGCCAAACGCAGCAACGCTGCGCTGCAGGATCCGCCCGTCGAGGATGTCGACGGCACCGTGGCAAGCTTCGCGCCCTACCTGGTCGAATCGAGCCCGCAGGGCGTGATGGGCGGCGCCAACAATACCGAGTTCAGGAACATGATCGGCCAGGGCTTTGCCAAATACCGCAACGTCGGTGGCACTGCCATGCGGATCACCGGCGTCAAGGTCACTGAACTCGATGACGCCAACGTCATGGCGACGGTCGACTGGGAGTTCGACTACAAGCGCAGGCGGGACGGCAAGACCGGCACAGTCGGCTTCGCCAACCGCTACTTCCTCAACGTCGCCGGCGATACGCCCAAGATCTTCGCTTACATCACCCCCGACGAGCATCAGGCGATGCAGGAGCACGGGTTGATCTGACGCCAGCGCCCATCGCTGACCTTGCCACTCCATGGTGCCCCCACCTCGGTGTCATCCCAGTGAAAGCTGGGACCCCACGGCGAGGGCTTCGCCCTCGTCCGTCTCGCCACCGCGCAAGTGGATGGATGGGTCCCAGCTTTCGCTGGGATGACGTCCGGTGGGTGGGGCACGAGCGTAGCTTGGTGCACATACACGACGAACCACGGCGTTCCTCAGCCGAGAAAATCCCGCACCGCGAGCAGCTCCTCGCGGCGGATTTCGTGGCCGCCTTCGTGCCAGAACAGCGATACCTCGGCACCCTGCTCCTTGAAGTAGGCCGAGAGCAGCTCGGCCGAATGCACCGGCGCGATCGGGTCGCGACGGCCGGCGGTGATGATGATCCGCTTACCCCTGAGCCCCGGCTGCGGCTTGGGGGTGAACGGGATCAGCGGGTGCATCAGCACCGCCACGTCGAACTGCTCCGGCGCCTCGAACAAGACCGAGGCGAGGATGTTCGCCCCGTTCGAGTAGCCGAGCCCGAGCACCTCTTTGGCGTTCCCCTTGCTGGCGCCGACAAAGCCCGCGAGCTTCCTGGTCGCCCGCGCCAGGTCCGCCATGTCGTAGCGTCCCTCACCGACGCGCTTGAAGTAGCGCAGGGCGCCGCCTTCGGAGATGTCACCGCGTACCCCGATGCGTCGCGCCCCGGGCTTCAGTTCGGCCGCGAGGTCAGTGAACTGGTGTTCGTCGCCGCCGGTACCGTGCAACAGGTAGAAGGCCGGCGCATCCGAGGATGCGCCGGGGATATCCACGTTGACGTAGCTGTCGATCGTCTCGGCCATCATGCTGGCTCCTTCTCTTCGAGCGGCTGCAGCGTCTGCTCCAGCGTGCTTCTCAGGTGCTCGTGCTGCTTGGGCAGCTTCAGCGCTTCACCCAGATGCGCGGTGTCCTCGTCCCGGTCGAAGCCGGGTTCGTTCGTCGCGATCTCGAACAGCACACCGCCCGGGGTCCGGAAATAGATCGCCCAGAAATAGTCGCGGTCGATCACCGGCGTCACCTGGTAGCCGGTGTCCAGCAAGGCCTTGCGCACTTCGAGCTGCGCCGCCCGGTTCTCCACCGCGAAGGCGATGTGGTGCACCGAACCGGCGCCGAGATCGGCCCGGTTGGCGTCGGGCAGCACCTCGATGTCGATGCTGTTGGCCGGGTTGCCATCCGGCCGGATCAGCCGGTGGATGTTCCCCGAGCTTTCGGCGTTCTGGTAGCCCATGAACTTCAGCAGCTCTTCGGTGGCGCCGCCATCGCGCAGCCGCAGCGAGGCCGAATGGAAGCCACGGATCGCATGCTCGGCATCGACGCCGTTGCCGGTCCACGGCAGCCGCGCATCGGCAGCATTCTCGACCAGGGCCAGCGCATCGCCCTCCGGCGCCCGGAAGCTCAGGCGCTTCTCGCCGAAGCTTTCGGAGAGTTCGAGATCCCCGACGCGATCCGCCGCCAGCCGCTCCTGCCAGTAGCCGAGCGAACCCTCAGGCACCGAGAACACCGTGGTGCCGACCTCGCCGACACCAGGCCGGCCACGGGCGATGTGCGGGAACGGAAAGTGCGTCATCACCGTGCCCGGCGTGCCGACCTCATCACCGTAATAGAGGTGATAGACATCGGGCGCGTCAAAATTGACCGTCTGCTTGACCCGGCGCAGGCCGAGCGTCTTCGAAAAGAAATGGTTGTTCTCGGCCGCATCGCGCGCCATCGAGGTAACGTGGTGCAGGCCCTTGATCTGAGTGATCATCGCTAACTCCTTGCGTCGGCTCTTGCCGATCGCGCTCCTGTGTCGGCCCCTGCCGATCGCTGTCTAGTGTGCCGGCCTTTGCCGGTCGCTTCGGCACTAGAGATAGGGCACCGGCATTCACTCGAATAGCGCACCATCGGCGCAAGGGATTGTTTGTTTCGATCGAACAATCACAGCTTACGGGGTGTTCACTTGACCGATCGGATCGGCCTCGGCTAAATCTTGACTATGGAAGTCATAAATAGATCGCTCGAGCGCATCCGGCTCGAAACCCGCATCCGCATCCTCGACGTCGCCTCGGTCGTCGACATCACCCCGCATATGCGCCGGATCCGGCTCACCGGCCCTGAACTCGAGGGCTTTCAGTCCCCGGGTCACGCCGACCACGTCAAGGTCTTCCTGCCCTCCGACGGCAAGCCGCTCCCCCGCCCTGAGCGCCATCCCGATGGCCTCGTCTGGCCCGACGAGGTGGCAAAGCCGTTCGTGCGCGAATACACGCCGCGCTACTTCGACGCCGCAGCGCTGACCCTCGACCTCGACTTCGTGCTGCATGGCGATGGCCCGGCCTCAAGCTGGGCGGCGGCCGCCAAGCCCGGCGACCAGTTGATGATCGGTGGTCCGCGCGGCACCATCCGTGTCCCCGAGGCGTTCGACTGGTACTTCATTGCCGGCGACGAGACCGCGCTGCCCGCCATCGGCCGCCGCATCGAGGAACTGCCCGCCAATAAGCCTGCTATCGCCATCATCGAAGTGCCCGAGGCCGCCGACGAGCAGCGCTTCGAAACCAGCTCTCCGGTGGCGATCCACTGGATCCACCGCAATGGCCGCGAGGCCGGCGCCGACAACCTGATCCTGCCCACAGTCGCCGAGATCGGCTTCCCACCCGGCGAAGGTTTTGCCTTCGTCGCCGGTGAGGCACAGATGGCCAAGGCGCTGCGCCACCACCTCGTCGCCCGCGGTTTCAACAACGACTACATCCGGGCCGCCGGCTATTGGCTGAGGGGCGAAGCCGGGGACTGACCGGCTACTGCTTGATGGTCAGCCTGCCCGGGTTGCGCAGTTGCGGCCGGCTACTTGATGACGGCGTGTCGAGCACGCAGTTGGCCATGGCAATCTGGTAGGCCCGCGCGACGCGAACCTTGCACTCGCCATAGATCACCGAGGTGAGCGGGTAGATCGCACAACCCGCATCATCGATATTGAACTGCACCAGCGCCTTCTGCAGGCAATCGGACTTTGCCGCGTTGTCCTTGGGAGCGGCTAGCGCTGCGCCGGCGACAAGTATGCCGACGCAAAAAGCGAGGCTGCGGATAAGCTGGAGTCGAGTGGGAGAGCGCATCTGGACCTCCTCCTGGATGGCCACGACGCTGTCACACCCAAGCTTAACTCACGCTGAGCGCCCCATCTCCGTTCCGTTCATTTTCGGCTTACACCGCATCGCGGAACTTCAGCGTCTCGACCGTCGGCCTGCTCGGCTTGTACTCGAGCCCGATCAGCCCGTCATAGCCCTGCGCCTTTAGCCATTCGAGCCGCTCGGCATAGTCCATGCGACCGCTGCCCGGCTCGCCGCGGCCCGGTGTATCGGCAAGATGCACATGCACGACGCGATCGAGCCGGCCGGCCAGCACCTCGATTTCCTCGCCCATCACGGCCGCGTGGTAGATGTCATAGAGCAGCTTGATTTCGGGCCGGCCCACCTCGTCGACGATGTCGAGCCCTTCCTCGGTCGAGGTGAGGTAATAGCCCGGGTGATCCACGCGGTCGTTGAGCGGCTCCAGCGCCAGCACCACGTCCGAGCCCTCGAGGATTCTGGCGGCTTCCTTCAGCACCTTGACGATCGCCGCATGCTGCGCCGCGCGCGCCATGCCGGGCTGGTTGTCGCCGGCCTGGGCGATGATCACCCTGGCGCCCAGCTGCAGCGCCGCCGCCAGCGAGGTGCGCACCCCCTCGAGGAACCACTGGTGCGATTCCGGATTGGTCAGCGGCGCGATCGGCTCACACAGAATCCCGGCCAGCGTCAGCCCGGTTTCGTCGAGCGCCAGCTTGATGGCGTCGCAATCCTTGTTGGAGAAACGCCAGAACTCGACAGCGTCGAGCCCCGCGGCCTTGGCCGCGCGGACCCGGTTGGCAACATCAGGTTCTTCGGTGGCGAACAGCCACTCGATACAGGCGGAGTAATGCATAAGACCTCAGATAACCAAGCGGGATCAGGGAAAGCTGTGAGACTCTTCCGATTCGATTCCCGCGACGAAAAACAGCGTCTGTCAGACGGTAACTTTGTGGGAAACCCGGCCCTTGTCGCCGAAGATCCTGATGTAGCGGCGGATTTCTGCCGCATCGCCGGTGGCCTTCTCCGGATTGTCCGAGAGCTTCACCGCCGGACGGCCATCCGCCTCGCTCACCTTGCACACCAGCGAGATCGGCTCAAGCTGCGGGTTGGGCCACGGCGAACAGCCCGAGAAATCGTTGGTGAGGTTGGTGCCCCAGCCGAAGGCCATGCGCACCCGGCCATGGAAGTGGTGATAGGCTTCCTCGATCATGTCGACGTCCAGCCCATCGGAGAAGATCAGCAGCTTGTCGCGCGGGTCGCGCCCGCGTTCCTGCCACCACTTGATGATCTTCTCGCCGCCCTCGATGGCGGGCGCACTGTCCGGCCGGAAGCCGGTCCAGTCCGCCACCCAGTCGGGCGCATGCCTGAGGAACGCATCGGTACCGAAGGCGTCGGGCAGGACGATCTTGAGATTGCCGCCATAGTAGCTCTCCCAATCCTGCAGCACCTGGTACGGCGCCTGTTTCAGCGCTTCCTCGTTCGGCGCGATTGCCGCCAGCACCATGGGCAGCTCATGCGCGTTGGTGCCCAGTGCCTCAAGGTCGTTGTCCATGGCCAGCAGCACGTTCGACGTGCCGGTAAACACTTCGAGCCCCAGCCCTTCCTTCAGCGCCTCGACGCACCAGCGCTGCCACAGGAACGAGTGCCGGCGACGGGTGCCGAAATCCGAGATGCGGAGCTCAGGGAGCAATTTCAGCCGCTCCACCTTCTCCCACATCTTGGCCTTGGCCCGCGCATAGACGACGTCGAGCGCGAACGGCCCATAGGCCTTCAACGCGGCACGACTGCGCAGTTCATTGATGATGGCGAGCGCCGGGATCTCCCACATCGTGGTCTCGATCCACTTGCCGTGGAAGGTCAGCTCAAACTGCCCGTCGCGCTTTTCGAGGTGGTAATCCGGCAGCCGGAACCCCTCGAGCCAGCGCAGGAACTCGGGCGAGAAAATCTGCTTCGAGCCATAAAAGCTGTTACCCGCCAGCCAGATCATCTCCTTCTTGCCGAAGCGGAGGGTCCGCGCATGGTCGAGTTGCGCGCGCAGTTCGCCCTCGTCGATATCGTCGGCGAGACGGACTGAGGTCTTGCGGTTGATCAGCGAGAAGGTGGCGTCGACTTTGGGGTAGAGCCCCCAGATCATCTGCAGCATCAATAGCTTGTAGAAATCCGTATCGAGCAGGCTTCTGACGATCGGATCGAGCTTCCAGGTATGGTTGTAAACCCGCCGGGCAATGTCGGTCTTCGGCATCACGCTTCCCTTCACTCGCCCGACACGTCCTGGAGCGCCTGCAGGAAAAGTCGTGAGACTTTTCCACCTCGAAAGCGCGACCAAGCCGATAACCTGGAGCATTCCGTCGTCTCAGCGAGACGATGGAAATGCTCTAGGCGGATCGGAGCGAAAAGAAAAGAGCACTCCATCGCCAAACGACGATGAAGGCCGCGCAATGGTGCGACAGGGGGCTGGCCTCCACGCGCGGGGCGCCGGGCCGCCCGACGTCCGTCAGTTGCCGGAGCCGGAGAGAAACTCGCTCTTGATCGTCATCCAGATGATCTTGAGGTCGAGGCCAAGCGACTGATTCTGGATATAGGCCAGGTCGTGATCGATCCGGCTGCACGAAGACTGCGCATCGGTCGTCGGTCCGCGCAGGCCATTGGCCTGAGCCCAACCCGACAGGCCTGGCCGCACTGCGTGCCGCAGCTCATAGTAAGGCACCAGGTCCTCATAGACCACGCCCGCTGCCTTCATGCCGATGGCATGCGGGCGCGGTCCGACCAGCGACATGTCGCCCCTGAGCACATTGAACAGCTGCGGCAACTCGTCGAGGCTGCGCGAGCGCATGAAGCGCCCAAGCGGCGTCACCCCGGGGTCGCCGGTCGTCACCTGTCGCACCCCGGTCGGATCGCAGGCGTCTGTCCGCATGGTGCGGAATTTGTAGATGCGGAACGGCACGCCATTGCGGCCGTGGCGCCATTGCCGGAACAGCACCGGCCCGGGACTGGAAAGCTTGATGGCGATCGCCAGCATCAGCAGCGTCGGCGACAGCGCGATCAGCGCCCCCGCCGAAAGCACGATGTCGATGGTTCGCTTGAGGATATCCTGAACGGTCGCCCGTGGCGGCCTCGCCGCGATCACCGGGATTCCGTTGTTCAATGCCAGCGGCAGGCCATGTTGCGGTACCCGCCTGGTGAACGCGCGATCGATCGGGACCACATCCCCGATCTCGGACGAAAGAAAGACACGCAAGTTTTGCTCCGTCGCCTAGCCCAAAGCACTCGGCTGCATCCGCCAAGCGACTACATCCTCTCCCGCCCTCGGGAACGCGGCGCTCAGCCAGTAGCTCGGCCGAACTTCAAAATCGACGGCACGCCACCGCAATGGCACTACCGCTCATAAGCACCGTCAGCGTGTGGCCCGCTGCCCGGCACTGCCCAAACACCAATCCTCGCCTCACCCTGCGATGAGGCCTGGACCCTGCCATCGGGTTAGGCAGATAGCCGGCGCCTTAATTGGCGCTGGCCAGCTCCGGCACGGGGATCGCCGCCGTAGTAATAATCTGGCAATCCCTGATCGTGGCACTGATCTCGATGATCTGGGCCTGCTGAACCCCATCAGTCGAAAGCTGTGCCGCCGTTTCAATTGCGATCGGAAGCTCGGTCTGGTCTACCAGACAAGTTTCGTCGTCCTGGTAGAGCTCAACCAGAGCCGCCACCAGTTCAGCGATCGTCTCATTAGCGGCCTCCGAGGGCGCACCGATGCCCTTGAGGAAACCGTCCACTGCGGCAATACACTGGCCCCAGCGGTCCTTGTCGCCGTCATACTGTTCGCCCACCACCGGTGCGCAAACAGACATGACGCCAGGAATGTCCGTCGGAGCGCTCTGCGCCAGCGCAGCCGGGCTCCACAGGGCAGCCATGAAAGAAACCGCTGCCAGAGTTCCACACGCAAGTTTAAGATGAGGCATCTTACCCTCCTCCTCTTTGTAACACATTTTTAACACTAAGCGTCTGTCACGTCGAAAGTCAACGCGCCGCAACGACTTCGCCGATCACGTTATAGGCAGAACCGCGAAAATGGTTACCGGTGGAACTTCTTTATTACACCTCGGCAAACAACAACCGGCGGTGTGTTGCAGGCCGCTGCTTGCGGGCGGTGGCCGCCCGGCTGGCGGGTGACGGCGCCTATTAGTCCCTGTTTCCATCTTTCGCCAGCACCGTTCCGATGCTGATATGCCCGGCAACAACAGGGAGGACTTCATGCAACGTGTATTGGTCACCGGCGCGGCCAAGGGCATCGGACGCGCCGTCGCTGAGGCCTTCGCGGCCGAGGGCGCCAAGCTTGTACTGATGGATGTCGATGCCGCCGGGCTCGATGAGGTCGCGGCCGCGCTCAAGGGCAAGGCCGCAGCCACCGAGATCTGCGTCGGCTCCGTCGCCAGCCTCGCCGACTGCAGCCGTGCCGCGGCCATGGCGCAACAGAGCTTCGGCGGCCTCGACGTATTGAGCCACAATGCCGGTATCCAGACCTACGGCACCGTCGAGACCACCGACGAGGCGCTCTGGGACCGCACCCTCGACGTCAACCTCAAGGGCGCCTTCCTCATCTCGAAGGCCTCGATGGCCATGTTGCGCGCCTCAAAAGGCAGCGTCGTCCACATCTCCTCGGTGCAGGGTGTGGCCTCGCAGGCCGGCGTCACCGCCTACTCGGTGTCCAAGCACGGCCTCATCGGCCTCGTCCGCTCGATGGCCGTCGACTACGCTCCCTACGGCGTGCGCGTGAACGGCATCGCCCCTGGCTCGGTCGATACCCCACTGCTCCGCAACGCTGTCGACGCCGCGCCCGACCCGGCCGCCGTCTATGCGGAAATCGACGCCATGCATCCGCTCGGCCGCATGGCCCACCCGTCCGAGGTCGCCAGCGCCGTGCTGTTCCTCGCTTCCGAAAACGCCTCCTTTATCACCGGCGAGGTCTTGCGGGTCGATGGCGGGATGCGCGCCAGATTGGGTGGCTCGCCCAAGACCAACTAAGCGCGAGGCGGTGGCCGCGACGGTTGATCAGCTGGAGCGGCCATGCCCTGGGGCCGGCCGTCGACGCCGGCCTCGCCGCGCCGGTTCATTCGCTCGTCCAATTGACTCCCTTCCGCCAATCAGGGCCCCTTCTCTCACAATCGAGCGGGACAACCCCGCCGCTGAGGAGCCATTGAAGTGAAGATTACCGCCATCAAGCCCTACGCCGTCTGGGTGGGCATCCGTAACCAGCTCGTCGTCAAGATCGAGACCGACGAGGGCATTTTCGGCTGGGGCGAAAGCGGCCTGTCGGGTCGCGAAAAGGCAGTAGTCGGCGCCATCGAGCACTACGCCGAGATCCTCATCGGCATGGACCCGTTCAAGATCGGCCACATCTGGCAGCTGCTCTACCGCAGCCAGTATTTCGAGGGCGGCCGCGTGCTGCAGGCGGCGATCTCGGCCATCGACATCGCGCTCTACGACATCAAGGGCAAGGCATTGGGGGTACCTGTTTACGAGCTCCTGGGCGGCAAGCAGCGCGACAAGATCCCGACCTTCGCCACCACCTCGGGCGAACCCGGCACCGAAATGATCGAGCAGGCCAAAATGCTGATTGCCCATGGCTGGAACGCCATGCGGCTGTCGCCGTCGGGTCATGGCGAAACGATCTACGAGCCGCGTGAGCATATCGGCAAGACCGCCAAGTGGATGGTCAAGGCGCGCGAGGAGCTGGGTGAGGACGTCATCCTCGGCATCGACTTCCACCACCGCCTGTCCGTGGCCGAGGCTGCGAGCTTCTGCCAGAAGATGCCGTCCGGCACGCTCGACTTTCTCGAGGAGCCGATCCGCGACGAGACCCCCGAGGCCTATGAATCGCTGCGCACCCTCACTGACATACCCTTCGCCATCGGCGAGGAGTTTGCGTCCAAGTGGCAGTTCCTGCCCTACATCGAACGCGGCATCCATCAGTTCAACCGCATCGACGTGTGCAATGTCGGCGGCCTGACCGAATCGATGAAGGTCGCCGGCTGGTCCGAGGCGCACTACGTGGACATGATGCCGCACAACCCGCTCGGCCCGATCTGCACGGCGGCCACCGTTCACTTCTCGGCAGCGGTGCCGAACTTTTCCTGGCTCGAGACCCGCTCCAGCCCGGCGGAACATCTCGGCTTCGACAATACCGAGTTTTTCCCCGTGCAGCCGCGGCTTGAGGGCTCGCACTACCCGGTCAGCAATGCCCCAGGCCTCGGCATCGAGGTCAATGAAGAACTGATCAAGCAGCAAAGCTTCAAGTTCTGGCAGGCACCCATGCTGCACCGCCGCGATGGCTCTGTGACCAATTGGTAGTGATCTCGTGGGTTGACGCCCCGCCGCGCCACCCCACTTAGTACTTGTGGACGCAGGAATCGAAGCTCAGCCCGTACTTCGGGCTGAGCGGCGTTGCTTCGGCGTCAATTTGGGTTGCGGCGAGGGCTTAGAATTGGCTGACTTTTTTGAACCCGCGGGACGCGGCGTGCAACATGCCAGCCTGCGCGCCGCCAATCGCCGCGCCGTGCTCACCACCATCACCTTCAGCCCCGGCATTTCCAACGCCGAAGTGTCGCGTCGCACCGGCCTCGCCCCGCAGACGGCGTCGGCGATCGTCACCGAGCTCGAGGATGATGGCCTCATCACCCGTGGCGATGTGTTGCGCGGCCGCCGCGGCCAGCCGGCGACGCCGCTCTACCTCGACTACGCCGGCGCCTATGGCATCGGCTGCGAGATCTCCTGGCACCACATCGACATCATCCTGATCAACCTCGGCAGCGAGGATCTCGGCCGCTATCGCCGCGATTTCGCCTACCCCGACGCAACCACCGTCATCGCCGAGGCGGCCGAAGCGATCGCCGGCCTTGTTGCCCGGCTCAGCCCCGCGCAGCAGCAACGCGTCGCCGGCGTCGGCCTCGCGACACCCAGCAACCTCGGTAGCCTGATCGGCAATGTCGACGCGCCGGCTCATCAGCTCGAGGCGTGGCGTGACCTCGATCTGCGCGCCGCGCTCGAAGCGGCGACGGGCCTCGCCACCACCTGGTTCAATGACGGCAACTGCGCCTGCTTCGCCGAAATGGTGATGTCGCCGCCGCCGCGCCCGGCCAACCTGGTACACCTGTTCGTTTCGACCTATCTCGGGGCGGGCATCACCGCCGAACACACGCTGTGGGAAGGCCCGACCGGCAACTCCGCCAACCTCGGATCGATGCTGGTCAACGGCCATGACGGCCATCGCAGCTTCGGCCACGACATCGCCTCGACCACGGCCCTCGGCCGGCGCCTCGCCAAGGCGGGCATCGAACTGCCGGTCGGCAACCCCTCCGAGTGGCCATGGGCGGATTGGGAAGCGCACATCGCCCCATGGGTCGAGGCGTCGGGCAGCGCCCTCGCCGAGATCATCGTCAATACCGGCGCTGTGCTGGAGATCGATCACGCCATTATCGACAGCACCGCCCCGCAGCCGATCATCGAGCGGCTGGTGGCGGCAACCGAGCAATCGCTGGCCGAACTGGTGGTCATCGGCGCCAGGCGCCCTCGCCTCGTCGCCGGCACGCTGGGCGCCCGCGCCACCCCGCTCGGCGCCGCCCAGCTGACCATGTTCCGCAAGCATTTTTCGCGGGACCTGAGTGATATGCTGGCGGCGGAAGCGGGCGACTAGCTGGCCGCTGGGCTGGTGGTCGCGGACCCCCACCCCTGTCCCCTCCCCCTAAGAATGGGGAGGGAGACCCTCACACGGACATCGAGGCTGCCGTCTCCCTCCCCATTCTTAGGGGGAGGGATTAAGGGTGGGGGTCGGCCCGCACCGGCGTTCATCTAGTCCGGCCTAAACCCGCGCCAGCTCCCGCAGCATCACCGTCGCCCGCTCGAACCGCTGCTGCTGCCGCGCAATCCGCTCCGCCCGATCGGCCCTCGGCAGGAAAACCCTGCCCCGCGCCGCGGCGCCGACGGTCAGCCCAAGTGCCTTCGCTGCGGCGCGATAGGCGCCGAGGCTCGCGGCCAATACCGGATACTGCGGCACCGTGACCTCGCGGCCCAGCACGTCGGCCATGATCTGCGGCCACACCGCGCTCTGCGCGCCACCGCCCACCAGGTAAACCGGCCCAACGGCGCCCATGGCCCGCACATTGGCGGCGATGGCGAACGCCACGCCTTCGAGCGCCGCATAGTAGAGCGCCGCCGCGCTGTCGCTAGCCGCGACATTGGCGAACCCGGCCCTGAGTTCAAGGTCGACGAACGGGGT
This sequence comes from Devosia sp. Root413D1, assembly GCF_001425235.1. Lineage (GTDB taxonomy): Bacteria > Pseudomonadota > Alphaproteobacteria > Rhizobiales > Devosiaceae > Devosia_A. The sequence continues at coordinate 138,524 of NZ_LMEA01000010.1, read as the reverse complement.
GCGCTCGCCGTTGAGATAAGGCAGGAACAGCGCCCCGCCGGGTGCAGCATCCGCCTCATCCGCCAGCCGCTCGGCTTCGGAGAGGGTCAGACTCAGCGTGTCACGGGCCCATTGCGCCGCCGCGCCGGCAGAGAAGATCGGCGCCACCTCGATCAGCCCGCCATGCAGCGGATGCGACAGCCGATAGTATGGCCGCGGCGTTCGCTCGGTCAGCGCGGTGACACCCGCCACCCAACCGCTGGTGCCCAGGTAGATGCTGACCTCATCGGGCTGCTCCGCCCCGCTGCCGATGGTCGTCGCTGCGGCATCGCCACAGCCGTTGATCACCGGGATGCCAGCCGGCAGACCCAGCGCAGTCGCGGCCTCAGCCGTCAGCCCGCCGAGCACGGTTTCTGCCGCGAGGATCGGGGGCAGCAAGCCGCGATCGATGTCGAGCAGTTCGACCAGCTCAGCCGACCAGTCGCGCGTGCCGATATCCATCAGCCCGGTGGTGCTGGCGCAGCTCGGATCGGTGGCTGCGACACCGGTGAGCCGCAGCGCCAGGTAATCCTTTGAGCCAGGCAGCACCCACTCGGCGCCTTTCGGCCCAAGCGCCAGCAGCTTGAACGCCGTCATCAGCGGCCGCGGCGCATTGCCGAGGATCGCCGTGGCATCGGCCGCCGCGAGCCGCGCCACCACCGCCTCGAAGGCTTCCGTCCCGATCGGATCGGAATAGAGCGCCGCGTCGCGCACTGGCGTGCCGACCGCATCGACGGCGATCAGGTTCTCCATCATCCCGGTCAGCGACAGCGCCGTGACGCCGTCGCGTGGCAGCCTGCCCAACGCCTCGACCGCGGCGCGCCACCAGTCCTCCGGCGCCCGCCGATGCGGCGCACGCTGCTCGGGGTAGCCGGCATCGGTGGTGGCGATCACCGCGCCGTCGTCGGCGAACACCGTCGCCTTCAGCGCCGAGCTGCCGCAATCGAGCACCAGGATGCTCATTTCGCCCGCCCCACCCGGCGCAGCAGCACGGCCACGAGAATGATCACCCCGGTCATGATCTTCTGCACGAACGGCTCGACCCCGACGATGGTCATGCCGTTGACCATCACCCCAGTGATGGCGACGCCGAGCAGCGTTCCCGCCACCGTCGGCGCTCCGGTCGGCGATGCCGTGGTGCCGATGAACACCGCCGCATAGGCCGGCAGCAGCAGCGGCTCGCCCATGGTGTGCTGCACGCTGCCCAGCCGCGACGCCAGCAGCAGCCCGGCGAGGGCCGAGAGGCCGCCGGCAATGGCGAAGGTGACGATGACGTCGCGGACGATCGGCAGACCGGCGAGCCGCGCTGCCTGTGCATTGCCGCCGATGGCCCGCAACCGCCGCCCGAACTCGGTCTGCGTCAAGACGAACGCCGCGACCCCCAGCACCGCGACGATCCAGAAGCCCAGCACTGGAATGCCGAACACGTCGCCGCGCGCCAGGCTCTTGAAGCCATCCGGCACCGACTGGAACAGGCTCTGCCCACCACTGAGCCCGAAAGCGAAGCCCGAAAGGATGGTGCCGAGCGCCAGCGTCGCAACGAAGGACGGAATGCCGAACCGCGCCACCAGCACCCCATTGGCGGCACCGCCGATGATCCCCACCAGCAGCGCTGCCGGCACCGCCAGCCACACGTCATAGCCCTGCCCGAACAGCACGAAGCAGATCACCGCCGCCAGTGACGCCGAAAAGCCGACCGACAGGTCGAACTCCGAAATGGTCATCACCAGCGTCGCCGCGGTCGCGACGATCGCCAGCGTCGCCATCTGCTGGACGAGGTTGAACACATTGGCTGGCGACGCGAATGCCGCAGGCGCCGCGATCGAAAAACCGATGCAGAGCAGCACGAAGGCGATCAGCGTGCCGAAGCGATTGAGATTGGTGCGGGTCACGCCGCCTCCCGAGACTGCGCGGCCGCCGACAGCGCTTCGGCGCTCGCCTCCGCGCGGGTGAAAACTTTAACGATGCCGCCCTGCCGGAACACCGCGATACGGTCGCCCAGTTCCAGCGCCTCGTCGCGGTCCGAGGTCGAAACCAGCACCGCATTGCCGTCGGCGGCGATGGCCCGGATGATGTCCTTGATGGTCGCCTTGGCCATCACGTCGACGCCCTCGGTCGGCTCATCGAGCAGCATCACCTTGGAGTGCCGGTTGGCCCAGCGCGAAAAGATCAGCTTCTGCTGGTTGCCGCCGGACAACGTCCGCGCCAGCTGTTTCGGGTCGCGATAACTGAGCGACACCCGCTCGGCAGCGACAACAAACTCCGCCTCTTCGGCCTTCACATCCGGCACCGGCAGCCCGCGCAGGCGGCGATAGCCCGACAGCAGCGGCAGCGTCTTGTTGAACACCAGGTCCTCGTTGACGAACAGCCCGCTGCGATGTCGGTCGGCCGGCACGCACGACACGCCCCGGGCAATCGCCTGCCGCGGCGAGCGCGGCGCATAATCCGCACCGGCGAGCCGCATCTTGCCGACCCAGGGGATCGCCCCCCAGATCGCGTTGAGCAGGCTCGAGCGTCCGGACCCGGCCAGCCCATAAAGCGCGATCACCTCACCGGCATGCACGTCAAGTCGCGCCGGCCGGGTCAGGTCGCCTGCCGTCACGCCATCGATCTCGATAATCTTGGGCGCGCTGGTGTCGGTCGCCCGGTTCGAGCGCTCCGAGGCGCTGCCGCCCATTGCCGCGATCATCGCCTCGGGTTTCACTTCGCCCTCGGCAAAGCGCGCCACGATCCGCCCGTCGCGGATCACCACGGCGCGTCCGCAGAAATCGGCGATCTCGTCGAGCCGGTGGCTGACCAGGATGATCGAGGTGCCGCGCTGTCGCGTGCGGCGCAGCACGTCATAGAACCGCTCGGCATCCTCTGCCGGCAGCGCCGCGGTCGGCTCGTCGAGGATCAGCAGGCGGCCCTTGTCGGCCACCGCCCGCAACAGCCGCACGAACTGCCGCTCGGCCGGCGGCAGGAACATCACCGGCAGGTCGAGATCGAGCTCCGGCGCGATGTCGGCCGCCACTTCGGCAATCGCCGCGCGCATCGCTTTGCGGTCGATCCGTCCGAACCGCCGTGGATAGGCGCGGCCGAGATAGCAGTTTTCGACCGTATCGAAGCCCGGCACCAGCGGCGCATCCTGGTGGATGACCCGGATGCCCGCCGCGTAGGCATCATGCGCCGAGTGAAACTGCGTGAGGCTGCCGTCGATGCGGATCTCGCCCGCATCGGGTCGATCCGCGCCGGCGATGATCTTGATCAGCGTGGATTTGCCGGCGCCGTTCGGCCCGACAAGCCCGAGCACCTCGCCCTCGGAAAGGGCGAGGCTCACGTCCTCGAGCGCGTGGGTTGCGCCGAAGCGCCGGCTGATCCCGGAAAGGTCCAGCAACGTCAGGGACAGGTGACGCCGAGGCTCTCGCGGGTGATCAGTTCCACCGGCGCGTAGAGTTCGTCGGCCTTGGCGCTGCCGCCGGCGAGGATGGTGTTGAGCTCGCCGGCCGCGATGCTGGCCATCTCGCCAAAGCCCTGGCGCACGGTGCCGATATAGGCGCCGCAGGCCTTGATCAGGTCGATCGCCTGCGGGTTGCCGTCGATGCCGGCAATGACGATGCCCTTGCGGCCCGCCGCCTCGATGGCGAGGTTGGCTCCGATCCCCGGCTCGTCCCAGGCCGCCCACACCGCGTTGATGGCGCCGTCGCCCGGGTTGGCGAGCAGCATCGCATCCATGGCGGCGCGGCTGTCATCGACCTGGCCCGGTACTGCCACGTAGTGATCGGCCACCTGCTTGATCGCAGGGTTGGCCTTCAGCGCCGCATCGAGCGCCAGCTCGCGCTGATGCACGCCCGGGTGTGCCGAGTAGAAGAAGCGCACGATGTTGCCCTTGTTGCCGATTTGATCGAACAGGAACTTGGTCATCGTCTCGCCGAGCACGTAGTTGTCGGAGGTGACGTTGAGCACGCTCGAGGCGTTCTTGGCGCCGTCGATGGTGATGACAGGCACGCCCGCCGCCTTGGCCTTGTCGACCTGGTCCTGGATCTGCGCCGGGTCGACCGACACCAGGACAATGGCGTTGGCGCCGCTGGTGGTCGCATCCTCGACGCGGCTGGCGAAGGCCGCCATGTCGCCGGCGGTGTCCACCACGTCGACGGTCCACTGATACTCGGTCGCCTTGGCCTTGAACGCCTCGATCATCTCGCCCGTGGCGATCGCCGCGAGGAACGGGGTGATCACCGAGACCTTCTCGCCGGCGGCGAGTGCCCCCGAGGAGACGCCGAGCGCCAGGATGGACGCGAGCCCGAGGGCTGCGATGGATTTATGCATGGGATTGTCCTCCGAGAATTCCGCGCGAACATATCGGCGCCGTTTGAGGCCGCAAAGCCCTTCCAACGGAGAATCCGTCAGCTGAGCCCGTAGCTGTCGAACTGCCGCCAGGTCTCGGTGAGCTCGATCACCTGCCGGCTGGCCCGCGCCTCATCGATCTTGATCGCTGTCATCCCCGCCACCAGCCCGTCGACGATCGACACCGGAAGCGACGCGCCATCGGTCAGGTGGGCGAAGATATCGGCCACCATCTGCTCGTCGGCGCCGTAATGTACCGAGGTGCCCTTGGTCTCATAGCGCTTGTCGACCATCCGTTCGCCGGTCCGCGCATCGTGCATGCGGTAGAAGTTGCGCACGAAATCGCCCTCGGCCATGCCATGCGTGCCGATGACGGTGAAATGCCGGTACTCGTCGGGCACATTCAGGTTGGTGTGAAAGCAGAGGTTCTCGCCGCCGGAATATTCCACCAGCGCCGTCTGGTAGTCGATGATGTCGCCATCGCCGTCCCACACCCGGCTATTGCTCTCCCAGCCACCGGGTTTGCGGAAATACACGTCGAGATCGTTGATCCCGGCCTTGGTCGGCATGTTCTCGGGCACGAAGGTCTTGCGCCCGCCGAAGCTCGCCACCCGCACCGGCCGATTGCCGACCAGCCCCTGGTAGAGGTCGATATCGTGGCAGCACTTTTCGAGGATGAAGCCGCCCGAATAGCCGCTGCGCCGCCGCCAGTCGCGCATGAAGAACGCCCCATGGTAGGGCGCGATGTGCTCGCTGGCCTCGATCGAGGTGATCTTGCCGAGCGCGCCCGAACGATAGCTCGCGACGAGGTCGCGATAGAGCGGCGCATAGCGCAGCACCAGGCCGATCATCACGCTGTCGGCGCCGCCGCTCTGCTTCAACAGCTCGAGCAGCGCATAGGTATCCGCCTCGGTGGTCACCACCGGCTTTTCGGTGAACACCTTCAGGCCCGCCTCGAGCCCGATCCGAATGTGATCGAGATGCATGTGGTTGGGCGAGCCGACCATCAAGAGGTTGAGCTTTTCGGCCTTGAGCAGCGCCTCCGGCGTTTCATAGGCGGGCCCCGCATCGATCCCTGCCCCGGTCAGTTCCGGCATCCCATAGGGCGTCGGATCGACATAGCCAACCAACCTCGCGCCCGGCACCTGCTGCACCGCGATCCGCGCCAGGTACCCTACCCGGGCGCCAAGCCCGACAATTCCGATCTTCACGTCAAATTTCTCCTCGAGGCGGCGCAGAAGCTAGATCAGTTTCCGGTAGACCGCCACCGAACCACCCTGCTGCTCTGATGCACGCTACTTGGGACGCAATGGGTAGCGCCGGTACGCGAACCAACGCTCTGCAAGCACCCCAAACTCGATGTCATCCCAGCCAAAGCTGGGACCCAACTCACAGCCCGCGCAAGTGGATGGATGGGTCCCAGCTTTCGCTGGGATGACACCGGTGGGTGGGCACGACCACGCGCATAAGGGCCTGTGCCGGGATGACATCGTGTTCGGGGCGATTACACCGATTCCCGCTCGATCACCCAGCCATCGCCAGCGAGAAAATCATGCTACTGCGCAAACAACGTTCCATATAGCGGAACGCAACTCAGCGACCGAACATCAAATTGCTGCGCGTTTTGCCGCTGAAACGGGAAGCTACTTGCCATACGCACATATCCTATGCAGACTATCGGCATGCAAAAAGAGTTTGCATTCCACATTATGGAATACGACGGCAGCACAGGCGCGGTGCACTGCCGACGGCACAGGGGGTCAGATGTGGAGGCGCCGCGCCACGCACAGATTTTTAGGGACAATCGGAAGGGACGATTCAACATGCAGTCTAAGGGAAAGTTCGGCCAGCGCCTCGGCGCCATCGCCGCGGCTGCGATCATGCTGGCAGCCTTTGGCGGCGCCGAAGCCATGGCCGCCTCGCCGCGCGCCGCCGAGAACAAGGTGGTGCTGATCGCCCGACAGGATCCGGGCACGCTCGACTACGTCACCAGCGGCCTCACCGCGCTGCGCCTGTGGATTCCGGCCAACGTCGTCGAGCCGCTGATCTATTTCAACAAGGACGGCTCGGTTGAGCCCGGCGTCGCCGAGTCCTGGACCATTTCCGACGACAAGCTGACCTACGAGTTCAAGATCCGGAAGACCAACTTCTCCGATGGCACCCCGGTGACCGTCGAGGACGTGATCTACTCGCTCAACACCATGAAGGCCTCGCCGGTCGTCAACAACTCGTCGGCCTACAATGCCGTCACCGCCATCGAGAAGGTCGATGACCAGACCGTCAAGGTGACGCTGTCGCAGCCGAGCCAGAACTTCTGGCGCGGCATGGGCTCGGTCGCCGGGCTGATCCAGCCCGAGCACGCCGCCGGCAGCATCGCCACCAACCCGATCGGCACCGGCCCCTACGTGCTGAAGTCCTACACCACCAACTCGACCTTCGAGTTTGAAGCCAACCCGAACTACTGGGGCACCAAGCCAACGATCACCGCCGCCACCGTGCGCATCGTGACCGACGGCACCGCCGGCCTCAATGCGCTGGAAGCCGGTGAAGTCGATGCCGTTCCGGTGATCACCATTGACCTGTGGGAACAGCTGACCAAGCGTGAGCTCGACAAGAAGTTCACGCTCGTCACCTACCCGCAGATCGGCGAGCCGACCTACGCCGTGTTCAACCAGAAGCTCGACCCGGCTTTGCGCCAGGCGCTTGCCGCGACGCTCGACCGCCAATCGTACAACGACGCCTTCGGCGCCGCCTGGGGTGCCGAGAACACCTGTACCTTCGCGCTGCCCAACCAGCCCTGGTACTCGCCGGAAAGCCCCGAAACCTGCCCCTACCCGTTCGACTATGAGGGCGCGATGGCCAAGGCTCCGGAGTTCGCCTCGACCCCGCTCGAATACGCTTCGCTGAGCGACGTGCCTGACCTGTCGCTGCCGGCCGACATCATGATCCCGGCGATGCAGGGCGCCGGCTTCAACGTCACCCGCAACGCCATTGACCTCGCGCGCTACAGCCAGCTGATCTTCCAGGGCCGTCCGCCGCAGTTCGATATCACCGTGATGTCGGGCGACGCCGAGCCGACCCAGTGGGCCTGCCCCACCCCGGACAAGGCCGGCTGGAGCACCTATTGCAGCGCCGAATACACCCAGGCGCTGAGCGATGCCGACAAGGCGACCTCGGATGAGGACTACCTCGCCAAGATGAAAGAGGCCGCCGACATCCTGCGCAAGGACGCCGTCATCGTGCCGCTGATCGCCAAGAAAGGCGTCGGCCTGTTCGACGGCGAGCTCAAGGGCTTCCTTGAGCCGCGCGTCCTCGTCGCAATCGAGATCGGCAAGCTGCACTGGTAAGTGTAGCCTGATCCAATCCGCGAGCCGCCGGCCCGTGCCGGCGGCTCGCACCAGGTTTCTGCGGCCCCGAACAGGCCGCTTCGTCAAGGGTTGAGCTGAATGGCAATCTACGCGCTGCGCAAACTTGCGTTTTTTCTGGGCGCAGTCTTCGTTGCCTCGCTGGCCATCTTCATTCTGATCCGTGCTGCCGGCGGCAACGTGGCCGCCATCGTCCTCGGCAAGGACGCCACCGCCGAGGCGATCAACGCCCTCGCGCACGCCTATGGGCTCGATCAGCCGCTGCCGGTCCAGTACTTCAACTGGATCACCAACATGCTGCAGGGCGACCTCGGCCAGTCCTTCCGCACCAAGGAAAGCGTAGCCGAGCTGGTCACCGCGCGGCTTTCCGTCTCGGTGCCGCTCGCTCTCTCGGGCCTGCTGCTCGGCCTCATCATCGCCATCCCGGTCGGCACTTACGCCGCGCGCAACGTGGGAAAGCCCTCGGGCGCCGTGCTGGCGCTGATCAGCCAGATCGGCATCGCCGTGCCGGTATTCTGGGCCGGCATCCTGCTCTCGGTGCTGTTCGGCGTGAAACTCGGCTGGCTGCCCACCGGCGGCTGGACCGATTGGCGCGAAAGTCCGATCGGCGCCATTCGCTCGCTGGTGCTGCCGGTGCTGTCGCTCGGCCTGATCATGGCCGCGGTGCTGATCCGCTACGTGCGTTCCGCCGTGCTCGACGTCATGAACCAGGACTATGTGCGCACCGCGCGCGCCGTCGGCATGACCCGCACCCAGGCGCTGCTCAGCGTTGGCCTGCGCAACGCGGCGCTCCCCATCGTCACCATTGTCGGGCTGCAGATCGCCGAGCTGATCGGCGGCACCGTGATCATCGAGATGGTGTTCTCGCTGCCGGGCCTGAGCCGCATGATCCTCGCCAACGTCGCGGCCCGCGAGGTGATCGTGGTGCAGTCGACCGTCATGCTGATCATCATCTTCGTCATCTTCGTCAACTTCGTCGTCGACCTGCTCTACGGCGTGCTCGATCCGCGCGTCCGGAACGCGGCGTGAGAACGGAGGCATCCCCATGAACACCACCACCGCCCCCGCAGTCACCCCGCGCCGCCGGCGCCGCCTCGAGCTCAACGCCTCGCTGGTCGTCGGCGTCGTGCTGACCATCGGCTTTCTGGTCATCGCCATCGTTTCGTTCTTCTGGCTGCCCTCGAACCCGAACATCCCCAACATCAAGAACCGCATGCTGCCGCCGGGCACCGTCGACCACTGGCTCGGCACCGACGGGCTCGGCCGCGATATCATCGCCCAGCTGATGGTCGGAGCGCGCACCTCGATCCTCGTCGGCGCCGGCGGCGCCACCATCAGCCTGATCCTCGGCACCGTCGCCGGGCTGGTCGCCGCCGCCTATGGCAAGATCGCCGACGAAACCATCTCGCGCGGCGCCGACATCATGCTGTCGATCCCCGGCATGGTGACCGCGCTGGTGCTCGCCGCCACCATGGGCTCGGGCGCACTCACCACCATCTTCGCGCTCACCGCCTTCTTCACCCCCTCCTTCACCCGCGTCATCCGCTCCGCGGCGATGAGCGTGCTGCAGGAGGATTTCATCACCTCCGCCAAGCTCTACGGCCGCGGCAAGCTGTTCATCCTGGCGCGCCACGTCATCCCCAATATCGCCGGTGTAATGATCGTCCAGTTCACCCTCTATTTTGCCGCCGGCATCCTCACCGAGGCGGGCCTTTCCTATCTCGGCGTCGGCGTCACCCGGCCCTCGATCTCGTGGGGCATGATGCTCAACGAAGCCCAGCAGACCGTCGGCATTTCCTCGCCGCTCGCCATGTGGCCCGGCCTCGCCATCGTCATCGTCGTGCTCGGGCTGAACCTGCTCGGTGACGGGTTGCGCGATGTGCTCGATCCCAAGCTGAAGCGGAGGAGCTGATGACCTCGGCCAAACCGCACGCCATCGAAGTCAAAAACCTCGAGGTCACTAACGGTGACGTCACCGCCGTGCGCGGCGTCTCCTTCACCATCCCGCAGGGCGGCCGCATGGGGCTGGTCGGGGAATCCGGCTCCGGCAAGTCGATGACCGCGCTGGCGCTGATGGGCCTCTTGCCCATGGGCTGGAGCACCCACGGCAGCATCCTCCATGACGGCGTCGACCTCGTCACCCAGTCCGACAAGGCGCTGTCGAGCCGCCGCGGCCGCACCCTCTCCATGGTGTTCCAGGATCCGCTCAGCTCGCTCAATCCGGTGCGCCGCGTCGGCGACCAGATCAGCTCGGTGATCCGCCGCCATACCGGCGCCGACAGGAAGGTTGCCGAGGCGCAGACCATCGAGCTGATCAAGCAGATGAACCTGCCCCGCCCCGAGCAACTGGTGCGCGCCTACCCGCACGAGATCTCGGGCGGCCAGCGCCAGCGCATCATGATCGCCATGGCGCTCGCCTGTTACCCGCAGCTGATCATCGCCGACGAGCCGACCACTGCGCTCGATGTCACGGTGCAGAAGCAGGTGCTGCGGCTGCTCAACGGCGCGGTCCGCGACCGCGGCTCGGCGCTGCTGATGATCACCCACGACCTGCCGATCATCGCCGCCATGTGCGACACCGTCGCCGTGATGTATGCCGGCCGCATCGTCGAGATCGGCCCGGTGCAGGAGGTGTTCCGCAACCCCAGGCACCATTACACGCGCGGCCTGCTCGACAGCCAGCCGACCATGGACAATATCGCGCTCGACGGCTCGTCGCGCCTCGTCTCGATCCCCGGCATGGTGCCGCCGCTGCACAGCCTGCCCACCGGCTGCGCCTTCAACCCACGTTGCCCGGCAGCCACCGACAAGTGCCGCGAGACCATGCCGGAACTGGGCAGCGACGGCATCAGCGCCGCCTGCTGGCACCCGATCAACGTCGCCGGCGAGGTGGCCGCGCAATGAGTGCCGTGACCCCATTCCCCGCCGACGCGCGCCCGCTGCTCGAAGTCCGGCAGCTGAGCCAGGTCTACAACCTCAACCGGCAAAAACTGTTCGTCCCGCGCCCGAAGCTCAAGGTGCTCGACAGCATCGATTTCTCGGTGCGCCCCGGCGAGGCCGTCGGCCTTGTCGGCGAATCCGGATCGGGCAAGACCACCCTCACTCGCATGCTCACCGGCGTCGAACGTCCGGGCGAAGGCCAGGTGCTCTATGACGGCGTCGACGTCTGGACCGGCGGCGAGGCGCACCGAAAACTGTTCCGTCGCTCGGTGCAGGTGGTGCTGCAGAACCCACGCTCCTCGCTCGATCCGCGCATGCGTGTCGGCACTTCGCTGCTCGAGCCGCTGCGCAGTTTGAGGATCGAAGGCGACCACGCCGCCCGCGTGCTTGAGGTGCTCGACCAGGTCGGGCTCGACAAGAATGCGCTCGAGCGCTTCCCGCATGAGTTCTCCGGCGGCCAGCTGCAACGCATCGCCATCGCCCGCGCCCTGATGCCGGGCCCGAAAGTGCTGATTGCCGACGAGCCGGTCTCCGCCCTCGACGTGTCGATCCAGGCGCAGGTGCTGAACCTGCTTAAGGACCTGGTGCGCGACCTCGGCCTCAGCCTCGTCTTCATCGCGCACGACCTGTCCGTCGTCGCCTACACAACCAGCAAGGTCTATGTGATGTCGTCTGGCAAGATCGTCGAAGTGGGCAAGCCGCTCGACCTGTTCCGCACCCCACAGGCCGAGGCGACACAGGCGCTCGTCGGCGCTGTGCTCAGCGTCGAAGCGGGTCTCGCCGGGAACGCACTCGCATGAGCCAGTGCGTCGCCATAACAGGTTCTACCACCGGCATCGGCTATGCCATCGCCGAGGCCTTTGCCCATACCGGCGCGCGGCTGGTGATCAACTCGCACCTCGCTGACGATAGCGGGGCAGCCGCGCGGCTCGGCAAGCTGACCGAATGCCACTTCGTCCAGGCCGATCTCTCGACGGTGGCTGGTGCGCAGGGCTTCGTCGCGGCGGCGCGCGCGAAACTCGGTCGGCTCGATACGCTGGTCAACAACGCCGGCACTTATCTCGACACCAATTTCGACGACCTCACCGAGGCGGCGTTCGACCGCACCTTCAACCTCAACGTGAAAGGCTACCTCTTCGCCGCGCAGGCCTTCGTCAAAGGTCTGGCGCCGGGTCAGGAGAATCCGAGCATCATCTGCACCGGCTCGACCAACTCACTGGCGGCCGAAAAGAACAGCGTCATCTACGACACCTCGAAGGGCGCGGTGCTGATGCTGGTCCGCAACCTTGCGGTCACGCTCGCCGAACGCGGCATCCGCGTCAACGGCATCGGGCCGGGGATCATCGAGACGCCCCTGTCCGCGAAGGGGCTGGCGGCGCCGGGCGTGCGCCCGGCGCTCGAACGGCAGATCCCGCTCGGTCGCGTCGGCATGCCCGACGATATCGGCGGCACCGCCGTCTTCCTCGCCTCACCCGCCGCCCGCTACATCACCGGACAGATGCTCTATGTCGATGGCGGCATCCTCGCCAATCAGATGTCCTGGGAGCCCCAAGCATGAGTGAAAAACTCCGCTACGCCGAGACCGGCGAAGTGCACCTCGATTTCCATGGCGCGACCGACACCACCATCGAGTTCATCATCGGCAAGTTCGGCCTTGCCGCGATGGACGATATTTTCCGCAAGGTCGGCAAGGACGTCTATCGCTCGATCCATGAGGATCTGCTGGCCGGCGATACCGGACAGTTGGTGCGCCACTGGCGGCACTTCTTCGATCGCGAGAACTGCGACTACGATATCGCGGTCGGCGACGACGAGATCGTCCTCACCGTCCGCCACTGCACCGCCTGGCACCACGTCGCCAAGCTTGTCGGCACCCCCTCGCCGCATTTCTGCGACCAGACCACCCGCACCAATGAGGGCATGGCCGAGGGCTCGCCCTTCGCCATCGACACCGAAATCACCGGCCCCGGCGCCTGCCGCCAGGTCATCAGGAGGCGCACATGATCCCGTCCGATCACTACACTCGCTTCTACAACGAGGTGTTCAAGTTCCTCGAGGCGCAGGGTGAGGAGGTGCTCGAAGCCTATTTCCTCGCCATCTCGAAGAACCAGGAAAAGCACATCCTCGAGCTGATCCAGACCAAGGGTCTCGCGGGCATGGAGGAGTACTGGACCCACATCAAGATCGAAGAAAACTGCGACATGGACATCGACCGCAACGAGGATCGCCTCGAATTGCGGATGAATGTCTGCCCGAGCCTGAGCAAGGTCATGGACAACGACGCCGAGCCGATGGGCCGCTACTGCGACCACTGCGCCGGCTGGATCGGCCCGATCTTCGACAAGACCGGCTACCACCTGGTCTATGACGTGATCGATAGGAAGAAACCGCAATGCGTCATGCGGGTGTTCAAGGATGCGGCGAAGGCCAAGGAAGCCGAGAAGGACGTAAAGCTGCTGATGGGATGGCCGGGGCACAAGGTCTGAACCGCTCGATAGGCCGGTGCGGGCTGCCCCCCACCCCTGTCCCCTCCCCGCAAGGGGGAGGGAGACCCCCGCACTGACATCGCAGTCTGCGTCTCCCTCCCCATGTTTAGGGGGAGGGATCAAGGGTGGGGGTCAGCCCGCACCGGCGTCAGTTGGTGCCCGTCACGCCCACGGATCCGCCACCTGCGGCCATAACGGCCGCCCGGCATGCGGCAGTGGCAGCGTCCGGAAATCCGGCGATGAAGTGCCCTCGGCCACCGCGTAGATGATCCGGTCGGCCACCGGCGCGAAGCCGGCATGGAAGTGCTGCGCCGACTTCAGCACCACCGTCCGATAATCGCGCAAATCGATGCCGAACTGCGTAAACGCATCCGGATTGAAGGTCTGCGTGCGGATGGTGTTGATGACGATGTGGACGCCGCCGGCATCGAGCAGCACCGCATCGCCCATCGGCATCTTGCCGTCGCCATAGCTCACCTTGGCATCATGGATGAGCTTCAGCACCCTGGCCTCGACATCCACCGGCCGGCCCGACATGGCGCTGACCTTGCCGCCGATCCGTAGCCCCAGCGTCGCGCCTTCGCCGGCCTCTTCGCAGATCCGCACCGCCGCGGGGTCCCATAGCAGCCCGAACAGTGCCCGCTCGGCTTTCGCGGCGAGCAGCGGCTCGAGCAGGAAGGTCGAGTCGCTTGCCGCACCGCACCCGGCATTGTCGGAGATATCGGCGACCACTGTGCAGCCATTGCCGCCAGCAATCGCCGCCATCGTCTCGGCCACGTCGAGCAGGTTTGCCGCATAGGTCTCGCGCAGCGCCCAGATGCGGTCGCCGAGTTCCTTTGCCACCGCCTCGGCCAGCGCCGCATCGCCATCGGTCACCACCAGCGTCTTCGCCCCGACATCGGGCACATCGGCCCAGGGGAAGCCGTGCCCGAAGCTGACCGACAGGATATTGTCGCACTGCTCGGCCGCCTGCATCCAGTCGACCAGCGCGCGCACTGGCGCATCCGAAGTGCGCCACACATCGAGCATGCGAAGATCACGCAGCGCCATCACCGGCTTGATCTCGCCCAGCACGGTACGGCGCCCCAGCTCGAACAGCTCCGCCCCGCGCTCGGCGACATCGGTATGCGGATACTCCTTGTAGAGCACCAGCAGGTCGGCATGGCGCATCAGCCGCTCGGAGATGTGGCAGTGGAGGTCGAACTCGACGCCCACGGTGACCTCAGGCCCGACCACCTGGCGCACCATCTCGACCAGCTCGCCCTCGCAGTCGTCGCACTGCTCCGACGCCATCGCGCCATGGAGGTTCAGCAGCACCAGGTCGAGCTGACCGGCGGCCCGGAGGTCGCCGAGCAGCGTATCTCGCAGTTCCTCCCATACCGCCTGCACCGTACGACCCGCCGGCTGCGCAAAGGCCGAGAGGCTTTCGATCACCTCGTCACCCGCCGCCTCGGCGAGGCGGCGCCACTCCCTCAGCGGCAGGACGAAATAATTGTCCGAGCTGAGGCTGGCATCGCGGCGGACCCACAGGGTTTCCTCGAACGTCTTCCGTCCGGTCGGCAGTGGCGAGAACGTGTTGGTCTCAGTGCCTAGCGCCGCGATGAAGATGCGCATCAGACAGCCCCGAAGCCCTTAAGCCCGACATCGCGCGCCGACGCCTCGAGCTGCTCGAGTGTCGCCGCATCTACGGGCACGCCCTCCGCGAGGCGCTTCGCCCTCGTCTCGAGCTCGGGCATCCCCGGCAGCTTCACACTGCCGCCGCCCTCGTTCTCCGACAGCACCCAGCCCAGCACCGCTTCCATCTCGGCCGCGAACGGTCCGGCTGTCCCCAGCCGCTCCGGCGAGACGATCACCGAGAACATCGAGTTGATCACCGCGCCGCTGCCCGCCTTCTCATGCTGCGTCGGCGCCCCGACCAGCGCCGCACCCAGCAGCTCGCAGGCCAGCATCAGACCCCAGCCCTTATGCTCGCCGAACGTCGTCAGCGAACCCGGCGGGGTTTCGAACAGGGCACCAGGGTTGATGGTAGGCTTGCCCTGGTTGTCGAGCAGCGCCCCGGGCGGCAGCTCGACCCCCTTGTTGTGCGCCACGCGCACCTTGCCGGCAGCGAGCTTGGAGGTGGCGAAATCCACCACCACCGGCGGCGCGCCATCGCGCGGGAAGGCTGCGGCAAATGGGTTCGTGCCGAGCCGCGATTGCGTGCCGCCGAACGGCGCGACGATGGCGCCGGCGACCACGTTGACGAAATGGATCGACACCATGCCGGCCGCCGCGCACTGCTCGGCCCAGTGGCCGATGCGCCCGATGTGATGGCTGTTGCGGAGGCTGACGATGGCACTGCCTTCGTCCTTGGCGCGGGCGATGCCGAGCGCCATCGCATCATGCGCCATCACCTGCCCGGCGCCCTGCCCCGCATCGCAGATCAGCATGGCGCCGGTATCGATCGCCACCTTGAGGCTCTGGTTCATCACCATGCCACCGGACTTCACGCCGTTGATATACATCGGCACCACGCCGACGCCGTGAGAATCGTGGCCACGCAGGTTCGCTTCCACCAGATGCTCGGCGATCAGTTGGGCTTCCCGCGGCTCCGACCCGGCGGCGCGGAAAACACTTAGGGTATTCGCCTGCAGCCGGTCCCACGGGACAAGGTGCATCTTGGTCTCGGACATTCGATGGTTTCCTTGAAAACTTCAGATCGCGGCGGTGAGTCCGCCATCGACGGTAATGACGCTGCCGGTGGTGTAGCCCGAGGCGCGTGAGGCGAGATAGAGGGCAGCCGCACCGAGTTCGGGTGGATCGCCCCAGCGCGCCATCGGCGTGCGGTCGGCAATCTTCTGCTGGAACTCCGGCACCGCGCCGCGCAAAGGCGCGTTGCCATCGGTGAGGAAGTAGCCCGGCGCCAGGGCATTGACGGTGATGCCATTGGGCGCCAGTTCCACCGCCAGCCCACGCACCAGCCCATGCAGCGCGGTCTTGGCCGTCACATAGGCACTGATCCCCGGCCGGGCGACCGTGGCGTTGATCGACGAGACGAAAACGATCCGCCCGTAACCCGCCTTGATCATCAATGGCGCCGCATGCCGCGCCAGCCGCCATCCGGCGGTGAGACTGCCATCGATCACCGATTGCCACTCGGCTTCGTCGAGTTCGACGAACGGCTTTCGCACCCCGGCGGCGGTGTTCGAATAGAGGATGTCGAGCCGCCCATGCCGGGCCGCGATATCGTTGAGCGCCTCGACCGCCGCATCGCCGTCGGCGGCATCGAAGGCCGCGATCTCGGCGCTGAACCCCCAGCCGAGCATCTGCTCGAGCCGCTCTTCGAGCAACTCGGCACGCCGCCCGGTCAGCACCACGCGGGCGCCCGCGGCAGCCAGCGTCTGCGCCACCGCCCAGCCAAGTCCCCTGGAGGCGCCGGTGACCAGCGCCACCTGGCCCGAGAGGTCAAAAAGCTGCGCCGGATTGCGCGGTGCCGGTTCTGTCATCAGCTGTATTCGATCCGTGGGTCGATATAGGCGTAGAGCACGTCGACGGCCATGTTGATGCCGATATAGAGCACCAGGATCACCACGATGCAGCCCTGGATCAGCGGATAGTCGCGCGTGCTGATCGCCTGGATCAGCAACCGCCCGAGCCCCGGATAGGTGAACACCGCCTCGGTCACCACCGCCCCGCCGATGAAGTTGGCCATCATCAACCCGACAATGGTGACGAACGGCAGCAGCGCATTGCGCATGATATGGGTGCCGACCACCTGCCGCTCCGGCAGCCCCTTGGAACGCGCGGTGCGCACGTAGTCGGCGCGCAATTCGCCGACCAGCGAAGCGCGCAGGAACCGCGCCAGGATGCCCGAGACATAGACCCCGAGCGTCAGCGCCGGCAGCGCCAGGTTGCGCAGCGCCGCCAGCGGATCTTCCCAGATCGGCACGTAACCCGAAGCGGAAGGCAGCCAGTGCAGTTCCACCGCGAACAGGAGGATCAACAGGATCCCCAGCCAGAAGGTCGGCACTCCCAGCGCCAGCGCGCTCCAGGCGCTCAGCACCCGGTCGATCCACGAGCCGGGCTTCAGCGCGCTGAGGATGGCGACGGGAATGCCGATCAGCAGCGACACGATGGTCGCCGCCACCGCCAGGTGCAGCGTCGCCGGCAGCCGCTGCCCGATCAGGTGCAGCACCGGCTCACGGCCATGGATCGACATGCCGAAATTGCCCTGCAGGGCATTCCACAGCCAGTCGAGATATTGCACCACCGCCGGCCGATCGAGACCGAACTGCTTCTCCGCCGCGGCGATCGCCTCGGGTGTGGCGTTCTCGCCCACCAGCATGCCGATCGGCCCGCCCGGCACTGCGAAGATCATCGCCCAGATGCCGATCGAGGCCAGCAGCAGCACCGGCAGCAACTGCCCGAAACGCCGCAACACGAAGCCGATCATGGTGTGCCCCCGACCTTGGCGGGCGTGACGACCTCGCTGCGGTTCTCGAGAATGCCGGCCAGCGCCCGACCGATAGTGTCGAAGCTGAGGATGGTCAGCGTCAGCACGATGCCCGGCAGCACCGCATAGTACGGCGCCTCATGCAGGTAGGATTTGCCGGTGCGCAGCATCTCGCCCCAGCTCGGGGTCGGCGGCGCCACCCCGACGCCGAGGAAGGACAAGGCCGCCTCGAGCAGGATCGCTACCGAGCAGAGCACGACGATCTGGACGAAGATCGGGCTCCATGAGTTGGGCAGGATCGTGCGGAACATGTTGTAGGCCGAGCTGCCGCCGAACGCCTCGACGGCGGTGACGAAATCGCGCCGCCTGAGCGACAGCACCTGTGCCCGGGTGATGCGGGCAAAGCTCGGAATGCCGGTAATCCCCACCGCGATCAGCGCTGCCACCTGGCTGCGCCCCAGCACCGCGATCATCGCCATGGCGAAGAGGATCGCCGGCAGCGCCAGCAGCACATCGACGAAGCGCATCAGCGTCGCGTCGCGCCAGCCACCGAAGAACCCGGCGACCAGCCCGATCGGCACCCCGATCACCGCCGCGATCGCCACCGCGCCGGCCGCAGTGAGCAGTGAGGTCCGCGCCCCGAACACCACGCGCGCCAGGATATCGCGGCCCACCTCGTCGGTGCCGAACCAATTGGCTGCCGATGGCCCGTTGAGCGCGTTGACCAGCTTCTGTGCATAGGGGTTGAGCGGCAGGAAATCCGCCAAGATCGCCGCCAGCGTGATGCCGAGGAGGAACAGCAGCGCCAGCGCCGAACCGGGGCTACGCAGCAGCCGCTGCAGCACCGATCGTGTCGAGTGGAGGAGCTTCATCGCGCCGCCTCCAGCTGCCGTTCGGCGACCACCGACAACGGCCCGGCATGGTGGCACGACGTACGTGTCTCGAGCCCCGGGTAGGCCGCGAATACCGGCGCCTCGCTGCGGCAGCGCTCGGTGGCGCGAAAGCAGCGCGGGTGGAAGGTGCAACCGCTGGGTGGCTTGGCCGGATTGGGGATCTCGCCTTCCAGCACGATGCGCCGCCGGCTGTCGCGCACCGCCGGATCGGGCACCGGCGCAGCAGAGAGAAGGCTCTGCGTGTACGGGTGGATCGGCTGGTCGTAGAGCGTGTCGCGTCCGCTCTCTTCGACGATGCGGCCCAGATACATCACCGCCACGCGGTCCGAGATGTGCCGCACCACGCTGAGATTATGCGCGATGAACAGGTAGCCGAGCCCCAGCTCCCGCTGCAGGTCCTGCAGCAGGTTGATCACCTGCGCCTGGATCGACACGTCGAGCGCCGCCACCGGCTCGTCGAGGATCAGCAGCCGCGGCTTGAGCGCCAGCGCCCGGGCAATGCCGATGCGCTGCTTCTGCCCGCCCGAGAACTCACTCGGGTAGCGCCCCAGCATCGAGCGCGACAGCCCGACCATATCGAACAGCTCGGCAATGCGCGGCGCGCCGCCCATTTCGTCATAGATGCCGTGGATGCGCAGCGGCTCGGCGACGATGTCTTCGACCGTCAGCACCGGGTTGAGCGAGGCATAGGGGTCCTGGAAAATATACTGCATCTGCCGGCGGGCCTTGCGCATCTGGGCGCGCTCCAGCCCGACGATCGACTGACCCTCGAAGCGGATATCGCCGCCCGTCGCCCCGATCAGCCCCATGATGGCGCGCCCGGTGGTGGTCTTGCCGCAACCGGATTCACCGACGAGGCTCACCGTCTCGCCCGGTCGCACCGAGAGGCTCACGCCATCCACGGCCCGCACCCAGCCGATGGTACGGCGGAGGATCGAGGATCGAACCGGGAAATGCACCTTGAGGTCATCGACGACGAGCAGCGGGTTGGCCGGCGGGGTGGCTCCGCCGGCCGCCTCGCGCGGCGTGGCAACTACGCTCGCAACGGGGATCTCGTCCGCATAATGACAAGCTGCCTGCTGCAGCTCGTTGACGACACGTAGGGATGGTTCTTCGCCGCTGCAACGGGCCCGACCCACCGCCAGGGCGCAGCGCGGGTGGAAACTGCAGCCGGTCGGCAGCGCGCTGGGCGTCGGCGGCTGCCCGGGAATCGGGTCGAGCCGCGCATCGGTGGTGTCGATCCGCGGGATCGAGCGCAGCAGCGCCCGCGTATAGGGGTGCCGGGGTGAGCGGAACAGCTCGGCCACCGGGCCGGTCTCGACGATCCGGCCGCCATACATCACCGCCACCCGGTCGGCGACTTCCGCCACCACGCCAAGATCGTGGGTAATGAGGATCACCGCCGCGCCGGTCTCGGCCTGTCGCCGCGCCAGCACTGCCAGCACCTGCGCCTGTACCGTGACGTCGAGCGCCGTGGTCGGCTCGTCCGCAATGATCAGGTTCGGCTGTCCGGCCATCGCCATGGCGATCACCGCCCGCTGCCGCATGCCGCCGGAAAACTGATGCGGATACTGAGCGACCCGTCCTTCGGGATCGGCGATATCGACTTCGCGCAGCAGCTCGGCGGCGCGTTTCTGCGCCTCGCCCTTGGCGAGCAGCCCGTGCGCCACCTGCCCCTCGGTGATCTGCCGGCCGACCGGCAGCACTGGATTGAGCGTCGTCGTCGGGTCCTGGAAGATGAAGCCGACATCGCGCCCGCGCATCTGGCGCAGCGTTTCCGGCTCGGCCCCGATCACCTCGAGCTTGCCGAGCCGGATCGAGCCGGAGACCCGCGCGGTCTCGGGCAACAGCCCGGTGATCGCGAGGGAAGTAACGCTCTTGCCCGATCCGCTTTCGCCGACGATGCAGAGCACTTCATTGGCGTAGACGTCGAAATCGACGCCCCGCACCACAGGCACCGCACGACCGGAACCGGTGAACTCCACCTTGAGATCCCTGACCGACAGGACTGGAACGCTCTTCGGGTCCATGTCGGGCCGTGCGGCGCCTGCGTCAGCCATTACTTGAAGCCGATCGTGCGGGCGACGAGCAGGTTATCGATATCGAGCGTGAAGCCGCCGAGCTTGTCGGAAGCAACGATCAGCCCGGTATCGACGGTGTTGGTCGGAACGGCGAACGAGTCCGTCACCAGCACGCGGTTGAGCTCGGCATAGGCCGCCTTCACCGCATCCTCCGGGCCGGAAGTGGCGTTCACCTTGTCGATCGCCGCCACATAGTCCGGGAACGGATGCGGGTCTTTCAGCACCGGGTTCTTGGCCGTGCGGTAGATCGAGTTGGTGGCCATGCGCGACGGGAACTTCTGCGCATTGCCGACCGCCCCGAAGGTGGCCCAGAAGTCGCCGCCCAGCAGCGCATCGGTGTATTCGGCGCCCTGGCGGACATCGAGTTCGATATTGATGCCGGCTTCGGCCAGGGCGCTCTGCACGATCTGGCTGATCACCACGCCCGGCTCGTCATTGCCGAACACCAGCATCTTCCAGTCGCTCATTTCGGCGGCCGACAGGCCCGAGGCCGCGAACAGTTCCTTGGCCTTGTCCATGTTGTAGGCGAACTCGGCGGTATAGGCCGCGTCGAACGCCGGCGAGGCCGGTGCCCAGGGCAGCGCCACGACGGTGCCGAGACCCGCATAGGCCACCTTCACCATGCCTTCGCGGTCCATGACGTAGTTGAAGGCCTGGCGGAATTTCTCGTTGGTGAAAGGCGCGCGTGTCGCATTGATGCGGAACACCTGCACCAGCGAGCCCGGCCCGCGGATCACCTGGTAGCCCGCATCCTGCAGCCGCACGGCGTTGCGCGCGGTGCTGCCATAGACCATGTCGATCGAACCCGACTCGAGCGCCGCGCTGGCCGCCGCGTCGTCAGCGAAAATAGTGAAGACGATCTCGTCGAGGATCGGCTCGTTCTCGCGCCAGTAGTTGGGGTTCTTCTTCATCGTCAGACTCTGCCCGACGGCACGATCGGCGAGCAGATACGCCCCGGTGCCGGCCGGCACCGTTTCGACCGTCGAGATCCCCGCCGCTTCGATCGGGATCATGAACTGCAACAGGTCGGTGATCTGCTTGGTCGGCGCCGGCGCCTTGAAGTTGATGGTGATGGTCGTCGCATCGGGCGCTGCCCAATCCTTGACGATCGCCATGGTGCCGAAAACGTTCTTGCCGAGGTCGGGGTTGGCCGCCTTCTCCAGCGTCGCCACCACGTCGGCCGAGCTGAACTTGCCGCCCGAGGCGAAGGTCACGTCGTCGCGCAGCTTCAGCGTCACCGAGCTGTTGTCGGCGTTGATCGTCCATTCCGTGGCAAGGCTCGGCACCGCCTCGCCTTCCGGCGTGTACTCAATCAGGCTGTCATAGAGGTTCTTGATCAGGTGGAAATTCACCGTCGAGAACTGCTGCGGATCATAGTTGGTCATGTCGGCGAGCAGGCCGACACGCAGCGTACCGCCCTTCAACTCCTGGGCTTGGGCGGTGACCGGTGCAACGATGGCGGTGCTGATCGGGGCGACGGCGGCGAACAGCGCCAACCCCAACAGTCTCAAAGGCTTAAGAAATCCGTACTTCATGCAAGCGACTCCCCTGTGAGTTCAAAAGACGTGACGGCAACAGGCAGAATGAAATCAGGTCCGCCGGCTTGGTCCCGGCTGCGACGACACGGCGCGCCAGTCCGGGACCCGATCGAGCGGGTACATCGGCCGCGGCACCCGCTTCCATGGCAGCGTGAACACATCCGACTGGCCGGGGCCGCGCGTATCGGCGCGGATCACCCGCGAGGTCAGCGGCGCGAAATACTGGAAGTTCGACGCTGTCTTCAGCACCGCGATCTTGTAGTCGCGCGGGTCCACCCCCATCGCCTCGTAGAGCTGCGGCAGGTTGCCGGCGAGCCCACGCAGCTCGGTGATCATCATGGTGATCGGCCCGACATCGAAGATCACCGCCTGGCCGAGATCGACCTCGTTCTGGTGGCCGTCGGTGATGTGGATCATGCCGCCGCCGACGGTCCGCACCGTGCCCGTCACTTCGAGCGGGGTGAAGAACTCAGTCGCCGCATCGCCGCCGAGCAGCAACGTCACCTGAGCGCCCTCGCCGGCTTCGCTGAGGGTCTTCGCCGCACCCGGCGAGATCAGCGGCACCAGCGCCTTGCTCTTGATCTTCAGCCGGAGCATCGCCTCGAGGATCAGGTTGCTGTCGCCGGCCGAGCCGCCGAACACCGTGTCGCCGGTGTCGGAGAGCACCACGATACCCTCGGGCTCGGCATCCGCCATGCGCACCGCATCGTCGATCGACACCGCCTCGCGCACCTGGAAGTCGTCACGCAGCGACCAGCAGAGATCGGCCAGTTCGTCCGCCAGTTTCTCGGCCAGCGCCTGGTCGTTGTCGGTGACGACAATGGTCGCCCAGCCGCCCTCGGCCACATCCAGCCAGGGCTGCATCGGGTAGTTCGACGCCTGCAGCACCCGCGGATCTGCTTCCATGGCGCGCGCCCGGTCGAACCAGACCTGCATCGGCCCCTTCGAGGTGAGGAACTGCTCCTGGTGCGACACCAGCGGGATCTTCCGCCACGCCGTGGTCGGCCTGAGCTTCTTCGTGAGGATCTTGAGAAGCAGCTCGGTGCCGATCACCCCGGTATCGAACGTGTCATGCGGCTGCGTCCGGTGTCCGACGATGGCGTCGACGCTGTCGACCATCTTCTGCGTCACGTTGGCGTGGTGATCGAGCCCCAGGACGATCGGCACGTTCGGCCCGAGGATTTGCCGACAGAGCGCTGCCTGTTCGCCCTCGACATCGTCGATCCCTTCGGCGGCGCAGGCCCCATGCAGCTGCAGCGCCAACCCGTCGATCGGCCCCTCGGCCAGCGCCGCCTTGAGTCCTTCGCGGATCTTGTCATCGAAATAATCGTAAGAGGCCCGGTCGATCCGCCCGCCGGCCACCGCCCAGGCACGGATGATCGGCACGATCTCGATGTCGAGACCGGACTTCTCGATCACCTCCAGGAAGCCGCCGACCTGCCCGAGCCCGCGCAGCTTCTCGATGATGTCGCGACCCTCGTAGATGCCGAACGCCTCATAGTCCGCCATCGTGGTGAGGACCGGATTGAAGTCGTTGGTTTCCTGGGCGACGTGAATAACGGCAATACGCAAAGCCAATCTCCGGCAACGCCATCCCGTCCCGCCAAATGAGGTTTGGCGCGGTGAACAGTCGTATCGGTTCTCCAAAGGCGAAGAACTTCAGAATAGTCTCGGAAACGGAGCGCTAAGCCATTGCGATCACAGGGCGCACCCGTAGATCATCACGCTATTAACGGCCCAAAATGGTGTCAATGACGTGGAGTTTCGTCAGAGGGAACAACGGCGAGTGGGAGTATCGACCTTAGGAGTGGCTGGGAGAAAGGGTGAAGGACCTCTCGGCTAACCCAACACGATCACCCCACCTACGATGTCATCCCAGCGAAAGCTCATAGGCGCTAAGGTAGGATTTCGGTTGCCTGTCCCCCAAACTCGGTGTCATCCCCGCGAAAGCGGGGAACTCCGTTTGCGATAGTGCCGCCGGCGAGAAAACAGAGGTTCCCGCTTTCGCGGGAATGACCCGGTGGGTGGGGCGCGCCCCTAACTTAGCGCCTATGAGCGCTCGCTGGGATGACAGCCGGTGGGTTGGTCAAGGGTCGAGCCCACCAGCTTCTCCGGCGCGCCGCAAACGCCCTAGTGCTGCGCCGACAGATGTGTGGAAATCCGCTTGGCGGCGCCCTTCAGCGCATCGGCCGCCACCATGGTGAGTTCCGGCTTCATCCGCCGCTCCGGCGCGGAGAGGCTCATTGCCGCCACCGGGTAGCCGGTCCGGTCGAGGATCGGCACGCCGATGCACATCAGCCCGTCCTCGTTCTCGCCCACTTCGATGGCGTAGCCGCGCCGCCGCACGTCATCGACCTGCCGCCTGAGCTTGTCGGCATCGGTCAGCGTGTTGATGGTCCGCTGCGGCAGCTCGCTGCTGAGCGCCAGCGCGTCGGCATCGGGCAGGAAGGCCATCATGGCCTTGCCCAGCGAGGTCGAGTGCGCCGGATGCCGGTGGCCGATCCGCGCATTGGCGCGCAACGGCCGGCCGGGCTCCAGCATATCGATGTAGACCACCTCGTTCTCCGACAGCACGGCGAGGTTCACCGTCTCGTGGAAGGTCTCCATCAGCGTCCGCATCTCCGGCTGGGCGATATCGCGCAAGCCCTGCAACTCCTGGTCGACCCGCGCCAGCGAGCGGAACTTGCTGCCCACGCCATAGCGGTCGCGCTTCAGGTCGTGCTCGAGAAACTGCGCCGCCGACAGCGTCTGCAGGTAGCGGAACACCGTGGTCTTGGGCAGCTTCAGTTCCTGCACCGTCTCGGTCAGCGTCACGTCGTGCCCCTGCCGCGCCACGTAATCCAGCACCTGCAGGGCCTTCATCACAGGAAGAACGATATAGTCGCCACCAGACTTGCTCATCGCTTACCCCTTGGTTGATCGGTCAGAAGAACGTCTTGAGGGCGGCCGTGACGCCGTAGTCCTCGTCGACCAGCACCAGCATCTGCCACTTGTCGAAGGTCGTGCACGGGTGCCCGATGCCGAACGCCACCATGTCGCCGGCCTCGAGCGGGCTGTCGGCGGGCGTGGTCATGTGGCAGTGCTGGTCGTTGAGCGCCACCACCGTGTGCCCCGCCGGCATCGCCTCGGGCCTCGTCATCCGGCCCGGCCGGAACCAGCGCAGCGGCACCGGCATGCCGGCATCGAAGCTGATGTCGCGCTTGCCCATGGTCAGCACGGTGCGCCCGTCCTCGGGGCGCGACTGCACATAGGCCCAGACTTCCAGCGCCGCCTCGAGCCGCCCCTCCGGCAGCTTCAGCGAGGTGTCGTTGATGATCCGTTCGAACGCGGCGGCGTAGGAAATCGAGTCGTGCGTCAGGTAGCAGCCCGAGCGCAGCACCTTGACCACCGGGCGCGCGAACGCCACCTGGTTGAAGCGCGTGCCGACGCGATCGAAAAAGGCCGAGCCGCCGGCGCTCACCACCACCGGCTGGCCATCGCGGAACAACCCTTCGGCGAGCGCGCTGACCGCCAGCGCCGCCACATCGTCGATCAGCCCATCGGCCGCCTCCGGTGTCGGCAGCAGGCCTTCGAAACACTCGAACCCGCCCAGCACCAGCCCCGGCGTCGACGCGACGACGCGCGCCACTTCCATCGCCTGTTCGCGGGTCCGCGCTCCGGTGCGCCCGCCGAGAAAGCCGATCTCGACCAGCACACGCAGTGGGTTGCCCTTGGGCGGCGGGTTGCGCTTCGCGCCGTCGGCCAGCAGTTGCAGCCCCGGCAGCCCGTCGGCGAGGCAGTAGAGTTCGAACCCGTCGCCCTGCAGCGCCCTGAAGCAGGCATCGATCGCCTGCGTGCCGACCGGCTGGTTGGCGATCAGCACCCGCTTCACCCCGAAGCGCACGCAGACGCTGAGTTGCTGCACCGTAGCGACGGTGATCGCCCAGGCGCCATCGGCCACCTGCAGGTCGAACAAAGCTGGCGACATCGTGGTCTTGCCATGCGGCGCGATCACCAGGTCGTTGTCCCCGGTGAAGGCGCTCATCCATTGACTGTTGGCGCGCACCACCTCCTGCCGGATCACCGCCAGCGGCAGCGGCATGTCGCCTTTCAGCACGTTCCAGCCCTGCTGGCCGACCTCGCCCACCGTCAGCTGCGGCGCATCGAACGGCAGCCCCTTGGTCAAGGGGTCGAGCGGCTGGCGATCGAGGGCGGCGAGGTCGAGACGAGGGATCAGAGCCATGGGTGGGGGTCCAGCGGATAGATGGGGCGGCGAAGCTTGGTGTACGGGATCATTTTGGGATCGCTCGGGAACGGCCCGCCGGTATCGAGATAATGGATCTTCGCCGCGATCTTGGAGAATGCGGCATAGAAGTGGTTCGACGACTTCACCACCACGACCTTCTTGGCCGCGAGGTCGATGCCGAGCTTGGTGAAAGCCGGTGGGCTGAAGGTTTGCGACCGCCCGGTGGCGAGGACGATATCGACATTGCCGATGCTGATCGCCGCGGCCGGCCCGAGCGACACCCAGCTCTGCTCGAACGGGATCAGCAGGTTGTCCGACACGGCCTTGACCACCACGTCGGCATCGACCGGATGGCCGGAGGTTTCCGACACCTTGCCGCAGAAGCGCAGCCGGATCGCCGCGCCGACGCCCGCCGCGCGGCAAAACTGCACCGCGATCGGATCCCACAGCGCGCCGATGGCCGACGGGATCTCCGGATGCGCCAAGAGTGTGTCGATCATCACCGAGGAATCCCCGGCAACGCCGCCGCCCGGGTTGTCCCAGCGATCGGCAAAGACGATCGGCTGACCCGGCTCGGCCAGCGCCTGCTGGATCGCCTCCTCGGGCTTGTAGTGATAGGGCGCTGCCGCGCCCGGCGGCCAGCCGAGGATCTCGCGCCCCAGCTGCTCGGCCAGCGCCTTGGCCTTGGCGCGGTTGCCCTCACCATCGGCCACCACGAAGACCTTGCAGCCGACATCGGCGACATCGGCGGGCGCGAAGCCGTGCGTCACCGAGATCGACAGGATGCCGTCCTTGCCTTCGAGCTCTATCAGCTTGTCGACAAAGCTCCGCCCCGGCTCACGGCTGGTCATGAACGCGGCGGTAAGCGAGCGAAGATCGAACACTTCGGTCACCGGCTCGATCTCGCCGCGCGCCGTGCGGAGGCAGAGCTCCACCAGATCCTCGGCGCGCGCCAGAAAATCGGTGTGCGGGAACTCCTTGAACGCCACCAGTACGTCGGCATTGTCGACCCGCTGTCGCGTCAGGTGATGGTGCATGTCGAGTTCGGCGCCGACCACCACGTCGGGCCCGACGATCTGGCGCGTCCGCGCCAGCAGGTCCCCCTCGCAGTCGTCATAGCCGCGCGCCACCATGGCACCGTGCAGGCCATAGAGCACGATATCGACCGGCATCGCCGCCCTGAGCTGGTCGAGGATTTCGTCTCGGAGGCTCTCATAGGCGCCTTGCGAGACCAGCCCTGCCGGCTCGCCCCAGGTGGCGGTGCCCTCGATCAGCGTGAAACCGTCGGTCTTCGCCCGGCGTCGCGCTGCGACCATCGGCGCCGAACAGAGCGTCGGCGTATCCGGATGCGTGCCGGGCGGGCAGTAGAAGGCTTCCTCGAACGCGCTGCGATCGACGAACAGCGGCGAGAACGTATTCGTTTCGGTGGCCAGCGACGCTACAAAGACCCGCAACACATCCGCTCCCTGCCATCCATCCTATATGATGGAACGGCCTTTCGTTGGCCGCGGAGAATGTAAAGATGTTGGCAGCCGAGCTGTCAACTCTACCGAGGTCGCATCTCGACAAAAGCTGGTCTAACTGCTTGCGCCATGCCGGCGCTCGTGTCTTATTGCGCCGGTAACAGCCATCCGGCGACTGTTCTACAATGTGGAACCAGCCGCGAGAGACCGTGCCAATGCCCAGAACCAGCGCCCCTGACAACGCGCAGACCAGCCTCCCCACCGCCGAAGCCCGTATTCAGTCGGTCGCTCGCGCCAAGGCGCTGCTCGACGCCATGGCCGGCGGTGATTGGGTATCGCTGCGCGACCTGGCGATCCGCACCGGCCTCGCCAAGACCACCGCGTTCAACCTGGTCAGCGCGCTCGTCGATGTCGGGCTCACCGAGCGCGACGCCAAGGCCGGGGCCTATCGGCTGAGCTTGCAGCACCTGGTCTACGGCAAGGCGGTCGAGCGTCGGCTCGATATCGCCGCCATCGCCCGCCCGCACCTGATCCGGCTCTGCGCCACGACGCGCGAGACGGTGAACCTGGCGCTTCCCGGCCCGACCGACGCGGTGATCGTCGAAAGCCTCGAGGGCAGCCAGTCGCTGCGCGTTTCCTCCTATTCCGGCACCCGCGCCGCCTATCACTCCACCGCCTGCGGCCGGGCGCTCCTCGCGCATCAGCCGCTCAACTTCCGCCGGATCATCTATTCGGTCGGCAACCTGCCGGCCGCGACCTCGCGCACCATCACCGACCCCGAGGCGCTCGAGACGGTGCTCGAGCGCTGCCGCACCCTCGGCTGGGCCACCGAGTTCGAAGAGAACGAGATGGGCAGCGCCTGCGTCGCCGCACCGATCTTCGGGCCCGGCGGTGACGCTATTGCCGCCGTCAGCATTGCCGGCCCCTCGGCTCGTTACGAGCCCGACAATATCGAGCGGCTGGGCAAGCTCCTCGTCGCCAGCCTTGCCGAAATCACCGCCGAAATGACCCATCACGCGCCGCATCCGAGCTCCAAATGACCAAGCCTCGCATCCTCCTCGCCGGCCTGTTCCACGAGACCCACACCTTCGTCGACGAAATCACCGGGCTTAGCGAGTTCACCATCAACCGCGGCAGCGCAGTAACGGCGCGGCGCGGCGACGGCTCGACCATCGATGGTTTCCTCGAGGTCGCCGAAACCGAGGGCTGGGAGGTTGTGCCGGTCGCCGACTTCTCTGCCCTCCCCTCCGGCACAGCCGACCACGCGGTGTTCGAGCTGTTCTGGAGCGAACTGCGCGCCGGACTCGCAGCGGCGCTCGCCGACGGCGGTCTCGACGGTATCTGGCTGGCGCTGCACGGCGCCATGGTCACTACCCAGAGCGTCGATCCGGAAGGCGAGCTGCTGGCGCGCATCCGCCAGGTGCCGGGCGCCGAGACGCTGCCGCTGTTCGGCGTCTTCGATCTTCACGCCACTTTCACCGCCGCCATGGCGAAGAACGCCAATGGCCTCGTCGCCTACCGCGAGAACCCGCATACCGACGCCAATGAGTCCGCGGTGCGCTCGGCCCAGCTCCTTGCCCGCGCACTGCGCGAGGGCGCGCTGCCGCACATGCTCGCCCGCAACGCTCCGATCATCTGGGCCCCGACCGGCGTTGGCACCGCCGACCGCCCGATGCGCGACCTCGAAGCGCTGGCCCGCCAGATCGAAGCCGAAAACCCGAAAATCTGGACCGTCAACGTCGTCGCCGGCTATTCGTTCTCCGACATCCCCGATGCCGGCGTCGCCTTCTCGGTCACCACCACCGGCAGCGATGCCGACGCCAAGTCGGCTCTCGACCGGCTGGAAAACCTCGCCATCGAGCTGCGCGAGCTCGGCATCCCCACCGAATGGGATCTCGACGCCGCACTCACTGAGGTGAAGTCCTTGCCCGGCGGGCCCTATGTCATCGTCGAGCCCTCCGACAATATCGGTGGTGGCGCGCCCGGCGATTGCACCCCGGTGCTGCGCGGCTTCCTCCGCCACGGCATCACCAATGCCGCCGTCGCCATCGCCGATGCCGCCGCGGTTCGCGCGCTCGATGGCGCCAAACCGGGCGACAGGCGCACCCTGTCGATCGGCGGCAAGGGCAGTCGGCTCGACCCTGGTCCGGTGGAGCTCGAAGTCAGCTTCGTCAGCCGCTCCGATGGCGCCTTTACCCTCGAGGATCGCCACAGCCACCTCGCCGCCATGCAGGGCATCCACTACAATATGGGGCCCTCGGCAGTGGTCGAGGCCAACGGCATCAAGATCCTCCTGTCGAGCCGCAAGACCCCGCCCTTCGATCTCGGCCAGCTGCGTTCGCAGGGCATCATTCCCGAGCAGCTGTCGGTGATCGGCGTCAAGGCGGCCGTCGCCCACCGCCGCGCCTACGACAAGATCGCCAAGGGCAGCTACACCGTCACCACGCCGGGCCCCTGCACCAGTGCCCTCAAGACCCTGCCCTACCAGCGGCTTCGGAAGTCCGTCTTCCCGATCAGTTGAGATTTCTTGGAGCCCATGATGATCGAATATCCCAGCGCGCCGGATACCCCGCGCTCGCATCTGCCATTCAGCCCGGCCACCAAGGTCGGCGAACTGATCTTTGTTTCCGGCCAGGCCTCGGTGGACGCCACCGGCAAGATCGTCTCGGACAGTTTCGAGGGCGAGATGCGCCGCTCGATCGAGAACCTGCGCAAGGTGCTGGAAGACGCCGGCAGCGACCTCGCCCACGTGGTCCAGACCCGCAACTATGTGCGCGATGACGCGGACCTCGCGCTCTACAACCGCATCTATCCCGAGTATTTCCAGGCGCCGTTCCCGGCCCGCACCACCATCACCAATTGCCTCGGCGCGGCGCTCCGCTACGAGATCGACTGCATTGCCGTCGCCAAGAACTCCAAAGCATAGGAGCGCTTTCAGGAAAAGTTGTGAGACTTTTCCGGTTCGAAAGCGCGACCAAATCAAAATGCACTAGTGCCGGCTTTATCGGCTTTCCGCCCATTTTTTCGCCTCGCGAAACCGGCGGCCATTTACAACTTTCAGGCCCTGGGGCCACTTGGACTTAGAAGATTGAGGAGTCCCGCGTTGACCGTTACATCCCCTGCCGCACCATCGGCTGCTCAGTCACGCCCGCTCAGCTTCGATAAATCCGTCGAGGCGATCCGCACCAACTCGCAGTGGATCTCCGGCGGCGTGAACAGCAATTTCCGCCTCAACATCTCGCCCACCCCGCTGGTGTTCGAGCGTGGCGAAGGCGCCTATCTCTACGACGTCGATGGCAACCGGCTGATCGACTACTACCTCGGCATGGGCCCGATGATCCTCGGCCATAAGCCGCAGGCGCTGGTCGATGCGGTGAAGTCGCAGATCGACAACGGCATCCTGTTCGCCGGACAGACCGCCATCGAAGCCGAGGCTGCCCGCCTTGTCTGCGAACTGGTGCCGTCGGCCGAGCGCATGCGCTTCGGCTCCTCCGGCTCCGAGGTCGACCAGGCGGCCATGCGCCTCGCCCGTGCCGCCACCGGCCGCACCAAGATCCTGAAGTTCGAAGGCCACTATCACGGCTGGTTCGACAACGTGCTGTGGTCCACCGCGCCGGCCCTCGACGCGGCCGGTCCGGCCGATGCGCCGGTCCCGGTGATCGGCTCGAAGGGCCAGCTCAAGGACACTGCCGATACCCTCGTCGTCCTGCCCTGGAACAATCTCGAACTGCTCACGGCGCGCCTCGCCGAGGGCGATATCGCCGCCGTAATCATGGAAGCGGCGATGTGCAACCAGGGTGCGGTGCACCCGCTCCCCGGCTACCTCGAAGGCGTCCGCGAAGCCTGCTCCAGGACCGGCACCATCCTGATCTTCGACGAAGTCATCACCGGTTTCCGCCTCGCTCCCGGCGGCGCGCAGGAACTGTTCGGCGTCACCCCGGACCTCTCGACCTTCGGCAAGGCCATCGCCAACGGTTTCCCGGTGGCAGCGATTGCCGGTCGCGCCGACCTGATGGACATGTTCACCTCGGGCGGCGTCGTTCATGGCGGCACCTACAACGCTCAGCCGATCGCCATGGCGGCGACCGCCGCGACGCTGAAGTCGCTGACCCCAGCGCTTTACAAGAAGATCGGCGTTGCCGGCACTGCGCTGCAGGAAGGCTTCAAGGAAATCTTCGCCTCGGCCGGCGTCACCGCCTCGGTGGTCGGCTTCCCGCAGGTCTTCCACGTCGCCCTCGGCCTCGACAAGCCGGCCCGCGATTTCCGCGATCTCGCCGGGATGAACCGCCCCGCCTACATCGCGCTGACCACCGCCCTGATGTATCGCGGCGTCCGCGCTCTCGAACGTGGCGCCTGGTTCCTCTCCAGCGAGCACGATGCCGGCGTGATCAACGACACGCTAGCGGCGATGCAGGATGCGGTGCGTGAACTGAAGGCCAAGGGGACGCTGTAACGCCTGCTACTGCCGCCGGCGCGGGCTGACCCCCACCCTTAATCCCTCCCCGCAAGGGGGAGGGAGACGATTGCCTCGATGTCAGTGTTTTGGTCTCCCTCCCCCTTGCGGGGAGGGGACAGGGGTGGGGGTCAGCCCGCGCCAGCCGATCGGCGGCGCCGTCCCACCCCCGCCCCCAATCCTCATCATTGGCCATCCGACTGCCGTCTCGCGCTAAGCCCAATCCTGCATTAGGAATAGCGATATGACCGACGACGACGAAGATCGGACCCTCCCCGCGGATCTCGGCGCCCTGCTGCAGACCGGGCGCCAGCGCACCGCGTTGCGCGCCCGTCGTCCGGAAATCACCCTGCATCAGCTCCGCATCTTCTGGGCCGTCGCCCATTCCGAAACCCTGACCCGTGCGGCCAAGCAGTTGGGCCTCGCCCAGCCTTCGCTGTCGCAGCAGCTGTCGAAACTCGAGACCACTGTCGGCACAAGGCTGTTCCGGCGTCACTCCAACGAGATGACGCTGACCGAGGCCGGCACCTACCTCTTGCCCCGCGCCGAACAGATCCTCCGCAACATGCAGGATCTCGAGGATGGACTCGGCCAGTTCAGCGGCGGCCACCGCGTTACCGTCCGCCTCGCCGGCATCAATTCGGTGCTGCGCGTCGTACTGCCGGCGGCGCTGACCAGCACCCAGTCCAAATTCCCGGATATCGACTTCGACATCCAGGAAAGCGCCCCCGCCGACATCCTCGAGATGCTCTATGGCCGCCGCGTCAGCATCGGCCTGCTTGCCGCCAACTCGGTGGCCGAGGCCAGTGTCGGCTTCCTGCAGATCCCCATCATCGAAGACCCCTATGTGCTCGTCGTCCCCGAGCAGTTGAACCTCGACGACATCGCCGACCCGCGCGAACTGGCGCCGCCAGACTGGGCCATGCTCAACCGCTCGATCCAGTTCATCTTCGGCACCCAGCACGCCAAGCGCGTCGCCGATTGGTACGACCAGATGCTGCCCGAGCATCGCGTCGTCGCCCAGTGCCGCAGCTTCGAAGTGGCGATCGGGCTGGTTCGCGCCGGCTCCGGCATCTGCCTCGCCCCGGCGCTCTCCACCGTCAGCGGCAACGCCTCGCTCGACGGCGTGCGGCTCTACCGCATCAATGCCGATGCCCGGCGCATCGTGGCGCTGGTCGCCTCGCAATACCGCCGGCAGGAGCCTTATGCGAGCCTGATCGATGCACTGCAGGCCGCGGGGGAAACCCTGGCGCTGCCCGGTATTCGCCCCACGCCGCCCTTCCTCGATCGCGCTTCTCTCTCCGAATTCTAACCAATAGGCCTTATCTATCAGCATGATAGAGTGCGGGCCCCGGCGTTCTCCCTAAACTCCTCGCTCGCGGCACCAAGCCGTGAATCGTGAGGAGAACTTCAATGAAGTCCTGGAAGAAGCCCAAGCTGGTCGAAGTGCCGGTGAGCATGGAAATCAACATGTACGCTTGCGCGACCCGCAAGTAATCACGTCGATCCTGCCGCGGGGACGGGCCTCATGCTCAGCATAATTGTCCTGGGAACCGCGGCGGGTGGCGGGGTGCCGCAATGGAATTGCGGCTGCGACAACTGTCATGCCGCCCGCACCAGCCATGCCGAGCTCCGGGCCACGCAAGCCTCGATCGCCGTCAGCGCCGACCGGGCGCACTGGTTCCTGATCAACGCCTCGCCCGACCTCCGCCAGCAGCTCACGCAGACCCCGACGCTCCACCCGCGCGCGCTACGCCATAGCCCAATCGCCGGCGTGATCCTCTCGAATGGTGAAGTCGACGCCATCGCCGGGCTGTTGAACCTGCGCGAGGGCACGGCATTCAACCTCTACGGTCACCAGCGCGTATTGGACCTGCTCGCCGACAACTCGATCTTCAACGTGCTGAAGCCGGCGCTGGTCCCCCGCATCGCCATTACACACGACGCAGCGTTCGAGCCGGCGCTGCCCGATGGCACGCCGTCCGGTCTCGAAATCCTCCCCTTCATCGCCCCCGGCAAGGCCGCTCTGTTCGTCGAGGAGACCAGCGCCAACGAAGCTGGCGATACGTTGGGCTTCGTCATCCGCGACCGGGCGAGCGGCGAGAGCCTGGTCTTCCTCGCGGCCTGCGCTGCCCTCACCCCCGAGGTCGAAACCTACCTGCGCGGCGCGAAGCTGGTGTTCTTCGATGGCACGCTGTTCACCGATGACGAGATGATCCGCCTCGGTCTGTCGGCAAAGACCGGCCAGCGCATGGGCCACATGGCCATGTCTGCCGCCATCCCTGCCCTCGATGGCCTCGGGATCGCGCGGAAAATCTTCCTGCACATCAACAATTCAAACCCTGCCCTGCTGCCCGGCTCGCCCGAGCGTCAGGCGGTGGAACAGGCCGGCTGGCAGATACCGGCCGACGGGATGGAGATCACGCTATGACTGCACTGACGGCTTTCTCAGTCGCCGCAGACGCCCCGCTCGATACGCCCGAGCAGCTCGAGGAACAGCTGCGCTTCATCGGCGCCACCCGCTATCACAGCCTCCACCCGTTCCACGCCTTGCTCCATGGCGGCAAGCTCAACCAGGGCCAGGTGCAGGCCTGGGCGCTCAACCGCTACTATTACCAGTCGACCATCCCGATCAAAGACGCAGTGGTGATCTCGCGCTTCCGCGATCGCGACACCCGCATCGAATGGCGCCACCGCATCGCCGACCATGACGGCGACATCGGCACCGAGGGCGGCATCGAGCGCTGGATCAAGCTGACCGAGGGCCTCGGCCTCGACACCGATTATGTCGAGAGCGCCGAGGGCATCCTGCCGGCCACCCGCTTTGCCGTCGAAGCCTATGTGCATTTCGTACGCGAGAAATCGCCGCTCGAGGCCATCGCCTCCTCGCTCACCGAGCTATTCGCACCGAACCTGCATGAAGAGCGCATCTCGGGCATGCTGAAGCACTATGACTTCGTGAACCCCGAGGTGATGAGCTATTTCAGCCGCCGCCTCACCCAGGCGCCGCGCGATTCCGAATTCGCCCTGAACTATGTCAAACAGCACGCCAAAACCCCCTACGAGCGCCAGCTGGTCTGCAATGCGCTGATCTTCAAGACCAACGTGCTCTGGGTGCAGCTCGACGCGCTCTACCACGCCTATGTCGAGGGCCACGTGCCGCCCGGCGCCTTCGTTCCGGCGTCGCCATGAGCACCGCCACCGCTCCGGCGGCCCGGCGCCGGCTTATCGTTGCCGAGGACAGCATCCCCACCCTCGCCCGCGGCACCCGTCTCCGCTACGACGAGACTCGCCAGCGCTGGGTGCTGCTGGTGCCCGAGCGCGTCATGGCTCCGGACGAGATCGCCGTCGAAATCCTGCAGCTCTGCGACGGCCAGCGCAGCGTCGCCGCCATCATCGACCAGCTGGCGGCTGCCTACGCCGCGCCGCGCGAAGAGATCGGCGCCGATGTCATCGCCATGCTGCAGGACCTCGCCGGCTCCGGCTTCGTCGTCGAGGCCCGGAGGGCCACGCCATGAGCCCCACCCTGCTCGATACCAGCCCCGTCTTCGCCGACCCAACGGATGGCCTCGCCATCCTCGAAAACAAGTCTGCGGCCGAAACCTACGGCATTCCGCTCGCCGTGCTGCTCGAGCTCACCCATCGCTGCCCGCTGCAATGCGGCTACTGCTCCAACCCGGTCGAGATGGAGCGCGCCGGCAACGAGCTCAGCACCGACGAGTGGAAGCAGGTGCTCACCGAACTCGCCGAAATCGGCGTGCTGCAGGTGCACTTTTCCGGTGGCGAGCCGACGGTTCGCAAGGATCTCGCCGAGCTGATCCGGCACGCCACCGAGCTCGGGCTCTATTCCAACCTCATCACCTCGGCGGTGCTGCTGAGCCGCGACAAACTGGCGGCACTCGCCGATGCCGGCCTCTGCCACATCCAGATCAGCTTCCAGGGGAATGAGCCCGAACTCGCCAACCGCATCGCCGGCTTCAAGGGGCATTCGAAGAAACTGGAAGCCGCCGGCTGGGCCCGCGAACTCGGCCTGCCGCTCACCGTCAACGCCGTGATGCACCGGCAGAACCTCCACCAGCTGCCCGGCATGATCGACATGGCCGTGGCGCTCGATGCCGATCGCATCGAAGTGGCGAACGTCCAGTATTACGGCTGGGCGCTGAAGAACCGCGCCGCCCTGATGCCGACCATCGCCCAGATCGACGACGCCACCCGCATCGTCGAGGAAGCCTCGGAACGCCTGAAGGGCATTCTCGACATCGACTATGTCGTTCCCGACTATTATGCCGACCGCCCGAAGAAATGCATGGGCGGCTGGGGCCGGCAGTTCTTCAACATCACCCCCTCCGGCAAGGTGCTGCCCTGCCATGCCGCCGAGACCATCACTGAGCTCGATTTCGAAAGCGTCCGCTCCAACCACTCGATCGCCTGGATCTGGCAGAACTCCGACGCCTTCAACCGCTATCGCGGCACCGGCTGGATGCCCGAGCCGTGCCAGAGTTGCGCTTTCAAGGAACAGGATTTCGGCGGCTGCCGCTGCCAGGCCTTTGCCCTCACCGGCAGCGCCGCCAACACCGACCCCGCCTGCAGCCTGTCGCCGCGCCACCACGAGATATTCAGGACGGCCGAAGCGGAGTCTGCTACCGGAACGAACCGCTACATCTACCGCAACTTCGCGGGTGGCACGCTGGAGCCTGACCAGCAGGAATTGTGAGGCACGTGCCGAGAGCCAAAGCTCTGGCTGCGTGCTAACCACACCCACCGGCTGTCATCGCAGCGAAAGCTGGGACCCCACGGCGAGGGCTCTGCCCTCGTCCGGAACCAGCCCGCGAGGCGGATGGTTGGGTCCCTGCTTTCGCAGGGATGACATCGAGTGTGTTTCGCAGATCGAGGACGCTTCTTCGTGCCGCTGGACGACTTCACTACCACCCTCGCCACCCTCCGCCTCCCCGTCGGCGACGGGCACGAGCTCTACATCGAGACCCTCGGCGCCGCCGACGGCATCCCTGCGGTCTACCTGCATGGCGGGCCTGGCAGTGGCTGCCAGCCGGCGCACCGCCAGCTCTTCGACCGCAACCGCTTCCGCGCCGTGCTGTTCGACCAGCGCGGCGCCGGCCGCTCCACCCCGGCCCGGTCACGCGAGGCCAATACCACCGCCCATCTGGTTGCCGACATGGAGCGCATCCGCATGCATTTCGGCTTCGAACGCTGGCTGGTGGTCGGCGGCTCCTGGGGCGCGACGCTCGCCCTCGCCTATGCCGAGGCGCACCCCGAACGGGTGCTCGGCATTGTGCTCCGCGCCACCTTCCTCGGCACCCGCGCCGAGCTGGAATGGGCCTTCGGCACCGGCCTCTCGACCTTCTATCCAGCGCTGTACGAGGATTTCCTCAGCCTCCTCACGCCGGAGGAGCGCCTCTCGCCGGTCGACAGCTATTTTCGGCGCATCCTCGACCCCGATGTCGCAGTCCACGGCCCGGCGGCTCGCGCCTATGGTGATACCGAGCGCATCCTCTCCGAAGTGCGCCCGGCAACGACGCGCCTGGATTTCACCCCGTCGAGCCGCATCCCGGCGACGGCAGTGATGGAAGCGCACTATTTCAGCCATGACAGCTTCATGGCCCCCGACCAGCTGCTTGCCAACGCCCACCGCCT
Source organism: Devosia sp. Root413D1 (assembly GCF_001425235.1). Lineage (GTDB taxonomy): Bacteria > Pseudomonadota > Alphaproteobacteria > Rhizobiales > Devosiaceae > Devosia_A. Next base: position 100,652 of record NZ_LMEA01000010.1, on the reverse strand, counting down.
CGCCGGCGTCCGCGGCATCATCGTCCAGGGCCGCTACGACCTGCTCTGCCCACCCCGCACCGCCCACGCCCTGGCGGCGATCTGGACCGACGCGGAGGTGCGGGTGGTCGACAATGCCGGCCATTCGCTCAGCGACCCGGGGATTACCGAGGCGGTGACGGCGGCGATCCGCAGTTTTGCAGCTTGAGCCAAATCAGCCGCCTGAGGGGAGAGGGTAGTGCAGCTCGGACCGAAGGTCCGTAGCGGAACTAGGGTGAGGGGTTCAGCTTCTCAGCGAGCGCGCTTTGCACCGCCTCACCCCTCATCCGGCGCTTCGCGCCACCTTCTCCCTCGGGAGGCGCTATTGCGCCCCCTTGGAGGGGAGAAGGGAAGAGCTAAAGCCCGAACTTCTCCATCACCGCTTCGACATCGTCGCGCACGTCCTGCGCGTCGCGGCCGGAGCGCCACAGGTCGTCGATCTGCTTTTTCACCGCCGGATCGAGCGCACCCCAGTTGCGCTCCCATTCCGCCAGCTTGTCGGTCCAGTAGCCAGTGATCGAGTAGCGCGTCGCCGGCCATTTCAGCTCGTGCCGCAGGTACTTGCGGATCGGCCGCACGGTCTTGGCTTCCGAGGCCACCCACACATAGACCGAGCGATCGGCAGGGAAAGTCATCGACCTCACCGCGTCTTCGAGCTGGCTCGCCGCGATGCCGTTGCCGGCGCCATGCAGCCACACGATCTTCAGCTTGGCCTTGCTCTCGAACGGCTGCTCGTGGCTCTTGTCCGGCACCTCGACGATCACCCGCGCCTCGACGGTCTCGGCCAGCCCCTCGAGCAGCCGGCCCAGCGCCGGCAGCCCGGTGGCATCGCAGACGAACAGCTGCCAGTCCGCATCGGCAGGGGCCTCGTAGATGCCGTAGGGCTCGCGCAGCACGATCTCGTCACCGGGCTTGGTCGCCTGCGCCCATTCACTCGCCCTGCCATTCTCGTGCACCACGAAATCGAGGTCGATCTCGCCATCGCGGAAATAGCGGATGGTGTAGCACTCGCAATGCGCCGGCTTCTTGCCCTCGGGATATTTCCAGAACCCCTGCGCATCCACCTCGGGCAGCACCAGCTCGCCGGTGGCGAGATCGGGGAAGAACAGCCGTACATACTCGTCGCCGACGCCGGTCGATTTCAGCGCCGCGATATCGGGGCCGCCCAGCGTCACCCGTACCATGCCCGGCGTCACCATCTGCCGGCCAATGACTGTGCCCTTGATCAGCTTCAGCGGCGCCATCGTCGAACCCATCGCTCAAAACAATGGGGTATGCGCTACTAATTCTGATGTTTGCAGTCAACTTAAACGTCGGACACGGCGAGGTTGGTGCGTGGGGCCCCACCCCCTCCCGGCCTCCCCCATCAAGGGGGAGGTGTCGTTCGGTGTGTGAGGCACGATCCAGCCAAATCCACCGGTCCACACCTCCCCCTTGATGGGGGAGGATGGGAGGGGGTGGGGCCGCAAGCCCGATGCAAGGGCCCTCACACCTTCAGTTCGATCCACACCGGCGCATGATCGCTCGCGCCATCCTCACCCCGCACCTCGCGGTCGATCCCTGCAGCCCCGAGCTTGCGCACAAGCTGCTTGCTCAACAGCATGTGGTCGAGCCTGAGCCCGGCATCGCGCGGCCAGCGGTTCCGCATGTAGTCCCAGAAGGTGTAGAGCGTCGTATCGGGGAATTTCTTCCGCAGCGCGTCGGTCCAGCCCTGGTCGAGCAGCCGCTGGAACTGCTCGCGGCTCTGCGGCTGCACCAGCGCGTTATCCCGGTACGAGGTGGTGACATAGATGTCGCGCGGCTCGGGGACGATATTGTAGTCGCCCGCCAGCACCACCGGCACGCCGCTGTCGAACAGCTCCGCCGCATGTTCAATCAGCCGCTCGCCCCAGCTCAGCTTGTAATCGAATTTCGGCCCCGGCTGCGGGTTGCCGTTGGGCGCGTAGAGCGAGGCGATCACCACGCCGTTCACTGCCGCCTCGATATAGCGCGCCTGCGTGTCCTCGGGGTCGCCCGGCAGCGACTCTTGCGTCAGCACTGGTTCAACGCCCTTGGCGAGGATGGCGACGCCGTTCCAGCTCGCCTCGCCCCGCCACACCGCCCCATAGCCGGCATTGGCCAAAGCCGTTGCCGGGAACTGATGGTCGCGCGCTTTCAGCTCCTGCAGGCAGACGACGTCGGGCTCGGCCTCGTCCAGCCAGGCGAGGAGATTGTCCAGTCGCCGGTTGACGTTGTTGATGTTGAAGGTGGCGACCTTCAAGGCGCGATGCGCCCGACCCATGCCGTGACGCTGTCGGCCACGGTCTTCAGGTGATCGGCGGTCGAGAACCCCGAAATCGCCTTGCGCGGCTTCAGGTCGTGGTCGCCGTCCTCGAGCCACTTCACCTCGATCTGCGGCGACAACCCATAGGTCGCGACCTCGTCCGGCACGCCGAACTCGTCGCGCGTCCCCTGGCAGATCAGCGCCGGGGTCTTGAGCCCGATCAGGTGCTTGGTGCGCAACTGCGTCGGCCGCCCCGGCGGATGGAATGGGTAGCCGAGGCAGACGAGCCCGGCGATCCGGCCGGCCTCAAACTCGGCATCGGCGATCATGCTGGCAACCCGCCCGCCCATCGATTTGCCGCCGATCAGCAGCGGCCCGGTGGTCGGCCCGAGGTCGTCGATCGCCGCGACATATTCCGGCATCACCGTCTCGGCTTTCGGCGGCGGCTTCTTGCCGGCGTCGGTCCGCCGGCCCGCCATATAGCCGAACTCGAAGCGCGCCACCCGGAAGCCGGCCGCAGCCAGCGCCTTGGTGGTGGCGTTCATCGAGGCCGAGTCCATCGGCGCCCCGGCGCCATGCGCCAGGAGGATCGTCACCCGAGCATCCTCGGGGCCGTCAAAGAGAAAACTGGTCGTCATCAGCCAGCCGATTTCCGTGTGTGGAGGTCCGCATAGGCGATACCGCGCGAGGCGGTCTTCGCCCACTCCGAGTCCTGGTCGAGTTCGAGATACCGCACCCACCAGCGCCGCGCTTCGCCGAGGTCGCCGGCATCGTATTCGAGCGTCGCGAGATTGTAGATCGCGTCGGCATAGTCGGGGTCGATGTCGATCGCCGTCTTCAGGTGCTGACGCGCGATGGCAATCTTGCCTTCCTCGCGCAGCAGCCCGGCATAGTTGAACCACGCCTCGACGAAATCCGGGTCGCGCTTGATCGCCTGCATATAGGCGTTCGCCGCTTCGGAATTGTCGTTCGCTGCTTTGAGGCAGTTGGCCCGGTTATAGGCCGCCACCGAGTCGTTGGGATCGATCGACAGGCAATGGCCGTAGAGCACCGCCGCCTCGGCAAATAGCCCCGCCGCTTCCGCCGCCTCGGCGAGCGAGAAGTACTCCTCGGACTCGTCCTCGATCGGCGCCAGCGCCAGCAGCCGCTGTCCATCGAGCTCGGCCGGCTGATCGCCGATCAGCGCCCGGATGCGCTTCGGCCCGCCCGGATGCAGCGACATCGCCGTCAGCGACTGCACCGGCCCGGAGCGATGCACCGAGCGCGCAATCGCCCCCCAGGTGGCGCCGCCGGCCAGGAGCCCGGCATATTTGCGCGACAGGATCAGGTCGCGGAACGAGAAGGGTTCGGCGTGATGCTCGAAGGCGTCGAACAGCACCAGGAGATCAAAGGCGCGGGCATCGAGCTTGCTCTGATCGAGCAGCGATTGCCGGCTGAGGTTGGATTGCTCGGGCGCGCTCAACAGCCCCAACCAGCGCAGAAAGCCGTTCTCGCTGAGGAGCGTCGCGTCGGTTTCGCGCAAGCTCGCGACCTTCAATTCGATCTCGGTGTCCGACAGCTTGTCCAGCAGTGTCCGACCCAGCACCAGCGTGCCGGTATGGCGGGTCAGGCCACGCCGCAGCCGGCTGCCCTTGGTCCCCATCGCCCGCGCCGCCAGCCGTCGCGGAAACGCACTGAGCGCTCCCACGATACCGACAGTGCTGTCCGATTTCCGCATCAGCTGATTCTACAGGTGATGCGGGGTGATCCGCCAGCCCGGTTCGCTTGGCGCCAAGCGCACCGGATCAGGCCTTCTTCTTCGCCGCCGCAGGCTTCGAGGCTGCCGCCTTCGACGCCGCCACGGCTTCCTTCAGCGATGGCTTCTTGGCCGGCGCTGCCGGCTCGGCCTTGGCCTTGCTCGGCGCGGCGGGCTTGGCCTGACCCAGGCTCGCCTTCAGCGCGTCCATCAGGTTGATGACATTGCCGCGCTCCGGCGCTGCCGCGATGATCGGCTTGTGACCCTTGAGCTTCTCGCGGATCATCTGCATCAGCGCGACTTCGTAGCGATCCTCGTAATCCTTGGGATCGAACGGCTTGACCTTCTGCTCGATCAGCTTTTCGGCCAGCTGCAGCATCTCCGCCTCCGGCTTCACCTCGGGGATGTTGCCAAAGTACTCGGCCGTGCCGCGCACTTCGCTCGGGTTGCGCAGCACCGTGACGAACATGCCGTTCTCGCGCGCCCCGATGGTGATCACCCGCTCGCGGTTGGTCAGCACCAGCCGCGCGATGGCGAGCTTGCCCGATTGGCGCATGGCTTCGCGCAGCACGGCAAAGGTCTCTTCCGCCATCGCCCCATCCGGCGCCAGGTAATAGGGCGCGTCCTGGTAGATGACGTCGACCTCGTCTTCGTCGACGAAGGCCTCGATATTCATGGTGTGGTTGGATTCGATCCGCACCGCTTCGAGATCGCTCTCGTCGATGATGATGTACTGCTTGTCCTCGTACTCATAGCCTTTGACGAGGTCGCTGCGCTCCACCAGCCCCAGCTCGGGATCAACCGGCTTCATGTTGATCCGGTTATGGGTGTCCTTGTGCAGCTGGTTGAAGGTGATCCGTTCCGACGCGCTCGTCGCCGGATACATCTTCACCGGACAGCTGACCAAACTCAGCTTGATATAGCCTTTCCAGCTTGCCCTGGGTGCCACCTTCGTCTCCTACGCGCGCGTACTACGTCCAGCCTTGGATGATGCAGGCAGAGGGCGGGCTGACAGGTTAATCTCGGCCCACGGATCGCCGGACGTGGTTAATAATCCCGGAAGCGTAGAGTAGTTCAAATCCACCGGAGCGTCGATGCTTTCGAGGTCGCGCCAGTCGAGCGGCGTCGAGGCCGGCATATTGGTCCGCGCCCTGAGCGAATAGGGCGACACCGCCGTGGCACTGCGCGCATTGCGATGGATATCGATCAGGATGCGGCGCTTGCGGTTCTGCGCCCCGATGGTGGTGACGAACGTATCGGGCGCCGTCTTCGCCATCGTCGCCGCCATCTCGCCGGTCACCGCGTGCACCTGCTTCCAGTTCTGCTTCGGCTCGATCGGCACCACCAGGTGCAGCCCCTTGCCGCCCGAGGTCTTGACGAATGGCACCAGTCCGAAGGCCTCGAGCTCACCGCGCAGGTGCACCGCCGCTTCCACCACTTCGCGGAATTCGATCCCCTCGCCTGGGTCGAGGTCGAAGGTCACTCGGTCGGGCTTGTCGAGATGCGTCAGGTGGCTGCCCCAGGCATGGAACTCCACCACCCCGAACTGCGCCAGCGCCAGGTAGCCCTTGGCGTCCTCGATGGTGAGGTAGGTCTTGTCCTCCTCGTCAGAATTCTGCGTCTCGAATACGTTGATGCTCTTCGGCATGCCCTTGAAGGCGTGGCGCTGGAAGAAGCAGTCCTTCGACAACCCGGTCGGGCAGCGGAACAGCGACACCGGCCGGTTGAACAGATGCGGCAGCATGAAATCGCCAACCGCCGCGTAGTAGACCGCGATATCGAGCTTGGTCGGCCCGCTCTTGCCGAACAGCCGCCGCTCCGGGTTGGTGATCGTAATCGAAGCGAGGTCGGCATCGGTGATCAGCCGCTGCCGTGGCGCCGCCGAGGCGGTGAGCTCGGTCTCGATCAGGCCCTTGAACACCGAGTGCCGCAGCAGCTTGTCCGAGGTGATGTTGGCATAGTGCACCTTGCAGCGCAGCACCGGCTGCACCCAGATGATGTCCTTGGGCGCCCCCTCGAGCTTCAGCGCCGGATCCTGCAATGGCTCGAGCCGGCGCAATAGCTGCGCCAGCATCGGCGCATCGAACCCGGTGCCGCATTTGCCGCGATACTCGAGCTCGCCATCGACGAACTCGGCCAGCGCCAGCGAGGCCAGCCCTTCGGCGGCCGCCGACACGGTATAACCTGCTATGACGAAGTCGCCGACGGGCTTGGCCTTCACCTTCACCCAGGTCGAGGTGCGGCCCGACTGGTACGTGGCGTTGGTGCGCTTCGAGACGATGCCCTCGAGCCCCAGTTCCGAGGCTCGTTCGTAGAGCGCCTCGCCGTCGCCCGCGACATGGTCGCTGAGCTGGATCGCCGAACGCCCGCTGATATGCCCGCCCAGCATCTGCGCCAGCAGCTGCTTCCGGTCGGTCAGCCCAACTCCCCTGAGGTCGTAACCGTCGAGATAGATGACGTCGAACGCATAGAAATGCAGCTTGCTGCCGGCGCCCTCCGACAGCGCATCCTGCAGCGCAGAAAAGCGCGAGATGCCCTTGTCGTCCAGCACCACGATCTCGCCGTCGATGATCGCCTGCTTGACCGGAAGCTTCGCAAACTCCTTGGGCAGGTCGCCATAGCGCTTGGTCCAGTCGATGCCGCTGCGGGTGATCAGCTTCACCTTGCCGTCGATCACGTGGGCGATAGTGCGGTAGCCGTCGAACTTGATCTCGTGCACCCACTGCGCCGCCCGCGTCTCCTGCGGCGGCTCGGTGGCCGAGGCGGCGAGCTGCGGCTCCACCTGTTCGGGCGGCGGCGCCTTCACCGCGCCCGTGACGGCGGAGGCCTTCAGCAACTTGATCGGTTTCGGCTTCGCCGCCTCCAGCAACTGCTCGGTGGTCAGCCCGGATTTCACGCTTTCCGGCCGCTCGGCGAGGATATCGGTCTCGGTATCGACGGCCGGATCGTGCTCCTTGAACAGCAGCCAGTTTTCCTTGTCGTTGTCGCCGGGGCGGCCCTTGAGCTTGGTCAGCATCCAGCCGCCCTTCAGCTTTTCGCCCCATAGCCGGAACTTGAAACCGCCCTTCCTGAGGCCGGCGTCGACATCCTCCATTGGCGCCCAGTCGCCGGTATCCCAGACGATCATCGGCCCGCCGCCATACTCGCCCTCGGGGATCACTCCCTCGAAGTCGATATATTCGATCGGATGATCCTCGGTATGTACCGCCAGCCGCTTGTCGGCCGGGTTCAGCGACGGGCCGCGCGGCACCGCCCAGCTCAGCAGCACCCCATCATGCTCGAGGCGGAGGTCATAGTGGTCGGCGGTGGCCGAGTGCTTGTGCACCACGAAGCGCGTACTGCCGGACGCAACAGCGCCACCGGCGGGCTCCATGGTTTTGGAGAAGTCGCGTTTCCCGCGGTACTTGTTGAGCTTGGTCTCGGCCATGGCGCGAAGCTAGAGCATTTCACGATTGAATTGCAGTGCCTTGGCTGCTGGATAGCTCGGTGGCTACCCCCCTCACCCGTCTCGGCCTTCGGCCGATCCACCCTCTCCCCGACGGGGAGAGGAACAAGGGGCGACCGCTGAGCTATCCGGATTCTTCTCCCCGTCGGGGAGAAGGTGGCGCGTAGCGCCGGATGAGGGGAGAGCCACGATGGGCAGCGGCATTGGTGGCAATGTCAGCCCGTCTCAGTCCAACCGCCGAGCCGACTGCCGGAAGATCAGTTCCGGTTTGAGCTGCGTGCTTCGCGGCAGCGGCACGCCGCGATCGAGGTGGTTGATCGCTGCTTCCGCCGCCTGCGCCCCGAGGTCGGCGATCGGTTGCCGCACCGTGGTCAGCGGCGGGAAGAAATGCGCTGCCGACTCGATGTCGTCATAGCCCACCACCGAGATTTCGCCGGGGATCTCGACCCCCGCATCGTGCAGCCCATGCAGCAGCCCGATCGCCATGATGTCGCTGAGCGCAAAGATCGCCTCGGGTCGCGGCCCCGGTCGCCCGAGGATCTGACGCGCTGCTGCGAGCCCGCCATCCATGGTGAGGTCGGTGCGGACCAGCCAGTCCCCGTCGAGCGCTATGCCATGCGCCGCGAGCCCCGCCGTCAGCCCGGCGATGCGATCGGCCATACGCGGGTGGCTCTCCGGCCCCGAGACGCAGACAATGCGCCGGAAGCCTGCTTTCGCCAGATAGGCGCCGACCAGCCGTCCGCCTTCAATCGAGTCGTCGGAAAATACCGACGCCACCGTGTCGGCCGGTGCATCGATCGCCACCACCGGCACGCGCTTGATTTGTCCGAGCCGGCGGAAGAACTCCGGGCTGGCATTGGTGGTCATCACCACCACCGCGTCGACCCGCTTGGTGAACAGCGTCCGCATATAGGCGACGAGGTTGGTCGCCACGTCGTCGGTGTTGCAGATCATCAACGTGTAGCCATGCTTGAAGCAGGCCCGCTCCACCCCACGGATCACCTCGCCGAAGAACGGGTTCGAGGTGGTGGTGACAATCATCCCGATGGTCCGCGTCCGGCTCGACTGCAGGGCGCGCGCCACGTCGGACGGGAAATAGCCGAGATCGGCAATCGCGGCGTTGACCCGGCGGGCCGCGTCCTCGCTCACCGGGCGGGAGTTGTTGATCACATGGGAGACGGTCGTGAACGAGACGTTCGCGCGTTTGGCAACGTCCTTGATGGTGACCATTGCTGCTCCCGGGACCCCTTCCTAGCCGCGCGACCTCGACTTGAGCCAGCGGTCGAAGGCCACGGCGACGATCAGGATCAGGCCGATGACGATGGACTGCGTGTAGGACGAGACATTGTTGAACTGCAACCCGTTCTGCAGCACGCCGATCAGCGCCGCGCCGACCACGGTGCCGCCAACGCTGCCGATGCCGCCGAACAACGAAGTGCCGCCGATCACCACCGCAGAGATCACCGTCAGCTCGTAGCCGATGCCGGCCACCGCCTCGGACGAGTTGAGCCGTGCGGAGAGGACGAACGCCGCGAGCCCGGCAAAGAACCCGACAATGACATAGACCGAGATCAGGATGCGATCGACGCGCAGGCCCGAGAGCCGCGCCGCCTCGGCATTGCCCCCCACTGCGTAGACGGCCCGGCCATAGCGGGTGTAACGCAGCACCAGGTGGCAGAGCAGCGCCGCCAGGGCGAAGATGATCACCGGCACCGGCACCGGCCCGACCAGCCCGGTGCCGAACCAGCGCATCGAGGCGTCGAACCCCGAGATCGGCCCGCCATTCGAGAGGGTCAGCGTCAGCCCGCGGAAAATCGTCAGGCCACCCAGCGTCACGACGAACGGCGGCACCTTCAGCCGGGTAATCGCCAGCCCCTGCACGCCGCCGGCCAGCGAGCCGACGATCACTGCCGCCAGCAGCGCCGCGAACCAGCCAAAGCCTTGCCCGCCACCGGCTGACAATGACATCGAGTTGGCCGTGCCGCCCTTCGCCACCACGGCCGCCACCATGCCGCAGAAGGCGAGGAGCGAGCCGACGCTGAGGTCGATGCCGGCAGTGAGAATGACGAAGGTCATCCCCAGCGCGATCAGCCCGGTGATCGAGATCTGCCGCATGATGTTGAAGACGTTGATCGGGTCGATGAAGCTCGGCTTCAGCGCCGTGAACACCACCACCAGCGCCAACAGGAACAGCAGCGGCCCGAAGCGCTTCAGGATGCCGAAGGTGTTGGGGCCTTTCTTTTCGGCGGGTTCGGTTGTCGTGGTCATCTGGTCTCCCCCTGCCGCTGGTCGAGCGCCATCAGCGCCATCAGTTTTTCTTCCGTCGCGTCCACTGCCGGCATCTCGCCGGTGATCCGCCCCTGCCGCATGGTGACGATCCGGTCGCTCACCGCCAGCACCTCGGGCAGCTCGGACGAGATCACCATCACCGCGATGCCGCGCGCCGCGAGCTGCACCAGGATCTGGTGCACCTCCGCCTTGGCGCCGACATCGACGCCGCGCGTCGGCTCGTCGACGATCAGCACTTTGGGGTCGCGCGCCAGCCAGCGGGCGAGAATCACCTTCTGCTGGTTGCCGCCCGACAGCCCGTCGATCGATTGCTCCGGCGATGCCATGCGGATGGAAAGCGCCTTCTTGTATTCGGCCAGCGCCGCGCGCTCCTTGCCCTCGGCCATCAATCCCAGCCCGTTGGAATAGGCCCTGAGCGCCGCCACCGAGAAATTCTGCAGGATGCCCAGCATGGAGAAGATCGCCTGGTGCTTCCGATCCTCCGGCACCAGCCCGATGCCCAGTTCGATCGCGTCGGCGGGCGAAGCCGGCGCAATAGCCTTGCCATCGAGTGTCACCGTACCGGCAGCGATCCGGTCGGCCCCGAAGATGGCGCGCGCCAGCTCGGTCCGGCCGGAACCGACCAGCCCGGCCACGCCGAGAATTTCGCCGGCCTTGAGATCGATATCGACCCCATCGAGCACGATGGCATGCGGTGCCTCGGGGTCGCGCACGGTGCGCAAGCCCCTGACGCTGAGCCGCACCGCGCCGGCGGCGTTGCGCTGCGTCGGCCGGGCGTAGAGTTCCGATGCCGCCCGCCCCACCATCTTTTCGATGATCTGCGGGATCGGGATCGGCGTATCGGTGCGATTGAGATGCCCGGCGAGCCGCCCGTCGCGCAGCACCGTCATCCGGTCGCAGATCGCTGAGGCCTCCTCGAGCCGATGTGTCACGAACATGATGGCGACGCCCTCGGCGCGCAGCTGCTTCATGATCCGCAGCAGCTGGCTGACCTCGGTCTCGGTCAGCGCCGAGGTCGGCTCGTCCATGATGATCAGCCGGCTTTCGAGCGAGAGCGCCCGCGCAATCTCCACCAGTTGCTGCTCGGCCACCGACAGCGCCGACACCGGCGTGTCGGGGTCGATGCCGAGCCCCACCCGGGCAATGATGCCGGTGGTCTCGCGCCGCATCCGCCGCCAGTCGATAATGCCGAAGGCCCCCAGCGGCGCCCGGCCGATGAAGATGTTCTCGGCCACCGACAGCGTCGGGATCAGGCTCAGCTCCTGGTAGATGGTGACGATGCCGGCGCGCTTGGCGGCGTCCGGGCTGTGCGGCCGGTAGTCCGCGCCATCGAACACGATACGCCCGCTGGTCGGCGGCTGCGCCCCGGAGAGAATTTTGAGGAGCGTCGATTTGCCCGCGCCGTTCTCGCCGAGCAGCCCGAGGATTTCTCCCCGCCGCACCTCGAGCGAAACGTCGTTGAGCGCCACAACGCCGGCAAAATGCTTGGAGACGCCGACCACTTCAAGAAGCGGCGGCGCGAGTTGTTCCGCGGCGGCAACTGCAGCCATCGGTCCCCTCCCCAATAGTTAGTGCCTCTGACGCACCAATGGCCGCGATGCTTGCACATCGCACCACTGGCGCGCCAGTTGGCGGGAGGAAGTTTACCCGGCTTCGCCGATGCGCTCGGCCTTGTCGAGATTGTCCTTGCCGATGACCACCGGGGTCAGCAGCACCAGCTTCTCGGCCGGCTCGGTCTTGTCCTTGGCGTAGGCCACCGCGATCCGCACCGCGGTGCGCGACTGCTCGCCCGGGAACTGCTCGACGGTGCCGGCGAGGGTGCCGTCACGCACCGCGACCAGCGCTTCGGGCAGCGCGTCGAAGCCGTAGATCTTCACGTCGGTGAAGCCACGGGCCGCGCAGGCTTCGATGGCGCCAAGCGCCATGTCGTCATTGGCGCAGATGATCGCATCGGGCTTGCCGTTGGCAGCAAGGCCCGCCTCGGTGACCGACAGCGCTTCGGCGCGGGCGAAGTTGGCGGTCTGCTCGAAGATGATCTGGTACTTGTCCTTGATCGGGTCGATGACGTTGTGCACGCCCTTGTTGCGATCGATCGCCGGGCCGGCGCCGGGCTGGCCCTGCAGGTGGAAGATCTTCGCGCCATTGGGGAAGGCATCGACCAGCGCCTGCGCTTCAGCCTCGCCACCCTTGACGTTGTCGGCGCCGACATGGGCGAGGATGCCCTCGACCCCATCGACGCGACGATCGATGGTCACCACCGGCACGCCGGCCTGCACCGCCTGCTCGATCGCCGGCGCCAGGGCATTGACGTCGAGCGGCGAGATGACGATGGCGTTGACCTTCTGGACGATCGCCGCCTCGATATCGGCCGTCTGCTTGGGCGCCGAGTTCTGGCCGTCGCTCTCGATGATGTTGACGCCCTGTGCTTCGGCCTCAACTTTGATCTGGTTCAGCATGTGCACGAAGAACGGGAAGCCGAGACTGGGCACCGAGCCCAGGATGGTCAGCTTGTCCTGCGCGAAGGCAGCAGGAGCAGCAACGGCGAGCGCGCTGAGCGCCACCGAAGACAACAGGAAACTGCGTCTATCCATGAATCTATCCTCCTCTGAGCGCCCGACGCGGGTTGTTTGACCTCATCCGCGGGCCCAAGGAAGCTACTTGCTCGCAAACGTTTGCGCAAGCGCTGACATGTTAGTGTTTGCTTCGACTTTGGTGGAAATGCTTGGGCACGTACCTCAGAGGAGTTGGCCGCGAGGATTGTATCCAACCACCCCCTTGCGGGGAGGAACAAGGGTGGGGGGGCACAGTGCGCCGGTGCGTGTGGCTCTCCCCCCTCCCATCCTCCCCCACAAGGGGGGAGGTGCCGTTCAGTGCTTGGAGCAGAATCTAGCCAACCCACCAGCCCGACACCTCCCCCTTGATGGGGGAGGACGGGAGGGGGTGGGGCCGCAGACACGATGCAAGCCCTAGTAATCGCTCTCATAAAACACGCCGAAGCTGGAGTCGCCGTCCGTGCCGGTCGAAACCTTGGCCCGGATATCCTTGGTGATGTCGAGGTTCACCGTCACCCGCGAGTTGCCGTCCGCCCCGGCCTGGACGCCGAGATAAATGTTGTCCTGGAGGTATGCGCCCGCCTGCACCGCGAGGCTGCCGTCCTCGTTGGTGACCACGTCGAGATCGTCGAGCCCGGCCTTGGCGCGGAGCGAGTCGACCAGCGAACCACCGCCGCCCCCTGCCAGTTCCGCCGCGGCGCCGGCGAGCTTCGCCAGCTGGATCGGCGTCAACTCACCCATCGAGCGCTTGAACAACAGCCGCGACAGCACTTCGTCTTCCGGCAACACCGGGTTGGAGCTGAAGCCGATATCGAGCTCCGAGACCCGGCCGGTGACATTGACGAACACCGTGATGCCATCGCCTTCGGTGCGCGCGGTGAAATCGAGGAACGGGTCGAGATCGCCGACCAGCGTCACCGAACCTTCCTCGAAGGTGACGCGCTGGCCGAGAATGGCGAGCCGCCCGCGATTGAGCTGGAAGCCGCCGACCGGGCGGATGTCGTTGACCGAACCGGTGAGCCGCACCGAGCCACCGACTTCGGCGTCCAATCCGCGGCCGCGGATAAAGATCTGGTTAGGGGCGCTGACATTGACGTCGAGCTGCACCACCGAGGGCCGCCGCTGCGGCAGCGGTGCGCCCGACGCCGTCACGGCAGCGCGCTTCAGCGTCACCAGCACCGGCTTCGGCGCATTAAGATGTTTGGCGTCGATGATCGTCCCGGCTGCGCCGAGCGAATCCGGGATGGTGATATCGGCCTTCTCGATCATCACATTGCCTGACAGCATCGGGCTGGCGTCGAGCCGGCCTTTCAGCGCCAGATCGCCCGAGACGGTGGCGACGAACATGCTGCCATCGGCATAACGCGCTGAGTTGAGCCGCACCGCGATATCGGCCGGATTGCCCGCCCCTAGCCCGACCGAGCCGCCGACCGACAGCGAGCCGCCGGTGGCAAGCCCGGCGGTCAGGCTGTCGATGTTGATGCGGTTGCCGGCGAGGCTGGCGCGGCCGGTGATATCGACCAGCCTCAGGTTCAGCGCCGGATCGATGTAACCCGAGCCGCTGGTCGAAACCGTGCCGGCGAATTGCGGCGAGCTGAGGCTGCCGGTCACCCGCGCGTTGAGGTTGGCGGTGCCGCTGAGCTGGCCGCCGCGGTCGGCGACGAAGCGGTTGCCTAGCGCCAGCGGCGCCGAGCCCTGCACGTCGATCGCGAGGCCGCGCCCATTGAGCGGCACCCGGCCACTGGCCGTCAGCTGCAGGCCGCCGGCGCCCTGGGCGGAGGCGCTCTCCAGAACCAGCGTCTGCTTGGCGAAACTGCCGCGTCCCGAAAACTGCATCGGCGTAATGCCGAACTCGCTGATCGCCGCAGCGGAGACGCCCGAGCCGGAAATGCTGAAACTGGCAGCCGGATCGGAGGCCGAGCCGGTGATCCGGCCGCTGCCGTTCAGCGTACCGGCAAGGCCGAGGTCGGGCGCGATGGCATTGGCGATCGACAGCGGCAGGGCCTGCACCTCGAGCGCGATATCGAGCTTGGCGCCGGCGCTGCCGGTGGCCGAGATGCGCCCACCGCCGACATCGAGCTGCACCGCATCGAGGCGGACAGTGTCACCGGCAATGGCCAGCGCCGTCGGTTGCGCCAGGCGGGCTCGCAACTGTCCCTGGGTCAGCTCGGCCCGGTCGAGCGCCAGCCGATAGCCCGCCTCGAGCGGCGCGAGGCTGCCGGCCAGCGCGACATTGGTGCGGTTGGCCAGCGCCGCCGTGAGATCGAACGCCGTAGCGTCACCGCTGCGCGAGGCCTGCGCCTGCAGCGTGTCGATGCTGATGCCGCCGGCGGCGATGGCGCGGCCGTTCACCGTGCCATCAATGGCCGGCACGCCGAACAGATCCGACACCGAAGCGCGGATTTCGGCGGCGCCGATCTCGATGTCCGAGGTCGCGAGCTTGGCGATCGAGCCGACGATCTCCGCATTCTGCTTGCCGGCGGCGGGCGTCAGGATGATCGAGGCATCGGCACTGCCGGTGGCATCGACCAGCAGCAGAGCCGCGGCCGTGGTGACGTTTGGCGAGGCGAGCTTCAGTGCGCCGGTCAGCAGCCCATCGGCGTCCTGCACCACGTCGCCGCTGATCAGCGTCGGGCCGGCCTCGAAGCGCAACCCGGTCAGCCGCTTGGTCTTGGCGTCCACCGCGACATCGCCACCCAGCGCGACGCGGAACCGCTCGAGGAACGCATCGCCCTTCAGTTGTCCGGTCAGCGTACCGTCCTCGGCGAGCTGCCCGGTGAAACCGAACGCCGCGTCCGACAGCGACTTGCCGGCCAGCGCGCCACTTGGCACTTTCGCCGCGATATCGAGCGCGATGGCGCCCTTGCCCCGTGCCGTGCCGGTGAGCGTCAGCGCGCCCTTCGCCTGGTCGGAAACCAGCGCCAGGTCGGCAAGCGCCGCACTGAAGCTGAAATCCGCCGCGCCGGTAGCAAACGTGCCGTCGGCGGCGATCTGCACATTGTCGTTGGCGATGCGGAACGCTTCCGCCTCGAGCCCCTCTGCGGTGCGCGCCACGCGGCCGCTGAGCTTCACCGTGCCTTCAAGCACCTGGTCGAGCGCCGGCTCGGAGAGCGCGAGATTATCCGCGGTGCCGTCGAGCCGCAGGTTGAAGCCGCCGATCGGCGGGCTCACCGTGCCGGTAGCGGTCAAGTGCATTGCGCCATCGAGGTCGCGCCCGGCGACGCCCGAAAACGGCGCGATCGAACTGGTCTCGATCGCCACCTGGCCGTCGAACACATTGTCGTCGATGGTGCCGGCGGCGCCGAGGCTCAGCGCCTTGCCGACCAGCCGGAACTGCGCCAGTTGCAGCGGCTCGCCGGCATTCCACAACCCGGCGAGCCCGAGCCCGGCACTGTCGCCCAGAGCCGCCTGCACATCGGCATCGGCGGAGACAATCCCCGAGACCATGCCGTCGGCATTGAAGGTCAGCCGGCGACCGGCCGGATCTTCGAGATTGCTGGCAATGCCGTTGCCGCGCAGCGTTATCTCGCTCGCTCTGAGTCCGCCATTGGCGAAGCCGTTGGCGACGAGGTCGGCCGACCAGTCGTCGCTGCCCGCGCCGCCGAAATCCACGTTGAGCGTGGCGCTGTCGATGCTGGTCGCTGCGCCCGGCGCCGGCAGGATGACGCGGTTGCCGGCGGGATCGGCGATGGTCGCGGCGAGGTTCAGCCGGCTGAGGAAGCCATCCGCCGTGGTGGTTCCCGAGGCTTCGAGCCCCAGTTGCCCGCCGCTGAGCTTCAGCCCCGAAATCTCGACCCCGCCAGCCGAGCGCAGCAGCGCCGAAGCCTTGAGCGAGGTCTCTGCCCCGAAGAACGGCTGATAGGCCGGCGCCACCAGCATGCCGATCGGTCCGCCGAGATCGGCATCCACCTCCATGCCTTCGGGCTTCTGGACGATCGTCGCCAGTCCCTCGAGCGCCCGCTTGCCGCCGGCATCGAGCGTCATGGTCGTCCGGAGGTCAGCGACCGGCCCGGAGCCGTTGACCGCCAGCGCCATCTCGGGCTTGCCCTCGATATTGAGGAGGTTGGCGAGAATACCGTTGGGCGGTTCGGTCAGCGTCACCCCGACATCGATGCTGTTATCGGCCCGCTTGTAGGCGACGGCGACATCGAGCTTGCCGCCCGGCCCGTCGAGCCGCACGATATTGAGCGCGGTATCGAGCGAGCCGCCTTCCAGCCGGAAGTTGCCGTCGACCGAAATCTCCGAGCCGAGCCCGAAGACGTTCTCTCCGAACGTCACCTTGGGGATGCTCAGCTTGTCGAGCTGGATCGCCACCGGGAAATCCGGGATCGCCAGCGGTGCCGCTTCCGGCGCCGGCAGGTTCGGGTCGCCGCTCGGGATGGCGTTGCGCAGGTACTCGATGCTGTCGGCGGTCAGCGACCTGACAAGCAGGCGGCCGGTGAACAGCGCCCCCTGGTCCCAGTCGATCGCCGCATTGTTGACCCGCAGCCACACCCCCTCCTTGTCGGAGATAGTGACCTCGCGGATCGAGGCGGTCGACGACAGTGCGCCATCGATATTGGAGATGCGAATCTGCCGCTCCGGCGTCGACAACTGCCCTTCGACGAAGCCGACGAACCAGTCCTTCTGCTGCTCGGCGCTCATCTGGCCCTGGTCCTGCGCGACCAGCGGCATCGCGGCCAGAAGGCCGAAGCCGAGCATCATGCCGGTGGCGAGAACCCGTTTCAAAACGCCTGTCCTATGCCGACATAGAGCGCATAATCCGGATCGCCGGGCCGCTTGTTGAGCGGCACCGCCACATCGAGCCGCAGCGGCCCGAGCCCGGTATAGTAGCGAACGCCGGCGCCGACACCGAGGCGCAACTGGTCGAGGCCCGGGAACTCCTCCGCCGCGACATAGCCGCCATCGACGAAGGCGACGATGCCGATATCGTTGGTGACCTTGTAGCGCGCCTCGAGCGAGCCCTCGATCAGGTACTTGCCGCCGGTGACCGTATCGCCAGGTCCATCGACGCCGATGCTCTTGAAACCATAGCCGCGCACCGACCCGCCACCGCCGGCAAAGAACAGCCGATCGGGCGGGATTTCATCAATCGCCGGCCCGACCAGCGCGCCGACCTTGGCGCGACCGGCCAGCACCAGTTGCTTATCGCCCATGACGCTGAGGTAACCGCGCACTTCGGCGGTCGTCCGGAACGCCGGGTTGCCGTAGTAGAACTCGTAGAACGGCTCCGCCGTCACATTGACGTAGAAGCCCTCGGTTGCATCCTGGGGGTTGTCGCGCGCATCCCAGATCAGCCCACCGGTGAGCCCCGCGAGCGAGAAGTTGCGGGTGCCGAAATCGTCTTCGAACAACGAGCGCTCGTAGAAGGCCGAGCCGTCCAGCGTCAGTTGGTCGAACAGATACTGCGTCAGCCCCACCCGCGCCGAAGCCGAAGTCTCGGTATAGGCCGGCAAAACGCTGCGCTCGGCCGACACTGCAGCGACGAGATCGTTGTCCGGGTTGAGGAAGCCCGGCTTGGTGAAAGTGCCGCCAAAAGCGTAGTCGAACTCCTCGGTGGCAATCGGCCAGTTGATGCCCGCGACCTTGGCGTCGAGCCTGAGCCGCTCGGCCCGCCCGAACAGGTTGCGCCACAGGTGGAAGCCCTCGATGCCCAGCCCGTCAATGGTCGAGTAGGTGGCGCCGACGCCGAAGCGCCGCTCCGCCTGCTCTTCGACGATGACGTTGAACGGCAGCACTCCGTCATTGCCGATGGCGCCTGCCGCCTCGATCCGCATGGCGCGGAACACGTCGAGCCGCGCCAGCCGCTTTTCGGCCCGCGCGATATCGTCGGGGTCATAATCCGCACCGGCGATCAGCCCGGTCTGCTGCGCGACGAATTCCGGATCCATGCGAGTCGTCCCGGTGACCCCCACAGGCCCGACCGTCGCGTGCCGCCCCGGCGCCACGGTGATGGTGACATCGACGGTGTCGCTCTGATGGTCGGCGACCACCTGCCGGTCGACCACCGCCGCCTCGGCATAGCCCTGCTGCCGCCACGCATCGACCGCCAGTTGCTCGGCCCGCCCGACCACCGTGGCCCGGGCCACGAGACCCGCGCCGAAGCCTGCGATCTCGGGCTGCTCGACCTCGTCGCCGGCCTCGCTGGCGATGGGTGCGCGGTTGCTGATCTTGACCTTGCCGAAGCGGAACAGCGGGCCGGCATCGACCTTCAGCACCACCGCCACCGGATCGGGCAGGTCGGTATCGACTGGCAGGTTTGCTGCTTCCCTGCCACCGACCAGGATGCTGATCGCCCCGCCGTAATAGCCCTGGTTGTAGAGCGCCGCGAGAATGCGCCGATAATCGCTACGTGCCCTCGCCAACAGCCCTGCTGCACCGGAAGCTGGCGTCGCCTGGTCGGCGATCAGCGCCGAGGCACCGCGGATGGCGTTCGCCACGTCGCCGGTCGCCGTGGTTTCGAGTGTTGCCGTATAGGTCTGCGGATCGCCGATCACCGCATCGGCGTCGATCTCGCTCTGATCCTCGAACAGCTTGATGCCGAAGAACTCAAAGGCCGACGCTCCCGGCACCAGCAATGGCGCCAGGGCCAGCATGGCCAGACCGATTCTTACCCGCCGCTGTAACAGTCCCGACTACCCCTGCCCTCGGCTGCCCGGAAACTCACCCCCGCCCGTGGCCCGGGCGGCTGCTGTGGTGAGCTCCGGCCGACCCGCCGTTGCCCGATGGGACACTTCCCATCCCGATGGGACACTTCCCATCCGATGGTTGCTTCCATCAAAATGTCGCACGCCAAGCAACCGCCAAACGGCGGCGACTATGAGGCGATAATGCGGCATCCACGATCACGACACGCGCCTAACTGGCTGTCGACGAACGCGTAATAGCCGCTTCTGCGGCATCTCATTATCGTCGGAGAAGAGTAAATGGGAGGTCAAGCATGCGCATCGTCGATACCCACCTGCACCTGGTGCACATGGATCGCTTCACCTACCCCTGGCTTGACGGCGCCGGCGCGCTGAACCGCGCCTGGCCGGCCGAAGCCTTTGCGGCTGAAGCACAAAAGCTCGGCATCGAGGCGGCGTTACACATGGAAGTGGATGTGGCCGAAGCCGATATGGAGGCCGAAACCCGCTACGCCCTCGAGGTAAATCCGCTGGTCGTCGGCGCCATCGCCGCGTGCCGTCCCGAGAGCTCGGACTTCCCCGCCTACCTCGACCGCCTTGCCGCGCTCAAAGGCGTCAAAGGTTTTCGCCGTGTCCTCCACACCTCGCCCGATGAGCTGAGCCAAGGCCAGCTGTTCCGCGCCAACCTCCGGCGCCTTGCCGACAAGCACCTGCCCTTTGACCTCTGCGTCCTGTCCAAACAGCTGCCGGTCGGCCGTGCGCTGGTCGAGAGCTGCCCCGGGGTGCAGTTCGTGCTCGATCACTGCGGCGTTCCCGATGTCGCCGCCCAAGCGCTCGACCCGTGGCGGCGCGAGATCAAGGCGCTGGCGGCGCTGCCCAATGTCGTGGCCAAGATTTCCGGTATCGTCGCCTATGCCGGGCCGGACTGGGCCACCGCCACGCTCCGCCCCTTCGTCGAGCACATCATCGAAAGTTTCGGCTGGGATCGTGTCGTCTGGGGCTCCGACTATCCGGTGCTCACCCTCACTGCCGACCTGAGCCGCTGGGTGGCTGCGACCAAGGAAATCGTCGCCGGCGCCAGCCCGGACGAGCAGGCAAAACTCTTCCACCGCAACGCCGAGAGAATCTACCGCATCTGATATATCAGCGTTGCCCCGACAGCCCACATGTGAAATACCCATTCACATAAGAATGGTCCGAGCGAGGAGCAGGTGAGCATCGACGTCGGAGCCCTCAGGCAAAACTGGCCCCCGCCGGGCAACCCCAGACCGATCGTTATCATCGGCGCCGGCGGCATCGTCACCGACGCGCACCTGCCGGCCTACCGGCTCGCCAACCTGCCGGTCGCCGGGGTGTTCGACCTCGATGCCGACCGCGCCAGATCTGTCGCCGAGGCATGGGGCACCCGCGCCTTCGCCTCGCTCGATGAGGCGATCGCCACGCCCGATGCGGTCTATGACCTCGCCCTGCCCCCCGCTGCCCATCTCGACGTGCTGCCAAAACTGCCCGATGGCGCCGCCGTGCTGTTGCAGAAGCCGATGGGCCGCAACCTCGCCGAAGCTACCGCCATCCTGAACCTCTGCCGGGCCAAGTCGCTGAAGGCCGCGGTCAACTTCCAGCTCCGCTTTTCGCCGATGCTGCTGGCCGTCGCCGACGCGCTGCAGCGTGGCTGGCTCGGCCGGCTGATCGATGTCGAGGTGCACCTCAACCTCGTCACCCCCTGGCAGCTGTTCCCGTTTCTCAACGGTATGCCCCGGGTCGAGATCGCGGTGCACTCGATCCACTACCTCGACACGCTCCGCGCCCTGCTCGGTAACCCCACCGGCGTCCATGCCCGGACGCTCGGCCACCCGTCGACGACACTGGCCCAGACTCGCACTTCGGCGCTGTTCGATTTCGCGCCCGACCAGCGCGTCACCTTCTCGATCAATCACAACCATGATTGGGGCCGCCGCTTCCAGGATGCGAGCTTCCGTATCGACGGCACTGAAGGCGCCGCTATGGTGAAGCTCGGCCTGTTGCTCAATTACCCCGAGGGCGAACCGGACGAACTCTGGATCACCCAGCGGGATGATGACTGGACCCAGGTGCCACTCGCCGGAAAATGGTTCCCGCACGCCTTCATCGGCACGATGAGCAATCTGCAGCGCTACGCCGCCGGCGAGGACGACCGTCTCGTCACCGGTGTCGAAGACGCCTGGCACACCATGGCGCTGGCCGAAGCCGCCTTCGAGTCCGCCGCGAAGCCCGCCACCCCAGTGAGATCCGCGCCATGAGCACGCCGACCGTCGGTGTTCACTCGACCAACCCGACCACCATGCCCGCCGAGCACGCCCGGCTACCGGTGTGGAACGCCGAGAACTGGTTCTACGAGGACTTTGAGGTCGGCCACAAAATCCGCTCGCTCCGCCGCACCATCTCGGAGGGCGAGAGCATGCAGTTCAACGCGCTGGTCACCGACATGCACCCCTATGTGGCCGACGAGATCTTCGCCACCACTGAGGGCCAGTTCGGCCGCCGCCTCGTCGCCGGCGCCTTCGTCTTTTCGGCCGGGCTGGGGCTCGTCGCCACCAACTGCATCAATGCCTTCAGCTATGGCTATGACAAGCTGAGGTTCATCAAGCCGACCTTCATCGGCGACACCATCTACACGATCCGCACCAACCTGGAAAAACGCCCGAAATATAAGGAGCTCGGCCTGATCCGCGCCAGCTATGAAGTGTTCAAGGGCGAAGGCGAACTGGTGCTCTACTGCGAGCATCTGCAGACCGTGAAATACCGCAACGCAGCCGACTTCGAAGGGCAGGCTCGCGACAGCGGCCAAACAGAAAAGACCGCTGAGAAATGACCAGCCTCCCTCTCGACGGCGTGCTCGTCGTCGATCTCTGCCAGTTCCTCTCCGGCCCCTATGCTTCGCTGCGCCTGCAGGATCTGGGCGCCCGCGTCATCAAGATCGAACGCCCCGATGGCGGCGACCTCAGCCGCCGGCTCTATCTCAGTGACACCGAGATCGGCGGCGATAGCACGATCTTCCACGCCATCAACCGGTCCAAGGAGAGCCTGGCGCTCGACCTCAAAAACCCCGATGACATCGCGGCGCTCAGAAAGCTGCTCGGCCAGGCAGACGTGATGCTGCAGAACTTCCGGCCCGGAGTCATCGAGCGCCTCGGCCTCGATTATGACAGCGTCAAGGCGCTCAACCCCGGCATCGTCTATGCCTCCATAACAGGTTATGGCGACGAGGGACCGTGGGTGCAGCGTCCCGGCCAGGACCTCTTGGCGCAGGCCCGTTCCGGCGTCATGTGGCTCAATGGCGATCACGATCAGGGTCCGGTGCCGTTCGGCCTCGCCATCGCCGACATGCTGGCCGGCGCCGCGGTGGCGCAGGGCATCCTCGCCTCGCTGGTGAAGAAAGGGCGCACCGGACAAGGCGCACACGTCGAAACCAGCCTCCTCGAAGCGCTGGTCGATTTCCAGTTCGAGGTGCTGACCACTCACCTCAACGATGGCCGTCGCACCCCGAAGCGCTCCGGCTTCCGCTCGGCCCACGCCTATCTCTCCGCGCCTTACGGCGTCTACCCGACCGCCGATGGCTGGCTCGCCCTCGCCATGACGCCGCTCGGCAAGATCCGCGACCTGCTCGAACTGCCGGCGCTCGACGCCTTCGCGGCCGATCCCAAAAGCTGGTTCAGCGCCCGCGACGAGATCAAACGCATCATCGCCGAACGGCTGGCGACCCACACCACCACCGAATGGCTCGCCGTGCTGGAGCCCGCCGATATCTGGTGCGCCAAGGTGCTCGAATGGCCCGAGCTCATGGAGAGCGAAGGGTTCAAGGCGCTCGACATGCTGCAGACCGTCACGCGCGACGACGGCGTCTCCATTCTCACGACCCGCTCGCCGCTCCGCATCGACGGCCAGCGCACCCAGACGCATCGCGCCGCACCGCTGATCGGCGAGCAAAGCGACAAAATCCGCAAGGAGTTCGGCCTGTGACTATCCTCAGGGGCATGACCTGGAGCCATCCGCGTGGCTATGATCCGATGGTGGCGACCGCCAGAGCCTGGGCCGAGAAAACCGGCGTCACCATCGAATGGGACAAGCGGAGCCTCCAGGATTTCGAGTCGTTCCCGGTCGAGGAACTGGCGCGCCAGTACGATATGATCGTCATCGATCACCCGCATGTCGGCCAGGTCGTCGAGGAAGGTTGCCTCGCCCCGCTCGATGTGCCCGGCCGCGAGGCCGAGCGGCAGGCGCTGGCCGAAGGCTCGGTCGGCGCGTCCTACCCGAGCTACGAGTATGCCGGGCACCAATGGGCGTTCCCGATCGATGCCGCAACGCAGGTCATGGCCTATCGCGCCGACCTTATCGATGCGCCGCAGCACTGGGACGATGTCGTGGCGCTGGCCAAGGCCGGACGCGTCGTCTTCCCGCTGCTGCCGCCGCACTCGATGATGAGCTTCTTCACCCTGACCGCCAATCTTGGCCATCCCTGCGCAGTCGAGAACGGCCCGCTGGTCGACACGGCTACCGGCATCCGCGCCATCGAGATGCTGGCCGAAGTTGCGCAACACCTCGACCCCGCCGACTTCTCCATGGACCCCATCGCCGCCTCCGAGGCGATGGCGCGTCCGGATGCGCAGGTGGCGCTGATGCCGCTCGGCTACGGCTATGTCAGCTACGCCGTGCCGGGTTTCCGCCCGCAGCAGCTGACCTTTGCCGATATCCCGCTGCCCGGCGCCAAAGGGTCGGCCCTCGGCGGCACCGGCATCGCCGTCTCCGCCTTCTCCGAGAACAAGGCAGCCGCCATCGACTACGCCTACTGGGTCGCCTCTGCGGAGGTGCAGCGCACCCTCTATGCCGGCTCCGGCGGCCAGCCCGGCCATGCCACGGCCTGGGAAGACGATGCGATGAACGCCGCCGCCGGCAACTTCTATCGCGGCACCCGCAAAACCCTCGAGGGCGCCTATGTCCGCCCGCGCCACAATGGCTACATGGCGTTCCAGGACGCCGCATCGCAGCGGCTCAATGCCGGCCTGCTGGCGGGTGAGGCGCCCGCGACCATCCTCGCCGATCTCGATCGGCTGTTTCGGGAGAGTTTCTGATGGAGCGGCCGCGCCACTTCGAGGACTATGTCGTCGGCGAGATCAGGAAGACCAGCGGCCGCACCATCACCGAGACCGACTTCGTCGTCCACGCCGGCCATACCGGCGATTTCTTCCCGCACCACATGGACGCCGAGTTCATGAAAGGCTCGGAATTCGGCCAGCGCATCGCCCACGGCACCATGACCTTCGCCATCGGCATCGGCCTCACCGCCACCGAAATCAACCCGCTCGCCTTCACCTACGGCTACGAACGCCTGCGCTTCCCCAAGCCGGTATTCATCGGCGATACCATCCACACCGAGCTGACCATTGCGGCGCTGGACGACGATCCGAAGCGCCCGCAATACGGACGGGTGACCGAGCAGGTGCGGGTGCTCAACCAGCGTGGTGAGACGGTGCTGGCGTGCGATCATATCTACCTGGCGCAGCGGCGGGGGTAGCACCGTCCCGACAAACACCGTGCCTCCGCGCACCCCCTCCGAGCTACGCTAGGTCGCTCTCGCTCCCAAGCTTCGCTTGCCTCCCCCGTCAAGGGGGAGGTGGCATCCAGTTTGTGGCTGGATCCCGCCATGGCCACCAGCGGGCACCCTCCCCTTGACGGGGAGGGATGGGGTGGGGTGTGCAGCGCGCACGATGTTGCTGGCGCTACTCCTCCCGCTCCAGCAACGGCGCCGGCCCATCCGCCGCCCGCACCCACGGCGTGTCATAGCTCGGCGCATTGGCGAACCGCCGCATGCCCAGCGTCAGCCGCGCCGTCGCGCCGGCTGCGAGCTTCACGGTAAGCCACCGCCCGCCGACCGCCACCGGCGCGGCATCGCCGAGCTGCACAGACGTAATGTCGTGTTCCCCGAACACCCCGCCCTGGATCACCACCTCGGCCGCATGCACGGCGTCGGTGTTGACCAGCGTCAGCGTCGCGCCGTCGTGTGAGAGCCCATCGACCAAAGCCGCGACGCCTTGCGGCAAGCCCGGGCGTTTGCCGGCTGCGTCGAAATAGCGGAACCGCGCCACCTGCA
Organism: Devosia sp. Root413D1; assembly: GCF_001425235.1. Taxonomy (GTDB): domain Bacteria; phylum Pseudomonadota; class Alphaproteobacteria; order Rhizobiales; family Devosiaceae; genus Devosia_A. The sequence goes on along the minus strand of NZ_LMEA01000010.1, from coordinate 75,600 downwards.
GCCCGCCGTGATAGACGTGCATCGGCCCGCCCAGCGTCAGCTGCGTCAGCGCTTCCACCACCATCGGCGTCAGCTGCTGCCACATATGGATGGTCATCGACTCCCGGTAGTGATCCATCGTCTCGGGATCATTCTCGGCCTTGCGATAGTTGGCGATCTGCTCAGTGATGGTCTGGAGGTCGGCCTTCAGCACCGCCTCGGGATAGCCCGGGTCGTTGCCGCGCATGAACCTGAACCACTGCGCGGTATTGCCGTTGAAGCCCATATGGCCGCCATTGGTCTTGCCATAGCCGTGATAGGCCGGGTTCACCGCGTCGAACAGGTCACCGGCCCAGCCGCGCTCGGCCCGCTCGGCGTCCTCCTCAGCCATCGAGACGTTCCACAGGTATACCCCGTACATCGGGTGGAAGCGGCGATAGTCGCGCCAGCCTTCGTCATAGTGCCGGTTCGGCACCAGCTGCTGGCCACCCTCCTCGCGCCTGAGCCCCCACAGCATGTCGAGCTGCGAACGCGCCAGCTTCAGATGTGCCATGTCTCCGGTGAGGACCGCCGCGTTGACGCCAGAGACACAAAGCGGCTCGAGCAGTGAGAACGAGCCATGCGGCCAGCGCCAGCCGTAATAGCCGCCCCACCACTTGCCGTCGTTATATTCGCCGATCTCGCCTGAGAGCCCGATATTGTCGGGCGTGATTCCGCCATTGCGCGCCGTACGCTCTTCCCAGGCCGCGAGATAATCGAGCACCCAGGCCCGGTATTTCTCCTCGCCGGTATAGGCGAAAGCATGCGTCATCAGCGAGGTGGCGCCGAGGTTGAGCGGCACGTCGCCACGCGACTGCCGCAGGTTGATGCGGGTGAGGATTTCGGCATAGGTCGCATCGTCCGACCACGGCGTCTTCAGGCCGTATTTGTCGATCCCCGGCAGATCCTCGAAGGGCGGCAGGTAGTCATCGAGGATTTCGCGATGCGTCGACCAATCCTCTGCCGTCTGCGTGAAGCGCGGGCCACGGCTGCCTGATATCGGTGAGCGGATCAGCTTGCGCTCCGCATCCCAGTTCTCAGCCTCGGCATCCTCGCCATTGTAGAAGCCGGCGAAGCGCCGGGTGCGTTGGCGGTCCTTGGGCACGGCCGGATCCGCGAGACCGAAGAAATAGAAGAACAGGTTGCTCTCGCCGTGGTGCATCCAGTCGTAATAGGCGTCGTACTCGCGATGGATCTGCCCGTACTCGGTCCACTGCCAAGTGATGCCGTCCCAGATGGTGCGCGAGCGCTTGTACACCTCATCCGAGCCGCCCAGCGCGTAGAACAGCGGCATGTTCATGAACCCCTCATAGGGGTCGTCCGAGCCATCCATGCCCGGCCAGCGATCGCGCCAGATCAGCGTCCCGTCAGGCCGGGTGTAGCGGTCGGCGAACTCGATCGCCGCCTCGTTCAGCACTGCGAAGATCTGCCGTTGCAGCAGCGCCCATTCGGGCAAGGGGAGGATATCGGCCGCCTCGATCGACGGCGTGCTGGAGGCGCTGCTCATGCTGGCTAGATCCGGTTGCCCGTTACGGGGTCGAAGAGGTTGATGGCGGCGGTGTCGACGCTGAGGTTGAGCGTATCGCCCGGCTTCGGCCGCACCTTGGGCCCGAGCCGCGCCGTAAGCAGCTGCCCGCCGACGCTGACGATCACCATGGTGTCCGGGCCGGTCGGCTCGACCACATCGACGATGCCTTGAAGTCCCGCCGCGCCCTGCCCGGCGTTGAGTGTCTCCGGCCGGATGCCCGCGACCACTTCACGACCGACAAACGCCGCCACGTCCTGCTCCAGCCCGACGAGTGCGAGAGACCCGGCGGCGTGGCGCAGCACCAGCCCGCCATCGCCGTGCTCCAGCATGCCCGTGAGAAAATTCATTGTCGGCGAGCCGATGAAGCCGGCGACGAACATGTTGGCCGGCCGGTCATAGATGGTCTCGGGGTCGGCGAGCTGCTGGATCACCCCGCCCTTCATCACCGCCACCTTGGTGCCGAGCGTCAGCGCCTCGACCTGGTCGTGCGTCACATAGACCGTGGTGGTGCCGAGCCGGTCGTGCAGCCGCTTGATCTCGGTCCGCATCTCGACCCGGAGCTTCGCATCGAGGTTGCTCAGCGGCTCGTCGAACAGGAACAGGTCGGGGTTGCGGACGATCGCCCGCCCCATGGCGACGCGCTGCCGCTGCCCGCCCGAAAGCTGCCCCGGTTTGCGGTCGAGCAGGTGCTCGATCTGCAACAGCTCCGCCGCCCGCTGCACCGCCGCCTCACGCTCCTTCGCGTCGACCTTCCGCATCTCGAGCCCGAAGCCGATGTTCCGGCGCACCGGCATGGTCGGGTAGAGCGCGTAGGACTGGAACACCATGGCGATGTTGCGGTCCTTGGGGTGCACGTCGTTGACGTTCTTGTCGCCGATCAGGATGTCGCCGCCCGAGCTCGGCTCGAGCCCGGCAATGATCGCCAGGAGCGTCGATTTTCCGCACCCCGATGGGCCCAGCAACACCAGGAAGCCGCCGTCCTCGACCTCGATGTCGATATTGTTCAGCACCTCGACCGCGCCAAAACTCTTGCGCACGCCTTTGATCGACAGAGTGGCCATCGGCACTAACCCTTGACTGCGCCGGCGGTGATGCCGGCAACCATGACGCGCTGCACGAGGGCGAACAGCACAATCACTGGAATGATGGAAATGATGCCGCCGGCGGCCAGCATGCCCCAGGGCAGTTGGAACTCGCCGACCATCAGCTGCAACCCGACCGGCCAGGTGCGCGAGCCGGTGCTGGACGTGAGCATCAGGGCGAACAGATACTCGTTCCATGCGGCGATCGCCACGAACACACAGGTGGCGACGAGCCCATTCCGCGCGATCGGGATGACGATGCGGAACATCGCGCCGATGCGGGTCGAGCCGTCGATCCGTGCCGCACTTTCGAGTTCCGTCGGCGCCGCGTCGAAAAAGCCCTTCAGCATCCAGACGAACAGCGGCAGGAGGAAGCTTGTATAGGCGACGGCGAGGCCGAGGCTGGTGTCGAACAGGCCGAGGTTCCGCATCACGATGAACAGCGGGATGATCATCAGCACCGCCGGAAACATGCGCACCACGAGGTAGCCCAGCATCAGCGGCGTGCGGCCGGGGAAGTTGAAGCGCGAGAAGGCGTATGAGGCGATGGTGCCGGTGAACAGGCAGATCGCCACCGTCAGCGTGGTGGTGACGAGGCTGTTGATCACCAGGACCGGATAGCCCGACTGGTTCCACAGCTTGATGTAGTTCTCGAGCGTGAAGCGGGTGGGGAGATACACCATCGTGCGGGTCACGATGTCGTCCTCGACCTTGAACGAGGTCAGCAGCATCCAGAGCAGCGGACCGATACTGAGCACGGCGAGCAGGATCAGCACCGCGTAGCTGAGGATGTTCCAGATGAGGTTGGAGCCGGAGCGGGTCTGGGCCATGGCGCTAGTCCTGGTTGACCTTGCTGAGCCGGATATAGGCCCAGGCAAACAGCATCAGCAGTACGAACATCACCACCGACAGCGCGCCCGCATAGCCGAAGTTGAAATCCGAATAGGCGTTCTGGAACGCATAGAGCGACAGCACCTGCGTCGACCGTCCGGGCCCGCCCTGGGTCAGGATCAGCAGCAGATCCGGTGAGTTGACGAGGCCGATGACGCGCAGGATCACCGCCGCCGCAATGATGGTGCGCAGCATTGGCAGTGTGATCAGCCGCAGTTGCGCAAACGCTCCTGCCCCATCGATATCGGCCGCCTTGTAGAGATCGGTTGGGATGCCCTTGAGGCCCGCCATGATCAGCAGCGTGAAAAACGGAAAACTATGCCAGGCCTCGACGAAGATCGCCGTTGCCATCGCCGTGTTGGGGTCGGCAAACCACGCCTTGTATTCCTGGAGAAGGCCGATATTGACGAGAATGTCGTTGATGACGCCGACCCGGCTGTCGAGCATCAGGGCCCACATGTTGCCCGCCACCACGTTGGGCAGGAAGTAGGGCACGAGGATCAGCACCGCCAGCACCTTGCCGCCCCACAGGTTGCGGTTGAGCGCCAGCGCGGCGACGAGGCCGACAACGAACTCGATGAGGATCGAGAAGGTCACCCACACTGCGGTGTTGCGCAGCGACAGCCAGAAGATCGGGTCGGCCAGCATGCGCTGGTAGTGCTTGAGCCCGACGAACGCGCCGTTGCCAGCCGGCCGGTTGAGCCGCATCTCGGTAAAGCTCAGCTGGAAGCCGTAAACGGTGGGGAACAGCACGATTGCGGTGATCAGCAGCGCACTGGGCAGCAGCAGCAGATACATCCAGTAGCGCGTCTCGGAGAGCTCGCCGAGCAGCCGCAGCGGATTGATCGCGTCCCAGGTGGAGCGCGGTGGCGGCAGGGCAGCCATGGCACGGCCTCGGCTCATCGGGGCTCCTTGGAGGGCTTCCAGGAAAAGTTGCAGACTTTTCCGGTTCGGAAGCGCGACAACTTAGACTTGGCGTTGATCGGGTCGGGGGAGAAGGCGGCCGGCTTGCACCGGCCGCCAGGGATCAGGCGATGGCCGCAGCCAGCCCCTCGATGATCTGATCGGCAGCCTGGTCGGGCGTCGCCTGGCCGATCAGGATCTGCTGCAGCGCCGGCAGCACGGTGTTCTGCGCCCAGCCGGCCGCACCCGGGAAGCTCGGCTGCGGGATGCCGAAGCCGAGCGTATCCGCGGCGGCCTTGTACATCGGGTTGCCCACGATGCGCTGGTCCTGCGCCGCGACGGTCGAGGCCGGCATGTAGCCGGTCTTCTCGAGGAAAGCGACGGCGGCATCCGGCTCGCCCCAGAACTTGATCCATTCCCAGGCGGCGTCGGCGTTTTCGTCGTTGGTGATGCAGTTATAGGCGTAGGCGAGGCGCGCCACCCGGGTTGCCGGGCCAGCCGGCATCGCGAAGGTGCCGAATTCGACGCCCGGCTTCAGCTTGCTCGCAATGTCCTGATACGAGCCGGTGTGGTGCCAGATCATCGCGGTCTGCCCGGTCTGGAAGCCGCTGATGACCTGCTGGAAGCCATCATTGGCGGCGCTCGGCGGCACGGCCTTGTCCTTGACCAGCAGCCCCGCATACCAGTCGAGCGCCTTGACGACGATATCGCGGTCGAGCCCGATGGTGCCGTCTTCCTTCTTCACCGGCGAGCCGAACGCTTCGATGACGTTGACCACGAAATTCTGGCCGCCGGGGCCGCCTCGCAAGCCGAAACCGAAACGGCCCTTGGACGCGTCGGTCAGCTTGATCGCCGCATCGCGGAACTCGTCATAGGTGGTCGGCGCGGCAAGGCCGGCTTCATCGAACCAGTCCTTGCGATAGTAGCCCCAGTCCACGAACGTGAAGCCCGGCACGCCATAGGTCTTGCCGTCCTTGGTGATCGAGGCGAAACGCTTGTCGTCGAAGTCGCCACGCCGCTCCCAGCCGGCAATGCGGTCGGTCATGTCGCTGAGCGCGCCCATGGCGAGCAGGTCCTCGAAGCGCTCGGACGAAACCATCGTCACGTTCGGGCGGCTGCCGCCGACCACGGCCGCGGTGATCTTGGCCATGAACTCGGGATTGGGGATGTTCTCGGGCGTCACTGCAACGTCGGGATGCGCGGCCTTGAACAGGTCGAGCACCGCCTGCAACCCTGCAGCTTCCGACTGGCTGGTGAAGGTGTGCCAGTAGTTGATCGCCGTCTGCTGGGCGAACGCCTGGTGCGGCAGCAGCGCCGAAGCGGCCAGCATACCGCCGCCCAGCTTCAGGACTGATCGTCTATCGAACTTGGCCGTCATAAGTCTCTCCTCCCAATGATAGCTCAGTTACGTAATCTGATATATCAGTGCCATGGTACCTCAGCCCCACGCGGCGTCAACCGTTCGCTGACTGAGACCTTCGTCAGGGCCGTCTCGTCGAGTTTCTTGAAGTCGAACTCGTAACCGATGCCCGGCTCGTCGCTGACCGTCAGGTCGCCATCGACGATCGCGAGCGGCCCGAGCTTGTCGAGGCCCTTGATCTGCTCCTCGTTCATCACGAGCTGCTCATAATAGTCGTTGTTCGAGATGGCGGCGCAGATCTGCGCGTTCTCCAGCCCCATGCCATGCACCTGGGCCCGCATGCCGTGGCTTTCGCTCAGATGCGCCACCTTCATCGAGCCGGTGTAACCGCCCTTGTAGAAGGTCGAGACGCGCGTCATGTCGAGCGCCTTGTTCTCGATCCAGGTCGCCATGTTGCCATGTACGCCGTCCGAGGTTTCGGCGGCGAGGATCGGGATATCGAGCTTCTCGCAGAGCTTGGTGTAGGCCCCGAGATGGAACTCGCGCATCGGCTCCTCGTACCAGAGGAAGCCGAGATCCTGGATCGCCTTGCCGAACTCCAGCGCGTTGACATAGTCCCAGCCGGCCGAGCCGTCGAACATCAGGTCCGCATCGGGCCCGACCCACTTGCGAAGGTTCTTGCAGAGCTCAATGTCGCGCTTCACCGGGCCGCCCCAGGCATGCAGCTTGAACGCCTTGAAGCCGACATCGCGGCTCATTTTGATGTAGCGCTCGTACTCGTCCATCGTCGGCCAGGTGACTGTCGAGGCGTAGGCCGGCACCACCCGGTTGTCGCCGCCCAGCATCTGGTAGATCGGCATCTTGGCGTGCTGCGATTTGACGTCCCAGCACAGCATGTCGAGCATGCCGAGGTGCCGCATGTGGATCTCCTCGATCCGGTCGATCTCCCAGATCAGCCGCCACATCCGTTCGGTGAGCAGCGGGTTCTCGCCGATGAACTCGTGGTAGCGGCGGCGCACTAGGTCGATCACCGCCTCGCCGCGGCCCATCTCGATGACGCCGTCGATTCCGGCATCGGTCTCCATGCGGATCACCGCCTTATGCGGCTTGGAGCCACGCGGAATGTCACCGTGCGAACCGGGAATGCCGTCGCGCCAGATGAATTTCGGTCCCGGCTCGTGCTCGACCAGCCATGCCGTGAACCCCGTGATCTTCATTCAATCCTCCTAAATAGATGCTTGGCGGCCAGCCCAGGCAGGACCTGGCCGCTAACCCTTTTCCGCGCCCGACAGCATGCCGGAGCGTACGAACCGCTGCGCGGCCATGAAAATCAGCAGCACCGGCAGCACCACGAGGATGGCGGCGAGCACCACCTCCGGCTTCTTGATCGGCACATCGTTGGACGGCAGGTTGCTGAGCGCGCCTGAGCCGCTCACCAGCGCCGTCAGCCCCACCGGCAGGTTGTAGAGCTTGTCGTCGCTGAGCAGCACGAAGGCGAGGAAGTAGTTCGACCAGATGGCGAGGAAGCTGAAGAACGCCACCAGCGCGATGATCGGCCGGGCCAGCGGCAGCGCGATGCGGGTGAACAGCTGGAACCGGTTGGCGCCATCGACCCGGGCGGAATCCATCACGCCTTTGGGCAGCGAGGTCGAGAAGTAGACATAGGTGAGATAGACGCCGAACGGGAAAAAGCCGCTCGCGAGGATCAGCCCGGCATAGGTGTTGCTGAGGCCGAGGAGGTTCAGCTCGAGAAAGATCGGCAGCACCACGGCGGTCGACGGCGTGATCATGGCGATCAGCGTCAGCGTCAGGATGAGCTTGCGGCCCGGGAACTCCGACTGCGCCAGCGCATAGCCGCCGGGGATCGAGGCGATCAGCGACAGCAGCACGCCGCCCACCGAATAGATCAGCGAATTGCCGGCCCAGGTCAGGATCTGGAAGTTGTTGTAGGTGGTGAGATTGGTCCAGGTGCGGCTGAACGCTTCCCAGGTGCCCAGCGCAAACGGCGGATCGGTGAGCAGCGACGCTTCCGAGCGGGTGCCGGCGATGAACAGCCAGAGCAGCGGAATGCCGTAAAAGCACACCGCGAAGGCCAGCGTTGCAAAGACGACGAAACGGCCGAGGTTGAGGCGCATCGGTGCGGTTCTGCTGCTCATTCCGCCCTCAATCGATCTTGTAGAATTTGGTGGCGAAAACGATCACCAGCGCGATGACGATGGACGAGCCGACCAGCAGCGAACTGAGCGCCGCCGAGGCGCCGAAATCGCCCATCCGGAAGGCGTACTGGAATGCCATCTGGTTCAGCGACCAGTCGTTCTGCGCGAATTGCGGCCCGGCCAGCCCCATCAGTTGCGGCTCGACGAAGAGCTGCAGGCCGCCGGCAAAACTCAGGATTCCCATCAGCACCAGGGAGCGCCAGATCATCGGCAGCTTGATGCGGGTGGCGAGCTGGAAGCGGTTGGCGCCATCGATGCGCGCCGCCTCCATCACCTCGGTGGGGAGGCTCGACAGCGCCCCGCCGAACACCACGATCCAGCCGCCCGAAGCCGAGAAATACGCCATCACGGCGAACACCCCGGCGAGCCCGATGCCCGAGATCACGTCGGCGCGCGTGCCCCAGCCCAAGCTGTGCAGCACCGGCTGGAACGGGCTGACCGAGGGGTCGAGCACGAACAGCCACAGCACCACGATGGCCGATGAAGTGACGGCGCCGGGGAGGAAGTAGATGGTCCTGAGCGTATTGGCGGTCTTGCGATTGATGCTGTCCAGCATCAGCGACAGCGCCGCGACGCCGATCATGGTGATGGTCACCCAGATGGCGACGAAGGCCAGCACATTGACGACGCTCGCCGGCACGCGGAAATCGTCGAACACGAACTGGTAGTTGGTGACGCCCCAGAACACCATTTCGATGGTGTCAAAGAAGCTGAGCCCGAAGGCATAGGCGATGGGAAACAGCCCGAACATCATCAGCAGCAGCAGGTAAGGCGCCAGCAGCAGATACGACATGCGCGTATCGCGCCGTGCCTTCTGCTTTTCCTTGCGGGCGCGATCGCTCGTCGCCGCCCTCACATCCGATGCCATTGCCGTAGCGCTCATTGCTGCCCCGCGTCATGAACCGGACGCGCCCGTCAGGACGCGTCCGGTCTGTTCGTTATTCGACCTGGTAGCCGTTGAGCTTGGCGAGGTTGGTCAGCTCGGTCTGCAGCGCCGGCAGGGCGCCTTCCACCGTGCCGCCGCTCGAAAGCGGCTGCACCACCACCTTGGCGATCGCGTCGCTGACCGAGAAGCGGAGGCTCACATAGCCGGGATGGCTGAACGCCGCCGCATCGGCTTCCACCTTGAAGACGTTCGGATCGGCGTAATACGCGTCAGCGGCGAGGCGCGCGCCCCAGGCTTCGGCCGACGGCCGGTGCCCCGGCAGCGTCACCGCGGCGGTCTGGTTGGCGATGTCGGTCGACATCCAGGTGACGAGGTCGACCGCCTCGGCCGGATGCGCCGTGTCCTTCCAGGCGCCATAGGTGCCACCGCCCCAGCTCCAGGTCAGCGGCTGGCTCTGGTCGTCCCACTTCAGCGGCAGCGCCGCGGCGAGCTTGCCGGCCGGCCATTCATAGGTCGGCTTGATCACGTATTCGCCGAACCAGGTCGGCCCGATCATCAGCGGAATCTTGCCGCCCTTGGCGAGCGCCACGAAATCCGGCTCGAACGGCCCGACCTTGGTCAGGCTGCCATTGGCCAGCATCGCATCGACCATGCGCGCCGGCTTCAGGCACTTGTCGGTGGTGAGATCGATCTTGACGGTGTCTTCCTTGCCTTCGACCGGCATCACCATGTCGCAGCCATCGGAGACCAGCATGGAGTAGAGCGGAAACGCCTCGACGCCGGTGCCGAGGCTGAGGCCCTGCGGCGCCAGCTCTTCACCGAGCTTCTGGAATTCTTCCCAGGTGGTCGGCACGGCCTTGCCGAGCGCTTCCATCGCCGGCTTGTCGTACCAGACGATCATGTGCGCCAGGTCGTTGCGCATGCAGAGCAGCTTGCCGTTCACATGGCAGGGCGAGTTGCCGTTCGGGTAGAACTCGTCCTGCAGCGCCTGCGGCACCTTGTCGGTGAGATCGAGCAGGTAGTTCGAGCGGCGGGTCGAGAGCTGCGCGGTGTACCCGATATCCGACATGAAGATCACGTCGGGGATTTCGCTCTTCGCCTGCAAAGCCAGCTGGATCTTGGCGATCAGGTCGGCCGGCGCCACGGTGGTGACGTTGAGCATCACGTTGTCGTGCGTCTTGTCATAGAGATCGAACATGGTGAGGCGCGGCGTGTCCGACCAGACGTTCAGCGTCACCGCATCCTGGGCCATCGCGGCGCCGGCCATCAGGCTCAACGCGACGCCGCCGGCAAGCGCGGCGGTCCTTATACGAAGCATAGTCTCTCCTCCTGTATAGTCCGGCTTTCGCGCCGGATTTATCTGCCGACGGCCGACGCCATGACGGCGCCCGCTGCGTCGAACACGTGCACCTGGTCGGACCGCAGCCCGACCTGGACCTCCTGCCCCGGCTGGAGATCGGAATGGCCCATCACCTGCACGGTGATCACCTCCGGCGTTCCTCCATCGAGATAGGCGTATGTGATGTTGCCGAGCCGCTCGACCGACTCGACCCGCGCCGGCAGCGCGGTCAGCCCGGCGGGCACCGCGGCCCCGGCGGCCACCACTTCCAGCGTCTCCGGCCGCACCCCGAGCGTCACCGCGTCACCGATGCTGGCGCCGCGGGTCGTAAGGTCGACCTTGGTTCCGCTGCTGGTGTCGAGCCCCATCGTCGCCTTGCCGTCGGCGGCGCTCAGCACCTTGGCCGGCAACAGGTTCATCTTGGGCGAGCCGATAAAGCCGGCAACGAACAGGTTGTTGGGGCGTGCATAGAGATCGAGCGGCGGCCCGACCTGCTGGATACGGCCATTATCGAGCGCCACGATCCGGTCGGCGAGGGTCATCGCCTCCACCTGGTCATGCGTCACGTAGATCATCGTGGTGCCGAGCTCGCGGTGCAGCCGCTCGATCTCGAGCCGCATCTGCACGCGCAACGCCGCATCGAGGTTCGACAGTGGCTCGTCGAACAGGAACACCTTGGGGTTGCGCACGATGGCGCGGCCGATGGCGACACGCTGGCGTTGGCCGCCCGACAGCTGCGCCGGCGAACGGCTGAGCAGCTCATTGAGCCGCAAAATCCGCGCGGCTTCCTTGACCCGCTTGTCGATCTCGTCCTTGCCGAAGCGCGCCAGCTTCAGGTTGAAGGCGATGTTGTCGTAGACGTTCATGTGCGGGTAGAGCGCGTAGGACTGGAACACCATGGCGATGCCCCGCTCCGACGGCTCGGCAAAGGTGACGTCCTTGCCGTCGATCAGGATATCGCCATCGCTCACCGTCTCGAGCCCGGCGATCATCCTGAGCAGCGTCGATTTGCCCGAGCCCGAGGCGCCGACGAACACCACGAACTCGCCCTTGTCGATGGTCAGGTCCACGCCCTTGATGACGTCGACCGTTCCGAACGACTTGCGCACGTTTTTGAGCTCGACCGCGGCCACCTAGCAGCCCCTGCCCGTCGACCGCGACACCATCACCAGCTTCATGCGACCCCTCCGTTGAGATATTATTGAGCGGCAATGATATCTCAAGTCAAGGTACCGACTCGTCCAGAACGCCCTCCAACACGCCCCGTAGGCGTGATCTGGTAGCTTGCAAGCTCCGCAGAAACCTGTGTTCTCTGGCGTTTTGCTGAGATTTCCAAATCGCCTGTTGATATACTAAAGTGCGAACACGCCTCTCGACCAATTCACCGGTGAACATGTCTGACGTCCGAAACGACAACGAAGGGTACCGCCGCTTCCGCAAGGCGATGAATGACGGCACGCTCGAAGCCGGCATGGTGGTGACCCAATCCGAACTCTGCGAGCTGCTCGGGCTGTCGCTGTCGCCGCTGCGCGAAACGCTGGTGCTGCTGGAGGAATTCGGGCTGGTCGAGATCAAGCCGCGCGCCGGCATCAAGATCGTCTACCCGGAGGTGGCGTTCATCCGCGAGAACTACCAGTTCCGCATCATGATCGAGATTTTCGCGCTCAAAAGCTTCGGCGACACCGTCTCCGACGCCTGGCTCGCCGGCATGCGCCTCAACCACGAGAAGTGCCGCATCAGCCTCACCGATGGCAGCCCGTTCGAGGCGGCACAGACCCCGTTCCTCGAACTCGACGGCCGCATGCACCGCGAGATCGTCGCCTCGCTCGGTAACCGCGCTATCCTCGATACGCACGAGCGCCTGCAGGAAAACATCCGCATGGCGCAACGCGTCCACCGCCGCCCCGGCTTCCGCGGCTACCTGGTCGATACCGTCGACGAGCACATGCGCGTCATCACCGCGCTCGAGCAGCGCGACGTCGCCGGCGCCATAGCGGCGATGGAAGCGCATTTCCAGGGCTCGACGCATAGGACGTTTGCGGCCTGAACCCGACTGATAGGGACGGCCCCCTCCCGGCCTCCCCCATGAAGGGGGAGGTGAAGAGTCGAGGCTCTGTCTTAGATCATGCAAAACACACCGGCGGGGCACCTCCCCCTTCATGGGGGAGGATGGGAGGGGGCCGTCTGTCGCGGCTAAGCCACCCCTAAACAAACATCCCGAGATGCCGCTGCAGTGCCGCGTTGAAATGCGCCACCAGCGCCGCTTCGGCGCGGTCGGGGTCGCGCGCTTCGGACGCTTCGATGATCTCGAGATGCTCGCGGATCGAGCGCTGCGCCAGCGGCGCGGTGAGTTTGCGGTCGAGCCGCACCAGCTTGAGATAGGTGTGCATTCGTCGGTAGCTGGTCTCGATCAGCGCGTTCCTGAGGATCGCGATGATCGAGTTGTGGAGCAGCGTCTCCAGCGCCTCGAGCTCCTCCATCGTCTCCGCCGTGAGGCCTGACGTCTCGATGTGGCGGGACACGGTGCGGTGCCGGTCGCCCAGTTCGCGGATCAGGTCCTCGTCGCCCTGCTCGGCGAAGGCTCGCACCGCCGCCCGCTCGATGATGGTGCGGAACTGATAGGTCGATTTGGTGAGCTCGAGCCCGGGCTTGACGAACTGGATGCCGGAGCGCGGGTGGATGGTGAGGATGCCCTCGACCTCGAGGGTCCTCAGCGCATCGCGCAGCGGCGCCACCGGGATGCCGAGCAGCTTCACCAGATCGTTCTGCGACACGAAGGCCCCAGCCGGCAACCGCCGGTCGAACAGGTTTTCCAGGATCCGCGTATAGGCCAGATCGCTCAGCCGTCCGCCCGGCTGCGCCTCGGCCAGGCCGATATCGGCACCCTCATTCACAGCCACTTGTGCGCCCGCTTTCATTGGTCTATTAGCGTCACCGTCTGATATATCAGATGTTCATGTTAGTCGATCAGAGATCGCCAGCCTATGCGCATTTCCGAATTCCGCATCACCCGTTTCCAGTTTGCCCGCGACCGCGTTATCGGCGACAGCCAGGTCCGCGCCGACGATGTGAACATAGCGGCGCTCGAACTGATTGCCGATACCGGCGCGGTCGGGCTGGGGTTTATCCAGACATTGTTTTATCCGCTGCCGGATCAGGCCGAGATCGAGCGGGTGTTCCGCTCGGAAGCCTGGCCCGGTCTCGAAGGCCAGCCGCCGGCTGGGCTGGTGCATCGTGTCGGCCGGCCGCGTGGCGGCAACCAGCGTGCCTACACCCTGCCCTTCCATGAGGCGCTGCAGGTCGCGCTGTGGGATCTCACGGCCAAACAGGTGAACCTGCCATTGCACCAGCTGCTCGGCAGCCGGCGCGACAAGGTCGAGGCCTATGCCTCGGGCCTCGACTACCACCTTTCGGACGACGAGTTCGCCCGTTTCTTCGCCCATGCCGACGCGATTGGCTACCGCGCCTTCAAGATCAAGGTCGGCAACCCGGATTTCGACTGGGACCTCAACCGCCTGAAGATCCTCAAGCAGGTGGTCCGCAAGGACGCCCTGGTGATGATCGATAGCAACGAGGCCTGGGGCGCCAAGGAAGCCTTGGTCAAGCTCACCGCCATCCGCGATGCCGGCCACGAGCTGCTCTGGGTCGAGGATCCGATCCTGCGCAACGATTATGCCGGCCTCAGGATGCTGAAGGACGCGGCCAACTGGACGCTGATCAACTCGGGCGAATATCTCGATGCCCACGGCAAGCGCCTGCTGATGGAACAGGACGCCACCGACATCCTCAACGTGCACGGCCAGGTCACCGACGTGATGCGCATCGGCTGGCTCGCCGCCGACCGCGGCATTCCGGTCAGCCTCGGCAACACCTTCCTCGAGGTCGGCATCCATGCCGCCTGCGCCCTGCCCGAAGTGCAGTGGCTCGAATACTCGTTCCAGAATTTCGACCACCTGGTCGACCAGCCGGTCGAGATCAAGGACGGTTGGGCCTACGCCCCGGATCGCCCCGGCCATGGCCTGGTGCTGAACGAAACCGCCCGCCGCGAGTGGGCCCGCCCCAACCTGTTGCCGCGCTCCGAGCTCGGCGAAGCCCCGTTCAATCCGCGCGTCGCCAAGGCGCAGCGCGCGGCCTGAAGCCAACAGCTAACGACCCCAAAGTCATCCAGGGAGGAGACCTCGTTATGAATCTTCTGCGCACCACTGTGGCGCTCTCGGCGATCCTCGTCGCCGGCGCTGCCCTTGCCCAGGACGGTGCCATCACCGTCTGGGCCGACGCCACCCGCCAGCCGGCGGTCGAGGCGTTCATCGCCGCCCATCCGGAAGTGCCGGTCAATCTGGTGCTCGACGACGGCTCGTCGGGCGCCTCGGGCACCTTCCAGACCAAGATCAGCCTCGCCGACCAGGCCAATGAAGGCTGGCCGGACGTGGTCTTCTCGACCCAGAACAACGATGCCGCCTGGGCCGCCCGCGAGAACAACGGCGCGCAGGCCTTCGCCCAGGTGCTGAACGAGGGCTTCCTCGACCAGGCCTTCCTCGATGGCTTCACCCCCGGCGCGCTCGACCCGGTGACCGTCGACGGCAAGGTCTATGGCCTCCGTAACGACCTCGCGCCGGTGCTGTTCTGGTACAACAAGACCCTCCTGGACCAGTTCGGCTACGCCGCCCCCACCACCTGGGAAGAGTACCAGGCGCTGGGCGACAAGCTCGCCGCCGAGCATCCGGGCTATTTCCTCGGCGGCTTCGGCGACGCCTTCCAGGGTCCCTATATCTACTATTGGAGCGGCGAGGCGCCGATCTTCCAGCTCGAGGGCGAGACCTTCAAGTCCGACACCTCAGCGCCGAATGCGGTGAAGGTCTCCAACCTCATCGACCACATGGTGGCCAACAAGACCCTGACGCTCGACAGCGTGTTCGGCGCCAGCTTCGTCGCCAGCGCCGCCAACCTCGTCGCCATCCCTGGCCCGGCCTGGTACTCGGGCGCGCTGTTTCAGAACCCGGGTGGCGTCAACGCCAAGGCCGGCGACTGGGTCGCCGCGCCGCCGCTGAAATGGGCCGACGGCGCCGCGGTCACCGGTAACGTTGGTGGCGGCGTCTGGTACGCCTCGAGCCACACCCAGAACCCCGAGGCGGTGAAGACCTTCCTCAAGTTCGTCACTTCTGACACCAAGGTCGCGGGGACCGGCGGCCTGCCGGCCTACCAGGCGGCGGCCGATGCCTGGCTCGATGCGCAGGCGGCGAGCGGCTTTTATGCCGGCGACTTCAAGGCCGCCATCCAGGCTGCCGCCTCGAGCGTCTGGAACGGCTGGGGCTACCCCAACTTCTCGCCCGAAACCGCCTGGGCCAAGATCGTCACCCCCGGCCTCGCGGCCGGCAAGACCATGACCGACCTGTCGGCCGACTGGCAGCAGGAAATGAAGAACGAAGCGCAGGTCGTCGGCTACACCGTCGAGTGATCCTGAAACCTGAGTTCGCCGGGGGCGCGTAAAGTGCCCCCGGCCTTGTCCGTCTAGTGCCTGGAGCCGCCAAGTGAGCACGATCGACAATAGCGCTGCCACTGCTGCTGTCGCCCTCGAGCGCCCGAAAAAGGGCATGAGCGTCGAGCGCGCGCAGGGACGTATCGGCGTGCTGTTCGCCACCCCCTACACGCTGTTCCTCATCGCCTTCGGCATCCTGCCGGCGCTCTACGCCATCTATCTCGCCTTCACCAAGAAGGGCGCCTTTGTCGGCTTCGACAACTTCCTCAAAGTGTTCAAGGACTACCGGTTCTGGCCGGCGGTCGAGCATGTCGGCATCTTCATCATCGTCTGGCTGGTGCTGCTGGTCGTGCTGGTGGTGACCCTCGCCATCCTCGTCCACTCGATTGGCTTGCGCTGGTTCTCCGGCACCATGCGCTTCGTCTATTACATCCCGGGCGCGCTGGCCGGCGCCTCGAGCGTCATGCTCTGGCTGTTCGTCCTCGACCCCACGGTCAGCCCGGTGTCGTGGCTGCTGCAGGCATTGGGCATCGAGAGCTTCGTCGGCGCCGTTGACGCCAGCCGCCTGCCGGTCGTCCTCGCGGTGATCGCCTTCTGGACCGGCGCCGGCGGCTGGATCGTCATCATGTATGGCGCGCTCAACAACATCTCGAAGGACGTCATCGAGGCCGCCCGCGTCGATGGCGCCGGGCCGGTGCGGATTGCCTGGTCGATCCAGATCCCGCTGATGCGCAAGTGGATCGCCTACATGGTGATCATGAGCTTTGCCGGCGGCACCCAGCTCTTCGTCGAGCCGCGCGTCCTAGCGCAGGCCAGTCGTGGCGTGGTCGGGCAGGACTATTCGCTGAACCAGCTCGCCTTCCTCTACGCCTTCAAACAGAACGATTTCAACGGTTCGGCGGCGATCTCGCTGGTGCTGCTGGCCGTCGCCGTCGCTCTCTCCATCTACTTCGTCTTCAAGGGTGGCCTGTTTGAGCGCGCCTAACTCCGAAATCGTCGGCACCCGCATGCGCGACCTCACGCCCGGCGCCTGGCTCGGCCGCGCCTTCGGCGTGCTGATCCTCATCGTCTTCGCGCTGTTCTTCGTCGTGCCGCTGCTCTGGCTGCTGATCGCACCGACCAAGACCGATCGCCAGCTGCTGCTCGAAGCCCCGTTCGCCCTTGGCGATATCGGCACGCTGCTGAGCAACTGGCAGAGTCTCATGACCTTCCAGGGCGGGCTGATCTGGACCTGGATCGGCAACTCGGTGTTCTACTGCGTCGCCGCGCTGGTGATCACGCTCTGCATCTCGATCCCCGCCGGCTACGCCCTGGCGATGACCGAGTTCCGCGGCCGGAAGCTCCTCCTGGTGGTGACGCTGATCGTCATGCTGATCCCCTCGACCGCCCTGGTGCTGCCAATCTTTCTCGAACTAAGCGCGGTGCGGCTGATCGGCAACCCGCTTTCAGCCATCCTGCCCTTCTCGTTCTATCCGTTCGGCGTCTACCTCACCTACATCTACTTCTCGACCGCGGTGTCGCGCGACCTCTTGTCGGCGGCGCGCCTTGACGGGGCGAGCGAGTGGCAGGTCTTCATGAAGATCGCCATGCCGCTCTCCACCCCGGTGATCGCACTGGTCGGCTTCTTCAGCTTCACCGGCAACTGGAACAACTACTTCCTGCCCTATGTGACGCTGCCCGGTCGAAAGGCGCCGATCCAGGTCGGGCTTGCCGAGCTGCTCTCGAACGTCCCCGCCTTCAACCCCACCAATGCGGCTTCGACCACCATCACGCTGTCGGCGCTGGCACTGGCGACGCTGCTCGCCATCGCCCCGGTGCTGCTCGTCTTCCTGTTCGCGCAGCGCTACCTCGTTTCCGGCATGACCGCCGGCGGCACCAAGGAGTAGTTTATGGTCCAGCGCATGGGCATGGTGATCGGCGTGAAGCCGGAAAAGCTCGAAGAATACAAGCGCCTGCACGCCGAGCCGTGGCCGGAGATGAACGCAGCGCTGAGCGCCGCCAATATCCGCAACTACTCGATCTACCTGCGCGAGCCCGAAATGCTGCTGTTCGGCTACTGGGAATATGCCGGGTCGGACTACGAGGCCGATATGAAGGCGCTCGGCGAGGTCGCCATCACCAAACAATGGCTGGCGCTCACCGACCCTTGCCAGGCGCCGCTGAAAACCGCCGCTCCCGGCGAGTGGTGGAGCATGATCCCCGAAATCTACCATCTCGACTGAGGAGACGCCCGATGGTTGCGCTCAACGGCCGGACCTATACCCGTCGCGAGATCGCCGAGCGGGCGGGCATGCTGAGCCAGTTCGCCGGCGTGCGGTTGATGGAACTGAGCGATGGGGTCGAGCGCGGCATCCGCATGCTCGAATTTCGCACCGGCTCGGGCCTCCGCTTCACCGCTTTGGTCGACCGCGCCCTCGACATCGCCGATTGCGAGTTCAAGGGCCAGGCGATCGGCTGGAACTCCCCGGCCGGCTTCCGCCATCCGGGTCTGCATGAATACGAAGGCGAGGGCGGCCTCGCCTGGGCCCGCTCGTTCTCGGGATTGCTCGTCACCTGCGGGCTCGATCACATCCTGTTCATGAACGAGGTGCCGGCTGACAGCTACGTCTATGGCCCCAAGCCGACCGTCAGCCACTCGCTGCACGGCCGCATCGGCACTATCCCGGCAAAGCTCACCGGCTATGGCGAAGAGTGGCGCGGCGACGAGTGCGTGCTGTGGGCCGAGGGTATCGTGCAGCAATCGGCGGTGTTCGGCGAGGACTTGCACCTCGTCCGCCGCATCGAAGCCGATGTCGGCGGCAAGGACATCCGGATCAGCGATCGGGTGGTCAACCACGGCTTCTACAAGACGCCGCACATGTACTGCTACCACATCAATGTCGGCCACCCGGTGCTCGACGAAGGCTCGCGCTACCTCGCGCCGATCCGCGACGTGGTCTGGGCTGCCCATGTCGGCGAGGCCTACAAAAAGCAGGGCGTCGGCTATCGCACCCTGACCGCGCCAAAGCTCGATTTCCACGAGCAGGTCTGGCAGCACGAACTCGGCACCGATGATCAGGGCAAGCAATTCGTTGCCCTGGTCAATGATCGCCTCGGCCTGGGCTTCGAGGTCGCAACCGACAAGGCGCAGTTCCCCTGCCTCTACGAATGGCAGAACCTGCAGGCCGGGCAATATGCGCTGGGCATCGAGCCCTCGACCAACCACGTGCTCGGCAACAACGCAGCGCGGGAGCGCGGCGAGATGATCTGGCTGCAGCATGGCGAGGAGAAGCGCTACGACAGCACCTTCCGTATCCTCGATGGCGCAACCGAGATCGCCGCCAGCGAAGCGCGCATTCGTGCCATCTCCGGCCAGCCCGAGGACGAGTACCCTGCCCCCTCCGGCAACCACCTGAAGATTGTGGGACGCTGATGGGCGTGGATCGCTTCGGCTCGCTCGAGAATAGGGCCATCCTCTATACCGGTGCCGCCGGCGGGCTGGGGCTCGAGACAACGCTCGACATGCTGCGCTCGGGCGCGAAAGTCGTCGCCATCGACAACGACGCCAACAAGGTTGCGGCGCTGCTCCAGGCGGCGGCAGGCCTCCGGGGGCTTACTGTCGCCAAGCTCGATCTCGCCGATCTCACCGGGCTGCGCGCCGGGCTGCAGAAACTCTCGGCTGAGGTCGGCGGCTTCGACGTCGTCATCAACAATGCGGCGATCTATCCCTCAAAGCCCTTCGAGGACTACACCATCGAAGAGATGCAGCTGGTGCAGCGCATCAATGTCGATGCCGGCATCGTCTGCGTCCAGGTGGCGCTGCCGCATATGAAGGCGGCAAAGCGCGGCCGCATCATCAATATCTCGTCGGTGACCATCTCGGGCGGCTGGTCGGACCTGACGCCCTATGTGCAATCGAAGATGGCGCTGGTCGGCCTCACCCGCTCATGGGCCCGCGAGTTCGGCAAGCACGGCATTACCGTCAACGCGGTAGCGCCGGGCGCCTTCCCCACCGATGCCGAAAAGATCCATCCGGACCTCGCGGCCTACGAGAAGCGCATCTACGAAGCGCAGGCGCTGCAACGCCGCGGCGCGCCGGCCGATATCGCCAACATCCTGATGTTCCTCGCCTCCGACGCAGCTTCCTTCATCACCGGCCAGACCATCCACGTGGATGGCGGCTGGTACATGCATTGAGATGCAAGGTGTTGCAGTGCTGACTGGAGGTCTCAAGCGGGCGGCGCACCCCCTCCCAACCTCCCCCGTCACGGGGGAGGTGTTCGGCCGGTGGCTTTGGCACGATCGAGCTTCCAGCACGGAACAGCACCTCCCCCTCGACGGGGGAGGTTGGGAGGGGGTGCGCCACGCGCTCATACCCAACGACAAGCACCAGCAGATTCAACGTACAAGGCACTGACCCATGGGTATTCTCTCCGGCTATCGCGTCCTCGATTGCTCCATCGCCATGGCGGGCCCGTTCGCGGCGCAGCGGCTGGGGGATCTGGGCGCCGATGTGGTGAAGGTCGAGCCGGTGACCGGCGAGTGGCAGCGCCACACCGCGGCGGGCGGGGCGCGCGGCAACAAGGTCAACGTCTCGTTCCTGTCGCTCAACCGCAACAAGCGCTCGCTGGCGGTCGACCTCAAGGATCCCGACGGCAAAGCCGTGCTGCTCGAGTTGGTGAAGACCGCCGACGTGTTCCTGCAGAACTACCGGCCGGGCGTCGCCAAGCGCCTCGGGGTCGACTACGAGACGCTGTCGAAGATCAATCCGCGCCTCGTCTATGTGTCGATCTCCGGCTACGGCGAGGACGGCCCCTATCTCAACCGCCCCGGCCAGGACCTGGTGCTGCAGGGCATGTCCGGCGCCATGCTGTCGGCCGGCCGCGAGGGCGAGCCGCCCAATGCGGCGGGCCAATACCTGGTCGACGGCATCACCGCCTACACTGCCTTCGAGGGCGCCCTAGCGGCGCTGCTGCATCGCGAGCGCACCGGCGAGGGCCAGCTGGTGCAGGTGAACATGCTCGACGCCATCACCACCATCCAGATGCAGGAACTCTCGGTGTTCACCGTCGGCCATAAGCCGCAGGTGCGCTCCGCCGAGCCGCATGCCCATGTCTATATCCGTGCCCCCTATGGCGCCTTCGCCACCTCCGATGGCTTCATCATCGTCGCCTTCCCCAAGCTCGCCAATCTCGGCCAGACCATCGGCGAGCCGAGCTTCCTTACGATGGACGACGAGGTCGACACCTGGACGAAGCGCGACGAGATCTTTTCGAAGACCCGCGACCGGCTGAAGACCAAGACCACCGCCGAATGGCTGGAACTGCTGCGCGCTGCCGATATCTGGTGCGGCCCGGTCTATGGCTATGCCGACCTGGTCGAGGATGAGCAGATCAAGCACAACGGCACCTTCGTCGAGTACGACCACCCGACCGAGGGTCACGTAAAAACCCCGGGCTTCCCGATCCGGTTCTCGAAAACCCCATCGACAGTCGAGCGCGGCGCCCCGGTGGTCGGCCAGCACAGCCGCGACGTGCTGCGCGAAGCCGGGTTCGACGACGCAGCGATCGAACAATTGCTGGCCAAAGGCGCAGTGGCGGAGAACGAGATATGAGCGACAACATCCTCGTCGAGCGCGACGGCTTCGTCGGCATCATCACCATCAACCGGCCGGAAAAGCTCAACGCCATGACGCCGGAAATGGCGGCGGCGCTGGTTGCCGCAGTCACCGAGTTCAATGGCGACGACGCCATCCGGGCAGTGGTCCTGACGGGAGCCGGCGAGAAGGCGTTTTCCGCCGGCTCCGACATCCGCACCCTCGACGACTACGACAGCGCCTGGAATTTCCGCAACCGGCCCGACTATTGCGACGCCATCCGAGCGCTGCTGAAACCTTCGATTGCCGCGGTGAACGGCTATGCCTTCGGCGGCGGGCTCGAAACCGCCATGGCCTGCGACATCCGCATCGCCTCGGACAATGCCAGCTTCGCGGCGCCGGAGATCAAGCTCGGCTGGATCGGCGGCGGCGGCATGGCGGTGAACCTCGCCCATGCGGTGGGTCCGTCCAATGCCGCGCTGATGATCATGACCGGCGATCCGATCGATGCCGCGACCGCCGAGCGCTGGGGGCTCGTCTCCCGCATCGTGCCGCGCACCGAGCTATTGGCCGAAGCCAAGCGCCTCGCCGCCACCATCGCCTCGCGCGCCCCGATTGCCGCCGAGACGGCGAAGCTGAACCTCCGCGCCGCCTGGGAACAGTCGATCGCCAACGCCATCAACTACGAGCGCGACCTGCAGGCGATCTGCTTTGCCACCGAAGATGCGAGCGAAGGCCGGGCGGCGTTCAGGGAGAAGCGCGCGCCGGTGTTCAAGCGGCGGTAGCTCGTTTCACCATCAGGCGGGGCTCTTGCGCCCCCTCTCCCTTGGGGGAGAGGGTCGGGGTGAGGGGGCCTTGCCACAAACACCGAGCGTGGGAAAGGCCCCCTCACCCGGCCCTGCGGGCCGACCTCTCCCCCGAGGGAGAGGTGATCCGGTGCTAGGTCCCAAACGCCGCCAGCGCCGCGCCGATCAAACACGCGGTCGGCCCGAACTTTGCCGGCACGATCTCGACTGCCTTCGACAGCCCCAGCGCCTCGCGCTTCGCCGCGGCGCGGGCCGGTGCGAGCAGCCGGTCGCCCAGTGCCAAGACGCCCCCGGCCACCACGATGATCTCGGCATCGACCACATTATTGGCGCTGCCCAGCACCGCGCCCAGCACCTCCGCCGCCTCGGCGATCACCGCCTGGGCCTCGGCATCGTCGGTCTCGGCCAGCGCCGCGATCTCGCGGAGGTTCCGCTCGTGCCCGGTCCGCCGCGCGTATTCGATCTCCATCGCCGTGCCGCTGGCATAGGCTTCGAGATGGTCGGTGCCACCGCAGGGACACGGCCGGCCCTGCCGCAGCGGCGACAGGTGGTGTCCGACGCTGCCGGCAATGCCATAGGCGCCGCGCTCGACCTGGCCATTGCGCACCAGCGAACCGCCGACGCCAGTTCCCAAGGCGACGATCAGCGCCGAGCGCTTGCCGCTGGCGGCGCCGAGCACGCCCTCGCAGAGCCCTGACGCCTGCACATCGTTGAGCACCATCACCGGCATACCGAGCTCTTCGATGAGCCGCTGCTGCAACTGCGTGCCGGCCCAGCCGCTCAAATGATCGGTCGCCGAGGTGATCTCGCCATGTTCGCCGACGACGCCGGCCGTGCCGACGCCACAGCGGCCGACCGGCGATGGTGCGCCCAAGAGGACGTCTTTCGCCAGCGCAGCGACAGCGGCGATGATCGCCTCCGCCCCGTCGCGGGCCGGCGTCGCGACCTGCCGGCTCATGACGATAGTGCCCGCCGCATCGACCAGGCCGACCAGGATCTTGGTGCCGCCGATATCGACGGCGAGGGCAACCTCGCTCACTTCAGCGCACCCGTGGCGATGCCGCCGATGAAGTAGCGCTGGAACACCAGGAAGATCAGGAAGGCCGGCAGGGTGAACAGCACGCAGGATGCCATCAGCGGCCCCCATTGCACCCCGTGCTCGCCGAGGAACGAGTAGAGCCCGATGGAGAGCGTGTAGCTCTCCTCGTCATTGAGGTAGATCAGCGGATAGAGGAAATCCGTCCACGCCCAGACGAACTGGAAAACCGCCGAGGTGATCAGCGCCGGGCGAGCGATCGGCAGCACGATCGACCAGTAGATGCGGAACTCCGAGGCGCCATCGACCTTGGCCGCTTCGATCAGCTCGTCCGGCACGCTCAGCAGGAACTGCCGGATCAGGAAGATGAAGAACGGCGTGCCGAGGAAGGCCGGAACAATGAGCGGCAGGATGGTGCCGGTGGCGCCGACCTTGTTCCACATCATATAGATCGGGATCAGCGTCACCTGCGGCGGCAGCATCATGGTGGCGAGCACCATGATGAAGAGCAGGTTCCGCCCCTTCCAGCGCAGCTTACTCAGCGAATAGGCGACCAGCGGCGACACCAGCACGGTGCCGAGGACGCTGAGGCCCGCGATCACCACCGTATTGAGCAGGAACCGGAAGAACGGGATCTGCGTCAACGCCCCGACGAAATGGTCGAGCGTCCAGCTGCGTGGCAGCAACTCGGGCGGCGCCATGAAGATCTCGTCGGAGACCTTGAACGCCGTCGTCAGCATGACGATGAACGGGAAGACGAACACCAGGGCGAGGAGGATCACCAAGGCGTAGCGGTAGATGGTCATCAGCCAGCCGAAGCGGCCGCCGACCGGCACGCGCTCGCCGAGCGCCGCGCCTTGATACTCAGCGGTTGTCATAGAACACCCACTTCTTGGCCGACCACAGGATCAGCAAGGTGATGGCCAGCGTCACGAACAGCAGCACCCAGGCCATCGCCGAGGCGTAGCCCATCTTGAGGAAAGTGAAGCCGTTCTGGAACAGGTAGATCGAGTAGCTCAGCATCGAGTCGCCCGGCCCGGTCGCGGTCTGCGTGCCGAGCCCCGGATCCTTCGAGAGGACGAACGGCTGGGTGAACACCTGGAGGAACGCGATGATCAGCACGATCACCTGGAACAGCGTCACCGGCGAGATCATCGGCCAGGTGATGTGCCAGAAGCGGCGCAGCGGCCCGGCCCCGTCGAGCTCGGCGGCCTCGTAGAGCTCCTGCGGCACGTTCTTCAGCGCCGCGAGGTAGATCAGCATGGTGCCGCCCACCGTCCACAGCATCAGGACGATCACCGAGATACCGCCCCAGCTGGCGTCGAGCAGCCAGTTCGGCTGCGGGATGCGGAACCAGCGCAGGATCTCGTTGACGAAGCCGTACTGGGCGTTGAGCAGCCAGCGCCACAGAAAGCCCGCCGCCACTGCCGGCACGATCGAGGGCAGGTAGACCAGCGCCCGCCACAGCGGCTGGCCCTTCAGCTTCTGGTTGAGGATGTGGGCGCCGGCGATCGAGATCGCAATATCCACCGGCACGCCGACAAAGGTGAAGAACAGCGTGTTGTAGAGGCTCTTCCAGAACTTGGCGTCCGAGATCATACGCTCGTAGTTGGCCAGCCCGACCCATTTGGGCGCCTTGAACAGGCTGAAATCGGTGAGGCTGTAATAGCCCGAGGCGAGGATCGGCCACAGGTAGAGCACCAGGAAGCCGATGATAAACGGCGAGGCGAAGGCCAGGCCCTTGAGAAGGGCCCGGCCTGTCGGTTCGCTCGGTGTCGGACGCGCGCTCTGCAACAGCTTACTGCGAGTACGAGCCGGTACGATCGGCAACGCCCTGGAGCGCCGCTTCGGCAGTCTGGGCGCCCTGCAGCACCGAGTCGAATGCGGACGCGAGGTCGGCATTGTATTCGGCCATGTACAGCGCCGGCGGCAGGCCGTGCGTGTTTGGGTTCTTCAGCGCGTCGAGCCAGACCTTGAAGTTCGGCAGGTCGTCATAGGTGGCGCTGTCGACCAGCGACAGGCGGCCCGGCAGGTTCGCCAGCACGTGGCTGAACTTTTCCATCGCCGGCGGGCTGATCAGGTATTTCAGGAACTCGCCCGCGGCTTCCTTGTTCTGGGTGTTGGTCGGGATGAAGATCGTCGACACATCAGCCCAGGTCGAGCCGTTGAGCTCGGGGGTCTTGCCCGGCACCTGCACCACGCCCCAATCCATACCGGCTTCGGTATTGAACTTGGCGCGCCACTCGCCCTCAAACACCATGGCAATCTTGCCCTGCTTGAACGAGTCCTGGTCCGACATATAGGGGCCGAAGCCAGCGACGAACTTGTTGTAGGACGCAGGAGTCACCGGCGCCACCACGTTGTCGAAGTAGAACTGCACGCCCTCGACGAACCCCGGATCGGTCGGGGTCGGCTTGCCGTCGCGGTTCCAGTCGCCGCCATGCGCGTAGCCCAGCGTCTTGAGGCCGGCCGAGATGTCGGTGAGCCCGAGGCCGAGCTGGGTGACGTTGCCCTCGGCATCCACCTTGGTCAGCTTCTTGATGGCGTCGGCGAGCTCGGCCATCGAGGTCGGCGGGGTGACGCCGGCTTCATCGAGCAGCTTCTTGTTATAGACCAGCTGGAAATTGTGGGTGGCGATCGGCACCGAGTAGAGCACGCCGTCGACCACCAGCTGCTTCATGGCGCTCTCGGGGAAATCGGCGGTATCGAGACCGAACTCGTCGAGCGGCAGCAGAATGCCCTGGTTCGCCCACGAGGCGATGTTGGAGGCAAAATTGTCCGAGATGTCGAAGGCGCCCTTGGCGCTCGACATCGACGCCAGCTGTTTGGTCATGTCGGGGCTCGACACGCCCTTGACCACGATCTTGTCCTGGCTGGCGTTGAAATCGGTGATGATCTGCTCGAGCGCCGCGCCCTCCGCGCCGCCCCACAGATACGAGAAGGTGACCTCGGTCTTGTCCTGCGCGGAAGCGCCGAGCGCCCCACCCAGCAGCATGACCGCGCCCAGCGCCGTCGACATCGCGGCATGCGCCGCACCAGCTTGAGCTTTCCGCTCCATCCTGAATTCTCCCTTGGCTACATGCCGTCAAATGGTGTAGCCCAATTTTTCGAAGCGCGTCAACATGGCGTCACATTCTGCATAGAACAGGCGGATATTGGTGCAATTGGAGTATACCACTCACTTGCCCGGCAACGACGAATTGTGCTTTGATGTGCGCCAAAGCGAGATCAGGAAAGGTTGCAAGCCTTTCCGGTTCGATCTCGCGAAAAACAAGGACTTGGAGCAGGAGTGCGATTCAACGAAGCGCAATCGTGCTCCAGTGGGAGGGAATCCGATCATGGCTGAGACCGCCGGAAACGGTCGCACGGGCACCAAGGGCGCCCAGTTGCGGAGCTATCTGCTCGGCCTCATCGAGGGCGAGCTGAAGCCGCATGAAAAGCTCCCCACCGAGCGTGATCTCGCCGAAACCTTCGGCGTCACCCGCCTGACCGTAAGGCGCGCCCTCGATCAATTGGGCTATGAGGGCCGCGTCTACCGCACCCAGGGGGCCGGCACCTTCGTCTCCGAGCCGCGCATCGCCAAATCAGTGGAACTGACCTCATTCACCCAGGACATGCGGGCCCGCGGGCTCGTTCCCGGCTCGCTCGATACGGTGGTGGAAGAAATCCCGGCCGGCGCCGAGATCGGCGCCCGGCTGGCGCTCAGCCCGCGTGATCTGGTCGCCCATATCTCGCGCGTCCGCACCGCCGATGGCGAGCCGATGTGCATCGAGAACACTTATGTTCCGGCCAAGCTCGCGCCCGGCCTCGCGGCGCGCGGCATCACCGGTTCGCTCTACCAGATGCTCACCGAGACCTATCACCTGAAGATCGAGAAGGCCGAGCAGTCGATCCACGCCACGGTGCTCGATCCGCCCTTGGCCAAGCTGCTCGGCGTCCCCGAGTTCTCGCCGGCCTTCAAGGTGCTGCGCGTCGCTTACGATGCCAAGAATCAGCGCATCGAATATGCCGAAAGCGTCTATCGCGCCGACCGCTACTCCTACGATTTCGTCATTTTCCGCACGAGCAGAGACAATACGAATTGACGTCCACACGTGCCCTTTCCCTCGCCTTCCTTCCCCTCGATGAGCGCCCGGTCAATATCGGCCTGCCCGCCGGTATCGCCGCCATAGCCGGCGCCACCCTGGTGCTGCCGCCGGCCGAACTGTTGCCTCAACTCCGCCAGCCCGGCGATGCCGACGGCCTCGGCCGCTGGCTCGAGCGCACGGCGCCCTCGACCGACGCGGTGATCGCCTCGCTCGATATGCTCTGCTATGGCGGCCTGATCGCCGCCCGCACCACCGCCGATACGACGCTCAGCGCCCTCACCCGCCTCGACGTGCTGCGCCGCCTCCACGCCGTGCACCCGGCGCTGCCGCTCTGCGCCGTGTCGCTGGTGATGCGCGCCTCCAACTCCTACAACCCGCAGGAAGAGCCCGATTACTGGGCCCGGCACGGCATGGAATTGCACCAGCTCGGCGCGCTGCACCACCGCGACCTGCTCGAAACCCTCGGCGCCAGCCATGCCGGCAATGCCGAGGCGCTCGTCGCGCTTCGCGCTGCGCTCCCCGGTGAGATCGTCGCCGATTTCGAGCGCCGGCGGCTGCGCAACCATCACGTCAATCTCGAAGCCATCGCGCTGGCCTCCGAAGGCGTCATCGATCCGCTGCTGATCACCGCCGACGATACCGCCGAACACTCGGCCGGCTCAGCCGAGCAGGTGTGGCTGAAGCAGTGGAGCCACGTCCTCCCCATATCAGGCGAAGTGCTGATGTATCCCGGCGCCGACGAGGTGGCCGCGGTACTGGTGGCGCGCCAGCTCGGCGCCCGCTTCGGCGTCGCCCCGCGCTTCACCGTCGAATGCGCCGATCCGCCGGGCATGCAGCGTATCGCCAAATACGAGAACAGCCCGATGCACGAGGCGGTCGACCGCCAGCTCCGCGCCAGCGGCTCGGTGACCGTCACCGACCCCGAGGCCATGGCCCTCGTCGTGCATGCCCCCGACCCGAAGCGCCGCGACCATTGCGGCATGGTGGTAGAGAGGTCCGGCGCCGGACATGACGGCACCCAGTCGATCTTCGATGACGACGACGCGGTCGAGGCCAAGAAGACCGCCGACCTCATCGCCCGCTTGCTGGCCGCCGGCCGCGAGGTGGCGCTTGCTGACCTCCGCTATTCCAACGGCGCCGATCCGCTGCTGATCGAGGAGCTGCACCGCCGCGGCATCCTGCTTGAGCTCGTCGCCTATGGCGGCTGGAATACCGCCGGCAATGCGCTCGGCTCAGTGGTCGCCGCTGCCACGGCAATCCAGATCGGCCGCGCCGCCGGCACCTTCGATGCCGCCGCCGCCCGTCGCGTGCTGCTGCACCGACTGATCGAGGATTTCGCCTACATGACCGAGGCGCGCCGGCCGCTGAACGCCGGTGTCTACAGCTTTCCCGACCGAACTGAGGAGGTGGCAGCCGAGACCGCAATCGGCGCCGGCCTCGACGCCACCCTGAAGCGCCTCACCGGGCGGGACGACCTCGGCATCACCGCCGTCCGCTTCCCCTGGCACCGCAGCTTCGAAGTCGACTTCACCATCGCCGGGGATCTCTCGTGACTGGCCCTACTCTGCTCAAGCGCCTCGAGCGCCAGCTGATCGTTTCCTCGCAGGCGATGAACCCGAAAAGCCCGCTGCGCCAGCGCCCCGATATCCTGGCGCTGCTTGCCGAAGCGGCCGAACTCGGTGGCGCCGGCGGCTTCCGCCTCAACGGCGCCGATGTCGTCGGCTTGCTGCGGCCGCGCACCAGCCTGCCGATCATCGGCATCGTCAAGGACACCCGCGAAGGCTTCGACAACTACATCACCACCTCCAGCGCCGACGCCGAGGCCCTCTCAGCCGCCGGCGCCGATATCGTCGCTATCCAGGCCACATCGGGCACCCGGCCGGGCGAGAGCTTTGCCGAAATCGCCGCCACCACCCACCGCCTCGGCAGACTGGTGATGGCCGATATCGCGACCCTCGACGAAGCGCGGCAGGCCGCCGCCGAAGGCGCCGACCTCATCGCCACCACTATGGTCGGCCACACCGCGCTGACCGAGGGCGTGGCCCGCCCGCCATTCGATCTGGTGTCCGAGATCGTCGCGGCACTCGACGTGCCGCTGGTGGTCGAAGGCGGCATCTGGACCCCCGAGCACGTCGCCGCCTCGTTCGAACGCGGCGCCTTCGCCGTAGTCTGCGGCTCGGCCATCACCGCTCCGGATATCATCACCGAACGGCTGGTGGCGGCGATCCCGGGTCGGTAGCTAGCTCAGCGCGCTTGGCCCCCTCACCCCGGCCCTCTCCCCAGAGGGGCGAGGGGGCGCGAGTTGAACCGCCAGTGCCACAACGCCCCCTCGCCCCTCCTAGGGGCGCAATTGCGCTCCCGGGGGAGAGGGCCGGGGTGAGGGGCGCCAAGCACACCGGCACCCTAAACCACCGTATCGATCGCCCACAGCACCGCGATGATCGCGAAGATCGCGATCAGCACCGCGATCACCCCCAGCACCCCGACCAGCACCCCGCTGAGGATCAGCAGCCCGTCGCGGTTGAGGATGCCGGCGCTGATCATCGCCACCGCCAGCGAGGGCAGCATGTTGCAGAACGGGATCGGCGGCAGCATCACCAGCGCCATGCCGATGTTGAACAGCCCGAGCAGCGGCAGGGCGGGCCGGCTCGACAGCGCGAACAGCCGCGGCGACGAGACCCGGGTCAGCCCCTCGGCAATCCGCGCCAAAATGTCCATGAGCTTCATCAGCGGCTTCAGCGGCAGCCGCCGCTCGCCGACCCACCGCCACAGGTGGATCGGCCGATGGAACAGCATCAGGATGGCGAATGCCAGGATCACCAGCGAGACGACGAAATTGTAGCCGGGCGGCCCGGGCAACAGGTTGAGCAGCGCGAACACCAGCAGCGCCAGCGCATGCGAGTGGATGCCGATCAGCTCGATCAGCCCATTGCAGGTCAACCGCGCATCCGGCTCTTCCGCCACCTTTCGCAGCTTGGCGATCATCTCGGCGAGTGTCGCCTGGATCGGATCGTTCTCGCTGTCGGGCGGCAGGGCGGAGGTGTCCTCCGCCCCTGGTGTCGTTTCGATCACCGTCAGTGCGCCAGCGCCGCCGCCTTGATCTCGGCATACTCGGCTTCGGTGATCGCGCCCTCGTGCAGCAGCGTTTTTGCCCGGGCGATCTGGTCGGCCGGCGTCGCCTGCGCCACTTCGCGGATATAAGCGTCGGTCTGCGACTTGAATTTCCGCTCATCGGCCAGCTGCCGCTGCGCCATGC
Source organism: Devosia sp. Root413D1 (assembly GCF_001425235.1). Lineage (GTDB taxonomy): Bacteria > Pseudomonadota > Alphaproteobacteria > Rhizobiales > Devosiaceae > Devosia_A. The sequence goes on along the minus strand of NZ_LMEA01000010.1, from coordinate 45,140 downwards.
CCTGGCCGCGCGCGATGATGTAGACCAGCGCCGTCAGCAGCGGCACCAGCAAGAGCGCAATGATCCACAGCGCCTTGGCAAAGCCGCCCATGGAATTGTCGCGGAACACATCGACCACGATGCGCACCAGCACCATCAGGTAGGACAGAAGGAAGAAGCTGATGGCGATCAGCCACAGGAATTCCCAGAAGTTCGAGGTCATCTCTATCTCCAGTTCAGGGTGAAGGGGGTGCGGGTTGAGCGCCCCGCGGCACGACGACTTTCCAGGCGAGCGCCAGCATGGCGCCTCCTTCCCCAATCAATTCCAGCCCCACGAACAATGCGATCACCCAGACCGGCGGCTCCGGCAGGCTGGCGATCAGCAGCAGCGACAGGGCAACTCCCAGGACACCGCTGAGCACCACCCACAACCAGTTCTCGAACGGCCGGATGGTGAAGCCGAAGGTCAGCCGCGCCACGCCCTGCACCATCAGATAGACGATCACCAGCATGGTGATCACCTCGCGCGCCTGGGCCGGGTTGCGCAGCAGCAGGATGCCGACCAGCAGCGCAATGACGATCGACAACAGCTGCAGGCTCGAATGCGGCATCTGCCTCGTGCCGAACAGCGCGACCCCCTGCAGCGCCGCGGTGGCGATCAGCAGCCAGCCGAGCGGCACCGCAATCGCCGCGCCGCTCAGCAGCGGATAGAGCATGGCGAGGAGCCCGGCGACGATCAGCAGTATCGCTTCGGCGATGTAGACCAGCGCGTATTTGCGCACCGCCTGGTGCATCGCTGTGCGATACGCTTCGGCTGCCTGCTCGAGCGTGATGCTCTCCATCTCGGCCTCGCTAATAATCCACCGCGTCGCGGCTGATCGGGCAGGTCATGCAGTGCCCGCCGCCGCGCCCGCGGCCGAGCTCGGACCCCGAGATGGTGATCACCTCGATGCCTTCGCGGCGCAGCAGCGTGTTGGTGTAGGTGTTGCGGTCATAGGCGAAGACCACGCCGGGTGACACGCAGACGAGGTTAGCGCCTGAATCCCACTGCGTGCGCTCGCGCATATAGGCGTTGCCGCCGGTCTCGACGACGCGCAGCTGCTTCAAGCCCAGCGCCTCGGTAACCGTCTCCACCAGCCCCTTGTCCTTGCTGAGCACGATGCCGCCCTTACCGTCCGGACGGTAGGAGAAGCATTCGATCTTGTTGACGATATCGGGGTAGAGCAGCACGCAGTCGCGATCGGCGAAGGTGAACACCGTGTCGAGATGCATCGCGGCGCGCAGTTTCGGCATCGCGGCGATGATGACGCGCTCCACGGCGCCCTGCTCGAACAGCGACTGCGCCAGTTGCGCGATGCCCTGGCGCGAGGTGCGCTCGCTCATCCCGATCAGCACATTACCCTTGCCGATCGGCATCACGTCGCCGCCCTCGAGCGTTGCCATGCCCCAGTCCCTGGTCGGATCGCCCCACCAGACATTCACCTTGCCGGCGAAGTCCGGGTGGAACTTGTAGATCGAGGTGGTGAGGATGGTCTCCTCGTGCCGCGCCGGCCAGTACAGCGGGTTGAGCGTTACACCGCCATAAATCCAGCAGGTGGTGTCGCGGGTATAGAGCGTATTGGGCAGCGGCGGCAGCAGGTACTCGTTGACCCCCGCCGCATCGCGGACCAGCTCCATCAGCCCGGCGCCATGGCTATCGGGAAACTCGTAGGTGGAAAGCCCGCCGATCAGCGTTTCCGCCAATTGCCGGTTGTCGAGGCCCTCGAGATAGGAGCGGACGTCGTCGACGAGGTCGGGGCCGACCTGGTTGGCGACCACCTGGTTGTCGAGGATCCACTTCTTGGCCTCGGGTACGGCGACAGTCTCCGCCAGTGCGCTGTGCATCTCGACCACGTCGACGCCGCGATCCCTGAGCTTCTGCATGAAATCGAAATGGTCGCGCTTGGCCACATCGACCCACATCACATCGTCGAACAGCAGGTCGTCGCAGTTCGAGGGGGTGAGCCGCTGGTGCGCCCGCCCCGGCGCGCACACCAGCACTTTGCGCAACTGGCCAACTTCCGAGTGCACTCCGAACGCAGTTGCCGTGCTCATGGCATGGATCTCCAGGGGATCATGGGACGATGGCGCCGCTGATCAGCCCCCACGCGCCGGCAAGACCGGCGACGAGGGCGACGGCGAAGACGATGAGCTCGGCGGGGCTGAACAGGCGGAGCTTTTGCTCGCGGCGAGCCCAGAAGTAGAGGATGGTGCCCGGCACCAGCAGCACGGCGAGCAGCAGCACATATTGCAGCCCCGCCGCGACGAACATCACGAGGGTATAGAGCGCCGCGATGGCGGCAACGATCAGGTCGCCGGTGCGCTCGCCAGGCGTCGCCTCATACCCCTCGCCGCGCTGTGCGATCAGCACCCCATACCCCGCCACCAGCAGGTAGGGCAGCAGCGCCGTGACGCTGGTCATATCGAGCATGAAGTTGAAGGCGTCCTGCGAGAAATAGGTCGAGATGACGAACAGCGAGACGACGATATTGGTCAGCCACAGGGCGTTGGCAGGAACGCCGTTGGCGTTCTCGGCGGCGAACAGCCTGGGCATGTCTTTCGACTTCGCTGCGGCGAACAGCACCTCGGCGCAGATCAGCGACCAGGCGAGGTAGGCGCCGAGCACCGAGATCAGCACGCCGATCGAAATGAACACCGCGCCCCAATGCCCGACGATCTCTTCCAGCACCCCGGCCAGCGACGGCTGCTGCAGTCCGGCCATCGTCGCTTGCGGCATGGCGGCATAGGGCAGCAGCGTAATCGCCACCATCAGCCCGGTGACGCCGAGAAAGCCGAGGATCGTCGCGGTGCCGACATCGGCGCGCTTCTTGGCGAAGCGCGAATAGACGCTGGCGCCCTCGATGCCGAGAAACACGAACACCGTGATGAGCATGGTGTCGCGCACCTGGTTGACCAGCGATTTCTCCGGCATGCCGACCCCGCCGAAGAAGTTCTCGGCGAACTGCTGGTAGTTGAACACGAAGATCATGATCAGCAGCGCCACGAACAGCGGCACCAGCTTGGCGATGGTGACGATGGTGTTGATGAAGGCGGCCTGCTGCACGCCGCGCAGGATCAGGAAGTGGAAGGCCCAGATGCCGCAGAGCGACACGATGATGGCGATGACCGAGCTGCCGTCGCCGAAGATCATCAGCACCCAGTAGAAGACGTTGCCGAGGCAGCTGCCGAGCCAGTAACCGAAGGCCGAGAGGAACCCCATATAGTCGCCGAAGCCGGCCTTGGCGTAAGCGAATACGCCGGAATCGATGTCCGGCCGCTTCGCCGCCAGCGTCTGGAACACCCGCGCCAGCATGTACATGCCGGTGCCGGCTATGGCCCAAGCGATGATGGCGCCAAACGGCCCGGTGGCCGCGCCGAAGCGGCCGGGAAGATTGAATATCCCGGCGCCCACCATTGATCCCACGACCATGGCAATCAGCGCATTAAGTGAGAGCTTCCCGTCTTTCGTCGCCACGAAAGCCTCCAGATCTCAAGTATCACTGTACGATTTCGTACATATACTGCTCATACAAAAGCTTAGATGCCGCTTCGTGCGGCGCGAATGAACATTTATTATTGCAGTTTATTACAATGACAGGCGGATGTCATTATTGTGCTTGGGGGTTGCATCCGACCGCCCGCACACCCCCTCCGAGCTACGCTAGGTCGCTACGCTCCCAAGCTTCGCTTGCCTCCCCCGTCTAGGGGGAGGTGGGCATCGAGTGTTTGGCTGGGTCTCACCACAACCACCGGCGGACATCCTCCCCTTGACGGGCTTCGAGCCGGCCGAAGGCAAAATCGCTCCAGTGGAGCGATTTTAGGGGAGAAGGCCATGAGAGCTATGCTCGAATGGCCGGGATGGGGTGGGGTGTGCAGCGTACTCGATGGTCGTTGGAACGGACCGGCGAAGCTGTCGCTACACCGAAAACAGCGTCGCCCCGATGAACCGATCGGTGTCGGCGCCATAGTTGTAATAGTACGCGGTCAAGAGCTTGCCATCGGCCCGCACCACAGTGCGCGGGTAGCCGAGGTCGGCCACGCCGCCGTCGTCGCGCAAGACGATATCGTCACTCCAGGTCGCGCCCTCATCGCTGCTGACCCTGGCGCGCATGCCATAGGGCGCGTCGCGATAGCCATAGACCAGCACCAGCCGTCCATCGGCCAGCCGGTTGATGGTGGGCGGATTGCTGTTATGGCCGACCTGCGGCACGGGCGTGCCGACCTGCCGCCAGCTCTTGCCCGCGTCGCTCGAGCGATAGAGGTCGATCCAGGCTCCCCGCTCCGGTCCGCGCGGCGCCGCGCAACGGACGAAGGTGAGAATGTCGCCACCGGGCAGAAGCAGCGACGCCGGCATGATGGCAAAGCCCTCCGGCTCGTCGCCGACAAAGCTCTCGAACGTAAAGCTCCGGCCGCCATCGCGGGTCCGCGCCGCAAAGATCCGCCCCTCGTCGCCATTGGCTTTCACCGCGGTGAGGAGGAACAGCGCGTCGTGCTGGCCGAGCGGCACGATGTCGGTGCGCGCCGAAACCCCGGGCAGGCCGAAATCGCCGAGCCGGTACGGGCCTTGCCAGCTCCTCGCCCGGTCGCGGCTGACGTAGAACCAGCTGATCGAACCGGCATCGAGCCCGGTGCGGGCGCACATCACGATGGTCTCGGGGTCGGTGAAATCGATCGGCTGGTCGAGCACCGGGATATCGCGTTCGACCACGATATTGGGCTGGCTCTGCAGCGCCTCGACGACGTGCTCGTCGCCCGACAGCGACGTACCGCCGGGGATGGTGCCGGTGAACAACTCGTCGCTCCAGCTCAACCCGCCATCGAAGCTGCGCGCCTGCCGGCCGATGAACGGCCGCGTCTTGTCGCGGGCGTGCAGGCTCTCCTGTTCCCCTCGAAACCCTTGCGAAAACACCACCACGACTTCGTCGCCCCAGATCCACATGCCGTAATTGGCCGGCCAGGCAACGAACTCGCCCTCCTTGCGGTAGATTTCGAGGTGCTGCGTCATGGTCAAATCTCCGTCGGGCCCGCGAGGGCCGGGTGGCAATAATCGAACTGGGAGGCGTCAGCCCTTGACGCCGCTGGTGACCGCGCCGTCGATGACGTAGCGCTGCGCGAACAGGAACACGACGATCACCGGCAGGGTGATCAGCGTCGCCATCGCCATCACCACGTTCCAGCGTGCATCGGGTCCGCTCTGTAAGAGCTGCAGCCCGATCTGCAGCGTCGCCATCTCGCGTTGCGAGGTGAGGATCAGCGGCCAGATGAAATCGTTCCAGGCGCTCTGGAAGCTCAGCACCCCCAGCACTGCCATCGCCGGCCGCGCCAGCGGCAGCAGGATGCGCCAGAAGATGGTGAAGGTCTTGGCGCCGTCGAGCCGCGCCGATTCCTCATACTCGATCGGGATGCGCGAGAAGAACTGCCGCATCATGAAGATGCCGAACGGCGTCGCCGCGGTGGGGAGGATCATCCCCCAATAGGTGTTGAGCAGCCCGGTGCCGCCATTGCCCAGCCAGTCATTGCCGCCGGCGAACGGGATGCGCTGCACGATCAGGAAGACCGGCACGATCTGGCTCTGCGCCGGCACCATCAAGAGGCCAACCACCAGCGCGAAGATCAGGTTCTTGCCCTTGAACTGCATCCGCGCCAGCGCGTAGCCGGCCAGCGCGCAGAACACCATGTTCGAGGCAGTCGAGCCGAGCGCGAACACCAGGCTGTTGATCAGCTGCCGCCCGGTATCGGGCCCGGCGATGGCGTCGATATAGTTCTGCCAGACGAGGCTGTTGGGGATGAAGTTGGGCGGAAACTGGAAGGTCTCGGCGTCGGTCTTGAACGAGGTCGACACCATCCACAGGAACGGGGTGATCGTCGCCAGCGCCGCGAAGATCAGCAGCCCGTAGCCGATCGCCCGCTCGGCCACCGGCCACCAGCGCTGCTGGAACGACACGGTCGGGACTGCCGGAGCAGCGGTTTGCGCGATGTCGCTCATGATTCACCCCGGCGCATGAGCTTGGTGCCGATGATCGAGAACAGGAGGATGGCGAGGAACAGCACGGTCGACATCGCCGCCGCATAGCCGAACTCGGTATAGCCGAAGGCGGTCTGGTACATCTGGAACACAATGGTTTCGGTGGAACCGAGCGGCCCGCCATTGGTCATCACGTAGATCGCGCCGAACACCTGGAAGGTCTGCACGATCAGGATGATCATCAGGTAGAAGGTGACGTTGCTGAGCATCGGCACGGTGATGCGGAAGAAGATGTCCTTGGTCTTGGCGCCATCGAGCCGCGCTGCCTCGTAGATGTCCTTGGGGATATCCTGCAGCCCGGCCAGGTAGATGATCATCGCGGTGCCGAAATCGCGCCAGATCGCCATGACGATCAGCGAGGTCATTGCGAGGTTGGGGCTCTGCAGCCACGGCTGCGGCGGCAGGCCGAGCTGCGTCAGGGTGCCGTTGATCGGGCCCGAATAGGGCTCGTAGACATACATCCACACCACCGCCGCGGCGATCAGCGAGGTCAGCACCGGCAGGTAGAAGATGGTGCGAAAGACGATGCGGCCGCGCAGCTTGCCGTTGAGCGCCACCGCTGCCAGCAGCCCCAGCGCCATGGTCGGAAGGGTCACGCCGACAGTGTAATAGGCGGTGTTGCCCACCGCCTGCCGAAACCGGCTGTCCGACACCAGTTTGATATAGTTGTCGAACCAGACGAAGTTGGTTGGCCTGAGGAACGAGATGTCGGTGAGGCTCATCACCACTGTCGCTGCTGCCGGAAGCAGCAGCGACAGGAACAGGATGATCAGGGCAGGCGTCAGGAAGGCGTAGGCGCTCCAGTTCTGCGTGAAGCTTTGTGGCCGTCGGGCCAGAGCTGTGCTCGATTGCAGCGCCATGTCGTCGCCTTCCTTAGCGGCCGAGAACCGCGATGACCTCGGCCTCGGCGGCCTTCAGCGCTTCCTCGGCGGTGACGCGCTTGAACAGCGTCTCCTGCACGGCGCGGGCGATGATCGTCACCATGCGCGAGAAGGCCGGGATGGCCGCGGCCTTGGGCGGCGCGAAGCTGGCGGTCTTGATGAACTTCGAAAGGAACGGATCGGCCTGCACCGTCGGATCCTGCTGTGCCGCCTTCAGCACCGGCACGTTCTTCGAGGCCAGAGCGAACGCCACCTGCTGCTCCTGCGACAGCGCGAACTCGACGAAGCTCACCGCTGCCGCCTGGTTCGGCGACGCCTTGGTCACGGCGAAGCTGAACGGGTCGACCAGCGAGGTGAAGCCGCCCTTCTCCATCGGGATCGGCAGCACGTCGAACTCGATGCCCGCCTTCAGCGCGTTGTTGGTCGAGTAGTTGCCGGCGATGATCATCGCGGCGCGACCCTGGTTGATCGGGCTCGCCGAACCGCCTGGCCCGAGGCCGAAGCCGAGATCGGTGACCTTGTCGGTATGTAAGAGCTCGAACATGAAGTTGATCGCCGCAAGGCCTTCGGGACCGCCAAAGGCCGGCGCCGTCAGGTCGTCGTTGAACAGCGTGCCGCCGGCGCCCTGCAGCAGCAGGGTGAAGATCTCCCAGGTCTCGAGATCGTTGTGGAACATGCTGAGGCCGGCCACTTCGAGCAGGCCATTGTCCTGCCGCTTGGTGAGCGCCTTGGCCCACTCGCGCAGCTCGGCCCAATCCTGCGGGCCTTTGTCGGCATCGAGCCCGGCTTCGGTGACGTATTTGCGGTTGATGCCGAGGCCGCGCGACGTGCCGTAGAGCGGCACCGAGACCTGCTGGCCACCGATATTGCCATAGGCGAGGAGCGAGGCATCGAGCCCGGCGAAATCGACATTGGCGAGCCCGGCCTTGAGGTCGGCCAGCTTGTCGCCGGTCGAATAGGTCAGGGTGTAATCCCAGTGCTGGATGAACAGGTCCGGCGCGGTATTGCCGTTGATGGCGGTGAGGATCTTTTCGTTGAGCTGGCTCGGCTCGGCGAACAGGCTCGAGTTGAGCGCGATCCCCGGATGCGCCGTCTTGAACGCCGCTTCGAGCGCTTCGCCCGCCGCCTTCTTGCTGCCGGCGAGCTGCGACCAGAACACCAGTTGCTGGTCCTGGGCGAAGGCCCGGCCGATACCGCCGGCGGCGGTGATGGCAAGGCTGCTGGCGGCGGCGCCGAAGAGGAACTGCCGGCGGTTGGATTTGAAGGTCATCTCGTTACTCCCTTGTGAGCGCGCGACCGGAGGCATGGTCCTCCTCCCCCAGGTCGCGGGCGATGAAAACGCGTCAGTCGCGGTGTCCGCGAGCCTGGCCCGCGGCATCGAAGAGGTGGATCTGCTTCAGCGGCACGTGGACGCCGAGCGGCGCATCGGCAGCAATCGCCGGATCGCCGTTGAACAAGGCGGTCAGCGTCCGGCCGCCCTGCTCGCCATAAACGATGGTGTGGAGCCCCAGCCGCTCGACGGTGCGCGGGGCGATGCTGAGGGTCAGCGCCGGCTCACCTGGCGCGGTTGTGGTGATCGCCTCGGGCCGGATGCCGATGGTCGCGTCGCCGCCGACGGTGAAGCCGGAAGCATCGCCCGGCAACGCCAGCCGCCCGACCTCGGGCACCTCGAGCAGCACGTTGCCGCCCTCGAGGCCGACCACCTTGGCGGAAAGAAAGTTCATCGGTGGGCTGCCGATGAAGCCGGCGACGAACAGGTTCGCCGGCCGGTGATAGAGATCCATCGGCTTGCCGACCTGCTCGACCTTGCCGGCATTCAGCACCACGATGCGGTCGGCCATGGTCATGGCTTCAAGCTGGTCGTGCGTCACATAGACCATGGTCGAGCCGAGCCGCTTATGCAGCTGGGTCAGCTCGGAGCGCATCTCCATGCGCAAGGCCGCGTCGAGGTTAGACAGCGGCTCGTCCATCAGGAATATCTCGGGCTTCCGCACAATGGCCCGGGCGATCGCCACGCGCTGCCGCTGCCCGCCCGAGAGCTTGTTCGGCTTGTCCTGCAACCGCGTCGTCAGCTGTACCGTCGCAGCGGCCTTGGCCACCTGTTCGCGGATATCGGCCTTCGAGCGCTTCTCCATCTGCAGCGGAAAGGCGATGTTTTCGAACACGCTCATATGCGGGTAGAGCGCATAGGACTGGAACACCATGGCCACCGGCCGTTCGCCCGCCTGCCGCGCGGTCATGTCCTTGTCGCCGATCGCCACCGTGCCGGCGCTGACCGGATCGAGCCCGGCAATCAGCCGCAACAACGTCGACTTGCCGCAACCCGACGGGCCGACAAACACCGCGAACTCGCCATCCTCGATGGCCAGCGACACATCCTTTACCGCCTCGAACGTCCCGTAGGTCTTCGAGACATTCTGAAGTTGCAGTTCGGCCAACGGCGCCCTCCCAGCATGCACGTCCTACCAGCGTGATGGCGGCGTTTGCGCGCCGTCAGATCCCCTCGCCGATGGATTGACCTTGCAACAGAATCCGGCTCGTGTAAACACATAGATTGAACAACTACTCCATCTGGTGATTGTATCAGTGACACAAGAACTTGCAGCCGCCTCTGAAGCCAGCAATTCCAAGGCTCTCGGCGGCATTGTCGCCGCCTCCCTGACCCCTGTCACAGACACCGGAAGCATCGACATTGTGCGACTGAAGTCGCATATCGACTGGCTGTTCGCCGCCGGCTGCAGCTACGTTTCGCCCTTCGGTTCGACCGGTGAGGGGGCTTCGTTCTCGGTGCGGGAAAAGCGGGCGGCGCTGGCCGCACTACAGCAGGCGGGCGTAGCGATGGACCGGCTGATCCCGGCCTCGATGAGCGCCGCGCTCGATGATGCCGTGGCGACCATCGCCGCTGCCGCCGATCTCGGCTGCCGCGCCGTGCTGATCGCCCCACCCTTCTATTATGGCGCGACCAGCCAGGACGGCATCGCCGCCTTCTTCGAGGCTGCTGCCAACCGCTTCGGCGGCAGCTTCCCCCTCGATGTGGTGCTCTACCATATCCCCGCCATGACCAAGGTCGGCTACGGCGTCGAGCTGGTCGAGCGCCTCATTGCCCGGCATGGCAAGCGCATCGTCGGCATCAAGGATTCGACCGGCGACCGCACCCATACGCTGATGCTGGCCAGGACCTTCCCGAACCTCAGGATCTTCACCGGTGACGACCGCGTGCTGCCCGACCTGCTGGCTGCCGGAGGCGCCGGGATGATCGGCGGCCTACCCAACGTCAATGCCATCGAGCTCTGCCAGTTCTTCGCCGACCCCAACGGCCCGGCAGCCCAGGGTCTGCGCGACCGCGCCGCGAAACGCATCGTCGCCGTCGACGACCATGGCGGCATCATCGCGCTGAAAGCGGTGAAGGCGCGGATCAGCGGCGACGCTGCCTGGATGCGGCCCCTTGAGCCGTTATTGCCGCTCTCGCCGGCCGGCGTCACCGCGCTGCTCCAGAGTTTCCGGCAGAGCCAATTCCAATTCCCAGGCGAACAGGATTGAGTTAACGCTCAGGCGAGCGCGAAGGAGGGAAACGCGTATGTCGACCAAGGTCCTGACGGCCCCGACCCGACGCGCGGTGCGTCGCCAGCGGAGCACGGCCGGCGCCGACAACACGCTGAACCGGCAGACGGCTTACCAGCGCTTCCAACGCCTGCTGCTGGCCGGCCAGATTCAGCCCGGCCAGAACCTGTCGCAGCGCGATTTGGTGTCGAAGCTCGGCATTTCGCTCGGCGCCCTGCGCGAGCTGCTGCCGCGGCTCGAGGCGGAAAGCCTGCTTGCCGTGCTGCCGCAGCGCGGCATCCAGATCACCACCGTCGATCTGAGGATGATCCGCGAATCCTACCAGATGCGCCTCGCCTATGAGCGCGAGGCGACCATCTACGCCATCGAGCATGTGAGCGACGCGGCGCTGCAGCAGCAGCGGGCGCTGCACGCCTCGATCCTCGAACGCGCCAGCAGCGGTGGCATCAGCGGCGCGCTGCTCGATGAGGCGCAGAAGATCGATTCCGATTTCCACGATTTCCTCATCGGCGCCACCGGCAACGAGGTGCTGATCCAGGCCTATTCGATCAACGCCATCCGCGTCCGCATGATCCAGCTCGACCGCATCCGGCTGAACCCGGTGGTGCTCGCCCCGGCGCTGGCCGATCACCTCGACATTATCGACGCACTGCTGAAACGCGACCGCGCCAAGGCAGAACTGGCGATGGAAACCCATATCCACAACGCCCGGCTGCGCGCGGTTACCTTCTAGTTCTGAAGCCCACCTTGTTATCGGCGCATTTCATGCCTATATACCTTCCATACGTTACGGCCATCTTTGGCTTCTGATCTGCCGGCTTGCCGGTTGTTTGGTTCCCCTGAATTGCGAACGTCTAGACCTCCGCCGCGTGTTGCGCCGGAGGAACGAGTGCGTTCGCCACTGGGCGTCCCCTCACAATCGAAAGTACCGTCATGATCAATGGCACCGTGAAATTCTACAACTCCACCAAGGGCTTTGGCTTCATCTCCCCGGCCGACGGCAGCAAGGACGCTTTCGTCCATGCCACCGCGCTGGAAGCATCTGGCATCTCCGGCCTCGCCGAAGGCCAGCAGGTCACCTATGACCTGCAGAGCGGCCGCGACGGCAAGCTGTCGGCGACCAACCTGCAGCTCGCCTGATCGATCTGCCGGGCCCGTCAACTAGAGCGTTCCCAGGAAAAGTTGCAGACTTTTCCGGTTCGGAAGCGCGACTAAACAGGACAGGCCCGGCATACGCCTCCCGCTTCGCGGTCGAGGCGTTTCAACGAGAGGCCCCGCATCTTCCGATGACGGGCCCACAAGAGAACACATGACACATCTGAACTACCAGGCTCGCGCCGAGCTCTATCTCGGTCGCGACTGGCAAACTGCCACAGCCCAGGGCCCTCGGGCTTTCCGGGTCGCGGCACACGCCTTGCGCTTCGCCTTCGAGGAAGTTGCGCCCGTCAGTCTGCACGGCGCCCGCCTCCGGGTCGGTGACCGCGTCTATGCCGGCAGCGCCCTCAAGCGCCTCTACCAGAGCGGCGACTATCCGCTGCAGCGCAAATCCACCGGCCGCGCCCGCGGCTCAACAGCCCGAAAGGACCCGACATGGACAACTTCAGCTACACCGCCTCCGCCGAACTCTATCCCAGCCGCCGCTACGCCAAGTCGCCGCGCGAGCAGTATCGCCGCTTCAAGACGGCAGCCGAGGCCATCCAGTATATCGTCGAGGACCGCCCAGCTGCCTGGCTGATCGGAACCTTCCTCGAGGTCGATGGACGGCGCTTCGATGGCGCCGCTATCCGCGCCCTTTACGAAGCCGACGGCTACCCGCTGCAGCGTCAGCAGGCGGCCGCCGCCTGATCCTCAAGCCTTTCTTCCCTGGCTGAGTTCGTGCAGACATCTTGTGCCCGCATGAATCGGCACCCCTACGTGGGGTCAGGGGAGAGAGGCCATGAAGAAACTCATCAACGACATTCCGTCGCTCGTCCGTCAGTCGCTCGAAGGCCTCGCGATGCTCCATCCCGGGCTGGCGCTGCTCGGCAGCGAGAACACCCTGGTCCGCTCCGACCTCGAGGCTTTCCGCAACAGCGGAAAGGTAGCGATCGTCACCGGCGGTGGCGCCGGTCATGAGCCGGCCCATGCCGGCTATGTCGGCAAGGGCATGCTGACCGCCGCGGTCAGCGGCGACGTCTTTGCCTCCCCCTCGACCGACGCGGTCTACGCGGCGCTCCGTGCCGTCGCCAATCCGGCCGGCATCCTGGTGATCGTCAAGAACTACACCGGCGACCGGCTGAATTTCGGCCTCGCCGCCGAGATGGCCCGCGCCGACGGCATCCCGGTCGAGCTGGTGATCGTCGATGACGATGCGGCGCTCGGCAAGGCCGAGCGCACCGCCGGCCGCCGCGGCATCGCCGGCACGGTGTTTGTCCACAAGGTCGCCGGCGCCGCTGCCGAAGCCGGCCTGTCGCTGAGCGAGGTGAAAGCCCGGGCGCTTGCCGCCATCGGTGCCGTCGCCTCGATGGGTGTCGCACTCTCCCCCTGCACCGTGCCCGCCGCCGGCAAACCCAACTTCTCGCTCGGCGACGACGAGATGGAGCTGGGTCTCGGCATCCACGGCGAAGCCGGGGTACAGCGCGTCATTATGCAGCCGGCCCGCCAGGTGGTCGAGACTCTCATCGACACCATCCTCGCCGATCGCGGCCTCGAGCGCGGCGACCACGTTGCGCTGCTGGTCAACAATCTCGGCGGCACCGCGCAGATGGAAATGAGCATCGTGGCGCGCGACGCGCTTCAGGTGCTGCAGGCGCGCGGCATCACCGTCGATCGCGGCTTTGCCGGCACCTTCCTCACCGCCATCGAGATGACCGGCATCTCGCTGAGCCTGCTCCACACCGACGACGCACTCCTCGCAGCGCTCGATGCCCCCACCACCGCCCCGGCCTGGCCCGGCACGCATGGCCGGCTGCCGCTTACCGAGCTCACCACCCTGCCCGCTCCGGCCATCGGCAGCGACCCCACCGCCGGTTCCGGCCCGGCCACCCCGGCCGAGCTCGTTGCTGTGCTCACCTCGGCCTGCCACGCCATCATCGCCGCCGAAGCCGAACTGACCGAGATGGACCGTATCGTCGGCGACGGCGATATCGGTCACTCGCTGGCCAGCGGCGCCAACGCCTTGCTGCAGCTGGCGCCCGCCTGGACCGGCCGGCCGCTCGATGCGGTGCTGCGCGAGATCGGCCTTGCCCTGCGCAAAAGCATCGGCGGCACCTCCGGCCCGCTCTACGCCGCCTTCGCCATCGCCGCCGCCCAGGCGGTCGCAGACGGCGGGGCCGACAGCGCCACGCTGGCCCGTGCCTTCGCCGCCGGAGCCGACGCCATCAAGCGGCTGGGGGGCGCCGACGCCGGCGACCGCACCATGCTCGACGCCCTCATCCCCGCCGCCGCAGCGATGACTGCCGGCACCACCGCCGGGCAGTTGAGCTTGGCTGCCGCGGCCGCCCGCTCCGGCGCCGAACGCACCGCCGCGATGCACCCCCGCCGCGGCCGCTCCAGCTATATCGGCGACCGCGCCCTCGGCCACCCCGACCCCGGCGCCGTCGCTATCGCCCTCTGGCTGGAGGCCGCAGCGAAAGCCGCGGGCTGAGGCCGAACCGCATTTCCCTGCGACCACCGGTTCGGGTCGCGGGGGGGAAACCATTTCCGCTGCTCCACGTTTCGTCGCCAGGCCCGGCACGCCTCAACGAAAACAATAGTGGAGACAAATCATGATGATCCGCAGCCTCGTTTCCGCCGCCGCCCTCTCGCTGGCCATGCTGGCATCGGGCGCCCTGGCGCAGACCTCGATCAACGGCGTCGAGATTTCCGCCGAGGATCTGCCCAAGGTCCAGGCGCAGTGTGATGATCTCGCGGCAGAAGCCGCCAAGGCGGACGGCGCCACCAACACCGACGAGACCAAGGCCGACGCCAGCAACGACGAGTCGAGCGATGAGCCCGATACCCCGGCCGAAACCGCCGAGGGTACCACCAAGATCGACCTGGCGACGCTGACACTCGACGCCTGCAAGACGGCCGGCTTCGTGAAGTAAGCCGCGGCCTGGCGGTGGGGCCGAGGGCTCCATTCCGCCCATGCGCAAAGCCCGGCCACCCTCGAGGTCGTGCGGGGCTTCATGCTGTCTGGTGGGAACCCGTCCCCGGGAGAGGAGTTGATTCCGAAGAGAGCGGTGGCTGGCGAAGGATCCCCTTCAACCTTGGACTCGCCGGCTGCCGCTCTCGTATGATTGCCACTTCGGCTGGTCGCCCAAGCAATGCGATCGCTGAACCGGCGCCTTGCCGCCGGCCCGTCGAGGCCGACGCGTCGCTGCTCTCGTCCAGGCTCAGCGTTCTGCAGGAGCCGAGGTTTGTACCCTGCTCATCAGCTCGACGGCGAGGGCCTGCAAGCTCTCGGTCTGGGCGGCGCTGAACTGGCGCGGCGCAACGTCGAAGATGCTCAGCGTGCCGACCGGCTGTCCAGACTCGGGCAACAGCGGCACGCCGGCATAAAAGCGAATGCCATTTTCGAGCAGGAACGGGTTCTCGCTAAAATGCTCGTGGGCGGCAACATCCTCTATCACCAGCGGGCTGCCCTGCTTGCCAACCTGCTCGTACAGCGAACTGGCATCGAGATTTGCCGGCGGCGGCGGCTCCTCTGCGGAACTGTCGGCTCGCTCGATGATGCTGGCGGTGGCGAGCGGAACCTCGAAGGTCGCGGCGACCCTGGCCAGGAAGTCGTCGAGCCAGCCGCCATAGCGGGTGTCGCGCTGCAGCCGGCGCAACGCCTCGAGCTGTCCGACACCGCTCGGCGGCTCGGCCTCACTGCCGGCGCCATCAGCCCCACCCAGGAGGGTGAGCGCCTGTGCCAGGGCCCCCTTCATGCTCCGGGCGATAGCATCGACCCCGAGGTCGGCGGGCATGAAATCTGCGTCGGAACTGGCGACGTTGAACAGGCAGGCAAGAATTGCGGTCTCCGCGCTCCTCCCCTTCAGCCGTCGCGCAGCGTAGCGCACGAAGCTCTTTGGGCTGCTGCCCAGATAGCACAGGCACACGGCGTTGACGCCGCTCAGGTCGATCTGCCCCAGCCCTTCGCGCCGGGCCGACATTGGCGGCAACTGGCTGACCTCCACCCCGGCCTGCTTCAGCAGCGCACCGAGCATCTCGGCGGCCGCGGCATCGAGCTCGGTCCTGCCACCGATGACGAGGACTTTGCCGGCGCCCGGCAGTTCGCTCTGCATGGTCTCAGAGGGCGCCAGTTCGTCCATGACGTCGCTGAGCGTCTCGACGATGGCGCGGCGCGGCCCCATGTCGGACCCATCGAGTTGCAGGTCGGCTTCTGCGAGTCGCAGCGCCGGCAGCGCTATGCTGTCGATGAATTGAGGCAGATCAGTCTCGGCCACCTCGGAACTCGCCATGTCGATAGCTTCCTCGGTGTTACGCGCCAACAGCCGCTGGTAGAAGCGCTGCTCGCCGGTCAGCACCGGCTCGCTGCCGAGCAGGATCTCGAGGAAAGCCAGGTTGGGGACATAGCGCCCGATCACCACGAGGCAGACCGTCAGTGGCGTCGCCAGCAGCAGTCCGATCGGACCCCACAACGTCGCCCAGAAGATTGCGGCGACGAGGACCGCGAGGGCCGAAAGCCCGGTGCTCGAGCCGTAAAGGCGGGGCTCGATGGCATTGGTCGTCGTCAGTTCGACCACCAGGTAGAGCAGGATCACCCCGGCCAGCATGGTCCAGCCCGGATCCACCGCGAATGCCAGGGTGAGCGGAATGGTCACAGCAATGAGCGTGCCGACGAAAGGTATGTACCGAAACAGCGTGGCGAACAGCCCCCAGAGCACCGCGTTGGGCACCCCCAGCAGCACCAGCCCGGCGCCGAACACCACGCCGTAGCCGGCGTTCACCAGGAACTGCACCAGCAGGTAGCGGCTTACCCGCTGCGCCGACTCGTTGAGCACCTTGGTGCTGGTCCTGAGGTCGCCGCGGCTGACCAGCCTGAGGAAGCGATCGCGCAGGTCCTCGCGTTCGAGCAGCAGGAAGATGACGAGGACCGTGACGATCGCGCCGGTCGCCAGCGGGCCGAGCAGTGAGCCGAGCAGGCCTTGGACCGAGGCCAGCGGCGAGGGCGGAACATTGGCGATGGTCACCGGCAGGGGGTTGCCCTCGGTGCCGGGCTTGTTGCCGGAGAGACCAGTCTGTTCGCCCAGCCGCTCGGCCGCCTGCGCCAGGCGCTCGAACACGTCCTCGGAGCCTGCGGTCATCTGGAAAGACCGGATCTTGGCGGCGATGGTCGATTGATACTGCGGCAGGTCTCCCGCCAGCTTCAGCAACTGGGTCACCACGAGGTACCCAACCAGTGCGAGCACCACGCCGGCACCGAGGACCGCCACAAGCGTTGCGACGACGTTGGGTAATCCGACGCGACGCAGCCCCGCCACCACCGGCGACAGGGCGAAGGCGAGCAGCACCGCCAGCACCAGGGGCACAAAGATCCCCTGCCCCAGATAGAGCCCGACAATCAGCGTCAGAACGAAGCCGGCAGCTGCCGCCGTTTCGAGCGGCAGGCTGCCCTTGTGGGGAAGCGGAGCATTGTCCGGTGTCGCCATAGATACTCCCGACGGTGGCCCGCCTTGTTCTCATCAACTGGTCGACGGCGTACCGACGCCGGCGCGCCACCCGGCGCCGGGCCATCGGCCGCGGAGACCCATTTCAGGCGGACAAGGAGGGATCGTCCGTAACAGATCGAAGCTGTGAACTCCCTGACGTCACTTCGGTTGCTTAAGCGCAAGCTCGAAGCTCGGAGGCCCCAGCCTGATCAATGCCTGCGGGGTCGCGGCGATTGAGCTATGAGCCGCATCGATGACGAACAATGCGGGCCAACCGATCTGCGCGCAGTGGAGCACGGGTGGCGCACAAGCCGTTTTCCGTCGAGCCTCTTGCTCCGCCAGGCCGGAAAACGAAAAACCCCGCTTTCGCGGGGCTTTTGCAATCCAAGCTTTGGTTGCGGGGACAGGATTTGAACCTGTGACCTTCAGGTTATGAGCCTGACGAGCTACCGGGCTGCTCCACCCCGCGTCAGATATCAAAGCCTTGGCTTTTTGCGCCTTCGTGTGCGGCCATCGCCGCCGACGCAGGGGGTATATAGGGGGTGATCTCCGCCACCTCAAGGCAAAAAGCGCGTTGCGTGACAGTTTTTTGACCTGAGGCCCCGAACCCCTTACTGCGCCGGGGCCGGAGTCCCCTCTGCCGGGGCTTCCGCCTCGACCGGCGGCTTGGCCCGGCAGCCGATGCCGAGCTCGCGATAAAGCTTGTTGCCGGCATTGATCAGCTGGCCCCGCGCCACTTCGAGCCCGCGGCGGCTGGCACGCGGGCCGAGCGCCTCCGGGCGCTTGGCCACATCCTTGGAGAGCTTTTCGAGATAGGGCACGAACAGCTGGATCGACTGCATGGCCGAGATCACCTCGGGACACCTCTTGCCGATCCCCGCCGCCACGGCCAGCGTCAGGTTCGCCTCGGCCGCCTGGCGTGCCTCGATCACCGCCTGGGTGAATTCTGCAGTCTGCAGCTTCACCGGTTTGGCGTAGCGCGGCTGGTTCGCCTTGTCGGCCGGCATCGCAAAGCTGGCGCAGAGCCGACTGAACCATTCCTCGGCTCTGACCCGCGCCGCAAAGGTGATGACGCGCGACTGGACGATATGGGTCTGCAGCGCCGCGATGTCCTTGGCGGGCTTGCCCTGCAGCGAGCCCCGCGCCTCGGCGAGCAGCCGATAGCCGAGTGCAAACGAGTTGGAGGCGCGGGTCAGTTCGGCGCAATCGCTGCGCTGCGCCGCGGGCTGCAGCTTCAGCGTGTCCCGCCCCACCGACTGGGTCACGGCGCCGACCAGTGCCGCCAGCTCCTTGAGGTTCATCTGACCGATCCGGCTCAGGTCTGATTCGTCCTGTGCCACGGCCGGCCCCGCCACGACTGTCGCGACGGTGAAGGCGAAGACGGCGAGCGGCAACAGAAATTTGCGCAACGGCGATATCCTTGAAATGGCGCGGACAATCTCTCCGATCCGGCTCGCCCGCGCAACCTCGGCCCGACCTTCGGGGGATTGTCTGGGCCAGCCTCGCCTCATACGGTGCGCGCCGAACTGAAGGGGCATTTCCATGAAGATGAAGACGCTTGGCCGCACCGATATCCCGGTGTCCGAGATCTGCCTGGGCACCATGACCTGGGGCAAGCAGAACACCGAGGCCGAAGGCCATCAGCAGATGGATTATGCCGTCGAGCAGGGTATCAACTTCTTCGATACCGCCGAGATGTACGCCGTGCCGCCCGACGCCTCGACCTACGGCAAGACCGAGGAAATCATCGGCAGCTGGTTCAAGCAGACCGGCAAGCGTAACGACATTGTGTTGGCATCGAAGGTCGCGGGCGGCGGGCGGCCATGGGTGCGCGGCGGCCGCGGCATCGATGGGCCGAGCGTGCGCGAAGCGGTGGAAGGCAGCCTCAGGCGCCTGCAGACCGACCGCATCGATCTGTACCAGATCCACTGGCCCCGCCGCGGGCACTACCATTTCGAGGGCTCGTGGGACTACAACCCCTACCTGCAGCATAAGGAAAGCGTGTTGCCCAACATGCTCGAAGTGCTGCAGGTGATGGGCGAGCTGGTGCGGGAGGGCAAGATCCGCCATTTCGGCCTCTCCAATGAGAGCGCCTGGGGCACCATGCAGTATCTGAAGCTCTCCATGGAGCTCGGCCTGCCGCGGGTGCAGACCATTCAGAACGAATACAATTTCCTGCGCCGCTACTACGACATGGATCTGGCCGAACTGGCCTTCCATGAGGATGTCGGGCTCCTGGCCTATTCGCCGCTGGCGGCAGGCGCCATCTCCGGCAAATACCTTGGCGGTGTGCTGCCTGAGGGGACGCGCGGCGCCGTGGCCGGCTCCGCCTATCGCAACAACCAGTACACCGAGCCGGCGATCCGGGCCTATATCGAGCTGGCCGACAAGCACGGTCTCGACGTCTGCCAGATGGCCATCGCCTTCTGCCTCACCAAGCCGTTCATGACCTCGGTGATCATCGGCGCGACGACCATGGAACAGCTCAAAACCAATATCGGCGCAGCCGATGTCGAGCTGTCGGAGGCGGTGCTGAACGAGATCCAGCAGATTTTCATGCGCTACGCGCGGACGCTGTAGGCGATCAGACTGCTGGCAGACGGCCCCCTCCCATCCTCCCCCATGAAGGGGGAGGTGCCCCGCTGGTGCTTGTGGCACGATCGAAGACAGAGCCTCGACTCTTCACCTCCCCCTTCATGGGGGAGGCCGGGAGGGGGCCGTCTCTCTCAGTCGACCCCCCTCCCTTTCCACCGCTCCCGAACCCCGCGCAAATCGCTTCCCCCTTGCACTCCCGATTTGGCATCTCAATTCTCGACCAATCCGATAGGGTTTGTCATTCTCTTTGCATACGCCGGGTTCCCTCCTCCCTTCCCGGCGGCAACGCGGCCCCGCTGCTTCCCCCTGTAGGTGGCGGGGCCGACCCAACCGAGGAGTTATGCCGTGCTGCACTTTGTTGGAATCCTGACCCCGCGCGATGACCTGCCGCCGGGCGACGACCGGCAGAAGCCGTTCTTCGGGCCCGAATGGCGCCTGACCCGCAGCGAGCGCGATGCCGCGGTGCTCGACGGCAAGTGGCCGGCCCCGGCGGAAGAGCAGCGCGACCCCGCCGAAGGCATGCGCTTCGTTTCCCTGCTGTCGCCACCCTTTATCTGAGCGTTTCCAGGCAGCGTCACGGCGCTATAAAGGAGCCATCGATTCCCCGAGGGACTCCGGGCGCCATGACGCTGTTCGCGACACTTTTCCCGCTGATCTGCTGGTTCGCCTACAACTATGGCGTGCCGTTGCTGGAGCGGAAGCGGCCGTCGCTGTCGGTAATCATGTCGATGCAGCGCCGCCGCTGGGTGGCCAATGCGGTGAAACGCGACACGCCGCTCGATGCCATCCTCGCTGGCAACCTGATGGGTTCGGTGAGCTTTCTCGCTTCGACTTCGGTGCTGCTGGTGCTGGCGGTGTTCACCGCCTTCGGCAATCTCACCGCGCTGACCGACACGCTGACCACCGTCGGGCTGAAGGCGAGTTACACCACGCAGGACGTACAGATCCATCTGTTCGCGACGCTCGCCATCTTCGTTCTGAGCTTTTTCTCGTTCACCCTGGCACTACGCCAGTTCAACCACTTCTGCATCCTGCTCGGCGCCATCGAGCATTCCGAGCACGTCGCCCGCGACGAGATCGACGGCATCGCCCAGCTCAACACGCTGGCGGCCAAGAACTTCAACAACGGCATTCGCGCCTACTATTTCGCCGTGCCGATGGTCGCCTGGTTCGCCAATGAATGGCTGGCGGTAGGGGCGAGCCTCGTCACGGTGGCTTTCCTGATCCACCGCGAGTTCTTCTCCACCGCCCACCGCGTCGCCGCGTCCATCGCCGTCCTCGCCAGCCGGCGCGAGAAGGAACACGGCTGACGCGTTGGAGCGCTTTCAGGAAAAGTTGCAGACTTTTCCGGTTCGAAAGCGCGACGAGTCAAAAAACCTGGAGGTGCGAGGCTAGAGGTCCTGGAACACCCGCCACGGCTGATAGAGCTTGGGGCCGCCGCCACCCAGCTGCATTTTCTCGCTCCATTTGCCCAGCAACTCGCCGCTGACATCAGCCGTCGCCATCAGTGGCGCCATCAGATGCCCGATATGGGCGAAGTGCTCCAGCGCTGCATCGATATCGCGATAACGCTCGTAGACGATCGCCTCGCTCTCATCCTCGTTGAAGAAGATCTCGTATTGCAGCGTGCCGGTGTCCTGGGTGCGGACGATCTCCATCGCCTGTTCGCACAGCGCCTTGTATTCCGCCAGCTTGCCGGGCCGAATGACTGCACGGGCGACGCCCTTGATCTCTTCCATGATGTTTTCCTTTTCGAAATGACTGCCCCGCCGGGCGGGGTTTGAAATGTGGTAGGCAGTGCTGCTTCAGCGGTGCTGCCCGAACGCCTCGATCAGCACGTCGTGGCTGATCCCCAGATCGCGCAGCCGGTGTTCGGGAGTGAACAGCAGGCTCTGCAGCGCCATGCGCCGCTGCCGCGCCGCCCGACGATCCGCCAGCCAGCTGTCGACGGCTCGCAACAAGCCGGCACAGGACGGCGGAACGACATGATCGTGGATAACGTCAACGAGGCCCATTTGGCTTCTCCGACTGTTCGACTAGCGGACAGTCAGGAAATTAGGGCAAACTGGTTAGGCGAGTAATGACCAGTTGGAGCCGATTGAGTTGTCCAGTCGCCACATCGAACTGCTGATCGCGGTCGACCGAGACGCGGGCGAGCCGATGCGCGCCCAGCTCGAGCGGCAGCTGCGCGATGCCATCCGTAACGGGACCTTGCGGCCGGGAGGCGAACTGCCATCGACCCGCGACCTCGCCCTGCATCTGGGGATCTCGCGACCGCTGGTGATGGAGGCCTACTCCCAGCTCGCCGCCGAGGGCTATCTGGCGCTGCGACAGGGGGCAGTGCCCCGCGTGGCTGACACCGCCCCACGACACGAGCGGCGGGAGTTTCCGCCCGAGCTCTTCACCACCGCGATCTTTCGGTACGATTTCCGCCCCGGTATCCCTGACCTCTCGACTTTTCCCTCGCAGCTCTGGCTCAAGGCGGTCGAAGCTGCGCTCAAGACCATGACATCGAGCAATTTCGGCTATGCCCAGCGCTTCGGCGTCTGGCCACTGCGCCAGGCGCTGGCCGACTATCTCGGCCGGGCCCGCGGCGTCAGTGCCGATCCGCGCCAGATCCTCGTGACCGGCGGCTTCGAGCAGGCCCGTGGTTTCCTCGCCCGGGCCCTACGGCGGCGCGGCGTCACCCAGCTGGCCGTCGAAGAGCCAGGCTATGCCAGCTATGACGCCTGGCTCGAGGCGGGGCTGAGCCTGATCCCGATCCGGGTGGATGAAGATGGCATCGACGTTGCAGCCCTCAGCCGCAGTGCGGCGCAAGCGGTGCTGCTGACGCCGGCGCACCAATCCCCGACTGGCGTGGTGCTGAGCGGCGCCCGCCGCTTGGCGCTCGCCAGCTGGCTGCGCAGCAACAATGCCATCGCCATCGAGGACGATTATGACGGCGAGTTCCGCTACGACCGGGCGCCGGTCGGCGCGTTGCAGGGGCTCGCCCCGGACGTCGTCGTATATGCTGGAACCGCCAGCAAAACCCTCGCTCCGGCGCTGCGCCTCGGCTGGCTGGTGGTGCCGGCCGATCTTCTGCCCGGGCTCGAGCGCGAATTGCTGCTAATGGATTACGGCCGCAGCCGCATCGACCAGTTCGCGCTCGCCCATTTCATCTCGTCCGGCAACTACGACCGGCACCTGCGCAAGATGCGCGGCGTCTACCGTGACCGCCGCGAGGCGCTGCTGGCCGCCATCAGC
Source organism: Devosia sp. Root413D1 (assembly GCF_001425235.1). Taxonomy (GTDB): domain Bacteria; phylum Pseudomonadota; class Alphaproteobacteria; order Rhizobiales; family Devosiaceae; genus Devosia_A. Next base: position 22,200 of record NZ_LMEA01000010.1, on the reverse strand, counting down.
ACGGACCTGCCCGAGGGCGAAGTCAGCGGCATCTCGGCGGGCCTCCACGCCACCGTCCGCTTCCGTCGGCGCCTCAACGAAGCCGCGATCCGTGAGAGCGCCGTGAAGCGCGACATGGGGGTGGCGTTCATGCGGCGGCTCTATCTCAGCGTGGCGCCCGAGGCGAGCACATTGCTGCTCAGCTACGCCAACATGCCCGAGGCGGTGCTGCGCACCGCCTTCCGCACCCTGGTCGGCCTGCTCGACGGCTAGGCGGGGATGGGATCGCGTCAGACCCGCAGCGCCAACTTGCCGATGCTGGCGCGACCTTCAAGGGCGGCGAGGGCTCGCGGCCCATCGTCAAGCTTGTAGATCGTCGGCTGCACCGGGGTGAGGACACCGGCGCCGATGAGGCTGAACAACTCGCCCATGACTTCGCCGAAGATCCGCGGCGCCGCCTGGATCAGCTTGCCCATGTTGAAGCCGATGATCTGGACCTGGTGCTCGTAGACGAGGTCCCAGTTGCTGAGCGACGCCTCGCCGGCCGGCAGCCCGGTCACCACGACCCGGCCGGTAACCCGTCGCGTCGCCGCGAGGCTGGCGGCAAAAGTCTCGCCGCCGACCGACTCGATGACGAGGTCGGCGCCGATACCACCGGTAAGCGCCAGCACCTGGGCGGCAAGGTTGTCGCTGCGCGAGTCGAGCACATGGTCGGCCCCCAGCGATCGCACCACCTCATGCTTTTCCGGTGAAGCCGTGCCGATCACTATCGCGCCGTAGTGCTTGGCGATCTTCACTGCAGCCTGGCCGGTCGCCCCGGCGGCGGCATGGATCAGCACCGTCTGGCCCTCGGCCAGTTGCCCCATCGGCTTGAGCGCCGCGATCGCCGTCGGCAGGTTGACCACCAGCCCGAGCGCCTGCTCGCCGCTCCACCCCGGGGGGATCGGCACCGCGGCAACTGCCGGCAGCACCATGTACTCGGCGAATGCGCCGTGACCGACGCCGATGACTTCCGCCCCGAGCACCGGGTTGGTTACGCCTTCGCCCAAGGCGACCACCTCGCCTGTCGCCTCAAAGCCGGCGAGATAGGGTGGCCGGGGCCCACCGCGAAACGTGCCATGCGCCTGCGAAAGATCGGCGATGTTGACGCCGGCAGCGTTGACCCGGACGAGAACCTGCCCGGGGCCTGGCGCCGGCACCGGCGCGTCGGTGATCATCCTCAGGTCCTGCGGACCGTTCAGGGATGTTTGCTGCAGGGCACGCATGCTGGCGGGGATGCTCATTGAACTGGTCCTTGCTGGAAGCGCCGATGTCTATTGTTTGTTGATCGACAAACAAATAACTGCATGGCGTCCGCAGCTCCGTCAAGCTATAGTTTGTCGATCGACCAAAAAAGGAAACCTCATGGCAGCGCGCGGCAGGCCACGCACATTCGACCGAGACGTCGCGCTTCGCAGCGCCATGGATCTGTTCTGGGAGCGTGGTTACGAGGGAACGTCGATGAAGGACCTGACCGAGGTCATGGGGATCGCGTCGGCCAGCATCTACGCCTCGTTCGGCAGCAAGGAAGAGCTGTTTCGCGAGGCGGTCGCGCTCAATGCCGCAACGCAGGGACAGCCGCCAAGAATCGCACTGCGCGAGCAGCCGACCGCCCGCGAGGCGATCCACGCCATGCTGCGCGCCGTCGCCGACACCATTACCATCCCGAATTCGCCGCGCGGCTGCATGCTGGTGCTCGCCGCGCCGACCGGCGCAGTGGAGAACCACCCGGTCCGCGAATTCCTCGCCAGCGTGCGCCACGCGCAATACCGCGAGATCCGCGAGCGGCTGGCGCGTGGCGTTGCCGACGGCGATCTTGCGGTCGGCGACACTCAATTGACCGGCATTGCCCGCTACTACACCACCGTGATGCACGGCCTGTCGATCGAAGCCCGGGACGGCGCCAGCCGGGCCGAACTGGAAGTGGTGATCAGTTGCGCCATGGCCGCCTGGGACACGCTGGCCGCAGCTGCACTCGAAGCTCGCCGAGCCAAGCAGACTGCGGGCGAGCCCGCCGTGACCTGACGGTTATGTGCCGTCACCGGCACGCCGCGGCGCGGGCGCGCAGAAACGCCGCTTCCCCGGCATTGCGGGTCAGCTTCGCGGCTGCCTCGAATTGCCCACGCGCTTCACTGAACCGCCCGGCTCGGAACAGAAAATCGCCCCGCGCCGCCGGCAGCGGTGCGTAGCTGCGAAGCGCCGGATCATCGGCGATCGCATCGAGCAGCCTGAGCCCTGCCTCGGGTCCAAAGGCCATGCTGTGGGCAATGGCGCGGTTGAGATCGACCACCGGCGACGGCGCCGCCACGCGCAAGCGGTCATAGAGCGCCGCGATGCGCCCCCAGTCGGTGTCGGCGGCGCTGCGGGCGCGGGCGTGGCAGGCGGCGAGCGCCGCCTGCAGCACATAGGGTCCACCCCCATCGAGCGCCTCAGCCCGCGCCAGCGCCTCGAGGCCGCGGCGGATCAGCAACTGGTCCCACCGCGTCCGATCCTGCGCCGTCAGCGGCACCAGCGCCCCCTCCGGGCCGAGGCGCGCCGCAAGGCGCGAGGCCTGGATCTCCATCAATGCCAGGAGCCCGAACACTTCGGCGTCGTCGGGCATCAACCCGGCCAGCATACGCCCCAGCCGCTGCCCTTCGAGGCAGAGTCCCGGACGGACCGGATCATCGCCCGAGGTCGCGGCATAGCCCTCATTGAAGATCAGGTAGATCACTTCCAGCACCGAGGGCAGCCGTGCTGCCCGCTCGCCGCCGCGCGGTACCTCGAAGCTCAGCTCCGCCGCAGCTATCGCCTGTTTGGCCCGGACGATGCGCTTGGCGATCGCCGCCTCGGTGGAGAGAAAGGCCCGGGCGATCTCGTCTGTCGTCAGCCCGCCGATCACCCGCAGCGTCAGCGCGGCGCGCGCTTCGGCCGTGAGCATCGGGTGGCAGGCAACAAAGATCAGCCCCAGCAGCTCATCGCCGACCTCGTCGTCGAGCGCTGCCTCGATCGCCATGGCCGCGTCATCGGACGCCTCCTCCAGCGTCTGGGCGATCTCGCCGTGCTTGCGCTCCCGCATCCGCTCGTGCCGGATGGCGTCGATGGCGCGGCGCTTGGCGGCGGTCATCAGCCAGGCGCCGGGATTGGCCGGAACCCCCGTCTTCGGCCATTCGTTGAGCGCAACCAGCAGCGCCTCCTGCGCCAGCTCCTCGGCCCGATCGATGCTCTGCACCATGCGGGCGAGACCCGCGATGAGCCTCGCCCGTTCGATGCGGAAACTGGCCTCGATCGCCCGCTGCGTCTCGTCCCTGCTCATACCGTCTTTTCGGCCAGACCGGTGAGACGGGCAAGGCGGGTTTTACGCGACCCCTAGCTTGCCGCGTTCGCCCTCGCGCGGGGTGGCGAGCTCTTCGGGCGTCACGTAGTCGGCAAGGTCCGCCGCTTCCATGAACGGCCTGAGCTCGATCTCGTTCTTGCCGGGCATGGCGGGGTAGCGCTTGAGCCAGGCCAGCGCCTCGTCCATGTCCTTGACCTCCCAGATCTGGAAGCCGGCCACCAGTTCGCGCGTTTCGGCAAATGGCCCATCGATGATGGTGCGCTTGTCCCCATCGATGGTGATCCGCTTGGCCTCGGCTCCGGCCTTGAGTCCGGCGCCCGCCACCAGCACGCCTGCCTTGACCAGCTCCTCGATGAAGCGGTCCATCGCCGCGAACGCCTCTTTGGTCGGCGGCTCGCCGTTATTGCCCTCGGTGGCTTTTCCCAACACCATCACACGCATCGTCTATCTCCTTGAGTGACCGCTCGCATCGAGCTGGTGCCACAACGACGAACGGGGCTTTCGCAAAAGGACACTGTCCGGAGGTTTTTCGACGATGTGCTACCGCCGGCGACGGCGCACAGTCGCCTATTCATGCTCGATGTCATCCCAACGAAAACTGCCCCCCACGGCGAGGGCCTTGCCCTCGTCCGTCTGTCCCTCGACGCGGGCTCGAAATGGGTCCCAGCTTTCGCTGGGATGACACCGAGTTTAGAGCCGGTTTGGGTGCCTATCGAAAGTCAGTTGTCGATCTTGCTCTTCGGATATGTCTTCACTGTCGGCGTCTCGGTGGGCGCCTGCAGCGACGCCTCCAGCCGCTTGTGGTTGTCCGCCGCGGGCTGATAGCCGAGGCCGGCCGACTGCTGGTAAAGCGCCAGCGCCGTAGCGGGGTTCTGCGCCACCGCGAGGCCGTTCTCATAGAGATGGCCGAGGTTGTTGAGCCCGATCGGGTTGCCCTGGTCGGCTGCCTGCTGGGTGAAGCTCAGCGCCTTGTCGAGGTCGCGCACCCCGCCGGCGCCGTTGAGATACATCAGCCCCAGATTGACCGCCGCGTCGGTGTTGCCGCTTTGCGAAGCCTGCCGATAGAGCTGGCGCGCCAGTGCGAAATCCTGCGCGACTCCGGTCCCGTCTTCATACAGCAGCGCCAGGTTGCCTTGCGCCTGCGCGATCCCCTGGTCGGCCGCCTGCTGATAGAGCGCCGCGGCGCCTTCGAGGTCGGGGGCGAGGCCGTAGCCATGCTGCTTGAAATAGCCGAGCGCATTGAGCGCCAGCCCATGGTTCTGGTCGGCCGCCGCCTGGTAGAGGGCAGCGGCGCGAGCATAATCCGGCTCGCCCAGCGCCCCGGTTTCAAACAGGCTGCCGAGGTTGTACTGGGCGCGGCTATCGCCCTTGTCGGCGGCGCGCTGGTACCAGGCTGCCGCGGCAACCAGGTCCCGGTCGAGCCCCAGCCCCTCGGCATAGAGCGAGCCGAGATTGGCCATCGCCCGCGGCAGGCCCTGCTCCGCCGCCTTGCGGTACCAGCGCGATGCCTCGAGGTAATCCTGCCCGACGCCTTCGCCGTAATCATAGGAGAGTCCGAGGCTATCCTGTGCCGGGGCGAAGCCGGCATCGGCGGCGAGCTTCAACAGCTCCGCGCCACGCGTCATGTCCTGCGCGATGCCTTGCCCGACGATCAGCATGTCGCCGAAACTGGTCTGCGCCAGCGCGTTGCCGGCTGTCGCTGCCGGCTCGAGATAGGTGGCCGCCTGCGCCGAGTCGCCAGCGACGTCATAGGCACGGCCGAGCCAGGCCTTGAGCACTGCCGATTCCGGGTCCTCGGCCAGCGCCGCGGTGCAGGCGTCGATGGCGGCCGCGGTATCCATGGCGCTGCCATCGAGGCCAATTTCGGCGTAGCCCGCTTCCCAGGAACTCGCGGCCTTCGCGGCACAGGCATCGAACAGCTCGCTGGCCAATGTCGGAGCGATCCCGAATCCGAGGGCCAACACGGCGCCTGCCGCCAGCGTCTGTCGCAACCTCATCGCCCTGCTCCCTCTTTGCGCGCGCCGATCATAGCGTCGCTGTCGGGTGGCGCCAGCCGCAATGTGTGCGCGAGGAACTCGGCCACCTCGCCGGCGAGGCTGGAGCGGCGGCTGAGCAGGCTCCCCAGTTCAAGCAGTGTCGAGGGATGAGTGAAGCCGGGGAAATGCCGTTCGATGACGGCGACGCCGTGCTCGCGCAGCCGGTGGGCCAGCGCCACGGTATTCTGCGGCCCGACCACCGTATCGCCATCGGCGCTGGCGAGGAACATCGGTGGGGCGGCGCTGCTGACGAGGTTCACCGGCTGCGTCGCCAGCGGGTCGGCGGCGCCGCTGAAGGTGCGGATGCTGATCGGCACGTCGAACGGATAGAAGTTGTAGGGGCCGGAGAGCCCGACCACCGCGTCGATGGCATCGGCCACGCCATAGCTCGGCTGCAGCGCCAGCATCACCGCGTTGTAAGCGCCGGCCGAATGGCCCGCCAGCGCCAGCCGCGACGCATCGCCGCCGAACCCGGCAGCATGCTGCAGTGTCCAGCGTACGGCCTCGGCGCAATCCTCGAGGAACACCGGATATTCCACCTCGGGCAGCACCCGGTAATCCGGCACGACGACCAGATAACCGAGCCCGGCGAGCCAGCGCGCCACGAAGGCGAAATCGCGCCGGTCTCCCTCGTTCCAGGCGCCACCATAGATGTAGATGACGACAGGCACCGGTCCGCTCGCCTGGCGCGGGCCATAGACATCGAGCCTCTGCTTCGGCCGCGCGCCATAGTTCAGCCCCGAGGCCAGCCGTCGTGACCGGCGATCCCCGGGGCTGGCGAAGTTGAGCAGACCAACGAGGGAGAAGGACATCAAAGGAACCTGAGAAAGCGCCCGGATAGATACGGATGGGGCCGGCGATGGTTTCGTGATTCGGCGTGCGGCATTATCTGACATTGACAATCAGGTTTCGTCGGCGCTCTATGCCGCCCGAACCTCACAGCCGACGCCGTTTTTCTGCCCATGCTTGTCTGCCAGTGCAATGTGATCACCGACAGGGAGATCAAGCAGGTTATCGTCGGGCTTTTGCGTGAGGATCCCTGGCAAATCATCGTGCCTGCGATGGTTTACCGGGAGCTGGCGAAGCGCTGCAAATGCGCCGGCTGCGTTCCGAATGTGGTGGACATTATCATCACGGTGACGGAAGAGTACCACCTCCAATTGGCCGAAAAACCCGCCGACGCACCCGTGGTGCACGCGCGGCTTTCGGCCATGCGTCGTAAGCGCCAAGGAGGTCGTAATGAAAGGCGAAGCACAGGTCATCGAGCGGCTTAACGAGGCTTTGTTCCTCGAACTCGGGGCCGTGAACCAGTACTGGGTGCATTTTCGCATCCTGAGCGACTGGGGCTACACCAAGCTGGCGGCCAAGGAACGTGCCGAATCCATCGAAGAGATGCATCACGCCGACAAGCTGATCGAGCGCATCATCTTCCTCGAAGGTCACCCGAACCTGCAGCGCGTGGCGCCGCTGCGCATCGGCCAGACCATCAAGGAAGTGCTCGAGTGCGATCTCGCCGGCGAGTATGACGCCCGCAAGGCCTACAAGGCCTCGCGCGAGCTCTGCGAGTCGCTGGGCGACTATGTGAGTAAGAACCTGTTCGAGGAACTGCTGGCCGACGAAGAAGGCCACATCGATTTCCTCGAGAGCCAGCTGCAGCTGCTCAACGCGATCGGCGTCGAGAAGTACGGCCAGCTCAACTCCGACAGCGCCGACAAGGCCGAATAAGGCTGCTGTCGCTGACATTTCGAAGCCGGCTGCCTGTGGCGGCCGGCTTTTTTGTTGGGAGTTCGGAGTGCTTGGCGCCCCTCACCTCGCGATAAGGCCTCCGGCCTTATCGCCGCCCTCTCCCCCGGGAGCGCTTATTGCGCCCCTTGGAGGGGCGAGGGGGCGTTGTGGCACCGACGGTGCAAAGTGCGTCCCCTCTCCCCTCTGGGGAGAGGGCCAGGGTGAGGGGTAGCCAAGCACGCGGACTGAGCAGTCGAGCTAACTCCGCGGCCCCGCCCGCATCGGCCCGCTCTGCGGCTCCACGGTCCCGCGGTCGAGATCGGCCAACCGGTCCGCCGCCATCGCGATCCCATGCTTTGCCGCCAGCCCATACCATTTCGCCGCCAGCACCGGATCGGCGGGAACGCCCCGGCCGTTCTGGTAGGCGACACCCAGCCCGAACTCGGCCGGCGGAAAATCGTGTTCCACGGCCGACCGATAGAGCGTCACGGCGCGCGCGGGGTTCTCGTCCACCCCATGCCCCCAGAGCAGCAGGTCGGCAAGCAGCGCCTTGGCCGGGATGAACTCACCATCGGCCGCTTCTTCGAGCAGCGGCACCGCTTCCGACTGTCGTCCATCAGCGATCAAGGTGCGGGCATACCAGGCCTTGTTCTCGAGCGACGCCGCATCCAGCGCCACCGCCTTCTCGCAGACCGGGATGGCGGTGTCGGCGTCGATCCGCTCGAGCTCGACGCCCGACACCTCAAAACCCGTCTCGTAGCGGGTCGCGGCGATCAGCCCGCAGGTCTGCTCGGCCCGTACTTCCGCCGCCCGGCCGGCGGCATAATCGTTGCCCTGCGCCGCGGCGAGGTCGAACAGCTCGATGGCGCGGTTGAAGTCGCGCGCCACGCCGGTGCCATCGGCATAGATCGCGCCGAGCGTCGACTGCCCATAGCTCGCGCCGGCATCGGCCGCCTGCTCGGCAAAGCTGCGCGCCGTCTCGAGATCGACCGGCACGCCTTCGCCATAGAGATAGGCCTGCGCCAGCCCGACTGTGCCGCCAACTTCGCCCTGGTCATGCGCATAGGAATAGAGCTCGAAGGCGCGGTCGAAATCCCGCTCCACCCCGCGCCCGGTGCTGTAGAGCTGCCCGAGGTTGGCGCTCGCCAGCGCATAGCCCTGGTCGGCGGCCATCTGGTAGTAGCGCGCAGCCTCGACCGCGTCCTCGCTGACCCCCTGCCCGGTCTCGTAGAGATAGCCGAGATCGTTCTGCGAATAGGAATCGCCCATCTCGGCGCCGCGCTGGAACTGCTCGGCCGCCTTGACGTAGTCGAGCTCGACGCCCTGGCCGAATTCGTAGAGCTGGCCGACGCCGTAGATGCCGACCACGTCGCCCTTGTCGGCACCCTTCTGGTACCAGAACATCGCCTGCGCGTAGTCGAGCTCGACCCCGGCGCCGCCATGGTAGAGATAGCCAAGGTTGCTGGCGGACCGGGCCTCGCCCTGCTGGGCGGCCCGCATGTACCAGGAGGCGGCGATCGCGTCGTCCTCCGCCACGCCGCGTCCCATGTCGTAAGCAAAGCCGAGGCTGAGCTGAGCCGGCGCGAAGCCGGCCTCGGCCGCCGGGCGCAGCACTTCGAGCGCCCGCACATCGTCGGTCGTTGCGACATAGCCGAGATCGCCGAACAGCACATCGGCCAGCAATTGCCGCCCCAGCGGGCTGTCGCCGGCCACCGCCGTCTCCAGTACCGGCAAAGCCGCTTCGGTCTGTCCATCGGCCAGCAGGGCCCGCGCCAGCCACGCCTGACTGGCCACCGCGTCAGGCGCCGCCTTCACCGCCTCCTCGCAGGCCGGGATGGCAATGGCCGGATCGATCCGGCTGAGCTCGCGGCCGAACCCCGCATAGCCGGATTCGTACTGCGACGCCGCGGCCATGCCGCAGATCGATGCGGTCGCCGCATCCTCCGCGCTGGCACTCGCCGGCAGCAGGGGGCCCGCCAATGCCAGTGCGGACAGAACGACATGACCTACGACGCTGTTCTTGCTGCACAATGCCACGACCAACCCCCTGTCCCTTGCCGTCCATTGAGCCTAGCGGAAGCTCGCCGTCGTCGTCGAGTGATGCGGCGCCTCGAGCCGCGCCACCTCGTCGGCGCCCAGAACCACCTCGAGCGCCCCCACGGCATCCTCGAGCTGCGCGAGTTTGGTGACGCCGACGATCGGCGCGCTCACCGGCTGCTTCTGCAGCACCCAGGCCAGCGCCACCTGCGCCATCTTCACCCCACGCGCCCCGGCGATCTCGCCGACCACTGCATTGATCGCCTGGTTGGCCGCTTCATCCCTGAGATACAGGGTCTTGCCGTAGATGTCGGTTTCCATCCGCTCGGTGCTCTCGCCCCATGGGCGGGCCAGCCGGCCGCGCGCCAGCGGCGACCACGGGATGACGCCGATACCCTGGTCGATACAGAGCGGTAGCATCTCGCGCTCCTCCTCGCGCTCGATCAGGTTGAGCTGGTTCTGCATCGAAACGAAACGCGCCCAGCCGTGCTTGTCCGAGGTCATCAGCATCTTCAAAAACTGCCACGCCGCCATCGACGAGGCTCCGATGTAACGGGCCTTGCCGGCTCGGACGACGTCGTTGAGCGCCTCCAGCGTCTCCTCGATCGGCGTCGCCGGATCGAACCGGTGGATCTGATAGAGGTCGACATAGTCGGTGCCGAGCCGGCGCAGCGAGTTGTCGATCTCGGCGAGGATCGCCTTGCGGCTCAGCCCCTTGCCGTTCGCCCCCTGGCGCATCTCGCCATTGACCTTGGTGGCGATCACCAGTTCGTCTCGCGGCGCCATTTCGAGCAGCACCTTGCCGACGATCTCCTCGCTCGAGCCGAGCGAATAGACGTTGGCGGTATCGTAGAAGTTGATCCCGGCTTCCCATGCGGCGCGCAGGATCGGCCGGCTCGCCGCCTCATCGAGCGTCCACTCATGCGAGCCCCGTTTCGGCTCGCCGAACGACATGCAGCCAAGACAGATCCGGCTGACTTCGAGGCCGGTATGACCGAGCCGGGTATATTGCATGGTGGGCACTCCGTTGTTTGTACACGAGTTTAGCAGTCCTCAAGGGGCTACGGGCAAGTCCTGTGCGGAAATCCGTGGCGCGCATTGGCGCAAAGCGGACTGCTGCGCTAGTCTCAGTGAACTGGGGGACGCGCAAGAATGCTGATCCGATCGCTCGCCGTGCTCGCGCTGCTGCTGACGCCAGTCGCTTCACCGCTCGCCGCCATCCGCCCCGCCCTGGCGCAGAGCCAGCAGATCGCTGTCGCCGAACTGATGCGGGCGACGGCGCTGGACGAGGTCTTCACCCAGTTCGGCGCCACCATCGCAGCCTCGGCCCGGGCCGAGGAAATCTCCAGTGACGAGATCTTTCTGAAGCATTGGGAGGCCACCGCGAAAGCGGTGTTCGATGCTGGCGACCTGCATCGCCGCTTGCGCAAGGCGCTCGAAGGCAAGTTCTCGGCCGACGAGCAGGCCGTGCTGGGGACGTTCTTTCACTCCAGCTTCGGCCAGCGGATGACTGTCCTCGAGCGTGACGCGGCGCGGCTCGGGCCTGAGGCGCAGATCGCCGCGATCGCCGAAGGCCAGAAGCTGGTCACGACCGCGTCGGTGATCCGCCAGACCCAGATCGAAGCGCTGATGGAGCTGGTCTCGGCCGAGATATCTGCCGCCATGGTCGGCCAGTCGGTGCGGGCGCTGCTGCTCGGGCTTTCGGTCTCGCACCAGCAGGGCGAGGTCACGGTGCCCTGGCAGGAGATCGACACGCAGGTCGAGGCGATGATGCCGGGGCTGCTGGCCGATGTCGGCCGCACCCAGCGCGCCATGATGGCCTATGTCTATCGCGACCTGACCGATGCCGACCTCGACCGCTACATCGAGTTCCTCCGCACCCCGGCGGCGCAGAAATTCTACGCCGTCGCCGCCTACGCCGTGGGCCGCATCGTCGCCGACGGCATGTCGGCCTTCGGCGAAGCGTTTGCAGCGCGCATGCAGAGCGTCAACGTCTAGACCTGGTGCCGAAATGCCAGCGTGAGGGTCTCCCTCCCCCTTGTGGGGAGGGGACAGGGGTGGGGGCCAGCACGCGCCGGCCTCTTGGCTGCTACTCGTTGCGCCGCCCGCCATCGATCGGCGCCAGCACGTCGTCCATCTTCTTGATCACCGCCGTCATGTTGCTCTCGGGCGGATCGGGCGTGAACACCGGACGCGGCGTGCCCGAAGGGAAGGCGCCGAAGGTCTGGAAGAACTCGACCATGTCGTTGAGGATCGGCATGCGGAACCGCATCATCGCGCCCAGCGCAATCACCGGCTCGAGGTGGCCGAAGCCCGGGTAGTATTTCTCGGTGACCCAGATGCCCTGCTCGCGCAGCTTCTTGGCCAGCGCCTCGGAGTTCTGCACCCGGACGATCGGGTCGGAGGTGCCGCTGGCGAGGAAGATCGGCGGCGCGTCGCTGGTGACGAGGTTGATCGGCTGCGTACCCTCAGGGCTCGGCGCCGGCCCGAAGGTGTCGCGCACCTGGTCGTACTCGAACGGGTAGAAGTTGTAGGGCCCGGAAATGCCGGCGATCGCCCGGATCGGCATGGTGACGTCGTAGTCGCGGCGGAACGAGGAATCGAGCCCCAGCATCACCGCGTTATAGGCGCCCGCCGAATGGCCGGCGACGAAGAAGCGGTTCGGATCGCCGTCATAGAGCGCGATATTGTCCTGGATCCAGCGCATTGCCTGCGCGCAATCCTCGAGGAAATCCGGATACTTGACCTCCGGCCACAGCCGGTAGTCGGCGATCACCGCAACGAACCCGGCAGCGGCCAGGGCCCGGCCGGCGAACTCGTATTCGAACTTGTCGCCGGCGCGCCAGCTGCCGCCATAGATGAACATTACCACCGGCGCCGTGCCCTCGATCTTTTCGGGGCGATAGATGTCGAGCTTCTTGCGCTGCCCATCCGCATAGGGAATGTCGGCAACCTTCTTGACGCCCTGGTCCATCGCCTCGGCGATGTTGAACGGCGAAAAGATCGTTACCTGCGCCAGCGTCGGCAGCACCGAGGCAGCGAGGAGCGACAAAGCAAGGGCGAACCGCAGGGCGGTGCTGAAAATCCTGGTCATTCGGGGGCCTGGTCAGTTCGGGAGTCGCGCCGACTGATGGCCGAGGAACCTGAAGATTTTGTGACCAGTTTAGCGATCACGGCCTGAGATAGGCATAGCCTTCAGCCTGCAGCTGCGCGAGACGGGTGACCCCGCCCTGATCGACCCGGACGAAACCGGGCAACAGGTCAGCCAGCTCCAGCTTCTGGGCCTCGAGCGTGTTGCCGCAGGCTTCAAGGCCGACGCCCTGCGCATTGGCCTTCGAAAGCTTGCGGGTGAGATCCGGGTTGGCCGAGGCGTGCCGGAACGCATTGAGCGCCGGCCCATGCACGACGAGCACGATGGCGACCTTGTCCGGCCCACCCATGCCCTCGATATGGTTGGCGATGTTGCCGAGGACGAAGCCCACTTTGTCCATGTCGCTGAGGTGGTAGGCGACGCGCGGCACGGCCGGCGACGCGGCGCGCGCTTCACCGTTGAACACGGCGGCGCCCGCAGCTGCCGCCGCGACGAGACGCGCCACGAGGCCACGCCGGCTGACCGGCTCACTGGGCGGCGAGGAGGGCTTTGCCGGCATCATCATACTCCAGCGGCAGGCAGTTCCTGAGATCGGTGCGATAGAGCCAGAACACCTTGTCATCGGTGCCGAAAGCCGCCTCGGCCGGTGGCTCGCCTTCCGATTCCGGATCCCAGGTGCGGGCCCCATAGGGGATCTCGACGGCGATCGAGTCCTTGTCGCGCAGCTTCACGTCGATCTGCCCGCCGTCGCAGTCGATACCGCAGCCGAGCAACTTGTTGCCCTCCTCGTCGAGCCCGCACGAGCCCGACACCTGGAACTGCTCGTCGACGCCGCGGAAATTGACGCCGATCGACAGCACATATTGCCGCCCGTAATCGGCATCCTCGCTGCTGTCGACCAGGAGCGTCATCGCAGTGACGTTCTGCGCCTCGTGCTGGCTCAGATGCTTGGCGTCGTACTGGCGGGTAAAGCAGGCAAACACCCGATCCTTCCCCGGATCGCGGCCGAACAACAGCTGATCGTTCTGCGCCCCGGCGGCAAGCACCGGACCTGACGCGAGAACGAGACTCAGGGCGACAGAGATGGCGCGCATGATCGACCTCCGCTCACGAGGCTAGCCCGTGGCGGATGAACCGGCAATGAAAGCCGGCATCCCTTACGACTTCAGCCGATAGCCGGTCCGGAACATCCAGCTGACGATGCCAAGGCAGATGGCGAGAAAGCCGAGCGTCGCGGCAACGCTGATGGAAATGTCGACATCGGCGATACCGTAGAAGGCCCAGCGGAAACCGCTGATCAGGTAGACCACCGGATTGAACAGCGACACCGCCTGCCAGAATGGCGGCAGCACGCTGAGCGAATAGAACGTGCCGCCCAGAAAGGTCAGCGGCGTGATGATTAACAGCGGCACCGTCTGCAGCTGCTCCATCCCCTTGGCCCAGATGCCGATAATGAAGCCGACAAGACTGAAGGTGATGGCGGTCAGCACCAGGAATGCCAGCATCCAGAACGGATGATCGATGCGGATGGGAACGAAGAACCATGCCGTCGCCAGCACCAGCACCCCAAGGATGATCGACTTCGTCGCCGCGGCGCCGACATAGCCGACCACCGTCTCGAACGACGACACCGGCGCCGAAAGCAGCTCGTAGATGGTGCCGAGGAATTTCGGGAAGTAGATGCCGAACGAGCCGTTGGCCACCGACTGGGTGAGGATCATCAGCATGATCAGTCCAGGCAGGATGAATGCGCCATAGCTGACGCCCTCGATCTCGGTGATGCGCGAGCCGATGGCAGCGCCGAACACCACGAAATAGAGCGAAGTCGAGATCACCGGCGAGATCAGCGACTGCAGCGGCGTGCGGAAGGTCCGCGCCATCTCAAACTTGTAGATGGCCTTGATCGCTTCGACATTCATGGCGCGTCCCTCACCAGGCTGACGAAAATATCCTCGAGCGAGCTTTCGCTGGTCCTCAAATCGCGGAAACGGACGCCGGCGCTGCCGAGATCGGCGAGCAGTCCGCTGATGCCGCTCCGCTCGCCCTGCGCGTCATAGGTGTAAACGAGGCTTTCGCCGTCGGCGGCGAGCTCCAGCGCATAGGGCTGCAGCGCCTCGGGCAAGGCATCGAGCCGCTCCTGCAGCGTCAGGGTCAGCTGCTTCTTGCCGAGCTTGCGCATCAGCTCGGCTTTCTCCTCGACCAGCACCAGCTCGCCATGCTGGATGATGCCGATGCGGTCGGCCATCTCTTCGGCTTCGGCGATGTAATGCGTGGTGAGGATGATCGTCGTGCCGGCGGCGCGCAGCCGGCGGATCATCGCCCACATGTCCTTGCGCAGTTCGACATCGACGCCGGCGGTCGGCTCGTCGAGGAACAGCACCTCCGGCTCGTGGCTCAGCGCCTTGGCGATCATCACCCGGCGCTTCATGCCGCCGGACAACTGCATGATCTTGCTGTCCTTCTTGTCCCACAGGCTGAGCTCGCGCAGCACCTTTTCGAGATGCTCGGGGTTCGGCTTCTTGCCGAACAGCCCGCGGCTGTGGCTGACCGTGGCCCACACCGTTTCGAAGGCGTCGGTGGTGAGCTCCTGCGGCACCAGCCCGATCATTTTGCGCGAGTCGCGATAGTCACGCACGATGTCGTGGCCATCGACCGTCACCGTACCATCAGATGGCGTCACGATCCCGCAGATAATCGAGATCAAAGTGGTCTTGCCCGCCCCGTTCGGTCCGAGCAGCGCCAGGATCTCGCCGCGCTCGATCTCGAGGCTGACATGCTTCAGCGCCGCGAACCCCGACGCATAGGTCTTGGACAGGTCGGCAATGGTAATGACTGCATCCGGCATGTTCGCCCTCCCGAACTCCGTTAGGCCCACCATATGCGACGCACCGCAGCTGAGTTCAACGAACCGTGAGGTAACTTCGACCTGCCCTTATGGGCAGGCGAGGCGTTCTGACCGGACGAGACAGCGCCAGGCTGGTCGGCTAGCCTCGTTCCCACTTCCTCTTGGCAAGGAGACGCAGATGTCCGCCGACGCCGCTCCGCAGCAGATGCCGTTCGCCGCCATGGAGGCCCGCTCGGTCGAGGAGCTGCCGCAAGACGCCGGCTGGCAGTTCGAACCGAAATGGGACGGCTTCCGCTGCATCGCCGTCAAGCAAGGCGGCGCTGTCGCGTTGTTTGCGAAATCGGGAAAGCCGCTAGGGCGTTACTTTCCGGATATGGTCAAGTTACTTGAAGCGCTGCCCGACGGCGACTTCGTGCTCGATGGCGAGCTGACCATTCCGGTCAATGGGCACCTCAGTTTCGACGCGCTGCAGCAGCGTCTGCATCCTGCAGCGAGCCGGGTGAACAAGCTGGCAGCGGAGCATCCCGCCGTCTACGTGCTATTCGACCTGCTGCTGGGGCCGGACGCTAAGCCATTGGCAACGCGGCCGCTTTCCGAGCGGCGTCACGAGCTCGAGCGCTTCTTTGCCGCCATCCAACGCCCAGGTCTGCGTCTGTCTCCGGTGACCACTGATCGCGCCGAGGCGACCTTGTGGCTTTCTGGTTCTGGTGGTGACGTCGACGGGGTGATGGCGAAGCGTCTTGATGCGGCCTATGCGGGCGGTGAGCGTGAGCTGCTGAAGATCAAGCGGATCCGTACGGCGGACTGCGTGGTCGGTGGCTTTCGCTATGGCGCCGGCAGCAAGCTGGTGGGCTCGCTNGGTGAGCGTGAGCTGCTGAAGATCAAGCGGATCCGTACGGCGGACTGCGTGGTCGGTGGCTTTCGCTATGGCGCCGGCAGCAAGCTGGTGGGCTCGCTGCTGCTCGGGCTCTATGACGAGGCCGGCAAGCTGCACCATGTGGGTTTCACCTCGGCGCTGGCCGAGGAGAACAAGCCCGAGCTGACGCGGCGGCTCGAGGCGTTGGCGGATGGCCCCGGCTTTACCGGTCGTTCGCCGGGCGGTCCGAGCCGCTGGTCGACGGAGCGGACCGAGCGCTACGAGGCGCTGCGGCCCGAGCTGGTGGTGGAAGTGTCCTACGACCATGTGAGCGGCGAGCGCTTCCGGCATGGGACGCGGTTACTGCGCTGGCGTCCTGACAAGCGTGCGGACCAATGCGGGATGGAGCAGCTGGGACGATAGCACCGAAGCCCGCAGTCGGGACTCCCTCTCCCGTTTACGGGGGAGGGGGGACCAGCCGACAGGCTGGTGGGAGGGGGGTGCGGCAGACACTGAGCCAAGCCCAGTCCGCCCACCATCAGTGCGTGGGGCTCCCCCCTCCCACCACGCTTTCGCGTGGTTCCCCTCCCCCGCAGGCGGGAGAGGGAGTCCCGACTGCAAGTACGAGCTCAGAGGGGCGGTCTACCTTGCGGCGCGTTTGAGCGGACAAAGCAAAACCCCGCCGGCTTACGCGGGCGGGGTTTTGTTGTTTTCTAGTCGTTAAGAGAACGCATGTTTTTGGCAGACCTGGCAGCGACCTACTCTCCCAAGCCTTGAGACTTAGTACCATCGGCGCAAAGGAGTTTAACGGTCGAGTTCGGGATGGGATCGGGTTCTGGGCTCCTCGCAATTACCACCAGATCGGCGAAAAACATGCGTGTGAATTCTGGTTCCATGCTGCTGGCGGCTAGCCTAGCAGATGATTTTTTGATCTTGGGTGCCGATCACTCGTTCCGTGCCGCTGTTTGCGGGCATGGATTAATGAGAACGATCAAGCCAATCGAGCTATTAGTACTGGTCAGCTTCACACCTCACGGCGCTTCCACATCCAGCCTATCAACGTGGTGGTCTTCCACGGCTCTCAAGGGAATGCTCGTTTTGAAGGAGGCTTCCTGCTTAGATGCTTTCAGCAGTTATCCCGTCCGAATATAGCTACCCTGCAATGCCGCTGGCGCGACAACAGGTCCACCAGAGATTCGTCCAACCCGGTCCTCTCGTACTAGGGTCAGCTCTTCTCAACATTCCTACACCCACGGCAGATAGGGACCGAACTGTCTCACGACGTTCTGAACCCAGCTCACGTACCACTTTAAATGGCGAACAGCCATACCCTTGGGACCTGCTCCAGCCCCAGGATGTGATGAGCCGACATCGAGGTGCCAAACACTGCCGTCGATATGGACTCTTGGGCAGTATCAGCCTGTTATCCCCAGAGTACCTTTTATTCGTTGAGCGATGGCCCTTCCACGCGGGACCACCGGATCACTATGACCGACTTTCGTCTCTGCTCGACTTGTCAGTCTCGCAGTCAGGCAGGCTTATGCCATTGCACTCAGCGGACGATTTCCGACCGTCCTGAGCCCACCATCGCGCGCCTCCGTTACTCTTTGGGAGGCGACCGCCCCAGTCAAACTACCCACCATGCGCTGTCCCGGATGCTGTTACATCGCGGTTAGACACCTATGACGATAAGGGTGGTATCTCATCTTGCGGCTCCACCGAGACTGGCGTCCCGGCTTCAAAGCCTACCACCTATCCTGCACATGCCGACACAAGTGCCAGCGCAAAGCTATAGTAAAGGTTCATGGGGTCTTTCCGTCTGACCGCAGGAACCCCGCATCTTCACGGGGAATTCAATTTCGCTGAGTCTATGCTGGAGACAGTGGGGAAGTCGTTACGCCATTCGTGCAGGTCGGAACTTACCCGACAAGGAATTTCGCTACCTTAGGACCGTTATAGTTACGGCCGCCGTTTACCGGGGCTTCATTTCAAAGCTTGCACCTCTCCATTTAACCTTCCGGCACCGGGCAGGCGTCAGACCCTATACGTCGTATTGCTACTTCGCAGAGCCCTGTGTTTTTGATAAACAGTCGCTACCCCCTTTTTTGTGCCACTTCTATCCGGTTGCCCAAATAGAAGTCACGCTTATCCCGAAGTTACGCGTGCAATTTGCCGAGTTCCTTCAGCATAGTTCTCTCAAGCGCCTTGGTATGCTCTACCTGTCCACCTGTGTCGGTTTAGGGTACGGTCTATGTTGGTGGAGCTATTTCCTGGAACCGGCTCATCGCACCCCCAATCCAATAAGGGGATACGAACCCGCGCGATCCGTCACTACCACCAGGCCCACGAATATTAACGTGGTTCCCATCGTCTACGCATGTCTGCCTCGACTTAGGGGCCGGCTAACCCTGCGCTGATTAGCATTGCGCAGGAACCCTTGGACTTACGGCGAGAGGGTCTCTCACCCTCTTTATCGCTACTCATGTCATCATTCGCACTTCCGATACCTCCAGGATCTCTCACGAGTATCCCTTCGCAGGCTTACGGAACGCTCCGCTACCGCTTGCAACAAGTTGCAAACCCTAAGCTTCGGTGCATGGTTTGAGCCCCGTTACATCTTCGCCGCAGGAACGCTTGACCAGTGAGCTGTTACGCTATCTTTAAAGGATGGCTGCTTCTAAGCCAACCTCCTGGTTGTCTAAGCATTCCCACATGCTTTCCCACTTAACCATGACTTGGGGACCTTAGCTGTAGGTCAGGGTTGTTTCCCTCTTGACGATGGACGTTAGCACCCACCGTCTGTCTCCCAGATAGTACTCTCAGGTATTCGGAGTTTGGTTAGGTTTGGTAAGTCGGTGAGACCCCCTAGCCCATCCAGTGCTCTACCCCCTGAGGTATTCGTCTGAGGCGATACCTAAATATCTTTCGCGGAGAACCAGCTATTTCCGAGTTTGATTGGCCTTTCACCCCTAGCCACACGTCATCCCCGTAATTTTCAACTTACGTGGGTTCGGCCCTCCAGTAAGTGTTACCTTACCTTCAGCCTGCACATGGCTAGATCACTCGGGTTCGGGTCTAATCCAACTAACTTGACGCCCTATTCAGACTCGCTTTCGCTGCGCCTACACCTAACGGCTTAAGCTTGCTAGTTAGACTAAGTCGATGACCCATTATACAAGAGGTACGCCGTCACCCAGAACGCGTCTTGGGCTCCGACTGTTTGTATGCATCCAGTTTCAGGAACTATTTCACTCCCCTCGTCGGGGTGCTTTTCACCTTTCCCTCACGGTACTTGTTCGCTATCGGTCGCATGCGAGTACTTAGGCTTGGATAGTGGTCTACCCATGTTCAGACAGGATTTCACGTGTCCCGCCTTACTCGAGGACCAAGGTGCTTTCTACCGGTACGGGGCTATCACCCACTATGGCCAACATTTCCATGTTGTTCCCGTTCTTACACCCTGGCCACTGGCCTGGTCCGCGTTCGCTCGCCACTACTAACGGAGTCTCGGTTGATGTCCTTTCCTCCAGGTACTTAGATGTTTCAGTTCCCTGGGTTAGCTCCCTTTCGGGTGACCTAAATGGTCGGGTTGCCCCATTCGGAAATCCTCGGATCAAAGCTTATTCGCAGCTCCCCGGGGCTTATCGCAGCGTATTACGTCCTTCATCGCCTGCATGCGCCAAGGCATCCACTAGATGCACTTAAGGCACTTGATCGTTCTCATTATCTATACCCGCAACACAGCCAGCCCCTCTTGAAAGGCCGCCTGGTCATCG
>NZ_LMEA01000009.1 GCF_001425235.1 Devosia sp. Root413D1 | reverse complement strand
GTGTGTTGTTCCGGCGGATTGGCGGGATGGACTCGGTGTAGAACGAGGCGTTGCCTTTGTCAGGGAGCGCTTGGGATGGATCTGAAGTTGCACGCCAATGCGACGACGACGCCGAAGACGCGGGCGTACATTCAGGCCAGCACGGCGAGCGTTGCGGAGCTGGCTATCGAGCTGGGTGTCAACGAGAGCACTGTGCGGCGCTGGAAGGGGCGCACCTCGGTGGCCGATCGCTCGCACACCCCGCACCAGCTTAAGACCAGCCTGAGCCTGACCGAGGAGCAACTGGTGGTGGCGTTGCGCCAGGAACTGGAGCTGTCGCTCGACGATATCGTCGAAGTCATGCACCGCTGCTGCAATGACGCGCTCAGCCGCAGCGCCATCCACCGCTGCCTGCTGCGGCACGGCATCTCGCGCCGGCCGCTGCCCTCCAAGCCGGCGGTGGGGCGCTTCGAGCCGGCTCCGGTGGGCTTCATCCACATCGACCTCAAGCACCTGACCCGGCTCGAGGGCCATCCCAGCTACGTGTTCGTCGCCATCGACCGGGCCACCCGGTTCGTCCACATCGAGATCATTGAACGGCGCGACGCCAGCACCATCGCCGCCTGCCTGGTGCGCTTGCTCACCGCCTTCCCCTATCCGGTACACACCATCCTCACCGACAACGGTGCCGAGTTCACCGATCGCTTCGGCGCCGCCCGCTGGCGCAACCCCAGCAAGCCCACCGGCAAGCATGCCTTCGACCTCGTCTGCCGCTGGTACGGCATCGATCATCGGCTCACCCGCCCATTCCACCCGCAGACCAACGGCATGGCCGAGCGCTTCAACCGCCGCCTCGCCGACGCTCTGCGCAGCCACCCCGCCAGCGGCAATGGTGGCAAGAACAGGTTCGGTGGCAAGAACAGGTTCGCCTCGCATGTCCAGCGCGACGCCTTCCTCTACGCCTTCGTCGACAGCTACAACAAAACCCGCCTCAAATGCCTCGACTACAAGGCACCCGCAGAGCTCCTCGCCAACCTCACGGGACACAACACNCCCGCAGACCAACGGCATGGCCGAGCGCTTCAACCGCCGCCTCGCCGACGCTCTGCGCAGCCACCCCGCCAGCGGCAATGGTGGCAAGAACAGGTTCGCCTCGCATGTCCAGCGCGACGCCTTCCTCTACGCCTTCGTCGACAGCTACAACAAAACCCGCCTCAAATGCCTCGACTACAAGGCACCCGCAGAGCTCCTCGCCAACCTCACGGGACACAACACGAAAGCGGGGACCTCCGTTTGCGATGGTGCAGG
Organism: Devosia sp. Root413D1; assembly: GCF_001425235.1. Classification (GTDB taxonomy): domain Bacteria; phylum Pseudomonadota; class Alphaproteobacteria; order Rhizobiales; family Devosiaceae; genus Devosia_A. The sequence continues at coordinate 574,503 of NZ_LMEA01000009.1, read as the reverse complement.
CTGCGAGGTTCCCGCTTTCGCGGGAATGACCCGGTGGTTGGCGGAGAGCAAGGTCGTTACAGCTTCAGCTCCCAGTACTCGCCGATCAGGTCCTTGCCGAAGCTGTGGTGCGGTTTGCTCTCGGTGAGGGTGAAGCCGGCATTGGCGTAGAGCTTTCGCGCCGCGACGAGACTGGCCTGGGTCCACAGCCGGATCTTCGCATAGCGCTTGTCACGGGCGTGGCGGACGACCTGGTCGACGAGGAGCTTGCCCACCCCAAGGCCGCGCGCTTCGGGCTCGACATAGAGCAGGCGCAGTTGCGCTACGCCCTGCCCGGCATCGACGACAAACACCGAACCAATGATCTTGCCATCGCGTTCGGCGATCCAGCAGCCCTCGGTCGCCGGATCGAAGTCCTGCAGGAACTTGCCGCCGATCTCGGCCGCCAGCGCCTCATAGCTGCCATCCCACCCGAACTCACCAGCGTAGAGCTGGGCTTGCCGGGCGACGACATGCGCAACATCGCCGATGCGATGCGGCCTCAGGATGATGGAGGCCCCGCTATCCTCGCGGTCGAGGATGCGGGCGATGGTCTGCATGGCGGAGACCAGCTCACGTCGCTCGGTTTCGGACAAGGGTGTGATCAGATCGGCGATGGCGCCATCGGCCGCTGCCTCGACACTGGCGGCGGCCCTGTCTCCGTCAGGGGTGAGCGCCAGCTGGTTGCGGCGCCGATCCGAGATACTGGGCGATACCGCCACCAGCCCCTCGGCGACGAACTTCTGCAGCATGCGGCTCAGATAAGCGGGGTCGACCCCCATGGACCGCGCCAGGTTGGCGCCATTGGTATGGCCGGCCGCGGCGAGCTCATAGAACAACCGACTCTCGGCCGGGCTGTAATCGGTTTTCGAGTAATGCTCATCGAACAGCCCCAGCCAGCGCGCGAAGGCGCGGTTGAAGCGACGAATCTCGGCAATCTGCTTGTCATCCATGATGGATGACAGTGGCGCCGATATCGTTGATTTTGTCAATTATATCGTTGCTTGAGGTAGCCATAGACAGCACGGATACCCTGGTCGGTGCCACCGAAAGGCCGGCCGGGCCTGGCCTCGGGGGCCCAGCCGTAGATATCGAGGTGCACCCAGGCCTTGGCCTGTTTGACGAAGCGCTTGAGGAACAGGGCCGCGGTGATCGAACCGGCGAAGGGGCTGGCGCCGGCATTGTTCACGTCGGCGATCTTGGAGGAGATCATCGCATCGTAGGGCGCCCAGAGCGGCATCTGCCAGAGCGGATCGTCGGACGCGGCGCCGGTGGCCATCAGCTCACGGGCCAGTGCGTCATCGGTCGAATAAAGCGGCGGCAGGTCGGGGCCGAGCGCCGAACGGGCGGCGCCGGTGAGCGTCGCCATGTCGACGATGAGGTCCGGGCTTTCTTCGTCGGCGAGCGCCAGCGCATCGCCGAGGATCAGCCGGCCCTCGGCATCGGTGTTGCCGATCTCGACGGTCGAGCCGTTGCGGGCGCGCAGGATATCGCCGGGGCGAAAGGCCGGGCCGGAAATGGCATTCTCGACGATCGGGATCAGCACACGCAGCCGCACACGCAGCCCGGCATCGATGATGGCGTGGGCGAGGCCGAGCACGTTGGCAGCGCCACCCATATCCTTCTTCATCAGCAGCATGCCGGCCGACGGCTTGATGTCGAGGCCGCCGGTGTCGAAGGTGACGCCCTTGCCGACCAGCGTGACCTTTGGATCCTTCGCCTTGCCCCAGCTGAACTCGACCAGCCGGGGAGCCTCGGCGGCGGCGCGGCCGACGGCGTGGATCATCGGGAAATTCTGCTTCAGCAGCTCATCGCCGGCGATCACCTTGAGGTCCAGCTTGTGACGTTTGCAGAAGGCCCGGATCTCCTTCTCGAACGCGTCCGGGCCAAGGTCATTGGCCGGCGTGTTGATCAGGTCGCGCGCCAGGTAGGCGGCGTCGGCCAGGCGATCGACCTCTGCTGCATCCGCACCCTCGACCGGCTCCAGCACCGCCGGATCGCGCGGTTTGCGATAGCGGTCGAACCGATAGGCACCGAGGCGGAAGGCAAGTGCGGCAAGCGTGGGGTCACCGAAGCTGCCGCCGAGCCTGTACTTGCCTGGCTCCAGCGCTGCCGCGGCCTGCCCAAGAATCAGGGCCGGGCGATCGCCGGGTCTGCCGAGACCGAACAGGTGACCACCGAGCCCACCACCCTCCCCCGGCAGCGCCAGCAGACGTCCGCGCTGGCCGGTGAAACCATTGGCCTTGGCCCATTGCAGGTCGGCCGCCGTCAGGGTGGCGGGCAACGCCTCCTGCTCCACGGCGATGAGCGGCAGCGACTTCGACTTGGCCATTTCGGAGTATCCGTTGCGAGGGCGAGAAGCATTGCTTACGCCGCGGTCGCAGCGGTGGCAACGGTTCGGAAGCCGAACCTTAACCCCCTATTAGGGTTAATCAATTATTGCTGCTTGGTGGGCTCGGGAATTGCCAGTTGCATTGCCCAGAGGAAGAGTTTCGTGTCACTCCGCCTGATCCAGAACAAGCTTAAGCCGTTGCGCACCCTCATGTTGGTGAGCGTGGCCGCCCTGGCGCTTTCCGCCTGCGCTTCGAACCCGATGACCACCGGCAGCATCGGCGGCGACCAGGCGGGCCAGCCGATGGACAGAAAGCAGCAGGCACTGGCGCAACTCGCCGCGCACTATAAGAAGTCGCCAGGCGACCGCTCGGCGATCATCTACTACGCCGCCGCTCTCAGGGCGAACGGCCAGAACGAACAGGCGGTGGCGGTGCTCGAAAACGGCGTCGCCAAGTTCCGCGACGACCCCGAAATCCTCACCGGCTACGCCAAGGCGCTGGTCGCGACAGGACGCTTCGAGCAGGCGCTCAACGTCGTCGAACGGGCGATCAATCCGACCTCGCCCGACTGGAACGCGCTGATGGTGAAGGGCGCGATCCTTGACCAGAGCGGTCGCAACAAGGAGGCCCGCGCGGCTTATGGCCAGGCGCTGAAGATTGCACCCGACCAGGCGTCGCTGCACGCCAATCTCGGCCTCTCCTACTCGATGACCAACGAACTCGACAAAGCCGAAGCGGAACTCCGTATCGCGGTGAAGCTGCGCGGCGCCAACAGCCAGATCCGGCAGAACCTCGCATTGGTGGTTGGGCTGCAGGGGCGGTTCGACGAGAGCCGCGCGCTGTTTGCGGCGGAGCTGCCGGCCGACCAGGTGGAGGCCAACATGAGCTATATCCGGGCGCTGCTGACGCAGCAGAACCGCTGGGATGCGGTGAAGAACTCCGGGTGAGCCCCTCACCCATTCCGACCAAAGCAAAGGGCGCCGCAACGGGCGCCCTTGTCGTTTCCGGCATCCGGGCGTCGGCTCAGCCGCCGCCGTTGATGAAGCTGTTCGCGAACACACGGATCATCGCGGGAGACAGGATGATGATGAACAGCACCGGCAGGAAGAACACGATCAGCGGCACGGTGAGCATGGGCGGCAAGGAGGCGGCCTTCTTTTCGGCCTCCATCATACGGGCTTCGCGCCCTTCCTCGGCCATGACGCGGAGGGCCGAGCCGACGGAGGTACCGTGGCGCTCGGCCTGGATCAGTGCCTGCATCACCGACTTGACGTTGTCGAGGCCGGTACGGCGGCCGAGGTTTTCGAAGGCGCGCGTACGATCCTCGAGGAAGGAGAGCTCGGCGGTGGTCAGCGTCATCTCCTCGGAGAGCTCGATACTCTGCGCGCCAATCTCCTTGGCGACCCGCTTCAGCGCATGCTCCACCGACATGCCGGCTTCGACGCAGAGCAGCACCAGGTCGAGCGCATCGGGCCACGAGCGCTTGATCGACTTCTGGCGCTTGACGGTCTGGTTCTTGAGCAGGACGGACGGCAGGTAGGCGCCGATCAGCCCGATGCCCAGTGCGTAGACAGCATTCAGCCAGAGCGGCTTGTCAGCGAAAACCACCAGGCTGAGGTAGGCGAAGGCGATGACAAAAAGCGCCACCGGCGTAACGAAACGCAGGAACAGGTAGGTGGTCATCGCCGCCTGCCCGCGATAGCCGGCCCGGGACAGCTTCTCGGCGGTGCTGTCGTCCATGAACGCCTTTTCGAGCGAGAAGCGCTCGACGACGTTCTTCATGTAATCGCGGCCGGCGGCTTGGCGGATGGTTCGGGTCTGCTGGTCGGTGCTTCCGCTACCGCCGCGGAGGCGTGCCATCTCCTCGGCCCGCATCTTTTCGCGCTCGAGTGCGACGCGGCGGATGCGCTGGCGCATCTGCGAGCCGCCTGAAAAGAAGGTGGCGCCGATGGAGAACACCACGGCAGCGGCCGCCACTGCGGCCAGCACTGCGACCAGGAACTGCGTGTTGGTCAGCGTCGCGACGAGATTTTCCATCGCCGGCCCCTAGATATCGAACTGGATCATGCGGTTCATGATGAACCCGCCGAGGAACATCATGATGGCAGCGATGCCGAGCATGAGATTGCCGATCGGCGTCTCGATCAGCGGCAGCAGGTAGGTGGGGGTAGTCAGCGACACGAGAAAGGCGACGAGGATCGGCAGCGAGCCGATGATGCCGGCCGAGGCCTTGGCTTCGGCGGACATCGCCTTGACCTTGGCCTTCATCTTCTTGCGGTTGCGCAGCACGCGCGCCAGGTTGCCCAAGGCTTCGGAGAGGTTGCCGCCGGCTTGTGCCTGCACGGTAATGACGACGACGAAGAAGTTGACTTCCGGCAGCGGCACGCGATCGTAGAGGGTGACTACCGCTTCCTGGATGGTCTTGCCCACCGCCTGCTGGTCGAGAATGCGCTGGAAGTCCGACTTGATCGGCTCCTTGGCTTCCTTGGCGACCAACCGCATCGAGTCGTTCAGCGGCAGACCGGATTTCACGCCGCGCACGATGGCTTCGACGGCATTGGGCAACTCGTCGAGGAAGGCGTTCTGATACTTCTTGCGACGACGGCCGACATACATGCGCGGCAGCAGGTAGCCGCCGGCCACCGAAAAGATCAGGCAGTAGATCAGTTCGAGCTGCAGCACGAAGCAGAGCACAAAGACGATGACGCCGAAGATCACCGAGTTGCGGATGAAGGCGCCCTTCTTCAGCTTCATGCCGGCCTGATAAAGCTGGTCCTGCAGCGGGACGTGCTTCTTCTTGCGCTCCAGCGCCACGGTCTGGGCGCGCAGCGTCTGCTGGATTTCCTTGCGGCGGGTATCGCGGTTGCGCGTCGCATCAGCGTTGCGGCGGTTAGCCTGGATGTCGCCCTGCAGCGCCTTCATGCGCTTGTTGGCGCGATCACCGCCCAGCATGGCCGGCACCAGCGCGAATCCGGCGGCTCCCACGGCGACGGCAGCGAGCAGGGCGAAGATCAGCGGGGTCATCGTTGGGGCCTATGCACCGAGGATCTCGTGCTGTTCGACGTTGGACCTCTCCAGCGCCTCGACGAGATTGGCTTCTTCGTTGAAGTAGCGGGCGCGCTCGGTGAAGTTCGGCTTGGTGATACCGGTCGAGCGGTGGCGGCCGAGCAGGTTGCCGTTCGAGTCTTCGCCGAGGATGTCGTAGAGGAACACGTCCTGGGTGACGATGACATCGCCTTCCATGCCCAGCACCTCGGAGATGTGGGTGATGCGGCGCGAGCCGTCGCGCAGGCGGGCGGCCTGCACCACCACATCGATCGATGAGACGATCATTTCGCGGATGGTACGGCTGGGCAGCGAATAGCCGCCCATGGTGATCATTGATTCCAGACGCGACAGCGCTTCGCGCGGGCTGTTGGAGTGGAGCGTTCCCATCGAGCCGTCGTGGCCGGTGTTCATCGCCTGCAGCAGATCGAACGCCTCGGGCCCGCGCACTTCGCCCACGATGATGCGCTCGGGACGCATACGCAGGCAGTTCTTGACCAGGTCGCGCATGGTGATCTCGCCCTCGCCCTCGAGATTGGGCGGGCGGGTCTCGAGGCGCACCACGTGCGGCTGCTGCAGCTGCAGCTCGGCCGAGTCCTCGCAGGTGATGACCCGCTCGTCTTTCTCGATGAAGCCGGTAAGGCAGTTGAGCAGGGTAGTCTTGCCAGAGCCGGTACCGCCGGAGATCAGGATGTTGGCGCGGACCCGACCAAGGATGCGCAGCACCTCGGCGCCTTCAGGCGAGATCGAGCCATATTTGACGAGCTGCTGCAGGGTCAGCTTGTCCTTCTTGAACTTACGAATGGTGAGCGCGGCGCCATCGATGGCGAGCGGCGGGGCGATGACGTTGACGCGCGAGCCGTCAGGCAGGCGGGCGTCGCAGATCGGAGAGCTCTCATCGACGCGGCGGCCGACCTGGCTGACGATGCGTTGACAGACGTTCATCAGGTGCGCGTCGTCGCGGAAACGCACATTGGTGAGCTTCACCTTGCCGCCGACCTCAATGTAGCATTTCTGGCTGCCGTTCACCATGATGTCGGCGATGTCGTCGCGGGCCAGCAGCGGCTCGAGCGGGCCGTAGCCGAGCACGTCATTGCAGATGTCCTCGAGCAGGTCTTCCTGCTCGGAGATCGACATGATGATCGACTTGAGGGCAATGATCTCGGCGACGATATCGCGGATTTCCTCGCGCGCCGCTTCCTGGTCCATGGTCGCGAGCTGGCTGAGATCGATCGAGTCGATCAGCGCGTTGAAGATCGCCGACTTGGTCTGGAAGTACTCCTTGTCGCGCGCCACCGCCTCGGGACTGCGCACGTCGAGCACGCCGCCATCGTCGCCACTGCGTTTGTTGTCAGCAGCGCGCGCTACGTCCTGACGGGGCGCGGCGGGGACAAGCGGAGCGGCCGCCGGGCGCGCGGCCTGCGCGGCGCCGGGAGTGTTGCCTCCGAAACTGGTACGCTTGCCGAACATCTAGGACTGGCCTTTCAGGCGCGCTTCTTGATGAAAGACGGGAGTTTGAGCCCCGGCTTCTTGGAGGCACTTTTCTCGGGGGCGTTGCGGCCGGTGACGTGCAGGCCGATCAGGCGGAACACTTCGTTGGCGCGATTGTTGGCGGCGACCTCGGCGACCATCTGGCCGTTATTGGCGGCCGTACCGAATGTGGCGGCGTCGAAGCCGATCTGGCCGAGCAGCTGGCACTCGACCGAGGCGGCGAACTCATTGGCCGCGATCTCGGGACGCCGTGGCATGCCGACCTTGTTGATGACGAGCAGCGGCTCGCTCTCGGCGGGACGCAAGGCCTTGATGGTGTCCGACAGGTTCTTGGCGTTCCTCAGATTCGCCAGATCGGGCTCGGCGACGATGATCACCTCATCGACGGTCGCGATGGTGTGGCGGACCCAGGCGCTCCAGATGTGCGGGATATCGAGGATAACGATCGGCGTGGACTTCTGGCTCAGCTCGACGATCTGCTCAAACTCGCGCTCCTCGAAGTCGAAGGTGCGGTCGAGCACCACGGGCGCGGTGAGCAGGTTGACGTGATTGGCGGCCTTGCTGGCCAGCCGGTCCAGCATGGTCTGGTCGAGCTTGGCGTTGGAGCCGATGGCGTCGGCGATACCATGCGGCGGATCCTGGTTGAAATTCAGCCCGGCGGTGCCGAAGGCGAAGTCGAGATCGAGGATCAGGGTGTCCTGGCGCAGCGTCTGGCTGACAGCCCAGGCGACATTGTGCGCAACGGTGGAGCCGCCGGCACCGCCCTTGGCGGAGATGAAGCCGATGGTGCGGCCAATGGGCGCCGCGCCCTCGGCGGCGAACAGCTCGCTGATGGCGGAGACGATCGACTGGGCCGACGCCGGCAGGACGATGTACTCGGAAACGCCCGAGCGGATGAGCTCGCGATAGAGCAGCACGTCGTTGATGTGCCCAAGCACGATCAACCGGGTCGAGGCATCGCAAACCTCGGCGAGGCGCTCCAGCGCACCGGGGATTTCCTCCGGCTGCAGCGAGGTCTCGACGATGATGAGGTTCGGCGTCGGGTTCGAGCGATAGGTCTCGATGGCGCCATCGAGACCGCCATTGTGGGTGGTCAGCGCCACCTTCGACATGCGCCGGTCGTGCACCGCAGATTCGACCAGTTGCGCCGTCTGGGAGTGTTCGCAGAAGGCCTGGATGGTGATGCGCGGGATCAACCGCGTTCCGGCAGCGATCTCGATCGCGGGTTCGTCAGCCTGCCTGGCGTTGTCGCGGGAGAGGAAACTCATGACTGCTACACTCCATCAATCCAGCAGGAAGCCGACGGACCCGTCATAGCTGCCGCGGGTGCCCGCAGGCCCGACGCCGTACATCGTCTCGATGTGGCCCAGGAAGATTGCCTCGGCGTCGTTAGCAAACTGCATACGATCGGTTGGCAATTCGGGTTTCTTAGTGGTCGGCTGGGCGAGATAGGGAGTGACCAGGATCACCAGCTCGCTTTGCGAGCGGATAAAGTCACGCGAGCGGAACAGCGCACCCAGGATCGGGATATCGCCGAGCCCCGGCAGACGATGGATCTGGGTGCGGGTCTTGTCCTCGATCAGGCCGCCGATCGCGAGGGTCTGGCCGGTGCCGATCTCGACCGAAGTCTTGGCGGTGCGTCGCTTGATGCCGAGCAGAGTCGAGCCACCGACGGTGATGCTGCCCTCGGTGCTCAGCTCACTGCTGGTGGTATCGACGGCAAGCGCGATATTGCCGTTGGACTTGATCGTCGGGGTAAAGGCAAGCTTGACGCCAAAATCCTTGTATTCGACCGCCACTTTGCCGTCCGTGACGCTGGTCGGCACAGGGAACTCGCCGCCGGCGAAGAAATCGGCGCTCTGCCCCGACATGGCGGTCAGGATCGGCTCTGCCAGGGTGCGGGCGGCGCCGCGCTGCTCCATGGCGCGGATCTGCGCATCGATGCTGAGGGGGCCGATATCGAGGCCAACCTCGAGGCCGTTGTTGCTGAACAGGTTGGAGGCGCCACCGATCGGCTGCGAGCTGATAAGTTTGGTGGTGAGCCCGCCACTGGAGTAGCTGCCGGTCAGGTCGATGCCGAACTGTTTGGCGAGACTGCGGTTCACCTCGGCGACCGTGACCTTCAGCATCACCTGTTGCGGGCCGGCTACCGCGATCACGCTGGTGACATTATCAGCGCCCCCGGCGAACTGCCCGGCGATCGCCAGCGCCTTGTCGGCATCGTCGGTACTGCCGGCGTTGCCCGACAGTACGACACGGTTGACGACGGCACCGTCCGCGTTGGTCAGCGTGACCGCCTCAACCTGGATGTCCGAGTTGGGCATGATCTTGCTGTAGGTTTCGCGCAGGACCGCGGCGACGTTGGAACCGCCGGTGCTGGCGGCGCCGGTGGTGCTGACATCGACCACGACAATGGTGCGGCCGGCGCCGTCGAGGAAGAAGATGTTGGTGTCGCCAGAACTCACGGCCTGGATAACGGCGCGGCGCTTGTTGCGCAGGATGGCGTTGGCAACGCCCGGCTGCGACACGATCACCTCCTGCGCGTCGACCGGCAGGTCGATGATCATCGACTTGTTGATGCCGATGCTGACCGGCTGCGTCGAGCCGAAGCCGCTGGCGCCGATGCGCAGGTGATTGGAATCGGCGCCATACGCCTCGCCAAGACCCAGCGGGGCGAGCCCAAGCGCGGCGCCGATCAGCGCGGCGGCCGCCATCAGGCGCAGAGTGCTGGCCCTGAGAGAGCGCGGAGAACGGGTGGTGAGAGCCGGAGACATCACGTAATCCTCACGCATCATTGCACCTGCTCTTCTGAGCTGGTGTCGTCGAAGGACGCCTGGGCAACATTCGGGCTGGAACCGGGCATCACGTCGCTGCCGATGCCGAAGCGGATCATGCGGACGGCGCGGCTGCCCTGCAGATCATCCCCAGGGGATGGCTTGAAGTCGGCAATCGAGCGGAGCGCCACCGAGAGGACGCCGATCTTGGAGGCGTTGATGATCGCCTCGCCCTGGGCCGGGGTCAACTCGAGGGTTGCGATAGTGCCGCCCTGGAAGACGTCGGCCTTGGGGTTTTCGGGGTTTGCCTTCTCGCCGGTAGTGCCGGTTTCGCCAAGCCGGGTGCCGATGGCCAGCACCTTGACGTTGGAGAGGATGGTCTGGCTGATGCCGCCGCGGCTGAGCACAATGTCGACGCGGTCATTGGGGAGCACGAAGCCGCCGGCCGCCGCGTCGGCGCTGACCGGCACGGAGACGCCGCGCATGCCCTTGGTCAGCACGGCCGAGAGATAGCCCTGGTCGGAGTGCACCAGCTTCTTGTCGATGATCGGCTCGCCCGGGAAGAACTCGAAGCGAGCGACGGCGTCGAGCAGCTTGGTGGGCGCATCGGGCAGCACGGCTTCGCTGATATATTCGGGACGGACGGCGAACTCCGGCCATTCCTGCCACTCGATGGTTTCCGCCGTGATCCGCTGGCCGACGCCAATGGGGGCCTTGGCCACCAGCACCTTGGCCTTCTTTTCCTCGATGACCTGAGTTGGCCCCTCGACCACCACCTGCTGCGGCGCCGTGCCGCGCATGGCCAGGAAGGCTGCGAGCCCGCCTGCCAGAAGCGCAACGACCAGCAGGATGATACGCGAGACTCCCATCGCCCCAAACTCCACATGCCGGGCCCGAAGGAACCCCGCTACTCTTGCGGTCGACTATCGCGGCAAAGGGTCAAAGTTTGGTTAATCTTTGCTTGCCGAAGACGGTTAACGAATAGTTTCGAAGTCTTCAGCCGACGAGGCGCTGGAAGATCAGGCTGCCGGGATAGACGAGCAGGCCGGCGGCCGCCAGTGCGATACCATAGGGGACGCCGGTTTTGCTGTCGTGCAGCCGATCGATCCACAGCACCTGCTTGAGCTGCAGTGGCAATGGCCAGCGACGAACGGCCAGCAGCGACAGCGTCAATGCCCCACCGAGCAGCGACGCGAAGAGGAGGTAGGCCAGCATGCTTTCGAAGCCGAACCACAGGGTGGTCGCGGCGATCAGCTTGGCATCGCCACCGCCGATCCAGCCCAGGGCGAAAAAGCTGAATGACACTGCCAACACCAGCGCCGCCGCGGCGACATGCATGCCCAGCAGTTCGAGGGAGAAGCCGGCGAGCAACGCGATAGCGAGGAACGAGCCGACGAGCAGCAGCACCAGCTTGTTGGAGATCCGCATGGTTAGCAGGTCCGAGGAAGCCGCAAAGGCCATCAACAGCGGAAACACGAGCATGGCGGGAAGGGTGATGAATGCGGGCATCGGTGGTCGGCGGTTTGCGAAAGCGCCGGACGCCCGGGCCAAGGACAGTGTGGCGGACATATGGTTAAGAAAGCCTGAATGCAGAAGGGGACCCCCGACGGGGTCCCCTTCGAACTTCTAGCCCCGAGGAGTATCAGGGGGTAGCCGGGGGATTAGCCGGGGGGGCAGCGCCGCCTGGGACGGCAACAGTGCCGAGACGGTTGGAGATCCCCTGGAACAGGTTGGACAGGTTACCACCGAGGGCGGTGGCTGCCACGATGATGGCGACAGCGATGAGCGCGGCAATCAGGCCGTACTCGATCGCAGTAGCGCCGGACTCGTCATTCACGAAACGAGCGACAGTGTTCATTTTTTGGCTCCTTGCACACGTCATTCTGTGACTGCATCAAGTGATGCGTCAGCACCGTTCGATACGTCACACATCGAACATGGCCTCACGCTAGGCGGCGCGGATTGAAATTGAGTTAATTGTCGAAGCCCGAGCGCCCCGGTTTACAAGGGTTTCCGGCATGCTGAGCAGATCGTTAAAGCAACCTGCAAAATTGTTCCTAGTGCCGGCAAAGTAATACGCGAGGAGCGACCGGCCACACCGATCGCTAACGACCGCGGCCGGCGGATGCGGAACGGCACTCGGCCATTTGCGAATTCTTCACCATTCCGCGCAACACTCCATTTGCCATAGCATACCTCCCGCCAAGGGCCCGTCATGCCGTTTCGTCCCAGTATCGCCGCCCTTGCCATCCTCTCGGTGCTCGCCAGCTCTGTCGCCGCGCTGGCTGAAAGCGCCCCGGTGACGGTGAAAGTAAACATGGCGCGCATCCTCAGGATCAATGCCCCGGCGGCGACGGTGATCATCGGTAACCCCGGCATCGCCGATGCCGCCATCCAGGATCCGCAGACCCTGGTGCTGACCGGCAAGAGTTATGGCCAAACCAACCTGATCGTGCTGGACGCCCAGGGAAACCCGATTGCCGACACCCTGATCGAAGTGGTGCAGGAGCAGGCTGGCCTCGTAACCGTGTTCCTGGGCGAGCGGCGGACCAGCATGGCGTGTGAGCCTATATGCCAGCCGATCATCATGCTGGGCGACGACAAGGCATACACCATCGAGAAGATCGAGACGGCGGATGCGGTCGAAACCGCAGCGAACTAACTGCCGGTTAACCAAGCCGCTGCATCGCATGCAAATGTGGCGCGGGCACTAACCAATCACTAGGTAGGAACCGCTAGTTTCCGTCGGCGAATGGAAACTTCAGGGCCGCATGTCTCAACGCTCCCGATGGCTGAGAAAGCTGATGTCGCCGGCAATCCGCCGGGCGCAGGCTTTTGGCCGGAACGATAGCGGCGTGACGGCGATCGAGTTCGGCCTGCTGGCGCTGCCGTTCTTCACCATCATCCTGGCAATCGTCGAGACGGCCCTGGTTTTTATCGCCGGCCAGATCCTCGACAGCGCCGTAAACGACTCGTCGCGGCTGATCCGCACCGGCCAGGCGCAGAATGGCACACCCGCCTACAATGCCGAGGCGTACCGCGAGGCCATCTGCGACGGGCTTTACAGCATGTTCGATTGCGATCTGGCCGACGACAAATTGCGGGTCAGCGTGACGGTAGTCTCCGATTTTGGCGCCGTCGCCCTCGGTTACCCGCTGAAGACCGGCGAGGACTGCAAGGAGGACAAGTGCGACTGGACGCTCGTCGACGACTACAAGCCCGGCAAGGGTGGCGACGTGGTGCTGGTGCAGGCCTATTACAAATGGCCTACTGTGGTGAACCTGCCGGGCTTCAATTTCCAGACGCTGCCGGACGGCACCCGCTTGCTGGGTGCCTCGCGGGTATTCCGCAACGAGCCGTTCGTCTGCGCGAGTTGCACATGATCCGCCGCCTGCAGCAGTTCCGCGACGACATCCGGGCCGTCGCCGCAGTGGAATTCGCACTGATCCTGCCGCTGCTGCTGACCCTCTATCTCGGCACCATCGAAGCGGCGACGCTCTATTCGGCGGACCACAAGGTGGCGACGGTCGCGAGCACGATGGCCGATCTCGTATCGCGCGAAAAGGGCACGATCTCGACGACGACCCTCGACAAGTACTTTCTCGCGGCCGAAACCATCATGACCCCGTATACCACCTCAGGATTGGCGCAGGTCGTCTCGTTGCTCAGCATCAACGCCGACGGTGTGGCCACGGTGGCGTGGAGCCGGGCGCACGGCGCCGCAACAGCGCGTGAAGCGACCAGCGCGTTCCCGCTGGACGCCACCGCCAAGATCAATGTGCTGGCTCGCGGCGCCAACGGCTGGCTCGTGGCCTCCGAGATCACCTACCCGCACCAGCCACTTTTTGGTCTCGTCATCTCAAGCACGATCACGCTGAAGCACACGCAGTACTTCCTGCCGCGCTTCAAGGGGGAGATCGCGCTGGAGTAGCCAGCGGCGGCTTGCCGAGGCAGTACGGGCGTGCCATAGCCCGGCTCACGTTCCCCAGAGCGCTTCACCGTTTCACAGAAACGTCGAAACGCCAGAGCGTTTCGCGGAAACGCCTGAGGTCATTGGTTTTGTCGCGCTTTCGCACGGCAAAGTCTGCAACTTTCCCTGCAAGCGCTCTACGAGGCCAGCCCAATGCAAGATACCCTGATCCCCGTCTTCGACCTCGGCGGCGTGTTCGTCGACTGGAACCCGATGTACCTGTTCCGCAAGCTCTTCGAGACCGAAGAGGAAGCGCAGTGGTTCTGGGACAATATCTGCACCAAGGACTGGAACCTCGAGTTCGACGCCGGCGACATCTTCGCCGAGGGCGTGGCCGAGCTCATCACCCGCTATCCGCGCTACTGGCGCGAGATCCAGGCCTTCGATCTCAGGTGGAAAGAGACGGTCGGCGAGTTCATCACTGGCACCATCGATATCCATAACGAGCTGATCGCCGAGGATATTCCGACCTTCGCCATCACCAACTTCTCGTGGGAGAAGTGGGTGAGCTGCTTGCCCGAATGGCCCTTCCTCGAAAAGTTCGACGGCGTCGTGGTGTCCGGGCTCGAGGGGCTGGTGAAGCCCGATCCGCGACTCTACCGGGTATTCTGCGAGCGCTACGGCCTTGCGCCGGAGAGCTGCGTATTTATCGACGACAGCGAGCCGAACGTGATCTCGGCCCGCAAGTTCGGCATGCACGCGATCCACTTCACCGACCCGAAGTCGCTCCGCAAGGAGCTGATCGGGCTGGGGCTGCCGCTGAAGAAGTAAGGGGCCGTTTGGACTACTGCGGCTTTGACTGCCCCCTCCACCACCCTTCGGGTGGTCCCCCTCCCCCGCCGCGCGGGGGAGGATTCGCCGCGGCATCGGTTCACACCCTTGGACGAGCGTAGCGAGGACCCCGCGCGTGGCGCGCCCCGTCTGGAGCGCGACCAGCGCGTGAAGACCTACTTGGTCCCATACATCCGATCCCCGGCGTCGCCGAGGCCGGGGATGATGTAGCCCTTCTCGTTGAGATGGCTGTCGATTGCAGCGGTGAAGATCGCCACGTCGGGGTGGGCGGTCGAGAACTTCTCGATACCCTCGGGGGCGGCGAGCAGGCAGAGGAAGCGGATGTTGTTGGCGCCACGCTCCTTGAGCTTGTCCACTGCCGCAATCGAGGAATTGGCCGTCGCCAGCATCGGATCGACGACGATGATCAGGCGGTTGTCGAGCTCTGATGGCGCCTTGAAGTAGTACTCGACCGGCTGCAGCGTCTCGTGGTCGCGATAGATGCCGATATGGGCGACGCGGGCGGCCGGGACGAGATCGAGCATGCCGTCGAGCAGGCCGTTGCCGGCGCGCAGGATCGAGGCGAAGACCAGTTTCTTGCCCTTGATGGTGGGGGCATCCATCTTGGTCATCGGCGTCTCGATCTCGACCATCTCGAGTTCCAGGTCGCGCGTCACCTCGTAGCACATCAGGTGCGCGATCTCGCGCAGCAGGCGTCGGAACCCCGCGATGGAGGTATCCTTGTCGCGCATGATGGTGAGCTTGTGCTGCACCATCGGGTGGTCGATCACCGTTACGCCGCGCATGGATACCTCGAAGGGCTAGAGGAAGGATTTGCCGTGGGGGCCGGGCGCAAGGCCGAGCCAGCGGGCGATACTCTCTCCTATATCCGCAAAGGTCGGCCGGATGCCAATGGTTCCGGGCGTGAGGGCTGGGGAAAAGGCCATGATCGGGGTCTGTTCGCGGGTGTGATCGGAACCGCGCCAGGTCGGATCGTTGCCGTGGTCGGCGGTGAGGACGACGAGATCGTCGGGCCGCAGTGCCGCGATCAGCTCGGGCAGGCGCGCATCGAAGGCTTCGAGCGCCTGGGCATAGCCCGGCACATCGCGGCGATGGCCGAAATCCTGATCGAAATCGACGAAGTTGGTCATGATGAAGGCGCCGTCGGCGGCCATTTCCATCGCTTCGAGGGTGCGATCGAACAGCGCCATATTGCCGGTGGCCTTGATCTTGTGGGTGACGCCGTGCCCCGCATAGATGTCGGAGATCTTGCCGATGGCGTAGACCTGCCGCCCCGCACCCTTGGCCCGATCGAGCAAGGTCGGCTCGGGCGGGGCGATGGCGAAGTCGCGGCGGTTGCCGGTGCGCTTGAAGGTGGCGGCGGTCTCGCCGACGAACGGGCGGGCAATGACACGGCCGATATTGAGTGGCGCAGTGAGTTCGAAGGCGGTTTCGCAGAGCTGGTAGAGCCGCTCGAGGCCAAAATGGCTCTCGTGCGCGGCGATCTGGAAGACGCTGTCGATCGAGGTGTAGCAGATCGGCTTGCCGGTCCGGATCGACTCCTCGCCGAGTTCGGCGATGATGGTGGTGCCGGAAGCATGCTTGTTACCGAGGATGCCGGGGACGCCGGATTTCTCGATCAGTTTGGCGATGAGGTCGGGCGGGAAGGTCGGCTCCTGCAGCGGGAAATAACCCCAGTCGAACGGCACCGGCACGCCGGCGATTTCCCAATGGCCGGACGGGGTGTCCTTGCCTTTGCTGACCTCGCGGCCGACGCCCCAGCGTCCGCCCCTCGGCTGGTCCGTGAGGCCGCGAGGAACCTCACCGGTGGAGAGTTTGGCCGCGGCGCCGAGTCCGAGGGCGTCCAGGTTCGGTAGCGATAGCTGGTAGTTGGCGGCGATATGGCCGAGCGTGTCGGCGCCGGTGTCGCCGTAATCGGCTGCGTCGGGGGCGCCGCCGATACCAAAGCTGTCGAGGATGCAGAGAATGGCGCGGGGCATCAGGCAAACTCCTCGGGGCCGATCCGGTCGTAGATGATCGTGGGGTCGGGTGCCCCCTCGCCGATGCGATAGGCGGACTTGATGCGGCGCTCGGCTTCGTCGGCTACAGCCGGATCGTTGGCATGGAGGCGAGCGATCGGTTGTCTGCCTGGCCCAACCACACGCCAGATGGGCGCCAGGTTGTCGAAACCGACAGCATGGTCGATGTTATCGGTGGGGCGTGTACGGCCGCCGCCGAGCACCACCACCGCCATGCCGACGGCGCGGGTATCGATCTGCTGAACCTGGCCCGCTTCATCTGGATAGATGTCGCGAACGATGCTGGCGCGGGGCAGGTAATCGTCCATGCGATCGATGAAATCGCTGGGCCCGCCAAGGCCGGTCACCATGCGCGCAAACCGCTCCGCCGGCTCGCCGCTGGGGAGGAGGCGGTCCACTGCGGCGCCCGCGTCGCTGCGCTCCACGCCGGTCAGCGACAGGGCCTCCACGCAGAGCGCCCGGGTGACGTCAAAGAGCCGGCCGTCCGCCCCTTTGCCAGTGAGGAAGTTGACGGCGTTGCGCACTTCGAGAGCGTTGCCGGCAGCCGAAGCGAGGGGCTCGTTCATGTCGGTGATCAGCGCGGCGGTGCGCAGCCCGGCGCCATTGGCCACCGAGACGAGGCTATCGGCCAGGGCGCGGGATTTCTCCAATGTCGGCATGAAGGCGCCGGAACCGGTCTTCACGTCGAGGACCAGGGCGCCGAGGCCGGCGGCCAGTTTCTTACTGAGGATCGAGGCGGTGATCAGCGGGATGGATTCGACCGTGCCGGTGACGTCGCGGATGGCATAGAGCACCTTGTCGGCCGGAGCGAGATCGGCGGTCTGGCCGATAATGGCGCAACCAGCCTCGCGCACCACCTTGCGAAATAACGCGTTATCCGGGCTGGTGCTGTAGCCGGGGATGGCATCGAACTTATCGAGCGTGCCGCCAGTGTGGCCGAGGCCGCGACCGGAGATCATCGGCACGTAGACGCCGCAGGCGGCAAGGATCGGCGCCAGCATCAGCGAGGTGTTGTCCCCGACCCCGCCGGTCGAATGCTTGTCGGCGACCGGGCCATCGAGATCGGACCAATCGAGCACAGTGCCCGAGTCGCGCATAGCCTCGGTGAGGGCGACGCGCTCGGGGGTCGACATATCACGGAAATACACCGCCATGGCGAAGGCGGCTGCCTGGGCCGGGCTGACGGAACCGTCGGTCAGCCCGCCGATGAAGCCGGAGATTTCGCCTGACGTGAGGGCGAGACCGTCGCGCTTGCGGATGATGGTTTCTTGCGGGAGCAGGGTCATGCCGGTGTTTTGCGCTGCCCGCCGGGCGAAGGCAAGATGAGGCGGCGGCGCTCTGACCCACCCGGCATGCGGCCTCGGTACGGTTCCGTACACAATGTCGAAATACAAACCGGCGCCGGCTGCGCCTTTGCTTCGGCATGAGAACTAAGTCCGGCCCGCACCACCGACTTCAGGTGCAGGAGGTCGCGTTAGCTAAAGACTCGATGGCACTTGCTCTTGTCGCACCTCGCAAGCTGATGTTCACATGTGAGCTGGCAACGACGATTTCGCTCGACATTACCTGTCGACCGCCAGCTGCCCCGCCTGGAGGATCTATCGTGCTTCGCCACCTTGGTTTCGGACTGGCCGCTCTCGTTGTCGCTGCGACCGGCGTAGCGCGTGCCGGCGAGCGTGAGCCGCTGCCGCCGGCGCAATTGCAGCAAGCGCTCGATACGCTCGCCGCGGACGCGAAGCAGGCCGTAGCCGACGACCGGACGCCTGGCATTGCCATCGCCGTTGTCCACGGCGACGCGGTGATCTTTGCCGGGGGGTTCGGGGTCCGCAATGTCGAGACCGGCGAGCCGGTCGACCCGGACACGGTGTTCCAGCTCGCCTCGGTATCGAAGCCGATCGGCTCGACGGTGATCTCGGGCCTGATCGGCGACGGCAAGCTCAGCTGGGACACGCGGCTGATGGACCTGACACCCGGTTTCGCCATGCAGGAGCCGTGGGTGACAAGCCAGGTGACGCTTCGCGATCTCTACGCACATCGCTCGGGGCTGCCCGACCATGCCGGCGACCTCTTGGAAGACTATGGCTACGATCGCGAGGCGGTGCTGCACCGGCTGCGCTTCCAGCCGCCGCTGACCAGCTTCCGCTCCGGCTACGCCTACACCAATTTCGGCATCACCGCCGCCGCAGTGGCGGCAGCATCGACAACCGGCATGGACTGGGAAACCTTGTCGGAGGAGCGGCTCTACAAGCCGCTCGGCATGGCGTCGACCAGCTCGCGCTATGCCGATTTCATGGCGGAGGCCAACCGCGCCGCCGGCCATATCAGGGTCGACGGCAAATGGGCCTTCGTCGAGCAGCGGCAGCCCGACGCGCAATCGCCGGCCGGCGGCGTCTCCTCATCGGTGAACGACCTGACCAGGTGGGTGCGGCTGCTGGTGAACGACGGCATGTTCGAGGGCAAGCAGGTGATCGCCGCCGCGCCACTCGAGGAGGCGCACCTGCCGGTAATGATCACCGGCTACGCCCCCAACGGGACGCCGTCATTCTACGGGCTGGGCTGGAATGTCGGCTATGGCGGCGACGCGCGGCACTCGATCTCGCACTCGGGCGCCTTCGCCATGGGCGCGGGAACAACGGTCAACATCTCGCTCGACGACAAGCTGGGGGTGATCGTGTTGACCAACGGCGCGCCGGTGGGCGTATCGGAAACGCTGGCCAACGCCTTCATGGACAACGCCATTCTCGGCGCGCCACGCTACCCATGGCAGGAGGTGTTTACCGGCATCTTCGCGCAGATGGCGGCGGACGGGATCTCGCACAACTTCGATACCCCACCGGCCGACGCTGGTCCCGCAGCCGCAGACACGGCCTATATCGGCAGCTTCGCCAATGACTTTTACGGCCCCATCGAGGTGGTCGCCGGCGCCGACGGGTTCAACCTGCTGATCGGACCGAACCGGCGCTCGTTCCGGCTCACGCATTTCGACCGCGACACGTTCACCTTCGAAACCATCGGCGAGAACGCCTCCGGCCTGAGCGGGGTGAGCTTCGCGCTCGATGGCGCGGGCAAGGCGCGCTCGGTATGGATCGAAGCGTTCGACAAATCCGGGCTAGGGAGCTTCGCCCGGACGCCCTAGCGGGTCAGGCTCTTATGGTACTGCACCGGCGTTGCGCCCAGCACGGTGCGGAAGTCGGTGATGAAGTGCTGCTGGCTGCTGTAGCCGAGGTCGTAGGCGATGCCGACCCAATCGGGCTCGTCGCTCAAACGGATTTCTGCGGCGGCGGCGAGCAGGCGCTTGCGCTGCAGCAACCATTTGAGGCCGATCCCCAGATAGTCGCGAAACGCCTGCTGCAGCCAGCGCTCGCTGCGACTGAAGGCCTCGCCGACCGCGGCGACGGTGGTGAGGTTCTCGTCGGTCTCGACGGCCGTGATAATAGTGTTGATCTCCTCGAGCGTTCCATCGGCCACAGGCGAGGCAGCGCGAATATGCTCGAGCAGCGTGGCGATCACCGCATCGTCGTCGTGCGCCAGGATGGCGGCGATACCCTTGGCATCTGCCCAGGGAAACACCGCAGTCAGCGGCACTACCTTGTCCTGCAGGTCGGCCATTTCGCCGGTCCAGAAAGCGTGGAAGGCGCCGGGGCGAAAGCGCACGCCGATGATGCGGCCACTGCCGGCGGCCGAATAGGTGCGCTTGCCGCGGAAGGTGCCCTGGATGCCGGACTCCTGGGCCGACAGAAAGATATCGACGTAAGGCCGGTGCATCACCTGGTCGGAATCGTAGGGGCCCAGGGAGCTGTCCCAGCGGATGACCCAGAAATGCTCGATGAAGCGCTCGAGATCGGCCGAAGGCGGCACGGTGCGGAACTGCACGTGACGGTCGAAACCCAGGGGATCGAGCCGGCCGCGCGCCTCATAGGGCTCGCGTGGCTCCCCGGGCTCGCGTGGCTCCCCGGGCTCGCGTGGCGCGCCGGACGCACCTGTCTCTCCGGCCGCTGCGGATTTCTGAAATACAGGGGTTGGAGCATCGGTCATTGTCTGGGCATCAGCTCAACGATGAAAGGAAATTCCAAATGAGCAACAAGCACTTCCTGCGCGGCATGGCTACCGTCAGCTTCTTCGCCGACGACCTCATCGCGGCCCGCGACTGGTACGCCGAGCTATTCGGCGTCGAAGCCTACTTCCAGATGCCGAGCCGCGAGAAGCCGGCTTACATCGAGTTCCGCATCGGTGACACCGAGGACGAGTTCGGCATCATCGATCGCCGCTATGCGCCCGAGGCGATGCAGCCCGGGCCCGGTGGCGCGGTCCTGTTCTGGCATGTCGACGACATCGAGGCGGCATTCGCCCGGCTGAAGGAGCTGGGTGCAAAGGAATACGAGGCGATCACCAAGCGTGGCGAGACCGGCTTCGTCACCGCATCGGTGGTCGACCCGTTCGGTAACGTGCTGGGGATCATGTACAACCCGCATTATGTGGAAATGCTGGCCGCCCGCGCCGCCTGAACGTGGGTTGCGTTAGCTGCAGAGACCGCCTGTTCGCTTCGGCGCAGGCGGTCTTCCGCTACGAAGCGTCAACGCGTCGTTCACGCTGGGCGGGTTAGGGTGCGTTCCGCCCCGTGAGGCGGCAACGGTAGACCGCCATGCTCGAACCCCACGCGATTGAGACCTATATCGACAAGCCGGTGACCGAGGTCTACCGCTTCCTTGCTTCGCCGTGGAACTACCCGCGCTGGGCAGCGATCAACGCCGCAACCTTCCGGCAGATCGGCCCGCTCGAGTGGGCCGGCGATACCGAGTTCGGGCCGCGCATCGTCAGGTTCAGCCCACCCAATGGCGAGGGCATCCTCGACCATGCAGTGTACAAGGCAGGCGAGGAGCCGGTGATGATGCCGCTGCGGGTCACCGTCGATGGCAACCGGACGCTGGTGACCTTCGTGTTCTACCGCCGGCCGGGGATGGACGACGAGCAACTGGCCTCAGCGCTCGAATGGATCCGCACGGATTTCACCGCGCTGAAATCGCTGCTCGAGGTCTGAGGCCCGTCGGCGCTTGCGCTGGCCCGTTACTCGCCCGTGGGCACCGGAGCGGCTTTGTCGAGGCGGGTCTTGCGCAGGGTATCGCGGGTATTGGCCAGCATATCGCCGATGAAGCGGCGGACGATCGCCAGTTCGGCCTCGGAGTATGAGGCGATCACCGGCTGGTTCATCCGCAGCACATAGTCGCGCAGCTGCAGGAGACCCGATTCCTCGGTGGCGGGTCCGAGCATGATCAGCACGCCGCGCCGGTCGGTCGGGTGCGGATGGCGCACGATGAAGCGGGCGGCCTCCAGCCGGTTGAGCATGATGGCGGTGGCGCCGGTGGTGAGCCCCAGATGCTGCGAGATGGCTTTGGGCGTCGCCTGGCCGCCCGACGAGCGCACGAAGAACAGGCACATCAGATCGGTGTGATTGATACCTGCCTGCTCGGCCAGCCAGCGATAGACGTGCGTCACCTCGGCGGTCAGGTCGCGCAGCAGCTCATCCATCTCGGGCTTTCGTTCCAACGTCTCATTCCTCACGCGCAACATAGCTATGCAACATAGTATCTTTGTTGCAAAGTTAAATCAGCTGCCCTAGATGGGGATCAGACGAATGCAGCCAATGGAGCGGACTATGGCACAGGCACAGGCGACGATGGACCACAAAGACGCTGTGAACGCTGACAAGGCGGGGCTTCCCGCCATTGGGCGCGCGACGAACCAGTCCAAGGTGGTGAACATTCCCGTGGAGCGAGTGGCGGAACCCGGGCCGACTCCCCTGCCCGCGACCGTTGCGGCAGAGGCCGCGGCAGCACCGACCGAGGCGCCGAACAAGAGCCGCAGGAAGGCAAAGCTGTTCGGCATCGGCCTCCTGGTGACACTGGGCGGCGTGGTCGCCTGGTATCCGCTGGCCGATCACTATGCGCCGTTCGCCTCGGGCGCCTCGATCACGGCGCAGGTGACCCAGGTGGCGCCGCGCGTCGCCGGGCCGGTCAAGCACGTGCTGATATCAGACAATGCCGAGGTGAAAGCCGGCCAGCCGCTGTTCGAGATCGACGACACGACGTTCCTGATGGACGTGGCGCAGGCGAGGGGCCAGCTCGACCAGGCGATGAACAACGTGACTTCGGGTGTCGCGGCGGTGCCGGCCGCCGAGGCCAAGCTGGCGCAGACCGAGGTGGCGCTGACCATTGCGCAGCAGGAACTGGAGCGCGCCACGCAGCTCCACGATAAGGGCCTGCTGTCGCAGGCGAAGTTCAACACGGCGGACGCCAACGCCAGGACGGCGGCGCTTAACGTCGAGGCGGCAAAGGCCGATCTCGAGCGGATCAAGGCGTCGGCCAGCACGGCGGATGCCAGCAACCCCAACGTGCGGGCGGCGCAGGCGGCGGTCGACAAGGCCGAATTCGCGCTCCGCAACACCACGGTTCTGGCGCCGGCCGACGGCTATGTGTCGAACCTGTCGCTGGCCGAGGGGCAGTTCGTTGCCGCCGGCACGCCGGCGCTGACCTTCATCAACCCCAAAACGCAGATGGTGATTGCCGACCTGCGCGAGAACCAACTGGTCAACGTCCAGCCGGGCGACAAGGCCGTGGTGATGTTCGAGGCGGCGCCGGGGAAGCAATTCGAAGCCACGGTCGACAGCATTGCCTGGGGCATCAATAGCGGCCGCACCACGGCCAATGGCCTGGCGCAATCGTCGAACGACACCCGCTGGTTCCCGCCGGCGCGGAAAATCCCGGTGCGCGTCAGTATCGACGACATGAGCACGTTCCCCGCCAATGTACGGCTCGGCTCGGAAGCGAGCGTCCTGATCGTGCCAGAAGACGGGATCGTGCCGACCATCGCTCGTGGGCTGATGGGCATCAGCGGCCTGCTGTCGGGCCTCAACTAGGATTTTCTCTCCAGGAGGCGAAGATGGAAGAGCTGACTCGCGTCGACCCCAACGAGGATCCGTACCTGGCGCTGCGTACGGCGCTCAGCGTCGCGATCTGCGTGATCCTTGCCGACCCGCTCGGCGTCACCCAACCGATGATGCCGGTGGTGCTGGGGATGAGCCTGATGTCGAACCAGCGCGGCGCGCTCAACCTGCGCTCGTTCATGGGCCCGGTGATGCTGCCGGTGATGGCGTTCGTCTTCAGCTGGCTGGCGGCGGCGACGGTGAGCGAGCCGATGCTGTTCGTCCTGGTCAACATCGCGCTGGCCGGAGCCGGCATCGGGCTGATGCTGTTCAAGGGCTCGCGCCTGGGCGTGATGCTGACGGTGTTTCCGGCGATGATGTCGATGTCTGTGCTCTATAGCGACCAGGCGCTGGTGGCGATCCGTGACTCGATGGCGACCGGCGGGCTGATCGTCGGGGTGACTGCGGTGGTGCTGAACATCCTGTTCCCGCCGCAGACGGCCCGCGTGCATGTCGAGCAGCCAAAACCGTTCGAGACGGAGAACCCGGCCGCCGAGCTGCTGATCCGGCTCGCCGTCTATGTGCCGATCATGCTGATGACTTATGCGACGGGCGACATGAACCTCTTGATCGTGCCGATCATGCTGGCCTTCATCTGCGCCGAGCCGGATCGCGGCGGGCGGCTGCAGCAGCTGATCGACCGTGGCGGCGGCACCATCGTCGGCGCCGTCGTGGCAGTGGGCGCCATGGCGATCTACTATGTGGTGCCGCAGTTCCCGGTGCTGGTGGCGCTGATCGCCAGCATCACCTTCTTCCTCATCGACAGGATGACGACCGGGGCGAGCCGGCCGCTCTACTACCAGTACATCTGCTCGGTGGCGCTGGTGATGCTGCTGTCGTCAACCTTCGGCGCCCGCGATGCCTTCGAAGTGGTGGTGCAACGCGTGGTGCTGACGAGCGGAGCGATGGTCGGGGCGATCGCATTGCTGTCGCTGCTGGAGGCGGTGTTTTTGCCGCGGAAGGGGATGGCGGCGGCGACGGCCTGACCTCAAGTCAGGTCTAGTCGCCGGTGCGGATGGCGAGATCGCGCAGAGCCTTGCGGCTCTTGCGTCTCCCTCCCCCTTGCGGGGAGGGATCAAGGCTGGGGGTCAGTGCGGGCACGGTGGCCAGGGTCTGCTCAATGATCGTGAAAACACCTTCGGCGTTCTCGGTGATCTCATTGTTCCAGAAACGCAGGACGCGAAACCCGCGGGCGTGCAGGTAATCGTCGCGGACGCGATCATGGTCCCGGCCGGCAGCGGAGGTATGGGTTTCGCCGTCAGCTTCGATGATCAGTTGGGCATGCATGCAGGCGAAATCGGCATAGTACGGGCCGATCTGCTGTTGACGACGGAAATGGTAGCCGCGCTCGCTGAAGACGCGAAGGATGGCCCAGAGCCTTCGCTCCGGGTCGGTCGCTTTGTGGCGGAGTTCTCTGGCGCGCTCAACCGTCATGCCGAAACTCCGGTGCTGGCTGACCCCCACCCCTGGCCCCGCCTGCTGCGCCCATCGCGCTTAAGCCCCGTACGGAATCCACACGTTCTTCACCTGCGTGGCACGGCGCAGGAAGTAATCACCCTCGAATTTCGCCTTGTCGCTCAGGTCGTAGTAGAGGCCGCGGCTGGTCCAGGTCTGCTTGACGTTGCCGGCCGAGGCCTTTTCGACCATGGCGGAGGTTTCGGCGTCGCCGGCGAACCAGATGGCGTCGATGCCGTCATGTTCGGCGAGCGTCTTGGCCAGCACCTTGCTCTCCCCCGTGACGATGTTGAGGACGCCCGAGGGCACGTCGGAGGTTTCGAGCACCTGGTAGAAATCGGTCATCGACAGCGGCGAGCGGTCGGAGGGGACGAGCACCACGGTGTTGCCCATGGCGAGGGCCGGGGCGATGAGGGCAATCGAGCCGAGCAGCGGCCGTGACGGCGGGGCGAGGATGGCCATCGCGCCCAGCGCCTCGACCATGGCGGTCGCCACCATGCGCTGCGGCGGATTGTGCACGGCGCCATCGTATTTGTCGGCCCAGCCGGCGAAGGCGAACAGGCGCTCGACGCTGGCGGCGACTTCGGCGGCGCCATCCTCGCCGGTTTGTGCCCTGAGGCGGGCGGCGAATTCGTCAGCGCGATACTCGAGGTTCTCGGCGAGGAAGTAGAGGATCTGCGCCCGGTTGTGCGCCGAGGTGGTGGCCCAACCCAGTGCCGCGCGGGCTGCCTCTACGGCGTTGCGGATATCCTTGCGATTGCCGTCGCCGACTTCACCGACCAGCGCGCCCGAAGGACCGTGGACCGGCCGGGAGTAACCGCTGTCGGGACGGGCCTGCTTGCCGGCGATGTACATCTTGGCGGTCTGGTCGATGCCGCCCGCATCGTCGAGCGGATTGGCGGACTTGCCGGACTTGGCCGCCGCAGCGACGAAGGGTTTCAGCTCCTTCTCCCACTTCGCCTTCAGGTAGAAGGCCATGCCTTCCCGGCCGCCTTCGCGGCCGAAGCCGGATTCCTTGTAGCCGCCGAAGCCGACCGCAGCGTCGAAATTGTTGGTGGAGTTGATCCAGACCACGCCGGCCTTCAGCTTAGGCGCGATGTCGAGGGCGAGGTTGACGTTCTCGGTCCAGATGGTGGCGGCGAGGCCGTAACGGGTGTTGTTGGCGAGCGCCACCGCTTCCTCGGGAGTTCGGAAGCTCATCTCGACCAGCACCGGCCCGAAGATTTCCTCGTTGGCGACGGTGTTGGCGGTCGACACATTGGTGATCAGCGTCGGCTTGATGAAGCAGCCGCCGCCCGGCACGTCGATATCGGGCTCGTAGAGCTGGCCGCCCTCGGCGACGCCTTTCTTCACCAGGTCGCGGACCCGTTCGACCTGCACCGGGGCGACGAGGGCGCCGATATCCACCGCCTTATCGAGCGGATCGCCGACACGCAGGGTCGACATGCGCTTCTTCAGCTTTTCGAGGAAGCGCTCCTCGATCGACTCCTGGACCAAGAGGCGCGAGCCGGCACAGCAGACCTGGCCCTGGTTGAACCAGATGGCATCGACGAGGCCCTCGATGGCCGAGTCGATATCAGCGTCATCGAAGACGATGTAGGGCGACTTGCCGCCGAGCTCGAGCGAGATGCCCTTGCCGGTGCCAGCCGTGGCCCTCCTGATGATCTTCCCCACCTCGGTCGAGCCGGTGAAGGCGATTTTGTCGATGTCAGGGTGGCCGGTGATGGCGGCGCCGGTATCGCCCTCGCCGGTGACGATGTTGACGACGCCCTTGGGCAGGTGCGCCTTGTCGCAGATTTCGGCGAACAGCAGCGCGGTGAGCGAGGTGAACTCGGCCGGCTTCAGCACCACGGTGTTCCCCGCAGCGAGCGCCGGCGCGATCTTCCAGGCCAGCATCAGCAGCGGGAAATTCCACGGGATGATCTGGCCGCAGACGCCATAGGGCACGTGCTCGGGGAACTCGCGCTCGAGGTGCTGGGCCCAGCCGGCATGGTGGTAGAAATGGCGCGCCACCAGCGGGATATCGACGTCGCGGCTTTCACGGATCGGCTTGCCGTTGTCCATGGTTTCGAGCACGGCGAAGAGGCGCGAATGCTTTTGGATCAACCGGGCGATGGCATAGAGGTATTTGCCACGCTGGTAGCCCGAGAGGGCGGCCCAGGGCTTGAAGGCGGCGCGGGCAGCCTTCACCGCCGCATCGACGTCGGCGGCGGTGCCATCGGTGACCTGGGCGAGGACCTTGCCGTTGGCTGGGTTCTCGGAGGCAAAGGTCTTGCCCGGCTTGGTCCACGCGCCGTTGATGAAATGGCCGAACGTGTTGTCGTGCGCGGCAAGCCAGGCGAGGGCGACATCGGCGGACTCCGGGGCCGGGCCGTAGTCGAGGGAGGTGAAGATTTCGGCGATTTTGTTCATTTCATTCTCCAACGAGGGAGTATGTGGCCTGCCCCTCATCCGCCCTTCGGGCACCTTCTCCCTCAAGGGGAGAAGGGAGGAGCCGAGAGTTCTCAGTCATGTCCCCCTCTCCCCTTGAGGGAGAGGGTGGCGCGTAGCGCCGGGCGAGGGGCAGAACCATCACACCATCGGCATCCGGTAGTCGGCGGCGTAGTGCCCGGTCAGCGTGTGCTCGAGCTGCCGCTCGATGTCAGTCAGCAGGGAACTCGCGCCGAACCTGAACAGATGCGGCTGCAGCCAGTGGGTGCCGAGCTCTTCCTTGATCAGCGCCATGTAGTCGAGCGACAGTTTGGCCGTGGCGATGCCGCCGGCCGGCTTGTAGCCGACCTCGATGCCGGTCTCCTCGTGGAACCAGCGGATCATCCGCACCATCGACAGCGAGGTCTGGAGGTTGGCGTTGACCTTTTCCTTGCCGGTCGAGGTCTTGATGAAGTCGGCGCCGGCCAGCATGCAGACCAGCGAGGCCTTGGCGACATTGGTCTGCGTCGCCAGTTCGCCAGTGCCCAGGATGGTCTTGATGTGAGCATCGCCGCAGGCCTTCCGCATGGCCCGGACTTCGTCGTAGAGCGCCTGCCAGTCGCCGCGCAGCACCATGCCGCGCTCGATGACGATGTCGATCTCGTTGGCGCCGTCAGCCACCGAAGCCTCGATCTCGGCGAGGCGGGTCGAGAGCGGCGCGAGGCCATGCGGGAACGCCGTGGAGACTGCCGCGACATTGATGCCGGTGCCCTTGAGGGCATCGACCGCGGTCTTGACGAAGGAGTGGTAGACGCAGACGGCGGCCGGCTTCACCTCGAGGTCGGCAACGCCAAGACCGTCGATGATATCCTGCCGGACCGGGTGGCGGGCCTTGGCGCAGAGCCGCTCGACCCGGCCCGGGGTGTCGTCGGAGTTGAGCGTCGTCAGGTCCATCAGGGTGATGGCCTTCAACAGCCAGGCAGCCTGCCAGTCCTTCTTCACCGTACGGCGGGCCGGCAGCGTCGCGGCGCGACGCTCGAGCGCCGAACGGTTCATGCGGACGCGCTCGACCCAATCGAGATCGAGTGGGAAGCCTGGATTTCTGCGGTGCGAAGAGGCGGGAGCCTCGATCGGCTTTGATTTCGCGGGCTTTGCAGCAGCGGGGTCGACGACGCGAAGTTCCATGGATGGCCTCCTTGCGCCTTACCGGTTAGCCCGGCTTTGCGGCAGTACGTTGAATGGCATTATCGGCCCAAAAACTCGGGGCCGAAAGAGTGCGGGAGCAGCTGTGCGATGGTCTGCTCGAGCGGCGTGCCGTCGATGCCGTGCGAAACGACGACGACGTCCTGATCGGCGAACTCGCGGATGCGCTGGCGGCAGCCGCCGCACGGGGTGACGGGCGTCGTGCCCGGCCCGGTGGTGTAGACGCGCTTGATGCGTTTGGCGCCGCCGGCGAGCATGGCCGCGATGGCCGAGGGCTCGGCGCAGTTGCCGACCGGATAGGCGGCGTTCTCGACATTGCAGCCGACATAGATCTTGCCGTCATCGGCGAGGATGGCGGTGCCGACCTGGAAGTTCGAATAGGGCGCGTAGGCCTTGGCGCGAACGGCTTCAGCGGCAGCCAGCAGCTGCGGGTCCAGCGGATGAGGCATCAGCGTTCCTTGGTGTAGGCGACGCCACCGGCCTTGGGGCCGACGGCCTTGCCGATGAAGCCGGCCAGGAGGATCACCGTCAGCAGGTAGGGCAGCGCCTGGATGGCCTGCACCGGCACGCCGACGCCGAAAATCTCGGCGCCCTGCAGGCGGATCTGCAGCGCATCGAGGAAGCCGAACAGCAGGCAGGTGAACATCGCCGGCACCGGCTTCCATTTGGCGAAGATCAGCGCGGCGAGCGCGATAAACCCCTTGCCGGCGGTCATGTTGTTGCCGAAGCCGGAACCCTGGGCGATCGAGAAGAACGCCCCGGCGAGGCCGCAAAGCAGCCCGGTGATCAGCACCGCCTGATAGCGGAGGCGAGTAACCGAGATGCCGGCGGTATCCACCGCTTTGGGGTTCTCGCCAACGGCGCGCAGCCTGAGGCCGAAGCGGGTGCGATAGAGCACCCACCAGGTGATCGGCACGGCGAGGAAGGCGACATAGACCAGGATGTTGTGGCCGGAGATCAGCTCGGAATAGATCTGCCCGAGGATCGGAACACCGGCGAGCTCGTTGGCAAACGGCAGGTCGATGTTCTGGAAACGGCCGGTGACCGGGAGCTGCGGGGTGCGCCCACCCTGCCCGAACCACTGGATGCCGAGGAAGGTGGTGAGGCCGGCCGCCAGCATGTTGATGGCGACGCCGGCGATCAGCTGGTTGCCGCGCAGCGTGATGGCGGCAGCACCCTGCAGCCCTGCCGTGGTGATCGAGACGGCAAGGCCGGCAAGCAGCCCGAGCCAGACATTGGCGGTGA
Source organism: Devosia sp. Root413D1 (assembly GCF_001425235.1). Taxonomy (GTDB): domain Bacteria; phylum Pseudomonadota; class Alphaproteobacteria; order Rhizobiales; family Devosiaceae; genus Devosia_A. The sequence goes on along the minus strand of NZ_LMEA01000009.1, from coordinate 544,771 downwards.
CCGCGGCGACGGCGGCAGCGGCAAAAGCCGAGGCCAGCATCTTGCCCTCGAGGCCGATGTCGAACACGCCGGCGCGCTCGGAATAGAGCCCGGCAAGGCAGGCGAGCAGCAGCGGCGTCGACAGCCGCAGCGTCGCGTCGAGGGTGGAGAGGATGAGACCGAGATCCATGGCTCAGCTCCCCGACTTGACGCTATTGGCCTCGACCGCCGCAGCCTTCTGGCGCGGTGACAAGGTCATGAACACACGCTGCAGGCCGGGGCGGAACAGCCCTTCCATGGCGCCGGTGAACAGGATGACCAGCGCCTGGATGACGACGACCATTTCCTTGCTCAACCCCGGGATCACGTATTGCAGCTCGTTGCCGCCCTGGTAGAGCGCTCCGAACAGCACCGCGGCGAGGAGGATGCCGATCGGATGGTTGCGCCCCATCAGCGCTACGGCGATGCCGACGAAGCCGGCATCGGCGACGTAATCGAGCACCAGCCGGTACTGCACGCCGACCACCTGGTTGACCGCCACCATGCCGGCGAGCGCGCCGGACATGGTCATGACGATCATGATGATGCGGCTGTTGGACATGCCGGCATAGCGGGTGGCCGTCGGGTTCTGACCCAGCGCCCGCATGGCGAAGCCGAAGCGGGTGTGCCAGATGAGGATGTAGGCGCCGACGAGGCAGAGCAACGCCAGCAGCAGCGTGAAGTTGACGTCGGTGTTCTTGAACCACGGAATGAAGGCGCCGAGTTTCGGCATGCGGCCTTCGGGGGCGATCATCGCCGATTCTGGCGCGAGGATGCCCGCCGGCTTCAACACGTTCACCACCATGTAGACCATGATCGCCGCGGCGATGAAGTTGAACATGATGGTGGTGATGACGACGTGCGAGCCGCGCTTGGCCTGCAGCCACCCGGGAATGAAGCCCCAGAGCCCACCCACCGCCGCGCCGGCGACGACGGCGATGGGGAAGGTGATCCACCAGGGCAGGAACTGCAGCGGCAGCGCCACGGCGATGACGCCGAGGCCGGCGATATAGGCCTGGCCGTTCCCGCCGATGTTGAACAGCCCGGCATGGGCGGCCACCGCCACCGCAATGCCGGTGAAGATGAAGTTGGTCGAGTAGTAGAGCGTGTAGCCGAAATTGTAGCCATTGCCGAAGGCGCCGGTGACGATGGCGTTGAGCGCCGCCAGCGGATCCTGCCCGATGGCGAGCACGACGAGGCCGGAAACGATGAAGGCCAGCGCCAGGTTGAGAATCGGCAACAGGACCACGTCGGCCCAGCGCGGCAGCGGTTTGAGGATGGCGCTACTCATTCGGCTGCCGCCTTTTTGTCGGTGACGCCGGCCATCATCAGGCCGAGCTCGCCTTCGGTGGCGGTGGCGGGGTCGGCTTCGCCGACGATGTGGCCATCGAACATCACGAGGATGCGGTCGGCCAGCGAACGGATTTCGTCGAGCTCGACCGAGACCACGAGGATCGCCTTGCCGGCATCGCGCATCTTGATGATCTGGTTGTGGATGAACTCGATGGCGCCAATATCGACGCCGCGGGTCGGCTGACCGACGATCAAGACGTCCGGGTTGCGCTCCATCTCGCGAGCGAGCACGATCTTCTGCTGGTTGCCGCCGGAGAAGTTGGCGGTCTTCAGCCGCTCGTTGGCCGGGCGGATGTCGAACTTCTTGATGCGCTCGCGGGCCTGGGCCTGCGCTGCCGGGATGTCGAGGATGATGCCCTTGCCATAGGCCGGGTCATCCTCGTAGCCGAGCATGGCGTTTTCCCATTCTTCGAAGGCGGTGATCAGGCCCATGCGCTGGCGGTCTTCGGGCACGTGGGCGAGACCGGCCTTGCGGGCACGATGTGCGCCGTCATCGCCTTCGAGCGACAGTGGCGTGCCCTTCAGGCGGACAATGCCGCTCGCCTGGTCGCGCATGCCGGAAACGGATTCGAGCAGTTCGGACTGCCCGTTACCGGCGACCCCGGCAATGCCGACGATCTCGCCGGCCCGCACGGTGAAGCTCACATCCTTGACCCGGGTGACGCCGAGGTCGTCCTTGACCACGAGGTTTTCGACCGAGAGGAAGGTATCGCCCGGCTTGGCGGCGGTCTTTTCGACACGCAGCAGCACGCGGCGGCCGACCATCAGCTCGGCCAGCTGCTCGGGGTTGGTCTCCGAGGTCTTGAGCGTATCCACCATGGCGCCCTGGCGCATGACCGACACATAGTCGGTGATGGCCATGATCTCGCGCAGCTTGTGGGTGATGAGAATGATGGTCTTGCCCTGGTCGCGCAGGGTGCGGAGCACGCGGAACAGGTCGTCCGCCTCGGCCGGGGTGAGCACCCCGGTCGGCTCATCGAGGATCAAGACATCGGCGCCGCGATAGAGCGCCTTCAGAATTTCGACGCGCTGCTGGGTGCCGACCGAGACGTCCTCGATGATGGCATCGGGATTGACGTCGAGGCGGTATTCCTTGGCGAGGCGGGTCAGTTCCTTCTTCGCGCGATCGAGGCTGGGGCCGAGCAGCGCGCTATCCTCGGCGCCGAGTACGACGTTCTCGAGGATGGAGAAGTTGTCGACCAGCATGAAGTGCTGGTGCACCATGCCGATGCCGAGCGCCAGCGCGTGGCGGCTGTCGGTGATGGCATGGGGGGTGCCGTTGACGCGGATCTCGCCGCTATCGGCAGTGTAGAAGCCATAGAGGATCGACATCAGCGTCGACTTGCCGGCGCCGTTTTCGCCGACGATGCCATGCACCGTGCCGCGACGGACTTTCAGGTCGATGTCCTTGTTGGCATGCACGGCGCCGAAGCGCTTGTTGATGCCGGTCAGCTCGATCGCCAGATCGGTCTGGGCCAGATCAGATGCAGCGGCCCCGGAAGGCCGCTGCTGAAGGTTGTCGCCGTTCTGCACGGGTTCGGTCACGCGAGGGACCTTACGGGCAGGTGTTGTCGGCGGTGTAGTCGTGGACGGTGATCGCGCCCGACTGGATGTCAGCCGAGAACTTGTCGACCGCCGTCTTGATATCGTCGGTGATCAGCGCCTTGTTGTTGTCGTCGAGAGCATAACCGACGCCGTTTTCCTTGAGGCCGAGCACGGTAAGGCCGGGCTTGAAGTTCGCGTCGGTGAGCGAGCTCTGCACGGCGACGTCGACGCGCTTCAGCATCGAGGTCAGCACCGAGCCGGGGTGCAGGTAGTTCTGGTTGCTGTCGACGCCGATCGAGAACTTGCCTGCGTCGGCAGCGGCCTGCAGCACGCCGAGGCCCGAACCGCCGGCGGCGGCGAAGACCACGTCGGCGCCAGCGTCGAACTGCGCCTTGGTCAGCTCACCAGCGGTGACCGGGTCGTTCCAGGCGGCCGGGGTGGTGCCGGTATAGTTTTCGATGATCTTCACGTCGGCCTTGGCGGCCTTGGCGCCCTGGGCGTAGCCGCAGTAGAACTTGTGGATGATCGGCACGTCCATGCCGCCCACGAAGCCCACGGTGCCGGTAGCCGACTTCAGCGCCGCGATGGCGCCGACGAGGAACGAACCGGTGTGCTCGTCGAAGATGATCGACTGCACGTTCGGCGCATCGACGACGGCGTCGATCACCACGAAGTGGGTATCGGGGAACTCGGCGGCGACAGTGCCGAGCGCGGTGCCCCAGGAGAAGCCGGCCATCACGATCGGGTTGGCGCCCTGCGAAGCGAAGCGGCGGAGCGCCTGCTCGCGCTGCGCATCGTTCTGCAGCTCGAGATCGGTGAAGCTGCCACCGGTTTCCTTCTTCCAGGCCTCGGCGCCGTTATAGGCCGCCTCGTTGAAGGACTTATCGAATTTGCCGCCCAGGTCGTAAATGACCGCCGGATCGGCGAGCGCAGCACCAGCGGCGAGCACCGACAGCGCCACGCCAGCCGCGAGCGCAGAAATGCGCTTGGTGAAATAGTTCATGGATCAGTCTCCCTGTATCGCGTCCGGCAACGGCACATGCCGCCCTGACAGCCCGGCGCGTTGGGAGGAATACAATCCTGCAAACCGGCGCTCTGCAAGAGGGAGCTGCGCAAATTTTGACCAAGTGGGCAAAATTCGTGCGGGGAAGGTTTACGCGCGTGCGCGGCGAGGTGATGACACCCTCACCCCGAGATCGGCTTCACCTCGACGCCCATGGCTTCGCCGAAGCGTTCGAAGAAGCCGTCGATGAGCTTCTGCGCGGAGTTGCCGATCAGCGACTTGCCCAGCTTCATGATGCCGCCATCGGCCCCGCCATTGGCAGTAAACACCAATTGGGTGTGCTCGCCGGCATCTGAAAGCACGATGTCGGCGGCGGCCTCGGCCTTGCCGAGCAGCCCACCGCGACCCTTGCCGGCAAGCGTGTAGCTCTCGGCCGGCACAACGTTGCGCAGCTCCAGGTCGCCGGAAAACACCGGCTGCATCAGGCCGAGATTGACCTCGATCTCCAGCTCCAGCGTGGTCTCGCCGGTCCAGTCGATGCGACGGCAGCCGGGAATGATGGCTTTCAGCACCTGGGTGTCGTTGAGCGCCCGCCAGACCGCGAGCCGGGGCGCCGAAACGAGGTACCTGCCGCCGAATTCCATGCCGTCATTTCCTCGCCATTGTGCCGTCCGAAACCAAGCTAGTGCGCGGGATCGGGATGGACAACCGCGGCGGCGCTGCAACGGTTGTCGCAAACTTCTGCTGATGCCCTTTTCGTGAGGCTTTTAAGCACCATATCGCGCAAAACAGGCGCGGCCGATATAAGCAACATTGGCAACTGACGCCGAGAACGTGAATCATGTCACCCCAAGGTGACCGATAGAGGGAAACGCATCCAAATGGCCACTGAAGTGATGGAAAAGCCCCTGCAGTATCTCGACAAGGCGATGGGGGCGATCAAGCAGCTCGGCATTTGGCCCGAGCAGACAGGCGAGCAGCCGATCACTGGTCTCTTGAACGAGATCACCGGCCTCGACGAAAACAAGGTCATCCTGATCGGCCGCACGCTGACCCAGGCGAGCGCCTTCAACGAGGTGGTGCGCAGCCAGGTCGCGGCGATGAATGTCGGCGAGCGCTACGAAGACATCACCAACGGCTTCAACTCGATCCGCGACGACGCCAAGGGCATGGTCGACCAGCTCGACGACGGCAAGCTCGACCTGATGGAGCGGGTTTCCAACGTCTGGATGAAGGTCAGCCGCGGCGACATCGCCTCGCGTTTCGACAAGATCCGCAACATCTATCTCGATGTCTCCAAGGAGACCAAGAACCAGGTCGACCGCGAGCACACCATCCTCGAGGCCTATCGCGATTTCCGCGGCGCGCTGAAGCAGTCCGAAGTGATGGCGCTCGAACTGCTCGACGTCGCGACCAAGAAGCTCGACGACAAGAAGGTGATCCTGAAGGCGGCCGGCGACGCACTCGCGGCGTTCACCGCCGGCACGCCGGCGGATCGCGCCAAGCTCGAGATGGACCGCGACGAGAAGCTGCGCGACCTGCAGAACGAGGAGCGCCGCTACCAGATCGCCAAGGACCTGAGCGACAACCTCACCATCTCCTACTCCACTTCCGAAGTGGTAATGGCGCGGCTGATGCAGACGACGCAGGCCAAGGAGCGCGTCTACCAGCAGGCGATTTCGTTCTTTTCGACCAACGAGACGGTGTTCACCGCGCTCAGTGCCTCGTTCACCGGGCTGTTCGGCCTGCATGAATCGACCGAGACGCTGAACGCCATGAAGGAAGGCATGTCCAAGAGCCTCGAAACGCTCTCGGAGATCGGCGACCGGGTGGGCGAAGCGGCGGTGCGGGCCGGGTACGGTCCGACCATCCGCGCCGATGCGGTCAAGAAGCTGGTCGACTCGGTGGTGACGTTCCAGGAAAAGTCGCGCGTCATCATCAACGAGATGCGCGATGCAGCGACCAAGAACTCGGCCGAGATCCGCGATGCGGTCGAAGACGGCAAGCGCCGTTTGGCGCAGCTGGCTGCCGACGGCAACGCGCTGATCCTCGAAGAAAAGAAGGCCTAATTTGGAGCGCGAACGGGCTCGACCATGAGCACGACGACGGCGACCGCCGAGAAGGCCCCGCTGGACGAGGTGATGCTGGCGATGGACGTGGTCGACACGCTCCGTCACCGGCAGGACCTGGTCGAACGCGAACTCGCGGGCGATGCCCGCGAGAAGCAGCTGATCGAAAAGCTGCGCGAGATCTATCAGCAGCAGGGCATCGAGGTGACCGACGCAGTGCTCATGGCGGGCGTGAAAGCGCTCGACGAGAGCCGCTTCGTTTACACGCCGCCCAAGCCGAGCCTTGGGGTCAGCCTCGCCAAGCTCTATGTCGGCCGCAAGAAATGGGGCCCGGCGGCACTGGCGATCGCGCTGATCCTGGTGGTTGGTCTGGGCGGCTATTTCTTCGCCTACCGGCCGTACCAACAGGCGCAGGTCGAAGGGGCGCGGGTCGAGCTCAGCGAGAAGCTGCCGGCCGAGATGGATGCGCTGTACCAGTCGATCTTCGAAGAGACCAAGGTGCAGCAGGCGGTGACCGAGGCCGAGCAGATACGGGGGCGCGGCAAGACCGCCGCGGCCGAAGGCAACCGCGCCGGCGCCGAGCAGGCAATCGCCTCGCTCACCGGGCTGCGCGACCAGATCCGGCAGGAATACCAGTTGAGGATCGTCAACCGCGAGGGGCAGAAAACCGGGTTCTGGACCTTCCCCGAGGTCAATACGGCGGCGACCAACTACTACGTGGTGGTCGAGGCGATCGGCGATGACGGCAAGCCGCTGACGCTGCCGGTCACCAACGAGGAAAACAGCGAGACCGAGAACGTCGCCGTCTGGGGTGTGCGGGTGCCGGAAAGCACCTATCGCGCAGTGGAGAGCGACAAGAAGGATGACGGCATCCTGCAGCGCAATATCCTCGGGCTGAAGGAATACGGCTTCCTCGACGTCGACTACGTCATGCCCGTGCTGGGTGGAGCGGTGACACGGTGGTGAGAACCTGCACATCGACGCTACTGCGCCGGCTATCTGGCACGGAGACCCTGCGCTTCCGGTGCTCACGTATTGGCATACGCTCCGCTCCGGTTCTCGGGTGCTCCGCACCATCTGACTCGGCGCAGCGAGTCACTGTGCAGGTTCTGTCATGAGCCTTTCCGGACCCGAGGCCCTGCGCTCCCTCGACGAGGCGCTGCGCGACATCCGCCGCGAGGAGGACGAGATCGCCAAGCGCCTGGCGCGCTCGGCTGAACTCGTCACCAAGTTCAAGGAAACCGAGAGCGAGCTGCTGCGGCAGCTGGCCGAAGTACGGCTCGACCCGGCCTCGCAGGCGGCGCTGGCCGGCCGGTTGAGCCAGGCCGAGGTAAAGGCACGCGAGATGCTGAGCCGGCACGGCGCGGAGCTCAGCGCGGCGGAAGGCGAACTCAAGGGGCTCGACAAGCAGATCGCGGCGCTCGCCAAGGAACGGACCGAGCAGGCGGCAGCAGTCGACAAGGCGCAGGCCGAGCTGAAGGCGCTGGCCGACCGGGTAGCCGTGGAAGCGGTGAAGAACCCTGAATATGCGGAAAGGCGCAAGGCCGCCGAGCAGTTGGCGCACATCGCCGAAGAGAGCCTGCGCAAGACCCAGCAGGCCGAGGCGGACCGCGAGCAGAAGGGCAAGCCCTACCGCGACGACCAGCTGTTCATGTATCTGTGGGAGCGCGGCTTCGGGACCAAGAACTACCGCGAGAACAACCTGATCCAGTATTTCGACGGCCTGATCGCCGGGCTGGTCGGCTTCCCCGAGGCGCGGGCGAATTTCGCCATGCTGAACGAGATCCCGCTCAGGCTGCGTGAGCATGCCGACCGCCAGGAGCAGATCGCGATGGCGGCGCAGGAAGAAGTGACCAAGCTCGAAAAGGCGGCGGTGGACGCGGCCGGTGGGCGGCCGACGCGCGAGCTGCTGGAGAAGGCCGAGGCGCGGATCGCGGCGATCGACCAGGAGATGGTCGGGGCCGAGGACAAGCGCGACGAGCGCGCCCGGGCGCAGCGCGAACTGGCGCAGGGGAGCGACCCGGCGTTCAGCGCGGCGGTGAGCGGGCTGGCCGAAGCGCTGGGCCGCGAGGACATCCAGACGCTGCTCGCCGAAGCGCGGGCCACCGAGACCGGGCAGGACGACACCATCGTCAAGCAGATCGACGAATCCCGCCAGCGGGCCATCGAGGAAGACGGCGACAGCCGCGAGCAGAAAGCCCGGCTGAAGACGCTGGCAGCGCGGCGGCGCGAGCTCGAGGATATCCAGTACGAGTTCAAGAAGCAGAATTTCGATAACCCGCGCTCGACCTTCCGCGAGGACAAGCTGGTCGGCGATTTGCTCAACGATTTTCTGCGTGGCGGCATCACCGCGGCCGACTATTGGGGCCAGTGGCGGCGCAGCCAGAACTGGACCGGCGGGGTGCAGCCGCAACAGCAGCGGCAGGACTCGCCGTGGGGCGGCAATTCGGGCGGCGGCTTCAGCTGGCCGGATTCGAGCTTCGGCGGCGGCGCTTCGGGCGGCCGTCGCGACGGCGGTTTTGGCGGCGGTTGGGGGCGGCTCCCCGGCAGCGGCGGTGGCGGCTTTGGCGGCGGCGGTTCCAGTGGTGGTGGCGGCGGCTTCTCGCGCCCCCGTACCGGCTCCAGCGGCAACCGCACCAGCGGCGGCTTCAAGACGGGTGGCGGGTTCTAAGGCAGCTCACTTCGGGCACCGGCGCCGCCGGTGCAAGGTTGGCATCCAGTCAGAACGGACCCCTCAGGCGGCGCGGCCGTCGTTTCCGAGCTTGGTCCTGAGGCCGATGCAGTAGCCAATCACCATGATCACGCCGGCGGCGAGGCCGCCGGTTCCGATGGTCATGGCCAGGGGGAGCGGGGCAAAGGCCCAGAAGCCGGCGTAGACGAGACCGCTCAGCGCCAGCACCCAGCCGGAGAACCTGGCGACTTGCCGCGCCAGTGCGCTGGGCGCGATCGCCTTGGGCGCCCGGTTGCCGTAATAGGCAATCACCAGCCCGTTCATCGCGACGACCCGCTTCGTCGTTTCCGGATCGATGTAGCCGTGCTCGCGCGCGAACCGTGCGGCCAGCGCCACGATTACGATGGCGGTTGCCCAGGCGAGGGCTACGAGGATTTCCTTCTTCATCGCACGGTCTCCAGCTTTGTCGGCGTTGCCTCGGTCCCGATGCCGAACGAATGCGCAAAACCCAGCAGCGCCTCTTCGAGCACCGATAGTTTCAGGTGATAGATAATGGACTTGCCAGCCTTTTCGGCATGCACCAGGTCGGCGTCCTTCAGCACGGCGAAATGCGCCGACATGGTGGGCTTGGAGACGTCGAAATGTCTGCTGAGCTCACCCGCACTCATCGGCCCCGCTTGCAGCAGTTGCAGCACGCGGCGGCGGGTCGGATCGGCAAGGGCTTTGAACACCAAACTCATGATTCGATGATTAGCTAATCATCGAATTGAAGTCAAGTCGGCCCCTCACCGCTTCGGGGTCAGCCCATCGAGCAACAGGTCGAGGCCTTTCTTGAAGGCGCCGTCCCAATCGCTGTCGAGCAGCAGGCGGGAGCGGTCGATGCTGGGGTAGCGCTCGCCGAGCTCGGTGAGACGGCGTTGCGCCGCAGCGAGGTCATCGGGGGAGCGGTCGAAGCTGCCGCGGGTGATGGTGGCGCCCATCACGTAGTTCCACACCGACCAGATCGCGACGTTCAGGTCGGCATCGGCAACGCCGGCGCGCGACAGGGTCTGGCTCAGCAGTTCGAGGCGCCCCAGCATGCTCGGCCCGAGGGCGCGGCGCGGCAACAGCGCGGCCGACCAGGGATGGCGCAGCATGGCGGCGCGCCAATCCTCGAGCATGTGGACGACATTGGCGCGCCAGCCATGGGCTTCAGCTTCAGGCGGGTGGTAGGCGAGGACGGCGTCTAACGCGAGGTCGAACACCTCCTCCTTGTTCCCCACATGCCAATAGAGGCTCATAGCGCCGGCGCCAAGCCGATCGGCCAGCCGGCGCATCGACAGGCCATCAACCCCCTGGGTATCAAGCAACTCCACGGCCGTGGCGATGATGCGCTCCAGCGAGAGCGGCGGGCCGCCCGAGGCGGTCGCTGCGCCGGTGTTGCGGGAGCGCCTCTGTGGGGCGCCACTGGGTTTGGCTGGCATGTGGTCCTCGCTGTCGGCGTCGATCTAGGCGAGCCCGACGACAAATGTCGACCCTGCCCGATTGACTCGTACATCGTACGATGTCAAACACTCGTACACTGTACGAGTCAGACGTACGGCGAAATCGATCAACGCTCAACCCCTGTCGGCCGCGACCCTGTCGCGGGTCCGCGGAGCTACGAGAAACACCATGTCACGCACACTCACCCAGCTGCTTATCGGAGGGCTATTCATCATGACCGCAGGCGCATCCACCGCAACGATGGCGGACGAAACCAGGCTCAGCATCGTCAATCCACCGAACCTGTTCGACCCCACCCCGAACGGCTACAGCACGGCGGTGATCGTGCCGGCGGGCGCGAGGATCGCCTATATCTCGGGACAGGGCGGGCAGGACAGCACCGGCGGTCTGTCCCCAGACTTCGCCGCGCAGGTGAAGCAGGCCTATGTCAATCTTGGTGCGGCGCTGGAGGGGATCGGGGCGACGCCGGACCAGGTGGCCAAGCTGACGATCTTCGTGGTCGACCACGACATGTCGAAGCTCGGCGTGCTGACCGAGACCGTCAAGGCGATGTTCGGCGAGACGCTGCCGGCGCAGACCCTGGTGCCGGTGCCCAAGCTGGCGATCGATCCGATGCTGTTCGAGGTCGAAGCCATCGTTGTGCTGAAGTAGGACGACAAGCAGAGGGCGGCGGGTCTCAGCCTGTCGCCCGCTGCTCGGCGTCTGCGTGCGTGGCCGGGGCGCCGTGACCGCGATGCGCCCGGAGACACGATATCACGCCGGCGAGGACGAAGGCACCGGCGAGCAGTTCCAGCGGCTGCGGCCAGCGCTGCTCCCACAGAAAGCCGTAGAGCAGCGCGAACACCGTCTCGAACACGATCATCTGCCCAACCAGGGTGAGCGGCAGCAGCCGGCTCATCCGGTTCCACAACGCGTTGCCGCAGATCGACGCCAGGATGGCGACGCCGATGGAAACGCCGGCGAAGTGCAGCCACTCGGTCGGCGCGTGCTGCGGTTGGATCAGGGCGATGAGGGGCACCAGCAGCAAGGCCTGGGCGCCGGTGACGACCCCGGTGAGGAGACTCCAGTCATGCGCCGACAGATGCGGCAGCCGGGCGAGGCAGCGGCTGTTGCCGACCGCGTAGGCGGTCCACGAGGCGAGCGCCCCGAAGGCGCAGATGAGGCCAAGCAGCTCGGTACCGGCGGTGGTCGCGCCGATAGCCTGCCAGCCAATGGCGAGGGCACCAGCCGCGCAGAGCAGCAGCGAAGGCAGCAGCGCACGCAGCGGCACGGCACCGCGATCGCGGCTGCCGATAAGGGTGACGGTGACCGGCAGGAAGCCGACGACCAGCGAGGCCATGGCGACGCTGCCGAGCTGTACCGCTGAGGCGACGAGAATGTAGTAGAGCGTGTTGCCGGCCAGCGAGAGCCAGAACAGCGAGAGCCAGTCGCGGTGGGTGAGGACTTGGCGGAGCGCGCGCCAGCGCGGCAGGATCAGCAGGGCGGAAATGACGCCATAGGCGAGGTAGCGCCCGGCAGCGAGCTCGAGCGGACTGAAGCCGCGCACCAGTTCCGGAGCGAGGAACACCAGACCCCACAGCGCCCCGGCGCCGACGCCGAAGGCGAGGCCGAGAGAGGTCCGGTAGGCGCCCGACGGTGCTGCGGTGGTGGTGCTCATACTGGCCTCGCAAGAATTGCGCGAGGGATATCATCAGGCAGCCGAGCGTTGCGCTCTTGATTGCGCCCCCAAATGCAACAAAAACTCACCCATGACCCAAGCCAAAGTTCCGGCCCGCAAGCTCGACAGTTTCGATCGCGCCATCCTGAGGATCATCCAGCGCGACAACAAGACCCCGCAGCGCAGCATTGCCGAGGCGGTGAACCTCTCCGCGGCGGCGGTGCAGCGCCGGATCGCGGCGATGGAAGCGGCGGGGGTGATCGAGAAGAACGTCGCAGTGCTCGATACAGGCGCTGTGGCAATGGGAATCACGGCGATCGTCGAAGTGCACCTCGGCAACGAGCGGCTGCAGACGGTGGATACGGCGAAGACGTTGTTCCGCGACGCGCCGGAAGTGCAGCAGTGCTACTACGTCACCGGCGGCACCAGTTTCGTCCTGATCATCGTCGTGCCCGACATGGTGAGCTACGAGGCGACGACGCGGCGGCTGTTCGCACAGAACGAGGCGGTGGCGAGCTTTCGCACCCTGGTGGCGCTGGATCGGGTGAAGACCGGGGCGGAGATCATCGTTCCGTAGTCCGGTCCCCGACGAAAGGCGGCGGGAACGGTCAGAGCCCGGTGGCGCGCTCCTGCTGCTCGTTATAGCGGGCGCCATGCACTTCGATGGCAGCAGCGGCAGCGTCGATCTCGGCGAGCGTCGCCGGCGGCAGCTCGAGCGATGCGGCAGCGATGTTCTCCTCCAGCCGCGGCAGCTTGGTGGTGCCGGGGATCGGGACGATCCAGGGGCGCTGGGCCAGCAGCCAGGCGAGCGCCACCTGCGCCGGCGTGGCGCCGAGCCCAACCCCGATGCGCGCCATGAGATCGACCATGGCCTGGTTGGCGGCCCGGGCCTCGGGGGTGAAGCGCGGGATGGTGTTACGGATGTCGTGGGCTTCGAAGGTCGTGGCCTCAGTGATCTTGCCGGCGAGGAAGCCTTTGCCGAGCGGGCTATAGGCGACGAGGCCGATATCGAGTTCCTCGAGCAGGTCGAGCACCGGTGGGCGCTGGAACCACAGCGAGTATTCATTCTGCAGCGCCGTGACCGGCTGCACCGCATGGGCGCGGCGGATGGTCTCGAGCCCCGCTTCGGACATGCCGAAATGCCTGACCTTGCCCTCGGCGATGAGGTCGCGGACGGTGCCGGCGACATCCTCGATCGGCACGTTCGGGTCGACGCGGTGCTGGTAGTAGAGATCGATGCGGTCGAGGCGCAGCCGCTTCAGCGAGCCCTCCAGCGCGCTGCGGATGTGGTCGGGCCGGCTGTTGACGCCGGTCGACTTGCCGTCCTGGTACTGGAAGCCGAACTTGGTGGCGATCACCACTTGGTCGCGCACCGGCGCCAGCGCCTCGCCGACGATCTCCTCGTTGTCGAAGGGGCCGTAGACCTCGGCGGTGTCGAAGAAAGTGAGGCCGCGATCGACGGCCGCGCGGATCAGCGCGATCGAGGCGGATTTCTCCGGGAACGGGGCATAGGACTGGCTCATCCCCATGCAGCCGAGGCCGATGGCCGAGACTTCAAGCCCCTGCCCGAGTTTGCGCTTCTGCATCTTGATCTCCTTCGAATGAGGTTACGGACGGAGCAGCGTCTTGATGGCGCGGCGCTCGTCCATGGCGCGATAGCCCTGAGCGGCATCGCGGAGCGGTAGTTCAAGGTCGAACACTCTTCCGGGGTTGATCCTGCGGGTGAGGATCAGCTCCATCAGCTGCGGCAGGAAGCGGCGCACCGGGGCCGGTCCGCCAATCATGCCGCGCTGCGCGAAGAACAGCGACTGGCCGTCGAAGGTCACGCCGTGCGGGACGCCGACATAACCGATCATCGAGCCCGGGCGGGCGCAGTCGATGGCCGTCTGCATCGATTGCTGCGTGCCGACGCATTCCAGTACGGCGTCGGCGCCAATGCGCTGGGTGAGCTCGCGGACCCGCGCCACGCCGGCTTCGCCGCGCTCGGCGACGATATCGGTGGCGCCGTAGTCGAGCGCCAGATCCTGCCGCGACCTGTGTCGGCTCATGGCGATGATGCGGTCGGCGCCGAGTTGTTTTGCCGCCAGCACCCCCATCAGCCCTACCGCCCCATCGCCGACGACGACCACGGTCGAGCCGGCCTGCACGCGGGCGGCATCAGCCGCATACCAGCCGGTGCCGAGCACGTCGGAGGCGGCGAGGAGGCTCGGGATCAGGTCGTCGGGGGGCATCTCGGCAGTGGCGATCAGCGTACCATCGGCGAGCGGCACGCGCGCCAACTCGGCCTGGCCGCCGGTCATGAACTCGCGCTGTTCGCAGGAGGACTGGAAGCCATGCCGGCAGTGCGGGCAGGTATTGTCGGAGAGGACGAACGAGCCGACGACGAACTGGCCCGGCCGCACGGTCCTCACCTCGCTGCCGACCTCGACCACCACGCCGCAATATTCATGGCCCATGGCCATGGGCGAAGTAACCTCGTTGGCGCCGCGGAACGGCCAGAGGTCGGAGCCACAGATGCAGGTGGCCGAGAGGCGGATGATCGCATCGGTGGGTTTGAGGATTTTCGGTTCGTCGCGCTGTTCAACGCGGACATCGCCCGGAGCGTGGAGGATGGTGGCGAGCATGATCGGGGTCCTTCGGAAATCGGGGGCCAGGGCTACCGCGTCGTCGCCGCGTACTGGGCTTCGGTGACGGGCTCGAGCCAGTCGACGACTTTGCCGTTCGCCACCTCCTGGGTGGCGAGATGGGTCATGGCGGTTTGCGGGGCGGCACCATGCCAATGCTTCTCGCCGGGGGCGAAACAGACGACATCGCCGGGGCGGATGTCTTCGACCGGGCCGCCCCAGCGCTGCACCCGACCGGCGCCGTGCGTGACCACCAGGGTCTGGCCGAGCGGATGGGTGTGCCAGTTGGTGCGGGCGCCGGGCTCGAAGGTGACGCTGGCGCCCTGTACGCGATCGGGCGCGGCCGGATTGAACAGCGGATCGATCCGGACCGTTCCGGTGAACCAGTCGGTCGGTCCCTTGCCCGAGGGCCGGCTGCCGGCGCGATAGATCTCCATGGCAGTGCACTCCTTGCTGACGGGCCAATGTAGCCAGCGGCCCGACCGTCGATTAGGATGAATAATCTCCATGAAGTTGTGAGCACGGCTCAGCAATGGCGCGCAGCCCAATCGATGACATTCAGGCCTTTCTCGCCGTGGCGCGGGAGCAGAGCTTTACCCGGGCGGCGGCGAAACTGGGAGTGACGCCGTCGGCGCTCAGCCATTCGGTGAAGGGGCTGGAAGCGCGGCTGGGTCTGCGGCTGTTGTCGCGGACGACGCGCAGTGTGTCGCCGACCGAGGCGGGGCAGCGGCTGGTAAACTCGGTCGGGCCGCATTTCGAACAGATCGAAGCGGAGATCGCGGCGCTCAGCGAGCTGCGCGACCGGCCGGCCGGCACCATCCGGGTCTCGTGCGGCGACTCGGTGGTGGCGTCGGTGTTCCGACCGATGCTGAGGACCTTCCTTCGGCAGTACCCCGACATCACGGTGGAACTGGCAATCCAGAACGGCTTTGTCGATATCGTCGAGCAGCGGCTCGATGCCGGGGTGCGACTGGGCGAGGCGCTGTCCAAGGACATGATCGCGGTGCGGATCGGTCCGGACTGGCGGTTCAGCGTGGTGGCGACGCCTGAATATTTCGAGCGGCGCCCGCCACCATTGACGCCGCACGAGCTCACCAGGCACCAGTGCATCAACCTCAGGCTGACCAGTGCCGGCAGCCTCTATGCCTGGGAGTTCAGGAAGGACGGCCGCGAGCTCAACGTGCGGGTGGAAGGACAGTTGATCTTCAACTCCATCCTGCCAGTGCTGGACGCGGCGCTCGACGGGCATGGGCTCGGCAACGTGCCGGAGTTCATGGCGCGCAGGTACATCGAGAGTGGCGAGCTGGTCGAGGTGCTGGCCGACTGGTCACCGCTCTGGCAGGGCTTTCATCTGTATTACCCCAACCGCCGCCAGCCTTCGCCGGCCTTCACCGCCTTCGTCGAGGCGCTGCGCTATCGAGGCCAGATGTCTGAAACGCCCGGCTGAACTGCTTCACGCGCAGTAACGCTCTACCCCGAATGGCCGGTACAAGGCGGGACATCCTTGATCGGGGCGCTGGCGAGGACACTCGAGAGCGGCTGGTTGCTGAGCAGCGGGGCGAGACCGGGGACACCAGGCAGCGCGATGAGGGCGGAGATGGTGGTTTTGGCCGGATCGATCGGCTCGGTGCGGCAGAGTTTTGGGCTCAGCGAGATGGACAGCGCATTGTTGCCGGCGGGCAGGGTTTTGGCCCAGGCCTGGGCTTCGCGGATCGCCTGCTTGTCGGGGTCGGAGAAGCCGAACAGGTAGTAGTTGCGCTCGCCGGTGGGTGGCGGGAGCGTGCCGGCGAGATCACCGGCATCGGCCGCGACCAGCGTCGCCTTGATGTGGCGCTCGCCACTCGATGGCGTGGTGATGTCGAAGCCGATGGTGGAGGCGCCCTGCACCGGCTCGAGCGAGGGGGGCAGGTCGAAGGCCAGCAGCAGGTTCGCGACATCGTCGTTGAGGTAGTCGAGGCCGCGAAGCTTGGCGGCAGTGCCGAGGGGAATCGAGGAACAGGCCGCGAGAGCGGCAAGCGCCAGGGCGGCAGCTGCAATACGGGTGGTCCGGCGGATCAACTTCCCCTCCCCTGCCCCCAGGGCGATACCTCGTCCGTGGGGCGTAGTTCGATGGGTACGAGATTCCCCGGCTTGGGGGAATGGGCGAGGTGTGGCGAGTGCCGCTCTGTCGGTGATCCTCCCCCGCGTGGCGGGGGAGGATAAGGGAGCCACCGAACACTCAGTGGATAGACGGAGCCGCGGTGACTTCGTTGGCCCAGTCGAGGGCGTAGTGGGCGACTTCTTCCCAGCCCTTCTCGCCGGCGAGGAAGTGCGAGCGATCGGCGAACTGGTGGAAATCGGTGCGGGCCGGGGACTTCTTCTGGATGTTGAAGATCGCCTTGGCGAGATATGGAGTGACGGTGCGGTCGTGTTCGGCCGAGATCACCAGCAGAGGTTGCTTCCGCGCCTTCACCTTCACCGCGGTGCCGAACATGCCGGCGGCCTGGTAGAAGATGTTGGTCGGGGTGGGCACGACGTAATCGTCATAGGCGATCTGCTGGTCGGCGGCAGTCAGAGTGTTGGCGAAGTTCTTGGCAAAGCCCTCGCGGGTAATCGTCTGGCTATTGCCTGGGCCGGCGAAGATCGGCGGCAGGGCGGCGAGCAGCGAGACCGGGCCGGGCAACGCACCGGCAATCGGACCGGGATCCATGGCGATACCGGCGATGCCGTAGCCGCGATCGAGCAGCAGCTGGGTGATGAGGCCGCCCATCGAGTGGCCGATGATGACCGGCTGTTCGTCGAGGCCGTCGATGATCGACGCATAGTGATCGACGATCTTCTTGAAGGTCAGGCCGCCCAGCCGCTTGTCGGGGTGGGCGCGAAGCTCGGCCGGGTTGCCTTCGAGGTAGGGCCAGGCCGGAGCCAGGGTCTTGTAGCCGGCGGCTTCGAACACCGAGCGCAGCTTGTCCCAGCTCGAGGTGTGCATCCAGGCGCCGGTGATGAACAGGGCAGTCTTGCTCTTTGCGGCATTGGCGGCGGCAAAGGCTGCTGAGGTTTCGAGGTTCGCGGTCATTTCAATCTCCCGTTTGAAAGTCGGTCGCGTCATTGCGATGACGATTAAATCGCACGCGATTGAATTTCGGACAACGCATGATCCTGCATGGCTGCCATGCATTGATCGCTTGCGATTAGATCGCATACGCTCTATATAGAAGGCACGACTGGAGACATCCGATGGACAAGAAAGCGATCGCCGAGCAGTTGAAGCTCGATCTGCTGCTGTGCTTCTCAGCCTATTCGCTGAGCCACGCCTTCAGCCGGTTCTACCGGCCGATGCTGGACAAGCTCGGCCTCACTTACCCGCAATTCGTGGTGATGATGGTGCTGTGGGAAAACGGCAAGATCACGATGAAGGCACTCACCGACCTGGTGATGCTGGAATCGAACACGCTGACGCCACTGCTCAAGAAGCTCGAGGCGGCGGGACTGGTGAAGCGCACCCGCAACAGGGACGACGAGCGCGTGCTCGATATCGAGATCACCGAGGCCGGGCTCGCCCTCAAGGCCGACGGCCAAATGGCCGCGGTGGAACTGGCGCTGGCCAGCGGTGAGGATATCGACGGGGTGATGGAGATGCAGCAGCGCATGGCCAGGATGCGCGACAGCGTGCGGGCGAAGCTCGAGGCGACTTAGGGTTCGCGGGCTCGTCAGGTGTGGCTGACGACGATGGAATCAACGTGTGCCGGTGCGTGTGCCCCACCCCTCCCCGTAAGGGAGGGAGACCAAGACACTGGCATCGAGGCTGTCGCCCCCTTGCGGGGAGGGGACCTAAGGGCTGGTTGGCGCCTGTCCGCCTACCCTGCCTCTGAGACGGCAGCGAGACAATGCCGGGGACCAGAACCGCCGCCGTGGCTATTCGGACGTGGTGCCGCCGATCAGGGTGACGCGCATGTCCCTCGCGACATAGACGCAAGACTCGTCGGCATAGACGCTGCCATCGGCGACACCGATCGGCAGCCTTCCGCGCCGAACCTGGCGGATGCTGACCTCGTAACGGACGAGGCGCGTCTCAGGGGTGATCTGGCCGCGGAACTTCATCTCGCCGACACCGACCGCTCGGCCCTTGCCCGGCAGCCCCGACCAGCCCAGCCAGAAACCGATGATCTGCCACATGGCGTCGAGCCCGAGGCACCCGGGCATCACCGGATCACCGGGAAAGTGGCAGGCGAAGAACCAGAGCTCGGGGGTGATCGCCAGCTCACCAATGACGTGACCTTTGCCGTAGGCGCCACCATCGTGGCTGATGGCGGTGATGCGGTCCATCATCAGCATCGGCGGCGCCGGCAATTGGGCATTGCCGGGACCGAAATAGCCGCCGGCGGACGAGCGGAGCAGTTCGCTGCGGTCGTAGGCGGGCTGCGGGCGGTGAAAGTCGAGCGGCGTCGGCATGATGGATCTCTCGCGGTCAGCTGGCCGGGCGCAGCGCCGCGGCCATGAAGCTCCAGATCGCTTCGGTGAGCGCGTCTGGGGTGGGCCGATCCTCCCGCGTCAGGGCGCCGAGCATCGCCTGCCGGATGCCGCCGCTCATCAAGGCGATGGTCAACGCGGGGTCGAGGTCCGGCCGAACGATGCCATCGTGCTGCGCCGCCCGGATCATGGCTTCGCCGCCCGTGAGGGTCTGGTTGGTGAAAGCTGTCTCGACATCGAGCACCTCAGGCGACCGGCTCAGCGCGCCGATCACCAGGGGCGCAAACGGGTGGGCGTAGTGGAACGCCACGTAGGCACCGATGCGCGCCTTTTCACGCTCGGCCCAGTTGCCGATGGGAAACTCGGCATTGTCGAAAGCCGCGGCATTCAGCTCGGCGTAGAATGCTTCCACCACCGCCGCGATCAGCCCGCTCTTCGAGCCGAAGTGGTGGTAAGCGAGCCCGACCGAGACCTTGGCCCGCCTGGCGACCGCCTGCATCTCGAGGTGGCCGTGCCCGGCGATGAGCTCGGCCTGGGCAGCGGCGATGAGGTTTTGGCGGGTGTTGGTCATTCACGGGCGCTCCCAATCTTGAATTGAATTCAATTCAGCATTGCAGCGGAAGTGTCAAGCTGCGGAATGGGGGTTGACCGGCGCATGGCCTCAAGAGTGATTGGCGGCACGCCGACTTCGCACCCGTCATCGGCAGGTGCCTGATCGGCGTTGTTCGGGGCCGGGGCCGCACAAGCGGCCGGTCTTTGCATATCGAGGGATGTTGCAGGTGGGTTGGGAAGCGCTCGGGCTGTGGGGAAATGATGCGGTGCGGGTCGAACGGCTCAAGGGGGGCGTCGCCAACGACATCTGGAGCGTGCGGATCGGCGGAGAACTGGCGGTGGCGCGGCTCGGCAAGCGGGGTGACGCCGACCTCGCCTGGGAGGCCGAGTTGCTGCAGCATCTCGAGCGCAACGGCCTCGTCGTACCGGCGCCGATCCCGACCACGGATGGACGCCTGTTCGCGGATGGCCTGGTGGTGATGAAGTACATGGAGGGCGGGCCGCCGCAATCGGCGGGCGACTGGCGCCGGGTGGCCGAAACGCTGCGCGAGCTGCATCGTCTGACAGCGGGCTGGCCGCAACGCCCGGGCTGGCGCTCCTCGACCGACCTGCTGGTGGCGGACACCGGAACGCGGATCAATCTCAATGCGATGCCGGCCGAGGCGGTGGCTCGCTGCCGGGCCGCCTGGGCGCGGCTTGCCGGGCGGCCAATGAGCGCGGTGCATGGCGATCCCAACCCCGGCAACGTGAGAATGACCGGCGACCGGGTGGCGCTGATCGATTGGGACGAAGCACATGTCGACATCGCCGATCTCGATCTCGACCTGCCTCATAACGCCGCCGGCTTCGAGGCCGAGGCGCAGGACATCGTCGCCCAGGCCTCGGCAGCCTGGGAAGCGGCGGTGTGCTGGAAGGATGACTATTCGGTCAGGCGGCTGGCCGAGGTTCGACCGGTCGCCGGGGTGACCGGATGAGGCCGCACCCCGCGTTCAAGGACCGCTCGATCCCGGCCGTGCATGTCCTCGGCGAGGTCACGCTGCGGGCTCTGTCGGTCAGCGATCTGGAGCGGGACTTCAATGCCGTGATGCAGAGCGCGGCCGACATCAAGGCCGCGAACCCGGGATCGAGCTGGCCGGATGGCCTGACCAAAGAGAAGAACCTGATCGATCTCGCCTGGCATCAACGGGAGTTCGAGGCCCGGCGCAGTTTCGCCTGGGTGATCGAAAGCCGGGCCGGCGAATACCTCGGTTGCCTCTATGTCTATCCGTCGATTGCCGGAGAGCAGGCGGCCGATGTGGTCTGGTGGTGGCGGACGGGCGCCGTGGTTGCCGCGCTGCCGTTCCGGGAGCACTTGCTGCAGTGGCTTGCCAGCAGCGATTGGCCGACGCTCGATTACAGGCCGAAAGACCAGTGAAGCTTGCCTGATGCGGCGCGAAAGCGTTTGGTCATTGGCTGCAAGTGGCACTGAACTACCGCAGCCACCGGCTGTCATCCCAGCGAAAGCTGGGACCCATTCATCCACCTGCGCTGCGGCGAGTTGGGTCCCAGCTTTCGCTGGGATGACACCGAGGGTGGGGTACTTGCAGTGGGTCATTTCGAGCACTGAGAGCCACGCTCACCTGCGATCACTCAGCTGGCGCCTCAGCTCAATAGTGAAGGGACCTAAACCTCGAACCGGAACGCGTCGCCGTCGCGGTGGATGTGTCCGGCCGTTGGGGCGGCGAAGTGGGTGCCGATGACCAGGATCGGCTGGTCGGCCCATTCGGCGAAGAGCCGCGAACGGGTGTCGATCGCGAGCTTGGAGTCGATGTCGGCGAGCGTCCAGTCGGGGTGCGCCATCTGGCAGGGATGGTGGGTCATGTCGCCGGTGATCACCGCTCGTGCGCCGTCGGACTCGATCAACACACTGACATGGCCCGGGGTGTGGCCGTTCGACGGGGTGAGCCGGACTTCGGGTGAGAGCACGTGATCCTGTTCGACCAGTTGGACGAGGCCGGCATCGAAGATCGGCTTGATGCTGTCCGCCATCGCCGCCACCTGCTCGGCTTCGTCGACGCCCTTCCAGAACTCATATTCCTGCCGGCCGATCAGGTAACGCGCCCGCGGGAAGGTCGGCACCCACCTGCCCGCTTCGAGCATGGTGTTCCAGCCAATATGGTCGACATCGAGATGGGTGCAGACCACCGCATCGACGCCGTCGCGCGACCAGCCCGCCTCGCTCAGTTGCGCGAGGAACGGTGTCGACAGGGCCTCGCCGCCGGTGAACTCGCGCGGCCGATCGTTGCCGACGCAGGTATCGACCACCAGCCGCAGCCCGGGCGCCTCGACCAGCAGCGCATGCACGCTGAGGTTGAGGGTGCTGTCGTCAGCGCTGACGAAGTGCGGATAAAGCCAGGGCAGCCGGCGCAGCGCCTCGGGTGTAGCGCCGGCCATGAACGAGGCCGGGATCGGCAGATCCATTTCGACAATGCGAGTGATCTTCACCCGCCCGACCTGCCAGCTCAGCATAGCGCTCGCGCTCCCTTGCGCAGGGTTTGCCCAACGGCCGCTTCGGCGACCGCCGATCCGGCTACGGCGGCCTTCATCGCGGCTCTGTTCCGCATTGCAGTTCTCCGTCCTGCCAGGTCTGCCTGCCGTTCAGGCGGGGACGTAGACGAGCCGCATCGTATCGCCGATCTGTTCGCTGGATTGGAGGCGGAGCGGCGGCCGGGGGCCGTGGAAGAATGGCTTGCCGCGGCCAAGCACAAAGGGCCGGAGGTAGAGCTGGTATTCATCGATGAGGCCAAGCGCGCTCAAGCCTCCCGCCAGCTCCGGGCCGGCGACGTCGATAACGCCCTCCTGCTCGGCCTTCAGCGCCTTGATGGACGCTTCGAGATCGCCGCTCAGCAGCGTCGCGTTCGGCCCGACCGATTTCAGGGTGCGTGAGACGACCCATTTCGGCTTCGCCCGCCAGGCTGTGGCGAAGGCGAGACCGGCCTCGCCCTCTTCAGCTTCCTCCTCGTCCCAGTAGCGCATGATCTCGTACATGCGCCGGCCGAGGAGGCTGCCGGAGAAGCCGCTGAGCTGGGAGCTGAAATGGAGGTGGAGCGCGTCGTCGGGCATCGGCAGGCCGGGCTGGCCCTCGGCGCCGGCGACATAGCCATCGAGGGACTGCATCATTCCAAATATGAGCTTGGCCATGCGTGGCTCCTGTCGAGCGGCGGCGATCCGAAGGGGTCGCGTTCATTTGCGCCGGTCCCTGTGCTAACAGTCGGGCTCGGCTGGAAACCACCTCTATTTTGCAACCAGTTTTTGCGGACGGATTTCGATGAGCTACCGACGCGCAGGGTGCCCGATCAACAATACGCTCGAAACTTTTGGCGATCGCTGGAGCCTGATCATCCTGCGCGACTCGATGTTCGGTGGCCGGCCGCGCAGCTTCCGCTCCTACCTGACGGAGAGCATCGAGGGGATCGCCTCCAACATCCTCACCGACCGGCTGAAGCGGCTCACCGCCAATGGGCTGCTGACCCGCAGCCGGGACCCCAGCCACAAGCAGCGCGTGGTCTATTCGCTGACCGAGAAGGCGATCGAACTGGTGCCGCTGATGGCGGTGATGGGCAGTTGGGGGCTGCGCCACACCCTGCCCGCAGCGGACCTCGCGACCGGCGCACAGGTGCTCGAGGATGGCGGCCCGCAGCTCTGGGAAGAGTTCATGGACGAGTTGCGGCACATCCACCTGGGCGCGCCGCAGCCGGCCGTGTCGGCTTTCGCCAAGATGGAGGCGGCCTACGCGGCCGCCTCCGAGTAGGCGTCAGAACAGATAGGCAGCGGTGATCTCGAGGGCGTGCCCCGAGAGGTCCGGGTCACTGGAATAGACAGTGTGGCGATAGGTCATGCGGGTCGCGACATTCGGGCTGAGCACCAGGCCGAGGGTGGCGCCGAGCGCCAGCGTCTCCACCCCGTCGCCCTTCGCGACACCATCCCACGAGGTCTCGCCGCCGGTCTCGTAGTAGGCATCGACAGCGGCCCAGATGCTGTTGCCGAAATTGCGGGTGATATGGCCTTCGAGGCCGAAGATCGGGGCCTGGCTTATCACGTTGGCGCCGGTACCAACGAAGGGATCCTCGTTGTCGCCGAAGATCACCACTACTGGCCGGATTTCGAAGGTGGTCAGCTCCGGATCGATCATATTGTCGCCCAGCGCATAGCTGATGGGAAGGCTGGCCTGGAACGTCCAGCGATTTTGTCCCAGGTTCACCATCCGGTTGGCATCATAATCGCCGGTGGGCAGGAACAGCTTACCCTCGACCATGGCCTGGAAGCCCGGCTTGTGCATGGCGTAGTCCATGGGGGCGAGGGCCGGCATCCCCACCAGTCCCACACCCGCGCCGAGCACCAGATCGCCCTGGGCAATACCAGTGTCGACGGTGGGGGCCAACGAGTCGAACGTCATGCCGCCGACCGGCAGTCCGATCAGCACGAAGCCGACATCGCCCATGATGTCGAAGGTCTTGCGATAGGTCGGGGTCAGCACCCCCACATCCAGCGTGGTGTCCCCGAGTCCGAGGAGGGTGTTCTCGACATGGAGCAGGTTCAGCGCCAGGCTGATGTCGCTCGCCCCGCCCGGACGCAGGTGATAGGCCCTCGCCCCATCCCAGGCGAGCGCGCCCGAGACCATCGAAGCCGACGCCAACGCGGCAATGGCAATTCTTGCAAGCACGCTTCCCTCCTGTCGATCAGTTGCCAGGGCAACCGTCACAGCCGGGCAAATCAGCACCGGCCCCCTCTTGCAACAGTGCACGCGCCTTAAAATAGGAACAAGAATTTTCTGGGCGCTGCCGATCACATCGGCAGCAAGCGTGGCACAGTATCCACAACCCGGTTATGGGCCCGACTCCGTATCAGATCACCAGATCGACCCGAACCGGATAGTGATCTGATCCCACATCGCCGAGCGTCCGGTAACTGCCGGCGGTCATTCCCCTCGTCAGCACCTGGTCGATCTGGATGGCCATCCATGGCCTCGCCGTCGGCCAGGAGTAGGCGAGCCCCGAGTTAGCCGGCCATTGCATGGGCTGGCGAAGCAACGGCTCGATGTTGTTCGACCAGAGCGTGGTGTTCAGGTCGCCGGCGATGATCACCGGATGCGTCTCGGCGCCGACCGCTGCCGCTAAGGCCTCGATGTAGTCGCGATTGTCGGCGGTGAGCCGCGCGTTGGCAGGCGGCATCGGGTGCGCGACATAGACCACCATATCGCCGAAATCGGCCCGCAGCAGCGGCAATTGCCGGCGGCCAGCGTAGAGGAGCGTCGCCGAGAACGGGCGTTTGGCGTAGAGGGCCACGCCAAAGACGCCGAGCGTCGTTGGCGCGAAGCTGTGGGGATACTGATCCTTCAGCTCGTCCAGCGACGCCACCCATTCCGGCGTCGTCTCGACGGCGGCGAAGATATCGCTCTGCTGTTCGCGCACCAGCGCGACGACGCGGTCATACTGGGTGTTGTCGCAAAGCACGTTGGCGACGACGAGGCTGAGGGGCCGACCCGGCGCAGTCTCGGGCAGGACCGAGCGATCGATCAGCCGCGTGGCGATCGGCACGACAGTCGCCGCCACGACGATTCCGGCCAAGCCGACCAATCGCAGGTCTTTGAGCGCCGCTGCTGCGCTCAAACCGACAAGGGCCGCGACCGCGAGCTGCAGTCGAAATGGCGCGATCATGTCTCCGGGCCAGGGACCGAACGCCGGCACCAGCGAGATACCGAGGAGCGCCAGCAAGGCCAGCGCAGCGAGTATCCGCAGCGCTGGCATGGCCGCCTTCCAACCCACAGCCCATCTCCCCCCGCGCGTGTCCCCGTGCGCGGCTGCAGATAAGACGTCGATTGCGTCAGCATCGGGGTGGCCTGTGCGGCCGAGAAGCGCTGGTGTTTGGAGCCGCCCCCTCCACCGCCTGCGGCGGTCCCCCTCCCCCGCCACGCGGGGGAGGATCACTGAGAGGACTGTGGCTTGCTAGCCGAACACACTCGCGCCGCGGTCGGCGGTGCCGACCAGGGCGCGGAAGCCGGCGAAGAGTTCGCGGCCCATGCCGTAGTGCTCGCGGCGAAGATCCTCGGTCGCCGGGGTGCGGGAGAAGAATTCCTTCTCGTCGCCGATGAAGGTCAGCGTGCCCTCGTTGGCGTCGAGCCGGATCAGGTCGCCGTCGCGGATCTTGGCGATGGCGCCGCCGTCGCTGGCTTCCGGGGTCATGTGGATGGCAGCCGGGATCTTGCCCGAGGCACCGGACATGCGGCCATCGGTGACCAGCGCGACCTTGTGGCCGCGATCCTGCAGGATGCCGAGCTGCGGGGTGAGCTTGTGCAGCTCGGGCATGCCGACCGATTTCGGGCCCTGGAAGCGGACCACGGCGATGACGTCGCCGGTGAGTTCACCGGCCTTGAAGGCGGCGAGCATCCCTTCCTGGGTGTGAAACACCCGGGCTCGGGCTTCGACGACGCGGTTCTCGGGCTTCACCGCGGAGACCTTGATCACCGACTTGCCGAGATTGCCCGACAGCACCTTGAGGCCGCCATTGGCCGAGAAGGCGTCCTTCACCGGCGCCAGCACTTTGGGGTTGCCGGAGACGGCCGGCGAGGGCGTAAAGCTGAGCTTATCTTCCATGAGCTTGGCTTCGACGGTGTAGCCGGAGAGGCCGGCGCCCCAGACGGTCTTGACGTCTTCGTGGAGGTACCCGGCTTCGAGCAGCTCGCGGATCATGAAGCCCATGCCGCCGGCGGCGTGGAAATGGTTCACGTCGGCAATGCCGTTTGGATAGACGCGAGCCAGCAGCGGCACGCCGCCGGACAAATCCGACATATCTTCCCAGGTGACCTTGAGGCCGGCCGCGGCAGCGATGGCGACGAGGTGCATGGTGTGGTTGGTGGAACCACCGGTCGCCAGCAGCCCGACCAGCCCGTTCACGATGGCCTTCTCGTCGACGATGTGGCCGATCGGGGTGTAGTCATTGCCCTCGGCGGTGAGCGACAGGGCGCGCTTTGCCGCCTCGCGGGTCAGCGCTTCGCGCAACGGCGTGTTGGGGTTGACGAAGCTGGCGCCCGGCAGATGCAGGCCCATGATCTCCATCAGCATCTGGTTGGAGTTGGCCGTGCCGTAGAAGGTGCAGGTGCCGGGCGAGTGGTAGGACTTGGCCTCCGACTCCAGCAGTTCGGCACGGCCGACCTTGCCCTCGGCATAGAGCTGGCGGACCTTGGCCTTTTCGTCGTTGGAGATGCCGGTGGGCATCGGGCCGGCGGGGACGAACACGGCGGGCAGGTGCCCGAAGGTCAGCGCGCCGATCATCAGGCCGGGGACGATCTTGTCGCAGATGCCGAGATAGACGGCGGCATCGAACATGTTGTGGCTGAGCGCGATGGCCGTGGCCATGGCGATGACGTCGCGACTGAACAGCGAAAGGTCCATCCCCGGCTGGCCCTGGGTGACGCCGTCGCACATGGCCGGCACGCCACCCGCCACCTGCGCCGTGGCGCCGATCTGGCGGGCCGCATCCTTGATGATCTCGGGATAGGTCTCGTAGGGCTGATGGGCGCTCAGCATATCGTTGTACGAGGTGACGATGCCGAGGTTCAGCGCCTTGGAGCCGGCGAGCTTGGCCTTGTCGGACGGAGAGCAGGCGGCAAAGCCATGCGCCAGGTTACCGCAGGCAAGCGCGGCGCGATGCACGCCCGCTACCCGCGCGCCTTCGATGCGATCGAGATATTCGCGACGTGAACCGGCGCTCCGCGCCGCGATGCGGTCGGTGACTTCCTGGACGATCTTGACGACGGACATTTCATGCTCCTTGGGGGAGCGCCTGAACACTCTCTCAGGGGCTCCAGAAGATAGTCAGCGGTGTCTGGCTTTGACGCAGAATAGACCTGATCGGCATGTCCTCAACGGGACCTTCCGACGCAGCCCTTTCGAGCGTCGCCAGCTTCTCCTCCCCCTCGATATGCAGATAGAGCCCCGAGGCGTCGAGAAGGCGCCTGAGGACCAGCGTCACCCGGGGCTCCCCTGCCCCCGGCGCCCGGATGGCGAGGGCCGGCCCCTCGCCGGTCAGCGCCGCGGCGAGGTTGTCGCCGCCGGGAAAGAACGATGCGGTGTGGCCGTCATTGCCCATGCCGAGGATCACCACGTCGAATGGCGTCGGCAGGGCGTTGACCGCGATATTGGTGCGAGCGATGGCAGCGTCGGTCGGCTCGTCGCCGCCCGAATAGAGCGGCACGAAATGCGCCGAGGCGGCCGGGCCTTGCAGCAGCTTCTCGTTGACCAGGAGCGCATTGGAGCGGTCGTTGGTCTCGTCCACCCAGCGCTCATCGACCAGGGTGACGGTGACCTTTTCCCAGTCGATATCCTTGCGGCGGCCCAGCACGGCGAAGAACCGTGCCGGGGTCGAGCCGCCGGAAACGGCGAGCACCGCCTGCCCGCGGGCGGCGATGCCATCGTTCAAATGTTCGGCTACGGTCTCGGCGAGCGCGAGCGCCAGGTCTTCCTTGGTGCCGAAGCTGCGCCGGGTCGCGTTCAATGCCCGTCCTCGTGCCAGGTGCGGCCGTCGCGCTCGATCAGCGCGATGGCGCCGGTCGGGCCCCAGGTGCCGGCCGTGTAGGTCTGCGGCGCGTCATTGGCGAGATCCCAGCCATTGCGGATCGGATCGACCCACTCCCAGGCGGCCTCGAGCTCGTCGCGGCGCATGAACAGGGTCTGCTGGCCGCGGATGACGTCGAGCAGCAGGCGCTCATAGGCTTCCGGCGTACGCTCGGCGAAGGTTTCGGCGAAGCTGAGGTTCAGCGGCACTTCTCTGAGACGCATACCTCCTGGGCCCGGATCCTTGATCATCAGGAACAGCTTCACGCCTTCATCGGGCTGGATGCGGATGACCAGCCGGTTGGGCTTGGGCGCCCCCTGGGCATGGTCGAACATCGAGTGCGGGATGTTGCGGAACTGGATGACGATTTCCGAGGCGCGCGACACCAGCCGCTTGCCGGTGCGGATGTAGAACGGCACGCCCGACCAGCGCCAGTTCTCGATCTCGGCCTTGATGGCGACGAAGGTCTCGGTGCGCGAGCCCTTCTTCTCCTCGGGCAGTTCGTCCTGGTAGCTGGCGACGGCGGTGCCATCGACGCTGCCACCGCGATACTGGCCGCGCACCGTGACGCGGCCGACATCGGCGCCGGTGATCGGCTTCAGCGAGCGCAGCACCTTGAGCTTTTCGTCGCGCAGCGCGTTGGCGGCGTCGGAAGCCGGCGGCTCCATGGCGACGAGGCAGAGCAGCTGGATGATGTGGTTCTGCACCATATCGCGCAGCGCGCCGGATTCGTCGTAGTAGCCACGGGTGCCGGCGCCGACGGACTCGGCGACGGTGATCTGCACGTGGTCGATATGGGCGGAGTTCCAGATCGGCTCGAACAGGATGTTGGCAAAGCGCAGCGCGAGGAGGTTCTGCACCGTCTCTTTGCCGAGGTAGTGGTCGATGCGGTAGACCTGATCTTCCTTGAAGATCTTGGACACTTCGTCGTTGATCTCGATCGAGGAGGCGAGGTCGTGGCCGAGCGGCTTTTCGATCACCACGCGGGCATCGCGCCGGTAATAGCCCTTCTTGAGGATGTACTCGCAGGTCGGCCCGAACAGGTCGGGCGCAATGGCGAGGTAGAAGGCGCGGACCACCTTGGGATCCTCGCGCAGGTTCTTCGATAGATCGCCCCAATGCGCCTCGTCGGTGACGTCGTTAGGGACGTAGGAGAAGGTGCCGATGAAACGGTCGATGGTCTTTTTGTCCTGGTAGGACTTTTCGACAAAGGTTTCGATCGACTCGCGGGCGAGCTTCTGGAACTCGGCATCGGTCAGCTTGGTGCGCGACACGCCGATGATGCGGCTGTGCTCGTCGAACTGCCCATCCTTGAAGCGATGGTAGAGCGCCGGAATGAGCTTGCGCTTGGTGAGATCGCCGGTGGCGCCGAACACCACGTAATCGAAGGGCTGGACCGGGATGATACGGCTGGACACGCTCTTCAAGCTCCTATCGAGGTAGTTCATGGCAACTCAAACTCAGGCGAAATTCTGCTTGGCAAGGATGACGGCGCCGTGCAGCGGCTCGTCGACGGGGCGGACGATGAAGTCGCCGTGGCGCTCGATCATCAGCGGGTAGAGGCGGGTGCCGAAGCCGCCGACGGCGGCCATGCGGGTGACGCCGCGCGCCTTGAACCAGCGCACATAGGTGTCGATGTAGCTCAGCTCGAGCTCCATCAGTTCTTTGGCCACCGGATCGCCCGCTTCGTAGAAATCGAAGAACAGCGGGATCAGCGCGCCGAATTCGGCGGGCGCCCGGCCGAGCAGGGTCGACGGGGCGCCGTTGCCGGCCGGCATCGGGCCGCGCGGGTCTTGCGGGAAGGACCAATCCATCACCGTATCGATCGAACCGCCAAGCTTGGAGATCACCGCTTCGGTCAGCGGCGAGGCGGACCGCAGGCCGTCGGCAGCTTCGACCGAGCGGCGCACCAGTTCGCGGCCGAGAATGGCGCCCGACATCTGGTCGCCGATCTGAAAGCCCCAGCCGCCGCACTGGTGGCGCTGGCCATTGACCATGGCCAGGGCAGCCGAACCGGTGCCGACGATGATTACCGCACCATCCTCGCCACCATGGGCGCCGGCGCGGGCGATATCGATGTCGTCATAGACGCGAACCTTGGCGAAGGGCCAGGGGCGCTGCTCGAAGGCCTCGCGCGCCGAAGGCAGCCGGCCGCCGGCCATGCCGAAGCAGGCATAGGTATTGGCCGCCTCGGCGATATCGATACCGGCTTTCTGGAACACCTCTTTGGTGCCCTCGGTAATGGAGCGGAAAGCCGGCTCGCCGGCCTCGATCTGCAGGTTCGAGCGACCACCGGCAGCGTCGGCCAGGGTTTCGAGGTTCTCGTTGGCGAGGCGGATGCGGCAGTTGGTGCCGCCACCATCCACCCCGAGATAGTACCTAGGCACCGAACGCGCACTCCTTCGCGACAACTAATGGCTTGCCGACCCAGGAGCCCCCCGAGTCCGGCGCGGACCTTAATGCCAAAGGTTTCTAGACGAAAGTAGAATAAGCAAAGGAAAGCGGCTGGAAAGGTCGCTTGCCGCATGGCTCGCATGCGGCCAGAGTCCGCCGCCGATGGATCGAAGCCCGGCGCAGCGCATTGCTCCATGGCAGCAAGGACGGCAAGGAGGCCAACAAATGGGTCATGTTCTGGTGCTGGGCGGCGCACGCTCGGGCAAGACCGGCTTTGCCGAGCGGCTGGCAATGCGGGCCGGGACGCGCCCGGCCTATCTCGCAACAGCGCAGGCGCTCGATGCCGAAATGCGCGAGCGGGTGGAGAGCCACAAGCAGCAGCGGGCGCAGGCTTTCGCCACCATCGAGGAGCCGCTGCGGCTGAGCGCCGCTATCATGCAGGCCGCCAAAGCGCATGATGCCATCCTCGTCGATTGCCTGACGCTGTGGATCACCAACCTGATCGTCGCCAACGAAAACGTGGCGGCGGCGGTGGACGAATTGCTGGCGACGCTGGCGGCGACGACCAGCGCCCGGGTGATCCTGGTTTCGAACGAGGTGGGGCTGGGGATCGTGCCGGATAATGCGATGGCGCGAATGTTCCGCGACCTCGCCGGGTCGGCGCATCAGCGGATCGCCGAGATCTGCGACGATGCCTATTTCGTGGTGGCCGGGCTGCCGATGGTGCTGAAGGGGTCGGCGCCGGAGGCAGAAGTGCTGCAGCGGCGGGTGCATGAGGCCTGAGCAGCCGGCCGGTGCTTGGGTTGAGATCGTACCTCAAACTCGATGTCATCCCAGCGAAAGCTGGGACCCAACTATCGGCTGGCACGGGCGGCGAAATGGGTCCCAGCTTTCGCTGGGATGACACCGTGGTGGGGGTGAGAGCTAGCTTAGCCGCCAAACCACCAGCGCCACCAGCACCGTCACCGCCAGCGTCAGGTTGAGCGTCATGGCGTAGAGCCTGAGCGAGCGCTCGATGTCGTCGGCTCCGAGTTCCGCCCGACCATCGCCAAAACTCGGCAGATCCACCACGTCGCCGTCATAGCTCCGGGGGCCGCCGAGGCGGAAGCCGAGCGCGCCGGCCATCGCGGCTTCGGGCCAGCCGGCATTGGGGCTTTCGTGCTTTCTCGCATCGCGCAGCGCCGTGGACCAGGCCAGCTCCGGATGCGCGCCCTTGATGAAGAAGGCCCCACCGGCGATCAGCAAAGCGGTGAGACGAGCGGGGATCAGGTTCAGCAGGTCGTCGAAGCGGGCGCTGGCCCAGCCGAATTCGAGGTGCCGCTCGGTCTTGTGGCCGATCATCGAGTCGGCGGTGTTCACCGCCTTGTAGAGCGCGATGCCCGGCAGGCCGAACAGGACAAGCCAGAACAGCGGCGCGACTACCGCATCGGAGGTGGATTCGGCCAGCGACTCGATGGCGGCGCGGGCGACGCCGGGCTCGTCGAGCGCTTGCGGATCGCGGCCGACAATGTGGCTCACCGCGGTGCGCCCCTCGGGCAGGCTACGGCGCAGCGCGGCGGCGACGAAGCGCACGGCATCGCCCAGCGCCTTCTGTGCCAGGAAGGTGGAGGCGAGAATGGCTTCGAGGATAAAGCCATAGGGGATGAGACGGCAGAGCCAGGCGATAGCCACGGTGACGAGGCCGGTAACGGCGAGCAGGATAATAAGCGCCAGCACGCCCTTGCCGCGGCGGTTGACGTCGCGGTTCAGCCGCAGGTCGAGCAGCGAGATCAGCCTGCCGATCCACATCACCGGGTGGCCGATGCGGGCGACAAGACCGTTGGGGTAACCGACGAGGCGCTCGAGCAGCAGCGCCAGGGGAGCGAGGAGGGCTTGCATCAGGGGTGCCCTCTCCCAAAGCCGGCAGTCAGGTTCCCTCTCCCGCTTGCGGGGGAGGGACGCCGACTGCGCCCCCGTACCGCGGGGAGAGATTCGACAACCGAAACGGCCCTCATCGCGCCAGCTCCAGCAGCGCTTCGAGGTCGAGGTGCCGCTCGAGGTGAGCGGCGAGCGCGTCGAGGGTCGCCTCGATGGTGGCCTCGTAGGCCAGCGCCGAGGTCGCGGCGGCCGAACCCAGGAAGTTGCGGCGGAAGGCGTCGGCGGCGAACAGGCCGTGGAGATATGTCCCCATCACCGTGCCATCGGCGCTCACCGCGCCGTCAGTCGCATCGCCGATACGGGCGAAGGGGCGCTCGAGGCCGCGGCCGCGGGTGACGCCCATATGCATGTGGTAGCCCACCAGCGGGTCGCCGGTCAGGGCCGAAGTCGCCTGCTCGACCCGCAGCTCCTTGGTGGGGCCGAGGACGGTGTCGATGTCGAGGAGGTTAAGGCCGGCCGAGGTGCCGACCACGCCCTCGAGTCCCAGGGGATCGAACACCGTATGGCCCAGCATCTGGAAGCCGCCGCAAAGACCAAGCACGCGGGCGCCGGCGCGATGGTGGGCGAGGATATCGATGTCCCAACCGTACTCGCGCAACGCCGCGAGATCGTTGCGCGTGGCCTTGGAGCCGGGGAGGATGATCAGCTCGCCATAGGGCAGCGGGCGCCCTGGCTGGACGATTTCGAGGCTGACGCCGGGCTCGAGCCGCAGCGGATCGAGATCGTCGAAGTTCGCAATGCGCGGCAGGCGCGGCACGACGATGCGATAGCCGCCCTGCCCCGGCCTCTGCTGCTCCTCGAGCGCCAGCGCGTCTTCGGCCGGAAGTTTTCGTGCATCGCTGAAATACGGAACCGGGCCGAGGCAGGGCACCCCGGTACGTTCGGCGACGAAGCGCCTGCCGTCTTCGAACAAGGCCGGATCGCCCTGGAACTTGTTCACCAGTGTCGCGGCAATCAATGCGGCATCGGCGGGATCGATCACCGCGAAAGTGCCGACCAGGGCGGCGATGACGCCGCCGCGCTGGATATCGCCGGCAAGGATCACCGGCACATCGGCGGCACGGGCGAAACCGAAATTAGCGATGTCGTTGGCGCGGAGGTTGACCTCGGAGGCGCTGCCCGCGCCTTCGACGACGATCAGGTCGGTGTCCGAGCCAAGCTCGCCATGGGCGGCGAGCACCTGAGGGAGCAGCTCGCCGCGCTTCTTCCAGTACTCGCGGGCCGGGAAGCTGCCGATGCGCTGGCCACGCAGCACCAGCTGCGAGCCGGTCTCACCCTCGGGCTTCAGCAGCACCGGGTTCATGGCGGTGACGGGGGCGCGTCGGGCTGCCCTTGCCTGCAACGCCTGAGCCCGGCCGATCTCGCCGCCATCGGCGGTGACGGCGGCATTGTTGGACATGTTCTGCGGCTTGAACGGCGCGACGCGCAGCCCGCGATTTGTGTAGGCGCGACAAAGGCCTGCCACCAGCAGCGACTTGCCGACATCGGACCCGGTGCCCATGAACATCAGGGATTTCGCCATGCTGCGGTTCTAGCGGGTGACGCAGCGATCCGATAGGGAGGACGGATGCGCACCATCCTCGTCATCGGCATCGGGGCCGGCAACCCGGATTACCTCACGCTTCAGGCGATCAAGGCGATGAACCGCGCCGAGGTGTTCTTCATGCCCGACAAGGGCGAGGAGAAGGCCGGGCTCAACGCCATCCGGCTGGCGATGCTCGAGCAGTTCGTCAGCGAGCCGCGCTACCGGCTGGTGGAGTTCGCCATCCCGTCGCGCCGCAAGGCGGCGACGCCCGACTATCGCGAAAGCGTCGAGGAGTGGCGGGATAAGCTCGAGCTTGCCTACCGGCAAATGTTCGCCGAGCTGCCCGAGACGGGCGTCGGCGCGTTCCTCGTCTGGGGCGACCCGGCGCTCTATGACGGAACGCTGCGCATCCTCAGGGATATGCAGGCGGCCGGCTGCCCAATCGCCATCGAGGTGATCCCCGGGATTTCGGCGCCGCAGGCACTGGCCGCCCAACACCAGGTGACGCTGAACCGGGTCGGCGAGGCGGTGACCATCACCACCGGCCGTCGGGTCGGCGAAGGCGAGGCGGACGAACTGACCAGCGCCGTGGTGATGCTGGACAACCACCAGGTGTTCCGGCGGTTCGCCGAGAGCGAAGCCGAGATCTTCTGGGGCGCCTATCTCGGGACGGCGGACGAGCTTCTTGTTGCCGGAAAGGTGTCCGAGGTGATGGACGAGATCGATTCGAAGCGCCGCGAGGCGCAGGCGCGGAACGGCTGGATCATGGACACATACATGATCCGGAAGCCTGAGAAGAGCTGACGCCTCCTGTCGTCTAGCCGTCGATGGTTGGCCGCCCCCCTTGATCCCTCCCCGCAAGGGGCATGGCTATCGCATATGGAAAGCCACCGGCCGTTGTGTGAGTGCCTTCTCCCCTTGTGGGAGAAGGTGCCCGAAGGGCGGATGAGGGGTTCTCTCCACGCACTCAGTCGCTCGTCGCTTACGCTCCGACCGCGCTACACTTCGTTGCGCGGACCCCTCATCCGGCCTTCGGCCACCTTCTCCCACAAGGGGAGAAGGCCACCCAACTACTGTCAGTCCCCCATATGCGATAGCCCTGCCGCAAGGGGGAGGGAGACGCAGACTGAGATCGCCGTGTTGGGGTCTCCCTCCCCCTTGCGGGGAGGGGACAGGGGTGGGGGTCAGCCCGCGCCGGCGCTTGCTTCTGGAGCCACATCGATCACGTGGGCGTACGACCCCATGACGCGGCCCTCGACCAGCCCCATCGGCAGCAGCGCCTCACCGAGCGCGTCGGTGGCGCTGAACAATGGCGTGCCACGGGTCTTGCGGGCGGATGAATAGTGGAACTCGTGACCAGCGAGGTGTTGCGGGAACGGCAGCGGGCTTTGGTGGGCGAGGCGGCGATAGCCGAGGACCCGTTTGGGGCGGTCGATGCGGGTTTCGTGCGGCAAGAGCCCGGACATCGGATAAGCCGCACCGGCCTTGTCGGTGAGGGCGGCGCCGAGCACCATGAAGCCCCCGCATTCGCCATAGATCAGCGCCGACCGCTCGGCGCTCGCCCGCAGGCCGCGCATGAAAGTCTCTGCAGCGGCGAGGCGGGCGGCGTGCAGTTCGGGGTAACCGCCGGGGAGGAAGACGGCATCGGCCGTGGTGTCGGGCGCTTCGTCGGCGAGCGGGGAGAAGAAGCTGAGGCTGGCCCCGGCATCGCGCCAGTCATCGAGCCAATGCGCGTAGAGGAAGGCGAAGGCGTCGTCGCGGGCGATGGCGATGTGCTGGCCGAGAGGGGGAAGCGGCTCCCCTCCCCCGTGAACAGAGTGGAGCGGCAAGCTCAGTGCCAAGAGGTGATTGAGGTCGACATAGTCCTCCACCGCTTCGGCGGCGGTGGCGACGACCTTGTCGAAGCCGGCGATCTCGTCGGGGAGGACGAGGCCCAGGTGGCGGTCGGGGAGTGCAAGGGCGTCGCGCCTGGGGACGACGCCGAGGAGCGGGATGTCGACAGCTGCCAGCGCGGCACGGAGCATGGCTTCGTGGCGGGTGGAGGCGGCGCGGTTGACGAT
The DNA here is from genome assembly GCF_001425235.1 of Devosia sp. Root413D1. Lineage (GTDB taxonomy): Bacteria > Pseudomonadota > Alphaproteobacteria > Rhizobiales > Devosiaceae > Devosia_A. Next base: position 508,860 of record NZ_LMEA01000009.1, on the reverse strand, counting down.
CAGGCCGGTGACTTTCACTTGCGGGCGCCAGGTGGCGAAGCCGTGCGCGAGGGCGGCGATCGACTGCGATTGACGCTCGGCATCAAGCACCAGGATTACCGGCAGGCCGAGGGCAGCCGCGAGGTCGGCGGTCGAGCCACGGCCGTCGGCAGCGCCGTCGAACAGGCCCATGACACCTTCGACGAGCAGCAGGTCGGCAGCGGCGGCGTGGTGTGAGGCGAGGCTTCGCAGGCGGTTGGGCGACATGGCCCAGGGGTCGAGGTTGATGGCCGGACGGCCGGCGGCGCGGGCGAGGATGGTGGTGTCGATATAGTCGGGGCCGGTCTTGGCCGGCGCGACACTCAAGCCGCGACGCGTCAGTGCGGCGAGGAGGCCCAGGGTGAGTGTAGTCTTGCCCGAGCCGGAGCGGGGCGCGGCGACGATCAGGCCATTCATCCTGGCACGCGAAGATTATGCTGCAAAATCTTGGGACTAGCGGTTAAGATAGAGTTATCGCAACCGGACCGGGGGGTACTGGCGGCGCTGCGGCCCAGTTGGGCGCCGGACTTGGGGAATACAAATAGATGAAGATCCTGATCCTCGGCGGGACCGAAGAGGCGCGGCAGCTTGCTGCGCAATTGACCAAGATGGGCCACGCGGTGACCACGTCGCTGGCGGGCCGGACCAGCGATCCGCTGTTGCCAGCGGGCGAGGTGCGCATTGGTGGGTTTGGCGGCGGCGACGGGATGGGCAACTACATCATCACCGAGCGCTTCGACCGGCTGGTCGACGCCACGCACCCCTATGCCGAAGAGATCAAGCGCAACGCCGTGCGGGCGGCGGAGCTGGCTGAGATGCGACTGGTACGGCTGACCCGGCCGGCCTGGAGCGAGCCGCAATATGCGTTCTGGAAGCATGTCGCCAATGCCGAGGAGGCGGCGGCCAGCCTGCCCAAGGGGGCGCGGGCGCTGCTGACCGTCGGGCACACCCAGCTCGACGTCTATCTGAAGCGCACCGATTGCAGCTTCGTGGTGCGCTCGATCGAGCCGCCGGAAAAGGAACTGCCGGTCAACGCCACGTCGCTGTTGGCGCGGCCGCCATTCTTTTTCAATGGCGAGTTCCAGATGATGCAGGACCAGGGAATCACCCACCTGATCTGCAAGAATTCCGGTGGGGCGCAGACCGAGGCGAAGCTGCAGGCGGCGCTGCGGCTGCGGCTCCCGGTGTTCATGATCGCCCGGCCGGCTTTGCCGCCGGCGCACGAGGTGCCGACGGTCGGGCAAGCGATCGCGGCGCTGAAGCTGGGGTCGAATATCTGAGAGGCTGGCGCGGGCCCTCGCGGCCATCATCCCCCTGCCCTCAGCTTCTTCTTGCCGGCGTTGCGCAGCACATGGGCAAAACTCTCGTCGTAGAGCTTGGACTCGCGGAAGCGGGTTTCGCCGAGGACGCGGCCGACGAGGATGAGCGCGGTGCGGGTGATCTTCTCCTCGCGGACGCGCGCCTTCATCTCGGAGAGCGTGGTGAAGATCACTTCCTCGTCCGGCCAGGTGGCGCGGTAGATGATCACCACCGGGCAGTCGGCCCCGTAATTCGGGGTCAGCGCGGTCTCGACATAGCCGAGATTGCGGATCGACAGGTGGATGCAGAGCGTTGCCTTCGACAAGCCCAGGATCTCGAGGCTCTCCGACTCAGGCATGGCCGAAGCCTTGCCCGAAGTACGGGTGAGGATGATGGTCTGCGATATCTCCGGCAACGTCAGCTCGGCCGCGATACGGGCGGCAGCGCCGGCGAAGGCGGGAACACCAGGCACCACCTCATACGGGATGTCGAGTGCATCGAGGCGGCGCATCTGCTCGGCGACAGCGCCGTAAATCGAAGGATCGCCGGAATGGACGCGCGACACATCCTTGCCGGCGTCATTGGCTTTGATGATCTCGTCAATGATCTCGTCGAGATGCATCGGCGCCGTGTCGCGGACCAGTGCACCTTCAGGGGCGGCGGCGACGATCTCGGCGGGGACCAGCGAGCCGGCATAGAGGCAGACCTCGCAGCGCTCGATGAGGCGCTGGCCGCGCAGCGTGATGAGATCGGGCGCGCCGGGGCCGGCGCCGATGAAGTAGACGGTCATTTGTTACCAAGGCTGAAGAAGGCCCCCTCACCCGCCGCTTCGCGGCGACCTCTCCCCCAAAGGGAGAGGTGAGGAGGACGTTGGATCGCGCCCCAGCTCAACTCTCCCTGAGGGGAGAGGTCGGATCGCAAAGCGATCCGGGTGAGGGGGCCTTGCTTACTGCCCATCGCCAGCCCCCTTGGCTGCGTAGCCGCGTGGGGTGTAGGCGACGGTGCCGGAGCCGCGCTGGAAGGTGCGCGAGCTACTGGAGCCGATCATCACGATGGTCAGCATGTCGATCTCGGTCGGATCGAGATCGGCCAGCGCGACGACGCGAACCTTTTCGGTGGGGCGACCGAGATTGGAGCCGATGATCACCGGGGTCGAGGGCGGGCGGTGCTCGAGGAAGATGCGCTTGGTCTCCTCGATCAGGTCGGTGCGGCGCTGCGAGCGCGGGTTGTAGAGCGCGGTGACGAAATCGGCGCGGGCGGCGCCGTCGAGCCGCTTCAGAATGTCCTGGCGTGGGGTGAGCAGGTCGGAGAGCGAGATGCAGCAGAAATCGTGGCCGATCAGCGCGCCGGCCGCGGCGGACGCGGCCTGGAAGGCGGAGACGCCAGGGTGGGTTTCGAGGTTGACGCGGCGGGCGACCTCGGAGACGGCGCGCGGGCCGGTGGCGTCGAGCAGCTCATAGGCGAGCGCCGCCATGGCGTAGATCTGCGCGTCGCCGGAACAGACCAGCGAAACCACCTTGCCCTCGGCCGCGAGCTCGAGGGCGTGGCGGACCCGGCTCTCTTCCTCGCCGAGGCCGTAACGATGCTCGACCTGGCCGCGGCGGAGATCGGCGACAAGATCGATGTAGAGCTCGTAGCCGACCCAATCGGTGCTCTGTTCGAGCGCGTTCACCGCCGCAGCGGTACGCGAGACGGCTTCGCCCGGCCCGATGCCGACGAGGTGCAGCACGCCCGGTCGACGGCCGAAGCCTTCGGGATCGATCGGGTGCAGCGCCTTGCCGATGGCACAGGTGGCGCGGTCGGATTTCAGCTTCTCGACCACCAGCGGGCCGGCCTTCAGCGCCGCCGCCTCGGCGACGCTGGGGGTGCCGACGGTCTCCTCGACATAGTCGGACGGCGACTTGAGGCGGTAGCGCTCCTGGAGGAGTTCAGCAGCCGAGAACAGCCGCAGTGGCACCTTGAAGTGCCGCGCGGCTTCGAGCAGCGCCGGCTCGTCGGCCTTGATGTCGATCGAGGCGATGGCGGCCAGGCTTTCGGGCGCCAGGTTCTGCTGGCGCAGGGCGAAATCGATGAGGCCGATGACCTCCTCGGCGTCGGCGCCCCGCTCGCAGCCGACACCGGCGACCAGCGTCTTGGGGTGATAGACGACGCCGCGCTCGATGCGCAGCTTCTGCTCGGAGACCAACACCTTGACCGCACCCATCGAAGAGACCGGGTAGCCGGCTTCGGCGAGAAATGGCGCTTCACCCTCGATCTGCAGCTTGGCACCGAGCAGCAGCGCCATCATGGCGGGCTTGGCGTCGTGCGGGGTGCCGAGCACCCAGCCCGGAGGCGGCTCATCGAGGCTGTGGAGGAACTTGCTGTCCGACGCCGTGGTGATGGCCGGATGGCCGCCCAGTTCGTCGGCGAGTTCGCGCGCCAGCCGGTTGGCGCCGCGATGGCCGCCAAGCAGTGGCACGATGCTGGCGCCGCCGAGCGAGACGGCAAGCACTGGCGGTTCCTTCTGCTTGTTCTCGAGGCTCGAGGCGAGCAGCCGGATCAGGATGCCGGCAGCACAGACCCCAATGATCGGGCGGCCTTCGGAGAACAGCCGCGGCAACAGTTTCAGCGCGTCGGCGCCGCCCTGCCCGCAGCTGTAGATCTCACCACCGGTCGCCTCGGCAATGCGGTTGGCGGTATCGAGGCCGGTATCGGCGAAGATGATGATGGCGGGAGTCATTCGAGCCAGAACTCCGCTCCTGAGTAGCAGAGCAGCAGTGAGAAGTAGGGTTTGGGGCCCGGCTCCGCGTCGCGAACGCGAACAATGCGTTGCCGCTCCCCGCCGACATTCTCGACAAGCCATGCCCATTCGGCTCGACCAGTCTTTTCCAGCAGCGCCCGCAGCCGATCGTAGTGACGACCGACTTTGAGAATGACCACCGACCCGGCGTCGTCGATGCTGGGCAGCAAGATTTCGTCAGGACTGGGCCCAGTCAACACCGTGAGTGACTCGAAGCGGGCAACCAGCGGAAAGGGGATCGCGGCGGCGGCCGCATTCATCGAGGTTATGCCCGGTACGACTTTGACGGGGAAGCGGTCCCAAAGCCCGGTGCCGACGTAGATAGAGGTTCCGTAAAATAGCGGATCACCTTCACAGAGGTAGACAACGTCGCGGCCCGCAAGAAGGTGCCCCTCGATGATGGCTGCTGCAGCCAGATAGTGCTCCTCTTTCGAGGTGAACTCGCCGTTCGGCATGCGAATGGTCATCGGGATGCTGATCGGCTCAAGCACCGCGGACGGGGCGACATGACCGCGAGCAATGTCTAACGCCATCGTCGTCCCGCTCTCGGTCTGGGGGAAGGCGACCACTTGGGCGGAACTGATAATCCGAGCCGCCTTCAAGGTCAGCAGTTCGGGATCCCCCGGGCCGACGCCCACGAGGTGCAGCGTACCGGTGGTGGGTTCGGTTTTCATGGCGTCACCACGAGGCCGTGCATTGCCTTGGTGACCAGCCATTGCGTTACCGCCATGCGCGGCTTGAAGGCGCGATGACCGCCGACGCGGTCGAGCGAGGAAATCTCAATGCGGGTCAGCTCGCCGCCGAGCTGCAGATGGCGCGAATAGAGGGCGTGCTCGGCATCGAGGGTAACGGCGTTGGCGACCAGCCTGCCGCCGGGTTTCAGGGCGCTCCAGCAGGCATCGAACAGGTCGTCATTGCCGACATCGCCGCCCATGAAGATGGCATCGGGCGGGGCTGTGCGGCCGAAGGTCCCCGGCGCCTCACCGCTGACGATTTCAAGGTTTGGCACACCGAGCGCGGCGGCATTGAGAGCGATCATCTGCAGGCGCTCGCCCTGGCGCTCGAAGGCGATGGCCTTGGCGTCGCGGGCCGCGCGCATCCACTCGATGGCGATGGAGCCCGAGCCGGCGCCGACATCCCAGAGCAGCGCGCCGGGGAACGGGGCGAGCTTGGCGAGGGTGGCGGCCCGCACCTCGCGCTTGGTCAGCTGGCCATCGGTGACGAAGACCTCGTCGGGCAGGCCGGGAACCGGGGGCAGCAGCGGAGCGGTGAAATCGGGCACGCAGTCGATGGCGAGGACGTAGAAATCGTCGATATCACGGCTGTTGAAGCTCTCTGCCTCGTCGGCGGTGATCTTCTCGTCGGGGCTGCCGAGATTCTCGAGCGTGGTGACGAGGCTGCGGCCATAGCCGCGATCGACCAGCAGCTCGATGGCGAGGTCGACGGTGGTGTGATCGGCGGTGAGCGCCAGGATGCGGTTGCCGGGGAGGAGATGCGGGTGCATCGATTCCACCGCCCGGCCATGCAGCGACAGGGTGGCGACCGACTGCAGCGGCCAGTGCAGCCGCGACGCGGCGAGCTGGAAGGCCGAGGGGTGGGGGTGGATGACGAACTCGGAGGGCAGCAGGTAACGGGTCAGCGTGGCGCCGATGCCGAACCACATCGGATCGCCCGAGGCGAGGATGACGGTGGGGGTCTCGCGCAGCGCCATCACCTGTTCGATCATGCTCTCGAGCGGCGGCTCCCATTCGATCAGCGTGCGGCCATCGGCATAGGTTGCAGCAGGCGAATGATCGGGCTCCTCGCCGGCCAGTGCCCGGGCCACGGCCTCGAAGCTGCGCTTGGTGACGAATTCGGGGTTGAACAGGTCGGCGCTGGCGTTGGGGCGGGTCACCGGCTGGAGATCGGCGAGGAAGCGGGCCGGGCCGACGACGGTATCGGCATAGTTGAGCAGCAGCTTGTAGGATGCCGGCAGCTCGTTCGGCCCCCGCTCCCCTACCCCGATGATGTGCAGCCAGGCGGTCATGCGAGGTCTTTCGAAATGGCGTTGAAGGCGGCGCTGGCGACGGCCGAGCCACCGCGGCGACCGCGCACCGTGAGGAATGGCATAGAAAGCGCGTTGGACGCGAGCAAGGCCTTGCTTTCAGCCGCCCCCACGAAACCAACCGGCGCGGCGATGATGGCGGCGGGGCGCGGGCCGCCGGCCGCGATCAGTTCGATGAGGTGGAACAGCGCGGTCGGGGCATTGCCGATCAGCACGACGGCGCCGGCGAGGCGGGGGCGCCAGAGCTCGACGGCGGCGGCCGAGCGGGTGGTGCCGAGCGAGGCAGCCAGTGCCGGCACGGCGGGATCGTTGAGGGTGAGGACGAGCTCGGTGGATTCAGGCAGATGGCGGCGGATGATGCCGGAGCGGACCATCTCGCAATCGCAGAGGACGGGGGCGCCTGCGCGCAGCGCATCCTGAGAAGCCGCCGCAACAGCGGGATCGCCGACGATGTCGGCTGCGAGATCGACCATGCCGCAGGCATGGATCATGCGGATGGCGGCGGGGTGAAGTTCGGGCGCAAGCGACGAGAGATCGGCTTCAGCCTCGATGGTGGCGAAGCTCTGCGCATAGATGGCAGCGGGATCGCGGAGGTAGCTCATGCGGCGCTCCGCAACTGAGCGAGCAGCGCCTGGTGGCCGGCGCCGGCGATCCAGCCTTCCTCGGCGATAAGGATGGCGCGCTGGTCGGCGGTCAGCTCGGTGGGCGGGTTGAGGAAGGTTTGGAGGAGACCGGCGCGGTCGAGCTCGGCGAAGCGTGTGGTGGTGACCTCGACCTGGGCGCGGTCGCGCGGCAAGCCATCGGCCGCGCTGACCGGGAACAGCGAGGGGTAGATCTCGGTGATGATGATCGGCCTGCTGAGGTCGTCGGCGAAGCTGGTTTCGAAGGGCCAGACGGCGATGTCGGCGGCAAAGCGCGGGTCGGTGCGGAGGGCCGCGAGGCGGGCGATGCCGAGCATGGCCTGGCTACCGACCGAGCCGACGCCGGTCAGCTTCCATACCGGCTGGGCGCTGCGGACGTAATGCTCCGCCATCCGGCGCTCGGGGATGGCTGCGTAGGCGCTGGGCGGGCGTTTGGGGTGCAAAGCGGCGTAGCTATGCTGGTGCGGGTGCCCCCAGAAATGCGGGCCGTCGGCGAGCCGAAGGTTGATCGCTTCGGCGAGCTGAAAGCGATTGGAGCTGTTGTCCGCGCTGTCGACGACGGTGCCGGCCAAGGCTGACCAGAGCTGCAGCCATGGTGGCTGTGGCCCCCCCCTCCCTTGCCATTCGAGCGTAGCTCTCATGGCCTTCTCCCCTAAAATCGCTCCACTGGAGCGATTTTGCCTGCGGCCCGGCTCGAAGTCGCCCACAAGGGGGGAGGTGTCCGAGAGGCCGGTGGCAGCTGAGATCGCCGTAGCGCCGCCGCGGGGGTAGCCGAAGACGAAATCGAAGCCGAGCATGGTGCGTTCGCCGCGCCCGCGGGCGGCAAGCAGGCGGGCGGCGATCTCTGCCATCGCGGCGTGGCGGGTCGGTGGGTTCTGGCTCGGCACCCGGCCTTCAGGGCCGAGTTCGCCGATCCAGATCGAATCCTTGCCGCGCTTCGGCGTATTCGCCGCCGACCAATCCACCGCGATGTAGCGATCGAACAACGGCATCAGCTCTCGCCATCTTCACGGGCAAGGCGGCCGGGAACCTTGGGCAGCGTCACCGGCCCGAGCGGATGATCGGCGTGCGGATAGGGGTGATGGTGGTGATCGGCATCGTGGTGGTGGTGCGCACCGTCGCCGTGGTGATGGCCGTGATCCTCGGGGTAGCCGTGATCGTGGCTGCCGCCGAGACGGATGACCGGAAAGGCTGGGTTGGCGACGAGGGCGTGGCGCACCGGGGCGTGGCTATGTGGATGCGTGTGCGGGTGGCCATGATCGTGACCGTGGTCACGCCCGTGGTCATGGCCGTGATCGTGCGCGTGGAGCGGCGTCCAGGGCAGGCCATGCTTCAGGCAGAAGGCCTCGTCGCGGCACGATGAATCGCAATCACCCTTGCAGGGGCAGTTCTCCAGCCCGCCGCCAATGCCCTCGACATGGTGGTGGTGGCTCTCCTGCTTCAAACCGACCTCGGCCTCGAAGCCCAGCACCTGCTCGCGGTATTTGCACATGGCGCAGTTCATCAGGTTCTGGCCGACCAGCATTTCCTGGATGCGATCGATGAAGGTCTCGACCACCAGCGGGTGGTCGTTGAGGTAGGGCGCGTTGAGGAACTCGATATGCGGGTACTTCGCCGCAGCCTCGTCGGCGGCATCGTAGATGCGTTTGACCAGCACGCCGGTGAACAGGAAGTACGGAAAGACGATGATGCGGCGATAGCCGAGCTTCACCGCATGGTCGAGCGCCGGAGCGACGAGCGGGAAGGTAACGCCGGAATAGGCCACCTCGCCCCAGCCAAAACCCATGCCCTCCCAGAGGAGGCGCATGACCTTGGCGACGTTGGAATTGGCATCGGGGTCGGAAGCGCCGCGGCCGACCACCACCAGCAGCGTCTCGTGCCGCGGCACCTCGTTGGGCGAGGCATCGATCGCCTCCTGGATGCGATCGCCGGCAGCGCGCAGCATCTTCAGATCGACGCCGAGCTCGCGGCCATAGGTGATCTCGACATCCTTGCCGGCGGCATAGGTGTTGAGCACCGAGGGAATGTCGTTCTTGGCGTGGCCGGCGGCGAACAACATGCCGGGGACGGCAAGGACGCGCCTGGCACCGCCTGCCCGCAACTTATCCAGCCCCTGATGGATCACCGGATTGGCGAACTCGAGATAGCCGTACTCCACGGGAACGCCCGGCAGGCGCTGCCTTAGCCGTTCGGCCAGCACCGCGAACTCGCCGACGGCGAGCTGGTTGCGGCTGCCATGGCCGCACAGCATCACGGCGGTTTCCGCCGGCAGGATCAGGGATTTATTCATGCTCGCCTCTGTTTTGCACAAAGGCAGAGTTCGCTTTTCGACCAACCAGCAGCCCCGGACTTGGTCCCCGAATTGGGTCGACCGCACCGGGCGTGAGTCTCAGTCCATCAAGGAACGCTGCGCTATCAATGGGTTGTAGTGAGGGGCCCATAGCGGGTCAAACGATTCCGGCCCAGATGCGAACGCTTCTCAAAATCACATGCAAATTCAGTGACTTGCCAGCGCGAAAGGGCTCGGCTATTGGCCGCTGATGGCAAGCGGTTCTTCAAATCTGGCGGTGCGCGTCGCCTATGGCAGCCTCGTGGTCGGCATCCTGGTGCTGGCGCTGAAGGGCTATGCCGCCTGGGCGACCGGCTCGATCGCGCTGTTCTCGGATGCGCTGGAAAGCGTGGTCAACGTGGTGACGGCGATCGTGGCGCTGATCGCGGTGCGGCTCGCAGCGCGCCCGGCCGATGCCAGCCTGCCCTATGGCTATTACAAGGCCGAGTATTTTTCGGCCGTGGTGATCGGCATCTTCATCGCGGTGGCGGCGCTGCTGATCTTCCGCGAGGCCTATTACGGCTTCATCAACCCGCGCGAGTTCAAGCTCGATCCGCTGGGCCTCAGCGTCAGCGTGCTGGCGACCGGCATTAATGCCGGCTGGGCCTGGTGGCTGTCGCGCCGTGGCCGCGAGGAGCAATCGCCGGCGCTGATCGCCGATGGCAGGCACCTGTGGACCGATGTGGTCTCGACGCTGGGCGTCCTGATCGGCGTGCTGCTGGCGGCGGCGACCGGCTTCGTGCAGCTCGATGCGATCCTTGCGGCGCTGGTCGGCTTGGCGATCCTGTGGTCGGGCTGGGAGCTGATCAAGCAGAGTGTCATTGGCCTGATGGACGTGGCGGTGGAGCCAAAGCTGCTCAACCAGATCCGCGAAATCATCTCGGCCAATGCCGATGGGGCGCTCGAAGCGCATGACATCCGCACCCGGCAGGCCGGCGCCATGACCTTCATCGACTTTCACCTGGTGGTGCCGGGCACGATGAGCGTTGAGGCAGCGCATGCGATCTGCGACGGCATCGAATTGAAGCTCCGCGAGGCAGTGGAGCGGGCGCAGATCACCATCCATGTCGAGCCCGAGAACAAGGCCAAGCACTCGGGCATCGTGGTGGTGTGAGGGGTTAGCTCTTCGGGCCACACATACGATGTCATTCCCGCGCAGGCGGGAACCTAGTGCGGTCTCGCCGCATCGGTGGACGGTGAAACATCCCACCGGGTCCCCGCCTTCGCGGGGATGACGCCGGTGGGTAGGTAAGATCGTTCGTAGCTACAAAGGCCGCACCGGCGCTGTAGGTGTAGTTGGCAAATCCGCCCCTCGCTCCGGCTTCCCCGCCAGCAGCGCGGTCGTCGCGGCATTGCCCTGGACGTTCACCACGGTGAGAATCGGGTCGACGATCGGGTCGATGGCAACGAGGAGGATGATCGCCACCTCGACCGGCAGGCCGAGCGGCACGAGGATGATCGAGATCATCGATAAAGCTGCGACACCGGGCGCCCCGGTGGCGGCGACGCCGGCCAGCATGGCGCCGAACAGCACGAACACCATCTGCCCTGGGTCGAGCGCCAGCCCGTAGAGGTTGGCGAGAAACAGCGTCGCGAGGGCGAAGTGGAAGGTCGAGCCGGGTGGATTGAGGGTGATGCCGAGCGGCAGCGCCAGATCGACGACCCGCCGATCGAGCCGCAGCCCCTCCTTGAGGCCGCGCAGCGCCGAGGGGATCGAGGCGTAGCTGCTGGAGGTGCCGAAGGCGACGACCACCGTTTCGCGCATCGCGCCGAGCGTCGCGAGATAGCTGCCGCCGACACGCCACCAGATCAGCACCGAGTAGAGCGCGATTAGCACGATGGCGCCGGCATAGATGAAGATCACCAGCTTGGTCATGGCGAACAGCACGTCGAGCCCGACGGCTGAAACCTGGCTGTAGGCAAGGCAGAACAGGCCGAACGGCAGCACGTACATCAGCCATTCGATGATCTTGATGAAAGTGTCGTAGAACGCCTCGAGCAGCGCCGTGGCGCGCTCGGATTTCTCCCGCGCGATGGAGCCGAGCGCCACGCCGAACAGCACGGCGAACATCAGGATGGCGATCTTGTTGCCGGTGGTCAGCGCACCGAAAATGTTCTCGGGGAACATGCCGACCACCAGGTCGGCGAACACGCCCTGGCTGTGCGCCGGGTCGACGCCGGTGCCGGCCGCTTCGGCGGTGAAGATCACCTTGCCGATGACCTCGCGCGCCGCGAGCTGCAGCTCGCCGCCGGGCTGGCCCCAATAGCCCAGCGCGACACCGAGCGCCCCGGCGACGGCAAGGCCACCGATGATCAGCAGCACCAGGCGGGTGAAGTAGCGATTGGCGGCGCCATCGAGGAACAGCCGGCTGAGACTGGTGGCGACCGCGGTGAACAGCAGCGGGATGACGCACATCTGTAGGAGGCGAATGTAGATATCGCCGAGCGTGCCGATGACCGGCATCTGGCCCTTATCCAGCCAGCCCAGCACACCGCCGGCAATGAGCCCGCTGAAGATTGCGAGGGGGTGGAGGAGCAGCCGCCCGAGGCGGCCCTTCAAGACCTCAGCCATCGATCAGCGCCCTGTCCTTGGAGTAGAGATAGGTGTTGAGCACGCCATCGAGAAAGCCATTGCCCTTGGCCTTGGTGAGGTAGAGATCGACCCAGGCCTTGAGGTCGGTATTGCCGGGCGGCATGGCGATGGCGATGGTGTCGGGATGGCCGGCAAGGTGGTAGGGCCGCAGCTCGACGGCGCCGGCGGAATCGGCGAGCCGCCAGTTGCCGATCTCGATCTCGTCATACATCAGCGCCACCAGGTCGCCGGATTTCACCGCGGCAAGCATTTCGGCCCAGGTGTTGAAGGCAACATTCTGCGCTTCCGGAAAATCCTCGGCGACGAAACCGACATAGGAGGTGCCATCGATGACGCCGATGCGCGACTGCGGATTGTTGAGCAGCGCCGGGATGTCATTGGCGCGCTCGGGATCGGCGGCGACGAGACGGCCGAGCTGCAGGCGATTGATCAACAGGAACTGGCGGACGCTGACATAGCTCTGAGAGAAGCTGGCGCGCGCGGCGCGCTCGAGCGTATCGCTCAACAGGCTGATCGCCATGTCGGCGCGACCTTCGACCACTTCGTCGATCAGTCCATCGAAGGTGGTGGCGGCGCGGTTGTACTCCAGCGTCACGCCGAGCTTTTCGGCAATGTCCTCGGCGATGGCGGGGTCGACGCCGACCAGCTTGCCCTCCGGGCCGACATAGAAGAACGGCACCACATCCTCGAAAAACACCGCGACGGTGAGCTTGCCGGTCGCCTGAATGCGGGCGATGGCGGAGGATTGCGCGTAGGCCGGCGGCGACGGCAACGCAAACAAGGCCGCCAGCAGGCAGCCAATGGTAAACAGGGTTATGGCGCGGATGGACCGCTCCAATCTGGGTGTAGACACTGCTAGGGCCCCCAAGGCGGCACGCACCCTAGGGGGATATTGTCGCCGAATTGTTAGCCCGACAATGAAAATCGACTTTTGCCGGCGAGTACTTAGCTGGGTTAAGGGCGACGCGGTCGGGACCCGCACAAGCTGTGCAAAGCCCCGGGCGTGGCATGGCCGCGATTCAGCGGCGCGCCTAAGGTCTCCCGGTGTGCATGACCCAGGAGATCTTTCATGACTCTCAATGCGCCTAGCCAGACCATGTTCATCGTCGCCGTCGTCATCGCAGTCATCGCGTTGCTCGGCGCCCTCGTCTCGATACCGTTCGTCAGTGCCTACGCGTTCTGGATTCTGATCGTCGCGTTCATCGTGCTCGCCGCCGCGGTGATGATGAAGGGCGCCTGAGCCCCTCGGTCCTTGACTCTGTCGCGCTTTCGAAGCGGAAAGGTCTGCAAGCTTTCCTGAAAGCGCCGCCGGGTTTGAGGTTGCAGGCCGGCGCATGGCGAGCGATCCTCGCCGCCATGCGCCTTTTGATTTGCCTGATGCTCATCGCCCTTGCCGCCCCGGTGGCCGCCCCGGTGCTTGCCACCGATTGGGGCCAATATGACAATGCCCGCTTCGGCTACACCATCGACGTGCCGCCGGGCTTCGAGTGGGGCAAGGAGGCCGACAATGGCGACGGCCGCGCCTTTCGCGGCGGCGCCAGCAAGCTCCTGGTATGGGGCGGCAATATCACCGAGGACAGCTTCGAAGACGCCGTCGCCTCGGCCAAGGGCTTCGCCGAGGCTGACGGCTGGAATATCAGCTATGAAGCGGTGACGCCGAGCTGGGCGAGCTTTTCGGGGGCGCAGGGCAAGCGCATCCTCTACCAGCGGATGATCGCGCTTTGCGATGGCGCCTATGCGGCTTTCCAGCTGGAATACTCGGCGGTGGACCTCGGCAAGCTGGAGCCGGTGGTGGAGCAGTTGGTGCGGAGCCTCAAAGGAGGGTGCTGATGGCGCGGGTCTACCAACGCGAGGACTGGGCCAGGCACCCACCCGCCAGTCGGGCGAATGGGAAGGCGGCGAGGCCAATGTCACGGTGATTCTCCACGACAGCGTCGACGCGGGAGCCGGCCCGCGACTCCACACCCATCCCTACCCCGAGACCTTCATCATCGAGGCGGGCCGGGCGGTGTTCACGGTGGGCGACGAGGAGCTCGAGGCCGGGCCGGGCCAGATCCTGGTGGTGCCGGCAAACATCCCGCACAAGTTCAGGACGCTCGGCCCGATGAAGAGCATCCACATCCACGCCAACCCGAAATTCGATACGCGGTGGCTGGAGTGAGAGGGCATCCACCGGCCTCTCAATCATCTCTCCCCTTGCGGGAGAGAAAGCGATTTCTAAGGGCTTAGCCCTCGCTAGGCCCTTAGAAATCGCAAGAGAGGGGATGCGGAGCCACAGTGCCTCCTCGCGACCCCCTCTCTGGCGAAAACTAAGGACTTAGCTGCGCTAAGCCCAAGTTTTCGCTTTCTCCCCCGCCGAGGGGAGATGGGGCCGGTGCGTGCGGCGCGCCCGCTAAAACTCGATCCCCGCCTGCGCCTTCACCCCAGAGCGGAACGGGTGCTTGATCTCGGTCATTTCGGTGACGAGGTCAGCCAATTCGATGATCTCGTCCTTGGCATTGCGGCCGGTGACGATGACGTGGGTGTCACGCGGCTTGTTGCGCAGCACCTCGAGCACTTCGTCGAGCGGCAGGTAGTCGTAGCGCAGCACGATGTTGAGCTCGTCGAGCAGGATGAGCTTGTAGCGCTCGTCGGCGATCAGTTCCTTGGCCATTTCCCAGGCGCCGCGAGCGGCGGCGAGATCGCGCTGGCGATCCTGGGTGTCCCAGGTAAAGCCCTCGCCCATCGCCTTGATGGTCACCTGGTCGGGAAACCTGTCGAGCACATCGCGCTCACCGGTGCTCCAGGCGCCCTTGACGAACTGCACCACACCGACCTTGAAGCCGTGGCCGATGGCGCGGAACACCATGCCGAAGGCGGCGGTCGACTTGCCCTTGCCCTTGCCGGTATGGACGATGAGCAGGCCGCGCTCCTCGGTCTTGGTGGCGAGGATCTTGTTCCGCGCCTCCTTCTTCTTCCGCATCTTTTCGGCGTGATAGGCGTCGCGCTCGGCTTCGCTCATCAGGTCGGTCTTCTTGGGGGCTTTGTCGGTCATCAAGTGTCCTCGAGATAGGCGAAAGCGGAATTGGAACGTGGGGTCCAGAAGCCGCGCCGGCGGGCTTCGTTGAACTTTTCGATCAGCTCGTCATAGCCGAAGCGGTTGTTGGCCTCGATGAACCCACGCGTCGCATCGTCTTCGACGAAGGCCTCGAAGGCGAGATCGAAATGGTGAGTCTGCACCGCGCCGGTCGTCGCAGCGAAGGCGAACATATAGTCGACGGTGGCGATGATCTCGAAGGCGCCCTTATAGCCATGGCGCTTCACCCCATCGATCCATTTCGGATTGACGACGCGGGAGCGCACGACCCGCGAAATCTCCTCGGCCAGCGTGCGGGCGATCGGCCGCTCGGGGCGCGAGTGATCGTTGTGATAAGCGGCGGGAGCCCGGCCGGTCAGGCTCTCGGCGGTGACGGCGAGGCCACCCTCGAACTGGTAGTAATCATCGCTGTCGAGCAGGTCGTGCTCGCGATTGTCCTGGTTGTGGACCACCGCCTCGATGTTGGAGAGGCGTGCAGCGAAACGATCGCGCTCGGGCGTGCCATCGGCATTGGCGCCATAGGCGTATTGGCCCCAGTTGAGAAAGGCCTCGGCGAGGTTGGCCTTGCTCTCCCAGTTGCCCGAATCCATCAGGCCCTGCAGGCCCGCACCATAGGCGCCGGGTTTCGAGCCGAAGACGCGGTGGCCGGCGCTGAGGGCTGCGGTGCGATCGTCAGCGCCGGATCTCATCAATTCCAGCGCGTCGGTGCGCATGCGGGCGGCAATCGGGTTCTGGTCCTCGGGCTCGTCGAGGGCCCCGATGGCGCGGACGGCCTTGTCGAACAGCGCGATCTGGGCGGGGAAAGCGTCGCGGAAGAAGCCCGAGATGCGGAGGGTCACGTCGACACGCGGCCGCCCGAGCTTCGCCAGCGGCATGATCTCGTAGCCGGAGAGGCGGAGCGAAGACGGGTCCCAAACCGGTTTGGCGCCGATGAAGGCGAGGGCCTGGGCGACGTCGTCACCGCCGGTGCGCATATTGGCGGTGCCCCAGACGGAAAGCGCGAGCGAGCGTAGCGGCGTGCCGTGATCCTGGAAGTGGCGGA
Organism: Devosia sp. Root413D1; assembly: GCF_001425235.1. Lineage (GTDB taxonomy): Bacteria > Pseudomonadota > Alphaproteobacteria > Rhizobiales > Devosiaceae > Devosia_A. Next base: position 493,039 of record NZ_LMEA01000009.1, on the reverse strand, counting down.
CCAGCAGGTTTTCCGCCGACTTCCGGCCGAGCTCCCAGGCGGTGGGGGTGGGCACCGCCCGGATATCGACGGAGTAGAAGTTCCGTCCGGTGGGCAGCACGTCGAGGCGGCCACGCGACGGCGCGCCGGAGGGACCGGGCGGGACGAACCGGCCGTCGAGGCCGAGGAGGAGGGAAGCGATCTCGTTCGGGCCGGAAGCGGCGAGGCGGGGGCGGATAACGTGTTCTATCGTTTCGAGTACGGCCGCAGTTGCGTGCCAGTCTGGATCGGGAGCGCGACCGCTGACGAGTTCGACAGCTAACGCTTCGAGATACTCGACGATATCGCCGACGGTGCGAGGGGCGCCCCCCTCCCCAACCCTCCCCGCAAGGGGGAGGGTGCCGGCCGGTGTTTGTGGCAGGATCGTGCCGACTGCACCGGACAGCACCTCCCCCCTTGCGGGGGAGGTTGGGAGGGGGGGAGCAGCGGGCACCGGCCCGGTCCATGGCGCGCCTAGATCGGCGGTCAGCGGGTCGAAGCCGAGTTTCAGGTCGTCGGCGAGGGCGCGGATGAGCGATGCTTCGCCCGCCGTCTCTCCACGCGGCACTCGGGCGAGCGCGACGATCAGGTCGCGCTCGAGGCGGCCGGTGGGGGATTGGCCGAAGATGTGGAGGCCATCGCGGATCTGGGCTTCCTTCAGGTCGCAGAGGAAGGTGTCGATGCGCTTCAGCGTTTCGAACTCATCCGGGACGAGACCGATATCGCGGTCTAGGCGCGCGTCGCGGGTGAAATCGAAGATGCGTTTCCTGAGCCCGGCGAGGCGGCGGCGGTCCATGCCGGAGGCGGCATAATACTCGTCGAGCAGCGCTTCGAGGTCCTTGAGCGGGCCGTAGGTTTCGGCGCGGGTCAGCGGCGGCACCAGATGATCGATGATCACCGCGCCGGTGCGGCGCTTAGCCTGGGTGCCCTCGCCCGGATCGTTGACGATGAACGGGTAGAGCTGCGGCAGCTCGGCCCAGAGCGCGGCGGGATAGGACGCGGCGTCGAGCGCGGTGGCCTTGCCGGGAAGCCACTCGAGATTGCCGTGCTTGCCGTTGTGGATCACGGCATGGGCCGCAAACTCGTGCCGCAGCCAGAGATAGGCAGCAAGATAGCCGTGTGGCGGCACGAGGTCCGGATCGTGATAGCTGGCGGTCTCGTCGAGATGATAGCCGCGGGCCGGCTGGACCAGGATGGCGACGTTGCCGAGGCGGATCGCCGGGAGATGGAAGGCGCATTTAGCGCCGTCGCCACGCACGAACGGATCGGCAGCAGGGTCGCCCCAGCGGGCGGTGACTTCCGACTGGATCTTGGCCGGGAGCGTGGCGAACAGCTCACGGTAGCGATTCACGGGAAACGGGATGCCGGTGCCGCGCTCCGGATGGGCGTTGGTGGGGCCGGCTTGGAGCAAGGCAATCAGGTCGTTGCCGTCGTGCGGAAACTGCCCCTCACCCGCCTCGCTACGCGAGGCACCCTCTCCCTCAAGGGGAGAGGGAAGGCCGGGGCTGGATCGTGCCACATCGCCCCTCTCCCCTTGAGGGAGAGGGTGGCGCGCAGCGCCGGGTGAGGGGCCGAAGCGATACCCCGCTCCCTCAAGAACCTTCAAAATCTCCACCGTCGACTGCGGCGCGTCATAGCCCACCCCGTTGGCCAGGCGGCCGTCGCGGATGGGGTAGTTGGCGAGGACCACCGCAACCCGCCGATCGGCGCGCGGCGTGGCCCGCAGCGTCGTCCAGTTCTTGGCCAGCGTGACGGCGCGGCGGATGCCATCGGCGTCGGGGGCGTAGGCGGAGAGCGGGCATTGGGTGCGCTCGTGCCAGATGGCGTCGTGCTTATGGCCGACCAGCAGCATGCCGATGCGGCCGTCGAGCTCGGGCAGCACCACCTGCATGGCGAGATCCTTCGCCGTGAGGCCCTGGATATCGGCGGCCCACTGCGCCTCGGGGCGGCCACCCTGCAGCAGCTGGATCACTGGGGCGTCGGTGCCGGCGAAGGGGTTCTGCTTGGCGTCGAGGCCGTCGAGGCCGAGGGCAAAGCCGGTGAGGTTGAGGATAACGCTCGGCGGATACGCGGCGAAGGCCGCCTGGACGAAACGGATACAGGCGCCTTCCTTCAGCGTCGAGACGACGATGGGGACGGGATTGACGGATCGGGTTTCGAGTTCGGCGATCAGGGCTTCGAGCGTTCCGGTGCCGGCGCCTTCGAGGGCAGCGCGGTAGAACAGGATGGGCACGTTCGGGTTGGGCGAGGCCGGCAGCGCGTCGAGCATGCCGTGGTTGGGGTGCCAGAGGCCGAAGCGGTGGAAGGGTTTTGGCGCCGAACTGCTCGGCTCGAGCGCGGGGCTCCCCCCACCCTTGCCTCCCCGCGAGAGGGAGGAGGACGACTGCACGAGCTCAGCGAAGGCCTTGAGCAGCGTATCGGCATTGTCCGGGCCGCCGGCGGTGAACAGGCTGTGGAGCCTGGCCCAGTCGTCAGGATGGATGGTGGAGCGCTGTTGCAGGATCGGGTCGGGGTTGGCGTCGCCGGGGAGGAGGGCGAGCTGGATCTTGCCGCTCAGCGCCAGGGCGGTCAGCTCGTCGACGCCATACTGCCAGTAAGCCGGGCCGCCGAGCAGGCGGACGACGACCAGGCTGGCGTGCTGCACGGTCTGCTCGAGCCACAGGTCGACCGAGAGGTTGTGGCTCAACCGCAAGAGGTTGGCGAGGCGCAGCTCGGAAATGCCGGCGCGATCGGCGGCGCCGGCGAGCATGGCCAGTTCGCTGTCGGCGGCGGAGGCGAAGATGATCGGCGCCGGGGACTGGGCGAGGTCGATGGCCTCGCCCTCCTGTTGCAGGGCACCGGCCTGGGCGGAGAGCAGGTGCATCAGGTCACCGGAGCCGAGCGCTTCGGCAGCGGGTGCCAAAGCTCGATCAGGCCGACGCAGCAGAACGCCGATACGGCGCCGGTGAGCGCCACACCGCTGATGATGATGACATCATCGACCGAGCTGACGTCGTCGGAAAACAGGAAGAGGCCGATGACGGCGGCGCTGACCAGGGCGCCGATCACCGGGCCGGCGACGAGGCGCTGCCAGAGCTGCGGCAGGAAGCGGCTGACGAGCATGATGATGACCGAGGAAATGGCAGCGGGTATGGCGCCGAGGGTATAGGCCGCGATGAGGATGATCGGCCAGTTCTCGCCGAGGAAGTTCGACGCCGACTGGCCGGCGGCATGCACGATGATGCCGTCGGTGATGGCGGCGAAGGCGAAGAACACCAGGGCGCCGATGGCGGGGCCGATAAACAGCGAGACGACGAACAGCCAGATGTTGCGGGCCATTATGCAAGCTCCTGGCGATAGCGGCGCGAGCCGCGGAGTTCGGAGCCGTCGGCCATGCGGATGGTGAAATCGCCGTCGCGGACCGGCGCGATCTCGCGGACCTTCGCGCGGTTGACGAGGTGCGAGCGGTGCACCCGGGCGACGTCGACGCCGGCATCGCTCAACAGCTGCTCGAGCGCCGCCAGGCTGATGCGGGCGAGGTGGGTGGCGCCATTGGCGCGGATCTCGACATAGTTGCCGGCGGCGCTGGCCCAATCGAGCGAGGCGGCATCGAGGAAGATGGTGCGGCCACCGGCCTTGAGGGTGAGCTTGCCGGTCTGCCGGGCGTCGGCCCGCGCCGCTTCGGCTTCGCGGCGATGCTCCTCGAGGCTGCGCTGTAGCCCGAGCATCAGGATCAGCACGGAGTAAGGGAAGATGTCCTTGCGGTACTCGTAGAGCAGGTCAGTCGGCAGGTCGGTGAAGAAGCTGTAGCTCATGCCGAGGATCGAGGCGAAGGCGACGGTACGCAGTGCGATGAACAGCACGATGTGCAGCAGGGAAAACACGATGCTACCGAGCGCGTGCCAGAACAGGGCCGAGCGCCAGGTCTCCGCGGTGAACGGCACACGGCGCTCGAACAGGATGACCAGTGGCGCCAGCGCCACCATGGCGAGGACGCTGGTCAATTCGAGGATGAACGGCACGCGGGGGTCGAGCACTCGGCTCTCGCGTTGCGCTTCGGTGAGAATGCCGAGGGCGTTGAGCACGCCGATGGCGATCAGGAACAGCGTCATGATGAGGAAAACGCGGCGGGCGACACGGCGCTCCAGTGCGGCCTCGCCGGTGAGATCAGCCGCCATTGGTCACCCATTGGCCGCCGCTGGCCCCACGGTCGCCGGCGCACGTCGCCGCTCGTCCCACCGGCCTGCCTCTCGCACCAGCGCGATAGGACAAGGCGGCGGCCTGCCCTAGCTCTGAACACCTCGCAAATCGCTCAGAGGTTGGAGCCATCATGTCAGCAGAGACCCTTCCCGCCATCGGTTCGGAGCGCCGCTACGATCTCGACTGGCTGCGCGTCATCGCCTTCGGTTTTCTGATCTTCTACCACATCGGCATGTTCTACGTGACGTGGGGCTGGCACGTGAAAAGCCCGCATGCCGGGCCGTGGCTGGAGCCGGTGATGGCGCTGATCAACCCGTGGCGGCTGCCGCTGCTGTTCCTCATCTCGGGCATAGCGCTGCGCTTCGCCATCGACAGGAGCCGGCTGCGCCAGTTCGTGCCGCGGCGCTTCATGCGGCTGTTCGTGCCGATCGTCTTCGGCATGCTGGTGGTGTGCGCGCCACAAGCCTATTTCGAGCTCTACAGGAAGGGCGAGACCGGCGCGGATTTCTGGGCGTTCTACGGCCAGTATCTCGACTTCGACATGGAGTTCTCGATCCTGACGCCGACCTGGAACCACCTGTGGTACGTGGTCTACATCCTTGCCTACACGCTGGTCGTGGTGGCGCTGCTGCCGCTGCTCAGAGCGCTCGATGGGGTGGCGGAGGCGCTGTTCGGCTGGCTGGGGCGCGGCGCGCTGGGCTGGCGCCTGCTGCTGGCGCCGGTGCTGCCGTTCCTCTGTTACGAGTGGCTGCTGGCGCCGCATTTCCCCTCGACGCATGCCTTCTACAATGACTGGGCCAACCATGCGGAGCTGTTCAGCATCGTGCTGATCGGCTGGTTCGCGGCGAAAAGCCCGGCATTCTGGGGGGCGGTGCAACGGCACCTCGGCTCGGCGATCACCCTCTCTCTCGGGCTGCTGCTGGTGCTGGCCGTGGCCCGGCTCAACTGGGGCACGGTGCGCGCCGACGAGGGCCTCACGACGCTGATGACGCTGGCGCGCACGGTGTTCATGTGGGCGGCGATCGTTGCGATGCTGGGGCTGGCGCAGCGCTACCTCAACCGCAGCGGTCCCGTGCTGCGCTTCCTCACCGAGGCGGTGTTCCCGTACTACATCCTGCATCAGACCCTCATCGTGGCCGTAGGGTTCTGGGTCGGCGGCCTGCTGCTGCCGGTGGGACTGGAGGCCGGCATCATCACCGTCGCAACGGTTGTCGGTTGCGTGGTGCTGACCGAGGCGATCAAGCGCGTGCCACCGCTGCGCCCGCTGTTCGGGCTGGCGTGGCGGGCCGAAGCGATCCGGCCCGCGTCACAGGTCGTCGCCGCCAGTTAGGCCGCAGCCGCGATGGCACCCTCGAGGCTCCGGGTGATCGCCGCATGGTCGAGCGGCGATTCCCCGATCACCACCAGAGCGGTCCGACGCGCCTCGCCCGGCTTCCACGGCCGGTCGAAATAGGCGGAGACGCGCGGTCCAACCGCCTGGATGGCGAGACGGGCCGGGGCGCCGGGGAGTGCGGCAAAACCCTTGAGACGGAGCACGTCATGGGCGCGGATGGTCGCCTCGATGGTTTGGAGCAGATGATCCTTGCTGGTGACGCCGTCGAGGGTGACGGAGAAGGAATCGAAATCATCGTGCTCGTGGCCTTCGCCACCGTGCTCGAGCTCGTGATGGCTCTCGCGTCCGGCGAGGTTGTCTTCGGTCGAGAGCCCCATGCCGAGCAGCGCCGCGACATCGACATGGCCGTTGCGGGCGCGGACCACGCCGGTGCCCGGACGCATCTCGGCCTTGAGGTGGGCTTCGATGGTGTCGAGCTGGGCGTCGGTGACGAGGTCGACCTTGTTGAGGATCACCATGTCGGCAGCGATCAGCTGATCCTCGAACAGCTCGCCGAGCGGCGTCTCGTGGTCGAGCATGGCGTCGGCGGAACGGAGCGCGTCGACCGCCTGTTCGTCATTGGCGAAGCGGCCTTCGCTGAGCGCCGCCGCGTCGGCGACGGTGACGACGCCGTCGATGGTCACCTCGGACTTGATCTCGGGCCAGTTGAAGGCGCGGATCAGCGGCTGCGGCAGCGCCAGGCCGGAGGTCTCGATGACGATGTGGTCGGGGCGATCCTCACGCTCGAGCAGCGCCTGCATGGTGGGGATGAACTCGTCGGCGACGGTGCAGCAGATGCAGCCATTGCTCAGCTCGATCATGTCCTCTTCGCGGCAGGTTTCATCACCGCAGCCGGCGAGGATTTCCTTGTCGACGCCGAGCTCGCCAAACTCGTTGATGATCAGCGCGATGCGTTTGCCCCTGGCATGGGCGAGGAGGTGCCGGACCAGGGTGGTCTTGCCGGCGCCGAGGAAGCCGGTGATGACGGTAACGGGGATCTTGCTCATGCGTGGGCACCTTTCAGGGCGAAGGCGGAAGATCTGGCGAGGCGCTCGTTGAGCCAGCCGAACAGCGGGCCGACGATCAGCCAGAACAGCGCGCCGGTGGCGAGGGTCGCCGCGGCGAAGCTGGTCGCGAGATTGGCGGGGACGGCGGTGGCGTGTTCACCGACCAGTTGCGGTGCGCCGATGACGTGCGGCGCGAGGATCAGCACGGCGGCAATGACGATGCCGGTCCAGTTGTGGAGCTTGGCGATGGCGAGGATGCCGGCGCCGGTGGCGAGCGCAGTGCCGACCCACCAGACCTGGCGGGCGACGAGATCTGCAGCGGGCATGCCGGGGAGTTCCGGCGGCAGGCCAAGGGCCGGGGCGAGCTGCAACGCGATGAAGCCACTGAGCCCCCAGATCACGCCATTGCGGGCGGTGATCTCGATGCCGGAAAGCACGGAGACGGCAGCGAGCACGAAGGCGAAGCCGATGCAGCCGAGGAGGTTGGCCAGCACGGTGTAGGCGATGCGCTCGGCGCCATCCTGCGGCGCCCAGGCGTCTTCGTCATGCTCGTGGGCCGGCGCGGCTTCGGCATGCTCATGCGCGGGCGTGCCGGCCTCGTGGCTGTGCTCGGCGACGGCCGGCGCCTCGGGGGCGGCGTTCTCGTAGACTTCGGCGGCGAGGATCAGCGGCGCGACGCGCCATTGCTGCACGGCGCTCATGGCCAAGCCGGCTGCGAGTCCGGCAAGGACCGCAGCGAAAAAGATTCGCTGGAAGAGTTTCATCGATGTCTCGTGTGCTTAGAGCTGAGTCAGCTCAATGGCAGGGGAAGCCAAGCGCATGGCGCGTATCGTGCGCGCCATTGTGGATGGCCATGTCACTGGCAAAACCGACGCCGCCGACGAGGACGAAGCCGATAAACAATGCCAGCACACCTGCGATGAGCCGCTGCGAGACAGAAAGACGGGCGACCGACGCCGTCTGGACCTGAGTATTCATAAGCCTGCACCCTCCGTGCGGATGAAAGTGGGCGTATCGCCCGAGCTCTTTCCGGGGGTCGCGTTTCGAACCGGAAAAGTCTGACAACTTTTCCTGAAACACTCCCGGACGCTGGCAGGTCTCCTGACTCGCGGGTCACCGTGGTCTCCGGCCTTCCCAACATCCCAAAGGATGGCAGTGGCATAGTCGGAGGCACTCGCCGCTTACAGTTGCGGGGGCAGCCACGGATTTGGTCCCTGATGGGTACGCCGCACCGTGTTCCCTTTTGATCCCCTCGCCCGAACGGGGTTGAGGAACCAACGTGGGGTTATCGTTACGCCGCAGGAGGGGGCGCGGTCAATCTTCCGCGGCAGCGGAATCGGGGTAGCCGACGGTGACGGTATCGACACGCGCATCGACCTTTTCGAGCAGCGGCTCGCTCGACGAGATCTGCATGTCGCCGGAGATGGCATCGACATTGAGGTCGGCCGGATAGTCGCCGACGGCGAAGCGGACGCTGACCGAGCAGCCACCCTCGGGCGGGGCGAGCTTGCCGCCCTCGAAGCTGGCGGCGCCACCATAATCCCAGAAGAAGCCGTAGAGCTGGAACGGCCCGCCATGCAGGGCTTCAACTTCCTTGACGGTCAGGCCCTGCTTGAGGCCACCCGGCGCGGTGTCACCCGGCGGCACGGTGAAGTAAGCGATGCGCTCGTGCTTTTCCTCGTCCCACCAGCCGAACTCGATGGTCTTGGCGGGATCGTTTGGGAAGATGGTGGTGGCGAGCACGGTAGAGCCCTCGGGGCCCGGGACATCACCAGTCACCACATTGTCCTTGCCGAAGGCTTCGATCAGCCGCGCCTCGGAACTGTCACCGGCGAACGGGCCCTCGCAGACGAGGTCGGCAGCCAGGGCGGGCGCCGCCAACAGCAACAGGGGAAACAGGACCAGCGCACGCATTGTCGACCTCCGTTGACCCGCCGAATCTAGCTGAGCCAGGTGAGTCTGGGCAGGCCTTGCGGCGGAAGCTGGGCACGGTCACCGGCCCGACTGCAGCCGTTCGGTCATCTGGTTCTGGATCGCGAGGACCTCCTCGATCACCTCGGTGAGGAGGCGCAGCTCGTCGAGGCTGCGCTTGCCCAGCGCTTCGGCGCCAGCGATCGCCATCGGGGCGTAGGCCTTCTCGATGACGGCGGTGGTGGCCTCGGCGAGTTCCACCAGCACCTTGCGCCGATCATGCGGATCGGGTTGGCGGCGGACGAAGTTGCGCGCCTCGAGCCGGTCAATCAGCGAGGTAACAGCAGCCGGGGTGAGACGGGTGGCGCGGGCGATGGCACTGGCAGTCTGCGGACCGCTGGTGAGGAAGCTGAGGCACAGGCGCTCGGCAGGGCCGAGCTTGAACATCGCTCCCACCTCCTCGTCATAACGCTGCGTCGCTTCCTGCCAGCGCACGATCAGCGTGCCGAGCCGCTGGACCAGCTCCGCCTTCGCGTCGCTTGACGAATCTACTTCGATCATCTAACTATATGCTCATCTAATAATACGACGGAAGCATGATATGCGGCGTCGCGCAGGTGAGGCAAGAATGAAAGCACGCATCGGCATCGTTGGCGCCGGCTCCGCCGGGCTCGGTTTGGCCCTGGCACTGGTCAGGCGCGGGTTTGCGCCCGTTGTGTTCGAGAAGCGCAGCGAAAAGCAGGTGATCGACGAGGGGATTTTCCTGACGCTGGCGCCCAACGGCATGAACGCGCTGCGCGGCTTTGGCCTTGCGGCGGAGGCGCTGCGGCACGGGGTCGAAACGCGCGCCATTGTCCTCCACAACGAACACGGCAGGGCGCTCGGTACCGTCGACTATGCCCGCCATGCGGCACAGTTCGGCGCCCCTTCAGTGACGATCCGGCGCGGCGCGCTGGGCGAAATCCTGTTGGCCGCGGCGCGTGCAGCCGGAGTGCCGATCCAGTTCGAGACGCCGGTAAGCGCGGTCGCCAACCTCGAGACCGAGGTGGCGGCGACGACCGGTGACGGCGTGACGCACAGTTTCGACGTGTTGGTGGGGGCCGATGGCCTCCGCTCCAATGTGCGCAGCCTCACCATGCCCGGGCTGCCGTCACCTGCCTATAACGGCCTGCTGGGGAGCGGTGGCATCGTCGATGTGCCGGATGTGGCGCCGACCGATGGGCGGATGCTGATGACCTTCGGGCGACGGGCGTTCTTCGGCTACATCAAGGACCCGGGCGGGCCGGTCTACTGGTTCAACAGCTTTCCTGCCGACGAGCAGCAGGCGCGGTTGATCGACCGCCAGGCGGCGACCGGGTATTTCGAGGCGCTGCATCGCAGCGACCCCGCGGTCAACCGGCGGATCATCGCGGCTGCCGCGCCGCAGGTGAGCCGGATCTATCCCGATTACGACGTGCCGAGCCTGCCCTACTGGTCGAAGGGGCGGGTGATCCTGATCGGCGATGCGGCGCATGCGGTGACCCCGCATTCTGGCCAGGGCGCATCGATGGCGCTCGAGGACGCGCTGGTGCTCGCGGCCTGTCTCGAGGCGGAGGCGACGCCTGAAAACGCCTTTCGGCGTTTCGAGGCATTGCGGCGCGACCGGGTGGAGGCGGCGGTGCAGCTCGGCCGGCGGGGCGGCACGCCCAAGAAGGCACAGGGTTGGCTGGCGCGGCGGGTGCGCGATCTGGTGCTACCGCTGTTCGTGCCGCTCGGCCAGCGTGGGCAGGAGCAGTTGTTCGCCTTTCGCGCCGACGATACGCCACTGGTCCGGCCGAACTGAGCGGCCTTGCGGCCGCCACGGGGCCCGGCGATCAATGGGGCGAGCCAACTGATTCGACCCTGGTGCCCCCAATGCCTTTCACCTTCCAGACGGTGATGCCGATCCTCCTCTTGATCGGCTCCAATGTATTCATGACCGTCGCCTGGTACGGGCACCTGAAATTCCCGCACATGGCGATGTGGGTGGCGGTGATGGTCAGCTGGGGCATCGCGCTGGTGGAATACTGGCTGGCGGTGCCCGCCAACCGGATCGGCTACGGCGCCTACACAGCGGCGGAGCTGAAGACCATCCAGGAGGTGATCAGCCTCACGGTGTTCGCCGGCTTCGCGGTATTCGTTCTGGGCGAGAAGCTCACCTGGAACCACGCCGTCGGCTTCCTGCTGATTTTCGCCGGGGCCTTCTTCATTTTCCGCGGGCCGCTGAAGTAGCCACCAGCGACTGGTGGGCGAAGACGCCCGCCCCTGCCCCGTCGGCGACCGCGAAGCTGATATTGTGCATCGGCCGCGCCGCATCGCCCGCGGCATAGACGCCGGGAATGCTGGTCTGCTGCAGGTGATCGACGAGGAAGAAATCGCCGGCCATTCCGGCCTTGGTTTCGCAGCCGAGCTGGAGGCCGAGGTTGCTGGCGAGCTGGATCGGCGCATGGACGAAGATGGCGTCGAGCGGCGTCGATCCGGCGGTGGTCACCACCGATTGCAGCACGCCATCCCGGTGATCGAAGCGCACCAGCGCCGCCTCGACCAGCTTCACCCGCATATCGGCGAGCGCCGCGCGGACGATCGGATCGACCGGGCCGCCATTGGCAAACAGCGTCAGGTCGCTGGTCCACTCCTGAAAGAAGCGAGCGCGGTCGAGGATATCGCCGTCGCGCAGCATCAGGCCGAGGCGACGATCGGCGACCTCGAAGCCGTGGCAATAGGGGCAATGCAGCACCGTCTTGCCCCAGCATTCGGCCATACCGGGAATGCCGCTGGTATCGTCGGTGACGCCGTGGGCGATGATCAGCCGGCGGGCGGCGAGCTGCTGGTGTGAGGCGAGTTCGATGCTGAAGCCGTCGAGCGCACCCGACGCCGCAATGGCCTCGGCGTTGCGGAGCTCGACGGTGCCGTAGATTTCGAGCTGACGGCGAGCCTCGGCGAGCAGCTCGCCCGGCACGGCGCCATCGCGGCTCAGGAAGCCATGCGAGTGTTCGGCGAAGCGATTGCGCGGCTTGCCGGTATCGAGCACCAGCACCTTGCGACGGGCACGGCCGAGTTGGGTTGCGGCAGCAAGGCCGGCAAAGCCGCCGCCGATGATGATGACGTCGTACATGTTTGTTGTCCTGTTCCGAACGAGGAATGGCGGCGGCGGCGAGATGTTCCGCCGGGCCGGGATTTGCATCAGGCCGGCGACCAGGCCGGGAATGGATCGGGGAGGCGCTCCCAGGCCGATGGGGTGAAGGCGCGTGCCGGGATCAGGCAGTCGTCAAGCGCCCGGCGCAAAGCCGCCTCGTCCATCGGATCGGTGCCGATGAAGACCAGCTCCTGCCGGCGGTCGCCCCAGATGGGGTCGAGATAGGCCGACATCGCGGTTTCCCACTGCGGATCGTCGGGCCAGCGTTGCTGCGGCACGGCGGCCCACCACAGACCGCGTCGACTGGTCGAAACCAGCTGGCCGGCCTGGCTCAGTTCACCGACATATTGCGGCCGGGTAGCGAGCCAGAAGAACCCCTTGGCGCGGATGACGCCAGGGTGAGCCCGGGCGACGAAGCCGTTGAACAACAGCGGGTTGAATGGCCGGCGCGCCCGGTAGACGAAGGAGCGGATGCCGTATTCGAGGGTTTCCGGAACATGGTCGGCAAAGCCGTTCAGTTCCTTGAACCACAGCGGATGCTGCTCGGCGCGATCGAAGTTGAAGCGGCCGGTGCCGAGGATCTGGTCGATGGCGACGCGGCTGAAATCGGTCTCGATGACGCGCGCGCCGACGTTCAGCGAACGGATGATGCGGCGCGCCGCGGCGAGCCCCTCCGGCGTGGCGGTCGCGACCTTGTTCAATACGATGACGTCGGCGAACTCGATCTGGTCGACCAGCAGGTGGACGAGGCTGCGCTCATCGTCGGGACCGAGGGTCTCGCCGTGAGCGGAAAGCGGATCGGTGGAGCCGAACTGGGCGCCGAGGTTGGCGGCATCGACCACGGTGACCATGGTGTCGAGGTCGGTAATGTCGCTGAGGCTTTCACCCAGGGCATCGCGGAACTCGAAGGTGGCGGCGACCGGCAAGGGTTCGGAGATGCCGGTCGATTCGATGAGCAGGTAGTCGAAGCGGCCGGCTTCGGCCAGGGCACGGACTTCGCGCAACAGGTCGCCGCGCAGGGTGCAGCAGATGCAGCCGTTCGACATCTCAACCAGTTGCTCGTCGGCCCGCGACAGCTCGGCGCCGCCCTCGCGCACCAGCGTGGCGTCGATATTCACCTCGCTCATGTCGTTGACGATGACGGCGACGCGGCGCCCCTCGCGGTTGTTGAGGATGTGGTTGAGCAGCGTGGTCTTGCCGGCGCCCAGAAAGCCGGAGAGCACGGTGACGGGTAGGCGTTTCATGACGTCTCGCTCGGTAGGAGGAGGCCCCGCCTCACGGTGGGGCGCAATGCATCACTCGTGCGTGTGGCCGGAGCCGCCGACGGCGACGATGTTGTAGGGGGCGCCGGCCACCGCGATGTCACGGGCAAGTGCAAAGCTCTCGGCATCGACGAGGTGGATGGTGCCGGCCAGCGGATCGGTGACGGCGATGTGGTCGCCGGCGACAGCAAGCCGCGGCCGCGGCAGGCTCCACTCGCCATCCATCGAGTAGGGTTCGGTCAGCTGCAGCGTCTTGTCGATGGCGCCGGAGACGACATCGAGCCGGTGCAATGCGCCATCCTCGGTGAAGACATAGGCATATTTCACGCGCTCGGGGTCGATGGCGAAGTGGACGCGGCGGCTGGGCAGATCAACCAGGCGGAAGGGCTCGGTTGCGGAAGGATCGATGATGGCAACGCGATCGGCGCCATAGTTGCCGAGCCAATACTGCATGGCGACACCGCCGAGCAGCGTGGTGGCTTTACCCTCCGGCAGGCTGGCCGAATAGGGCAGCAGCTGCAGCTCTGGGCCGTCCTTGGCCGCCTTCACCAGCAAGAGGCCGGCGGCGCAGGCGATGGCGAGGGTGTCGCCGGAGCTGGCTTCACCGTGCAGGTCCGGGCAGGCATGGAGATCGCCGATGGTGGCGCCGTCGGCGCCATAGACATCGATGCCGACGGGAAGCGCTTTGGCGTCTTCGGGGCTGGGGCGCGAGATCAGCGTGTATTCGCCGAGCGGCGCGGCAACGCCATGGTGCGGGGCGGCAACCTTCAGGTCACGGGTCGCCGCATTGCCGGCAAGCCAGTCCGTCTCGGAGATCAACCGGGCGACACCTTCGCCATCGAAGAACAGCGCGATGTCGCCATGGTGCTCGACAAAGTGCACCGGCTTGTCGCCGGCGACGGCGGCATCGAGCAGTCTGGGCGCACTGACCTCGAGGTCGGCATGATCGCCATGGTCGCCCAGCGCGATGCCGGAAGCGATGGCGGAGACACGGTCGGCCTCGCCCTGCACCGCATAGACGGCGGCCTTGCGCCGCGTGGTGTAGAGGCTTGCCGGGCTGCCGAGCTCGAAGCTGCCGGCGATCTGGTCGGTGCCGAGGTCAATGGCGGTGACGAGCGGCTTGGCGTGGTCGGCGACGAACAGCCGCCAGAAGGTGGCTTCTTCTTCGGCCCAAGCGGGGGTGGCGCAGAAGGACAGGGCCATGGCAGGCAGGATCAGGTGGTGCAGCAGGCGCGGCATCGGCAGTCTCCCAAGGTGAAATCGAGGTCGAGCGGAAGGGTTCGCGCGCCGGATGGCGCGCGGGCGGTCGGCGAAAAAGCGAGGGGATAGGGGCCGCCGGGTGGCGCGGCGGCCCCCCCGAGGTTACTGCGCGAGGCAGGCCTTGAGGCTGGTGGCGAGGTTCTCGATCAGCTGGCGATAGAGGCCCGGGCCTTCATCGAGGTTGGCGCCCTCGGGGTCGAGCACGCCTTGTTTCGCCGTGGTGCCCTCGGTGAGCACGGTAACGATGCGCGGGTCGAACACCGGCTCGGCGAAGACGCAGGCGGCATCGAGAGTCTTCAGCTTCGCGCGGATCTCGTTGATGCGGTCGGCGCCGGGAGCGATTTCGGGGCTGAGGGTGACCGAGCCGGCGACGTTCAGCCCGAAGCGCTTCTCGAAATACTGGTAGGCGTCGTGGAAGACGACGAAGGGGCGATCCTTGATCGGGGCGAGGCTGGCCTCAGTCTCGGCGATCAGGGCGTCGAGGTCGGCGGTCTCCCTTGAGGCATTGGCGCGGTAAATCTCGGCATGCTCGGGATCGGCAGCGACGAGGCTGTCGGCGATGGCCACGACCATCACCTTGGCGTTACCGGGATCGAGGAAGAAGTGCAGGTCCTGCTCCTCGCCGTGCTCGTGCTCTTGCGCCTCCTCACCGTGCTCCGCTTCACCGTGATCGTGATGCTCGAAGGTGCCGGTTTCGCGCGGCGGCAGCAGCTCGATGCCGGGAGCCTTGCTCAGCTCGACGATGGTGGCCTTGGGCGCCAGGGTATCGATCGAATCCTCGAGGAAGAGTTCGAGCCCGTGACCAGTCCAGAACACCAGGTTGGCCGATTGCAGCGCCTGCGCGTCGGAGGGCTTGAGGCTGTAGCTGTGCGGCGAGGCGGCGCCCTTGACGATGAGTGCCGGCGTGCCGAGATCTCCCATCACCGCGGCGACCAGCGCATGCAGCGGCTTGATGGTGGCGACAACGCTGGGCACCTCGGCAAGCGCCAGGGTGGGCCAGCTGAGCGCCGCAGCAAGCGCCAGGAAGAACGGTTTCTGCATCGGAAGACCCCTGTTTGAAACACAGCTCGAGTAGGCGATATGTTATGACATTACGCTATCGATGTGTTACGCTATAACGTAATGGTAGAACGTCAGCAAGAGACGGAATCGTGAATTTCATGGATGCACATCGAGGGCACGAGGTGCTGGTGGATGTGGCCGGCGCCGGCGTGCGGCGTGATGGCCGCTGGCTGGTCGAGGCTGTCGACGTGACGATCCGCAAGGGCGAGATCGTCACGCTGATCGGACCGAACGGCTCGGGCAAATCGACCACGGCGAAGCTGGTGACCGGGGTGCTGAAGCCTGATGCCGGGACGGTTGCGCGCAAATCCGGGCTGCGGATCGGCTATGTGCCGCAAAAGCTCTCGATCGACTGGACCATGCCGCTGACGGTGCGGCGGCTGATGTCGCTGACCGGCAGCTATCCCAGAGCCGAGATCGATGCGGCGCTGGCGGCGACCGGCGTGGCGCACCTCGCCAATGCCGAGGTGCAGCACCTTTCTGGCGGCGAGTTCCAGCGGGCGCTGCTGGCGCGGGCGATGATCCGCAAGCCGGACCTCTTGGTACTGGACGAGCCGGTGCAGGGCGTCGATTTCTCCGGCGAAGTGGCGCTCTACGACCTGATCGGCAAGATCCGTGACGAGACCGGCTGCGGCATCCTGCTGATCAGCCATGACCTGCACGTGGTGATGGCGGCGACCGATACTGTGATCTGCCTCAACGGCCATGTCTGCTGCCGCGGCACGCCGGAATCGGTGGCGCGGAGCCCGGAATATCTGAGCCTGTTCGGCGCGCGAGCCGCCAATGCGCTGGCGGTGTACCAGCACCACCACGACCACACCCACCTGCCCGATGGGCGGGTCGAGGAAGCGGACGGGCGGATCGTCGACGCACACGAGCATGTGCACGAACACGACCATGAAGGGCACCGCCATGCTTGAGGATTTCTTCACCCGAGCGGTGATCGCCGGGATCGGGCTGGCGCTGGTGACCGGGCCGCTGGGCTGCTTCATCGTATGGCGACGCATGGCCTATTTCGGCGACACCATGGCGCATTCGGCGCTGCTCGGGGTGGCGCTCAGCCTGGTGCTGCAGGTGAACATGACGCTCGGGGTGTTCATCATTGCCGCGGCCGTCGCCGGGGCGCTGCTGCTGCTGCAACGGCGGCAGACGCTGTCGACCGATGCGCTGCTTGGCATCCTCAGCCATTCGGCGCTGGCCATCGGCCTCGTGGTGGCGTTCCTCAGCGGCATCCGGGTCGACCTGATGGGCTTTCTGTTCGGTGACATCCTCGCGGTGTCGGTCACCGATATCGTGGTGATTTACCTCGGCGGGCTGGTGATCCTCGCGGTGCTCGCCGCGATGTGGCGGCCGCTGCTGGCGGCGACGGTCAATGCCGAGGTGGCGGAAGCCGAGGGCATGCGGCCCGAGGTGACGCGGATCGTCTTCATGCTGCTGCTCGCTTCGGTGATCGCCATCGCCATGAAGATCGTCGGTGTGCTGCTGATCACGGCGCTGCTGATCATTCCGGCGGCAACCGCACGGCGGCTGAGCGCCACGCCCGAGCAGATGGCGCTGATCTCGGCCGGCGTCGGGGCGCTGGCAGTGGCGGGCGGGCTGTTCGGCTCGCTCCGCTTCGATACGCCGAGCGGCCCGTCGATCGTCGTTGCGGCGCTTGCGCTGTTCCTCATTTCCATCGCGCTGCCGGTCCATTTGTGGCGCGCCAGACGGGAGGCCTGAGCCATGGCCCATAGCCACGAAGCCCACCACCATGAGCGGCCGCGCGACCTGACGCGCAACCAGGAGCTGGTGCTGACGACGCTCAACAATGCCGAGGCGCCGCTCTCGGCCTATGACATTCTCGACAAGCTGCGGGACGATGGGTTGCGCGCGCCACTGCAGGTCTATAGGGCGCTGGAGAAGCTGATCGAGCACGGGCTGGCGCACCGGCTGGAATCGCTCAACGCTTTCGTCTGCTGCGCCGATGCCAACTGCCACGGGCGCGCCAGCGGCACGGCGGCGTTCGCCATCTGCTCGGGCTGCGGGCGGGTGGACGAATTCGCCGACCCTGAGGTAACGGCGCGGCTCGCCGCCTGGGCCGGGGAGACCGGCTTCGCGCTCGAGCGGACGACGATCGAGCTGCGCGGCCGGTGTGCCGAATGCCGGAAGGCGGCTTAGGCTCTTCCCGATCTGCGGCCGGTGGCTGTGGATTCACCAGCGGCAGGGGTCAGCTGATTGGCTAACTCGCCTGACGCAACGCCTGCTCGCCCTGCAGCAGGCGTTCGAGTTGCGCCAGGCGCAGCGGACGGGCGAACAGGTAGCCCTGGAATTCGCGACAGCCGAGGCGTGACAGCAGCGCTGCCTCCTCGCGCCGCTCGACGCCTTCGGCGGTGACGGCGAGGCCCATGGCGAAAGCGTAGATCATGGTGGATTCGACCAATGCCGCCTGCACCGGGTCGCTGTCGATCTCGGCGACCAGCGAGCGATCGAGCTTCACCCGGTCGAAGCGGAACTGCTTCAGATAGCCGATCGAGGAATAACCGGTGCCGAAGTCGTCGAGCGCGATGATGATGCCGGACTGGCGCAGCTGTTCGATCAGCCGGATGGCGCGATCGGGGTGGGAGACGAGAAAGGACTCGGTCACTTCGAGCTGCAGCCGGCTGGCGGCGACGCCCCATTCGTCGAGCGTCGCAAAGACGGTCTGTGGCAGCGTCGGGTTGCGGAGCTGGGCCGGCGAGACGTTGACCGAAATCTTCAGCTCGCCGAGCGGGCCGATCTCCTCGATGGCGCGGCGCAGCGCGAACATGCCGAGATCGTCGATGAGGCCGGAGGCTTCGGCTGCGGGGATGAACTCGCCGGGCCCCATCGGGCCGGCGGCGCGGCGGTTCCAGCGCATCAGCGCCTCGACCCCGAGGATCGCCTGGGTGCGGAAATCGATGATCGGCTGGTATTCGAGGTCGAACTCGCCGGCCTCCAGCCCGCGCCGGATATCGGCCTGCAGCTCGATGCGGCGGCGACGCTCATCCTCGATGGCCGGGTCGTAGGCCACGGTGTGGTTGCCGCCGGTCTCGCGGGCCCGCGCTACGGCGGTCTCGGCCATGCGGATCAGATTGCCAACGTTGTCACGGCGCGTTGGCGCATCGACGACGCCGATGCTCAGGCCGATCTTCAGCTTGAGGTTGCCGACCGGGACCGGTTCGCCGGCGCCGGCCAGGATGCGGTCGGCGAAACCGCGGATCTTCTCGCCAGCGTCCTCGCCGAGGCGAGCGAGCGACAGCTCGGTCGGGCCGGTACGGGCGAGCACTGCCTGCCCATCGGTGATCGTCTCGAAGCGCTCGGCCAGCGCCACCAGCAGTTCATTGGCGGCCTCGCGGCCATAGAGGCCGACGATATCCTGCAGGCCGTCGACGTTGATCTGGCTGACGGCAACCGGCAGTTCGCCGCGCTTTCTGGGGATCGCCTGGGCGATGTGCTCCTCGAGGCCGAAGCGGCTCAGCAGCCCGGTGGTGCCGTCATAGCGGGCATTGTACCAGTCGCGCTCTTCTGAAGCGGTGCGCAACTTGATCGAATGGCGGAAGGCGGCAAGGACGACGAAGATCAGGACGCCGATGATCAGCATCACCAGCACGGCGATGGTCGCGGTGTGGGCAAAGGCCGGGTCGCCAGGGCGACGCGGCGGCCAGTCGATGGTGGCGATAGCCGCTCCCGCCGCGTCGGTGAGCGCCATCACGTCATGGTCAGGTTTGGGCACCTCGACGAGCCGTGGCAGCGGCAGCTGGAAGCGGGTGGCGACGTCGCGCAGCATGATGTCGTCGAGCTGGCGGGCGAGCCAGAGCACGCGGCGCTGCTCGCGCGGGATGCTGGCCTGACCGGAATTGCCGTGGACCACCGCACCGGCAAGCGCCGCAGCGCCACGGGCATTGCGCGACAGGTTGGAAACGGTCGCATCGTCGCCGGCCCTGGCGATACCCGCCTCGAGCCGTTCGAGCAGTTGCGGCACACCGCTGAACAGCTCGGCGAGCGTACCGGTCACCGGTCCGCGGCTGGTTTCGCCGAAGATGATATTGCCGCTCATATCGGTGAGAATGGCGGTGTCATAGGTATCGGAGATGCGCGCGGTGGCGCCCCAGACCGAGTCGAGCCAGGCCGGATTGGGCTCGATATAGGTGTTGATATAGGCCTCGGTCCAGGTCGCCTCATCGGCAGTGCTCTCGGCAAGACCGACCACCAGGGACTCGACGGCGGCGGCGATAGCGCTCTTGCCGCGATCGGAATCGATAGCGTTCATTTCGGCGCTCATCAGATGCATGGCGACGAACACCAGCGCGCAGACGCCGAAATAGACAGCGACCGCCGGCAGGGCGATCCAGAAAGTGAAGTTCAGCAATGCCGATCGGCGCGCCGGCTTGCGCGCGCTGCGGACATCAGAGCCGCGATTATGTCGCGCTTTCGAGGCGGAAAAGTCTGCAACTTTTCCTGAAAGCGCTCCGGCGGCCAGAGCCGACGTGCTTTTGGCAGCTTTGGGCAAGTAGTGACACCGGCGTGGGAAGCATCGCCGAACGCTACGGGCCCAGGCTTAACACCGGCTTAAAGTGTGCGGCAGATCAGGCTGAGGCCAGAGCTGCTTTCCTCGCCAACCTGGCCTTGATGCTCTCGACATCGGCGCGTGGCGTCGCGGCGAACAGCGAGCGGGTATAGGGATGCTCGGGGTTGGAGAACAGCCTGTCACGCGTCCCCTGCTCCACCGCCTCGCCCAGGTACATCACCATCACCTCGTCGGCGATGTATTTGACCACGCTGAGGTCGTGGCTGATGAACACGTAGGTGAGCCCGAACTCGTCCTGCAGGTCGGCGAGCAGGTTGAGGATCTGCGCCTGCACCGACAGATCGAGCGCCGAGACCGGCTCGTCGAGCACCAGCAGCGAGGGCTTCAGGATGATGGCGCGGGCGATGGCGATGCGCTGGCGCTGGCCGCCCGAGAACATGTGCGGATAGCGGTTGAAGTGCTCGGGTTGCAGCCCGACCTTGACCAGCATATCGAGGGCACGGTCGCGCCGTTCGGCGGCCGGCATATCGGTATTGAGGAGCAGCGGCTCCATCAGCACGTTGCCGATCTTCTGGCGCGGGTTCAGCGAGCCATAGGGGTTCTGGAAGACGATCTGCACCTTGCGGCGCATGGCGGCGGTGACGCCGCTCTTCTTGATGTCGATGGTCTCGCCGTCGATCAGCAGCTCACCGTCGGTCTGCCGGTCGATCAGCGTCAGGATGCGGGCCAGCGTCGACTTGCCCGAGCCGGACTCGCCGACAATGGCCAGGGTCTTACCCTGTTCGAGCTTGAAGCTGACGCCCTTGACCGCATGCACGGTGCGGCCGCCGCCGAACAGCGTGCCGCCGATGTGATAGTCGCGGACCAGGTTCCTGGCTTCGAGGACGGTGCTCATCACACGGCCTCCTCGAAGTTGGTGCCGGTAATGGTCGGCAGCCGGTCGCCGGTGGCGTTGTCGGGGAGCGCCGCGAGCAGCGCGCGGGTGTAGGAGCTCCTCGGCGCGGTGAAGAGCTCGAGCACGCCCGCCTCCTCCATCTTGCGCCCCTTATACTGCACCACGACGCGGTCGGCGGTTTCGGCGACGACGCCGATATTGTGGGTGATCATGATCAAGCCCATGCCGTGCTCGGCCTGCAGCCGTACCAGGAGATCGAGGATCTGCTTCTGGATGGTGACGTCGAGCGCCGTGGTCGGTTCGTCCGCGATCAACAGCTTGGGGTTGCAGGCAATGGCCATGGCAATCATGACGCGCTGGTTCTGCCCGCCCGACATCTGGTGCGGATAGGATTTCAGCCGCTCCGCCGAGTTGGGGATGCCGACCTGATCGAGCAGTTCGATGGCGCGGGCGCGGCGCTGGGCTTTGCCCATGCCGAGATGGAAGCGCAGCACTTCCTCGATCTGGAAGCCCACCGTGAAGCAGGGGTTCAGGCTGGTCATCGGCTCCTGGAAGATCATGGCGACGTCCTTGCCGATGATCTTGCGCTTGTCGGCAGCCGACATGGCGAGCAGGTCCTTGCCGTCGAAGGTCATCTTGTCGGCGCTGACATGAGCGGTGGGCGGCAACAGGCCCATGACGGCGAGCATCGCCACCGACTTGCCGGAACCGCTCTCGCCGACGATAGCCAGGACTTCGCGGGCGTCGACATGGATATCGATGCCTTTGACAGCGTTGAACACGCCGACCGAGGTATCGAAGCTGACGGTGAGATTTTTGACTTCGAGCAGGTGCATCGCCTCAGCTCCGCTTGAGCTTGGGATCGAGCGCATCGCGCAGGCCATCGCCCACGAGGTTGATGGCGAGAACCGTGATCAGGATGGCGAGGCCGGGCATGGTGACGATCCACCAGGCGCTGGTGATGAACTCGCGGGCACGCGCCAGCATGGTGCCCCATTCCGGCGTCGGCGGCTGCGCCCCCATGCCGAGGAAGCCGAGCGCCGCCGCCTCGAGGATGGCGTTGGAGAAGCTCAGCGTCGCCTGGACGATCAGCGGCCCAAGGCAGTTGGGGAGGATGGTGACGAACATCAGCCGGATGTGGCTGGCGCCGGCGACCTTGGCCGAGGTGACATACTCGCGGCTCTTCTCGCTCAGCACCGCGGCGCGGGTCAGGCGGGCGAAATGCGGCTGCAGCACCAGCGCGATGGCCAGCATGGCGTTGAACAGGCCGGGGCCGAGGATCGCCACCAGCACCAGCGCCAGGAGCAGCGAGGGGAAGGCGAGGATGATATCCATGACGCGCATGATCAGCGCATCGACCCAGCCACGGAAGTAGCCGGCGAGCAGCCCGAGCGTGACACCGACGATCAGCGCGCCGGTGACGACGATGAAGCCGATCATCAGCGAGTAGCGTGAGCCGTGGATCAGGCGCGAGAGAATGTCGCGGCCGACCTCGTCCGTGCCGAGGAAGAATTGCGGCTGCGTGCCGCCGGCCCAGGGCGGCGCCATGCGGATGAACTCGCGGAACTGCTGGTCGGGCGAGAACGGCGCCAGCACTGGCGCGAACAGGGCAACCAGGATCAGCAGCAGAAATACGGCGAGGCCGAGGACCGCCCCGTGGTTCGTCGAGAAATAGTACCAGAACTCGCGCAACCCGCTGAAGCGGCCCGGAGCGGTGGAGGTCGTGGTGGTGGTTTCTGCGGCCATCACTGCACCCTGATGCGCGGATTGATGACGGCGTAGAGGATGTCGACGATGAGGTTCACCGCCATGACGATCAACGCAATGAGCAGCAGGCCCGACTGTACCGAGACGTAGTCGCGCTTAGAAATCGAGTCGATCATCCACTTGCCGATGCCCGGCCAGGAAAAGATCGTCTCGGTGAGGATGGCGCCGGCCATCAGCAGGCCGATCTGCAGGCCGATGGTGGTGACGACCGGGATCAGCGCGTTGCGGAAGGCGTGAACGCCGACGACGCGGTTGGGGTCCAGGCCCTTGGCGCGGGCGGTGCGGACATAGTCCTCGCCCAGCACTTCCAGCATGGCGGAGCGCGTCTGCCGGGCGATGACGGCGAGCGGAATGGTGCCGAGCACGATCGCCGGCAGGATCAGGTGGCGCAGCGCCGAGATGAAACCATCGGGCTTACCGGCGAGCAGGCTGTCGATCAGCATGAAGCCGGTGATGCGCGGGAAGAAGAAGTTGAGCGCGATGCGACCCGACACCGGGGTCCAGCCGAGATAGCCGGAAAAGAAGATGATGAGCAGAAGCCCCCACCAGAAGATCGGCATCGAATAGCCGGTGAGCGCCACGCCCATGGTGATCTGGTCGAACCACGAGCCGCGCTTGATGGCGGCAAAGATGCCGGCGGGAATGCCGAGCGCCACGGCGATCAGCATAGCGAACAGCGCCAGCTCGACGGTTGCCGGGAACAGGGTCAGGAATTCATCGATCACCGGCCGCTTGGTGGCGAGCGAGATGCCGAAATTGCCCTGCAGGATGCCGCCGACGTAATTGAAGTACTGCTGCCAGATCGGCAGGTTGTAGCCGAACTGTTCCTTCAGGATCTCATAGCGTTCGGGGGTGACGCCGTGCTGGCCGGCCATCGCGAGGATGGGGTCGCCGGGGAGCAGGCGGATGAAGGCAAACGACGCGATCGTGATGCCGATAATGGTCGGCACGATCAGGGCGAGTTTCTGGAGGATGAATCGCAGCATTGGGTACGCCAAGGGGCGGCGCCGGTGATGGCGCCGCCCCTTGAACTCTATCTCTAATTATTCGGTCACGTCGACATTGTCGAAGCGGTGAATCCCGAGCGGATCCATAGTGTAGCCGAGGACGCGCTTGTTCATCGGCATGAAGACCTTGGAGTGCGCCATGGTCAGGGCCGGCTCTTCGGCTTTGAAGATTTCCTGGGCCTTGGTGTAGAGCGCGGTACGCTCGGCCGGGTCGGAGACCTTCTTGGCGTCCTGGATGACCTTCTCGAAGTCGTCGTTGCACCAGCTCGAGTAGTTGGACACGCCAATGGCCGAGCAGGAGAACAGCGTCGCAAAGAAGTTGTCCGGATCACCGTTGTCGCCGGTCCAGCCGATCTGGAACGCACCCGGGCGGTCCTTCTGCTTGCCGCGCTCGCGGTACTCGGTCCACTCGTAGGTGACGATGTTGGCAGTGACGCCGACCGCGGCCCAGTCGGCCTGGATCATTTCAGCGGCGCGCTGCGCGTTCGGGTTGTACGGACGGCTGACCGGCATGGCCCACAGGTCGAGGGTCAGGCCCGAAACGCCTGCGTCGGCGAGGAGCTTCTTGGCGCCTTCCGGATCGTAGGCAGTGTCGACGATCTTGTCGTCATAGGACCACATGGTCGGCGGGATCAGGTTCTTGGCGGCCTGGCCGGCGCCCTGGTAGACCGCATCGACCAGCGCCTGCTTGTTGATGGCCATCGAGAGCGCCTTGCGGACGTTCACGTTATCCATCGGAGCGACGGTGGTGTTGTAGGACATATAGCCGATGTTCAGGCCTTCCTGCTCCATCACCTGCAGGTTGGTGTCGGCCTTGAGGCCTTCGATATCGGCCGGGGCGGGATACGACATGATATCGCATTCGCCGGCCTTGAGCTTCTGCGCACGCACCGCCGGATCGGTGGTGATGGCGAAGATCAGGTCGTCAATCGCCACCTTGCCGCGCCAGTAGTCGGCGAAGGCCTGGTAACGGATGACGGCATCGGTCTGGTAGTCGACGAACACGAAGGCGCCGGTACCGACCGGCTTGTTGGAGAAGTCGGCCAGGTTGCCCGAAGCGGCGAGCTGGTCGGCATATTCCTTCGAAACGATCGAGGCGAAGTCCATGCCCAGGTTGGCCAGCATCGGCGCGTTGGGCTCGTTCAGCGTGATCTTGACGGTCAGGTCATCGACCTTCTCGATCGACTTGAGGAACTTGGGCATGTCCATGCCCTGGAAATAGTCCCACGAGATGCCCTCGAGGTACTTGTTCCACGGATTGTCTTCCTTCCACTGCCGCTCGAGCGAGAAGATCACGTCGTCGGCGTTCAGCTCACGTGTGGGCGTGAAGTAGGAGGTGGTGTGGAACTTCACACCCGGACGGAGCTTGAAGGTGTACTCGAGCCCGTCGGCCGAGACTTCCCAGCTCTCGGCGAGACCCGGCTGCACGGCGGTGCCGCCGTGTTCGAACTCGACGAGGCGGTCATAGATGGTGCGCGAGCTGGCGTCGAAGTCGTTACCACCGGTGGTCGGACCGGGGTCGAAGTGCGCCGGCGAGGCTTCCGAGCAGAACACGAGCTGCTTGGCATAGACGCTGCCGCCCATCACCGCGACGAGCGCGGTGGCGGCGAGCAGGGTTTTCATCAAATGCATGATGGTTGTCTCCCGAAAAGCATTACGCCCCGGCATTCAACGGCAGAGTCCCTTCCGCCGGCCGGAGCTTGGCGCGCAACAAAGCGCTTTTTCTGCCGCCACGCAATGGCCCAGTTTTACCGGTTGGTCAAAGCCCCGTCATACGCAATGCCGTTTCAACAAAGCCCCTATCGCCGCAAACCTGAGTTTCTCGGCAGGTAAAGCGGTTGCGCGGTGGGATCGATTTCACACCGCGGCAATTGACGGTCGCGACGCGCTGCCGCAAATGATCGGCACATGAGCCAGTCCATTGCCACAATCGCCCTCGTCGTCGCCGACTATGACGACGCCATCTCGTTCTATGTCGACAAGCTCGGATTCGCGCTCGCGAGCGATCTCGATATGGGTGGCGGCAAGCGCTGGGTCACCGTGACGCCCGGCGGCGGCGGGGCCAGACTGCTGCTGGCGAAGGCGGACGGGACCGCGCAATCCGCCCATATCGGCAACCAGACCGGCGGGCGGGTCGGCTTCTTCCTCGAGACCGACGATTTCGCCCGCGACCACGCCGCCTATGTGGCGCGCGGGGTCAAGTTCCTCGAGTTACCGCGGCACGAAGCCTATGGCTCGGTGGCGGTGTTCGAGGACCTCTACGGCAACAAATGGGACCTGATTCAGCCCAAGGGTTGAGACGTCCATCGCTTGTCGCCGATGGATGGCAAGGCTAGGCTCACCGGGCCTTCCTGCCTGTCCCTCACCAATACTGGAGATCACCATGAGCAAGCGCCGCCTCGGCCGCACCGAGCTTTTCATCGACCCGTTGGTTTTCGGTTGCAACGTGCTGGGCTGGACGCTGGAGGAGCAGGCGGCCTATCCGGTGCTCGACGCCTTCCTCGATGGCGGCTTTGCGGCGCTCGACACCGCTGACAGCTATGGCAAGGGCAAGTCGGAGACGATCATCGGCAACTGGATGAAGGCGCGCGGCAACCGCGACAAGGTGCTGGTGTTCACCAAGGTCGGCTCGGACATGGGCCAGGGGCACCGCGACCTCAGCGCCAAATGGATCGAGGAGGAAGTCGACGCCTCGCTGCGGCGGCTGCAGACCGACTATATCGACCTCTACCAGACCCATTGGCCCGACCCGGCGACACCGCAGCAGGAGACGCTCGAGGCACTCGACAAGCTCGTGAAGGCCGGCAAGGTCCGCTATGTCGGCTCGTCCAACCAGGACACGGCGCTGTTGAGCGAGGCACTCGGCATCTCGAAGGCCGACGGCTTGGCGCGCTACGAGACGATCCAGAACGAGTTCAACCTCTACGACCGCATGAAGTTCGAAGAGGTGCAGGCGACCTGCGTGGCCGAGGGCGTCTCGGGGATCGGCTATTTCAGCCTGGCGCGCGGCTTCCTCGCCGGCAAGTATCGCAGCGCCGCCGACGCGCAGAAGAGCCCGCGCGGCCAGGCCGTGGTGGAGAAATACCTCAACCCCAAAGGCTATCGCATCCTCGAGGCGCTGGACGCGATCAGCCAGCGGACCGGGGCGCTGCCGGCGGAGATCACCCTCAGCTGGATCGCGGCGCAGCCGGGCGTCGGCGCACCGATCGCCTCGGCGACATCGGTCGAGCAGGTGCAGAGCCTGATGCGCGGCGCCAACCTGACGCTGAGTGCCGAGGACCTGCAGTTGCTGACGGACGCCGGCAAATGACATCGACGGCTGCGGCCGCAGCGCTGTTGGCTTGGGCGCTCGCCACCCTCGCCGCCCCTGCCCTCGCCCAGGACGCCGGCTGGCACTATTCGCCGCTACAGGGCGAAGGCGACCGGGCAGCTCTGGGTTGTGCTGCCGGATCGACGCCAAAGGAATTCGTCTGCCTCGCGGTGCGCTGCGAGGACGATTTCGAGATCGGCATTCATCTGCACACCAGCCGTCCGGGCGGCGACGCCGGACGATGGCGGATCGATATCGACAAGGAAGACGGACACGAAGTCGACGCCAAGCCCGATGGTTCGCCCTACAACGCCCGCATCGAGGGCGACGTGGCGCCACTGCTCGAGGCGCTGAAGAACGGCGGCCTCGCCTTTCTCGACCCGAAAGCCGGGCCGGACCTGCCCAGGAACGGCATCACGCTCGACGGCTCGCTCTACGTGATCAACCAGGCGCTGTATTTCTGCGCGCCGCGCCTGCCGCCGACGGCGACATCAGTCGCCGAGTAACTCGGCGACTGCCATGCGCTTGAAGTTGCCGACGTAAGCGTCGCCTTCCTTGCGGCCCACCGAAATGGCAAGGCGCATGCTGGCGCTGCCCAGGTACATCACCAGGGTGGCGCGGTTGAGCAGTTCCGCTGGATCGGCATCGGGATAGATCCGCTGCAGCACGGCGCCGACCAGCGCGCCGTTCTCGTGGCTGTCGGCGAGGTCGATGCCGTGCAGCGATTTGTCGGCCTGGGTGCCCGACCAGATGTCGCGCATCACCGGCTCGGCCAGGAACAGGCCGTAATAGATATCGATGAGTTCGCCGAAGGCCCGGCGGAAGCCAGGCGCATCGCTGACCCCGGCGAGGCCATCGCGAATGCAGGCGCGACCCTCTTCATTGTAGCGCTCGGCCAGCGCCCCGATCACCGCCGCCTTGTCTGGAAAGTATTGGTAGAGCGAGCCGATCGAGATTTCCGCCTCGGCGGCCAGTTCCCCCATCTTCATGGCATCGCTGCCACTCCGCTCGATCAGCCCCTTGGCCGCATTGAGAATGCGCTCGACCCGCTCGCGGCTGCGCTGCTGCTGCGGGGTGCGTCGCGCCGGGGCGGCGGTTTCGGCGGCTTCGGCCATAAGTGAACAATCCTCACATTTCTGCTTGACGTCGATAATATGAGGATTTATCACCTTCCGCAACATGAGACTTCCTCATGTTTTGCGAATGGAGCATGAAATGACCAAACCGATCCTGATCATTGGCGGCCGCGGCAAGACCGGCGCGCGGGTTGCGGAGCGCCTCGAAGTACGCGGCTTGCCGGTGCGGCTGGCCTCGCGGTCGACGGGGTTCGACTGGACCGACCGCGGCACCTGGGCGGCAGCGCTTGAGGGGGCTGCCAGCGCCTACATCACGTATTACCCGGATATCGCGATTAAGGGCGCAGCCGAGGCCATCGGCGCCATTACCGAACTGGCCCTGTCGCTGGGGGTAAAGCGGCTGGTGCTGCTGTCCGGCCGCGGTGAGCCGGAGGCGCAGCGGGCCGAGCAGCAGTTGATCGGCTCGGGCGCCGACTGGACCGTGGTGCGCGCCAGCTGGTTCAACCAGAATTTCGACGAGGGACAGTTCCTCGAGATGGTGCTCGGCGGCGAAGTGGCATTGCCGGTCGACGCGGTACGCGAGCCGTTCGTCGATTGCGACGACATCGCCGACGTGGTGACCGCAGCGCTGACCGACGACCGGCACATCGGCCAGCTCTATGAGGTTACCGGCCCACGGCTGTTGACCTTCGCCGAGGTGGTTGCCGAGATCAATCGCGCGAGCGGCAGCAACGTGATGTTCCGCACCATGCCGGCACATGAGTTCCTCGACTCGCTCGCCGGCAGCGAAATGCCCGAAGAAATCGCCGGGCTGCTCGAAGAGCTGTTCAGCGAGGTGCTGGACGGCCGTAACGAATCCCTCGCCGATGGAGTGCAGCGGGTCCTCGGGCGGCAACCGAAGGACGTTGCGGACTTTGCACGCGAAGCGGCAGCCAAGGGCGCCTGGAGGCAAGCATGAACTGGATCGATATCCTCAGTATCGTCGTGGCGCTCGGCGCAGCGCTGATCGGCGGAACCTTCTTCGGGTTCTCGAACTTCATCATGCCGGCAATCGGCCGGCAGCCACCCGCCAACGCCATCGCGGTGATGAACGCCATCAACGTGACGGTGCTCAATGCCGGCTTTCTCGGCGCCTTCATGGGGACCGCGATCCTCGGGCTGGCGCTGGTGCTGGCGGTGTTCGTGGCGGGCGGCAGCCCATGGGCGGCGGCCGGCGCGCTGGTCTATGTCATCGGGACGTTCGGCGTGACCATGGCGATCAATGTGCCGATGAACGACCGGTTGGCCAGGTTCGAGGCCCCGAGCCCCGAGGGCGCCGCCTACTGGGCCAGCTACCTCAGGGACTGGACCCGGTGGAACTCGATCAGGTCGGGCGCCGCGATGCTCGCGACGCTCTTACTGATGATCTCGCTCATGCGATGAGGTAGCCGCCGTCGACCGGCAGGATCGCTCCGGTGATGAAGCCGGCGAGCGGCGAACACAAGAACAGGGCGGCGGGCGCCAGGTCCGCCGGAGTGCCCCAGCGGCCGAGCGGGGTGCGGCCCATCAGTTCGGCGTTGCGCGCCTCGTTGGCGCGCGGCACCGCGGTCATCGCGGTCTCGATCCAGCCGGGGGCGAGGGCATTGACGCGGATCTGCTCCTTGGCAAAGGCGGTGGCGAGCGACTTGGTGAGGCCGGCGACGGCGTGCTTCGACGCCGCGTAAGCCGGGGCGTGCGGGGCGCCGAAGAACGAGAACATCGAGCCGATATTGAGGATGGCGCCGCCGGCGAGCTTGTCCTTGAAGGCGTAGGCGGTGCGCATCGAACCGTTGAGGTTGATATCGATGACAGTCGCAAAGCCGTCGACGGTGTGCTCGGCAGCGCGGAGGTTCACCCCGGCGCAGTTGATCAGTGCGGCGACGCTGCCGAAGGTCGCGGCATACTCGGCGACCTGTTCGGAATTGCGCACGTCGAGCTCTGTGTAACGGAAGCGCGGCTCGGCAGCGGCGCCCGCCTCGACCTCGGCCTGGGTGGCGCCGGTGACATGCACCACCGCCCCGGCGTCAGCAAAGGCGCGGCCGATGCCCTGGCCGATGCCGGAGGTGCCGCCGGTGATGACAACGGTCTTCTTGGCGTAGAACTCTGATGCCCAGCTAGTCATTGAGGCCTATCCCATCGGTTTCTTCCTTCTCCCCTTGAGGGAGAAGGTGGCGAGCGTAGCGAGACGGATGAGGGGACGGATATCGCAACTGCCCCTCACCCGCCCTTCGGGCACCCTCTCCCTCAAGGGGAGAGGGAAGGAAGGGTCAGCGTACGAACTGGTCCACGTAGTCCGCCCCGAGCCCCACCTTTTCGTAGTGCTTCTTGCACATGTCGATCTTGGTGAAGACGTCCTCGAAGCCGACCTGCTTGTTGTCCTTGTCGAGATAGACCATGCAGCCCGAGATGTTGAAGAAAGTGATCATCTCCGGGGTGTCCTCGGGCACGGTCAGGGTATGGATCTCGCCCGGCGGCTCGAACACATAGGAGCCGGTTTCGGCCACCCAGTCGTGCTCGAGATAGTGCCAGCGGCCCTTGATGACGTAGCCGTGCACCGGCTGGGGGTGGAGGTGGCGGCTCAGAATGCCGGCGCGGCGGACGCGCAGCAGGTTGCACCACTGGCCCTGCAGCGTGTTGAGAAACAGCGGACGGAACCAGACCCCCTCGGCCTGCGGCACCCAGACCCGCTCATCCTCGGGGACGGCGGTGATGGCGATTTCCCGGGGCGCCAACGGATGGGCCGAGCCGTTGAAGGTCTCGTACATGGCAGGTCTCCTCGTCACTGGTATGGTAGCTGTATGCGGTGCGAGCTAACCCTGCCAGTCGACCTACGTCTAGGGGGCTTTGTTCGGCAGCCTCACGAAGACCGATCGGTCAGGGCGGGCTGACCCCCACCCCTGTCCCTCCCCGCCAGGGGAGGGAGACGCGTACTGCGATGTCAGTGGGAGGGGCACCCTCCCCCTTGCGGGGAGGAGACAGGCGTGGGGGTCCACAGCCACCAGCCTGTCCGTTGCATTCCCAATGCCTGTTCGTCCTTACCAGTGGAACTCGTCGACGTTCTCGCGGGCGCCGAGCAGGAAGGCATCGCCGACCAGCCGCAAAGGAGAACCGTCCATTTCGGACTTGCCCTTCTTCAATAGCTTGGCAAAACGCTCGTAGATCGCCTCATACTCCTCGGAGGGGTTGGCGACGGTTTCCTTGCCATTGACCGTGAGCACGGTGCCGCCCCGCTCGAGCTTCAGCTGCGTGCCCTTCCGGGTCTCGATGGCGATGGTCCAGATCTCGCCCGACTCCTCCAGCCAGTTGAAGCCGGCGCTGAGCTTGGGCTGGTGCTTTTCGCCGGACTTGAAGACGATCTCGACATCGACCGGGGTCTGGCGGTTGGCCGGGAATTTCAGCCGCGCGCTGTCGACGAAGACCGGGAACGGCATGATCTTGGTGAAGATCGACATGGCGTTGATGCCCGGATCGCAGACGCCGAAGCCGCCGGGCTCCCACACCCATTCCTGGCCCGGGTGCCACTTGCGGACGCTCTCGCGCCAGTCGATGCGAAGCGAGGCGACGCCTTCGTCCTTGAGGATCAGTTTGGCGGTGTCGACGGCGGCATTGTAGCGTGAGTGCCAGGTCTGGAACAGCACCTTGCCCTTCTTCTCGCCATAGGCGACGAGGTCCTCGAACTCGGTGATGGTGGGGGTCGGCGGCTTTTCCAGCAGCACATCCTTGCCGGCATCGATCGCCTGCCGCACATAGGCGTGGCGGACGCCGGGCGGGGTGCAGATGGCGACCAGCTTCACCTCGGGCATGGCCTTGTAGAGTTCGGCCGGGGTCTTGAACACCGGCACGTCGCGATGGCCGAGGCCGCGGGTCGAGACGCAGGCCGCGAGGTCGAAATCCGGGCTCTTGTCGATCACCGGCAGGTGCTGATCCTGCGCGATCTTGCCGATACCGATGACGGCGATCTTCTTTTTGGCCATTGCCGAAACACTCCCTGAAAGCGGGCGGCACTTAAAGGCATGGGCGAAGGAAAGGGAAGTTCCCCACAAAGGAAAATCGTCCGGCTGCCTAAGGTGGGCTATGCTGAGGCGTCAGGTGGGAGAGTTGTGATGTCGCGGGCATTCGTCAGTGAAGGCAACAGCGTGCCGCAGGTGTTCGCCTCGGCGGAAAGCGCCGAGAGCGCTGCCAACCTGCAGCGGGCGATGGACGGCAAGGACTATGACTACGAGGTGCGGCCGCGGCAGCGCGGCGGCTACATGGTGGCGCGGCTGAGCAAGGATGGCACCTTCGACTCGTGGGTCGAGGAATAACGTCCAGCGCAGTATCTCAGCGCACGAGGATGGCGCGAAAATCGTTGACGTTGGTGCCGGTGGGGCCGGTGAGCAGCAGGCCGCCGACGGCGCGGAAGGCGTTGTAGGCGTCGTTGTTGGCGAGAGCCCGACGTGGGTCGATGCCGGCGGCGCGCAGCCTCGCCGCGGTGTGGCCATCGCAGATGGCGCCGGCATTATCCCCTGCCCCGTCGATACCGTCGGTATCGGCGGCGAGCGCGGTGATGCCCTCGATGCCATCGATGGCGAGGGCGAAGGCGAGCAGGAACTCGGCGTTGCGGCCGCCCCGGCCATCGCCGCGGATGGTGACGGTGGTCTCGCCGCCCGACAGCAGCAGCGCGGGCTTGGCGAACGGACGGTTGCGGGTTTTGATCTCACGCGCGAGCGCGGCGTGAACCGACGCGACGTCGCGCGCTTCGCCTTCGATCGCATCGGAGAGGATATGGGCCTCGAGCCCCGCGGACCGCGCCTCGGCGGCCGCGGCCTCCAGCGACAAGGCGGCGGACGCTATGATGCGGACGGTGTTGTGGTGAAAGCGCGGATCGCCGGCGCGTGGCGCGGGGTTGAGATCGGAGGCCAGCAGCTCTTCGGCGGCCGCCGGCAGTTTCAGCCGGTAGAGCGAGGCAAGGTGGCGAGCTTCGGCGCGGCCGGAACTCAGCGGCACGGTCGGGCCGGAGGCGACCAGCGACGGGTCGTCGCCGGGGATATCGGAGACGATGAGCGTAGCGACGCGGGCGGGCGAGGCGAGAGCGGCGAGGCGGCCGCCCTTGATGGCGCTGAGTTCGTTGCGGATGACATTCATCACCGAGATCGGCGCGCCCGAGGCCAGCAGGATTTCGTTGACCGCCTGCTCGTCCTCGAAGCTGAGCCCGGCCGCCGGTTGCGGCAACAGCGCCGAGCCGCCGCCCGAGATCAGCGCCACCACCAGGTCGTCATGGCCGAGGCCGGAGACCTTTTCCATCAGCCGGCGGGCGGCGAGGTAGCCGGCCATGTCGGGCACCGGATGGGCGGCCTCGACGATTTCGATGCGCTCGCAGGGCGTGGCGTAGCCGTAGCGGGTGACCACGAGGCCACTGTGGATCGGCCCGGGCCAGGCCAGCTCGAAGGCCCGCGCCATCTGCGCGGAGGCCTTGCCGGCGCCGATCACCACGGTCCGTCCCCTTGGCGGCTCCGGCAGGTTGGCGGCGATGGCGTGCTGCGGCTGGGCGGCGTCGACGGCGCGATGATAGAGCCGTTCGAGAAGGTCGCGATCCATGAAGCCCCGGGGGTACTGATTTGCCGCGATATTGGCGGCGTCGCCCCGTCGAGGCAAGCACCGGGCGATGCGGCAACGCGTTCATGCCCGGTACAGCTCATTTCTGCCAGAAGGCGCGCAGAAAATGCATCGGCCTCGTCTGTGTCCGATGCGCAACGTTAACAGCTGGTCTTGCTGAACAAGGGCGAAATGGCCACCTCACGCGAAGTTCAAGCGTCGGGACCTAGTTGCCGCCGCAGGAAACCAGCGACATAGTCAGGCACCGATCGTGGACGCGATCGATGGGCCTGCGCAGGAAACAACAATGAACAGAATTCGTCCTCTCGCGGGCGCGTTGCTCGCGGCACTGATGTTGTCGCCCCTCACGGCGGCTGTTCTGCCAGTGGTGGCAGATGAGGTTGACCTGCTGCTGCCCGGCGGCCCAATCGACGGAACCGGTCCGGCGGCCGGCACCGGACCGGCGGACGAGCTTGTCCCGCCGGTTACGGCCGATAGCGGGGACGGCGACTCCTCGTCCGACTATGTCCCTGAGCCGATGCTGCAGACCCGGCATTTCGGGCTGACAGTCCAGCTGAGCTGCGCCGTTTCGGGCAAGCCGAACGCTATCGTCGTGGTCAATCACAGCGCCGAAGAGCTGCCGCCGGGAACCCGGATCAAGTGGCAGCTGAAGAGCGAGGGCAAACGCGGCTTCTTTGCGCTGCTGAACCCGCTGGCCGGCGGTGAGACGCTGGTGGCGGACAATGTCCTCGACAGCGCGGCAAGCGAGGCCGCCGACTGCGTGGCGCGCGTCATCTGAGCTTCGTCTGAACCCGGCAGTGGACAGCTTGTCGGACTGACAAA
The DNA here is from genome assembly GCF_001425235.1 of Devosia sp. Root413D1. Taxonomy (GTDB): domain Bacteria; phylum Pseudomonadota; class Alphaproteobacteria; order Rhizobiales; family Devosiaceae; genus Devosia_A. Next base: position 458,799 of record NZ_LMEA01000009.1, on the reverse strand, counting down.
AAACTGACATCGAACGGGGCTAGTCAGCCCCGTCCCTTGCCGAGCCTGAAGTCCCGATGCCCGAACGTTTTGCCATCTACTACGCCCCCGGTGCGGCCGAGCCGCTCTGGGCGAAATCCGCCGAGTGGCTGGGACGTGATCCGCTGAGCGGGGCAACGATCGACGGTCCGCTGGCCGGCACGGCGCGGGACGCGCTGTTCGACCGGAGCGTGTCGGCCCGGCGCTACGGCTTCCACGCCACGCTCAAGGCGCCGATGACGCTCGCCGCCGGCAAATCGCGCGCCGAACTCGAGGACGGGCTGGCCGATTTCGCCGCCGAGGCGGAGCCGGTGGCGATCGGCCGGCTGAAACTTCACCTGATCGACGGTTTCCTGGCGCTGATCCCGGCAGACCAGCCGCGCGAACTCACCGACTTTGCGGCCAAGGTGGTCGAGGCGTTCGAACCGTTCCGCGCGCTGCCATCGGCGGCCGAGCGTGAGCGGCGGCTGAAGGGCGGACACCTGAGCGAGCGGCAGATCGAACTGATGGACCGCTTCGGCTACCCGTACGTGTTCGAGCAGTTCCGCTTCCACATGACCCTGACCGACCGGCTGCCCGAGCATGAGCGCGAGGCCTATTCGCGCGCTGCCGCGGCGCATTTCGGAGCACTCGCTGAAGCCGAAACAATGCTGGACAGGCTTGTGCTGTTCCACGAGCCTGAGCCAGGGGCGCCGTTCGTGCGCCTCGGCGATTTCATTCTTACTGGGGAGGCCGCCGATGAGCGAATTCGCGCTCGCTAACGCTCGTATCGTTCTCAATGACGAGGTGGTGACCGGCTCGGTGCTGGTGCGCGACGGAGTCATCGCGGCGATCGACACCGGCTCGGTGCGGGCTGGTGAGGACATGGAGGGCGACTATGTCATCCCGGGCCTCGTCGAACTCCACACCGATCATTTCGAAAACCACTACCGGCCACGGCCGGGCGTGACCTGGAACGCCATTGCGGCGCTGCAGAGCCATGACGCGCAGGTTGCCGGCGCCGGCATCACCACGGTGTTCGACGCCGTGCGGATCGGTTCGGACCCGGAAGTGGGCGACATCACCGCCGATGTGCGCGCCATGGTCGACGCGGTGGCCGAGGCCGATGCAGGCGACCGGCTCAGGGCCGACCACCACATTCATTTGAGGTGCGAACTGGCGACGCCCGACGTGGCGCAGCACTTCGAGGACAATTGCAGCAACCCGATCGTTGGGCTCGCTTCGCTGATGGACCACACGCCGGGGGCGCGCCAGTACACCACGCTCGAGCATTACATCGCCTACTACCAGAAGAAGCTCCGCCTCTCGGACGCCGAGATGGCGCAGTACATCGCCGACCGGCAGGCCGAGCGCGAGCTCTATGCCGACAAGAACCGCGCCGCGATCCTGAAACGCGGCCGCGAGATCGGACTGGCCTTCGCCAGCCACGACGACGCGACGGTCGAGCATGTCGACGAGGCAGTGCGTGACGGCATGGCGATTGCCGAGTTCCCCACCACCATGGAGGCGGCGCGCGCCTGCCACGAGGCCGGCATGGCGGTGCTGATGGGCGCCCCCAACGTGGTGCGCGGCAAATCGCATAACGGCAATATCTCGGCGGCCGAGCTGGCGCGGGCCGGCGTGCTGGATGTGCTGAGCTCGGACTATGTGCCGTTCTCGCTGATCTACGCGGCGTTCCTGCTGCCGGAAGTCGCCGACAGCATCACGCTGCCGGAATCGGTGGGCATGGTGACCTCGCGGCCGGCAGCGGCGGCGCACCTCAGCGATCGCGGCGAGATTGCCGTCGGCAAGCGCGCCGACCTGGTGCGGGTGCGGCGGACCGATCCGGTGCCGGTGGTGCGCGCGGTGTGGCGGCAGGGCAAGCGGGTCAGCTGATGAGCCACGGCGCCCTCGTCCTCGTCGTCGGACCGTCGGGCGCCGGCAAGGATACGCTGATCGGCGCGGCCAAGGCGGCCCTCGCCGACGACCTGCGCTTCAGCTTCCCGCGCCGGGTGGTCACCCGCACCGCGATGGTCGAGCTCGAGGATCACGACAGCGTCGACGTCAACGAGTTCGGCCGACAGAAGCTGCGCGGCGCCTATGCGCTGGATTGGGAAGCGCATGGGCTCTGCTACGGCGTACCGGCGGCAATCGACGCGGCAATGGTGGCCGGACGGATCGTGGTGGTGAACACCTCGCGCAAGGTGATCGAGCGGGCGATCGAAAAATACCCCAGCTGCCACGTGCTGCTGGTGACGGCCCGGCCGGAGGTGCGGGCCAAGCGCCTCGCCGGGCGCGGCCGCGAAAGCGCCGAGGACATCGAGGCCCGGCTGCAGCGCGAAGGCGCGCCGGTGCCGGAGGGGATCGTGCCTCAGATCATCGACAACTCGGCCGGGCTGGACGCTGGGATCGCCTCATTCGTCAGGGCGCTGCGCTCGATCGCCGATTGAACCTGCGGCCGGGTTGATGCGTTGCCCCCTCTGAACAGCGTCAGAGGAACCGGCATGAGCAGAAGTTCGCTTTACACCGTTATCGCCGTGCTCGCGGCGCTCGCCGTCGGCTTCGGCATCTACATCGCCTATCAGGAATCGCAGAAGCCGGCGCTGGAGATCCGCGTCGACGAAGGAGGGATCAAGATCGATGGCAATGGTGGTTGACGAAGCCCGGCGCACCCAACTGATCGAGGAGGCGCTCAAGCACGCGCTGCAGCGGCAGCCGGTGGAGAAGGTTGCCGATCTCGATCTCACCAAGCTGGCCGTGGATATCGAGGCGATCATCGGGGCGGAGCCGCATCCGCTCGACCCCGAGGGGGACGGGCTGACGACCGGCGAACTCAACGCAGCAAACGATCTCTAGTGTCGTTTCAGCGTTGGCATGAAGCGGCCGAACAGCAGACCAGAACTGCTGTCTGCAAATAGTTGCCAAATAATCTTCGGCGCGCTGCCTGCTAACTTTCCTGCATCGACGAGGCAAAGACCTCGGTTGCGGGGAGTTACGGTAGCGCGCGTTATTACGTTGCCGCGCGACCATGGCTCCGGGGAGGACGGAGAATGGCAGCGCGATTTGCCGGCTCGTTGCACCGAGCGAACGAACCTGGCTTTCTCTACAACTGCGGCAATGTGCTGGGATTTGTCGCCGGCCTCATCGCCGCGGTGTGGTTGCATGACGCACAGGTCGGCGGCGACACCTTCGACAAGGTAATCCGTCACCTGGCAGGGAGCCAGGCAGCGCTGGCGCTGACCCTGGCGACAATGATCTTTTTCTGGGGCGGCATCGTTTATAGCCGAGCCTGGGCCAGAGGCGCCCCACCCAATGCGGCGCTGAACCGGCAGGGTGACCTGTGGTCGACTGCCGGCGCGATCTGTCTGGCGTTCGGGCTGTTCGTTCTGGGCAACCCGCTGCTGGCGCTGAGCGCCGGGGTGCTGCATGCCATGGGCAAACTCGGAAGCGCCTGGGGCGGCAATGTGCGGCTGAACTTCGCCGGCTGGTCGCCCAGCGTCGGCGATCTCGCAAAGGATCTGGTGCTGGTCAGCCGGGTGCCGGCGATCCTTTCGGCGGCGGTCGGCTTTGCCGGCGACTGGCTCTCGGCCAGCGTGATCGTCTGCTGCCTCGTCTGGGCGCGCGCCGATTGGCTGCTGCTCTCGCCCGACGGGGCAATCCGGCGCAGTTGGCAAGCCCTGCGCGATAGCCTGAGGCCAAAGCAAAGGGGCCGCCCATCTCACCTGGGCGACCCCTGATCTTGTGAACCGATCGGCCACTGGCCACGCGCTCAAAGCGGACAGGTCTCAACCCTGTCCTGAGCGCCATTCGGTTTTTACAGCTTGGCGACGCACACTTTGCCGACACCTGCATTCTTGGTGCCGAGCCTGGCAGCGGCTGCCTTGCTGAGGTCGATGATGCGGCCCTTGGCGAAAGGACCGCGGTCGTTGATCGTGACCTTGATCGACTTGCCCGTCCGCTGGTTCGTGACCTTCACGACCGTGCCGAGGGGAAGCGTCTTGTGGGCGGCAGTCATGGCATTCTCATTGAACCGCTCGCCCGAGGCCGTCTTCTTGCCGTGGAAACCTGGTCCATACCAGGACGCCCCACCGCACTGATCTGCCATTGCGCCTGTGACTGAGGTCATAAGGCCCGTCACGAGGGCTGCGGCGACCAGAACGATTTTCCTATTCAACCTTGGACTACTCACGCTTGTTTACGATGGCGGGAGAAGGCTTTGGCGGTGTGGCGACAATATGAACCGAAAATGAACACCGCCCTTCCAAGTGCAACCGTTGCCGAAATGCATCAGTAGCATTACCGAGGGTCGTAAGGATTTTGTACGAGATTCCAGAAACTTGCCCGGGTTTAGCCAATGACTCGGAAGGGATGCCGCGGTCTGAAGTTTTTCTCGACCAAGCGCAAAAGCATCCCCGAAAGCCGGCGCCGATCGACAGAATAAGGCGCGATTTCGGTCGCAACGACCGGCAAACGGCCCACCAGATCCAATCGCTGCGCGGGAATTTCCGCTGGCGTCGAGGCTCCCGGGTGAGCTCAAAATTCCTATTTTTGACCAATTGATAAAATTTCGGAGCTGCGTTAGCGTCCTCAGTCTGGAATGGCTCTAAGGAGAGAGGGAGCTGCCGATGAGCGGGGGAATGCTCAAACAAGGCATCGCATCCGGGCGACTCGAGCCCGGCCAGTACGCACGGAACTTTTCCGACCTGCATCCGGCGCTCGACCGGCACGAGGCCTTCGTTGAGGCCGATCGCTGCTACTTCTGTTTCGATGCGCCGTGCATGAACGCCTGCCCCACCGAAATCGACATCCCGATGTTCATCCGGGAGATCTCGACGGACAACCCGCTGGGGGCGGCTGAGACGATCTTCGAGCAGAACATCCTGGGCGGCATGTGTGCCCGCGTCTGCCCCACAGAGCAGCTGTGCGAAGACGCCTGCGTGCGCATGGAGGCCGAAGGCAAGCCGGTGAAGATCGGCCAGCTGCAGCGTTATGCCACCGATATCGCGATGGAGGAGAACGCACAGTTCTTCACCCGCGCTCCCGCTACCGGCAAGACCATCGCCGTGGTCGGCGCCGGCCCCTCGGGGCTCGCCGCCGCGCACCGGCTCGCCGTGCACGGCCACGACGTGGTGGTCTACGATGCGCGCCCCAAGGCGGGCGGGCTCAACGAGTACGGCATCGCTTCGTACAAGACGCCGGACGGCTTCGCGCAGGCCGAGGTCGACTATGTCACCTCGATCGGCGGCATCGAGATCGAGCTGGGCCAGGCGTTGGGACGCGAGCTGTCGCTCGATGGCCTGCTGGAGCGCCACGACGCGGTGTTTCTCGGGGTCGGGCTGGGCGGTGTCAATGCGCTCAGGGCCGAAGGCGAAACGGACGGCTCGCATGGGCTTGCCGATGCAGTCGATTTCATCGCCGAACTGCGCCAGAGCGACGATCTCTCCAAGCTCCCCATCGGTCGCCGCGTGGTGGTGATCGGCGGCGGCATGACGGCAATCGACGCCGCCGTGCAATCCAAGCTCCTCGGCGCCGAAGAGGTGACCATCTGCTACCGCCGCGGGCAGGAGCACATGAATGCCTCGAGCTTCGAGCAGGATCTTGCGGCATCGAAGGGCGTCACCATCCGCCATTGGCTGCAGCCCAAGCGCGTCTTGAGCGAGAACGGCAAGGTGACCGGGATCGAACTCGAATACACCGAGCTCAAGGACGGGCGCCTGAGCGGCATGGGTCACACGCTGACGCTGCCGGCCGACCAGGTGTTCAAGGCCATCGGCCAGACTCTCGAGGACGAGACGGCCGCTGGATTGGCGCTGACCGCCGGCCGCATAGAGACCGACGCCGAGGGCCGCACCTCGCGGCCGGGTGTCTGGGCCGGTGGCGACTGCGTCGCGGCCGGCGACGACCTGACGGTGACCGCGGTGGCGCAGGGGCGCGACGCGGCCGAGAGCATCAACCGCTATCTCGCTGGAAACTGAGGAGGGACGCCATGGCCGACATCCGCAACAATTTCGTCGGGATCAGATCGCCCAACCCGTTCTGGCTGGCCTCGGCGCCGCCGACCGACAAGGCGTACAATGTCGAGCGCGCCTTCAAGGCGGGCTGGGGCGGCGTGGTGTGGAAGACGCTGGGCGAGGAAGGCCCGCCAGTGGTCAACGTTAACGGACCGCGCTATGGCGCGATCTGGGGCGCCGACCGGCGGCTGCTCGGCTTCAACAATATCGAGCTGATCACCGACCGCGACCTGCAGAAGAACCTGCAGGAGATCAAACAGGTCAAGAAGAACTGGCCCGATCGCGCCGTGGTCGTCTCGCTCATGGTGCCGCTCGCCGAGGAAAGCTGGAAGTCCATCCTCGCCGTGGTCGAGGAGACCGAGGCCGACGGTGTCGAGCTTAATTTCGGCTGCCCGCACGGTATGAGTGAGCGCGGCATGGGTGCCGCGGTCGGCCAGGTGCCCGAGTACATCGAGATGATCGTGCGCTGGTGCAAAGCGCATACGCGCATGCCTGTGATCACCAAGCTGACGCCGAATGTCACCGATGTGCGCCGTCCGGCGCGCGCGGCGAAGAGTGGCGGCACCGATGCGGTATCGCTGATCAACACCATCAACTCGATCACCGGCGTCGACCTCGACAACTTTGCGCCAATGCCGACGATCGACGGCAAGGGCACGCATGGCGGCTATTGCGGCCCAGCGGCGAAGCCCATCGCGCTGCATATGGTGGCCGACATCGCCCGTGATCCCGAGACCTACGGCCTGCCGATCTCGGGCATTGGCGGGGTCACCACCTGGCGCGACGCGGCAGAGTTCATGGCGCTGGGCGCCGGCAATGTGCAGGTCTGCACCGCCGCCATGGTCTATGGCTTCAAGATCGTCGAGGAGATGATTTCGGGGCTGCAGAACTGGATGGACGAGAAGGGCCACGCAACGCTTGAGGATTTCACCGGCCGCGCCACCCGCAACGTCACCGACTGGCAGTTCCTCAACCTCAACTACATCACCAAGGCGCATATCGACCAGGACAAGTGCATCAGCTGCGGCCGTTGCCACATCGCCTGCGAAGACACCTCGCACCAGGCGATCACCAAGGAGAAGGACGGCAAGCGCCACTTCGAGGTGATGGACGACGAGTGCGTCGGCTGTAACCTCTGCGTCAATGTCTGCCCGGTGGAAGACTGCATCACCATGATCCAGCTGGAGCCGGGCATGCTCGATGAGCGGACCAAGAAGGTGGTGGAGCCGACCTACGCCAACTGGACGACGCACCCGAACAACCCGATGCGGAAGTCGGTTGAGCCGGCGGAATAGGCGCGTATCTGGCCTGCCCTGCTGGGCCGGGCCCTTGTGGTGCAACGCAGCGCATAAGCCGGTGCGGGAAGAGTATCCCCACCCCTGTCCCCTCCCCGCAAGGGGGAGGGAGACGCCATCACCAGAGCCAGTGTTTTGGTCTCCTCCCCCCTTGCGGGGGAGGGACAGGGTGGGGGTACTCTTCCTGCACCGCACTATCAGATCAGTTGAGGTGGCCCTGAGGGGGAAGTGGGAGCCGGCGGTTCTGGCCGCCTCAGTACCGTAACCATTGTTCAACCATGCGCCGACGAGAGGCGGTGGCGCTAAGGGATTGGCAAACTCCGACGCCGTAGCGTCCCCCTGACGTGGAGGGGATAATGGCGCAGCGTAGTGCAGGCACGGTCGGTTCGGCTGCTGGAGCCGACGCTATTGCCATGGCGGCTGACCTCGACTTGCCTAACCCGCGGCGCCTCTTGATCATCAGCATCGTGGCCATCGTGCTGCTCGGCCTAAGCGTGGTGATCGCCGCCGGCTATTCGGTCCTTTCGATCAATGAAACGGCGATCAGCGCTGAAACCGAGCGCGCCCAAGTGGCGCTTGCCGTGCTGCTGCAGGACGGACAGCCCGATGCAGCCGGTGCGACCCGTCTGGCTCGGGACTTTGTGCTGAAGGGCGCGCGCTTCGGCGAGGCGGCCGGCATGCAGCCCGGTGAGGTGGCGATCGCGGTTCCGGGATCGGAGACGCGGTTGATGTGGACGCCGCGGCGGATCGGCACCGAACTGGCGCAGCACCTGGCGCCGATCCGGCTATTGGCGAGCGCGCTGTTCCTCGGCGGCATCGGCATCGTGCTGAACCGGCTCTATCGGCTGGCGCGGCTGCTCGAGGCGCGGCGCCGCGCGGCGCAGGACCTGGCGGCGCGGGATGCGCTGACCGGCCTCCACAACCGGCTCGGCTTCGATCAGCGGCTCGGGCAGACGACAGATGGCCCAGCGCTGCTCTACCTCGATCTCGACGGCTTCAAGCACGTCAATGACAGCTTTGGACATGGCGCAGGCGACGACCTGCTGCGCATCGTGGCAGACCGGCTGAGAGGGTTGGCGCGCGACGGCGACTGCGTGGCGCGGATCGGCGGCGACGAGTTTGCCTTTCTCCGCTCACCGCCGACATCGCGGGCGGAACTGGCGGAGCTGGCCGCCGATATCGGTGTGGCGCTGAGCGAGCCGGTGCGGCTGGGCGCGACGCAGATCCAGATCGGCGCCAGCATCGGCATTGCCATGGGCAGCGAGCACGGCGACGACCGCGCCCGGCTGGTGGCCGCTGCCGACGCAGCGCTCTACCGCGCCAAGGCCCTGCCCGGCCACGCCTTCGTTTTCGCCGACTCCCCGATCATCTCCGCCGCTGCCTGAGCTTTACCCACCTCAATCGGCGGACTCGACTCGCGCCATAATCATGGATAAGTAGTATCCATGATTGGAGTCGGACGATGAAGCTGGGCGACGGGGTGGAGCAGGCCATCCACTGCATGCTGATGCTGAGCGGGCTGCAACCCGACGGCGCCATGCCGGCGGCGGCGCTGGCGGAGTATCACGGCGTTTCGACCAGCTACCTGCTCAAGCACCTGCAGGCGCTGGCGGGAGCGGGCCTGCTCACTTCGGTGCCGGGGCCGCGCGGCGGTTACCGGCTCGGCCGGCTGGCGGAGAAGATCACCCTGCTCGATGTGGTGCTGGCGCTCGAAGGCGCCGGACCGGCGTTTCGCTGCAGCGAAATCCGGCAACGCGGGCCGGATCCCCTGCCGCAAAAATTCTTCGCCAAGCCGTGCGCCGTCACCGCCGCCATGCTGAAGGCGGAACGCGCCTATCGCGATGAACTGCGCAAGGTCAGCATCGCGGAGCTGGCGTACAATCCGGACACCGAACTCGGCAACGCGATTGCGGGGCGCAGTTGCGCCTTCCGCGAACGGCACGAGCGGCGGCCGGCCGCCAGCTAACCCCCTTCCCCAAGCAAAAGGACTGTTTGCCATGCGAGCTCGACTCGACATCACCAAGGTTGCGCCCGACGCCTACCGCGCCGTAGCAGCGCTCGACCGTTTCGTGGTCAAGGAAAGCGGCCTCGAGGCCCGCTATATCCACCTGATCAAGCTCTATGCCTCGCACATCAACGGCTGCGCCTACTGCGTCGACATGCACATCAGGGAAGCGCGCCACACCGGGCTCTCGGACCAGTGGATCAACCTGGTCAATGTGTGGCGCGAGTCGCCGGTCTACAGCGACGCCGAGCGCGCCGTGCTGGCCTGGACCGAGGCGCTGACCCTCCTGGCGAACACACGTGCGCCGGACGAGGCGTTCGAGCCGCTCAGGGCGCATTTCACCGAGGAGCAGATCGCCAACATCACCGTGGCGATCAGCACCATCAACGTGTGGAACCGCGTCACCGTGGGGCTCAGGACGCTGCACACCGTCGCGCCGGAGACGGTTGCCGCCTGATCCACGCACAACTGTGGTGGGCCGGTGTCGATTCCGGCCTGCCTCGTGCGTCGTTGTTCTGTAACCAGGGCACCTCACCGCTTCGGCGAAGCGGCGAAGTGCTCCGATTTTTTGATTGGTCGCGCTTTCACAGCGGAAAAGTCTCGCAACCTTTCCTGAAAGCGCTATGCACACATCCGAGGAGCTTCACGCATGTTCTCGACTTTGTTCGTTCTCGCCCACCTCCTGCTGGGCGGCGCTTTCGTGGTTTTCGGCATCCGCAACATCAAGGGCATTCCGGGCCTCGCGAGTTTCCTCGCCGGCAAGAAGGTGGCGCAGCCGCAGGCGGCCGCGACCTTCGGCGTGGGCCTGCAGATCGTTGGCGGCGCCTTGACGGCGCTGGCGCCGTTTGTGCCGGTTGCCGGCGTGCTCGGCGGGCTGGCGCTGATCGTTTTCCTGGTCCTCGCCACCCTGCTGTTCCACCCGTTCTGGGAGTTTTCGGGCGAGGAGCAGAAGCCGCATGTGCAGTCGTTCATCATGAACAGCGGGCTCAGCGGCGCTTTCCTGCTCGTCATCGCCTACGCGCTCTAGCCACTCGTGAGCGTTGCCGGCGCCAGCATCGAGAGCACGGACGCGAAGCGGCAGCGAGTGCTGTCGCACCTCGCCATGCTGCTGTTCGCAGCGCTGATCGCCGGCTCGTTCACCTTCGGGGCGCTCACCGTGCCCTATATCCACGCGGTGCCGCTCAACGCGCTGCGCTTCGTCATGGCGGCGCTGCTGATGGGGGCGTTCGCCTTCGGGGTGGCGCGCCAGACCTTCGCCTTGCCGCCGGCGCCGTGGCGCTTCGGCATTAACGGCTTCCTGACCGCCGTCTACTTCGTCACCATGTTCATCGCGCTGACCATGACGCAGCCGGTGGCGACCAGCGCCGTCTACACGCTGGTGCCGTTGATGACGGCAGTGACGGCCTATTTCATCGTCGGGCAGCGGTCCGGCTTCGCGGTGCTGGTGAGCCTGCTGCTGGCCGGGCTCGGGGCGATCTGGGTGATCTTCCGCGGCGATATCGACGCGCTCCTGCGCTTCGATATCGGCCAGGGCGAGCTGATCTACTTCGTCGGCTGCGTCGCCTATGCGATCTACACGCCGCTGCTGCGCCGCTTCAACCGCGGCGAGTCGGCGCTGGTGCTGAGCTTCTGGACTATGGTGGCGACGGCGGTGTGGATCGTCGTCTACGGGGTGCCCGAAATCCTTGCCACCGACTGGCTGCACCTGCCGGCGCTGGTCTGGTGGGTGGTGCTGTACCTCGCCATCGGCCCGACGGCGGTGTGCTTCTTCCTGATCCAGTTCGCCTCGGCCCGGCTGCCGGCGGCCAAGGTCATTGCCTACGGCTACCTGGTGCCGGCCTTCGTCATCGTGTTCGAGGGGCTGGCCGGACATGGCTGGGCCAGCCTCAGCGTCGCCGCCGGCGCGGCGATCACCGTGCTGGGGCTGGTGGTGCTGGCGCTGCTGAAGGAACGGCACTGAGCACGCGCCGGTGCTCCACTACCCAGCGGCGGAAGGCGCCCTGATAGAGCGAGAGCGGCCAAGGCTGGGGGTGACTGAGGAACCAGCAGTTGTGGAAGGCCTCGAACCAGGCCCGCTCGATCAGCGGTGCGTTGGAAGCCTCGCGTTCGCGACCGTAGCCGGCGCTGGGATAAACGGTCATTTCGCCCAGATAGATGTCCGCGCCGTCGACGAGGAAATCGACCCGAACATGGTCGATGCCGCGGCTCAGCCGCTGCGCCAGCCCCATGGCCTCGAAGTAGCTGGGCGGCAGGACGTAGTCGGCGGGTAGATGCATGGTATCGGGCACACCGAGCTTGTTCGGCAGGCGCCGTCCGGCGCCATCGAAATGCGCCTGCCGTTCGCTATCGGCATGCTGGTCAAGCGAGACGAAGCCGGCGGAGACCACGCCATCGTGGCTGCGGAAGGTGTATTCGACGAGACCTGCTCCGTTGCCGATGCGCGGCTCGACGAAGAGCCGGCGCGGAATGTCGCGATAAGCCCATTGGTCCTGAATGTAGTGCGAGCGCTGCAGCCAGCTGTGCAGCAGTGCATTGAGCTCGGTGCGCGGCAGCGGCGTGCGCTCGGGGAAATGGTTCATCCGGAAGCCGTGACTGGCCTTGACGACATTGCCGGGAACGACGAGCGCATCGGGCAGTTCCTCCGGCGTCGCGCCGACCCAGATCGGCATCGCTACGCGGATATCCGGGAAGTGTTCGGCGGCCCAGTACTTGGTCGCCAGCTTGTCAGAGAACAGGGTAAAGCGCGGGTCGTGGTCGAAGATCTTCCGCCACTGCACCAGGTCGGTGTGTTCGGTGGGCTGGGCAAGATTGGGCAGCCGCCCGCGAACACGTCTGAACTCGCGCCTCAGGCTGCGGTAGCGCAGTAGGCAGAGTAGCTGAACCACGGCAAAGATCAGGCGGTCGGTGCGGCTGGTCCCGGAACCGCTCACTGCTTGGGCAACAACCCGTGCAGAAACAGGTTCTCGAGGAAGCGGGCGGCGTCCTCGAAGCGGCCTTCGCCGCCGCGGTCCTTGCCGAGCACGGCGCGGACCTGCACGTCGAAATCGGCATAGTGCTGGGTGGTGGCCCAGATCGAAAAGATCAGGTGGTATGGGTCGGTGCGAACGATCTTGCCGGCATCCATCCAGCCCTCGATGACCTTGGCCTTGTCGTCGACCAGCGCCTTGAGGTCGGTCTCCAGCATTTCGAGCACGCGGGGCGCGCCCTGCAGCATCTCGTTGGCGAAGAGCCGGCTCTGGCGCGGATAGTCGCGGCTCATCTCGAGCTTGCGGCGAAGGTAGGAGCGGAGCTCGGGGACCGGGTCGCCGACCGAATCGATCTCGCGCAGCGGGGCCAGCCAGATATCGAGCATCTCGGCCAGCAGGCGCTGGTAGATCTCCTCCTTGCGCGGGAAATAGTAGAGCAGGTTGGGCTTACTCATGCCCGCCGCTTCGGCGATCTGGTCGATGGTGGCGCCACGGAATCCCTCGCGGCTGAACACATCGAGCGCCGCCTCGAGGATGACTTCCTGCTTCTCGCGCTGGATGCGCGTCTGCGCCCTGGGGCGCTTCGATGGCGCTGCCTTTGCGCCCCCTTTGCCGCCCTCGGTCTCCAGCATTTTCACCTTGATCGGCGGCATGGGAGTGATAACGTTTTTTCCAACTGGTCAAATTTCTGGATAACACATCCAAAGGTCAAGCGCCAAATATACTTGACCTCAGAACTCAACAAATAGCCTCCGGGGGAGTCCAAGGTGTCCGACCGTCGCAATGTCACGCCGAACGATCTGAGCGCGTTCTGGATGCCGTTCACGGCGAACCGACAGTTCAAGAAGGCGCCCCGCATGTTCGTCGGCGCCAAGGACATGCACTATACGACTTCCGACGGACGCAAAGTGCTCGATGGCACGGCGGGCCTGTGGTGCGTCAATGCCGGCCATTGCCGCCCCAAGATCGTCGAGGCGATCCAGGAGCAGGCGGCCGAGCTCGACTACGCACCGGCGTTCCAGATGGGCCATCCCAAGGCGTTCGAGCTGGCGAATGCTTTGGTATCGATCGCGCCTGAGGGGCTCGACCATGTGCTCTACACCAATTCCGGCTCGGAATCGGTCGAGACGGCGCTGAAGGTGGCGCTAGCCTATCACAAGGTCAAAGGCGATGCCGGACGGTTCCGGCTGATCGGCCGCGAGCGCGGCTATCACGGGGTGAATTTCGGCGGCATCTCGGTGGGCGGCATCGTCACCAACCGCAAGATGTTCGGCACGCTCCTGACCGGCGTCGACCACATGCCGCACACCCATACGCCGGGCAAAAACCAGTTCACCCGCGGCGAGCGCGAAGCGGGCGGCGAGGACCTCGCGTCCGAGCTCGAGCGCATCGTCACGCTGCATGACGCTTCGACCATCGCAGCTGTCATCGTCGAGCCGGTGGCCGGCTCGACCGGCGTGCTGATCCCGCCCAAGGGCTATCTGCAGAAACTGCGCGAGATCACCAAAAAGCACGGCATCCTGCTGATCTTCGACGAAGTGATCACCGGTTTCGGCCGCCTCGGCACACCGTTCGCGGCGGACTATTTCGGCGTGACACCGGATATCCTGGTGACGGCCAAGGGCCTGACCAACGGCGTCATCCCGATGGGCGCGGTGCTGGTGAGCTCCGAGATCCACGATGCGTTCATGCAGGGACCCGAGCACGTCATCGAGTTCATGCATGGCTACACCTATTCGGGCAACCCGATCGCTTCGGCGGCGGGCCTCGCGACGCTCGAGACCTACAAGGACGAAGGCTTGTTGACCCGCGGCGCGGAGCTGGCGCCCTACTGGGCCGATGCGCTGCACTCGCTCAAGGGACTGCCGCACGTCATCGACATCCGCAACCTGGGGCTGATCGGCGCGATCGAGCTCGAGCCGATTGCCGGCCAGCCGACCAAGCGGGCCTTCTCGGCCTTCGTCAAAGCCTTCGAGACCGGCATCCTGATCCGCACCACCGGCGACATCATCGCGATGAGCCCACCGCTGATCATCTCCAAGGCGCAGATCGACGAGCTGATCGGCACCTTGGGCAGCATCCTGAAGACGCTTGAGTAGAATGGAACGATTGTTCTATATCGCACCCGATAGAACGAACGTTCTACACCCAACGAGCGGAGGTCTGTGATGCAGACGATACAGAATGCGATCGGCGGCAAGCTGGTCACCTCGACGAGCCCGCGCACTCAGCCGGTGTTCAACCCGGCCACCGGCGAGGCCACCGCAACGCTGCCGCTGTCGAGCGTCGACGAAGTGAATGCCGCTGTCGCCGCCGCCAGGAAGGCCCTGCCCGGCTGGGCCGCGACCACGCCGATGAAGCGGGCGCGGGTGATGTTCAAGTTCAAGGAGCTGCTGGAAAAGCACGCTGACGAGCTGGCCGAGCTGATCAGCCGCGAGCACGGCAAGGTGCATGACGACGCGCTGGGTGAGCTGGCCCGCGGCATCGACTGCGTCGATTTCGCCTGCGGCGTGCCGCAGCTCTTGAAGGGCGAGTTCAGCCGCAATGTCGGGCCGAACATCGACAGCTATTCCGACCGGCAGCCCCTGGGCGTGGTCGCCGGCATCACGCCGTTCAACTTCCCGGCCATGGTGCCGATGTGGATGTATCCGCTGGCCATCGCCTGCGGCAACACCTTCGTTTTGAAGCCGTCGGAACGCGATCCGAGCGCGCCGATGTTCGCCTGGCAGCTGCTGATGGATGCCGGGCTGCCCGACGGCGTGCTGAACGTCGTCCATGGCGACAAGGAAGCGGTCGATACCATTCTCGACCACCCCGACATCAAGGCGGTGAGCTTTGTCGGCTCGACGCCGATCGCCGAATACGTCTATCGGCGCGGCACCCAGGCCGGCAAACGCGTGCAGGCGCTGGGCGGCGCCAAGAACCACATGATCGTATTGCCCGATGCCGACATGGACCAGGCGGCCGACGCGCTGATGGGCGCCGGTTACGGCTCAGCCGGCGAGCGCTGCATGGCGATCTCGGTGGCGGTGCCGGTGGGCGACAAGACGGCAGACGCGCTGATCGCACGGCTGAAGCCGCGGGTCGAAGCGCTGAAGATCGGCCCCGCGACCGACAAGGACGCGCAGATGGGCCCGATCGTTTCCAAGGCGCAGCGCGACAAGATCGTCGGCTATATCGATGCCGGCGTCGAAGCCGGGGCGGAGCTGGTGGTCGATGGCCGCGGCTTCAAGCTGCAGGGCTATGAGAACGGCTTCTTCGTCGGCGGCACGCTGTTCGACCATGTGAAGCCCGACATGAAGATCTACCGCGAGGAGATTTTCGGGCCGGTGCTGTCGGTGGTCAGGGCGCAGAGCTACCAGGATGCGGTCGACCTGATCCACGGGCACGAATATGCCAACGGCACGGCGATCTTCACCCGCGACGGCGACGCGGCACGCGACTTCGCCGACAAGATCGAAGTGGGCATGGTCGGCATCAACGTGCCGATCCCGGTGCCGGTGGCCTACCACTCGTTTGGCGGCTGGAAGCGCTCGATCTTCGGTGACCACGGCATCTACGGGCCGGAAGGCGTGCACTTCTACACCCGGCTCAAGACGGTCACCACACGCTGGCCGGCCGGGATCAAGAGCGGCGCCGAGTTCAGCTTCCCGAGCCAGAAATAGAGCCCACGTGAAAGCGCAGCGTCTCGGAAAATTAGAGCAGCAAAGGCAGTCCCTCGAGAGGGACTTCCGCGATGCTCTGGTTGAGGCGCTGAAAGAATGCGCAGGCGGGCGGTGGGGCCTGTTCGAGCGGAACAAGGGCCTCCACCCAGCGCATCTCGAGACGCGCTATTTGCCGGAATCAGTCGCAAGGGTGGACGATCTGGGAGAACAGGTCGCCCAAGCACGAGTGAGCCTCGGCTATACTGAACTGCCGGAACTGGTTCGCTTACGCGAACTGCGCCGGGCTGCACACGCAGGCAACGCCTTGGGCGAACCACGTCAGGCGCAAGTGTGGCTCGATGAAATAGCCAAAGGATCCGACCTCATTGCCTCCCCAGAGGGGCGAGGGGGTGCTGTGGCACTATCCGAACACAATCCGAAAGACTGACTATGGCAGCTCCTGGCGAAAACCTCCGTATCGACCCCGAACGCCTGTGGAGCTCCATTCATGAGTTGGCCGAGATCGGGCCGGGCGTTGCCGGGGGCTCCAATCGGCAGACGGTGACCGACGACGATGCCAAGGGCCGGGCGCTGTTCAAGCGCTGGTGCGAGGCGGCCGGCATGGAGATGGGGCTCGACCAGATGGGCACCATGTTCGCGCGGCGCGAAGGCAGCGAGCCGGGGCTCGATCCGGTCTATGTCGGCAGCCATCTCGACACCCAGCCGACCGGCGGGCGCTATGACGGCGTGCTCGGGGTGCTGGGCGGGCTCGAGGTGATCCGCACGCTCAACGATCTCGACATCCGGACCCGGCGCCCGATCGTGGTGGTCAACTGGACCAACGAGGAAGGGGCGCGGTTCGCGCCGGCGATGATGGCCTCGGGCGTGTTCGCCGGAGTGCTCGACCAGGCCGACGTCTATACGCACAAGGACAAGGACGGAAAGAGCTTCGGCGAGGAGCTGGAGCGGATCGGCTGGCGCGGCGACGAGGTGGTCGGGGCGCGCAAGATCCATGCGTACTACGAGCTCCACATCGAACAGGGTCCGATCCTCGAGGACGAGAACGTCGATATCGGCGTCGTGACGCACGGCCAGGGGCTGAAGTGGCTGCAGGTGACGCTGACCGGCAAGGAAGCGCATACCGGCTCCACCCCGATGCCGAAGCGGCGCAATGCCAGCCTCGGCATGGCGCGGGTGATCGAGCTGGTGCACGAAGTGGCGATGGACTACCAGCCGGAGGCCGTCGGCGCAGTGGGGCACATCCAGGTCTGGCCGAACTCGCGCAACATCATCGCCGGCAAGGCGGTGTTCACCATCGACATCCGCTCACCGAACAAAGAGGTGCTGGACGAGATGGACGAGCGCATCCGCCACGGCATCGAGAACACCGCCGAGGCGCTGGATATCGGCTTCGAGGTCGAGCAGGTCGGGCATTTCGACCCGGTGACATTCGACAAGACGCTGGTGGGCAATATCCGCGAGGCAGCCAAGGAACTCGGCTACTCCTACCGCGACATCGTTTCGGGCGCCGGGCATGACGCCTGCTGGATCAACCGGGTGGCGCCCTCGGCAATGATCATGTGCCCATGCGTCGATGGGCTCAGCCACAACGAGGCGGAAGAGATCTCGAAGGAGTGGGCAGCGGCAGGGACAGATGTGCTGCTGCGGGCAGTGCTGGAGACGGCGGAGATCGTATCGTAGCGCGCCTCACGCGCGCGCTTTCGGCCCTCTTGGGGAGGGCAGACTGAACAAAGACAGGGACCGAGCATGAGCAGCAAGATCATCAAGGGCGGCACCGTCGTTACCGCCGACCTCACCTATGCGGCCGATATCCGGGTCGAAGGCGGCAGGATCACCGAGATCGGGCAGAACTTATCGGGTGGGGAAATCCTCGATGCCAGCGGCTGCTACGTGATGCCGGGCGGGATCGACCCGCACACGCATCTCGAAATGCCGTTCATGGGCACCTATTCGAGCGACGATTTCGAGAGCGGGACGCGGGCGGCGCTGAGTGGCGGCACCACCATGGTGGTGGATTTCTGCCTGCCCAGCCCGCAGCAGTCGCTGCTCGAAGCGCTGCAGATGTGGGACAACAAGACCTCGAAGGCCAGCTGCGACTACTCGTTCCACATGGCGATCACCTGGTGGGGCGAGCAGGTGTTCAACGAGATGGCCGATGTGGTCGATCGCGGCATCACCTCGTTCAAGCACTTCATGGCCTACAAGGGCGCGCTGATGGTGGATGACGACGAAATGTTCTCGTCGTTCCAGCGCTGTGCCGACCTCGGCGCCCTGCCCCTCGTTCATGCCGAGAACGGCGACGTGGTGGCGCAGATGACGGCCAAACTCCTTGCCGCGGGCAATAACGGGCCGGAGGCGCATGCCTATTCGCGGCCGCCGGAGGTGGAGGGAGAGGCAACCAACCGGGCGATCATGATCGCCGACATGGCGGGGGTGCCGGTCTATATCGTCCATACCTCGTGCGAGCAGGCGCATGAGGCGATCCGCCGGGCGCGGCAGGCGGGCAAGCGTGTCTATGGCGAGCCCCTGATCCAGCACCTGGTGCTCGATGAGACCGAGTATTTCAACCGCGATTGGGATTATGCGGCGCGCCGGGTGATGAGCCCGCCGTTCCGCAACAAGCAGCACCAGGATTCGCTGTGGGCGGGGCTGGCCTCAGGCTCGCTGCAGGTGGTGGCGACCGACCACTGCGCCTTCACCACGGCGCAAAAGCGCAACGGGATCGGCAACTTCGCCAAGATCCCCAACGGCACCGGTGGGCTCGAGGACCGGATGCCGGTGCTGTGGACCAAGGGCGTCAAGACCGGCCGGCTGACGATGAACGAATTCGTCGCGGTGACCTCGACCAACATCGCCAAGATCCTCAACATGTACCCCAAAAAGGGCGCCATCCTGGTCGGGGCGGATGCCGACCTCGTGGTGTGGGACCCCAAGCGCAAGAAGACCATCAGCGTGGCCAAACAGCAGTCGGCGATCGACTACAACGTGTTCGAGGGCATCGAGGTCGAGGGGCTGCCGCGGTTCACGCTGACGCGTGGACAGCTGGCGGTAACCGAAGACCAGATCAGTACCGAGCAGGGCCACGGCCAGTTCGTCGCACGTGAGGCGAAGAACCCGGTGAACCGGGCGCTTTCGACATGGAAAGAGATCACCGCACCGCGCAAGGTAGAGCGTACCGGCATTCCGGCGACGGGGGTTTGAGAGTTTGACGACTGATGGGGGCAAATCGCAAAGCGTGGTCGAGGCCAAGGGGCTCGGCCTGACGTTCAAGACGGCGGATGGCGACGTGGTGGCGCTGTCCGACGTCAACCTCGAGATCAAGCGGGGCGAGTTTGTTTCGTTCATCGGCCCTTCGGGCTGCGGCAAGACGACGTTCCTGCGCGTCATCGCCGACCTCGAGCAGCCGACTTCCGGCAGCATCACGGTCAACGGCACCTCGCCGGCCGATGCGCGGCTCAACCGCTCCTATGGCTACGTGTTCCAGGCGCCGGCGCTGTTTCCGTGGCGCTCGATCGAGAACAACGTGGCGCTGCCGCTCGAGATCATGGGCTATGGCGACGCCGACCGGAGGGCGCGGATCAAGAAAGCGCTGGAGCTGGTGAACCTCGAGGGCTTCGAGAAGAAGTTCCCCTGGCAGCTCAGTGGCGGCATGCAGCAGCGGGCCTCGATTGCCCGGGCGCTGGCGTTCGACGCCGACCTGTTGCTGATGGACGAGCCGTTCGGAGCGCTCGACGAGATCGTCCGCGACCACCTCAATTCGGAACTGTTGAAGCTCTGGGCGGCGACGCAGAAAACCATCGCCTTCGTCACCCACTCGATCCCCGAGGCGGTGTACCTCAGTACCAAGATCGTGGTGATGAGCCCGCGGCCGGGACGGGTGACCGACATCATCGAAAGCACGCTCCCCGCGGAGCGGCCGCTCGAAATCCGCGAGACGCCGGAGTTCCTCGCCATCGCCCACCGGGTGCGCGACGGCCTCAGGGCCGGCCACTCCTACGAGGAGTAGCGGAATGCAGGTGACCCGCATCGTAGCAATCTGCAGTGAAGAGCCTGATTGGCCCATCGTCATAGACGCACAGATTGTCGCCGACCGTATCGCTCCAAAGACGCCGTTCTTTGGGTCCTGGGGAAAACTCGGCGGCGAGTTCAGCCCCTTCGTTCTTCAGCCAACAGGTGAGATGGACTTCGGATCGGACTACGCGGAGACCGATCGATACTTCGAGTGCAACATTCGCTCGAGGGAGATAGCGCAGGGTGCGATGTTCACCGTCAGGAAGCCGGACGATGACAACCGCGTCCGAGAGTTTGTGTATGTCATTCGCCCGTTTGACAATGCGTAATGTCGTGAAACCAACTGGCAGTCTCGTTCCGATCCTGATCGTCGTGGCGGCGCTGATTGTCGTCTGGTACGTCGCGGCGGTGCTGATGAACTGGCAGGGGATGTCGGATTTCTACCAGCGTACCGACGTGACCGGTGTCAGCTTCAACCAGCAGCTCAATGATGTGCTGAACGCCGAAAAGCCGCTGCTGCCGGCGCCGCACCAGATTGTCGGCGAGTTCTGGAAGACCACGGTCGAGCAGGCTGTGACCTCGAAGCGCAGCCTCGTCTACCACGGCTGGATCACGCTTTCCGCGACGCTGCTCGGCTTTGCCATGGGCACGGTGTTCGGCATCGGGCTCGCGGCGTTCATCGTCCACAACCAGGCGATGGACCGCTCGCTGATGCCGTGGATCATCGCCAGCCAGACCATCCCGATCCTCGCCATTGCACCGATGGTGATCGTGGTGCTGAACGCCGTCGGCATTTCCGGGCTGATCCCCAAGGCGCTGATCTCGACCTATCTCAGCTTCTTCCCGGTGGTGGTCGGCATGGTGAAGGGGTTTCGCAGCCCCGAGTCGATCCAGCTCGATCTGATGCGGACCTACAATGCGGCGCGCTTCCAGGTGTTCACCAAGCTGCGCTGGCCGATTGCGCTGCCCTACCTCTTCACCTCGATGAAGGTGGGCGTGGCGGCGAGCCTCGTCGGCGCCATTGTCGGCGAGCTGCCGGCCGGCACCAGCAACGGCATCGGGGCACGGCTGCTGGCCGGGTCCTATTACGGGCAGACGATCCAGATCTGGTCGGCGCTGCTGGCCGCCGCCCTGCTGGCCGGGGCGCTGATCGCGCTGGTCGGGTTGGCCGAGCGGCTAACCAACCAGCGGCTGGGAGCCCGAGCATGACGGCGCTGCAACGGGTCCTCGCCGCTTTCGCCTCGGGCTTTGCATTGCTGGCCCTGATCTTCGATTTCGCCTCGACCGAAGGCGCACCGCTGCCTGTGTGGGAGTTCCCATTGGTCGGGGTGTTCCTGGTGCTTGGGGTGCTGAGCCTCGTCCGCTTCCGGGTAAAGATCAGCTACTGGGTAGATGGGGTATTGGCAGCGATCGGCGCGGTCGGGCTGGTGCTGGCGCTCGAAACGCTGCAGCAGGCCGAGCCAGGCTACTGGTTCGCGCTGGTGGCGAGCTGGCTGTTTGCCTGGCTGTTCGCCGAGCGGCTGGCGCTGGCGATTGCGCGGGACGAGGTGCCGGATGCGGTCGGGGTGCTGATCCCGGCGATCTTCGGCGTTGCCATCCTGGTCGCCTGGGAAGCGATCACCCGGGGCGGCAACGTGCCCAAGGTGCTGCTGCCCTCGCCCTCGGGGATCTGGGAGACCTTGATCGGCAACATCCCGAGGATCGCGGCGGATTTCCAGCAGACCTTCCTCAAGGCGGTGCTGGCGGGCTACGCGCTCGGCTGCGGCGCCGGCTTCCTCGTCGCCATCGCCGTGGACCGCTCGCCGTTCCTCAAACGCGGATTGCTGCCGCTCGGCAACTTCATCTCGGCGCTGCCGCTGATCGGCATCGCGCCGATCATGGTGATGTGGTTCGGCTTCGACTGGCCAAGTAAGGCCGCCGTAGTGGTGATCATGACGTTTTTCCCGATGCTGGTGAACACCGTCGCCGGGCTGAACGCCGCCGGACACATGGAGCGCGACCTGATGCGCACCTATGCCTCGGGGTACTGGTCAACGCTGTTCAAGCTCCGGCTGCCGGCAGCCGCGCCGTTCATTTTCAACGCTTTGAAGATCAACTCGACTCTGGCGCTGATCGGCGCAATCGTGGCTGAATTCTTCGGGACACCCATCGTCGGCATGGGCTTTCGCATCTCGTCGGAGATCGGCAAGCTCAATGTCGAGATGGTCTGGGCAGAGATCGCCGTGGCGGCGTTGGCGGGCTCTGTCTTCTACTGGGTGGTGGCGCTCATCGAGCGGGCAGTCACCTTCTGGCATCCGTCCGTCCGTGGTGGTCGGGCGTAATCAGGGGAAAAGGGAAACGCAAAAAATGAAGAAGCTTCTCGTTGGTCTGGTGGCGGGCGCTCTGGCGCTCGGTGCCACCGCGAGCTGGGCGGCCGATCCGGTCACCTTGCAGCTCAAGTGGGTGACGCAGGCGCAGTTTGCCGGCTACTTCGTCGCCAAGGACAAGGGGTTCTACACCGAAGAAGGCATCGACATCACGATCAAGCCGGGCGGGCCGGATATCGCCCCCGAACAGGTGATCGCCGGTGGCGGCGCCGACGTGATCGTCGACTGGATGGGCGGCGCGCTGGCGGCCCGCGAGCAGGGCGTCGGCCTCGTCAATATCGCGCAGCCGTTCAAGAAATCCGGCCTGTTGATGATCTGCCCGAAGGATGGCCCGGTGCAGACCGAAGCCGACTTCAAGGGCCACACGCTCGGCGTCTGGTTCTTCGGCAACGAGTATCCGTTCTACGCCTGGATGAACAAGCTGGGCATCCCGACCGAGGGCGGCGCCGATGGCGTGAACGTCCTGAAGCAGTCGTTCGACGTGCAGCCGCTGGTGCAGAAGCAGGCGGATTGCATCTCGGTGATGACCTATAACGAGCTGGGCCAGGCGATCGACGCCGGCTTCACCACCGACAAGCTGGTGATCTTCAACTACACCGACCTCGGCAACGACCTGCTCGAGGACGGCCTTTATGCGATGGAAGACAAGCTCGCCGACCCGGCCTTCGCCGACAAGATGGTGCGCTTCGTCCGCGCTTCGCAGAAGGGCTGGCAGTACGCGATCGACAATCCGGATGAAGCCGCCCAGATCGTCATCGACAACGACGAAAGCGGTGCACAGACCCTCGACCATCAGAAGTACATGATGGGCGAAGTGGCCAAGCTCGTCGACGCCAAGGACTTCAAGCTCGACGCGGCCGCCTATGACCGCACCGAGAAGGCGCTCTTGGACCAGAAGATCATCCAGAACAAGCCGTCGGGCGCCTTCACCTCGGCGATCACCGACAAGCTCTGAAAACTTTCCCTGAGACTTGGGGTTTCAGGAGTGACGAGGCGGGGAGCGATCCCCGCCTTTTTTGTACGTTGACTGATAGAGACGGCCCCCTCCCGGCCTCCCCCATAAAGGGGGAGGTGAAGAGTCGGAGCTCTGTCTTCGTTCGTGCCAAGTGAACCGGCGGAGCGCCTCCCCCATTATGGGGAGGATGGAAGAGGGCCGTCTGCTTCAGTTAGCCCGCCCTGTCCTCAGCTGCCGATCACCCCGCCATCGTCCTTGCTGATCACCACCAGCGAGGGGCGCGGGCCCTGGCCGTCGATGAAATCGGGCCAGTTGGTGCCGGCGTCGGCAATCGAGGTGGAATCCTCGCCGTCCTCGAGCCGCAGTTCGCCCGGGTGCTGGATGGAGAGGAACATGGTCCTGCCGTCGGGAGTGAAGGCCGGGGAGCAGACTTCCGAGCCGACCGGCGGCGAGTAGAACAGTTTTGGCAGGGCCTTGCCGTCCCCTTCGGTATCGACCGCATAGAGCGCGTCGTTGAAGCCGGCATCCGGCGGGCCGTCAGTGGTGACCCAGAGGCGGCCGGCGGGATCAACCGACAGGTTATCCGGGTCGGTGAACCAGCCATTGGCCGAGGTCTCGGGGTGGCAGAGGGCGTACGAGGCCGGATCGGTGGGGTCGCCGCAAAGGATGAAGGCGTCCCAGGTGTAGTCGGTCGCGGCATGGTCGGGGGCATCGGGGGCGCCGGGCGGGGTGAGCTCGAGGATGTGTCCGTCGGGGTTGGGGGCGCGGGTATTGGCGACGTTGACCTGTTCCCCGGCATCACCCTCGCCGGCCGGCAGGCGATCCTCGTTCTCGGTCATGGCGATATAGACGCGACCGGTTTTCGGATGCGGCACGAAGCCTTCCGGTGCGTCCATCGGAGTGGCGCCGAGCAGGTCGGCGGCCATGCGGGTGCGGAGCACCACGTCGGCCTGGGTGCTAAAGCCGTTCTCTGGCGTCAGCGGCTCCTGCCCCTGCACCAGCGGCAGCCACGTCAGCTTGCCGTCGGCATCGAAGCGGGCGGTGTAGAGCGTCCCCTCATCGAGCAGGTCCTTGTTGGCGGCGCGGTCGGTGGGGTTCCACGGTTTCGAGGTGACGAACTTGTAGAGATACTCGAAGTCGTCATCGTCGCCCATGTAGAGGACGACGCGGCCATCCGGCGCCACGGCGACCTGTGCGCCCTCGTGAGTGAAGCGGCCGAGCGCGGTGCGCTTCACCGGCTTGGCCGTGGGATCGAACGGATCGATCTCGACCACCCAGTCGAACTTCAGCCACTCGTTGGGTTCGTTCTCGAACTTCAGGCGGGCGTCGACGCGACCCAGCGCGTAACCGTCGTTCTCGTCTTCATCCCAGCCCTGGCGCTCGACCAGCTCCTGGTCGGGCAGCGTGGTGTAGTCGCCGGCGAAGATATCCATGCCGCCTTCCTCGCCCGAGAGCATGGTGCCCCACGGGGTGATGCCGCCCGAGCAGTTGGAGATCGAGCCGAAGACGACGGTGCCGGTGGGGTCGATGCTGGTCTTCAAGCGGTCGTCGCCGGCCGCGGGGCCGCTCAGCCGCATCTCGGTGCCCATATGGACGCGGCGGTTGTACTGACCGTCGGTAACGACCTGCCACTCGCTGCCGGCCTTCTTGACCTCGACGACGGAGATGCCGGTGGACGCGGCGACCGCACGGATCTGCTCGTCGGTGAGCTTCTCCCGGTAATCCTCATCGGTCATGCCGGGGAACATCAGGTAGGGCGAGGCGTATTCGTGGTTCACCACCAGCAGGCCGTGGTCGTTCGCCTCGCTGCCCTGCGGCAGCGGCAGGAAGGCGGTGAAGTCGTTATTGTAGCCGAACTGCTTTTCGGCCGCGGCGCCATCGAGGCTGGCGATGTCGAAGGCCGGGCTGTCGGCGAACAGCTTGTCGCCCCACTTGATGAGGATCTGGCGAGAGTAACCCTCGGGCCAGTGGTCGGTCTTGTCGGTGACGCGGCTCAGCTCAGGAAAGGTGAGGCTCGAGGGCGAGTTGGTGGCGGCGGCAGCGCGGCTGAAGCCGAGGCCGGAGGTGGCGAGCGCGGTGCCGGCAAGCAGCCCCTTCAGCACGGTGCGGCGCGAGTAGCCCTCGGCCATCAGGTCGGAATATTTGGTGGTGAAGGACTGCCGGCGCGTCGGGCGCGCGCGGGTTTTCAAACGATCGGTCATGCTGACGCTCCCTGGAAATATGCCGGGATGCGTGCACGCGGCAGGCGAAGCTGCCGTGACGGTTCGATGACGGTCGGGTGACGGGCGCGGTTCACCATTGATCGGCAATGCCTTGCACCGCCCGTGCCGAAGCGCCCCCTCGCCCCTCTGGGGAGAGGGCTGGGGTGAGGGGCGCCAAGCACGCCGGCATCAAGCGCGGCCCGCATCGCAGCAACGGCCGCTCATTTAGTGTGCTTGGCTACCCCTCACCCTGACCCTCTCCCCAGAGGGGAGAGGGGACGCGAGACCAATGGCGGTGGCAAATGGGGGGACTTTGCGAGCCAACTCAGCCGTGAACCTACCCCGCTTCCCGCTCTTCGAACGGCGCCTCGGGCATGGCGTCGGAGGCGAGGACCAGGCGGCGGACGGCGTCACGGGCCATCGGGCGGGAGATCAGGTAGCCCTGCGCCTCGGTGTAGCCGGCAGCATGCACGCCGCGCAGTTGCTCGGCGGTCTCGATGCCCTCGGCAGTGGTTGCCATCATCAGGCGGGCGCCGATATCGGCTACCGCAGCGACGATGGTCTCGGCGCCTTCGGCGCTGTCGAGCGCTCTGATGAAGGTGCCGTCGATCTTGATCTTGTCGAACGGGAAGGCCAGCAGGTAGCCGAGTGCCGAGAAGCCGGTGCCGAAATCGTCGAGCGCGATACGGACACCGAGGGCGCGGAGCTGGCGCAGGGTGTCGAGGCTCTGCTCGGAGTTTTCGAGGAACACCGACTCGGTGATCTCGATTTCGACCCGCTCATGGGCAATGCCAGAGGCGGCGAGCGCCTGCACCAGCGTGGTGACAAGGCTGCCGCGCACCAGCTGCACCGAGGACACGTTGACGGCGATCTTCAGCTCGCCCGGCCAGCGGGCCGCTTCCGCCAAAGCTTCGCGGATCACCCAATCGCCGATCGGAACGATCAGGCCGGTCTCCTCGGCGACCGGGATGAAGTCGCAGGGTGGCACCAGCCCGCGTTCCGGATGCTGCCAGCGCAGCAGCGCCTCGAAGCCGGAAAAGGCGTGGGTGCGGAGGTTGAGGATGGGCTGGAAGTGCAGCTCGAATTCGCCGAACTCCAGGGCCCGGCGCAGGTCGGCCTCGAGCCGGCGGCGATCGACGCCGATGCGGTTGAGTTCGGGTTCGAAGCTGCGGATGGCGCCGCGACCGTCGCGTTTGGCGGCGTAGAGCGCCACGTCGGCATTGTGCAGCAGCTCGTCGGGCTCGTTCCCGTCGGCGCCGCCCACCGCGATGCCGATGCCGACAGCGATCGTCAGCACCTGACCGTCGAGGTCGTAAGGCGCGACGGTGGCGGCGCAGATGCTGGTCGCGAGGTCGAGGGCGCTTTCAGCGTCGCCACCGCGATGCAGCACGGCGAATTCGTCGCCGCCCATGCGGGCGGCACTGTCCGTAGGGCCGAGACAGCCGCCGAGGCGGCCGGCGAACTGCTTCAGCAGCGCATCGCCGGCCGCGTGGCCGAGGCTGTCGTTGATAGCCTTGAAGCCATCGAGATCGAGGCACAGCACAGCAAAGCCGCTGGCCCTGCCAATGTCATGGAAGGCGTTGCCGACCCGTCGGTAGAACAGCGTGCGATTGGGGAGGCCCGTCAGCGCATCGTGATAGGCGAGGTGGGTGAGCTCGGCCTGCATATTGTGCAGCTCGGTCACGTCCTTGTGGGTCGAGATCCAGCCGCCATCGTCGATCGGTTGGTGGGTCATCGAAATGACCTGCCCGGAATTGAGCCGATGGATGCCGCCCAAAGTACGCTGCTCGTGTACGGCGCTCAGCCGGTCAGCAACATAGCCCTCGATATCGTCGCCGACATGAGTATTGCCGGCGACGCGCGCCTCGAGGATCTGGCGGAAGCTGGTGCCGCGTTTACCCAGCGCCGGCGGCAGCCGGTAGATATCGAGGAACTGGCGGTTGCACAGCACCAGCCGACCGTGACGATCGTAGAGCGAAATGCCATGCGCGAGATTGTCGAGAATGGCGCGCAGAT
The DNA here is from genome assembly GCF_001425235.1 of Devosia sp. Root413D1. Taxonomy (GTDB): domain Bacteria; phylum Pseudomonadota; class Alphaproteobacteria; order Rhizobiales; family Devosiaceae; genus Devosia_A. Next base: position 431,311 of record NZ_LMEA01000009.1, on the reverse strand, counting down.
GCAGTTCCTGGGCGCGCAGCTTGCCGCGCGCCGAACTCAGCGAGCGGGTGAGTTTCAGCAGCGCCGCGGTGTCGGCCTCAGGTGGCGCGGCCGCGTCCGGCGAGGCGGTGGATGTCTTTCCGGTCTTTGGCAAAATGCTGGAGCCCCGGAAATCCCAAGGAGATCGAAGCTCATAGCCTAGCGGTAGCGAGTAAATGCAAGGTTAGTCGATACGCTGCATTCAATCCGACTTGGGTGGTCGCAGCATCCCATTGTAAATGCCGGGCTCGGATTTGGGGATCACCATGGCATCGAGCCGCTTCTGATAGAACTCGACCGGGCCGGCACCGCCAATGACGGCATAGGCATAGCCCGCCTCGCGCATGCCGCGCAGGGTGGCGATCAGCAGGGCCTCGCCGATCCCCTGCCCGCGCGCCGCCTCGTCGACCCCGGTGGGGCCGAAAAAGCCCTTGGCTGTGGCGTCGTGGCAGGCGAAGCCGAGCAGCTGGTTATCCTTGTGGGCGATCCAGCAGGTGACCGGCAGGCGGCTCATCGCCGCCTCGACCTCGGATACCCAGAACGGGCTGAAGTGTTTGCCGACCCAGGCGGTGACGACGTGACGCTCCGGCGGCAGGGCGCGGCGGACGGTCACCCCGGCAGCCTGCACCTTTGCTTCAGAGGCAATGTCCGGCAGGTCATACAGCCGGACCAGCAGATCGCCCATTTGTCCTATCAGTCCTTCACTCAGAATCCTTCGTAGCGACCGTAAAGGTTCGGCATCAGGCCGACCAGCGCCTTGAAGCGATTGAAATCGCGGTTGGAACTCCAGCCGGTTTCAGCGATGGCCGAGAGGCGCGGGAAGACCAGGCGGTCGAACACGGCGCGATCGGTCATCGGCTCGGACCAGATGCAGGCCTGGACGCCGAGCAGCTTCTTCCGCTCGGTGTCGCTCCAGCCGGCAGTCGGCTCGAAGCTGTAGGCTTTTTCCGGTGACGACCAGCCGGCCCAGGCGGCGCCACACTCGTGCCAATCCTCGGTATTGGCCATATCGAGATAGTAGGCCTGGCCTGGGGCGACGACGACCTCGTAGCCCTCGGCAGCGAGTTGCTGGCTGCCCTCGGTGGTGCGCCAGCCGACCAGATAGCAATTGGCCTTGTCGATGCCCCCGCCATGCGAGGCTTCTTCCCAGGCCCCGGTCAGCTTGCCCTTCGAGGTAAGGTAGGCCTGCAGGCGCTGCAGGAAGTGGGCCTGCAGCGGCGCGGCGCCGGTGACGCCGAGCTTCTGCCGCATCTTGTTGGCGGCCGGCGAGGAGTGCCAGGCATCCTCGGGCACTTCGTCGGCGCCGACATGGAAGTAGCGCGAGGGGAAGAGCTCGACCATCTCGTCAATGATCGCCTCGACCACGCCATAGGTGGCTTCGACCGCGGGGTTGAGGCAGTTATTGGGGAAGCTCTGGATCGAATAATACGGGGCATTCTCGCCCGGATCGCGCAGCGCCGGGATGGCCTGCAGCATGGCGTAGCAATGGCCCGGCATATCGATCTCGGGCACCACGTCGACGCCGAGCTCGGTGGCGAAGCCGACAATGGCGCGGATATCCGCCTTCGAATAGTAGCCGCCAGTACGCTCCGGACCCGAGCCGAGCAGCGGCGGGACGGGCATGCCGTAGCCGCGCCAGGCGCCCTTGCCGGTGAGCTGCGGATAGGCGTCGATCTCGACGCGCCAGGATTCGTCGTCGCTCAGGTGCCAGTGCAGCACATTGAGCTTGTTCCAGGCGAGGATGGCGATGAAGCGCTCCACCTCGTCCTTGGCGTAGTAGCGGCGGGCGACATCGAGATGGCTGCCGCGCCACACCATGGCCGGCGCATCCTCGATGCGGCCGCTGGTGGGGAAGTTGAACTGGCGCAGGTGGATACGGGCGCCACGCAGGATCTGGCCCAGTGTGATCAGGCCATAGAGCAGGCCGGTTTCGGTTTCGCCGACGATGCGAGCCCGGTCGGTGGAGAACTCGATGGCATAGCCTTCCTTGCCGCCGGCGCCGGCGACCAGCTCGACCGGAAAGCCGCCTTCATGGGCGGGACGGACCAGCCCTTCGCCGGGGAACAGCTTGTCGGTCAGCTTGCCGAAGGCGGCAGCAGCGGATTTGCCAATGGCCGAGGCGATCGGCGCGAGGCCAGCGGGCGCGGTGCGGCGGCCGGAAACCGCCACATCCTGCGGCCAGGGGACGATCGACACCGGCACCGGCGGTTGCTCGGGCACCTCGAAGATGGCGGTGCCTTTCTTCCGCAAGGTGTCGCTGCCCTCACGCCGGGTCGGCACGGTGCGCAGCGAGCGCGTCGTGCCGTCGGCGAGAACGAGGAAGCCGGTGGTGGCGCCATCGGTCCAGTGGCGGATCGGATAGTCGAGCTTCAGCACGTCGATGGTCCAGCTGGCGCCGGGAGCGAGAACGAAGCCGCGCTCGGGCGCCAGCTCGCAGAAATTGGAAAGCTGGTGCACCACCTTGGCGCCGACGATCTCGGCATCGTCGCTGACCCGCGCCGGGCCGGAAATGCCGAGCCGGAAATCGCGCAGCGCCTCGCCCGTATCGTTGGTGAGCATCAGCCGGTAGCGCGCCGCCACACCTTCAGCGGCCGGACGCCACTCGGTTGCCAGCGTCAAACCATCATACCAATCAGCGACCATTTGAATACCACTCCCTTGCGTGAGGAGTTCTAGAGCATTTCCCCGTTGCAGTGAAACGCCGAAAGCTCCGGATTTTCGATTTTGTCGACTTTTCCGGAAAGCGCTCAGTCGACTCGACCGCGGGCCGCAACAGGAACCACTTCGCGAACCTCGTCGCCGGAGATCAGCGTCACGCTGTCGAAGAGGTTGGAGATGACGCAGGCATGGTTGGGGATGATGCGCAGCCGCTCGCCGATGCGCGGCCAATCCGAAGCGACCGGCAGCTCGATGACGCCGTGCTCCTCGGAGAGCCCCTTCACCGTGAGATCAGTGCCCATGACGAGGCCGAAGCCCTCCATGCCGAGGAGATCGGAGGTCAGCGACTTGGAGCCGGCATCGATGACCACGCGGGTGGCAGTGGGCCGGCTGACCACGGTGACGAGAACGCTGAGCGCGCAATCGTCGAGGCCGGCCGCCCGCTCCTTCACCTGGAAGCGATCGTAGTAGATGTAAGTGCCGGGGCGCCGCTCGGTGACGGGCGCAGCAGCGGGGGCCCACATGTCCGGGCTGTTGCCGGAGGAGACGCGCGACACGGCGATACCAGCTTCAGCGAACAGCGCCACCGCCTCGCTGAGCCAGGCGTTGGATTTCTCCACCCCGTGCAGCGGCGGATAGGTCATCAGGCCACCGAAACGCAGACCGGGGGCGGGCGCGATCTGACGGGCCAGCGCCAGCGCCTGGGCCGGCGTCTGCACGCCGCATCTACCGCCGCCGGAATCGCATTCGATCAGCACGGTCAATGGTTTGCCGGAGGTGAAGGTCGCGGCATAGCCGAACAGCGTGTCGGGGCTGTCGGCTGTGACCGAGAGGGTGACGCGCTCGTTCAGGGCCTTGAGCCGCGCCAGCTTTTTCGGGCCGAGGATATTGTAGGGCAGGAAGATATCAGCGATGCCGGCATCGGCCATCACCTCGGCCTCGCCCAGCTTCTGCACCGTGATGCCGACGGCGCCGAGTTCGACCTGGCGTTTGGCGAAGCGCGGCAGCTTGTGGGTCTTGATGTGCGGGCGCAGGGCATAGCCTTGCTCGGTGGCATGTGCCTGGGCCCGCTGCAGATTGGCCTCGACGCGATCGATGTCGATGAGGACGGCGGGAGTATCGAGGTCGGCAATGGTCGGCATGACGCGGGCTCCAGGGAATGGCGCGTCACTTCGCCCGGAGCCGGGTGGGAATGCAAGGTGGGGACGCTAGCTGCCTGCCGTAGGCGTCCAATGGCGCTGTGCACTCGCCCTAAGGACGAAACCGATGATCTCGGCCACCGCTTCGTAGAGCTCGATCGGGATCTGCTCGTCGAGTTCGACGCTCGCCAGCGCTTCGGCGAGCGGGCCGTTGGCCTCGATGACGACACCGGCCTCGCCGGCCACCTCGACGATGCGGCGGGCCAGTTCGCCCCGGCCCTTGGCGATGATGCGCGGGGCATCTCGAGTGCCGCGCTCATACTCCAGCGCGACGGCGAGGCTGACGGGCTTTGGGGCGTCGCTCATCGGGCGCTGTCCAGCAATTGTCCCGGGGCGCGGGCGGCGGGCTGCGGCGCGCTGCGGCGGACCCGCACGGAAGCGACATCGAGGCCGTGGCGGGCCAGCGCCGGAGCGAGCTCGGGCAGCATCGCCTCGAGCGCCTCGGCCGTGGCCGGGTCGGCGGCCCACAGCCAGACGTTGGCGCTGCGGCCCAGCAACGCCACCTCGGCGCCGACTTCGCCAGTGGCGGCGAAGTTGAGCGCGAAGCGCATGCGCCAGCCGCGCTCGGCCGGGCTGCGCTTGTGCTTGCCGTCACGCTCGACCAGCAGTTGCAGGATGCCGGTTTCGGCGCCGAGCTGCATTGGCACTTCCACCCGGAACTCGGCGGCTGGGGCCGCGATATTGGGGCGGGCGGCGTCGCCGGGGTTGGAAGCCAGCTGCAGCAGCTTTGTGCGCGACAGCGCCGCATCGGCGTGACCGAGCAGCTGCCGGGCCGTCTCGACGGGTTCTTCAGCCAAAGGCGGTGCGGGCTGGGTGGAAGGGGCACGGACAGGCTCGCCCTTCAGCGGCGGGGGCGGACGGCGCGTCACCGGAGCGATCGCCTCGACTTCGCCGCCGAGGAAGCCGGAGAGCGCCGAACGCAGCTGCAGCAGGGCGGATTTGGCATCGGTGGGGGTGCGAGTGCCGGGCTCGGTGATGATGCCGGTGCGCAGCACGGCGTCGCGAAGCGATTTGCCGTCGGGCGGGACGCGGTTGAGGTCGAGCCGGGTGCCGAGCAGCATGGCGATGGCTTCGAGGGCGGGACGCGGCAGTGCCGCAGCGGTGGGCGCGGCGAGTGTCGCAAGCCGGACGATCAGCGGCAGGACGCTATCCTGGCGCGCCGCGGCCTGGACGGGATCGGCGAGGATCTGGGCGAGTAGCGGAGAGGCGGGCAGCGACGCCGGGCGTGGGGTCGATATCGGTGCTGCGAGCATTGGCGGTACGACTGTGGGCGGTGCCAGCGCGGTCGCTGGGGCCGCTGCCTGAAGTGCGGGGGTTGGCAACGCCACGGCGGATACGAGCTGCGGCGCACCGGCCGGTGCCGGACCGCTTGCGACAACTGGCGTAGGCAACGTGGTGGCCGCGGGTTGCGAGATCGGCGGCGGTGTCGGACTGCTCGTCGTGGGGGAGTTGCTCGCAGGGACGGTCGGCGCGGACGGAGGGAGTTGGGCGATCGCGGGCTGCGTGGAAACCGCAACCGGCGCTGGCGGCGTCGAGACGGCGGCAGGTGTGGTCGGTTGGTTGAGCGGCGGGACTGCCGTCGACGCTGGTTGAGCCGGCGCTGCTGGGGCGGGCGCGGTTCGCGGCGCCGGCATTGCCGGGGCTGGAGCTGATGGCAGCGTTGGCGTCGCCACAGCTGGCACCATGGCAGCCGCCGCCTGCTGAACCGACGCGTGGGGAACCGGCGGGGGCGCCGCGGGCGCGGCTTGTAGCGCCGGGGTCGCCGGCGGCTGAGCGGCCGGGATCGGCGGCTGAGCCTGGGTGGGGGTTGGCAGCGCCGGGGCAGCCGGAGAAGCGGATGGGGTCGCCGGCATTGCCGCAGCCGGTGAAGCGCCGGGCGGTGGTGGCGCGGGAGGTGCGGGTTGCGCAGCCGACGGAACCGGTGGAGGCGGCGCCGTTGTGGCGGCAGGCGGTGGTGGCAGCGGCGGCAGCGCTTGTGGCGCTGGCGGAGCCGGCTGGGCAACTGCAGGTTGCGGCTGCACGTTGACAGTGACGGCAGGCTGACCGGTCGGCGTCGGGGTGATCTTCAGGGTCACCGCGGTGTTGACCGGCAGCGGCGTCTCGAGCTTCAGCACGAAACTCTCGCCGCCGGCAGTGAGCTGGGTCAGGCCGCCGGCGAGTTGCGCGGTGACCTTGGCGTCGATGCTCTGGCCGAGGCGGAGGATCAGCGCGTCGAGGCTGGCACGCGCCAGCTTTACCGCAGCCAGCGCCGGGTCGGCGGCGGGCTCGGTACGGCCGATCAGTTGCAGCAGCGCGGTGGCGACATCGGACATGCCGCCACCATGCAGGGAGTCGGGTTAACGGGAGTTAACTTGTGCCTCGTCAGCCCGCCGGTGGTTGCGGACCCCCACCCCTGTCCCCTCCCCGCAAGGGGGAGGGAGACCCTCACACCAGCATCTCAGCATGCGTCTCCCTCCCCCTTGCGGGGAGGGATCAAGGGTGGGGGGCGGCCTCCACCGGCGCTGGTGAGACCTCAGTGATGAGCCCCCTTCATCTCGCGCAGCTCTTCGACCGAGCGGACCACCTTGCGGGCGGCGCCGGCCCAATCCCTGGTCTTCACCGTGGCCTTTTCCAGCCGGGCCTTGGCGGCGGGGACGGCGTCGGCATATTGCGGCAACCACTGGGCCTGGGCGACCACCATTTCGTCGACCATCTGCCAGACCTCGTCGGGGGTGCAGATGGCGCCGACCAGTGGATCGTGCAGCACGGCGAGCTTCAGCATGTCGATATTGCCGGTCATCGCCGCCTCGACACTCATGCGCTGCACGGAGATCGACACCGAGCAGGTGGCGGCGCAGGCGATTGGCAGCTCGATGCCCTCGACCATGTTGATGCCGAAGCGATCGACGAAGCCCGGGCTCTCGATGATCGCGTCAGCCGGAAGGTTCTTGATGATGCCGTTGTTGCGGCGGTTGAAATGGCCGCGATAGGTGCGGCCGGTTTCGCGCGCCTCGATGATGTAGCTGGCGTGCTCGGTGGTACGCTTATGCTCCGACAGCGACTTGGTGGCTTCGGCCTTGAACTTGGGGAAATCGGTCTCGAACCAGTTCCGGCGTTCAGTCGAGTGGCGGAGATAACCGCCGGTTTCGCCGTGGATCCAGTCGCTCATGTCGATCCAGCGCGAGATCTCTTCCGGGCGCTTGCGGTACCAGGGCAGGTATTCGCTGAGGTGACCATTCGACTCGGTCGAATAGACGCCGAAGCGCTTCAGCACGTCGATGCGGACCTTTTCCTGCTTTGCATAGACCGGGTGCTTTTCGAAGCCGGCGATCAGCTCGTCCGCCTCGATCTTGCGGCCCTTGGCGCGGATGTCGATGTACCAGGTCTGGTGGTTGATGCCCGAACAGACATAGTCGAGGTCGCGGTCATCGACGCCGAGCACCTGGGCGATCTGGTGGGCGCCATGCTGCACGCCATGGCAAAGCCCGACCACGTCCACGCCGCCATAGAGATCGGCGGCCCAGGTGTTCATCGCCATCGGGTTGGCGTAGTTGAGGAACAGCGCACCCGGCTCGGCGACCTCGCGGATATCCTTGCAGAAATCGAGAATGACCGGGATGTTGCGCTGGCCATAGAGGATGCCGCCGGCGCAGATGGTGTCGCCGACGCACTGGTCGACACCGTATTTCAGCGGGATGTTGACGTCGGTGGCGAAGGCCTCGAGCCCGCCGACGCGGACGCAGCTCATGATGTAGCGCGCGCCTGACAGAGCTTCGCGCCGGTTGGTGGTGGCGGTGACCTTGGCCGGCAGGTTGTTGACCGCCACGATCGACGAGATGATCTGCTGGATCATGTCGAGGTTGTGGGCGTTGATATCGGTCAGCGCGAACTCGACATCGGCGAATTCCGGCACCTTGAGCAGATCCGAGATCAGGGTCTTGGTGAACCCGACCGAACCGGCGCCGATGATCGCGACTTTGAACGACATGGCGTTCCTCCCCTTTGAATTGGGCTCCATCTAGCGGCAAGGCGGGTCGAGGGTGTAGAGGAAAGACATGCGATCGCGGGTAATTTCATGCTGTCCGACCTGATTGCCCATGGGCACAAGATCCAGGCCATCGCGCCACCGCGCGGGCCGCTGGGCTTTCACGTGATGGCCACCGGCGCCGGCTTCGAGAAGCGCGTCAACGAGGTCTATAACTGGGAGGGCCTGAAGCGCGGCGACGTACCGTTCGTTATCATCCAGCACACCATCGCCGGGCGGGGCGAGCTCGACTATGCCGGGGCCCGGCACGTGCTGCTGCCTGGCTCTACCATGGTGCTGAGCTTTCCGCATGCCAACCGCTACTGGCTCGATCGGGGCCAGACCTGGGAGTATTTCTGGATCGGCGCCAATGGGCGCGAGGCGCTGCGGCTGATGCGGGCGATCATCGATCTCAAGGGACCGGTGGTGACGCCGGGAGCAGGCGCGGTCGACCGCATGGCGGAGGCCTGCGTGCGGCTGATGCGATCACCCGAACTGCTCAGCGGCGAGGCCTCGGCCGCGGCGTATGACGCCATGATGGCGCTGCATGACGGGTTGTTCGGCGCGACGCCGCTCGCCAGCAATGTGGCGCCGCCGATCGCCCGGGCGCAGAGTTTTGTCGCCGAGCACCTGGGCGAGCCGCTGGGGGTGGACCGGCTGGCGCGCGTGGCCGGGCTGAGCCGGGCGCATTTCGTCAGGCGTTTTGGCGGCGAGACCGGGCAGAGCCCCTCGGATTTCGTCTTCGCAGCACGGATGGAACGGGCAACCCGGCTGCTGATCGCCACCGACCAGCCAGTCGCCGCCATCGCCGCGGCAACCGGATTCGCCAATGGGAACTATTTCGCCAAGGCGTTCCGGCGGCTCAACGGCATCTCGCCGAGCGACTATCGCTCCGCTGCTGCGGCGGGGCGCTGAGGGCAGGCCTTGTACTTAGCGTAGATTAGGAGTTGCTTATCCATTGCTGCCTAGCATGATAGTCGCCCGAACTATCCGGTTCCGAGGCCCCGATGGTTGTGAAGCGGTCTCCCGTCCAGCACGTCGCTCGCCCCGAGCCACCGGAATCGCTTGCCGCGTTGGTGGCCGCCAACGAGCGGCTGCAGCGCTTTGCGGCGGAGCTGGCAGGGGAGCAGCAGCGGGCCCAGGTGGAGCGCAGCTGGCTGCGCACCATGATCGACCAGGTGCCCGACTATCTCTACATCAAGGATAAGGACGCACGCTTCGTCATTGCCAACCGCGCGGTGGCGGCGGACCTTGGGCATGGCGATCCCAATACCCTGATCGGCAAATCCGATCTCGATGTGCATCCGCCGCAGCTGGCGCGGCGCTACTACGAAGATGACATGAGCGTCATCCGCGGCGAGAAGGCGCTGATCGACCACGAGGAATATGTGGTCCGCCCGGACGGCACGCAGCTCTGGCTCTCGACCTCGAAGCTGCCGCTGCGCAACCCCGAGGGTCAGATCATCGGGCTGGTGTGCAGCGCCCGCGACATCACCGAGCGGCGGCGCACCGAAGCGCATATCCATTTCCTCGCCTACCACGACTCGCTGACCGGGCTGCCCAACCGGGCCCAGTTCGAACGCGACCTCGCGGCCCTTGCCGGGCGGGCAGCGGAGGGCGTGCCGGCGACGCTGGTGCTGATCGACCTCGACCGGTTCAAGCACATCAACGACACGCTGGGGCACGTGGCGGGCGACGACCTGCTGCGCCAGCTGGCCAACCGGCTGTTCCAGCTGGTGGGGCCGGCGGGGACGCTGGCGCGGGTGGGTGGCGACGAGTTCGCAATCCTGCTCTCCGGGCCTGCGGCAGGCGCGGCGGAATCGCTGTGCCGGGCGATCCAGTTGCAGTTCGGGCGGCCGTTCCGGCTGTTTGACGATCCGGCGTTCATCACTGCCAGCTTCGGCATCGCACCATGGCGGCCGGGATCGGACGCGCTCAGCATGCTGCGCGAGGCCGACATCGCGCTCTACGAAGCCAAGGCGCGCGGCCGCGGGCGCTGGGAGGTGTTTACGCCGCCGATGGCCGAGACGGTCGAGGAGAAGCGGCGCATCGAGCAGGATCTGCGCCGAGCCCTCGACACCGGCGGCGAGTTGACCCTCGAATACCAGCCGATCTTCGCTGCGGACGGCCGCACCGTGGCGGGCGCCGAGGCGCTGGTGCGCTGGGAGCACCCGGAGCGCGGCCGGCTGGCGCCTGATGTGTTCATCGGCGTGGCGGAAGAACGCGGGCTGATCGAGAAACTCGGCGAATGGGTGCTCGAGGAGGCCTGCCGCATGCTGGCGCGGACGACAATCCCCTGGGTGGCGGTGAACGTCTCGCCGGTGGAACTGAAGAGCCGGCGCTTTGTCGATCGGGTGATCGAGCAGCTGCGGCTGCTCGGCATCAGTCCGGCACGGTTGCAGCTCGAGATCACCGAGGGCGTGCTGCTCGATACGTCGGAAGCCACCGAGAGCGGGCTGACCCGGTTGCGGGCAGCAGGTATCCGGCTGGCGCTCGACGATTTCGGCACCGGCTATTCGTCGCTCAACTACCTCAGGCGCTACAATGTCGACAAGCTGAAGATCGACCGCTCGTTCGTCGGCCAGCTCGGCCAATCTACCGATGCCGAGGTGATCGTCAGGACCATTATCGACCTGGCGCGGTCGCTGAACATGAAGGTGACCGCCGAGGGCGTCGCCACCGAGCAGCAGCGCGATTACCTGATGGCGCGCGGCTGCCACGAGCTGCAGGGGTACCTGTTGTCAAAACCGCTGCCGCTCGAGGCGTTCCTCGAGTTCACCGGGATCGCGGCTTAGGACTAAGCGTTTCGTTGAACCACCGGCCGCAGTGCGCCGCACCCGTGATGGTCCACGCTCTCGCCTCCTCCAGCGGGTGTCATCCCAGCGAAAGCTGGGACCCCTTTCGCAGCCCGAGCCAGCGGTGAGTTGGGTCCCAGCTTTCGCTGGGATGACATCGAGTGGGGGGACCAGGTGGTGCCCCCCAAGGGCGCACTAACTCCCAAGTATCCTCCGCGCCCGGGCAACAATCGGGGCGTCGACCATCCGGCCATCGAGCTGGAAGGCGCCGGCATGCTCCGCCGCAGCGGCGAGAACGCGCTGGGCCCAGTCGCGCTCGGCGTCGCTCGGCGAGAAACCAGCGTTCAATACCGCGACGGCGGAAGGATGGACACAGGTGGCGCCATCGAAGCCATGCGCCTTGGCCTCGGCGGCGGCAGCGGCCAGCGCTTCGAGATCGGTGTAATCGGCGCTCGATTGCAGAAGGCCGAAGCTGAGCTTCTTCTCCGCCTTGGCGGCGTAATGCAGCAGCAGTTTGGGATGACGCAGGACCTCGGGCGTCGGCGTGGCGCCGAGCTCGGTGGCGAGATCCTCGCTGCCGAGCAGCAGGCCGATGACGCGGTGATTGGCGGCAATGACGCGAGCGTCGAGCAGCGCGGCGGCGCCCTCGATCAGGGCCAGGAAGCTCATGGCGGGGCGGCCGAGCTTAGCCTCTTCGGCGCGCAATGCGCCGGCGAGAGCATCGAGCGCGGCGGAGGAACTGGCTTTGGCCACCATCACGCCGGTGGCGCCGGCACGGCAGGCCGCGAGCGTATCCTCGCGCTGGCGAGCACCGGAGTTGATACGGACGAAAACCGCGGCGCCGTTGCGGCTGACGGCAGGAACCGTGGCCGCGAGGCTGGCCCGCGCCGCATCCTTGTCAGCCTCCGGCACCGCATCCTCGAGGTCGAGGACAATGGCGTCGGCGCCGCGCTCATGCGCCTTGGCGACGAAGCGTTCGGAATGGGCCGGAACGTAGAGGAGGGAGCGGAGCTTCATCCAAGTACCGTAGCAGGATCGACGCCGGCTTCGCGCAACACTTCGGCGGTGTGCTCGCCGAGGTCGGGCGCCGGGCGGCGGAAGGTGCCGGGGGTTTCGCTGAGGCGCGGCAGGATGTTGTGCATCGGCAGGGCGCCGAAATCCTTGTCTTCGACATCGACAATGATGCCACGGTCAATGAAATGCTGGTCCGCGGCGATATCGGCGATCGAATAGATCGGGCCGACGGTGGCGCCGGCCTCGCGCATAATGGCGAGCGCCTCGTCATGGCCGTAACGCAGAAACCATTCGCCGACCGCCGCATCGACGAGGTCGCGATGCTTCACCCGGTCGGAGTTGGTGGCAAAGCGCGGGTCGCTGTTCATTTCGGGCTTGCCGATCACCTCGAAGATGCGACGGGCGACCTGCGGGGTGGAGCCCGAGAGCGCGACATACTTGCCGTCGGAACAGCGATAGACGTTGCGCGGCGAGGCGGTGTTGGAGGCGGAGCCGGAACGCTCCTTGACCTTGCCGGTCACCTGAAAGATCGCGGCTTCCGGACCGAGCACCGAGTACATCGGTTCGAGCAGGCTGAGATCGATGACCTGCCCCTTGGCCTTGCCCCGGAAGCGCGCGAATAGCGCCGTGACGGTGGCGTTGGCGCCGTAGACCCCGGCGATCATATCGGCCAGCGCCAGCGGCGGCAGCACCGGTTCGCGATCCGGAAAGCCGGTGCGGTAGGCAAAGCCGCTCATCCCCTCGACGATGGTGCCGAAGCCGGGGAATTGCGCGTAGGGGCCGGTCTGGCCGAAGCCGGAGATACGGACGACGATGAGGTTGGGGTTGGCGACAAGCAGCGCGTCGGGCGCGAGGCCCATCTCCTCGAGCGTGCCGGGGCGAAAATTCTCGATGAAGACGTCGGCGGTCGCGAGCAGCGCCTTGAGCGCTGCCATGTGCGGGGCTTCACGCAGGTTGAGCTGCACCGAGCGTTTGTTACGGCCGTAGGTCTTCCAGTAGAGCGAGTGCCCGTCATCGCGCCACTCGCGCAACGGATCACCCTGCGGCGGCTCGATCTTGATGACGTCGGCGCCGAAATCGGCGAGCTGCAGCGACAGCATGTTGCCGGCGACGAGGCGGCTGAGATCGATGACCCGGATGCCATCGAGCGGGCCGGTGGCGAGGGGGTTGAACTGCAGGGTCACAGCGTGTGGCTCCCCCCTCCCAACCTCCCCCACAAGGGGGGAGGTGCCGATCGAGTTGTTGGCGCGACGGTGCCCCACGCACCGGCAGACACCTCCCCCCTTGTGGGGGAGGTTGGGAGGGGGGTGGCCGCACGCACCAGCATCAGACTTCGACCACTTCCAGCCGCGCCACAGTCATCCGGCCGGCCGAGGCCATGCGCAAACCGGCCTGGCCGTAGCGGAACTGACCGTCGGTCGCCGAAACGAGCTCCTTGCCGTCGACGCTGAGCGTCAGCTTATCGCCCACCACAGTAAGCGCCAGCTTGTGCGCCTCGCCCGGCTTCGCCGCGAACGGCGCCCGCGCCAGTACCGTCGTGCCATGGTCCTGCTTCAGGATTACGGCTTCGCCATTCTCGAAGCCGGCCGCATAGAAGCGGGACGTGCCCTGGACGCGGGCGGCGACGAGGTGGGATTTGCCGGCGAGCGGGGTCAGGTCGGCGCTGACGGTGACGTCGCGGAGATAGCCATTGCCGGTCCAGGCGTCGGCGTCCTCGGCGGTGTGGGCGTGGATGGCGCCGTCCTGCAGCGACCAGTGGCCGCGGTTCCAGGTGAAGCGGGTGATGCCGCCCCATTCCTGCTTTTCGGTGCTGGGGTCGATGGCGAGCCTGCCCTTCCCCGACACCGAGAACTCCGCGAGGTAGAGCCGGCCGAGGAACTTCAGGCGCCCAAAATACTCGACCAAGACGCCGATCTCGTCGATCGCCTCGTCGCCCTCGGGGATCACGAACTCGTAGTCCTGCCAGCCCGCGGAGCTCGGGACGTGCCAGGCGCCGGTCTCGACGATCTCGCCGGAAATGGCGCGGCGCACATAGGGGGCGACGCGAAGGTTACCGTCACCGTTCCAGGGGTCGAGCTGCAGTTTGAACTTCACCGTCTGGCCGGCATCGGCGAGCGGAGTGAACATCGGGCGGTAGCGCTCGTCGTCGAAATCGGCACGACGGTAGAACGGCTTCCAGAAGATGCGACCGCCCTGCCCGCGCTCGAGCCGATCGAGCAGCACTTCGAGCGCGCCGCGCGAGTTGGGGCCCTGCTTGCCGGTCGCCGACTTCACCTCGATCTGGTTGAACGGCTCGGTGCGGAAGGCATGCGTGGCGCCCGGCGCGTCGAAATCGAAGCGCACGCCACGGCGCTCGAAATCCTCGACCCACGGCGCCGGCGGCTCCTTGCCGTCGAGGCGGAGGGCGAGGACGGTGAGCTCGCGGGCAAAGCTCGGGATATCGACGACGTTGAGCGTGCCGATGACGCCGGAGGCGATGACGAAGTCGTTGATGGGCTTGCGATACTTGTCCCAGCTCGGCTGTACGCCCTGGAAGGTACCGACGATGGCGCAGGCATTGCCGGCGTTACAATCGGTGTCCCAACCGGCCATCGTGGCGATCTCGGCGGTACGGGTCAGTTCGCCCGCGCCGTAGAGGATGGCCATCACGGTGACGCCGGCATTGGGGATGATGTGACAGACGCCGGGATAGCGGTCATAGCCCCAATCGGCGGTCAGCATGTCGCGGCAAAGGCGCCAGTCGGTCGGGTTGGCCTTGTGGAAGTCGATGACGGCGCGGGCGACGCGGGCGTAGGTCGAACTGGCATCGATGGTCGAGAGGCCGGTTTCGACGATCTCGTCGATGGATTTGGCGACGAAGGCCTGGGCGATGGCGGCGGCGCAGAAGCGGGCGCCGTTGAGGCCGTCGCCGTCATGGGCGACGGAAGCCGCCATGGCCGACATCTTGGCGGCACGCGTCGGATTGCCCGGGTTCACCCAGCCCCAGCTGTCGATGAAGATCTGGCCGCCGATCTGCTCGGCGACAGTGGTGCCGTTGGTGGCGATGGAGCCGGACTCCGGCGCCTCCATGCCGGATTTGAGGTTCTTGTAGGCGGTGTGCTCGGTGGAATTGCCGAAGCCGCCCCACCAGTACATGCCGTGTTCCTCGGCGGCATAGTTCAGCCAGGTGCGGCCGACATCGGCAGCGGTGGCCTTCAAGCCGTAATCGCGCAGCGCGCGGATGAAATAGACCGGGCCATTGGTATCGTCGTCGGCAGCAAAATTCTTGAAGTCACGCAGGTACTGGGTGACCTCGCCATAGGTGTTGCGGATGCGGTCATAGCTCCAGATGGTCGGCTCGACCGGCGCGCCCAGGCGGACGCCGATGGCCTTGCCGATGAAGCCGGCATAGATGCGATCGAAGATTTCGGTAGTGGTCAGGGGCATGAACGGTCCGGTGGTCAGAGATTGACGACGCTGGCGGTCGGGAGATCGGCGAGGAGGCTGTCGCGGCTGCGTTCGGCAGCTTCGCGGGCCCGCCGGTCGGCGAGAAGGATATCGGTGACGGTCGCAGTGAAGCGATCGGCAGCGGCGGTGAGATCGAGGCGGTTGGCGCTGTCGAGGGTCTGGCGGTCAGCATCGCGGATGACGCTCTCGCCGTGCAGCGCGCCCAGGATGGCGCCGGCCATGACGCCGATCGAGTCGGTGTCGCGGCCGGAATTGATGCCGTCCTCGATGGCAGTGCGGAAGTCGCCGCCATTGACCAGGGCGAAGCCGAGCGCCAGCGGCAATTCCTCGATCGAGCCCAGCCGCGACGGCTGGTAAGCCATTGAGAGCCGGCCGGCGCGGGCCTTGGTGTGGTTCACGTCGTCGCCCATCGGCGAGAACGGGGCGATGGCGGCGTGAAAGGCGGCGACCACCTCGGCGTGCTCGGCACCCTTGAGCCGCGAAGCGACTTCGGCGATGGCGCGGATCGCCTCGCGCGTGCCGTCCTTGCTGAGGGCAATGACCCGCTCGACGATCTCTTCAATGCCGATACCTGGGGTGAAGGCGGCGGCGACGGCAGCGGCGAAGGCGCCGGCGGCTTCGAGCCCGAAACTCTCCTGGTGGCCCTGGGCGAAGGCGATGGCCTCGTCATAGGCGGCCTTGGGATCACAGGCATTCACCACGCCGACCGGGGCGATGTACATGGCGGCGCCGCAGTTGACCATGTTGCCGATGCCGCCCTGGCGGGGGTCGCAATTGGCCAGCTGGTGACGCTGGAAGATCCACTTTTCGGGGTAGAACAGGCGGTCGATCAGGTTGGCCTCGCGCTGCATCTCCGGAATCCAGCGGGGGGTCCAGGCGATCTGGCGCACCATGCCGTCGGCCATGTCCCAGGCGTCGAGGTGATGGTTAGTTTCGGCGTAGATATCCATCAGCGCCAGGGTCATCAGCGTATCGTCGGTGACGATGCCGTTGCCGCGGATGCGGTGATTTCGCTGCTCGGGCGGCAGATCCATCTTGTGCCAGCGCGCCTCGAGCGAGGTGACCCGGCCATAGCGGGCCCGGATATCGGCAGCCGAGAGCTTTTCGACCGGGGCGCCGAGCGCGTCGCCCAGGGCGATGCCGTGCAGCATGGCGCGGACGCGGCCGCGAAGTGAGGTGGGCATGATGGTCTACTTCCGCTTGTCTAAATCTGTCACCGCACCCGCCCGTGGTCGTGGGAGGACGCCACGGGCGGGACGCGGTGGTCCGGGCTTAGCCGTTCAGCTTGGTCCGGGCGTACTCGTTGAGGCGGTCGCCACCGGCGGCCTTCCATTCGGCGACGAAGGCATCCCACTGGTCCATCGAGGCTTCGCCGGAGATGAACTTGTAGACCCAGGCGCGGTAGACGTTCTCGGTCGCGTCGAGGTCAGCAGCGTAGTCGGACGGCCAGACGAAGGCGTTGTCCGGCTTGAACCAGGTGGTGATGTTCTTCAGCGACTCCTGGGCGGCGGTCGACTTCCACTCCACCGGCGGCACGAAGTTGGCGGCAGCGAAGAAGCGGGCGTACCAGGTGCTCATCTTGTCGGTGATGGTGTAGGTGTCGCCGGACTTGGTGTATTCCTCGCCCTCGAAGCCCATCCGGTCCATCATCTGGCCTTCGGTCGACGCCATGAAGTCGAGGAGTTTTGCGACTTCTTCCTTGTGCTCAGAGGTGGTCGAGATGGCGAAGCCGCGGCTTTCCTTCGAGACATCAGTGGCCGAGAGCCCCTGGCCGCCCGGACCCGACGGGATCGGCAGCAGCGCCAGCTCGATCGGGGTTTCCGGATGTGCCTGGCGCATCTTGCCGCCATAGATGTCGATGACTTCTGCCGAGGAGCCGAAGATCACGCCGGCCTTGCCGGTGTAGAACTTGTCTTCCTTCACGTCGAACTTCGAGGTGACATATTCCTTGTCGTAGAGACCCTCGGCGCCGAGCTTGGCGTACCAGGTGAGCTTGGCCTTTTCGGCATCGGTGATGCGCGAGCTCACCCACTCGCCAGCCGCGTCTTTCATCCAGGTGCCGGTGATGCCGAAGGCCTGGTTGAAGATCGAGTCGAGCTCATTGGTGTTGTCGGCGGTGGTGACACCAAAAGTGTTGCCCGGGGTGCCGTCGCCATCGAGATCGGCATCGTGGATGGCCTTGAAGAAGGCCTCGTACTCATCGACGGTGGTCGGGGCCGGGATGCCAAGCTTTTCCAGCCAATCCTTGCGGATCACCGGCTGCGGGGCGCGCGGCGGATAGACATAGAGCAGATAGGGGTAGTTCTTCAGGCGCTCGACATTGTGCGGCCAGAGCGCCGCCTTGAGGTTGGGCGACTTCTCGATCCAGGGGTTCAAGTCTTCGAGGATGCCCTGGTCGGCCATCTTGGCATCGCCGCCCTGGAAGTAGATCAGGTCGGGGATATCGCCCGAAAGCAGCATGACGCCGAGTGCGTCGGCGTAGCCCGAAGACGGCAGGTCGACGATCTGGATGTCGAGATCGGTGCCCTGGGCCTTCAGCGCCGCTTCGATGCGCTCGATATGGGCGACGTCGGGCGGGTTGGTCGAGAGCAGGTCCTTGGATACCAGGCGGATCACCGTCTGGGCGCTGGCCGGCATGGCCAGCGACAGGCTGAGCGCCAGCGCCGTGGTGGTCAGAAGCAGGGTCTTAAGCATGGATTCTCCTCCGTTATGCTTGTTGTTGTTCATGGGATGGCGGTTGGGCCAGTGCGTCGGCCCCACCCCCTCCGAGCTTCGCTAAGTCGCTGACGCGACAAGCTTCGCTTGCCTCCCCCATCAAGGGGGAGGTGGGGGCCGGTGGGTTTGACGAGATGGCGCTCGCGGCTAGCGGAAGTGGATGAGGGCGAGCAGTCCCGATACCGCGAGGATCGGCAGCACCGCGAGGATCAGCGCCAGCACCAGCCAGCGACGCAGGATGGCGAGCACCAGCGCCGGGATGGTCATCATCACGAAGGGCACGATGAGCATGAGGGAGAAACCCTGGCTCATCGAACGGGTGATCAGTTCCATCTGCGGGGCGCGCAACAGGAAGTCGGCCTCGATGATGATGAACAGGGCGATCTGCAGCCCGGTGAGGACGAAGATCGTATTGCGCAGCCAGGGCGTCTTCGGGCGTACCGCGGTATCGGTCATGCGGCTCTCCCTTGCCCTCGAGCGGCAGGATGACCCGATTTCGGCCGACAATGACAGCGCAATCCATCATCCCTTCAGCGCTCCCGACATGGTGCCCTTGGTGAAGAATTTCAGGATCAGCGGGTAGATGGCGAGGATCGGCAGGATGGTGATGATGATCATCCCGGCCTTCAGCGCCTTCAGGTTGATCTGCGCCACGCCGATATTGTTGGCGGCGTTGTCGGCGCCGACGATAGCGAGCTTGTCGCCTTCGACCACGAACTGCCTGAGCACCACCTGCAGCGGGTACTTGGTCTGGTCGTTGAGGTAGATCATCGCCCGGAAGAACTCGTTCCAGTGGAAGACCAGGTAGAACAGGGCGATGGTCGCCAGAGCGGGCTTGGCCAGCGGCAGCACCACCTGGAAGAAGATCTGAAAGGCATTGGCGCCGTCGAGTTCGGCGGCCTCGAGCAGCTCCTCGGGGATCTCCTCGAAAAAGCGCACCAGGATGATCAGGTACCAGGCGTTCACCGCCTTGTAGAGGATGACGCTCCAGTAGCTGTCGAGCAGGCCCATCCGCTTCATCAGGAAGTAGTCGGGAATGATGCCTGGCTCGAACACGATGGTGACGAGGACCAGCAGAAAGATGACCCGCCGGCCGGGCAGGTTCGGCCGGCTCAGGCCCCAGGCCATCAGCGCCGTGCCGACGACGCCGATAAAGGTCGCGGTGGCGGTGATGAAGATCGAGTTGAGGATACCGCGCTGCACGTTGGGGTGCTGCAGCAGCAGCATCCAGACATCGAGCGAGAAGCCCGACGGCCAGATGTCGAGGCCGCTCTTGCCGGCGACCCGGCTCGGATCGGAGAATGACACGGCGAGCAAGTTGAGGATCGGCTGCAGCATCACCACCACCATCGCCAGCAGGGTCGTGACGATGATGGCGTACTCGATGCGCTCGAGCGGGGTGCGACGGATCGCGGTGCCACGGGGCGCGGCCATCACCAGACTCCCTTGCCGGTGAGGCGCTTCGAAACGAAATGCGCAGAGAGGATGAGGATCATGCCGAACACCGCCTTGAACAGGCCGGCGGCCGTGGCGAGCGAGTATTCGCCGGTGCGCAAACCGATGCGGTAGACATAGGTATCGAGGATATCGATCTGGCCGCGGTTCACGTCGTTGAGGAAGTTGATGACCTGGTTGAGGTCGGCCGACAGGAACATGCCCATGTTGAGAATGAACAGCGTCGCGATGGTGGGGACGATCCCGGGGATGGTGACGTGCCAGACCTTCTGCCAGCGGTTGGCGCCATCGAGCTCGGCGGCCTCGTAGAGCGACTGATCGATGCCGATGATGGCGGCGAGATAGAGCAGGCTGTCCCAGCCGGCAGAACGCCAGATCTCGGAGAACACCAGCACCCAGCGGCTGGAGTTGCCATCGGTCATGAAGGCCACTGGCTTGGCGCCAAAGAAGCCGGTGATCTGGTTCACCGCGCCATCGGACGGCGACAGGATGGCGATGAACACGCCGGCGATCACCACCCAGCTCAGAAAGTGCGGCAAGTAGATCGCCGACTGCACGAATTTTCTGAGCCGCCCGCTCCGCACCTCGTTCAGGAGCAGCGCGACGATGATCGGCACCGGGAAGACGAAGAGGATCTTCAGCGTCGAGATGATCAGCGTGTTGGCCAGTACCTGGTAGAACACCGGCGAGGCGAACAGCGTCTGGAAGTGCTTCAGCCCGACCCAGAGATTGGGCGGGATGATGCGCACCTGCTCGAATGCCATCTTGGCTTCCCAGATCGGGAAATAGTGCCAGACGAGGAAGAACAGCAGGCCGGGGGCGAGCATGACGTAGTAGGGCCACCAGCGACGAACGCTATTGGCGAAGCGCTGCGATCTGGGAACGTTCCCGGTGACGCGTGCAATGACCGTCGCGTTTTGCTCGACGCTCGACATGCTTCTAGCTCCTCCCCGCTCCTGCGACGCGCAGGGGCGTTTGTACCGTCAGATCGGCGAGTGAGCCTCGCTCTATCAGGCGGCACGGCAAATAGGTGCGACCATCCTGCGGACGACCGGCGATTTCATCGAACAGCGCCTGGGCAGCGCGGCGGCCAAGCTCACGCGCCGGCTTCTCGATGGTGGTGAGACCGGGCCAGGAGAAGGCGCCGGCCGGCACCCCGTCAAAGCCGAGAATGGAGACATCGCGCGGGCACTCGCGGCCGGCTTCGCGCACTGCCAGCATGGCGCCGAGCGCCATCAGGTCGTTGGCGCAGAACACCGTGAGGTGGCCGCTGCGCTGGCGCGCCATCAGCCGCTGCATGGCGGCATGGCCACCCTCGAAGGTATAGTCGCCATCTTCGACCAGCAGCACGGCCGGGTCGATATCACGCTCGAGGCAGTGCTCATGCACCGAACGCAGGAAGCGGGCCCGAGCCAGGCGGGATTTCGGACCAAGGATCAGGGCGGGCGCGGCGTGGCCGCGGGCGACCAGATGATCGAGGCCGAGCCGCACGGCCTGCCGGATGTCCGAGCCGATGCTTGGGGTATCGGGGAAGCGCTCGGCGCTGGAGCCGATCAGTGAAAAAGGCACCCCGAAGCGGCCGAAATCTTCGGCATTGTCGGACACCGGGTTGACGATGGCGCCCTCGACCCGGGCCTGGCGCAAGGCGCGCAGGTGGCTGGCTTCCCGATCGTGGTCCCAGTCCGATGAGAAGACCAAGAGCGAGGCGCCGTTCTCGCCGACGATATCCTGGGCGCCGCGGGCGACCTCGGCCCAGAACGGGTTGGTGATATCGGGGATGACGAGGCCGAACAGGCCCGAGCGGCCGGACCGCATGCCGACCGCAAGGTGGTTGCGCTCGTAGCCGCTGGCGATGGCGGCCTTGCGCACCTTTTCCCGGGTGGCGTCGTTGACATCAGGGGAATCGGAGAGGGCGCGTGCGGCAGTGCTCTTCGACACGCCGGCAAGCCTTGCCACATCAATGATGGTGGGCCGTCTGCCCATGCAACCCTCCCGTGCCGTTCCCGGCATCTATTGGGAACGTTACCGGAAGTTAACGCCGGAGTCTAGATGGCCCAGGATGCGTGGATTTTGGTGCTCATCGCCGGCGCCAGCCTGCTGACCGGCCATGAGTTTTTGTCAGTGGTCGCGCGGTAAGAGGCCGCGACGACGCAGTTCCGCGCGGACTGCGACGAAGCTCGGCACGTTGGTCACCAGCCGGTCGTCGCCCAACGGGTTGATGACCGCGAGCAGCGTCGCATCTGAGAAGTTGGTAAGGCGCTGCGTATCGACGTTCTCGTCGCTGCGGCGCAACATCGCCAGGAGCTCGACGAGCTCATGGTTATCCAAGTCATTCATCGGATTGGCCCCCGACAGACTCACGTAACGATAGGCCCGCCGCCCCTGTATACGTGTAAACGCATATATGTCGGACCAGTTCCCGCTACGTCAAATCACATGTTGGACGGTGATCTCCCCGGGTGTGGACCAGCGGGAGGCTTGGGAGTACCGGTGGTCGAGCTGATCGCAGCTATCACCCCACACGCGATGTCATCCAAGGTGGGTGTGGGGGCCGAGCGTCCTGACCTGGACGCAATCGTTCAGAAGAACAGGTCGTCCAGGGCGGCGTCGGTGTCGGCGGCGGGTTCGGGGGCGATTTCGATGCCGGTAAAGGCGTCGTGGACGCGGCGCTCGGCGTCCATGGTGTAGCGCTTGCGCAGGGTGGCGAGGAACTCGGTCAGTTCGATGGAGGGGAGCTCCCCTCCACCAAGCTGCGCTTGGTCGCCCTCTCCCGCCCCGCGAGGGAGGATAAGAGCGGCAATCCCCAGTTCGATATCGCTCAGGGCTTCCGAGATGGCGCCGTGGTTGGCGAGGCTGTCGACGGCCTGGTGCAGGCGGTCGGCGACCTTGGGGCCGTCGTCGTAGAGTTCGACCAGCGCCTTCTTCATCCGCATGCCGACGGTTTCGAGCTGGGTGAGCGAGGCCGCGGCCTCGCGCTCCAGATCGCCAACGCGGCCGGCACCGGCGCCGGTGGCGTTGGTGAAGGCGGCGGAGAAGCGGGCAGCTTCGTTCAGCCGTTCGACCGCCTCATGCGCCGAAACCACGGTCTCGCCGGTGAGGGTCCTGAGTTGCTGGGCGATGACGTCGAGAGCACGGCCGCGCGGGCCGAGCTGGGCGCATTTGACCGCGGCATTGAGCGAGACGAGGCGCATCTTGTACTCGATCTCCTGCACCGCCTCGACGTGGTTGAGCAGGACGCCGACTGTCTCCGAGACGGCGACCGCGACGCGATCGAGTTTTTCGCGCTCGCTTTCGCAATCGCGCAGCACGGTGACGGCGCGGCGCACGGCGCTGTGCAGTTCGGAGAGGGCCGAGCGGTTCTCGGCAGAGCCGTAGACCTGGCGCGCATGCTCGAGCACCGCTTCGACGTCGTCGGCCAGCTGAGTGAGCGCCTCGGCGCCAGAGGCCATTTCGAAGACGAGGGTTTCGCGCGCGCCGGCGAGCTGCTGGCGCTGCAGTTCGGTGATGGGGTCACTCAGTGTCGAGCTCCCCCCTCCCCCATGCTCAGCGTGGGCCCCCTCCCCCGCCCCGCGGGGGAGGGTAAGGGTGGAGAGATCGCGGAGGGCGGCTTCGACGTGTTCGACGCGCTGGCGGGTGGCGTCGCCGACCTGCAGGGCCATGACGGTGGTGGCGACCTTGTCGGCGATGGCGCGGGACATCTGGCCGGTGACGGCGCTGGAGCGGACCGAGGTGAGGCGCTGCTCGGTGACTTCGGCGAGGTCGCGCTCGAGCTCAGTGGCGAGAGTCGAGAGCGTATCGCGGTGCGCCTGCTCGAAGCTGGCGCGGGCGGTGGCGGCTTCGCCGACGACGATGCTGAGCGCTTCATAGGTGCGCGAGAAGCGCTGGATGGTGGTCGTGGCAGAGTCCGACAGCTGCGCGATGTCGGTGGTGAAAACGCCGAAATCCTCGGTGTCGGTGACGACGCTGGCGGCGACGACGCGGGCATTGATGGCGACGATGCCCATCATCTTGACGGTACGGCGCAGCTCCGAGATCGGGTGCGAAGCGCCGCGCAGCGCGTCGACGAGGCGGTTGAGATCGGCCTGCTCGGCGCCGAGCGTGACGGAAATCTCGCCGGCACGGCGGCCGACCACGGCGAGGCGATCGGTGGCCTCGGCGAGGTCCGGACCTTCGAGATCGACCGGCAGGGTTTCGAAGGTGTCGGTGAGGCGCGACAGGATCTCGGCGCACTCGGCAAGCCGGCCGCCAACGGCGACGAAGGCGCCATCGATGGCGTCGCGGGGGGCCGCGAGGTCGGCGGCGAGGGTGAGAATGCGGGGCGAGAGGAGATCTGCGTCAGCACTACTGAGAGTCTGTCCGCCCCCTCCCCCATGCTCTGCATGGGCCCCCTCCCCCGCCACGCGCGAGAGGATAACGGAGAGCTCAGTGGCAGGGGACGAGGTCATGCGGTGTCCTTTTGCGGGGCACGGGCGGCGTAGGTGGTGATTTCGGTGGCGACGCGGCGGAGCGAGACCACCTTGTCGGCGGCGCCGAGCGCAATGGCTTCCTTGGGCATGCCGAAGACGATCGAGCTCTCTTCGTCCTGGGCGAGCGTGGCGGCGCCGGCCTGTTTCATTTCGAGCAGGCCGCGGGCACCGTCGTCGCCCATGCCAGTCAGAATGATGCCGAGCGCGTTTTTGCCGGCGGCATAGGCAGCGGAGCGGAACAGCACGTCGACCGAAGGGCGATGGCGCGACACGTGCGGCCCGTCGACGATGCTGACGGTGTAGCGCGACCCCGAGCGCTGCAGCGACATATGGTGGTTGCCCGGGGCGATCAGCACGCGGCCGGGTTCGACCACATCGCCATCCTCGGCTTCCTTCACCTCCATCTGGCAGAGGCCATTGAGGCGGCGGGCGAAGGCGGCGGTGAAGCGCTCAGGCATGTGCTGGACGATGACGATGCCGGGTGTGGTGGCGGGCAGCGCCTCGAGCACATCGCGCAGCGCCTCGGTGCCGCCGGTGGAGGCGCCGATGCAGATCACCGGCGCCGTGGTGGGCATCGAGGCGGCAGCCGAGGCGGCGCGGGCAGCGGAGCGCTGCGGGATCACTGCGTCGGCGGTGAGTTTCTTTTCGACTGCGAGTTTCGGCGCCGGGGGACGGACGCGCCCTTTGAGCCTTGCATGGGCAGCGGAGCGGGCCGCTTCGCAGATGCGGACGCGGGAATCGTGCAGGAACTGGGCGGTATCGACGCGCGGCTTCTGCACCACATCGACGGCGCCCGCTTCCAGCGCCTCGATCAGCGTGTCGCTGCCCTCGCCGGCATGCGACGAGCAGATCACCACCGGGATGGGACGCTGCGACATCAGCTTCCTGAGAAAGGTGATGCCATCCATGCGCGGCAGCTCGATATCGAGGATGATGACATCGGGCACTTCGGCGCGGATCCGCTCGACGGCGATATAGGGGTCAGCCGCCGTCGCCATCACTTCGAGCTCGGGGTCGGACGAGATGATGTCCGAGAGCGTGGTGCGCACGGCGGCGGAATCGTCGACGATCAGCACACGGATCTTGCGGTCGGGCTCAGCGGAGGCGGACATCGGGGGGATCTCAGAGCTTCTGGAACACGGCGGGGGCGACCTGCCGCACGGCGAGCGAGGTGCCGATCATCGACTCCGAATGCCCGAGCACGATGTAGCCACCGGGGCGGAGGTGATCGACGAGGCGGGCGACGACGGCATCCTGATCGGCCTTCTCGAAATAGATCAGCACGTTGCGGAGGAAAATCACGTCGACATCGCGATCGAACGGATAGCTCTGGTCCATCAGGTTGAGATGGGTGAAGCGCACCTGACGGCGGAGCTCGGGCACCATGCGCACCTCGCGACGGGCGCCGGGGCGGCGCGCATGCATGAGGTAGCGCGCCTGCATTTCGGGCGGCACCGGCGCGATCATTTCGGCCGGGTAGACGGCACGACGCCCCTGCGCCAGCACGGCTGTGGAGATGTCGGTGCCGAGGATGGCGAAGCGGAAGTCGTTGCGCTGGGCCACGAAGTCGTCGAGCACCATGGCGAGGGTATAGGCCTCGGCGCCGGTGGAGCTGGCGGCGCTCCAGATCTTCAGCAGCGGGTTGCGCTCGCGGGTCTTGAGCAGGGCGGGCACCATGTGCTCGACCAGGAAATCGAAGTGCTCGGCCTCGCGGAAGAAGTCGGTCTTGTTGGTCGTGACGGCGTTGATCAGATGGGTGAGTTCGCGCTCGAGCCCGCCCTGCTTGAACAGGAAGCTGCAATAGCTGGCGAAATCGGGCTGACCGAGCGCTCGCATGCGCTTGCGCAGCCGGCCCTCGACCATCAGGCGCTTGCCCGGCGGCAGCTTGATACCGGCCTCGCCTTCGATGAGCTTGGCAATACGGCCGAAATCGAGCGCGCTGAGATGATCGTCGGCGTCGTCGGGCTGGGGCTTCTGGGCGAGGTTAGGCATTGGACGCCCTCGGAGAGTTCTGGCGCGCGCTGCCCCACCCCCTCCCGGCCTCCCCCATCAAGGGGGAGGTGAAGAGTTGAGCGTGTGGCTCGGTCGTGCCCAGCGCACTGGCGGGCACCTCCCCCCTTGTGGGGGAGGTTGGGAGGGGGGTGGCAGTCAATCCCAACATCACGCCGCCTCAGCCACGCTGCCCAATAACCGGTCGAGATCCAGCACGGTGACGAAGCTGCCGTTGCGGCGGCCGATGCCGGCGACGGCGTGGCCGCGCCAGTTGCCCGAAATGGCCGGGGGCGGTTCGAGCTCTGCGGCGTCGAGCACGGTGACTTCGAAGACCCGGTCGGTGCGCAGCCCGACGGTCATCGGGCCGGCGCCGCCGCTGACATTGAGCACCACGATACGGGTGTTCTCGGTGTCCTCGGCTTCCGGCAGCCCGAGGGTCAGGCGCAGGTCGAGCACCGGGATGCCCTGCCCACGCACATCGGTCATCCCGAGCAGGTTGGCGGGGGCCTGCGGCAGGCGCGCCACCGGACGCATCTCGAGGATCTCCTGGACCTTGTCCACCGGGGCGGCGAACAACTCGCCATTGACCCCGAGCGTCACGTACTGGGCTCTCTCGGCCATCGCGGCTCTCCTCAGGCTGCGCCGCGGCGGGTGAACTCGCTGTCGAGCTCGTCGCCGGCATCGTCGATATCGAGATCAAAGCCGCCATTGCTGCTCGGCTTGCCGGCCGAACGGGGCCGCGGCTTCAGGTGTGGGGCCTTGGCCATGATCTCGCTGCGGATGGCGTTGCTGCGCTTTGCCGCCGGCTTCTTGGTGGCTTCGGCAGCAACCTCGCGGCTCGCCTCGATGCGGAAGTAGCTGATGGCGTTCTGCAACTGCTCGGCCTGGCTCGCCAGCTCCTCCGAGGTGGCCGACATTTCCTCGGCCGCCGAGGTGTTCTGCTGGGTGACCTTGTCGAGTTGCTGGATGGCGGTGTTGATCTGGCTGGCGCCGGCATTCTGCTCGCGCGCTCCGGCGGTGATCTCCTCGACCAGCTCGGCCGTGCGCTGGATGTCGGGGACCAGGCGGGTCAGCATCTCGCCGGCCGACTGGGCGGTCTTCACCGTGGTGTCGGAGAGGGTCGAGATCTGGGCGGCGGCAGCCTGGCTGCGCTCGGCGAGTTTGCGTACCTCGGAGGCAACGACGGCGAAGCCGCGGCCATGCTCGCCGGCGCGCGCAGCTTCCACCGCTGCGTTGAGCGCCAACAGGTCGGTCTGCCGGGCAATTTCCTGCACCACCATGATCTTCTGCGCGATGGTCTGCATGGCGGCGACGGCGTCGTTGACCGCGGCGCCCGAAGCGATGGCGTCGGCAGCGGACTGCCGGGCAATCTTTTCGGTCTGCAGCGCGTTGTCGGCGGACTGCTTGATGGTGGCGGCCATCTCTTCCATCGAGGCGGACGCCTCTTCGGTGGATGAGGCCTGTTCGGTGGCGCCCTGGCTCAACTGCTCGGCGGTGGCGGAGAGCTCCTGCGAACCGGCGGAGACGTTGTTGGCCGAGGTGATGGCTTCGGCGATGACATCGCGCAGCTTTTCGACCATGCGCTGCAGCGCGAGGCCGAGCGTGTCGCGGTCGGAGAGTGGCTGCGGCTCGACGGTGAGGTCGCCATCGGCGATGCGGTCGGCGATGGCGGCGGTGGCGCGGAGGTTGGCGGTCATCACGTTGACGGTCGCAACGAGATCCTTGATTTCGTCATTGGATTTGATCTCGATGTTCTGGTCGAGATCACCAAGAGCGACGGCGCTGACCACCTGGCTGATCTTGCCGAGGCCGCGGCTGATGCCGATGATGATCATGGCGGCAGCGCTGATGGCGATGATGGTCGAGCCGACCAGCAGCGCGGTCAGCAGCAGCGAAGACGAGCCGTAGAGGGCTTCGGCGTTGGCGATGGCTTCGTCGAGCTGGGTGTCGTTGAGCGCGACGATCTCATCGAGGCGGGCCACCGAAGCCGCACGGACTTCGGCGGCCTTGCCGGCGGCGAGCGCGAAGGCTTCGGCATCGAGGTTGAGGGTCGAGAGGCGGCGCACTTCGGCGTGCTGGACCAGGTAGGCGTCATAATCGGCGCCGAATTTGTCGACCAGTGGCTTGCCGACCTCGCTGGAGAGTTCGCGCAGTCTCGCGGTATCGGCGTCGACGGCGTCGATCTCGGCGTCCATCTGGGTGACCAGCGCGGTGATGGCGCCGGGGTCCTGGGTGAGGATCAGGTTCTTTTCGTCGCGCGCCACTTTGAGGGTCGAGGTCTCCAGCTCGGCAGCGAGCTGGATGCGCTTGACGTTGCCTTCCATGGCGGCGTTGAACGAGCTGTTGAGCGCCCCGAGGTTCAGCAGCGCAATGGCCATGCTGATGGCGCTGAGCACGATGACCGTGGCGAAGGCCGCGATCAGCTTGGTCTTGATGGTCAATCTCATTTGGCGTGGCCCCCTAGCCCACGGACCGCTTCTGCGGTCCTCTGCCCAAAATCTGCAGTCAGTAAGATCGGCGTTCTGCGATTGGCCGGGGCGAGCGAACACCCCGGCCGGACTCAGTCGGTGTCGGATCAGGCAGTGCCGCGGCGGGTGAATTCGCTGTCGAGATCGTCGCCGATGTCATCGAGCTCGAGGTCGAAGCCGCCGCCGGTGGCGCGGGCCGGAGTTTTCTTGCGCGTCAGGTGCGGCGCCTTGCTGAGGATCTCTTCCTGCAACTGGGCGGTGCGACGGGCGCGCTGCGGGGCGCGGTCGTTGGCGGCATCGACGCGGGCCAGCTGGCCCTGGTCGATGCGGAAGTAGCTGATGGCGCTCTGCAACTGCTCGGCCTGGCTGGCCAGCTCCTCGGAGGTGGCCGACATTTCCTCGGCCGCCGAGGTATTCTGCTGGGTGACCTTGTCGAGCTGCTGGATGGCGGTGTTGATCTGCGCCGCGCCGGCATTCTGCTCACGCGAGCCGGCGGAAATCTCTTCCACCAGTTCGGCCGTGCGGCGGATATCGGGCACGAGCTTGCTCAGCATGTCGCCGGCCGAGCGCGCCGCCTTCACCGTGTCGACCGAGAGGGTGGAAATCTCGGCGGCGGCAGCCTGGCTGCGTTCGGCGAGTTTCCGCACCTCGGAGGCTACCACCGCGAAGCCCCGGCCATGTTCGCCGGCCCGGGCGGCTTCCACCGCGGCGTTGAGCGCGAGCAGGTCGGTCTGGCGGGCGATCTCCTGCACCACCATGATCTTTTCAGCGATGGTCTGCATGGCGGTGACGGCATTGCCGACGGCTTCGCCGGAGGCATTGGCATCGGCGGCCGACTGGCGGGCGATCTTCTCGGTCTGGCTGGCGTTGTCGGCCGACTGCTTGATGGTCGAGGCCATCTCTTCCATGGAGGCGGACGCCTCTTCGGTCGAGGAGGCCTGCTCGGTGGCGCCCTGGCTCAGTTGCTCGGCGGTAGCCGACAGCTCCTGGCTGCCGGAAGCGACGTTGCGGGCCGCAGCAGTGACCTCGCTCACCACTTCGCGCAGCTTCTGCGTCATCAGGTTGAGCGCGTCGATCACATCCTTGATCTCGTCGTTCGACTTGACCTTGGCTTCGGCGCTTAGATCGCCGCCGGCGACCGCATTGGCGAGACCAAGCGCGGCGCCGAGCGACTTCGAGATCGAGAAGACGATCCACAGGGCAGCGAGGATGGCGATGACGGCCGAGCCGATGAGCAGGCCGATCAGCAGGGTCATTGCGCCCTCATAGAGCTGGCGGGCCTCATCGTCGGCGGCGTTGAGCAGCTCCTTGTTGCGCACGATCATTGTGTCGATCGCCGCATTGGCAACCCGGCGCAGTTCAGCCGCTTCATTGGCAGCCAACAGGGCGTTGTAATCGCCGCGCTGGATCGAGACCCCGACCGCCTTGTCCATGGCTATGACCAGGCCGTCATAAGCCTCGTGAGCGGTTTTCAGCAGACCGGCTTCCGTCGCGGGAACGGTGCGCTCGAGGGTGGGGAACAGCTGGGCCAGGCCTTCGATGCCGGCCTTGTAGTCGGCATACCACTCGTCCTGCTTGGCCGGGAGCGAGGAGGCGAGCAGCACGTTGCGCTGCTGGCGGAAAGCATCGGTGATGGTCATGAAGGCCTCGGACGCCGCCTTGAAGGCGGGAAAGGCCGAGAGGTCGCCAGCGCTGACGCGGTTGGAGAGGCCGGTGACGAGAGCCGTCATCGCCTCCTCGAGCGTGCCGAGCGCGCTGCTGCCATCGGTGGTGGTGATCTCGAGCGCCTCTGTATCGGTGTTGAGCGAGGCGAGATCCATCACCTTCTGCGCGCCGACCTTGTAGGCCGCAGTCTGCGCGGCGAACTCATCGAGGCTCTCGCGGACCTGGGCATCCTTGACGTTGTCGTTGAGGAAGGCCGAGTACTTCTCGATCTCGGCGCCATCCTCACCGATCTTCTCCACATAGTCGGCGATCTCGGCGGCATCATCGCTGATGATCATGGCGCGCAGGCGCGAGCCGATCGACTCGAGGTGGGTCTGCACCTCCATCATCGCCATGGTGTTGGCGGCACGGACGTTGACGATTGTGTCGAGCGACTGGTTCAGCCTGTCGAGGTTCTGCAGCGCGATCAGCATGCTGACGCCCGACATGACGATGACGGCACCGAACACGGCCGCCAGCTTTGCCTTGATAGTTAGCCTCACGATGCGGCCCTTTCTTCTGATGCGTTAGGCGAGCCGCTTCTGCGGCCCTCTAGTTCAAAGATGCGGTGGATGTCGGGGATGATGATGAACTCGCCCCGGCGCTTGCCGATGCCGCGCACGTAGTCGGGCCGCCAGCGCATGCCGACGCGCGGCGCCTCCTCGATGGCGGCAGGCTCGATATCGGTGACGTCGTAGACCTTGTCGGCAAGAATGCCGACAACGCTCGGCTCGCCCTCGATCTCGGTTTCGATGACGACGATGCGGGTGTCCTGGTCGGGTTCGGCGCTCTGCATGCCGAACGCCACCTTCAGATCGGTGAGCGGCACGACGCGACCGCGCACGTTGATCAGGCCGGCGGCGAAAGGCGAGGCGTTGGGCACCTCGGTGACCGGCACCAGATCGAGGATCTCGCGGACGCTCCGCGCCTCGATGGCGAAGAGTTCGTCGTCGAGCCTGAGGGTCAGGGCGCGCATCGGTTCGGTGAAGGCGGTCATGCCGCGGCCCTCCCCTCGGTATTGCGATATTTCTCCTCATGCGCCTGGCCGTAGGAGACCAGCCGCGAGGTATCGAGGATCAGCGCCACGGTGCCGTCGCCAAGGATGGTGGCGCCCGAGAAGGTCTCGAGGTCGGTGTGGAGCTTACTGAGCTGCTTGATGACGGTCTGGTTGTTGCCGATGATCTGGTCGACCACCAGGCCGGCCCGGCCCTCGCCTGACGAGATGATCACCACCTTCTGGTGGGTATCGGCGTCACCCGGGGTGTTGAACAGGTCGCGCAGCCGCAGGAACGGCACCAGGCTGCCGCGGATATCGAGGAAGTTGCGCCCGCGCGAATGGGTCGCGACTTCGGCCGGCAGCTCGACGCACTCCTCGACCGCCGAGAGCGGGATCGAGTAGCGGCCATTGCCGACGCGGACCAGCATGCCCTCGATAATGGCCAGGGTGAGCGGCAGGCGGAGCGTCGCCGTGGTGCCTTCGCCAGGCCTGGTGGAGAGCTCGATCTTGCCGCGGAGGCCATCGATAGTGCGCTTGACCACATCCATACCGACACCGCGGCCGCTGAGCGAGGTCACCTCCTTGGCGGTCGAGAAGCCGGGCGCGAAGATCAGTTGGAACAGATCGTGGTCGGCAATGCGCGACTCCGGCGTCAGCAGCCCCTGCTCTTCCGCCTTGGCCCGGATACGGGCGGCGTTCAGCCCAGCGCCATCATCGGTGACCGAGATCGCCACCTCGGCGCCGGCATAGACGGCGGAGAGGCGCACGGTGCCTTTCACCGGCTTGCCCGCCCTGATGCGCTGCTCGGCGGTCTCGAGGCCGTGATCGACCGAGTTGCGGATCAGGTGGACCAGCGGGTCGGCGAGCCGCTCGATCATGGTCTTGTCGAGCTCGGTGTCCTCACCCGTGGTGATGAACTCGATTTCCTTGTCGAGATCGCGGCTCAGGTCGTGCACGAGCCTGCGGAAGCGCGAGAACAGCGACCCGATCGGCACCATACGGATGCCCATGGTGGTGTCGCGCAGGCCGGAGCTCAGGCGCTCCAGCTCCTCGGCGATGGTTTTCAGATTGCCGTCTGAACTCTGCGCCGCCATCTGCGACAGGCGCGCCTGAGCGATGACCAGCTCGCCGACCCGATCCATCAGTTCGTCGAGCCGCTCGGCCGGCACGCGCAAGGACGTCGGGGCGCGCTCGGCGGTTTCGGTCTTCGGTTCTCTCGGCTCGCGTTGGGTGCGGACCGGGGCGGCGTCAGCGATGGGTTCGTCGGCCTCAAGCACCGGTACATCCTCAGCGAGGATGTCGAGCACCGGCGAAGATATCGGCTCGGGCGCGACGACAGCCGCGAGCGGTTCGATCGATAGCTCCATCCCGTCCTTCAGGAACAGGAAGACATCGTCGAGTGCAGCGGTGGGGTCGGGATGGGCGAGGTCGACCTGCCAGCCGAGGTGGCAGGCTTCGGGATCGAGCACATCGAGGGTGGGGACGCTGTCGATAAGCGCCGTGACCTCGCAGGAACCGAGGTCGGCGATTTCGCCGAGCAGCAGCAGCGGGTTGGTGCCGTGCACCAGCGCATCCTCGGGCAGCTTGAAGCGGATGCGCCAGCGGCCGGTTACCTGAGGCGCGACATTGGCAGCAACAGTGGCGCTCTGCGCCATCGGCGCGGCCGGGAAGCGGTCGGGTTCGACGATGCCGCGGAGGGCAGCCAGGATGGCGTCGCCGGCATCGGTCGCGGCGTCGGGGGTCTCGATCAGGTGATGCACATGGTCCTTGGCGTCGAGCGCCACGGCGACCAGCTCGGGAGTGATCGGCGACAGGCCCTTGCGCACCTTGTCGAAGGCGGTCTCGAACTCGTGGACGAACGCCGCCACATCGGTGAAGCCGAACATGGCGCCCGAGCCCTTGATGGTGTGCAGCGCCCGGAACACGGAATTGACCAGGTCGGCATCGCCAGGGTTCTGCTCGAGATCGAGCAGGCCCTGCTCGAGCTGCTCGAGCAGTTCGCGGGCTTCCTGCCGGAAAGTGTCGGTGGGGTCGGAGCTCATGCGCCAGTCACCTTCCTGATCACGGCCAAGAGCTGGTCCTGCTTGAACGGCTTGACGATCCAGCCGGTGGCGCCGGCCTCGCGGGCCTGGCGCTTCAGCTCCTCGTCGGACTCGGTGGTCAACAGGATCACCGGGATGCCTTTACCGGCGGGGTGCTGCCGGAACTTCTTCAGGAATTCCAGGCCGTTCATGACCGGCATATTGAGATCAGTGACCACCGCGTGCACCGTCTCGGTGGTGGCCTTGTTGTAGCCCTCGAGCCCGTTGCCGGCCTCGAGCACGGTGAGACCGGCGCTCTTCAGCGTCATGGCGACCATCTGCCGGATGGAGGCGGAATCATCGATGGTGAGGATGGTCTTGCTCATGCCGCCTCGCGCGTCAGGGTCCAGGAGGAAAGGGTTGTCACCAGTGGCCGGCCGGCCGCGGTGAAGAAGCCGGCGCGCACCAGAGCGCGGCCCATCGGCGTCGCAGCATCGGCAGCAAGGCTGAGGGTGCGATCGTCGGCGGCAGCGCTCTTGGTGGCCGAAACCAGCAGCTGCAGCGTGCCGACATCGACGCTCTCAACGGCGGCGATGTCGAGGTCGACAGCCCGATGCTCGGCCAAAGCTTGCTTGATGCGAGTATGGAGTTCGGAAATATTGCGTAGGGAAAGGTCGCCGCTCAAATGGAGCGGGTGCGCTGATGGTCGCGACATGGCTTCGTTCTGGCCCCGGACAAGTATGCTTCTGCGATACGTAACGTCTTGTTTTCAGAGGCAAAACCGCGACCTCGGCGGGAACGACGGTTCTGTCGCCCCAGCCCGAAAACAGTCCCCGCGTCCACGGAATTGCTGTTTGCCCCTGATGACCACGATGATCAGCGCTATTTGTTAAGTCTCAATTACCGCTAAGCAGTATTTGGTAGAATTATGGCGATGAAGTAATCGCAAGTATTGCGTGCGGCGTATTGAGTCAGCCGAACCCGCTGTCATGACTCACAAGAATCGTCACGCGACTCTGATCGAGTCGCCGGATGCTTGCCGGGAGTCATCGGCGACCTGCGCCTGACAGCCAATACTGCCGATACTCAGGAATTGGAGGCGTTCGACAGATGTCCGCACGGCGAAGTGCCTGATCTCGTCGGGCGAGCCCAGCCGTCGCCGGATTACGATGACTTGCGGGGAAGGAGCCCGGTTCAGCCGGCGAGGCGGGTGTCCTCGGGGACGGCCAGCATCAGGGCGAGGATTTCCGCCCAGCGGGCCTCGAAAGCGGCCACGCAGGCAGGGTCGAAATGCGTGCCGGCGAGCGACAGGATCTCGCGATAGGCCTCTTCGATCGGCCAGGCGCGCTTGTAAGGACGCTCGGAACAGAGGGCATCGAACACATCGGCGATGGCGACGACGCGCGCTTCGATCGGAATATCGGTGCCGGAGAGACGATCGGGATAGCCGGTGCCGTCCCAACGCTCGTGATGGCTCTGGGCGATCAGCTCGGCAGTCCGGATGACCTCGGACGAGCCGTGTTCGAGAATGCGGGCGCCGATCGAAACGTGGGTGCGCATGACGCGCAACTCGTCCGGCGTCAGCTTGCCGGGCTTACTGAGGATGGCGTCGGCGATGCCGATCTTGCCGATATCGTGCAACGGCGCTGCCAGGTAGATCATGCGGCAGCGCTCGGGGCTCAAGCCGATGGCTGCGGCGATCATCGAGGAGACCTGGGCGACGCGCGAGACATGCTCGCCGGTATCGCCGTCGCGATACTCGATGGCGCGGGCGAGGCGCCAGATGATCTCTTCCTCGCGCTCGACCAAATGACGGGTGGCGCTTTCGACCTCGCGGGCGAGCCAGGCGGCGCGGTCGGCGAGTTCGCTCTGCGACCGGCGCAGGGCGAGGAGGTTGCGGACACGGGCCTGCAGCTCGGTGGAATCGAACGGCTTATTGACGAAATCGGTGGCGCCGGCGGCGATGGCGCGGACCCGCAAAGCCGGAGCGTTGTCGGAGGTGACCATGACGATCGGCACCAGGCGGTAGGCCTCCTCGGCGCGCAGGCGCCGGGTCAGCTCGACGCCATCCATCTCGGGCATCACGTGATCGACGAGGACGAGATCGAACTGCGTGGTGGCGGCGAGCGCCAATGCCTTGCTCGGCAGCAGCGAGGCGGCGATCTCGACATCTTCGAGGGCGCCGATCACATGGCTGATGAAGGCCAGGCTCGAACGCGAGTCATCGACGATAAGCACACGCACCGGCTGAGCCCCAAAGCGGCGGTTGGACCACAGCACCTAAGCGGGCCCGAGTTAACAATATCAAAAACTGCGTAGCGGCCCGCTGGCGATGTTACGCGTGGTTACTGATTTGTATTTGCTCGGCAAAGCTTAGGTGGCGGGCGCGAGAAGTTGACCGGCTGGTCAAAGCTTAGCGCGAGGTCCAGCCGCCATCGATGATGAGGGTCTGGCCGGTGATCAGAGAGGCGGCCGGCGAAGCGAGGAAAGCGACGGCGCCGGAGACTTCCCGGGGCTGGCCGACGCGATGCAGCGCGGCGATGCGCTCCACCACGTCGTCGCGGAAGCCGGGGCGGCCGAGCGCCTCGGCGGTGCCGTCGGTCTCGATGAAGGTGGGGGCGACGGCGTTGACGGTGATGCCATACTTGCCCCACTCGACCGCCATGCACTTGGTCATGTGGGCGACGGCGGCCTTGGAGAGGCAGTAAATGGCTTCGCCGGGCAGCGCGATGAAGCCGGCCTGCGAGCTCATGTTGACGATGGCGCCGCCCTGGCCGCGAGCAATCATGTGGCGGGCAACGCGCTGGGCGATGAAGAAGCTCGCCTTGACGTTGAGGTTGATGGTCAAATCGAACTCGTCCTCGGTGAAATCCTCGATCGGCCCCTCGGTGCCGCCGCCAACATTGTTGACGAGGATATCGAGGTGGCCGAGCGCGGCGATGGCGGCATCGACCGCAGTATAGGCCTGGGGCAGATCCATCACGTCCATCTGCAACGGCACGGCGCGGCGGCCGAGCGCCTCGATCTCGGCGATGACCTCGGCGCTGGAGGCTTTGTCGCGAAGACCGAGCGCGATGTCGGCGCCGGCATTGGCGAGGGCCAGCGCAATGGCGCGGCCAAGGCCGCGGGCGGCGCCGGTGACGAGCGCGGTCTTGCCGGTGAGGTCGTAGCTGGGCAGATCGGTCATGTGCTTCTTCTTGGCTGAGGTGTCAGGCGAGGCCGGCGGGTTCGCCCTGGGGGACGCGGCGGAGGTGGAGCTTGAGGTGGGTGCGCAGCACCGTCAGCCGCTCGGACAGCTCGGCGCGAAGGGCCGCGATGGCCGGATCGGCGGCCGCTGCCTCGGTGTCGCCGAGCACGAACTCGGCAGTCTGCACCACGTCGCGCCAGCGCGGGTTGGCCGGCAGGGTTTCGATCAGCAGGTACTTGTCGAGGGTGCGCACCTGCAGCGACGAGCGATCGAAGCTGGCGCGCCAGATGCCGCTGGCTTCGGCGAAATCGATCTTGGAGCGACCGGTGACGCGGCGCCACAGGCTGAGGCTGGCGCTGGTCACCTCGACGAGGATGCGGCGGTAATCGTCGCCGTCATCGAGCGGAGACGCGGTGGCCGGTAGCGGCGCTGGGTTGGTGAGGGCGGGCCCGACCGTGTCGATGGCGGCGCGGAGGCCGCGGACCAGCCCCTCGGTCTGGGCGAAGCTTTCGCCGGTATCGGCGGTCAAGACGCAGGCGATGCCGCCGCCGGCATCGGCCTCGAGCTCGAAGGCGCTGAGCCGCACCGGCGGCCGCCCGGGATCGAGCGGCACCGCCTCGAGCATTGCCTTGCCGTCGGCGCGCACCAGCCCGATCACCGTGGCAGCCGTCGCCGCCGGAATGACATCGGCGAAGGCGGTGACGCCCGGCTCGATCCGCCGCGCCATGAGGGTCGAGGCCGCATGGTTGGCATAGGTGATGGCGCCGTTCTCAGCGACGCAGACGAGGCCGGCATTGAGCGCGTCGAGCAGGCGCGCCAGCCGCTGCTGCGACAGCCGCAGCGCATCCTCGACCAGCACGCGGCGGTCGATCTCCTGGCGCAGGTCGAGGTTTTCGCGCGCCGTGCCGCGGGCCCGGCGGGCCTCCAGCAGGGTCGCGATGCGGGCCAGCAGCTCCTCCTTGACGAAGGGTTTTATCACATAGTCATTGGCGCCGTTTTCGAAGCCGGCGAGGGTATCGCGGGTGCGGCTGCGAGCGGTGATCATGATGATCGGTAAGTCGAGCAGGCTGTGGGTGCGGCGCAGCTGCCGCGCCACGTCGAGCCCGCCGATATCGGGCATCATCACATCGAGGATGACGAGGTCGGGAGCGTGCCGCTCCACCGCCTCGAGCGCGGCGCGACCGCTATCGGCGGTACGGACGACGTAACCCTGCGGCTGCAGCACGTTGCGCAGCACCTGGATGTTGATCGGCTCGTCGTCGACGACGAGGATCTGCGGGGCGGCATCGTCACCGTCCTGGGCGAGGAACATCGGGGCGTCGAGGGCGTGATCGACCGCCGAGTGAAGGCCGGTGAGGTCCGCATCGGCCAACAGGTCAGTGGCCGCAGCGGGGGTGGCGCGCGGCAGCCTGAGGGTGAAGCGCGAGCCCTGCCCCTCCGCCGACTGCGCCAGGATTTCGCCATCGAGCAGGTGCGCCAGTTGGCGGGCGATGGTGAGGCCGAGGCCGGTGCCGCCGGACTGGCGGGCGGTATCAAAGCCATCCACCTGTTCGAGCGGCTGGAAGATCCGCTCGAGGCTGCCGGCCGAGATGCCGCGACCGCTGTCGGCGACATGCATCAGCACCGTGCCCTCCGGCGTCGCCTCGGCGCTGATCGCGATGGCGCCCTGGTCGGTGTATTTGATGGCGTTGCCGATGAGGTTGTAGAGGATCTGCTCGAGCCGCACCGGGTCGGCGAGGACGAAGCCGAGGTCGTCGGGAATGTCGACCGTGAGGATCACCGGCTCGCCGCGCAGCATCGGCTCGCACAGCTGCAGCACGTTGCGGACGCTGGTCGCCACATGCACCGGATGGATATCGAGCCGCATGCGGCCCTGGCGAATGCGGTAAAGGTCGAGCAGGTCGTCGACGATGCGCGACAGCCGCCGGGCGCTGAAGGTGATGAGGTCGAGCTGGCTGCGCTGCGGGCCGCTGAGCTTGCCGACGACGCCGCCGGCGAGGGTTTCGGCGATGCCGATAATGCCGTTCAGCGGGGTACGCAGTTCGTGCGAGGTATTGGCAAGGAAGGTATCCTTGTGGCGATCGGCCAGCTCCAGCGCGCTGTTCTTTTCGGCGATGACCCGCACCTGCTGCTCGAGCTCGGCATTCTTCTGGCCGACCAGCGACAGCTGGCTGCGCAACGCATCGCGCATCCGCCGGAAGCTCGTGGCCAGCCGGCTGAGCTCGCGGGGTGAGGCGATGGCCGGCATGTCGCGATCGAGATCGCCGCGGGCGATGGCCTCAGCGACGCCAGTGAGCCGCACGATCGGCGCGGTCATGGTGCGCGACAGCAGCACGACGATCAACACCAGCAGCGGCAGCGAGATGCCGGCGACGATGATCAGCACGCGCTTCAGCTCGTCGGCATTG
Organism: Devosia sp. Root413D1; assembly: GCF_001425235.1. Classification (GTDB taxonomy): domain Bacteria; phylum Pseudomonadota; class Alphaproteobacteria; order Rhizobiales; family Devosiaceae; genus Devosia_A. The sequence goes on along the minus strand of NZ_LMEA01000009.1, from coordinate 392,764 downwards.
GCGAAGGCCAGCGCCGTCGGCACTTCGGCAACGAGAGTCCAGGCGAGGTCGCCGAACTGCACCGGGACGGAGGCCGACAGGGCCGGCGCGCCGCCAAGCCCCGCCGCGACGATGGCGGCCCGCGGTGCGCCGGCGGCCGCTGCCGCCTGGGTCGGGATACCGATCACTGCGCTGGCGCCGGTCGGCGCCGAGACCAGGGCGTGATGGGCGCTCAGCAAATAGAGCTGCGCCGTCTCGCTGTTCTGCGCCTGGGTCAGGCGGTCGAGCCCGGCAGTCGGCAGTCGCAGCACCACGGTGCCGCGGAACTTATGGTAGAATTCGACTGGCACCGCCACATAGGCGCCAAACACCCCGGTGATCGGATCGCGGTCGAAATCGCTGACCAGCGGGGGCGCGCCCGGCGCCGCGAGCCGGGAGCGCTCGATGAGTTCGGAGAGCGGCGTGCCGCTGAAGCCGAGACTCAGGTCGCGGCCGAGATAGCGGTCCTTCAGCATCGAGTAGACGACGCGGCCCTCCGGGGTGACGAGGTAGACATTGTCGAACTCGGAGGTGCGAACGAAGCTGGCGAAATCCTCGTGGAACTGGACATGGGCGTTGGCATATTCGAGCGCCTGGCTGAGCAGTTGATCGTCATCCACCGGCTGCTGGTGATCGGCCGCCTGGTCGCTGACGGCGAAGATCTGCTGCAGCAGCGCCGTGGCGCGCTCGGGTGAGCCGTCGATCTGGCGGAAGGCGTAGCTGAAGCCGTAGAAATCGCCGATGGCGTAGCGCACGGCGTTGGAGCGGGCGAGGCTCGCTGCCTGGCGCTCGGCAAAGCCCAGATATTGCTCGATCTCGCTCTTTTTGGCGTCGCGCACGAAGCCGAGCTTACCGAAGGTCTGGGCTTCGACATTGGCGCTGAGGATGGCAAAAAAGGCAAAGCCGGTCGCCACCAGCGGCAACGTGCTGATCAACAGGAAGATCAGCAGCAGCCGGCCGCGAAAGCCATTAGGCACGAGTCGCAGACGTCCCATCCCCAGCCCTCTGCAATGCGCAGCCTATTGTCGGATAATTTTCCGCCGGGACGCAAGAATACCACTTTCGTCTAACCCGGGATTTTGCCGATTTTGACGATCTTGCGTGACGAATTGCACGCTTTTGCCCGGGTGACGGGAGGCGGGTGGCAAGGCTGATGTGGTTGCCGCAAGGGACGTGGGGTGGATGCGGCAAGCGGTGCGCATGTCTCGAGGGGTCCCGGCCGGCGACGGCCCGGGCGAAACAGGGAGTGGACATGATGAGATCGACGACGTTCAGCCTCGTCCTCGTGGCAGCGGCGCTGGGAGCGCCCGCCACGGTCGAGGCCAAGGCCATCCTGACGGCGTTTCCGACCGAAACCACGGCGTTCGTCGCCAACTTCAATCCGTTCAACACCTCGACGCGGCTGTCGACGGTCGAGGACTTCATGTACGAGCCGCTGGTGATCTTCAACGTGCTGCAGGGCGGCAAGCCCGAGTACCGGTTGGCCGAGAGCTTCACCTACAATGACGACCTGACGGCGGTAACCTTCAAGATCCGCGACGGGGTGAAGTGGTCGGACGGCCAGCCGTTCACCGCCAACGACGTGCTGTTCACCTTCAACCTGTTGAAGGTGCATCCGGAGCTCGACCTCAATGCGATCTGGACGCAGATCAAGAGCGTCGAGGTCGACGGCAACAACGTCACCATCGCCTACAATGCCGCCAATTCGGGCCTGATCTACAAGCTGGTGCAGGTCTATGTGGTGCCCGAGCACACCTGGAAGGACGTTGCGGACCCCGCGACCTTCACCAACGAGAAGCCGGTGGGCTCGGGGCCGATGACCGAGATCGAGCGCTTCACCCCGCAGGAATACATGCAGTGCCGCAACCCCAACTACTGGGATGCCGCGAACCTCTTCGTCGACTGCCTGCGCTTCCCGCAGATCGCCGGCAACGACCAGACGCTGACCGAGGTCACCAAGGGCGAGCTCGACTGGTTCGGCGCCTTCCTGCCCGATATCGAGAAGACCTATGTGGGGCTCGACCCCGACCACAACGCCTACTGGTTCCCGGGCGGCTCGATGGTGGTGTTCAACCTCAACCAGCAGACCAAGAATGCCGGCAACAAGGCGGCCTTCAACGACATCAACTTCCGCCGCGCCTTCTCGATGGCGATGGACCGGCAGGCGATGGTGGATATCGCCGGCTATGGCTATCCGACGCTCAACGAATATCCGTCGGGGCTCGGGGCGGCCTTCCATTCATGGAACAACCCCAAGGTCGACACCGAGTATGGCCAGTTCTCGAAATACAACCTCGATGCGGCGAAGCAATTGCTGGCCGACAGCGGCTACAAGGACGTGACCGGCGACGGCTTCGTCGAGAATCCTGACGGCTCGAAGATCAGCTTCGACATCATCGTGCCGAACGGCTGGACCGACTGGGTCAACAGCGTGCAGCTCGCCGTCGAGGGGCTGACTCAGGTCGGCATCGAAGCCCGCCTGTCGACCCCCGAGGAAGGGCCGTGGGACAACATGCTGAAGTCCGGCGACTTTGATGTGGGCATCAACTCGATCCGCGGCGGCGTCACCCCGCACTTCATGTTCGACCTGGCGCTCTATTCAGCCAATGTCGGCAAGACCCGGCAGGCCGCCTCGCACTACTCGAACCCCGAACTCGATAAGCTGCTGGATGGTTTCTACCAGACCAGCGACGAGGCCGAGCAGCGCAAGCTCATGGACCAGATCCAGGAGATCGTCGGCCGTGACCTGCCCTATGTCGCGGTGTTCAACAACCCGCTCTGGTACGAGTACTCGACCAAGCGCTTCACCGGCTGGTTCAACGCCGACAATCCGGTGGCGCGGCCGGTGGTCTATGGCGGCGTGCCGGAGCGCGTGCTGCACCTGTTGGCCCTCAGGCCAGTGACACCTTAGGCCTCGAGACGACCAGAGCCTGATCCAGGCGGCACGCTCCCCACGCGGCGCCGCCTGGATCTCGTAACCGACGGGGGAGGGTTCGCATGCCGTTCGTGCTGCGCCGCATCGGCTTTTACATCGTGGCATTCTGCGCTGCCGCGGTGATCAACTTCCTGATCCCGCGGCTGATGCCCGGCGATCCGATCGACTTCATGTTCGCCAAGGCCGAGAACACGCTGCCGCCGGAAGCGCGCGCCGCGCTCTTGAAGACCTTCGGCTTTGCCGTCGGACCGCTGCACGAGCAGTTCCTCGCCTATCTCAGGAGCGTCTTCACCTGGGACCTCGGCTACTCGGTGAAATTCTATCCGCTCACCGTCTCCCAGGTGCTGGGCTATGCCCTGCCCTGGACGGTGTTCCTCGCCGGCACTTCGGCGATCCTCGCCTTCTCGGTCGGCTCGATCACCGGCATCCTCGCCGCCTGGCGGCGCGGTGGCGCCTTCGACTCGGTAGCATCGCCTTTGGCGCTGGCGGTGCAGGCGATCCCGGCGGTGGTGGTGGCGCTGGCGGCGCTGTTCGTCTTCGGCGTGGCGCTCAAATGGTTGCCCACCGGCTATGCGTTCGATCCCAAGCTCGACCCCGGCTGGAGCCCGCAATTCATCGGCAGCGTGGCGCACAGCGCCATCATGCCGGTGGTGTCGCTGGCCTTCGTCCATATCGGCGGCTACCTCGTCACCATGCGCAACAACATGATCGGCCAGCTCGGCGAGGATCATGTGGTGATGGGGCTGGCCAAGGGGCTGAGCGACCGGCGGGTACGCTACAATTATGCGGCGCGCAACGCGCTCCTGCCCAGCGTCACCGCCTTTGCGCTGACCATCGGCTCGGTGATGGGCGGCTCGCTGGTGACCGAGGTGGTGTTCAACTATCCCGGCCTCGGCCGCACCCTCTATGTCGCGATCGTCGCCCGCGATTACCCGCTGATCCAGGGGCAGTTGCTGGTCATGACGCTGGCCATGCTGACCGCCAATCTCGCCGTCGACCTCGCCTATGTGTTCCTCGACCCGCGTCTGAGGAGGGCCTGAAATGAGCGGTTCCTTCGAAGTCATCTTCCGCAACAAGAAGGCGGTGGTCGGCCTCGCCATCGTCCTCGCCTATGTGGCGATCGCCGTGGCAGCGCCCTGGATCACCGAGCATGCGCCGATGCAGCGGGTGGGGCGGCCGCATCAGCCGCCCTCGATGGACCAGTTGCTCGGCACCACCCGGATGGGCCGCGACGTGTTCACCCAGCTGATCTGGGGCACCCGCACCTCGCTGTTCGTCGGCTTTCTCGCCGGGCTGATCGTCACGGTGATCGGCGTGGCGCTCGGCATCACCGCCGGCTATCTCGGCGGCTGGGTCGACGAGGTGATCAACTTCTTCACCAACATCGCGCTGGTGATCCCGCAACTGCCGCTGCTGCTGGTCATCGCAGCCTTCGTCGGGCAGGCGAGCCCGATGGTGATCGCGCTGATCATCGGGCTCACCTCCTGGGCCTGGGGCGCACGGGTGACGCGCGCCCAGACCATGAGTTTGCGACGACGCGAGTTCATCGAGGCCTCGGAGCTGGCGGGCGAGCCGACCTGGCGGATGATCGCGGTGGAGCTGCTGCCGAACCTGTTATCGATCATCGGCTTCAACTTCATCGGCAGCGTCATCTACACCATCATCACCGAGGCGACGCTGGAGTTTCTCGGGCTCGGCGATCCGAACGCGGTGAGCTGGGGCACCATGCTCTACAATGCGCAGACCTCGTCAGCGATCATGATCGGGGCGTGGTGGGAAGTGGCGGCGCCGGCGAGCTTCATCGCGGTGATCGGCATCGGCCTGTCGCTGATCAACTTCGCCATCGACGAGATCTCCAACCCACGGCTGAGGACGCTCGGCACCGTCGCCAAGGCGGCGAAGGCGCAGCGCGCTATCGACCGGGCGCGGGTCGATGCGACGGCGCCGGAGGCATGACGATGGATCAGCAATCGAACCTCGTCGAAGTGCGGGGCCTCAAGGTCGACTTCATGACCACGACGGGGCTGTTCACGGCGGTCAACGCTGTCGATCTCGACATCCGGCGCGGCGAGGTGATGGGGCTGGCTGGGGAAAGCGGCTGCGGCAAATCCACCATTGCCTTCGCGCTGATGCGGCTGCACCGGCCGCCGGCGATCATCTCGGGCGGCAGCATCCGGGTCGATGGCGAGGACGTGCTGGCGCTGACGCCGCAAGCGCTGAGGCGGTGGCGCTGGCGCAAGGTATCGATGGTGTTCCAGAGCGCCATGAACTCGCTGAACCCGGTGCTGACCATCTTCGAGCAGTTCCGCGACGTGCTGGTCGGCCATACCGGGATGCGCCGCGAGGCGGCGCGGGCGCGGGCTGAGGAGTTGATGAAGCTGGTGGGCATCGCCGCGGCGCGGCTCGACGATTACCCGCACCAGCTGTCGGGCGGCATGCGGCAGCGCGTCGTGCTGGCGATGGCGCTGGCGCTCGAGCCGGAGCTGATCATCATGGACGAGCCGACCACCGCCCTCGACGTGGTGGTGCAGCGCGAGATCCTCACCGAGATCATGGCGCTGAAGGCGCGGCTCGGCTTTTCGCTGCTGTTCATCACCCATGACCTGGCGCTGATGGCGCAACTGGCGGACCGCATCGCCATCATGCTCAAGGGCCGGATCATCGAGGTGGGCGCGACGCAGCAGATCGTCGAGGCGCCGGAGCAGGCCTATACGCGGGCGCTGTGGGACGCCATGCCGAGGCTGGAGACCCTGTCATGACCCCGCCCATCCTCGAACTGGTCGCCGCCAGCAAGACCTTCCGCATCCGCAACATCTTCGGCGGCGAGAAGTCGGTGGCGGCATTGCAGCAGGTGTCGCTGAAGCTCGACGAAGGCCGCGCCCTGGCCATCGTGGGGGAGAGCGGCTCGGGCAAATCGACGCTCGGGCGGGCTGCCACGGGCCTGTTTCCGCTGAGTTCGGGCCAGGTGCTGTTCCGCGGGCGCGACATCGCGACGATCCGTGGACGCAAGGCCCGGCTGAAGCATCGTCGCGCCGTGCAGATGATCTTCCAGGATCCGTTCTCGGCGCTGAACCCGGCGCATACGGTGCGCCATCACCTGGAGCGGCCATTGCGCCTGCACCATGGGCTGAGCGGGGTGGCGCTCGGCGAACGGGTGGCGGGGATCGTTGCGGAGGCCGAGCTCGACCCCGACCACACGCTCGACAAGTACCCGCATGAGCTGTCCGGCGGGCAGCGGCAGCGGGTGAACCTGGCGCGGGTGCTGGCGGTGGGGGCCGAGCTGGTGGTGGCGGACGAGCCGACCTCGATGCTCGATGTCTCGATCCGCCGCTCGATGCTCGAGCTGATCGCGCGGCTGAAGACGCAGCGCGGCCTCAGCCTGCTCTACATCACCCACGACATCGCCACGGCGCATTATATCGCCGAAGAGACGGCGGTGATGTTCGGCGGGCGGATCGTCGAATGGGGGCCATCGCGCGAGGTGATCGCCCGGCCGGTTCACCCCTACACCAGGGTGCTGCTGTCGGCGGTGCCCAATGCGTCGGAGCGACTGGATGGCGACAGCGCCGCGGCCGCAGCGTTCGCCGTGGAAGTCGCCCGGGTGCGCGGCATGGCGAGGGCGGAGGTGGGGCAGTGGACCGAGGTCAGCCCCGGTCACTACGCGGCGGTCTGATCACTCGGCGAACTCACGTTCGAACCAGCGCTTCACCAGGTTCATGACGCGGATCGAGCGATCGTTGCGCCAGGCGAGGTACCAGGAGCCGGGGCGGGTGACGAGGCCGAGCGGAGCCAGCATGCGGCCCTGCTTGATGGCATCGGAAACAGCGGGACCGGGCCCGATGGTGACGCCGAGGCCGGCTTCGGCGGCCTGCAGGGTGTAGAACAACAGGTCGTAGGAGATGAACTCGCGCGGCTCGAGCGTCACGCCGGCCTCGCGGGCCCAGTTGGACCACATGTAGGGCGGCCAGACGGTATCGAGGCGCGGCAGGCTCCACAGATGCTCGAGATCGGCCTCGCGGCCCTTCATCAGCATCGGGCTGACCACCGGACCGAAGGTTTCGGGCGCCACGGTGGCAACGGTCATGCCGGGAATCTCGGGCACGGGGCCGACGCCGATATAGATATCGATGGAGCGATCGGCCGGGTTGATCTCGCGGCTCCAGGTGGTGAGGCGCACCGAGGTGCCGTCGAGCAGCGCCTCGAGGCTCTGCAGCCGCGGCACCAGCCAGCGGAGCAGGAACGCATCGGGCGCGGTAAGCATGATGGTCTGGCGGTTATGGGCGTGGCGCAATTGCTCGGTGCCGCGCGCAATCGAGGCGAAGGCCTCGGAGATGGTGGCGGCATACTCGGCGGCGGCCGGGGTGAGGCGGATCGAGCGGTTGCCGCGCTCGAACAGTTCGACCCCCAGCGCATCCTCGAGATGCTTGATCTGGCGGCTGACGGCGCCATCGGTGACGCTCAGGTCCTGCGCCGCCTTCTTGACGCTGCCGAGCCGGGCCGCCGCCTCGAAGGCGCGCAGGGCATTCAGCAGGTGGCCAGTCTCAACCATTGACGAAAACTCAATCGAACGGCCGATTTGTAAATTGTTGGCCGAGGCCCGTCCAGCCTAGTGTTTTGGCTCGGATGCGAGGCGCCAGGCCGCCGGAACCGGGTTCCTCCCTCTCCAGGTTTCGAAGCCTGGCGCCCTCGTGTCCGGATCCACGCACGGCGACGTCCTCTTTCACTCCCTAGAGCAAGATTTCTTATGTCCGTTTCGACTCCCCACCGCATCATCATCGATTGCGATCCCGGCCATGACGACATGGCGGCGATCCTGCTCGCGGCATCGCACCCGGCGATCCGGATCGAGGCGATCACCACGGTGTGCGGCAACGCGTCGCTCGAGAACACCACGCGCAATGCGCTGCGGATAGTCGACGCGTTCGGGCTCGACGTGCCGGTGCATGCCGGCGCCGTGCTGCCGCTGCTGCACCGCTACGAGTTCCCCGCGGCGTTCCATGGCCCGTCGGGCATGGACAGCGCCGGCGTCGAGCTGCCGCAGACCGAGCGCAAGGCCGATGCGGTCGGCGCCGTCGAGGCGATCATCGCCAAGGCCGACGCCAACCCGGGCGAGATCACCCTGGTGGTGATCGGGCCGATGACCAATGTTGCGCTGGCGCTGGCCTTGCGGCCTGACCTGGCGCAGAAGCTCAAGCAGATCGTCTTCATGGGCGGCTCGGCCACCGAAGGCAACGTGACCCCGGCGGCCGAGTTCAACACCTGGGCCGATGCGGAAGCGGCGCGGATCGTCTTCAAGTCGGGCGCCAAGCTCGTGATGTTCGGGCTGAACCTGACGCACCAGACGCTCTTGAGCCGCGCCGACATCGCCGAAGTGCGCGCCGCGGTGGCCGGCGACAATCCGGTGGCCGACATCATGACGTTCTATTGCGGCACGTATTACGCCTTTGCCGGCGAGGACAAGCCGGGCGCACCGCTGCACGACCCCTGCGCGGTGGCCTACCTGATCGACCCGACAATCTTCGGCGTCGCGCAGTTGCCGGGCGAGGTGATCATCGGCGATGGCCCGGGTTACGGGCAGACGCTGATCGATTTCCGTCCGCAGGACCCAAAGCATGACACGCGCAGCAAGAATGTCGGCGTCGCGATGACGGTCGATGCGAGGCGGTTCACGGAACTGGTGACCCCTGGCCTCGTCTGGGGCGCCAGGCGGTTTGCGGCAAAGTCCTGATTTCTTCAGCTACAAGAGAAGGGTGCGTAATATGAAGATGTGGAACACGGCTCTGGCGATCAGCGTGGTGGCGGCGATGACCGCGGCACCGGCGCTGGCGCAGGACAAGACGCTCAACATGATCGTCATCGAAGGCGGCGACACCACGGCCATGCAGGCCGTCGTCGATGCCTATACGGCGGCGCATCCGGGCACCAAGATTAACCTGCAGCCCTATCCGTTCGCGCAGTTCTTCCAGGTGGCGGAGCTGCGGCTGCGTTCAAAGGACGCCGGCATCGACCTCGTCTATGTCGATGCGCCGCTGGTTGCGAGCTACGCGTCGCGCGGCTTCCTCGCGCCTGTTGACGCCAGCATCGATACGTCGAGCCTGGTGCCAGCGGCGATCGATGCCGGCAAGTATGATGCGACGCAGTTCGCGCTGCCGATCAACAATTCGGCGCAGGTGCTGTTCTACAACAAGAAGCTGTTCGCCGATGCCGGCATCACCGCGCCGGAAGGGCTGACCGCCGGGCAGAACGCCACGCAGGCGGAAGTCGATGCGCTCGGCTCGACCAAGCGCTGGACCTGGGAACAGGTGGCGGACGCGGCGCAGAAGCTGACGGTCAAAGATGGCGGCCGTACCACGCAGTACGGCTTTACGGTCGAGCAGTTCGGCGAGCTCTACCAGTTGCAGCCGCTGGGGGAATCGCTGGGCACCGACGTGATCGCGCCCGATGGGGTGACCGCCAAGGGCTACCTCGACAGCGAGGCCTGGACCAAAGCCGGCACCTACTGGGCCAACCTCTACAATGAATGGGCAGTGAGCCCGAAGAGCCTCGGCTATGGCGAAGCGGCCTCGCTGTTCGGCAATGGCCAGCTGGCGATGTTTGCTGGCGGCACCTGGAACCTGCCGATCCTCGCGCAGACCGGCGTCGATTTCGGCGTGGCGCCGTTCCCGTATTTCGAGGGCGGCAAGGTGCTGACCCCGACCGGGAGCTGGTATGTCGGCGTCAGCGCCGCCTCGACCAACCAGGCCGAAGCGTTCGATTTCGCCAAGTTCCTGACCACCTCGGACGAAGGCACACGCGTCTGGTTCAAGGCGCTGAACCAGCTGCCGGTGAGCAAGCCTTTGCTCGACGAAATCAGCACCGCAGCCGATTTCGATGCCTTCCCCAATAACGTGTTCCGGCTGGGCGTCTACGACTCGCTCAACACCGCCAAGGCCCGTCCGGTCACCGCGGCCTATGGCCAGCTGCAGGACGCGTTCCGCACTGCCTTCATCGACATGGCGAATGGCGTGGCGGTGAAGGATGCACTGGCGAGCGCCGTGCAGAAGTTCGAATCCGCGGCAGCGCGCGTCGCGCAGTAGTCTGTCTTCGGCGACCCAGTCGCCGGCCAATCGACGGAGCGCCTTCTCCCCTTGTGGGCGCGGGACGAGGGCGCAGCCCTCGCCCGGAGGTGCCCGAAGGGCGGATGAGGGGTATCTCTCCGCGTACTCGGTCGCTCCTCGCTTACGCTCGGATCGCGCTACACTTCGTTGCGCGGCCCCCTCATCCGGCCTTCGGCCACCTTCTCCCACAAGGGGAGAAAGCGATCACCGAAGCAATCGTGCCCGTGACTCTCCACTAGGTGAACCGCTCTAGATGGTCAGAAGCAAGACTCCCCTCTTCCTGCTCGCGGTGCTCTTGGCGCCGGCGCTGGTCGGCCTCGTGGTGTTCCGCCTCTATCCGATCGCCTTGGCGGTCAGCGACAGCTTCTTCAACATGCTGCGCGGCAACCAGGTGTTTGTCGGGCTCGACAACTACGTCGCGCTGTTCACCGATTCCGCGTTCTGGAAATCGCTGCAGGTGACGCTGTGGTTCAACCTGTTGATCAACCCGATCCAGATCGCCCTCGCGCTCGGGCTGGCGCTGCTCTACGTGCAGAAGTTCAAGGGCGTGGCGTTCTACCGGGTGCTGTTCCTCATCCCCATCGGGGTGTCGCTGCCCACCGCGGTGATCATCTGGCGCATCATGCTGAGCCCGGATGGGCTCGCCAACGGCGTGCTCAACATTGCCGGCATTCCCGGGCAGCCATGGCTGACCTCGGAGAGCCTGGCGCTCTATTCGATCATCGCCATCGCCACCTGGAAGGGCATCTCGTACTGGATGATCTTCATCATCGGCGGGCTGCAGAACATTTCGCCCGAGATCTATGACGCGGCCAAGATCGACGGCGCGCGCGCCTGGCAGCGCCTGGTCTTCATTACCATCCCGCTGCTGCGGCCGACGCTGCTCTTCGTCTTGGTGGCCGATGTCTCAATCAATTTCCTCTTGTTCGCGCCCATCTTCATGATCACCCAGGGCGGGCCGGCCGACAGCACGAACGTGCTGATGTACGAGGCCTTCAAGTCGGGCTTCATCTTCGGCGACATGGGCCGGGCGATGGCGATCATCGTCGTGGTGGTCGCGATCCTCCTCGTCATCGTCGGGTTGCAGTTCCGGCTGCTCAACGGCAAGCCGGAGAAGAAGTGATGCAAAGCACCCCGCACGCGCTCCGCAAGGGCATCGGCTTCGGTTTGAAGCACGTCGCCTACATCGCCATTGCGTTCATCTTCGTCTTGCCGCTGTGGTGGGCGATCGTCTCGTCGCTCCGCCCCAACACCGAAGTCTTCGCCGATATCTTCCCGTTCACCGCCAAGGCGCTGATCCCCTCGCCATTCTCGCTCGAGGCCTACCAGGGCGTGTTCGACCGCGGCTTTGGCATCATCATCGCCAACACGATGTTCGTCGCGATCGTCACGATGATTGGCGGACTGATCGTCAACGGCATGGCCGGCTTTGCTTTCGCGGTGTTCGACTTCAAGGGCAAGAACGCCATTCTGACGCTGATCATCATCAGCTTCATGCTGCCCTTCGAAGCGATCGCGCTGCCGCTCTACACCGTCACGCTGCAGTTGGGCTGGCTCGACAACGTGGCAGCGTTGATCGTTCCCAGTGTTGCCAACGGGCTGGCGGTGTTCCTGTTCTACCAGTTCTTCAAGGAAGTCCCGAAGGACTACCTCGAGGCGGCCAAGCTCGATGGCGCCAACTGGTTCGATGTCCTCGTTCGCATCTATGTGCCACTCTCGATCCCCACCTGCATCAGCGCCGGGCTGCTCCTCTTCGTGTTCCAGTGGGAGGCGTTCCTGTGGCCGCTGCTCGCCATGCCCTCCCAGCAGTTCAAGGTGATCCAGGTCGGCATGGCGGCGTTCCAGCAGCAGTACCAGACGATCTGGAACCAGCTTTTTGCAGTATCGGTGATCACCGCGCTGATCCCGATCGCCCTGTTGTTGCCGCTACAGCGCTACTACGTGCAGGGCCTGGCGAGCGCTGGTATCAAGGGTTGATGATGACTCGCGACGAACTCAGGGCGATTCCCAAGGTCGAGCTGCACCTCCACCTCGATTGCTCGATGAGCTTTGACTCGGTGAACGCACTCGACCCCAGCGTGACGCCGGAGCGTTATCGGGCCGAGTTCCTCGCGCCGCAGAAGTGCGTGAACCTCGTCGACTATTTCCGCTATCTGGCGCCGCCGCTGGCGCTGCTGCAAAGCCGTCGGGCGCTGACGGTGTCGACCATCGACCTGCTGCGCCAGTTGGCCGAGGATGGCGTGGTCTATGCCGAAATCCGCTTCGCGCCGCAGCTGCACCGACAGACCGGGCTCACCACCGACGACGTGGTGGAGACGGTGCTGGCAGCGCTGGTCGAGGGGCGAAAGACCTATCCGGTCGAAGCGCGACTGATCCTCTGCACCCTCAGGCCCGACGATACGGCGCAGGGGCTCGACCTGGTGCGCATCGCCGAGACCTATCGGGACCAGGGGGTCGGCGGTGTCGACCTCGCCGGTGACGAGACCGGCTATGGGCTCGGCGAGCACATCCCGGTGTTTCGCAAGGCCGCCGAGCGCGGGCTCAACGTCACGGCGCATGCCGGCGAGGCAGGCGGCGCCGAGAAGGTGCGCGAAGTGGTGGAGCAGTTGGGCGTGCGGCGGGTCGGGCATGGGGTGCGCTCGATCGAGGATGACGCAGTGATCGCGCTGCTGCTCGAGCGCGACGTGCATCTCGAGGTCTGCCCGTCGTGCAACATCCAGATCGATGTGTTCGACCGCTATGAAGATCACCCGGTGGACAAGTTGGTGCGGCGCGGCGTGTCGGTGGGGGTCAATACCGACGCGCGCGGGCCGACCGATCTGACGCTGACCCAGGAGTATGGCCGGCTGCAGCAGGTGTTCGGCTGGGACACGGCGCGGTTCCGGGCGGCCAACCTCGCGGCGATCGGGCGAGCCTTCGCCGACGACGCGACCAAGGCGGCGATCCGGGCGCGGCTCGAGGCCTGATGCTCGTATGGTAGCCCTCGACGCTGCGCTGCCCGCTGGGTAGAACTGGCGCAGCAAAAAGGGAGCTGAACATGCCGGCGACGACCACCCAACCCTGGCGCAACCGTAGCTATCATCGGCGCTGGCTCTTGGAGCAGGCCGACGCGCTGTTCGGGTTCTTCCAGAATCGGGCCTTCAACCCGAAGGGCGGGTTCTTCGACCTCGATGCGACCGGCAAGCCGCTGAACGCCGCCAATCCGGTGCGCGGCATCCACTCGACGGCGCGCATGGTGCACTGCTTCGCCATCGGCAGCCTGCTCGGCCGGCCGGGCTCGGACCTGATCGTCGACCACGGCATGAAGTTCCTGTGGGAGCGGCATCGCGATACCAAGGCCGGCGGCTATTTCTGGACGGTGGACGATAACGGGCCGCGCGACGGGCGGAAGCAAGGCTATGGCCATGCCTTCGTGCTGCTCGCCTCCTCGAGCGCCAAGCTGGTCGGGCACCCCTTGGCCGACAAGATGCTGGCCGATGTGACCGAGATCCTCGAGACCAAATTCTGGGAAGAGCAGCACGGCGCCATTGCCGAAGAGTTCAACGCCGACTGGTCGGTGATCGCGCCCTATCATGGGCAGAACTCCAACATGCACCTGACCGAGGCGTTGATGGCAGCGTTCGAGGCCACCGGCGAGCGCCGCTATCTCGACAAGGCCGAGCGCATCGCCGACCTGATCATCCGGCGCAAGGCCGGCGAGAACGGTTTTCGCGTGGCCGAGCACTTCGATGGCAACTGGCAGGTCGACAAGGGCTATCTCGGCGACCAGATGTTCCGGCCGCCTGGCACCACGCCCGGCCACTGGCTGGAATGGTCGCGCCTGGTGCTGCAGCTCTGGGCGCTGGGCGGCAAACAGCACGCCTGGATGCCCGATGCGGCCGAAGCTCTGTTTGCCCAGTCGATCGCACTCGGCTGGGACAAGGCTAAGGGCGGGTTCTTCTACAACCTCGACTGGAACGACAAGCCGGACATGCGCGACAAGCTCTGGTGGCCGGCCTCCGAGGGCATCGGCGCCGCGGCGTTCCTCTGCGAGCACCGGCCGAGCGCCTTCCACGAGGAGTGGTACCGCCACATCTGGGACGTGATCGCGAGTTCGTTCATCGACGAGCAGAACGGCGGCTGGCACGAGCAGCTGACCGAGGACCTGCAGCCGAGCTACACGCTGTTCGGCGGCAAGGGCGACATCTACCACGCGCTGCAGGCGTGTCTGATCCCGCTGTACCCAGCGACCGGGAGTTTGACCAAGGGGATCTTGGCGGAGATTTCGGGCCACTGAGGCCTGCAGTCGGCGCACCCTCTCCCGTTTACGGGGGAGGGGGGACCAGCCGAAAGGCTGGTGGGAGGGGGGTGCCGCAAACACTGGCCTCTGCCCAGTCCGCCTACCATTCGTGCGTGGGGCACCCCCTTCCCACCACGCTTTCGCGCGGTCCCCCCTCCCCCGCAAGCGGGAGAGGGTATCCCAACTGCACGGCTCCTTGCCGAGGCGAAGTCACGTCACCTCAGGCAGCTCGGTGCGAGAGCTGTAGAGCTTGATCCCGAGTTCGGTGATCTCCAGCAGCACCAGGTGGATGGCGTCGCCGACCGGGGCGAGTTCAGCGGCGGCAGCGGGGCTGGTGGTGGCGATTTCCTCGACGGTGCGCTGAAACTCGGTGATGTCGGTGTAGACGGCTGTTGCCGTCTCTTCGAGATGGATCAGTTGCGCTTCGTCGGGCTTCTGCTCCCGGGCCTGGGCGGCGAGCAGGGTCAGGCGCGCCGCTTCGGTGCGCCATCGTTCGATGTTCCTGCCGAAGTGGTTGAGGCGGTCGGCGATGTCGTTGCTGGACATGGGGGCACCCTCGTTGAGATGGCCAAACGGCCGGAGGGGCGGTTTCGATGCCAAGGGCTCGGAGATTGTTTGGCCATTGACATGCTTAGTGCAAGTGAGTATTCACTCACTCACCATGAAGCACACGCGCACCAACCTGTCCGATGCGGACACCCGAAGAGAAGCCATTGTCGAGGCGGCGCTGGTGGCGTTTGCCGATGCGGGGTTTCAGGCGACGCCGGTAACGGCGGTCGCTGTCCGGGCCGGGATCAGCCAGGCCTATGTGTTCAAGCTGTTTCCCACCAAGGAAGAGCTGTTCATCGCCGCGGTGGAGCGCTGCTTCACCCGGATCGAGGAGACGCTGGAAAAGAGCGCCCAGACGGTCAGCAACGGCGATGCCGATGCGATCCTTTATGCGATGGGCGACGGCTATGCGAGCCTGATTGCCGACCGCAGCATCCTGATGATCCAGGTGCATGCGCAAAGTGCCTCGGATGTTCCGGCGATCCGCGCCACCATGCGAGGCGGGCTCAAGCGGATCGTCACCTATGTGAAGCAGCGTACGGGCGCCAGCGACGAAGCCGTGCAGCGCTTCATCGCCTTCGGCCAGCTCTGCCACCTGATCACCACCACCGATATCGACGAGCTCGGTGAGGACTGGGCCCGCCTGGTGGCGCGCGGCATCCGGCACGTGCCGGCGATCTGATCCGGCCGGGGCATCCCCCCGGCGATTTATGACGACGTCCATCGTGGCGCCCTCACCCGCTCAAGCGCGGGAACAAAGGCGCCATTTCTTGAAACCAACCGGTGAGTGACTAGTCACTCTATTGATATGGGAGAACAGCAATGACCACCGTGATCGCAACCGCTGCCGAGGCAGCACCACCGACCGAGCGCAGCCGCAATCGCTGGCTGGCCCTCACCATCCTGGCGCTGGCGCAGTTCCTCGTGGTGCTGGATGCCTCGATCGTCAACATCGCACTGCCCAGCCTCGGGGCCGGGTTGGGGCTCGACCACAACCTCCTCACCTGGGTGATCACCGCCTATGTGCTGCCGTTCGGCGGGCTGCTGATGCTGGGCGGGCGGCTGGCCGATCGTTATGGGCACCGCCGGGTGTTCCTCGCCGGGGTGTCCGGCTTCATCGTGGCTTCGCTGGCAGCGGGGCTGTCGATCAATGGGCCGATGCTGCTCGTGGCGCGCGCCGTGCAGGGCGCCTCGGCAGCGCTCCTCGCGCCGGCGGCACTGGCATTGCTGATGCAGCTGTTCCCGGTGACCGACGGGCGGGCCAAGGCGCTCGGCATCTGGGGCGCGGTGGCAGGGCTCGGCAGTGTTGCCGGGGTGCTGCTCGGTGGCGTGCTGACCGCCAGCATCGGCTGGTCGGCGATCTTCTTCATCAACGTGCCGGTGGGCCTCGTGGTGCTCGCCGCGATCCCCTCACTGCTGAGCCGCGACGTGGCGCAGAGCCAGGCGCGTCTCGACCTCTGGGGCGCCATCACCATCACGCTCGGCGTGGTGGCGCTGGTGGCGGCGTTCTCGATGGTGCTCGAGGTCGGCTTCCTGTCGCCGGTGACGCTCGGCCTCGGGGCAGCCGGCGTGGTGCTGCTCGGGCTGTTCACCGTGATCGAGCTCCGCTCGCGCGACCCGCTGGTGTCGTTCGCGATCTTTGCCAACCGTGCAGTGACGCTGGGAAACCTGGTGGTGCTGCTGATCGGCGGCGCGGTGGTCGGGCTGTTCTTCGTCCTGTCGCTGCATATGCAGAACGTCCTCGGCTATGACGCGATGCTGACCGGCCTGACCCAGGTGCCACTGGCGCTGGCGCTGATCGTCACGGCCGGGGTGTTGCCGCCGGTGATGGCGAAGGTCGGCTCGGCGCGGACGCTGGCGGTGTCGCTGGTTGGTCTCGCAATCGGCCTCGTCTGGCTGGCTCTGGCGCCGGTCGGGGCGGATTTCGTGCTGCACCTGCTGGGCCCGACAATCATCATCGGCGCCGGTCTGGGCGGCGCGTTCATCGCCGGCACCGAACTCGCGGTGCAGGGCGTCAGCGAAGCCGATAGCGGGCTCGCCAGCGGGCTGGTCAACACCAGCCAGCAGATTGGCGGCGCCCTCGGGCTGGCCGTGCTGTTCACACTGGCGACGACGCTGACCAGCAGCCTCAGCGCCGGTGGTGCAGACGAGATCACCGCGCTCGCCCGTGGCTACTCGGCCGCCTATCTCGGCGCCGCCGGGCTGGCGCTGCTGGCCGCGCTGATCGCCGCCGTCGCCACCCGCAAGTGACACCCGGCGCCGGCGCGACGCCGCGCCGGTGCCCTTCCCCTAACCCAAGGAGTAGCTGATATGACCACCGATAACTTCGCCGCCCCGCGCCAGGACAAGTCGCAGAAGCTTGCACCGAACTACCTCACCTGGTCGGCCATCGTCGCCCCCGTGCTGGTGCTGACCGGCTGGGCCTTCATCGCCGCCGTGCCCGTGGCGCTGATGACTTGGGGCACCTGGACCGACAGGCGCGTTCGGGCGCTGCGCTGGTGGAGCGGGCTCACCGCCTTGCTCTACGCCATCCCGTTCGTGCAGTACCTGCTGCGCACTGATCCCGAGGCCAGCATGTCCTCAATGCTGCACCCCGCAATGGGCCTCGCCATTGCGCTCGCTGCGGCGGTGGTGGCGCTGAAGATCTTCAAAAGTCATCGCGGTTGAAAGTCATCCGAAGGCCGGCGGCAGCATCGTTTGCCGCCGGCACAAGATTAGCAGTGCCGACAGCGTGGTGGCGTGGTATTGTACTCATGCGGAGTGCACGCGAAGGGGACGCGTGAGCTTAGGGGCGTTAATGGCGAGGAGAGGCCATGGCGTCGTATTTCGGTCTGCGGACCCCGGGTCAGTTCGTCGGCGCACTTGTCGCGACTGTTATTGCTTCCACGGTACTCCTGACATCGTTCGCCCTGGCGGCGGACGAGGCGATCTTTGCTCCCGGCGAGCCTGTCGTCACCGGCTTCTCGGGCGTGGTGCCGCCGGCGACACCCCCGGCCAGCGGCGAGCCGCTCGATTACACCTTCATCGATCCGGCCGGCGCGTCGATGGTGATCCAGCAGCTGCAGCCGGATGGACCGCCGACCGGTCAGCTGATCCCGGCCGAACCGGTATTCTCGGCAACCGCAGCCGATGTCGGGCAGACCTTCGGGGTGGCGCTCGACGATGCTCCCGAGTTCAGCGGCGCCGCAGCGCCGAATATCTATCTCGCGGCCACCTCGGCCTTCGGGCTCAACATCGTCGTGCCGGATGCCGATGGCAATCCGGTACGCAGCAAGCTCGGCGCGCCCGAGGCGAGCTTCATGGCGGGCCAGTGGGGCACGGCCGGCGGGACGGCGGGCTATCCCGGCTCGATCTGGAAAGTCGATGGCAGCACCGGAGAGATCTCGCTGTTCACCACCATCGCGGCCAATAGCGGCGCGGGGCTGGGCAACCTGGTGTTCGACCCGGCCAGCGCGCAGTTCTTCGTTTCCGATCTCGATACCGGCCTCGTCTACCGGCTGGCGGCGGACGGCGTCATCATCGACACCTTCGACCATGGCGTCGCCGGACGACCGACGCACGAGCTCGAACCCGTCGCCGACGACGGCAGCACCATGTCGGTCACCGATCCGGCGTTCAACAGCGAGGATCCGGCGACCTGGGGCTTCACCCAGCCGGAGCGCAAGGTGTTCGGCCTCGCGGTCAATGGCGGGCGGCTGTTCTACGCCGTCGCCGCGCAGATCTGGTCGGTGCGCATCAATGCCGACGGCAGCTTCGGCACGGCACGCTGGGAACTCGATATTGCCGACCTGCCCTCCAGCAACGAGATCGCCAGCATCGTCTTCGACCCGCAGGGCCGGATGCTCCTCGCGCAGCGCGGCGCGCCGGTGGGGAGCTATGACTATTCGGTGTTTGCCACGCCGCTGACCTCGTCGGTGGTGCGCTACGAGCGCGAGTTCCCGGACGACCCGACGACGCCGGGCACTTGGGTGGAGACACCCCAGAGCTACGCCATCGGCATGGCGCCGGAAGGCAGCAACGCCTCGGGCGGCATCGCGCTCGGCCCGGATTTCGACGACGAGGCCGGCACGCTCAGCGGCGCCTGCAGCGCCTATCTGTGGTCGACCGGCGATGCCTTGCGCGACAATCTGAACGTCGATGCGCCGCTCGATCCGCCGACCCAGGTGCATGGCCTGCAGGGCAATGCCGCGGCGCTGGTGCGGCCGCAGAACGAGCCGCCGACGCTGGCCTTCTTTGCCGACTATGACGGCAATACCGATGATGACCAGGCGACGGCGCAGGGCCATGTCGGCGCGGTCACCATCTGGCAGGTGTGCGAGAGCGCACCGGCTACCTACGTCCCGCCGCCGGCCTTCCCGCCGCCGGATTACCTGCCGCCGAGCTATGAGCCGGACGAGGACGAACCCGATGAACCCGACGAGCCCGAGTACAGCAATCTGACGCTGGAAAAATGGGCCAAGCCGTTCTTCTGCGTCGATGGCGGCGCCAACTGGTGGTGCAACTTCACCATCCGGGTCGAGAACACCGGCAGCGTGCCCTATTGGGGTCCGGTGGTGGTCAACGATCACCTGCCGGCCAACAATCCGGGCGCCAGCATGAGCTTCTGGCCGCAGCCGCCATGGTCGTGCGGCCCGACCGGACCGACCGCCTATCAGTGCGTCACCGGCCCGGTGCTGCTCTATCCCGGCGACGGGGTGGTGCTGCACGAGGTGGTGAAGCTGCCCAAGGCGCTGGTGAACTATTGCCACCTCGCCAACGCAGCCGAACTCGACTGGTTCTGGGGCAATGACGACGATCCGAGCGACGATTTCAACATCGGCGTGGCGGGCATCAAGGCGCCCGGTTGCTTTGCGGCACCCGGCAGCGACCTGCTGCTCGAAAAGATCGCCGCGCCGAGTTGCGCCGACGCCGGCGCGACCTGGAACTGCTCGTACGTGGTGCTGGTGCAGAATGCCGGGCCGGGCAATTATTCCGGGCCGATCACCGTCACCGACACGCTCGGTATCAACGCTCCGGCGACGACGCTGGGCCCCTGGGCCTGCGTCCAGGCCGGCCCGGTGCTGACCTGCAATATCGTCGCGCCACCGGTCAACGTGCCGCCCGGCTGGACCTCGGGGTTCCTCGTGACCTCGCATGTCCCCAAGGGCATCCTGCCGGCGCTTTGCGGCCTCGACAACAAGGCCAATATCAGCGCGCCCGCCGGGGGCTCGCCGACCAACCTCGTCGCCGGCAACGACTTCGACGCGGTCACCGCGCCGATCCCGGATCCGGCCTGTGCCGGACCGGCGCTCGATACCGACCTCAAGATGCAGAAGACGGCGCTCGGCTGTTCGCCCTTCTTCTACGGGGTGAATGGCTATCTCTGCCAATGGCGGATGACGATCAGCAATGTCGGCACCACGCCCTATCTGGGGCCGCTGTCCTTCGTTGACAGCTCGGCGGGGGTGACCACCAACTTCCTCACCCTGATGTACCCATTCTGCACCGGGGCGGCGGTCACCACCTGTACGCCGCCGGGAGCGGTGGGGGTCAATCCGGGAACGCCGATCGTCGTGCCGTTCCACACCTTCATTCCGGATGGGCCGGGCGTCTGCTCGGTGACCAACAACCTGTCGATCCTGGCGCCGAACCCGGGTTCACCACAGAATCCCGGTGGCAACGACTCGGACACGGTCGGCCAGGCGCTGCCCAATCCTGCCTGCATCGCGCCGGGCCTGCCCAAGCTCAACATCCAAAAGACCGCCACCGGCTGTGCGTCGGATCCATCCAGCGAGGACTGGCTCTGCGATTTCGACATCACCGTGTTCAACTATGGCGGTGGCCCGCAGCCGGGACCGATCCAGGTCAAGGATTTCAACGACAAGCCCACGACCTTCTCGGGCGCCGCTTGCGTTCCTTCGGGGGTGGATCAGTGGCTCTGCACCCGTCCGGCGGCATTGCCGGCGCTGTCGAACTGGACTTTCCAGGCGACGTCGCACGTCAATCCCAACAGCGTGACGCTAGCCGACTGCAACGTGATCAACACCGTGCTGATCACCAATCCGGCTTCCGGCGGCGACCCGGGCTACCTCGCCCAGGCCACCCAGAAGGTGCCGCAGCTGTTCATCAACCTGGGGCCCGGCCCGGTCGCGGTGTATTGCGACCCGCCAAGCCTCAAGCTGACCAAGACGGCGATCAAGACCGTCAAGGCCGGCGACGGCTACGACGCGACCTTCACCGTCAGGGCCACATCGACCGGACCCGACCCCTATATCGGCACGGTCGAAGTCGACGAATTGCTGCCGGACGGCACGAGCTTTGTGTCCTCCAGCAACTGGACGTGCGTCCCGACGACCGACAACGACATGCACTGCTCGTCGACGTTCAAGACCATCCCGGTGGGCAAATACACCGAGATGACCATCACCATCCACATCCCGACCGATGTGGCGGTGGCGGGTCAGTGCAATATCGTCAACACGGTGAATGCGTCGATCTCGGCCGCCGTGCTGCACAGCGACGAGGGGGTGCAGTACACCGCCTCGGCCGCAGCCCAGCTGCCGGCCAGCGTCTGCCGGCCGGGCGCGGAGCCCGAGCCCGAGCAATGCCCGGTCAAGCAGGTGATGCCGAATGGCGACTGCTGCGAAGCGGGCACGCAGTGGAACGGCAAGCAATGCGCCACGCCGCGCCCGACGGCGCCGAAGTGCCCCGCCGACAGCCACCTGACCGATAGCGGCGCCTGCGTCTGCGACAAGGGGACCCATGGCGATCCGGGCGAGTGCGAACCCAACCAGTCGACGCCAAGCTGCGACTTCCGCGACAGCCGGCTGGTCAATGGCGAGTGCGTCTGCAAGCCCGGCACGCATGGCAACCCCGGCAAGTGCCGGCCTGATGTGGTCGAGGAGCCGGTCTGCCCCGACGACAGCCGCCTGCGTCGCGGTGAATGCGTCTGCCTGCCGGACACCCACGGCAAGCCGGGCAATTGCCGGCCGGACGTGGTGGAAGAACCGACCTGCCCGGACGATAGCCGGCTGCGCCGTGGCGAATGCGTCTGCCTGCCGGGTACGCTCGGCAAGCCCGGCAATTGCCGGCCCGAGGTGATCGAGGAGCCGAGCTGCCCGGATGACAGCCGCCTGCGCCGCGGCGAATGCGTCTGCCTGCCGGGCACACTCGGCAAGCCGGGCAATTGCCGGCCCGAGGTGATCGAGGAGCCGAGCTGCCCCGACGATAGCCGCCTGCGCCGCGGTCAGTGCGTCTGCCTGCCCGGCACCAGCGGCGAGCCCGGCAACTGCCGGCCGGATATCGTCGAGGAACAGACCCCGGCCTGCCCGGACGACAGCCGCCTGCGCCGCGGTCAATGCGTCTGCATCCCGCCGCTGACCGGCAAGCCGGGGGCTTGCACGGCAGGGCAGATCCTGGAACTCGAGCCCTTGCGGCCGAAGCTCCCGACCATCAACTGACCTGTGTTTGTTGCGCTTTCGTCTGCGACCGTCAGTGCGGGAAGACACCCCCCACCCTGTCCCTCCCCCGCAAGGGGGGAGGAGACGCTCGTACCGGCGCTGGTGTTTTGGTCTCCCTCCCCCTTGCGGGGAGGGGACAGGGGTGGGGGTGATCTTCCCGCACCGTCCTGTGACAGGTACTTTTGAAGCGCCCTACTGCAAATGCGGTTTGCGCAGGAAGCTGTTGCGGTCGGCGGATTTGATGCGGACCCAGGTGTCGCGGCCGTCGCGTACGACACGCATCGGGAACTCGGCGCCGGCCGGGCCGCTGCTCCAGACCTTGCGATAGAAATCGGCGAGGCTTTCGACCTCGCTGTCGCGCACGTCGGAGATCACATCGCCCTGGCGCAGCCCCGCCTGCGCGGCCGGGCCGCCATCGGCGACACTCATCACCACCACTTCACCGTCGCTCTCGGCGGAGAATACGCCCAGCCACGGACGCGGCGGGCGGTTGGCCTCGCCGCGGGTGAGCAGGTCATCGAGGATGGGGCGGAGCAGATCGATGGGGACCACCATGTTAATGTCGGCGGTCTCGCCGGCCCGCATCATCTGCAGGCGGAGCGAACCGACCCCGAGCAGCTTGCCGTCGGCGCCGATCAGCGCCGCGCCGCCCCACGAAGGATGCGCCGGGGCGGTGAAGATGGCTTCGTCGAGCAGGTACTCCCAGTAGCCGGCGAATTCCTGCTTGGCGACGATAGTGGCGCGGATGGAACGACCGGTGCCGTCGGCGAAGACCACGGCATCGCCCAACTGGGCGTCGGCAGAATTACCAAGTTCGAGCGCCGGCAGGTCGAGGGGCCCGAGCGCCTGCACCAGGCCGAAACCGGTTTCCTGGTCATAGGCGAGGGCATGTGCGGCGACGACGCGGCCGTCGCTGGTGGTCAACCACACCTCTTCGGCTTCGGTGATCAGATAGCCGATGGTCAGCACCAGGCCGTTCTCGCGGATCACTACGCCGCTGCCTTCGCGCAGCGTGCCGAGGCCGGCCGCGGTGAAGGCGTCGTCGGGGATGGTGGATCGGACGGCCACGACTGACCGCAAGGTCGGATCGATATCCATGCTCTTGTCCTGGTGTTGCGGAAACAGGCGGGCGCCGGGCCTCTTGCCGGGCACGATGCCTGTGCACAAGGTAGGCAATGGACGGGGGGCCTGCAAGGGCTGGACAGCCGAACCGTGAGGTACGTGTTGCAGCAGAGCGAAATCTGTTCAATGCTGCACGTGTTGTCATACAAGGTGGACACGAGAGCCACCAACGAGCCGTGACTAGGAGAGACTGCCCAACGACGAGGAGGAGAAACTACGATGACTATCAAGAAGTTGAGCCGTCGCGACGTCCTGAGGGGGACCGTTGCTACCGGCGCCGGACTTATCGCCGCGGGGAGCGGCCTTCCGGTTTTTGCGCAGGACGCCGCAGCACCCAAGCCGGACGCACCGCTGCCGGTCGGCGGTTCGGGAAAGCTCACCGTCATTCACCGCACCGAGTATTTCGAGGCGGCCCAGACGGCGTTCCGCGACACAGTGCAGGCCTTTGCCGACGGCAAGGGGGTCCAGCTCGACATCTCGACCACGAACCCCGAGTCATTCGGCGATTTCATGGGAAAGATGACGGCGGCGGTGAAAGCCGGCAACCCGCCGGATTTCGCCTACACATCCAACGTCTCGATCTCGCAACTGCACCTGCTCGACCTGGTCGAGGATGTGACCGACGTGGTCGACGAAGCGGTCAAGCTTTACGGCGACATCATGCCCGGCCTGAACGCTGCCAAGACCGCGCAGCTTGACGGCAAGTGGTGGGCCGTTCCGCTGATCGGCACGACCACCGGCTATTATGCGCGTGGCGACAAGCTCAAGGAAAAGGGCATCGATCCTGCTTCCCTGAAGACCATCGTCGACCGCCGCGAAGCGGCGCTCGCCATCTCGGGTCCCGACTTCTACGGCTGGGGCTTTACGCCCAACCAGTCCGGTGACGGCTTCGGCTTCCTGATCGCCACGGTGCAGGCCTTCGGTGGCCACTTCACCGACGAGACCGGCCAGGTCGTTACCTTCGACTCGCCGGAGACGGTGGCCGCCTTCGAGTTCCTGCGCGAAACCTACGACCGCAACGGCAAGTATGCCGCCATGCTGCCGCCGGGCGTCGAGAGCTGGAACGACACCGGCAACAACGAGGCCTGGCTCGCCGGGCAAATCGGGTTCACCCAGAACGCCTTCTCGATCTACGCTCAGTCGAAGCGTGACGCCAACCCGGTCTATCCGAACACGCTGCTGCTGCAGGCGCCGACGGCGATCAACGGCGACAGCCGCGACGGCGGCAACGTCGGCGGCTGGATGACCGTGTTCAAGGGTGCACCGAACGCGGCGCTCGCCAAGGAACTGGCGCTCAACCTGCTCGACCCGGCCAACTTCGGCAAGATCGCAGCTCTGGGCAGCGTGCTGTTCACCCCGGCCTACCAGAACCTGTGGACCCCGGAACTGCTTGCTGCCGAACCAAACCTGGCGACGATCAAGCAGGCGGTTGACGTCAAGGATCCGTTCCTTGGCCAGTCGTGGCCGGCGAACCCGAACGCCGGCGTCGACGCCATCCGCGCCCAGGGCGTGCTGGAGCAGTCGGTCGGCAACGTCATCTCGGGGCGCATGGCGCCCGCCGATGCCGTCAAGGACGCGCACCAGAAGATGCGCGACCTGTTCGAAGAAGGTGGAATCATGCAGCCCTAAGGCCGCGATGCTTCCTGGCTGAGGGCGGCCACCGCCGTCCTCAGCCATCCCCGTGCCGGCCAAGGCAGCCAGTTCGTGCTGCCAGGCCGTGCCCAACTCCTGCACCCAGCTTTCTCGGGTGCTTCAGCTGGAAGGAGGCTTGACCTTGGACAAGCGCATCTCTCTCGACATGCCCATCGGCGGCACCACCACTGCCGCGCGTCCGCGGTTCAAGCTCAAGAACATCCTGGGCCGCGACTGGAGGATCGCCTACCTGTTCGTGCTGCCCATGGTGCTGCTGATGGCCGGGCTGATCTTCTGGCCGTTCATCAGCGCCATCCTGATGTCGATGACGACATTCAATTTCAACACCGGCGAGACGGTGCAGGTGGGCCTGAGGAACTACCAGCGGCTCTACACCAATTCCGACTACCTGCTGAGCCTCTCTAACACGATCAACTTCACCTTCTGGTCGCTCAGCATCAAGTTCGTCACCGGCATGACCATCGCCATGATTCTGCATTCCAAGTTGCCATGGCGCAACCTGATGTCGGCGATCATGCTGCTGCCCTGGATCGTGCCCGAGATCGTCACGGCGCTGGCCTGGAAGTCGATCTACGATCCGCTGTTCGGTGGCCTCAACCCGATCCTGCAGGGCGCCGGCATCATCAACAAGCCGCTGGGCTGGCTGTCGGACTCGAACCTCGCGCTGGGCAGCGTCATCGCGGTGAACGTCTGGAAGGGCATCCCGTTCTTCACCCTGCTGCTGCTCGCCGGGCTCAAGGCGATCGATACCGAGCTTTATGAATCGGCCGAGGTCGACGGCGCCAATGCGGTGCAGCGCTTCCGCTACATCACGCTGCCGGGGATGCGCTACGTCATCCTCGTGGTGCTGCTGCTGAGCTTCATTTCCACCTTCAACCAGTTCGGGCTGATCTTCCTGATGACCGGCGGCGGACCGAGCGGCGCCACCCGCCTCTACTCGATCCTCGCGTATGAAAAGGCGATCGGCTCGCTGCAATACGGCCCCGGCAGCGCCATCGCGCTTTCCGTCGCGCCGCTGATGGCGTTCCTGATCTACCTGCTCTCCAAGTACATGCGCCACGACGAGCGTGCCGCCGGGGTGCAGAAGAAGGGGCTCGGCATCGGCAAGTTCTTCGGCGGGCTGTTCAGCTTCGTGCTCGATGTCTTCTTCTGGCCGTTCGACATGCTGAACCGCGGCATCGAGGTGCTGGGCAAGGCGCTGCGCAAGCGGATGACCGGTTCGACCGAAAAGCCGGTGTTCAAGCCGCAGGGCCGCGAACGCATGGGGATCGGCATCCGCATCCTGATCCTGTTGCCGATCATGGCGTTCGTCCTGTTCCCGTTCTACTGGGTGCTGATCACCTCGTTCAAAACCACGACACAGATCAGCCAGCGGCAATCGATCTTCTGGCCGAACCCGCCGACCCTCAACCAGTACCAGGAGCTGCTGTTCGGCTCGCCGTTCCTGCACTGGCTGGGCAACTCGATCCTGATTGCCGCATTGAGCACCATCATCTCGGTGGCGATCGCGGCGCTCGCCGCCTATGCGCTGACCCGGCTCAAATTCCTCGGCGCCGGGCTGCTGACCACGGCGATCCTGATCACCTACCTGCTGCCCGGGACGCTGATCTTCATCCCGCTCTACCAGACGCTGAGCGACCTTGGGTTGATCAACAGCTATGGCGCGCTCTTGACCACCTACCCAACCTTCCTCGTCCCCTTCGCCACCTGGGTGCTGATCGGTTATTTCCGCTCGATCCCGGTGGAGCTTGAAGAAGCGGCGATGATCGACGGGGCGAGCCGGCTCTATGCCTTCATCCGCATCACCCTGCCGCTGGCGGCGCCGGCACTGCTGTCGGTGGCGCTGTTCGCCTTCACCAACGCATGGAACGAGTTCCTGTTCGCCTTCGTGTTCATCACCTCGGAATCGCTCAGGACTTTGCCGATTGGCCTGCAATCGATGGTGGTGGGCGACATCCTGCCCTGGGGCGAACTGATGGCGGCCTCGTTGCTGACTGCGATCCCGGTGGCGGTGCTCTACATGTACGCCCAGCGCTTCCTGGTCGGTGGGCTGACCGTCGGGGCGGTGAAGGGGTAGTTCGCTCGAT
The DNA here is from genome assembly GCF_001425235.1 of Devosia sp. Root413D1. GTDB lineage: Bacteria > Pseudomonadota > Alphaproteobacteria > Rhizobiales > Devosiaceae > Devosia_A. The sequence continues at coordinate 365,585 of NZ_LMEA01000009.1, read as the reverse complement.
CGGTGCGTGTTGCCCACCCCCACCCTTGATCCCTCCCCACAAGGGGGAGGGAGAACCACGGCCCGCGCCACAATGTCTCCCTCCCCTTGATGGGGAGGGATCAAGGGTGGGGTGGAGCCCCACGCACCAGCTTGTCTTGAGGCAAACGTGACCGCCACCCCCATCATCACCGCCCTCCGCGTCGTGCCCGTGGCCGGCGAGGACAGCATGCTGCTCAACCTGAGCGGCGCGCATGGGCCACTATTCACCCGCAACATCGTGCTCCTCACCGACAGCGCCGGCCGGACCGGACTGGGCGAGGTGCCGGGGGGCGAGGCGATCGCGAAAACGCTGGAGGATAGCCGCGAACTGGTGGTCGGACGCGAGATCGGCGCCTATCGCTCGGTGCTGCGGCAGGTGGGCGAGACCTTCGCCAGCCGGGACGCGGGCGGACGCGGGGCGCAGACCTTTGATCTGCGCATCACCATCCATGCGGTGGCAGCACTTGAATGCGCCCTGCTCGACCTGATGGGACAGTTCCTCGGGGTGCCGATGGCCGAGCTGCTCGGCGACGGCCAGGTGCGCGACCGGGTCGAGATGCTGGGCTACCTGTTCTATGTCGGCGACCGCAGCATAACGCCGCTCGGCTATCGCGCCGCGACGCGTGGCGATGACTGGGACCGGCTGCGCGACGAGGTGGCGCTGACGCCCGCCGCCATCGTCCGGCTCGCCGAGGCGGCGGAGGCGCGTTACGGGTTTCGCGATTTCAAGCTGAAAGGCGGCGTGCTGGCCGGCGAGGCCGAAGCCGAGGCGATCGAGGCGCTGGCCGAGCGCTTCCCCGCGGCGCGGCTGACGGTCGATCCGAACGGGGCGTGGTCGCTCGAGGAAGCGGTGAAGCTCGCGGGCCGGCTGAAGCCGATCCTCGCCTATGCCGAGGACCCGTGCGGCGCCGAGGCCGGCTTTTCCGGACGCGAGGTGCTGGCGGAGTTCCGGCTACGCACCGGGGTGAAGGTCGCGACCAACATGATCGCCACCGACTGGCGGCAGATGGGACACGCCATCACGCTGGGCAGCGTCGATATCCCGCTGGCCGATCCGCATTTCTGGACGCCGCGCGGCTCGATCGACGTGGCAAAACTCTGCCAGCGCTGGGGGCTGACCTGGGGCAGCCACTCGAACAACCATTTCGATATCTCGCTGGCGATGTTCACCCAGGTCGGCGCCGCGGCGCCAGGGACGATCACCGCGCTCGACACGCACTGGATCTGGCAGGACGGGCAGCGGCTGACGGTGGAGCCGCCGCTGATCCGCGACGGGCACGTCGCCGTGCCGGAACGGCCGGGCCTCGGGGTGGAGATCGACGAGGCGCAGCTCGAGGCGGCGCATGCCCGGTATCGCTCGCTGCCGGCAGGCAGCCGCAACGATGCGGCGGCGATGCAGTATCTGATCGGTGGGTGGGCGTTTGACGCGAAGCGGCCGGCTTTGGTGCGGTAGCACAGCTCCGATCTTACCGCCCCGCCCCACCCAGCTGCGCTAGGCGGCAGAGCCGCCAAGCTGCGCTGCCCTCCCCATCAAGGGGAGGGAGAGCCAGAACCGCAGCTTCAGTACGCGTCTCCCTCCCCCTTGTGGGGAGGGATCAAGGGTGGGGGTGGCCACACGCTCAGAGCATCGTGGCCGTCCCCCTCACGCAAACCAGGTCGTCCCCGGATACTGGTGCTGCCGTGCCACGTCCTCGTTCAGCTCCAGACCAATGCCCGGCCGATCGGTCAGCTTGATGCGGCCGTTCTGGATGATCTCGCCGCCATCGGTGATGGTCTTCCAGTAGTCGCGGTGGAACCAGTGGAACTCCAGCACCAGGAAGTTCGGCACCGTGGCGCAGACCTGGGCCGAGGCCATGGTGCCGATGGGCGAGCTGACATTGTGCGGGGCGAAGGGGATGGAATAGAGGTCGGCCATCTCGGCGATCTTCCGGCACTCCGAGAGCCCGCCGCATTTCGGAATGTCGGGCATGATGATGTCGAGCGCCTGCTGCTCGAACACCTTTCGGAAGCCGTGACGCAGATAGAGGTTTTCGCCGCCGCAGATCGGCACGCTGGTCGAGCGGGTGATCTCGGCCATGGCGTCGATGTTCTCGGGCGGGATCGGCTCTTCCAGCCACATCAGCTGCAGATGTTCGAGGTCCTTGGCGAGGCGGATGGCGGAGTGCTTGTCGAGCCTGGTATGCAGGTCACAAGCGACCTCGACCTCTTTACCGGCGGCCTTCACCACCATCTCGGCCAGCTGCACCATCCGGTCATGCTCCCACTTGTTGGGAGTCATGTTGAACCTGTCCTTCTCGTACCAGCCGGTCTCCGATCCGGTGTGGCCATAGGCGCGGATATCGAGATCGACCTTCAGCGCGGAGAAGCCGGCCTCGAGCACCTTGTCGACCTCGGCCTGCACCTCGTCCATGTTCATGCCGGGCGAGACTTCGCAATCGCAATAGACGCGGATGTCGTCGCGGAACTTGCCGCCCATCAGCTCATAGATCGGCACCTTGAGCGCCTTGCCCTTCAGGTCCCAGAGCGCGATTTCGATGCCGGTGAGCGCGGTGATCAGCGCGCCGGCGAAGCCGCCTTCGAACACCAGGCTGCGGCGGGTCTCCTCGAAGATCGCATCGATGGCGAAGGGGTCGCGGCCGATCAGGCGCTCTTCCAGCTCCTTGATGATGGCAATGGCCTGGTAGCCGCCATGCACGCATTCACCGAGCCCGGTGATGCCGGCGTCGGTCTCGATGCGGACCCATAGATGCATGCAATGGCCGCTCGTTGCCGCCGTCTTCACCGAAGTGATCTTCACGTCGCCTCTCCCTCGTTATTTGTCCCCCGATCCTCCCCGAGGGACGTACGTCAGGTTACAGCCCGAGGCAGCGTTGGCAACCGCCGATCGGGCAACGAGGAGTAGGCTGAAAGTCGTATGCCGCGAGAGTCTTTGCTTGGTCGCGCGATCGAACCGGAAAAGTCTGCAACTTTTCCTGATCGCGCTCTACTGCCGGAAGCTATGGTCGAGCGACGTGGTGATCGGGCTCACCAGATAGTCCAGGAGAGTCTGCTCGTCGCCCAGCAGCATGATCTCGGCCGGCATGCCGGGAAGCATCCTGATGCCCTCGCCCAGCGCGTCGAGGCTCGCCCGGTCGACTTCGACCTTGGCGAGGAAATAGGCGCTGCCGGTGCGCTCGTCGATGAGGCTGTCGGCCGAGATCGAGCGAAGCACGCCGTGGATCTGCGGCAGGTTGCGCTGCCGGAAAGCAGTGAGGACAACGCGCGCCGGCATGCCGGGATGGACGGTATCGATATCGAGCGGCCTGAGCCGCGCATCGATCACCAGCTTCGAGCCCTCCGGCACGATCTCGAGCATCGGCTCGCCGGATTTCACCACGCCGGAAACGGTGGTGACCCGTACATGCATGACGGTGCCGGCGATCGGCGCAGTGACCACGGTGCGGGCCAGCACATCCTCGCGCGAAGCCAACTGGCTCGCCAGTTCCGCGAGCTCACCGCGGACCTTGCTGAGGTCCTCGCTGACGCTTTCGACGATTTCGTCGCGCAGCGCGAAGAGCTGCATCTGGGTTTCGCCGATCAACTGGCGGTTCTGCGCGATGGCGGCGCGGTTGGCGGCGCGCTGGGCTTCGACGCTGGCCGCCTCGCGCTGCAGCTCGAGCAGGCGCGGCAGGCGCTCGAGGCCCTTGTCGTACAGTTGCTTGACGTTCGCTGCTTCCTGTTCGAGCAGGCCGATCTGTTCGTCCTCGGCGGCGATCATCTCGGTCAGGCCGGCGATCTGCTCGTCCACCTGTTTCACCCGCTGGTCGAGAATCTGTTCACGGCCGTTCTGCGAGGCGCGGCGGTTCGTGAACAGGGCACGCTGGTCGTCGATGGCTCTGGCATAGTCAGCCGCCGGGAAGGCAAGCAGCTCGGCCGGGACGGTGATGGCATCGCGCCCCTGCATCTCGGCGAGGAGGCGCGCCTCGAGGGCGCGCAGGTCAATGTAGCGGTCGCGCAGCTCCTGGCGACGGGCCAGGGCCTGGGTGTCGTCGAGGGTGACCAGCGGGTCGCCGGCGGCGACCACATCTCCCTCCTTGACGTGAATGGTGCGGACGATGCCGCCTTCGAGATGCTGGATGGTCTTGCGGTAGCCGTCGGGGCTCACCACGCCCGATGCGATGGCGGCGCTGGCGAGCCGGGCGCCATAGGCCCAGGTGCCGAAGCCGCCGACCAGCAGCAGCGCCGCGACGTAGCCGAGCCAGCGCGGACCACGGGTGGCGCGGGAGAGTTCGACCCGTGGTTTGATGCGGCGGTGGCGCTCCCCGAGCATGAGCAGCAGAATGCCCAGTGCAACCACGGTGGCGGCTGCAGTGAGCACGCCTTCGGGGGAGAGGCCGGCGTCGCGGGTGGCGATCCAGGCCCGATCGACCAGCGGCAGGGCCTCGGCCTGCCACCAGTCCAACGCCATCTGCCAGAGCTTGGTGGGGTTCTCGAACATGGCAGCGACCTCCTGGAGTGCTTTCAGGAAAAGTTGCAGACTTTTCCGGTTCGAAAGCGCGACATAATCAATGACTTGGGGCGTTTGCTCTGGGGAGCTTGCGCGCGGGCTGCGGGATGCGCCGCGGCTCTTCGCCCTCGACCGGAACGCCGGAGGGGCGCAGCACCCCGTCGCGGTCGGCGAAGCGGGTGACGGTGCCGTTGCGCATGATGAGGATCTTATCGACGGCCTGCAGGTCGACCGGCCGGTGGGTGACGATCACCACGGTGCGCCGGCGGCGCCGGAGCTCGGCGAGCGCTTTGGTGAGTGCGAGGTCGCCATCGCTGTCGAGATTGGCGTTGGGCTCGTCGAGCACCAGCAGCGGCGGATCGCCGTAAACGGCGCGGGCGAGGCCGAGGCGCTGGCGCTGGCCCTGCGACAGCCGGTTACCGGCCGCCGCGATATCGGTCTCGTAGCCGCCGGGCAGGCCCAGCACCAATTGGTGCACGCCGGCCAGCTGGGCCGCCTCGACCAGCTTATCGCTGTCGATGGGTCGGAAGCGGGCAATGTTCTGGCCGACGGTGCCGGGGAACAGTTCGACCTGCTGCGGCAGGTAGCCGAGGTGGCGGCCCAGATCGTCGGAATCCCAGGCAAAGACATCGGCGCCGTCGATGCGCACATGGCCGAAGCTGGGGCGCGCGGCGCCGACCAGCAGGCGGCAGAGGGTCGACTTGCCCGCCCCCGATGGGCCGACGATGGCGCAGCTGGTGCCGGGCTCGAGGCCGAAGCTGACATTGGAGAGGATCGGCTCATGCCGAGCCTGCGCGGCAAAGCTCACCGCCTCGACGGACAGGCGGCCGAGCGGCCGTGGCAGCTGCACCGCCTCGTGGTCAGAAGCAGAGCCCTTGAACAGGGCCTTGAGATTGCGATGCGCCGCGGCGGCGGCGAGCAGCCGGCGCCAGGCGCTGATCGAACGCTCGATGGGCGAGAGCGCCCGGGCGAGGACGATCGATGCGGCGATCATGGCGCCACCAGTGAGCTGGCCCTGCAGCACGTAGTAGGCGCCAGTGCCGAGGATCAGCACCTGCAGCGCCATGCGAATGGCGCGGGAGATGCTGACGACGGTGGCGGTGTCTTCGGCGAGGCGCTGCTGGCGATCGGTGGCGAGCTGCTCGCGTTCCTGCCAGCGCTCGATGATCGGTTGCGCCATGCCGAGCGGCGCCAGCGTCTCGCCGCCGTCGATGTAGCGGAGCGCCGCGTCGTGGTTGGCGCGCAGCTCGGCCGTCGAGCGCTTCTGCGCCGGCCGGGTGGCGATGTCATTGCCGACAGCGAGGCCGAACAGCACCAGGGCGCCGCCGATGGCGATGAGGCCGAGCGCCGGATGCAGCTGCCAGATGAAAGCGATGAAAACGATGGCCCAGGGCGCATCGAGCAAGGCGAGCGGACCGTCGCCATCGAAGAAGGCGCGCAGGTCCGAAACATCGCGCGGTCCGGCTTCGAGGCCGGCGCCGGCAAGCCGGGCTTCCATGGCGCGGCGGATCACCGGGCCGGTGAGCTCGAGATTGAGCCAGGCGCCGGTGCGAGTGAGCATCAGCCGCCGGGCATGCTCGATGATGCCGTAGACGATGATGGCGGCGAGCGTGCCGAGGGTCAGCCAGATCAGCGTGTCGAGCGAGTCGGTCGACAGCACGCGATCATAGACCTGCAGCATGTAGAACACGGTGACGAGCAGCAGCAGGTTGACGAGGCAACTGAACAGGATGAGCGCCGGAAGCTCGTTCCGGACGCGATCGATGATGGTTTCGTAGAGGGTCTTGGGCATGACAACCGCCTTGGCAAGGAACGCGCCGCAAAAGACGCCGGCCGGGGTTTGCCCCCGGCCGGCTAAGGCTTGTTGCCGCTAGATGGTGATCACCCCGTCGAGGTCACCATCGATGCCGATGGTGAAGTCGGCTACTGCCGTGTCACCCGCGGTGTCGAAGTCCTCGATGGTCACCTCAAAGTCGAGCTGGCCGTCCGGTGTCGTCCCGGTTTCGCCGATGCTGAACTTGCCGACGTCGAACTTGCCGGCGACGCCTTCAACCAGAACGCGGTTATGAAGCGTGTCAGTATCCCATTCGACGGTGTAGCCCTTGTCGAGGCCGGTAACGACCACCGAGGTGCCACCCAGGCCCGTCACATCGATGAAGCCGATCGCCGGGTCGGAGTCGGAGTCGAACTCATAGACCGTCCCGTCGGGCTTGATGATGCGCACCTCGATGATGTTGGGCGAAGTCCCGTTCGGGGTCAGCACCATGTCGCGGCCCTGCTCGGCGGTGCCGAGGAAGGTCGTGAGCTTCATCGATGCACCCTTGTTGCCCTGCATCTGCGAGATGGTGATCGAGGCCGTGGTCACGTCCACGGTGCCACCGGTGTACTGCACGTTGTCGGCATCGTCCGCTTCGGTTGGGCTCAGCCCGCCGGGCACGCCCGACAGGTAGTTGGCCACCGGGTCGTCGATGTAGACGAAGTAGGCGCCTTCGCCGGGGTCGAACATCTGGTTGTTCACACCGATGGTCGCTCCGGTGCCGCCCTGCGAGGTATGGATCACATCGCTCTTGTTGGTGTAGTTGCCGGCGGCATTGACGACGGTCTTCTTGCCGAAGACGAGGATCGCCGGATCAGAGGAGGACTCGCCGACCACGCCGAACAGGTTCGCACCCGAAGGCAGCTCGTCAAAGTTGAACTCGATACTGGCCGGTTCCGGATCCTCAAGCGTCTCGAACAGGTAGCTCCAGTTCGCCGGATTGGTGGCGGTGGTATCGAGGCTCAGGCGGAAGAACGCCGTATCCTCGTCGGCGCCGATCGAGCCGTCACCGTTCTCGTCCAGGTAGTAGGTGACCGTCTGGTCGCCTTCCTGCACCCCGATCACTTCGCCGAAACCGAAATCGAAACTCTCGGTGAAGTCGGTGATCTTGGCATTGGCGCCGTCGGCACCGGGAACCGCTCCAAGCAGGTGGGAGACGGTATCGCCGCTGACGAAGTCCACCATGCCGCCGGAGATCGGACCGATCGCCGGGCCGTCGTCCTCGAACAGGAACGTCGCACTGATATCGAGGGTGGCGCTGTCGTGGTCGCCATCCCCGTCATAGGCCGTCGCCACGAGGCTCACCAGGTTGGTCGAGGTGAAGGTGGCGGGCGAGCTGGACTCATCGGGATCGTCCGGATCGTCATGCTTGACGGCCCGGCTCTGCGTCAGGGTGACCACGCCGGTCTCCCCGTCGGCCGAGACGCGGAACACCTCCAGCCCGCCGATCTCGGTAACGCCGATCACGTCGAGGCCGCTGACGCCGAGCACCACCGCCTCGCCGGTGAGCGAGTCGACGAGACCGGTGTCGTCGCCGGCATTGCTGATCGTCACGGCATAGGTGATCGCATCGTCGTCGGCGATGTCGTTGTCGTCGGTGTCCTTGGGCCCGTCATTGCCGAAGGCGGTGGTGAACAGGCTCGAGAAATCGGCGAAGACGCTGCCGAATGCCGACTCGTCAACCACCAGGTCCGGAACTTCGACCAGGTTGCGGTCGATCGACGGGCCATCATCCTCGAAGTTGAACGCAAGCCCGATATCGGCAACGGCGTCATCGTGGTCGAGATCACCGTCAACGGCGACGGCGGTCAGGGTCACGAGGTTGGCTGCGGCAAGCTGAGCGGGTGAGCCGCTCTCCTCGTCATCGTCCGGATCGTCGTGCACGACGGCGCGGCTCTGGTCGAGCGTCACCTCGCCGGTATCGGCATCCACGGTGATGCGGAACACCTCTTCGGCGCCGACCATGCCGACAACCGCGGCGCCATCCATGCTGAGGACGACAGCGTCGCCGGTCAGTGTGTCGGTCAGACCGCTGGCGCCGGCATTGATCCCGAGCTCGTAGGTGATGGCATCGGCATCGGCCACGTCGTCATCGTCGGCATCGAGAGGGCCATCATTGCCGAAGGCGGTGGTGAACACGACCGAGAAGTCAGCCGAGTCATTGGTGGTGAAGTCACTGTCGTCGACCGTAAGGGCCGGAACCTCGACCTGGTTGCGATCGATCGACGGCCCATCATCCTCGAAGTTGAAGGCGAGGCCGATATCGGCAACGGCGTCATCGTGGTCAAGATCACCGTCAACGGCGACGGCGGTCAGGGTGACGAGGTTGGCAGCCGCCAGCTGAGCGGGTGAGCCGCTCTCCTCGTCATCGTCCGGATCATCGTGCACAACGGCGCGGCTCTGGTCGAGCGTCACCTCGCCGGTATCGGCATCGACGGTGATGCGGAACACCTCCTCGGTGCCGACCATGCCGACAACCGCGGCACCATCCATGCTGAGCACGACAGCGTCGCCGGTCAGCGTGTCGGTGAGACCGCTGGCTCCGGCATTGATCCCGAGCTCGTAGGTGATGGCATCGGCATCGGCCACGTCATCGTCGTCGGCATCGAGCGGCCCGTCATTACCGAAGGCGGTGGTGAACACGACCGAGAAGTCGGCCGAGTCGTTGGTGGCGAAGTCACTGTCGTCGACCGTGAGGGCCGGAACCTCGACCTGGTTGCGATCGATCGACGGCCCATCATCCTCGAAGTTGAAGGCGAGGCCAATGTCAGCGACGGCATCATCATGATCGCCGTCACCGTCATGGGCGGTAGCGGTCAGGGTGACGAGGTTGGCAGCCGCCAGTTGAGCGGGTGAGCCGCTCTCTTCGTCATCGTCCGGATCGTCGTGCACGACGGCGCGGCTCTGGTCGAGCGTCACCTCGCCGGTATCGGCATCSACGGTGATGCGGAACACCTCCTCGGTGCCGACCATGCCGACAACCACGGCACCATCCATGCTGAGCACGACAGGGTCGCCGGTCAGCGTGTCGGTGAGGCCGCTGGCCCCGGCATTGATCCCGAGCTCATAGGTGATGGCATCGGCATCGGGGATGTCGTTATCGTCGGTATCCTTGGGCCCGTCATTGCCGAAGGCGGTGGTGAACAGGACCGAGAAGTCGGCCGAGTCGTTGGTGGCGAAGTCGCTGTCGTCGACCGTGAGGGCCGGAACTTCGACCAGGTTACGGTCGATCGAGGGACCATCGTCCTCGAAGTTGAACGTGTCTCCGATGCCGACCGTGTGGTCGTCGGTGTCGCCATCGTCATCGGTGGCCGTGGCGGTCAGCGCGATGAGGTCGGCCGAGGCCAGTTGGGCAGGTGAGCCGCTCTCCTCGTCATCGTCCGGATCGTCGTGGACAACGGCGCGGCTCTGGTCGAGCGTCACCTCGCCGGTGTTGACGTCGACCGTGATGCGGAACACTTCGGGGCCAGCGGCCCCCGCCTTGCCGACGACCGCAGCACCATCCATGCTGAGCACGACGGCATCGCCGGTCAGCGTGTCGGTGAGGCCGCTGGCGCCGACACCGATGCTGAGGCTGTAGGTGACGGCATCAACGTCGACGGTGCCGTCATTGTCGCTGTCCTTGCCGCCGTCGGTGCCGAAATCGACATCGAACAGGTTGGCGTAGCTGGCCGAGTCATTGGTGGTGAAGTCGCTGTCATCGACCGTCAGCGCCGGCGTGCCCTCGCCATCGCCGACCGATGGGCCATCGTCTTCGAATACGATCCGGTCACCGACCGGCTCGTGGACGAACGTGCCTTCGGTGATGGTGAAGCCGCCAATATCAAACTTGCCGGCGGTGCCTTCGATCTTGACGCGGTTGTGCTCGCTGTCGGTGACGAACTCGATGAGGTAGCCGTCATCGACGCCGGTCAGTGTCACCGTGGTGGTGCCGAGGCCCGACACATCAAAGCCACTCACGGCCGGATCAGCATCGTTGTCGAACGTCGTGGTAACCCCGCCAATGGTGACGTTGACCGCGATGATATTGGGCGAGGTGGCACCGTCGGTCGGGCCGGTCAGCAGGTCACGGGCGGTGTCGGCCGCACCAAGATAGGTGGTCAGCTTCATGCTGCCGGTGCCGTTGCCCTGGATCTGAGCGATGGTGAACTGGGCCGCCGTCACGTCCAGCGTGCCGCCGGTATAGAGCGCGTTGTCGGCATCGTCAGCCTCAGTGCCGGTCAGCCCATTGGGCTCCCAGCCCGACAGAAAGTCGGCGTTCACGTCGTTGACATAGGCAAAGAACGCCGCGTCGCCGGGGTTGAACATCTGGTTGTTCATACCGATCGTGGCATTGGGTCCGGCCTGGGACATGAACATCATGTCGCTTGTATTGGTGGGTGTGCCATCGGCCTGAAGATGAATGTCGGCGCCGAAGATGACGATCGCCGGACCGTCGGGAGACGCGCCCAGCGTTGCAAACAGGTTGTTGCTCGATGGCAGGTCATCGAAATCGAAATCGATGGTGCCGCTGGCCCCCACGTCGAGCAGGCCGCTCAGATCGACCGGATCGTCATGGTTGCCGCTATCGGGATTGGTGATGGCCTCGAACTGCACCGTCGAGATGGTGCCGTCTGCCTCGAGGTAGCCAGCGAGCACGATGTCGCCATTTACGTCGACACCGAGGAACATGGAAGATCCCAGCCCGGTCGCCTCGTCGGCGAACAGATAGATCGCCTCGCCATCAACGGTGGTGAAGCCGGCGAGCACGCCGGTGGTCGGAACGGTCGTGCCGGCGTCATAGGCCAGCAACGCACTGCCGTCGCTCTTGACGAAACCGGTGAGGGTCGAGCCGTCGGTGAGTGAAATGAAGTCGTTCTGGGCCGCGCCGTTGGCCTGGGCAAATGCACTGCTCAAGTTGAGCTGGCCGGCGTCGAAGAGCCGCGTAGCGAAGGCGGCGGGCAGGTCGGTATAGACTATATCGTTGTCGTCGTTGTCCTCGTTGGTGCTGGATACTCCGGTGTTCTGTAGCCCTTGCGACTCGTCGAGCACGACGAATTCGTCGCCTGTTAGAACGATTGCCATGATGACTGCTCCCTAGAGTGTTTTGTAACTGCTCCCCGCTTACGTGTTGACGCTTTGTATTCGCCTGCGGAATAAAACAAATCATCGACCGCGCTGTCGACATCATCGACAACACAGCCTTATCTACCGTTGGCCTCTGATTGTTGCAGAATACATCCGGCGCAGATCGGATGGTACGGCCGGGAGTTCTACTTCTGCACCATGAGCTCGTTCCGCAATTCGAGCGGAGGTGCTGTCCCGGTATTCTTGGTTCGCGCCGGAATACAAGTTGTGTGCCGAGCTATACAAAAAATTAGCCATGATTGCAATGGCGACCAGCGCCGCCAACTGCCGCTGAGGTCGTGCGCGACAGACGAAAGCCCGATCCGGGCGGGTCAGGCGCGTCGAACATACCAACTAGTGCTGAGAGCAAATGCAGTGGGGATGGCTTGCGCCACCCCCACCGGCCTTGGTGCAGCAGTGATCGGTTTTGACGATCTGGCGACCGCCGCACCGGGAGGTTCAGTAATCCTGGCTAGGAGCGCTTTCAGGAAAAGTTGCAGACTTTTCCGGTTCGAAAGCGCGACAAAACCAATGACCTGGAGCGTTTCGGCGTTTCATTGAAACGGTGAAACGATCTAAGAGACCGGGCCGTTGCCGATGCCCGGGGCGCCGGGCAGCGATTGCGGGTGCAGCTCATAGCCCGGCTGCTTGTCGGCCGGCACGAACAGCCGCTCACGCATCATGTTGTCGACGTCCCAGTTGAACATGAAGATCGGCACGCCGGCCGGCACGTTGGCGAAGCGCTTGTTGATGATCTCAGCGCCCGGATACTGGGTCAGCCCGATGGCGTAGATGTTCTCGGTATAGAGCCTCTGGTAGCGCTGCATCAGCGCGATGCGCTCCGCCGCGTCGTCGGTGGCAGTAAAGGCGTTCACCGCTTCCACCATCTCGGTTTCGAACGGCAGCAGGTCCATGGTGCCGTCAGGTCCGGCCTGGTGCTGTGCGGCGATGCGCGGGCCGGTGGGCGCCAGCGACGCGGTGTTCTGCACCACGGCCACCAGTTCCGAGCCGTTGCGGATCACCACCCAGTCGAACTGGCCGGAGCTTTGCGCGGCATTGAACTGGGTGCCGGTCATGAAGTTGGCGACCACCCGGATGCCGACCCGCTCGAGGTGTGCGATCACCGCCTCGGCGAGGTTCTTGTCGGTCTGATAGTCGGCATTGGCGAGGATGGTGATTTCGAGATTGCGCCCGCCTTCCTGGTCCGCCGGGAAGTTCAGGATGCCGTCGCCATCGGTATCGGCGAGGCCGGCCCTGGTGAAGTAAGCCTCTGCCGTCTCGGCCGAGTACGGATAGTAGACCGTCGAGGCCTTGTCGTAGAAGGTGGTGCCGGCATAGAGGCCGCCCGGATAGATGGCGGTGAACGGCCCCTTGACCAGCGCCTCGCCGATCGACTGGCGGTCGAGCGCGCTGGTGACGCCCTTGCGGAAATCGAAGTTGCGATTGAGCTCACGCACCGCCTGGCGGCGACTGTCGGGTTCGCCCCAGCCATTGGCGCTGAGATTGGGATAAAGCGTGTAGCCGATGGTACGGGCGCCGAACTGCAGGCGCGACGGGGCACTGGGGTCGGCGGCGCGCTTCAGGGCCTCGACGTAGTTTTCCGGCTGCTCCATCGCCGAATTGTCAGCGGTGCCGGCCACGGCCTGCACGTCGCGATCGGCCCAGGTGGAGAGCCGGTAGTGCACCTCGTCGAGATAGGGCAACTGGTTCCCCGCGTCGTCGACCTTCCAGTAGTAGGGGTTGCGCAGCATGACGATGATGTCGTCGGCCCGATACTCGGCCGGCACCCAGGCGCCCATGACGGGGATGTTGAGGTATTCCGGCTTGATGGCGTTCTTGTACTGGTCGTAGGTGTTGGACGAGTATTTTGGGTGCAGCGGCTTGAAGATGTGCGCCGGGCCCGGACAGAAATTTCCGTAGGCCATCTGGTAGAGATACTGCTTGGGGAAGGCGTCCTTGAAGGTCCACTCGATGGTGTAATCGTCGATGGCGCGGAGCGTGGTGCCTTCACCAAAACTCTCGGGCGAGGCGCCGTTGAGCGGCGTAACGTTGGGGTCGACGACATTGTCCTCCCAGTAGAACATCACATCTTCCGAGGTGAACGGCACCCCGTCCGACCACTTCGCCCCTTCGATCAGGTGCATGGTCAGTTGGTGGCCGTCCTCGCTCCATTCCCAGCCCTTGGCGAGGTTAGGCAGCGGCTCGAGCTCTTCGGCCTTCACCTGGAACAGCGGTCCGGTGCGGGTCAAACACTCCATGGTGCCGATATCGGTGCCACCCCAGCCCTGCGACTGGCCGGCCATATAGTTCCAGCCTTCCGGCCGGCCGCCGATGACGTGGCGCATCACATCGCCATAGACGCCAATGCCATCGGGCAGGTTCGAGGCCTTGTAGACCAGCGGCTCTTTCGGCAGGCGCTCGCCCACCGGCGGCAGCTTGCCGGTCGCAACGAACTTCTCGGTCACCCAGGCCGGTTCGTGGTACTCGGGCAGCGCCCGGTACTCGAACATGTCCTTGACGCCGACGAAATTGGGCGTGCCCTGCGCGTCGAATTTCGGCGGGTCGGGTGGCGTCGTCGGCTCCAGCATTTGCGCCGTGGTCAGCGACGTCGAGGCACTGAGCAGTAGCGCGGCACAGCCCAATAGGCTGAGAGTCCTGGTGGTTTTCGGCATGGTTTCTCCTCGCGGGGCGCGTATGGCGCCTCTTGCTTGTCGGTCGGCTTTTGGGAGGCGACAGGCTGCTAGAGCATGTCGTTGAGGCTCCAGTGGTTGTTCCAGCGGGCGTCGATCTCGTCGTCGACGTTCTGGTAGCGGATATCGGTCGAGAGCCTGATCCGCCGCTCGGGATCCTGGTTGGTGGTCGAGGCGTGGATCATGAACGGGCTGTGGAGCATGACGTCGCCGGCCTCGTAATCGGCGACCAGCCAGCGCGTGTCGAAGCGCTCGGCCATCTCGGGCAGGTCCTTGGAGACCCAGCCGCCTTCGGTCATGTTCTTGTTGTAGGCGCTGATCCGCTCCTCCGGCGTCAGGTCCATGCCCTCGATCTGGAACTTGGCCTCCATATCGCTGCCGATGCGGTGCGAGCCTTCGAGATAGGTCAGCCCGCCCATGGCAACCGAGGTGTCGCCGATAGGGATCCAGGCCGTGACGATGCGGCTGGTGCCGCCGCGCAGGTAGACCAGGTCGTAATGCGCTGGCGTCACTGTCGTGGTGCCGGGCTGGGTGAAGCGCATGATCTTGCGCTTATGCAGGTAGGAGAGCCCGTCGAGGAAGGCGTCCATGAAGCGGGCGAGCCGCGGCTGCGCGCAGAAGCCCTCATAGGCGGTCGAGCGCACCAGCGACATCAGCCGGCGATCGAGCCAGGCCTTGTCGGGTGAGCGCGAGGCGGAAATGCCGGCGGCGAAATCGGTGCCCGGCTCGGTCAGCCGGCCCGCCGCCAGCTGCTCGAACACCCAGCCGCGGAAATCGATGACGTCCTGCCGGTCCAGAAACCCCTTGATGAACAGGTAGCCCTGCTCCTCGTACTGCCGGCGCATCTCAACGAGGCTGGTGGTCGCACTGGTCGGCGTCAGGTAGCCCATGCGGTTGGGCGCCGAGGACAGCGTCTGGCCATTGGCATGCAGCGGCGGCATGGGCGAAGCGGCAGGCCGCTCCGCAGCCACGGAACTTGACATTTCGATCATCCATTGGAACGACTGGTGATGCAGTATCGCTATGGTATGAGCGTCAGCGTCACCATAGACAAAAGCACCATCTGGACTTTTCGCTCATGGCCAACCTTTCCGTCGCCGCCTATCGCCCACATATTCCCGGCACCGCGCCGCTGCTCGGGGTGCTCGAATACGGGGCGCACCGGATCTCGACGCAGATCGAGGATCGGAAGCTCGAGCTGTTCGCCGTGGTGATGGTCGAACGTGGCCGCGGCCGGTTGCACACCGCGTCGAGCGGCAGCCAGGTTGTGGTCGCGCCGGCCATCTTCTGGCTGTGGCCGGGAATGGTGCATTCCTACGGGCCGGATGAGGGCACCGACTGGGACGAGCAATGGGCGCTGTTCGAAGGGCGGATCGCCAACGACGTGCTGGTCAGCGCCTTGATCGAGCCGCGCCAACCGCTGCTGCAACTGCACGAGCTTGGTGAAATGCAGCGGCTGTTCGCGCTGTTGCGGGTGGAGATGGGCGACGACACGCACCTCGCCCGCGCCTCGGCCGGGGCCCGCATGCAGCGCATCGCGCTCACTGCGGCGCACCAGGGCCTGATCGAGCGGCGCGAACGCGCCGAACACCCGATCGCCCCGGCGATCGAAGCGCTGCGTGAGCGGGCCTTCGAGACCGTCGACCTGACCCGCTTCGCCGAGGAGTTCGGCATGTCGCCGGCGACGCTGAGGCGCAAGTTCATCGCCGCCACTGGCGTGCCGCCCAAAGCGTTCCAGCTGCGTCTGCGGCTCGACCGGGCCAAGGAGATGCTGGCGATCAGCAATGCCGGCATCGAGGCGATTGCCCACCAGACCGGCTTCGAGGACGCCTTCTACTTCTCGCGCGTCTTTGCGCAACGCGAAGGCATGTCGCCCAGCAGTTTTCGCAATGCCAACCGGAGGGGGTAGCGGCAGGCGTTTCGCCCTCTGGTCCCGGCTGTGGGCGTTCTGTCAGCTTGCGGGAGTTAGGCTCGGTGATCCCTAGTTATCCGACGAGGACAAGATGTCATCGATGCGGGTTCACAGACTGGCATGGATTATCCTGGTGCTGCCCCTGGTGACGGTAGGACAGCCAGTGCTTGGGCAATCGGAGGGCCCCGCCATCAAGCGCGAGTTCCTGTTCGAGGTGCCGGGGTACAAGACCCAGAACCAGGGCGGGCAGACGATGAACATGTATTTCCACTACCGCTACAACAGCGGCATCGCCGAAGCCGATATCCCGAACTACGAAGACCTGCGCAGCCATGCGATGAAGTTCATGGATGCGGTCGATCCTGCCAAAAATCCCTATTGGGAAACGCTCAACCAGGAGCTGTGCACGCAACTGAAGGACGGCTTCCCGATCGAGGCCATCACCTGCCAGTTGCTGGTCTATCCCGACAACCGGCCGGGGCTGCCATATGAGCCGGGCTATCACGGCTCGATCCACACCATCGGCGATATCGAGCCGCTGGCCATCCTGTCGCCGCCGCCACCGTGATTGCTGCCGGAACGGATGTTGCCCGCACTCCGAATAAGTCCTTCGCATTGTAGTAGAAACGTGAATTGACGGCACGACTGGCAGCGTAAATCCTGACTTCGCCGAGTAGTCATCTGAGGGGTTGGCTCGTGGCTGATAGTTCTGCCTTCCGCCCTGCCGGATTGGACCGGCGTCAATTCATGGCGTCGCTGGCCGCGGCCGTGGCGGCGATTGCCTCGTCTCCGGCCTGGGCGCAGTCGGCGCCCGCCGCGGCAGCAATCGAGAAAACCCACGATGCCCTGTTCGACCTGTGGTTCCCGCAGGCCGAACTGGGGCTGCCGCCCGATGCGGCCAAATCCATCGCCGAGATCGCCGCCGAAGTCAGCAAGGCCATGCTTTCAGGCTTCGAGGCTTCGCCGGTGGCGCAGCTGCTCGCCGGGTTCACCGAACCGCAGGCGCTGCCGTTCTATTCCGAGCTGAAGGCGTCGAGCGATCCGGCGGTGCAGGCCTTCATCACCACCCCGGGGGGCTTCGGCGCGATGGATCCGGCGCTGAGGACGCCGCTCTACTCGTACCTGTTCGAGGGCACGGCCGGTCCCGTCTCGACGCAGATCGCCTCGATCCTGCGGGAGGCCTATCTCTCCTCGATCTGGGACCTGCCGCTGGCGCAGCCGCTCAGCAACTTCCTCGCCCCGCCGGTGTTCGTCAGCCGGCCCGATGTCTATTCGATGCTCAACGCGCCGACGATCGCACCGAGCCGGCTCAGCTACGATGCGGCGAGCAAGACCATCAGCCATGCCGACGGGCCGATCGAGTATCTGGTGATCGGCAGCGGGCCGGGCGGCGCCACCGTCGCCAGCCAGCTGCAGGCGGCCGGCAAGCGGGTGGTGCTGATCGAGAAGGGGCCGTTCGTGGTCTGGGGCTCGATGACGACGCGCAGCTACCCGCGCCTGATGTACAAGGGCGACCAGTCCTTTACCGCCGACAATGCGGTGGTGATCCGCAGCGGCGAGACGCTGGGCGGCGGCTCGGCCGTCAATATCGACCTCGCCTTCTCGCCGCTCGAATCCACGGTGCAGACCCGCATCAATGGCTGGATTGCCGATGGGCTGATGGATGGCACCTATTATTCGACCGAGCGGCTCGCCACCGCCTATGAGTGGGTGCGCCAGGCGATCGGCACGCGCACACTGGCCGAGAGCGAGCTCAACAACGACAACCAGGCGCTGTGGGACGGCGCCGCCGCCTATGGCGCCGACCCCTCGCTCTATCACCTCAACCGCTTCCCGGTCGGCGACTCGCCGTCGCCGGTGAACGACAAGCTCGATGCCGCCCGGCAGCTGCTCTACCCAGCGATCGCCGACACCGCCAATCCGCTCGGCATCATTCCGGACGCGACGGTCGACGAGATTGTGTTCGATGCAACCGGCACGCGCGCCACCGGCGTCACCCTGCACATGACGGCGCCATGGACCGACTACGGCAATACGGTGGTCGACCCGTCAAAGCTCGGCATTACACCCGATGTGCCGGTGAGCATCGCGGCCGAAAACATCGTGGTCTCGGCCGGCACCATCGGCACGACGCGGGTGCTGCTCAACACCGCCAAGGCCAACCCCAAGGTCGCCAATGACCGGATCGGCCGCGGGCTGATCCTCCATCCATCGGTGCCACTGCTCGGGCTGTTCGACAAGGTCATCGACCTGCTCGATGGGCTCGACAGCGCCACCTATGTCTCCTCGTTCGGCGCCTCGCCCGGCTTCATCTACGAGACGATGGCCGGGTTGCCCGCCTATGGCGCGCTGCTGGTGCCGGGCAGCGGCAAGCAGGTCTACGAGGAGATGGCGCGGTTCAACAATTATGTCGGCTTTGGCTGCATGCTTGTCGATACGCCGTCGGCGGACAATCGCGTGGTGCTCGACGCGACCGGCGACACGGTGCTCGAATACACGCTCAGCGATAGCGACAAGGCGCGGTTCCGCATCGGAGTGGCGATCGGGGTGCGGATGATGTTCCTCGCTGGCGCGAAGAAGGTGATCATCCCCTCGAACGAGAACGTGCTCGGGGTCGAGAATTTCGATCCGATGGTCGGCACCTATTTCACCGACATCAAGCAGGCCGACCTGATCGATGAAAACCTCAAGTTCATCCCGAACCGCAATGTGCTGACCTCGGCGCACCTGCAGGCGACCAACAAGATGGGGCCGAGCGGTACCGGCGTGGTGTCGCTCAACCATCGGCTGTGGGCTGCCGATGGCAGCGAGGTGCCAAATGTCTACGTGATGGACAGCAGCATCTTCCCGACCTCGGTCGGCGCCAATCCGATGCAGTCGCTCTACACCATCGCCAAAATCTTCTCCGAACGACTGATCGAGGGCATCCCCCAACCGAGCTGAGGATTCTCGTGACCATCGAGGCGGCCTGCTCCACGCAACGGAAGCGCATAACGCCGAGGCGCTCGCTCGCAACGCTCGTCGGCGGCCTCGCGATGGCACTGCTGTCAGCGGCCGGCGCCGTGGCGGGTACCTGCCCGGCCGAGCAGCAGACGGCGCTGGCACCGGTCGATCCGCAGCTCTGCCTCTCGCTCGACGCCGATATCCGCAACCCCGGTGGCTTCGCGCTCGATGTCTATGAGAAGAAGCTCGACGCCTTCCTTGGCCATTATTGCCACCGCGATCCCGCCCGCGGCTGGGCCCGCGACAAGACGGTGCGCGATACCGGGCCGTTCACCGCGACGCTTGCCGATGGCAAGTGGATCGGCAGCGAGCACGGCACGCACGCGCCGGTGGTGATCTGGTACTCGCCCGAGATGCTGGCCTGGCTTGAGCAATATCGTTCCGAGGCCACGGATCCGAATGTAACGCCGCCGCCGGTGCCCGCCGGGGCGGTAATGATCAAGGAGATGTACCCGGCCCCGGCCGCCGACTGCGCCAGCGTCGACCCGATGAAGCTGTTCCCGACCAGCGGCGCGGCCGTCATGATCCGCGCGCCCGACGCTTCGTTCGATGGCTGGTTCTGGGGGTGGTACGGCTTTGGCGCCAAGAGCGGCTGGACCCCGGACTGGCCGGCGCCGCCTGGCAACTCGATCCCCGATATGGGCTTTGCCCAATACTGCATGAACTGCCACGCCTCGGCCAAGGACAACCTGACCTTCGCGACCACCGCGAATATCGAGGGGCATCCCGGCACGCCGACAGTGTTCCTCAGCCAGAACTTCTTCGTCGACGACCCGGCGACGCCAGCGACCCCAACCCAGCACCAGGCGGCGGCACAGGCCGATTTCGGGGCGCCGCGCCTGCTGGTGCCGTTCAGCACGCCCGACCCCGCTATTGTCAAAGACCTGATGGCCTATGCCGAGGGGCTGCCGCCGGCCGCCACCGTGCAGCCGATGCCATCGCAGACCTATGACAATACCTGGGTGGCGGCGGGTGGGCCGACCGCTGCCGACACCTTCCTCACGTCGAGCCAGTGCATCGGCTGCCACGATGCCGGCAGCACCGGGCTGCAGTTCGACATGACGCAGCCCAACCCGCACGGCAATACGCTCGACAACCTGTCGCCCTATGCAACCTGGCGGTCGTCGCCGATGGGGCTTGCCGGACGCGACCCGTTCTTCTTCGCGCAGCTGGCGAGCGAGACGCAGACTTTCCACCCGGACTCCGCCGACACCGTGCAGACGGTCTGCCTCGGATGCCACGGCATTGCCGGGGAACGGCAGTTCAATATCGATAGCAAGCTGGCGGGCGGGCAGTGCTCGAGCTTCGAGCGCTCGGTGCTGGAGACGCTGCCCTGGGAGGGCGGCACGTCGCACCTCGCCCAATACGCCATGCTGGCCCGTGACGGCGTCTCGTGCACCGCCTGCCACCGCATGGCGCTGGGCGATCGGGTCACCGAGAACTTGCTCGCGGCGCCGCAGAACGCCTGCGTCGCCGAGCGGCAGGCGCTGCTCAACCCCGACAATACCGGCTTTGCCAAGACCTTCACCGGCAGCTTTCTCGTCGGCCCGCCGGATTCGCTGATCGGGCCGTTCGACAAGCCGCAGACCACGCCGATGAAGCAGGCGCTCGGCATCACGCCCGAGGAGCATCCGACCATCGCCGCGTCGGAGGTCTGCGGCTCCTGCCACACGGTGCACCTGCCGGTGCTGCAGGACGGCAAAATCATTGCCCATATCTATGAGCAGACGACCTATCCCGAGTGGGCGTTCAGCGCTTTTCGCACCGGCTCGACACCCGACGGGGTGCTGCCGCAAGGGGCGGGCACCACCCCGCTCTCCTGCCAGGACTGCCACATGGCGACCAGCGACGCCAATGGCGTGCCGTACAAGTCGAAGATCGCCAGCATCCAGGAATACTCGAACTTCCCGCAGGCCGATAACGCCACCGCACCGGAGAAGATCGACCTCCAGACGCGCGATAACTTCGCGCTGCACACCCTGGTCGGGCTCAATGTCTTCCTGGTCAAGCTGGCCCAGCAGTTCCCCGATATCCTCGGCATCCCGATCGCCGATCCGATGCTGGGCACCAAGGGCACCGACCCGCTGCTCTGGACCGAGGGCGCCATGCTGGATCAGGCGAGGCAGCACACCGCCGATATCGCGGTGGGCAGTGTCGCCGTCAGCGACACGGCGCTCACCGCCACGGTGAAGGTGACCAACAAGGTCGGGCACAAATTCCCCTCGGGGGTCGGGTTCCGCCGCGCCTTCATCGAGTTCTCGGTGCTCGATGCCGGCGGCCAGCTGTTGTGGCGCTCGGGCAACACCAACGCCGCGGGCGCGCTGGTCGACGCCAATGCTGCACCGCTCGACGGCGAGTATTGGTGGGATGCCAATTGCAAGGCCCGCATCGCACCGGAGCAGCGGCTGCACCAGCCGCATTTCGAGACCATCACCAGCCAATCGCAGGCGCAGGTCTACCAGGAGCTGGTCTCGACCCCTGGCGGCGCGGCGCCGGTCTGCGGCGCCGGCTCGTCCCCCTCGGGTCAGCTGACCACGAGCTTCCTCTCGATCTGCTCGACGGTGAAGGACAACCGGCTGCTGCCCGACGGTTACCTGCCGCTCGAGCAGCGGGTCGAGATCGCCAATGCGCTGGGCGCCGGCGACGACCTGGCGCTCGAAGCCGGCTCGGTCGGCATCGGCGACGACCCGGATTACGTCGCGGGCGGCTCGGACAGCATCGCCTATGCGGTGCCGCTCAGCGAGATCAGCGGCAAGCCGGCCAGCGTCAGCGCCACGCTCTACTACCAGGCGACGCCGCCCTTCTACCTGCAGGATCGCTTCTGCACCGCTTCGGGCAGCGATACTGACCGGCTCTACCACATGGTCACCCGCCTCAACCTCGAGGAGACACCGGCCGAGGGCTGGAAACTCGCCATCGCCGCCACCAGCCAGGCGCCCGTGCCTTGAGCAAGGCCGCCGGCCCATCGCGGCGCAACTTCCTCAAGCTGAGCGCTGCGGCGATGGCCGGGGCGAGCGCCACGCCGGGCCATGCTGCCGAGGCGGTGGCGAAGGGCGATCCGGCCGCAGCGCTCGACCACCTGGTGGTGATCATGTTCGAGAACCGCTCGTTCGATAACCTTTTGGGCCACCTCTATCCGCCTAGTCAGGTCCCCGACGGACAGAGTTTTGACGGCATCGGCAATGGCAGCTTCGCCAACCCGTCGCCGAGCGGTGATATCGCGGCGCATATCTATGCCGGCGCGACCGACGCGATCATGGCGAGCCCGACGCCGGACCCGGGCGAGGAATACCCGCACGTCAACACGCAGCTGTTCGGCACGGTCGACCCGCCAGGCAATGCCGGGCTCGATTTCAGCGCCATGACGGCGCCGTTCAACGCGCCACCCGCCGGCTCCAC
The DNA here is from genome assembly GCF_001425235.1 of Devosia sp. Root413D1. Taxonomy (GTDB): domain Bacteria; phylum Pseudomonadota; class Alphaproteobacteria; order Rhizobiales; family Devosiaceae; genus Devosia_A. Next base: position 343,153 of record NZ_LMEA01000009.1, on the reverse strand, counting down.
GCCGGGCATGAACGGCTTCATCACCGACTACATCAACAACTTCGTCGCAACGCAGAGCCGGCAGCCGGAACCGGACGAGTATGCCGTGGTAATGGGCGGCTTCAGCCCCGACATGCTGCCAGTGTTCAGCACGCTGGCCCGCGGCTTTGCGGTCTACGACGCCTGGCATTGCGCCGTGCCGTCGCAGACCTTCTGCAACCGCGCCTTCTTCAATGCCTCGACCTCGTCCGGTTTCGTCACCAATAGCGGTGGCGCAGTGGGTTATCTCAAGTGGATGGACCCCAAGCTCAATGCCGCGCCGACCATCTTCAACCGGCTCGAGGCAGCGGGCATCTCCTGGGCGGTGTATTTCGACGAGACGCAGATCGTCTCCCTGACCGGGCTGATCAATGGCCCGGCGCTCATGCCCTACTGGAAGACCAGGTTTCGCGGCATGCAGCAATTCCATGCCGATGCCGCCGCCGGCACGTTGCCGGCCTATGCCTTCATCGAGCCGCGCATCATTTTCGACCACAACGACATGCATCCGCCGGTCGCTGCCTTCGATTTCGTCGGCGCCGACGGCGTCACCGTGCAGGTCGGCGGCAATTCCGACGTGCGGGCCGGCGAGAAGCTGCTGCACGAGGTCTATTCGGCGATCCGCCTCTCCGCCTCGCCTACCGGATCCAATGCCGGCAACACGCTGCTGCTGGTTACGTTCGATGAGCATGGCGGCACCTACGACCACGTGCCGCCACCTGCGGCAACGCCGCCGGCCGGCCTCACCGATACTGAGATGGGTTTTGCCTTCGATCGGCTCGGGGTGCGCGTGCCGGCCATCGCCATTTCTGCCTATACGCAAGCCGGAACGATCATCAACGAGCCGATGCACCACGCCGCCGCCATCGCGACGCTCTGCAACCGCTATGGCCTTGCACCGCTCACCGCCCGCGACGCCGGGGCACGCGACCTCGGCAACGCCATCAACCTGACGGATCCGCGCCCGGCAGCCGATTGGCCCGAGACCACGCCGCAATATGTGCCGCCCAACCCCGAAGCCGGCGGCCCATTCTCCGAGGCGGCCGGCAAGGCTCCGCTCAGCCCGCCCGGCCGCGCGCTGATGGGGATGCTGGTGAAGAATTTCGGCCTCCCCACCGACGAAGTTCCCACCACCTATGACGAGGCCTATACGCTGCTGCAGCGCCTCGGCCCCGGCCTGTTCGGTTAGCAGCAGATGACCTCCACGGCGGTCCTGCTGGTGCTCGTCGTCATCGCGCTCCTGGTCGCGATCATCATCTTCGACGTCTTTACCCTGGGCACCAAGGGTCGGCTCAATGCGCTCAGACAGTGGCAGACGCTGATCGGCACGATGCTCGGCTTCGTCACCGGCGCCGGGGTGCTGGCGATCTCGAGCGCCATCCAGGACGAGACACAGGTACGGCGCAACCAGGAGGCGCTGGTGCAGGTCGGCAACGCGCTGCGCGTCGAAGCGAGGGATCTCGACGGCGTGCTCGCCCGGGCCCAGTTGCTGCGCGAGACGCTGATGCCAAGCGACCCTAACAAGCCCGCCGGCTGCAATGGTACGGTGAACGAGCTGGTCGATGCCTTCCAGCGCGACACCCCGATCTACACCGCCGCCGTGCCCAACTTCATCTCGGTGGGCGAGCCGAACCTGGCACTGTTCGTCTCGTTCTATGCCGGCTTCGAGGAGTTGGCGCGGGCCGCCAAGCAATATGGCGACAATGGCTGCCCGGTGGTCGCCAAGGAAACGGTCGCGCTGTTCTACGGCCGCATCGACGCGGCTCGCGCCGACTTCGGCAGGATCGCCGCGATCTACAAGGGATAACGGCTAGACAGCTCAGTCTGCCTTGAGCACGGCGGTGCAGGCCTTGGGCAGATCGGCGAGGGTCAGTGGTGGGGCCGGTGGCTTGTCGCTCGGGTTGTACGGCTCGTCGGTGAACCAGTAGTCGAGTTCGGCGCCACAGCCATCACCGGCCGGAGCCGGCGCCTGGTTGACGCAGAGCTCGACGCCCGCCGGGCAGTCGAGGCGCACGTGGAAATGGTCGTCATGGCCGTACCAGGGGCGGATCTTGTTCAGGAAGCTGCGGTCGCGCCAGGTGACGGCGCAGAGCGATTTCTTGATCCCCGGCGCCACAAAGATGCGGGCCACGCCCGGCAGCTCGGCGGCGCGATAGAGCAGCAGGCGCTGCGCTTCGCCGAAGCGCTGGGGGTCGATCTCGCGGGTGCCCTTCTTCAGCATCGAGCGGGCGGAGAGGCTCTCGCGCTCATCGGCGCTGAGCTGGTGATCCGGCATGCGCTCGAACCAGATGTCGACGTCGAGCCCGATCTGATGCGAGGCGTGCCCGCTGGCCATCGGCCCGCCGCGCGCCTGCCCCATATCGCCAACGAGGATCCCCGGCCAGCCATCCTGCGCCGCCGATTGGGCGAGCGCCCCGATATAGCTGACGAGCTCGGCACTGCCCCAGCGCCGATCGCGCGACAGGCGCATCGCCTGCCAGCCCGGCCCATCGGTCGGCAATTGCACCGCACCGGCGATGCAGCCCTTGGCGTAACTGCCCACCGGCACCTCGGGTCCGGTGGTCGGCGAATGCATGGCGCCGAACAGGTCTCGCGCCGGTTGCGCCAGCGCCGCCGAGAGCAGCGCCAGCAGGGCGACAGCCGCCAAAGCAAGCACGCGAAGCACAGCCATCATCACCCCCCACGAAGCACCCACGACTCACGGTTCTTGATCGTAACATCAGGGCCGTGTCATGGCGGAGCGGCACATTCGGCCCTGCCTCGGCGCGAGCCCAATTGCATTGCGCTCAGCGGTCGAGGTCAGCCAGCCGGACCGGGCGCTGTTCGGCGCTCGAGGCGAGGAGCGCTTCGATCAGCCGATGCACCTTGAGAGCCTCCTCGCCGGTGACCAACGGCTCGCGGCCCTCGTCCAGGGCATCGAGAAAATCCTCGAGCACGGCGCGGTGCCGGGCGTGCGAATAGCCCATCGGGTCGGCGCCGCCACCATGGCCGGCGGCAGCGACAGAGCGATCCTCGATGCTGCCATCGCGCCAATAGAGCATCAGGCTTTCACCTGATATCACCGCCGTGGCCCGGTCGAAGACCAGTTCCAGCCGTTCGGGGAACCCCGGGAAGCTGGCAGTGGTGGCATCGATCGAACCGATCGCGCCATTGCCGAAGCGGATCGCGGCACTGACCACGTCCTCGCATTCCATCCGGTGGGTCCGCGAGGTGCCGGCCATGGCGCTGACCTCGGCGACCGGGCCGGTGAGGCTCAGGAACAGGTCGAGCGCGTGGATAGCCTGGGTCAGCAACACGCCGCCGCCGTCGCGCGCCAGCGTGCCGCGGCCCGGCTCATCGTAGTAGGATTGGGCCCGCCACCAGCGGATCGAAGCCGAGGCGGTCACCAGTTCGCCCAGCTCTCCCTCAGCGATGCGGCGCCCGAGTTCGCGCGCATTGGGCCGAGTGCGGTTCTGCAGCACGATGCCGAGCCGGACACCGGCGGTACGGGCGACCGCCACGACTTCGCGGCTCCGGGCCGGACTGTGCTCGATGGGCTTTTCCAGCAGGATGGCTTTGCCCGCGGCGGCCGCCAGCCGCACCATTTCGAGATGCGCCGATGGCGGGGTCAGCACCAGCACGACATCGACCCGCGGATCGCCGACCAGGGCGTCGAGGTCGTCGCTGACCGGAAAGCCATAGGCCGCATGGGCCGCCTCGCGGCGCTCGGCCGAGCGGCTGAACACACCGATCACTTCGGCCCGATCAGTCAGATCACGCAGGCTCAGCGCATGCGGCTTCATGCCCATGCCGGCGCCGATCACGGCGATGCCCCTGCGCTGCATGTGCCCTCCCCTAGCTCCGGCGACCGACCACATCGATCGCAGCCAGCAGGCTCAGCCCGGTGTGGTAGCCGGGGTCGAGATCGGGGGTGGCCGGCACGTAGTCGATCGGGCCATCGTCGGTGAGGCACTGGTAGGCAATGCCGGTGCCGGGGCGCCAATAGTCGCGGAAGAACACCTCGTCGGCCTTCTGCCAGACGCGGAGGCTCTCGGCGCTGTGCGAGCGCTCGTGGCAGAGCGCTGCGCTGCGGATGGTTTCGGGCAGCGACCACCAGGGGCAATAGGGGCTGATCGGTGCGCCGCTCGCCGCCGACACCACCAGCCGCACGCCGGGCCCCACAAAGCCGCGGTCGAACGACGAGACGAGGATGGTCTCCAGCACGCGCAGCAGTTCCGGGTCGACGTCGGCCTCAAGGTAGTCGAGCGCGAAGCCGACGAACTCGATGCCGTGCCCGACATTGCAGCGATCCTCGCCCGGCACGTTACGCAGCAGCCCACTGGCGGGATCGAAATAGTTGTCGATGACATGGCCGATGAAGCGATCGGCGAAGCCGGCAAGATTGCGGTGGCCGATGCCGGTCAGCAAGGCGCCGGCACTCAGCATGATCATGCGCGGGCCAAAGTCCGCCGCCTCGGCCTCGAGCATCTCGCGCCCCAGCGGCAGCTTCTCGTCGATCTGGAAGCGATCGTCCTCGATCGCGGCGATCACCTTTGCCAGCGCCGCGAGCTGGCGCGGCAGATCGGCGGGCGCATAGCGCGCCGCGCCGGCAACCAGGCCCTTGGCGGCAAAGGTGTCGGAGAAGCTGTAAATGTCGGCCGGCTGGGTCTGGGGAACGAAGACTTCACCCTCGAAACGGATCGGGCGCATGTCGCGGTCGTAACAGAAATACACATGCCCATCGGCGGCGCGCAGCTTGTCGAGCGCCGTATAGAGCCGGCGCCCGGCCACGTCGAGGGCGAGCGTGAGGTCAGGGTCGGTGCTTTCGAAGGCCGACGCGTGAGTGACGATGGCCTCGAGGGCGCGGCCCTGTATCCAGCCATAGACATGGTCAGGCCCGCGCCAGCCGTCGACCGCTGCGTAATCGATGAGGGTCAGCGGGTTCAGCTTGGTGTTGACGAAGGTGCCGTGCAAAGGCGGCCGCGCCAGCATCCAGCGCAGCGTCTCGGCGTTGGAGGCGAGATAGCGTTGCCGCGCCGCGGCGAAAAACTCGGTCATTCCTTGAGCCCGGTGCTGGCGACGCCTTGAACGAAGTTGCGCCGCAAGAAGACGAACAAAGCCACCGACGGCACGAGGACGATGGCGGAGGCGGCGCTCAATCGGCCGAGGTCGACGGTGAAGCCGGTCTGGAACAGCGCGAGGCCGACCTCGATGGTATAGCTGTCCTTGGTGGTGGCGACGATCAGAGGCCAGGCAAAGGCCGTCCAGGCCTGGAAGAAGGCAAGGACGAACAGCGCCCCGAGCGCGCCGCGCAGCAGCGGCACGACGATGCGGATGAAGATCCAGATCTCGCCGGCGCCATCGATACGGGCGGCCTCGAGCAGCTCGTCGGGGATCGAGTGGATGACGTTCTGCCGGATCAGGAAGATGCCGAAGCTCATCACCAGGTAGCCGAGCAGCAGCCCCCAGACCGAGTTGAGCAGCCCCATGCTCTGTGCCTGGAAGTAGAGCGGGATCATGTAGACCTCGAACGGCACGATGGCGGTGGCGAGGATGATGGCGAACAGCACGCTCATCGCCCGCGACGGGAACTTGGCGAGGATGTAGCCGGCAATGGTCGAGGTGATGAGGATCGCGATGGCCGAGAGCAGCGCGAAGCTGAAGCTGTTGAAGATCCAGCGCAGCAGCGGCGTATCGGCCAGCACCGCCTCGATATTGGCGAGCGTCGGCTGGGCCGGAATGACGGTGGGCGGCCAGCTCAGCATTTCCTGCGGCGTCTTGAAGGCATTGGCGACCAGCAGCACCAGCGGCAGGATCATCAACAGCCCGAACAGCCCGAGGAACAGGTCAATACCGAGATTGGTGGCGCGCGCCTTGAACGTCCGGTCGCCGACTTCACGGGAATGTTTCTCGATCTCGGTGCTCATCGGGGGGCCCTCTTGTCACGCAGCAGGCTGAACTGCACGAAGGTCAGCAGCAGCACGATGGCGAGCAGCACCACCGCCTCCGAGGCGGCATAGCCGACGCGGTAATTGCGGAAACTGTTCTCGAGCATATCGAGCACCAGCACCCGGACCTGCCGCCCCGGCGCGCCCTGCGCATCGGAGGCCAGCACGTAGACCTGGGCGTAGACGTTGAAGGCCGACACCAGCGTCACCACCGAGACATAGAGGGTGATCGGCTTCAGCATCGGCACCGACAGGTGCCAGAACGACTGCCGGCCCGAGGCGCCATCGAGCTTGGCCGCTTCGTAGACCGAGACCGGCAGGCTCTTGAAGCCGACGAGGTAGATCAGCACGGCGAAGCCGAGCGCCTGCCAGGAGCAGAGCACGATGACGCAGATGATCGACAGCACCGGGTCGAACAGCCATGACATCGGCTTGACCCCGAAGATCGAGAGGAACGCATTAAGCGGTCCGAGCCGCGCGTCAAAAATCCATTTCCACGCCATGGCGGCGGGCACCAGCGACACCACGTGCGGGATGAACACCGCCGTCTCGTAGAAGGCGGCGAAGCGCGAGCGGGTGCGGTGGAAGATCAGCGCGGCGATCACCAGCGACAGCGGAATGGTGATCAGCAGCACGCCGAAGGCGATGATCGAGGTGTTGAACAGCGCCTCGTGGAACAGCCGATCGCCCAGCAGCTCCTGGAAATTCCTGAGCCCGATGAACGGCTTCTTCTTCGACAGGATGTCCCACTTGTGCAGGCTCAGCCGAAGAATCTCGCTGATCGGGTAGACCCGGACAAAGGCGAAGATGGCGATGACAGGCAGGATGGCAAGCAGCGAGAAGAGCAGGCGTCGTCGCTTCAGCATGTCATCGTCTCCGTGCTGCCTCCGGGGCATGATCCCCGAAGGCAGCGGTTGAGCAAGGGCAGGTTTGCAAAACCGATTTACTGGCCGAGCAGGCCTTCACGGTCGAGAATGGCATTGATCTCCTTGTCGGCATTCTCGAGGAAGGCCTTGAGCGCCGTATCGTCGGTGGCGAGCTCCGGCTTGGCGAAGGCTTCAACGAGGAAGGCTGCGGCGCGGGTCTGGATCTCATCGATCGGGCCGATGGCCGGAACGGTGAAGAACTCATAGCTCGCGGGGTAGTTGACGTAGGCTTCGAAGCCGGGCTTGGCGGCAAGGATGGCCGAGAAATCGAGACCGGAGCGGTTCGGCAGCCAACCGACATTGTCGAGCAGCCAGAGCAGGTTTTCAGGCTTCTGGGTTGCCAGCACGAAGGCCCAGGCGGCGGCTTCCTTGTCGGCGCCGGCTTTGACGTAAAGCTGGCCGGGGCTGACGATCGAACCACGCGGCAGCGTCGCCGTGGCATATTTCAGGTCCGGGGCCTTGGTGGCGATATCGCCGATCACCCAGGACTCGCGGATGAACATGGCAGTCTGGCCGCGCTCGAAGGCGTCGGCGTCAGCCGGCGATTCGACCGTCACGGTCTTGGTGTCGAACAGGTTGTGCAGGTACTGCTTCATGGTGGCGGTGCCGGCCTCGGAGGCGAAGTTCGACTTCCACAGGCCTTCGCCGGCGGGCGCGATCAGCTCGCCGCCATGCTGCCACATGTTGATGGCGAACTTTTCGGCAATACCCGAGCCGCCACCCGAGAGCCGCATGCTCCAGCCGGTGACGGTGGGCGCACCGCTGGCATCGCGCTGCGTCAGCTTTTCGGCATAGGCGTCGAAATCGGCCATGGTCTTGGGCGGCTCGGTGAGGCCGGCCGCGGCGAACATGTCGGTATTGTAGTAGAGCGCGCTCTGGCCGCGGAACAGCGGCATGCCGTAGACGGTGCCGTCATAGCTGGCAGAGTTGACGAAGAACTCGCCGAAATTGGCGGGATCCTTGACGAAGGCCGTCACGTCGGCCGGCGGGGTGTTGAGCAGGCCGCCCTCGAGATAGCGGGCGGCAATGGTGGTCGCCAGCTCGATCACCTCGGCGGCTTCGCCGGAGGTGACGCCGAGCGCCACGCGCTTCTCGTGTTCGCGCAAGGCGATGGCTTCAACCGTGACCTTGAGGTCCGGGTATTCCGCCGCCATCCCCTCGGCGACGTGCTGATAGAACGGCGCCAGTTCCGGATAGCCGCTCCACACCCGGATCTCCTGCGCGGAGACCGCCGTAGCGGCTAGCCCGAGGCCGGCGGCGGACACCAGCAGCAGCTGTCGTCCTGATATCGAGAAGGCAGAAAGCTGAGGCCGAGAAAGCAATTTCATCATCGTTGTCATCCCTGTTTAACGAACGATCCAGCACATAGTGAAGTCTTGACTGCAACCGGTTGCGTGTCAAGCGGCGCAAACCGCGCGACAGCGTCGAAACCCCTCATTTTCTAGGCGTTGCAGCCTGTTTTGGTAGTCCGAGCAAGGTCTTGGCCGCGAGGGCCAGGCGCTCGGCAGAACCGGCGGCGAATGCCCCCGGCATACCGATGAAGCGATGCGCTTCATCGACCTCGTAGCCGCCGAAGCCAAACTCACTGGCTGGCGGAATGTAACCCGGCGTGCCGTCGGCATAGGACAGCACCAAAGCCGGCCGGCCGGCGCAGGCAGCGCGGACGGCAAGGCCGGTTTCGGCAAAGATCTCTCCGGGCAGCGCCGCGATCGGCAGGCCGCCCCAATCGAGGACACTGACGCGACCGGCCCAGCTTCCCGCGGGTTGGCCGGCATAACGGCGGGCCCAGTTCGCCCAATGGCGCAGCACCGTAGCGCGCACCGGCTCGGCGGTGCGGGCCTCGTCATCCCAGGCAGCAGCCAGCGCCGGCAGGTCGCGTTCGCGCCGCTCGAGGCTCAGTTCTACCCATTGTTCCCCGGCGGTCGCCGTATCGCCGAGCCCTGTCTCCGGCGCCGCGAGCGCCGCCTCGGCGATCCGGGTGCCCAGCCGCTCGGCGTTCTCGAAGGTGCGGGTGGCGCTGGCGTTGAGCGTCACCGACGCCTGCGCGGTGTGACCGATATTGACGTCGCCACAACAGCCATTGAGGAAAATCGCCACCGCGCCCGGATGCGCCGCCTCAATCGTCGTGCGAACGAAATGCGGGAAATCCGCGGTCATCAGCCGGTTGTCGGCACCCAGCACGGTCGGGTGGCAGGCATAGGAGACGACCACCGCCAGCAGGCTGCCGGCCGCGTCGCGGATGCGCAGCACCGGCAGGGCGCGATCGAGCGGGCCGTCGGCGTGACGGCGGTTGCGGGCCACATCGGGATCGGCGCCGAGACCGACGCTCAGCGTGGCCGGCACGGCGTTGGCGGCAGCTTCGGCCAGCGCGGCGACGCAGCCGTCCTCGAGCATCTTCAGGAATGCCGGGGCGGCCTCGGCGCTCAGCCGGTCTGCCATCGAGACGGGCGCGCCGTGCGTATGGGTGGCCGCGACGATGACATTGGCTGACGGCAACGGGCAACGCTCGCGAATGCGGGCGCTCATCGCCTCATGGATGCCGATGACGTCGGCGACGACAATCGCGGTATCGCCGACCACCACGGCCCGTACGGTCAATGGATCATGCGCCCCGGTTGCCGGCTCGGTGCGGGCGGCAAAGCCGGCGAGCAGCAACCCGGGTGGCGGGGTGATGTCGACGACGGCGACGCCGGCCTTCAACGCGCCCATACCCGCTCCCCACCCAGATAGGTTGCAGCAATGGTCAACCGCTCGGCGTCTGGCGCCCACTCGAACTGAATGAGGTCAGCCGCCGCGCCGATTTCGAGCAAGCCACGGCCACCGGCAAAGCGGCCGGAATGGCGCGTCGCGAGCCCCAGCACCTGAGCGAGGCTCAGCCCGGTCATCGTGACGGTGCGCGCTACGCAATCGCCCAGCGGCAGCGCGGCGCCGGCGAGGTAGGGCGTGCCCGGCGGCCCCAGCCGGCCATTGGCCTGCAGTTCGACCCGGCCACCGATGGTCTGGTGATAGATGCCCGGCTTCAGCCCGCCGGGCGAGACCACGTCCGACACCAGCAGCGCCTTATCTAGCCCCTTGGCGCGCAGCATCACCTTCAGCGTGTCGGCCGGCAGGTGGTGGCTGTCGCCGATCAGTGTGGCGGTCAGCCGATCGTCGGCCAGTTGCGCCCAGATGACGTTGGGATGGCGCGGCAGCAGGGCCGATATGCCATTGCCGAGATGGGTCGAGAGCGTGGCACCGGCTGCTGCCGCGGCATGAATCTGCTCGGGGCTTGCATCGGTATGACCAATGGCGACGTGCACCCCCTGCCCCGCCGCGTGCCGTACCAGCGCGATGGCCGCATCGGAATGCGGCGACAGCGTCAGCAGCCCGACCAGCCCGCCGCTCGCTGCCTGCCAGCGCTCGTATTCGGCGATATCGGCGTCGCGGACATGGGCGGCCGGATGGGCGCCGCGCGGGCCGTCATGGACAGAGATGAACGGACCTTCGACATGCACGAAGGGCACGGCGCGGGCAACCAGCGGGTAGCGGGCTCGCGCCTCGCGGATCGCCATGAGCCCGGCGGTGATGTTCGCCTCGCTGGCGGTGACCAGGGTCGGCAGGAAGGTGGTGGTGCCCAGCGCCAGCAGCATTTCGGTCAGCGCCAGGACGCGCTCCGGCGTCACCGTGCCGTCGTTCAGATCGTGGGTGGCATAGCCATTGACCTGCAGGTCGACGAGGCCCGCCGAGAGATAGAGCGGGCCGTGGTAGTCCGCCGCCTCGACGGCAGCGATCCGGCCGTCGGCGATGCTGATGGCAAGGCCCTGGCCGGTTTCTGGAGCGCGGCCGACGATTGCTGCCGTCACAGCCAGCGCACCCGCTCGGCAAAGCGCGCGATGAACTTCGCGTTGGCCTCGTCGCCGCCGGGGGCGTTGCCGCTGCGCCAGACCGGCGGCTCGATGCCGCGTTCGACCAGCTTGGCGACGGTGCGGATCACCAGGTTGTTGAGCGCGAAGGCGTTGGCGAAAGTGGAGATGGCGCCGATCTTTTCACCCATGCCGGGCACCTGAACGATCGCGTCGCCGATCGGCACCTTGCAGTCGATGGCGATATCCACCAGCTCGTGCAGGTTGTGCTTGGTCGGGTGGCGCGCCGGGTGGGTGGGCGCGGAATTGTTGGCGTGCTCGTGCGAGTTGACGCCGATCAGAAACACGCCGCGGCGCTTGGCCTCGAGCGCCGCATCGATCAGAGCGGCGTTGATGCCGTAGGCGTTGACGAGGATCAGCAGGTCGCCTTCGCCGAGCCGCTGGTCGGCGATGACGATCTTGCCATAGCCGGGAGTGCGCTCGATCGCCATCGAACGCAGCGAGCCGCCGGAGAGCAGCGTGCCCTCGTCGAGGATGGCGCTGACATGCATCAAGCCGCCGGCGCGAAAGAAGATTTCCTGCGAGGCGAGGTTGGAGTGGCCGCCCGGCCCGTAGGCATAGACCAGCCGGTCGGCGGCGATCTGCTCGGCCACCCGCTCGGCGGCACGCTCGGTCGCGTCGCGCTCCTCGACGAGGATGCGCCGCATCAGGGCGGTGACGTCGTCATAGTAGCCACGGCAGAGTGCGTCGGCGTCGATCAATTCAGGCATGGGGATCTGACTCCGCGTCGAGGTAAAGCGTGCAGTCGGGGTGGGTACGGAGGATCGATGCCGGGCAGGCCGTGGTCAACGGGCCCTCGAGCGCCGCGCGCACGGCGTTGCGCTTCACCCGCCCCGGCACCATGCAGAACAGCCGGTCGGCCCGCAGCAGCCGCGGCACGGTCAGCGTGATGGCGCGCAGCGGCACATCGGCGAGGGTAGCAAAGCAATCATCATCGACCTGCTGCTGCCGGCAGACCTCATCGAGCTCCACGACTTTGACATCGAGCGGATCGTTGAAATCGGCCACCGGCGGGTCGTTGAAGGCGATGTGGCCGTTCACCCCGATGCCGAGCTGCACTATATCGATCGGGGCCTCGGCCAGCAGCGCCGCGTAATCGCGCGCCGTCGCCTCGGGGTCGTCGCCGGGGAGGATCGGGTGCACCGCGGCGAAGGGCAGGCGGCCGAAGATGTAGCGCGACAGCCAGCTGCCGAAGCGCTCCGGCGCGTCGGGGGCGAGCCCGATATATTCATCCATGTGGAAGGCGGTGACGCGGCGCCAGTCGATGCCGGGTTCTGCCGCCAGCGCATCGATGACGTCGCTCTGGCTCGGAGCGGAGGCAAAGACCATGCGCACCGCAGCCTGCCGGGCGAGCCGCGAGCGCAGCTCGGTGGCGATCTCGCCGGCAGCGACGCGTCCCAGCTCCTCGCGGGTGACAAAGCTCCGGACCTTGAGCTGGTCTACTCGCCGGTAACGCGTTCCGGCCTCAGGCACGACACTCGAACTCATCGGCTAAAGCACTCCCCGCGACGCATCGTTCTCGAACCACGATTTCGTTTGACTATCGAATGCAACCGGTTGCACGTCAATCCCCTGTCGAACACTCGGCATTGGATGGAACGGGATATTGCCAAGCCACGCTGAACTGTGGGAGCGATCGTTCCAGGCTGCGCAAGGGCAACAGCATGACAGCAGGCAAGGGCCGCAAGGACCTGCCCACCATGATGGATGTGGCAAGGACGGCGGGCGTCTCGAAGTCGACCGTGTCACGGGCCTTCACGCAGCCGGGCATGCTCGGCGCGGAAACCGTGGCGCGCATCCTCGAGATCGCCAGCAGCATCGGCTATGTCCCCAACCACACCGCGCGGGCGCTGAGCACCGGGCGCTACGGCAATGTGGCGCTGGTGGTGCCGGATGTCGCCAACCCGTTCTTTCCGCCGCTGATCCGCGCCGCGCAGATGGAGGCGGACCGCTCGGATTTCTGCGTGTTCCTCGGCAATTCGGATGAGAGCTGGCGGCAGGAGGACAAGCTGGTCGACCGCTTCCTCAGCCAGGTCGAGGGGCTGGTGCTGTGCGCCTCGCGCCTCACCGATGAGCGGATCCGCGCCCATGCGCTGAAGCGCCCGCTGGTGCTGGTCAATCGCGATGTACCGGGGATTCCGCGGGTGCTGATCGACAGCGCCATCGGGGTGCGCGAGGCGATCGCTCATCTGGCAGAACTGGGCCACAAGCACATCGTCTATGTCAGCGGCCCGGCCAGCTCATGGTCGAACCAGCAGCGCCGCGCCGCGGTGCGCCTGGGAGCCCGGCAGCACCGGCTCGAGGTCAGTATCGTCGCCGCCCGGGTGCCGAGCTATGAGAGCGGCCGCGCTGTGGTGCCGGATATTCTCGCCACCGGCGCCACCGCGGCCATCGCCTTCGACGACCTGACGGCGCAGGGGATCATGACCGGCCTTGCCGATCGCGGCGTCAGCGTGCCGGCGGATTTCTCCATCGTCGGCTGCGATGACGTGCTGGGCGCCGCCACCTACCCGTCGCTGACCACGGTTTCCAACCGCTCGGACGAGACCGGACGAGCCGCGATGTCACTGCTGCTCGACATGCTGGGCTCGCGCGCCGTGGGCGACGCCCGGGTGACGCTCGACACTTATCTGGTGGTTCGCAATACAACTGCGCCGCCGCCGAACAGGCCACCAGCGCCGGCGCGTGCTGCCCCCCCACCCTTGATCCCTCCCCGCAAGGGGGAGGGAGACGCAAACTGAGACGCTGGTGTGAGGGTCTCCCTCCCCCTTGCGGGGAGGGGACAGGGGTGGGGGTCAGCACGCACCGGCGGGCCAGTCTAGCGCCGATAGTAGCTCCCGTCCGGCATCAGCGCGTCCTGCCAGTTGGTGCCGTCGGTGACGGCGTCGCGGAGGTTGGCGGAGACGAGGCGGGTGCCGGAGAGGTTGGCATCGGTCAGGTCGGCGGCGATCAGGCGGGCGCCGAACAGGTCGGAATGGGCGAGGTTGGCGCCGCGCAGGATGCCGGACTCGAGGTTGCTGGCGGTGAAGTCGGCGCCCTCGATGGTGCTGCCGGAAAAATCCACCCGCTGCATGTTGAGCTGGCGGAAGCTGGCGCCGGAGAAATCGGCGTTGGTCGCCTTCACGCCGCCGAAACGGGCATCCTCGAACTGGGCGAAGCGGAGGCTGGCACCATCGAGATGGGCGTTGGTCAGGATGGCCCGGCGGAAGTTGACACTCTCACCCTTGGCGCCGGCAAGGGACGCCCCGCTGAGGGTCGAACGAAAGAACACCGCGTTATCGAGGCGGGTGTCGGCGAGGTCGGCATTGCTGAGCTTGGCGGCGGTGAAGTCGGCAGCTTCGAGCTTGGCGCCCTTGAGGTTTGCGTCGCTCATGTCCGACTGAAAGAAGAAGGCGCCGCTGAGATCGGCGCCCGAGAGATCGGCGCCGGTCAGGCTGCGGTCGCTCAGGTCGGCGCCGACGAGCGCGCAGCCGGGGCAGGAATTGGTGTCGCCGTTGAGGAAGGCCGCCGCTTCGGAGGATTGCGCGATTGCCGGTGCGATTGTCGCGAGCAACACGGTGAGCGCGATGCCGATCACCGGCCTCATGGCGCCGCCTTCGCCGCATCGAGCGTCGCGTCGAATGCCTCCCAGCGGGTCGAGGATTCATACTGGCCCGGCTCGAACATGCCCTGGATATCGAGGCCTGTCTGGCCGGGCTTGCGGAAATAGTGGGTTTCTACCCGGACGTGCCGCCCTTCGACCTCCTTGGTGCAGACCTGTTTAATAAACATCTCGCCGACGCCGGTTTCGCCCGGCGCCTTGGGCAGATCGGTGCAGGTCCAATCCTTGGAGCCGTAGCGCTGGAACACCGGGAGCCGGAACAGGTAGGCGCGACCGCGATCCTCGATATGCGCGCGGTCATCGGTGACGGCGCGGAAGCCGCGCACCACGCCGGCATCGTCGAACAGCAGCGACAGCACCACCGGGAAATTGGCGAGCCGGGTGCCGCCGAAACGCTGCAGCCAGAGCTCCTCGCCATACTGATCGTGGAAACGCTCGGCGAGTTTGCCGACGCGGCGGCCGAACTCGACATAGACTTCGTGGAGGCCGCGCTCGTCGGCGGCGCATTGGGCAAAGTCGCTCCAGCCGGTGATGTGCTTGAGCGGTGGGCCACCATTAGAGCCGCAGGCGAAGGCTTCGTAGCCCTCGGTCGGCAGCGCGGCGGCGGTCTCGCCGATGGCGAGGGTGCGGAATTCTGGCGGGAGCGGCGCCCCCAGCGACGGGGCAGCAAGGCCGAACAGCAACAGGGCCGGCAGCAATCGGACAAAATTGATCATGGTACCGTCGCACGAGGCGAAAAGGGGTGGCACGGCAGCTTTCGCCGCCGTGCCACAGGAGAGATCAGTTCACGGCGAAGACGTACATGGCGTCGGTCGGCACGAAGTACTTCAGCGACGGGTCGGCATTGATCTGCGCCGTGGAGGGCGCCGCACCGGCGAGGACCGCGATGTACTCCTTGCCGTCGACGGCATAGGCCATCGGCGGGGAGCCAAGCGAGGTGCCGACGTTGAACTTCCAGAGTTCCTTCAGCGTCTCGTCGTCATAGGCGTAGATCCAGCCGGCACGATCGGAACCGAACACCAGGCCGCCGGCGGTCGCCAGCATGCCGTTGCCACGGGCCAGCAGCGGGATCTTGGCAGCAATCTTGCCGGTGACCGGGTCGATCGCCACCACCGAACCACTCTGTTCGGCCGGCAGTTCGGTGCCCTCAGGAGCGGGCAGGCGACCGTTCCATTCCTTCTGCGCCGCGACGACGTCGTACTCACCGCCGGTGATGGTCGGGTTCGGCGCCTCGGTCGGCACATAGGCCGAACAGCCTTCGTTGGAAGTGAGGTAGACCAGCTTGGTCTTGGCGCTATAGGAGGCCGGCTGCCAGTTCTTGCCGCCGCCCAGGGTCGGACAATAGATGCCCGGCAGGTCGTCACGCGATCCAACCGTGCCGGCGACATATTTCTGCAGGTCGGCCTTCGGGTCGTAGCTCAGCGGCAGGCCGGTCTTCTGGTCGATGCCGGTGGTCCAGTTCAGGTCGTCGACATACTGCGTGGCGTGCTGCAGCTCGCCGTTCGAGCGATCGAACGAGTAGCCGAAGCCGTTACGGGCAGCGCGGAAGGCGAGGTTGCGGTCGCCGTTGTCGATGAGCTGGGTTTCCCCGATTTCGTCGTAGTCATAGGGATCGTTGGGTGTGAACTGGAAGTGCCATTTGATGGCGCCGGTTTCGGTGTCGAGCGCGACGAGGCTCGAGGCATAGAGGTTATCGCCCGGACGATATTCGGCGTCGATCTGCGGCGCCGGGTTACCGGTGCCCCAATAGGTCAGGCCGAGTTCGGGGTCGTAGCTGCCGGTGGCCCAGATCGAGCCACCGCCGGTTTCCCAGGTGCCCTCACGCTTCCAGGTTTCGCTGCCGGGCTCGCCCGGCGCCGGAATGGTGTAGGTGCGCCACTTGGGCTTGCCGGTATTGAGGTCGATCGCCTCGATCCAGCCGCGGATGCCGTATTCGCCACCGGCCGGGCCATAGAGCGCCACATCGCCGATGACCAGCGGAGCGACGGTGAAGCTTTCGGCGCGGGTCTTGTCGGCCTGCTGGGTTTCCCAGTTGAGCTCGCCGGTATCCTTGTTGATCGACATCACCCGGCCATCGAGGGTCAGGGCGATGACGTCGTTCTTCCACAAAGCGATGCCGCGGTTCTCGGCGCCGCAGCAGGTGGCGTCGGAAATCCACTGCTTGTCGACTTCGGGATCCACCTTCCAGACGATCTTGCCGAAGCGGCCGTCGCGGACGTCGACCTTGTAGACCCGGCTCCAGCCGGCCTGGACGTACATGAAGCCGTCCTCGACCAGCGGGGTGCCTTCGTTGCGGGCGCTGGCATAGCGGCCGCCGGCCGATGCCTGGTCGAACTGGGTGACGAAGGCCAGCGACAGCTTGCCGATATTGTCCTTATTGATGCCGTCCAGCGGGCTGTAGCGGTGGGCGTCATAGGTCCGGTGAACCATCAGCCAGTTGCCGGATTCCTTGTCGGCAGCCAGAAGCCGATCATTGGTTACCTCGTCCGACCAGGCCGATGACGCCATCGTCACCGCCAAGGCCAGGAGGCCGGCGCCAAAGCGCAAGCGTGCCATCTTCCTCATCCCTTTATTTCGAAAACTCGGCCGCCGATCCGATGGGGATCGTGGGCGCTGCGACGTTATCGCAATGCGACGTTTCGCCGCCAGAATGTACGCGACCTACAAAACCCAATTCAGAATATAGGAACAAGCACTGACGGCTATTTTCTATATTCGATCTGAACGAGGGCGCGGTGATGGCGGCCGCGCCGCCGGCCTGCCGAGGCCGGCACTTGAGGAGAATTAGCTGATGAAACAAGGCACTGCGGCCGATCCGGTGATCGAGACTCAATGCGGGTGCGCGTGCACCAGGATCAGCCGGCGGAGCGTCCTCGGTGGCCTCGCGGCGGCCGGCGCCTTTGCCGGGCTGGGTGGCGCGGCGATCGCTGCGGCGCCTGATGCAATGCCGCCGCAGGTCGGGGATTTCCTGGTTTCGCCGGCCGGCAATACGCCGTTGACGCCCGACAGCATCAAGCTCGACAGCAAGCCGTTCGAAGCGGTGGCGATGTCGCCCGACGGCGTGGTGCGCAACGCCGAGTACGAGAACACCGTGCTGCTGCTGCGCTACGACCCGGCAGCCCTGCCGGCGGAAACCGCGGCCAAGTCGGCCGAGGGCGTACTGGGCTACACCATCATCTGCACGCATGCCGGCTGCCCGCTCACCGATACCCTGAAGAACAAGCTCCTGGCCTGCGACTGCCATGGTTCTCGGTTCGACCCGACCAAGAACGGCGAGGTAGCGCACGGCCCGGCGGTGCGGAAGCTGCCGCAGCTCGGGCTTGCCGTTCAGGACGGCAAGCTGGTGGTGGCGGAAGCCTTCGACTCCCGTGTCGGCGGCGACATGATGGGCGAAGACGACCGCTAGATTGGCCTCCTTTGCACTCAAGAGGAGTGACGCAGTGAAACTCAGACTGACTCTTGCGGCCGTTCTGGTCGCAATTCCCACCGCTGTGCTGGCCGCCAGCCTGCCGCTCGCCGGCAGCTATGGCACGCCGGCCGGTTGTGCGGCGCATGCCGGGGCGGCCGACAGCAGCGGCGACAAGGTGCTGATCAGCGCCGACGATGTGCGCTTTGAAGGCAATGTCTGCCCCTACACCAACATAACCGAAGCGGGCGACAAGGCCTTTGAGGTGAAGATTGCCTGTGAGAGCGGCCACGACGAAGTGGTGCGCGGCACGCTCGAGGTCACCGAGAGCGCCGATGGCAGCAAACTGACCGTTGCGCTCAAAGACGGCGCCGGGCCCGCGGGGGAGTTTCTACCCTGCGACGCCGCGGCGACCGCATCACCGTAGGAAGGGTCCTTGATTTGCCGCGCTTTCGAACCGGAAAAGTCTGCAACTTTTCCTGACAGCGCTTTGCCTCTGATTTTTTCGTGTTTTTGGAGTTATTGGACGGTCCGCAGCCTCTCGCAAGGGACCTAACAGTGTCAACTCTGCCAAAGACCGGCGATCGCGTTCCAGACAGTGCGATCGTTTCCGCCACCCGGATCCGAGCCACGCTGAGGGGCGACATCCTCACGGGCAAGCTTCGGCCGGGCACCAAGGTGAATATTGAGGACCTCGCCGACCGCTACGAGACATCGCACATCCCGATCCGCGAAGCGCTGATCGGTCTGGTGTCGGAAGGGCTGGTCAAACGCGAGGAACGACGAGGGTTCTTCGTGGCTGCGTTCACGACAGAGGTGCTGGAGGAACTGATCAAGACCCGGTGCTGGCTCGACGAACGCGCGCTCGAGGAAAGCATCGCGAACCGCACGGTCGAATGGGAGGAGAACCTGGTGCTGGCGCTGCACTGGCTATCGCGAACCGACAGATATGCCGACGCGGCGCGCCAGCAGCTCAACCCCGCCTGGGACGAACGGCACAAGCAGTTCCACCAGGTGCTGATCAGCGCCTGCGGCTCGTCGCTGCTGCTGCGCTACTGCCAGGAGATCCGCGATCGGGTGGACTCGTACCGGTTCATTACCGAGAGCGCCAACCCGGCGCCCTTCGAAGCCCGTCCCGACGAGCACCGGCTGATCGCCGATGCGGCGCTGGCCGGCGATACGAAGACTGCGGTCGAGCTGCTGATGAAGCACTATCGGCAGACGCTCGAGATCATCACGGCGACGTTTGCGTCGACCAGCAACGCGCCGGACGGGACGGACTGATCCACGCGCCGGCAAGCGACGAAGCCATGCGGGGGAACGCCTGTACATTACGGCGAGCCTCCAGTCGGTTGCCTGCAACAAGAAGTGGAGAAAGTCGATGAAGCCTGTTTCGATCGCCAGCCTGATCCTCGTCGCCGGGGTCGCCGCGAGCCCCGCACTGGCGCAGGGGCCAGCCCCAGGACCGTACTTCGTCGGTAACCCACTGGGCCTGCCGGTGAATCCCGCCGCTGACGGCGGCTTTGCGCCGATGTCGAGCAACGTGAAGGTGTTCGGCGCGATCTACGCCACCGAAAGCTGCTCCTATGATGCCGAGCGCGACCTGATCGTGGCGCCGGCGCGCGGCGTCAACCAGGCAATCCAGGAGAACAACGCCTTCGTCGCGCTGATCAACCACGACGGCTCGGTCAACACGGCGCGCTGGATCGGCGTGCAGAACCCGCAGCAGCGCGCCGACCTCATGCCGCCGCTGCTCCTCAACGAGCCGTTCGGCAGCGATATCGAGGGCGGCGTGCTCTATCTCGCCGACCGCGATGGTGGCACCGCAGACCCGGCCGATCCGACCAAGACGACGCCGAGCGTCGCAGTGATCCGCAAGTTCGACATGAAAACCGGCGAGCCCGAGGGTGAAGCCAGGATCGAGGGATCGCCCTGGATCAACGATATCGAGGTAGCGCCGGACGGCACCATCTATGCCAGCAATACGGGCGTTGGCGGCAAATCACCGGAGCCCGACACCTGGCAGATCTGGAAGGTGACGCCGGATGGCGCGGCCTCGGTGTGGATAGCGGGCGCGCCGCTCAACCAGCCCAACGGCATCGCCTTCGATGCCGATGGGAACGTGGTGGTGGTCAATATCGGCAATGACGAGGTGCTGACCTTTGCGGCCGCCGACGCCAAGCTGCTGAAGACCGAGCAAGCGGCGCAACCGGGCAATGACGGCATCGTCATCCTGCCCGATGGCACCAAGTACATCAGCAGCGTGACGAACGGCGGCATCACCAAACTGACGCCCGACGGCACCGCTTCGCTGATCGCCGAGAACATCCCGAGCGCCGCCTCGATGTGCTACGACGCCGGCGCCGAGCAACTGGTCGTGCCGATGAACGCCAATAACGGGTTGGCGTTTATCAGTTTGAAGTAGCGGCGCGAGGCCACGGGGACGATCCCTGCCCTGCACAGGCAGGGATTCGTCCCGGACCAGGCTCAACCCTAGCCTTGACCACCGGCGTCATCCCCGCGTAGGCGGGGACCCCGTGGGATCTCCCAGAGCCAGCGGGCGCCGCAGCATCCCACTAGGTTCCCGCCTACGCGGGAATGACACCGATGGTGGGGCCGAAACGCTGTGCTTCGACCGATCGCGCTGCCGCTTCGCGATCCGGACTTATGCGCCTGGGCACTGTGCATCTCGATGGCGAAGGCACTAGTCCCGCAGCGCCTGCAGCTGCAGCGCCCCGACATTGCGCTCGCAACGGAGCACGCCGTCCTCGACCGTCAGCCTGGCCCAGTGGATGGTGCTGCGGCGGGCGCTCGGCGTATCCATCTCGTGCGTGTGGTCGGTGCCGGTATTGGGATGAGTGAAATAGACCAGCGCCGCCCAGCCATCCTGCACCACCACGTCGGCGTGGCGCGCCACCTGCCGATCCTCGGGGTGATCGCCGGGCACATCAAGGATCAGCCCCTGCCGCTCCCAGGTCCTGGCATCGTCGGAGCGGAACACGGCCTGCCCGCGCCACTCGTCGACGATCATCCAGGAGTGACCACCGAGTTCGAACACATTTGGCCCCTCGTGCCCCCTGCCGCCGTGCCGTGAACCCGGAATGGCGATCCCCTCATGCGTCCAGGTGTAGAGGTCGGTGCTGATGGCGACCCCGGTGCATGAGCCGTTGCCCTCATCCTTGTACCAGAGCCGGTACAGCCCATCGGCACAGAGCGCGACCGCAGCGTCGATCACGAATTCCGACGCCAGTGGCAGCACCGAGCGGCGGGTCCAGGCGACGAGGTCGGGGCTGGTGAAGTGGACGATGCGGCGTGGGAAGCCGGCCCAGCGATCGGGCGTGCCGGTGATGTAACTGAGGTACATGTGGTACTCGCCCAGCGCCCAGATCACCTCGGGCGCCCAGTGCGTGTTGAGCCCGGCATCTGAGGGGTCGTCGAGGCCCGCAACGGTGCCGCGATAGTCCCAGTTCGCGCCGCCATCGCTCGACACGGCGATGCCGATCGGGCTGCCATGCACCCATTCGACGCCCGGGCCGACATGCGCCGCCCGGCGCACGGTGTAGAACATCCACCACTCGTCGGTGCCGCGCCGGTTGATCACCACCGGATCGGCCGCACCATCGAAGATCGGATCGGCAAAGATCGGACGAGACATCGGCACCCCTTTAGCGGCTATCGGTATCGTGACGGGTAGTGCCGGAAATGCCGCCGGCCGTCGAGTGGGGAAGGTCGAAGACCCGACCGTGCGATCTGCCCGCCCAAAGCGGACGACGCCATCGCTCGCGTCGTTCAGGCGATGACCAGAGGCGCTAGGCGAGGTGGCAGCGCTTCGCCTTCTTGCCGCTGCCGCATGGGCACGGATCGTTGCGTCCGACGCCACGCCACGGGTTGGTGACCGGGTCTGCGGGCAGGTCTGCCCAAGCAGCGACCGTGTCAGCCTCGTCCTCATACGAATGGTCCGTCCACTCCAGCGCTTCCACTACATCCTCGATGTGGCCCAGCCGAGCGCGCCGGAACCGTGTCACATCGCCAGGGGCGTTTTCGGCTCCGGCCAGGTCGCTATCGAAATGGTGGCGCCTGAGGGCTTCGGTGTCGATCCGGCCTTCGTCCCAGGCGCGATCGACGAGCGGCACCAGGTCGCGCTGGCCGAGCAGGGCGATCGCTTCGAGCCAGCCGATCCAGGCGTAGTCCTGGTTGCCGGCCAGCCGCTCGTCGTAGAAGCGTTGTACGAAGCCATGCATCCGTTCGGCGGATATGCTGCCTTCCCAGGTCAGGAAGGTGGCGGCGCCAAACACCGCGTCCCGCACGAACTCGTCGACCTTTCGATCCGCGATCAACGCGAAGAGGGCGTCGGCATCGCCATCGAAGACGCCACCGACGATCCTCGCCAGGGTCTCGGTGATGGCGTAGCCAAGCAGCCGGTCGACCGTGGCCTTGGGCCGCCGCAACAGCCGTAGCAAGGCCGGAAATACCTGTTTGTCCTTTGCCCCGCCCTGAATATGCAGGCCACGGAACAACAAGTGTTCCTCGTCCTCGGACAAGGCAGCCCCGGCGGCCGCCCGGTCAAGCAGGCCTTGCAGGATTGGCGCCGCCTCCTCGTAGCGGGCCGCGCACATGGCGAGCGCCAGCCGGGGCAATCGGCGCTCCGTCGCCAGAGCTTGGAGGTGCTGGTCAATGGTTCCCAGATCGCCGGCCGCCCGATCGAACAGCGCTGCCAAGTCGTCAGTCTTCATCTCGCCTCCGCGATTCGCCCGGCTTCGCCCAGCACCGGCGGCGCGACGGCAGCAACCCGCGCTCGGCGCACCGGCTCACGCCGGGCACTTTACTACGGTTTCTGCCGCTGCGAATGGGTTGGCGTACCCGACCGGGTTAGCTCCGACTGAACTGGCTCCGATACATCCGGGCAAAGTCCTCCACCGAGGTTGGGGTGATCGGGAGCAGGTCGACGACCCGCTGGTGATCGACATTGGTGGTCATCTTTGAGGGGTCGACGAACACCTGCTCGTAATAGCTCGCCACCAGATCCGCGCTTGCGCCAAAAGCGAGCAAAGCGCCGAACTCCTTGGGCGGCATGGGCCTGAAATCGATGCTGCGCTGCAGTCCGCTGCTGAAGCGTAGTGCGATCTCGGGCCCGGAAAGCTGCTCGGGACCACTGATCTCGAGGATCAGGTTCTCGTCCCCTTGATGCCTGAATGCCGCGACCGTGTACGAAGCTGCATCGAGCTGGCTGATCCACTGGCAGCGAACCGCCTCCGGCATTGGATACGCCAGTGTGTGCTTTTCGGCGACTTCCGCCGTGATGAACGGCAATAGGAAGTTCTCCATGTAGACCGTCGGCTGCAGCGCCACGAATGGAATGCCGCTTCTTTCGAGGGCCGCGAGGATGTCGCGCCTGATGTCGATAGCCGGGTTACCAGTGGGCTCCGGTGCAATTGCGCCCGTCGCGTTCCATACGATCTTGCGTATGCCGTGCTCCGTCGCCGCATCGATGACCGTACGAGCGTGCTCGATGCGGCCAGTGACGAATGACACGAGCAGGAACACGCCGTCCTGTCCACGCATCGCGGCGGAGACACTGGCAGGGTCGGCCAGGTCACCGGTGACAACATCGACTCCGGAAGCGGCAAGGCCTTCCGCCTTGGCGGCATCGCGAACCAGCGCACGGACCTTGTATCCTTCGGCGAGAAGTTTCTCGGCGACGGGACGCCCCTGTGGACCGGTGGCGCCGAAGACGAGGATGTTCTTCACGGCAAAACTCCATTTGCGTTGAGCGCCGCGGAAGGTATGTCTTGCTTCCAAGATCGCAAGAACGCATAATTTTCTGAGATACTCCTGAAAATCATACTATGGAGACACCAACGATGAGAGCCGACCCCCCGTGTGGCCCCGGTCCCGAGTGTCCAGTGACCCGGGCCGTCAGCGCGTTGGGAGGGAAGTGGAAGCTCCATATCGTCTTCCACCTGATGCCGGGAACCAAGCGGTTCAGCGAGCTGCGTCGCGCCATTCCGGATGTCACCCAGCAGATGCTGACGGCACAGCTTCGCGAGCTCGAGGCCGGGGGGATCGTCACCCGAACCGTCTATCCCGTCGTTCCGCCCAAGGTGGAGTACTCGCTGACGCCGCTGGGCGCCAAGCTGAGGTCGGTCACGGATGCACTGGAAATTTGGGGCCGGGACTTGCCCGCAGTGCCTCGCCAGCAGGGCGACAAACTACAAGCCGCCTGACGCGAACGTCCTGGAGCGCCCCTGGACGTCCACGGCGCAGGCGTCGCGGGGTCAGCCGGTCACGGCGCGCCGGCTCCATGCTCGACCAGTTCCCAGCACCCCGCTATCGGCTCGAACAGCAAGTAGCCGGGCGTACCGATGGTCTCGCCGACGTCGCCGAGATCGTCTCCGCCCGACGAGTTGCCATCGTATCGGACCGCCACGTAGTCGATGCGCCATTGGTTGCTCTGGCTCTGGTTGCGTTCCAGCTTCAGGTGAACCAGTTCGGTGTCGGGATTGGCCTCCCAGGCCTGCATCGAGGCGCGGGAGATCCAGTAGTAGTCGAGCATACCGATCGGGAAGTCGCGATAGCCCTCGCGCGGAACGAGCGTCTTGACCCCGTCGACAATGACGGAGACGCTGTGGGCGCTGTGGCGGGCGACCACCGCGTCCGAAATGGCCATGGCCTGCAGCAGCGAGGAAAACTCCTGGTTGCTGCAGGCGTCCGCCGCCATCTGCAAGGCGTTCTGGTCGTGTGCTGTTTCAGCCGCAACTGTCGGAACCGCCAGCGCCGCGCCAAGTCCGATTGCCAGAGCAAGGCCGGCCACTGCCTGCAATCCGCGCATCAGCCGAGGCAGCTTTGCAGTTTGCTCTTGGCCTTGAGGCCGCCCTGCCACTCGACCTCGGCGACGGTCTTGCTGCCGATCAGCAGCTTGAAGCTCTGCTGATCCTCCATCCCCTCCAGTGCTGCTTCAATCGAGGGGACGGCGAGCGCGATAGCGCCCCAGGCATCCCCGGCCAGATGGTAGTTGAAGGCCTTGACCTTCTGCGGCGCGCCATCGGCCTGATCCAGTGTCACGCTGATGGTCTTTACCTCCGACGGCGTCGGAATGTTCGGGCCCCAGAATGTGATCAGGGCGCCCTGATAATCCCCGCCCGGCCCCGACAGCCGGACCATGCCATCGCCCTTCCAGTAGAAGGCAGCGCAGTACTCGCCCGGCGCCGCCCCGGCATTGTCCTGGAAGTAGTCCCAGCCGCCATTGCTGTAGCGCTCATAAGCCTTGCGGAACCCCGGATCCTTCAGCTTTTCGTCGAGCGCTGCCTGTTGTGCACTCACCGCGCTGGCAAAGCTCGCTGCCTCGTTGCTCAGCGAGCGGCCGGGGTCCTCGGCATAGGCCGAATAGTCGATGTCGCCGCTGTAATAGCCGCTGTCGTAGTAGTCGTCGCCGTAATATTCTTCTTCGCCGTAGTAGTCGCCATAGGCGTAGCTCGCCGAGATATCCACCATGCTCTGGTGGTGCTGTGCATTCATCGCGCAGATATTGGGCAGGTCCGAACAGGCCGCCGCCGGGCCGGCGAAGGCCAGACCCACGACGACAGCTCCGCCGAGCACAAAAACCCGGGTCAATTCACGTCGCTGCATAGATGCCTCCTGTTTTGGTTGGGCAATTGAATGGCTAGTCCAGCCGTGCGCCGTCGGCGGCGAACTGGTGCAGGTAGCCGGGATTTGGCGCAAGACCCACACGCTCGCCGCGGCTGAGCATGACGTTGTCCGAGCGGCGGACATTCACCCTGGTGCCGTCGTCCAGCTCGACGAAGTAGTAGCTGTCGGCGCCCAGATGCTCGGTCAGCCCGACCGTTCCGTTGAACTGGCCGCTGCCGGCGGGACCAATGGCGATGTGCTCGGGCCGGATGCCGATCCGTTCGGCCGCAGCGCCGACCGAAAGGCCGGCCTGGCGCGCTGCCGACGCGGTCACGATGTTCATGCGCGGCGAGCCGATGAAGGTCGCGACGAACAGGTTGCGCGGCCTCGAATAGAGCTCGAGCGGCGTGCCCACCTGCTCGATGCGGCCGGCGTTGAGCACGACGATCTTGTCGGCCATGGTCATCGCCTCGACTTGGTCGTGCGTCACGTAGATCATGGTGGCCGAGAGTTCCTCGTGCAGCTGCATCAGCTCGTGGCGCATCTGTACGCGCAGGTCCGCATCGAGGTTGCTCAGCGGTTCATCGAACAGGAACGCCTCGGGTTCGCGCACGATGGCGCGGCCGATGGCGACGCGCTGGCGCTGCCCGCCGGAGAGCTGGGCCGGGCGCCGATCGAGCAGATCCTCGATCCTCAGGATCCCGGCGACACGGGCGACGCGCTGGGCGATCTGTGCCTTGGGCTGGCGCGCCAGGTTGAGGCTGAAGCCGAGATTGTCGCGGACCGTCAGATGCGGATAGAGCGCGTAGGACTGGAACACCATGGCGATGCCGCGCTTCGAGGGCGGCCTGCGGGTTACCTCCTCGCCGCCGATCGAGATGGAACCGTCGGAGATGGTCTCCAGCCCGGCAATGCAGCGCAGCAGCGTGGACTTGCCGCAGCCCGAGCGCCCGACAAACACCACGAACTCGCCGTCGGCGACATCGAGATCGATGCCTTTGAGCACTTCGACGTTGCCGTAGGTCTTGTGCAGGGACCGGATGGAGATTGCCGACATGGAACGACTTAGCCTTTGACTGCGCCCAGGGAGACCCCGGCGACCAGATGACGTTGCATGAGCGCGGCGAAGATAATGCCGGGCAGCATGATGAGGATGGCCGCCACCGCGGCTTCGCCGAACAAGGTGCCGCGCACCCCGGTGGGGAGGAACAGTGCAACGGCGGCCGAAACCGGCCGGGCATTGGTACCCGAGAGGATCGAGGCGAAGAGGAACTCGTTGACGGTGTAGATGTAGACGAACAGCGCCGTGCTCAGCAGGCCGGGCCAGATCTGCGGCACGGTCACCCGCCAGAATGCGCCGAGCCAGCTGGCACCATCCATGACGGCGGCTTCCTCGATCTCGCGCGAGGTGCCCTCGATGAAGCCGCGGATCATCCAGATCGAGAGCGGGATGTTGAAAGCCACGTTGATGGCGATCAGCGTCTCGAGCCGGTCGAGCATGCCGATGCTGGAAGCGATGAGGAAGATCGGCAGCACCACCGCGACGGGCGGCATCATGCGCTGGCTGATGATGAAGAACGAAATGTCCTTACTGGCCCGCATCGGGTAGCGCGCCAGGGCGTAGGCGGCGAGGGTCGCCACCACCATGACGATAGCGACGGTGGCGGCGGCAATGATCAGGCTGTTCAGGTAGAACTTCAGGAAGTCGGAGGTGAACAGCACGCGCTCCCAGTGCTCCAGCGTCGGCTGGAACAGAAAGATCGGGTCCTTGGAGAGGATCGCGTTGTTCGGCTTCAGACTGGTCAGCAGCACCCAGAGCAGCGGGAAGCCGGCGAACAGCGTCATCAGCACAAGGATGCCGCCGACGGCGACGCGCTGGCCGGGATGCAGCGGGCGGGTGGATGGGGATGCACTCATCACCGCCTCACGCCTTGCGGCTGAGTTGGCGGATCAGCAATGCGGCGATCACCGTCAGGACGATGACGAACAGGTAGCTCAGCGCCGAGGCGTAGCCCATTTCCATATAGGGAAGTCCCTTGCGGTAGATGTAGAGCGAGACCACCTCGGTCGAGGCCGAGGGACCGCCATTGGTCATCACGAAGATCGAGTCGAAGGTCTTGAACGAGTCGATCAGCCGGATCAGCGTGGTGATCAGGATGAGCGGCATCAGCATCGGGATGGCCAGCCTGGCGAGGCTCTGCAGTGGCGTTGCGCCGTCGATCTCGCCGGCTTCCATGACCTCCTTGGGCAGGTTCAGGATGCCGGCCAACAGGATGATGGTGAAGAACGGCGTCCACTGCCAGACGTCGGCGACGATGACCGCGAGCCGCGCCGTCAACGGATGCTGCAGCCAGATCGGCCCGGCGATCCCTAGCTTCGCAAGCAGGCCATTAACCACCGAGTAGTCCGGCTGGAACATCAGCAGCCACAGGATGCCGACGACCACCGGCGTTACCATCATCGGGAACATCAGGAGGATAGTCAGCGGGCCGCGCGCATAGACCACCCGGGCAAGGCACAGGGCCGTGACGAAACCAAGCACCAGCTGCGTGCCGGTGGAGGTGAAGGCGAAGATGAAGGTGAAGAGCGCGCTGTCGCGGAAGGCCGGGTCGCCGAACGCCGTCAGGTAGTTCTTGAACCCCACCCACACGCCGTCGAGCATGATCAGGTTGTAGTCGGTGAAGCTGGTCGTGAGCGAGAAGAGCAGCGGATAGACCACCATGGCGAGAAGGATCGCCATTGCCGGCATGAGCAGCAGATAGGGGAACAGCCGGGACCAAAGACTAGCGCGCATGCGGCCTCATTTCTGCGATGAACCAGGGGCCGGTGCCCCTGGTTCGATGGTGGCGGAGAGCAGTGAGGCTCAAGGCTGCCAGATGCCGAAGCGGACGGCGATGGCTTCGACGTCGGACTGCAGCTGCGCCAGCGCCGCCTCCGGTGTGGCCTGGCCGGTCATCACGGCGTTCTGCGCATCGGCCAGTTCCTGGAGGATCTGCAGGTTCGGCGTGACCTTGGGGAAGTTGAACGGCTGGCCTTCGACCAGGGCGAGGAAGCCCTTATAGGCCGGGTACTTGTCATTGGCCGGATCGGAGAGAATCGAGGTGCGGATCGACGGCGTCAGCGGCACCAGCGCCCGCTCCATGTCAGGCGAGACGATCCACTTGAGGAACGCGAACGCCGCTTCCGGGTTCTTCGAGTCGCGCGACACCTGCACCGACCAGCCGCCATTGGTGGCGCGGCCGCCCGGCATCGGCGCAATCGCCCACTTGCCGACGATCTGCGAATTGGCCGCATCGCCGAAGAAGTTGTCGCCCGAGTCCCAGAATAGCGTCATGGCGGCCTGGCCCTGCTTGAACGCGGTCTGCGCCTCGTCGAAGCTGTAGGACGGCGAGCCCTCCACGGCATGTGCGGATAGCGCCTTCAGCATATTCATGGCGGCGAGGCCGGCTTCGGTGTTGAGCGTCGGCTTGCCGGCGTCGTCGAAGTAGTTGCCGCCATAGGCGCCCCAGATGTTCTGGAACGTCGAGGCGCCCTGGATGTCGGCCTTGCCCATCAGCACCAGGCCGCGCATCTCCGGCCCGTGCTTCTCGTCGACCGCCTTGGCGATCGCCAGCACCTCGTCCCAGGTGGTGGGAACGGCATAGCCCTCGGCCTCGAAGATATCCTTGCGGTAGTAGAAGTTCATACCGCCCACATGGGTCGGCACGCCGTAGTAGCGCCCCTTGTACATCATGTGGGAGTCCTGGATGGAGGGGTGGATATCGTCCAGTTCCATCTCGGCGGCGTCGCGCTTCACCCAGTCGGTGAGATCGACCATGAAGCCCTTTTCGTCGAACAAAGCCATATCCGGCACGTGCATCTGCACCACGTCGTATTCGCCGGTCTTGCCGGCCGAGGCGGTGAGGATCTTGTTGAACAGGCCATCGAAGCCATAGGTATCGATGGTCACCTTGATGCCGGTCAACGCCTCGAACTCGGCCAGCCGGTCGCGGAACGCCCATTCGCGCGGCTCGTCGATCATGGCGACCTTCAGCTCGACCCCGGCGAAGGGCTTGTCCTGTCCCATCGCCGGAGCGAGCGCCAGCAAGGTGAGGCCGGCGGCGACGGCGGTCAGCAGATTGCGTCTCTGAATCACGTTTCTCTCTCCCTTTATGTGCCCGCTTGGCGGGCCGTTCTGCTTCAGGCGGCCTCGACCAGTTTCGCCGAGGGGTTCAGCTCGAGCCCGAAACCCGGCGTGTCGGTAACGTCGACACGTCCGTTCTCAGGCACGGGTTCATTGGTGAACAGCGCGCCGAAGCTGGGCAGCACGGCGGTGCCGTCGGGGCTGTTGGCGACATATTCGCTGAACGGCGCGTTGGTCTGCGACAGCACGTAGTGGTAGCTGTAGGGTCCGCTGCCATGCGGCACCACCGGCAGGTCGTAAGCCGCCGCATGCGCCGAAATCCGCAGCAGTTCGGTGAGCCCGCCGACCCACATCACGTCGGGCTGCAGGATATCGACATTGCGCTGCTCGATCAGCTTGCGGAAGCCGTAGCGCGAGTACTCGTGCTCGCCGGTGGTCCAGCGGAGCTTGGGGTGGGCGCGCTTCAGCAGTGCAAAACCATCGAAATCGTCGGGGTGCAGGACCTCTTCCCACCAGTGGATGTTGAGATGCGCAGCGGCCTCGGCGATCTCGATCGCGTAGGGCACGTCGAACGCCATGTAGCAATCGACCATCAGCGGGAAATCCGGGCCGATGGCCGCGCGATGGCGGGTCAGGAACTCGATATTGGCGCGCAGGCCCTCCCGGCCGCTCGCCGGACCGTAGGGGATCGGCACCTTGCCGCCGAAGAAGCCGAGTTTCTGCGCGGCGTCGGGCCGCGGGCCGGTGCAGTAGAGCTCCACCGCCTCCTTGGTGCGCCCGCCGATCAGCTTGTAGACCGGCTCGCCGCGGAGCTTCCCCAACAAATCCCATAGTGCCAGGTCGACGACGCTGATCGTCGCCAGCGCGATGCCCTTGCGGCCATAGGGCATCGAGGCGCGGAACATCTGGTCCCAGATGCGGTTGATGTCGCGCGGGTCGGCGCCCCTGAGGAAGCGGCCGAAATGGTGGTTGATCAGCCAGCAGGCGGGCGGGCCGCCGAAGCCGGTGCCGCGGCCGACCTGGCCATCCGCGGTTTCGACCTCGACGACGATCGAGCCCATGACGCCGATGCCCCAGCTGGTGCGGGTCTTGCGATATTCCGGATAGCCGGACATCGGGTTGGCGATGACGCTGTCGATCAGCCAGTGACCGCCCTCCTGACGGAAATAATCACCGCCGCCGGCGCCATCGAGCAGGTAGGTGCGAATCGCCACGATCTTGGGCGCGGTCATTGTCTGGTCCTCATTCGATTGTGCGCCGGCCAGCGAGCCGCCGACGAGAAGGTCATTGCAGGTTCACGAACATGCCGCCGTCGACCAGCA
Source organism: Devosia sp. Root413D1 (assembly GCF_001425235.1). Classification (GTDB taxonomy): domain Bacteria; phylum Pseudomonadota; class Alphaproteobacteria; order Rhizobiales; family Devosiaceae; genus Devosia_A. The sequence goes on along the minus strand of NZ_LMEA01000009.1, from coordinate 312,302 downwards.
GCGCGGCGCCGGTGACGTAGCGCGCCATGTCGGAGGCGAGAAACACCACGCACTCGGCGACGTCGTCGGGGCGGCCGAGGCGGCCGAGCGGGATGCGTTTTTCGAACGCCGCCCGCTTGTCGTCGGCTTCGAGATCGGCGCGGTTGAGATCGGTCAGGATGGCGCCCGGCAGCACCGAATTGCAGCGCACGCCGAAGGCTCCGAGGGCAACCGCGGCGGATTGCATCAGCGAGTGCACCCCGGCCTTGGTCGGGGTGTAGTGCGTCTGGGTGGCGCCGCCGACCAGCGCACTGATCGAGCTGGTCGCGACAATCGCGCCGCCCCTGCCCTGCGCCCGCATCTGCCGCGCCGCCGCCTGCACCACGTAGAACGCGCCATGGAGGTTAACCGCCATGGTGCGCTCGAGCAGCGCCGGCGGCAGGTCGAGGAAGCTGTGAAACGGGCAGATGCCGGCATTGCTGGCCAGCACGTCGACGCCGCCGAAGGCCGCCACGGTGCGCTCGATCAGCGTGGTCGAGGTGTCGGGCAGCGCGATATCGCCTTCGACAACGATGGCCCGGCGGCCGGCGGCCTCGACCAGCGCCACCACCTGATCGGCAGCCCGCGCCTCGTCTGCACCCGGCGCGCAGTTGATGGCGACGTTGGCGCCATGGCGGCCGGCCAGGGCGGCAATCGCGGCGCCAATGCCCCGCGAACCGCCCGTCACCACCACGACTTTCCCCTCAAGCAGCATGCCCGTCCTCCTGGCCATATTCATCAACATGGAAACTTGTAAGTCAAGTTGCTTTGTTGCTAGCTTGCGAAGCATTCAAGTGATTGCCCCGGGCTGGGGCGCGCTGTAAGGCTGAAACGACGGGAGAGACGGATGACCGACGACGCAGCGCCGCGGCCGAGGATCGGCACCATGGCGGTTGGGCTGGGGAGCTACTGGAGCCAGTTCGCCGGGATGAAGGATGCGGTGCTGGACGCGCACCGGCGCCTCTGCGCGCTGGTCTCGCCGCATGGCCAACTGGTCGAGGCGGGCCTCGTCGACAAAGCCGCGTCGGCACGCATCGCCGGCGACACGTTTCAGCGTGAGGATGTCGACCTGGTGTTCGTCCAGCTCGCCACCTATGCGAATTCCGAAACCTTGCTGCCGGCGATCCGGGCGCTGGATGTGCCGGTGGTGCTGCTGAACGTCCAGCCGCAGCGCAAGCTCGACATGGCCCGGGTCACCGGCATCGGCGACTGGCTGGCGAGCGGGGTGACCCCCTCGTCATTGCCGGAAATGACCAATGTGCTGATCCGCCTCGGCAAGCGCTTCGACGTGCTCACCGGCCACCTCGACAATGACCTGGAACTGGCAGACAGCCTCGCCACCTGGTGCAGGCTGGCGACGCTCTGCCGCCGCTTGCGCACCCAGTCGATCGGCCTGCTGGGGCGGCCGTTTGCCGGCATGATGGACCTGAACATCGACGAGACCCACCTGTTCAAGCAGCTGGGCAGCTTCGTCGACCACCGGCACTGGGACGAGCTGGTAGCTGAAATGGACGCGGTAACGCCTGCCGAGCAGGCCGCCGGGGTCGCCGAACTGCGCCGGATCTTTCCGGCCTCGGGTTCGCTGACCGAGGCCGAGTTCGCGGCAGCCGGCACCGTCACGGCCGCCGTGCAGCGCTTCGTCGCGCGGCACAATCTCTGCGCCATCTCCAGCCATTATGACGGCCCGGTGCAGGGCCGGCACGCCGAGCTGCTGGCCGCGCTCAATCCTGCCTTGTCGGTATTGAACGCGGCGGGCATCGCTTGCCCGGTCGAGGCCGACATCAAGGTGGCCGTGGCCATGCTGCTGCTCAAAACCCTCGGCGGCAGCGCCACCCTCGCCGAGCTCTACTCGATGGATTTCGACGACGATGTGGTGATCATCGGCCATAGCGGCGCCGGCGATCCGGCGATCTCACGCGAGCCGGCGCGCCTCGCCATGTCCGAGGTGTTCCACGGCAAATCCGGCAAGGGCTACCTGACGCAGTTCTTTCCCGGCCCGGGCCCCGTTACCCTGTTGTCGATGACGCAGGGGGCCGATGGGGATTTCCAGCTGGTGGCGGCGGAGGGAGAGATCGTCCCGGGCCCGACGCTGCAGCTGGGCGACACCAACGCCCGGGTCCGCTTCCCGCAGGGGCTGCGCCGCTTCGTCAACGAATGGAGCCGCCCCGGCCCGACCCATCATGGCGTCCTGGGCTACGGCCACCACGCCGAAGGCCTGCGGGCCGCCTCGATCGCCCTCAACCTGCCGCTACAGATGGTGACACCATGACCGACAGCGCCGTTGCCTCGCTGAGCAAGGGGGCGCCGCTCGCCCGCAAACCTGCCGCGGAACTGGTGGTCGAGCGCCTGCTCGAGCTGATCTATGCCGGCAGCCTCAAGGCAGGCGACACCCTGCCCACCGAGCAGGAAATCGGCGCGGCGCTGCAAGTCAGCCGGCCAGTGGTGCGCGAGGCGCTGCGCGGCCTCCAGATTCTCGGCGTCGTCGAGACGCGGCAGGGCGGGCGCTGTTCGGTCACCGACCTGAAGCCGGAGCGGCTGGCGGCGCCAGTGCAGATGCTCATCGCGCTCGACGAGCGCAACATCGATTCGCTCTACGAAGCCCGCATGGCGGTCGAGGGAGAACTCCTGGCGCTGGGGGCGCTGCGGGCCACCGACGAGGCGATCCTCCACCTCGACCACATGGTCCGCGAAGGCTACCGACTGATCGCCGACCCGGTGGCCTTTCGGGTGCTCGACCTCGAGTTCCACCAGACCCTGCTCGCGCTTGCCGGCAATCCGTTCCTCGAACGAACCGCCCGATCCTTCTACCACGCCGGAACCGAGTTCAGACGCATCGCCTCCGAGACGCCAGGAGTGCTGGAAAACAGCGCCAGGGAGCACGAACGGATCGTCACCGCGGTGACCGCGCACGACCCGCAGCAGGCCAGGCTCGCCATGCGGGACCACCTGTCGAGCATCGCCGCGACGACAGCCAACGCAATGAAAAGCGTTGCGATGCCGCGGGGTGATTGAGGGAGGGCGTTTTCGACGTGGGGGCCTTTACTCGGCATCGCCCCGCCGAGGGCCACTGTCGGGGGCTCGAGCGGAGAGATCCAGCGGTTTCGACGAAAGTCAGTCCGTGTGCACAGGCGCTCTCCAAGCGCGCGCCTTGCCTGCACCGCAAGACCTGCTACACAGGTACAGTCGACCAGAGGCAACGTGTGTCGCCGTATGAGGTCACCGGGACTAGCGGCGGTTCGGGAACGTCCATTGAGACCTTCCTTGGCGTTGTGGCCTGAAAGCGCCTTCGTCTGGATACGGCCATCGGGTACCAGGCCACTCGACTCATCCTTCTTCTCCACACGCCAACCAATCACGCGGACAGTTGCGCTCCTTGCAGTACCCGTTCTCGACACTTATCCGGCTACTGGGGACCATGAGGTGCTGCCCTTCCACTCGACATCTGCCGGCGCATAACTTCGAGCGAATCAGCCATAGGTTTGCCGGCAATGCCACGGGTGACGCTCATTGGTGCGTGACCCACTCGTCTCCGTCTGCAATTTCCTGAGCAAGCTGTGAATTGGTTAGTATTTCTGGCGAACTCAGTCTCGAGAACGCTCTCGGCCCGACAGAAGCGAGTCATATTAGTCCTTCTCGATTCCTCACTGCTCGTGCTGGCACTGTGGACCAGCTATTCGCTACGGCTGCGAGAGTGGGCGCCGCCTACTACACTGACGCAATTTACGGCGCTGGCTAGCGCGCCCGTCATCGCCATCCCGATCTTCTACGCGCTCGGCCTGTACAAGATCGTCGTGAGCTATCTTCCAGAGCGGGCTTTGTGGGTGATTCTGCAGGGCATGACCTATGCCGCGATCTGCTGGATCGTATTCTCCTTCGTTACCGAGGCGGTGGTCTACGGCTTCGTGCCGCGATCGGTGCCGATCCTGTATTGGGCGCTGGGCATTATCCTGCTCAGCAGCAGCCGACTAATGGTGAAGGCCCTTTTGGGGGGGCGCTCCGTGACGGTGCCCGCAAAGGTTGTTGCAATCTTTGGCGCCGGAACTGGCGCCCTGAACCTCAAATCCGCTTTCGCGCAGGAACCAGGCATAGCGGTCGCGGCGTTTCTCGATGACGATCCGAACCTTTGTGGTCGAGTGCTCGGCGGCACCCCGGTCTATGACCCGTCGGAACTCAACGACGTTATCTCGCGCTTCCATATCGGCGAGATCATTCTGTCGAATTCGTCGCTCAGCCTTAAACAGCGGCAGGCCTTGGTCGAGCAGATTAGCGCACATGGGGTGAAGGTGCGCACGTTGCCTCCCTTGAACGATGTCGCGGCTGGTCGCTATGTCGTCAATCAGATTCGCGAAATCGACATCGACGAGCTTCTCGGCCGCTCCTCCGTGCCGCCTGAGCCGGACCTGTTCGAGCGAGCGGTCACCGGTAGGGTGGTCATGGTAACCGGAGCGGGGGGCTCTATCGGTTCGGAACTCTGCCGCATCATCATGCGCTGGGCACCCAAGCGCCTTGTGCTGTTCGAAGCCAACGAGTTCGCACTCTACACAATCGAGCAGACCTTGCTCGCCGCGCAGCCGGATAGCGCGGTCGTGCCCGTGCTAGGTTCGGTGACAGATGCTGCACTCCTCCGGCGCGCCATCGAAGAGCACGGTGTGGAAGTGCTTTACCACGCCGCGGCGCACAAGCACGTGCCGCTGCTCGAGGTCAACGCGCTGGAAGGCATCCGCAACAACGTTCTGGGCACGTTGACGGTCGCCGAACAGGCCTTCGAGGCCGGCGTCGGGAGCTTCGTCCTGATTTCGTCGGACAAGGCCGTGCGTCCCACCAACGTCATGGGAGCGACCAAGCGCTGGGCCGAACTCATAGTGCAGCAACATGCCGAGGCGGCTCGCCGGCGCGGAACGCTCCAGAAATTCTCCGCCGTACGCTTCGGCAACGTGCTGGGATCCAACGGCTCGGTCGTGCCGTTGTTCAAGCGGCAGATTGCTGAAGGCGGGGCTATCACGCTGACCGACGGGCGGATGACGCGCTACTTCATGTCCATCCACGAAGCTGCCGAACTTATCGTGCAAGCTAGTGCCTTATCGCAAGGCGGGGACGTGTTTCTACTCGAAATGGGTGAGCCTATTCTCATCCGCGACCTGGCTGAAACTATGGTGCGGCTTGCCGGCCTCAAGCTGTCGACACCCGAAACTCCTGGAGATATCGACATCATCGAGGTCGGACGGAGGCCCGGCGAGAAGCTCTATGAGGAGTTGTTCTACGATCCCGAGCGCGCAGCACCCACCGAGCACCCGCGTATCCTGACGGCTCCCGACAGCGCCTGCGCCGACAATCAGTTGGGAAGCGCGCTTGACGAGCTCCGACGAGCTCTGAACGATCACGACGAAGCGAGAGCGCGCGCCGTGTTGTTTGGGCTAATCGACAAGGCGACATGAGTGCTTCCCGCTATCACACCCGGTCGCAATGGTCGACGTCCGCGGTGCGAACTGTTACGTGTGCGCGCGCGGCGCAGCACTCACACACAGTCCCGCTCCTCCCAAACGCGGGCGTTCCATGCACGCCCGAAAGCCAAGCTTCCACGGCTGGCAAGCCATCACCGCAACGATAGAGACAAGGAGACTTGCCCTGCCCGTTCCCATCTCATACCTACCGCCCATGTTCGACGGAAACAGCCTCCTTATCACGGGCGGAACCGGGTCGTTCGGCACAGCCGTGCTACGGCGCTTCCTTGACTCAGGCATCCGCGAAATCCGCATATTCAGCCGCGACGAGAAGAAGCAAGACGATCTTCGCAAGACGTTTGCCTCGCCGAAGCTGAAATTCTACATCGGTGACGTGCGCGACCCCGCGAGTATCCTGGCGGCAACGCGAGGCGTGGATTTCATCTTTCACGCCGCAGCGCTCAAGCAGGTGCCATCCTGCGAGTTCCATCCGCTTGAAGCGGTCAAGACCAATGTGCTCGGCACCGAGAACGTATTGGAGGCTGCCATCGCCAACGGTGTCAGGCGGGTGGTGTGCCTCAGCACTGACAAAGCTGTTTATCCGATCAACGCTATGGGCATTTCCAAGGCGCTGATGGAAAAAGTGATGGTTGCCAAGTCGCGAGAGATAGGCGGCACTGGCACGGTGATCTGTGGCACGCGCTATGGCAACGTCATGGCCTCGCGTGGGTCAGTCATCCCGCTATTTGCCGACCAGATCGCAGCGGGCAGGCCGATCACCATCACCGATCCGAACATGACTCGCTTCATGATGACACTGGGTGACGCGGTCGATCTCGTACTGTTCGCCTTCGAGCATGGACGAAACGGCGACATCTTCGTCCAGAAGGCACCGGCGGCCACGATCGGCGTGCTGGCAGAGGCGGTGCGGCGCGTACTCAACGCCGCCGACCATAGGATCGAGGTGATCGGCACGAGGCACGGCGAAAAACTGTTTGAGACGCTGCTCAGCCGCGAGGAGCGCGCCTCGGCCGAGGACCTGGGCGAGTATTACCGCATCCCGCCCGACCTGCGAGACCTCAACTATACCAAATTCGTCGAGAGCGGCGAACCGGTCATCTCGGTGACCGAGGACTACAATTCGCACAATACCACGCGTCTCGACGTGGAGGAGATGAGCCGGTTGCTTGACAGGCTTGATTTCATCCAAGATCTGGCCGCTGGCCGCACACCCCATTTGGAGGGATAGCAATGAGCGTGGTGGCCGTAACTGGCGCGAGCGGCTTCATTGGACGAAACCTCGTGGTGCGCCTCCGCGAACTGGGACATGAGGTCGTGCCGGTGCCGCATGACGGCGATCTCCATACCCATCTGCTCCGCGCGGAAGCGGTCGTGCACTTGGCCGGCGTCAACCGGCCGGAGCACCAGGATGAGTTCGCGACTGGCAATCAAGGCATGACCGAGGCGCTAACGGTGGCCCTGTTGGGGCTCGGCCGTCCGGTTCCGCTCATCTACAGCTCCTCGGTACAGGCCGCACTCGACAATCCCTATGGCGTCTCGAAGCGCGCCGCCGAAGCGACGGTCGAGTCCTACGCGGCCGCATCGGGCGCACCGGTCGCCATCTTCCGGTTGCCTGGCGTCTTCGGCAAATGGTGCCGACCGAACTACAATTCTGTCGTCGCGACCTTCTGCCACAACATTTCGCACGACCTGCCTATCAGCATTTCCGATCCCGATCGCTTACTACGCCTTGTCTATGTCGACGACGTCGTGGCGGCTTTCGTTTCAGTGCTCAACGATCCAGACGCGGTGGGCCGCCGACCCGAGGTAACGCCCCTTTACGAGATCACCCTCGGGGCTCTGGCGGCCGAGCTCGAGGATCTGCGCTCCAGCCGCAATAGCCTCGTCACCGGAGCGGTCGGCACCGGACTCAAGCGGGCGCTTCACGCGACCTATCTTAGTTATCTAGAGCCGCACCAGTTCGACTACGCGCTGACCAAGCATACGGACGCGCGTGGCACCTTTGCGGAGATACTGCGTACGCCGAATGCCGGTCAGTTCTCGGTGTTCACCGCACATCCTGGCGTGACCCGTGGCGGCCACTATCACCACAGTAAGACGGAGAAATTCATCGTCGTGCAGGGGCGGGCGCGATTCGGCTTCCGACACATTGTGACGGGCGAGACTCACGAGTTGGAGGTGGGTGGAGATGAGTTGCGCGTCGTCGAGACCGTGCCGGGTTGGTCGCACGACATCACCAATGTTGGCGACGAGATGATGATTGTCATGTTGTGGGCAAACGAGGTGTTCGACCCCCAACATCCCGATACCATTGCTGCACCGGTGCTACCCAAATGAAGAAGCTCAAAGTGATGACCGTTGTCGGCACGCGACCGGAGATCATTCGGCTGTCGCGCGTGCTGACACAGCTCGACCTGCTCACCGACCATGTGCTGGTCCATACGGGGCAGAACTATGACTATGAGCTAAACGAGATCTTCTTCTCCGACCTCCAGTTGCGCCGGCCGGACGTGTTCCTTGGCGCAGCGGGCGCCAGTGCAGCCGAAACTATTGGCAATATCATCATTGCCTTCGATCGAGTACTGGCCGAGCAGGCGCCCGAAGCGCTGCTCGTTCTTGGCGATACCAACAGCTGCCTCGCTGCCATTCCAGCCAAGAGGCGCCGGATACCAGTTTTCCACATGGAGGCTGGTAATCGCTGCTTCGACCAGCGCGTACCGGAGGAACTGAATCGCAGGATCGTCGACCACACGGCAGACATCAACCTCACCTACTCCGATATTGCGCGCGAGTACCTGCTGCGCGAAGGGCTGCCGCCTGATCGCGTCATCAAAACGGGCTCACCGATGTTCGAGGTGCTTAGCCACTACCGGCCGGGGATCGATGCCTCGGACGCCGTGCAACGCCTAGGACTCGAGGCGGAGCACTACACAGTGGTCAGCGCTCATCGCGAGGAGAATGTCGACTCACCCGTCAACTTTCCCAAGCTTGCTGGCGTGCTCAACGGCGTCGCCGAGAAGTTCGATGAACCGGTCGTGGTCTCCACCCACCCACGCACGCGCAAACGCATCGATGAAGCGGGGCTGACGCTCCACCCGCAGGTGCGACTGATGAAGCCGCTCGGCTTCACGGACTACGTGAACCTCCAGATGCACGCACGCGTCGTGCTGTCGGACAGCGGCACCATCACCGAGGAATCCTCGATCCTCAATTTCCCCGCCCTCAACCTCCGCGAGGCACACGAGCGTCCCGAGGGCATGGAGGAAGCGTCGGTAATGATGACGGGCCTCGATCTCGACCGTGTGCTGCAGGGCATCGCCATCCTCGCCACCCAGGGACGGGGGGCCCACCGCACACTGCGCCTCGTCGCTGACTATTCAATGCCCAACGTGTCCGACAAGGTAGTTCGCATCATCCTCAGCTATCGGGACTACGTAAAGCGCACGGTGTGGCGCGAGACGATCTAGCTCATGCGCCTGCTCGTTGTTACGCAGTACTTCTGGCCGGAAACGTTCCGCATCAACGATCTCGTGGCCGAGCTTAGTTCCCGTGGCCACGAGGTGACGGTGCTGACTGGCAAACCGAACTATCCCGACGGGCAACTACTCCCTGATTTCGCGGAGGCGCCCCAACGCTATGCCACCTATGAGGGGGCGACCATCGTGCGGTTACCAATGCTGGCGCGAGGTAAGGGCCGGCTCCGGCTGCTGCTCAATTATGCGAGCTTCGCCCTATCCGGCCTGCTGCTGGCGCCGTTCAAGCTGCGCGGACGACCGTTCGATGCGATTTTCGTCTGCCAGCTCTCGCCCGTCAGCTCTGCGCTCCCAGCCGTACTGATGCGCCGGCTACGCCGGATACCGAGCACCATGTGGGTGCTCGACCTCTGGCCGCAGTCTCTCGTTGCGGTCGGCGTCACCCGCTCAGCCGGGTTGCTCGGCGCCGTGGATTGGCTCGTACGCTTCATCTATCAGCGCACCGACCTGCTACTCGGCCAGTCCCATGCGTTCGTCACCGACATCACGGCGCGCGTCGGCGATCCCGGACGCGTTGCCTACCTGCCTGGATGGTCAGAGCCCACGGAGCCGCTCGGCACCGAGGTACTCGCTGCCGAAGTGCCGTCGAGACAGGACATGTTCACCATCGTGTTCACCGGCAATGTCGGGGAGGCGCAGGACTTTCCGGCTCTGCTCGACGCCATGGAGGCGCTGCGAGGGGAGGCGGTACGCCTGATCGTGGTGGGTAGCGGACGGAAGGGCGACTGGGTGCGTGACGAAATCGCGCGCCGAGAGCTCAGCGAGAAGGTGAGCTTTGTCGGCAGGTTTCCGCCGGAGCGCATGCCTGAATTCTATCGCCACGCCGACGCGCTGCTGGTCAGCCTAAGGTCCGAACCGAGCTTTGCCATGACTATTCCGGCCAAAATACAGGCCTATCTCAGCGCCGGCCGGCCCATCCTGGCCATGCTCGACGGCGAAGGCGCTGAGGTGGTGGCCGCAGCGGGGGCCGGACTCGCGGTTTCGGCGGGAGACGTCGCTGGCCTCACAGCAGCAGTACGCCAAATGATGGCGATGAGCCCCGTCGAACGCGAGGCCATGGGCCGTAACGGCACCCTCTATGCTGACCTCGAGTTCAACCGCGAAAAGGTGATCTCGCGGCTCGAGGAGATGCTGAGTAACTTAGTGGAGAAGGGCACATCGTCGTCGGCGCAAGAGAGCAGAGATCCCACTGGGCGCATCTTCTAAACGTTCTTCGATTGGCAGCCTCAAACGGATGTTGGCGCCACTTTCCCCAGCGACCCGCGTGCTTCGCTGTGCTCCCTCAATCCCCGACGTGCTGCCACTACCATTACCGGCGCGATTACGACGGCGTATGCAATTCCGGTGGCTGCGGCGACCAACCACATCTGCCCCGTACCGGCAAGGGCGACCTTGGCGACTGCAGACAGCACGACAAATATTGCCCACGGATATACTTGGACGGTGATTCTACCGAACGCGTTGAGTATCATGTTGTAAGGTGATGTTGCCGCCACGATTGTAGAGGTCGCAATGATCGCTATGAGAATCAGATGTTGCTGCGGAAATATCCTGCCGACCCACAGCTCCATGACCCAACCAGACGCCAGGACGAGGCATATTCCTGCAACGGAAACGAAGCCTGCGCCGAACAAACTCATGCGTCGTGCTGTGCGGGCCACCCAAGCGTAGTCGCCCCTCGCCAACGCCTCTGCGCTCGCTCCCCACAGGGGCATGAACAGCGTGAGAATGAGCAGTGACAGGATGGAGCCGAGCCGCGCGGTCACAGCGTAGGCCGCCACAGCCTCGCTACCCATCACGGCCGCGATTATGACGTTGTCGAGATTGAGCCCGATCGCCGTGAGTGCCGACAGCATGGCGAAACGGGCACCTAGTTTGAGCAGATCGAAGAGATGGCTTCGGCGCACTGCCCCCGGGCGGAACTCGGGGCGCAGCGCAAAGAACACTGCAGCACCGACCAGATTGACCAGGATGGGAGGAGCGCCATAGGCGGCAGCGACCGCCCAGTTGGGTAGTTTGAGTCCAATGGCAACCAAGCTGCAGAGCACCGAGAGGACGGCACCAATAGTCAGCAATAGGTTGCTGAAAGGAACGCGCTGCAAGCCATACAGAATTTGATATATGATCGTACCGGGCAGTCCGGCGAAAAATATGACAAGGACTGTCACTAGCATTGCCGCGGCCTCGCCGGTGACGAGCAGCCCGCATATCAGAGGCAGGAGGACCATTGCCACTCCTGCGACGGAGCAGAGTGCGACATAGGCGCTGGCAATGTAGCTTTGAATGTCCTCTAGCCGGCCCTGACCAGATGCTGTCGCGATACGGGTAAGCAGACTGTTGCCTATGCCGAGATCCGAGAAGACCGCCATGCTGGTCAGCGATACGGCGGTCGCCCATACACCGAAGTCCGCATCACCGAAATAGGTTAGCATTAGCGGCGTTGCCACGAGCGGAGCAACAAGCGCCATCGCCCGCCCACCGGCACCAGTGACGATGGCCGCCACGAGGCGACGGGACCGGTCGTCTCTAAGAATGCGCATGGCCATCAGGGCGTAAGTAAGCAGTCATTTTCGCATCACAGGGAATCGATGAATTCAACTATTTTCTTGCACTGCGAAATAGCGCTCTTTTCGTTCAGAACGAAGTCCCGAGCTGCCGCACCTCTTTCTCGTAGAACCGCGTCATCCAGTAACACCAACGCTTGGATAGCGTCGGTCAGCCCAGCTACGTCGGTGGATTCTGGCTTGAAGTAATAAGGCTCATACTCCTCGGGGATCCCCGACAGCCGATGCATCAGAACAGGTCGCCCGGAGGCCATGTACTCCAGGGTCTTCGACGGGAACGAGTACTTCGTGAACTCACCCTCTGGCGTTCTCGGGTTGACCAGAACGCTAGCTAATTCTTGGAGACGACGCGCCTGGTGCCTCGACACCTGGCCGAAGTATCGAATTCTCGGATCATTCTGCGCTGCGGCCACGATCCTATCACGACTGTCGCCCTCTCCACAGACCCACAACCGAATACTTGGATCGCCAACGCGACGAAACGCATCGACAAGATCCATCACCCCGTACCTAGCGGCCAGCGTTCCGGTATAAAGAAACGCCCGCGTCCCCGGCTCCACGGCGATGGCTCCGGCATCGGAGCGTGGTGCTGCCTCCGGCGCCTGGGCGATACCTTCAACGACGACATAGCGGCTGCCGTCGATACCTAGCCGATCCGCCATGAAGCGTGTCAGCAGCACAAACCCATCAATGTGTCGGGACAGGCGGTAGAACAATCTCGTCTCGACCGCTTTTGCTATGTCATAGAGCATGCCACCCTCCCCCATGAACTCGGGAAAATCGGGCAAGACCTGGACGATCTTGACGCCTCTACCAAAGAGCTTGCGTGCCAGCGCGGCGACCATGAAGGGGAGGTGCGCGGAATAGATCAAGATGACCATGTTCGGCTGCCCATGGCGGAAAAGGCCCCTTGTCGCTGACAACAGACGAGAGATTGTCTTCACGCCTTTGATGAGGACGAAGCTCTCTCCCCAGATTTGTGTGCCAGACCCGATGGTCTCGTCGGTGCCCGGAAAGTGCCACCTGCGGAACAATTGAGGGTAAGACCCAACGAATGGCAGATTGACCACCGTGGCCGAGGGGCGATGCGCGGAGATTCCTCCGATCAAACCCTTCTGCAATGCGTCGGCCGCGTTCTGCACCACGCCTTTCGATTGGTCTTGGATGAGGTCCGTCTGAGCGGGAGTGAATATCCCGCCCAGAAATACGATTGGATGGTCGTTCAGGTGCAACGGGCACTCCATAGACGGCACGATTGGGCGTCCTGAAGGTAGCCCGGCGGCAGCACGAGCCACAACCTCAGCCACCAACGAAGCCCATCGTCAGATATTCTGTGTTCAGAGGGTCAGTTGGTCAGATAGCCGGTCAACCGAAGGGTGCCATACAGGACCGACAAAGCCACGAAGACGGACGTTCGGAGCGCTGTAGTGCCTGCTTCCTCAGGGCGGGCTGGGCGAGCCCAGGCTGCTGCCCCCTTTGTTTCGCCTGTGTGATTGGAGCGCTCTTCCAGGTTCCCGCTGCCCACGATCCAGATATTACTCCGGAACGCTACCGTCCCGGTAATTTCGCGAGCGCCTCCATTGTGTCACGCCATTCTGAAATAGACCTTTCAATTTCCGCAATCCTGAGTATGCCAAGATCAATAGAACCGGCCAGATCAATCCGGTAGTGTATAATATGACTTCGTCGCCGGGGACTTGTGACAGGTGATACCCCATGACGACGCCAAGCACAGCCCACGTATCGGCCATTGGGCCGGAAGAACGTTGCCCCACCGTAAAAAGGGCAAGCAGTAGACCCATGCCTGCAAGCCCAAGCGCCGCGCCGAACCAGCCCGCGAACGCATAAGCGGTGATATGCGGCGCAGCCGGTGCCGTGCCCCGATCCTCGTAGCCATCGGCTCCAAAGATGGCGGTATAGACAAGGTAGCTCGGATGGCACGGCTTTTTGCCTGGTAGGTACTGCTGGATCAATGTTCCGCAGACCGGACCGCGCTCCGTAAATATTTCATAGTAGTATGGGTAACTGATAGCCATGCGATTTATCGCGTGTGCGGTCAGGAACGGAGTATTCCAAAGGGCGCTGCCGGCGACTTGCTGGACTTTCTCAGCCACGTCGGATGCAGATTCAAAACCAAGCTCAGATGTTGATCCCTGCTCAACACTGACAGCAGGTCGGGCCTCCGGCTCTGCCGCAAGCCTAAAGACAACGGCGGACACAAGGAGGTATATCGCCACCATTGCCAAGCTACCGCCCAGCAGTTTCATCAATAAGAAGCGGCGCTGCGAAAACATCATCAATGAAGCGACGATGCCGATCGAGAACAGCAACACGGGCCACTTCATGTTAAGAAAAACAAGTACGACAAATGCTGCAACACAACTCATAGCCGAAGCAACTGCCCAGAATTTCCCCCGATCCCGCAAAAAAACTACAAACGCATAGTAGGCCAAGAATGGCATAATGGAGTGGATCGCCACCTTTTCGGGAAAAAGCAACCTCGCCTGCATAGCGAACCGGGCCTCGATGGCATCGGCCGCACTCGCTCCGCCAAGAAACAGCCCTACAGCCTCTGACCGGTAAAAAGCGAATATGATCACGCCGTAGGTGACGAGACTGATGACCACAAAGTCCAAAATAGAAAAGCGGGGCACCAGGCGGAAGAACCCGCCAATTGGTCGCAGAAGTATTGGCGACGAGAGAGCGACGATGACCGGCATCGCGACCAGTGGCAACAGCAGAAGAGCCCAATAGCCGAACGTGAACGTAGTAGGAAACTGCAAAAATGATGTCGGGTATCCGGCGGCGGTAAGAAGGCCCACCCCAAATGGGGTTGCATAGATAAGATTCCCCAGAAGGACGGTCAGGCCGTAGCATACAAAGAATGCGGTCATCGCGACATTCGTCGAGACAAACTTACGTATCGAAGCAAATGTCTTCATGAAAACCAAAGTAGTTGTTGAAGTACACACAGCGACAAGCGAGGTGTCGCGTGCCATCAGGGACCTGACTCGTTGGGCTGATATGCCCTCTAGCCAGACGTCACCTTTAGCTACAGTTGGGCTGCACCTCAAGCTGTCCGCCGGCCAGCTTCAAGTCGAGCAAATTCATGTGTCGCGGCGCGTCGACGACGGCGTGTGTGCCGTCAAGGCCACAACGCTTGGTCCACCGAACATCCTCATGGTCGCGCCGGCCCAAGCATTCTCAAGCCGCGCTGCAAACGCTCGACATGCGGACCTACGCGTCTATGACGCGCGCTTTGGCCCGCGCGCTGTCATGTAGTCTCGGCCTGCCAACGAGATCGCGTCGGCGAGTGGCGCGCTAGGCTTGAAATCGAAAGTTGAAAGGAACCGTGAGGCGTCCACTCTGAGTGGGCCAGTCAGGCTGGCAATCTGCCTTTGCCGGCCTGTCAATGCTCCGACCAGGTCGAACGTCACCTTCGGCATAGGGTACAGCCTTGCCGCTAGTCCCATACCCGCCCGCAGCGCGGTTACTACCTCGGGCAGGCACATCGCGTCTGGATCAGCGACACAATATGCGCCTGATGCCTTGCGCGGAAAAGGGCCGGCGCACAAGCGCACGATAGCCTCGGACAGCGTACCGACGCCGACAAAGCTCCTCCGCGCCCTCAGAGATGACACGGGCAACGGCCAGCCGGTGGCCGCCAAGCGTTGGAGCAGCGACCAGTTACCTCCAGCATCCGCACCAATCACAAGCGGAGGTCTCAGCGATATGGCAACGACGCCCTGCTCCTCCGCAAGGCGCGCCACGTGAGCCTCTGCAGCGAGTTTCGAGCGACCATACGCGGTCACTGGTCGTTCATCCGAGCTGTCACTGACGATCTCGCTCGTCGTATTGGAGGTAATAGCGGCGAGGCTACTCAGGTTGATAAAGGCACGTACGCTGGACGAACGCGCCATTGAGGTTAGCCGACCCGTGGCATGCTCGTTAGCGAGGAAAAAAGCGCGCTCTAGATCGGCATTCTCGGGGGACGAAACATGTGCCAAGCCCGCTAGGTGCACGACGCGGTCTACTCCCTCGAACAATTGAGCGAGATCGGCAGTTTCGAGATCACCGCTGACAATGACCCGCAGATCGGCGTGCTTCACGTTTTCCGCGCCCCCCCCTGGTCGGCGGACTGCCAGGGTAACGCTTTCGCCCTCTGCCAATAGCGCGCGAAGTACATGGCGCCCGACAAAGCCGGTGCCCCCAGTAAGCAGAATACGTCCCTTCTCAGGCGTCGTTCGATCGGCGTTAATCATCATAGTTGCCTTGCCCGCGTAAGCCGTGAAGATGTTTGGGCCGTCGCCATCGTCTCCTTCGGATGCGCCAGGCTGTTAAGACCATACCAACCGGAATAGCCAAAGATCTAAGTGTCGCTCTGGATATGCATCCGCTGCCATTCCGGCAAGGCACGGCCTCGCCAGCTTTGCTGGAAAGTTCTGTGACATGCGAGAGCGACAAAAACGAAAGCCGGCTATCCTCGACGCACCGAAGGCACCAGCAAGCGTCGCCGTGGCGCTGCCATCGTACCTCGCACCAGTGCGACTGCGGGCCCGTGCATCGATTATCGCTGAGATCCGAGGAGCAGCTAACTCGCCGACCACGGCGCGCCGAGCGGCGGCGGGGTGTTTGTTGGGCGCAGCCCCATCTTCAGGTGGGTGCCAGACGGCCGTTACGCTTCTGTGCGGAAACAGTGCGCCAGCGAATCACCGGCCAGCTAAGCCATGGAAAGGATTGGCGCACCCGACGAGATTCGAACTCATGACCTCTGCCTTCGGAGGGCAGCGCTCTATCCAGCTGAGCTACGGGTGCAGCGGGACTAGGCAATAGGCGATTGGTGCGACGAGTGCAAGACGGTCGGCTCCCGGGAGAACCGACCGGTGGAAAGCTCAGGCGGCGCGGTGCCAGAGGCGATCGAGTTCGCCGAGCAGCCGGAAGGTGACGCCGTCGGCGGCTTCGAGATCGCCAAGCGGCTCGACCGGAGCGCTGTCCTGCTGCGCGGCGTGGAGCGCCGCGAACACCGAGGCGATGCCGTCTTCGAGATCGACATCGAGCAGCGGCGCGTCGTCATCGCTGTCAGCCTCGACATCGAGCTCGACGATGGTGTCGGCATAGGCGGCCGGCATGTGCTCAAAGGCGCTGGCAGCAAGCGGCGCGGGCGCCGCGTCCAGCAGAGCGGCTTCAATGGCATCGGCGATATCGGCGGAGCCGGCCGCTTCGGCCGGAGCCTCGTCGCCGAGATCGACGGCGGCATCGGCCACCAATTCATCGGTCGCCGTCGCAGCGTAGACGGTCTCGCCAGACTGGGGGATGGGTTCGCCTTCGACGACATCGTCGAGATCGGCGGCAGCCGACGGCTCGTCCGCGTCGCTGCCGGCGCTATCGGAGAGCTCCACAGTGTCGGCTTCCGGCCCAAGGGGCGCTTCCACGCCGGCGACCGGCATGGCCTCGGCATCGACCGGTTCGGCTGCTTCAAAGCCCTCCACCGCCGCGGCGGCTTGGGTATCGTCTGCCAGGGCGGCGACGATCGGGTCGATATCGGAAGCGGCGTCCTGCCGGTCCTTGATCTCGCTCATCGTTCTCTCCGAGCTCGGGTTGAGACGCTGGCGACGCTAAAAGGCGGAAATGGCCCGTTTCAGGCCTCAATCCGGCACTCCAATGACGATTTCGTGACAGGCCGGCCGGCTGCGGCGGCTCAGAACGGCGCCGGAACGCGGAAATTCACCCAGTGTCCAGCGGGGTGATTGAAGCCCAGTTCCTCGGCGTGGAGCTGCAGCCGATCGGCCGCGGCGAAGGCCTCGCCGGTCGAATAGAACGGATCGCCGAGGATCGGGTGGCCGAGCTCGAGCATGTGGACGCGCAGCTGGTGGGTGCGGCCGGTGAGCGGGTAGAGCCGCACCCGGGTGATGCCGCCCTCGCGCGCCTCGACCTTCCAGTCGGTGACGCTCGGCCTTCCCCGCTCATAGTCGACGCGCTGGCGCGGCTTGTTTTCCCAATCGGTGGCGAGCGGCAGGTCGACGCGACCCTCGTCGGCTTCAATATCGCCCCAGACCCTTGCCACGTATGACTTTTTGGCGCGGCGCTGCTCGAATTCCTGGCCGACATGGCCGAGCGCCCGCTTGTTGAGACACATCACCAGGACGCCGGACGTATCCTTATCGAGCCGGTGCGCCATGGCGGCGCTGGGCCAGCGCCCTTTGACCCGCGCCTCGAGGCAATCGGCCAAAGCCGGGTCCTTGCCGGCGACCGAGAGCAGGCCCGAGGGCTTGTCGAGCACGACGATATCGTCGTCGGCATGCACCACGGTGAGCCACGGTTCGGTCGGCGGGCGATAGTCGAAACTGGTGGGGACGGGATTGAGCATTGCGCCGCTCATAGCAGGATCGGGCGACGGTGAGAAACCTTGCGTTACGTACCTCATTTGCCTCTGGCAATCGACGCCAATTGCGGCGATGCTGCCTTGAAGATTGGAGCGGCGCGCCCGACCGGGCGGATCGGCCGGTTTACCGACAGGGACGGAGACACAAGACTATGGACGGCAAGCGTCGCGTTGGCGTGGGGATTATCGGGTGCGGCAATATCTCGAGCCAGTACCTCAAGGCGATGCGGGATTTCCCGGTATTGGAGGTGATCGCCATCGCCGACATGAAGCCGGAGGTGGCCGAAAAGAAGGCCGCCGAGTTCGGGCTTACCGCGGTCTCGGTCGAGGCGCTCCTGGCTGACCCGAGGGTCGAGATCATCGTCAACCTCACCATCCCCCGGGCGCATGTCGAGGTCGGCCTCCGCGCCATCGCGGCGGGCAAGCACGTCTATGGCGAAAAGCCGTTCGGCATCACCTATGCCGAGGGCAAGACCCTGGCCGCGGCGGCGAAGCAGGCGGGGCTCAGGGTCGGCTCGGCGCCCGACACCTTCCTCGGCGGCGCACACCAGGAGGCACGAGCCCTGCTCGATAGCGGCGCGGTGGGCGAGATTGTCGGCGGCACGGCGTTCTTCGCCTGCCCGGGACATGAGCGCTGGCACCCCGATCCGGCGTTCTATTACGACGTCGGCGGCGGGCCGGTGCTCGATATGGGGCCGTATTACATCACCGACCTCATCAACCTGCTTGGCCCGGTGAAGAGCGTGCAGGCGATGAGCGCGACGCCGCAGAAAGAGCGGCCGATCTATTCGGAGCCCAAGAAGGGCCAGCTGATGCCGGTGAAGGTGTCGACGCATGTGGCGGGGCTGCTGGAGTTCCACTCGGGCGCCATCATCCAGGTGACGCTGAGCTTCGACGTGCCGGGCCACGCGCACCTGCCGTTCGAACTCTACGGAAGCAAGCAGAGCGTGCTGGTGCCCGACCCCAACATGTTCGGCGGCGAGGTGAAGACGCGGGCGGCGGGCGAGAAGGACTGGACGGTGGTGCCCTACGCCCTGCCCTATGCCGATGCGAACTACCGCTCGCTCGGCGTCGCCGACATGGCGCACGCCATCCTCGAAGGCCGGCCGCACCGCGCTTCGGGCGACCTGGCGCTGCACGTGCTCGAGGTGATGGAAGCGTTCGAGACGGCGAGCCGCGAGCGCCGGGCGGTGGAGATCACCACGCCAGTGGAACGGCCGGCGCCGCTCAAGGAGTCGGTGATCGCCTAGGGCAGCGAAAGGCTGCCGACGACGGGATGGCCGGCGCGGGCTGACCCCCCACCCCTGTCCCCTCACACAAATATCGAGGCTGACGTCTCCCTCCCCCTGTTTGAAGGGGAGGGGACAGGGGTGGGGGGCAGCTCGCACCGGCTCCTGCGCGAAAGCACCGCATATCGGCTCAAATCCCCCGCAATTCACCCGGGTTCCCCCGCGCAAAAGCTTCTGTTAATAGAGACTTTATGTTCAGGGCCCCTGTTCTCTCGCGCGTTGTGCGCCTCACGCTCGCTGTGCCTGTCCTCGCCGGGCTGGTCGCGGGCTGCTCGATGGCGGGGTTGCCGGGGTTCAAGCCGGCCTCGCCGGCGGCAATCGCGGCGATTGCACCAGTGCCCGAGACGCGGCCCGAGAGCGAAGGCGAGGCCTTCGTGCCGCTGGCCTTTGCCGAAGCGCCGGCCCGCACCTCGTCCTCCGGGGTGGACGGGCTGATCGCCAAATATGCCAGCGTCTACGATGTGCCGGAGTCGCTGGTGCGCCGCGTGGTGCAGCGCGAAAGCGGCTTCAACCCGGGGGCGCGCAACGGGCCATATTACGGGCTGATGCAGATCCGGCACGACACGGCGCGCTCGATGGGTTATGGCGGCGGCGCCTCCGGGCTGCTCGATGCCGAGACCAACCTCAAATACGCGGTGAAGTACCTGCGCGGCGCCTATATCACCGCCGGCTACAATTCGGATGGCGCGGTGCGCTACTACGCCCGCGGCTATTATTACGACGCCAAGCGCCTCGGCCTGCTCGAAGAAGCTGGCCTCCGCTGAGGTGCGTTGCGCCCTAAGCCCCTAAGGCGACTTCCACAGATCTGCTGGCAGGCTGACGCCGAACTGGCATAGTCTATCCCCGATCATCACGCTGCTCGACGGCGGCAGCGCCGATCAGCGACGGATCGCCGGCTATGCCTGCCGCGGTTTCCTGACCTGGACGCTTAGCCGCCCGGATGCGCCCTTTTGCAAGAGAGGGGGTCCTTGAGGGCACATTGGCTCAGGCACCGGAAAACGGAACCACCGGCGTCATTGCTGCAAAAGCCTCACGTCCGTTCGGGAGCCATCGCGAACGAAAGGTGCTGCTTCGAGGCAGGCAACAACCCGGTGGAGCCGGGCAGCGCGGGGGCGGCGCTGCTGGCGCTCCTCGCGTCCTGCGGGGAGCATTTTGTCTCGGGGCATCTTCAGTTTCGTCGAGACGATGCCCAGTTCCCGTCTGGCCGCACTTTCGAAAAGTCTTACAACTTTCCCTGAAAGCACTCAGCTCTCGATGGCGAGCCGAACCAGTTCGGCGGTGTTGCGCGCGCCGATCTTTTCCATGATGTGCCGGCGATGCACCTCGACCGTGCGGTAGGAGAGGCCGAGATCGACGGCGATCTCCTTGTTGGTGCGGCCATCGACGACATATTGCAGGATCTGCCGCTCGCGATAGGTGAGCGTGCCGAAGCCCTTCACCGTCACGGTGGATGGGCCATCCTTGCCCTGTTCGACATGGATGTCGCCACGGAAGATTTCCTGCGCAGCGACAGCCAGTTCAACCGGCGCATAGGGCGGGGAAAACACTGAGCTGGCGCCGTGCTTCATGGCGGCCACCACCATTTCAGCACGTACGTCGGGAGGCGCCAGAAGGAAGGTATGAATGCCCAGGTGCTGGCCGCGGATGGCGTTCAGCGCCTCGAGCGCGTCCGCCATGTCGCGTTCCTCGCCGCACAGCGGCATCAGCACCAGATCAGGACGCCTGAGCGCCATGAGCCTCGTCAGAGCCATCACGTCCGGCACCATGGAAACCTGGAAGCCCTGCGCGATGAACTCGTCGCACAGTGCCTTGGATATCCGTGCTTCCGGGTGCGTTAGATAGATCAGCCGATCTCTATTGAGATAGGGCCGATAGGGTATCGAGTCCGCAAGTCTGTCCACTTTGCCACCTGAGGTTGCAGGCCAAAGCTGTTGCCGATCTGTACCGGCACCAGTAGGTAACGGGGCTCATCCCCGTACCCTCGAATCGCGTCCACATAAGTATTAGAGCACGACTGACAGAAGCCTGACAATGCACAGTAACCGGGTCGTTACCTAATTCGGCAGTGTAATTTGCGCACCATCTACGGTGATAACGATAGTCATCGATTTGTTCTATTTTGAGCTAAATAGGAAAATCCACTGCCGAGCTTCGGAAAAGCTGAATTCTGGCGTCCGCATTTGTAGCGCAGCTAAAGTCCACGTAAACGTTTTCGGGGCCTAAGCTTAACCCGGCAGCACCCGGCGCGACACGCAGACGCCTGCACAGGCTACGTTTTTCGTCCTCACCCAGCACAACAGTGGTGCAAAACCCGGGTGCGGCGATTCACCGGCGCTACAACAGCGCCTAACAGTGAGGCGTGGGAACGACTCCTGAGAGGGTTTGGTTATGTTCAGAAGACTATCGGCCGAAGCATTCGGCACATTCTGGCTTGTATTCGGCGGATGCGGCAGCGCCATTCTTGCGGCAGGGGTGCCTGATGTCGGCATCGGCTTTGTCGGCGTGTCGCTGGCATTCGGCCTGACGGTGCTTACCATGGCCTATGCGGTGGGCGGCATTTCGGGCGGGCATTTCAACCCGGCGGTGTCGCTCGGCCTCGCGATCGCCGGCCGCTTTGCCTACAAGGATCTGGTGCCATACTGGGTGGCGCAGCTGATCGGCGGCGTTGCCGGCGCGGCTGTACTGTTCATCATCGCCTCGGGCGTCGCCGGCTATACGCCGGGCGGCTTCGCCTCGAACGGCTACGACACGC
The DNA here is from genome assembly GCF_001425235.1 of Devosia sp. Root413D1. GTDB lineage: Bacteria > Pseudomonadota > Alphaproteobacteria > Rhizobiales > Devosiaceae > Devosia_A. The sequence continues at coordinate 290,302 of NZ_LMEA01000009.1, read as the reverse complement.
TGTCGCCAGGCGGCTATGGGCTCACCGCGGTGCTGGTTGCGGAAGTGGTGCTGACGGCGTTCTTCCTGATCGTCATTCTCGGCTCCACTGCCAAGGCGGTGCCGGCCGGTTTCGCCCCGATCGCCATCGGGCTCAGCCTGACGCTGATCCACCTGATCTCGATCCCGGTGTCGAACACCTCGGTCAACCCGGCCCGCTCGATCGCCGCGGCGATCTTTGCGCAGAACGGCGCGCTCGGCCAGGTCTGGCTGTTCATCGTGGCGCCGCTGATCGGCGCCGCCATCGGCGCGGCGATCTGGAAATACCTGCTGTCGCCGGGCGAAAGCCCCGCCAATATCGGCCAGGTCGAGTAAGACCAGGTCTCGATACAACAATAGAGGGCCGGGAGACCGGCCCTTTTCTTTTGTGCATCGGGTACGGGCTAACCAGGTCGAACGCGGTCGCGGCGCCGGACGGGATCGCCAGTAGCACTCTCCCACCCACCGGCTGTCATCCCAGCGAAGGCTGGGACCCATCCATCAGCTGGTGCGGGCGGCACCGGACGAGGGCAGAGCCCTCGCCGAGGGTCCCAGCTTTTGCTGGGATGACATCGCGTGAGTCCGCAAATCGAGAACATGGCTGCACATTTCAGGCGGGCATTGGTGAAACCACCTCGCCCCAGCGAGCGTTTATTCCAATCGCAGTCGTCCATCCGGATGCACGGGCATGTTCACGCAGCATGGCATCGAGCCCAGTTTCACCGATCGACACGAGGCCGGCCGGGCGTTGGCCACCGAGCTTCAGGCGCTTCACCTCGACAACCCGCTGATCCTGGCATTGCCGCGCGGCGGTGTGCCGGTGGCGCGTGAGGTAGCGACGGCGCTTGGCGCCGAGTTCGACCTGCTGCTGGTGCGCAAGATCGGCGCACCGGGGCACGAGGAATATGGCATCGGCGCCGTGGCCGAAGGAGCGCATCCGCAGCTGGTGGTGAGCCAGGCCGTGCTGGGTCTGGCCGGGGCATCGCAAGGCTACCTCGAGGCCCAGCAGGAGCGGCAACTTGCCGAAATCGAGCGCCGACGGCTGCTGTGGCGCGACGGACGGCCGCCGATCCCGGTGGCCGGACGCACCTGCGTGGTGGTGGATGACGGCGTCGCCACCGGCAACACTGCTCGCGCCGCCATCCGGGCGCTGCGCTTTGACGGCGCGGCCCGGATCATCCTCGCGGTGCCGGTGGCGCCGCCCGATGTGATCGAGCAGCTGGCGCAGGAGGCGGATATGCTGGTCTGCCTCAAGACGCCCGAGCCATTCCTCGCGGTGAGCCTCCACTACCGGCACTTCGGCCAGCTCGGCGACGAGCAGGTGACCGAACTGCTGGGCTAGTAACTGGTGCCCGCCGGCCGGATGTAATCGGAGTAGACCCAGCCGCGTCCGCCATTGGGGCCACTGACCAGGGTCCAGTTGCCCTCGATCCGGGAAACCGACAGCCGGGCGCCTCGCTCGAGGGCGACGACCCTGGCGCTGCGCTTGTTGGGCCCGGCGCGCACCCAGAGTGACTTCACCACCACTTCGTGGGTCAGGGTTGGCGGTTCAGGCGCCGTGGCCGTTGCGGCCGCCGCGGTGACCGGCGTCACGGCAACGAACTTCGCGATATCGAGGTCGGTGGCAGCGGCCCTGGGCAGGGAGGCCACATAGCTGGGCCGCACGTCCGACTTCACCGGCGCCGCGGCGACCGCCTCGGCCAGCCGTTCGACGGTGAATACGGCTCCGGCGGTGATGATGAAACCAGCGGCGATGAGCGTGCCGGCGAACCAGAGGAGAGAGTGAACGGACCGCGCCATGGGTCAGCTCCATATCGCCTCCCGGCCCGGTCGGAGGTTAGGTCGACTGGCGCCTCGGAAAGCGCCGCAGCTCAAGTCGCATCCGGCCAAAAGGTTCCGGCGGCATTTTCCTCAAATGCCGCCGGCCTGCCGATCCCCGCTAGGTTTCGCCGACACTGGTCGGGACGCGCCGCAGCACATGCAGCAGGTACTCCTTGCGGTTCAGCGGATTGTTGTCGGAGCGCCGCCGGGTGGGCACTGGCCCGGCCACGGCGCGGTAACCGGCAAAGCTGGTTTCGAGGGCGCCCTCGCCATGGGTCAGCCCGGGCAGCAGCTGCTGCAGCTCGTGCACCCGGGCGGCGGCGATCTCGCCTTCAACCACATAGCTCACGCCCTCCAGCACCGGCTGGCCCGGCAAGGCATCGAGCCGCGCCAGCACCGAGAGCGCGGCCGCCAGCGCCTCGGCTGGGACATCGATGAGGAAGTTGTGGATCGGCTCACACACCGCGGTACCGGCCAGCCGCAGCGCCTCCATCAGCACCAGCGGCGTCAGGTTGCGGAAATCGCCGGCGGCGCTCATCGGCGCCTTGTGGCCAGCATCGGTGACGCTGACAATCGCGTCGGTCACCTGCCAGCCCATCAGCCCCTGCCGCAGCGTCTCGCCAATCGCCGCTTCTATGGCTTCATAGAATGCCACCGGCATGGCGCCGAACATCGCCTCGAGCCTGATATCGAGGCCCGAGCCGACCGGGCCGGGCGCGACGCGAATGCCGACCGTGGCGAGGAACGGGTTGGGCGGCTTGAAGATCTGCTCGATCGCCGTGCCGGTGCCGAGCGGGCGCTCGACGCAGATCATGGTGGTTTCGCGGAACGCTACCGCGAGGCCGTAATCGGTGAGGAGCGTCGCCTCGATCACCTCCTTCTGCACCTCGCCGTAAAGCGAGACGAATATCTCCTGCCGTGTATCGTCCTTGCGGAGGTTAATCAGCGGATCCTGCTCGGCCAATTGCCCCAGCACCGTCCACAGGGCACGGCGATCGGCTGCCGCGACCGGCACGACCAGCGTTTCGAGCGTCGGCGGCGCGAAGTGCTGCGCTGCCGGGCGCGGCGAGATGCCGATGCTGTCGCCGATCCGCACATCGAGGCCACGCAGCCGGGCGATTTCGCCGGCCACCACCCGATCGCGCCGCACGACGGCGCCGCGCTCGAACACCTCGACGCCGGTGATCTTGGCGTCTTCGCCGCGCAGCTGCAGGCGCTCGCGGTTATGGAGGGCGCCGGCGAACATCCTGACATAGGCGAGCTTTTCGCCGGCCGGACCGCGATCGACCTTGAACACCCTGCCGGAGGGCGGCGCCTCCAGCTCGGCAGACGGGGCGGGCAGCAGCTCGGCGATGCCTGACAGCAGCGTCTCCACCCCGGCCCCCGATATGGCCGAGCCCATGAACACCGGATGCAGCCGGCCGGCACGGCTCTGCTGCGCCAGCGCTCCGCGTAGCCGGTGGTAAGGCAGGTGGCGGTTGTCGACATAGGCGGCCAGCACCGCCTCGTCGTGCTCGGCGAGACATTCGGCGAGGGTGTCGCGGAAGGTTTTGTCGTCGGGACCGAAGGGGGCGAATGCCGCGGCGGCCGTGCCGAGCCCCTGCCCCATGCCCATCGGCACGATATCCGGGGTCAGCCGACGGCGGATGGTCGCCAGCACCCGGTCCGGGTCGGCGCCGGCGCGATCGAGCTTGTTGATGAAGATCAGCGTGGGGATCCTGAGCCGCTGCAGCGCCCGCATCAGCACGCGGGTCTGGCCCTGTACGCCTTCGACCGCCGAGACCACCAGCACCGCGCCATCGAGCACGTTCAGCACCCGCTCGACCTCGGCGATGAAATCGGGGTGGCCGGGGGTATCGATCAGGTTGATCGTCGTATCATGGGCAACGAACGACACCACGGCAGCCTTGATGGTGATGCCGCGCTGGCGCTCCAGCGCCATTGTATCGGTCTGGGTATTGCCGCCATCGACGCTCCCGAGGCGGTCGATGACACCGGCTGCGTAGAGCAGCCGTTCCGTCAGAGAGGTTTTACCGGCGTCGACATGCGCCAGAATCCCAAGGTTCAGTGTTCGCATTGCGCGTCACGTTCTCAAGTTGGGGAAGGGCTCCTTTCTCGATGAACATGACTCGGGGCATTGCGATCTCCATGGGAGGGCTGTGAAGGACGCGGAATTAATCACGGGCGGAAGCGGCGGGCAACCCCGGCCGGCGCGGGCACCGGTTTGCCTTCTCCCCTTGTGGGAGAAGGTGGCGCGCAGCGCCGGATGAGGGGTCCGCGCAACGAAGTGTAGCGCGCTCGGAGCGTAAGCGACGAGCGACGGTGTACGCGGAGAGAACCCCTCATCCGGCCTTCGGCCACCTTCTCCCACAGGGGGAGAAGGCACTCGCTGCCGACGACGGCGCGGCGCCGCGTGCCCTCTGGCTGCTAGTTCAGGTAATCCTTATAGACCCAGCCGGTGCGGCCCTGGTCGTCGGTGATCTTCAGCCAGCCGCGCCGGTTTTCGCTCACCGTCACCTTCTCGCCGCCGGCGAGGCCGAACACCCGGCCGTTCGACTTGCCCGGGCCGGAGCGGACATTGACGCCGGAGCCGGCAACGGTGCGGGAATCGCCGGAGGCGGCCGCTTCCTGTTTGGCGGGTGCGGGTTCTGGCTTGGCTTCCGGCTCGGCGGCAGGCTGTTCCTTTGCCGGTTCCGGCTCGGGTTCGGCAATCGGCTCGGGCTCAGACTTCGCCACTTCAGCGAGCTTCCGCTCAGCCTCGGCCTTGACGGTCGCGGCGGTCTCGGTGGGCGCTTCGGCGAAGGCCGCCACATCGAGCGGCGTCGGGCGCTCCAGCGGCTTCGTGGTATCGCCGGCAACGGCGTCCACCGCCTCGACAGCGGTCTCGTCCTGCACTGGCGGGCCGGCGCCATCGCCCTCGGCATAAGTCTCGGGGTCGGCGGCAGCGTTGGCGGCGGCGCCGGCGAGCCAGCCCTCGTCATCGGAAGCGAGCGCCACGAAGGTATCGCCGATCATCGCGTCGACCCGCTGCGCCCGCTTGACGCCCTCCGGCACCTCCGGCGCAGTGGTCATCGCCACGGTCGATGCGACAGGGGCCGCGGGAGCCGTCGCAACGGGTGCGACAGGGGCCGGGCCGAGCGAGGCCTCGGCCGCGACGGGCACGGGTGCCACGCTGGTGGCGGCCACGGGCGCCTTGCGGGCAAAGCACTGGTCCAATCCACCGCACTGCAAGCCGAGCAGCACTGCGCCGATCGCGCCAATGCCAAGCACTGCCATTGCCGGCGCACCGACACGGACCAGAAGTTGCTGAGTTGTCGCCCTTCGCCGACGCGCCGAGTGACGCGAAAGCTCGTCGAATGCCCCGTTCATGGCCCTTACAATGATTAACAAGCTTGTGGAAAGTCTGTCCCGAAAGCGACGCAAATCGGGCAATGGCTTGACGGACTCTGGATTGCCACGATCTGCGGGGCGAAGCATCTATCCTGCCAGCTGCAGCACGACACTGCCGCGCTTGCGTCCGGTATCGACGTGACGATGCGCCTCAACCACCTGATCGAGCTGATGAATCCGGTCGATGACTGGCCGCAATGCGCCGGCCTTGGCGAGCTCGATCTCGAAGGCGACATCCTCCGGCCTGGGCTTGAAGCTGATCGGGATCACCCGCTTGCCGCTGCGCCGGCTGTTTTTGCCGGCGCCGAGCATGCCCTTCAGGTCAACGATCACCAGCAGCAGCGTCCCGCCGGGTTTCAGCGCGGGCTCGGCCCGCTCGAACGGCGCATTACCGACGCACTCGAAGATCACGTCGTACTGCTTGCCGTTCTTCGTGAAATCCTCGGCCTTGTAGTCGATCACGTAGTCGGCGCCGAGCGAGCGCACCAGCTCGGCATTGCCGGCGCTGGTCACCGCCGTGACCACGGCGCCGAAGTGTTTCGCCACCTGCACGGCCGAGGTGCCGACGGCGCCGGAAGCGCCGTTGACCAGCACCTCGTCGCCGGGCCTGATCGGGCATTGCCGGATGCACTCGGCGACAGTGTGGCCGCCGAACACCAGCGCCACGGCATCCTCGAAGCTCCAGCCCTCGGGCTTGAGCACCATCGCCTCGGTTTGCTTGAGCGTGACATATTCCGCATGGCCGCCGAACTTCATGCCGGTGAGGCCCACCACCGCGTCGCCCGGCTTGAAGCGCGTCACGCCGGCGCCCACCGCCTCGATCACGCCGGCGAAATCCATGCCGAGGATTTTCTTGCGCGGTGCAAAGATGCCGATGGTCAGCGGGCCGAAGAATTCGAGCCCCTTGGGCAGGTCGCGGGTCCGCATGCGGTAGTCGCCGACACTCACCGTCGAGGCATGGACGCGCACCAGCACCTCGTCGGCCTGCGGCGCCGGTTTGGGCAACTCCTCAACCCGCACCACGTCCGGCCCGCCGAACGACCGATAGACAGCTGCCCGCATCGTTATCTCCCCCTCCCGGCCCGACCGGTAGCCTAGACATGGTGCGCGTCAGGGCGATTACAATCGGGAGCAGCTGCAGCGGCGCCGGACTGCTCCGTGTCAGCCTTCGTCAGGGTTCATCCCCAGCGGCTTCTCGGCTAAGGTCCGGCCCCGACCATCCGGAATCGTTTCATGCATCTCGTTCTCGTCGACGGCTCAGGCTTCATCTTTCGGGCCTTCCATGCCCTGCCGCAGCTTACCCGCAAGAGCGACAAGCTGCCGGTGGGCAGCGTGATCGGGTTCTGCAACATGATCTGGAAGCTCAGCGAGGATCTCTCGGGCGACGACGCGCCGACCCATATGGCGGTGATCTTCGACTATTCGTCGAAGACCTTTCGCGACGAGATCTACGCCGAATACAAGCAGCACCGGCCGCCGGCGCCGGAAGAGCTGGTGCCGCAGTTCCCGCTGACGCGCGCCGCGACCCGGGCTTACGGGCTGCCGTCGATCGAGATGGAAGGCTATGAGGCCGACGACATCATCGCCACCTACACCGCGCTCGCCAAGGATGTCGGCGGCAAGGTGACGATCGTTTCGTCCGACAAGGACCTGATGCAGCTGGTGGAGCCGGATGGCTCGGTGCGGCTGCTCGACACCATTCCGCGCCCCGGCCAGCCGCCGCTGCGCTGGATCGGCTCGGACGAGGTGTTCGCCAAGTTCGGCGTCGGGCCGGATAAGGTGATCGAGGTGCAGGCGCTCTGCGGTGACGCGGTCGACAATGTGCCGGGCGTTCCCGGCATCGGGGTGAAAACTGCCGCCGAGCTGATCAACACCTTTGGCGATATCGAGACGCTCTTGAGCCGCACCGCCGAGATCAAGCAGCCGAAGCGTCGCGAGGCCTTGGAGACCAATGCCGAGCTGGCCCGCATTTCGAAGCGCCTGGTGACGCTCAACCGCGAGACGCCGGTGGAGCTGCCGCTCGAGGACCTGGTGCGCCAGCCGGTGGAGCCGGCAAAGCTGTTCCCGTTCCTTAAGGCGATGGAATTCTTCGCCATCTCGAAGCGCCTGGGTACCCTGCTCGATGCCGACCCCGAGGCGTGGCCGGCCGATCCGGAACTGGCGGCCAAGCCCGCCGAGCCGGTGGGCTTTGACAACAATGCCCGGGCCGAGGCGCGCGCGGCGCGGCAATCGGCCGAGGGCCGGGCGGATTCCGCCCCGGTGCTGCATGCCAAGCTCGAGCACGAAAAGATCAAGGCGATCCCGCTCGATCATTCGAAATACGAGATCATCCGCGACGCGGCGCACCTGCAACGCTGGATCGATGCGGCCTATGCCGAGGGGATCGTTGCCACCGACACCGAAACCACCGGGCTCGACAACCAGACCGCCGATCTCGTCGGCATCTCGTTCTCGACCGCGCCGGGCAATGGCGCCTACCTGCCGCTCGGCCACACCGAGGGGCACGGCGACCTGCTGGGCGGCGGCATGGCCGAGGGGCAGATGGACCTCCGGGCGGCGCTCGAGCAGATCAAGCCGCTGTTCGCCGATCGCTCGATCCTCAAAATCTTCCACAACGTCAAATACGATCTCGGCATCCTCGCCCGCTACGGCATCGAGGTGCGCTCGTTCGACGACAATCTGCTGCTCAGCTATTCGCTCGATGGCCCGCAGTTCAACACCATGGGCGAGCTTTCCGATCACTGGCTGGGTCTCGCCGGCATGTCGATCAAGGAGCTGCTCGGCAGCGGCAAGACGCAGAAGACTTTTGCGCAGGTGCCGATCGCCGACGCAGCAAAGTATGCCGCCGAGGATGCCGACCTGACCTTCCGGTTGTGGAAGGTGCTGAAGCCGCGGCTGGTGGCCGAGAACATGACCACGCTCTACGAGACCATCGAGCGGCCGCTGGCGCCGGTGCTGGCGCGCATGGAAGGCCGCGGCATCACCGTCGACCGGCAGATCCTCTCGCGCCTCTCCGGTGATTTCGCGCAAAGGGCCGCTGCCCTCGAGGCCGAGGCCTATGAGCTCGCCGGCTCCAACTTCAACCTGGGTTCGCCCAAACAACTGGGCGAGATCCTGTTCGACCGGATGGGCTTGCCTGGTGGCACCAAGACCAAGACCGGCGCCTGGTCGACCGGCGCCGACGTGCTCGAAGACCTCGCGACGCAGGGCATCCCGCTCGCCCGCACCATCGTCGACTGGCGCCAGCTGACCAAGCTGATGGGCACCTATACCGATGCGCTGCCGAGCTACATCAACCAGCGTACGGGCCGGGTCCACACCACCTATTCGCAGCATTCGGTGCTGACCGGGCGGCTGAGCTCGAACGATCCGAACCTCCAAAACATCCCGGTGCGCACCGAAGATGGCCGGAAGATCCGCACCGCCTTCGTCGCGCCGGCGGGCAAGACCTTGATCAGTGCCGACTATTCGCAGATCGAGCTCCGCGTCCTTGCCCACATCGCCGATATCCAGGCGCTGAAGGATGCGTTCGAGGAGGGGCTCGACATTCACGCCATGACGGCGTCGGAGATGTTCGGCGTGCCGGTCGAGGGCATGCCCTCGGAAGTGCGGCGCCGCGCCAAGGCGATCAATTTCGGCATCATCTACGGCATCTCGGCTTTCGGCCTCGCCAACCAGCTCGGCATCGAGCGCTCGGAAGCCGGGGAGTACATCAAGACCTACTTCGCCCGCTTCCCCGGCATCCAGGATTACATGGCCGAGCAGCGCCGCAAGGTGAAGGCCGACGGCTATGTTGAGACGATTTTCGGGCGCAAGGTGAACTTCCCCAACGCCAACAGCTCACACCCGGCCGAGCGCAGCTTCGTCGAACGCGCCTCGATCAACGCCCCGATCCAGGGTTCTGCCGCCGACATCATCCGCCGCGCCATGATCCGCATGGAACCAGCGCTGAAAGCCGCCGGCTCAGATGCGCAGATGCTGCTGCAGGTGCACGACGAACTGATCTTCGAGGTGGACGAAGGCAAGGAAGACGGCGTGATCCCGGTGATCGTCAAGACAATGGAAAACGCGTCGGAGCCGGCAGTGCGGCTGACCGTGCCGATCAAGGTGGACGCGCACGCGGCGAGGGATTGGGACGGGGCGCATTAGCGCGCACCGGGCTATCAGTCAGGACACCCTCCCCCTCGCGGGGAGGGTAGCGCAGCTTGGGAGCAACGCGACCTAGCGCAGCTTGGGTGGGGGGCGAGGCGGGCTCAGTGCCTGACCGCCGGCCACCAGCGTACCGCACACCCCTCCCCATCCCTCCCCGTCAAGGGGAGGGTGCCGATCGAGCCAGGGTCGACCGCCTGAGCACCAGCCGCAGCTGCCCTACAGCGATCAGCCCTTCTTCTTCACCTTGGGCTTCGGCATCGGCAGCGCCACAGTGGTCACCCGCACCAGCTCGGCCATCCACTCCGCATCGTCCCAGCGCTCGCCGTCAATCCGAAAGCTCGGCCTGGCGCCGCTGTAAGCCGGCTGCTCATCCACCGCCTCGCCGAGAAACGCCCGCCCCTCCGACGTCGGCTTCAAAAAGAACTGGTCGTCACAGACGAGCGCAACGATCTTACCGTCGTAGTAGAGCCCGTACTCGCCGAACATCTTACGCGCGGAAACGGAGCCGGCCGAGGCGAGCTGTTCGAGGAGGTAGTCGACGGTGGAGAGTTGGGTGGACATGGCTGCAACCCTATGTTCTCGCACCAGTCTGGATCGCGCTGTGGCCGTGGTCAGCTAAGCGGGTCACACATCGCATCAAACGGCACTGCGGCTATTCCGAAGCAAACTCGGCCGCCAGCCGTTCCTTGAATGTGGCGGCAAACGTTTCAGATCGTATCGCATCTCGGATACGCTCCTGAGTGGTGACGCCAGTTTCGGTGAGACGTTGCTCCATGATCGCGACGATGCGATTGATCAACGCTTTCATGTCATCTTCATCGCGGCAAACTCGGATCATTTCTTCCGCTACTCCGACGATCTTGTTCTTCTTCATTCCAAACACATCGGTTGAGTCCGTAACACTCATCCCGATGCCCGACAGGATGTAATATCTGAACGTCTTGTAGCTGTTGGGCAACTTCTGATTTCGCCATAGAAACTCGAGTCTATAGTACATATACGCTACAGCGTGATACACTCGCACATCGTGGTCATCCAAGAAGATGGATTTATCGTACTCCGACAATATGCCTCGATAGTCTCTGGCGGCTCGTTGCGGCTGGAACAACAGGCCGGCAGCAACGGCCTTCATCAAGACCGATGGCTGCATGACACGCGTTCTCTCGACGTCTTGATTCCTGTACTGATTGTCCCGACGCTCAAAATAGATGATCTCTTCATCGTCCAAATTTCGGCAATATTCTTCGAAACTTTTCATGAATGGCCGAAGCGCCCAGAATTGTTCGTCGCGAACAGGGTTCTGTCGATTTGTTCCGACAATGATTGACGAAACAAATTCGTCATCCCTCGAGCCAATCAGGCGAAACGGAACCTGAATTTGCGTTGCCAGGAGAGGATTGCCCGGCTCCCCTCCAGACCCGTGCACCAGATCAAATATGATATTACTTGTCTGACAACCATTAACAATCTGAAAGTCTTCGAGCCTGAATCTATCTCCTGTTCTGTCGATGCTCTTTGATACTACTGTAATTCCGTTGTTTCGAAAAACAAACTCCTCACCACCATCCGACGTAACGATACCTTTTATGCTCGTATTTATCTTTGACTTCGGATCGTAGTCACGGATGTTATCGAAAAATACAGCACGGTTGAGCCCTATGACGTTCCCGTCGGCATCCTTTACGGTACACAAATCCATAAGGTTGGCGGCGTCGATGTAACCAATGTAGGCCTCCTCGACGTGCTTATTGTCTGGCATGACAACGTTACGGGGAAAGTCGATCTCCACGTCAACGGCGCTCGTCGCTGCGCGATACCATTGCTGCAATTCCCTCGCCCCAACGAACTCGATGGAAATGTTCTGTGGGTCGAAAATGTTCATCTCCTCAAGCTCGCTTCTGAAGGCCTTGCGCAACTTCTCGATGCGAGCTGGTGACTCATAGTTCCCTGTCGTCATGTAGTAGCAGCTAATCTTGGGGTTACGCTTTCCTACGCCCTGCTCGTAAATTGCGTTCATCGCATCGATGCAATCGTCAATTGCCAGGCTCTCCCCCTTCAGATCGCCGCTGAAGAAACCGGATACCGCATCGTAGAAGCGAGAGACGTCACCGTAGTCGTAGGCCGTTCCGGTTTTGGCTTGGAAAAACAAAAACTCAAGTGTTGGGTTGTTGATCGTCGCCAACTTTTCCTCGGCGTCTTGTCGGTTTCGCACCGCCTCGCCCTGGATGATAATCGAAACACCATCTAGACCAAACTCGTCTCCCGGAAGGTGCACTTCGTATGCGTCGATGCTCTCTCCCAGCAAACCTGTTACAACTGAGAAGATCGAGTAGATCTCGAACTGAGTGTCCTGACCCTCGCTCGTAATCGAGTTCGCTTTCGCAAACTCACGTAGTTGCGCACGAATTACCGGATTCACATCAACCTCTTTGTTGCGAGTAACATGAGAGACTCAGACGATCGCCACAATATATATGGACGACCGGTGACCGCTACCTCGATGTCACCTGTCACAGCATCCATCCCCGCCCCCATGCGTTCCCCCTGCTCCAGCAACCAAGGAGCAGTGTCATGTCGAACCTTTCGGGTATCCGCGAACATATGGAAGTCATCGGCGCCGATGGGGTGCATGTGGGGATTGTGGATCGGGTTGAGGGTGGGCGGATCAAGCTCACTAAGGCCGAGGCGCCGGGCGGTAGCCATGAGGGGCATCACCACTATGTGCCGGGCATCCTGGTGGCCGCCGTCGAGGGCGACAAAGTGAGGCTGTCGGCCGATGCGGCCAATGCCGAGCTGTTCGAGGAAGAAGAGGACGGCAAGACGCGGCACTGAGGTGATGCACCGGTCACCCTCCCCCTCGCGGGGAGGGTAGCGCAGCCGGGAGCGACGCGACCTGGCGAAGCTAGGGTGGGGGGCGACGCGCGCTGGATGGAACGGGGTTTCGCTCCGCAGCTACGGTCGCGATGCCAAGTACATCCCCTGATGGGAAGGGGCCCACGCACCAATCGAGCGTGCTTCGCCCCCCACCCTTGATCCCTCCCCGCGAGGGGGAGGGTGACGACTGCTACATCGAGCGCTGATCGTTCCGCGTGTCGTGATGCTTACGTTATCAAGCCTCCGCGAAACTGGAATTTCGCGCTCCCCGCGCTTCCGTTCGGGGCGCGGCTATGCCATTGGGATTGCATACTGATTATTCTTTGCGGTGGGCTCCAATGAACAAAACTGTGCTTCTGCTGGCTGCAGGCGCCTCGGCGCTGGCCATTTCCTCGGCCTCGGCGGCCGATCTCATCATCGATACCCCGGTTGAGGCCGGCGTGGTCCAGGCCAGCGGCAACTGGGATGGCGCCTTTATCGGCGTGTTCGGCGGTTATGGCTGGGCCGAGCTCGGCAGTGACATTGCGCCGCCCGGCGCGCAGTTCCCTGAGCCGGCGGGCTGGTTGCTTGGCGTCGCTGCCGGCGTCAATTTCACGCTGGATAACGGCATCGTGCTGGGCGTCGTCGGCGACATCGCCTGGGCCGACCTCACCGAGACGCTTACCCAGCCGGGGTTTGGCAGCCTCACCTCGACGGTCGACTGGCAAGGCTCGCTGCGCGGCCGGATCGGCTTCGACGGCGGTGCTTTCCTGCCTTACCTGACAGCGGGTCTGGCCGTCGCACACAACAGCGTCGAGGCTGTGCCGGTTTTGGGCCCCAGTTTTGGCGACGACGCCACCCATGTCGGTTGGACGGTGGGCGCCGGCGTCGAGTTCGCCGCCACCGAGGACCTGTCGGTCGACCTGGCCTATCGCTACAGCGATTATGGCGATGCCGACTACACCCTCGGCTTGGCGCCACCCAGCCCGCTCAACATCACTGCCCATCAGGTCACGGTCGGTCTTAACTGGGGCTTCTGACCTCGCGGTCGGCAGTAGCCGATCCGGACGGGTTAGAGACAGAAATTCAGCGGGCGGCTTCGGCCGCCCGTTGTCGTTTCGGCTACCAGAGGTTGCGGCCGTCGATGACGTTCACCGGCAGCGACTGCATCAGCTGGTAATCGTCGAGGATCTTGACGTTGATGGCCATTTTCTTTCGCTCCGGAACCGCGGTGTCCTCGAGCGAATAATCGGGGCTGACGCCGTAGGTGGTGCAGCCGCAGCGGGTGCAGAAGTGGTGCTCGTGCAGCGGGCTGACCGGGGAATAGACCGCACCATAGGTGTCCGAGAGGATGCGCGGGCCGCCGACATCGTAATAGGCCCAGAGGCCGCCCGATTTGGTGCACCAGGTGCAGGTGCATTGCGTCGCCTCGGTCGGCGCCTCGGGCAGCTCGATGCGGGTGCCGCCGCAGTAACAGGTGGCGATGGTGCTCATCGGGGGTCTCCTTGTCTGATGTGACAAGGTTTGCCTGGGGCATGCTGACAAAGGCTGTCAGCAGTGACGGTGACGACGGCCACGCGGGCGCAAATGTTGCGCCCTGGCCAGGGGCCGACGAAGCAACTGAGTGTGTTTCACCCCCCACCCTTGATCCCTCCCCGCGAGGGGGAGGGTGACGACTGCGGGATCGAGCAAAGAAGGCCGGCGGTTTCCCGCCGGCCTCACACTCATTCCGTCGTCGATCAGCCAGGGAAGCTCGGCTTGGCCGGGAGTTCCTGCTTCAGGAAGGCCGGGACCACGGCCTTCATGATTTCGACGTTGGCCGGGTTGAAGAAGACGTTGATGTGGCTGGTGCCGGGGAGGACCAGCAGCTGGGTCTTGGGCAGGCCGGCCATGTCGCCGTTGACGAGGCCACCGGCGGCCTGGTGGTGCTTCGAAATATAGTCGAGCCCGACGATATCGGCGTCACCGTAGATATAGAGCGAAGGCACGCTGATCTTGGCGAAATCAGCCGACCAGTCGAAAGTGTTGAGGTCGAGCTGCTTCAGCTTGTCGACCAGCAGCGGGAAATTCTCCGGGTGCGGGTTCAGGCGCTTGAACTCGCCTTCGAACGGGCTGCCGGCGAACATCTCCGGCGTGATCCCCTCGATCATCTTCATGAAATCGGGGCCCATGGTCTCCTCGTCATACTTGTAGCCGGCGGACGCGGCGACGATGCGGGTGACCTTTTCGGGGTGATCGATGGCGAAGCGGATGGCGACGCCGCCGCCCATCGAGAAGCCGAACAGCGCGGCCTTGTCGATCTTCAGTTCGTCGAGCAGCGCCGCCACGTCATCGGACATACCCTCATAGGTGATCGGGGTGTCGCGGTCGCTGGTGTGGCCGTGGCTCTGCAGCTCGACGGCGATCACCTTGTGGTCCTTGGCCAAGGTCGGGATCAGCCCGGCCCAGTTGCTGTCGACCGACATATAGGCACCGTGCAGCAACACCAGCGGTTCACCCTCGCCATGCACCTCGTAGTACATGTCGAGGCCGTTGATTTTGGCGGTTTCGGCCTGGGCAAAGCCGACAAAGCCGAGGGCAAAGGCGGCGGCAAGAAGGGCGGTCTTCATGGTCGTTTCTCCTGTTGTCGTCGGCGCGTCCCTCGCGCCTTCTGACTTCACGACGAGCGGCGAAATCGGGAATCGACATGGGTGATGAAAAAACTTCGGCCGGGGTCGGGAGTTCCAATCCGCGGGGGTTTGGCGCGTGCTAGGCTCGAGGCATGTTCGAGCATTTCGTCACGGCGCAGGAGCCGGTTTACGCCCAGGTGCTGGCCAAGCTCCGCGCCGGGCGGAAACAGACGCACTGGATGTGGTTCATCTTCCCGCAGCTCAAGGCGCTCGGCCGTAGCGCCACGGCTTTGCGCTTCGGCATTGCCGATCTCAAGGAGGCGCGAGCCTACCTGGCGCATCCGGTGCTGGGCGCGCGGCTGGTCGAATGTGCTGACATCGTCGGCGGGATTGCCGGGAAGACGGCGCATGAGATCTTCGGCTCGCCCGACGATGTGAAGCTCAGATCGTCAATGACGCTGTTCGCACATGCGGCGGAGGATGCGGCTCCGTTCCGGCGGGTGCTGGAGCGGTATTATGACGGGGTGGAGGATCCGCTAACCGCAGACCTGGTGAGATAAGCCCACCGCGCCCTACCCAAACTCGGTGTCATCCCAGCGAAAGCTGGGACCCAACTCGCAGCCCGCGCCGGCGGATAGATGGGTCCCAGCTTTCGCTGGGATGACATTCGGTGGGGTAGCTAGATCGGAGCCGCCACGGGGCGCAAAGCCCCTTACCCCTCAGCCTCCAGCGCTGCGATCAGTTCGATCTCGCTCTCGTAATTGCCCAGCTCCGCCAGCGCCGTTTCCAGCATGGCGACGCGGCGTTTGATGGTGCGGTGCTGTTCGGCCTTGGCGGCGACCTGGGCGTCGAGGCGTTCAGCGAAGATGTTGCGGTCTTCGTCGGTGCGGCGGATGCGGGCGCGTAGCGTCTGCAGGGCGCCGATCTCGGTGTCGGTGCGGGCCATGGAGAGCCGGGCATCGGCGAGGCCGGTCTGCACGGCGGCCGACATCTGGGCGATGAAATCGACATTCTCGAGCTTCAGCCGGGTGGCGATGGCGGTTTCGACCGCCGCATCGAACATGTCGGCGAGGATCGCCGCCACCTCGCGGCGATAGCTGGTCACGGCCTCGTCGTCGATAATGCCCGTCTCGTCGAACAGCCGGCGAGAGTCGGGATCGGAGAGCAGGCCAAAGGCGCGGACCACCACGACAAAGTGCTCGGGGTCGCCGCCCCGATCGGGGTGAGCGAGCTGCACCTTGCGGCGGTAAGCCTGCTTGATGTCGGCGGGGCGGGCGGCCTTGCTGACTTCAAGCACCTTATAGGGATCGAACACGGTCATCGCTGGGCTCATAGCAGGTCGTCGCCGGTGGTTGAAGCCAAGGGTAGCGGCGGGAGTGAAATCTGCCTATATCCCCCGACATGTCCCCGACCGTTCCGACCGCTCCGCTCCGCCCGTTCTCCGCCATTGTCTTCGATATGGATGGCACGCTGCTAGATACCGAGATGGTGTTCAAGCAGATCGTCTGGGATGTGAGCGGTGAGCTCGGCTTCGAGATGACCGAGACCGTGCACCACGCCATGGTCGGCTCCAGCCACGAGACCACCAACCGGCTGCTGGTCGAGGCCTATGGGGTCAGCTTTCCCTACACCATCTTCGACGAGAAGTGCCGGGTGCTGATGAAAGAGAAGATGAGCGAAGTGGTGCCGGTGAAGACCGGCGTGCACGAGCTGCTCGCCGAGCTCAAGGCGCGTCGCATCCCGGCGGCGGTCGCCACCTCATCACGGGCCCCGCACGCGCTGGGCCACCTTGGCGGCGCCGGGATCCTGTCGATGTTCGAGACGGTGGTGACGCGCGATGACGTCGTCAACCCCAAGCCGCATCCCGAGCCCTACCTGATGGCGGCAAAGCGGCTGGGGATCGACCCGAGCCTCTGCATTGCGGTGGAAGACTCGCATACCGGGGTGCGCGCCGCGCATGCGGCAGGGCTGCAGACCATCATGGTGCCCGACATCGTCGCCCCCTCGGACGAGATCAGCGCGCTCTGCGTCGCGGTGATGCACAGTCTCCATGATCTGAGGACTGCGGCGTTCGCCCAGGGCTGACCGGCCCCCAAGTCCAGCTGGAATCGCCAGGTTAATTCACGCCCTCGCAAGGGGCGTAAAAACTGTGTCGTTCGCGCAACGATTCGGATCGATTAACTTTTATCGATTGCCGCAACACCCCCTTACCCACCTCCAAAACTCAGTAAAATCAGGGCTTTCACCCCGGAGGGAGAGCCGTTAACCTCAAATTAGCAACCTAACATTCATGGTTAAGTAACTGTAAATTCTGGGTTCCATCGTCACCCAAGCTCGGCTACGTTCCGGGCAAGGGTAACTAGACAACTGGGGCTGCCTCGGGGGCGGCATCGGGGGAAGGTAGGCGGATTGCGAGCAGGGTCGATCGCACCAGCGATGCGTGTTTTCACGCATGCATTGGCGTTCGCCGCAGCAGCACTGGTGCTGCTGGTGACCTTTGCTCCGTCGTCCGCTGAAGAACTCGTCGACGAGACGGTGGTTCCCGCCGCCATCACCCAGACGGTGGCGCTGAAGCGCGAGCAGTTCCAGACCAGTGCGCAGCCGCAGCTGACCAATGAGGTGCTGCAGGCCTATGTGGAGCGCCGCAAGCAACTCGACAATTTTGAAGGCTTTGATGTTCCGGCCCCGAAGGCGGAACTGACCGAAGCCATGCTGATGGGCTATATCGCCAAGCGGCAGAACCAGGCGCTCGACGCGATCGAGAGCGTCGATATCTCCGACAAGCCAGCGCTCACCTCAGCCGTGCTCTCCAGCTATGCCAAGGCCGATTTCGTGCCGACCACCAAGCGGGTGAAGCTGGCCGACGGCGAACGGCTCTGCCTCGCCCAGGCGATCTACCACGAAGCCCGTGGCGAAAGCCGCGAGGGCCAGCTGGCCGTCGCCAACGTCATCATCAACCGGGCGATGAGCAAGAAGTATCCCTCGACCATTTGCGGCGTGGTGTTCCAGAACGCCGACAAGGGCCGCTACAAGTGCCAGTTCACCTTCGCCTGCGACGGTCGTTCGGATCTGGGTCGCGAGCGCTCGGCCTGGAACCGGTCGATCAAGCTGGCAGAAGACGCGTTCTACGAATTCCAGCGCGGCGAGCGCCCGGGCGTGGTGCCGGCCTCGGTACTGTTCTACCACACGACGGCAGTGGCGCCGAAATGGTCCCACACCTTCAACCGCGTCGCCGCCATCGGCTCGCACGTCTTCTACTCGACAAACTGAGACCTAGCAGTCACCGGATGAATGGGCCCTGAACGGGGCCTTTTTCATTTTCGGGGGAGGTGCTCAGCTGTCGGGAGGTCCGGTGGCTCCGCATCCCCTCTCTTGCGATTTCTAAGGCTTAGCCAAGAAGCTAAGCCCAAGAAATCGCTTTCTCCCCCGCAAGGGGGGAGATGGCGGAGAGGCTCGTGCTAGGATGCCGGTAGCTCAGTTCGCAGACTAAGCAGCTTTCGCACCGTCAGCGCCTCACGCTCCCTCTCCCCCTCGGCGGGGGAGAAAGCGAAAACTTGGGCTTAGCGAAGCTAAGTCCTTAGTTTTCGCCAGAGAGGGGGTCGTGGGGAGCCACGTGCCCCCAGAAACAACAATCCCCGCTGACGCGGGGACTGTCACACTCAGCAATCGCGGCCCTACTCCGCCGCGACCGACACCGGCTCGAACTTCCGATAGTTCGTAGCAAACAAATCCTGCAGCTTGGCCGCTGCGGCATCATACGCCGCGACGTCGGCCCAGTTGGCGCGGGGGTCGAGCGCGCGGGGCGTGACGCCTTCGACGCGGAGCGGCACCTGCATGCCGAACAGCGGCTCGGTGCGCAGCTCGGCGCGTTCGAGCTCGCCCGCGAGCGCCGCGTCAAGCAGCCGGCGGGTGGTGGCGATGTCGATGCGCTTGCCGACGCCGTAGCCACCGCCGGTCCAGCCGGTGTTGAGCAGGTAGATGCGGGCGCCCGAGGCTTCCAGCCGCTGCTCGAGCAGGCGGCCATAGACGGTGGGATGGAGCGGCATGAACGGCGCGCCGAAGCAGGCCGAGAAGGTAGCGACCGGCTCGGTGACGCCGCGCTCGGTGCCGGCCACCTTGGCAGTGTAACCCGAGAGGAAATGGAACACCGCCTGCTCGGGGGTGAGCTTCGAAATCGGCGGCAAGACGCCGAATGCGTCGGCGGTGAGGAACACCACGGTGCGGGGCTTGCCGCCGACACCGCCCGGCGCCACCGCCGGCAGGGTTTCCAGCGGGTAGGCGGCGCGGGTGTTCTCGGTGAGCGAGATGTCGTCGTAGAGCGGCACCAGGTTGTCATCGAGCTTCAGATTCTCGAGCACGGTGCCGAAGCGTTGCGTCGCCGCGTGGATCTGCGGCTCGGCCGTCGCGCTGAGCTTCACCGTCTTGGCGTAGCAGCCACCCTCGAGGTTGAACACGCCATCGGCGGTCCAGCCATGCTCGTCGTCGCCGATCAAGAGGCGCTCGGGATCGTTCGACAGCGTGGTTTTGCCGGTACCCGAGAGGCCGAAGAACAAAGCCACATCGCCATCGCCGCCGATATTAGCCGAGCAGTGCATCGGCATGGTGCCGGCGAACGGGGCATGGAAATTGAACAGCGAGAACACCGATTTCTTGATCTCGCCGGCATAGGCGGTGCCGGCGATCAGCACCAGCTTTCGCGCCATATCGAGCGCGATCACCGTGCCGCTGCGGCTGCCATGGCGGGCCGGATCGGCGGTGAAGCTCGGGAGGTGGAGGATGGTGACGTCGGTGGCGCCGCCGACGCTTTCCGGTCGGATCAACAGGTTACGGATGAACAGCGCGTGCCAGGCGGTCTCGGTGATGACGCTGACCCGCAGCTGCTGCCGCTCGTCGGCGCCGGCGAGGAGGTGCTGGCCGTGCAGGGTGCGCTCGGCGGTGGCCGCAACCATGTCGGCGAGCAGCGTTTCGAACTGCTCAGGCGCCATCGGCTGGTTGTTGTCCCACCAGACCTGATGCTCGGTCATGGCATCGCGGACGATGAACTTGTCCTTCACCGAGCGGCCGGTGAACACCCCGGTGGAGACTGCCAGCGCCCCGCCGGCCGCCAGCCGCCCCTCGCCCTCGGCGAGCGCGGTTTCCACCAGCGTGGGGGGCAACTCGTCCCAACGGACATGAGCCAAAGCCCCGATCCGCGTTGCGAGCTCCAGGTGAATCTTGTCGTCGATACGCTGCGCCATGGCCGTTACCCTCGGTCTGGAATGACCATGAGTTACGGCCGTATAGGGCCCCTCGCCCATCGGGAAATCCGGCTTAAGACGGAAGTCCTGCGACTTCGGTTGAGTGCGGCATGCTGGCAATCATTGGCGACGCGCCTTATTTATGCGCAATTGTGGCAGTCAATGCTCGCCACAATTCGAGGCGCGATGCTGAATCGCGCAGCGAGAGTTGGATGAAAGGGAGCTCAATGCCCAAGATCGCACTGGTGGACGACGACCGCAATATTCTGACTTCGGTGTCACTGACGCTCGAAGCCGAAGGCTATCAGGTCGCCACCTATACCGATGGGGCTTCGGGCCTGGAAGGTCTGACCGCCGACCGGCCGGACCTCGCCATCCTCGATATCAAGATGCCGCGCATGGACGGTATGGAACTCTTACGCCGGCTGCGCCAGAAATCCGACGTGCCGGTGATCTTCCTCACCAGCAAGGACGAGGAAATCGACGAGTTGTTCGGGCTCAAGATGGGCGCCGACGATTTCATCACCAAGCCGTTCAGCCAGCGCCTCCTGGTCGAGCGGGTGAAATCGGTGCTGCGCCGCGCCGCGCCGCGCGACCCCGCTGCTGCCGGGGCAAATCCCGGCGCCGAGGCCGCGCCGAGCAAGGCGCTGATCGAGCGCGGCTCGCTGGTGATGGACGAAGAGCGCCACACCTGCACCTGGAAGGGCCAGCGGGTGACGCTGACCGTCACCGAGTTCCTGATCCTCCAGGCCCTGGCGCTGCGCCCCGGCGTGGTGAAATCGCGCAATGCGCTGATGGATGCGGCCTATGATGACCAGGTCTATGTCGATGATCGCACCATCGACAGCCACATCAAGCGGCTGCGCAAGAAGTTCAAAGCCGTTGACGACGATTTCGAGATGATCGAAACCCTCTACGGCGTAGGTTACCGCTTCAAGGAGCAGTAAGAGGACAATTGGCCGTCACCGAAGAGGAGCTGCCGGGTTCCAAGCCCGCATCCGCGGAGGTCGGCATCATGCCGAAGCTCAACCGGATCGCCGGGGCTGTCGGTACCGTCGTGCTCGCGGCGATCAAGCAGATCCAGCGCGCGCTGGCGCTTACGATCTTCTCGAGCCTGGCGCGCCGCATCATCGTCCTGAACCTTGCCGGCCTCGCCGTGCTGGTGATCGGCATATTGTTCCTCAACCAGTGGCGCACCGGGCTGATCGAGGCGCGGGTGCAGAGCCTCCGCGTGCAAGGCGAAATCATCGCCGCGGCGATCGCGGGCGACGCCACGGTGGACAGCGACGTCATCACCGTGAACCCCGACCGGCTGATCGAGCTGCAAGGCAGCGAGGTGGTCTCGCCGCTCAGCTTCTTTGATCCGAGCCTCGAATTCCCGGTTAATCCCGAGCGCGTGGCGCCGCTGCTCCGCAACCTCGTGACCCCGACCCGCACCCGAGCCCGCATCTACGACCAGCAGGGCCTGCTCATCCTCGACAGCGCCAACCTCTATGCGCGCGGCGAGGTGCTGCGGCAGATCACCAAGCCGCAGGACAATGGCAGCTTCTTCCTCAGCGACTGGTGGAACGCCTTTGTCGACTGGCTGCCGGGCGACGATTATCCGCAATACCAGGAGTTCGGCGCCGACGAGGGCACGCGCTACCCGGAAGTGGCGGCGGCGCTGGGCGGCGCGCCGACGGCGATCGTCCGCATCGACCCCAAGCGGCAGCTTGTGGTGTCGGTGGCGGTGCCGATCCAGCGGGTGCGCGCCAATGTCGGTGTGCTGCTGCTCTCCACCCAGCCCGGCGATATCGACCAGATCGCCAGCGCCGAGCGCTGGGGCATTCTGCGAATTGCGCTGGTTGCGGCCACGGTGACGGTGATCCTGTCGCTGCTGCTCGCCGGCACCATTGCCGGGCCGCTGCGCCGTCTCGCCGGCGCTGCCGAGCGGGTGCATTCGACGGTCAACAGCCGCACCGAAATTCCGGATTTTTCCGACCGTACCGACGAGGTGGGCCACCTCAGCAAAGCGCTGCGCTCGATGACCTCGGCGCTCTACAACCGCATCGAGGCGATCGAGCGGTTTGCCGCCGATGTGGCGCATGAGCTGAAGAACCCGCTGACTTCGCTGCGCTCGGCGGTCGAAACGCTGCCGCGCGCCAAACGCGCCGAGGATCGCGAGCGCCTCAACGCCATCATCCAGCACGATGTGCGCCGGCTCGACCGCTTGATCTCCGATATCTCGAACGCCAGCCGGCTCGATGCCGAGCTGGCGCGGCAGAGCGCCGAGCGGGTCGATATCGCGCAGCTGGCCGACGCCATGGTCTCCATCCAGAAGGACGTGGCGGCCAACCGCAAGGTCGATGTGGTGCTGGAAAAGCATGTCAGCCGCTACGTGCCGATCGCGCTCGGCCATGACAGCCGGCTGGCGCAGGTGATCAACAACCTGATCGACAATGCCGTGTCGTTCTCGCCCGAGGGCGGCAAGGTGCTGGTGGTGGTGCGCACCAGCGAAGACACCATCACCATCACGGTGACCGATGAGGGGCCGGGCATCCGCGGCGATATCAGCCGGATCTTCCAGCGCTTCTACACCGACCGACCGGACGGTGAGCATTTCGGCGATCATTCCGGCCTCGGCCTCGCCATTTCCAAGCAGATCGTCGAGGCGCATGGCGGCAGCATCGCCGCCGAGAACCGCTCCGACCGCAGCGGCGCGCTGTTCACCGTAAAGCTGAAGCGGGCGGCGGCCGAGAAGCGCCGGTGAGCGACAGCCTCAACATCCATGCCACAGGGCTGGTGCTCGGCGGCACCGGCCTGATCCTCCGTGGCCCATCGGGCTCGGGCAAATCGCTGCTGGCCCTCGACCTGCTCGAGCAATGGGAAGCGCGCGGCTTACCAGCGCTGCTGGTCTCGGACGACCGGGTGGTGATCGTTGCCGGCAACGGCGAGGTCAGCATGCGGCCGGCGCCGAATATCGAGGGGCTGATCGAGCTGCGCGGCCGCGGCATCGTCCGGCGACCGTTCGCCGCCGAGGCGCGGCTGCACCTCGTCATCGACCTGGTCGAAACGCTGGAGCGCATGCTCGAAGAGGATGCATTGGTCACTGAACTCGGCGGTGCCACCCTGCCCCGCGCCCCGGTTCCGCGGGCCGGGGTGATCGACGCGCGGCACCAGTTGCTGCTGATCCGCGAGGCGATCGCCGCCGTCAACGCCCCGCCTCCGGTGGCGCGACAAAAAACCACTTGAATCAGGGCCGCCCAAGGGCAAGACTCCCGGCTCCTCTGGGAAGCCTGTTGCCCGGCCGGAACCTGCGAGACTTTGGGGATACTGCATGATCGGCATGGTTCTGGTGACGCACGGGGCGCTCGCCGTAGAATTCAAATCCGCCCTCGAACATGTGGTTGGTCCGCAGGAGATGGTGGAGACCGTCGCCATCGGCCCCGATGACGACATGGAGGAGCGTCGCAACGACATCCTCAAATGTGTCGACGCCGCCGACCAGGGCCAGGGCGTGGTGATCCTCACCGACATGTTCGGCGGCACCCCGTCCAACCTCGCCATCTCGATCATGCAGCAGCGCGAAGTCGAAGTGATCGCCGGGGTGAACCTGCCCATGCTGGTCAAGCTCGCCCGGGTGCGCGCCGACCTCGAGATCAAGCAGGCGGTGAAGGAAGCCGCCGAGGCTGGGCGGAAATACATCAACGTCGCCAGCGAGACGCTGGGCGGGTAGGACAGCTACCGCCAAGGCTCGCAGTCGGCGTCCCTCTCCCGCTTGCGGGAGAGGGTGCGCCGACTGCGGGACCGGCTCTCTACCGCTGCAGCACCGCAACAATCGGCCCGGCAGCATGCCCCCCGCCCACCACCACGCCATCGTCATCGGCGAGCCCCGATACGAAGCCATCGAGGTAGAGGGCGTCGGGGCATGACAAGCCATCCCTGAACAGGCGGGCGAAGCGGCCGAAGCTCACCACGTCGAGCGAGATGGCGAACACCACCTTGCCATCGGCGCGGACACCGACGCCGTTGCGCACGTAGC
The DNA here is from genome assembly GCF_001425235.1 of Devosia sp. Root413D1. Taxonomy (GTDB): domain Bacteria; phylum Pseudomonadota; class Alphaproteobacteria; order Rhizobiales; family Devosiaceae; genus Devosia_A. Next base: position 266,202 of record NZ_LMEA01000009.1, on the reverse strand, counting down.
GCGAGGTTCCGTTGTCGGAGAACTCCGGGTGGAGGGCGCCATCGATCACCAGCATCGGGCCCGATTGGGTGGCGTAGGCGAGATCCGGCGTGGCCACGAAGGCCTCGGTCGCCACCACCTGCGCCCGGTGGTCGGCGGTGACGAGGAAGACGCCATTGGGCTTCAGATAGAAGTTGCCCTCGCCATCTGCGGTAACGAGGGGGGCGAGCGTCCCGCCGGCTTCGACATAGAGCCCCTGCGGGCTGCGGTCGGGCAGGTACATGCCGCCGTTCATGGCAAAAACCACCGATGGGCCGTCGGCGGCAAAGCTCTCGAGCGACCCGTAGGGTTGGCCATCGGGCGTGTGCAGAAACAGCCGGATGTCCTGGAGCACGGGATCGACGGTGCAGGCGATGAACGCGTCACCCTCAAAGGTAACGGTTTCGCACAGGTCGGGCAGTGTCGGCGCGGCGACCGCGGGGAGACTTGCCAAGGCCAAAACCGCAAAGCACGCCAAGAGATGCACAAAACGCGCTCCCATGACCCTGTCCCCCGAAGCTCGATGATCTGCTTCTGCCACCTCCGATGCGGCACGTCACGCCTCCCCGTAGACACCGAGGCTCGCAGTCGGGACCCCCTCTCCCGCTTGCGGGGGAGGGGGACCACGCGAAAGCGTGGTGGGAGGGGGTGCCGCACACGCGGGCCTCAGCCCCAGCTGCGCACCCTGGTGCGTGGGGAACCATGAAGCTTCAGCGCGTGGGGCACCCCCCTCCCACCAGCCTTTCGGCTGGTCCCCCCTCCCCCGCAAGCGGGAGAGGGTGCGCCGACTGCAAGGATCGGCTTGGCGGCCAATTGGTTTTCCGGCATCCTAGCGGCATGGATACCGCAGCTGGTTCGGATCGGGCACTCGCGCAGCAATTGACCATCGTCAATCGCAAGGGCCTGCATGCGCGGGCTTCGGCCCGCTTCGTACGAACCGCCGAGTGCTTCGAGGCCGAGATCAAGGTGGTGCGCGACGGCCAGGCGGTGAACGGCAATTCGATCATGGGGCTGATGATGCTGGGCGCCGGCCCGGGCTCGACCATCCTCGTCCAGGCCACCGGCAAGCAGGCGCGCGAGGCGCTCGACGCCATCACCACGCTGGTCAATAACGGCTTCGACGAAGACTCGGACGGCGCCCCCGCCGCCTAGCCGGCTGCGGTATTCCCGCCGATAGGCAAGGCTACTCCTCGCCAAATCCCCCTTGCGCGGGGCCCTACCTGCCCTTAACCACGCCCGCTGAAGCTGATAATATCTGCCACAATCACCATATAGGCCGATGGCAGCGCCCGAATGGCGCGCACATGGACCGCGAACAGGCTTAGGCAATGAACTGGATCAACAACGTCGTCCGTCCCCGTATCCGCTCCTTCCTCAAGCCGAAGGATACCGGATCGGAGAATCTCTGGGTCAAGGATCCGGAGTCGGGCGAGATGGTGTTCTACCGCGACCTCGAAGCCAATATGTGGGTGGTGCCGAATTCCGGCTACCACATGAAGATCAAGGCCTCGGACCGGCTGGCCACCTTCCTCGACGAAGGCAAATACGACACGGTGCCGCTGCCGGCGGTGCCGCATGATCCGCTGAAATTCCGCGATAGTAAGCGCTATGCCGACCGCCTCAAGGAAAGCCGGCTGAAGACCGGCACCGAAGACGCCGTTACCGTCGGCACCGGCGAGCTGTTCGGCCAGCCGGTGACGGTGGGCGTACAGGATTTCGATTTCATGGGCGGCTCGCTCGGCATGGCCGCCGGTTCGGCCATCGTCACCGGGCTCGAAACCGCCGCCAGCAAGCACACCCCGTTCGTGCTGTTCGTCTCCTCGGGCGGCGCCCGCATGCAGGAAGGCGTCCTGTCGCTGATGCAGATGCCGCGCACCACCGTGGCGGTGCTGCGGCTGCGTGAAGCGGGCTTGCCGTTCATCGTGGTATTCACCAACCCCACCACTGGCGGCGTCACCGCGTCCTACGCCATGCTGGGCGATGTGCACCTCGCCGAACCCGGCGCGCTGATCGGCTTTGCCGGGCCGCGGGTCATCGAGCAAACCATCCGCGAGAAGCTGCCCAAGGGGTTCCAGCGCTCGGAGTATCTCTACGAGCACGGCATGATCGACATGGTGGTGCACCGGCACAACCTGCGCGAAACCATCGGCTCGCTGGTCGGCATCCTCACCAAGTCGCCGCAGCGCGAAGAGCTGAGCGAAACCGCCCCGGCGCGGCTGGCGACGCCGGTCGCCGCCAATGCCGGTGACGATCTCGTCGGCATGCCCGAGGCGGCGCACGCCGAATAGCCTGACCTCCTGCCTCTCTGCGGCAGCGGGGGGGCGGCCGGGTCGTCGTGCTCCCCTCTGGCTCAGAGAACCGCCTTGCCGTCTCCCGGTTTCAATCCGTACGTCCCTCGTCCCATCGACCTGCCTGCCGCGGTACCACTGCAGGCCGACGCCGACCTGTCGGCGATCGATGAAGCCAAGATCTTCGCCGCCCCGGACGACCCCGAGGACTGGCCGGCCTGGCGCGCCGCGCTGAACCGCTGGCGCGACGAGGCCCGCGCTCGCATCGGCTACGATGCCGCCCGCTACGCCGACACCAGCCGCGCCGCCCGCATCATGCACATGGTATGGTTGTGGGACGAGTGGCTCTACGACCATGCCAGCGGGCGCTTCACAGTCGACCGCTATGTCGAAGGGCTCGCCGAGCAGTTCGGCGGCTGCGACGGCGTCATGCTGTGGAACGCCTATCCGGTGCTCGGCATCGATCCGCGCAATCACTTTGCCTATTTTGAGGACGTACCCGAACTGCCCGAGGTGGTGGCGGCATTCCAGCGTCACGGCATCCGGGTGTACCTGACCTACTATCCGTGGGAGACCGGCGCTGGGGCCGAGGCCATCGACAGCGTCACCGCGCTGGTGAGCAAGCTTGGCGTCGATGGCGTGTTTCTCGATAGCTCCAAAGAGGGCAGCGCCAGGCTCCGCGTCGCCCTCGACGCCATCGATCCCGCGCTCACCGTCGAAGGCGAGTCCCGCGTGCCGCTGGCCCGCGTCGCCGACCAGTTGATGTCGTGGGGCCAGTGGTTCGCCGACTCCAAGATCCCCGGCGTGTTGCGCTCCAAGTGGTTCGAGCGCCGGCACGATATCCACCACGTCCGCCGCTGGAACCGCGATCATCTGGACGAACTGCACTCCGCCTGGCTCAACGGCACTGGCGTGCTGGTGTGGGAGGTGGTGTTCGGCGTCTGGGTCGGCTGGAACGCTCGCGACCGTGACCTGCTGCGCGCCATGCGGCGGCTCTATCGCAGCCACGCCGCCTGGTTCATCTCCGAAGACTGGGTGCCGCTCGCCGACCATCCGGGCGATGGCAAAGTGTATGCCTCACGCTGGGATCATCAGGGCCAGCCGCTATGGACGGTGGTCAACCGCGGCGAGGCCGTCGATGGCGTCTGGCTGGTGGTGGAGGGCGAGGTCGGCGCCGGCTTCGTCGACCTGGTCAGCGGCAAGGCCTTGACCGCAACCACCCTGCCCGATGGCCGGATCGGCATCGGCGGCGCCTTGCCGAGCGGCGGGATTGCGGCCGTCGCCCGTGCCTCGGGCGAACTTGAGCCGCAACCGCCCCTTGCCGCGTCGAGCTTCTTTCCCGCCCGCATGGCGCTGCCACTGGCCGGACCGAAGACCGAGGCGACGTCCACGCCTCGTGGCATGGTGGCGGTCACCGCGCCGGCGCAGGACCTCGTCGTCACCTATCGGCTGCGCGAGACCGGCCTCTATGGCGAAACACCGTTCATCGAGGAATGGAAGCCGCTGCCGCCGCGGCTGCACGAGATCGTCAGCCTCACCCGACCGGTGCCGGCACTGCACTTCGCCATCTCGCCCGCCGAGGTGACCAATGCCGAGTTCTACGCCTTCACCAACGCCACGGGCTATCGGCCAGCCCGGCCCGAGCGCTTCCTTGCCCATTGGCGTGACGGTCGCCCGGCGCCCGGCACCGAAACGCTGCCGGTGACGCATGTCGAACTGGCGGACGCGCGGGCCTATGCCCGGTGGGCCGGGCTGCGGCTCGCCACCGAGGACGAATGGCAGGTCGCCGCCGAACAAGGCAAGCTCGAGCGGCTCGCGCCGCTGGTCTGGAACCTCACCGAGAGCGAGCATTGCGACGGCCGCACCCGCTTCCACACCCTCAAGGGTGGCTGTGAGCTGCATCCGGTGGTGTCCGACTGGTATGTCGAGAGCGGCCTGCTGCCGCCACAGCGCTCGGTGAAGCTGCTGCAGCTCGGCGCCGGGCTCAACCGTTCGCCCGCGATCGGGTTCCGCTGCGCCATCGACCTGATCGGACAGGAGGTATCGGCAGGGTCTTTCGCCGCCTGAGGGCCTGATGCTAAAAGCGCGCCATGCTCCTGTTCGAGAATCTCGTTCCTGTGTCCCGCACCGACGCTATCCTCAAGCGGCTGCTCAAGCTGCATCCGAAGCTTATCGACCTTAAGCTCGATCGCGAGGTCCGTTTACTCGAGCGGATCGGCAACCCGCAGGATCACCTGCCGCCGGTGATCCATGTCGCCGGCACCAACGGCAAGGGCTCGACGCTCGCCTACCTGCGCGCCTTCCTCGAGGCCTCGGGCAAGAAGGTGCACGTAATGACCTCGCCGCACCTGGTGCGCTTCAACGAGCGCATCCGGCTGGCCGGCAAGCTCGTGTCATCGCGCAAGCTCAACCAGGCGCTGGAGTTCTGCGAACAGGCCAATGGCGGCGAGCCGATCACCTTTTTCGAGATCACCACGGCGGCGGCGCTGAAGCTGTTTTCGGAAGTGAAGGCGGATTACCTGCTGCTCGAAACCGGCATGGGCGGGCGGTTCGACGCCTCCAACGTGGTGGCGCGGCCGCTCGGCACCATCATCACCCCGGTCGACTACGACCATCAGAACTTCCTCGGCAACAGCCTCGACAAGATCGCCTGGGAGAAGGCCGGCATCCTGAAGCGCGGCGCCAAGGCGGTGTTCGGCCGGCAGCGCGATGAAGGCCGCGCCGTATTGGTACGTGAGGCAGCGCGGCTGGGCGTCACGCCGCTGATCGCCGGCGAGGATTTCGACGGCCGCGCCGAAGATGGCCGGCTGGTCTACCAGGACGAACAGGGCCTGCTCGACCTGCCGCCGCCGGCGCTGGCCGGCCCGCACCAGTTCGACAACGCGGCGCTGGCGATTGCCGCGACGCGGCATTTCGGCCTGCCGGTAAGCGATGCCGACATCGCAAGAGGGCTTCGTGAGGTGGTGTGGCCGGCTCGCCTGCAGCCGGTGCACGGCACGCTGCTGCAGATGCTGCCGCCGGGCTCCGAACTCTGGATCGATGGCGGGCACAATGCCCATGGCGCCGCGGCGCTGTCGCTGGCGCTCAAGGAAATCGAGGCTCGGCGGCCGCTGCCGCTGGTCCTGATCATGGGGCTGATGAACACCAGGAAGCCCGCCGACTTCCTCGCGCCGTTCGCCGGGATGGTCGAGCAGGTATTCGCCCTGACCATTCCGGGTGAGCCCAACGCGCACGCCGCCGCGACCATTGTGGAACAGGCGCGCGAAGGTGGCTTCGAGGCGGTGGAATCGAGCTCGATCCTCAACGCCCTCGCCGATGCCGCCAAGCTTGGGCAGCCCGCGCGCGTAGTGTTCGCCGGCTCGTTGTATCTCGCCGGGCACGTGCTGCATCAGAACGGCACGCCGCCGACTTGAGGTTTGTGCGTGGGGCCACCCCCACCCCAGCTCCGCTAAGGCTTCGCCTAGCTGCGCTACCCTCCCCACAAGGGGGAGGGAGGCGATAGCTGCACGTTTTCGGCTCCTGCGTCTCCCTCCCCCTTGTGGGGAGGGATCAAGGGTGGGGGCGCCCCACGCACCGGCCTCTCAATACTTCGCATCCTCCAGCCCGCAGAACGGGTCGACCGGCGACTTCGTGTTCCAGGGCACATCGCCGAGCAGCGCCGCGAGCACGGCCCGCTGCATCGTCTCGGTGGTGGCATAGGCGTTGATGTAGGTCGGCACCCGCGGCGCGTCGTAGAGCATGTAGGGATAGCCGAACGAGATCATCGCGGTGGGGATGTCGTGCCAGTGGCGCTGCATCGCCTTGCCGAAGCTGCCGGTCAGCCGCAGCCAGTCGAGGAAGATGCGGCCGCGGGTCAACAGCGTCTCGTCGCCGAACAGGTAAAGCACCAGGTCGAACTTATCCGGGCTCACCTCGGTGGCGGCGTCATGCACCGTCACCTCGAAGCCGCGCTGGCGTAGCAGGTCGGGCAGCGCGAAGGGCAAGGGGTGCGGCAGGAACGGGAAGACGATGCCGCCGGAGATCACCAGGATCCGCTTGTGCTTGGTGGGATCGAGCGGCAGCAGGTTCTGGGTGTCCTTGACCAGAGTCGGCGCCCGCTTTGCCACGGCGTCGGCATAGGCCCGGTTCTCGGCAGTGCCGATCGAACCCCCGCCAGCGGGCTTGTGGAGGCCCACCGCGGCCTTGAGGCCGAGCTGGCGGATCACCGCATCGTCAACCCGCTGCCAGCTCAGCCGGCCATCCGCCAGCGCCGCTTCGAGATAGACGAGGTCCTGCTCGTAGTCATCGGAGAACAGGATCACGTCGCAGCCGGCGCTGACGAGTTCGGGCAGCGTGTCGCTGCGCTTGCCCCAGGCGCCGAGCCCCGCCATCGGCGTCGCGTCGGAGACGATCAGCCCGTTGAAGCCGAGGCGGTTGCGCAGCAGTTCCTCGTTCAGCAGCCGGCTGATCGAGGCCGGGCGGAACGCTTCGACGCCGGCATCGGGATCGAGCGCGCGCACGAAGGCCGGCAGCGCGATATGCGCCGACATCACCGAGAGCGCACCAGCGGCGATGGCGCCGCGATAGAGCCGCCCGAAATTGGCCTCCCAGTCCTCCATCGACAGCGGGTTGATGGTGGTGACGAGGTGCTGGTCGCGATCGTCAAAACCCTCGCCGGGCCAGTGCTTGATGGCCGAGGCGACGCCGTGCTGCTGGAACACCCGCATCTGGGTGATGGCGTGCTTTTCGACGGTCGCGACATCGGAGCCGAAACCGCGGGTTGCGACGATGGCGCTGCGGAACGCGGCGTTGATGTCGAGAACCGGGGTAAAACTCCAGTTGATGCCGATCGCCCGGGCTTCCTCGGCCATGATCCGGCTGACTTCGGCGGTGACCTCGACATCGTCGATCGCCGCCAGCGCCAGCGGGTTCGGCATCTCGGCGCCGGCCGCGAGGGACATCCTGCTGCCTTCGAGATCGGCCGAGATCAGCAGCGGCACTGGCGCCGCGGCGTTGAGATCGGCGAACAGCGCCCGCTCTGCCGCAACGTCTGCGCCGGCATGGCGGGTGATGCCGCCCGGCCGGAACGCCCGGATCCGGGCAATCTCATCGGCGTCCATGCCGCGCGACAATAGCGTGAACAGCTGGCGCAGCTTGTCGTCCGATGTCAGCGCGGCAAAGCGCTCCCGCACCCAGGCAAGCGCCTCGGCATCGAGATTGAACGGGGCTTTGGCGAGGTGGTCGAAATTCATGCAGTCCTCCGGTGCGGGGCGGTGACTATGCCCGATCGCACCGGAAAATCGCGCGTGAAATTATGCGGCGAACTGATCCAGCCACTTGATCAGCTGCACGCGCGACTGGCCGGCGCCGACCTTGAAATCCACCGGCTCACCATCCTTGAAGACGATCAGCGTCGGCATGGCGCGCACATTGTACTTCACCACGGTCGAAGGGTTGGCATCGACGTCGAGCTTGACGATCTTCACCTTGGCGGCGAGCTCGGTGGTGAGGTCGTCGAGGATCGGGTCCATCGCCTTGCAGGGCGGGCACCATTCGGCCCAGAAATCGACCAGTACGGGCTTACTTGAGTTCAGCACTTCGGCTTCGAAGTTCTGGTCGTTGACGCGCGTACCCATAATCGTCTCCATCGTCGATTGGCGATGGAAGCTACAGGGAGTCGGGCGCGGTGGGAAGGGATAGGTTTGCGTCCCTACGCTGAGTGTCGACCAATTATGCTCGCCCGCAGCGTCGCGCCTACCTCACACCCCACCCGCAATTTCCGTCGTGGATGAAAAGAGAAACGCCGCCGGCGGGTGCCAGCGGCGTTTTCTTATTGGAAGCAGCGAGTGACGCGCCCTTAGGCAGCGTGGCTCTCGAGCCACTTCGCGAGGCCGGCCTTCGGGGTGCCGGCGCCGATCTTCATGTCGGCGGCTTCGCCGCCTTTGAACAGGATCATCGTCGGGATCGAACGGACGCCGTACTTGACGGTGGTGTTCGGGTTGTCGTCGACGTTCAGCTTGACGATCTTCACCTTGCCCTGCAGCTCAGCCGAGAGCTCTTCCAGAACCGGCGAGATGGCGCGACACGGGCCACACCACTCGGCCCAGAAATCTACGAGCACGGGCTCTTTCGAGGACAGGACTTCCTCGCCAAAATTGGCGTCGGAAACGTGGGTTGTCATTGGGATTGCCTTTTGGGTTGAAAGCGGCGGTCTGTTTGATCCAAAAGCTAGGTAGAGTCCAGCGTGACTTCAACGAACGTCACCGGATGGTGAACCCCCGCGCCGCGTTTGCCAAGGCGGCGTCGGGCAATTTTAGCAGCGATTCCAACCCAGTCCAGAGGATGCCGGTTTCTATCCTCTGTCCCGGGAAAAGCTGCTTTGCAACAAGCGCATAGAGCCCGAGCTGCAGGAGGTAACCGGGTTTGACCCGCTCGGGTTCCATCATCGGGTCGGCATCGGACTTGAAATCGACCAGCAGCACGCCACCCGGCGTCACGACGATCCGGTCGATGCGGCCGGCAATGGTCACCGTCTCGCCCTTATGCAGCGCGGTCGCAAGGAACGGCACTTCGGCGCGGCTGCCCTCGGCAAACAGGTGCTGGAGCTCCGGCCGCGACAGGATCGACAGTGCCTTCGTCGCCAGCCCCTGATGTTGGTCGGGTGCTTCGGGCAGCAGCAGCGGCAGCGCCCGCGCCGCGACTGCCGGCCGATCGGGCAGTGCAACCTTGGCGAGGTGCTGCAGCAAGGCATGAAGCGCCGTACCGGCGAGCCGCGCCGTCGTGGGGTCGAGCCCCTCTTCAAGCCGCGTCGCCAGCGTGCGGTCGGGATCGGACGGCGTCTCGACGCTCGATGGCCGCAAGACCTTGCGCACCTTGCGCTCCGGCAGCGGCTTCAGATCGAGCCCCATGCCACCGAGGTCGACCAGCGCCTCGACCGGCTTCAGCTTCGCCGGCGCCGGCCTCTCCCTGGGATAGAGCAGCGCCGCGGTATTGCCCTCGGCATCGGTGAGGCTTTCGCTCAGCGGCCCCAGCCCCTGCTCGATCGCCTCGTACCAGCTGCCATCGACCTTGCCCTGCTTGGTCAGGTAGCCGGTGACATAGAGCTCGTCCTCGGCGCGGGTCATGGCGACGTAGAGCTTCCGCCAGTATTCCTTGAGCTGGTCGCTGTCGGCCTCGTCCTTGAAGCCTGATGTGGCCGGGGCATGGGTTGCCGACGACGAGGCGTGGACGAAGAGCGGCGGCTGTGCCCGCAAGTAGATGCTGCGCCGGTCGCGGCCGCGCTCGGTGCTGGCGGCGTCCGCGAGGATGACGATCGGCGCTTCGAGCCCCTTGGCGCCATGCACCGTCATCACCCGCACGCCGGCGCCGCCTTCGGCCAGCTCGCGCTTGATGGTCACCTCGCGCGAGCGGAGTTCGGCAAGAAAGCCGAGCAGCGAGGGCTGCGGCGATTGCTCATGCGACAGCGCCAGGTCGAGGAACTCGGCCATCACGTCGTCGATCTCCGAGCCGAAGCGGCCGCGCATCCGCTTGAGGCCGCCGCCGGCATAGAGCACGTCGGCGTAGAAGTTGAACGGCCGCTCGAAATCCAGCCGGTTGCGCCAGCGATAGAGCTGGTCATAGGCCGCCTTTACCGAGGGGATTTCAGCGCTTTCGATGGCCCGCCACAGCCGCTTGTCGCCACGCGGCTGCGCCACCGCCAGGAGGTCATCCTCGCTGACGTCGAACAGCGGCGAGCGCAGCAAGGCCGCCAGCTGCAAGTCGTCGGCCGGGTTGCTCAGCACATCGCCGAGCGCCATCATATCGAGGACGCCGATATGGGTGGTGACCGCCAGCCGGTCGGCCCCCGGTGTCGGCACCCCGGCGCGGATCAGCGCCCGGATGATCTCGTGGAACAGGATGCTGCGCACCTGAACGAGGATCAGCACATCGTCGGCGCTCACCGCCTTGCCGCGCGGCCCGAGCGGGCGCTTCGCATCGATCCAGCCCTTGATCTCCCGGGCGATCTTTTCCGCCACCTGGCGCTGGGCGCTCTGCGTCTGGATCAGCGGCGGCTCGGTTGGCCAGTTCTCGGGGTCGGTCTCTTCCGCCTGATCCTTGATCGGCGGCCACAGGGTCACCACGCCCCCGGCATCGGCGCGGGCGGTCGAATGCGCAACACCCGTCGCCTCGAGCGCCCCGTCCTTGAGGTCGGCGCGCTTGAACACCTCGTCGACGGCGTTCAGTACGTTAGGCAGGGTGCGAAAACTGTAGCGCAGCGGCACCGGGGTGATCTCGAAATGCGCGGCGCGGGCGCTGAAGGCGTATTGCCGCCCGGCCTCGACGAACACTTTTGGGTCGGCGCCCTGGAACGAGAAGATCGACTGCTTCTGGTCGCCCACCGCGAACAGCGTGCGCGGCCGGTCGGCGGCGCTGTCGCCGAAAAAGAAATCGTCGATCAGCGCCCCCACCACCTGCCATTGCAGCGGGTTGGTGTCCTGCCCCTCGTCGACGAGGATGTGGCTGAGGCCGGCATCGAGCTTGTAGCGCACCCAGGGGCCCTGCTCCTCATCGCGCAGCAGCGCCGCGAGCTTTTCGATCAGGTCATCGAAATCGAGCAGCGAGCGGGCCCGCTTGGCCTTCTCGTAATGCGCCGAGATCGCCGCCACCACGTCGAGCATCGCCTCGCTGCGCGCCACCAGTTCGGCCGTCACCAGCTTCTGGTAGAGCTGTTCGAGTCGCTGGCCCTCGGCCACGAGGCGGGCCGCAACGTCGGGGATCAGCGCCGCGGTGGCCTTCTTGATCAAGGTCTTGCGCGCCGTGCGATCGGCCTGGGTCAGGAAGGCATCGAGCAGGTCGTCGGCATCGGGCTTGCCAGGGTCGATCTGGCCAAGCCGGTCGACGAAGTCGGTGCCGTAGGGGTCGGGGGTGATCAGCGCGAAGATCGCGGCGTGGTCGTCGCGGCTGAGGCCGTAGCCCGAGCTGATCTCCGCCATCACCTCGTCGATGCTGCCGACATTGCCGACGAGCTTCTGCAATTCGCGCTTCGCCGCCTGCGGCTGCGCCAGCACCGGCCTGAGGGTGCGCTGCTGGTTCAGCGCTTCGAGGATGGCGGTCTCGATCTGGAAATCGCTGAGCAGGCCGAACAGCGTTTCCACCGCCGCCGCCTCGCCACTGCCGCGCAGGCCTGCCGCGAGCACGGTCTCGCGCGCTTCGAGCAGCATGCTGTCGCGCTGGTGCTCTTCCAGCACGCTGAAATCGAACGGCACCGCCGCCTCGCGCGGGAAGCGGTGCAGCACACTCTCGCAGAAGGCGTGGATGGTCTGGATGCGCAGGCCACCCGGAGCCTCGAGCGCCCGGGCGAACAGCGAACGGGCGCGCAGCCGCATTGCCGGGGTCGGCGGCACACCAGAGAGCGCCGTCAGGTCCTTGATCAGCTCATCTTCGCTTTCCAGCGCCCACTGCCCCAGCCGCTCGGCGACGCGGCCGCGCATCTCGGCTGCTGCGGCCTTGGTGTAGGTGAGGCAGAGGATCTCCTCGGGCTTGGCGCCCGAAAGCAGCAGCCGCAGCACCCGGGCGGTCAGCACATAGGTCTTGCCCGAGCCGGCATTGGCCGTCACCCAGACACTGCGCTCGGGGTCCGAGGCGTCGCGCTGCGCCGCAACGATCTGCTGCGGCATCGGGCTCAAGAGGCGCCGGCTCATGGATCATCCACTCCGGCGGTCAGCGTCCATTCGTCGGTGCGCGCCAGGTGATCGTACGGCCCCGGATACGATTTCCTCCCGGTTTCCACCCGCGGCCGGATGCGCGCCGCCATCGGCAGCCCGTCCTGCAGCAGGAAGGCCTCGACATGCCGCTGCATGCGGCGTTCGATCTCGCCCACCGCATCCATCAGGCTCATGCCCTTCACCAGCTTGAACGGCTTGATCTGGAACGCTGCCGGCCCGAGGCCGATCTTGATGTAGGTGAGCGCCGAGCTGTCGCGGGGCGAGATGCCGGGGAACACCCCGGCGCGGGCCATTGCCGCTTCCAGCAGCAGCTGCGGCGCATCGAACGCGGTCATGTCCTTGGGCTGCGGCACGCCGCCGGTCTTGAAGTCGATGATTTCGAGCGTGCCGTCGCGCTTCAGGTCGAGCCGGTCGGCCTTGCCGACGAGGGTGAAGTTGTCGAGCGCCGGAAACAGCCATTCGCCCTTGGTCTCGGCGTGGCGCTCGACGATCTCGGCATCGCGCCGCCGCTCATAGTCGAGGAACTGCCGGGCGGCGCGCTCGAAGCGCTTCAGCCAGATGTCGCGACGCTCCTTGATGGCGTCGAGCCCGGCAAAGGCGTCGCGCGCCATCTCCATCATCTCGGGCAGCGCTTCGGGCAGTTCGAGATCGAGCCCGGCGTGGACGAATTTCTCGAACACGCCGTGGATCATGGTGCCGCGCTCGCGCGCGCTCGGCTCGGTCCCGAGCGGCTCGATCCGTTTGAGGGCGAGCACGTGCCGGGCGTAGATGTCGTAGGGCGAGCGCATCAGCGGCTCGATCTCGGTGATCGACAGTCGCCGTGGGCGGATGCGGGCAGGCGGATTGGGCGACGGCCGCTCGGCCGGGCGCGGCACGCCGGCATGATCGATCGCATCGGCTTCAGCCAACCAGCGCATGCCCCGCGCCCGGGCCAGCTTCGCCTCGCTCTCGCCGATAAAGGCATAGAGCCGCTGCAGCAGCGGCGAAGGCAGCGCCGGCGAGGTGCCGATGCGCTCGGCATAGGCGATGATCACCTCGGCATTGCCGGCGGCCATGACGAAGTCATGCGCCGCCTGGCCCTGCCGGCGCTCGGGCGGCTCGAGCCCGATGCCGATCCGCATGCCGCGGCTGAGCCAGGGGCCAGGGTCGGCGACCGGCGGCCAGATATCCTCGTTCATGCCGGCGAGGATCATCAGGTCGGGGTTCATCAGGCGGGCTTCGAGCTCGCCCCAGATATGGATGTCATCGCGCGCCGGCACCGGGTTCTGCGTCTTGGTGCCGGTGAGCAGCGCCTCGAGCACGGCTTCGAGGTCGAACGGCGCGAAAGCGGTGCCGCCCTGGTCGAGCGCCACCAGTTCCTCGGCCCAGCGGCGGAGCTCGGCCATCCCCGGCAGCTCGGCTTCGGCGATCAGCGCATCGAGCGTCGTCAAGAGCGCCGAGGCGAGTTCGGGAGCGGTGATGCGCTCGCGCGTCCTGAGCGTCACGATCGGCGCCATCGCCGCATCGAGCCGATCGAGCAGCGCCGGCAGTTCGGCGTGGTCGGACAGGGCCCGCAACCCGGCGATGCCGGCGCCGGGGCGCTCCGAACGCAGCCGCAGGTCGAGATGGTCGGTGAGCTTGCGGACGAGGAAGCGGTCGAGGCTCAGCGACACGGCGGCGTTGCGGAGCAGCGAGATGATGTCGACCGGCGCATAGTCGTCGGTGGCGATGGCCAGCACCTGCCGCGCCAGCCGCCCGGCGGCCGACTGGAACAGCGGTGTGCCAGCGGCGTCATCGACCACCACGCCGTGGCGGTTGAGTTCGGCTGCGATGCGCCGGGCCAGCGTCTGGTCGCGCGCCACGATGCCGACGGTCTTCTTCTCAGCCAGCGTGGCGCGGGCGGCGAGCGCGATGGCGCGGGCTTCGACGTCGGCGTTGCGGGCGGCGAGGATGCTGACACCGTCGAGCGCCCGGCTCACCGGAATATCGGCGCGGAGGATGGGCCAGGCCGGGGTTTCGCTGGCCGGCGCCAGTGCTGCCTGCACCAGCGCGGTGCGCGGCGTTTCTCCACCAAGCTCCACCACCTCGCCGACGCCGGCCTCGAGGCTGCGCAGCAGCTTCATCAGGCCATATTGCGGATGGCCCTGGGTGGTCTCGCCGTTGATCATCCGGTCGTGGCGATCCGGGGTGAACGAGGTATCGAGCCCCGGCAGCACCACCACGCCACGCGGCAATGCGGCCACGGCCTTGAGCAGCGCCGCCGTGGCGGGGATCGAGCCAGTGGAGCCGGCGGCGATCACCGGGCGGTTGCCATAGACAAAGCTCGCTGCCCCGGCCTGCCGCAGCAGCCGCTCATTCCGGGCGGTGGCGGCGTCGATGCGGCCGCGTTCGGCGAGGATCGCCGGCCAGGCCTTCAGCGCCACATCGAGGAACTCCAGCACCTTCTGCCAGTTATCGGCCAGCTCTTCGGGCACCAGATCCTTGAGCTTTTCGGTGGCGATGCCGGCAATGGTGAAATCGTCGATCACCTCGCCGAGTGAATCGGCGAGCCAAAAGATCTCCGCCGGGTTGGGCGGGGTAGCAAAGCTCTCGGCCCGCTCGGCAAACAGCCGCACCAGATGAGAGAGGGTCAGCCGGCGCTCAAGCAGCGACGCCGCGGGCTTACTGGCCGGCGCATCGAAGGGCGGCAGGAACGGCTCCTCATCTGCCACCTCACCGCCAAAGGTGCGGATATCGGGCAGCAGCACGGTGCCACCGAGGCGCCGCGCGAACTCTTCGGCGAGGACGAAACGGGCGCGACGGGTGGGGAGGATGATGGTGATGTCGCTCAGCCAGAAGGCACCCTGGCGCGGCCAATCGCCCAGCAAGCGGCCATCGAGCACCCGCTCGGCGAGCGTCGCGAGAAAGGGCGCGTGGGGCGCGATAGTGAAGAGCGAGTCGCGGCGCATGGTCGGCGATTTGACTCGGTGGGGCGCGGGAAGTCCAGCCGCCTAGACGACGCGCTCATCAGCGAAATTGTATCGCACATGACGACCGTCGCCGCCTGGCGGAACGGTCAGCTCGAACTCGCCAGTCGCGCTATCGATGAAGTGGTGCGAGGCCCGTCCCGGCCATTCGACCAGCACGATCGCCCCTGGGGTGTCGGAAAGGCCGAGTTCATCGACCTCGCGCTCATCAACGACCCGGTAGAGGTCTGCATGGAGAATCGATTGCTCCCCAGCTTCATACGGCTGAACCAGCGCAAAGGTGGGCGAGGGAACGTCCAGCATGTCATCGCCGACCAGCGCACGAATGATCGACCGTGCGAGCGCCGTCTTGCCCGCGCCCAGATCGCCATAGAGCAGGAGACGATCGCCGGGAACCAGGCGAGCGGCCAACCGTCGCCCAAAGGCGGCGGTCGCGTCATCGTCGGCGAGGAACAGGTGCTGGTCAGTCATGGCACTGCAATAGCGTCAGCGCGCGACGGCGAAAAGCCCTACTCGGCGGCGCCGGCCATGGCGGCGTCGCTCGGAAGGCTCACCACCACGCGGGTGCCGCGCGGCTCGCGCCGCTCCACCGCGATGGTGCCGCCATGCATGTTGACGAAGGCGCGGACGATCGAGAGGCCGAGGCCGGCGCCGCGCTGGCGGACCGGGCCGGCCAACGCCTCGTTGCGATCGAGCAGCGCGACGCGCATTTCCTCGCTCATCGGGGCGCCTTCGTCCTCGACGACGAACTGGATGCGGCCGGTGCGGCCGCTGACGGTGAGCCGCACCTCGCCACCCGGTTCGGAGAAGCGGGCGGCGTTCGAGAGCAGGTTATAGAGCACGTTCACGATGCGGGTGCCGTCGGCGATGAATGGCGGCAGGTCGGGTTCGACGATGACCTTGAGGTTGAGCGAGGGCTCGCCATCGATATCGGGGAAGGTGGCGGCGAGGCCGGCGCGCGCCTTGTCGACCAGCGTGGCGACATCCTGCGGTTCGGGCTGCAATTCGGCAATGCCGGCATCGACCGTCGCGAGGTCGAGGATGTTGTCGATCAACACGCCCAGCGTGGCGCTCGAGGCGCGGATGAAGTCGGTATAGCTGTGCTGCTTGTCGTTGAGTTCGCCGGCGGCGCCCGAGGCGAGCAGGTCGGCGAAGCCGATGATGTTGGTGAGCGGCGAGCGCAGTTCGTAGGAGACGTTCTGCACGAACGCATCCTTCAGCCGGTCGGCGGTGATCAGCGCGTCGTTGCGCTCCTTCAGCACGCGCTGGTAGTTGGCGCTCTCGGTGACATCGAGGAAGGTCATCATCGTCTGCCCGTCGGGCAGCCGCACGATGGCATAGTCGATCAGCTTGCCGTCGGCCCGGGTGATGCGGCCCTGCCGGTCCGAGCGCGTCGGGTTGAGGTCGATGATCGAGCGCTTGAGGTCGCGCCAGATCGTCGCCCCGTCCTCGGGCAGCGCCCGCGCCGCGGCTTCGGCGATCTGGTCGATATGCGGCGTCTCGGCGAGGAGGTTGGCCGGCAGCTTCCACACGGTCGAGAGTTTCGGGTTCGACAGCGTCAGCCGCCCGTTGGTGCCGAACACCGCCACCGCTTCGCTCAGGGCGTTGAGGGTCGAGCGCTGTACGTCCAGCACCACCTTGTGCTGGCTCTTCAAGTTCAGCTGGTCGGTAATGTCCTCGAACACGTAGATCACCCCGCCCTTCGGCCCGGCCGGGGCGGCGATCACCTGCACGGTGCGGCCATCGGGCAGGTGCCAGGGCTCCAGTTCCTTGGGGACGCGGAGCTGGTAGGCACTGAGGTGCCGGGTGCGCCAGCCCTGGTAGTCAGGCTCGTTGGGCAGCTTGCCGTCGGTGCGGAGCTTGTCGAGGATGGCGCGCTCGTCCATGCCGAGCTTCAGCCAGTTCGGGTCAATGTCCCACATGGCGCAATAGGCGCGGTTGAACTGCACCAGCTCGCGGTTGGGATTGAAGATGGCGATCGGCGTCGCAAGGGCGTCAATGATGGCGCTGAGATGCGACAGGCCCGGATCGCGTGGGGCACTGTCCTGCCTGGCATGCAGGTAACCGGCCGAGCCACCGTTGACCGGGAAATCGACGACCTCGAAATCGCCGACCTCGCCCAAGGTCACCATGGTGCTCTGGGGCTTGCGCGCATCGCCAAGCACGGCGCGGTTGCGCTGCAGCAGGCCGTAATCGACCAGTTCGGCCGGCTGGCTCTCGCTGGTCTTGCGGCCGAGCGCCCGCGCCAGGTCGTGATAGGCGGCGTTGGCGAAGACGAGGCGGCCGGCGCCATCACGGAGGAATGCCGGCTTGCCGAGGCTGGCGAGCACCGTACGAGCCGTGGCGTGGTCGGTGGCGGTCTGCGTGGCCTGCGAAACCGACGCTGCTGCAACCAGTTCGCCCTGCGGCGCAATCGCTGCCGGCCGGAGCCGGAGGGCGGCGCCGTTGCCGAGCAGCGAGCCCGAGGCACGCACGGTGCGGCCATCGCCGGCCTTGAGCGTCAGCTCGAAGCCGCGGCCGCCAACCCGCAGGTTCTCGATGGCGCGGGCGATGCGATCGGCGTCGGCCTCGCCGAGCCAGGAGGCGAAATCCAGCACCGCTTCAGCGCGCCGCCCCGGGGGCAGCAGGGCCGAGGCCTGGCCGAGGAAACGCGGGCCTTCACCGGCGCTGGCCCACAGCACAATGATCTCGCGACCGCCAGACAGCAGCGCCTCGTATTCGTCGACCCGGGCGCGGAGCCCGGCGATCTGTTCGGCGGCGCGTGAGCGCGCCAGCCGGTTGTCGCGCAGCATGCGGCGCACCAGCGCCATGGCGATCAGTGCGAAGGCGCCGGCGCCCAGCGCGATGGCGACGGGCGCAGCGCCCATCACATTGTTGGCAGTGATGCCCTGGGCCAGGGCGGGGGACGCACTCACAAGGGTCACCAGACTCGCTGACAGACCTGCGAATCCCCAATCGTTCCGGACCCTATCCGGCGCCATATACTGCCCCTAACCGATTATGCCGCTCACCGCTGCCCGGATCGGACAGCGAACACCGCACTTGCCGCCGCGCCGAGCCCCATTGATTCGCCGCGCCTTCGGCAGGCCAAAACCCGTAACCGCCGAATCACCAGACATTACCGGGCGCGGAATCGCGCAAAAAGAGTCTAATTGTATGTGAACAGCGGGGAATGGCCCGAGAATGGGTGTTGACCCGAGTCCGAACAGTGAACGCTTCGTTAACGCCGCACTGATTTGGGGGGATTATTTTGCCGGGTGCGGTGGCGACCGCCGAACTCTCGGTGATCCTCCCCCGCCACGCGGGGGAGGACCACCGCACCGCCGGTGCAATGAAAAAGGGCGCCCACCGGGCGCCCTTCAGAGTTCGAAGCGTAACCTGTCAGTACCGATACTGCTCGGACTTGAACGGGCCGGTCTCGCTGACGCCGATATAGTCGGCCTGCGACTTACTGAGCTTGGTCAGCTTGGCGCCGAGCTTGGCGAGGTGGAGTTCGGCCACCTTCTCGTCGAGGTGCTTGGGCAGGACGTGCACCGCCTTGGTGAGCGTTTCGCCATTGGTCCAGAGCTCGATCTGCGCCAGGGTCTGGTTGGCGAACGAGGCGCTCATCACGAAGCTCGGGTGGCCGGTGGCGTTGCCGAGGTTGACGAGGCGGCCTTCCGACAGCAGCACGATGCGCTTATTGGCCGAGAGCTCGACGATATCGACCTGCGGCTTGACGTTGGTCCACTTGAAGTTGCGCAGCTCGGCAACCTGGATCTCGTTGTCGAAATGGCCGATGTTGCATACGATCGCCATGTCCTTGAGGTTGCGGATGTCGTCGAGGCTGACAACGTCCTTGTTCCCCGTGGCGGTGACGACGATGTCGGCGCGGTGCGCCGCGTCCTCGAGGGTCACCACTTCATAGCCGTCCATCGCCGCCTGCAGCGCGCAGATCGGATCGACTTCGGTAACCAGCACGCGGGCGCCGGCGCCGCGCAGCGACTGGGCCGAACCCTTGCCGACGTCGCCATAGCCGCAGACGATCGCCACCTTGCCGGCCAGCATCACATCGGTGCCGCGGCGGATGGCGTCGACGAGGGATTCACGCGTGCCGTACTTGTTGTCGAACTTCGACTTGGTGACGCTGTCATTGACGTTGATCGCCGGGAAGGGCAGCTCGCCCTTCTGCTGCAGCTGATAGAGCCGCATCACGCCCGTGGTGGTCTCCTCCGAAACGCCGCGGATATTGGCGCGGATCTTCGAATAGAATTTCGGGTCCTGGGCCAGGCGCTTCTTGATCAGCGCGAAGAAGATTTCCTCTTCCTCGGAATGCGGGTTGTTCAGCACCGAGGGGTCGGTCTCGGCCTTAGCGCCGGTCAGCACCAGCATAGTGGCGTCGCCGCCATCATCGAGGATCATGTTGGGGGTCTGGCCGCCGGGCCATTCCATCATGCGGTCGGTGTAATCCCAGTATTCTTCGAGGCTCTCGCCCTTCTTGGCGAAGACCGAGATGCCGGCGGCGGCGATAGCGGCGGCGGCGTGGTCCTGGGTCGAGAAGATGTTGCAGCTGACCCAGCGGACGTCGGCGCCGAGCGCCTTCAGCGTCTCGATCAGCACGGCGGTCTGGATGGTCATGTGGAGCGAGCCGGCAATGCGGGCCCCCTTGAGCGGCTGCTTGGCGGCATATTCCTCGCGGATCGCCATCAGGCCCGGCATTTCGATCTCGGCCATGCCGATTTCCTTGCGGCCATACTCGGCGAGGCCGATGTCGCGGACCACGTAGTCGTTATTGCTGGCCATCGGCCCTGTCTCCGTCCTGTCGTGCTGTTGCGGCCTTATACTGAAGCTGGAGGCCGCTATCAACCGGGATATAAAGAAAGCTTTATGTCCCTTGAGTGATTGATCGGTCGCGAGATCGAACCGGAAAAGTCTGCACCCCCCGCCTCCGCGGGGGCAGGCCTTTTCCTGATCTCGCTCTAGGGCCGACGCTCGACATAGCGCACGCGACGGCGCCGGAACGGCAGCAGCAGCACCCCTGCTATCGCCGAGAGGATCACATAGCCCACGGCGAAGCCGGCGGCCGCATAGCTCAGCCCCTCGAGGGTCACCGGCACCGCCGGCTGGTAATCGCTGAGGGTGCGCCGGCCGATCTCGGTATCGAAATATTCGGGCATCCGGGTGAAGCGCTCCCAGCCGGTAGCGCCGCGCACTTCGGCCAGGGTGGCAGAGAGCTGCTGGTAACGTGAGAAGGTCCGCGCCATCGACTCGCCGCGGGCCGCGATGAAGCTGTCGCCCGTCTTCGAATATCGGTCGATCGCCTGTTCGAGGGTCAAGCCTGCCTCTTTGGCCGCCTCCTCGAACTCGGCGGTGATGATGCGCAACTCGTCGACCGCGCCGCCCAGCCGCTGGGTATATTGCTGCGCATATTCGGGGAACTGGCTGAGACTGAGGCCAAGCGCCAGTCCGCCAACGATGCCAAGTGTCCTGCGCATCCCAATGCTCCGTTCCCGACTGCAACGGCGCCACGACGGGTGCCGTTCCGAACATAGGAACAGTTGGTGAGCGAGAGGCTAACTCGCCAGACCTCGGAAGCCGGACGCCCCTGCTGCGGTCAGGCGGCCGCCTTCGCCCGCTTCACGCCGCTCGACAGGCCCGCGACCAGCGTCGTCACCGCGGCAACGGTGCCGGCAGTGGCTTTGCCATTCTCGAGCGAGCCGAGCACGGCGTTACAGATCGCGGTGCCGACGGCGATGCCATCGGAGTCGCGGCCCATGCGGGCGGCGTCGTCGGCGGTCTTGATGCCGAAGCCAACCACCACCGGCAGGTCGGTATGGCCCTTGATGCGGGTCACCGCTTCGCCGACGGCGGCGTGGTTCTTGATGCTGGCGCCGGTGATGCCGGTCATCGAGACGTAGTAGACGAAGCCCGAAGTGTTGTTGAGCACCGCCGGCAGGCGCGCGTCATCGGTGGTCGGGGTGGCGAGGCGGATGAAGTTGAGGCCGGCCCTCAGCGCTGGAATGCAGAGCTCGGCATCTTCTTCGGGCGGCAGGTCGACGACGATCAGCCCGTCAACGCCCGCGGCCTTGGCAGCGCTCAGGAAAGCATCGACGCCGAAGATGTAGATCGGGTTGTAATAGCCCATCAGGACGATCGGGGTTTCGTCGTCCTGCTTGCGGAAGGCTTCGACCATCGCCAGCGTCTTCTTCATCGTCTGGCCTGCCGCGAGCGCCCGCTGGCCGGCGGCCTGGACGCCCGGGCCATCAGCCATCGGGTCGGAGAAAGGCATGCCGAGCTCGATGATGTCGGCGCCGGCACCCGGCAGCGCCTCGAGGATGGCCTGCGCGGTGGCGAGGTCCGGATCGCCGGCCATGGTGTAGGCGACGAGCGCCGGACGGTTCTGCGAGGCACAGAGCGCAAACCGCGCGGGGATACGGGTGGTCATCAGCTGTTCATCCCCAGGTAGCGGCCGACACTCTCGACATCCTTGTCGCCGCGGCCGGAAAGGCAGAGGACGATGGTCTCGTCCGTGCTCATCGTCGGCGCGACCTTCATGAGATGCGCGAGGCCATGGGCGCTTTCCAGTGCCGGGATGATGCCCTCGAGCCTGGTGCAGAGCTGGAAGGCGTCGAGCGCTTCCTTATCGGTGATCGGCGCGTAGGTGACGCGCTTGGTATCGTGCAGATACGAGTGTTCGGGACCGACGCCCGGATAGTCGAGGCCGGCCGAAATCGAGTGGCCCTCGAGGATCTGGCCGTCGGCATTCTGTAAGAGGTAGGTGCGGTTGCCGTGCAGCACGCCGGGGCGGCCGCCGGTCATCGAGGCGGCATGGCCGTTCTCGACTTCGATGCCATGGCCACCGGCTTCGGCGCCATAGAGCTTGACCGAGGGATCATCGAGGAAGGCGTGGAAGGTGCCGATGGCGTTGGAGCCGCCGCCGACGCAGGCGACGACGGCGTCGGGCAGCTTGCCGGTCTCGGCCTGCATCTGCGCCTTGATCTCTTCGCCGATCACCGACTGGAAGTTGCGCACCATCTCCGGATAGGGGTGCGGGCCGGCCGCGGTACCGATCAGGTAATAGGTGGTCTCGACATTGGTGACCCAGTCGCGCAGCGCCTCGTTCATGGCATCCTTGAGGGTGCCGGCGCCGGCAGTGACCGGGCGGACCTCGGCGCCGAGCATCTTCATGCGCAACACGTTGGGGTACTGCCGCTCGACGTCGGTGGCGCCCATGAACACCACGCAGGGCAGATCGAACTTGGCGCAGACCGTCGCCGTCGCCACGCCATGCTGGCCGGCGCCGGTCTCGGCGATGATGCGGGTCTTGCCCATGCGCTTGGCCAAGAGGATCTGGCCGAGCGTGTTGTTGATCTTGTGCGAGCCGGTGTGGTTCAGCTCTTCGCGCTTGAAGTAGACCTTGGCGCCGCCCAGTTGCTCGGTCAGCCGCTCGGCGAAATAGAGCGGCGAGGGGCGGCCGACATAGTGGGTAGCGAGATGCTTGATCTGGGCCTGGAACTCAGGATCAGCCTGCGCCGCCCGGTAGGCCTTCTCGAGATCGAGGATCAGCGGCATCAGCGTTTCGGCGACGAAACGGCCGCCATAGAGCCCAAAGCGACCCTGCTCGTCGGGGCCGTTGCGAAGGGAATTGGCCCCGGTCGCGGTCACTGCTGAACTCCTACCCGTGTGCGGCTCGCGCCTGCTCGATGAAAGCCCGGATCAGCGCCGCGTCCTTGACGCCGGGCGCGGTTTCGACGCCGGAGGAGACATCGACGGCCATCGGTCGAACGGCCCGGATTGCCTCTCCCACCGTCTCGGGCGTGAGGCCCCCGGAAAGCATGAATGGAAGGTTGGGGTCAAGCGCCTTGAGCAGGCTCCAGTCGAACGGCACGCCATGCCCGCCGCTGCGATCGGCCCCCTTGGGCGCCTTGGCGTCGAGCAGGATGCGATCGGCGATATCGGCAAAGTCGGCAACATGCGCCACATCCTCGGCCGTGCTGATGCCGATGGCCTTCATGATGGCGATGCCGGCTTCGTCGCGGATCGCTTCGACGCGATGCGGCGTCTCAGGGCCATGCAGCTGGATCCAGTCGGGCGACAAAGCGGCAATTTCCATGACCGAGGAATTGTCCGGATTGACCAGGACGACGCAGGTCTCGATCCGGCCACGTGCCGCCGAGATCAGTTCCTGCAGCGTCTCGAGATCGACATGCCGGGGGCTGCGCTCGAAATGCATGAAGCCGACGATGTCGGCGCCGGCGTCGATGGCTGCGTCGAGCAGTGCCGGGGTCCTGATGCCGCAGATCTTGACGATGAGGGGGTCGGACATGTGCCTTGGATCAGTTGGGAACGAAATCTTCGGCGCCGAGCGCCGGGGGTTCGGGCGAGCGGCGGGCGACCTCCAGCTCGCGATGCAAGCGTTCGGTCTCGCGCTTGAAGTGGCGCTCGTCGCGGCGATGCGGCCCCTGGGCGAACCAGGTGGCGACGCCGCCGAGCAGCACGCCGACCAGCAGCACGGCAAACAGCACCAGGAACAGCGGCACCCCGACACCCGGCGAGCTCAAGGCTTCGACCGGCGCGAAGGGGTTGAAGTTCACCACCACCAACTGGCGGTTGGCCAGGGCGAACACAATCAGCACCGCGCAAAGCGGCACCAGCACGAACCAGCCGACAATGCGTCTAATCATCGGAAATGCCAGACATCATCCCGCGCGATTGATCCGCTCACGGATTTCCTTGCCGGCCTTGAACTGCGGCACGTACTTCTCGCCCACATCGACGGTTTCGCCGGTCCTGGGGTTGCGGCCGACACGCGCCGGCCGGTTCTTGACCGAGAAGGCACCGAAGCCGCGCAGCTCGACGCGGTCACCACGGGCCATCGCGTCGCCGACCTCATCGAGGATAGCGTTCACGATGTTCTCGATATCGCGCTGAAACAGATGCGGATTTTCGTCGGACAGTCGCTGCACGAGTTCGGACTTGATCATACCGCCCCCCGGCGCACTCCACGGGTCGATGGGGTTCACATCGATGGGTTAGCCTGCCAAAGCGAGACCAAACCGTCAAGGGACATCGCCCCGTCGACGCTCGAACGCATCACTTCGGCAGCGCTCTGGCCGAGCCAGCGGGTTACGCCGAACCAACCTTCGGCCGGCAACGGAAAGTAATCGACCACCGGCAGGTCGGCGACAATGGCTTTGTCGCTCTCGAGCCAAGTAATGGCCTCGGCTTCGCCGCCGATCGCGTCGATCAGCTTCGTCTCGACGCCCTGGCGCCCGGTGATGATGCGGCCATCGGCCAGCGCCAGCGTTTCGGGCCGTGGGATGGCGCGGCGTTCGGCAACGATATCGACGAACCATTCGAACGAATCGTTGACCAGCGCCTGCAGCGAGGCGCGGACCTCGCCCTGCATCGGTTCGTTGAAGTCGGGCTCGGCCTTGAGCGGGCCGGTCTGCACCTTGTCGAAATTGACGCCGATAGTGTTCAGCAGCTTGCCGGCATCGACATGCTGATAGAGCACGCCGATGGAACCGACGATCGACAGCCGGCGGGCAAAGATGCGGTCGGTGGCAATGGCAGTCATATAGGCGGCCGAAGCGCCGAGTTCGCTGATCACCGCGACCACCGGTTTTTTGGCGCGCAGCGCCCCAAGCGCCTCGTAGAGTTCCTCACCGCCCGCGGTGGTGCCGCCGGGGGAATTGATGGCGACGATCACGGCTTTCACCGCATCGTCCTCGGCGAGCTTGTCGAGGATCTTGAGGCGAGCCGGATCGGTCATGATGGTGCCGGTGATGCTGACCCGGGCAATGCGGTCGCCGGGGCCGCCCTGCTCCATGGCGAAGCGGCCGACAATGGCCAGGACGGCAGCAGCGAGCGCCAGGAAGAACAGCACCCGCCACAGCCGGCGTGATCGGCGCAGCCGGGCATTGGCGGGGATCAAGTGCGCGCTATCGCCGGAGGTGTCGGTCATCGGGGCCTCATGCAGGATTGGGGGAGGTAACCCGCAGGCCGCGACAAATGCAATGCGGAGAAGGGTTGCGGGCCGAGGCTCTGCAAGTCCTCCAAACTCGGTGTCATCCCCGCGAAAGCGGGGGAACTCCGTTTGCGATCGTGCGGCAAGCCAAGAAAACAGAGGTTCCCGCTTTCGCGGGAATGCCCCGGTGGGTGGGGCCGGGATCACACAGTGGGTGGGGAAGGGTCAGTGCCCCGTGGATAGACGGCCCTATACCTTCAGCCGCTGCCGCTCGGTCTTGATGAAGCCGGCGAGGTGATCGGCCTCGAACAGGGTCAGCGCCCTGCCCTGCTGCAGCAGGCGGTCTCGTTCGGTTCGGCCCAGCGCGGCCTCGAGGGTAGCGGAGAGCCGGTTGCGCTGCATCTCCTCGGTAGCCTGGCGGCCGTCGATCCAGCCCTCAAAACTCTTGTCGGTGAAGCCGACGAGGAGCGCCGCGACATCGAAGGCGCCGCGCGTCGCGAGGAGCTCCGCGGCGTTCTGCAACAGGCACCAGTGCCACTGGCCGCCATCGCGCGGCACGATTTCGGCCGCTTCGTAAAGCGGGGCGACCGCACCGTCGAAATCGCCGAGCGCCATGCGGTAGGCGGCGTTGTTGTTGAGATGGAAGCCGAGCAGCAGGCTGCGGCCGGCGGCTCGCAATTCGGGCATAATCTGATTGGAGAGCGACAGGGCGCGAACCGTGTCGCCGCCCTTATGCAGCATCTCGGCAAGGTTCATCACCGAGCGAAAACGGCCCTTGGGGTTGCCGACATCGAGATGCATGGCAAGCCCGGCTTCGGCGCGGGCGAGCCCCGACATGGTGTCGCCGCGGGTCCAGGCCTGGGTGCCGATGCCCACCAGCGCCCAGGATTTCACCTTGCTGGGCGGCATGTCGGCGATCAGCGTTTCGAGCTCGGCAACCAGCGGCTCGGCATCGCCCTGATGGTGGAAGAAGATGGTGATCCAGGCGGTAAGCACCAGCGCCTGGGTGTAGCGCAACCGATCATCGCTCCGTCGGAACCAGTCGAGCGCCGGCTCGAGCCCCTGATAGGCGCGGACATCCATGGCGTTGTAGCGGCCGATCTCGCCCAGGGCCAGTTGCAGCCGCGCGGCGGTTTCGGACGGCACGGCGCCGACCAGCGACATGCCGGCCTCGATGGTCGCCAGCCCTTCGGCGCCGAGCTGCTCTTCCATGAAGTAGCGGTAGGAGCCGGCGGCGATCTCGACATAGGTCGGCCAGTCGGCACGGGTCTTGGTCCAGGCGAGGGCGGCGCGGAGGTTATCGCCATCCGGGCGGTAGATCTGGTCCCAGCGCTCGTCCGGCAGCACCTCCCAGCGCAGCACGCTGTCGGCGAACAGGTCGCGAATATAGGCGGCGTGGCGGTCGCGGGTGATGACGTCCTCGCCGGCCTCGGCCAGCTTGTCGAGGGCGAAGTGACGAGTGGACTCGAGCAGGCGGTAGCGCGCCCGGTCCTGCCCGTCGCGAACGACGAGCGAGCGGCGCACCAGTTCGGCGACCCGCGCCTCGGCCCCCTCGCCCGCCACCGCGTTGACGGCGGGGATGGAGAAGCTGCCCTGGAACACCCCGAGGGCGCGCAGGGTGCGTTGATCTTCAGGCTCGAGCAGGTCGTAGCTCCAGGCCAGCGAAGCGGCGAGGGAACGGTGGCGCGGCAGCGCCGGGTCCCAATCGGCCTCGAGGCTCGCCAGCTGCTGCTCGAGCTGGCGATCGACGGTCTCGATACCGACGGTGGCGGCGCGGGCGGCTGCCATCTTCAGCGCCAGCGCCACCCCGTCGAGGCGACGGCAGAGCCGGGCGACGATCGGCAGTTCGTCGGCGGAGAGTTTTTCGCCGAACGCCTCGTAGCAATAGGCGAGGAACTGCGCCGAGGCGGCGTCTACCAGCTCGCCTTCGCCGGTGACGGCGAAAGGCAAGAGCTTGAAGACATGCTCCTCGGGCAAGGCCAGCGGCACCTGCGACGTCGCAAGGATGCGGATATCTGGCACTTCGGCCAGCAAGGTGCGAATGACGCGCGCTGCGGCGCCGCGCACATGTTCGCAATTGTCGAAGATCAGCACGGCTTCGGTGGGCCTCAGATACTCGACGATCGATTCAAGCGAGCGGCTGCCGGCGCGGAACGGCACGGCGAGGGTCTGGATCAAGACGCTCTCGATGAACTCGCCGCTGCCGAGCGAAGCAAGGTCGACCATCCAGACGCCGCCATCGACAGGGCCGAGCGTCTCGGCCACAGCGACCGCCAGCGTGGTCTTACCGACCCCGCCGGGGCCGAGAATGCTGACCAGCCGGTGCTGGTCGAGCAGGCGTGCCACCGCCGCGATTTCAGTTTCGCGCGCCACGCAGTCGGCACGATAGCGGCCGAGATTGCCGTCGGCGCCGGCGGCGAGCGATCGCACCGGCTCCGCATCCTCGACCGGCTCGGGGCCGACATACTTGTAGCCGCGACCGTGCACGGTGGCGATGAAGCCGGGGCCAAGCGCCTTGCGCAGCGCCGACATGTGGACCTGCAGGGTATTCTCCTCGACCACCACGCCGGGCCACACCGCGTCGAACAGGGCGGACTTGTCGAGCAACTGGTTGGGCCGGGTCAGCAGCGCCTCGAGCAGGTCGAAGGAACGGCCCGAAAGCTCGATCAGCCCGTCGGGGCCGATAAGCTCGCGTTCACGCGGGCGGATCCGGTAGTCGCCAAAGCGCTTTTCCATTGTGTGATCATAGCCTGATCCCCTGATTCAGGTCGATCAGGACTGCTTCAGAACTCTTCAGGATTGCCCCAAGGACTGCCGGGCCGCTCGGGGCGATGATCAGCGCACCAGATCCGAGGAGACGGACAAATGCTGTACCAGCCCAAGCCCCGCAACAATGCCGCAGCGCTCGCCCGGCACGTGCTCGTCGCCATCGCTGGCGTGTTCGGCGGTCTCGGCCGCGGCCAGTCCGACGGCGCCTATCTCGACGGCATGCGCGGCAGCGAACTCGAAGACCTTGGCCTCCGCCGCGGCGACGATGGCGGCTACCGGATGTTCAAGTAGCGGTCAATCGAGCTTGCGCACCATGTACCGCGCCTCTGCCTCGTAGCTCAGCAGCTTGCCGTAGAGCTCGGGAACCTCGGTCACCTCGAAGCCGTGGCGCTGCCAGAACGGGATCGAACCGTTCACGGCGACCAGCGTCATGGTGGGGTAGCCCTCGGCGTTGGCGTGCTTGACCAGCGCCTCGACTATCTTCGAGGCCGCGCCGACCCGGCGGGTGACCGGCAAGAGGCAAAGGTCGTGCAGGTAGTAGGTATCCGGCTCGGCCGGCAGCGCCTTCAGCAGCGTGTTGAGCGGTGGCAGCGTGCCATAGAGCCAGGGGTGGCTCAGCACGTAGCCGGCCGGCTTATCGCCGATCTCGAGCAGGTAGCAGCCGTGGCGGTAGAGCTTCAGGCGCTCGGCCAGCACCTCGGGGGTTTCGAAGAAATCGACATGCACGGTGTCGGCGATGCCCTGCACCGCCGGCAGGTCATAGCTGGTCATGGCGCGCCAGGCGACATCCTTCAAAAGCATCGTTTCCCCCAAACAAAGGGCCCGCACCTGCTGGTGCGAGCCCTCCGGAGCGCTTTCAGGAAAAGTTGCAGACTTTTCCGGTTCGAAAGCGCGACCAAATCAAACAGATGCAGACCCGCGAGCGCTCGGTTTGATCCGGGCGCCCGCGGAAACGCTTACTTCTCGTCGCGGCCCTTGAGGGCGGCGCCCAGGATGTCGCCGAGCGAGGCGCCCGAGTCCGACGAACCATAGGCGGCCACGGCTTCCTTCTCCTCGGCGATTTCAAGCGCCTTGATGGAGAGCTGGATGCGCTGGGTCTTGCGATCGTACTGGGTGACGCGCGCGTCGACCTTCTCGCCCTTGCTGAAACGCTCCGGACGCTGGTCGTTGCGGTCACGCGACAGATCGGCGCGACGGATGAAGGCGGTCATCTCGGTGTCGTTGATGCGCACTTCGATGCCGCCATCGTTGACCTCGGTCACCGTGCCGGTCACCACGGAGCCCTTGCGGACGCCGTCGCCGCCAGCATCGGCCACTTCGCCGACTGCCAGCTGCTTGATGCCAAGCGAGATGCGCTCCTTCTCGACGTCGACGTCGAGCACCTTGGCCTGGACGATGTCGCCACGGTTGTAGGCCTCGAGAGCCTGCTCACCCGGCTTCTGCCAGTCGAGGTCGGAGAGGTGGACCATGCCGTCGACATCGCCATCGAGACCAATGAACAGACCGAACTCGGTCTTGTTCTTGACCTCGCCCTCGACAACGGTACCCGAGGGGTACTTGTCGGCGAAGGTTTCCCACGGGTTGGCAAGCGTCTGCTTGAGGCCCAGCGAGATACGGCGCTTCTCGGGATCGACCTCGAGCACCATCACTTCGACTTCCTGCGAGGTCGAAACGATCTTGCCCGGGTGGACGTTCTTCTTGGTCCAGCTCATCTCGGAGACGTGGATCAGGCCTTCGATGCCGGGCTCCAGCTCGACGAACGCACCGTAGTCGGTGATGTTGGTCACGCGGCCGGTGAACTTGGCGCCGACCGGATACTTGGCGGCAATGCCATCCCACGGATCGGCCTGCAGCTGCTTCATGCCCAGCGAGATACGGTGGCTCTCGTGGTTGATGCGGACGATCTGCACCTTGATGGTCTCGCCGATCGACAGCACTTCGGACGGGTGATTGACCCGGCGCCAGGCAATGTCGGTGACGTGCAGCAGACCATCGATACCGCCGAGGTCGACGAACGCACCGTAATCGGTGATGTTCTTGACCACGCCGTCAACGACCTGGCCTTCCTCGAGCTGCTGGACGATCTCGGAGCGCTGCTCGGCGCGGCTCTCTTCGAGGATCGCACGACGCGACACGACGATGTTACCGCGGCGCTTGTCCATCTTCAGGATCTGGAACGGCTGCGGCACATTCATCAGCGGGCCGATGTCGCGGATCGGGCGGATATCCACCTGCGAGCGCGGCAGGAAGGCAACAGCGCCTTCGAGGTCGACGGTGAAGCCGCCCTTGACCTGGTTGAAGATGATGCCTTCGACGCGCTGGTTGGCGTTGTACATCTCTTCGAGCTTGACCCAGCTCTCTTCGCGGCGAGCCTTCTCGCGCGACAGCACGGCCTCGCCGACGGCGTTCTCGACGCGATCGACGTAGACTTCGACGAGCGAGCCCACCTTGATGGTGCCGTCACGGCCGGCGGCGCCGAATTCCTTCAGCGCGATGCGGCCTTCGGTCTTCAGGCCGACGTCGATGATGGCGAGATCCTTCTCGATCGCCACGACGGTGCCCTTGACCACGGTCCCTTCCAGCGGCTCGTTCTCGAGGAACGAGTCCAGCAGCAGGGATTCGAAATCTTCCTTGGTAACAGTTTGAACTGCCAAACGACTTCTCCAATGCGCCCGGTGGCTTGAGGTGAAAGGCCCGGTGCCAATCGCCATGAAAAGGCGATCCGGTGCGCTGGCGCGCGAGCCATGTGGGGTTAGGATGGTTTTCCGCTGCCGGCTCTTGGAACATGCCGGGGGACGAAAGCCGCAAGGTTTGGTTTAGCAGCTCGGACTTGGTGGTCGCCGAAGCTACGCCTTGCGCGCCATGACCCCGTCGACAATGGCGACGGCTGCGCGGAGTGCGGCCTCTATACCCAAGAGCGTGGTGTCCAGCAAGTGGGCATCGGGCGCCTGGTAGAAGCCGCCATGTGGATTCGCGCGGTCCCGCGCGTCCCGCTGCTCTATCTGGTGATAGAGGGCGTAACGATCAACCACCTGCCCCTTGGCTTCGAGCTGGCGGGCTCGGCGCTCCATGCGGGCCTTGCTGTCGGCGACGATGAACAGCTTCACATCGGCATCGGGACAGACCACCGTGCCGATGTCGCGGCCGTCGATCACCGCGCCACCTGGCTGGTGGGCATAGTCGCGCTGATACTGCCGCATCGCGAGGCGCACGTCGTTGATCACTGCGACGTGCGAGGCAAGAACACCGGCTTCGGCGCTGGTCAGCTTATCGACGTCGCTCAGGTGTGCGGCATCCAGCGCACGGGCCGCGGCGATGGCATAGGCCTCGAAATCGGACTTACCCAGATGGTCGGCGACGGCAAGGCCAACGGCGCGATAGAGCAGCCCGGTGTCGAGGTGCGGCAGGCCATAGTGCCGGGCAAGACCGGCCGCCAGCGTGCCTTTGCCGGATGCCGCCGGCCCATCCACCGCAATGATCATTGCCCCTCCGCACCCAGGCTGTTCGCGGCCCTGCCTATCACGCTGGCCGGGCGGGCTGCCAGCATGCCACGACGCTACCCCCAGAGATCGGTCGAGTGCGGCCGCACTTTCGGTTTGACAGGGCGAAACTTTCACCCTAACCGGACGTTTCCCTGCGGGTGGCCCCGCCTTTCTATACGAGGAAGCAATTGGCCAACGACGAACGCGGTACGAAACGGGAAGATCCCGATACCGGCAAGAAGTTCTACGACCTGAATAAGGATCCGATCGTCTCGCCTTATACCGGCAAGTCCTATCCGCGCTCCTATTTCGAGCAGAACGCCGTAGCGGCGGTGCGCGCCAAGGCCGCAGTTGCTCGCGAAGACGAGGATGAAGAGGAAGAGACGGAAGTCGAGGAAGCGGCCGAGCCCGGCGCGCCCGAGATCGTCTCGCTCGAGGATGCCGACGCCGAAGAGGCCGGCGCCGATGACGGTGAAGAGATCCCTGATGTCGAGGACGTCGAAGACGTCGAAGACATCGGCGACGACGACAGCGACGTGTTCCTCGAAGAGGATGAAGACGAGGACGAGAACCTCGACTTCGACGTCGGCGGCGGTGGGGACGAGCGCTAAGCCCGGCCCCCTCCGGCGCGGGTTTGGGTGCGAAAGTCGAGAACTTTCCCCCACCGCGCAGAGCCCACGAAATACCGCTTGCATGCGAGGGGTGACGTGGGTAGATAGCACCGCGCTTCGACGGGAGACCGCCGCGGCGCATACCCAAAGGCACGATACACACGATACAATCGTGCCACCGGATGTGATCCACGGATCGTTGATGGGGCCATAGCTCAGTTGGGAGAGCGCTTGCATGGCATGCAAGAGGTCGTCGGTTCGATTCCGATTGGCTCCACCAAATCCCCGGTTTTCCAGGACCGCCCACAGACATTCTGGATTGTCCGAAGCCTGAGAACTCAGGCGATCAGCCCTAATTGCAGTTGCTCAGCCGTCCAGTGCGATCCGCAAAGGACTACCGCCACTCGCGTGCGGGTTGTGAGTCAATCTGTGAGTCGGCCAGACGGACGGATCCCCGAACCTATAGTGCGGATGTGCGGGCACGGATTGGTGCCGGCGAGGTGATCGAGCGGTCGCCATCCATGGATTTGGCTAGTGCTCGGGTACATCAACTAGGTGCAGGCTGATTTGTCCGACCTCTCGTTCGTTCATGTCGAACTTCACGAGGTTGCCATCGATCCGAAGTCGGAACTCGTCGTCACCCCTTGGGATGGCACCCAGTTCCTGCAACGAGGCCCGCAATTCCTCCTTATCTCCATAACCATGAACCGCACAGTCCGGTATCTGTCCAAGCCGGCCTTCGAATATGGACGCCGTGACCAATGCTCCCGCCACCGTTATCTCGATTCCCACATGCAAACTTAGGGCGTGAGGCTGCCTAGTCTGCGCGGGCCATGTCGAGAAGCCTGCTTGGCCCACTCAGGTCAGGGCACTCTTCATTGATGGGCAACAAGCACAGGTCGACAAACCAATCGCTCGACGCACCGCTGTCGCTGTCCCACTCCATGCTCCCCATCGGCATACTATGTCCGACCACCTTGCCACCCAGTTTCTTGATGCGTTCCTCTGTTTCCCTGGCAGAGCGTTCGGCGCCGCGCACTACACGGTCCAGAATATTGCGTCCCCCGGGATAGCTCATCGCGCACTTCTCAGCGGCGCCACCGGGACGCCCAAAGTACGCAAGCGTGACCTCGGCGATGTCATCTGGTGGTGGTGTCTTCGTGCCATCGATGACGTGGAAGCTTGGCGGCAGTCCCCGCTGCAGCTGACCAATGACGGCCGGGTCGTCACTGCAAACATAAATCCCCGAATGTGGTCGCACCCCATATTGCCCGGCCTGGACACCTCCGACCCCAACTAGGATCACACCCAGAACAATCCCCAAAAACGCTCTCAACAAGTTCCCCAGAATGACAATGCCTCGCCGATATAGAACCCGTGTGGGGCGCGGAATGCTACCCCCACAGATCGACTTAATGTGTGGGGGTTTTGAGGGGGGGTATGAGAGGTTGCTTCGGCCCACAGTAAGAAGGGTGCCTTTCTACTGCTTATTCTGGTCAGGCCGAACATGCCTCGCCATGACCTAGCCATCCGAGTCCCGTGGGCAGGCCGTGCCTCGCCCTGGATTTCCGGAATCTCGAGCGCCGGGCGGATGTCCCCCGGCGCTCTTGCGTAACCTTGCCGCAGCGCTCAGCGCTTGAGCAGCGCCGCGAACTCGCGGAGGTCGCCGACGACGAATTCGGGATCCTCCCAGGCCGCGAAATGGCCGGCTTTCTGCATGTCGTGGAACTGCACCACATTGCCGGCGGTCTGCCGATCCGCCCATTCGCGCGGCAGGCGCACGCCGCCGGGGATCGGAACCTCCGTCGCCACCGCGACCGGAACGCCGGTGTTCGTGCCCTTGATGGTCGGCGGCTGCATGGCGTTCTGGCTGTAGATCCGGAACGACGACGCGGCGGTCTCGGTCAGCCAGTAGATCATGATGTTGGTGATCAGCTCGTCGCGACCGAAGCGTTCATCCGCCTCGTCGCCGACGCCCATGCCGGCCATGAAGCTCATGATCCACGCCGCGAGCCCCACCGGCGAGTCGTTCATCGCGAACGCCAGGCTCTGCGGCTTGGTGGCATGCACCAGGTTGAAGGCGCCATGCGCGAAGAACCACTGCTGGATGGCGCCGGCATAGGCCTGCTCCGGCGGGGTCAGCGCCGCGAAGTCGGTGGTGTGGTCGGGATAGCCGACATCGGTCACGTGATAGCCGAGCAGCACCTCCGGGTGTCGCTGGGCCAGCGACATGGAGATGATCGAGCCGCCATCGCCGCCGGCAGCGATGAACTTGCCGTAGCCGAGCGTCTCGGTCATCAGGCGAGCGAAGAGATCGGCGACCTTGTCCATCGGCAGGGCCGTCCTGCCGGAGAACCCGGTCCCCGGAATCGACGGGACCACAACGTGGAAATCCTCGGACAGCCGCTCGATCACCCGGTGATAGCGGAAGAACGAATCCGGCCAGCCGTGCAGCAGCAGCAGTGGGGTCGCGTTCGGGTTGCTCGAGGGACGGTGGACGAAATGCAGGTCCATGCCGTCGAGTGCGACCTTGAAGTTGCCGAGCGCGTTGAGCCCGGCCTCGGCGCGCCGCCAGTCATAGTCGTTGATCCAGTAGTCGGTCAGTTGCTTGAGATAGTCGAGATTGGTCCCGATGGACCAGCCCGCATCTTCAGGTTGATCGGGCCAGCGGGTGTGCTGGAGCCGATACTTCAGGTCGGCGAGCTGGGCATCCGGGATGGCGATTTCGAAAGCGGTCGGATTGGTCATGGTGGTCGTCTCCTCTGAATGAGCGGCTTTGGCTGTGAAGGCAGCGAGCAGGGCTGAGGCTGCGAGGGCCTTGGAAAACTGACGGCGGTTCATCTCTCATCTCCACGCTTGTCTGATGGGATAAGGCTACGGGGAGGCGCCGCGAGGGGATTGGAAAAATCCGACAATCACCTGCCGGCAGAGGCGGCCGCTCACGAGCGCGCGCCGATGCATACAGCGATACGACCGATCTTAACGCCGCATTTCCGAAGCTGAACTAGCCTTGGCATCGTCGCCAATGTGCCCGGCGGCTGCACCTGATCCAGCCGGATGCCCCAATGAGTTCTACGTCGGCCGGGTTTGACAGATCGCCGACAGATGCCGCGCGCCAGCAGAACGCGGTGTCGCTGCTGTTCTTCTTCTGCGTCGCCGCGGCATTCATCGCCCGCTTCGCCGTGTCGTCGCAGCTGATGAACCGGGTCGTCGCCTACACCACGGAAGCCGGGCCGTTTTACGAGAAGCTGCATTTCGGCACCTATGCCGTGCTGTTCCTGCTGCCGGTCGTGCTGTTCAGCCGGCCGTTCCTGCTGCGCGGCGACGAGATCGGCAAGTTTCGGGCCCTGGTGCGCTACAGCGGGCTGATGCTGCTGCTGGTGCTGTTCATGTTCGTTACCGGGCGGGCAGGCTCGTCAGTCGTCCTGATCGATACCTATCTGGTGACCGGCGGGGCTGGCTTGATCATGCTGGCGCTGAACCCGACGTCGCGCCGGCTGCTCGGCGACGTCACCCTGGGCCTGCTCATCCTCAGCGCCGCCCTCGGGACCCTCGAGGCGCTGACGCAGCAGCGGATCATGCCTTACGATGCCGTGGAGCTGGGGTTCCGGCCAGTCGGTCTCTCCGAGCACCCGCTGGCGCTCGGCACCACCTGCGCCATTGCCGTGGGTTTCGTGGCGCTGACCAATTGGCGCGTCTGGATCCGTGTCGCCTGCATCATCGTGCTGTTTATCGGAGCCGCGGCCTCCGGCGCGCGCATGGCGCTGCTGGTGACCGTCGTCGAGATCTTCGCCCTCATCATTGTGGTGCCGTGGCCCCGTCTGTCCCAACGCCACCAGCGGCAGGCCAAGCTGTTCGTCTTGCTCGCTGCAGCTGCGGGTGGTGCGGTGCTGACCGGCATCCTGCTTTCGGCGGGCCTGCTCAGCCGCTTCACCAGCACCCTGTTCGACGAGAACTTCTTCGTTCGGGTGAGCATCTATGACGTGTTCAAATATGTGAGCTTCGAGCAGGTCATGTTCGGCATGGACGGCAAGGAGCTCATCAGGATCGTCACCGAAAAGCTCCATATGCCGACGATCGAGAGCGCTCAGGTCGTCATCGTGCTGCTGTTCGGCCTGCCGGTGGCGCTGCTGTTTGCCTGGCTGGTGATCTGGATGCTGCTGCGCATGTTGCGCCATGCCCCGCTCGCCGCCTGGATCGGCGTGGCGGCGACGCTGCTGGCGGCGCTTTCCAACAACACATTTTCGTCCAAGACCCCGATCGTCATGATGATGATCGTCCTGGTGCTCGCCTACAATGCCAACGGCATCAAGGCCGCGCCGGAAAAGCCTGTCCAGGCTTAGCTGCGGGGCCGCCCCATATTAAGGACGATTCGAGTAGGAGCAGGCATCCGCGGCCCCGCTCTGGCATCTTGGCCCCAGTATCTGGATCCTCTCGAGGCCGCGATGATTTCTGACATCGTCGATTTGGTAACCACCAAGCTCGTCAACGCCGTAAGCGGCGAGAACGGCATCACGCTGCTCATCCTGTTCGCGACGGCCTTCGTCAGCGCCCTCGTCGCCTATTGGCGGACGGTAGAGGACAAATCGTTCGGCGATTTCTTCAGCTTCGCGCTGCCCAAGGAGGTGATCATGCATCCCTCGGCGCGCGCTGACCTGCTGTTCTACATCACCAAGCGCCTGCTGATGCCGCTGCTGCTGATCCCCACCGGCATCGTCTTCATCGCGCTGGTCGGCTACGGTACCAACCAGCTGATCAGCTGGATCTTCCAGATCCACGGCCCCCTGCTCGAGGGCCCGACACCCTGGTGGGTGCTGGTGCTGTTCACCGGCTCGATGCTGATCGCCTACGACATCTCGTACTATTTGTACCACGTCGCGCAGCACAAGGTGCCGTTCCTGTGGGAGCTGCACAAGGTGCACCACTCGGCCGAAGTGCTGGTGGGCATTACCAAGGACCGCGTCCATCCGCTCGACGACCTGATGAACCGGGTGTGGGATGGGCTCATTCCCGGCATCTGTTTCGGGGTGTGGAGCATTATTGCGCTCGATCCGGTCGAGCTCACCGTGTTCGGCATCAATGTCTATGCTATGCGCAACCTGCTGATGATGGATTTCGTCCGGCACACCCACTACAAAATCTCGTTCGGGCCGCTCGATAACTACATCCTGTCGCCGCACTGGCATCAGTTGCACCACAGCGCCGACCCGCGTCACTACGACAAGAATTTCGGCCTCCTGCTGTCGATCTGGGATCGGATGTTCGGCACGGCCTATGTTCCCGACCCCGACGAAGAGATGAAGTTCGGGCTGCTCGATCGCGACAAGGACGACTACCAGTCGTTGTTCGGGCTCTATCTGCTGCCGCTCAAGAAGATGGCCGGCCATGTCGCGCGCTGGTTCGGCCGGCGCCCCGCACCGATCACTCCGCCCCCTTCGGAACCCACACAGCCATGAACGTCCATGCTCCCATGGTGCGCCTCGATGATCGTTTCGAGGACTATCGCCTCGAGATTGTCGAGAGCGATGCCCGCCTGGCCGAAATCGGCGCTGCCTGGAACGCCCTGTGGCGGCGCGGCGATGGACTGATCTTTCAGAGCCACGACTGGGTTGCGGCCTGGTGGAGGACCGTGCCGAACCGGGACGGCCGACAGCTGCGGATCGGGCTGATCTGGCGCGGCGACGAGCTGATGGCTATCCTGCCGCTGGCCATCCAGCGCCGCAAAGGCCTCAGATTCCTCGAATGGGCGGCCAATGACTGCAGCGACTATGCCGATGTGCTGATCCACCCGCGCTGCCCGCCCGCCGCGCTCAGCCAGCTGTGGCGGCAGGTGGTCGCTGCCGGCGGGTTCGACCTCTACTTCCTCAACCGGCTGCGGCCGGACGCGAAGTTCCGCGCCCTGCTCGATGCACCCGGTGGCCTGAGCCTACCCGCCAATCGCCGCACCGAAATCTGCTCGCAGGTCGCGGGGGACTGGGCGACGGGGGCCCAGTGGTTCGAGGCGCAGTCGAAGAAAACCCGGCAGAACTACCGGCGCGGGCGCAAGGCACTGGAGGAGAGTGGCAAGGTGGTGTTCCGCCTGCTGCCGCTCGACGAGCCCGCGGGCCCGGTGCTGGCGCGGCTCGGCGAACTGAAGCGGCAGTGGCTGGCGGGGAACGGCCGCGTTGCGCCGCTGTTCGACGCTGGCGCTCCGGCGCTGCCGGCATTGGTCGAGGTGCTGGCGAAGGCCGGCGCGCTCAGGATTTTCGTCATCGAATGCGCGGGGACCACCGTCGCCATTTCGGTCAATTTCGTGCAGCGCGGCACCCTGATGGCGTTTCTCACCAGCTACGATCCGAGCTTCGAGCGCGGTTCGCCCGGGATGGTGCTGCTGATGGATTATGTTCAGTGGTCGATCGACCAGGGACTCGAGATGGTGGATTTCCTCTGTGGTGAGGAGCCGTTCAAGGTCCGCTTTGCCACCCAGACGCTGACCCTGACCTCGGTGATGGGGCCGGCGACGCTGAAGGGCAGGCTCGCCATATTGGTCGACGAAATACGGCTCAGGTCGCAGTCAGCGCTCGATCGGTGGCGAGCCTGGCGTGCCGCTAACGTCAAGCGGCCAGGATCGAGCCAAAGCACCGAGCTGGTGCGCGACGACGCCTAGCGGACGAACCGTCACGAGCGCCCTCGTAGAGCCGCAGCACTCCAGATCCGGTCGTGAACAGAAGCAGCCCAAATGAACACCCCTCCCGCAGACGCGTGCGTGTGGCTTAGCATTTCGCATGTTAAGAGCGAGCTGTTGTTCGGATTTGCCTGCGATCTCTTCCAGAAAGATTCAGCGACCACGGTCGCGCGCCTTGAAGCGTTCACTCGAGGGGGTGCGATAGCGGTGGAGAACTGCCTTCGGTGATGTGGATCCGCCCGCAACGCGCCGTGCACGATCGACGCAAGCTGCCGCACCTTTTCAGTGCTGCGGGGTTGCTCACGGTATCTGAAGCGTTTGCCGAGGTACTGAGTGGCTTTGAGCTAGGGCAAACCCGGCTCCGCCTTGTGGAGCTGCTGCATTCCAATCGCCGAGAGCTATTCCGGGGCGGTACTATTTTCTCAGTATTGCCGAGGTGCGGCGGTACTTCTCGCCCGAGTTCTCGACGCGCTTCGAAGCAATGCCGAACTCGGCGACCTCCTATATCGGGAGTGTCGGAAACGAGCTGCCGGATGACGATGTTACAGTTGTCCCGGCGGCGCTGAGCGATCCAGATCTGTGGATCGATGACACGCTGCTCAGGCATTTTTTCTGCTCCGACCGGCTGACGCAGGCGCTTCGCGCCGCAAAGATTGCGAGCAGGTTCGTTGCTGGGTTTTGACGGAACACTGAATATGGAGAAATGCACCTTCGCCACCCACCCGGGACATGTGTTTGAGTGTTGACCGATTGGCTTCGGCATGTCAGCCTCATGAAGCTTATCGACGATCTACACAAACGAAATTCGATCACGTTATTTCTGCATACATCAAACTGCGCTGGGTAAATGAGGCGATGCTGTTGCGGGTTGGAAATTTGCGAGTGCCTCGAAGTATGATCCAATGAGAGCGATCGTCGATTGGCGGAACACCGGCGTTCGCGGGGAAGATTAGGTGACGATAGTCGCCTCTCGATTTGAGCAGTGTTGAGCAACGTGGAAGACAACGCCAAAGACAACGTCCCGTCCGAAGCATGCGTTTGGCTTAGCGTATCGCATATTAAGAGCGAATTGCTGTTTGGATTTACGTGCGACCTAATCGAAACAAATTTGCCCGCCGTGGCCTCACTTATCCAGGCATTCAGGCAAGGGGTGGCCGTCGAAGGTGGTCAACTGCCTTCGACGATGTGGATCCGACCTCAGCGCGCGGCACAGGACAGAAACAAGCTGCCGCACCTTTTCAGTGCTGCGGGGTTTCTTACCGTGTCCGAAGAGTTTGCCGAGGTTCTGAGCGGCTTTGACCTTGGGCAAACGCGGCTCTATCCAGTGGAGTTGCTGCACTCCAATCGCAGAGAGGCTTTTCCGGGACGCTACTATTTCCTTAACATAGCAGAGGTGCACCGGTACTTCTCGCCGGAACATTCGGCCCGCTTCGAACGGATACCCAACCCTGCGACTACCTATGTCGCAACTATCGAAGCGGAGGCGCAGGATGACGATGTCACAGTCATCCCGGCAGCGCTGAACGGCCCCGATCTTTGGATCGACGACACATTCCGCAGTCATTTTTTCTGCTCTGACCGGCTGGCGCAGACGCTTCGCGCCGCAAAGGTGGCGAGTCACTTGCCGCTATTTCGCTGCCGGGTTTTGACACCAAGCTGATTGATTTTTGGGGATACGGAAGTGGATTACCTTTGGCAGTTCCATGTTCATCATATCATCCCCGAGAAAGCTTACGATGACGTACTGGTGGGGCAAGCCCTGGAGGCAGCTGGCTTCTTCCAGCAAGCGAAAGGCAACAAGATCGCCTTATTTGCCAGTTCGGAAACGGCAGCCATTGCCCGCCAATCGATAAATAGCGGCAGCAGTTTTTACCTTGACGCTGGCTTCGGGGGCTCGGTCCACCCCGGGCGAGAGACTGGCCTTAGTCACAAGGGCTACAACGATTTTGCCCTGGCTCAACTTGAAGCGATAATGCTCGCTGATCCTGCCGACAGGCAGGCCGCCTTCACGAAGCTCCACGCGTTTCTCACCGATGTATCGGAGGGGCGCTTCGCCAACCTCGGCGTTGAGAGCAGGTCGGCGGCGTTAGGCAGCACTTGGGTTGACTACGATCCCAGCCCGGCCGAACTAAGCCAGCGTACCGCTGATTTCGATCCAACGATTACCGATGCCAATGGCCTGAGCAATGACGAGGAGCGCTACGAGAATATCAGGGACCAGATTGAGAAGGCGTACGACGCGGGGCACTTGACCGAGGCGCAGTACCACAACCATGTTGCCGATCTAGGGGCCAGCGTTTCTAAGGGACCCAGCCACGTCTCAGCCGTCGGCGTCGCCGCGACCATCGACATTCAAAAGAACATGGGCTCGATCCAGCCCAGTGCGAAGTCGGAGTTCGCGCTTCTTGTCACAAAGTTCGTCGGTGATCAGAACGCCTCGGTCCCGGTCGACGTTTTCGATCGGATGATGTCTTCGATGGATCGGCTCGGTGACCGGGTGGCTGGTGACTTCGGGGCCCGCTTGCCCGCTTCGCTGGATGGGCTTGGGAGTTCCACCGTCGGCGCCATGGCGACCAGCATGGGGAGCATACTTGCCGGTATCGGTGGCGGGGCCATTGGCGACGTCGTCGAATTCCTGAATGCAAGCTATGAATCCATCAAGATCGGTCTCGATACAAACGATTGGTCCAGTTTCAGGCAGAACATACTGACATATGGGGCTTCGGCAGTAATAAGTGCTGCGGTAGTAGCCCTCAGCGTCGCCGCCGCCGCGGAAATCGGTGTGTTGGCCGCCTCCGTCGTCGCCGCCGGCTGGGCGGCCTATGGTGTCTACGATGCCCTCACCAACGGGATCGAACTGATCGGAAAGCTGCATGCCGACTGGCGGGACAGTGATCTCGGAAAACTCCTCACCGAGTTCTTCGATCTGCCGCCGCTCTCCCCCCTGGTTCTCGACCTTGACGGTGACGGCGTCGAGCTTGTCGCGCTGCAGAACTCGGGGACCTTTTTTGACCTCGATGCGGATGGTGTTACGGAACTTGCCGGTTGGGTTGCCGCCGACGATGCATTGCTGGCGATTGATCTCGATGGCGACGGACGCATCGACAACGGCTCGGAGCTGTTTGGCGACCAGACCGGCTTCGCCCACGGCTTCCTGGCGCTCGCAGAGCATGACAGCAATGACGACGGCATCATCGACGCGCAGGACAGCACATTTGCTGAGCTATTGCTGTGGCGAGACGCAAATGGCGATGGAGTGAGTCAATCCGGCGAGTTGAAGACGCTGGCCGAACTCGGCGTCGCTTCGATCTCGCTGTCAGCGACCGCCACGAACCAGCAGGTAGCCGGGCACGGCATTCTCTGGCAATCCGGCTTCACGCGGACTGACGGCTCTACGGGAACCGTGTCGGACGTATTCTTCGAAATCGATCCGATCCGGACCAGGGCTGTGGTGCCCGATGGGTTCCAGTTCGATCCCGATGTGTTCAAGCTGCCGGTGATCCAGGGCGCAGGACAGCTCCCGTCTACGCTCATTGCCCTCAGCGCCCAACCGGCACTCAAGGCGCAGTTTACGGCGCTCTTGGCTCAGGCCGCGTCGGGAGACATTGGTGGTCTTCTCGCAGGGTTCGAGGCCTTCGTCTACGCTTGGGCAGGCGTCGCCAACGTCGAACCGGATAGCCGTGGTCCTGCAATGGACGCGCGTAAAGTTGCGTTTCTCGAAGCGATCTTAGGCCGGCAGTATCAGCAGGACGACTACGCCTATCTTGCCAACCCTGGGCCTGTCGCGGCGCTGATGCTCGACTGGGAAGCTTCGAAGATCATCGAGGCCATGGCGGCCCAGTTCCTCGCGCAATCGACGATATCGCACGCGCAACTGACAGCCACGTCGGCGGCAACGTACGAAGCGGCCATCGCGGGGCACCCGCTCAACATGCTCCCATCCGTCGGCGACGATGCCGGCTCCTATGATTGGGTCGGAGAAATCCTGGCCGATGCGGCGAGCGAGACGGGACTCACCCTTGCTCAGGCCGGCACTTTGTTGCGCATCATGCGCCACGAGGCGAGTGACCTCGGCGCCTACGAACAGGCCATTGTTCATGGCTATGTCAGCATCGGAGTTGCTGCCGGGATCGCGCAGCAGATGGCTGCCCGACTTGTTGCTGAGGACGGCTACTACGTCACCGATGGCCCGGGCGATGAGCTGGTACCGGACGCCCTGATGGCAGACCATGCAGTCTATGTTGCCGACCCCTCGGGTAACGACACGCTTCAGGGAACCAAGGGGGACGATGTTCTGGTGGGGCGCGAGGGCAACGACACCTATGTCTGGGGCACCGGCATGGGCAATGATGTCACTGACGAAGAAGGCGATGCCGACCCCAACAACACCACCGACGTCGATCGGCTCGTCCTGACAAACCTGACGGCGGAGGACGTGCGGTTCGTCCGCATGATCGAGCCTGGCTTCGACATGGACCTAATGATCGAGGTCGTCGATACCGGAGAGTG
This sequence comes from Devosia sp. Root413D1, assembly GCF_001425235.1. Classification (GTDB taxonomy): domain Bacteria; phylum Pseudomonadota; class Alphaproteobacteria; order Rhizobiales; family Devosiaceae; genus Devosia_A. Next base: position 223,284 of record NZ_LMEA01000009.1, on the reverse strand, counting down.
GTTGCTCCTCGACGATCAGCTGAGCTCTTACGCCTTTGAAGCAATCGAACAGATCGTGTTCGCCGATGGCCAGGTTATGCTGGCGGCGGAGTTCGAACAGTTGGCCAGGGTCTGGGTTGATGGAACGGCGGCGGACGATGTCCTCACCGGCCCGAACATTGCCAGCGGTATCAATGGCTGGTCTGGTAATGACGTGATCGACGCCGGAACCGGCCAGGACATGCTGGCCGGCGGCAGTGGCAATGACACGTTGCGCGGTGGTGAGGGCAACGACACCTACGTCTATTCCCGCGGCGACGGCCATGACTCGACCACCGAAGGGACCAATCAAGGCGCCGCCGACAAAGTCGTCCTCACCGATATCAATCCAGACGATGTCGCCCTTGTCCGAAACGGAAACAACGTCACGCTGCTGATCGGCGAGAGTGCCCCAGGCGCCGGAGATGGTGGTTCGATCCTTCTTAACGAAAACCTGGACGATTACTTCGATAGAGGCGTCGAGCAGATCGTATTCGCCGACGGCACCACCTGGGCTCGGGTGGACTTGCGGCTGAGGCTCCTGGCGCARGCCTCGACCGACGGCAAYGACACGATCGTCGGATTCAATACTGGCAATACCATTACCGGCGGCCTCGGCAACGATACTTTGCGCGGTGAGGCCGGCAACGACACCTATGTCTATTCCCGCGGCGAYGGCCATGACTCGATCGCCGAAGGGACCAATCATGGCGGTGCCGACAAACTCGTGCTCACCGATATCAACCCCGACGACGTCAGCCTCCTCCGGAAYGGAAACGACGTCACGCTGGTGATCGCCGAAAGCACTCCAGGGGCCGGAGACGGTGGCTCGATCTTCCTCGACGAAAACCTGGACGATTACTTCGATAGAGGCGTCGAGCAGATCGTATTCGCCGACGGCACCGTGTGGAGCCGCGCTACCCTGCGGAGTATGGTGCTGCTTGGAACCTCAGGCAATGACATCATCACCGGCTTCAGCTCGAACGACTACCTCAACGGCGCCAGCGGCAACGACACCTTGGATGGGGGTGATGGCAACGATGCCGTCCACGGCGGTGATGGCAACGACGTAGTTCGAGGTGGGAACGGCGACGACAGCCATTTCGGCGGCAACGGCGATGACGTCATATACGGCAGTGTTGGAACCGATAGCTTCGATGGCGGGGCTGGCAAGGATTCGTTGAACTTCGATTACACCAGCGCAGCGCTGACCGTGGATCTGGCGAACGGCTCCGTCAGCTTTGAGACGGGACAGATAGAAGCCGCGATTGACTTCGAGAACTTCACATCGGGTGCAGGCAACGACACCCTGTTGGGCTCGGCCCAGGGAAACACTATGCGAGGTGGCGGCGGCAACGACACCATCAATGGCGCCGGTGGCGACGACATCATCGACGGCGGCGACGGAGATGACAGCCATTTTGGCGGAGACGGCGACGACCGTCTTGTCGCCAATGCCGGCACGGACACGTTCGACGGTGGCGATGGCGTCGATACTATCGATACGACCTACTACGCATCCAACATCCAGGTCGATTTCGCATCCGGAACGCTCACCTTCGCCAATGGAGTCAGTGAGAGCGCCATAAACATTGAGAATGCCACCACAGGGGCCGGCAATGATGTGCTGGTTGGCAGCTCGGGCAGCAACCGGCTCAACAGCGGAGACGGCAACGATGCTCTGCACGGCGGAGATGGCGACGACATTCTCGATGGCGGCGCGGGTCTCGACAGTTACTTCGGCGGCGGTGGCGACGACCTGCTTATCGGCAATCTTGGCGCCGACACGTTTGACGGCGGAGATGGTAACGACACACTCGAGCTCACCTACACAAGCGAGAGCGTAACGGCCAACCTCACCGCTGGAACCGTTCTGTTCGCCGGCGGCACGACGGAGACGGCGGTCAATATCGAGAACCTCAGAGGTGGCAGCGGAAACGACACAATCCTGGGGACGAGCGGAAGCAACGTGCTCGGCGGCGGGCTCGGAAGCGACCAGCTCGATGGCGGCTCGGGTGTCGATACCGCCATCTACAGCGGCGCACGGCAGGACTACTCGATCGTCGAGAACGTCGACGGTAGCTTCACCATCACGGATCTGAACGCGAGCGACGGCAACGAGGGCACGGATCTCCTCACGTCCATCGAGTTCGCGCGATTCTCGGATCAGGACGTTGTGCTGGCCGTCGAACCAATCCATCAGGCTATTGACGGGATACTCTCTATCCCAGTCGGCTCGACCGCCCAGGGCAAAATTCAGCTGACCGTGCCACCCGGATACGACGGCATCTTTGAGTATTCGATCATCGACGATGCCGATCACGGGTCGGTCTCAATTGGCTTAGATGGCACCTACTCTTATGCGGCCAACCCTGCATATGTTGGCGGCGATGGCTTCTCGGTCAGAATCGAAGATGAGTTCGGCGGTGTCCAGGTAGCGACGGTCGCCGTTTTCGTTCGTCAGGCGGTGACGCAGTCTCCGGTCTCCTTTGTCAATGCGTATTGGCGGGCCAGCAACATAACGACGGACGCCGATTATTGGAGGATGGACCCCGCGATATCCGCCCTCGAGGACGGTGGCTACATCGTCGCCTGGTCGCAGGATGGGCGTGACGGTTCGCTGAGCGGAGTCTTGGCGCGGCGATACGACATTGACGGAAATGCGCTAGGCAGCGAGTTCCAGGTCAACACCTATGCCACCAATGATCAATCGCTGGCCGACGTAGCCGGACTGAGCGGAGGTGGTTTCGTCGTCACGTGGACGTCCACGTCGCAGGACGGCAGCAACGACGGCGTCTATGCGCAGCGCTACACCTCGACCGGTGCAAAGGCCGGTGGCGAGTTCCGCGTTAACACGACAACGGCCGACTATCAGCGGCGATCGACCGTGGCGGCGACGGATGATGGCGGCTTCATCGTGACCTGGGAAAGCAACGGTCAGGATGGGAGTGATTTCGGCGTCTACGTTCGCAAGTATGACTCCGCCGGCTCCGCAGTGACTACAGAGCTTCGCGTCAATACTTTTGCGACCAACTGGCAACGTGTGCCGCAGGTTCAAGAACTGACGGATGGAAAGTTCGTTGTAGTATGGGACTCCAATACCCAAGACGGCAGCGGTCTCGGTGTATATGGGCAAGTGTTCAATGCCGACGGAAGTAAGTTCGGCAACGAACTTCAGATCCATGAATACTTGCAAAATGCGCAGCGGGAGCCGCAAATCGCCGCCCTTCGTGATGGGGGCTTCGTTGTGATCTGGGAGGATGAGAGCGGGGGCTTCGGTGCGGGAAGCGGTACCGATATTGTCGGCCGCCTGTTCAGCTCGGACGGAGTGAGCGAGGGACCGAGCTTCCGCATCAACAGCTCAGGTTTTGCGGGGAGCCAAACCGCACCCACTGTTGCAGCTCTTCCGGATGGTGACTTCGTAGTCATCTGGGGTGATTTGTCCGACGGCACGATACGCGGCCAGCGGTTTGACTCTCTTGGTCAGGCCGAGGGGTCGGGAATCTTCCTTGCCGACTACGCGATCAATGAGGCCTGGAGGCCCGAGGTCTCCGTGCTGGAGGACGGCGGCATAGCATTGGCTTGGCAGTTCTCGGAAACAGCCGGCGGCCGAACGGCCATCAGAACCACCCTCCTTCTCGGCGATCACGTGGGCGCGGTCTCTGGAACCGCCGGCGCCGACACGATCATCGGCGATGACATCAGGAACACCTTCGACGGCGGCGATGGCGATGATCGCTTGGACGGCGCCGGGGGTGGCGACTGGCTGACTGGTGGCGTTGGCGATGACTCGTTCGTGTTCCGCGGGGACTTCGGCAGCGACGAAGTCGAGGATTTTGAGATCCACGCTGGCGGCGCGAATGGTGACGTGATCGAGATCCATGACCAGACTGGCCTCACGTTCGCCGATGTCATTGCCGATGCGGAGCAAAGGGGTTCCGACGCATATCTCGATCTGGGGGAAGGCAATTCCATCACCCTCCGCGGCGTCGCCGTCAGTGCGCTGACGGTGCAGGACTTTTGGTTCGTTTAGGTACTTCGAGCTGGACTGAGAGGATCTGGTTGAGGTGTCGGACGGGCAGCGTTGAAACCCATCGTGCCGTGGGTAAATCGCGCGTCGGTTCAACGTTGTCGCTCCTGGACGACCCCCGAATTGACCAACCCCAGCTCCGGGCCACGTCCCCGTTTAGCAAACGACAATCGGCGAGGAGCCGGGACGAAGCTCCTCGCCTGCGGGCCTGTCGGTGATCGGGAGACTGATCAGCCGGCAGTGATCGCCGACGCCTGGTTCACCTTGCCGTTGAGGGTATAGGTGATCGCGACCTTCTCGCCGGCTTTCAGCTTGGAGAAGTCGCACTTGGGCGCGAACTGGTAGACGGACTTGTCGGCCAGGGTCACGGTGCACGCCTTGCCGTCCATCGACTGGATGGCGCCATGGGCGGTGCTGGGGGCGGCCAGCGCCATCGAGGACGCGCCGATCGAAGCGACGAGCATCAGGGGAACAAGGAACTTGCGCATGACGATCTCCTTTTCGTCAGGTTCGCCACGCCGGCTTTGGGTGGCGGCCGGTGCGTGGTGCAGCGGCGAGACAGAAGCTGGGGCCGGCCGATTGCTCCCTCCTTTCCTGAAACTTACATATTCGTAAGCCGACAGGACGGCTGCACCGGGTGTAGGTTGCGACCAGGCGGCAATGCCATCGTCGGGCGCGCCGCGCTTCAATGTCGAGGTTGCACGGTGAAGGTCGTTGTCGCCGAAGACGACCGGACGTCGTCGGATTTCATCCGCAAGGGCCTGGCCCAGCAAGGGCACAGTGTCGAATCGGTGTTCGACGGCCGCGACGCCCTGACCTTCTGTCTCTACAATAGCTGCGACGTGCTGGTGCTCGACCGGATGATGCCCGGCATGGACGGGCTGTCGGTCGCCAAGGCGCTGCGCGCCTCCGGGCGCACCATGCCGATCCTGTTCCTCACCTCGATGGGCGATGTCGACGACCGGGTCGAGGGGCTGATGGCCGGCGGCGATGATTACCTGGTCAAACCCTTCCATTTCTCCGAGCTGATGGCACGGATCACCGTGCTGGCGCGGCGGCCGCAGACGGCGGAAGCCTCGACGCGGCTCAGCATTCACGACCTCGAACTCGACCTGCTGGACCACACCGCGACGCGGGCCGGCACCCGCATCGAACTGCAGGCCAAGGAGTTCGCCATCCTGGCGCTGCTGATGCGCAACGCGGGGCGGATCGTCACGAAGACCATGCTGCTCGAGCAGGTGTGGGACTTCAATTTCGACCCGCAGACGACGGTGGTCGAAACCCATATGAGCCGGCTCAGGGCCAAGATCGACAAGCCGTTCGAGGTGCCGCTGATCCACACCACCCGCAATACGGGCTACTCGATCCATGCACCGCGTCAGTAGCATTCTCGCCGGGGCGGCGTTCCGCTCGGCGGTGCTGTCGCTGCTGCTGTTCCTTGCGGTGTTCCTGGTCGCCGGCGTGGTGATCGTCAGCCAGACCAGCAGCGAGGCCGAGAGCGAGATCCGGGCGCTGGTCAGCAACGAGTTCGAGCTGTTCCGCGAGGCGGCCGACACCGGTGACATGGACCAGTTGCGGCAACTGGTCGACAGCTCTGCCGCTGCAGCCGGGCCGCGCTTTTTCGTCGTCGCCCTCTACCGGCCCGACGGCACGCTGTTGGCCGGCGACGATATCCCGCGGCCGGCGAAACTGGGCTGGAGCACGATCAGCTCGGGGATCAACGTCACGACGCCATCGGAACAGTACCTGGCGCTGACCGAGGATATCGGCGGCAACCGGGTGACCTTCGGGCGGACGCTGTTCTTCGTCGAAGTCGGCTCGGCGGCGCTGTGGCGCGCCTTGATGCTGGCGAGCATCGTGGTTGGCATCGGGGCGCTGGCGATCGGCTATTTCACCAGCCATGGAGTCTCGGCCAAGCTCGACCGCATGGCCGATACGCTGGAACGGGTGGCGCGCGGCGACAGCCGGGTCCGCCTGCCGGTCGGCCGCTCGAACGACCAGGTCGACCGGGTATCGCGGCAGATGAATGCCCATCTCGACCGGTTGAGCGACCTGCTCGGCACCATGCGCAACACGGTGATCTCGATCGCGCACGACCTCAAGTCGCCGCTCAGCCGCGCCTATATCCTGCTGCAGGAAGCCGAGGAGGCGCCGAGCGAGGCGGAGCAGAGCAAGCTGCTCGAGGAAGCGCAGGCCGAGATCGAGCGGCTCAACGGGATCTTCGACACCGTACTCAGGATTTCGCGCATCGAGGCCTCCGACGATCAATCCGGCTTTGCGGCCTTTTCCGCCCGCGAACTGGTGAGCGAAACGCTGCAGACCTTCGAGCCGGTGGTCGAGGAGGCCAAGCAACAGCTGGTCGAGGCGCCTGGGGATGGCGACGCGACGATTGTCGGGGATCGGCGGATGGTGGTGCAGATGCTGGTCAACCTGATCACCAATGCCTCGCGCTATAGTCCGCCCGGCGCCCGGATCGAACTCAGCGCCGGCATCGAGGATCAGCACCCGGTGCTGGTGGTGGCCGATAACGGCCCGGGGATCCCGCCCGACCGGCGCAGCGAAGTGTTCGAGCCGTTCCGCCGGCTCAACCCGGAGCGCGACGAGAAGGGCTCGGGATTGGGGCTGGCGCTGGTGCAGGCCATCGCCACCCGCCACCGGGCCAGCGTGCGGCTCGAGGACAACGGCCCCGGCCTGCGGGTGACCGTCCGCTTTCCGATCGCCGCCGCCGGCGCAGTTTGAGGATTTGTAAGGTTGGGGAGAGCGACGCGCAAACCCCGCACGTCATAACCCTGCCCGCCGATGCCGTTGCACCGACCGCCGGCCCTCCTCCGCCGACGCCAACCCACCATGCGGAGTTCCATGAAATGAACAAGCTCTCCAGCCTTTCCGTCGTCGCCCTCATTGCTGCGCTGATCGCCGCCAATCCGGTGCTCGCCGCCGTGCCGAAGTTTACGAATGGCGCGCCTGGCACCGCCATGAGCGTCGACGACTTTGCCAGCCAGCTGGCAAGTTTCAACGCCAAGGATGTCACCGACCTCGTCGGCGCCAAGAGCGTCACGGTCTACAACTACAATACCGCCTGGACCGACAAGGCCGGCAAGGCGGTTGACCTGTTGACCGAGGACTCCCAGAGCATCGGCCTGTTGCGCGAGGCGCTGAACAAGAACCCCGCCGCGGTGAAGCTGCTCGCCGACAACAAGATCAAGGTCAACCAGGTGGTCGACATCATCGATGTCGGCGGCAACGTGCAGCTCTATATCCAGTAACGGCATGGCGGACGCCATGACAGATTCCTGATCTGTCGCGGCGTCCGCCAACCACTCGCGGGAGCTCGGTCCATCGCCGGTTCGTTGCGATAACTACGCTCCCCCGCGCGGATTCCGCCGCGAGCGGGCACGCCCTCTCGACAGCTCCCGCCATACCGCCTATATCGCGCGCCCCGCTGCCCCTCCCGGTGCAGCTTTCGAGGCAGCCCAGGAGGACAGGATGGCGCGGACCCATTGCGGCATGGATTTCGGCACTTCCAACTCCACCCTCGCGGCAGCCGGCGGCAACACGCCGCCGCGGCTGCTGCCGCTCGAGGACGGCAAGCCGACCATCCCCTCGGCGATCTTCTTTTCGTTCGAGGAGAATCGCACCTTTTTTGGCCGGCAGGCGGTGAGCGAATATGTCACCGGCGCCGACGGCCGGCTGATGCGCTCGATCAAGAGCGTGCTCGGGACGTCCTTGTTCAATGACACCACAAGGGTGAAGCGCGACGCGCTGAAATTCTCCGAGATTCTGGGACGCTTCATCGCCGAACTGAAGCGGCGCTCGGAGGCTTCGCTCGGCCATGAGATTGAAGACATCGTCTGTGGCCGCCCGGTGCGCTTCGTCGATGACGACGACAAGGCCGATGCCGAGGCGCAGCGCCAGCTCGAGGGCGCGGTGCGGGCCCAGGGTTTCCGGCATATCGAGTTCCAGTTCGAGCCGATCGCCGCGGCGCTCGACTACGAGCAACTGGTAGCGGGTGAAGAACTGGGCCTGGTCGCCGATATCGGCGGCGGCACCTCGGACTTCACGGTGATCCGGCTCTCGCCGGAACGGGCCCGGCGCGCCGACCGCAAGGCCGACATTCTCGCCACGGCCGGCGTCCATGTCGGCGGCACCGATTTCGACCGCCTGCTGTCGCTGAAAAAGGTGATGCCGCTGATGGGCTACGGCACCGAGACGGCGGATGGCAAACGCCCCCTGCCCTCGGCGCCCTATTACGATCTCGCCACCTGGCATCGGATCAACCGGCTCTATAACCAGAAGACCCTGCTCGAGCTGCACTCGACCTACCAGGAGGCGCAGTTCCCCGACCTCGTCAGCATGCTGATCGCACTGGTCGAGGACCGGCAGGGACATCGGCTGGCCGGTCGCGTCGAGGAAGCCAAGATCGCGCTCAGCGAGGCGCCGCAGACCGAGTTCCGCTTCGTGACGCGCGACGTGAAGCTCGAGACGCCGATCAGCATCGAGCAGTTACACGCCGCCCTCGAAGGCGCCACGGCAGCGATCGCCGCGGCAATCGGCAGGACGCTGGTGGCGGCGGGCGTACCTGGTAGCCGGATCGACACGCTGATCCTCACCGGCGGTTCGACCCGGGTACCGGCGGTCGGCAATATGCTGAGGGCGCTGTTCCCCGAAGCCAAGGCGGTCGAAACCGATGCCTTCGGCAGCGTCGGGCTCGGCCTCGCCCTCGATGCGATGCGGCGGTTCAGCTAGCCTTCAGCTTGGTCTCGCTACGCCTCTAGAGGTGACTTGTTTGACGCGAGATCGAACCGGAAAAGTCTGCAACTTTTTCTGATCTCGCTCTCAGCACCCGAGGGGGATTTCGATGCTGCTGCCGATCCGTTCGCTGCTGTCGGGGCTGCTTGCCCTGCTGCTTTTGGGCCCGCTGGCCTTCGCCATGCCCGCCTCGGCCGCCGAGAAGGCGATCATCATCCTCGACGGCTCTGGCTCGATGTGGGCGCAGATCGACGGCAAGGCCCGCATCGAGATCGCCCGCGAGACGCTGAACACGGTGCTGGAGGGGGTGCCCGAGGCGCTCGAGCTCGGCTTAATGAGCTACGGGCATCGCGAGAAGGGTTCGTGCGACGACATCGAACTCCTGGTGCCGCCGGCCGCCGGAACCGGCGCGGCGATCAGTGAGGCGGCTGCGGGAATCACGCCGACCGGCAAGACGCCGATCTCGGCGGCGGTGCAGCTGGCGGCCGAGGACCTCAAATACACCGAGGACAAGGCGACGGTGATCCTGATCACCGACGGGCTCGAGACCTGCGAGGCCGACCCTTGCGCGCTGGCCTCGACGCTCGAAGGCCAGGGCGTCGATTTCACCACCCATGTGGTCGGCTTCGGGCTCACCGACGAAGAGGGCAAGCAAGTCGCCTGCCTCGCCGAGAATACCGGCGGCAAGTATATCGCGGCGGGCGACGAAGAGACGCTGACCGAGGCGCTGAAGAGCACGGTGGCCGAGGTTGCGGCGCCGGCGGAGCCCGAACCGGCGCCTGCCCCGGGGCCCGCCAACGCCGAGTTCAATTTCGATCCCGATGCGAGCCTCGCCGAAGGCGGCGAGTCGCTGGACGAAGAGGCGGGCCTGGTCTGGGAGGTCTACAAGGCCAATCCGGATGGCAGCCTCGGCGAGTACGTCACCACCGATTACGGCATCAACTGGAAGACCAATCTCGAACCCGGCGCCTATGTGGTGCGCGCCACGCTCGACTTCGCCAAGCTCGAACAGCCGGTGACGATCGAGGCGGGGACGGTCGCCGAGCCGCTGTTCGTGCTCGATGCGGGCCGGCTGATCATCCGGCCATTGCCGGCAGCCGACGCCGAACCCGACCCCAATGCCGCGGTGTTCACCGAATTCCCCGGCGGCGCGAGCACGACCAACTACGGCGAGACCAAGCTCTATGTGCCGGCCGGCGACACCAGGGTCGAGGTGAGCATCGGCAGCGGCAAGGTGTCCGAGCTGGTGCCGGTGCAGTCCGATACCACGGTGGTCAAGGATATCGTCGTCGGGGTCGGCGTCGCGGCGGTCAACGCCTTCTATGTCGAGGGCATGAAGGTCGAGGACGGCGACCTGTTCGAGGAGATCCTCGAGGCCAAAAAGGACATCCAGGGCAACCGCAAGTCGGTGGCCTACAATTATGGCCCGGACCACAATTTCGAGCTGCCGCCGGGCGATTATGTGCTGGTGTCGACGGTGGGCGGCGCGACGCTGGAAACCCCGTTCAGCATCGCAACCGGCGAGCGGACAGAGGTCGGCGCCATCCTCGGCGCCGGGGTCGTGGCGATCACCGCGCCAGGCACCGACAAGGTCGAGGTGTTCGGCGCCAAGGCGGATATCCAGGGCAACCGCAAATCCTTCACCTACGGCTTTGGCGGGGCGCTCGAAACCACGCTGACCGCCGGCGACTACCTGGTGGTCGCATCGCCGGCCGAAGGCGAGCCGAAACAAACCAGCATCAGCGTGGTGGCCGGCGAACGGCTGGAGGTCACGGTCGAATAAGGCTCAGGCGGCGTGGTCGCGCAATTCCTCGAAACCCGCAGCGTAGAGATCGACCAGCTTGCGGGCGCGGTCCATGGCGATGCCCCGCCCTTCGCGCAACAGGGCCGTGGCCTTGGTCGGCAGCACCGCGCCGGTGCCGGGCTCAAGCAGAATGGCATGCCATTGGGCGGCACGCGTCACGCGGATGATGTAGCCGCGATAGCTATCGTCCAATGCGTAGTCTCCTGCGTAGTTGTACTTGCGCGCTAATGCGACGCTGCACCCGGCGTTCCACTGGCTCAACGCGGCCGTGATCACAACTGCTGGGCGGTGTGAATTGCGGGGAGAACAGGAAACGTGATCGGCAGCGTCACGATTCAGAGGAAATCGTCCCGCCGCGGGCTTCGGCTGGCTCCGCCGCGATGACTACCCGGTTCATCGCGGCTTCAGCGGCGCAGGCGCAGTCTCCCGCTCAGCACGGAGGGAGGACTCCAATGTTCAGGTCATTGATGCTCGGCGTCGCGTTCGTGGCCCTATTGGCGATGCCGGCGGCCGCCGCGGAGGTCGAGTTAGACGCCAACGACAACGGGCAGATCGAATTCGTCATGCCCTCGGGCAATGTCGGCTGCATCGTCACCCCGGAAGGCGGCACCGACGTCTATCAGCCGGAAGGTGGCGGCCCCGAGATCATGTGCGACCGGGTCGAACCGGAATATGTCCGTGTCGTGCTCGGCGCCGATAGCGCCGAAGAACTCGACGAGGTTGGCGACGCCAGCTGCTGCGGAGCCGAGCAGGTGCTGCACTACGGCGAGTGGGCGTCGATCGAAGGCTTCGTCTGCTATTCGAAGAAAACCGGCCTCACCTGCACGACCGAGGACGAAGCCCACGGCTTCCAGATGGCCCGCGCCGGCATCGAAACCTGGTGACGGGCACGGCTTGGATTCTCCGATCTGACCGCTTGCCATCCGGCAGCGCTCCAAACTCGGTGTCATCCCTGCGAAAGCAGGGACCCAACTCGCCGTCGCGCAGGTGGATGGATGGGTCCCTGCTTTCGCAGGGATGACAGCCGGTGGGTGGGCGGGATCGCAACTTAGCCCGCAATGGGGCATGCTGGGTATGCGAACCGAGGCTCCCCCAAACACGGTGTCATCCCCGCGAAAGCGGGGACCTCCGTTTGCGATCGTGCAAAGGCCAGGAAAACAGAGGTTCCCGCTTTCGCGGGAATGACCCGGTGGGTGGGGCACCACCCGTATGCGCCTTCACGAGGACAGGCTGAAAGCGCCCTACAGGAAATCGTCGCGGCGCGGGGTAAAGCTGTCGATCAGTTTGCCGGCTTCCAGCGCCTTGACCCCGTGCACCAGCCCAGACGGCACGATATAGGCGCCACCCTTGCCGATGGTCTGGGTGACGCCGTCGATGGTCACCTCGAACACCCCTTCGGCGACATAGCTGGTCTGGAGGTGCGGGTGCGAGTGCAGCGCACCGATCCCGCCCTCGTCGAAGGTGAACTCGACCAGCATCAGTTCGGGCAGATCGAGGATGACGCGGCGAGAGGAGCCATTCAGCTCGGTCTGCTTGCCGTCGCCGGGCTGCGCAAAGAGGGGGGACATTCTGTCACTCACAGTTTGTAGGCCTTCTTGACCAGGTTGTAGGCGAGATCTTTGGCGACTTCGTGGGCCTCGTCCTCATCGAGCCGATGTTCGGTGACGAGGCGGGCGAGGAAGGCGCAATCGACGCGGCGGGCGACATCGTGGCGCGCCGGGATCGAGGGGAAAGCGCGGGTGTCGTCGTTGAAACCGACCGTGTTGTAGAAACCCGCCGTTTCGGTGGCCATCTCGCGGAAGCGGCGCATCCCCTCCGGGCTGTCGTGGAACCACCAGGGCGGGCCAAGCTTCAGCGACGGATAAACGCCGGCCAGCGGCGCCAGTTCACGCGCATAGACGCTCTCGTCGAGGGTGAACAGGATGATCGACAGTTTCGGGTCGGTGCCCACTGCGTCGAGCAGAGGCTTCAAGGCGCCGACATAGTCGGTGCGCGAGGGAATATCGAAGCCTTTGTCGCGGCCGAACTTCTGCAACATCGAGGGCGAGTGGTTGCGCCAGGCGCCGGGATGGATCTGCAGCACCAGCCCGTCATCAATCGACATGCGGGCCATTTCGGTGAGCATCTGAGCCCGGAACAGGGCGCGCTCGCGCGCATCGGCCTTGCCGGAGCGGACCTTGTCGTAGAGCTGCCCGGCCTCCTTGGGGAGGAGGTTCGCCGTCTCGGCGGTCGGGTGGCCATGATCGGACGAGGTGGCGCCGAAGCTTTTGAAATTGGCGCGGCGCTTGCGGTGCGCCTCGAGATAGCCGTTCCAGTGGCCGGTATCCTCGCCGGTGATCTCACCGAGCTTGTCGAGGTTGCCGGCAAAGCCGGCGAAATCCGGATCGACCACCGAGTCGGGCCGGTAGGCCGGGACCACCCGGCCCTTCCAGCCGCTGCCCTTGATCATCCGGTGCCATTTGAGATCATCGAGCGCCGCGTCGGTGGTCGAGATCACTTCGAGGTTGAAGCGCTCGAACAGGGCGCGCGGACGATAATCGTCGCGTTCCAGCCGCTCGGCGATCTGGTCATAGATGGCGTCGGCATTCTCTGCGCTCAGCCGCTCGGTGACGCCGAACAGGGTGGCGAAGGTGTGGTCGAGCCAGGAGCGGGTCGGGGTGCCGCGGAACAGGTAGTAGTTCCTGGCGAACAGCCGCCAGATCTTCCGGCCATCGGTCTCGACCGCCGAACCGTCGGTGGTCGGGACGCCCAGGTCCTCGAGGCGGATGCCCTGCGAAAACAGCATGCGGAAGACATAGTGATCGGGGACGATCAGCAGTTGCGCCGGATCGGGGAATTTCTCGTTCTCGGCATACCAGCGCGGCTCGGTGTGGCCGTGCGGCGAGACCAGCGGCAGGTCCTTGATCCCGGCATAGAGCGCCTGCGCCAGGCCACGCGCCTTGGGTTCGGCATCGAACAGCCTGAAGTCGTCGAGCAAAGTCATGGTCACACGGTCCTCCGAACCACTTGGTTACTTAGCGCGGACGCCGATGTCAAAGCCGTGGGTTTGATCCGTTTGGCTGCTGGAGCGTTTTCAGGAAAAGTTGCAGACTTTTCCGGTTCGAAAGCGCGACCAAATCAAAATCAGCTAGAGCGTTTCGGCGTTTCACCTGAAACGGCGAAGCGATCTGGCCCTGCCATGGGTCGCTGGGGAGGACCGGGAATGAGCGGGATTATCGAGCGGATCGAGCGCGAGAGCGGCGTCGAGGGGCTGGCGGAGATTCTGGCCGAGCGGCTCAATCCGTCCGACCTGCAGTCGCTGCTGATCGAGGTGACCCGCCGCCGCGCCAAGAAGCGCAGCCCGGCCGAACTGCTCAAGGATTTTACGACCAGCCGCTTCTTCGGCGTGGCCCGGCCGAATCGGGCAGCTTTGCTGGCCTGGGAGCAACTGGCGCTCACATTATGTGAAGGCCGGTTCGAGCCGGTGGAACTGTCGCCGGTGACGCCGCTCGGCGCCTGCTCGGTGGTGGCGACGGTGGACCAGGACTGGTCGATCGGCACGACGCGGCGCGGCGAGGTGGTGTCGGACCCGACGAACGTCCTGGCGCTCGAGGCGGCGCGGCTGCGCCAGGGCGGCGGCGATGTGCACCTCACGACCAGCCATCGGGTGGTGCGGCCGCAGAACTATGGCGATGGCAAGATGCTGGCGCATTTTCGGCTATTCGCCCTGGTGAGCGGCGGGCGCGATCGGGGCGGCTACGGCTTTGAGGCAGAGGCGCTGGGCCGGCAAGTCGGGCTGCTGCTTGAAGCGTTCGGGCAGTTTCTCGCGCCGGGCACCGTGCTGCGGCTCGGTTACACCCGGACATCGGCACCAAATGTCGACGCCCGGCTCGAGGCACTGCGCGGCGTCGCCGAAGCCAATGGCGCGGAGCTGTTCGAAGAAGTCGGCCGCGAGGCGGCGGGCGGCTACTATGCCGGCTTCTGCTTCCATATCTTCGCCGGCGACATGCAACTCGCCGATGGTGGCGTCGTCGACTGGGGCGCCAAACTCACCGGCAACGGCAAGGAGCGCATGGTGATCTCCGGCTGCGGCGTCGAGCGGCTGCTGGCGCTGCGCGGCTAGGCCGCCCGCGCCACCGGCTGGCCACGCAGGTCACGCAGCCAGAGCTGGCCGCAGGCGGCGTCGATGCGGTTGCCCTGGGTGTCGCGCACCACGACCGGAATGCCGGCACCTTCCAGCCCGGCACGGAACTGCGTCAGCCTGAAATCGGAGATGCGGCCGAAGCCGAGCCCATCGACTTCGTTCCAGCGCATCAGGTTGAGCCGGGCCGGCTCGTTGCGAAACATGCCGATCAGCCGGCGGAGATCGGCGTCGCTGTCGTTGATCCCGGGGAGCAGCAGGTAGACGAAGGTGACGATCCGGCTGTGCCGCCGGGCCCAGCTCAACGCGCCGCCGACCACGTCGGCGATGGCGTGTTTGCGCGCCCCGGGGATCAGCCGGCCCCGGGTCTCGTCGGTGGTGGCGTGGAGCGAAATGGTGAGGTTGAGCCCCAGGTGCTCCTCGCGCAGCGCCTTCAGCCCCTTGGGGATGCCAATGGTTGAGAGGGTGATGCCCGTGGTAGCCCAATCGAGCCCGCGCCGATCCCGCAGGATGCGGATCGCCGCCAGCACGTTGTCGTAATTGTTCAGGGGCTCGCCGATGCCCATGAAGACGATGCGGTTCACCTTCGGCCCGAGCCGCACCACCTGCTCGACGATCTCGCCGGGCGAGAGGTTGCGCTTCAACCCGGCCTGCCCCGAAGCGCAGAACTGGCAGGCGAACGCGCAACCAACCTGCGAGGAGATGCAGGCGGTAAAGCCGTCGCGCCGGCGGATCAGCACGGATTCGACGGCATAGCCATCGCGCAAGCCGAACAGGTGCTTTTCGGAGGTGCCGCCGAGTTGCCGGTCACGACGGGTCAGGGCGCGCGGCGCAATGTCGTGCGCCGCCGCCCAACGGCGCAGCGGCCTGGGGAGATCTTCGTGCGGCGAGAACAGCTCGCGGTAGGTGAGGCGCGGGCTGGTGTTGAGCGCATCGAAGGCGGCAGAGCTGAGGTCGAGGGCGTAGGGCGCGGGTTGCATCCATTGTTTATAACTTACTCGTTAGTTATAAATCAAGACGATGCAATGATGTCGCTGCGAGCATCGAGCGCGCTGCACACCCCACCCCATCCCTCCCCGTCAAGGGGAGGGTGCCGGCCAGTGATTGTGGCAAGGACTAAACCAAGCACTCGATGCCCACCTCCCCCTTGACGGGGGAGGCAAGCGCAGCTTGGGAGCAAAGGGACCTAGCGCAGCTCGGAGGGGGTGTGCGGAGCCCCGATAGCGCCCCCTACTCCAGCCGCTCCCCCGGATAGAGCCGCGCGATCACCTTGCGCGTCTCTGCCTCGGTATACCGCGCGAGCGTCCCCTGCGGCTCGACCAGCCAGAGCATGCAGGCGCCCTGGATCACCATCTGGATCAGCGCCGCCGATTCGGCCCGGTCGGGCGTCTGCGGCAATCGCTCGAAGATTGCTGCCCGCACCAGCTGGTTGCGCTCGCGGGCCAGCGCGTTCAGCTGCGGGTCGTTGATGTCGCCCCAGGCGAGCAGCAGGTAGCCGGCAAAGCCCTCGCCCGAGCCCATGCCGCTGATCAGGTCGCGCAGCATGGCCCAGAGCGGGATCAGCCCCTGCTCCCTCGGTGCCGCGGCGAAATAATCGCGCACCTCCTGGGTCGAACGCTCCAGGGTTTTGAGGTGCAGGGTGCGCTTGTCGGAAAAACGCTGGATCAGCGCCGCACGGCTCAGCCCCACGGCCTCGGCAACATCGGAAAGGGTGAAGCGCTCCGGTCCCAGCCGCAGCATGGCGGCATGGGTGGCATCGAGGACCTGATCGTCGGAGACAAGCTTGGGGCGCGGCATGCCGATTGATAACCGGCGCGGCGGTTATGTGCCACTCATTAGCTGACGCCGCTGCCTATGGTCGCGCGATCGAACCGGAAAGGTCTGCAACCTTTCCTGATCACGCTCCGGTAATCCCGTACCTTCGCGCCATCTTGCTGATATTGGTGACGACGCGGCTCCTCAGCTCCGGCGGGCCCAGCACTTCGACATCGTCGCCGATCTTGATGAACTCGTGGCTGGCCCAGCCGACTTCCTCGATCGGGATGTCGAGCTCGCACCAGCCATCGGCGTCGGGCGTGGGCGCCAGTGCCTCGACCGCGCGTCGCACCGTGTCGCTCAGATCCCTGAGCTTGCGCAGCCCGACGGCGGTGGCGCGCACATGGGCAATGCCGACATAGATATCGCGCTCGAACTGCTTGGTCGCCTCCTGCCAGTAGGTGGGCAGGTCGAAGTCCTTGGGGCGGGTGAAGGTCTGCCCGGTAGGGCCGAGCGCCTGGATCTGCGACAGCCGGTAGGTGCGGCTATTGCCGTCGCGCTGCGCCACGACGTACCAGACACCACCCTTCAAGACGAGCCCGAGCGGCTCGATCACCCGGTCCTTCACGTCCTTCCAGCTCTCGTAGCGGATGGCGATGCGGGTTTCGCTCCACACCGCCTCGGCGACCAACTTCAGGAATTCCGGCTTGTGGCCGGGCTGGAACCAGCCGCGCGGATCGAGATGGAAGCGCGAGCTCATCCGCCGCGCCTCGGCCTGCCAGTCGGACGGAAGCGCCGCCAGCAGCTTCAGCTCGGCCTGCGCGGCTTCCTCGCCGAGACCCAGTTCCCCGGCCGGGCCGGGCAACCCGGAGAAAAACAGCGCCCGGGCTTCCGGCGCGGTCAGCCCGTTGAGCCGGGTCTTCCAGCCATCGAGCAAAGCAAAGCCGCCATTGCGGCCGGTCTCGGCATAGACCGGCACGCCCGCGGCGCTCAGCTGGTCGATGTCGCGATAGACAGTGCGGACCGAGACCTCGAGTTCCTCGGCCAACGACTCGGCACTGGTCCGCCCCCGGGTCTGGAGGATCATCAGAATGGTGAGGAGGCGACTGGCACGCATAAATCTTCTCTACACCACGAACCCTGACAGCGGGTGTCAGTCTTAGCGGCATAGAGTCGTTTCTTGAAGATTCGAGGAGATGCGAAATGGCTTTCGAGCAGGTGAGAAACGAGCGGGCTCGCGACGCGACGGAGCTGCGGCAGGCGGTGGCCGGCATCAACGTCTTGCGCGCCGACCTGCCAGCGCGGGGTTTTGGACAGTGGTTCCGCACGCTGGTGCTGCGGCGCTATGCCAACGCCATGCTGAAGCGCACCCTGCGCCGGTCGCGCCGTACGCCGCTCGACCAGCTGTCGCCGCATCTGCTGCGGGATATCGGCGTGCCGCCGGATGTGCGGTAGCGGCGCGGCACTTCAAGGGCCGGCGCGGGCTGACCCCCACCCTTAATCCCTCCCCGCAAGGGGGAGGGAGACGCTAGAACCGAGATGTCAGTGTGAGGGTCTCCCTCCCCCTTGCGGGGAGGGGACAGGGGTGGGGGTCCACAGCCACCAGCGGTGGCAGCGACGAGCCGCCGATTACGCCGTCTGGCGGTCGAACTGGCCGTTCTTCATGAAGCGCCACAGATAGCTCGGCAGGATCGCGTCCATCGCCGTCGGCGCGATGTCGAACGCGGCGAGGGTGCGCTTTTCGCGCTTGGCGTCTTCCGACACCACGTTGTCCGCCTGCAACTGGTCGACCTGGTCGCTGGTGATCAGCGGCGAGGGGAGCAGCGACAGCGGCAGCGCCAGGAGCTTGGCCGGTCCGGCGGGCAGCGGCAGCAGCAGGTTGGTGCGGAGGGTATCGGTCAACACCCGCGCCACCAGTTCCTTGTGGGTCGCGACCTCGGGGCCGCCGATCTCATAGATCTTGCCACCCTTCACCTGACCCTCGGCCGCACGGCAGATCGCCTCGGCGACGTCGCCGACATAGATCGGCTGCAGCCGTGACTTGGCGCCGATCACCGGCAGCACCGGCAGCATGCGGGCCAGCATGCCGTAGCGGTTGAAGAAGCCGTCGCCCGGCCCGAAGACGATCGAAGGACGGATCACCACGGCCGACGGAAAGGCAGCGAGCACTTCGGTTTCGCCCAGCGCCTTGGAGCGGGCATAGCCGCTCGGCGCCTGCGTATCGGCGCCCAGCGCCGAGATGTGCACCAGTTCCTTGACGCCGAGCGCCTTGGCCGCCTCGGCAATGTTCTTGGCGCCCATCGCATGCACAGCGCGGAAACGCTGCTTGCCGCTCTCGTGGCCGATGCCGACGAGGTTGATGACGACGCCGGCGCCGCGGATGGCGCGCTCCACCGATTCGCGGTTGCGGATATTGGCCTGGATCGGCATCACCTGCCCGACGGCGCCGAGCGGGCGGACGTGACCGGCGAGATCGGGCCGGCGCACCGCGACGCGGATGCGATAGCCGCGACGGGCCAGGAGCTGCACCACCTGGGTCCCGATAAAACCGGCGCCGCCGAAAATGGTGACCAGGTTCGAGGTGGATTCCATGGCTTGAGGCGGCTCCGGGCAAGGCAATCGGACTAAGGTTTTGCCGCTTCTAGCCTGCACGCCACGACGTGTCGAGTGGACGAGGCGTGGTCGGGCAAGAAACCGAGTTGACAGCCCCCGTGCAGTCACCTAGTGAACGGCGCCCATCGGATTGCCCTGGTGGCGGAATTGGTAGACGCGCACGGTTCAGGTCCGTGTGTCGAAAGACGTGGAAGTTCGAGTCTTCTCCAGGGCACCAATGGATACGCAAAGGCCT
This sequence comes from Devosia sp. Root413D1, assembly GCF_001425235.1. Lineage (GTDB taxonomy): Bacteria > Pseudomonadota > Alphaproteobacteria > Rhizobiales > Devosiaceae > Devosia_A. The sequence continues at coordinate 203,960 of NZ_LMEA01000009.1, read as the reverse complement.
CCCTCACGGGAGGCCTTTTGTTTTGGGCCGCTCGGTTACGCTACGCGCAAGTTAGGGCATAGATCGATTTGGGCTGGACGGTGCAAATGGCCCGGGTTCCAAATGGAAACTCGTGGAGATTGGCTATGCCCAATGACGTCGAGCCAGCGTTCCGTCTGAAAGGGCTGAGCCTCTGGATAAGAGGCTATGAATTCCCGGACGCCACAGAGCCGTTCGACGCAAATTGGCTAAGGGTCAAGGCAGTGTTGGCTACGTCCAACTCACACGTTGCCGCGGAAGGGTGTTTCCTGCAGAACGTGGACCTTCAGCGCTTTTGCACCGAGTTGGAGAAACTGTATCGCGACCTGCGAGGCACTGCACGGCTGGCGTCGCTGGAGCCGAACATCGACGTGAACCTCGAGGGTGACGGGCAGGGACACATCACGATGCGTGCATCGCTCACGCCCGATCCCCTGACTCAAACCCACCTTGTAACTTTTGCGCTTGATCAGACCCTGCTGCGAGGTGCGGCAAAGCAGCTACGACAAATCGACCAGAACTTTCCGATACGCGGCAAATCTGCAGGTGGTTGATCACTTGCTCAGCGCGGGTGCTGTAGCGCCGCCCGAGGCCCCCGAGGCATCTGCGTAAGCAGCGCCCCGAAAGACAGGCTTCGTTCTTTGCGGCAGCAAAGCGCTAACCCCGTTGCGCCTCCGCCTGCGCGACAATATCCAGCCCCACCAACTCGCTCCACGCCCCCAGCAGCCGCTTGGTCACCGCCCCCACCTGGCCATCCCCCACCGGCAACCCATTGAACTTGGTCGCCGGCATGATGCAGTACGGCGTCGAGGTGAAGAACATCTCGTCGGCGGTAGCCAGGTCGTAGGGCAGCAGCGATGTTTCCTCGGTCGGGATGCCCAGGCCCTGCGCCAGTTCGAGCGCCGTGGCGCGGCTCACGCCGGCGAGGCAGTTGACGGTGGAGGGGGTGCGGAGCACGCCCTTGGTGACGCAGAAAATGTTGCCGCCCTTGTTTTCGGCGACGTGGCCATCGAGGTCGAGGATGACGCTCTGGGCCTGGGGGTCGACGAGTTTCGCTTCCATCTCGGCCAGGGTGTAGGCGAGGCGGCTGCGGTTCTTGATGCGGGGGTCGAGCGACTGGCTCGGCACCATGCGGCTCATCGGCGTGACGCCGTGGCAACCCTTCGAGTAGAAATCGACCCAGGGCAAGAGGTTCATCGGCTGGGTGAAGATCATCACCGTGGCGGCGCCCAGCTGTTTGGTCGGGTCGGCGCCGGCGACCGACAGGCCGCGCGAGATGTTGTGGACGATCCAGGCGTCCTCGTGCGGGGCATAGTTGGGCCGGTTGGCCTCGAACACCTCGAGCGTTACCCGCTTCATTTCGGCGGGGCTCAGCTGCGGGTCGATGCGCGTCAGCTTCAGCGACTGGTAGAGCCGCTCGATATGCGCGTCGAGCTTGAACGGGATGTGGCGGAAGGTGCGGGTCGATTCCGTCATCGTATCGCCGAGCATGATGGCGCTGTCGAAGATGGAGATCCGCGCCTCGGGCTCGGGCACCAGTTCGCCCGAGATGTAGACCAGTCGCGTCATCACGTGCCTCACACGCTGAGAACGATGGGAGTTTTGAGTTCGAAGACGATGCCGTCGGCTGCGGGGCCGGCAGCGGAGCGCCACATCATCATCCCCACCTCCGCCGGCCGATCGAGCACGGTGAGGCCGGCATGCCAGACGTTGCGATGGATGCAGACGGCATCCTCGGGGCCGGCTAGGAAGGCGCGGATATTGGCGAGGTCGGGCGCGCCGTCAGCAAGCGTTGGGGCAAGCAGCACGAGCCAGCGGCCGACCTTGAGCGGCACGAAGGTCTGGGTCGAGTGCGGATGGCGCTCGAGGAAGCCGATGCTGATCGCCTGGGGGTCGACCGGCTGCGGGCAGAGCACGGCGAAGGCGTGCTGGCCGGGGACATCGCCCGGCTCCAGCACTGCGGGGATGGTGGTGAACTTGCCGCCTTCAGCACGGACCAGCGTGGCAAAGGGAGCGAGGGCGGCAGAGGCGAGCGGTGGGAGGGACATGCAAAAATCTCAGTTGAGCCGGGTGAAACCGCTATGGGCGACGGGGCCCTTCAGCAGGGTGTTGATATCCCGCCCATCCTCGCATTCCCTGATGGTTTTGAAGATCGGCTCGAGCGCGGCGAAATAGCTGTCGACGATTTCGGGGGTGTGCTCGGTGCAGGTGTAGACGCTGGTGGCGGCGAGGTAGCCGGCGGCCAGCATTTCCTGGGTGATCAGCGTTTTGTAGGCGAGACCGTTGGCCGATTTGATGCTGAAGCCGGTGAGCGCCGGAACGCCTGCGGTGACCAGCGGCAGGCCGTATTTCTGGCCCAGCGCCTGCCAGCGCGCGGTGATGGCGCGGCCGGTATCGGTGATCTGCTGCCAGGACTGTTCTTTTTCCATCACGTCGAGGGTGGCGAGCGCCGCCACGGAGCCGATGCGCTCGGTCCAGAAGGTCGAGGAGATGAAGGTGTTCTGCGCCGCTTCCATGATGTCGCGCTTGCCGATGACGCCGGTGACGGCATAGCCGTTGCCGAGCGCCTTGCCGAACACCGCCATGTCAGGATCTACGCCATAGACCTTGTGCAACCCGCCAAAGGCCTGGCGGAAGCCTGAGGTGCACTCGTCGAAGATCAGGATGATGTTGTGCTGGTCGGCAAGTTTGCGCACGCTGACGAGGAAGCCTGGATCGGGGTCGTAGTTGCGCGACACTTCCATCTTGATGACGCCGATCTCTTCCTTGCGGATCAGCGCCTCGAGCTCGTCGAGCTTGTTGTAGTTGAAGGTGAACACCGAGCCGCGCAGCGACTTGGGCACACCATTGGGACTGAGCCCCGGCAAGAGGTGCCCGGCGAGCTTGCTCTCATCGCCGAGGTTGGATGCGAGATACCAGTCGTGCCAGCCGTGATAGCCGCACAGCGCCACCCCATCCTTGCCGGAGGCAGCGCGGGCGATGCGGATGGCGATGGCATTGGCCTCACCGCCGGAACGAGCAAAGCGGGCCATGTCGGCCCAGGGGTGCAGGTCAATCAGCCGCCGCGCCAGCTCGACTTCCTCGGGGGCATTGAGGGTCGCCATGTTGCCAAGGTCAACGGTACGCTTGACGGCATCATCGACTTCCGGCCGGCCATAGCCGAGCGTGTTGCAGCCGATGCCCATGATCGACATGTCGATATATTCGCGCCCGTCGAGATCCCAGACGCGACAGCCGGCGGCCTTGGAAAAATAGGCCGGCCACTGTTCGGGCAGGAACATTTCGGGGCGCTTCGACAGCAACATATTGCCGCCAGGTATGACGGTCTTCGCCGTCTTCCAGAGGTCCTGCCCCTTGCCCATTCCGTCTCCCCCATTCACTCGCTGCGGCGAGCATTGACGTAATGCTATATTGTTATGAGAATAACCAAGTAGCCGTCAAGGAAGAGCCTGATCCTCAATGCAGAAAAACTGGCGGAAGGAAGCCGGGGCGCGGATCGAAGGCAGCCGCGACCTCGATCATTCCAAGGTGCAGGCGCCGTGCATCGTCAAGGCGCCGGCAGGCGGGTATCGGCTGTTCTACACGGCGGTCGGACCGGACAAGCCGTTCGCTGATTGCCAGGGTTACATCCTCAGCGCCGTGTCGCAGGACGGGTTGCGGTTCGAACCGGAGCCGGGGATCCGCGTGGCGCCCGATCCGGCGCTGCCGCACATGGCGCTGCGGGTGCTGGCGCCGAGCCTGACGCAACTGCCGGATGGCCGCTGGCGGATGTATTTCGAGGGGCGCGGCCGGGCGGACCGGCCGACGGTGATCGGCAGCGCCATTTCGGAGGACCAGGTGAACTGGACGGTCGAGCCGGGTATCCGGCTCGACGGTGGGGTCGGCGCGCCGCGCTTCCTGTCGCTGGGCGATAGCGTCGGGCGGCTGTTCGTGTTTCGCGCCACGTATGAAGCTGGGAAGCGGGCCGGCACGCCGGTGGTGAGCGCAGTGACATCAGATGGGCTGAGCTTCGAGATGGAGTCGGGTTTTCGGATGCGCGACCGCACCGATGCGCTCGACAGCGCGGGGATCACCGCGGCCGAAGTGATCGCGCCACGCATGTCGGGTGAGCCGTGGACCATGCTCTATTCGGCCTGGCAGGACCTGCCTGACGGCGCGGTGCCGCCGGTGCATCCGAGCCTCGACGCCGAAGCGGTGGCGAACGGGTCGAGCGCCGACTTCGCCGCAGCCTCGATCGCCGCCGATATGTCGGGCTATCGCTCGCGCATCTTGGTGGCGGAGTCGGAGGATGGTTTGAACTGGCGGCGCAGCGGCATCGCTATCGCCGGCGATGATTATGGCGGCGAGGAGATCGACGCCGTGCATGCCGAGGACATGTCGCTGATCGACCTCGGCGATGGGCGGTATCGGATGTACTACGCCTGCTGCGATGCGCATGGGGTGTGGCGGGTGGCTAGCGCGGTGAGCCGGTAGGGGGAACATCGGGGGCGATCTGAACTTCCCCTCACCCTGACCCTCTCCCCAGCGGGGAGAGGGGACGCGCTTTGCACCGCCTGTGCCACAACGCCCCCTCTCCCCGCCGGGGAGAGGGTCGGGGTGAGGGGCAGTGCAGTCACTGAACTAGCCGGCCGGCAACCACTGCGGAAACTCCGCTACCAACCGCACCCGATACGCCTCGTACACCCCCTGCCCCACAGTCTCGTACGGCGGCAACAGCTTGAGCGGGAAATCCGGTTCGCTGAGTTTCAGGATGGTCTTGTCGTAGGCGCCGTCGACGAAGCTGCCGCCGGCGCTGTCGAGCAGCGCATGCAGCACGCCGCAGAGTTCGCGGTAGAGCTCAGCAAACCTCGGCCAATCGCTGTTCGCGCCGGCGTTGAGATATTCGAAAGCGCGCGTTGGGTTGCTCGAGGAGATCGAGGTCAGGAGCCCGCACTCGCCCAAGGGTGCGCCGATGTAATAGCCTTGCTCGGTGAGGAAGTGCCGCAGCTGTGGCGCATACTGCATCAACCCGGAGATCAGGAACGGATCGCCGCCGCCATACTTCGTAGCGACCAGATTCGGGTGGGCATCGGCGAGCTCGGCATAAAGCCGCGGCGAGACCAGGCGGCCCGAGCGCATCAGATTGTAGTGGAGGAATTTCGCCTCGGGGAAGCCGCCGCAGAGTTCGGCGAAGACCCCATGCAGCTCGGTATCGGTCACCACAGACCAGTTGGGCAGCGAGATCTGGAGAGTATCGATGCCGAGGCCGCGGCAATAGGCGATCCGCTCCTGCATCGTGGCCAACGACTGGCTGACGATGCCGACCATCGGCGCGGCGCCGCCGGCCTCGCGCATGGTCTCGGCAAAGATCGCGGCGACGCGGCGGAACATGCCGTCGGTGACCGCATAGCCCTCCCCCGCGGTGCCGAAGATGTAGAGATCGGGCAGCCCCGCGGCGACCAGGTTTCGGATGGTGCGGCGGAACAGCGGCTCATCGAGCGCGCCGTCGTCGTGCCAGGGCAGGCAGACCGTGCCGAGAACGGTGCGTGGGTAGCGGCTCATTGAGCGAAATCGATCTGCATGCGATCGACCTCGACATAGCCCTGGGCGATGCTCGAGGGCCAGATCGGGTAGTCGCGGCCGGCGCGCAGCCGATGCGGATCGCCGCCGATCTCGCCCATCGGCCGGGGTTGCACCGGGAACATGATGATGTGGATGTTGACGTTCACGTTGGCGAGGATGTCGAGCAGCGGCTTTTCGCCATAGGTGTCGGTGCGATCATGGCGCGAGCCGATGCTGGTCCACTGGCTCGGGTCGGGCACGGCGGTGACGGTGGTCTCGGTCCATTCGGCGTTCACCGCGAAGGTCTGGCCGGTCAGCACCCAGCCGGAGGTGAGGCCGTCCTTGCTCCCCTGGATCAGCAGCGACAGTTTGGTGCCGGCCGCTTCGAGTTCGCCGCGGGTGCGCAGGGTGATCCTGGCATTGGTGAAGTCGGTGGGGAACCTGCCTCCGGTGAAGCGGTTGGCGCCCGAGACCTCGCGCACCGACTCGCCGGATGGGCCGTGGGTGACCATGCACATCAGCAGCTGCAGGTAGCCGCCGCCGGGCGGCGCATGGTTGTAATCGACCCACCAGGGGCCCTGGCAACGCACTACACCATTGCTGATCGGCAGCGCGGCAGGCGGGGCGAAATTGTCGACCACGCGCATCCAACCACCCGGCCCGTCATCGAAATCCTCGATATATGACGTCACCGGCATCCCCTCGCCTCTTGCCCAGAATATTAGCTTATCATTATAACATCTGCAGCAGTGTCAAGTGCGGATGCTGCGCTGGGGGATATGTTGATGCGCGATCTCGACCCGACCGACCTCGACCGGCAGATCTGGGAGGACGAACTCGCCGATTTCGTCCCGGACAAGGTGTTCGACGTCCACACTCATATCTATCGCTGGGCCTTCGATCTCGATCCGAACCGGCTGAACGGACCGTTCGCCGGGAGCATCGGCGCCTATTTCCCCGAGGTGACTTGGGGTCTGGCCGACGAGGTGGATGCCACACTGTTCCCGGCGCGGCAGATCGAGCGGCTGTCCTTCCCGTTCCCCTTCCCCAACCCCTGCGACTTCGAGGGCTCGAACACCTATGTGGCGGCCGAGGTGGCAAAGGGTGGCGGCAGCTCTTGCGGGCTGATGCTGGTGCATCCCGGAATGAGCGCCGCCGAGGTCGAGGCCGAGATCCGGCGCACCGGGCTGATCGGGCTCAAGCCCTACCGCTTCTATGCCGCCGACCCGGTGCAGTGCCGGATTACCGATATGCTGCCCGAGCACCAGATCGCCGTGGCCGACCGGCTGGGGCTGATCATCATGATGCACCTGGGCAAGCGCGACGCCATCGCCGACCCCGAGAACATCGAGGACATGGTGCGGCTCAGCGAGAAATACCCGGGCGCGAAATGGGTGCTGGCGCATTGCGCGCGCAGCTATTCGGCCTGGGCGATCGAAAAGGCGGCGGCGCGGCTCAGGGGGCTATCGAACGTCTGGTACGACACCTCGACGGTGTGCGATTCCGATGCGCTCGACGCGCTCTACACCGGCGTCGGCGTGGAGCGGGTGATGTATGGCTCGGACGATATGATCGGGCCGATGCGCGGCAAGTACATCACCTATGGCCGAGCCTGGGCCTATCTGTCGCCGACCAACCATTCGATGGGGTTGAGCCACTGCGACGGGCGGATGACGTATATCCGCTATGAGCAGCTCAGGGCGATGAAGCGCGGCGCGCGGCAGATCGGGCTGAGCACGGCGCAGAGGGAAGCGCTGTTTTATGGGACGGCGCGGGGGCTGGTGGATTCGGTGAAGCTCTGAAGCGCAATGGGCACAGTTTGCCTTCTCCCCTTGTGGGAGAAGGTGGCGCGCAGCGCCGGATGAGGGGTCCGTGCAACGAAGTGTGGCGCGCTCGGAGCGCAAGCGACGAGCGACCAGCACGCGGAGAGATACCCCTCATCCGCCCTTCGGGCACCTTCTCCCACAAGGGGAGAAGGCACTCACCGCAAAGCCAGTGCTAGTTGCGCTCTCTCACCAGATCATTCGACTCGATATTGTGCGCCCCCAGCTGCGTCACGTCGGTCTCGCCCATCAGCCCCAGCGCGCTGTCGGCTTCGGCGCGGAGGATGTCGAGGACGCGGGTGACGCCGGCTTCGCCGGCGACGCCGAGGCCGTAGAGGGTGGGGCGGCCGATGAAGACGGCGCGGGCGCCGAGGGCCACGGCTTTCAGCATGTCGTGGCCGGAGCGGACGCCGCTATCGAGGTAGATCTCGCAGTTGTCGCCGACCGCGTCGACGATGCGCGGCAGCACGCGGATGGTCGAGGGCGCGCCATCGAGCTGGCGGCCGCCATGATTGGAGACGACGATGGCGTCGGCGCCATGGGCGACCGCGGCGCGGGCATCGTCGGCGTGGAGGATCCCCTTCACCACCAGCGGCCCGCCGAAGCGGCGCTTGATCCAGCCGAGATCCTGCCAGTTGAGCGTCAGGTCGTCCTGCTGCGACATCCACTGCGCCAGCTCGGCGACACTATTGGCGCCGGGGACGTGGCCGGCGAAATTGCCGAAACTGCGGCGCGGGGTACCGAGCATGGCGAACGACCAGGCCGGCTTCAGCGCCAGCTCGGCGACGAATTTCGGGGTGAACTTCAAGGGCACGGTGAGCCCGTTCCGCACATCCTTGTGGCGCTGGCCATAGTGCTGGCAATCGAGCGTGACGACGAGGGCAGCGCAGTTGGCGGCGCGGGCCCGGTCGATCAGCCGCTCGGTGAAGGCGCGGTCCTTCCGCACATAGAGCTGGAACCAGAACGGGCGATTGGTGGCCGCGGCGACATCCTCGATCGAGCAGATCGAGACGGTGGAGAGGGTAAAGGGGATGCCGGCCTTTTCGGCGGCGCGGGCGGCTTTGATCTCGCCATCCGCCACCTGCATGCCGGCGGCGCCGGTGGGTGCGAGGCCGAGCGGCAGCGACACCGGCTGGCCGAGCATGGTGGTCGCAAGGCTACGACGGGAGATGTCGCGGCCGACGCGCTGCTCGAGGCGGATCTTGCTGAAGTCGGAACTGTTCTCGCGGTAGCTCTGCTCGGTGTAAGCGCCCGAGTCGGCATACTGGAAGAACATTTTTGGAACGCGGCGCTCGGCCACGCGCTTGAAGTCGTCGACGGTCAACAACCGATCGAGACGCATGTTTTGTTACTCTCCCGAGACGAACCAGCGCATGTCGTAGCGATGCGTGCTGCGATCGAAGGCGAGGGTATGCGGATCGCAGCGCCAGCGTTCGACCTGGCCATCGGTGCGCGCCACCAGCCAGCAGAAATCCCAGCCGCCCGACTCGTAGCGTAGCGGGATGGCCGGCTTCACACGCACCGCCGGGTGAGTGCCGGTGATGAAGAGTTTCCTGTCGGTGTAATAGTAGCAGGAGCCGCAGTGGATGAAGGCTTCGTGCTCGGGGGCGGTCTCCCCTGATGGTACCAGTCCGATGCCGAATTTGCTGATCGCCACCTTCACCGGCGAGCCGCGCAGGAACGCCGCATTGAGCGCCTCGACCGAGCCGGAAACCGGCCGCCCCGTGTGATCGTGCGCCAGCACCTCGCGCCAGCGGTCGTTGACCATGAAGCGGTAGCTGTCGAAATCGTAGACGAAGTTGCTCGAAGGCGCGTTGGTGCCGGCGTCGAAATTGTCGAACTGGTGGTAGCGCGGCATGTCCGCCAGGTCGTCGAGCGGCGCTGGGCCGCGCTGGCCGGTCGGCGGCTGGCCATCGAGATAGGGCCGGGCGATCGCCTGGGTACCGTCCTGGTTGTAGAGAAAGAACGACATCGAGGGGCGCGGGCCAAACCCCTCCGGCAGTTCCACCGGCATGCGCAGCGTCATGATGCCGGCGGCCCAGCGGTCGTCGAGCAGCCAGGTCTGGCGGAACTCGGCGACCTCCTCGATCAGTTCATTGCTCGAAGAGCTGGTGTCGATGTGTTCGTTGTGGCGGAACGCCGTGCCGATGCGGAGATCCGCACCGCGCCGAATGGCGTCCACCAGGTCGGTGGTGCTGCCGCTGCGAACCGAGCGGTCACTGTTCAGGGTGAGGACGGTGCGGAGCGTCACAGTAAGGCCCCCTCACCCGCGACTGCGTCGCGACCTCTCGCCCAAACAGCTGGGGCGAAAGGATAGCTCTGTGCGCACAGAGTACCCCCCACCCTGTCCCTCCCCCGCAAGGGGGGAGGAGACCAAAACACTGGCGCCGGTGGGAGCGTCTCCCTCCCCCTTGCGGGGAGGGGACAGGGGTGGGGGTGCTCTTTGCGCACCGGCCTATCAGCCGCGTCGCCCCGATACGCGCTAGCCTTACTCTCAGAGCGCATCGAGAAACGCCACGCCGCTAAGCTTCCGCTCGTCGCGGAGCCCGCGGAACTCGGCCCTGAGCTTGTCGTCGGCCGCCTGGTCGATGAAGCCGCCAAGGGGCTTGCGGGCATAGCCGGCGTCGCACCCCATCCAGGCCATGGCGCGCTTGATCGAGGGGATGCCGCCGCGGCTCAGTGAGAAGAAGATCACGGCGTTGCCGATCTCCTGCAGGCGCTTGGCCTCGGCGAGATTGCCGGCAGCGACGGCGTCGCGCAGCCCAATCCAGATCTCGGGCATCGAGTTGTAGAACGAGCCGATAATGCCGTCGGCGCCGAAGCTCAGGCCCGACATCGCCATCTCGTCGGCGCCGGAATAGACGATGAAGTCCTGCCCGATCTCTTCCTTGATGCGGATGATGTCGTGATGCGTGGTGGCGGTGTACTTGACCCCGGCGACGCCATCGATGGTCGAGAGCCGCTTGATCATATCGAAGCCGAGCGCCGCCATCGGCACGTTGTAGGCGATCATCGGAAGTTTGGTGGAGCGGGTGATGTCGACGTAGTAGCCGTGGATCTGGTCGGCGGAAAAGCCCCAGTAGATCGGCGGCACCGAGGAGATGGCGTCGACGCCGGCCCGTTCGGCGTGCTGCGCCAGGTCGATCGAATGGAAGGTGCTGATGGCGCCGATATGGGCGATCACCGGGACGCGGCCGCGGCACTCCTCCATCGTCACTTCGACGACGCGCTTGCGCTCCTCGGGCGACATCAGGAAGGACTCGCCGGTCGAGCCGGTGATGTAGAGCCCCTCGACCTGGCGTTCGATGAGGAAGTTGACGACGGCGCGCAGGCGCTTTTCGTCGAGCTTCTCGTTCTCGTCGAACGGGGTCACCATCGCCGGAAGGACGCCGGTGATGGATTTGATGTCGAAGGCGGGCATTTGGGGCTCCGTAGGGGGCTGGCGCCGGGCGATCAGGCCGCGGCTTCTTGGGCGTCGATGAGGTGGCAGGCGGCGTAGTGATCGTCACGGCCGTCGATCGAATAGCGCTTCAGCGTCGGCACGGTGGACTTGCAGATATCCTGGCGGAAGCGGCAGCGCGGGTGGAACGGGCAGCCCGACGGCGGGTTGACCGGGCTCGGCACATCGCCCTCGAGCACGACGCGATTGCTCTTCCGATCGAGGTCGGCGACCGGGATCGCCGAGAGCAGCGCCTGGGTGTAGGGGTGGAGCTTGCGCTCGAACAGATCCTCGGAGCGGCAGAGCTCGACGATCTTGCCCAGATACATCACCGCGACGCGGTCGCAGATGAACTCGGTAACGCTGAGATCGTGGGTGATGAAGACATAGGTGAGGTTGCGCTCGCGCTTCAGCCGCATCAGCAGCTCCAGCACCTGGGCGCGGATCGACACGTCGAGCGCGCTCACCGCCTCGTCGCAGACGATCAGCTCCGGGTTGACGCTGAGCGCCCGGGCGATGCCGATACGCTGGCGCTGCCCGCCGGAGAACTCGTGCGGGTAGCGATCCATATACTCTCGGCGCATGTTCACCGCCTCGAGCAGGTCGCCGATGATCTTGCGGCGCTCCTCGCGGGTCTTCACCCCGTATTTGGTCAGCGGGTCCTCGAGCGAGCCGAAGATGGTGAAAGCAGGATTGAGCGAGGAATGCGGATCCTGGAAGACGATCTGCAGGCGCTTGCGATAGGCGTAGAGCTCCTTGTCGCTGAGCTTGGTGAGATCGGCGCTCGCTTCGGCGCCGACATAGGTGATCTCGCCTGCGGTGGCCCGCACCAACTGCAGGATGGTCTTGCCCAAAGTGGTCTTGCCGCAGCCGCTCTCGCCGACGAGGCCGAGCACTTCGCCGCGATAGATATCGAGGTCGACGCCATCGACCGCCTTCACCTGCGCCACGGTGCGGCGCAGCACCCCGGCCTTGACCGGGAAATGCGCCTTGACGCCCTTGAGGCTGAGGATGACGTCGCCCGGTTCGTGCGCTTCAGCTGCGGACGCCATTGGCGAACTCCTCGTGGCGCACGCACATGACGCGATGCGTGGGGGACAGGTGGGTTTCTGCCGGCAGGGCAGTCTCGCAGGCATCGAGCTTGTAAGCGCAGCGATCAGCGAACTGGCAGCCCTTGGGCCGGTTGAACGGATCGGGGGTCGAACCCGGGATGGCGCGGATATCCTGGTTCTTGCCGCGCCCCAGCACCGGCACGGAATCGAGCAGCGCGCGGGTATAGGGGTGGCTGGGGCGGCGCAGCACCTCATCGACGGTGCCGGCCTCGACGATATTGCCCATGTACATGACGGCGACATCGTCAGCGAGTTCGGCCACCACGCCCATGTCGTGGGTGATCAGCATGATGGCGGTGCCGTGCTCGCGCTTCAGCGTCGCCATCAGCTCGAAGATCTGTGCCTGGATGGTGACGTCGAGCGCCGTGGTCGGCTCGTCGGCGATCAGGATTTTCGGGTTGCAGGCCATGGCCATGGCGATCATGGCGCGCTGGCGCATGCCGCCCGAGAACTGGTGCGGGAACTGCTCGACCCGCCGCTCGGGCGCCGGAATGCCCATCGAGCGCAGCAGGTCGATGGCCTTGTCCATCAGCTGCCGGCCGCGCATAGCGGTGTGGTAGCGTAGGTTCTCGGCGATCTGGAAGCCGATGGTGAAGACCGGGTTCAGCGCCGTCATCGGATCCTGGAAGATCATGGCGATCTCGGAACCGCGGATCGAACGCATCGCCTTGCCGTTGCGCTCCAGCGTATCGAGCCGGATATCGCCGCGCTCCGAGTGGTAGACGATCTCGCCTTGTTCGATGCGCGACAGCGTCGGCAACAGCTGCATGATCGCCGAAGCGGTGACCGACTTGCCGCAGCCGCTCTCGCCGACGATGCAGAGGGTCTTGCCCTTCCTGATCTCGAACGAGACGCCGTTCACCGCCTTGTTGCAGCGCTTGTTGGTGTAAAAGAAGGTCTTCAGATCGCGCACGCTGAGCGCGACGTCGTTGACCGGCAGCTGAGTGGTGGTGGTCATGCGGCTAGCCCTGTTGCGTCGGGTCGGTGGCGTCGCGGAGGCCGTCGCCGATGAAATTGACGCTCAGAACGAAGAGCGAAATCGTGGTGCCGACCGGCAGCCAGATCCACCAGTTGTTCTGCAAGACGCCGAGATCCTGCGCGACGTTGAGGATGTTGCCCCAGGTGGCGATGTTCATCGGCACGCCCAGCCCGAGGAAGCTCAAGCCGGCTTCGGCGAGGATGAAAGCGGCGGTCGAGAGCGTGATGTTGACCATGATGGGCCCAAGCGCGTTGGGCAGGATGTGCTTGAAGCAGATCAGCGGCACACTGAGCCCGAAGCTCCGCAGCGCCTGAACATACTCCTCTTCGCGCAGCGACAGCATGCTGGCGCGGGCGAGGCGATAAATGCCGCACCAGCCGCCGACGATGAAGATGATCATGATGTTGGAAAGCGACTGGCCGAGGATCGAGACCAGCATCAGCACCAGGATCAGCTCCGGGAAGGCCATGATGATCTCGGAGATGCGCATGCAGATGGCATCGAACCAGCCGCCGACATAGCCGGCATAGCAGCCGACGATCACCCCGATAATGGCCGAGACCACGGCGCTGCCGAGCCCGACAAGGATCGAGATGCGGCCGCCATAGAGCACGCGGGCAAACACGTCGCGCCCGGTCTTGTCGGTGCCCAGCCAATGCTCCCAGGAGGGCGGCTGCAGCATGGCGCGGAGGTTGATCTTGGTCGGGTCCCACGGCGTCAGCAGCGGCGCAAAGATCGAGGCAAGAATGATGACGCTGAACACCACCAGCCCGACAACGGCGAGCCGGTTGCTGATGAACTTGCGCAGCAGCCGGCTGCCGGTCGGGTGCTTCAGACGGCCGGCCTCCTCGAGTTCGCGGATGCGGTCGAAGCGGCGGTCGAAACGGTTGCGGCGGCGCGGAATATCGGCGAGGGCCATGGCTAGTTCCCCAACCGGACGCGTGGATCGATGATGGCGGTGAGGACGTCGATCACGACGCTGACCACCAGCACGGTGACCACCGAGATCAGTGCCACGGCCATCACCACCGGATAGTCCTGGTTACGCACCGAGAGGACGAACAGGCTGCCGACGCCCGGCCACTGGAACACCTGCTCGACGATCACCGAGCCGCCGATCAGCGCCGGCAGGCGGAAGCCGATCAGTACCACCACCGGGGTGAGCGCGACGCGAAAACCGTGCAGCAGGTTGACCCGCCATTCCGGCAGGCCCTTGGAGCGGGCGGTCTTGATGAAATCCTTGTTGAGCGCGTCGAGCATGGCGGCGCGCGCATAGCGCATGACGCCGGCGGTCATCATGATCGACAGCACCAGCGACGGCATCACCAGATGCGGCAGCCGATCCCAGAAGGTGATGTATTGCGGCATCGAGCGGCCGCCGACCGGCAGCCAGCCAAGGTTCAGCGCAAACACGGTGATGGCGACGAGGCCGAAGAAGAACTCGGGGATGGAAACACCAACCATGCCGACCACGGTCAGGGTGTTGTCGGTGGCCGAGCCGCGCCGGAGCGCGCTGATGATGCCGAGGATCGAGCCGAACACGGTGGAGAGCACCAGCGCCACGGCGGCCAACTCCAGCGTCGCCGGCAGGCGCCGCGCCAACAGGTCCGAGATCGGCACGCCACCGGTGAGGGTGTAGCCGAAATTGCCCTGCAACAGACCCCAGAGCCAGATGAAGTAGCGGACGAACAGCGGCTGGTTCAGGCCGAGCGCTTCGCGCAGCTCGGCGAGGCGTTCGGGATTGGCGCCCGACATCTGTTCGGGGCTCAGCATGAAGGAGACGGCGTCGCCGGGGGTCGCGTCGAGACCGAGATAGATCAGGAAACTGATGGCGACGGCCATCGGGATCATGATCAGAACGCGCCTGATGACGTAGGCTAGCACGCGGCTGTTTCCTTACACGGCTGGGACGACGGGAGAGGGATGCCGCGGTCTGGCCGCGGCATCCGGAGCTAACGGGATCGGGCCTTACTTGTCGTAAGTGTTGATCCACATCATGCGGGTGTAGGGGATATCCATCGGCGTCAGCTTCATGTGCGGCATCGCTTCCAATGCCTTCACGTCGCTGGTCACCTTGGTGATGGCGAAGTCGATGCGGTTGGCCGCAGCGTTCTTGACCATGTTGACGTCGCCGTCGGCGCTGGCAAAGGCCACCACCTGCTCGATCTTGGGCTTGCCGAGGAAGTAGTCGTCGAACGGCAAGAGCGATGCGTAGTCGCCGAAGGCGACAGTATCGACCTTGAACGGGCCGGAGCCGACCGGCTTCTGCCAGAAGGCGTTCTGCTGCAGCACGGTCGGATCGGTGCCCTCGAAATACTTCTTGGGCAGCGGCGCGAACTGGCTGAGCGAGATCAGGACGTTCGGGTCGAGCGTCGCGAACTTCAGCGTGATGGTGTTGCCTTCGGTCGAAATGCCCGAGATGTGCTCGGCTTTCTTCGCCACATAGTCGGCGGCGCCCTCGAGTGCGTTGAGGGTCTTGCCCACCACGCCATGCAGGTTCGGCACGAACAGAGCCGCCTCGAAACTCCAGGTGACGTCGTCGACGGTGATCGGCTCGCCATCGTGCCACTTGATGTTATCGCGCAGCGTCAGCGTCACGGTCTTGCCGTCATCGCTGATGGTATAGCTCTCGGCGAGGTCGCCGCCGGCAACGCCCGTCATGGTCGGGTTGGCGAACAGCAGCCGGTCGAAGACGAAGCGGTTGCCGACCCAGAGGCCGAGATTGGCCCAGGGATGCTCGAAATAATCGACCGGGGCGCCGTTGGTGTAAAACACCTGCTTGCCGCTGGCGTCGGGTGTGACGGTCCAGTTCTGGATATCCCAGTTGTAGTTGAACTGCTCGTTGCCGTAAGGGGCGCCGTTGCGGTTCAGCCGGTCGCTCTCCACCGTGAACAGTCGCTGGTAGTAGAGCGGCACGGTGTAGACGTTGTCGTTCATCAGCTTTTCGATGGCGAAGAAGGCTTCCTTCTGCTTCTCCGGATCGGTGCTGGCATTGGTGGCGGCAATGGCCGCGTCCATCTCGGGCGTGCCCGGGAACTGGTCGGAGCTGGCTTTACCGGTGGCGTAGTCGTTGTAATATTCCTGCATGACGATGGCAGCGCGGGCGCCATAGCCGAGATCCCAGGAGACCAGCGACTTGTCGGTCGGGTTCGGCGGGATGGCGCCGAGGGTTTTGGCCACGTCGCCGGTCAGCAGGCGGGCATTCATGTTGATGCCGACATCGGCGAAATAGGCCTGCAGCGCCTGCATCAGGTTGGCGGTGATCTGGTCATCGTAATAGTAGACCATCTCGAGGGTGCGGTTCGAATCCCAGCCGGCTTCCTTCAGCAGCTCGCGTGCCTTGTCCGGGTTGTAATCGTAGGGGTTGAGCTCGGGGTTCTTGAACGGGCCATTGGGCAGCATGCCGACCGCCTTGATGGCGTTGCCATCGAAGATGGTGTCGATGATGGTCTGCATGTCGATGGCGTAGGCCAGGGCCTGGCGGACGCGGACGTCCGAAAGCGGGTTGTTGTTGGTGGCTTGCGCGGCTGCGGTGCCGATCGCCGAGGTCGACATGAGCAGCGCCATGCCAAGTGCCAGCAATTTCTTCATGTGAATGGGTTCCCTGTTTAACTCACGGATAGTGATCCACGCTTTCGTGGACCCCGACGGCGCCGGCCTTCCCTCTCATCCCTCCGAGTTGGAAACGGCCGCACGTGGTTCAGTGCCGACAGGCGATTCAGTGCCGCTAAGGGCCTGGCGCATGTAGGTGGCGTAGTTGCGCGACAGGTGGACGGTCAGCACCCTGACCGCCTCCGGCTCGTCGCGGGCGACAAGAGCGGTGACGATGGCGCGATGCTCGTCATTGCTGCGCCGGTTATGGGTGGCGACATCGGCCGGCGCCTCGCGGCGGCGCATCAGGCGATCGACAAAGGCATCGTGCAGCGCAACGAAGATCGGGTTGCCCGGCACTTCGGCCAGCGTGCGATGAAAGCGCAGGTCCATCTCACGGAACAGCGGGTAGTTGCCGATGGCGCGCTCACACGCCTCAATGGCCGCCAGCATTTTGCCCAGCTGCGCCTGCGTGGCGTATTGGGCGGCATAGCGCACCAGGCTCATTTCGAGAAAGAACCGAGCCTGCTCCAGATGGGCATTGCCCTCGCTGCCGCGAAAGAAGAAGCGCGCCGCCTCGGCGGCCCCGGCCATGGCCTGGGCCAGCGTCGGCGTCACGACGCGCGGACGAAAGCCCTTGCGCTGTTCGATCAGCTTCATGCCCTCGAGCATGGTGATGGCTTCGCGCACCACGGTGCGCCCGACAGCGAAGCGCTCGCAGAGATCGCGTTCCGACGGGATCATCTCTCCGGCCTTGATGACGCCGGAGTGGATGTCCTCGGCCAGCGCCTGCGCGATGTCGGCAGCTTCGGTCGCCATGTCAGCGGTTCCCCAGTCCTCTACAACTTTAGGGAGCCATGTGACGCTATATGGTGTCAAACTTTTATGTTTTGGTCGACCAAACTGCCATGCTCGCTGTGAACAAGTGGGCATCGACGGATGGTGGAAGCGGTTGACGGACGGGCGGAGCGGGGCGCGGCCAGCGCGCATCCGATCGACGATATCGCCCCGCTGAGTCACCAATTCCCCCTGGTGGCCTGCATATGTCATTAACATAACAACATATCAGTTTGGGGTGGTCAAGCGACGGCTGCGACACCGGCGAATAGGTTCGCCAGACGGAACAAAGTCAGGATTTCCGGGGATTTTTGGGGGGATGGGCTTGGTCGCAGTCGGGCTGGATGAAACCCACCCCAACGGCCGTCATCCCGACGAAAGTCGAGACCCAGTGCTCCGAAGGTTGCACCGGCGCGGACCCCGCCGACCTTGCCGTGACAGATCAGCACGGTTCGTGCCTGCCCAGGCCTCCGAGCAGTGGGTCCCGGCGTTCGCCGGGATGACGGCCGGTGGGAGTGGCGAGATGGAGAGTAAGACACCTCTCGCCTTCTCCCCTTGTTGTGGGAGAAGGCAGCCGCTGCACGATTGGCGGTTTCGGCCGCTCAAACGCTCAGCTTGCTGATGTCGTACTTGTCGGCCGAACCCGTCGGCTGCCAGCCGATGACCTGTTTGGCGTGCGAGGTGTCGCGCCAGCGGCGCTTGTTCTCGGAGATGGCGTCGAAGATGTCGAAGCGGACGCTTTCGGGGGCATCGAGGCATTTGTCGACCATCTGCACCGCGTCGGCCTGCGAGAGGTAGCCGGGGTAATGGCGGATCAGTTCGGGCTGGTCGCTCGGCAGCACGGCGCCGAGCCGAATGCAGATCACCGACATGCCGTAGCGATCGGAGAACAGCCGGCCGGTATTCTCGCCGAACAGCTTGCCGACCCCATAAAAGCTGTCGGGGCGCGGCGGATCCTTGTAGTCGAGCAGTTTTTCGCCCGGCGGCAGGGCCTGCAACTGGTTGGCGGCGAGCTTGCCGTAGGGCGAGCCCTCGTACCATTCATAGCCGCACATGGTGCTGCCGGTGCTCATGAACACCACCCGCTTCACGCCGGCCTCCTGTGCAGCGCGGAACATGTTGAGGGTGCCGCCGATGGTGTTCTGCATCACCTTGTCCCAGTCGTCATACTCGTGCGTTTCGGCCGCCAGGTGCAGCACCATGTCCATGCCCGCGGACGCCTTGCGGATGGCCACCGGGTCGGCGATCTCGGCCTGGGTGTGGACGATCCCCGGGACGACACGCCGGCTCAAGCCGCTGAACTCGTATTTGTCGGAGAGGTCGCGGATGACGAGGCCGCCAATCAGACCGCTGGCGCCGGTCACGAGGACCTTTGGTTTTGTACCCATTCGAATGCATCCCCCTGCATTGATCGGTTAAATATACCGTTAGCATGATAACATGCTTTTCTTGGAGTCAAGTGAGTCAAACAGTGCGTTCGACTGTGGTTCGTCTGGCGGAACCGCCGCATCACGGATCATGGTGCGAGCTCAACGGCTTTCGACTTTTTGTGCAGCTGATGACCCTCAGCCGCGATTGACAGCACTAAATATGCCGTTAGCATAACAACATACTTGGTTGTCGGGTGAGGGGGCAGCGTCGGTGAAGCGGGTGCTTATCGTGGGGAGCGGCGGCATTGGCCGGCGCCACCTCAAGGGCTACAGCCTGACGGGGCGGGTGCAGCTGGCGATCGTCGAGCCGGACGCCGGGCGCCGCGATGAAGCCAAGGCGCTGTTCGGCATCACCGAGACCTATACCGATATCAGCGAAGCCGACCTCAACAGTTTCGACCTCGCGGTGATCTGTGCCCCGGCCAACTTTCATGTGGCGCTGATGCGGCGCTGCGCCGAGGCCGGACTCAACTTCCTCGTCGAGAAGCCGCTGTCGGTGACCATGGACGAGGTCGACGAGACGCTGGCGCTGGTCCACTCCAAGAACCTCGTGGCGCGGGTCGGCTATGTGCGGCGGGTCGCCGATGAAGTGGTGACGCTGCGCCAGCAGATCCTCGACGGCAAGATCGGCACGCTGCGGCTCGCCTATCTCAACTCCTCGCAGGAATTCCCGAAATATCGACCGGATTTCCAGCGCACCTACTACGCCCGCCCGGAAATGGGCGGCGGCGCCATTCTCGATGCGGCGAGCCACCTGTTCGACATGCTGATCTGGCTGATGGGCAAGCCGACCGATGTCAGCTGCCTCTATGACCGGCTGGTGCTCGAGGGCACCAATACCGAGGACACCTGCCTCGTCTCGATCCGCTTTCAGAGCGGCGCCATGGCGAACGTCACCATCAACCAGTTCCAGAAGCCCAATATTGCGCGCTTCGAGTTCATCGGCACCAAGGGCAACCTGATGCTCGAGCATTCGACGCTGAAATTCGCCGACGACGACAGCGGCAAATGGCAGGACGAGCGCGACTTCATGCAGGGGCTGGTGCCGACCGAAGCGCATCAGGCGCGCTTCCGCATGCAGGCCGACGCCATGCTCGATGCGATCGAGGGCAAGCCGTGCTGGCTGGCGACGCTCGACGACGCGCGTGACAACCTGCGGGTGGCGCTGGCCGCCAAGCAATCCTGGCTCGAAAAACGGATCGTGAGGCTCTGATGCCTGGTTTTGGTGGCAAGACCATTCTGATGGCCGGTGGCGCGGGCTACCTGGCGCTGCCAGTGAGCAAGTTGCTCGCCGCTGAGGGCGCCAATGTAGTGCTGGCGGACATCGACCCGGAGCGGCTGGCGGCAGCCGAGGCCGAGCTCAAGGGGCTCGGCGGCGGGGTGCTGGCATTGCCGCTCGACATCGGCGACGAGGACTCGATCCTCAAGGCGGTACGCGGCGCGGCGCAACAGTTCGGCGCGCTGCATGGGGTGGTGAACGCCACCTTCGGCTCCACCGGCAAGCGCTTCGAGGAGCTGACCGCGGCGGATTTCGACCGCACCAACCGGCTGAACCTCACCGGCAGCTTCCTCCTCGCGCGCGAGGCAGCCAGGCATATGGGCCCTGGCGGCGCGATGGTGCTCTATGCCTCGATGTATGGCGTGGTGGCGCCGAACCCGGCGAACTACCCGGGCGACATGGCGCCCAACCCGATCGAGTACGGCGCCGGCAAGGCCGGGATGATCCAGATGGTGCGCTACATGGCCGGCCATTTCGGCCCGGCCGGCATCCGCGTCAACGCCGTGGCGCCCGGCCCCTACCCGCACCAGGCGACGCAGGACAATGCCGAGTTCATGGGGAACCTGGCG
This sequence comes from Devosia sp. Root413D1, assembly GCF_001425235.1. Classification (GTDB taxonomy): domain Bacteria; phylum Pseudomonadota; class Alphaproteobacteria; order Rhizobiales; family Devosiaceae; genus Devosia_A. Next base: position 183,342 of record NZ_LMEA01000009.1, on the reverse strand, counting down.
CGCCAGACCATGCTCGGCCGGATCGGCCGGCAGGACGAAATGGCCGGACCGACGGCGTTCCTGCTCAGCGATGCCGCGAGCTACATCACCGGGCACTGTCTCAATGTCGATGGCGGCTGGACCGCCTGGTAGGGAATTTGTCGATGAGCGTTCTGCCGATCACCCGGGATGAAATCCGTCTCGCCATGCTGGGCATGGTGGAGGGCAACGGGCACCCCTATTCCTGGAGCATCATCATCAATGGCAGCTACGACGCCAAGGCGCTCGCGGCCTGCCCCTACCCGGTGATCAAGGACTATATCGGAAAGCAACCTCCGGGCTCGCTCGGTATCCCCGGCGCCAAGGTCACGCATGTGTGGACGGATGACCCGGCGGACGCCGTGCAGGTCGCCGCGGTGGCGCATATTCCCAACATCGCGGGCCGAGCTGAGGACGTTATCGGCGAGGTCGATGCGGTGCTGGTCGCCACCGACAAAGGGTTCGAGCATGTCGAGCGGGCCCGGCCGTTCATCGAGGCCGGCATCCCGGTGTTCATCGACAAGCCGCTCTGCGACAACCGGCTCGATCTCGCGACGTTCTCGAAATGGGTGGCCGAGGGCAAGCCGCTGATCAGCTCGTCGGCGATGCGCTTTGCCAAGGAGTACGCGCCCTATCACCGCGCCACGCATGCGCTCGGGCAGCTGCGCCATGTCAGCGCCACGATGGCGAAGTCATGGGAAGCCTATGGCATCCATGCGCTGGAGACGGTCTACCCGATCACCGGACCAGGCTACGTGTCGGTGCAGAATATCGGCGACGCGAATTCCAACATCGTGCACCTGCGCCACCGCGACGGCATCGACGTGCTGCTGCAGGTGACCAAGGATATGGGCGGCGGCTTCGGCATGGTGACGCTGGCCGGCACCGCCGCCGGGCTGCAGCTCAAGTTCACCGACACCTATCATGCGTTCCGAACCCAGCTCGTCGGCTTCGTCGATTACCTCCGCACCGGCAAGCCGCCGGTGCCGTGGGAGGAGACGCGCGAACTGATGCAACTGGTGATCGCCGGCATCGAAAGCCGCGAACAAGGCGGTCGCCGCGTTTTCCTCAGCGAGATGGACTGAACCATGCAGGTACTCGAAAGCTTCTCGCTCAAAGGCAAGGTCGCCGTGGTCACCGGCGGCGCCGGGCTCTATGGCCGGCAGATCGTCGCGGCTTTGGCCGAGGCCGGGGCGCAGACCTTCATTGCGGCACGCGATCTCGCAAAACTCGAAGTGGTGGCGGCTGAAGAGCGGGCCCGCGGCCTCGACGTCACGGCGCTGCAGCTCGACCTGTCGTCGGACGCCTCGATCGAAGCGCTGCATCGCGAGGTGATCGCCCGGGCCGGCCGCTGTGACGTGCTGGTCAACAACGCGGTGACCCGCTCGGCACTCGATGGCTGGGCCCATGATCTCGATGCGTTCGACAGGAGCCTCCGCGTCAACGCCTCGGCGCTGTTCAAGATCACCGAGCTGTTCGGCCGCAACATGCGGGCGCAGAAATCCGGCTCGATCATCAATATCGGCTCGATGATGGGCATGGTCGGGGTCGAAATGGCGAACTACGAGGGCACCGACATGACGCCCAACCCCTCGCCGATCTACCACTACGAAAAGGGCGGCATGCTCAACTTCACCCGCTGGGCGGCGAGCATCCTCGGCGCCGACAATGTCCGGGTGAACTGCCTGTCGCCGGGCGGCTTCTTCAACAACCAGCCGGCGCCGTTCGTCAAAGCCTATAGCGCCCGCACCCAGCTGGGTCGCATGGCCAACGATACCGATTTGAAAGGCGTCATCGTCTTTCTCGCCTCCGACGCCTCGGCCTATGTCACCGGCACCAACATCCCGATCGATGGCGGCTATACCGCCAAATAACCCCTCCGGAGGAGATCACCTTGTCCCAGACGCAGCCTTACGCCGCGACGCCCCCGACGCGCTTCCGCATGCGGCCGAGCCGCGTGCTGCGCACCATCCGCGAGGGCAAGGTGGCCCGGGTGCTGAAGCTCAACATCGCCGACGCCAAGATCGCCGAGATTTTCGCCGCGGCGCAGCCGGATGCGCTGTGGCTGTGCATGGAGCATACCTCGGCGACCTGGGAGCAGGTGGAAAACCAGATCCGCGCCGCCAAGCTCTATGACGTCGACACGCTGCTGCGCGTGTCGCGCGGCAGCTACAGCGACTACATCCGCGGCTATGAGATGGATGCGACCGGCCTGATCGTGCCGCACGTGATGAATGCCGATGACGCCCGCAAGGTGCGCGACATCACCAAGTTCGCGCCGCTCGGCAAGCGCGCCGTCGATGGCGGCAATAACGATGCGCAGTTCACCCGGGTCGGCTTTCTCGACTACCTCAAGACCGCCAACGAGGAGCGCTTCGCCTGCTACCAGATCGAGGATCCCGAAGCGATGGAGCACCTCGAGGCGATCGCCGAGATGGACGGCGTCGATTGCCTGTTCTTCGGCCCCGGCGACTATTCGGTGGCGAGCGGCATCCCGGGTGAGATCCAGCACGACGAGATCAAGGCGGTACGCAAGCGCATTGCCCAGGTGGCGCGGAAGTACGGGAAGATCGCGGCAACGGTGACCAACCGCGAGCTGATCGGCGAGTATGTCGACATGGGGTATAATCTGCTCTCGGTCGGCGCCGACGTGATCGCGCTGGCGAACTATGCCGATGAGTCAATGGCGGCGTTTGATAAGGCGTTGGGGTAGCACTGGTCCGGGCTGACCGAAGCGCCGGCGCGGGCCGACCCCACCCTTGATCCCTCCCCGCAAGGGGGCGGGAGACGCATACTTCGATGTCGGTGTTTTGATCTCCCTCCCCCTTGCGGGGAGGGGACAGGGGTGGGGGTCAGCCCGCACCAGCCTCTAAGCAAGGCTCCTAAGGATGAAACGTCGCCGGCATGCTCATGACCTGCTTGCCGGGTTTGCGGTCTTCGAGGTTGGCGTAGATGTCGGCCAGCACCTGCTGCATCCAGGCGGCGGAGTCGACGTTGAAGCTCGGGCCGTCATTGTCGAGCGAATAGCGATAGGCCTTGGTCGGCTTGGTTGCCTTGGCGGCGATCACCGGCACCCAGCTGTGGTGCATGTAGCCGCAGACGATATCGGGCTTGTAGCTCTTGAGCACTGCCTCAAGTTCGGCCGTGTCGTTCTGGCCGGTCTCCTGGTTCACCGAGATGACGCGCAGCTCCTGCTCGGTGGCGGTCGAGGCATTGGCGCGCCTGATGCTGGCGAGGCGCGAGGCCTGCTCGCTCGAGGTGATGGTGGTGTTGAGGTAGAGGTATTTCAGCTTCTTGCCGTCGTTTTGACGGAACATCTCCATGAAGGCCGGTTCGAAATCGATGCGATAGGCGTGGTAGGGCAGCTCCTCGATGACGAGGTCCATGATCGCCACCTGCGCCGAGGTCTCGGGCAACTTGTCGATCTCGGTTTCCGGCGTAATGCCGGCGAGCACCACCACATCGAGCGCGTCCCACACATGGGTCGGCATCGACTTGTGGGTGAAGCTGCCGAGGATGAACTCGTGGCCATCGGAGACCACGGCCTTTTCCAGCGCCACCACCAGCTTGGTATAGAACTCGTTGTTGAAGATGCCGCCGCCGACGATGTCGCGGTTGTAAAAGAAGCCGATGCGATGATGCGCTTCGGTCCACGGCGTTTCGACGAGGAAGGAGCCCTTGCCCACCTGGCGGCGGATGATCCCTTCGGCCTCGAGGTCCTTCAGCGTCTTGATCACGGTGATCAGCGAGAATTCGCAGAACTTCACGATCTCGTTCTGCGACTCGATCTTGTCCCCGGCTTTGAGGCCGTTGGTTTTCCAGCGCCGGAACAGCATGTCTCTGAGCTGCAAGTGGCGTGGCGACAGGTCAATACTCAAGCCAGGTCTTCCCGTGACAGGTGATTGCCGAAGTTTGCTTCGGCGACATATAGCACCACGCCCGCCCTGCCGATCACAGAGGCGCTTTGCGGCGCCATGTTTCCCCTTGAATTCGCATGTTAGGTGGTTATCATGACAATATACTACGAGCATGGATTCTGCAAGTGAAGCAAAGATGGCGTAACGCCACGCTGGTGACCCCGGGCGGAGAAATCGGGCAGGATCTGTTGATCGAGAATGGCCGGTTCACCGGCATCGTCAGCCGGGACGCCGCCACCGGCGCCGACTGGCGGGATGTCGAGGCCAGCGGCAAGCTGCTGTTCCCCGGCATTATCGACCTGTTGCAGCACGGCATGGACGTCTATCTCTACAACGACACCCTGCCCGGCTGCGTGTCGGACAACTCGACGCTGCTGCTGTCGCGCGGCGTGACCGGGTTCCTGCCGTCGATCAGCTGCCTGCCGCCCGAGAACATGGAACCGACGCTGACGCGCCTCGCGGCCGAGACCGAGAAGGCCACCGGCGCGCGCGCCATCGGCATCCACAGCGAAGGCCCGGTCTTCGCCTCGCCTGGCGCGCACAACCCGCGCAACCTGCAACAGCCGAGCGTCGAACTGGCCGAGCGGATGCTGGCCGCCAGCAACGGCCGGCTCAAGGCGGTGACGCTGGCGCCAGAACTGCCGGGTGCCGAAGCCTTCATCAAGCGGCTGAAGCAGCACGGGGTGAGCATCCATCTCGGCCACAGCCAGGCCGCACCCGATGATGTGGCGCGCTACGTCTCCTGGGGCATCGATGCGGTGACCCATATGTACAACGTGATGCGCCAGCCCGAGCCGGGCAATATGGGGCTGCACGTGCTGTCGCTCACCGATGCGCTGCTGGCCGAACCGGGCTTGGCGCTGGGGTTGATCTGCGACGGCATCCACGTCTCGCCCAAGCTGATGAAGATCCTGGCGCAACTGCCGGTCGACCGTGTGTTCCTCGAAACCGACGCCAACAAATATGCCGGCGCTGAGGAGATGGAGTTCGAGTTCTATCCGGGTCAGTGGGTACGCAGCGCGCGCGGCAAGGCAGTGGTCGATCGCAATGGCGGGCTCTGCGGCTCGTCGCTGACCCCGGACGAGGCGATGCGCAACTACGTGCAGCTGGTCGGGGCCGACCTCGTTCGCACCGCCCACGCCACCAGCCTCGTGCCGGCCAGGGTGCTGGGGATGGAAAAGGATATCGGCTCGATCGAAGTGGGTAAGCTCGCGGACTTCGCTGTGCTGGACCCTAAAACCCTCGAGATCGAAGCGACGGTGGTGGGCGGCGAGACACTGTTCAGGCGCGCCGCGTAGCAGGTTGGCGCAACGGCTTAGAGCGTTTCACGGACGAATTGCACCACCCGCGGTGTCATCCCCGCGAAAGCGGGGAACTCCGTTTGGGATGGTGCATGAGGCCAAGAAAACAGAGGTTCCCGCTTTCGCGGGAATGACCCGGTGGGTGGGTCAGGGTCGCTCGGCGCAACTCAATCGCGAAACGCTCAGGGGGATGGGCCAATGCAGATCGTCGCAGCGGGAATTCTGGGCAAGGCGGAGCCAGGTACGGATCGCGCCAACCTGACCTTTCCGTCGGTCACCGCGCTGGCGGACGGTTCGCTCTTGGCAACGCTCAGGGCCGGCGACGAGAAGGATTCGCCCAAGGAGCGGATCGCCTTTTATCGCTCTGCCGATAGCGGGCTCAGCTGGTCGGCGCCGACTTACCCGTTCGAGCCGCCCGCGGTGCGCGGCATCGGCGGCACGCTGAAGCTCTGCTACATCACCGAACTCGCTCCCAAGCGGCTGCTGGCCGCCGCGATGTGGGTCGATCGGACGACGTATCCTGGCAAACCTTTGTTCAATGCCGAGACCGAGGGCTGCCTGCCGATGGTGATCCTCCTCGCCAATTCCGACGATAACGGTACGAGCTGGAGCGACTGGCGCGCGGTGCCGATGCCCCAGGAGATCGGACCCGCCAGCCTCACTAGCCCGCTGATGCGGTTGGCCGACGGGCGGCTGGCGATGAGCATCGAGACCAACAAGACCTATCTCGATCGTTCGAGATGGCTGCAGCGGGCGGTGTTCTTTCATTCGTCCGACGAGGGCCAGAGCTGGAGCGGACCGGTGACGGTGGCCGAGGACCCGTCGGGCCAGATTTTCAACTGGGACCTCCGCTGTGCGGTGGCGCCGGATGGCCGGGTCGGCTCGTTCGCCTGGACCTACGACACCACGACGGCGAGCTACCTCAACATCCACCGCCGGATCAGCGCCGATGGCGGGGCGAGCTGGAGTGCGGCCGAAGATCTCGGCTTTGCCGACCAGGCGGCGCGGCCGGCGGTGCTGGCCGATGGCCGCGTGGTGCTGGCCTGGGTCGATCGGTTCGGGTCGCAGTCGATCCGCGCCCGGGTGGCCCAGAGCATCGATGCGCCGTTCGCGGCGGCGAGCGAGGTCGAGGTCTATGCGCATGCCAGGGTGCAGGCGGCGAGCAGCGATACTGGCGACATGCTGGCCAGCATGGATGTGTGGAGTTTTGGCCTGCCCTCGGCGACGGCCCTGCCGGATGGGGATGTGCTGGTGGTGTATTATGCGGGTGAGCCGAGCGCGCTCGATGTGCGGTGGGCGAAGCTGCGGGTTTAGCTGCGCCTACTGAAGCGCTGGTGCGGGCTGACCCCCACCCCTGTCCCCTCCCCGCAAGGGGGAGGGAGACGAAAACACTGGCTTCACAGTCTGCGTCTCCCTCCCCCTTGCGGGGAGGGATCAAGGGTGGGGGTCCACAGCCACCGGCCTAACAACTACCCCGCCAGCACCGGCCGCATCGCCAGTGCCAGGAGGATCAGCAGCGCGCGGTGCGGTTGTTCGATATCCCGGGTGCCATCCATCAGCTTGAGCACGATGCCGGCTTCGGGGTGGCCACTGCGCTCGATATAGGGGCGAAGGTCCTGCAGGGCGCGGAAGGCGGTGCCGGTGCTGCCCGAGCTCAGCGCCGCGGCGGCCTGCATCATCAGGCGGGAGTGCTCGGCATTGGAGCGCTTGCGCAGGTCGTCGCTGAGGCGGCCGAACAGACCCGGCAGGCGGTAGCCCAGCACCTTTTCCTCGTGCCGCCACTCGCGCGAAAAGCTCTCTTCCCAGTCGAGGATCTTGGCCAGCGCCAGGAGCAGCACCTTGCTGCGCGGCTCGCCCACCATGCTCACTGCATCGCCGGCCAGTTCGCGATAGACCTGCAGCAGCCCATCGACGCTCTGGCTGTCACGGAATTTGCCGAGTGCCGAGACCGCCGCCAGCCGGGCGTCGATTTCGGGATCCTCGGCCAACATTGTTCGGATGCGCGGCAGCTGCTTGACGTCCCGGATATCGCCGAGGGTGCGGGCGGCGCGGGCGCGGAGCAGCGGGTTGGGACTGTCGAGGAAGCGGGCGATGGCCTCGCCGCTTTGCGTCGCCTTGATGCGGCCCAGCGAGTTGAGCGCTGCATATTGCAGCTCGACCAGCCCATCATAGGCGAGCATGGATTCAAGTGCCAGCACCACCACGGGACTCGGCGGCAGGTGGCCGAGCGACTGGATCGCTTCGTGCCGGACGTCGAACGAGGGATCACTCAACGCGGCGATCAGTTCCTCCTTGACCAGGGCGCTGCGAGTCTTGCCGAAGCCATAGGCGAGGTCGCGGCGGCGCTCCTCGGAGGTCAGCGCGCCATAGCGGTGGATGCCCCAGAGCGCGCTGAGCGGCCGGCCGCGGCCGAACTGGCCGAGGAAATCGCGCACCCCGGTCGCCCCCTCTTCCTTCAGCATGGCGAAGGTGATGGCCGAGACCACCACCATCACGGCGCTGAGCGCAAACAGGGTTTCGAAATTGCCCAGCGTCACGCCTGAGATGACGATGGTGTTGCTGGCGAGCAGTTCGAGCAGCCAGCCGGCAAGGAAGGCGGCGCCGCCGCCGATCAGGCCGTCGGTCATATAGGCGAGCGTCATGTAGCTCTCCTTTTTGGCCGGCGGCACGTAGTTGAGCATGTAGATGCCGCCCACCGAGATGGCGCTCTGGAACAGCATGCCGAAGACAAAGAAGATCAGCCCGACGATGAAGATCGTGCCGGGCGTATCCTTGGTAACGAACATCAGCCCAATCAGCATCGCCACCTGCAACGCCTGCAGCGTGATGCGGATGGCGCGGGTGCCGTAGCGATCGACGAACCAGCCCGAAGCGACACTGCCGAGCGCCGCGCCCACCGGAATGAAGGCAGCCATCAGGACGATCTGGCCCGACGAGATGCCGAGCCGCTCGCGAAAGAACAGCAGGATAAAGAGGTTGATGACGGTGTAGACGAGGAACTGCGTGCCCGAGGAGACCAGATAGAGCAGGAAATTACCGTCGCGCAGCGGCACCCGCATAGCGCGGATAGCATCGAAGCCGCGGGCCGAGCCGGGGCGCGGCTTGCCGCCGCCGAGCCCGAACAGCGTCGACGCCGCGATGACGCCCAGCAGCAACCCGATGGCAAAAACCGGAAAGAAGCGCTCGATGCCCTGCTGGCCATCAAGCCAGAGCTGCACCAGGACCGAACCCACCAGTGCCACCGGCAGGTAGGCGAGTGCGATGCCGCCAGTGAGCCGGCCGCGGATGAAGCTCGGCATATATTCCTGCGACCACGGCCAGATCGCTGTTTCGGCCAAGGTGCGGAAGATCGAAAAGCCCAGCATGGCCGCGAACAGCACCCAGAACACCATGTCCGGGTTGCCCTGGAACATCGGCGCCACGAGGATCAGCGACAGGCAGAGATAGCGGGTGAGCGAGGCGTAACCGGCGACCCGGCGATGGCCGAAGGCCATGACGATGGGCAGGAACACCACCGCGATGACCTGCACGAACGGCATGATGCCGCCGATCAGCCCGATGCGGTCCTTGGGGACGCCCAGCTCGGCAGCGAACAGCGCCAAAGGCGAGGTGACGGTGCAGAGCAGCGCTGCGGCGGTGATGATGTTGAAGGCGTAGAGATAGGGAATGCGCCGGATCTTGTCGAAATCCGACTGCTCCTCATACTCGGCCGCAACTGCGCCGATGCTTTCCACCCGCGACACGATACCTGTCCTCCCACCGACTCGCCCGTTCCCGACCTCGCTCTGGATCGCTTCACAGATGAGTTGAACCACTGTGATCGCCCCACCTGCGATGTCATCCCAGCGAAAGCTGGGACCCAATTGTCCACTTGCACGGGCTGCGAGTTGGGTCCCAGCTTTCGCTGGGATGACAGCCGGTGGGTTGGTCTACCGTCGAGCCCAACCAGCTCCTCCGGTTCAGAAAGGGCCCGGTCAAAGCGCGATCCGATAGCCCTTGATCACATACTGGCTCTGCTCGAAACTCCAGCAGGCGGCGTAGATTTCCCCGTTCTGCAAACGCAGCAGCGAGGGCTGGCCGAACTTCAGGCTGCCGAACTGCTTCTTGATGTCGGCGGAGTCGCTGCCCATCGCAGCATCGGCGAAGAGGTTGAGCTCCTCCTCCACCTTGAAACCACCTCCGTTGAGATCGACGCGGCGGACGATCAGCCCGACCGGCGCCTCGCGGTGCGAATGGATGGTGAGCGCCTTGCCACCGCCAAGCGATAAGAGGTTCGAGGCCTGGCCGCGGATGCCCGTGTCGATCGCCGGCGCGAAGGTCTCGCCGCCATCGCTGGAGAGGGCGATGTGGTTGGTGAGGTTGGCGCCGGCGGCATTGTCATAGGCCCAGAAGATCACCGCGACGCGGCCGCCGCCGAGATCGGCGATACGGCTCTCCCAGGTCGAGACGTTCCCGGCCGGCGAGCGGTAGAACTCGGAGAGCTTGCGCCAGCTTCTGCCATTGTCGTCGCTGGCGATGATCCAGCCCGCATGGCCATCCTTGCCGAGATGGAACGGCGCGGTGGCGGCGATGATGCGGCCCGAAGCGAGCTGGATGGCGGGGCCGGAGAGCTCGAGCGGCTGGCCTTCGATGTCGAAATAGGCCGGAACGCTCCAGCTGCGCCCGCCATCGCTGGAGGTGCTGGTCTTGTTGCGCAGGGTCAGCAGCTTGAAGGTTTCGGGGTCGACCACCGGGGTCAGCGGGGTCGGGCGGACGAAGACATAGCCGGTGGCGAGGAGCGAGCCATCAGCCAGCAGCAGCGGCTTGAAGCTCTCGGATTCTTCCGGCCGCACCTCATGGTCGGTGAGCCGCACCGGGGCAGACCAGGTGCGGCCATTGTCGGCACTGCGGCTCACATGGGCGCGGGCATCCGCGGCGTCGAAGGCCTGGCCGATGGTGAAGATGGCGCAGAGCTCGCCATTGGCCAGTTGCACGATGCCCGGGAAGGTTGCCTGGCGGCTGACCAGCAGCGGGTCGGGGTTGGCGTAGATGGTGATCTCTTCAAGACGCTGCATCAAAAACTCCGGTCAGGCGAAAGGATTGGACCAGTGGCGATACTGGCCGGGGGTCTTGCCGCGGCGCTTCCTGAACGCCGCGGCGAGCGTGGCGGCATGGCCGTAGCCGACTTCGGCGGCGATGGTCGCAAGCGACTTGTCGGTCGAAACCAAGAGCTCCTCGCTGCGGGTGAGACGCAGTTCCCTCAGGTGCTCTCCCGCGGACGTATGCCGGGCCTTGCGATGCATGGCGCGCAACGCACTCTCGGAGATGCCGAGCAAGGCCGCCACGTCGGCGAGGGTGCGCATGCGATGGAGGTTCTGCCCGGCCTGGGTCCAGGCGATGGTCAGCCGGTCCTCGTCGGCAGTCGGGATGTCGGTTGCGCCGGTGAGTTCGAACCCGTCGAGCAGGCTCAGCAGCAGGCGCTTGCGGCGCGGCAACTCGTCGGGGCGGTTGCGGCGGGCGAGGTGCATGGCGAGGCGGATGAGGTTCTGCAGATGCAGCGCCTCGTCCGGGTTGGGCAGGGCATAGCCTGGCCCCGCCGGCTTTTCGGGCATCGCGAAATGGCAGATCGAGGCGGTGGCGAAGGCACCAAGTGTTGCACCCTGAAACTGGGTGCCCGGCAGGATCAGCACACCTGATGGAGCCACCAGTTCGAGTTTGGCCTCGAGCTCTGGAAATGTAATGGCGACGCGCCCTTCGTGCACCCAGAACAGATCGTGGAATGGCCATTGCACGGGTCCGATCGGCATGCGGCGGTTGATCCGACCGAAGCGGTGGTCGCGCAGCTCGAGCTGATCGGTGTCACAGGGCATGGCGCCTCGCCAGTGCCCGCTGACGGCAGCAATCGGATTTCCTAACGTCGTGCCGATCCTCACGAATGACGGGAGGGCGGCGGTGGCCTTTCATCAGGTAAGGCCGCATCGGCCCTGAGGAGAGGAGCGCAGGATGAGTGCTGCAATGAGCATTCCGCATAGCCAGTTGAAGGCAGATTTCGACCGCGACGGCTTCATCGCCTTCCGGCCGCTGTTCGATGCCGCGCGCATGGCCGAGATCAACCGCGAGCTTGACCGCTTCCTGATCGAATGCGTGCCGAAGATGTCGGAGACCGAGGTCTATTACGAGGACAAGGCCAACCGCTCGACGGTCAAGCAGATGATGTACCTCGAGAAATACGACAGCTACTTCAAGGCGCTGCTCTCGGACGGGGTGATCAAGGAGCTGGCCGAGACGGTGCTGGGCGAGGCGGCGATCGCGCAGAACATGGAGTATTTCAACAAGCCGCCCGGCATCGGCAAGCAGACCCCGCCGCACCAGGACGGCTACTATTTCAAGATCGCGCCGCCCAAGGCGATCACCGGCTGGCTGGCACTGGAACCGGTCGACGACGAGAACGGGTGCCTGCAATATGTGCGTGGCTCGCATGCCTTCGAGGGCTGGCGTCCGCATGGGCGCTCCGAGATCCTCGGCTTCTCGCAGGGCATCACCGATTTCGGCACCGAGCACGATGTCGCCAATACCGCGGCGCAGCCGGGGCCGGCCGGCATGCTGTTGATGCACGACTGCAAGACGGTGCATTGGGCGAGCCCCAACCGCTCGCCGACCCGCTCGCGCCGGGCGCTGGGCTTTGTGTATTTCGGGGTGAGCGCGAAGGCCGATGAAGAGATGAAGCGGGCCTACCAGGCCAAGCTCGACGCCGAACTGAAGGCCGCCAACAAGATCTGACGGCGCGACCGGACGGTGCGGCTCAAACCGTGCCATCCGCTCCGTCCCGCGCGCCTCGATCGCCAACCTCTGCCCGGTTGCAAGCAACCGCCCCTCCGCACCGCATCGGCGCAGAGTATGTTACTATAATAACATGGTTAGACGGTCAAACGGCGCTGGACCGGTTCACCCACCGGCTGTCATCCCTGCGAAAGCAGGCCCCCCCATTCATCCACCTGCGCGGGCTGTGAGTTGGGTCCCTGCCTTCGCAGGGATGACACCGAGTTTGGGGTGTGGCCCGGCGACAATGTCGCCGATGTCCTCAAGCGCTAGATGTCGAAGCCCGGCGCGAATTTGAGTTCGCCGCGCGGCGGCGGGCCGGACAGCACCAGCCGCTGCACGTAGCGGCGATCGAGATCGCCATAGGCCAATAGCCCGTCGCTCTCGAAGCCGACGCGTCCGTAGATATCGGGGTTGCCGATCAGCGCCACACCGGCGGCGCCCTGTTGGCGCAGCAGCTCCAGCCCCCGGGCGATCAGCGCCTTGCCGATGCCCTGGCGCTGCCGGTCGGCACGCACAGCAATCGGCCCGAGCCCGAACCAGCCGCCATGCACGCCATCGATGGTAACCGGCGAGAAGGCGATGTGCCCGACGATCGTGCCGTCGTCCTCGGCGACCAGCGACAGCGTCAGGTCGCCGGCGGCGCGCAGCGCCCGGATGATCGGCGCTTCGGTGCCGCTGCTGAACGGCATCGGCTCGAACGCCAAGCGGGTCAGCTCATGGATCGCCGCATCGTCGGCAGGGCGTTCAGCTCGGATTTGCACGTTGGCCTCGATGGTTGAAGGGGAGCGATATTTCCCACTGCGCGCAAATCACGCAATCCCCATCCGTTCGGACGGGGTCCCTGCCCCATCCGGCCATGTTACGGATATAGGTCCACCGGTTCGCCGGGGGTTCATTGCTTGAAAGGACAATAAGTGAAGCTCGAATCCATCGCGCTCCATCATGGCTACAAGGCGGAGGAAACCACTAAAGCGGCGGCGGTCCCGATCTATCAGACCACGTCATACGTCTTCGACAACACCCAGCACGGCGCCGACCTGTTCAACCTGGCGGTCCCCGGCAACATCTATACCCGCATCATGAACCCGACGACGGCAGTGCTGGAGCAGCGCGTCGCCGAGATGGAAGGCGGCATTGCCGGCCTTTGCGTCGCTTCGGGCATGGCCGCCATCACCTATTCGATCCAGGCGATCGCCGGCGTCGGCGATAACATCGTTTCGATCAGCCAGCTCTATGGCGGCACCTATAACCTGTTCATGCACTCGTTCCCGCGCCAGGGCATCGAGGTGCGGATGGCCGACCAGGGTGATTTCGAGGGGCTGGAGAAGCTCATCGATGAGAAGACCAAGGCGGTATTCTGCGAGTCGATCGGCAATCCGGCTGGCAACATCGTCGATATCCAGCGGCTGGCAGAGATCGCGCATCGCCACGGTGTGCCGGTCATCGTCGATAACACGGTGGCGACGCCCTATCTCTGCAAGCCGTTCGAGTTCGGCGCCGACATCGTGGTGCACGCGCTCACCAAATATATCGGCGGGCACGGCAACTCGATCGGAGGCATCATCGTCGACTCGGGCAAGTTCGACTGGGTGAAGCACAAGGACCGCTTCCAGATCCTCAACGAGCCCGACCCGTCCTATCACGGCGTGGTCTATACCGAAGCGCTGGGGCCGGCGGCCTATATCGGGCGCTGCCGCGTGGTGCCGCTGCGCAATACCGGCGCGGCTTTGTCGCCGCACAACGCCTTCCTGTTCCTGCAAGGGCTGGAGACGCTCGGGCTTCGGATGGAGCGGCATTGCGAGAATGCCGAAAAGCTCGCCGCCTGGCTGAAGCAGCACCCCAAGATCAACTGGGTGAACTACGCCCAGCTGCCGGACAGCAAGTACAATGCGACGGCCAGGAAGATCACCAAGGGCAAGGCGTCGGGCATTATCAGCTTCGGCATCAAGGGCGGCGCCGTCGCCGGTGGCCAGTTCATCGACGCGCTGCAGATGATCCTTCGGCTGGTCAATATCGGCGATGCCAAGTCGCTGGCCTGTCATCCGGCATCGACCACGCACCGCCAGCTCGGCCCCGAGGAACTGGCCAAGGCCGGTGTCTCGGAAGACCTGGTCCGCATCTCGGTCGGCATCGAGCACATCGACGACATCATCGCCGATGTCGAACAGGCGCTCGCAAAGGTCGCCTGAGCTAACTACATAGGTCGCCGGCGTGCACGACGCGCCGGCGGCTCCGAAAGGCCATGACGTGACTGCTCCCGAAGGCCCCCGCCTCCACCCGACCGGCCGCTTGATCCCAGCCGAGCTGGACGACGCCATGGTGACTGCGGTGGTCGAACAGTTTTATGGCCGGGCGCGGCGCGATGAGGTGATCGGGCCGGTGTTCAACCGGGTGATCCCGGAGGCCGAGTGGCCGGCGCATCTCAAAACCATCGCCGATTTCTGGAGCTCGATGCTGCTGGGCAGTGGCCGCTATTACGGCCGCCCGATGCCCAAGCACATCGCCATCCCCGAACTCTCCGACCGGCATTTCGCGCGCTGGCTGAAGCTGTTCCGCGAGACGGCGGAAGAACTCTGTCCGCCCGAGGTCGCGGCGCTGTTCGTCGAGCGGGCCGAACGCATCGGCTACAATTTTCGCCTGCGCATCGCGCAGTTCCGCGGCCAGGACCTCGAAGCGGTGAAGCCGATCCGGGCCGGCGACGAGGCAGCCGAACAGGCCTGACGCCTGCCGGCTTCATGGCAAAGCCCCGCGCGGTTCGCGCGGGGCTCGATGGGTGCGACCGATAACGGCTCAGGCGCCGAAGAAGGTCGAGGGCAGCATGCCGATCAGGGTGGCGAAGGAACGGACCACTTCGAGCGGCACGTTGGTGCCCGAGAGGCTGCCGGAGGCCTCCACCTTCATCGGGGTGGTGATCTTTTCGCCATCGACGGTGACGGTGACATTGTTGGAATTCTTCATGATGATGTTGCCGGTGATGCCGTCGACCGAGGCGAACAGGTCGGCGTTCTCGTCGGTGGTGGCGAACAGCGCGTCGTCGCCGACCAGTTCGGTAGAGGGCAGCGTCAGGGTCAGGTCATACTGGGTCTGGCCTTCGACGCCGGGCGTATCGGTGAACGGCATATTGCCCTTCAGCTCATAGACCTTGCCGTTGCAATCGGCCGACAGCGACATGAACCAGGAATAGGTCTGGTAGGCGAAGACCATGTTGCCAGACCAGGTGCAGCCCTTGTCGGACGGCAGGCCGGCCGAGGGGATGAACAGGCGGTTGAGGTCGACAGTGTCGACGGCATTGTTGATCGGACCGGTATTGTCGCCGGTGATTTTCTTCAGCACCGACTGGGTGAGCCCGGCCGCGCCGCTCGAGGAGAGCTCGGGCTTCAAGTTCAGCGAGCCGCCGAACTGCTTGGTGTCGGGCGCCACCTTGCCGACGGCGAGGTAGTTGATCGACAGCGTCCGCGCGTCGGTGCTGCCGTCGGCGGTGACGGTGTACTGGCCCAGATACTGGGTGCGCGGCAGTGCCTGCTTGTTGGACGGGTTGATGATCGAGCCATTGCCGCCGATGGCGCAGGCCTTGTCGTTGCGCACGATCAAGAGCTCAGTGCGGCCGGCAGTGCAATCGACGGTGATGTTGGTCACCACCTGGGCGTCGGAAAGCGTGACGGCGAAATGATCCTGCTTGGAGGTATCCTTCAGCGTCGGCATGTCGGCAATGGTGGCGAAGCTGACCACTGCCGGAGGCGGCGTCTGCGCGGCTGCGCCGGTGACCAGGCCAAGCAATGCGAAGCCGGCGAGTGCAATTCGTTTCATGGCAATTCTCCCTAGGATTCACCGGGGCTCGGAGCCGAGCGCGAAACCGGCGGAGCCCCAAGCCCGCCGCCCGCGTTGATCATCAACAAGTGCTCAGTAGCACTTGAATGCCTGATGAATGATGCAGTCAGCTGCCGCTTAGCTGGCGCTCAGAAGAACGGCAGCGGGCCTTCGCCCGGGTTGATCGGCACGTGATGAGTGACCACCCCGGAATCCGCTCGCCAGTGGTGCAGCAGCAGCGCTGGTGACTCGACGAACGAGGCGGGTTCGGCTCCGGGCGCGAGGCGCAGGGCGATGGCTGTGGTGGTGCTTGGGGCGATCTGCAGCAGGCTGCCACCGAAGCGCCGCGACATGTGACGGTGGACATGGCCGCAGAGCACGCGCTCCACCGCCGGGTAGCGCGCGATGATGGCCGCCAGCCGCTCGCCGCCAAAGCAGCGATAGGTGTCGATAAAGCCGATGCCGGTTTCGATGGGCGGCTGGTGCAGCATGATCAGCGTCGGCCGCTCCGGTTCGGCCGCGAGCGCCGCCTCCAGCCACGCAGTCGTCGCCGCGTCGAAATCACCGTGATGCTGGCCCGGCACACTGATATCGAGGCCGATGACACGGACCGGCCCGTGACGGCCGACAGCAAAATGCAGCGGGCCGGTGGCGGGCACGTAGCCCCGGTCGGCGAAGGCGGCGCGGAAAGCTTCGCGCTCGTCGTGATTGCCCGGGATGGCCAGCACGGGCTGCCGGATGCCGGCGAGCAGGCGCCGGGCCAGCTGGTACTCCGCGGCTGCGGCGTGCTCGGTGACGTCGCCGGTCAGCAGCACCAGGTCGGGGGCGGGATCGAGCGTCGCCAGCCGCTCAATGGCAGCCTCGAACATGGCGTTGGAATCGACCAGCCCCTGATAGAGCGTGTCGGGGGCGCAGAGGTGCGGGTCGGAGAGCTGCGCGATCAGCACCGCCGGCTCAGACTTTCACGTAGTCGAACAGCACGCGGCGCAGCTCGGCTTCGTCTTCGGCTTTCAGCGCAGCATCGAGCGCCGTGAGGGCGGGCAACAGGTCGTTGGTCTGGCGGGCGCCCGGTGGCGAGCGGAGGATCTTCGGCTGCGCGGTGCGCAGCGCGTTGGCCGGATCGAAGAACAGCTCTTCGGCCAGCTTCTCGCCCGGCCGCGCGCCGGTCTCGCGGATGGCGATGTCACCGGTGGGGTTGTCGTCGGATTTCACCGACAGGCCGGCCAGCCGGATCATGTTCTCGGCGAGATCGCGGATGCGTACCGGCTCGCCCATCTCGAGCAGGAAGATGTCACCACCCTCGGCCATGGCGCCGGCCTGGACGATCAGCTCGGCCGCCTCGTGGATCGACATGAAGTAGCGGGTCATGCGGCTGTCGGTGAGGGTCACCGGGCCGCCGGCGGCGATCTGCTCGCGAAACAGCGGCACCACCGAGCCGTTGGAGCCGAGCACGTTGCCAAAACGCACCGAGCAGTAGCGCATACCGCTGCCCTTGCCGTAGTGGCGGACGATCAGTTCAGCCCAGCGCTTGGTCGCCCCCATGACGCTCGACGGCCGCACTGCCTTGTCGGACGAAATCAGGACAAAGCGCTGTACGCCCGCCGCGACCGCCGCTTCCACCAGGATGCGGGTGCCCAGAACATTGTTGCGCACGCCCTCCAGCGCGTTGGCCTCGACCAGTGGCACATGCTTGTGCGCTGCGGCATGGAAGATCACTTCGACGCCCTGCCCCTCGAGCGTGCGGCGGAGCAGCGCGGCGTCGGCGATCGAGCCGAGCACCGGGACGATCTCGACCTCAGCCAGGGTGCGCAGGTGCCGGTCGATCTCGTAGAGCGCGAACTCGTTGGCCTCGAGCAGCACCAGCTTCCTGGGCGCGTGCTGGACGATGAGCCGGGTGAGCTCCGAGCCGATCGAGCCGCCAGCGCCGGTAACGAGGATCACCCGACCGCCAAGGATTTCGCCCATCAGCTCGGGATCGGCGGGCACGGCGGAGCGGCCGAGCAGATCGTCGATATCTATCTCGCGCAGCTGGCTGATCAGGTACTTGCCGGAGACCAGGTCGGCAATCGCCGGCAGCGCCCGGATCTTGACGGGGTGGTGGCTGAGCTCGGTGACAATCTGGGCGCGTCGGGTGGCGTCGGCGGAGGGAATCGAGAGGATCACCTCGCTGACACCGCGGTTGCTGATCAGCTCACCGAGCCTGGTCGGCGGGTCGACGCGGATGCCGGCGACATCGCGACCCCAGAGGCTTTGGTCATCATCGACGAAGGCGACGACGGAGCTGGCGCGATGCGCACGCAGCGCTTCGGCAAGCTGCGTGCCGGCGGAACCGGCGCCATAAATCACCACCCCGCCGCCATGGCGGAGGTTGCGCTCAGGCAGCCAGAGCAGTGCCTTGGCGAGGAAGCGCGAGCCGGCGACAATGACGGTGCCGAAGATGAAGTAGAACAGCGGCACGGTGCGCGGGAAGGTCGCCAGCCGCGTCGCCTCGGCGAGAAACAGCGCGAACACCCAGAGCAGGGTTGCCAGCATCATCGCCTGGATGATGGTCCACAGCGCCCGCTCCGGCAGGTAGCGGATCACGGCGCGATACAGCCCCATCCGGATGAACACCGGCACGGCGAGGATCGGCGCCAGCAGCATCAACAGGATGTGCGACATGGTAGGCGTGAAGGTGCCGCCCAGGCGGATAGCAAAGCTCAGCCACAGCACGCCGAGCAGCGCGAGCATGTCGAAGCCGATCAGAATGGCTTGCTTCCAGCGACGCGGCAGTCCGCTCAGTCCGTCGCGGACCTTGTTCAACGTCATAAAGTAACCCACCCGCCGCGAGCCGCGTGGCCTGCGGCCGCCCCGGGTTTTGTAACGATGCCGCCCGGTCTTTCCAACGCCTTTATGCTATGGCATCACAGCCCAAATCGCCGAACCAGGATTTCGACATGACGATCAGACTGCATCGGGGCGACCTGCCCGACCTCCAGCGCTATGGCCGGGAGGTGGCGATCGATACCGAAACCATGGGCCTCGATCCGCGGCGTGACCGGCTCTGCGTGGTGCAGCTCTCCCCCGGTGACGGCAGCGCCGACGTGGTGCAAATCCCGCAGGATCTGAAGGACGCGCCGAACCTCACGAAGCTCCTGAGTGACCCCGGGGTCACCAAGATTTTCCACTATGCGCGCTTCGACATGGCCGTGCTGAAGCACCGCTTCGGTATCGTCACCGGCCCGGTTTACTGCACCAAGATCGCCAGTAAGCTGGTGCGCACCTACACCGATCGGCACGGCCTCAAGGACCTGGCGCGCGAGCTGCTCAACATCGACATGTCCAAGCAGCAGCAGAGCTCGGACTGGGGCGCCGAAAAGATCTCCGAAGCGCAGCTCGACTATGCCGCATCGGACGTCCTCTACCTCCACGACCTGAAGCGCCACCTCGATCGGATGCTCAGGCGCGAGGGCCGGACCGAACTGGCCCAGGCCTGCTTCGAGTTCCTCAAGCACCGGATCGACCTCGACCTGATGGGCTGGGACGAGACCGACATCTTCGCGCATAGCTGATGGCGTCGCTGGCCACCCCGATCGACGATCGCGCCGCGCTCTACGCGCGACTCAATCGTCGTAACCGGCTGGTCAGCCTGTTGCGCTGGCTGGTGCCAGCCGGCGGGGTGCTGGTGTTCGTGGTGCTCTTGGCGATGATCGTCATCGACAATCTGGGGCAGCGCTTCGGCTACTCCAATATCAGGATCGATCGGGACAACCTGGTGGTGGAAACGCCACGACTCACCTCCACCGGCGATGACGGCACGCTTTACGCGCTGTCGGCTCGGGCGGCGAAGGTGGCGCCGACACAGAACGACCTGATCGACATGGAGGACGCAGTGTTCACCATGACCCCGCCGGAGGGTGCGGCGATGCAGGCGGAAGCGGCGGCAGCACAGTTCCAGACCAATGACCAGTTGCTGAACGTGCCGGGGATCGCCCATGTCACCAGTTCGGAAGGGCTCGATGGCACGCTCGAAGCGGTGTTCGCCGACCTGATGAACTGGAAGATGGTGGCGAGCGGCAACGTCGACATCACCATGCCCAGCGGCTCGCACATCGTCTCCGATGGCATGACCTATGACCGCGAAACCGGTATCTACACCTTCAAGAACGCCAGGGTGACGCTGGTTTCGACCCCGGGGGAAACCGAATGAAGTTTTGTGCTGCCCTCGCTATTGCCTTGACCACCCTGTTGGCCATGGCGCTGCCGGCGGCCGCGGCCGAGCCGGTGAACGTCGCCGCCGACGATTTCACCATCGACCAGAACAACAACAACGCCACCTTCACCGGCAACGTCACGATCACCCGGACCGGATTGAAGCTCTGGGCCGACAAGGTGGTGGTGGTCTATGGCAGCGGTGGGCAAAGCGACATCGACGGCCTTACCGCCACCGGCAATGTGCGGATCAAGACCGACAGCCAGGACGCCACCGGGGCCAAGGCGACATTCGATCCGGACACCCTGATCCTGAGGCTGAGCGGCAATGTCACGGTGGTCAACGCGCAGGGCAAGCTGAACGGGCCGGAGCTGACCATCAACCTCAAGACCAACAGCTCGGTGTTCAAGGGCAATGCCGGAGGCCGGGTGACCGGCGTCTTCACCCCGCAATGAACGAAGCGGCGACAGTGACGACCAGGACCCCGGTCGACCAATCCGGCTGGCTGGTGGCGCACGGGCTCAACAAGAGTTTCGGCAAGCGCACGGTGGTCGAGAATGTCAGCCTCGCGGTGCGGCGCGGCGAGGCGGTTGGCCTGCTTGGGCCGAACGGCGCCGGCAAGACGACCGTCTTCACCATGATCATGGGGCTGGTGAAGCCGGACAAGGGCAAGATCCTGGTCGACGGACGACCGATCACCAACCTGCCGCTGTTCCAGCGCGGGCGGCTCGGCATCGGCTACCTGCCGCAGGAAAGCTCGATCTTTCGCGGCCTCAGCGTCGAGGGCAACATCCTCGCAGTGCTCGAGGGGCACGTACCGAGGAAAGCCGACCGGCTAGTGCGGCTCAATGAATTACTGGCGGAGTTCGGTATCGCCCATATCGCCAAATCCAATGCGCTGGCGCTGTCGGGTGGCGAGCGACGGCGCGTCGAAATCGCCCGGGCGGTCGCCACCGACCCCCTGTTCATGTTGCTCGACGAGCCGTTCGCCGGCGTCGACCCGATCGCGGTCAGCGAAGTCAAGATGCTGGTCAGGCACCTCACCCGCCGCGGCATCGGGGTGCTGATCACCGACCATTCGGTGCGCGAGACGTTGTCGCTAGTCGACCGCGCCTATGTGATCCACGAGGGCCATGTGATGATCCAGGGCAAGCCCGAGGTGATCGCCGCCGACCCCGAGGCGCGGCGCGTGTATCTGGGCGATACGTTCGAGGTCTGACTGGTCAAGCGAGGTTTCGCTCGAAGAAGTCGATCAGGTGCTCGTGGTGTTCGTTCTCAGCGTCGCTACCCGGCAGGTGATCCTGGCCTTCGTAGAGATGCACTTCCGGGCTGCGGCCGTGGCGATGCAGACGGTCGGCCAGACGCCGCGTCATCTCCACCGACCATACCCGGTCGGCGGTGCCGTGGCTGAGGAACAGCGGCCCGGGGTAGCGCTCGATCTCGATCGGCGTGGTCGGCAGCAGCCCGTCCGACGAGCCCTTCCAGCTCCAGGCACGGTGGCCCGGATCCCAAGGCTGCCAGCCGGGATCACCGGCGTCGCGCCATGAACGGCTGTCGAAGCTGCCGCAGATCACATCGGGCGGGCTGTGGGCGGCAATGGCGTCGGGCATGCCCCGGTCCCCGTCACGCGCCATCAGCGCGGCAAGCAGCAGGGCGTGCTCGGCACCGCGCGAGACGCCATAGAGGCCAAGCCGCGGCCCGGCCGGAGCGAAGCCGCGCAGCGCCGCCAGTGCCTCGACGGTGCGGTCGAGCGGCACATCGATGATGTTGCCGGCGTTCCAGGCATTGCCACCCTTAGAGTAGCCGAAGGGGAAGGCGAGGAACCCATGCGCGGCGAGGATCACGGCGTTGCGGTGGCTCCAGCCCGACCACGGGCCCTCCGAACCGTGGAGCAGGAGGACAACCGGAAATGGTCCTTCACCCGGCGGTCCATAGGTCGTGCCCCAATCCGGCAGCAGCCGTCTGACTATCTTGAGTGGCACCGGACTCTCCTTATGGCTCACCATCGACTACCGCCGGCTCGGATACAACCGGAAGGCAGGAAATGCGTTTGGCCACTCTTGGCACGGTTCTTGCCCTTACCTCGCCAATCATGCATGGATGGCGTTGGAAGCCTCTCTTACGTGGAAACGCGCGCATGGCCTTGTCGCCACGGCTTGAGGTTCGTCAGAGCCAGGGCCTGACGCTCACGCCGCAACTCATGCAGTCGATCCGGCTGCTGCAACTCAGCCACCTCGAGCTCAACAGCTTCGTCGAGGCGGAGTTGCTGCGCAATCCGCTGCTCGAGCGCGAGGACGGGGCGGAACCGGCCGACGAGGCGGCGGAAGCGCCGGAGCGCCCGGCCGAACTGAACGCTGCCGAGGATACGGTCGACTATTCCGATCGCATCCAGTCGGCGGACTCGATCGCCAATGGCTACGATACCGAAGTCGAGAACGTCTTCCCCGACCAGTCGGCGCCGGAGCGGCTGACCGACTCGACACAGTGGAACGAGCGGAGCGGCGGTGACGGCGAGGCGGCCGATATCGACCAGTTCGTCGCCGCGCGACCGACGCTCTCCGACCACCTTGCCGCGCAGGCCGGGCTGATCACCGCCGATCCGGCGGAACGGCTGATCGCGCAGTTCCTGATCGACAGCCTCAGCGAGGCGGGCTACCTCGCGGTCGAGCTCGAAACCGTCGCCGAGCAGCTCGGCGCCCCCGTCGAAACCATCGAAGCGGTGCTGTTGAAGCTGCAGGGGTGCGACCCGGTTGGGGTGTTCGCCCGGGATGTGCGCGAGTGCCTGGCGCTGCAACTGCGCGAGAAGGACAGGCTCGATCCGCTGATGCTGCGGCTGCTCGACAATCTCGAGCTGGTGGCTCAGCACGACCTCGCCGCCCTCGCCCGCGCCGTGAGCGCCGACCGCGAGGATTTGCTCGACATGCTGGCCGAGCTGCGCCAGCTCGACCCCAGGCCTGGGCGCGCCTTCGAGGCAGGGCCGGTGGAATCGGTGGTGCCGGATGTGTTCGTGCGGCCGGGGCCCGGCGGCGAGTGGCAGATCGAGCTCAATGCCGACGTGCTGCCGCGGGTGCTGGTCAACCGCACCTATTATGCCTCGGTGACCAAGAAGACCCGCGACACCACGGAAAAGAGCTTCCTGACCGATTGTCTCGCCACCGCCAACTGGCTGGCCAAAAGCCTCGACCAGCGGGCGCAGACCATCCTCAAGGTCACCGCCGAGATCGTCAAACAGCAGGACGGCTTTCTCGTCCACGGCATCACGCATCTGCGGCCAATGACGCTGAAGGCGGTTGCCGACGCCATCGAGATGCACGAGTCGACGGTAAGCCGGGTCACCTCGAACAAATACGTGTCGACGCCGCGCGGGCTGTTCGAGATGAAGTACTTTTTCACCACGGCGCTCGGCTCATCGACCGGCGAGGGCGACCATTCCGCCGAGGCAGTGCGCCACCGCATCAAGCAGATCATCGATGCCGAGCAGCCGGCCGATATCCTCTCCGACGACACCATCGCCGAGATGCTGCAGAAGGAACGCGGGATCGAAGTGGCGCGCCGCACCGTGGCGAAATACCGCGAGGGGATGAACATCCCCTCCTCGGTGATCCGGCGCCGCCAGAAGCGCGCTTTGGTCGCGGCGGGACGATAGCGCGTCGGCACTGCCGCTGTCGACACCTCGCATTTGAACCCAATCGGGTTCCGCGCATTGCCCCTTGGGAGGGGTCGGTCTAGACTCCCCTCACCGGGGTGACCACATCTCATGGTGGCGGCCGCTCCGGCCGGCTACACGAGCATTTCACCGTTTGCTGAAGCGTTGAAATGCTCAGGCTTTGATTTGGTCGCGCTTTCGAACCGGAAAAGTCTCAGAACTTTTCCTGAAAGCGCTCTAGCGAGAGAGGACCTCCATGACACTGCGCGTCTCAGGAAAGAACATGGATGTCGGCGATGCGCTGCGTATCAGGGCGCAGGGCCATTTCGACACGGTGGTGAAGAAGTACTTCGACGGCAACTACACCGGCCACCTCACCCTCGAACCGGAAGGCTCGGGGTTCAACGCCCAGTGCATGGTGCACCTCGATTCCGGCGCCGTGCTGCAGTCGAGCTCCTATGGCGGCGACGCCATGTCGGCCTACCAGGGCATGGCTGACACCATCGAGAAGCGCCTCAGGCGCTACAACCGCAAGCTCAAGGCGCACCGCCGCCATGCCAATGGCACTGACGAGGAGGCGCCATCCTACGTGCTCGCCGCGCCCAGCGAGGATGACGAGCTGCTGGAGGACTACTCGCCGCCGGTGATCGCCGAGGCGACCTCGAGCCTGAGGCAGATGTCTGTGGGCGAAGCGGTGATGCAGCTTGATTTGACCCAGGCGGAAGTGGTCGTATTCCGGCATGCTGGACATGGTGGCCTAAATGTGGTCTACCGCCGCGCCGACGGCAATATTGGCTGGATCGATCCGGCCCTCAGGCCGAACTAGGGCTCCGGAAAAGCTTGCTCTTTCCGCATCCACGATGGGAACTTCTTGATGGAATTGGCTGACATCCTCTCGGAGGAGTCCGTGATTGTTTGCTCTGAGATCAAGACCAAGCTGGACGTGCTGCACAGGCTCTCCGAGCGGGCCGCAGAGATTACCGGGCAGGACGCAGCGACCATCTTCGAAGCGGTGAACGATCGCGAACAGCTGGGCTCGACCGGGCTCGGCAATGGCATCGCCATTCCGCACGGCAAGTTTGCCGGGCTGGGGTCGGTGACGGCCCTGTTCGCCAAGCTGGAACAGCCGGTGGAGTTCGAGTCGGTCGACGACCAGCCGGTCGACCTCGTCATGCTGCTGCTCGCGCCGATGGGCGCGGGCGCCGACCATCTCAAGGCACTGGCTCGGGTGGCGCGGATCCTGCGCACCGATTCAGTCGTCGCGCGGCTGCGTCGCGCCGACGATGCCGGCGAACTCTACGGCATCCTGACCCAGCCGCTAGAAGCTACGCGGGCGGCCTGAGTCCGGAGGGCTCCCCGCGACCCCCTCCCCCTTGAGGCAGGCGATCGCATATGGCCGAACCATTGTGCCCTCCAGGCCCCCTCTCTTGCAAAATCTAAGGCTTAGCCAAACGGCTAAACCTAAGATTTTGCTTTCTCCCCCGCCAAGGGGGAGATGATCAGTGCCTTCCACTTGCTCCTGAGTATCCGTCTGGACTCTCCCCCTTGGCGGGGGAGAAAGCGAAAACTTGGGCTTAGCGCAGCTAAGTCCTTAGTTTTCGCCAGAGAGGGGGGCGTGGGGAGCTGCCGAGTTTTGCAGCATCCCTCATCCGGCGCTTCCCATATGCGATTGCCCTGCCCACAAGGGGTAGGGAAGCCCGCCCCGTCACACCAGCTTCACCGAGCACGCCTAGCGTCTTCCGCGGTCGCGCCGCCTTAAGTGCGCCACCCCAGGCCGTTCAGGAGAATGTGATGTTTGCCAGATTGTCGCTGGCGGCAACGCTTGTTGTCGCCGTCAATTGTGTTGCCCCTGTCGTTGTTACGCTCAGCCTCGCCGCCGAGCCGGTGGCGATGACCTCGAGCGTGCTCGACAGCTTCGAGATTCCCGAGATCAACCAGGCGATCGGCGTCGACGCCGAGCATTTCTACGCCATCGACAACACCTCGATCGCCAAATACGCCAAGGACAGCAAGCAGCTGGTGCTCAGCCGCGACTACGAGGATATCGGCGCCAGCCATTTCGACAGCGCCACGGTGGTCGACGGCAAGATCTATGTCGCCCATTCCAACTACCCGGTATGGCCGATGACCTCGTCGCTGGAGATTTTCGACGCGGCGACGCTCGACCACCTCGAGAGCCACAGCTTCGGCATTCAGATCGGCTCGTTTACCTGGGTGGATCGGGCGGCCGACGGCAGCTGGTGGGGCGGCTTTGCCAACTACAACCGGGTGTTCGACAAGAGCCCCGTCGCCTATGGCAACAAATACAATACGCAGGTGGTGCGCTTCACCCCCGACTGGCAGGTGGCCGCGGCCTATGTGATTCCGGATGCGGTGGTGGAAAAGTTCGACGACATGTCGAACTCGGGCGGCTCGTGGGGCCCGGACGGCAACCTCTATCTCAGCGGTCACGATCCGGCCGAAGCCTATGTGATGCAGCTACCCAAGATCGGTTCGACGCTGAGCTGGATTGGCACCGTGCCATTGGCCATTGCCGGCCAGGGCATTGCCTGGGACCGCTCGCAGCCTGACGTGCTCTACGGCTTCGTGCGCAAAACCAAGATGGTGAGCGTCAACAAGGTCGACCTCACCAGCCTCGGCGACTGAGCTGAAACTGCTTTCGGCTCCCCTCCCTCGAGGGGAGGGGTGGGGGTCCATCGGTGATCGCAGGATCACCCCCTCCCTCAATCCCTCCCCTCCTAGCGGACGCGGTAGCGCCGCGAGGGAGGGAAGCAGAGGGGCTCAGGTTCAGTGCAGCGTCACGATGCCGAACGACTTGTCGCTCAGCCATTCCTCGACCGCTTCCTCGCTGTCGCCGACCATCAACGGCGAGCCGTCGGCCGAGACCACGATGTGGAAGTCGGAGTCCTCGTTGAATTCGCTGTCGGGCAGGATCGGACCCATGTCCGCGCCCTTGACGTGCTTGACGTAGACCACTGCATTGCCGCCGAGCGCCATGAACTGGGCCGGGGTCAGGTTCCGCAGGGGATTGTCGATGGGGTGTTCTCTGTTCTCTTGCACTTCATGTTCCCCTTTCTAGGCAGAACGGATCTCGATACGGCGGGCGATCTTTTCGGCTCTCGGACGAACAACTGCGAGCATCAGCATGCCGTTCCGTAACATCGCGTCTTTGACCACCATGCCGTCGGCGAGGAGGAAGTTTCGCTGGAACTGCCGCGCGGCGATGCCGCGATGCAGGTACTGCCGGCTGGCGTCGTCTTTCTGCCGGCCGCGGATCAGCAGCTGGTTATCCTCCACCGTCACCTCGAGGTCGGCCAGGCCGAACCCCGCGACAGCGATGGAAATCAGAAAGGTCTCCGCGCCCTCGTTATCGAGCGAGCGCTCGATATTGTAAGGCGGGTAGCCATCGGCGGCTTTGCTCAACCGATCGATGCGTTCCTCGAACGCGTCGAAGCCGAGCAGGAAGGGCGCCGAAAACATGGAGACGCGCGACATCCGTATCGTCCTTGTTCCAAGCAACGGTGTGGAGCGGCCCGAGTTTCAGTGGCGCCGTTCCATGCCCGTGATATGGGTCTGGGACCCTTCCCAATCAAGACCGCCGCCCCGGCGGGGAGCATGACTTTGACCGACAGCACGGTGGCGGTGGTGATCCCCGCCTACAAGGCCGAGAGCCTGATTGAACAGGCGGTTCGCAGCGTCCTCCAGCAGACTCATGCGGACTGGGAGGCCTGGATCGTCACCGATGACGGCGAGGACTACGAAGAGCTGCTCGGCCGTGCCGGTCTCGTCGACGAGCGCTTCCATTTCCTCAGCTCCGGCCGGGTCGGCGCCGGTGCGTCGCGGGCCCGCAACCTGGCGCTCGACCGCATCAGCGCCCCCTATGTGGCCATCCTCGATGCCGACGACCGGCTGAAACCGCGGAAGCTCGAGCTGGCCGTCGCGGCGCTGGCCGAGCACCCGATCGTTGCTTCGGCGCTCGAGGTGATGGATGACGGCTACACGCACCTGCGTTTCGTCGGTGACGGCGAGGACCGGGTGCTGACCCCCGGCGCCTACAAGTTCGTCAACTTGTCGATGGACTCGATGATCGTCTGGGACCGCCGGCGCTGCGACGCGCGCTACGATCTCGAACTCACCAACATGACCGACCTGGAGCTGCTGATGCAGCTCTGGCGCACCGCCGGAACCGTTCACCACCTCGGCACGCCACAGCACGACTACGTCAAGCTCTCGAGCTCGATGAGCAACGGCATCGGCGTCACCGAGAAGATGATCGCCTCGAAGAAAGCGCTGCTGCAACGGCTGGAAACCGGCCACTACCGCTTCGCCGCCCCCGGTGCGGCGGAAGGCCTGATCGCCTTCCTCGGCCTGTCGCTCGCCGCCGAAGCCGCCTACCCGATGGCGCTCGAGGAAAAGCCGGGGCTGCTGTTCGAGGATCACCTCGAACCGATGCTCAGGGCCTACGAACAGCGAGTGAAGCTGGACTAGAGCATTTTCACCGTTTCGTTGAATCGATGAAATGCTCCAGGTCTTTGATTTGGTCGCGCTTTCGAGGAGGAAAGTCTGCATGCTCCGCCTTCGCGGGACAGGCTTTTTCCTGAAAGCGCTCTAGCGGCCAGTTGGTGCGGTGACCCGGCGCCACAGCACGCCCAGCCGCGCCAGGTTCAGCCCGATATAGACGGCCAGGACGGCGCGGCGTGGCAGGTCGAGCCGGCTGTTCCACACCTCGCGCATGCCAGCCTGGCGCAGGGCGCGGCGCTGCGCGGGGCTGAAGGCCCAGTTCCGGCTGAGGCTGGTTTTCTGGAAGTATTTTCGGCAGAGCGTTTCGGGCACGCGGACGAAATCGCCGAGCAGCGACAGATGCAGGAGCCAGGTCCAGTCGGCCGAGAACTCACCTTCGGCATTGGGTTTGATCCCACCGGCCCGTGCGAAGGCCCAGGAGCGGAACAGTCCGCGATTAGGCAGCCACCAGTCGGTCACGAGGCCGCCCATCACCAGGCCGCGCGCCAATGGTGTGTGGGTGGCGGCAAGGGCGTCGAACACCTTGATCTCGCCCGACCCATCCGGCTGGAACAGCTGCATATCGGTATAGGCCAGCACCGCGCCGGGGTTGTCGCGCAGCGCCGCGACGAGCTTTTCGACATAGCTCGGCTCGACCGCATCGTCGTGGAAGGCGAAGAACATCAGCTCGCCGGTGGCGTTGGCCATCAGGTCGTTGGCGTTGCGCAGCCAGCCGAGATTTTCACTGCGCCGCAGGACGCGCACATCGCCGCGGGTCGCCGCAAAGGCGGTGACGATGTCGAAGGTATTGTCGGTCGAGCAATCCTCACCGATCAGGATCTCGAGGTTCGGCCAGGTCTGGGCGGCGAGACTATCGAGCGCCCGGGTGACGAAGGCGGCGGAGTTGTAGCAGGGGACCAGCGCGGTCACCTTCGGCTGCCAGGGCGCGACCGGCGGCAAGGATTGGTCCAGCACGGCCGCTACCCTCCCGAAATCTCGGCGGCCAGCTGCTCGGCCATCCACGGTGCAGTAGAGTACTTGCCGGTGTCGACGGAATAGTAGCTGCCTTCGCGCTGCACGCCGAAACGGTCGCGCCGATGGATGCTCGCCGCGGGGTCGTCGACCGATCCCCTGGCCTGGGCGAAGACGAAGCCGCCCCGGACCTTGATGTCCTCGGCCGCCTCGAAAACCGCCTCGGTCCCTGGGAGCAGGGTCCCCAGCCGAGCTCGTACGGCGTCGGCGAATCGTTCTGTAGCCGCCGCGTCCAGCGCTTCGGGTCGCTCGAGGGTGATGCCGCTGCCCTGCCTGACCATGCCGACCGGGTACCAGGACATGTAGAAGTCGCGTCCATTGTAGTTTTTGACGTCGCCAAAACCTCCGACGGTGATGAGGGCGCTTCGCAACGCAACCGGTCGTTTGGTGCGAATGAAGAGGCAATAGCGGAAGCGGTGCGACCATCCCGGCTCGGGCGTGATGCCCGCAGTCAGGTCCACGGCAAGGCGACCTTCCCACAGCGCATTGACCACCACGTCAAACTGCTCCCGCGCCCCATCGTTGGTAGCCACCTGCCATTTCCCATCGACGCCGGCCACGGGCTTTGCCTCGGTGATCGTCGTCTCCAGCCGCAACGTGACGCGGGGTTGGCTGCGCAGCGCCGCGGCCAGGCTCCCGGCGACCCACTGCGTGTTGATCGAGCGTTCGGGAACTTCGTATCCGGCAACCACCTCGTCTGAGGTGCTGATCTCGCCCCATTTGGCCGGCGAGAGCTTCCGGCTCCGTGCCGCCGAGACATCGACCAGGTAGTTCCGCGCCCCCGGGTGCTCGTGCAGCAGGTCGTCGATCCGGCCGAAGGTCCGCTCCAGGGTGGCGGCGTCGACGACCGAGTTGCGATGTACGAGGTAGATGTCATCTCTGGAGGTAGTGTGCGGCCTGAGGTCGGCCTCCAGCAGCTCGGACAGCACGCGCCCGAAGCTGAGGCTGCCGGGGAGGATGTGCCGGGCCGTCCTGAGACTGTCATCTGCCCCGTACAGATATCCCAGGTGGATCTTACCTTCGTTCCAGCGGCTGGCGCAGGCGACCGGCTCACTCTCCTTGTCGTACACGGTCACGTCGTGGCCACGGCGGGCGAGCAAAAGCGCCAGGCTAGAGCCGAGAATACCAGCGCCGAGTACGGCGATGCGTTTACGAGGCACTAGACGGGGTCCTCGGAGTAGTCGTCGGGATCGTAGGCGGTGTCGCACAGAACCAGCAGGCTCGCGCGCTCGCCCCGATAGGTCTGACTGGCCCAGACCGGCGGCTCGACAAGAACAGCACGGAGCCTGTCATCGAGGGTCAGCCGCTCGACGGTTCCACCATAGCGGAGCTCGACGTCGATGCTGCCGGACAGCCGCACCAGCAGCTGCCGGCCCCGGTGATGTCCGTGGCCGCCCCGGCGGGCCCCATCCGGGGCCTCGACGATGAAGCTCCTGACCGCGGCAAAGCGATGCCGGTCGAACGCCAGGGCGGCGAGAGCGCCGCGCTCGTCGGCATGTATGCTGGGGATCAGTTCAACAACCTTGCCCCCAAGCCAGACCCGCTCCATGCCGCCCTACTTCAGCGCCGCCTCGACGTCGCGCAGGTACGGCACAGACGGTTGCGCGCCCGGCTTCAGCACCGCAAGACTGGCGGCCACGGCGGCGCGGCGCATGGCGGCTTCGAGGTCGAGGCCGCGATCCAGCCCTGCCGCCAGGTAGCCGCAGAAGGTGTCGCCTGCGCCGACGGTGTCGACCGGATCGACCTTCATTGCCGGAACGGCGAAGCTGCCGGTCGGGGTGGCGGCGCGGGCGCCGTCGGGGCCGAGGGTGACGATCACCGTCTGATTCTGCGATCTGGCCCAATCGGTCATCGCGGCATCGAGCCGGTCGACGCCGGCGCCGGTCAAGAGTTCAAACTCGGTTTCGTTGGCGATGACGATCGAGGCCTGTTCGGCCACGGCCTTGGTGGTCTTCAGGAACGGCGCGGTGTTGAGGATCGAGACGACGCCCTGGGCCTTGGCCAGCTCCAGCGCTCGCTCGGTGGCGGCCTGCGGAATCTCCTGCTGCAGCATCAGCACCGAGCCGATGCCCAGCCCCTCGAGCGCTGCATCGGCGTCAGCCCGCCCCATGGTGCCGTTGGCGCCGGGGAGGATGGCGATGACGTTCTCGCCGGCCTCATCGACGAAGATCATGGCGATGCCGGTGGCGCCTTCGACGACGCGCACGTGGGTGAGGTCCACACCGTCGGCGCGCAGCAGCTTCAGCGCTTCATCGGCGAAACTGTCGGTGCCGGCGGCAGCGAACATCCGGACCTCGGCTCCAGCGCGACGGGCGGCCAGCGCCTGGTTGGCGCCCTTGCCGCCGGCCGCCATCGAGAACTGGTCCCCGGGCACGGTCTCGCCGGGCTTGGGGATGCGGCTGACGGTGCCGATCAGGTCGAGATTGGTGGAGCCGAGGACAGTGATCAATTGAGGACCTTGGGGATGGTGTTCCAGTTGCGCATGGTAGCGACCGCGCCCTTCTCCAACTGCCGGTCGAACTTGTCCAGCCCCGGACCGTGCCGACCGTCGGACTGGCGGTAGCCGACGAGATAGATTTCGCGCGCCTCGACCCGCACCACGTCGTAATTTTCGGGAACGCCGGTATAGCTCGCGCCCGCGGGCAACGGCTTGTCGAACAGCATGACGTAGCGGTGGAAGTTCCCCGCCTCCGGATAGGCCGCGAAGGGTTTTGCCGCCAGCATGGCCTCGATCTCGGGGCCCGAGCGCATTACCGCCTCGGAAAACCAGCCCCAGCGTTTTTCGATCGCCGCTTCCAATTCCGCCTTGGGGTCGTGCCCACACTCGAAGCGCACATTGCCGCTGGCGAGGATGGTCTTGATGCCCGTGTAGCCGAGCTCGGCGCAGAGCGCCTGCAGTTCCGCCATCTTCATCTGGCGCTTGCCGACATTGACGGCGCGCAGGAACGCCACCCAGACGGTCACTTCTGCTTGCCCTGCGGATGGATGGTCTCGCCGCGCTTCAGCATCTCGACGAAGCTCTCGATCTTCTTTTTCCGCCCGGCCTCGGTCTTCATGTTGTGGGTGCGGAAAGCAATGGCGAAGCGGTTCTGCTCGCTGAGCCGGCCGAGCATCTCTTTGGCCGCCGGTTCGGCGTCGATTGCCGCCTGGAGATCATCGGGGATCTTCATGTCCTTGCCGGCGCCGTAGGCCTTGTCCCAGCGGCCGTCGGCCTTGGCGGCCTCGACATGCTTCATGCCGTGCTCGGTCATCCGGCCGGATTTGACCAGCCGCGCGACATTGTCGACGTTGATCTTGCTCCAGATGCTTTTCCGGCCGCGGCGGGTGTAGCGCTGCAGGAAGCTCTTGTCGTCAAAGCCCTTGCGCACCGCGTCGATCCAGCCCCAGCAGAGGATGGCGTCGATCGCCTCTTTGGCGGTGATCGAGGGCAGGCCAGAGCCGACCTTGTGGATCTTGATCCAGACTTCATCCCAGCTGTCGTGGTGCTGGCTGAGCCAATCGTAGAAGGCCTGCTCGTCCTTGAATTCGAGCACCTTGTCGGGGTCGACATAGACTGGCGCCATCAGTCGGACTCGCGTTCGATGATCTTTTGCAGCGCCAGTTCGAGCCGCTCATCATTGGGCAGCTGCAGACCGAAGGTGCCGGTGAGCAGCTCGCGCAGTTCGGTGGTCGAATTGATCAGCCGGCCCTCGCTCGGCGCGCCGACGGTGTGGATGTTGAGCTTCCTATTGAACAGGGCGACGCGCCGGGCCTTCTCGACCTTGGCGACCAGCAGGTTCTGGGTGAAGAACGGCGACGAGTCGGCTTCATCGTTCAGCCTGGCCAGCTCGTCCATGCTGCGTTCGGTGCGCTCGAAGCTGTAAAGCGCGTGCCACGCACCGGCGATCTCGATCTCCACCTGCCAGGTGCCGTCGGCTTCGAGCAGGCGGTAGGTGTCGAGCGGGGTGGCCTGGGGCGCGTCGGCGCGCAGCCGGAGCGGCGCCGTGGCGGTCTGGCCGCCGAAACCGACATCGGCGAGATAGGTGACACCGGCAACTTCGACTGTCAGCACCAGGTGGCGCAATGGCGGCTCCTCGCCCTCGGCGAGGCCCCACAGCACGCGGGCGCCGTGCATCTTCACCTCGAAGTCGAGCTCCTCGAGCATCGCCTTGAACAGGAGGTTGTGCTCGAAGCAATAGCCACCACGACGATCGAACAGCAGCTTCTGCTGCAGGTTGGCGAGGTCGAGCCGGACCGGCGCGCCCATCAGCGGATCGAGGTTTTCGTAAGGGATGGCCGCCGGATGCAGCTGATGCAATTGGCTCAGCGTCTCCAGCGAGGGAGCGATCGAGCCGGCAAAGCCGATACGCTCGAACCAGGCATCGATATTGGCCTTTGATGCCACGGACATCCCCACCGCTGATTCCGGGAGGGCCATAATGATGAGCGGAACGGGATTTGTCACCCTGTCCTGGAGCGCCCTGCCCGGATGGGGAGGTGTGGCACTTCAGACGGGCCTGCCCACGGGGTTATCCCCGCGAAAGCACATGGGCGCTAAGTTATGGTCGCGCCCCACCCACCGGCGGTCATCCCTGCGAAAGCAGGGACCCATCTCACCGCCAGCACCAGCTGATAGTTGGGTCCCAGCTTTCGCTGGGATGACACCGAGTTTGGGGGACTTGCACAGCGTCGGTTCGCTTACTCGGTGGCCCAACGCGGCGCGTCGGGAGCAGACCGGTCGATCAGCCGGTGACGATCACCCGGGTGCCGGTGGAGACGCGGCTATAGAGATCGATGATATCCTGGTTGATCAGGCGGATGCAGCCCGACGAAACCGACTGCCCGATGGTGTAGGGCTCGAGCGTGCCATGCAGGCGGAAATGCGTGTCCTTGCCGTTGCGATAGAGATAGAGGGCGCGCGGGCCGAGCGGGTTCTTGAGCCCTGGCTCGAGGCCGGCGGCCACCGGACCGTAACGCTCGGGCTGGGTCTTGATCATGTTGGCGGTGGGGGTCCAGCGCGGCCACTCGGCCTTGCGGGCGATCACCGCCGAACCGCGGAAGTTGAGCCCCTCCTCACGCCCGACGCCGACGCCGTAGCGCATGGCGCGGCCACCTGGCTGCACCAGGTAGAGGAAGCGCTCGGAGGTGTTGACGACGATGGTGCCCGGCTTCTCGTTGCCGGCATAATCGACTTCCTGGCGCCAGAACTGCTGCGGGATCTTGCGGATGTCGATGCCAGGAACCGGGAACGGCTCGTTGGTCTTCATCGAATAGTAGCTGGCCCACGGCTCGTCGACCTGGATCACGTTGGTTCGCGCGGTGAGGTCGCGCTTGCCGGTGGAGGAACAGGCACTGAGCGCCAGGGCGGCGCCCCCGATCAGGAACAGGCGGCGGGTGGTCAAAACGGGTCTCGCAACAAGAGTGGCAATATCAGGGTGTCTACCAGCAAAAAGCGAGGTCACTTGTCGAGTGCATTGGGGTCACACTTCACATCCAATGCCGATCACGGCGGCGTGTGTTCGGTTCCGCACTGGCCGAACACCTGCCGGACTGGTCTGATACCCTGCTTGACATTGCCGAACTGTCACATAAAGTGAAACCGGTTTCACTCGGCGGGAGGGCACGTGCGGCTCGATCTCACCATTCTCATTCCACATCTCGGCTTTCTGGCCGAGGGGGCGCTATTGACGCTCGAAGCCTGCGCCCTGGCGCTGGTGGGCAGCGTCATCCTCGGCATGCTGGTCGCCATCGCGCGCACCTCGTCGAGCAAGTGGATCAGCCGGCTGGCTTTCCTCTATGTCGACCTGTTCCGCAATATCCCGTTCATCGTGCAGCTGTTCTTCTTCTATTACGGCCTGCCCGAAATCGGCATTTACATCGACGCCTTCACCACCGGTGTGGTGGCGCTGTCGATCGCCGGCGGCGCCTATGCGTCGGATGCGATCCGCGCCGGCATCCTCGCCATCGATAACGGCATCCTCGAAGCAGCGGAGGTCAGCGGGCTTTCGAAGCGCGTCACCTTCACCCGCATCGTGCTGCCGATTGCGCTGCGGACCTCGGTGCGGCCGCTCGGCTCGGTGCTGATCAACATGATCCTCACCTCATCGATCCTCTCGACCATCACGCTCAACGAGCTGACCGGGCAGGCCAAGATCGTCGCCTCCGATACCTTCCGGCCGTTCGAAGTCTATGTCGTGCTGCTGGTGGTCTATGCGGCGCTGACCTACCTGGTGTCGCTGGGGATTACCCTCCTGCACCGCCGCCTCAACCGCGACCTCCAGGAACAGGTGAGCTGATGCGTTTCGCCGAGTTCACCCCCTACGATATCGTGCTGCTGCTGCAGGGCCTCGGGGTCACTGTGGGGCTGTTCCTCGTCACCTCGCTGATCGGGCTCGCGGTCGGCGTGCTGTGGGGCATCGTGCGGTTCTACCGCGTGCCGGTGCTGATGCAGCTCGTCACCTTCGTTTCGGAGATCCTGAAGAACTCGCCGGTGCTGGTGCAGCTGTTCCTGGTGTTCTTCGGCTTTCCGGCGTTCTTCCACGTCAACGTGACGCCGGTGCAGGCGGCGATCGTGACGCTCTCGGCCAATACCGCGGCCTTTGTCTACGTCATCGCGGTGTCGTCGATCGAATCGATCGGGCGCGACCAGGTCGAGGCGGCGCGGGTGTTCGGGCTCAGCCGCTGGCAGGTACTGCGCCACGTGATCGCGCCGCAGGCCGCCGCCTTCTCGATCGGACCGCTGACGGCGCTGCTGGTCAACCAGCTGCAGGTCACCTCGCTGATCTCGGTGATCGGCGTGCTCGACCTCGCCAAGATCGGCGCCACGCTCAACTTGAGGACGCTGAAGCCGTTCATCGTGTGGACCGCGGTCGGCATCCTCTACTACCTCGCCGCCAAGGCGGTCGCCTCGCTGGGCGCCTGGGCCGAAAAACGTCTGCGGGCGCACAGCGCCTTCCGGGGCCTCTGAAGCATGCTGAAAGTCGAAAACGTCAAGAAGGCCTTTGGCCCGGTCACCGTCCTCGACGGGGTGAACCTCACGGTGAACCCCGGCGAAGTGGTGTCGATCCTTGGGTCATCCGGGTCGGGCAAGTCGACGCTGATCCGCTGCATCAACGGGCTCGAAAAGCTCAATGCCGGCAAGATCACCGTCGACGATTTCGATGTCAGTAAGCCCAAGGAACTGGCCGAGGCGCGCAAGCGCAGCGGCACGGTGTTCCAGCTGTTCAACCTCTACCCGCACATGACGGCGCTGCAGAACATCACGCTGGCGCCGATCGAGGTGCTGAAACGGCCCAAGGCAGAGGCCGAGGCCGAGGGCCGGGCCCTGCTCACCCAGGTGGGCCTCGGCGATCGGGCCGATGCCTATCCGGCGCAGCTCTCGGGCGGGCAGCGGCAGCGCGTCGGCATCTGCCGCGCCCTGGCGATGAAGCCGCGCTACCTCTTGCTCGACGAGGTCACCAGCGCGCTCGACCCCGAGATGACCTCGGAAGTGCTCGACATCCTCGCCAAGCTCGCCCGGGACGGCACCACCATGGTGTTCGTGACGCACGAAATCGAGTTCGCGCGGCAGATCTCGAACCGCATCGTCTTTCTCGAGAAGGGCGTGCTGCTGGTCGACCTGCCGACCGAAAAGTTCTTCGCCAGCGATGGCGGCCTCGCACAGCCGCGCGTCGCGCAGTTTCTCTCCAAGATGCGGAAAGACTGACCACCATGTTGTTCATCGCCAATGCGGAAGGCTGGCCCGGCATCCCGACGACCATCGAGATGCTGCGCTCGGGCAGCGACAGCCTGACGGCCATGGTCGCCGGCATTTCGAAAGTCGAAGCCGAAACCAAGGTGCGCAGCGTCGGCCATGGCGGCTGGCCCAATATGCTTGGTGTGATGGAGTGCGATGCCGCGGTGATGGACGGCACGACGCGCGAAGTCGGCAGCGTCGGCGCAGTGCCCGACACCATCCCGGTAGCCCGGCTGGCCCACGAGGTGATGAAGCAACTGCCGCATGTCATGCTGACCGGCGCGGGCGCTCGTCGCTTTGCCACTGAAACCGGTTTCTCAGTCGACGATGTGCTGCTCGAGGATAGTAAACGGGTCTGGTGGGAGCGGCTCGAACAGGAAATGACGCCGGAGCAGAAGGCGGCTTTCCCCAACACCCCGCTGGCGCCGCTGCTCAAGACCATCACCGATCCGGAGCGGGTGCGCGACACCACGGTCTATCTCAGCGCCGACCCGGCGCGTGGCATCCATGCCGCGACCTCGACCTCGGGCTGGGCCTGGAAATATCCGGGCCGGCTCGGCGACAGCCCGATCCCCGGCGCCGGCTTTTATGCCGACAGCCGTTACGGCGCCGCGGCCTGTACCCATACCGGCGAGATGACGATGCGCTGCGCCACCAGCCGCACCATCGTCCTCGCCATGAAGCTCGGTTATTCGCTCAGCGATGCGGTCAAGCTCGCGGTCGACGAGCTCAGCGAACTCACCGACGGGTTCCTTGGCGGGGTGGTGATCCACGCCGTCGACGCCAAGGGCAACCACGAAGTGTTCAATTTCAGGTGCCAGGGCGAGATCCGCTACTGGCTCTGGGACGACTCGATGCCGGAAGCAGAACTCCGCGCAGCGAAGACTATCTGACAAGGAGAGGAACCAACCCATGAAGCGTATTCTGACTGCCATCGCCGCGCTGGCGCTCGTCGCCACCACGGCCGTCCCGGCCTTTGCCGGCATGCTCGACGATATCCGTGGCCGCAATGTCGTGCGCATCGGCGTATCGCTCGGCGGCGAGCCGATCGGCTTCCGCGACGACCAGAACAACCCGGTCGGCTACGACGTCGACGTCGCCAACATGATCGCCACCAAGCTCGGCGTGCCGGTGGAATTCACCGACGTGTCGGGTGACGCCCGCATCTCGATGCTGGTCTCGGGCCAGCTCGATATCGTGGTCGCCAACACCTCGGCGACGCTCGAGCGCGCCAAGTCGGTGAACTTCACCATCCCCTATAACCGCGCGGGCCTGCGCGTCATCGTCCAGGCCGACTCGGGCATCACTTCGCTCGAAGGCCTCGCCGGCAAGAAGATCGTCGTCGGCCGCGGCACCACCGGCGAGACCTTCATCAAGACCGCCGTGCCGACCGCCGAGCTGGTCTATGTCGACCAGTTCGCGCCCGATGGCGTGCTGCAGCTGCAGCAGAAGCGCGTCGACGCGGCGATCGAAGACTCGTCGCTGCTCGACTATCTCGCCACCAAGAACCCGAGCCTCGTGACCCTTCCGGGCCTCTATTCGAACGACCCGATCGGCATTGCCGTCGCCAAGGGCGATCCGGAATTCGTGCGCTGGCTCGACATGTTCGTGTCCGATTACATCCAGTCGGGCGCTTACGCGGCGAACTACAAGAAGTGGTGGGGCGAGACCGCCAATCCGCCCGAGCTGATCGCGCTCTGGTAAGAACTGGCCGGGGCGGCGCCGGTCTCCCTTTGCCGCTGCTCCAGCCGAATGCCGGGCCGTCCCCCAAGGCGGCCCGGAACCATTTGTGGGGGTGGTGGTGGCAGCCGCCGCCTCCACTACCTTCGCCAGTATTCAAGCGTGGTGGTGGGCAACCGATATTTCCCCACCACCGGTGAGGATGGAGGTCTACTGCGAGCTTAGCTGGTCTTCCGCGGCACGAACCGCGTCGGGATCAGCACCGGTGGCTGGCCCGGCGTGAACGCCGTGGGGTCGGCGAGGAAGCGCACCATCTGGCGCACGTAGTCGGCCTTGTCGTAGCCGATGGACGAGATCGGGTAGGCATCAAAATCGGTCAGCGACAGGTTGTCGAAGCCGTAGAGCCGGAAACGGGTCGGACGGTTGCCGGGGAAATCCTCGCGGCAGACGTCCAGAATGCCCATCGCCATGGCGTCCGAGGTGCAGAACACGGCATCGGGGCAATCGAAGCCGACAACCGCGGGCGCTGCGGCGTGCCCGCTCTGATAGGAATAATCACCCTGGACGGTCTGGACGAGCTCGATGCCATGCTGACTGAAAGCGCTGAGATAGGACGCGATCCGCGCCTGTTCGACCAGCGAGGAGGCACGGCCGGTGACCAGCGCCGCGGTCTTTACCCCGTGCTGCGCCGCGTCGGCGACGGCCTGGTGGATGCCCATCGCCTCGTCGGGGATCACCGTCGGCGACAGCCGGTCGTGCCGGCCATTGAGCATTACCACGAGATCAGAGCGGAACATCTTCCGCACCGTCTCGGCATCTGCGAAATCAGAGAACACCAGCGCCGCGTCGACATGGTAGGCGACGCCCTGGCGCAGGAACTCCTCGACCTTGTCGACCGAGCCGACGCGGATCAGGATCACCTGCTTGCCGATCGCCTGGGTCTCGGCCAAGAGCCGATCGAACAGGTCGAGGTCCGAGAGGTCGTGGATGTGGTTGACCACCACGGCGATCAGATTGACCGTCTTGGTGGTGAGGCTCTGCGCCAAGAGGTTGACGCGATAGCCGAGCTCGGCCGCCGCCTGCAGCACCCGCTCGCGCTTTTCCGCCGAGACCGGCCGCTTTTCGGACGAGAGCGCGCGCGACGCCACGGCGCGGGACACCCCGGCGAGAGCCGCGACATCGTCGATGGTGGGGGTCGCCTGCTGCCGGGCCTGTTCAACCATTATCCGTCATCGCACCTTCCGCGCGGCCCGAGTCGGCCACGTTCGACGAACGTAGATGCCTGCTCGTTAGAAAGCACTCAACAGTGATGATTATCTGCTTCGATATTGGCGGCTCCGGGATCAAGGCGGCGCTGGCCAAAAACCCCGCCGAGCTGACGCCGCTGGGCCGGGTGCCGACACCGCTCGACGACTTCGACGCCTTTGTCGCCGCCATCCGTGGCGTCGCCGACGCAGCCGGCGCACCGGCGGGCACGCCGATCGCCATCTCGATCACCGGCGTGGTCGATCCGGTCACCGACATCATCACCTGCGCCAATATCCCCTGCATCGATGGCCGCACGCTCTCGACCGACCTCGCAACGGAGCTCGGCCGCCCGGTGTTCATCGCCAACGATGCCGACTGCTTCGCGCTGGCCGAAGCCATCGAGGGCGCCGGTCGCGGGCATCGCATCGTCTTCGGCGCCATCCTTGGCACCGGGGTGGGCGGCGGCATCGTCATCGATGGTCGCGTCGTCAATGGCGCCGGAGGCTTTGCCGGCGAATGGGGGCACGGGCCGGTGGCCGCGACCTCGGCGGGCAACCCGCCGGTCGATATCCCGCGCATTGCCTGCGGCTGCGGCCAGGTGGGCTGCGTCGACGCGGTGGGCGCGGCGCGCGGCATGGAGCGGCTGCACAAGCACCTCTTCGGCATTGATCTGCCGAGCACCGCCATCGTCGAGGCCTGGCAGGCTGGCGACCTCCAGGCGACCCGCACCATCGAGGTGCAGATCGACCTGCTCGCCGGACCTTTAGCACTGGTGGTCAATGTCATCGGCGCCAGCATCGTGCCGGTGGGCGGCGGGCTCGGCAAGGCGCCGGAGTTCATCGCGCTGCTCGACACCGCCGTGCGCCAGCGCATCCTGCGCCGGCTCAGCGACCCGCTGGTGGTGCCCTCGCGACTCACGCTAGAGCCCGGCCTCGTCGGGGCCGCTATCCTCGGTTTTACGGAGAACGCCGCGTGAGTGCTCGCCTGCTGGAAGTCTGCGTCGCCGACCCGCAAAGCCTCGCTGCCGCCATTGCCGGCGGCGGCGACCGGATCGAACTCTGCTCGGGGCTCGAACTGGGCGGCCTCACCCCGTCGGCCGGCCTGATGCGGCTCGCCGCGACGGCGCCGATTCCGGTTTACGCCATCGTCCGGCCGCGCAGCGGCGACTTCGTCTGCGACGGCGCCGACCTCGACGCCATGCTCGGCGATATCGACGCTATCCGCGCCGCCGGCCTCGCCGGCGTGGTGCTGGGGGCGTCACTGCCGAATGGCGAACTCGATCTCAAGGTGCTGGCCCGCCTGCAGGAGCAGGCCGAGGGGCTCGGCTCGACCCTGCATCGGGCGATCGACCTGGTGCCGGATTTCGCCGAGGCGACGGAAGCGGCGATCGCACTCAAGTTCGAGCGCATCCTCACCTCGGGCGGCGTGCATGTGGCGCTCGATGGGGTCGACAATATCGCCACGGCGCTGACCACGGCGCGTGGGCGGATCAAGATCATGGCCGGCTCGGGGCTGACGCCCGCCAATGTCGGCGCGCTGCTCGCCGCGGTGCCGGTCGACGAAGTGCACAGCTCCTGCGCCTCACCCGGCCCGGCCAGC
Source organism: Devosia sp. Root413D1 (assembly GCF_001425235.1). Classification (GTDB taxonomy): domain Bacteria; phylum Pseudomonadota; class Alphaproteobacteria; order Rhizobiales; family Devosiaceae; genus Devosia_A. Next base: position 141,887 of record NZ_LMEA01000009.1, on the reverse strand, counting down.
AGCGCCCCGGCGGTGCGGCTCGGCTTTGCGGCGGAGACGCGCCGGCGTACTGACCCGGCAGTGGTGCGCGCGTTCAAGGCGGCGATGGCGGGGTAGTCGTACCCGAGGGTCCGGTGCGGGCTGCCCCCCACCGGCGGAAGCGTCACTCACCCGAACAGCAAAATCCCCCATAGCCCGATGGCGCCGACGAAGATGCGCCAGTAGGCGAACACGGCAAAGCCGTTCTTCGAAATGAAATCGAGCAGGTAGCGCACCACGAAGAAGGCGGTGACGAAGGCGGCGGCGAAGCCGATGATCACCGCGGCGCCGAGTTCGGCAGTGATGAAGTCGCGGCTCTTGTAGAGGTCGTAGGCGAACGCCCCGCCCATGATCGGCATGGCGATGAAGAAGGTGAACTCGGCCGCCGAGCGCTTGTCGGTGCCCAAGAGCAGCGCGCCGACAATGGTCGAGCCGGAGCGCGACACGCCGGGGATCAGCGCCAGCACCTGGAACAGCCCGATATAGAGGCAGAGCAGCGGCGGGTAGTTGTAGATATCTGTGTACTTCGGGGTGAGCTTCAGTTGGTCGACATAGAGCAGGATGATGCCGCCGACGATCAGCGACACGCAGAACACCACCGGCGTTTCGTAGATCACCGTCTTGATGAAATCGTGCAGCAGCACGCCGGCGATCGCCGCCGGGAAGGAGGCGAGAATGACCCCGAGGATGAAGCGCAGAGCCCCGGGTTTCCTCGCGATCGCGTCCTTGGCGATGCTGAGCAGGCGCTGGAAATACACCACCAGGATGGCGAGGATGGCGCCCAGCTGGATCAGCACCTCGAACACCCGGCCCGGGCTGTTGAAGCCGAGAAAGTGCCCCGCGAGCAGGATGTGGGCGGTCGAGGAGACCGGTAGGAATTCGGTAAGGCCCTCGATAATCCCTAGGATCAGCGGCACAAAAAGACCTTGATCGGCGTTCATCTGATCCCCTAACTCATCCCACCGGAAGGGCGGCAAGCGTCGCATCTAGCGCGATTTGCCCGGGCCCGCCAAGGATCGGCAAGGATCGTTTCACCGCATGCCACGGTTGCTGCAGCACAGGCTCGACCCCTCCTCCCGCCTCGCCCGTCTGATGTTCGCCGAATATGGCGTCGGCATCGACCTCGAGGACATCAAGCCCTGGCGGCGTGAGCCGGGGCTGCTCGAGATCAATCCGGCGGCGACGGTGCCGATCCTCGCCGAGGACGGCGAGCCGCCGGTGGTGGGGACGCTGGCGGTGATCCACGCCATCGAGGATCGCTATGTGCCCGCCGCGGTCGCCGGGCTGTTCCCGTCGCATGCGGCGCTGCGCAACGAAATGTGGCGGCTGCTCGAATGGGTGCTGGTCAAGCTCAATGACGAAGTGACCCGCTATGTGCTCGAGGAAAAGATCGTCAAGCGCGACCAGCGCGGCATGACGCCCGAGCCAGGCGTGCTGCGCGTCGCCAAGGCGAACCTTGCCGAGCACCTGCACTATTTCAACTGGCTGTTCGCCACCCGGCACTGGATTGCCGGCGACACCATGACGCTCGCCGATTTCGCGCTCGCGGCGCACCTCTCCAGCCTCGACTACCTGGGCGACGTGCAGTGGGACACTTCGCCGGAAACCCGGCAATGGTACGCCCGGATCAAGTCCCGTCCGGCCTTCCGCACCCTGCTCAACGACCGCGTTGCCGGGATGCCGGCGGCAGCCGGATATGCGGATCTCGATTTCTGACGCGGCCGCTGGCTGTGCTACACCGCGCGGCGTGACAGACACAAAGCTCCTCGCTGAACTCCGCGACCGCGCCAAAGCCCTGGGCTTTGAGGCGTTCGGCGTGGCGCGGGCCGATGCGCGGCCGGACCTGCCGGAAAAGCTCGGCACCGCCCTCGCCCACGACTGGCATGGCGAGATGGCGTGGATGGCGGAGACCGCGGAGCGGCGCGGTTCGCCCGAGGCGCTGTGGCCCAAGGCCAGATCAGTGATCGTGGTCGGGATGAACTATGGGCCCGACAGCGACCCGATGGCCGACCTCGCGCATCGCTCCTTCGGCAATATCTCGGTCTATGCCCGCAATCGCGACTATCACGACATCATCAAGGGCAAGCTCAAGGCGCTGGCGGGGCTGCTGAACCGCCGCACCGGAGCCGAGGTGAAGGTGTTCGTCGATACCGCACCGGTGATGGAAAAGCCGCTGGGCGAAGCGGCCGGCATCGGCTGGCAGGGCAAGCACACCGTGCTGGTCAGCCGCGAGTATGGCTCGTGGCTGTTCCTCGGCGCCATCTTCACCTCCGCCGAACTGCCGGCCGACGAAGCGCATGCCGAGAGCTGCGGCAACTGCCGGCGCTGCCTCGATGTCTGCCCCACCAACGCCTTTCCGGCGCCGTTCCAGCTCGATGCGCGGCGCTGCCTCAGCTACCTCAATATCGAGCATCCCGGCCCGATCCCGCTGGAATTCCGCGTGCCGATGGGCAACCGCATCTATGGCTGCGACGATTGCCTCGCCGTCTGCCCCTGGAACAAGTTCGCTTCGGAGACACACGAGCTGAAGCTGCGCGCCCGCGACGAGCTGAAATCACCGGCGCTGAGCGATCTGCTGCAGCTCGACGACGCCGGCTTCCGCAGCCTGTTCGCCGGCTCGCCGATCAAACGCATCGGCCAGGCGCGGTTCCTGAGGAACGTGCTGATCGCGGTGGGCAATTCCGCTGACCAGACGCTGATCCCCTTGGCCGAAGCCCGGCTTGCCGATCCTGAGCCGCTGATCCGCGGCGCCGCGGTTTGGGCAGTGCGCCGGCTTGTGACGAAAGCGCGCGCGGATGCACTGGCGCTTGCGTTTTTGCCCGATGAAGGCGACATCAGCGTCCAGGCAGAGTGGAGCGCGGTCGTCCAGCCGGCGCGTGCAAACTAGAGTTCTATCTGAGATGCGCCTGTTCTTCTTCGGCATGGGTTATTCCTCGCGCGCCACCGCCCGCGCCCTGCACCTCCTGGCCGACCCGCAAATTCCTGTCGCCGGCACGACGCGCAGCGCCGAAGCCGCCGAATCGGAGGCCGATTCGGCCTACCGCATCCACGTGTTCGATGGCGAAGTGCCGGGCACGACGCTCAGCGAAGACCTCAGGGCAGCGACGCACGTGATCCTCTCGATCCCGCCCGACGAGCGCGGCGATCCGGCGCTGAACCTGCACCGCGCCGATCTCGATGCGGCGCCGAACCTCGAGTGGATCGGCTACTTCTCCACCGTCGGGGTGTATGGCGATTTCGGCGGCGAGTGGATCGATGAAGAGGCGCCGACCCGGCCGCTGAACATCCGCTCCAAGCAGCGGGTCGAGGCCGAGCAGGCCTGGCGCGATTATGCCAAACAGCGCGGCGTGCCGCTGTTCATCGTGCGGCTGGCCGGCATCTACGGCCCCGGCCGTTCGGCCTTCGACAAGCTGCGCGAGGGAACGGCACGCCGCATCGTCAAACCGAACCAGGTGTTCAACCGCATCCACGTCGCCGATATCGGCCGGATCACGGCGCGCGCCGCGCTCAGCGATCTCGAGGGGACCTTTAATCTCGCCGATACCGAGCCGGCGCCGCCGCAGGATCTCGTCACCTACGCTGCCCACGTCATGGGGATCGCGCCGCCCGCCGAGGTGCCGTTCGAGACCGCCGAGATGACGCCGATGGCGCGGAGCTTTTACTCCGACAACAAGCGCGTCTCGTCGAAGAAAGTGCTGGCGGCGCTTGGCGCCGACCTGCTCTATCCGACCTATCGCGAAGGTCTCGACGCCATCTGGAAAGGCCGGCAATGAGCGCTCCAAAACCCGGCACCCCGCCGCAGCGCGTGGTGCTCGAGGGCCATTATGTGCGGCTCGAACCGCTGAGCATGGCGCACGCGCCGGACCTGTTCGAAGCCTCGAACGTGCCCGATGGCGACGTTCGTTTCGCCTATCTCGGCGACTACGCACCAAAGGCGCAGGCCGATACCGAGGCGTTCATCCAGAGCGTCCTCGGCAAGGCCGACCCGATACTCTTCGCCGTCATCGACAAATCGACCGGCAAGGCGGGTGGCCGCCAGGCGCTGATGCGCATCGTGCCGGAGCACGGCGTCATCGAGATCGGTTCGATCTACTGGGGCCCGGCCATTTCCCGCACGCCGCGCGCCACCGAAGCGCTGTATTTGTTCGCCCGCCACATCTTCGAGGATCTCGGCTATCGCCGCTTCGAGTGGAAATGCAACGATCGGAACGAACCGAGCAAACGCGCCGCGAGGCGCTTCGGCTTCAGCTATGAGGGCTTGTTCCGCCAGCACATGATCATGAAGGGCGAGAACCGCGATACCGCCTGGTTCTCGATGCTCGACGGCGAATGGCCGGCGAAAAAGGCCGGCTTCGAGCGCTGGCTCGAGCCGGGCAATTTCGATGCGGACGGGCAGCAGAAGGCGCCGTTGCGGTTCGGCTGAACCAATATGGGCCGGTGGCTGTGGACCCCACCCTTGATCCCTCCCCGCAAGGGGGAGGGAGACGCAGACTGAGATGCTAGTGTAGGGGTCTCCCTCCCCCTTGCGGGGAGGGGACAGGGGTGGGGGGCAGCCCGCACCAGCGGACCAGTTCGATCCTAAAGCTCCAGCTCCAGCTGCTCGGGCGGCGCGGTGATCTCGCGCTCGACCGCGGCTTTCAGCAGCTCGAGATCCTCGGGGCGACTCAACCGATGGTCGCCATCGGGGATCAGGGTGAAGGTCACCGGGTCGGTGAGCAGGTGCTGCACCAGCCGCATGGCGTGCTCGCGCGGCACATCGGGGTCCTTGCCGCCCTGGAGGATCGTCACCGGCGCGCCGACATCGATACCGCGGCCGAACATCAGATGATGCTGGTTGCCGTCCTCGATCAGCTTGGCCGTATAGGGATAGGGTTCGTCGGAATATTGCGACGGCCGCTGCACCACGCCGTCACGCTTCAGTGCTGCCAGTTGCGCCTTGCTCATCCGCTTGGTCATCAGCTCGGCCGTCGCATCCACGGCGGGAGCGATCAATACCAGCGCCTTCACCCGATCGCCCTCGCCCCGCCGGCGCAGCTCGCGCGCCATCAGCAGCGCCAGCCAGCCGCCGAGCGAGGAGCCGACAATGACCTGCGGCCCGGAGGTGGTGGCGAACACGGCGAGCGATTCCTCGAGCCAGCGGCTCACCGTGCCATCAAGGAAATCGCCGCCCGACAGACCGTTGCCGGAGTGATCGAGGCGCGTGACGGCGAGGCCCTGCTCGGCGCCGAAGGCATCGAGCGCCGAGGCCTTGGTGCCGCCCATGTCGGAACGGTAGCCGTTGAGCCAGAAAATGCCGGGGGACTTGCCGGGGCGGCGCAGCATGGCGATGCGGCGCGCCTCGGCCCCCTCGCCCACCTCGAGATACTCAACCGCAGGTTCCACGCGTCCCCGACTCCATTCTCGTGCTCGGCCTTTTGCCTCGCGTTAGCCTTCGCGGCAACAGTTTGTCATCAAACCGCGCTTGCATGCTGTTTCTTGTCTGTTCCGGTGTTGACTTATGGCCGACGCAGCACGATTTTAGCCGCGATCTCCCGCCGCTCCGGTAACAATCGAAGGATCGCCTCCCATTCGTCGTCCCATGAGACCCGTCGCGCCCCAGAAAGATGGGCCGCAATCTAACGAAGATATCTCCTCCCCCGATGTCCAGCTGATTGATGCCGAAGGCGCCAACCGTGGCGTCGTGCGGACGCGCGAGGCGTTGTCCGAGGCGCAGGAGCAGGGACTCGATCTCGTCATCATTTCCCCGAACTCGGTTCCGCCTGTTGCCAAGATGCTCGATCTCGGCCGCTTCAAATACGCTGCCCAGAAGAAGGCGGCCGAAGCGCGCAAGAAGCAGAAGGTGATCGAGGTCAAGGAAATCCAGCTGCGTCCGAACATCGACACGCACGATTACGAGACAAAGATGAAAGCGGTACACCGCTTCCTCGAGGACGGTGACCGGGTGAAGGTGACGATGCGCTTCCGCGGTCGCGAAATGGCGCACCAGGAACTGGGCATGCAGCTCTTGGTCAAGGTGCAGGCCGAGCTCGAAGCCAAGGCGAAGGTCGAATCCTCGCCGCGCTCCGAAGGCCGCCAGATGGTGATGGTGCTGGCGCCGAAATAAGGTCGACAGCGATATGAGTTGAACAAGGGCGGCCCGCGGGTCGCCCTTTGTTTTTGGTGCGGTGCGGGCTGCCCCACCCCCTCCCAGCCTCCCCCATCAAGGGGGAGGTGAAGAGTCGAGCTTGTGGCTCGATCGTACCTGACACACCGGCCGGCACCTCCCCCTTAATGGGGGAGGCTGGGAGGGGGTGGGGCAGCAAACTACCGGCCCCGCCGCCCCACCACCCCAGCCAGCGCCACCAGCAGCCAGCCGACGATCAGCCCGCCACCACCGAGCGGCGCGGCCAGCGGGAACAAAGCGCCGCCGAGCAGCGAGCGGGCCGCGAGATCGCCGGCGAACAGCACCAGCCCGACCAGCAGCACGACGCCCGCCACCATGACCATGCGGCTCGCCGCCAGAAGGCTGAGCCCGATCAGCACCGGCGCATGCAGCAACAGGAAGTTCGCGGCGATCCCGAGATTGTCGTCGCCGGCATGGCTGGCGCGGGCCGCTGCGGCGACGCCCAGTGCGCCACAAAGACCGGCCGCCACTAACAGCAGGCGGGAGGTAAAGGTGGGGTTCGACATTGGATGCTCCAGGATCACCGGTACTCGGGCGTTAGTCGCCGATGCCGAAGACTCTATCTGCACTCGGGCGGCGCCAGGACGTCGAAATCGACGCACAACCTGCAGCCCCACCGGGTCATTCCCGCGAAAGCGGGAACCTCTGTTTGCGGTGCCTGCCCCAAAACAGAGATCCCCGCTTTCGCGGGGATGACATCGGGGTTAGGGCGACGCAGGGTAAAGAACAAAGAGGCCGGGGATCTTTCCCCGGCCCTTTCGTCTGCTGCGTTGGCCTGGCCTTACGCCGCCAGCTTCAGCCAGGTCGGGGCGATGGCAGTGCCCTGGCCGAGGCCGTAGCCGAAGCGGATGTTCAGCATGCCGACCGGCTCGACCAGGCGGGCACCATCGAGGCCACCGACCTTTTCGACCGCGAAGCCCGAGGCGGTGACCAGCTCGGCAACGGCATCGACCGCGGCCGCGTCATTGCCGGCGAGGAAGACCGGGACATTGGCGGTGGCGCTGGCCGGGGTATCGAACAGGCTGGCGAAGATGGTGTTGTAGCCCTTGACCACCTTGGCCGAGGGCGCGGCAGCCTGCAGCTCTTCGGCCGCCGACGTGGTGTGGCCGATGGCGAGGCCGGAGAAATCGGCCTTCACCGGGTTGGAGATGTCGACGACGATCTTGCCGTTGAGCGGCAGCTTGCCGGCGAGCTCAAGGGCCGCGCCATAGGGCAAGGCCAGGACGACGATGTCGGCGGCGAGCACAGCGCTCTTGTAGTCGGTCACGGTGGCGCCGACCGAGGCGGCGAACTCGGTGGCGGCGGCCGGGTTAGAGGCGCCGAGCACCAGCTCAGTCTTGCCCGCGAGACGCTTGGCGAGACCCTTGCCCATGTTGCCGAGGCCGAGAATTGCGGTGGTGGTCATTTTCGAAAGCTCCATCCTGCGATTGCGATGACCCCTATCTACGCGCCGACATGGAGGTATAGAATTGCTGCTGATGGCGCTTCACTATTGCGCTGGAGTATCGAATGGCCGAGATCACCAACCTCGAAACCTTCGTCACGGCGGTCAAAGCCGGCAGCTTTGCCGGGGCGGCGCGGCTGCTCGGCATCTCGCCGGCCATGGTCGGGCGCCGCATCCAGGCGTTGGAGGAGGAGCATGGGGCCCGGCTGATCGAGCGCACGACGCGGGCGCAGCGCCTGACCGAGCTGGGCGAGAGCTTTTTCGCCCAGGCGGAGACGGTGCTCGAGGCGGTGGCCGAACTCGACGATCTCACCCGCACCGAGCCCGGGAAACTCTCGGGCCGCATCCGCGCCACCGGACCGGCGACACTCGGCATCCACCGGCTCGCCGGCATCATCGCGCGGTTCTGCGAGGACAACCCCGCCGTGACGGTGGAGCTCAGCCTCAATGACCGCCGCGCCGACCTGATCGCCGAGGGTTTTGACGTCGCCATCCGGGTGGGCGAGTTGCAGGCCTCGACGATGATCGCGCGCCGGATCGGCACCTACCGCTTTCGCTGCGTCACGTCGCCGGCCTATGCCGACGCCTTCGGGTTGCCGGCTACCCCGGAGGAACTCAGACAGCACCGCTGCATCCTCAATCTCAACATGAGCCCGCGCAACCGCTGGCCGTTCATCGGCCCGGGCGGCGCCTCGGTGATTGCAGAGGTCGAGGGCGGGCTGCAGATCGACAATGGCGAGGCGCAGTTGGCGGCAGCACTGGAGGGCGCGGGCATCGTCTATCTGCCGGTCGATCTGGTCACCGAGCCGTTGCGCAGCGGCCGGCTCATCGAGGTGCTGCCGCACTGGCAGCGCATGACACTGCCTATCCACCTGGTCTATCCGTCGCGCCGCCTGGTGCCGCGCCGGTTGAGCGCCCTCATGGAAGCCATCGCCGGCGGCCTCAAAGACACGGCGGCCTGAGCCAATATTGTTCTCCTCGACAGATTAACTGTCTTCGGTAACCACATCAGCATCTACCCGGGCGGAATACTGGCCGGACCGATGGCATTATCGTAAAATGCGATCATGCAAGTGGCAGTCAGTACCGTGTCGGCGTCCGAATACCTTCGGGACATCCTCGATCGCGAGATGGTCACGCGTGAAGCGATGGCCGAACTGGTACGCGTTGAGAACAAGATCGCCGCGCTGTGCCACGCCTGGGGCAGCCGCGACATTGTCGACGTCACGCCGGGCGGCGGCTTCGAGAAGTCGATGGCCAATCGCAGCGGCATCAGTGTCGATTACGTGGTGTGGATCCACGCTCAATCGGATCGCCGCATCCCCGAACTTTACGAGTCGATGTTCTCGGCGTTCCGGCGTCTCGGCCTCGCGCCGGTCCGCCGCGACGTGACGCTGGCCCTCAACCTTGGCAACATGGTCGTCGACCTGCTGCCGGCCAAACGGCTGTCGATGATCTCGGACATCCACGAGATCTATTCGACCCGCCGATCCGCAGCGATCACCACGAACCTGCATCAGCACGTGCTCGACAGCCACGACGCCGGCCGGCACGAGGAAGTGCGGATCCTGAAGCTCTGGCGCGACCAGAACGGGCTGGAGTTCCCATCCTACTACCTGGAGCTCGCCACCCAGGCCGCGTTGCGCCGCCGCCCGGCCGGGGCGCTGGCCGACAATGTCTGGGCGGCGCTCGGCTTTTTCGAGCGCCTCCTAGTGCCGCGCGCCATGCTCGACCCGGCAAACGCCGCCAACATCGTCTCGGACGAGCTGACCGCGGCACAGAGGCGCTCCATTGCACTCGCCGCGGAGGCGGCGCGCAGTGGCCGGCCGTGGTCGGAGATCGTGCGGTAGGGATAACTGCAGCGTCTCTCTCAGTAAGGCCCAGCAATCTCCCCTTAAGTCACAACACGCTATGATGGCCTCTCACCTCTGGGGAGGAGGCCGTGTTCGACCACAAGGAAACCTTGTTTCACGTTGCGAGCCAACTGGCCCGCCGGCTCGCCAACCATCTGCGCGAGACCCTGGAGCCGTTCGGGCTGCATCCGGCACAGTTTACCGCGCTCAGCGAGATCGCCGAACGCGAAGGCCTGACGCAGGCTGAGCTGGTCGCCCGCCTCGAGCTCGAGCAGCCCGGCGTCGCCCGCACCCTCGGTGGCCTCGAAGCCGAGGGCTGGATCGAGAAGGCGTCGATCGGCAAGGGCCGGGCGCAGGGGCTCTATCTCAGCCCCAAGGCCAAGACCGTGCTGCCCGAAGCTGCGGCCGCCGCGGCACGCGCCGACCGGCAGGCGCTGGCGAGCCTTTCAAAGACCGAGGCCGCGCACCTGATCGATGGCCTCAGCGAGCTCGCCGCCGCCAACCGGGGCTAGCGCTCGGCCGCCAGTTGGGCCGCCGCCGGCTCGGCATCGGCAAAGGGCTTGGGCAGCAGCACCAAGACCGCCAGCGCCGCGAGCCAGATGGCGCCACGCAACTGCGCCTTGCTGGGCCTCGGCAACGGGCGGTTCGCCGGCTTGGGCGCAAACAGATCAGTCATTGAACGCTTCCCGGATCCCGCGCCTGCAGCGCGGCGCTTGCCGGGATCACGGCAGAGCGATATTACGTGCCGATGACGGTGACGGCGCGCCCTCTTGCGTCTGTGCCGCTTTCCCCCTATACACCCGCCTTCTCGACGGGCCGCCCGGCCAAAAGGCATGCCGTGGCGATCCCGAATGCAGGCTCTAGCGAGCCGCCTCTAACCAGGACAGCAAAATGCCAAAGATGAAGACTAAATCGGGCGCCAAGAAGCGCTTCAAGATGACCGCGACCGGCCGCGTCAAGGCTGGCGTCGCGGGCAAGCGGCACCGTCTCCTTAGCCACGACGCCGACTACATCCGCTCGCATCGGGGGACCAAGATCCTCAAGAAGGGCGATGAAAGTCTGGTCAAGTGGTACATGCCGTATAACCGTTAAGGAGCGCCGATAGATGTCACGCGTTAAAAGAGGCGTTACCGCCCACGCCCGTCACAAGAAGGTTCTTAAGGCCGCTTCCGGTTTTTACGGTCGCCGCAAGAACACCATCCGTACTGCCAAGGCCGCCGTCGACAAGGCCGGCCAGTACGCCTACCGCGATCGCCGGGTCAAGAAGCGCAACTTCCGCGCCCTGTGGATCCAGCGCATCAACGCCGCGGTGCGCGACCACGGCCTGACCTACGGTCGATTTATCGACGGCCTCAGCAAGGCTGAGATTGCCGTCGACCGCAAGGTGCTCTCCGATCTCGCGATCACCGAGCCCGCAGCGTTCGCCGTGCTGGTTGAGCAGGCCAAGAAGGCTCTGGGGTATCTCGGCAAGATCGAGACGACCACCCACGAGCGTATTTCGGCCTAAGCGTCTAGCCCCGGAAAGCATGTCCCCGCGAAAGCGGGGATCCATTTCCGGATCAAGGCTAAGAGCCAGTAAGAATTCTCGCCTTTTCTGAGGCCCTAAGCTAAGCCTTGCGCCGCCCCGTAACCGGGGATGGCGCGGGGCTTTTGTTTTTGGTCTCGACGCCGCCCAGAACACGACGTCACCCCGGCGAAGGCCGGGGCCCATCCCGAGATCTCAAGATGGATACCGACCTTCGCCGCTATGACAGCGAGTGAGCGGCAACGAAGCGAACGATAAATGGAACACCACATGTCTCTCGACGCTCAGATCGCCACCCTTCGCGCCGAAATCGCCGCCGCCACTGCAGCCGCCAGCGATGAGGGCGCCATTGAAGCCGTGCGCGTCGCCGCGCTGGGCAAGAAAGGCTCGGTCTCGGCGCTGCTCGCGACGCTTGGCGGCATCGCCCCGGAAGAGCGCAAATCGGCCGGCGCCGCCATTAACGGGCTGAAGACCGACGTCACTGCGCTGATCGAAGCCCGCGCCGCGGAACTCGGCAAAGCGGCGCTCGACGCCCGCCTTGCATCGGAGCGGGTCGACGTGACCCTGCCGGTCCGCCCCTCGCCCACCGCCGAAGGCCGCGTCCATCCGGTCAGCCAGGTGATCGACGAGATCACCGCAATCTTCTCCGACATGGGCTTTTCGATCGCCGAAGGGCCCGACATCGAGACCGACTGGTACAACTTCACCGCGCTCAATTTCCCCGAGGGGCACCCGGCGCGCGAGATGCACGACACCTTCTTCATGGCGCCGTCGCCGGATGGGGTGAAGCGCGTGCTGCGCACCCACACCTCGCCGGTGCAGATCCGCACTATGCTGAAGGGCAACGAGAAGCCGGCGGCGCCGTACCTGACCCCGGCAATCGATCCGCCGATCCGCGTGGTGATGCCCGGCCGCACCTACCGGCACGACTCGGACCAGACGCACACGCCGATGTTCCACCAGGTCGAGGGCCTCGTCATCGACAAGAGCTCGCATATCGGCCAGCTGCGCTGGGTGCTGGAGGAGTTCCTCAAGGCCTTCTTCGAGGTCGACAACGTGACGCTCAGGTTCCGGCCGAGCTTCTTCCCGTTCACCGAGCCGTCGATGGAAGTCGACGTGCAGTGCGACCGCTCGGGCGCCGAGGTGAAGATCGGCGAAGGCAAGGATTGGCTCGAAATCCTCGGCTGCGGCATGGTGCACCCGAACGTCTTACGCAATTGCGGGCTCGATCCGGATGTCTACCAGGGCTTCGCCTGGGGCATGGGCATCGATCGCATCGCCATGCTCAAATACGGCATGAATGACCTGCGCGCCTTCTTCGATGCAGACAAGCGCTGGCTCGATCACTACGGCTTCCGGCCGCTCGACCTGCCGACGCTGTTCGGGGGGCTCAGCAGCTGATGTCTGCCAACCCCCCGGCATCGTTGCGCGAGCGTGTGGTGCGCATGCTGCACCGCGAGATCGATGCGATCCTCGCTCCCGCCGGCTATGTCCAGGCCGGCGGGCGCTGGAGCCGCACGACCGCGTTCGCCCGCACCTGGGTCGAAATCCAGCGCAGCAGCTCGGGCCTTGCCTGCTACCTCAATCTCGGCCGCTTGCAGCGCCTGCTCAACTGGGAGTGGGTACCGCCCGGCACCTACTTCTCGGGCTGGCGCATCGGCGATTTCGCCGACAGTACGGCCGAGCACAACAGCCTCGACGCACTAGCCTATGATCAACTCGATGGCGACAGCCCGCTGCGGGCCAAAGTCATGGCCTTGCTGAGCGAGCGCGCGCTGCCGTTTCTCAAGGCCAGTCACACGCCATTCGGCTACCGGATGCTACCGCCCCGGCTGGCCGCCCTACGGGAGGCCAGGCCATGACGTGGACAATGCGACTGCTGATCGCCCTCGCGGCGATGACATTCATCTCGTCTGCAATCGCAGAAGAGATGGTCGCCTGCACGCCGGAGCATTACTACAACTCGAGCGAGACCCCACCGCTGATCATCACCATCGACAAGGCGCGCGGCGCCGGGTCGCGGGTGACGCGCATCGACCTCGAGACCGGCGCCTATCGCGAGCATTTCATTGGCTCGGACAACGACACCATCGAGGCCGGCAGCCTCAAGGTGATCAATCCGGGTTCGCTGCGCGAGCGCATCGATTTCGTGGCGCTCGACAGCAGCACCGGGTTTCTGCTGCGCATCAGCCTGATCGACCAGGACCTGCCGTTCGTCCGCGTCGACACGGAAGGCGCTGTCGCCTCCGGCCACTGCACCTACGTGACCGAGGTGCCCCGATGAGCCTGCAGCCGCCCATCGCGCCGGGTCAGTCGGAGCTTTGCACCTTCGTCGTCACCGACATCGAGTCCGACGGGCATAACCCGCTCGAATCCTCGATGCTGAGCTTTGCCTCGGTGGCAGTCGATATCGAGGGCAAGGTGCTCGACGAGTTCGAGGCGGTGCTGACGCCGCGCACCGACAGGAAGCCCGACCCCAACACCATGGCGTGGTGGCAGACGCAACCCGAGGCGTGGAAGCATGCCACCGAGAACCCGGAAGACCCAGGCGTGGTAATGCCGCGCTATGCCGACTGGGTCGAGAGGCTCCCCGGCTTCCGCGTCTTTGCGGCGGCGCCGATGATCTTCGACGGGTTGTGGATGGATCATTACCTGTCGGTATTCGCCGGCACCCGGGTGATGGGTGGACCGTACAAGATCCGGCAGATCTTCCGCGGCGGCGGCGTCTGCCTCTACACCATGGCCGGCACCTTACGCGGCGCCGAGTATACCAAGTGGGGCATGCAGCGCGTGCCACCGGCCTGGTACGGCCATATCGAACACACCCACCGCGCCATCGACGATGCGCGCGGCTTTGCCAACGTCCTCGCCAAACTTTTCGAGATCAGCGGGCAGCTGCCCAGGATCGAAGCGACCGAAAGCGTCTACAAATGAAGTTCACCCTCGACTGGCTGAAAGAACATCTCGACACCACCGCCTCGGCCGAGGAGATCGGCAAGGCGCTGACCATGGTCGGGCTCGAGGTCGAAGCGATCGTCGACCCCGCGGAAAAACTCAGGCCGTTCGTCGTCGCCCATGTGGTTGAAGCGAGGCCGCATCCGAACTCGGACCATCTCAACCTCTGCAAGGTCGATGCCGGCACCGGCACGCTGATCGATGTGGTGTGTGGCGCGCCGAACGCCCGCACCGGCATGAAGTCGGTGTTCGCCTTCCCCGACACCTATATCCCGGGTAAGGATTTCACCCTGAAGGCCGGCGTGGTGATCCGCGGCGAGCCGTCGAACGGCATGCTCTGCTCGGCCGCCGAGCTCGAGCTTTCGAACGACCATGACGGCATCATCGAGCTCCCCGCGGATGCCCCGATCGGCATGGCTTATGTCGATTATGCCAAGCTCGGCAACACGGTGATCGACATCTCGATCACCCCCAACCGCGGCGATGCTACCGGCGTCTACGGGGTGGCGCGCGACCTCGCGGCGTTCGGCATCGGCACGCTGAAGCACACCGACATGTCGCCGGTGCCCTCGAAGGGCCCGAGCCCGATCCCGCCGCTGCCGCACCAGTTCGGTGCCGGCGAGCCCAAGGCGATCCGCAAGTTTGCCGGCCGCTACTTCAAGGGCATCAAGAACGGTCCGTCGCCCGATTGGCTGCAGCAGCGGCTGCGTGCCGTGGGCCTGAGGCCGATCAACGCGGTGGTCGATATCACCAACCTCGTGTCGCTGGGCTGGGGTCGGCCGCTGCACGCCTATGACGCCGACAAGATCGTCGGGCGGGCCGTGCTGCGTAATGCCAGGCCGGGCGAGGCATTCGACGCGCTCGATAATAAAGTCTACGCGCTCGACGAGACCATGACCGTCATTGCCGACGATTCCGGCCCGCTCTGCCTCGGTGGCGTGATGGGCGGCATCCGCTCGGGCACCACCGACGAAACGGTCAACGTGCTGATGGAATGCGCCAGCTGGGACCCCGATCTGATCGCGCAGACCGGCCGCAAGACCGGCATCGTCTCAGATGCCCGCTATCGGCTCGAGCGTTCGGTCGATCCGGCGCTGACCGAACCAGGTCTCGAACTCGCCACCCGGCTGATGCTGGAGCTGGTGGGCGGCGAAGCGATGGAGCCGGTGATTTCGGGCGAGGACGTGTTCCCCAATACCGTGGTCGAGTTCCCGCTCAGCGAAGTCGAGCGCCTCACCGGCCTCGAGACTTCGCCCAGCGAGATCGAAGCCATTCTCGGCCGCCTCGGCTTCAAGCTCGAAGGCGCCGGCCTCACCCGCAAGGTGCATGTCCCGTCGTGGCGCCCTGATGTCGCCATGAAGGCCGACCTCGCCGAGGAAGTGATGCGCATGGTGGGCGTCGACAACGTGCCGATCGATCCACTGCCGCGGCTCAACCACGTGGCGCCGCGCATGCTGACGACGCTGCAGAACCGCCGCCGCCTCGCCCGCCGTACCCTCGCGGCGCGCGGGCTCGACGAGGCGGTGACCTGGTCGTTCATCCCGGAAGCGGAAGCGCAGCGCTTCGGCGGCGGCGCGGCCGAGCTGAAGCTCGCCAACCCGATCGCCTCCGAGCTCACCGACATGCGGCCATCGCTGTTGCCGGGGCTGCTCGGCGCAGCCCAGCGCAACACCAATCGCGGGCTGAGCGAACTCAAGCTGTTCGAAGTCGGCCAGGTGTTCCACTCGGTACAGCCGGAAGGCCAGCGCACTTACGCCTCGGGCCTCCGCCTGGGCGGTTCGCGCCACTGGCAATCGGCCAACGGCAAGGTCTCGGTGTTCGACGCCAAATCCGATATCGCGGCGCTGCTCGACGCCATGGGCCATGACATCGACAAGCTGCAGCTGGTGGCCGAACCCGCAGCCTGGAGCCATCCGGGGCGGGGCGGGCGCATTCAGCTCGGCCCCAAGCTGACCATCGGCTGGTTCGGTGAAGTGCACCCGAGCGAGCTCGAAAAGTTCGACCTTACTGGACCGGTGGCGGCATTCGAGCTCGATCTCGACGCGATCCCGGAACCGCGGAAGAAACCGACCCGCTCGAAGCCGGCGCTGAAGCTCAGCGACCTGATGCCGCTGAGCCGCGACTTCGCCTTCCTCGTCGACCGCTCGGTGCCGGCGGCGACGATCCTGCGCGCCGCCAGGAACGCCGACAGAACGCTGATTACGGAAGTGTCGGTGTTCGATGTGTTCGAAGGTAAGGGCATCGCCGACGACAAGAAATCGGTCGGCATCGCCGTGACGCTGCAACCCAGCGACAAGACGCTGACCGACGAGGAGATCGAAAAGGTGGCAACTGTGATCGTTGCCGCGGTCACCAAGGCGACCGGCGGCGTGTTGCGGGGCTGACGGAGAGCACATGCGGATCGGCGACAAGGTCGAGGCAATCAGCCGGGTAGCGCCGGAACTCCTGGCGATCACCGAGCTGCCACTGGTACCGGCGACGCCGCGTTTCGAGACGCTGCTGCGGCGCGCCGTGCTGGTCACGGCGATCGGCCTGTCGTCGATTCTTGGCTACCTCACCGCGCACGCGCTGTTCTTCCTGTTCGGCGCGGTATTCGTCTATTTCATCGTGACACAGCGGGCTGTCCGGCTGCGCTTCGAGCTGCCGGACAAGCTGTTCATTGCCGCCTTTACCCTGCTGTTCGTCAGTGCCGTTGCGACGGCGAGGCAGCCGGCCGACCTGGTGCCGGTGCTGGGCTTTTCCACCATGCTGCTCTATGCGCCGCTCGCGACGTTGTTCCGCCGCGCCGCGGGGGCCAGCAACTCCCGCAAGGTCGCCGATTTCGCGCTCTTCGGCACCGCCGCCGGGATGCTGCTGGCGGTGTTCTATACCTACGTGCTTGGCGCCGAACGCGCCGGCATGGGCTCGGCGATCACCGATCCGATCCGGCTCTCCAACACAGCACTGATCATCGGCTTTTTCGCCATGATCGGCGCCGCAGCTTCGTCGGGCCGGCAGCGCTTCATCTACCTGTTGGGCCCGCTGATGGCGCTGGTGGTGATCTTTGCTTCCGGCTCACGCGCGGCGCTGGTCGCCTTCCCGATCCTGCTGTTCGTCGGTGCGGTGCTGCTGGTGGAGCACAAGGCCAAGGCGTTGGCGATCAGCCTGTTGCTGCTTGTCGGCTTCGGCATTGTTGCCTATGTCGCCGACCTGGTGGGCGCCCGCTCGTCGTCCGCAATGTTCGACGCGCTGTCGATGCTGGCGGGCGGCGAAGACCCGGCAGATCTGGGCACTGATGTTCGCTTCATCCTCTATCGCGCCGGGGTGGCGGCGTATCTCGACGCGCCGATCTTCGGGCATGGCTGGGGCCAGCTGATGCAATCCATCGTGCCGCATCTTGCACCCGAAAACCTGGTGCACGCCCGCCTGCCGCATCTGCACGACGACGCGCTGAATTTTGGCGTCGCCGCCGGTGTGCTCGGCCTCGCCACCTATCTGGTGCTGCTGGTGCTGCCGATCGTGTCGTGCCTGTTCTCGCCGCGCGATAGCCAGTATCGAACCCGGCTTTATGGCTGCAGCCTGCTGGCAGTGAGTTATTTCGTGCTGGGGTTGCCCGACACGATGCTGAGCTTCCCCATGCACAACGCGCTCTACGTCGTGCTGACGGCGATGCTGCTGAACTACTGCCGGGACGAGCGGGCGTGAGACCTGCCACAATCACCGGTCACATCTCCCCCTTGGCGGGGGAGAAAGCGAAAACTTGGGCTTAGCACAGCTAAGTCCTTAGTTTTCGCAAGAGAGGGGGGCGTGAGGAGCCACCGTGCCCTCCAGATCCCCTCTCTTGCGATTTCTAGGACTTAGCAAACGCTAAGCCCAAGAAATCGCTTTCTCTCCCGCAAGGGGAGAGATGGCCGAGAGATCGAGCAAGTGGCCCTTCGTCGCCCGACTACCGCCCGGGCCGGCTGTCGATCAGGCCGCCTTTGGCGGCAGCGTCGATCGCCGCGATCTCCTCGGCCGAGAGCTCGAGGTTGTCGAGTACGCCGAGGCAATCCTTGAGCTGCTCGAGCGTGCGGATGCCGATCAGCGCCGAGGTCACTTCCCGTTTGCGCAGCACCCAGGCGAGCGCCAGCTGGACCATGGTTTGCTTGCGCGCCCGGGCAATCTCGCCGAGCTTGTCGACGGCCTCGAGGATGCGCGGCTCCAGCCGGTTGGCCGAGAGCGAGTAGTTTTCCGAGGCGCGGGTGCCGGAAAGGTCGCCCTTCAGGGTGTTGTACTTGCCCGACAGGATGCCCTGCTGCAGCGGCGAGAAGGCGATGATGCCGACGCCCAGCTCGTCGCAGGCGGCCATGGTGCCGTCTTCCTCGATCCAGCGGTTGAGGATCGAATAGTTGGGCTGGTGGATCAGGCAGGGCACGCCCATGTCCTTCAAAATCCGCACTGCCTCGCGGGTCTGCTTTTCCGGATACATCGAGATGCCGACATAGAGCGCCTTGCCCTGCCGATGCAGCTGCGCCAGCGCCCCCATCGTCTCCTCAAGCGGCGTCTCGGAGTCGTAGCGGTGCGAGTAGAAGATATCGAAATACTCGATCCCCATGCGCTTCAGGCTCTGATCGGCCGAGGCGAGGATGTACTTGCGCGAGCCGCGGTCGCCGTACGGCCCGTCCCACATGGTCCAGCCGGCCTTGGACGAAATGATCATCTCGTCGCGGTAGGGGCGGAAATCGCGCGCCATCACGTCGCCGAACAGCTCTTCGGCAGCGCCCGGCGGGGGGCCGTAATTGTTGGCGAGGTCGAAATGGGTGACGCCCTTGTCGAAAGCGTAGCTCAGCATTTCGAAGGCGCTGGGATAGTCGCGTGTGCCACCGAAATTCTGCCACAGCCCCAGGCTGATCACCGGCAGCTTCAGCCCGGAACGCCCGGTGTAGCGATACTGCATGCCGCCGCCATAGCGAGCGTCGCTGGCCCGATAGGTCATTTCATTCCTCCGAATTTGCTTGATTGTCGCGCTTCCGAACCGGAAAACCGCGGGACACTTTTCCTGGAAACGCTCCGGCCGATTTGCTCGTTGCAGCCGCCGGATGCTACACCCGCCGCGATGTCCGAGCTTTTAGAAACCGCCGCCAATCTGTCCGAACGCCTGAACCGTTTCAAGGTGCTGGCGCTCTACAAGTTTGCGGATTTCAAAGATTGTGCAGCGCTGCAGCCGGAGCTGGCGCTGTTCTGCTGTGCGAGGGGCATCCGCGGCACCTTCATCCTGGCGCCGGAGGGGATCAACGGCACGGTTGCCGGCACGCCCACCGCGATCGACGAGCTGATGGCCTGGTTCGAGGCGGCGCCGCTCTGGGCCGGCCGCCTCGCCGGCGCCGAGGCCAAACTCTCCAGCGCGACCGAGATGCCGTTCCTCAGGATGAAAGTACGGCTGAAGCCCGAAATCGTGACGCTGCGGGCGCCCGAAGCCGACCCCAGCAAGCTCGTCGGCAACTATGTCGAGGCCCGCGACTGGAACCGGCTGATCAGCCGTAACGATGTGACGCTGATCGATACCCGGAACGATTATGAAGTGAAGCTCGGCAGCTTCGCCAATGCCCGCGATCCGGCGACGCAGAGCTTTACCGAGTTCAAGGATTACGTGGCGAAACTCGATCCGGCCCAGCATCCGAAAGTCGCGATGTTCTGCACCGGCGGCATCCGCTGCGAGAAGGCCTCGGCCTACATGCTGTCGCAGGGTTTTAAGGAAGTGTTCCATCTGAAGGGCGGCATCCTCAAATATCTCGAGACCGTCCCCGAGGCCGAAAGCCGCTTCAACGGCGTGTGCTTCGTGTTCGACGAGCGCGTCTCGGTGGTGCATGGGTTGGCTGAGGGCGAAGCGGTGCTGTGTCGCGCCTGCCGCAACCCGATGCGTCCGCACGAAGCCGTCGGCTCGCTCTGCCAGGAATGTGCCGAAGCGGCCCCGGCTGGCGCCACTGAGCGCGAGCGGCAGATGGAACTGGCGCGGGCGCGGGGCGAGGCGCATCTGGGGGACGATGCGGCGGCAGCGGCGGCGCGGAACAAGGCGGCGAAGCTGGCGCGGCGGAAGCAGTCGGTCGACTGAAGCGAGAAACATCCGGGCTCCGCACACCCCCACCCATCCTCCCCCGTCACGGGGGAGGTGCCGCATCCAGCTTGGGGCACGATCCTGCCAACGCCCAGGATATTGGTCAGCCTTACTGACATATTTCTGTTGACATTCGCCGATGGCCGTTATCAGCATGTCCAATGTAAAAGCCTCGTCCGAGGCCCCAGGGTGCAACCTCCATAAGCGTCGCCTATCATGGACCTCGACCAGATCAGAACCTTCGACCGGATTGCGCAGGATCTGAGCTTCACCAAAGCCGCGGCCAAGCTCAACGTCACGCAGGCGACAGTGTCGATGCGGATGCGGGCGCTCGAGGACCTGTTGGGCGTGCCGCTGTTCCATCGCGGCCGCAATATCGCGCTCACCGACCAGGGCATGACGTTTCTGCCCTACGCGCGCCGCATCCTGCAGGCGGCGCAGGAGGCCAAGGAAGCGCTGCGCCGGGTGGAGCGCGGCCGGGTCTCCATCGGCTCGCTGCGCAGCCTCGTCTCGCCGCTGGTCACCGAGTCGCTGCTGCGCTTCCAGCAGAAATATCCGTCGGTCGACGTGGTGATCCACGAGGGCCGGCAGAGCCAGATCGCCGCCATGCTGCGCGAGCGTGATGTCGAACTCGGTATCCTCTGCTGGCCCAACCTCGATCCGCTGGTCACCGACCTGGTGCCGTTGTTGGTGCTGCGCGAGCGGGTGCCGATGGTGACGACGCCGCAGATCGCCGCCGAACTGGGGCTCGAACCCCGGATCGAGGATGTGCTGAAGCGTGTGCCGCGACTGATCTCGATCAACTGGTGGCAGGTCTATCCTGACGCGGCGCTGGCGCTGTTCCGGCGCGCCGCGGTGTCGGTGGAGCTGCCCACCGGGCCGGCGCGGCGGATCGCCATCCGGGGCGAAGGCGTCGGCTTCTTCGTCTATTCCGCCGTCGCCGACGACATCGCCGCCGGCCGCCTCACCGAGATCACGCCCATCGATGTCGACCCGGTGCATCGCGACATCGCCATGGTGGTGCGCAACGCCGCGGTGCTTGACCGCGAGATGCTGCGCGACTTCGCCACCGAGATCGCCGAGGAGTGCCGGAAGAACGGCACCATCCTCGAAACCACGCTCTTGCCCCCGACCGCGGCGAACGCGGCTTAGGCTGGCCTCGGAGTGCTTGGCGCCCCTCACCCCAGCCCTCTCCCCAGAGGGGCGAGGGCGCGATGTGGCACGGGCGGTGCAAAGTGCGTCCCCTCGCCCCTCTGGGGAGAGGGTCAGGGTGAAGGTGAGGGGCGCCAAGCGGCGGGGCCGGACGACGCTTGCTCCCGTCGCCCGGCTCGGCTTTAGTCCACCGATGGCCCAGGCGCGCGACTTGCAGCACGAGTTCTACGACATGCTGATGGAGAGCCAGTATTGGCTCCCCGAGACCATGCTCGATTACCAGCGCAGCCAGCTGGCGCAACTGCTGCGACATGCGCGCGCCAATGTGCCGTTCTACGAGAAGCGCCTCGATCCGGTGTTCACCGCCACCGGCGATATCGACTGGGGGCGGTGGGAAGAAATCCCCATCGTAACACGTCACGATATGAGCGCTCATCGCGCCGCGATGCTGGCGCTCGAAGTGCCGCTGGGACACGGTCAGTCCAGCACGGTTGCCAGCTCCGGCTCGACCGGCGAGCCGGTCCAAATCACCAGCAACCGGCTTACTTTTCTCACAAGCAACGCCAATCGATGGCGGGCCCAGCGATGGCACGATCTAGACTGGTCGGCGGCATACACTGCGCGCATCGGATCCGACGCCCGCTCAGTCTATCCGCACGGACTAACGCGCGGACGCTGGGGCCCTTCGTGGGACGCGGCAGCGCAACTCGGGCAGGCGTTCGAGTTGCACAGCGACGCCACCATGCGGGAGAACCTGGAGTTCATCAGGCGCACGGGCTCGCGCTATTATTCCACCGGACCCAAGACCCTGCATGTACTGGCACTCGAAGCCGAGCGGCTCGGCCTTGAGCTCAAGCTGCACTATGTGCTCGCCCAAGGTGGGCACATGGACGACGAGGACAAGGCTGCGTGCCGGCGGGTATTCGGAGCCAGATCGCTCGAGCTCTACAGCTCCAAGGAGGGCGGTCCGATCGCCTATCCCTGCGACCATGGTACGGGCATGCACGTCAACTCTGAGAGCGTGCTGGTGGAGATCGTCGACGAAGCGGGCCACGCAGTGGCCCCCGGTGCCAGTGGCCGCGTCATCATCACGCCCTTCGTCAGTACCGCCCAGCCGCTCATCCGCTACGAGCAAGGCGACATCGCTCGCTTCGGCCCACCCTGCACATGCGGACGCCATCTGCCGGTGCTGGCGGCGATCGAAGGACGGTCCATCGCTATTTTCAGCCATCCCGACGGTCGGCAGATCGCAACCATGTTGGGCAGTGGTGCGCGCACGGCGTTGAACTGCAGCTTCTGGCAGATCGCCCAGGTGGGGCCGTTGCAGTTCGAGGTCCGTTATGTGCCGCGCGACGGGTCAGTGGTAGCGGACGAGGCCTCAGCCAGGTCGGCATTCCACGCCGCTTTCTTCCCGGATGCGGAAGTCCGATTTGTACCCGTCCGCGAGATCCCGCTTACCGCTGCAGGCAAGTATATCGAGTACATAAACGAATGGGCGCGGACACCGCCGCGCCCATAGCACTGAACTTGCTGAAGCCTACCAGCCCGCCGCGGCGGCTGAATCAACTCTCATTATTATACTCGCAGACCCATTCGCCTTCGACGAGTTGCCATGACTCGTTCTCGGAAGGGCACGGCTCATCCGGCGGCCCATCCGGCTCCGCCGTGAGCAGATCCCCGGCCGCGCTGAACAGGTCCAGCGCGCGGTTCGGCGGGTCGTCCTGGCGGTGGCGGTCGATGAGGCTCTTGTCGGGATCGCCGAGGTAGCCCTTGATGCCGACGCGGAAGCTGTAGGCGCCGGTATCGTAGGCGCGCACTTCGCCCACGCCCGAAAGCGGAAAGCCGAGGCCGCTGAACTGGTATTCGGTGGCGAGCTTGAGCGATTCACGCCCGAGGATCGAGGCGGCGCCGAGGCTGAGGCGCCAGTCATCGGTCGGATACCAGGCCACATCGCCGATAGCGAAGAAGCCGTTCTCGTCGGGCATCGCGATGTCGTCATAGTCGATCGCCGCCCAGCCGGCCCAGCCTTCGAGGCTGATCCGGTCGAGATAGAGTTCCGCTTCGGGACCGATCGCGGCGAGCCGCGCGCCATCGGCGACAACCACGCCGGCGGTGACCCCGAGCAGATAGGACGAGGGGTCGCGGGTGAAAGCGTGCAGCGCCCCACCGAACGACCAGCTGTCATCGATATTGCCGATGGCTACGTCACCCTGGACGCCGAAGCGCTCGCCGATCGGCACCGATAGTGAGCCGGCGGCGCGGAAGGTGGCGCTCTCCGGATCGGTGATGCCGCCGAAATCCAGCTCCAGCTTGCCGTTGATCGCAGAAACCGCCGGCAGCACCAGATCGACATACTGATCTTCGACCGGCTCCGGCGAGGTGAGGATCAGGTCGGCGGCAGATGCCGCAAAACCGAACGGAATCGAAAACACGCTGGCAAGCAGCGCTGCTTTAGTCACGCGCAAAACTGACATGGTCCGCCCTCAACAACTGGGCGAAAGACTTGCACCACAACAGAATTCTGGCAAGCCGAGTCCGCGGTTTACTGAGAGATTTGAACGACCCCGTTGCCGAATTGCTGCAACAGCTCAAGACGATGGCAGCCTATCCAACACTCCGCCGGGCGGCTAAAACGAGCGCGTTGCAAGGGATTCCACATGGCCGAACGGAGCTTCGATTTCATCATCTGCGGCGGCGGCTCGGCGGCGTCGGTGGCGGCGATGCGGCTGGTCAAGGAGTTCGGCTATTCGGTGCTGATCATCGAGCGCGGGCCGCGCTCGACCAACCGGATCATGGCGATGCCGGCCGGCTACATGAAGTACCTGGCGCAGGACACTTTCCTCGAAATGCACAAGACGGTGCCGCAGCCGCAACTGGGCGGCCGGGCGCCGATCGTGCCGGTGGCGAAGGCACTGGGCGGCGGCAGCGCCGTCAACGCCATGGTCTATATGCGCGGCCAGAAGGAAGACTATGACGGCTGGGCCGCCGGGCTCGGCAATGCCGAAGAGTGGAGCTATGCGGATATGCTGGGGCATTTCCGCGGGCTGGAGCGCAACACCCGCTTCAATGACCAGTTCCACGGCATTTCGGGGAACCTGCGCGTCTCCGATCCCGGCCATATCTCCGATACCACCGAGGATTTCCTGCTCGCGGCGCAGGGGCTCGGCCACCGCTACAACCCCGATTTCAACGGTGAGCGGCAGAACGGGGTGGGCATCATGCAGCACACCTACGGGCAATGGGGCCGCTACAAGGAACGCTCGGACGGCAAGAAAGCCTTCCTCGACCCGCTACGGCGCGACCGGCGGCTGACCATCGTCACCGAGGCGCGGGTCGACCGGATCATCATCGAGAACGGCCGCGCCGTCGGCGTCGCCTATACCCGCGATGGCGATCCGCATGAGGCACGGGCCGGGCGCGAAGTGCTGGTCGGCGCGGGCACCTACAATTCGGCCAAGCTGATGATGCTGAGCGGCATCGGGCCGGCCGACCACCTCGACGATTTCCAGATCCCCGTGCTCGCCGACCTGCCCGGTGTCGGCTCGAATTTGCAGGACCACCACGAGGTCCCGGTGATCGCCACCACCAAGGGCAAGTCGGGCTATTTCGGCCAGGACAAGGGCTGGCCTATGTTCCGCAACGGCCTGCAGTACCTCTTGTTCAACTCGGGCCCGGTGACCACCACCGGCATCGAATCCTGCCTGTTCTACGATCCCGATGGCGGCGAGCGGCCGACCATCCAGCTCTATTGCGCACCGATCGTCTACCAGGACCGGGACGTGTCGAAGGCCCAGCCGACCTGGGGCGTCACCTTCACCTCATGCCTGTTGCGCCCCAAGGCGCGCGGCACAGTGCGGCTGCGTTCGGCCGACCCGGCGGCGCAGCCTTTGGTCGACTGCAACTTCTTCGGCGACCCGGAAGATCTGCGGCTCACCCTCGCTTCGATGCGGCATGCGCGCCGGCTGCTCGATACCGAACCGTTCCTATCGAAGATCAAAGAAGAGATCCTGCCGGGCAAGGATGTTACCGATCTCGCCGGCATGACCCGCTTTGCCCAGGAGACGGTGAAGACCAACTATCACCCGTCGGGCTCGCTGAAGATGGGGCGCGACGACGATCCGATGGCGGTAGTCGATGCGCGGCTCAGGGTGCGCGGCGTCGAGGGCCTGCGGGTCATCGACTGCTCGATCATTCCGGCCATTCCGTCGGCCAATACCAATGCCGCCGCCATGGCGATCGGGAGCAAGGCGGCGAGCCTGATCGCTGAGGATTATCGATGATCGAGACCGTCGAACTGCCGGAGATGCACGCCATCGGCGTGCTGGTCGAGGCGCACTGGAACGACTTGCCCAAAGCCATCCCGGCCGCCTGGACCCGGCTGTTCGAGACCGATACCGGCGCCAGCTCGTTTCTCGAGGTATCGATCTCACGCGACAACGGCATCTACCGCGAGCTGGTCGGCTACCTCGCGGCGAAGAAAACCGAGGTGCCCGACGGCATGGTGCGGATCGTCATCCCGGCGCAGCGCTACCTCAGGATCGTGCACGACGGCCCGCTGGTCGAGATCGCCGCCGGCTTCGAGAAGCTCTATGCGCATGCCGCCGTGGCGGGGCTGAAGGCCACCGACTACAAGCTCGATTTCGGCTACCTGCCCGGCCTGCCGGCCGGGCGGCACGAGCTGCACGTGGCGCTCGAACCGGAGCCGCTGCGCCTCGGCTGAAACGCTGTTCAGCCATCGTTCTCTTGTCCGCTGGCGGAAGCCGAGCGCTCCCCTCCCCCACGGGGCGCTACGCGTCCCCTAGGAGGGGAGGGGTTTGGGCTCGCATATGGGCTCTGACAGCAGTTGGATGGCCTTCTCCCCTTGTGGGAGAAGGTGGCCGAAGGCCGGATGAGGGGGCCGCGCAACGAAGTGTAGCGCGGTCGGAGCGAAAGCGACGAGCGACACCGTACGCGGAGAGAACCCCTCATCCGCCCCTCGGGCACCTTCTCCCACAAGGGGAGAAGGCACTCACACAACGGCCGGTGGCTTCCATATGCGATTGCCCTCAAGGGGGAGGGAGGCGAAAACCGAAAGATCCGGATGAGGGTGGAGCTTTCGCTGGGATGACATCGCGAGTGGTTCAGCTTATCGATGAAAATGACCTGGCAATCATCGCAGCACGTTCGAGGCATCCATGTACCAGCCACCTGCCTTCCGCGAGACCGATCTCGAAACGCAGCAGGCGTTCATCGCCGCGCATCCGCTCGGGCTGTTGATCTCGGCCGGCGAGGGGCTGCTGGCCAACCCGATCCCGTTCCTGCTCTACGCAGCGGAAGGCCCGCTGGGGACGCTGCGCTGCCACATGTCGCGGGCCAACCCGCAATGGAAAGCGCTGGGCCAGAACCCTGACGTGCTGGTGGTGTTCCAGGGCACCGAGCACTACATCACGCCCAGCTGGTACCCGCAGAAGGCAGTGGACGGCAAAGTCGTGCCGACCTGGAACTATGCCATCGTCCAGGCGCGGGGCAGCGCCCGGATAATCGACGACGCCGCGTGGCTGCATGCCAATGTCTCGGCGCTGACGGCGCAGCACGAGGGCAGCCGGCAGAAGCCATGGGCGGTGTCGGACGCGCCGGACGCCTTTATCGCCAGCCAGCTCAAGGGCATTGTCGGCATCGAGATCGAGATCGCCGCCATCGACGCCAAGTTCAAGGCCAGCCAGAACCGGCCCGAGCTTGACCGGGTCGGCGTGGCGCACGGTCTCGCGGCGGAAACCGACGCCGAAGCGCCGGCGATGCGCGAGTTGGTGAAGGCGCGCGGCGGCATCTAGCCTCGATCGTTCGCCGCTAGATTGCACAGTTTGTTCCACCCACTCGGGATCGGGGGGAGGTGAGGACGGTGGCAACCCATCGGCGGCGGCATCTGGCCGCTCTTGCGGTTTCATGGCTGCGCCTCCATCTACGGCCGTTCGCAACGTGAGCCCTGCCTATGAGCCTTCCCGCGCGCCGTCGGGCGCTGATGCTGGTCAATCCCAATGCCCGGCGCGGTACCGAGAGCCTCGATCCGATTGTTAACCGGCTGGAAGCCGGCGGCATCGACGTGGCGATCGAGCGGTTCAGCTCGCCGGGTGAAGTGGCGGCCGACATCGTCAGGCGCCGGCACGAGGCCGACCTCGCCATCGTCTGCGGTGGCGACGGTACCATCAACGCGGCGGCCAATGGCGTGGTCGCGGCGGGGCTGCCAATGGGCATCCTGCCGATGGGCACGGCCAACGACCTGGCCCGCACCCTCGAGATCCCGACGCAGCTCGACCTCGCTGCCGACATCATCATCGCCGGCAACCAGCGCCGGGTCGACCTCGGCGACGTCAACGGCCACCCGTTCTTCAATGTCGCGACCATCGGGCTCGGCGCCGACCTCGCCATGGGGCTCAGCGCCGAGACCAAGCGGCGCTGGGGTCGGCTCGGCTATGCCATCGGCGCGCTCAAGGTGCTGATGCAGGCGCGGCCGTTCAGCGCCACCATCATCAACCGCGAAGGCACCTCGCACGTCAAAACCTACCAGATCGCGGTGGGCAATGGCCGGCACTATGGCGGCGGCACGGTGATCGAGCAGGATGCCAGCATCGAGGACGGCACGCTCGACCTCTACAGCCTCGAGATCGACAATGTCTGGAAGCTGGCGCTGATGCTGAGCGCCTTCCGTTCCGGCACGCATGGCGCCTGGGAAGAAGTGCGCACCGCCCGTTGCGTCGAGTTCGACATCCGCACCAGGAAGCCGCGCCCGGTCAATCTCGACGGCGACATCGTCACCCAGACCCCGGCACATTTCCGCATCCGCCCGGGTGCGATCACGGTGTTCGCACCGCCGGCGGGGGGCTGATTGCCCACCCGCTGACTTGGCAGTCGGGACGCCCTCTCCCGCTTGCGGGGGAGGGGGAACCGTCCGAAAGGACGGTGGGAGGGGGGAGCCGCAAACGCCGGCTCTGCCCCATCCGCTCACTGCCGGTGAGGGAAGCATGACCCACTTTCAACGCGTGGGGCTCCCCCCTCCCACCACGCTTTCGCGTGGTCCCCCCTCCCCCACAAGCGGGAGAGGGCGGCCGACTGAAGGTCCGGCGCGCTAGTCCACCGCCAGCCGTAGCAGCACCGCAAGGGCATCCCCTGTGGCCGAGGGCGAGGCGTAGCGGTGGGCGGCGTAGTAGCCGAGCAGCGCCAAATACAGCCCTTCGGCGCGGCGCTGCGCCACGTCCGGGGCGTGTCCCGCCAGCAGCAGCTCATCGCGAAGATAGTCGACGCGGCGCGCGTCGATGGTGCGGACCCGCGCTGCCGTCGCCTCGTCCTGGCCGGCCCAGGCGCGGATGGCGCCTTCGACCGCCGACACCTCGGCCCCATGCACATCGAACTGCACGGCTTCCTCGAGCACGGCATCGAGCCGCGCGGCCGGCGTCGGCAGGTGCGCCGCGGCGGCGATGACCTGCTCGGTGCCTTCGTCTTCCCACAGCGTCAGCAGCGCATCGAGCAGGTCGGCGCGATCGCGGAAGTGCCAGTAGAACGAGCCCTTCGAAGTCTTGAGCTGCCGCGCCAGAGCCTCGACCCGTACCCCGTCCACACCCGCCGCGCCGAGCGCCACGGTGGCGGCAACGGTCCAATCCATGCGGCTGAGGCTCTCGGCTTTGCTCACGTCATTGATCTCCTGCCGCCAAATCTTCTGACCGCGACCTGCCGTCGCATCCATACGCTACCGTATGGACGAGCGTCGAGGATGCCGATACATACGGCACCGTATGGTCGCCTGCAATGCACTGGAGGGATCCAAGATGAGCGCACCTCAAACAGCCAAGGCCGAGGCCCGAGCGGGATGGCGGCTCGCCGTCTGCGGCATCCGCATCGAATGCGGCGCGCTGCGCCTCGCCGCCATCGTCATCGCGGCGCTGCCGCGCTCGAAAGCCTGAGGAGGTTCGGATGCTGAAATGGGCTGGATGGACGATGATCGGGATGAGCGTGCTGCACCTGATCGTGCTCGGCATGGACGCCATCGCGCTGCTGCCGGCATGGCTGTCGGGGCAGCTGTGGACGCTCGAACACTGGCAGCCGGTGGCAACGCAAAGCCCCGACATGGCGGCCAATGGCGCGGTGTTCCACGCCACGCTCGGCAGCTTCGCGCTGCCGATGCTGGTGTTTGGCGCGCTGGTGCTGTGGATGGACCGGCGCGGCCTCGTGCCGCCGGCCTTTGTCGGCTGGGGCATTGGCGCCTGGGCGTTGCTGGCCGGGCTGGTGATGGAGCCGAGCGGCTATCCGCTCGGGCTCATTCCGGCGGTGCTGCTGGTGCTGGCGGCGCGTTCCGGCGTGAGCAGTTCCGCCTCACGGCGGAGAGTGCTATGATCGCTGAGCCGGCGCCCTTGGCCCCGGCAACGATCACGGGAGGCCGCCTATGCAGGGTATCCGCCACGAAAACGTCGATCACGGACTCGAAACCCAGCACGAACTGCACTTGCTGCCATGGCCATTCCTGGTCGGGCTGTTCGCCGTGCTGGTGCTCGTGGTGTTCTTCGTCGTCGCCAACTGAGCGACGACCATAGCCGCCGGCCCGGGATGAGAGGCTGCCGCGGAATTGGGACGCTCCGCCGTTTCCTGGAGGATGGCATGATGCGCTTCGGTTTGCCTTCTCCCCATGTGGGAGAAGGTGGCGCGCAGCGCCGGATGAGGGGGCCGCGCAACGAAGTGTAGCGCGATCCGAGCGTAAGCGAGGAGCGTCCGAGTACGCGGAGAGATACCCCTCATCCGCCCTTCGGGCACCTTCTCCCACAAGGGGAGAAGGCACCACGTCTGCTGTCAGCGGCTCCCCACGTGCGATTGCATGCAGCCTAAGCACTGCCAATAATTATCCCCGCCGCAAAGACCAGCGCCCCGCCGACCACCACCTGCAAGGCGGCGCGCCAGAACGGGGTCTGCATGTAGCGGTTCTGGATGAAGGCGATGGCCCAGAGCTCGATCACCACCACGGCGACGGCGACGCCGGTCGCGGTCCAGAAATGCGGGATCAGGTAGGGCATGGCATGGCCCAGGCCACCCAGCGTGGTCATGGCGCCGGTGACGACGCCGCGGGTGATGGGTGAGCCACGGCCGGTAAGCTTGCCGTCATCGGCGGCGGCTTCGGTAAAGCCCATCGAAATGCCGGCGCCCACGGCGGCGGCGAGGCCGACGAGGAAGGTCGACCAGGTATTGCCGGTGGCAAAGGCCGCGGCGAACACCGGCGCCAGTGTCGATACCGAGCCATCCATCAGCCCGGCGAGGCCGGGCTGCACATAGGTCAGAAGGAACTGCCGGTGCTCCTCGCTCTTTTCGGCGGCCCGCTCCTCGACGCCGAGCGCCTGCTCTTCGAGCTTGCCGGCCAGGTTGGCGTGCTCACGCTCCTCCACAGCGAGGTCGCCGAGCAGCTTCCGCACTTCGACATCCGTCGTTCGGCCGGCCGCCTCGGTGTAGAAGCGCGACGCCGCCGCCTCCATCTCGAAGGCCAGCTGGCGTACCGCTTCGAGGCTCATGGTTTCCATCAGCCAGACGGGCTTGCGCTCAATGAAGCCACGCACGTGCTCGCGCCGGATCGGCACGAGGCGCGAACCGAACTTTTCCACATAGAGGTCGAGCAGCCGGCGCCGGTGCCCGTCTTCCTCGGCTGCCATGCCCTCGAACACTTTTGCCGTCGCCGGGTAGCGCGAGGCGAAGCGCTCGGCGATTTCGGCGTAGATGGCGCCATCCTCTTCTTCGGCGGCAACCGCCAGGGAGAGGATCTCGCGTTCGTCGAGCGAGAGGAAATCCCGCAGATGCGGGTGGAGAAGTCGTGCAAACATAGCGCTCTAGCCATTCAGTTTAGAATTATTCTAAGCATGAACAACGAGTCCGACAACCCCCGGTCATGCCTTTCGCTGATATCGAGCAAAGGCCGAACCTTGTTCGAGTGCGCATAGGCTCGCGCCGCCGGCACGCCTGCGGAGGCCGGCCAAAATCGATAATCGGAGGAAGACCCATGTTTTTGCGATTGAGCCTCGCCATCGGCCTCGTTGCGGCCGCCACCCTTGGCGCCTCAGCTCAGAGCGCCACCGAGAGCTGGCGGCTGGGCGGGCTGAAAATGCCGGAATCGGTGATTTTCGACACAGCCAACAACCGGCTGATCGTCACCAACATGGTAACCTTCGGGCCCGATGGCGGCGCCGACGGCTACCTCTCCCTCGTCTCGCCCGACGGCAAGCTCGTCACCGAGCAGTGGACCACCGGCCTCACCGACCCCAAGGGCATGGCGATCGTCGGCGACAGCCTGTTCGTCGCCGACAGCAATGGGCTGGTCGAGATCAAGCTGAGCGACGGCTCGATCGTCACCACCCACGCGCTCGAGGGGGCGATGTTCCCCAATGACGTCACCAGCGACGGCACCGATATCTATGTCAGCGACCTGATGGGCTCGGCGATCTACAAGCTTGCCGGCGGCACAGTGGAGAAGTGGCTGGCCGACGAGCAGCTCGCCACCCCGAACGGGTTGTTCATCGACGGCAAGACGCTGATCGTCGGCTCGATGGGCACCGGCATGAAGCCCGACTTCACGTTCGACAGCAAAGGCGGGCTGCAGGCAGTGGACCTCGCCACCAAAGCCATCACGCCACTGACTGGCGCCATGGAAATCGCCCTCACCGACGGCGTCGCCCGGCTCGGCGACAGCCTGGTGTTCGACGACAACCCGGCTGGTACCATCCTCAGCTATGCCGACGACAAGGTGACGACGCTGACCACGCTGGCGCCGGGAGCGGCGGACCTGTGGGTTGAGGGGAAGGTGGTCTATGTGCCGCTGACGCAGACCGGGGAACTGGTGGCGTTGACGGTGGAGTGAGGCTCGCCCGGCGCAAGCGGCCCCACCCCACCCTTGATCCCTCCCCATCAAGGGGAGGGAGAGATGACTGATAGTCCGGCTGGCTCGATCGTCTCCCTCCCCCTTGTGGGGAGGGTAGCGGAGCTGGGCGAAGCCTGTAGCGAAGCTGGGTGGGGGAGGCCACGCGCGCCGCCCCCCTACCCCTCCCGCCGCTTCACCTGCGCCACATAGCCCTCGGCTGAATCCGGCACCTCGGCCCGCAGCCATTCGCGGAACAGGCGGACCTTTTTCGGCTCGCGCCGGCCTTCGGCGACGATCAGCCAGTAGCCGAGGTCGCTTTCGACCGAGGTGGCGAAGGGGCGGACCAGGCGGCCGTCGCTGACCGCGTCGGCCGCCATCATATCCACCGCCATCAGCACGCCCTGCTCCGAGATCGCAGCGTCGAAGGCCAGAGCCGGGTCGTCGTAGCGCGGGCCGGTGAGTTCGAGTGGTGGCGCTTCGGCCGCCGCGAACCACGGCTCCCAGGGCAGCATAGAGGAAGTGTCGCGGATCAGCGGCACACGGGCGAGATCGGCCGGCGTGTGCAGCAGTTTCGCCATCGACGGCGCCGCCACCGGGCTGTAGCGCGCCCCGCCGACCAGCTCGGCCTTCAGCCCCGGCCAGTTGCCGCGGCCGAAGCGGATGCCGAAATCGATGTCGGAGTGGACGAGATCGATCATCGTGCCGGTCACCACCAGCCGCACTTCGATTTCGGGGTGCAGCTTGTTGAACTTGGCGATGCGCCAGATCAGCCAGCGCGAGGCAAAGACGCTGCCGACGGTGAGGGTCAGCACCTTCTCGTCGCCGGGCTTGAGGTTGCCCACCGCATCAGCCAGCGCGGTGAAACCGCTGGTCAGCTGCGGCAGGATCTGGCGCAAGGCCGCAGTCGGACGCAGGCCCTGCGGGGTGCGCTCGAACAGCTCGAGCCCCAGCCGCTCCTCGGCCCGGCGCAGATGCTGGCTGACGGCGCCCGGCGTCACCCCGAGTTCCTCGGCGGCTGGGGCAAGCGCACCGCGGCGCGCCACGATCTCGATGGCGCGGATGGCATTGAGCGGAATGGGGAACGGGCTCGGCATATAGATTTTCTATACCCATCGCAAATTCTTGTCGATTGGCGCGCGTAGCCTCACAGCACATATTAGGCCGTACACCGCACCCAAGGAGGGCTTCAAAATGTACAACCTGTTCAGTGAACTGCGCCTCTGGCTGGCGCGACTGTTCGAGATCGACGGCGATGAGACGGGCGACGACCCGCTGAGCTGCATGAGCGCGCGTGAGCTGGCGGATTTGCCGGTGTATCACCCGCGGTTTGACGACTGCATCGGGGCTTAGACACGCACTGGCCGTGCCACCCCGCCCCCTCGCCCCTCTGGGGAGAGGGCGGCGAAGAGGCCGAAGGCCTCATCGCGGGGTGAGGGGCGCCACGCGCGCCGGATCATCGTCCTGAAGGCAACCGTCAGTGTGCTTGGCTACCCCTCACCCTAACCCTCTCCCCAGAGGGGCGAGGGGACGCTGGGGGCGCCGCCGGCGTGAAACTGCCTAAGCCAGCACATCCGTCCGATACAGCGTCACCCGCAGCCCGCCATGCAGCACTGGCGCGCCATTCGGCAGGAACGGCAGCGCTGTGGCCCGGGCCAGCCCCGCTTCTGTGGTGATCAGGCCGACGCGCCAGCCGGAGAAGCGTTCGCGCAGTACGCTGCCGAGGCTGCGGTAGAGCGGGCCGAGCGAGGCGCTTTCGCCGATGCGGGTGCCGAAGGGTGGGTTGACGATCACGAGGCCGGGCGGTCCCGGCGGGCGCTCGAGTTCGCCGACCGGCAGTTGTCGGAACTCGGTCAGCCCGGCGATGCCGGCGCGCTCGGCATTGGCCTTGCTCATTTCGATGGCGCCGGCATCGCGATCGCTGCCATAGAACCGCACCGTCGGTTCGCGGCGCGTGGTGGTGCGCAGCGCGTCCCACTTGGCGCGATCGAAGCTTGCCAGCTGTTCG
The DNA here is from genome assembly GCF_001425235.1 of Devosia sp. Root413D1. GTDB lineage: Bacteria > Pseudomonadota > Alphaproteobacteria > Rhizobiales > Devosiaceae > Devosia_A. The sequence continues at coordinate 107,838 of NZ_LMEA01000009.1, read as the reverse complement.
AAGGCGAACGTCCGTGAGCGGCCCGCTTGCAGGCCGGCGGCGATCTCCGCCGCTTCGATGACGAAGGTGCCCGAGCCGCACATCGGGTCGAGCACCGGCTCGTCGCCGGTGTAACCGCACTGGCTGAGGAACAGGGCCGCCATGGTCTCGCGCATCGGCGCGCGGTTCACCGCTTCCTTGTGGCCGCGCTTGTGCAGCAGCTCGCCGGAAGTGTCGACGCTGATGGTGACGAGATCGTCTTCGATCCGCGCCATGACGGTGAGCGGCGCCTTGTCGACGACAGTGGCGCCCAGTTCCTCGCGGATGGCGGTGGCGACGCGCTGCGCGGCAGCCCCGGCGTGATAGATTTTCGATTTGCGGCAGCTGGCCTCGACCGCCACTGGCACGTCGGGCCGAAGCAGCGCCGCCCAGGGGAGCTTCCGCGCCCGCTTGTCGAGCTGGGCCAGGTGCATGGCGCGGAACGTCGCGAAGCGGGCCAGTACGCGGCTGGCGCCGCGCAGCTCTAGATTGGCGCGCCAGACCTCGGGCCAGCCGCCGGTGATGGTGACGCCGCCCTCGACCTGCTGGGGTTTCTCGAAGCCCAGCGCAGCCGCTTCGGCGCGCAAGGCCGCCTCGAGCCCGGGAGTGGCGACGAGGAAAATCTCGAACGGCGCGTTCGGATCGAACTCACGCGGCTGGGCATCGGGGAGGTGCGACATGCGGCTGCTGTAGTGCATTTCCGCCTGACAGGCCAGTTCATGGGGCGTTCAGCGGGTCGCGACTAGATCGACCGCCCATGGCGCTTGGCGCCTTCCCTAGTTGGGAGAAGAAAGATGAAGATGAAAGACCTGTTCTCGAAGCTCCGTAACCGTTCGCCCAAGCCGCAGACCCGCGACTGGTCCACCACCTGGACCCCGCGTGACTGGGCTGACCTGCCGACGCACCATCCGCGCCGCGAAGACGACGCGCTCTGAGCCAGCGATGAACGCCGCCCCTCCCATGGTGATCCGCCCGGCGCGGCTGGGCGATGCGCTGGCGATTGCCGCGCTGCACCATGTCGCCGTGCATCAGCTGGCAGCGCCGTTCTATCCGCAAGAGGTGCTGGCGCACTGGAGCGCACCGGTGACGCTGGCCAGTGCCGAGCGGCGCTATCGCGAGACCCAGGAAGATGGCGGGCTGACGCTGGTCGCTGAACAGCACGGCACACTGGTCGGCTTCGGCGTCGTCGTGCCGGAGGCCGGCGAGATCTCGGCCTGCTACGTGGCGCCGGAAGCGGCGCGCCGCGGCATCGGCCGCACCCTGCTCGCGGCCATGGAAGCGGCGGTCAGCGCCCACGGCGTGCACGAACTCAACGTCCGCGCCTCGCTCAATGCCAAGAGCTTTTACTCCGCCTTCGGCTACCACGTCAGCGGCCGCGGCGAATACCGCTTCGAGGACGGCACGGTGATGGTGGTCGCCTTCATGCGCAAGGACAACTCGCCGATCGTTTGATCGCTACGGCAGCAGCAGCTGCCCCAGCGTGTGCTCGAGCCAGGCGGCGTACTGCTCCGGCGTAAAACCCTCGATCCGGGTCAGCATCAGAAACAGTTCGGGGCTGGCGAGGCGCCAGATCTGGGCCAGGGCCGCGGCCTGGCTCATGCCGTCGCGCAACGGCCCCTTGCCGGCCAGCGCCTTCGCCACCAGCGCCAGGTTCTCGCGTCGCCCGGCATGGATCGCGTCATAGACCTTCGCCATTTCGGGGTCGGTTTCAGCCGCGACGCGCAGCACCGCCACGATCTCGGCTACCGCCGAGAGCACCTGCACGATATCGCGGGCGAACAGCCTGAGCACCTCGGGCTGGTCGCGGGCAGCCGCCACGGCCCGCGGGCCGGCCTGTTCGACCAGCGGCGTCGCCGGATCGCCACGCCGCACCGCGCTCTGCACCACCCCGAGCAGCAGTGCGGATTTGTTGCCGAACACGGCGTAGACGCTCTCCGCCGATACCCCTGCGACGCGGGCCACGGCAGCGATGGTCGTCCCCTGCCATCCATTGGCAACGAACAGCTGGCGCGCCGCCGCGACAATGGCGCCACGCGTATCGGCGGCCTGCTGCTGGCGCAGGCGGGACTGGTATTTTCGGCGGGGTTCAGGCTGATCGGTCAATTCGCTATGCCATTACCATATTGACTACAGTGACACTGTATTGTAATTACAGCTCCAGCGTCGAGAGGAGCCCATATCCTATGCCTGGCCTCGGCTATCTATCCACCATCGGACAAGCGCTTTCCCTGCTGCTCGTCGGCCTGTTGGCCGGCAGCATGTACGGAATCTGGTTCGGCTACGACATTACCCGCTATTCGCCCACGAGCTTTGTCGAGGTGCATCAGGGCGCGGTGCGCGGCCTCAATACGCTGCTGCCGCTGATGGGGCTTGCCGCGATCGTCATGGTCGTCGTCCTGGCCGTGCTGGCGCGCCAGCGGCCGACAGTGCTGATGCTCTATGGCGCCGCGGCGCTCGGCCTCGTCGCTGCCGGGCTGATCACCCGCTTGCTTAACCAGCCGATCAACGACGCGGTGATGGGCTGGTCCGCCGATGCCCTTCCCACTGATTGGGAAACGCTGCGCAACAGCTGGTGGAGCTGGCATGCGGCGCGGCTGGGGGCCACGATCCTGGCGCTGCTGCTGCTGATCGCGGCAGTGTTCACCGACCGCAGCGCCTGACGCTATTCACAGAGCCGCGCCGTGCAGGTCTTGCCGTGGCAGCCGAGATCGACATGCAGGTGGTCGTGATGCTCGGCATTGGCCTCGGGGCCGAGCACGGTGGTGAAATGGGCGCAGGCGGAATCGTGAGCGAAGCGCAGCAGCCGGCCCTCGGGTGAGAGCGCGTCCCTCCAGCCGCCATCGACGGTGACGAAGCGGCCGTCTTCGAGCTTGAAGCCGACCACGTCGAGCGCATCGGCGAAGGCGTGGAAGCTGAGGTTACCGGTGCTGCCATTGTTGACGTTGCGGCACATGTAGGAGGTGCCGACCACCACTTCGGCGATCCGCGTGTTGTCGCGCGCCATAAGGTAGCTGTCGATCGATTCGATCCAGTCAGGCAGGGCCGAGGCGATGCCGCAATCGGTCTCGACGCCGCCCGCCACCGGCACCATCCGCCCATTGGCCAGCACCCCGGTGACCGAGAGCGGCGATTGGGTGCCACATTGTTTTTCTTCGATCGGTGGCAGCGCCTTGGCCTCGACCTTGCCGAGCAGAACGGCGGGGCACGCCGTCTGGTAGATGCGGGCCGTCGGTTCTGCCGGCTCGGCAACATGTTCGCCGGGCGGTAGCGGCGGGCCGATCGGATCGGCGGCGGGCGGCTTCGGCGCGGGCTTGTCGGGCGTTGCCGCCGGGCGATGGCGGGGCAATTTCACCGCCGGTTCGGCGGAGAGTTCCGCCGGCCGCGGCTTGGGAAGCGGCACGGTCGTGTCGCCTGCCTGTTGCGCCAGGGCGGCAAAGCTCATGCTGGCGAGAAGGCAGGCGAAGATGAACCGCATGCACCCCGAACGCGGCGACCCCGCATCAGGTTGCGCGGTCGATCCGGAGGGTGAAGCAGTTATTGGTGGCCGAGCGCATATGGACGTAAGCGACGTCCGCGCGCTCGAGGATCGCCTCAGCTGCTGCCTCGATGCCATCGTTCCCCACCACGATTCCGGTGCCGTAGACGATCCTGTCGTCGGCGCCGTAACCGCGCAAGATGCGACCGCTGGTGCCGCGCTGTTCGCGCTCCGGCAGGCCGGCGGCGGGTTCATAGGCCGGGCAGGCCTCGGCATGCAGGAAGATCGGCCCGAGTTCGGCATAGGGCTGCGGCGCCGGGAACGGGCGATAGGCGAGGACGAGGTAAGGCTCGCCGGCCGCGACGTTCTCGAGGCAATGCCGGCACGGCACCCCGTCGCCATCGGAGATGCGCCGCTCCGGCGCCTGGCCATTGGCGTCGGGGGCGCCGGCACGGTAGGCGGCGGCAAGGTCTGAGGGCATTCCGGAATAATGCAGGGTCATGGCGGTCTCCTTTGCTCGGGAGACATTTGCCGGAGGTGGTGGGGAGAAGCGACCCGGTTTTGGCGGATCCCTGGGCTTCGCGATTGAATGAACTGCCCCTCACCCTGACCCTCTCCCCAGAGGGGAGAGGGGACGCACTTTGCATCGACTGTGCCCCAACGCCCCCTCTCCCCGCCGGGGAGAGGGTCGGGGTGAGGGGCAGTTCAGCTCAACTCATTCCGACAGCCCTACTCCGGCCGCCTAAACTCCATGATCCAGTTGGTTTCCCAGCTATCGCCGCCATCGTACGAAAATGCCTGGCTCCAGCGGGGGGTTTCGGTGTCGGCGCCGCTCCAGTCGAACAGCACTTTGACCGGCCGGTCGCCATCCATGTCGTCGCCGGCAAAGCTGCCGCGACCGTATTCGAAGCGGCCGAACACCGGCGGCTCCAGCACGCCTTTCTCCGAGTTGATCCAGTAGATCGCCCACTCGTCGCGTTCGGGGTTGTAGATCCTCAGCGTCATGCCCTTGAAGCCTTTGGTCGGGAAGTCGCTCTCATCCACCGACACCATGCCGCCGAGCAACAGCTGCGCCGTCTCATAGGAGGTGAACACGTCCCACTCGGTTGAGCCGACGCCGCGGGCCTTCAGCCGCCGGTTGGTGACCACCCAGTCGCCATGGTTGAACGCAAAGCCGCGCCGTGTCTCCGAATCCATCTCATCCCTCCAGTGACGCTGCCGACCGGCCAAATCCGGCCCAGCCCAGCGCTCCGGAAGCCATGTAGCGCAGTTACCCTGCCAGCGCGTGTCAGGCTTTAAATCCTCTCGCTAGCGCAGGCTGAACGGCGGGTAGACATCGGTGACGAGGAGGAAGGCATAGGCCCAGACCCGGGTGGCCCAGCGGCCGACGCCGACGACGAAATCGAACATGCCGCGTGGGTAGGTGCCGGTGAACAGGATGGCGAACCACGCAACGATCGTCACCAGCAGGGCGACGAGGCCGAGCACTGCCAGAACTACATAGTGCGGGATCGCCAGCAGCCATTTGACCAGCGGCAGCCAGCGGTTGAGCTCTGCCGCCTCGGGATAGGCGACCTCGAGATGCACCGATTGCGCGTCGACCGTCGAGGGATACTTGTCGGTCAGCAGGAACAGATAGGCGCTGACCCGGGCGCCGAAGCGCGCCAGCTCGACGCCGAAATCGAACCACCAGCGCGGATAAAACTGCCGGAACACCAGCATAAGCACGGTGGCGAGGAACAGCCCGGCGGTGATGCCGCCGCCCGCCGATTTCACCGCGTTGCCGGCCGCATCGTAATAATAGTAGCCGCCGGTGTCGGAGAGGAGGCCCAGCACGATGAGGATCGGGATCGCCCAGATCAGGCGAAAGAAGGTGGTCAGCCGGTCCATCTGGCCGGGATAATCGACGTCGAAACGCGCTGCGTAGTCGCTGCTGTCTGCCATTTTCCGCCCCTGCCCGCTCTGACCCAACCCCCGCGCCTCGCGGGGATCAGCGCGTGGCCGGGCTGTCCATCGCGCCGCGGAGGAAGCCTAGCACGCCCGGGCGCGGCGCGGTCACATCATCGCAGCGCGGGCGTGGCTACGCATCTGCTGCTGTTAACCCCCGATAAACCATCTTTGCCCCGTCACCCGGCTCTGGTATCAGCGGCCCATGTCCGTACCGCTCGACCATATTCGCAACTTCTCCATCGTCGCCCATATCGACCATGGCAAATCGACGCTCGCCGATCGGCTGATCCAGCTCACGGGCGGCCTCGAGCTGCGCGAGATGAAGGAGCAGGTGCTCGACTCGATGGATATCGAGCGTGAGCGCGGCATCACCATCAAGGCGCAGACCGTCCGGCTGACCTACAAGCACACCGACGGCGAGACCTATATCCTCAACCTGATCGACACGCCCGGCCATGTCGACTTCGCCTATGAGGTCAGCCGGTCGCTGGCCGCCGTCGAGGGCTCGCTGCTGGTCGTCGATGCCAGCCAGGGCGTCGAGGCGCAGACCCTCGCCAATGTCTACCACGCCATGGATGCCAACCATGAGTTGGTGACCGTGCTCAACAAGATCGACCTGCCGGCCGCCGATATCCCGCGCGTCAAGCAGCAGATCGAGGATGTGATCGGCATCGATGCCTCGGACGCAGTGGAGATTTCCGCCAAGTCGGGCCTCAACATCGACAAGGTGCTGGAAGCCATCGTCGAGCGCCTGCCGGCGCCCAAGGGCGATATCAACGCGCCGCTGAAGGCGCTGCTGGTCGACAGCTGGTACGACACCTATCTCGGCGTCGTGGTGCTGATCCGCGTCATCGATGGCACGGTGAAGAAGGGCCAGAAGATCCGGATGATGAACGCCAACGCGGCCTACGAGCTCGACCGCGTCGGCGTGTTCACCCCCAAACTCGTCGATATCAGCGAACTCGGCCCCGGCGAGATCGGCTTTTTCACCGCCTCGATCAAGGAAGTGGCCGATACCAATGTCGGCGACACCATCACCGACGATCGCCGCCCGACGGCCAGCGCCTTCCCCGGCTTCCGCCCGGCGCAGCCGGTCGTGTTCTGCGGCTTGTTCCCGGTCGACGCCTCGGATTTCGAGGAGCTGCGCGCTGCCATGGGCAAGCTCCGGCTCAACGACGCGAGCTTCAGCTACGAGATGGAAACCTCGGCGGCTCTCGGCTTCGGCTTCCGCTGCGGCTTTCTCGGGCTTTTGCACCTCGAAATCATCCAGGAACGGCTGAGCCGCGAGTTCAACCTTGATCTGATCGCCACCGCGCCATCGGTGGTCTACGAGGTGCACCTCACCAATGGCGAGGTGCTGATGCTGCACAACCCGGCCGACCTGCCGGACGTGGTGCGCATCGACCACATCAGCGAGCCGTGGATCAAGGCCACCATCCTCACCCCCGACGAGTATCTCGGCTCGATCCTGAAACTCTGCCAGGATCGGCGCGGCATCCAGCGCAACATGACCTATGTCGGCAACCGCGCCATGGTCGAGTATGACCTGCCGCTCAACGAAGTGGTGTTCGATTTCTACGATCGGCTGAAGTCGATCTCGAAGGGTTATGCCAGCTTCGACTATACGCTCGCCGATTACCGCGAGGGCGACCTGGTGAAGCTCTCGATCCTGGTCAATGCCGAGCCGGTCGACGCGCTTTCGATGCTGGTGCACCGCAATGTCGCCGAAACGCGCGGCCGCATCATGTGCGAAAAGCTCAAGGACCTGATCCCGCCGCACCTGTTCGTGATCCCGATCCAGGCCGCCATCGGCGGCAAGATCATCGCCCGCGAAACCGTGCGCGCCATGCGCAAGGACGTGACGGCGAAGTGCTATGGCGGCGACGCGACCCGTAAGCGGAAACTGCTCGAGAAGCAGAAGGCGGGCAAGAAAAAGATGCGCCAGTTCGGCAGCGTCGAGATCCCGCAGGAAGCGTTTATCAAGGCGCTGAAGATGGGGGATGAGTGAGGGCGGCTTTCGATTCCCGACGAACTCGCGAGCAATAGCTGGCCACGCCCCACACGAGATTTAGCCAGTGGCAGCATTGGGTGCCACGCACTTAATACTACGGCGTACCAGCAACGTCTAGAATGCTTGGCCGGAGATACTGCTTTGGAAGGCGCCCGGCCTTTTGATGTTCGTGAACGATCTCCCCATTCGGATCGGAGTGAGGAACGAGAGCACCATTGAACACCCTCGCTCGCAGGCATGCCGCCGTGATCAGTTCGAGGTCATAGATTGGGTCGACAGCGTACTCTGAGTAGTATTCTGCGTACTTGCTGGAGTCGTAGACGTCGGGCGCTCCGCCATGGATGACGGCGGCACGCAGGCTCATCAGTCGTCGTAGACGTGCGTCCGGCACATGACTACCGAGGGCTACTTGGATACCGTCGATTACCGCCTGAGTAGCTCCGTTCGCATCGCCAAAAACCGCGTCGAGTGCCATGCACAGGATCGGAAATCTCTCTGATTTGCCCAACGGCCATGCTCGATAGAAGTACTCTAGGGAACGCAGTTCTCGCCGTGCTGTCTTGGTGTTCGAACCTAACTTTTCTGCTAGCATCGAGAGCCAGGCGTGGTCAGCCTCGGTGACGACAATATCGTGCATCAGGGGAGGGGTGTGACCAGCGCTAAATGACGTTGTGGCCCCACCATCTCCTGTAATCGTACACCGGCCGCCAAAGATGCGTCTCCCAGAGAACAGGTAAGTATACATGGGAAGTGGCGTAAGGGCGATTGCACCGAGTATTGCTGCTCTGACCTTGTCAGCAGCATCCTCTACGGGCGAACGGACAGCAAGCCAACTGGAAACTCCGACATCACGGCGACCTTTCCAGTCGGTCAGCGGAGGAAACGCATCCGGCTCTACCCAGCGCTCTAGTTCAGTCGGTATCTCACCCCTCACGAGCGTTGAGGGCGAAACAACTGAAAAAGGCTCCGATCTAAAGGCCGCCTTTACCTGGACAGGGACGAGGGGGTAGAGAGTTAACTCCGCCACAGGCCTGAAGATCAACGACGCCGCCAGCTGCCTAGCCAAAATATCTTTGGTCGATGCAGAAACGTGATCCGCGTAGGTCCCGTCAAATGGCTTCGCCCATGTCTCGTCGAAGAGATGCCAATAGTTCTCGGCAATAAAGCCCTGGAGGAGCCCCCATATCCGCTCCATTGGAAGCGCGCGAAGATAGGGAGGTCCATGCCTGCGAAGATAGAGGCAAGCAAGTGTCAGCTCCCTGGCGTGGTAGTAAAGCTCAGTTCCCATGTTTCGCTCCCAACTTTGAGAGCCAGGCGGACCAAACATGAATGCGGCACGAAGGCCATCGTCGCCCATGCGCGCCGTGATGGATGCCAGTAGGAGTTCAACACATTGGCGTTCAGTGCTTGCTTGCGACATCAGGGCGCCGTGACAATTCTTTGGTTCCAACCGCAACGATATCGGCGCAGATCGCTACGCCGACTCGTCGCGGACGGGATAGTACGTTGGCGGCCACCTCCGCTGCGAACTACGGAGTGGCAATGAGGCTATCCACGAACCGGCGATCTTGATGGGCGTTACGTTTATCAAACTGAGGCCCTTGGGCTAGGATTGCGTTTGCTAGCTGCAATTCGACAGCCTCGACTCGACGGGTGAACTCTCTCCTATTCCTGACCACCTTAAGGGCCTCGTCTGCATACGCCTTCTGAGACCTGTCGTTTTGCAATGGCGGGAGTTTGCCGAAACTCTGACGAACCATCAATGCTATGATGAAGCGGAACTTCCAAAGACTTGGTCGGTTCTTTCCAACACAGAGCTTCTCAATTTCTCTAAGAACGGTCGCCGCCACAAGATACGACCATAACGAGTGATCGTTCTGGTATATCCCATCCTGATATCGATGAAGCAGAACCCCATAATAATCGACGGCGTCGACAGGATTCTCCAGCACACAACTAACAAAACTGTTGGTCAAAGACGTTAGCGTAACAATATTGGCGGCCGTGAATGTCGAGTCCGCATATTGCCTTTTTCTGCGCTCATATACCAATTTATACGCCGCGTCAGAATCCATGCTCCAAAAGAAGCGTTCCAGTCTTTTGTGAAAGTCGGCCAACACCACAAATGCCTCGTCCTTCACCTCAGTCTGCCGGTTCGTTGCTCGGACGATCTCGTTGACCAACTCCCTGTCCTCGGCTTCAATAATCTTTACGGCTATCGAGGTGTCTGCTTGAAGATGATGTTGATTCTCGAAAATTATGTGACTAGTCTGGCAGCCATTGACGATCTGAAAATCGCTTAGGGTGAATTTCTTCCCAATTATCCTGATGTCTCTCGCGACTATTGTAATGCCGTTATTTAAGGCGGCCAATCTACCTTGGTTCGTTTTGGACTTTATCGTCTCAGCTATTTCGTCGTTTACTGGATTTCTGCTCAGAAAGTCTCTCACATTCTCATTGAACAGAGATTTCTGTAGCTTTCCATCCGAATTTGAAAGCAAATTCACAAGCTCGAGACACGGCAACACCCCAATATAGGCCTGTCGTATGCCTTGGATCGCAGGTAACGATGCATATTCATTGATCTGTATCTCCTTCTCGATCCGCAGATTGACTTCTTGATACCGTTCTTGAAGTTTATTCGCGTCCAGGAACGTGAAATTAACTTCGGAGAATAGATTCAATCTTTTGAGGTCGTTGGTGCCAGATGTTACTCTTGCCACGATGTTCGGATCGCTCTTGAACGATCCGCCATACGCGTAGTATAAATGCAGCCTCGGTTTGGCCCGCATCCGAACACTCTTTGTGAAGACGTGATCCGACAGTTCGCGGCGCTCGGCTATATCCTCGTTTGTCGGCATGTGTCGCTCTGAGAAAAATTCTCTTACGCCTTGAACGAAGCTGCCAATCTCGGCGGCGTTGAGCGATCTGCTTGTTTTGGACTGAACGAAGACAAAGTCTGCGTCCACGCGCTGCCTCGTAGCAATTTCGTCAACCTGAGCCGACGTGGTCACACTAATATCGTTTAGGAAAATACCAGCGGCATCTATTGCCGTGTCCAGCCCGCCCGATACGACCATATCCTCAAGGACGGTGTTCTCTGAAAAATCTCTAAAGAACACGCAGTAAGCGGAAAAATACTCGAATGCACTAGCCTCACTCAGATCCGACAGGTCGAATGACTGAGAAAAATCGCGAAGATACGCGTTAAGTACCTGATCTTCCACTACACACCCCCCTTTAGCATTGGCGTAGTGTTATGCGGCTGGTATTGGGCTGCGTCAACGGCGGCTCGCGTTGTTACCGTCCAGCAGTGTTGGTGCGGGAAGGTGACCGTGGGTGCATAAAGGGTCGTCCTCGCGCAACTTACCTGATGGAAAGAGAAACGGCAGGTTGCACGGTGGCGGTCGGTTCACACGTTGGTCGTGCTCACTTTGCTAATGCGGGATGGCCCGCTCGAAACACCCGATCACGGTGAAGCAGCGGCTTGCTTCTACCGCGGACTGCCGTCGGCCTGTGTGCCAGTCCTGCAACTTGCCACAACTCCGAAGCTCCGGGTCCGCCGAACGACTTGCTCCCTCAAACGCCCCGGATGCACCGCATCGATCACCGCCATCTGTAGCTCCGGCGCCGGCAGTCCGACGGTCATCGCCAGTCGCGGATCGTTGCCCTTGGCGCCAGAAAGGAGAGGTTCCCGCTGTCGTGAGAATCGCCCGTGTCGGGGTCAGAGCCGTCCTACAAGGCTCAATAGTGAAACGCCCTCCATGCGATCGGCTTAAGAGCACTCCCCCTGGCGGACTTACCCCACCGCCCCCAGCGCAATCCCCATCGCCGCCCGAGCCGTCGCCTCATCGCACACGAGCGCACTCCCCAGCCCCGAACGCAGCACGGCGGCGATGGCGTGGGTTTTGTTGGCGCCGCCTGAGGCGAACACCACGTTGGGCACCTTGCGCAAGGCTTCGAGCGGCAGGGCGATGGCGCGGCGGTTGATCGGGTGGTCGATGGGCTGGCCGGCGGCATCGACGAACTGGGCCATCACGTCGCCCACGGCGCCTGATGCCACCAGCTCGTCGATGGTGACGTCGCGCGGCAGGCCATAGCGCATCAGCAGCGAGCGCTCGGTCATATCGCCGATGGTCAGGAGGATCAGGTCGTTGCGGCCGATCCGCTCGAACGCCTCCTGGAACACGTCCTGCGTCATGATGGCGTCGTGCGATTGCGGGCTGCCGGCATAGATCGGGGCGGCCAGATAAGCGCAATCGGCGCCGAGGTGCCGCGCAAGATCGCCGGCAATGTCGAAGGTGTTGATCTCGATGCCGCGGGTCAGCCCGCCCATCACCGAGTTGACCAGCAGCTCGGGGCGCTTCAGCGAGGGCATGTGCCGCACCGTTTCGCGCAGGGTGGTGCCCCAGCCGACGCCGACCCCGGTCATGGTGCCATCGGCGAGCAACTGGCCGACATAATCGGCCGTCGCCTGCCCCAGCAGCACCGGCACCAGCGCCGAATCCTCGGGGGTGGGAACGATGATGGCGCGCTTCAGCCCGAAAGCCTTGATCAGCTGCTGCTCTAGCTCGACGCATGAGGCGAGCTTGGAGTTGAGCGTGATGGTGACGAGACCGGTGCGCCGGGCCTCGCTGATGATGCGGTTGACGCGCAGACGGTTGGTGGAGAGGGCATCGGCGATCTCGCCCTGGGTGCGCCCCTCCATGAAATAGAGCCAGACGACGCGCACCGACATCTGCTCGTCCGACATGCCCTGCGGCGCTGGTATTGCCACGCTGATGTGCCCTCGCCCTCAGGTCCGGCTCAGCATGGACATGACTCCCGGGTCGGCTGTCAATCGCATCTCCATGGCAGTGTCATACATTTGTAACAGATGCTTGACATTTGTAAACGGTGACCACTAGCCTTCGTACCTCGCCGCCATGAAGCGGGTCACGCCGGAGCAACCGGCCAAGGAAAGACGGCGAGGCTCGAGAGGAGAGAAAAATGACAGGCAACAAACGCGGCCATGGTGCCGTGATCGGCCGGCTGCTGGCCGGCGCTGCCGTGGCTGCGCTGGTCTTGCAGGCAGGCGGGGCAATGGCAGAGGAGCGCACCAAGATCGAATGGTGGCACGCGCTCGGTGGCCGGCTGGCCGAAATCGTCGACAAGCTGATCGTCGATTTCAACGCCAGCCAGGACAAGTACGAGCTGGTCGGCATCAACAAGGGCAATTACGAAGAGACCATGGCGGCGATGGTGGCCGCCTATCGCGTCGGCCAGCAGCCAACCCTGGTGCAGGCAGCCGAGCGCGGCTTTCTCACCATGCTCAATTCCGGCGCCGTGGTGCCGGTGCCCGAGCTGATGGAAAAGCAGGGCTATGACATCAAGTGGGACGACTTCGTCGCCCCTGTCGCCGGCTTCTTCCTCGTCGACGGCAAGCCCGCCGCGATGCCGTTCAACAGCTCGACGCCGATCTTCTGGTACAACGCCGATCACTTCAAGGCGGCCGGCTTCGACAAGCCCGGCGAGACCTGGCAGGAGATCGACACCCAGCTGCGCGCCATCAAGGAAAAGGGCGTGTCCGACTGCTCGATGGTGCTGGCCAACGATTTCTTCTGGAGCATGCTGGAGAACTACGCCGCCATCCAGGATCAGCCCTGGGGCACCAAGGCCAACGGTTTTGGCGGACTCGATACCGAGTTCATCTTCAACCAGAGCCCGATGGTGGTGGGCCAGCTGGAACGGCTGCAGAGCTGGATGAATGATGGGGTGCTGCAGCTCGCCGGACAGGGCCTCGCCCCCGACCAGCTGTTCACCTCGGGCCAGTGCTCGACCTTCGTGGCCTCGACCGCGGCGCATGCCGGCGTCGAGTCGACGGCCAAGTTCAACTGGAGCGCCACCTTCCTGCCGCATGAGGAAGGGGTCGAACCCAAGAACAGCACCATCGGTGGCGGCGCCCTGTGGGTGATGAAGGGCGAGACGGACGCCGAATATGCCGGCGCCGCGGCGTTCCTCGATTTCGTCGCCTCGCCGGCCACCCAGGCCTGGTGGAGCAAAGAAACCGGCTATGTGCCGGTGACGATGACCGCCTATGAGGCGATCAAGGCGGATGGCTATTATGACGAGCACCCGACCCGGGAAATCGCCATCCTGCAGCTGAGCCGCGGCACGCCGACCGACAACTCGCGCGGCTTCCGCTTCGGCAACCACAACCAGTCGATGCAGCTCCTGGTCAAGGAAGTGCAGAGCGTGTGGACCGGCGAGAAGACGGCGCAGCAGGCGCTCGACGCGGCGGTCGAACAGGGCAACCAGATCCTCCGCCAGTATGAGAAGCTCCATGCCGGCGGCTGATGGCAGCATCGAGATCGGGGGCGGCGCCAGCCGCCGCCCCCGGACCTCGGGTGGACTGGCGCTCGGCCGGCTGTTCCCGCGCGCCTCAAGCGCCGGGCTGAAGACCGCGCATTTCCGCCAGCCGTGGCTGGCCGCGGGGCTGCTGACGCCACAGCTGCTGATCCTCGTCTTCTTCTTCTTCATTCCGTCCTACAAGGCGCTGTCGCTGGCCTTCGTGCAGGTCGATCCGTTCGGCGGCATCCAGATCTTCGTCGGGCTCGACAATTTCCTCGCCCTGTTCGCCAGCGCCGACTACCGCGACAGCGCGGTGTTCACGCTGTGGTTCTCGGTGGTGCAGAACGTCTTGACGCTCGGGCTCGCGGGGCTGTTCGCCTTTGCCACCGATTATGTGATCCGCGGGCGCGGCCTCTACCGCAGCATTATCCTGATGCCCTATGCCATCGCGCCGGTGATCTCCGGGGTGATCTGGGCGTTCCTGTTCAACCCGGCGGTCGGGCCGATTGCCGAGATGCTGCAAGCGATCGGCATTCCGTGGGATCCGAACCGGCGGCCGTTCGATGCGCAGCTCTTGGTGATCATCGCCTCGGTCTGGAAGCATGTCTGCTACGACTACATCTTCCTCGTCGCGGCGCTGCTCGCGGTGCCCGCCTCGCTGCTCGAAGCGGCGACGCTCGACGGCGCCGGGCATATCCGGCGGTTCTTCGCCATCTCGGTGCCGCTGATCACCCCAACCATCTTCTTTCTCATCGTCATGAACTTCGTCTACGGCCTGTTCGAGACCTTTGGCGTGATCGACGCGATGACGCGGGGCGGCCCGGCCGGAGCGACCAACAGCCTCGTCTACAAGGTCTACCAGGATGGCTTCGTGCAGCTCGACCTCGGCTCGTCCGCCGCCCAGTCGGTGGTGCTGATGATCGTCGCCGTGGTGTTCACGGTGCTGCAGTTCCGCGCCCTCGAGCGCAAAGTCAATTACGGGGTGTAGCGATGGTGGGCCGTAGCCTCACGCTCTCGATCTTCTGCCATGCGGTGCTGCTCATTGGCGCCGCGGCGGTCTGCCTGCCGCTCTACTTCGCCCTGGTGGCGGGCTCCCTGACGCTGCAGGAGGTGCAGCAGACGCCGTTCCCGCTGCTGCCGGGGGCGCACCTCATCGACAACCTCGCCACCGCCTGGAACGAGGGCAATTTCTCGCGCGCCTTCCTCAACTCGATCATCGTGACGCTCGGGATCGTGGTGGGGAAGCTCGTGGTGTCGCTGCTCGCCGCCTTCGCCATCACCTATTTCCGCTTCCCGTTCCGGATGACGGCGTTCTGGCTGATCTTCGTGTCGCTGATGCTGCCGGTCGAGGTGCGGATCATCCCGACCTACGAGGCAGTGGCCGATGCCGGCGGGCCGCTGCGCTGGGTGGTCGGCACGACCGGGCTCGGGGGGCTGGTCGAGAGCCTCACCGGCTACCGGATCGAGGCGGCGCTGCAGTGGAACCTCGTCAACTCCTATGCCGGGCTGATCCTGCCGCTGATCGCCTCGGCCTCAGCGACCTTCCTGTTCCGCCAGTTCTTTCTGACCGTACCGGACGAATTGTGCGAAGCGGCCAAGCTCGATGGAGCAGGCCCGCTGCGCTTTTTCTGGCATGTGCTGCTGCCGCTCTCCCGCGCCAATATCGCGGCGCTCGGCATCATCCTCTTCCTGTTCGGCTGGAACCAGTACCTGTGGCCGCTGCTGTTCACCACCGGCCCGGAGATGCAGACCGCGATCCTGGGGCTGAAGGAGCTGGTTCCCGTCTCCGACGCGGCGCCGGCCTGGAACATCGCGATGAGCGCGGCTTTGTTCGTCATGCTGCCGCCGGCCCTGGTGATCCTTGTGATGCAGAGGTGGTTCACCCGTGGGTTGGTCGATGCAGGGAAGTGAGGGGTACCGGCGCGATCCTCGTCCAACGGGCAGGGCTGTCGCATATGGGGAGCCACTGGCGGTGCAGCGATCGCCTTCTCCCCTTGTGGGAGAAGGTGCCCGAAGGGCGGATGAGGGGTACCGAGCAACGCAGTGTAGCGCGCTCCGAGCGAAGCGAGGAGCGACCCAGTACGCGGAGAGATATCCCTCATCCGGCCTTCGGCCACCTTCTCCCACAAGGGGAGAAGGCCCTCCAACTGCTGTCAGCGCTTCAGCGCAGTCAGTGGCTTTTCATGTATTTCCCTGAAGGAACTCTACGATGGTAATGATCATCGGCCACCGCGGTGGCCGGAACCTGTGGCCGGAGAATTCGCTCTCCGGTTTTCGAAAGCTTGCGGCAATGCCGGTCGAGGGCGTCGAGTTCGACGTGCACCTGACCACCGATGGCGAGCTGCTGGTGATCCACGATCCGACGCTCGACCGCACCACCGACCATAGCGGCCCGGTCGCGGCGCTCCCGGCAGGAGAACACCGCAACGTCCGGCTCAAGGACAGTGACGGCGAGGCGATCCCGACACTCGAGGAGGTGTTCGAGATCTTCCGTGATGGCACGATGGAGCTGCATGTGGAGCTGAAGGCCGGCGTCGGACACGTGGCCTATCCCGGGCTCGAGGCAGAAGCTGCGGCACTGATCGACCGGTTCGGGCTGGCCGAGCGCAGCATCCTCACCAGCTTTCACGAGGAGATCCTGGTCGAGATCGGCCGGGTGGCGCCGCATATCCGCCGGCTCTCGTCGTTCGACCGCAACTCGGCCGAGCGGCTGGGGCTCAAGGCGGGGCTCAGCACCATGCTCGAGCTCTCGCACATCGTCGCGGTGGAAAAGAGCCTGCTGCTCGCCGAATGGGACGCCATCACGGCCCAAGTGCCGCTCGAGCGGCTGGGCGCCTGGGTGCCGAACGAAGAGGCGGACCTGAAGTTGTGGCTCGACAAGCCGATCCGCCAGATCACCACCGACCGCCCCGATCGGGCCGTCAGCATCCGGGGCGCAAAGGCGTGACTATTTCCGATACCCTGCCACCCCGCGCGGCGGCCACGCTCGACCATATCGGGCTTGTGATTTTCGACTGCGACGGTGTGCTGATCGACAGCGAGCCGATCGCCAGCCGCACACTGGCCGAAGCGCTGGCGGCGGCCGGCGTCGCCATCACGCCGCAGGAGGCGCATCGACGCTTTACCGGCAATTCCGAGCGGGACATCCGCGCCATGTGCGCGCGCGATTATGGGCTCGAGGATCTCGAGGGCCTGTTCACGGGCTGGCACCAGCGGCTCTATGCCGAGTTCGCCACGACGCTCACCGCCATGCCGGGAATTGCCGAGGTGGTCGCGGCGCTCGAGCGGCCGAAATGCGTCGCCTCCAACAGCACGCTGGAGCGGCTGGGTGCGAGCCTGGGGCAGCTGCCGCTATGGCAGAGCTTTGCGCCGTTCGTGTTCAGCGCCGAACAGGTGAAGCGGCCGAAGCCCGCCCCCGACCTGCTGCTCTACTGCGCCAAAGAGCTCGCGGTGGATCCGGCGCACTGCGTCATGGTGGACGATAGCCCGCATGGCATCAGTTCGGCGGTCGCCGCCGGCATGGTGCCGATCGGCTTTGTCGATCCGGCCGATCCGCGTCCGGGACGACGCGCCCTGCTCAAGGCGGCGGGAGCCTTCCGTGTCGCGATGGGCGCCGAGGAACTGCCGGCGGCGCTTGCCGCCGCCGACGACGCACTGGCATCAAGGACGCAGCAATCGGGGAAAATGCAATGAGCGCCAACCTCAACGGAAAAGTCGCGGCGATCACCGGCGCCGCATCGGGGATCGGGCTCGAATGCGCGCGGACGCTGCTTGCCGCCGGGGCGCGCGTCGTGCTGATCGACCGCGCCGCCGACAAGCTGCAGCGGCTCTGCGCAGAACTCGGGCCCAACGCCATGCCGCTGGTGATCGACCTCACCGAGCCCAGAAGCGTGGCGCAGATGCTGCCGGGGATCCTCGAGCAGGCGGGGCAGCTCGACATTTTCCACGCCAATGCCGGCGCCTATGTCGGGGGCGATTTCGCCGCTGGCGACCCGGACCAGTGGGACCGCATGCTCAACCTCAACATCAATGCGGTGTTCCGCTCGGTGCACGCGGTGCTGCCGCACATGATCGAGCGAAAGACCGGCGACATCATCGTCACGAGCTCAGTGGCCGGCGTGGTGCCGGTGGTCGGCGAGCCGATCTACACCGCCTCCAAGCACGCCATGCAGGCGTTCGTGCACACCCTGCGCCGGCAGGTGAAACAGCACGGCATCCGCGTCGGCGCCGTGCAGCCGGGGCCGGTGGTCACGGCGCTGCTGAGCGACTGGCCCAAGGAGAAGCTCGAGGCGGCCCTGGCGGCCGGCGACCTGATGGAGCCGACCGAGGTGGCGGAAGCAGTGCTGTTCATGCTGACCCGATCGCGCAAGGTGACGATACGCGACCTCGTCATCCTGCCGCAGAGCAATGATCTCTGAGATGGCGCAACAGCATTTCATCGGTGTCGACGTGGGCACCGGCAGCGCCCGCGCCGGCGTGTTCGACGCGAACGGCCGGCAGCTCGGCGTCGGCAAGCACGATATCGCGTTGTTCCAGGCGGCCGGCGGCATCGCCGAGCAATCGAGCGAGGACATCTGGGCCGCGGTCTGCCGCAGTGTCCGCCAGGCGGTGAGCGAAGCGGGCGTGGCGCCCGAGAGCATTGCCGGCATCGGCTTTGATGCGACCTGCTCGCTGGTGGTGCTGGGGGAAGGTGGCAGACCAGTCTCGGTCAGCGCCTCGGGTGAGCGCGAGCGCAATATCGTCGTCTGGATGGATCACCGCGCACGCGAACAGGCAGCGCGGATCAACCGCGGCGGACACGCAGTGCTGCGCTATGTCGGCGGTTCCATCTCGCCCGAGATGCAGACGCCGAAGCTGCTCTGGCTCAAGGAGCAGATGCCGAAGAGCTTCGAGAGCGCCTCGCAGTTCTTCGACCTGCCGGATTTCCTCAGCTGGCGCGCCACCGGCAGCCTCGCGCGCTCGATCTGCACGGTGACCTGCAAATGGACCTACCTCGCGCATGAACAGCGCTGGGACGCCGAGTATTTCCGCTCCATCGGCCTCGGGGTGCTGGCCGATGAAGGCTTTGCCCGCATCGGCACCGAAATCGTCGCGGCAGGCACGCCGCTGGCGGGCGGGCTGCTGGCTGAGGCCGCCGCAGAACTCGGCCTCGTGCCCGGTGTGCCGGTGGCCGCCGGGCTGATCGATGCACATGCCGGCGGGCTCGGTACGG
This sequence comes from Devosia sp. Root413D1, assembly GCF_001425235.1. Taxonomy (GTDB): domain Bacteria; phylum Pseudomonadota; class Alphaproteobacteria; order Rhizobiales; family Devosiaceae; genus Devosia_A. The sequence goes on along the minus strand of NZ_LMEA01000009.1, from coordinate 88,842 downwards.
TCGGGGCGCAGGATCGCAGCGGCAGCGTCGAACGGCGCATGGCCTATGTGTTCGGCACCTCGGCCTGCACGATGACCTCAACGGCAGAGCCGGCCTTCGTCGATGGCGTCTGGGGGCCGTACTTCTCGGCCATGGTGCCGGGGTTCTGGCTCAGCGAAGGCGGCCAGTCGGCGGCCGGGGCGGCGATCGACCAGTTGGTGCGCTTCCACCCCGCCGCGCCGGAGGCCGAGACCAGAGCCAAAGCCGAGGGCCTCGGGCTGGTCGCCTGGCTGAGCCGCACGGCGGCGGAGCGGCTCAAGCAATCCGACGTGCCAGCACTGGTCGGCGGCCTGCACGTGGTGCCCGAGTTCCTCGGCAACCGCGCGCCGTTCGCCGATCCGGAGGCCCGGGCTGTTGTCGCCGGGCTCGGCATGGAGCGCGGATTGGACAGCCTCGTCGGGCTCTATGTCGCCGGCGTCGCAAGCCTCGGCTATGGCGTGCGGCAGATCCTTGCCGCCTCGCGCCGCCAGGGCATCGCCATCGACGAGATCGTGGTCAGCGGTGGCGCGGCCCAATCGCCGCTGGTGCGGCAACTGCTCGCCGACGCGACCGGGGTCGAGGTGTCCGCGCCGGCGGCAGAGGAGCCGGTGCTGCTGGGCTCGGCCATTCTGGGCGCAGTGGCGTCGGCCCGTTATGCCGACGCGGCAGCCGCCATGGCGGCCATGTCGCACATCGCCGAACGCTACCAGCCTTCGGCCGCGACGCGCGCCTGGCATGACAGGCGCTTTGCCGCATTCGAGACCTTGCAGGGCGCCGGCCGCCAGATCCGCTGAGGGCCGGTCGCTCTCCTCAATGTCCGGGGTGCATCGCGTCGTTCAGGTACATGCAGGTCAGCATGGTGACACAGAAGGAGCGCGACACCCGCTATGTTGAGCAGCCCGGCGAGCAGGAGAAGGCCGCCGGCTGATGAGCCGGCGCACCACTCCCCGCGACTTTCATCGAGCGTTCACCTAAGCTCCACCAGTCTGCCGCCCCGAACCTGCCGGAATCTGCCGATGTCCACCCTCGCCGCCCTCGCCGTCTCGCTGCCCCTCGAAACGCTCAAGCCAGGTGAGCGGCTCACCACCGAAGGCAGCTATTCGGGGCGGCTCTACCTGCTCGAGGCCGGCCGGCTCACCGTGTCGCGCGACGGCGTCGATATCGCCCGTATCGACGAGCCCTGGGCGATCATCGGCGAGATGGCGGTGCTGCTCGCCACGCCGCACAGCGCCACCGTCACCGCCGAAACCACGGTGCGCGTCCGGGTGATCGAGGAAGCACTCGATGTGCTGTCACAGAACCCGGATTTCGCCCTCCACATCGCCACCCTCGCCTGCGCCCGCCTCAACGCCACCTCCGCCCTGCTCGTCGATCTCCGCCGCGGCGCCGAAGGCAAGAAGCAGGAACAGGCCCTGATGAGCCGGATCCTCACTGCGATGCTGGCGACGCCGAAGGTGACACCGCGCGCGGGCAAGTGGGCGGATCACGAGTAGGGAACCGACCTCAGGCTGTTCACGAACGCCGTGAAGCTCAAAGCGACAAAATGAAACTCTGCGGGTCGGGCCAGGAGATCTGCATACTCCACTGCGGTGGCCCGTCCGTCGTCAAATCTCAGCACGAACAGGTTTCCGGACGAATCCCACGCTATGGGCAATAGGGTGTCATCTGGGAACCGCGCCCGAACCTCCGGCAGTGCCCAACGAATATCAGAGGATTGGGGTTTGGCACCCCATCCGAGTAAAACTTGAACGTCCACGATTCCGCCCGGGAAGTCGGGAATCGGCACGTAGCAGGGCTCAGGCCGACCGCCATTGTGGGACCGCAAGAACGCGCCGTAGTCGCCGGGAAGGGCATGTCCGAGTGCCCTTTCAAGCCGTTGTCCACCAGCGCCATCAAGCTCGGGGCCCGGGTCGAAGAAGGTCACCATTTGGCGCTAACCTTGGTATCGCCTACATGGCCAGTCTGATTGCACGGCGTTGTTACAGCAAGCTGCATCCCCTTCTCGTCCCCGGTCACGATCGTCCAGCGTCGTCAACTCTCGCTGTCCGGCTCCCTTGACTTACGTTCGGACTCTCCGCTAATACGCATTAGCAGCTAATACGCATTAGCAATGCAAAGGGCGTCGGGGAGGACGGCTTGGCCAAGGCAGGGCGGCTGACACAGCGGGATATTGCGCGCATTGCCGGGGTCAGCCAGGCGACGGTGTCGCTGGTGCTGAACGATGCCAAGGCGGCCGAAGGACGCATTCCGGACGAGACGCGCGAGCGGGTGCAGAAGGCGATCCGCGAGACCGGTTATGTCGCCGACCCGATTGCCCGGCGGATGGCCAAGGGGCTGAACCGCATTCTCGGGGTGTTCACCTACGAGCCGGCGTTTCCGAGCGCCCAGGCGGATTTCTTTGCGCCATTCCTGTTCGGCATCGAAGAGACGGCGCAGACGCTGGGCTATGACCTGCTGCTGCTCACCGGCGCCCCCGCCAACCGCGGCAAGCGCAACATTTTTGACGAGAACAACCGGCTGCGGCTGGCCGACGGCTGCGTCATCCTCGGGCGCGAGTTCGACCGGGCCGAGCTGAAGCGGCTGGTGGCCGGGGATTATCCGTTCGTCGCTGTCGGTCGCCGTGACCCGATTGGCGGCCCGACCGGCGCGCCAGTGCCCTATGTCGGCGCCGACTACGTCGAGGCGACAGCCGAGATGGTGCGGCGGGCCAAGGCCAAGGGGCATACGCGGCTCGCCTATGTCGGACCGAGCAAGGGCGCTGAATCCTCGGTCGATCGCTGGGCCGGTTTTGCCTCCGCGATCGCCGAGGCGGAGCTGGTGCTGCATATTCCCGAGGTCGGCGGCAAGGCGCTGCCGATGCTCGAGGCGATCCGTGCGTCGGGCGCCAGCGTGGTGTTCTTCACCGAAATGGCCGACGCGGTGATCGTCGATGCCGCGGCGCGTTCGCAGAACCTCGCGGTGCCGGGCGACCTGTCGATCGTCGTGCTCGGCAGCCACCTCCGCCCCATGCAGTCGGGCACCCGTTTCACCACCTTTTCGGTGCCGCGCGAAGAAATGGCGCGGCGCGCCACGCAGATGCTGTGCGAGCGGATCGAGGCCGGCTCGGCCGGCGAGCAGGTGGTGCTGCCATGCGAGCCGGTCGAGGGCGACACCCTCGGCGCTATCCACCCAAGCGATAAGGCGACGAGTTGACCGACTTTTCCCACATCGCGACCAACCAGACGGATTTGAAGTGAAAGAATACTCGGCAGATATCGCGATCATCGGTGGCGGCCTCGGCGGCGTGGCGGCGGCGCTCGGCGCGCTGCGCTCGGGCCGCAGCGTGGTGATGACGGAGGAGTTCGACTGGCTGGGCGGGCAGATGACCAGCCAGGCGGTGCCGCCCGACGAGCACAGCTGGGTCGAGCAGTTCGGCATCACCCGCTCGTATCGGGCGCTGCGCAACGGCATCCGGCAATATTATCGTGACCATTATCCGCTGACCGAGCAGAGCCGCGCCTGGGGCGACCTCAACCCGGGCGCCGGGTTCGTGTCGCGGCTCTGCCATGAGCCGCGTGTCGGCCTCGCGGTGATGGAAGCGATGCTGATGCCCTATCGCGGCGGCGGCAAGCTCACCGTGCTGCAGCCCTACAAGCCGATCTCGGCGGAGGTCGACGGCGACCGGGTGCGGGCGGTGACGCTGCGGCATCGCGACAGCGGCGAGAGCATCGTCGTCACCGGCAAATACATCATCGAGGCCACCGAGCTCGGCGACCTGCTGCCGATGACCGGTACCGAATATGTCACCGGCTTCGAGAGCCAGCGCGATACCGGCGAGCCTTCGGCGCCGGCCGAGGCGCAGCCGACCAATTCGCAGGCGGTGTCGATCTGCTTTGCCATCGACCATGTCGAGGGCAACCAGGTGGGCGACAAGCCGCGCAACTACGACAAGTGGCGCGCCTATACCCCGAGCTTCTGGGGCGGGCCGCTGATCGGCTTCGTGGCGCCGCATCCGCGCACCCTCGAAACCACGGTGCGCAGTTTCACCCCGAACCCGGATGATGACCCGACCCTGGTCGATGCCGACCAGCGCAAGAACCCCGGCGACGGGAACCTCTGGACTTTCAGGCGCATCGCGGCGCGGCGCAATTTCGTCGACGGTGCCTACGCCTCCGATATCTGCCTCGTGAACTGGCCGATGCTCGACTATTTCGAATATCCGATCATCGATGTGCCGGAAGCCGTCTATGACGAGCGGATCCGCGACGCGGCCGATCTCGCCTACTCGGTGTTCTACTGGCTGCAGACCGAGGCGCCGCGCGAAGATGGCGGCCAGGGCTTCCCGGGCCTGCGGCTGCGCGGTGACATCACCGGCACCAACCATGGCCTCGCCATGGCGCCCTATATCCGCGAGAGCCGCCGCATCAAGGCGGTGACCACCATCGTCGAGCAGGACCTCTCCTACGACGTGCGCGGCGAGCGCGGCGCGGTCCACTATCGCGACAGCGTCGGCATCGGCATGTACCGGATCGACCTGCACCCCTCGACCGGCGGCGACAACTATATCGACGTGGCTTCGTGCCCGTTCGAGATCCCGCTCGGCGCGCTGCTGCCGGAGCGGACCACTAACCTGATCCCCGCCGGCAAGACCATCGGCACCACCCACATCACCAATGGCTGCTACCGGCTGCACCCGGTGGAGTGGAACATCGGCGAAGTCGCCGGGCTGCTCGCCGCCTACTGCCTCGACCACGGGGTGACGCCGCACCAGGTGCAGGCCGACGACGCGCTGCTCACCGACTTCCAGGCCCGGCTCTATGCCGAAGGCATCGAGACCCGCTGGCCCGATGTCAGGGGCTACTGACCGCCTGGGCGACCAGGTACGGGCCGCTTCAACCCGCGGGCATCCGGAAAGACAACGACCAACGACGACCAGAAGACGACGACAAAGGAGGAAACCATGAAACTGTTCGACCTGAGACTGGCGGCTCTCGCAGCCGGCATCGCACTCCCGCTGGCAGCAGTGCCGGCCATCGCCCAGGATATCCGCATGGCGATCTGGAGCGCCAACGAGGCGCACCTCAAGCTGTTCAACGAGATCGCCGCCGCTTACACGGCGCAGCACCCGGAGGTGAAGGTCAGCTTCGACTCGCTGCCCTTCGACGGCTACACCACGACACTGACCACGCAGATCGCAGGCGGCAATGCCCCGGACCTCGCCTGGATCCTCGAGACCACGGCCGGCGATTTCGTCAGCTCGGGTGCGCTGTCGCCGCTGAAAGCGACGTTCGAGGGAGTAGCCGACTACAACCTCGCCGACGTCACCGAGAGCGCACTGTCGCTATGGACGGCGGATGGCGAGATCTACGCCTATCCGTTCTCCACCTCGCCGTTCGGCATGTTCGTCAACAACGACGTGATCAAGGCCGCCGGGCAGCAGACCCCGGCGGAGCTGATCGCGGCCGGCGAATGGACCTGGGACAAGGCTGAGGCGATCAACACCGCCGTCGCCGCTGCCGGCAAGCAGGGGCTGATCGTCCGCGATTTCGACTACAAGGTGTGGGACAACCTCGCCTCGATCTGGAACGGCTGGGGCGCCTCGCCGTGGAGCGCCGACGGCAAGACCTGCACCTTTACCGAGCAGCCGATGGTCGACGCGATGAGCTTCATCCACAAGGCGATCTTCACCGACAAGGCGATCCCCGGCCCCGGCGTCACCGCCGATTTCTTCGCCGGCGACGCGGCAATGACCATCACGCAGATTTCCCGCGCTTCGCTCCTCCCCAAAGAGAACCCGTTCAACTGGGACCTGGTGCCGCTGCCTTCGGGCCCGGCGGGTGAATATGCCGTGATCGGCCAGGCCGGCATCGGCGTCTTCGCCTCGGGCAAGAACCCTGCGGTTGCCGCCGACTTCCTCGCCTTCTTCAGCAACCCGGACAATGCCAAGAAGCTGGCAAAATTCTTCCCGCCGCCGCGTTCGAGCCTGCTCAATGCCGAAGTGCTCGGCGCCGCCAACCCGCTGCTCTCGGCTACCCAGATCGAGAACGTGGTGATCAAGGGCATCTCGACCGGCAAGGTGAAGCCCGGCCATGCCGGCTTCGCCGAAATCCAGCAGACGGCCCGCGCCGCGCTCGACGCGCTGTGGGTGGCCGATGCGGATGTGCCGGCAGTGCTGAAATCGGTGTGCGACCGGATCCAGCCGATGCTGTGATGAATGGTTGGGGGTGGCCGCTGCGTGTGGCCTCACCCCTCGCCCCTTAGGGGAGAGGGCAGCGAAGCTTACGAGCGCCAGCGAGTTAGCGGAGCTGGGTGAGGGGTGCGATCTCTCCACATGCTCGAAGAGCCAGCATGCCGCCGCTCTTCACCCCTCATCCGGCGCTCCGCGCCACCTTCTCCCCTGAGGGGAGAAGGGATCCGTGCCCCGACCGCTCGACACTATCCAACTGCCCATGCCCACAGGACTCCCAATGCCCACTGCCGCTCTCACCGCTGACCGATCGCGCAAGCGGCCGTTCTGGACCATGGAGCGGCGGGATAGCCTCGCGGGTTACCTGTTCATCGCGCCACAGCTCTGCGGCATCGTCTTGTTCGTCTTGATCCCGCTCGGGCTGGTGGTCTGGTACTCGCTGCATGAGTGGAACGTGCTGGCCGGCACATTCCGCTTCGTCGGCGATGCGAACTACAAGAAGCTCGCGGCCGATCCGGCGCTGCCGGAAGTGCTCGGCGCCACGGCGATCTTTTCGGCCGGGCTGGTGGTGTTCAACCTGTCGCTCGCGCTGCTGCTCGCCATTCTCGTGAACCAGAAGCTGAGGGGCATTACGGTGTTCCGCACGATCTTCTTTTCACCGGTGGTGGTGTCGCTGGTCGCCTGGACCATCGTCTGGAACTTCCTGCTGCAGGCCAATGGCGGCATCAACGGGCTGCTGCAGGTCATAGGCGTCACCGGGCCCAACTGGCTCCGCTCGCCGCCCACCGCGATGGCCTCGGTGATCGTCGTGCAGGTGTTCAAGAATGTCGGGCTTAACATGGTGCTGTTCCTTGCGGCGCTGCAGGGGGTGCCGCGCGAGCTCTACGAGGCGGCGCGCGTCGATGGCGCCAGCCGCTGGACGCAGTTCCATGCGATCACCGTGCCGCTGATCTCGCCGACGATCCTGCTCACCATGATCATCACCATTGTGGGTTCGCTCCAGGTGTTCGCGCAGATCGCAGTGCTGACGCAGGGCGGGCCGGGGATGTCGACTACGGTTCTGGTCTACTACCTCTACCAGCAGGCCTTCCAGTTCCACCGCTTCGGCTACGGCGCCACCATCTCGATCCTCCTCTTCCTGATCGTCGCAGTGCTCACCTTCGCGCAGTGGCAGATGCGCAAACGGATCGTCTTCTATGAAAACTGAGAGCTCCCCCAACGACATCTCACCGCGCGCCCGTGTCGCGCTCTATGGCCTGCTCTGCGTGCTCGCCATCCCCTTCGTCTTTCCGACCTGGTGGATGGTGACGAGCTCGGTGAAGCCGATCTCTGACATTTTCGCCTTCCCGCCCGAGCTGATCCCGTCGCGCTTCGACTGGTCGACTTATGCGGAAGTGTTCAAGCTGCAGCCCTTCGCGCAGCAGTACTGGAACTCCTGCTACATCGCGGCGATCGTCACCGTGGGGACGATGGCGGTCTCCTCGATGGCCGGCTACGCCTTCGCGCGGATCAAGTTCCCGGGCGCCAACCTGATCTTCATGGTGGTGCTGCTGGGGCTGCTGATCCCGTCGGAAGTCACCATCGTGCCGCTGTTCCAGATGTTCCTCAAATGGGGGCTGGTGAACACCCACTGGCCACTGATCCTCGTGCCGATCTTCGGCGCCCCCAGCGTCTTTGCCACCTTCGTGATGCGGCAGTTCTTCATCGCGCTGCCGGTGGAGCTCGAGGAGGCGGCGCGGGTCGATGGGCTGAGCCGCTTCGGCATCTTCTGGCAGATCGCCCTGCCCTTGGCGAAGCCGGCGCTGGCGGCGGTCGCCATCTTCACCTTCCTCCACTCGTGGAACCTCTATCTCGAGCCGATCGTCTTCCTCACCACCCCCGGCAATTTCACCCTGCCGCAGGCGCTGACCCAGTATGTCGACGTCTACCAGGGGCCGATGTGGAACACCCAGCTCGCCGCCGCAACGCTCACCGCCCTGCCGGTGCTGGTGGTGTTCATCTTCGCGCAGCGCCAATTCATCGAAGGGTTGGCTCATACTGGCTTGAAGGGCTGAGACGATGATCGAAGCTGCAATGCGCGCCGGAGAGTTGCCGGTGCTGGTTTCCCTCGGCCGGCATGATCTCGACCTCGCCAAGGCGGCGGTCGATGCCGGGGTGTTCGGGCTGAAGTTCCACCTCAACGCCTATCACCGGGCCAGCGGCACCACGTTCGGCAGTTTCAGCGAGGAACGCGGGTTCATCGAAGCGCTGGCGAAACTGGGCAAACCCATGCTGGTGATGAGCGGGCAGGAAACCCAGCCGAGCCTTGATGAGCTCGAGGCGCTGGCCGATTACGGCGTCGAAGGCTGGAACATCTATCTGCAGCACGTGCAGCCGCATCTGCTGCAATCGCAGCTGAAGCCGATCCTGGCGCTCGACAGCGACAGCGGTGAGGCCGATATCGACGCCATCCGCGCCATCCCCGGCGCCATGGTCGAAGCCTCGATCGGGCGCTTTGCCGAATATGGCCAGCCGCTCAACGATGCTGACCTCACGCGCTTTGCCGAGATCGTCACGATGGCGGGCCGCCCGGTGATCGCGCCGAGCCAGAAGAAGTTCACCGCAGCGGATGCGCCGCGGCTGAAGGCGGCGGGGATCGGGGCTATTCTGGTTGGCGCCGTGGTGACCGGGCTGGAGCCGAAAGGGCTGCGGCGGGCGGTGGCGCCGATCGTCGAGGCGGCGCGGGGGGCGTAGGCGGACCGCCCTCGATAAGCCTTCAGTCGAGATGAGCTCCCCCCTCTCCTCCCCACCGGCTGTCATCCCAGCGAAAGCTGGGACCCAACTCGCAGCCCGCGCCAGCGGATAGATGGGTCCCAGCTTTCGCTGGGATGACACCGAGTTGGTGGATCAGCTTGTGCAGCCCGATGGTGAGCAAAGGCTGCTACCTCACCCCGGCGAAGGCCCCGTCGCCACCGGCCTCGCCGGATCGGCGCTCCAGGCGCTCCACGAGCCGACGAACAACGCAGCCGGTTGGCCGAGGCTGGCCAGCGCCAGGATGTCGTGGGCGGCCGAAACGCCGGCGCCGCAGGTAACGCCGACATCGGCGCCCAGCGCGCCCAGGGCCGCGAAGCGGAGGCGCAGGTCTTCGGCCGAGGCGAAGGTGCCGGCCGCCGAGAGGTTGCCTTTGGCCGGGGCGTTCAGGGCGCCGGGAATGTGGCCGCTGGTTTCATAGGCATTGGCGTCACGGGCATCGAGCAGCACGCCGCGGTGCGGCTGCCGGGCGGCGGCATCGGCATCGAGCACCGGCAGGTGGCCGTGGCTGAGCCTGATATTGCCGAGGTCCGGCACGCGGGTCAGCTCGGCCGTGGCGTAGCCGGCGGCGAGCCAGCTGCTGAGGCCGCCGTCGAGCAGCCGCACGTTTTCGATGCCGGCCCAGCGCAGCACCCACCAGGCGCGCGCCGCCTGCAGCCCATGCTTGTCGTCATAGACCACGACAGCTGCGCCCTCGCGGATGCCCCAGCGCCGGGCATTGGCCTCGAGCTCGGTGATGTCAGGCAGCGGCCGGTTGCCGAGGGTGCCGCCACCGGGCCCGGCAAGCTCGGTAGCGAGATCCACCGGTACGGCGCCGGGCAGCCCGGTGCTGCGCGCGTCCGTCGCACCAGGGCGAACACCGCCAATATCGAGGAGCACCGGCGCCCGGCCGGCAGTGAGGAGGGCGTCGAGTTCCCTCGCGGTAATCAGCACCTTGGCGCGATGGTCGATGGTCATCCGATTACTCCGCGGCGTCGGCATGCTTGATGAGGGTATTGGCCGGGACCTCGAGGCCGAGGTGGTCGCGGAAGGTCGGGCCGGAATAGTCTTTGCGATAGATGCCGCGCGCCTGCAGCAGCGGCACCACCAGATCGGCGAAGGCGGACACCGCGTCGGGCACATAGGCGGGGAAGATGTTGAAGCCATCCGCCGCCTTCTCGTTGAACCAGTGCTCGATGTAGTCGGCGATCTCCTCGGGGTTGCCAACCACCACCGCGCCCATGCCGGTGATCCCCAATATCAGGTCGCGAAAAGTGATCGGCCGTTCGCCGCCGACGGTGCGGCGGGTCAGCCTGGTGATCGCGGCGAAGACCTTGCGGCCATCGGCATTGGCTTCGTCGAACACGCGCTGCGGCACGGGATCGTCGATGCCGGAACCGCGGACATCGACGCCGATGACGTCGGAGACCGAGCCGAGGTTGCGCAGCCGCGCGCCGCGGCCGAGCGCGCCATAGTGCTTCTCGCCGCTCGCCTCGCCTTCGGGATCGAGCGCGATGAAGCTGTTCAGCTGATCGTAGATGGCGACCGCCTCTTCGGTGGTCGGGGCGACGATCGGGGTGAGGCCGGGCAGGATGGCGATCTCGTCGGGGCCGCGGCCATATTTGGCGGCGCGGCTCTTGATGTCGTCGTAATACGCCTTGGCGCTCTCGATGGTCGGCTGGCCGGCGAAGATCACGTCGGCATCGCGCGCCCCCAGTTCACGCGAGCGGTCCGAGGTGCCGGCGTGGAGGAGCACCGGATGGCCCTGCGGCGGGCGACGGACGGTCAGCGGTCCGGCAATGTCGAAATAGCGCCCGTGGTGCCCGGCCGGCCGCACCTCGTCGTCCCAGCTGTCCCACAGGCTCTTGGTCGCAGCGACGAACTCGTCGGCCCAGTCGTAACGCTGCTCGGTGTCCCAGTGCGCGTCGCGCGAGAAATTGGCGGCGGCGATCGCGTCGGCGCCGGTGACGAGGTTCCACGAGGCGCGCCCCTCACTCAGATGGTCGAGCGAAGCGAACAGGCGCGCCACGTTGTAGGGGTCGTAGTAGGTCGGGTTGGCGGTCACGACGATGCCGATATGGCTGGTGGCCGCGGCAAGGCTGGCGCCGGAGACGAACGGCTCGAGCCGCGACATCTGCGAGGGGTTGGTGGTTTGCAGGCTCGGGTCGCTCGCCAGCCGGTCACCAAGAAACAGGAAGTCGAACTTGGCTCGCTCGGCGATCTGCGTCACCTGTTGCAGGAACGCGATGTCGAAGGCTGCCGCGGCGTGCGAGCTGGGCATGCGCCAGCCCGACGGATGCGTGCCGCCGGCCCAGAACATCAGGCCGAAATGCAGTTCGCGCTGGCGCTTGCCCATACTGGTACTCCTCAGACAGCAGTTTTTCGTTCGGCAGCGGCCCGGGCTCGGGCAACCAGCCGGTTCTCCGGCCGCTCGAGGCCGAGATGGTGGCGGAAGGTGGGGCCGGCATAGTCGGTGCGGTAGATGCCGCGCGCCTGCAGCACCGGCACCACCAGGTCGACGAAGGCCTCCACTGCCCCTGCGACATAGGCGGGGAAGATGTTGAAGCCGTCGGCGGCGCCATCAGTGAACCACGCCTCGATGTAGTCGGCGACTTCGTCGGGGTTGCCGACCACGGTGCTGGTGCCGCGGCTCGCCCCGATAATCAGGTCGCGATAGGTGATACGCTGCGGGCCATCGACGGTGCGGCGGGTCAGCCGGGTGATTTCGGCGAACAGGCGCTTACCCTCGTCGCTGGCCGCGACGAGCACGCTGGGTGGCACCGGCGCATCATGGTCGTTATCGAGGAGGTCGACGCCGAAGGCTTTCGAGGCCGTGGTCAGGTTGCGGTTCTTGGCTCCGCCGCGTCCGCCGAAGGCGCCCGGGCCCTCGGGTTTGTCCTCGGGATCGAGGGTCAGGTAGCTGTTGAGCTGATCGTAGATCGCCACCGCCTCGGCAGTGGTCGGCGCAACGATCGGGGTGAGGCTGGGCAGGATGGCGATATCGGCATCGGTGCGGCCATACTTGTGCGCCCGATCCTTGATGTCGCGGTAATAGGCCTGAGCGCTCTCGATGGTGGCGTGGCTGGTGAAGATCGCATCGGCATCGCGGGCCCCCAGTTCGCGCGAGCGATCGGAGGTGCCGGCGTGAAGGATGATCGGGTGCCCCTGTGGCGGGCGCGGCGCATCGAGCGGCCCGGCAACGGTGAAATGCTGGCCCTTGTGGTTGAGGGCATGGACCTTGGCCGGCTCGAGCGCCCTGCCGGTTTGCGCATCGGGGTTCCAGGCGCCATCCTCCCAGCTGTCCCACAGGTCCTTGACGATGCCGACGAACTCGTCGGCCCAGTCATAGCGCTGTTCGGCATCCCAATGGGCATCGCGCGAGAAGTTGGCGGCGGCATGCGGATCGGCGCCAGTGACGATGTTCCACGAGGCGCGGCCCTGGCTCAGATGATCGAGCGAGGCGAACAGCCGGGCCAGGGTGAACGGGTCGTAATAGGTCGGGTTGGCGGTCACCACGATGCCGATCTGAGACGTCGCGGCGGCAAGGCTGGCGCCGGCGGCGAACGGCTCAAGGCGCGACATCTGCGCCGGGTTGGTGGTCTGCAGCCCGGGCTCACTGGCCAGCTTGTCGCCCAAGAACAGGAAATCGAACTTGGCCTTTTCGACCAGTTGCGTCACCTGCTGCAGATACTCGATGTCATAGGCAGCATCGGCCTTGGCCGTGGGCCAGCGCCAGCCGGCGGGGTGGGTGCCGGTGCCCCAGAACATCAGGCCCAGATGCAGTTCGCGTTTCAATTCGGTCATGATCCAGGGCTCCTCAGGCGACGAGACGGTTCGGGACGGCGGGCAGCTCGAGATTCTCGCGCAGCGTCGCAGCACGGTACTCGGTGCGGGCGAGGCCGCGCCGCTGCAGCTCCGGGATGACGCGCTCGACGAACTGGTTGAGCTGGTCGGGCAAGGTGGCGGACCGCACGACAAAACCGTCGGCAGCGCCGGCCGAAACCCAGGCCGCCAGCTGATCGGCGATCCGCTCGGCCCCGCCGACGATGACCGCACCGGAGATGGTGCCGCCGAGGCCGTTGAGCTCGGCGAGCAGCGCTTCGGCGGCCGCATCGGTCTCGGCCACGATCGGGGTGATCTCGACCAGTACCCAGAGGGCGTCGGGATCGCGGCCCTGCGCCGTGGCAGCCTGGCGGAGCTCATCGCGCAAGGCCTTGCCGGCGGCGATATCGAGGGGGCGCGACAACACGATATCGGCTTCGCGGCCGGCCAACTCGTTGGCGAGCGGCGTGCCAGCCTCGTGCGCCAGCACCAGTTGGCCTTGCGGCGGGCGGGCGACGTTGAGCGGGCCCTTGACGCTGAACAGCTGGCCCTGGTGGTTGATCGGGTGGATCTTGTCACCGTCGACGAAGGCGCCGGTCGCCTTGTCGCGGATGAAGGCGCCATCCTCCCAGCTGTCCCAGAGCTCGCGGATCACGTCGATCGCTTCACCGGCGCGGCCATAGTGCGCTGCGGCGTCGGCCTCGGACTGGCTGTAGTTCTTCGCTGCCGGCGCGGTGGCGCCGGTGGCGACGTTCCACACCGCCCGGCCATGGGTGACGTGATCGAGCGAGGCGGTGAGCCGGGCGAGGTTGTAGGGCTCGTAGTAGCTGGCGTTGGCCGTAACCAGCAGGCCGATGCGGCTGGTCTTGGTGGCGAGGAACGAGGCCGTGGTGAAGGGCTCGGTGCGCGCCGCCAGCGAGGGGTTGGCGGCGTCCGTAGCGTCGGCGGTCAGCCGGTCGCCGATGGCGAAGAAATCGAACTTGCCGGCTTCGGCGAGACGGGCGAGCGCTACGATCTCAGCAGCGGCGAAGGGGTTATGCCGGCCGCCGGCGTGGCGCCAACCGGAGGGGTGGCTGCCATGCGGCTCGTAGAGGTAGCCGAGACGGATCTGCTTTGGCGTGGTCATGACCGAAATTCCTTCAATGCAATGGGGTTACGCGGCAGCGTGGGTCTGCGCCTCTGCCTCGAGCGCGTGCAGCGCTTCGTAGACGCGGGCTTCCTGCTTCAGCAGTTCGAGATCGCCGCGCCGGCGCGGCCGCGGCAGGTCGAGGGCAAAGGTCTCTGCGATACGGCCGGGGCGCGGTGACAGCAGCACGATGCGATCGGCAAGGAACACCGCTTCGCCGACATCGTGGGTGACGAAGACGATGGTCTTGTTGTGCTGCTGCCAGATCGAGATCAGGTCTTCCTGCAGCTTGATCCGAGTGATGTAGTCGACGGCGCCGAACGGCTCATCCATCAGCAGCACTTCGGGGTCATTGACCAGCGCCCGGGCGATGCCGGCGCGCTGCTTCATGCCGCCCGAGATCTGGTGCGGGTACTTGCTGCCGAAGCCGGTGAGGCCGACCTGATCCAGGTGCCGATCGATGATGCGCTGCGCATTGGCTTTGCTTTCGCCGCGGATTTCGAGCCCGAGCCCGACATTGGCGGCGATGGTGCGCCACGGCATCAGCGAGGCATCCTGAAACACGACGCCGAGCCCGCGGCCGCCCGGCCCGGCGATTGGTTGATCGTGGAAGCGGGCTTCGCCGGCGCTCGGCAATTGCAGCCCGGCGAGGATCTCGAGCAGCGTGCTCTTGCCGCAGCCGGAAGGGCCGAGGAGGACGACGAACTCGCCCGCCTCGATCGTGAGGTCGATCTTGTCGAGGGCGCGGACCGGCGATGCTCCGGGGAACACCTTGTCGAGCGCGGTGACGGTGAACACTGACATGATCGACTTCCTGGTTGGGCGTAGCGGGGCTCAGCCCTGGGACTTGTCGGCCGGATAGGAGAAGGCCTTGACGTAGTCTTTGGGGATGAAGCGCAGGTCGATGTACTTGCTGGCGTCGTAGGGAGCGTCCTGGTTGCCCTGCTCGATCTCGATCTGCTGGGTGTCGGCAATGGCGACCGGATCGACATCCGGGTTGTCTTCCCAGATGTCATCTTCCTGCTCGACGGCCTGGCGCACCGCCTCGGGGTCGAGCTTCAGCCGGGCCTGCAACCACGGGATGTATTCGTCGTAATGCGCCTTGGCGTATTCGTACGACTTGAAGTAGGCGCGCAGCCCGCGCTCCAAGAGCTCCGGATCGTTGGCGATGACGTCGTCGCCGGCAATCAGCACACCGGTGTGATAGGTCGGCAGGAACTCCCAACCGCGCGCCAGCACATGCGCCTTACCCTCGAGCTCGCCCAGGGCGGCGAAGGGCTGGTGGATGATGGTGGCATCGACCTGGCCCTCGGTCAGCGTGCCATAAGCCTGGGCCTGGGTGCCATTGGCGAACAGGGTCACATCCTTATCCGGGTCGATGCCGCTCTTTTGCAGGATCACCCGGGTGTAGACGGCCATTCCGCTGCCCTCGGTGGCGATGCCGACGGTCTTGCCCTTCAAGTCGGCGATGGTCTTGATCTCGGGCTTGGCGATGAGCCAGAAGGCGCCCTTGTTGCGGAAGGCCGAGGCGATGATCTTGATCGGCGCGCCGAGCGCCGCAGCGCGGAGGAACGTGCTGGTCGGGCCGAAAGCGAAGGTCAGCTCGTTGGTCGCGACGGCGCCGACGGTGTCCTGGGCGGCGACGAACTCGACATCCAGCCCCTCCTCTTCGAAGAAGCCCTTCTCGATGCCGAAATTGATCGGCTGCTGGGTGTAGCTCAGCGTATCGAGCAGCTTGATGGTTTTGCGAACCGGCGCGTCCTGCGCCGTGGCGGTGCCGCTCAGACCAAGCGCCAACGCTGCGGCGGCAAGGAGGGTGGCGACAAAATGCGGTCTCGTCCTGCGCATGGCAGTTCCTTTTCGTCAGTCGGTTCAGGTGTGGAGAGTGAGGGGGAGCGCGCCGGTCAGGCGTACTTCCATTTGAGCAGCACCCGCTTCTCCAGCCATTCGACCAGGAAGATGATGATGAGCGAGATGGTGGTGATGAGGATCACCAGGGCAAAGGTGCCGGCGGTGTCGTAGATGCCGGTGAGCTTGTTGAGCAGGTTGCCGAGGCCGGCCTTCGAGGCGACCATTTCGGCGAACAGGGCCGCGACGAGACAGGTCGCCGCCTCGATGCGCACGGCCGCCATGATCGAGGGGATGGCGCTGGGGAGGATCACTTTCCAGACGATCTGCCGGTGCGAGGCGCCCAGCGTCTTGGCCACCTTCACATGACTTTCCTGGACTTGCCGTATGCCGGCTATGGTGTTGAAAACGAACAGGAAATACGAGAACAGGAAGATGATGAAGACCTTGTGGCCGTAGCCGATGCCCAGATACAGCGTCAGCAGCGGGATGATGGTCACCTTGGGCACCGCCATGGCCCAGACGAGGAACGGGTTGAGGAACTGGTTCACCCGTGGAAACAGCCCCATGTAGATGCCGGTGGCGACGCCGAGCACGCCGCCGATCAGGACGCCGACCGCCGCTTCCGAGAGCGTCACATAGAGGTGGAAGAGGAGATTTTGCTCCTCGACCAGCTTGGGGAAGGCCGCAAGCACCTGGGTGGGCGAGGCGAGGTAGATGCTCTTGACCGCGCCGCTATCGACCGCGTGCTGCACGGCGAGCAGCACCACGGTAAGCACGGCGATCTGCGCCACGAGGATCACTGGCAGTTTCAGCCGCGGCAGCGACAGGCCGGGATTGCTGGGCTGCAGCGCTGACTGATCGGCTGTCGGTTGTTGCAGCGACATCTGAGACCCTCGTTCGACTTCAGGAAACTGGTCCCTGAGCGGCGCATGAAATCGGCTGGGCGGCGAGGAAGGTCGACGGCCGAGCCGGCTTCACAAGCCTCTCAGGGTGATCAAAACCTAAAGTCTACTAATTCCATAGACAAGATAATCCGTGCTCATTATCGGTGCTGTCGCGAAGTATGCGTCTAGGCCGGGCCCGGCCGCCGCGAACGATATTCGCCGCCCCGGTCGCGGCGGCCCACGGAGATGAGAATGCAGTATGTCCCCCTCGGAACCACCGGCATCCAGGTGTCCCGCCTCGCCTTCGGCTGTTCGAGCTACGGTTCGAAAGACTGGATGGCTTGGGCGCTGAGCGAGGAGGACGCGCAGGAGCATTATCGGGCAGCGTTCGAAGCGGGCTTCACCTTCTTCGATACCGCCGACTCCTATTCGAGCGGGCTGAGCGAAGAGATCCTCGGCCGTGCCATAACGCGCTTCGGCACGGGCCGCGACCGCGTCGTCATTGCGACGAAAGTGTTCGGCGCCATGGGCCCCGATCTCAACCAGAAGGGGCTATCGAGAAAACACATCCGGCACGCCGTCGATGACAGCCTGCGCCGGCTTGGCACCGACTATATCGACCTCTACCAGATCCACCGCCTCGACCCGCTGACGCCGTTCGAAGAGGTGATGGAGGCGCTCGATGGCCTGGTGCGCGCCGGCAAGGTGCTGCATCTGGGCGCCTCCAGCATGCATGCCTGGCAGTTCATGAAATTGCAGGGCATCGCCGAGCGCAACGGGCTCGCCCGGTTCGTCTCGATGCAGAACAAGTACAACCTGCTCTATCGCGAGGAGGAGCGCGAAATGCTGCCGCTTTGCCTCGACCAGGGCGTCGCGGTGATCCCCTACAGCCCCTTGGCGCGCGGCCTCCTCGCCGGCAGCCGCCGGGCCGGGTCGGAGCGCTCCAAGGTGGTGCAGGATTTTCTCGGCGCCGCCGACGAAGCGGTGGTCGACCGGGTGGTGGAGCTGGCCGAGCGCCGCGGCGTGAAGCCGGCGCAGCTTGCTCTCGCCTGGTTACTCGACAATCCAGCTGTCACCGCGCCGATCGTCGGCGCCACCAAGCCGCATCACATCGCCGACGCGGTCGCCGCGCTCGACATCGAGCTATCGCCAGCCGAGCGCGCCGAGCTCGAGGAGGTGTACCAGCCACAGCAGGTGAACTTCCACCGCAACGAAGCGCCGACGCCGGGCCAGACCGCCAGCGGCGACGTGCTTGCGCTGTTGCGCCGGGGCTAGGGTGGTCACGAAAGCCTCCAGCCGAGGCTCTGCAAGTTCACCAAACTCGGTGTCATCCCCGCGAAGCGGGGAACTCCTTTTGCGATCGTGCAGCAGGCACCAAGACAGAGGTTCCCGCTTTCGCGGGAATGACCCGGTGGGTGGGGCGTGGAACGTGCCCAATCGCGAAACGCTCTAGCAGACACCCCGTAACAGTTGCAGACTTCAGACGACCCAGGAGACATACGCATGGTTGACTATCGCTACCTTGGCCGCAGCGCCCTCAAGGTATCCCCGCTGTCGCTCGGCACGATGATGTTCGGCCAGCAGACCCCCGACCCGGAAGCCTTCCGGATCATCGACAAGGCGCGCGAGCAGGGGATCAATTTCATCGATACCGCCGACGTCTATGGCGACGGGGCGAGCGAGAAAGTCGTCGGGCAAGGCATCAGGGCCAATCGCGACCACTGGGTGCTGGCGACCAAGTTCGTCAACTCGGGCAAGAAGGGCCCGAACCTCGGCGGCTACTCGCGCAAATGGGTGATCGAAACGGTCGAGAATTCGCTGCAGCGGCTCGGCACCGACTATATCGACCTGATCTACTTCCACCGCGCGGTGTTCGATGCGCCGCTCGAGGAGCCGGTGCGCGCCATCGCCGACCTGATCCGGGCCGGGAAGCTCCGCTATTTCGGCGTCTCCAACTTCCGCGGCTGGCGCATCGCCGAGGTGGCGCACCTCGCCGACCAACTCGGCATCGACCGCCCCATTGCCAGCCAGCCGCTCTACAACATCGTCAACCGCACGGCCGAAGCCGAGCAGCTGCCGGCGGCGCAGCACTACGGCCTCGGCGTCGTCTCCTATTCGCCACTGGCGCGCGGCGTGCTCACCGGCAAGTACCAGCCCGGCCAGGAACCGGCGGCCGATACCCGCGCCGGGCGCGGCGACAAGCGTATTCTCGAAACCGAGTGGCGACCGGAATCGCTCGCCATCGCCCAGGAGATCGCAGCGCATGCGCGGCGCAAGGGGATCGACGCCGCCGACTTCGCGCTGGCCTGGGTGCTCAACAACCGGCTGGTGAGCGCGGCAATCACCGGGCCGCGCACCGAAGCGCACTGGGACAGCTACATCCGCGCCCTCGACGTCAAGCTCGATGCCGAGGACGAGGCGCTGGTCGATCGACTGGTCACCCCGGGCCACGCCTCGACCCACGGCTTCACCGACCCGGGCCACCCGGTCGAGGGCCGCGTGCCGCGGTAGGCGGAGCACGGCAGGGCTGCTGGCTCGACGGCTGCGGGTGATCGTCAGCGAAGCCGATTGGACTTCGATTGGGCCCACCCACCGGCTGTCATCGAGTTTGGGGTGCTGCCCGGTGGCAAGTTCGCCGATCTGCAGTTTCGCTCACTTCGCAGTGGATCAGCTCGCCCGAGGCCCTCTCGCTACAACGCCGTCGCGGCCTGCAGCTTCAGGAAAAAGTCCCTGAGGATCGGGTCGCGGCGGACATGGGTGACGTAGCGCATCGGGTGGCGCGCGCGATCGGTGCTGTAGGTGATCTCGGTGGTGAGGATCGGCGTCGGCACCAGAACGCTCGGGGTCCAGTCGGCATCGAGCAGCCAGGCGACCGCCGCCATGTCCCAGATTTCCTTGGACCAGCCGAGGTGATCCTCAGAATACTCCTTGAACCGCATGGCGAGGAACTTGCCGATATCGCCGCAGGGTTCGACGTAGCGCTCGATCTCGGCCACCGTGCTGTGCAGGTGCGAGGTGACGCCCATGCAG
Source organism: Devosia sp. Root413D1 (assembly GCF_001425235.1). Lineage (GTDB taxonomy): Bacteria > Pseudomonadota > Alphaproteobacteria > Rhizobiales > Devosiaceae > Devosia_A. Next base: position 69,176 of record NZ_LMEA01000009.1, on the reverse strand, counting down.
GGCACCAGCACCAGCGGCACGCCGCTGTCGAACAGCACCTGGGCGCCGCCGACATCCTGCTTCAGATTGAACTCGCGCTGGTGCGGCCAATCGAGGGCATGCCCGCCGAGCCAGACGACGACGGTGCGGTCGATGATATCGGGGGCCTTGAGCAAAGCCGAGGCGACATTGCTGATGGCGCCGATGGCGATGACGTAGAGCGGATCATCGATCGAGCCGGCGCGGGCCCGGGCAATCAGGTCGTCCACAGCCGCCGCCGGTCGGGCGAGCTTGGCCGGGCCGACATAGTCGTTGACGCCGCGATAAACAAAGCCCTCGGGCGAGATGTCGAGCCGCTGCAACAACTCCAGAATCTCGCCATAGCTCAACTCCATGCCATGGCCGGGACCATCGGAACGTGAATTGTGGAACGGGGCGGCATAGATCGCCTCGAGGCCGATCCGCTCAGGCGACAGCACTGCCTGGACCAGCGCATACTGGTCGTCGATCTCGTTGTAGGTGTCGGTATCGAGCACCGCCCGCAGCCGGCCGGCGCGGGGGGTCAACAGCATCAGCCGATCAGCATCGGACAGCGACACGTCATGCTCCTCGTTGATTGTCGGACGGCTCAGGCAGGGACGGCGTGAGCCTGGCTTTCGATCCAGCCATAGGTCTTTTCGAGCCCCGCCCGGAGCGGCATGCTGGGGCGCCAGCCGAGGCTCTGCTCGATGAAGCGGTTGTCGGAGGACCGGCCACGCACCCCGGTGGGGCCGGAGATGTGGCGTTTCGACAGTCGCTTGCCGGCGATCGCCGCCACCATGTCCACCAGCTGGTTGATGCTGACCATCTCGTCCGAGCCGACATTCACCGGGCTCGTGACATCGGAGCGCGCCAGGCGGATGGAGCCCTCGAGACACTCATCGACATAGAGGAACGACCGGGTCTGCTCGCCGTCGCCCCAGACCTCGATCTCGTCGCCGTCGCGGGCCTCCGCCACCTTGCGGCAGATGGCGGCCGGCGCCTTCTCGCGCCCGCCGCGCCAGGCGCCTTCCGGCCCGAACACATTGTGAAAGCGGGCGATCCGCGCCAGCATGCCGTGGTTCCGCGCCTGGGCAAGATAGAGCCGCTCCGAGAACAGCTTTTCCCAGCCGTACTCGCTGTCGGGGGCGGCGGGATAGGCCGAGTCTTCGCTGCAATCGGGGTGATCAGGATCGACCTGGTTGCGCGCCGGATAGATGCAGGCGGAAGAGGAATAGAACAGCCGGCCGGCGCGCGTGCGCTCGCAGGCGGCGACGACGTTGAGGTTGATCGCTGCCGAGTTGCGCATGATCTGCGCGTCGTTCTCGCCGGTGAAGATGTAGCCGGCGCCCCCCATATCGGCGGCCAGCTGGTAGACCTCGTCATAGCCCCGGTCGAACACCTCGGCACAGGCCAGCGGATCGCGGAGGTCGGCGATCATGAACCGATAGGCGGCCGAAGCCGAGAACTCGGACCGCTTGAGGTCGGCGCCGTGCACCTCATTGCCTTCGTTCGCCAGCCGGCGAACCAGATGAGAACCGATAAAGCCCCCAGCTCCCAGAACCAGTATCTTTCGCGTCACGATGTCCCTCGCATTGTGAAGATCGGTGCCATCAAGCCATCGATCCGACGGAAGGCGACTATATCGCAATCCGCGCCCGGGTGACGCCGATTGTCGTCTTCCTGATGGTCGACCAGTCGCTGCCAACTCATCGGGATGATCCGGGGACGCGCCCGATCGACAAAGGCCGCGGCAAAGTCGAACTCATCGAGCAGCGCCGCGAGCTCGGCGGTGCGACGCCCGCCCGCCGCCAGGGCCGACGGCGACACCTCGCAGAACAGCACCACGTCATGTGGGTAGCTGGTCAGCAACGTCCGCGCTCCCATCAGCACATCGATCTCGCTGCCCTGTACGTCGAGCTTGACGATCAGCGGACGCTCGCGGCTCAGCCCGTCGTAGTCGTCGAGCCGCTGCAGCCGCACCAGCGTCGAGCCCGACCTCTCGATGCTCGGCAGCAAGCTGTTGTCGCCGCGGTTGACCGCGTTCAGGTAGAGGCGCGCGTCACCATTTCTGTCTGAAAGGGCACAGCTATTGATGGTGACGTTTTCGAGGTGATTGGCGGAGACATTGGCCCGGAGCTTTGCGAGATGGGCGGGGTCGGGCTCGAAGCTGTGAACCTGTCCGCGTCCGCTGAGGGCGTGCGCCGCAACCAGGGTGAACCAGCCGATATTGGCGCCGATATCGATGAAGTCGGCAGGCCGGCCGAGCATCTGCAGCAGCAGGGCGGTATTGCTGGCTTCCCAGTTGCCCCAGTCCTCGATCACCCTCGAGACGAAGATATCGCCTCTGCCATGCGTTACCATCCGGAAGCGCGGCAGGCCGATCATGTCGATCGTGACCGGAGACGCTGCTCCCCGAAACAGCCTACTCATTGGCGTGGATGATCTCGAGGTCGGGCAGGCCCCAGCACTGGATCCCCATATCGGCCGCCATGGCGCCAAGCCCTTCGGTCTCGATCTCGCCCTTGCCCCAGACCGGGTGGCGGCTGCGGATGCGCGCACTGGCAACGCCATAAGGGTAAGACGGAAACACCAGGCCATCCCGGTGCAGGTCGGCCCGGACCAGCAGCATGGTGCCGCCCACCGCATCGAGGCGCATGGCGCCGCTGCCCCGGCGGTCCGACAGCGTCACGGTCCCTTCCGCTGCCCAGTTGTTCTCGTCAAAGGTCTTGCCGCCCGGTCGTTTCACGCAGTTGGGCACCACGATATCGAACCCGGTCGCCAGCAACCGGCGCAGCACGTCAGCCGGGTAGTCGATCACGTCGACATCGATCCACAGCACCCAATCCTCGTCATCGAGGGCCCGAAACAGCAGGTGATTGCGGGCCCGCGCCAGCACGGCGCGCCGCATCAGCTGGAAGGCGGGGGCCCAGCGCGGCACGCCATCGGGGATGTTGAAGCCGAAATCGCGCTGGAACAGCTCGGCCCTGCGAGTCCGCTGGCGCAGTCGTGGCAGCAGCGTCTCGGCGACGGCAAAGGTGCCGTCCTTGCTGTCGCCTTCCAGCAAGGCGACTGACAGCCGGTCTTTAGGCCAATCCAGCTGCTCGACGAGTTCGGTGTAGCGCGGCAGGTGCCGGGCGGCCCCTTTGACTGGCGTGAGGATGAGAACTTTGGGAAGCATTCGATTCCAGCGCGGACATTATTGCCCCTTGCGGCGCGATAAAATCTAATGAACGCAGAAGGCGCAAGCGGCCGTCGACAGGTAATCCGTGCCAGTTGCAGGGGGACGTCATGACCGATCAAGCAGCAGCTGCGGAGCGCATCCGCCGTCTGGCCGCTGACATCAGAGCGTCGTCGCCGGCCCCGCTTCAGGGGCAGGGACGCGGCCTGGTGATCGTCGCGGGCGGCGCCCGGATCTTCACCAATGCCTATGTGCTGGTTCACATGCTGCGCCACGCGCTGAAATCCGAGCTGCCGGTCGAGCTCTGGTATTTCGGCCAGGCCGAGGTCTCTGCGGCGATGGCGGCGCTGATCGAACCCCTCGGGGTGCGGCTGGTCGACGCCAATCCGGTTATTGCGGCGACCGGGGCCAATATCCGGGACGGCTGGCAGCTCAAATCGTTTGCCTTGCTGCATAGCGGCTTTGCCGAAGCCTTGCTGCTCGATGCCGACCAGGTGCCGATTTCGGACCCGGCGGCCTGTTTCGACTGGCCGGAATATGTCGAGGCCGGTGCGGTGTTCTGGCCAGACATCATCGACCTGCGGAGCGACAACGCCGTATGGGCGCTGCTCGGGCTTGAGCCGCGACGCGCCGTGTCACTCGAAAGCGGGCAGATGCTGGTCGATCGGCGGCGGCACGGGGCAGCGCTACGGGCGGCGGTTCGGCTCAACGAGGCGGCCGACGACCTCTATCGGCTTATCTATGGCGACAAGGATACTTACCTCCTCGCTTGGCAGATGCTGGGCGCGCCCTATGCGCTGGTGTCACATCGCCCCTATACCGACGAGTTCATGCTGGTGCAGCGGGACTTTTCCGGCAACGCCCTGTTCCAGCACCGGACCAATGCGAAATGGCAATATGGCGGTGAGCAGCGGAAGCTGTTCGGCTTCCAGCATGAGGCCGCCTGCCTCGCGGCGATGGCCGAGCTGGAGCGGCGCTGGAGCGGGCACGCGTTCACCGCTCCCGACCGCAGCCTCGGGGCGCGCGAAGTGGAACAGGAGCTGATCGCCGCGGGTGAGTTCGTGCTCGAATCCGCTGACGAGCCGGCGTTCACCATCCGGTTGGGAGAGCATGCCGAGGTCGGCGCCGGCCGCGCGGTCGACCGCCGGCACTGGTGGGTCGAGGATAGCGGAGGCAGCCACAAGCTCGTTCTCTCCGGCAGCGATCGGCCCGGCTATGTGCTTGAACGTGGCGACGATCGGATCTGGCGCGGGCAGCGCCACCGGGTGCCGATCGTCGACGTCAGCCTTTACGGCGTTGCCGGAGCGGAGCCTGTCGCCCTGCCCGCGCCGGGCCTCGTCGATGAGCTGCTGCGCGCCGGCGGCGCGTTCGGCGGCCCGGCCGGCGTGTCGCAACAGCTGGTGGATGCGCTCGGCCTCATCGCTGCGGTGCTGCCCGGGGTCAGGGAGCGGATCGCGACGCTCGCCGGATTGCAGACCGATCCGATTATCGCGAGCCGGTTGCTGGACCTGGCGGAGCGGGTCACACCACCGCCCCCGCTCAGCAGGGTCGATCGCACCCTGAAGTTCGAAACCGGCTATATCCGGGCCGAGATCCCGGAATGAGCGAGCGGCCGCGGGCCCTGCACATCGCACCGATCATGCCGGCACGGTCGGGCAACGGCCTCGCCATGCGGCAGGGGATGTTTCTCGAAGCGCTGAGCCGGAGCTTCGAGACGCGTCTCGTCGTCCTGCCGGTGGTCGGGCGGGACGACGCTCCGGCCGCGTTGCCCGATGAGCTTGGCGTCCCCGCCACGGTCATTCCGGTCGCCGGGCGGCAGGATACCCACTTCAGCCTGCTGGCGCGCCTCGCCGTTCCGGCGGCGCGCCTCTCGGCCTTCCGTAGTTACGGTCGCAGTTCGCTCGCCAGCCACCTGTCTTCGCCGGTCCTCGCGGAGCTGCGCACCGCGGTCGGAGCGCAGCGCTATGACCTCGTTCACCTCGGGCGCTCCTATCTGGGCGACGCGCTTCAGGTGCTCGACGCCGCACGAGCGACCGTTGATCTCGATGAGGACGAGTGGACCTCCCACCGTGAGATCGCCGCAACTTTGGAGCCGGGCGATCCGGTCGGTTCGGCCTGGGCAGCGGCGGAGGCCGACGCCATGGCCGCACTCATCGGGCGGCAAGCCCCGCGCTTTGCCGCCCGGTTCATCTCGAGCCGGCTCGATGCAGCTCTGATCGAGCACCGCCACCCGACGACCGCCGGGCTCGAGGTCATCGAGAACGCGGTGAGTGTGCCGGCCGAAACCCATCGGCGAGATGATGGCGCAACGCTGCTGTTTCTCGGCTCATTCGGCTACGCACCGAACGTCGATGCGGCCAACTGGCTCGTTGAGGAGATCTGGCCTCTCATCCAACGCCATGCGGCTCGTCCGCTGCGTCTGCTGATCGTTGGGCGCGATGCCGGCCGGGTTGCCCGGCTTGGGCAGCGGGACAGGGTCGAGGTTCAACCCGATATCGAAGACGTCGCCGATGCCTATGGTCGAGCCACGGTGTTTCTTGCGCCGCTCCGCGCTGGCGCCGGTACGCGGGTGAAACTGCTCGAAGCCGCCGCGCACCGGGTGCCGCTGGTCGCAACCACCCTCGGCGCCAGGGGGCTGCCGTTCGAAAGCGGCAAGCACTTGCTGCTCGCCGACAGTGTCGCCGGGTTCGCCGAGGCGACGCTCGATACTATCGCCGATGCCCGCGCCAGCGCGACCCGCGTGGAGGCCGCATGGTCTATCGTCCGCGCGCAGTATCAGCGGGGTGGCGTCATCGAACGGCTCGCTTGCCGCCTTTCGGAAATTGCAGCTAGATGACCAGCGGGCCAAAGGAGACCAGATGCGATGACTGAGATCGCACCCGATACGAAGTTCAGTTCCGTCGATGGCATCGAGGTCAATCGCGTACCGGATGGCGCCATGGTCTACCAGAACGAACGCGAGCGCGTGCACTTCCTCAATCCGACCGCGCTGATCGTGTTCGAACTGTGCGGCCTCAACAAGACGGCCGGCGAGATCGAGGCCTTCATCGCCGATGCGTTCGGCCTCGACGTGGCGCCGACCGAGGCAGTCAAGGACTGCCTCGCCTCGCTGCTCGACGAAGGGCTGGTGGTTTGCGCCCCATCGTCTGCCGCACCCTGAGGCGAGAGTATCGGCTGCATCCCCCCTCCGACGAGGTCGCTTCGCTGTTGCGCTTCGTCGAAGCGGCGCCAGAATTGCCGGCTCTGCCGCTCGAGGTTCTCGATATTCCGGTGCGCTTCCGCGACGGTTTTCTCGCGGCCACCCTGCCCTCGGGCGAACTCGTCGAGGGAACGCCGAACCATGTGCTCAGCGCCATGCACCGGATCATCCTCGCCGATCTGGTCGAAGGTGAGCCGGGCGCCCCGTTCCTGCATGGGGCCACGGTGATGATCGGCGGGCGCCGCGTCCTGCTGGTCGGGCACAAGGGATCGGGCAAGAGTACACTCGCTTTGCATCTGGCGCTGGCCGGCTATGACGTCGAGGGCGACGAACACCTGGTCATTCGGGACAGCGAGGTGGTGGCGCGTCCTCGAACCCTGCGGGTGAAAGAGGGGAGCCTGCACCTGGTCGCGAAGCTGCCGGATCAGGTCTGGCAAGCGCCCTCTGTTCACAACTGGGACGGCTCGATTGTCCGCTCGATCAGTCCCGCGGTGGGCGGACGGCCATGGGCGATTCGCCCGGGCCGGCTTGACGCCATGGTATTCCTCGTTGCGAACCACGGTGGGCGCTCGGCGGCGCGGCCGATCGTCAGCAAGGATGCTTTCGGGCGATTGATGGGCGAAGTGATGCTGCCGCGTACCGGCGTAGCCGCCGCTGCCGGGCGGCTGCGGCAGGTGGCGGTGGAGGTACCAGCCTACCAACTGTTGCTCGGAGACCTCGCTACCGCTGAATGGCACCTGTCAAGTATTGCATCGCAGTTGACGTGAACCACGTTGCGGAGCAACATTTCGCAGCTGATTGAGAGCAAGGGGTTGCGATGTCTGAGAAGAACGAGAGCGAGCGGCTCGAACAGGCGCTCGAAACTGTTGACCAGGGTCGCCGCGATGCGCTGCGCAAACTGGTGACGACTTCGGCGTTTGCCGTTCCTGTGGTGGTATCGTTTGCCGTCGATGGCCTGATGGTGAGCCCGGCGTTCGCTGCGAACTCCACCGGTTCGTGAGCCAAACACCGCGCGCTGATCCCAGGATCAGCGCGTGCATGATCGTCAAGAACGAGCAGCCGTTCCTCGACGGCTGCTTGAAATCTTTGCAGGGGTTGGTCGACGAGATCGTCATCGTCGATACCGGCTCTACGGATGCCTCGGTCGACATCGCCAGGGCGCATGGGGCACGCATCCTTCGGTATGCCTGGCACGATGATTTCGCCGCCGCCCGCAATGTCGGCCTCGAGGCGGCCGGGTCGGAGTGGATTCTCTACATCGACGCGGACGAACGCCTGGTCGAAACCACGCGCGATGACCTGCGCGTCGGGCTCGATGCCCCCGATGTCTATGCCGCCCGACTGTTGTTCCGGGTGACCAGCAACAGCACGCTCTACCGCGAGTTCCGGCTGTTCCGAAACGACAAGCGGCTCCGGTTCAAGGGAGCAATGCACGAGACGATGCTGCCCGACCTGTCGGCGCTGCAGCGTGCGGCCGGAGTGCATGTCATCGACACGACCGCCAAGCTCTTCCATCTGGGCTATGACGGCGACATGCTGGCGAAGTACCGCCGCAACCTGCCCCTGTTGCGCGCCTCGGTGGAGCGCCATCCCGATCGCAGCTACTACTGGCAGGATCTGGCCAACACGCTGGCCGGACTGGACCAGTTGGACGAGGCGATCGCGGTCTCGAGTCAGGGGCTGGGGCGCCGTGAGCCCACCGACCGGCCGGGCCGCATCATGCGCAGCATGCTGATCCACACCCACGCTCGCCTTCGCATGCAGCGCGGAGAAGATATGCGCGAGTTGATCGCAGCGGGATTGACGTTTCACCCCGAGAATTGGTCGCTGCTGTTCCTCCGAGCTCGCGCCAGCGTGAATGCCGGAGCATTTGGTGCGGCGATCGACGACCTGCGGCTGCTCCTTGCACAAGATGCCGATGCGGTCGTCGACGACATCCTGGCGCACGACCGACGGATTTTCGGCGCCTATGCCCACGACTTGATGGGCGTCGCGCTGCTGCGCCTGGGTAACCGCGCCGAGGCAGCCGCAGCCTTTGCGCGCGCGGCCGCCGCCGCCCCGGGGGTTCAGGAATATCGCGTCAAGGCGATGGCGCTTGGCGGTGCCGCCGCGTTGGCATGAGCATCGGCCGCTTGACGAAGGTCAGCGGCATGGTCAGCCGCCAGTAGAACCGGCGCAGGGCGCTGTCGCCGCCGGCTGCCCGGCGCATCCGCTCGGCAGACGTGGCCGCGCGCAGTTCCGGCCCGATCCCCGGTGACGGTATGTCCGGCGTCGCCCGGCACATGCTGGCCCACCAGGCGATCGAATCCGTCGCCAGGTGCAGCGACGCCGCCACCGGCATGCCCAGCAAATCGCTTGCCGCCGCCGTCCAGAGCTCGAGGATTGCCAGCAGGCGCGGATGCCTCGCGGCGCGCTCGACCAGTTGGCGTCGCCCGCCCTCGTCCATGTCGATGACCGCGGCGGCGAACTCGTAGAGCGCCTTGAGCTCGATGGTGGCATGCTTCACGGCGCGGTGGCCGACATGGTGATGGATGATGCCGTGCAGGACGTGCAGATGGTCCGGCAGGACCATAGCGCCCGCATTGCCCGGCGAGGCGTCCATGGCTGCGGCCAGCAGCTCGGCAGAGGGAAGGAACTGCTCGACGCGCGAGGGGCCGCCGCGCCGGTGAATTTCGATCCAGCCGGGCATGTCGGCGCGGTACAGCTCGTGCAGATGATGATGGATCAGCCGGGGACGGGGCTCGCCGGCCGGACGATAGCCGAGCGCCAGGACGATCTGCTGAGCGCGCTGCGCCTCAGCCGGCGCGACCAGCAGGTCGAGGTCGCGCAGGTGCCGCCAGTCCGGCGCGCCGGTGACGATCGATCGCCCGCCTTTCAGCGCCAGCGGAACGATGGCCTCGCGCCGCAGGGCTCCGACGATCTCGTCAAGGCGCTGCCGCATGATGGCGCGACGCGCCAGGTGATCGGTCCAGCGTTGCTGCAGCGCCCTGGTAATGGTCATGCGTCCGTCAGGCAGGGTCAGCGGCGGCACCGGTGGCGCGAGACGGCGACGCATGACTGCCGTGATCAGCACCGAAGCAAGGCGCAGCTCGTCGGCATGGCCGAGCAACTGCTCCCACCCTGCAGCCGCGATGCGGCCAGCCAGGGCCTGATCGCCCTCAGCGCCATCGAACCGCAGACAGGCGACGAGCAGCTCCTGCAGGTTGGCGGTCGGGCGCTCCGTCATTGGAACTGTACCGGCGGTGACTGCCGGCCGCCAAGCCGGCGCAGCAGCCGCGTGGTCCGCGCCGAGAGTGCAGCTCGAAAACCGAAGGGCAGCGCCGGCCGCCCGCTCCGCCGTCCGGTACGGGCGGTGTCGACGCGCTCGAGCAGGCGAAGCCAGCACGAGGTCGCCGAGGCCCGAAGCTTCTCCTCGATCCAATCGGGCAGCGGCCGCTGTCGCCAGGCAAAATAGGCGGCGTACTCGGCCGGACTCTGCAGCAGGTGGCGCAAATAGTCTGCGAGGCCCTTGGGTCCGCTATAGGCCTCGGCGTCGATATAGGAATGCTCGGGGGCGAACTCGGCAGCGTTGGGGGCGCCGCGATAGACCGGCACGGTGCCGACCAGCAGCGGGTCGAACAGCTTCTCGGTCACATAGTCAGGCGACAACGAATTCTCGAGCGACAGGCAGAAATGATAGCGCGAGATCGTGTCCAGCTTGCTCTGCCGCCCCAGGTCCTCGGCCAGCGTGCGGTTGCGATAGACCCGGCCATAGGAGTCGACCGGAATCCGGCGCATCAGGGCGCCGGAGAAGGCGTTGCGGCCGCAGCCGTCAATGAGCGCCGACTGGAACAGCACGAGCGGCGCCGCTTCCGGCTTGGACGGCTGCGGCACCTGCAGGGCGGTTTGCCACTGGGCCATCGGCGGAAGGTACGACGACCAGATATCGGCGCTCCGCTCGTAAGTGACGAACAGGTCGAAATGGCGAAGAAAAGCCGGATCCCCCATGCGCGGATAGTTCACCGAGCTTTCCATCGACCAGAGCACCCAGAGCTGGCCGGGATATTTCGGCGTATCGTGCAGTTGCGTGGGGCGCCAGTCCGGGATGTGGAACACCACGGCATCGGCTTCCCGGAGCCGCGCCTGATCGGCGGTGAAGTGATCCCGCAGCGCGTCGGGCACGCCTGCCAGCGGCACCGGGCCGCGAAAATACGGGGTTCGGAACAAGATAAGGGGGCCGGCCACGACGCTGCTCCTCCTGAGGCGTGCCTGCTGAGGTAACGGGCAAAACGAGAGGCTGCAACCGGCGTCGCTTCCTGCGGGTGATCAGCGCGGCGTCTACCTGCGGCTGAACTCGAGCATGCGGATCAGGCCCTGCATGTAACCGATGGCATGGGCGCGGCCGCGATGGTTCCAGTCGCTGTCGCCATCCATCTTGGGCACGTGGTCATCGAGCAGGAAGCCGTCGAAGCCGTTCTCGGCGAGCAGCGCGATCACTTCGGCCGGATCGTAATTGCCATCGCCGATGAAGCACTCGGTGAAGTTCGGCACCGTGCCCTGCACGTCGCGGAAATGGATATAGGCGATGCGGCCTTTGGGGGCGAAGAACTCGATCATCTCGGTGACGTTCTGCTTGCCGCCGATCATTTCCGAGCAGCAGCCGAGGCAGAGATCGAGCGCCCAGCTCGGCGACTGGCCGAACAGCTCATAGGCCTTTTTGAAGTTGTCGGGCTTGTAGAACAGCCGCGCCACGCCGCCCAACATCGGCACTGGCGGATCGTCGGGGTGGAGCGCCAGCCGCAAGCCCTCTTCCTCCGCCACCGGCAGCACCGCGCTCATGAAGTAGCTGTAGTTACTCCACATCTGCGCTTCGGAAACGAAGGGGCCATCCTTGCCGAACAAAGGCATTCCCGAGAGGCTGCCGAGCCCGGTCGGCATGAAGCTGCGCAGCAGTTCCAGGTTCTCGCTGTTGGCTTCGACCACGGCCATATCGAACTTCCGCGCCGTGGCGCCGCCGCGGGTCACCCCGACATAGTCGGTGGTCCACACCGAGTTGGGCATGAAGTGCAGCCCCAGCACCGGGATGCCGGCGCGGGCGACGGCGCGGATCGTCGCCTGGTAGTTCTCGATCTCTTCGTCGCGGCCCTCGAGCCCCAGCATCGCCTTCATATAGAACTGCGACGGCACGTTCTCGATCGCCTCGAAGGTCAGCCCGGCCTCGCGGACCTTGTCGGCCAGTTCGCGAACATCCTGTTCGGCCCACTTGCCGTCGCCGGGCAGCGCCGGATTGTTCATCTGCAACCCGGTGACGCCGATCTGTTTGGCGAAGCGCAGCCGCTCCTCGGTCAGGTCGTGAAACTGCCCCACCGCCGCTCTGATACCCATTATCTCTTTCTCCAAAATTCGGTTCGACGTTGACCGGCCGCCCCGCGAAAGGCGGGACGTTGAGTTGAAACAGTCATGGTCCGGTGCGCTTGGCGGCCCCTCACCCCAACCCTCTCCCCTCGGGGGCGCTCTCGCGCTCCCCTAGGAGGGGCGAGGGGGCGTTGTGGCACTGCCGGCGCAAAGTGCGTCCCCTCGCCCCTTTGGGGAGAGGGCCAGGGTGAGGGGTAGCCAAGCGCGCGGATCGTTCAGTGGTGCCCGTCCCACCGGATCAGTACTTGTCGTAAATCGCCTGGGTCGAGGCTTGGCCTTCGGCGATGGCCTTGTCGAAATCCCAGCCGTCGACCACCACGCGCTGCACCAGCTTGGGGATGATGAAGTTGGCCGACATGTCGGCATAGGCGGCGTTGAACACATCAGGGTAGGCGGGTGGCGTGCCGGTCTTGGCCAGATCGAGCAGACCATTGAGGATGGTGTTGGAGCCGTCGAAAGCCGGCAGCTGTTCCTGGTCCTTCAGCACCGGCCCCCAGATGGCGTACTGGAAATACTCGTTCATGAACTCGGAGTTGGCGAGGTGCTCGAGCAGCGACTTGCCCTCTTCGACCAGCGGGCTTTTAGCGTTGATGACGCGGCTTTGCGGGCTGACCGGCGAGATGGTGCCGATCGGACCGGCCGGCAGGGCCGAGAAGCCGGTCTGCTCAAACAGCTCGGGATCGTCCTTGCGCGCCGCCACGGCGACCGAACCGGTATTGGCAATGAAGCCGACCTGACCCGACAGGTAAGCCTGGTTGTCGCCCGAGCCGTCCCAGACGGTGCTGCCCGGCGCGAACAACCCCTTGTCCCAGGCGTCCTTCAGCCAGGTGAGCCACAGGCGGGTCTCGGGGGAGTCGAGCATCACTTTCTTACCTGCATCGTCGGCGATGCGGCCGCCGAATGACTGCAGCACACTGGTCTGGAGGTTCCCGTCACCCACGTTGGAGAGCGCGAGGCCGAGACCTGAGAGCGGCGATTTGTTGATCGCCACAGCCTGGGTCACCAGTTCATCCCAGGTTTTGGGCGGTTCGGTGAAGCCGGCGGGCTCCAGCAGGTCCTTGCGCCGCATCAGCAGGTTGCCGCTGACGCCGAACGGAATGGCAGTGCGGCCGCCGGCTACGGCGGTCATGTCGCTGGCCTTGGCCGGACCTTCGAACCAGCCACCATGGGCGTTGCCGATCCGCTCATAGACGTCGTCGACCTTGGCGAAGACATCCTGCCGCGACAGCAGCGTCAGGAGCTCGAGCCCGACATCGAAGACATCAGGGAGCGTGCCAGAGGCGATCGCGGCGGAGACCTTCTGGGTGATCTCGTTGACGTTGATCAAGACGACCTCGGTCTCGACATTGTTGGCCGCGCCCCAGGCGGTGACGGCGTCGATCAGCAGCTTGTGGGCTGTATCGCTCAGCACCAGGCCGCCCCAATAGGTCAGCTTCTTCGACTGCGCGATGGCCGGCATCGGGAACGCTCCGGCGGCCGCGAGGGCCACGCCGCCTGCGGCGCTCGCCAGCACCCGCCGGCGCGTCCAGCCGGCTCGGTTCAAGGTCTCATTCACTGCTTTTCCCTCCCACGTGAACGGTGCTGGCGGCGGCAGGCGAACGCTGTGCGCCAGCGCCGTCCACCCTCCTCTCCACCTCACCAAACTGGCATGACAGGTAACAGCATGATGGCATGACATCAAGTCTTGTGGGCTCATCCGTTTTGGTTATGCTGGCGGCACCAAGCGAGGACACTCAATGAACGAAGGCGATTCCAGCCAAGGTCTCGGACTGGCGCCGATATCCCGCCCCAAGCTGTACGAGGTGGTGGCGGCTCGCCTCGAGGCGGCGATCCGCGATGGACGACTGAAGCCGGGGGACCGCCTGCCCTCGGAACGAGACCTGATGGAGACCTTCGAGACCGGCCGGCCCTCGGTGCGCGAAGCGTTTCTGTTCCTCGAGAAGAAGGGGCTGATCGAAACCGAGAACGGCCGGAGGGCGCGGGTGCGCAAACCCGATGTCTTCAGCGTGCTGGAATCGCTCGACAGCGTCATTCACCTGTCGCTGCAGGACGGCGAGACGTTCAAGGACCTGTTCGCCGCCCGCTCATTCCTCGAGCAGGCAATGGCGCGCAACGCGGCAAAAAACATCACCGACGCACAGCTGGCGCTGCTGCGCGAGCGGCTCGACGGCAATGGCCGCGCCATCGGCGACCGGCACGAGTTCGTCCGCACCGACGCGCTGTTTCACCGGACGTTGTTCGAAGTGGCAGACAACCGCATCTTCGAGGCGGTGCACGATGCCTTTGCCGGCTGGGTCGAAGAACGGCGCTCGAAGCTGCAGCGGGAGTCGTTCACCGAACAGCATGCGCATCGCCAGCATACCGACATCTTCAACGCCATTGCCGCCCGCGACCCCGATGCGGCGGAGACGGCGATGCGCGACCATCTCAAGGGTTGGTGGGCGGCCTGGGTGACGCAGAAAGAGCTGCCGCAGGACGCTTATGTGGATCCGCCGACTGCCTGAAACGCAGTTCGTTTCACTGATCGACCAAGTATCCCCGGTGTCATCCCAGCGAAAGCTGGGACCCATTTCTCAGCCCGCGTCAGCCGATAGTTGGGTCCCAGCTTTCGCTGGGATGACAGCCGGTGAGTGGGGCCAGGCTTGAGCCCAGCCGCCGTATCGCGCAGCTGAATCGTGAAGCGCAGAGAGCTACGGCTCGCGGTGGCTGACCCACGGCATCTGGGTGGCGAACTTGCCGCCGGAGACATCGATCATCGTGCCGGTGATGTAGGACGCCAGGTCCGAGGCGAGGAAGCAGATGAGATTGGCGACGTCCTTGGGGCTGCCCCAGCGGCGGAGCGTCAGGGTGTCGAGCAGCCGGCTCTTTTCGGCATCGGTCCGGTCGGCGAAGCGGTTCATCGCCGTCGGGATCATGCCCGGGGCATAGCAGTTCACGGTGATCTCGTGCGCCCCGAGCTCCCCGGCCAGCACCCGGGTCAGGCCCTCGACGCCGGATTTCGAGGCGGCATAGGCGGCGCCGCCGACCGACGGGATGATGGCGGCGAAAGACGAGGCGTTGAGGATGCGGCCGGAGCGCTGGCGCTTCATCACCGGGATGACCGCCTGGCACATCAGGAAGGTGCCCTTGAGGTTGACGTCGAGGTTGAGGTCCCAGGTCTCCTCGGAGAGCTCCTCGACCCGCGCACCACCGGCGACGCCGGCATTGTTGACGAGGATATCGATGCGGCCGAAGGCCTGCTCCACCGCCGCAACAGCGGCGCGATTGTCCTCGGTCTTGCGCACATCGCAGAGCAGCTGCAGGCCGCGCCAGCCATTGCGCTGCCACTCCTCGGCGACCGCATCGAGCAGCTCCTGGCGGATATCCGTGACGACGACGATGGCGCCCTCGCCAGCCAGGGTCTTGGCGATTTCGTTGCCGATGCCGCGGCCGGCGCCGGTGACGATGGCCACCTTGTTCTTGAGATCGATCAGCATGTTCAGATCACCGTGTTGGGAGAGGTTCGCCGGCGAGGCCGGCCTCGGGAGGTTGAAGCCGGAGCTCCGGCAGGCCGGGAGCGCTGAGGCGCAGCGAGGTGTTTTCGCCGGCACGGACGAAGACGATGGCCCGCCCGTCGAAGCTGCGCCGCTCGGGCACTGCGTATGGTGTGTTGTCGCTGAGGTCGCCGCTCTCGATGCCGAGCAGAACGCCGCCATCCACCTCGACCGTCACCGGCAGGTCGTTGCGCGCCACCTCGCCGTGCGCGTCGCGCATCGTGCATTCGATCTGGATGACGCTGTCGCCGAGCAGGCCAGCGGCCGCGCACCAGCGAATGGCTTCGTCGGGCGCCTGCCACACCACAGCGTCGATCCGCACCGCGTCGCCGCGTGAGCCGAGCGTATCCTGCGCCACCAGGCCGTTCCGGCGTGTCTCCAGCAGCAGCGGCCCGTTCGATGGCAAGGCCGCGGCAACCCAGTAACCGTGCTCGTCGTCGCGGGTCAGCGCGACATCCACGCCCGCGCAGCTCAGCCGCGGTTCGCCGTTGGAGAAGCAGACGACCTCCACATCGCCACCGGCGATGTCATCCCAGGACCGGGCTATCGGGTGCGACCAGAGGTTCTTCTTTTCGTCGCCGCGCTGGCGCGTCGCGATATAGGCCACCGGCTCATCCGACCACCAGCTGCGACGCAACTGGGCGCTGTGCTTGATAAAACCGGCGATGGTCAGCAGCCCGGCGCGCGAGCCGTGATGCGGCCAGCGGTCGGTCTCGCCGAGATAGTCGATGCCAGTCCACAGGTACTGGCCGGAGATGTAGTCGTTGTCGGTAACGGCGCGCCACTCGGCATAGCCATGGCCGTTCTCGCTGCCGACGATCGGCTGGCCGGGGAACTTGCCGTGATCGGCCGAGTAGAGGTGCTCCTTGTAGTTGTAGCCGATGAGATCGAGCGGCTCGAGGAAGCCGGTGTAGCGCGACAGCTCGGGGAAGGCGGCGCCCACCGTCACCGGCCGGGTCGGATCCTTGGCCTTCACGATGGCAGCCAGCCGGCGCGAGATCGTCGCGAGGCGCCGGGCATCGGGGCGGTTCGGATCGTAGGCGCGTTGCTTGGCCGATTTGTTGGCGTCGTTATTGCCGGTCATCGCCTCGAACATGGCGCTGGCATAGGGATCGTTGGGATAGTCGATCTCGTTGCCGGTGCTCCAGGCGATGATCGAGGCATGGTTGCGGTGCGCATCGATCATGTTGATCAGGTCGCGTTCGCCCCACTCATGAAAATCCTGGGCATAGCCCTGATGGCGCGGCGGGTAGACATTGTGCCCCTGCCACCACTTGTTCTTGGGGTTCTCCCACTCGTCGAAGGCCTCGTCGATGACGTAAAAACCGAGCGCGTCGCAGAGGCGATAGAGTTCCGGGGCGTGCGGGTTGTGCGCCATGCGCACCCCGTTGCAGCCGAGCTGCTTGAGGTTGAGCAGCCGACGCAGCCACACCTCTGATGGCACCGCGGTGCCGAACGGGCCGGCATCCTCATGCAGGCAGACGCCCTTCAGGGTGCGCGGCTCACCGTTGATGAAGAAGCCCCGCTCGGCATCGAAGCGGAAGGTGCGGATGCCGACGGTCTCGTCGTAGATGGCGCGCTGGTTCGCGCCCCAGCTGAGGGTGGTAGTGAGCCGATAGAGGTTCGGGCTGGTATCGGACCAGAGCTCAGGCTGCGGGACGGTTGCCGTGACAACGGTCTCGGCCGACGCCCCGGCGGCAAGCTCTGCCGTGGTTTCGAAGGTTTCGGTCCGGCCCGACGAGAGCGAGCGCAACTCGTGCCGCACCGCGACCGTCAACGCTGCCGCGGTGTCGTTGACCAGCCGCTGGGTGACGCGGACCGACGCTTCCGCAGAGTCGGCCGCCAGCGTCTCGAACACGGTGCCGTATTCGGCGACGCGCACCGCCTCATGCAGCTCGAGCGTCACGTGCCGGTTGATGCCGGTGCCGTTGTACCAGCGGCTATCGGAGATATCGGTGTGCTCGACCCTGACGCTGATCACCAGGTCGTCGCTGTTGGCGTAGGAGAGGATCTCGGTCAGATCGAACGAGAACTCGGCATAGCCCGAGGGACGGCCGCCGACATGGTAGCCGTTCACCCAGACCCGGGCGTTCTTGTAGACGCCGCCGAACTTGAGCCGCACGTGCTTGCCGGCGAGATCGCCGACGTCACGCAGCGAAACGTGCGCGCGATACCAGCCGATGCCGCCGGGCAGGTACCCGGTGCCGCTCGAATGGTGCTCGGCGAAATCCTCTGCGATGCTCCAGTCATGCGGCACGGTGACCGGCCGCCACGCGGTATCATCAAAACCCTTGGCCCAGGCCTCCGGCGTGTCCGTGAGGGTGAAGACCCACCGGCGGATATCGTAGCTATGCATGAGCCGTCGGCCCTTATCTATCAGGTGGATGCCGACGCAGCGGCAGCGATGTACTTGCTGAAGACGCCGGCAAACAGGCGTCCGTTGATGGTGGCGATGCCGGCAAAGCCGACGAAGAACCAGAACAGTCCGTAGCCGGTGAACTGCGGGTAGAAGATGGTGACGATCACCGAGAGGCCGATCAGCGCCATTGCGGCCAAGCCCGTGAACGGGTGCTTCCAGGAGAGGAGCCGCGCGTTGCGCAGCACGTCGCGGATACGGCCGTCGAAGCTGGCGAGATAGGGGAAGACGAACAGGGCGGCGGCGGCGAAGTTGAAGGCGAGCACATACCAGATGGCGAGGAGGATCAGCTCGGCCAGCGGTCCGAAGGTCAGGTTGGTGACGACGACATACCAGGCGGCCAAGACGCCGACCAAAGCGAGCAGCAGCAGCCAGATCAGCGTGGCCTGGCGGAAGTTGCGCTGGAACGAGCGGAAATAGTCCGCGCTCACCGAGTTGCACTCCCCAGTTGCAAGCCGCATCGCGGTGAAGTTCAGCGCCGTCAGCGAGGCGCCGAGGGTGAAGAGCGGGATCGAGGTGGCGACGAACAGCAGGTTGAGGACGATCACATCGGCAACGAGGCTCAGGCCGCGCATCAACGCCGAGTCCTGCGAGAACAGAGTTGCCATGCTGGATCCTCCGGAGCGACCGGGCGGTGCGAACACCGCCCGGTCCAGTTCGACGATCAGAGGCCGCGGGCGGCTTTCCAGGCGTCCATGTCGGCCTGGATGGAAGCGCGGGCGTCCTCGTAGCCGACGTCCTTCAGCTTCTGGCGCATCTCGGCGACAGCAGCGGCCGGGTCCTCGAACTTGCCGTATTGCAGCTGCGGGATGTACTCCGACAGCACGCCGGCCATCGCCGCGAGGGTCGAGTCGATGTTCTGCTTGTTCACGATCAGCGTCGAGTACGGGTAGTCCTTGGCCCTCGCATCGAGCGCGGCGATGATCTCCGCCCGGTTCGGAGCCTGCGTGGTGCGCGGCAGCTCGAACTCATCGGTGCGACCCCACCAGTAGTCGGTACCCAGCGCCATGGTCGAGGAGTCGTAGCCCTCCGGATAGCCGAGCTTGCCATCGGCAGTGATGACGTAGTCGACATCTTTGATGCCGAAATTGAACAGGTCGTAGATTTCCTTGTCGTTGCGGATCAGGTCATAGACCTGCAGCGCCTTTTCCGGGTGCTTCGAGTAGGCGCTCACGGCCATGGCGCCGTGGGTGAAGATGTCCTTGAAGAAGTTGCCGTTTTCCTGGCCCCAGTAGAAGAACTTGGGGTCGGAGCCGGGCTGCTTGGTATTCATGTTGTTGACGATGTCGTTGACGAAGGTCTGCGTGTGGTGCTGCTCGACGCCGGAGAGGCCGGCATAGAGCTCCTCACGCGTATCGCCATCGTAGTTCAGCGCATCTTCGCGCCACACACCGATATCGTTCCACTGCTTGGCGAGCTTTGCGGCTTCGACCAGGGCGTCGCCCTCCATGTACCAGGAGGTGACGGTGAAGGGGTTGGCCGCCGTGGTGTGGAACGGGATGTAGTTGCCGGCGCTGATCCCCTGCAGGGTCTGGAAGTCGGTATGACCCTGGATGTAGCCGGTGAGCGCCGCCTCGTTGGCGCCCGCCACATCCCACGGATAGGCGTCGGGCTTATTGGCCTTCACCCACTCGAAGTACTTGGTGAAATCCTCGAACTTGGTGACCTCGCCGTTCTCGAAGCCGGCCTCCTTGGCCCAGTCGCCGCGGTAGAAGAAGCCGTGGTTGGTGTACTGGGTGTAGTTATCCTCGGGGGCGAAATAGATCTTGCCGTCGGCGAGCTTGGTCAGATCCCAGTGGCCGTCGGCCTCGACCTGCGCCCAGGTCTTGGGCGCATTGGCCTGCAGCATTTCCGGCGAAAGCGGCAGGAAGGCGCCCTTCTCGGCGTTCTCCCAGGCGTAGAGCCAGTCGGTGGCCGTGGCGACGAGATCGACATTGTCGTCGCCCGACAGCAGCTGCACGTTGTACTGGGTCTGCCAGTCGGCCCATTCGATGTAGAACAGGTCGAGCTTGGCGTTGACCTTGGCGACCAGCAGCTCATTGAGCTTTTCGAGCATCGCCTCGAGGCGACCGTTGGTGGGCTTGTTGCCCATGGTCAGCATGGTGATCTCGGTCGGCGCATCCTGGGCGAACGCCCCTGCCGTCAGCGCCGGCATGCTGATGCCGATGGCCAGCAGCGCCGCCCCGACCCGCACGAAGTTCCTTCTCTTCATCTCAGACTCCTCCTCTGAATTTCTGACTTCTTCGACTTTCCTGCCGAGATTTCCCTCAACTCGAATGGCTTCGAGGGTGCGGCCGGTCATCGGCGCCGGCCGCGTAGTTGGTTGTTCGCCGCCGCTAGCCTTTCACCGCGCCGATGGTGATGCCGCTGACGAAGTATTTCTGCACGAACGGGTAGAGCAGCAGGATCGGGCCGGTCGCGACGATGGCGCTTGCCATCTTCAGCGTATTGCTCGGCAGCGCCGTGACGCTGACATTGGAGCCGGCCACGGAATTGCGCAGCGCGTTCGCCGTGTTGATGATGTTGTAGAGGTGGTATTGCAGCGGTTTGAACTCGACCGTGCTGCCCAGGTAGAGCGAGCTGAGGTACCACTCGTTCCAGTAGCCGAGCGCCAGGAACAGCCCGATCGTCGCCAGCGCCGGCTTCATCATCGGCAGGCAGAGCTGGGCGAAGATGCGGAAATCGCCGGCGCCGTCGACCTTGCCGGATTCGATGATCTCGTAGGGCACGGTGCGCATGAAGTTCTTCATCAGGATGATGAGCCACGGCGTCATCAGCAGCTGCAGGAACACCGCGAGGTAGTTGCCGCGCAGCCCCAGGTCGCGCGCCACCCACAGGAAGGTCGGGGCGAGGCCGGCCGAGAACAGCGTGGTGAAGTAGATGAGGAACGAGATGTGGTTGCGGAACGGAAAATCCTTCCGGTGCAGCGCGTAGCCGGTCATCGAAATGATGAACAGGCCAATCGCCGTGCCGAACACCGTCATCACGATGGTGACGACATAGGAGCCGATGATCTGCTTGGGCGCCTTGAAGATCCACTCATAGGCGGCGAGCGAAAAATCCTTGGGCAGGATGCCGAAGCCGGATTTCATGATGGCCGCCTCGCTCGACAGCGAGGCCGACAGCATCATGATGAAGGGCAAAAGGCAGAACAGCGCAAACAGCGTGATGGTAATGTAGGAAATCGAACGGATCACGATGTCGCTGCCGTCGAGCTTGATGGCGCGGGGCTTGGCCGGCCCGAGGCCGACGCCTTCCGTGTCGAACGGGCGTGCCAGGTCAGAAGAGTGCATAGTCTTTATTGATCCTGCGCACGATCCAGTTCGCCGTCATGACGAGGGCGAAGCCGAACAGCGACTGGTAAAGGCCGACTGCGGTGGAGGTGGTGAAGTTGTTCTGCGACAGCACCATCCGGTAGACCGAGGTCTCGATGATGTCGGTGGTCTGAAACAGCGCGGCATTGTTGCCGACGAGGTTCCAGAACAGCCCAAAATTGCCGTGCATGATGCCGCCCAGCGCGAACAGCACCAGGATGATGAAGGTCGGCTTGAGGCTCGGCAGGGTGACGAAACGGATGCGCTGCCAGGCCGAGGCGCCGTCGACCGTCGCCGCCTCGTAGAGGCTGCGATCGATGCCCATGATGGCGGCGAAGTAGACGATGGAGCCATAGCCGGTCGACTGCCACAGGTGCACCATGATGATGATCAGCGGCCAGGCGCCGGCGCTCGAGTAGATCTTTATCGGGTCGCCGCCGGTCTGCTTGATCAGCGCGTTGAGCGCGCCGGTGTCGTAGTTGAGGAGGTTGAAGGCGATGACGCCGACCAGCACCGACGAGATGAAGAACGGCAGGAACATCGCGGCCTGGCTGAGCTTCTTGAACCAGGCCAGGCGCACCTCGTTGAGCATGATCGCAATGGCGATCTGCAGGATGTTGCCGAGCACGATGAAGGCGAGGTTGTAGAGGATGGTGTTGCGCGTCAGCGTCCAGAGCTGGCCGGATTTGATCAGGAACTCGAAGTTCTTGAAGCCGACGAACGGGCTGCCGAAAATCCCGTCGCGGTAGTTGAAATTGGTGAAGGCGATCCACGCGCCCGGCAGCGGCATGTAATTGAAGACGATGAAGAAAATGATCGCCGGGACGCACATCAGCAAGAGGACCTTGCTGTCCGCCAGCTGCCGCCAAATGGACTTAGGTCCCCGGGCCGTATCCGTTCCTGACATCTTCCCCCTCTCTGCCGTCAGCCGCGACGTCCCTCCAGACGCTGCCACGATGAGCAGCCGACGGATCGGCTTTCATGTGGCTCGCAACCAACCGGGCCCGAGCTTTTTTGCTCTTGGTCGGCTCAGTGCGGTCGTGCAGGTCTCCCTCCCGCCAGCATAGTGTTAGCCGGGGGATGCGCTCTGCGCAAGATTTTCAGTAAATATTTAGTTCGCGGTCTGCGGCGCCCGGATTCGGGTGCTGCCGCGCCAGCGAATGCTGGTCGCCAAGGTCACCCGCTTGGGCAGTTCGCGCCCGCCCATCCGCTCGA
Organism: Devosia sp. Root413D1; assembly: GCF_001425235.1. Classification (GTDB taxonomy): domain Bacteria; phylum Pseudomonadota; class Alphaproteobacteria; order Rhizobiales; family Devosiaceae; genus Devosia_A. The sequence continues at coordinate 46,927 of NZ_LMEA01000009.1, read as the reverse complement.
GCAGCAGCTCGACGGCGCCCTCGCCGATCTCTTCGGCGGGAAGGTGCACGGTGGTGAGCGGCGGGTTGAGGAACTGCGCCACCGAGATGTCGTTGAAGCTCGCCACGGCGATGTCGTCGGGGATGCTGAGACCCATTTCATGGATGGCGCGGTAGGCGCCGACGGCCATGTTGTCATTGGCGGTGATCAGCGCGTCGGGCCGGTCGGGCTGCGACAGGATCTGGCGGGTCAGCTTGTAGCCGCTGTCTTCGGTCTTGCCGTCGGTGAGACAGATGCGCTCGTCGAACACCCCGGCTTCCCTGGCCCACTCGATATAGGCGCGGCAGCGCCGTTCGACCCGAGTCGGCGCCACCCCGTCATAGACATCGACCCAGCCGGCAAAGGCGATCCGCCGGTAGCCGGCCTCACGCAGCGACTGCAGGAGCTTGCGCGTCGCCAGCATCAGGTCCGCCTCGACCGAATCGATCTCGTCGGTCGGCGGAGCGAAATCGGCGAACACCAGATTGCGGTTGTGCCGCTTGAGCCAGGCGATCTCGTTCTCGTCGTGCCGCCCGATGGCGATGATCCCCGAGGCACCGCGCAGCAGCGAGGCCTCGGGCAGGCTGTCGGTGTGGTAGACCTTGATGGTCTCGATCTTCAGCGCCTGGCAGCGGCTCTCGATGCCGAGCCGCAACCCGACATAGTAGGGATCGACGAATTCCTGGTCGGGGCGCAGGTAGTGCACCAGGGCCACCTTGCCGAGCCCCTGCTGATAGGCGCGGTTGCGCGCCCGCGGCGTCTCATACTTCAGCGCCTCGGCGGTTTCGATGATCGCCTGCCGGGTCTTGGGCGTCACCGAAAGCGTCTGGTCGAAGTTGAGCACCCGCGACACCGTCGCGGACGAGACGCCCACTGCCTTGGCGATTTCCTTGATCGTGACCACGACGCTTTCCCCAACCGGGAGACCTGCTTAGGCAAGAAGGCAGGACCTATGCAAGCGGCAATCACACGTGTCTTGGCGTAGCGGCGATGAACGTGTCGAGTTCGGACCGCGTCCCGGCGCCTTCCATCGGCCCCCGAACCGTAACGTTGCGCGCCCCAGCCGCGGAGGCATAGGTGAGGGCCTGTTCGGGCCCCATCCCGAGACGGCGGCCGGCGACATAGGCGCCACCGAAGCAATCGCCGGCGCCGGTGGCGTCGAGTTCGGTCACGGCGAATGCCGCGGCATCGATGCGGGATCCGTCGCGGCCGAACCAGCTGGCGCCGGCCGCCCCGCGCTTCAGCACGATCTCGCCGACGCCAAGCTCGAACAGGCGCCGGAGCGCTGCCGCTTCCCCGTCCACTCCGGCGGCGCGCTCGAGCTCGTCAGCGCTGGGGAGGAGGAGATCGGCTTTGGCCACCAGCTCGGCGAATTGCCGCTCGATCGGCGCGCTCAGCTGCAACTCCTTGCGCAGATTGGGATCGACCGACAGCGTGCCGCCGCGCGCCTTGATGATCTCGACGGCGTGCGCAATGACCTCGCGAGCGCTCGGCATCGACAGCGCCGTGCCCATGACATGCAGGTGGCCGGCACGACGGACCAGCGCCTCGACCTTGTCGTCCCAGCCGAACCGCGACGCAGCGGAAGTGGCGATGTTGTAGACGAAATCCCTGGCGCCGCTGGCGCGGTAGCGCACAAAGGCGCTGCCGGTCGGGAACTGACGATCGATGGCCACGGCCGACACATCGACGCCATCGGCGCGCAGCCGATCGAGATTGACCCGGCCAAAGTCGTCATCGCCGACCGCGCCGATCATCGCGGCGCTGCCGCCGAGGCGGCTGCACTGATCGATGAAGATCGCCGGCGCGCCGCTCGGATACGGCCCGACCAGCGGCTGCGGCGAACGGAACCCCTCGCCGGTGGTGGTTGCGACGATCTCGACGAGGATCTCACCGACGCAGATGGTCGGCCCCAGTTCGTCGGGGGACAAAACAGAGCTCGGCATTTCGACGGCGTCCCTGGCACATGCAAGTGGTGGCCAAGCGGTAGCACGCGTCCGCGCTGCAATGCACTCCGGCTTGTCCCCGCTAGCGCGGTGTGCGGCCCTTGCCGAGGTCGGACAGCGTCAGTTCGCGGCGGACGGCTTCGACGCCGAATAGTTCGGCATGCAAGCGATGCAGCGCCTCACCGAGGGCGCCCACCAAGGTGGCGCGGTCGGCCAGCGCGCTGGCCTCGACTTTCGGAGGCTCGCGCATCAGCCGCGGCAGCAGGCCGCGCACCCGTTCGACGATCTCGGGCCTGAGCCCGATGCTGCCGCCGAAGACGATCAGGTCGACATCGATCACCGCATGCACCGCGCCGATCGCCAACGCCAACAAGCGGGCGGTCTCGTCGATGGCGGCGACGGCGGCCGCCTCGCCCTGGCCATAGGCGGCGAGGATCTCGGTCACCGAGAAGCCGGCGGCACCGCCATAGCCCTCGTAGCGCCGCTGCAGCGCATCGACATTGGCCGCCGTCTCGAAGGTGCCCGAGGCGAAGCCGGAGGGATCGAACGGGTTGCCGCCGAGCGGCAGGTAGGCGATTTCGCCGGCCGCCCCGCGCCCGCCGCGCAGCAGCTTGCCATCGGCGACGATGCCCATGCCGACGCCGCGCCCGACACCGAAATAGGCGAAGTTGCGCGCCCCGCGGGCGACGCCCTGCCACAGCTCGCCCAGCGCCGAGAGCTTGACGCCGTTCTCGATGGTCAGGGGCACGCCGATCTCGGAGCGCAGCTCGTCGACCACGTTGATGTCGCCGAGGTGCGGAATGGAGGGGGCGATGTCGATATGGCCGGTGACCGGGTCGACCACGCCGGGGCTGCCGACCACCACCAGCTTCACCCGATCGCGCGGCACCCCGAGCGTGTCGGTCAGTTCGCGATAGAGCACGCCGATCTGGCGCACCACATTGGTGCCACCACGCGGGTCGGTGGCGGCGGCGATCTCGCCCACCACCTCGCCGCGGATATTGGCCAGCGCGATCTGCGCGATCTCACCCTCGAGCCGGATGCCCAGCACATAGGCCGACCCGGCGGTGAGCTCGTAGGTCGGGGCGCTGCGGCCGAGCTTGCCCTGCATCTTGCCCGAGACTTCGAGCCAGCCGTCGCGCTCGAGCTCCAGCACCACCTGCGTGGTGGTCTGGCGCGACAGGCCGGTATGTTTCGCCAGCATGGCCCGCGAGGTCGGGCCATTGAGCAGGATGGTTTCCATGATGGCGCGAACCGACAGCTGCCGCGCCACCGGCGGCAGCTGCGCGGGACGAACCGGAGCCTGGTCGCTCTCCGCGCTCACGATACCGGTCAGCGCTCCAACCGCGCGAGGAGGCTCGAGGTGTCCCAGCGCTTGCCACCCATGGCCTGCACTTCGGCATAGAACTGATCGACCAGCGCGGTGAGCGGAAGCTTGGCGCCATTGGCGCGCCCTTCCTCGAGCACGATGCCCAGATCCTTGCGCATCCAGTCGACGGCGAAGCCGAAGTCGAACTTGCCGGCATTCATGGTTTTGTAGCGGTTTTCCATCTGCCAGGATTGGGCGGCGCCCTTCGAAATGACGTCGATCACCGCCTCGATATCCATGCCCGACTGCTTGCCGAAATGGATGGCCTCGGCCAGCCCCTGCACCACCCCGGCGATGCAGATCTGGTTCATCATCTTGGCGAGCTGGCCGGCGCCGGGCGCACCAAGGAGCCGCGCCGCCTTGGCAAAGCTCATGATCACCGGCTGGGCGATCTCGAAGGTCGCCTGGTCGCCGCCGACCATCACGGTCAACTGGCCATTCTCGGCGCCGGCCTGCCCGCCCGAGACCGGCGCATCGAGGAAGCCGAAGCCCGCGGCGGAGGCCGCGGAATGGAGTTCGCGCGCAATGCCGGCCGATGCGGTGGTGTGGTCGACGAACACCGCACCGTTTGCCATCGCCTTGAAGGCGCCCTCGGCACCCAGTGTCACCTGACGCAGATCATCGTCATTGCCGACACAGGCGAAGACGATGTCCTGCCCTGCCGCCGCTTCTGCCGGCGTCTTCGCCAGCCGGCCGCCCTGCTCCGACACCCACTTTTCGGCCTTTGCCGTGGTGCGGTTGTAGACGGTGACCTCGTGCCCTTTGGCCTTCAGATGCCGGGCCATCGGGTAGCCCATGACGCCGAGCCCCAGGAAAGCTGCCTTGACCATTTTGTTCCTCTTTCTCTAGAGCGCTTTCAGGAAAAGTTGCAGACTTTTCCGGTTCGAAAGCGCGACAAAATCAATACCTTGGGCATTCAACGAAGCGTAGCGACGCCCAAGGAAGTTTCGGTGTAGCGGGCGCGCTGCTGCATGCGCGGGCGGCGCGGATCGGGATAGGGCACGGCAGAGATCAGTGCCTGCGTATACGGATGGCTGGGCGACGTACAGATGGTCTGCGCGTCGCCGACCTCGACCACCCGGCCGCGCCGCATCACCGCGACCCGGTCGCAGAAATAGCGGATCACGCCGATGTCGTGGCTGATGAAGATGAAGCTCAGCCCCAGCCGCTGCCTGAGTTCGATCAGCAGGTCGAGGATCTGGCTGCGGATCGACACGTCGAGCGCCGAGGTCGGCTCGTCGGCGATCAGTACCTTGGGGTCGAGCGCCAGCGCCCGGGCGATACCGATGCGCTGGCGCTGGCCGCCGGAAAAGGCGTGCGGGTAGCGATCCATCATCTCGGCATCGAGCCCGACCAGCTCGAGCAGCTGGCTGACCCGGGCGTTGATCTCAGCGGCCGAACCGCGCCGGTTGATCAGCAACGGCTCGCCGACGATCTGGCGCACGGTCATGCGCGGGTTCAGCGAGGCGAACGGATCCTGGAAGATGAAGCGGATCTCGCTGTAGAGGTTGCGCAGCCCCGCCTTATCGAGCGTCCGCACCACAACCGGCGCCGCGCCGGGCGGCGAGTAAACCACCTCGCCATCGGTCGGCTCCACGGTGCGGAGGATCAGCCGCCCCAGGGTGGTCTTGCCCGAGCCGCTTTCCCCCACGATCCCCAGCGTTTCGCCCGCCGCGAGTTCGAGGCTGACGGCGTCAACGGCGCGCAGCGTGCCCTTGGCCTTGCCGCCGAAGGCGCCGATGCCGAGCTGATAGGTCTTGCCCAGGTTGCGCAGCGAGAGGATCGGCGACGATACGACCGATAGCGCCGGGCGCGCTGCCGGCTGCTCGAGCTTCAGCGTCGCGGCGAGCAGTCGCTGCGTATAGGGATGGGTGGCGCCGTGGAAGACCTGGTCCACCGGCCCGGCCTCGACCACCTGCCCGCGATACATCACCGCCACGTCATCGACCGTCTCGGCCACCACGCCCATGTCGTGGGTGATGAGGAGCATCGCCATGCCGCGTTCGCGCTGGATGCGGCCGATCAGGTCGAGTACTTCGGCCTGGGTAGTCACATCGAGCGCCGTGGTCGGCTCGTCGGCGATCAGCACACGCGGGTTACAGGCCAGCGCCATGGCGATCATCGCCCGCTGCCGCATGCCGCCCGAGAACTCGTAGGCGTAGCGATCGATCGCCTGTTCGGGGTTGGGAATTTCCACCTGCCCGAGCAGCTCGATAGTGCGGGCCCGCGCCGCCTTGCGGTCGAGCTTTAAATGCAGCTCGAGCACCTCCATCACCTGCGCGCCGATGGTATGCACCGGCGACAGCGAGCTCATCGGCTCCTGGAAAATCATCGAGATATCGGCGCCGCGAATGGCGCGAATGGCTTCGCCGCGCCGCGGCAGTTGCGCGATGTCGATCTCGCCCAGCCGGATCGAACCGCTGGTGATCCGCCCGGGCGGATCGACCAGTTGCATCAGGGCGCGCGCGGTGACGGATTTGCCCGAGCCGCTTTCGCCGACGATGCCCAGCGTGCGGCCGGCGCGCAAATCGAAGCTGACGCCGTCGACGGCGCGGAAGCTGCCCTGACGCTGGGTGAAGTCGACGGTCAGATCTCGGACCGAAAGGACGATGTCGGGTTCAGCTGTCATAGGGATCCGCCGCGTCTCGAAGCCCATCGCCGAGGAAGTTGAAACTGAGCACTGCGATCATCACGAACAAAGCCGGCCAGAACAGCAGCCACGGGGCGCTGGTGATGGCGCGGAGGTTCTGCGCGTCCTGCAGCAGCACGCCCCAGCTTACCACCGGCGGCTTCAGCCCGACGCCGAGGAAGGACAGCGAGGTCTCGGCAATGATCATTGCCGGCACCGCCAGCGTCACCATGGCGAGGATGTGGCTGGTCATCGAGGGCAGCATCTGGCGGAAGATGATCCGCATCTCGCCTGCCCCGTCGAGCCGCGCCGCAGTGACGAAATCCTCGTTGCGCAGCGAGAAGAAGCGACCACGCACTTCGCGCGCCAGGGAGGTCCAGCCGAGCAGCGAGACGATGGCGGTGACGGTGAAATAGACCTCGATCGGCCCCCAGGTCAGCGGGATCGCCGCCGCCAGCCCCATCCACAAGGGGATGGTGGGCATGGCGCTGATCACCTCGATCAGCCGTTGGATGACGCTGTCGAGCCAGCCTCCGTAATAGCCGGAAATGCCGCCGAAAAAGACGCCGAGGACAAGCGAGATCACCACCCCGACCAGCCCGATCGACATCGAGATGCGGGTGCCGTGGATCAGCCGGCTCAGCACATCGCGGCCCAGCCGGTCGCTGCCGAAGAGGTACACTACCTCCTTGGGGTCGGTGGCGCCGATCAAGTGGATGTTGGCGTCGATCAGCCCGAACAGCCGATAGGGCTGGCCCTCGACGAACAGGCCGAGCGGAATGATTTTGTCGGGGTTGGCGGTAAAGCTCCGGCGCATCGCTTCGGTATCGACGGTGATGTCATAGCCTGAAGCGTGGAAGTTGAAGGCCCAGCCACCATCGGCTGAGGGCGCGAACAGATTGATGCCCTGCGGTGGCGCGTAGGTATATTGCGGCCGGGTGGTCTCAGGGCTGTAGGGCGCGAGGAACTCGGCGAAGATGCCGGTGAGATAGAGCAGCACCACAATGACCAGCGATACCACCGCCAGCTTGTGGCGGCTGAAGCGCCAGGCCATCAGCCGCCACTGACTGGCGGTCGCGGCCGAGTTGCCCGCCCGCGCGATGATCGGCGGCGGCAGGGCCAAATCTTCTTCTGACATCACGCCGCTCATCGCTGGTACCTGACGCGCGGATCGAGCACGGCGAGGAGGATGTCGGAGAGCAGCATGCCGATCAGCGTCAACACGCTCATGATCAGGATGAAGGCGCCGGCGAGATACATGTCCTGGCTGACCAGGGCGCGCAGCAGCAGCGGGCCGGCCATCGGCAGGTTGAGGACGATCGCCGTGATGGTGACGCCCGAGATCAGCGAGGGCAGCACCCAGCCGATGGTCGAGACGAACGGATTGAGCGCGAGGCGCACCGGGTAGCGCATGATCAGGGTGAACTCGGAGAGGCCCTTGGCGCGGGCGGTGACGACATAGGGCTTACTGAGTTCATCGGAGAGATTGGCGCGCATCACCCGGATCAGCGCCGCAGTCGACGAGATGGCGATCACCACCACCGGGATCCACAAATGCTGCAGCAGGTCGATGAACTTGGCGAGGCTCCAGGGCGCCTGCTCGTATTCGGGCGAGAACAGCCCGCCGACATTGAGGCCGAACCAGGTGAAGCTGATGTACATCAGCCCCAGCGCCAGAATGAAGGTCGGCACGGCGAGCCCGACAAAGCCGAGGAAGGTGAAGACATAGTCGCCGATCGAGTAGCGGCGCACCGCCGAGTAGATGCCGATCGGAATGGCCAGCGCCCAGATCAACACCAGGCTCAGGGCCGAGACGAAAATCGTCACCCCCATGCGATCCCAGAGCAGCCGGCTCACCGGCTGGCCCCAGTCGAACGACCAGCCGAAATCGCCGCGGAAGATGATGTTGGAGATCCAGTTCCAGTACTGCACGTAGAACGGCTGATCGAGCCCGTAGAGCGCGGTCAGCCGGTCGATCGAGGCCTGGTCGAGCGACTGCCCGGAATCGGCGATCGCCGAGGTCAGCGAGGTCAGGAAATCACCCGGAGGCAGCTGGATGATCAGGAACGATACCAGCGACATGCCGAACAGCGTCGGGACCATGTAGAGCAGGCGCTTGAGGATATAGAGCAGCATGCCGTCAGGGCCCGAACTCGACGAGCACCACCTCGTTGGTGTGGATCTCGGGCAGATCGACATGCAGCCTGCCACCCTGGAGGCTGGTGGCCGGCACCTGCCCCGAAACCAGCAGCCGCGCCGTCGCCGTCGTAGCGCCAGACGGCAAAGCGACGGATACCGACTGGCCACGCAGCGGAATGGTTTCGCGGATCGGGCCCTTCATCATCATCGGGTTGGTGAGGTTCACGAGGTGCACCGAAATCTGGCCCGCGCCGTCGCGGGTGGCAATGTCGACGAGGCCGGGGCCAGCCGACTGCACGCGCGCCGGGGTACCCAGCGCCCAGCGGAAGGCGTTGTCGAGCAGCCGCGAATGATCGGCATTGGTCACTTCCCAGAAGATCTCGCCGATGTTCCAGGGGAAGTAGACCACCCGGCCCTTGCCGACCTGTCGGGCCAGCACCGCAGGTTCAAGGGCCGGCTCCCGCGCGTAAATTTCCTCCATCGGCAGGTCGGGGAAATGCGGCACGAAACGGAACGGCACTTCGGAGACGCCGTGAACATCGAGGGGAATGCGGCGGGTGCCGCCCATGATGCGCGAGGCGCCGTCGAAGCCGCGGAGGATCGGGTGATCGGCACCGTCGAGCGCGATGTAGGTGTTCTTGACCGGCCCTTCGGTCGGCCCGGCAACGCTGGCGCCGAACAGGCGGGAGAGTCCGAAATCCGGCCGCTGCACCCCGTGCTCGTCATAGAGCGAAGTCTCGAAGCTGGTGACCAGCGCACCGCCGCGTTCGACATAGCGGGTGAGCATGTCGCACTGCGCCTCGGAGAGGAACGCCGCGTTGGCGACGGCGATCAGCCGGTAGCGGTCGAGCGCCGCATCGGTCATCACCAGGTCGGAGAGCAGGTCGAACGGCATCCGGGCTTCGACCAGCGCGTGGTAGAAGCCGAGCTCGTGCCCCTCGGCATTGTCGCGGTCGTCCGAGTGCCAGGTGCGCAGCGTGGTGCTGGGGTCGAGCAGGGCGATTTCGGCAGTCGGCGCCAGCTTTGACAGCACCGGCTCGAGCTCGGCATGGAGGCGGTAGGTTTCGACGATCGGTGGCAGCCAGCGGTTGTCGTGCACCTTGGCGTTGAACTTGGTGAACCAGGGCCTCAGCCCATGCGCCATGCCGTCGATCATCCACATGCGGATTTCCTCGGGCGACTGCACCGAATCCTTCCAGCGCCACTTCTCCTCGACCGAAGTGGAGGTGACGAGTCCGATCGGCTTGTCGCCCATCACGCCGCGCATGCGCTTGCCGTCGCGCCCGGCCGACCAGATCGGCACCACGCCGGTGCGCCCCTGGTGGTCGACGAACAGGATAGGGCAATAGCGTTTCACCTCGTCGAGGGCGAAGTCGAGCATCGAGGAGTTGCCGATATTGGGAATGAAGCGGCCATGCGGACGCTCGGACGCGACGATGCCATTCCAGTGTCCGACGAGTTCGGTGAGCACATCGCGCGACCAGCCCAGCCAGGCCTGCCAGGTCGGATCGAACGGATCGCGCCGGCGTGGCAGCTCGCGCCCGGTCTTCGCCCGGAAATCGCTGCTGCAATGGGCGCAGTAGCAGACGCCGTGACCGGACCAGCGATTGGCGAAGATGGCGTCGATATCGTAGCCGGCGGCGATCTCGCGGATTACCTCGCTCATGAACTCGCGGTTATAGCCGCCCCAGGCGCAGGTGACATAGGCCTCGGGGAACGACCAGTGTCTGCGGAGCTCGCCTTCGGCGGTCACCGAGATCCATTCGGGATGCGCTGCCGCCACGTCGGCGTGCACAGCGTGCGGATCGACGCGGGCGACCACGTGCATGTTGCGCTGCCGCGCCCCGGCCACCAGGTCGCCAAACGGATCGCCGTCGCCGATATGACGGCTGACATAGTGCAGCGGGATCTTGCTCGGATAGTAGGCGACATAGCCGCCGGCCGAGAGGCAGGTGGCGTTCGACTGGGTCTCGTCGAACACGCCGAGCCAGAAATCGAGGTCGTAGCTCCCTGGGTCGTCCTCGACCAAAGTGAGCTGCGTCCAGCGCGTCGCGCCTTCATACCAGGTGGGTGACCTGAGGCCGCTCAGGGCCTCGGCTGTGCTGTTCATCGCTACTACCGCTAGATCGTTTCGCATTGGCTGCATCGGCATGGCGGTTAGGCTCGGTCTGGACCTACCCACCGGCTGTCATCCCAGCGAAAGCTGGGACCCATCTCGCAGCCGGCGCCGGTGGAGGGTTGGATCCCTGCTTTCGCAGGGATGACATCGGGGGTGGTTCAGGTCATCGGTGAAAGGCTCTAATGCGCCGGAGAAAAAAGCGCCGGGAAGCCCTGGGGGGCTCCCCGGTCAGGCCGGGTCAGGCCTTGAAGTACTGCTCGGGATTGGTCGGCGCCGGAGTGGGATAGCCGAAGGAGTTCGGCATCTTGTCGGGCACGTTGTGGAAGTCGTTGCGCACGATGCCGTAGGCGTCGTTGGGCACCTTGATGCCGATGCAGTAGAACTGGTCGGCGGCGATCTCGAGGATCTGCTTGAACGCCTCGACGCGCTTCAAATCGTCGACCGTGCTCTTCATCTCGTCATAGAGTTTGAGCGCGTCCTGCACCTGGGCCGGCGGCTCGACGGCATTGGCGGCGGTCTTATCGTTATACCAGATCTGCCAGCCCATGGCGTAGAAGGCGTTGCCGCTATAGGGCACGAAGTAGCGCGGATCGAGCATGGCCGCGAGGCCGATGCCGCCGCCGAAGCGGTTGGTGGTGGCGTCGTAATCCATGTTCTGGCGGATGCGCACTTCCCACAGTGAGCGGTCGATCAGCTTGAGCTGGCCGTCAATACCAACCGCCTTCAGCATCGGCATCATCAGCTGCATCATGTCGACCATTTCGAGCCGGTTCTGATCCTGCTCGACGATGATGGTGATGCGGCGGCCGGAGCTGTCGAGGCGATAGCCATCGGCATCCTTGTTGGGCGCGGCCTTGTCGAGGAATTCATTGGCCTTGGCGAGATCGAACTCGGTGAATTGCTTCGCCAACCGCTCATTGTAGAGCGGATCGCCCTCGGCGATGGCCGGCTGCGAGGCCGAGCCGATGCCGACGAACACCGAGTCGATCAGCGCCTGCCGGTCGATGGCATGCGACAGCCCGATGCGGAAATCCTTGTTCGAATAGAGCTCTGCCTTGACCTTGTCCGGATGGGTCATGTTGAGGCAGATCGCCATCTCGTTGGGCTGAGTCGAGAGCGTCGTATAGAAGTCGTAGCCGCCACGTTCCTTGCCGTCGAACAGCACCGACTTGTTGGTCGGGGTGCCGATATACTGGTCGAGCAGGTCGATCTCGCCCTGCAGGCACTTGAGCAGCAGCACCTGGGCGTCGGCGACCAGCACGTAATCGATGCTGTCGAGATAGGGCAGCTGGTTGCCGGCGGTATCGACCTTGAAATAGTAGGGGTTGCGTTCGGCAATGGCATGCTCGGTGCTCTCGCCCGGCGCCACCTTCATCTTCCATGGGTGGAGGACGGGGATTTCGCTGTTGGTGAAGAAGTCGTCCTCGAGCGCCGCGCCGGATTTCTTCTGGAACAGTTGCACCCAGCCCGACAGGCCCTGGTCGGTCGCGAGCTTATCGGCGTCCGGATTGTACTTGGGCAGGAACTGGCTGAGGTAGTGCTTGGGGAAGCGGGTCGTCTGGTCGCTGTCGGCCCAGGCCAGCAGCAGCAGGAACAGGCCGTTCGAGCTCTTGAAGCTGACCGTGAAGGTGAGCGCGTCGACTTTGGTGAACACCGCCTTGTCCTCACCGACGATCAGGTGGTCCTGGTTGGTGACCTCGATGTCGGGGTTGGAGAACACGTCCTCGTACCAGAACATCACGTCGTCGGTGGTGTAGGGCTGGCCGTCGGACCACTTGTGGCCTTCGCGCAGCTTGAAGGTGAATTCGGTGGCGGCGTCGTTGGCGACGACGGATTCGGCGACGTTGGGGATCACCCCGGTCCATTCCGGGTTGTAGCGCATCAGCGGCTCATAGGCCTGGTAGCGGAACAACATCGACAGCGAACCGCCGCCAACAATGGTCGAGCGCCAGGTGCCGCCGTACTTGCCCACTTCCCTGAGCGGCGTCACCACCATCGGGTTCTTGGGCAGGCGGTCAGCCAGCGGCGGGAGTGTGCCGGCATCGGCCAACGCCTTCAGCATCGGCGCCTCGCCGATCGCAGCGGCGAGCGCCGGGCCGAGGCCAGTCGCCGCAGCGGCGAGCGTCGCCAAGGACGACGTGACGAACAGTCTCCTGGATAGCTTGATCATCTCACATGTTCCCCTGATTGCTGCGCGTGGAGCCCCTTGCTCCCGCCGCGTACCAGCGTCCCGCCGGCCGCGATTGCCTCAACACCCCCGAGGCAATGCTGAGCTAAACGGTAGCGCCAACGCCTATTTTGTCAAGGCCCATGACAAATGCACGACGAAAGTTGCATTCTGCTCGTCGATTCCGGCTTATCAGCTCGACCCGCATGGGATTATGGTCATGGCCGCTGACAAACGTGACAGACGCGCACGCCCAACATTGCTGACAATCATCTATTTTCCGCTTGACCGGTTGGGGTGGGTGCCGCATCGTGGATAATGTCGACATTATGCAGGCTGGAGGGGTCGGTGGAGCAGGTGACGATCTTTCGCGAACCGGGGAAATTCGCCGGCTGGCCCGCCAATTACGGCATGTGGGCCTGGGGCGATGAACTGGTCGTCGGCTTCACCGTGTCGACCTTCAATGCCAATTCCGGCTTCCATGCCCGCGACCGCTCGCAACCCACCACAACCACCATGGCGCGCAGTCTCGACGGCGGCAGGACCTGGAGCTATGGGCCGTTTCCTGGCCGGCTGCCCGGCGGCCGGGCGCTGTCGGCCGACGAGCACATGATCAAGGGGCTTAAGCTCGAAGAAGTAATGGATGGCCCGGAAGGGCCGACCGCGCTCACCGAGAAGATCGACTTCACCCATCCCGACTTCGCCTTCATGGCGGCGCGCACCGGGCTCGAGCCGGGCGTCCAGTCGTTCTTCTACTTCTCCTATGACCGGGCGAAGAGCTGGCAGGGCCCGTTCAAATGGCCGCAATTCGTCTGGGCCGGCGTCGCCGCCCGCACCGACTATGTGGTGGTGAACCAGGATCACCTGATCGTCTTTCTCACTGCCAACAAGTTCGACGGCGAGGAAGGCCGGGTATTCGCGGCCGAAACGCTGGATGGCGGGCTGAGCTGGAAATTCCTCAGCTGGATCGGCGAGGAGCTCTGGGGCAAGGACCACGGCATCATGCCGGCAAGCCTGATGCTGAAGAACGGCGACATCCTCGTCGTGGTCCGTGCCGGGCACGGCCACGACTACACCATGGAAACCTACCGCTCGAGGGACCTCGGCCGCACCTGGGGGCCGATGCAGGTGGCGGCGGCATTCAAGGACAATGCCAAGAACCACCTCGGCAACCCCGGCACGCTGAACCAACTGGCCGATGGCCGCGTGGTGATGACCTACGGCAACCGCGACGCCCCCTACAGCATCGACGCCAAGGTCTCATCCGACAATGGCGAGACCTGGGGCCCGACCATCGTGCTGCGCAGCGGCGGCGGCAGCCATGATCTCGGCTATCCGCGCACCGTCACCGCGGCCGATGGCACCCTGGTCACCGCCTACTATTTCAACGAGGACGCCAGAACCGAGCGCTTCATCGGCGCCACGCGCTGGCGACCATGAGATCGATGATCGACACCATGTTCCAACCGATAGAGCCGCCCCGCGGCTTGGCTTGTGCAGCGATTTTATTGCTGACAATATATCCTCAACAGAGACCCACCTCTGGCTCTTTCGGGGACGCGCCGTGGAGCAGGTAACCGTCTACTCAGAACCGGGGCGCTTCGCGGGCTGGCCTGCCAATTACGGCATGTGGGCCTGGGGCGACGAGTTGGTCGTCGGCTTCGTCACCTGCCATTACGAACGGGATGCCGAGTTCCACGCCCGCAACGAAAACTACCCGGCGCTGACCCATCAGGCCCGTTCGCGCGATGGCGGCCGCAGCTGGACGGTGATCGGGTTCCCCGGCAAGACGCCGGGCGGCCGCGGCCTGTCGGCTGACGAACACATGGCGGCAGGCCTGCGCGTCGGCGAGCTGCTCGATGGGCCGGAGGGGCCGAAGCCGCAAACCGAAGCGGTGGATTTCAGCCATCCCGACTTCGCCCTGATGTGCGCTCGCGATGGGCTGGAGCCCGGCTGCCGCAGCTTCTACTACCTGTCGCTCGACCGGGCGAAGAGCTGGCAGGGGCCGTTTGCCTTCCCGCAATTCGTCTGGGCCGGCGTCGCCGCCCGCACCGATTACCTGGTGCTGGGCAAGAGCCACCTGATCGTCTTTCTCACCGCCAACAAAGCCGATGGGGTCGAAGGCCGGGTGTTCGCGGCCGAGACGCGCGACGGTGGCATCAGCTGGAACTTTCTCAGCTGGATCGGCGAAGAACTGCCCGATCTCGACCACGGCATCATGCCGGCGAGCCTGCGCCTCAAGGACGGGACGATTCTCGTCGCCACCCGCGCCGGACACGGCCAGGACTATGCCGTCGAGATCTACCGCTCCACCGACAACGGCAAGAGCTGGGATGGCCCGAGCATTGCCACCGCCTTCCGTGACCGGCATGCCAACCACCTCGGCAACCCGGCGACGCTGAACCTGTTGCCGGATGGCCGGATCGCCCTGACCTACGGCAACCGCGATGCGCCCTACACCATCGATGCACGCATCTCGTCCGATGGCGGCCGGAGCTGGAGCGCCGCCCGGCATCTCCGGCGCAACGGCGGCAACCACGACCTCGGCTATCCGCGCACCGTCGCCAACGCGGCCGGTGAGCTGGTCACCGCCTACTACTTCAACGAGGCGCTCGGCGAGCGCTTCATCGGCGCCACCATCTGGGCGCCCTGACGCGATTACGGGCCTGCCATGGGGCAGGACGGAGAGGAGATCGGACCGCGCCATTGCCAGAACGGAGCCTGCCGCCGAGGGGGCGGTGAGGTTTCCGGGACATGGCCAGCCCGAGGGGACTTCGGAAGAAGTCAGGAAAGGGGAAGCGTTATGACACTCAGCACAATCGGGGGATGGAGCCGGCGCCTTGTCGGCACCGCCACCCTCGCGACTTTGTTGCTTTCGACCACGGCCTTCGGGGCGGCCGCATTCCAACAGTCTCCCATGCTCGACGCGGCCGTTGCCGATGGCAGCCTGCCACCGATCGAGCAGCGCCTGCCGCCCGAGCCGCTGGTGGTCACGCCGGTCTCCGAGGTCGGCAGCTATGGCGGCACGGCGCGCGCCATGCGCTCATCGACCGAAGAGTTCGGCGACGCCACCTCAGTGGTGGGCATCGAGTCGCTGACCCGGCTCAACGCCGAAGACGGCGCGACGATCGAGCCGAACCTGGCGCAATCCTGGGAATGGTCGAACGACGACAAGACCCTCACGATGACGCTCCGCAAGGGCCTCAAATGGTCCGATGGCGAGCCCTTCACCACCGCCGATATTGCCTTCTGGTGGGATGACGTCATCAACAATGCCGAGCTGACCCCGACCATGCCGGGCGACTGGATGTCGGCCGGCGAGCCGATGACGGTGACGGTGGTCGACGAGCAGACCTTCAAGCTCGACTTCAAGGCGCCGAACCGGCTGATCGAGCTGTTGATTGCCCGCGACGGTTATCAGGGGCAGATCTTCCTGCCGGCGCATTTCCTGAAACCGTTCCACCCCAAATATGCCGATCCGGCCAAACTCGCCGAGATGGCCAAGGCTGCCGGCTACGCCACCTGGGCCGAGCTGTTCGCGCAGAAGGCGCTGAGCGACGACGTGTTCGGCGTCGCCAATTTCGACAGCCCGGTGATCCGCGCCTTCAAGCCGGCCTCCACCAATGGCAGCCACCTGATCCTCGAGCGCAACCCCTTCTATTTCAAGGTCGACACCGAAGGTAACCAGCTGCCCTATATCGACAAGGTCGATGTCGACCTGGTGCAGAACCCCGAGGTCTACACGCTCAAAGCCTCATCGGGCGAAGCCGACCTGGCGCTCGAGAACACCACCATCACGCAGATGCCGGTGTTCATCGACAATGCCGAAAAGGGCGGCTACCGCGTGCTCGAGTACAGCGCCGGCTTCACCAACATCGCCAACATGATGCTGAACCAGACCGTCGCCGATCCGGACAAGCGCGCCCTGTTCCAGGACATCCGGTTCCGCAAGGCGCTCGAGATCGCCATCAACCGTGACGAGATCAACGAGCTGGTGTTCTTCGGGCTCGGCACGCCCATGCAGAACTCGATCCTGCCGATCGGCGGACGCTGCTGGGATGAAGCGGTTTCGAAGACCAACACCCAGTTCGATCCCGATGGCGCCAAGGCGCTGCTCGACGAGATCGGCATGAAGCTGGATGGCGACTGGCGCACCCTGCCCAACGGCAAGCCGTTCAAGTTCACCCTCACCTACTGGCCCGGCGAAGGCGGCGATGCCAAGCGCAAGATCGTCGAGCTGACCCAGACCTATTTCCGCAATATCGGCCTCAACTTCGACGTGCGCGAGGTGGAGCGCAGCCTCTATTTCGAGTTCACCACCTCCAACCAGCACGATATGGGGCTGTGGCACGCCGACAGCGCCACCGACCCGCTCTGGGTGACCGGCCCGAAGATCATCCCGAGAACGCAGCGGCACGGCGCCTTCGCCACCCTGTGGGCCACCTGGTTCGAAACCCATGGCGAAAAGGGCGAAGAGCCTCCGCAGGACATGAAGGATGCCATGGCGGCCTGGGAAAAGGCCAAGGCTACCGGCACGCCCGAGGCGCTGGTCGAAGGCTGCAAGGCCGTGGTGAAGGCCAATGCCGACGGCGCCTGGACCATCGGCACGGTCGGAGCGTTCCCGCAGCCGCTGATCGTCTCCAACGCCATGCGCAATATCCCGGAACAGGGCATGGCCTCATGGGACTGGGGCTACATGGCGCGCTATCATCCCGAGCAGTTCTATCTCGCTCAGTAGTCTTTCCTGCCAACTAGAAGGGGGGCAGTTGCCCCCCGATTTTCTGCCGGGGCGATGCGATGTGGGGTTTCGTACTGAGACGGCTCGTCTGGATGGTGCCGACGCTGATCGTGATCTCGATCATCTCGTTCATCATCATCCAGTTGCCGCCCGGCGACTATCTGAGCTCCTATATCGCGCGTCTCGAAGCACTCGGCACCACTGTCGACCAGGCGACGATCGACGCGCTGCGCCTGCGCTACGGCCTCAATGACCCGATCTGGGTGCAGTACTTCAAGTGGCTCGGCAATATCGTCTTCGACGGCAATTTCGGCTACTCGTTCGAGTGGCGCCTGCCGGTCAGCCAGCTGATCATCGAGCGGCTGCCCACCACCTTCCTCGTTGCCACCTGCTCGCTACTGTTCGCCTGGAGCGTGGCGCTGCCGATCGGCATCTTCTCGGCGGTGAAGCAGTATTCGCTGGGCGACTACTTCTTCACCATCCTCGGCTTTCTCGGCCTCGGCATTCCCAATTTCATGCTGGCGCTGACCTTCCTCTACATCTCGAACCGCTATTTCGGCCTGTCGATCGGCGGGCTGTTCTCGCCGCAATACCTCAACGCGCCATGGAGCCTGGACAAGTTCATCGACCTCTTGAGTCACCTCTGGATCCCGGTGGTGATCGTCGGCACCGCCGGCACGGCGGGCCTGATCCGCATCACCCGCGCCAACGTGCTCGATGAACTGAGAAAGCCCTATGTCGAGACGGCGCGGTCGAAGGGCCTGCACCCGATGCTGCTGATCCTGAAATACCCGGTGCGCATCGCGCTCAACCCGTTCGTTTCCTCGATGGGCTTCATCCTGCCAGGGATGATCTCGGGCGAGGTGATCGTCTCGATCGTCCTTAACCTGCCGACCACCGGGCCGCTGCTCTATGCAGCGCTGCTCAGCCAGGACACCTATCTTGCCGGTGCGTTCGTGCTGATGCTGGCGGTGCTGACGGTGATTGGCGTGTTGATCTCCGACATCCTCCTCGCCTGGCTCGACCCCAGGATCCGGCTGTCATGAGCGTTACGGCCAAACCCCTGCCGATCGGCGGCGGAAGCGTGCGAGGCGCGCCGGTCGAATCGCCGCTCACCCTGATGTGGTACAAGTTCCGCGCCCACCGGCTGGCGGTCGCGAGCATCTGGGTGATCGCAGCGCTGTACCTGACGGCGATCTTTGCCAACTGGATCGCGCCCTTCGACCCCGAAAGCCGCACCGGCCTGCCGTTCTCGCCACCGAGCTGGCCGACCGTGATGGTCGATGGCGAGTTCGTCTGGCCGCCGGTCGCCTTCGGCGTGTCGCAACAGCTCGACCGCAAGACTTTCAAGCGCGTCTACGCCATCGACACGTCCAAGCGATATCCGGTGCAGCTGTTCATTGCCGGCGACCGGCACAGCTGGTTCGGCCTGTTCCCTACCGACATGCACCTGTTCGGCGTCGACAAGGGCGGCGCCTTCTTCCTGATGGGCACCGATAGCCTCGGGCGCGACGTGTTCTCGCGCATGGTCTATGGCTCGCGCATCTCGCTGTCGATCGGCCTCGTCGGCGTCGCCATCAGCCTGGTGCTGGGCGTCATCCTCGGCGGCATCTCCGGCTATTTCGGTGGCTGGGTCGATCTCGCGGTGCAGCGGCTGATCGAGATCATCCAGTGCTTCCCCTCGATCCCCCTGTGGATGGCGCTGGCGGCGGCGCTGCCGCATGACTGGACCACCATCCAAGTCTATTTCGGTATCACCGTGATCCTGTCGCTGGTCGGCTGGACCGACCTGGCGCGGGTGGTGCGCGGCCGCTTCCTGTCGCTGCGCGAAGAGGATTTCGTCATGGCGGCGCGGCTCGCCGGCGCCAGTGAGGCCCGCATTATCGGCAAGCACCTGCTACCCAGTTTCATGAGCCACATCATCGCCTCGGTGACGCTGTCGATCCCCTCGATGATCCTGGCCGAAACGGCGCTGAGTTTTCTCGGCATCGGCCTCACCCCACCGGCGCTGAGTTGGGGCGTGCTGCTGCAGGATGCGCAGAACGTCAACACGCTGGCCACCGCCCCCTGGCTGCTGCTGCCCGGCGCGCTGGTGATCGTCACCGTGCTCGCCTTCAACTTCCTCGGCGATGGCCTCCGCGATGCGGCCGACCCGTTCTCGCGGGAGAGTTTTAAGTGACCGACGGCCCGATCATTTCCATCCGCGGGCTCGAAGTCGCGGCGCGCAGCCGCCATGGCATGCTGCGGCCCCTGCGCGGCATCGACCTCGACCTCCCCCGCGCCGCCACCACCGGCCTCGTCGGCGAAAGCGGCTGCGGCAAATCGATGACGGCGCGAGCACTGCTCAACATCACACCGTCGCCGATGCGCATCACCGCCGGCTCGATCGTCCTCGACGACCGCAAGACGCCGCCGGTCGACCTCGCCGCACTTGACCCGGACGGAGCCCCGATGCGCGCCATCCGCGGCCGCCGGCTGGCGATGATCTTCCAAGAACCGATGACCGCCTTCTCGCCGGTCCACACCATCGGCAACCAGATCGCCGAGATGTTGCTGATCCACGAGAAGCTCGACAAGCGCGCTGCGAAAGAGCGCTCGATCGAGATGCTCGAGCTGGTCGGCATGCCCAACCCCCGGCAGCACTTCGATGCCCACCCGTTCAAGCTGTCTGGCGGCATGCGGCAACGCGCCATGATCGCCATGGCGCTGGCCTGCAAGCCCGACGTGCTGGTGGCGGACGAGCCGACCACCGCGCTCGACGTCACCATCCAGGCGCAGATACTCGAACTGCTGCAGCGGCTGCAGCAGGAGCTGGGAATGACGGTGCTGCTGATCACCCATGATCTCGGCGTCGTGGCGCGGACCACACGGCGCGTCGCCGTGATGTATCTGGGCGAAGTGGTCGAGGAGACCACCACCGAAGCGCTGTTCGATGCGCCCAGGCACCCCTACACGCAAGGGTTGCTCGGCTCGGTGCCGCGGCTCGGCAGCCGGCGCGGCAAGCGCGAGCGGCTGCCGGCGATGCGCGGTTCGGTGCCCTCGGCGCTCGCCGAACTGCCCGGCTGCGCCTTCCAGCCGCGCTGCCCCAAGGCGGTCGCCGGGCTCTGTGATGTGGTGAAACCGCAGATGGCCGAGGTGGCGCCCGGCCATCGGGCCCGGTGCCTGCTCTACCCTGAAGTGCTGGCGGCTTCGGTCGCGCTGGAGGCCGCATGATCGAGGCACAGACCGCGCCGCTGCTTGAGATCAGGGGACTGAGCAAGCGCTTCCCGATCCATTCCGGCCTGTCGCGCCGCGTCACCGGCGAAGTGCGCGCCATCGACGGCATCGACCTCAACATCACGCGCGGCGAAACGCTTGGGCTGGTCGGCGAAAGCGGCTGCGGCAAATCCACTACCGGCCGCGCCATCCTCCGCGCCATCGAGCCCAGCGCCGGCGAGATCCTGTTTCACGACCGCGATGGCACGGTCGATGTGGCCAAGCTCGGCCGCACCGAGCTGAAGCGCATCCGGCGCAAGATGCAGATGGTGTTCCAGGATCCCTATGCCTCGCTCAACCCGCGGATGAATGTCGAGGAGATCATCGCCGAACCGCTGATCTGCCTCGACCACCTCACGCACAAGCAGCGTCGTGACCGGGTGGTGGAACTGCTCGAGCTGGTCGGGCTCAATGCGAGCTACCTGCTGCGCTACCCGCACACTTTTTCCGGCGGCCAGCGGCAGCGCATCGGCATCGCCCGGGCGCTGGCGCTGGAGCCGGATTTCGTCGTCTGCGACGAGGCGGTGTCGGCCCTCGATGTGTCGGTGCAGGCGCAGGTGCTGAACCTTCTGAGCGACATCCAGGAGCGGCTGGGCACCACCTACCTGTTCATCTCGCACGACCTCGGGGTGATCGAGCACCAGTGCGACCGGGTGGCAGTGATGTATCTGGGCCGGATCGTCGAGTTCGCCGAAACCGAGGCGCTGCTCCGCACCCCGAAAATGCCCTATGTCGAAGCGCTGCTGTCGGCCGTGCCCGAACCCGACCCGCATGTGCGGCGCGAACGCGTGGCGATCCGCGGCGAAGTCGCCGACCCCGCCAACCGGCCGTCGGGTTGTCCGTTCCATCCGCGATGTCCGTATGCGCAGGAGGTGTGCAAAAGCACGGTGCCGCCGCTGCGGCAGGTGGAAGGGGTAACGGGACCGCATCTGGCGGCGTGTCATTTTGCCGAGGCGCTGAGTTTGCGTGGGGTGGCTTAGGGGTTGCACTGCCCCTCACCCCGACCCTCTCCCCAGAGGGGAGAGGGGGCGATGTGGCACCGCCCGTTCAAAGTGCGTCCCCTCTCCCCTCCGGGGAGAGGGTCTGGGTGAGGGGAAGTTCATCAGTGACCTAAACCCGCTTCAGGTCCGCGATCGTCTTCATGATCACCGCCTCAACCCTTGCCCGCTCCTCACCCTCCAGCGGCAGCCGCGGTGGGCGGATGTGTTCGGGGGCGCCGTAGACCAGGTGCTCGGCGAACTTGATGTACTGCACCAGCTTGACGTCGGTATCGAGGTGGAAGGCCGGAGTCATCAGCCGGTAGAGCGGCAGCGCTGCCTTGAAGTTGCCGGCCCGCGCCGCGTTGAACAGTTTTACGCATTCGCTCGGCCAGGCATTGGTCATGCCCGAAACCCAGCCGACGACGCCCAGCGCCAGGCTCTCGAGGATCAGGTCGTCGACGCCGCAGAAGATATCGAAGCGGTCGCCGAAGGCGTTGTAGAGGTCGGTGACGCGGCGGATATCGCCGGTCTCTTCCTTCACCGCGACGATCTCCGGCACCCCAGCCAGGCCCTCGAGCGTCGAGACGTCGACATCGACCTTATAGGCGATGGGGTTGTTGTAGATCATGATCGGCAGCCCGCCGGTGGCCACCGCCTTGTACCAGGCGATAGTCTCGCGCCGGTCGGTGCGGTAGGCGAGGCTGGGGAACACCATCAGCCCCTCGGCCCCGAGCTTGCGGTAGTTTTTCGCCGCGGCAATCGCATCGTCGGTGGAGAGCTCGGCGAGGCCCGAGAGCAGCGGCACCTTGCCGGCCACCACTTCCTTGGCCGCTCGCACCACCTTGTCCTTTTCGGCCTGGGTCAGCGCGGCGTTTTCGCCCAGCATCGGCAAGACGATGACACCGCTGACGCCGCCCTTCACCAGGCGCTCGATGCTCAGCTGCATGGCAGGCAGATCGAGCCCGCCGCTCGCCGTCATCTTGGTGGTGGCTGCAGGGAACACGCCGCTCCAGGTCATCTCTCGCCTCAACTTGTCTTGGGAATGCCGGACCTGTGGTCCGCCGTATGTCGAATGTATACATTCCTCATTTCGACGTTGCAAGGCGGGGCAAGGCTCTGTAACAGCGATTGAGGCCCTGAGGGCCAGCTGGAGAGACGGGACATGGCGACAGGCCTGCTCGACAAGACGACCATCAGCATCCAGGTGGCGCAGGAACTGCGCCGCCGCATCCTCGCCGGCCACTACCCGCAAGGGGTGAAGCTGCAGCAGGAGCAGATCGCGGCGGAACTCGGCGTCAGCCGCAGCCCGGTGCGCGAGGCGCTCGGCCAGCTCGAGGCCGAGGGGCTGGTGGTGCTGACGCCGCAGAAGGGCGCCCAGGTTTCCCCGATCTCGCGTGCCGAAATCGCCGAACTGTTCGAGCTGCGGCTATTGGTCGAACCGCACCTCATCGCGCTTGCTATCCCCGAGATGACCGAGGCCGACCTCAACAAGGCCACCTCCATCATCTCGGAAATGGCCGATATCAGCCTCGACGGCTGGGGCGACGCCAACTGGCGGCTGCACGAGGTGCTCTACGCCCCGGCGGGCCGGCCCGGCATGCTGAAGCTGCTGCGCCGTACCCACGAAACCATCGGCCGCTATATCCGCATGCAGGTGATGGCCACCAATGGCCGCGCCGATGCGCATCGGGAGCACAAGCTGATCCTCGATGCCTGCCGCAGGCGCGATGTGGCGAAGGCGGTGGGGTTGCTGCGGAAGCATATCGAGGATGCGGGGCGGATGTTGCACGCGGAGGGGTAATCGCTCCTCGCTCCGCTCGGATCGGCGATGCTTTCGAATCGCGTACCCCTCATCCGCCCTTCGGGCACCTTCTCCCTCAAGGGGAGAAGGACGACCACCTCAGGCATCTCAGTCGGGACTCCCTTCTCCCCTTGAGGGAGAAGGTGGCGCGCAGCGCCGGATGAGGGGTACGCGGAGCGAAGCGTAGCGCGCTATGAGCGAAGCGAGGAGCGGTGTCGGCCCAGCCCCACCCTCAGTGCCGATACTCCGGCTCGCTGCTGTCCAACTGCCGCTTGATGCTCTCGAGATGCAGGCGGCCGGATTCGGCGTCGCCGTCGCGCATCTGCCGCGCTGCTGCCTCGGCGATTTCCGGGGATACCGGCTTGATCTCGCGGCCGGTCGACATGGCGAGCAACTGCACTTCTGAGGCCCGCTCGAGGTAATAGAGATCGTCCCAAGCCTCGGCGATGGTCCTGCCGCAGACCATGACGCCATGGTGCTTCATGAACACGATATCGGCGTCGCCGATGGCGGCGGCGATGCGTTCGCCTTCGCGCTCGTCGAGCGCCAGGCCGTTATAGTCGCGGTCGACCGCGGTGCGGCCATAGAACTTCAGCGCCGTCTGGCCGGCAAAGATAAGCGGGTCGCCTTCGGTCATCGACAAGGCCGTGGCATAGGGCATGTGGGTGTGGAACGCGGCGCGGGCGCGCGGCAGCCGGCGATGCACCTGGGCGTGGATATAGAAGGCCGTCGCCTCGGGCACCCCATCGCCGTCGATGACATTGCCCAGATAATCGCAGATCAGCAGCGACGAGGCCGTCACCTCGGCGAAGGCGCGGCCATAGGGGTTGACGAGGAACAGCTCGTCATGGCCCGGCACCACCGCCGAGAAGTGGTTGCAGATCCCCTCATGCATGCCCAGCCGCGCCGCCATGCGGAAGCAGGCGGCAAGATCGACCCGTGCTTCGCGCACGGCCGGACTGTGGAGATCGGGCGCGTTGCTGCGCAGCACGGCAGCAGTGGCAAGTTGCGGCTTGCCGTCGAGCGAGTGGGCCAAATGGACTCTCCTGTCAGGCGCGCTTGAGGTCGACGACATTAGTGGTCGCCGGCACCGCGGCGATGCTGCGCCACGGCTCGGGCAGGCCGGCATCCCAGGCGCGGAAATCGGCGACGATGTGCTGGCGTTCCAGGATGGCGATATCCGGCATTGGCGGGATCACCCTGCGCCACTCGGCATCGTCGAGCCAATCGGCCACCACCGCCTTGGCTGACGGAATGAACGGCCGGCGCGACAGGATGGCGTCGCCGGCAAAGAGCAGCGGCAGCAGGGCCCGGCGATCGAACGCCGTCGGCTCGTCCATCATGCCGCGCATCAGGCGCGGCATGACATTGGCGAGGCCGCAAACGGTGCCCCGCGCGCCCGCCGCGATCAGTTCGGGCAGGTGGATCTCGCTGCCGGTGAAGATCGACAGGTGCGAGAAGCGGCGCACCAGGTCCATGGTGAAATCGAGGTCGCCGCCGGAATCCTTCACACCGGCGATCATCCCCGGATAGCGCTCGTCGAGCCGGCGCACCACTTGCGGGGTGATCGGCACGCCGCAGATATCGGGGAAGTGGTAGAGATAGAGCCGCAGCGCCGAGAGCGCTACCCGGTCGATCACCGCAGCGAAATAGCGGAACGTCGCGTCCTCGGTGATGCCGCCGCGATAGACGCAGGGCGGCATCAGCAGCACGCCGTGCACCCCCTGCCGGGTGGCATGGCTCGCCAGCGCCACCACATCGGGGAGCGACAGCGCGCCGATCGAGACCACCAGCCGGCCGGCGGGAATGCCGGCGGCGATCACCGCCTCGAGCGTTTGCGTGCGGTCCTCGAGAGAGAACTCGGCGCCTTCGCCGGTGGTGCCGAACAGCGTGATGCCGTCGCAGCCAGCCGCCAGCAGCGCCCCCATGCGGGCGACCAGACGCGGCAAATCGGGGTGAAAATCCCTGGTCAGAGGGGTCGCTATGGCGACCGCAAGGCACCGGGTCTTGGGCAGACCATCCACTCTAACCTCTTGAGATAACTGCATTTCGTGGCTCGAATGGCCAGCTTCAGGATGCTCGTCATCATCAAGATTAATTGCCGATTGTCAACATTGTGCTTGACGCATCCCCCGCCCTGTTGAAGCATCGAAACTGCGAAAGGAGCCGCAGAGGGCGCTTCGGCGTGCGGCTCCATGCAGGGAGAACAATCATGACGTTCAACGTTCCGAAATTCGGGCGCCGCACGCTGATATCGGGCGCCGCACTTCTCGTCGTTTCCATCGCCATGGCCGGCCCGGCATTGGCTGAGGCCAAGGCGCTCCGCATTTCCACCCCGGGCGCCGAGAACGAGATCCAGTCCAAGGCGCTGGTGGTGTTCAAGGACGAACTCGAAAAGGCGCTGCCCGGCGGCTTCGATGTGCAGATCCACTATAACGGCACGCTGTTCGCGCAGGGCACCGAGATCGAGGCGATGCAGCGGGGCAATCTCGAAGTGGCGATGATCTCGCCACAGGATGTGGCGGCGCTGATCCCCGAATATTCGATCTTCACCAATGGCTACCTGATGCGCGACGCCAAGCATCTGGACGCGGTGTATGACGGCGAAGTCGGGGCCGAGTACAAGGCCAAGGTCGGCGCCGATCTCGGGCTCGAGATCGTCCGCAGCCAGTATCTGGGCTCGCGCCAGCTGGTGCTGGTGAAGCCGCGCGAGGTGAAGACCCCGGCCGATCTCGCCGGGCTGAAGCTGCGCATGCCCGGCTCCGAAACCTGGCAGTTCCTCGGCAACGCGCTCGGTGGCAACGCCACACCGCTGGCCTTCGAGGAAATCTACCTGGCGCTGCAGACCGGCACCATCGACGGCTTCGAGAACCCCCTGGCCGACGTGATCGCCAACAAGTTCTATGAAGTGACCAAGGAGGTGGTGCTGACCGACCACATGGTCTCCAACACCTTCTTTGCCGTGGCCAAGCCCTATTGGGACGGGCTCAGCGATACCGAGAAGAAGGCCATCGAAGCCGCCGAGGCCGCAGCCAAGGCGTTCAACGATGATGCCGTGCTGGCGGCCGAAGCCGATGCGGTGAAGTTCCTCGAAGGCCAGGGCCTGACGGTGGTCACCCCGGATGTCGCCTCGTTCCGCGACCAGGTGCAGAAGAAGTTCCTCGAGAGCGAGTTCGCCAAGACCTGGCCGGCCGGGCTGCTCGACCGCATCAACGCCGCCGGCGCCTGATCCGTGCCCAACCGGCTCCGCAACCTGTGGACGCAGGTGGCCGAGGGCGTGGCGGCACTGAGTTTTGCCGTCATGTTCTTCGCCTTCATCGTCCAGGTCGCCTCGCGTTACATCTTCAACGCGCCGGTGGCCTGGACGCTGGAGCTCTGCGCCATCGCCTATGTCTGGGTGGTGTTCTGGAGCTGCGGGATCCTGGTGCCGGAGCGGCGGCAGATCGTCTTCGACGTGATCTACAACTGGTTCAAGCCGGGGCCGCGGCGCTGGCTTGCCATCTTCAACACCGCCTGCCTCGGCCTCGCCTTCCTCGCGGCGCTACCGGGCGTCATCGACTACATCCTATTCCTCGGCAAGCGCAGCACGATGCTGCTGCATGTGCGGATGGACCTGGTCTATTCGTGCTTTGCCATCTTCCTCATTGCGGTGGTGGTCGGCGCGGCGATCCGGATCCGGCGGCTATTGAGCGCCGAGTGGCAGAAATCGCTTTGACTGAGATGCGACACCAAAGAACCCCAGCGTCATGAGCTTTTCCGCCTGGGCGATGTTCGCCTTGTTCTTCCTGTGGTCGTTCCTCGGCATGCCGATCGGCTATGCCATGCTGGCGAGCGGCATCGTCTACCTGCTGCTGACCCAGCAGGATATCGCGCTGGTCGCCACCCAGAGCCTCAACGGCCTCTATGGCAGCTTCGTGCTGCTCTCGGTGCCGCTGTTCATCTTTGCCGCCGAGATCATGAATGCCGGCGGCCTCACCGAGCGGATGTATGGCGTCGCCAATATGCTGGTCGGCCGCTTCAAGGGCGGGCTGGCGCATGTGAACATTCTCGCCTCGGTGATCTTTTCGGGGATGAGCGGCTCGGCGCTGGCTGACGCCGCCGGCCCCGGCAAGCTCGAGGTCGATGCCATGGTGAAGGCCGGCTATAGCCCAGGTTTTGCCGCGGCGCTGAGTTCCACCTCGGCGATCATCGGGCCGATCATCCCGCCCTCGATTCCGATGGTGCTTTACGGCGTCGTCGCCAACACCTCGATCGGCTACCTGTTCATGGGCGGGGTCATTCCCGGGCTGCTGCTGGCCGGGGCGCAATCGGCGATCGTCACGGTGATGGCGCGCTATAAGGATTTTCCGGTCGAACCGGCGCCAAAGCTCCGCGAGGCGGCGCGCACGGTGTTTCACGCCATCCCGGTGCTGTTCCTGCCGGTGATCCTGCTCGGCGGCATCTATTCGGGCGCCGTCACCCCCACCGAGGCCGCTGCCGTAGCGGCGTTCTGCGCCCTGCTGCTCGCCGCCTTCCTCTATCGCTCGCTGACTCTCAAAGCCTTCTACCGGGTGCTGGTCGATTCATCGAAGGCCACCGCCATTGTCGCCATCACCATTGCCGGCGCGCTGGTGATGAACTGGGTGGTGGCGGCCGAGCAGATCCCCGAGGCGATGGGCCAGTGGATGATCAGCCTCGAACTCAGCCCGGTGCTGTTCATGTTCGTGGTGACGTTGCTGTTCCTGATCCTCGGCGCCTTCCTCGATACGCTGCTGATGCTGCTGATCATCATCCCGATCCTGATGCCGACAGTGATCGCGCTCGGTATCGACCCGGTGCATTTCGGCGTCGTCTCGGTGGTGAACCTGATGATCGGCCTCGTCACCCCACCAATGGGCGAGCTGGTGTTCCTGATCGCCGGAGTTTCCGGGATCAAGGTCGCCGATATCACCAAGGAGCTCTGGCCCTTTCTGATCGCGCTGATCGGGCTGCTCTTCGTGCTCGTCTATGTGCCCCAAATCACGCTCTGGCTGCCCGAAATGGCGGGCTACAAAGTCCAGGGCAATTTTATGCGTTGACCACCTGAGGACCCCGCCATGCCCGGCATGAAAGATCTCGTCAAAGGCACCGACCGCTACCGCAACTTCATCGGCGGACAGTGGGTGGACTCGACGCTCAAGGAATGGATCGAGGTGGAGAACCCGGCCACCGGCCAGGTGATCGCTTCGGTGCCGCGCGGCAATGCCGACGATGCCGACCGTGCGGTCACCGCCGCCTACCAGGCCCAGCCCGCCTGGGAAGCGCTGCCGCCGGCGTCGCGCGGCCAGTTGCTGAAGGACCTCGCCCGCGTCGTCCTGGAAAACCGCGAGCGGCTCGCCCGCATGGTGATCGCCGAACAGGGCAAGCCGTTGCAGGAAGCGCGTGGCGAGATCGAAAGCGCCGCGCTTTACCTCAGCTATGCCGCGGAGGAAGCCCGACGCATCACCGGCGACATCATCCCCTCGGACAATCCGGACGAGCAGATCTGGATCCAGAAGGTGGCGCATGGCGTGGTGATCGCGCTCACCGCCTGGAACTACCCGGCCGCGCTGATGTGCCGGAAGATCGGGCCGGCGCTGATCGCCGGCAACACCGTGGTGGTGAAGTCGCACGAGGGGACGCCGACGACGGCGCTGGAGATCGCCCAGCTCGCCGACCAGGTCGGCTTTCCGGCGGGGGTCATCAACATGGTCAGCGGCACCGGCGAAGGGGTCGGCCGGGCACTGGTGACCCACCCGCAGAGCCGGTTGATTACCCTCACCGGCTCGGTGCGGGCCGGCAAGGACATCTTCCGCAACGCCGCCGACGACCTCAAGATCCTTCGGCTCGAGCTCGGCGGCAAGGCGCCCTTCATCGTCGCCGAAGATGCCGATATCGGCGCCGCGGTGCGCGCCGCGGTGCTGTCGCGCTTCGAGAATTGCGGCCAGGTCTGCATCTGCAACGAGCGTATGTATGTGCACGAAAAGATCGCCGACGAGTTCCTCGAGCGTTTCACCGGCGCGGTGAAGCAACTGAAGGTCGGCGACCCCACGACGCTAGTCGATGTCGGGCCGAAATTCTCGCGCCCCGAACTCGACAAGGTCGATCGCATGGTGGAGGCGGCCAAGGCCGCCGGCGCCGAAGTGCTGACCGGCGGACGCCGCCTCACCGAGGGCGAGTTCTCGCGCGGCCACTGGTACGATCCGACGGTGCTGAAGGTGAACGACAACTCCATGCAGATCATGCAGGACGAAGTGTTCGGGCCGGTGGTGCCGGTGATGACCGTCACCGATTTCGACGAAGGCCTGCGGCTCGCCAACGAGAGCCGCTATGGCCTCTCGGCCTATGTGTTCACCAAGGACATGCGCCGCATGATGCGGCTGATCCGCGAGCTGAAATTCGGCGAGATCTACGTCAACAAGCAGGGCGGCGACGTGGTCCAGGCCCACCACGCCGGCATCCGCGATTCCGGCATCGGCGGCGAGGACGGGCGTTATGGGCTGGATGCGTATTTCCAGAAGAAGACGATCTACGTGAACTATGCGTGAGCCTGGGCGACCTGCTCCACCCCACCCAGCTTCGCTAAGCCGCTGACGCGGCCAGCTGCGCTACCCTCCCCATCAAGGGGAGGGAGACGATGGAACCGAGAGCTCGCAGTCAGGTCTCCCTCCCCCTTGTGGGGAGGGTAGCGTCGCCGGGAGTGAAGCGACCTGGCAAAGCTAGGGTGGGGGTGAGCCCCCTACTCCGGTACCGCCGCATAAGCCGTATACGCGCTGGTCGCCAGCCAGCCGGCATCCACCGGCAGGGTCACACCGGTGATCGCCGAGGCGGCGTCGGAGCACAGGAACCAGATCGCCTCGCCGACATCGGCGGGCTGTACGAAGCGGCGGAGGGCGGCTTTTTCGATGATCAGTTTCGGGTCGCGCTGACCCGAATCGATGCGTGCCTGCATGGCCGGGGTCAGCACGTAGCCGGGCGCCACGGCGTTGACCCGCACACCTTTGGGGCCCAGTTCGGCGGCGAGGATTTCGGTCAGCATTTTGATCGAGGTCTTGCCCATGGCATAGGCCGGCTGGCCGGAGGGACGGTAGGTGGTGAGCGAGCCCATGTTGATCAGCACACCCGCGCCGCGCGCCGCCATCGCCGTGCCGAAGGCCCGGTTGACCACCAGGGTGCCGCGGACATTGATGGCGTGGATGCGGTCATACTCGGCCATATCCATTTCGAGCACGCGCACGGCGTTCTGCAGCACGCCGGCCGAGTGGACCACCGCATCGACCGCGCCGCGGCGCGCCAGCACGTCTGTGGCATAGGCCGCCACCGCGTCGTCGTCGGCGACATCCAGCCCGGTATAGGTGGCGCCCAGCTCCGCCGCGATGGCCTCGCCGCGTTCGGCATTGCGGTCGGCGATCTCCACCGCCCAGCCGCCGGCTGCGAAGCGCCGTGCCGTCGCCTCGCCGATGCCGCTGGCGCCGCCGGTGACCACCACGAGTTTGCTCATCGCTTGCTCCCATAATCCTTCGCCGCCGCTTCGGGCGTCACCTTGCCATTGGCGATGTCGGCCTCGATCGCGGGGCGCGCGCGCCGCTGCGGATCGCCCCAGCCGCCACCGCCGGCCTGCTCGTGCCGGATCACTGTGTCCTTGCCGATCTCCAGCGTCACCTTGGCCGGCAGCACCTCGAAGCCCGCACCGCGATCGATCAGGTTGCGCGACGAGGCTGCCGGACCGCCGCCGAACAGGCCATAGGGCGAATGCTCGTGGCGGTCGGCGCGCAACTGCAGCACGGCGCTCTCGGCCAGCAGTCGATACTGCCGCACCAACCCAAGCCCACCACGAAACTCGCCGGCGCCGCCCGAATCCGGCCTCAGCGCATATTCCTCCATCAGCAGCGGATAGCGCGCCTCGATGGTTTCGATGGGGAGGTTCGACATGTTCTGGCTGGGGTTGGTGATGCCCTCGACCCCGTCCTTGTCGGCTCGGCCGCCCCAGGCGCCGTTGATCATATCGACGAAGACGAAGGGTTTTGGCGGCTCACCGTGATAGCCGCCGATCGCCACCACGGTATTGCCGCCCTCGCCGGCCGCCATCAGCTTTTTCGGCGCGATCTGCGCCAGCGCCCCCATTACGGTGTCGACAACGCGATAGCCGGTGAGGGCGCGCGCCGCGACCGGCGCCGGCATGCGCGGGTTGAGGATCGAGCCTTCCGGCGCCGTCACCGTGATGCAGCGATAGACCCCGGCATTGTTGGGCACGTCGTGGTCGAGGGCGCAGCGGATGGTGAGATAGGTTGCGGATTTGA
The DNA here is from genome assembly GCF_001425235.1 of Devosia sp. Root413D1. Lineage (GTDB taxonomy): Bacteria > Pseudomonadota > Alphaproteobacteria > Rhizobiales > Devosiaceae > Devosia_A. The sequence goes on along the minus strand of NZ_LMEA01000009.1, from coordinate 15,469 downwards.
CGAAGCTCAGCGTCGCGTTGATGGCGCCTTTCACCTGCGGCGACGAGCCGGTGAAATCCACCCAGAGATGGTCGCCCTTCACGGTGATGCAGCAGACGATCGGGATCGGCGCCAGTGAGAAGCCATCGCCATCGATATAGTCGGTGAAGCGGTATTCCCCATCCGGCCAACTGGCGATCGCCTTGCGTGTCAGCGCCTCGCCATAGTCGATCAGCCGGTCGAAATAGCGCTCCAGCTCGTCGCCGTGACGCTCGAACAACCGCAGCATTTCGCGCTCGCCGATATTGCAGGTGGCATATTGCGCATCGAGATCGCCCAGCACCAGTTCGGGCAGGCGCACGTTCTTTTCGATGATGGTCAGGAGCGTGCGGTTGGGGCGGCCGCGCTCGTAGAGCTTCATCGGGGCGATGCGCAGCCCCTCCTGGAAGATCTCGGTCGAATCCGAAGCGTTCGAACCCGGCACCCGGCCGCCGACATCGCAATGGTGCGCGATCACCACGGAGAAGCCGAGCAGCCGTTCCCCTGCAAAGATCGGCTTGAACATGAAGATGTCAGGCAGGTGCATGCCGCCGTCATAGGGATCGTTGAGGACGATCACGTCGCCGGGGAACAGGTCGCCTGCGAAGCGGCTCCGCACCACCTCGATCGCGTCGGGAACCGCCCCCAGATGCAGTGCCACGGTCTTGGCCTGGCTGAGGATGCGCCCCTCGGCGTCGCAGATGGTCACCGAGTAATCGAGCACGTCGCGGACGATCGGCGAACGGGCAGTGCGCATCACCGCATAGGCCATGTCGTCGACGATGGTATCGAGCCCGGATTTGATGACCGCGAAGGTGATGGGGTCGAGGGCGTTCATCGGACCGGCTCCAGCGTGGCGACGAGGCTGCCGGTGGCATTGGGCGCAACGCGTGCGCCTGATGGAATGACGATGGTGGTATCCGGGCCCTCGATGATCACAGGTCCATCGATGGCGCCGGTCACCGCCGCGCGACGCAGCACCGGCGTCAGTTGCGCTCCACCACGACCGAAATGCACCTCGCGCCGGGCGGCGTTTGCTTCGCCATCGCCGGGGTCGCCGGCCTTGAGGGCGCGGAAATCCAGCGGCTCGGAGTTCTGCGCACGGGCGTGGAGCCGCAGCGCCACTGCCTCGACCGCATCGGTTGGGGTGTAGCCATAGCTGTCGCGATAGGCGGCGATAAAGGCGGGCCGGAGCACCGCCGCATCGAACCGGTCGAACGGGATCGACAGAGCGGCGTCCTGGCCATCGAGCCTGAGGTCGATCTCATAGCTGCAGGCGATGGCCGCGGCAGGGTAACCCTGGGCCGTGAGCTGCGCGACCGCAGCTCGCTGCATCTCGGCCGAGAGCGCCACGACCTCCGCTGCATCGACGCGGTCGAGCCGGCCGGCGAGCGCCCGCAACTCGTGATGCTCCACGGTGCCGGCCAGCATGCCCATGGCAGTGAACACGCCAGGCGAGGGCGGGAACAGCACGCGGGTGATGCCGAGCGTTCGCGCCAGATCCGCCGCATGCACCGGGCCCGAGCCGCCGAAGGCGAGGAGTGTCAGGTCGCGCGGGTCGAGCCCGCGCTCCACCGTCACCGCCCGGATAGCGCGCACCATGTTGGCGTTGGCGATCTCGCGGATGCCATAGGCCGCCGCTTCGATGCTGAGCCCCAGCGGCTGCGCCAGCTGGCGATCGATGGCGGCGCGGGCCGCCGCGATATCGAGCGACAGGCTGCCACCGGCGAGGCGTGGCGGCAGCAGGCCGAGCACCACATTGGCATCGGTGACGGTCGGCTGCGTGCCACCGCGGCCGTAGCACACCGGCCCGGGCGCTGCCCCGGCGGAGCGCGGCCCGACGGTCAGCAGCCCCGCCGGATCGATGGCGGCGATCGAGCCCGCGCCGTTGCCGACCTCGGCGACATCGACAGTGGGCACCCGCATCATGTAGCCGCCCGCCTTGATGAAACGCGACGGCACCGACATGCCGGCCCGGAACTCATATTCGTGCGTGCGCGCCAGGACGCCGCGATGGATCAGCGCCGCCGATGCCGTGGTGCCGCCCATGTCGAAGGCAACGAGGTTGGCTTCATCGGTGGCGGCGCCGAGCCGCAGCGCGCCCACCGCACCGGAGGAGCGGCCCGAGGAAATAAAGAACACCGGCTTTTGCTGCGCCACGCGGGCCGAGGATAGCCCGCCATTGGAGTTGCCGATCAACAGCGGCGCCGTCACTCCATGGGCCCGCAACTTCTGCTCCAGCCGGGTCAGGTAACCGCGCAGCGGCGGCAGCACATAGGCATTCACCGCCGTGGTCGAAGTGCGCTCGTATTCACCAGCTTCGGGCAGCACATCCACCGAGGCGGTGACCGCGATGCCGGGGAAAGCCTCGGCAAAGGCGGTCGCCGCCTGCCGCTCGTGCACCGGGTTCTTGTAGGAGTTGAGAAAGCAGATGGCGACCGACTCGATCCCTTCGGCGGCGAAGAACCGCCCTGCCGCCAGCACGTCGTCGAGCCGCAGCGGCGTCATCACCGTGCCATCGGCCCGCACCCGCTCCGTGGCTTCGAGCCGATAGCGGCGCGCCACCAGCGGCTCCGGCTTATCCCAGGTGAGGTCGAACATGCCGGGGGTGCGCAGCCGGCCGATCTCCAGCACGTCGCGAAAGCCGCGCGTGGTGATCAGCCCGCAGCGGGCGCCCAGTTTCTGCAGCAGCGTGTTGGAGCCGACGGTGGTGCCGTGCAGCACTTCGGTGAGCCCGTCGGGACGAAGCTCCGCTGCCGCCAGCACCTCGAGCATACCGATGACCAGCGCATCCTCCGGCGCCTCGGGGGTGGAACTCACCTTGGCCGAAAAGCTGGCGCCATCGCTGCGCAACAAGACGAGGTCGGTAAAGGTGCCGCCGATATCGACGCTGAGGCGGGCGCTGTGGGTCATCGGCTACTTGTCGGAATTGAGTTTGCCGCCATTGGCCCAGTCATGCGGCTCGATATCGTGAAAGACGATGTCGACGACCTCCGGCCGGCATTTGAGGATGCGGGCGGTCTCGCGCGTCACGATCTCCGCGAACTCGCGCTTCTGTTCGATGCTGCGCCCCTTGAGCAGCTCGACCTTGATCATCGGCATTGCGGTATCTCCTGAAGTCGGGTGGTTTGAGCGTTCACGCCTCGGCGGCAGCGAGGTGCTTGGACTCAACGCTCGCCACACCCACCGGCTGTCATCCCAGCGAAAGCTGGGACCCAGCCATCGGCTGGCGCTGGCGGTGAGTTGGGTCCCAGCTTTCGCTGGGATGACATCGAGTTTGGGTCAATCATCCGTGAAACTCTCTTTGATCTGCGAAACTCCTACAGCCAGGCATTGACGTGCCAGGGGGCGAACTCGTCTTCGCCATAGCCCAGCAATTCGCTCTTGGTCGGCTTGCCCGAGGCGGTGGCGATCATCTCGCGGAACACCAGCTCGCCCATCTCGTCGATCGAGGCTTCGTCATCGAGGATGGCGCCGCAATTGATATCCATGTCCTCTTCCATGCGCCGGAACATCGCGGTGTTGGTGGCGAGCTTGATCGAGGGCGATGGCCGGCAGCCGAAACAGGAGCCGCGTCCGGTGGTGAAGGCGATGAGGTTGGCGCCGCTCGCCACCTGCCCGGTCGCCGACATCGGATCGAACCCCGGTGAATCCATGAAGACCAGGCCCCTGGTGGCGAGCGGCTGGGCGTAGCCGATGACATCGGTGAGGTTGGTGGTGCCACCCTTCGCCACCGCGCCGAGGGATTTTTCGAGGATGGTGGTGAGCCCGCCGGCCTTGTTGCCGGGCGAAGGGTTGTTGTCGAAGCCCTGCGGCTCGTTGCGGGTATAGTCCTCCCACCAGTCGAGCAGGCCGAGCAGCTTCTCGCCCACGTCCTTGGTCACGGCGCGTTCGAGCAGCAGGTTCTCGGCGCCGTAGATCTCCGGCGTTTCGGCGAGGATCGCCGTACCGCCCGAGGCCACCAGCCGGTCGACCGCGGCGCCGAGCGCCGGGTTGGCGGAAATGCCGGAAAAGCTGTCCGAGCCGCCGCATTGCAGCCCGACGATGATCTCGCTCACCGGCACCGGCTGACGCTTGGCCTGGGCAGCACGCTCCAGCATCGCCTCGACCAGCTCGATGCCGCGGCCGATCGAGGTGCGGGTGCCACCGGTCTCCTGCATCACCAGCTTGTTGAGTTCGTCGCCGAGTTCCAACTGCTCCTCGTCGATCAGCTGGTCGATCTGATTGTCCTCGCAGCCCAGTCCGACCAGCAGCACGCCCGCGAAATTGGGGTGACGGGCATAGCCGCCGAGCGTCCGCCGCAGCATCGACATCGACATCGAGCCGTCGGCGACGCTGCAGCCGGATTTATGGGTCAATGCCACCACCCCATCGACACCGGGATAGGGAGCGAGCCGCAGGGGATCGCGGAAATGATCGGCAATCATCCGCGCCACCAGCGACGAGCAGTTCACCGAGGTGAGCACGCCGACATAGTTGCGGGTCGCGACCCGCCCATCGACGCGCACGATGCCGTCAAAACTCGGGATCTCGGCCTTCGGCCTGAGCGGCGCGTTGGAGAGCCGGGTGCCTATGGCATGGCCGGCCATCGAGGTCTCGAAGCCGAGATTGTGGAGATGGACATGCGCGCCCGCGGCGATCGCCTGACGCGCCAGTCCGATCGGTTGGCCGAACCGGTGCACCGCGGCGCCCGGCCGAAGTTCCACCAGCGCCACCTTGTGCCCGAACGGGATGTCGGTGGCGGCGACGCCGGGAAAGGGCGCCAACGCCTCGCCGGCATGGAGATCACGCAGCGCGATCCCCACCTCGTCCCCGGGCTTCAGCTGCAGCACCGCAGCGACCTGACCAGCCATGAGCGTCTCTCCTCGGGAAGAGACAATCACACTAATCGTCGATTGTCAGCAATCAGCAGCGCGAAGACCAGCCGGATTTTCTACCCTGCCGGCTAGCGAAACCACCATAAGGCGAAGCACAGCGGCTCAGCGCACCGCCGGGGTCATTCCCGCGAAGGCGGGAACCTAGTGGGATGCCGCTGCATCCGCTGAGGCCGAGATATCCCCCACCTTCGCGCATATGCACTAGGTCGCGCCCCACCCACCGGGTCATTCCTGCGAAAGCGGGAACCTCTGTTTTCTTGGCCGTTGCGCGATCGCAAACGGAGGTCCCCGCTTTCGCGGGGGATGACACCGAGTTGGGGGGACTTGCAGCGCCCGGGTTCGCATACCCAGCGTCACCCTATTGCGGCTAACGCAGCGTGCACAGGGCCGGAATCCCTAGCTCAGCACCTCAGGAAGCGGTTACGGTGCGCGGGTTCTCTTCGGTGTGTGCGGCCAGCAGCTTCACCTCGGCCTCGTTGTGGCTCTTGGCCAGCTGTTCGGCGAGATCGGGCTGGCGCTCGATCACTGCGCCGATCAGCGCCGCATGCTCATCGACCAGCGCCGCATAGTCCTTGGGGAAGAACCCCGAATGCACCATGTGGAAGCGCACCTGCTGCATGATGAAGCCATGCTGCTCGGCCAGCCGCCGGTGCTTGGCGATCTCGACGATCTCCTGGTGCAGGCGGAAATCGATGTCGGTCACATCCTCGAAGCGCTTGTCCTTCACGGCGCGCGTCAGTTCGGCGACGGTAGATTTGAGCCGCTTGTGGTCGGCGGCGACGCCGTGCTCGGCCGCCAGCCGCGCCGCCAGCCCTTCGAGCGCGGCGCGCAGCGTATAGAGCTCCCAGGCATCGCGCGGCGAGGTCTCGGACACCTGCCAGCGGGTGAACGCCACCTGCTGCACCAGCCCTTCGCGCGCCAGCTGCGCCAGCGCGGCGCGCACCGTGCCGCGGCTGACCTCGAGCTCCTCGGACAGCTGGGTCTCGAGCAAGCGCCCGCCGGCGGGCAGAATGCCCTCGAGAATGTGGGTGCGAATCCCATCGGCGGCCTGCCGATCGAGCAGGCGCTTTTCGGACTTCAGGCTAGTCAACTTGGCCATAAGCCCTCCGCGATTGCTGACGATCAACCATCAACCAGCAATTAGCTGATCAGGCCTGATCCGTAAATGGAGGCGCCGCACTGCCCCAGACTCAGCGCCAGCCGCCGAATCCTCGGCGCATGGCCCGCAAAAGTCAAAGGCCGGCGCCAGGCGCCGGCCTCTTCAGGTCGTCGGTCGGATGCGGTTACAGGACGTCGGCCGAGACCGAAGCGCGGAACGGCGCGGTCGGGCTCGCCAGCGGACGCAACGCATCGATCGCGGTGCCCTCGTCGCCGAACGGGATCGAGATCCCGAGCTTTACGGTATGGGTGGTGTTCGACTCGTCGTCCTGGTCGAAGGCGTGCATGCCCTCATAGGAGGCGACGAGGTTGAGGTTGAGATCGCCCGGCAGCCGGTAAGCCGCCTTGAGACCCCAGTTCACATATTCGCCCGGATCGTTGGACACGTCGAAGTTGGCGCTGAAGCCATAGCCGACATTGGCCATCACGGCGAAATCGCTCGACAGGGCATAGGCCGCGCCGATTTCGGCGAACGGCCCGACAAAGCCCTCGTCGTCATTGTCGAAATCGTCGTTGGGGGCGAAGGCATAGCCGAGCCGGCCGACTAGCTTGGCGCTATCGATATCCACTGCCGCCTGGACGCCCGCGGCATAGCCGACGAACTGATCCACGGTCTCGGCATCGGGATAGGTGGCAAGCGTGCCGAAGCCGCCGAGATACCAATTGTCCATCCGCATGCCGACCTGCGCGCCGAGCACGCCGAGATTGCCGTTGGTGACGTTCGGATCGCTGTCTTCGATCGCCAGCCACTCGCCATAGCCATCGAGCCCGAGCACCAGCGCATCGTACTGGCCTTCGATGGCGAAGGCGCCATAGAGCCCGCCGAAACTACTGAAATCGCCGCCGTCCTCCTGCGCCATGCGGCCGAGCCCACCAAGCTCAACCACCCCGCGGAGGCCATAGGATTCAGCAACGGGCGCCTCATACGCAGTGTCGATGAACAGATCAGCAGCCTCAGCCCCCGAAACCAGCGCCAGGGCGCTAACGCACAACATGAACGAACGGAACACGAATCGACCTCCAAGAGTTATTACTCGGCTATATCAAGTCATATGATGACTTGATGGGTGGAGGGATGCAGTTGTGGCGGCGTTGTTGCGGGTGGGCCACAGATGGATTGGCGAGAGAGCGCCGGACCGAGGGCACGGGGCGACCTAAACTATCCTATGGACCTAGGGTTCTGGATTTGCGCCGAGCCACGATTGGCGTGCCGACGCTGATTGGGCCATGCGACCTCCGCCCGCCAAGCCTGCCGGTCACAGCTTAGGCTCCCCAGCTCGGTCGCGGTGGTGAGCTGATTACGCCGTGCCGCCGAACCTTTCGATAAGCGGTCGGAATGCAGGAATCCCTCGGATATCCTTCGTGCGCTCAATCAAGACGTGCGCCGGTGAACGTTCGCTCGTGTCGTGAGCTTCGATTTCCGCCGGCCACTTGTTGCGATCCATTCGGACGATCATGTCCATTACTCCGAAGCGGAGAATGTAGGAATTCCGTCCGGCGAAACGTATTCGCACAGGGTCGGCCGCCATTGGGGCTGGTATTCCTTCGATCGTGACGTTGGGTTTCGTCACAATCAAAGAAACCGGAAACGGTGATGACCCCAGAAGATGCTCCCGCAATGGCGATTCGTAGGGGCCCAAGGGGCTTTCGCCGATATTCAGTCGATGCTTCCAGTGCCAGCGCCAGATCACCGCCAAGGCGAAGCCCGCTAGGCGTTCGGGCCGATCGTTCTTAACCGAAACGGCCATCGTGTTTTCCGTGACCCCGTAAGTCTTCAGTGACCGAGCAAATCTGACCCCATAGTCGTCGAACACACCAAGCGCCTGTTCGTGTTGGTCGCACAACAAGCCCGGATGCCACTCTCCACTTTGGCTGAACTTCACGCTTCCTTCAGCAGGGTTCACCACCACTACATTCGGCTCGTCATCACGTAGGTCTCTAGCAAACGCCGCCGGAACGATATGAGACCGAACAGTCGGAGAGCGTCCACAAACAACGCACTTGTAGGTCATGGCTGCCTCCGGTAGTCGAGCCCCCTTCGGACGGTTTCTTGTGTCTCGCGAGCCAACAGTCATCGGCGCGTGAGGTCACGCTTGCCGACAATGGGATCCTGGGCTGAGGGCGCGGTCATATCGCGACAACGGTCCTGCTACGTGGCTTGACTGCGACCCTGGTCAGCACCTCATCGTAAATGCCGTCCCTGCCATCCATCGAGACGGTCACTGCCAAGCCGAAGGAAATTGCATCGTCAAGCTGGCCCCCTTGATCCTTCTCCCTTTGCACCTGCAACCGGATCGTACCGCCCGCACCGGCATGGCCGAAACTCGTGCCCGCCCACCTACGATGAACGACTGTCCCCGCCTCCGTCTGATGATAGGGAGGCTCGATGGTAGTAGCGACACCGGCAACCGCCCTGGCATCATCTCCCAGGGGAAGCACCTTGAGCTTGGCCGCCCGATAGAGCTGGTGACCCGGCCGAACGGGCGAAAACCAGGCCAAGGTGGCATATACCGCTCTCAAGGAGTTCGTTGTGCTGAAGGCGTCCGGCAACGGGATCGAGTACTCTATCGCCTGCTCCGATAGAAGGCGCGAAGACGCCCACATGGTAGCGCGGTCGGCAGCACAGCTTTGGCAGTCATCCGGCTCCACAAACCCGTAACCCAGGTGCCTGCTTACTTCTCGCCGCATGGTCTCCCAATTCTGGGGCACTGGGAATTTCGTGCGGATGATGAAGTCATGTGTGTCGCCCCACGAGGCGGGATGGATCAAAAGCGCCTTTAGTATCGCAGCCCTCTGAATATTAGGAAGCTCGGCGAAGGCCTCGCCGTACTCGGCCTCAAGGCTATCGTGAAGCTTATGAGCCGCGTGCGTTGCATATGCTGCAGCGCCACTGGATCCGATAGTCCAGGCGCTCGCACCGAGGGCCTGCCCCGGCCCCGGAGGAGCCGCTACCTTCATTCCGCCTAGAGCGTTGCCATGTGCGTGTGGCCTAACCGTTGCCGGGGCACTCCCTGGCCGGAGATTCAGATGCTCTCGCCCTCCCGGATAGAGGGCCTCTGGTTTGATTGAGCGCCGATGTCCCAAGCCGAGCGCGGACGACACATTGGGCATGCGCATGTCGGGGTATGGGAAGAACTTCATGTTTGGCAACGCGACCGGTGCCATTGGGTCGTTGTGCCACGCGCCGATGGTCAACGCGTTGATGCTCTCCGAGGGAGAAAGTATGCGTCGGTCCGCCTTCACCGCATCTAGGGCCTTGAACACACCGGCTGCGCGATCTTCGACCGGGGCGCTCTCAAATTCGATGGTGCCAGGAAAGTCTGGGACGTCGACATCACCTGGGACATTCCCAGAGGACACGACAAAAAGAAGGCCGTACTCCACCGACAGATAGTCGAGCGCACGAGCCCATGGAGACAGCCGATCCGCAAATCGCTTGTTTGTGTCTCCGAGGGACAAATTGACAACCACAACGCGTTGGCCGCCCTCGCCTCTCATGGTGCGGACCGCCTCCACCATCACATCGACAATCAGCCGATCGTCAACAAATCGCTCCGCCGGTGGGCCAAACGGACCGGCAGCCGGGGCAAACATCACGCTGCGGAAATAAAGCCTGCGACCTATGGGCGGGCGCGGGACGCTTCTGTCGCCGTGAATGACGATGGAGGCCATGGCGGTGCCATGAACACGCCTACCAACGGAGATTTGATCCAAGCCATATGGGTCCACGACATTCAGCCATGGCGCTAGCCATGGGTGAGCTTGCAAAGGCACCGCATCGAACACGGCAACCACGGGCTCCTCAGCAATCTCGGCTTGCTCTGGGGCTGCCGCTTCGGCCGCATCCTCTACTTCGAGAGTAGAGCCCAAACTTTGGGGATAGATGGAAAGGACAGGCTCTAGTCCCGCGAGGCTATTCCTATCGAGTTCCACGATCCGCCTGACGCCACTAGCGGGCAAATCAAGAAGTACCGCGTGATAGGAGAACTCGGGATGGCGAGCGGAATGGACCACACGTCCACCTCCTGCGGCGATAGAATTGCGAACCGCTAGCTCAGCCAGCGCGGCACTTTCCGCATTCGGCCTAAAGACCATCTCGCACTCGAGCCGGACCAAATCCCTGTCCGGAACTCCCTCATATGCGGCGGCTAACTGAGACCTATCTGCAGGCTGAACGCGATCACTTGGCCCCCAAGGGCGGACATCGCGAAGCTTAGAAAACAGGTGACCCCAAGGAGCAAAGCCGCGCTGTGCTTTATCCCCGCGCTGCCACCGCTGCCAAAGACCGAGAATTTGCCTGAGAGCCAGCAAGTCCGGGACTAGTAGGTAGACGGTCGGCTCTTCGTCTTCCTCATCCTCATCGAGCGTGTCCTCACCCGCAAAGGATAGACCCGGAATGTTGGCAGCCGCCTTCGCAAAGTCCGTAACCGACCCGGTCACCTCAAACACCAGCAGCCGTTCTGGAGCGAGGCCCGCAGGGTCGCGTCGTAGGGCAAGTTCAGGATTATTCTGGGCCAGTACCCGCTGCAGCCGGTCGAAGACCGGGCCTAAGCGCCTGCCTTGCTCATCACGGATGATCGTCCTCGACGGCGTCGCCCCGCCGTGACCCGGCTGGCGAACGCTTTGCTCGGGCAAGTCGAGCTTGAGGAGGGGCTTCGATGGGTCCGCTTTCACTTGACGGCTGTTCGACCCGGCTTGACCAAAGCTCTACTTCCTCTGAAAGAATAGCCTTCAGTGACCGTTGGCCTAGGGACAGGATGTGGCGGCGACGAACGGTCTGACAGAACTCAATTACTTCCGCAAAACTACTTGGTGCAAGTGCCTTCGCAAGTTTGTCGGAAGAAATACCGGGAGACTGATCCCAGTTGGCAAACTGACGCTCGATGAGCACAGCTAGTTGCCTCCAGTCAGGTGCGGGAAGAGACAACCGCAATTGAAAGCGACGCCACACCGCCCGATCCAAAAGCTCGTGATGGTTTGTGGCGGCAACAGTGACCACGTAGCTCGGCAGCTGGTCTATCTGCATCAGGAGAAACGAAACAACTCGCTTGATTTCGCCTGTCTCGTGAGTATCACCGCGCTCTTTGCCCACCGCGTCAAACTCGTCGAAAAAGAGGACGCAGGGAGTGGTCCTTACGTAGTCGAATAGTTTCCGCAGTCTAGTGTTCGTCTCACCTAGGTAGGAGCCAACGAGGGCGTCATAGCGAACTGTAAAGAGCGGCAGAGCCAGTGCTTCAGCAACAGCCTCGGCAACAGAGGTTTTGCCGTTACCTGGCGGGCCCGAAAGCAGCAACCGATGGCGAGGCTGCAAACCATGCGCCCGCAGCACGTCAGACCGGTGCTGTTCCTCGATGAGGTTTCGCACCTGATGCATAACCGGCAGCGGCAAGATCAGATCGTCCAAACGCGTTTGTGGCTCGGACTCGAGTACGATATCGCGACCCGGCGCCGGCTGGCGCCTTTGCGTCATCTCGCTGGAAACCGACACCGAGTTCAGGAGCCGCGCTAGGCGATCCGCGAGAGCATTGTGGTTCTTCGCACGCTCGTCCGCGACCAAAGCCTCGACTGAAGCACGAAGGGTGGAATGATCGCCTTCCGCTCCGGCCCGGACTATCGATAGGAGAAGGTCACTGCGTGCCATTTCAAAATCCGCCGCTTGATGCGCCAAAACGCATGTGCACTACAGAAGCACGCCACGACGCCCGTATGCACCCCGCGACCATAGATATGAACAGCACATCTATTGGCCGTTCCAGTCACCCGCGACGTAGGCGCAAAAGTACAACACCACGCTTGTGGCACTATACCGCTCACCTATCAACGCAATCTTACGTCATGCCCAGCCGGTAGCTCCGCTCAGGGTAGCTATCCGGCGATAGCCATATCAAAAGGCATTTTAGGGTACCATCGTGGGGCACCATCAACAACATCGATCCATTAAGAGCTAAATGAAATCATATAGTTGAGGCACGATTGCCGCAATGGCGGAGAGAAAGGGATTCGAACCCTTGAGACGGTTCCCCGCCTACACACTTTCCAGGCGTGCGCCTTCGACCACTCGGCCATCTCTCCGCATGCAGCGGGCCGGGCGGGCCCGGGTCTGCGTGTCCGGGGGCTGAGCCTGCCGGAGCGGGCGCAATATACTCATCGACGTCGTGACCGCAAGGCACATAACGCGCCGATGACGGGGATTGCGGTCAAGGCTCGGCAAAGTTGTCTTGTCCCGCGCGCGGACCGCGTGGCAAAAGGGTTGCCAGCAGCCGGTGGAGCATTGGGACCCCGCACGGCGCATCCCGGACGCGACGGACCTCGATGCGGCTTTTTATCAGGCTTTTGGGCACCTGGCTCCTTGGTGTGGCGCTGATCCTGTTGATCATCGACGGGACGCGCTCGCTCGGCGCCAACCAGCTGATCTTCACCTCGCTTGCCGAGAACTGGACCTGGCTCAATGCCGAGAGCCTCGCCACGGTGCGCGAGTTCCTCGCCGGCCGGTTCTTCGGCATGGTGCTCGAGCCGGTCTCGGAGGCGATCTTCGCCATGCCGGGCTGGGCGGTGCTGGCGGTGCCCGGCGCCCTGCTGGCCTGGGCCGGGCGCTCGCGCAAGACCCGGCTGTTCGTCCGGCACGACCAGATCTGACAGGAACGGCCCTTGACCCTCCATGATCGCGACGGCTTCACCGCGTTTGTCACCACGCTCCCCGGGGTGACGCTGCACGAGCAATGGGAAGCGCTGGTCGCCAAGGTCGGCGGCAAGGTGTTTTGCCTGCTCGGGGACGCCTCGGGCGATATCGTCTTCAAGGTCGGCGAGATCGCCTTCGATGGGCTGACCGAGCTCGAGGGGATTGCGCAGGCGGCTTACTTCGCCAAGCGCCAGTGGGTGCGGGTTTCGCCGGGCGCGCTCGAGAATGAGCTCGCTCAGGGCTATGTCCGCCAATCGCATCGGCTGATCGCCGACAAGCTGACGCGCAAGCTCAAGGCCGAGCTGGGAATCTGAGCAGCACGTTGACGAAGTCGTTCAGGCCTTCTTAACTACCCCGCATAAGCCATGAGGGGGCGAAGATGGTTGCGGGATTGCTTTATGTTATTGGGCTGATTGCGGTGCTGGCGACGCTCGTCGTTGCCGGGTACGGGGCGCCCGGCCTGATCCAGATGGTCAACACGGCGCTCGATACGCCCGGCTCGGACCTCGTTGCCACGCTCATCGACGTGGCGCGGCTGCTGCAATGGGCCGTGCTGCCGTTCGTCGGCGGGCTGGCGCTGATGGGGCTGGGGCGTATCGTCATGCTGCTGGGCGCCATCAACCGGGCGCTGCGCGGCAACGCCTGAGGCCGGTTCTCAGTGAGGGCTTTCCTGGGTCTCCCCTCACCCACGATGTCACCCCGGCAGAGGCTGGGGGCGCCGCGAGCTTCGCAAACGGAGGTTCCCGCTTTCGCGGGAATGACCCGGTGGGTGGGGTGCCATCAGGGCTGAGCGAAGCAACAGCTATCCGAACAACCCATCGTACAGGTCGTCCCAGTGGGGATTGTCCTTTTCGATCAGTTCGATCTTCCAGACCCACCGCCACTTCTTGATCTGTTTTTCCCGGGTGATGGCGTTGTAAGGGTCGTCGTGCTGTTCGAAGTACACCAGCTTGTGCACGTGGTAGCGGGATGAGAAGCCCGGGATCAGATCCTCGCGGTGGATATAGATGCGCACTGGAAGGTCGCCGGTTACGCCGGTGTATAGCGTGCCGTACTTCCGACTGGCGAGGATGTAGACGAAGAACCGCCCGCTCGTGCTCATGCCCTAACGGCTACCGCGGAGTCATTCCCGCGAAAGCGGGAACCTCTGTTTTTGTGCCTGCCGCACGATCGCAAACGGAGGTCCCGCTTTCGGGGGACTCCATGGCAATACTGAAACAAAACGGGCGGCCCTCGTGGACCGCCCGTTCAACATCTCTGACCCTGATCAGGCGCGCGGCTGCGGCACGATGCGGAGGTAGGGCTTCAGCGTCTTCCAGCCTTCCGGGTACTTCTCACGCGCCGCTTCGTCGGAGACGGCGGGGACGATGATGACGTCTTCGCCCGATTTCCAGTTCACCGGCGTCGCCACCTGGTGCTTGGCGGTGAGCTGCAGGCTGTCGATGACGCGGATGATCTCGTCGAAGTTGCGGCCGGTCGAGGCCGGATACTCGATCTTGAGCTTCACCTTCTTGTCCGGCCCGATGACGAACAGCGAACGCACTGTGAGGCTGTCATTGGCGTTGGGGTGGATCATATCGAACTTGGTGGCGATCTCGCGATCGACGTCGGAGATCAGCGGGAAGTTGAGCGTGGCGCCCTGCGTCTCGGCGATATCGGCAGCCCAGCCGGCATGGTTCTCGAGCTTATCGACCGACAGGCCCAGCACCTTGACGCCGCGCTTGTCGAACTCGGGCTTCAGCTTGGCAGTGTAGCCGAGCTCGGTGGTGCAGACCGGGGTGAAATTCTTGGGGTGCGAGAACAGCACGGCCCAGCTGCCGTCGATGTAATCGTGGAAGCGGATGCGACCTTCGGTGGTCTCCGCCTCGAAATCGGGGGCGGTATCGCCGATGAGAATTGCCATGATGAACTCCTTGATGCGGGTCGTATGCCATGCCTGGCACTGGAGCAGGATTGCGATCGTTCGATCGCCCTCCAGCTCCACGTCCTTGTTTTGTCGCGAGATCGAACCGGAAAAGTCTCACAACTTTTCCTGATCTCGCTCTAGCGCGCGCCACTATCGAACGCGGGCCAGTCGATTGCGACTGCGCCGCTTGAAATCTTTTTGTGTTTTGCCGTCAAGCGGCAACAACCGCTTCCCCCGGGGGCGCGGTCAGCAGCAAAATCAGCGTGCTAGGTCGGTTTCGGCAGCGCGCTACGAGATCGGGACGGGTCAGATCAGGCCGCTGGCGAAGGCATATTGCAGGGCGGCCACGATCGCAAGGGGCGGCGCCAGAGCTAACGCCAAAGCGCGCGGCTGGCTGAGCCGCGCCACCCGGGCGATGAGGAACACGACGACGATGAAAAGCAGCGAGGCGACGATGGACGCCGAACCCTGCGACAGCCAGCTGAACATGATCACGCCTCCCGAAGCCCGCGGGCGGGCATCGCGGTGAGCCTGCGCGCCCACAGCTTGCCTGGGGCTTGCCCGGTTCAGTCGGGGTTGAATCGAGTTTGAACGATGTGGGGGGTGTTTGTAGATGGCCCGCAACTTGGCACTGCGGGTGGTTTCGCGTCCCCTCGCCCCCTTGGGGCCTGTTGCATAATTCTGCAGGTGTGATTCCGTGACTATGGAGAGCGGAGTTGATGACCGATGGCGATCAAGCGGACAGGGCAGTTGGGTTTTGCCGATGCAGTTCTTGCCGGTTCGGGTGATGGTCCGCTGGATCGGTTGTCTCGGCTGGTACGGTGGTACCGG
>NZ_LMEA01000008.1 GCF_001425235.1 Devosia sp. Root413D1 | reverse complement strand
CACTTACCAATCCTACTCAGCAAAAGCCGCCAGAACCGCCCCCTCAGGGCTACGCCTGCGGCCCAAACCACCAGCCCTCGCCAACTGCGCAACAGTCCCCAGAGGGGAGAGGGGGCGATGGGCTCACCGGCCGTGCCACACACGTCCCCTCTCCCCTCTGGGGAGAGGGTTTAGGGTGAGGGGTAGCCAAGCGCTCTAGACAGGCTTAACTCGCCACCCGATACGGGCTGAAGGTCCGGCCGTTATCCGAGAGGCTCGACCAGACGACCCAGTAGCGGCCCTGCTCGTCGGGAACCAGCACTTCGGCCTCGCGACCGCTATGGGCCTGGAACCGGGCCAGCGACTGGGCTTCGAGGGCGGCGTTGGAGCGGGAGGGGAACGGGCCGTGCGCCTTGCCCTCGAAATCGACCCACCAGTTATCGCGGCTCTGGATCACGAGGTAGAGCGCCTTGGCCATCGAGAGGTCACCCCTGCTGTTCACGGAACCGTTATCACCGATTCCGCTGGCGTTCTGCCATCTGGAATGAGTTTCGCACAAGTGCGTCGTCGGGACGAGAGCACTAGGCGCCGGATATTTTATGCAAAGATGCGCCCAAATTTCACGAATGCAAGCTTAGGGGCGCGCGAGACCTTGTCCTCGAACGCGCCGAACACTTGGCGCTCGTAACTAACGAGCGCGGGCTGAGCCGCAACTGCCCACGGCCTTACATGATGAGGCAGAGCTGCCAGAGTATTGGGCAGCGTGGTGGCGAGACTGGCGCGGCGGGCGCGGGCATGCATGATGGCGGGCATGCAAACACTCAAAGTCATCTACGATACCGACCCGGGCGTCGACGACGCCATGGCCCTGCTGCTCCTCGCCCGCCACAAGCGGATTGAGCTTATTGGCGTCACCACCGTGTTCGGCAATGCCGACATCGCGACGACGACGCGCAACGCCCTGTATCTGAAGCAGAAACTCGGTTTCTCCGCGCCGGTGGCCGGGGGTGCGGGCGCACCGCTGGTGGGCGAGCCGGATGCGCCACCGACCTTCGTCCACGGCATGAACGGGCTGGGCGATATCGACCTGCCTGATATCACCGCCGCCGCCGATCCACGCCCGGCGCATCAGCTGATCATCGACCTGGTGAAGGCCGATCCGGGCGAGGTCACCATCATCGCCGTGGGACGGATGACCAATCTCGAGCGCGCCATGCGCGAGGCGCCGGAGATCGTCGGGCTGGTCAGGCAGATCGTGGTGATGGGCGGCGCCTTCGGCCGCAACGGCCATACCGGCAACGTCACCCCGGTGGCCGAGGCCAATATCTGGGGCGATCCGGATGCCGCCGACATCGTGTTCGGTGCGGCGTGGCCCATCGCCATTGCCGGGCTCGACGTGACGCAGGCGACAGTGATGACGGAAACCTACGTGGCCGAGCTCGCAGCCGCCGGCGAGGATGGGGCGTTCGTTCGCGCCATTTCGGCGTTCTACCAGAACTTCCACCGCGAAAGCGCCGGGCTCGACGGCTTCTACGTGCACGATTCGAGCGCCGTGGCGCTGGCGCTGCATCCCGAGTTCTACCAAATGGAGACGGGTGCGATCCGGGTGGTCACCGAGGGCATCGCCATCGGGCAGACCATCATCAAGCCGGATGGACGGAACTATCCGCCCGGCGCGTGGGACGGCCGGCCAAGCCAGCGCATCGCGGTCGGCGTCAACGCGGGTGCGGTACTGAAGTTCTATCGGGATACGCTGGTGGGAAGCGGCTGATGTACGGGCTGATCGGCCGGATCACCACAGCGCCGGGCAAGCGCGACGAGCTCATCGCCATCCTGACGCCGGGCGGCACCATGGCCGGATGCATCAGCTACGTCGTGGCCAAAGCCACTGATGACGCCGATGCCATCTATGTCACCGAGGTCTGGGAAAGCAGCGAAGCACATCGCGCTTCGCTGGCATTGCCGCAGGTAAAGGACGCGATCTCGCGCGGCCGGCTGCTGATCGCCAAGTTCGAGACGATCGCCGCAACCGAGCCGGTCGGCGGTATCGGCATCTGACACTGCCGCTATCGCCGGGCCTTCACCGCCCAGGCCCGCGCAGCGAGGCGGATCGGCCCGTTGCCGAGCCGTTTCGCCAGGCGCTGCCGCAAGGCTTCTCGCGCTTCAGCCGGCAGCTTCGTGCAATAGCCGGGGGCCGGCCCTGCCCCGAGCGTGAACGGGTGCCAGAAGGCCTCGAAGTCGGCGAACTCGGTGTCGATTTCGATGGTCTCGATATCAGGCGCGGCGAGACCGGCATCGCGGCTCAGCGCCGCCAGCCCAGCGTCGGTGCAGAACGGGAAGCGCAACGCTTCATCGAGCGCAGCGGCGTGCGGGTCGATTTCTGCCGCGGCCTTCCAGAACACGTCGATCATTTCCATGCCGCCGCGGGGATAGTCCCAGACGTAGAAGGCCAGCATGCCGCCCGGTTTCAGCACTCGCTGCATCTGGCGCAGCGCCGCCACCCGGTCGGGAAGGAAGTTGAGAACCAGCGCCGCTGCGGCGACATCGACGCTTGCGGTCGCCGGCAACGCCGTGGCGTCGCCAACGATGAAGCTGGCGCGGTCATCGCCGACGGCCCTGCGGGCGTAAGCGACGAAATCCGCTGACGGATCGAGTGCGAGGATCGAGCGCGGGGCCACCCGTTCGAGGATGGCGCCGGTGAGGGCGCCGGTGCCGCAGCCGATGTCGAGCCAATCGGCGCCGCGCGGCGGCTCCAGCCAATCGAGGAAACGCCCGGCCAGTTGCCGGCTCCAGCGCCCCATATACTGCTCGTAGTTGTGGCCGACGCTCCAGGCGTCGAACTCGGTGGACCGGTCCATCTCCATCTCCCTATGGTGACAACGCACCGTAGGGGGAGGTTTTTGAACCGATCCAAGCCGAGCTGTTCAGCTCTGCTTCATCGCGCTTCAGCCATTCAGGCCGGCCGCCGGTACTGGTAGATGCCGACGTCGATCGAGCCTTCGAAGAAGCCCGCTTCGCAATAGCTGAGGTAATACACCCACTTGCGGCGGAATTCCTCGGTGTAGCCGAGCTTCTTGATGTCATTCCAGCGGTCGAGGAAGCGCTCGCGCCAAAGCTTCAGCGTCCTGGCATAGCTCAGCCGGAAGGTCTCGACATTCTCGAGGATGAGCCCGACCTTGTCGCCCTGCTCCTGCATGGCGGTCTTGGTCAGCAGCATGCCGCCGGGGAAGATGAAGCGCTGGATGAAATCCGGACGCGCCCGATAATCGTGGAAATCCTGCTCGCCGATGGTGATCGCCTGGATCGCCGCGGTGCCGCCCGGTTTCAGCCGATCGTGCACGGTCTTGAAGTAGCTCGGCCAGTGCTCTTCGCCAACGGCTTCGATCATTTCGATCGAGGCGACGTGGTCGAAATCGCCGCGGGTATCGCGATAATCTTCGAAATGCATGGTGGCGAGCTGGTCGAGCCCCTGCCGCTCAAGGCGCTCGTTGGCATATTTCAGCTGCTCGGCCGAGAGCGTGATGCCGTAGACTTCGGCGCCGAAGTCCTTGGCAGCGGTTTCGGCAAAGCCGCCCCAACCACAGCCGATCTCCAGCACGCGGTGCCCTGCCTTGACGCCGGCCAGCTCGGCGACGCGGCGGTACTTGGTGTGCTGCGCATCGGTGAGCGACTGCTCGTCGGAGGTGAACAGGGCCGAGGAATAGGTCATCGAAGGGTCGAGCCACTCGGCATAGAAGTCGTTGCCGAGGTCGTAATGCTCGGAGATGTTCTTCTTGGACCCCTCTTTCGAGTTGTGCCGACTCAGGTGGTAGGTGAAGTCCTGGGCGGCCCGGCCGTACCAGGAGTTCTCGCCGCTATCGAGCACGTCACGGTTCTGCAGGAAATAGCGGAACAGCGCCGTCAGGTCCTCGATCTCGACGTCGCCGTCGATATAGGCCTGGGCGAAGCCAACGGTGCCGCGCTGCAGGGTCTTCTGCAACACCTTGAAGTTGTGCAGCGTCAGCTGCGCATGCACCCCGGTCGACGGGTCGCCGAAGGTGCGGGTCTTGCCATTCGGGAAAGTGATGGTGACCGCGCCGTGCTTGGGGCGGCCGATCAGCCGCTTGCCGAGAAAGGCCGCAACGGTCGAGAGCAGATGGGTCCACGGCGTGGGCGACGCTGCCCTCGTTTCAACCGCAAGCTTATCCATGACGCAACATTCCAGACTAAGTCCGCTCCGCCGAGCGGCCAAACCAGCGCCGCCGCGGGGCCGCAAAGACGCGACCGAGCAACGGGGCTCCCCGTGAATTAGGGCAGCACTTTAGTCGTCATAAGTGGATATGCAAGCATGACTTTCAACCCTCAGAGCACCCGCTCGAGCGGCTAGCGACCGCCCGGTCGCGCCGCATCCAGCAGGCGGAACTGCGCTTCTTCGCGGCCTTGCCAATGGTCGATCGACAGCGTCCCCGCCATGTGCAGCGGGGTGTCGTTGCCGGCGCTCAGCAACGCTTCGCCGAGCGCGGTAGTGGCGGCGCGGAAGGCAATGGCCTTGAGTCGCGCGCCATCGTCGGCGGTCAAGGTGAACTTCACATGCCCACCGGCGCCGACGATCTCGGCGAACTTCGCCTTGTGCGCCGGAAAGGCAAACACCGGCTGTGGGTTGCCGGCGCCGAACGGCCCTGCCCGCTCGATCTCATGCACGAATTGCGGGTTGGCGCCACGCGCCGTCATCGCCGCATCGATCTCGAGCGCGGTGAGCGCCCGCGCCGCGCTGACGCTGTTGCCCAGCCGGTCGGTGACGTGGGCACGGAACGGCCCGAGCTGCCCCGGCTTCAGTGTCACGCCAGCCGCCATGGCGTGCCCGCCGCCCTTCACCGCGAGACCCAGCTCTACCGCCTCGATCACGGCGCTACCAAGGTCGACACCCGGCATCGAGCGGCCCGAGCCGGTGCCGGTGCCGTCGGGGGCCAGCGCGATGGCGAAGGTCGGGCGTTCGAAGCGCTCGCGCAGCCGCGCCGCGATCAGACCGACCACGCCGGGGTGCCAGTTGGCCGAGGCCAGCACCAGTACGGGCGGCCCCTCGCCGCCGCCGATCTCGGCCTCGGCGGCGCGCGCCGCCTCCTCCACCGCCTCGACTTCGATGCGCTGGCGCTCCGAGTTCAGTTCGTTGAGCTGCGCCGCGATCATCAGCGCCTGTTGCTCGTCGTCGAGCGACAGCAACCTGGTGCCGAGCGCCGCATCGCCGATGCGGCCGCCGGCATTGATGCGCGGTCCAATCAGGTAACCGAGATGATACGCATTGAGCGGACCGGAAAGCCGCGCCGCCAGCGCCAGGGCACCGATGCCGCGGTTGGAACCGGTGCGCGCCACCTCGAGGCCGCGCGCCACGAATGCGCGGTTCAGCCCCTTCAGCGGCACGACATCGCAGACCGTCGCCAGCGCCACGAGGTCGATCATCGTCATCAGGTTGGGCAGGCCCGTGTCGCCGCGTTGCTTCAGCAGCCGGTTGGTCGCCACCAGCACCATGAAGGTGACGCCGGCCGCGCAGAGGTAGCCGAGGCCGGAGATGTCATCGGGGCGGTTGGGGTTGACCAGTGCATTGGCCCGCGGCAGCTCGGCGTCGGACAAGTGATGGTCGATCACCAGTACGTCGAGGCCACGTTCGCGGGCATGGGCGATCGGGCCATCGCTGGTGGTGCCGCAGTCGAGCGTAATCAGCAGCTTGGCGCCGCCGTCGACCAGCTTGTCGATCGCGGTGGTGTTGGGACCATAACCCTCGAAGATGCGGTCGGGGATATGCACCTGGGGGTCGAGCCCGAAATGCCGGAGGTAGCGGGCCATCAGCGCACAGGAGCAGGCGCCGTCTACGTCATAGTCGCCGAACAGCGCCACCGGCTCGTTGTCGGTGATGGCGCTGGCCAGCCGCTCGGCCAAAGCATCCATGCCGGCGAGCGTCGAGGGGTCGGGCATCAGCTCGCGGATGGTCGGCTGCAGATAGATCTCGGCGGCATCGACGCCGACCCCACGCCCGGCGACGATGCGGGCGAGAATCTCCGAGAGGTTCGTGCGCTGGCCGATGGCCGCGGCAGTCCGCGCTGCCGCCGGATCGAGCCGATCCACCCAGGCGCGGCCCAAGGCGGAATTCGATACGTCGAGGAAGTTGGGGCGCGGCTCGTCCATCACCCCGCGAGGTAAGCAGAAAGCAAGTGATAGTCGAGGGTGCCATGGCGGTTTTCCCGCCGGGATCAGGGCGGCAGCCAAGGGGCCGGACGGCGAACCGATGAAAAACGGACAAGCGGGCGACGAAAGGTCTAGCGCCGGGTGGCAAAGGTCCCCATATCAACCCCAACGTTTTACATGGGGAACCACAATGTTCGCTTCGAAGGGCTTCCGGTTTTCGGCCCTCCTTGCCACTCTGATCATGGCCTTCTCGCTGGTTGCGGTCGATACCGCAGAAGCGCGGCGCGGCGGCAGCTTTGGCAGCCGCGGCATCCGTACCGAGCGGAGCGTGCCGTCTACCCAGGTGTCGCCGAACACCACGGCGCCGGTGCAGAACACGATGACCAACAGCACGACGCGGAATACCGTGGGTAATGCCACGACACCGGCCCGCCCCAGCCTGTTCGGCGGTTTTGGCGGCGCGCTGCTCGGCGGCTTCCTGTTCTCCGGTCTGTTCGGCATGCTGTTCGGGTTCGGCTTCGGCGGTTTCGGCGGCATGCTTGCCCTCTTGGTGCAGGTGGCGATCATCGGCCTTATCGTCAGCTTCTTCCTCAGGCGCCGGCAGCAGCGCCCGGCCATGGCCGGCGGCCCGTTGAACTACGAGGCACAGAACACGGCCCGCACCTATGGCGGCGGCGGTGGCGCTGCGGCTCCGCGCGGCCCGCGCTCGGCAGCTTCGCAGCGTGCCGGCCGGCGCGATGAGGTTGGCATCACCGACCAGGACCTCGGCACTTTCGAGAGCCAGCTCAAGGAGATGCAGGACGCCTACTCGCGCGAGGACTATGCGGCGCTCCGCCGGATCACCACGCCCGAAGTGATGGGCTACCTTGCCGAGGAACTGGGCGAGAACGCCTCCAAGGGCCTGCGCAACGAGGTGTTCGATGTGAACCTTCTCGCCGGCGACGTGGCCGAAGCCTGGCGGGAAGACGGCACCGACTACGCGAGCGTGGCGATGCGCTACGAGAGCCGCGACGTCACCCGTAACCGCGGCACCGGTGAGATCGTCTCCGGCGACGATCGGATCACCGAGACCACCGAGGTCTGGACCTTCCAGCGCCAGAACGGCAGCCGCTGGCTGATCAGCGCCATCCAGGAAGCGTAAGCTTCCGATTACCGAATGCGAGCGGGCCGCCCAGTGGGCGGCCCGTTTTCATTTCAGGGTAACGCCGAAACCAGCGCCACCCACTGCCTGACCACGGCCTCGATGGCCGGCCGCTTGTGCTCGACATCGGCCATCGAGTCGACCCGCAACAGGCGCCGATCCTTGTAGTCGCCCTCGAGCAGCCCGCGCCGATCCTCGATCATCAGGCCTCCCGGGAACACCAGCACCAGTTGCACGAAGCTGCTCTGACGCAGGTTGAACGCCGCCATGTCGTGCGGGCCGAGATAGTAACTGGGCGCATTCCACTTGACCCGCTCACCCAACTCGGGTGCTGCGGACTTGATGGTTGTACGCAGCGCTTCGATTTCGGGCTTCAGCGGATGGTCGAGCGCCGCCATCAGCGCTTCGACCTGCACGTCATCTTTGCTCGCCATAGCGCCCTCCTCGAACGGGCAGAACGCCACAAGCGCTATGCCCAATCAAGCTAGCGGTGATGCTCCGCGGTGATCCAGCGGACCGTCTGGCTCCAGGAGCGCATCACGACGGTATTGGTGCGAACCGTATTCTTGCCGTAGCGCACGCCGCTCAACAGGGTGCCGTCGGTGACGCCGGTAGCGGCGAACAGCACGTCGCCGGAAGCCAGCTCGTCGGTGCGGTATTTCCGGTTCGGATCGGTGATGCCCATTTTCAGCGCGCGGGCGCGCTTCTCATCAGTATCGAGGATCAGCTTGCCCTGCATCTGGCCGCCGATGCAGCGCAGCGCCGCCGCGGCCAGGACCCCCTCAGGGGCGCCGCCGGAGCCGAGATAGATATCGATGCCGGTATCTTCAGTGTTCACCGCGTGGATGATGCCGGCGATGTCGCCGTCCGAGATCAGTTTGATGGCGACGCCGGCGGTGCGCAGGTCATCGATCAGCGCAGCATGGCGGGGTCGATCCAGCACGCAGGCGGTGATCTCGTTCACCGGTACGCCCTTGGCCTTGGCCAGCGCCTTGACGTTGACGGTAGCGCCCGCATCGAGGTCGACGAGGCCCGCGGGGTAGCCGGCGCCGATGGCGATCTTGTGCATGTAGACGTCCGGGGCGTTCAGCAGCCCGCCGCGCTCGGCCATCGCCAGTACGCAGATCGAATCCGGCTGGTTCTTGGCGCACAGCGTCGTGCCTTCGAGCGGATCGACGGCGATATCGACCTCCGGGCCGTCGCCGGCGCCCACTTCCTCACCGATGAACAGCATCGGCGCCTCGTCGCGCTCGCCCTCACCGATGACGATCCGGCCATGGATGTGGACGTTCCCCATCTCGCCGCGCATCGCTTCGACGGCGGCGGCATCGGCCGCCTTCTCGTCGCCCTTGCCGCGCCAGGTGGCGGCGGCGAGCGCCGCCGCTTCGGTGACACGCACCAGTTCGAGGGTGAGCGAACGGTCGATGGCCGCCTGCCGGTCGGTATCGGACTTGCTGAGCTTCATGAACACTCCCTGCCCCGCCGCACGGGGCATTACGTGGCCTATGCGGTCGCCATCCCGAACCGCAACGCCGGGAGGGCTCCCGGACACTTTACCGCTTCGTTGAAGCGGTGAAATGCTCCTGGGCATTGATGTGTCGCGCTTTCGAGGTGGAAAAGTCTGCAACTTTTCCTGAAAGCGCTCCTAGAGTTGCTCGATCCGGATCATCTGCGGATCGCCGACGATGAAGCCGTCGCCCTTGATCGCCTGGAGGGCGTCGCGGACGGTCTGCTCCATGGTGGAGTGCGTGAGCAGCACCACCGTGCGGGACTCGGTCCCCGTCACGCCCGGCTCGCTAACACGCAAATCCGGACGCTGGATGACGCTTTCGAGAGAAATGCCGGCGGCACCCATGCGGGTAGCAATAGCGGCAAACGCGCCGGGCACGTCCCTGACATTTAGTCGGATGTAATAGCCGCCCTCGTGCTCGCGGATCGGGGCGCGCCGATAGGGCGTCAGCTCCGCCACTGGTACGCCGAGCGGCGGCACCCGCGTGCCGCGGGCGATGTCGAGGATATCCGAGAGCACCGAGGACGCCGTCGGCGGGCCGCCGGCGCCCGGGCCGGCGAGCAGCAACTCGTGCACATGGTCGGTTTCGAGCGCCACCGCGTTCAGCACCCCATCGACACCGGCCACCGCCGAGGTCTTGGGCACCAGCGTCGGGTGCACGCGCTGGTCGATGCCGTCGGCCGAGCGCTGGGCGATGCCGAGCAGCTTGATCTTGTAGCCCAGATCGCCGGCCACCTTGATATCAGCCTGGCTGATGCTGGTGATGCCCTCGACGAAAATCTCGTCCGGCGCGATCTCGCAGCCGAAGCAGAGCGAGGCGAGAATAGCGAGCTTGTGCGCGGTGTCGAAACCGTCGACGTCGAAGCTCGGATCGGCCTCGGCATAGCCCAGCTTCTGCGCATCGGCGAGGCACTCGGCGAAGCTGATACCCTCGTTGCCCATGCGGGTCAGGATGTAGTTGCAGGTGCCGTTCATGATGCCATAGACGCGGGCGATGCGGGCCGAGCCGAGGCCCTCGCGCAGCGTCTTGATGACGGGGATGCCGCCGGCCACCGCCGCTTCGAAGCCGAGCTGGGCGCCCGATTCCTCGGCCGCCCTGGCGAGGTTCACACCATGCCGGGCCAGCAGCGCCTTGTTGGCGGTGACCACCGGCCGGCCGATCTCCAGCGCAGCTTTCACGGCGGCCAAAGCCGGCCCGTCCTCGCCGCCGATCAACTCGACGAACAGGTCGATGCTGTCGGATTTTGCCAGCGCCACCGGATCGTCGAACCACTCGAGATTGCTCGCATCGATGCCGCGGTCGCGGCTGCGCGAGCGGGCGCAAACGGCGGTGACGGTGATCTTGCGACCGAGCTTGCGGGTCAGCTCCTCGCCATCCTTCTGGATGATGCGGACCAGCGTCGCGCCGACATTGCCGAGGCCGGCAACGCCGATACGCAGCGGCGCCTCGAGCGCAGCGTCCGCGTGGTCCTGCATCGACTTGAGAATCCGGGTCCGGGTATCCGAGCGCGGCTCGCGCCCTTCCCTGAGGTCGAACACAAATAGCGGGTCGCCGGCGATGGTCCGTCCGAACCGGGTCGGGGTCCAACCGCGCGCCGCAATGAAGGCTTCGACGGATTGGCGGAACGACTGGATATCGGACATAAGAACAGCTCTCGGAATTGGTGCGAGAGCTATGGATAGGAAAGACCCTATCCGTCAATAGGATTGATGGCGAGGGCACGGAGTGATAGCATTGCATGCAATGAATGCATCGGAGCGCTTGTTATGAGTTCACTCACCATTCGCAAGCTCGATGACGATCTCAAGGGTCGGCTGCGACGGAGGGCTGCAGCCAACAATCGGTCGATGGAAGAAGAAGCGAGAGTCATCCTTCGTCGGGAGCTGGACGCGCCCGGGAGAACAGAGGGCGGCCTCGGCAGCGAAATTCGCAAGCTTGTGGAAGCAACTGGCGGCATTGAGCTCGATCTCCCGCCTCGCGGGCCGGCGCGCCCACTGCCGGATATCTTCGACGAGTGATCATCCTCGACACCAATGTGCTGTCCGAATTGATAAGGGTTGAGGCGGACCCACGGGTCGTTGCCTGGATGGATGTACAACCTCGCCAGAGCCTTGCGACCACGGCCGTGACCAAAGCGGAGCTGCTGTTCGGCGTCGAACGTCTAGCCGACGGCAAGCGAAAAGCCGCATTGACCCAGCTCGTGGCGGCAATTCTCGAACGCTTCGCGGAGCGAGTTCTGCCGTTCACCGAGGCAGACGCGGCAAGTTATGCTGGCATCGTCGCAGGCAGGGTGCGAATTGGGCGCCCCATCCTCCCCCTTGATGCCCAAATCGCGGCCATCGCCTTGTCGCGTGGTGCCGCTGTCGCAACGCGGGACGGCGACTTCGAGGGCTGCGGCGTTGAACTGATCAACCCGTGGTCTACTTGAACGCTGCTACTTCCCGACGTGCTCGGCCGCCGCGGCGAGCTTTTCGAAGTAGCGCTGCATGCCCCATTTGATCGACAGGGCGCTCGAGGAGATCACCGACATGTTGAGGATGCGGTCGTCCATCCTCACATAGGCGCCGCTCTTCACCTGCGGAGCGGCTGCGATATAGGGGCGGGCAAAGAACTCGTCAGCCAGCTCGGGTGAGTTGAAGAAGCCGATCAGGATGTCGGCCGGGATCTGGTCGAAATTCTCGTAGCTCAGCGGATACCAAAAGCCCTCGTTGGCACCGGCAGCCTGGGGTTTGGGCGGGATCACCAGCCCGGCCAGCGCCAGCAGCTTGGCGCGCGCGTCATCGGCCGAATGGATAGCAGCAGCGCCGTTGTAGTCGATCAGCGTCACGGCACTCTTGCCTGACAGCGCCGGGTACCTGGCCGCCTCGGCCCTGATGAAGGTCTCGAGCTCGGCGACCAGCGCCGTCGCTTCGGCAGGCTTGCCCATCGCCTCGCCGGAGATGGTGATCACCTGCTGCCAGGTCGCCGTCCAGGGATGCTCGGGGTAAGCCACAACCGGAGCGATCTGGCTCAGGAGCTTGTACTCGTCCTCGCTGATGCCCGAGTAGACCGCAAGGATCAGGTCGGGTTTCAGCGCGGCGATCCTTTCGATCGGTGCACCGGCGCTATCGTCGAAGGTCACGGGCGTGGCGCCACCGGCCTTGGCGATGCCCTCCTCCACCCAGGGCACGATGTCCTTGTCGAAGCCGGCCGAGCGGAAGCTTGGAAAGCCGACCGGCACGGTGCCGAGCGCGATGGCGGCATCGGTCGAAGACCAGCCGAGCGTCACAATGCGTTGTGGCGCGGCCGGGATCACCGTCTCGCCCAGCGCGTGCTTGATGGTGACGGGAAAGCTCTGCGAGAGCGCGGGCGAAGCGAGCAGCGCGAGGAACAGCGCCGCGATGGCGTGGAGGACCAGCTTCATGTGAGATCTCACTTCCTTGCGTTGCGGGCGGCCGCAGCGATGATTTCGGCGTAATGCGGAAAGCCCCAGCGCAGCGACAGCGCACTTGGCGGCGAAACAGCGGCCACATATTCGATGCCGACCAGCGAGGCGAAAGCGCCCTTCTGATACTGCGGCTGGCTCTGCGCGTAGGGCTTTGCGAAGAACTCGTCCGAAGCGGCCTGCGTCTCGTAATAGGTGATGAGGATGTCGCTCGTGAGCTGGTCGAACAGCTCGTAGCTCAGCGGGTAATAGAACGAGCCGTCCTTGGGTGAGAGCTCGGTGACGCTGGGCGCCAGCACCAGGCCGATATCGGTGAGGAACTTCATGCGCGCATCGAGCGCGTCATAGACGGCGATCGAGCCGTCGAAGTCGTTGACCCCGGCAAAGCTGGTGCCGGCGATTTCGGGATACTTCGCTGCCTCGTCGGTGACGAATTTCAGCGTATCGGCGACCAGCTGTTCGGCCTCCGCCGGCTTGCCGACGATCTGACCGACGATTCTGGTCACGTCCTGCCACGGCGTGCTCCACGGCTGATCCGGATAGGCGACGGTCGGCGCGATCTGGCTCAGACGGGCATACTGCTCGGCGCTGATGCCCGAGAACACCGCGATGATCACATCCGGCTTCTGGGCGGCGATCTGCTCGAACGGGATGTCCGAGCTGTCCGCGAGTTGGACCGGCGTCGCCGCGCCGAGCTGCGTCAGCTTCTCTTCCACCCAGGGATGGAGGCCATTATCGCCGCCGCCATAGGTGGAGAACGGCATGGCCACAGGGACCACCCCCAGTGCCAGCAACGCATCATGGTTACCCCAGCCCCAGGTAACGATCCGCTCGGGCGCCTTCTCGATCACCGTCTCTCCGAAGGCGTGCTTGACGGTGACCGGAAAGGACTGCGCCAGCGCCAGCGCCAGCGCCGGAGCGGCGGCGAACAGCAGGGCGAGCGCAACAAGAAGTCGACGGAACATGACATGGCCTCCAAGCTGAAAGCTGATAACCACAGTCATGTTATTGGAGCAAGGGGATTCGGGCGTTCGCCACACCCCGCGGGGATGACGCCGAGTGAGGGGAAGCTGTGGTGGCGCTCACAAAGGCAAACGGCCCGGTCATTGACCGGGCCGTTGCAAACTCTGATCTGACCGCCCTACTTCGCCACGGTGATGGGCACGACGTTGCCGTGGCTCGGCTGGCTCTGCAGGAACTTCTTGATGTTGCGCGCCGCCTGCCGGATGCGCTGCTCGTTCTCGACCAAGGCGAGCCGGATGTACTGGTCGCCATACTCGCCGAAGCCGACGCCCGGGGCGACGGCGACGCCGGTTTCCTGGATCAGCAGTTTGGCAAACTCGAGCGAACCGAGATGGGCGAACTGATCGGGGATCGGGGCCCAGGCAAACATCGTCGCCTTGGGCGACGGGATGTGCCAGCCGGCGCGGCCGAAGCTCTCGACCATCACATCGCGACGGTCGCGATAGACGGTGCGCACATCCTCGATGACGCTATCCGGGCCGTTGAGGGCCGACGCGGCGGCGACCTGGATCGGGGTGAAGGCGCCATAGTCGAGATACGACTTCACACGGGTCAGCGCCGCGATCAGCCGTTCGTTGCCGACGGCAAAGCCGACGCGCCAGCCGGGCATGGAGTAGGTCTTGGACATCGAGGTGAACTCCACCGTGATGTCCATCGCGCCTTCCACCTGCAGCACCGAGGGCGGCACTTCGTCATCGAAATAGATCTCGGAATAGGCGAGATCGGAGAGGATGAAGATCGAGTGCTCGCGGCAGTACTTGACCACTTCCTTGTAGAAATCCAGCGACGCCGTATAGGCGGTGGGATTGGCCGGGTAGTTGAGGATCAGCGCGATCGGCTTGGGGATCGAGTGCCGCACGGCGCGATCGAGGGCCCGCATGAAATTCTCGTCCGGCTCGGCCGGCATGGAGCGGACGACGCCGCCGCTCATGATGAAGCCGAAGGCATGGATCGGATAGGTCGGGTTGGGCACCAGCACCACGTCGCCCGGCGCGGTGATCGCCGCAGCCATGTTGGCGAAGCCTTCCTTGGAGCCGAGCGTCGCGACGACCTGGGTGTCGGGGTTCACCTTCACGCCGAAGCGGCGACCGTAGTAACTCGCCTGGGCCTTCCTGAGCCCGGGGATACCCTTGGACGAGGAATAGCGGTGGGTGCGCGGATCCTTCACCGTCTCCTTGAGCTTGTCGACGATGTGCTGCGGGGTCGGCATATCCGGGTTGCCCATGCCGAGGTCGATGATATCGACGCCGTTGGCGCGGAGCTTGGCCTTGATCGGATCGATATGGGCGAAGACGTAGGGCGGAAGGCGGCGGATGCGGTGGAAATCTTCGTTCATTGGAACCTCGGTGGACCCGCGATGCAGTAGAGGACTTGTCACGCTTCCGAACCGGAAAAGTCTGCAACTTTTCCTGGAAACGCTCCCCGTCGTGCCGCGACGCCTTCAGTGAGGCGCCGATTATCGCGGAATTATGGTTTTGACTCAGTTAAGCGGCGATCACGATCGCCAGGCTCGGTAGGTTCCGCTCTCCCCAGCCGCATGGCGGCGCTCGGGGAGAGCTAGCGAGCGGCGGCGCTAGCGCGCGCGACCGCTGCGGCTGCAAAACCGGCGGCTGCGATTGGCGCTGCTACTCCCTGAGTCATGTCCAAACCCTGAGCGAGGATTACGGAGCTTTAGTGGCGACAACGGCCGATGGTCAAGCCCGCTGTCGTCTGGCGTAGGCCAATGAGTACACGACCCCGATCAGGATCGGCGCGAAGACGCAGCCGAGCAGCCACCAGATCAGGGCTGGCGCAGGGAGCAGCGCCGCTGCAACGATCAGCACGAGTCCGGCGATGATGCAGAGCAGCCCGGTGAGACGGTGGGTGGCCTGCCAGTTGGCGGCGTCGCCCAATGTGGTCGGCAGGCGGATGCCCGCGAAGCTGTTGGATTGGGACTTCGGCATGGCGTTGCCGAGAACCACCAACAGCACGCCGAGTGCAAGCCCGAGCACCTGCACCATGCTGACCGCGACGCCGATGCCGATCAGCACCGTCGCGGCTTCGATCACCAGGGCGAGGCCAATCAGCGCGGTGATCACCACGCCGGCGGGGTGCCGTCCGGCGGCGGCATCGGATGGCTTGGCGACCCGGCCGACGACAAAGAAGATCGCCCAGACGAATAGCACCATCAGCAGCGGCATGAGCAGTGCCCACTCGCGCGGCAGGAAGCCATCCGCCTCGCCGCCGACGCCCCAATGGACCGGCAGCATCGTGCCGGCCGGGACCAACGCCAGGCCCGCGGCGAAGGCCGCGACGAGAGCGACGAGCAGCGCGATGCGGATCGGGGTGAACAGCGGGCTCATGACTTGGGCTCCTTAAAGCTCATTAGGCCCGAGAGAGCCTCTTCGAGAATGGACATGTTGAGGTGATAGATGAGGCTGGTGCCCTGTCGCTCGACGGCGACGAGCTCGGCCTCCTTCAGTTTGGCGAAGTGCACGGAGAGCGTGGGCTTACTCAGCGTGAAGTGCTCCGCCAGCGCGCCGGCAGACATCGGCCCGCCCCTGAGGAGCTGGAGGATTTCCCGGCGCACCGGGTGCGACAGCGCTTCGAAGACGGCGTTGATACCCATAAGACCCGCTCGCGTGGCGATGAGCCTTATTTAGAAAACACTCTAATTAGAGTCAAGACGAACGAACATCGCCCTTCACCGGCAGATACTCAAGGAACTGGTCGGTGCTGGCCGCCCAGGAGAACTGCTCGGCATAGTCGCGGCAGCCATCGCGGGACACGTCGAGCGCCTTGAGCGCCGCGGCCTTGAGGTCGTGGTCGAGCACGCCGACCGGGGCATCGCCGATCACGTCGATCGGCCCGGTCACCGGGAAGGCCGCCACCGGGGTGCCGCTGGCCAGGGCCTCGAGCAGCACCAGGCCAAAGGTGTCGGTCTTGGAAGGGAACACGAACACGTCCGCCGAGGCGAAGAGCCTCGCCAGCTCCTCGCCCTGTTTGGGGCCGACGAACACCACGTGGGGGTATTCGGCCTTCAGCTTCTCGAGGCTCGGCCCTCCCCCCACCACCAGCTTGGTGCCGGGCAGGTCGAGCGAGACGAACGCCTCGATGTTCTTTTCCACCGCGACGCGGCCGACATAGAGGAACACCGGGCCGTCATAGGCAAGCGGCTCGCGTCGGGCCGGGTTGAACAGCTCGGTATCGACGCCCTTCTGCCAGATCACCGCATTGGTGAAGCCGCGCTGCTCGAGCAGGGTCTTCAGGTGCGGTGTGCCGACGAGGCAGTATTTTGCCGCGCCGTGGAACCAGCGCAGGAACCGGTAGCTCCAGCGCAGCGGCACCGGCAACCGCGCCCGCAGGTATTCCGGGAACTGCGTGTGGTAGGCGGTCGAGAACGCGAACCGGTGCTTCCGGCACCAGCGGCGCGCCATGATGCCGAGCGGGCCCTCGGTGGCGATGTGGATGGCGTCGGGCGCCGCAGCCTCGATCCGTGCATAGACCGGCTTCATCAGCGTCCGGCTCAGGCGGATTTCGCCATAGCCGGGCATCGGGAAGGTCTTGAACTCGTTCGGGGTCAGGAGCTTTACCGCGATACCGCGCTTCTCCATCTCCTTGATCACCAGCTCGATCGAGCGCACCACCCCGTTGATCTGCGGGTGCCAGGCATCGGTGACGATGAGAACGGTCTTGGGCTGCGGCATTGGCTGCTCGTCTGAAGGCGGGCAATGGGTAACTTGGACAGACGCCAAAAGCAAAGGGGCCGGATCGCTCCGGCCCCTCGGCAAATCTGAAACTCGAAGCTTAACGCTTGGAGAACTGGAAGGAACGACGGGCCTTCGCCTTGCCGTACTTCTTACGCTCGACCACGCGGCTGTCGCGAGTGAGGAAGCCGCCGGCCTTCAGCACGCCGCGCAGCTCGGGCTCGAAATAGGTCAGAGCCTTGGAGATGCCGTGACGGACGGCACCGGCCTGGCCCGACAGACCGCCGCCCGAAACGGTGGCGATGACGTCGTACTGGTCGACGCGCGCAGCGGCGACGATCGGCTGCTGCAGCACCATCTGGAGCACCGGACGGGCGAAGAAGGCGTTGAACTCCTTGCCGTTGACGGTGATCTTGCCGGCACCCGGCTTGATCCAGACGCGGGCGATAGCGTTCTTGCGCTTGCCGGTGGCATAGGCACGGCCCTGCGCGTCGAGCTTCTGCACGTGCACGGGAGCATCGGCAGCAACAGCGACGACGTTGGCAGCGCCCAGGTCTTCGAGCGAATTGATGGTCTCGGCCATTACTTGGCCCTCACATTCTTGGAGTTGAACGAAGCGACGTCGAGCTTCACGGGCGCCTGGGCCTCATGCGGGTGGGTCTCACCGGCATAGACGCGCAGGTTGCCGTACTGCTTGCGGCCGAGCGGGCCTTCCGGGATCATCCGGCGGACGGCGTTCTCGAGCACGCGCTCGGGGAAACGGCCCTCGAGCAGCTGACGCTGGGTCCGGTCCTTGATGCCGCCCGGATGCCCGGTGTGCCAGAAGAACCGGCGCTGATCGAGCTTCTTGCCGGTCAGCTTCACCTTGTCGGCATTGATCACGACGACGTGGTCGCCGGTATCCATGTGCGGGGTGTAGGTCGGCAGGTGCTTGCCGCGCAGACGCATGGCGATGATGGAGGCGACACGGCCAACCACCAGATCCTTGGCGTCGATCAGGATCCACTTCTTCTGGATCTCGTCCGGCTTCGCCGTGTAGGTGCTCATCTCGTTTTCCTTGAAAGCAGGCAGAGTGACCCCTGCCCCGTATTCGTGGCGCGGATATACGGACGCGACCGGGAAGCGTCAAGCGGAAAGATTTTACCCTTCAATTTCAATTACTTGCGCAGTTGGTATTATGATACCACATACTAAGTCATTGAAATCAAACGACATCGCCACCTGCCAAAACGCCACCCGTCCCCACCGGATCATTCCCGCGAAAGCGGGAACCTCTGTTTTCTCGTGTGAGGCACGATCGCGAACGGAGTTCCCCGCTTTCGCGGGGATGACAGCGAGTATGGGGCAGCGCCGCTGCTAGGCCCTTCGCGCCGTCGTATCCGCCAGATAGGCCGTCACCAGCCCGGCCAACATGAAGGCCAGGGCCTGGTGGCCGAGCGCCAGCGAGATCGGCACCATGCTGAGGAGCGTGGCAATGCCGAGCCCGACCTGCAGCAGGATCAGCAGCGAGATGCGCGGCAGCCAGCCATGCACGCCGCCAAAACCGCCGCGCTTCGACTGGCGCCACAGCAGCCAGCCGACATAGAGCACCACAGCATAGGCGATCATCCGGTGGATGAACTGCACGGTGAGGGTGTTCTCAAACAAGTTCTTCCAGAACGGCTCGACGACATCGAGGCCGCGCGGGATCAGCGCCCCATCCATCAGCGGCCAGGTGTTATAGCCCATGCCGGCATCGAGCCCGGCAACGAAGGCGCCGGCGACGATCTGGATGAGGATCAGCGCCAGCAGCCCCCAGACCGGCCAGCCGGCGGGACTGGCGGGCTTGGCGGGTTCGAGCCGGCGCGCCACCCAGATCAGTGCGATGAACAGCAGCGAGGCGGCGCCCAGATGGGCGGCCAGCCGGTATTGCGACACCGAAGTCAGTTCCGACAGGCCGGACGAGACCATCCACCAGCCGAGAAAGCCCTGGAAGCCGCCGAGCACGAAGAGCCCGGCGAGCGGCGCCGCAAGGCTCCAGTTGAAACGGCGCTGGAACAGGAACACCACGAACGGGATGGCGAAGGCGAAGCCGATGACGCGACCGAGGAAGCGGTGCGCCCACTCCCACCAGAAGATCGACTTGAAGTCCTCGATCCCCATCCAGGCATTCTGCACGCCTTGCGGGATCTGCTTATAGGCGTCGAATTCGGCCTGCCAGTCGGCAGCGCTGAGCGGCGGGATGGTGCCCGAAATCGGCTTCCAAGAGGTGATCGACAAGCCGGATTCGGTCAACCGCGTCGCGCCGCCGACCACCACCATGATCAAGACCAGCAGCGCCATGCCATAGAGCCAGAGGCGGACCGGCCGCAGCCGGTCGGTGGCCGGCGTTGATGGTGTGACGGATTGTTCGGTTGCGCTGAGAGCCAAGATGGGTTCCTTTCGGCCCCGAACTACTCCCGGCAGCGCCCCCTTACAATGGCCGCGATGCCGCATCGGAAGCTATGATGCCATGACCCAGTCCACCCGCAAACTCCTCGGCACCGTCCTGATCCTCGGCTCGCTGCTGGTCTGGTCGGTGCTCGGCATGTGGATCTACATGAGCTTCCTGGGCGCCGCGGTGTGGTGGCTGCTCATCGGCTTCTTCGCCGTGATGGGGATGAGCTGGTTCTACCCGGCGACCTGGATCATCCGCTGGATGGCGAAGCCGGACTGACCGGCGCGGGTTCGCCCGAGCCACCCCAAGCGCACGGCCGCTTGAGGTCCTTCACTTCTGCCAGAAGAACGCCGCGTAGGTCAGAAAACCAGCAATCAGGATCCCAAGGGGATACGAAAAGAACAGCTGGTTCTTTATGCCGACCTCTTTGGTCCCGCCCTCCTCGCCGTAGAACATCTTCGTCTTGATGATGTTTCCATACTCATCGCGGCGAAGAAAATAAACGACCAGGCCCCGCACCCACCTGAATACAAGCACCAGCGTGACCAGGCCGAGCAGATATCCCACGTGCGGTCTCCACAATGACTTTCGTGGACGCGTCGCGCCCCTACTCCCAGCGCACCTTGGCGCCAAGCTTGGTCAGCTTTTCGACGAAGTGCGGGTAAGCGCGACGGATCGGGTCGGCATTCTTGATGCGCGACTCGCCGGGGATCTGGATCGCCGCCAGCAGCAGCGCCACGACGACGCGGATGATGTAGGGCGCCTCGACCGTTGCCGGGCGCAGCGGGTTGCCGCCGAACACCACGAGGCGATGCGGGTCGGAGAGGTGCACGCGGGCGCCGAACTTCAGGAGCTCAGCGCTCCAGCCGAGCGCCCCCTCATAGACCTTGTTCCAGAACAGGATGTCGCCGGTACAGCCCACCGAAATGCCGATGGCGTGCGGCAACAGGTCGGCCGGGAAATACGGCCAGGGCGCCGCCTCGATCTTGGGCAGCATCTCGGCGGTGTAGGGCTCGGTGACCTTGCGGGTCCAGCCGGTGGCCGTGACCTTGCCCTCCTCGACCTCGAACTCCAGCCCGAGCTTGCCGAACTGGCGGAGGATCAGGGTCAGCTGCGGGCCCATATCGGTCTCGACGGTCAGCCGGCCACCGGTGACCGCGCCGATGGCGAGGAAGGTTGCGACCTCGTGGTGATCGTCCGGGACGCGGGCGGTGGTGCCGGACAGCTTGCCCACGCCGCGCACCGTCAGCCGCGAGGTGCCGATGCCGTCGATATCGGCACCCATCGCCGCCAGCATGTCGCAAAGCGCCTGCACGTGTGGCTCGGAGGCGGCGTTGTTCATGGTCGAGGTGCCGTGCGCCAGCGCCGCGATCATCACAAAGGTCTCGGTGGCGGTGACCGAGGCGTAGTCGGGCCAGAGATCGACGCCCCTGATCTGGTTGCGGCGCTCGATGCGGTACGGGTGCGTGCCGGCGATGGTGCCGCCGAAGCGTTCGAGGATCTCGAGGTGCGGGTCGATCTCGCGCACGCCAAGCGCACAGCCCTTGGCCTCGGTATCGAAGATCAGGTGGTCGCTGCGCAGCAGCACCGGGGCCAGCAGCAGCACGGCGGCGCGAATGCCCACCGGCAGTTCGGCGTCGGTCGTGGCGAAGGCCTTGAAGTCATGCTGGATGGTCAGCGTCTGTGCCTCGAGGCTGCGTTGTACACGCGAGCCCTTGGAGCGGAAATACTCGACCAGTTTGTCGATATCGCTGATTTCCGGGACGTTGGTCAGCGTCACCGCTTCGTCGGTCAGCAAGGTAGCGCAGAGCATGGGCAGCACCGCGTTCTTGTTGCCGGACGGCCGGATGGTGCCGGACACCGGTTGTGCGCCATCGACGATGAGGTCAGCCATGAAAGCTCCGGGGAATCAGTAAGAGAAGGGACATGAGAAACGCGATCAACCGGGCAGCATTGCGAACACGGCCGGGGTCGCGAAGACATCGACATAGCGTTTGGACTGGAACAGGCCGTTGAGGGACACCCGCGGCAGCGAATGGAGGCTGTGCCGGTGCCCAGCATATAGCCCGCCGGGACGCGTCGTCACGGCCGTTCTGAGCCCCAAGTCGCGGGCCAGCGAAAACTCGCGCGGGCCGGCCGAGGCAGTGCCGCCGATCGGGTAGCTCAGGTGCAGCGGCGTCTTGCCGAACTGCGCCTTGAGGATACGGACCGATTGCTCGATCTCGTTGCGGGCATCGAGCGGGCCCAGCTTGGCCAGCTCATAGTGATGCACGGTATGGGCGCCGATGGTGCAGAGCGGATCGGCTGCGAAGTGCCGGAGCTCGGTCCAATCCATGATCAGCTCGCGGCAGTGCTGCTTGAGATCGAACCCGTACTGGCCGGCGATGTCGCGGATCAGCTTGACGCGGTCGGCCTCGGGCATGGTGCGCATCCGGCGGTAGAGCGCGTCATAGGCCCGCTGCTTTTCCTCGAGGTTGGCGGTGGCATAGTACTCGGTCTCGCCGGCATAGGTGACGGCCAGCGCATTCTGGCCGGCGATGATGTCCTCGAGCGCCTGCCACCACACTTCCCCTACCCCGTCGACCAGCGCCGTCGGCACGTAGAGCGTGAACGGGCATTGCTGCCGGCGCAGCACCGGCAGGGCGAACCTGAGGTTGTCGCGATAGGCGTCGTCGAAAGTGAAGACGACAAAGGGCTTGCTCGGCGTCTCCGCCTCGATGCGCCGCGCCGCCTCGTCCATGTCGACGATGTCGAAGCCCAGCTCGCGGACGCGGGTGATGACGAAGGCCAGGAAGTCGGGCTTGACCTGGAGAATGGCGTTGGGGGCGAAGTCGGCCGGATCGTCCGGCAACACCCGATGCAGCGTGAAGATCACGCCGCGGGCCTTGGAGCGCTTGCGAACCAGGTGCGTCACGCCGCTTGCCCATAACAGCTCGAAGGCGGCGCCGATCAGCCTGTACTTGAGCGTTGTCACGGACCTAAGCCACGTCCGCCCTGACGGCGGGAAGGCGGACGACGCGACCAAGCTCGAAGCCTAGCGCCGCGATATCGCGGCGGGCTACGCCGATCGCTACCGGGCTGGCGTCCTCGCTGGTGACCAGCACCACGGTGGCCCGGGCGCCCGCGAACAGCGGCAGGCTGGAAGCGACACCGACCCGGCCGGTATCGACGATCACCACGTGATAGATATCGGCCAGCGCCTCGATCAAGGTCGAAGGACGGGAGGAGCGGCGGTCGAGCGACGGGAGGCGCCCCCAGGGCACTTCGGCAAGGTTGTCGCCGGCACGCTGCATGACGTCGCCATAGTCAGCCTGCTCGGCAGCGAGGTCGGTGAGGCCGAGCAGAGCGCTGGTTTCGCCGCTGCCGGCATCCACCACCACGGCGCTCAGGTCGCTCATCAGCGCATCCTCGAGCAGCCGGTCCATCACCATCAACGTCTCCTGGCCGCCATCGAGGCTGGCCAGCAGCACGGTGCGCAACTGGTGCGTGGTAACGGCAGCCGAGAGCTGCGCCACATCGTCGTCGGCCGGACGGGCTGCCAACGGCGGCGGGGCGATGCCCGACTCCACCGCATGCTCCAGCTCGTCGTCGATCGCTTCGTCGACCATGTCGTTGTCGATCTCAGTGGCTTCGGCGTCGTAGACGTGATCCTCCGACTCCAGCCCTGCGGCGCGCGTCCGCTCAGTCAGCGCCCTGCCCGACATCAGCTCGCCGAACAGGATCGCGCCGATCTGCAGCGCCAGCGCCACGAAGCCGATGGCGCCCAGGATCAGCGGGATTTTGGGAGAAGCCGGCTCGACTGAAGGCGCCGCCTCGCTGACGATGCGGACATCGGGCAGCGCCGAGTTCGACGCCGTGCGCGACGTCGCGTCGGAGTAGCGGGCGAGATAGTTTTCCAACAGGTCACGCTGCGCCTTGGCTTCGCGCTCGAGGCTGTCGAGCGTCACGCCGCCCTTGGTGGCGTCACCGGCCGTGAGCTTGGCGCGGGTCAGGTCGTCGCGCAGCCGCTGCTCGAGGTCGGCCTCGACCTTGGCCTCGGCCTCGAGCGAATCCGCGACACGGTCGGCCTCGCTGCTGATCTGCTTGTTAAGCTCGCCGACCTGCGCCTTCAACGCCTTGATGGTCGGGTGGTTGGACAGCAGGGTCGTCGATTTCTGCGCCAGTTCGGCTTGCAGGTTCGCCTTGGTTTCGAGCAGCCCCTGGATCACCACCGAGTTGCGGACGTCGTTGACGCCGTCGAGCGACTGGCCCTTGTCGAGCAGCCCGCGGATCACCTGCGAACGGGCCTGAGCGTCGTTCTTGCGCTGCTGCGCTTCGGCGATCTGCGTGGCGACCACAGTCAGTTGCTGGTCGGTCACCGGGATGCTGTTGGCGCCGACGAACAGGTCGTTCTCGACCTTGTAGTTGGCGACGGCGGTCTCGGCTGCGCTCACTTTGGGGCGGAGCTTGTCGATCTCCTCCTCGAGCCACACGGTGGCGTCGGCGGTATCGGTCAGCGACTGGGCCCCGCGGCGCTTCACGTGGGCGGCGGCGATGGCGTTGGCGATGCGCGCTGCGAGCTCGGCGTCGGTCGAGCGCACATAGATCGAGATCACCGCAGAATCGCGCTCACGGATCACCGTCATGCGGTCGGCGAGATTGCCGAGCACGGTCTCATCGACACTACGCTGCTCCGGTCCGCGCCCCACGAGGCGCAGCACGAAGCCAATGGGCGAAAAGCCGGCATTGGAGAATTCAGGCACCGAGCGGAGGTTTTCCGAATCGACCACTTCGAGCAGCAGGTCGCGTGATTTGATCAGCTCGATCTGGCTCGACATCAGCGCTTCGGTGTTCACCGAGTTGCCGCCCGAGGTCACGTCCATCGCAGCGCGGGTGTAGATGTTGCTGCGCGGTTCGACCAACAGGCTCGCCGACGATTCGTAGCTCTTAGGGATGAACAGCAGGACCGCAGCCGAGGCGACCAGCAGCAGCACGGTGACGAGCACGATGCGCAGGCCGCGCGACAGCACGGCGGCGATCAGCGCCCCCACATCCATCCGCACGTCATCGGCGCGCTCGAAATCCGAACTCACTCGCCCGCCCTCACTGTTACTCCTGAGCTATGGGGCCGGCGTGGTAAGCATTCAGTTAAGCTGGCTCGCAATCTGACGATCCGAAGGCAATTTTCTAAGCAGAATGTTAACCATAGCACCGCGACACTGGCGCCCTGATCAGGGTTTTTCGGGATAGCCATGCGCTGGCTGCGTTTCCTTCTCATTTTGCTGCTCGTGCCGCTTGCGGCCTGCGCCATCAACGGCAAGCCGTCGACCTACCTGGTCGAGGTGAAGGGCCCCTACATGCTCGATACCGGCGACGTGGTGCGGGTCAGCGTCTATGGCGAAGCCGAACTCTCCAAGAGCTACCAGGTTGACGATGGGGGCGCCGTGGCGCTGCCGCTGGTCGGGCCAGTAAAGGTGCGCGGAAAAACCACGCAGCTCGCCGCCGCCTCGATCACCGCGGCGTTGGCCGAGGGCTATATTCGCGAGCCGAGTGTCGCAGTCGAGATCGAGACTTACCGGCCGTTCTTCATCCAGGGCGCAGTCAAGAACGGCGGCCAGTTCCCCTATGTCTACGGCATGACGGTGCGTGCGGCGATCAGCACGGCCGGCGGATTCTCCGACACGGCGGACCGCGGCAAGGCAGTAATCTATCGCCGGCAGGGCAACCAGATGGTGAAGGGATCGGTCAACCTCGACTTCCCCATTTACCCCGGAGATACCATCGTAGTGTCGGAGCGCTGGCTCTAAAGGGTTCGGAAACCCCGCCCCCTCTAACGCTGGGGGCATGTCCAGCGCATCTCGTCCGCTCCGCATCCTCCAGATCCTTCGTGCCCCGGTCGGCGGGCTGTTCCGGCACGTCTACGATCTGACGCATGAACTGGCGGCACGCGGCCACGAGATCGGCATCGTCGCCGACAGCCTCCACACCGATGCACTGACCGAGGAACGGCTGGAAAAGCTCCGCCCGCTGGCGCCGCTCGGCATCCATTCATTGCCAATCCCCCGCACCTTCGGGACCGCCGACCTCACCACGCCGCTCAGGGTTCGCCGTCTCGCCGACGTGCTGCAGATCGACGTGCTGCATGGCCACGGCGCCAAGGGCGGGCTCAACGCCCGGCTGGCCCGCATCGGCGCCCGGCAGCGCGTTTCGCTCTACACGCCGCATGGCGGGGTGCTGAACTACCGGCCCGGCTCGCCGGCCGGCCAGCTGTTCCGCCTGATCGAGCGCGCGCTGCTCGGCGCGACTGACGCAATGGTGTTCGAGAGCGGTTTCGCGCAACGGGCTTACACTGAGCAGATCGGCAAACCCTCGTGCCCCGGCCCGGTGATCCATAATGGGTTGATGCCGTCGGAGTTCGAGGCGATCGTCCCCGGACCGGCGGCGGCCGATTTCGTGTTCATCGGCGAGTTCCGCGCGGTCAAGGGCATCAGCTACCTGCTCGACGCACTGGTCGACGTCCGCGCCCTCGATGGCCGCCCGGCGACGCTGGTGATGGCTGGCGGCGGCCCGGACCTCGATACGATCAGGGCGCAGGTCGAACGTCTCGGGCTAGCCAAACGCGTCACTCTGGTCGGCGTCAAGCCGGCGCGTCCTACCCTGCATCTGGGCCGCATCGCCGTCGTGCCTTCGCTCGCCGAGTCGCTGCCCTATGTGATTCTCGAGGCCGCAGCTGCTGGTCGCCCGGTGATCGCCACCGACGTGGGCGGCGTGAAGGAAATCTACGGCCCCACTGCCTCGAGCCTGCTGCCGGCGGCCGACGCGGCTGCGCTGCGCGGCGCCATGCAGGCAGCTCTCGACGATCCGGCCGCGGCAGCCCGCGAGGTAGAACTGCGGCTCGCGCATATCAGGGGCGGTTTCTCCATCGCCCACATGACCGACCAGATCGAGGCGCTCTACCGGCAGGTTCTCGCTGCCCGGGCGCCCGCAGGGGTCACGTCGCCTTCAGTGCTCACGTCTTAGAGCCTCCACACAACAAGAGCCCAGCAAAGAGCCCCCGATGTTCCACCTTGATCCTCAGCAGGCCGTCCTCGAGCACGTTGCGCAGCCGCCCAAGGCGAAAGCCGCGCCACCGCGGCTGAGCGACCTCGCCGCCGCCCTCGCCGATCAGCCGATCGCCCCAACCTACTCGGCGGCGGTCGTCGCCGGCGTGGCGCAGGTGGCAGAGATTGCCCTGTTGATCGCAACCGGGGTGGCGCTGTTCGGGCTCAATGGCGGCGATACGCTGCTCAGCGTCGTCACGACGCTCGGCGTCGTTGCGGTGGCTGAGGTGTTCATCAGCCTGCTGCGGCTGCACGGCATTGCGGCCTACCGGCTCGGCGTCTCACAGCTCTGGAAGGCCGCGCTCAGTTGGACGGCCGCCTTCGCGCTGCTCGGCGGGCTGGTGCTGCTCTACGATAGTGGCCATGCATTGTCGCGCCCGTGGATCGCCGCCTTCTGGGCCGCCGGGCTTGGCATGCTCGCGGTCTATCGCATGGCGCTGCATCAGGTGGTGATGCGCTGGACCCGGCAGGGCAAGCTCAAGCGCCGCACCGTCATCGTCGGTGGCGGCCAGGATGCCGAAGCGCTGATCGAATCGATCCAGACCACCGGGCGCGACGATATCGACCTGCTCGGGCTGTTCGACGACCGCAACGACGACCGCTCGCCCGAATCCGTCGCCAGCCTCGCCAAGCTCGGCCGCGTCGCCGAGCTGATCGAGTTCGCCCGGCAGACCCGGATCGACCTGGTGATCGTCTCGATGCCGCTATTCGCCGAGCACCGCGTGCTCGACATGCTGAAGCAGCTCTGGGTGCTGCCGGTCGATATCCGGCTCTCTGCCCATATGAGCAAGCTGCGCTTCACCTCGAAGGCCTATTCCTATGTCGGCGGCGTGCCGGTGTTCGACATGGCCGACCGGCCGATCTCGGACTGGAACCTGGTGTTCAAGTGGCTGTTCGACAAACTCGTCGCTGCCACGGCGCTGATCCTGCTCTCGCCGGTGATGGTCGCCACGGCGATCGCTATCAAGCTCGAGAGCAAGGGGCCGGTGTTCTTCCGGCAGAAGCGGCACGGCTTCAACAAC
Source organism: Devosia sp. Root413D1 (assembly GCF_001425235.1). GTDB lineage: Bacteria > Pseudomonadota > Alphaproteobacteria > Rhizobiales > Devosiaceae > Devosia_A. The sequence continues at coordinate 706,172 of NZ_LMEA01000008.1, read as the reverse complement.
CAGCTGATCGAGATGTGGAAATTTCGCTCGATGCGGACCGACATGCTCGACGCCAACGCGGTGAAACTTGTCACCAAGGACGATCCGCGGGTCACCAAGGTGGGCAAGTTCATCCGCAAGACCTCGATCGACGAGCTGCCGCAGCTGTTCAACGTGCTGCTGGGTGAACTTTCGATCGTCGGCCCGCGGCCACACGCCCTCTCGGCCAAGGCCGACAACCAGCTCTACTACGATGCGGTCGAGGGCTATTTCGCCCGCCACCGGGTGAAGCCGGGGATGACCGGCTGGGCCCAGATCCACGGCTGGCGCGGCGAGACCGACACGGTCGACAAGATCATGCAACGAGTCAAATGCGACCTCTACTACATTGAAAACTGGTCGCTCTGGCTCGACGTGAAGATCGTGGCGCTGACCCCGATCTCGCTGTTCACCCAGCGCAAGAACGCGTTCTGAAATGACCGGGGCGAGCCACCGGTTCTTCCCCATACTCGATGTCATCCCAGCGAAAGCTGGGACCCAACTCGCAGCTGGTGCGCGCTGTGAAATGGGTCCCAGCTTTCGCAGGGATGACACCCCGTGGGTGGCACGATGAGTGCTGCGGCCTCGACGGCCTCCCCCACCCTTGCCGGCACCTGGCTGCGCGCCCGCGCCACCACCCTGCTTGACGCCCTCGTCGTCGGCTGGATCTTTGCCGGCGGCCTCGTCATCACCGAACCGTCGCCGTACGAGCTGGCGTTCCTCGCGGTGCTCGGGGTCTCGATGGTCGCCGGATTCGCGCTGCGCCGCTCGACGCTGGGGCTGCTGGTGCTGTTCGCGAGCTTCGTGCCGTTCGCCATCATCGCGGCGTTCCAGGTGAAGTTCAGCACCATCCCGGATGCGCTGATCTACCAGGCGGTGACGATCTTTCTGTTCTTCACCTCGTTTTGGGTGGCGAATTATGTCGCCGACGCGCCGCAGGCCCGGATGCGGCTGATCATCGGTGCCTACCTCGCAACCGCCCTGCTCTCGGCCGTGCTCGGCACGCTCGGGTATCTTGGCATCGGGCATGAGCTGTTCACCCGCTATGACCGCGCCAAGGCGTTCTTCAACGATCCGAACGTCTTCGGCCCGTTCCTGGTGCTGCCGGCCATGTACGTGCTGCAGCGCGTGCTGTTGGGTACGCCGCGCGGCGCCATCTGGGCGGCACTCGCCTATGGCGTGCTGGTCGCCGGGGTGTTCGCCAGTTTCTCGCGCGCTGCCTGGGGCCACATCGTCATCTCCAGCGCTATCGTTTACGTGCTGGTGTTCGTCCTCGAAGCGCATGCCCGGCAAAAGGTCCGCATGCTGCTGCTCGCCATGGCCGGCCTGATGCTGCTCGTCGTCGCGGCGGCCGGTATCCTGTCGATCCCGCAGTTCCGCTCGTTCATCGAGCTCAGGACCCAATCGCAGAATTACGATACCGGCGAAAGCGGCCGCTTCGGCCGGCAGGGCTATGCGTTCGACCTGGCGTTGCAGCATCCGCTCGGACTTGGCCCGCTCGAGTTCCGCAACCTCCGGGTCAAGGAAGAGCCGCACAATACCTATGTCAATGTGCTGCACGCCTATGGCTGGGGTGGCGGCTTTGCCTTCATCCTGTTCATCGGCGTGACGCTGTGGCGGAGCGCCACGTTCATCGCCCGGCCCGGTCCCAACCGCCTGCTGCTGATCCCGCTGGTCGCGGTATTCGTGCCGCTCGCCGGCGAGGCCGCGATCATCGACATCGATCATTGGCGGCACTTTTTCCTCGTCGCCGGCCTGATCTGGGGCGTCACGGCCGGTTACGGGCGGGTCGACAAGCGATTTGGCTTGGCGGCGCCGCTTCCCTGAGAGCATGATCAGGCCCGGCGCGACAGCCGGGGGCCAGCGTGGAACCACAGAACAGCTCGATGCAGGCGGTGCTCGCCACCACTGACGACCTCGCCAAGGTTCGCTACGACACCGGCGATATCCTGATCAGCGAGGGCCCGAGCAGCGGGGTGCTCTACATTCTGGTCGAGGGCGCGGTCGAGGTGCTGCGCGGCGACGTGCGTGTCTCGCTGGTCGACGAGCCGGGCGCAGTGTTTGGCGAGATCTCCGCCCTGCTCGGCCGGCCGCACAGCGCCACCGTGCGCGCCATCGAACCGGTGATCGTCCACCGCATCGAGGATGCCGAGAGTTTCCTGCAGATGCGACCGGAGATCGTCTTCCATGTCGCCCGCATCCTCGCCAGCCGACTGATCGACGCCACGACCTACCTCGCCGACCTCAAGCACCAGTTCGCCGACCGCAACGACCATCTGGGTATGGTCGATGAAGTGCTCGAGGCGCTGGTGAACCAGCAGTTGCCGGCCCAGACGGCTGCCCCGGTCATTGCCACCGGCAAGCCCGACCCGCGGCTCTAGGCCGCTTCACCGAATCGAACCGGGGTAGAAAGCGCTCTAGGCCGCCAGCGGCGCCCGCGGCAGCCAGGCCGGCCACTCGAGCATTTCCTCCGGCACGCCGCCGCTGCCCCAGTCGAGCGTTCCCGCTCCCTCGAAGGAGAACCACGCCGCCTGCCTCAACTCGGTATCGACCACGATGTGCGTCGGCACGTCGCCAACCTGCCGGCCAGGGTTGAAGATCCAGGTGTCGCCCAGTCGCGAGGCCCATGAGCCGCCGCGCGCAAACGGCGCTTCGTGCACATGGCCGCTGAACACCAGTTGCGGCTGGTATTGTGCGATCCAGCCCGCGAGCTCCACATCGCCGTAAGAGCGCGAACCGGACCAGCTCACCGGCGTCTCGGCCGGCGGCGCATGGTAGACCCAGAACCAGTTCCGCCCGCGTGTCGCCGCCGCTTCCGCCAGCTGCCGGCCGATGGCGTGCTTGGCGATGTCGCCATCCCACCAGGGGCAGATGGTGATGCTGTCCTCGCCGATGGCAAAGCTCTCATTGTCGGCATGAGCGCCGTTGCCGCGTGCGTATGGCACCCAGCGCGCATAGCGCTCGCCGGTCGAGTAGACATGGTTGAGGTCGTGGTTGCCCGAGCAGACCACCAACGGCACGGTGGCGCGGAGCCGCTCAAGATATTTCAGCACCACCACCATTTGCGCGCTGATGGTGACCAGCGAGCTGCCATCCAGCAAGTCTCCCGCGATGATCAGCAAGTCATAGCGATTGGCGGCCGAGACGAGCCAATCGAACTGCGGCAGGTTGTAGTGTAAATCGGCGACGGCGAGGATGCGCATGGCGCCCTCCCCCGGTCGTCAGCGGCTCAGATACTTTCGCGCCATTGCCGCCGTGTCCAGCGCAAACCGTTCGGCATGCGACTTCGCGAGGTCGGTTTCGCCATGCGAGCCGATCCACGCCAGCAGCGCCATGCGCCGGAGCAGGATCAGCGTATCGATCATCCTGAGGTCCTCCGGCTTCAGCGGCCGGATTTCCATATAGGCGCCGAGCCAGGCGCGGATCAGCGCTGGCACCTGCGGCGAAGTCTCGATGAACGACAGGCTGGCGGCGAGATCGTAGAGGAACCAGCCAAAGCCGGAATCGTCGAAATCGAGCAGTACGGTGTGCTCGCCGTCGACCAGGAGGTTAGCGAGCCGCATGTCGGCGTGGATCAGCCCGAAGCGGTCGATGTCGGTGCCATAGGCCCTGAGATCGGCGCGCAACGCCGCATCGAGCGCGATCAGCGTTGCCAGCGTGTCGCCTTCGACATGCGGGGCCTTGCGCCAGTCGCCCCATAGGCCCGAGGCCTCGAGGATGCCCACCGCGTCCCAGATCGGCCGGACGAATTTTTCAGGCTGCTGCCAGGTGGCAATGTGGTTGTGGAGCGTTGCAGCGTAGCGCCCGAGCGTTGCGAACAGCGGCACGAGGTCCGCATCCGGCTGAGGCTCGGCGCCGTTCTCGAAGGCGAACAAGGCGGCGAAGCGGTCCGGCGCCACTTCCTGCACAATCTCGCCATCCGCCCCGGGGATCGGGCGCGGCACCGGGATTTCGGTGTCGTCGGTGATCGCTTCGAGCCAGGCGAGCTCGCTGCCGATGGCGGTGCGCGACTGGTAGCGCGGCCGGTGCAGGCGCAGCACATGGCGCGAACCGCTGGCCCCGTCGATGCGGAAGGTGTGATTCTCGGAGAGATTGATCAGGACCGGTGCGCCGCCTGCGGCAACCGGCCAGCGCTCGAGGCTGCCGGCGACAAGCGACAGTTCCTCCGGGAGCGGATCGCTGGGGGCAATATCCAATCCGCTATCCTCTAGGCTTTGGAAGAAATGGTCGGAGTGGCCGGATTTGAACCGACGACCCTTTGTCCCCCAGACAAATGCGCTACCAGGCTGCGCTACACCCCGACTGGTGCGGAGGCCTACAGAAACCAGCCTTTTGAGGCAAGAGGCATTTTTGCGGCAATGCGATCCAGGTGGAACAATTGCGCGCCCCAGGCTGCGAAGCGGGGCGGTGATCAGCCCGCCTCGCTGCGTCAAATACCGCGACGTCGGCCTAGTAGATCGGGCCGTCCGGCCAATCGGAGCCGCCGCCGCCGCCGGACTCGTTGGAGTCACTGGAGCTGTCGCCCGAGTCGAGCAGACTGCGCGGCGGCTCGGGCGCGATAGCGTCGGGGGTCACCTTGGAGAACTTCGACATATCGCCGAAGAGATCGCGGCAGCCGGCGGCGATCCAGTAGCTGCCCAGCTTGCGCAGCTCGGTCAGGATATCCTCGCGGCGGGCGTTGGTGGTCCCCTCATTCTTGTATTCGGCACGAAGGGCATCGGCGGCCGTCTGAACTCTGAAGCACTCCTGGGACAGCGAGTCGAGTCCGGGTTTCTTGATCCGCGCCAGGGCCGGGCTGGTTGCCAGTGGCAGCACGACGATGGCGGAGACGAGGGCGGCGGTGAAGGCACGACGGAGGCCAAGTGCGGGCATCTTTTCTCTCCTTGTCGTGGCGACGCGGGAGGCGTCGTCGATGGTGAGCATTTGACGCTAATTGCTCTGAACCGCCCCTGAATGTGGTGTTTATCGCCCTATTCGGCCCTCACCGGACGGTCACGTCGGCACCGGCCGCCGGCACTCCGCCGATCCGCATCAGCCGGTCGTCGATGCCGGCAGCGGTGGTGGGAAGAACCCCCAGCATCGGGGCGATCCGCTGGATGATCTGCCCGCTGACCACCGCGACGTTCCAGCCGGCCTCGCGGGTGGAGCGGGCGTTTTCGGCCTGCGCCTCGTCGAGCATCACCAGCATGGCGTAACGCGGATCCTCCATCGGGAAGGCCGAGGTGAACACGGTGACGTTCTTGGTCTTGGAATAGCGGCCGTTGATGGTTTTTTCCGCCGTGCCGGTCTTGCCGCCGGTGCGGTAGCCGACGGCTTCGGCGTCCATGTTGCGGCCGGAGCCGAGCAGCGCGTTCATGCGGAACAGGTACATCATCTCGTCGCTGGTCCTCGAACTGACGATCGGGCGCGCCAGTTGCGCAGCCTCCGCCGCGCTGCGCCGGAACAGCGTCGGCGGCACCAGCTTGCCCTTGTTCATCAGCGCGGCGACAGCCGTCAGCATGTGCATCGGCGTCGCAGCAAACCCGTAGCCATAAGAGGCAGTGGCGGCCGCGACATCGGAGAAACTCTCAGGCACGCGGGGCGCGGCTCGCTCGGGCAGTTCGATCCCGGAGCGCTGGTCGAATCCGGCGGTGCCAAGGAATGCGCGGAGCTTGTCCTTGCCCATCGTCTCCATGATGCGGATGGTGCCGATATTGTCGGAGTAGCGGAACACGTCCGAAACCGACATGATCTCGTGCCGGCCGTGATCGAGCAGGAAGCGGCCGAAGCGTACCCCTTCCCGCGCGTCGATCATATCGTCGATGCCGACGGCGCCGCTGTCGAGCGCGGCCGCGATAGTGATAGTCTTGAAGGTCGAACCCAGTTCGAACGTGCCGTTGGTGATGCGGTTGAAGCTCTCGGGCTTCAGCGCCGTGGCCGGCTCGTTCGGGTCGAAATCCGGCAGCGAGACCATGGCGATCACCTCGCCGGTCTTGACGTCGACGATCGCTCCGGCAGCGGCAATGGCACGGAAGCGGGCAAGCGCGGCGAGCAACTCGGAGCGCATCACGTACTGGACGCGGGTGTCTATCGACAGCACCTTGGGCTCGAGCTCGGCACCGCGCGCCAGCCCGACCTCTTGCAGCACGGCAAGATCGTCGCGGTCGATGGCCAGTTCCATCCCCGCGATCCCCTGGTTGTCGACATTGACGCTGCCGATGACATGGGCGAGCTCGGACCCTGCCGGATAGAAGCGCTTGCTCTCCTCGATGAAATCGATGCCCGGCAGGCCGAGCGCCATCACTCGATCCTCGAGGGCCGGCGTCAGCTCTCGCTTAAGCCAGACAAAGCCCTTGTCGCCGGAGAGGCGCTGCCGCAGCCAGTCCTCGTCAAGATCCGGCAGCACGGTGCGCAACTGCGCCGCCGTGTTCGCCACGTCGACGATGCGACGAGGTTCGGCGTAAAGCGAGGGGATGCGGATATCGACGGCGATGGCGATGCCGTTGCGATCGACGATCGGTGGGCGCGATGCCTGGATGATGTCGCGCGTGACGCCCTCGATGGTGTCGTCGAGCCTCACCTGCCCCAGTTGCACCAGCCGCCCGCCGATCAGCAGGAAGCCCGCCACCAGCAGCAGCGCGACGATAGCAATGCGGCCGCGAGTGATCCGGTTGTGGATTCGCGCCGTCCCGGGCACGATGATCTCGGGATGGCTTTGGGCAGGACGCAAAGGTCCGGCCCCGTCGAGGTGATCGGCGGTGGTCATGGTGGGGTCAGCGGTGAGAGGCAGTTACTGGGCGCTGAGGTTCACCACCGGAGACCGCCGATCAATGGCATTTGAGGCAACAGCTTAACGAGTGGTTAGCGACGTAGCGGTCAGCGGGGACAGCCACCCTATTGCCCTCGCGCCTCCACAATCTCGACCACTTCGGCGGTCTCGACCTGCATGCCGAAGCGGCTGTCGTAGATGTGGTGCATGGCGTCGTGGGTGGAGTCGGCGGACGAGCAGATCGCGTCGGTGGCGATGATGACGCGGTAGCCGAGGTCAATGGCGCCGATGACGGCGGCCATGACGCAGACCTCGGTCTCGGCGCCGGAGATCACCACCGTATCGACGCCGGCAGCCTGGAGCTCAGCGTGCAACCGGCTGCCGAGCCAGGGGCTGTAGATCGGCTTGTCGAGCACGCGGGCGGGCGGCGTGTGCAGCGCCAGGGCCGGGATCAGCTCGAGTAGTCCGGGATCGAGACGCTCGCCGGTCATTGCTGCCCAGCGCTGGTAGTAGCGGCGCCAGGTGCCGCCGACATCGTCAGCCGAACGGGCCGGAATGAAGCGGGTGAACACCGTGCGTTCCGGCGCCATCTCGACTAGCCGCACCACTTCGGGCAGCACCCGCTGCATCCACGGCGCGTGCCAATCGGTCTGTTCAGCAAACATGCGTTGCATGTCGACGCACAGGTGTACCCAGTTGGCGCCGAGCGGGCCGAAGTGGAGGCCGGGCGGCGCGATGAGATCGATCGCATCGGTCATCGCCATGCAACTGGCGCCGCCCTGTCAGGGTTCCGCGGTCAGGCCAACATTCGGATTTGACACGAAGTTTTCGCGTCGCCTGCCACGAATTGCGCGTTTGCGCGTTGAGCAGGTACCTGCATTCCGCAGCGTCACGGAGACTTCAGATGTCCGTTCTCATCGGAATCCTCATTACCTTCCTCGTCGTCGTATTGATCCTGTGGCTGGTGCAGCGGCTGCCGGTCGATGCTCGCGTCAAGCAGATCATCCAGATCGTGGTGATCATCATCGGCATTGTTTCGCTGCTGAAGTACCTGGCGGTGTTCTAGAACGCGTCGCTGCCCTAGGCGACGAGATCAATCAGCTTCGCTTCGGTCACTTGCGCGGCGTCCACTGGGCTCAGCCCCACCAGCAGACCGCGCTGGCCGCCATTGATCAGGACTTCGTCGAACAATTCGGCGGTTTCGTCGATAGCGGTCGGAACCTTCTTCCGCTGCCCGAACGGGCTGATGCCGCCGACCTTGAAGCCGGTGAGTCGTTCGGCGTCCACCGGCTTCATCATGTTGGCGGATTTGCCGCCGAAGGCCGCGGCGAGCTTCTTCATGCTGACTTCGCAGTCGGATGGCACGACGACGCAAACCGGCTTGCCGTCGACCTCGGCCATCAGGGTCTTGAACACCTGCTCGGGCGCCTTGCCTAGTGCCTCGGCCGCCTGCAGCCCGATACGCGGCGCGTCCGGGTCATAGTCGTAGGGAAAATGTGTGAAGGCGATGCCGGCCTTGGTGAGCGCGAGCGTCGCGGCGGTGGTTTTCGACATGGCGCAGTGTTACGGCGACAGCGCACCCTCGTCCAGCTGGCGCGCCGGACCGCATTATCATTGGCCGGCAGGCTACTCCGCGCCGGCTGGTTCGACCTCACTCGCGGCGGCTTCGCTTTCCTCGAACAGGCGCTTGATGTTGGCAGCGGATTTTGCCACGCCGCCATCGTCGGTCGACCAGTTCGAGAAGCGCTCGAACAGCACGGCGAACGCCACGAGGTCGCGCTCGTTCCATTGCCCGAGCGCCTGGGCGAACAGATTCCACTTGTTGATCCGCACCGCCTCGATGAAGCGTTTCCCCTTAGAGGTGAGCTCAAGACAAATGCGGCGGGCATCCTGCTGCGAGGCAACGCGCCGAGCGTAGCCGCGATCGACGAGCTCCGCCGAAATACGGCTTGCCCGTGACGGATCAACCGCAAGCCGTTCGGCAATCAGCCCCACGGTCACCTCGACCTTGGCATCCTCGATGTAAGCTGGGGCATGGGCGATCGCGCTGATCGCGTCGAGGTGCGCGACGTCGAGCGTCGGGTCGATCTGCGCCATCACCTGCCGGCCGAAATCACGGCGCTGGATGGAGCGCCGAACCTTATGCATTACCGCATCGATCGCTGCGACTGCCTCTGCCGCATCCGGCGAGAACCCGCTCCGTTTGGCGAGTTCGATGAGTTCCTGGTCCCCCTGCGTGTGACAGATGGCCGGAAGGTCGGTCTTGGTGTCGTCCTGCATGACTTCGCGCTAGCAGATATGTGTGCCAGAGTCAATTACATGCTCATGTCATACAATTGCTGTTGACACATATGTGAAGCAGGCACATAACCCCGTTCCAATTCGGAGGTCGCTTGATGAGCGTTGATACCAACCCCATTTCCGGCGCCGCGCCGGTCGCCGAGGCGCCATCGCGCCCCGACCGCGCGACGCTGCTCGTCTATTTCGGCGCGCTGATCGCGATGTTCATGGCGACGCTCGACATGCAGATCGTCGTCACCGCGCTGCCCACCATTGCCGGTGAACTGGGCAACCTGCATTTGTTCGGCTGGGTCGGCTCCGCCTACCTGCTCTCCACCGCCGCAGTGGCGCCGTTCTACGGCAAGCTCGGTGACATGTACGGCCGCAAGAACGTGGTGATGACGGCGATCGTGCTGTTTCTCATCGGCTCGGCCGCCTGCGGTCTCGCCTGGTCGATGGAATCGCTGATCGCTGCGCGCGTGCTGCAGGGCATCGGCGGTGGCGGGCTGATGGTCTCGGCTTTCGCCATGATCGGCGAGCTGTTCGGGCCGCGCGACCGCGCCAAGTACCAGGGCTATTCGTCGGCCGTGTTCGCGCTGAGCTCGATTCTCGGGCCGGTCGCCGGCGGCTACATCACCAGCCTGTTCGGCTGGCGTTGGGTGTTCCTCGTCAACCTGCCGGTCGGCATCGTCGTCCTGGCGCTTATCTTCGTCGCCATGCGCTCGAAGTTCGTCGAGAAGCAGCACAAGGTCGACTATCTCGGCGGCGTACTGCTTGCCGTCGCCACCACTGCCATCGTCTACTGGGGCGACCATGTGATCGACCCGGCCGGCCCGGATCTGCTGACCTTCGCCCTGCCCGTCATCGGCATTGCCGCGGCTATCTGGTTCGTGGTGACCGAACGTCGCGCCGCCGAGCCAATCGTGCCGTTGCGGCTGTTCCGGAACCACACGATCACCATCGTGACGCTGGTCTCGCTGCTCGCGGGTGTCGTAACGCTCGGCCAGTTCTTCTACTTTGCACTCTACTTCCAGGTGATCACCGGGTTCGGCCCGGCCGAGGTCGGCTTCCTGTTCCTGCCTGCTTCGGCGACTTCGATGATCGTCTCGATGCTTGCCGGCCGGATCATTGCGGCCACGGGGCGCTACAAGTGGATGCCGGTGGCCGCGATGGCGGTCGGCGCGCTGCTGATGGTGGGCTACACCTTCGTCGACGCGCACACGCCGGTCTGGATCATGGCGCTGCTGATGGCGGTGTTCGGCATCTCGATGGGTCTGCAGTTCCAGGTGCTGATGGTCGCTATCCAGGCCGCGGCACCGCTGCAGGATATCGGCGCCGCCACCGGCCTCATCACCCAGGCTCGCACCATCGGCGCCTCGCTCGGGCTCGCCGTGAACGGCGCGGTCATGACCTGGGCGCTGACCCAGCAGAACACACAGCTCCCCGCCGATGTCGCGGCTGCGGTGCCGGGCGGCCTCACCAGCCTCAGCCCGCACATCGCGGCCGGCCTGCCGGAGGCGACGCGCGAAGTTGTTCTCAGCCACTACACCGCCGGCTTCAACACGCTGTTCCTGTTCCTTGCCGGGGTCTATGTGCTGGCGATGATCTTCACCATCATGCTCAAGGACGTGCAGATCCCCAAGCGGGGCTGACGGCCGAGGTCGCAAAATAAGAGGGGGCCGTCCGGCCCCCTTCTGTTTTGCTGAGCCTTCGAGACGAAAAGCTCTAGCGATCCCTGCCCTGCCCCGCCATCGTGGCGTGCAGAAACTCCAGCAGTTGCGCATTCGAGAATGGCTTGGCGAGGATGGGGCGGTGCCGGTGCCGTTCCACTATTGCCTCAGGCCCGGAGGCTGTCGCGAAGAAGAATGGGACATCCTGATGGGTCAGCGCGTCAGCCAACCCGAAGCTGTCGGCGCCGCCGACTTTGACATCGAGAATGGCGCAGTTGATCGAACGCTTGCCAATCGTGGCTTCGGCCTCGTTCGGGGTCACACAGGTGATGACTTCGGCTGCGCCCAGGTCGAGCAGGAAATCCTCGATCATGATCGAGACCAGTACCTCGTCCTCGACGATCAGCACCGTTCCAAAACCCGAACCATCCGATTGCGTGTTCAATAGCACTGGCTGTCTCCTTTCCCTTTCACATGCGCCCGTGCGGTCGACAAATCGAGGAAAAAGGGAGTTAGCACGTTGCCGCTTTGCAGCGGTTTGTGGCGAATGAGTACACCGCTTGCAGGCAACCATTCTGCGTGCAATGAGTTGAATGAGTAACGCAACCTCATTCCTGCTTCGCGATGTCAGAGAAAACCTACAAGGGTAACGACTTAGTCCGCGGCGAGCGGCTGCAGATCATGCTTGAAGCGGACGAACTGCGCGCTCTCGACGACTTCCGCTTCGCCAACCGCATGCCGAGCCGTGCGGCTGCAGTCCGCGAATTGCTGCGCCGCGGACTTGGTGTCGATGGGGCTGTGTCGAACAGCGGCAACGGCTCGTCGCAGTCGTTCGGCGTGCTGGAATCCGAAAACGCCGACGAAGGCGTCGGGCGCTAACCCTCGCGAGCGCGCTCCAGCAGCCGCTTGCAGTCGAGCAGTTCACGCAGCACGTCGGAAAGCTTGTCGCGATCAGCGGTCGTGAGGCCGGCTGGCTTGGGCTTGAAGCTCGGAAGCTTCAGGCGCGACGGCGCCGGCGGGGCATCGGTCATGTCGTCTTCGGGGATCACCGCCGACTCGGAGGTGAAATCCTCCTCGGGCTCGGTGTCGGCGGGCTGGTGCTCCAGCGCTTCGACCGGGCGGCCCTCGCCGATGCCGATGACATAGCGAATGCCCTGATCCTTCAGGATCCGCTGCACGCCCTTGATGGTGAAGCCCTGATCGTAGAGCAGATGCCGGATGCCCTTGAGCAGCAGCACGTCCTCAGGCCGGTAGTAACGCCGCCCACCGCCACGTTTCAGCGGCTTGATGGTGGAGAAACGCGTCTCCCAGAAGCGCAGCACGTGCTGCGGCAGGTCCAGCTCGTCGGCTGCCTCGGATATGGTGCGAAACGCGTCTGGAGACTTGTCCAAAAGGACTCACCCGCCCGGAAAGAGTCTTATTTTCCAGACCGGACCATAGATTTGTTGATCTTGGATTTCAACACGTTGCTGGGTTTGAACACCAGAACCTGTCGCGGCAGGATCGGCACTTCCTCGCCGGTCTTGGGATTGCGGCCGATCCGCTCGTTCTTGGAGCGCACCTGGAACGAGCCGAACGAGGAGAGTTTTACGTTGTGGCCTTCCACCAGCGCGTCGCCGATGAGGTCGAGCACCCGCTCCACCAGTTCCGCCGACTCGGTGCGGGACAACCCCACCGCTTCGTAGACCGCTTCCGCCAAGTCGGCTCGCGTGACCGTTCTCTGCGTCATATGCCGCCCCTCCGTTTTTGCCCAGCTGGATACAGGTGCCCGTCAGGCGCCCCCACCCACGGATTTGTGGCAAAGATTAACGCGCTGTCACGTCACTGGCAATCTGGCTTACCAATCAAAGGCGTGAGGTTGGCAAACGGCCTCCCAGAGGTTGGCAAACGGCCTCCCAGAGGTCGGCAACGGCCATCCTGCACCGTGGATGACGAGGGGCCCGCCGAGTTTGATCGCGACGGGGCTTACCAGCGGATCAGCGAGGCGCCCCAGGTGAAGCCGCCGCCCATGGCTTCGATCATCACCAAGTCGCCGCGCTTGATGCGGCCATCGGCTACGGCGGTGTGAAGCGCCAGCGGCACCGAGGCGGCGGAGGTATTGGCGTGACGATCGACGGTCACCACCACTTTTTCGGGCGGCAGGCCGAGCTTCACCCCGGCGCCGTCGATGATGCGCTTGTTGGCCTGGTGGGGCACGAACCAGTCGAGATCGTCGATGGTATGGCCGGTATCCTCGAGCACCTTGTAGACCACGTCGGTGATCATGCCGACGGCGTGCTTGAAGACTTCCTTGCCCTCCATTCGGATGTGGCCCATCGACTGCGTCGAACTGGGGCCGCCATCGGTATAGAGCTTGTTCCAGTAGTGGCCATCGGACCGCAGCGAGGTCGCGAGCACGCCGCGTTCCTCGCCGGCTTTGCCGAGCTCCATCACCACTGCCCCTGCCCCGTCGCCGAACAGCACGCAGGTGGTGCGGTCGTTCCAGTCGAGGATGCGCGAGGCGGTCTCGGCGCCGATCACCAGGGCGCGCTTGGCGAGCCCGTTCTTCAAATACGAGTCGGCCGTCGCGACGGCGTAGACGAAACCCGAGCACACCGCCTGGATGTCGAAGGCGGCGCCATGGTGCATGCCGAGCTTCTGCTGCACCACTGCCGCCGTCGCCGGGAAGGTCATATCCGGCGTGGTCGTCGCAACAAGGATCAGGTCGACGTCGTCGATGGTGATGCCGGCGTTCTCCATCGCCTTGCGGCCCGCAGCGGCGGCAAGATCGGAGGTGTTCTCGCCCTCGGCGGCGATGTAGCGCTGCTTGATGCCGGTGCGCTGCTGAATCCACTCGTCGGAGGTGTCGACGGTCTTGGCCAGCTCGTCATTGCTCACCACACGTGCCGGCAGATAGGAGCCGACGCTGCGGATGATGGATTTCTTGTCGGTCACGCGGATTTCGCCTCGGTTTCGGGAACGGGCGCCGCCTCGGTCGAGGGCACCGCGTTGAGTGTGGGGAAGCGGCGCATGCCTTCGCCGATCTTGTCCATGACGCGGCTGCGGGCCATCTCATAGGCAAGGCTCAGGGCGCCCTTGAAGCCGACCTCGTCGGTGCCGCCGTGCGACTTGATGACGACGCCGTTGAGGCCGAGGAACACCCCGCCATTGATGTTGCGCGGGTCGAGCTTGCGGCGCAGCGCCTGCAGCGCCTGGCCGGCAATGGCTGCGCCCAGCATCGAAATGATGTCGGCCTTCAGCGCGTTGCGGATATAGGCGCCGACTTGCCGCGCGGTACCCTCGGCAGTCTTCAGCGCGATATTGCCGGCAAAGCCTTCGGTGACAACCACGTCCACGGTGCCTTTGCCGATGTCGTCGCCTTCGACGAAGCCATGATAGATGAAGCCCTCGCCGCTTGCCGCCTGCAGGATGCGCGCCGCTTCCTTCACCTCGTCGTGGCCCTTCATCTCTTCGGTGCCGACATTGAGCAGCCCCACGGTGGGCAGTTCCTGGTCGAACAGTGCCCGCGCCAGGGCGGCGCCGAGAATCGAGAAATCGGTCAGCTGCTTGGCATCGCCGCCGACGGTGGCGCCGACATCGAGCACGATGATGTCGGTGCGCAGCGTCGGCCACAGCGCCGCGATGGCGGGGCGCGAAATGCCCTCGATCGGCCTCAGACAGAACGTGGCCATCGCCATCAGCGCGCCGGTATTGCCACCGGAGATCGCGACATCGGCCTCGCCGTCCTTCACCGACTGGATGGCCGCCCACATCGAGGAGGTGCCGCGGCCCTTGCGCAGCGCCTGCGAGGGCTTTTCCTCCATCGAGATGACAATGTCGGCGTTGACGATGCGCGAGACCTTTTTGAGATCGGGAAACTCGTCGAGCAGCGGCTTCAGCTCGGCTTCGCGACCATGGAAGATGAAGGTGGTGTTCTTGCGCTCGCGCCAGAACAGACGCGCGCCTTCGACGGCCACGCGGGGCCCTTTGTCGCCGCCCATGGCGTCAACGGAGATACGGATGGAATCGCTCATCGCCGCCCGGTCCAGCGTCCCCTGACGGAGACGGGTTTCAACATACTCAAACGCTTACCTCAAACAAGATATCACCCGGATGTGGCGGGGTCCTAGAGCGCTTCACTGTTTCAAAGAAAGCGTTCTAGCCCTTGTCCTCGGGAGTCTTGAGGATTTTGAGGCCGGCGAACGGCAGATCGCTCTCAGTATCGCCATCATCGCGCAGCGCGCCCAGGGTTTCGCCGGGCTGGCGCGGGTATGGATCAAGCGCCAGCGCCAGGGTCTCGACGATCAGTGCCGACAGGTCGGCCTCGTTGCCCTCGAAATGGTCAGGCACGTCCTCGCCGTCAAGATCGACGAAGATTTCCGCGTCCGCCGGGCCGGCATAGACCTTCTCGCCGCCGGGCAGGAACACCCGTTCGATCGGCTCGGCGATCTCCTGGATCACCGGCTCCAGCGACACCACGCTCGGCTGCACGGTGGTGGCGACCAGCCGGCCGGTGACGCGGATGCCGCCCTTGAAGCGCACCGCGTGCAGCTTCACCTCGAGCTTTTCGACCGCGGTGATGCCGAGTTGCCCGGCGACCGCCAGCCGATCGGCGGCGTCCACGGCAAGCACCAGGTCGCGGCCGGCCGTCGGCATCGAATCGAGGCGGATGCTGGCGTCGGGGATACGGAACTGGTCAGCGCTCATGCCGCAGTCGCCAACTCGAGGCGCCCCCCGCAGATGTCGGCCAGCGACTGGCCGGCGAGCTTGTCGTACTGAGTGAACAGGTAGGCCGCCAGTTGCGGGGCGTGCTCCGAGTCGGCCTCGGGGTAGACGTTGCGGCGCAGCACTGCTTCGACGCCCGGCCGGTCATCACGGTCCATCGCCTCGTTGAGGCTGGTCATCAGGCCATAGAAGATCTCGCTCATCTTGCGGACCTTCTTGGGCACGGCCATATCCCCTGCGCCGAGCTCGCGCAGCGAACGGTCCATGTCCTTGAAAAACAGGTCGAACAGCGCCTGGCTGAACTCGTGGCCGGCCTGCTTTTCGACTCTCAGACGCCGGAACAGCAGCGACAGGTGCAGCGAGATCATGTCGAAACGGCCCGTGACCGTGTCGGGAATGCCCCAGTCGGCGTAGAAGACGGGCTGCCGGGATTGCGCCACAATGGCTGTATAGACGGCATAAACAGCGTCGGAGGACGGGTTTTTCCTGAACAAGTTCAATATCATCAGTCGCGCTCCGCGGTTTTGCGGGACAAGGTGCTGCCGGTGTGGAAGGGTTCGGGCAAGGACGCAAGCCAGCTTGCCAGCGGGCGCCTTTGACAGCTACACAGTGCCCGGCCGGCCAAGGCCGTGCTAATAGTAGACAGCGATCGGGAAAGTCAAATTGATGCCTTTGCGCACCGTCACTAGCCGCCTCTTCCCGATGACCGCCGTCGTGCTTGTCAGCCTGTCGCTCGCCGCTTGCGGCAGCGGCATGAGCCTCACTCAATCAAAGGCGCGCGGCTACGAGATCTCGGAAGATGCGGTGGCGCAGATTCGCGTCGGCCAGAGCGCCGCGCTGGTTACCGCCGTGCTGGGCTCGCCGCAGGTCACCAACTCCTTTGCCACCGAAACCGCCTGGTACTATCTGGGCGAAAAGGTGCAGCAGACCGCGTTCGGCATGGAGCTGAGCAAGGAGCGTACCCTGCTCGTCGTCTACTTCGACAAGAAGAACAAGGTGGTCGATACCGAGCGCCTGGGTGTCAAGGATGGCAAATCCTTCTCGATCGAGAGCCGCCGTACCCCGTCCTACGGCCAGGACCGCACCTTCCTCGAGTCGATCATCAGCTCGATCTGACGTCGATCTCAAGCTCACCAATTCCACCAGCCGTCATCCCGGCGAAAGCCGGGACCCACTGCTCAGACGGCCAGATCAGGCATCAGCCGCGCCGGTCCATCACAGCAAGGTCGGATGGCTTCGTGCGCGTGGATTGGCGGGAGCACTGGGTCCCGGCGTCCGCCGGGATGACGGCCGGAGGTTGTGGCGTGTTCGAGAGCTAGCCCGGCTGCCCCTCCGCCCTGCCCGGCCGAAAGCTGACCCATGCCAGCGCCAGGATCGCCACCGCGGCGACCGGGATGGCCAGGAGGTTGATGGCCTCCCAGCCGATCAGCTGCAGCAGCAGGCCCGAGGCGATCGAGGCCAGGGCCATGACCCCGAACACCACCTGCTCGTTGGCGGCCTGCACCTTGGCGGCCTCTTCCGGCCGGTAGGCGGCGGCGAGCATAGCGGTTGCGGCGATGAATCCGAAATTCCAGCCAACACCAAGCAACACCAACGAAATGTTGAAGTGCATCGTGGTGATGCCGTGCAGGTTGACGCCAGCCGCCAACAGGATCAGCAGCAGCCCGATGGCTGCGGTCAGCCTGGCGCCGACGCGCTGAATGATCGCGCCGGTGACGAAGCTGGGGGCGAACATGGCGACGATATGCCACTGGATGGCGAAGGCCGCTTCCTCGGTGGTGTGGCCGCAGACATAGACCATGGCCAGCGGCGCCGCGACCATCACCAGCACCATCAGCGAGTAGCTGATCGCAGCGACCACCATCGGCACCCAGATGCCGGTGTCGCGCAGCAGCACCGCCAACGGCCGGCCGGCCTTGCGGTCCTCCGCCCGCTTCACGGTGGGCGCCAGCCGGGTGCGGCTGATCACTCCGATCGCCACCAGCGCCAGCACGCCCATGACCAAGTAGGTCGCGGCGAACTCGTGTCCAGGGATCCAGCCCTTGGTGTGTGCAGCAACCTGCGGACCGAGGAAGCCTGATACCACGCCGCCGAACAGCACCCAGGAGATGGCCCGCGACTTGAGGTTGGCGGGCACGCTGTCGGCCGCCGCGAAGCGGTACTGGTTGGCGAAGGCCGCGGTAACGCCGAAGACCGCGAGCGCCAGGCAGAACAGCCAGAACTGATCGAGCCAGGCGGCGAGCGCCGCGATCATCCCCGCCGGAATGGCGATCGATGCGCCAAGCATCAACCCCTCGCGCCGCCCCAGCGAATGGATCAGCAGTGCCGCCGGCCCGGTGGCGAGCGCGGTTCCGATGATCATCAGGGTAACGGGGACAGTCGCGAAGCCCTTGTCGGCGAT
Organism: Devosia sp. Root413D1; assembly: GCF_001425235.1. Taxonomy (GTDB): domain Bacteria; phylum Pseudomonadota; class Alphaproteobacteria; order Rhizobiales; family Devosiaceae; genus Devosia_A. The sequence continues at coordinate 688,351 of NZ_LMEA01000008.1, read as the reverse complement.
CATGGTCGCGGCGGTCAGCGAGGCGATCGACATGATGATCGCCTGGTTCGAGCCGAGGATCGCCTGGGCGACGGCGAGCAGGCCGATATTGCGGAGCGGCGAGCCGATGCTGGTGGCGCGCTCGTCCATCCCGTCCTACCTGGCCTTGGCTGCTTCGTCGTCGCGGCCGGCGGCGCGGGCCACGCCGTCGAGCACGGCGTTGACCATCTTGGGCGCGTCGTCTTCGTAGAACGCCTTGGCGACGTCGACATACTCGGTGATCACGACGCGCGCCGGGATGTCCTTGCGCCGCAGCAATTCGAAGGTCGCGGCACGGAGGATGGCGCGGAGCGTCGCGTCGATGCGGGGCATCGGCCAGCCGTCGACCAGGGCGTTATCAACCGCGGGGTCGATCTGCAGCTGCGCCTTGATCACGCCGGTGACGATCTGGCGGAAGAAGTCGGCATCGGCCGGCAGATACTCCTCCCCCTCCACTTCACGCCCCACATGGATGGCGCTGAACTGGCTGAGCGTGTCCTCGAGCGTCTGGCGGCCGACATCCATCTGGTAGAGGGCCTGGACGGCGGCGAGGCGGGCCGCGCCACGCTGGTTGGCGGTGCGGGGCGCGGAGGGATCACGCGGCTTGGGCTGGGCCATATTGGAAAGTCATTCTGTTGTGCGCGCTCAAACGCGCAATGTTCTGCCCTTGGCTTAGCCACTGGGCGTGGGAACCGCAATCTCAATCGTCGTGATTGGGCTTCAGGCGCTCGTCGTTGCCAAGCTCGGTCAGGAACGAACGGAAGTCGTCGGCGGCGGAGAAGTTCTTGTAAACCGAGGCAAAGCGCACGAATGCGACGTCGTCGAGGCCCTTCAGCCCCTCCATGACGAACTCGCCGATTTGATCGGAAGTCACCTCGACATCGCCGAGGCTTTCGAGCTGGCGCACCACGCCCGAAATCATGCGCTCGACCCGCTCCGGCTCGACGTCGCGCTTCCTGAGCGCCGTGCCCACCGAACGCGCCAGCTTGTCGCGATCGAACGGCACCTTGCGGCCGGACTTTTTGACCACCAGCAGCTCGCGCAGCTGCACGCGCTCGAAGGTGGTGAAACGGCCGCCGCAGGCATTACAGATCCTGCGGCGACGGATGGCGTTGGAGTCCTCGGTCGGCCGGCTGTCCTTGACCTGCGTATCGTCATTTCCGCAATAGGGGCAGCGCATCGGTAGGCTCCAGGAATGCTCCGCGAAGGCGAAGCTATGCTCAGTCGGCGTAGATCGGGAAGCGCGAGGTCAACGCCATGACCTTGTCGCGCACCGCCGCTTCCACCGCGGCGTTGCCTTCGTCGGAATTGGCTTCACGCAGGCCGTCCAGCACCTCGACGATCAGCTTGCCGATCTCGCGGAATTCGGCCTCGCCGAAACCACGGCTGGTGGCCGCCGGAGTGCCCAGGCGAACGCCCGAGGTGACGAACGGCTTTTCCGGGTCGAACGGGATGCCGTTCTTGTTGCAGGTGATGTAGGCGCGGCCGAGGCCGGCTTCCGCCCGCTTGCCGGTGGCGTTCTTCTTGCGCAGGTCGACCAGCATCAGGTGGTTGTCGGTGCCGCCCGAAACCACGTCCAGCCCATTCTCGATCAGCGTCGCCGCAAGCGTGCGGGCATTGGCCACCACCTGGCGGGCATAGGCCTTGAACTCGGGCTGCAGCGCTTCCTTGAAGGCCACGGCCTTGGCCGCGATGACGTGCATCAGCGGCCCGCCCTGCAGGCCAGGGAACACCGCCGAGTTGATCTTCTTGGCGATCGCCTCGTCGTTGGAGAGGATCATGCCGCCGCGCGGGCCACGAAGCGACTTGTGCGTGGTGGTGGTGGTGACATGGGCATGTGGCACCGGCGAGGGGTGCACGCCACCGGCGACGAGGCCGGCGATATGCGCCATGTCGACCATCAGGTAGGCGCCGACTTCATCGGCGATCTCGCGGAAGCGGGCCCAATCCCAGACACGGGAATAGGCGGTGCCGCCGGCAAGGATCAGCTTGGGCTTGTGCTCGCGGGCGAGGCGGGCGACTTCGTCCATGTCGAGCAGGTGATCATCCTGGCGCACGCCATACGACACCACCTTGAACCACTTGCCGCTCATGTTGACGGGCGAGCCGTGCGTCAGGTGGCCACCCGAGTTGAGGTCGAGGCCCATGAAGGTATCACCGGGCTCGAGCAGCGCCAGGAACACCGCCTGGTTCATCTGCGAGCCGGAGTTCGGCTGGACGTTGGCGAAGTTGGCGCCGAACAGTTGCTTGGCACGCTCGATGGCGAGGTTCTCGGCGATGTCGACATATTGGCAGCCGCCGTAATAGCGCTTGCCCGGGTAACCCTCGGCATACTTGTTGGTCATGATCGAGCCCTGCGCCTCGAGCACGGCCTTGGACACGATGTTTTCCGAGGCGATCAGCTCGATCTCGTGCTGCTGCCGGCCGAGTTCGAGCTTGATGGCTTCGGCGATCTCGGGATCGGTCTCGGCCAGGGTGTTGGTGAAGAAGCGGGGGAAGAGCGGAAGGGATGCGGCGGCGCTCATTTGGCGTCTCCCGGGGCAGTAGGATTGGGGTTTCGGCTGGCGTGCGTGTAGCACGCTGGCCCAAGCGATTCCAAGCTGAGGACAGCCTGGCAATATCTGTGGATCGTCCGGTTCATGCGGGCTCCCATGAGGTTTCGGTTGGGTGCCCAGGCGAGCGGCAGCTGCTCGTTCGCGTTCCCCGATGGTGCCCCATCTGATCTCGCCAGTCGCGCGAACACCTCATTATCGCAGAGTTGAACCGCCGATGAAAGCCCCAGTCCGGGCGCCCCCCGCAACTATGCGTGCCTCAAAACGTTGTGCGAGCCAGCGTCAGCTCAACAAGAAGACGAGGAGTCCTCACATGAAAAAGCTCGCTTCCGCCATTGTCGCTACCAGCCTTGCCGGAATCATGATGATCCCAGCACCTGCCAGCGCGGCTTCGGTCAACATCAGTATCGGCCAGCAGCAGCGCTACGTTTCGGAGCGGTGCCTCGAGCATCCGAACTGGCGTGGCTGCGATGACTGGCGCCGGAACCATAATCGCTGGGGCTCCGGCGACTATCGCAACTGGTACCGCTGGAACCAGCCGAACCTGGGCAGCGTCGCCGCCGGCATTTTCGGCTTCGCAGTGGGCGCCGCCATCGTCGGCAGCATGAACCGCAATGTCGACCGCTATGACGGCTTCGACGGCCACGTCGCTGCCTGCGAGGCCCGCTATCGCTCGTACAACGCCGAGACCGACATGTTCCTCGGCTATGATGGCCGCTACCATCGCTGCAATCTCTGATCGCCGCCCCCGGGGGCGCCCGCTGCGGCGCCCCACCTTCGGCTAGCCCTTTGGCGTCCGCTGCGGCGCCCCACCTTCGGCTAGCCCTTTGGCGGCCGCAGGAAGTGCACCAGCCGCCCGCAACGCGGCGCCAGCTCCATCCAGTCCGAGATCTCGCAGTCGATCACCGCGATGCCTGCAGTCGGGAAATTCCCCAGAGCCGCGCCGTCGGCGCTAAAGGTCAGAGCCGTTTGCTCGGTCGCACTGTTGTGCCCCAGCAGCATGAGACTCTTCGCACCGCTCCCCTGCTCCGCGATCAGGCCGAGATAGTCGTGGTCGCGCCGGTCGTAGACGGCGTCGCTCCAGACCACGTCGGGCCTCGGACCGTTGGCCGGCAGGCGGGTCATGGCCAACTCGAGCGTTTCGCGCGTCCGGCGTGAGGTAGAGCAGACAATGCGGTCGGGCAACCAGCCGTGCCTGGTCAGGGTCTCGCCGATCCACGCCGCAGCGGCGATGCCGCGCAGCGCCAGTGGCCGATCGAAATCACTGAGGCCCGGATCGTCCCAGGCGGATTTGGCGTGACGAACGAGGATCAGGCGAAGCATCTGGAGATCGTAGAGCAAGCCACCGCCGGCGCAACCTTTGACGCAGTTGCGCGGGATCGCGGCTACGACGGCAACTATCACACCTGCCGCCTGTGACGGGACGCTAAACTCCGGGGATGCGGCCTTGCTGCACCCCCGGTTCGAGGCCCCAATCGCTATAGTGCGAAAATGATTCGCATGACTGAGACCACCCGATGAGCGACGATCCGGACACCGTTCCGCCCGATGGCGATAACCAGCGGGTCGTAGATCTCCGCGAGGCGCTCGAGGAGCGCTACCTCTCCTACGCCCTTTCCACCATCACCCAGCGCGCCCTGCCCGATGCCCGCGACGGCCTGAAGCCGGTGCACCGCCGGATCCTGCACGCCATGCGACTGCTGCGACTCGACCCGGGCGGCGCCTACAAGAAGTCGGCCAAGGTGGTCGGCGACGTGATCGGTAGCTTCCATCCGCACGGCGACCAGTCGATCTATGACGCCATGGTCCGCCTAGCGCAGGATTTTGCCATGCGCTACCCGCTGGTCGACGGCCAGGGGAATTTTGGCAATATCGATGGCGACGGGGCGGCGGCTTACCGTTACACCGAAGCGCGCATGACCGAGGTGGCCTCTCGGCTGCTCGAGGGCCTGGGCGAGAACGCGGTCGACTTCAAGCCGACCTATGACGGCGCCACCGAGGAACCCTCGGTGCTGCCGGCGAACTTCCCCAACCTTTTGGCCAACGGCTCGACCGGCATCGCCGTCGGCATGGCCACGTCGATCCCGCCGCACAACGTCGATGAAATCTGCGACGCGGCGCTGCACCTGATCAACAATGGCCGCGACGGCACCACCACCGCCGATCTGATGCACTACATTCCCGGTCCGGATTTTCCGACCGGCGGCATCCTGGTGGAAAGCCAGAGCTCGATCCTCAATTCCTACGAGACCGGCCGCGGTTCGTTCCGCCTGCGCGCCCGCTGGGAGCGCGAAGACAAGGGGCGCGGCGTCTACCAGATCGTCGTCACCGAGATCCCCTATGGGGTGCAGAAGTCCAAGCTGGTCGAGAAGATCGCGGAGCTCTTGCTCAACAAGAAGCTGCCGCTGCTCAAGGACATCCGCGACGAGAGCGCCGACGATGTCCGCCTCGTCATCGAGCCGCGCGCCGGCACGGTCGACCCGGCTATCCTGATGGAGCAGCTGTTCAAGCTGAGCGACCTCGAGCAGCGCATCTCGCTCAACATGAACGTCCTCGACCGCGGGGTCGTGCCGCGGGTGATGAGCCTCAAGGAGGCGATCGTCGCCTGGCTCGAGCACCGCAAGGACGTGCTGGTGCGCCGCACCAACAACCGGCTGGCCGAGATCGCCCGCCGGCTCGAAGTGCTCGACGGCTATATCGTCGCCTATCTCAACCTCGATGAAGTGATCCGCATCATCCGCGAGGAGGATGACGCCAAGGCCTCGCTGATGGCGACCTTCAGCCTCAGCGATGTGCAGGCCGAAGCGATCCTCAATATGCGGCTGCGCTCGCTGCGCAAGCTCGAGGAAATCGAGCTGCGCACCGAACACAAGACGCTCAGCGAGGAGCAGGCGCATCTCAACGCCCTCATCGCGTCCGACAAGAAGCAGTGGGGTGAGATCGCGAGGCAAATCGGCGAGCTGAAGAAGGCCTACCCCAAATTCGAGAAGGACGGTGTCACCCGCCACCCGCGTTGGGGCCGCAAGACCGACTTCTCCGAGGCGATGGATATCGACCACGAGGAAGTGGCGACGCAGATGATCGAGCGCGAGCCAATCACCGTGATCCTCTCCGAAAAGGGCTGGATCCGCTCGATGCGCGGCCACACCACCGAGATCGATGACAAGGGCTTCAAAACCGGCGATCGGCTGAAGCTGTTCCTCCACGCCCAGACCACCGACAAGCTGCTGCTGCTCTCCACTGGCGGCAAGGTGTTCACGCTCGCCGGCGATCGCCTGCCGGGCGGCCGCAGCCAGGGCGAGCCGGTGCGGCTGATGGTCGATATCGAGGAAGGCCAGGACCTGGTCGATCTCTTCGTCTACCGGCCGGGCCGCAAGCGGGTCATCGCCTCGCGCAAGGGCGACGGTTTCGTCGTCGCCGAGGACGAGCTGATCGCCAATACCCGCAAGGGCAAGCAGGTGCTCAATGTCGGCGACACCGAGGAAGCGCGGCTGATCGCGCCGCTCGAAGGCGACATGCTCGCGGTGATCGGCGAGAACCGCAAGATGCTGGTGTTCCCGCTCGACCAGTTGCCCGAGATGGGCAGGGGCAAGGGCGTCCGCTTGCAGAAATACAAGGACGGCGGCCTCTCGGATCTGAAGACCTTCCCCTCCGGCGTCGGGCTCACCTGGACCGACTCCTCCGGGCGCAACTATACCAAGACAATGACTGAGCTGACCGAATGGCTGGGCGATCGCGCCTCGGCCGGTCGTCAGCCGCCGACGGGCTTCCCAAGAAACAACAGGTTTGTCGGTTAGCGACGGACTTCCGGATTTGACTGAAGCGAAAACCGAAACCAACGGTGCACGACGCGACTGCGTTGTGTTCGTGACCCATATCTGGACGTCGGAAGTCGCCGAGCACTACGCGCGGCTGAAGCGTGAGGCGGGCACGGTGCTCGACGTCTTCCTCGCCTATCAGCACAACGAGGGAGAACTCGGCACGCCCGCGCCGGTGCAGGCGGATTTCGTAGTCCGCATGACCGACAGCGCCAGGCATTTCCCGCTTCGCTACCAGGAATTCCTGCAGCACCCTACTCCCCGGGGCTATGTCGACCTGGTCTGGATCACGGCGTTTCTCGACCCCAGGCTGGCGGCTTACGACCGCTTCTGGCTGGTCGAGTACGACGTCGATTTCTCGGGCGACTGGGCTGACTTCTTCAGGCCTGCGGCCGGCTACGAGGGTGATCTGCTGACAACCCGCATTCATCCGCTGAGCGCCGAGCCGAGCTACTATTTCGCGCCGATCTATCGGCAGCCCGCGCACGCGATCGCAGATCCGCTGATCGTGTTCATGCCGATCTCACGCCTGTCGCGACGGTTGCTGGAGCACTACTGCGGGATGCTGCTGCAGCCGGGCTGGCACGGCCACTTCGAGATGCTGCTGCCTTCGATGGCGCGGGCGGATGGCTTCTCCATCGCCGAGATTGGCGGCCATGATACCCAGACGCCCAGGGAACGCTGGGGCCATCACTACGACGGCAGTCATCTCGATATGCACACAATGGGCACCACGCACGCCTATCGGCCACCGCGCGGATTCCGCTATTTCGTCAGGGCGCCGCAGCAGTTCCGCCAGCGGAACCGCATCTACCACCCGATCAAGGTGGGGTTGTCGCTGCGCCGACGGCTGCACATGCGGTACCTGCCACAACTGAAGAAGCTGCGGGCCTTCTCGCGCTGGTTGCGGGGAAAGGCCTGAGGCTACTCGAGGCGGCGCCAGCCCAGCGGGCCACGCTGCACTTCGAGCGGACGGAACTGGCCCTTGTAGGCCATCTTCGGCGAGTCCTTCACCCAGTAGCCGAGATAGACATAGGTGAGCGCGGCGAGCTTCACCTGCTCGATGTGGTCGAGGATCAGGAGGTTCCCGAGCCCGCGCTTGTCGAGCAGCGGGTCGTAGAAGCTGTAGACCATCGACAGCCCATCCGGCATGACGTCGGTGAGCGCGACGGCCACCAGCGGGCGCTGCGGGTGCGAGGTGAGCCGGTACTCGACCACCACGGTCTGCACCGGGGTATCCTCGACCATGTACTCGTAGTCGACAAAACTCATCTGCGTCATGCCGCCGCCGGCATGGCGGGCATCGAGGTAGCGCTTGAACAGCGCGAACTGCTCCGCGGTGGCGCGCGGCTGACAAACCTCGACGGCGATGTCGGCATTGGCCTTGCGGATGCGCCGGTAGCGCGCCGACGGCACGAATTCCTGCGCCACGATGCGCACCGACTGGCAGGCCGAGCAGCCGTCGCAGGCCGGCCGGTAGATCAGGTTCTGGCTGCGGCGGAAGCCGTTGTCGCTCAACAGGTGGTGGAGCGAAGCGGCCCGGCGACCGGTCAGGTGGGTGAAGAGCTTACGCTCCTGACGACCCGGCAGATACGGACACGGCATGGCCGCGGTAAGGAAGAGCTGGGTGTTCTCGGGCGTCTGATCGGTCATCGTCGTCCTTCGAGCGATGCTCAGAGGATAGACGCGACCCGATGGGCCGGCAATGGCCCATCATGCCTCAGCGCACCGCGATCAAGCCGAGTGCATGCCGCCGGACCGCCAGAACCGCTGCATCGGTGAACGGCGCAGCATCAGCGTGCCCACGACGAGGTCGTGCAGCATCTGCTGGCGCGGCGTGAACAGCGCGAAAAGGATCGAGAACGGCCAGGAAATCCACACCGTCACCCAGAACAGGATCGGGTGGATGAGGATGCTCCAGCCGTTGAGCGGCGTACCGCGCACCGGCGTCAGCACGATATCCATCATCTGCATGCCGACGGTGGCGCGCATCGGCGAGCCGAGCGTTGCGGCATAGTAGCCGAGGATGGCCAGCGGAATGATGATCGGCAGCGCCAGCAGCCCGAGCCCCAGCGTCACGATGCCGAAGACCCCACCGACCAGCAGCGCGGCGATGGTGATGAAGGTGATGATCACGCAGTCGATCAGCCACGCCGCAGCGCGGCGCAGCAACACGCCCTCGAACAGTTCCGGCGCGTTGGACGGGTCGGGAAGATGGTCGCTCATGGTGTTGCCCTGGTTCATGAGGGAAAAGATGGGGACCATGAGGTCCCACACAAGTGGGGACACGAAAAATCCCCTGGCCAGCGGCCGAGCGTGACGCCAGTCTGGTCCGGGGCCTGTCCGTCCGGGCAGGCGATCGTGGGCATCGACATGCTTGATCTGAGCCGTTCCAGCATCGCCATCCCGCCCCATCTGAGGGACGTGCGCTACAATGCCAGCCATTTTCCAGGCGCCCCCGGCGTGCTTGGGGTCGAAGGCGGCGCGAACTGCCAGCAATACGCCTACGCCGTGCTCCGCCATCACGGCTTCGTCCTGCCCGACCTGCGGTCCGACGCGTTGTGGCTGGATCGGGACGACACAGCTGAAGCTGAGCGAATGGCGCCGTTCGACCTGGTGCTCGTTCACGACAATCCCGACAGCTGGGGCGCGCATGTCGGACTGTGCGTCGGAGCCGATGTCGTCCTGCACCTCTCGCGGAGGATCGGTGTCCCCGCCATCGAACCGCTCGGGGACCTGCAGCAGCGGGAGGCATACCGATATCTGATCGGCTGCAAGCGCCCGCTGCGCCGTGTGGCTGCCGAGTCGAGCTAGGCGTTCAGCAACCGCGCCGCCTCGAGGGCGAAGTAGGTCAGCACGCCGTCGCACCCTGCCCGCTTGAAGGCCACGAGGCTTTCCAGCATGGCGCCCTCGCCATTGATCGCCGCAGCCTCCGCCGCAAAGCGGATCATCGCGTACTCGCCCGATACCTGGTAGGCGAACAGCGGTACGTCGAAGGCGTCGCTCACGCGCTGCACGATATCGAGATAGGGCAGTCCCGGCTTCACCATCACCATGTCGGCGCCCTCGGCGATATCCTGCGCCACTTCGCGCATCGCCTCGTCCGAATTGGCATAGTCGAGCTGGTAGGTGCGCTTGTCGCCAATGAGCCGGCTGCCCGAGCCCACCGCCTCGCGGAACGGGCCGTAATAGACCGAGGCGAACTTGGCCGAGTAGGCCATGATGGCCACGTGGTCAAAACCCTCGGCATCGAGCGCCCGGCGGATGGCGGCAACGCGGCCATCCATCATATCGGACGGGGCGATGATGTCGGCCCCTGCCCTCGCCTGCATCAGCGCGGCCTTGACCATTGCCTCGACCGTCTCGTCGTTGAGGATCTCGCCGTCGCGGACCAGCCCGTCCTGACCGTCGGATGAGTACTCGTCGAGCGCCACGTCGGTGATCAGCCCGATATCGACGCCGGCGTCGCGGATGGCGCGCAGCGCCTGCGCCGTCAGATTATCCGGGTTCCAGGCTTCGCTGCCGTCGGCATTGCGCCGGTCGTCCTGGGTATTGGGGAACAGCGCCAGCGCCGGGATGCCCTCGGCGGCGGCCGCCCTTGCCGCTTCAACCACGAGATCGACGCTCAACCGTTCGACGCCGGGGAGCGTGCGGATGGCGGTGCGCTCGTTCTGCCCCTCGATGATGAAGAGCGGCCAGATCAGGTCGTGCGGCGTGAGCACGGTCTCGCGCACCATGTTGCGCATCCAGCCGGCGCGGCGCAGCCGACGTTGCCGCCGCCCGCCGAGAAAGCTCATGTCGTGCTTGGGCCAGTTCGTGCTCATCAGGCGCTCCATCAGGGCATCCCGCCATTCGTCAAACGGCGAGATGCCCTCATTTTTTTGTTTGTCGCGCTCTCGAACCGGAAAAGTCTGCAACTTTTCCTGAGAACGCTTCGGACCGCGGCGCTTCTATCAGGCACGGCGGTCCTGCGCCAAGGCTTGCGCTTGTCGCACCATCCCATCCGCGCTATCCACGCCGGATGGATTTCAAGAGCGAACTCGCCGGGCGCTATCTGAGGATCATCGCGATCATCGCGCTGCTGCTCGGCCTTGCCGATGCGTCCCGCCTGCTCGGGGTCTCCTCCGGCGCCGTCAGCCCGATCGCCCAGCTCGGCCCCACCGGCTTTGCCTTCCTCACCGTGTTCTGCCTCGCCCGGCTGTTCGCCGCGGTGGGCCTGTGGATCCGCGCCAGCTGGGGCGCCGTGCTGCTGGTCGGCGCCACCCTCGTCGAGCTGGCGCTCTACCTGGGCGGAGTGCCCGGCGCCGAGATGGGGGCCTTTGGTTTCGCCCTCAGGCTGCTGCTGGTCGGCGGCATCGCGGTGTTGTTCTTCCTCAGCTTCCGGCTGCGCCGCGCCCACGACTAGGGCCTAAAAGCGCGTCTCGATCTCTGGGATTCGCTCGTGCGCTTTAGCCATTTTTCTGCGCATGTCTTTATCCCGAAACCGGTACCCACTTTCGGGAGACATGCTGCGGTAACGGACGATTCAGGTTACAATTTTCTGACCTGCGGTTACCTCTCGTAAAGCCAAATTCCTGAACTTTTTCCGTAAGATAGTTTTAAGTCTACGGCTTAAGGCCATCTTATTTGGGCCCCCGTAGTTTGGGGCCTATGAGACGCGAAGAAATCGCGCAAGACGACAGGACAGTGAGGCAACAATGGCAATCAAATCCAACGCCGCAGAGGCAATGGTTCCGGAAGAAGCTCTCGGGCTGAAGCCGCTCTACCTCGAAGCCGTCAGCCGTGTCGAACGGCTCCATCGCCGGCTGCTCGACCTGATCAAGGACGAGTTCGACCGGATGGGCTGGGACGATATCAACCCCGTCCAGGCGCTGCTGATGTTCAACATCGGCGATGCCGAGATGACCGCCGGCGAGCTGCGCTCGCGGGGCTACTATCTCGGCTCGAACGTCTCGTACAATCTCAAGAAGCTGGTCGAGACCGGTTATATCTTCCAGGAGCGTTCGCGTTCCGACCGCCGCTCGGTCCGCATCCGCCTCACGCCCAAGGGCGAGGAAGTGGCCGAGGTGATCGACGAACTCTACGATCGTCACCTCAAGTCGATCGAAAAGGTCGGCGGCCTCAACGGCGAGACGTTTGAAGGCCTCAACAAGGCGCTGGGCCGCCTGGAGCGCTTCTGGGTCGACCAGATCCTCTACAAGCTCTGACCTCGGGCAGAGGTCGCTCTGCCTGGGCCCAAATCGACCAGTGTGGCATCCTTGCCACAGCGGATTCAGCAAACGCCGGCCTTAAGCCGGCGTTTCTTATTTATGCCCAGAATTCGGCTATGCATCGAAGCAATTGCAGGCTGATCCCTCGTCACTGCAAGTCCCTTGGTTTTGTGCGTTCAGACGGTCGGCAGTTCACACCTGCTTGACCACGTTGGAGGCATACTGGGGCCGATGCTATGAGGGACAACCTCTCGGAATGGCGACTTTGGGTGACTTGATGCGGTTGAATCGACGGAACCTCCTGACCTCCATGGCGGCGATGGGCGCCGGCCTTGCGATGCCGGCCATCGTCAGGGCGGAGGAAGACAACTTCTGGGACGCGCTTAACAAAGATAAGCGGATCAAGAACGTCGATCAGGAAGGCAACACCGCCACCGCCAAGAGCCTGGTCGATACGATCGAGCCGATCCTCAGCTACGACACCTCGTACAACCTGCAGCTGGCAATCCAGAACTATGAAGCGTTCATCGCCGCCAATGGCAGCTGGGAAGCGCCGACGCGGGAAACCTTCGGGCTGAAGCTGGGCGAGTCGCGCCGGGCCGCTGCGCTGTTGAAGCGCCGCCTGATGATCAACGGCGACATGCCGCTCGAAAAGCGCGTCAACGACGAGTTCGATGCCGGGCTCGATGCCGCGGTGCGCCTGTTCCAGGCCCGCCACGGCCTCGTCATCAACGGCGCCGTGGACGAAGCGACGTTCTACGCATTGTCGGTGCCGGCGGATTACCGCCTCAACCAGCTTCGCCTCAATGCGCAGCGCATCGACCAGTGGGCCTCGGCGCTTTCCGATCGCTATGTCGCGGTGAATATTCCGGCGGCGGTTGTCGAGGCGGTTGAGGGCGCGCAGGTGGTGCAGCGCCATAACTCGGTGGTGGGCAAGGTCGACCGCGCCACGCCGATCCTCAACTCCAAGATCTTCCAGGTGAAGTTCAATCCTTACTGGACGGTGCCCAAGAGCATCATCGAGAAGGACATGATCAAGTACATGAACGAGGATCCGGAATACCTGACCAAGTTCCGCATCCGCATCTTCGACGGCAAGGGCAACGAGATCCCGCCGACGGCCATCAACTGGCAGACCACCGAGGCGGTGAAGTACACCTTCCGGCAGGATCCGGGCGGCGAGAACTCGATGGGTCACTGCAAGATCGATTTCTACAACAAGTACGACGTCTACATGCACGACACGCCGCAGAAGGCGCTGTTCGGCGAGAACGCCCGCTTCCACTCCTCGGGCTGCATGCGCTGCGAGAACATCGAAGAGCTGGTGGCTTGGCTGCTGCGCGACAATGGCGGCGGCTGGACCCCCGAAAGCGTCATGGCCGCATGGGAGCAAGGCATGCGCGAGGACATCAAGCTCGACGTGCAGATCCCGATCCACACCACCTACATCACTGCCTGGGCCAACCGGCAGGGCACGGTGAGCTTCCGCGACGACGTCTATCAGTTCGACGCGCAGGGCATCGTCAACTTCGGCGAAGGCTGATCACGATGGCCGGACCCGACAATCGTCCGTCCGGCCAACAGCCTTCCGGGCATAGAGTCCTCTTCGAGTTCACGCAACTCGGCCAGCAAATGCGCATCGCCGCGATCGACGAGGCGACCGGCACTGAAGTGGTGGTGATCACACCGCTGACCGCCAGCCGCTTCCAGATGCAATCGCTGGCGCTGGGCAAACTCCGCCGCCGGCTCGGCATCGAGGAGCCGCCCCCGCCGCCCGGGCCGAAGCCGGCGAAGTACGCTTAGCTCTATTCTCGGCCCGTGCACTGCCGCGTCCCCACCCACGGTGTCACCCCGGCGAAGGCCGGGGCCCATCCTGAGATGCCGGCCGTAAGATAAGGGGGCCACCCACCCCTACTGCCCCTCTACATACCTCGCCAGATTCTCCAGCGACGACCTCAACCCCGTATCGTGATCTTCCTTGTTGATGCCGGGTGGCACGTCTTCGGAGAGGATGATGACGCGGGTGCCGCCATCGGCGGGTTCGAGGTCCCAGACCATGCGCATGGTACCGGCGAAGGCCGGATCATCGCTCCTGAAGCGCACCAGTTGCACCACGCGATGACCAGGGACCAGTTCGGCGAATTCCGACTCCACCATGTCGGTATCCTCGGTGGTCTTGCCGGGGCCGGGAACGCTGTAATGCAGCGCCATGCGGAAAGCGCCGCCAGGGCGCGGTTCGAACTCCAGCATTTCGCCGGTCATCCCCTCGGGTGGCAGCCAGGCCAGCAGCGCATCGCGATCGACGAACGCCCGGTAGATCGCCTCGGGCGGCGCGGCGATGATCCGCGACGCGGTGTCGATGCGCAGGTGCTCGGTCATGGCGGTTCTCCTTGAGACAGGCAACGCGCGAGGTGCGCCGTGGATCAATCGGCTGGCTTCGACACCAGCTCGATGAAGGTTTCGCGGATCGCCGGCGGTTCGAGCTGGCGCGCCAGCCAGACATGCATATCGAGGAAATGCCCGGTCAGCGTGAAGGCGGCGCCGACATCCTCCGCTGTCGGATCGGCGCTGCTGATCAGGAATGGTGGCAGCCGCAGCAGCCGTGGCAGGTAGGGCTCGGCGGCGGCGCGACTGACGGCCCGGCCGGATTTCGGCGAGACATGGGTCAGGTCGCGCGTCGTGCCGGTCGCGGCGCAGCTCGACAGATCAAGACCGAAGCCCAGCTCATCGAGCAGGATCAGCTCGAAGCGTGCCACCGAGGCGCCGAGTTCGAGCACCGACCCCTCCTGGTCGAGGATGCGGATGGCAAGGCCGAGCAGGCGATCATGCGGATCGCGCTCCGGCAGCAGCCGCAGGTGTTCGCAGACGATCTGACTAGCATAGAGTTTTACCCGGTCGGCGATCAGCCCGGCGGCGCGCGCCTCGAGCAGCTCGAGCGTGAAGGTGCCGAGGTGCTCTTCCAGCCGGGCGCGCCAGCTGACCTGCACCGAATTGCCGGGCTGCAGCGTCGCCGCGAGCTTCGATGAACGGCCACCGCGGATCAACCCGAGATGCCGCCCCCTGCCCTCGACCATCACCTCGGCGATGACGCTCGACTCGCCGTGACGGCGAACGCCGACAATCAGCCCTTCACCGTCCCACTGCATGGACCGTCGCGCCGCGGTGCGCCCTCACTTCTGGTGCGGGTACTCCAGCCCCATTTCGCGATAGCGCTCGGGATCGTCGCCCCATTTCTCGCGGACCTTGACGAAGATGAACAGGTGCACCGGCACCTCGAAGATCTCCATCAACTCCTTGCGCGCTTCAGCGCCGATCGACTTGATGGTCTGCCCGCCGGCGCCCAGGACGATTTTTTTGTGCGTGTCGCGGGTGACATAGATCACCTGGTCGATGCGATACGAGCCATCCTTGTTGATGGTGAACTTCTCGCCCTCGACCGTGGCGTTGTAGGGGATCTCGTCGTGGACACGGAGGAACAGCTTCTCGCGCGTCACCTCGGCGGCGGTGATCTGCAGGGTGAGGTCGGTGAGCTGATCCTCGGGGAAGTGCCAGGGGCCGAGCGGAATGCGCTTCAATGCCCAGTTGAGCAGGTCCTGTACGCCGCTGCCGGTCAGCGCGGAGATCATGAAGGTCTGTTCGAAGCGCAGGCGTCCGTTGAGAGCCTCGGACAGCTTCAGCAGCTTTTCCGGCTTGATCAGGTCGACCTTGTTGAGCACCAGCACCTTGGGGTGCGGGACGTTCCCCAGCCCCTCGAGCAACGCCTCGATTTCCGGGGTGACGCCGCGCTCGGCATCGACGATCAGGGCGACGAGGTCCGCATCGCCCGCACCGGTCCAGGCAGCCTCGACCATGGCGCGGTCGAGCCGGCGCTTGGGCGCGAAGATGCCCGGCGTGTCGATGAAGACGATCTGGCCATCACCCTCGGTCACCACGCCACGGATCATCGAGCGCGTCGTCTGCGCCTTGTGGGTGACGATCGAAACCTTGGTGCCCACCAGCGAGTTGAGCAGCGTCGACTTGCCGGCGTTCGGCGCGCCCACCAGCGCGACGAAGCCGCAGCGGGTGTTTTCGCCGGCCACCGGCAGCTCGGCTGCCTCGGGCATTTCGTTCTTGTCGGTCATATCGTGTCGCGCCAGACTTTCTCTCGGATCAGGAAAGCCTCGGCGGCCTTGTGCTCAGCCAGCTTTTTGGAGGGGCCGGTGGCGGTGATGGCGGGGAAATCGCCGAGCCGCACGGCAATGGTGAATTCCGGCGCGTGATCGGGGCCGGTGCGCTCGACTTCGGCATAGAGCGGCGGCTCGAGGCCCCTGCCCTGCGCCCATTCCTGCAGCGTGGTCTTGGGGTCGGCGCGGACATGCCCGGCGTGGTCGAGCTGCTCGCCGAACAGCCGCTCGACGATCTCGTAGGCTTGGCCCAGCCCGCCATCGCAGAAGACGGCGCCGATCACCGCTTCGGCGATGTCGCCGAGGATGGCATCCTTGTTGGCGCCGCCGGTGCGCGCCTCGCTGTCGCCGAGATTCATCTCCGAACCGAGGTCGAGCTGCCGAGCGATGGCGGCGCAGGTTTCCTTGCGCACCAGGGTGTTCAGCGAGCGCGACAGCTCGCCTTCGTTGGCCTTGGGCATCCGGCGATACAGCATGTCGGCCACGACGAGGCCGAGCACGCGATCGCCGAGGAACTCGAGCCGCTGATAGGAGCGCTCGATGCGCTTGCCTGGGGAAACGGCGCTGGAGTGAGTCAGCGCCCGATCGAGCAGGTCGGGGTCGGCAAAGCGATAGCCCAGACGAGCTTCGAGCTTTTCGTGCGAGCGTCCCTTCGCCATCAGTTCACGGACTGGAACATCCGGTCCCAACGCACGTTGGCCGGCCATTCCCACAGCTGCCACGGCGGCAGATTGTTCTTGATCGAGAAGAACCGCGCCTCGGCCTTGCCGATCAGATTATCGAGCGGCACGTAACCCACCTGGCTCAGCACGCGGCTGTCGGCGGACCGGTCGCGGTTGTCGCCCATCATGAAGAAGTGGCCCGCGGGAACGACGTACTCGGCGGTGTTGTCGAGCTGCTCGTTGTCGGAGATCTCCTGGATGGTGTGCGTGACGCCGTTGGGCAGCGTCTCGGTGTAGACGGTCACCGGCACGGTGGTCATGTAGCTGTCGGTATCGGTCGCCGTACCGGTCTGCTGGCGCTCGACCATGGTGCCGTTGATGTAGAGGCGCCCCTCTTTCATCTGGATGCGATCGCCCGGCATGCCGATGACGCGCTTGATGTAATCTTCGTTGGTGATTTCGTTGCGGAACACCGCGACATCGCCGCGCTTCGGCTCACTGCCGAAAATGCGGCCGTTGAACGGCAGCGCGATCGGGAACGAGTATTTGCCAAAACCCCAGGTCCACTTGTTGGCGATGAAATAGTCGCCGATCATCAGCGTCTGCTGCATCGAGGCGGTGGGGATCGAGAACGGCTGGTAGAGGAACGTCCGGAAGATCAGGGCGATCGCCAGCGCCTCGATGATCACGATGATCGTCTCGAGCAGCTCGTTCTTCTTCTTGCCGGCCTTGGCTTCGGCTTTCGACATGGACTGGCTCATTTCTCGCCTCTACCCCTGGGGGTCAAGTGGTTATGGGAGGGCCGCCGCCTGGTCAACCGGCAGCGCCTCGATAATGACGAACGCCTGGGCCATGCCGCCGTCGTCGGTAATGGTCAGGTGGATATGTGGCTTGTGGCCGGCCGGAACAAGCCGCTCCAGCATGCGGGCAGCGCCATTGGTCAACTTCATGGTCGGCTTGCCCGAAGGGAGGTTTACGACGCCCATGTCGCGCCAATAAACGCCGAAACTAAGGCCGGTTCCCAGCGCTTTCGAGCAGGCTTCCTTGGCGGCGAAACGCTTGGCATAGGAGGCCGCGCGCTGGGCCCGGCGATCCGATTTCTGCCGTTCGAGCTCGGTGAAGATCCGATGCGTGAAGCGATCGCCATAACGCTCCAGGGTCTTTTCGACCCGCTTGATATCGCACAGGTCGTTACCGAGACCGATAATCATGAGAGCCCCCTCGATCCCGGCTTGATCGCCGGGATAACCGCAAGCTCGGGCGGCAAGGCGTCGGCCGGATAGGCCGGCACCTTGTACTCGACCAATGAAACCAGCGGCACGCCGACGTCCGCCTCGCCGGCGGAGCGGTCGATCAGGCACGCCGCGGCGACGACATCCGCGCCGGTCTTCCTGATCGCCTCGATGCACTCGCGGATCGAGATACCGGTCGAAACGATATCCTCGACGATGATGACCTTCTCGCCGGGCGCGAGCTCGAAGCCGCGGCGCAGCTCGAACTTACCCTCGACCCGCTCGGTGTAGATCGCCGGCACACCCAGGTGCCGCGCCGTCTCGTAGCCCGGAATGATCCCACCCACTGCCGGGGAGACGATCTGGCTCACATCGCCATAGCCTTCGGCGCGGATCTTCTCCGCCAGGGCGCGGCAGAGCTTTTCCGCCTTGGCCGGGTGCATGAACACCTTGGCCTTCTGCAAGAAAATCGGCGAGCGCAGGCCGGAGGAGAGGATGAAATGCCCCTCGAGCAGCGCGCCGCTCTCACGGAACAGGTCCAGTACTTCGTCAGTGGTCACGCGAGCTCCTCTTGCCGTTCGGGCGCAGTCCATTCCAGCCGGTCGAGCGCCCGGGCCTCGGCGACCGTGGCGCGCTGCACATCCGAGATCCCGGCCGCCAGCTTCAGCGAGTTCAGCACGTCGGTGAGCTGGGCGAGATCACGGACCTCGATCTGGAAGATGAACCGATGAAAATCGGGCGATTCCATGCGCATCACCAGATTATGGATGTTGGCCTCGCAGGCGGCAATCACCGTGGAAATCTGGGCCAGCGAGCCCGGCTTGTTCTGGGCCTGCATCGAGATGACGCAGGGATGATCGCGGTCCTCGCGGCCGGCCACGTCCCAGCGCACGTCGATCCAGGCGACGTCGCTGTCATAGAGCTCGGACAGCGCGTCCGAATGAATCGGGTAGATGATGATCGGGGTGTCCGGCGTCATGATGCCGACCAGCCGGTCGCCCGGCACCACGCCCTCGGGCGACACCTCGACCCGGGTATTGAAATCGAGCTGGGTCAGCGCCGCCTTGGCCTTTGGACCGGAGCGCGGGTTGCCCGGCACGCGGAAGCGGAATTCGTCGGTCGCCTTCAGCGCGAACCAGCCCTCGGCCTTGTCGGGTACCGGCAGGTCGATCTTCTTGCGCCGCCGCTTGATGCCCTTGACCTCCATCACCTGGGTGTCGAGGTCCTCGCCGCTGATCTTGCCTTCGCCCAGCGCGATCAGCAGTTCGCGCTTGCCCGGCTGCCCCAGCCCCTCGGCGAGCAGCTTGAACTCGGCATCGTCGAGCCCGGAGCCTTCGCGCTCGAGCAGAATCGAAACCATGTGCTCGCCGAGCGCATAGGCGCGGGCTTGTGCCTGCAGCCGCACCGCACGGCGAATGGCGGCGCGGGCCTTGCCGGTTGCGGCGATGGTCTCCCAGTTCGACGGCGGCAGGTGGTTCTGGTCGCGGATGATCTCGACTTCGTCGCCGGAGCGCAGCTGGGTGACCAACGGCACGATCTGCCCATTGATCTTGGCGCCCACACAGGTGTCGCCGATGTCGGTGTGGAGCGCATAGGCGAAGTCGATCGGCGTGGCGCCGCGCGGCAGGGCGATGAGCCGGCCGCGTGGGGTGAAGCAGAACACCTGGTCCTGGAACAGCTCGAGCTTGGTGTACTCGAGAAAATCCTCGGTCGAGGAGCCGGCGGTCAGGTGGCTGATGGTCGAGCGCAACCAGACGAAGGCCTTGCTCTCGTTCTCGATCTTGTGGATGTCGGTGGCGCCCTCCTTGTAGAGAGCGTGCGCGGCGATGCCGAGCTCGGCGATGCGGTGCATCTCCTCGGTGCGGATCTGCAGTTCGGCGCGCTGCCGCCCGACCCCGACGATGGTGGTGTGGATCGAGCGGTAATCGTTGTGCTTGGGGACCGAGATGTAGTCCTTGAAGCGCCCGGGCACGACCTTCCAGTTGGTATGGACGATCCCCAGCGCCCGGTAGCAATCGGCGACGCTCGGCACGATCACCCGGAAGCCGATCATGTCCGAAAGCTGCTCGAGGGCGATTTGCTTCCGCTCAATCTTGGTGAAGATCGACCAGGGCGATTTCACCCGCGCCGAAACCCGCGCGTCGATGCCGTCGCCTTTCAGTTTCTCGCTGAGTTCGGTCTTGATGGTCTTAATGGTGTCGGCGAACTCCGACTTCATCTCGTCGAGCCGGTCAGTGATCGCCTTGTAGTGATCCGGCTGCAGCACCCGGAACGCCAGGTCTTCGAGCTCCTGGCGCATGTCCTGCATGCCCATGCGGCCGGCCAGCGGCGCATAGATATCCATCGTCTCGGTGGCGATGCGCTTGCGCTTGTTCTCGGGCATGAAGTCGAGCGTGCGCATATTGTGCAGCCGGTCGGCGAGCTTGACCAGCAGCACCCGGACGTCGGCCGAGATGGCGAGCAGGAGTTTTCTGAGATTCTCCGCCTGCGCTTCTTCGCGGGTCACCAGCTGCAGCCGGTCGATCTTGGTCAGCCCGTCGACAATGGCGCCGATCTCCGGACCGAACAGCTGGTCGATTTCGGCGCGCGTCGCGTCGGTATCCTCGATGGTGTCGTGCAACAGCGCCACCGCGATCGAGGCGTCATCGAGCTTCAAATCGGTGAGGATGGCGGCGACTTCGAGCGGGTGGGCAAAGTATGGATCGCCCGAGGCGCGCTTCTGCGTGCCATGCTTCTGCATGGCATAGACATAGGCCTTGTTGAGCAGTGCCTCGTCGGTATTCGGGTTGTAGGCCTGCACCCGTTCGACGAGTTCGTACTGACGCATCATAGGGTTACCGCACTCTCCTACGCGGCCCCGCCTCGGCGGCTCACGTCTCTTCGGCGCGAGGTTGCCCGGAAACGTCCAACGACCTTTCCTGATCTCGCCCGACCGACGATGCAAACAAAAAAGCGCCGGGCGGAAACGCCCGACGCCTCAAGACTATATATGCGAGATCAGCCGCCGATCAATCGGAGCTTAGTCGTCCCGGCGCTCCGGCGGAGCCAGGGATTCGATACCGCGCAGCAGTTCGTCTTCGCTGATGGTGTCGAAGGTATCGCTGTCTTCGTCGGCGTTGGCATCGAGCAGCGGAGCGGCGTGCTTTTCGGGCTCGTCGACCTCGACGTATTTCTGCAGCGAGTGAATCAGGTCCTCGCGCAGGTCTTCGGGGGAGATGGTGCCATCGCCAATTTCGCGCAGCGCCACGACCGGGTTCTTGTCGTTGTCGCGATCGACGGTGATGGACGAACCAGCCGAGATCATGCGAGCGCGGTGCGCTGACATCAGCACGAGGTCGAAACGGTTCTCAACCTTCTCAATGCAGTCTTCGACGGTGACGCGGGCCACGTACGTCTCCAGGTTGTTGTGGGATCAAGCGGCCCTCATACACGACCGGGTCGGTGGGCACAAGGTTTTCAGTCTCGGGACACAACAGCGTGTTTTTACCACAGGGATATGACGCCTACGCAGTTTTTGTTTCGTGTGACGGAACAATGGCTTGGGCCGCGGGGGCGAATCCCGACTGAGTGGCTCCGAATTTATGGGGATTGCAAATTCCCGGGATTAAGCGCGTATTCCGAACTTAGGGAGCGGACCACGCCTTAAATGGGCTACCCTTCGATCCTAGCGGTAAGCCAACGATAGTTTATGCCGGGCAGCCTGAGAGGCCGGCCGCCCCGGTCAGGAGAACAGGCATGTCAATTGATCCGCGCGAGAAGATAGTTCTCTTCATCGATGGCGCGAATCTCTATGCGACCAGCAAGGCCATCGGCGTCGACATCGACTATCGCCGGCTGCTCGCAGAGTTTCAGTCCAAGTCGTACTTGCTGCGCGCCTACTACTACACCGCCCTGGTCGAGGACCAGGAATACTCCTCGATCCGGCCCCTGATCGATTGGCTCGACTATAACGGCTTCACCGTCGTTACCAAGCCCGCCAAGGAGTTCACCGACGCTTCCGGACGCCGGAAGATCAAGGGCAATATGGATATCGAGCTCACCGTCGATGCCCTCGAGATGAGCCAGTATTACGATCACTTGGTGCTGTTCTCCGGCGACGGCGATTTCACCGCGCTGGTGGCGGCGCTGCAGCGCAAGGGCAAGCGCGTCACGGTCGTCTCGACGCTCACCACGCCGACTCCGATGATCGCCGACGACCTGCGCCGGCAGGCGGACTTCTTCATGGACGTCGCTGATCTCGCCAAGATCGTCGGCCGTACCCCGCCGGTCGACCGCACATCGCCGCAGGTGGAACGAAGCGCGCCGGTTGACCGCACCATGGCGACCGTGGACCCTAAGGGAAGCTGAGTCCCCCAGCATTTCTCGTTTATCGAGACGAGAAATGCTGGAATCGCTTGATTGTCGCGCGTTCGAACCGGAAAAGTCTGCAACTTTTCCTGAACGCCGCTCCAGCCCTGACGGTTGCCATTGCCTGAGACCAACCCGCCGCACGATTGCCCGCGCTGCCCTCGCCTCGTGGCGTTCCGCCACGACAACCAGCGCGCCTATCCGGACTACTTCAACGGGCCGGTGCCCACCTGGGGCGACGAACACCCCGGGCTGATGATCGTCGGCCTTGCGCCAGGCTTGAAGGGGGCCAACCGCACCGGCCGGCCGTTCACCGGCGATTATGCCGGCGACCTGCTCTACGCCACGCTCGAAAAGTTCGGTCTCGCCACGGGGCACTACCAGCAGCGGCCGGATGATGGGCTCGAGTTGCAGGACGTGCTGATCGCCAATGCGGTGCGGTGCGTTCCGCCGCAAAACAAGCCGACCGGCGACGAGATCAAGACCTGCCGGCCCTTCCTCGGCGCGGCTATCGCGCATCACCGTCCCCGTGCCTTCCTGGCGCTCGGTCGCATCGCGCACGATTCGCTGCTAACGACGCTGGGCGAGAAACGCTCGAAATTCGCCTTCGGCCACGGCGTCGAGCACCAGCTTTCGAGCGGCGCAACGCTGTTCGATAGCTACCACTGCTCGCGCTACAACACGAACACGGGCGTGTTGACCACTGCGATGTTCGAGGACGTCGTGGGGCGTGCGGCGCGGGCGATTACCGCGTAGACGCCGCATCCTGCCAAGAGCAACGGCGCCGCCGTCTGTCGTGCTCACGAAATCGACAGTTGAACTCGCACGTAAACAAAGTCTTAATACGCGAACAGACAGGGACTGAGGTCCACGGTCATGCCGCGTCTTGGGATTTTCTTCGCACTGCTGGTCGCACTGCTGACGGCGGATGCCAATGCAGCGGATTCACTTGGCCAGGTCGCCGAGGTCCGGCCGGAAGCGACGGGCGGTTTCGGCCAGGCGCGGGTCAGCCTGCTCAAGGGTTCCGAGCTGCGCGAAGGCGAGACCGTGGTCACCGGCCTCAATGGCGAGGTGCAGGTCGTGTTCTCCGACCAGACCCGCCTCGTTATCGGCCGTGGCTCGAGCCTCGTGATCGAGCGCTACCTGATGCGCAATGACGGGACGCCGGAGAAGTTCGCGATCAACGCGCTGGCCGGCACCTTCCGCTTCATCACCGGTAACGGCGACAAGAACGCCTACAGGATCGCCACGCCCACCGGCACGATCGGCATCCGCGGCACCGAGTTCGACTTCACTGTCGAGGGGCGGACGGGGCAGACCAACGTCGTGCTGTTCCACGGCGCGGTCATCCTCTGCCCGGTAAGGGGAAAGTGCGTGACGCTCAGCGAGCGCTGCGGCGTGGCGCAACTGGTCTCAAAGCGCGAGGCCGACATCGTGACGCGCGAGGCCGAGCGGCTCAAGGTGGCCGGCGCCTTCCCCTATGTCGCCTCGCAGTCGCGGTTGCTTCGCGACTTCCGCGTTACCCGCCCTGCGCAATGCATCGCGCCGGTGCAGATCGAGCGCGAGACGGCTCAGCGCCTCGCCGTGACCGATCCACCGCCCATCGTTCCAGTGCCGCTGTCGCCACCGCCGCCTCCCCCGACCGAGGCGAAGGGCAATAATGGCCTTGGTAATGGCGGGGAAGGCGATGAGGGCCCAACCGAACAGGGCAACCCCGGCAAAGGCAAGGGCAAGGACAAGCCCTGAAGGCGGATGCGATTGAGCGCTGGAGTGGGCCAAGGTCGCCGTTGACACTCCGGGAGAGCCGGTGACACGCTCGTCAGTCGGATTTTTCTCAGTACCTTCAAAGGGAAGCGCCTATGCAAGTCGTGAAGACCGGAATGACGATGTTGATTGCCTCGTTCGCCCTTGTGGCCGCAACGATGGCGCAGGCGGAGACGGTGAGCGAGGTCACCGTGATGAACGGTGCCCGCGCCGTCCCTGCCACCGTTGTCGTACCGGATGGCGCGGGGCCCTTCCCCGCAGTGGTGATGAATCACGGCCACGGCGGCGGCCGGCAGGAAGGCGGCGGCTTCACCCGCCTGGCCAAGGCGCTGGCCGATGCTGGCATCCTCACGATCCGCATGGATTTCCCCGGCAGCGGCGACAGCAAGGAGCCGTTCACCGAGGGCTACCTCAGCAACATGATCTCGGACTCGAACGCCAGCCTCGCCTACCTGCTGCAGAACTTCCCGGCCGATCCTGCTCGCCTCGGCATCCTTGGCTACAGCATGGGCGGCCGCATCGCACTGACCGTCGGCCAGACCGAAGGCAATCCATACAAGGCGATGGGCCTGCTCGCCCCATCAGCCAATCCGGGCAAGGATCTGCTGCTGTTCTTCGCGGGCGGATCGGAAGCCGAGTACGAGCGGCTCTATGCCGAAGCTTCCAGCGACAAGGGCTATGCCGATTACACGACGATGTTCGGGCAGCAGCAGAAGCTGAGCAAGCAGTGGTTCGACGAATTGCTGGCTTCCAAGCCGCTCGAAGCCATCAGCGCCTACAAGGGCGCTATGCTGGTGGTGCATGGCGACAAGGACGTGGTGATCAAGCCGGCCGAGAACGAAGCCGTCATCGCCGCCTACCCCGCCGCCTCGATCGTGCTCGTCCCCGAAGCCGACCACGGCTACGGCTTCTACAGCGATCAGCCTGAGGTCAGTGCACTGGTTGAGGGCTCGTTCGCAAAGTTCTTCAGCGAAGCGCTGAAGTAGCGCCCAATGACAGAGGCGGCGCGTGGTTCGGGCTAATCGGCCCTACCCGCGCCCGCCTTCTTTCATGATCCGGGATTTGTCGCGGTTCCAGTCGCGGTTGCGCTCGGTTTCGCGCTTGTCGAAACTCTTCTTGCCCTTGCCGACGCCGATGAGCAGCTTGGCTCGGCCCTGCTCGTTGAAATAGAGCTTCATCGGCACGATGGTGTTGCCGGCACGCTCGACGTCCTGGCTGAGGCGCGCCAGTTCCTTCTTTTTGACCAACAGCTTACGCGGGCGCTTCTCTTCATGGTTGAAGCGGTTGGCCTGCAGGTATTCCGGAATATGCGCGTTGATCAGCCACAGTTCGCCACGTTCCGGCGAGGCATAGGCCTCGGTGATCTGGGCCTTGCCGGTGCGCAGCGATTTCACCTCGGTGCCGGTCAGAACGATGCCGGCCTCGAGCGTGTCGATGATCTCGTAATCGTACCGGGCCCGGCGGTTCTCCGCGATCGGGCCGGTGACGATCATCGCCGGTTTGTTGGGTGTCTTAGCCATGATCTTCCGAGCCAATAGCGAGTGGCGAACAGGAGCAGCCGCATTGGCCACTCCCAACTCGCTGCTCGCTCACTTAGTTGGGCAGCAGGCCCGCATGCGACAAGGCCGCGTCGATGGCCTTCTCGTTGTCCTTGGACACCGGCACCACCGGCAGGCGGAACTCGTTGCGGCAGAGCCCGAGCCTCGCTGCGGCGTATTTGACGCCGCCGGGATTGTTCTCGAGGAACAGCGCCTTGTGCAGCGGGAACAGCTTGTCCTGGAGGGCCAGCGCTTCGGCGAAATTGCCCTGCTGGCAGGCGTTCTGGAACAGCGCGCTGAGACGCGGCGCGACGTTGGAGGTTACGGAAATACAACCGTGACCGCCGTGGGCGTTGAAGCCGAGCGCCGTCACATCCTCGCCCGAGAGCAGAACGAAGTCGGCGCCCAGTCGCATTCGCTGCGCGCTGGTCCGCTCCATGTTGGCCGTCGCATCCTTGACGCCAAGGATGTTCGGATGCGCCTCCTTGAGGCGCACGATGGTGTCGACAGAGAGGTCGACCACGGTGCGGCCCGGCACGGAATAGAGGAGGATCGGCAGCGCCGTCGCCGAGGCCACGGCGGAGAAGTGCTGGAACATCCCCTCCTGGGTCGGCTTGTTGTAGTAGGGCACCACCGACAGCACGGCGTCGGCGCCGACTTCTTCGGCAAAGCGCGCCAGCGATACCGCCTCAGCGGTCGAGTTCGAACCGGCCCCGGCGATCACCGGCACGCGCTTGGCAGTCACCTCGACGCAGATTTCGATGACGCGGCGGTGCTCTTCGTGGCTGACCGTCGGGCTTTCGCCGGTGGTGCCGACCGGCACCAGACCGTGCGAGCCCTCGTTGATCTGCCAATCGACGAAGTTGCTGAAGGCTTTCTCATCCAGCGCCCCGTTCGCGAACGGAGTGATGAGCGCTGTGATCGAACCTCGCAACATTTCGGGTCAGTTCCTCGTCGTATGGGCGCCGCCCCTTGGCGGTCGCGGCTGTGGTTGGTGGGCCGTATGGCCAAAATGTGGCCACATCCCGATCATCGGGGGGCCATAGTCGCGCACCATAGTTTCTCTCGTGCGGCGCGACAAGCAAGCTGTCGATAGAGGGCGCGACGCACACCCACAAGGACCGAGTGGCTAACCAAACGTTCACGCGCGCCGTGCAACCTTGGGACGCTGCAAGGGTGGGGGCACCTTGTTGGACTTCCTATTGCGGACCAACAGGACGGTTACCATGGTTGTTGCGAGGGGCGCGCGCCGCCTGATCGCCACTGGAATTGTTGGCTTGGGTGTACTCGGCGCTGCAACGCTGCCGATCCTGTTGTCGCGTGCCAACGATACCGCAACTGCCGATGTGGTGACGCCGGTCACCCGGCCACCGCTGACGCCCGCCGTCGAGGCTTCGCTGCTCGATCCCGTGACCACCGGTTCGATCCCGATCAAGGCGCCGGTCGTCGATGCGAAGGCCGCCTCGGCTACTTTCAAGGAGGCGCTCGATCTGCTCGCCGACGGCAAGCAGGCAGATGCCTATGCGCTGGCCAGCGGCATCGCCGACACCGCCGAACGCCATGCGATCCAGTGGGCCGCTATCTTCTACGGCAACGGCGAAGTGCCGGCTGCCTCGGTGCAGAGGTTCATCGCCGACGCGCCCGATTTCGCCACGAGCCCCGTATTCAGGACCCGCCTCGAAGAGGCGCTGACCAAGGAAAAGGCCGACGGCGCGACGCTGATCAAAGCGCTTGGCGGCGCCATGCCAAACACCCTGGCGGCGCAGATTGCACTGGCCGAAGCCTATGTCGGTAGCGGTCAGACGGAACGTGCCGCGCGCATCGCCCGCGCCATCTGGACCGAGAACTTCCTCGACAAAGCCACCGAAGCCAAGGTGCTCAGCCGGCTCGGCAGCCTGCTCGATCGTGACGCCCATTGGGCTCGCGCCATGCACCTGATGATGCATGATCGCGCCACCGGCGTTGAACGGCTGATGCAGTACATGACGCCGGCGCAGAAATCGCTGGCGCTGGCCCGCAACGCGGTGTCGCGCAACACCAAAAACGCCAAGAAGCTGCTCGACGCGGTCGATCCGTCGATGCGCACCAACTCGGTCTACCAGTTCAGCCGCGCCCAGCGTGCCCGGCAGTTCGAACTCTGGGACGACGCCATCAACTGGCTGGACAAGGCCAAGGGCGAGCCAGTTGATGCCGCCGAGTTCTGGTACGAGCGCCGCACCCTGGCGCGCCAGTTGCTGGCGCTGGGCGAAGTCAAGCGCGCCTATCGCGCAGCCGACGGTTATCGGGAAGGACCGGATGGCCGACTGGTCGAGGCGCATTTCCATGCCGGCTGGATCGCGCTGGCGTTTCTGAAGGACGCCAAGGCAGCGGCCCCGCATTTCGAGGAAATGACCAAGCATTCGACCCTCCCCGACTCGGTCACCCAGGCGAACTACTGGCTCGGCCGGGCCCGGCAGGCGCTCGGTGACGAAGCCGGCGCCGCCGAGGCGTTCAGCAAGGCCGCGGCGTTCGGCACCATCTACTACGGTCAGTTGGCCCGCTCGGCGCTTGGCAAGCCGTCGGCTGAACTGCGCGATATGCCCGCCTGGAAACAGGCCGAGGCCGGCTTCGAGAGCCGGGAACCGGTGCGCGCGGTGCGGCTCCTCGCCGACAATGGCCACAAGGAACTGGCGGTCCCCCTGCTCCGCAGTTTTGCCGAGAGCTTTACCGATGGCGCCGATCTGCTGCTGTCGGCGAAGCTCGCCCAGACGCTCGATGCACACCATCTCGCCATCGCCATCGCCGACACGGCGGAAAAGCGCGGCACGCCGCTCGACCTGTTCAATTTCCCCAAGGACGGCCTGCCCAGCACCAAGCTGGCCTCGATGGACCAGGCCGCGATCTACGCCATCACCCGGCAGGAGAGCCGCTTCCAGGTCGACGCCATCTCGTCCGCCGGCGCGCGCGGCCTGATGCAGCTGATGCCGGCAACCGCCAAGGAAACCGCCGGCAAGCTCGGCGTGAAGTACTCGGCCAGCCGGCTGACCAGCGACGGCGAGTATAACGCGCTGCTCGGCTCGACCTATCTCAAGGCGCAGCTTGAACGCTTCGACGGCTCGCTGCTGCTCGCCGCCGCCGCCTACAATGCCGGCGCCGGCAACGCCCGCAAGTGGGTGAACACGTTTGGCGACCCGCGCTCCGATGCGATCGACCCGGTCGTGTGGGTGGAACTGATCCCCGTCCAGGAGACGCGGACCTATGTGAAGCGGGTGCTGGGCAACTATCTCGTCTACCGGGCCCGCCTGGGCAAAGACGACCTGAGCATCGGCGAGGCGCTCAGAAAGATCCCGGGATAGTTCGCGGGCCGACAGTTGGGACGGCCGCAAATTCTGCTATTGCTCGATGATGTTCTCCCGCCCGCGTCTGTCGCCCGATGATCATCGCAGTTTCGCCACTCTGCCGGTGACCCGCTACACTGTCGGGCCGGCGGACGAACAGGTCGCGGTCCACATCTCCGGTCGGCTGGCCGTCGGGCGCATTCCCCTGGTCTGCGTGCCCGGCTACCAGCGCAACATGTCGGATTTCGCCGACTTCGCGAACCACTTCCACCGCGTTTACGGCGACGACTGGCCGATCGTCCTGGTCGACCTGAAAGGCCGCGGCCGTTCGTCGGATCGCACCGACAAATCGCGCTACATCTCGACCGTCGATGCGCTGGAGCTGGTCCAGGTGCTGGCGGCGCTGGCTGTTGATGGCGGCATCTTCGTCGGACAGGGTTATGGCGGCCAGGTGGTGATGGCATTGGCTGCCGAGCGGCCGAACCTCTTGACCGGCGCAGTGCTCATCGATGCCGGGCCGGTCTCCGATCCGCGCGGCCTGGTCCGCCTGCGCAACAACCTTCGGGACCTCGAGGGCAACCGCTCCGAAGCGGGCTTTCGGACCATGGCGCGCCGGATGCTGGCGCCGGACTACCCGGCGGCGACAGAGGGGCTGCTCGATGTGCTGGCGGCCCGCACCCACTTCCTCGACAAGCGCAACCGTGTCCGCGCCTTGTTCGATCCGCACCTCACCGGCTTGCTCGAGTCGTTTGAGCACGACGATATCCTGGTGCCGCAATGGCAGCTCTATGATGCGCTGGCCAGTGCCCCACTGCTGCTGATGCGGACGCAGCTCACCGAACAGGTGCGGCGCGAAACGTTCGAGGAAATGCTGCGCCGGCGCCGCGACGCCGAGGGCTACGTGATCGAGGGCTCGGGATCCCCTGCCCTGCTCAACACCCCGGAGGATGTCGGCCCGATCGCCGAGTTCGTGCGCAAGCTGGTGAAGCGGCGCGCCAAGGCCGCCTGAACCCTCTCTACTGCTGGCCCGCCGCCTTCTTCGTCTCGACCGTCGCCGGGGCAAGCCCGCGCGCCTGCTCCCGCCAGTGCTCCCGCGCGATCCGACCGGCGATGCCGAGATGGTTCTCGATCCAGCCGGCATTGTCGTCGGTCAGTTCGGCGATCTGATCGAAGTGATAGAGGCCAAGCCGGTTCAGCGCCGTCTCAATGATCGGCAGGATGCCGATGACGTGCGTGAGATCGTCCTTCACGCCAAGCCGCGGCGCGGCAATACCCACGGGCCTGCCGGGAGCCTCGACGAGCTCGGCCGTCGCCCCCGGGTTGGCGGCCTCGGTGGCGGACGTGACGGCGGCAAGCGAGTCCACAACGATAGCCTCGGCTGAAACTTCCGGCAGGTCCACCCTGCGGGTCCGCGGCGATGCAGCGCGACGCGGCGACCAGTTGCCCTCAATGGCCCGCATGGCAGCGGCCTCATCATCTTCGGCGCTGGTCTCGGGCGCGGCCGGGGTGATGGGTTCCGGTGCGACGGCCACCTCTTCCAGCAACGGCGACGCCGCCGGCTGGGCGATCTCAGCAACCGCGGCAGGCGGCTGTTCAAGGGGCGCGTTCGCCGCAGCAGCGTCCGCCTCGGCGTCAGCGGCAGGGAGCTCGAGGGAAGCAGCCGTCTCTGCCTCGACCGCCGTCGCTGCATCGGGCTGTGCCTCTGCTTCGACGGGAGGCGCGACCTCCACCTCGACGACCGGCTCGGACTTCACCGCCGGCGGCCCGGCCACAACGGGAGAGGCTGGTTCAGCCGCCGGCATGGGGACCGCAGCAACGACGGCCGCCGGCTCCAGACTTTCTACGGCAAGCTTTTCGAGCGGGAACGGAATGA
The DNA here is from genome assembly GCF_001425235.1 of Devosia sp. Root413D1. Lineage (GTDB taxonomy): Bacteria > Pseudomonadota > Alphaproteobacteria > Rhizobiales > Devosiaceae > Devosia_A. Next base: position 657,857 of record NZ_LMEA01000008.1, on the reverse strand, counting down.
CTTCGGCGCTGGCCCCCTCCAGCGTGACGACGCGAACCGGCACGGCGGAGCTGCGCGGATGCGCCACGACGTGGCCCGACGTGGTCTCCCCTGCCACTCGGGCCGGCCGCATTGGCTCGGCCGTTTTGGTCACGGCAACCGCGGGCAGCGGCGCAATACTCGGCATCTGGATCTTGCTCGCGGGGCTACCCGGCTTGTCGCCCGCCAGCGCCAGCAGCGCTTCGGTGAAATCGAGGGCCGGGACGTCGGCCGGCGCGACCGGTGTTGGTGTTTTCACCACTTCGCTAATGACCGGGGCCGCGACCAAGGCTGAGGCCCCTTCCGGCTTTGCCGGCTCGACAACCGCGACCGGCGACGACGCCGGCGCTTTGGTCGGCATCAGGCGAGAGGCCGCCAGACGGGCGAGCGCGCCAACAACTGCGCCGGAGAGGAACGCCACCAGCAAAAGCAGCGCGATTTCGAGGATGTGCGCAGGGTTCAGCATCTGAGACCTCAACCCTTCCGAGCGCGAACGGAGAGCCAGCCGGTAACGAGACCGATTGCTCCCGCAGCCAGAACGAACGGCCAGTAGACCTCGAGCAGATAGATCAGAGAATCCAGGGTCATATGCGTTCGCTACTCGTCGGCGAGGGTAAAGACGATGCGGCGGTTGGCCTGCTTGCCTGCGCGCGTCTCGTTGCTGGCGACTGGCAGGCTCTCGCCATAGCCGATGGCATAGAGCCGCTCGGGTCCGATGCCGCGCAGGATCAGCGCATCGACGACAGCCTCGGCGCGCGACACCGACAGGGCCAGGTTGGCCTCATCCTCGCCGTCGGCGTCGGTGTGTCCTTCGACGTTGACCGTCGCTTCAGGGCATAGCCCCAGGTAGCCAGCCAACTCGTCGATCGCCGGAACCGATTCATCGGCGATCCGGGCGCTGCCGGACTGGAAGACGATAGCGTTGCGGGCCGCAAACGCCGTCACTTTGTCGCGGCAGACATCCAGCGGCGGCAGCAACGTGACGCTGGTGTCCCACTGATCTAGCGTCGGAACCGCTGCCAGCGCGGTGAGCGCCGCCTGCTTGGCCTCCTCGGTCTCAGCCCGGCCGGAGAACACCCAGCGGTCGCCATCGAGCCCGAACTCGCCATCCGCCAGCAAGGCCAGCGCACGGCTGCCGGCATCGGCATTGGTGACGAAATCGTCAGGCAGGTCGGGGCTGATGGTCAGGGCCTCCGCCGGCTCGCCACCGGCGATGACCGCCAGATGCCGCCGCATCGGCTCTGCGGGCACCGCGCCCGAGAACGTGATCGGACCGCCGAGCGACTTCTTGGCATCGAATAGATAGTTGCGGACCACCGGTGTTGCTGGCTCAGGCTGAGGCTCAACCGCCGGCTGCGGTTCGACCACCGCGACCTCCTGCTCAGCGGGCGCGGTCTCGGCTGCGGGAGGCGCCTCAACTGCGGGAGTGGCCTCGGCTGCCGGCCCCGCTTCTTCGGCTGGCTCCGTCGCGGCTGTCCCGGGTTCCGGCTCCAATGCCGCCGGCTCAGCAGGCACGTCCTCGGTTGTGGCCGGTTCGGCCGTTTCCACCGTAACGGGTGCGGGCTCTGGCGCGGCCTGTGTCGGCTCGGCCAAGGCTTCAATCCACGCCGCGCCGCCATCCGACGCCGTCGCGACTGCCGCGCGCGCGGCGTCGGCGTCGGCTGGGGTGAGCGGCTGGCCGGCGATGGACCAGGCTTTGCCGTCGTATTTCACCTCACCGCTTTCGAGCTTCAGCAATGCATCGAGGCCGGCCAGCGAGTCGGCGATGAAGCCCTGCGGCTCGCCCGAGCCGACCAGCGTGGTGTCGCTGCTGACCTTGCCGGCGCGCACCGCTGCAAAGCGGCGAACCTCCTCGGTGGGCACATAGCCGGAGAGTGCGAAGCTCCCATCAGCGGCCCTTACCGCCGACCAGACGAACGGCGTGACGACGGGCGCCGCATCGCCGGCCTGGATGGCGACATGCCAGGCGGAGGTGTCGGTTGCGGTGCGCAGGGCGGTTTCGAGCTCGTAGCGGCCGGTTGTGGTCGGCAGCTTCCCGGTCAGCGACCAGCTTCCAGCCGAGAGCGCCAGCGTGCCTTCGTCGAGCCCCAGAAGTGCATCGAGACCGCCGATGGCCGCCGGGATGAAGCCTTCGGGCGCCCCGGCGCCGAGAGCGGTTCCATCGACGACGTTGGCGCCGGCATGCCCTGCGAGGTAGCGCTTCAACTGTTCCGTCGGCAGGAAGCCGGTGAAGGCAATCCTGCCATTGGCAGACTTCTGCGCCCGCCAGACATAGGGATCAACAACCGGCAGCGCTGCCGTTTCGGCGGCGCCCGGCAGGCTGACGCTGTAGGTCCAGCCGGCGGTCCGCAAACCGGTGGCGGCGAAAGCGGATTCAGCGGCGAAGGCTTCCTGCGGCGTGTCAACCGCACCATTGAGGCTCCAGCTGGCGCCGTCATAGCTGACCTTGCCGCTATCGAGCAGCTGCAGCACCCCGAGCGCCTTGATCGCAGCCGCTTCGAAATCTGCCGGGTTGCCGTCGGCGATGACGGTGGTGTCGCTTGCGACCGCCGGCAGCCCTGCAACCAGCGCCTTGCGCACTGCCGCGCCGGGCACGTAGCCCGAGAGCGAGAACTGGCCAGTGGCGGTCTTCTCGGCGGCAAAGGTGAAAGGCGTCGCCAAGGGCGGCTTCACCGTCGTGCTGGCGAGAATGAGCCCCTGCGGTGCACCAAGCTCCAAGCGCGTCTCGATGGCAGCGAAGTCAGCCACCGTGGCGGCGCGCCCGTCGACGGTGATCACCGTTCCCTGGATGGTGGCGTGGCCCTCGCTCATCCGGCGCAGCGCCTCGAGCACGAAATCAATACCGGATTCGAAGCGCTCCGGCGCGCCACGGCCAAGCTCGAGTCCGGCGGCATCGACATTGTCGAGCGCCTCGAGACGATCGCGGAGCGCCGCATCGGGGACGAAACCGTCGAGGACGATCCCGTTCGCGCCTCGCTCGGCGCTCAACCAGTACTCACCGACGAGCGGCGGCCCGAGCGTCACGGCGGCGGCCGACGGCGTCATCGCGACACGGACAGATTCGGCTGCAGCGGCGTCAGCCGGGGATCCGGCCAGGGTTGAAGTCTTATCAGAGATTGTTGCGCTACCGCTCTCCAACTTAAGGAGATTTTCTAGCAGCAGCTTGGCGGATGCAGCAAACTCGGTGGGTGCGCCCGATGCGAGGACGAGGCTGGTCGAGACGCTCGTTCCAGCGGGCGCAAGTGCCTCAAGTTCGGCAATCAGCACCTCGCTGGGTGTGGCGCCGGAGAGACTCAGTTTCCGCCCGTCGTACTCGGCGCGCCATTCGAACGGCGAGACCAACGCGGGCTGCACTTCGCGGTAAGCCACCGTGACAGCGGCAGGAACGGCCGCCGCGCCGATGCCGGCGAGCGAGGCGTAGGCATCAGGCGATTTGGCTCGTCCCGAGATGGTCAGATTGAGGTCGGCAAGGGCGACTTCGCCCTCATCGAGTTGCCTGGCATAGCCCAGCGCATAGTCGACGGCGGCAAGCCAGTTCGCCCGGTTCGGCGCCCCGGACATCAGCCGCGTCTCGTCGCGCGCCCCCTCCCCGGCGATGTCGAGGATCTCGGCGCGCGCTTCCTCGTCGGGAAGGCCGCCGGAGAGCGTGAGCACGCCGCCCTCGACGGTGGCGATGAACGGGAACGGACTGACATGTTCGGCGAGCACCACTTTCGAGGTCACGCTGCGAACGCCGTGCACGGCTGCGACCTTCGCAACAGCCTCGTCGATCATCGATTGCGTGGTGGCGGTGCCGGTGATCGTGGCATCACGCATGTCGAAACTGAGCTTCGCCCACTCGAACTCGGGACCGTCGATAACGGCGCTGGTGCGGCTCGCAAGATCCGGCGGGATGGCGCTTCCGCTCGTCGCCACGGCGGCGACGGTGCCGCCGATGACCGTGACGAAGGCTGGTACACCCCAGCGCAGGAAGATGCCGCTCATGCCGCCCCCGAAACAAGAACTCTGCCGACGCCATGCCGACGACGAGCCATAGCGCCAAACACTGAATCGGAGAAGTGCGTCAACGCCACTGACAATTTCAGAATGTCAGCATGAACCGATAAATGCGGCCAAATGAACGAAGCCTGACAACTCTGTGAACAGCCCGCATAAACAGAAAGGCCCGGCTGACGCCGGGCCTTTCCAATCCGATTGGGCCGTAAGGCTTACTCGAAGGTCTTCTTGAACTCGGTCTCGAGCTTGTAGCCAACGTCCGCGCTGTTGGTCTCGGAGGTAACCGTGCCCTTGATCGAGGAGGTGTAACCACCGCCCGGAGCCCAAGCCAGCTTGGCCGAACCGTAGATCAGGTCGTCGGAGCCGTTGTCGACGTAGCCGAGTTCGCCGGTGACGGTGATCGACTCGGTGACGGCAGCCGAAACGCCCGCCGCAACCTGCCATGCATCGCCGAGGCCGGCGATGTTCTGCTGGTACCAACGGCCGCCAACATTGACGGTCACGCCTTCGGTGACCGCGAAGCTAACGGAAGCACCAGCACCGAGATCGGTGTCGGTACCGTCGTCAACAGCCTCGACCGCACCAGCGATGGTGAACATGTCGAAGGTGGCCGAGGCCGAAGCAAGGACGTTCCAGTAGTCGTGATCGGTCCCGATCAAGATCTGGTCTTCGGAGTGACCGAATGCACCCGCCAACACGACCTTGAAGTTGTCGAACGTGCCGGCAAAGCCAGCATGCACGCCCCAAGCTTCGACTTCACCATCGAGCACGCCAGCGGCAGCGCCGGTGATGTGAGCCGAAATGCCTTCACCAGCGTAAGCAATCACGCCGACGGCAGTACCGGCACCATGGAGACTAGAAGCGGGGACGAGCAGGTTAGCCTGCTGATTGTCAAGCTTCTCAAGGCCGGCGCTGATCGTAAAACCATTGCCCAGATCAGAGGTGACCTGGATGACCATGCCGCCGTCGTCGAGGCCATCGGTACCCGCAAGCGGGCCCCAGCTAACACCGCGATCAACGTCTTCCGAGTTGAAGAGGTCAAGCCACGTCAGGGGTTCGTCGTCGCCCTTGTTCATGATCGAGCCCTTCTTGCCCGCCATGATCACGGTCGAGTCGCCGATCGAGACGTAAGCTTCGTCGAGGACGACCGAGCCAGGACCATTGACCGGAAGGCCGGCAATCGTGCCCTCATCGCCGGTGGTGGAGCCACCGTAGTAACGGACACCCTCGTTATCAACACGAGCGTCAGTCACCTGCTTCAGCTTCAGAACAGCCTTGGCCGGGCCGAAATCGGAGTCGGCAGTCGCAACGAACTTGATCCAAGCGTCGAAACGCGAACGCCAGTCCAGGTTGTCGTCGGTGCCCGGCAGAGCGCCATGGCCGCCACCGATCCACTGGACGCCACCGTCAGCCGGGGTCGCAACGCCGAACGACTCGTTGGTGAAATCGCCCCAGGTGAACTTGTACTTCACTTCGCCGGTGATCTGCAGGCAGTTGGTGTCGGACGAGATCGTCAGACCCGACAGGCCCAGAGCGTCGCAAACGTCAAGCGACGTCAGAACGCCGAGATCGGCCGCGAAAGCGCCGCCGGTCGAGAGACCCGCTGCCGCCACAGAACCCAGAAGAAGGCTCCTGATTTTCATTATTGACCTCCAAAGTCAGTCATTCGTTTTGCCAGTTGCCCGGCGGCTTGTCGAAACGCGACCACACTTTTGTGTGTGTTGCCGTCGCGTTTGCGACCGACAAACGATCCCATGCATGGATTCGCAAGACCCACTCTACGCAGGAGTTCGGGAGGCGCAATCGTAGAATGGCTGAATTGCGGCAGCGCCAAGGTGGTTGCAGACCGGCTGTTGCAAATTCGGCACAGGTTTGGAAACGGGCCGTTAATACTTGCGACCGCGCCGGCCGGAATCGATCCCAGCCGGGGCATCCGCGCCGCCGGACTCAGGTCCAGAGTTCCGGGTGAAGCTGCCGCCATGCAGCCATGTGGGCCGAGTGATTGGCGGCGCGCTCGGCGCTCGACCTGTCCCCCTGCTGCGGCTCCGATTGGGCCGGCGCAACGCACGCCTCATCCCAATCGGCCCCCAGGAACTGCAGCAAGCTCGCCATCGGGGCCCGCCGATCGGACATCAGGGCACCGACGTCGAGGTCGCGAATAAACCCCGGGAAGCGCGTGTGCCAATCGCTCATCAGCTGCGAATACGCCGAATGGTAGCCGCGCAGCTCGCCCAGCTCGTTCGAGTACTCGAACCCGGCGCCGGTGAGGAACTTCTCGAATATGGCGACGCGATGCTCGGCGGGCGGCCGCACGCAGTGAATGATCCGGGCATTGGGCAGGGCGAGGCGGATGAAGCCCAGGTAGTGATAGTTCGATGGCATGGTGTCGATGACGCGCTTGCCGTCGGGAATCAGCCGCTGAGCTTCTTCCATGTAGGCGCGTCCAAGCGCAGCGAAACGATTGGCCGGTATCGCCGACAATGGGAGCCCGCCGGTTTCCAGAAGCAGTTCCCGCACCAGCCTGCCCATGGTCGGCAGCTCTCCAGCGCCCGCGAAAGCCGGATGTGAGGCGAGGATCAGTTCCAGCGTGCTTTTGCCTGACCGCGGCAGGCCAACGATGAAGACCGGGTTCGCCGCTGACGAGGCGCCGCTCAGCAGCATCTCATCAGCATCACGAAAGCGCTCCAGCTCCGACTTCAGGAGGTCGGCCTCGCGGTTCAGCGAGAAGGTGACGCGTTGCCGCTGCATGCGGTTCGCGTCGATGAATGCGGCGATGGATCCGGAATGATCTCCAATGTCGGCCAGAGCCTTGCCCAAGGCAAAGCCGGCAAAGATCCGGTCGACGGTATCGACATGCTCTGACCGGAACACGCCCTCCATTGCCGCGACTGCGCGATCGCCCGCCCGGTGGCGCACCGAGGTGGCGCGCTGCAGGTGTGCCTCGCCATAAGTCGGCCGCAGGGTGAGGGCGCGGTCGAACCCGGCGATCGCCTCGTTTATCGCGCCACCCGCATAGAGTGAGCGCGCGCGTTGCATGTGAAGGGTGGCCTCTTCGGGAAGGACAGCCAGTCCCCTGTCGAGCAGCTCCAGCGCCTCCGCCGCGCGTCCTTGATCGATCAGCATGAAGGCGAGCCGATCATAGGCCTCGGCATAGCTGGGCCGCAGCTCGATCGCCTTGCGATAGGATGCTTCCGCCGCGAAATGATCCCCGGCCTGACGGAGCATGCTGGCCAGCCTGAAGTGGAAGGCAGGCTCGGCCGGCCTAATCTCGGCAGCATGCCGATAGGCATCGGCGGCCTCGTTGAACCGCCCCAGTGAGCGGTTGGCCATGCCGAGATTCGAATAGGTTTCCGCCGATGCCGGCTGAATGGCCACGGCGCGTTGCAGCACTTCCACCGCTTCGTCGTTGCGACCGGCGCTGCTCAGCGCCACCCCCATATTGGCGAGGTATTGCGGGTTGGAGGGCTCGGTCTTGAGCGCCACGGCGATGTGACGGATGGCGGCGGTCGGTTCTCCCTGCTGCATCAGCGTGAGCCCGAACAGGTGGTTGGCTGCAGGGTGGCCGCCGTCGAGGCGCAGAATCTGCTGGTACAGGCCTGCTGCCTCTGTTCCGCGCCCAGCCTGGTGAAGCTCGATGCCGCGCTGCAGTAGGCTCTCCACCGTCCGGCCTTGCGGTTGCTTGGGGGGAACTCGACGGGAAGGGGACATGCGTCTCTTGCTAATGGCTGCCTTGCCTATGCCGCAAGTCCTCGTCCATATGACGGCAACAAAGGGCGGGAAAGCGGAAAATGACAGACGGCAAGGTGGCGGTGGTGACCGGCGCGACCTCGGGTATCGGGCGCGCAACGGCAATCGGGCTGGGCAAGGCCGGGTATCGCGTGGCGATTCTGGGGCGACGCGAGGTCGAGCTCAAGGAGACGGCGCGGCTGAGTTCGGCGCAGTATAGTGGGGTTTGCGATGTCACCGACCCCGCAGCCGTGCACCGCTACTTCACCGACCTGAAGGCGAAGCTCGGCCGTGTGGACGTGGTGTTCAACAATGCCGGCCGGTTTGCGCCGCAGGCGAGCTTCGGCGACACCGATATCGGGACCTGGCAGGGCATGGTGGATGTGAACCTCAACGGCGCATTCTATGTGGCGCGCGAGGCATTCCGGGCGATGCGGGACCAGACGCCGCAGGGTGGCCGGATCATCAACAATGGCTCGATCTCGGCTTACGTGCCGCGGCCGGGCGCTGCCGCCTATACCGCCACCAAGCACGCGATCACCGGGTTGACCAAGGCGATCTCGCTGGATGGACGGGCCTTCAGCATTGCCTGCGGGCAGATCGACATCGGCAACACCGCCACCGACATGACCGCCAGGATGACCACCGGGTCACTGCAGGCCAACGGCACGATGGAGCCGGAACCGACCTTCGACGTGCAGCACGTGGTGGATGCGATTCTCTATATGAGCGGGCTGCCGCTCGAGGCGAATGTGCAGTTCATGACGGTCATGGCAACCACCATGCCGTATATTGGCCGCGGGTGATTCCGGCTGTCGGTGATGAGCTTCTGAAAGCTCGCTGCCCCGCGCCGCGAAGCGTGGCAAAAGTACGGCGCGAGTATGTTCGTCGCTTGACCCGTCGCGTCGACGCAACTTATGCTGACTCCACTATATTTCCTATGTTTTTGAGGATTTTCAGCATGAAGATTGCCCAGGTTCTGTTGCTCGGCGTTGCCGCAGCGACCATCTCCAGCGCTACCCAGGCGGCCGATCTGATCATCGAGGAGCCGGCGGTCATTGCCGCCACTTCTGCGGTCGATTGGTCCGGTTTCTATGCCGGCGCACATATCGGGTACGGTTCCGGCACCATGTTCCTTGACGGCGTCATCATCGATCCCAGCGACGAAGAGCAGCCGGTCGACGGCTTCTTCGGCGGCGTGCAACTGGGCTATAATGTGCAGCTGGACACGGTGGTGTTCGGCGTGCAGACCGACCTGAGCCTCTCGGCGATCGCTTCAAATGAAGATGGCGGCGGTGCGGACGACACGGTTGACTGGCTCGGTTCTACCACTGCTCGCATCGGCCTCGCGCTCGATGGCGTGCTTCCCTACGTCAAGGCCGGTGTCGCCTATGGCGGCGGCACGGGCGATGCGGCCGGCGTCGAGGTCAGCAATACCCATATCGGCTGGACGGCCGGTGCCGGCGTCGAGATCGCCGTTGCCGACAATATCTCGGTGTTCGGCGAGTACGCCTATACCGACCTCGGAGCCGAGACCTACAGCTTCGGTGCCCCGGTGAATGCCGACGTCGATGTGTCGATGCAGCTTCACACCCTGAAGGCCGGCCTCAACTTCGGCTTCTGATTCGATGCGAGAGCGCTGAACGGGCCGCCCCTCGGGCGGCCGGTTTGTTTTTGATCAGGCGCTGTAGACCCTCTCGCCCCCAATCCAAGTCGAGCGCACCTTCAGGTCGTCGCTCAGGACTGCGAAGTCGCCGCGGGCGCCTTTGCTGAGGTGGCCGCGGTCGGCTTCGGCATGGATGGCGCGGGCCGGATAAAGGCTCGCCATGCGCAGGGCCTCGTCGAGCGGCACGCCGATGGTCTGGTGGACGTAGCGGATGGCGTCGATCATCGCGAGGTCGGCGCCGGCGAGGGTGCCGTCGGCGAGGCGCAGGGCGCCATCCTTCCTGTAGACGGTGCGGCCGGTGAGCTCGAACTCAGTCCAGTCGGTGCCGGTGATCGACATGGCGTCGGAGACGAGGAAAACCTGGCCCGGGCCACGCTTGGCGCGGAGTGCGATGCCGATCGAGGTCGGATGGACGTGAATGCCGTCGGCAATGAGGCCGGCATCGAGGCCCGGCAGGTCGAGCACGGCACCGACGACGCCCGGCTCGCGATTACCGATCTGGCTCTGGGCGTTGAACAGGTGGGTGGCCATCGATGCGCCGGCTGCCGCGGCAGCTGCAACCTGGACGTAGCTCGCATCGGAGTGGCCGATGCTGACGATGATGCCTGCCGCGGCGAGGCGGGAAATCTGTTCCGGGCCAACGGTTTCGGCGGCGACAGTAATGAGGAGAGTCGGGAGTGCGCGTTTGGCGGCGAGGAGCCGCTGCAGGTCGGCTTCGTCCATTGGGCGGATCAGCGCCGGATCGTGGGCGCCCTTGCGGGCGATGGAGAGGTGGGGGCCTTCGAGGTGGAGACCGAGGAAGCCGGGGACGTGCTGCTCCACCGCCGTGGCGCCGGCGGCGATGACGGCCTCGTTCTTGGGTACCGTATCGGTGATCAGGGTCGGCAGGCAGGCGGTGCAGCCAAACTGGGTCAGGGTCGCGCAGATGGTGCGGATGGCCTCGAGCGTCGGCGTGTCGTTGAGCAGCGCGCCGCCGGCGCCGTTGACCTGCAGGTCCAGAAAGCCGGGAACGATCATGGCACCGTCGGCCGGAACGCGAATGGCATCGGTGGGTGAATCCGCGGCGATGAGGCCCTCAACCTTGCCGTCAGCAACGACCAGCGCCATGTGGTCGTGCCATTCGGCGCCATCGAAGATGCGGGCTCCGGTGAAGGCTTGTTTGGTAGTCATGTGCTTTGCTCCTGCAGGTGCGAGCCTTGAGAGCCGGAGCAGGCTGACCCCCACTCCTGTCCCCTCCCCCCAACAGGGGGAGGGAGACGCTCTCACTAATACCGAGGTCGTCGTCTCCCTCCCCCTGTTGAGGGGGAGGGATCAAGGGTGGGGGTCAGCCCCCACTGGTGCTTCGGGTCATATGGTCTCCGTCACCTTCTTGAGGTGCGGCGGGCGGTCCGGATCGAAGCCACGGCGGCGGCTCAGCGCTTCGACGAAGCCGTAGAAGCTGACGATCAGCGCCAGGGCGTCGGTGATGGCGTGGCCGGAGGCGGCGAACGGCAGGCGTTCGGCGCTCTGGGCATTGACCGAGGTGATGAAGACGCGAGCGCCCTGCCCGGCCAGCCGTTCGGCGACTTCGGCAACGGAGGCTTCGGCGGCGTCGCGGGCAGCGAGTGCCAGCACCGGGAAGTGATGCTCGACAATGCGGGCCGGGCCGTGGATGACCTCGGCAGCGCTGTAGGCCTCGGCATGGATACCGCAGGTTTCCTTGAACTTCAGCGCCGCCTCGTTGGCGATGGCGAGCGCCGGGCCACGACCGAGGACATAGAGCGACTGGTGCTTGTCGAGCGCACCGAGCAGCGGCGACCAATCGCAGTGCACGGCCTCTTCGAGCACCTCAGGAAGCGATTCCAGAGCGGCCAGCAGCGCCTTGTCTTCCAACCAGTTTCCGACGAGGCCGAGGCCGGCGACGACCGAGGCGACGAAGGTCTTGGTGGCGGCCACCGACTTCTCCTCGCCGGAGCGGAGCGCGATGGTCTGGTCGGAAGCCTGGGCAAGCGGCGAGTCCGGGGTGTTGGTCAGCGCGAAGGTCAGCGCGCCGTTCTTTTTAGCCGACTGCGTCATGCCGACGATGTCGGGGCTTTTGCCTGACTGCGAGATGGCGATTGCCGCAGTGCCCTTGAGCTTCAGCTCGCGGCCATAGATCGAGTAGACCGAGGGGCCGACCGAGGCGACCGGCACGCCGGCGAGGAGCTCGATGGAGTACTTGAGGAACGACGAGGCGTGGTCGGAGGAGCCGCGTGCGATGGTGACGATGGCGGTGGGGTCGGCGGCGCGGAGCGCCTTGCCGGCGGCCGCGAAGTCGGCCTTGCCCTCCGAAAGCAGGCGGGCGATCGCCGACGGGGTCTCCTCGACTTCCTGGCGCATGTAGCTGGCGTTGGCGGCTGTGGTCACGGCATCACTCACGGTTTGCGATCATTTGCGGGCAGCTTCGCCGACTCTGAGCTCGGCGACAAAATCATAGGTGTCGCCGCGATAGACCGAGCGGGTCAATTCGACGACCTTGCCCGAAGGCAGGTAGGCGATGCGCTCGATATGGAGCGCGGCGGCGCCTACCGGGATCTCGAGGAGACGGGCATCGTTTTCCTCGAGATTGGCAGCGCGGATGCGCTGGATCGCACGCACCGGGCGGTTGCCGGTCTTGTCGAGATGCGAATAGAGCGACGAGCCGACGGAAGCTGGATCCGGCAAAGTCTCGGCGGACAAAGCCGCGCGCTCGATGGCCAGCGGCATATCGCCCGAGAGGCGGAGGCGCGCCACGCGGGCGACGCGATCGCCCGGCGAGAGGCCCAGAATCACCGTCTCGTCGGGCGATGGATCGTAGATGCCCCGATCGAGCCAGATGGCGCGCACGGCCATGCCGCGGCGCGCCATATCCTCGGTGAAAGAGGTGAGCTGGCTCAGTGATTGCTCGACCCGGCTCTGCTGTGGGGCAACGAAGGTGCCCGAGCCATGGCGCTGAATCAGCAGGCCGTCGCGCACCAGATGCTGCACGGCCTTGCGCACCGTGACACGGGAGACCTCGACCTTGGCGGCAAGGTCACGCTCGGACGGAAGCGCATCGCCGGGCTTGATGGCGCCACGCGCCACCGCGTCTTCGATCCAGCGTTTCAGCTGCAGATAGAGCGGACCACCCTGCGGCAGGATGATGGCTTCGGCGCTGAAAAGCTCGCTGGTCAAATTGTCTGTCCCGGACCAAACCACCGGGCAAATCGGCCCGGCGCGGGTATCGTCCCACATTCATCCCATAATACCAATAAAAGACCATTGACCAAGCGGTTTCTGCGCCGATGTCCCCGACTTGCTGTGAGATCGGTCCCACGCGGGGTTGCCGGCGGCCGGTTATGCGTGAGGCTTCTCGACAAGTGGTATGTTTTTGGCATTAATGCCAAACCCGTGGGAACTCGATTGGAGTGTGGTCGGAATGCCGGAACCATCGCCGCTGCTGGCGGGAGCCTCGATCATCGATATCACGCCGCCGGCCGGGCTGATGATGTCCGGCTACGCAGCCCGCACGCAACCGGCGACCGGTAGCCACGATGCGCTGACGGCGCGGGCCATTGTCGTGGGCGATACGGCCATCGTCGTTGCCGATGTGATCGGCCTGCACGAGGAGAGCTGCGCGCGGATTCGCTCGCGTTGCGCACTACCCGACGACAGGGTGGCAGTGATCGCCACGCACACGCATGGTGGACCAGTGAGCATGGCTGGTCGCGGTGGCACGGCGTTCGACGCCGATTTTCTGACGCGGCTGGAAGACGGGTGCGTCGAGGCGATCGACCGGGCCGTGGCGGCGCAGCGGCCAGCAGTCCTTTCGGCCGGCCTGGGCGACAATCCCGGGATCGCCTTCAACCGGCGGCACGACGGCGGGGTCATCGACCCCACCCTGCCGGTGCTGCGGATCGACGGTGTCGATGGCAAGCCCATCGCCATCCTCACAGCACACGCCTGCCATCCGGTGGTGCTGGCGGCTTACAATCGGCAGTACACCGCCGACTTCCCGCACTATGTGCGCGAGGCACTGGAGGCCGCCTCCCCAGGGATCATCGCGGTGTTCCTGACCGGCTGCGCGGGTGACATCAGCACGGGACACTCGCCGCATTCGTCGATCAGCACAGTCCCCACAGCAGATCGCACCTATGCGGAGGCTGAACGGCTGGGCCGACGCATTGCTGCGAGCGCTTCGACAGCAAGGCTCAGGCCGTTGGCTGGCGGCGTTGCCGCTACGGCCACAGCGGTAACGCTCGATCTCGAGCGGAACGAGACGGCGCCCCTGCCCGTGCTGGCGGCCGAGTGGCGAGCCAAGGCGGCCGAGTCGGACCCGGCCTGGGCGACGCTCTATGAGTGCTGGGCGGACTGGGCCGGGACCGTCGCGCTGCGGCCGGCTGCGCCGTGGACCGGCAAGGTGACGGTGCTCGACTGGGCCGGGGTCCGGTTGAGCTTCTTGCCGGGGGAAATGTTTGCGCAGTCGGCGCTGAACGTGCGCGGCGACACGGCGCGCGTGCACTTCGTCAACAGCTTTGCCGATGGCGTACCCGGGTACATTCCGCCGGCGTCCGAATATCCGTTCGGCGGCTACGAAGTGCTCGAGGCGCACCGATATTATGGCTTGCCAGCGGCGTTTGCAGAGGGCTCGGCCGAGCGGCTCGAAGCCGCTGCGATCGAGCTGAATACCAGGCTGGACAGGGCCACAGGTTCGTCGGGCACATGAGCGGGCTCTACCGCCGAGTTGCCCGCAGGGTCATCCCCGCGAACGCGGGGATCTCGGTTTGCAGCGCGCGCCGAAAACAGAGGTTCCCGCTTTCGCGGGAATGACTCTGGGCATGATTGCAGGCCCGACCAAACGTTGCCCGGCTTGGCCGGGGAGATCAGGACTTGGAGTAGTTTGAATGAGCGTTCGTGTACTTGTGGCGGGCCTGGGCAATATGGGGCGGAGCCACGCGCTGGCCTATCACCGGCACCCGGGATTCGAGATCGTCGGGCTGGTGAACCGGCGGGCCCCGAAGCTCGAGCCGGAACTCGCTGGCTACCAGGTGCTGGCCGACTATCAGGCGGCGCTGCGGCAGCTGAAGCCGGACCTGGTGTCGATCAACACCTACACCGATACGCATGCCGACTACGCGGTGATGGCGCTGGAACAGGGCGCGCACGTGTTCGTCGAAAAGCCGCTGGCGATGACCGTGGCCGATGCCGAGCGGGTGGTCGCGGCGGCCAGGGCCAATGGGCGGAAGCTGGTAGTGGGCTACATCCTGAGGCACCACCCGAGCTGGATCCGCTTCATCGAGGAAGCGCGCAAGCTCGGGGGGCCATATGCATTCCGCTTGAACCTCAACCAGCAATCGAGCGGCGCCAACTGGCAGACGCACAAGACGCTGATGGAGACGACGTCGCCGATCGTCGACTGCGGCGTGCACTATGTCGACGTGATGTGCCAGATCACCGATGCGAGGCCGGTCGAGGTGCGCGGCATGGGGGTGCGGCTCTCCGATGAGATCGCCCCGGACATGTACAATTACGGCGCGCTGCAAGTGCTGTTCGAGGACGGCTCGCGCGGCTGGTACGAGGCGGCGTGGGGACCGATGGTTTCGGAGAACGCCTTCTTCATCAAGGACGTGATGACGCCGAACGGCGCGGTGTCGATCGTCATGGACCCGGGCGCCAAATCGGACGATCTCGATACGCACACGCGGACCGACCAGATTCGGGTGCACCGGGCGGCGCTCACGACGGACGGGAGCTTCGCCAATGCCGACGAGTACATTTCGATGCAGGGCGAGCCACACCACGATGCGCTCTGTGCCAGGGAGCAGGACTATGTATATCGCGCCATCGTCGAGGATATCGACCTGAGCCGGCACATGAATGACGCCGTGCAGTCGCTCAGGATCTGCATTGCAGCGGACGAAAGCATCCGGAGCGGGCTGGCGGTGAAGCTTTAGCCGAAAGACTGGCCTGTCGCGCCGGGTGCCGGCAGGCTAACTTCTCAGCTCAGATTCTCACTTCAAACGGCTGATTTCATGCGCATCGTCGATACGCACCTGCACCTGATCTATCCCGACAGGTTCTCCTATCCGTGGTTGGGCGGCGCGCCGGCGATCAACAAGCCCTGGCATGCGGAAAGCTACTGGGCCGAGGCAGCACCGCTCGGGATCGAGGCGGCGCTGCATATGGAGGTGGATGTCGCCGAACCGCAGATTGCGGCGGAAACGGAGTTCGTGCTTGGGCTCGACCGAGTTATCGGGGCGATCGCTAACGGGAGACCGGAGCATGCGGATCTCGAACGGCATCTCGAAAAGATGCGAGAGCTGGGGCGGGTGAAAGGCATCCGACGGTTGCTGCAGGGCCAGCCTGCCGAGTTGAGCCAGACGCAGACCTTCATCGACAACATCCGGCTCTTGCCGCGCTACGACATGAACTTCGACATCTGCGTGAAATCGCATGAGCTGATGCTGGCGCCGCCGCTGATCGAGGCGTGCCCTCAGACACAGTTCGTGCTCGATCACTGCGGCAACCCCAAAATCGCCGAGCGCGAATGGGAGAGCTGGACCACGCGGATGGAGCGGATCGCCGAACTGCCGAACGTGGTGTGCAAGATTTCGGGCATCCTCGCCAATGTCGACGACACCTGGACGGTCGACCAGCTCCGACCGTATGTCGAGTTCGTCATCGAGACCTTTGGCTGGGATCGTGTGGTGTGGGGCAGCGACCATCCGGTAGTGACGCTGTTCGCCGATCTGACCAAATGGGTGAACGCGAGCCGGGAGATCGTCGCCGGCGCGAGCCAGGCGGAGCAGGAGAAGCTGTTCTCAGGCAATGCTGAGCGGGTCTATCGGCTGTAGTCGTTTTCTGCAAAATACTGTGATTTGACGGAGCTTTCGGCCCCATGCTCCAGTTCCTGCCGAGGAGACTATGACGCACGGCAGTCGAACGCTTGTCGAATACAGACATGGGCGCACGATACTCATCGCAGGACTTGTATTGATCGGTGTTTGCCTCTTCGCCGCGACCGCTTGGTTGTCGCTTTGCGTGCCGGTGGCGGTCGAGAACGAAGGCAGCCTGATCGAAGGACTTCACCAGCAACGGTAACGACTTGATGCTGCGCCATATCCGGACCTTAGTTTTCCGGACTTTCCCTCCTCGTTCGCCCCTTGCCGCCCTGCCCTACATCGCGTTTCCTCCCGGTCAGGGAGGACTGGGATCATGGCGGGGCAACCGCATTTCGTTATCGTGGGGGGCGGCACCGCTGGGTGGATCGCCGCCTTCATCATCCAGGACTCGATCAAGCGGCTGAAGCTCGATGCGAAGCTCAGCGTGGTCGAGTCGTCCAAGATCCCGACCGTGGGGGTGGGCGAGGCAACGACCGCAGCCTTCCATGTGTTCCTGACGCATTTCGGCATCGATATCTTTGAGTTCTTCCGGAAGACCGAGGCCACCTACAAGCTGGGTATCCGGCACGAGGACTGGCGGCGGAAGGGATTCACCTACTACGGGCCGATCGATGATCCGCATGCGGTGGTGCGGCCGCCGCCGGGGGCGCCGTCAGACTACCTCAACGTCTATGCGGTGTCGGTGAACGAGCCGGTGCAGGACATGCGTCTGTTCGGTCCGCTGCTGAAGCAGAAGAAGGCGCCGTGGACGAAGAAGGCCGACGGGTCACTCATCCCGCTCGGACCGTTCCTGCCGGCCTATCACTTCGACCAGTCGCTGGTGGGCAAGTTTCTCAAGGAGAAATCTCAGGGCGTCGAGATCGTCGACAACGTGTTGACAGGAGTGGAGCGGAACGGCGAGACGGGCGACGTCACGGCGCTGGTGTTCGAAGACGGACAGAAACTCGAGGGCGATTTCTTCATCGACGCGACCGGGTTCCGCAAGCGCCTGATCGTCGGCGAGATGCAGGCGCCGTGGATTTCGTACCAGCGCGAACTGCCGGTGAACCGGGCCCTGCCCTTCTGGCTGCCGGTGGAGCCGGGCGAGGAGATCGCCAATTACACCCGCGCCTGGGCGCAGGAAGCGGGTTGGATGTGGCAGATCCCGACGCAGTACCGCTATGGCTGCGGTTACGTCTACTCGGATGAGTTCCGCACCCCCGACGAGGCGCATGCCGAGGTGGAACGGGTGCTGGGGCGCAAGATCGAGGTGCGCGGCGATATCCAGTTCAAGATCGGGCGGCTCGAGAAGGCGTGGATCAACAACGTGGTGGCGGTGGGGTTGAGCTCGAGCTTTCTCGAGCCGCTGGAATCGACCTCGATCCACGGCACGATCGTGCAGATGATGATGTTCGCCGGGCAATATCTGCGCGATCCCGCCCAGATGGGGCAGCCGTTGCGGGACGACTACAACCGCCGCGTCGGACGGCAGGTCGACGATTTCCGCACCTTCGTGAACACCCATTACATGACGGAACGGGACGATACGCCGTTCTGGCGCGAGGTGCGGGAGCACCGGATCCACCCCGAGACAAAGCAGCGGCTGGAGCGGTGGAAAACCGAAATGCCGCGGCGCGAGCACTTTGCGGACTATCTGTTCGGGCTGCCGCATGTGGAAACGCAGCTGCATTATCCGGTGCTGGACGGGCTTGGGCTGCTCGATCCCGCGGTGGCCAAGGCAGAGATGGCACGCGATCCGAAGCTCAGAAAATTCGCGCGGGAGACGCATGCGGGGCTGGTGAAGGAATACAAGCAGGCAGCCAGCAAGGCGCTGGGGCATACGGAATTCCTGGAGCTGGTTCGCGGGATGGGATGAGGTTGTCCGTTTCGTCCAGTGCATTGTCTTGGTGCAGGACCCAACGGCGTATTTGCCACCAGACAACGCCCCAAACTCGGTGTCATCCCAGCGAAAGCTGGGACCCCACGGCGAGGGGCTCCGCCCTCGTCCGGTTCACCCCCTGCGCTGGCGGATAGATGGGTCCCAGCTTTCGCTGGGATGACCAGCCGGTGGGTGGGGCAGACCGAGGCTACTTCAACTCGTAACTGAGTTCGTAGCGCACGGTCTTGTCGTGCTCGGCGGCGTAACTGCCCTGCCCCGTGATACCCTTCAGTTCGCCGGTGCCGGAGCTCTCGACGATCTGCCACTTGCTGGCGGCGACGCCGTTGGTCCAGTCGCCGACTTCGTAGATGATGAACTGGCCGGATTTGCCGTCGAGCGTGCCGTCCATGACCAGGTAGCCGGCATAGTGGCAGGTCTCGGTGGTGGGGTATTGCATCAGGTAGCGGCCGGGGCCGGTGGCTTCGATGGCGCCGTGCATGACGATATCGATCTTTGCCTCGCTCGATTTCAGCGGGGCGGCTTCGTGGTAGGGTTTTTCGTCCCAGTTGTTATGCAGAATCGTGCCCTTGGCGGTCTTCATTGGGGTTCTCCTTGCTTGGAGGGGGAATCTAGCGGAGTGACGCCATGTGGAATTGTAGTTTCGCGACAGAGGAGTTGAGCCGATGATCCTGCGCCAATGGTCGGCCCGTATTCGGACCGCGGACGAAGCGCGCTACGTGGCCTATATCGAGGAGACGGGAGCCGCCCACTACGCCGCCACCGACGGCAACCTCGGCTTCCAGATTCTCACCAGCGCCGAGGCCGACGGGATCAGCACCATCACGACGCTGAGCTGGTGGACCGATCTCGCGGCGGTGAAGCGCTTTGCCGGCGAGGATTACCAGCGGGCGCAGTACTATCCGGAGGATGATGCGTTCCTGGTGGAGCGGACCGAGTTCGTGCAGCACCACCTGGTGCGTGCGTCTGCGATGGGCGGCGTGCGCTGACTGATGCGACAGAGTGATCCCAGGCCGATCGATCCGGCGGTGAAGCCGGCGCGCGGGTTGCTGCACAAGCAGACCAGCTTCGAGCATTTCGAACTGACGCGGTTCGAGCCTTCGGATGACCTCGCCGACTGGGTCGAGCACCACTGGATGATCCTCTACGACCTCGGTGACCGCCCGCCGTACACCCAGCGCAACCTTAGCCACCCCAACCAGCACCTGGTGATCGACTCGCGGGGTGAGACCGGCATCTTCGGCGCGGCCACCGGTGTGTTCGAGACAACACTCACCGGTTCAGGCCGGGTGTTCGCAACGAAGTTCTGGCCGGGCGCGTTCCGGCCGTTCTTTGGGCGCGCGGTGAGTGCGCTGAGCGACACGTGGCTGCCGGTGGAGACGGTGTTCTCGCGGACGTCGGCCGCGATGCAGGAGGAATTCACCGGGCTCAACGACCCCGTCGCCATGGCCGAGCGGATGGAGGAACTGATTCAGGCGCAGTTGCCGGAACCGGACGAGAAGGTCGGGCTGGCGCGGCGGATCGTGACGTTCGCCGAGGCGAACCTGGAGCTCGTGTCTGCGGGCGAGCTCGCCGAGGCGTTCGGGCTGGGGCTCAGGGCACTGCAAAGATTGTTCGACGAGTATGTCGGGGTGTCGCCCAAATGGGTGATCGACCGATATCGCATGCTGGAGGCGGTGGAGGCACTGAACGCCGGAGGGGCGGAACCGCTGACCGAGCTGGCACACCGGCTGGGGTATTTCGACCAGGCGGCGTTCAACCATGCGTTCGAGAAGCTGACCGGGGCCGCGCCGGGAGTGTTTCGGGCGAGAGTTGATTGAGAGCTCACCGCGTGGGCCACCCCAACCCTTGCTCCCTCCCCACAAGGGGGAGGGAGACGAATGAACCGAGGCACCTCAGCCAGCGCCTCCCTCCCCTTATAGGGAGGGAATGAGGGTGGGGGTGGCCGCAATCACCGGCCGACATTCACTACTAGTGCTGGCTATGCATCCCGCCGGGTTCGGAGATCTCGTGCAGCGCGTGGGCGCTGGCGCGGCCACTGTCGGCGAGAGCGACGTCGCCCAGCGAGATCATGCCGATCAGGCGCTTTTCGCGGCTGAGGACCGGCAGGCGGCGAATCTTGAACTCGGCCATGTGGTCGGAGACGTCGGAGAGTTCCTCATCCTCGTAGCACCAGCGCGGGCTGGAGCTCATCACCTGGCGGACGCGGGTTTCGGGCCCCATCCCCTCCGCCACGGCGCGGATGCAGATGTCGCGGTCGGTGATCATGCCGACAAGGCGATCGTTCTCGCCGACTGGCATCGAACCGGCGTCGATCTCGCGCATGGTACGCGCGACGGAGCGGATGGTGTCATCGGGCGAGCAAAGCTCGACATCGGTGCTCATGCATTCGCTGACTTTCATGGCCGTTCTCCCTGTTACAGGACGGCGAGGCGCGCCGCCCCTGAAGAAGGGAAAATGCAGCAGGCGGCAGAGAGTTCAGCGCTGGGGTGAAACAGATTTCCCTCAGGCGGCGTCATAGGCGCTGAGCAACAGCGGCAGGATGCTGATCTGCTGGGTCACCGGGTTGCCGTCCTCGATGTCCCAGGCAGCACTGAGCGCGGCGTGGGCCGAGGCCCAGGCGAGCAGGTGGCGTCGCGCGATGCCGGTGCGGGCGGCGATGGCGCGGGAATGGCTCATGACGCGGGAGGCACTGATGACGAAGTCGTCGCCTTCCTCGGGGTTGAGGAAGCTGTTGGCGTAGTCATAGGCGGGATCGCCGACGAGGCCCTTGGGATCGATGGCGACCCAGCCACGAGCGCCGGAGACGATGTTGTCGTGGTGGATGTCACCGTGCAGCGGGATGGCGTCCATCGGCCTGTCGAACAGGTTGTAGGCGATGCCAGTGGCGCGGCCGACGAGGTCGCGGGCCTGGCGCGGCCAGGCGCCGGCGCCGACCCGAAATAGCGCTTCGAAGCGCTGGCGCAGCGGGGTGAGGTCGGCTGGTGGGGCCGCATCGCGCCGGGCGTGGAGCTTTTCGACCGTGTCGCAAAGGATCTCGGTGGCTTCGGCGTCACGACCAGCTCGAGCCACGTCGCCCAATGTCTCGCCGTCGGCCAGCTCCATCAGCACGGCGTCGCGGGCGAGGCCGTAGATGGCGGCGGCGCCGTTGCCGGCATACCAGACCAGGAGGCTGCCGCCGTTGCGCTCGTCCTCGCCGCTGCCGGGCTTCAGCAGCTTCAGCACGGCGGGCGGCTGGCCGGTGCGCTCGACGCGATAGACCAGGCTGGTCGCTGTCTCGGCGATCAGGGTCGGACGGGTCAGCGACCAGCGCGCCAGCGCGCGGCTGAGCATGGTGGCGTCGGGGGTGGGATTGAGCAGCGTAGCCATGCCCTCCCATTAGCCGAGAGGGGTAAAAAAGAAACCCCGCGGGATGCCGCGGGGCCAGGTCAGGGAGGAGAGGTTGTTTGTGGGACGGACCGTGGGATTGGCCGCCCACTCCACCAGCTTCGCTGGTCTCCCTCCCCCGCCACACGGGGGAGGATCATGGAGGGGACGGTGCGCTTGCCCTTACGCGACGCGCTGCTTCTTGGCGGGACGGGCCCAGGCCGGGATCCAGTCGCCGTGGGCGGCGAGGAGGTCGTCGGTGAGGTTCCAGATCTGCTCGAGGTCGAGCTCGGCGGCAGTGTGCGGATCCATCATCGCAGCGTGGTAGATGTGCTCCTTGTTCTCGGTCATCAGCGCCGCGACGGTGAGCTCCTGCACGTTGATATTGGTGCGGATGAGCGCCGTCAGCTGCGGCGGCAGGTCGCCGATATAGGTCGGCTGGATGCCTGAGGCATCGACAAGGCAGGGCACTTCGACGGCGGCGTTGTGCGGCAGGTTGGTGATGACGCCGTTGTTGCGCACGTTGCCGTAGATGACGCCCGGCTCACCGGTCCAGACCGAGTTGACGATCTCGGAGGCGTATTCCTTGGATTGCTTGACCTCGATGGTGTTGGCCTTGCGGTACTCGTCGGAAGTGGTCTTCCATTTGGCGATCTGCTCGACACAGCGCTTGGGGTACTCGTCGAGCGGGATGCCGAACTTCTCGATGATGTCCTCGCGGCCTTCCTTGATGAAATACGGAGTGTACTCGGCGAAGTGCTCGGAGCTCTCGGTGACGAAGTAGCCGAGGCGAGTCAGCATCTCGTAGCGCACCTTGTTGGGGCAGCGCGGGTTCCAGGTCGGCTTGGGCGCCCTGCCCTCGCGGTAGGCACGAACCAGGTCCGGGTAGAGATCGCGGTACGACCCGTCGGGCTGGCGATGCTCGAACTTCAGATAGAACGCCATGTGATTGATGCCGGCCGAGCGGTAGCGGATCTCGGAGTACGGGATCTCGAGATCGTGGGCCAATTCCATGGCGGTGCCCTGCACCGAATGGCAGAGGCCGACCTGCTTGATGGTCGGGTACTTCTCGGCGATGGCCCAGGTGTTGATGGCCATCGGGTTGACGTATTGCAGCATCACCGCTTCGGGGGCGACTTCCAGCATGTCCTCGCAGATCGACCACAAATGCGGCACGGTGCGCAGGCCGCGCATGATGCCGCCGACGCCCAGGGTGTCGGCGATGGTCTGACGCAGGTTGTACTTCTTGGGCACCTCGAAATCGACGACGGTCGAGGGCTCGTAGCCACCGATCTGGAAGCAGACGACGACGAAGTTGGTGCCATCAAGCGCTTCACGCTGGTTCGAGAAGGTCTTCACCGTGGCGGGAACGCCCAGGGTGTTCACCAGCTTGCCGGCGATGATGGCGCTTTCTTCGAGGCGCTGCGGGTTGATGTCCATCAGGCGGATCTCGGCGCCGGTGAGCGCCTCGCGCTGCAGGATGTCGCCGACGATGTTCTTCATGAACACGGACGAGCCGGCACCGATGAAGGTGATCTTGGGGTTAGCCATCAAAATGTCTCCGCTAGTATGGCTGGGCCTTTAGGCCGCGATTTCGAAGGCGGCTCGGACGAGCCGCGATGTGTATTCGGTCTTGGGGTTCTCAAGAACCTCGCTGACCGGCCCCTGTTCGACGATCTTGCCGTATTGCATGACCATCACCCGGTGGCACAGGGCTTTGACGACCTTGAGGTCGTGCGAAATGAACAGATAGCTCAGGCCCTTCTCCGCCTGGAGCTTGCGCAGCAGCTCGATGATCTGGGCCTGCACCGAGAGGTCGAGCGCCGAGGTCGGTTCGTCCAGCAGGATGAACTCAGGCTCGAGTGCGATGGCGCGCGCGATGGCGAGGCGCTGGCGCTGGCCGCCCGAGAACTCGTGCGGGAAGCGGTTGAGGATGGTGTCGGGCAGCCCGGCATCGCGCAGCGCCTGGCGGACCCGGTCACCGCGCTCGCGGGAGTTGCCGCCGAGACCGTTGACGATCAGGCCTTCCTCGATGATCTGGCGCACGCTCATGCGCGGGTTCAGCGAGGCGAACGGATCCTGGAAAACGATCTGCATGCGGCTGCGCAACGGCCGCATCGCTTTTCGGTCCTTGGTGTCGATGCGTTCGCCATCGAACAGGATCTCGCCTCCCTGGTTGCCGATCAGGCGGATCAGCGCCTGGCCAAAAGTGGTCTTGCCCGAGCCGGACTCGCCGACGAGGCCGAGGGTCTCGTGCTTCTTCAGGTTCAGCGACAGCTTGTCGACGGCAACCAGCTCGAAGAAATCCGGG
The DNA here is from genome assembly GCF_001425235.1 of Devosia sp. Root413D1. Classification (GTDB taxonomy): domain Bacteria; phylum Pseudomonadota; class Alphaproteobacteria; order Rhizobiales; family Devosiaceae; genus Devosia_A. Next base: position 634,020 of record NZ_LMEA01000008.1, on the reverse strand, counting down.
CTGAAGAAGCCGCCGCGTTTCAGCGTGAAGGCCACCTTCACGTCCTTGCCCTCCAGCACCGTCGGCGAGTTGGCCTCGATCGGCCTGGCCGAGCCCTTGGGTTCGGAGGCGAGCAGATGCCGGGTGTAGCTGTGGCGCGGATTGGCGAACAGCGCCTCGGTGGTGTTGTGCTCCTGAACCTTGCCGTTCTGCATGACATAGACGTAGTCGGAGAACCGTTTGACGATGGTCAGGTCGTGGGTGATGAGGATCACCGCCATGCCGTATTTCGACTTCAGATCCTTGATGAGGTTGAGGATCTGGGCCTGCACGGTGACGTCGAGCGCGGTGGTCGGCTCGTCGGCGATCAGCACGTCGGGGCGGTTGGCGAGCGCCATGGCGATCATGACGCGCTGGCGCTGGCCGCCCGACATCTGGTGCGGATATTGGCGGAGCCGCGCTTCCGGCTCGGGGATCTGCACATCCTCCAGCAGTTGCCGGGCGCGCTTCATCGCTTCGGCACCCGAGATGCGGTTGTGCAGGTGGAGGATTTCGCAGAGCTGGGCACCGACGGTGTAGATCGGGTTCAGCGAGCTCATCGGCTCCTGGAAGATCATCGACATGTCGTTGCCGCGGAGCTTGCGCATCCCGGCATCGGGGAGCTTCAGGATGTCCTTGCCGCCGAGCGTAATGCGGGACTTGCCGCTGATCGTCGCGCGCCTGGTGAGGAGGCGCATCACGGTACGGGCGGTGACAGACTTGCCGGAGCCGCTCTCCCCCACCAGCGCGATAGTCTCGCCCTTGTGGAGCTGGAACGAGACATCGCGCACGGCATTGACGATACCGCCTTCGACCTTGAAATCGACCGCAATGTTGCGGGCGTCGAGGATCAGTTCGCGACCGTGACTGCCCAGGTCGTAGCGCTCGGGCGGAGAGAGATCATTGGTGTCGATGGTGCTCATCTCTTCACCTCAGTAGGGGTCGATAGCGTCGCGGAGGCCGTCGCCGAGCGCATTGAATGCGAACACGGTGATCAGCACGAAGACGACGGGCGAGAGGATCCAGGGATAGGAGCCGATCACCGAGAAGGTGCCGGTATCCTGCAGCATCAGGCCCCAGGAGATCAGCGGTGGCTTCACAGCGAAGCCGAGATAGCCGAGGAAGCTCTCGAGCAGCACGACGCTGGGAATGGCGATGGTCACCGCGACGATCAGGTGGCTCGAGACGTTGGGCAGGATGTGACGCAGGATGATGCGCCAATCGGACGAGCCCACCGCGACAGCGGCGCGCACATACTCGATGCGGGCAAGCGCCAGGGTTTTGGAGCGCACCTCGCGGGCGAGCTGGGCCCAGCCAAGCACCGCCATGACACCGATGACGAAGGCGATGAACACCGGCGAAGGCGCCGTCACCGGGATCAGCGAGGCGAGCGCCAGGTAGAGCGGCAGTTGCGGGAAGGCAAGCACCAGGTCGACGAAGCGCTGCACCCAGGCATCGAGCCGGCCGCCGATATAGCCCGAGGCGATGCCGACGAGCGTGCCGATGGTGGTGGTGAGCAGCACCACGACGAGCGCAATGGTGAGCGAGATCTGCGAGCCGACAATGCCGCGCGAAAGGATGTCGCGGCCGAACTTGTCGGTGCCGAGGAAGTGGATCGGCCGGCCGTCGACCGAGCCGAAGAAGTGGATATTGGCCGGGATGACACCGAGCAGATTGTAGCGGTGGCCGGGGACAAAGAAGCCGAGCGCGGTGGGATTGGTTTTGTCCGGACCGGTCATCGGCTGGAAGGTGATGGGGTCGAACTCCCCGGTCTCGACGATCGGGTAGACGAATGGAATGAGGCTGAAGCCGCCGTCGGGGGCGCTGAACTCGACGTGGTCGGGCGGCGCGAAGGCGATTTCGGCCCGCTTTGGGTCCATCGGCGCGAAGAAATCGCCAAAGATGGCCATGAGGATCAGCGCGACGGTGAGCACCAGCCCGATCATGCCCATGGTTGAGCGACGGAAGCGCCGCCAGACCAGGGCGGCATAGGTCTCGTTGCCGTGGGCAAAGCGTCCGGCGGACGTGACAGTCTTTCCGTCGGCCAGTGGGTCGGCGGGCGGCAGCTGGTGACCGGTCGGGGTGGCGAGTTCGGCAGAGTTGGCGGCGCCAGTTTCGGTGGTCGAGAGGGTCGGCTTGTCAGCGATGGTGCTCATTCGCGGTTCTCCCCACCAAGTCGGACGCGGGGATCGACTGCGGCGAGCAGCAGATCGGCGACGATGTTGCCGATGATCAGCGTGGCGGCGAGGACAAGCACGAAGGTGGCGGTGACGTAGACGTCGCCCACCGCCATGGAGCCGACAATGGCCGGCCCGACAGTCGCGAGGCCAAAGACGATGGCGACCTCGATCTCGCCGGTGAGCATGTAGGGCAACGCCACACCCTGATAGGCGATGAGCGGATGCAGCGCATTGGGCACGGCATGCTTCATGATCACGGCGCCTTCCGACATGCCCTTGGCTCGGGCCGTCTCGACGTATTGGCTATTGAGCACGTCGAGCAGGTTCGCCCGCATGACGCGCATATTGTAGGCGAGGCCGCCGAACGTGGCGATGAAGACGACCGGCCAGACATGCTGCACCAGGTTGAGGAACTTGTCCCAGCTCCAGGGCGCGCCTCCGTATCTCGAGGAGAAGAAGCTCCCGAGCTCCTGTACGTTCAGCTTGAAGGCGAGGATGTAGATGATGATCAGCGCCAGCAGGAACCGTGGCACGGTCATGCCGAGAAATGAGATGACGCCGAAGGTGGTGTCGATCCAGCTGTATTGTCGGGTGGCAGCGATGATGCCCATACCGATGCCGATGACCGACGCAAAGAAGTGACAGGTCAGCGCCAGGAGGACAGTGCGTGGCAGGCGCTCGGCGACGACGTCGCTGACCGGCTTGTTGTAAAACAGCGAGTGACCGAAATCGAAGCGGGTGACGATGCCCACCATCCAGTTAACGTACTGGACCGGCAGCGGCTCGTTGAGGCCGTTCTGTTCACGATAGATATCGGCCTGCTTTTCGGCCTCTTCCATCGTCGCGCCGCCCTGATTGATCAGCATCGAGCGGATGTAGTCGCCGTAGTCGCCCGGAGGGGCCTGGATGATGGCGAAAGTCACGACGCTGAGAACCAGCAGGACCGGCAGGGCGGCCAGGAGTCGCATCACCAGAAAACGTAGCAAGTGCATATCAGTCTCTCCTCCGGTCAGGTGGCAAGGGGGCGAGTATACCCCCTTGCCGCGGGTTCCGTACGGTGCGGTTAGAGTGAAGCCGCGCCGGCAGAACCCGGCTCACCCGGGAGGGTGTTGGGGTGCAGTTCGTAAGCCTGCTGCTTGTCGGTCGGGACGTAGACGCGTTCGCGGATGATGTTGTCCTCGGCCCACTGGAACATGTAGATCGGCGCGCCGGCCGGGATGTTGGCGAAGCGCTTGTTGATGATCAGCGCACCCGGATACTGGGTGAGACCGATGCCGAACAGGTTCTCGGTGTAGAGCTTCTGGTAGGTCTTCATCAGCTCGCTGCGCTTGGCGGCATCGTCAGTGGCGATGAACGCGTTGACGCTGTCGACCAGTTCCTGCTCCCACGGCAAGAGATCCAGCGTGCCGTCAGTGCCGGCGCGGTGCGATCCGTTGACCTGCGGACCGGTTGGCGCCAGAGCCGACGTGTTCTGGACCACCGAGATGAGCTCGGAGCCGTTACGGGCAACGCGCCAGTCGAACTTGCCCGACTGGTAAGTCGCATCGTGCTGCGTACCGGTCAGGAAGTTGGCGATGACGCGAATGCCGAGCGGCTCCATCATGGCGATGACGCCTTCGGCAAGGTTCTTGTCGGTCTGGTAGTCGGCGTTGGCGAGCAGCGTGATCTCGACATCGGCGCCACCAGCGGTGCCGGCGGGGAAGTTCACCACGCCATTGCCGTCGGTATCGACGAGACCGGCCTTGGCCAGCTCTTCCTTGGCGGACTCGAGGGAGAACGGATAGTAGACCGTCGAATCCTTGTCGTAATAGGTCGTGCCGGCATACAGGCCGCCCGGATAAATGGCCGTGAACGGCCCCTTCACCAGAGCTTCGCCGAGACGCTGACGGTCAATCGCGTAGGTGATCGCCTTGCGGAAATCCTCATTGCGGTTGAGTTCGCGGATTGCCTGTCCACGCGCATCCGGTTCGCCCCAGCCATTGCCGGAGAGGTTCGGGTAGAGCGTGTAGCCGATGGTGCGGGCACCGAAGGCGAGACGGGCGGGGGCGTTGGGATCGGCAGAGCGCTTCAGCGCCTCGACATAGCTTTCGGCCTGTTCGAGGTTGGAGAAGTCGCCGGTGCCGGCCACGGCCTGCACGTCGCGATCCGCCCAGGTCGAGAGGCGGAAATGCACTTCGTTCAGGTAGGGCAGCTGGTTACCCTTGTCGTCGACCTTCCAGTAATAGGGGTTGCGGCGCAGCACGATGATATCGTCCGGACGGTACTCGACCGGCACCCAGGCGCCCATCACCGGGATGTTCATGTAGGTGGGCGGAATTGCGTTCTTGTACTCGTCGTAGGTCGCGCCAGCCTTGTACTTGGGGTGGAGCGGCTTGAAGATATGCGCCGGGCCCGGACAGAAATTGCCGTGCGCCATCTGGTACAGGTACTGCTTGGGGAACGCTTCCTTGAAGGTCCAGAGCAGGGTGTACTTGTCCAGCGCTTCGAGCGTGGTGCCCTCGCCGAACATCTCGGGCGAGGCGCCGTTGAGCGGCGTCACGTTCGGATCGATGACGTTGTCTTCCCAGTAGAAGATCGCGTCCTCGGTGGTGAATTCCACGCCGTCCGACCACTTGGCGCCCTCGACCAGGTGCATGGTCAGCTTGTGGCCGTCTTCGGACCATTCCCAGCTCTTGGCGAGGTTGGGCAGCGGCGCCAGTTCCTCGGCCTTGACCTCGAACAGCGGCCCGGTACGGGTCAGACATTCCATGGTGGAATTGTCCACACCACCCCAGCCCTGTGACTGGCCGCCCATGTAGTTCCAGCCTTCCGGCCGGCCGCCGATGACGTGACGCATCACGTCGCCGTAGACGCCGATGCCGTCGGGCATGTTCGACGCCTTGAAGATCAACGGTTCCTTGGGCAGGCGCTCGGCGACCGGCGGGAGCTTCCCGGCGTCGACAAAGGCCTTCACGAAATCCGGCTCGTGGTATTCCGGCAGCGTGCCGTACTCATAGATATCCTTGGCACCGACGAAGACAGGCGTTCCCTGTGCATCGAATTTCGGCGGATCAGGTGGGGTCGTCGGCGGAACGATCTGGGCCTGCGCAGCGAAAATCGAAACGCCAAGCAGAAGCCCTGCCCCGCCAAGGGCAAATAGGTGTTTACGCATGTTTCCTCCCTAGGCTCGAGACCGGCACAACACGCACCCGGCAGCAGGCCTCCAACCCGCCACCACTTGTCCCAGCCTCAAAAGGGTAGACCTTGCGCCAACGCGAACAATCCGATTATCTGAATGAGTATTTCCGGTTTTTACAGATTGCTACAGGACCGATGAACGAGCAGCCGCAGCACTTCCTGCCGGGCAAGCCGCGAGAGAAAGCCACCGCCCCGGTGCCGCGTCCGGACCGGCGGTTTTACGCCCAGACGCAGGCGTTTGGACGCTTCGGCATCCGCTGGTTCGATCCGCAGATCATGCCGGAAGAGCACTTCCACGGTCATATCGAGCTGAACTGGCTGACCACCGGCAGCATGGACTACGTCATCGACGGACGGCCGCTGCGCATCCCATCGGGCCGGCTGGTGCTGTTCTGGGCGGGTATCCCGCACCAGACCACGGCGATCGACTATGGGGTGAACCACGACAGCCGGCAGTGCAATGTCTACCTGCCGCTCGACAGCTTTCTGCACATGCCGAACCTCGGGCAGCTCACCGAAACGATGATGGGCGGCGGGGTGGTGATGCTGCCGCCAGAGACGATCGGCGCCGATACGCTGACGCGCTGGTACCAGGATTACCGCTCGGGCGATGCGGAGCGCACGGACATCCTCAAGGAGGAAATCGCTCTGATGCTGCGGCGAGCGGCGGTGACCGGCTGGGACATCCTGATGGAGCCGTGGATCGAAAGCGTCGGCTCGACCACGCGGGCGGCGTCGCCGCTGCGCTACGTCGTGGCGATGATCCGGCACATCCTCGAGAACCTCTCGGAGCCGCTGAGAGCCGAGGATGTGGCCAAGGTGGTGGGGCTGCACCCCAACTATGCGCTCAACCTGTTCACCGAGGTGATGCGGGTGCCGATGCACAAGTTCGTCGTGCGGATGCGGCTGATCCGGGCGCGCTCGCTGCTGTTCGAGGGCAGCCTGTCGATCGAGAACGTGGCGTTCGAGAGCGGTTTTTCGGCGCTGAGCCAGTTCTACGTGCAATTCCGCAACGCCTATGGGCTGACGCCGCGGCAGATGCGGGCGCATTACCTCAGGTGAGACTGGCTACAGTCAGATGAGCCGGTGGCTGTGGCCCCCCACCCCTGTCCCCTCCCCGCAAGGGGGAGGGAGACTCTCACACTAACATCTCTGCTCCATCGTCTCCCTCCCCCTTGCGGGGAGGGATCAAGGGTGGGGGTCAGCCCGCACCCGGGTCTTGTGTTCGCCTCCGGTCCCGCGCTTCACTCGCGCGTAGCGCGTATGAGGCCCCCTTCTCCGATGACCGACCCGATCCTGTTCATTCTTGCAGTGCTGACCCTGCTCGGCACGCCGGGACCGACCAATACGCTATTGGCGACATCGGGCGCGACGGTCGGAGTGCGGCGGTCGGTGCGGCTGCTGGTGGGGGAACTCGCCGGTTACCTGATCGCGGTCGGCACGATCCGCATCGTCCTGGGGCCAGTGATTCACAGCTATCCGCTGGTGGGCATCGCGCTCAAGGCGGCAGTGGTCGCCTACCTGATCTGGACCGCCATCAAGTTGTGGCGGCACAATGCGAGCCTGACCCACAGCCAAACGACGATCGGCATGCAGAGCGTGTTCGTCACCACCCTGCTCAACCCCAAAGCGCTGATCTTCTCGCTCAGCATCATCCCGACCAGCCATCCGCAGTTGGTCTGGTACGTGCTCAGCTTCGCCCTGATGGTGCCGCTGGTGGGGTTCGCGTGGATCCTCGTGGGTCGGGCGATCGGGGCGGCAGCAGGCGACCGGCACACCGGCGTAGTGCGCAAGGTCGCCTCGGTGGCGCTGGTCGGCTTTGCCGGCGTGATCGCCGCCTCGGTGCTGGGATAGGTGGACTTTTGAGGTGGTCGCGCCTACGTTACATGTAACGGAGGCCACGATGGCATCAACAGCGAAGTCCAGCAAGCAACGGGTGCGCGAGCACAGGGCAAGACTCCGAGCGCAGGGCCTTCGACCAATCCAGATCTGGGTGCCGGATACGCGGAGCGAGGAGTTTCGGCGTGAGGCACACAGGCAGTCTCTGATCGCCGCCCAAAGCCCTACAGAGGCTGAGGATCAGGCCTTCATCGGCTCACTGCAGGAGTGGAACGATCCGGACAGCGAGACCTGGCGGAATGAGAAGTGAAGCGGGGCCAAATATGGACCGCTGCCAACAGTACCGAGTACGGACGTACGCCACGTCCTGTCGTTATCATTCAAGACGGTCTCTTCAGTGAAACCAACTCGATCACGATCTGTCCCCTAACGACAGATCTCAGGGAGGTGCCGCTGATGCGCGTGACCGTGGCGCCCACGGTGACCAATGGCCTGATGGCCGAAAGCCAGCTTATGGCGGACAAGATTGCTACCATCCCCCGCTCGAAGCTCGGCAGGCAGATTGGCGAATTGGACTCGGCCGGCATCGGTCGAATGAATTCCGCGATCCGACTGTTCCTCGGCTTGGACGCAGGCAACGAAAGCGAAGCTGTTTAGAGCTCCAGCACGAACCTGGCTTCAAACCGCTCGGCGCCCCACCACATGGGGAAGTTGGTGCCCCACTTGTTGTTGTGGAGATTGAAGCGCAGGCCGGAGGAGAAATCCGGCGGGCTGGGGTTGAACGGCATGAACTTCGTCGCGGTGGGCGCGACCAGCGGCGTGTCGAGCGGTCGGAGTTCGACACCGGCAGTGCGCACGGCGGCGACGGCCTGGAGCTGACCACCGCCCTTGTGCGCAATGCGGTTCGCGGGCAGCCACTGCCCCATCTTGAGGAACTGCCAGTCGTGCACACCTGCCGGCGTGAAAGTAACAAAGCTCGCCTCGGGCATGCGGTTTGCCGGCTTGTCGAGCAGCTCGACGGTGATTTCGAGGTGGCGGCTGTCGAGCGCGCGGAAACGGTAGGCGACGCGTGCGGGAGCGCCGAGAGTGGCGTGCGCAGCAGCGTCGAGGGTCGCGGCGCCGTCCACCAGTTTCGGGGTGAAGCTCAGGGAGCGCGCCGAGGCGGCCTGATCGAGGCCGGGCTTGATGTGGTCGAGGATGGCCCACTGAGCGCGGTGCGTCAGGTAGGTGTCCATGTGGGCGGCGACGTCGGAGGCGTCGTAGCTCTCGTAGCGATAGCCGAGGAGGCAGCCCCCCTCGCCGCGCAGCTCGACGCCGGCGGGGGAGCGAACGAGGATCACGTCACCGGTGTTGGGATCGGTTTCGACGAACCAGCCGGTGCCCTCGATCGCCGAATCCTCGGCGGCTTCGGCCAGCGCACGATCAGCAGGCTCAAGCTCGGCGACAGCAGCGTCGAGATAGGCGCGCTGCTCGGCCCAGGAGGCCTCGGAATACTGGAAGCGGTAGTCGGCGACGCGAGCGGCTTCGAAGGCCGGGCGGTCCCAGGCTTGGTCGTCGCGCAGGTATGACTTGATGTCGACGCCCCAGGTGTGCTCGGCGACCATGGTGAGGCCGCGACCGAAAGCCCGACGGCTGGGAGTGAGCGCTTCGTCGGCAAAGCCATCATAAAGGCGCTGCAGGTGCAGGAAGCGCTTGAGCTTGTCCGGATCGGTGCCGGCGCCGTGGATCCAGTTGTCGCCGAGCTCGAGGTCGACAACCGGGAACTGCTCGCGGCGGGCCCAGAGAATTTCGCCATAGGCATCGAGGGTCGAGGCGACGATCTCAGTCCCCGGGTTATGGCCCTGCAGCTCGCGCCAGGCGTCGACGGTCTGCGGGACGCTTTGCGGGCCCATATTGTCGTTGGTGTGGGCGAAGCCGAGGCCCTCGTCAAAGCCCTCGGGGAACGAGGTTTCGCCGTAGGATTTTTGATACAGCACGACGATCTCGGCGCCATCCGGGGCGCGCCAGCGGAAGACGTCGGGGACATCGGGCGGCGGCGAGGCGGAGTTGACGCCAAGGTGCAGGAAGTTGACGCCGGCTTCGGCGAGCAGCGGCACGATGCCGATGGTGTGGCCCGGGACGTCGGTCATCTTGCTGGCAATCGTCTGTTTGCCGAAACGCTTGTCGAGTTCCTGGCTGTAGCTCAAGCCGGCGCGGAACACCGCCGGCGACATCAGTTCGGAATGGGTGGTGAACGGTAGCGCGTGCCAGCGGATCAGGCCGCGATCGATGGCGCGCTCGAGCCGCTGCACCCGTTCTGCGCTTTGCGAGTTCAGGTGATCCCAGATCAGCCAGGCCCCGGTGGTCCAGATGAACTTGGGATGCTCCGGATCCTCGGCGAAGAAGTGCTCGCCGGTATCGATCGCCTGCGGGATGAAGCGCTCGTGGTACTGGGCGCGCACCTTCGTTGCGTGGTCGGTGAAGCCGATATCGAGGTGGGTCTTGAAGACCAGATGGATCTTTTTGGTCACTGGGGATCTCGTGTGTCGATATTCAGGTGATGCCGGCCTGCAAATGGCGGCCTTCTGCGCTTCCGGTACTCACGTACCCAAACGTACGCTCCGTTCCGGTTCTCGAAGTCCACCATTTTCGACCTCGGCCTGACCTGAATCTCGACACACGAGGTCAGCCCACGGTGCCGCGGACGACCAGGCGGGTCGACACGGTTTCGGTGAGCGAGGGTGAGGTGGGGTTCTTGAGGCGGCGGAGGATCAGGCGCAGCAGCGCCTGGGTGCGCTCGGCGAGGTCGAGCTTCACCGTGGTGAGGTTGTAGCTCTTCCAGTGCGACTGGTGGATGTCGTCAAAGCCGACGACCTTGACGTCCTGCGGCACGCGCAGGCCGAGTTCGGTGCGCAGCGCATCAATAGCGCCGAACGCGCCGACGTCGTTGGCGGCGAAGATCGCGTCGACCGGCTCGCCCAGGCGAAACTGGTTCACTGTCTCGCGATAGGCGGTGTCGTACATGTAGTCGCCCTGAATGCGGATCGGTGGCGGCAGGCCGCGCTCGGCGATCACCTTGCGCACCATACGCTCACGTGACTGGGTAGCGAGCGAGTTGGACTTGCCGGCGAGGAAGGCGAAGCGGCGGGCGCCATAGCCCTGCATCAGCGCCACGGCCTGCTCGATGCCCTCGCGCTGCAGCACGTCGAGCCGATCGAACAGTGGCGCAGCTTCCTCCTCCGCCGCTTCCTCGTCCGGGTAGCCAATATAGATCGGCACGGCGCGATCGAGCACCCGGGCAAGCGTGGTGGGGCGGACGTTCTCGGCATAAGCGATCACCGAATCCGGGTTGAAGCCCTTCATGTAGGTGAGGAGCGTCTCGTCGAGCGAGAGATCATCGCGGGTGCGGAACAATAATGTCGCGAAGCCCTCGGCCTGCAGCGCCGTGGTCATGGCGTCGAGCTCCTGGCTCTCCCAGGGGCCGGAGATATCGGGCACGATGATGCCGACGAGATGCGAGCGGCCGGTGACCATCGAGCGGGCGGCCATATCCGGAGTGTAGTTCAGCTCCTGCGCCACCTTCAAAATCAGGTCGCGCTTTTCCGGCTTGATCGAAGCATGCGGGTTGAAGGCACGGCTGACGGCGACGCGCGAAACGTTGGCGGTGCGCGCCACCATGTCGGCGGTCGCGCGGCTGCGGTTGCGGGTGACCGGATCGCTCAAAAGGTCTACCTTGCTGCCCTAAAGTGAAATCGTGTGCAAAACTGTTCTGCCGGTTCATTTCAAGCGCTGTCAAGCCGATCCGGCAACGAAACAACCTAACTCACTGATGTTACGGAACAATGACCGACGTCCGGCGGAATAGAACAAACATTCCATTGCGACGTCATCACGCTGTCATTCGCAACAGGCATTCTACCGCTTGACGATGAATGAAAGCGTGTTCATTCTGAGATCGTGAGCTGCGGCGGGGAGTATTGACCGTCGCTATCGCCAATTCGGCGCCCGCAATGCGGCGCCACCAAGGGAGGAATTTCGCGATGAGCAATCGCCTGCGCGCCCTGTATCTGGGGCTTGCAACTGCGACTACGATGATCACGCCCGCCTTCGCGGTCGACCTGACGGTGATCTGCCGCTGCGTCGTCGGCGGGGTGAACAGCGAGACCGCCACCTGGATCAAGGACAGCGTGATCCCCGGCTTTACCGCGAAGATGAAGGCCGAGGGCAAGGACGTCACCGTGTCGCTGAACGAGTTCGGCGGCAAAGACGAGCAGATGACCCAGCAGCTGGCGCTCGATTTCTCGACCGGCGCCGGTGCCGACGTCGCAGCGTTCGACGGCTTCCTGATCCCCTCGTTCGTCGAAGGCGGGCTGCTGAAGCCGCTCGATGAAGTGGCTGGCGCCGACGTCAACAGCTGGGAAGGCTGGAGCCACATTTCGGAAGGCGCCAAGTCGCTGATGAGCTATGGCGGCAAGGCCTATGGCCTGGCGCTCGGCACCGACGTGCGCGCCATTTTCGTGCGCAAGGAATTGCTGAAGTCGGCCGGGCTCGACCCCGACAGCTTCCAGCCCAAGTCGTGGGCCGAACTGCTCGACGCCGCCCGCGCCATCAAGAAGGCAAACCCGGATTCGTTCCCGCTGCAGCTCAATGCCGGCGTGAACATGGGCGAAGCCACCACCATGCAGGGCTACTACATGGCGATCCTCGGGACGGGCGAAAGCGTCGTCGACGAGAACGGCAAATACATCGTGGCCAGCCAGGGCATCCTCGATACCCTCAACCTCTACAAGACCATCTATGTGGACGAGCAGTTGGGCGATCAGCGCGCACAGCTGCTCGGCGACGGCCGCAACCGCACCTTCACCAACTTCCGCGACGGCAAGACGGCGCTCCTCGTCGAAGGCGACTGGTTCTTCAACTCGGTAATGGCGCCGGGCGCCGAATTCGGGCTCGAGAATCGCGACGCCGAAGTCACCTGGGCCTCGATGCCGGCGCAGGAGCCGGGCAAGGGCTATCGCGGGCAGGACTACGTGACGGTTTCAGGAGGCACGGGCTTCGTGCTCAACCCCGCCACCAAGAACCCGGCCGAGGCGTGGGCGCTCCTGAGCTATATGAACAGCCAGGAATCGCTGACCGCCTTCCAGGGCTTCCGTGAGGCGCGCCGCATCCGCGACGACGTGGCGACGCCGAACAATGTCTACCTGCAGAAGACGCAGGAGAGCCTGTTGCCGCTGACCACCGCGCGCCCGAACGACCCCAACTACAACAAGGTGTCGGCCGAGATTCAGCGCATGACCGAAAGCGTCGTCTCGGGCGAAGCCAGCCCGGCAGACGCGATGGCCGCCTACAAGGCGGCTGTGATCGCCATCGTCGGCGAAGCCAATACGGTTTCGAAGCTCTAGCTTCGAAGGACGTCCTCCCACGCCCGGCCCTCCCTGAGCCGGGCGCTCCCTGGGAACGCCTCCCCGGCACCCTGTCTGCGGCCGGGGAGGTTCCTTTTTTTCGATTGGGGTTTGTCACATTGAGACGGTCATCGCATCCACTGGCGGTAGCGCTCGCTGCCCCCCACCCCTGCCCCCTCCCCCCAAACAGGGGGAGGGAGACCCTCTCGACCATCCTTCGTGACCTCGCATCCGGCGGAACTATTGGCGTCTCCCTCCCCCTTCTGAGGGGGAGGGGACAGGGGTGGGGGCCAACACGCGCCGGTCTATGCGCATGACCAAAAAGAAGAACTTCTCCCTTCTCTCCCACCGCGCCGGCGCTGCCTTCCTCGCCCCCGCCGCGGCGCTGGTCGGGGTCTTCGTGCTGCTGCCGTTCTTCTGGGTGATCTTCGTTTCGTTCACCAACCGGACGCTGTTGGGAAAGACCGCGCTCAGCCCGGATTTCGTCGGGCTGCAGAACTATTTCCAGCTGTTCGACCCGGCGACATTCTTCACGCGTGGGCAGTTCGGCTTTTCGCTGATCCTCACCACGCAGTTCGTGCTGCTGTCGGCGCTGGTCGGGCAGGCGCTGCTCGGGCTGCTGCTGGCGTGGCTGATGCAGACCATCCCCCCTGCCCTCAAGCGGATCGTCGAGACCGCCGTGATCGCGGCCTGGATCCTGCCCGAAGTGGTGATCGGCTTCGCCTGGTTCGCCTTCCTCGACTACGACAACGGCACGCTGAACATGATCCTCCGGGGGCTCGGGCTGCCGGCGGGAGATTTCCTGCTGCAGCAGCCATTCTGGGTGATCGTTATCTTCAACACCTGGCGCGGCGCCGCCTTCTCGATGATGCTGTTCAACTCGGCCTTCGCCTCGATCCCGCCGAGCTATTTCCAGGCGGCTGACGTGGCCGGCGCCTCGAGCTGGCAGAAGTTCCGCGATATCGGGCTGCCGCTGATCCGCGGCCACGTGGTCACCGACCTGATCCTCATCACCATGTGGACGTTCAACGTGTTCACACCATTCATCCTGACCAATGGCGGGCCGAGCTACCGCACGGAACTCCTCTCGATTTACAATTACCGCATCGCCTTCCGGGAATTCGATTTCGGCAAGGGCGCGGCAGTGGGCGTGATCATCATGCTGATCAACCTCATCTTCGCGCTGATCTACCTGTCGTTCGGCAGGAAGAAAGCCAAGGCGGTGGAAGAATGAGGCTGAGCTTTCCGCAACTGCTCGCCCGTATCGGCTTTTCGGCACTGGCTGCGATCATCGGCATCCTGTTCGCGCTGCCGCTGATCTGGTTCATCTTCGCGCCGTTCAACGCCCGGGCCGAGCTTGGCATCGCCATTCCCGACCCGTGGACGCTGCAAAACTTCCTCACGGTGTTCGGCAATGGCTTTGCGATGCGCGGGCTGCTCAACAGCCTGATCCAGAGTGTCGGCGGGGTGATCCTCGTCGCCGCGGCTGCGACGCTGGCGGCCTACGCGCTTTCCCGCTCTTCGATCCCGGGCAAGAGCATCGTCACCTATGTGCTGCTGCTGTTCTCCTCGGTGGTGTCGGGGACGGCGGCGATGGTGCCGATCTTCCTGATTGTCTCGTCGGTGGGGCTGATGGACACCCATATCGCAGTGATCCTGGTGTTCGCCGGCGGGCTGTTGCCGACGGCGATGTTCATCCTGCGCGATTTCATCGACGGCATTCCCAAGACCTATGAGGAAAGCGCCATGGTGGCCGGCGCTTCACCGGTGCAGGCGTTCTTCGATGTGGCGCTGCCGGTAATCCGGCCGGGCATCGTGGTCGTGGTGGTGTGGGCCTTCGTCAACATCTGGGGCTCGTTCCTGATCCCCTTCATCCTGTTGCGCTCGGATGACCTGATGCCATCGTCGGTCGCCATCTACTCGTTCTACTCGGAGGCGGGGACGCCGATCGTGACGCTGCTTGCAGCCTACTCGCTGATCTACTCCCTGCCCGTCGTCGCCCTCTATCTCTTCGTCAGCTGGAAGTTCGGCTTCCGCTTCTTCGGTGGAATCAAAGCGTAATGGCCTCGGTCGAATTCCAGAACGTCACCAAGAGCTTCGGCACCTTCAATGCCGTCTCGGACATCAGCTTCAAGGTCGCGGATGGGGAGTTCATCTGCCTCCTCGGGCCTTCGGGTTGCGGCAAGACCACCAGTCTCAGGATGATCGCCGGGCTCGAAACCCCGAGTTCGGGCAAGATCATGATCGGGCCCGATGACGTGACCCACCTCCACCCGAAGGATCGGCAGATCTCGATGGTGTTCCAGGATTATGCGCTCTACCCGCACATGAACCTCGCCGACAACATCGCTTACCCACTGAAGGTGCGCGGCGAGAGCGTCGAGAAGCGGCACAAGCGGGCCAAGGAAGTGGCCGACGTCTTGAAGATCGGCGACCTGCTCAACCGGCTGCCGAGCCAGATCTCGGGCGGGCAGCAGCAGCGCACCTCGCTGGCGCGAGCGCTGGTTTATCCGAGCCGGGTGTACCTGTTCGACGAACCGCTCTCCAACCTTGATGCGAAGCTGCGGCTCGAAGCGCGCGGCTTCCTCAACCACCTGCAGCGCGACATGGGGATGACAGCAGTCTACGTGACGCACGACCAGGCGGAAGCCATGGCGCTGGCGACGCGAATTGCGGTGATGGATCGCGGCCGGATCGTGCAGTTCGCGCCGCCGATCGAGATCTATCGCCGGCCGGCAACAACGTTCGTGGCGAATTTCGTCGGCAACCCGCCGATGAACATGATCCCGGTCGAAGGGACGGTCGACGGCGAGCGGCTGCAGCTGCGCGCACACGGAGTGCTGGTGCGGGATCTGCCGATTTCACAGGGGATCAAGGCGGCGCTCGGCAAGGGCGCCGGGCTGACGCTGGGAGTGCGGCCCGAGCACCTGAGCATGGGCACGATCAACGACGTGAACATGGTCAGCGGCAAGCTGTTCGCCAACGAAAATATGGGCCCCGAAAAGCTGGTGACCTTCGAGCGCCAGGACGGCGGTCGGGTGACGGCGCGGATCTTCACCGACGACGCGGTCGAGACGACGGAGAACGTAGCGTTCACCTTCGACGGGGCGCACGCGACGCTGTTCGACGCGGAGGGCAAGCGCATCCCGGCGGATGGGGAGATGCCGCTGTGAGGGTGGCGATGCTGACTGAGAGAGACTCCCCCCTCCCATCCTCCCCCACAAGGGGGGAGGTGCCGCATCGAGTGTTCGGCATCATCGCGCCACAGCCCCGACTCTTCACCTCCCCCCTTGTGGGGGAGGCCGGGAGGGGGGTGGCCGCATGACCCAGATCGTAAGGGTCAATGTTACTCGCGCCGATCAGGCGAAGAACCCCTATTTCTACATCCCGGTCACCGTCCCCGCGGGCACGACGCGGGTCGATGTGACGCTGGCCTATCCCAAGGCGGATGACTGCGTCATCGACCTCGGGATGTTCGATCCCGGGATGACCGCCTACCCGTCCGAGGGTGGGTTCCGGGGCTGGTCGGGTGGGTTTCGCGATCGGTTCCATGTAGCGACCGACAGCGCGACGCCTGGCTATGTGCATGGGCCGATGCCGGCGGGTGAGTGGAACGTCATCCTGGGGCTCTACAAGGTGCCCGCTGATGGCGCCGAGGTGACCGTCACCGTCGAGCTCGACAGCGCCGAGCGCCCGACCAATCCGCAGCCGGAGCGGACGTTTCCGGTGCGCGCCGGCGACGGGTGGTATCGGGGTGATCTCCATTGCCACACCTTTCACTCCGATGCGGCTGGGTCGCCCGAAACGCTGCACAAGGCGGCGCTGCAGGCCGGGCTCGATTTCCTCGCCATCGCCGATCACAACACCATTACGCAGCGACGCTACTTCCATCCGGCGTCATCGCCCGACCTGGTGTTCGTGCGCGGCATGGAGGTGACCACCGCCGTCGGGCACGCCAATGTCTATGGGGTCGATGAGTGGATCGACTTCCGCATGACCAGGCCGTCGGACGCGCATGTGCTGGCCGACATGGTGCACCGCAAGGGCGGGCTCTTATCGATCAACCACGACAAGCCGACCATCCCCTGGGATTATGAGTTCCCCGCCGCCGACTGCCAGGAGGTCTGGCAATCAACCTGGATGGCGTGGAACTGGGTGTCGCTGGCGCGCTGGCAGGAGCGGCTGGCGTCGGGCCTGCGGATTTCGGCCATCGGCGGTAGCGACTTCCATCAGCCGGCGAAGCTCCAGCCGGAGGGGCCGCTGGCGCTGGCACGGCCGACCACGGTGCTGTGGTTGCCGGAGCTCAGCGAAGACGCAGTGCTTGCGGCAATGCAGGCCGGGCGTGGCTATGTCACCGAAGGGCCGAAGGGGCCGCATCTCGAGATCACCGTCAATGGCCAGCCGATGGGCGCGGCGGTGACGGCGCCGCTCCACTGCGAGGCGATCGTCCGCGGCGCGCGCGGCGACGTGCTGCAGTGGATCGACGCGCGCGGCACGATCACCGAGCAGGAGATCACCAGCGGCGACTGGCGGGGCGAGCTGGCGCTGCTCGACGGCGCCGAAAAGTTCGTGCGCGCCGAGATCATCGCCAAAGCCAGCAGGCCTTGGCTGATCGAAGAGTTCACCAAGGCGGCGAGCGAGCGCGGCGAGCTGCCGTGGCAGCTCAAGGGCTCGCACCTCACGGACGAGCCGATCCGGCGCGCCATTTCCAACCCAATCTACATCGATCAGGACTAGCTCATGTTTATCGGCAATGCCCCGTGTTCCTGGGGCATCAACTATCCCACCGGCAACGCCTACAGCTGGCAGGAATATCTCGATCAGGTGGCGGCCTCGGGCTATCGCGGCACCGAGCTCGGGCCGTTCGGGTTCCTGCCCAAGGACAAGGCAGTGCTGGGGCCGGAGCTCGACAAGCGCGGGCTGACGCTGATCGGCGCGACGCATGTGCACACCTTCGGCGACCGTGCTTCCGCACCGGTGCTGCTGGCGACGCTGCGCGAGTTGGCCCCGCTGCTGAAGGACCTGGGCGCGAAACACCTCGTCATCATGGATGAAAGCAACTGGTACCCCGAGGGGCAGGAAGGCGTGCTCGATCGCGAGGGCTGGAACGGGCTTACCGCCACGGTGCGCGAGGCACAGGCAGTGATCGAGGGCGAGTTCGGACTGAAGGCGAGCTTCCACCCGCATATCGGCACAGCAGTGGAGTTCGAACGGCAGATCGACCGGCTGCTCGAGGAGACCGAAATCGACCTCTGCTTCGACACCGGACACCATGCCTTCTGGGGCCAGGACCCGCTGGCCTACATGGAAAAGGTGTGGGGCCGGATCGCCTACATGCATCTGAAGAACGTCGATGCGACGGTGCGGCAGCGCGTGCTCGACGGCAAGCTCTCGGTGGCCGTGTCCTATGGCGCCGGAGTGATGGCCCCCCTGCCCGACGGCGCCGTCGACATCCAGGCGGTGATGCGCTTCCTCGACCGGAAAGGCTTCGATGGCCCGATCGTCGTCGAACAGGACGTGGCCGAGAATGCAGCTGAGACGCCGCTGCAGCTGGCCAAGCGCAACTACGTCTACATGCAGGCGATCGCGTGATGGCAAAGCTCAGAGTCGGCCTGATCGGCCTCGGCGAAGTCGCGCAGCTGATGCACCTGCCGCTGCTGGCGGACGACCAGCGCTTCGAGATCGCGGCGGTGACCGATGTCTCCCCCAGCCTCGTCGCTCACGTGGCGGAGCGCTATGGAGTGAAGACCCGGCATGCAACGGCCGAGGCGCTGATCGCCGATCCCGCAATCGACGCGGTGTTCATCCTGACGCCGGATTTCCTCCATGCGCCGCTCTTGGAAAAATCCATACGCGCCGGCAAGCATGTGTTCATCGAGAAGCCGGCGGCGCTGACCGCGGCGGAACTGAAGCCGTTGCTGGAGCTCGACAAGACCAACACCAAGACAGTGTTCGTCGGCTATATGCGACGCTTTGCGCCAGCGTTCACCGCCCTCAAGGAACGGCTGCCGCCGCGGGAGGAAATCCGGCACGTGCGGATCCGTGACCTGATCCGCGAGAGCCAGTTCTTCGTCGACCAGTCGCGCAACATCTTCCGGCCCACCGACGTGCCGATGGAGGCGATTGCCGACGGCCGGACGCAGACGCAGGCGCTGCTGAAATCAGTGATGGGCGAGGCGCGGCCGGATCAGCTGCGGGCCTATCAGGTGCTGACCGGGCTCTCGTCGCACAGCTTTTCAGCGATGCGCGAACTTTTCGGGGCACCGAATTCGGTTGCGGCGGCGCGGCAGCATCGCGGCGAGAACGTGCTGGTGATGTTCGACTACGGGACGTTCACCGCACTCTACGAGGCGGTGATCCATGACGTGGCGCGGTTCGACGCCGGCATCGAAGTGCTGACGCTGAACCAGCATTTCAAGATCAACTACGACACCCCCTATGTGCGGAACCTGCCCACCCGGCTGGAGATCACCACCTCGGATCTGCACTCCACCGGCACCGAGATCATCGGGCCGTTTTACGAGGATGCTTTCCGCGTGGAGCTCGGCGCCTTCCACCATGCGGTGACAACTGGGGAAAAGCCCAAGACGTTGCTGACGGACTCTCTCAAAGACCTCGAGTTGTTCGCGGAAGTCGGCCGTCACTTCTTGTCGCAAAACTGACGTCATCAACGCCCTGAAAGCCCCGAAAACCGGGGCTCTCCCACTGTCATCCTGATGTCATGGGAGTGCGGTTTAAGCGGCTAGACCACGCGCGCGGAATAAATCAGGCGCGCGCTGTCACAATGGAATTTCCGTTCCATTTTTCGCTTGCCAGCGGGCCCACCGAGATTAGTCTGGTCCCTACGGTCGGCGTCAGATTGACCTGCCGCGGGATGGCCCGCAGGCGAACCTGGGAGAGACAACGATGAAACGTCGTGCGTTTATGCTTTCGGTCGGCGGCGCAGCCGCCGGTATGGTGCTGCTGCCGCGGATGGCCTTCGCCGAAACCGGCAAGATCGACTGGTACACCTCGTCGGACCAGAACATTCTCGACTTCTGGACCAACGTGGTGAAGCCGAAGTTCGAGGCTGCCAACCCGGGCGTCACCCTGAACCTCGTGGATGCCGGCGACGCAGCCGGGCAGACCGCGATCGGCGAACGCGCGCTGGCCGCGATGCAGACCAAGACCGACCCGCAGGCCGACTATTTCGAATCCGCCGACTGGCGCCTGCCGGCCGGGGCGGCCGACGCCGGGCTCTATGTGAACATCAAGGAAGCCGGGCTCTCAAACTATTCCAAGATCAACCCGCTGGCCTTCGACGGCGACTACTCGGTGCCGTATCGCGGTTCGCAGGTGCTGCTCGCCTATGACACGACCAAGCTCGATCCGGCCAATGCGCCCAAGAGCTTTGCCGACCTCGTCACCTGGATCAAGGCCAACCCCGGCCAGTTCATCTACAACCGTCCCGACAAGGGCGGTTCGGGTGGCAACTTCGTCCGCCGCGCCATCCTCGAGGCGAACGGCAAGGACCTCGGCAAGTTCAAGATCGACAACTACACGCAGGAAGCCGGCGACGCAGCGCTGAACCCGGCCTGGGACATTCTCAAGGACTTGTCGGGCTCGCTGTTCGACAACGGCGCCTACACCTCGGGCAACACCCAGTCGATCCAGCTGCTGGGCCAGTCGGCGGTCACCATGATCCCGGCCTGGTCGGACCAGGCGATCCAGGCGATCAACACCGGCGTGCTGCCCGAGACCACCGGCCTCGTGCAGTTGCAGGACCTGGCGCTGCCGGGCGGCTTCTCGCGCTCGGTCGTGCTCTCGAATGGCGTCAACAAGGACGCAGCGCTGAAGCTCGCCGACTTCATCCTCACCGAGGAAGTGCAGTCGGCCGTGTTGAGCGAACTCGGCGGCTTCCCGGGCGTTGCCTGGGACTATGTCAGCCAGGACCTGCGCGAGAAGTACAAGGACGTGATCCCGACCACCATTCCGGCGTTCCCGGGTGGTGACTGGGAAAAGGCCATCAATGATGGCTGGTATCGCAACGTTGCGCCCAACGTGGACCGCAACGCGTGAGCCTTTCGGCCACGAGCGACATCGTCGGAACCAAGACTCGCAGGGGGCTCACGGGCCTCCTGCTGGTCGCCATTCCGGTATTCCTGGTCGTCTGGATGATCATCTGGCCGATCATTTCGGCCATCGGACGGACCATCTGGCTGCCCAATGATGGTGGGACGGGCAGGAGCTTTTCGCTCGAGACCTACAAGTTCTTCTTCACCGATCAGTACAGCCTCAACAACCTCAGCGTGACGCTGTGGACGACGGGCATCTGCGCCCTGCTCCTGGTGCTGATCTGCCTGCCGATCGCGCTCTACCTGCGCTTCGCCAAGGGGCGGCTCGCGGCCTACGTGCAGGGCCTCGCGATCTTTCCGATGTTCGTGCCCTCGATCATCCTGAGCTACGCGATCATCCGCGTGCTGGGGCCGAACGGCACGGTGGACCTGCTGCTCAACTCGGTCGGGCTGCCGCATATCCGCTCGCCCTACCTGACGCCGTGGGGGCCGGTGATCGGGCTGGTGTGGGACAATATTCCGCTGACGGTACTGATCCTGCTCTCGGGACTGGGCAACGTTTCCAACCAGTCGATCGAGGCAGCGCGCGATGTCGGCGCCGGGCGGCTGGCGGTGCTGTGGCACATCATCCTGCCGCGCATCTCAAATTCCATCCTGGTGGCGGTGAGCTTTACCGTCTTGGGGATCTTCTCGGCTTTCACCCTGCCCTATGTACTGGGGCCTGCGGCGCCGGAAATGATGGGGCCGTTCATGCAGCGCACCTTCCGCGACCTGAACGATCCGACCAACGCCATCACCCAGGCGGTGATCGCCTTCTGCTTCTGCATCGTGTTCGGGCTGTTCTACGTCCGCTCCGTCGCCAAAAACCGGAATCCGTGAGATGGCGCACACCCTCGTAGAAAAGCGCATCGACTGGACCGGCATCCTGTTTGCCGTGGCGCTGACCATCGTCATCGTCTTCCCGCTGCTGGTGGTGGGGACCTGGGCCTTCACCAATGTGTGGCGCTACCCCTCGGTGATCCCGCAGGAGTTCGGGCTGAAGTTCTGGCAGCAGACGCTGGCGCGAGCCGATGTGTGGAGCTCGATCACCATGAGCCTCAGCCTCGCAACCATGGTGACGCTGCTTTCGGCGATCATCTGCCTGCCGGCCGCCTACGCTTTCGCGCGGATGGATTTTCCGGGGCGCAGCATCCTGTTCTTCTCGTTCCTCGCCGGGCACGCCTTCCCCAAGTTCGGCCTGCTCGTCGCTATTGCCGGCATCTTCCTGCAGCTCAACCTGATCGGCACGTTCTGGGGGGTGGTGCTGATCCAGCTGGTGGGCACGCTCCTGTTCATGATCTGGATCCCCGTGGCGGCGTTCCAGGCGGTTGACCGGCGGATGGAAGAAGCGGCGCGTGACGTCGGCGCCGGGCCGTTCCGGGTGTTCTGGTCGATCACCCTGCCCCAGGCCGGACCAACCATTGCGGCGGCGGTGCTGCTGAGCTTTGTCGGCACGTTCTATGAAACCGAGGGCGCCTGGCTCATCGGCGCACCGCAGATCCGCACCCTGCCGGTGCTGATGATCAGCTTCATCAACAACCAGCCGGTGATCCAGTATGGCGCGGTGCTTTCCGTACTGCTCTGGGTGCCGAGCTTCATCGCGCTGCTGTTCGCGCGCCGCGTCATCAGTTCGGGCAGCTTTGCCAAGGGCTTTGGCGGTTAAGGAATCCACGCATGTCCGTGCTCGAAATCAGAGATGTGACCAAGGCTTTCGGCGCCACCAAGGCGGTGGACAGCTTCAGCCTGACCGTCGGCGACGGCGAACTGGTGTGCCTGCTCGGCCCCTCCGGTTCCGGCAAATCGACACTGCTGCGGATGATCGGCGGCTTCGAGACGCCGACGTCGGGGCATGTGGCGATTGACGGTGAGGACGTGACGCGCGTGACGCCCGAGAAGCGGCCGACCGGCATGGTATTCCAGAGCCACGCGCTGTGGACGCACATGAACGTGTTCAAGAACCTGGCCTTCGGACTGAAGCTCAGGCGGCTGCCGGAGGCCGAGATCAAGCGCAGGGTCGAAGCGGTGCTGGAACTGGTGGGGCTCGGCGGTTTCGGCCACCGCGCGACGACGCAGCTTTCGGGCGGCCAGCAGCAGCGCGTGGCGCTGGCGCGCTCGCTGGTGCTGGAGCCGAAAATCCTGCTGCTCGACGAACCTTTCGCGAGTCTCGACCAACACTTGCGCGAACGACTTCGCGAAGAAGTTCGGGACATCCAGCAGCGGCTGAAGATCACCACGCTGTTCGTGACGCACGGGCAGGATGAAGCGCTGGCGCTGGCCGATCGGATCGTGGTGATGCGTGATGGACGGACCGAGCAGGCGGCACGACCGGACGTGGTCTATCGCGAACCGGCGACGCCGTTCGTTGCGGGTTTCATCGGCACGATGAACCTGGTCGATGGCGCAGTGGCCAATGGCACGTTCACGCACTCGGGTTTCACCGTGCCGCTGCCGGTGGGCGACGGCGCGGCGACGCTGGCGGTGCGGCCGGAGGCGCTCGAGATCGTCTCGGCCAATGGCGGCGGCATGGCCAAAATCCACCGCGTCACCGATTACGGCACCCATGCCATCGTCGATATCGAGTTGCCCGATGGCACACGTCTCAAGTCGATGACCAGCGAGGCGCGCGACTGGTCGCATGGCCAACCGATCGATCTGAAGCCGAGAGCGTTTGCGGCCTATCGCGACAACGCGGCAATCCACCGGAGCAACTAAGACCATGGCCGACGCGATTTCGGTGACCCGCGCGGGTCATCGCACGTTCTTCAAGTGGCATCGTGGACGTCGCAGAGGCTCCGATCCGGTGTTCACCGGGCGGCGGATCATTGAGGGCATGCAGCTCGGCGCCAGCGTCGAGGTGGACCTGGTGATCCATGCCGATGACGGCATGGCGGTGCTGCACAACCTGTCGCTGGAGCGCGAGACGACCGGCAGCGGACTGGTGCGGCAGACCTCAGCGGAAACGCTGCGCGGCTTGCATCTCAGGAACAATGACGGGCAGCCGATCGATGACAAGGTGATGCTGCTCGAGGACCTCGCGGCGCTGATCGTGCGCGACGGCGCGCATCCGGAAGGGTTATTGCAGCTCGACTGCAAGGAAGATGCGGCGGCGCTCAACCCGCGGGTGATCGCCAGCTTCGCCGCAGCGCTCAAGCCGGTGGCACGGCACTTCATCCTGTCGTCGGGCGACGCGGAGTCGGTTCGGATGCTGACCGACAGCACGCCAGGGCTGAGGATCGGCTACGACCCCTGCCACAAGGGCGCGATGGAGCGACTGATGGCGACGCGCGACTACGCGACGTTCGTTGCCGACGCCGTGGCAGCTTCGCCGAAATCGGAGCTCGACTATCTCGAGTATCGCCTGGTGCTGGAAGCCGACCGCGATGGGTACGACCTCATCGGCGCATTCCATGCACATGGGCGGCGGATCGATGCCTATACGGTGCGACGGGCTGACGATGAGGGGATGGCGGTGGTGCGCCGCCTGCTCGAGCTGAAGGTGGATCAGATCACGACGGACGACCCGGACGGGGTGGCGGCGGCGCTGGCTGCTGACTGAAGCAGACGACCCCCTCCCGGCCTCCCCCATGAAGGGGGAGGTGAAGAGTCGAGTGGGTGGCTGGATCGCGCCATGTGCACCGGCGGGGCACCTCCCCCTTCATGGGGGAGGATGGGAGGGGGCCGTCTCTCACAGTGAGACTCAACCTCACACCCCCTTCGGATGCTTCGCTTCCTTCTTCGGCACATCCTTCAGCTTGTCGATCAGATACGCATGCGTCGCCTTGTTGGCGACGATCATGGCGCCGGTCTGCTCGTAGTACTCCGGCCCCCTGCCCCACCAGTCGGTGACGATGCCGCCGGCCTCCTGGACGAACAGGATGCCCGCGGCTGTGTCGGTGAAGCCGGTCTCTTCGTAGTAGCCGGTGAGCCGGCCCATCGCGACATAGGCACAGGAATTGGCAGCGCTGCCAACGATGCGGACAGCCCCAACCGGGGCCCGGATGGCATCGAGGCGCTCATAGGCGCCGGGATAAAGCGAGAGGCCCGGTGTGGGCAGCCCGGTGCCGATGTTCATCAGCCCGATATCGGTCTGCTCGGAGACCTCGAGCCGCTCGCCGTTGAGGAAGCTGCCCTCTCCCGCAATGGCGGTGAACATCTCGTCGGCGGGCGGATTGTAGAGCACCCCGATCACCGTCTCGCTGCCCCGGCGGAGCGCGATCGAGATGGTGTAGTGCATGCCGTTGATGAAATTGGTGGTGCCGTCGATCGGGTCGACCAGCCAGCGATACTCCTGGTCGGCCTTGTCGACGGGCGGGAACTCCTCGCCGGTAAAGCTCCAGTCCGGATAGCGCTCGAACAGCAACTTGCGGATCAGCAGCTCGGATTCCTTGTCGGCGTCGGAGACGAAATCCGCCGGTCCCTTGATGCCGATCTCGATGTCGCGGAAGCGCTTGAAATAGCCCAGCGTCAGGGCTCCTGCCTCGCGTGCAACAGTGACCATGTCGGCAAGGATGGCGTCGTAGGAAATGCTCATCGGGACTCACTCGCTCGTAGGCAAGGAGCTTAGCGTGAGCGGTGGTAGAGGACAGAAAAATCAGCGTTCTGGTCGCGCCGGCAGGGGACTTTTGACCGCCCGACCGCTTGGTGCAACGCGAGGCGTAACGTCGTTGTCAGCCGGGGCTTTTAGTCGCCGCGAAGGCAGCCGTAACGACCGGGCGAATAGTCAAAAGGTAACCAAAAGCAAGGGGATGGTTGCCATTGAAAAAATCCGGGAGCTAGACTGCGCTCATGTCATCCTATGATGCGTGGTCAGAGTCTCTCCCCGCACGAGACGATGCTAGATACGACCAAGCCCTCCAGCAGGGCGATGTCATCCACGTTGACGGCGGTTTGTTCGTTTCCAACTCGATGGCAGGTGGCGCGACTTGCGCGCAACACTGTCTCGGACCTCGAGGGCAGAAACGCAATTGAAGTATATGGGCATCGACTTCTTCGAGGGCACACAGGACGATCTGAGACGCGTGCTGCTCGACAGCAGCGATCGCTTTCGTTTCGTCGTCACGCCCAATGTCGATCACGTGAACATCCTGCGCGAGGACTCGATCCGCGGCCGGCAGTTGCGCGATGGCTATGACGGCGCGGACATCGTTGTCTGCGACAGCAGGGTACTGGAGTTGCTGGCCCGCGTGCGGTCCATCCGCTTGTTCACCTACCCGGGGGCTGATCTCGTCAAGGACCTGGTGGAGGACCCTGCGTTCGCCCATGTGACGATCGGCGTTATCGGTATCGGACGCGAAGGATTTGACATTCTGCGGCAGCGCCACCCTGCCCGCCCCCTGAGGTTCGTGGCGTCGCCCTCGCACATGGACATCGGGTCCCCGGAGTTTCACGCGGCGACCGAACAGGCAGCCACAGCAGACTGGGACATCCTCATCATCGGTCTTGGCGCTCCCAAGCAGGAACAATTCGCCCTGGCGCTCAAACAGAAGCGATCTTCCGGCGCTGCGATCTGTGCCGGGGCGGCGGTCGACTTCCTGATCGGCCGCCAGAAGCGCGCGCCCGAGATCATGCGCCGGCTGCGCATTGAATGGCTCTTCCGACTGGTCAATGAGCCAGGCCGCTTGTGGCGGCGATACATCCTTGGCGCGCCGAAACTGCTGTTCTTGCTGGTCAGCGGACAAGACCTGACCGACGGACGGCCACCGAAGTGAGGGGAACACGCAGACATCCGATGTCAGATCGGGTTCGATCGACGCCGCGCGTCGCGTGCGGCGTTGCTGCCGACGAGCCGGCGAGCGAAGGTGGCGCCCCTTATTGCCGTCGGCCGGGTAGATTCACCATGGCGCATACTTCATCCCCTGTTTGCTAAGCCAACGATGACCAACAACGCTTCACGCATAAGAGGACTGGTGATTGCTTCCCCGGGCGGGGTTGCCGGCGGAGGCGGCATGGGATCGGTCAGCCGGGGGATCCAGAGTTGGTTGCGTGCAAACCGTGCCGAAGTGCCGGTAGAGGTGCTTGATACGCGGGGATCTGGGCACGCTGGCCTATCCCCCGCCTTCCTGCTGGTCGCGGCCATGCGGGCCGTTGGACTGCGTCTCGGCGGGGCGAACCTGATGCACGTCCAGGTTTCGGAGCGCAGCAGCTTCATCCGCAAGGGAGTCATACTGCGCCTGGGCAAGGCACTCGGCATGCACACCGTTCTTCACCATCACGGTGGAGAATTCTCCAGCCTTTTTCCGACGTCGTCGCCTCGCATGCGCCGGTGGATTGCAGCTACGGTGCTCGCGGCAGATCTGAACATGGTTCTCAGCGAAAGCATGCGTGAGTTCCTGGTGGAGACGATCGGGGCGGCGCCCGATCGCGTGGCGGTACTGCACAACGCCACAAACGACCTGGGGTATTCATATGAGCCACGTCGAGATCCGTCACCGATGCGCTACGCCCTTGTGGCAAACCTGGCGCCGAGAAAGGGGGTATCGGAGTTTCTGCAGGGGTTAAAACTACTGATCGATAAAGGTCACGACGTAACAGCCACGTTGGCCGGCGGGGGAGCCGTATCCCGTTATGCCGCCGAGGCCACCCAGTTGGGCATCGCACCGCGCTGTGTCTTCACCGGCTGGCTCGATCGGCCAGGCGTTGAGAAGGTGATCCGCGAGGCCGACGCGTTGGTGTTGCCATCGCATTTCGAGTTGGTGCCCATGGTTATTCTCGAGGCAATCAGTACAGGGTTGCCGGTGATCGCTACTCCAGTAGGGGCGATCCCCGAAATAATGACCTCCGGTCGGAACTGCATCCTCGTCCCCCCTGGCGATGTTGAGGCGCTGGCGGCGGCAATGCTGAAGCTCAAGACTGAGCCGGGAGTGGCAACAGAACTCAGTGTCCAGGGACGAGCTCTCTACGATCAGAAGTTCACGATGGACGCCTACATGGAAAAGCTGCTTGCCATCTACGAGCAGGTCCTCAGCCGACCGAGGATTGGGGCGTGATCGATATCGAAGCCGAGCGCGCTGCGCACAACGGATCTGCTGGCGAACAGGGCAGCGCATCCTCATCGTGGCAACGCATTGATTGTATTGACGAGCGATGAGCAACCTCGGTCGCGGTTCGCTGATCATCTCGCTCGGCTTGTTCTGGCAGCAGGCCGCCGTGTTCCTGCTTGGAGTGGTTATCGCCAGATCGTTGGGGCCAG
Source organism: Devosia sp. Root413D1 (assembly GCF_001425235.1). Classification (GTDB taxonomy): domain Bacteria; phylum Pseudomonadota; class Alphaproteobacteria; order Rhizobiales; family Devosiaceae; genus Devosia_A. The sequence goes on along the minus strand of NZ_LMEA01000008.1, from coordinate 606,143 downwards.
AGGCTTTTGGCGTTCATTCGATTCTGAAGAACCTGTCCCTGGCGCTGCTTTTCCTGACCCCGCTGGGACTCGATCTTGCCCTGCTCAAGCATGTCAGGCTGCTCGGGGGACGCAGCCAGGAATTCGAACTGGTCTACGCGCTCTGCCGTGTCGTTGTGGTCGGGCTGAATCTTCTGGCAGTAGCCGTCACGTTTCTATGGATCGGGCCGTTGCTGGAGTCGCAGGTGTTTGTGTTTCCAGCATTCTCCATGCTGCTCGTGGTGACGTTGATCGGGGGGATATTTGCCGCGGACCTGCAACTGAGCAGTGCGGTGCACCGTGCAACGGAACTGCACGTTCGCTACGCAGTGATCACGAATTATGGTCAGCCGGCGTTGCGATTGCTGCTGACGATCGTCGCCATCGCGCTCGGCCTCGGTCTGCCCGGAGTGGCATGGGCCGGTGTTGCGGCGCTGGCGCTCAACGTGCTGGTGCTGGAGGGTATGGGCCGATTCCCTATGCAGCGGCTGCGTCTTGACGCGACTGCGCTAAAGGATGCCTGGCGCCGCGCCACCACAATTCTGCGCGAAGCAGTGTGGATGGCCTTCAGCTTGCTGCTCTACGGAGTTATGCGCTTTCTTGACGTGCTGGTGGTCGGAAACCTGGTGTCCGTGAAAGCTGCCGGCGAATACGCCGCGTTGAGCAGCATCGCGCAAGTCATCCAGATCTATCCAACAGCGATGAGCCAGACGCTTGGAGCAGAAATCGCCACGATGTATGCGGCGGGCGATGTCGGAGCCATCCGCGACGTGCTTCGGCGCTATGTGAGGCTCGCGGCTTTGGTTGCCGGGTACCTGGCAGCGGGCGTTGCAGTTTTCGGAACGCAGCTGGACCTGCTGTTCGGTCCCGAGTTTCAGTTCACCTCAACACTTTCCGTCCTCCTTGCAGTGGGCTGGTTTGTCAGTGGAGTGCTGTCTCCACTCGGCTACGCGCTTTCGATGACCGGGCGACATCGGACCGAGACGCTGATCCTGGGCGGATCGGTTGTCGTGACGGTGTTGCTGCTCATCTACCTAACCACCGTGTTCGGCGCAGCCGGCGCGGCCCTGGCTGTGGCGGTCGGCTTTGGGATCACGAACTTTGCCCGCTGCCTGGCTGTCCGTGAGGTCCTTGGCGGTCTGCCATTGCAGTTCGCCAACCTGCTGCCGCTGCTGGTGTTTCTTTCGATAGGCTACGGCGTACGAGCCGTGGCGAGCACGATTGAGCGGTCGCTTCCGCTGCTCGTGCTCGAGTGCTGCATCTTCACCGTGCTTTGCGCGGGAGCGGCTTTTCTGCTGTTCGCAAACAGCGAGCAGCGGACACGGCTGACGACCGCCCTGACCCGGCGCTGGAGGACATGATGGGTTCTGCGGTTCTGCTTGCTCCGGCATTTCCAGAATACTGCTGGAACTATGCGAACGCCTTGGCTGAGCGCATGCCGGTGACGCTGTTCTGTAATCGGGTGCTCTTCCAGTCCGAAGTCGGCGAAGCGGGGGCGATCAATGGCCGGGTGCAGCTTCGACTGGTCGAGTATGGCACGCCGGGCACGATACTGAGGGTCTTGCGCGAGGTCGTGCGGCTACGCCCGGACTTCGTCCATTTTCAGGAGGCGACGGGACGGCGAGCGGCCGCCGTCAATGCCGTGCTTACAATGTTGCTCAAGGGGCGAACAAGGACGGTGCTGACGGTACACGACCCAAAGCCGCATTCAGGAAACGACAGCCCGATCGCCGCCAAGACGTGGCCTCTGAGAAACGCGGTTCGACAACGGGCCGACGTTGCCGTGCTCCATGGGGCCTTCTGCAGCGCGCTTTACGACTCGATGGGACGGCCAGCGTCACAGCAGCTGCTCACCAGCGTGCACGGGACAATCCTTGGACCGTCATCCGCGCAACGCCTGGCGCCATCGCCTGGGCAGTTCCTGTTCTTCGGCCGGATGGAAGCGTACAAGGGTCTCGATGTCCTCGCCTCGTCACTTGAGCTGTTGCGCTCCAGAGGCCGTTTATTGCGCGTAATAGTGGCTGGGAGTGGTCCGGAGTTGCAGCGGTTGGGGCCGCGCCTCTCCGCCAGCGGCGCCGAGATCATCGACAAGTACCTGAGCAGGGACGAAACCATCGAACTGATGCAGCGCTCAGAGGCGGTGCTGGTACCCTACAAGGACGCGACGCAAAGCGGTGTTGTGGCTGCGGCATTTGCCAATGGTCGAACCGTGATCGCCTCGCGAGTCGGCGGCTTGAGCGACGCAGTCGTCGATGGCCTCAATGGCATCCTGATTGAGCCCAACGCTCCGGAGGCGCTGGCACAAGCCATGCTGACGCTGGCCGACGCCCCGGCGAGGGCAGCAGCATTACGCGCCGGCGCCGAAGCTGCCGCGGCTGGTGCACTCAACTGGAACACCATAGTGGAGAACCTGCTGTCGGATCTCCGAGTATTGCCGACGGGGCGATGACCGCCTGACGCAACTCGTTCCCGGAGCGTCGGCCTGCTTTGCTAGCGAGGGGCCCGGCGTTCGTCGGCTCGCTGGCACGCCGCAATTGTGCTCGTCCGGCGCCTTGTATTGGCCCCAATCAGCGCCAGGATGAACAGGATCAACACCCAGCTCAACTTGTCACCCGTCAGGAAGGACGTTTCGGTGACGTCTCGAACGGCGTAAAAGGCCAGGCCCGCGGCAAGAAAGGGCCCGCTGCAAAGGGCGCGACGATCCGCCACCAGCAGTCTCCAGGCCGGAGCGATAATGAGCACGAAAACGCCGAGAATGAGCCCGGGGACCCCAATCTGGACCAGCATGTCCAGGTATCCGTTGTGCCCGTGCGCGATCGTGGTTACCCAGCTGTCGCGAGTATAGGCAAAGACCGGACTTGCCGGCCCGATATCCCAGAAAGAGGCGTAACCGGCTCCCAGCAGAGGATTGGTGCTCGCGTACGAGAGCATTATCCGCCAGATGTCGCCGCGGCCCGTCAGGGCGTCAGGCTGGCTGAGATACTGGGAGATCTCGCCGAGATGGTCTTGTCCAACCACAACGACAAGTGCGACGAGAACGGTAGCGGCAGCGATCGCAATAGGCCATGCCCGCCTCGGCAGCAGCTTGAACGCAAGCCCGAACAACAGAGCAATCGCAAGTGCTCCCAGTGATGTCTTCGACTGCGTCCGAAGCAGGAAGTATGCGGCGCCCAGGATGACGGTCCAGCGCAACCAACCGCCCTTCGCTGTGAAGAGCCAGATCAGTATCGTGAAAGCGCAACCGATCGCTGCGCTGTTCTTGTGCGTCATGAGACCCCGCCAGTTTCCGACCAACGCCGGCTCAGGCCCGGCCAGGCCGTGCACGCCAAGCGGACTTGCGGCAACGGTGAGATAATTGAGTACAAGAATGACCGCGAGGCTGTAGCGCAGGGCCACCAGCGTCCTGGACGTTCCGGCCCCCTCCACAACCATAAAGATGATAACCGCCACAATGGCGAGCAGGCCGAAACGCCTGAGGGTCGTAGACGGGTCGATCGCCCACAACGCGCTGGCAAGGCACAAGGCCAGCAGCAGCCCCAACCCTATTGGCAGCACAATCAGCTGGCGAGGCTCCGACAGCGCCCCCTGTGTGACGGCAACATAAACCAGCAAGGCGGGGTAAAGCGCCAGACGAAGCCATGATCCATCGGCACTGCCAGCGTCGAGCAGAAACGGGCCCAGCGCAACAAGCAGGATAAGGGCCCAGATGGCCCACTCTGCGTGTTTCGTCCGAGAACTAGCCGCCGCGCGACTGGCTGGTCGAGGCCCGATCGCTTCGTCCGCCATGGCGTCAGGGCTCCGAGTAATACGAGTACCCATAGCTGCTCTTGTAGCGGGCACTGGCACGTTGCTGTGCGTTCAGCACAGCCAGGATGGGACGGTCTTCGGGGTACGCCGTGCGAAGTTGGGCAAGCGCCAAACGCGCCTCAGTTTGCGAGGTACGACCGGACATGACGACGAACAGGATGAGATCAGCGTAGCCGGCCAGATAGAGGCCGTCGGTCACCGGGCCAACAGGCGGAGTATCGAGGATAACAACGTCGAATCGCGCGCGTGCCTGCGTCAGGAGGCGGGCGAAGTTGGGCCCGCCGATCAAGTAGTCGGTCGGCATGTCGGCGCGCTCGCCGGCTCCGATCACGTAGACCCCCGGCTGCTTGTCACGGACGACAAGCTCCGCGGCGCCGATCGCCGGTTCATCCTCATCAAGGTACTTGATGAGGCGATCCGACGAAGGCAGACCGGCCATCGCCTCGATGCTGGGACGTCGCAGATCACAGTCGATCAGGCAGACGCTCTTGTGGGCGGCGCCGTAGGCGCGCGCCAGCGCCAGGGCAATTGTGCTCTTGCCCTCGCTGGCGGTGGCCGAGGTAACCATCACGACTATTGCATCGTTTTGTCCCGCCGACTGGGTTCCAAACCGCCGCAGCCGCTGGTCGACCGTGGCGCGGATGCGCCTGATGGCTTCGGGTAGCTGCGACAATGGCGACGTCAGCATGAGTTCTGCGAGTGGACCCTGTCCTGCTGATCCGCTCAGCCGTGGGGTGGCCGTGGCAACCGGAATCTTGAGGACAGCCTCGGTCTGGTCTTCGGTCTGCAGCCCGCCAACCAGGTTCTCACGCAAGAAAGCCAAACCCACCCCGAACGCAAGGGAGCCGATCATCGCTCCCACCAGAGAGAGCATTGTACTTGGGAAAGCCGCCTGTTCTGGCGCAAGCGCCGGGGAAATGATCCGGCTGTCAGCGATCTGCAGGGTTGCCTGGGCGTCGAGGTCCTGGGTGCGCGACAACAGAGTCTGATACTGCTGGCGACCAAGCTCGGCGCTCTGCTGCATCTCGAAGATCTCGCCCAGCATGTCGGCCGGCAGAGAGCTAGAGAGCACTGCCGTGCGCAGCCGCTGACGCAGATCGGTTTCCTTGGACTGGTTGTCGGTGACCGCGCGGCGCAAGTCCGCCACCTCCCCGTCGGCGACACGCCCCAGACGCTCTTCGATATTGGCAAGTTCAGCCCGCAAGTCTACTGTCGGCCCCGCTGCCGCCTTGGCGAGCGATTCCACCGCAGCGCTGCGCTGCCGTTGCAGTTCGCGCAATGCATCCGACTGCAGCGTGTTGGTGAGGAGCTCCCAGTTCTTGTCGCGGAGGCTCGCTTCCGCCTGGTTGAACTTGGTTGAAAGTACCGAGCGCGCGGCGATCAGACTGTGCAGATTGCCACTGAGATCGGCGACATCCGACCGGCCGGTTTCCCCGACGATGCGATCCACGTTGTCGTCGATATAGGTATCCAGCGACTGCTCGGCAGCCACCATCGAAGCGCGTGTCTGCCCCAGGCGCGCCTGCAGGACGTTGCGGGCATTGAGCGTGCTGTCGATCTTGGCGGTGACCTGCGCATTGATATAGGCCTGGGCCCAGGCATTGGCGATCTCGGCGGCCCGGTTGCGGTCGGTGGAGCGGATCGACATCGAAACGATCGTCGACAGCCCGACCTGGCTCACGCCGGCAGCGCGCTTCAGGTTCTGCAGCACGCGGCGCAACGCCGCCTCACCGCTCGGCAGCGTCGGCTGGCGGATCTGCAGGAAGGACAATAGCCGATCGATGGTTCCGAGCCTCGGCCCGAACTCGGCGTCTGACGTGAGCGCCTCCTTGTCGATGACACGCAGCATCATTGCATCGGAGCGCATGATTTCGAGCTCGCTCGCAACGCGAGCCATGTCGCTGGCGCCGATGTCGAAGTCGCCGCTCGGGTCGAGCAAATTGCGGTCGCGCGACGTCACTTCGACCAGGGCTGAGGCCTGATAGACCGGCGTCAGCGAAAACACGACGAGGGCAGTGATGCCGACACCCAGCGCCAGGACGATGAGAATCAGGCGCAGCTGCCGCTGCAGCAGCCCGAGCAATCGGCGGAGATCGAAATCGGCGTCTTCCATGAACTCGCGAAGTCCTCAGTCAGATCTGAACGCCGGGGGGGCGGTCATGGGGATGTTTGGCACAGTGGAGAGGAAGCTGATCTCGCCACCCTTGTCGATGCGGGCAGATGTCAGCCGCCCGGTTGCGAAAGCGCCGGTATCGATACCGATGCGCCACGGCAGGCGCATGGGCTCAGCTTCGGGAGTATGCCCGTGCACGACGATCTTGCCGGTGCCTGTGGCGCCCCCAAGGAACGGCTCGCGTATCCACATCAGGTCACCGTCCAGCTGCTCGGCCAACGTCCGTCCCGGGCGAACGCCGGCATGGGCAAAGAAGAAGCCGGGGGTCTCGAGGCTGATCGGCAGCTGCCGCAACCACTCAAGGTGAGACCGCGGCATCTGCGCCTCGAGCGACCTGGCCAGCATGGCGGGGCGTCCTCCGCCGTCGCGCGCGTCGATGCCATAGGACGTCAACGTCTCGACGCCGCCATAGTCGAGCCATTCGGCCGACTGTTGTGGCGCGGCAAGGAAATCTAGAAGCATCTGCTCGTGATTTCCGGCAAGGGTGAAACGACGAAACCCGGCCGGAGCGGGCGCCAGCAGGTGATCGATCACCTGGGCCGATTGGGGTCCCCGATCGATATAGTCCCCCAGAAGGACCATCCACTTTTCGCCTGGTGTGCCGGCTGCATCTGCCTCAATCAGCCGCTCGAGCTGGCGGAGCTCGGCCAGGCAACCATGAACGTCCCCGATTGCATAGACGAGCGCAGGCCGTGCAGAAGCGCTCAAGCGTTCCCTTGCTGCCAGGGATTGCGGCGCACGACGAGAGCCGAACAGTGCATTCATGGCGCGCAACACTAGGTATGGCTCCGTTTGCTCATTGCCGCCGAGGTACCGAGCCCGAGTAGCAGCACGAACAGTATGGTGTTGGCCTGAATTTCCAGGCTGAAATCGGCCAGCGAGTGGATCGCGGCCACCACAACGACGCCGACGGCAGCGACCCGTCCGGTCCAGTCCGAAGAGGCGCGAGAGCTGTTCCAGGCCAGTTTTGCCGCAGCCATGCCGACCAGCAGCACGGGGATGGAACCAGCAACGATTCCCAGTTCCGACCAAAGGGCGAGGTAGGTGTTGTGTGCCCGGTCCCAAACGAGGTCCGGGCTGACTGGCAGATGATGAAACAACTGGAACGCCTGCTCGAACGCTCCCCCGCCATACCCCAGCAGGGGGCGGACACCGATCATCTCGATCACCTGGGCATAGAGATCCAGGCGGACGTCGGCCGTCGACTCCTGCGAGCCGAGACGCTCTACCAGACCCTGACCATAGAAATAGATGATGGCTGCCAGGGCAGCGAGTGCGACGGGAAGCAACAACAGGAACCATCCCAACCGCCAGCGCAGGCGACGCTGGGCCATGATGGCGACCACGAGGCAACCCACGATACCCGACACCGCTCCCATGCGGGATTGCGTGGCAAACAGCGCGGCAAGGATCAACGCCAGCGCGAGCAGGTAGATCAGCACGATCGGATCGATTGCGGGCCGGCGTCCATCGCCCTCGTCTTGCCGCACGAAAGTACCCATCAGCATGGTGACGGTGACGACAGCCCCGAAGCTCAGGAAGGTAGCAAATGAGTTGCGGTTGACGAACGTCGCCGTGGCACTGCCCTCGTAGGCCCATTTGGGCATGCTCAGCAGCGTGTCACCCAGCTGCAGCAGCGAGGCGAGGCCGAAGATCGCGTAAGCCACGACGATGGCGACAATGCCGTTGAGCAGCAGCTCGCGGCGATGCGTTCGCGAGGCAACCTGGACGACCAGCAGGAACAGCACACCATAAGTTGCCCAGCGAAGCAGCATCAGCCACGTAGAACTCGGGGCAAGGCTGATCGCCTGCCCTGTCACCACCCCGCCAGCGGCGGTCGGGACGGTCAGCAAGGCGGCAATCGCGGGCCCGCCGAATTGCGCCAGGGGCAATGCCTGGATCACAAGATAGAGCGCGACGCCGCCATAGAGCACAATCGACGGCCACATGCGCTCGAGGCCGATGCGAAACGGCTCCCGGGTCTGGCGCAATGCGACCACGTAGATGAGGCCTAGCAACCCGACGGCAAGGGCGTTCACCGCCCAGAAGAAGGGGCGATTGCTGCCCAGCGGGATGGGGGTGAGCGCCACGAACACCAGAAGAGCCCTGGCGAGTATCTCATTGAAGGTGGACTGACGGCTCGCCCCTGCCCGGGTCTCCATGCGCGTGCCGCGCGAAGCGGGGCGCGTTGCGGTGACCTCGATTCCTGACATCTCAGCCTCGCGACAGCTGGTCCGCGGCAAGGCGGACATTGTAGAGGAAGCTCTGCTGTTGCTCGGCTGGCAACCGTTCGACCAGGGCGGTGATGCGCTCGCGAAAATCCGCCTGGCGAACATAACGCTGGGCGATCGAGGCGACGCCACGCTGACTCTGGGCAAGCAGCGTGAGGTCCCGGTCATTGCCCGCCATGACCTCGGGCGTCAGTGCCGCCAGGTGATCCTCAGCCAGGTTGACCCGCAACTCGACGATCCATTGCTCGCTCGGTCCGGAGATCTGCGACATACGAAGTCGCTCCGTCATGGTGGGCAAATCGTCATTGTGCGCCGCAGCCAGCGCAGCAACATACCAGGCGAAGGCGTTTGCAGGCTCGCCTGCACTGATCCCGTCGGCAACCAGGAGGCAGTTGGCCGCGACAGCGCTACGGCGAGCGGCAGGCTGCAGGCGAGCGGTAACCGAGGTGAGCGCCTCATAGCAGTTGTTGAGGATGAGGGTGTGCGAGGCGGTTGAGAGGCCGACATCGATGCCACCGGCTGCCAACGCATCGAAGCGCTCCTTGGGCAAAATGCCGGCAGACAGATACGCCTTGGCCTCGACAAATGCGACCACCGCTCCAGAGGTTGCGAGCGCCAAGGTCACAATCAGCATGGCGCTTTGCGCAACACGCGGTGACCCCTTCACCCAATACCTCCTCAGATCGAATTGATCCGCGCCGGCAAGAACACTGGCGGCGATACATAGCCTATTCGAAGTATCATAGCGCAACGGCGCCATTCAGTCGACAAACTGCTGGAATTGCTTCGACTCTGGTTAACCTTGCGAGTCTGCCGCAGGCGGCGTTGATGTCGCCGATTCCGGCGTCACGCGGCCAGCAATTCGCGGAAGTACGCAATGGTCCGGATCATTCCTGCCTCGAGCTCGACCGTCGGCGCCCAGCCCAGCCTGTCGCGGGCCAACGTGATATCGGGCTGACGCTGGCGTGGATCGTCGGGCGGCATCGGCATGAACACCAGTTCGGAGCGGCTGGCCGTCAGGCGGATCGCCAGTTCGGCGAGCTCGAGCATGGTATACTCGCCGGGATTGCCGACATTGACCGGCCCGGGAAAGTCCGGGCCCGTCTCCATCAGCCGAAACATGCCCTCGATCATGTCGTCGACATAGCAGAAGCTGCGGGTCTGACTGCCGTCGCCATAGATCGTGATCGGTTCGCCTTTCAAGGCCTGGACGATGAAATTGGAAACCACCCGCCCGTCGTCGGGCTGCATGCGGGGGCCGTAGGTATTGAAGATCCGCATCACCTTTATGTCTAGGCGGTGCTGGCGGTGATAGTCAAAGAACAGGGTCTCGGCGCAACGCTTGCCCTCGTCGTAGCAGGCGCGCGGACCTATGGGGTTAACGCGCCCCCAATAGTCTTCGGTCTGCGGGTGCACCTCAGGATCGCCATATACCTCGCTGGTGGACGCCTGAAGGATGCGAGCACCGACGCGCTTTGCCAGACCGAGCATGTTAATGGCGCCGTGGACGCTGGTCTTGGTGGTCTGCACCGGGTCGCGCTGATAGTGCACGGGCGATGCGGGGCATGCCAGATTGAAGATGCGATCGACTTCCACATAGAGCGGAAAAGTCACGTCGTGGCGCAGCAACTCGAACCTGGGGTTGCCCCGCAGGTGCGCGATGTTGCCCTTTGAACCGGTATAGAAATTGTCGGCACAGATGACATCGTGGCCCTCCGCTACGAGCCGCTCGCAAAGATGACTGCCGAGAAACCCTGCGCCGCCCGTTACCAGAACTCGCTGCGTGCTACCGCTACCCATCATTTCCACCATCAAACGGCCTACCCGACGCAGGCATCATGCCGGTGCGCGCGCAGCGTCTGGCTATAGCCGCGAATCCGGTTCGGAACCAGATTTTCCGTTCTCGGGCGACGGCCGAAGAGTGTTCCGCCTCAAGCGCCGCACATAGTTCGATTCAACCAGCAAAAGCATAGGGTTTTGCGGTGCAGCGAGGTACACAGATACCAATGTGAGACCGCTTTCATCCACGCGGTCCACGCCGAAACCAGGAGTTCCCCGAATGAACCAGATTTCCATCCGCCGCGCGCTGGTCGCCGCTGCGCTGCTGGGCAGCGTTGCCGTGGCGCCGCTTGCGATGGCGCAGGACTACGACGCCAATGCGACGATCCGAATTGGTTCGCTCTATGAGCCGCAGAACCTCGACAACACCGCCGGCGCCGGCCAGGGCATCAACGAGGCGTTCAACGGCAACGTCTATGAGGCGCTGTTCCAGCTGACCGATGCGGGCGCCGTCGAGCCCAAGCTCGTCGACAGCTACAGCGCCAGCGAGGACGGGCTGACCTATACCTTCAAGCTGAAGCCGGGCGTCACCTTCCACTCGGGCGATCCGCTCACTGCGGCCGACGTCAAATACTCGATCGAGCGCGTCACCGCCGAAGCGTCGAAGAGCTCGCGCAAGAAGAGCCTGTCGACCATTACCGGCATCGAGACGCCTGACGATCAGACGGTGGTGATCACGCTGTCGGCCCGCTCGATCTCGCTGCCCTACAACCTCAGCTATGTGTGGATCGTCAACGACAAGGCGACCGACATCACTGCGAGCGAAGACGGCACCGGCCCCTACACGCTGGGCGAATGGCGCCGCGGTTCGGCGCTGGCGCTCGCCCGTAACGACAAATACTGGGGCACCGCGCCGACCAATGGCGAAGTGATCTACACCTATTTCACGGACGCGACGGCGCTGAACAACGCGCTGCTGACCAACGCGGTGGACGTCATCACCTCGGTACAAAGCCCGGATTCGCTGGCGCAGTTCAGCGGCAACCCGGCTTACACGGTGACCGAGGGTGCCTCGACGACCAAGGAACTGCTGGCCTGGAACGATCGCGTCGCGCCGTTCGACAATGTGAAGGTGCGCAAGGCTTTGGCCAAGGCCACCGACAAGGCGAAGCTGCTCAACTCGATCTGGGGCGACTATGGCACGCTGATCGGCTCGTTCGTGCCGCCGACCGACCCGTGGTACGTCGACCTGACCGGCGTCGATGCCTATGACGTGGAGGCTGCCAAGGCGCTGCTGGCGGAAGCTGGCTACCCCGATGGCTTCGAGTTCACCCTCGACACGCCCGATTACGACCCGCACCCGATCGTCGCGCAGTTCCTGCAGGCCGAGTATGCCAAGGTCGGCGTGAAGGTGAACATCAACATCATCACCGCCAACGAGTGGTACGAGAAGATCTATAAGGCGCACGACTTCCAGGCGACCCTGCAGGAGCACGTCAACCACCGCGATATCGTGTTCTACGGCAACCCGGACTTCTACTGGGGCTACAACAACCCTGAGGTGGTGAAGCTGATCGCCGACTCGGAAGCCGCGGCGACGATCGACGAGCAGACCGCCAAGCTGACGGAAGCCAACAAGCTCATCGCCGAAGACGCGGCCAGCAACTGGCTCTATCTCTACCCGCAGATCGTGGTGTCAGCCGCCAATGTCACCGGCTACCCGGTGAACGGGCTGAACTCGCAGTTCTTCGCCTATGGAATCCAGAAGGCGAAGTAAGCGGGACGCAGACTGACACAGACGGCCCCCTCCCATCCTCCCCCATGAAGGGGGAGGTGCCCCGCCGGTTCACCTGGCATGATCGAGGCCACAGCCTCGACTCTTCACCTCCCCCTTCATGGGGGAGGCCGGGAGGGGGCCGTCTGCTGCCGCTTGTCACCGCAATGACGCCACGAGCGCCGCACGCTAGAGTGCGGTGCTGTCCATTTTTTCAGAGCATTCACAATTCTCACCTACCTCCTCCGGCGCCTTGCCATCCTGCTGCTGTCGCTGCTGATCGCGGCGGTCGTGCTGTTCGTGCTGCTCAGGCTGCTGCCGGGTGATCCGGCAAATGCACTGCTCGGCGTCGGCGCGACCGAAGCGCAGATCGCGGCGGCGCGGACGCAGGTCGGCTCCGACCAGCCGCTGCTGACGCAGTTCGTGAGCTTCGTCGGCAACCTGGCGCGTTTCGACCTCGGCACCTCGTTCGTCAGCAAGGCGAGCGTGCTCAGCGAGATCGGCAACCGACTGAGCGTGACGGTACCGCTGACCATCCTGGGGTTCCTGCTGGCCATCGTCATTGCGCTGCCGCTCGGGATCATCGCGGCAGTGAAGGCGGACCGCTGGTACGGGGCGGCGATCTCGATCGTCAGCCAGTTAGGGATCGCCATTCCGGTGTTCTGGCTGGGGATCCTCATCGTCACGATCTTCGCCATCAACCTCAGGTTGTTCCCCTCGGGCGGCTTCCCGCTGAAGGGCTGGGCGAATTTCGGCGAAGCTGCCGTTGCGCTGGCTTTGCCGGTGCTGACAGTGGCGCTGGTGATCGCGGCATCGCTGCTGCGCTATGTGCGGTCAGCGACGCAGGACGTCATCGGCAGCGACTACATCCGCACGGCGCGGGCACTGGGTTCGGGTTTCGTCGAGGCACTGGTCCGACATGGCATCCGCAATGGCGCCGTGCCGGTGATCTCGATCCTCGGGATTGAGCTGGCGACGACCTTCCTCGGCGCCGTGGTGGTGGAAAAGGTGTTCGCGCTGCCGGGGCTCGGCTCGATGCTGCTGCTCGCCATCCAGCAGCGCGACTATCCTAATGTGCAGGGTGTACTGTTCATTTCGACGCTGCTGGTGCTGCTGATCGGCTTTGCCGCTGACCTCTTGCAGCGCTTCATCGATCCGCGGTTGCGCGGACGGGCGGGGGTGTCATGAGCGCGGTGGTTGCAAGCGCGCGGCGTTCGCGCAGCTCGCTGACGCTGTGGCTCGGGCTGCTGCTGGTCGGGCTCCACGTCGCAGTGGCGCTGCTCACGTTAGTGTGGCTGCCCTACGATCCGACGGCGCTGACCGGCGGACGACTGGCGCCACCGTCCTTGGAGCACTGGGCGGGGACCGACCGGCTGGGCCGGGACTTCTTCACCCAGATCATGATCGGCTCGCGCATTGCGCTGATTGTCGGCATCTCCGCGGTCGCGATCGGCGGGTTGATCGGGGTGACGCTCGGGGTGCTGGCGGCGTTCGCGACGCGGCTGCTTGATGACGCGTTGGCGGCGACACTCGACATCCTCATCGCCTTCCCGACACTGCTGATCGCCATGCTGGTGGTAGCGGCAAGCGACACGGCAAGCCTCGGTACGGCGGTGCTGGCGCTCGGTATTGCGCTGTCGGCGATCGTCGCGCGCCTGACGCGCATCCTCGCCAAGCGGGTGCTGCTGATGGATTACATCACGGCGGCGCGCACGTCGGGCACCTCGTGGCTCGGCATCGTGTTCCAGCATGTGCTGCCCAATATCTGGCCGACACTGTCGGTGAATTTTGCGCTGCAGTTCGGCTTGGCGGTGATCGCCGAGGCGTCGCTCAGCTATCTCGGACTGGGCGCCCCACCGCCGAACGCCTCGTGGGGCCGGCTGCTGCAGGAGGCGCAAGGCACGGTCTATACCGCACCGATCGGCGCCATCGCGCCGGGCATCGCGTTGGTGTCGCTGGTGATCGGGGTGAACCTGCTCGCCGATGGGTTGCGCGACATCGGCGATCCGACGCGGAGGGTTTCGCGATGAGCTTCCGGCTATTTGTCGTCACCATTGCTGCCCCAGCCACCGGTGTCATCCCAGCGAAAGCTGGGACCCAACTCACAGCCCGCGCCAGCGGCAAGATGGATCCCAGCCTTCGCTGGGATGACATCGAGGGGGTGGCGTGATGGTGCCACTTCTCGACATCAAGAACCTGAACCTAGCCGTCGACGGCAAGCCGCTGGTTTCCGACCTGTCGTTCGCGATCGCGCCGGGCGAGCGGCTGGGGCTGATCGGCGAGAGCGGCTCAGGCAAATCGCTCACCGCAATGGCGGCGACCGGGCTGTTGCCGCGGGCCATCAAGGCAAGCGGCTCGGTGGTGCTGGGCGGGCAGCAGGTGATCGGGGCGCCGGACCGGGTGCTGAACGGCTTGCGCGGCATGGTGGCGGCGTTTGTGTTCCAGGAGCCACTGACGGCGCTCGACCCATTGCTGCGGGTGGCACAACAGGTGGCCGAGCCGCTGCAGCGGCGAGCCCGGCGGGATGGGCGCGAGCTCACGGGCAGCCTGCTCAACCGCGAAGTGCTGGCGCTGCTCGAGCAGGTTGCGCTGCCCCAGCCGGAACGCATCGCCCGATCCTATCCGCATGAGATTTCTGGCGGACAGCGGCAGCGGGTGGCGATTGCCATGGCGCTGGCCTGCCGGCCGCAATTGCTGATCGCCGACGAGCCGACGACGGCGCTCGATGTGACCACGCAGGCGGAGATCCTGAAGCTGCTCGACGGGCTGGTGCGGGAGCGCGGCATGGCGCTGCTGTTCATCAGTCACGACCTGCCGGTGGTGGCCGAAATCGTCGAGCGCGTGGTGGTGATGAAACGGGGTATCGCGGTGGAGGCCGGACCGGTGCGCGAGGTATTCGGCGCGCCGCAGCACGACTACACGCGCTCGCTGGTCGCGGCCGCCAAGGCGTTCGACGACGCGCTGGAGGGTACAGCATGAGCCTCGTCAGCGTGGAGAATGTCAGCTTCGGCTATGCCCGCGATCGGCTGGTGCTCGATGGGGTGTCGCTGGAGGTCCGTGCCGGCGCCAGCGTCGGTCTGGTCGGGGAATCCGGGTCCGGCAAGACCACCCTGCTCCGGCTGCTGCTGGGCTTGACCCGGCCAAGCGCGGGGCAGATCCGCTTTGACGGCGAGATCCTCGACACGCGCAGCGGCAGCTTCATGCGGATTTATCGCCGGCAGGTGCAGGCGGTGTTCCAGGATCCCTACTCTTCGCTCGATCCGCGCCAGAACGTGCTCGGCATCGTCTCGGAGCCGTTGCGCTCGCTGGGCATTCCAGGCGATCGGCGGATGCTGGTCGAGGCGGCACTGGTTTCGGTGGGACTGGAGCCGGGCATTCTCGGGCGCTACCCGCACGAGTTCTCGGGCGGGCAGCGGCAGCGCATCGCCATTGCCCGCGCCATCGTCGCCAAGCCGAAACTGCTGCTGGCCGACGAGGCGGTCAGCGCGCTCGATCTCTCGACCCGCATCCGCATCGTCGAGCTGCTGCAGAAGCTGGCGGCCGATATGACACTGGTCTTCGTGTCGCACGACCTCGGCGTTGTCGCCGCGCTTTGCGACGAGATGGTGATCCTCGAGAAGGGCCGGATCGTCGAGGCCGGCGCCACTCGCAAAATTCTCACCGACCCCCAACATCAGTACACCCGGAAGCTGCTCGGCAGCGTGCCGCGCATGCCTGCCTGATCTGCCTGACCCCAAGGACGACTCCAATGACTAACTCTGCCGACTATCTCGCCGCACTCGACGCCTGGAAGGCGAAGCGCCTCAACAACCTCAAGGCGCCGAACGGCTGGCTCAACATCATCGGCCGCTTTGTGCTCGACCCCGGCACTGCCAGTGTCGGGACCGCCGAGGACAACGACATCGTCCTCTCCGCCGGCCCGGCGCATCTGGGGGCGGTGACGCAGGAGCCTGACGGCACGGTGACGTTCAAGCCGACCGACGGCGAGCCGATCCACATCACGCCGAACAAGAAGCATCCGCCGCGGTTCCAGCTCGGCACCCTGCTGTGCGAGATCACCACGGTGAACGGCGACAATGCGCTGCGCATCCGCGACACCGCTTCGGCGGCGCCGGCCGCGTTCCCGGGGATCGAGTATTTCCCGGCACAGCAGGACTGGCGGATCACCGCCCAGTGGGTGCCGTTCGAGGCGCCCCTGGAGATGGATGTCGACACCACCGGCAATATCCGCACCGGCGTCGCGGTGACGCACAAGGCGGTGTTCACCCACGAGGGCAACACCTACGAGCTGATCGCCACGCACGGCACGCCGGAGGCGCCGCAATTCGTGATCCGCGACCCGACCTCGCGGGATTCGACCTATCCGGCCTCACGCTTCCTCTATGGCGAGGAGGTGACTGAGAACAGCATCGTCCTCGACTTCAACAAAGCGATCAACCCGCCCTGCGCCTTCACCGAGTTCGCGGTATGCCCGCTGCCGCCACCGGAAAACGTGCTGCCATTCCGCATCGAGGCGGGCGAGAAGCGGCTAGCCGAGCTGCACTAGATCTTAAGCGGTCTGCAGCTCGATCGGCAGGACCTCGCCATTGGCGTCGCGCATTTGCGCAAGCGTCGTGCGATCGAGCACTTCGGCGATGGCGTTACGGACATTGAGCATGGTGTGGCGGACCTGGCAGGTCGCCACATCGCAGTCGTCGCACGCTTCGTAGCGAGTGTGGCTGGCGCAGGGGATTGGCGCCAGCGGGCCATCGAGCACGCGCACGATGGAGCCGACCTTGATCTCCTCGGGCGCCCGGGCCAGGCGATAGCCGCCGCCTTTGCCCTTGCGGCTCTGCACGATGCCGGCATTGCGAAGATCGCCGAGGATGGCATCGAGGAACTTCTTCGGAATCTTGTTCGCCGACGCGATGTCGGCGACCAGCGCCAACTCCCCTGGAGGGAACTGCGCCAGATGCACCAGCGCCTTCAGGCCGTATTTTCCCTTGGCAGTCAGCATCGCCGAAAATCATCCCAGGCAGCAAAAAGCGCACGAGATATAATTTCCAGCGACTAGCTATACAAGTAGAGCTTTGCGTCGTCGTATCGATGGAGGCTCAGGACACCTGACGCCGGCCGATGGGGAAATAGGCCAACCCGGCGTCCTCGACGATCGAGGGTTCGTAGAGGTTGCGGCCATCGAAAATCGCCTTTCGCCCGAGCCCCCTGGCCAAGGCCGCAAAGTCGGGGTTCCGGAACACCTTCCACTCGGTGACGATCACCAGGGCATCGGCCCCCGTCACGGCCGCCATCGCGGTTTCGACGAAATCGATCCGCCCCATCCCGCCATCGAGATCGAACGCCAGAACGCGTTTCGCTTCCTCCATCGCCACGGGGTCATAGGCCCGGATCGCGGCGCCGCGGCGGAGGAGATCGGCGATCAGCACGCGGCTGGGCGCATCGCGCATGTCGTCGGTGTTGGGCTTGAATGACAGGCCCCAGACAGCGAAGGTCAGGCCGGTGAGGTCTTCGCCAAAGCGGGTGCGAATCTTGCCGCCCAGCACATCTTTCTGCGCCGTGTTCGCTTCCTCGACGGCGGCGAGAATGCGCAATTCGCGCCCCTGCTCCGCCGCGCTGTGGCGCAGCGCGCTCACATCCTTGGGGAAGCAGCTGCCGCCATAGCCGGTGCCGGCATAGAGGAAGCTGTAGCCAATGCGCGGATCGGAGCCGATGCCACGACGGACCAGCTCGATATCGGCGCCCAGATCTTCTGCCAGATTGGCCAGCTCGTTCATGAACGAGATGCGCGTCGCCAGCATGGCATTGGCGGCATACTTGGTGAGCTCGGCCGAACGAACGTCCATTACCATGGTGCGATCGTGGTTGAGGGTGAACGGCGCGTAGAGCTGGCGCATCAGCTCGAGGCCGCGCCGACCGGCCGGCGTGCCGTCCGCACCGATGATGATGCGGTCCGGGCGGTTGAAATCGGTGACCGCCGCGCCCTCCTTGAGGAACTCGGGGTTGGAGATGACGGTGAAATCGGGCTGGTCGAGGCGGACCCGTTCCGCCGGGTCGGCGGCAAAGCCGCGCTTCACCAGCTCGGCGGTGATGGCCTCGGCAACGCGATCGCCAGTCCCAACCGGCACGGTGGACTTGTCGGCCACGACCTTGAAGCCGGTGACGTGCTCGCCGATGCTGCGCGCCACAGCGAGCACATATTTGAGATCGGCCGACCCGGTTTCGTCAGGCGGGGTCCCAACCGCGATGAACAGCGCTTCACCGTGTTCGACACCGGCTGCAATGTCGGTGGTGAAGGAGAGCCGCCACGCAGCGCGATTGCCGGAGACGATCGCCTCGAGCCCCGGCTCGTAGATCGGGACATGGCCGCTGTTGAGCAACGCCACCTTGGCCGCATCGATATCGACACAGACAACCTGGTTGCCTGCATCGGCGAGGCAGGCGCCGGTGACGAGGCCGACATAGCCCGAGCCGAATATCGTGATCTTCATTCAGAGCCCCGAAGAGAACGCGCTGCCAATATGCGCGGCAATTACGGCGCCTAGCAACCACCAGCGCGACACGGGCAGCGCCGATGGCCGGATCAGCGTCTCTGCCTCGAAGCGCAAGCCCGGTCAGGCGCGACCGAACTCGTCCTCAATGCGGATAATGTCGTCCTCGCCCAGATAGGAGCCGGTTTGCACCTCGATCAGCTCGAGCAGGATCTTGCCAGGGTTGGCGAGCCGGTGCACGCAGCCAAGCGGCAGGTAGATGGACTCATTCTCGGTCAGCATCGTCACCTTGCCGTCGACGGTCACTTCGGCGGTGCCACTGACCACCACCCAGTGCTCGGCCCGATGGTGGTGCTTCTGCAGGCTGAGCTTCTTGCCGGGCTTGACGAACAGGCGCTTCACCTGGAAGCGATCGCCGTTCAGCACCGAGGAGTAACCACCCCAAGGACGGTAGGCCGTGCGATGGATCTCGGTGAGGCCCTGGGTAGCGGGATTGGCCCGCAATGCCTTGACCATCGGCCCAACCCGCTGCGCGTCTGACAGGCGGCCGACATAGATGGCGTCTTCCGACGCGATGATGGCGACATCCTCCAGCCCTTCGACGGCGATATGCGCCCGCTCCGACACGATCAGCGAGTTACGCGTGTTGGACAGCGTGGCGTTGCCGTTGCTGACGACGTTGCCGGCGGCGTCCTTGCCGGACACCTTCCACACGGCATCCCAGGCACCAAGATCCGACCAGGGGAAGGTCACCGGAACCAGGGCGACCTGCTTCGATTTTTCGAAGATGGCGTAGTCCACCGAGATGTTGGGCGCCGTGCTGAAACCCGCTTCGTCGAGGCGGATGAAATCGAGGTCGGTCCTGGCAGCGGAAACAGCGGCCGCAGCGGCGCTGAAAGTCTCGGGCGCCAGCGCCTCCACCTCGCTGAGGAAGCTCGCGACCCCGAGCATGAAGGTGCCGGAGTTCCAGTAGTAGCCGCCGGTGGCCAGCATCTTCTCAGCGGTGTCGAGGTCGGGCTTTTCGACGAAGCGCGCTACGGCGCGAACACCGTTGCCGAGCTCGGCACCTGCCTCGATGTAACCGTAACCGGTTTCGGGGGCCGATGGGGTGATACCGAAGGTGACGAGCCGGCCGGCCCGGGCGGCAGCAGCTGCGGTGGCGACGCTCCACCAATAGTTGTCATCGGCGTCGACGGCATGATCGGAGGCAAGAACGTGGATGACCGCATCGTCGCCGAAGGCCTGCTGCACATGCAGCGCTGCCGCGGCGATGGCAGCGGCGGTATTGCGCGCCATCGGCTCGAGCAGCACGGCGGACGTCGGCACGCCCGCCTCCTGTGCCTGCTCGGCGACGAGGAAGCGATACTCGGCGTTGGTGACGATGACAGCGGGATGATAGCGCGCCGGGTCGGCAACACGCAGCAGCGTCTGCTGATAGAGCGAGGTCGGGCCGGTCAGCGGCAGGAATTGCTTGGGGCGAGCCGCACGAGACATCGGCCAGAGCCGGGTCCCCTGCCCGCCTGCAAGGATCACCGGTACGATCAAATTGGCTTCAGTCATCGGTTCTGGGCCTCGGCGTAATAGCCCGCATGCTTGCCGCGAAGTCATGCGAGGTGGTGGTTGACTGCTGATTCAGCTGGGTGAGGACGCCGTCCGCCCTGGCGTAAGCAACGATGCCATGGCCGTCCTGCGTCGGCGTGATGGAGAATTGTACCATGAACGCGATAGCATCCATCAGCCCCGCCAGATAGAGGCGATCAGCTGCCGGCTCGCTCGCTTTGGCGCGGAAATTATCCTTACCAAGCGGTTACCGACCACCTCAAGGGCGCTAGCTGATAGGGATGCGCTATTGCATCGCGTGAGGTTGAAGTTGCGTTTCGCGTCGAGACTATTGCCACTGGCTGGAGCCCTGCTGCTGAGCCTGTCGGTTGCCGCGGTGCCGCTGCAGGCGGCAGACCTCGGCCCTACCCCTTCCGAACAGGTGGCGCCAGCCGCGCTGCCGCTGCGCGAGGCGCTGTCGCGCTACCTGTCGCTGGAGATGATCCGCGCGACGTTCGACGTCGTGCCGCGGGAGGAACTGGGAGCGGCGCTCGAGGAGCAGGCGCTGCGCTGGGGCAAGGCGACCCCGCCGGCCGAGGCGCTGG
This sequence comes from Devosia sp. Root413D1, assembly GCF_001425235.1. Classification (GTDB taxonomy): domain Bacteria; phylum Pseudomonadota; class Alphaproteobacteria; order Rhizobiales; family Devosiaceae; genus Devosia_A. The sequence continues at coordinate 585,732 of NZ_LMEA01000008.1, read as the reverse complement.
CCGAACTTGACCAGCAACTGCTCAGCGAAGCGAGCTACTACTTGGTGTCGCTCAGCTATCTGGTGCAGGTGGGCGGCGCGGCGTTCCCTGCCGATCGTGCCGAGATGGTCTATGCCAACGACACGATTTCGAAGCTCGACGATCTGCGCCGGCAGCTGTTCGAAACCATCGAGACCGGTGGCGACGTGCTGCCGGTGCTGGTTGAAGCCGAACGCATCCGGGCGCTGACGGAAGGCCATGCCAGCGCACCGGACGATTTTGGGGTATTTGCCGAGCATGAGGCGCTGCTCGACCGCGTCCTCAACAAGCTCAAGCGCGGCACGCCGACCTGAGCCGGCTTGCCGATCAGCTCCAGCTGCGCGGGTTGGCGCCCGACATCGAGATGATGCGGTAGCCCGACTGGCTGAGCGGCTTGATGCTTGCTGTCAGGTTGTCCAGCACCAGATCCTTGCCATTGGTCTTGACCACCAGGATTGCATGGCCCTCGCCCCTGCGGGTCTTGACGTAGGCAATGCGGAGCGAACTGGCCGGGATGCCGGCCTTGATCAGCGCCTTGCGCTTGGCCAGCACATAGTCTTCACAATCGCCGGAGGAGGAGCTGGCCGACCAGACATCGGCGCCGCTGTCGTAACGCGGTTTGATCGAACGGTTGACGTGGCCATTGACGCGCTTCAGCGTCGACATGACGTCGGCGGTAAGATCGACCTTGGCCTTGCCGCCGCCTTTGCATTCGGCGGGGTTCTTCAGGCACATCACCTGGTAGCCGAGAGGCGCGTGCACGCTGCCCGCGCTGGCTGCCGTCGACATCGCGCCGGCGGCCAGCGATACCATGGCCGCCATGATGACGGCTGCGATCTTCCGGTTCGAACCCGTAGCGGTTTGGACGCTCATGCAATCCCCCTGTGGCGCAACTGGCGCGCGTTCATTGGGAACACCATGACAGCTGGACTTTGCTGCCCGGTTCAGCGTTTGAGTAAAACTTTACGCAATCACGCGGGAATAAGGACCACCGGGCGCCGGATGATGAGGCCGAGCATCAGGCCGATATTGAACGCGACGATAGAGAGCGCTGTCCAGCCCAGGGCCGTGACGAGATCGGCGTGCGCCGCGAACGACGCCGTCGCCGTGGTCACGAGCAACAGGTTACCCACCACGATCCAGCCGACCGTCGAATAGTAACCTCCGGCTATCAAGCCTAGTCCGCTGGCAAGCAAGGCAGCCAGCACGGTCGCACCCATCAATGCACTCCTGATTGGCGCCTAGGTTCCGATATTGTGTGTTAAGCGAGCGTTACGTGAGCGTGTGGCTTTGCGGTACTCAACTGCTGTCGGCGAAAAGCGCGTCGCTCGACCGGGGGGCAAGTCGCTGACGCCCGCCTCGGCAGGTTATTCAGGACTTCGTCAGCAAGCCGATGGCGTCGGTGAGGATCTGGGCGTAGTCGGCCTCGTCGAACTCATAGGGCAGCTCGAGGCGCAACTCGTCGGCCGCTGCCACTGCGGCGTCCGCGGTGAGTCGCTCGGCGATATCGGCCAGCGTGCCGACCAGGTCGGGTGCGAACAGGGTGCGCTTGTCGCCATTGGGCTGCAGCGTGCGGGCATGGCGGGACTGGGCATAGGCGAGATAGCGCTCCCGCGTGGTCCGGCTGGCGCTGTCGAGCGGCACGATCACCCGACCCAGCGCGATGCGGCCGGAGGCACCCCGAGCCTGGGCCCGATAGACCGCGATCTGGTTGAGTTGCGCAGTGACGAAATCGTCTGTCCCTTCGCCCGAGGTGACGTTGCCGACCAGCAGGTTGAAGCCGTTCGCACCCGCCCATTCGGCCGATTTCAGCGAACCGCCGCCATACCATAGTCGGTCGAGGAGGCCGGGCACGCCCGGTTGCACCCGCGGCACCGCCTTGCCGCCGGGGATGGCGATCGGCTCGCCCAACGGCTCTGCGCGCAGCAGCTCGACCAGCCGCGCGATGCGCCGGTGCGAGAAATCGAACGAGCGGTAGTCGCCGTCGAACACCAGCGGGCCGAGCAGGTCGAGGTGCTGTGGCGGGCCGGCGCTGAGCCCGACATTCAGCCGCCCGGCGGATAGCGCCTCCGCCATCGCGAGGTCCTCGGCGAGGCGGAACGGGCTCTCGTAGCCGATCTGGATCACTGCGCTGCCGAGCTCGATCCGGCGCGTGCGCTGGCTGGCCGCGGCGAGGAACACCGCTGCCGACGAAATGCCGTGTTCGAGGTGCCGCTGACGCACCCAGGCGCCGTGATAGCCCAGCGCCTCACCCAGCTCGATGATCCGAAGCGTCGCCTCGAGGCCGGTATGCGGATCGTTCTCCGCGTAGTTGCCGGGGATAAGAAAGCTGAGCTTGCTGATGGTCATGGGAGTGTTCGCGTTGAAGCGCCGCGTGCCAAGGAGAGAGGCGACACGCGGCGCCGGTTACGTCCCGAGGAAGGGGTGGGACGATCTGGGGCTCAGGTCTGGTCAGGTCTTGTTAGTGATCAGGTCTTGGGCAGGCCCGGCGGGTTGGTGCGCGATTCGCCGAGTTTCTCGGCGTCGAGGCCCCAGCGCTTCAGCGCCTCGATGTACTTGCCGTCGGCGATCAGCCCGTTGATGGCGGCGGTGAGCGCATCGGCGAGGCCGGCGCCCTTCCTGGTGGCGACAGCGATCTCGGCGGTCAGCGGCCAGCCGCCGTTGACGATGCCGACGAGCCGGGTGTTGCCGCTCACCACGGCGCGGTAGGCGAGCTGGGCGTTGGGGTTGAACTCGACGTCGGCGCGGCCGGACTGCAGCGCCAGCTGCGCCGCGGCGGTATCGTCATAATACTGGAACTCGGCGGCCGGCAGGCCGGCGGCAACGTTCTGCTTGTCCCACTCGACGACGATCTTTTCCTGGTTGGTGCCAGCCCCGACGATCACCTTGAGGCCCGCAATGTCCTTGGGTTCCTTGATCTCGGTGATCTTGCTCTCGTTCGGCACGTAGAAGCCGAGGACGTCGAGGCGATAGGACGAGAAGTCGAACTTCTCCTTGCGCGCCTCGGTGACGGTGACGTTGGAAATCACCGCGTCAAACTTGCCGGATTCGAGGCCCAGCGGCCAATCGGGCCAGGCCACCGGCACCAGGACGAGTTCGAGGCCCAGCGCGTCGGCAATGATCGAGGCCGTATCTTCCTCGACGCCAACCGGCGTCGAGGAGTCGGTGGCGTACGTCGAGAGCGGCGGATCGCCGACAGTCAGCGCCACAGTAAGGGCGCCCGGCTTCACCGGCTTGAAGTCGGGTGAGATCTTGGCGATCGCGTCCGGATTGGCTTCGGCTTTGGGGCGAGCCGTCTGCTCGGGAGTGAGGTCGAAGCCGCCCTGGGCGAAAGCCCCTGAAGTGGCGGAGAACAGCAGGCCGGCGGCGAGAATGCCTGCGGCTGCCGTGCGAATGAGGGTCATTTTTGACGCCTTTCTTGGGTCCAATTGGGCGCGAAGAGGCTGGGCGCACATCCCGGTGTCCCCGGTAATGCGACGCTATGCGTCCGGCGCTTCGCACTGTCGCCGGCGTGTCTGGTAGAAGCTTTGGGGACATTTCACCGTTTCAAGCGAAACGGCGAAATGCCCTGAGCTCAGTACTTAGGCAGGCCCGGCGGGTTGGTCTTTGCGGTCTCCACCGCCTCAGGCGCCAGCTTCCAGCGCTCCAGCGTCTTCAGATAGCTGCCGTCTGCGATCACCGCGTTCAGCGCCTCGGTCAGCACCGGAGCGAGACCGCTGTCCTTGCGGGTGGTGATGCCGACCTCGGTGGTGTTGGGCCAGCCGGCATTGACGGTGCCGACCTGGTGGATCGCCCCGGTCTTCAGGCCCTGGTAGGTGAAGATCGAATTGACGTTGAAGATGGCATCGACGCGCCCGGACTGGATGGCGAGCAGCGCCGCCGGGGTGTCCTCGTAGTAGAGGATGTCGCTCGCCAGGAGGCCGGCGGCGACGTTCTCCTTGTTCCACTCGTTGATGATGCGATCCTGGATGGTGCCCGAGCTGGTCGCGATCTTGAGGCCGGCAACGTCCCTGGGTTGCTTCAGCGAGGTGATCGGGCTGTCGGTGACAACGAAGAAGCCGTGCAGGCCCTGCCGGTAAGTCGAAAAGTCGAACTTCAGCTTCCGCTCTTCGGTAACGCCGACATTACTGATCACCGCGTCATACTTGCCCGAGGTGAGGCCGAGCGGCCAATCGGCCCAGGCCACCGGCACGAGGTTGAGCTTCAGCCCCAGCTTGTCGGCAACCAGCCAGGCGATATCAGGGTCGGCGCCGACCACGGTCGCAGCGTCGGTGGCGTAGGTGCCGAGCGGCGGCTCGCCGGCGGCGGCAACCGCCACGGTGAAGCTGCCCGGCACCACCCACTTGAAGTCGGCGGGGAGCTTTGCGGCCAGCGCCGGATCGGCCTCGACATGGATGCGGCTGGGCTGCTCGGGGCTGAGATCGAAGATATCTTCGGCAGCGTAGGCTCCGCCGAGGCCGGCGGCGGCGAGGCCACCGGCGAGCATGAGAGAAAGAAGGCGCATTTCAGGAGACCTTGTGTGTCAGAGGACCTTGGCCAGGAACTCGGCCGTCCGGTGGTGTGAGGGAGAGTTGAAGAGGCGCTCGGGCGCGCCGGCTTCGACGATGCGACCATTTTCCATGAAGACGATCTTGTCGGCGACCTCTCGGGCGAAGCCGATCTCGTGGGTGACGATGACCATCGTGGTCCCCGATTTCGCCAGCTCCTTGATGGTGTCGAGCACTTCGCCCACCAGCTCGGGGTCGAGCGCCGAAGTTGGCTCGTCGAACAGCAAGACCTTGGGCTTCAGCGCCAGGGCGCGGGCAATGGCGACGCGCTGCTGCTGGCCGCCGGAGAGATGCCGCGGATAGGCCTCGGCTTTGTCGGAGAGACCGACGCGATCGAGCAGGTCGAGCGCCTGGCCGACGGCCTTGCCGTGCTCGAGCTTCTGCACCGCGATGGGGGCTTCGATCAGGTTCTCCACCGCCGTCAGATGCGGGAACAGGTTGAAGTTCTGGAACACCATGCCGATGCCGGCGCGGCGCTCTCGGATGGCGCGATCCTTGAGTTCGTAGAGCACGTTGCCGCGCTGCTCGTAGGCGATGATCTCGCCATCGATCGAGACGAACCCGGCATCCGGCCGCTCGAGGTGGTTGATGGTACGCAGCAGCGTCGATTTGCCGGCGCCCGAGGGGCCGATGATCACGGTCACTTCGCCGGGCTCGACCGTGAGGCTCACATTGTCGAGCGCCTTGAAGTCGCCAAAGCTCTTGGTGATGCGGCGGATGTCGATGCGGCCGACATCGTGACTGTGCCGATCGAAGGCGGCGAGCGGCGCGCGCTGGGCTTGCGGCGCGGCACGGACGGCGGCGATGGTCCGGGCGGTGCGGTTGGGACCGAGGAAGCGGCCGAGCAGCGGCGCCTGCACCTCGCGAGTGGCGCCCTTGGCGAAATAGCGCTCGATGCCGAACTGCACGAGCGACAACACGCTCATGATGATCAGGTACCAGACCGTTGCCACCATCAGCAGCGGGATGACCTCGAGGTTCCGCTTGTAGATGACCTGGACGGTGTAGAAGAGCTCGGGCAGCGCCAGCACGTAGACAATGGAGGTGGCCTTGGCGAGGCCGATGATCTCGTTGAAGCCCGAGGGGATGATGGCGCGCATGGCCTGCGGCAGGACGATGCGCAGCGACTGGTGGCGCCAGGAGAGGCCAAGTGCGGCTGCGGCCTCCTGCTGGCCCTGGTCGATCGACAGGATGCCGCCCCGGATGATCTCGGCCGAGAAGGCCGCCTGGTTGAGGCTGAGGCCGATCACCGCCACGGCGAAGACGCTGAGCACCGAGGTGGTGCCGTACTGGGCGAACAGGATATCGGTGAACGGGATACCGATATCGACGGTCGGGTAGAGGTAGCCGATATTGTTGAGCACCAGCAGCAGGACGATCAGCGGGATCGAGCGCAGCAGCCAGATATAGGCCCAGGAGAGGCCGGAAAGCAGCTTCGACTTCGACACCCGGGCGAACGCCAGCAGGCCGCCGAGGAAGAAGCCGAGCACGCTGGCCAGCAGCGTCAGCCACAGAGTGCGGCCGAGGCCGATCAGCACCGCCCCATCGAAGAAGTACTGGGCGAACACCGTCCAGCCCCAGCGCTCGTTGGTGAGCACCGAGTGGAGCGTGACGAGGATCAGCAGCCCCGCCACCACCGTGCCGGCGATCCGCCATGGGTGCTTGGCCGGCACGACGCGATAACCGCCCGGATCGGCGGAGGAGCGCGCCAGGTCGAGTTCGACACTCGCAGAACTTGCATCGGTCGTAGCCATTCAGAGGTGCCTTCGTTGTTCCTGGGGCTTGGGCCCGTCATTATTAGTCTATCAAAATGATAGACTTTAACGTCGCGGGGTCAAAGCATCGGCGTCTGTTGTTGGGTCGCCGGAGAGTTCGTTTGCCTGCGAAAATGCGGTGCCGTGGCTATCTGTGCTCGGCGAGTTGGCGCTCGCGCGCCGCCTTCCAGCCGCCCTCGGGCGGGGTCACCAACGTCGGGACATAGCCGGGCGGCGGGTTGACGAGAAATTTCTCGAATGGCAGCGCGCCGTAGATCTCGGGATCGGCATCCACATCGAACAGCGGGGTGTAGCCCGCATTGAGGTAGAGGTCGCGCGCCTCCGGCTGGCGGAAGCCGGTGGTGAGGTAGAGGCGCGAAAAGCCCTGCCGGAACGCCTGCTGCTCGAGCTCGGCCACCACCCGTCGGGCCAAACCCTGGCGGCGATGGTTCTCATCGGTCCAGATGCGCTTGAGCTCGGCGGTTTCACCATCGAAGCGCTTGAAGGCGCCGCCAGCGATCGGAAAACCGTCGCGCAGCAGTAAGAGGAAATTGCCATCGGGCGGCGCGAACAGCGCTGCCGGGTAGCGATTCATTTCCTTGTCGGCCGTCTCGCCGAAATAGGCGCCGTAGCGCCGGTCGTACTCCGCGGTCAGCTGGTTGACGAGCGGTTCGGCCAGCGGGTGGTCAGGGGTGGTGTAGTAGAAATAGTCGCTCATGCCGCTGCCGCCTCCTCGTTGGCCCTGAGGTAATCCTCGACCAGCGCCACCCAGTAGCGGGCAGCTATGCCGAGGATCTCGTCGTTGAAGTCGTAGTTGGGGCTGTGGAGATCGGCGCTCGGGCCATTGCCGACGAACAGGTAGGCGCCAGGGCGCTGTTCCAGCATGAAGGCAAAGTCCTCGCTGGCGGTGATCGGCGGGAGCGTACCGACACTCCCCTCCCCCAGCTGCCGCTGCGCCACGCCCCGCGCGAAGGCGTTCTCGGCGGCGTGGTTGACCAGCACAGGATAGCCGCGCGGCGCCGAAACCTTGGCACTCGCACCGAAGCTCTGGGCATGGGCCTCGGCGAGCGCGGCGATCCGCTGCTTGATACTCTCGCGTACCGACGCGGAGAAAGCGCGGACGGTGAGCAGCAGCTCGACGCTCTCAGGGATGACGTTTGGCACGTTGCCGCCGTGGATGGCGCCCACGGTGACCACCGCCGCCTCGAGCGGATCGATGTTGCGCGAGACGATAGTCTGCAACGCCATGATCAGCGAGGCAGCGGTGACGATCGGATCCACCGCTTCGTGCGGCCGGGCACCATGCCCACCCTTGCCGGTGATGGTGACGACGACCATGTCGACCGAGGCCATCGCCGGGCCGTCGATGAAGCGGAACTCGCCGGCCGGAACCCCCGGCCAGTTGTGCAGCCCGAACACCGCATCGACCGGGAAGCGCTCGAACAGCCGATCCTCGATCATCTTGCGGGCGCCGCCGCCATTCTCCTCGGCGGGCTGGAAGATCAGCCGAACGGTACCGGAAAAGTTACGCGTTGCGGCGATGTCTTTGGCCGCCGCGAGGAGGATCGCAGTGTGTCCGTCATGCCCGCAGGCATGCATCACCCCAGGCGTCTTGCTGGCATAGGGGACACCCGTCGTCTCGGTGATCGGCAGCGCATCCATGTCGGCACGGATGCCGATGGTCCGCGCGCCCGGCCCGCGCCTGAGCGTTCCGACGACGCCGGTGCCGCCGATACCGGTCGCGACCTCGTAGCCCCAGCCCGTGAGGAGCTCGGCCACCAGCGCGCTGGTGTTTTTCTCCTCGTAGGCCAGCTCCGGCTCGGAGTGGAGCCGGTGCCGGAGCGCCACGAACTCCGCGACATCAATGCTCATTCCGCTGCCCCGGCCTTGGCCGCCGCCTCGTCGGCGAAGCGGTTCACCGGGCGCGGCAGTTCGAGATGCTCGCGCAGGGTGGTGCCGATCAGTTCACGCGAGTGGTAGCCGCGTTTTTCGAGGATCGGCAGCACCTCTGCCTCAAAGTCGTTGAGACCCTGGGTGATGACCTGGAAGCCGAGCACGAAACCATCGGCTGCCCCCTGCTCCACCCACTCGATCAGCTTGTCGGCGACCACATCGGGCGTGCCGATGAAGTCATTGCGCGGCGTGGTGTTTTCGAGCGCCACTTCGCGCAGCGTCTGGTTTTTCTCCTTGGCGATACGCTTGATGCGGTCGGTGCCGGAGCGGAACTGGTTCTTGCCCAAGTCGCCCAGCTCAGGGAATGGCGCATCGAGGTCGTATTGGGTGAAATCGTGGTGGTCGAAGAAGCGGCCGATATAGCGCAGCGCCTCGGTGACGCTGACCAGGTCGCGGATCTCGCGATACTTGCGCTCCGCCTCCTCGGCGGTCGAGCCGACGATCGGCGAAATGCCGGGGAACACCTTGATGTCGTCGGAGCGCCGGCCATGCGCCACGGCACTGGCCTTGAGCTTACTGGTCAACTCCTGATTCTCGGGGATCGAGGCGCCGTTGGCGAACACCGCGTCGGCGTGACGACCGGCGAGCGCGATGCCGTCGTCGGAGCCGCCGGCCTGGAACAGCACCGGCTGCCCCTGCGGCGAGCGCTCGAGGTTGAGCGGGCCTTCGACGCAGTGGAATTGGCCCTTGTAGTTGACCCGATGCAGCTTCGAGAAATCGGCATACTGGCCGGTCTCGCGGTTGCGGACGAACGCATCGTCGTCCCAGCTGTCCCACAGGCCTTTCACCACGTCGATATGCTCGCCGGCGATCTGATAACGCAGCGCATGCTCGGGGTGTTTTTCACGGCTGTAGTTCTTGGCCGAGCCCTCGAGCGGCGAGGTCACGGCGTTCCAGCCGCCACGCCCCTTGCTGATGGCATCGACCGAACCGAACTGCCGGGCCACGGTGAAGGGATCCGAGTAGGAGGTGGAAAGAGTGCCGACGAGGCCGATCTTGTCGGTGACGGCGGCAAGCGCCGAGAGAATGGCGATCGGCTCGAAGCGGTTGAGGAAATGCGGGATCGACACTTCGTTGATGTAGAGCCCGTCGGCGATGAAGGCGAAGGCGATGCCGGCGGCTTCGGCCTGCTTGGCGGTCCGCACGTAATAGTCGAAATTGACGCTGGCATCGGCCGGGACGCTCGGGTGTTTCCAGGCGTTCATGTGGCCGCCCGGGCCCTGCAGCATGATGCCGAATGGGATGCGCTTGCTCATCTTAAGGGCTCCGTTAGGGGGTCAGGCGGGGATGGCGACACGGCCGGCGGCGGCGTGCGCCGCGGCCAGCAGCTCGACCGCTTCGAGGCGGCTGTCGCCCTGGTTGAACAGATCGACGATGAACTCGCCGACGCCGAGCGTGCCGCTCAGCCGGTCGAGTTCGTCGAGCAGGTCGCGCGGCGAGCCGGTGACGACGCTCGGGGTTGCGGGTTCGGTGCGGTAGTCGCTGACGCCGGCCTGGCGAGCAAACTCCCGGGCCTGCTCTTCGCTGCCGATGGTGACGCTTTGCCGCCCGGCAATGTGGAGTTTCAGCGGCCGGAACCGGTCGCCCTGCGCCTTGGCCTCGCTGCCATCGCGCGACAGGATCGCCGCGACCGCAACGACCGGCGAACGGCCGGTAAGCTGGCGGTAACGTTCGACCGTCGCGGCCAGCAGCGCTCCGTCGCCGTTGAGGTGGCGGGCAAAAACGAAACCCCAGCCCTGCCCCGCCGCCAGTTCGGCGCTGTCGACGCTGGCGCCGAGCAGGAAGCGTTCGGGTGCGGTTACCGGTGACGGCGTCGCCTTGGCGCGATCAGGGCCCTGTGTGCCGTCGAGAAAGGTGGTGAGGTCGGTGAGGAGGCCGTTGAAATCGAGCTTCCTGCCCGCCTCCCGTTCGCTCTGCAACGCCTTGGTGGAGAATGGCAGGCCGCCAGGGGCCTTGCCGACGCCGAGGTCGACACGGCCCGGAGCGATCGAAGCGAGCGTGTTGAAGCTCTCCGCCACCTTGTAGGGGCTGTAGTGCTGCAGCATGACGCCGCCCGAGCCGATGCGGATGCGCCGCGTGCCCGCCAGCAGCCAGGCGATCACCAGTTCCGGCGCCGAGCTGGCGAGGTCGGCGGTGTCGTGGTGTTCGGCGACCCAGAAGCGGTGAAAGCCCAGCCGCTCGGCGGCCTGCGCCAAAGCCAGCGTGCGCTTCAGCGCGTCGTGGGCGGTCTCGCCTTTGGCGATGGGGCTCTTATCGAGCAGGCTCAGCGTGTAGCTCATGGCCGGGGCCTCACGGATGGATGAGGGGGATGCCGTGGCGCTCGGCGAGCGTCGCGAGGATGGCGCTGGCGCCAGCGGCGAAGGCATGGCCATTAGCGATGCCGGTGGCGGATGGGCTGGTCTCACCGGCCGGCAGCACCAGCACCGGCAGCGCCTGGTTGGCTTCGCCGATCGCCGCGATCACCGCCTGGCGCGGGCGCGAGAAAGCGATGCGCTCGACCTTGAGCTTGTCGCGCACCTCAGGATGGTGGCCGAGCACGCCTTCGACCAGGGCGCCGTGCCGGCAGAAGAATTTCTGTCCGGGAAAGGCAGCGTCCTCGAAGCTGGGCTCGAGCAGGTAGAGCGTGGCCTTGTCGCGTGCCGGCACGATGATCTCCATTAGTCTATTAATTCTATGGACAATAAAGATACATGCTCGCCAAAGCGAGGCGCTGGAGGCATAGAACTTTGCCTTCTGGGCACATGGCGGGAAAAACTATGTCCTTGGCGGCAGTGGACGCGCCGAACGGCTTTCCCTCTCCTTGAGAGCAGGAACACGGGACAAAGAGATGCAGCAGCACATCGCAATCATCGGCGCCGGAATCGGCGGCTTGTCGCTGGCCTGGGCGCTGCACAAGCGGGGTGCCCGGGTGTCGCTTTACGAACAGGGAGCGATCCCTAACCCGATCAGTTCGTCGTTCGACGAGCACCGGATCACCCGGCACACCTATGGCGGGCTGAGCGGTTATGGCGCCCTGATGCCGCTGGCGTTCCGGGCCTATGAGGAGCTGTGGCGCGATCTCGGCGCGACGCATTACCTGCCGACCAACCTGCTGTATGTCGCCCGCCGCGCTTCGGACTGGTACGAGGCAACAGCTGGTGAACTCGACGCCATGGGCATCGCCCACCGACCGGTGTCGAAGGCGGAAATCGCGACGCGGCTGCCGATGCTGCGCCAGGAGGGTATCGCCGAGGCGTTCGAAGCTGAGGGCGCCGGCATGCTGTTCGCCAGCCGCATCGTCACTGATCTGGCCAGGTGGCTGGCCGAGGCCGGCGTGGCGCTGCATCCGCATAGCCGGGTGAGCGAGGTCGACACCGAAGCCGGCAGCTTCACGGTGAACGGCGAGCGTCGCTCTGCCGACGTGGTCGTCATCGCCGCCGGCGCCTGGCTGCCCGCCATCTATCCCGCGGCGCGGCCCCGCCTTACCCCCTCGCGCCAGGTGATGCTCTACCTGCAGCCGCCGGTCGAACTGGCAACGGCCTGGGCCGCGGCGCCGGTGCTGGTCGACCAGGGCGTCACCCATGGCGGCTACATCCTGCCACCGCGCGGCGGCACCCGGCTGAAGATCGGCGATCACGTGTTCACCCGCCGCGGCGACGGCTCGGACAATCGCATCGCGACACCGGAGGACGTGGCGGCGGTGAAGACGGCAGCAAGCGAGATCTTTGAAGGGTTCGAGCGCTACGAGCTGCTCGAGGCCAAGGTCTGCTACTACACCGTCACCGACGATGAGCGCTTCGTGGTCGAGCCGATCGGGGCGAGGAGCTGGCTGCTTAGCGCGTGCTCCGGGCACGGCTTCAAGCTGGGTCCGGTGATTGCGTCGGGGCTGGCCGATGCGATCACCGGGAAGCGGGATGCGACTGAGGTGACTGCCTGGGCGGCGGGGAAGGGATAGAGGTTTTCCGACCCCGCTACCGAAGCCGGCCGCTCAGGTGGAAGGAGCGGCCGGTCGACGTGTCCCCTCACCCAGCAACAGCAGTTCGGCTCCTGGCGGAGAAACTGCTGATCCCGTGGTCAGGGCGGCGCTAGAGCTACACTCCGGCGTCGAGATGACCGCGCAGGTGCAAGATGTCGTAGCCGGCGCCCGCGGCCTTGCCGATGAGGTCTTCGGTCGCCTCGCGGCCGGCCTGGCTGAGCGCCCATAGTGTGGTCGAGCGGGTGCCGGAGCGGCAATAGGCGAGAACTGGCCCTTCGACGCTGTCGAGCGCCTGGCGGGTCGCCTCGATCAGCTCGTCACGGACGCCGTCACGACCCAGCGGAATGGCGAAGTAGCGGAGACCGGCGGCTGCCGCCGCCTCAGCGATAACCGCGCCTGGCGGCTGGGTGGCATCCTCGCCATCCGGGCGATTGTTGATGATGGCGACGAACCCGGCTGCCTTCAGCCGTGCCACGTCGTCGATGCCGATCTGCGGCGAGACGCTGACCCGCTCGTCGATATGCTTGATGTCCAACTTTCAGCTCCCGCGTTGCGTGGTGACTGCCCTGCCCCCGGCCTCAGGCCGAGGTCAGTACGCGGTCCAGATTCGAGATATGGCGATAGGCGCCGTGCCAATAGAGCAGCGGCTCCGCCGTCTCGCGGGTGCGGATGGCGCGGACCCGGCCGATCAGGATGGCGTGTGAGTGGCGCTCGATCGCTTCGTCGAGCTCGCAGTCGATCACCGTCAGGGCGTCGGACAGGCCCAGCGCGCCGGTGGCCAGTTCCTGCCAGGCCGCACCCTCGTAACGCGCAACGCCCGTGGCGCCGCCGCGACCGCTGAAGCGGTCGGCGACGTGCAGTTGGTCATGTGCCAATAGGTTGATGCAGAAGCTCTGATGCTCCCGAACCACCGGCCAGGACGAAGACGAACGGTTGAGACAGACGATCATCGCCGGCGGATCCATGGAGAACGATGAGACCGACGTCGCGGTGAAGCCGGTGCGCTGCTCGCCACGCCCGGTGGTGATGACGCTCACCGCCCCCGCCAGGTGACGCATCGCGCGCTTGAATGCAGCTGCGTCGGCAAATGCATCCTGGGTCAATGCATCCTGCGGGGCCGCGGCGGCCACATTGGGATCGAGCAAAGTCATCACGCAACTCCGTGGGTCAGGACATAGCGACGAGGCGCGGCTGAGCGGACGCCACGAACGCTGAGCGACCACAGGAGCTGTGGGAGGCTTCGGCGGCGCTGGGGCGTGACGTTCGACATGGAGCAAATTGCACCACGACAGGCCGCACCGGCGCGAGAGCAGCCGTTGCTAATCTCGGCAGCCCCTTACAAATTGTGCCGCGAGAGCCGGCCCGATTGAGAACGCCATGCTATTTTTGAATTTAGTCCATAATTTTAGTGGACTAAATGTGTTGGCCCACAGCTCGAGTCAGCGGTCCGATCGAACGCTACCCTACTGCCCCTGCAGCGCCCGCATTTCCGCAGTGTAGGAGGGCAGCAGTTGCACCAGGTCTGCCGCGGCGGCACCGAAATCGCCGATCGGCATATCGAGGCGCTTCTCGAAATAGGCGAGCGACAGGCCGGCTTTCGGCCGCGCCAGGGTGGTGGGAAGGGTCGTCATCGAGGCAAGGTAGAACCCCAATTCGCTGAGGTAGCCGCTCCGCAGGGTCGCGGTAGCGGCTGTGGCGCCGCCCGCCCTGAGGCCCGCCAGGTAGCGCCCGAACAGGTCCCGCTCGCGCCTCGCCACCTCGACGAAGCGCCTGCCCCAGCTCAGCGCCGATCCAATGAAGCGGCCACCATCGGCACCCAGCGGCTCGTTGCCGAGGCCGGCCCAGTCGATGGCGATGGTTTCGCCCGGCCGGTGAAAGAAGTTGCTGATCGGGCAATCGGCCAATCCCAAGGCATGCGGCAAGCTCTTCGACCGCTCAACCAGATCGAGACAGGCCGCCACATAGGCCACCACGGTCTCCACCGGCTGGTGCGCGCACATGGCGCGGACCATCGGCTCGTCCCGCAGCGCCAGGAGGTCGGCGGCGCGCGTCGCGAAATCGAAGCCCTCGGCGCTTTTCACCTGGAAATCGCCTCCGGTCGGAAACTCGAATAGCGGGGCTTCGGCTGCCGCCCCGGCATTCCATAACCCAAGGTCGTACGCCATGGCGCCCAGTTGCTCGGCCGAGAATGGCGGCGCCTCCGCCTCGGTCAGATCCTCGAGCCACAGGATGGTCAGAGTGTCGTTGGGCCGCGAGATGTGAAAACACTTGGCTGGCCTCAGACCACCACCACCGCCGACGAAATATCGCCTCTCGTAGACCAGCACCTCGTTGCGCGGGTCGACCGGCGTGCCGAGAACATTGGGCACCGACAGGTCGATCAGCTTGGTCACCGAGGACCAGGGGCTCGCGGCGCCGGCCGCCGACGCAAGGCCCGAGACCCGGACAATGCCGATGGTTCGAGGATCGGCATGCGATGTTTCGATCTCGGTGAAGGCTACCGATTGCACCTCGGACGTGGCAACGCCAAGCACACGGGAGGCAACCTGGGCCAACTCGGCAGGCGGGATGGCGGCGAAGATCCGCGCCAGTTGCTCCTTCATCGGTCAGCTTGCCCGGCCTCGCCGGTGCGCTTCACGAGACTCAGGTAGAAGGTGCTGCGATGCGTGAACCCAAGTGCCTCGTAGAGCCGGATCGCAGCGATGTTGCCATCATCGACGCCGAGGAACGGCGTTCGGCCAGCATCGACGATTTCCTGCATCACGGCCGAGACGACCGCCCTGGCGTAGCCCCTGCCCCGATAGTCGGGGTGGGTGCAGACGGTGGCGACTTCGGTGTAGCGGTCGAAGCGCAGCCGTTCACCCGCCAGCGCCACCAGCTTGGCGCCATCGAAGATACCGCGGAAATTACCCAGCTCCAGGGCACGTGGGCCAAGCGGCCCCGGGCGCGCCACATCCACCAATGCCAGCATCTGCGGAAAATCGGCCACACTCAGCCTGACTGTCGCGATGTCAGGTGCAGCCGGGCTTGGCCCATCCGCAACCATCTGCAGGACCGGCTTGACCGACTGCACCTCGAGCTCGGCGGTGGATTGAAGCACCTGGGGGGCGATGACGAGGATTTCCTCCCCAACAGCCATCGCCCAGGCGAGCGTCGACAGGTTGGCCGGCGAAACCGCTTCGAGGGCCACGACACGGGCGATGTCGGGCGACAGCAGTCGGATGCGACCGACCGCCCGGCTGTAGCCTGCCCACGCCCCGTTCAGGGCGTTCCAGAGATGATTATCGAGTGGATGAAGCACCAATCCGTCAGCCAACCTTGCCACCCCCTCCACAGATACTGCAAATCTTTGTCGTTTGAACAGACACACTCCAGTTGATGTGGCACATCCCCCAATCTAACGGCCAATGAATTCTGCATATCTCCACCTAGACGAGCAGACGTGCTAGCGTTCGTCTTGGGTGGCACTGACCTTGAGGGACAGGATATGGCAGATCGGGTGCGCCTGGGGGTGATCGGGACGAGCGGCTGGGCCGAACTGCTCTATCTCAATACGTTGCGCGACTATGACGACGTCGAGCTTGTGGCGCTCGCCGGACGCAATGAAGCGCGACTGGCCGAGCTCGCGGAGCGCTTCGCCATCAAGGGCATCCACCGCGACTATCGCGAATTGATCGCGCGCGATGATCTCGATGCCGTGGCCGTGGTGGTGCCCGACGACCTGCACAAGGAGGTGACGCTCGCGGTGATCGAGCGGGGCCTCCATGTCCTTTGCGAAAAGCCGTTGGCCAACTCGGCCGCCGACGCCCGGCAGATGCTCGACGCGGCTCAGCGGGCCGGGGTCAGTCACATGGTGCTGTTCACCTGGCGCTGGCAGCCGCACTTTCAGTATGTGAAGGCGCTGATCGAGGCCGGCACGTTCGGACGGATCTATCGCACGCACCTGTCGTTCATTACCAACTTCGCCCATGACGGAAAGTACCAGTGGCGGCTCGACCCGGCCCGAGCGAACGGTGTCCTGGGCGACCTCGGCTCGCATCTGTTCGATCTGGCGCGCTGGCTGACCGGCGAGGAAATCGCCAGCGTCAGCGCCGACCTCGGCACGGCGGTGTCGCGCCGCGCCATTGCCGGCCACGAGGGCAGGCCCAGCAATAACGACTTCGCCCATGTGACCTTTCGCTATACCGGCGGCGCCCAAGGTATCGTCGACGTCACCAATGTCAGCCACGACAGCGACCGCATCGTGCAGCACCTGTTGCGCGTTGAAGGCGAGAATGGCGCGCTCGAACTCGATCACGTGCTGTTCGGGTCGGGAGCCAAGCTCAGCCTCAAAAGCTTCAGGCCCGGGGGCGAGACGGTGCCGCTAGAGGTGCCGGCCGAGTTCTATGGCGCCGCCAACCCGGCCGATGCGCTCAGCGTCTACAACACCACCCCGATCGGCGTGCGCGGCTTCGTCTCGGCCATCCGCGCCGGCAGAAGACCCGCGCCGGATTTCGAGGATGGCTGGCGGGCCCAGCAACTGGTCGATGCGGCCCTCCTCTCGAACGCCGAACGGGGTTGGGTCGAAGTCGGCGTTGGGAGGCCAGCTGGCCGGTGACCATCACCCGCCCCGCGCTCGGCACCCCGGGTTGGGACGATGCCCTCATGCTGCGGCGCGCCGTGCTGCGCACGCCACTGGGGCTCGACTTCACCGCTGCCGATATTGCCGCTGAAGCCGGCGATACCCTGTTCGCCGCTTATCGCGATGCGAGGCTTATCGGTGTCGTCATGCTCAGGCCTGAGGGCGTGGACAGCGTCAAGTTGCGCCAGATGGCCGTTGCCGAGGATATGCGGGGCCAGCGTGTCGGCGAACATTTGCTCGAGGCATTCGAGGCACATGCCCGCGCCCTCGGGGTGCGTCATATCGGGCTCGCGGCGCGCCGCACCGCGATCGGCTTTTACGAGCGGCAGGGCTACGCCGTGGACAGTGACGAGTTCATCGAGGTGACGATCCCGCATCGGCACATGAGCAAGACGCTGCGCTGAGGGTGGCCTCAGCCGGCTGCTCGCACGGCAGTTGTCGACGTCGCGCCCTCCCCTTATGGCTTGATGGACAAAGCAAAAATCCACAGCCGCACACCGCCATGCATTCGTATGCAGAATCAATTTGCATTCGTATGCAAAATTGTCATAGCGTTTGCACATCGCAGGCACGGCGACCCCGAAACGCTCCTTCGTCCCTCGGGTCTGTCGCAGCTCCTGCGCGGGAGAACATCACCTGGGCATGAGGAACAGCCCGGTGAACACAGGAGAGACGAGATGAAGCATTTTCTGGCGGCCGGCGTGTCCATCGCGGCGCTCTGTCTAGGCGCAGGCGCGGCGTTTGCCGATTGCGGGGTCACCGCGGGTTCGGTTCGCATTCTGTCGAACGACTTCGAGGCGCTGCGCCTCGTCAACAGCACGGCTGAGGAGTGCGCCACCGATGCGGTGAAGGTCACCGCCAACGCCACTGCCGAGCACAAGAACCTGCAGGTGCCGGCACTCTCGATCAATCCGGCCGAGTACACCGTGGCCGTGGTCGCCAACAACTCGATCGTACCGCTGCTCAACGACAACCTGATCCGGCCGCTCGACGACCTGGTCGCAAAGTATGGCCAGGACCTGCAACCCAACCAGTTGATCAAGATCGACGGCAAGGTCATGGCCATCGCCTTCATGGGCAACGGCCAGCACCTGTTCTACCGCAAGGACATCCTCGACAAGGCCGGCGTCGCCGCGCCCAAATCCTGGGACGACGTGCTCGCTGCCGCCAAGGCGATCAAGGATGCCGGGCTGATGGAAACCCCGCCGGCCGCCAGCGTGAAGCCGGGTTGGGATCTCGCCGCCGAGTTCGTCAACGCCTATCTCGGCACCGGTGGCGAGTTCTTTGCCCCCGGCAGCGCCGAGCTCGCCATCGACAACGACAATGGCTTGAAGGTGCTCGAGACCATGAAGGCGATGACCGCCTACATGGACCCTGATTACCTCACCTTCGACGCCAACGGCATCAAGGCCGAGTACGAGGCGGGCAAGGTCGCCATCATGAACGAGTGGGGCTCGCTTGCCGGTGCCACGCTGGATGCCGAAGGCGCCGCCGACGGCGTCGTCGCCAACACCGTGCTCGCCGCCGCGCCGACCATTGCCGGCCAGTCCATCCCGGGCGCCGCGCTGTGGTGGGATGGCTTCACCATCGCCAAGAACATCTCGGACGAAGATGCCGAGGCCTCGTTCCGCGCCATGGTGCACGGCATCAGCCCGGATATGGTGGCCAAGAACGCTGCCGTCGCCACCTGGCTGGTCAAGGGCTACACCCCCGGCCCAGCAGCGGTCGGCGTCATCGCCAATGCTACCGGTGGCGCCCGTGCCTACCCGATGCAGCCCTATGTGGGCCTGCTGCACACAGCGCTCTCGGCCGAGCTCGCCGAATTCATGGCCGGCCAGGAGGATGCGAAGCAAGCGCTTGCCGACGTGAAGGCGGCCTATGACACTGCCGCCAAGGAAGGCGGCTTCCTCTAAGCCCGGTTCATCGGGAGAGGCCACCGTTCTCCGGCCTCTCCCGACTTCTGTCAGCCGAACTGGAGGCGCTCGATGCCGCATAAGACATTCTTCGCCTTCATTCTCCCATCGCTGATCGCGATGGTGCTGTTCATCGCCCTGCCCATCGTCTCGGTGGTGGTGCAATCATTCTATGTCGAACACGGGCGCATCCTCGTCGAAGTCGAGAACTGCCAGCCGTTCGGCGGCTGCACCAAGGAGGTGCGGGTCGACGCCGACGCGACCGCCAGGCTCGAACAGGAACAGCCGCTCGGCCAGTTCAACGGGCTCGGCACCTACCTCAACCGCGGGCACCTGGCGGTCAACGAGCTCGGCGCCATCTTCGCCGATAACCGCGGGCTCGCCGACGTCCTCACCCGCATCTACAACCTGCCCTTCTATAAGGCACTCGCTTTCACCCTGGTGTTCTGCTTCGTGGTGACGCCGCTCGCCATGGCGCTGGGCTTTCTGATCGCGCTGGCGGTCAACACCATCCCCCGCTTCATCAAGGGGCCGGTGATCTTCTTCTCGCTGCTGCCGATGATCATTACGCCGCTGGTCGGCTCGCTCATCCTTTACTGGATGATCCACCCGCAAGGCATTATCGGCGCCACCATCCAGGACATCTTCAACGATCCGCGCCTGTCGCTGCGCGCCTCGCCGCTGCTGACCTGGCTGTCGCTGCTGTTCTACGGCATCTGGACCAATGCGCCGTTCTCCTTCGTGGTGTTCTATGCAGGGCTGCAGACCGTGCCGGCCGATACGCTGGAATCGGCGATGATCGACGGCGCCTCGCGCTGGGAGCGCATCCGTTTCGTCATCATGCCCCACCTCGCGCCGCTCGCGACCTTTGTCGCCCTGGTGCAGTTGATGGACAATTTCCGCGTCTTCGAACCGATCGTCGGGTTCTCGGCCGAGGCCAATGCCACCTCGCTGAGCTGGATGATCTTCAACGACCTCTCGGGCGATGCCCAGCTGTTCGGCTCGGCCGGCGCTACCTCGGTGCTGACCATTGTCGGCGTGGTCATCCTGCTGCTGCCGGTGCTGGTACGCACCTGGCGCGAATTCAACCACAAGGTGGTGTGACGATGTCGGACTCCATCGCGCTCCGGCGCCCGCTGCCGCTCAAGCTGATCGTCTCCGCCTTCATTGTGCTGTGGGTGATCCTCGCCGCCTTCCCGTTCCTCTGGACGGTGTGGGGGTCGTTCAAGGTCGAGGTCGACTTCTTCTCCCGCGAGAGCTGGTGGAACGCCATCTTCGGCACCAACACTATCAAGGAGACGGGTTCGGCTTTCACCGGCGACGGCTACTACGGTGCCTGGGTAACGCGCGAATTCTGGCGCGCCGTGTTCAACACCGCGATCGTCACGGTGTCGGTGACCATCATCTCGCTGACGCTCGGAACGCTCGGCGGCTATGCCCTCGCCCGCTCGGGCCAGCGCTATGCTTTCTGGATCCTGATCGCGGCGCTGGTGTTCCGCGCCATGCCGCACATCACTTTGGTCTCGGGCTACCTCCTCCCCTTCTTCCAGCTCAACATCTGGGGCGTACTGCCGACCTCGATCATCGTCCTCGTGGCCATCAACCAGCCGTTCACGCTGTGGATGCTGCACTCGTTCTTCCTGTCGATCCCCAAGGATCTTGATGAGAGCGCCATGGTCGATGGCTGCTCGCGTTTCGAGGCGTTCCGCCGCGTCATCATCCCGGTGATGTGGCCAGGCGTGGTGACCACCGGGCTGTTCAGTTTCCTGCTTGCCTATAACGACTTCGCCACCACCTCGATGCTGCTCAGTGCCGACAACCAGACCATGGTGCCCAAGATCTCGAGCTTCCTTGGCTCGGTGCAGGAACAGGGCAATGTCATGTACGCGGTGGCCGCGGTGGTCTCGGCGACGGTGCCGCTATTCATTCTCGTGCTCTTCTTCCAACGCCAGATCGTCAGCGGGCTCACCGCCGGCGCAGTGAAAGGCTGATCCCGATGGCCCGGATCCAACTCAAGAACGTGTCGAAGCGCTGGACCAATTTCGTCGGCGTCAAGGAATTCAGCCTCGATATCGCCGACCAGGAGTTTCTGGTGCTGCTCGGCCCATCGGGCTGCGGCAAGACCACCACCATGCGGATGATCGCCGGGCTTGAGGATGTCAGCGACGGCGAGATCTGGATCGGCGACCGGCTGGTCAACAAGCTCGAGCCCAAGGACCGCGACATCTCGATGGTGTTCCAGAGCTATGGGCTCTACCCCAACATGACGGTGTACGAGAACATCCGCTTTCCGCTGAAGGTGCGGAAAGTGCCGACCGAGC
Source organism: Devosia sp. Root413D1 (assembly GCF_001425235.1). Taxonomy (GTDB): domain Bacteria; phylum Pseudomonadota; class Alphaproteobacteria; order Rhizobiales; family Devosiaceae; genus Devosia_A. The sequence continues at coordinate 564,650 of NZ_LMEA01000008.1, read as the reverse complement.
AGCACCATGAGCGGGTGATGCGCGCCAGCAAAATGGTGGAGCTCGACGAGTTCCTCGAGCGCCGCCCCGCCGCCCTTTCGGGCGGGCAGCGGCAGCGCGTGGCGCTGGCCCGCGCCATCGTGCGCGAACCCAACGCCTTCCTGATGGACGAGCCGCTTTCCAACCTTGATGCCAAGCTGCGCGTCTCGACCCGGGCGCAGATCAAGAACCTGCACCACACGCTGAAGACCACCACCATTTACGTGACGCATGACCAGATCGAAGCCATGACACTGGCCGACCGCGTCGTGGTGATGAGCCGCGGCGTGGTGCAACAGGTGGGCACCCCGATGCAGATCTACGATCGGCCCGCCAATACCTTCGTTGCCGGCTTTATCGGCTCGCCCGCGATGAATCTGGTGCCGGGCGACATCGCCGACGGGGTGTTTCGCGGCGAGAACATCGAAGTCGCCGGCCTGCCCCGTGGGGCAAAGGGCCCGGTGACGCTCGGCTTCCGAGCCGAGGATGCGACGCTCGCCGGCGAAGGCGGCAACGTCGCCGCGCCAATCTATTCGGTGGAACTGCTCGGCGAAGCCACGATGATTTCGATGCGGGCCGGCGGCGAGCTGGTATCGATCAAGACTGCCAAGGATTATCGCGCCCAGATCGGCGACCTGGTGCGGGCCAATATCGCGCCAGGCGCCTGCCACCTGTTCGACCGCACCAGCGGCGAGCGCATCGAGGCGGCCGCCTGATGTACGACACGCCAAGCAGCGCAGACCTCGCAGAAGCTGCTAGAAAGCAGCGGATCGCCATTGCGCCCGCCGAACTGCCGGCGGTGCTCGCCGGAGCCCGCTGGCTCGAGGGCTGCATGGCGCTGTTGAGGAAATCGGACCTGCTGCGTTGAGTGCTGCTGACTATTCGATCGGAACTGCCGGCGCGCGCCTGCGTGATGGCTCGCTGACCGCGGTGGCGCTGGTCGAGGCTCACCTCGCTCGGATCGGGGCGCGCGACACGCGCTACCATTCCTTCGTCACCATGACGGCGGAACGGGCGCTGGAGGATGCCGCACGGGCCGACCGGGAGCTCGGTGAAGGGGTCGACCGCGGGCCGCTGCACGGCATCCCTATCGGGCTCAAGGACCTGATCGACACGGCGGGCATCCGCACCACCTCAGGTTCGCGGCTGTTCGCGGCCCATGTCCCGGCCCGTGACGCCGCCGTCGCCGAGCGGCTGCGCGCCGCCGGAGCGGTGCTGCTCGGCAAGCTCACGACCTATGAGTTCGCGCTGGTCGGACCGAGCTTCGACCTGCCCTTCCCCGCCTCCCGCAACCCTTGGAATACCGAGCACATCACCGGCGGCTCGTCCTCCGGGTCGGCCGCCGCGGTGGCCGGCGGCTTGCTGCGCACCAGCATCGGCACCGATACCGGCGGCTCGATCCGCAGCCCGGCCAGCTATTGCGGCGTCGTCGGGCTGAAGCCGACTTACGACCGCGTCTCTCGCGCCGGCGTCTTCCCGCTCTCTCCGTCGCTCGACCATGTCGGGCCGATCAGCGCCAGTGTCGAAGAAGCGGCCCTGACGCTCGACGCCATCGCCGACGGCTGCAACGCCACGGCGCGGCTTGCCGAGGGGATCGAAGGGCGACGTATCGCCTATGCCCGCGCGTGGTTCGCCAACGACCCCGCAACGAGCCCGGCAGTCATCGCCGCGATGGACGATGCTGTCTCGGCCCTGTCGCTGCGGGGCGCGCGGATCGAGGAAGTCTCGCTGCCGGATTATCACCTCTTCGAGGCGGCCGGTGCGGTGATCATCCAGGCCGAGGCACTGGCGGTGCACACCGAGTTGCTGCGCAGCCGCGGCGACGAATACGGCGTGCTGGCCCGGCGCAACTTGCTGAGCGGCCTGAGCCTCAGTACCGACGATGTCGCCCTCGCCCGGCGCGCTGCGGACGAGCTGGCCCGCCGCATCGAGGCCGAAATCTTCGGACGGTTCGACGCGTTGGTGACCGTCAATACACTCACCCCCGCCCTGCCCTTTTCCGCCTTCGACGGAGAAACTTCGGTATGGACGCACATGCGCACCCTGCCGTTCAACCTGACGCGCAACCCGGTGCTGGCGCTGCCGATCGGCTTTACCGCCGGCCTGCCGCTCGGCATGCAGGTGGTCGGCCGGCTGGGCGACGAAGCCGGCATCTGCGCCATCGGCCAGGCGTTCGAAAACGCCACCGACCACGCAGTGCAGCGCCCTCCCCTAAGGTCTGATATCGATTTGCAGCCCGCCTGAGTAAGCTGCGACTTTACTTCGTTGCATACGTATGCAACGGTAGCTAATGTGACACAACAACTCAAGAAGCAGTGCGGGAGCGGGCAATGGCGCGTTGGTTGAAGCAGAGCAAGACGGTCGAGGAGCGCGCCGAGGCCAATAAGCAGGTGCGCCTGACGGTCGAGACCATCCTCGCCGATATCGAGAAGCGCGGCGACGACGCGGTGCGCGAGCTGTCCCGCAAGTTCGACGGCTGGGATCGCCCCGACTATCGTCTGAGCCAGTCCGAGATCGACGCCTGCATCGCGCAGCTTTCTGAGCAGGACTTGACCGACATCAGGTTCGCCCAGACCCAGGTGCGCAACTTCGCGAGGGCGCAGAAGGGCACCATGCAGGAGCTGGCGATCGAGACCCTGCCCGGCGTGACGCTGGGCCACAAGCACGTGCCGATCGCCTCGGTGGGCTGCTACGTCCCCGGCGGCAAATATCCACTGCTCGCTTCGGCCCATATGTCGGTGCTGACCGCCAAGGTCGCCGGCTGCGGCCGCGTCATCACGTGCGCTCCGCCATTCAACGGCAAGGCGGCGCCGGCGATCGTCGCGGCGCAGCACATGGCCGGTGCCGACGAGATCTACGTGCTCGGCGGCATCCAGGCGGTCGGCGCCATGGCCATCGGCACCGCAAGCATCAAGCCGGTCGATATGCTGGTCGGCCCCGGCAACGCCTATGTGGCGGAAGCCAAGCGCCAGCTGTTCGGCCGCGTCGGCATTGACCTGTTTGCCGGCCCCACCGAGACCCTCGTCATCGCCGACGAAACCGTCGATGGTGAACTCTGCGCCACCGACCTGCTCGGCCAGGCCGAGCACGGCCCGACTTCCCCGGCGATCCTTCTCACCAATTCCGAGAAGCTGGCGCGCGACACCATGGATTATGTCGAGCGGCTGCTGAAGATCCTCCCGACCGGCGAAGTGGCGCGGCAATCCTGGCTGGATTTCGGCGAGGTGATCGTCTGTGACAGCTATGAGGAAATGGTCGAGGTCGCCGACCGCATCGCGTCGGAGCACGTGCAGGTGATGACCGATCGCGACCTGTGGTTCCGAGATACCCTGCAGAACTATGGCGCGCTGTTCCTCGGGCCGCGCACCAATGTCGCCTATGGCGATAAGGTCATCGGCACCAACCATACGCTGCCCACCATGAAGGCGGCCCGCTACACCGGCGGGCTGTGGGTGGGCAAGTTCCTCAAGACCTGCACCTGGCAGATCGTCGAATCCGACGAAGCCTCGGCGATGGTCGGTGAATATGCCTCGCGGCTCTCGATGCTCGAAGGCTTTGCCGGCCATGCCGAGCAGGGCAATATCCGGGTCCGCCGCTACGGCGGGCGCAACGTTCCCTACGGTACCGCCGCCAGCCCCAAGGCGGCCGCCGAGTAAGATGAGCCTGCCGCGCACCCCCAGCATCCGGCTCGACGGCAAGCGCGCCCTGGTGACGGGTGGCACGCGCGGCATCGGGCTGGGCGCTGCGGTGGCGCTGGCGGAGGCTGGCGCGGCGGTGACCATCACCGCCCGTACTGCCTCCGACGTCGAAGCGGTGGTCGCCGAGATGCGGCAAGCCGGCCTCGATGTCGCCGGCGCCGCGCTCGATGTCACCGATCTCACGGCAAGCGCCGAGCTGATCGCCGCGAGCCCGCCCTTCGACATTCTCGTCAACAGCGCCGGTGGCGCGCGGCACGGCGAATTCCTGGACGTAACGGAGGCCGATTACGACGCGGTGGCCGGGCTCAACCTCAAGGCGCTGCTGTTCGTCTCGCAGGCGGTGGCGCGGCGGCTGGTCGAAACCGGCCGGCCCGGCTCGATCATCCACATCTCCTCGCAGATGGGCTATGTGTCGGCGCCGCGTCGGGCGGTCTATTCGGCCACCAAGTTTGCGGTGGAAGGCCTCAGCAAGGGCATGGCCATCGAGCTGGGACCACACAATATTCGCGTCAACACGATCTGCCCGACCTTCATCGAAACCGAGATGACGGCGAAAAACCTGAGCGATGCGGATTTTCGTGGCTGGGTATTGGGTAAGATCAAGCTGGGGCGGCTGGGGCGGATCGAGGACATCATGGGACCAGTGGTTTTCCTCGCCTCCGATTGGGCGGCGATGATTACCGGCTCGGCATTGATGGTGGATGGCGGATGGACGGCGGAATAACCAAGAAGGCGCCAGTCACCTCGTCGCAGGTGGCCGAGCACGCGGGCGTCAGCCAGTCCGCCGTGTCGCGCACCTTCACGCCCGGCGCATCGATCTCACCCAAGACCCGGGCCAAGGTGCTGGCCGCCGCCAAGGAGCTGGGCTATCGGCCCAATGCCATTGCCCGCTCGCTGATCACCAACCGATCGCGCATCATCGCCGTGGTGATGGCCTATCTCGAGAACCTGTTCTACCCCGACGTGCTTGAGGAACTGGGCCGGCGGCTCTCGGCCGAGAACTATCACATGCTGCTGTTCACCGGCTTCAAGGACCGCGACAGCGACCCGGTGTTCGACCAGCTGATGCAGTATCGCGTCGACGGCATCATCCTCGCCTCGACGTCGCTCAGCTCCGAGCTTGCCGCCGAATGCGCCGTGGCCGGCATCCCCGTGGTGCTGTTCAACCGCACCACCGAACGCGACGAAACCTCGTCGGTCACCACGCGCAACCACGAAGGCGGCCGGCTGCTCGGCGAGTTCCTGATCGCCGGTGGCCACAAGAGTTTTGGCTATGTCGCCGGACTCGAGAACTCCTCGACCAATCGCGACCGCTTCGGCGGTTTCCGCGAGGCGCTGGCGGCGCATGGCATCACCGAGATCGAAATCCGCACCGGCAATTATTCGCGCAGCGAGGCCGAGGCCGCAGCGCGCGAGTTGCTCGCCCTGCCCCATCGCCCCGAGGCGATCTTCGTTGCCAATGACCACATGGCGGTGGCGGTGATGGATGTGGCTCGACATGAGTTCGGCCTCCGGATCCCCGAGGACCTGTCGATCGTCGGCTATGACGATGTCGGACCGGCCCGCTGGCCGAGCTACGGCATCACCTCGGTTACCCAGCCGATCGAGCCGATGGTCGAAGCCACGGTCGATATCCTGATGGACCAGATTCACTCGGGCGAGATCGAGCCGCAGCACAAGGTGCTGCCCGGCGAACTGATCGTCCGCAGCTCCGCTCGCCTGCCTAAGGCCGGCATATTCGAGGTCGATGGCCAGCGCCTGTACCGCCCGGCGGCAACTAAGAGAGTCCCGCTTTGATGGCGCGCGCTGTGCATACGAATGCATCTGAAAAGGAAAGGAAATTCCAATGAGCGACTGGACCTTGGAGGCGATGGAGAAGCGCCTCGTCCGCTATGCCGATCTCAAGGGCCTGAAGAACGCCTTCATCGATGCCCGCACCCCGGGCTCGGATCGGAAGGAGAACTTCACCATCATCGGGCCGGGCGTCTCGGAAAACCCGGCGCAGGTGGTGCATATCCCCGAGGCGCATGGCTTCAACATCGGCGCGGCGCGCCAGCCCTTCGGCTGCACCAACAGCCAGCATAGCCACCTCACCGCCGAGACCTTCGTAGTGCACACCGGCAAATGGCGCTTCGTCTTCGGCGCCAACAAGGACGAGGGCTATATCGACGTCGAGCCCGGTGACGTGGCGACGGTGCCAACCCACATGTTCCGCGGCTTCGAAAAGCGCGACGAAGGCACGGGCTTTCTGTTCGTCGTGCTCGGCCACGATGATCCGGGCAAGGTGGTCTGGGCCCCATCGGTGTTCAAGATGGCCGAGGATTTCGGGCTGAAGCTGCTGAAAGGCGGCAAGCTGATCGATACGACGCTGGGCGAAAAGGTGCCCGAGGGCGCAGAAATGGAGCAGCCGCCTGACGCGGCAAAGCTCAGGGAGTTGGCAACGCCGCCGATGTCGGAGCTGGCAAAATATGCGGTCAAGGCCGCAGATATGCGGGCCAACCCCAACTCGCCGCTGTCGGGCCCCGGGGTCGAGGAAGACGCGCTGATCGGCGACGTCGATGCTGGCGACGGCTTTGCCGCCGGCCCGATCATCGGCCACTGGCGGCACGATTTTGCCCTGCGCCGGCTGAAGCTCGAAACCGGCGCGACGATCCCCGCGCATTCGCGCTCGGAGCAGGAAGTGATCTTCGTCCAGTCCGGCACGCTCGAGTTCAACTGGGATGGTGGCAAGCTGATCCTTGGCGCCGGCGACACGCTGACTGTGCCGATCGGCCTCATGCACGGCTATCGCAACCCGGCTTCGGCCGATGCCATCGCCTTCGTCATCCGCGGCGCCGCCGCGCCCGCCGCGCCGGTGTTCGCCGAGGGGCGTGTCGCAGCGGAATAGGCTCAAGGCGGGCCGCGCGCCCGCCCTTCACTCCCGGGAGAACCTGATGCCGGCCATCTCAGCCGAAACGCTCGCGGTGCTGCGCCGCAACGACACCCCCACCGTCTGCAATGCGCTGGAGCATGTGATGGGCGGCCGCACCGCCGAGGGTTTTACCAAAAGTCCGACAGTCTCGGCCGACCCCAGCCTGCCGCCGGTGGTTGGCTTTGCCCGCACCGCAAAGATCCGCGCCTCGTCGCCGGCCCAGAAGCCGGCTGCCGAAGTCCGGGCCCTGCGCATGGCCTATTACGAGTACGTCTCGGCCGGCGCCGGCCCGAACGTCGTGGTGATCGAGGATACCGACTGGCCGCACTGCATCGGCGGCTTCTGGGGCGAGATGCAGGTGGCCCAGCACAAGGGCCTGGGACTTGCCGGTACGCTGACCAATGGCGTGCTGCGCGACCTCGGGATGCTCGACCCCGGCTACCAGGTGATCGCCGGCTCGGTCGGCCCCAGCCACGCTTTCGTCCACGTCACCGAGCTCGACGTCCCGGTGACGGTGTTCGGCATGACGGTGAAGCCGGACGACCTGATCCACGCCGACCGGCACGGCGCCGTGGTGATCCCGGCCCAGCATATCGAGAAGATGCCGGCCGCCATCGACATTGTGGTTCGGAAGGAGCAGCCGATCCTGCGCGCGGCCAGAGCCCCGGGGTTTACGGTGGAAAAGCTGCGGGCGGCTTGGCTGGAGGCGGACGGGATTAAGTGACGAGCTCCGCAGTCGGCGAACCTCTCCCGCTTGCGGGGGAGGGGGACCACGCTTTAGCGTGGTGGAGGGGGGAGCGCCACGCGCGGAGCTGATCTTGCGGGCACCAGACTTCATTCGCGAGCGGGCGAAGGACATGCGGCGCGTCATGACGCCGTCGGAAAAGACCCTATGGTTTCTGCTCCGGCGCAAGGAGCTCGGACTATACTTTCGCCGCCAGCACCCGATCGGCCCCTACATTCTCGACTTCTATTGCGCTGCGGCCAAGCTTTGCGTCGAAGTCGATGGCCCGATGCACCAGGAGCGAACTGAACGCGACCAGCGACGAACCGCGTGGTTGGCGAAAGAAGGGATCAGAGTGATCCGTTTTACCGTTGACGAGATCGGCGCAAGGCCGGCGGTGGTGCTGGCAACTATCGCGCGTGGGGCACCCCCCTCCACCGCCTGACGGCGGTCCCCCTCCCCCGCAAGCGGGAGAGGTTCGCCGACTGTCCGCCTCGGCGCAAAACTCAGAAGTCCCCTACCCCTGCATCCGATCTAGCCGCAGCTGCGCCGCGCGCCTGTGCCCCTCGAGTGTCTCGCTGGCGCTCTGGCGGGCGGCCGGCGGCGCGACCGCCTTCACCCCGCGCTCGTCGAGCCACTGGTGGGTGGCGATCTTCACATAGGCGCCCACCCATAGCCCACCGGTATAGCGCCCTGCCCCCATAGTGGGCAGCGTATGGTTGGTGCCGACGCATTTGTCGGAGTAGACGACGCTGGCCAACTGCCCGATGAACAGCGAGCCGTAGTTACGGAGCTTGTTGGCCATCGCCTGTGAGTCGGCGGTGTGCACCTGCAGGTGCTCGGCGGCGACATAATCGGAATAGGCGATCAGCGCTGCTTCATCGTCACAGACGACGATCTCGCCATAGTCCTTCCACGCCACCCCGGCCACCGGCGCGGTCGACAGCGTCTCGAGCTGGCGTTCAACCTGCTTGAGCGTCGCCTCGGCCAGGGCCCGGTCGATGGTGATCAGCCCGACGCGGGTGCGCACATCGTGCTCGGCCTGTGCCAGCATGTCGGTGGCGATCATTTCGGCGTCCCCCGTCGCGTCGGCGACAATGAAGATCTCCGAGGGGCCGGCGAGCTGGTCGATGCCGACCGGGCCGAACACCTGGCGCTTGGCCTCGTTGACGAAGGCATTGCCGGGCCCGACGATCTTGTTGACCGCCGGCACGCTCTCGGTGCCATAGGCCATGGCGGCAATTGCCTGCGCCCCGCCGATCCGGAAGATACGGTCGGCGCCCGAGAGGTGGCAGCCGGCGATCATTGCCTTGTGAGCATTGGGCGGCAGGCAGGCGATCACCTCATCGACGCCGGCGACCTTGGCCGGCACGATGGTCATGATCGGCGCGGACAGCAGCGGATAGCGGCCGCCCGGCACGTAGCAGCCGACCCGCTCGATCGGGATGACGCGGTGGCCGAGGTGCACCCCGGGCAGCGTCTCGATCTCGAGCGGCAGGATGGTTGCGAGCTGCGCCTCGGCGAAGCGGCGGACATTGGCGATGGCGAATTCGGTATCGGCCCGGGTCTGCGGGTCGAGTTCGGCCAGCGCCGCCTCGCGCTCGGCCGCCGTCACCTCGAACACCGCGACATCGGCCTTGTCGAACTTCTGGCTGTAGTCGCGCACCGCCGCGTCGCCGCGCTCGCGCACATTGCTGATGATCTCGGTGACCAACGCCTCGACCGGAGCGTTGTCGCTCACCTGATTGCGGGACGGTGCCTTGACGTAGCTGATGCCCGAGGGCGCGCGGGTTGAATCGGACATGAGGAAGCGGCCTCCGGTTGAAGGTGAAAGCGTGGTTTCGCAGGTGTTTCGAGCCTTGTCGGCCCGACGCAGAAACCTCTTGCATACGTATGCAGTATTTGCCAGTGTTTTCTTCGCGGACGCCGATCGGCCTTTCGTAGGCCTCGCTATCGGCTCCCCCGACCCGGAAGAACAGATGCCGACGGCGATGCGCCAGAGTTCCGAGATTCACCGCGACCCGAGGTTGCCGCAGCGCCCTCGCGGGTTTGGCGTTAGGATGCCCGGATGCTGACGACAGCTGGCGCTCCCCTGCTGATGTTGCCTGGAACGCTCTGCGACGAGCGGGTGTTCGCCGCGGCCACCTCGGCGCTCGGCCGCCAGCGTTACACGGTCGAGATGGCGGGCGAACTGAGCGCCCCACAGATGGCGCGGCGCGTGCTCGAACTGGCGCCGCCCCGCTTTGCCCTGCTCGGGTTCTCGCTCGGCGCCATTGTCGGGCTCGAGGTGGTGGCCCAGGCGCCGGATCGGGTCGAGCGGGTCGCGCTCCTCGGCTGCAACGCCCGCGCCATGCCAGCCGAACGCGCCGCCGCTCGCCGCGCCGCCGTGGCGAAGGCAGCGCAGGAGGGCACGGCCGGTCACATTGCCGACGTCTGGGACAACTCGGTGCCGGCCTGGCGGCGTGACGACGCGGGGCTCCGCGCCGAGCTCGAGGCCATGGCCACCAGCACCCTCCTCACCACCTTCGAGGAGCAGATTGAAATATCGATCAATCGGGACGACCGGCGACCGGGCCTCACCGCCATCTCCGTGCCGGCGCTCGTCGCCTGTGGCGCGGAGGATCGCGTCTGCCCGCCCGAACTCAGCCGCGAAATCGCCGACGGCATTGCCGGCGCCCGCCTCGCCATTGTCGACCGCGCCGGCCACTACCTGACCCTCGATCAACCGGAAATCACCGCGCAGCTGCTGGCCGAATGGCTGGCCGCTCCCGCCCAACCGAACAGCATCGCCTCCAAGGAGTTCTCATGAGCGACGACGACAAGGCCAAGACCGCCCGCATTGCCCGCATCGACACCCCCAAGGAGCAGGTGCTGCAGGTGGAGCGGCGCGATTATCCCGAGCTGACGCCGACCGACCGGCCCCGCAGCCAGTCGCTCGACGGCTTCGACGAGGTCTATACCGACATCGTCGATTACATCGTGCGCTGCACCCACAAGATCTGGGACGAGCGTGATATCGGGCTGATCTACACCCACTACACCCATAACTGCGTGCTCTACGGCACTATGGGAACGATCTACAACCGCGAGGACGTGGTGCGCGACACCATCCAGCGGCTGGTCAGCTTCCCCGAGCGCCGCGGCATGGCCACGCAGGTGATCTGGAACGGCAACGACAAGGACGGGTTCTACACCTCGCACCTCGTCACCGGCTCGGGCCGCCACACGCAGTTCGGCCATCTCGGCCAGCCCACCGGCCGGCCGTTCGTATCGCGGACCATCGCCGACTGCATGATCCTGAGGAACAAGATCTACCGCGAGTGGGTGGTGGCGGACACCGCGGCGATCATCCGCCAGCTCGGGCTCGACCTCGATGCCTTCGCGCTGCGCTTCGCCAAGGCGGCACTCGACCGCGGCCAGACCAACCTCGATATCGGCGAGAACCGGCGCCTGCTCGGCCAGTATCCGCCCGAGACCGAGGCCGACACCTCGATCGCCAACAACGACCTCGAGGCCGAGACGCTGCGCTGGACCCACGAGGTGTTCAACAAGCGCATGTTCGGCAAGATCAGCGAGATCTATGCCCCGACCGTGCAGTATCACGGCCCCAACATGAAGGAGCTCTACGGTGTCGCCGCGGTGATCCATCAGCATCTGGGACTGGTCGGCTCGCTGCCCGACGCCGCCTATATGCCGCAATATATCTGCTCGGTGCCCAGCGAAGAGGGCGGCACCAAGGTCGCCGTGCGCTGGATCATCGAGGGCCACCACCTCGGCTACGGCATCCTCGAAAGCCTCGGCGAGCACCCGACCGGCAAGCGCGTCCAGGTGATGGGCATGACCCACTACCACTACAAGAACGGCAAGATCGTCGACGAGTGGACCGTCTATGACGAGCTGAGCCTGTTGACCCAGGTGAAGCTGGCCCAGCTGACCGACGCCCCTGCGGCCGCGTAAGGCATTGGGATAGAGCTGGGTGCGAGGGCGTCAGCGCCCCTCGCACCGGGGCAAAGCACAGTTCCAGAAACAACGGACTTCAGGTGCTCAGCGATACGACAGCACTATCCCGCGCTGGGACGAACGCCTACCGACTGAGCACCGACCGCTTCGTCGACTCCCGGCCGTCGCCATAGGTGCGTATGAAGTAGCCTCGATAGCCCCGATGCAGCTCCCGGCATCGACGAGTCATCATCTCGGTAGCAGCCGGCGTGGTGCTGACGACGACCGTGATGGCCAGCGCCTCGCCGTTTGGAACAGTCTCCAGCTCGCCTAGATCCTTGACCCAGCGTTCCGCCGCTGCGGGGCTGGTGTGGATCCACCCCAGGTAGCCGACCAACTGGTCGTCGGCTGCAAATACCGCGATGTGGTTCCCGCTCTTCAGTTGCGCCCTGACGATCGCGCTGGCCTGGTCAAGGCGGAAGCCGGCAAACGGGGCGTAGGCGGCAAGCAGTTGCAGCACTGCCCCATAGGCAGCGTAGGTTGGACCAAGTGGTTGAATTCGCAACGGATGGTGCACTTTTGGGCGAATGTCCTGGCTGTCGGAGGGCATCAGATAGGTGGGTCCCGCGCCCCGTCAATCCTCGCGGAACGTGTGCATCACCTGATCGAGCAGCGGCTTCATCAGGTAGCTGAGCACCGTCCGGTTGCCGGTCTCGATGAAGGCGTCGGCAGGCATGCCCGGGACCAACCGCGTTCCTGCCGGCAACAGCGCCAACTGTTCGCTCCCGACCGAGATCCGCACCGTGTAGAAGGACGCACCGGTGGTCGGGTCGACCGAGGTGGCCGGTGAAATGGCGCGGACCGAGGCCATCAGCTCCGGCGTAGTGCGGGTATCGAGGCTCGAGAGGTGCAGCACCACCTCCTGCCGTTCCGCCACCTTGTCGACATCCATCGGGCTGACCCGGGCATCGACCACGATGTCGGGATTGGCCGGCACGATCAGCATCAGCGTCTCGCCGGCAGAAACCACGCCGCCCACCGTCTGCACCTTCGACTCGTGGATCATGCCCGGCTGCGGCGCGCGAAGCTCCAGCCGCTGCAGCCGATCCTCGGCGGCAATCTTTTGCTGCAGCAACTCGGCGATGCTGACATTGACCTGCTGCAATTCCTCAAGCACCTGGGCCTGAAACGCGTCGCGCAGCTGCGCATGGGCGATCTCGCGCTCGGCGATCGAGGCTCTCGCGGCCGCGATATCGGTATCGATCCGCCCGATCTCGCCGGCGATGCCGGCGCGCTGGGTCTTGTTGGCATTGGTGCGGCCGACATTGGTCAGCCCGTCATCGAGCAGCTCGTTGAGGCCGCGCCACTCGTCCTCGAGCACCTCGAGCTGCGTGCTGAGCGCGGCCCGCTGCGCCCCAAGGCCAGCGATCTGCTGCATCAGCTGCTCGCCCTGCTCCTCGAGCCCGGCCTGCTGGCCTTCCAGCGACAGCGCCCGCGACTGTCTCAGCCGCTCCTGCTCGGCGTAGACAGCCTCGAAGCCCTGGCCGGGGGTCCAGCCGGGAGCCGATGGATGCTGCATCTGAGCAGCATTACTGCCTTCCGCCACGAGGCGCGAACGCCGCGCCAGCATGTCATCAAGCTGCGCCTCAACCACGGCCAGCGAGGCCTCGACCGAGGTGCCATCGAGCCGCAGCAGCAACTGGCCCTGTTCGACCAGCTCATCGTTCTCGACCAGGATCTCGGCGACGATGCCGCCCTCCTGATGCTGCACCCGTTTGGCCCCGCCTTCGACCACCACCGTGCCGCTCGCCACCACCGCCCCGGCAATCTCAGTCAGCGAGGCCCAGAGGCCGAGCCCGCCAACCACCGCGACGGTCAGCCCGACGGCGAAGGCCGAATGTCGCTTGAGACTGCTGCTGGCCTGGGCCTCAGCGCTATCACTGGACATTGGGCACCACGGCTATGCTTCTCTGCTTGGTCGCCGGAGCAGGTTGCGTTACCGCCGCAGGCTTGGTCGCCGCCGGCGGCTGCGCGATCCGGGCGAGGATTTCGTCCTTGGGCCCAAACGCCTGCTGCCGCCCGCCGCGCATGAACAGCACCTTGTCGGCGGCGAGAATGGCGCTCGGCCGATGCGCCACGATGGCGACAATGGCGCCGCGCGCCTTGGCCGCCTTGATCGCTTCGGTCAACGCCTGGTCGCCCTCGGGATCGAGATTGGAGTTCGGCTCGTCGAGGACGATGAGGAACGGATTGCCATAGAGCGCCCGTGCCAGCCCGATCCGCTGGCGCTGGCCCGACGAGAGCGCGGTGCCGCGCTCGCCGATCAGCGTTTCATAACCCTTGGGCAGCGAGGCGATCAGCTCGTGCACCTGCGCCGCCGTCGCCGCGGCGAACAGCGCCTGCTCGTCGGCGTCGGGCTGGAACCGCGAGATGTTCTCGGCGACGGTGCCGGCGAACAGTTCGACGTGCTGCGACAGGTAGCCGACATGCCGGCCCAGCCTATCGGCATCGAAATGGCTGAGTTCGGACCCATCGAGGCGGATCTCGCCCTGCAACACCGGCCAGGCGCCCACCAGCGCACGGGCCACGGTGGATTTGCCGGAGCCCGATGGCCCCAGGATGCCCACGGCCTCACCGGCCTGGAGCTCGAATGTCACGCCCTGCACGATGACCGCCTGGCGGCTCGGCCCCGCGGCGAGCTGCTGGACGCTGAGGCTGTGCGATGGCGCCGGCAGCGTCACCTCCGGCTGCCGGGTCTGGGTCGCCGAAAGCGCGCTGGCGAGGCGACGCCAGGCCTGCCGCGCCGCAACGAAGGCCCGCCATTGCCCGGTGATCTGTTCGATCGGTGCCAGCGCCCGCGACGAAATGATCGAGGCAGCGATCATCACCCCGCCGGTGGCTTCGTTGCGAATGACCAGATAGGCGCCCGCCGCCAGCACCGCCGATTGCAGCAGGAAGCGGAACGACTTGGTGAGCGCCGAATAGAGGCCGCTGCTGTCGCCGGCCCGCCGCTGCGCCTGGTTGAGCTCGGCGCTGGCGCCCTTCCAGCGCGCGACAATGGCCGGCATCAGCCCCATCGCCGCCACCGACTCGGCGCTGGAGCGCGCATCGTCGAACTGCGTCTGGCGCCGGGCGGTGGCCACCGCCACGTCCTTCGAAGGCCGCTGCGACAGCAGCTCGTTGGCGACCAGCAGCAGCGTCATGACCACCGCACCGCCCACCGTCACCCAGCCGAGCAGCGGATGCAGCAGGAAGATCGCTGCCACATAGACCGGTAGCCAGGGCAGATCGAACAGCGACATCGGCCCGGGCCCGGCGAGGAACTGGCGCACCGAATCGACATCGCGCACCGGATCGGCCTGCGGCCCGGTCTGGCTCAGGAGTTTTGCCCGGATCCCCGCCTGGAACGCTAATGGCGCAACGGTCGCATCGACCAGCGCGGAAAAGCGCGCCGCCATCCGCGTCCGCACCACCTCGACGATGGCATAGACCCCGTACATGCCGACCACCAGCAGGGCCAACGCCCACAGCGTCGGCAGCGACCGGCTCGGCAGCACCCGATCATAAACCTGCAGCATGAAGATCGAGCCGACCAGCATGATGAGGTTGGAGAGCAAGCTCACCAACGTGAAAGCAGCAATCGGGCCGGCTGCTTTCGCAGCCAGCCCAAGAAGCGTGGGCATCGCGCCCTGCCCATTCGTACGCACTACCAACTAAGCCCCCAATCGGCGATCAGAACAGGAAGTCGCCATTGGCCAGCACCGTCGTCCTGCCGACAATCAGGATGCTCATCTCCGGCGTGACATCGCCATCGACGTTCATCTCGAGCAGCAGGTCTCCGCCAATCACCGTCTGGCGGATTTCGCCGGCGGAGAAGGAGCTGTTGGTATCCAGCACGAACGCCTGATCGCCGGAGACGCCTTCGTTGGCGTCGATGTCGATCAGCCGGACGCGATCGCCGGTAGTGAAGTCCTCGATGCGGTCCATGGCGCCGACGACGCTTTCCGTGGTCGAGCCGTAGGTGAACCGGTCGTTGCCGGCGCCGCCGAAGAGCGAGTCGGCGCCGAGGCCGCCCGAGAGGTAGTCGACGCCATCATCGCCGTAGAGGATGTCGTCGCCGTCATCGCCGCCGGCCCAGTCGTCGCCGGCGCCGGCATGGATTTCGTCGTTGCCAGCGCTGCCCTGCAGGGAATCCGCGCCGTCGCCGGCGTGGATGGTGTCGTCGCCGTCGTCGCCGAAGATGGTGTCGATGCCGGTGCCGCCGGTAATGATATCGTCACCGCCGTCACCATGTACCAAACTCCCCACCCCGGTGACGGTGACCACGTCGTCGCCAGCCTCGGCATGGATAGTGGTGCCGTTGAAGTGCACGGTGATCGCATCGCCGAAATCGCTGCCGATGAAGATTTCGAGGTCGGCGAAGGTGTCGCCCAGGGCATCGCCGCCATAGGTCGAGGCGGCAGCTGCCGTGTCGAAGCTCACGCCGGCTTCTGACCAGAAGTAGCTGACCGAGTCCGTGCCTGCTCCACCATTGAGCGCGTCGGCTCCGGCGCCACCCATCAGGTAGTCGTTGTCGTCGCCGCCATTGAGCGTGTCGTTGCCTTCACTGCCGTGCAGCCAGTCTGCGCCGGCACCGCCAGTGAGGATGTCGTCGCCTTCCTCGCCGGAGAGGGCGTCGTCGCCGCCGGCACCGCCGATGGTGTCGTTCCCTTCGCCACCGAGGATCTCATCCACGCCGCTGCCGCCGGTGATCACGTCGGCACCGTCGTCACCGCGCAGCTTGCTGCCCACCCCGGTGACGGTGATGGTGTCATCGCCGGAGCCGCCCCAGATTTCGATGCCGTTGTAGCCGACGGTGATGCTGTCGGCGTAGGCGCTGCCCCAGAAGAACTCGATGCTGGAGAAGGTGTCGCCCAAGGCATCGCCGGTATAGGTGGAGGCCGCGAGGTTGGTGTTGAGGCTGATGCCGGCTTCGGCATTTTCGTAGCCCGCGATATCGAAGCCGTCGCCGCCGTTCAGCTGATCGGCCCCGGCGCCGCCGACGAGGTAGTCGTCGCCATCGCCGCCGTTGAGGTTGTCATCCCCCAGCCCACCGCTGACCCAGTCGGCACCCAGTTCGCCATCGATCCAGTCATTGCCGTCATCGCCCTGGATGGCGTCGTCGCCGTCGCCGCCCTGCAGCGAGTCATCCCCCTCCTCGCCGAAGATGGCGTCGTCGTCGGCTTCGCCGGCGACCGCATCATCGCCGGCCCCGGCGAAGATGACATCACTGCCGTCACCGCTGAGGATGGTGTCGATGCCATCGCCGCCGAAGATGCGGTCTCCGCCGCCATAGCCGTAGATCAGATCGGCACCGTTGCCGCCGATGAGGATGTCGACGCCGCGGTCACCCGCGAGCTGGTCGTCGCCGTCCTCGCCGTCGAGGTAGCTGCCGTCGCCGACCGTCTCGAGATAGTCGTTGCCGGCGCCGCCGAGCACTGACATCCCGTCCACGTTGACGACGATGTTGTCGGCAAATGCAGTGCCGATGATCTGCTCGATCGAGGTCAGGGTGTCACTGGTGGCGTCGCCGGACCAGGTCGAGCTGGCATTGCGCATATCGAGATTCACGCCGGCGGCCGCCGTGATATACGAGGCGATATCCCAGCCAAGCCCGCCATTGAGGACGTCGGCGCCAGCGCCGCCGATCAGGATGTCGTCACCCTCGCCGGCGCTGATCTGATCGTTACCGCCGAGGCCATAGAAGGTCTCGCTCAGCACCGATCCGGTGAGGGTATTGTTGCCGGAGGTGCCGGTCTGGCCGGGGCCACCTGCCCCGAACATGAAGGTGACCAGGGCCTCCTTGGTCCAGATGTTGCCGTCACCATCGATGATGGTTTCGACACCCCACTCGCCGTCGGTCCTGAACTGGTTCTTGACCACGATGGTGCTGCCATCGCCGGCGCCGGTAACGCTTTCGGCGATCTGGATGTGCAAGTCGGCGCCGACGGCGACCAGGTAGGTCTGGGTGAAGCCGTTGACACCCGCGACGCGGAGGACATCCCCCCTGCCACCGCCCTGCCCTTCGTCGATGACGTCGTCACCATCGCCTCGGGTGTAACGGTAAGTGTCGTTCTCAAGCCCGCCCTCCAGCAGGTCGTCGCCCCTTCCGCTCACCAGCTCGTCCACGCCGGCAGTGCCGACAATCGTCCGATCGAGATTGTTGATGGTGACGGCGATAGCCTGCGTATCGGTCAGCGAGCCATCGGAGGCCTGCACCGTGACGTTGTAGACGTTGTTGGCCCCGACATCGGTCGGATGGTCGAAGTCGGGCGCACTCTTGAAGCTGAGCTGCCCGGTCGTCGGGTCGATGCTGAACTTCGTCGCATCGGCGCCACCAACGATCGAATAGACGATGCTGGTCCCGGCGTCCGGATCGCCCGCCGCCACCGTGGTGACGGCGGAGCTCAGCTCGTCGATGGCGATCGAAGCGGTCGCGCCACCGCCATTGGACAGGATGGTGGGCGCTTCGTTCTGGTTGCCCACCGTCACCGAGATGATCTGCGTGTCGCTCAGCGTGCCGTCGGAAACCCTGATAATCACGTCGTAGACATTGTTGCCGTCGGCATCGGCCGGTTGGTCGTAATCGGGAGCTGCAACAAAGCTCAGGGCGCCGGTGGTGGCGTTGATGGTGAACTTGCCGGCATCGGCACCGCCGGCGATATCGAAGGTCAGTGTCGTGCCGGCATCGACGTCGGTGGCCGTCACCGTGGTGACTGCCGACGTGCCTTCCGTCAGCGAAACGGCCGCCTCGTCGGCGCCACTGCCCGACGAGATGGTCGGCGCTTCGTTGGCATTGCCGACCGACACCGCGATCGCCTGGCTGTCGGTCAGCCAGCCGTCCGCGGCGGTGACCACCACGTCATAAACGTTGTTCGCCCCGACATCGCCGGGCGCTTCGAAGTTCGGAGCGGCGACGAAGCTCAGCACACCGGTATGCGCATCGATGACGAACTTGGCGGCATCGGCGCCGCCGGTGATCGAATAGGTCACCACTGCGCCGACATCGCTGTCGGTCGCGACAACCGTCGTGACGGCAGTCGCCCCCTCGCTGACGCTGATGCTGGCCGTGGCGCCGCCACCGCCCGAGGCAATGATCGGCGCGTCGTTGGCGTCCCCGACCTTAACCGAAATGGTCTGCGTGTCGGTGAGCGTGCCGTCAGAGGCCTGCACGGTGACGATGTAGATATTGTCGGCGTTGGTATCGCCCGGCACGTCGAAATCCGGGGCGGAAACGAAGCTCAGCGCGCCGGTGGTGCTGTTGATGGTGAACTTGGCCGCGTCGGCGCCGCCGACGATCGAATAGGTCACCGTGCCGCTATCGGTGGCGGTGACGGTGACGACGCCGGTATTGTTTTCCGGCAGCTCGATCGATGCCGTAGCGCCACCCCCGCTCGAGGTGATGCTGGGCGCTTCGAACACGCCGACCAACTGGGCCTTGGTCCAGCTGGCGCCCGCACCGTTGGTGACGGTCTCGACGCCATACTCGCCGGTGCGGAGCTGATCCTTCAGCACGATAGTGCCGCCATCGCCGGCACCCACCGCCGACGGAGCGATGGTGACGAGGATGTCGAAGCCGTTGCGGGTGAAGCTGATGGCGCCGCTGGAAATCCCGGAGAGCACGAGCTCGTCGCTGGTGCCTTCGCCGGCCCCTTCGATCACCACATCGTTGCCGCCGCCACGGGCATAGACATAGCTGTCATTGCCCGTGCCGCCGGTGAGCGTGTCATTACCGCCGGCGCCATTGAGCGTATCGTTGCCACCGGCCCCGTTGAGGCTGTTGGCAGCGGAGTTGCCGGTGAGCACGTTGGCGGCCGAGTTGCCGGTCCCGCTGCTCGCCGCATTGCCGACGAGAACCAGATTCTCGACATTGGCAGCAAGGGTATGGGAGACGCGCGCCTGCACCGTATCGGTGCCCTCGCTCGCTGCTTCCGTCACCACGTCACCGGCGTTGTCGACGACATAGGTATCGTCGCCGGCGCCGCCGATCAGGGTGTCCGCCCCTACCCCGCCATCGAGGGTATTGGCGGCGGAGTTGCCGGTCATGCTGTTGGCCAGCGCATTACCGAGGCCACTGATCGCCGAACTGCCGGTCAAGACCAGGTGTTCGACGTTCTGCCCGAGCGAATAGCTGATCGCCGAGCGCGCTGTATCGCTGCCCTGGCTGCCCAGCTCCACCACCACGTCATCGGCCTGATCGACGACGTAGATGTCGTCGCCGGCGCCGCCTGTCATGGTATCGGCGCCGGCGCCGCCATCGAGGGTGTTGGCGCCGGCATTGCCGATAAGCGTGTTGTTCAGCGTGTTGCCGGTGGCGTTGACGGCACCCGACCCGGTGAGGGTCAGGTGCTCGACGTTTGCTCCGAGAACAAAGCTGACGGCCGACAGCACCGTGTCGGTGCCGTTGCTCGCCGTCTCGGTGACGGTGTCGCCAGCGTTGTCGACGACATAGGTGTCGTTGCCGGCCCCGCCGATCAGGCTGTCGGCTCCGGTGCCGCCATCGAGGACGTTGGCGCCGGCATTGCCGGTGATGATGTTGTTGAGGCTGTTGCCGGTGCCGTTACCCGCGGTGCCGATCAGCGTCAGGTTTTCGACATTGGCAGCGAGCAGGTATCCGGCGGCCGACGACACCACCAGATCGGTGCCTTCGCTGGCCAGTTCGACCACCAAATCGGAGCCGGTATCGACGTAATACACGTCGTCGCCGGTTCCGCCGGTAAGGGTGTCGGCGCCGGCGCCGCCGTCGAGGGTGTCGTTGCCGGCACCTGAGGTGAGCGCATTCGCGGCGACATTGCCGAGCATGTAGTTGTCGAGCGAGTTGCCGGTAGCGCTCAGCGCGGCGCTGCCCTGCAGCACCAGTTGCTCGAGATGGCTCCCCAACGTGTAGGCGTCGAGGGCGGTGTACACCGTGTCGGCGCCTTCGCCGCTGTTCTCCTGGATGACGTCGCCTGCATTGTCGATGACATAGGCATCATTGCCGATACCGCCGATCAGCGTATCGGCACCGGCGCCACCATCGAGCACGTCGTTGCCGGAACCGCCGGTGAGCACGTTGGCGGCCGTGTTGCCGAGCAGGGCATTGTCGAGCGTATTGCCGGTGCCATTGATCGCGGCAGTGCCCGAGAGGATAAGGTTCTCGAGGTTACTGCCCAGAGTGTACGTCATCCCGGCCTGGACAGTGTCCGTGCCTTCGGCAGCCGCCTCGGTGATGGTGTCCGGCGAGCCCGTCTCGAGGATGTAGAGATCATCCCCCAGGCCGCCGATCAGCGTGTCGGTGCCGTCGAGGCCGTTGAAGATATCGTTGCCCGCCCCACCGGTCAGGATGTTGTTGGCCGAGTTGCCGACCAGCACGTTGTTGAGGGTATTGCCGGTACCGTTGACGGCAGCGGTGCCGGTAAGCGTCAGGTTTTCGACGTTGGCGCCGAGCGTATAGCCGAGCGCGGTGATGACGGTGTCGTTGCCGCCGTCTGCGAGTTCAGTGACCACGTCGCCCGAAACATCGACCAGGAAGCGGTCGTTGCCGGTGCCGCCCGCCATGGTGTCGGAGCCAGCCTTGCCGTCGATCAGATCATCGCCACTATCGCCGAACAGCGTGTCGTTGCCGCTCATGCCGTCGATAATGTCATTGCCCGCACCGCCGGAGACGTGGCTGCCCAGCAGCCTGTCATCAAAGGCCGAGCCGATGAGCTTCTCAATGCTGGCGAGGGTATCGGCCGAGCCGTTCTCGTTGACTGAGGTCTGGACGCCGGATTTCTTGCCGGCCTTTTCCATCGATACGGTCACGGCAGACGCGGAGGTGCTGTAGTTGGCCGTGTCAGTGCCATTGTCGCCGGAAAGCACGTCACTGCCGGCGCCGCCGACAAGGGTGTCATCACCGCCGCCGCCGCTCAGCTGGTTGTTGCCGGTATTGCCGACGATCCAGTTGTTGGACGAGTTGCCGGTTCCCGAAATATGTCCGGAACCAGTGAGGAACAGATTCTCGATGTTCTCCGAGAGTTGGAAGTTGGTCGAGGAATAGACCGTGTCGGTCCCCTCATTGGCCGACTCGTAGACCTGATCGTTGGCGTTATCGACGTAATAGGTGTCGTCACCCTTGCCGCCGACCAGCTGATCGTTGCTGCCGCCGCCGTTGAGGCTGTCATTGCCACCACCGCCATAGAGGGTATCCTGAGAGTTCCCGCCGGTGATTGCGTAGTCGGCACGCTCGCCATTGGCGCTGACGGTGATCACGGTCTGCTTGGTGACCGTGGCGCCGTTATACTCGGTGATGGTCTTCACCTTGCTGCCGTCGACGCGGATCACCGAGGTTTCGACGACGTCGATATCGCCATCGTTGTCCTTGTCTTTCGACAGGCGAACCGTCAGACCATCGGCGCTGACGGTCTCGGTGGCCGAGGCGACCACCTTGTTCTTGGCGTTCTTGTCGGTGATCGTGCCAACCTGAGAGCCGTCGATCCGGGTGACCCAGGTCTCGGTGTGCTCCTTGCTGCCGTTGCCGTCGTAGTCGGCCTCGACCGTGCGGGTGTTGCCGTCGGCACTGATAGTGGTCGTGGTGGAGGCTGCTGTGCCGGCGCCATTGAGGGCGGACACCCAGGCTACATCGCCCGGCCCAGCGCCGAGCTTACGTGCATCGGCATCGTCAGTGGTGGTGGTGACAGCGGAACCGTTGATCTTGGTGTTGGTGGTGATGGTCTCATCCATCCCGCCGCTACCGTCGACGTCGGTATTCACGATGGTGGTGCGGCCATCGGCGCTGACGGTGGTGATCGTCTTCTGCGTCAGGGTTGGCGAGATGACCGTGACAGTACCGTTCGCCGCCTTCTCGCTGACCTTGAAGGTCTCGAGCGTGCTGCTGGTGGAGCCGTCGGCGTTGTTCACCTGCTTGCGGGTGTAGGTGCGGTCGATGATACCGTCGCCATCGAGGTCACGACTGGATGAGACGAGCAGGCCATCGGCGCTGGTGGTCGAGGTCAGCAGCCCTGTCTTGCTGCCATTGGCTGCCCAATCGGTGACCACTTTGCTCGAACTGCCGTCGACAAGCGTCGTGTTCACCTCGGTTTGGTCGACGGTTCCATTGCCGTCGGCGTCCCGGGTGGAGGTGACGGTTCGCCGGTCGGCGCTCACCTGGACCGTCGAGCGGTTGATCAGCCCGCCCGAGCCATTATAGGTGCTCGTCACGGCCGTCGTGGAACCGTCAGCAGCTGTGGACGTCGTAACGGTCTGGCTTTCCTCGTAAGCGGCGTTGCCGTCCATGTCCTTCTGGATCGTGGTCGTCCGCCCATCGGCGCTGGTCGTGGTCACGATCTTGGAAACAAGCGCGCCGCCGGCACCGGTGCTGGTCACCGTCTCGGTCGTCGAACCGTTGGCGTTCTTGACGAGAACCTTCGTCGAGGTCTCGGTGTAGGTGCCGGTGCCGGCCCGATCCCACTGCGCAGTCGTTGACAGGCCGTCCGCACTCTCGGTGAGCGCATACCTGCTCTTCAGCGTCGCGCCGGCAAAGGTGCTGGTGGTCTGCGTCGTCGAGCCATCCGCATTGAGCACGGTGACGTCGGTCTTGCTCTCACCATAGGTGCCCGATCCTGTCAGATCGTACTGTGACGTGGTCGACAGGCCATTGGCGCTGGTGGTGACGACCGCCTTTTCTTTCAGCGTCTCGGTGTAGACCGGGTTGGCCGACGAGGCGGTGCCGCCGCTGAGGTTCGAGTAGGAAATCGTCTCGACCTTTGAGCCATCGGTATTCAAGGTTACGGTGTCGGTGACTTGGCTTTCCGCCAGGCCGTTGCCGTTCGCGTCGTAGCGAATGGTCGTCGACAGGCCGTCGGCGCTCTGGGTCTGGTACTCGCCCTTGGCGTTGCCATAGAGGCGGCCCGATGCCGATTGCACCGCGCCGTCCATGCTCGAGATCGACAGCGTGCCGTCGGCATTGCGGACCTGCACGAAGGTATGATCGACGCTGCTGTTGCCGTCGACATCTTCTGTGGTCGTAACCGTCAGCTTGTCAGCGCTGGTGACGATCGTGGTGCGATCGTGCAGCGAGCCATTGGCATTGAATACCGACACAACCCGCGTCGCCGAGCCGTCCGCGTTGATGGTGATCACATCGGTCTGGCTGCCGGTGAAGCTGCCGCCGCCGGTCTTGTCCCACTGGGTTGTCGTCGACAGCCCGTCGGCGCTGGTCGTGATGACCGTCTTGTCCTTGAGCGCCCCACTTGCGAGGAAGTTCGAGATGGTCTGGGTCTTCGAGCCATCGGCATTGAGCACCGTGGCAATGGTTTGCGACAGGTCGGCGGTACCGTTGCCGTCGAGGTCGGTCGAAACGCTCTTGCTTAGGCCATCACTGGACACGGTTTGCGTCGATCGCGAGGCCAGTGCGCCAGTGGCGCCGTAGGTCGACGAAACCGTCGTAACCGAGCCATTGGCGTTGGTCGACGAACTGACCACCAGGTCGTTGACGCCGTTGCCATCGAGGTCGGAGGCGACCGTCGCCGAGAGGCCGTTGCCGCTGGTGGTCGCTATCGTCCGCCCGACGAGGGCGCTGCTGGCGCTGTAGGTGGAGACGGTATCGCTTTTCGAGCCATCCGGGTTTAGCGTTGTGGTGCTGGTGGTGACGACGTCGGCGGTGGTGTGAGAACCGAGATAGGTTGAGACGGTCTTGCTCAGGCCGTCATCGCTGACGGTCGTGACCGACTTGCCGGTCTGGACCGTCCCGGCGCCATTGTAATTGGCCGTGGTCTGCGTCCTGGAACCATCGGCGTTGAGCACCGTGCTCTCAGTCGCCTTGGCGTCGAAAGTTCCATCGCCATTGGCGTCGACCTGCTTGCTGATGGCCAAGCCGTTGCCGCTGGTTGTGACCACGGTCTGGCCGACCTTGTTGGCACCAGCCGTACCCGACCCCTGGTAAGCGGTGGTGGTAAGGGTTGTGGTGCCGTCTGTGTTCAGCGCCTTCGCCGTCACTTCGGTAGCGTCGGTGACGCCGTTGCCGTTGCCGTTGGCATCCACCACCTTGGTCTGCGTCAGCCCGTCGGAACTGGTCGAGATAGTCGTCCGGCCAAGCAGCGTCGCTCCGTTCGGGCTGTAGTTGGAGCTCGTCTGAACCTTCGAGCCGTCGGCACTGGTCACACTGGTGACCACATCCTGCGGCGATGCGTTGGTCCCAACGTAGCTGCTCACCGTGGTGGTCAGCCGGTCGGCGCTGACATTGGTGATCACCTTGCCGGTCTGCACCTGGCTGGTGCCTTCGAGCACCGTCACCGTCTGGGTCAGGGAACTGTTGGGATTCTTCACCGTCACGTCGGTGACGGTTTTGTAGGGCGAGGTCTGGGCGTTCAGGTAGCTTTGGGCGGTGGTCGACAGACCATCGGCGCTGGTTGTCACGACAGTCTTGCCAACCTGGATCGTGCCGGCGCCGTTCTTGACAATAGTGGTGATGGTCGACGAACCGTCGCCATTAACGACGGTTGTCGAGGTGCTGGTCGCGTCATAAGCGCCATCGCCATTGGCATCGACCTGCGTGGTCTTGCTAAGGCCGTCCGCACTGGTCGTCGTTACAGCCTTTGACAGCAGCGTCGAGCCATTCGGCGCGTAGATCGAGGCCGTGTTCACCGAGTTGCCGGAGACGACGGCGACCGTCTCGATGCGGTCGAACGCCCCATCGCCATCCGTGTCGATGCTGGTGCTGCGAGTCTTGCCATCGGCGCTCCAGGTGGCGACGGCGCGGTCGAGCAGCGTGCCGTTGGCGGCCCTGCTGGTGACGGTTTTCGTAGTAGAGCCGTCTACTCCGAACAGAGTGAGGTCGGTTGTCGTCAGTTCGTAGGAACCGTCGCCATTGACGTCGACGCGGACTGTCTCGCTGAGCCCGTCTACACTGAGGTCGGTGACCGTGCTTTGGCGCACCGAGCCGTCGCCGTTCGTCCGGCGCTCGGTCATCGTTGTGCTGTCGTCGCCATTGCGGACGATCGTGCTGGTGTCGGTGAGGTCGGTGGTACCGTTGCCATCAAGGTCGGCGGCGACGCTCTTGTTGCTGCCATCGGCGCTCGCAACAGTGACCTGGCGAGCCACCATGTGCGCGCCGCTGGTGCCATTGCCGGCATAGTCGGTGACCGTCTCGGTCCGTGTCCCATTGCCGGCGACGGACGTGGTCTCGGTGCGTGTGGCATTGATCGCGCCACTACCGGTCAGCTCGATCTGCGTGGTCTTGGTCAGCCCGTCCGCGCTGGTGACAACGGTCTGCTCGTTTTTGGTGGTGCCGTTGGGGTGGAGGTTGGTGATGGTCAATGACAGGCTGCCATCGACTGCGGTGACGCGCGACTCCACTTGGTCGTAATTGCCGGAGCCATCGACATCGCGGCTCACCGTTACGGTCTTGCCATCTGCGCTGGTGACGGTCATTTCCTTGCGTGCCAGGATCGCACCGCTACCGTCATAGTCTTGGACCGTGCGAGTTATCGAACCGTCGCCGTTCACCACGGTCACATCGGTCTGCTTCCGCTCGGGAACACCATCGCCATCGGTATCGAAGGTGAGGGTTTTGGACTTGCCGTCGGCACTGGTGACCGTAGTGGTCTGATGCGCCACGCTGCCGTCAGGGCGCACAGCGCGATTGACCACGGTGGTCGAACCGTCCCCGTTGTGGGTGACGGTGTTGCCCACGACATAGCCGTTTGGATCGTAGGAGAGGGTGGCGTCGGCCACGATGCCGGTCGAGCCGTCGGCTTTGGTGTATCCTGCCGTACCCGAGATCTTGGAACCGTCTGCGTAATTGACTTCCTGGTTGTTGCTCACCAGGTTGATCGAGGTGATGCCAAGCTCGGCCAGCGTCTTGAGCGTGGTGGTGCCGTCAGGATTGGTGACGAGCACTTTGAACAGCGCCCACTCGGCGTCGCCCGCGTCGAGCTTGCCGTTCTTGTTGGTATCGAAGACGTTGAGAAGGGCTTGCATATCCCCCTCGGCCGTCGGGTCCCACTGGGTGAAATCGATCTCGTTGCGAAGGTTGATCACCCCATCATTGCCGGAATCGCGCACCAGCACACCGTCACCGGCGCCAGCCCAGGCGGTCCGATGCTGCAGGCCGTCGCCCGCCACGTCGTAGAAGAAGTTCGACGCGGTCAGCTGATCGATCTCGATGCCGTCCCCGTCGAGGTCGATTAGAATGGGTGAGGATTTGCTTGATGAGCTGCTGGAGGATCCGCTGCTGGAAGAACCGCCGCTGGAAGAACCGCCCGATGAACTGCTGCTCGACGATGGCGGCGTAGATTTGTAGACGGTCTTCTGCTCGAACTTCCCAGTGTCGTGATTGTAAGTAGATACCGTCTGTTTGTAGAGCGGCTGCCCGGTGGAGGCGGAAACAGTGTTGGTTGGCGGATAATAGGTTCCAGAACTGTCCTTGAATGAGCCGTCGGACTGTTGTTTGTACTCCTCCTTATAAGCGCTGCCGGGCGCGGACGTGTAGCCGGTCTTGAGGTTCGTAACTGAGCCGTTTGGGTTGACGATCGCTTCGTAGCCGTCACCTGTGGCAAACTTCGTCCCGACGGCCGCGACGGAGCCCGAGGCGAGCTTAACAAGCGGGCCGCTACCATTCACCTGGTACTTGAGAAACGCCCCCTGATTAGCCAATTCGTACTGCTGTGTCGGCGTAATGTTGCGCCCTATGGCTGCTTCGAGGGCGGCGGCGCTTTCGAACTTGATCTGGGGCGCGCCCTTGGACGTGGTGCCCCCCGACATCCAAGGCGCTAGGTCGTTGGCCCCAGGCACCGCACTAACTACCTCGCCATTTACTGCCTTAATCAGCCAGTATTCTTCGCTGCTATGCGGCTGTTTGCCAAAGGCCTCCCACACGGTGGCATACAGTATCTCATAGAACGCGATTTCGTGCGGCGTCTTCGCGCCAATGGGAGGCCTACCGGACGTTGCCCACGTAATTGAGTGTATCAATTCATGAACAACAATATCAAATAGCGGCTTTACCTTATTCACGCTATCCGGATTAATCCAGATACTGGTCTTTGATCCCGTTATGCCGTTGCTTCCCGCCTTATCTGGCCTGGATACCATCGACAAATTGACATCGTAGTCCAGCTCGTCAACATATTTTGCCGCGGCCGGGTCTATCTTCTTGACTGCGCTGAGTATTTCCGCATGAGATGTGCTAATCGTATTGTATATTGCATTGATCTCTTCGCGAAATAGTTCAGGTACAGATGCGTCGTAAATGAACTTGCCCATCTGTTAATTCCTCGCAGCCCTTGTAGAAACAGCAGTTGTGTTACTGTCAATCATAAAGAATTCAGATGTCTGCATCCATTCACTTGTTGAATTGAACAAGAAGTGATTATTGAACGCAATCGCTTCGTCCATCGACATCCGCCAAATTGAGAAGCTATATGTATTTCCCTCTCCGCGAGCAGCAAACGAGTCCACCACGTATCCATCGGCTGGCGCTTCTCCGAGACAAATGATAGATACCCTCCCGGCATCCAGCAGAACTGTGTCGCCAATAGATACTACTCCACCTCGGAGAACCGCCTTGGGTAAGTACTTGTGTATCATCTCGTACACATCCAGCGCCTCTCTATGCCTGCAAACTACCTCCCCAAACGTGTCGACACCAGATTCTGCAACCGCAATATTCGATGACAAGGAGAGAGGAATAGTTGTGACTGCAGATAGAAGAACGAGAACAACAAGTTCAAACACGCCTCGGTACGATCGGATCACTTTCATTCTACCACCGCCATGCACAGACCCCCGGATGTTTCCAGTTTCAGGTATTATTATTTAGAACGACCATTGACGATCGGAGGGCGCAACCCAGCGGTATGGACACGTAACCCGGCGTCACAACCGCTGCGAGGAAGTTGGATCCAATGTACCAAGGTGATCATTCAGCACAGCCAAGGGCCAACGCGATGTTTTCTCCCATAGGGGTGCCTCCCATTCTTTTGAAGCTGGTGCGTGGGCCGTGTGTACCGTTGAGGAATAGCATTGCCGCTCTCGTCTGGACGGACCAAGTCTTCGCCTGATCCAGCAACTGCCGAGCCACCCGGCCTCCAAGCATACTTATCCGAGTATCCGGCCGCACGAACCAAGCCAAACAGGTTGCGTACCGTCCGCCCTCGCTGAGCCAAGCCTCGCCAGCGGCGACATCGATCAGGCCGATCGCCTCGCCGCGGTGGAGGGCGTAGAAGGTCGCGCCGTCGTCGCGGCGCTGGAGCGCACGGATGACCTGGGCGAGAAACTTGCGCTCGGAGAATGGCAGGTGGCGGTATTGGCTCTCGGCGTGCCAGGTGCGCACCAGCGGCAGCAATAGTACGGCCTCCCGCGGCGACGTCATCTTGACGATGACCACCCCCTGACTTTCAGGCAAGCGCGACCGTTCGCCGGTCTCGTCGACCGGGTTGACCTGCGCATCCATCGGGATTTGCTCTCTATTGTGAAATTGGCCCCTATGACCTCACAGGATCACATGGCCAAGTTCTTAACAAGGGGGAATACGTAGAAATCTTTATCAACGCGGGTGACTTTGTTTGACGGCGGTCATCTGCTCGAGAGAGAGCTTCTGCTGGCGGAGGCTTTTGTTCCGAATGATCAAACTTCTAAGCAACGGTGACGATCGGGATTGTCGTACGCACGTCATGCCACCGTGGTTCGGCAGCGTCGGGCGCTCACGCTTCCGACGCTCTGACGTGCCGAGATCGATGAGATCGGACCGCATTCGATGCGACCGGCCCGGCTCTTCGCAGGGACCGGTCCGTCCGCAAGTCACTCTCGTGAGCGCTTCGGCCCGTGGCCTTGCATGAAACGGAGTTGCGGTAGCGGAAACTCGCGCGTGCTCCGCCCACGGACGCAGGAGTTCAGCGCGACGGCAGGCGGGTCTTGAAAGAACCCGCGCACTCGATGAGGTGGCGCCGCTTCAGATTGTCTGCCGAGGAATTGGGGGGGCCGCACGGGGGACCTGTCTCCCTGCGCTGCTCCGCAGCTTGGGGAGATCACCCTGCACCCTGCCGGGCTCCAGGTGGCCTGCCACCCGAAGCCCGTCAGGGCGCAGGGTGGCGGAGAGGATGGGATTCGAACCCACGAGACCCTTTAGAGGTCTGCGCCCTTAGCAGGGGCGTGCCTTCGACCACTCGGCCACCTCTCCGTCGGAGGGTCTGATAGGGGCAATCGTCCGGGCGGGCAAGGGGTTTTTCGGGGGCGCGCGCAACGCAATAAATGACCGGCGCCGGGCAAGTGATGCAGAAGTGCCGCGCCGGCCGCACCGTCACGATACTTGCTGAACTTTGCCATTGATTTGACCAGAGGCTGCGCAACGATGGCCGTAGTTGCCGCAATCGGGGAGTTCTCCTCGATTCGAGCGGACCGGATGGGCGATCTTTGCGGAGGATGAACCCATGGCCTGGTTACAGAAGCTGACGAGCATCGTGGCGATATCGATGGCGCTGGGCGCCGGCCCGGCGGCGGCGCAGCAGACGCTGCCAGCGCTGATCGAGGGGGTTTGGCTGACAACGGCCCAGACCGAGCTGACGATTGTCGCCTGCCCTATCGGCTATTGCGGTCACATCACCAAGATCGTGATCCCCGAGGCGATCAAAGAGAAGTATGGCGATCAGCTGGAAAGCGTTGATTCGGCATCCTTCACCGACGCCAACAACAAGGATCCGGCGTTGCAGGGGCGGCCGATCCAGGGGCTGCAGATTCTGGCGCTGCGGCAGACCGGCAACCCGATGTTCTATGAAGGTGAGATTTACAACCCCGAGGATGGCAACATCTACTCGGGCTCGGTCGAGGTGCTGTCGGCCGACCTGATCCGGCTGAAAGGCTGCGTGCTCTATGTGCTCTGCCAGGAGCAGGACTGGTCGCGGGTCCCGCTGGAAGTTGTGACTGAGTAGAGCGCTTGCGGGAGGGCCCTGCTTTCGCTCGGACGACTAATCACTGGCGTCGGCTCACAGCACAGGTGGGATCAGCTAGCATAGCGCGTGTGGCCCACCCCACCCCATCCCTCCCCGTCAAGGGGAGGGTGCCGGCCGGTGGTTATGGCAAGGTCCAGCCATGCACTCGATGCCCACCTCCCCCTCGACGGGGGAGGCAAGCGAAGCTTGGGAGCGCAGCGAGCTAGCGAAGCTCGGAGGGGGTGTGCGGAGCCACGGTGTTTGCGGCTCCCCCCGCCAAGCAGGGAGGATCACCGAACTCAGCGCTGGTTGAACAGAATCTTCTGCGCTTCCTTGTCCGTGGCGGCGCTGATCTGCTGGCTTTGCTCGAGGGTGATGCCGAGGGCGCGCTGCACGGCCGGCCGGTCGGTGACGCGCTGGCGCCAGGCGGCAAAGCTGGGGAACTCGGTGATGTCGATGCCGTGATTGTCCGAACCGCGCGACCAGTCGAAGATGGCGATGTCGGCGATCGAGTAATCGCCTGCCACATAGTCGTTGCCGAGCTCGGCCTGCTTTTTGAGCTGGGTGTCGAGCACGCGATAGAGCCGGTGGCTCTCATCCTGATAGCGCTTGATGGCGTAGGGGATCTTCTCGGGGGCGTAGCGCGAGAAGTGGTTGTTCTGCCCCAGCATCGGGCCGAAGCCGCCGACCTGCCAGAACAGCCACTCGTCGATCTTGATCCGCTCGGACCAGCTGGTGCCGTAGAACTTGCCGAACTTTTCGGCGAGGTACTTGAGGATCGCGCCGGACTCGAAGATGGAGACGGGCTTGCCCTCCGGCCCCTCGGGGTCGACGATCGCCGGGATCTTGTTGTTGGGCGAGATGGCGAGGAAATCGGGCTTGAACTGGTCGCCGCGGCCGATATTGATCGGGTAGATGGCGTAGGGCAGCGCCAGCTCCTCGAGGATGATGGTGATCTTTCGGCCGTTCGGCGTGGCGGCGTAATAGAGATCGATCGGCAAGGTCTGGGTGGTCATTGGGTGAAGTCCCGGGTCTGCTGCTGAAGTGGTGACGGAACGCCACCGGAGGACGAGGACTCCATATATCGGCACCTGACGATGGAAGACAACCCGCACACGGGAATGACAACGGCGGAGCGGGCCCCGCCGTTGAAAATCCATTCTGTTAGGCGCGCTGGATGCGCATATGCGGTTCACCGTTGCTGGTGCGCGCCGCCGAGATGCCGCGCAGGTCCACCGTCGCGCGCACCCGCTGGCGGTAGATCGGGCCCATCAGCTCGGATTTCGACACGTTTACGGGGCGATCGAACTTCACGGTCACCTCGTAGTGGTTCATGTCGGCGAGCAGTTGTACCCCGATGACCATACCGATGAACGGCTGGCTGAGGTAGGTGCCCTTGACGCGCTGGCCAACCTGCACCGGGCTGACCGCGCGTTCCGGCATTGCCGCTGATGCGGTGTTCCAATCGCGGTAGCCGTGGCGGTGGGCGATTTCTTCGAGCGCGGCGCCCTGCCCCAGCGGATTGCCCGCGAGGGCGCGTTCGGCGCGCAGCGCCTTAGCCTCAGCCTTGAGCGTGGCGGCACTAGGGGTATCGAGAGAGAAAGTCATATCGGTCCTCTTCAACAGAGGCGGATTTCTTCATGGGGCTCGCCTTGCCATGAACCGCCTCGAAGGGAGCGATCATGTGATGCGTCACGGATGATCCGCGGCTGGACTTGACCATCGGGTTTCCCCGGCGAGCGGCAGGCGCCAGCAGCACGGCGCAACATGTGGTGGATCGGGCGGGCTTTGTCAACTTGCCGCCATTCGTGCCGCTGATGGCGAAGATCACCGTTTCTCGTTGGAGTGCCGGCGTGCAAGGGGCTAGGGAAGTCACATGTCCGAGATCCTGCTTTTCTTCACCAGCCTTATTGCCGACATGGCCCGCTTTCCCGAACCCATGCTGTTCGTCGCGGGGCTCATTGCCGGCACCATCAATACGCTGGCGGGCGGCGGCTCGTTTATCCTGTTTCCGGCATTGCTGTTCGCCGGCGTGCCGCCGGTGATCGCCAATGCGTCGAACACCTATGCGAGCTTTCCCGGCTATGCGAGCGGCGCGTTCGGCTTCTGGCGCGAGATCGTCGCGCATCGAGACAAGCTGATCGGCTACACCATCGTCTCGCTGGTCTTCGGCTATGTCGGGGCCGAACTGCTGCTGCGGGTTTCCAACGAAACCTTCGTGCTGGTGGTGCCGTGGCTGCTGCTGTTCGCAGTGCTGCTGTTCGCCTTTGGCGGGCGGATCAACAGCTATGTGCGCCAGCTAGGCGGCGGCAACGGCCGCAGCCGGCATGCCGGCGTGGTGCTGCTATTCGTACTGCTCGCCGGCATCTGCGTTTATGGCGGCTTCTTCAACGCCGGGCTCGGGGTGCTGCTGCTGGCCTTCCTGGCGCTGGCCGGGTTCACCGACATCCACGCCATGAACGGGCTGAAACTCTGGATTTCGACCCTGGTGGCGCTGGTTTGCGTGATCCGCTTCGCGCTATCCGGCGCCATCGACTGGTATCACGGCTCGATCGCGCTGGTCGGCGTGACCATCGGCGGCTATGTCGCGGCGCGGGTGGCCAAACGCATCCCCACCAAGCTGATCCGCGGCCTGGTCATCGTCTACGGGATCGGGCTGACCGGCTGGTTCTTCTGGCAGGCTTACGGGGCGTAGCCATGCCGCTCCGCTGAGCCACGATCTGGTAGCTCCGCAGCCCCCTCTCTGGCGAAAACTAAGGACTTAGCTGCGCTAAGCCCGAGTTTTCGCTTTCTCCCCCGCCAGGGGGGAGATGGCCGAGAGGCCGGTGGCTGGTTTCAGTCCTTGCGCAGCCACACCGAGGTATCGTGGAAGGCCGCGCCGCCGAAGGGGCGGACCGGGTCCGAGCCGATCAGCGTGTTGATGCCCTGGCCGTTGCGATGCGCCGAGTTGGGGTGGATGCCCTCGGCGATCAGCACGCCGCGCTGCATGCCGGCAAAGAACACCGCCTTCAGCGCTACCTCGCCGCGGCGGTTGCCGAGCGTCACCGGGTCGCCATCGGCGATGCCGAGCTCGGCAGCATCGTTGGGATGAACGAACACGGTCGGCTCGGGCTGGCGCTTCTGGCTGCCGGTGGTTTCGGCAAAGGTCGAGTTGAGGAAGCTGCGCGACGGGCTGGTGGCAAGGCGGAACGGGGTTTCGGCGTCGACCCGCTCGGTGACATCCCAATGGTCGGCGAAGCGCGGCATCTCCGAGGGATCGCAGACCCAGGTGTAGCCCTTAAGCCGCGCCACGGCGTCCCAGTCCGGCTCGAAGCGATAGCGCTTGTCGGGCCAGGCGAAACCATCGGCGAAACGGGCTTTCTCGTCGGGCCAGGCGCCGTCGATGAAGCCGGTCTTTTCGATCTCGTCGAGCTCGCCGAAGCCGGAGCGGCGGAAGGTCTCGGCCACCATCTCACGATCGGTAAGGTGCATCGAGGCGTGGTCGCTGCCGAGGCGGCGCAGCAGTTCGTTGACCACCTCGAAATTGGAGCGGCACTCGCCGGGAGCGTCGACCAGCTTGGGGCCGTAGAGCAGCCGCGTATGGCCGCCGCGGCGGTAATAGTCGTTGTGCTCGAGGAACATGGTGGCGGGCAGCACGATATCGGCGAGCTTGGCCGTATCGGTCATGAACTGCTCGTGGACGACCGTGAACAGGTCTTCGCGCGCAAAGCCGGCGCGGGTCAGCCCCTGCTCCGGGCTGACATTGACCGGGTTGGTGTTCTGGATGAACAACGCCTTGACCGGGCCGCCGCCCTTCAGTGCCGTGCTGTCACCGGTGAGCACCTTGCCGATCTCGCTCATGTCGAGCTCGCGCCCGCCGGGGCCCATGTCGGCGCCGGTGATCATTGATTTATCGAGCTTCCACGAGCCGGAGTTGGAGTGGAAGGCGCCGCCGCCATGGTGCTGCCAGGAGCCGGTCATCGCTGCGACCGAGAGCGCCGCATGCATCGAGGTCGAGCCGTTGCGCTGGCGGGTGAAACCGTAGCCGAGACGGAAATAGGTTTTCGGCGTGGTGCCGACCAGCCGGGCGAAAGCCTCGATCTCGGTGACAGCAAGCCCGGTGATGGCCGCGGCCCATTCGGGCGTGCGGCTCTGGAGGTGCGCCTCGAACTCGGGCGAGAAGTCGGTGTACGCGGCCATGTAGGCGCGGTCGGCGAGACCGTCGCGCAGCAGGATGTGCATCACCGCGACGGCCAGCGCCCCGTCGGTGCCGGGGCGCACGACGAGCGCCATGTCGGCCTGCTCCATGGTGCCGTTGCGGTAGATGTCGATGGCGACGATCTTCGCCCCGCGCTCCTTGCGGGCGCGGATGGCGTGGGTCATCACGTTGACCTGGGTGGCGACGGCGTTGGTGCCCCAGATGACGACGCAATCGCTGTCGGCCATCGACTCGGGGTTGGGGCCGGCGAGGACACCGGTGCCGGCGATGAAGCCGGGCCAGGCGGTGCCGGTGCAGATGGTGTCGTATTGCAGCGAATAGCCACGGGCGTGGCGCAGCCGCTCGATGCCGTCGCGCTGCACGTGGCCCATGGTGCCGGCATAGAAATAGGGCCAGATCGCCTCGGGACCATCGGTGCGCTCGAGCTCCAGCCAGCGGGCGACGATCTCGTCGAAGGCCTCATCCCAACTGATCTGCTGCCATTCGCCAGCCCCCTTTTTGCCAACGCGGCGAAGGGGATGCGTCAAACGGTTCGGGTGATGAATCCGCTCGGCGTAGCGCGCCACCTTCTCGCAGATGACGCCGGCCGTGTACGGATCGTCCTTGGCGCCGCGCACCCGGCCAATGGTCCGCTCGTCGATCAGTTCGACGTCGAGCGCGCAGGTCGACGGGCAATCATGTGGGCACACCGAACGGGCGGTGCGAGGCGTGGTGATGGCGTTCATGGGCGCACATTTAGCACGGGGCGACGTCGCGTGCGACTGGCGAGGCCGCTGCCAAGTGGCCAGGCAGCGCCGAGCGCCGAGACCCGTCACGCCCAGGAATTAGGCAGCCGCCGGGACCATTTGCAGCAGAATCTGCTGTCGCCATGCGGCCTGAGCGTAGCCGTCATGCCGATCGCGGTTGTGCTGCGCCGAACAAGGCCGTCGCAAGCTGGGGTGTGAGAGGGAGAACATCATGGCAATCATTATCGGCACGTCCGGGCCGGATACGATTATCGGCGCGGAGGACGACGACGACAGGATCTTGGGCCTCGGTGGTGACGATCACCTTATCGGGCTCAACGGCAATGACGGCCTCATCGGCGGCCCTGGCGCCGACCTCCTCGAGGGCGGCGAGGGCGACGACACCTACGAGCTCAACGCCGACCGCTCGGACACCATCATCGACGTCAGCGGCTGGGACACCATCCGCGCCACCACCAGCCTCGACCTCAGAGACTACCCGGAGATCGAGAACCTGGTGATGGCTACCGAAGCTTCCGGCCGGCGCGCCCTGGGCAACGCGCTGAACAACGAAATCTTCGATCGGGGTGGCAGCAACATCCTCGATGGACGCGAGGGCCAGGACTATCTCGTTGCCGGTGGTGGCGACGACATCCTCACCGGCGGGCTCGGCACCGACGACCTGCAGGGCGGCAGCGGCGACGATCGCTTCGACTTCCACGACGTAGCCGAGACCGGCATCGGCTCGGGTCCGGGCATCGACCGCCGCGACCAGATCATGGATTTCACGGCCGGTGATGACCTTATCCATCTGGGCAGGATCGACGCCGACGCCGGACATTCCGGCAACCAGGGCTTCCACTTTCTCGGCGCCACCAGCTTCACCGGCTCGGCCGGCGAGCTCGTGACCTACGAGGAACTCATCGATGCCGGCACCGAAACGGTGACGGTGATTGCCGGCGATACCGACGGCGACGGTGTCGCCGATTTCGAGATCGAGCTGCGTGGCAGCATCGCGCTCAGCGCCGGCGACTTCATCCTCTAGCAGGGGTGGCGTTCACCTGTGCCCGCCTGACGGGCGCCGTCACTTGGCAGATAGGCGGATGCCGCAAAAATAGGCATCCGCCAGTACTGGCTAGGCGATGGAAGCGCCGAAAGCAGGCCGATCCATGCGCGGCTGACATGTCCCCCATGCAGGTCGCTGCGTTCCCGGATCGCGGGCCGAGGCGGAGCCTTGAACGATATTCGGGAGGATTTTCAGCATGGCCTATTATCCACCTAGCATCGATCCGGACGCGCTCGATGGCAGCGACGGCTTCAACATCACCGGCGCCACCACCGACGACAGGCTGGGGACCAGCGTTGAGGACGCCGGCGACGTCAACGGCGACGGTTTCGACGATATCATCGTCAGCGGCCGCGACCGGATGGGCGGTGCCGTCTACAACTACTTGGTCTTCGGTTCGGCCGAGCCGTTTCCGGCCGATTTCAACATCACCGAACTCGATGGCAGCAACGGCTTTGCCATCGATACGGTGGACAAGCCCTGGCACGTCCAAGGCGCCGGCGACATCAACGGCGACGGCTATGACGACCTGATGGTCGGCACCACCAACGACACTGACCAGTACGGCTACGAGGACGTGCACGTCGTCTTCGGCAAAGCGGATGGGTTCGAGCCGTATTTCTGGCTCGAGCAGCTCGACGGCGAGAACGGCTTCACGCTCAACGGACCGCCGCGATCGACCGCCAGCTACACCATCGCCTCGGCCGGCGACACCAATGGCGACGGCTTCGACGATGTGCTGATCACCACCGACTACGAGGCCCGGCTCCTGCTTGGCAAGGCGGACGGTTTTGCGGCGGATGCGATCGTCACCGACGTCACCGCATCGATCTTCAGGCAGTTGGAGCGCGGGTACGAGCCTCCATCCGGTATCGGCGATATCAATGGGGACGGGTATGGCGACGTCGCCATTGGCGAGGCGGTGATCTTCGGCGGGGCAGATGGCTTTCCGGCCGACCTTACCGTCGACCTGCTCGACGGCAGCAACGGCTTCCGGCTCGACCCCGATGTCACCCGCACAGTCGCGGCGGCGGGCGATGTGAACGGCGACGGCATCGACGACTTCATCATCGGCGATCCCAATGCCAGACCGCACGGCCATATCGAGGGCGGCGAGGCCTATGTGGTGTTCGGCAAGGCGGACGGGTTCGACGCTTCGCTCGACCTCGAGGCGCTCGACGGCAGCGATGGCTTTGTCATCCGCGGGCCGACCCTGTCACGGCTGGGGACCGAGGTGGCCGGCGCCGGGGATGTGAACGGCGACGGCTTCGACGATGTGCTGGTGCAGACCGGCTACAGCCGGGCGCACGTCGTGTTCGGCCGCGCGAACTTCCACACGCCGGGCTTCGACGTCGACGATCTCGACGGTAGCAGCGGCTTCGAAATCGACAGCTCCGACCCCTATTCCGGCGTCGAAAACGTTGCCGGACTCGGCGACTTCAACGGCGACGGCTTCGCCGACCTCGCCTTCGGCAACAGCAACGCCAGCCCGGGCGGCCTCTATCTCTCTGGGACCACTGCGGTGGTGTACGGGCTGAAGCCCACCGAAGCGGTGACCCGGATCGACGCCGCCGGCGACCAGACGGTGCGTGGCGGGCTCGGCAACGACGTGCTGATCAGCCATGGCGGCGACGACCACCTGATCGGCGATGTTGGCAATGACTCGCTGCGCAGCGTCGCGGGCTCAGACACCCTCGAAGGTGGGCTCGGCAACGACGAATACTTCGTGTTCGCCGACCGCACCGACAGCATCATCGATAGCGGCGGCATCGATACGATCCGCGCCACGACGCACTGGGACCTCACCGGCAATCCCGAGATCGAAAACCTGGTGCTTGCCGATGCGGGCGATTGGCACGTGAGCGGCAACGACCTTAACAACCGGCTGGTTGGCGGCTTTGGTGACAACGTGCTCTCCGGCGGCAACGGCAATGACCGGCTCGAAGGCGGCGGCGGCAATGACATCCTGATCGGTGGCTTTGGGCGCGATGTGCTGATTGGCGGCGCCGGCATGGATCGGTTCGATTTTGCCAACTACCAGAGCGAACCGACCGTGGGTCGCGACGTGATCGTCGACTTCGAAGCGGGCGAGGTGATCAACCTTGCCGGCGTCGACTCGAACGTCTGGCGTAACGGCAACCAGGCCTTCACGTTCATCGGCGACGGCGAGTTCTCCGGCAAGTGGGGCCAGTTGCGCTACGACTACTTCACTTTCACCAACGGTGAGGTGGTGACCATCATCGAAGCCGATACGGATGGAGATCGGGAGGCCGATTTCGGCCTCGAACTGCGCGGCCAGCATGTGCTGACGGCGGGCGACTTCATTCTCTAGATCTTCTCACCGTTTCAAGTGAAACGACGAAAAGATCTAGGTCATTGATTTGGTCGCGCTTTCGAACCGGAAAAGTCTGCAACTTTTCCTGAAAGCGCTCTGAGGGAGATTTCCATGGCCTACATCATGGGCACCGACGCGCCCGAGACGCTCACCGGCAGCGATGCCAACGACGCCATCCTCGGGTTTGCCGGTGACGATCACATCATCGGACTGGGCGGCAGCGACCAGCTGTTCGGCCACGGTGGCGCCGACCTGCTCGAGGGCGGGCTAGGCGACGACATCTACCAGCTTATCGACGATCGCTCCGACACCGTCGTCGATATCGGTGGGGTGGACACCATCCGCGCCACGGTGGCGATCGATCTCGAGGATTATCCCGAGATCGAGAACCTCACCATGGCCATCGACTATTCCGGCCGGGCGCTGCTGGGCAACGCGTCGGACAACGAGCTGATCGACTGGGGCGGCAGCAACCGGCTCGACGGGCGCGACGGTGACGACTATCTCAACGCCGGGGCCGGCAATGACCTGTTGATCGGCGGCCTCGGCACGGAGTTCATGCTCGGCGGACAGGGCCGGGATCGCTTCGATTTT
Source organism: Devosia sp. Root413D1 (assembly GCF_001425235.1). Lineage (GTDB taxonomy): Bacteria > Pseudomonadota > Alphaproteobacteria > Rhizobiales > Devosiaceae > Devosia_A. The sequence goes on along the minus strand of NZ_LMEA01000008.1, from coordinate 525,519 downwards.
CGCAGCGTCGAGGAGATCGGTATCGGCGAGACGACGCGCGACGTGATCTGGGACTTCAAGCCGACGGGGGACAAAATCAACCTCGGGTCGATCGACGCCAACGAGCAGTTCGCCGGTAACCAGGCGTTCCAGCTGCTGGGCTTTGCCGAGTTCACCGGCAAGGCCGGCGAGTTGCGCTGGGTCTACGAGCAGCGCGCCGACCTTTCCGCCGTAACGCTGGTCGAAGGCGACACAGACGGTGACGGCGTGGCGGATTTTCAGATCGAACTGAATGGCCGGCTGCCGATGTACGCAGCCGACTTCATTCTCTAAATGGCGGGCTGTGGCCCGGCTTACTCTTCGGCGCGAAGCTTTTTCAGCTCGGCATTGTAGATGCGCAGGCTGAGATAGATCGCGAACATGAAGCAGACAATGCCGGTGATCTGCGACAAGGGCAGGCCGGAAAACAGCGGCAGATGCTTGGCAATGATCAAGGCAACAACGAGCATGAGGACAGACACGACCTCAGCAGAGCGGAACAGCATGGCTCCCCTTTACTTTCTTTTCGAGATGCGCTGACGCTCGGCGCGGATTAGCTCCGCCTGACGGAGCCCCCGCAAATCACGTTACGGAAAAGCGCAAAAGGTTCCATCAACTTTTGCGTTATCCCGCATTTTCGTCAAACAGGCTGGCGCGGAAGCAACAGCCCCCGTTCAGCTGACCAGCTTGAGGCCGACGATGCCGGCAACGATGAGGCCGATGCTGGCGAGCCTGAGGGCTGTCGCCGGCTCCTGGAAAATCAGGATGCCGAGCACAGCCGTACCAACAGTGCCGATGCCGGTCCAGATCGCATAGCCGGTACCGACGGGCAGGTCACGCAGCGCGATGCCCAGCAATATGACACTGGCGACCATCGCCGCCACGGTGATGGCGGTCGGGCCGAGCCTCGAAAAGCCCTCGGTGTATTTGAGGCCGATGGCCCACACCACTTCCAAGAGGCCGGCAATAGTGAGGTAAACCCACGCCATGGGAGTTGCTCCTTGAGCGCGGGCCGTCCCGCCTGATTATTGGGAAGTGTCGGGGTCGTCCCCGGCGCAGTGGATATAGGCTCGGGCCAAGCTGCGGAGAAGTGCCCGGGGCGCAGATCTGCTGGCCCGCCTTCGCGGCGCGGACAAGCTGAACGATTCCTGAACAAGCCGGTCACCAGCACAGATGAATCCGGTTTTTCGGGCTGGAACCGGCATACTGGCTTGTGTAGGAGACCGACGATCGCACCCGCCGGGGGGCCGGGCGATTTCCGTGCCACTGCATAGCCGAGGACGCATATGCACCCCCTGATGTGGCGAGCCCCCCTCGCCTGCGCAATTGCTGCGCTTGGATTCATTTCCTTTTCATTCCCCACACTCGCCGCCAGCGGCAAGGCGTTGGGAGTCGATCCTGCCGCCTCGGTCGAAACCAAGGCGGACACCAAGACGCTGACGGTCGGCGCCGACATCTTCATCGGCGACCGCGTGGTCACTGGCGCCAAGGGGCAGGTGCAGATCAAGTTCAGCGACCAGACCGAACTGGTGGTCGGCCCGAACTCGGCGCTGTTGATCGAAGACTACCTGCTGCGTCAGGATGACTCAGCCGGCAAGTTCGCCATCAATGCGCTGTCAGGCACCTTCCGCTTCACCACCGGCCGAGCACCGAAGGATCGCTACATCATCGAGACGCCGACCGGCACGATCGGGGTGCGCGGCACCTCGTTCGATTTCAACTCCAGCACCCAGGAAACCAAGGTGCTGCTGTATCATGGGCAGGTCGTGCTCTGTAACCTGAGCAACACCTGCGTGACGCTCGACGACACCTGCGAGCTGGGCGCCTATGACCTCGGCAAGTCCGAGATTCTTGGGCACACCGACGACTTCAAGGGCGCTGCCCGCGACGATCTGAAGGCGAACTTCAAGTATGCGCAGTCGCAGGCCCCGCTGCTCGGCGCGTTCCGCGTCGAAGAAGCCAAGGAGTGCTTCCAGAAGGGGTTCGTCGCCAGCACGCAGGCCGAGAGCCTGGTGAAGGATGATGGCGACGAGCCGGCTGCAGAGCCGGTCGAAGAGCCGTGCGACGATTGCTGCTTCGATTGCAAGTAGCCAAGTAAAGCACTGGCCTGCCCGCGCGATTCTGCATTAGGGATCGCGGGGGAGAACTGCCTGAGATGACCGAGACTGCCCAGCCACGCCTGCCGATGGCGGCGCTCATTTCTGCGAGCCTGTTGTCGATCGGCGTGGGCTATGCCTCGACGGCACCCTATGACGCGATCATCGCCATCGACGCGTTGAAGATCGGGCACGGCGATTTCGCACTGATCCTGACACTCGCCTCGATCGTCGGCGTCGTCGCTTCAGTGGCGCTCGGCTGGCTGTCGGACCGGATCGGCGACCGCCGGCTGCTGATGCTGGTCACCGCACTGCTCGGCGCGCTCGGCATGGGCCTGATGTACTGGCTGCGCAGCCCGATGGCCTTTGTCGTCGCCTATTGCGTGATCCTGCCATTCGGCAACTCGGCATTCAGCCAGACCTTTGCTTATGCCCGCGTCTACTATGACCAGACGCGGCCTGAAGATGCCGAATTCCGCATCACCGTGCTGCGCTCGATCTATGCGGCATCATGGGTGATGGTGCCGCCGCTCGCCGGCTGGATCGCCGCGGTCTACCAGGTGTTCGACGTCTACCTGCTGGCGGCCGTGGCCTATGTCGTCTGCGGCGCCATCTCGCTGGTCATGCTGGCCGACCCCGCCACCCGGGTGATCTCCGCTCCGCCCAAGCCGAGCCCCGACGGCAAAGGCGGCATCGCGCTGCCGATGCTGGTCGGCATCTGCGGCGTGCTGCTGATCAATGTGGCGATCAAGGTCAGCGGCACGGCGACGCCACTGGCGATGGTCAGCCATTTCGGCGGCAATATCGGCGATGTCGGCATCGCCGCGGGCATCGGGGCATTTCTCGAGATTCCGCTGATGCTGGCCTGGGGCCTGCTCGGCCGCCGGTTCAGGAAGCACACGCTGATCGCCGCCGGGGCGCTGATCTACGCGCTCTACCAGGTGCTGCTGACCCAGGCGAGCGGGGTCACCGAGGTGTTCTGGCTGCAGATCCCGCGGGCGGTTGCGATCGCCGTGCTGATGAGCGTGCCGATCAGCTACATGCAGGAGGCGATCCGCGGCCGGGTTGGGCTCTCGACTTCACTGCTCGACGTGACCATCGTTGCTTCGGGCATGCTTTCGGCCGGGATTTTCGGGCTGGTGGCGGCGCCGGGCCGCTATCTCGAGCTGTTCTGGGTCGCCGCCGCGCTGGCGACCTGCGGTGCATTGGTGCTGGTGGTGGCGCACAATGTCCTGCAACGGCAGCCGGCCGTGCAGCATTGACAGCAGATGCCGTCCGGGCAAGCTCCCGGTGAGGAGACAACGCGATGGATGAGGCAAAGCCCGAGCACGGCCTGACGCGGCTCCGCTCGACCTTACGGCTGCTCTACCACGGCAGTTCGACCACCGCGCTGCGCTTCCAGTTCGCCGTGCTGCTGGTGGACCTCGCGATTATCGCCTTCTTTATCGCGACGCCGCTGCTGCGCGACCGGCCGAGTTTCATCTGGATCGACATCGCGGTGGCGGTGCTGCTGGTTGCCGACCTCGTGGCGCGCGCCCTTGCCTCGACCGATCCGTTGCGCTGGCTCAGGCAACCGACGACGATCGTCGACATCTTCATCCTCATCACGCTGCTGCTGCCCGCCTGGCTCGCCAATTTCGGCTTCCTGCGCATCCTTCGGCTCTGGACGCTGTCAAAGAGCGGCGTGCTGTGGCGGCCGCTGAAGAAGTTCAAGCTGACGCAGTACCGCGAACAGGGCGAGGCGATCGTCAACATCGTGACGTTCCTGTTCCTCGTTTCGGGATTCGTGCTGACCTTTTTCGGCAGCACCGATACCGGCATCGAGGGCTATGTCGATGCGCTCTACTTTACCGTCACTTCGGTAACTACCACCGGCTACGGCGACGTGACCCTGCCGGGGACGGCCGGCAGGCTCACCTCGATCGCGGTGATGATCGTGGGCATCACGCTGTTCGTCCGGCTGGCGCAATCGCTGTTTCGCCCGCACAAGGTGTTCTTTCCCTGCCCGCAATGCGGATTGCAACGGCACGAGCCCGATGCCGTGCACTGCAAGGCCTGCGGGCACGTGCTCAACATCCCGGATCCGGGGAACTAGCCTAGCGCGACAAAGCCCTGATCTCGGCATTGGCGCGGCGCAGCCGCTCAGCGAGGCTCGCTCCCACTGCTATCACCAGCGCATTGTGGGCGGCCGGGGCGTTGACCGCGAGATCGTCCAGTGCATCGCGATCAAGCACCAGGGCTGTGCCGCTGCTGACAGCAACAACGTCGGCCGTACGCGGGGCGTGACCGAACAGCGCCAGTTCGCCGAACACGGTGCCTGGCTCGACGGTGCTGACCCGGTGGCTCGGGGCGTTGCCAACCCGAACGGTGATGTCAACGTGACCTTCGGTCAGAAAGAACAGCTCGTCGGCGCGGGCGTTCTGCGCGATCAGCGTCGTGCCCGGCTCGAATGGCTGCGGCCTCAGCCGCTTCGCCAGCGCCCCCAGGATCGCTTCGTCCAATCCGGCAAGTAGGTCGAACTCGCGGAGCGGCACGGCTGCATCGGCCTGGCTGCTCCCCGCTTGGTCCAGCAGCCGATTCTCGAAATATTCGAGTGCCTGGTCGACATTGGGAAAATGCATATCCTGCTCGAAGGTGTGTGGTAGCTCATCCGAGATTGAAACAACAGCGAAGCCCTTGCGGGCCTCCTGCAGGGTGCGGCGCGCGGTGTTGAGCAGCGTGACGGCAACGCCGTCGATCCGCAGCACCCGGGTGAGATCGATGACGAAGTAGTAGGCGCTGTCGAGATCCTCGATGATCCGACGGGTCACCCGCTCTGCTTCGATGAACCCCAGTTCCCCCTGCAATTCGTAAACCGCAATCAGGTGACCGTAGCGATCAAGCTTTCTCGCCTGTTCGTGCCGGCGCACGCGTTTCGAATGAACCTCGTCGGAGCGATAGACTCGCCGCAACGGTACGAGCCCGCCGCCACGGTCCTCGAACAGGTGCAGGCGGAAGTTGGCCGAGATGTCCTCGCAGACCTTCACCCCGCGGGCGCTGTTGCCGACGGCATCGAGCCGCGGGGAGAAAGTGCCGATCCCCAGTTGCCCGGGAAGGACGGCCGCGATGCCGCCCCCTACCCCGCTCTTGGCTGGCAGGCCGACGCTGAACTGCCAGCCGCCGGCATAGTCGTACATGCCGCAGGTATTCATCACCGAGAGAACGGAACGGACATTGTCAGTCGAGATCGCGCGCTGGCGCGTCACCGGGTTCACCCCGCCATTCGCCAGGGTCGCACCGATCATCGCCAGGTCGCGAGCGGTGACCAGCAGCGAGCACTGGCGAAAGTAGAGGTCGAGGTGCTCATTCACGTCTCCCGAAATCATCCCCGCATTCAGCTCGAGATAGGCGATGGCGCGATTGCGGTTCCCGGTGAGGCTTTCGGAGCGGTAGACCGCCTCGTCGAGGCCGAGCATCCGGCCGGTGAAACGCCGGAAAATGTCGAGGATGCGCTGATAGCGCTCGGTGTGGTCGGAGCCCTTGATCATGGCGCTGGCGGCTATCGCACCGGCATTGACCATCGGATTGAACGGCCGGTTGTTGCGTTCGTCGAAGGTGATCGAGTTGAACGCCTCGCCAGAGGGCTCGACGCCAATGTGCCGCAACACCTCCTCGCGCCCATGGTCCTCAAGGGCCAGCGCGTAGATTATCGCCTTGGACACGGACTGGATGGTGAAGAGTGCGCCGGTGTCCCCCACCTCGTAGACAAACCCGTCGGTAGTGGCGAAGGCCAGTGCGAACTGATCGGGATCAACCGCCGACAGCTCCGGGATGTAACTTGCCAGTTGTCCAGACTGGTTGGGGCGGTGGCGAGCGTAGAGTTCGTTCAGATACTGCCACACCGGCAGTTCCTTGGGCGAAAGCCCAGCTGCCCGGAAATCGACCTGCTGCATACAACTGACCCACCGATGCCCAATGCATAAGCACTCTATGCATCAGGCCATCCATTGAGCAATAGGACGTGGGTAGCAAGTCACGCAGCCAACTGGATCGATGCTGCAGGTACGCTGGGCCGCCGATGTGTGACAGCCGAAAGCGACCGCCCTCGTGGGCGGCGGCCGGAAGGCCGGATTCCCCAGGCAGGAACGGCTGCTACATTTCGTCGAAGGGCACACCGCCCCTCGACTTGCTGTCTTTCGGACTTTCGACGATCTGCACGACGACGCGCTCGGCGGGGACGTTGAAGTTCTTCACCACCGCGTCGGTGATATCCTTCATCAGCGCCTTCTTGCTCTCTTTCGAGCGGCCTTCGACGATGTGGACGAGAATCTCGGGCACGTCAGGCCTTCTTGGTTGAGCTTTTCTTCATCGCTTTCGTGGCGCTCTTGCCGGCCCCGGCTTTCTTGCTGCCGGCCGCCTTCTCTTTGGCCTCGGCCTCGCGGATCTTGGCCACGGACGTACCCATGTGGCCCCAGTTCTTGTTGTCGACCTCTTCGATGACCACGAAGGTATATTCCGGCTTCTTGTTCAGGATCCGGACCAGCATCTCCGTGGTCTCTTTGTAGATCTGCAACTTCTGTTCGTAAGTCGCGCCGTCGGTGATTTCGATACGGACGTAAGGCATGGTTTCCTCCCCTAAGCCGAGCGGAGGATGCGGCAGCCGAGGTACGTTCGTCAACCGAGCGGATCGTAGCCCTTTTTCGGCTTCTTGCGGGGAGCCGCCCCGGCAGCGTCGGCGGGCGGGTCGCGCTTCTCGCGGTTCTTGTATTTCGGCTTGCCCTTGTCCTTGGGATTCACCTTCGGCTTCTCGGTGGGCTTCCTGTTGAACAGCACCGGCTCACGGGTGGCCGGCGGCGCGTCGAATGCTACCGGCGGGGTGATCTCGCGGGCCGGCTTGGTGGCGAGCTTGGCGCCCTTGTCGGAGCGCACCTTGTAGCGCGGGCCGTCCTCGCGTGGCGGCTTGTCATAGCGCGGCGCGTCGTCGGGCTTCTTGAAGCGCGGGGCGCTGTCGCGGTTGTAGCTCTTCTTCTGCGGCGCCGAGGGCGGGCCGGAGGCGGCAATGGTGGTGTTGTTCTCGATCTGCCCGCCGACGCGACCGATGGCCGCTGCGAAGGCATCGGCCTTGTCGGCGGCGATCTCGAAGCGAGTTTCGTTGTCGAGGATCTTGATCGAGCCGACGTCGCGCTTGGTGACGTCGCCGGCCTTGCAGATCATCGGCAGCAGCCACTTGGGGTCGGCGCGGCGGTTGCGGCCGATCGACAGGGTGAACCAACGGCCGTTCTGCATCGGCTCCGGCTTGCCGCGCGGTGCGCCGTCTTCGTCGACGAAGCGCTTGTCGCGGCGCGGCGGCTTCTCGTTGAAAGCGGGAACCGCCTGCTCGGACACTTCCTCGGGCGCCGGACGGGCCGCGAGCTCGCGGCGGATATAGGCGGCGGCGAGCTGCTCTGGCGTCAGGCGGGCGAGCAGTTCGGTGACGAACGGCGCCTCGATCTCGTTCGGCGCGGTGACGGCCACCGCCGTGGCGATGATCTGCTCGCGGTTGCGAGCATCAATTTCGGCGATGGTTGGGGCGCCGCGGCTGGTGGCGTCGAGGTTGGCGGCGCGCAGCACTCGGGCAGCGGCGCTGCGGCGATGCAGCGGTACGATCAGCGCACAAATGCCCTTGCGGCCGGCGCGGCCGGTGCGGCCCGAACGGTGCAGCAGCGTCTCGGGATTGGACGGGACGTCGGCGTGGATGACCAGATCGAGGTTGGGCAGGTCGATGCCACGGGCGGCGACGTCGGTCGCGACGCAGACGCGGGCGCGGCCATCGCGCATCGCCTGCAGCGCGTTGGAGCGCTCGGCCTGGGTCAGTTCACCCGATAGCGCCACCACCGGGAAGCCGCGGTTGGCGAGGCGGGCGGTGAGGTGTTTCACCGACTCGCGGGTGTGGCAGAAGACGATGGTGTTGGAGCTGTCGTGCAGCAGCAGCATGTTGATGACGGCATGCTCGCGCTCGTCGTTGCGCACGACGATCTGCTGGTATTCGATATCGGCATGCTGCTCGCCAGCGCTGGTGGCGACGAGGCGAAGCGCATCGCGCTGGAAGGTTTTGGCGAGATCGGCGATGGCGCGCGGCACGGTGGCCGAGAACATCAGGGTGCGGCGGCCTTCCGGCGCGGCGTCGAGGATGAACTCGAGGTCCTCGCGGAAGCCCAGGTCGAGCATTTCGTCGGCTTCGTCCAGCACCACGGCGCGGACGTTGCTCAGATCGAGGGCCCCCTTCGAGATATGGTCGCGCAGCCGCCCGGGGGTACCGACGACGATATGGGCGCCGCGCTCGAAGGCCCGCCGCTCGGTGCGGATGTCCATGCCCCCTACCCCGGCGGCAATCTGCGCGCCGGTCTCGGCATAGAGCCACTCGAGCTCGCGCTGCACCTGCATGGCCAGTTCGCGGGTCGGGGCGATCAGCAGCGCCAGCGGGGTGGCGGCGCGCTCGAACTTTTCGGCTTCGCCCAATAGGGTCGGGGCAATGGCCATGCCGAAGGCCACCGTCTTGCCCGAACCGGTCTGCGCCGACACCAGGAGGTCCCGCTCGGCGGCCTCGGGCGCGAGCACGCTCAACTGAACCGGCGTCAGCGTGTCGTAGCCGCGGGCCGTGAGGGCGGCGGCGAGCGCGGGATGAATGGTCTCGGGAAGGTTCACGGGTGCATCTTTGCTGTTTGCTCGATGAGTATCACACTCACCGGGTCATTCCCGCAAAAGCGGGAACCTCAGTATTCTGGCCTGCGGCGCGGTCGCAAAAACGGAGGTCCCCGCTTGCGCGGGGAGGACATCGTGGATGCGGCACTAGCAAAACAAAAGGGCCGCCCGGAGGCGGCCCTCGGAAAATCGTGGTCTAGCCGGCGATCAGCCGACGATCTCGTCGTCGGTGAAGAAGAACTTGATCTCCTCGGCCGCAGTCTCGGGAGCGTCCGAGCCGTGCACCGAGTTCTCGCCGACCGAAACGGCATAGAGCTTGCGGATGGTGCCCTCGGCCGCGTTGGCCGGGTTGGTGGCGCCCATCACTTCGCGGTTCTTCAGGATGGCGTTCTCGCCTTCCAGCACCTGCACGACGACCGGACCCGAGGTCATGGTCTCAACCAGCTCGCCATAGAACGGGCGGTCCTTGTGCACGGCATAGAAGCCCTCGGCCTGGGCGCGGGTCATCTTGATCTTCTTCAGCGCGACCGGACGCAGGCCGCTCTTTTCGAACACGGCAAGGATGTTACCGATCAGGTTGCGGCGAACCGCGTCGGGCTTGATGATGGAGAAGGTGCGCTCAATGGCCATGTGTCTGGTCCTTGGAGTGGGTCTGAATTGGGTGCGGCCTTCTAACGGGAAGGCGTGACGGGCGCAAGACGGGCGTTCCGTCACCAGCATTGCAGCTACCGGAGGGCCGATGGGCTCCGAATACACTATTCGCCCGGCAAGGGCCGATGATCAGCCGACGCTGGTCGCTATCGTCTGGAAGACGGTGATGGCAAGTGAACGCGATCGGGACACGCTGCTGGCGCACCCGGAAGCGGTGCAGGTGCCGATCGAACAGTTGACGCTGATAACGGCGTGCGTGGCGGACGCCGCCGACACCACGGCCGGTTTCGCCGTCGTGCTGCCGAGGCCGGACGGTGATGCGGAACTCGACGGGCTGTTCGTCGATCCGGCGATGCAGCGCCTCGGCATCGGGCGCCGGCTGGTCGAACGGGCCAAGGAACTGGCACGGGCCATGGGCGCGTCGACGCTGCATGTCGTCGCCGCCGATGACGCCCTCGCCTTCTACCGGTCGGTCGGCTTCGTCGAGACCGGCGTGACCGAGACGCAGTTCGGCAAGGCGCTGTTGATGCGCGTGGGGCTGAACTAGCGCTACTCCGTTGGCGGGACGGCGTCCGAGACGGGAGATACGTGCACTCGCGCCCTCTGACACCACGGTCAAACGGGAGTAGGATGATAACAGTCGGGCTCAACCGGAGGGGACAAATGTCTTCTGTGGGGTCTGCGCATACGCCGCATGGCGACATCACGACCACCCGGCGCGGCAGCCGGATATGGACCGACAGGCGGGTTCTGGTCGGCTCCCTGATCGTGGTGATCGCCCTGGCGATCGCACTGACTGACTATGCCGGGTTCGGCTACGCCTGGTCACATTTCTTCAGGACCAGCGAGGACAACTCGGCAGCTTCGGCATCGACGAGCGAGGTGTTCGGCAGCCTCAAGTCGAAGTTCCGCGACTACAATACTTACTCACGCGACATCTTCCTGATGGAGGAGCGCAGCAAAGTCGATGCGCCATACCTCTCGACCATCACGAGGCTGCTGGAGAACACCGCGGAAAGCGGCGGCGCCGGCCCGATGATCGAGGCTTTCCTGGACCTGCGGAGGGTGCTCGACCTCGAGCAATCCTGCACCGCCGGCTATCCGTGGTCGACGCCGGTCTGGAGCGCCAGACGCGACATCGACACGATGGCCGATGGCAGCAAACTGGTCGCGCTGGACCTGTTTTTCTGCCTGTTCACAGTGCCAAGGGACGAAAGTGGCATCGTTCGGTACCCGATCGCCACCGTCACGCTTACTGCGGAGGAGAGCCGGCAACTCTCTTCGATCTACTCCCATATCAGTGCCGACGACGCGCGGAATGGGCTGCGGTGGCTACAGGCCGTTGTGAGTGGCGAAGTCGCTCACCTCAAGCGGCTTCTCGAACTCCGGAACGCGTCGACATCGTCGTTGTCAGGCGAGATCGACGACCTGTTGCAGCAGTATCTGCGGACCAACCAGGGGGCGTTTGAGTACGGCGTGGTGATGACGCTGACCCGAGCCTTGCTGCTGACTGTTCTGATTGTGCTGGCGGCTGTGGCGCTGAGGCTCGCGCACCGCGACCGATCGAAGTGACAGGGCCCGCGACGGCCCTTGCCGGGCCTGAGTGCCCTAGTCCTTCGGCGCCGGCGGCACGCAGTCCGGGGTATGCGGCGCGATCTCGACCTTGCCCTTGGCCTGCACTTCGCCGCCGGGGCTGACCAGTTGCACGTCGAGGGCGGTGACGTCTTCGACAGCATTGATGGCGCCGGTGTGGCTCACCTTCACCACCTGCATGGTGCAGACCTCGGCAGTGGAGACGATCGGGATGGTGACCGTCGCCGTGCCGGATTCGACCAGGTCGACGCTGCCGTTTCCGGTCTGCTCGCAGGCGCCGCCATCGTAGCTGAAGCTCAGCGACACCAGTTCGGCATCGAGGCGGCAAGCCTTCAGATCGTTGAGCGGAGCCAGTTCCTGGGCGAGGGCCACGCCGGAGACGAGGCACAGGGCGAAGGTGGCTGGGACGAGGCGCATTGGACTTCTCCGGGTTCTCGGTCTATTGGGTCGCTTCGATTTGACCCTATCCCTCTCGTAACGCATTCCGCGCGCCGCGGATGCATCGGCCGCGCCATGTTGACCATTACCGATCTCAGTTATCGCATCCAGGGTCGTCCCCTGTTCGAAAATGCCTCGCTCGTTTTGCCCGACGGATCGAAGACCGGTTTCGTGGGCAAGAACGGCACGGGCAAAACTACGCTGTTCCAGCTGATCCTGGGGCAGATCGCGCCCGAGGGTGGGACGATCGAGGTCAACAAGAAAGCCCGTATCGGCGCGGTGGCGCAGGAAGCGGTGGCGGGCTCGATCAGCGTGCTGGACGTGGTGCTGTCGGCCGACAAAGAGCGGACAGCCTTGCTGGCGGAAGCCGAGACGGCGACCGACCCGCACCGCATCGGTGACATTCATACGCGGCTCGCCGAGATCGATGCGCATACCGCCGAAGCGCGCGCCTCGACCATCTTGAAGGGGCTGGGGTTCGAGAAGGACCGGCAGTTGGGCCCGACCTCGGAGCTTTCGGGCGGCTGGCGCATGCGCGTGTCGCTGGCGGGTGTGCTGTTCTCGCAGCCTGATCTGCTGCTGCTGGACGAGCCGACCAACTATCTCGATCTCGAAGGCACGCTGTGGCTCGAGAAGTATCTCGCGACCTACCCCTACACCGTGTTCATGATCAGCCACGACCGTGACCTGCTCAACAAGGCGGTGAACTCGATCGCGCATCTCGAGCATCGGAAGCTGACCTTCTACAAGGGCAATTACGATACGTTCGAAGAGACGCGCCGGATGCAGATGGAGCTCAACAACAAGAGCCGCGAGAAGACGCTCGACCAGATCGCGCACCTGCAGAAATTCGTCGACCGCTTCAAGGCCAAGGCCACCAAAGCCAAACAGGCGCAAGCGCGCGTCAAAATGATCGCCAAACTGAAGCCGCCGGCGGCGATGTTCGACGAGAGCTCGTCGCCGTTCAACTTCCCCGACCCCAAGAAGGTCCCGGCCTCGCCGATGATGACCTTCGACAACGTGTCGGTGGGCTATGGCGACAAAGTGATCCTCCGCCACATCACCAACCGGATCGATCCGGACGACCGCATCGCGCTGATCGGCGTCAACGGCAACGGCAAGTCGACCTTCGCCAAGCTCCTGTCGGGCGACCTGAAGCCGATGGGCGGCGAGATGCGCAAGGGCAAGGGGCTGGAGATCGCCTATTTCGCCCAGCACCAGCTCGACAAGCTGAAGCCGGAACAGACGCCGTTCGAGCATGTCATCGACCTGATGCCGTATGACAGCGAGGCCAAGCGCCGCTCGCGCGTGGCGCAGATGGGGCTTACCACCTCGCGCATGGACACCAAGGTGAAGAACCTCTCGGGCGGTGAGCGCGCGCGCCTGCTGCTTGGGCTCATCACCTTCGGCGGACCGGGCATGCTGATCCTCGACGAGCCGACCAACCACCTCGATATCGACAGCCGCGACGCGCTGGTGGCGGCGCTCAACGATTATTCGGGCGCCGTGCTGATCATCAGCCACGACCGCCACCTGATCGACGCCACCGTCGACAAGCTGTGGATCGCGCAGAACGGCACGATCGAGGAATTCGACGAGGATCTCGATACTTACCAGCGGCTGTTGACCTCCAACAGCAGCGGCAAGGGCAAGAAGGAAGCGGCGGCGCCGGTGGTCGAGGACCGCAAAGCGGCCCGACAGGATGCCGCAGCCAAGCGCGCCGAAGTGGCGCCGCTGCGCAAATCGATCAAGGACCTCGAGCAGAAGCTCGGGCGGCTCAAGACCGAATTGGCGCGGGTGGATGGCTTCCTCGCCGACCCCAAGACCTATGATGGGGCGCCCGAGCGGGTGATCCTGCTCGGCAAGGACAAGGCGCGGTTCGAAGGCGAGATCGCAAAGATCGAGGAAAGCTGGCTGACGCTCAGCGAAGAGCTGGAGCAGGCCGAGAGGGCGATGGGATGACTGCGATGACCGCCGCCGAGATCGTCGCCCTGCTCGGGCTCGAGCCGCATATCGAGGGCGGTTTCTACCGGCAGACCTTCGCCGATGGGCCAAATGCCGCCGGCCGGCCGCACTCGACGCTGATCTACTACCTGCTCAGCAACCACCAGACCGGCGCCTGGCACCGGGTGGATTCGGCCGAGGTCTGGCACTGGTATGCCGGCGCCCCGATGCGGCTCGACATCTCGCGCGACGGCAAGAGTGTCACCGAGCACGCGCTGGGCAACGACCTCGCCGCCGGCGAACGGCCGCAACTGGTGATCCCCGGCAACGCCTGGCAGCGCGCGGCGTGCCTGGGTGACTGGACGCTGGTCGGCTGCACGGTGGCGCCGGGGTTCCAGTTCTCGAAGTTCGAGCAGGCGGAGCCCGGCTGGGAGCCGGGAGCTTAGTCGCTCCTCGACTGCCCTACCCCTTCTTTGCCCAGCGGCCGTTGCCGTCCTGCTGCCAGTAGGTCACCTCATTGCCATCACGCAGCGCTTTCCACGCGGCCCGGGCTTCGGTCACCGCATCCGGGTCGTGGCCGGAGAACATGAAGACGATACGCTGGTAGCCTTCACCCGATTGCGGCACGGCGCGGTCGACGAAGAAGCGCACTTCGGCTTTGTTGGGGTTGTGCGGCCGGGTGGTGATCAGCACCGGCTGCAGGTGGTCGGCATCGCCGCCGGCGAGTGAGTGCGGCAAGAAACTGTCGTCGCGGTAGGTCCAGAGTATGTAATCGAGTTCCTGCGCACGCTCGTCGCTGCTGGTCTCGACAACAGCGCTCCAGCCGCGCTCCAGCGACTTTTCCAGCAGCACCGGCAGCACGCGCTCGAGCGGCTGGCTTTCGAGGTGGTAGAACAGGATCTCGGTCACGCGGCTTCCTCCGCCGGCGGTATGGCGCCGTTGCGCAGCGCCAGCGCGGTCAGCGTCTCGGCAAGCAGCTTTGCCGGGCGGTCCATGGCGCGCACCGGGATATTGGCGAGGCCCGCGGCCGGTTGGCGAAACCCGGCAGTGCCGGCGCGATAGGGGCTGAGGCGGGTTTCGAGCGGGGTCTTCAGCGCCAGCAGGACGCCACCACCCCCGGGGGCTGGGGCGACTTCCACCACGTCGGACCAGGCGATCGGGCTGTCGGTGACGCGGCGGTCGAAGACGCCGTGCTCGTCGATGGTCAGTACCGGACGCATGAGGCGGAGATCACCGATCACCACACTGCCGACGGCGAGGAAGAACACCGCCACGGCGAGCGTCGGCAGCGCCAGCAGCGTCAATTCGACACTCGGGTGCATGCCGAGCAAGCCAACGAGGCTCGCCAGCAGCAGGAGGGTCGGCAGCAGCGCCACCAGTCCGGCGAACAGGGCGATCGCCGCGATCGGCGACAGCCACAGGCGCGAGGGGTTGGCGACGAGCGGCAGATCAGGTAGCGCGCCGGTGGTTTGGGCGCCGGTCATTTGGCCTCGTAATTATCGCGCACCAGCCGATCGAGCAACGCCACGCCGAAGCCGGAAGCCCAGGCGGTGTTGGTCTCGCTGGTGGGTGAGGCAAGCGCCACGGCGGCGATATCGAGGTGCGCCCATGGCACATCGTTGACGAAACGGGCGAGGAACTGCGCAGCGGTGATCGAGCCGGCCGGGCGGCCGCCTGAGTTCTTGATGTCGGCGAAGCGGCTGTCGATCTGCTTGTCATAGGCAGCGCCCATCGGCAGGCGCCAGAGCTTTTCGCCGGTGGCGAGGCCAGCCGCCAGCAGCTTGGCCGAAAGATCGTCGTTGTTGGAGAACAGCCCCGCGTGATCGCTGCCGAGCGCCACGCCGATAGCGCCGGTGAGGGTCGCGAGGTTGATCATGAACTTCGGCTTGAAGCGGTCCTGTGTGTACCAGAGCGCGTCGGCGAGGACGAGGCGGCCCTCGGCGTCGGTGTTGACGATCTCGATGGTGGTGCCGCTCATCGCCGTGAGGATATCGCCCGGGCGATAAGCGGTGCCCGACGGCATGTTCTCGACCAGCCCGATGATGCCGATGGCGTTGACCTTGGCCTTGCGGCTGGCGAGCGCATGCATCAGCCCGGTGACGGCGGCGGCGCCGCCCATATCGCCCTTCATATCCTCCATGCCGAGGCCGGGCTTCAGCGAGACGCCGCCGGAATCGAACACCACGCCTTTGCCGATGAAGGCGATCGGCTGCTCCTTCGCCTTGCCACCGTTCCAGCGCATGATGACGAGCCGCGGCGGCCGGGCCGAGCCCTGCGCCACGCCGAGCAGCGCGTTCATCCCAAGCTTGCGCATGGCCTTTTCGTCGAGCTGTTCGATCTCGACGCCAAGCTCGGCGAGCTTGGCCGCCTCGGCGGCAAATTCGAGGGTGCCCAGGACGTTGGGCGGCAGATGGATCAGATCGCGGGCCAGGAGCGTCCCTTCGGCAGTGGCCTGGCGGTCGGCGATGGCCTTATCGACGGCGGATTTGGCATCGACGTACAGCGTGACGGTCAACGCGCTATTGCCGTTGTCGTCGGGCTTGGCCGGCTTGTAGCGGTCGAACTTGTAGTGGCGGAGCCGGAGGCCGGCAGCGAGTTCGCCGATGCGTTCGGGCGTCGCTTCGGCCTCGTCCAGCAGCACCGCAGCCTTGCTTGCCTTGATCGCCGTGAGCTTGCCGGCGAGCGAGCCGCCACGGTCGGTCCAGGCCGACAGGCTGGCGCCCTGCTCTGCCTTGCCGCTGCCCAGCACCAGCAAGCGGTCGGCCGCCACACCGGCCGGCGCCAGCAGGTCGATCACCTGCCCTTGTTTGCCCTTGAAGCTGGCGGCGGCGGAGACCTTCTGCCAGTCGAGCCCGGTGGCCTTCCAGACGTCGGCGGCGCCCCCGGCAGGCGCGGCGCCTTCGGCGACGTAGACAACCAGTGTCCCGGTCGCCTTCAGCGGCAGGGCGGCGGTCTTGATCTCGATCCGGTTCGGCATGGGCGAAAATACCTTATGGCAATGGGGCGGACGCGTTGTCCGAGAAAGGGCAGGTTCACGACTGATAGTGGCTACGCCCGTCGCGTCAATCCCGCAACACCCGGGAGGCCGACCGCCACGACCCCGCCCGATTGGCTTGCCAAGCCATGTCGGGGGCGGGCAATGTCCGCCCGGTTCACCTGCCCGGGGGCAGACCGGAGGTGAGCGCGCGTCGGAACCAGATTGTCGGCATGACTCGGCTAGGCACTTATCTTTTCAGGCTTTTTGCCGCCGAGGCCGCTGCGCTTTTCGGGGTCGCGCTGACGATTCTATACCTCGTGCAGTTGCTCAGAATCGTCGAGATCGGGGCCGTGCGCGATCGCGGGCTGGGTACCCTGTTCTGGCAGACCATTCTCGGCCTGCCACCACTCTCCATCGCGTTCCTCTATGTGTGCCTCGCCATCGGGCTGGCGCGGGCGCTGCGCGCCATGCAAGGCTCGCGCGAGTTGCACATCATCCATGTCTCGCAGCGGCTGCCGGCGCTGATCCGTACCATCCTTGGGTACGCTGCCATCGGCACGCTGATGGTCTTGCTGCTGGCGCATGTGATCGAGCCGCTGGCGAGCCGCGAGAACAACCAGATCAAGGCCCAGGCTGCGGCGGACCTGGTGGGGCGCTCGCTGGTGCCCAACCGCTTCGCCGAACTGGGTGATGGCGTGACGATCACGGTCGGCGGTCGCGGCGCCGACGGCGAGATCACCTCGTTCTTCGCCGACGACCGGCGCGACGCGGGCACCCGACGCACCTACATCGCCGACTCTGCCCTGATCACGGCCGACGAGCTCGGCTACGTGCTGCAGCTCGAAGACGGGACCATCCAGTATCGCACCGCCGACGGGCAATTCTCGGAGATCTCGTTCGAGCGCTACGACATCGCGCTGGAGCGCCTTACCGGCGATGAGGACACCGGCGAGCGGCGCGGCGATCAGAGTACCTACGGCATGATCATGCGCGGGCTGACGGAGGGGGAGTGGCCCGCCGAGTCGCTGCGCCGCATGGCCGAACGGACATCGGACGGCTTCCGGGTGCTGGCGCTCTGCCTGTTCGTCGCCGCGATCAGCGCTTTCCCCTCGGGGCGCCGCAAGGAGCCGGTGCTGCCGGTAGAAATCACCGTGCTGGGCGCAGTGCTGTTCGAGCGTGCGGTCACCTCCTACGCGCCGATTGCGGGCTGGGCGCGCGAGACCAGCGGCGTCATCGTGCTGATCGTGATCTCGGTGGCCGTCCTGATCTACCGCTTGCGGCTGCTTGCTCCGCTGCCCCGGGAGGCGCACAGCCGATGAACCGGATCGACCTGATCATCGTTCGGCGCGTGGCGAGCAATGTCGGGCTGACGCTTGCCGTGCTGTTCGGCATCGTACTGCTGGTCGAATCGCTCAATACCAGCCGCTTTTCCGCCCTCGCGGCAACCGGCGGCGCGCCGCTGGCGCTGACCGCCGTAGCGCTGGCGGCGGCCCGATGGATCATCGACACGCTGCCGCTCACCTTTCTCGTCGGCACCGTCGCCGGGTTGCTGAACCTGCAGGCGACACGCGAGATGACGGTGATCAAGGCCTCGGGCCGCTCGGTCTGGCGGGTGATGATGGTGCCGCTGGCGGTCACCTTCGCCGGCGGGGTGCTGGTGACGCTGCTGGTCGACACGGCGGTGATTCAGCTCAATCGCACGCTGTCGCTAAGCACCACGAGCGGTGAGGTCGGCAGTTCCGGCACGCTTTGGCTCGACGAGCGGCAGGGCGATGTCCACTACATTCTCGAGGCCGGGTACGTGAACCCGTCGGGGACGGCGCTGGGCAGCATCAACGTCTTCACGATGGAAGCCCCGCGAGACCGGATCGAGGCGCCGGCTGCCGAGCTGGTCGGCAACGAGTGGGTGATGGCGCAAGCGACGCGCTATCGCTCCAACGAAATGCCTGAGGCGATGACCGATTTCCGGCTGCCAACGGCTCGGACGGCCGGCGACATGCGGGCCCGGATTGCATCGATCAAGGACATGACAGTGTGGGAGCTGGCAGGATCGCTGGCGGCCCGGCTCACCGATTCCCGGGAACGCGCCGAGACGGAAACGCGGTTCCTCAGGCTGCTTGCACTGCCACTTACGCTGTGTGGCTCGCTGGTCATTGCCTTCGCGTTTACGGCCGGTTATCGAAGGACCAATAAGTATGGTGGGGCGGTGCTTTATGGTATCGTCCTTGGCGTCTTGGTTTATGTCGTGACCGAGATGGCGGGACGCGCCGGGGGTGCCGGCGTGATGCATCCGGCCATCGCAGTTGCAGGGCCGGCGGTAGTAGCTATCGTCATCGGAGTGACGGTGCTGCTCAACAGGGAAGACGGGCGGACGTGAGCATTATGCGCCGCGACCGGGGGATGGGGACGCGCCTGCGCCAGTTCGGCGCGGTGCTTGTGCTCGCCCTGGTAGCCGCATCACCCGCCGCGGCGCAGTTCCTGCCCGAAGGGTTCTTTGCCACGCTGCCCGAGCCGGGCGCCCCGGCCAAGGTCGAGGCCAACGTCCTCTCCTATGACAAAAGCAGCGACGTGATCAGCGCGCAGGGCCGCGTGCTGATGCAGTACGAAGGCTATTCGATCGCCTGCGACGACCTGCGCTATGAGCAGCAGACCGGCAACCTGAATTGCATCGGCAACGTGCAGCTGGTTGATCCGGCGGGCACCAGATACACCGCCGAGACGATCGAGGTAACCGGCGGGATGAAGCAGGCCTTCATCCAGTCGCTGACCCTTACGACCACCGATGGCGCGCGGGTGACCGCCAACGACGTGCGGTATTCCAGCACGCTCGAGACCGTGCTCAACCAGGCAACTTACACGCCGTGCGGCGAATGTATCGACGCCAAGGGCAACCGCATCGGCTGGAAGGTGAAAGCCGCCAAGCTGATCCAGAACGCTGACACCAAGACGATCTATTTCGAGCAGCCGTCGCTGGAAGTGCTCGGCATTCCCGTGGCCTGGCTGCCGTGGTTGTCGCTGCCCGATCCGAGCTCGAAGCAGAGCAACGGGTTCCTGCTCCCCCGGGTCAACTACAAGCAGATCTATGGCGGCCGGATCACGGCCCCCTACTTCATCAATATCGGCGACGACACGCAGATCCTGCTGGCGCCCTCGCTGATGTCGCGCCAGGGCTTCCTGATGGCAGCCGAGTGGCAGCAGCAGTTCGACTACGGCTCGTTTACGGTCAAGGCGTCGGGCCTGTACCAGCTCGATCCGGGTGCGTTCAGCGAGCTCGGCAACCGCGAATGGCGCGGCGCGATCCAGAGTTCGGGCCGCTTCCAGCCGATTGCCGACTGGACCGTCGGCTGGTCGTACAGCGCCTTCACCGATGCCGCATATTTCGACGACTACGATTTCAGCACCGCCGACTGGGTGACCAACGAGGTCTACGCGACGCACCTCAGCAGCGATTTTTATGCCGATCTGCGCCTGCAGGAGTTTCTGAAGCTGGGGCAGTACGGCACGATCAAGGGCGCAGACGACGCACAGGCCCAGCAGGCACTAGCAGTGCCGAATGCTCGAGGAGCTGGCTACTTCGACCTCGGTGACTGGGGCCAGGTGCGAGCTAACGGCAATTTGCTCGGCGTTCAACGCGACCTGGATTCTGCGGCAACATATGGCACGAAGGACTACGTGTTCGGGTACGAAGGCTCCAAGACCCATGCCTCGGGCGAACTCGTCTGGCAGAACCAGATCATCGCGTCGGGCGGCGTGGTCGTGACGCCGTACCTTGGGCTCCGCGCCGACGTCGCGAACTACGACAGTGGCGATGCCCTCACCGCTGGTGAGCCCTCCGAGCAGTTTCTTTTTGCGGCGACGCCGATTGCCGCGGTCGATTTCCGTTGGCCGCTGTTTGCCGCCAACGGGCTCGATACCCACCTGCTCGAGCCGATCGCGCAGCTGGTCTATCGCGGCAGCGACACCTCGCTGGTGGGCATCACCAACGACAACGCGCACAGCTTCGTGCTCGATGACACCAACATCTTCTCCTACGACCGCTTCACCGGCACCGACCGGCAGGAAACCGGGCTCCGGGCCAATGTCGGGGCACGCTATCTCGCCAATTTCTCCGGTGGCCAGTGGCTGGAGATCGTCGCCGGGCAGAGCTTCCATCTTGCCGGGGTCAACGCGTTCGGCGTCGACGATCCGGTCAATACCGGCCTCGGCAGCGGCATGGAGGACGATGCGTCCTACATGGTGCTGGGCGCTCGCGGCTCGCCCTATGCGGGGCTGACGCTGGGCGCCAAGCTGCAGGTCGACCCCGACGGCCCACGCGTGGCGCGTGCCGGCGTCGGCGGCAACTATGCCATCGGCCCCTACTCGGTGGGCAGCGACTACGTCTACCTGCCTGAGGACGCTGCAACGGGCGTGCCGGTGGATCAACATGAAGTGACCGTGCGTGGCAGCACGCCACTGCCGCTGGACTACTGGCGCGCCATCGGCAGCGTGTCGTGGGATATCGCCGCCAGCGAGTGGCTGGAGGCCCGCGGCGAGCTGATCTATGACGACGGCTTCTTCCTCGCGGGCGGCTTTGCGCAGGCCAATGGGGCGACACACGAGACGCCGAACTCGGTGACCTTCGGCGTGCAGTTCAAGCTGAAAGCGCCAGGGGCGCAGTTCGATATTCTCAACTACTAGTCCGGTCAGTGCGATCGACCGGTGCAACGACCTCGGCCAACCGATTTTGGCCGTATTCTTCCAACATTGAGATGGCCGAGCCGGGGGCGATCCGGCGGCCTTTCCAAAGAACTGAAAATGGTGACGACAATGCTCCGCCTCATCGCTGCAATGCTGATCGGCCTTACCCTGAGCGTCATGCCGGCCTTCGCCGCGACCAAGGTCACGGTCAACGGCGTGCCGATCTCGGATATCGAAGTCGCCCAGCGCACCAAGCTGCTGGCGCTGGAAGGCGGCGGCGGCACCAAGAAGGCCATGGAACAACTGATCGACGAGCAGTTGCAGATCCAGGAAGCCAAGCGAATGAACATCGTCATCTCCGACCAGCAGGTCGATGACGCGTTCCAGCAGGTGGCTCGTAACATCAAGGTGTCGAGCGACAAGCTGCGCCAGATTCTGCAGCAGGCCGGCGTCAACATGGACACCATGCGCGCCCGCCTCCGCGCCGCGATCGCCTGGCAGCAGGTGAGCGGCATGGTGGTCGCCTCGCGCGTCAAGGTGTCGGACCTCGACCTCGAGAAGGCCGCTGAGGCCAAGCTCGACCAGGCTTCGAGCTATGACTACATCCTCAAGGAAGTGCTGTTCATCAGCTCGACCGGCAATGCTTCGGCCCGCACCGGCCAGGCCAACCAGTATCGCCAGGCCTTCAAGGGCTGCGACAGCGCCGTGCAGGTGTCGCTGAACTTCACCGACGCCGCCGTACGCGACATGGGTCGCCGCCACGCCACCCAGCTGCCCGAGCCGCTGGCCGCCGAGCTTGCCAAGCTCAACGTGGGCGGCATCACCAAGCCGCGCGTGACCGAGTCGGGTGTGTCGATGCTAGCGATCTGCGCCAAGAACGAAGCGCGCGACACGACCTTCGTCAAGAACAAGCTGCGCAGCGAGCAGGGCGGCGAGCAGATGAAGGCCGAAGCCGAGAAGTTCAAGGCCGAGCTGCGGACCAAGGCCAAGATCATCTATAACTAACGGACTCTTGCCGGCCCTTCGACAAATCGAAGGCAATAACAGCCGGTTGGCTTAGCGAGGCCATGCTAGTGGCAGCAGACCTGGCGCGGCGATTGGCTGCGCCAGTTGTGTTTACGCAAGCGAGGACACCGTGGCCGACAATCAAGCGCCGCTGGCCGTGAGCATGGGTGAGCCTGCGGGGATCGGGCCGGACCTGATCCTCAGCCTCTACGCCAATCGTGCCGAACTGGGCCTGCCGCCGTTCGTCGTTTACGGCCACATCGATTTTCTGCGCGCCCGCGCCACCCGGCTGCGGCTGCCTGTGGCAATGGTCGAGAGCACGCCGCTCGAGGCGCCGGCCCGGTTCGCCGAAGCGCTGCCGGTCGTGCATATAGACGGCCTTGTGCCCGACAAGCCGGGGGATCCGACGGCGCTCTCGGGCAAGGTGGTGATCGAAGCGATCAGCCGCGCCGTGGAGCACAGCCTTACCGGCTCCTGCCGCGCCATTGTCACGGCGCCGATCCACAAGGCGGTGCTGTATTCTGCCGGCTTCAAGTATCCCGGTCATACCGAGTTCCTCGCGGCGCTCTGCGCCCAGGGCGGCGTGACGCCGACGCCGGTGATGATGCTGGCGCACGAGGCGCTGCGGGTGATCCCGGCGACGATCCACGTGCCGATCAGCGCGGTGCCGTCGCTGGTGACGTTCGAGCTGGTGGTGAGCACCGGGCGGATCGTGGCGCATAGCCTCAGGACCCGCTTCGGTATCGCCGAGCCACGCATCGGCTTTGCCGGACTCAATCCGCATGCCAGCGAAGGCGGCAATATCGGCACCGAGGATTATGACATAGTGGGCCCGGCGATCGCCCAATTGCAGCACGAGGGGATCCTCGCCGAAGGCCCGATGCCGGCGGACACGCTGTTCCATCTGCCGCACTGGCGGAAGTATGACGCGGTGATCGCGATGTACCACGACCAGGCGCTGATCCCGATCAAGACGGTGGCGTTCGACCAGGCGGTCAATGTCACCCTCGGCCTGCCGATCGTGCGCACCTCGCCCGACCACGGCACGGCTTTCGACCTCGCGGGGACTGGCAAGGGCTCGGATGCGAGCTTCCTCAATGCGATCCGGCTGGCGGATGAGCTGACTGGCGGCGCAGTGCATCGGGCGGCGGCGCAGCGCCACTACTGAGAGAGACGGCCCCCTCCTTTACCATTCGAGCGTAGCTCTCATGGCCTTCTCCCCTCAAATCGCTCCACTGGAGCGATCTGCCCTACGGGACGGCTCGAAGTCCCCCATGAAGGGGGAGGTGCTCCGCCGGTGTATTTGGCGCGATCGGAGACCGAGCCTCGACTCTTCACCTCCCCCTTCATGGGGAGGCCGGGAGGGGCCGTCTGCTTCAATATGCTACTGCGGCTGCTTCTCCAGCCAGGCCAGCATGTCGGCGATTTCCTTTTCCTGCGCGGTGATCACCGCCTGAGCCACTTCCCGCACCCACGGATCGTCGCCGTGCTTGAGTTCGGCCTTGGCCATGTCGATGGCGCCGCGGTGATGCGGGATCATCGAGCAGACGAAGGCGACGTCGATATCGGTGGCCGTGCCGCCGGCCATCATGTCGGCGTTCATCGCATCCATGCCCGCCATCAGCTCGGTATGGGCTTCGGAAGCCCCTGCCTCGTGCTGCATGGTCATGGGGGCTGCCGCCTGAGGAGCGTTGGCGAGGCAGATGGCCGGAAGGTTGGCGGCCGGCGCGGCGCCGTGAGCGTCATGATCCTGCTGTGCCACAGCGGGGGCGGCGAGTGCCAGCAGCAGCGCGGCGGCGAGGGTGAACTTGTGCATGTGTATCTCCTTCCAGATCGGGCCCGATTCAGTGGCCGTACGCTCTTCCTGCACCTTCCCATCATGGCAAGGTCAAGCGTGTTCTGCGCTGCCCATTTGCGTTCGCCGATAAATCCGCTATCCCCCCTGCCATGCAGATCGACAATCTCCCGCCGCTTCGCGAGGTCATCGCCGCACACGACCTGAGGGCCAAGAAGGAGCTCGGGCAGAACTTCCTGCTCGACCTCAACCTCACGGCGCGGATCGCCCGCGTCGCCGGTCCACTGGATGCTGCGACGGTGATCGAAGTGGGCCCCGGCCCGGGCGGGCTGACCCGGGCGCTGCTTGCCGAGGGCGCGAGGAAGGTCATCGCCATCGAGCGCGACGAGCGCACCCTGCCCGCGCTTGCGCAGATCGCCGAAGCCTATCCCGGCCGGCTCGAGGTAATCGCCGGCGACGCGCTCGAGATCGACTACGCCGCGCTCGCCGATGGTCCCACCCGCATCGTCTCGAACCTGCCGTACAATATCGGCACTGAGCTGTTGACCCGCTGGCTCACGGTGGAGAACTGGCCGCCGTTCTTCGAGAGCCTGACGCTGATGTTCCAGCGCGAGGTGGCCGAGCGGATCGTCGCCAAGGCCGGAGACAATCACTACGGCCGGCTGGGCGTCTTATGCGGGTGGCGCACCGAGGCGCGGATCGCCTTCAATGTCGGGCGCGAGGCGTTCACGCCGCCGCCCAAGATCACCTCCAGCGTGGTGCACCTGAAGCCCAAGGCGACCAATGACGGCGTCGCCGTACGCGACCTCGAGGCGGTCACCCGCGCCGCCTTCGGGCAACGCCGCAAGATGGTGCGCCAGAGCCTCAAATCGCTGGGCGTGCCGATGGAGCCGCTGCTGGCGGCGGCCGAACTCAGGGGTGACGAGCGCGCCGAAGTGCTGCCGGTCGAGACGTTCCTGAAACTGGCGAAGGCGCGCCGCTGATGGGCGGCGTCATCGCCATCGTCACCGCGCTGCTGGCGTTCGGCATCCCGATCGCCGTGCCACTGTTCGCGCAGCGCTGGCGGACCCTGGTTATCCTGCTGGGGCTCGGCGCTCTGTTCTTCGCCTGGGTCAACCTCGACCTCGCCTCACCCGACGGCATCACCCAGACGCTGGGGCCGTTCACCTTCGGCCTGATGCTGTTCGGCTTCGCCGCCGGGGTGATCGCGAAGTTCGTGATGCTGGTGTCGCGGCGGTAAGTGGTCGTCCAAAAGACTGGTGGCTGTGGCCCCCCACCCCTGTCCCCTCCCCGCAAGGGGGAGGCAGACCCTCACACCAGTATCGCAGTCTGCGTCTCCCTCCCCCTTGCGGGGAGGGATCAAGGGTGGGGTCGGCCCGCGGCGAGAAGGTCAGCCGCTGACCGTCGGCCGGGTCACGGCGCCATCGCCGCTCACCTCAATTTCGGCGACCGAGACAGTGCGCTTGAGGATGGCGGCGGCCTTGACCAGCAGCGCGGTCTTGATTTCCGACGGGCTCATCTTGTCGTGGGTGTTGGCCCAGACGCGCAAGGTGAGGTTGTGATCGAAGGTTTCGCGCGAGCGGATCTCGCGCAGCAGCACCTTCACCTTTGCCTGGGTCCGATCGGCAAAGGTCGGATGGCGCTGCATTTCATCGATGCTGCACGCTTTCACTTCGAACGGCATGCTCAAGTCCCCCGCGAGGGTAGGTTCCGCCCAATTCCGAGGTTTCGGAACTGCGGGCGCGCGAACCATCCACAGATGTCCATGGCTTATCCACAGGCAGCTATCGGAAGAGTTAAGGTGTTACCTTAACGATTTTATTGCGCCTTGCTGGCGCCCTGAGGCTCGCAACCCTCTCGTCTCTTGTTAGAGAGAGTCGATCTGATCCTGCAAGTCTTTGACGAACTTATCCAATTGGATGAATCGCGGACGAGCAAGGCGAGCCGCGGCGAGGATCGTGCGGACGCGCGAGGTGGAATCTTCGAGATCCTCGTTGACGAGCACGTAGTCGTACTCGCCGTAGTGCTCCATTTCGATGCGGGCGTTCTTCAGCCGCTTCTCGATGGTGCCTGCGCTATCCTGGGCGCGCCGCTCGAGACGCTTGCGCAGCTCCTTGATCGAGGGCGGCAGGATGAAGATGGTCACCATGTCGCTGCGGCACTTCTCATAGAGCTGCAGCGTGCCCTGGAAATCGATATCGAACAGGATGTCGCGGCCGGCCGAGAGCCGCTCTTCGACGCGTGAGCGCGGCGTGCCGTAGAAATTGCCGTGCACCTCGGCGCTCTCCAAGAGCTCGCCGTCCTCACGCATCTTCTTGAAGGTCGGCACGTCGATGAAGTGGTAGTGCTTGCCGTCGATCTCATCGGTGCGGCGGGCACGCGTCGTCACCGAGACCGACAGTGCGATGTTCGGATCGTCCTCGAACAGGGCGCGAGAAATCGACGACTTGCCCGCGCCGGACGGCGAGGCGAGAACCAGCATCACTCCGCGTCGGGTGAATTCCATTCGTGCTTCGTCCTTATGCCCTGCACAGAGTTCTCGGCGGCGTCGCGGCGCTCGCCGGGTTACTCGATATTCTGGACCTGCTCGCGGAGCTGATCGATCACCGCCTTCAGATCGAGGCCAATGGCGGTCAGGGCCACGTCGTTGGATTTCGAGCAAAGCGTATTCGCTTCGCGGTTAAATTCCTGTGACAGGAAGTCGAGCTTGCGGCCCACCGGCCCGCCGCCCGAGATCAGCTGGCGCGCCGCAGCGATGTGGGCGCCGAGCCGATCGAGCTCTTCACGGATATCCGCCTTGGTGGCGAGCAGCACGGCTTCCTGCGCCAGCCGCTCATCCGACAACGTCGGGCTCGCTTCGCTGAGCTCGGCCACCTGCTGGCGCAGCCGGGCGAGGATGGCGTCGCGGCTGCGGCCCGGGTGGATCTCGGCGGCCTTGGTGAGGGCGGCGATCTCGTCGATGCGCTCGGCGAGAATGGCCGCGATACGGGCCCCCTCCTCGCGTCGGGCCGCGACCAGGCCGGTGACGGCCTCTGCCACGGCGCCGAGAATGGCGGCGTTGAGCGCTTCCTCCTCGTCGGCCGAGAGCGCCGTCTCGTGCTGCTCGAGCACGCCGCGCAGAGCCAGGATGCCGTCGAGGCGGGGCTTGTCGGCGTCGACGCGACCCTCCAGCCACTTGAAACCCTCAAGCACGGCTTCCAACGCCTGGTGATTGACGACGACGCGGCCGCCCTCCCCTTCGCGGTCGACATTCAGCGATATGGTCAGCGAGCCGCGGGTGATCGATTTGCCGATCAGCCGACGGATCTCGGTCTCCAGCGCATCGAAGCCCGAGGCGAGGCGCATCCTGAGGTCGAGGCCGCGGCCATTGACCGACTTGATCTCGACGGTGAAGCCGACGCCCGGCAGCGAACCGCCGGCGCGGGCGTAGCCGGTCATGCTGGCAAGCGATGCAGCCATCAGTTGGCGGGCTCGACGGTCTCGCCGGCGTCCTCGGCCTGCTCGGCTTCCAGCGCTTCCTTGGCGGCTTCCGAGTCCGCCTCGGCCGCTGCCTTACGGTAGAGCCTCACGTTCTTCCTATGCTCGGCATAGGTTTCGGCAAACAGGTGCCCGTCGGCCGGGTTGGCGCTCTTGGCGACGAAGTAGAGGTCCTTGATTGCCGCCGGGTGCGCGACGGCGCGCAGCGCGTCCTCGCCCGGATTGGCGATCGGGCCGGGGGGCAAGCCGTCGATCTGGTAGGTGTTGTAAGCGGTCTTGGCCTTGAGCTCCGACGAGGTCGGGCCACGGCTCAGCACCGCCTTACCCTCGGTAACACCGTAGAGGACCGTGGGGTCGGTCTGTAGGCGCATCGACTTCTTCAGCCGGTTGATGAACACCGCGGCCACCTGCGGGCGCTCGGAGGCGACCCCGGTTTCCTTCTCGACGATCGAAGCCATGGTCACCAGTTCGGCCGGCGATTTGATCACCGGGTCGATGGCAGGGTCGCGGCCGGCCCAGATCTCGTCGACCGTCTTCTTCATCTCGGCCTGCATCTTTTCGAGCACCGAGATGCGGGAGTCGCCGGGGAAGAAATCATAGCGCACCGCCAGGAGCGTCCCTTCCGGGGGAACCGGGACCGGCTCGCCGGTGAGGTTCGGGCCTACGGCATTCAGCCGCTCGGCCACCTGAAACGAAGTATCGCCCGGGATGACGTTGACGAAGAAATCGAGCGGCTTGCCCTCGGTCAGCTCGGTGAGGATGTCGGCCATCGACGAATTCGGCTTCAGCGCGTAGACGCCGGCCTTGAGGTCACCCTCTTTCTTCAAGGCACGAGCGCCGCCCCAGAACAACCATTCGGACGGCAGCAACTGGCCCTGCGGGATCAGCCCCTGCTCTTCGAGCCGGCGAGCCGTGGTCATTACCGACGAGCCCTTCTCGACAGTGAAGTTGGCCTCGGTCTTGACCGCGCCTGGGGCATAAAACTGGCTGGCGCCGTAAAGGAAAATCCCGACGGCAACGAGGATGCCGAGCACGAGCAGAGTCAGCAGCGCGTTGATGACGCTGAGGAGACCGCCGCTCCGCCGTTTCTTGCGGGCTCGCTTCTCGCTGCGCTCGTTAGCCATCGGTCGAACCTCCAGAAACGCGCACTAATCGCTTGAAAAATGACATCAATGCGAACCCGGCATCCGGCAGGATGCCAGGGTTCGGTCGCTTAGCTCGCCTTGCGGAAGATCAGCGAGGCATTGGTGCCGCCGAAGCCGAAGGAGTTCGAGAGGGCAATGTTGACCTCTTTCTTCCTGGGCTTATGGGGCACCAGGTCGATCACCGAGGCGACCGACGGATTGTCGAGATTGATGGTCGGCGGCACGATCGAGTCGCGCATGGCGAGCAGGCAGAAGATCGCTTCGACCGAACCGGCGGCGCCGAGCAGGTGCCCGATGGCCGACTTGGTGGAACTCATCGCCGCCTTGGGAGCAGCGTCACCCAGCATGCGGGTGACCGAGCCGAGTTCGATCTCGTCACCGAGCGGCGTCGAGGTGCCGTGGGCGTTGATGTAGTCGATCTCGGAGGGATCGATGCCGGCCCGCTTGACCGCCATCTGCATGCAACGGAAACCGCCATCGCCGTCCTCGGAGGGCGCGGTGATGTGGTAGGCATCGCCAGAGAGGCCGTAGCCGATGACTTCGCCATAGATCTTGGCGCCGCGGGCCTTGGCGCGCTCGTATTCCTCGAGCACGACGATGCCGGCGCCTTCGCCCATGACGAAGCCGTCGCGGTCCTTGTCGTAGGGACGCGAAGCCATTTCCGGGCGATCGTTGAAACCGGTGGAGAGGGCGCGACAGGCGGCAAAGCCGGCGATCGAGATGCGGTTGACCGGCGATTCAGCGCCGCCGGCCACCATCACGTCGGCATCGCCCAGCATGATCAGCCGGGCGGCATCGCCGATGGCGTGCGCGCCGGTCGAACAGGCCGTCACCACCGAGTGGTTCGGGCCCTTCAGGCCGAAGCGGATCGAGACGTTGCCCGATGCCATGTTGATGATGCGGCCCGGGATGAAGAACGGGCTGACGCGGCGCGGCCCCTTCTCATGCAGGATGATCGAGGTCTCGTAGATGCCCCCGATGCCGCCGATGCCCGAGCCGATCAGCGTGCCGATGCGGTGCTTTTCTTCTTCGGTCTTGGGTTCCACCCCGGCATCTTCGATCGCCTGAGTGGCCGCCGCCATGGCATAGATGATGAAGGGATCAACCTTGCGTTGATCCTTCACGTCCATCCATTCGTCGGGATTGAACTTGCCGTCGGCGTAGTCGCCCAACGGGATCCGGTGTGCGATCTGGCAAGCAATATCGTCGACCTGGAAGTCGTCGATGCGCTTGGCACCGCTCTTGGATGCGAGGATGTTGGCCCAGGTCGGTTCGATCCCGCAGCCCAAAGGGCTGACGATCCCCATCCCGGTGACGACGACGCGGCGCAATTCCATCGAAGAAGAGCCGTTAGCGGTCGGCGATCAGCCGACGGCCTTGGTCAG
This sequence comes from Devosia sp. Root413D1, assembly GCF_001425235.1. Lineage (GTDB taxonomy): Bacteria > Pseudomonadota > Alphaproteobacteria > Rhizobiales > Devosiaceae > Devosia_A. Next base: position 495,658 of record NZ_LMEA01000008.1, on the reverse strand, counting down.
ATAGGCGACGGCGTCACCGAAGGTCTGGATCGATTCCGCGGCATCGTCCGGGATTTCGACGTTGAACTCTTCTTCGAAAGCCATAACCAGCTCGACCTGATCGAGCGAGTCCGCGCCCAGATCGTCAATGAAGCTGGCCTTATCGACGACCTTCTCCGCATCGACGTTGAGGTGTTCGACCACGATCTTGCGGACGCGATCAGCGATATCGCTCATATTTGACTTCCCTTGTTACCAAACAGGTTGTTCGTTCGTACGCGGCCCCAGACACCGGAATTGCCCGGGCCCACCGACCTTTGCCGCCGTTCGCGGCAGACTGTAGGCGCGGCTTCGTACCCTCGCAAGTACGGGCCGAACCCGAAATCAGCGGCGGAGGTAACATACTTCCCCCGCCATTGCCATATTGCGCAGACCCCGGTTTCCCCAGCCTTCGCGATGGCACGTTTTCCTTTGTCGCGCTCGCGAACCGCAAAAGTCTGCAACCTTTGCTGCTCACGCTCCGGCTGCGCCTTTTTCCTTTGTCGCGCTCGCGAACCGCAAAAGTCTGCAACTTTTGCTGCTCACGCTCCGGCTTACAGCATCACCATGCCGCCGTTGACGTTCAGCGTATGGCCGGTGATGTAGCCGGCCTCGTTGCTGGCAAGGAACACCACCGCAGCAGCAACCTCATCGGCGGCGCCGAGCCGACCAGCCGGCACCTTACCCAGAATGCTTTCGCGCTGCTTATCGTTCAATTCGTCGGTCATGGCCGAGCCGATAAAGCCGGGCGCCACGGTGTTGACCGTGATGTTGCGCGAGGCGACCTCATAGGCCAGGGCCTTGCTCATGCCGATGAGACCGGCCTTGGAGGCAGCATAGTTGCCCTGCCCCGGGTTGCCGACGACGCCGACGACCGAGGTGATGCCGATGATGCGGCCGAAGCGCTGCTTCATCATCCCGCGCAGCACGGCGCGGGTGAGGTGGAAGGCCGAGGTAAGGTTCACCGCCAGCACCTCGTCCCACTCCTCGTTCTTCATGCGCATGAAGAGGTTGTCGCGTGTGACGCCGGCATTGTTGACCAGGATGTCGATGCCGCCCAAAGCCGCCTCGGCCGATGGGATCAGCTTATCCACCGCGTCGAGGTCCGACAGGTTGGTCGGCAGGATCGGGTGGTCGCCGCCACCGAGCAGGTCGCGGGTCTCTTCGAGGGCACCGACGCGGGTGCCGCTCAGCGCCACGCGCGCGCCGGAAGCGGCGAGGGCCTTGGCGATTTCGCGCCCGATGCCGCCGGAAGCGCCGGTGACGAGGGCGCGTTTGCCCGTGAGATCAAACATTTACGGACTCCTCAGGAGAAACTGATTCAAGCGCCGAATTCGGCGAGGAACGCATCGACATCGGCCGGGGCGCCGATCGACACCGTCGCTGTTTCCGGCGCGATGCGCTTGGCGAGGCCCGAGAGCACCTTGCCTGAGCCGAGCTCGACCAGCTGCGTCACGCCCCCGTCTTTCACCAGCCAGCCAACGCATTCGGTCCAGCGGACCATGCCGGTGACCTGCTCGACGAGGCGCTTCTTGATCTCGTCGGGATCGGTGATGGGCTTGGCCAGGACGTTGGCGACCACAGGCACGACCGGGGATTTCACCGTCACCTGGTTGAGCGCGTGCTCCATCGCATCGGCGGCAGGACGCATCAGGGCGCAGTGGAACGGGGCGCTGACCGGCAGCGGCAAAGCGCGCTTGGCGCCGGCCGCCTTCAACAGCTCGATCGCGCGGTTGACCGCGCCGACATGGCCAGAGATCACCACCTGACCGGGGGCATTGTCATTGGCGACGCCGCAGATCTCACCATCCTCGGCGTCGTTGGCGGCGCGCAGCACGGTTTCGAGGTCGAGCCCGAGAATTGCCGCCATGGCGCCCTGCCCGACCGGCACGGCCTGTTGCATGGCCTGGCCGCGGACCTTCAGCAGCCGCGCCGCATCGGCGAGGCTGAAGGCGCCGGCGGCAGCCAGCGCCGAGTACTCGCCGAGCGAGTGGCCGGCGACGTAGGCGGCATTGTCCTTCAGCGAGAAGCCGCGGCTTTCGAGCACGCGCGTCACCGCGACGGAGACGGCCATCAGCGCTGGCTGGGCGTTCTCGGTGAGGCGCAGCGTCTCGTCCGGCCCCTCGAACATGATGGCCGAGAGTTTCTGGCCGAGCGCGTCGTCAACTTCAGCGAAGACGTTGCGGGCTTCCTGGTAAGCGTCGGCGAGATCCTTGCCCATGCCGACAGCCTGGCTGCCCTGCCCCGGGAAGGTGAATGCGCGCTTGGTCAAGGTGGTGGCCTCCGCTGTTGTTCTTCGTCGTTGCAACCGAGCCTAAGCCCCGCCCGGACAGGCGTCCAGTTGGCGGCGGCGTTTGCAGGAGGGGGATGGCAAAGTCAAGGCGGGCTAGTCGAACTTCACCGCCGTCGTATTGGCGCCGCAGAGCAGTACGCCGACCTTTTCACCCGGCGCCGGAACATAGCGTCCTGAGAGGACGGCGGCCATTGCGGCGGCCCCGCCCGGCTCCACCGCCACGCGCAACACGTCCCAGATCGCCTTCTGCGCCGCGACGATGGCTTCGTCGGTAACCAGCACCGAGCGGTCGATGAAGCCGGAGAGGGCGAAGCTCAGGTTACCGATGCGGCGGGCGCCAAGGCTGTCGGCGGCGACGCCGCTCACCGGCACGTCGACCGGGCGGCCCGCCTCGATAGCCCGGTGCAGCGTCGGCGCGTTCTCCGGCTCGACGCCGATGATGCGGACGCGGCCAGCCGCCGCCGCAGCGATGCCGCCGATCAAGCCACCGCCGCCGACGGCGACCAGCAGCGTGTCGAGCCCGGGGGCCTGCTCCAGCCATTCGAGCCCGACGGTGCCCTGCCCGCAGAGCGTTTCGAACATGTCGTAGGCGTGGACCTCGAGCAGGTCGTTCTCTGCCGCGAAGGCGTGGCTGGCATTGTAGGCATCGATGTAGGTGTCGCCGCCGATGACGATCTCGGCGCCATATTGCAGGATGCGGTTGATCTTGGCCTGCGAGGAGATCCGCGGCACGTAGATATGCGCCTTGATGCCGAGCTTATGCGCCGCATAGGCGACCGCGGCGCCGTGGTTGCCGCCCGAGGCCGCTACCACGCCGCGTGCGGCGCCCGGCCGGATCAAGAGGTTGGCGAAGGCGCCGCGGGCCTTGAAGGTGCCGGAGTGCTGCATGAATTCGAGCTTGAAGGAGAACGGCGCACCATCGAGCCCGAAATCGGCCGCCGCCACCTCGCCCACCGGGGTGCGCCGGATGTGCGGGCGGATCACCGCTTCGGCGGCGCGGATCGCGTTGCGATCAGGCGGAGCAGACGCGACAGCTTCGGTGGTGGTCATGGCGGTCTCGACAAGGTTAACATAGTGGAGCCGCCCGGCCTGCCTAAAGCAAGTGTCGGGACGATGAAAGAGGCCGCGACGATGGGCAAGATCAACTCCGAGTGGCACCGCGAACACCGGATGCCGGCCAATGCGACCAAAAAGCAGCGCGCCGCCTGGCATTACGAGCACGCCCAGCACTGCGGCTGCCGGGCGCTGACGCCGACCATCACCTCGCTGCTGGTATCAGAGGGATATGAGATCCCGAAGCGCGCCGGCGAGATCTCCGCATCGGGCTGACCGGATCAGTCGAGCGGTGGCGTTTCGCGCTCCGAAGGCGTCGGCCCCGGGTTCAGCAGCGGATCGCGCCATACCGGCAGGCCGGGCAGTTGTCCTTCCGGCAGTTCCCTCTCGGTCTGCTCGGCATCGGGAATGTCCAAGGGGATGTCGTCGGGCTGGGTGGCAGGCGGCACTGGCGTTTTGCGATTGGTCATGACCTTCTCCTTATGTAAAGGGAAAGGGTCGGCTGGCCGATATCGTTCCGCCTGTGGCAGACGCCTTCGGGACGTCACCGCCCCGCGCCGCTTGCCATTGCCGGCGTTTTCCCCTATAGCCCGCCTCGCATTCGTTCGGCCGGGGGCTGAACGGAGGGTTCGTGCATTTGTACGATAGGGTTCGCCCGTCCTCCCGTGTTCCCGCTCTTTAGAAGACTGCTTTGATCGCCTTTCCGGCTTCAAAGGGGCTCCGCGCCGAGTGGAAGTGTTGTGAACCAACTTGAAGGAAGGCGCTTATGGCCCTTTACGAACACATTTTCCTGGCCCGCCAGGACGTTTCCCCCACGCAGGTGGAAGAGCTGACCGCAGCCCTGACCGAAGTGCTCAGCAATGGCGGCGGCAAGGTCACCAAGAACGAGTACTGGGGCCTGAAGTCGCTCTCGTACCGCATCAAAAAGAACCGCAAGGCGCACTACACCCTGCTCAACATCGACGCTCCGCACGCCGCGGTGGCCGAGATGGAGCGCCAGATGGGCATCAATGAAGACATCCTGCGCTTCATGACCATCCGGGTGGACGAGCTCGAGGAAGGCCCGTCGGCCATGATGCAGAAGCGCGATCGCGATGACGACCGCGGTGACCGTCCGGGTGGCCCGCGTGGCGACCGTGGTGGTTTCGACCGCGGCGACCGTCGCCCGCGCCGCTTCTAAGAACGCTTCGGGAGTATTCCAGGAAAAGTTGCAAACTTTTCCGGTTCGGAATGCGACCCACCCAGAAGGATAAGCCAAATGGCCATCAAAGACCTGACCACGACCACGGCCCGCCGTCCGTTCCAGCGCCGCCGCAAGACCTGCCCGTTCTCGGGCCCGAACGCGCCGAAGATCGACTACAAGGACGTTCGCCTGCTGCAGCGCTACGTGTCGGAGCGCGGCAAGATCGTCCCCTCCCGCATCACTGCGGTCTCCGCCCTGAAGCAGCGCGAACTGGCCAAGGCCATCAAGCGCGCCCGCTTCATCGGCATCATGCCCTACGCCGTTCAGTAAGAACCGGTTTCAGGGACTCGCTGGGGCTGCCGATCGTCGGCGGCTCCTAACTGCCTTCGAGGCAGGACAGCAAAGGAAAGCACCATGAAAGTCATTCTCCTCGAGCGTATCGGCAAGCACGGCCACATCGGCGACGAAGTGTCGGTGAAGGACGGTTTCGCCCGTAACTTCCTGCTCCCGCAGCAGAAGGCGCTGCGCGCCACCGAAGCCAACCGCAAGAAGTTCGAGCGCGATCGCGCCGACATCGAGCAGCGCAACCAGGAGCGCCGCGAGGCCGCTGCCGGTATCGCGTCGGGCCTCAACGGCAAGTCGGTGGTCATCATCCGCCAGGCCGGCGAAACCGGCCAGCTTTACGGCTCGGTATCGTCGCGTGACGTGGCCGACGCACTGATCTCGGACGGCTTCACCGTCTCGCGTTCGCAGGTCGACCTCGCCAACCCGATCAAGACCGTCGGCGTCCACCCGGTGCCGCTGCACCTGCACGCCGAAGTTGCCGTGTCGATCACCGTCAACGTGGCGCGCTCGGAAGACGAGGCTGCCCGTCAGGCCGCCGGTGAAGATCTCACCGCGATCAACTACGACGACGAAGCGGCCGAACAGTTCGCTGCTGGCCAGGCCGAAGTCGGCTCCGCCGCTACCGAGGCCTTCGGCGACGAAGAGTAAGAACGTATCGCATCGATACGAGAAAGGGCCGGGAGCAATCCCGGCCCTTTTGTTTGCGCGCCCCGGCCGGGCGGCGACCTTCCGCTAGAGCTTGGCGGTACGGCCCGAGTCCAGCTTTTGGACAGGTCGGATTTCTTCCGATCCGGAATGTATCAGCAACGGCCGCGGCCTGGTTGCTTGCCTCACTTTCTGCCTGGTGTTGCCATTATGTGCCACGACCGAAATTGATGCCTTGAAAGCTGCGTTCCCTACTTCCACGAATACAATTCATCTGCAAATCATGGTGCCAACTTAATTGCGGGAGGCTCCCATTATGAACATGTTCAAACTGCTCAGCGGCGCTGCTGCTGTGGCGCTGATTGTCGGCACCCCTGCCCTGGCAGCGGATCTGGTCGTTGACGTCCCGGTCGACGAGCCCGTGGCAGTTGCTGATATGGGCTGGTACTTGAGCGTCTTTGGCGGCGCCCAGTGGACCACTATTTCGGCCGATGACAGCTCGCCGCCGGGTGGGCAGTTCTTTGACTTCGACAGCGATATCGGCTGGCAGTTCGGCGTCGCACTCGGCGCCAACTTCACCGACAATCTGCGCGGCGAAGTCGAACTGTCGACCGGCGCGGTTGGCTTGCCTGACGTGACGATCAGCGGCGGCCCGCCCGCACTGTTCGATAACGACACCTACCCGATCACGGACGGCTGGGCCTCTACCACCTACCTGCTCGGCAACCTCTGGTTCGATATCGACACCGGTTCGGGTTTCACGCCCTATATCGGCGGTGGTCTCGGCGCCGGTTATGTGACCGCCGACGGCACCGCCGTCGGCACCTCGGTCGACCTGTCCGGCTGGGGCTGGGCCTACCAGGTCGGCGCCGGCGTCAAGGTCGACGTGGCCGACAATATGACGCTCGACCTCGGCTATCGCTACAAGGCGATCGTCGGCGCTGAAGTTGAGGGCGGTGCCATCGATGCCGTTGCGGACCTCGGCTCGCACGTGGTGCAGGTCGGTCTGACCTTCGGCTTCTAAGCCGGCACAATCGCAGCGAATACAAGGCCGGGAGCGATCCCGGCCTTTTTGTTTTCAGCGCGTCTCGGCGAGCGCTTTGATACCCTCAAGCCAGGAAGCGATCTGGGATTGCAGCTGCGCGCTGCTGATTGCCGGCCCGGCAAGCGGCCCGCTCATCGATTCCGCCGCGTCTAGCCGGGTGCCCGAACCAACCGCTTCGAAGTGGTAGACATGTACGGCCTCGAGGCCCGCCGCCAGCGTGCACCAGGTCAGCGTGCACCCTGGTTCAGTGAGCACAAAGCGGGAGCGAACCGGGATCGGGCCGGCGGACCAGGTGAAGGCGCCGCCGTCCAGGACGACCACGTCCTGAACATCGGCACGGATGTCGGGCCAGTTGGTAACGTCGTGCAACAAGCGCCACACCACTTCGGGAGCACGGGCTATCTCAATGTGCCCCGACGCGGCAACCGGGGCGGAGGGATCAAGTCTCCCCTCCCCGGCGAACCTCCAGGCCAGCGTGTCCTCGATGCGAACCGTGTCGTCCGTGGTCATGATCGCTCCTTTTTCGATACAATGTACCGATACACTGTATCGGCTGCAGAACTGATCGTCAAACCTATGGTCGAGCCAAGTGACGGTGCTATGGAGTGAGGAGCATCAGCCCGGAGACAATTTTGGCCGGCAACGACACCGATAGCTCCCTTGCCGACACCATTGCGCTGCTGTGGAGTGACCACTCTCGTCCAGTCGGGCGCAGCGGTCGCACCATCAACGACTTCGTTTCGGCGGCGACCGAGCTGGTGCGGGCCGAGGGGCTCGAGGCGCTGTCGATGCGTGTCATTGCCGCTCGGCTGGGCGTGCGGACCATGGCGACCTACAGCTTCGCACCAGGCAAGGCGGCGTTGCTGGCGCTGATGGTCGACCGGGTCTATGCCGGCCTCTACCCGGATGGAGCCCCGCCGCATGGCCGCAATTGGCGCCAAGGACTGAGCTTAGTCGCCGAGGCGAACCATAGGCTGTTCCTTGCCAACGCGTGGCTAACCGCAGCGCGCCCGGCGCGCTCGCCGATGGGACCGCACGAGATCGAGAAGAACGAGGTCGAACTGGCAGTGCTCGAGGGCATCGGCCTCACGGATTTCGAGATGGAGCAGGCGCTGGCCGCCGTGCTCAACCACGCGGCCCACACCGCCGCGCTGCGGTCCGGGCTGCTGGCGGAACGGGAGAAGACGGGGCTGGGCGATCCGGAATGGTGGCGCGAGGCCATGCCGCAGCTTGAGCGGTTAGTCGATCCGCGCCGCTTTCCCCTCACGGCACGGGTGGGTCAGGCTGCCACGGCGGCACGGCAGGGCGAGTTCTGGGGTGAGAAGGCCTTCCGCTTCGGCCTCGAGCGGCTGCTCGACGGGATCGAGGCGCTGATCGCCGGGCGCTAGAAAGTGCGCTAGGCGACCCCTACGCCCATTCGGGCCAGCAGGCGGTCGCGACGGATGAACTGGTGGTAGAGAGCGGCGCCGATATGGAGAGCAAGCAGCCCCAGCATCAGGCGCGAGGCGATGCCGTGGACGGCACGCGGCAGAACGGTCTCCAGGTTGGGGAGCGTGGCGGAGCCGATGATGGCGGGAAGCGCACCCGACAGGATGATCGTGGCAATGCCGCTCGAGGCGGTGACGAGAACCACCGCATAGAGGGCGATGTGCACCGCTTTGGCCACGAGCTTCTGCCAGCCGGGCTGATCGGCGGGCGGAGCCGGGCGCCGATCGATGGCGAGCCACCAGACGATACGCAGCAGCGTCAGCAGCAACACCCCTGCCCCGAACGGAATGTGGGCGCGCAACAATACGAGCTTGGCGGCCGGGTCGACCTGCGCGGCGGCGAGCAAGCCCGTGGCGAACAGCGCAACGATCATCAGCGCGGTGAGCCAGTGGATAGCGATGGCGACGCTGCCGTAGCGCGTCGAACTGCTTGTTGCGGACATCGAAGGCTCCTTGCGTTTCGTGGCCAACGACGGTTACATAGCACACTATGGATTTAAATAGCAAGCTATGTAAATGAGCTATGTCCGCGAGACCTCAGCCGGCTACCTCACCAACTGGGCGGCGCGGCTATTCGCCCGCGCCATCGAGCGGCGACTGGCGGGCGGCAGTTCGGGACCGATGCCGGTATTCTTCGCGCTGCAGGACGGTGGGGCGATGACGCAGAAAGAGCTGGCCCTGCTTGCCGCGGTGGAACAGCCGACCATGGCGAACACGCTCAATCGCATGGAGCGCGACGGGCTGGTGGCGAGGACGCCCGACCCCAACGACCGACGCAGCGCCCGGGTGTCGCTGACGCCGCTCGGGCGCGAGCGCGCCAGGGCCGCTTTCGTGTCCGCCATCGAGGTCAACGGCCTCGCCACCGATGCATTAGAGCCCGAGGAGCGCGAGGTGTTTTACGGCATGATGCGCCGGATCATCGCAGCGCTGGAGCGCGATTCCGGCACTGAATGAGGGGTACGAATCGGCGATCGGCCTGATGACGCGAATGCAAACGCGCCGCCTTGGTTTCCCCCGCTTTCAACACTAACCACAGGCGTCGCGCCGAGGACCCGATTCGGTCACCCCGGCGTCACATTTTTGACCGTCGCCGGGACAGCCGCTGGTAAAGCAAACCTTAACGAGCGGGGGAGTATCGAGTCGCTATGGCCGACAACAACGTGCATCGCCTGCGTCCGGAAGACGAAAAGGGCTTCCGCCTCGCGCCCCACAATGTGGAGGCGGAGCAGGCTTTGCTGGGAGCGATCCTCGTCAACAACGAGGCGTTCTACCGGGTCAGCGACTTCCTCATACCCGAGCACTTCTACGAGCCGATCCATCGCACCATCTACGAGGTGCTGGCCAAGATCATCCGCGCCGGCAAGACGGCGACGCCGATCACCGCTAAGACCTACCTCGCCGACGCCCTGACCGCTGAAATGACCATGCCGCAATACCTGGCGCGGCTGGCGGCGGAAGCAACGACCGTGCTCAACGCGGCCGATTACGGCCAATCGATCTACGATCTGGCGATCCGCCGCAACCTGATCCAGATCGGCGAGGAGATGGTGCAGATCGCCTATGACTCCGATGTCGAGGCGACGGCCAACAAGCAGATCGAGGAGGCCGAGAAGGCGCTGTTCGATCTGGCGGAAAAGGGCCGTTACGACGGCGGCTTCCAGAGCTTTTCGGCAGCGCTGACCGAAGCCATCAAGATGGCCGGCGAAGCCTATGGCCGCGACGGCACGCTCAGCGGCACCTCGACCGGGCTCACCGATCTCGACCGGCTGATGGGCGGGCTGCAGCGCTCCGACCTGATCATCCTCGCGGCGCGTCCTGCCATGGGCAAGACGTCGCTCGCCACTAACATCGCCTTCCATGTGGCCAAGAGCTTTCGCGGCGAAGTGCAGGCGGATGGGCACAGCAAGACCATCGATGGCGGGCATGTCGGCTTCTTCAGCCTCGAAATGAGCGCCGAGCAGCTGGCGACGCGTATTCTCGCCGAGCAGGCCGAGATCTCTTCGTCCGACATCCGGCGCGGCAACATTCACGAGAGCCAGTTTTCGAAGCTCGTCGACACCTCGAACCTGATGGCGCAGGTGCCGCTCTATATCGACGATACCGGCGGCATCTCGGTGGCGCAGCTGGCCGCCCGCGCCCGGCGCCTGAAGCGGCAGAAAGGCCTCGACCTGTTGATCGTCGACTACCTGCAGCTGCTCAGCGGCTCGTCCAAGAAGTCGAGCGAGAACCGCGTGCAGGAACTGACCGAAATCACCACCACGCTCAAAGCGCTGGCCAAGGAGCTGGAAGTGCCGATCATCGCGCTCAGCCAGCTCAGCCGACAGGTGGAAAACCGCGACGACAAGCATCCGCAGCTTTCGGATCTGCGCGAATCCGGCTCTATCGAGCAGGACGCCGACGTGGTGCTGTTCGTGTATCGCGAGGAGTACTACCTCAAGAACAAGGAGCCCAAGGAGGGCACGCCGGAACACATGGCGTGGCAGGGCGAGATGGAACAGGTGCACGGCAAGGCCGAAGTGATCATCGGCAAGCAGCGTCACGGCCCGACGGGGACCGTGCAGGTGAGCTTTGAGGCGCAGTTCACGCGCTTCGGCAATCTGGCGCGCTCCGAATACCTTCCCGAAAGGATGGAATAGTGATGGCGGCACCGGCCATTGCGACCGGTTACGGCGGGCGGCTGACGGTCGACCTGGGCGCGCTGAAGCGCAACTGGCAGGCTCTCGACAAGGTGAGCCGCGGCGCGCTGACTGGCGCGGTGGTGAAGGCCGATGCCTATGGCACAGGCATCGCCCAGGCCTCGCGCGCCTTCTACGAGGCGGGCGCCCGCTTCTTCTTTGCGGCAACGCCCGACGAAGGCATCGCGGTGCGCGCGGCGCTGCCCGAGGACAGCCACATCTTCATCCTCTCCGGGCTCTATCCGGGGTCGGCGCCGCTCTATGTCGGCGAACGACTGATGCCGTGCCTGGCCTCGATCCCGATGCTGGAGGAATGGCTCTCGGCTTGCGCCGCTTCCAATCAGGCGCTGCCGGCGGCGCTGCATTTCGATACCGGCATCAACCGGCTCGGCTTCCGGCTCAACGAGACCTCGATCGTCAAGCGGCTGATCGACTCGATCGGCTATGCGCCGCAGATGATCATGAGCCATCTCGCCTGCGCCGATATGCCGGCGCACGAGAAGAACCGCACGCAACTGGCGCTGTTCACCTCGGTGATGGCGCAGTTCCCCGGCATTCCGGCGTCGCTCTCGAACTCGGCCGGGTTGATGAGCAACCGCGATAACCATTTCCAGATGGTGCGCCCGGGCATCGCGCTCTATGGCGGGCGGGCGGTCGCCGGGCGGCGCAACCCGATGGCGCCGGTGGTGATGCTCGAGGCGCCGGTGCTGATGACCAAGGACGTCAAGACCGGCGAGACGGTCGGCTATGGCGCGCTGCAGACCATGTCGCGCGACAGCCGCCTCGCCATCGTTGCCATCGGCTATGCCGACGGTTTCTTCCGCTCGCTGAGCTCGTCGAACAACCACCGCGGCACGCATGTGGTGATCAATGGCCAGCCCTGCCCGGTGGTCGGGCGCGTGTCGATGGATATGATCGGGGTAGATGTCACCGACCTGCCGCGGCCACCGGCGCCGGGCGAGATGGCCGAGATCATCGGCAGGCAGATCACCGTCGACGACCATGCCGACATCGCCAACACCATCGGCTACGAAGTGCTGACCAGCCTTAAGGGTCGTTACTCGCGCAACTACATGGAAAGCGCCGCGCCGACCGTATGAGCCAGGGCGGGGTACCGATCGATGGCTGACGCCGTGCGCGTGCTGATCACCGGCAATGGCGGCTCTGGCAAGACCTGGCTGGGCGAGCGGTTGTCGCGGCGCCTGGCGGTGCCGCTGGTGCGGCTCGACGACCTCTACTGGGAGGGTGCCTATGGCGGCAAGGAGCGGGACAAGCGGGTGGTGTTCGACGAGGTGGTCGAACGCGCCACCGAGGGTTCGTGGGTGATGGAGGGCGTCTATGGCTGGCTGCTGCCGGCCGCCCTGCCCCGCGCCAGCGAGTTCATCTTCCTCGATCTGCCGGTGGAAGAGTGTCTCGACAATGTGCGCCGGCGCGGCAACCAGGGCGGCGGCAGCGAGGCCTCGTTCGCGGCGCTGCTGGCCTGGGTTGCCGAGTATCCGACGAGGAGCAACGCCAACTCGCGGCAGGCGCACCAGCAGCTGTGGGATGGCTTCGAGGGGACGAAGTACGTGCTTGGCAACCGCGGTGAGATAGATGAGTTCGCCGGGCTCCGGTGATGGATCACGTTCGCCGCCGGAACCATTGCAGCACGCCGAGAAGCCAGAGCAGCAACCGTGCACGTGAGGGCGGCGGAATCTTTGCGCTATCGCCGATGGTACCCTGGCGGACCAGTTGCGCGGTGGGATCGATGAGGAAGGCCACGACCACCGCGGCAGTCTTTGCCTTGATCGCCAGCGTCTCGCCGGCGAGCAACAGGCCCTGCTCGGCTTCGCCAAAACTCTGGCCACCAGCTTCGATGTCGCCGGTGAAGACATAGAAATAGACGTCACGGCCGGGGATATCCGGCAGCGTGACACGAGCACCGACAGTGAGCCGGATATCGAAGAAGTCGATGGTGTTGCGCACGAAGAAGGGAGCGCTGCTGCCTTCGGGTCCGAACAGGTGCCGCCAGACGTTCGGCATCCAGGCTGGAAGCGGCCCGTGCTGGATGTTCGGCTCGAGGTCGATGCTACGTGGACGCACCATGATCTGCAGCATGCGCAAGGGCGGGTCGGTCGGCAGCGTCCGCTCAGAGTGCCAGAAGCTGCGGCCGGCATTCATCACCAGCAGGTGGCCGGGGTCGGTGACCAGGTCGCCGCTGACGTCATCGTGGTGGCGCATCACGCCGTCAGGGACCCACGAGATGATCTCGTCGTTGCGGTGCTGATGCAGGGCAACGAGACGGCCCGGCGCGAGGAACGACTCGACCACCAGCGCCAACGCGCCGTGCCCATGATCGGTGGGACGCGGGAAGATCCAGCCGGGCATGTTGAGGCGGATGACGAAACCGCCCGAGTCGCGCGTCACCTTGCTGCGTCCGGCCTTGAACAACACCATCCCCTCCTGTCGCCAGCACCTGGCTTGCCGGTGCACTGGTGATCTCGACCCGAATCTCCCCAGGACCGGAACACTGTCAGCAACTGGGCGTTGTCCGAGACCTCCGCGCATTTGCGCGAGGGCTTAGGGGACTTCGCCTATGGGCATTCTGTGGACCATTATCATCGGTCTTGTCGCCGGCATCGTGGCAAAACTAATCCTGCCCAACAGCGGCGGACCGTCGGGCTTTGTGATGACAGCGGTGCTCGGCATCGTGGGCGCGTTCGTCGCCTCCTTCCTCGGGCAGGCCCTTGGTTTGTACGCGCCCGGCGAAGGTGCCGGGCTGATCGGCGCCGTCGTCGGTGCCGTGCTCGTGCTGTTCGCCTGGGGCGCATTCATGCGCCGTCGCACCTGACGACCCAATCCATCCCTGAAAGGACCAGTCACATGGCCAAGAACTCAATGCCTTCAATGGTCGCCCTGCTCGGGTTGCTTGCCGTGGCGGGCTACCAGAACCGTGACAAGATTGCCGAAGCGCTGAAGGGCTTTCAGAACAGAACGAGCACCGGCCCCGACGGAGCTCCGGCCCAGGATGGGCTTTCGAGCATTCTGGGCAGCCTCGGCGACCTGTTCGGTGGTGGCGGCAATGGCACAGACGCGAGCCGGCCCGCTGGTAGCGGGAACGGCAACGTGCTCACCGGCGGGCTCGGCGACCTGATGGACAGCTTCCGCAACTCGGGCCAATCGGAAACTGCCGATTCCTGGGTCACTGTAGGCGTTCCTACCAAGGGCCTGTCGCCCGCACAGGTCGAGCAGGCGGTGGGCGCAGAGAACCTGGCCGAACTGTCGCAGCGCACCGGCCTGTCACGCGAGGAACTGTTGAAGCGTCTCGCCACTGCAATTCCCGAGTCAGTTGACCGGCTGACCCCGGATGGCAACATTCCGCAATCCGACACCGAGATCCGCGACCGGTTGACCGGAACGGCGTAATGTTATCGGTCGCGGCGGGCGCCCCACACACCGGCCGCGACTGATCAGCCCTCCATGATCAGGTCGTGCAGGCCGCCGGTCATGATGCCGCCCTCGACGGGCAAGTTGATGCCGGTGATCCATGCGGCATCGGCCGAGGCGAGAAACGCCACCGCGGCGGCGATGTCCTCCGGTTCGCCGAGGCGGCCGAGCGGGTACTTGCGGGCGCGCTTGCCGCCGTCGTCGTCGCGCACCGTCCAGTTGCGGGTGCGGATAGTGCCGGGGCTGATCAGGTTGAAGCGGACGCCTTGGCTGCCGTAGCGGGCGGCAAGGTTCTTGGTGAGGATTTCGAGCCCGGCCTTCGCCGCCGAATAGGCGTAGCCGCCAAAGGCCCAGTTGCCGTTGATCGAGCCGATGCTGACAACGTTGCTGCCCGGTCCGGCCGCGATCAGCGCCGGCAGGGCGGCGCGGACGCAGCGGAAGACGCCGGTGAGGTTGACGTCGATCTTGCGGTCGAACAGCTCATCGGGAATTTCGCCGAGCGCCGGCTCGTTCCAGTCGCCGCCCGCGGTGTTGACGAGAACGTTGAGCTTGCCGAAACGACCGACTGTATCGGCGATGGAGGCATCGACGGCGTCACGGCTGGTGACGTCGCACGTGGTAGCAAAGGCTCGCGCGCCCGTCGCGGCGATCTCGGCGGCGACGGCCTCCGCCGCAGGGCCATCGATATCGGAGACCGCAATCGAGCCACCTTCGGCGGCGAGGCGTAGCGCAGTGGCGCGGCCGATGCCGTGCCCTGCCCCGGTGACATAAATCGCTTGGCCCTCGAACCGCATCCCGTACTCCCCAGGTGTTCGCGTGGGCGGGCACCCTAGCGGCAGTCGCGAGGTCGACCAACCCACCGGCTTGACAGAGGATGCTCACTCGTATTCAACAATAATGTTGATCAACACTTTTGTTGAATATTGGAGCCCGACATGCCGGCAAAGCAGCCAACCTTCACCAAGACCATGCAGCTCGGCATCGTGGTGCCCAACCTCGAGGCCGCGGTCCGCGCCTATGAGGAGCAGTATGGCATCGGGCCATGGGAGTTCATGGAGATCGGTCCGGAGAACGCCGAGAACGTCCTGGTCGACGGCAAGCCGGCCGAATGGCACTCGCGCATCGCCATCACGATGATCGGCGATGTGATGTGGGAGCTGATCGAGCCGCGGGACGAGAACGACATGTTCGGCAAGTTCCTCGCCCAGCGCGGCGGGGTCGGCGGCGTGCACCATGTCGCGGTAAGGACGCCGGACTTCCGGCAGGCGCTGAGGGACCAGAAGGTGCGCGGCGGCCAATCGAGCCTCAGCGGCACCTTCACCGGCATCGAGGTGCACTATCTCGACAGCGCCCCCGATATCGGGGTGATCCTCGAAGTGTTCAGCGACATGCCGGACCTCTAGGCGCCGAGCGCCCACTCGAGTACCGGATCGCGGCCAGCGACGAAGTCGGCATAGCTGGTATCGATCTGCTGGTCCGGATGAAAGCTGTCGGCGTCCTCCGGACCGAACCGGTAGAGCCGGGTCGCGGCCGAGACCCGCAGCCCGGAGCCGGGCAGCGTGAACCAGCCGTTCTCCTGATACCCGAATGGCCGGGCGCCGATCGGCTCGCCGACGAGGATCGCTTCGGTTTCGCGGTGGAAATCGATGGCGTTGACCATGCTCGCGGAGAAGGTGCGGCGGCCGACCAGCACGAACAGTTGGCCAGCGACCAGCCCCAGCAGTTCGATGGGGAGCAGCAGCCACTGCCGACCCGCGAGGAAGTTACCGCCACCGTTCCGCCGGAGGTCGACGATGAGCCGTCGCGCCGGCTGTTGCCTGAGGTCGTCGAACAGCCTGATGGCATTGGCCTCGAGCCCGCCATAGGAACGAAACTGCACGTAGACCGCATCCCGTTCGGCCACATGCGAGAACCAGAACGGTTCGTCCATCCGTTGCATCGAGAGCGGAGCGTGCTCGGCAGTCAGCAGCGGCTCGTCGCCTGGGCCCAGGGTGACAGCCACCTCGGTTCCGGCGGTATCGATGAAGCGAAACCGCGGTGGAATGCCCAGAGCCGAGAGCACCTCGGGCTCCCGCATAAGCTCGACGCTCTGCGCCAGCACATAGCCGGCGTTCTCGCCCTGCGGAATGAGCTGTTGCAACCGCCCCTGGACATCCGCCACCGGTTGCTCGCCGATCGCCACCAGCTGGGTGCCGATCAACGTGCGGTGGGCAGCCGTGGCGCGAACCACCGCAAGTTGATCACCGAACCAGCAGAACTCGACTGGAAATTTCGGCCGAGGCGGCGTGGCGACGAAGGTGTGGCCGTCGCCGATGCTGGCCGCGATGCCGCGCAAGGCAACGACCGCCGCGGCATCGGATAGCGAGGGCAGCCGAGCAGACAGCTCGGCCACCTTCGCCTCGAACGCCGCCTGCGAGATGAGATGAAACGGCTGTCGATGCCGGGTGACGATCCCTTCGGCCAGGTGAGCCAGGTCGGCCTGCCAGTCAATGGAGCTTTCGATGGTCCGCCTCCCTCAATCGAGTCCGCCCGCCGGCCCTCGCTACGGCCGGACGATGCCGCCATCGCGGCGGCGGTCTTCGGCCATGTAGTGCGACTTCGCCGCCTTGTCCGGATCGAGCAGCGCTTCGGCCCTCTTCACGTCGATATCGATGCCAAGCCCGGGCTGCTCGTTGCCGTAGAGGTAGCCGCCTTCGAGCAGCGCATGGCCGGGGAACAGTTCGTACTCCTCGGGCTTGAAGTGGTTCTCCTCCTGGATGCCGAAGGCGGTGGAGGCGAGATCGACATGCATCGCCGCCATCTGGTTCACCGGGTCGTTGTCGCCACCTTCCTGCCAGGCGGTCTGCACGCCGAACCATTCGCACAGCGTCGCGATCTTGCGCGCCTGGGTGATGCCGCCGCCCTTCGAGATACGGACGCGGACGAAATCGATCAGCCGCTCGGTGATCAGCGGCAGATATTCGTGCGGGTTGACGAACAGCTCGCCCATTGCCTGCGGCGTGGCGCATTGCTGGCGCACCTGGCGGTACCAGCCGACCTGTTCGGGCGAGAGCAGATCCTCGAGGAAGTAGAGCCGATAGGGCTCGAGGAGCTTGGCCAGCTGCACGGCATTGGTCGGCGCCAGGTGCTCGTGCACGTCGTGGGTGAATTTCGGTCCCCAGCCGAGCTTGTCACGCAGGTGCGCGAACATCTCGGGGATGGCCTGCAGGTAGGCGTCGTCGTCAAAGGCCTTGTCCTGCGGCCAGTGATCTTTCGGTCCGCGGGCATTGGCGCGATCGAGGAAACCGCCGCCGCCGTAATTGCCCAGCTGGCAGCGGATGACCGTGTAGCCCTCCTCCCAGTAGCGGCGCACATCGTCCTCGAGCTCGGTGAGCGAGTCGCCCTGGGCGTGGGCGTAGGCGGCGACGGCACTGCGGGTCTTGCCGCCGAGCAACTGGTAGACCGGCATGCCGGCTTCCTTGCCCTTGATGTCCCACAACGCCATGTCGATGCCGGCCTGGGCGGTGTTGCCGATGGCCTCGTTGCGCCAGTAGCTCTGGGTATAGACGGACTGCCAGATGTCCTCGATGCGGCTGACGTCGCGGCCGATCAGCAGGGGCGTGACATTCTCGATCGCCGCCTCTACCACCTTGGCGCGGTAGTGGTCGGAGGCCGATCCGATGCCGTAGAGGCCGGGCTGATCGGTAAGAACCTTGACGAACAGCCAGGTGCCGTCGGCGCGCGTGCGGATCGTCTCGATCCCGGTGATCTTGGTCATCTCTTCCCTATGTCTGCTTGTTCCGGCCGCTGGTCGGGCCGTTCGGAGTCGCGAGGAGGTGAGCTTCGCAACCAGCGGCGGCGGAGGCAAGTTGGGCGAAGGTCGAGCGCACCGCTTCGGTGCAATTTGTTCTCTTTTTGTTCTTGACTCCCGTTCGGCCTCACTGGTTCCTTGTGTGTCCCTAAGCCGGAGGACCGATGAGATGACCGATCTGCCACAGCTGTCGATGTTCGCTGAGGACACGCGGCCGCTCAAGTCGATCAGGGTGCCGCCACGACAGGGGCGCGACCCGGTCTTCTTCGCGGTGCTGGTCGGTGGCCGGATCCGCCCGGCATTGCAGGAGATTGTCGACGAGCAGCGGCGCCTCTACGGCATCACGGCGGCGCTGTTGCCGGCAACGACGCTCCATATCTCGCTGGTCGGCGTCGGCTTCTACCAGGAACTGAGCGGCAGCGATCTCGCGGTGGCGATGGCGACCGGTGAGGCGATCGGCTTTCAGCCATTTGATATCGCCCTCACCCGGCTCGCCAGCTTCCGCCGCAAGGTGGGCTCGCCACCATTGGTGCTCAGGCCCGGTTCGGACACGCCGCTGGTGGAGCTGGCCCGGCTGCTGCGCTGGGGCATGCTGGAGCGCGGCTTCGAGGTGCGCTCGGCCGCCAGCGAGGCGTTCCACCTGACGCTCTGCTACGACCGGGTGCACGCGCCCGAGGTGGTGCTGGAGCGGCCGCCGACATTGCGGGTGGACGGGTTCGCGCTGGTCCGCAGTTTTTATGGGCAGGGACGGTATGAGGTGATCGGGGAGTGGCCACGGCGGTGAAGGCACGGACGCTCCACCAGCCCATCTCCCCGTTGGCGCCGATGGGAGGCACAGGGCCTCCGCCCCCACCGCGTGTCATGCCAGCGAAAGCTGGGACCCATCCATCAGTTGGCGCATGGGCCCCTTGGAATTCTCCCCCGCAAAGGGGAGATGAGACGGTGACTGCGGCCGCCGGTTGTTCACTCTTCGTTCTTGCCTTTGCCCCCATAGTCGGCTACCTGTCGTCGACTCCTCCGGGGCATCTCATGGCGCGTACCAAAACCTCCTATGTCTGCCAGGCCTGTGGCGCTCTGACCACCAAGTGGCAGGGGCGGTGCGAGGCGTGCGGCGAGTGGAACACCATCGTCGAGGAGATCGTCGATTCGGGCGTCGGCGCCGGGCCGAAATCGGCAATCGCCGGTGGCCGGCCGATCGAGTTGCTGCCGCTGGCCGGTGAAACCGAGACGGCGGCGCGGGTCGAGACCGGCATCGGCGAGCTCGATCGGGTGACCGGCGGCGGCTTCGTCATGGGCTCGGCGGTGCTGATCGGTGGCGATCCGGGCATCGGCAAATCCACCCTGTTGCTGCAGGCGGCGGCCGCGCTGGCCGAACGCGGCCGGCGCATCGTCTATGTCTCCGGCGAAGAAGCGGTGGCGCAGATCCGGCTCCGGGCGCAGCGGCTGGAGCTGGGCGATCGTCCCGTGCTGCTGGCATCCGAGACCAATGTCGAGATCATCCTCGCCACGCTGCAGAACGGCCCGCCGCCGGACCTGGTGATCATCGATTCGATCCAGACGCTGTGGACCGACCGGGTCGAGAGCGCTCCGGGTACCGTCACCCAGGTGCGCACCTCGGCGCAGGCGCTGACCCGCTTCGCCAAGAAATCCGGCGCCGCCGTGGTGCTGGTCGGACACGTCACCAAGGACGGACAGATTGCCGGACCGCGCGTCGTCGAACACCTGGTCGACGCGGTGCTGTATTTCGAGGGCGACTCCAGCCACACCTTCCGCATTCTGCGCGGCGTGAAGAATCGCTATGGCGCCACCGACGAAATCGGCGTGTTCGAGATGTCGACGCTGGGCCTGCGCGAAGTGGCCAACCCCTCGGCGTTGTTCCTCGACCAACGCGACAAGGACGCGGCGGGCTCCGCCGTGTTCGCCGGCATGGAAGGCACACGCCCGATGCTGTGTGAAGTGCAGGCGCTGGTCTCGCCCTCGCCGCTCGGTACGCCGCGCCGCGCGGTGATCGGCTGGGATTCGTCACGGCTCTCGATGGTGCTGGCGGTGCTGGAGACGCGCTGCGGGGTACGGATCGGCGCCAACGACATCTATCTCAACGTCGCGGGCGGGCTGAAAATCAACGAGCCGGCGGCCGACCTGGCGGTGGCGGCGGCGCTGATCTCGTCACTGACCGGCTCGCCACTCCCCTCGTCCAATGTCTATTTCGGCGAGATCTCGCTGGCCGGCGGCGTACGCCCGGTGGCCCATGCGGCGCAGCGCCTGCGTGAGGCGCAGAAGCTCGGTTTCCTGGGCGCGGTAACCGGTCGGCTGGGCAAGGGCGACGTGCCCAACGGCATCGCCGTGGGCGAGTATGCCGAGCTCGCCGAGCTCATCGGACGTATCGCGGCCCGTGGTCAGCGGCAGGCGGCAGAGTAGCGCTTTGGCCACGCCTTCTGCTTTCCGTGAACATCGGCCATGCACCTCATCCTCCGTGCTTGGCTTTGCCACGATTAATGGTTACACGGGACCCTGAAGCGGGTCCCAGGGGCGGATTTTCTCTATGTTGACTGCATTTGACGTCGGCATCGGCGTTCTCGTCCTGATTTCGGCGATCCTGGCTACGGCCCGTGGATTCACGCGTGAAATCCTGTCGTTAGCGACCTGGGCGGGCTCCGCGGCGATTGCCGCCTATGCCTATTTCAACCACAAAGAGATCGCGCGCGGCTATATCGCCGAGCCGATCGTGGCCGACATCGTGACGGTGCTCGGCACCTTCATCGTGGCGCTGATCATCCTCCACCTGATCACCATGCGGATCGCCGATTTCGTCGTCGACAGCCGCGTCGGGCCGCTCGACCGCACGTTGGGGTTCATCTTCGGCGTCGCCCGTGGCGTGCTGATTGCGGTGATCGTGGTGATCTTCGGGCTGTGGCTGATGCCCTCGAACCTGCCCTCCTGGGCGGCCGAGTCGCGCTCGCTGCCGATCCTTCGCAATTTCGGCGACAGCCTGATCGCGCTGTTGCCGCCTGATCTCGAGAAGCAGGTCACCGACATCCTGCAGCGTGGCGCCGGTGGCGGCACGGGCGAGGATGCGTCGCCTGACGACGTGCCGACGCCGGATGCCGACGTGCCCAACGAAGAGGGCACCGACCAGCTCGAGAACGACGCGCCGCTGGAGCCGCCGGCCGAGGGGGCCGCGCCCAACGCCTGATGAAATTCGGGTGAGCGCATTGCATATTCGTGAACGGGGCCGCATCTGCGGTCCCGTCTTGTTTGGCCCGACCTGAACCCTGGAGGTGCCCGATGACCCAGAACGCCAAACCGATCGCGGAATGGGACCATGATACGCTGCGCGAGGAGTGCGGCGTGTTCGGCATCCTCGGCCACCCCGAGGCCGCAACCCTCACCGCGCTTGGCCTGCACGCGCTGCAACACCGCGGACAGGAAGCGGCGGGCATCGTCAGCTTCGACGGCAAACAGTTCCATTCGGAACGCCAGCTCGGCCTCGTCGGCGATCACTTTACCGACCCGGCGACTGTCGGACGCCTGCCCGGCCACCTCGCCATGGGCCATGTGCGCTACTCGACCACTGGCGAGACGATCCTGCGTAACGTGCAGCCGCTGTTCGCCGAACTGGAAGTCGGTGGCATCGCCATCGCCCATAACGGCAACTTCACCAACGGCCTGACGCTCAGGAAGCAACTGATCTCACAGGGCGCCATCTGCCAGTCGACCTCGGACACCGAGGTGGTGCTGCACCTGATCGCCCGCTCCAAGAAAATCGCCTCCTCGGATCGCTTCATCGATGCCCTGATGCATCTCGAGGGCGCGTTCGCGCTGGTGGCGATGACCCGCACCAAGCTGATCGGCGCACGCGATGCCAACGGCATCCGCCCGCTGGTGCTGGGCGATCTAGACGGCAAGCCGATCTTTGCGTCGGAGACCTGTGCGCTCGACATTATCGGCGCCAAGTTCGTACGCGATGTCGAGAACGGCGAAGTGGTGATCTGCGAGACCCAGCCGGATGGCACCATCACCATCGACTCGGTGAAGCCGTTAGCCCCCCGCCCCGAGCGCATCTGCCTGTTCGAGTATGTCTACTTCGCCCGTCCGGACTCGATCGTCGCCGGCCGCCCGGTCTATTCGGCGCGCAAGCGCATGGGCATCAACCTCGCCAAGGAAGCGCCGGTCGAAGCCGACGTCGTGGTGCCGGTGCCCGATGGCGGCACGCCAGCGGCGATCGGCTATGCGCAGGCGAGCGGCATCCCGTTCGAGCTCGGCATCATCCGCAACCACTATGTCGGCCGCACCTTCATCGAGCCAACCCAGTCGATCCGCGCCTTTGGCGTGAAGCTGAAGCACTCGGCCAACCGGGCCGAGATCGAAGGCAAGCGTGTGGTCCTGATCGATGATTCCATCGTGCGCGGCACCACCTCGGTGAAGATCGTGCAGATGATCCGCGAAGCCGGCGCGCGCGAGGTGCATATCCGCGTCGCCTCGCCGATGATCTTTTACTCCGACTATTACGGCATCGACACGCCGGACCCCGAGAACCTGCTCGCCAACCAGCACCCCGACCTCGAGTCGATGTGCCGGTTCATCGGCGCGGATTCACTGGCGTTCCTCTCGATCGACGGGCTCTACGACGCGGTCGGCGGAGTGAAGCGCAACCCGCTGAGCCCGCAGTTCACCGACCACCATTTCACCGGCGACTACCCGACCAAGCTCACCGACCTCAATGGCCGCAGCAAGAACGATCCGAAGACGCTGTCGCTGATGAAGGAAGCGAGCTGACGGGGTTCTGGAATGATCCAGAAATCCGGCGCGCGCTGACCCCCACCCCTGTCCCCTCCCCGCAAGGGTGAGGGAGACCCCTACACTGACATTGAGACTGTCGTCTCCCTCCCCCTTGCGGGGAGGGATCAAGGGTGGGGGTCCACAGCCACCGGCATGCCGGCCATCGCTGTGACACCTTTACCCTTCCCCACATTCAGCTCCCCCGCTAGAACCCGGGCCGAAACTCCAGGGAATCTCACGCATGACCACCAACTCGCTTGCCGGCAAGATCGTCCTCGTTACCGGCGCGTCGCGCGGCATCGGCTATCAGGCGGCGCTCGAAGCGGGGCGGCGCGGGGCGCATGTGATTGCCGTGGCGCGCACCATCGGTGGGCTGGAAGAACTCGACGACGAGATCCAGCAAGCCGGCAGCAGCACCACGCTGGTGCCGATGGACCTCAGCGATTTCGACGGCATCGACCGGCTCGGGCATGCGATCTTCGAGCGCTGGGGGCACCTCGACGGGTTCGTCGCCAATGCGGCGATGCTGAGCGAGCTGCGCCCGCTGGCGCATGTCGAGCCCAGGGAGTTCGACAAAATGATGGGTCTCAACGTCACCGCCAATTACCGGCTGATCCGCTCGCTCGACCTGCTGCTGCGCCAGTCGGTGGCGGGCCGCGTGGTGATCGTCTCCTCGTCGTCGGCGCGCTCGGCGCGGGCCAACTGGGGCCCGTATGCGGCGAGCAAGGCGGCAGTCGAGGCGCTGGCCAAGAGCTACGCGGCCGAAGTCGGCGGCATCACGCCGGTGCGGGTCAACGTGTTCTATCCGGGCGCCGTGCGCACCGCGATGCGGGCCAAGGCGATGCCGGGCGAGAACCCCGACACCCTGCCCCGCCCCGCGGCACTGACCCCCAAGCTGATCGACATGATCGCGCCGGAGTTCACCGAGAACCGCATGCTGTTCGACTGGGAGAAGTCGGAGCTGCGGCCGCTCTAGGCCCGTCGCAGAGTCGCCTGTACCGGGTCATCCCCGCGAAAGCGGGGATCTGCGTCTGGCCGCAGGCACCGCAAACGGAGGTTCCCGCTTTCGCGGGAATGACCCGGTGATAACGGCGCGTTTGGAGCGCAGACGGGAACCGCCTAGTTCAGCCGCGTCACCAGGATCTTGTCGATGCGGCGGCCATCGAGGTCCAGCACCTCGAAGCGCCAGTGGCCGCGCTCGAACGTCTCGCCCACTGCCGGCAGGTGATTGAGTTCGGCCAACACAAAACCAGCGACGGTCTCGAACTTGGCGTCCTTGGGCACGGGCACGCCCAGATGCGCCTGGAACTCGTCGACCTGCATCCAGCCCGAGACGAGGTATGAGCCATCCTGGCGGGTGACATAGGCCTTCTCGTCGCCCTCTTCTTCCTGGAACGCGCCAGTGATCGCTTCGAGGATGTCGCCGGGCGTGACGATGCCTTCGAAGTGGCCGTATTCGTCGAACACCAGCGCCATGTGCACCAGCGAGCCACGGATGGCCTTGAGCACATCGAGCGCGCTGGAGCGATCCATCACTACGGGCGCCTGCTTGACCAGAGTACGCATGTCCAGCGGCTCGCGGGCCAGGACGTTCTCGACCAGGTCCTTGCGGACGATCACGCCGACGATCGTATCCACCGCCCCGTCCTGCACCGGCAGCACCGAGTGGCGGGTGGCGCGGAGTTTTTCGATCATTTCTTCCTGCGTCTCGCTCAGGTCAATGAGCTCGACATCGAGACGCGGGGTCATCAGGCCGCGGGCCGAACGGTCGGCAAACCGCATGACGCCCGAGATCATGTGACGCTCTTCGGTCTCGAGCACGCCGGCATGCTCGGCCTCGGCAATGAGGGTTTTTACCTCCTCGTCGGTCACCCGTTCGTCGGTCTCGCCGCTCTGGCCGAGCAGGCGCAGCACCAGCTTGCCCGAGATGTCGAGCAGCCAGACCAGCGGCGCCGCAATCGAGGCGATGAGCGCCATCGCCGGCGCCACCCGTGCGGCGACCCCCTCGGAATCGCGCAGCGCGATCTGCTTGGGCACCAACTCGCCGACGATCAGCGACAGGTAGGTGATGATGATGACCACGATGCCGACGCCGAGCGGCGCGGCGACGGTGGGGTTGATGCCGGCGCCAATCAAGGTGTCACCGAGGCGCTCACCGAGCGTGGCGCCGGAGAACGCACCCGAGAGTACGCCGACGAGGGTGATGCCGATCTGCACCGAGGAGAGGAACTTGCCGGGGTCCTCCTGCAGCTTCAGCGCCACGGTGGCGCCGCGCTTACCTTCGGCGGCGAGGACTTTGAGGCGGGCCGGGCGGGAGGAGACCACCGCCAGTTCGCTCATTGCAAGCAGGCCGTTGACCAGCGTCAGGACGGCGACAATCAGAATTTCGAGGAACAATGTCGTTTCAAGGTTGCGGCCCCGCACTCAGCATCGGGTCGCTTAAGAGGCCGGGAGTATAGCCGCGTTCAGGTTGGGCGCAATGCGATGTTCTGTTGCGCCGGTTCGACTACGGGCTGGCGTCGACGATCGTCTGGAGGGCATCAGCGTCGCGGCGGGGCGGCGCGCCGAACAGGCGCTTGTACTCACGGCTGAACTGCGACGCGCTTTCGTATCCGACAGCGTACCCCACCGTGCCCGCCTCCGCGTGCTCAATGACGAGGCGCCGGCGTGCCTCGTGCAGGCGGAT
Organism: Devosia sp. Root413D1; assembly: GCF_001425235.1. Taxonomy (GTDB): domain Bacteria; phylum Pseudomonadota; class Alphaproteobacteria; order Rhizobiales; family Devosiaceae; genus Devosia_A. Next base: position 470,233 of record NZ_LMEA01000008.1, on the reverse strand, counting down.
ATGCTTCTGGTATTGCAATGGGCTGAGCCCGGTCACTGCCTTGAAGCGGCGGTGAAACACCGAAACGCTCATGCCGGCGACTGTTGCCATCGCCTCGACACTCAGATGTTCGGCGAAATGCTGGCGCACCCAGGCCATCGACCGGCGGATGTGGGAAAGGCGCGAGTCGGAGCCGGCGATCTGCCGCAGCAGCGCGCCCTGCGGTCCGGTCAGCAGGCGGAACATCAGCTCGTGCTCGAGGTTGGGCCCCATGACGCGGATTTCCTCTGGCCGATCGAGCAGGTCCACCAGCCGCCGCCAGGTATCGAGCAATGCCGGGCTCGCCTGGCTGACGCCAAAGCCCGGGGCCGCCGTTGGCTCGGCCATCCCGCCCATGTCGAGCAGCAGGGAGGAGATCACCGCCGGGTCGAGGTTGAGGTTGACCGCAAGGTAGGGTTCGGCCGGCGAAGCCTCGCTGATCTGGCCCATGGCGGTGAGTTCGGCGGCGACGATGATGCAGGCGCCGGCGCCGTACTCCAGCACCTGGTTGCCGATGAAGGTGCGCTTGGCGCCCTGCAGCACCAGGCAAACCACGGGATCGTAGACCAGCGCCGCCGGCTCGGTCGGCTGGTCGAGCCGGTAGACGCGCAGCCTCGGCAACGCGGGATGGACAGAGCCGGCATGCCTGAGGGCGGCGGCGCGCAGTTCAGCGAGTTCGATCATCGGAGTACGGGACCTCGATTGCCCGGAAAGGTCAAGCGACCAGCAGGATCAGGCAATCATTCGGGACCATCGGGCATCGGCTCGGCCCTGCGCCACCCTACATTCCGGGCCTGCCATCACGAGAGGAACCGCAGCATGCAAAAACGCACCCTGGGCGCCAACGGCCCCGAAGTTTCCGCCATTGGCTACGGTGCCATGGGCTTCCACCTCGCCTATGGAGCCGCCGACGAAACGGCCGGGCTGCAGACGGTCCAACGCGCCTACGAACTTGGCGTCACCTTCTTCGATACAGCCGAGCTATACGGTTGGGGCGAAAACGAGAAGTTCATCGGGCGCGCGGTCAAGGGATTCCGGGACGACATCGTCATCGCCACCAAGTTCGGCTTCACCCGCTCCTACGGCACCGACAGCCGCCCCGAACACATCCGTGAGGTCGCCGAGAACAGCCTGCGCAACCTCGGCGTCGAGGTCATCGACGTGCTCTACCAGCACCGCGTCGATCCGAACGTGCCGATCGAAGATGTCGCCGGCACCGTCAGCGACCTCATTGGCGAAGGCAAGGTCAAGTATTTCGGGCTGAGCGAGGCCGGCCCGCAGACGATCCGCAAGGCGCACGCGGTGCACCCGGTGACCATGCTGCAGACCGAGTACTCGGTGTTCGAGCGCGATGTGGAGGCGCTGCTGCCGGTGACCCGCGAACTGGGGATCGGCTTTGTTCCCTACTCGCCGCTCGGCCGCGGCTTCCTCACCGGCGCGGTCAAGCCGGCCGCCGAGTACGAGGAGAACGACATGCGCCGACATGACCCGCGCTGGCAGCCCGGCAACTACGAGAAGAACGTCGCGGCGGTGCGGCAGCTGACCGATCTCGCTGCCAGCAAGGGCGCCACGGTATCCCAGTTGGCCCTGGCCTGGCTGCTGGCGCAGGGCGACGACATTGTGCCGATCCCGGGCACACGACAGATCGCACGGCTTGAGGAGAATGTTGCCAGCGCGGATCTGACCCTAAGCGCCCAAGATCTCGCGCGGATCAGGGAGATCCTCCCGGACGGCGACGTTGGTGCACGCTATGCGAGTGCGGTCCCGCAGTGGATTTAGGCCAGGTGGCGGCGGCCGTCACGGCGACCGCCGCCGCTACTTATCGCTCTTGTCGAACGGGTTCTTGCCGCCCCGCAGCCACAGTCGGATCGGGGTGCCGGGCATGTCGAAGGCGTCGCGCAGGCCATTGACCAGGTAGCGCTGGTAGGCGTTCGGCACGGCTTCGGGGCGCGAGGCGAACAGGATGAAGCTCGGCGGCCGGATCTTGGCCTGCGTCATGTAGCGCAGCTTCAGGCGACGCCCCGAGACGGCCGGCGGCGGATGGCTTTCGGTCATGCCGCTCAGCCAGCGGTTGAGCCGCGCCGTCGAGACGTGGCTGTTCCACTTGCGCTCGATGGCGAAGATCGCGGACATCAGCTTGTCGATGTTGCGGCCCTGCAGGCCCGAGATGGTAACCAGCGGGATGCCCTTGAGCTGCGGCAGGTAGCGCTCGCACTGCTCGCGCAGCTCGGCGAGTTTGGCATTCTTGTCCTCGATGGTGTCCCACTTGTTGACAGCGATCACCAGGGCGCGGCCTTCGCGCTCAACCAGATCGGCCAGCGTCAGGTCCTGCTTTTCGAACGGGATCTGCGCATCGAGCAGCAGCACCACCACTTCGGCATACTGGATCGAGCGGAGGGAATCGCTGACCGCGAGCTTTTCGAGCTTTTGTTCGATGCGCGCCTTGCGGCGCATGCCGGCGGTATCGACCAGGTTGATGGTCCGGCCCTCGTACTCCCACGGCACGAGGATGGAATCGCGGGTGATGCCGGCTTCCGGCCCGGTCAGCAGGCGGTCTTCGCCGACCATGCGGTTGATCAGCGTGGACTTGCCGGCGTTCGGGCGGCCGATGATCGCGACATTGAGGTGGCGCTTGGGATCCCAGCGCTTGACCGGGCCCTCCTCGGTCGAGCCGTCATCGACCGGCAGGTCGACATCGACTTCGGGCATCACATCCAGCGACGGCGCCCTGGCCTCAGCCTTCTCGGCGGCCGCATCCACGGCTTTCGAAACAATGGCGTGCAGGTCGGAGAGACCGAGGCCATGTTCGGCAGAGAGCGCCACGGGTTCGCCGAAGCCGAGATTGTACGCCTCCAACAGGCCCGGATCGGCGGCCTTGCCTTCTGCCTTGTTGGCGATCAGGTGCACGTCCTTGCCGGCACGGCGCAACACCTGGGCGAAGCGCTCGTCGAGCGGCATCACCCCTGCCCGCGCGTCGATCATGAACAGGATGACGTCGGCATCGCGGATGGCGATCTCGGTCTGCTGGCGCATCCGATCTTCGAGCGAACCGTCGGTCTTGTCTTCGTAGCCGGCGGTGTCGAGCACCTTGAAGCGCAGGTCGGCGATACGACCCTCGGCTTCACGACGATCGCGGGTGACGCCCGGCGTATCGTCGACGAGCGCGATCTTACGCCCGACGAGCCGGTTGAACAGCGTCGACTTGCCGACATTGGGACGGCCGACAATGGCGACGGTAACGGTCAAGCGAGACCCCAGTATTTAGAGCCGGACGCGAACCTCAGTTCGCGGGCGCGGCAGGTGCTTCGGTGGACGCGGGTGCGTCCGTGGACGCGGGTGCGTCCGTGGACGCGGGCGGGACGGCTTCCATCGCGGGAGCAGCCTGCATCGCCGGCGCCTCCATGGCGGGAGCAGCCTCGGGCGCCGGAGCGGTATCGAGCGCCGGTCCGTCGCCGACCGAAGTCGCAGCCGGCGCGGCGGTAGCAGGGTCAACGACCACAGGCGTCTCGGTCGCGGCAGCTTCCGCCACCGGCGGGGCGACGCCCTCGGCCACCAGTTGCGCCAGATAGACGGTCAGCCGGCTGCGCAGCTCCTGGCTCGCCTGCGGATCGTTGGCCGCATCTTCGAAGCTCTGGCGGGCACCGGCAAGATCGCCGGCCTTGTACTTGGTGAGGCCCAGCGCCTCGCGGGCGGCGTTGCGCATCGGGCTGGCCGAACCGACGAGGCCGCCGACGCGCTGCTCGACCTGGGCGACATCACCACCGTCGACCAAAAGGTTCGCGGCGAGCACCAGCGCCAGTTCGCGCAGATACTTGTTGGGCTGACCGGCGGCGAGGGCGTCATAGGCCGCCACCGCCTCGGCGGTCTTGCCATCCTTGGCCAGCAGCGCGGCTTCGCGGAAGCGCGCGAGCACCGGATAGCCGCCGTGGTTGGCCGCGATCACCTCGTCGAGCGCCTTCTTGGCTGCCTCGGCATCGGTGCCGTCGGCCAGCTGCAGCGCCGCATAGAACTGGTCCGACGACTGGGCCGAGTTCGAGTTCTGCCACCAGTCCCAGCCCTCTTTCACCGCCACGATAAGGACGATGGCTACGGCCGCGCCGATCACATAGGGGCCGAACCGACGCCACAGGTTGCGCGCGCGGTCGCTGCGCAGTTCCTCGTCGATTTCGCGAATGATGTTTTCGTTGGACATGAAGCTCAAGTGAAACGGGGTCGAATTTCGGCGCACCATAGTGAGGCGTCCGCGCGAATGCAAACCCGCAGACGCGGGTGTTCCCAACGGACACGCCATGCTCACCAGGGGTCACGAGCGCGTGAAGTTGCAGATGCAAGCAAGCAAATTAATCTGTCTGCAACGGGCTGGCGCGAAGCTTTCGACAGCGCCAGTTCGAGTTCATCAAGATGTTCAGCCGCGTTTTACTGCTTGTTGCCTTTCTCGCCATTGCAACACCCGCCGCCGCCGCCAACGTCTCCATCGTCATCGACCTATCGGATCAGCACATGCGGGTGTCGGTGGGCGGCGCGACGAAATACAGTTTCGACGTTTCTACCGGCCGCAAAGGCTACACCACGCCCAAGGGCAGCTATGGCGTACAGCGGATGTACAAGGAGTACTATTCCAAGAAATACGACTGGTCGCCGATGCCGTATTCGATCTTCTTTCGCGGCGGCTACGCCATTCATGGCACCTATGACACCAAGCGCCTGGGACGCGTCGCCTCGCATGGCTGCGTCCGCCTCTCCCCCGAGAACGCCCGCCGGCTCTACAACCTGGTGCTGCAGCACGGCAGCGGCAATGTGAGCATTCGGGTGAAGGGCTGACAGCAGTGGTCGGCGCGGGTGCACGCACCGCTGCCCGATGCGATTGCTAGCGGACCGAGCAGCTCGAGGGCGCCCCGACGTTGCCGGATTGCGCAACACGGGTGGGGGAAGGGAATTGCTCACCCCAGCTGCATAGCCCCGCCGCTCCGGCATTGAGCGCCGCTCCGCTCTCGGTCAGCGAATAGACCACTTTTATCGACGATCCGGGATGGACCGTTCGGTGCACCAGCCCGTCAGCCTCCAGTTCCCGAAGGTGCTGCGTCAGCACCTTTTCACTGATCGCCGGAATCGACTGCCGCAACCGGCCGAACCTGCGTGGCGCTGCTCCGAGTTCGCAGAGGATATCTATCTTCCACTTGCCGGAGACCATCCTCATCGCCGTCGAGAATCCATTTTCCGCAGGCATCTCATCTTCCCTTACCCAGAGGTAACCACTTACGCCGCCGTGCGTATTGGCGCTCATCGCCCCGCACCCCAGCTCTGCGTCACCGGCAAGCAATCGAGATGGGGTGTTGCAATGAAGCTTTCAATCGGTGTCGTAGGAACGGGTCGTATGGGATCGGCTCTCGCCCGAGCCCTGCTTGAGTCAGGATACCGGACTACGGTCTGGAACAGGACGAAGCCAAAGGCTGAAGCGCTGGCCGCGCTCGGCGCCACCGTCGCGGCGTCCATCCCGGAGGTCGTCAGTGCGGCTGAGATCATCATCGTGTGCGTAACCGACTATGAGGCGGCTGCCGCCCTCCTACGCGACGATGCTGTTGCCTCGGCCCTACGCGGCAAGCTGATCGTGCAACTCACCTCCGGAACGCCGGGTGGAGCGCGCGAGGCTCATAACTGGTTTGCTGGGCACGGGGCCAGCTACCTCGACGGCGCGATGATGGCCACACCGGATTTCATCGGCACCGAGGCCGGCACGATCCTGATCTCGGGACCAAGGCCGAGCTTCGACGCGAACCCGGACATGTTTCGTGCCCTGGGCGGCAATGTTCAGCATGTCGGGGACGACCCGGGGCGGGCCAATGCACTCGACAGCGCGCTGCTGGCGCTGATGTGGGGCGCGCTGTTCGGAGCTCTCCATGCAATCGCGGTGAGCCAAGCCGAAGAGATCGACCTCAGCGAGCTGGCGAGGCAGTGGAGCGCAACAGCGCCTGTTGTCGATGGCCTCGTCGCCGACCTCATCAAGCGGACGAAAGCCGGCCGCTTTGCCAGCGACGACGAGACGCTCTCGTCGATCTCCCCGCACTACAGCGCATTCCAGCACCTGCTGGAGGTTATGGACGCCCGCGCGATCGACCGCTCGGTGGTCGACGCTTACGACGCGATGTTCCAAAGGGCGATTGCCGCTGGCCACCTGCAGGATGATTTCGCGGCGTTATCGCAATTCATGGGAAAGTCCGGAGGCACACAGAATGTCGTTGCCGCTGCTCGTCGATAGGTACTGCGCCGCGTGGTCTCGAGAAGATGCCCAGCAGCGACGAGAGTTACTGCTGCCGATATGGGGCGATGGCGCCACTTACACCGATCCCACGGTCCATGCCGCTGGTGCGGAAGAGCTGCTCGCGCATATCGCCAGCATTCAGACCAGGCATCCCGGCGCCCGGATTGTTCGGACGAGCGATGTGGATGTTCATCATGGGGTCGCGCGCTTTGCCTGGAAGTTTGTGATGCTCGACGGATCGTCTCTCCCCGAGGGTTTGGACATCGCCTTCCTCGACCCCAACCAGAAGCGAGTAACCCGCGTCATCGGCTTTTTCGGGCCGCTGACGAGCCAGGACGCACTGATGAGGAAGGACGCATAGCCGGACACCTACCGACGATGGCCCCTTCTACTGAGGCCTCACGGTGCCCCGAGGGCCGCGAAACACTCTATGTGGCCGCGTGCTAAAGCCCGGCTGCGCCCTCGGGCATCACGACGGCTCAGGCCGCGACAGCACGTACCAGGCGCAGGCGACGAAGACCGTGAGGACGAAGAGCGCCAGCGGCAGGTCGGGGCGCGCGCCGATCAGGAACAGCACATAGCCGAGCACCATGCCGCCCGTGGCCAGCGACTTGCCGTGCCGCGAGATGGCGCCCTCGGCCCGCCAGGCCTTGATGGTCGGGCCGAAACTCTTGTGATTGAGCAACCATGCCTCGACCCGGCGATTGGAGCGGGCAAAGCAGCCGGCGGCAAGAATGACGAAGATGGTCGTCGGCATCAGCGGCAGGAAAGCGCCGATGATGCCGAGCGCGAGAAGGGCGAAGCCAGCGACGAGATACCCGAGGCGCACCATGCGGGCCGAGACCCCGTCTGGACGGTCCTGCTCCATGAGATCAGCCAGCCTCCCCGGCCTGCAAGACCCGGCTTCGCAGTCGTGCCGGCCCCCGCGCGGCGGTGACCGACAGCCTGACCACGTCGGTCTCCACGGCGGGGAACGAGATGATCCGGCGATAACCGACCGAGCCGCACTCGGCGACCGGAAGCCATCGATCACCTGATGTTCGGACCTCCACCTGAAGTCGTTCGACCTGCTGGCCCAGGGCGATGTCCTCATCGACGATCACGCCAGCGATCCGCCTCGGCTCCGGCCACGACAGAACGAGGCTGGCGCCGGTGGAGTCGACGATCCATGCGCCTTCCTGGTCCAGGGCTCCAGCGGGCGACACGGTGGCCGCTGGGGCGATGTCGGCGTCGTAGAGGCCCGTAATGCGCTTTCCCAATTGCGACAGCACGAGCCGATCTGCCGCACTGACGAGGCCGGCGCGGTCCGGCGGCACGTTGAGCAGGAACGTGGCGTTGCCGCCGACGGATGCGCGGTAGATGTCGAACAGCTCGTCGGCGGAGCGGACCTCGGCGTCTTCCCTGGCGTGGTGAAACCAACCCGGCCGGATCGAGGTATTCACCTCGGCGGGGTACCAGACGAGCTGATCGCTCGAGGCGCCGATGGCCGCCCGGCTCCCCAGGTCCTGTTCGTCCGAACGCACGAGGCGCGAGAACCTGCCGTCATCGACCTGCTGCGAGTTTGACGCGGTGCGTTCGGCGTCCCGCAGCGAGGCAGGCACCACGCTCCACTCGTTGGGCCGGGTGTGCCCGGCCTCGTTGCCGCACCAGCGCACGTCGGGGCCGCAGACGCTGATCACCGCATCGGGCTGCAACTCCCGGACCACGGCAAAGTAGCGGTCCCAGTCGTAATACTGCTTCCTCCCGGTGGCGCCTTCGCCGTTGGCGCCATCGAACCAGACCGAGAAGATCGGGCCATAGCCCGAGAGCAGTTCCCGCAGTTGCGCGACGAAAAAGTCGTCGTAGCCGACCCCGGTGCCGTACGCAGGCTCGGTGCGGTCCCATGGGGACAGGTAGACGCCGAACTTCATGCCACGACGCGCGCAGGCCGCCGAGACTTCCGCCACCAGGTCCCCACCGCCAACCCTCCACGGGCTGGACGCCACCGAGTGCCGCGTGACCGCACTCGGCCACAGGCAGTACCCGTCATGGTGCTTGCAGGTGAGGATCAGGCCGCGCATGCCGGCCGAGGCGAGGCTCTCGACCCACTGGTCCGCATCCAGCTGCGCCGGATCGAACAGGGCGGGATCCTCGTGCCCGAGGCCCCATTCCCGATCGGTCATGGTGTTCATGCCGAAATGGATGAAGCCGTAGAATTCCAGCTGCTGCCAGGCCAGTTGCCGCGGCGTCGGCCGAACCGACGAGGCCTCGGCGATGCGGCTTAGCGAACTCACTCCCACTCGATGGTGCCGGGCGGCTTTGACGTCACGTCGTAGACCACCCGGTTGATGCCGCGCACTTCGTTGATGATACGGGTGGCGGCGCGGCCGAGGAAGTTCATGTCGTAGGGGAAGAAATCCGCGGTCATGCCGTCGACCGAGGTGACGGCGCGCAGCGCGCACACGAACTCGTAGGTGCGGCCATCGCCCATCACGCCGACGGTCTGCACCGGCAGCAGCACGGCGAAGGCCTGCCAGATCTTGTCGTAGAGCCCGGCCTTCCTGATCTCGTCAAGATAGATGGCGTCGGCGCGGCGGAGGATGTCGAGCTTGTCGCGGGTTACCCCGCCCGGCAGGCGGATGGCGAGGCCGGGGCCCGGGAACGGGTGGCGGCCGACGAAGCGGTCGGGCAAGCCGAGTTCGCGGCCGAGCGCCCGGACTTCGTCCTTGAACAGCTCCCGCAGCGGCTCGACCAGTTGCATGTTCATACGATCAGGCAGGCCGCCGACATTGTGGTGCGACTTGATGGTGACCGACGGGCCGCCCGAGAAGCTGACGCTCTCGATCACATCGGGGTAGAGCGTGCCCTGCGCCAGGAACTGCGCACCGCCGAGCTTCTTGGCCTCTTCCTCGAACACTTCGATGAACAGCCGGCCGATGGTCTTGCGCTTGGTCTCGGGGTCCGCCTCGCCCTCGAGCGCACCGATGAACTTGTCGGCGGCGTCAACATGAACGAGCGGGATATTGTAGTGGTCGCGGAACATCGAGACCACTTCGTCGGCCTCGTTCATCCGCATCAGGCCGTGATCGACGAACACGCAGGTCAGCTGGTCGCCGATCGCTTCATGGATAAGGATCGCCGCGACCGAGCTGTCGACGCCGCCCGAGAGCGCGCAGATCACCCTGCCCTTGCCGACCTGGGCGCGGATCTTGTCGACAGCGCGCTGGCGATAGGCCGACATGGTCCAGTCGGACTTGAGCCCGACGATGTTGTGCACGAAGGATTGGAGGAGCTTGCCGCCATCGGGAGTGTGCACCACCTCGGGGTGGAACATGGTGGTGTAGTAGCGCTTGCGCTCGTTGACCGCGATGGCGAACGGCGCGTTCTCTGAGGTGCCGATGACGGTAAAGCCCTCGGGCAGCTCGGTGACGCGGTCGCCGTGGCTCATCCACACCGGGTAACGGCCGCCGACTTTCCAGAAGCCATCGAACAGCGGGCTCTGCTCCTTGATCTCGACATCGGCGCGGCCGAACTCGCGGGCGTGGCCGCCTTCGACCTTGCCGCCCTGCTGCAGCGCCAGGGTCTGCTGGCCATAGCAGATGGCGAGGATCGGCACGCCCGAATCGAACACTTCCTGCGGCGCGCGGGGGCTGCCCTCGTCGGTCACCGAGGCAGGACCGCCCGAAAAGATCACGCCCTGCGGCTGCAGCCGGGCGAAGGCCTCGGCGGCGCTCTGGAACGGATGGATTTCGCAGTAGACGCCAGTCTCGCGCAGACGGCGCGCGATCAGCTGGGTCACCTGGGACCCGAAATCGATGATGAGAATGGACTCGGCGGGGGCGGCGGCGATGTCTGTCATGGCGGGGAAATAAAGCCCGGACGGGGATTGTGCAAGCCTCCTCCCGGTCAAGGCACCTATGCCGAGAGGGGTGCCACCCTGGTCGTGTTGGCGCGCACCAGCTTGCCAACGAGGTTGCGGTTCAATCCGGCTTCCATGGCGCGATGGATGGCGGCGTCGGAGGCCACCGCGACGTGCAGCCGTTGCTGGTCGAAGGCCAGCACGCGCATCGGCCTGGATGCCACTACGGTGGCGGTTGCCGGCTCGCCGCTGAGGAAGCTCATCTCACCGAGATAATCGCCCGGCCCGCACACTGCGATGATCCGGCCGGCGCTCTCGATCCGCGCGACGCCACTGGCGACATAGAGCAGGTCCTTGACCACCTCCCCTTCGCGCACCAGCACTTCGTCGGCTGGGACCTCACGCACTGTGGCAAAGGCCAGCAGGCGCTTCAGGGCGCGGCGCTCCACGCTGGGCGGCATGCTGTCGACGAAATGGCGATGCTCGTCGGTGAAGCGGTGGTGGCGCTCGTAGTACCAGATCAGCAGGAGCTGGACGATGTTCACCAGCACGAACACGGTTTCCCACAGGACACTCACCGGATCGAACACGAAGAACGCCCGGTAGACGATCTTGGCGACGCCCGACGCTACGGCAAAACTTCTCAGCCACACCATGCGCCGCATCAGCATCGAGACGATCAGCAGGAAGTAGGTGAAGTGCCCAAACAGGATGACCGGGTTGGTGAAACCCACGAACAACTGATCAACCAGGCCCGACATGGTGCACCGCAAAAGCAAACACTGAGACCGAGGGCCTAGCCCGCTCCCACTGTCACAAACAAGGGGCTCGATGTTCTAGGCTGCAGCGACCTGCTCAGGACGAGCGACGTTGGCCTTTGCCAGTTTGCCGACGAGGTTGTGGTTGAGACTGGCGTCGAGCGCCTGGCGAAGATCACTGTCGGCCTCGACAGCGGCGCGCAACCTCGTCTGTTCGAAAGCGAGGTAGCGCACCGGCTTGGCAGCGATGGCAGTGGCCGAAGCCGGGGCGCCGGTGACAAAGCTCATCTCGCCGACGAAATCCCCCGGTCCACACACGGCGACGATTCGTCCGGCTTGCTCGATCTGCATTACGCCATCGGCGATGAACACCAGCTCGCTGACGGCCCTGCCCTCTTCAGTCAGCTTCTGGCCCTCGTGGGCATGGCGAAGCCTGGAGAGGCGCAGCAAGCGACGGACGGTTCGTCGATCGATGCTGGCGGGCATGATCGAGGCGAAACGCTGCTCGTCCTCGGAAAACCGATGCCGCCTGGCGTAGTACCAGAGGATCAACAGTTGAACGACATTCACCGCGACGAAGATCACTTCCCAGAACACGATGATCGGGTCGATCTCAAAGAAGGCGCGATTGATAATACGTATTATGCCTGCAGCAATGGCAATAGCACGAAGCCAGCCCATGTCGTTCATCAGCATAGAGATGACAAGTAGAGCATACGGCACGTGAGTCAGCAGATGACTTGGATCCATCATCCGTGTGACAAAATCCTGAAAAATCATTTGGCCTCTACACGATAAGTATTGCGCCAGTAGGACGCAGCGACAGCCTCGCGTCAACCGCTACCTCCGCTCGTGCCGCGCCTGTTCGCTGACGCGTCTGCGACGAGCGCAAGGGGGTTGCGCAGCAGCCCTTGGCGGTGCCAAATGAAATCGATTGCACGAACTACCGCGCGGCAGACGCGGCGTGCCACGCGAGGGGAACCGATGACTGATAACCGCCTGAATGGCGCCGATTTCGTGCGCGCGGCTGCGTGCCTCACGGTGCTGTTCCACCATCTGGCGCAACGCATGAGCTGGCAGGATCAGCTCGGCGGCGTCGAGTGGTTTCGGGTATTCGCGCAGATCGGCACGTTCGGCGTGGCGATGTTCTTCGTCCTCTCGGGCTTCCTGCTGTCGCGGCCGTTCTGGCAGGCGCTGGATCGCGGTGAGCCGGCGCCATCGCTGCGGGTCTATGCCATGCGGCGCGCCGCCCGCATCCTGCCCGGGTTCTGGCTGGCGCTGCTCGTCACCTTCGTCCTCAGCATCACGGTGTTCGGCGCGGTGCTCGACGGGCAGCTGGTGCTGCGGCTCGTCGCCGGCATCTTCACGGTTGCCGATTGGCACTGGATCACGCTGTTTCCGGTCGAGGTGAACGGGCCGCTGTGGTCGATCAGCTTCGAGGTCACGTCATACCTGCTGCTGCCGCTCGGTTTTGCCGCGCTGTTCTTGCTGGGACGGTGGAGCGGCCAGGGCTGGCAATCGCGCCTGATATGGTTGGGGGTCATCGGGTTGGCGCTCGCCGCGCACTGGCTGTTCGCCCGCTACTATCGCGTCGACACGCACCAGCGCGGCTGGGATTACGGGCTGATCGGCGGCGCCAAGTACTGGATGCCGCGTTTCAACCCGTTCGCCTTCTTCGCCATGTTCGCCATCGGCGCGCTGGCCGGTGGCCTGCAGGTGCGCTGGGCGAAGTACCGGCACGCGCTGTTCGACCTTGTCGCACTCGCAGCGTTCGCCTGGGGCATTTACCTCATGCAAGTGCAGCTTTCGGCCAAGACCGCCGATGGCTGGGGCTGGCTGGGTGTGCCCTATGGCTTCCCCTGGTTCGTGCTGGCGGTCGGGCTGTTTCTCTCGTCCTCGCCATCGAGCGCGCTGCTCGGCCAACTGCTCGACAACCCGGTGACGCGCTATGTCGCGAAGATCTCGTTCGGCATCTATATCTGGCACTATCCGGTGCTGGAACTGGTGCGGGTCTACTGGGATCCGCAGATCGACCACGGGCAGTCGTCCGATCCCGTCCGCTTCATCGTCACCTGTACCATCATCACGGTCATCACTTTCACCGTGGCGCACCTGTCGTATCATCTGGTCGAGAACCCGATGATTCAGTGGGCGCGCGGCAAGGAGCGGCGCAGCACCGGTTCGGCAACAATCACTGCGGCGGCGGAATGACCTGATGAAAACCGGCAAGACCTTCTGGCGCAACCAGCCGCCGTTTTACGAGGAGCGCGGCGGCACCCTCGTGGTGCGGACGGGCCCGGAGACCGACTACTGGAACAACACCTTCTACGGCTTCAAGCACGCCGACGGGCATTTTCGCGCCACCGAGGTGAGCGGGGATTTCAGCTTCGAGCTCAGCTTCACCGCCAACTACCAGCGCCTCTACGACCAGGCCGGAGCGATGCTGTTCGTCGACGGCGACAACTGGCTGAAATGCGGGGTCGAGTTCACCGATGGGGCGATGCACTTTTCGGTCGTGGTGACCCGTGATGACCAGTCGGATTGGTCGGTGCTGAAGCTCGATCGACGGGTCGACGCTGCCGTGACGCTGCGGCTCACCCGGCATGCCGAAGCGCTGCGGGTGCAGTTGCTTCAGCCGGATGGCAGCTGGCAACTGGTCCGGCTCTGCTTCCTCCGCATGGGCGAGACAGTGGAGGTCGGCCCGATGACCTGCTCACCGACTGGCGAGGGGCTCGAAGTCAGCTTCACCCGCTTGGCGCTGGGTGAGCCGATCTCGCGGGAATTGCACTAGGCCGGCTAGTTCAGCGTGGCGATGGCGAGGTTCAGGAGACTGGCAAAGCCGACCCAGGCCGCATAGGGCACGAACAGCCAGGCCGAGACACGGTCACGGCCCCAGCGATTGGCGATGAACATGAGGATCAGCGCGAAGATGGCGATGATCACGATGAAGGCCGGCCAGAGCAGGTGCAGCGAAAACCACACCGGCGACCACAGCCAGTTCAGCGCCATCTGGCCGAACCACAGCTTCATGCCGAGGCCATTGGGTTCGCTGAGGAAGGTGCGCCAGCCGGCGATGGCGATCAGCACATAAAGCGCAAACCAGACCGGGCCGAACAGCCAGTTGGGAGGGTTGAACGGCGGCTTGGCGAGGCCGGCATACCATTCGCCCGGGGCGGTCGAAACGCCGATAACGGCGCCAACGCCGATCACCACGGCAAGGAAAACCGCCAGCAGGATCAAGGCTCGCGGCGTCTTGAGGTCGGATATCGTTAGGGTGCTCATGCCTCGAGTAACGTGCGAGGCGAAGGCAAGTTTCACTCGGTGGCGGTACAGTCGGCGGCGAAGTTCAGCGGGAATTTGCCGCCCTGCCCCGCGGCATCAGCATAGACGATCTCGACGGTCTGCTCGTCGGCGGCCCAAAGCGGGAAGGCGTTGAGCAGCACCAGATGCGTATCAGTCAGTGGGACCCGGCAGCCGCGGCGCGACTTGCTGCCGTCAGCGGCGATGGTCTCGGCGATGATCCGGCGCTCGCAGCTCGCCTCGCCACAGGTCTCGCCGATGTCGAGCGCGACGCGCCCCGACGGCGAGACGAAATGGTGCTTGGCGCTGGCGCCCGGAATGGCGAACCAGACCACCGCCCCGACGATCAGCAGGAAGGCGATCGAGCCGACGGTGAAGATGAACAGGGGCGACAAGCCGCCGGCATCATCGCGGATCATCCTCAGCCTCGCTGCATGGCGATGACGTAGAAGCCATCCGTGCCGGTGAGATGCGGAGTAAGCGATATCCCGCCTTCGGGCGAGAAGCGGGCGCGCAGCCTGGCGCCGGAGAAGTGGCTCATCCAGAGCTTGTTGCCGGCGATGGCCTTGAAGTCCGGGTTGGCTTCGAGGAAGGCCTGAGCCTGTCGGGCGTTCTCCTCAGGCAGCACCGAGCAGGTGATGTAGACCAGCGTGCCACCTGGTTTCAGATACTTCGCCGCCTCGATGAGGATGGCGCGCTGCTCTTCGACGCGGACGGCGAGTTGCTCGGGCGTCAGCTTCCATTTGGCGGTCGGCTGGCGGCGCCAGGTGCCCGAGCCGGTGCATGGCGCATCGACCACGACGCGATCGAGCTTGCCGATCAGGTCGTCGAGCACGCCCTCGCCCGGGGCGCGGACCTGTACGTTGCGGGCGCCGGCGCGCTTCAGGCGGTCATAGATCGGAGCGAGCCGGGTGCGATCGCTGTCATAGGCGAAGATCTGGCCGCGGTTCTGCATCGCGGCGGCCATGGCAAGGGTCTTGCCCCCTGCCCCGGCGCAGAGGTCGAGCACCTGCTCGCCGCCGCGCGCGCCGCCCAGCGCGGCGACGATCTGGCTGCCGAAATCCTGCACCTCGAACCAGCCCTTGATGTAGCCTTCCTCGCTCTGGACGTTCGGCGTGCGGCTGTCGCGGTCGCCGGCGGGAAAGCGGATGCCCTCGGGGATGGTGACGGTGGCATCGGGAGCGAAGCGCCCGAGGGCCCGCAGCGCCTTGTCGCGGTTGGCCTTCAGCGTGTTGACGCGCAGGTCGAGCGGCGGTCGGCCGGAGAGATCGTGCGCTTCGGCGACCCAGTCCTCCCCAAAGCTCTCGGCGAGGTGCGGCGCGACCCATTCGGGCACATCGCCGCGCACGTGGTCGGGCGCACCGGCGAGCGGATCGGCGGCGGTAAGCTTTGCCGCCTCCTCGGCATCGATCGGCGCAGGGGCGAAGCGATCGCCGCCAAAGCTCTGGTTGAGCTCATCGATGTTCTCGCCCCACTCGCGCACCACGACGCTCAGCACCAGCGCCCGCGGCGCGTCCGAACCCATGGCGAAGGCGTGCGAACTCCTGCGGCGCAGCGTGTCGTAGACGAGGTTGCCGATGGCGGCGCGGTCGCCGGCGCCGGCAAAGCGGTTGTTGAGCCCCCAGGCCTTCAGCGCCTCGGCCACCGGGCGCTTGTGCGCATCGATATCGGCGAGCACAGCGATGGCGGCGGCAATCCGGCCGGGCAGTCTCATTGGAAGATCCTCTTCTCGTCAGCCGCGTCCGTGCCACGATGCGGCACGCGGATCAAGCTCGCTACAGCGCGAGGAGCAGCCGCGCCACCAGGTCGAGCCAGAACACGCAGAGCAGCAGCAGCCCGACCAGGTAGGCGGCAAAGCGCCGGACCACGTGGTTATCGGTAATGTGCACGAAGGCATGTACGTAGCGGGACGCGACGAACAGCCAGGCCAGCCCGATCTCGAAAGGGGTCGGGCCGAAATAGAGCGCCAGCCCAGCCCCGACATAGAACAGCACCGGCAGCTGGAACTGGTTGTCGAAGGCGTTGGACGCCTGCCATTCGCGCTTCGGCCAAGCCTTACGCTCGAGCGCGATGTCGTCGATCCGCACCTCGCCCTTCATCACCATCGGGAGCCGAATGGTGCCGAGGTACCAGAGCAGCCCCAGGGCGAGCGCGCCCTGGGCGAGGATGGCGGCGATCAGCCAGAATGAGGTCAACCGATAGCCTCGCTGCTTCCGGGAACCACGGCGTCATCCCCGCGAAAGCGGGAACCTCGGTTTTTGCGCCTGCTGCGCCATCCCCAACGGAGATTCCCGCTTTCGCGGGAATGACCCGGTGGAGTTGGCAGCAACGTGGCAGGGCCGGCCTTAGTTGCCGCCGCGGTAGTTCGGGCTCTCGCGGGTGATCGACACGTCGTGGACGTGGCTTTCGTTGAGGCCGGCGCCGGAGATCCTCACGAACACCGAATTGTCGCGGAAAGCCTGCAGGTTGGGCGCGCCGGTATAGCCCATGGCGGCGCGAAGACCGCCGGCCAGCTGGTGCAGCACGTTGCCGGCGGCGCCCTTGTACGGCACCTGGCCCTCGATGCCCTCGGGCACCAGTTTCAGGCTGTCGTTCACTTCCTCCTGGAAATAGCGGTCGGCCGAACCGCGGGCCATGGCGCCCACCGAGCCCATGCCGCGATACGACTTATAGGAGCGGCCCTGGTAGAGGTAGACCTCGCCCGGGCTCTCGTCGGTACCGGCCAGCAACGAGCCGACCATGGCGCAAGACGCACCGCCGGCCAATGCCTTAGCCAGATCGCCTGAGAACTTGATTCCGCCGTCGGCGATCACCGGGATGCCGTGCTTGTCGCCCTCTTCGGCGCAGGCCATCACCGCTGCCAGCTGCGGCACGCCGACGCCGGCGACGATACGGGTGGTGCAGATCGAGCCGGGACCGATGCCGACCTTCACCGAATCCGCGCCCGCTTCGATCAGCGCACGGGTGGCTTCGGCAGTCGCCACGTTGCCAGCGACGATGCGGGTGGAATTGCTCTCGCGCTTCACCCGCTCCACCGACTTCAGCACGCCGGTCGAGTGACCATGCGCCGTGTCGATCACCAAGAGGTCAACGCCGGCATCGATCAGTGCCAGCGAGCGCTCGAAGCCGGCATCGCCCACGCCAGTCGCTGCCGCGACACGGAGGCGCCCCTGCGCATCCTTCACCGCATGCGGGTTGAGCTGCGCCTTCTCGATGTCCTTCACCGTGATCAGCCCGACGCAGCGACCGTCGTCGTCGGTGA
The DNA here is from genome assembly GCF_001425235.1 of Devosia sp. Root413D1. Taxonomy (GTDB): domain Bacteria; phylum Pseudomonadota; class Alphaproteobacteria; order Rhizobiales; family Devosiaceae; genus Devosia_A. Next base: position 452,798 of record NZ_LMEA01000008.1, on the reverse strand, counting down.
CCAGCAGCTTTTCGATGCGGTGGGCATGCAGCAGGCGCTTGGCCTCGTCCTTGCTAACGCCGTCGCGGACGGTCACGAGGTTCTCGTGCGTCATCAGTTCGGCGATGCGCTGGCGCGGGTTACTGGCAAAGCGCACGTCGCGGTTGGTGAGGATACCGACCAGCCTGCCGATCTTGCGTCCGCCCTGCCCGCCATTCTCCACCACCGGAATGCCAGAGATGTGGTTGGCTTCCATCAGCGCCAGCGCGTCGGCGAGCGTTGCGTCAGGTCCGATGGTGATGGGGTTCACCACCATGCCGCTTTCAAAGCTCTTCACGGCGCGGACATGCTCGGCCTGCACCAGGATATCGAGGTTCTTGTGGATCACGCCCATGCCACCGGCCTGCGCCATGGCGATGGCCATGCGGCTCTCGGTCACCGTGTCCATGGCGGACGACAGGATCGGGATGTTGAGGGAAATGTCCTTGGTCACCCGGGTGCGGATGTCGACATCGGTCGGCAGCACATCGGAGCGCGCAGGCTGCAGCAGCACGTCGTCGAACGTCAGTGCGCTATCGCCGGTGATGGAAGTAATGATCTTCGCCAAGGGTCGGGCCCTTCCCTTCTGAGCATCAGAAAAACGGAAGCCCGTGAGCGGAACGACTCGTCGCCGGCTCACGGGTTGGCGAGGGTGATTACCACCGCACCCCGGGTTTGGGAAGGGTGGTTGTCTGCAGGGCTGCTGCGCGCTGCCCCCCACCCCTGTCCCCTCCCCACGAGACTGACAACGAGGCGATCGTCTCCCTCCCCCTCGCGGGGAGGGGACAGGGGTGGGGGGCCACAGCCACCGGCTCCACGACCTTCCACAGCCCGCAGCCGCCCGATTGGCTCCGCTCTCCCAGAGCGCTACAGTATCGCGGCGGACGCGCCTCAACGGTGCGAGGACCACGCACCGGGGAGGACGTCGCCAGAGGAACAAATCACGAACCAGGAGGAGTAGATGGCAAACGACAACGGCAGACAAGCCGGGCCCCGGTGCATCGCGCTGGTGGGGCCGTTCGCGAGCGGCAAGACTTCGCTGCTCGAAGCGATCCTCATGCGCACTGGGGCCATTACCCGACAAGGCCACGCGAGGGATGGCAACATGGTGGGCGATGCCGCACCGGAAGCCCGCTCGAACGGCATGAGCGTCGAGGTCAACGTCGCCGAGACCGAGTTCATGGGCGACCGCTACAGCTTTATCGACTGCCCCGGTTCAGTCGAGTTCCAGTATGAATCCCTCGCCGTCCTCGCCGGCTGCGACATGGCGGTGGTGGTGGCGGAAGCCGACCCCAAAAAGGTCGCGGCGCTGCAGCTGATCCTCAGGGATCTCGAAGCGCGGAAGCTCCCGCACCTCATCTTCCTCAACAAGATCGACAAGCTCTCGGGCCAGGTGCGCGACATCCTCACCATGCTGCAGCCGGCAAGCCGGGTGCCGCTGGTGTTGCGGCAATTGCCGATGACCAAGGCCGGCGTGGTGACCGGCTGCATCGACCTGGCGCTCGAGCGGGCGCATGTCTACCACGAGGCCAAGGAGAGCGAGATCATCGCCCTGCCCGATGGCGAGAAAGCCGACGAAGTCGCCGCACGCACTGCCATGCTCGAGCAGATCGCCGATTTCGACGATGTGCTGATGGAGCAGCTGCTCGAGGATGTGCAACCGGAGAAGGACCTGATCTTCAAGGATCTGGTCGAGGAGATGCGGGCCGGCAAGATCTGTCCGGTGTTCATCGGCTCGGCCGAGCACGGCAATGGCATCACCAGGCTGTTGAAGGCGATCCGCCACGAAGCCCCAACGGTGAAAGCAACCCGGGCGCGGCTGGGGCTCGCCGACGGGCCTGGTACCGTCGTGCAGATCATGAAGACCATGCAGACTGCCCGCAGCGGCAAGATGTGCGTGGCACGGGTGCTGAGCGGCACCGTTGCCGATGGCGCGACGCTCCGCTCCGCCGACGGTCGCGAAAGCAAGGTGTCGGGCATCTTCCGGGTGATGGGCCAGGAAACGCAGAAGCGCGAGGCGGCGCAGGAGGGCGAAACAGTAGCGCTCGGCAAGGTCGAAGCCGCCCGCACCGGCGATACGCTGTCGGCCGGCCGCATGGTGCCCGACCTGATGCCACCGCCCGAGAGCATGCCGATGATGGCGATCGCCGTGTCGCCGAAAGAGCGCAAGGACGACGTGCGGCTGTCGACGGCGCTGCAACGCATCCTCGAGGAGGATCCCTCACTGCATCTCACGCATGTGCCCGAGACCGGCGAGACCGTGCTCGAGGGCCATGGCGAGATGCACCTGCGGGTGGTCGTCGAGCGGATTACCGGACGCTACGGCGTGCCGGTCACCACCTCGGTGCCGCGCATCGCCTATCGCGAAACGATCAGGAAGTCGGCCAATGTGCGCGGCCGGCACAAGAAGCAGTCGGGCGGGCATGGCCAGTTCGGCGATGTGGTGCTGACCATCAAGCCATTGCCACGCGGCGGCGGGCTGGGCTTCGATGAGAAGATCACCGGCGGCGTGGTGCCACGGCAGTATATCAGCTCGGTGGAGGCCGGCGTGCGCGAGTACTTTGGCATGGGCGGCCCGCTCGGCTTCCCGGTGGTCGATGTGGCGGTGACGCTGACCGACGGCTCGTACCACACCGTCGACTCGTCCGACATGGCGTTCCGGCAGGCGGCGCAGATCGGCATGCGCGAAGGCATGCCGCAATGCGAGCCCGTGCTGCTGGAGCCGGTGATGGAAGTAACGGTGCACTGCCCGAGCGAGGCCACGGCCCGCATCAACGCCATCCTCCCCCGCCGCCGCGGCCAGATCGTCGGCTCGGACACCCGCGAGGGCTGGGACGGCTGGGACGACATCCACGCCTACGTGCCCGCCTCCGAAATGCAGGACCTGATTATCGAACTCAGGTCAGCGACCGCCGGCGTCGGCAGCTTCGAACAGGAGTTCGACCACCTGGCGGAGATCGGCGGGCGGTTGGCCGAGGAAGTGGCAAGCAAGTATGGGAGGCAGGTGGCTTAGGCCGGTCCTACGTTGACAGCGTCCGCCTGCGTTGATCCGATGGTTCGGGGGCGCAGGTGGACAAACAGTTCTTCGTCTACATGATGGCGAGCGGCAGGCGCGGCACGATCTACACCGGCGTGACGTCCGATCTGGTTGGTCGCGTCTGGCAACATCGAACGCACGCAATCGCCGACAGTTTCACTGCACGATATGGCGTGACACAGCTGGTGTGGTTCGAAGAACAGGGCGACGCCGAGGCGGCAATCACGCGTGAGAAGCGGATCAAGGAATGGCGACGACCGTGGGAGGTGGAGCTGATCGAAGCGGCGAACCCACGCTGGGATGACCTGTGGGACGAGATTGCTGGTTGACTCTGGCCCTCCGGCACCTGCGGGGTGTCCCGATCTCCCACCACCCACCGGCCGTCATCCCGGCGAAAGCCGGGACCCACTGCTCGAGCGGGAGGGCAGGCAGGGATCGCGCCGGTCCATCACGGCAAGGTCGGATGGTTTCGCGCTCGTTGAGCGGTCGGAGCACTGGGTCCCGGCTTTCGCCGGGATGACGGCCGGTGGTTGTGGTGAGATTTATGCCCACCACAGACCGCCCGCGTGCCTAAGCAGACGCCTCAAGCCTCGACGCCCACACCCTTCACCGGCTCCGGCAGATCCAGTGCCTCGATCCTCGCGATCAGCGGCTCGATCCGCTCGACCGCATCGATGTGGCGCTGCTCCATGACAAAGTTCACCGTCATGTACTCCCGGCCAGGGCAGAAGGTGGCGATGTTGGAGGCGGGGTGGTAGGCGCCGCAATAGATCGGCTCCATCATCCATTGGGTCACCGGACCCAGGGTGCGGTGCGGCGGCACCAGGGTCAGCACGGTGTCGACGCGGCCCGAAAAGCGCCAGAAGCGCGGGCCATAGAGGAACGGGAACCAGCTATGGAGCTTCCGGTGCATGGCGAACAGCGCCATGATCTGGGTCTGGAACGAGGTAATGTCCTTGTTCTCGATCTGGCTGACGACATCGTCGACCGAGCGCACATACTCGACGAAATCCTCCTTGTAGGGGAACTTCGCCTGCAGCGCGCGCACCCGGAAGAAGTCGTCGTCGGCATCAGTGCGCCGGGTATCCAGCATCGTGTAAGCCGCGGCGATCACCGCCTCGTTGAGGCGCCGGTCGGTATCGGAATGGAGCGCATGGGTGACGATGGCGAAGTAGAGCGAGCGCTGCCGCACCCCCAGCCGATTGGCGAGGCGACGCAGCCGGTCGCGGCGCAAAGGCAGGGTCTTGAAGCCGAACGGCTTGTCGGGCGGCGACATGATGTGGGCGAAGAACAGGTGCAGCGACACGCCGATACCGGCCTGCAGCGCGCCTTTGAAGCGGGCGCCGAAACTGACCTTGTTGTCCTTGTTGGACTGGATGCCGTGATTGGCGGTCTGCGAGCGCGACAGCAGCGCCGAATCCGAACCCTCGAGCACGCAATGCGCGGCGCGCACCTGGATCACCGAGATGCGCCCCTCGGCATCCGGGCCGTCCTTCAGCGTCGCCGCCATGAAGCGGAACAGCGGCAGGTCGGGGTGATCGAAGATGTCGGCGCTTTTACCGAGCCACTTGTCCGGGTAGCCGTCAAAGCTGTCAACCAGCTCGACCGAAGTGATGGCGTCGAGCTGGCTCTCGGTGAACGGGTGCCCCGGACGCGCCCCGACAAAGCCGTGCGTCAGCTGCGGCGCCAGCGCCACCACCTGCGCCACCAGTTCCTTCAGCTTCTGTTTGTCGAACTTCTCCTTGGAGAAGGCGGTAAAGAAGATCGTGTCCTTGCCGGTGTACAGGAACCACTGGAAATTGGTGAACAGCGCCTGTGGGTTCTTCTGCACTGCTGCAAAGGCAAGGTCGAGCGCCTCGGCATGATTGCTGGCGAAGCTCGACGACGAAAAGCTCTTCATGGTTCAACCCGAACAAAATGTGACCACAATAAGCCACGTGTTGGCTTGGGGGGTCAATCGGTTAGGACCCGAGCGATTAATGACAGAGGTACGTGTTGCGTTGCAGCCCCACGCACCGTAAAGCTCACGCCGATAGTTTCAATCCTAACAGTGCCTCGATCGAGGCTCCCTACGTGCGCATCATCCCCCTCGTCCTCGCGGTCGCGCTGTTCATGGAAAACATGGACTCGACTGTCATTGCGACCTCGTTGCCGGCGATCGCGGCGGATATCGGGGCCGAGCCGATTTCGCTGAAACTGGCGCTCACCGCCTATTTCGTGGCGCTCGCCATCTTCATCCCGTTGTCGGGCTGGATGGCCGACCGGTTCGGCGCCAAGAACATTTTCCGCGTTGCCATCGTGGTGTTCATGGCCGGCTCGATCTGCTGCGCCTTCTCGGATTCGCTGCTGACCTTCGTGTTGTCGCGGTTCCTCCAGGGCATTGGCGGCTCGATGATGACGCCGGTGGCGCGGCTGGTGCTGGTGCGCGCCACACCGCGCAATGAGCTGGTGTCGGCCATGGCCTGGCTCACCATCCCGGCGCTGATCGGCCCGATCACCGGCCCGCCGCTGGGCGGTTTCCTCACGACCTATCTCAGCTGGCACTGGATCTTCTGGATCAATATCCCGATCGGCCTCATCGGGCTGGTCCTCGTCACCAAATACCTCAATGCCGCCGACGGCCGGAACGAGCGACCGGTGGACGTGCCGGGGCTGATTCTCTCGGCCATCACCTTTGCCGGCATCATGTTCGGCTTCTCGGTGATCAGCCTCCCCGCCATCCCGACCGTCGCCGGCTACGGCTCGATTGTCGTCGGGGTTATCGCGGGGCTGCTTTACCTGCGGCATGCGAAGCACACGCCGTTCCCGATTCTCGACCCAAAGATGTTCCGGCTGCCGCTGTTCCGCAACGCCATCATCGGCGGCTCGCTGTTCCGTATCGGCATCGGCGCCTTCCCGTTTCTGATGCCGCTGATGCTGCAGCTGACTTTCGGACTGACGCCGTTCGAATCCGGGCTCACCACCTTCATCGCGGCGATCGGGGCGATCCTCTCGAAGTTCGGCGCTGAAAAGCTCTATGCCGCCTTCGGCTTCCCGCGGACACTGATGGTCACGGCGCTGCTCGGCTGCACTTTTCTCGCCATCAACGGCTTCTTCACCCCGGCGGTGCCGCACTGGCTGCTGATGGGTTCGCTATTGTTCGGCGGCCTCACCCGCTCGTTCTTCTTTACCGGCGTCAACGCCCTGGTGTTTGCCGATGTCGACGAAGCACATGCCAGCCAGGCCACAGCGATCAATGCGGTGAGCCAGCAGCTCAGCGTCGCGGCCGGTGTCGCGGTGGCGGGTGGCGCGCTGGAAATCGCCTCGAATATGCATGGTGGCGAGCTGGTGCTGGCGGATTTCCACATCGCCTGGTTCGTCGTCGCTGCCGTCGCCATCTGCAGCGCCATCCCGTTCATGCGGCTGCCACCCGACGCAGGTAGCGACGTGTCGGGCCACAAGGCAAAGCCTATCGCCAAGCCGGTTCCGGCAACACTCTGAAGGCTCCGATGTCCGCGCTCCGCCTGACTCCGCTGATCCTCGCCGTGGCGTTGTTCATGGAAAACATGGATTCGACGGTGATCGCGACCTCGCTGGCGGCCATCGCGCACGATATCGGCACCGAGCCGATCGCGCTGAAGCTGGCGCTCACCACCTACATGGTGGCGCTGGCGATCTTCATCCCGGTGTCGAGCTGGATGGCCGACAAGTTCGGCGCCAAGCGGATTTTTGCCTGGGCGATCGTGGTGTTCATTCTCGGATCGGTGTGCTGCGCCATCTCGAACTCGCTGCTGACGTTCGTCTTGTCGCGGTTCCTGCAGGGCATGGGCGGAGCGATGATGACGCCGGTGGCGCGGCTGGTGCTGGTGCGGGTGACGCCGCGGCAGCAACTGGTCGATGCCATGGCGTGGCTGTCGATCCCGGGGCTCGTCGGCCCGATCGTCGGGCCGCCGATCGGTGGCTTCATCACCACCTTTGCGAGCTGGCACTGGATCTTCCTGATCAACGTGCCGATCGGCATCCTTGGAATCATCCTGGTCCACAAGTACCTGCCGGAGTGGCATCGGAACGAGCCGCGCAAGCTGGACTTCACCGGCTTTCTGCTGGCCGGATTGTGCTTTGCCGGCCTTGTCTTCGGCATCTCGGTGCTGACGCTGCCGGCCCTGCCCGCAAGCTTTGGCTATGGCTCGCTGTTCCTCGGTGTGGTGGCCGCTATCGCCTACTGGTTCCACTTCCGCCGGACCGAGTACCCGCTGCTCGACCTGAGGATCTTCCGCCAGCCGCTGTTCCGGCTGACGATGATCGGCGGAACGATCTTCCGGCTCGGCACCGGTGCGATGCCGTTCCTGTTTCCGCTGATGCTGCAGCTCGCCTTTGGCTTGAACCCGTTCGAGAGCGGCATGGTGACCTTTGCCTCGGCGGTCGGCGCCTTCACCATGAAGTTCATGGCCGAGCGCTTCATCGCGCGGCTCGGCTTCCGCCGGGCGCTGGTGATCGCCTGCACCATCACCGCCGGCGGGGTGCTGGCGATGGGCCTCTACACGCCCGACACCCCGACCCCGCTGATGCTGGCGCTGCTGGTGATCACCGGCTTCTTCCAGTCGCTGTTCTGGACCACCACCAATGCCTTCATCTTCGCCGATGTCGCCGACAAGGATGCGGGGCAAGCCAATGTGCTGAGCCAGGTGAGCGTGCAGCTCTCCCTCGCCTTCGGCGTGGCGATCGGCGGCGGCATCTTTGAGGGCGTCCACCTGCTGCATGGCGGAGCCCCAGGGCTCAACGACTTCCACGTTGCCTTCTGGGCCATGGCAACGGTGACGCTGATCTCGGCGCTGATCTTCCTGCGGGTTCCGCGGAGCGCCAACATGCACAGCCACCGGGCCGAGAGCGGCGCGCCGGCGGAGTGATCAGCGGATCATTGGGCTGCGCGAACCCGGTGATTAGGGCTCGGCCTTAAACCTACCACCGGCTGTCAACCCAGCGAAAGCTGGGACCCATCTTGCAGCCCGAGCCTGTGGGTAGTTGGGTCCCAGCTTTCGCTGGGATGACATCGGAGGTGGGGTGATCACACTGGGTCGTTCGACCACCGCGCACCAAAGCACTTACTCCGGCGCGTTGCCCTTGAAGCCGCGGGCCAGCAGGTAAGTCTCGGCGGAATCGGCGCGGCTCGCCTTGGGCTTGGCGTGGATGGTGGTGGTGAAGTGCTGCTTCAGCAAGTGCAACAGCTCGTGCTCGGTGCCGCCCTGGAACACCTTGGCGACAAAGGTCCCGCCCGGCGCCAGGACCTTGACCGCGAAATCGGCGGCGAGTTCGACCAGTTGCATGATCCGGATGTGGTCGGTGGCGCGGTGCCCGGTGGTCGGCGCCGCCATGTCCGACATCACGATATCGGCCTTGTGCCCACCCAGCGCATCGATCAGCGCCTGGGGAGCGTCCTCGTCGTTAAAATCCTTCTGCAGGAGGATGACGCCTTCGATCGCATCCATCTCGAGGTAGTCGATCCCGACGATCAGCGGCTTATCCGCTGTGGTGCCGACGATGGGCGCCGCCACCAGCGACCAGCCACCGGGGGCCGCGCCGAGATCGACCACGCGCATGCCCTTTTTGAACAAGTGGTAGCGCTCGTCGAGTTCCTTGATCTTGTAGGCGGCACGCGAGCGCAGTCCCTCGGTCCGGGCCTTGGCGACATAGGGGTCGTTGAGCTGGCGCTGCAGCCAGATCGTCGAGCCAATCTTCCGGCCCTTGGCGGTCTTTACGTGAACCTTGAGGCCCGTCGCCGATTTGCGTCCGGCCCCCTGCCCTGTTCCCTTGGCCATCAGCGACTCCTGCGACTATTGGCGCGATCAGCCCGGTCGGCGTCGATCAGCGAGATGAGAATACCTTCGCGCAGACCGCGATCGGCGACGCGCACGCGTTCGGTCGGCCATTCGCGGCGGATCGCCTCGAAGATGGCGCAGCCGGGCAGCACCAGATCGGCGCGGTCCTTGCCGATGCAGGGATGGGCGACGCGGCGGTCAAAGCTCATGCCGAGCAGCGCCGTCATGGTGGCATCGACATCGGCGCGAGTCATCCACAGGCCGTCGACCTTCTGGCGCTCGTAGCGCTCGAGGCCGAGATGCAGCCCGGCCAGCGTGGTGACAGTGCCGGAAGTGCCGATCAGGTGCACCGGGTGCTCGGCGATCATCTGGCGCAGCTTTTCGCGGCCACGAAACTGGCGGAGCTGGCCGGCGACGAACGCCACCATGTCCTCAAACGTCTCGGGGGTGACGTTCACGCCGCCGAATTTTTCCGCGATCGAGACGACCCCAACCGGCAGCGACTGCCAGGAGCGGATGGACGACGACATGCGGCCCTGGCGGCGCGGGCGGCCGCCGCGGAAATCGAGCCAGGCGAGTTCGGACGACCCACCGCCGATATCGAACATCAGGGCGCCCGACGATTCTTCCTCGATCAGGTCGGCGCAACCGGTGACCGCGAGCGAGGCCTCGGTCTGCCGGTCGACGATCTCGAGCACGAGGCCGAGCTCGCGTTCGACCCGGGCGATGAACTCGGCGCCGTTCGAGGCCGAGCGGCACGCCTCGGTGGCAATGAGGCGCATGCGGGTCGGTTCGTGCTCGCGCAGCTTGTTACGGCAGAGCCGCAGCGCCTCCATCGTCCGCTCCATGGCGGCGTCGGACAGCTTTCCGGTGGTCGACAGGCCCTCGCCGAGGCGCACGATGCGGGTAAAACCGTCCAGCACGCGAAAGCTGTTCTCGTGCGGGCGGGCGATCAGGAGGCGGCAATTGTTGGTGCCAAGATCGAGCGCCGCGTAGAGCGGCCCTCGCGACCGGCGCGAAGAGGGATTCCCTGCGGGGTGCGTCCGCCGCTCCGCTCCGCCAGGCCCAGGTTGCCCCCCAGGATTCGCGGTGGTCTGGGCGGGGCTACGGCCCTGCCCGTCACGGTGCCGCTCCAGGCTCTCGGCCCCGGCTGCGGCGGCGGACCGATCTTGATCGGTCAACCTTGCTCCATTTCCCCGCGCAGTCGCCGGCATCCGGCCGAAGCCGTGGGCGCCCGACACGGGCATATCTCAGTGTCGCCGATGAGGGTAGAGGATGATACCCGCCAACGCAACGCCCTGAATCTGCCGCAAACTTGAACGGCGGCGGGCCGGATCGCAAAGGCTGAAGAATGCCGAAAAGGGGTGTTGATCAGACGATCGATTGCCGCTAGAAGGCGCACCGAATGCTGACGGTTCCGCCGGACAGCATCCAGGCTCAGCGCTTGGGGAATAGTTCAATGGTAGAACTGCGGACTCTGACTCCGTCAATCTTGGTTCGAATCCAGGTTCCCCAGCCAGCCCTCTCCTTCTGATACTGCCGATGTTTCGACTGCTGTGCGCCTAGAGCCTGCAGCGCTTCAGCCTCCCGTCATTGCCGACATAGCTGTCGGTGGAGGCGCTGTAGGTGACGAAGCGGGCGGTGCAGCGGGTCCGGTGGGTGGAGTAGGCTCTGACATCGCCGCGTTCCATGGCGTCGATCAGGCTGAATCAATCGGGGTGGAGTAGCCTCGCCGGCGCGGGAACGAGGTGTTGAGCGCGTTGATGGCCGCGGCCGCCGGATCGAAGTTCCGGTTATTGGGGCTGGCAGCCAGCCGTAGTTGTGGTCGTTGTTCCAGTACTGGGCGGTGGCCGGGGTGCCGCGCGACAGGCCGGCGACGAGAGTGGCAACGAAGGGCCAGGCGAATTCTCGCATCAAGCGTCTCCTCACGCGTGGCGCTCCGGGAAAGCGCTGGGTGCGTGAGGCGTCCGGATCGGGTCAGCATGGCAGCCCCGGGTTGCCGAAACCCTGTAAGCCTCTGGACGATTAGCATGTAATTGGCGCGGGGCCGCGTGGCGGGCGGCCGTTTCCTGTAATTGTGCTGACACGGCAGCTCAGCCGGAGATCAGGGCGCCAGTGGTACCAGAGGGCCGCCCGCAGGAACGGGCATCCCTTTGCAGATGAGGCCACGCTCATGAAATCACTGTCGAAATTCGCCCTGGTCGGGCTGCTCGCCCTGTCGCCGCTGGTTGCCGCCAACCTGAGCGGCGCAGTCGCCGCCGGCCGCCCCGAAAGCCCCGGCAACTCGGAATCGGCGCATGAAAACGCCGGCAGCGAGAACAGCAATAGCAATGGCAACGGCAGCGTTGCCTCCAAGGCCGGCGGCGGCAATGCGGCGCATGCCTCCGAGCAAGGACTGGCGCATGCCAGCGACAAATCGATGGTCGGCAAGGTTCGTGCCTATGCGGCCCTCGACGCCGCGGTGGAGTCGGGCGAGTTGCAGCAGGCCGTGACCGACGCGCAGACTGACTTCGACGACGCCTATCCGGACTTCGACGACCTTACTGAGGAAGAGCAGGCCGAAGCGCTGGATAGCCCAGAGGGGCGGGCGCTGGCAGCCGCCCAGGCGGCGCTGGACGAGGCGGTCGGCGACCGGGATGCGGCGCTGGCGGCAATCACCAAGTCCGACGATCCGGCGGTCAAAGCGTATATCGACGCGCTGCTCGCCGACTGATTGACGATCCGCGATGGGCCGGCTTGTCCGGCCTGTCGCCCCTGGCCCCGACGGCGGTCTCCCGGCGCGCAACGCGGGGCGCTGTTGTTGGCCGCTCAGACCCGCATCGCCGGGCTGACTCAGCTCTCCAGAGCGTGCGCTTCGGCAAGGCCGAACCTGCCCTGGCCCGGGCGCAAAGATCCTCGCCTCTTTCCTCACCGCACCCATACGCTTCCACAGCTCCGGCATGGCTCTTGACCAATGTTGTTATAACGTCATAACTCTATGACGTCAGGCGGGCATAGAGCTCACTGGCGCCACAGGGAGAATTCAAACATGCAGCTGTTCCAGGCTTTCACGCGCTCCGCGGGGGCGGTCGCGGTCCTGCTTTCGAGCACCGCACTGGTCCAGGCCGCGGATGTGTCGTTCCTCACCCATTGGGCACCGGATACGGTGGCCAAGCTGGAGGCGGCCGCCGCGACCTACACGCAGGCGCACCCCGATACCAAAATCACCGTCCGCGCCGTGCCGTTCGGCGACCTCTTGACGACGCTCCGCACTTCGGGCGGCGGCGCCGGCGGGGCGACCATTGCCGGCATCTATGATGCCTGGCTGCCGGATCTCGCCAAGGACCAGCTGGTCGCAGCGGTGCCGGACGCTATCGCCGCCGACACCAAGGCCAACTGGCCGGCCGGCGTGATCGGGGCGGCTTCTATCGGCGGCACGCTCTACGGCATCCCGAACGAGATCGACGTCTATGCGCTCAACTACAACAAGAAGCTGTTCGAAGCTGCCGGGATCACCGAGGCGCCCAAGACCTGGGACGAGTTCCTCGCCGCAGCCGAGAAGCTGACCGACAAATCCAAGGGCCAGCAAGGCTTCGGGCTGATCAACTCGTGGGCGGCGGGCGTCCTCCACCCGTTCTCGTCGCTCTTGGTTTCGAACGGCGGCGACCTGGTGGTCGACGGCAAGCCGGTGCTCGACAGCGAGGCGGCCAAGCAGACCTTCGAGCTTTACGAGAAGCTGATCAAATCGGGCTACTCGGACCCGGCGATGGCCACGGCCGACGCCAACACCACCGGACCGTTCCTCGACAGTTTCGTGTCCGGCAAGACCGGCATGATCATCATGGCGAACTGGTGGGAATCGGCGCTGAAGGCCGGCATGGGCGACAACTTCGCCGATATCGCCACGGCCCCGATCCCGGTCGGACCGTCGGGCGATACCGCCCGCTCGATCTCCTACTCGTGGATGACCGTGGTCAATGCCAAGGCTTCGGCCGAGGAGCAGGCTGCGGCCTGGGATTTCCTCAACTGGCTCAACGGGCCGGACTCGGGTCCGACCGGCGCCTCGGCGATGGGCGATATCCTGATGTCGATGGGCATCCTGCCGTCGCGTACCTCTGACGGCACGGCGTTCGCCGAGCGGCTGTCGAGCGATCCGTTCCTCGCCGGCTATACCGGCACGCTGGCCAATGCCAAGCCGTTCCCGGTGGTGCTGGGCGGGCAGGAGTTCTCGGAATCGCTGCAGAAGACGCTGGAAGCCATGCAGTTCGGCCAGCTCTCGGCCGCCGATGCGCAGGCGACGGCCCAGGCCGACGCGACCGAGATCCTCGAGCGTAACGCTAAGTAACGCCCTGGGGTGGCAACGCGCGTCGGAGCGTGTTGCCACCCCCACCCTCATTCCATCCCCACAAGGGACGCGGTAGCGCCCTGAGGGGGAGGGAGGCGCAAGAACTGCCGAGCTCGTGCCTTGCCATCAGTCGTCTCCCTCCCCCTTGTGGGGAGGGATCAAGGGTGGGGGCGGCCACAACCACCGCCACTTCGAGTAGAACCAAAAACCGTATGACCAACACTCAGCACCGATCAGCGGTCTTCATGCTGGCGCCCGCGACCGGGTTGCTGGCAGTTTTCATCATCATCCCGATGCTGCTGACGATCTGGCTCAGCTTTCAGAACTGGTCGACGCAGACCGGGTTCGAGACGGCGACGTTCGTCGGCGTACAGAACTTCATCGATATCTTCGCCAGCAACTCGGTGGGCCGCGATTTCAAGGCGGCGCTGGTCAACACCGCGCTCTACACCGTGGGCTCGGTGGCGATCATCCTGCCGCTGTCGGTGCTGCTGGGGCTGCTGGTGCACCAGAAGATCGCGCCAGGCGGGGTGTTCCTCCGCACCGTGCTGTTCTCGACCTACATGGTGCCGATGATCGCGGTAGCGCTGGTGTTCTCAAAGCTCTACTCGCCGACCGAGGGGCCTCTGAACCAGATCCTCGGCTGGGTCGGTATCCCGCCGCAGACCTGGCTGAGTGCGCCGCAGACGGCGCTGTTCGCGATCGTCATCCTCAATGTCTGGCAGCAGGTGGGCTACTTCACCGTACTGGCGGTCGCAGGGCTGACGCAGATCCCGGATTCGCTCTACGAGGCGGCCAAGATCGACGGCGCCAACCCGATCCAGCGCTTCTTCTCGATCACCCTGCCACTGCTCGGAAATACGCTGCTGTTCTCGTCGGTGATCGCCATCATCAACGCGGTGCAGGTGTTCGAGCCGGTGGCGCTGATCACCCAGGGCGGGCCAGTGAATGCCACCAACGTCCTCACCTATCACATCCGCCGCGTCGGCATCGAAAGGGCGCAGGGCGGGCTCGGCTCGGCCATGGCGGTGACGCTGATGCTGGCGCTGGTCGTGGCGATCGCGCTGCTGTTCGCCTTCGCCCGTTCGCGGGAGACGAAATCCGCATGACCACCGCAATTGCAGACCGCCGCCGGCTCGAGGGCCCGCGCTTCAAGGCGACGCCGGCCAGCGCAGTGCTGGTGCTGGTGATCATCGTCGTGGCAGTGATCGCAGCGTTTCCATTAGCCTGGATGATCCTCACCAGCCTGAAGACGCCGCAGGAGACGATGCAGGTGCCGCCGGTATGGCTGCCCGGCGCGCCCAACCTCGACGCCTATACGCAGGTGGCCGAAGTGGTGAGCCTCGGGCGCTCATTCCTCAACTCGGCGGTGATCGCGGTGGTGACCACGACCGCCATCATCGTCACCAGCCTGATGGCCGGATACGCCTTCGCCAAGTACGAGTTCCGCTACAAGGAAGCACTGTTCGCGCTGCTGATCGCGACGATGTTCCTGCCGCCGATCGTGACGCTGATCCCGCTCTATCGGATCACCGGCTATCTCGGGCTCAACGCCAGCCTCGCCGGGGTGATCGTCCCCAACCTCGCCAATGCCTTCGGCATTTTCCTGATGCGGCAATTCATCAAGGGCGTGCCCGATGAGTTGATCGAGGCGGCGCGGGTCGACGGCGCGTCGGAGCTGCGGGTGCTGTTCCAGATCGTCACCCCAGCGGTGATGCCGGCTATCGCAGCGCTGGTGCTGTTCGCCTTCGTCTACCACTGGAACAGCTATCTCTGGCCACTGACGGTGCTGCAGGGGAGTGCCGACCAGTACCCGATCGTCATCTCGCTCTCGCGGCTGCTGAGCTACAACCGCGGCGCCATGAATACCGGCCTGGTGATGGCCGGAGCCACACTCGCGGTGCTGCCGCCGGTGCTGCTGTTCGTGATCCTGCAGCGCTTTTTCGTCGATTCCGTCGTCAGTTCGGGGGTGAAGGGCTGAGCGGCCGGCAGTGGATATAACGAAATGACGTTATAACCTCTTTACCTGCTCCAGCATTGCTGCTTAGCTTTCCGGGTCGGTTTGCGTTCCGCCGATCTCACCCAATGAGTCCAGGGAGCTCTTTGATAGATGCCGTTGTCTCGCAGACTATTCGCCATCGGGTTGGCGCTCGCCGCCAGCACCCCGTTCATGTCCTTTGCCGCCGCCGAGGAAACCGTCAAGCTGTGGAGCTGGCGCACCGAGGACCAGGCTGCCATGGGCCGCATTTTCGCGGCCTTCGAGGCGGCCAACCCCGATATCAAGGTGGACCTGCAGTTCACGCCCGATGCCGACTACCAGAACCGGCTGGCCACGGCGCTGCGCGGCGGCAAGGGCCCCGACATCGCCCAGCTCAAGGCCTATGGCGAGCTGCAGCCGCTGGTCGAGGCCGGCTATCTCGAGCCGCTGAATGACAGCGTGCCGGCTATTGCCGAGATGCCTGAGACCGCCACCGGTGGCGTGATCAGTGTTGCCGACGGCAAGTTCTACGGCGTGCCGTACTCGGTGCCGGTGCTTGGCGTGTTCTACAACACCGCCCTGTTCGAGGCGAATGGCATTGCGGTACCGACCACTTACGCCGAGTTCCTCGCAGCCTGCGAGAAGCTGAAGGCCGCCGGTGTCACGCCGATCGCCAGTGGCGGGGCGCAGGGCTCGGCCTGGGCGCTCGAGATTGGCGTCGGCATGATCGGCCCGACCATTTACGGCGCCGACTTCTACGGCGAGATGATGTCGGGCAAGGCGAGCTTCGAGGACCCGCGCTTCATCGCCACGCTGAAGCGCTTCGCCGAGCTGAAGCCCTACTATTCGGATGGTTTTGCCGGCATCGACTACACCACCTCGACGCAGCAGTTCATCAACGGCCAGGCCGCGATGTTCTTCGGCGGTTCATGGGAGAATGGCAGCTTCAAGGCGCAGAACCCGGACCTGAAGTTCTCGGTATTCGCGTTCCCCGCTGATGCCGCCACCGACAAGCCGCTGGTCGCGGCCTTCTCGGATGGCTCGTACGGGTTGGTGGCCGACAGCGAGAAGAAGGAAGCGGCGACCAAGGTGCTGAACTTCATCGCTTCGCCCGAGTTTGCGCAGCTGTTCGCCGACGAGCTTGGCTGGCCGGCGGCCCGTCCCGATGTGACCTCGGAAGATCCGGTGCTCAAGGCGATGATCGCGATGCAGGGCAATACCACGCCCTATCTCAGCCTCGTCGGCTACCGCTGGCAAACCCCGACGGCCTCGTCGGTGATCCAGGCCGAAGTGATCGACATGGTCGAGGGCAACATCACGCCCGAAAAGCTCGCCGCCGACGTCAATGCGGCGGTCAGCACCTGGTTCAAGCCCAAGCCGTAACGACAGCTAGGTTTGTCGGCGGCCCGCCCAGGCGGGCCGCCCTCCCCTCCTCCGGACCCCCCGCACGATGAGCGACGCCGCCAACCGCACCGAACCCGCCAGGCTGTCACGGCACCTTGCCGCGCTCGGCTTCGTGCTGCCGGCGCTGCTGATCTACGGGCTGTTCGTGCTCTACCCGCTGCTGACCTCGCTGTGGGGCAGCCTGTTCGAGTGGCGCGGGCTGCGCCAGCTCGATTTCTCGGGGTTCGACAACTACCTGCGGCTGTTCACTTTTCCAAATTCGGAGAAGCTGTTCGGGGCGCTCTGGCACAACGTGGCCTGGTTCTTCGGCATCATGCTGTTCCAGAACGGCTTTGGGCTGATCCTCGCCTACCTGCTGTTCTGGTCGCGGAAAGGCGCGAGCTTTTTCCAATCGGTGTTCTTTTTTCCCGCGGTTTTGAGCCCGGTGATCGTCGGCGCGCTGTGGCGGCTGCTGCTGGCGCCGAACGGCGTGGTCGAATGGATGCTCAACGGGCTTGGCCTGCATGAGGGCCGGTTGACGGTACTGGGCGATTCCGGCTGGGCGCTGTGGGTGCTGATCGCCATCGATGCGTGGAACTGGATGGGCCTGCCGGTGCTGATCTTCACCGCCGGGCTGCGCCAGATCTCCTACGAGGTGTTCGAGGCCGCCAAGCTCGACGGCGCCGGTTCCACCCGCATGCTGACCACGGTGGCGCTGCCGCTGCTGGTGCCATCGATCTCCTCGGTGACGACGCTGAGCTTCATCAACACCTTCAACCAGTTCGACATCGTCTATGTGATGCAGGGTGTGCAGGGGAACCCGAACTTCTCGACCGACACGCTCGTCACCTATTTCTACCGCCTGGCGTTCGGCGCCGAGGGCGCGGTGGGCATTACCGATATCGGGCTGGCGCTGGCGCTCGGCACCATGCTGTTCCTGCTGCTGAGCGTCGGCACGCTGCTGCTGCTGCGCGCCTTCGACCGCGCGACGGTGCAGCCATGACGCCCGCAGGTTTCCTCTCCCGCCTGCCGCGCTGGTTGGTGCTGCTCGGCTGGACCGTCGTGGTACTGCTGCCGCTCTATGCGCTGGTAGTGTCGTGTTTCAAAACCACGCAGCAGATCTATGCCGATCCGCTGGGGCTGCCGCAGAACCTCAGCTTCGACAATTTCATCAACGCCTGGCAGCGCGCCGACCTCGGCCGCAACCTGATCAACAGCCTCATCGTCACCGGCGGCGCGGTGATCGTCACCATCGTCGTTGCGGCGATGGCGGCCTATCCGCTGAGCCGCTACGGCCTCAAATGGGGCGTCTGGATGTTGGCGCTGTTTCTTGCCGGCATCATGCTGCCGATCCGCCTCGCCTCGGTGGAGTTGTTCACGCTGATGCGCGACCTCGAGCTGCTGGACAGCCACCTCGGGCTGATCTCGGTCTATGTCGCGATCCGCATTCCGTTCGCCATCTTCATCTTCGCCAACTTCATGCGGGTGCTGCCGCGCGAGCTGGAGGAGGCAGCGCGGCTGGATGGAGCGGGCGAGTTGCGCATCCTGTTCAGCATCATCCTGCCGGTGGTGGCGCCGGCGGTGTCGATCGTCGCCATCTTCACCACCATCGCGGTGTGGAACGACTTCTTCTTCCCGCTGATCTTCATCTTCGACAACAACCTCAAGACGGTGCCGCTGGCGATCACCGGTTTCGTCGGGCAGTTCCGCACCGACTGGGGCATGGTGTTTGCCTCATTGGGCATCTCGCTTGCCCCGGTGCTGGCGATGTATCTGCTGTTGGCGCGCCAGATCCGCGAAGGCGCCGCAGCGTCGGGAGCCGTGAAATGATCGAAGCCCAGGTCTACGCCAGTAAGCGCATTCTCGTGGTCGGGGCGCATGCCTTCGACGCCGAAGTGATTGCCGGGCCGCTTGCCTTCGTCGCAGCGGCGCGTGGAGCCGAGGTGACGTTCCTGCACCTGACTATGGGCGAGCAGGGCCACCGCTGCCTCGCGCCTCCACTCTATGCCGAGCAGAAGCGGAGTGAGGCAAGCGCGGCCGCCGAGCGGCTGGGCATAAGCTGGCGCAGCCTCGAGCTGCCGGACGGATTTCTGCCCAGCGACGACGCCACGGCGCTGGCGGTGTGTGATGTGCTGCGTGAGTTGAAGCCCGAGGTGGTGATCACCCACTGGCAGGGCAGCTGGCACAAGGACCACCGGGCAGCGAGCGAGCTGACCAAAACGGCAGTGTTCTACGCGGCGCTGCCGACGCTCGAGCGGGCGCTGCCGGTGCACTCCCCTGCCCTGCTGCTGTTCGGCGAGAACTGGGAGGACGACGAGGGGTTCGTGCCGACGCATCTCGTCGACGTCACCGAGGGTTTTGCACCGTGGCGCGAGGCGGCCGAGAAGTATGAGCTGGCGCGCGGGCTCAGCTCGTTCCCCTACATGGACTATTACGCTTCGCTGTACCGGCTGCGCGGCTGCATCCGCGGCACGACCTACGCGCAGGCATTCATGAGCACTTCGAACTCGTGGAATGCGGGCGCCGGGTTGTTTGCGCCGCCGGTGGGATCGGGGGCGCGATGACGGAGACGATCCTCGCCATCGATCTCGGCGGCACGCGGTTCCGCGCCGGCGTCGCCGATCTGGGCGATCCGGCAGCCGTGCGCGCCGTGGGCGAATGGGCGGCGCCGCAGACGCTGGCGTCGTTCATGGAGTTGTTGACGCAGCAGCTGAGCGTGCATCAGGCGACGCGGCTGGGCCTTGGCATTCCCGGGCTGGCGCAGGGGACAGTGTGCCGCTGGGTGCCCAACCTCAGCTATCTCGACGGGCTCGACCTCGCGGCGGAGCTGCCTGGTGTTTCGGTAGGGCTCGGCAATGATGCACAGTTCGCGCTGCTCGCCGAGGTTTCGGCCGGGTCGGCCAAGGGGCTGCAGGATGCGATCCTCCTTGCCATCGGCACCGGCATCGGCTCCTCCGTGCTGGCCGGCGGACGGATCGTCGCCGGCAATGGCGGCGCGGCCTGTTCGTTCGGCTGGGCCGTGGCTGACCTCCATGACCCCGGCGAGGACCGCAGCGGCTGGCTGGAGCGGCAGGCCTCGGGCCGGGCGCTCGATGCGGCGGCGCAATCGATCGGGTTGCCGGATGGCGCGACGCTGGTGCGCGCGGCGCGCGGGCGCGATGCCGTAGCGATCAATGCGTTGCGGCCGCCCATGCAGGCCCTCGGTACAGCACTGGCAGGCGCGGTTGCGCTGCTTGCGCCGGAGGCCATCATTTTCGCGGGGGGCGTCGCGGCATCGTTGGACGTTCTGAGGCCGCTGCTGCTGCCGGCGCTGCAGCGGCAACTGCCACCGCATCTGAGAGCAATCGATATCCGCCCCGGACAGTTCGGGCCGAAGGCGGGACTGGTGGGCGCGGCATTTGCCGGCGCCTATGGGCCGAACTGGAGGAATGGGCATGGATGAACCACAAGGTCTCATAAAGCCCGATCGGCGGCGGCCGGAGCCGCTGTGGCATCAGGCCGAAATGGCGCTGCGTGAGCTGGTCGAGCGCGGCGAATGGAGCTCGGGCATGCAGATCCCCAACGAGGATCGGCTCGGCGAGATGCTGGGGATTTCGCGCATCACGCTGCGCCATGCCCTGCGCAACCTCGAGGAAGCCGGGCTCTTACGGCGCGAACATGGGCGCGGCACGTTCGTGCGTTCGGCCACGGTCGTCGCCGGCGTGCGCGGGCTCACCAGCTTCACCGACGAGATGAAATCGCTGTCGCTGCAGGCCGGCACCCGGCTGATCGAAGCCAATCGCGTGCCGGCCGATGAAGAGATGGCCGATGCGCTGGAGATCGCGATCGGCGATCCCGTCGTGCAGCTCAAGCGCCTTCGGCTCGGCAACGGCATGCCGATCGGTATCCAGACCAGCCACCTGCCCGAGGCACGGGTGCCCGGGCTGCTGGAAGACGCGACCAACGTGCAGTCGCTCTATGGCTGGCTGAAGGAGCGCTGCGGCATCACCCCGGTGAAGGCCAAGGAAGTCTACCGCGTCGGCAGCGTCGCCGCCGCGGATTCCGAACTCCTTCAGCTTACGGCAGGGACGCCGGCCTTCGAGGTCGAGCGCATCGCCTATGACGCGAGGGGGCCGTTCGAATACGCCCTCTCCACCATGCGGGCGGACCGCTACGAGATCCGCTCCACCCTCTACGTGTAACGCTTTGTTCTGAAAGGCAAACTCATGTCTACCCTCTATATCAGCAAGCTCGTGAAGATCGCCGAGGCGGCGGCCGAAGCGAATGCCGACGCCTTCGACAAGGCCTCGTCCGCGGTTGCGGAAACCCTCGCCAACAAGGGCCTGGTGCATCTCTACGGCTCGGGTCACTCGGTGCTGCCGGTGCAGGAAACCTACCCGCGCTACGGCTCCTATGTCGGCTTCAACCCGCTGACCGACCCGCGCGTCATGTGGCACAACATCCTCGGCGCCGGTGGCGTGCGAGAGCTGCTGTGGCTCGAGCGTACGGAGAAATACGCCGAGAAGTTCCTCGACCATCAGCCGCTGAACGCCGGCGACACCATCGTGATCTTCGGCCATTCGGGCTCGAACGCCTCGGGCATCGATACGGCGATTTATGCCAAGGAGCGTGGGCTGACGGTGATCGCCATCACCGCGCAGTCCAATGCCGGCAAGCCCGCGACGCACTCCTCGGGCAAGCGTCTGCCGCATGCGGCCGACATCGTGATCGATACCGGCTCGCCGGTGGAAGATGCCATCGTCAACATCAAGGGCTGGTCGCGTCCGGTGGCCGGTTCCTCGACGGTGCTTGCCATGATGATGATGCACGAGCTGTTGGCCGAGAGCGCGCAGAAGCTCGCCGACCGCGGCATCGAGCTGCCGGTGTTTGCGTCGCCGACCATCCCCGGCGTGACGCTGCACGACACCGACATCATCTACGGCCAGTACCGCGAGCGCATGCTGGAAGCGCAGCAGAAGCACCTGCCGCAGTTCAAGAAGTCCATGGCCAAGGAAGGCTGACGGACGAGTCCCGGGCGGAAGCTGACCCTGACGCCCGGGACGTTTGTTTGTTTAGGGCCACCGGATGCCCGGTGATCCTCCCCCGCGTGGCGGGGGAGGGCGACCAGCGAAGCTGGTGGAGGGGGCGACCTCAACCACCGGCGTCTCCCGCCGCCCCCTCCACCGCCTCCGGCGGTCCCCCTCCCCCGTGGCACGGGGGAGGATCACCTCGACATCGAGCCCTCCATGTCTCAAATCACCGCATTCACCGGCGCCCGCATCTTCGATGGCGAGACGTGGCACGATGATGCCGCGCTCGTCGTCGCTGACGGCGTCGTGCAAACCATCGGCGATGCTCCCACTGGCGCCACGCGCGTGCCCCTCGATGGCGGGGTGCTGGCGCCCGGGCTGATCGACCTGCAGGTGAATGGCGGTGGCGGACACCTGGTCGGGCCGGGGACCACCGCAAACGACTTGGGCGTGGTCTGCGCCACGCACCGCGCGTTCGGGGTGACCGGGCTGCTGCCGACGCTGATCACCGACACGGGCGAAGTCACCGAGGCGGTGCTGGCGGCCGGGGCCGAGGCGGCGCGGCGGCAGGTGCCGGGTTTTCTTGGGCTGCATCTCGAAGGGCCGCATTTGTCGCTGGCTCGAAAGGGGGCGCATGATCCGGCGCTGATCCGGCCAATGGACGAGGCGGATCTGGTGCGGCTGGAACGGGCGCGCGGCGCCCTGCCCCACCTGCTGGTGACAGTCGCCGCCGAGACGGTAACGCCGGAGCAGATTGCCCGGTTGGTGCGCGCCGGCATCGTCGTCAGCATCGGGCATTCGGATGCTTCGTTCGAGGTGACTTCGAGGGCGATACGGGCCGGGGCGAGCATGGCGACGCATCTGTTCAACGCGATGAGCCAGATCGGCAACCGCGACCCCGGCGTGGTCGGCGCGACTTTGCACCACGGCAGCGTGTGGGGTGGGTTGATCGCCGACGGCATTCATGTGCACCCGGCGACGCTGCGGCTGGCGCTGCGGGCCAAGACCGGGCCGGGGCGGATCTTCCTCGTCTCGGATTCGATGTCGCAAGCGGGCACTGACTTGACGAGCTTCTCGCTCAACGGACGAACGATCTACCGCCAGGACGGCGCATTGCGGCTCGGTGACGGCACGCTCGCAGGGGCTGACCTGACGCTCGATGCGGCACTGCGGTACATGCACCTCAAGTTCGGGCTGGAGCTGGGTGAGTGCCTGAGGATGGCATCGCTCTATCCGGCGCAGGCGATTGGGGCGAAGGGATTGGGAACGCTTCAAGTTGGTAGCGCCGCCGATTTGGTCTGGTTCGATAAGGGGCTGAAGGTTCGAGCTCTGCCTGGGTAGGTCCTCCCAACTCGGGCCTGTGCGACCTGTGAATTGGGTCCCTGCTTTCGCAGGGATGACTGCCGGTGGGTCTGTGATCACCTGAGCTATTTCCGGGCCTTCGCAACACAAGAGTCTGCAACTCTTGCTTAGCGCCCCGACCTACTCGCGAAAGCTGTAGCGCGGGGCGGTTTCGGGTTGCAGCAGGATGGCGCGCAGGTCGCTGTCGCCGGCGGCGTAATCGACCGTCTCGGCCGGCGGCTTCGACATCGCCTGCACCCCGATCCAGCCGGCAACCAGAACGCCGACGAGAATGCCGGCGCCGGTGAAGCGGTATTTGCGGGCGCGTTTGGCGATCCGTCCGGGCAGCAACAGCAGCCAGACCACGGGGATCAGCAGGAGGAGAAAGAGCAGTTCCATCTGGGGAACCTCGCACTCATTCCCGCATACTCTACCGGATTGTGGTTAAGGATTGGTGTGGAGCAGGCTTCCGACCCCTAGCGAGCCATAGACGCCGGGCTTTGCCGCTGCTACGCATAGGCGTCTAGTAAAGCGGTTTACAAAAACAATGACAAGCAAATTCAAGACGGTGTTCGGCGACAAGAAGCCGGTGATTGCCATGGTGCATCTGGGGGCGCTGCCGGGCGCACCGCTGCACGACTACGAGGGGGGCGTGGAGGCCATCGTCGAGGGGGCCCGCAAGGACCTGGTGGCGTTGCAGGCCGCCGGGTTCGATGCCGTGATGTTCGGCAACGAGAATGACCGGCCGTATGAATTCAAGGTCGACACCGCCTCGACCGCGACCATGGGCTACGTGATCGGGCGGTTGCGCTCGGAAATCAGCGTGCCGTTCGGCGTCAACGTCCTGTGGGACCCGGAAAGCTCGATCGCACTGGCGGCGGCGACCGGGGCGCGCTTCGTGCGCGAGATTTTCACCGGCACCTATGCCTCGGACATGGGCCCGTGGACGCCGGATGCCGGCAAGGCGATGCGCTATCGCGACCGGCTCGGCCGCCAGGATCTGGCGCTGCTCTACAATGTCTCGGCCGAGTTCGCCTATTCGCTGGACCAGCGGCCGCTGAGCGACCGGGCCCGCAGCGCGGTGTTCTCGTCGATCCCCGATGCGATCCTTGTTTCGGGCGCGATCACCGGTGAGGCGGCCAAGATGGTCGACCTCGAAGCGGTGAAGAAGGCGCTGCCGACCACGCCGGTACTGGCCAATACCGGCGTGAAGCACGCGACGGTGGCCGAGGTGCTCAACGTCGCCGACGGCTGCATTGTCGGCTCGTCGCTGAAGGTCGATGGCGACACCTGGAAGGCCGTGGATGCCGACCGGGCCGCCGAGTTTATGCGGCTGGTCCGCGCGGCGCGGGGGTATTGATGAGCCTCAAGCAATGGGTGATCGACCTGATGCTCATTCCCGGGCTCTCGGGCTATGAGGGACGGGTCAGGAAATATCTGAAGGCAGCGATGGCGGGGCTGGGGATCACCTCCACGACCGACCGGCTGGGCAACCTGATCGCGACGCTGCCGGGCGACAAGGGTGCGCCCAGCGTCATGCTGTTCGCGCATATGGACCAGCTCGGCCTGATCGTGAGGAAGATCGAGCCGAACGGGATGGTTCGCGTCGAGCGGCTGGGCGGCGTACCGGAACGGGCCCTGCCGTCGACGGAGGTGCTGTTCTGCATCGGCGAAGGCGCCGATGTGCCTGGGCTGATCGCGCATAAGAGCCACCACGCCACATCGCAGGACGAAAAGTACAAGGTGCTGCCCTACCCCGAGCTCTATATCGACGCCGGGTTCAAATCGGCGGCCGAGGTGCTGGCGGCAGGGATCGATGTGGGAACGCCCATCGTCTACGCGCCCAAGGTGACCGAACTCGCCAATGGACGGATCGCCGGCACGGCAGTGGACGATCGTGCCGCCTGCGCGGTGATGATCGAGGTGGCGAAGGCGCTGGTCGACGTGAAGAAGCGGCCGACGGTGCATTTCGTCTTTTCCGTGCAGGAGGAGTTCAACCTCCGCGGCGCGGTGACGGCGGCGCAGGTGCTGATGCCCGATGTGGCGATCCAGCTCGACCTGATCCTTGCGACCGATACCCCCGACATGGCGGCGCGTGGCGACGTGAAGCTCGGCGGCGGCCCGGCGATGTCGCTCTACTCGTTCCACGGGCGCGGCACGCTGAACGGCACGCTGCCGCATCCGGCGATGGTGAAACTGTTCGAAGACAGCGCCATGGCGAAAAAGCTGCCGCTGCAGCGCAGCGCCCATATCGGGGCGCTGACCGACCTCAGCTATGTGCAGCTGGTTGGCCAGGGCGTCGCCTCGATCGATGTCGGCTTTCCGATGCGTTATTCACACTCATCACTGGAAGTCTGCGACATGGCCGACCTCGAGCAGCTGACGACACTGCTGGTGGAGGCGCTGCCGCGGATCGACAGCAAGTTCAGCCTCGATCGGGACGATTACATCGGATGAGGCACTATCTCGGCATCGATATCGGGACGTTTGAATCGAAGGGCGTGCTGGTGGATGCGGAGGGGCGGATCGTCGCCAGCGCCGCCCGGCCGCACAAGATGCTGGTGCCGCAGCCTGGTTGGGCCGAGCACCGGCCGCGCGAGGACTGGTGGGGCGACTTCTGCTTTCTGAGCCAGAAGCTGATCGCCGACAGCGGCGTCATGCCCTCAGACATCGTCGCGGTGGCGGCAAGCGCCATCGGCCCCTGCATGCTGCCGGTGGATGCAGAAGGCGAGCCGCTGATGAACGGCGTGCTCTATGGGGTCGACACCCGGGCGGCCAAGGAGATCGAGGAGCTGACGGCACGGATCGGCGAGGACGTGCTGCTGAGCCGCTGCGGCAACGCGCTGACCAGCCAGTCGATCGGGCCCAAGATCCTGTGGCTGAAGCGGAACCGGCCGGAGCTCTATGCGAAAACCGCGAAGATCCTGACCTCGACCACTTACATCGTCCACAAGCTCACCGGCCGCTATGTGATCGACCACTATTCGGCGGCCAACTTCTCGCCGCTCTACGATGTCGAAAAGCTCGAGTGGACCGACGAGCTGGCCGACGACATCATCGGGCTGGAGAAACTCCCCGAGGCGATCTGGACCACCGACATTGCCGGCACGGTGACGGAGGCAGCTGCTGCTGAGACGGGTCTCGCAGTGGGGACGCCGGTGACGACGGGGACGATCGATGCGGGCGCCGAGGCGCTGAGCGTCGGGGTGCTCGACAGCGGCGACATGCTGCTGATGTACGGCTCGACCATCTTCATCATCGAGATCACGCCGGTCCGGGTGCCGGATGCGCGGCTCTGGTACGCGCCGTGGTTCTTCCCGGGCAAGCACGCCGCCATGTCGGGGCTCGCGACTTCGGGGACGCTCAGCCACTGGTTCCGCGAGCAGTTCGGCAAGGAGTTGGATCCGGCGACTGCGGTGATGGCATTGGCGCTCGAGGCGGAGGGTTCGCCGCCCGGCGCCAACGGGCTGGTGATGCTGCCCTATTTCTCGGGCGAGCGGACACCCATCCACGACACCGAGGCCAAGGGCGTGCTGTTCGGCATGAACCTGACGCACACCCGCGGCGATATCTACCGGGCGCTGTTCGAGGGCATCGCCTTCGGCACGCACCATGTGTTCGAGACCTATGCCGATGTGGGACAGCCACCCAAGGCGATCCTCGCGGCCGGCGGCGGCACCAAGAACCGGGTTTGGGCGCAGGCGACCTCGGACGTGTCGGGCCGAACGCAGATCGTGCGGCAGAAGACGGTGGGAGCGTCCTATGGCGATGCGTTCATCGCGGCGCTGGCGATCGGCGATGTGCAGCCGGACGATATCCGGACCTGGAACCCGGTGGACCACCAGATCACTCCGGACGAGAGCCTCCGCGAACTCTACGAGCGGCAGTATCGGGTGTTCCGGGAGCTCTATGAGCGAAACAAGGATTTGATGCGGGAGCTTTAGCCCGGCATCGAGCTCTCGGCTCACCCCCTCCGAGCTTCGCAAGATCGCTTCGCTCTCAAGCTTCGCTTGCCTCCCCCATCAAGGGGGAGGTGGGGCCGGTATGCTGGGCCGGATGGTGCCCCAGCCACCGGCCAGCACCCTCCCCTTGACGGGGAGGGGTGCGAGTGTGACGCCGGCGTTTCCGGCCCCTACCCCTTCACGCTGCCGGCCGTCAGCCCGCGGATGATGTAGCGTTCGAGCAGCACGCCGACGACAACCAGGGGGGCGATGGCGGCGGTGGAGAGGGCGGCCATGCTCCACCAGTTGATGCCCTGTGAACCAGTCTGGCTGGCGACCATCACGGGGAGCGTTTTCGCGCTGGAACCGGTGAGAAGCGCGGCGAAGAAATACTCGTTCCAGCAGAGGATCAGGCTGAGGATGAAGGCGGCGACCATGCCGGGAAGCGCCATCGGCAGGATGATGCGGAAGAAGGTGCCCCAGGGGCCGAGGCCATCGACCTGCGCGGCTTCATCGAGCTCGATCGGGATGGTGTCGAACTGGTCCTTCATGATCCAGATGACGATCGGCAGGACCGTCAGCGTGTAGAGCAGGACGAGGCCGATGATGCTGTCGAGCAGCGCCAGCTCGCGGTAGAGCACGAGAAAGGGCAGCGCCAGGACGACCGGCGGCAGGATCAATTGACTGAGAAAGAAGAAGCTCAGATCCTGGTTCTTCATCCAGAGGAACTTGTACTGGAAGCGGCTGAGGCCGTAGGCGGCGAGCGAGCCGATCAGCACCGCTAGGAACGAGGCGCCGAAGGCGGTGTAGACCGAATTAAGGAAGCGGCCGAGGAACTCGTCGCGGACGGTCGAGACCTGCCCGATGGTATCGGGCGAGAGGCCGAGCGAGCGCCAGCCCAGCCAGTTGGGCTGGAAATCCACCCACGGGATCAGGTGGCCGAGCTGCACATCCTTGGCCACCTTCATCGAGGTGGTGATGGTCCAGTAGACCGGGAACAGCGACACGAAGGCCCAGGCCACCAGCGCGGCATAGATGCCGACCTTGCCGGCGATATGCTTCAGGCGCCGGGCACCAGCACCGGCATCGGCGGCGGTCGCGGCGGAGAGTGTTGCTTCGGCGGCCATCAGGTCATCCTCTGCATGTGCCTGCGCAGGAACTTCAGCAGCAGGGTGATGAAGATCACGATCAGCACCAGATAGAACATCGCGAGCATGGTGCCGTAGCCGACGTTCGAGCGGTCACGGTACTCGCGATAGATGAAGCTCGAGACGCTGTCGGTGGCGCCGCCGGGACCGCCCGAGGTGACAGTGATGATGATATCGGCGAGCTTGAGCTTGAAGATGATGCGCAACACGATCGCGGTGATCGAGACCGGCAGCATCAGCGGGAAGATCACCTGCCAGAAGCGCTGCCAGGGCGACGCACCATCGACCTTGGCGGCCTCGATGACCTCCTTGGGCATGGCCTGGAGGCCCGCCAGCAAGAGGATCATCACGAACGGGATCGACACCCAGGCATCCATCGCCTCGATCCACAGCCGCGCGACCCAGGGATCGGTGAAAAAGCTCGGGTTGTTGAAGCCCAGCCACCGAGCGAAGCGCGCCACCGGGCCGAAGCGGTATTCGAGCATCGACTTGCCGACCATCCAGCTGACGGCGACCGGCGACAGCATCAACGGGATGAGGAAGACGACGCGCCAGAATTTCCGGGCGCGGATCTCGGCGTTGAGCAGCAGGGCGAGGCCAAAAGCGACGGCGTACTCGACGAGCACGAACAGCACATAGATCACCATGTTGCGCATGGCGTTCCAGTAGAACGGGTCGCGGACCAGCTGCACCAGGTTGTCGAAGCCGTTGAACTTCTGGCCGGTCAGCGAGGCGAGGTTCCAGTCGGTGAAGGCGATGGACAGGCCGAACAGGGTCGGAAAGATCGCCATGGCCACGGTGAACAAGGCCGCCGGCAGAATGAACAGCGCCTTGAGCCCGGCCTCGCCGCGCGCCATCACCATGCCGACCCCGAGCGCCACGGCCCAGAGCAGGTAGGCGTAAAGCGTGGGGCGCCAATCCTTGAGACCGAGTGGCAATATGCCGGCGGAGTTAAGCGCCTGGAGCAGGCCGACGGCGAGGAAGAGAACGCTGGCAGCGGCAATGAGCGCCCTGCCCCCGTCTTTGCGGCGACGCGAGATGGCGCCGTAGCTCGGTGATTCAGTCAACGCCATCCACGCCTCTTGGACAGTTCTCGTTCCGAACTAAATCGGCTGGTGACGGTCCGCCACCAGCCGTGGATTGTCAATCACGCCATACGCGGCACTACATGCCGAGCGACGCCTTGTAGAGCTTGATCTGGTTGTCGCGACCGATCTGGTCGGTGATCTTCTCCCAGGCGGCGGCGATGGCGTCGGCGGTTTCCTGGGCGCCGGCGTACTGGCCGTTGATGCCCTTCACCAGTTCGTCCTCGGCGATCGAGTAGTACTGGAAGATGCCGGGGATACGGGGCTCGATGGCAGCGTTCGGGTGGTTGTAGCTGTCGAGGTTCGAGCCGAGGTAATCCTCGACGAAGGCGCGATCATAGCCGGCAGCCACCCACTCATCGTACTGGAAGTGCGAGTTGCGATAGGGCTGGAAGCCGGACGGGTAAGCTGCGGTCCACAGCGAGATGTCCTTGCCGCCCAGATGTGCGGCGGCGGACCAGGCGGCCTTGCGCTTCTTCTCGTCGCCGGAGACGCGGCTCGTGACGTACACGCCCCAACCGATATAGGCCATGTTGGGAGCGAAGTTCTCTTTCTCCTCCCAGGCGCTGGTCTTGGAGTTGTAGACCTTCTTGGCGCCAGGGTTGATGGAGAAGCCGACCACATCGCCGACCACCGAGGTATCGGAGGTGCGGGCGTTGGAGCCGACATCGCCCCACCAGGTGAGGGCCGCGCCGGTGCCGCCGAGGAACTGCGAGAAGGCAGTGGCGTTCGGGTCGGCATTCAGCTGATCAGGCGGATAGGCGTTGGCCTTCACGAGGTCGAGCACATCCTGGATGGCCTGCACCCAGGCCGGGTTGTTGACCCGCGGCTTCATGGTGTCGGGGTCGAACAGCCAGGCCGGATCATCCGGATGCTTGGCATAAGCGGCTGCGCGGTCCTCGAGGAAATAGAAGCCGAAGCCACCCCACTGATACTTCAGCGGATCGATGAAGCCGTAGGCCGGGGTTCCGGTGATCGGATCGTTCTTGCCGGTAAGAGCGGTGGCCAGCGCCGGGAAATCTTCCCAGTGCGTCGGCACGTCGGCCATGCCGCTGATCGAGCCATCGCCGAAATAGTCCTTGCGGTAGGCGAAGGTGTGGCAGTCGCCGTCGATGTTGATGCGGTAGGTCTTGCCGTCCCAGGTGCCCACCGGCGCCTTGAGATAGTTCACCAGATCGTCCGCCTCGATCTGGGTCGCGACCCAGTCGGGCATCTCGTCGAGCAGGCCCTTGCCAGCGGTGTCGCCCTCGAAGGGCGCGCCCATCTCGACGATGTCGAAATCGACGGTGCCGGTGGCGATCGACTGCTGCAGGCGCGGATTGTAGTCGGCCTGGGCCAGATCGATCCAGTTGATCTTGGCGCCGGTATAGGCCTCCCACGGCTTCAGGAAGCCGCGGAACAGGAAGTTATGCAGGTTCTGGTTGTTGAGCCCCATGAAGGTCAGCTCGACGCCGGCAAACTCGCCCTCGGCGACGTTGGCCTTGGTGGCGGCGAGGCAGAGTTCACCGACCTTCTGCCAGTCGGCATCGGTGGGCGAGCCCTTGCCGACGCCGGGGATCTGCAGGATCTGGGCGCGCACGCTGTCCTGGGCAAAGGCGCGGCCGGCGAAGGTGCTGCTGAGCGCAGTGCCGGCGGCGAGCGCGGCCGCGCCCTTCATGAAGCTGCGGCGGCTGGCCTGGATGGCCGCAATCCGGTTGTAGAGTTCGAGTTTCACGTCTGTTCTCCCTCAAAGCGCCGCTTCCAGCGGCGTTGTCGCCTCCGCGCCGGCGCTCGATGGGAAACTGAACGTGCAGGTCGGGCCGCGCCACGGCGCAACCCAAGTCCCTCAACCCCTGCCGACGTCCCTCCCCAGGGAGCGCTCCCTTATATGCGGGATGCTGAGGAATGGTATGGAGCTAACATGTTAGAAGTCAACATGTTGGCGAGACCACGGAGCCCCTGCAGCGCACAAAGTGGGGGTTGCATTCATCAGTGAGTAGTGCGTGCTTTCACCAGTGAATGCACAATTTCCGCAGGAGCGCCTCCCGGCCGTGCTCGGTGGGCGCTCCAGGTGTTTTGCTGGTCACGCTTTCGAACCGGAAAAGTCTGCAACTTTTCCTGAAAGCGCTTTAGGCCTCGGGCGGCAGCACACCCTTTTTGAGGATGAAACAGCCGTAGAAGCGGCGCTCGCCGGTCTGAATCACCACGTAGGAGTGCTTGGCTGCCTCGTAGAAGGCAAAGCGCTCGATCGAGCCCATCGGCGAGGGCTTGCCCTCGGCCTTGTCGATCGCCGCCTGTACTTCGAGCTGCACCGGCGGCACCTCGTCGGGCTTGCCGACGATCTCCATGCGCAAGGCCGGGTGCGGCACGAAGCTGTCGAGCGGCATCAGCGACAGAATCGCCTCGGCCGCACGGCCGGCAGTGACATTCTCGAGCTTCAGCAGCTTGCCGTAGACGGTCTGGCGGGCAATCGAATCCGAGGGAAAATTCATGTCGGCGATGATCAAATCGTCGCCGTGGCCCATGGACTTGAGCGCATGCAGCACGTCGGCATTCAGAACGGGATCGAGCCCCTTGAGCATGGTTTCCTCCTCCAAGGATGAGGCTGATTAGCATGCGGACACCAGGTGTGCATCCCCGACTGCCGCCCCGATCTCCCCAGCGCACCGCGGTAGCAGATCATGGGCATTGCGGCTAAGGTCCGCCAGCGAAAGGGGACGACCAAACGATGACGATCCTGGTGACTGGCGGCGCGGGCTTCATCGGCTCAAACTTTGTGCTCGATTGGCTGGCGGCCAACGATGAGCCGGTGGTGACGCTTGACGCTCTGACCTATGCCGGCAACCTCGCCAACCTCACGTCGCTCACCGGCGACAGCCGACACCAGTTCGTGCGCGGCTCGATCGGCGACAGCGCCCTGGTCGGCCGATTGCTGCGCGGACACGACGTGCGGGCCGTCATTAATTTCGCCGCGGAGAGCCATGTCGACCGGTCGATCTCCGGCCCTGCGCCGTTCTTCGAGACCAATGTGATGGGGACGCTGCACCTGCTCGAGGCAGTGAAGGCCTATGTCACCGGGCTCGAGGAGACGAAGCGGCGGGATTTCCGCTTCCTCCACGTCTCGACCGACGAGGTCTATGGCACGCTGGCGCGCGACGAGGCGCCGTTCGCCGAGACCAACCCGTACAAGCCGAACAGTCCCTATGCGGCGTCGAAGGCCTCATCCGACCACCTGGTGCGGGCCTATCGCGAAACCTATGGGCTCGCGACGATCGTTACCAACTGCTCGAACAATTACGGGCCGCTGCAATTTCCTGAGAAACTGATTCCGCTAATCGTCCATAACGCATTGAACGGAAAGGCTTTGCCGCTCTATGGCGATGGGCTGCAGGTGCGCGACTGGCTGTATGTCGGCGACCACTGCTCGGCACTGCGCAGGGTGCTCGAGGCCGGCAAGCCGGGCGAGACCTACAATATCGGCGGCGACAACCAGAAGACCAATATCGAGGTGGTACGAACCATCTGCGCGTTGCTCGATGCCAGGCGACCGCGGCCCGATGGCGCGAGCTACGCAGCGCAGATCACCCATGTGACCGACAGGCCGGGGCATGACCGGCGCTACGCCATAGACCCCACCAAGCTTGCCGGCGAGCTCGGGTGGCGCCCCGCAGTGGTGTTCGAGGAGGGCCTGGCGAAGACCGTCGACTGGTACCTTGGCAACGAAGCCTGGGTTACCGACGTGACCAGTGGCGCCTATCGCGAATGGGTGGCGAGGCAGTACGGATGAGACTGCTGATCCTGGGACGCGACGGCCAGGTCGGCACGGCGCTGACGCAATTGCTGGCCCCGCTCGGTATGGTCGTTGCGTTCGGCCGCGAGGGCGCGGACCTGGCACATCCAGAAGGGCTGGCGAAGATAGTCGACCGCGAGCGGCCGGACGTGATCGTCAATGCCGGCGCCTACACCGCCGTCGACCAGGCCGAGAGCGAACCCGAGCTGGCGCAGCTGGTGAATGCCGATGGGCCGGCTGCTCTGGCCCGCGCGGCGGCGGAACGCGATGCCTGGCTGATCCACTACTCCACCGACTACGTGTTCGATGGCGAGAAGCCAGGACCCTATGCCGAGGATGATGCGACGGCGCCGCTCAACGTCTATGGCGCAAGCAAACGCGCCGGCGAGCAGGCGATCGGCAAGGCGGACGGCAAGCACCTGATCTTTCGGACCAGCTGGGTGCACGCGCCGGGTCGCAGCAACTTCGTCGCCAAAATTCTGGGGCTGGCGCAAAGCCGTGACGAGCTCAGGGTGATCGACGACCAGGTTGGGGCGCCGACCAGCGCCCGGCTGATTGCCGAGGTAACGGCCCGCGCCGTGGCGAAGATCGCCCACGACCGCCCGCTCGCCCGCGGCATCTACCACCTTGCCGCGGCAGGCGAGACGAGCTGGCACGGCTATGCAAGCTACATCATCGGCGAAGCTGTTCGGCGGGGCGTACCACTTAAGCTGCGCCCGGAGCGAGTGCTGCCGGTATCGTCCAGCGCCTTCCCCTCACCGGCCAGGCGGCCGCACAATTCGCGCCTTTCCACGCACAAGCTGCGTAGCGCGCTCGGCATCGAGCTGCCCGACTGGCAAGCCGACGTGCTGGGAACGCTCGACACCCTGCTTCCGGAGACCATCCGATGACGCGCCGCGGCATCATTCTCGCCGGCGGCGCCGGGACGCGCCTCCACCCCGCGACACTGACGGTCTCCAAGCAGCTGCTGCCGGTCTACGACAAGCCGATGATCTACTATCCGCTGTCGACGCTGATGAGCGGCGGCATGCGCGAAGTGCTGGTGATCTCGACGCCGGAGGACCTGCCGCGGTTCCGCACCCTGCTCGGCGACGGCCGGCAATGGGGGATGGAACTGAGCTACGTGGTGCAGCCGAGCCCGGACGGGCTGGCGCAGGCGTTCATCCTCGGCGCGGATTTCGTCCGCGGCGGCCCCTCGGCGCTGATCCTCGGCGACAACATCTTCTTCGGCCATGACCTGACAAAACTGCTGCAAGTCGCCGACCGGCAGGCGCAGGGCTCGACGGTGTTCGCCTATCACGTGAACGACCCCGAGCGTTATGGCGTGGTGGAGTTCGACCATGCCGGTGCGGCGATCTCGATCGAGGAGAAGCCTGAGCTCCCCAAATCGAACTACGCCGTGACCGGGCTCTATTTCTACGACGCCGAAGTGGTCGAGCTGGTGCGGAGCCTGAAACCATCGGCGCGCGGTGAGCTTGAGATCACCGACCTCAACCGCCTCTATCTGGAGCGTGGCACCCTCAATGTACAGCGGATGGGCCGCGGCTTTGCCTGGCTCGACACCGGTACACATGACTCACTGCTCGAGGCCGGGCAGTTCATCGCGACGCTGGAGAAGCGGCAGGGTTTCAAGGTCGCCTGCCCGGAGGAAATCGCCTGGCGTAACGGCTGGATCGACGATGAAGCGCTGGCGCGGCTCGCCCAGCCACTTAGAAAGAGCGGCTACGGCATGTATCTCATGGCGCTGCTGCGCGAAGGGCGAGGCTGATGGACGTCGAGCGACTGGACATCGATGGGTTGATGGTGTTCGAGCCGCGCGTATTCGAGGACGAGCGCGGCGCCTTCTTCGAGAGCTTCAACGAGGCCAGGTTCCGCGAGGCGACTGGTTTCGACGGCAACTTCGTGCAGGACAACCACTCGATCAGCCACAAGGGCGTGCTGCGCGGGCTGCACTACCAGGTGCCGCCGCACGCCCAGGGCAAGCTGGTGCGCGTGCTCGCCGGCGCCGCGTTCGACGTCGCCGTGGATATTCGCGAGGGTTCGCCCACGTTCGGCAAATGGGCGTGGGTGGAACTCAGCGCGGCGAACCGCAAGCAGCTCTGGATCCCAGCCGGGTTCGCGCACGGGTTCCTGGCGCTCGAGCATGGGACCGAGTTCTTGTACAAGACTACCGATTTCTGGCACGCGGCGAGCGACCGCAGCATCCGCTGGGATGATCCGGAGATCGCCGTGGCGTGGCCATTGACCGGGGCTCCGGTGGTTTCGCGAAAGGATGCGGCGGCGCCGAGTCTGGCCGCCGCCACTCGAGGCGGCTGAGGCAGGCGAGCCTGCGACAGATTACGCCGGCTGCAGCTCCGGCTTCACCTCTTCGAGCTCGATCAGCGTGCCGTCGAAATCCTTGGGGTGAAGGAACACCACCGGCAGGCCGTGGGCGCCGATCCTGGGTTTGCCGTCACCGAGCACACGGGCGCCGGCTTCGACCAGCGTGCGGATAGACGAGGCGATGTCAGGCACCTCGTAGCAGACGTGATGCATGCCGCCCGAAGGATTACTCGCGAGGAACTTGGCGACCGGCGAGTTCTCGCCCAAAGGGGTCATCAGTTCGATCTTGGTGTTCTCGAGCTGGACGAAAACCACGGTAACACCGTGCTCGGGCAGATCGTGCGGGGGGTGCACATCAGCCCCAAGCAGGTCGCGGTATTTCGCGGCAGCGGCGGCGAGATCCGGGACGGCGATGGCGACATGGTTGAGCCTGCCGATCATCGATTACTCAGCCTTCCCTCGATCTGGTTCAGCACCGAGAACGCGGCTTCCAGCACGTTGGTGCCGGGGCCGAAGATCTCCGCCACACCAGCCTCACGCAGGAAGTCATAGTCCTGTTCGGGAATGACGCCACCGACGATGACGGTGACGTCGCCGAGCCCCCTGCCCCGGAGTTCGCCGATCAGCTCGGGTACCAGCGTCTTGTGGCCGGCGGCGAGGGAGGAGACGCCGACGGCATCCACCTTCAGCTCGGCGACGTGGTCGGCAACCTCAGGGGCCGTCTCGAACAGGTCGCCCATATGGACGGTGAAGCCGAGATCGGCGAAGGCGGTGGCGATGACCTTGGCGCCACGATCATGCCCATCCTGCCCCATCTTGGCGATGAACAGCGCCGGCGGGCGCTTCTCCTTGTCTCTGAATGCTGCAATTCGGCTGGTGAGCTGGGCGTACTGTGGATCTGCGGCATAGCTTTCCGCATAAACGCCGGAGATGACGCGGGTGATCGCCGAGTGGCGGTTGAAGACCTGCTCGAGGGCAGCGGAAATCTCGCCCAGGGTGGCGCGGGCGCGGGCGGCGGCGATGCTGGCCGCGAGCAGATTGCCTTTCGATCTCGCCTGACTCTGCAGTGAGGCCAGCGTAGCGACCACGGCGTCTGGGTTGCGGGCGCGGCGGATTTCGGCGAGGCGGGCGACCTGCTCGTCGCGCACCTTGTTGTTGTCGATCTCGCGGATGGCGATCGGCGCTTCGTTCTCGAGGCGGTAGCGGTTGACGCCGACGATGACATCCTCGCCGCGATCGACGCGGGCCTGGCGCAGGGCGGCGGCCTTCTCGATCTCCAGCTTCGGGGTACCGGCCTGGACGGCGGCGGTCATGCCGCCCTGAGCCTCCACCTCGGCAATCAAGGCGCTGGCGCGCTCCACCAGGTCGGCGGTGAGGGCTTCGATGTAGTAGGAACCGCCGAGCGGGTCGACGACGTCGGTGACGCGGCTCTCGTGCTGCAGAATCAACTGGGTGTTACGGGCGATGCGCGCTGAAAATTCCGTCGGCAGCGCAATGGCTTCGTCGAAGGAATTGGTGTGGAGGCTCTGGGTGCCGCCGAGCACGGCGGCGAGCGCCTCGATGGTGGTGCGGACGATGTTGTTGTGCGGGTCCTGCTCGGTCAGCGACACGCCGGAGGTCTGGCAGTGGGTGCGCAGCACCAATGACTTTGCGTCTTTGGCGCCCAGTTGGGTCATGAACTTGTGCCAAAGGGTGCGGGCGGCACGGAGCTTTGCCACCTCGAGGAAAAAGTTCATGCCGATGCCGAAAAAGAAGCTCAGCCGCGGCGCGAAGGCATCGATATCGAGACCCCGCGCCTGCGCCGAGCGCACATACTCGATGCCGTCGGCAATGGTGTAGGCCAGCTCCTGCACCGCCGTCGCCCCGGCCTCGTGCATGTGGTAGCCCGAGATCGAGATCGAGTTGAACTTCGGCATATGCTCGGCGGTATAGGCGATGATGTCGCCGACGATCCGCATGCTCGGCCCAGGCGGGTAGATATAGGTGTTGCGGACCATGAACTCCTTGAGGATGTCGTTCTGAATGGTCCCGTCGAGCTGCGCTCGTTTTACCCCCTGCTCTTCTGCCGCGACGATGAACATCGCGAGCACCGGCAGCACCGCGCCGTTCATGGTCATCGACACGCTCATCTGATCGAGCGGGATTCCGTCGAACAGCACCTTCATGTCCTCGACGCTGTCGATGGCGACGCCGGCTTTGCCAACATCACCGGTGACCCTTGGGTGGTCGCTGTCATAGCCGCGATGGGTGGCGAGGTCGAAGGCGACGCTCAGGCCCTTTTGGCCGGCGGCGAGGTTCTTGCGATAGAAGTCGTTGGACTCGCGCGCCGTGGAGAAGCCGGCATATTGCCGGATGGTCCACGGGCGGTTGGCATACATGGTGGCGCGAACGCCGCGGGTGAACGGCGCAGCGCCGGGAACGCCGGGATCGGCGGCAGCGTCTTCCGGGAAGTAAGCCGGCTTGATCGGGAGATCGCCGTAGTCGCGGTTCAGCGACTCCACCGGGGTGTCGCGCAGGTCTTTCTGGGCGAGTTTCGACCAGTCGGCGAAGGTGGGAGAGTTGTTCATGGGCCCCACCCTCATCCGGCCTGTCGGCCACCTTCTCCCATCAAGGGAGAAGGCCCGACTGTGACCCCTGAGGTGATCGCCTTCTCCCGTTGTGGGAGAAGGTGCCCGAAGGGCGGATGAGGGGTGAGCCACACACACCGGACCATGATCATACCGCCTCGAACTCCAAAATCACCTCGTCCACCGCCAGAACGCTGCCGGGTTTCACGCGCACCTTGCTGATCCGTGCGCGCTTTTCCGCCTTCAGCACGTTCTCCATCTTCATCGCCTCGACAATGGCGAGGGTCTGGCCGTCTTCGACGATATCGCCTTCGGCGACGTCGATGCGGACGATCTGGCCGGGCATCGGGCAGAGCAGGAACTTCGAAAGGTCGGGCGGCACCTTCACCGGCATCAGCGGCATCAGGTCGGCGACGTGCGGCAGCAACACCTTGGCGACGAGATCGGCACCGCGCCAGCGCAGGCGGAAGCCGCCGGTGACGCGATCGAGCTTGACGTGGTGCAGGCGCCCATCGACGCGGGCGATGCAGAGGCTGTTGCCGGGCTTCCAGCCGCTTTCGACCAGCAGCTTCTTGCCGTCCGGCGCGGTCAGCCAATACTCGATACCATCGGCGCGGACCGAGAAGTCCCAGCGCTCGGCGCCAATGATCACGGCGCGTGGTTCAGGCGTCGTCGGGTAGAGCCGCTTGTCGAGCGCGAAGGCAGAGCAGCAGGCGAGCGCCGCCAGATGCGTCAGAGATTCCGCGTCCGGCGGTACACCGCTGAAGCCGTTGGGGAATTCCTCAGCGATGTAGCCGGTGGTGAGGCGGCCGGAGCGGAAGCGCTCCTGCCCCATGACAGCCGAGAGGAACGGGATGTTGTTGCCGACGCCTTCGAGCTCGAACTCGTCGAGCGCCACTTCCATGGCGTCGATCGCTTCGGTGCGAGTCGGGGCCCAGGTGCAGAGCTTGGCGATCATCGGATCGTAGAAGGTGGAAATCTCGCCGCCTTCGGCAACGCCGGTATCGTTGCGGACCACCAGTTCGGGCGAGGCCTCCTCGACTGGTGGGCTATAGCGGGTGAGCCGACCGGTGGAGGGCAGGAAGTTGCGGAATGGGTCCTCGGCGTAGATGCGGCTCTCGATGGCCCAACCATTGATGCCGATATCGGCCTGAGTGAGCGGCAGCTTCTCGCCTGATGCGGCTAGGAACATCAGCTCGACCAAGTCGAGGCCGGTGATCAGTTCGGTGACCGGGTGCTCGACCTGCAGCCGGGTGTTCATCTCGAGGAAGTAGAAGTTGCGATCCTTGTCGACGATGAACTCGACAGTGCCGGCCGA
Organism: Devosia sp. Root413D1; assembly: GCF_001425235.1. Taxonomy (GTDB): domain Bacteria; phylum Pseudomonadota; class Alphaproteobacteria; order Rhizobiales; family Devosiaceae; genus Devosia_A. The sequence continues at coordinate 413,763 of NZ_LMEA01000008.1, read as the reverse complement.
GGTGTAGCCTACCGCCTTGGCGAGGGCGACGGACTGCTCGCCCATGGCCTTGCGAGTGGCGACGTCGAGGAAAGGCGACGGTGCCTCCTCGATCACCTTCTGGTTGCGGCGCTGGATCGAGCATTCGCGCTCGTTGAGCCACAGCACATTGCCGTGCTGATCGCCGATCAGCTGGATTTCGATGTGGCGCGGCTCGGTGACGAATTTCTCGATGAAGATGCGATCGTCGCCGAAGCTTGACGCGGCCTCGGATTTCGAACGCTCAAAACCCTCGCGAGCTTCGGCATCGCTGTGGGCAATGCGCATGCCCTTGCCACCACCGCCGGCAGAAGCCTTGATCATCACCGGATAGCCGATGGAGCGCGAGATGGTGACGGCCTCCTCGGCATCGGCGATGAGGCCCATATGGCCGGGAACGGTGGAGACGCCGGCCGCGGCGGCCAGCTTCTTACTGGTGATCTTGTCGCCCATCGCCTCGATGGCTTTCACCGGCGGGCCGACGAAGATGATGCCCTCCGCCGCAAGGGCTGCAGCGAAGGCGGGATTCTCCGAGAGGAAGCCATAGCCGGGGTGTACCGCTTCGGCGCCGCTCTGCTTGCAGGCCGCAACGATCTTCTCGATCGAGAGATAAGAGTCGCGGGCGGCAGAGCCACCGATATGCACGGCCTCGTCGGCGAGCTTGACGTGAACGGCATCACGATCGGCGTCGGAATAGACGGCGATGGTGCGGATGCCCATCCGCTTGGCGGTGCGGATAACGCGACAGGCAATCTCGCCGCGATTGGCGATGAGGAGGGAGGAGAACATTCAGGGGGTGGTCCTGTCGGGATCCGACTGCCTGGCGCCGGAGCTGGCAGTCGACTCCCTCCCCCGTCGCGGGGAGGGATCAAGGGTGGGGGGAGCAGCTACGCTGGATATCTCGGCAAGTGCCGCTGCGATGGTCAGATAGACACCCTCTGCATTCTCCATAACATCGTTGTTCCAGAACCTCAGCACGCGGTAGCCGCGCCCAGCGAAATAGTCGTCGCGTGTCGCGTCGTTTGTCTGGGCAAGGTCGGTCGTGTGCGTTTCGCCATCGACTTCGATCACTATTGCCGGATGGCGGCACGCGAAGTCGGCATAGTAGGCGCCGATCTGGGCCTGACGGCGGAAGTTGTAACCCTGGCTGCGTAGCGGGAAGAGGATTGCCCACATACGGCGCTCGGGTTCGGGAGGGTTACGGCGGAGCTTTTGGGTGAGCTCGGTGCTCATGGGTGCCTTGCCTCCGCCGTCGAGTGTGCGGCTCCCCCCACCCTTGATCCCTCCCCGCAACGGGGGAGGGAGGCGTGGGGGGCGCGGCCGGTGGTTGGCACCAAGCCCCTCACAGCGGAATGTTCCCGTGCTTCTTCAGCGGGATCACCGCCTTCTTGTTCCTCAGCGTTTCGAACGCCCGTGCTACCCGCCGACGGGTGCCGTGCGGCATGATCACATCGTCGATGAAGCCGCGTTCCGCCGCGACAAATGGGTTGGCGAACCTTGCCTCGTAATCCGCGGTGCGTCTTGCGATCTTGTCTTTGTCGCTGAGTTCGGAGCGGTAGAGGATTTCCGTCGCGCCCTTGGCGCCCATCACGGCGATTTCGGCCGTCGGCCAGGCGTAGTTGACGTCGGCGCGGATGTGCTTACTCGCCATCACGTCATAGGCGCCGCCATAGGCCTTGCGGGTGATGACGGTGACCTTGGGGACAGTGGCTTCGGCATAGGCGAAGAGGAGCTTGGCGCCGTGCTTGATGATGCCGCCATATTCCTGGGCGACGCCGGGGAGAAAGCCGGGGACATCGACCAGGGTCAGGATGGGGATCGAGAAGGCGTCGCAGAAGCGGATGAACCGCGCCGCCTTCTTCGACGAGTTGATGTCGAGACAGCCGGCGAGAACCAGCGGCTGGTTGGCGATGACGCCCACCGTCCCACCGTTGAGACGGATGAAGCCTACGAGGATATTGCCGGCATGGTCCTTCTGGATCTCAAGGAAATCGCCCTCGTCGGCGATTTTGAGGATCACCTCGCGCATGTCGTAGGGCTTATTGGCGCTGTCGGGGATCAGGGTGTCGAGGCTGGGCTCTGCACGGTCGATGGTGTCGTTGACGGCGACCACGGGCGGCTTGTCGGCCGCGCTCAGCGGCAGGAAATCGAACAGGCGGCGGACTTCGAGCAGGGTCTCGATGTCATTGTCGAAAGCGGCGTCGGCGACCGACGAAACCTTGGTGTGGGTCGAGGCGCCGCCGAGTTCCTCGTGAGTGACGATCTCGGAAGTGACGGTTTTCACCACGTCCGGGCCGGTGACGTACATGTAGGAGGTGTCCTTCACCATGTAGATGAAGTCGGTCATGGCGGGAGAATAGACCGCGCCGCCGGCGGTGGGGCCCATCACCACCGAGATCTGCGGGATGGCGCCCGAGGCCTGGACGTTGCGCCAGAACACCTCGGCATAGCCGCCCAGCGCCGCGACACCCTCTTGGATGCGGGCGCCGCCGGAATCGTTGAGGCCGATGACGGGCGCGCCGTTCTGCACGGCAAGATCCATGATCTTGCAGATTTTCTGGGCGTGGGTTTCGGAGAGGGAACCGCCGAAGACGGTGAAATCCTGGCTGAACACGTAAGTGAGGCGCCCATTGATGGTGCCCCAGCCGGTAACCACGCCATCGCCCGGGATGATGTTCTGCTCCATGCCGAAATCCACCGCCCGGTGGGTGACGAACATGTCGTATTCCTCGAAGGAACCGGGATCGAGCAGCACCTCGAGGCGCTCACGGGCGGTGAGTTTGCCCTTGCCGTGCTGAGCATCGATGCGCTTCTGGCCGCCGCCGAGACGGGCCTCATTGCGCCGCTGATCGAGCGCGGCGATGATCTTTTGCATGGAGTCCCCTGAGCGTTGATCATTCACCGTTCTGGCGAACGGCGAATGCTCCAAGTCTTCTTTGTTGGTCGCGCTTTCGAACCGGAAAAGTCTGCAGCTTTTCCTGAAAACGCTCCAAGCCATCGCCAGCTTACACGGTCCGACGAAGCGACGAGAGACAGGAATGTGCGGACCTGCTAATTCTGCAAAGTTGCAAACTGTGAAATTGCGAACTTGCGAATGGCTGACCGTAAGATCTTCGCCGGAGCTCGGGTGCGGGCGGCGCGCACCAGGGCGGGGCTGACGCAGCGCGAGCTGGCGCGGCGGCTCGAGATCTCGGTGTCGTATCTCAACCAGATCGAAAACAACCAGCGGCCGCTGACGGCTTCGCTGATGCTGACGCTGGCCGAGAATTTCGGGCTCGACCTAGGGGAGTTGACCTCGGAAGGGGCCGACCGGGTGCTGGCCGACCTGCGTGAAGCGATGGCCGATCCGCTGTTCGGCGAGGCGGCGCCAGGGCTGATCGAGCTCAAGTCGGTGGCGGCAAGTGCGCCCGATACGGCGCGGGCGATGCTGCGGCTCTACGAGGCCTATCGCAAGGCGAACGAGCGACTGATGGGGGCGGACGCGGCGATGGTTGGCGGCCCCGGCCTGCAGACCAGCTACGAGGAAGTCCGCGACTTCTTCCACTACGCCAACAATTACGTCGATCCACTTGATCTCGCGGCGGAGAACCTCGCCGGAACGATCGGGCTGGCGTTGCATGGACGGCTCGAGCGACTGGCGAACTACCTGACAACACGCCATCGGGTTTCGGTAGTGTTCGAGGAGCCGAACTCGCCGGACCAGTTGCGGCGGTTCGAACGGGCCTCGCGCACCATCGTGCTGAACGGGAGGCTGGCGCCAGCGACGCAGTATTTCCAGCTTGGCGTGCAGCTGGCGCTGATCGAACAGGCGGAACTGATCGATGAGATCGTCACCGGGGCGGAGTTCAAGACCCGGCAGGCAGCCGATATCTGCCGGCTGGGACTGGCCAACTACTTCGCCGGGGCATTGCAGATGCCGTATGGAGCGTTCCTCGCGGCGGCGGATCGCACTGGCTACGACGTCGAGGAACTGGCGTTCGAGTTCGGCGCGTCGATGGAGCAGGTCGGGCATCGGCTCTCGACCATGCAGCGGCCCAGGGCGCGCGGCGTGCCGTTCTTTTTTGCGCGGGTGGACGCGGCGGGGACGATCACCAAGCGGCACTCGGCAACGCCACTGCAGTTCCCGCGCTTCGGCGGCGCGTGCCCGCTCTGGAACGTGCACCGGGTATTCGGCGAGCATAATGGGCGGATCGCGCGGCAACTGGCAGAGACGCCGGACGGCAATCGGTACCTCTGTCTCGCCTGGTCGGAAGAAAAGCATACTGGCGGGTTTCGCGGACCGGTGCGGCGCTATGCCTATGCGCTCGGCTGCGAGGTGGCGCATGCGAGCAAGCTCACTTATGCGGCGGACCTTGACCTCTGCCGCGGCTTCGAGCCGATCGGGATCAGTTGCCGGATCTGCCCCCGGACCAACTGCATCCAGCGCTCGGTGCCACCGATGGATGCGCGGCTGGAGATCGATGTCGATCGGCGCGAAGTGGTGCCGTATCGACTGGGGTGAAGCTGGTGGGGGCTTCAGGCACGATGGCTCCGCACCCCCTCTCTGGCAAAAAACTAAGGACCTAGCTGCGCTAGGCCCAAGTTTTCGCTTTCTCCCCCGCTAAGGGGGAGATGGAGCGTGGGGTTGATCCTGGTGCTCACTCGAAACAAAAGCCCCGGGCACTGACCCGGGGCTCTCTCATCGGCGGTGACTGGGATCACTACAATGACCCTGGGGATCACTGGTTGCCGACGTAGTCCTTGAGGATTTTCTCGTTCTTGGCCTGCTCGAGCTGGCGCACCACGTCCCGGGCGTTGCGGTCATCGGTGCGATACTTGACGAGGTTTACGAGGCTTCCCATCAGCAGCACGATGCCCATGCCCCAATACCCCTTGGTCGAGATATCGACCGGCGCGAGCCAGAGCGACAGCGCGAGGAGAAAGAGCGCGGCGGCGACGCCGGCAGCGTTGAACAGGATGTAGACCTGGTTGTTGTCGGAGTTCATTTCTGTGGTTCCCTTTGGTTCGAGTGTGGTTGCGGTTGCGGCTTAGAGGCTGGTGGACTTGAGGCGGGCAAGCACGTCGTCGGCGCGGACCTTGGTCTTGTCGCCGAAGCCGGCCTCGCCGAGGCGGTCGCGGATACCCTTCTCGCCGAGGCCGGCGTCGATCTCGTCGAGCACTTCGCTCTCGGCGAAGGGATCGGGGCCGTTGACGACGCGGGCAATCAACTCCTCCGCCTCGCGGATCGAACTGGTGGCGCCGATCGAGCGGTTGAGCGACTTCTGCGCCTTGCGTTCAGCATCGGCGGCGCGGGCCGAGATCATGCCCTGGCGCAGGTCGATGATGCGGCGGTTCGCCTTCTCCACCGAGGCCTGGGTGCGGGCGACACGGTTGGCGAGCTGATCGAGGGTATCGCGGCGCACGGCCCGCTCGTTTTCGAGGTTGGCTATGGCGGTCGCGGCGTCAGCGGCAAGATCCACACGGCCAGCGGCCAGCGCCTGACGGGCCCGGGTCTCGAGATCGTCAACCTGCGTCTCGAGGCGGCTGAGCGTCTGGGTCTCGTTGCGCTGACGGATGATCAGGGCGGCGAGGGTCGATTTGGCGAGCGACAATGCCCCCTCGGACTCACGGATCTTCTGTTCGATGAGGTCGATGGCGAAATGGTCGGTGAGCTGCTCTTCGGCGCGGGCCGAGGCGCCCCGGAACAGGGTTTTCAGAACGTTCAACATCGCAGTACGTCTCCCTTCGGTTGGTGTCGGCGTTTAATTGAACGCTGTTCACGAGGATCAACATACAGGATTTTAAACGGCGTTCAAGTTGTAAATTGAACGGTGTTTAGACGAAGGATGAGGCTAAACGGATTCAATGGGTTGCGGCGGCTTCTGGTGTAGAAACAGGGGGATGGCGGAGTGGGTTTTCCGGCCTTCGCCCGTATGCGCTAAGTTATGGTCGCGCCCACCCACCGGCTGTCATCCCAGCGAAAACTGGGACCCATCCATCAGCTGGTGCAGGTGGTGAGTTGGATCCCTGCTTTCGCAGGGATGACACGAGTTTGGGGCGCTGTCTGGTGGCAAGTTCGCCGATAGGCCCGGCACCTGGGCCTTCGCCGAGGTGACGCTGGCATTGGCGGAGACCTGCCTACTTCGTGCGGTGGGTGTAGGCGAGGATGTGCATGTCGACGAGCTCGTGCACGACCTTGCCGATGTCGCGGTCCATGATCAGGTTGAGGCGGCCCGAACTGTCGAGCGAGACGACGGAGTGGATCGAGGCGAAGACCAGTTGGCCGGACTGGTGGGCGGCTTTGTCGTCGAGGTCGGGGCGGATATCGGCAAAGCACTGGGCGATGATGCGGATCAGCGAGGCAATGGCCTCGACATACCAGGGCGGCACCGGCTGGTCGGGCTTGCGGCGGAACTCGAACAGCGCATTCCAGAGATTTCGCTTCAACGTGATGTAGCCGAGGAAGGCATCGGCGTAGTTGTGCAGCATCTGCCGCGGATCGTCGGAGGGCGTCCCATCAGCGAAGGCGCGGGCAAGGCCCACCAGGGTGCGGGTGTTCACCTGGGTGACGATGTCGTCGAGATCCTTGAAGTGATGGTAGAGCGTGCCGGCGGTGTAGCCGATGGCGCGGCTCAGCGAGCGGGCCGAGAACGCGTCGATCCCCTCCTCGGCGATCAGTTCCTCGGCGGTGTTGACGACGAGGCTCGCAAGCTCCTCCTTCGAATGGTCGGCACGGCGGGCCATGGGCAACTCCAGAACTGAACGACGTTCAATTAGACTTAGGAGCGTGGCTTGTCTATGGCGGACACCGAGAGCCTGCCTCTCTACCGCCTCGCTCAAAAGAAGAACCCGCGCCGGAGCGCGGGTTCCATACTTTCACCGTAGGTGCTTCGGTCAGCTCTGGCCGCCTGACACCAGGGAGGTGATGCGGCGGACGGTGGCACGGCGGTTGGCCCGTTCGGCGCCGTCGGTCTCGACCTTGAGGTAGCGCTCGCCATAGCCCTGCGTGGTGAGGTTCTCCGGCGGGATGTCGTAGAACTCGGTCAACAGGTCGGCGATGGTACCGGCGCGCTCGTCGGAGAGGACGAGGTTGGATTCGTCCGAGCCGACCGCGTCGGTGTGACCCTCGATGAGGAAGGTCTCGCCCGGGTTGCGGGCAAGGATCTTCTTCATCGCTTCGGCCACCTTGCCGAGCGAGCCGACCTGATCGCGGCCGAGCTGGGCCGAGCCGGTCTCGAAGGTCAGGTCACCGATCTCGACGCGGCGGACGGTGTCGCGGATACGGGCCGAACGCTTCACTTCATCGACGGTGTAGACGCGGGCGGCCTTTTCCAGCGGCGGTTCGCTGAGGAAGCGCTCAATATCGGCCTCGTCGGAGCGCTCGCTGTAGAGCACATAGTCGTCCACCGGGATCGGCAGGTAGAACGGCGGCAGCTCGTCGCCCGGATCGCGCCAGTCGTCGTCCCGACGGTCGTCGGGGGAGAAGACCAGGATGATGCGAGTGCCGTCGGGCAGCACCTTCACGCGGCGGATGATTTCGCCATAGCGGTTCCATACGGTCACAACACGCGTGCCATCCGACCGGATGACGGTCTGGCGATAGCGGCCGTTGTCGAGCTCTTCATAATAGACCTCGTCGCCGCGGCCGATGCGGTCGCGATCCTTGTACGGGGTGAAGATGTCGATGTTGATGCCGATGTTGATGATCAGCCGGTCGCCATCCTTCTTGGCCTCCTGCGCGGCAGGCGGCGCTTCCGGGGCCGGGAGCTGGTCGACGCGCTTGCCCTCGGTAGCAACGGCCGCCTCAACCTCCTCGGCCGGCGGCGGTGCCTGGGTCTGGGCCTCGGCATCGGTGGCTGGCGGCGGAGCTTCGGCGGCAGGCGGCTGGGCAGGAGCGGGCTGTTCGGCGCCGGCCTCCGCAGCATCCTTGGCGCTGTCGAGCACCGGGGCGGCCGGGGCGTCAGGCGTCTCCTGATCGGGGACCACTTCGAGCGGCTGACCGGACTGGTCGGTCGCCGGAGCCTCGCCCGGCTGGGCCGGTTCGGCGGGCGTTGCGGGTTCGGCAGGTGCGACCGGAGCCGGCGCACCGCCCATCAGCGCCAGGCACTCGTCGAGTGACTGGATGCCGAGACGGTTGCATTCGGCGAGGAAGGCGGCCTCGGCGGTAGCCTTGGCGTTGGCATCACCGCCGGAACCGGCGGAGACGTAGGCCTCGAACGCGGCGATCAGCGCCGGATCGCTGGCCGGCGACTGTTCAGCGGGAGCTGCAGGCTGCTCCACGGGAGCGGCAGGCTGCTCCGCGGGAGCGGCGGGCTGTTCGGCAGCAGGCGGCTCGGCGGGTTGTTCAGCAGCCGGGGCCGGCTCTGCTGGAGCAGGCTGTTCAGCGGGAGCGGCCGGTTCCTCAGCCGGGGGAGGTGCCGGTTCTTCAGCAGGAGCCGCTGGCTCCTCGGCTGGCGGCGCGGGCTCTTCAGCCGGTGGCGCGGCTTCTTCGGCGGGCGGCGCAGGCTGCTCGACTGTGGCGGCGCCTGTGGCGATGGCGATACATTGTTGCAGGTCGGGTGCGCCGATGCGTTGGCATTCGGCAAGGAAGGCTGCTTCGGCCGCAGCCTTGGCGTCGGCATCATCCCCGCTCTGGGCCTCGACATAGGCATTGTAGGCCGCTGTCAGCCCCGCATCCTGCCCCAGGGCAGTGAGGGGGAGTAGCGAGAGCATGCAAAGGCTCGTGGTGGTAAGCAATAAGCGCTTGAGCTGCATTGTTTTCTCCATTCTTCTTGTGATGCAACAGCCAACCCGCCCTGAACTGGCGCAGGGGACCCAACGAGTGCGAGCGCCATTTGTTCCGGACACGGAGATATTGGTCGCGGGGACGTGGCGGCATTGCGCGGGATGGCTCGGTCGCGTAAACCGCTCGCCGCCAGCACCAGAGCCCAGACATGCGCGACACCCTTATCGGCGCCCTGCCCCCTGCCCTCGTCGAGGATGCGGTCCGTCGCGCCCTTTCTGAAGACCTTGGACTTGCAGGCGATCTCACTTCACTGGCGACGATCCCGGCGGGCGCCGTGGCCACGGCAACTCTTTCGGCGCGTGAGGCCGGGGTCATCGCCGGGTTGCCGGTGGCGCTCGAGGTGTTCCGGCAGCTGGGTGGCGCGGTGTCGTTCGATCCCCAGCTGGCCGACGGGGCCGCGGTGAGCAAAGGCGACATCGTTGCGGTCGTATCGGGCGATGCACGGCAGTTGCTGGCCGGTGAGCGCACGGCGCTCAATTTCCTGAATCATCTCAGCGGCATCGCCGCACATACGCATAAGTTTGTAGAAGCAGTGGCCGGGACCGGGGCGCGCATCTGCGATACGCGCAAGACCACGCCGGGGCTCCGGGCATTCGAGAAATATGCGGTGCGTTGCGGCGGCGGCGCGAACCACCGTTACGCATTGAGCGACGCCATCCTGATCAAGGATAACCACATCGCGGTGGCGGGCGGGGCCGGCAAGGCCTATCGGGCGGCGCGAGCAGCCGCGGGGCATCTGGTGGCGATCGAGATCGAGGTGACCAGCCTCGACGAATTGGCAGAGGTGCTGGAGGCCGGCGCGACGATCGTCATGCTCGACAACATGGATAACCAGCCGCTGCGGGCGGCGGTGAAGCTGAGCGACGGACGGGCGCGGCTCGAGGCTTCGGGCGGGGTGACGCTGGAGCGGGTGCGCGGCATCGCCGAGACCGGGGTCGACTACATCTCATCGAGCCAGATCACCATGGGCGCCAGGCCGCTGGACCTCGGCCTGGATGTCGAAATCCAATGAGCATGCCACTTGCCGAACTGATGAACCGTGCCGCGATCGCGGCAGCCGAAGTGATCCTCGAGGTCTACCGACGCCCGGTGGTGGCAATGGAGAAAGCCGACGGCTCGCCGGTGACGGAGGCTGACCAGCGGGCCGAGACGATCATCCTCGAGGCTCTCGCTGAGACCGGCCTGCCGGTGCTGGCCGAGGAGAGCGTGGCGGCGGGACGGATCCCCGAGCTGGGGGCGCGCTACTTCGTGGTCGACCCACTCGACGGCACCAAGGAGTTCTTGAAGCGCAACGGCGAGTTCACCGTGAACATCGCCTATTGCGAGGATGGGCATCCGGTGAGCGGCGTGGTGCTGGCGCCGGCAACGGGCGAGATTTACTGGGGCGGGCCGGACGGGGCGTTTGCCGGGCGCGTCGTCGGCGGCAGTGTCGAGGGCGTCGAGCCGCTGCAGGTGGCCGAGGCCGAGCATCCGCTGCGCATTGTCGCCAGCCGCTCACACGGACATGCCGCGCTGGCCGAACTCTGCGACACACTCGAGGTGGCTGAGGACGTCTCGGTCGGCTCGTCGCTGAAGTTCTGCCTGCTGGCCAAAGGCGCCGCACAGCTTTACCCGCGATTTACCCCAACTTCGGAATGGGACACCGCGGCGGGGCAGGCAGTGCTGCAAGCTGCGGGTGGTGTGGTACTGGGAATGGACGGGTTGCCGCTCACCTGCGGACACCGGGACGACAAGTTCCTCAATGCCTGGTTCGTGGCCGCAGCCAGCCAGAAACTGGCCTTGCGGGCCCTTGCCGAGATGCTGCGGCTTACCGGCGCCTGACGGAAACCGTTAGTATTCAAACGGTTGGCCATGAAGAAAATGCATGGCAGCCCCTCTTCCAGCCCTTGTTGCGCTTTTTTCCGGCTCCATATATAGGCCCGGCATATGCTGGTCCGTTATATACCAGCCGGATAGGAAGCCAATGAACGTCAGAACCATCTGCCTTGCCATCCTCTATGATGGCGACGCGACTGGATATGAGATCCGAAAGCTCTCCGTTGAAGGGGAGTATTCGTATTTCATCGACGCCAGCTATGGGGCGATCTATCCGTCGCTTGCGCGCCTCGAACAGGAAAAGCTGGTCACGGCGCGCGTTGAACAGCAGGACGGCAAGCCCGCCAAGAAGATCTATTCGATCACACCGGCCGGCCGCGCTGCGTTCATTCAGTCGATGTTCGAGAAGCTTGGCGAAGACGAGTTCCGCAGCGAGTTTCTGCTGTTCCTGCGCTTCGCCTCGGAACTCCCGCAATCGCTGGTCGAGCAGCGGCTGAACGAACGAATCGTCGAGATCGACGCGACGCTCGCCGACTTCGACCGGCTCAAACAACAACACAACCACCCCGGAGACGCCTGGGTCATCGATTACGGGCGGACTTGTATGCAAGCGGCTCGTGACTACATCGAGGCGCACGGGGATGAACTGATAGCGCTGGCCCGTCCCGATAGGGACGACGCTGCAGCTGCGGAATAGAGGGTATCAGAATGCGTGCGATCGTTTCTTACGGCGTTGCCGGCGCCATTGTCATTGCCGGGGCCTTGTGGCTCGGCAGCGGCGTTTTCGTGGCCGGCGGCAATGGCCCCGGTAACGGCGAAAAGCCGATTGTCTCGTTCTTCAGCAAGGACGCCGAGGGCGCCGAGACGACGCATCACGTCGCCGAGGGGGCGGTCGATCCGGCGCTGACGATTGCCGAGCGCGTCGCCGAGAGCAGCGGCGCTTCGGCGCCGGCCCAGTCGGTGCGTACCGAAACCTACGCGATGCAGGCCATGCCGGTGGAAGTGCCGCTGCGCGGCCGCACCAAGGCCAAGACCGTGACCAGCATCACCCCCGAGACTTCGGGCGTGGTGACAGCGGTGAACGTCACCAAGGGCCAGGCGGTGAAGGCCGGCGACATTATCTGCACGCTTGAAGAGGGTACGCGGGCAGCCGCGGTGGCGCAGGCAGAGGCCGCGCTGGCGCAGGCGCAGAATGCCTACGACTCCAACAAGGCGCTGCGCGACAAGGGTCTCGCCGCCAACAATACGGGCATCGTCGCGGAGGCCGCCCTGCGGCAGGCACAGACGGCGTTCGATCAGGCCAAGCAGGAATTCGACCGCGCAAAGGTGACCACCAAGGTCGCCGGTATCGTGCAGGATCCGGTGGCGACGGTGGGCAGCGTGCTGAGCCCCGGCCAGCCGTGCGCCACGGTGGTCGAACTCGACCCGATGCTGTTCGTCGCCAATGTGCCGGAGGCCCGCATCGCGCGTGCCGAGCTGGGGCTGGCGGCAAGCGTCGAGACGGTGACTGGCCAGAAGGTCGAGGGCAAGGTGAGCTACATCGCCTCGCTCGCCGACGAAGCCACGCGGTCGTTCCCGGTCGAGATCGAGATCCCGAACGCCGACGGCAAGGTGCTGTCGGGCGTGACGGCGACGGCCACGGTCACCATGGGCACGGTGCCGGCGCACCTGCTGCCGCAGTCGGTGCTGACGCTGAATGACGAGGGCACGCTCGGTATCCGCTCGGTCAAGGACGGCGTCGTTGAGTTCTACCCCGTGACGATCATCTCGGACTCCCGCGAGGGCGTCTGGGTCACGGGCCTGCCCCCGACGGTCGATGTGATCACGATGGGTCAGGAGTATGTCGTGCCGGGTCAGAAGGTCAACGCGACCAACGTTACGGGCAAGCCGGAATCGGTTGAGGCCGAGACCGCCGCTGAAGGGGTGCACTCATGATGAATTTCCTCGAACGCGTCCTGCGCATGCCGCGGGTCGTGTTGACGGTGATGGCTTTGCTGCTGTTCGCCGGTTTCAGCGCGTACATGTCGTTGCCCAAGGAGAGCTTCCCGGCCATCGACATCCCGTATTTCTACGTCTCGACCAGTCAGACCGGCGTCTCTCCGCGTGACGCGGAGCGGCTGCTGGCCAAGCCGATCGAGGATCGCGTCAAGGACATCGACGGACTCAAGAATTACACCTCGACCGCAACGACCGGTCATGCCTCGGTGTTCCTCGAGTTCGACGTGAACGCCAATAGCGACAAGGCGCTGGCGGACATCCGCGCCAAGCTCGACGGCGTCGCCTCGGAACTTCCCGAGGACGCGACGGAGCCGTCGGTGACGGAGATCTCGTTCACCAACCAGCCTTCGATCTCGGTGGCGCTCTACGGCAACGTGCCGGAGCGGGCCCTGGTGCAGAGCGCCAAGGATCTGCAGGACCGGCTCGAAGAAATCCCGACCGTGCAGAGCGTGACCATTTCCGGGTCGCGCGACGAGATGCTGGCGGTGACCATCGATATGAGCCGCCTCGAGGCCTATAACCTCACGGCCGGCGAACTGCTGGATGCACTGGCCAAGAATAACATGGTGGTGCCCGGCGGTACGCTCGACACCGGCCGCGGTTCGTTCAACGTCGAAGTGCCCGGCCTCATCACCAATGCGCAGGATGTCTACTCGCTGCCGATCAAGGCCGATGGCGACAATGTCGTCACCTTCGGCGACGTGGCGACGATCACCCGCACATTCCAGGACGCCACCCAGTACGCCCACGTCAACGGACAGCCGGCGATCACCCTGGGGGTGATCAAGGAGCTCGGGACCAACGTCATCGATGTTTCCGATCAGGTGCGCGCCGTTACCACCGAGTTCGTCAAGGACTGGCCGGCCGGTATCCAGCATAGCTTCCTGATCGATCAGGCCGACACCACCAAGAACCTGTTCCGTTCGCTCGAAGCCGCGGTGCTGACTGCTGTGGCGCTGGTGATGGTCACCTGCGTCGCGACGCTGGGTGTCCGCCCTGCCCTGATGATCGGTACGTCGATCCCGATCTCGTTCATGATCGCGTTCCTCATCGTGCAGATGCTCGGCATGACCATCAACATGATGATCATGTTCGGCCTGGTGCTGGCGGTGGGCGTGCTCGTCGACGATCCAATCGTAGTGGTGGAGTACGCCGAACGAAAGCTGCAGGAGGGTGTCTCAAAGAAGGAGGCATTCATCCTCGCGGCGCGCAAGATGTTCGTGCCGGTGGTTTCGGCCACTTTCACGACGCTGGGCGCGTTCGTGCCGCTGCTGTTCTGGCCGGGCATCATCGGCAAGTTCATGAGCTACCTGCCGATCATCGTGATCGTGGTGATGTGCGCCTCGCTGCTCTCGGCGCTGGTGTTCATGCCGGTGATCGGCGCGATCATCGCCTCGAGCCATGTCGACCCCAAGGCCAAGGAAGCCGCTGATGTCGTCATGTACCCGGACAAGTTCGACGTGAAGAAGGTGAAGGGGCCGACGGGCGTCTATGTGCGCACGCTGCAGCACCTGATCCGGCATCCGATCCTGTCGCTGCTGGCGGGCTTCACCGTCGTCGGCTTCATGTTCTACGCCTACATCGCCAACCCGACCGGCATGGAAGCTTTCCCCGCTTCCGAGGCCGAGTTCGGCACGGTCAATGTGATCGCCCGCGGCAACTATTCGCCGGTCGAGATCCGCGACATGCTGGCCGAGGTGGAGACGCAGATCCTGCAGGTGCAGGGCGTGCAGGACTCGATCATGACCTTCTCGGGTGGTGGTGGCGACGGCTTCTCGAGCGGCGGTCCGCCGGACACCATCGGGCAGTTCAACCTGCAGCTGCAGCCGTGGAACGAGCGCGTCAAAGCCACCGAGATCTTCCAGAACATCCGTGACCGGGTGAAGGATATCTCGGGCCTCGAAGTGCAGATCGCGGCGCAGGAAAACGGCCCGCCGGCCGGCAAGGCGATCAACCTGACGGTCGAAAGCACGGTTTACTCCGACTTGACGCCGGTGGTCACCAAGCTGCGCAACTATGTGGAGAACCAGCTCGGCGACACCATCGACGTGGAAGACGGCCGTCCCTCGCCCGGCATCGACTGGGAAGTGACGATCGACCGCGTGGCCGCGGCCAAGTACGGCATCGGCGTGCGTGAACTTTCGCCCTATGTGCAGCTAGTCACCTCGGGTGTGAAGCTCGGCTCGTACCGGCCGGATGACGCCGATGACGAACTGGATATCCGCGTCCGCCTGCCGCTCGATGAGCGCAGCTTCGACAGCCTCGACTCGCTGCGGATCGTCACGGCCCAGGGTCTGGTGCCGGTGTCGAACTTCATCAAGCGCGAAGCTGTGCCGAAGGTCGCCAATATCAGCCGCAAGAACGGCGTCTACGTCATGGGCGTGGCGGCGAACCTTGCACCGGGCGTGGCGGCAGATGCCAAAATCGCCCAGCTCAAGGAATGGGTGGCGACGCAGGACATCCCGGCGACGACCAAGATCGCCTTCGGCGGTGCCGACGAGCAGATCGGCGATACCAATGCCTTCATCATGCAGGCACTGGCAGCCGCGCTGTTCATCATCTTCCTGGTGCTGCTGCTCGAGTACAACAGCTTCTACCAGGTGCTGGTGACGCTCTCGACCGTGGTCATGTCGCTCGCCGGCGTGATGCTGGGCATGACCATCACCGGGATGAGCTTCTCGGCGATCATGACCGGCCTCGGCATCGTGGCGTTGGCAGGCATCGTGGTGAAGAACGGTATCGTGCTGATCGACACCTACAACCACTACAACCGTGGTGATGGAGTGGAGCCGACCAAGGCGATGCTGATCACTGCTGCCCAGCGCGTGCGGCCGGTGCTGCTCACCGCTACGGTGACGGCGCTTGGCGTGATCCCGATGGCGGTGAACGTCGAGTTCGACTTCATCCGGCGCGAGATCGTCTGGGGCGGCCTTGCCGGTTCGTGGTTCACCCACCTGTCGGCAGCCCTGGTTTCGGGCCTGTTCGTCTCGACCGCCCTCACCCTGGTGATGGTGCCGGTGATGATCACCGCGCCGAGCGTCATCCGCCAGGGCTGGATCGGCCGGCTATTCGGTGCGGTGTTCGGAGCGATCGGCAACGCCATCGCCTGGCCGTTCCGGGCGATCTTCGGTGGGCGCAAGCACACCGCCGTCACGCCGGAAGGCGAGACGGTCGAGATCCCGGCCGACATCGACAGCTCGAAGCGGTTCATCAAGACCGAAGGTTCGGGCCTCGTCGAAACCGAGCAGGACGGCGTCACGGTGGTCAGCCGCCAGGCTGCCGAATAAGCCGAACAACACGACAAGAATTGAGAAGGCCCGGAGCGATCCGGGCCTTTTCGTTTGGGCTGTAGGCTAAGCGGTAGCGCGGTACCGAGCGAGCGCCGCCCGCCCTGCCCTCCAGGCAACGGCCAGACCGAGGCTGACGCTGAAGCCGAGGGCGATCATCAGCAGGGAGTGGCGGCCGAAGCCGAGATTGCCAGCGAGGACCTTTAGGACCAGCAGGTGGATCAGGTAGGCGCCGAAGGTGGCCTGGCCAAGGGTCGACCAGAGGGGGTTCGTCAGCTCGATGCGCATGAACAGGCCGGCGACCGAGAGGGCGTAACCGAGGGTCGCGAGCGAGTAGTCGTGGCCGAGGGCGTAGCGGCCGACGACGAAATAGCCTTCGGCGAGATGGAGGACTGCGAAGGCGACCAAAGCTGCGATGATGGCCGGGATCGGCCAGCCGACGAGCGCGGCGCGGTGGCGGCGCAGCAAGATGCCGGCGACGAGGAAGACCGGGGCGAAGAACAGCCCGTTGCGATCCATCCAGAATGGGAAGCCGTGACCGAACAACGGTCGTGAGTAAGCGCCGATGATGGTGCCGATAAGGTAGAGCCCGAGCGCAATGGCCAGGGTCCAGCGCAGGCCGGTGAACTTCATCAGCGTCGCGACGACGGCGCTGCCGAGCACCAGGGCAGGCAGGAACCACAGGTGGAAAGCCGGCCCGCCGGACCACAACAGCAGAAGCAGACCAGCGGGCGTTGGCTCGAAGCCAAGGCGGCCCCCCTCGAGCAGGCGCAGCGCGATGGTGAGGGCGAGGATGATGGCGAAGGCCGGCATCACCCGACGCGCCACCTTGCCGGCCAGCCGCAGCGGGGCGGCAAGGTCGGCATCCTTCCAGAAGTAGGCCGACATCAGGAAAAACACCGGCACGGCGAAGCGGCTCAGTTCGTCGACCACGAAGCCGAAGGGCTTGTTGTCGGCAAAGCCGCCACCGGCGACATGCAATGTCACGATGCCGAACAGGCTGAGGACGCGCAGGGCGTCGAGCGAGGCGTTGCGGGAGGATGCTGAGGTCATTGGCCGACGCTGTGATGGTGGGACGCAACGAATTGGTCAAGGGGCGGGTTGCATTTGCGCCGGAGCGTAGGGCCTACCCCACCCAGGTACGCGACGGTGCCGGCTTCGCCCGAACCTGCTTCGCTACCCTCCCCACAAGGGGGAGGGAGAATGCCGGTGCCGCGATGTGGAGGTTGTCGTCTCCTTCCCCCTTGTGGGGAGGATCAAGGGTGGGGGTGGCCGCAGCCTCGATGGATCGGGCGCTACCGGAACGCGTGCACCAGCCAATTGTCGCCGTCGAACGCCGTCGGCGCGACGGCAGGCTCGTAGGCGGACAGCGCCCTGCCCCAGAACGCCAGCGCCGTCCAGTTCGACTGCAGAACCGCCACGTGCCACGGGCCGGAATGCCGGACGAACAACTGCCTGGTAGCCTCAGCGCCGAGGCCTTGTCGACGATAGGGGCGGAGCACGAAGAACTCGGCCATGAACCAGCAATCGGCGCGTCCGGTGATCGGGCAACCCCGGATGACGAGAACAAAGCCGGCAAGCTCTCCGTTCGCGTAGAGCAAATACGGATGCTGCCAGAAGCGATCTAGGAAATCGTAGGTGTAGCGGCCATCGGGCTCGAGCGGCCAGGGATGCTCCGACGCCATATCGTAGAGATAAAGCTGCATTAGCCGCTCGATGATGGGGCGCTCGCTATCGGCTGCCTTGCGAACCTCTAGCGCCACTCTCCTACTCCGCCGCAGGCAGGCCGCGCTTGACGAAGCCTTCCGGGTCGTTGGCGACGCGCTGCATGCGTTCTTCGGCCTCGCTGGCTTCGCGCTGGCGGTTCCACATCTGGGCGTAGAGCCCCTGCTTGACCAGCAGGCGATGATGGGTGCCGCGCTCGGCGATCTGGCCGTCGCGCAGCACGATGATCTCGTCGGCATTGACGACGGTCGAGAGCCGGTGGGCGATGACCAGCGTGGTGCGGTTGGCCGAGACCACGTCGAGGGCGGATTTGATGTCTTCCTCGGTCTTGCTGTCCAGCGCCGAGGTGGCCTCGTCGAGGATGAGGATCGGCGGGCCCTTCAGAATGGTACGGGCGATGGCGACGCGCTGCTTTTCGCCACCCGAAAGCTTCAGGCCGCGTTCGCCGACGGGGGTGTCATAGCCCTTGGGCAGGCTCTCGATGAAATGGCCGATCTGCGCCAGCTCCGCCGCCTTTCGCACCTCGGCTTCGGTCGCGTCGGGACGGCCGTAGCAGATGTTGTAGGCGATGGTGTCGTTGAACAGCACGGTATCCTGCGGGACCATGCCGATGGCGGCGCGCAGACTCTCCTGCGTGACGTCGCGCAGGTCCTGACCATCGATGGTGATCTTGCCCTCGATGACATCGTAGAAGCGATAAAGCAGCCGCGAGATGGTGGATTTGCCGGCGCCCGATGGCCCGACCACCGCGATGGTCTTGCCGGCGGGCACTTCGAAGCTGATGCCCTTCAGGATCGGGCGATCGGCGTCGTAGTGGAATTTTACGTCGTCGAACTTCACCACCGGACCGGTGACATTGAGCGGCTTGGCGTCCGGCTTGTCCTGAATCTCGGGCGCGCGATCGAGCAGCTTGAACATCTCTTCGATGTCGGTGAGGCCCTGGCGGATTTCGCGATAGACGAAGCCGATGAAGTTGAGCGGCCGGTAGATCTGCATCAGGAAGGTGTTGAGCAGCACGAAATCGCCCAGCGTCAGCGTGCGGTTCATCACCCCGAGCACCGCCATGATCAGGATGATCACCGTGCCGGCATAAAAGATCAGCGCCTGGCCGAAATTGAGGAAGCCGAGCGAGGTCCAGATGCGGACCGCGGAGCGCTCGTACTTTTCCATCGAGGCATCGAAGCGCTGGGCCTCCATCTTCTCGTTGGCGAAGTACTTCACCGTCTCGAAGTTGAGCAGGCTGTCGATGGCCTTGCCGTTGGCGTCGGTGTCGCTGTCGTTCATGTCGCGGCGAATGGCGATGCGCCAGTTCGAGGCCTTGATGGTGAACCACAGGTAGAGCCAGACGGTGACGACCAGCACGCTCAGATAGCTGACGCCGAACATGACGATGAAGATGACGCCGGTGATGACGAACTCGACCAGCGTCGGGGCGGTGTTGAGCATCGTGAAGCGCACGATGGTCTCGATGCCCTTGGTGCCGCGCTCGATGACCCGGCTCAAGCCGCCGGTGCGGCGGGCGAGATGGAAGCGCAGCGACAATCTGTGCAGGTGCTCGAAAGTCTGGAGCGCCAGCTTGCGCACGGCGTGCTGGCCGACCGAAGCGAACAGCACGTCGCGCAGCTGCTGGAAGCCGGCATCGATGATGTTGCCGACGCCGAAGGCGACGACCAGCACGATCGGGATGGCGACGCCCATGACCAGCGCCGTGTCGGGTGTGGTGCCATCGAGACTGTCGATGATCCACTTGTAAACGAAGGGGATCAGCGTGGTCGCGACCTTCGACACCAGCAGGGCGCCGATGGCAAGAATGACGCGCCACTTCAGGTCGGGACGGCCCTCGGGCCACATGTAGCCCCAGAGGTTTCGTACAGTGGCAAGCAGGCCACCCTCCTCCGCGCTAACGGTGGGGCGCTTGGTTGCCTCATCGGCGGATGACATCAGGCGAGCTCTTTGACCGGGTGATCGGTTAGGCCGGTGAACAAGCCGGTGCAGGCGATGCCGAAATCGGCGAGGCGATCGGCGCGCAGCGAGTAGCAGTTGCGCGTGCCCTTGGGGTGGCGCTCGACCAGACCGGCGTCGAGCAGCACCTTGATGTGCTGGCTGACGGTGGATTGGGCCAGCGACAGGTTCTGCGTGACATCGGTGCAGCAGCAATCGCCCGCACGCTGGGCGGCGAGGATGCGCAGGATGTTGAGCCGGACGGGGTGTCCGAGGGCCCGCATCACATTGGCGATGTCGTCGTCATGCATCGGGTTCATCGTTATTCAGCGATAAAAGATCGGCCTCGCCAAGGCAAGGCGAAACCACCTGCCTGACTGGGCAGTTGAACGGGATTTGCGGCAGTACCCTGTCAGGGAATGGTCAGTCGTCGGTGACCAGTGGCAGATCGAAGATCTGGCCGGGGAAGATCCGCGAGGGGCGGCGGATCAGCTCGCGATTGGCGTGAAAGATGGTGCGGTAGTGGATGCCGTGGCCGTAGTAGCGGCGGGCGATGCTCCAGAGCGAATCGCCATGGCGGATGATGGCCTTGCCAACGTTGTAGCGACCCTCATCCGGATCGCCGAAAGGCAGCAGGCGGAGGATGGTGACGGGCTGACCCGGAGATTGAGCCGGTTCCGACGCGCGAACGTCGAACTGGGCAAGCAACGCGGGCGCATCGGGCGTCGGGAGGGTGATCGTCGACGGCTCATCGGCGCCTGCCTCGGCTGGTGGCAGAGTGGTCGGCTGCAGGGCGGATGGGGCCAGAATTTCGACTGAGGCGGACTCTTCCCGGGGAACCACGGTCGCCAGGGGCGGCAGCGGCTCGGGTTCGGCCTGGGGCTCGATGGCCGCAATGTCGGGCTCCGGCGCAACCGCTGCTGTGGGCGCCGGATCGATCACCAGCGCCGGCTCGGCGACGGGCTCGCTCGCCGGAACAGCAGCGGTGACCGATGGCTTGTTGTCGGCGAATTCCGCAGGTGCGGAGCTACCGGGCGGCGCGGCGGCCAGGGTGGCAGGGGCTGGTTTGGGTTGTGGCGCCGGGGCGACGCCGCTACCGAGGTCCGGGGTTTCCTCAGGGCGCTCGTCGGGCGGGGCGCCGCCATCGGGCAGCTCGATCTCGACGGTGATGGCGGCGACGCCCAGCAGCTTGCCGGTGTCAGGTTCGATGGCTTCGACGCGCAGCTCGCGGCGGGGGCTGTCGAGCAGGTTGCTGCCTTCGACCAGCCACCTGCCGGCTTCGACCGGGCTCTCACCGATCAGCTCGCCATCGGCATAGAGGCGCATCAGCGCGCCGGCCGGGCCGGAGCCGGAAACGAAGCTCCTGATGCCATCGAGCTCAATGGCGTCGATGGTGGGAGCAAGGACGACCGGAGCAGCGATGGTCGGCGCGGGAGGTCGCGAGCCGGCCGGCTCGGCGTTGGCGACCACAAGGGGCGCCTCGGGCGGGGAGGTAGCGGCAGGCACGGCCGGCTCAGGCTGTGAAGCCGCAACTGGCGGCGTGGCAGGCTCGGACGGCGTGGCTGCCGGTGCGGCTGGCTCCGGCTTAGCCGCGAGCTCAGCGGCGCCGGTTGCGGGCTCCTCGATCTGGTCCGGCGTTTCGACCTGTGTCGCCGACGCTTCCGCCTCGAGCGGAAGCGCCTCAGTGTCCTGCGGCTCGGACGGGACGCTCCAGTTCAGGGCGGTGTCGTCGGGCCTCAATGGCACAGGCTCGGTGGCGGGGACTTTCGGCTTGAACGGCGTGGGTACATCAGGCTCCGGTTCGGCGGCTGCCATTTCGAGAGGCGCGGGGGCAGCGGCTGCGGGCTGCGTTGCCGTCGGAGCAGGTTCGGCGGGGGCCGCCGCGACAGGCTGCACAGGTTTGGCGGTCGGAGCCGGAGCCTCGATGGGTTGGGGCGGGACGACCGCAGGCTCGACCGTCGGCGCTTCAAGCGGCCCTCCCGCTGCGGCCGGAGCTTCGGTCTCGGCCACCACGGTTGCCGGTGGAGCCGGGGCCTCGCCGGGCGCCGTCTCTGCGACCTGCCCCGGAATGGTGCCGGGGAGGTCGAACTTGCGGTCGGCCATGTCGCGGAGGCAGGTGACGACGCCGCGCGGATCGGCCGAGCAGGCGTTGACCACGGGGAGGCCGATGACGCCGAGGACAACAGCCAGCGTCACCCCGGCGGCGCCGAGGGCGAGCAGCAAAGTACGGCGGTCGTCGGTCCGGCTCAGCAGGGCCTCCGGGGAGCATGGGGCAACCTGCCCCTACCGTTCCGGCGTCTCAGGCTGCCTCTGATTTCATCAACTTATAGGTAATCGACTCGTAAAGCGCCTCAAATGAGGCGTCGATGATGTTGGTGTTGACCCCGATGGTGTACCAGCGCTCGCCGGTGCCATCGCGGCTCTCGACCAGCACACGGGTGACCGCGCCCGTGCCGCCGTCGAGGATACGCACCTTGAAGTCGACCAGCTCGAGGTCGGCGATGCGGGTCGAGAACACGCCGAGATCCTTGCGCATGGCAAGGTCGAGGGCGTTGACCGGGCCGTTGCCCTCGGCCACCGACATCAGCAGCTCGTCGCCGATGCGGATTTTCACCACCGCCTCGGTGACGACGACCTGTTCGCCCCGCGCGTTGTGGCGGCGCTCGACGCTGGTCCGGTAGCTCTCGACGTCGAAGAACTCGGGCAAGGTGCCGAGCACGCCGTGGGCCAGAATGAAGAACGAGGCGTCGGCGCCGTCATAGGAGTAGCCGCGGGCTTCGCGCTCCTTGACGGTGCGCAGCAGCCGCTCTAGGCGCGGATCGTCCTTGCCGAGCTCGATGCCATGGCGCTTCAGGGCAGCAAGCAGGTTGGACTTACCGGCCTGCTGGCTGACCATGATGTTGCGTTCGTTGCCGACAGTTTCAGGCGGCACGTGCTCGTAGGTGGAAAAATCCTTGGCCAGCGCCGAGGCGTGGATGCCGGCCTTGGTGGCGAAGGCCGAGGTGCCGACATAGGGCGACTGCCGGGCCGGGGCGCGGTTCAGCAGGTCGTCGAAGGCGCGCGAGATCGAGGTGAGATCGGCCAGTTGCTCGCTGGTAACGCCGATCTCGAAGCGGTCGGCGAAGCCGGGCTTCAGCGCCAGGGTGGGGATGAGAGTGACGAGGTTGGCGTTACCGCAGCGCTCGCCGATACCGTTGAGCGTGCCCTGGATCTGGCGGACGCCGGCCGAGATGGCGGCGAGCGTGTTGGCGACCGCCTGGCCGGTATCGTCATGCGCGTGGATGCCGAGATGATCGCCGGGGACGACCTTGCTGACCTCGCCGACGATCGCCGTTACCTCGGACGGCATGGTGCCGCCATTGGTGTCGCAGAGCACCACCCAGCGGGCGCCAGCCTCGAGCGCGGTGCGGACAAAGCTGAGGGCGTAGTCGGGATCGGACTTGTAGCCATCGAAGAAGTGCTCGCAATCGACCAACGCTTCCTTGCCGGCGGCGACAGTGGCCTCGACGGTTTCGCGCAGGTTGTCGAGATTCTCCTCGAGCGAGATGCCGAGCGCCACCTTTACCTGGTGCGACGACGACTTGCCGACGAAGCAGGCAGCATCGGATACGGCGTTGAGCGTTGCCTGCACGCCGGGATCGTTGCCGACCGAGCGCCCTGCCCGCTTGGTCATGCCGAAGGCGGTGAAGACGGCGTCGCGGGTGCGGCTCTCGGTGAAGAACTGGTCGTCGATGACATTGGCGCCGGGATAGCCGCCCTCGATGTAATCGACGCCGAGGCGCTCGAGCAGCGCGGTGACCGAGATCTTGTCCTCGAGCGAAAACTCGATCCCAGCCGTCTGCGCGCCGTCACGCAGCGTGGTGTCGAAGAGGTAGAGGCGTTCCTTGGCAGGCGCTTGGGCAGTCATCACAGGGTACTCAGTTACGGGGCGGCCATTCGGCCGTGTCGTGGTCAGGGTGTTGCCGGTTGGAGCTACTAATTCGGGCGAGGCGGCCTTCGGGGTCGACGGAATAGGTCGGCGTGCTGCCCGGCAGCTCGCCGATATGGGCATACCAGGCGACGCGGCTTTCGTTACCGTACTGGATCACCGGCGGCACGCGGTCAGGCTCGTCGAAGGCGCCGGAGAGCACGCCGATATCAGGGGCCCAGGGGTAGTCGAAAATCAGCGGCGTGCCGCACTCGCGACAGAAACCGCGATTGGCGAGCTCGGAGCTCTTGAACCAGCTGATCTCGCCGCGGGTGACGTGGAAGTTCACCTTGTCGACCGGGCAGATCACGGCGAACGGCCCGCCTACCGCCTTCTGGCACATACGGCAGTGGCAGACATGGACGTTGTCGGGCTGCTGGTCGACGCGAAAGCGGACTGCGCCGCACTGGCAGCCGCCGGACAGATGGACTTCAGACATAGCGCGGGACCCAGTCGGTGGTGTCATGGTCGGGGTGCTGGTGATTGGTCGCGCGAATGCGTTGCGCGAGATCGGGGGCAACTTCCTCGATCGGTGGCAGGTCGGGAACCTCGGCCAGCGCCCCCACATAGTGGAGGCGACTGTTGGTGCAGGTCTGCTCGGTCGGTGACACGACTTCAGGGTGATCGAGCGAACCGATGGTGACGCTGACGTAGCTGCCGCCGGGACGGCGGAACGTCAGCGGCGTACCACAGGCAGGGCAAAAGCCGCGTTCGACCGTATCGGACGAGCGGAACACCCCGAGACTGCCCCGAGTGAGTTCGAAGCTTTCAGCCGGCGCGCCGGCGAAAGCGCCGAACAGCCCGCCCGTCGCCTTCTGGCACATGCGGCAATGACAAAGGCTCACGTCGTCGAACGGCGCCGTGAACCGATAGCGGATGGCGCCGCACTGGCAGCCGCCGGTGGCGAGTGCTTCAGCCATCGGCACCTCCCATGACCCACTTGTCGGTGTCGTGGTCGGGGTGCTGATGGTTGGAGGCGCGGACGCGGGCCACGGCTTCGACGCCGTCCCCCTCCTCGGTGGTGCCGATCTGCTCGGCGCCGGGGACGGGTCGGAGGTTCGGGTGGCGGCCCTCGAGGCCCATCTCGTACAGAATGGGCACCAGGTGCGGGGTGTCGAACGAGCCGATGGTCATCGAGACATGCGGTCCGCCGAGCGAGCGATAGTAGAGCGGCGTGCCGCAATTGCTGCAGAAGCCGCGCGCCGCCACATCAGAGCTATTGAACTCGCTGGGCTTGCCGCGCGTCCAGGTCAGGTGCTCGTGGCGGATGCCGACGAGATCGATGAACACGTTGCCGGCGGCCTTCTGGCACATGCGGCAGTGGCAGAAATGGGGATTGTCCCGGAGCTCGGTGGCATGCCAGCGCACCGCGCCGCACTGGCAGCCGCCCGAATACTCGCGAAAACGATAGCTGTCGTCAGTCACATTCCGCCTCCCGCAAAGCGATCCGTGGTTTCGATCAGATGGTGCAGAATGCCGGGCTGGCTCAGCGCATGCCCCTGCCCCTCGACCATGATGAACTCCGCTTCCGGCCAGGCCTGATGCAGGTCCCAGGCGGTCTGCGGCGGACAGGCGATGTCGTAGCGGCCCTGGACGATGACCCCGGGGATGTCGCGAAGCTTTTCGGCATCGCGGATCAGCTGGCCCTCGTCCATCCAGCCGGCATGGACGAAATAGTGGTTCTCGATGCGGGCGAAGGCCAGCGCATATTCCTCGCCGTAGAACGCGTCGCTGACCTCACGGTCGGGCAGCAGCGTGATGGTTTCGCCTTCCCAGCGCGCCCATTCCCGCGCCGCGCCAAGCCGGACATCGCGATCCGGGCTGGTCAGCCGCTGCCGGTAGGCGGCGATCATATCGGCCCGTTCGGCTGGCGGGATCGGGGCGATGAAGCGCTCCCACTTGTCGGGGAAGAGCAGCGAGGCGCCGTGCTGGTAGTACCAGAGCAGCTCCCAGCGGCGCAGCGTGAAGATGCCGCGCAGCACCAGCTCGGTAACGCGCTCGGGGTGCTTCTGCGCATAGGCCAGCGCCAGCGAGGAGCCCCAGGAGCCGCCGAACACCAGCCACTGCTCGACGCCGACCATCTGCCTAAGCCGCTCGATATCGGCGACCAGATCCCAGGTCGTGTTGTGCTCGAGCTCGGCGAAGGGACGCGATTTGCCGCAGCCGCGCTGATCGAACAGCAGCACATCGTAGCGCGCCGGATCGAAGACGCGACGCTGGTTAGCGCTCAACCCGCCACCGGGGCCGCCATGCAGAAACACCGCCGGCTTGGCGCCAGGCGTGCCGATGCGCTCCCAGTAGACCTGGTGGCCGTTGCCGACGTCGAGATGGCCGAAGGCGTAGGGCTCGATCTCGGGGTAATAGCTGCGCAGAGTCACGCCGGGAAACCTTGTTTCGGTGGCCATTCGGCCGTGTCGTGGTCGGGGTGCTGGTGGCTGACGAGGTTCGCCATGAATTCGTGCCACCCGGCCGCGTATTCGGTGCGCACCGGCAGGGCGGCGAGGCCATCGAAGAACGGCAGCTTGTCGGCCAGATTGACCTGGATCGCCGGCGCGGCGACCGTCGGATCATCGAAGGCGCCGATGGCGATCTCGACCTGCTGATCGGCTGGACGGCCAATCTCCTCATAGGTCAGCGGCGTGCCGCAGTCGGCACAGAAGCCACGCTTGATCTTGTCCGAGCTCTCGAAATATTTCGGCGCGCCGCGGGTCCAGGTCACCTCGAACGAGGTGACCAGCGGACCGAAAAAGGCGCCGAAGGCCTTCTGGCACATGCGGCAGTGACAGATCGAGCCGCGGCCGAGCCGGCCGACGGCGAAGCGCACCGCGCCGCACTGGCAGCCGCCGGTGAACGGCAGACCGCCGGTCGCCTCACTCCGGGGCATGACACACCGCTTCGATATTGTGCCCGTCCGGATCGTAGACGAAGGCAGCGTAGTAGGTGGCGTGATAGTGCGGGCGCAGACCCGGCGGACCATTGTCCTTGCCGCCGGCAGCGATCGCGGCGGCGTAGAAGGCATCGACAGCGGCCCGATTGGGAGCGCTGAAGGCGAGATGCACCCGGCCACCGGTGAGCCTGCCGCCGTCGCCGATCCACAGGAACGGCTGCTCGGAGCCGAGACCGGCGACGTTCCCTTCCTCGCCCTCGAACTTCATGTGCGTCTTGATGCCGAGCGGGGCCAGCGCCTTCTCGTAGAAGGCGAGCGAGGTGGGATAATCGGCGGTCGAAATGGCTACGTGATCCAAAGCGCTCATTGGCGTCCTCCCTCCGGGCCGACATAAACGGCCTCGATGTTGTTTCCATCCGGGTCGAATACGAAGGCGGCGTAGTAGTCAGGCGAGTAGTGCTGGCGAAGGCCGGGCGGACCGTTGTCGCGGCCGCCCGCGGCAAGCGCCACGGTGTAGAAAGCCTCGACCGCAGGGCGGCTCGAGGCGACGAAGGCAACATGCGTATCGCCCCCGCGCAGCGTCTTGCCGGTGCCGAGCCAGAAGGTCGGACGATCGACGCCGTAACCGGCCGACTTCACGCCTTCATACTCGAACTCGGCGAGCAGCTTGATGCCGAGGGCGCCGAGCGCGGCAGTGTAAAAGTCCCGCGACAGGACGAAGTCGGTGACCTTGAGGCCGACGTGGTCGATGATGGCACTCACCTCACCACCTCCCATTTGGTCTGGCGTTGGCCGGCTTCGTCTTTGTAGTCCATCAGTTGGACACCCTGTGTCAGCAATTGCGCACGGATGGTGTCAGCCTTTGCGAAATCCTTGGCATTGAGGGCGGCAAGGCGAGCGGCGACGGCTTCGGCGACGCCTTCCGGCGCGTCGGCGGCAGCGGCGGTCAGCAGGCCGTCGGTGGTGAAGCCGAGGAACTCCAGCGTGGCGGCGAGGCAGTTGGCGGCGGTTTCGGTGCCGCGATTGGCCTTGCGGGCGATGGCATCCAGCGCCACCGAAGCGCGGTGGAAGTTGAGGTCGTCGGTGAGCTCGGCGATGACTGACGGCTCCGGCGGAGTGCCGGGCCTGGCTTGCGCGGCGCGCTGCCAGTCGCGGAGCTTCTGCTCGGCTTCCTCCAGCCGCTTCACCGAGAAGTCGATCGGCTCGCGGTAGTGGGTCATCAGCATGGCGAGGCGCAGCACTTCGCCCGGCCATTTGCGGCCGCCGAACTTCTCGGTCTCCAGCAGCTCGGAGATGGTGATGAAGTTGCCGAGGCTCTTCGACATCTTCTGGCCTTCGACCTGCAGGAAGCCGTTGTGCAACCAGTAGTTGGCCATGGCGGGCGTGCCATGGGCGCAGCGCGACTGGGCGATCTCGTTCTCGTGGTGCGGGAAGATCAGGTCGAGGCCGCCGGCGTGGATATCGAAGAGCTGGCCGAGGTAGCGCTCGCTCATCGCCGAGCACTCGATATGCCAACCCGGACGCCCCCTGCCCCACGGGCTCTCCCAGCCGGGCTCCTCGGGGCTCGACTGCTTCCAGAGTACGAAGTCGGCCGGGTTCTTCTTGTGCGCTTCGACGGCGATGCGGGCGCCGGCGAGGTTGTCGTCGAGGTTGCGGCCGCTGAGCCTGCCGTAATCGGGCATGGAGCCGACGTCGAACAGCACCTCACCGGCCGCCTCGTAGGCGTGTCGGCTGCCGATCAGCGAGGTGATCAGCGACTGCATGCCGGGGATGTGGTCGGTAGCGCGCGGCTGGTGGTCGGGCTCGAGCGTGCCGAGGGCGGCGACATCCTTGAAGTACTGGTTGGCGGTCTCCTCGGTGACCTTGCGGATCGCCTCGTTGAGCGGCAGGCCCGGGTAGTCGCGCACGGCGCGCGCGTTGATCTTGTCATCGACGTCGGTGATGTTCCGGACATAGGTGACGTGAGCGGCGCCATAGACGTGGCGCAGCAGCCGGTAGAGCAGATCGAAGACGATCACCGGACGGGCATTGCCGATATGGGCATAGTCGTAGACCGTCGGCCCGCACACATACATGCGGACGTTGTTGGGATCGATGGGGACAAAGTCCTCCTTCGCCCGGGTCAGCGTGTTGTGGAGCTTCAGTGTGGTTTGGCCCAAGTCACAGTTCCTCGCGCACGATAAGACGCTCGCGGACAGGTTCTTCGGACTAGAGATCAGAGGATGAAGAAAACCGCGCCGCCAGCAATGCTTAGCGGATAATAATGCAGCCGGTAATGCAGGTCGCGGTGCCGGTTTTCATGGCGCGCAATCTGACTGCAGCGCCGGCAAAAAGCAAGGGGCGCCGAAGCGCCCCCCTCATCGATAGGTTATTGCGGCGTTGCCGGAGCCGCAGGATCGGCCGGCGCCGGCGCTGCCGGATCGGCGGCAGGCGGGGTAACGGCCTGCATGGCGGCGGTGACCTCGGGGCTGGCGAAGCAGGTGGTCAGGCCCTCGCGGGCGAGGTTGGTGACCTGTTCGTAGCTGCCGTGCGCGGTATGCGCCTCATCGGTACCCTCGCCGCGCAGATCGGCAGCAAGGATGTCGACGTCCTTTTGCGGCATGTCCTTGAAGGCGCCGGTCAGGCAGCCGCACAGCGGCGTGAGGATCAGCGATGAATCGACACCGGCGGGCACCTCTCCGAGCAGGAAGGCCTCTGCGGCGAGGCAGGTCTCGTTGAACTTGGTGAAATCTGCCGGGGTCTGAGCCAGCGCGGCAGGGCCGGCGGAAAAGCTAAGCAGGCCGGCGATGGCGGCGATGACGATACGAACTTGCAAGGGTGATACTCCAACGGCTCAAGGCACGATTGGAAGATACCTAAGCACAGAACGACCGTCCCGACCACCGATAGAAATGCAACGGAAGGGCGGCTTACCGCCCTTCTGTCGCCCGATTCGCCGAGTCTCAGCTCTTGAGCCGGAAGGTCTCGTGACACTGGCCGCAAGTCGCCCCAACTGCCTTGATCGCAGCAGCGTAGGCGGTGGCATCGCCCGCTTCGGCCGCCGTCTTCATGGCGGTGGCGGCCGTAACGGCGGCAGCGAGAAGCGCCTGGAACTCGGCGTTCTTCTCCCAGATGACCGGCAGCGCTTCGGTATCGCCAACCGCCGAACCCTCGGGAAACAGCACGGTGAGATTGGAGAGGTTGGTGATCAGGTGACCGGCGGCGGAAACGGCATCGGCTCCGCTCAGGGCATCGGCGCCCTTCAGGATCCCGCCGTCCTCCTTCATGATGGCCTGGCGCTTGGCCACCATTTCCTCGGCGCTGAGCGCGGCGAGCGCCGGATCAGCGGTGATGGTGATGTCCTGGGCGAATGAGAGGGTGGCGACGGCAGCCACGACAATCGTCAGCGCGAACGCTGTGAACCTATTCGACGGCATATCGGCAACTCCTGGAGGTCCTGGGAACGGGCCTGGTGACGCTGAATTCTGAAGCAGGCACGGCTGCTTGGCAGAATCTGCGAGGGAGCGTAGCCGTGAATTTCGCGGTTTGGCAGCCGGCCGATCCTCACAAACCCCGGGGGCTGCGGTCACGGCTGCGTGACGACCTCCGTGCGACGTTGCGTGGGCCATCACGAGGCGTTAACCGGCGCCGATGCTGTGTTATTGCTTCAAACGAATCTCACGGCGCTGTCTCGCTTTGGGCGTATTGGCCGACTAGGCATTTCATCGCTTCCATGAAGCGCCGAAATGCTCCAGGTTTTGGTTTTCCGCGCTTTCGAGGGGGGAAAAGTCTGCAACTTTCTGAAAGCGCTCTGGCGGAGGGCCACACGATCCGGTTCGAACTGATGACCCGCGCCCACCTACGCGCTTCCGGCCTCCTGCGCTTCGCCCTGCTTTTCCTGGTGGCGTGGGTTGGGCTGTTGGTCGATGTGTCGACTGCCTATGCGCAGGCCGACAGCTGCGCCCGCCTGCAGGCGACGCTGCGCTCGCTCGACCGGAACTCCGACTTCCAGAATTCGCAGGGCGGCGCGCTGAAGCGACTGCAGCGCGAAGTGCAGCGCTCTGAAAGCGCCTATGTGCGCCAGGGCTGCAACGACGACGCCAAGGCCGGCCGGCGGCTCACCCCCGAATGCCGGGCTCTGGCGCGCGAGGTGCTGCGCGGGCGGGAAGAAGTGCAGCAGCTGTCACAGAGCGTCAGCACCGGCGAAGCGGTGGCGCAGCAGCGCGAGGCGATCCTGCAGGAAATGGCGCGCTTCGATTGCGACGGCCGTTCGCGGGTGAACCTGGAACGCGGCAATCGCGATAACCTGTTCGAGCGGCTGTTCGGCGTGTTCACCGACGGCGATGACGGCGCCGGTGGCATCCGCGGCGAAGAGTTCAACCCGTATGGCGATTACCACACGGTGCGGACGCTGTGCGTGCGCAAGACCGACGGCTTCTGGTGGCCGATCAGCTATTCGACGCTGGTGGATTATGTCGCCAACGATGCACAGCAATGCCGGGCGATGTGCCCGGGGCTGGATGTCGATCTCTACTACTACGACAACCCGGGGCAGGAACCGGAACAGATGATCAACGAGTGGGGCGAGCCCTATTCGTCGCTCCCTAACGCCTTCAAGTTCCGCACCGAGTTCGACACCACCAACAAGTGCACCTCGACGCAGGACCAGGGCGCCATCACCCTCGCCGAGCTATCGACCGGCGGCACGCGAGCCATGGTGACATTCCGCGGCGCGACGTTCCCGCTGCCGCTGCGGGACGGGCGGCGGATCTCTCCGACGGTCGCCACGACCGTGACGCAGGTTGCCGAGTTGACCCAGTTCGTCGACGTGCCGCTGCCGCGCCCGCGTCCGGCGGCGCCCGGCGAGACGCCGAAGCCAGTGGTCACCGTGGTCGCACCGGCGGCGGCCAATCAGCCCGGACGGATCGTTCAGTTCGGCGACAAGCGGGTCAGGGTAGTCGGGCCAGACACGCCGTACGCCCCACAAGTGGCAGCAGGGACTTGAGTTCGGGCCCCTGCTCCCGGCCGGTGACGGCCAGGCGCAGCGGGTGGAACAGCGCCCTGCCTTTGCGGCCGGTGGCGGCTTTCAGGGCCTCGGTCCATTTCGACCAGGTGGTTTCGTCCCAAGGCTCGACGGGCAGCAGTTCACGCGCCGCGCGCAGAAACTCGCGATCCTCGTCGGCCACCACCGGGGTAACCGGACCGGAGACGAGCGTCGCGAGGTCGGCGATATCGGCGAACACCGCGAGGTTGCCGCGGAGTGCCAGCCAAAGCGGCTCGGACGCGAGGCCGAGCGGCTCGAGGCGCGCTTTGGCGGTCTCATAGGGCATCTGGTGCAGGATGCGGGCGTTGAGGCTCGAGAGTTCTGCCGGATCGAAGCGGGCGGAGCCGTGCGACACGGCTTCGAGCGTAAAGATCTGGCCGAGCGCCGACAAATCCGCATAGGGCTCGAGCGGCAGGCTGGTGCCGGTGAGCACTGCGGCCATGGCGACAGCCATCGGTTCGTAACCGACCTCGCGCAGCTCCGCCAGCGACAGGGATCCCAGGCGCTTGGACAGGCCTTCACCATCGGCGCCGGTCAGGAGGTTGTGGTGGGCGAAGGCCGGGACCTTGCCGCCCAAGGCCTCGAAAATCTCGATCTGCGTGCCGGTATTGCTGACATGGTCCTCACCGCGGATCACATGGGTGATGCCCAGCTCGATATCGTCGACCACCGAGGGCAGCGTGTAGAGGTAGGAGCCGTCGGCGCGCAGCAGCACCGGATCGGACATCGAGGCCGTATTGACGGTCTGCGGCCCCTTGATCAGGTCATTGAACGCGACCGGACGGCCATCGAGTTTGAAGCGCCAGTGGGGCTTTCTGCCCTCGGCCTCGTACTTCGCCTTCTGCTCCGGCGTAAGCTGCAGCGCAGCGCGATCATAGATCGGCGGACGGCCGAGCAGACGGGCCCGGCCGCGCTTGCTTTCGAGCTCTTCCTCGGTCTCGTAGGCCGGGTAGAGGCGGCCGGCGGCGATCAGCCGATCGCGCGCCGCGTCATAGAGCGCGGCGCGATCGGACTGGCGGACCTTCAGGTCAGGGGCGATACCCAGCCAGCTCAGGTCAGTGTGGATGCCCTCGGCGAAGGCCTCGGTGGAGCGGGCGGCGTCGGTATCGTCGAGACGCAGGATGTAGCGGCCGCCGGTCGATTTGGCGAACAGCCAGTTCATCAGCGCCGGGCGGGCATTGCCGAGATGCAGCCGGCCAGTCGGCGATGGCGCGTAGCGGACGGTGGTCATGGAGTACTGACTGAGGCAGACGGCCTCCTCCCGGCCTCCCCCACAAGGGGGGAGGTGAAGAGTCGAGTTTGGGGCTCGATCGCGCCAAACACTGGATGCGGCACCTCCCCCTTCATGGGGGAGGATGGGAGGGGGCCGTCCGGCAAGCAGTCGTCCCTCATTCCAGCCCCTTGCTATCCAGCCGACCGATCGGTTCGGCGATCAGGTTCTCGTCGCGATAGCCGTTGGTGATCGGGTAGCGGCGCCCCAGCCCGAAGGCCTTGCGGGAGATCTTCACGCCGGGAGCGGACTGGCGGCGCTTGTATTCGGCGATGTTCAGCAGCTTTTCGATCCGTTTGACCAACGCACGGTCGAAGCGGC
This sequence comes from Devosia sp. Root413D1, assembly GCF_001425235.1. GTDB lineage: Bacteria > Pseudomonadota > Alphaproteobacteria > Rhizobiales > Devosiaceae > Devosia_A. The sequence goes on along the minus strand of NZ_LMEA01000008.1, from coordinate 380,747 downwards.
CTTCGCCGCGCTGCACGACCTCGGCGACGCTGAGCTCGAGCTCGACCAGCCCGACGAGGATCTCATCGAGGATCGGATAGGGCGGCAGCGAGTCCTGGTCAGTCTGGTTGGGACGAAGTTCCGCCGAGGGCGCCTTGTCGATGATGTTCTGGGTGATCACCAGCCCATACGGGCCAAGGCAATCGGCCGGGCGGTGCTTGTTGCGCCAGTCGGCCAGCTCGTAGACACGCATCTTGAGCATGTCCTTGATCGGATTGAAGCCACCGTTCATGTCGCCATAGATGGTGGCGTAGCCGACCGCCATCTCGGACTTGTTGCCAGTGGTGAGCAGGAGCGAGCCGAGCTTGTTGGAGACCGCCATCAGGTAGACGCCACGCATGCGCGACTGGATATTTTCCTCGGTGAGGTCCTGCGGGCGGTTGCCGAACACCGGCTGCAGCTCGTTGAGCGCGGCTTCGACCGGATCGCCGATCGACACGACATCGTAGCGGACGCCAAGGCGCTGGGCGCAGTCGCGTGCGTCGGCGAGGCTCTCCTCCGAGGTGTAGCGATAGGGCAGCATCAGGCAGTGGACGTTCTCGGCGCCGATGGCATCGACCGCCATGGCGGCGACTATGGCGCTGTCGATGCCGCCCGAAAGACCGAGCAGCACGGACTTGAAGCCGTTCTTTTTGACGTAGTCGCGCAGGCCGAGCACGCAGGCGCGCCACGGCGCTTCGTCGACGCTCGAGAGCGGGGTGACGTGCGGGTCAGTGCAGCGCCAGCCATCCTCGGTGCGGGCCCAGTTCGACATCAGGATTTCGGGCTCGAAGCTCTTGGCCTGCACGACCAGGCGGCCGCCGGGCTCGATGGCAAAGCTGGCGCCGTCATAGACCAGCTCATCCTGGCCACCGACCTGGTTGAGATAGAGCAGCGGCACATTGTCTTCGGCGACGCGATCGGTGACCAGCTTGTAGCGGGTGGCCTGCTTGTTGCGCCAATAGGGCGAACCGTTGGGGCAGAGCAGAATGCGAGCGCCGTGATCGACGAGATGAGCGCAGACTTCCGGGTGCCAGATGTCCTCGCAGATCGGGATACCGATGGAGACGCCCTTGATGGTCACCGGTTCCTGCAGGTCGGCGCGCTCGAAATAGCGCTTCTCGTAGAAGATGTCGTCGTTGGGCAGCTCACGCTTGTAGCGCCTGGCGGTGATGGCGCCCGCTTCGCAGACGACCACGGCGTTGAACAGCTTGCCGCCTTCGCGCCAGATGGTCGGCATGATGGCGGTGACCGAGGTGCCGGCGGTGGCGCGGGCGAAATCCTCGGCGGCCGCCATTGCGTCGGCAATGAACCGCGGCTTGAACAGCAGGTCGTCGGGGAAGTAGCCAGTGAGGAACAGCTCGGAGAACAAGAGGATGTCGGCGCCCTGCCCGGCCGCATCAGCCAGCGCCTCTTTGGCCAGCGCCAGATTCTGCGCGATGGCGCCGACGGTCGGATTGAGCTGCGCGAGGGCGATGCGGAGACGATCGGTCACGTGAGAAATCCGAGCCGTTTGAAAACGCGGCAAGACTTATCCGCTCACCCCGGTCGGGGCAAGCGGACAGCCGGTCATGCAGGAACTGATCAGCCTGATCAGGAGATCAGCAGGAGATCAGAACGAGTAGGTCAGCTCGGCCAGCAGGCCATAGCGGAACAGCGAGAAGGGATTCTCGGTGGAGATGACCTGCTGGGTCGACACGGTCGGCGCACTGTAAAGCGGATCCGGCGGCATTGTGTCATTTGGATCGGGCGTATCTGGATTGGGTACGGGCGGCCGGATCTGCGGCGCCGTCACACTGACCTGGGTCCAGGTGGCGTCGTAGGTGCCGTTGACATACCAGGCCCGCCCGCCGACACGCAGCGTCAGGTTCTCCATCGGCTTGATGCCCGCCATGATCTCGCCCATGGCGCCGTAGCCCCAGCCGTTGATCTCGGTGGCCGATCCCTTGAGGATCTCGGGTGCGCAGCTGTCGGGTGGGAGGACATTGCAGCCCGGCCCGCCAAAGGCGCCGCCACCAGCGGCATGACCGCCGAGAACGCCCGAGATTGTACTGAACGGGACAGCTGCAACCTCGGCGCTGATGTCCAGAAACTCGTTGAATTCCGCCTTGCCGCTCAGCCCCAATCGGAGCATGTGCAACTCGATTTTGTCGTCAACGCTGTCGCCTGGGACCGACCAGTTGCCGCTGGCATTACTATAGGTGACGTCGGCTGCGCTGGTTGCCGTGGTGAAATTGTAGCGAGAGGTCCGGGGCGAATTGTTCCAGTAGTTGTAGCCAACAAAGCCACCAACGCCGGTACCCTTGCCATCGCCCAGCGCGTTCCAGCCGAAATCGGCACCTGCGTAGCCGAGGACGCCGTCGGTGACATCGCCGCTACCCGACGGGTCGGAGTACCCCCCCGTAATGGCCGCCGAGTATCCGGCCCACCCCTTGGCGTAGGTGCGGGTCGCATCCTCCTCTACGCGGATGTGCGCCTCGACCGTGTGAGCGTTGTCGGTGCTCTCGAAGCTCTGGCCGCCCACTTCATAGTTCTGACTACCCCACGAATACCAGTAGCGCAGGCCAGTCTCGATGTGGATGCCGTCACTCTCGTCGCCCATCTCGCTCCAGTCCTTGGGCTCGGTCGAGTAGGCGCCGCGATAGACCTCTTCGGGCGACCAGTCCTCGCCCCAGTCGGCGGCCAAGGCCGGACTGCCGATAGCGGCAGCGAGAACGGCGAGACTGGTTGCCAGACGGATGGACATCGGATGCTCCGCAACAAACGCGTACGTGAGCTATTCATGACCGGTTAGGGTTAATGTTCCGCTAAATGAACTGGCAGAATGCAACGGTTTGGGCGACAAGGCCGCTACCGTCCACGAGTTGATAAGCATCAACAGGTTTTCCACCGCCACAGGTGAGGCATGCGTATTTAGGCTGCAACCTTCACCGTAGCCGTGAGTTTGGCTGGCGAGACGTAATCTGACTTTGGATATGATTATGAGTTGCAAGGTTCTGGTGGTGGAAGACGAGATCTTCGTGGCCATCGAGTTTGAAAGCCTTCTCTACGATCTCGGCCACGAGCCGGTAGGCATTGCTTCGGACAGCCGACAGGCAATGGCGCTCGCCGACGAGGCCGAGCTGGCCTTTGTCGACCTCAATCTCATCGATGGTCCCACGGGGATCGAAGTGGGCCGCTCGCTCGCGGAACGCGGCGTAACGGTGGTCTACATGACCGCAAATCCGGCCCAACTGGGTGACGGCGTGCCGGGAACGGTTGGTGTCATCCCCAAGCCGGTCGACAACAACGAGCTGCGCCAGGCGGTGGACTTCGCCGTTTCGGTGCGACGCAAGTCTCAGCCCAAGCCCAACCCGCCGCGGCGCCTCAGGCTGTTTGGCTCGCTCGATGCGAGCCCGGCGCTGGCTTGAGTTCAGCTCGCTGACTTAGTGATGCCAGGGGAATACTGAGGTCGACCTCGAGACCGCCTTCCCCATAGCGACGCTCAAGCGTGCCGCGCAGTTGCCCTTCCACACTCAGCGATATCAGCCTCGAGCCGAAGCCGGCACTGCCGGGCTGCGGCGGCGGGCCGCCGATCTCGCGCCAGTGCAGCCGATAGTTGTCGCCGATCAGCTCGCCGCGGATCTCGACACGACCATCATCCCGCGACAGGGCGCCATACTTGGCGGCGTTGGTCGCCAGTTCGTGGAAGAGCAATGCCAGCGGCGTCGCCGTACCGTCATCGATAGAGGCGTCGACCCCAGTGAAGCTCACCCGTTCAAGATCGCCGTCACGGTATGGCTGCAGCAGATCGCGGACCAGCGCCTGAAGCGAGGATGGGTTGGACCTCGGCGCCGACTCACGCGAATGCGGGCGGACGAAATCGTGCGCGCGACCGAGAGCCAGAATGCGCCCGCGCAGGCGGTCGGCAAAGTCCTTGGCCTCGGGATGCGATCGCGACGCAAGGCTGACAATGCTGCTGATGACCGCGAAAATGTTCTTGATGCGGTGGCTGAGTTCCTGCGCGATGACCTCGCGCTCCTCCTGGGCCAGGCGCTCTTCGTGAATGTCGGTGCAGGTGCCGAACCAGCGGGTAAGGCGGCCGGACCCGTCGCGCATCGGCAGCGCCTGCCCCAACACCCAGCGATAGGCGCCGGTGTGGTGCTTCAGGCGGTACTCGATGCGGTAAGGATCGCCGGTTTCGAGTGAATGGCGCCAGACGGTCCAGGCGCGCTCCTGGTCGTCAGGATGAAACATGCCGTTCCAGCCCTCGCCGTCGGTGGTTCCGGCCGGCACGCCGGTGAACTCGTACCAGCGCGCGTTATAGTAGTCGTGGTAGCCGTCCGGCAGGGTGGACCAGACCATCTGCGGCATGGTGTCGGCGAGGGTGCGAAACCGCATCTCGCTTTCCGCCAGCTGCTCCGCGATGCGGCGCTCATCAGTGACATCGACCACAATGCCCGGCAGTCGAACGGCCCTGCCATGCGCATCGGTGATGACGCGTCCGGAGGCAACGACCCAGCGCTCGGGGGCCGCGCCAGTGCCCGCCAGCCGGTACTCGAAGCGTACCGGCCCGGCATGCTTCAGTGCATCGCCGATCTCGGAGATGACCCGTTGGCGATCGTCCTGGTGAATCCCGGCGAGAAACTTTTCAATCGGCAGGCCCACGGCGGCGGCGCCCGGACTGACCGAATAGAGCGCGGCGAAACGCTCATCCGCGGTGACGACGTTGTCGGCAATATTCCAGTCCCAGGTACCGACCAGGCCCGAGGCGCTGAGGGCCAGATCGAGCTTTTCGCGACTTTCCTCGAGGGCCTGCTCGGCCACCACACCCATGGTGGTTTCCTGCACGATGGCCAGCGCGGCCAGGCCACTGCCGTCATCATCAAGCACCGGGGAGTAGTCGAGGTTGAGCCAGACGTCCTCAGGCTCGCCATTGCGGTTGAAGACAAAGGGCTGGCTGGTGAACACCAGAGACTCGCCGTTCAGCACGCGCTGTATTACGTCGCGATTAAAATCGGCAACCTCGGGCCAGCTGTCAAACACGGAACTGCCAAAGGCGCTGGGGTGTCTGGCACCGGCAATCGGCGCGTAGGCGGCGTTGTAGAGCATGATGCCGCGCGGTCCGATCAGCAGGGCCATCGGTGCGGCAGAGGTCATGATCAGGCGGGCGGCGGAGCGCACGGCGACCGGCCACGCGGCGATCGGTCCAAGATCGGTGGCGGACCAGTCGAAGTTGTTGGCGAGAAGCATGACTGGATCACGGTCCAGCCGGGCTTTGGTCGCGGCATCGGCCCGCGGGAAGAAAGAACGTGGCATCGATCACCGAGACTGGCGCGTGAGGCGCGAGAAATCACCGGCCGCGGGCGCGGATCCGTGAAACCCAGGAACGCCGCCAGCTGCCGTTTAGTTCACTCGGCCGCCACAATTCTTTCGCGGGCCGGGCGCTGCAGGCGCAGTTCCTCGGCGACGAGGAAGGCGAGCTCGAGCGCCTGGCTGGCATTGAGCCGCGGGTCGCAATAGGTGTGGTAGCGATCCTGCAGGCCCGCTTCAGTGATCGCCGCTACGCCACCGCCGGTGCACTCGGTGACGTCGTCACCGGTCATCTCGATATGGATGCCGCCGGCATAGGTGCCCATGGTGCGGTGGATCTCGAAAAAGCTCTTCACTTCGCTGAGCACGCGCTCGAACGGCCGGGTCTTGTAGCCATTGGACGCCTTGACGGTGTTGCCGTGCATCGGATCGGAGCACCAGACCACCACCTTACCCTCGGCCTGCACCGCTTCGATGAGGCGCGGCAGGTGATCGGCGATCTTGTCGGAGCCGAAGCGGCCGATCAGCGTGATGCGACCGGCCTCGTTGCTGGGGTTCAGCTTGTCGATGATGCGCAGCAGGTCGTCGGCCACGAGGCTCGGGCCACACTTTACGCCAACCGGATTGCGGATACCCGAGAAGTATTCGACATGTGCCGCGTCGACCTGGCGTGTGCGGTCGCCGATCCACAACATGTGACCGGAGGTGGCGTAATAGTCGCCGGTGATCGAGTCCCGGCGGGTCAGCGCTTCCTCGAAGCCGAGCAGCAGCGCTTCATGCGAGGTGTAGAACTTGGTCTCGCGCAGCGACGGGGTATTGTCGGGGGTGAGGCCGAGGGCGCGCATGAAATCGATGGCATCGTCGATCTTCTGGGCCAGTTCCTCGAAGCGCGGATAGGCGTTCGAGTCCTTCATGAAGCCCATGGTCCACTCATGGACGCGGGTCAGGTCGGCATAGCCGCCCGAGGCGAAGGCGCGCAGCAGGTTGAGCGTCGCAGCCGACTGGCGGTAGGCGAGCAGCAGGCGTTCAGGATCGGGAACCCGAGCGGCTTCGGTGAAGCCGATGTCGTTGATGATGTCGCCGCGATAGCTCGGCAGCGTCAGGCCATCAATGGTCTCGGTGTCGGACGAGCGGGGCTTGGCGAACTGGCCGGCGATGCGGCCAACCTTCACCACGGGCTTCGAAGCACCGTGAGTCAGCACCACTGCCATCTGCAGGAAGACGCGGAAGAAATCGCGGATGTGGTCGGCGCCATGCTCGGCAAAGCTCTCGGCGCAATCGCCGCCCTGCAGCAGGAAAGCCCTGCCCTCGGCAACCTCAGCCAGCTGATGCTTCAGCTCGCGCGCCTCGCCAGCGAAAACCAGCGGAGGGAACTTGCGCAGCTGCGCTTCGGCCGCTTCCAGCTTCGCCGGATCCGGATAGGCCGGCACCTGCGAAATCGGTTTCTGTCTCCAGCTTTGCGGCGTCCAAGTCGTCGGCATCACGCGTATCTCCCAGTCGGCGGGCGGAATAGCAGGGGATTGCGGCGGTGTGAAGCCGCCGCCCACTACTGCTTTTGGCCGCCGCGATAGACGTAGCTCGGCTTCTTGAAGGTCACGAGCTCCTCGGCGGCGGTCGGGTGCATGGCCATGGCGCGGTCGAAATCGGCCTTCGTCGCCTTCATGCCCAGTGGGATCGCAGCCATCTGGATAATCTCGGCAGCGCCCGGGCCAAGGATGTGGACACCCAGCACCTCACCGCCATCAGGCCTGGTGATGAGCTTGATCATCATGCGGTCGGACTTCAGCGACAGCGTGTTGATCATCGGGCGGAAGCGGGTGACGTAAACGTCGATATCGCCATGCGTGGCGGCGTCATGCTCGGGGAGCCCGACAGTGCCGACCTCGGGTTCAGCGAACACCGCCTCGCCGATGAGCGAGTGATCGACGGCAGTTGGCTTATCGCCGAATACAGTGTCGGCGAAGGCGTGCCCTTCACGGATGGCGACCGGGGTCAGCTGGGCGCGGTTGGTGACGTCGCCCACGGCATAGATAGAGGGCACGCTGGAGCGCGAATAGGCATCGACCACCACCGCGCCGTCCCAGGCCAGCTCGACCCCGGCAGTTTCGAGCCCGAGCCCGGCGGTGTTGGGCGAACGGCCGGTGGCGAACATCACCGCGCCGAACGGGGCATCGACGCCATCGGAGAAGCTGACGGTAATGTCCTTGCCGGTCTGGCGCAGGCCGAGCACGTTGGTCTGGTGGATGATCTTGACGCCGCGCGCTGCGAGCCCGGCCTCGAGCCCGACCCGCAGGTCCTCATCGAAGCCGCGCAGCAGCCGGTCGCCGCGATAGACGATGGTGGTGTGCACCCCCAGACCGGAGAAAATGGTCGCGAACTCCACCGAAATGAAGCCACCGCCCTCGATGAGGATGGAGTGCGGGAGCTTTTCGAGATGGAACGCCTCGTTGGAGGTGATGCCCAGTTCCTTGCCCGGGATATCCGGGATGAAGGGATGCGCGCCCGTGGCAATCAGGATGGTCTTGGCGGTCAGCTCCCGGCCCGACCTCAGCTTCACGCTGTTCGGCCCGGTCACCGTCGCGCGGTCGCGGATGATCTCGGCGCCAGGCTTTTCGAGCCCCGCCACATAGGCCGCCTCGAGCCGGGCGATCTCCTTGTCCTTGTTGGCAACGAGGGTTGCCCAGTCGAAGCTTGGCGTGCCGACATCCCAGCCGAAGCTGGGCGCGATCTCGAACAGATCCTTGTAGCGCGAGGCGTAGACGAAGAGCTTCTTGGGCACGCAGCCGCGGATCACGCAGGTGCCGCCGACCCGGTACTCCTCGATGATGGCGACCTTTGCGCCATAGGTCGCGGCGATCCGCGCCGCCCGCACGCCGCCCGAACCGGCGCCGATCACCACGAGATCGTAACTGTCGCTCATTGCCTACCCCGAACCCAAAAAGCCTCGCGCGGTGGCAGGGCCTTAGGGGCCTACCCCGGACGTAAAAAAGCCCCGCGCGATGGCGGGGCCTTCAATCAGATAGGGTGCCTAAGCTCAGCTGTCGATACCCTTGGCCTTCAGTTCGGCGCGAACGGCCGTGAAGAATTCGGTGTTCAGGTTGCCCGAGTAGACGTCCATGATCCGATTGATGGTGCCGCTCATCGCCGAGTTCGACTTGGCCAGCTTGACGCCGGTCGGAGTCGAATAGAAATCGACGATCTGCTGCAGCTCTTCCTGGGTGAAGGAGAGCGCATAGACCCGCGCGAACTGGTCGAACAGCTCGCCCTTGCGGCCCTTGTAGGTCGCGATCACCTTTTCGATCGCCGAGTTCAGCGGCTCGGCGATCTCCGGGTTCTGCGGCAGCAGCTGCTTATAGGTGTTGATGCCTGCCTGCACGATGGTGGCTTCGTAGAGGCCGCCGGTGTCGGTCAGATCGACGTACTTGCGCGCCAGGGCGAGGTGCTCGGGCGAGATTTCCGAGGCTCCCTGCCCCAGGGCGGGCAGCGCCGCGAAGCTCGACAGGATCAGAGACAGCAATGCGGCGACAAGCATCGGCGCGCGTTTGAAGGTGGACGTCATCAGCTTGGTGCCCATCTGGTTCTTGTTTCCCCTGCTGGAGCTGATCGCCGTTTCCGTGAAACGCCGACATCCCCAAGTCGTTGTTTGTCGCGCTTCCGAACCGGAAAAGTCTGCACTTTTCCCGGAAGCTCTCTTAGCCTCTATCCGAGCGGCAATCAGCCGTCCAGAACGTCGACACCCGCGGAACCAGCCACGTAGGCCCGCTTGCAGAGCCCGATGAACAGGCCATGCTCGACCACGCCCGGAATGTCGGCCAAGGCTTTCGCCAGTGCTTCTGGCTGAGGAATACGGCCAAAAAAAGCGTCGAGGATGGCGTGTCCGCCGTCGGTGACGAAGGGCGTTCCATCGGGCTTCAGGCGGCGACGCAGGTCACCCTCGGCATTGAAATCGGCCATCACGGCGCCAAGGGCGGCCGCGGTGGCGCCGAGACCAAAGTGATTGACCTCGATCGGCAGGGGGTATCGGCCGAGCATTTCGACCCGCTTACTCTGGTCGGCAATGACGATCATCCGCTTGGAGGCCGCAGCGACGATCTTTTCGCGCAGCAGGGCGCCGCCGCCACCCTTGATCAGCGCCAGGCCGGGGCCGAGTTCATCGGCACCATCGACCGTGAGATCGAGTTCGGGCGTCTTTTCGAGGTCGGTGAGCGGGATGCCGAGGCCCTTTGCCTGAGCCGCAGTGACTTCAGAGGTCGGGATGCAGATCACATCCAGCCCGTTCTGCACGGCACGGCCGACGATATCGACGAAGTGTTTGGCCGTTGAACCGGTGCCCAGGCCCAATCGCATGCCGCTCGTGACTTCGGCCATTGCCGCCTCGGCGGCGCGGTACTTCTGGTCATCGCTCATCAAGCAGTCCTCCCCTTCCGGCCGGACCTAGGAGAGGCGCGAAGGCCTGTCAACCTAGCCTTTTCACGCAGAGGTGAATGGAAATGTCACATCGAGGCAACACATTGTGGCTGTGGTGTTCTGAGTTTGTCCGAATCGTGGCATGGCCCGTTCACTGCCTGTTAGGAACAGTTTATCAACCATCCGGAACTGGCTCAGAATCAGGGTCGATTACGTCAAGAGGCGCAGTTTGAAGAAAATCTCCAAGACCAAGATTGTGGTCGCCGCTCTTTTGTCGGCGATCCTGTCGCTGTCACTAGCCGCTCCGGCCACGGCAGCGAGGCGTGTCTACGATCCCGCCACCGACACCTGGTCGGAAGCTGGCGCGGTCAAGGCCGGCTCCAGGCGCGGCAGTGCAATCGCCAAGCAGATCGTCGACTACGACAGCAAGTTCAAGCCGGGCACGATCGTCGTCGAGACGTCCGAGCGCCGGCTCTACCTTGTGCTCCAGGACGGCAAGGCGATGAAGTATGGCATCGGCGTCGGCCGTGACGGCTTCCGCTGGTCGGGCCAGCACCGCATTACCCGCACCGCCGAGTGGCCGGGCTGGACGCCGCCGGCGCAGATGCGCAAGCGTGTTCCCGACCTGCCGGCCTATATGCCGGGTGGCCCGGACAATCCGCTCGGCGCTCGCGCGCTCTACATCGGCTCGACGCTCTACCGTATCCACGGCACGTCGGAGCCTTGGACCATCGGCCAGGCCGTATCTTCGGGCTGCATCCGGCTCACCAACGAAGATGTCACCGATCTCTACGAGCGTGTGAAGGTCGGCGCCCTGGTGGTCGTGCACCAGTAACGGCAGAGCACTGCGAATTCGGAAGGGCAGGCTCCACGGAGCCGGCCCTTTCTTGTTTTGCTGTCCGGGCAAACGTGCGGTAAAAAGGGGAATGTCCCTGACGCTTCTCGAACAGCCGAACCTCGCTCCGACCGGTGCGGAGCGCCCGCTCGTCGACCGCTATGGCCGGCGGATCACCTACCTCAGGGTATCGGTGACCGACCGCTGCGACTTCCGCTGCGTCTACTGCATGTCGGAGCACATGACGTTCCTGCCCAAAAAGGACGTGCTGAGCTTCGAGGAGATCGACACCATCGTGAACGCCTTCGTCGCCCGCGGGGTGAGGAAGGTGCGGCTGACCGGCGGCGAACCGCTGGTGCGACGCGACATCATGGAACTGGTGGAGAAGATCGGCACCCATATCGGGCACGGGCTCGAGGAACTGACGCTCACCACCAACGGCAGCCAGCTGCGCCGTCATGCCGAGGGCCTGGCGCGCGCCGGAGTGAAGCGGCTCAACGTATCGCTCGACACGCTCGACGAGCAGCGCTTCGCCGAGATCACCCGTCGCGGTCGGATCGCCGATGTGCTCGATGGGATCGACGCGGCTGATGATGCCGGGCTCAAGATCAAGATCAACATGGTGGCGATGCGCGGCGTCAATGAAGACGAGATCGAGCCGATGCTGCACTGGGCGCATGGCCGCGGTTTCGGGCTGACGCTGATCGAAGGCATGCCGCTGGGCGAGGTCGGCATCGACCGGGTCGACACCTACCTGCCGCTCAAGGAAATGCGCGAGCGGCTGCAGGCCAAGTACACGCTGGAGCCCACCGGTCACCGCACCGGCGGGCCGGCGCGCTACGACTACGTGGCTGAGACCAACGGGCTGGTCGGCTTCATCACGCCGATGAGCCACAATTTCTGCGAGAGCTGCAACCGGGTCCGGCTGACCGCAACCGGTCAGCTCTATATGTGCCTGGGACAGGACGACATGGTCGACCTGCGCGCGGCGATCCGCGAGGGCGGCCCGGAAGCGTTGGACACGGCGCTGGATCGGGCGATGCTGCTGAAGCCCAAAGGGCACGATTTCGTGCTGGATCGCGACCACACTGCACCGGCCTTGAGCCGGCACATGAGTGTCACGGGGGGGTAGCGTCTCGCCCGCGGGGAGTAGTGCCTTACTGATAGAGACGGCCCCCTCCCGGCCTCCCCCATGAAGGGGGAGGTGAAGAGTTGAGGCTCTGTCTTCAATCGTGCCCAGCACTGGATGCGGCACCTCCCCCTTCATGGGGGAGGATGGGAGGGGGCCGTCTGTTTCCGTCAGCCCCAACTAGCGAACCGTGTACCCGCCATCCACCACCAGCACTTCGCCGGTCACGTAACCGGACGCCGGCGAGCAAAGGTAGAGCGCCGCGGCGCCGATATCGATGGCCGAGCCCGGGCGCTTCATCGGCGTCATGTCACGCCACACCGGGCCCCAGACCGGGTCGGCGAGGCCGCCATTGGTCATGTCGGTGGTAATGTAGCCGGGGGCGATGGCGTTCACGCGGATGCCGTCATCGGCATAGTCGGAGGCGAGACTCTTGGTCAGCATGTGCACCGCGGCCTTTGACGCATTGTAGGCGGCCTGCGGCTGCGGGATGTTGGAGATGAGGCCGGAGATCGAGCCGATGTTCAGCATCACGCCGCTCTTCTGGGCCCGCATCGGGCCGAGCGCCGCCTGGCAGGCGCGGAAGACACTGTCGACGTTGATATCCATCAGCCGGCGGTACTGCTCTTCGGGGAAGCTGTGGGTGTCGCCGTGCTGGGCAACGCCGGCATTGTTGACGAGGATATCGAGCCTGCCGCCGCCGAGCTTTACGGCCTCGGCCACCAGTTGCGCCGGCACTGCCGGATCCTGCACGTCGCCCTGCAGGTAGTCCACCTGGCGGCCCAGGTCCTTGAAGCGCTGCACCACATCGGGCTTGGGCACCCTGGACGAGAGAATGACGTGGGCGCCGGCATCGCTCAGCGCTTCGACGATGCCGAGGCCGATGCCACGGGTGGCGCCGGTGACCAGCGCGACTTTGCCGTCCAGACGAAACAGATCGAAAATCATCGTATTTCCCTCCAAGGCGTGGTCAGGAAAAGTTGCAGACCTTTCCAGCTCGACCACGCGACAACCAAGACTTCAGTGCGTTGCGGCGTGCGGCGGCCGATCGAGGCCGAGGATGAAATCGGCACAGCGGTCGCCCAGCATCATGGCGGGCGCCGTCGTATTGCCGGCATTGATGTTGGGCACCGCCGACATATCGGAGACCCTGAGGTTGTCGACGCCGCGGACGCGCAGGCGCGCGTCGAGCACCGCCATCGGATCGCCGTCGGCGCCCATCTTCGCAGTGCTGGCCGGGTGGTAATTGGTCTTGACAAAGCGTCGGCAATGTTCGGCCATCACTTCGTCGCTGAGATCGGGACCGGGTGGCGCGATGACCTTCTCGATACGCTTGCCAAGTGCGCCCGACAGCAGCACGTCGCGGAAGAAGCGCTGGCCCTCGACCATCATCCGCATATCGTCGGGGTGTTGCAGCAGGTGCGGCGAAACCAGCGGCATATCGGCCGGGTTAGCGGAGCGGAGTTCGACATAGCCGCGCGACTTGGGTTTCACCAGCACCGTAGTGATGGTGACCCCATAGGTGTCGTCGAACACCTTGAGCAGGTCGCGGTCGAGATAGACGATGGGCACGCAGAAGGCCTGGATGGACGGCGGTGCGTCGCGGTCGACGGGGTTGATGAAGGCGCCTGCCTCGAAGCCGGCGGAGAGGATCGGGCCGTTGCCGAACAGCTTGAAGTTGAGGCCGTTCTTCAGCATGCGCCAGCCGACGCCCTGCCTGAAGTAGCCGTAGGGGCCGTTGGCCACAGAGATCACCGGGACCTCCGGGTGGTCGATCAGGTTGCGCCCGACGCCGGGCAGATCGACCAGCGTCTTGATGCCGTGGCTGTCGAGCTGTTCGGCGGGACCGAGGCCCGAGAGCATCAACAGCTTGGGCGTCACCAAGGCGCCGGAACTGAGCACGATATCGCCGGACGAATGGACGGTATGCTCGGCCCCTCTGCCATCGCGATAGGTGACGCTGACGGCACGGCCGTTCTCGATGTTGATTTTCTGCACGGCGGCGCGGAGCCGCACGGTCAGGCGCGGGTCGTCTTTCAGCGGCTCGATATAGGCGTAGGCGGCGCTGGAGCGTTTCCCCTTCCTGTTCATGAACTGGTAGAAGCCGACCCCGCGCTGCGTCACACCGTTGAAATCATTGGTGAAGGGTTCGCCCTTCTGCTGCACGCTCTGCACGAACCAGCGCGACACATCGTCGACATGGCCAGGATCGGAGACGAGCAGCGGACCATCGTTGCCGTGGAAATCATTGCTGAGCCTGTTGTTGCCTTCGATGCGGCGGAAGTGCTGCAGCACGGTCGACCAGTCCCAGGCCGCGCCATCGTTGCTGCCGCGCAGGATCTGGTCCCACTCGTCATAGTCCGATGGCCGGCCGCGCATATAGACCTGGGCGTTTACCGAGGTGCCGCCGCCGAGCACATTGCCCTGCGGGATATCGTGGACGCGACCATTCAGGTGCTGCTGCGGCACCGTGTGGTGATAGGTCATGTATTTCGAGCCGTTGATCAGCTTGAAGATGCCAGGCGGCATGTCGAGGAGCGGGTGGTGGTGCGAGTGGCCCGCCTCGAGCAGCAGCACGCGGCGCCCACCATCGGTCACCAGCCGGGCCGCCGCAACGCAGCCCGACGCTCCCCCTCCGATCACGATGTGATCGAATTCCTCCCGCATCTCTCGCCCCCTCCAGGACTGCGCCGACCGGCGCCAGACGGACGTTTTCGTCCTTGCTGGCAGAGCACAATAGACGGCGCGCGGGAAATGTCGAACGGTCAGGCGCCGAACTTTTCGCACCTGCTCCTGGCGTCCGTCACGCCGATACACGGAAACCGCCGCGCCCGGCGGGCCTGTGGTCAATTGATCATTGACAGTCGGGCTCAAGTTACATTTTCTGTTGCGACGGACTGGACTGCCGATTGTGTCCAGTTACTGCAACTATACATCCAGAGCAGTTTTTGTTCTTTTTTGATCAACACACTGCATCGACTGAGCGATTTTTGCTCATCGGCAAAATGTGATTGTGGCCGGCACTGTCCCGATCCAATTTCGCCGCATAGGGTGCGTGATGAAGGCGATAGCGTGACTTCAGGCGTTGGGGGGCAACAAACCAGCGTTCTGATGTGGGGGAAATGACAATAATAAATACGCGACCAGGCATTACTGGGCATAGCGACTGCGAGGCGAAGGACCGGACGAATCTGTGGTGGGAGGGATCCCGCCCGTGAACCAGCATTCGCACATGCAGCCGGGGCTGATTGAAACTCCGACAGATACCCTGTCACACGCTCAGATCCGCGCCGCGCGCGCCTATCTGGGTTGGACGGCGCTCGAACTTGCCGAGGAGTCCGGGGTGTCGTTCTCCACGGTTCGCCGGGTCGAGATGCCCGGGCACCGAGCCGTGCGCGACGAGAATGTCGCGGCGATCCGCCAAGCATTCACCCGTCATGGCGTCCGCTTCGTCACCCACTCCGATGGCAGTCTGGGGATCGCCGGGCGCAGCTAGCGTGTTTTACGGGTGAGTTGAACCACGGGACGCAGGAGCAGTACGACCGGATCACTTACCTGCGGCGATGCGGCGGACGAGGTAGGCCCACTGCTTCACCTCCCCACCGGATGTCATCCCAGCGAAAGCTGGGACCCAACTCGCCACCTGCACCAGCGGACAGATGGGTCCCAGCTTTCGCTGGGATGACATCGAGTTGGTGGAGCAATAGTGCTGCCCAATCATGAAACGACCTAGCCAGCCGAATCTAAAGGTTCTCGGCGAAGAACCTCAGCGCGGCTTCGCGCATGCGCGGCGTCTCCTGGTGCTTCACACCCGGCTCCGACACCAGTTGCAGCCGGCTGGGCGTGTTCGCATAGGCGGCGCTGGTTTCTTCCCATGCCAGCGCCACGGCGGCCGGCGGGGTCAGGGAGTCGGCCTCGCCGATGCAGATGAGCTGCGGGCGCGGCGCCACCAGTGCGCCGATGGCGCCGGCATCCGCCTCGTTCAGCAGCCCCGGTACGATCAGGTAAACGCCGTGACCATCATGGTTGCCGAGCTCGATCATCTTGCGGAGGTCGGCAAAGCAACAGAGGTGGGTGACAGCCTTGATGCGCTCGTCCATCGCGGCGAGCCAGTAGCTCAACGTGCAGCCCATCGAGATGCCAAAGGCGCCGATGCGGGCAGGATCGACATCCGGGCGCGAGGCGAGGTAGGTCAGCGCCGCCGAGTGGTCGCAGAGCATCTGCCCGAACAGGCCCTTGCCGTACCAGAGCAGCGCCTTGGCGGCCGCGCTCTCGGTGATGGTAGAGCGCTTGCCGAACACCGGCATGTCGATCGAGAGGGTCACATAGCCGGCACGGGCGAAGACCGGACCGAGCGGATCGAGCAGATATTCGCGGCCATCGAGCAGCTCGTCGGCGCCGATATCATAGCGTCCGCCATGCGAGTGCCCGTAGAGGATCGCGGGCAGCCTACCCTCGGCATGCAACGGCCGGGTAAGAATGCCACGTACCTCGGTGTCGCCGAGCAGCAAGGTCAGGTGTTCGACCTCGTAGCCGTTGCGCTCTTGGATGCGGGCAGCGCTGAGCGACACAGCCGGTTCCACCAGCCCGACGAGCTGGCGCAGCCTCTCACGGGTAATGGCCATGTTACTTGTCGTCGTCGGAGACGATGGCGAACTCAAGCGGCAATGCCGTGGTGTACTTGATCTGGCCCATGGCGAAGGACGAGCTGACGTCGGTCAGATTGATCTTCGAAATCAGCTTCTTGTAGAACGAGTCATAGGCCGCGATATCGGGAACGACGACACGCAGCAGATAGTCCACCTCGCCGCTCATCCGGTAGAACTCGACCACCTCGGTGAAATCTTCCACCACAGCGGCGAACTTCCGCATCCACGCATCGTTGTGCTCGTTGGTGCGGATCGACACGAACACCGTGACGCCGGCATTGATCTTGGTGGGGTCCAGCACCGCGACGCGGCCCTTGATGATCCCGTCCTCTTCCATCTTCTGGATGCGGCGCCAGCACGGCGTCGTTGACAGCCCCACCTTGCGGCCGATTTCGGCAACCGGAGTCGTCGCATCCTTCTGCAGGAGCGCCAGAATCTTGCGGTCGATCTTGTCCAAAGCTATGGCAGCCCCCTAGAAATCAGATTGCGTGACTGTGAGAAAATCAGCGCCACGACGCAAAGATGGTCGGATAAGGTGGCCATACAACGCAAATATCTTGCGCCTGTCAACTGGGTAGAAGCCCCCAAAGCCAGGCCAAAAAGCGCTCGAAGCGGCTGGGATTCCCGGCCTCGCCGGCACCACCCTCGGCCTCGCGCCGACGCCAATCCGCCGGGGTATCGAATTGCCCCTGCCACAGCCCGCGCCTGGCCCGCCTCGCCTGGCTCTCGGCCCCCGCGTAGCGGTCCGTTGCAGTTGCAAGTCCGTCGGTGACCATGGTCTCGGCGATATCCACCTTGCCGGCGCGGCAGACGGCCAGCAGCCGGCGGTAGCGATCGTGGCCCTCCGGTCGGCAGGACAGCGTGCGGTTACGGGTCAATTCCCGCATGCGGGTGGCCGCGGCCTTGCCGCAATCCCACGAGCCGCCATTGGCCGTCCGGCAGGTCTGGTTCCATTCCGGCGCATCGATCCCCGGCAGCCGAATGCGCTGCCCGCTGATGTCGATGGTGTCGCCGTCGCTCACCCGCTCGACCTGACCGGTCAGCAGCGGGCCATCGAGCGTGAATGGAGCATCAGCGAGCAGCAGATAGGCGACGATCCCCAGCCCGGCGAGAATGACCAGCCAGCTGCGCCAACGAAACCTGCGACGGCGAGGCAGCGGGTTGCGGCGGCCGTTCGCCCAGGCGGGCATGGCCCGGTGGAGGGTCGGCTGCAACTGCTTCTCGCCACGGGCTTTTCCCATCCCGAGCCCCCGCCCTTCACCCTAACTTAACCATGCGAGGCTAAGGGTTTTTGCACAAGCGTAACGAACGCGTTTCCTGTTCGTAGTGTTTAGTCGAGTACTGCGTAAATGTCGTTGAAGCCCGCGATGCACGATCAGGACGTGCGCGCCCAGATGGGCCGCGAGCTTCGTCGCAACTCGCAGCGGGCGGTGTTCGACGCGCGACAGCGCCTCACCTCCAGTTCCGGCACCCGCGCTTCCTTCGATTTCGAACTGCTCGACGAATATGCCAGCTCGCGGCTCGGCGGGCTTCTCGCGGTGCCGGCGCTGGTCCTCATTCTCGCGCTGTTCTCGAGCCTGTGGGTTCCGCCATTGGCGGCGGCCGGATGGGCAGCGCTGGTGATCGTCGCCAATCTCGCAGTGATCTGGCTGTGCCGGCGGCTGAAGACCGAGGACCCCGCCAAGTTCAATGCCGGCCGCTGGACCACGACGTTCATCGCGGCAGAGCTGGTCAACGGCATCGCGTGGGCGCTGCTGGCGCTGTTCACCCTGGTGGCTGAAGACCGGATGGCGCTGCTGGTGGCGATGTTTGCAATCGCGCTGGTGGGCATCGCCGCCAATGCGGTGGCGACACGCACCCTGCCCGGTGCGACGCTGATGAGCACCCTCCCCGCAGCGGCCACGGTGACCATCACCTTGCTGCTGGCGGGAGGAACGCTCAACTGGGCGCTGGCCGCGGTGGTGGTGGGCGGCGAGATGTTCTTTGTCTACCTCGCCAAGCAGCTCTACGCCTCGGAGCTCGAGACCATCGAGCACCAGTCGGAGAAGGACGCGCTGATCAACGAACTCGAGGAAGCGCGCGAGATGAGCGACGAAGCCCGGCGGCATGCCGAGCAGGCGAACATCGCCAAGTCGCAGTTCCTCGCCACGATGAGCCACGAGCTGCGCACGCCGCTCAACGCCATCATCGGCTTTTCGGAGGTGCTGCAGTCCGAGCTGCTCGGGGCGCACAACGTGCCGCAATACAAGGAATATGCCGGGGACATTCACTCCTCGGGCCAGCACCTGCTCAACCTGATCAACGAGTTGCTGGATCTGAGCCGCATCGAGGCGGGCAAGTACGACCTCAACGAGGAAGCGGTGTCGCTGATCGACATCGCCGAAGATTGCCGGCGTATGGTCGAGATCCGCGCCAAGGGCAAGGGCATCGAACTCAGTGTCAGCTATGCACACAACCTGCCCAAGCTCTGGGGCGATGAGCGGGCGATCCGCCAGGTGGTATTGAACCTGCTCTCCAATGCCATCAAGTTCACCCCCCAATCGGGCAAGGTGCACCTGATGGTGACGCGTTCGGGCGATGGCGGCCAATTGATCAGCGTGCGCGACAACGGCCCGGGCATCCCGGAGAGCGAGATCGAGACGGTGCTGAGCTCGTTCGGCCAGGGTTCGCTGGCGCAGAAGACGGCGGAACAGGGGGCGGGCCTCGGCCTGCCCATCGTGCAGAAGATCATGGAATTGCACCAGGGCCGGTTCGACCTGTTCTCAAAACTCCGCTTCGGCACCGAAGTGATCGCGACATTCCCGCGGGCCCGTGTCATGGACGCGCTGGCGCCGGTGGTGGAAAAGAAGCCGCGGTTGCGGATCTACTCCGAAGCGAGCTGAGGGTGGCTGCAGGTACCGGCCCCATCTCCCTCCTTGCGGGGGAGATGGGGCATCGAGCATGCAGCTACGTCAGGCCACGGTCTCGCCGATCGCCATCTCGACGAAGGCCAGCGTATCTCTGCGCCTGGCGAACGGATTGCCGTAGTTCGACGGCTGGCCGCGGCGATAAGCCAATGCTTCCTCGATGATCGGGCGCCAGCGCGGATCGAACGCTGTCAGCGCCCATTCGCCGGCGGCGGACTTCGAAGCGATCTCGCCGGTGACCCCAGTGTAGGCCAGCCGGCTGATGCCGAGCACGCCCCACATCGGGGCGGCGCGGCCGAGCATGGCGGGCGAGATGCCCGAAGCCCGCGCCAGCCAACGGCGCCAGTAGGTGGCCGCATTGTCGCGGACCCAGCTCACCAGGTGCGCGCGATCCTGCCACAGGGCCGAGCGATCAAGTTCGCCGATCAGCGTCACCGCACCAGGCAGCGCGTGCCAGGTGACCGGGTTGCGGTTGCCCCGGGCCGCGATGACGAAATCGCCCTGCTGCGAGGTCGGGCCATCGCCGATGGGGTCGGGGCCGGCGCCGAGCTCGGCTTCGGTGAGCCAGATGCCGTCGAGGTTGGGCAGGGTCGGATCGGTGCGGTAGCTGCGGTGAACCAGCACCAGCGCCTCGGCATCCTCGTCGGTCAGCGGGCGCGACAGCACGGCAACGAAATCAAGATCGCTCATGGCCGGACGGAAGTCGCCGTCGGCGATGGAGCCGATGAGATGAAGGCCGGTGATCAGGTCGGCGGTGTTGCGCTGCAGCAGGCTGACGAAATGGCCAGTAGCGAGGTCAATGGTTGCCTCCGCACCGGCCACGATCATCGCCTAGCTCTCCTTGTCGCTGACCCCGGGTCAGTTCTTGTCGCTGACCCCGGGTCAGTTCTTGTCGCTGACCCCGGCGCTGCCGAAAGTGGCCATGTTGTTGTGGAGGTGGAGCGCGGTCTTGGCAAGCACGGCGGCCAGCGCTGCGCCGCTCCCCTCCCCCAGCCGCATGCCGAGGTTGAGCAACGGGCGCTTGCCCATCGCCTCGAGTGCACGGGCGTGGGCGTGCTCGCCCGACAGGTGCCCGAAGATACAGTGCTCGATCGCCTCCGGGTTCACCGCCTGCGCGATGGCGGCTGCGGCGGTGGCGACGAAGCCATCGACGATCACCGGGATTTTCTGCTGACGGGTGGAGATGATGGCGCCGAGCATGGCAGCAATCTCGCGGCCGCCGAGCCGGGCGAGGATGGCGAGCGGATCGGTCAGCGCGTCACGGTGCAGCGCCAGGGCGCGATCGACGGCATCGGCCTTGCGGGCGAGGCCGGCATCGTCGACGCCGGTCCCGCGGCCGACCCAATCGGCACCGGTGCCGCCGAACAGTGCGGCGTAGATGGCGGCGGCAACGGTGGTGTTGCCAATGCCCATCTCGCCGATGGCAAGCAGATCGGGCTTACCGGCTACCGCTTCCATGCCATAGGCGACGGTGGCGGCGCACATGCGATCGTCCATTGCGGCGGTACGGGTGATGTCGCCGGTGGGCAGCTCCAGCGCCAGCTCGAAGACGCGCAGGTTCAGCTCATGCAGCGCGCAGATCTGGCTGATGGCGGCGCCCCCGGCAGTGAAATTGGCGACCATCTGCGCCGTCACTTCGCGCGGAAAGGCGGAGACGCCCTGATCGGTGACGCCGTGATTGGCGGCGAAGATCGCGACCATCGGGTTGTCCAGGGTAGGCTTGGACTTACCCTGCCAGCGGCCGAGGAACTCGACCAGTTGCTCGAGTTCGCCGAGCGAGCCGGGCGGCTTGGTAAGCTGGCGATCACGCTGGCGGATGGCGGCGACCGCGCTTTCATCACCCGAGGGTGCGATGTGCAGGAGGTCAATGATATCGGCGAAGGGGGACGGCAATTTCGGCTCCGGCTCGGGGACGCCACTCATGGGCGAGTCCGGCCCCAAGAGTCCAGCGCGATCGGGATCAGCAAGACTGACCCGGGGATCAGCAAGACTGACCCGGAGCTCAGCCGATGCCCAGCCGAGCCTTGAGATCGGCCTCGCCCCAGCCCATCAGGACGTTGTGGTTCCAGGCAAAGACCGGACGCAGCACCGGCGCCAGGATTCGCATCCAGGGCTTGCCCAGGTCGACGCGCCAATCGTAGCGCACTGCCGTTCCTGCTCCGTCGGCAACCAGGGTCCAGAGCCCCACGCCGCTGAGCTCGCCCGTGGCGCGCCCCTCGATCAGGTGCATCGGCTCGATACGGGTCGAAAGGACATCGAAGGTGATGCTGTAGGGCAGCGCCGTCGCCCAGGTCAGACGGCGGAGCGCCCCGACACCACCGGCATCGCCGTCGCGGAGCCGCTCCACCTTGCGGACGGCGCGCCACCACGAGGGCCAGGCATCGACATCAAAGATCTCCGGCCAGACCTGGTCCAGCGGCGCAGCAATCCGCCACTGCGACACCAGTTCGAACTCAGTGACACTCACCTTGCATTGCCCCCTCGGCTGAAGGACAAGCGAGCATCGACCCATGGCAAGGGAACTGCAAGTGAGCGACGACGCGCCTCGGACGCCCCCGCGGCAGGACAACCATCGCCCGGGCGCAGAGCCTCAGCCGCCGCAGCCCGAAGCCTATGGCTGGCGCCTGGCGGATGACCTGATCATGGGGCTCAGGTTCTTCTCGCGGCTGCCGACCGGCGACAGTCCGTTCGAGAAACCGAACCTCAACCGCATCGCGGTGGGGCTCAGCTTCACCAGCGTCGCCATCGGGTTCCTGCCGGCCTTGCTGATGATGATTGCCGCCTGGCTCGGGGTGCCGAGCTATTTCGCAGCGACGCTGGGGGTCGCCGCGGTGCTGGTGGCCACCGGGGCGATGGCGGACGATGCGTTGGCCGACAGCGCCGACGGGCTGATCGGCGGAGCGACGATCGAGCGGCGGCTCGAGATCATGAAGGACAGCCGGCACGGCACTTATGGAGTGGCAGCGATCGGGCTTTACCTGCTGCTGCGGGTGACGGCGATCGGCGCGGTAGCGGCGTACAATCCGCTGGCCGCCGGTGCGATCTGGCTGGCTTCGAGTGTGATCGGGCGCTCGGCGTCGTTGTGGGTAAGCGTCGCGCTGCCCAATGCCCGCGAGGGTGGGGCGTCGGCCTCAGTCGGACGGGTGTCGCGGAAAGCGTTCTTCGGGGGCATGGGATTTGCGGTGCTGCTGGCATTCGTCCTCGCCGCACCGTTCACCAGCGTCGTCGCGGTGATCCTGTCGCTCGCCGCGGCGGCAGGCGTCGCGGCGGCGTGGGTGTGGGTCTGCCGCAAACTGATCGGCGGACAGACCGGCGACCTGATCGGGGCGCTGCAGGCGCTGATCGAGGTCGCCGTGCTGACCGTGCTGCTGGTGTTCGTCTAAGCGGCCTGCGCAGCCGGGCTGGCCGAATGCATCTTCAGCGCAGCGCGAACCTGCGGGCGAGCCTTCATCCGCTCGAACCAGGCGCGGATGTTGGGGAAGTCGGTCAGCGGCGTCTTCGCCGCCGCGGCCCAGTTGACCATCACGAACAGGTAGGCGTCGGCGATGGAGAAACTCTCACCCAAGAGCCAGGTCTTGCCGCTGAGCTGCTGCTCGACAATGGCGTAGCGAGCGGCGACGCGCTTGCGGGCATAGTCCTGCGCCACCTCCCCGACCTCGGGGTGGAACAACCACGGCGAGTAGGTCTTGTGCAGTTCGGTGCCGAGAAAGGTCAGCCACTGGTTGAGTTCCCGCCGCTCGGTCGTGCCCTGGGCGGGCGCCAGCCCGGCCGCCGGATTCAGGTCGGCGAGATATTGCAGGATGATCCCGGCCTCGCTGACCTCGGTGCCGTCGTCGAGCCCGAGCAGCGGCACATAGTTGCGGGCGTTGATCTCGGTATAGAGCAGGCCATCGGCCAGGGTGTGCGGTTCGCCGAGGATATCGACATAGACGAGGTCCAGCGCGATCCCGGCTTCGGCGGCGGCAATTGCCGGGGCGAGCGAGCATCCATAGGGGTGGTAGTAGAGCTGCATTTCAGTCTCTCCGGTTGGTGATGCCGAAGAGCTAGTTGCCGCACCAACGAAAGGCGAATGGTGATTTCGCCATCAGCATTTGCATGATTGCAAACGCTGGAAGTGCTATGTCTACGGCATGGAAAACTGGAACGACCTGAAGCTGGTGCTCGCCATCGCGCGGGCCGGCACCCTCGGCGGCGGCGCCACGGCGCTCGGCGTCAACCATTCCACCGCCTTCCGGCGTCTCAATACGCTGGAGGAAAAGCTCGGGGTGCGGCTGTTCGAGCGACTGCCGGGCGGCGTCTACCAGACAACGACCGAGGGCGAGCGGGTCGCCACCACCGCCGAGCGGGTGGAGACCGAGGCGGATGCCCTGAGCCGCGAGGTCGGGGGCCGGGACCAGCGGCTGGTTGGGGCGCTGCGCGTCACCTCGTCCGAAACGCTGGCCTATAGCGTGCTGACCGAGCAGCTGGCGCGGTTCAGGGAGGCGCATCCGGGGATCGTGGTCGAACTCGTCGTCGACAACCGGGTGCTGAGCCTCAGCCGGCGCGAGGCGGACATTGCCCTCAGGGTGACGCGACCCAAGGAGCCGGACCTGTTCGGACGCAAGCTCGCCGACATTGCCTGGGCCATTTATGGCGCGCCATCGCTCGGACCGCTGGACGACATTGCCGGGCGTGACTTCATCGGCTGGGGCGCCGAGGTGACCGGAATCGCCGCCGCCGACTGGCTGGGCGAAAACATCGAGCCGCGTCATATCGTCTATCGCGCCAACAGCCTGATCAACCAGTTCACCGCCGCCAAGGCCGGAATCGGCTATGCGATGCTGCCCTGCTACCTCGGCGACATCGAGCCGGACCTCATGCGCGCCGCCGCCGGGCCGGTCATCGAGTTGACACGCGAGCTGTGGATCGTCACCCATGCTGACCTCAGGAAGACGGCGCGAGTCAGGGCCTTCTTCGATATCGTCGGCGACGGGCTGGTCGCGCAGAGTTCACTGTTCTCCGGCCGGCGCGGTGCTTGAATTGCGTCTGGGGCTCCCCATTATCGTGGAGAGCGCCGTGGCTTAGTAGTCGCGCTTTCGAGGTGGAAAAGTCTCACAACTTTTCCTGAAAGCGCTCTTGGGGATCTGCATGCTGTTCATCGGTTTCGCCCTCGTCATCGCCATCGGACTGGCCCTGCTGGTCAGCGCCGACGCCGGGTCGATGGTTGGCCTCACGCAGAACCAGCTCGGGCAGTTGCTGCCGCTGGTGGTGATCCTGATCTTTATCGCCGGCGGGCTGTTCTCGCGGCGCTACAAGTTTTCCGAGCTGTTCGGCAACCTGGTGCTGTGGGCCGGTATCTTCGGCGTGGTGCTGGTCGGCTACACCTATCGCGACGACCTGACCCTGGTGGCGTCACGCGTGTTCGGCGAGCTGATGCCGGGGATCGCGGTGGTCGACGGCGAACGTGGCAGCGCCACCTTCCGCGGCGGTCGCGACGGGCACTTCCAGATCAACGCCACCATCAACGGCTCGGACATCCGGACCATCTTCGACACCGGCGCCAGCGCCGTGGTGCTGACGCATGATGACGCGCAGAAGGCCGGCTACGCCACGGAGACACTGCGCTACGATATCTCGGTCTCCACCGCCAACGGCACAGGCAAGGCGGCGGCGGTGACGCTCGACCAGGTCGAGGTGGGTGGGATCGTGCGCAACAATGTGCGCGCCTTCATCGCCGAACAGGGAGCATTGGAGCAGAGCCTGCTCGGCATGACCTTCCTCGGCACGCTCAGCCGCTATGCGGTGAGCGGCAACGCGCTGGAACTGGTCGACTGAGCAGCGCTGGGGCATAGTCTCCCGAGATCACGGAGACCTCGATGCCACAACGTAGCTATGACGAAGCCCTGCTGCGCCAATCCTTTGCCGTCGCCAAACGCTCGCGCGATGGCGGCGACCATCCGTTCGGCTCCCTCCTGGCGGACAAAGCCGGCAAGGTGCTGCGTGAACAGGGGAACGGCTACAGTTCGGAAGGTGGCGACCGCACCGCGCATGCCGAAAAGCTGCTGGCTTCGTGGGCGGCCAAGAACCTCAGCCTCGAAGAGCTGAAGGACTGCACGCTCTACACCTCGGCCGAGCCCTGCGCCATGTGCTCGGGCGCCATCTATTGGGCCGGCATTGGCCGGGTGGTGTTCGGCCAGACCGAGCGCGACCTGAAGGCGCAGACTGGTGCGCACGAGGAAAACCCGACGCTGGATCTGCCGTGCCATATCGTGTTCGAGGCCGGGCAGCGGCCGACCGAGATCGTCGGACCGTTGCTGGCGGAGGAAGCGGCGCAGCTGCAGGCGGATTTCTGGAAGGAGAAGGGGTGAGGTTCGAGCTCCCCAGCGTCCGGCCAGCGCTCTCGGCACTGCTGGTCCCTGCCGCGATCTGTGCTGCCGTTTCGCTGATTGCAGCCGCAGCGATCACCTCGTTGCTCGTTTCCAACGAGATCGGTGACGACTACCTGAAATTCGACGTTCGAGACGGCATCGAAGTCTCGAGCCTCGATTGGTCTTCGATCGTCCTTGGCGCAATCGGCTTGGCGGTGCCTATCCTGGCCGTCCTGCTCGGCCTGGTCGCACTCGCTTACGCTTCGAGGCGAAACCGCTAGCGGCGGCGAGCTAAACCGCCAGCTGCAGTTCCGGCTCGAGCGCCTCGAACGCCCGCATGATCACTTCCGGACCAGCGCCGCGCTTCGCCGCGTCGACGCTGAGGATCTGGCGGAAGGTGCGGGCGCCGGCGCGGGCGTTGGCGAGGCCCAGCATGTGGCGGGTGATGTTGTTGAGCCGCGCGCCCTTGCCGATCTCGCGCTCGGCGTAGTCGGCCATCGCGACCATCACATCGCGCAGCTCGATCGATTTCTTGGGCGCGCCGAAGAAGCGCTCATCGACCAGGCTCAGCAGCATCGGCTCATGGTAGGCGACGCGGCCGAGCATGACGCCCGACATGTGCGCCATATGCGCTTCGGCGTCCTTGATGGTCTTGATGCCGCCATTGATCATGACCGGCAGCGGCCTGAGGCGCGCGGCGAGGCGATGAACGCGCGGGTAGTCGAGCGGCGGGATCTCGCGGTTTTCCTTGGGGCTGAGGCCCTTGAGCCAGGCCTTGCGGGCGTGCACGTAGAGCGCGTCGACCCCGGCCGCCACCATGGCGTCAGCAAAGCGATCGAGGCTTTCCTCGGTGTCCTGGTCGTCGATGCCGATACGGCATTTGACCGTTACCGGCAGGTCGGTGGCATCGCGCATGGCGCGGACGCACTCGGCGACGAGCTCCGGCTCGGCCATCAGGCAGGCGCCGAAACGGCCCGACTGCACCCGATCGGACGGGCAGCCGACATTGAGGTTGATCTCGCGATAGCCGAACTCGGTGGCGATGCGGGTGGCCTCGGCCAGCTCCTTCGGATCGGAACCGCCGAGCTGCAGCGCCACCGGCTGCTCGACCTGGTCGAAGCCCAGCAGCCGCTCGCGCGGGCCGTGCACCACCGCGGCGCTGGTCACCATCTCGGTGAACAGCAGCGCCTCGGAGGTGAGCAGCCGATGCAGGACCCGACAGTGACGGTCAGTCCAATCCATCATCGGGGCCACCGAGAAGCGGCGGGCGGTTGCGAGGTCGTGTGCCATGGCCGGGAGATAGGGCATGCGGCGCAAAAATGCCAGCCATGCAGATTTAGCTTGGTTTCTAATAGTTCCGTTCGTTGACTTCGTATGTGCGCTTATTATATGTGCGCTTATGAAATCCAACCAGACGTACAAGCACCAGGCCCCGATGGGCTACCTGATCCACGAAGTAGCCCGGCTGATGAAGCGGCGCTTCGAGGAAGAGGCGCGGGTTCACGGCATCACCCTACCGCAATGGCGGGTGCTGGCGCAGGTGGCGATCAACGAGGGCATCACCCAGGTGGCGCTCGCGGCGGCGACCGACACCGACCCGATGACGGTGTCGGGCGTGCTCGACCGGCTGGAGAAACGCGGCCTGCTCGACCGCTACCCCGACCCCACCGACAGCCGCGCCAAGCTCGCCCGGCTGACCGCCGAGGGCGAAGAGATTTTCACCACCGCCCGGAAAGTCGGGCTGGCGATGTATGAGGCCGCGCTCGAGGGGGTCAGCCCCGAGGAACGGCAGACTGTGATCACTGCGCTCTCGAAGATGCGCGAAAACCTTTCCGGCCAGACGGCCGATCTCGAGGAAGTCTGATTATGAACGCCCGTGTCACGCCCCCTGCCCCCGGCGAAGCCAAGCCCGTCGCCACGTCGGCCGTTGAAGCCAGCAAGCCCGAGGCTGCAGCTGCCGCGGCGCCTGAGGCTCCGGCCAAGAAGAAGCGCTCGGGTCGACAGCTGGCGCTGATGCTGGCCGTGCCGGTGGTGCTGGCGGTGGGTGGCGGCTATTTCTGGCTGACCGGCGGGCGATATGTCGAAACCGACAATGCCTATGTGCAGCAGCCCAAGGTGTCGATCTCGTCGGACGTGGCGGGCCGCATCGTCTCGGTGGCAGTCAAGGACAACCAGTCGGTGAAGGCCGGCGACGCGCTGTTCGCCATCGACCCCGAGCCCTATCGCATCGCGCTCAGCCAGGCCGACGCGGCGCTCGCCACGGCGCGGGTGAATGTCGAGCAGTTGCGCGTCGGCTACTCGATCGCCAGCGCCAAACTCGATGCCGCCAACGCCACGCTCGCCATCCGGCAGAAGGAGTGGGACCGCGCTTCCAACCTGCAGAAGCAAGGAATTTCGGCCGAGTCGGCGCTCGATGACTCGCGGCTGGCGCTGCAGCAGGCCCAAAGCAACGTGGCGCTCGAGCAGCAGGACGTGGCCAACGCCACGGCAGCGCTCGGCGGCGACCCCAGCATCAAGACCGACGACCACCCGGCAGTGCGTGCGGCCCTCGCGGCGCGCGACAACGCCCAGCGCAACCTCGACAAGAGCACGGTGCTCGCGCCGGCGAATGGCATCGTTAGCCAGGTCGCGAGCCTCAATGTCGGCCAGTTCATCAATACCGGCTCGACCATCGCGACGCTGGTCGAAACCGGCGACACCTGGGTCGAGGCCAACTTCAAGGAAACGCAGCTGACCACGCTGGCCGTCGGCATGCCGGCCGAGGTGAAGGTCGACGCCTATCCGGGCCTCGCGATCGAATGCCAGGTCGCCTCGATCGGCGCCGCAACCGGTGCGGAGTTCGCGCTGATCCCGGCGCAGAACGCCACCGGCAACTGGGTGAAGGTCACGCAGCGCGTGCCGGTCAACATCGCCTGCGATACGGGCACGGACCTGCTCCGGGCCGGCATGAGCGCCACCGTCAACGTCGACACCAAGCCCGCCGGGGCAGAGGCTGCCGAAAGCCAGAAGGCGCTCTAAAATGGCTGCCGCCGCTGCCTCCGTGTCGGCCCCCACAGTCGTCGTCAAGAACAAGGGCCTGCTCACCGCCGCCATCATGGTGGCGGTGATCATGCAGGTGCTCGACACCACGATCGCAAACGTCGCCCTGCCCCATATGCGCGCCAGCCTCGGCGCGTCGCAGGACGAGATCAACTGGGTACTGACCTCCTATATCGTCGCCGCGGCCATCGCGACGCCGCTGACCGGCTGGTTCTCCGACCGTTTCGGCCGGCGCAACCTGCTGCTCGCGGCCGTCGTTGGCTTCACCGCGGCGTCGCTGCTCTGCGGCATCGCCACCAACCTCGCGCAGATGGTGGCGTTCCGCGTCATCCAGGGCGTCTGCGGCGCCATGCTGGTGCCGCTGGCCCAGGCGACGATGATGGACATCAACCCGCGCGAACAGCTCGGGCAGGCGATGGCGATCTTCGGCGCCGGCATCATGTTCGGGCCGATCATCGGGCCGACGCTGGGTGGCTGGCTGACCGAGACGTTCAACTGGCGCGCCGTGTTCCTCGTCAACCTGCCGGTCGGGATCGTCGCCTTCTTCATGCTGGCGGCGCTGATGCCGAACACCGTGATCAAGATCCGCAAGTTCGATTTCTTCGGCTTCGGCATGCTGGCGCTGGCGGTGGCATCGCTGCAGATGCTGCTCGATCGCGGCCAGGGCGTCGGCTGGTTCGACTCGGCCGAGATCTGGCTCTATTTGCTGCTCGCCATTTCGGGCCTGTGGGTGTTCATCGTCCATTGCCTGACGGCCGAGAACCCGTTCATGGACATGGCCATGTTCAAGGACAGGAACCTGGTCACCGGGCTGGTGCTGATCTTCATCACCGGCATCACGCTGTTCTCGGGCCTCGCGCTGCTGCCGCCGATGCTGCAGAACCTGATGGGCTTTCCGGTGATCGAGACAGGCCTCTTAATGGGACCGCGCGGTATCGGCACGATGGTGTCGATGATCGTCGTCGGCCGGCTGGTGTCGAAGTATGACCCGCGCCTGCTGGTGGTCGGCGGTACCCTGGTGATGGGCTACTCGCTCTATATGATGACCGAGTTCGACATCGTCATGGGCTCGGGGCCGATCCTCATCTCGGGGTTCCTGCAGGGCATCGGCATGGGTTTTGTGTTCGTGCCGCTCAACTCGCTGGCCTTCGCCACCATCAATGCGAAGTACCGGGTCGATGCGACGGCGATGTTCAGCCTGATCCGTAATGTCGGCCAGGGTGTCGGCATCTCGGTGGTGACGACGATCCTCGCGCAGATGCAGGTGGTGAACTATGGCGAACTGGCGGAACGGATCACCCTCGATTCGGGCCCGCTGCGCGACTTCGCGGCGGCCTATGGCGGCTTTGCCAACGTGGTCGGGACGATCCACGGGATGATCACCCAGCAGGCAGCGATGCTCGCCTTCCTCGACGACTTCCACCTGATGATGATCCTGACCTTCGTGTCGCTGCCGATCGTCTTCCTGCTCCGCCGGCCGAAAGCGGCAAAGCCGATGACGGCGGAAGAGCGCGCCCACGCGATGGGCGAATAACGACCAAGCCCGGCCGCACGCGGCCGGGTGGACCACCACAACTACAGGGTATTACGACATGGCCAACCAGTTTGAGATTGTTCACGACCTCCTCGATCTCGCCGGCGCCCGCTGGACCGTCGACGTGCTGTCGGTGATGCGTGACGGCAAGCTGCGGTTCAACGAGATCTCGCGCGCCGTCGACGGCATCTCGCAGAAGCAGCTGACGCAGACACTGCGGAACCTGCAACGCCACGGCTTCGCGGCGCGCGCCGCCTTCGCCACCATCCCGCCGCGGGTCGAATACGAGCTGACCGAGCTCGGTCGCGACTTCGCCGCCAGCGTCCGCCCGCTCGGCTCATTCGCGGTGCGCAACCAACAGAGCATCGAGGCGGCGCGCCGCGATTTCGACGGCTCAGCCGCTTAGCTCAGTCCCCCCGCCGGTTCGTGGCGGGGCATGGCGCGAAGAGCGCCGGCCGGAGGGAGCCTTACCCCATGCATGATCGTGCAAGGCTCCCTCCGTTCTCTCTTATCCCGCTTGTGTGCCCGCAACGCATGTGAGGCCTGCGCCCGGCGCGGCCGCCGTTCATTGAGCATTACGGATCAAAGACCTACATGCAGTGCGGGCACTGCAAGTGGGGTTTGAAATGACCAACTCGGCTCAACGGCATCGGGTCGTCGTGATCGGCGGCGGGTTTGGCGGTCTGGCTGCCATCCAGAGGCTCAAGGGCGCCGATGTCGACATCACCGTCATCGACCGGCGCAACCATCACCTGTTCCAGCCGCTGCTCTACCAGGTGGCGACCACCGCCCTCAGCCCATCGGAGATCGCCTGGCCGATCCGCATGCTGGTGAAGCACCGGCCGGAGGTGACAACGCTGCTCGGCAATGTCACCGGCATCGACAAGGCGACCCAACTGGTCGAGCTTGAGGATGGCGGGCGGGTGCCATATGACAGCCTGATCATCGCCACCGGGGCGCGGCATGCCTATTTCGGCCATGACGACTGGGAGCCTTTCGCCCCTGGCCTCAAGACACTCGAAGACGCGACCGCGATGCGGCGCCGGCTGCTGCTGGCCTTCGAGGCGGCGGAGCGCGAGACCGATCCGGACAAGCGCAAGTCGCTGCTGACCTTCGCCATCATCGGCGCCGGCCCGACCGGCGTGGAACTGGCCGGAGCGGTGATCGAGCTGGCGCGCACCTCGCTGAGGCACGAGTTCCGCTCGATCAAGCCGGAGGAGGCGCGCGTCGTCCTGATCGAAGCCGGGCCGCGGGTCTTGGCCAACTTCCGCGAAAACCTCTCGGGCTATGCCAAGTCGGCGCTCGAAAAGCTCGGCGTCGAGGTGATGCTGGGCCAGCCGGTGACCGAGGTGACGACCGACACCGTGCGCTTCGACGGCCAGGAGCTCCGCGCCAACACCATCATCTGGGCGGCGGGCGTGCTGGCCTCGCCGGCGGCCAGGTGGCTGGGGGTCGAGGCGGATCGCGCCGGACGGATCAAGGTCGAACCCGACCTGACCGTTCCCGGCAGCCCGAATATCTTCGCCATCGGTGACACGGTCACGGTATTGGCGCCGAACGGCAAGCCGGTGCCGGGGATTGGCGACGCGGCCAAGCAGGGCGGCAAGTATGCGGCCTCGGTGATCCGCGCCCGGCTCGCCGGGCAGACGGTCGGTCCGTTCCGCTACAAGCACCTGGGCGACATCGCCACGGTGGGCAAGAGCGCCGCGCTGATCGACTTCGGCTGGCTCCAGCTCACCGGCTGGATCGGCTGGTGGACCTGGGGCCTTGCCCATATCTACTTCCTGATCGGGCTCAAGAACCGCATCTCGGTGGCGATCAGCTGGCTGTGGATCTACCTCACCGGCCATCGCAGCGCCCGGCTGATCACCTGGGGCGAGGCCGGCAGCGGCAAGAAGTGAGGTTTTGCCTAACGACCTGAAGAGCTAGAGTTGCCGGATGGACGAGCTGGCCGGCATCGACAGGTTCGATCACGCATCGGAACATGGCCGCTGGACGCTGTGGCGGAAGCAGGCCGCCGCGCTGTTGCAACCACACGTCATCGAACTCGAGGGCTATGTCGAGACCGGCGGCGCGCCGCTGGTGCGGCATGAGCTGCCATTCTCGGGCATCCCGCTAATCCTGGTGTTCGAGCATCACTTCAGCGTCTTCGCTGATGATGGCGCGGAAAGCGTGCGGCTGGGACAGGGGTTTATCGCCGGCCTCACCGACCAGCCGACGCTGGTCGGCTCGCCGGGCCACGCCTTCTGCATGCAGGTCAACTTCACCCCGCTCGGCGCCCGCCGCATCCTCGACCTCGACCTCCACGAGATCGCGGGATTGGTGGTGCCGGCGGATGCTGTGCTCGGCGCGGCGTTCCGTGGGCTCGAGGATCGACTGGCGCATACCATCGGCTGGTCGCAGCGCTTCGCCATCATCGAGCGCTACCTGCTCGAGCGGCTCGACCGCAACGCGTCGCCCACGCCGCTGGTCGAGGCCGGCTATGCGCAACTCGTCGCGGCCGGTGGAAACCTCGATATCAGCGCGCTGGCGGCGAGGCTCGATGTCAGCCGCAAGCACCTCGGCACGCTGTTCCAGCGAGAGATCGGTATGGCGCCGAAGACGGTGGCGCGGCTGCTCAGGTTCGAGTCCGCGCTCGCGGGCCTGCGCTCCGGCCGGGTGCAGTCGCTGGCCGATCTCGCTTATGCCTGCGGCTATGCCGACCAGTCGCACTTCAACGGCGAGTTCCGCTCGATGAGCGGCCAATCGCCAACCGCGCTGCTGCGCGCCAGCCTGCCGGATGGGAGCGTGCTGGCGCCGCCGAGGTAACAAATCTCCAAGACCGGCGCGGGCGCAGGAGCCAGACTCACCGCAGCAACGGAGATGAAAATGGCTTCCACCGTTATCCCCTGCCTCACCTATGAGGACGCACCCGCCATGATCGACTGGCTGTGCGAGAATTTCGGCTTCGTCCGGCACGAGATCAACAGCGACGGCAATGGCGGCATCTCGCATGCCGAACTGCGGCTCGGCGACGGCATGATCATGCTGGGCTCGCCGCATCCGCACACCGAGTTCGGCCGCGCCATCTCGACACCCGACAAGCTGGGCGGCACGACGCAGAGTCCCTACGTGATCGTCGACGATGTGGACGGGGTCTATGAGAAGGCCAAGGCAAACGGCGCCGAGATCGTCCGCGAGATTCGCACCGAGAGTTACGGCGGCCGGGGCTTCGCCTGCCTCGACCCCGAGGGGCACCTGTGGAGCGTCGGCAGCTACAGCCCGTGGCGGCGGCCTGAATAGAGAAAGGCCGGGCACCTTGCGGTACCCGGCCATTCAACTCAATTTCTACGCCAGATCAGGCGGCCGAAATCTCGGTGACGGCGATCTTGCCCGTGCGGCGGTCTTCGCCGGTCTCGAACGAGACCTTCTGGCCTTCGCTCAGGCCGGTCAGGCCAGCGCGCTGCAGAGCGGTGGCGTGCACGAACACGTCCTTCGCGCCGCTGTCAGGCTGAATGAAGCCGTAGCCCTTCTGATCGTTGTAGAATTTGACGGTGCCCTTTTCCATCGGGGGAGTCCCTCTTCGCAGTGATGTGGTGGACAGAACGACATGCGATCACCCTGCCCGGTCAGTCGAATTTTGGAAGTCCTATCGTGCGCCTGACCGAGAGCGGGGGCATACGGCCGGAAGTCAGCCAAATGTCGATGGCAAACGAGATAATCGGCGCGCGCAAGATTGGCAAGTGAGCGCGCACGATCACATCACGCTTTGGAAACGATACGGTTCGGCGACAGCCAGTAGGGTGGCATCGCGCCGGCGAGGTTGGAGAGCGGCAACACCTCCGGCTTCAGCCGAATGCCGAGCACGTCGCCCATGAAGGCCCGGCGCGCTTCGATGCGGCCCCAGACCTCGGGGAAATCCACCTTCAGCTCGGCCCTGCCCCGCTCGTCGAGCAGCGCGATGCCATCCTCGATGTTGGCGCCGTAATAGGGCGGACCGGCCGCCGGGATGATGTCGCACTGCACCGCCTGGCCCGACAGGAACGGTTCCTTCGAGCCGGGATAGACCTGAGTGTTCATCCACTCGTCGAGGTGAATCAGGTGGCCTGGGTTGAGCACCAGCTTGAAGAACGGCGTATCGAGGTGCCGGCGCGCCAGCGCGTCGAGCTCACCGCCGGTGACGCCGATGCCAATGGTCTCGTACCATTCCGCAGCGCAGGCGAAGTACGGGCCGGCGAGGCGATCGACATAGTCGCGAACATTGGATGGAAGCTCCGACTCATCCTCGACCAGCCAGCCCATGCGGCTCGACAGGCCACCCCAGTAGCCGACCGCCGAGGTCATCGGATCGCCCTTCTTGAGCTTCTTGCCCGACGGACTGTTGAGGCCGACCAGCTTGTCGCCCGACGAGAACATGGTGTGGCAGGAGTGCGGCAGCACGCCGAGGCGCATCTGCTGCACCGCTTCGAACTCGCTCATCCCGGGCTGCACGTTGGCGATCACCGCCTTGACCGCTTCCGAACAGGCGACGGCGCCGAACTCGAACTGGGCGAGCTGCACGATCTCGTTGACGGCGCGCAGGCCGGTCACCGAGTGCATCAGCAGGGCATTGGCATTCACCACGCGGCCGTCGGCGCCGACGATCTGGCGCAACGTGTCGACGATGTAGGATGGCGTCTCGAGCCAGGCCTCGGGCTTGGAAGCCTCATCGGGCCCAAAGTACTTCCAGCCGAGCACGCCGACACGCTGGTTCGCTGCGATGCCGGCGTTGCGCAGTACCTCGGCCAGCGCCGGGGTCTTGGTGCGGTCCTGCCCAAGCAGCCCGAAAGGGGGGTAGAGACGCGCCTCGACCTCGATCGCGGCATTGGCGGCGCGGCCGAGATTCTCGGGGCCAGCCAGCAGGGTCGGGGTGGCGTCGGGAGCGATCAGCAGCAGCGCTTCCTCGAAGCGCGGATCGAAACCGGTGATGTAGCAGAGGTTCGCCG
Source organism: Devosia sp. Root413D1 (assembly GCF_001425235.1). GTDB lineage: Bacteria > Pseudomonadota > Alphaproteobacteria > Rhizobiales > Devosiaceae > Devosia_A. The sequence continues at coordinate 345,627 of NZ_LMEA01000008.1, read as the reverse complement.
AGTGCTCGCGGTCCGCATAGACGACCAGCGCATCGAGCCCGGCGGCACGACGGGCCCGGCCGAGGGCGGCGAAGCGGGCAAGATAGACGGAACGGTCGAGTTCCGGACGCGTTGCTGGAATGCCGAAGTCAGGCAGCTTGGCGTCGATCAGGCGGAAGGCAGGCATAGGACGGATTCCCCCAAACCCGAGGCGATTTGTTCGCGGCTCGGTGTTTTTCGCAATCGTGGAAGAAACCGCCCGCGAAAGCAACCGCGCACGGTGCTTTCCCTGCCCCACCGCCGGAATGCTGGAGAGAGTTGACAAGCGTCGAAAACTAGATGCTATTAAGAACCATTCGCAACAAGAGATTGCCCCGACCGATGATTACGCGCCGCCGCCTCACCGTCCTGGCCCTCGCATTGTTGGCCGGGATGACGGCCTTGCCTGCTCTCGCCCAGGACAAGTTCAAGGTGGTGACGACCTTCACCATCATCGCTGACATCGCGCGCAACGTTGCGGGCGACGCGGCAGTGGTCGAGTCGATCACCAAGCCGGGCGCCGAGATCCACGGCTACCAGCCGGGGCCGCGCGATATCGTCAGGGCGCAGGGCGCCAACCTGGTGCTGTGGAACGGCATGAACCTCGAGCAGTGGTTCGTGAAATTCTTCGACAACGTGAAGGACGTGCCGCAGGTGGTGGTGAGCGACGGGGTCGAGCCGATGAGCATCGGCGAAGGGCCCTATACCGGCAAGCCCAACCCGCATGCCTGGATGTCGCCGAACAATGCGCTGATCTATGTCGAGAACATCCGCAAGGCGCTGGTGCAGTACGATCCGGCGAACGCTGCAACTTACGACGCGAACGCCGCGGCCTATTCGGAGCAGATCAAGGCGCTCGACGCGCCTTTGCGGGCCCGTCTCGAGCAGATTCCCGTCGAGCAGCGCTGGCTGGTCACCAGCGAAGGCGCCTTCAGCTACCTGACCCGCGACTACGACATGAAGGAACTCTATCTCTGGCCGATCAACGCCGACCAGCAGGGGACGCCGCAGCAGGTGCGAAAGGTCATCGACGCGGTGCGCGCTAACAAGATCCCGGTGGTGTTCTCCGAGAGCACGGTGTCGGACAAGCCGGCCAAGCAAGTCGCCAAGGAAACCGGCGCCGCCTATGGTGGCATCCTCTACGTCGACTCGCTGAGCGAGGCCGACGGCCCGACGCCCACCTACCTCAAGCTGCTCGAAGTTACCGTCGACACCATCGCCAAGGGATTTGGGAAGTGAGCCTTACCGCCAGCGTGCCGCACGAGGCATGGAATCCGGCGCCGCAACCGAGCCTCGAGGTCGAGGGCGTGACGGTCGCCTACCCCAATGGCAACGTGGCGCTGCGTGATGCAACTTTCGGGCTCGGGGCTGGCACCATTGCCGGCCTCGTCGGCGTCAATGGCAGCGGCAAATCCACTTTGTTCAAGGCGATTATGGGTTTCGTGCAGCCCATCGCCGGCGAGGTTCGCATTGCCGGCCTGCCGGTGCGCGAAGCGCTGAAGCGCAACATCGTCGCCTATGTGCCGCAGGCCGAAGAGGTCGACTGGAATTTCCCCGTCCTGGTCGAGGACGTGGTGATGATGGGGCGGCAGGGCCATATGGGCTTTTTCCGCATGCCTTCGGCACGCGACCGCGAGCTGGTCGAGCAGTCGCTGGCCCGGGTCGGCATGAGCGACTATCGCAAGCGCCAGATCGGCGAGCTGTCGGGCGGGCAGAAGAAACGCGTGTTCCTCGCCCGCGCACTGGCCCAGGAAGGCCGGATTATCCTCCTCGATGAGCCGTTCACCGGCGTCGACGTGCAGACCGAAGCGGCGATCATTACGCTGATGCAGGAGTTGCGCAGCCAGGGACACCTGATGCTGGTTTCGACCCATAACCTCGGCAGTGTGCCGGATTTCTGCGACCAGGTGGTGCTGGTCAACCGCACGGTGCTGGCCTTCGGCCCCACCGCCGAAGTGTTCACCCAGACCAATCTCGAGAAAGCGTTCGGCGGCGTGCTGCGGCACTTCCATCTCGCCGGCGAAGATCTCCACGACGACAAAGATCAGCGCCGCGTCACCGTCTTGACCGACGACGAGCGCCCGGTGGTGTTCTACGGCGAGAATGGCGGCAGCAAGCCGGCATCGCCCAGCAAAGAGACGCAGCGGGACGAGAAATGATCGAGGAGCTGCTCGTCCCCTTCACCTATGACTACATGGTCAAGGCCATGTGGGTGTCGGCGCTGGTCGGCGCCGTCTGCGCCTTCCTCTCGGCCTACCTGATGCTGAAGGGCTGGTCGCTGATCGGCGACGCGCTCGGACACGCTGTCGTCCCCGGCGTTGCCACGGCGTACCTGCTCGGCCTCCCCTACTCCGCCGGCGCATTCGTTGCCGGTGGCCTCGCCGCCGCCTCGATGGTGCTGGTGCGGGCGCGCACCCGGCTGAGGGAGGACGCCGTCATCGGTATCATCTTCACCTCGTTCTTTGCGCTGGGCCTGCTCATCGTGTCGCTCAACCCCACCGCGGTAGACGTGCAGGCGATCGTCATGGGCAACATCCTCGGCATCTCAGACGGCGACGTCATCCAGGTGGTGATCATCTCGCTGGTGTCGCTGGCGATCCTCATCCTCAAGTGGAAGGACCTGATGCTGGTGTTCTTCGACGAAAACCATGCGCGGACCGTCGGGCTCAACCCGCGGGCGCTGCAGGTGCTGTTCTTCGCTTTGCTCGCCGCCTGTACCGTTGCCGCCCTACAGACGGTCGGCGCCATTCTCGTGATCGCCATGGTGGTGACGCCGGGCGCCACCGCCTATCTCCTCACCGACCGGTTCCGGAACCTCCTCATCATCGCGGTGATCCTTGGTTCGGCCACGGCGGCGGTGGGCGCCTATATCAGCTTCTTCCTCGACGGCGCCACCGGCGGCGTCATCGTCTCCTTGCAGACGGCGCTGTTCCTCCTCGCCTTCTTTCTTGCCCCCAAGCACGGGCGGCTCGCGGCGCGGCGCCGGGCGCTGCGCGAAGCGGGAGTGAACTGATGGACGCGCTCTACGCCTTCTTCGTCGAGCCGCTGACTTACGACTTCATGCAGCGCGCGCTGCTCGTCGCTATCCTCGTCGGCGCGGTCTCGGCGGTGCTGTCGTGCTTCCTGGTACTGAAGGGCTGGTCGCTGATGGGCGACGCCATCTCGCATGCCGTGCTGCCGGGCATTGTCATCGCCTATGTGATCGGCCTGCCGATAGCCATCGGGGCGTTCGTCGCCGGACTGTTCGCGGCAGTGAGCACGGGGTATCTGAAGGACAACAGCCGGATCAAGGAAGACACCGCCATGGGCATCGTCTTCACCGGCATGTTCGCGGTGGGCCTGGTGCTGTTCTCACGCATCGAGACCGACCAGCATTTGAGCCACATCCTGTTCGGCGACATGCTCGGCGTCACCTGGCAGGACCTGATCGAGACGGCGATCATCGCGCTCGGCACGCTCCTCATCGTCCTCGCCAAGCGTCGCGACTTCCTGCTCTATGCCTTTGATCCCCAACACGCCCGCGCCATCGGCCTGCCGGTGAAGCTGCTGCATTACGGCCTGTTGGCGCTGCTCTCGATCACCATCGTCGCCTCGCTCAAGGCGGTCGGCATCATCCTGGTCGTCGCCATGCTGATCGCCCCAGGCGCCATCGGGTTCCTGCTGGCCAAGCGCTTCGAGGCGATGCTCGCCATCGCCATGACCGTCGCCATCGCCTCGGGCGTACTGGGTACGCTGATCAGCTTCAGCATCAACGGCGCAACGGGCCCGTGCATCGTGCTGATCCAGGCCGGGGTGTTCCTCATGGCGCTGCTGTTCGCGCCGGGCAGCGGATTGCTGCGGCGACGGGTGGCCTGACGCAACACGCTGCCCACCCCATCATTATGCAGCTCAGGCCGGAGGCGACATAACGGCTACACGACGCTCAACGAAGGTGACCCTGGACAGCGACCTCATTGAAGAGGCGAGGTCGATGAACATCAATCTCTCCCGCGCAGCGGAGGCTGGTATCGCCCGGGCCATTGTCGCGGAGAAGACGGCGCGCCAATGGGCTGAGGAAAACGCCGATGTCATCCGGAGCAACAACGAGTACGTCGCACGCCACGGGCTGCCGCTGCGAAAGTACCGCTCGTTCTGAATGGCGCAGTTCGACGTCTACCGGTTGGCAGATGGCGAACTCGCGTTGGACGTTCAAACGGACCTGCTTGGTTCGTTCGACAACCGACTTGTTATCCCACTAATGTAGCCCGGCGACGCTCCGGTCCGGCACCCCCGACTGAACCCCGAAGTGGTCATCGACGGGCAAACCTGCGTGCCCGTCGCCCAATTCATGATTGCCTTGGACCGTCACGAACTGGGCGTCCGCGTCGACAACCTCGATCGCTACTACGACCAGATCAAGCTTGCCTATGACATGATCTTCAACGGCTTCTAGTCCTGCACCGCCACTTCGGTGATCACGCTCTTCGACAGCTGGCGCTCGCGCAGCCAGATGTAGAGGCCGGAGGCCATGACGATCGGCGCGCCGATGTAGATCCAGATGTCTGGCGGCTGGTTGAAAACGAGCCAGCTGGCGCCGGTCATGAAGAATATCTGCAGGTAGCCGAACGGCGCCAACACCGAGGCCGGCGCATAGCGGTGTGCTGTGGTGACGAACAGGTGGCCGATCAGCGCCGCGACGCCGATGCCGGCAAAGCAACCCCAGATCACCGGATCGGTCGGCCAGGTCCAGCCGCCCAGTGAAAAGGGCAGCACGCAGACTGTCGCCACGCCGGCGGCATAGAACTGCTGCGTCGAGGTGCTATCGACGCCAGCCAGGCGGCGGGTCGAGAGGTTGTAGAGGGCGGCGCAGACGGCAGTGCCGAGCGAGAGCAATACGGCCGGATGGAAGGCCTCAGTGCCCGGCCGCACGATGATCATCACGCCGAGGAAGCCGACGCCGATCGCCAGCCAGCGCCGCCAGCCCACCGTCTCCCCCAGCAGCGGGATCGACAGGGCGCACAGGATCAGCGGCATGGTGAAGGAGATCGCCGAGGTGATGGTCAGCGGCAGGTAGACCACGGCAATGAAGTTGAAGATGGTCGAGCCCAGCAGGAACAGCCCGCGCGCCACCTCGAGCTTCAGGTTCCGCGTTCTTGCCAGCGCCTTGCGTTCGCGCGGCAGGAAGAAGGCGAGCACCAGGATGAACTGGCCGGCATAGCGGACGAACACCACCTCCATCGGCGGCAACCCGGCCTGCACCATGAGTTTGGCGCAGCTGTCGATCACCGTGTAACAGAACAGCGCCGCGACCATCAGGCCAATGGCGAAGGGTCGGCGATCCTCGACGGGTTTCACCAGGCCGGCCACGCTCAGTCCTCCACCGGCGCAACGGTGACGGTGCGGTTAAGCTGGCGCTCGCGGAACCAGATGTAGACGCCGGAGCCGATGATGACCGGCGCACCGACATAGAACCAGACGTCCGGCGGCTCGGAGAAGATCAGCCAGCTCGCCAGCGCCAGCAGCAGCAGTTCGGTGTAGCTGAACGGCGCCAGCGCCGAGGGCGGTGCATAGCGGTGGGCGATGGTGTTGAGCTGGTGGGCGATCATGCCGGTGACGCCGATGGCAATGAAGGCGAACCAGCCGGCGCCGGTCGAGGGCCAGACCCATTCGTTGAAGGCAAACGGGGTGATGCAGGTGAGAGCGATCAGCCCCGAATAGACCTGCTGCGTCGCGGCGGAATCGACGCCGGCGAGCTTGCGGGTGATGATGCTGTAGAAGGCGGCCGAGAGAGCGCCCGCGAGGCAGATCAGCGAGGCCGGATGGAAGGCCTCGGTGCCGGGGCGCACGATGATCAGGATGCCGACAAACCCCGCGCCCACCGCGGCCCAGCGGCGCCAGCCGATCTTTTCACCAAGGAACGGGCCGGAAAGCGCCGTCACCATCAGCGGCATGGTGAACATCAGTGCGCCGGTGACGGTCAGCGGCAGGAAGCGCATGGCGAGGAAGTTGGCGCCCGTCACGCCCAGGAGGCAGAGCCCGCGCAGCAGTTGCAGCGGCCAGTTGCGGGTGACGAAGAGGTCGCGCTGCAGCGGCAGGAACAGTGCAATCGCCAGCACGACGTGGATGGCGTAGCGCACGAAGACGATCTCGCCCAACGGCAGGCCGATGAAGGAGAGGTATTTCGCCGAGGTATCGAGCGTGGCGAAGAACAGCTGCGAGATCAGCAGGATGCCGATGCCGAGATTGCGGCGCTCCTCGACGGGGGCGATGGTGGAGGTCATTGACAGGTCCGGTGCGCCGCTGAGGGATGCGGGCGCCGATCCACCAAAGGGCGCGCCGCCCCGGCCTGTCAATGGCAGGGCGGCGGCAATCGGTTCAGTTGAACTAAAGTCTGGAGCCTGCTGCGCCGGTGTCACGCTCGACAGTGCGGCGGGCGAGGACGAACAGCGCGAAGAGGATCACCGTGGAGCCAAGATCACCGATCAGGCTCAGGCCCCAGAACGGGAGGGCAGCGATGAAGCAGGCGACCAGCCCGTCGAGGCCGAGACCGTAATAGCCGCCGAGATAGACGCCGAAGTTCGAGATGAGGAAGAAGGCGAGGCTGGCGATGATGGCAGCGCCGCCGAGCCGGAGCACCGAGAGCTGCCGCAGCAGTCCGCGCCCGATCAGTGCGCCAGCCAGCATGCCGGCATAGGTGAACAGCGCCGAGCTGTGCCAGCCGAGCACGATGTCGGCCAGCGCCATCACTGCAACAGGGACGAACGCCGCCAGCCAGGGGCTGCGGATGGCGTAGGCGCCGAGCCAGCATCAACCGTTCAGGCGGCGGTTGCTGCCCGGTTCTGTGCGGCGAAGCCGTCGCAATAGACCATGCGGCCGTGGTCGCCAGAGGCCTTGGCGTGGCGGATACCCCAGTTCTGCAGGGTATCCATCAGCGGCGCCAGCGACAGGCCGAGCTCGGTGGCGCTGTATTCGACATGCGGAGGCGCTGCCGCGAACACCGTCCTCACGATCAGCCCGTGCTCCTCCATCTCGCGCAGCTGCTGCACCAGCACCTTCTGCGAGATGCCGGGAATGCCGCGCTGCAACTGCGAGAGCCGCTGCGGGCCGCCCAGCACATGGAACAGGATGTAGAGTTTCCAGCGCCCGCCGATGATCTGCAGGGTGCGTTCGAGCGGCCAGGTCGAAAGGCGGTTCATCGCGGGTTCTCCAAGCGCACCTGATGGTGCGTATGACACCAGAAAGTCTGTAGCGGGCAGAGGACGATATCGGAACAAGGGACGCCTTCGACAAGGAGATTTTGTCATGAAGGTTGTTTCGATCTCGGCGTTCGGCGGTCCCGAGGAGCTACGGGTTGGCGTAGTGCCGACACCTACCGCCGGGCCGGGTCAGGTGCTGATCAAGGTGGAGGCGATCGGGCTCAACCTCGGCGACGCCATCATCCGCTCGGGCCACTCGGGGCTTGAGTTGCCGATGCCGTTCATCCCCGGTGGTGAGGTGGCCGGAACGGTGGCAGCAGTCGGCGACGGCGTCAGCGGGCTGAGGGTCGGCGATCGGGTGCTGGGCGCGATCTTTGCTGAGCCGCGGCTCGATGGCGGCTATGCCGAGTTCGTGGCGCTCTCGTCGGACGTGGCGTTCAAATTGCCCGACGCGGTGTCGTTCGACGTCGCTGCAGCGCTGGCCGTGCAGGGGCTGACGGCGGAGCAGCTGCTGGCGCGCAACCCGGTCGCGGGCAAGTCGGTGCTGGTGCATTCGGCAGCCGGCGGCGTTGGGCAATTGCTGGTGCGGCTGGCCCGGCTTGGTGGCGTTGGCAGGATTGTCGGCACGGTCGGCAGTGCGGCGAAGCGGGACGCGGCGATGGCGGCAGGTGCGGATCACGTAGTGCTGTCGGCGACGCCGGACTGGAGCACGGAAGCGCCCGGTCCCTACGATGTGATCTTCGATGCGGCCGGCGGCGAGATCACCGCGGCGAGCCTGCCCCTGCTCGCGCCGGAGGGGCGCTATGCGGTCTATGGCGGGGCGAGCGGGGTCTACCCGGGCTTCAGCCCGGCGCAGATGGCCGGTGTCACCGCCGCAGCGCAGACCATTGCAGGGTTCTCGCTGTGGTCGCTGCTCGGTGATCCCATGCGGCGGGGCCCTGCCCTCGCGGCATCGTACGAGCGGCTGTTCGGCGCGGTGGCGGACGGTTCGTTGACGGTCGAGATCGGTCACCGCTTTGCTTTGGCCGACGCTGCCGAGGCGCATCGGCTGATCGAAAGCCGGGGGTCGGTGGGGAAGATTGTGCTGGTGCCGTAGGCGAGGCCGGTGGCTGTGGACCCCCACCCCTGCCCCCTCCCCGCAAGGGGGAGGGAGACCCTCTCACCACCATCTCAGTTCGCGTCTCCCTCCCCCTTGCGGGGAGGGATTAAGGGTGGGGGGCTGCCCTCGCCGGCTTCTCAGTACGTCTGCCTGAGGTGCCCAACCTTGAGGCTGTTGGCCAGTGCATCCTTCGTCACCGCCGCCCCCTTGCGCGGCGTGAAGCTTAGCTTCACCTCCCGCCCCGGCAGCAGCGTCACGGCGTTGTCCGAGAAATAGCCGGGCACATCGACCGTGGCGGTGACGAAGACCGCCGGCTTGTCGGCGGTGAGGGTCAGCACCGGCGCCTTGTCGCCGCCCGACCAGCTCGCCTTCACTTTGGCTTCGGCAAGATCGTACGCTTTGTACGCTTTGGGGAAGTAGTCGTTCTCGCCCAGCAGCTTGCCGTCCTCGGCGGTCCAGGAGAAGAACAGGAACTCGTTGGGCCCCAGATCGGCAAGCTTCAGCTTGGTTGCCACCACTGCCTTGTCGGGGTTGCTCTTCACTTTTGCCGTGGCGATGACGCGGGCCTTGCCATTGGCATCTACCGCCTGAACTTCCACAGCGATTTCAGCCTTTTCGGCGGTATCGTTGATGGCTTTGAGGAGGATGGTGTCGCCGTCCGGCACGGCCACGACGTTGATGGGATTGTAGAAGCGCTTCGCCATGTAATGCAGCAGCTTCCACTGCCCGCCATAGTCGAGGCTCGACCAGCTGGCGACGGGGTAGACGTCGTTGATCTGCCAGTAGAGCGTGCCCATGCAGCGCGGCTTGGTCGAGCGCCAGTATTCGATGGCGGTCTTGATGGCGAGGCCCTGCTGGATCTGGCTCAGGAACACCATGTTCTCGAAGCCCGAGGGGAAGCGGAAATAGCGCGTCATGGTCTCGAGGATGCGCGAGTTGCCGCCGGTATTGCGCTGGTGCGCTTCCATCACCGGCGAGGTCGGGTTGCGATCCTCGGGTTTGGTGAAGCTCTCGATGACATTCATCGAGGTGAAGCTCTGGAAGCCGAACTCCGAGGCGAAGCGCGGGTTCACCTCGCGATAGGCGGAAAAGTCCTTGGCCGAGTGCCAGACGCTCCAGTAGTGCGTGTCGCCGCGCGTATCCATCAGCCAGCCGTCGGAATAATCCATGTAGCCGAGCGAGGGCGAGGACGGCCAGAACCGGCGGGTCGGATCCTCGTCCTCGACGATATAGCCGAGCATCGAGTTGAGCCGGTCGTAGTTGGCGACGTAGCGCTCCGGCGCCGCCTTGGTCTCGGGGTACCAGTGGAGCGAGCCGATCACCTCGTTGTCGCCGCACCAGAGCGCGATCGAGGCGTGGTGGCTGAGGCGGCGGATCTGTTGGGTGATCTCGGTGCGCACATCGGCGAGGAAGGCCCGATCGGATGGGTAGCTCATGCAGGCGAACATGAAGTCGTGCCAGATGAGGATGCCGAGCTCGTCGCACATCTCGTAGAAATAGTCCGGCTCGTACTGCCCGCCGCCCCAGATGCGGAGCATGTTCATGTTTACCGCCCGGGCGCTTTCGAGCAGGTCGCGAACGGTGTCGGGAGTGATACGCGACGGGATGGCGTCGGCCGGGATCCAGTTGGCGCCGAACATCGAGATGTCGCGGCCGTTGATCCGCACCTTGAAGCTGTGGTCGATCTCGTCCTTCTCGACCAGCCATTCGAGCTTCCGCAGACCCAGCTTGCGCTTCGTCACTTCGCCGTCGAGTGTGGTCCAGAGCTCGTAGAGCGGCTGCTGGCCCTGCCCGTTCGGCCACCAGAGCTTTGGGTTCTTGATGGTAACGTTGTGGGTGAAGACGTTCTCGCCCGGCCGCACCACCACCTTGTCGACAAGCTTCTGCCCATCGACCTCGTGCATCAGCTCAACCGAACCCTCGGCGAAGGCGAAAACCCGAGTCGTGATCGAGAGTTCGACGGATTTCTTGCCATGCGCCTGCTCGACCGTCACGCTCTCCTGGCGGGCGAGGCGCGAGCGGCGGATCGCCATCTTGCCGTAGACACCTGTCGGCATCAGGCAGATGCCCCAATCCCAGCCGGCGTGGCAGGCGGCCTTGCGCACGAAGTTCATGTGCACGCCTTCGAGGCCGTTCGAGAGATAGTTGTAGGTGAAGGGGATCGGGAACGGGTGGGCGTCGGAGCGGGCCTTGGCCACATCGCGGGTCACCGCGAACTCGATGCGTAGCGTGTTGACCCCTACCTTCACCTTGCCGGTGACGTCGATGTCGTAGCGGATGAACTGGTTCTGCGTCTCGGCGACCGCCTCGCCGTTGAGGATCACCGTGGCGATGGTATCGACGTTGTCGAGGGTCAGCGTCAGGTAGCCGTCGATGTCGGCGGCGCTCGCCTCGAACTTCCGCTCCACCGTCCACGGGGTTTTGTTGACCCACATAACGTCGACTTCGTTCTGGCCGAAATATGGGTCGGGGATCTCATTGGCGTCGAGCAGCGCAGTATGCACGTCGCCGGGAAGCGTGATCGGCGCCTTGAGCTTCAGCTTCGGCGACGTCAGCTGGAACTGCCCCGCGAGATCGAGTTCGCCGTAGCCGGTCGTGGCAGGCACAGCCGCGGTCCTGGTCTTCGCCATGTGGGGAGTTCCTCCGATAGATGCCCGACGCGCAATCGATTGCAGCGCCGGCAGGCGACTGATGTAGCCGCTGCCATTCCAGCTGCCAATCCCCCTCCCCGTAGCTCCGGCAACCTCCCACTCTTGACATGTGACCATCTGGTCACCTATTGTGGTGACTGTGGATGCCGTCTTCAAAGCCCTGGCCGATCCGACCCGAAGGCAGCTGCTCGACAGCCTGCGCGACAAGGCCGGACAGACCCTGACCGAGCTCGAAAGCGGGCTCGGGATGACGCGGTTCGGGGTGATGAAGCACCTCAAGGTGCTGGAAGAGGCGAAGCTGGTGACGAGCCGCAAGGAGGGGCGGTTCAAGTACCACTACCTCAACGCCTCCCCGATCCAGGAAGTCGCGGACCGGTGGATCGCGCCCTACCAAAAGCCGTTCGCGCGCTTCGCACTCGATTTGAAGAACCAGTTGGAGAGTTCAGTACCGATGGCCGACAAACCGAATTTCGTGCTCGAGACCTATATCCGGACGACGCCGCAGGCGCTGTGGGATGCCCTCACCCGACCCGAGCTGACGGCGCTCTACTATTACGGCACCCGGATCGACAGCGCGCTGAAGCGCGGGGGGCCGTTCCGCTACCTTACCGGCGACGGGCAGGTGATGCTTGATGGCGAAGTCATCGAGGTCGAACCGCTGAAGAAAATCGTCTCGAGCTTCATTCCGAGCTGGGCCGAAAATTCGCAGCCGACCCTCGTCACCTTCGCGATCGAGCCGATGGGCGAGGTCGTCAAGTTCACCATCACCCACCACGACTACGAGAAAGCCAATGCCGGCATCGACACCGGTTGGCCGGTGGTCGTCGCGGGTCTGAAGACGCTGCTCGAGACAGGCAAACCGCTGAACCTGCCGACCAGCATGTGACCATCAAGCAGCGGCAAAACAGGGAAAAAGAAAATGGCGAAATACATTCTGGGCTTTCACGGATCGCCCGCCACCTCACCGGCAGACCTCGAAGGCTCAATGGAGAAATGGGTCGCCTGGTACCAGGGCATGGGCAGCGCCGTCGCCGACATGGGCAACCCGGCTGGGCCGAGCAAGACCATCGGCGCCGACGGTCGTGTGGCCAGCACCAACGGCAACGCGCTGACCGGCTATTCCATCCTCGAGGCCAAAAGCCTCGACGACGCGATCTCCCTGGCGCGCGGCTGCCCGATCTATGCCGCCGGCGGCTCGGTTGAAGTCGCCGAGTTGATGCCGATGTAATACGAAGGGCGGCGCCCCCGCGACGCCGCCCCCTTCCCTCAGATGCTGATGGCGTTGGCCGCGGCGTAGGTCTCCTTCAGCATCGCCTCTACCGGCAGCAGCGGCAGCAGCTTCATCATCAGGTTGCGCATCCAGATGCTGAACTTGCTTTTCGGCACGAAGCCGCCGACGGCCTTGTGCGCCAGCGTCTGGCTGGCATCGACGAACGGCTGCAGCCTGCGCTGGTAGTTCGCGAACGCCGCCTGGCGATTGTCGGGCGAGGCGTTCAGCTCCTGGGCGAGGACATACGCCCCCACCACCGCCATCCCGGTGCCCATGCCGGAGAGCGGCGAAGCGCAATGCGCGGCGTCGCCCAGCAATGCGACGCGGCCCCGCGACCAGCGCTCGATCACCACCTGGCTGATGGTGTCGAAGTAGAAATCCGGGGCGAACTCCATGTCCGCGAGGATCTGCGGCACGTGCCAGCCCTGCCCGGCAAAGCGCTGCCGTACGAACTGCTTCTGCGCCCCGACATCGCGATAGTCGCAATCGCCGAAATCGCCGTCGAAGAACATCAGCGCCCGCGCCTCGCGGTTCTGCCGGGCGCTGTAGACGCCAGCGATGGTGCCGGGGGCGCTGAACAGCCGGCCGGAATAGTCGAGGTTCAGCCGGTTGGGCACGGTGAAGATCGAGGCATAGAGCCCTAGATCGCGGACGAACTGCTCCTCCGGACCGAAGGCCAATCGGCGCACAAATGCAGCCCATCGGCGCCGATCACCAGGTCGAAGCTCCGGACCCTGCCGCTCTCAAAACGGACTTCGACGCCGTCGTCCAGGTCGGTGAGTTCGGCGATCGAGTCGCCGAAGATGTATTCGGCGCCGGCCTTGGTGGCATCGTAGAGAATGCGCGCCAGGTCGCCGCGCATGATCTCGAGTTCGCCGCTGAAGGCGGCGGCCGGCATGGTGGCGACTTCGCGGTCGTGGCGATCGACATAGTACATGTCGCCCATATTGGTCGCCTCGGCCTTCACCGCATCGAGCAGCTCCATGCGGCGCAGCGCCTCCATCGAGGTGCCACGGAAATCCACCGCGTAGCCGCCCTCGCGCAGCTGCCTGGCCCGCTCGACGATGGTCGGCTGGAAGCCATAGCGGCTGAGCCAGAAGGCGAGGGACGGGCCGGCGACGCTGGCCCCGGAGATCAGCACGGTACGGATCGGGTGGTGGGTCATCACGGCATCTCCTGTTGCGATGTCGATATTCATACGTATGTATAAAACATCTGTCTAGATGAATTTCATACGATCGTATAGAAACGACTCGTCGCAGCCGCTAGGAAGGATCATGGGACACAAGGAAGATCTGCTCGCCGGCGCCAAAAAATGCCTGCGCGAGAAGGGCTACGCCAACACCACGGCACGCGACATCGTCGCCGCGTCGGGCACCAATCTCGCCTCCATCGGCTACCATTTCGGCTCGAAAGACGCGCTGATGACCCAGGCGATCGTCGAGATGCTTGGGGAGTGGGGCGACCAGTTCGGTAGTGAGCCGGCGGCATCGATTGCCGATTATGGCGAGCGCTTCGCAAGGCACTGGCGCGACCTCGCCGCTGCCGTATCAGGCGATCGCCAGTTGTCGGCTGCCAGTTTTGAAAACGCCGCCACCGCCATCCGCATGCCCGAGCTCATCCACATCATAGCGGCCGGCCAGGAAGACGCGCGAGTCGGGCTCGGCGACGATTTCGCCGAACCGGATGCCGATGTCGAAACGAAACGCGCCGTCGGCTCGCTGATGCTGGCCGTCACCACCGGCGTCATCGCGCAGTGGCTGGTCGATCCCGTGCGTTCCCCTACCCCCGACGACATCGTGAAGGCCTTCCACGCCATCGGCGAGGCGTTTGTGCGGAAGTGAGGGCGTCTTCAGTGGTGATGACAGGCTACCAGGTCCCTTAGCCACTCGATGTCATCCCAGCGAAAGCTGGGACCATCTATCGGCTGGCGCGGCTGTGAGTTGGGTCCAGCTTTCGCTGGGATGACATCGAGTTCGGTGAGACGGCAGAGCAACACGACTGCTTGACTCTCATAGCTAACGAATATAGCTATCATAGCTACATACGTTAGCCATTGAGGTTTTCCATGCCCACCACTACCGGTTTCCCGCCGAAGTCCGTCGTGACCACGCTGCGCGTCGAAGGGCTGGTGGCGCTCATTGCGGCCGTCACCGCCTACTGGTTCCTCGGCGGCAACTGGTGGCTGTTCGCGGTGCTGCTGCTGGCGCCCGATCTCAGCTTCTTCGGGCTCTATGCCGGCGAAACGGCCGGGGCGAAAATCTACAACCTCGCCCATACCTATGCGGTCCCCGCCGTGCTCGGCGCCATCGGCTGGTTCGGCGGCATCTTCTGGCTGACGGAAGTCGCACTGATCTGGGCCGCCCATATCGGCATGGACCGGGCCGTCGGCTATGGCCTCAAATATCCGGGCGTCGCCCACCACACCCATCTCGGCCTCATTGGCCCGGCGAAGAAGGCCGCACGCAGTGCCGACGCCCGCTAAGACCTCCCCTGCCCAGTTGGCGAGCATAGCTCGGACGCTGGTCGAAACCACGGGTCCCGACGCCCTCACCATGGGCGCCGTAGCGGCGAGCGCCGGCATCAAGCCGCCTTCGCTCTACAAGCACTTCGCCGACCGTGCGGCGATCCTCAAGGTGGTCGAGATCGGGATCCTCCACGAGCTCGAGGCCTATCTCCGGCGCGAGACGAAGGGGGTGGCGCCCAAGGCGCGGCTGATCGCCATGGCCACTGCCTATCGCCGCTTCGGCCTTGCCGCGCCCAATCGCTACAAGGCGATCTACAGCGGCAACGCCTTCACCGACCCCGAGATCCGCACCGCTTGCCTGTTCTCGGCGCAACCGTTGTTCGAGGAACTGAAAGCCGCGGGCATTGCCGAGGCACGCATCCTGCCGCTGTCGCGCACGCTGGTGGCGTTCCTGCACGGCTTCGTGCTGATGGAGATCGGCAACGCCTTCAATCTCGGCGGCAGCATCGAGGAGGCGTTCGACTCCAGCCTCGAGACGATCCTGCGAGAAATAGCCTAGCAGCCTGTCGATCCCGGCTGCGTTCACTCGTCGGGATGGTGAGAGCGGCCAACGCCGCCCAACCGAGGAGAAAGACGATGGGTTCGAGCGTATTGTACATGTCGATATCGGTGGATGGCTTCATCACCGGGCCGAACGTCCGGCCGGACAACGGTCTCGGCGACGAGGGCCAGCACCTCCACGACTGGGTGTTCGGCGATGCCGAAGGCGGCGATTTCGATGCCGCGGTCGCGCAGCTCAAGGGCGTCAACCGGCAGATCTGGGACGAGATGATGGCGACCGGCGCGGTGGTCGCCGGGCGCCATACGTTCGAGCCCGCCGGCGGCTGGAACGGCGATCATCACGACGGCGTCGAGATCTTCATCGTCAGCCGGCACGAGGCGCCGGAGTGGGTGCGCAAATGGCCGAACGTGCACTATGTCGACGATCTCGGTGTCGCGATGCGCGAAGCCAAGGTGGCAGCTGGCGAGCGGAACGTGATGATGCATGGCGGCGGCACGCTGGTGCCGATGGCGCTGAAGGCCGGCTTGCTCGACGAACTGATGCTCCACCAGGTGCCGTTCCTGCTCGGCGACGGCACGCGACTGTTCGACACGCTGGGGTTTGGCCTGCGCAACCTGGAGCGGCTGCGGGTGCTCGAGGGCGAAGGCGTCACGCACCTGCACTACCGGGTGCGTAAGTAGCCCCCTACTCCGCCGCCCTCAAATCAAGGAAGCCGCCTGACTGGCGGGCCCAGAGCGTCGCATAGTGGCCGCCGGCCGCCAGCAACTCGGCATGGGTGCCCTGTTCGACGATCCGCCCCGCTTCGAGCACGATCAGCCGGTCCATCTCGGCAATGGTGGAGAGCCGGTGGGCGATGGCGAGCACGGTCTTGCCCTGCATCAGCGTCTTCAGCTGGCCCTGGATCGCTGCCTCCACCTCGCTGTCGAGCGCCGAGGTGGCTTCGTCGAGCACCAGGATCGGGGCGTTCTTCAACAGCACGCGGGCAATGGCGACGCGCTGGCGCTGGCCGCCCGAGAGCTTGACGCCGCGCTCGCCGACAAAGGCGTCGTAGGCGGTGCGGCCCTTCTGGTCGATCAGCTGTTCGATGAAATCGTCGGCCTCGGCCGAAGCCGCCGCGGCGAACATCTCGTCGTCGGTGGCATCGGGCCGGCCATAGGTCAGGTTGGCGCGGATCGAGCGGTGCAGCAGCGAGGTATCCTGCGTCACCACGCCGATATTGGCGCGCAGCGACTCCTGGGTGACGTTCGCGATATCCTGACCGTCGATCGTGATGGTGCCGCCCTGCACGTCGTAAAAGCGCAGCAGCAGGTTGACGATGGTCGACTTGCCCGCCCCTGAGCGGCCGATCAGCCCGACGCGCTCGCCCGCCTTGATGTGAAGCTCCAGGTTGTCGATCACCGGCAGGGCATTGTCGTACTTGAAGCTGACATGGTTGAAGCTGATCGCGGCTTCCGTCACCAGCAGCGGCTTGGCATCCGGCGCATCGACCAGTCCGAGCGGCCGGGCGATCAGTTCGGCCGAGTTCTGCGCGGTGCCATAGTTGCGCATCAGGCCGTTGAGCTGGTTCATCAGCCGGCCGAGGAGGTTATAGAGCCGCAGCACCAGCCCGGTGGTGAAGGCGACGCCGCCGACGCTCACCAGCCCTTCGGTCCACAGGTGCACCGAGAGCGCCGCAATGCCGGCAATCGCCACGCCGGACAGCATGCCCATTGCCGTGCGCACGCCGACCAGCGTCCGCGCCAACCTGGTCATGGCGGCGATGAAGCTTTCGAAACCCGACTTGACGAACTTGTCGTCCGCCTCGGCCGTGCCGAACAGTTTCAGCGTCTGGATGTTGGAGAAGCTGTCGACGATGCGCCCGGTTAGCACCGAGGCCTGCTCTGCGGCGGCGGCCGAGTATTTTCGCATGCGCGGCACGTAGTAGCGCGCCAACGCGGCAAAGGCCGCGACCCACAGCAGCACTGCCGCCGCCAGCCGCCAGTCGAGCTGGCCGACCAGCACCACCGTCGTCACGGTGTAGATGCCGATGAACCACACCACCTGCAGCAGGCTGACCATGAAGTCGCCCACTGCGCCGCCGGACTGCCAGACCTTGCTGGCGATCGAGCCGGCGAAATCGTTCTGGAAGAAGGTGAGGTTCTGCCGGATCACATGGGCGTAGGCCTGCCAGCGCACCAGGTTGTAGAAGCCGAGGTTGACGGTCTGCTCTTCCACCGTGGCCGACAGCCAGGTGATGATGAAGCGCACGCCCAGCGTCACCACCAGCATCCAGACCAGCTCCGGCCCGAACCCGGCGATCAGCCCGGCCCAGCCCTCGGCCTGGCTGGAGCTATCGAGAATGTCGACGATGCGGCCGACATAGTAGAACAGCGCCGCCTCGACCAGCGCCACCGCCCCGCCGAGCACCAGCAGAGAGGCGAATGCCAGCTTCGCCTGCGAGATGTAGAACCAGAAAAACCGCCAGGTCACCGCCGGCGGCTGCAGATCGCCGGACTTCCCGAATGGGTCAGTCCAGCGCTCGAAGAAGCGGTGAATGGGCTCGAGGAGCTTCATGGGTGTTCTCGTTGAACACTCAATAGCTTGAGTCCTAACGAAGGGAACGTGAAATCGCGGAAAGGGTGTTCTCGAGGGTTTTCGCGTGAACGAAAATTGCCGCCATCGTGAAGGACGGGCCTAGGGAACGACTCCATCCATCTCGGGGAACAGGACCACGCTCTCGTTCACGGTCGCCTCGTTGCGGGATCCGACGAAAACGGCGGGCGTCGAGCTGCGATTGACGGCGACATGCAGAACGTTGGCGGGGATATAGACGTAGTCGCCAATGTTGAGCTGCTCATGGTGTTCGAGATTGGGACCCGAGTACATGTCCACCGCCTCGCCGGACAGCATGTACATCGCCGTTTCGTGGAACTCATGCACGTGAGCCTTCGTGCGTTTGCCGGGCGGCAGTGTCACGACGCCCAGGAACAGAGATCTCGCTCCGACGGTCTCTGCGCTGACGCCGGCAGCATATACCGAGCCTTGCACAGCAGCTTCGCTCTTCTGCCCCTTAACAATAGACGCTCGACCCTCATCGGTAGCGCTCATCGACTACTCCCTGTTGGCGGCTTGCATCATTGCCGCAGACAAGACAGTTCCGATATTGATACCGGTAGTAACGATATTCCCAAGGGAAGAGCAAGGGCGGCGGATTGGTGTCCGCCGCCCCTTATTTACTCCGCGGCTTCTGCCTCGGCTTTCATGTCGAGGAACCCGCCGGACTGGCGCTCCCAGAGCTGGGCATAGTGCCCACCGCCGGCGAGCAGCTCGGCATGGGTGCCCTCTTCGACGATCTGCCCCTTTTCGAGCACCACCAGCCGGTCCATCGCGGCGATGGTCGAGAGGCGGTGGGCGATGGCGATAACGGTCTTTCCCTGCATCAGCGACACCAGCTGTTCCTGGATCGCCGCCTCGACCTCGCTGTCGAGCGCCGAGGTCGCCTCGTCGAGCACCAGGATCGGGGCGTTCTTCAGCAGCACCCGGGCAATGGCGACGCGCTGGCGCTGCCCACCCGAGAGCTTGACGCCCCGTTCGCCGACATGGGCGTCGTAGCCCCGTCGTTCCTTGGGGTCCATCAGCCCGGCAATCACGTCGGCCACCTTGGCGTGCTCGGCAGCGCGGATCATCTCCTCGTCGGTCGCGGTCTGGCGGCCGTACTTGATGTTCTCGCGCACCGAACGGTGCAGCAGCGAGGTGTCCTGGCTGACCAGGCCAATCGCGGCGCGCACGCTTTCCTGCGTGACGTCGCGAACGTCCTGCCCATCGATGCGGATCGAACCGGACTCCACGTCGAACAGACGCAGCATCAGGTTGACCAGCGTCGACTTGCCGGCGCCGGAACGACCGACCAGACCCACCTTCTCGCCCGGCTTGATGGTGAGGTTGAACCCCTCCATCACAGTGCCTTCCTTGCCGCGCCAGTAGTTGAAGGTGACGTTGTCGAAGGCGATGCCGCCTTCCTTCACCACCAGGTGCTTGGCCTCAGGCTTGTCGAGCATGGTGATCGGCTGGGCGATGGTGATCATCGAATCCCGCGTGGTGCCGATCTGACGGAAGATGTTGGAGCCGACATCGAGGATCCAGCCACTCATGTTCATGATCTGCAACGCGAACGGAATGGCCGTCGCCACTGCGGCGGCGTTCAGCGTTCCGGCGTTCCAGCTGCTGAGCGCGATCCAGGCGATCGAGATCACGAGGCCGGCGTTGAGCAGGAACAGCGTCGACCACATGTAGGTGAACACCCGCATGAGTTTGCGGAACTCCACCGCGTGCTCGTTCACCGAGTCCGCCACATAGGCATCCTCGTGACCGTCGGTCGAGAACGTCTTCAGCGTGTGGATGTTGGTGTAGCTGTCGACGACGCGGCCGGTCATCACGGACTTGGCCTCCGAGAGATCCTCGGAATGCTTGGCGATCAGCGGCATGACGATGGTGAACAGGATGCCGTAGAGCACCAGCCAGACGGCAATCGGCACCAGTAGCACCCAATCGAGCCGGGCCAGCACGACCACCGCCACGATGACGAAGATGCCGGCGTACCAGACGGCATCGATGGTCATGTTGACCGAGGTTTCGATCGATTCCCCGGCCTGCATGATCTTGTTGGCGATGCGCCCGGCGAAGTCGTTCTGGAAATAGCTCCAGGTCTGCCGGATGACGTGCCAATGGCTCTGCCAGCGGACAATGTCGACGAGGTTGGGCACGATCGCGTGGTTACGCACCAGCGTATCGAGCAGGAAGGTGATCGGCCGGATCACGGCGATCACCAGGATCATCCAGAGGAAGGTCTGCCAGTGCAGCTCGAACATCTGCCCCGGCGGGGTCGTGGCGAGCAGGCCGACGACGACGCCGACGAAGACCGGCATCATCGCATCGGCAATCGAGCCGATGGCCACCAGCACCATGCGGAGCAGGAACGCGCCGCGGAACTGGTTGACGAAATACATGGTGAACTTGGTAACCCCCATCGGGGGCTGGGTGTCCTTGGCCAGCGCTACCGGAGAGTAGCGGGCATCGAACCAGGCAATGACTCGGTTGAGCATTTTGAACTCATTTTCCGAGCCCGGTAACTGACTATCCGAGTCAGGTCAGGGCTCTAACGGATTGTTTTCGCTTCACTTTGGACCGGCTGGCGTTGGGGCCCGCGCTGAGGTCGATGAATCCGGGTTGATTGCGAGTTTCCATTTGTCCCCTCCTTGGGGTGGTTGAAATTATGTGTTGCGAGGCGGCCTACTCGGCCGCCTCCTCCTGTACGTCCATCTCGAGGAACCCGCCGGACTGGCGGGCCCAGAGCTTGGCGTAGACTCCGCCCAGCGTGATCAGCTCGGCATGGGTGCCCTGCTCGACGATCTTGCCCTGCTCCAGCACCACGAGGCGGTCCATCATGGCGATGGTCGAGAGCCGGTGCGCGATGGCGATCACCGTCTTGTTCTGCATCAGGAGCTGCAACTGGCCCTGGATCGCCGCCTCGACCTCGCTGTCGAGGGCCGAGGTGGCTTCGTCGAGCACCAGGATCGGCGCGTTCTTGAGCAGCACCCGGGCGATGGCGATGCGCTGCCGCTGGCCGCCCGAGAGCTTCACGCCACGCTCGCCGACATGGGCGTCGTAGCCCTTGCGGCCCTTGAAATCGACCAGCCCGTCGATGAACACGTCGGCTTCGGCGAGGCGGGCGGCGGCAAGCATCTCCGCCTCGGTCGCGTCGGGACGGCCATAGAGGATGTTCTCGCGCACCGAGCGATGCAGGAGCGAGGTATCCTGCGTCACCACGCCAATCTGCTCGCGCAGCGTATCCTGCTGCACGGTGGCGATGTCGATGCCGTCGATGGTGATCCTGCCGCTCTCGCGGTCGTAGAAGCGCAGCAGCAGGTTGACGATGGTCGATTTGCCGGCGCCGGAGCGGCCGACGAGACCGATCTTCTCACCCGGCTTGATGGCGAGCTCGAGATGGTCGATGACGCCGGACGCCTTGCCGTAGTGGAACCCGACATCGTCGAAGCGCACGTCGCCCTTCACCGGGCCGATCGGCTTGGCGCCGGGCTGATCGGCGACGACGCGCGGCAGCGAGATCGAGTTGATGCCGTCGCGGACGATGCCGATATTTTCGAACAGCTGCGACATCTCCCACATCACCCACTGGCTCATGCCCTGGAAGCGCAGTACCAGCGCCGTGGCGACGGCAATCGCCCCAGGGGTCATCGAACCGTTGAGCCACTGGTTGATGCCGACCGCCATGACCGCGAACAGCAGCAGGTTGTTCATCAGCGGGATGACGATCTGTAAGAGGGCGAACATCCGCATCTGCTTGTGCACGGTGCCCATGAACTGATCCATGGCCTCGTGCGCGTAGGCTTCCTCGCGGTGCGAATGCGAGAACAGCTTTACTGTCGCGATATTGGTGTAGCTGTCGACGATGCGCCCAGTCATCAGCGAGCGCGCGTCGGCCTGCGCCTCGGCGACCTTGCCAAGCTTGGGCACATAGTAGCAGAGCAGCGAAACGTAGATGGCGAGCCACACCAGGAACGGCACGGCCAGCCACAGGTCGCTCATCGCCGCCAGCACCACGGCGCCGGCGAAGTAGACGACCACGAACACCGTCACGTCGAGCAGCTTCATCACCACTTCGCGCACGGCCAGCGAGGTCTGCATCAGCTTGGCGCCGATGCGGCCGGCGAACTCGTCCTGGAAATAGCTCATCGACTGGCGCAGCAGGTAGCGATGCGCCATCCAGCGGATGCGCTGCGGCAGGTTACCGATCAGCGTCTGGTGGATGATCAGCGTGTCGAAGATCTGCAATGACGGCAGGATGGCGAGCAGGACCACCGCCATCAGGATGAGCTTCCAGCCTTCAGTCTGTAAGAACGTGGCGCGGTCCGCCGTGCCGAGCCAATCGATGATCGAGCCCATGAAGCTGAACAGCAGAATCTCGCCCAGTGCGATGCACGCGCCCAGCACCGCCATCGCGATCAGCCAGCGCTTGGCGCCCTTGCAGTAGTGCAGGCAGAACGCCACCAGCCCCTTGGGCGGCTGCTGCGGCTCACCGAGCGGATAGGGGTTGAGCCGATCCTCGAACCACTTGAACACTCTGTCGAACACGGCCGTCTCCCTCGTCCCATCGTCAGGATGGCGGCACGGCTACGACCTCAACATAGGTTGAGGTCAAGCGGCTCTTGCCATCCGAGGGCTTTGCCCTCTTCTGTATTTTGGATTACGCACACGCCACGCCAATAGCGTGACGGAGGTGCGTGCTGGCGGGCCAGCCAGGCGCCAATCCCATTACCGCCGGAATCGGCAAGGATCGTGTCCAAATTGGCTGGTTGTCAGCCGCACAGAATACACTAACCATGGGATTCGGCTGTTGCTCCTGCGCCACAGTTGGTTAACGAGTTGATGTTGCGGAGAATTTAATGCGCGGCGAGAACGAAGAGACGGTCTTCCTCAAGGATTATGCCGAGACCCCCTACGCCATCGAGAAGGTCGAACTGGACGTCCGGATCGCCCCCGACACCTCGGTGATCCGTGCCCTCCTGACGCTGGTGCCGCGCGCCAACACCGCGCCCGGCACGCCGCTGGTGCTGGATGGCGAAGAGCTGACCCTGCGCACTGTCGCCATCGACGGGCTGCCGCAGGCGCTCACCGCCTACGAGGCGACTGCCACCAGCCTCACCATACACCAGCCGCCGAACAAGCGTTTCGTGCTCGAGACCGAAGTGGCGGTCGAGCCGGAAAAGAACATCCGGCTGATGGGGTTTTACCGCTCCAGCGGCACCTGGTGTACGCAGTGCGAGCCCGAGGGCTTCCGCCGCATCACCTATTATCTCGACCGCCCCGACGTGCTGGCGCCGTTCAAAGTGCGGATGACCGCCGACCGGGTGCTGGCGCCGATCCTGCTCTCCAACGGTAACCTGGTCGAGAAGGGCGCCCTGCCCGACGGCAAGCATTTCGCGGTGTGGGAAGATCCGTTTCCGAAGCCGGCCTACCTCTTCGCCATGGTGGCGGGCGATCTCGGCTCGATCCATGACGAGTTCACCACCGCCTCGGGGCGCAAGGTGGCGCTCGGCATCTACTGCGCGCACGGCAAGGAGAGCGAGTGCCTCTACGCCATGGATTCGCTGAAGCGCTCCATGGCCTGGGACGAGCGCCGCTTCGGCCGTGAATACGATCTCGACGTGTTCAACATCGTCGCCGTCTCCGATTTCAATTTCGGCGCGATGGAGAACAAGGGGCTCAACATCTTCAACGACAAGCTGGTGTTCGCCAAACCCGAGAGCGCCACTGACGCCGACTACATCAATATCGAGAGCGTCATCGCGCACGAGTATTTCCACAATTGGACAGGCGACAGAATCACTTGCCGCGACTGGTTCCAGCTCTGCCTCAAGGAGGGCCTGACGGTTTACCGCGATCAGGAGTTCTCGATGGACGAGCGCTCGCGCCCGGTGAACCGCATCGACGACGTGCGGCAGTTGCGCCAGACGCAGTTTCCCGAGGATGGCGGCCCGCTCGCCCATCCGGCGCGGCCCGACCGCTACAAGGAAATCAACAACTTCTATACGGCGACCGTCTACGAGAAGGGCGCCGAGATCGTCCGCATGCTGGCAACGCTGCTCGGCGAAGCCGGCTTCCGCAAGGGGATGGACCTCTATTTCGAGCGCCATGACGGCGAGGCCACCACCATCGAGGCCTTCATCAAGGTGTTCGAGGACACTTCTGGCCAGAACCTGCAGCACTTCCAGCAGTGGTACCTGCAGGCCGGCACGCCCGAGGTCAGCGTCACCGACCGGTTCGATGCGGCGACGCAGACCTATACGCTCGATATCGTGCAGGAGAACAAGCCGACCCCTGGCCAGGACGAAAAGCAACCGATGGTGCTGCCGATCAAGTTCGGCCTTATCGGTCCGAACGGCAGCCCGATGAGCTGGGCCTCGGTGTCCGGCGGCGAGGTGCGCGACGACCTGATCGTCATGGATACCAACAGGCTCAGCCTCAGCTTTACCGGCATCCCCAACCGCCCGGTGCCGTCGCTGTTCCGCGGCTTTTCGGCGCCGGTGCAGCTGAGCAGCAGCGCCAGCGAAGCCGACCAGCTGTTCCTAGCCCGTCACGATGCCGATCCGTTCAACCGCTGGCAGGCGCTACAGGACGTGTCGATGCGGCTGATGCTCGAGGCAATCGGCGGCAGGCCATGGAGCGACGCACAGGTCGTCGCCATCGCCGACGCGTTGGAGGAGACGCTGGCTTCCAAGGAGCTCGACCCGGCTTACAAGGCGCTGGCGCTGAACCTGCCGAACGAACAGACCATCGCCCGGGCGGTCGGCAGCGATGTCGACCCCGACCGCGTGCACGAAGTGCGTACCGGGCTGGTGACAGCCCTGGTTGCCCGCCTCACCCCGACGCTGGAGAAGGTCTATCTGACCAATGACAGCCGTCTCGCCTATTCGCCCGATTTCCAGCAGACCGGCCGGCGTTCGATGAAGAACACCGCTCTTGCCCTCCTGGTGCTCGGCAAGGCCGAGGGCGCGGACAAGCTGGCGCGCGAGCAATATCAGCGGGCGCTCAACATGACCGACCGGCTGTCGGCGCTTTCGACGGTGGTGCAGTCTTGGACCGCCGATGCCGATACGCTGCTGTCGGATTTCTACCGGCAGTACACCGCCGACCCGCTGGTGCTCGACAAGTGGCTGTCGCTCAATGCGCTCGCCGCCGACGACGCGGCGCTCGAGCGCATCAAGGCCATCCTTGCTTCGCCGGATTTCCCACGGAACAACCCGAACCGGCTGCGGGCGTTGATGGCGACCTTCGGCATGAACAATCCGACGCAGTTCGCGCGCCAGGACGGCGCGGGCTTCCGCTTCCTCGCCGAGTTCGTCGGGGATGTCGACAAACGCAACCCGCAGGTCGCGGCGCGCGTGCTTACGGCCTTCCGCGTATGGCGCAGCTTCGAATCCGTACGTCGCGGCGAGGCGGAGAAAGCGCTGAAATCGCTGCAGGAATCGGGTGGGCTCAGCCGCAACACTGCCGATATCCTCGAGCGGACGCTGGCTGGTTAACAGAACCTTAGCGCTAGAAGAATTTTTC
The DNA here is from genome assembly GCF_001425235.1 of Devosia sp. Root413D1. Taxonomy (GTDB): domain Bacteria; phylum Pseudomonadota; class Alphaproteobacteria; order Rhizobiales; family Devosiaceae; genus Devosia_A. The sequence goes on along the minus strand of NZ_LMEA01000008.1, from coordinate 320,275 downwards.
TTTCCCGCTAAGTGATTCAGCCGACTCATGATTTTGGCTTCGCCGTCTTCCCGTTCAGAAACCCCTCTGGACAGTGACGGCGAAGCCGATTCAAAGTCCCCGCCAAGGGGCAAATCACTGGGTCGCTCCAATCACATAGACGGAGAACTTGATGCGGCCGACGGAGCAATCCGGCGACGAGGCGAAGCGATTCCGCGCGCCTGATGGACTGATGCGCGGCAACTGGCTGCGCCGCACCATCATCGGCGCGCTGGAGTGGCTGCTCGTCCGCGCAACCGGCCGCGACACCGCCAGCGGCTATGCCGCGCTGATCGACACGCTGCCGTTCGGGGTCGCCTGCTGGGGCGCCGATGCGCGGCTCCTCGCCAGCAACGACCGCTTCGCCGAGCGCCTGGGCGTGGCGCCCGACGCACTGGCGGCCGGCGCGGCCTACCACGAAGTGGTGAAGAGCCTGGCGCAGGGCGGTTACATGCAATCGGTGCGCGAGGATTTCGAGAACCGCCTGCTCGAGCTGCATCGCGAGGACGGCTCGACCCTCCTCATCGAGGAGCGCCCGCTCGCCGGCTCCGGCTTCGTCACGCTGCTGATGGATGTCACCGAGAGCCGCCGCACCAATCAGCTGCTGACCACGGTGCGCGAGGAGCAGCGCCTGCTTGCCCGGCGCTACCATGAGGAAAAGCTCCGCGCCGAGGCCGCCAGCCGCTCCAAGACCAGCTTCCTCGCCCATCTCAGCCACGACATCCGCACCCCGCTCAACCACATTATCGGCTTTGCCGACATGATGCGGCAGCAGCCCTATGGGTCGCTCGGCGACCCGCGCTACCTCGGTTACGTCGAAGCGGTAAAAACCTCGGGCGAGCGGCTGCTCGGCTTCTTCGGCTCGATCCTCGAGCTGGCCGAACTCGAAGGCGGCCGGCGTGAGCTGAAGAGCGACCGCTTCACTGCCGACGAATTGCTGGTTGGGGTGTTCCGCCGCTTTGCCGGCCAGGCACAGCACGCCGGAGTGATCTTCGGCCTCGGCGGCCCCTGCACAGCCCCACTCACCGCCGATCGCTTCGCGCTCGAACGGATGGTCTCGAACCTGGTCGAGAATGCGGTGCGCTTCACCCCGCGCGGCGGCAAGGTCACCCTCGCAGCCTATGCCGGCAGCGACGGCGTGGTGCTCGAAATCACCGATACCGGCATCGGCATGACCGCCGAACGCCTCGCCACGCTGTCACAGCCGTTCGTGTTCGGCGACGCCGCCCTCACCCGTGACCGCGAAGGCGCCGGGCTGGGCATCGCCATCGCCCGCGCCATTGCCGAGCTGTCGGGCGGCCACCTCGCCATCGACAGCCGGCAGGGCCTCGGCACCACGGTGGCGGTGAGCCTGCCGGTGTTGGCCGAGGAAGCGGCGAAGGCGGCTTAGGGACTTCGGTAGCCACCGGGCTCGTCCCCCCCATGTCGAGCTTGGTGAAGCCGCAAGGCGACATTACCGCTATCCCGTCCTCCTCCCCTGCAGCTCCGCCAGATACTCCCGCAGCAGCACCACGCGTCGCGGCCGAAAGCTGGTCCCGGCCAGCCGCAGCTGGCTGATCCCATCCGCCCGAAACATCCGGAACGCTTCGCGCAGGCAGCACCAGGCGAGAACGGTGAGCGTGCCTTCGGTGTAGACGACGGCCAGCGGCAGGATGGTGCGCTCGGAGGTTGCGCCGGCCTTGTCGGTGTAGCGGATGGCGAGCGCTTCTTCGCGCCAGCAGGCCTGGCGCACGAGGTCCATATCGAGCCCGGCGGCAAAGCGGGCGTCCGGTCGGTAAACCTGCGAGACGGCGTGGAACAGATGCTGCTCGCGATCGTCCGGCAGCGTCGCCGCAACCTTGGCCAGCACCGAGGCTGCGGCCTTCGCCAGCGCGGGATCGCCCATCCGCTTCACTTCGGCCAGCCCCAGCGCCAGCGCCTCGATCTCATCACGGTCGAAGGTCTGCGGCGGCAGCGCATAGTCCTCGATCAGCCGGTAGCCATAGCCGCGCTCGCCCTCGATGCGCGCCCCCGCAGCGCGCAGGCTGTCGATGTCGCGATACAGCGAGCGCAGCGACACCTCGGTCTCCTCGGCGAGGCGAGCGGCGGTGATCGGGGCGGGCAGCACGCGCATCGCCTGCAGCAGGCGGAAAAGCCGGTCGGGTCGGGCCATCATCCAACTGACAGAAAGTGGCAGTTGGCCCCGGCTATAGCAGGTCGCATCAGGCCAGCAAACAGGAGCCATGCCATGACCATCAAGACCACCACCCACCTCAACTTCCGCGGCGATGCCCGCGCCGCCCTCGCCTTCTACCAGTCGGTGTTCGGCGGCCAGCAAGCAGTCGTCACCTACAGGGACGCCGGCGCGGTGCAGAGCCCCGACGAGGCCGACCAGGTGATGTGGGGCCAGGTGGAGGCCGAGAGCGGCTTCCGCATCATGGCCTACGACGTGCCATCGCGCCTCGGCTGGAACCCGGGCGAAATCCCGGTCTTCGTCTCGGTGCGCGGCAGCAACGCCGAGGAAGTCGCCCCCTACTGGCAGAAGCTCGCGGCTGGCGCGACGGTCCTGCAGCCGCTCGCCCCGGCCAACTGGTCGCCGCTCTACGGCATGCTCAGGGACCGCTTCGGCATCACCTGGGTGCTGGATGTGGAAGTCGCGTACGCCCCCGCCTGAGCCACCTCGACGCCACCAGGGGTTCCATGGCCTAGTGGGCCGATAGAGCACCGGGGGCAGAGATGAGCGAACACACGGACCTGCCGTTCTATGATGGACGGCCGGTCGAGATTTCCGGCCGCGGCTGGCTGCTGATTCTGCTGGCCGTGGCTCTCGGCTTCGCGGCCCTGGTCGCCCTGCCGCTCCGCGATGCTCCCCTCAACTTCGTCCCCACGGTCCTCTTCGTCGCCATCCCGCTCGGCGCTCTCGCAATGGTCGCCGGCTCCAATTGGAGGGCGCTGTTTGGCCGCTATGGCATCAAGCAGTTCGGCCAGTCGCTCGGTTTTGGAGTGCTCACCATCGTCGTCTCCGGGACGGCGGGCTTCCTGCTCGGCCTGCTGACCCCGATGGTGGCGAATCCGGCGGTGACGTCGCTCGCCGGGATTGGGCCGGCCGAGCTCGTGCTGTTCCTCGCCCGCACCTTCATCCAGCTGATCGGCGAGGAGGTGACCACCATCCTGCCGCTGCTGGCGGTGCTGTGGCTCTGCGTCAGCCGGTTCGGCCTGTCGAAGCGCGTCGGCCTCGCCATCGCCGTCGTCGTTTCGACCCTGTGGTTCTCCGCCCTGCACCTGCCGACCTATGGCTGGAACATCGTGCAGTGCCTCGGCATCATCGGCACGGCGCGTATCGTGCTGACGCTCTCATACCTCGTCACGCGCAACCTCTGGGTGTCGGCGGGCGCGCATATCATCAACGACTGGGCGCTGTTCCTCGGCGCCTATGCCATTGGTCACGCGCCGATCGGGGCGTGAAGACTAGAGCCCGCGCGCCTTGGCGTACCACGCCCCGGCTGCGGCGCTGACCTCGGCTTCCATCTCGCTGATATCGGCGGCGAGCCGCTCGAAATTCGGGGTGTTGGTGCGCTGCGCCAGCAGTTCGCGGAAGGCTTCGGTCCAGCCTTCGTCCTTGAACGGGTCGGCCAGCGCCGCACTCATCACCTGCAGCACGGTGGAGTAAAGCTCGAGGATCTCGGCCAGCCGCAGCCCTTCGGGCACCAAGCCGGTTTCGGCCAGGCGGCGCAGCACCACGCCGGTGGTAGCCTGCGGTGCCGCTACCGTGTCGCCGGCCACCAGCTGTGCCGATTGCGCGATGAACTCGAGATCGACCAGCCCGCCCGCCGCGAGCTTCAGGTCGAAGGCGTGGCGCGGCGGCCGCTCCTTGCTCATCAGGGCGCGCATGGTCAGCACGTCGTCGATGGTCTTTGCCCTGTCGCGTGGTCGGGCCAAGATTTCGGCCACGGTCGCATCGACCTTGGCGCCCAGTTCGCCATCGGCATAGACGACGCGGGCCCGGCTCAGCGCCAGGTGCTCCCAGGTCCAGGCGCTCTCGTGGTGGTACTGGATGAAGCCCAAAAGGCTGGTGGCCAAGGGGCCTGCATTGCCCGACGGCCGCAGCCGCATGTCGGCCTCGTAGAGCACCCCCTCGGAGGTCGGGGCGCTCAGCGCCGCCAATAGTCGCTGCGTCAGCCGCGCATAGTATTGGCTAGCCGCCAGTGGCTTCTCGCCATCGGACTCGTCGGCGCTGGCGGTGTCGTAGAGCATGATGAAGTCGAGGTCGGAGCGCGCCGTCATTTCGCGGCTCGCCATCTTGCCGAAGGCGAGCAGCGCTACCCGCGCGCCGGGCACCACGCCATGCCGCTTCTCGAACTCGCGCCGCACGGCGTCGAACAGCCGGGTCAGCAACGCTTCGGCCAAAGTGGTGAACTGCTCCCCGGCCCGCGCCGCGTCCATCGAGCCGGCGAGCAAGCCCGCGGCGATCAGGAACATCTGCTCCTGGCCGATGATGCGGGCCCGGTCGATCACATCCTGGTAGTCGCGCGCATCGGCGAAGAACGCCTCGATCTTGCCGAGCAGCGTCTCGCGTCGCCGCACGTCGTCGGCGAAAGCCGGGTCGATCAGCCCGTCCATCACATGCGCGCGGTGGATCACCGCGTCGGCCATGCGCGGCGCCGAGGCCATCAGCGCGACGAGCAGGCTCCTGAGGTTCTCGTGGTTGCGGAGGAGCGCGAAGAGCTGCACGCCGGAGGGCAGACGGGAGAGGAAGTCGTCGAAGCGCGCCAGCGCCTCGTCGGGATTGCCGGCACCCGAAATGGTCGCGAGCAGAGCTGGCAAGAGCTCGGTGAGATGGGCTCGCGCTGCCGCAGCGCGGGTCGCAGCGTAGCTGCCATAGTGCCACTTCTTCACCGTCTCGATGGCCTTGGAGGGGGCCTTGAAGCCCATGCCGCTCAGCGTCTCGATGGTCTCGGGGTCATCGTCCGAGCCGGTGAACACCAGGTTGCCGCCGCCCGCCGCGAGGCTTTCGCCCTCGGCGAAGAGGTCGGAATAGTACCCCACAACCTGATTCAACGCCGCCCGATAAGCCGTTTCGAACGCTGGCAGATTGGTTTCGCCCATCAGTGTGCCGATCACCGCGATATCCGCCTCGGCCTCGGGCATCACATGGGTCTGCTCGTCGCGCAGCATCTGCAGCCGGTTCTCGACGCCGCGCAGGAACCAGTAGATCCGTGTCAGATCCTCGGCCGCCCGCCTCGAAATCCAGTTGGCCGCCGCCAGCGCCTTCAGCGCCAGTGCCGTAGGGCGGACGCGTAGCGCCTGGTCGCGCCCGCCGGCGATCAGTTGCTGGGTCTGGGTGAAGAACTCGATCTCGCGGATGCCGCCCAGGCCGAGCTTGACGTTGTGCCCGGCGACGCGCGCATCGCCGACATTCTTGGTGATATTGATCTGGCGCTTCATCGCCTGGATGTCGGCGATGGTCGCGAAGTCGAGGTGCTTCCGCCACACATAGGGGGCGAGGTCCTTGAGGAACCGTTCCCCCACCTCCCTGTCGCCGGCGCAGGGCCGCGCCTTGATCCAGGCCGCCCGCTCCCAGTTCTGCCCGCGGCTCTCGTAGTAGGCGAGCGCCGCCTCGGTCGGCAGCGCCACCGGGGTGGCGCCGGGGTCGGGGCGGAGCCGCAGATCGGTGCGGAACACGTAGCCGTGCTCGGTGCGGTCCTGCATCAGGCTCGCCAGCCGCTGCACGATGCGCGTGAAGAACTTTGTCTCCTCACCGCGCTCCTTCACTGCCCCCTTGTCGGGATCGAAGAACGCCACGATGTCGATGTCGCTCGAATAGTTGAGCTCGCGCCCGCCATGCTTGCCGAGCGCGAACAGCGCCAGCCCCGAATTGGCCGCCGTCGCCCCGGTCAGCCCACGCGCCGCGGCAAGCCGCAGCAGCACCTCGAGCCCGGCGTCGAGCGCCGCATCGGCGAGATCGGAGAGTGCCGCTGTGGATTGTGCCGTGGTCCAGCGCCCCTCGACTTCCGACACCGCCGCCAGCAGCGCGACACGCCCCTTGGCAATGCGCAATTCGCGCCCGATCTCGTCCTCAGTCGACGCTGCCTGCCCGGCCTTCGCCACCTGATCGAGCACCGCCGCCAGCGCCGTATCGGGCGACAGCTTTCGCGCCGCGGCGAACCAGTCGGCGTGACGATCGGCGAGACTTTGGAGGTAAGGGGCTGAAGCGAGAAGGGTTTCGAGCGCGACTTTCATGCCCCCTCGATACCCTGCCCCACCCCGGATGTCATTGCGGCGCAGGCGCTAAGCCTAAAAGTCACTGGATTTCGGCATCGGTCCCGCTATGTTCCCGCGCCAGCCAAATCCGAAGAGCCCCGCATGCGCACCCGTATTGCCGCCCTTACTGTCACCCTTCTGGCCGCCCTCGTCCTCACGACCATCCCTGCCTCCGCTGCCGGTCTCGATGGCATGGGCGAGGCGATCTTCGGCAACAGCTTCAACTTCAGCAAAGCCAATATCGAGAAGGCGCCGGTCAAGGCGATCGGCGTCGGCAAGCTGACCGTGCAGTTGCAGCGCACCAAGCTCAAGGACGTGCAGAAGGCCTTTGGCGGCACGATCCGGCGCGAGGGCGACGGCACCGGCCGCGCCGACTGGCTGTGCTACGGCGCCGAGGGCGCCAATGTGTGGTTCATCTCGAACGCACTGGGCGGATACGAGTTCGTGATGATGGTGGCCGCGGAAGCTGCCAGCAAGCCGTCGAAGAGCTGTGACGCCGCGCCAGCCGGGCTCACCGCGCCGAACTTCGGCATCCCGGGCCTCGGCGCCTCCACCGCCGAGCTCAAGGCCACCTTCGGCGCCGCCTCGGGCAGCAAGATCGCCTACCGCTCCGACCGCCCGGGCGGCTATTCGGACATCGCGCAGTATATCGGCTACCTGATCAAGGGCGGCAAAGTCGCCGGCATCGGTATCGGCGAGACGTCGGTACAGACCGCGCACTAGACCGGACGTGCAGTCTTCTGTGATCCTCCCCCGTTTACGGGGGAGGGCCGCCGACTGATACCTTTGGGCCAGGCCCACTAAGCCCCGAGCAGTGCCTGAAAATGCCAGTCGGGGAACATCTTGGCCATCTTGCTGACGGTGCGGAAGGTGGTGCGCACGACCATGATCGAGCGGTCCGGCCGGAGGCTCACCACGTGAGGTGCGGGCACCCTTTGCACGGCGCCCTGATCGAACATGTAGAACCGGTGGACTTCCGCGGCCGGTATGTGGACAACGAAGGTGGTCATGCTTGCCTCATGCCACGGCTTGTATCTCCACAGGTTTACAAGACGATTGCAAATTGCATGGAGTTTGGCGCGCTCAGCCCGGCAGCTCGACCACCGCCCGTACGCCCGGAGCATTGTCCTCGAGCCGCAGCTCGCCCTTGTGCAGCTGCGCCACCGCCGCCACCAGCGACAGGCCCAACCCCGACCCGGGCTCCGTGCGGCTTTTTTCCAGCCGGACGAAGCGCTCGACCACGCGGCCGCGGTCTTCGGCGGGAATGCCCGGGCCGTTATCGGCCACCTCGATGCGGACTTTGCTGCCGTCGCGCTTGAGGCTCACCGCTATCCGGCCCGCCTTGCCCGCTTCTGGCTCATAGTATTTCAGCGCGTTCTCGATCAGGTTCACCAGCGCCTGCCCGAGCAGTTCGCGGTTGCCGTTGATCCTGATGCCCTCGGCGATGTCGGTCTCGATGGTCAGCCCTTCATCTTCGGCCAATGGGCCGTAGAGTTCGGCGACGTCGGTCACCACCGCGCTCAGGTCGATCTCGCTCAGTGCGCCCGATGGCGTACCGGCCTCGGCGCGGGCGATCATCAGCAGCGCATTGAAGGTCTTGATGAGCTTGTCGCTCTCCTCGATCGTCGTCTCGAGCGCCTGTTTGCGCGTCTCTTCGCCCTGCCCATCGCGCAGCGCCGATTCTGCCTGGTTGCGCAGCCGGGTGAGCGGGGTTTTGAGATCGTGGGCGACATTGTCGGTCACCTCCTTCATCCCCTGCATCAGCTTTTCGATACGGTCGAGCATGAGGTTGAGGTTGGTGGCGAGCGCGTCGAACTCGTCGTTGCGCCTAGTGACCGGCACGCGCTCGCTGAGGTTGCCTGACATGATCTTGTTGGAGGTCGACGAGATGGTGTCGATGCGGCGCAGCACGCGCACCGCAGTCAGCACACCAGCCACCAGCGAGAACAGCAGGATGCCGCCGGCGCCGACCGCAAACCATTGCAGCACGATGGCGGTGAAGCCGCGCCGCTCGACCACGTCGCGCCCGACCACGAGGATCAGCCCGCTCGGCAGCTTGTCGGAGCGCACCATGGCGTAGCCCTGGCGCTGCGGCGTCGGGTCGTCGGCTTCGCCGTCCGGATCGTCGAACAGCCGGGGCTTGGAATAGTTGAAACTGTAGGTGCCGGGCTCGGCCAGCACTTCAGGCGGCAGGTCGGTGACGTTGCCGACGATCAGTTGCCCAGCGGGATCGGCGAGGTAGTAGATGCCCGGCCCCGGCTGGCTCGCCAGACGCTGCACAGCAATGATAGTGGCGCGGAAGCCGCCGTCGCTGTCGAGCCGCTTGAACTGCACCGCCTCGCGGTCGATGGCATCGGTCTGCTGCCGCTGCAACTGTACCGAGGTCTGCCAGGTAATCAGCCCGAGCAGCACCACCGCGAAGATCACGAAGATTGCGATGAAGAGCGCGGTGAGGCGCACGGTGGTGGTGCGCCAGAGCTGGGCGAGCCTGAACATCGTCAGTCGCGGATCATGTAGCCCGCGCCGCGGATGGTGTGCAGCAGCGGGTTGGCGTGACCCTTGTCGATCTTGGCGCGAAGCCGCGACATGTGCACGTCGATGACGTTGGTCTGGGGGTCGAAGTGATAGTCCCAGACGTTCTCGAGCAGCATGGTGCGGGTCACCACCTTGCCGGCATTCTTCATTAGGTATTCGAGCAGCCGGAACTCACGCGGCTGCAACAGGATCTGCTCGCCGTCGCGCTCCACCTTGCGGCTGAGCCGATCGAGCGCCAGCCCACCGACCTCGAAACTGGTCGCGGCCTCGGCCGGCGACGAGCGGCGGGCCAGCACTTCGATGCGGGCGAGCAGTTCGGTGAAGGCATAGGGCTTGACCAGGTAGTCGTCGCCGCCGGCCCGGAGGCCGGTCACCCGGTCGTCGACCTCGCCGAGCGCCGAGAGGATCAGCACCGGGGTCTTGTCATCCTCGGCACGCAGGCTCTCGATGATGGAGAGGCCATCACGGCGCGGCAGCATGCGATCGACCACCAGCACGTCGTAATCCATCGACGACGCCATGGCGTAGCCGGTCTCGCCGTCGCTGGCGTGGTGGGTGATGTGACCCGCTTCGTCGAGCGCCTGGATCAGGTAGCTCGCTGCCTCGCGGTCGTCTTCGATCAGCAGAATCTTCATGTGACAGGCCCCACGCTATTCTGCGTCATTCCGGCAAAGACCGGAACCCTTGCGGATCCCGGTCTTGGCGAGGACGACGTAAGGGAAACGGGCTCCGGAGCAGATGCCCCGGAGCCCGGCAGTGATTAAGACTTGGCTTCGGTGATCGGCAAGCCGATGAAGCGAGTGTTGCCGTCGCGCTGCGCCTTGACCAGGGCAGTGCTGCGGCCGGCGTCCTTGACGCCCTGCACGGCCTTCTCGAAGTCGGCGACCGACGACACGGCCTGGTTGTTGACCTCGAGAATGGTGTCGCCCACGGCGAAGCCCTTCTCGGCAGCCGCCGAATTCGGATCGACGTCCTGGATCAAGAGGCCTTCACCGCCCGAGTTCGGCACGAGGGTCAGGCCGACGCTGGTCGGGGCCGGAGCGGCCGGTTCCTCGGCAGGAGCCTGCTGCTGCTCTTCGGACGGCTTGGCCGCCTCTTCGAGCTTGCCCAGGGTCACCGAGATCTTCTGCTCCTTGCCGTCGCGCCACACCGACAGTTCCACAGCGGTGCCGGGGTTCTTGCCGGCAATGGTGCGGCTCAGGTCGAGCGCGTTGGTGACGGCCTGGCCATCCACCGCGGTGATCACGTCGCCGGACTTGACGCCGGCCTTGTCGGCCGGGCTGTCCTTGGTGGGTTCGGTGACCAGTGCGCCAGCCGCATCCTTCAGACCGACGCTGTCGGCGATGTCGCGGTTGACGTCCTGGATGCCGACGCCGAGGAAGCCGCGGGTCACGGTGCCGCTCTGGATCAGCTGGCCGGTCACCTGCTTGACGACGCTGGCCGGGATGGCAAAGGCGATGCCGACATTACCGCCGTTGGGGGAGAAGATGGCGGTGTTCACGCCGACCACTTCACCCTGGAGGTTGAAGTCCGGACCACCGGAGTTGCCGGTGTTCACCGCCGCGTCGATCTGCAGGAAATCACCATAAGCCGAGCCGGCGATGTCGCGGCCACGGGCCGAGACGATACCGGCGGTCACGGTGCCGCCAAGGCCGAACGGGTTGCCCACGGCCACCACCCACTCGCCGACGCGCACTTCGTTATCGGCCAGCTTGACGAACGGCAGGTCGGTGACGCCATCGACCTTGACCACCGCGAGATCGGTCTTCTCATCGGTGCCGATCACCTTGGCGGTCATTTCCTTGCCGTCGTCGAACACCACGGTCACCTTGTCGGCGTTGTCGACGACGTGGTTGTTGGTGACGATGTAGCCGTCAGCCGAAATGGCGAAGCCCGAACCGGCCGCCATGAACTTGCGCGGCGCCTGCGGACGCGCCTGGTTGTCGCCCGGGCCGCCACGGCCCTGGCCAAACTGGTCACCAAACTGCTCGAAGAAATCGCGGAACGGATGGTCGTTCGGCAAATCCGGGAAATCGAACTTGAACTGCGGGCCGCCGCGCTGCAGGTCGCGGGCATCTTCCTTCTCGCCGCCCTCGACGATGATCGAGACCACCGCCGGCTTCACCGCCTCGACGAGGTCGGCAAAGTTCGGGGCGTTGGTCACGGCCGGCGCGGTGATCTGCGCGGCGGGGACCAGTGTGGCAGTCTGTGCGGTAGAGGGGGCGGTTGCCGCAACGAAGGCGGTACCACCACCGATGCCGGCGAGGATCGCCAGAGCCGAAGCCCCGAGCCAGCGGCGAGCGTTGAACTTAGTCGAGGGCATGATGATCTCCTTCAGTCAGGCACTCTTGATGGCCGAGAGATATGGAGCCCATCGCCTTTCTGCACGGTGACCCGGGCGTTAATTATCGGTAATGTTCCGAACGTTATCGGAGCCCCTGAGAAAGGGCGGTGCGCAGCAAGTCGAGCGCCACCAGCGTCAGCACGATTTTGAAGCCCCAGCGGAACGCCGCCTCGGGCACCTTCACCAGCAGCCGGCTGCCGATTGCCGTGCCGACGAAACCCGAAGCGATCATCACGACGATCAACGGCAGGTAGGCGGCGAAGGCAAAGCCGAGCCAAACGAACATCGCCACCTTGAAGCTGTTCTGCAGCGTCATCAGCATGGCGTGGGTGGCAACCAGTTGTCGCCGGTCGGCCAGCCCCTTGATGAACACCGCGACCAGCGGCCCGGTGGCTCCGACCACCATCGACACCGCGGCAATCACCCCGCCGCCAAGCACCTGCGCCAGTCGCGAGTGCCCGACGATCTTCGGTTGCGGCAGCCAGGTGGTGAGCAGCACGAAGGCGCCGATGGCGATCTGCAGCGCCGTCGCCGGCAGGAGGCTGGCGAACTGCCCGCCGACAACGGTGCCGATCGCTCCGCCCAGCGACAGCCACAGCACCAGCGGCCACTGGATATGGGCGCGCTGCACCAGCGCCCGCCCGCTGTTCGAGCCGAGCTGGATGGCGCCGTGCAGCGGCACCACGACCAGCGGCGGGAACACCAGCGCCAGCACCGCCACCATCAGCGTGCCGCCGCCCAGCGAGAACGTCGCAGTGATCAGCGAGGTGACGAAGCTGAGGACGATGAGCGCCAGCGCCAGGGTCAGGTCGAGATCGGCGGGGAGGAGATCGGTGAGAGACACGGGGAAGGCGTAGCGCCGCGCGCCGAGTCGGGACAAGCGGCGGGCGTCTCATCTCACGATCGGCACGGGAGAATGAGGGATGTTGGAGGCATGGTGCGCGCCCCACCTCAGGTGTCATCCCAGCGAAAGCTGGGACCCAACTCGCCGCCAGCGCCAGCGGATGGATGGCTCCCAGCTTTCGCTGGGATGACACCGGTGAGGAGGAGAGATGGTGCCCACCAGCCCAAGAACATCTCCCCCACAAGGGGAGAGATGTCGGAGAGATCGAGCCCAAGTCCCCCTAAGCTCGCTCGTCCTTAGGCGAGCCCAGCACCACGAAGGTGGTGATGGCGCTTACGGTCGGGAGGGTGCCAAGCACGTCGGTGTGAAATGCCTTGTAGGCTTCGATGTCGGCCACCTCGATGCGCAGCAGGTATTCGATCGAACCGGTGACGTTGTGGCACTCGACCACTTCCGGCGACAGCGCCACGGCCTTCTCGAACGCCTCCTGGCTGGCTTTGGTGTGGCTCGAGAGGCCCACCGACACATAGGCGCGAAACCCCGCGCCCAGCCGCGAGCGGTCGATCACGGCGCGGTAGCCTTTGATAATGCCGCTCCGCTCCAGTTCCTGCACCCGTCGGAGGCAGGCCGAAGGCGACAAGCCGACCCGTTCGGCCAGGCGCAGGTTCGGAATGCGCGCGTCGCGCTGCAGCTCGCGCAATATCTGCTGGTCGATGCGATCAAGGTCGGTCATTTGTTGCACAAGACTGCCAGTCAGCGCTGCAGATTGCAACACAACGCCCTGTCGACCGCTGTACTGTCCGGGCCATGACCGATCCAGCCGTCCTCATCCCGTTCCTCATCTTCTGCGTCGTGCTCACCGGCACGCCCGGCCCCAACAACATGATGGCGCTCGCTTCAGGCGTGCGGGTCGGCGTGCGCCGTTCGATGCCGCTGGTCGCCGGCATCGCGGTGGGCGTCGCGCTGCAGCTGGTGGCCGTCGGGCTCGGCATTGGCGCGCTGCTGCAGTCGTTTCCGGCGCTGCACGATGCGATGCGTTGGGCCGGCGCTGCCTATCTGGTCTGGCTGGCGATCAAGATCGCGCGCAGCGGGCCGATCGATGTCGAGGCCGACGAGCGTCCGCCGCTCGGTTTTGCCGGAGCAGTCGCCTTCCAGTGGATCAACCCCAAGGCCTGGGCCATCACCACGGGGGCTGCCGCCACGTATCTGCCGGCCGACGGCTATGCGCTGAACCTCGCCCTCGCGGCGGCGGCGATGGCGCTGATCTCGATCCCCTGTGTTTCGGTGTGGTCAGCCGGCGGCGCCGTACTGCGCCGCTTCCTCGTCCAGCCGGCCTATGCCACAGCCTTCAACATCGGCGCGGCGGTGCTGCTGGTTGCAGCGACCGTGCCGATCCTGTTTGGCGCGCACTAGCGCTCAGCGCTCCAGTTCCTCGAGCGCCTTGGCTTCATCCTCGGTCAGGGTGGTCTGGCCTGCGGCGCGTTTGCGCCGTGCGCCGATGAACACCACGATGCCGCCGATCACCAGCACCGCCGGCGCGGCGATCCACAGCAGCACCGTGTGTGGCGCCATCACCGGGTTCAGCAGCACGTATTCGCCGTAGCGGGCGACGAGGTAATCGCGCACCTGCTGGTCGCTGTCCCCGGCGGTCAGGCGCTCGCGCACCAGGACGCGCAGGTCGTGCGCCAGGTCGGCGTCGGAATCATCGATCGACTGGTTCTGGCAGACGAGGCAGCGCAAGCCTTCCGAGATCGCCCGGGCCCGGGTCTCGAGCACCGGATCGGCCAGCACCTCGTCGGGGCGCACCGCCAGCGCGGGCGCGCTCAGCAGCACCAGCAGCATCAGGGCAAGCAGCGCCCTCATTCGGCTGCCGCCCGGGCGGAGGCCGGGCGCGGCGCGCCGACGCGCAGCCGGCGATAACTCAGCGACAGGAAGCCGGCGCCGGCCATCATCAGGCAACCGAGCCAGATCAGCGTGACATAGGGCTTGTACCAGAGCCGCACCACGGACTTGCCGTCGGCCTGCGGTTCGCCCAGCTGCACGTAGAGTTGGCTGAAGCCGTAGGTTTCGATTGCCGCCTCGGTGGTCGGCTGGCCGCTGGCATTGTAGACGCGCCGCTCGGCCAGCGCCGTGCGCACCCCACCGCCCGGCGCCCGGATGGCGAAGCGGCCGGTGTCGGAGACGAAGTTCGGTCCCTCGACATGCTCCATGCCCTCGAACGTCACCTGGTGTTCGGCGATCACCACGCCCTCACCCGGCACCATGGTGGTGACCAGCTCCTGCTGCCAGGCGCTGGCGGCGACGATGCCGATCACGGTGACGCCGATGCCGAAATGGGCGATCGCCGTCGACCACGCGGTGCGCGGCAGGCCGAACAGCCGCTTGAACGAGGTGACGACATCGGTGCGGAAGAACTTTGCCCGATCGACCAGTTCGGCCAGCGCGCCGAACGCCACCCAGAAGCCGAGCAGCAGCCCGAGCGGGGCCAGCGACACCTCGCCGCCGGTGAGCGCAAAGCATAGCACCGCGGCGAACAGAGCAAGCCCCGCTGCGCCGGCCAGCCGCTGCGTCACGGCGATCACGTCGCCGCGCTTCCAGGCGAGGAACGGCCCGAACGGCAGGATGATCAGCAGCGGCGCCATGATCACCCCGAAGGTCAGGTTGAAGAACGGCTCGCCCACCGAAATGGTCTCGCCGACCAGCGCATCGAGCAGCAGCGGGTAGAGTGTTCCCACCAGCACCGCCACGGTGGCGGTGGCGAGGAACAGGTTGTTGAGGATCAGCGCACCCTCGCGGCTGATCGGCGCGAACAGCCCGCCCACCCGCAGCGTCGAGGCGCGGAAGGCAAAGAGCGCGAAGGCGCCGCCGATGAAGGCAGCGAGCAGCGCCAGGATCACCATGCCGCGGGTCGGGTCCGAGGCGAAGGTGTGCACCGAGGTGAGGATGCCCGAGCGCACCATGAAGGTACCGAGCAGGCTCAGCGAGAAGGTGATGATGGCGAGAAAGATCGTCCAGATCTTCAGCGCGTTGCGCTTTTCCATCACCAGCGCCGAATGGAGCAGCGCCGTGCCGGCGAGCCAGGGCATGAAGCTGGCATTCTCCACCGGATCCCAGAACCACCAGCCGCCCCAGCCGAGTTCGTAATAGGCCCAGTAGGAGCCCATGGCGATGCCGAGCGTCAGGAAGCACCAGCTGAGCAGCGTCCACGGCCGCACCCAGCGGGCCCAGGCGGCGTCGATGCGGCCCGAGATCAGCGCCGCCATGGCGAAGCTGAAGCAGACCGAGAAGCCGACATAGCCGAGATAGAGCAGCGGCGGATGGATGGCGAGGCCGATATCCTGGAGGATCGGGTTGAGGTCCTGCCCTTCGAACGGCGCCGGCGACAGGCGGAGGAACGGGTTCGAGGTGAAGAGCGTGAAACCGGTGAACGCCGCGGCGATCAGGCTCTGCACCGCCAGCACCAGGGTCAGGAGGTCCTTGGGCAGGCTGCGTCCGAAGGCGGCGACGGCGGCGCCCATGATCACCAGGATCAGCACCCAGAGCAGCATCGAGCCTTCGTGGTTGCCCCACACCGCCGTGATCTTGAAGATCAGCGGCTGCGCCGAATTGGCATGCTCATAGGCGAGCTTCAGCGAAAAATCGGAAACGACAAAGGCCTGGATCAGCGCCGCGAAGGCCGCCGCCACCAGCACGAACTGCAGCACCGCCCCCTGCTGCAGATAGCCCGCCAGCGTCTCGCGCTTCCAGAACATCAGCCCGACGATCGCCGAGATGGTGGAAATGGCAAAAGCCAGGACAAGGGCGAAATGGCCGAGTTCGATGCTCATGCACGGGCTCCTTCGAGGCGGAACCCAAAGGCCCCCTCACCCGACGCTGACGCGTCGACCTCTCCCCCAAAGGGAGAGGTGTGCTGTGGCGAGATGGTGCCCCTCGCCACCTCTCCCTGGGGGGAGAGGTCGGATCGCAAAGCGATCCGGGTGAGGGGGCCTTCTGGAATTACGCCAATCAACTTCCCGCCCCCTCGCGCTGCCATTCGCCGCGCTTCTTCAGCTCGTCGACTAGTTCCTTGGGCATGTAGTTCTCGTCGTGCTTGGCCAGCACGTTGGTGGCGGCGAAGGTGCCGTTCGGCGTGACGCTGCCCTCGATCACTACACCTTGTCCCTCGCGGAACAAATCGGGCAGCAGCCCGACATAATGCGTCGCCATCTCGGTCTGGCCATCGGTCACCACGAAATCGGAGGTCTCGCCCACACGCTTCCAGGACCCCTCCTTCACCAGCCCGCCCAGGCGAATTGAGGTGCCTGCGGCGATGGCCTTCTCGTGGATCTCGCTGGGCGAATAGAAGAACACGATCTGGTCGCGCATGGCGACGAAGATCAACGTCGCGGCGAGGGCGAGGACGGCGCCCAGACCGGCAATGATAGCCAGGCGTTTCTGCTTACGAGTCAATTACTTGCTACCAATCCATTATCCGCTGCGAGAACATCGAGTTCTGCGCGATCGCCCGCCGCCGGGTAGGCCTTGCGGGCCGCATCATAGGCCGTCTGCGCCAGCTCCGTCTGCCCGAGCACCAGCCGCGAGCGCACCAGCCGGGTCCATTCCTCGATCGTGCCGCCGCTCTGGTTGAGCCGGCTCGACAGCCCTTCGACCATGGCGGCAATGTCGGCATTGGCCGGCATGTCGCCGCCGAGGCCGGCTTCCGCCGCGGCCAGCCCGGCCTCGGCATTGGCGAGCCAGGTCTCGCCACCCTTGCTGAGCTTCAGCAGGCCCTGCCATTCGGCCTTGGCGGTGGCGAAATCGCCCTCGCGCATCGCTTCACTGGCAAGATAGTAGCGCGAACGCACATGGGTGACGTCGCGGTTCGAGGCGCTGCGGAACAGCGCCAGCGGTTCGCCGGCGGCGTTGCCGCTATTGGCCATCATAAGCGCTTCACCGAGATCGGTCTCGCGGTCGGCGGTCGGGCCGTCGAGCTCGATCGCCTTGCGCAGCGCGTTCGCCGCGTCGGCAAAGCGGCCCATCTGCATGTAGGCCGGGGCGATCACCGTCCAGCCGCGCAGGTCCTCGGGCTTGGCCTTGAGCTGTGCCTCGATCCGGGCGATCGCATCGTCGAGGGTCATTTCCGGCGGCGGCACGTCCTGCCGTTCGGCCAGCGGCTGCGCCGGCAGGTCAGGGCGACCCACTGCGCCATAGACGCCGAACGCCAGCACGGCCGTCACGACGGCTGCAGCCGCGACGATGCCGCGGCGCGCGCCCGGTTCCGTCGCCGTCTTCGTCGTCGCTTTCAGCCGCAGCAGCTCCCGCGCCAGTTCGCCCTTCGCCGCTGTCGCTTCGGCTGCGCCGAGGCGGCCCAAGGCGAGATCCGACTCGATCTCTTTCAGCTGCAGCTTCAGGTGCGCCATCTCAGGGCTGTCTACAACAGTGGCAGTCGCGTTGACCCTTCGCCCGGCCCCCGCATAATAGAGCGCGGCGCAGGCGACGGCAGTGACCACAAAAGCGAGCGACCAAAATATCATGTGCAGGGCTCTGCCTCATGCGAAGGTGCGGAAACGCGCCCGATCTATAAAGGCATTCGGGCAATTTATGCACCCGCACACATCGATGTGTGGGAGGCGCATTGCCGCAGCCCGCACGATGGTTCGCTGATCCCATGGCCGATGACAGTTACGACTATCTGGTGCTAGGCTCCACCCCGCTTGCCGGGCTGCTGGCGGGCCTGCTTGCCGTCGAGCACAAGCGACGCGTCTGCCTCGTCGGCGAGCCGTTCTCGCCGTTCCGGCTGCAGCGCAGTATCGATGTCTCGATCGCGCCGGTCACCCGTCCGGAAACGCTGCTGCTGCTGAAGCGCGCCGCCGCTGAGACCAGCAAGCTGGTCGCCAGCTGGGGCAAGGGCCTCATCAGCCGCGTCGATCCGCTGCTGGTTGCCGAAACGCCCGAGAGCATCGCGGCCCTCGGTCATTTCCGCCACCTCGCCATCGGGCTCGGCTATGCGGTCGAGCCGGTTGCCGATCGGGCCGTTGCCGAAGGCTTGCTGCTCAGGGTGCGCGATGTGCAGTTGTTCGGCCACGGCCGGCTCGAGCCAGCGCTCGAAGGCTGGCTGTCGAAGCACGAGGTGCGCCACCTCGATCGCGCCGATACCGAGCTGACGCTGCGCAAGGACGGCACCGCGCGCATCGTCCATAGTGGCCGCAGCGTCGAGGCGGCTCAGGTGATCCTTGCCGGCGACGATGCCGTGCTCGAGCACCTGCCCGAGGAGGCGCGCGACCGCAGCCTCGAGGCCGTGCCCGGCGCCGCCATGCTGCTCGATGCGGCCAAGCCCCTGCCCGCCCCCTATGTGTCGTTCCTCGATCGGGGCGTGGTGCTGGTGCAGGATGGCAAAGTCAGCGTGTCAGCGCTGCTCACTGGCGACCCCGCCACTGCCCGGGCCCGGCTCGGCAGCGCCGCCTCCCGCGGCGATGCGCTGCGTCTCGCCGGAGAAACCGTGGTCAATAATCTCCGCACCAGTGATGGCGCGCCCTTGGTCGGTCCGGCGCGTGGCCATAAGGCGATGGTCATCGCCGCCCTCGGCCCCGCTGCCGCGTTTTTTGCACCGGCGCTGGCGCGCTACATTGCCGGAACCGCTCCAGCGGATGAAGCCGAGTGGTTCGCGGCGCGTGGCCCCGCCCGTGGCAACCAGCGCCTGCTTGCCGCTGATTACCTGCCCGCTGACGATCTGGCGGTGCCGGCGTGAGCGAGCATGGCAACCGTCTCCCCGGCGATGCGCCGCACGGCCTGGGCGGCGCCGAGCTCGATCGCAAGGCACCGCTGCAGTTTCGCCTCAATGGCCGGACGATCCACGGCTTTGCCGGCGACACCGTGCTCTCTGCCGCACTGGCCAACGGCATCCAGATTGCCGGTCGCCATGGCGACGAAGCGCTGGCGCTCGACGAAAGCTTTGCGCCGCTGGTCAGCTCCGGCAAGGGCGGCGCGCTGCCGATGGAGCGCACCCCGGCGCTGAACGGGCTCAACCTCGTCACCATCGGCACGCGCCGCGATCCGATTGCCTCGGGCGGCCTGCTCGGAGCGCTGCGCCACAAACTGCTCGGCCCGGCGCGCACCCTGAACCACCGCTTCGGCGACACGCCGCTGGCCAGTCAGCCTTGGCACAATGGCGCGGTCGACGAAACCATCGAGACCGATTTTGCCATCGTCGGTGGCGGCGTCGCGGGTCTCAGCGCTGCGGCCGCCGCTACGGCTGCCGGCAAGCGCGCCGTGCTGATCGAGCGCACCCAAAGTCTCGGCGGCACCATCCGCTATTTCGGCGCCGTCGATGCCGAGGCCTCGCCCGACACCACGATCGAACGGCTGGTTGCCAGCCTCGATGGCAAGGGCCAGGTCACGCCGCTGCTCCGTGCCGAAGCCTTCGCCATCACCGGCACGCAGTTGAAAGTGCACCACGTGGTGGTCGAGGCGGGCCGCCCGGTGTCCCGCATTGTGGTCGTTGCTGCCAAGTACGTCATCCTCGCCACCGGCGCGCTCGAGCGGCTGCCGCTGTTTCCGGGCAACCGCACGCCCGGCATCGTCGGGGCGCTGACCGCGTTCCAGCGCGCCGAACGGTTCGGGGTCTGGCCCGGCCGCCGCGCGCTGTTCACCACCCCCAACAGCTTCGCTTATCGGCTGGCGCTGCACGCAGCCGATGCCGGCGTCGAAGTCCAGCGCATCGTCGACAGCCGGCTCAGCACCACCTCGCGCTTCGTCGATTTCGCCAAGGCGACCGGCATCACGCTCGCCTCGGCGCTCGCCCCCAGCCATGCCGAACCACTGGAACGCAACAAGCCGGGCCTCAAGGTCGGGTTCGCCGTCGCCATCGACGAGATCGCCCAGGATTCGAGCGCCATCGAAACCGACCAACTGGTGGCCGCCGGCGCCTGGCAGCCCGAAATCCTGCTGTGGCTTCGTGCCGGTGGGGCTGCCGCCTGGGATGCGGCAAATGGCTGGCTTGGCCCGCGCGGCGCCCTGCCCGCCGTGGCGCTGGCCGGCTCGGCGGCAGGCCTTCATACTACCGCGGCGGCGCTCAGCAGCGGCAAGGCGGCCGTCCTCGGCTTTCTCGGCAAAGCCGCACCGCCGGTGGTCGACGATGTCATCGAGGAAGCCTTTGAAACCCCGGACGCCCGCAATCCGGTGGCGCCGTTCCGCCCCTCCGCCCGCGGCGCCACCTATCTCGATCGTGGCCAATCGCTGATCACTCGCCGCGCCGCAGCGGCCAGCAAGCATGGCGTTTCCGGCCTCGCCACCCGCGCAGTGCAACTCGGACTGGGCGATATCGCCGCCGCAGTCGATATCGGCGCCATGGCGGCGCGCGATGCCGGCTCGGTCGCCGCCGAACGCTGCGCGCTGTCGGGCGAAATCAGCGACACCGGCTGGCGCGTCCCGGCTCGGCCCGTGCCGGAGGATGAGGTGCCGACGCCACCCGCCTATCTCGCCGGGCGGTTCGGCGACAAGCCACAGATCTGGACGCTGACCGCCGCCGACGCCCGCTCGTTCGAGCCCGGGTGCCTCGTCTTCGAGAATTCCGAGCAACGCGACCCGCTCAAAGCCATCGGCGTCACCTACGCCCCGCACCGCCCGGGCGCCAATGGCGGGATCGTGCTGATGGGCAAGGTCCCGGAGGCGGTGGGTGCGGAACTCTATGTGCGGGATGCGGGGACGGCGGTGGCGGCAAGGCTCACCGAGAGGCTGAAGGCGAAGGCAGGATAAGAGGCCACTAAGCCCTCCACACCACCGGTGTCATCCCAGCGAAAGCTGGGACCCAACTCTCCCCCGGCGCGGGCTGTGAAATGGGTCCCAGCTTTCGCTGGGATGACATCGAGGGTGTTGAGAGTCCGCAGGATGGCCGTTTGTGGCGAGGTTGCTAGCTCGCCCGCTTCTCAGCCGTTTCCCGCGCCCGGCGCAGTACGTCGGCATAATCGGGGTTGAAGCGCAGTTCGGCCATCTTGATGGCTGCATCGAGCCGGGCGCCGATCACCCGGTCGCCCGGGTTCTGCCGAAACAGCTCGAGGTTGCGCTGCACGTGCATTTCCAGCGCCTGACCCACCTGGGTCCAGGTCTGGTCGAACATGGCGTTGAGTGCCAGCGAGTCGCGGCAATCGCGGATCGTCGCCAGCACGTAGCAGCCATTGAGCGCCGCCAGCACCTGGTCGCCATCGAGCCGGTCCTGGCCGGAATGGCGGCGCAGCGCCAGGTTTACGTTCGGCGATACGTCGCGCAGCTTTGGTTCGACCAGCTCCGACACGGTTTTGGTCAATGCGGCGACCGCCGTCGACCAGCGGGTCAGCCGACCGAGTTCGACATAGCCGGTCACAGCCCGCATCAAGCGATGGAACCGGTCGATGGCGCGGCAGGTCAGATCGATATCGGCAAAGGCGCCGTGCTGGTAGAGCGCCGGGATCTGGGCCTGCGCATGCGACAGCATCGCCTCGATCAGCGGCGCGAAGCCGGCGCGCTGCATCGATGCCTCGGTGGCGGAGCCGGCCAGCCGAATCGCCGCCGCCATCATCCGGCCGGGGTGGCTCACCTGCCCCATTGCCGCCTGGAACAGCAGCGCCGAGACGGCATGATCGTTGAGCGGCATCGACTGCAGCGCCACGCCCAGCGCCGTCTCGTCGGTCATGCCGTTGGCGGCCCGGCCGAAGGCCTGGGCCTTGTCGAGCAGGCTTCGGCATTTCAGCGCATTGAGCACCACGCCGACGCGGCGAAAGGCGTCATCGCCGCCCATCTGCAGCTGGATCCGGCGCTCCGCGTCAGGGGTGCCGACCGCCGAGATGGCGGCGCGGGCGCGTTGTAGCAGTTCGGGCACGAGGAGATCGAGCGCCTGGCGCGCCGCCTGGTCATCATCGGCCGCATTGGGGTCGATCAGGTCGGGCGCCACATCGCGCACCATCCAGGTCCAGATGCCCTGCGCATGCGCTTCGGCGATGCCGCCGTCGAAATCGAAACCGGCCGTACCGGGAACGATCACCGCATCGATCAGCCCGAAGAACGGCCGCACGGCCCGCTGCGACCGAGCAGTCTCAGACGATGAAAGACGAGTGGCAGTATTGGGCATGAAAACCGGCGGGCATCAGGGTCCGAGGATAGTCCTCGAACCTAGCGCGCGACGGTAAACAAAAGACTATCCGAAAGCCCGCTGCCGATCACATCGCTGTCAGGCGACGATGCATGCAGCGACCGCGCCGACCTCAGCCGGCGACGCTCCAGGTGCCGTCGACCTCGCGGCAGGCCGTGCCCTTGCGAGCGTGCGGCGCGCCACCGATGGTCACGGTGTGGGTGAAATCGCGGCAGTCGATGTTGTTGACACGGACATAGGGCCCGACGGTCACGTTACCGGATGTGCCCTTGTCGCCGGTCCAGGCGCGCGGCGCGCCGGGGCGACCAAAGGTCAGGGCGTTGAACTGGGCGCTCGCGGCTTCCGACTTGTCCTTGGCCGAGAGCTGGCCAAGCACCGAGGGGTCGAGGAAAGCGCTCACGTCGTTCATCGTGGTGTTGGCAGACTGAATCGCGCCCGGCGCCGGCAGCGAAGCCGGCGTAATCGTTGGCTGCGTCCCCAGCGTCGAGTTCGGCTGCGGCAGCGTCGGCCCCAGGGCGACGTCGGACGTCGAGGGGCCCATGCTGCAACCGGCAAGCAGGAGCATGGCGAAGAGGGGAACGGCGCGGACGATCTGCTGCATGTCGGTCTCGAGGGGTGGCCGGGGCCCTTATTCCTTACGTATTGAGGCAAAAGTGCGGAAACCCGCAACCTTTGCGGCCGGAAGCCGCAATTCTGCCAGGAGGCCCCCCAGCACTGAGCGCTTCAATTGCAGGGAGCCGCCGTAGACGTCAACCAGTTCCTTGACGATATCCAAGCCCAGCCCCGAGCCGGGGGTCTTCTCGTCCAGCCTGACACCGCGGCGCAACACTTTGGTCGCTTCCTCCTCGGTCAGCCCCGGTCCGTCGTCGTCGATCTTGATCAGGAGGTTCGCAGCGCCGCCGCTGCGCTCGGCCACCACGGTGACGCCGATCGAGGACTTTGCCCATTTGCAGGCATTGTCGAGCAGGTTGCCGGCCATCTCCTCGAGATCGCCCTCGTCGCCGCGGAACCAGGGCAGCGAGGCGTCGGGGCGCACCATGGCGATGGTCACCTGCGGGTTGAGTTTCTGCATCACCCGGGTCAGCCGCAGCATGACATGCGTTGCGTCGGCTTTCTTCCCCACCACGGTCGAGCGCGCCGCCAGCCGGGCCCGATCGAGATACGTGCTGACCAACTGGCTCATTTTCTCGGTTTCGGTAGCCACCACCTTGGCGAGGCCGTTCTTCTTGTCGGCGTTGGCCTCGTTGCGCAGCACGGCGATCGGCGTCTTCAGCCCATGCGCCAGGTTGCCCACCTGGTTGCGGGCCCGCTCGACGATCTGCGCGTTGGAGCGCAGCAGTTCGTTGATTTCTTCGGAGAGCGGCGCCAGTTCGGCCGGGTAGGCGCCGGTGAGCGAGGCCGCATCGCCCTCGCGCACCTGCTCCACCTCGCGCCGCAGTCGCCCGATCGGCCGCAGCGCCAGCCGCGCCACGATGGTCGACATCACCGCCAGCATGATCGCCACCGCGCCGAGCACGATCAGCGTCTGGCCGCGGAATTCGTCGACCAGCGACAGGATTTCGTCGAGCGAGCCGGTGACCATGATGTGGAGCGGCATGCCGTTCACCGTCACGGCCCGCTCGATCACCCGGATCTTGATGTTGAACGGGTCGGTCAGCACCGCCGACTTCGAGTTGGTCGCGTCGAACGGCCCCGGCAGCGGCCCCAGCACCATGCCGACATAGGAGTTGGAGAAGTTGAGCAGTTCGCCCGTCTCGTCGCGGATCGCCCAGTACCAGCCGGAGCCGGTGCGGTCGAAGCGCGGATCGGCGACCTTGATCTGGTCCGATTTCGGCGTGTCGGAGAGGAGGCTGAGGTCGGTCAGCGTCTCGACGTGGAACTCCAGCGTCTCGACCAGGCTGTTGTCGAGCGCCCGCGAATAGAGCTCGGTGAGCAGGAACGCCGTCGCCACCAAGGCTACGATCAGCCAGCCGGCCGACAACAGGAACAGCGAGGCGGCAATCGACCCCTTGCGCTGCGATACGGGCTGCCCCGGCGCGTCAGTCACCACCCTGCCCCCGAGCTTTCAGTCGCGCCTTCTTCCACAACGGGAGAAGGCACTCGGGCCGATAGTCCGCCGGTGCTCTCCCGCTACGAATGGTGTCAGTCCTCGGCGATCTGGTAGCCCAGCCCGCGCACCGTCTGGATGCAATCGTCCGGCAATTTCTTGCGCAGCCGCCCGACGAACACCTCGATGGTGTTGGAATCGCGATCGAAATCCTGGTCATAGAGGTGCTCGGTCAGCTCAGTGCGCGAGATCACCTTGCCCTTGTGGTGCATCAGGTAACTGAGGAGCCGCAACTCGTGGCTGGTCAGCTTCACCGAGTGCCCGTCCACCGTCACCTTGCCGGCCTTGACGTCGAGCCGCACCGAGCCGGCGCTGATCTCGTTGGAGGCCTGCCCGGCGGCCCGGCGCACCAGCGCGCGAACGCGGGCCAGCACTTCTTCCATGTGGAAGGGCTTGGCGACGTAATCGTCGGCGCCGGCGTCGATGCCCTGCACCTTGTCGCTCCAGCGGTCACGCGCGGTCAGCAGCAGCACCGGCATCTTCTTGCCGGCACGGCGCCATTCCTCGAGCACCGAAAGGCCATCCATCTGCGGCAGGCCGATATCGAGCACTACGGCGTCGTAGGGTTCGGTGTCGCCGAGGAAATGGCCTTCCTCGCCGTCGAACGCCACGTCGACAACGTAGCCGCCTTCCGTCAGCGCATCCTTCAGCTGCCGGTTGAGATTAGTGTCGTCTTCCACGACGAGAATGCGCATCGAAAAGTCCCCTATTGCCGCCACGACAACTCCCGCGCCCGGCAACGGCCGGCCCTACGCGCGAGAAGTGTCCGACGTTGATTTTATGTGAGGCTTCACTGAGCCGGCAAGCTCACAGGTTTGCTTTCGCCATATTCGTCCATCACGTTGACCTGCCATTCCCACTGGCCGCCAACCATGCAGACGCGCGCCTGCGAACTGATGATCTTGCCGTCGACGCCCGACTGCGCAATCGCCTGCGACAGCTGCACCAGCTCGCCATTGTCGATCATCTGCTGGATCTCGCGCTTACTCAGGCATTCCTGCGCCACCGCGGGAGCGGCAACACCGAACGCCAGCCCCAGCGTCAATACGCCGGCCGCCACCAATGTCAGTTTCTGTTTCATCAGAGGGTTATGCGGGAAGATGGCTGAATGTGGGATGAACAGGGACCGGAATGGAATCACAATGGCGCCGACATGGCGCTGGCGATGGACGGGACAGCCGCAGTTCGCACCTTCTCCACTCGCCGGAACACAGCTAGGCTCGCCGTGATCTGTTGCGCTTTCAAGGCGGGAGGCTCCAATCCTGCCGGACAGCGCCTTGGATGCTCTGAGGAGGAGGACCAATGAGCACGACGACCAAGACCGGCTCCCGGGCCATCGACGTCCGCTTCGGCACCGCCACGCTTGAAGTCAAACTCGAGGACGGGCGCGAGCTGATCGCTCCGCTCACCCGCTATCCCCGCCTCCGTGACGGTCCGCCCGCCGCCCGCCTCAACTGGCGCTTCACCGAGGGCGGCACGGGCCTGCGCTGGCCCGACCTCGACGTCGATATTTCGGTGGCGGAGCTGGAATAGCCCCCGCCAACTGGGCAACGGACGGTCGTGCGGCGCGTTGTGAGGGGCATGGAGGAATTCCACATGCCATCCACCGTGATCGCCGACATGGCTTACGACCCGGAGACCCAGACGCTCTCGGTCTGGTTCCGCCCCTCGGGCCGCCGTTACGACTATTTCGAAGTCCCCGCGGTCGAGTACGACGCACTCCGGCACTCGCCATCGAAGGGGCGGTATTTCAACGCCCATATCCGCGACAGCTATCCGTTCACCCAATCGGACCGGGCGGAGCCGCGCCTCAGGCTGCAGCCGCATGTCGCCGCCCGCTGAGGTGCGAGGACCGCGACCGCTTCACTTCACCCACAGGTACATGCCGACGGATTTTGGCGCCGTTTCGGCGAAGCCGTATTGGGCGTAGAGCGCCTTGGCCGGGCCGTCGGCGATTAGGCTGACATAGGCGGTCGGCGGCGCGTTGGCCTTGAGCCAATCGACCAAAGCCGCGACGATCTGCTTGCCCAGCCCCTTGCCGCGATGCGCTTCGAGCACGGCGATGTCGGTCACCTGAAACGCCGTGCCGCCATCGCCGATCACCCGGCCCATGCCGATGGTCTGGCCGGCGTGTTCGATCACCACCGCATGGATGGTGTTGGGCAGGCCGCGTGCCGCTGCCTCCTCGGATTTGCCGCTCAGCCCCGACAGCCGGCGCAGCTCGCGATATTCCTCAATGGTCGGGATCCGCTCAATCAGTTGGTAGTCGCTCACGCTTCACTCCGCATCGAACAAGGTCAGTTGCACGCCCTCGGGCGCCTCGAGCCGCGAATTGGTGGAGCGGAAGGGCGTCGGCCGGGGCGTCCCCAATACCTTGGCGCCCGCTGCCTCCAGCCGGTCGGTCGCCGCCGGCACGTCGTCGAAGCGCAGCGCCACGCGGAACTGCCCGCCGACGGTCCGGCCGACCTCGATCTTGTCGATGAACTCGGCATGCTTCTTGTCGCTGATCTCGAGCGTGGCGATCCCGGCGCCGAGGATCGCCACATGCCCGTCATCGTCACCGACCGAAATCTGTTCCTCGAGCCCCATGCTGTCCCGCCAGAACGCTACCGCCTCTTCGAAATCGTCGACGGTGATCACCAGGCGCAGTTCACGGACGGTGTTGGTCATGTAGTTCCTCCAGTAAGTCCCGAGCCGTTCCGGCTCTTGCTCACGCCGCTACCGCAATATCGCAGCTGCAGCCGCTGGTTTTCAACGCTTCGCGCGCCACCTCGACGAACACCCGGCGGAACCATTGGGCCCGCCCGTCGGCCCGGTCGACCCGGCGATAGAGCAGCGACACCGGCGAAGCCTCTAGCTCCACCGGCGGTTTTGAGATGGCGAGGCCGTGCAGCGATGCCATGCAGCGGGCGATCGATTCGGGGATGGTGGCGATCGCCGGCATGGCGCTGAGCGCCGTCGGCAGGGCCGAAAACCGTGGCACTGTCGCCACCACCGAGCGGGTCCGCCCAACCTTCTTCAACGCCGCGTCGACATCGCCCGCCATGTCGCCCTCGAAGGAGACCGCGATATGCGCCTCGCGGGTGAAATCGGCCAAGGTGAGGGGTGCCGTCAGCTTCAATTGATCGGGGTCATAGATGGAAACCGAACTCTGGTGGAACAGAGGCTGGCGCACATGCCACGAGGCCGGCTCGGGGTGCACCGAGACCGAGAGATCGAAATCGCCATCATCGAGTTGCTGGCCCGGGTGGTGGGTGTGAGAAGCCACCGAAACCAGCTTCGCCCTGGGCGCCTCGCGGCGGATCCGCGCCGCCAGCGGCCCGAAGAACGCGGTTTCGAGGTTGTCGCACATGCCGATGCGGAAAGTGCCCTCATAGCTGAGCGGGTCGAACGCATCCGGCATGCGGATGGCCCGCTCGATCGAGCCCAGCGCGTCCTCGATCGCCGGCGCGATATCGAGGGCCCGCGGGGTCGGCTGCAAGCCGCGCCCCACCCGCACGAACAGCTCGTCGTCGAGCGCCTCGCGCAGCCGCTTCAGCGCCGCCGAGAGGCCGGGCTGACCCAGTAGCAGCCGCTCGGCGGCGCGGCTGACATTGCGCTCCTGCATCAGCACCGAAAAGGCCAGCAGCAGGTTCAGATCGATCTTGCGGAGGGCGGTATCATTCATCATTGCCAGTGATACCTCGCATGATCACTATCAATTTGCAATATGGATGGCAGCTCGTCAGTTTCCGCTCCCTCTGCCGGCCGGCGCTCCTCCCTCACGCGACGGCGGCATTGCGAAAGGGATAATTTCGATGACCTCTACCAAGATCGGAGGTGTCGCCGGGCTGGCCCTGTTCCTGCTCTGCGCCGCCAACTTCCTCGACGCCATGGACGTTTCCACCATCGGCGTCGCCCTGCCCGCCATCCAGGCCGAACTCGGGCTCGAGCCCAATGTGCTGCAATGGGCGGTGAGCGCCTATGTGCTGGGTTACGGCGGCTTCCTGCTGCTCGGCGGCCGGGTTGCCGATATCTTCGGCCACCGCCGCGTCTTCCTCTGGGCGCTCGGCATCTTCGCCGCCGCCTCGATCGCCGGCGCCTTCGTCGATTCGGGGCCGACGCTGATCGCCGCCCGGCTGATCAAGGGCATCGCCGCCGCCTTCACCGCGCCGGCCGCCCTGGCGCTGCTGCTCAGCGTGTTCGGTGAGGGCCAGGCCCGGGCCAAGGCGCTCGGGCTCTTCGCCTCGACCGGTGCGGCCGGGTTCGTGCTCGGCATGGTGCTGGGTGGCGCGGTCACCGTCTTCACCTGGCGCGCCACGCTGGTGATGGCGGCGCCGGTCGCCATCCTCGTCCTGCTCATCGCGCCGTTCGTGCTGCCGCCTGATAAGGCTAGCGGCAGGTCACGCGCCTCGTTCGACTGGGCCGGCGCCATCACCATCACGCCGGGCCTGTTGCTGTTCGTGTTCGGCGTCACCAACGCCTCGGCCGCCGGCTTTACCGCCCCGCTCACCTGGGGGCCGCTGGCCGCGTCCATCGCGCTGATCGTCATCTTCCTTGTCGTCGAGGCCCGCCATCACGATCCGATGGTGCCGCTGTCGATCTTCAAGCGGCGTAAGCTCAGCCACGCCAACATCGTCGCCGCGCTGTTCCAGGGGGTCTATGTCGGCTTCCAGTTCCTCGCGACGCTCTACTACCAGCATGTCTATGGCTGGTCGGCCTTCGCTACCGGCTTCAGCTTCGCCCTCGGCGGTGCCTGCGTGATGTTCCTCGCCCCGCGCCTCGCCGGCGTGGCACAGCGCAACGGCACGACCAAGGTGATGGCCATCGGCGTGGCGCTGCAGGCCATCGGCTACGTCTTCTGGGTGCTGGCCATCGGCCGGTTCGATCCGATCGCTCTGGTCATCATCACGCAGCTGTTCCTCGGCCTCGGCTACGCCGCCACCTACCCCTCGGTGCAGGTCGCAGCCCTCGCCGACGTCGAAGACGATAAGTCGGGCCTTGCCTCGGGGCTCTTGTTCGCCTCGTTCCAGATCGGCGGCGGCATTGTCCTCGCAGCGGTCTCCGCCATCTTCACGGCGGCACCGGGCTTCAGCTGGGAGCCCTACATTGCCGGTGGAGCGTTCGTCGCGGCGCTGGCAGTGGTCACCACGCTGATCGCAGCGGTTGGGCCGCGGTCGGCAACCAACCGCGTCCCCAGCGCAGTGCCACAGGCGGCGGAGTAACCGGATCGCCCCCTCCCCGCACCGGCGGAGGGGGCGATCATATGCACCCGTGCGCTCGCCGCCCACCGGCGTCATCCCCGCGCAGGCGGGGACCCAGTGGGATACTTCACCCTCCGCCAGCGTTGCGACATCGCACTGGGTTCCTGCCTGCGCGGGAATGACATCCGTGGAGATTTCGAGTGCTGTGGATGGTCGCCGGCGACCTATCGCGGGCAACTTGGGAACGGTCGGCCGCCCGGCGGGTTTGGTTCATTCCACTAACCTCAGAGGAGACCTCAGATGGACCATTCCACCCACACCCGCCTCGGCAATACCGAGCTCACCCCGGCCGTGCTCGAAGGCGCCACCGTTTACGGCGCCGATGACGAGAAGGTCGGTACTGTCTCGCATGTCCACGGCGCCGGCCTCGGCAGCGAGATCATCATCGATGTCGGCGGTTTCCTCGGCATCGGCGCGAAGCCCGTGGCCGTGTCCGCCAGCCAGCTCGAGTTCATGCGCGACGAGAGTGGCGACGTGCACGCCGTGACGACGTGGACCAAGGACGCGCTCGAGGCCATGCCCGAGCATCACCACTGACTCATCAGGCGGCCGGCATCCCGGCCGCCTTCCTTACAGACGCTTGCCCAGCCAGATGTCCGGCTTGCCCGCCCCGTTGGCGTCGGGGATGAAGCCGATGACGCGAAACCCGCATTTTCGGTAGAACTCGAGTGGGTGCTTGCCGCCCGGTGTGGCGGCCAACTCGCGCAGCGTGGCAGGCGTATCGGCGTAGAGATCGGCGCCGAACGCGGTGGTGCCGCCGAAATCGTCGTCGCTGCCGAGGAACAGCGTCAGCGCGCCGGCGGCGCGGACCTGGTCTTCGATGGCGACTACCAGTTGGCTGCCGATCCCCTGCCCCTGCCGATCAGGCGCGACGACCAGCGGATGCAGCTCCGCGGCGTGCGAATAGCTGGCAATGGCGCCGACCCAGCCGCACACGACATCACCCTCCACCGCCGCAAGGCCGGCCCATTCCGCATCAGCCGTCAGCTTTGCGATCTCGCCGCGCGCCTCCTCGGCAGTCTTCCACGCAGCCGGTACATGCGCGAGCGCTGCGACCAGAATTTCGGCGGCAGCCTCCCGCTGCGCCGGGGTGAGATCGGTGAACGGGATGATGCTGATCGCTGTCATGTTGGGACCCCTAAGCCTGTCTCAGCAAGCTTAGTCGAAAGTCGACTAAATTGTGATCAATGATGTCATTCTCAAGACGGATCGCCTGAGCTAACGTCCGCCTCGTTGCGAATAAGTCATTGTCTAGATTGAGCGATTGAGACGCATCTGATCTTGCCGATGCATAGGGCGGACCATGGCGAGGCCACTCGCCAACTAGAGAGATAATATGACCACGACAGTGAGCGCCCGGAGCGGGCGAGCAGTTGATTCCGTGTGCCATCGCGGGGGCCGCGGGTGTGCGTCCCTGATTCCAGCGTTAGCCGGCGCCGTGATTGCTTTCCTACTTGCCACCCCAGCATTAGCCCAGAACTGGGGCGGAAGCGTCAGCACGGACTGGACCAATCCGGCAAATTGGACGGGTGGCATAGTGCCGCTAGGTGGCTTAGGTGTCACCGTCAACAACTCGAATCCGGCGGTCCTAGGTGTCTCCGGCGCCGTGACTCGCAGCACCAACGGCCTGATCGTCGCGGGATCCGGCGGTCAACTGACGATTCAGAACGGCAGCACGCTCAATAGCGCGGGCCTCGGCGGCATTGCTTCCGGCAACGGTAGCACCGGCACGGTTACAGTGACAGGAACCGGGTCCCAGTGGTTCGTCGGCAACCATCTCAGCATCGGCGGCGCCCCTAACGCCACAGGGACGCTCAACATCGAGAACAGTGCAGCGGTGCGTTCCCAGCTGACTCGCCTTGCGGCCTCGGCCGCCGGCAACGGCACGCTCAACATTCGCAGTGGCGGCGTGCTCGAGACCGGCAGCCTTTACACCCAGTTGGGTTCGGCCCAGGTCAGCTTCGACAACGCGACGCTACGCGCGACCGGCGACAACGCCACCTTCGTCTACAGTCAAGCTGGCGTGAACGTTAGCCAGTTCAACATTGGCGCCGGCGGCCTCACCATCGACACCAGCAGCTTCGCCATCGGCGCCGAGGGCTTCAGCGGCCTCGGCGGTCTCAGCGTCGCGGGCACGGGTACGCTCACCCTCACAGAGGCCAGTATCTACACCGGCGATACCTCAATCGCCGCCGGTAGCACGCTCGCTCTTTCTGGCGCTGGCTCCATCGCCTCAACTCGTATTAGCGCCGACGGCACCTTCGACATCTCTGCAGTGACCGCGGCCGGATTCTCCACCGCCTATCTCGGAGGCACCGGCACAGTCGTGCTCGGTACCAAGACGCTGACTGCGGACGTGATTTCACCCGGTGGCGACAATGCTCTCGGTGAGCTGACCATCAACGGCAACCACGTCGGGACCGGCAATACGCTGCGGATCGACACCGTGCTCGGCGGCGACAGCTCTGACACCGACCGCCTCGTCATCACCGGCGATACCAGCGGCACCACCAACGTCGCAGTCACCAATATGGGCGGCGCCGGCGGCGTCACTAACGCGGGCATCAGGATCATCGAGGTCGGCGGCACCTCGGCTGGCACCTTCAGCCTGCTGGGCGACACCGTGCACAACGGCGAGGAAGCAGTGATCGGCGGCGCCTATCTCTATGGCCTTTACCAGGACGTTGGCGATGGCGACTGGTACCTTCGCAACATCATCGACGACGAGCCGGTGTTCCAGCCGGCCGCCCCCGTGATCGAAGCCTATGTTGGCGCAGCACTGCAGGCCTTCAACACCACCGAAAGTCTCGCGCAGCGCATCGGCAACCGCTCCTGGTCTGGCGAGGGCAACGGGCTCTGGGGACGAATCGAAGCCGCTCGCGTCTCCATCGCTCCGGATTCGAGCACTGGCGCCGGCTACGATGTCACCACGTGGCAACTGCAGGCAGGCTTCGATGGCGTGCTCAACCGGTCCGATGCCGGCTCGCTGGTCGCAGGCGTCAACGCGCAGTTCGGCGTCATCTCCGCCGATATCAGCTCCGCTTCGGGCCGCGGCAGCGTCGCGAGCAACGGCTATGGCCTCGGCGCCACACTGACCTGGTACGGGGACGAGGGCTTCTATCTCGATGCGCAGGGCAAGCTCACCTGGTTCGACAGCAGGCTGGACTCGGAGACGCTGGGCACGACCATCGTTTCGGGTAATGCCGGGTTCGGCTATGCACTCAGCCTCGAGGCCGGCCAGGAAGTCGCGCTCGGCGACAACTGGTCGGTGACGCCGCAGGCGCAACTCGCCTATTCGGCGGTCGATTTCGACGAGTTCGTTTCCTACGGCTCGACCGTTGCGCTTGAGAGCGGCGACAGCCTGCTCGGCCGCCTCGGCCTCTCGGTCGACCACCAAAGCGAGTGGCAGGACGCGGCCGGCGAGACCGGGAGCACCCGGCTCTACGGCATCGCCAACCTCACCTACGAGTTCCTTCAGGGCACGTCGACCAGCGTCGGCGGCGACACGTTGAGCAGCAAGGCCGACCCGCTTTGGGCCGGCATCGGGCTGGGCGGCTCGATCGACTGGGCCGGCGGCGCGCTGTCGCTCTATGGCGAGGCCAATCTCGGTACCAGCCTCAACCACCCCGGCGACAGCTACAGCCTCGGCGTTACCGCCGGGATCAGGGGTAAGCTCTAACCCGAAGCACGACAGCCCGCCGAGATGGTTCGGCGGGCTGCAGCCGTTCAGGCGTGGTTCACGGCGGGCTCGCTATCCGCGTCCGAGATCACGGCTGGAGGTCAAGCGGATGCCGCGCACCATCGTTTCTTCTGAACACCTGCCCAAGCCATCCCCCTATTTCAGCCATGCGGTAAAGAGTGCCGGGCTGGTGTTCGTTTCCGGCACCGCCCCCTATTCGCCTGAGACCGGCAAGATCGTGGGCGAGACCATCGGGGAACAGACCGCCCAGGCGCTGCGCAATATCAGCGCCATCCTCGCGGCCGCAGGCACGAGCCTCGACAGGGCGGTGAGCGCGACCGTCATCCTCGCCGAGGAGGATGACTTCGCCGGGATGAACGAGGAATGGCTCAAGTGGTTTCCCGTCGATCCGCCGGCGCGGCAGGGCGCCAGGCTGCCGGTCCGGGTGCCCGGGCTCAGGATCTCGATCGCGATGATCGCCGAGGGCTGACAAAAAACCCGCGCCGGCGGAGGCGCGGGTTTCAAGTACGGCAGTTCTTGGAGGCTGCCTATTTCAAGCAGCGCCTCAAACGCGGCTAAGTTTGACGGTCTGGCAGAACACGCCCTGGCAGCCGTTGACCTTCAGGCTGTCCTCGCCGGTCATGATCATCGTACCGGAATAGACGTCGCCGGCGTTCTTGACCGTGCCGGTCCACTTGTTCTGGGAAGCCTGCGTGCCCTGCACGATGACCTGGTTCAGGTATTGCCGGTTCACGTCATCCTTGTCGCGCAGCCAGATCAGGCGCGCGCACAGGGCGCCGCTGCCGCACTCGGTGATCTTGTAACGGCTCTTGCCGTCATCGGCCTGCCAGGTGCCGGTCGGATCGGCAGCGATAGCGTAGACGGGGGCCGCGGCACAGAGGGTGGCGAACACGGCGGCGGCAAGTTTGGTCGCGAGGTGCATGGTCATGCGTCTCCGGAAAATTTCGGGTCGGTTCGGTTGGTTGGCCGGATAAAGGGGAACTTTGGCTGAATCTTGAATAAAGGCTCCGTTCATCTGCCGTTCATCTTTGCGGCGAGGCACGGGCCCTGAAATGGCAGCGATGCTGACTTGCTTTATGCGTCAGGAGTCTGCGAGCAGCCGCGCTGCCACAATCTCGCCTTGGCGGAACGGCAAGGCCGGGATAAAGTTCCGATCACGAAGTCGTGAACGCCCGCCAGACCGCCTCATGCGGCCCGATCGGCCACAGTGTCCTCGGCGAGAACTGCCGCAACGAGATCACCGTGTTGGCATGCTGGCTAGGGTAGAGGTTCACTGCCGCCAGCTTCTCGGGCCCCGCTGCCGAGGTGCGTCGCCACAGTCGCCGGACGCCCAATGCTGCCCTGAAATCCGGCAGCCAATGCCGCCGCGCCCGGCTCGAGCTGGCATAAGGCAGGTCCTCATAGAACAGCACCTCGGCACGCCGCTCCAGCTCCGGCAGCAGCTCGATCACCACCGCCCGTACGGCCAGGTGGTTCACATGCCCGCCGATCGCCGCGGGGCAGAACACCCGGGCGCCTTCAGTCTCCCGCAACAGCTCGGCCAGCGGCGCCCGCACCTGCACGATGTCGTCAGCCAGTCCATCCAGATCCCACGGCGAACGGCCGTGCACTGGGGCATCCTCCAGGCCCAGATCGATCCGCTCCAACCGAAAGCGCTCGGCAAACGCCATGTCCTCGGCGACCCGCAGCGTGGTGACCCGCTCGATCGTCGCGACATCCGGGGGCAAGGCGAGCGGCGCGCCGGCGACATAACCGCTGCGTGTGAAGAGGTTCACCAGCCGGCCACCAGGCTCCGCCGCAATCCGCGCGCCAAGCGAGAAGGCAATGTCGTCATGATGCGGAGAAAGGTAGATATTGCCGTTTGGGGCCCAAGACATTGCCATTCGATTGTCCTTTGCCAGACGGACAGTAATCTTCGCCTGGGGCGCCGGCGGCTCTCATGGTAGCCCGTATATGAACCCGATGTGTGCTGCAATGACGCCGCGCCTGCTGATGGGTGTGCCGGCGGGAGATTGCGTCGGTCGTGCCAATCGAGTCCCCGGCCAGCTAGCCGGCCTGCAGCATCAACGCTGTGGCCAGCGCGAGGCCCAACAGCACCAGGATCGAGATGAAGCCGGCGGCCAGCACCCGGCCGCCCGACGACAGCACGCTGCGCAGGTCGACCGACAGGCCGAGGGCTGCCATGGAGACCAAAGTCAGCTGCGACGAGGCCGCCTGCAGCGGCTGCAACGTCGCCTCCGGCAAAAGCCCGAGCGAGCGGGCCGCCATCATCAGCAGGAAGCCGGTGATGAACCAGGGCAGCAGCAGTGAGAAGGACGGTCGCACCGCCTCCTTCCGCCCGTGGCGCAACCCGACGAACAGCACCACCGGCCCCAGCATCAGCACCCGCATGAGCTTCACCAGGGTGCCGACCTGCGTGCTCATGACGCCCACCGGCCCGGTCGCAGCGAGCACCTGCGGCACCGCGTAGACGCTGAGGCCGGCAACCACGCCGTATTGCCACTGCGTCAGCCCGAGCGCGCCGAATGCCAGCGGCAGCATCACCACCACCACGATGCCCAGCGCTGCAGTGAAGGCGATCGATGCGGCGACGTCCTCCGCCGGCGCCTCGATCACCGGCGCCGTCGCCATGATCGCCGAGTTGCCGCAGATCGAATTGCCACAGGCGACCAGCGTCGCCAGCCGCTCGTCCAGCCCGAGCCAACGACCGACGAGGTAGCTGGTGGTCAGTGCCAACAGCACCACCGCGGCCACCGCGGCGATCAGTTCAATGCCCGACTGCGCCAGGGCAGCTGCGCTGATCGTGCCACCCAGCAGTACGACGGCGATTTCCAGGATGGTCTTCGAGGCAAACTGTACGCCGGCGACGAAGCGTGGCGCGAGGCCCATCAGTGTATGGATCAGCGTGCCGGCGAGGATGGCGATGACCAGGCCATCAACGCAGCGCGCGCCCAGCAACCGCTCCTGCAGCGCCTCCGCGCCCAGGGCCACTGCCGTCACGCCCAGGGCCAGTCCCAGCCCAGGCAGGACAGCCACGATTTTCCGCCTCGCTAGCACAGCATGCTCCAGACCAAGTCGCGGACAGCATAGGCATTGCGATCATTCTGAATAATGACATAGAAATGCATGTTTCATTCTGCTGGATCGCACGATGACGCTGGAGCAGCTCTCGATATTCATCGCCGTCGCCGAACGCGAGCACCTGACGCAGGGCGCCAATGCCGTCGGCCTCTCGCCGTCGGCGGCGAGCGCGGCGATCAAGTCGCTCGAGGCCTATTACGATGTGCGCCTGTTCGATCGCGTCGGGCGGCGGATCGAGCTCACCCGTGAGGGGCGCGTGCTGCTGGCCGAGGCGCGGCTCACCCTGGCGCAGGTGCGCAACACCGAATCCGTGCTCAGCGAACTGGGCAGCCTCAGGACTGGTATCCTCGACGTGCTGGCCAGCCAGACCGTCGCCAACTACTGGCTGCCGCCGCGCCTCTTGGCCTTCCAGCGGCAATACCCCGGCGTCACAATCAATTTCGAGGTCGGCAATACCAGCGCCGTCGCTGCGGCCGTGGTCGACGGACGAGCGGAACTCGGCCTCGTCGAAGGCAGTATCGACGAGCCGGTGCTGGCCAGCACGCCGGTGGTGCGAGACCGGCTGGTGGTGGTTGCGACAGCAGGTGCTCGCACGACACTCAGCGACCTCAGTTGGATCATGCGGGAGCGCGGCTCAGGCACGCGGGCAGTGTTCGAAGCCGGGCTGCGCGCCGCCGGCTATGATCCGGCCGAACTGCAGGTTGCCCTGGTGTTGCCCACCAACGAGGCCGTGCTCAGCGCTGTCCGCTCGGGCAGTTGCGCCGCCGCCCTCTCCGAGATGGTGGTCGCCCCGTTTGTCAGAAGCGGCGAGCTGCAGGTGCTCGATATCGAGCTGCCACCCCGGCAGTTCTCGATCCTCCGCCACCGCGAACGCCGCCTCTCGGCCGCTGCGGCACGATTCGAAGCGCTGTGCCGGGAGCCGGATCGCGAATGAGGTGGGTGGGCGCCGTTGAGCGCCCTTACCACCTGCCGTTGAACCCGACCTTGGCGCCGATCGCGTTGTTATTGCCGAAATCGTCGAGGCTGCCGCGCACCAGCGCTTCGCCGAAGACGCTGTACTGCTCGTCGGCCCAGCTCAGCGAACCGCCGACACCGACACCGCCCCACACCCCCTGGTTCTGCGAGGCGAATTTGGTGCCGGAGACATCGACCGTCGAGCCGTCGAGGAAATCGTAATAGAGATTGCCGATGCCGTAGAGGTGGGTCTGCTTGGTCTCGCCGGCCGCGTCCTGCCATTCGCTCTCGTAGTCGGCGGAAAGCCCGAGCCGGCCCACCAGGGTGTCGCCGCCATCGTCGAGCGAGACCGTGCCGTCATACTGGTCGGTGAAATCGCTGAAGCGCACGGCCGAATAGCTGAGCTGGGCCTGCGGCGTCAGCGACCAGTTGTCGTTGAGCCCGATCTTCTGGCCGGCCTCGAGGCTGAGCCCGTAGCCGAAGGCATCGTTGCCCTCGACCAGCGTGGCGCCGGTGTCGTCGGAGACGATATCGGTCGAATAACCGATCAGTTGCGCCTGGCCGTCGACATAGAGCCCGCCCGCGCCGTACCAGGTGAGTGTGCCGCCGACGCCAAAACCCAGGGCGTTGACCGAGCCCGCGCCATAGATCGAGGTGATATCCGAGCTGACGGTGCCAAACTGCGCGTTCACCCCGGCGACCAGCGTGCCGGCCTCACCCTGGTGCAGCACGCCATCGAGCCCAGCCTGCAGCCGCCAGGTGGTCACGTCATAGCTGGCGCCGGTGGTCGAGACACCGGGCTCGAAATGCCCCTGCGACGCATCCATGCGGGCCCAGATGGCGTTGGGCGCCAGCGCGCCATCGGTGCTGCCCTCCCCGCCATTCAGCCATTGCCGGCCACCGACGCGCTGCTGCAGGGTGCCCAGTTCGTTGAACGCCTGCAGCGCGTTGGCATAGTTCTCGTAGAGCGGCACGGTCGGCGCATAGAGCGGGCCGGCGTCGATGATTTCGGAGCGCAGGTACCAATCGCCGTCGGCTGTGGTCTGGGTGCCCTGGTACAGCCGGTAGGCATAGGCCCCGCCAACCACCGCCTGGTCGCCCTCGAACACATAGTCGCCGAGCAGCGAGAAGGTGCCGTTCGATGCGCCGAGAACATCGACGACCTTGATGCCTGCATTGCCTGTCTGTGCGCCGGCGCCGCCGACATTGGTGATAACCAGCGACGAGTTGCCCGAGGTGGAGCCGTTGACGACGAGCTGATCGGTGGCCGAGGTATTGTCGTAGCCAAGCGCCGTATTGAGATAGACGGTACCGTCGTTGCCGACATAGTTGCCGGTCACCGTGAGTTTGGTGCCAGGACCAGCACCGCCCAGGCGAACGATCCCGGCATTGTTGAGCGAAACGAGGGTCTGGTTGAAGCCGGCAAGGTCGAACGTGCCGCCGGAGGCGACGTTGAAGGCCGATGTCGTGCCGAAGATGTTGGCGGCCCCGGCCCGCAGCGTGCCGCCGTTCACGCTGGTAGCGCCGGTATAGGTATTGGCGCCCGACAGCGTCTGCGTGCCGCCAGTGAGGGTCAGTGTGCCGCTGCCCGAGATGATGCCGGAGAACACATCGTTCTTCGCATCTGTGATCGTCAGGCTCTTGGCGTTGCGCGTGACGACGCCGCTGCCGGCGAGGCTCTGGATGCTGGTACCGGCCGCACTGACACCGGAAATGTCAAAAATTCCGTTCACCACCACCCGACTTGAGGCGGCGATCGAGCCATTGCCCACCAGTTCGAGCGTGCCTGCCTGGAGCACGGTCTCCCCGGCATAGCTATTGACGGCCCGGACATCGAGGATGCCCGCACCGGTCTTGGTTAGCCCGCCGATGCCGGAAAAACCGGAGCCCGCACGCACCTCAAAGGCCTGGGTGTCGACGGTCAGGCCGCCTGCCGCAATATTGAGCGTGCCTGGCGAAAATCCGGAGATGAAGAAGTTGTTGTCGGCCCGTGCTCGCAGAATGCCGTTGTCGAAATTGACCTGACCGGTGCCGGAAGAGGCACGTGAAAGTCTATTGGTCTCGAGCGTGCTCCCGCCACTGATGTTGATCGTGCCGTCGCCATTCGTAAAGCTCCCGAAAGTGACTCCCGATTGAGCGACGACCTTACCGCCGTTCTCAATGTTGAGAACACCCTCGCCGCCGGCGCCGACTTCAATCTGGGCACCGGACACGATCCACTGCGATCCGGCTCCGGTGACCGTGATTGTGCCATTGGTCCCATTGCCGTCGGCGATGTGGTGCTCGGCGCCAGTGCTTGTCAGCGTGCTGCCGTTCTGGATTGTCAGATTGCCGAACCTGCCAGGCGTATTGCCGACCGTCAGGGAACCCGTCGTGCCGACAGCGGGACCGTTCTTACCGAGGACAGTCGGGCTTGGCGAAGTCGGATCAATGTTGACAGTGCCGGCAACTGGCACCGTTCCTCCGGACCAGTTGCTCCCGACCGTCCAGTCGTCGCTGGTGGTTCCCGTCCAGCTCTGGGCCGCCGCGGGACCCGCCCACAGGGCCGCCAGCGCCAGCGCTGCCAAGCCAACGCCCGATAGCAGCCTCGCCCTGCCAAGGTTCCAGCCGCGATCAGCATAGCCGCGCCCGGTTGCCCCAACAGACATGCCGCCCTCAAAATCCATAAGATATGACGTAAAGTGTCGACTCAAACTGCCGCGAGCCCGAAGCTTAGACAAGCACAGCTTTCGAGCTAAAGCACTGTCATAATTAAGAAAGCTTTGCGACGACGCTGCACCCGCCGCGGATCTGCAACGAAAGCTTTGACTGATCAAACAACGGCAAGTTGGGAGCGCATGGAAACGCCGCCGATCAGTTCTCGATCCGCCACCGCGCGGTGCAGAGCGTGTGCCTGGAGGTGAGGACGGCTGCTTTCGAGTGCGCCTGTCATGGGCTAGCTTCGGCACAGCATGAACATCCTTCCCCTCACACCGACCCGCGCGGCGTCGATCATCGCTCAGGACGGCGGCAACGGCTGGAACCGGCGCGAGGAGCACTGGCTGGGCGTGCTCGCCCAGATCGAGACGGGGCAGCGCACCACACTGGTGGCGGTGCTCGGCGCGCAGGTGGTTGGCTATGGCAGCCTGCTGTGGCGCTCGGGCTACCCAGGCTTCGCCGCCGCCAACATTCCCGAAGTCCACGACCTCGCAACGCAGGCGCAGCACCGCGGCAAGGGTGTCGCCACCAGCCTGATCGCCGCCCTGGAATACCTGGCGCGCCAGCGCGGCCACCATGTGACCGGCCTCGGCGTCGGCCTTTACGCCGACTACGGCCCGGCGCAACGGCTCTATACCCGCCTCGGCTACAGACCGGACGGCCACGGCATCACCTACCGCCACGCCCCGGTCGTGCCGGGCGCAACCTTCCCGATCGACGACGAGCTGCTGCTGTGGCTGACCAAGCAGCTCTAGATCTCTTCACAGGTGAGTTGAGCTACCTGCGGGGCCATCCCTGCGAATCCCGGCCGGTGGAGAGTCGGGACGCGCCGAGGTCGAGCAGACCACCGCGCTCACCCCGGTTACACCGAGTTTGGGGCGCCTTCTGGTGACAGGTTCGCCGATGGCCCCCGCATCAGGGCGGGAAATCCGGTAACTTAGCGCACGTGAGCTTTCGCCAGGATGACAGCCGGGGCTCAAAGGCCGAGCCCATCAGTTTCGCCGGTGCAGCCCAATCGTGAGATCATTTAGATCTCCTCCGGCGGCTCCCAGTTCGGCCAATCCGCCACATGCTCTTCCCACTCTCCGGGCTTTACCGATTGCTCGGGCACGGTGCGGCCGCGGACCGAGACGCCGACAGCCATGACGGTTTCGGGGTCACCCGAGACCAGCGGGTGCCACCAGGCGAGGCCCTTGCCTTCGGCGATGCGGCGATAGGCACAGGTCCTCGGGATCCACTCGATGGTGCGGACGTTCTCCGGCGTCAGCTTGATGCAGTCGGGCACCAGCTTCAGCCGGTTGGGATAGTCCGAGCATTTGCAGCTTTCGCCGTCGAGCAGCTGGCAGCGCACGTCCGAGACGTAGATGTCGCCGGTATCCTCGTCCTCGAGCTTCATCAGGCAGCAGCGCCCGCAGCCGTCGCAGAGCGATTCCCACTCCACGTCAGTCATTTCCTCGAGCGTCTTTTCTTCCCAGAAGGCCATTCAGGTTCCTGTGACGGCTGAACGGGACCCGGGAAAAGCCGTGGACTCTTCCGTTTGGGTCCCGCTACGCAAAGCAACTGCGCTTGCGCAAACTGTCCGCTGATCATATTCGAGCGACTGCCTTGCCAATGCGCCCCAAATTGGGGAGATTCAAGACCATAGGGGCGCTGTTGGCACGCCGCGGAGTGTTCGGTGCAAGATCCGTTCTACCACAAAGAGAAGCGGCGCAAGAAAACCCGCATGCTGGCGGCCGACGCCTGGCTCGACTCGGCGCTCTATGAGTTCGGCCAATCGCTGGGGCGCGGCTACACCCGGGTCGAGGATTTCTTCTCGCGTTTCCGCGTTTCCGGTATCAAGCGCTTGTTCGTCGAGATCCTCTCGGACGGCTTCAGCTTCCTTGCCATCGGCATGGTGCTGGTCACCGCGCTGGCATTGCCGGCGTTCGATGCCACGGTCACCGGCCGCTTCAACAAGGCCGAGGATTTCGCCGTCACCTTCCTCGATCGCTACGGCAACGAGATCGGCCGGCGCGGCATCCGGTCCGACGATTCCTACCCGCTCGACAAGCTGCCCGACTACCTGATCAAGGCGACGCTCGCCACCGAGGACCGGCGCTTCTACGAGCACTGGGGCATCGACGTGGTCGGCACATTGCGCGCGCTGGTGTCGAACGCGCAGGGCGAGAACTCGACGCAGGGCGGCTCCTCGATCACCCAGCAGCTGGCCAAGAACCTGTTTCTCTCGTCCGAGCGCACCCTCGAGCGCAAGATCAAGGAAGCGTTCCTGTCGGTCTGGCTCGAGTGGCACTATACGAAGGACGAGATCCTCAAGCTCTATTTCGACCGCGCCTATATGGGCGGCGGCAATTTCGGCGCCGCGGCGGCAGCCGAGTTCTATTTCGGCAAGAAGGTCACCGATGTGAACCTCGCCGAAGCGGCGATGCTGGCCGGGCTGTTCAAGGCGCCGACCAAGTACGCGCCGCATGTCGATCTGGCGGCGGCGCGCGGCCGCGCCAACCTGGTGCTGTCGAACCTCGTCGATGCCGGTTTCCTCACCGAGGGGCAGGTTACCGCGGCGCGCCGTAACCCGGCCGTGCCGATCGATCGCTCGGCCGAGGCCAACTCACCAAACTACTTCCTCGATTACGCCTTCGAGGAAGCCAAGAAGATCATCGAGACCTCGGGCAGCACCTCGAACACCTTCGTCGTGCGCTCGACCATCGATCCGGTGCTGCAGTCCTATGCGGAAGACGCCGTCACCTCGGTGGTGCGCGAGCAGGGTGAGGCGTTCAATGTCAGCCAGGCCGCCATGGTGGTGCTGGAGCCGACGGGGCCGATCCGCGCCATGGTCGGCGGCATGGATTACGGCAAGAGCCAGTTCAACCGCTCGATCGTCCCCAACCGGCAGCCCGGCTCGGCGTTCAAGCTGTTCGACTATGCCACCGCCTTCGAGCTGATCCCGGAATATGACCCGGACACCGTGGTTTCGGGCGCCACCCAGTGCATCGGCAACTGGTGCCCGCGCAACTATTCGGGCAATTCGGTCGGCCGTATCAGCCTGATCTCGGCGTTCCAGCAGTCGATCAACACCGTACCGGTGAACCTGTCGATCAAGACCGGCCGCCAGCCGATCGCCGACTTCGCCCACAAGATCGGGCTCCAGAACGATTTCCCGGTGACCCGCTCGCTGGCGCTGGGCGCCGCCTCGGTCAGTGTCATCGACATGGCCTCGTCCTATGCAGTGTACGGCTACAAGACCCCGGCCTATGGCATCACCCGCATCACCACGCTGTCGGGCGATCCGATCTATGACGCGGATTCCGAGCCGCAGCAGGAGCGCGTGGTCAGCGACCAGACGGTCAAATACATGAACCGGATGATGCGCGCCGTGGTCGAGAGCGGCACCGGCCGCCGCGCGCTGATCGAAGGCGTGCCCTCGGTCGGCAAGACCGGCACCACATCATCATATCGCGACGCGTGGTTCTGCGGCTTCACCGGCAACTATGTCGCCGCGGTGTGGTTCGGCAATGACGACTACCGGCCGACCAAGAACCTGACCGGCGGCACCCTGCCGACCACCGCCTGGCAAAAGTTCATGGCCTACGCTCACACCAATATCGAGATAAAACCCGTGGAGGGCGTGGACTTCGCGCCGGCGCCGTTTGTCATCGCCAATGCCGAGGAAGGCCAGCCGGTCGCCCCGACCGTCGAGCGCCCTCCGGGGTTGAAGCCCGGCGCGGCAAACAAACTGCTGGAGGTCGCCGAACGCCTGCGCAACGCGCTGGGCGGCGCCAGCAACCAGGCGGCGCTCACCATTACTTCCCCCGCTCCGGCCAAGGCGCTGTAACCCTTGCGCTTTCTCGTTCACCTCGGCAGCATGCTGCTGGTTGCACTGCTGGTCGGCTTCGGCCTCAGCTGGTACGCGCTGAGCGATGGCCGGCTGTTCGGCGCCATCGAGATCGGCCCGTGGTCGGCGTGGCGCGATGTCGGCGTGCCAGCGCCGGACCCCTACACCCGCGCCTTCATCGCCCGTTCGGGTGCGCTCGAGCTCGGCGCCAGCGAGGGCATCCAGTTCATCGCCACCACCGACAGCGACAACCGCCGCCTCGACCGCGCCTGCCGCTATCGCATCGACGGCACGACACCCGCCGCCCGCTTCTGGACCCTGGTGCCGGTGGCCC
This sequence comes from Devosia sp. Root413D1, assembly GCF_001425235.1. Lineage (GTDB taxonomy): Bacteria > Pseudomonadota > Alphaproteobacteria > Rhizobiales > Devosiaceae > Devosia_A. The sequence continues at coordinate 276,247 of NZ_LMEA01000008.1, read as the reverse complement.
CCGGCGATGGGGCTCCGATCACCCGCGCCGATGGCCCCACAGATTTCCACAGTGCGCGGCTCAGCCGGGCCGGCGACGGCTCGGTCGAGCTCTATGTGTCGAAAACCCTGGCCCCGCAGAACTGGCTCGAAATCACCGGCGACGGCGCCTTCGACCTGGTGCTGACGCTCTACGACACCTCGAGCCTGTCGGGTGTGGGTGCCGATGTCGCCGCCCTGCCCTCGATCATCCGCGAGGCCTGCGCATGATCCGCACCCTGCTCTGGCTGCTTGGCGGCGTGGTGCTGGGCGGCATCATCCACATCGCGGTGATCCTCAGCCTGCCGGCACTCTCAGCCACGTCCGCCTGGGACCACGTCGCTGCCGCCGGCGCCGGCCCGGGCCCCACCGTGCTGTCGGCCGCCACGGCGAGCCAGCCCAACCCGCTGCGGCTCGACCCCGAACTTGCCTATGCGGTGTGCCGCATCGATCTGCGTAACGGCCCCGCCTCGGTCACCGGTACGCTGCCGCAATCGTTCTGGTCGGTCGCCGTCTACAGCCGCGCCGGCACGGTGGTCTATTCGACCACCAACCGCGACGGCATCGGCACCGCGCTCGACCTGGGCATCTTCAACCCGGGGCAGACACGGCTCCTCGCAGAGCAGAAGCTCGATATCGCGGAGGGCCTCTTGATCGTCGAGGCCAAGGAAGACGACCTGTTCGTCGTCGTCCGCCTCGCCCCGCCGCACCCGGAAATGCGAGCCCGCTACGAGAAGGCGCTCGCCGGCCTCAAGTGCGGCACCATCGCCACGTAGAGAGCTTTTCGGTCGGACTGCATTGCAGAAGCTGATGGGGCTTGATTGTTGTCTCCCACCGGCTGTCATCCCAGCGAAAGCTGGGACCCAACTCGCAGCCCGAGCCAGCGGATAGATGGGTCCCAGCTTTCGCTGGGATGACATCGTGGGTGGGGCAACGGTAGTGGTTCAATTCATCTGTGATCTGATCTAGCGCTTCGCGGATGAGCTCGATGGGCGCCCCCTACTTGCGGTATTCGCCCTCACTGGGAGCGTCCATCAGCACGCGACCGGGGATGGCGCCGTCGCGACCGTTGCCGTCGTTCCAGCCATCGCCGCAGAAATCCAGCGCCTCGGCGCGGTCGACCCAGATGGCGAGGCGGCTCAGGCGCTCGTCGACTTCGACGGCTTCGCCATGCGGCGTTTCGACGAGGAAGTGGTCGAGCGCGTAGCTGTAGGAGCCGTAGCGGTAGCCGAGCGCCGCAATGAAGCGGCCGATGTAGAGGTCGTTCTCGGCCTTGCGCAGCCGCGTCTGCTTGAGCATCGCCGGCTCGATGTCATCGAGTTCGGCAGCTGCGACGGCGCGCTGCCGGTCGATCTCGATCACCGCGCAGATCGCCTTGAAGGTGGTCGGCAGGGTCAGGAGGTCCGCCCCCACATCGTCGGCAATAGTGTTGAAGCGCACGCGCGACGAGGCGTAGGGCTCGTGGGTGAGCCAGCGGTAGTAGAGGTCGAACTTGTCCGGTCGCGCGCTGAACACGCCGGCAACGAAGATCACCTGCTCGTAGTCGAAGGCCCAATCCCTGGCATGGCGCGCGATGAGGAACCGGTACACCCGGTCGTGCATCTCGCGTTCCTGGTCGGTGATGTTGAAATCCGATACCGGCTGGTTGCCCAGCCGCCGCATCAGCCGGTCGGTTTCGGGAATGATCTTGTCATTGAGCACGCCGGGTTTCACGCGGCCGAAATCGCCGAGCTCATGCGCGCCCGCGGGCGAGGCGCAGAGCAGCAGCGCCAGCCCCAGCGCCCGAACCATACCCATATCAGCCACGGCGGCGCTTGCCGCCCGAGGCTGTTCCCACCGGCTTGTCCGGCATTGGAGAGGAGCCCCCGCCCCGCTCATAACGGACCCCGGTGAACAGCAGGACTTCGCCCGTGCCCGCCGATTGGGCGCGCGTTCTCGTGCGTCCACGCTTTGGTAGTTGAACCAGCTTTCCCAACCTTGCCTCCGGGCGGGCGGGCGATATTTGCCGGGGACCCATTTCCAGCGGCAAATCGGGAACGACGCAGGGACCCGATGAAGGCCATTAAGAGTTCGTCAAGGTTAACAGTTCGCTAACGATTTCCCTGAAATAGTCAGACCTGTGGTTGAGGCCCGAATCCTGGGGCCTTTCAGGGCAAATTATGATCGGTTTCCAGCCTTACGAGACGTTCCAGCTCCTCATCGAGACGGGCGGCGTCGATCGAACGAACACGCTGCTGTGCGCGGCATGCGATGCCTTTGCGCGTCGCGGGCGGCCGACCGGTGCCGAAATGGAACAGTTTGCGGCGCTCGCCCAGCGCCTGTTCCCGGCTGCGGCCCCTGCCGCTCGCGCCAAGGCCGCGGCGACGCTCGGCCGCTCCGAGGACCTGTCACCCGAGCTCGAACAGCTGGTGGTGCGCCATCTCGGCGACGACCTGCCGGATTTCCTGGTTTCGGCGCCGAGGCTGTCCGAGAGCACCATGCTCAAGGTGATCTCGTCGAATGACGTCACCCTCGGCGCTGCCCTCGCCCGCCGGGCAGATCTCTCCAACGGTGTGCTGGGCCGGCTGTTCCAGATGAACAGCCGCAAGGTCTATCGCGCCATCGCCACCAATACGGCGATCGTGCCGCGCGGCCCCTACCTCAGCGCCCTCGCCCGCTCGGCACAGATGGATCACCAGGTCGCCTGGTCGCTTGCCGCGCGCGAGGATTTCGACGCGGCCTTGCTGGCGCCCGCCTTCTTCGATCTGGGCGAGACCGATCGGGTGAAAGTGATCAACGCGTTTTCGCAGCGCCAGACCCCGGCCGCGCCGATCAAGCGCACGCTCGAGCAGTTGTCGGTCGCCACCGGCGAGCTCACCCGGGCGCTGATGAAGCTGTTCTCCGAGAACCGCCGGCCGGAAGTCACCAAGCTGCTGCATCAGATCACCGGGCTCGACGAGGTCCGTTGCGGGCAGATCGCCCACGACACCTCCGGGGCGGCGCTGTTCGTGGTGCTGCGCGCCTTCGGCTGCGATGCGCAGGACGGGCTCAAGGTGCTGATCCACGCCACCTCGCACGACGAGGACCGGTCCAAGGCGCTGGCGCAGTTTTCAAAGCTGTTCGAGACGGTCAGCGTCGACGCCACGGCGTTCCTGATGAGCGCCTGGCGCGGCGAGGTGAACCTGCTCGACATGACCAAGCCGGAATACAAGCCGTTCGAGATCGAACGCCGCCGCATCCCGCCGCCGCAGACCCGCGAGCGCAACCCGGTGGTCGACCAGGCGATCGAGGCGCTGGCCCGGATCGGGGCGCGAGCGAGCTAAGTCCTGTCGGCGGAGTTGCTGCAGCCACTCGCACCGGATCATTCCCGCGAAAGCGGGAACCTCCGTTTTGCGATGGCTCCCCAAACGGAGATCCCCGCTTCCGCGGGGATGACACCGTGCCTCCGGGATAGCCCAGGGACGACACTGCACCCTACCCCGCCACCTCCAACCCCAGTTCACCCTTCCGCATCTCAAGCGACACCACCCACAGGTCGGGGTCGAAATCGTGTTCCCGCTCGATCCGCTCGCGCACCTTGTCCGGTTCGACATGGTCGAAGCGCAGCTGGAACACCCGGTCCTCGGGGTTGTCGCCGAGGCTGGTCGCCGGCGCCGGGGTATAGAGCGACACCTCGCCGTTGAGGTGATCGACCTCGACGAAGATCTGCCCGGCGATCGGATCGCCGCGGCGCGACACCACGCAGAGGTGGCCGATATCGTTATGCCGGCGCACGAACGCCGAAACCCAGAGGTCAGTGCGAAACATCCGCCACCTGTGCCGGAAAACCCGGCGCCTGGCTAGGCTGCTGCCGTGAGGCCCAAGCCGTCGATGATCGCTGCCGCGATCCGTTCCGGCGAGGCCGTGGCCGCGATCAGCATGTCTCCGGTCTCGCGGTAGATCGCGAAACGCTGGCGGAACTTCCTGTCCTCGCTCTGCCGCTCAAAGCCAAAGCCGCGCGTCAGCTGCCGCTCCACCACGACCGAGGTCGCGAGGTTGACCTCTAGCGAAGGCAGGAGCGTGACGCCATAACCGGTGGCCACCAGCCGGTCGGCACGGCGGCGATCCTCGGTGCCCGACGCCGCCGCGAGGAAACCCGACGATGTGACGAAGACGGTCGATGGGGTTGCCTCCCGCGCCAGCCGCTCGGCCAGCGCGAGATTTTCGGCCCGGTAGCGCTCATAGCCCTGCGCGGCGATGAACGGGCCGATCACCTCGATCCGTTCGCAGAACTCGAGATCGAGATCGATCAGCGGCCAACCGAGGGTTGCAGCCAGCGCCCGGCCCAGCGTCGACTTGCCGACGCCCCCTGGCCCGAGCAGCATGAGCCGCTCGCCCGGTCGCCAGCGTCGCCTGATCTCGGTGTGAATCACCCCTCCATCCATACGCCATCCGACCGCGAGCGGCCGGCTGGCGCAATGGGGTGCTAGATCGCCGCGCCGTTGTCGACCAGGAGGTCGAGCAGCTCGGGGGAGATCCGGCCGGTCACCTTGTAGTTGAAGTAGACCTCGAAGTTGCGGATCGCCTTGGCGGTCGCCTCGCCGGCAACGCCATCGGCCGGGCCATGGAGGAACCCGAGGCTCCCCAGCCCGCGCTGCACCTTGGCGACGATCACCGGGTCGGTCACCGAGAACGGCGCCATCAGCTGTTCGGGCGTCGCTTCGGTGTCGAGCACCGCGATCGTCTCGCCCGGCGCCGGCGGCGCGGGTTCTTCGATCTTCAAGGGCACGCCGACCTGCGGCTTGTCCGGCAGGGCAGCGAGTTCGGTTCGCGCCGCCGCTGCCTTGGGCACGAGGGCCACGGTGGGGGCCGCCTCGGCAGTGCTCAGCGTGTTGGACTCCGCGGCGAACTGCTGCTGCGCCACTGGCTTTCTGGGCAGCACCTTGGGCGCCGTCGTCATGCTCATCGACTGCACGCCGTTGACGATGGTGCTGATGGCGTCGCCGGCGGTTTCGGCAGCCATCTCGAGCGCTGCCTCAGGTGATTTCGGCACGGGCCGGCCCAAAAGCGTGCTGCCGGTCGCCTGCTTTGCCGGCGCGATCGAGCCGGTCTCAATATCGGCAACCAGCGGCTTGGGCTGCTCCATCACCGCCAGCGACTGCGGCTTCACCGCGTCGGTCCTCTGTTGTTCAGGCTTGGGCTGCTCCGCCCTGAGCTGTTCAGCCTTGGGCAGCTCGGCTGCGACTGGTGCGATCTCGACCTTGGGCAGGGTCACCGCCGCCGCGGGCTTCTGCTCGACTGCAGGCGCAGGCGCCGGGGCCACCGGCTGCGGCGCAGGCGTCGACAGCGGCGCGGCCAGCACCAGCTCGATGATGTCGCGCGTCAGCTCGCCGGTCGGCTTCAGCCCGCGCTGCTCCTCGAACTTCTTCAGCGCCCGGGCGGTCTGCGGCCCGTAATAGCCATCGACCGTGCCGGTGAAGAGCTGCAGCCGCTCAAGCTTGCGCTGCACTTCGAACACTTCCTTGTTGCCGATCGGTCCGCCCTGCGTGTCGAGCGGGGCGGCAGCCGCGACCACCTGGCGCTGCACCTTGGCGGGCGCGCTCAGCACGAAGCTCTTGGGCCGGGTTTTGGGAATCACCAGTTCGACGTCGGCGATCCGCGCGGCCGATTCGATCCCCGCATCGAACAGCGGTGACGGATGCTCATGGCGCTGGCCATAGAGCGCGTTCGAGCCGGCCATGGCCGACGTCACCACCAGAGCGGCGATAGCGGAATTGGTGAGGGGGGAGCGCATGTAGCGCGCAATGACCCAGAGCGCCGCGCGACCCGCGTGGGCCATAGCGACGCTGCCGACCTGCAAAGGCAGGTGCGCAAGAGTTGCTGCCGTCATAGGGCTCTTTTTCTTTCGTCGTCGTGCCATGTGGTGGGCATTTGCTGCTGGACCGGGTCCCGATGAAGCGGGGTAACGGCAGCAGTTTCCTCCACCTTGGTTTCCGGACCGTTTATCGGCAGCAGAACAGTCATCACTGTCCCCTCTCCCGGAGAGGAGCTGGCATGCAGGGTTCCCTCATGCAGCTCGACCAGTCCCTTGACGATCGAAAGACCCAGGCCCGTGCCCTCGTAGCGGCGCGCGAGGCCATCCTGTGCCTGGAAGAAGGGCTCGCCGATTCGGCTCACCGATTCCTCGCCCATGCCGATGCCGTGGTCGGCCACCGAGATGGCGAGATGGCGGCCCTGCCGCTTCATGGCGAGCGTCACCACCGAGTGCTCGTTGGAGAATTTCACCGCGTTCGACAACAGGTTGATCAGAATCTGGCGGCAGGCGCGCTCGTCGGCGATCAGCATCGGCAGGCTGCGTGGAATATCGGTCATCAGCCGCACCGATTTGTCGCGCGCCATGGCGTCGACCATCTTCAGGCAGGGTTCGACCAGCGATTCGGGTGCGATCGCCTCGGTGGTCAGTTCAAACTTGCCCGCTTCCAGCCGGCTCATATCGAGCAGCATCTTCACCACGTCGATCAGGTGATGACCACTCTGCTGGATCAGCGTGGCATATTCCTTGTGCTGCGGGCTGAGTTCGCCGACGACGCCCGAGGTCATCATCTCGGAAAAGCCGACAATGGCGTTGAGCGGGGTGCGCAGCTCGTGCCCGATGGTAGCGAGGAAGCGCGACTTGGCGCTCGAGGCTTCCTCGGCAAGCTTGCGTGCCCGCTGCAGCTCGTTCATGTAGTCATGCCGCTCAGTGACGTCGCGCAGCAGCACGACGACCTCGTTGCGGGTCCCGGGCATATCAGCATCGACGACCGGGGAAAGCGAAGCCTCGACCCAGACATAGCGCGGCGCGGCGGCCGACGGGCCCGGTTCATCGCGGCGCATGCGAATCTCGACGCGGCGCGTGCGACCGTCCTGGTTGGCCTCGGCAAAGGCGGTGAGGTAGGTCGGCCGATCCATCACATGGATACGCTCGACCAGTCCGTTGCCGCTGAGCTCGAAGCGGCGGCAGCCGAACAGTTTTTCCGCCGAGCGCGAGGTGAACAGCACCGTGCCGTCGCTGGCAAAGCGCATCACCGCATCCTGCACATGTTCGATCAGGTGCCGGTAAGCGTTGATCTGCGCCTTCTCGTAGACCTCGAACACGGTGTTCAGGCGGTTGGCTGAGTAGGCGACCATCACGGCCGTGATGGTGAACACCAGGCCGCCGATCAGCCTCGTGCTGGTGTGGAACGGCTCCGGCCAGACAAAGATGCTGAAACTCGCCAGCACCCCCAGCGCCACCACGGCGACGAGGATGGCCCAGGCGCGCTTCTTGACCGGTGTGCGGGTCAGGAGCGAGGCATGCACCGGGCCGAGCACCGCCACGGCGAGACCGAAATCGGCAAGCACGGGATCGGCAACGGTCAGCAGTGCGCCGCCGAGCAACGTGGCGTAGACCTGCCCCGCGGCGGCGCGCTCATACTGGCCGCGCTGGCAGAGCGCGATGCTGAGGACGCCCGCTGCGACACCGATGGTCGCGAGGACAAAGGGGAGCAGCATGGATTGGGTCAGCGCATAGAGCGCCGCCGGCATGCCGATCAGGCTGAGGATCAGGATGAGCCTGGCATTGGTGGCAATGGCCTGTCGGCGCAAGGCTTCAGGACGCCCACCCGCGCCCCGCACCGGCTCGGTGCGCCAAGCGCGACGCATCGCATCGCTCAACCATGTCCAGAGGCTACGCATAACTCTAACCAACCGCCCCGCCGCCCATTTTCTTGTTGTCCGGAGCTTCCACCCGAACGCCTAATGCGGGTTTAAGGGGAAGAGCCCGCGAGGCGGTTGCGCACCCGATCCATGGCGTTGCGCAGGGGCTTTCTGGGGTTAGCGTAAACAGTTCGTTGCGCCGACCGCGGGGTTCCAACGGGCTGTGCATTTCGCCTTGACCACCTGTCGAATCTCCCAAGCTCGATGTCATCGGAGATGGGGCGAGTTCGCGGCCACTGACCCAACCGACTCGATCCGTGGCATTTGCCTACAATTTTATCGAAATCTCGAAACCGGACTTAAGCCGCCCCGCCTAGCCTTCTCGGCACACAAAGGCAGGTGGACTGCCGGTACGGGAAGAGGCGACGATGTTCGTGTTGAGGTCTGCATTCTGGCTGACGGTGATGTTCCTCATCATCGCGCCGAAGGACTTCGACCTGGGCAAGACCGCCAGCGATGCCTCGGCTGAGGCCCTCAAGGCGGGCCAGCAGGTGATCGTTTCTCAGGTTCTCGCCAGCGATTGCAGCACCCTCGAATGCGCCGGCGGCAAGGCCGCGCTCACGGTACTCGCCGGCAGCAAGCTCCCGTCCGTCGACACACCCATGCAAATGACGTCGAACATCCCGGTCCCGCTCCCCCGACCGCGACCGGATCGGATGGGTTGAGCCAGGGGTTGCGCCACTTCCCCGACGCTACTCCAGCAGCGATCCCTGGCCGAGCCGCAGTGCGCTGCCCCGCACTGCGGCTCTCTCTTTGTTGGCGGGAAACCATAGGCGGCGCTTGAGAGTTCTGCCGCCATGGCTTTGTTCGCAGAGGCCGAGACGCTCCGCCTCGGCGCCGCTCCATTCGATATCGTCGCGCGTCGTCTCGGCGCCGGTCCGCCGGTGTTGCTGCTGCACGGCTTCCCTGAGACGCATCTGATGTGGCGCGATATCGCTCCGCGGCTAGCTGCTCGCTTCACCCTGATCTGCCCCGACCTTCCCGGCTACGGCCAGAGCGGCTGCCCGCCGACCGACCGAGCCCATGCGCCGTACAGCAAGCGAACCATGGCGGCCGCGCTGGTCAGTGCGATGAGCGACATCGGCTACCAGTCCTTCTCTGTCGCCGGACACGACCGCGGCGGCCGCGTCGCCTACCGCATGACGCTCGACCATCCCGACCGTATCGAACGGCTGGCCGTCCTCGATATTGTCCCGACGCTCGATACCTGGGAGGCCGCGGACGCCCGCTTTGCCCTGGCCTTCTGGCCCTGGTCGCTGCTCGCCCAGCCGGCGCCACTCCCCGAACGCCTCATTGCCGCTGATCCCGCCGCAATCATCGACGCTGCCCTCTCCGGCTGGGGCAGCCCGCCGTCAAGTTTCGGCGCCGACATCCGCGATGCCTACATCGCCGCGCTCAGCGCGCCCGACCACATCCACGCGATCGCAGAGGAGTACCGCGCCGCCGCCGGCATCGACCGTGAACACGACCGCGCCGACCGGCAGGCAGGCCGCCGCATCGGCGCGCCACTGCTGGCGCTGTGGAGCCAATCGGGCGCCCTCGCCGAGTGGTACGAGCCCGATGGCGGACCGCTCGGCATCTGGCGCCGCTGGGCCGACCAGGTGGCAGGCCGGGCGGTACCCGGCGGCCACTTCTTTCCCGAGGAGCATCCGGCCGCCACCGCTGCTGCGCTCGCGGACTTCTTTGCCGCGGCATAGCTTCAATCTCGGCCGCTAATCGCCTATCTATCGGACATGACTCATCCTGCCGCCTTTGCCGAGATCGCCGAAAACCTCAGCTTCCTTGACGACTGGGAAGACCGCTACCGCTACATCATCGAGCTTGGGCAGGCGCTGCCGCCGCTCGCCGAGAGCGAGAAGAACGCTGAGAACAAGGTGCATGGCTGCACCTCGCAGGTCTGGCTGGTCTCCAACCACAATGGCGCTCACCTCGAATACCGCGGCGAATCCGATGCGATGATCGTGCGCGGCCTCGTCGCCGTGCTGATTGCGCTCTATTCCGGCCGCCCCGCCCGCGAGATCGCCGAAACCGACGCCATCGCCATCTTCGACGAACTGGGGCTGCGCGAGCACCTCACCACGCAGCGCTCCAACGGCCTCGTCGCCATGGTCAACCGGATGCGCAGCGAAGCGCGGTCGCTGACGGCGGCCTGAGTCACGATGCCAGAGCTCATCATTCGCCCGCTACGGCCCGGTGAGACCGAGCTCTTTCTCTCCTACCCATTCGCGCGCCAGCCCGGCATGTGGGAGACGGCCCGCGACTATGAGGCCCTGCTCGCCTCGAACCAGTACCGGCCCGAACACACCTGGGTGGCGCTTCGCGATGGCGTCGTCGTCGCCCGGGCCTGCTTCTGGGCTGGACGTGAGGACAAGCGTCCGGTGTCGCTCGACTGGCTCGAGGCAGAGCCGGGGCCGCAGCAGGTTGAGCTGGGCACTGCGCTGCTGCGCGCCGCCCACCTGACGATCCGCAACGCTGAGGGCAAGCGCCCGGACTACCACCTGTTCATGCCGCCCGGCTGGCGCGACGACTCGGCGTTGCGGTCTGCCGGTGAGGCTCGCCTCGCGAGCGCGCAGAGCGCCGGGATGACGCCGTTCGTCGAGCGCTTCACCTATCACTGGTCGGCCGAGCGCGACGGGCCGCGAGCGCGCAGCGAGCGGCTGGAGTTTCGCCCCGCCGATGACGCGCAGGTTCTGGCCGTGCTCAAGCAATTGCTGGTCGGCACGCTCGACGCCCACGACCGTCATGCCGTTGCCGTCCACGGCATCGAGCGCGCAGCGGAACTGCAGCTCGCCGATCTCCACTGGTTCCCCTCGCCGCGCGACTGGTGGCAGCTGGCCCACACGAAATCCGGCAAGCTCGTCGGCCTGATCGTCCCGGCGCGCAACTACAGCCAACCGACCATCGGCTACATTGGCGTCGTCCCGGCGCAGCGCGGCCGCGGCTATGTCGACGACCTGCTCGCCGAGATGACGTGGCGCCTCAGCGAAGCCGCCCCCGGCGAGTCCATTGGTGCCGACACCGACTTTGCCAACGTGCCCATGGCGAAGGCCTTCGCCCGCGCCGGCTTCCGCATCGTTGAAGAACACCTGGTACTGACCGACGCGGGTTGAGCCTAGTCGTGCGCGTGCTGGTGCACGGCCAGCGCCGAAGCGCGCGACGGCATCAACTGATCGAGGGTGATGGCGCCGAAACGCTCGACGAACAACGCCTCCGCCTCGGCCATCGTATCCCCCAGCGCATCGTTCACCGCCTGCTCGACCTTGCACCCGGGGTTATCGCTGCGGTTGCCGAAGGCGAACAGCGTCGGACGGCCGAGGGCCAGGTAGACGTCGAGCAGGGTGATCTCGCGCAGCGGCCGCGCCAGCAGCCAGCCGCCACCATGGCCCTTGCCGGAATGCACATGCCCGGCCTCGCGCAGCCCGGCCATGGTGCGCCGAAAAATGGCGGGGTTGGTCCCCATGGTCGTGGCCAGCACCTCCGAGGTCAGCGGAACGCTCACCTGCCCCAAATGCAGCAGCACGTGCAAAACCCCGGAAAGTCGCGTGTCCTTGTTCATCCAGCTGTCCTGAAACCTGCACTCGCCCCTGTCAACCGGAGTGGGTTGACCGTCGCTTCAATCTTTCGTATCAACAAATGATACATGATATTGCGAGACGATGTCCACGCTCGCCGAGCGCATCAGGAGCCACCATGAGCGGCGCATACACTCCCCTTCGCCACCGCGGTTATCTGGACGGCCCGCCGCGTCAGGTCCCCGGCTTCGCGAGCCTGCACCGCATGGTGGAGATGCTGCTGGCCGAGCACGTTCCCGCCACTGGCAGAGTCCTGGTGCATGGCGCGGGCGGCGGCCTCGAACTCAGGGCGCTGGCCGAAGCCCAGCCGGGCTGGCTGTTCGATGGGGTCGACCCATCGCCCGACATGCTGGCGCTGGCCGAGGAGACGATCGTCCCGTACGGGGCGCGCGTGCTGCTGCACCGGGGGGTGATCGACGCGGCGCCGTCCGGTCCGTTCGACGCGGCGACGAGCCTGCTCACCTTCCACTTCATCCCGATCGACGAACGGCGTGCGACGCTCCGGCAACTGCATCGGCGGCTGAAGCCCGGCGCGCCGCTGGCGTTGGTGCACATCAGCTTCCCGCAGTCCGAGCCGGAGCGCTCGCAATGGATCGCCCGGCATGCGGCCTATGGCGCGCCGCGTGGCATCGATCCCGCGCATCTCGAAGCCGCACGGGAGGCCATCGGCACCCGGCTGACCATCCTCTCGCCTGGAGAGGACGAGCAGATGTTGCGCGAGGCCGGTTTCGACCGGATCAGCCTGTTCTTCGCCGGCCTCAGCTTCAGGGGCTGGATCGCTTACGCAGCGTAAGGATCAAAAAAACTGTTCGCACCATGTCGAATCCCGCTCCGGGGCTTCGACTAGAAATGATGGCTGGATTGGCCGGCCGAAGCAAACACCGGAGCTCACTGATGATCCCGACGATTACGGCTTTTGCGACCTCCCCTGATGGCGGCCAGGGACAGGCGCGCGACATGCGCGTGCGCTGGGCGCTCGAAGAGGTTGGCCAGCCCTATGACGTGCGCCTCGTGTCGTTCGCCGAGATGAAGCAGCCGGCGCACCGTGCGCTGCAGCCGTTCGGGCAGATCCCGACCTATGAGGATGGTGAGGTCACCCTGTTCGAGTCCGGCGCCATCGTCTTCCACATCGCAGCGTTGCATCGGGGCCTGCTGCCGAATGACCCCGCGGCGCGGGCCCGCGCCATCACCTGGATATTCGCCGCGCTCGCCACCATTGAGCCGCCGATCGTCGATCGCGAAGCGGCGGAGTATCTCGAAGGTGATAAGCCCTGGTACGGGGAGCACTTGGCGACTGTCGACGGGCGCATCCGGGACCGGCTGAGCGACCTGTCGCAGCGGCTCGGCGATGCCGACTGGCTCGATGGCGCGTTCAGCGCCGGCGACCTGGTGATGGTCGGCGTACTGCGCCGGCTCGAGGGCTCGGACCTGCTGGCCGAGCATCCGAACCTCACCGCTTATGTCGCTCGCGGCAAGGCGCGTCCGGCCTTCCAGCGCGCCTATTCGGCGCAGTATGCGGTGTTCGCCGACAGCCAGACGGCGGCGGCCTAGAGGGGCGTCGACGCTGCTCTCCACACCTTGATCGCGGCATCGCTTGCGAGCGGCGCCGCTCTGCGACTACGGTCCGCCGTCTTTGACGGGGATGTGCATGCTCAGGGTGATTTCAGCTTTTCTCGTGTTGGCGCTGGCGACGACGGCCGGTGCGGCAGAATGGACCTACGAGGATGGCAGCGTGCCGATCGCCTATCTCGACAATGGCAGCGCACAGTTCCAGTTCGCCTGCCGCGGCGGCGACCTGGCGATGGGCTTTTGGGTGCGCTCGCCGCATCGGCAGGTCGCCGGCGCCAGCTCGATGAACCTGGCCATCACCCCGGATCCCGCCGAGGGTGCCGGCGTTTCGGCTGCCGGCGGCAGCAGCTTTGCGCAGGAGATCCCGCTCATCCACAGCGACGGCACCTCGATGATCGTCCGTGGTCCGGTGGCCCGGCAGTGGGCGCGCATCGCCCAGGGGGCGAAGGCGACGATCCGCATTGCCTATGTCCGCAGCAAGTCGCAGGGCGGGCTCGAAGTGTTCGACAGCAACACGTTTGGCGCCAAAGGCTCTTCGGCCGCCATCAAGCGCGTGCTCGACCGCTGCGGCTGAGCTGTACCGGCCCCCGCCGGCATCCTGGCACAAGCAGGTCCACAAAGCAGTGTGGCCGCCCCTTGCGGAGCGGCCACGAGTTAGTCGATCGATCGAAGTCGATCAGGCGGCCTTGCGGCCCAGGCCATTGTCCTTGGCGAGGCGCGAGCGGGTTGCCGAGTAGTTCGGAGCAACCATCGGGTAGTCGGCCGGCAGGCCCCACTTCTCGCGGTACTCTTCCGGCGAGAGATTGTAGTGGGTACGCAGGTGCCGCTTCAGCGACTTGAACTTCTTGCCGTCCTCGAGACAGATGATGAAGTCCGGGGCGACGGACTTGCGAACCGGGACGGCCGGCTTCAATTCCTCGGCCGGCTCGGCCGCGACGGGAGACTGGAGATTCCGGAGGGCAGCATGCACGTCAGCAATCAGCTTGGGCAGGTCGGTAACGCTGAGAGCATTGTGGCTAACATAAGCGGAGACGATGTCAGCGCTCAGATCGATGAGATCGTTGTCAGCCGCGGCATTGCCGCTGATGATATCGGTCATTTCGGGTCCTTTTCTGCGGTATGTCAGGGCGAAGAGGTGGCAGCCTTGCCCTGGACTGGTTCAATAGAACCGCTGCACTGCGAATGCAATAGCAACTGTCGTCTATGTGTATAACCTTTGATTTGCGGCAATAATGTGCAGTTGCCAAAGTGTTTCACTTCAAATCGTCCACAGTCGTCGCAGCGGTCGGCGCCTCGCCGCAGCGATATGCCGCACGCGCCAGCAAGTGGGCGGCAATTGGTGTAGAGAGCAGCAGGAACACTATCCCCAGCAAAGCACGCAGCACCACGGCGCCGTCGAACGATGCCACTGCGACCGCAAGCAGGATCAAACCGGCTCCAATTGCACCTGCCTTCGACGCTGCATGCAGCCGCGTGTAGAGGTCGGGCAGTCGCAATACTCCGATCGCCGCGATCAGGCTGAACAACGCGCCGGCAAGCACCAGCAAGGCGGCAAGGTATTGTGTGAGCTCGAGGATCATTGCTCGGCCTCCCTGCTGCGGCGCGCCGCCCGGCTCATCAGATAACGGGCCAGCGCCACGGTCGCGAGGAAGCTGACGAGAGCCAGCGCGATGGCAATGTCGATATAGAGTGAGAACCCGGTCAGCACGGCGACGCCGCCGATAAAGCCCACAGCGAGCACGCCGATCATATCGAGCGCCAGGATACGGTCCCCGAGATTGGGGCCGCGGATCAGGCGAATCACCGCCAGCAGCATGCCGACCAGCAACAGCCCGAGCGCGATCTGGCTCGCCAGCTGCAATACGGCCGCGCCGCTCATCGGAACGCCCCCGCGACCTTCGCCTCGAACCCGGCGGCGATCTGTTTGATGAATGCCGCGCGATCGGTGACGTGGATGGCGTGGATGTAGAGCAAGCGCCGATCCTCCGACACATCGACGCTGAGCGTTCCCGGCGTCAGCGTGATCAGGTTGGCCAGCAGCGTGATCTCGGCGTCGCTGGTCACGCTCAGTGGAAACGCGATGATCGCCGGCCGGATATGCGCGTTGAGATCGGGCCGCAGCACCAGCCGCGCCACCCGCAGCGCGCTCGCCACCAGTTCGGTGATGAACAGCCACGCGAGCGCCACTATGCGCAGCGCCCGCGGCAGCAGGTTCGGGCGTGACACGTATCGGCGCACGACGAACAGGCAGGCGGCGCCGACCACCGCGCCGAGCAGCAGGTTGGGCAGCGTGAAACTGCCGGTAGCCGCCGCCCAGCCCAGCGCCAGGACGATGGTAAGGAGGACCAGACTCATGGCGCGGCTCCCTCGAGGCCGGTGGCGACGACGTAGTTGGCCGGCCGAAGCAGCCCGGCCGCAGCCTCCTTGCCGAAGCCAAGCAGCGGCTCCGGCCACAGCCCAAGCAGCAGCACGACGAGCGTCAGCACACCGGCCGAGCCAAGCCCGAGCCAGCGCACCTGAGGGCTGAGCGGCTTCAGGTCGGGGTTCGGGGCCTCGGTCGTTGCCGCCTCATGCCCGGCGCGCCAGAAGATGTGGGCCCAGAGCCGGCTGACGGCGATCAGGGTCAGGAGCGCGTTGCCGAGCACCGCGAGCCACAGTGCCAGGCCCCAGCCATCGCGGCCAAAGCCCCAGCCCTCGATGCCGCCCTGCACCAGCAGCAGTTTCGGCCAGAAGCCGAGGAATGGCGGGACGCCCGCCACCGCCAGCATCAAGACGAAGAACAGCAGCGAGGGCAGCGAGGCCGCCGCATAGATGCCGCCCATTCGACGCGTATCGGTCTCGCCGGTCATCGCCTCGAGCAGCCCGGCAACGAGATAGAGCGCGGTGATGGTCAGCATGGCGTGCAGCACATAAGTCGCCGAGCCCGCCAGCCCTGCCGCATTGCCAAGCGCCGCCCCGGCAATGGTGGCGCCGATGCCGCCGATCACCAGGAAGCCGAGCGCCCGCCGGAGATTGGTCTCGGCGATCGCCCCGAGTGGTCCGAGGATCAGCGTACTGATCGCCACCAGCGCCAGCACCGGCTCGAGCACCTCGCGGCTTGCCGGCAGCAGCATCACCAGGGCGCGCAGTAGGGCGTAGACGCCCACCTTGGTCAGCAGTCCCGCCATCAGCGCCGAGATTGCCGGCGGCGGTGCGTGGTAGCTGGCGGGCAACCAGGCATTCACCGGAAACGCCGCCGCCTTCATGCCGAAGGCCAGCAACAGCAGCGCCGCGATCGAGGCCAGCACCGCCGGGTTGGCTGCCCCGGCACGGCCAACGATGTCGGCCATGTTGAGTGTCCCCAGCGTGCCATAGAGCAGCCCGAGCGCGGCGAGGAAGAAGCTGGTGGCGAGGAAATTGAGGAAGCCGTATTTCACCGTGCCGTCGAGCTGGATGTTGCGTCCGCCCAAGACCATCAGCCCGAAGCTCGAGATCAGCATCACCTCGAACCAGACATAGAGGTTGAACAGGTCGCCGGTGAGGAACGAGCCGCTGACACCAGCAAGCAGCAGGAGGATCAGCGGGTAGACCCCATCGCGCCGTGCCCGGTCGGGCATGTCCATCCGCAGGTAAACCAGCAGCAGCAACGTCACCCCGGCTGCCGCCAGCGCGAACACCGCACTGGTCAGATCGGCGACGAAGCTGATGCCGAAGGGCGGCAGCCAGCGCCCCATGGTCATCGCCACCGGTCCCGTCTCGCTCACCCTGAGCGCCAATGCGATGTCCGAGACGAAGATCACCGCGACGATGCTGAGCGCCAGCCAGAACTGCGCCTCCCGCGCCTCGCGCAGCATCAGCAGCACGGCGCCGCCGAGCAGCGCCAACACCACCGGCAGAATCACCAGCCAGTCGGTCGGATGCGTGGCGAAATCCTGCATCGCGCCGCTCATCAGTAGCTCATCGGCGGTTTCGGGCCGCCGCGCGGCTCGGTGACGCGCATCCGGTCGGTGTCGTCGGCCTCGAGCGACTGGTAGGCGCGGTAGGCCAGCACCAGGAGGAACGCGAACATCGCAAAGCCGATAACGATGGCGGTGAGGATCAGCGCCTGCGGCAGCGGGTTCGCGGCCCCTGCCAGTGGCGCCTTCGCCCCCTCGAGCGCAATCGGCGGAACGATCCGCCCCAGCCGCCCGGCGACTAGGATCAGGAGGTTCACCGCGTTGCCCAGCAGCACCAGCCCGAGCAGCATGCGGATCAGGGCGCGCGACAAGAGGAGGTAGATCGCGGCGGCGAGGAAGACACCGGAGAGCGCGGCGATGACATGGTCCATCAGGCGCCCCCTTCCTCGTCCTCGAGCGCCAGCGCCACCGCGGCGATGGTGCCGAAGACGACGAAGTAGACGCCGATATCGAACACCATCGGGGTAGAGATCGCCACCTCCACCTCGTCGAACTCGAAGATGGTCCAGAGCCCGGTGAGGAACGGCACGTCGAACACGATCGACAGCGCTCCCGCCAGTGCCGCGAGCGCCACGCCGAACCCGGCATAGGCGAGCGGATGCAACTGCAACGCGGTGCGCGCCGCACCGGCGCCCATCGCCATGCCGTAGATGGTCAGCGCCGATGCAGCGATCAGCCCGCCGATGAAGCCGCCGCCCGGCTCGTTGTGGCCGCGCAGCAGCACGAACACCGAGAACACCAGCATCACGGCAACCAGCAGCGGTGCGATGGTGCGGAAGATCAGCGAGTTCATGCCACAGCCTTTCGCGCCGCGCGGCGCTTCGGCTGAGGCCCAGGCTCGACCGGTGCGACCTCGACAGGCTTCTGCCGCCTGGCGCCGCGGATCAAAGCCAGGATGGCGATGCCCGCGGTCATCACCACAGAGATTTCACCCAGCGTATCCAGCCCGCGGAAGTCGACGAGGATGACATTGACGACATTGTGCCCATGCGCGATCGGCACGCTATGCGCGTTGAAAAAGGTCGAGAGCCTCAAATCGAACGGCCCCTCGATCACCGCCCAGAGCAGCATGGTCACGGCGACGCCGCCGAGCAGCGCCACGCCGCCGTCACGGGCCCAATCCTCGAGCGGCCGCCGGTCGGCGGTATCGAGATCGAGCCGGATCATCACCAGCGCCAGGATCACCACACTGAGGATTTCGACCATGAACTGGGTGAAGCTCAGGTCCGGCGCGCCGAACACCAGGTAGAGCAGCGCCACCGCCAGGCCCTGCACCCCGAGCGCCAGGATGGCGAAGAGGCGGCTGCGCGCATAGACCACGGTCACGACGCCGAGCACCGCGAGCCCGACCAGCCCCCATTCATAGAACCGGAGATCGAGCGTCTGCGGCCCGCGTGGCAGCCCGTCCAGCAGCCAGAGCGGCCCGATCGCCGCGACCACCAGCAGGACGAACACCAAAAACAGGTAGAGTTCCAGCCGCCCGTGGTGCAGCAGCCGCGTCACTGCCCCGGCGACACGCACGATGCCGAAATACACCCAGTCGAAGCCGATATCGAAGCTCCAGCCGATCGCCGTTGCGGTGCGCCGCAACAGCGACCGTGCCAGATCGAGCCTGAGGAATAGCCCGATGGCCAGCACCCAGGTGGCGACCGAAAGCCAGAACGCCGGCCCCAAGAGGTCGACGCCGAACTTCAGGTGCGTCTCGACGGGGACACCGAGGATCGCCGAGGTCGCCGGTGCGACCGCCAGTTGCCCAGCCAGTGTCGGCACGAAGCCGAGGAAAATTCCCAGGACGCCCATGACTAGCGGTCCCGCCAGCATCGCCACCGGCGCCTCGTGTGGCTCGATCGGCGTCGGCAGCAATTGCCCCATGAAGGGCTTGATCAGCAGCGCCAGCCCGATGGCGCCGAGCAGCGCGTTGCCCAGCACGAGCGCAGCAAGCGCCAGCAGCGACTCAAACTGTCCGATCGCTAGCGCCGCATACATTTCTTCCTTGGCGAAGAAGCCGATCAATGGCGGCAGCCCGAACATCGCGGCCGAGGCCATGATGGTGCCGATGAAGCTCAGCGTCATCGGATCGCGCAAACCGCCGAGCATGGTGATGTCGCGGGTGCCGGTCCCGTGGTCGATCGCCCCGGCGACGAGGAACAGCCCGGCCTTGTAGAGGGCGTGGGCGATGAAATAGAGCACCGCCGCAGTCACCGCGAGCTCGGTGCCCGCGCCCAGCAGCAGCATCAGCAAGCCGAGTGAGGCGAGCGTCGTCTGCGCCAGCAGCTGCTTGAGGTCGGTCTGCCGCAGCGCCGCGATCGCGCCCCAGAGCAGCGTGGCGCCGCCGAACGCCATCAGCGTCAGGTTCCAGATCGCCTCGCCGCCCAGATGCGGGGTCATCCGCGCCACCAGGTAGACGCCGCCCTGCACCATGGTCGCCGAGTGGAGGTAGGCCGAAACCGGTGTCGGCGCCTCCATGGCGTTGGGCAGCCAGAAATGGAACGGTAGTTGCGCCGATTTGGTGAAGGCCGCGAGCAGCACCAGCCCGACCAGCAACGGATAGGCGAGGTGGCCCTTGAGGTCGCCCGCAGCGCTCAGGTCCCAGCCGCCCGAGATGGTGTAGATCGTCACCCCGGCCGCCAGCAGCGCCAGCCCGCCAAAGCCGGTCACCAGCAGCGCCTGGATCGCGGCGCGGCGCGCCGCCTGACGCGTGTGGTCGAAGCCGATCAGCAGGAACGAAGCAACCGAGGTCAGCTCCCAGAACAGGTAGAGCGCGACGAGATTGTCGGCCAGCACCAGCCCCTGCATCGCCCCCATGAAGGCCAGGAGGAAGCCGAGGAACCGGCCCTGCTTGTGCCCCTTCAGGTAGGCGCCCGAATAAAGCAGGATGAAGGCCCCGATGCCGGCAATGGTCAGGGCAAAGGTGAGGCTCAGACCGTCGACGAGAAAGCTCAGCTCGAGCCCCCAGGACGGCGCCCATGGCCAGGCGATGGTGATGATCTCGCCGTCGGACACCCGGCCGAGCAACCCCCATAGCGCGATGAACCCCGCCACCGGCACCAGCGCCACCACCCAGCCGGCAAGGTCACCGACCAGCCGATGGACGAGCGGCGCCAGCGCTGCCGCCACGAAGGGCAGCAGCACGACGAGTGCAATCGCTATTGCCGGTGTGGCCTCCACCCGGGTCCGCCCCCTGTGGGATTCGCTTGCGGCAGCTTAGCCCCTCCCCCCGCCCCGGCAAGGCAAACCGGTCGGCCCGCACGACTGCACCACAGCTTTGTGAGAGCTGGGGGATTTGCGATCAGGCGCCGCAATCGCCATATCTGGCGCCGTAACGGAGATTCCCCGATGAGCGAAACCTTCAAGGTTCAGAAGTCCGACGAAGAGTGGCGCGCCACGCTCAGCCCCGAGCTCTACCGCGTCGCGCGCGAACACGGCACCGAGCGGCCCTGGTCCCACATCTACAACACCGAAAAGCGCGACGGCATTTACCACTGCGCCTCGTGCGGCGCCGAGCTGTTCACCGCCGACACCAAGTACGAATCCGGCTCGGGCTGGCCGAGCTTCTTCAAGGCGATCGAGGGCTCGGTCGCCCAGACCGTCGACCGCTCGCACGGCATGGTCCGCGTCGAAGCCCACTGCGCCAATTGCGGCGCCCATCTCGGCCACATCTTCCCCGACGGCCCCAACCCGACGGGCGAGCGGTTCTGCATGAACGGCACGAGCCTGCAGTTCGAGCCGAAGGCTTAGCGCACCCAGAGCGGCCCCACGCGCTCTTGCCTTCTCCCCTTGTGGGAGAAGGTGGCGCGCAGCGCCGGATGAGGGGTCCGCGCAACGAAGTGTAGCGCGATCGGAGCGAAAGCGACGAGCGACACAAGTACGCGGAAAGAACCCCTCATCCGCCCTTCGGGCACCTTCTCCCACAAGGGGAGAAGGCGGCGCGGCAGCATCCCGTCCTTTACAATCGCTCACCGTCGCGCCTACCTCGCGGCAACACCCCCTCCCGAGAATCCTCCCATGCCCACCCCACCCGTCGCCGAACGCCGCCAGCATGCCACGACCAATCACGGCATCACGCGGCAGGATCCCTATCACTGGCTGCGGGCCGATAACTGGCAGGAGGTGATGCAGGACCCGTCCACCCTGCCGGCCGACATCCGCCGCTATGTCGAGGCGGAGAACGCCTATTTTGCCGAGGCCTTCGAGACGGCGCACGAGGCGCTGACCGACAAGATCTACCGGGAGATCCGTGGCCGCATCAAAGAGGACGAGAGCGGCATACCCTCAGCCGACGGCCCCTGGGCCTACAACTCACGCATGGAAGAGGGCAAGCAGTACCCGATCCTGGTTCGTACGCCGCGCGACGGCGGCGATGAAGAGCTGCTGCTCGACTGCAATGTCGAGGCCGGCGAGGAGTATTTCGGCTTTGGCGGCGGCGACCACGATCCGTCGCACCGCCTGCTCGCCTGGAGCGCCGATCGGCAAGGCTCGGAGTTCTACACCCTGCACATTCGCGACCTCGCCACCGGCAAGGATACCGGCGAAGTGATCGAGGATGTCGCGGGCGGCGGTGTGTGGTCGGCCGATTCCACCGCCATCTACTATTCCGAATATGACGACAACCACCGGCCGTTCCGGGTCCGCCGGCATGTGCTCGGCACGCCGCAGGCCGATGACGAGATCGTCTACGAGGAAAAGGACCCGGGCTTCTTCGTCGGCGTCGATGAGACGCTCAGCCGCAACTACATCGTCATCGACGCGCACGACCACCAGACATCCGAGTTCTGGCTGATCGACACCCGCACCGGCGGCGCGCCGAAGCTGGTCTCGCCGCGCCTCACCGACCGCGAATACGACGTCGAGGACCGCGACGGGGTGTTCTACATCCTCACCAACGCCGACGGCGCCGAGGATTTCAAGATCGTCACCGTCGCCGCCGACAATCCGGCGGCCGAAAACTGGATCGACCTGGTGCCACACCGCCCAGGCGTCTTGATCCTCGACATCATCCTCCTCAGCCACCACCTCATCCGGCTCGAGCGCTCCGAGGGGCTGCCGCGCATCGTGGTGCGCAACCTCGACGATGGCGAAGAGTGGACGGTGAAATTCGACGAGGAGGCCTATGCGCTCGGCATGTCGGCCGGTTTCGAGTTCGACACCAAGACCATCCGCTTCAGCTATTCGTCGCCGACCACGCCATCGCGCACTTACGACCTCGATCTGGTGACGCGCGAGCGAACCCTTCTGAAGGAACAGGTGGTCCCCTCCGGGCACAACCCTGATGACTACGAGACAAAGCGCATCTTCGCCACGGCCAAGGATGGCGAGCGGGTGCCGGTGACGCTGCTCTACCGCAAGGGCCTGAAGCTCGACGGCAAAGCGCCGGCCCTGCTCTATGGCTATGGCGCCTATGGCATGGCGCTGCCGGCCGGCTTTTCGGTCTCGAAGCTGTCGCTGGTCGATCGCGGCTTCGTCCACGCCACGGCACATATCCGCGGCGGCATGGACAAGGGCTATGCCTGGTACAAGAACGGCCGCCGCGAGCAGAAGACCAACACCTTTACCGATTTCGTCGCTGCCGCCGAAACGCTGATCGAACTGGGCTATACGTCGAAGCAGCGCATTGTCGCCGAGGGCGGCTCGGCCGGCGGCCTGTTGATGGGCGCCGTCACCAATATGCGCCCCGAGCTCTGGGCCGGGGTCATCGCCGAGGTGCCGTTCGTCGACGTGCTCAACACCATGCTCGATGAAACGCTGCCGCTCACCCCGCCGGAATGGCCCGAATGGGGCAACCCGATCACCGACAAGGCGGCCTATGACCGCATCGCCGGCTATGCCCCCTACGAGCAGGTGGCGGCCATCGACTATCCGCCGATCTTTGCGCTGGCCGGGCTCACCGATCCGCGCGTCACCTATTGGGAGCCGGCCAAATGGGTGGCCAAACTCCGCGCCACCAAGACCGACGGCAATGCGCTTTACCTCAAGACGCACATGGGCGCCGGCCATGGCGGCGCTTCGGGCCGCTTCGACCAGCTCAAGGAGACCGGCCTGAGCTACGCCTTTGCGCTCAGTTGCGTCGGATTGGCATAATTCCACCCAAAGCGGGAATTGTTGAGCAATGCCAAAGGGCCTATATCGGAGCCAGCCCAGCGGCCAACAATCATAGAGACTGTCCCCCAAGGAGGCATCCAGAATGGCATACGAACTTCCCCCCCTGCCCTACGCCTATGACGCGCTCGGCCCGTACATGAGCAAAGAGACGCTCGAGTTCCACCACGACAAGCACCACCAGGCTTACGTCACCAACGGCAACAAGCTCGCCGAGGGCAAGGGTCTCGAAGTGCTCGAGCTCGAGGACGCGGTGAAGGAAGTGTTTGGCAAGGACCCGGCGCTCTTCAACAACCTGGGCCAGCACTACAACCACGTGCATTTCTGGAACTGGATGAAGCCCAATGGCGGCGGCGGCGCCGGGAAGGTCCCGGCAGCGCTGCTCAAGGCGATCGAATCCGATCTCGGTGGCTTCGACAAGTTCCGCGCCGATTTCATCAATGCCGGCACCACGCAGTTCGGTTCGGGCTGGGCCTGGTTGTCGCTGAAGGATGGGAAGCTCCAGGTCACCAAGACCGCCAATGGCGAGTCGCCGCTGGTACACGGCAATGCCAAGCCGCTGCTCGGCGTCGACGTCTGGGAGCACTCCTATTACATCGACTACCGCAACGCGCGCCCGAAATACCTCGAAGCCTGGTTCGACAACCTGGTGAACTGGGAACATGTCGAGTTCCTGTTCGAAGAAGCCCGCTAAGCTTCACTCGAAATCGCGTTCAGGGCCCGCTTCGGCGGGCCCTTTTCATTTTGCCCGAACGGTTCTCGCGAAAATCGCCAGATCCGCATTTCCTGCCGCTTCCGCCCGCCGCGCCACAATGGTAACAATTGCTTAACCATTGGGAGCGTCGCGAGACCTTGGCCGAACCAGTCCGCACCATAGCCGTGCTTGTCGCCAATCCGGCGCTGAGCTCCATCCTCAGCATGGTGCTGGCTTCGGTGCCGAGCTTCCGGGTCCGCCCGTTCGAATCCGAGCTGGCGCTGGTCACCTATATGCGGCTCGCGCCGGTCGATGTGGTCGTCACCGATTTCGACAGCGCCTCGGCGCGTGCCGACCGGGTCAGCCGCGACCTGCGCGCCGACCAGAGCATCCCGCATCACGACTACCAGGTGATCGCGCTCGCCAGCCTGGTGTCGCCCGAAACCAAGGACCTCTGCATCGCCTCGGGCATCGATGAGGTGATCGTCAAGCCGATGTCGCCGAAATACCTGCTCGAACGGGTGCAGTCGCGCATCGCCCGCCGTGCCGCCAGCCTCGCCGGCTACCGGCCTGTCCGCGCCGCGACGTCCCGTCGCCCGGATTTCTCGCAATACGGCAACGTCATTCCGCTATGGACGCGGGAGCGTCCGCTGCCGACGCACTGACAGCCGGGCTCCGCGCCCCCTCATCCGCCCTCCCTCCCAAGTGGACCAATCAGGCTGTTGGCTCAGCCCAGCGTAATAATCGTCTTGCCGAGTTCGCCGCGTTCGACGGCTTCGTGGGCGACGACGATGTCGTCGAGGGTCAGCACGCGGCCGATCTGGTGGGTGAGTTGATTGGCCTCAAGCGCGGCGTTGATGCCGGCGGCGGCTTCGCGGTGGGCCTCGGCAGTCATCACATAGACCAGCACGAACCGGATGGTCGCGTCGAGAAAGATCATCGGCCAGAACGGCAGGGTGGGCTGAGGCACGGCATCGCTGGCATAGGTGGCGACGACGCCGTTGGGCGCCAGAGTCTTGCCGATCAGGTCAAGATTGGCGCCAAAGGCGACTTCGACGAAGCGGTCGACGCCCCTACCCTTGCCGTCGCCCGTGAAGGCAGCAACCCGGGCGGGCAGATCATCAGTGTGGCGGTTGAGGACCAGATCGGCACCGGCCGCAGTGGCTGATGCGGCGGCCTCGTCATTGCCGACCGAGGCGATGACGCGGGCACCACCGAGCTTGGCGAACTGGATGGCGTAGCGGCCGACCGCGCCGGCACCGCCGGAGACGAAGACGGTTTTACCGGTGACCGGACCATCGACGAAGACACAGCGATAGGCGGTCATGGCGGGAATGCCGAGGCAGGCGCCTTCCTCGAAGCTGACGCCATCGGGCAGGTGGACAGCCTTCCAGGCGGGGAGCGTGGTGTATTCGGCGGCTGAGCCGTTCCAGCGGCCAAGCTGGGATTCGTAAAACCAGACGCGCTCACCGATCCGGCTGTCGAGTTCGGGGGAACCCACGGCGACGATCTCACCCGCGCCATCCTGATTGGGCACGACCTTGGGGAAGGCCGGGGCGCCGCTGCCGCTGCGACCCTTGGTGTCGGACGGATTGACGCCCGAGGCGCGGACGCGGATCAGCACTTCGCCGGGCGCGGGTTGTGGCGTGGGCAACTCGCCGACCTGCAATACGTCGCGGGCGGGGCCCTTGGTGGAAAACCAGGCAGCTTTCATTCGCACGTTCCTCTTGTTTCCCAGCCTAGCTAGGTCTTCAATGCATCTGAGAACAGTACGTACAAAGGCAACATGTACTATCATGAATGATAGCACCCCTATCCTGACCCGCCCACGCCGCAGGGCTGGCCGCACCGGTTGTGCGGTAGAAGTGACCCTTTCGGTAATCGGGGGCCTGTGGAAACCGGTGATCCTGTTTCACCTGCTCGACGGCAAACTGCGCTTCAATGCGCTGTGCCGGATGGTGCCCAATGCGACGGCGCGCATGGTGACGCTGCAATTGCGCGAACTGGAGCGTGACGGGGTGATCAATCGCATCGTTTATCCGGAAGTGCCGCCGCGCGTTGAATATGAGCTGACGGAACTGGGCCGCTCGCTCGAGCCGGTACTGCTCAGCATGCGGAGTTGGGGGATGGGCTTCAGCTCGGACGAGGAGCGCGAAGACCTCCATGTCTGCCCCTAAGCGCGCGCTCGCGGCAGTCCGTCTAACGCGCTAGACAGGCTGCCCCTGAGACAGGGGATGACATCAAGCGTGGTTCGAGAGCGTGCTTGCCCTAGGCCGTCACGTTCAGCGCCCAGGCCACCTTGTTCCAGAGATCATCGACATTGTCGGTGAACACCACGACGCGGTCGGCATGGCTCACCGAGTGGCTGAGGATGTCCGTCGCCATGCCGCGCATCGCCTCGAAGGCGCGGTGGTGGTTGAGCAGCACCACGGGCTTGCCGCCGGCGCCGGCGCCGGCTCGCACCCAGGTGCGATAGAGCGCAGCTGCCGAAGCAAGCGAGCCCGGCAGCCCGACAAAACCCTGCGCCAGTTCGCCAACCCGCTTCACCCGCGCCTCTGGGTCGTCGATCCGCTCCACCGGCACTTCGGCCAGCGCGGCGGGCGCCTGGAACGCCGCATCGGCGACGATCAGCACTTCGCCGCCGGCCGCGCGGGCGCTGGTGATCAACGGGATATTGTCCAGCGTCTCGTCGGCGAGGCAGATGATCCGCGCCCCATGCCGTGCCAGGAGCGTGCCGGCCTGCGACATGATCGAGCTGCGCTCGGCATCGCCCGGCCCTTTGTCGGAGGCGAAGACCGCGAGCGCCGGGTGGTTCTGCGCGACGTTAGCGGCCACGGGTGAGGCCACCCAGGATGCCGCGCAGCAGTGCCTTGCCGAGCCCGTTCGCCATGGTGCGACTGAACGAGGTGATGGCGGCTTCGGTCGGCGTCTGCCGGGTCGAACGGCGCGGCTGGGCGGCGCGCTCGGCGCGTTCCTGCGCCGCTGCGGCCTTGGCGTCCGCCTGCGCCTGCTTGGCGTCGAGCTCGGCCTGCTTGGCCTCCGCCTCGCTCGCCTGGCGCTCCTGGGTCTTTTTGGTCAGCACCTCGAAGGCCGACTCGCGATCGACCACCGCGTCGTAGACGCCAGCCACCGGCGAGTTGGCGATCACCGTGCGCCGTTCCTCCGGCAGCAGCGGCCCGACCTGCCCTGAGGGCGGCCGGATCAGCGTGCGCCCGACGATCGAGGGTACGCCCTTATCTTCCAGCACCGAGACCAGCGCCTCGCCGGTACCCATCTGGGTGATCACTTCGGCGGTCGAGAAGTCGGGGTTAGGGCGGAACGACTCTGCCGCCATCCGCACCGCCTTCTGCTCCTTGGGCGTATAGGCCCTGAGCGCGTGCTGCACGCGGTTGGAAAGCTGCGCCAGCACGGCGTCCGGAATGTCGGCCGGGTTCTGGGTGACGAAATAGACGCCGACGCCCTTGGAGCGCACCAGCTTGACCACCTGCTCCACCTTATCGACCAGCGCCTTGGGCGCGTCGTCGAACAGCAGGTGGGCTTCGTCAAAGAAGAACACCAGCTTGGGTTTTTCCGGGTCGCCGACTTCCGGCAGCACTTCGAACAGCTCCGACATCAGCCAGAGCAGGAACGTCGCGTAGAGCCGCGGCGCGCGCATCAGCTCGTCGGCGGCGAGGATCGAAACATAGCCCTTGCCGTCGGTGGTGGTGCGCATCAGGTCGCGGATGTCGAGCGCCCGCTCGCCGAAAAACTGGTCGCCGCCCTGCTGCTCCAGCACCAGCAGCGAGCGCTGCACCGCGCCCACCGTGGCCGAGGCGACATTGCCGTACTGCACCGAGATATCCTTGGCGTTGTTGGCGATTTCCACCAGCAGCGCACGCAGGTCCTTCAGGTCGAGCAGCAGCAGCCCGTTATCGTCGGCATATTTGAAGGCGATGTTCAGCACGCCTTCCTGGGTGTCATTGAGGTCGAGGATGCGGCTCAGCAGCAGCGGGCCCATCTCGGAGATGGTGGTCCGCACCGGGTGGCCCTGCCGGCCGAACAGATCCCAGAAGATCACCGGGAACTTGCTCGCCGCATAATCGGTGAAACCGATCTCTTCGGCGCGCTTCACCTGCCAGTCGAGCATCTTGCCCATATTGGCGATGCCCGACAGGTCACCCTTGATATCGGCGGCAAACACCGGGACGCCGGCGGCCGAGAACCCCTCGGCGATCGACTGCAGCGTCACCGTCTTGCCGGTACCCGTGGCGCCGGTCACCAGCCCGTGCCGGTTGCCGTATTTCAGCGCCAGGTACTCCGGCCGGGTGCTTTGGCCGAGATAGATCTTGTCGGGAAGGAGCATGACGCCTCACAGGATTCGATAGCCAGTTGTGGACTCTATAGCGGCGGGGGGATGGGCTGCCAAATGAAAGCGGCCGTTGCCGGCTTGATGCTGGACCGCTCGCACGGCCCCCATCACCGGGTAGAAACCTGGCGCCGATGGGTGTCGGTACGGTTGGATTCAATCCCACATAGCTTGGGGACGGCGCCGGAATCGGCAATTCCCAAACGCCCCCCTACCCCCTTACACTCCCCTCATGCGTATGAACCGCCGTCACATTCTTGCGGGCCTCATCGCCCTGCCGCTGGCTGGCGGCGTTCGGGCGCAGTCGCTCGATTCGACGACCCTGAACCTGGTGCCGGGCAGCCTCGATGATCAGAGCGGCCCGATGCAGGAAGCGCTGCTGCGCGCCGGCGAGGAAGGCCGTCCGCTGTTCCTCGGTTCGGGCAGCTACTACGTGCAGAACCTGCAGGTGCCGAGCAACGTCGTGATTACAGGCATTCCCGGCGGCACCATCCTTGCTGCGGCGGGCGATGCGCCGGTGTTCCGCGTCGCCGGCAGCGCCCATGTCAGTTTCTCGGGCCTCACCTTCACCCGCGGCAATGGCGGGCCGAGCGGCGCCGATCGCGGACTGGTCGAAATCGAGGCCAGCGACCACGTCACCCTGAGCAATTGCAGCTTCATCGGCGGCGCCGCCAACGGCCTCGCGGTGCGCGATGCCGGGGCGGATATCGAGGATTGCGATTTCACCGGCCATGCCCTCGCTGCGATCTTCTCGGTCGATGGCCGCGGCCTCAACATCGTTTCCAACCGCGTCAGCAAATGTGGCAATGGCGGCTTCCTGATCTGGGGCAGCAAGCCGCGCCACGATGGCTCGGTCATCACCGGCAACACCATCGCCGGCATCGGCTCCACCAATGGCGGCAACGGCCAGAACGGCAATGGCATCAACGTTTTCCGCTGCAACGACGTGATCGTCGCCAACAACCAGATCGCCGACTGCATGTTCACTGCGGTGCGGCTCAATTCGACGAGCAATGTCGCTGTCACCGGCAATGTCTGCCGCAACTCGGGCGAAGTGGCGATCTTTTCGGAGTTCGCCTTCTCCGGTTCGGTGATCTCCAACAACATCGTCGATGGCGCCGCCGCCGGCATCTCGATCACCAACCTCGATTCGGGCGGGCGGCTCGCCGTCTGCTCGGGCAATATCGTGCGCAACATCCGCTCGCGCTCCGAGGTCAATCTGGACACGAGGCCCTTCGGCATCTATGCCGAGGCCGAAACCAGCATTTCGGGCAACAGCATCGACAACGTCCCCGGCATCGGCATCCTCGCCGGCCGCGGCACGTTCCTGCGCGACGTGATCATCGCCGACAACGTGCTCTACGCCACCAGCACCGGCATTGGTGTCAGCGTCGTGCAAAACCCCTCCCCCGGGCCCGTCACCATCACCGGCAACATCGTCAACGCTCCGCTCGACCACGCCATCGTGGGTCTCGAGTGGGACACGGTGGTGGTCGAAGACCTGGTGAAAGACGCCGCGAAATACCCGCACGTGACGCTGGCGGACAACTCGGTGAGTGGCTAAAGCCCCGTCGAGGCCTGCGCCACTACGGCCCACTCGCCCGCCGCCTGCTGCTTGAAGCAGAGGCCGGAGGCGTAAGGACGGTCGAAGTCGTCGCCGGTGGTTTTGCCGAAACCGACGCCGCCTTCCGGCAGGTGGAAGGCGGTCCATTCGGTCGAGGTCTCGGCGTCGTAGTCGGTGGCATAGAGCAGGCCGGGGACCAGCTTGCCTACAGACTTGCTGCTGTCTTCCATCGTCTCGAACAGCTCGATCTCGCGCTTCACGCCGACGAAGTTGTCGCCACTCGTGTCCAGCGCCTTGGCCGCGCGCTTCACCGCGGCCGGGTCGACCGTTCCGAGCCCATAGGTGCAGATCGCACCCCTCACCGCGGCGTCAGTGCCCCAGGGCTGTCCGTCGGTCAGCGACTGGCCGATGAAATCCAGCTCCATCTTGGTCAGGAACACGCCGATATCGACGTTTGGCGGCAGGTCCCAGTCGCCACCAGTGCTGTTGCCGAGGCCGGCGACCTGCGACTTGGCGCTCTCCCACGGCCCCTCGAGCCTGGTGCCGCGCGGAATCGAGAGATCGAGGGTACCCGTGACGATCGACATCTTCGGCGCCAGCCATTTCCCGATACCGTCGACATCCTTGGCGGCCACCGCCTTCAGCAGTTCGGTCGCTGCCGCGCGCAGGTCGGCCGGGACCTCGGCGGTCTTCGCCGGCGAGACCTTCGGCGGGGCATAGGCAGGTCCAGCAAGCGCCGCTCCGCAGAGCAGGGTCGAGGCAACGATAGTCACGACGGCACGGCGCATGCGGGTCTCCGGAGCTGCTGTTGTGGATATTGGACGTCGCCGGGCAGCGCGTCCTTGGTCAGGCCGCCCGCATCTCGCCGACCTCCAAGCCGCGGACATTGCGCACCAACTGGCGGGCGAACTTTTCCAGTACGGCGCGCTGGCCGGCGTCGGGGTCGGCGAAGCGCAGCAGCAGGTTGGCGACCAGCGTCTGGCTCGCCAGCATGTTGCCGTCGTCGATCTTCAGCGCGTAGCCCCAGCCCTTGTCGCGGATGGCGCCGCATTGCACGCCCTCGGCGCCGCCCTTCTGCATGACGCGGCCGCCAAAGGCCTCCATCACCAGGGTATCGAGATGGCCGGTGCCGGCGACCAGCAAAGGGTGAGCGGTCGCGGCGTCGAAGATGCGCGTCGCCGCGCTGCCGATCTCCTCCGGCAGCCCGATTCCCGTCGCCATCCTGGCGAAACCACGGGCAAAGGCCGAGAGCGGCGCGGCCCAGGTGGGGATCGAGCAGCCGTCGGTGCCGCACCGGTCCTCACTCAGCGGCTCGCCGATCACCGTCTCGACGGCCTTGCGCACCGCCACCTGCACCGGATGACCGCGCGTCACGTAGTCGTGCGTGTCGACGCCAAGCGCCCGCGCGACGCTCAGCATGCCGGAATGCTTGCCCGAGCAGTTATTGTGCAACTGGCTCGCCTCCAGCCCGTGCGCCCGCAGCGCCTCGCGCGCCTTGCCGTTGCTCGGTTGGTGCGCGCCGCACTCGAGATCGCCGGCGGCAAGGCCGATGTGATCGAGA
This sequence comes from Devosia sp. Root413D1, assembly GCF_001425235.1. Classification (GTDB taxonomy): domain Bacteria; phylum Pseudomonadota; class Alphaproteobacteria; order Rhizobiales; family Devosiaceae; genus Devosia_A. Next base: position 245,199 of record NZ_LMEA01000008.1, on the reverse strand, counting down.
AAATGCGTCACGCCCTCGACATGCACATCCTCGCCGTGATGCGAAGCGCAGGCCAGCGCCAGTTCCTCGTCGCTCAAGCCGAAGCGGTCGATGGCGCCCGAGGTCACCATGGCCAGCGCCTGCATCGACTTGATGGCCGAGCGCGGAAACACCGGTCGCGAAGTGTCGCCGGCGGCAGCGATGACGTTGCCCTCGGCGTCGGAGATCACAAAGGCGCCGCGATGCCGGTTCTCGACGAAGGTGCCGCGGGTCTGCTCGATAAGGATGGGATTGGCGTCCAAAACTCAGCTCTTCAAAAGAAAAAGGCCCGGAGGTTCCTAGGGAACGCGTCCGGGCCGTGAAGTCAATGTTTCGGAGGTCAGTCAAAGGCACGTGTGCATGGGGGTAGTCGGGTCGTCACAGGAACCTGCCACGCCGTTTGGAGCAACGCGGCAGGAGACTTGGGGATCAGATGTCCCAGTCGTAGGCCAGCTTCAGGAACTTGGCGTTCACCCAGCCCTTGGTGTCCTGCTGTTCGACGAGGCACCAGTCGGCCCCGCCCTGCGGGGAGATGATGCAGCGCTCGACCCAGACCGAGCTCTTGGGCTCGAACTCGCCGATCTTCTGCGAATAGGAGGCGGGCCACTTGCGGACATTGAGCGTATCCCACTTTTTCACACCGACGATGTGGGCGGGGCTCTCGACGTCATAGCCGGCGGCCATGGCGGGCTGGATGGCGAAAACGGCGGCGCTGGCAATGATCAGACCGGCGAGGGTCGCGACCAGCAGCTTCTCATGGGATCTGTTCATCGTGGCATCCTTTCGGGGGCCGGGTTTCGTTCTGTTGTCCCGACCATGCCCTTCCCCGATTGAACCCCTAGTGAGCCCGTCATTCAGACAGCATTCATCGGCAGGGCAATGTCGCGGCAGCAATAAGGAAAGGGCGGGAACCTTCTCGGTACCCGCCCTTCAATCAGTCGTTGGTTGTCGCTCAGAGAGCGTGGACGTAGAGCACCGCCGAGCTGCGACCGACGATCACGCCAACCACGTCGTCAGCAGCATAGCCGCCCTGGTCCAAGGCCTTGTCCATCTTGTCGTTCTGGGCGATGGCGCTGCGCAGGCTGTCGACGCCGAGCTGCTGCTCGACCAGGTTCTTGTCGACGCAAACCGGCACCACATCCACCGCATCGCGGCCCTTGACGCTACCGATCTGCTTGGCGGTCACTTTGGCGAGGTCGCCGATCTGGGCATCGCAACGCACCAGGCCAGCCACGTTACCCGGGATCTCCGGATCGTCGCCCGGCTTGCCGGGCTGGCAGTTCTTCATGCAGCCTTCCTCGGCGATCTTCGGAATGTCCGGCTGGTCGCAGTTCTTCATACAGCCTTCTTCGGCGATCTCCGGTTCGTCGCAGTCGACAACATGGCAGAACGGATCGAACGGCTCGCCGCCGTCGGAGGTGTCGTCACCACCACCGCCGCCACCGCCACCACCGCCACAGGCGATGCCGGCGCCGCAGTTCATAGCCTGGGCGGGAAGCGTAGTGATGACCGCAAGGCCGAAGGTGGCCACCAGGGCCAGCAGAATGAGTTTCAGGTTTTTCATGATCTCTCTCAACAGTTTGATTGCCCGGCGGCACCCCTGCCGCCGTTCGTCGCGCTCAGCGCTTCGTTGGCGGCGGAAATAGTGCGGGGCGTTTGAACCGCCGCTGATCCGGGCATTCAGAGATCATTCATAGAAACAGCACCCGACGGAGGGCGCCGAATACCTGCACTCGTCTAGCGATGAACGTAGAGATTGACGGTGTCGTCGCCCATCATCTTGACGGCGAACACGTCACTGGCGGAAAAGCCCTTCTGGCGCAACGCAGCGGCCAGCGCTTCGTTGTCGCCGATGGCCGACCGCACCGAGGCGGCATTGCCCTCGGTCCTCAGAACTGAGCGGCCGGGGCAGTATTCAGTGACCCAGACTCGCTGTCGCTCCGTCACGCCTGCGATGTCGTCCGGCGTGACGCGCTTCAGCACGCCAAGGTAGTCATCGCAGACATCGTCATCCTTCTCGATCGGAAGGGCGGTGGCGAGCGCGGGCGGAATCATCGACGCGCCGAGCGCGACGGCAGTAACAGCGCCCAGCATGAGCTTCTTCATCTGGCGGTCTCCTGTGGTTGGCTGCGGCGCCGGGGGCCGCGAATGCACAAACGCCGGTCGGCCCCGCGGCCGATCCGGCGTCAGTTTAGCACCAAGGTGTTGGATCAGCGTCCGAAATTGTGGACGTAAAGGTTGATGGTGTCGTCGCCCATCATCTTGACGGCGTAGACGTCGTCGGCATGGAAACCGCGCTCGGCCAGCAGGTCGGTGAGCACGTCGTTCTTGGCGATGGCGGTGCGGAGATAGGCGGCATTGCCGTCGGAGCGCATCAATGTCGCGGAGGTGCAGAACTCGGTGACCCAGACACGATAATGGCTGTCGACGCCGAGCACCTCGGCGGGCAGCACGCGCTTCAGCGCACCGAGCTGATTGCCGCAAGAGGTGGTGGTGGAGCCGCCCTGAGGACAGCTGGCCTGGCCGCATGGGGTGTCCAGCTGAACCTGGGCCTGCGTCGGTGCGCTTGAGAACGAAGTGAGCATCGCGATGGCGAAGGTCGCGGCGAGAGCGAGCTTGGGCATTTTATCTCCTTGGTCAATGCGGCTAACGCCGCGGGGTGCGAGACATTGCTGCTCGTACGATGGCCAGGAGTTGGGCTCATCACGTTGAACCGGCTCTGATGACGCCGTTCAGATTGGCGACAGGAACGGGCCAACCCGTACCGCATCATCAGAGCCGAGTTGGATCAGCGTCCGAAATCGTGGACGTAGAGGTTGATGGTGTCGTCGCCCATCATCTTGACCGCGTAGACGTCGTCGGCATGGAAGCCGCGCTCGGTCAGCACGTCAGTGAGCACATCGTTCTTGGCGATGGCGGTGCGCAGGTACGCGGCGTTGCCGTCAGAGCGCATCAACGTCTCGGAGGTGCAGAACTCGGTGATCCAGACACGGTAGTGGCGGTCGACGCCGAGCACTTCGGCGGGCATCACGCGCTTCAGCACACCGAGCTGGTCGCCGCAATAGGGGTCGCTACCGCCCCCATGGCTGGGACACTGGGGGCCGGCGGTGCATGTATCCCTTGGTTGGGCATTGGCAGGAATAGCAGAGAACGAAGTCAGCATGGCAACCGCGAATGTCGCGGCAAGTGCGAGCTTGGTCATTTCAGTCTCCTGGGGTGGGGCGGCGGGGGGTTGGCCCGCACGTCGTAGTCCTTTTCCAATCGAGGGGATCGCGATGAAGCGATCCGCCTCCTGACGCTGGACAGGAGAGTGCGCCATCGGCTTTGAACCGGCACTGACGAGTGCGTTCAGCCTCGTGACAGAATGGCCCCAACCCGTGTCGGAGCGTTTCGCCGTTTCAATGAAACGCCAAAAAACGCTCCTGGTCATTTTTGTCGTGCTTTCGAACCGGAAAAGTCTGCAACTTTTCCTGAAAGCGCTCTAGGCTTTCGGGCAAATCAGTTTCGGGAGGACGGGAAATGGCCAAGGTTCTGGTGACGGGCGGCAGCGGCAAGCTGGGACGAGCGGTGCTCAAGGACCTGGTGACCAACGGCTATTCCGTCCTCAATATTGACCAGACGCTGCCGAAAGACCCGATCTGCCCGACCGTCCGCATCGACCTCACCGATTTCGGCCAGGTGGCGCAGGCGATCCTTGGCGGCGTCGATGAACGCCACGGCCCGTTCGATGCCGTGGTGCATCTCGCCGCGATCCCAGCGCCAGGTCTGTTCGCCAATAGCCGCACCGTCGCGAACAATGTGCCCACCAGCTACAACGTGTTCGAGGCCTGCCGCCTTGCCGGGGTCAAGAACGTTGTCTTCGCCTCGAGCGAAACCGTGCTCGGGCTGCCCTTCGAAACGCCGCCGCCTTACGTTCCGATCGACGAGGAGTATTTCCCCCGTCCCGAAACCGCCTATTCGCTCGGCAAGCTCCTCGACGAGACGATGGCGGCGCAGTTCTGCCGCTGGGATCCGGAGCTGAAGATCGTCGGCCTGCGCTTTTCCAACGTCATGGATGTCGAAGACTACAAAGCGTTCCCGGCCTTCGACGCCGACCCCAAGCTGAGGAAATGGAACCTCTGGGGCTATATCGACGCGCGCGATGGGGCGCAGGCGGTACGCCGCGGCATCGAGGCCGAGTTCAAGGGGTTCGAGGCCTTTATCATCGCCAACCAGGATACGGTGATGAGCCGTTCCAACATGTCGCTGATGGCCGAAGTGTTCCCCAAGGTGCCGCACAAGCGCGAACTCAGCCAGAACGGCACGCTGCTGTCGATCGACAAGGCCCGCCGCCTGCTGGACTACAACCCGCAGCATAGCTGGCGGAACCACGTCTGATGGCTATCCGGCTCGGCGGGCACGGCTTGCCCATCGGCAGCGAGGATCCCGACGCCTTCGCCCGGGCGCATCGCGATTTCGGCTATGGCGCCGCCTATGTGCCGGAGGTGAGGCTCGACGATCGCGACCGCCTTGTCGCGATCGAGCAGGCGTTTGCCGCCGAGAACATCGTGCTGGCCGAGATCGGCATCTGGCGTAACCTCGTCTCGCCCGATGAGGCGGTGCGCAAGGCCAACCTCGCCTACGCGGTCGAGCGTCTCGCCATCGCCGACGCTGTGGGGGCCGGGTGCGCTGTCAGCTATATCGGCTCGTTTCAGGCTGGCACCGACTATGCCCCAGCGGCCGAGAACATGAGCCCCGAGGCCTTCGACGCCTCGGTCGAAACCGTGCGCTACCTGCTTGATACCGTGAAGCCGACCCGCGCAAAATTTGCGCTCGAGATGATGCAGTATTCCCTGCCGGACAGCGTCGACAACTATGTCGAGCTGATCCGCGCCATCGACCGCCCGATGTTCGGCGCGCATTTCGACCCGGTGAACCTCATCATGACGCCGCGGGTGTATTTCGATAACGGCGCGCTGATCCGCGAGTGCTTCAGTAAGCTTGGCCAGTGGGTGGTGTCGTGTCACGCCAAAGACATCAAGCTCTATCACCAGGCGGCACTGCACCTCGACGAGGTGCAGATCGGCGAGGGCGTGCTCGACTACCGCACTTATCTGGGCGAGTTGAGTCGTCTGCCGCGCGAAGTGCCGCTGATGCTCGAGCACCTCAAGGGCGAGGAGTATGCAGTGGCGCGCGACCGCCTCTTCGCGGTCGGCGATGCCGCCGGCATCGATTTCGCGGTGCGCCCGTGACATTCACTCCTTGGTGATTTGCCGCAATCCGGCCCACAGTGCTGCGTTGCTAGCTTGAACTGATCCCGGACGACTGGAGCCGCCATTGGGCGCCTACATCCTGAGACGCCTGCTGCTGATCATCCCGACCATGTTCGGGATGCTGGTGGTCTCTTTCGTCATCACCCAGTTTGCGCCCGGCGGACCGGTCGAGAACTATATCGCGCAGATGAGCGGCCAGTCGGTCAGCGTCTCGGAGGGCGTCATCGGCAATGCCGAGGGCGATTTCGCCGGCCAGAACGTCGTCAAGTCCACCGACCAGAACGAGAATTCGACCTACCGCGGGGCAAAGGGTATCCGGCCCGAGATCCTCGCCCGCATCGAAAAGCAGTTCGGCTTCGACAAGCCGCCGCTCGAGCGCTTCTTCACCATGGTGTGGAACTACGTCCGCTTCGATTTCGGCGACAGCTACTCGCGTGGCGTGCCGGTCATCGACCTGATCATCCAGAAGCTTCCGGTGTCGATTACGCTCGGGCTATGGATGACGCTGCTCAGCTACGGCATCTCGATCCCTCTGGGCATCGCCAAGGCGGTCAGGGACGGCAGCCGCTTCGACGTCAGCACCTCCGCCATCGTCATCGTTGGCTACTCCCTGCCCGATTTCGTCGTCGCCGTGCTGTTGATCGTACTGTTCGCCGGCGGCAGTTTCCTCGATATCTTCCCGTTGCGCGGACTGGTCTCGGAGAACTGGTCGAGCCTGCCCTGGTACAGCCAGATCCTCGACTATCTCTGGCACATCACCCTGCCCATCACCGCAATGGCGCTCGGCGCTTTCGCCACCGCCACCATGCTGATCAAGAACTCGTTCATCGACGAGATTTCCAAGCAATACGTCACCGTCGCCCGCGCCAAAGGCCTCACCGAAAAGCGGGTGCTCTACGGCCATGTGTTTCGCAACGCTATGCTGCTGGTGATCGCCGGTTTCCCCGCCGCATTCGTCGGCGCGTTCTTCGGCGGCTCGCTGCTGATCGAGACGGTGTTCTCGCTCGATGGGCTCGGTTATCTCAGCTACCAGTCGGTGATCAACCGCGACTATTCGGTGGTCTTTGCCACCTTCTACATCTTCTCGCTGGTCGGCCTGGTCCTTGGACTGATCTCCGACCTCATGTACATGTGGATCGATCCGCGGATCGATTTCGAGAGCCGGAAGGTGTGATGCACGCCACCGGACTACGCCTCGGCCCGCCGCTCATCGCCTTCGCCCCCGCCGATGCGGCGCGCTCGGCGCCGCTGCTGTCGCCGATCAACCGGCGACGGCTCAAGGTATTCCAGGGTAACCGCCGCGGCGTCTGGTCGCTGTGGGTCTTCCTCATCCTGCTGGCGGTGACCCTCTGCTCCGAACTGGTCGCCAACGACCGGCCGCTCATGGCCTCGTACAAGGGCGAACTGCTGTTCCCGGCGCTCATCGAATATCCAGAGACCAAGTTCGGCGGCTTTTTCGCCGTCACCAACTATCGCGACCCGTTCATCGCGGATGAGATCAACGCCAACGGCTGGATGCTGTGGCCGCCGATCCGCTTTTCCTACAGCACCGTCGATGATGCGCTGTCCGTGCCGGTGCCCTCCGCTCCATCCTGGTTGCAGTCGGTCGAGGTGCGCTGCCAATTGCTTCCCCAGGGCGTCGACGATCCCAATTGCAGCCTCGGCAATTTTCACTGGCTCGGCACCGATGATCAGGGCCGCGACGTGCTGGCCCGGCTGCTCTACGGCTTCCGCATCTCGGTGATGTTCGGCCTGATCCTCAGCTTCTTCTCGTCCATTATCGGCATCACCGTCGGCGCCATCCAGGGCTTCTTCGGCGGCTGGGTCGATCTCACCGGCCAGCGCTTCCTCGAGATCTACGGCGCCATTCCGTCCCTCTATCTGCTGCTGATCATCTCCAGTGTTCTCACTCCCAGCTTCTGGGTATTGCTCGGCATCCTGCTGCTATTCTCGTGGACCTCGTTGGTCGGCATCGTGCGGGCGGAGTTCCTGCGCGCCCGCAACCTCGAGTACGTCGCCGCCGCGCGGGCCCTGGGCGTATCGAACATCGCGCTGATGACACGGCACCTGCTGCCCAACGCAACCGTGGCGACCCTCACCTTTGCGCCGTTCATCGTCGCCGGTTCGGTCACCACGCTGACGGCGCTCGATTTCATCGGCTTCGGCCTGCCGAGTGGTTCACCCTCGCTCGGCGAGCTCCTCAGCCAGGGCAAGGAATACCTGTTCGCCCCGTGGCTTGCGATCACCAGCTTTGTGGTCATCGCCGCGATCCTCATTCTCCTCGTCTTCATCGGCGAGGCGGTGCGCGACGCGTTCGATCCGCGCAAGACCTTCGCGGTGCGGCTATGACCGAACCGCTGCTCAGCGTCGACAACCTGCAGATCGACTTCCAGACCGACGATCGCATCGTCCATGCCGTGCGCGGCGTGTCCTTCGACATCATGCCCGGCCAGACCGTGGCGCTGGTCGGCGAAAGTGGCTCCGGCAAATCCGTCACGGCGCTCTCGGTGCTGAAGCTGCTGCCCCACCCCGCCGCAACCTATCCCGGCGGCCGCATCCTGTTCAAAGGCACCGACTTGCTCGGCGCCGACGAGGCGGGCATCCGCGCAGTGCGCGGTAACGCCATCTCGATGATCTTCCAGGAGCCGATGAGCTCGCTGAACCCGTTGCACACCGTGGCGCGGCAGGTCTCCGAGGCCTTGGTCATCCATCGCGGCATGAACCGCGCCGCGGCCCGGGTGCGAACCATCGAACTGCTCGACGAAGTCGGCATCCCCGACCCCGCCTCCCGCCTCGATGACTTCCCGCACCAGCTGTCCGGCGGCCAGCGTCAGCGCGTGATGATCGCCATGGCGCTCGCCAACGAGCCGGAACTGCTGATCGCGGATGAACCCACCACCGCCATCGACGTCACCGTGCAGGCGCAGATTCTCGAACTGCTGCTGTCGCTGCAGAAGAAGCGCGGCATGGCGATCCTGTTCATCACCCACGATCTCGGCATCGTCCGGAAGATGGCACCAGTCACCCACGTGATGACCGAAGGAAGGATCGTCGAACAGGGCCCGACTGAAGCAATCTTCGCCAACCCGCAGCATCCGTACACCAGGAAGCTTCTCGCCGCGGAGCCAAAGGGCGAGCCGCCGACCACCGATCTTGCGGCCGAGACCATCGTTTCCGCCGAGAAGCTGCGCGTCTGGTTCCCGATCAGGCGCGGCCTGCTGCGCCGTACCGTTGGCCACATCAAGGCGGTCGACGACATCGACATCACCATTCGCCGCGGCGAGACGCTGGGCGTCGTCGGCGAGTCCGGCTCCGGCAAGACCACGCTCGGCCGCGCCCTGCTGCGGCTGGTCTCGTCCGAAGGCCGCATCGTCTATATCGGCCGGCCCATCGACAAGCTCTCCTGGGCCGGCATGCGGCCGCTCCGCCAAGACCTGCAGATCGTGTTCCAGGACCCGTTCGGCTCGCTCAGCCCGCGCATGTCGATCACCGAGATTATCGCCGAGGGTCTGGGGGTCCACCACCGCGAACTCAGCGCGGCCGATCGCGACGCTCGAGTGGTCCGCGCCCTCACCGAGGTCGGTCTCGATCCCGCCGACCGGCACCGCTACCCGCACGAGTTCTCCGGCGGCCAGCGCCAGCGAGTTGCCATCGCCCGCGCCATGGTCCTCGAGCCGAAATTCGTCGTCCTCGACGAGCCGACCTCGGCGCTCGACGTCAGCGTCCAAGCCCAGGTCGTCGACCTGCTGCGCGACCTGCAGCGGCGCCATGGCCTCACCTATCTGTTCATCTCGCATGACCTGCGCGTTGTCCGGGCGCTCGCCAACCAGCTGATGGTGATGCGCAACGGCAAGGTGGTGGAACACGGGCCGGCCGCCGAGATCTTCGCGGCGCCGCAGTCCGACTATACCCGCGCCCTGATGGCCGCCGCCTTCGCCGTCGAAGCGGTGCCGTCGGCCGAGGTGGCGCAGTGAAAGTTTTGACGCAATCGCCCCTGACGCTAAGCTCCGACAACACGTTCTCCCCCGAATGGAGGCCTTCATGCAAAAGCTAGCCGCCCTTACCCTCGCCGCGCTCCTCGCGTTCAGCCCAGCGATCGCCCAGGAGAAAGTCTGGCACCATGGCGGTTCGCTGATCGGCGAGCCGAAATACCCTGCGGGCTTCGAGAAATTCGACTACGTGAACCCGGATGCGCCGGTGGGCGGCGTGGTGCGGCTCAGCTCGATGGGCGGCTTCGACACCTTCAACCCGATCCTGCCACAGGGCGAACCCGCCGACGGCATCGGGCTGGTGTTCGAGACGCTGACCACGCCGTCGCTCGACGAGAACTCCACACAGTACGGCAACCTCGCCGAAGCCTTCAGTTACCCCGACGATTTCTCCTCGGTCACCTTCCGGATGAACCCGCGTGCCAAGTGGGCTGACGGTGAGCCGGTTACCGCCGAGGACGTGGTGTGGACCTTCAACAAGGTCATCGCCCTGAACCCCAGCCAGGCCAACTACTTCGCCAACGTCACCAAAGCCGAAGTGACCGCACCCGGCGAAGTGACCTTCACCTTCGACAAGGGCGGCAACCGCGAACTGCCCAACATCATGGGCCAGTTGATCGTCCTGCCCCAGCACTGGTGGGAGGGCGCCGGCCCCGACGGCAAGCCGCGGGACATCTCCAAGCCCGGCCTCGAGCCGCCGTTGGGATCCGGCCCGTACAAATTGGCGGCCTTCAGCCCCGGCACCTCGGTCACCTATGAGCGCGATCCCAACTACTGGGGCCTGAAGGAGCCCTTCAACATCGGTCAGAACAACTTCCAGACCGTCAAGTACGAGTATTTCCTCGACACCACCGCTGAGTTCGAAGGCTTCAAGGGCGACGAGTTCGACTGGTGGGACGAGAACCTCGCGCTGCGCTGGCAGGGCGGCTACGATTTCCCCGCCGTCACCGAAGGCAAGGTGATCAAAGAGTTGTTCGAGAACGCCTATCGCGGCTCGGGCATCCTGGTCGGGTTCGTCCCGAACCTCAGGAAACCACTGTTCCAGAACGAAGCGCTGCGCGAAGCGATGCTCTACGCCTTCGATTTCGAGGAGCTCGACAAGCTGCGCTTCTTCGGCCAGTACGACCGCATCAACTCGTTCTTTTACGGCACCGAGTTCGCGTCTTCCGGCCTGCCGCAGGGGGAGGAGCTGGAGATCCTCAACTCGGTCAAGGATCTCGTCCCCACATCGGTGTTCACCACCGAGTACAAGAACCCGGTCAACGGCGATACGACCAAGCTCCGGCAGAGCCTGCGCACCGCCAACGAGATCCTCACGAAAGCCGGCTACACCCTCAACGGCAACCAGCTGGTCGATCCCAGCGGCACGCCGGTGAGCTTCGAGATCCTGCTCAACGGGCCGACCATCGAGCCGATCGCCACGGCGTTCCAGACCAATCTCAAGCGGCTCGGCATCAACGCCACCATCCGCTCGGTGGATTCCCCGCAATTCATAGAGCGCGTGCAGAATCGCGACTTCGATATGACGTACACCGGCTGGGCGCAGTCGCTTTCCCCGGGCAACGAGCAGCGCGATTTCTGGGGGTCGGCCTCGGCGGCGCAGAACGACAGCCGCAACTATGGCGGCATTTCCGACAAGGGCGTCGACGCACTGATCGACAAGATCGTCTTCGCCGACGACCGCGAAACGCTGATCGCCGCCACCCGGGCGCTCGACCGCGTGCTGCTGGCCCACCACTACACCGTGCCCACCTACACGCTGCGCAAGTCGCGCATCGCCCGCTGGGACCGCTTCAGCCACCCCGAAACCCTGCCGGAGTTCTCAATCGGCTTCCCGACGGTGTGGTGGTACGACGAAGCCAAGGCGGCCAAGACCGGGGCGGCGAAGAACTAGGGCGCCGACGTTGGCGCGTGGGGCACCCCCACCCTTGATCCCTCCCCACAAGGGGGAGGGAGACGCATACTGCGGCTTCGGCTCTATCGTCTCCCTCCCCTTGATGGGGAGGGCAGCGCAGCTAGGCGGCGCCGCCGCCTAGCGGAGCTGGGTGGGGTGGAGCCGCCAACTCGGAAGCTGGTCAGCTCCCCCTCAAATCAAACCACCCGATCCCCTTGACCGCCGCCTCATCCACCGCCTCCTCATACCCGGCGTCGGCATAGCGCATCACGCCGAGTGAGGTGTCATTGGTCAGCGCGTGCGACAGCCTCTCGTCGCCTGCCTCGGTCCCATCCGCCACCAGCGTCACGCCGGCAGAGGTCATGTAGCCGGCATAGCCGCCGCCGCCCGAGTGGATCACCACCAGGTCGGCCATTGAGGCGGTGAGCAGCATGGCATCGAGCAGCGGCCAGTCGGCTATGGCGTCGGAGCCGTCCTTCATGTTCTCGGTCATGATGTTGGGGTGGGCCATCGCCCCGGCATCGAGATGGTCACGCGAGAACGCCACCGGCGCTTTCAGCTCGCCGTTCCGCACCAGCGCGTTCGCTGCCAGGGCCAGCGCGGTCCGTTCGCCATGCCCCAGCCAGGCGATGCGCGCCGGCAGCCCTTCGAACGGCACGTACTGCCGGGCCAGCCGGATCCAGTTGGTGACGATCTTGTTGTCGGGGAACATCTCGAGCACCAGATCGTCGATGCGCGCGATATCCGAGGCTTCCCCGCTCAGCGCCATCCAGCGGAACGGGCCGATGGCGCGGGCGAATAGCGGTCTCAGATAGGCCTCGGTGAAGATCGGGATATCGAAGGCGTTCTCGACGCCGGCCTGCTTGGCCTGGGTGCGGATCAGGTTGCCATTGTCGAACACTTCCGAACCGGCCGCCTGGAACCCCAGCATGGCCCGCACATGGTCGGCGATCGAAGCGCGGCTCGCCGCCATAAGTTGGCCCTGCCCGTCGACCCGCAACCGCCGCACTTCGTCTAGGCTCATGCCCTTGGGGACGTAGCCGTAGACGAGATCGTGCGCGCTGGTCTGGTCGGTGACGATGTCGGGGATGATGCCGCGCCGGAGGATTTCCGGATAGACCTCGGCCGCATTGGCGACCAGCCCCACCGACAGCGCCCGCTTGTCGCGCACCGCCGCGGCGATCATTTCGAGCGCCGCATCAAGGTTCGGCGCGATCTCCTCAAGATAGCCGATCTCCTTGCGGCGCTCGGCGCGCGCCGGGTCGACATCGGCATCGAGGATCGCCGCGCCGGCCATGCGCCCGGCCAGCGGCTGCGCGCCACCCATGCCGCCCATGCCGGCGGTGAGAATGAAACGCCCGGCGAGCGAACCGCCGAAGCGCTTCTCGGCGATGCGCATGAAGATCTCGTAGGTGCCCTGGATGACGCCCTGGCTGCCGATATACTGCCACGCCCCGGCGGTCAGTCCGCCCCAGGCGATCAAGCCCTTTTTCTCGAGCTCGTAGAACACCTCGGCCTTGGCCCATTGCCCGACGATGTTGCAATTCGCCATGATCACCAGTGGCGCCTGCGCATGGGTCTTCAGCAGCCCGATCGGCTTGCCCGACTGGATGACCAGGGTCTGATCCTCGTCCATCGTGGTCAACGCCTCGACAATCTGCCGATGCGCCGCCCCGTTCCGCGCGGCCTTGCCGAGCGCGGCATAGACGATCAGCTTTTCGGGGTCCTCACCGACGGCCAGCACGTTCTCGAGCAGCCGCAGCAACGCCTCCTGCCGCCAGCCTTTGGCGCGCAGAACCGGACCGGAGGGAATGGGGAAATTCGGGTGGCGGGGATTGGGTTTTGGCATGGTGGGCGGAGAATATCGCCCCGCCGGTGCGTGTGGCTACCCCCACCCTTGATCCCTCCCCACAAGTGGGAGGGAGACCCGACTGATGCTTCGGTTCCTTCGTCTCCCTCCCCTCGATGGGGAGGGTAGCGTAGCTTGGCCGCCCGCGGCCTAGCGAGCTGGGTGGGGTGGAGCCACAACCTCGAGATTGGGCCTACGCCCAGCCCTTCCGAGCCTTCTTCTTCCGCTTCACGCCGTCGAGCGCGTACTTGGCCAGCTCGATCCCCATGGCCTTTTCTACCGGCGGGTAGACCGCCGGGTCGATCACCGAGGAGGAGAGCGGGATGACCTTCTTGGGCACGTGCAGCACGAAGACGAACATGCCTTCGCGCAGCTGCCCGGCGCTCAGCGGTTGGCCCGCCGCGTCGAGCGTGGCGATCACATCGGGGAAGGTAGCGAGCCGGTTACCGCCGGCATCGTCGATCGCCATGTATTCGTTCATGGTGTGGATGGTGACGGCCTTGTCGCCCTCGCCCAGCACAAAGCGGCCGATATCGAAGGCCTCCTTGGTGTAGACGAGATCCTTCTTCGTCACCGCGCCCTTCACCAGGATGGTGCCGCCGGTCGCCTTGACGATGGCGTCGATTATCGCCGAGCCACCCTTTTTCTCGGCCGCGATGATCGCCTCACCGAGGCTCAGCGCCAGCGAGATGCCGCCAAGCGCCGCGTTGCGCTGCACATATTTGGCGCGCAGCGGGTTGCGGCAGGAGGCGATGAAACCACCCGACATATCGGCCGCGGTACGGAGGATCGGCGAGATCTTGGCCGTTGCGCCCTTGACCACCAGCTCGATGTAGCGGTTCTCGGCGCGATTGCCGCCCACGGCGGTCTGGATCATCTTCTTGGGGCTGCCGGCCATGCCGATCGAACCCATGTCGCCGGTCGGGTGGGCGCGGATATCGCCCACCGCGTCGACCACCTTGGTGCCGAGGATGGCGCTCGGCAGCCAGGCATTGAGGGTCGAGCTCTTGCCGTTCTGGCCGATCATCAGGCCGCGGACCTTGTCGCCCAGCGCCTTCTCGAGCAGCTTCACGGCCTTGACGTAATCGACGCCGCGCATCTCCCATGGTGTGGTCGAGGCCGGTGCGCCGATCGCGGCCGCAGTCGCCACCCAGTCGCGCGGCTCCAGCTCTTCGATATCGACCAGCTCGGGCTTGCCGACGCTCACCGCCGCAAGCCCAAGCATCCGGCCATGATCGGCCCAACCCCCGCCGCCGGCGGCATAGACGGAACCGCCTTTCACCGCGGCTTCCACATCCTTCTCGGTCAGAATTCTACCCACGGTGGATCACCTTACCGCCGGCGTCATTCCCGCGAAGGCGGGAACCCAGGGGAAGCCACCGGCCATCGAGCGTGCGGCTCTGGTTTCCCGCCTTCGCGGGAATGACGCCGTGGGGTGTTTCAAGCTCGCTTGCCATCTTGGTCGACTAATTCCCTATCCAACCGCTTCACCGCCTCCTGCAGCACGGCGGCGCCCAGCGCCACGTCGGCCGTTTCGGCATATTCTTCCGGCGTATGGCTGCGGCCGCCGAGGCAGGGGATGAAGATCATCGCCGCCTTGGTCACCCGCGCCATCCAGGCCGTGTCGTGCCCGGCGCCCGATGCCATGCGGCGATGGCGCGCCCCCACGGCCACGGCTGCCGCGTCCAGCGTATCAAGCACGAACGGGTCGCAAGGCGTTGGCAAATTGTCGGAAATGGTCAATGGCGGCTCTATCGCCACCCCGGTCGCGGCGGCCGTGGCGTTAACCAGCACCGTGAGCTCGGCGATGAACCGCTCCATATCCTCGCGCCGCTCGGCCCGCGCATCGATCAGCAATCGCGCCCTGGATGGCACGACGTTCGCCGCCCCAGGTTCGATGGAGAACTCGCCGACGGTGGCGGCGAAATGGAACTTGCCCTGGCTGAGCAGCGTGCCCAGTTCCTCGATCCCCACCACCAGCCGTGCCGCGGTGGTCAGCGCATCCTGCCGCGAGCCCATCGGGGTGGTGCCGGCGTGGTCGGCGCGACCGTTCACCACCAGTTCGATCCGCGTGATCCCCGCTATCGCCGTGACCACGCCGATATCGAGATGTCCGTCCTCCAGCACCGGCCCCTGCTCGATATGCAGCTCGAGGAAGGCGGCGATGTCCTCGCGCTTCTCGATTTTCTGAGGATTGCCGCCGACCTCGGCGATCCCTTCGCGCAAAGTGAACCGGTCGACCTCGCGATCCAGCCAATTGTCCGGCCGTACGCCGGCCATGCCGCGGCTGCCGACGCAGGAAACGCCGAAGATCGACACCTCCTCAGCGAGGAAATCGACGATCTCCAGGTCATGCTGCAGCTGTACGCCTTGATCGGCCAGCGCCCGCGCTACTTCCAGCGCTGCCGATACTCCGGCAATGCCGTCGAACCGACCGCCATCGGGCACGGTGTCGGAGTGTGAACCGAGCATGATGGTGCCCCTGCCGGCGCGGCCGCGCCGCCGCCCGATCAGGTTGCCGGAGGCGTCGATGCGGGTCTCGAGGCCCGCGGCTTCGAAGCGCCGGACGAGCCACTCGCGGCCGCGGAGGAACATCGGGGTGAAGGCGCGGCGGGTGTAAGGGCGACCCGGTTCGGTGATCTCGGCGAGGGTCGCGATATCCTCGGCGATCCGGGCTTCCTGGGTGGGGAGATTGCGGGTCATTGGTGGCACCGAGCGTGGGGCACCCCCACCCTTGATCCCTTCCCACAAGGGGGAGGGAGACGCTCGCCGATAGGGCGGCTCCGGCCTCTCCCTCCCCCTTGTGGGGAGGGTAGCGAAGCTAGCGCCGTTGGCGCGTAGCGAAGCTGGGTGGGGGTGGCAAAGTGCTCGATCCTCACGGCCGCACCCACCGCCCTGCCCCCGGTTCGGCCACCGTGGTTCCGTCAAACACCTGCTGCCCGCGCAGCCAGGTGCCGGCCACCGTCCATGGCAGCTCGATGCCGTTGTACGGCGACCACCCCACCACATTGTGCCCGGATCTTGCCGCGTCATAGACCACCGGTCGATCTACCAGCACGGTGATGTCGGCATCCTTGCCGGCCTCGAGCGCGCCTTTCTGCCCCAGCCGGAAGTGCCTGGCCGGGTTCGCCGCCATCAGCTTTGCCGCCCAGGTCAGCGACACGCCGCGCTCCAGCGCGCCCTTGACGAACAGCGGCACCATCGCCTCGAGGCCCGGCACGCCGGAGGAATTGGCCAGCATGTCCGGGTTGGTCTTCCGATCTTCCGACCAGCTGACGTGATCGGTCGAGACCAGCGTCACATTGCCGGCCGCCACCTGGCGCCACAGCGCTTCCACCTCGGCGCGCGGGCGGATCGGCGGGTTGATCTTGGCCTTGCCGCCCAGCCGGCGGACGTCGTTTTCCTCGTCCAGCGTCAGGTAGTGGATGCAGCACTCGATGGTGGCGCCGAAGCCGTGCGCCCGATAGTCGGCCGCGATGTCATAGCCTCGGCTCAGCGAGCAGTGCACCACATGAGCATCGCACCCGGTTTGCGCCCCGGTCTCGTAGATCTGCAGCGTCGCCAGCAATTCGGTCAGCGGCGGCCGGCTCAGGCCATGCGCCCGCCAGTCGGTGATGCCCAAGGCCTTCACCTTGGCCATGGCGGCGCGGACGCTCTCGTCGTCCTCGTTGTGGACGCCCGCCGTCAACCCGGTCTTCGCCACCTCGGCGAAGGCCTCGGCGAGGAGCGGCGGCGAGATGCGCGGGAAGCGCACCGGGTCAGTGCCGAAGGTCGAGAACTTGAACGCCGCAACGCCGGCTGCCGCCTGCTCGGCGATGCGGCTCGCACCGTCCTCCGGGTTGATGGTGCCATAGAGCGCGAAATCCACCCGGGCCTGCGGCTCGGCATGCGCCACCTTGATCCGCACCGCCTCGGCGGAGCAGACGAGGTTGCCCTCGTCATAGGGCATGTCGACAATGGTGGTCACCCCGCCGGCCGCGGCCGAGCGGGTCGACCAGATGAAATCTTCCTGACCTCTCTGGCTCAAGGAGTGGGTCTGCGCGTCGATGGCACCGGGCAGGATCAGCGCTTTGCCGAGCAAATGCCGCTCATGCGCGTGCGGCGGCGTCCCCTCGCCGACATGCACCACCTTGCCGTCGCGCACCGCCACATAGCCATCCTCGACCACCATGGATGGCAGCACCACCGTGCCGGCGAGGACGAGATCGAAATCGGACATGTTGGCTCCTACGCGTGCTGCCGGCGCTGGCCGGTGCGGGCCATCAGTGCCCGCTCGAGCGCCGAAAGCGCATCATAGATCAGAACCGCCATCACGCCGACCACCAGCCCGCCCTGGGCGATGAAGGCGAGGTTATTGCTGAGCAGCCCGGCGATGATCACCTCGCCCAGCGTCGAGGCCGCGACGGTCGAGCCGATAGTGGCCGTCGCCACCGAGATCACTACCGAGAGCCGGATGCCGGCGAGGATCACCGGCGTTGCCAGCGGCAGTTCCACGCCCAGCAGCCGCTGCCGGTCGGTCATCCCGACGCCGCGGGCCGCTTCGGTCACGGCGGGCGGCAAGGTGGTGAGGCCGGTGAGGGCGTTCTCGAAGATCGGCAGCAGGCCGTAGAGGAACAGCGCCACCAGCGTCGGCGCGGTGCCGAAGCCCAGTACCGGCACGGCCAGTGCCAGCACCGCCACCGGCGGAAAGGTCTGGCCGATATTGGCGAGCGAGCGGCTCAACGGCAGAAATTCGGCGCCGAATGGCCGGGTGACGAGAATGGCGAGACCCACCGCCAGCAACGTCGAGGCGATGGTGGCGATGGCGACGATGGTCAGGTGGCTTACGGTGAGGTTGAGCAGCGAGTTCTGCACGTAGATCGCCGGCTGGCCGTTCTTGGTCAGCGGCTGGAACACCCAGGCGAAGCTCTCCGGCGTGACGATGAACGCCACCAGCAGCGCCAGAACCACCAGCCGGATGATCAGCCCCGGCTTCATTGCGGGCGCTCGGCCTTGTGGGCGATGTCGTCGCGACGGATGCGGCCGATGCTGGCGCCATCGGCATCGACCACCGGCAGCATCTCGCGGCCGGTCCACAGGCACTCGGCATAGGCGTCGCGCAGTGAGGCGTCGGCGGAGATCGGCTCGCCCTGTGCCGGGCCGGACTCGACCAGGTCGCGGACCTTGCCCAGCGACAGCAGCCGGAACGGCCGCTCGCCGGTGCCGATCAGTTCGGCAACGAACGGCGTTGCGGGCCGGGCGATGATCTCGTCCGGCGGCGCGTATTGCAGGAGCTTACCCTTATCCATCACGGCGATGCGCGAACCGAGATGGATCGCCTCCTCCATGTCGTGCGTCACCAAGACGATGGTGGTGCCGAAGCGCTTCTGGATGGCGAGCAGGTCCGATTGCGCCTTGGCGCGGATGATCGGGTCGAGCGCGCCGAACGGTTCGTCCATCAGCAGCAGTTTCGGCTCGGCGGCGAGGGCCCGTGCCACCCCAACGCGCTGCTGCTGGCCGCCGGACAGTTCGCTCGGCATACGGTCGCGAAACTCCGCCGCCGGCAGCTGAAACAGTTCCAGCAGTTCATCGACCCGCGCCGCGATCTTGCCCTTGTCCCAGCCGAGCAGGGTCGGGACCGTGGCAATGTTCTGCCCGACGGTGCGGTGCGGGAACAGCCCGTGCCCCTGGATGGCGTAGCCGATGCGGCGCCTGAGCTCGAAGGCCGGCACATCCCGGGTATCCTGGCCATCGATCTTCACCGTGCCCGAGGTCGGCTCGATCAATCGGTTGATCATCCGCAACAGCGTGGTCTTGCCTGACCCGGAGGTGCCGACGATCACCGCGATCTCGCCGTCGGCGACGGTGAGGCCGACGTGGTCGACCACGGTCAGCTCGAGATAGTCCTTGGTGAGGGCTTCGATCTCAATCACGGCGCGTATCCTTGGGTGAGACCATTTCGACAATTGCGTCCAGCACGACAGCCGCGGCGAAGGCGAGCGCCACGGTGGGTACGGCGCCGAGCAGCACCAGGTCCATCGCCGTCTGCCCGACGCCCTGGAACACGAAGACGCCAAAACCGCCGCCACCGATCAGCGCGGCAATGGTGGCGAGGCCGATATTCTGCACCAGCACGATGCGGATGCCGGTGAGGATCACCGGAAAGGCCAGCGGAAACTCGACGGTCACCAGCCGCTGCCAGTCGGTCATGCCCATGCCCTTGGCCGCGTCATTGGCGGCGGGCGGCACGCCATCGAGGCCGACCACAGTGTTGGCGACCACCGGCAGCAGCGAATAGGCGAACAGCGCCACCATGGCCGGCGCCGCGCCGATGCCGGAGATGCCGACGGCCGAGGCGCCCGGGATGTTGGCCGCCACCCAGGCGAGCGGCGCGATCAAGAGGCCAAACAGCGCGATCGACGGGATGGTCTGGATGGCGTTCAGCACGTTCAGCACCGGCGCGCGCCAGGCATCGCTGCGATGGCAGAGAATGCCGATCGGGATGCCGGCCACCGTTGCCGCGGCGAGCGAACCCAGCGCCAGCGCCAGATGCGTTTGCGCCTCACGCCAGAAGGTATCGCCGCGATTGGCATATTCGCGGAGGATCGAGAGATCGTTCAGCGTGCCCGAGCCGAGCAGCACGGCGAAGAACAGGGCCACCGCCGCCAGCACGCCGATGCGCGTCCATGGCTTCAGCTTCAGCCGCGCTATGGCGTCGGCGGCCAGCAAAGCGAAGGCAAAGATCAAGAGCCAGAAACCGGCGCCGGGCGAGACGCGGGCGATCTTGTCACCCGGTGGCGTGAGGAAGGTGCCGGCGTGGCCGATGGCGACGAACAGCAGCGCCAGCACGACGAGGCTGGTGGCCAGCCGCCACAGCGTCGGCGTCCGGAACAGCGCGATGCCGATGCCGGCGGCCAGCACGATGGCGAGGGCCGCAGCTTCCCAGCCGGGGAGCGCGGCGAAGAGACCCTTGGCCTCCCCGAGCACGATGCGGTTGGCGCGGAACGCGGCGAAGGGCAGGAAGGCGGCGATGGCGGCGAGCGCGGCGATCAGCACGCCGAGCTTATCGACGGCGAAGCTTCGTGTCGGTGCGGCGATCGCAGCGTCGGTCACCGGTCTCGCTCCATACTCGATGTCATCCCTGCGAAAGCAGGGACCCAACTCGCAGCCAGCGCGGGCTGGGCGATGGGTCCCTGCTTTCGCAGGGATGACAGGCGGTGGTCATTGCCGAAGCGCGTCATGCCGAAAACACTAGGGGTGGGCAGTCGTCCTGCCCACCCCCAAAATGCACTGACCGTGCGGCAGCTTACTTCAGGAAGCCGTTGGTCTTCAGCCAGTCGATGGCGACGTCCTTGGCGGCTTCGCCACCGACCTGGATGCGGCCGTTGAGCGTCTGCAGCGTCGCCAGGTCGAGCTTGGCGAATACCGGCTTCAGCAGCTCTTCGATCTGCGGATTGGCCTGCAGCACGGCCTCGCGGATGATCGGGGCCGGCTCGTAGACCGGCTGCACGCCCTTGTCGTCGGTCATCACCACCAGACCCGAGGGAGCGATGCCGCCGTCGGTGCCGTAGACCATGGCGGCGTTGACGCCGTTGGTCTGCTGCGCAGCGGCAGCGATGGTCGCCGCGGTGTCACCACCGGAGAGGGTCACCAGCTGGTCGGGCTTCAGAGTGAAGCCGTAGACTTCCTGGAACTTCGGCAAGGCGGCCGGGGACGAGACGAACTCGGCCGAGGCGGCCAGCTTGATGTTGCCGCCGCCGGCGATATAGGCGCCGAGCTCACTGAAGGTCGCGAGCTTGTTGGCATCGGCGACATCCTTGCGGACGGCCACTGCCCAGGTGTTGTTGGCAGGAGCGGGGGACAGCCAGACGATCTTGTTGGCGTCGTAGTCGAGTTTCTTCGCCTCGGCATAGGCCTTGGCGGCGTCGTTCCACAGCGGGTCGTCGGCCTTCTCGAAGAAGAACGCGGCGTTGCCGGTATATTCTGGATAGATGTCGATCTCGCCGGCGGTGATCGCCTGGCGCACGACGGGCGTGCCGCCGAGCTGGATCTTCTCGGTCACGGCGACGCCATTGGCCTGCAGCACCTGGCTGATGATGTTGCCGAGCAAGCCACCTTCGGTATCGATCTTCGACGACACGACGACCTGGGCATTCGCAGCGGTCACCGTGAAGGCCAGCGCGACAGCAGCGCCGAGCAGTTTCTTCGAAAGCATGATGGTCTCCTTATTGTTCCGGCCGTGCAGTCCCTGGGCCGGAATTGGCGCCAAACCTATACGGGCGCCAAGGAAAAGTCATACTCCGGCATGCTACGCGACGGGGCCCAGCGCGAAAAACTCGTCCAGTGCAGGAATGGGCGCGTGGGAAATCAGTTCCGCCATGCTCTGTTCCGAACCCAGATCGCTTTCAATGATTTCGACTTCCGCAGAAAGTGGCCGGTCCACCACGTAGAAGGCGGCGTGCTGCCTGACCTTGTCGTAGATCATCGCGGGCACACCGCTCGGACGGTCGCCGTGAATGTCCATCGCCTGCGCGGCGAGCAGGCCCTCTAGGGCCGCCAGACGCTTCAGCGCCCGCACCTGCCGCTCGAATCGCTCGACCACCAGCGGCAGGAACGACACCTCGTCCTCGAGCCCGGCGGCGACAACCAGCGATTGCGCCGAGACCGGCATCGCCATCGACAGGGCGCGCGCGAAGAGTTCGCCCGCCAGCTTGATGATCGGGCCAAAGCCGGTGGCGATGGCGCCGCGCGGCACCAGGTTGATCGGCAGATCGCGCCGGGCGCCGTTCGACAGCAGCACGCAACGGTTGAACGAGTTGCGCGCCGCATGCGCCAGCGCCAGCTGCGCCGTCTGCAGGTAGATGGTCACGTCGAGCGGCAGGGAGCCGCCTGAGGTCAGCACCTGTCCGTCGACCACTACCGGGTTGTCATCGGTGCGGCCGGTGGCGGCGAGCACGGTGCGGCCGGCGACCAGCAGAGTATCGAAGCCAGAGCCGAACACCTGCGCCATCATGCGCAGCGACAGCGGGTCCTGCACATGCGTGGCGTTCGGCCAGTCCCAGCCCATGGCGTTGTGATAGAGCCAGGCGCCGATCTCGGCCTCGCGCTCGGTCCCCACATGCGCCACGGCCTTCCACGGGTCGCGCGATGCGCCGAGCGCACCGGCAGTGGTGAGGCCGGTGGCGAGCAGCATGCGCATCGCCGAAGCGGCCGAGCGCACCGCCTCGGCGGCGGCGGCAAAGCCCACGGCGTTGACGCTGATCGATGCGAGGCTGTCGCGCGGCGCCATGCGGCAGGGCACGAGCCCCGCTTCGGCCAGCGCCGCTTCGGCCGACATGCGCCGGTTCTGGTACACCGCCTCGCCGACGCCGGTCAGTACGGCGCCGATCTGGCCCATCAACCCGATATCGGCGGTGCCGATCGAGCCGGTACGCCGCACCACCGGCACCACGTCCTTATCGAGCAGCGCCAGGTAGGCGTCGACCAGCGCGCGCGAACAACCGACGCGGCCGGTCAATGCGGTATTGACGCGGATCGCCATGGCGCTCCGCACCACCGAACTGGGGAACGGCGCGCCAGTGCCGAAATGATGCGCCCGCACCAGCCCGAGGTTGAACGTTTCGAGCTCCTCGGGCGACCACTCGACATCCTTCATGGCGCCGACGCCGGTATTGGCGCCATACACCGGCTCGCCGCGCGCGATCTTGTCCTCGACCACCTTGCGGGCGACATCGACCCGCGCCATCGCGGCGGCGTCGGCCGCGAGCGAAACCGCTCGTGCGCCGACCCGCGCCAGACTCGCAAAACTCATGGGCTTGCCGTCGAGTGAAAGAGTATCGGACTGGGTCTGAAAGTGATGCATCTACAGGGATTAGCGGGTGCCGCAGTGCCATGCAATGGGACGGCGATAGTAGCTACACCGGCGTAAAGGTCAGGCCGGTCGCGGTCCCTTCAAGCACTTCCTTCAAGAAGGAGGACGCGATCAGCGCAATCGGCCAACCGTCAACTCTGAACAGGTGAGCATTCCCAACGCGTTCTGGATCGATGCGCAACTCTAGCACCATTCGCAGCTCGCCCACCTTTTCGGGTCGATCACCGCCTTCTGGCCACAAGGTGTAGACGGAGTTTGCATAGTCGAAGCAATCTAGCGCACTCGTAACGTTCAGCACCTCGAACCCAGGCACACCGGCTATGTGAACTGGAAAGCGCTCGATGCTCGGACCGCACAGCTCTTCCAGTGCGTCACCAATTCTGCATCGTACGACGGGCATGTCGAATGGCCCGAAACTGAAGTCCAACTCCAACCCCTGCTGCAGAACCGTGAGCTTACGCGGCCTCGGTCCTATGTAGGATTGCCCCTCCGTTAATGCCCTGGGATCGATCGCTTGGCCAGCCTCATCGGTCGGCTCAGACAAGAACCACTGCGGCTGGATAGTGTGGTCGAAACCCAGTCGATAGAAGGACATTCGGGAGACCTCTTGTGGGCGATACTACCCCCGCGTCCCCGGCAGCGGGTAGCGCTCCACCTCGCGCAGCAGCTCGATGAAACTGCCGACTGCCGTCTCGACGGTGATCCGCCCCTTGTCGGGCGTCGCCAGGTGCGCGTCGCCGGCCGCGCCGAGCGGGTTGATATCGCTGGCGATCCAGGCGTAGCTCGTTGCTCCCGTGGGCCGCATGTATTTGTAGGCCTGCTCGTCGCGCGCCGCGACCGAGGGGTAATCCTGCAGCTTGTCGCGGTTCACCAGCTCGGGCCTGAGGTGCATCACCACGGAGGTTTCGCTGTCGCCGCCGTGGATGCCGTGGCGGTTCTCGATGTCGGAATAGATGTCCTTGGGCCAGTACTGGCTCCAGCCGGTCTTCACCGCCAACATGCCGGCGCGCACCCGGAGTTCGCGCGCCACGATGTCGAGGATCGAGACGTTCCCGCCATGCGAGTTGACGAAGACCACCTTCTTGACGCCAGCACGGGCGATCTCGAGCCCGATCTGCGTCCAGGCATCGATCAGGTTGGTCGCGGTGTGGCTCAGCGTCCCGGTCTGCCAGATGTGCTCGTTGGATTTGCCGATCGCCTGCACCGGCAGGATACGGATGTCGAGATCATGGGGTGCGCGCTCGACCAGGAGATCGAGGTGCCCCTGGTTGATGATGGTGTCGGTGCCAACCGGCAGATGCGGCCCATGCTGTTCGACTGCGGCAGTGGGGAACACTGCGATGGTTTTGTTGGGGTCGATGCCATGGAATTCGAAGGCGGAAAAGTCATTCCACCAGATCTTGCGGTAGGTCATCTCAAGTCTTTCGCAGAGCACTTTCGGGAGAGTTGCAGACTTTTCCGGTTCGAAAAGTGTGACAAATCAAAACCTTGGAGCATCTTCGCCGTTTCAGAGAAACGACGAAGATGCTCCAAGGTCAGCTGGGGATCGCAGCAATCGCCTCGATCTCGACGACGAACTCGGGTCGGGCGAAGCCGCTGACGATCATCAGCGTCGAGGCCGGGAATGGCTCGGGGAACAGCTCGTTGCGCACCTTCATGTATTCGGCGAGATGCTCGCGGCCGGTGACGAAGGCATTAAGCTTCACCACGTCGCCGAATCCCATGCCGGCCTCGGCCAGCACGGCAGCGATATTGTCGAAGCAGACGCGGGTCTGGCCGGCACAATCGGGGGGAATCGTTCCGTCGGCCGTGATGCCGATCTGGCCGGAACAGAACACGTAGCGCGAGCGCGAACTGACCTCGATGCCGAGGCTGTATTGCGAGAACGCGGGGTGAATCGATGAAGGCGAAAGCGGCTTATGCACAGGACCCCCGATGTGTATGCTCAGCTAAGCGTCAAACGACAGCGAATGTAAGCCCCATTCTGAACCGTATTGCCTATTCCAGCGGCACTTCGCTGAATGGCGCAATTTTGGGCTTTTCTTTTGCAATCCGGCGCGGAATGAATGCTCTGTGTGCCCTCGGGCACGGAAGTTTGCCTAACGGCCGGGCGGGGGACAAGCCCCGGCGGATACCTTAACAGGGAGACTAACGATGATCGACTTCACCAAGCTCATTTCCGCTGGCGTGGTAACGCTGGCATTGGGCATGGGCGGCGCCATGGCGCAGGACAAGGTAACCTTCGGCACCAACTGGCTA
Source organism: Devosia sp. Root413D1 (assembly GCF_001425235.1). GTDB lineage: Bacteria > Pseudomonadota > Alphaproteobacteria > Rhizobiales > Devosiaceae > Devosia_A. The sequence goes on along the minus strand of NZ_LMEA01000008.1, from coordinate 220,088 downwards.
GCCCAGGCGGAGCACGGCGGCTACTACCAGGCCGTGGCTGATGGCACCTATGCCAAATACGGCCTCGATGTCACCATCGCGCAGGGCGGCCCGCAGGCGCCGATGCGCCCGCAGCTGGTCGCCGGGCAGATCCAGTTCTACATGGGCGGCACCACCACCGCGATCAACAGCGTCAAGGAAGGCATCCCGACGGTCACGCTGGCCGCGATCTTCCAGAAGGATCCGCAGATCCTGATTTCGCACCCGGGCAAGTACAAGACGTTCCCGGAGCTGGCCGGCGCCAGCAAGTACATCCTCGCCGCCGACGCGCTGTCGTCCTACTTCCTGTGGATGAAGGCGACCTGGCCGGAGTTCGTCGAGGAAAAGTATGAGCCGTACCAGTTCAACCCGGCCTCGTTCCTCGCCGACGAAGGCGCCATCCAGCAGGGCTACCTGACCTCAGAGCCATACTCGATCGAGAAGGAAGCCGGTTTCGCGCCGGATGTGTGGCTGCTGGCCGACCAGGGCTACGCTCCCTATTCGACCACCATCGAGACCATGAAGCCCTGGTTCGACGCCAACAAGGACGTCGCCAAGCGCTTCGTCGAGGCCTCGATCATCGGCTGGTACAATTACCTCTACGGTGACAACGCTGCCGGCAACGCCCTGATCAAGGCCGACAATCCTGAGATGACCGACGAGCAGATCGCCTATTCCATCGCCAAGATGAAGGAATACGGCATCGTGATCTCGGGCGACGCTGAGACCAAGGGCATCGGCTGCATGACCGACGCCCGCTGGAAGGCCTACTACGACGAGGGCGTGAAGGTTGGCCTCTACGAAGCCGGCATCGACTATACACAAGCTTTCACGACCGAGCTGGTTTGCCAGGGCCTCGGCGTAGACCTCGTGAAATAACACGGCTATTCGAGCCATCGGCGTCGGCGATTCCGCCGGCGCCGTTCCGACCCTAACCTGGGCGTGCTTTCATTGACTGACACCACTCTCGCCGCTGCGCCGGCCACCGACACCGCTCCGGGCCGCGTCCTGGTCTCGATGCGCAATGTCTCGAAACTGTTCTCGAATGGCACTCTTGCCCTCAAGGACATGACGCTGAATGTGCAGCGCGGCGAGTTCCTGTCGCTGCTGGGCCCCTCGGGCTGCGGCAAATCGACGGCGCTCCGCATCATCGCCGGCCTCGGCGAGCCCTCCACCGGCAGCATCGACTGGCCATCAAGCCAGCTCGACAGCCGCGGAAAGCCCAAGGGCGATATCGGCTTTGTGTTCCAGGAACCGACGCTGATGCCGTGGGCTACGGTGTTCAGCAACGTCTACCTGCCGCTGCGCCTCAACGGCGTATCGAAATCAGAGGCGCGCCCGCGCATCATGGAAGTGCTGACTTCGGTCGGCCTCGCCGATTTCCACAAAGCCTATCCGCGCGAACTGTCCGGCGGCATGAAGATGCGCGTCTCGATCGCTCGTGCTCTGGTCACCAAACCCAAGCTCCTCTTGATGGACGAGCCCTTCGCGGCGCTCGATGAAATCACCCGGCAGAAGCTCAATGACGATGTGCTGCGCCTCTGGCGCGACAGCGGCATCACGGTGATCTTCGTCACCCACTCGGTGTTCGAGAGCGCATTCCTCTCCAACCGCATCGTCGTCATGCGCGCCCGCCCCGGTCAGGTCTATTCCGACCTGCCGATCAAGACCTCGCTGACGCGCGACTCCCACTACCGCACCTCAGAGGAGTACCGCGCCACCACCGACACGGTGTCGCGCGCCCTGCAGGAAGCCATCGAGATCGGAGCGGCCGGCAAATGAGCGACGCTGCAACCGCAATCAAATCCTCTGAAGCCGGCACCGACAGCGCCGTCGCCATCGTTGCCAGCCGGACCAGCATGACCGAGCGCATCCTGCGCGTCGTCATCCCAGTTGCCATGGTGGCGCTGGCGATCGGGCTCTGGCAGCTCCACATCACCGTCAACAACGTGCCGCATTACATCATGCCGGCGCCGCTCACCGTCGTGACCACGCTCTTTACCGACTGGCCGACGCTCTATCCGTCGCTGCTGGTCACGCTGAGAGTTACGCTGCTGGCGCTCGCTCTGGCGCTCATCGGCGGGGTTGGGCTCGCGATCATCCTTGTCCAGTCCAAATGGATCGAACTGGCGATCTTCCCGTTCGCGGTGATCCTGCAGGTGACGCCGATGATCGCCATCGCGCCGCTGCTGATCATCTACATCAAGGACCCGCAGACGGTTCTTTTGACCTGCGCGTTCATCGTCGCGTTCTTCCCGATCCTCTCCAACATGGTGGCGGGGCTGAAGAGCGTCGATCACAACCTGCTCAACCTGTTCGAGCTCAACGGCGCCAGCCGCTGGCAGACGCTTATCTACCTCAAGCTCCCCTCGTCCCTGCCCTATTTCGCGGCAGCCCTGCGCATCGGCGGCGGGCTGTCATTGATTGCGGCGGTGGTCGCAGAGTTCGCAGTAGGCTCGGCTGGTCGCGGTTCGGGCCTCGCCTTCCGCCTGCTGGAATCGGGCTACCGCCTAAACTATCCGCGCCTCTACGCTGCGCTGGTGCTGCTGATGATCACGGGCGTCGCCATCTTCGCCCTCACCAGCCTGATCTCCTGGCTGCTGCTCCACCGCTGGCACGAGAGCGCGTTGAAGCGGGAGAATTGAGCTTGCACGGCACCCCTGCCCTGTCGACCGGTACTGTAACGCTACGCAACGCCCGGATCCCGAGCGCGGCGCGCGGCAAGGTCGGTAGCGGCGAGGTGGAGAGTGTCGACATCGAGATCGCCGATGGCCGCATCGTCTCCATTCGTCCGGCCGGCTCGACGCCCATCGACGGCCCGAGCTACGATCTCGATGCCGGGCTGATCCTGCCGGCCTTCGTCGATATCCACACCCATCTCGACAAAGGCCACATCTGGCCGCGCAAACCGAACCCTGACGGGACCTGGCTCGGGGCGCTGCTCGCCGTCGGCGCCGATCGCGAGCGCAACTGGGCCGCCGCCGATGTCGAGCGCCGCTTCGATTTCGCGCTGCGCTGTGCCTATGCACATGGCACCGCGGCGATCCGCACGCATCTCGACAGCGCGCCGCCGCAGCACGAGATCAGCTGGTCGCTGTTCGAACAGATGCGGACGCGCTGGGCTGGCCGTATCGAATTGCAGGCTGTGTCGATCGTCGGGCCGGACACGCTGGTGAACCCGGACGAGCTCGATGCGGTGGCGCAGCAGGTGAAAGCTTCGGGTGGCATTCTCGGCGGCTCGGTCGCCGAATATGCCCGCTCCAAGGAAGCCATGCTGCGGGTGGTCGAGAAGGCCGGCGAGCTTGGCCTCGATCTCGATCTCCATACCGATGAAACGGGCGACCCGACGGCGCACGCCTTGCTGCATCTCGCCGAGGCGGTGCTGGAAACCGGCTTTACCGGCAAGGTGATGGCCGGCCATTGCTGCGTCCTCACCGTGCAGGACGAGCGCACCCAGCGGCTGACCATCGACAAGGCGGTCGAGGCCGGCATCGCCATCGTCTCGCTGCCGATGTGCAACATTTACCTGCAGGACCGGGTCAACACGAACGGTACCGTGCGCACCCCGATCCGCCGCGGAGCCACGCTGCTCAACGAATTCAAGGCGGCCGGCGCGGTCGTCGCCATCGCCTCGGACAATACCCGCGACCCGTTCTATGCCTATGGCGACCTCGACGGCGTCGAGGTGCTGCGCGAGGGGGCGCGGATCCTGCAGTTCGATCACCCGCAAGACCAGGCCTGGGACTGGGTGCGCGCCGTCGGTTCGGCCCCGGCGGCGCATGCCGGCTTTACCTACAAGGCGGTGATCGAAGTCGGCGCGCCGGCCGATCTGGTTCTGTTCCGGGCCCGCAGCTGGACCGAGCTCAACGCCCGCCCGCAACATGACCGCATCGTGCTGCGCACCGGCAAGGCGATCGATCCGAGCCTTCCCGATTATCGCGAACTCGACGACCTGATGGAGTAACTGATGGACATTTCTGGCTTTCGCGCCGCTCTCGGCGACATTCCGGTCGAAGACAACCCGCGCATCGTGCAGCAGAAGAGCCGCGACCATTACTGGTATTCGCCGCGCCTGAAGCAGCAGCTCGAAGGGGTCACCGCCGAGATCGTGGTCTCGCCGCGGTCAGTCGACGAAGTGGTCACCGTGCTGCGCGAGGCCTTCAAATACGACGTGCCGGTGACCCCGCGCGGCGCCGGCACCGGCAATTACGGCCAGGCGATGCCGCTCTCGGGTGGCGCCATGCTCAACCTGATGAACCTCAACAAGGTGATCAAGATCGAGCAGGACCGGGTGCGCGCCGAAGCTGGCGTCATCCTCGAGCAGCTCGACGAGCAAACCATCCACGCGGTCAGCGGCGAGCTGCGCTTCCATCCCTCGACCTATCGCATGGCCTCGCTCGGCGGCTTCATCGCCGGCGGTTCGGGCGGCGTTGGCTCGATCCGCTGGGGCGGCCTGCGCAATTTCGGCAACATCCTGGGCCTGAAGGTCGTCACCTGCGAGGCCGAGCCGCGCATCCTCGATCTGCGCGGCCCCGACATCCTCAAGGTGGCGCACGCCTACGGCACTAACGGCATCATCGTCGAAGCCGAGATGCCGCTGACCGCGCATTACGACTGGGTCGACATGATGGTCGGCTTCGATTCGATCATCGATGCCTGCGCCTTTGCCGAGCAGGTGGCGCTGCAGGATGGCCTGCTGTGCAAGGAAATCTCGCCGGTCGCAGCGCCGGTGGCGCACGACTATTTCAACCGCCACCGCCCCTATATCCGCAGCCGCGAGCAATCGGTGGTGCTGCTGATGGCTGCCCCGGCCGCAGTGCCCGCACTGGTCGACTTCGTCGCCTTCCATGAAGGCGACCTGCTCTATCGCGCCGACACGCTGACGCCCGAGGAGAAGGCCAAGCTGCCGCCGATCTACGAGCTGGCCTGGAACCACACCACGCTGCGCGGGCTGAAGATCGATCCGACCATCACGTACCTCCAGACCCAGTACCCCGACCTCGCACATGTAAAGTGGGCGGTGGACACGTTCGGCGACGAGCTGCCGATGCATATCGAGATGACCCGCTTCGACGGCCGCGTGGTGTTCTCCGGCCTGCCGATCGTCCGCTACAGCTCGGAGGAGCGGCTCGAGGAGATCATCCGGCTGCACGAGGAGAATGGCTGCCTCGTCTTCAACCCGCACCGCTATACCCTCGAAGAAGGCGGCATGAAGCGCACCGACCGGGCGCAGCTGCAGTTCAAGAAGGAAGCCGACCCCAAGGGCATCCTGAACCCCGGCAAGATGATCGCCTGGGACGATCCGGATTTCGATTTCGAATCCGGCCGCACCTGGCTGTTCACCGGCCTTTACACACTCGGCGGCGCGGCTGAATGAAGGTCCTCGTCGTCCACGCCCACCCGGTCGAAACCAGCTACAACCGCGCGCTGTTCCACGCGGTCTGCGAGTCCCTCCGGGCCAAGGGCGACGAGGTCGATGCGCTCAATCTCTACGAAGAGGATTTCCAGGCCGCGATGAGCCGCGCCGAACGGCTCGAGTATCACGATGTGCCGGGCAACCTGACGCCAATCATCAAGCCCTATGTCGATCGGCTGCGCGCCGCCGACAAGATCGTCTTCGTCCACCCGGTGTGGAACTACGGCTATCCGGCGATCCTCAAGGGCTTTTTCGACCGGATCTTCCTGCCGGGCGTGGCTTTCGTGCTGGAAGGCGGCGACGCGCCGGACAAGGGCAAGCTGATCCCGGGGATGAAGAACATCCGGAAGGTCGCCTATGTCACCACCTATGGCGGCGATCGCTTCCGCACCATGATCATGGGCGACCCGCCGCGCCGCCTCGCCATGCGCTGGGCCTGGGCCACCTTCGGCACCCTGATGCCGCCGACCTACCTGGCGCTCTATGACATGAACAATCAGACCGAGGCTGGGTTGAAGGGGTTCATCGACAAGGTGAAGCGGAAGATGGCGACGTTCTGAGATCGCCCTCTACTCGCCTCGTGTGCCCCCTGCGCCGGGTCATTCCCGCGAAAGCGGGAAGCTCTGTTTGCGGAGAGTGCGGCAAACGGAGATCCCCGTTTTCGCGGGGATGACATCGAGCCTGGGTCTTCGTCTTTGAGCTAAACCGCGGGATCGACAGACGATGATCGTGGCGAACGGTGGTCGCGTTGATCCACTGCGATCGCCTCACACACCGATGTCATCCCAGCGAAAGCTGGGACCCATCTACCCACTTGTGCTGCGGCGAGTTGGGTCCCAGCTTTCGCTGGGATGACACCGAGTTTGGGTAACCTTCCAGGGCCAGAACTCGACCCTATTCCTAACCCACCTCGCGGAGAAGGAACGTGCGACGTCGATCGAGCGAATTCGATCCCGTGCCAGCCCCTTATCAGCCGAACTTCCAGCCACGCTTGAACTGGTAGAAGACGTGCATGCCGATCTTCACGTTCTTCTTCATGCGCGGCGCCCAGTGCGGGTAGACGTAGGTGGCGTGGTAGTGGGTCGAGTAGCCGACCTCGGTCAGGTATTCCTTGCCCGAGATCACGTCCTTGGCGATGGCCATGGCCTGCTTCCACGACTTGTCGTCGTTGATCTTTTCCGGGATGCCGTCGCAGGCGAAGGAGAACTGGCAGGCGTTGCGCTTACTCTGGTTCTGGAACACCACGCCGCAGATGGTGTCGGGGTAGAGCTTATGGGCGACGCGGTTCATCACCACCTGCCCCACCGCCACCTGGCCGCGATAGCTCTCGCCGCGGGATTCGAAATAGATGGCCGTGGCCATGCACCAGACTTCCTTGTCGGAAACCTTCTTGCCCGACTTGTTCAACACCGAACCGTCGAACACCGTTGCCGGCAAGTCGGCGCGCGCATAGGCGAGCTTCTGCGACATGGTGTGCGGCATCGGCACATCGCTGCCGGTACCGGCAAGCCCCTCGATGGCGTCGAGCGCCGGCGAGGTCCAGGCGGGGTTCAGTGCGGCGACGGCGACCGGCATATCCTTGGGCAGCTTGGTGTCGCTCTTGGTCAGGTCCGAGAGGTCCGCCTTCGCTGTCTCAACTGTCTCCGGCGTAACCCCCTTGGGGTTGCGGGCGGCGGCGATTTTGGCGCGGATATCGGCAAAGCTGGCGGTCAGTTCGGCCAGCTCCACGGTGGGGCGGGCGCGATCCTGCTTGATGGCGCGGTTGGCGCCGACGAAGCTCTGCGACAGGAAGATGTTGTCGATCGAACCGGTGATGATCACATCGGTGCCGGAACGACTGAGGGTCGGCCGCGTTAAGCTGGCCTCGTATGCCGAAAGCGACCCGCCATCGGGGGCGTGTGCAGCGCCGGTCAAGCCGGCGACGGCGAAAACTGCGAGCGCGAAACCTGCGCATGTCTTGAGCACGGCGAGCTCATTGCGAGCCCGACGCGTCGGGGTGGTCCGGTACTGGGCCATCAGAACGCTTTACTATCCACGCGAACGCAACAAACGACGCGCCGGCAATCTAGATAAACTGTGACGCAAATGCCGGCTTTCGCGATAATGCGGGTTTAGGGTTAGCCGACCGTAAACAGGGGAAATTTGGCGTCAGGACGGGCCTGAGATGGCCTAGGCTGGGCCATATGCAGGCGAAATGGGGCAGCCAGGTTGACTTAAATGCCGCCCGTCACTGCGCCAAAGTCAGTCGCGCCACCGGCACCCGATAGGGCGAGCAGCTGACGTAATCGACGTCCAGCCGCGAGAAGAACCACAGCGAGGCGGGGTCGCCGGCATGCTCGCCGCAGATGCCGATCTTCAAGTTCGGGTTGGCCCGCTTGCCGCGATCGATCGCCATGGTGATCATCTCGCCGACGCCCTTCTGATCGAGCGTCACGAACGGATCGAGGTCGTAAAGCCCCTTGCGCTGGTAGGCCGAGAGGAAAGCCGGGGCATCGTCGCGGCTGATGCCATAGGTGGTCTGGGTCAGGTCGTTGGTGCCGAACGAGAAGAAGTCGACATGTTCGGCGATATCCCCGGCCCGCAGCGCGGCGCGCGGCAGCTCGATCATCGTGCCGAAAGCGAAGCGTTCCCGCGCTGCCGGCGGCAGGCCAGCCTGCTCGACGATGGCATAGGTCTGGCGCTTGACCTCCACCACCTCTGAGACCGTCGAGACGAACGGCACCATCACTTCGAGCGTCACCGGTTCCGATTGCCTCGCGGACGCCGCCCGCACCCCGGCGCACAGCGCCTCGATCTGCATCTTTAGGATCTCGGGATAGGTGATGGCGAGCCGCACGCCGCGATGGCCCAGCATCGGATTGATCTCGGCGATGCGGTCGAGCCGCAGCTTCAGCGCCCGGACCTCGAGACCTAGCGACTGAGCCGTCTCGTCGATGTCCTCGTCGGTGCGCGGCAGGAACTCGTGCAGCGGCGGATCGAACAGCCGCACCGTCACCGGCCGGCCCTTCATCGCCATGAAGATCGCCGAATAGTCCTCGGTCTGGAAGTCGACGAGCCCGGTCAGCGCCTTGGCGCGATCGTCGGCATCCTCCGAGAGGATCAGCCGGCGCAGCGCCACGAGGCGCTCGCGCGAGAAGAACATGTGCTCGGAACGGGCCAGCCCGATACCCTCTGCCCCAAAACTCAGCGCGGTGTTCACCGCCTCGACCGTCTCGGCGTTGGCCCGCACCTTGATCCGGCGCGAGGCGTCCGACCAGCCGAGGAGCTTGCCCATGGCGCCGCCGATATGCGGCTGGGCCAGCGGCAGCGCACCGAGATAGACCGAGCCGTCGGTGCCATCGATGGTGATGCGATCGCCCTGCCGGAACTCCCGCGAGCCGATCCGGCAGGTCAGCTCGGCGAGGTTGACGCTGAGCGTCCGCACCCCGGCGACACAGGGTTTGCCGGTGATGCGAGCCACGACGCCGGCATGGCTGGTCATGCCACCACGCGCCGTCAGGATGCCGGTTGCCGCCTTCATCCCCTCGATGTCGGTGGGGCCGGTTTCGGTGACGACGAGGATGCAGTGACGCCCCCGCGCCTTCATGCGCGCCGCGTCTTCGGAGTTGAAGACGATGACGCCGCTGGCCGCGCCCGGCGAGACGCCGAGGCCATTGGCGAGCACGGTGGCGCTTTCCGGCGAGCGCAGCCGCGGGTGCAGCATCTGCTGCAGGCGGGCCGGATCGATATGGGTCACCGCCTCGCGCTGCGTCCAGCGTCCGCGCGCCACGCGATCAACGGCGGCCTCCAGTTCGGCGGCCGCCGAAGCCGGCGCGGCGCGGGCCGAGAGCAGACGGATGGTGTCACCCTCGACGGAGACGAGACAGCTCAGATGCTGGCCGGCCGCCGCATCGAGCAGATCGACGAAGGCGGTGGCCGAAGCCGGCAGCGGGCCGAATGGCGTGCCGTTCACCGGCGCCGGACCGAGCGCGCCAGTCTGGGCGTCGCGGGTCAGGAACTGCCGGACATCGCCATCGGCCATCGCCTGGATGATGACAATCTGGCGCTCCGGCCGCGGATCGAAGCTGGCGTAGGAGGCAAACGCGTCGGAGATCGCCCGCGCCAGCGGCCGAGCCGGATCGACCGACTCAGCCTCGTTGGCAGGGGGGCTCAGCCCGGGCCGGGCCGGCATCAGCCCGGCGCTATGCGCGGCGCTCGAGGTGCGCACCACCAGGGCCGGCGGGCGCCCGTTGCGACCAACCAGCCGGAACAGCGTCGCCACCCAGTGGACCCGCAGCCGGTCATCATGCGCCTTGCGCTCTTCCTGGAGCGCATTCCAGGCGGCGCGGCTGATCACAATGGTTGGGGCGACGGGTAGCCCGGCATTGGCGGCGCGGCTCAGCCACAGCGCCTTGCCGACCAACAACCCATCCTGGATGGCGGAAAGGTTCGCCTTGCCCGTGGCGGGCGCGATTGCGAACATTTCCATTGCGAGGGTCACCTGGACACCTTCCGACCAACTTTAGCGAAACATATTGCCGTTCAGGCCGTTGCACCGCAACTGCACACTTCAGACCCCGCTTGGGATCGCGTGCCGCACGCTTTGGTCGCGGCGCTCACAGCTTGACTTGCCCGGTCATTGAACGCATCTGCTCTCCTATGCAAACAAGGCCGCACTTGGACATTACGCTATGTGCGCCGCGCGGATTCTGCGCCGGCGTCGATCGCGCCATTCAGATCGTCGAGCTGGCGCTGGAGCGCTATGGCGCGCCGGTCTATGTGCGCCATGCGATCGTGCACAACAAATACGTGGTCGACGGGCTGAAGCAGAAGGGCGCGGTGTTCGTCGAAGAGCTCGACGAGATCCCCGATACCGGCGCTCCGGTGGTGTTTTCGGCGCATGGCGTGCCGAAGTCGGTTCCCGCCGGCGCCAAGGCGCGCAACATGTTTTTCCTCGATGCGACGTGCCCACTGGTGTCGAAGGTCCATATCGAGGCCAACCGGCATCACAATGAGGGCCGCGAGATCGTGCTGATCGGCCATGCCGGGCATGTCGAAGTGATCGGCACCATGGGCCAGCTGGTCGATGGCGCCATCACCCTGATCCAGACGGTCGAGGAAGCCGAAACCTTTGTGCCGCGCGATCCGGAAAAGCTCGCCTATGTGACGCAGACGACGCTCAGCGTCGATGACACCTCGGCGATCGTCGACGTGCTGCGCCGCCGCTTCCCGGCGATCGCGCTGCCGCACAAGGAAGACATCTGCTACGCCACCACTAACCGCCAGGAAGCAGTGAAGCAGGTGGCGCCGCATGTCGACGCGATGATCGTGGTGGGTGCGCCCGAATCGTCCAACTCGGTCCGGCTGGTCGAAGTGGCGCAGCGGGTCGGCTGCGCCAATGCCTCGCTGGTCGAGCGCGCCGACAAGATCGACTGGAGCCGCTTCGCAGGGATCAAGACGCTCGGCATCACCGCCGGCGCCTCGGCGCCCGAGACCCTGGTCGACGAGGTGATCGAGGCCTTTGCGCAGCGCTTCGATATCGCGGTCAGCGCCAGTGGCGAACAGCGCGAGCGCATCGTCTTCAACCTCCCCCGCGAACTCCGAGCCCAGCCTGCAGCATGACCGACCTGACGCTTCTCGAAACCGACCGGCTGGTGCTCTCCGGCTGGCGCACCGACCAGATCGACGATCTCTACCGCCTGCATGGCGATCCGACCGTGGCGCGTTATCTCACCGGACATGGCCGGCCCTGGACGACCGAGGAGATGGACCAGGCGCTCGCCCACTGGATCGCCCTGTTCGAGCGACAGAAGATGGGGAAGCTCAGGGTGACGCGAAAAGCTGACGGGGTGCTGGTGGGGCGTTGCGGCTTCGGCGTCTACGGGGTCGAGGAAATCCCGGAGATCGGCTACTCGCTCTATCCGGAGTTCTGGGGCAATGGCTACGTCCTCGAGGCGGCGAGCGGGCTCAGGGATTGGTATTGGCGCGAGACCGACCGCGACCATTTCCTCGGCATGGCGGACGCGCGCAACGAGGCCTCGCTGAAGGTGCTGCGCAAGCTCGGCGGCGTCTACACCCACACGGGCGACAGCTACGACCACCCCGATGTCGAGTTCTATCGCTACGACCGGCCGGCCGCATGAACTCGGTCATCATCCACACTGACGGCGCGTGCTCGGGCAATCCCGGCCCGGGGGGCTGGGGCGCCGTGCTGCAATACGGCGATACGGTCAAGGAACTGAAGGGCGGCGCGCCGCTCACCACCAACAACCAGATGGAACTGACCGCTGCCATCGAGGCGCTGACGGCGCTGAAACGCCCGTGCGAGATCGAGCTCCACACCGACAGCAACTACGTCAAGGACGGGCTGACCAAGTGGATCCACGGCTGGAAGAAGAACGGCTGGCGCACCGCAGACAAGAAGCCGGTCAAGAATGTCGAACTGTGGCAGGCCCTCGACGCCGCTACGCAGCGCCACAAGATCAACTGGCACTGGGTCAAAGGCCATAACGGCGACGAAATGAACGAACGCGCCGACCAGCTCGCCAACGAAGGCATGGAGCCGTTCAAGGGCAAGCGTCGCAAGCCCGAAGGCCTGATGCCGCCGGTCTAGGTTTCACCATCGAGCTGCACCAAACGGTGGTGGGGCCGACTCTGGCCCCACCACCGGGTCGCGGTCGTGCCGTTCGCCCGTGAGATCACCGAGGCTACGCCCTTGCCTCCACCGCCCGCCGCGCCGATAATCCGCGCCATGCGCCCGCTCCTTGCCGCCGCCGCCCTTCTGCTCCTCGCCACCCCTGCCCTGGCGCAGTTTCCACCGCCGGGCGTGTATGAGTGCGTCAGCGAGAATGGCGCCAACCTCGGTGAACTCACGCTGTTCGTGGCAGGCGACTATTCGTTCAAGAATGTCGATGGCAACAGCGCGAGCGGCCAGGTTGCCTCCGCCGGGACCGACGTGAACCCGCTCTCCGGCCCACTCAAGGACATGCAGCTTATCGGTGTGTTCGGCACCGACGACGCCGGCAAGACCACGTTCCGCTTCACCGGCGCCGATGGGCTTGAAGTGAGCTGCCAGTAGCGTCGCCAACCTCAGTCCCCAGCTATTCGCGAGCGCAGCTTCCGCGACTCTTGCTGTTGCGCTAGCCTCACGCCTGGGTCGGCATTCAACATTGAGATATTGGGGCATTTCATGGGCGTTAGTCTGTTTGTACATTCCGTCCGCCTGGTGCTGGGCGATTGGCGCAATGCCTTGAAGATCACTGGGCTGCTCTACCTGATCTACGCTGTCCCGGCGCTGGTCTTTGCCCTGCTGTTTCCGACGCCGGTGCAACCCGAGCAGGCCATGGCAGCGCTGGGCAGCGGCGGTTTCCTGGGCCTCATCACAGCCATCCTCGCCATCGTGGCGTTCGTCTGGGTGGCGGTGGCCTGGCACCGCTACGTGCTGCTCGACGAGATGCCTGCCGGGCAGTTTCCGGAGTTCAACAGCAGCCGGCTGCTGTCCTATGGCGGCTATTCGCTGCTGATCGGCCTGATCGGCTTCGTGCTGTCGTTCATCGTCTCGGCCGTGGTGGGGATCATCGCGATCCCGCTGCTGAACGTGGTCGGCGTTTTCCTCACCGGCCTGCTCGCTCTCGCGGCGGTGCTGATCATCGGCTACCGGCTTGCGCCGATCCTGCCCTCGATCGCCATCGGCAAACCAATCACCCTGCGGCAGGCCTGGGAGGCAACCAACAGCGCCAACGTACCGATCATCGTCCTGGCGGTGCTCTCGGCGGTTGCGGCGCTGGTCATCGACATCCCGGCCTTCATCTTCGCCATGGCCGGCCCGATCGGCGGCTTCCTCGCCGTACTGTGGACGCTGGCCACTGGCTGGGTGAAAATGATCGTCGGCGTCAGCATCCTGACCACGCTTTACGGCCACTATATCGAAGGCCGCGCGATCCCGTCGGCGACGGCACAGGCCTGAGGCAGACGACGGGCCTAACGCATTCTTGGGAAAGCGCCTGTCCTCGCGCAGGCAGATCGCAGACTTTCACCTCGAAAGCGGATCAGACACGTCTGGCTGTTATCCGAGTGGGCCCTGCCCTTCCCCCAACCACGGTGTCTCCCGGCCTTCGCCGGGGTGACACTGGGGGTGAGGAAAGCTCGGTGCCCCCAGCTGATCAGACATCACCAAAGCGCCGGGACCGGACAGTTCGTGGCGTTACTCCGCCCCGCCGCCCGCCGTCTGCAGCCAGGCGGCGCCGCATTCCTTGGCCAGCTCGCGGATGCGCAGGATGTAGCTCTGGCGCTCCTGCACCGAGATCACGCCGCGCGCGTCCAGCAGGTTGAAGTTGTGGCTAGCCTTGATGACCTGCTCATAGGCGGGGACCGCCATGGTCTGGCGATTGCCGTCGGCGCCCTTCTTCAGGATGGCACGGCACTCTTCCTCGGCATCCCTGAAGTGCCGGAACAGCATCTCGGTATCGGCGGCCTCGAAATTGTATTTCGAGAACTCCTGCTCGTTCTGCAGGAAGATATCGCCGTAGGTGACCTTGTCCTCGCCTTCGCGGCCATTGAAGTTGAGGTCGTAGACGTTCTCGACACCCTGCACATACATGGCGAGGCGCTCGAGGCCGTAGGTGATCTCGCCCGGCACGGGCTTGGTCTCGAAGCCGGCGACCTGCTGGAAATAGGTGAACTGGCTGACTTCCATGCCGTCGCACCAGCATTCCCAGCCGAGGCCCCAGGCGCCCAGCGTCGGGCTCTCCCAATCGTCTTCGACGAAGCGGATATCGTGCAGGCTGGAATCGAGACCGATCTCGGCCAGCGACTGCAGATAGAGCTCCTGGATATTGTCCGGCGACGGCTTCAGGATCACCTGGAACTGATAGTAGTGCTGCAGCCGGTTGGGGTTTTCACCGTAGCGTCCATCCTTGGGGCGGCGCGAGGGCTGCACATAGGCGGCCTTCCACGGCTTCGGCCCCAGCGCCCTGAGTGTCGTCGCGGTGTGGAACGTGCCGGCGCCCATCTGCATGTCGTATGGCTGCAGGATCACGCAACCCTGCTCCGCCCAGAAGCGCTGCAGCGTCAGGATCAGACCCTGGAACGAGTTCCTGGGGTCCATGTGGGCGGGCAAAGCGTCGGGCATCGGCTATATTCCGGGGTGCGAATGGCGGGCGGAACCTAGTTGGGCCAGCGCAGTGGGTCAATTCCGCAGTTCATTCGGGGTGATGTCGCGTCGTCACGGGATAGCGCTCGGGATGGCGCGCCAGCTCCACCGCCTCCCACACCGCGACCAGCACGACAATACCAGTGGTCAGCGAGGAGAGCAGCAGCGGCGACAGCCCGATGGCGAACGGGTAGAGCGCGAGGACCGCCAGCAAGCCACCGAAGCGCGGCAGCGACCAGTGCCCGAACACCGCGAGTTTGAACAATGCCGCGCCCAAAAGGAACAAGGCCGGCCCGCCGATGAGCACCAGGATGGTCGCCGCCTCCAGGTGCCCCATCGGGTGCGCCAGCACGATTTCGTCGCCGACGGCCGAGACGACGATACCGGCAACCAGGAGGATGGGCACATAGGTGTAGGCCTGCCGCGCCACGCGGCCGGGATCGGACGAGTTGGAGATAGCCGCACTCGCGGCTTCCGCATGCTGGCCGAAGAAGATCCACCACATGGCAATCGACTGCAGCAGCGACACGGTCATGGCCAGTACGACGTCCGGCGTCCAGGCGAGCTGGGTGAAGCCAACGCCGGTGACGAGGACCGACTCGCCGAGCGCGATCATCACGAACAGCCCGCTGCGCTCCGCCATGTGGCCGCCATCGACGTCCCAATCCCGGGTATCGGCGCGCCCGAGGCCTGGAACCCAGAAACCGAGCGCCGGCGAGACGCTGTCGAGTGCCACGGCGATCAGCCAGCAGATGAGCCGGGCTTCGCCGCCAGCGAGTCCACCGACTACCCACAGCGCGGCGGAGGCGGCGTACCAGATGATGATGCGGATGAAGTTGCGATAGAGCGTCGGCCGGGCTCGCACCGCCCAGAGCATGAAAGCGGTGCGGCCGAGCTGGAAGACGGCGAAGGCGATGGCGAAGGCGAGGCCCCGATCGCCGAACGCCTCAGGCAGCGAGCTCGACATCACCAGCCCAATGCCCATCAGCACGAAGAGCATCAGCCGGACCAACGGCTTTTCAGGATCGAGCCAGTTGGTGATCCAGGCGGTGTCGATCCACGCCCACCAGATCGCTAGCAGCAGG
The DNA here is from genome assembly GCF_001425235.1 of Devosia sp. Root413D1. GTDB lineage: Bacteria > Pseudomonadota > Alphaproteobacteria > Rhizobiales > Devosiaceae > Devosia_A. The sequence continues at coordinate 204,439 of NZ_LMEA01000008.1, read as the reverse complement.
AGCGCGGCTTCGAGCGCACCAAGCCAGGTCAGGTGCTCGACCAGCGCGTGGGAAATCTGGGTGACGGCGATGACAAAGACGAGGTCGAAGAACAGCTCGACCGAGGTCACCTGCGCATGATGCTCCGAGCGCCGACTGCGCAGTAATGTGCCGACCATGCTCGCGACTCCAAAATCCGCGAGAAGGCTAGCGGCCGGCAGTGGGCTTGTCGTCGGTAATCTAGCGGCCGTCGTCCTCGGGCGGCCGGAACTTGCCGTCCTTGTCGCGCTTCAAAGTGATGACATCAGGTTGCTGGCGTTCGCGCAGGTCGCGCTCGTGGCGCTCCTTATCGAGCTGCTTGAACTGGCCGGTCCAATCCCGCCAGATCTTCCTGATCCCCCACAGGATCAACAGGATGATCGCGCCAAAGATCAGGATGCGGAGCAACGTGCCGGTCATCGCTTAGAGCCCCAGCCGGGCCCAGACAGAGCGATCCTCGATGCTGGCGGCGATGTCGCCGGTCAGCGCCGCAAGACCCACTCGCGGCAGCGTCAGCAGTCCGCGCTTGGGCGCAATCGGCAACAGCTCGACCTTGTCGCCGAAGCGGCTCTGCAGCACCTCGTGCAGGTCGCCGAGGCCATCGACCAGGCCGAGCTCGAGCCCCTTCACGCCGCTCCAGAACTCACCGGTGAACAGCTGATCGTCCGAGGCCTTCAGGCGCTCGCCGCGGCGCTGCTTCACCCAGTCGATGAAGACCTGGTGGATCTCGCTTTCCATCTGCTTGATCCGCTCCACGTCCTCCGGTTTCTCGGGCAGGAACGGATCGAGCGTCGACTTGTTGCGGCCGGCGGTGTGAACGCGGCGGTCGACGCCCACCTTCTTCAGGGTTTCGACGAAACCGAAGCTGGCGAAGATCACTCCGATCGAGCCGACGATCGAGGAGGGGTCGGCGATGATCTCGTCACCGGCAGTGGCAATGAAATAACCGCCTGATGCCGCCGCGTCCTCGACGAACACCAGCACGGGCTTGTGGTGCTCGTCGGCGAGGTCGCGGATGCGCTTGGAGATCAGCCGCGACTGCACAGCCGAGCCACCCGGTGAGTTGATGATGATGGCAACCGCAGGGGCGGATTTCACGGCGAAGGCGCGCTTCAGCAGCGGCGCCACCGTCTCAATGTTCAGCCGACCCGGGCGCTGGTCCGCAGCGATCACGCCATGCAGGCGCACCACCGGGACGACCGGACCGGTCTGCCCCATCTTGCGCTTGATCCAGGACCGCAAACCCATGTGACGCCTCGCTTTTGACCGGGCACATGTATGTGCCCCGCGCCGGGATTACCAGATGAGGCGCGCGGTGCCGCGGAAGATGGCGTCGAACTCCGGCCGGAAGCCGCGCCCCTCGGCTTCGTGCATCGCCCGCGCCGCCAGCAAGGCGAACGGGGCGCGCGAGCCCTTGATGCCACGGATCAGCACCCGGCTGGCCGCCTCGCCCTCGCGCGGCAGCAGGGGCAACACAGCGACGGCGCCGAAGCGCTGGGTGAACGCCGCCAAAAGCAGCGGCAGCGCCTCGGCGACGTGGATGAAGATTACCTCGCCACCCGGCGCGGCGTGGGTCGCCGCGGTCTTCACCCATTTGTCGAGCGCAGCATCATCCATGTGCCGCGCGCCAGCCCGGGCGCGGGTCGGCGCGGAGCCTCGCGCTGGATCGAAGAAGGGCGGGTTGGCGATGACGGTGCTGAAATGGTCGGCGGTAAGCCCCGCAGCGGCCCGCAGCCGGCCGGGCGCCGTCAGGTCGAGCGTCAGCACCCTGGCGCGCTCGGCCATGCCGTTGCCGTGAGCATTGAGGCCGGCCAGCGCGGCCATCCCCGGATCGGCTTCCAGCAGCGTCGCGTGGAGCTGCGGCAGGTCGGCCATAGCCACCAGTGACGCAGTACCAGCCCCGGCCCCAAGGTCGAGCAGGCTATGCGCATTGGCACGTATAGCGGCCCCGAGCAGCACCGAGTCCAACCCGGCTCGAAACCCTTTTTCCGGCTGCGACACGGTGAGGCGGCCACCCAAAAAGGCGTCGCGCGTCAGCGTTTGTTGTTTTACAAGATCAGTGGCTTCGTCTAGGGACATCGCACCATCGCGACAGTTCGCAGGCGCCCGACTATAGGGTGCCGGATGCGTAGCTCAAACCGGGGATTTCATGGCTCTATCGGCTGCAGCGGCAAACGAGGCGATGACCAGCGCCGGCGCGCTCGACCGGCTGCTCGACGCGACCCGGCCGGGCATGGATCGGGTCAATGCGATGATCCTCGAAAGGGCCAGTTCGCATGTCGAGCTGGTGCCCGAGGTGGCGCGTTACCTGATCGATTCCGGCGGCAAGCGCCTGAGGCCGATGCTGACGATCGCGGCGGCCATGCTGTTCGGCAAGGCCAATGGCAGCGAGGTCAACTTCGCCGCCGCGGTCGAGTTCATGCACAATGCCACGCTGCTCCACGATGACGTGGTCGATGAGAGCGACATGCGCCGCGGTCGCGCCGCCGCACGCATGAAGTGGGGCAACCAGGCAAGCGTCCTGGTCGGCGATTTCCTGCTCGGGCAGGCCTTCATGATGATGGTCGATACCGGCAACATCGCCGCGCTCAAGGTGATCGCCGAGGCCGCGACCATCATCGCCGAGGGCGAAGTGCTGCAGCTCGCCAAGACCCGCGATCTCAGCGCCAGCGCCGCCGACTATGACGAAGTGATCGGCGCCAAGACCGCCAAGCTGTTTGAAGCGGCGACCGAAGTGGGCGCCATGGCCGGTGGCGCCGACGCCGTGGGCCGCGAGGCGCTCCACCGCTACGGCCGCGAGCTCGGTTTCGCCTTCCAGCTGGTCGACGACGTGCTCGACTATCGCGGCGAGGCCGGCACGCTCGGCAAGAATACCGGCGATGACCTGCGCGAGGGCAAGATGACCCTGCCGGTGATCCTCGCCCTGCAGCAGGCGACACCGGCCGAGCGCGAGATCATCGCCAAGACGCTGGGCTCTGTCGATGCCGGCGAAGCACAGCTCAAGCAGGTGGTGGCGATCTTCGAGCGCTACGACACACTGGGCCGCACCATCGAGCAGGCGTTTACCCACGCCCACCGCGCCCGCGAAGCGCTCAAGCCGCTGCCGCCCGGCGAGATGAAGGCCCTGCTCGGCGACATCGCCGAGTTCACCGTCGCCCGCGCGTACTAGTACTTATCGCCAGCACTGCGGCACCGCGGCCAACATTGTGGCCGCCGTGCAACATCTCGCCCCGTTTTGCACTGAGTCCCGCCACATGTGATTAGACTCCGCTATTCCGCCCTCGTATCAGGGGACATCGGAATGGGGAGACGACTATGTGGACCAAGACGAAGATTGTATTCTCAAGCGTATTACTGTTGAGCGCGGCAGGCGTCGCGAACGCAGCAGACCTGATTGTTGAAGATGCCCCGGTGGCGGAGATTGCAGCGCTTGGTGACTGGACCGGCGCTTATGTCGGCGGCAACATTGGCTGGAGCGCCGGCACTGTCAATTGGGAGATCGCTGGTGGCGGGCCGCCGGACGGCTCGTATGACCTCGACGGCTTCTCGGTCGGTGTTCAGGGCGGTTACAACTGGCAGATGGACAACGTCGTCTTCGGTATTGAGGGCGACGTGGCACTGGCCAGCATCTACGGTGAAGATCTGAGCATCCCGGCCAATCGCACCATCAATTGGACTGCCTCGCTGCGTGGCCGCCTCGGCTATGCGTGGGACGCGGTCTTGCTTTACGCCACGGCTGGCGTGGCCGTTGCCAATAGCACCGGCGAGGTGTTCCTGATCGACGATGTCACTGAGACTCATGTTGGCTGGACTGTTGGCGTTGGCGCCGAAGCAATGGTCAGCGAGAACGTCTCCGCCAAGCTCGAATACAACTACGCTGACTACGGCGCCGTGACCTATGACTACTTCCTTGGCGCCTTGCCGGTGGATACGGGTTTCACGACCCACACCGTAAAGGCCGGCGTGAACTTCCACTTCTGATCCGTTCCGATCAGCAAGTTTCGCAGCGGCCCCTTCGGGGGCCGTTGTCGTTTCAGCTGATCACCGGCGCCGCGGCCACCCAGAACTGGGGGTATCTTGCCCGCATGTCGTGCGCGGCCTGGTGCGCCTGGGCGGCCGAGCCGAACAGGCCGAACACGGTGCCGCCCGAGCCCGACATGCGGGCCAGCGCGCAACCATCGAGCACCCGCATCTGGCGCAGCAGTTCGCCGATCGCCGGCACCAGGCCGATGGCGGCTAGCTCGAGGTCGTTGCGGGTCTCGGCCAGCCACAGCCCGAGCTGCGCCGGCCGGGTCAGCGGCTGCGGCAAGGCGGGCATCGGCGGGTTGCTGCGCTGCTCGAGCCGGCGGAACACATCGGCGGTGACTACCGGCACCAGTGGATTGACCAGCACCAGGTGGGTCGCCGGAAAGCTGCGCAGCGGGTGGATGATCTCGCCGACGCCGCGCACCTCTGAGGGTTGCGACAAGAGGCATACGGGCACGTCCGCGCCAAGCGTCAGCGCCAGCGCACTGAGCTCGACGAGTTCGAGGTCGCCGCCTGCCATGCCGGCCAGCAGGCGGAGCATCGCGGCAGCATCGGCCGAGCCGCCGCCGATCCCCGCCGCGACCGGCAGGTTCTTGGTGAGTGCGATATCGAGACCATCCGGCAGGCGGCCCGGCCAGCGGGTGCGGAACGCCTTCACGGCGCGCATCACAAGGTTGGAATCACCACCGCCCGCTGCCGCCGCAAACGGGCCGGTGACGCGCAGCCGGTCGGCCTTGGCCGGATGCGCCGACACCTCGTCGGCGACATCGACGAACACCACCAGGCTCTCGAGCTCGTGGTAACCGTCGGCGCGCCTGCCGGTCACATGCAAGGCCAGGTTGACCTTGGCGGGAGCCGCCTCGGAGACAGTGCCTTGCAGCATGCTACTGGGCGGGCGCAGCCTGACCTTCCGCTACCGGGCCGGCATCGGGGGCTGGCGCCACGGCATCGAGGCCGCCGGCGAGTTTCTTCGCCACCCGCTCCTTCACCGCCCCTTCCTGGTCGACGGCAGCGGCGATGTTCCACTGGAACTTCGCTTCGAGCTTGCGGCCGGCGCGCCAATAGGCATCGCCGAGATGGTCGTTGATTTCGGGGTCGGTCGAGCGCAGCTGCACCGCCATTTCGAGTTGCTTGACCGCATCATCGAAGCGGCCGAGGCGAAAGAAGGCCCAGCCCAGGCTATCGATGATGTAGCCATCGTTCGGCGCGGCGGCGACGGCCTTCTCGATCATGTCGAGCGCCGGCATCAGGTTCACCCCCTGATCGACCCAGCTATAGCCGAGATAGTTCAACACCTGCGGCTGGTCGGGGTTCAGCTCGAGCGCGCGCTTGAAATCGACCTCGGCCTTGTCCCACTGCTTGGCGCGCTCGAAGGCTATGCCGCGCACGTAGTAGAAGCGCCAATCGCCCGGGGCATCGCCGCCGGCGACATCAAGCGCCTTGGTATAGGTGTCGGCGGCCTCGGCATATTTCTGCGCGGCGCGCTGCATGTCGCCGAGCACCGACAGGGCCTCGAGATCATTGGGGTTCGTCGCGACGATATTGCCCAGCCGGCGCAGCGCTTCGTCGCGGTTGCCAGTGGCGCTGAGGTTCTCGGCGACGCGCACCACTGCCATCGGCTTCATCGGCGAATCCGCCGGCAGCTTGTCGTAGATGGCGTTGGCCGCATCGTGCTGGCCGGCGCCGTCCAGCAACTGGCCATAGACCAGGTCGATGACGTCGGACTTGGGGTCGAGATACATGCCCAGCTGCAGGAACACCGCGGACACATCCGGGCTCCCCTCACGCGCCAGCGCCACGCCCACCGAGTGGAACATCTCGGCGGCGCCCGCCTGCACATCGGCGGCGAACACGCCCGGCCGCTGCTTGTTATCGATCTTGGCCTTTACGGCAGCGATCAGCGGATGATCCAGCCCTTCGGACTCGAACTTGGCGATCACCTTCTCGGCTTCATCGAAGCGGCCGGCATTGCCCAGCATGCGCGAATAGGCCTCGACGATGCGCGCGACGAACGGGTCGGCTTCATAGGCCTTGGCGGCGAACTCCAGCGCCGCCTTGTTGTCCCCCTCGACATCGGCCATCAGCGCCCGGTGGAAGACCAGAAAGTCCTCGAGCCCGCCCTGCCCGATCTCGTCGAGCACGTTGTTGGCTTCAGTCTTTTTGCCGTCGCCGAGCAGCGCCCAGGCGCGCAGCAGCCCGCCGGTGATGCCGGCGAAAGTGTCGCCACCGACATTCTCGAGTTCCTTGGCCGCCGCGGCGTACCGACGCTGCTTCATCGCCTCGGTGCCGATGACGAGGCTCGCAAGGTCGTTGGGAGCACTGAGCTCGAGCAGGTGCTTGGCGACGCGCGAGGCATCCGACACCTGCCCGTTCGCAGCATAGGCGATGAAGCTCCGCTCGACGATGATCGGATTGTCCCAGTCGCCTTCCGCGGCAGCGCGGAAATAGCGCGCGGCGTCTTCGGTCCTGAGGTCGGAAAGCGCCTGCCGGCCGGCCAGATAGCTGCCGGTCACACTCTGATCCATCAGCGGGAAGGCCGCACTCGATTCGAGCGCCGCGGCGCCGCCGATGGTGAGCGCGACGGCGAGAAGGACGCCGGAAGCGAGACGGGCTTTGTGGGTCACGAGGCTCGATATCTCCGAGAAGGCAGGAAGCGGCTGACTAGCCCAAGAAACATGGGCGATTTTGCGACTGCGCCGCAAGAGGCAGGCACAATGAAGTGAGGATTCCAAGGTCAGTTGGATGCCCGGAACGCCGGTGGCTGTGGCCCGCGCCAGCCTATGAGACTGTCCTCACATGCCCGAGTAATTCGGCCCCGAGCCGCCCTCGGGCGGTACCCAGGTGATGTTCTGGGCGGGATCCTTGATGTCGCAGGTCTTGCAGTGGACGCAGTTGGCGGCGTGGATGCGGAACACCGGCGCCCCACCCTCCTCGGCCAGCTCGTAGACCCCCGCCGGGCAATAAAGCGGCGCCGGCTCGCCGTAGCGCGGCAGGTTCTCGCGCACCGGCAGGTCCGGATCGGCGAGCTTCAGATGCACGGGCTGGTCTTCGTCGTGGCTGAGATTGGCGAGATAGACCGAGGCCGCACGATCATAGGTCGTCGCGCCATCCGGCCGAGCATAGAGCCGCGGCGTCACCTCGGCGAGCGGCCGCAGCTTGGCAAAATCCGCCTTGTCGTGGCGCAGCGTGCCGAACGGCGAGACGCGGAACAGCGCCTCGCACCACATGTCGAAGCCACCCAGCAGCACACCGAGATAGGTGCCGAAGCGCGACCAGAACGGTTTGACGTTTCGGACCCGCTTCAGCTCGTCGCCGATGCCGGTGGCCAGGACGCTCTCGTTCAGGCCCTCGAGCGTATCGTACGCCCTGCCCTCGCCGATCGCCGCAGCGACCCGATCGGCAGTCGCCATGCCCGAGCGGATGGCATTGTGGATGGCCTTCAGTGCCGGCACGTTCATGAACCCGGCGGCGCAGCCGATCAGCGCGCCACCCGGAAACGCCAGATCGGGGACGGATTGCAACCCACCCGAGGTCATCGCCCGCGCGCCGTAGCTCAAGCGCCGGCCGCCTTCGAGCAGCCGGGCAATCGCCGGATGGGTCTTGAAGCGCTGGAACTCGCCGAAGGGCGAGAGCGTCGGGTCGCTGTAGCTCAGATGCACCGCGATACCGAGGTAGAGCTTGTTGCCGGCAGCATGGTAGGCGAAGCCGCCGCCTGAGGTGGCGTTGTCGAGCGGGAAGCCGAGATAGTGATCGACCCGCCCGGCCTCATGCCGATCCGGTGCGATCTCCCATACTTCCTTGATGCCCAGCCCGTAGAGCTGCGGATCATGCCGGGCGGCGAGGCCGAAATGGCCGATCAGGTGTTTGGCGAGCGAACCGCGCGCCCCTTCGCCGATCAGGGTGTACTTGGCCTTGAGGCCGATGCCGGCGGCGTAGGTGGATTTCGGGTTGCCGGCATGATCGACGCCGAGATCGCCGGTGATGATGCCCTCGATCCGGCCGCCTTCGCCGGTCAGTACATCCACCGCCGCCGTCATCGGGAAGATATCGACGCCGAGCCCCTGCGCCTGCTCGCCCAGCCACTTCACCAGATCGCCGAGGCTGACGATCACCGCGCCAGGCGTCTGCATCTGTGGCGGGATCATCAGTTGCGGCAGCGCGATATCGGCCGTGGCGGTGAGGAAGTGGAAGGTGTCGCGCGTCATCGCCGGGCCGACCGGCGCTCCCATGTCGCGCCAGCCCGGCAGCAGCGCATCGAGCCCCACCGGATTCATCACGGCGCCGGAGATGATGTGCCCACCCAGCTCGGCGGACTTTTCCACCACTGTGACGGCAAGCTGCGGCGCCACCTGCTTCAGCCGGATGGCGGCGCTGAGGCCCGCAGGACCGGCCCCGACGATCAGCACATCGGTCTCGAGGATCTCGCGATTGCCGGCGTCGGCCAAGGTCAGGTCCATTCACGGATGGCGGGAGAAAGCGGGCTGTGATACCAGAACCCATGTCCGAAAATCGACCGCTAAATGACGCCGAAGCCCGGGCGGCGCTCGACTGGTATCGCGCCGTCGGGGTCGATTTCGCCGTCGGTGAAGAGCCGGTCGACCGCTTTGCGGCGTCCACCGCCCCCTCCCGCGCCCGGCCGATCCCGGCGCCGGAAGCACCGGTCGCGGCGACTGCCGCTCCGGCCGCGGCGCCGATCGCCATCTCGCTGACCTCCGATCCGACCGAAACCACGGCGCTGGCCGCGGGCGCGCAGTCGCTCGACGAATTGCGCGCCGTGATGAACGCCTATGAGGGGTGCCTCCTCAAGAAGCGCGCCACGCAACTGGTGTTCGCCGACGGCAACCCGGAATCGGAGATCATGCTGGTGGGCGAAGGCCCTGGCGAGCAGGAGGACCTGCAGGGCAAGCCCTTCGTCGGTCGGGCCGGGCAGTTGCTCGACCGCATGCTGGCTGCGATCGGGCTCGACCGCAGCAAGGTCTACATCGCCAACATGGTTCCCTGGCGCCCGCCGGGGAACCGCGACCCCTCGCCCGAAGAAATGGCGCTCTGCACGCCGTTCCTGCTGCGGCAGGTTGAACTGGTGGCGCCAAAATTCCTGGTGACGCTCGGCAACGTGCCCACCAAGTCGCTGTTCCAGACCCAGAACGGCATCACTCGGATGCGCGGCCAGTGGTGTGACCTGACGATCAACAGCCACCAGACCCGGGCGCTGGCGACGCTCCACCCCGCCTATCTGCTGCGCACCCCCGCCAGCAAGGCGCTGGCCTGGCGCGACATGCTGAGTTTGAAGCAGGCGATCGACAGCTAGGTCCGCTGCTGGCGCTGCCGGAACGAAACGCCAATGTCACTGCTGTATTCCCGACGACTGCACTGATAATTCTAAAGGATTGCTCGCCCCGGCCTCGCGGCAGCCGTCACGGGCTAGACGTACGCGGGAGTTCCCCAGAGCAGCAAAGGACATCACGCCATGACCAGAACGGTACTATTTGCCGTTGCGGTAGCAAGCTTCGCTTTTGTGGCGCCAGCGATCTCCGAGCAGAAATCGGATACGGGATCGACGACGGACAATACCACCCTGCGCAAAGCGATCTACGAGATCTACGACCTCAACATGGAGGCGTACTACTCCAAGAACAAAACCAACAAGCAGCGTCAGGAGGCCTATACCTCAGCCCAACGGGCTATGTCGGACTTCCGGAAGAAAGGCTGCAAATACAAGGATGTCGTCAATTGACGACGTAGCCGGCCCGTGGACCGGCCATCCATGTGTCAGCAATTCGCCGTCAGGCGCCAGTGGCGTGGCGGGTGCGATACGCATCGCGCAGCAGCACGGCCATGAACAGCAGCATCGAGCTGATGGTCAGGATCGAGCCGGCCATCACCAGCGCGTAGGCGACCGAGCCGCCGCCGGTGAGCAGGATCGCGAGACCTCCCGTCATGCCCGGGAAACCCAGTGCCGCAATCCCGACCTGCAGCCGGGCCAGGCGACCGGGCGCATGCTGCCCCCCACGGTAGTAAAGGCCGTAGAGGAACATCGAAATCCAGCCGAGCAGGTTGAGGTGGGCATGCACGGGGGCGAGGGTGAAATCCTCGTTGGCCCCCATGAAGATGCCCAGACTCATGCCGACCAGCGCCGCCGCGGCGGCTATGATGAAGCAGAAGTGCCAGATCCGCATCATCAGCCCTCGACCGCCAAGTCGCGGCCGGCAGCAAGCGCCGCAGTGGTAGCGAGCGAGATCGAGCGCACCAGTGGATCGGCATGGCGATGTACCAGATGCCAGTCGGCGCCCTGGCGCCGGAACACCTGAGTGACGCGCAGCGACCAATCCTGTTTGGGCAGGCCGGAAACCTCGCCATCCTGGCGTTCGATATAGGCGAGCACGACCAGATCATCGGTCGCCACGGCCTGCACCAGCTCGAGACTGGCGTCACCATTCTGGAAGCGGGCCGCAAGCTCGGCCAGGTGCTGCGGCGAAGCGTCGAAGCCGTGGCTGGCCGGGCCGCCAAAGGGTTGCATCAGGGTGAAATCGTCGCCGAGACGGACGTGCTTGACCCACTCCTCCATCCGCCCGGCATTGAACAGCTGGGCCTGGCGCTCGGATCGGTCGACAAGGCTCGCAACCACCGCGTCGTGCGGCGCTTCGGCCTTTGCCGCCTTTAGCAGAAGCGGCGCGATCACACCGGCTGCGATGGCGAGCCGCCTCGAGAAAGCGCCAGGCATGGAAGCCGAGGAGCGGTCGTTATCTTTGGACTGGAACATCGGAGAAAACTCATGTCTGTGGCGCCCCGCCGTCTGGGCCGCCTTCTCAACCGGTCGGCGCGATGAAGCCAGTGACATGATTTCAGCGATATGCTGCACACGATTGATCAGCGGTGGCTGTCAATCCTGCCGGTCGATACGCCAGCGCCAGATTTGCATCCTCTCCTGCTCGAGCGCCCCGTCAAAGCGCATGCCGAGCTTCTGCAGCACGGCGTTCGAGGCGTTGGTCTCGGCCAGGGAGTGGGCAATGACGGCTCGGGCGCCGGCTTCGAAGGCCGTGGCGACCATCGCGCCGGCGGCCTCGGTGGCATAGCCGCGTCCCTGGTGCTCGGGGCCGATCTCGTAGCCAATCTCGACGACACCGTCGGCGTCGGGAGCGCCGACATAGCCACCATTGCCGATCAGCCTCGGCCCGTCGCGGTGGAGAAACAGGTACGGCGACCACGGCGCCGGCGCCTCGGGGAAGCCGGGACCGAACGCTTCGGGAAACTCCGGCCAGGCCGCCGGCAAAGTGACGCCGAGCAGCGCCGCAAACGCCTCGCGCGATTGCTGAAAGGCCTGCCGGTGTTCAGCTGTGAGCGGCACCAGCCGCAGTCGTGCGGTTATCATCTCGTCGTCTCTCATTACGCCCCGGCCTTCCTAAACCAGGTGATGTGGCCACACCGATACGCCGAAAAGCAGTGAATGGCGGCTGAACGCGTCGCGATTAGGCGGGGGGACCGGTCCCGGTCTTGACCCCTACTTAAGACTATCCAGCCAAGAATATTGATGGCGCTTGATTGTGCTGCCCGAATTTGGTCCGACTTGATAGGCAAGCGCCTCAGGACCCTGAACCCGCAGAAAGCGCCATGTCCTCCGCCCTCAAGATTTATGCCCTGTTCATCGGCTCGGCACTCCTGATGTTCGGAGGCGGCCTGCAGGGCCTCTTGCTCTCGGTGCGCGGCGCCGAGGAAGGGTTTTCGCTGACGGCGCTCGGCCTCATCGGTACCGGCTGGTCGGTGGGGTTCGTTGCCGGTTCGATCACCGTACCGCTGCTGGTCAAGCGAGTGGGGCATATTCGCGCCTACTCGATCATGGCGGCCATCGGCACCGTGACGATCCTGCTTAACCTGCTTTGGGTTCAGGATATCGGCTGGATCGTGCTGCGCGCCTTTTCCGGCTTCTGCTTCGCCGGCGCGGCGATGATCGTCGAGAGCTGGCTCAACGAGGTGGCGGACAATCGCAGCCGCGGCACGATCTTTTCGGTCTATACCACCATCAACATGGCCGCTTCGACCGTCGGTCAGCTGGCCATGGCGGTGACCGGCACTTTCGGCCATATCCCGTTCGTGGTCGGCGCCATTGCCTTCATCTGTGCGCTTTTGCCGAGCGCCCTGACCTCGACGCCGCAGCCGCGGCCGATCTCGTCGGCGCGGCTCGATGTGGTGCTGCTCTACAAGACCTCGCCGCTGGCGGTGATCGCGGCCTTTGCCTGCGGCATGGCCAACGGCACCTTCGGCACGCTGGCGCCGGTCTACGGCTTCGAGCAGAAACTCGATGCCTCGACCATCGCCTACCTGTTCGCCGTCACCGCAGTGGTGGGCGCCGTGGCGCAGACGCCGTTCGGGCGGCTCTCCGACAAGATCGACCGCCGGCTGGTGATCGTCGGGCTCAGCGGTTTTGCGGCAGTGATCGGCCTCGTCACCGTGCTGCTGAACCCGAGCAGCGGCGTGCTGATGTTCATCCTGTTCGGGCTCTACGGCTTCGGCGCCTACCCGCTTTATGCCATCGCCGTGGCGCATGCGAACGACTTCGCCAAGGAAGGCGAGTTCGGCCGCGTCGCCGGCGGCATGCTGCTGATCCTCGGCATCGGGCTCGCCATCGGGCCGATCATCGCCAGCTGGGTGATGAACGCCATCGCGCCGGTCGGCCTGTTCATCGTCACCGCCACCTTCCATGGAGCGCTTGCGGTTACGGCGTTCCTGCGCATGAAGATCCGCCCGGTGCGCGACGCCTCGGGCCGCGTCCGTTTCCGCGCCATGAGCGCCGAGAAGGGCGTATCGCCCGGCACCGTGACGCTCGATCCGCGCGGCGAGGAAAAGCCGACGCCCCGCCCGGCCACGCCGGCGGCGGCCCCCCAGCCCGAGGAAACCGAACTGCTGGTGCCCGATCCGATCGAGCCGACGGTGATCGTCGAACGGCACGTGAAAAACGATGCGCCCGGTGATACCGACAAGTCGGACAAGCCGAAGCCGGAGTAGCCCACATGTTCAAATCGGAGCTCGACCAGAGCAAGCCGTTCATACCGCTGTCGATCGCCGTGCTCGCGGTGTCCGACACCCGGACGCTGGAGACCGATACCGCGGGCGCCCTGCTGAAATCGCTGATGGAAGCCGACGGGCACAGTTGCTTCGAGCGCGCCGTAGTGCGCGACGACATCCACCAGATCCGCGCCAAGGTGATGGAGTGGGTGGTGAACGATGGCGTCGACGCGATCATCACCACCGGCGGCACCGGCTTTTCGGGCCGCGACGTGACACCGGAGGCGCTGGAGCCGCTGTTCCAGAAGCGGATGGATGGGTTTTCGGTGCTGTTCCACCAGTATTCCTCGACCACGGTGGGCACGTCCACTTTGCAGTCGCGCGCCACCGGCGGGCTGATCGGCGAGACCTTCGTCTTCGTCCTCCCCGGTTCGCGCGGCGCCTGCCGCGACGCGTGGGAGGGAATCCTGCGGGCCCAGCTCGACAACCGGCACAAGCCCTGCAACTTCGTCGAACTGATGCCGCGCCTCGCCGAGCGCTGACGCGCTTCAGGAACGGCTGTCGAACATCGACGTTCTCCCGCCAAAGGAGACATCCGATGATCCGCAAACTCAGGTCCGGCGAGTACCGGCTCTATTCCAAAAAGACCGATCCCAAGACCGGCAAGCGCCGCAACCTCGGCACCTTCGACAGTCGCGAGGCCGCCGAAAAACACGAGCGCGAAGTGCAGTACTTCAAGCGGCACTGACAAGCCGGCCCCGCGGCGCTAATCTCAGCTATGGCCAAGGACCAGAAAATCACCGTCGCCCTGACGCGCAAGCAGACCGCGCCGCGCAACGCCGCCGCCAAGTCGTTGCGCGAGGGGCTGTTCCAGCCCAAGGTCGAGGCGGATCCCAAGGCCTACAAGCGCAAGAACAAGCACAAGGCTGATCCGGTGTTGGAAGCCGAGAAGCAGGATGGCGAAGTCGAGTAACCTGAATCCAGTTCACTTGATGAATTTGCCGGCTTCAAGTTCATCTTGAGATTCAGGCCGCGCCGCGAAGCCCTTCCAAAAACACGTTCATTTCCCATTCAGCCGGCGCAATTCAATTGCGATGCCCACGGTCCGGTGCCACTTTGCGGCACTTGAGGGTCTTTGGTTTGCCGCGTTTTCGAACCTGAGAGCGCGTTTGAGCATCACATGCGGAGGGCTCCATGACTGGGTTGATCATTCTGGCGATCGTCGTCGTCGCCATCGGCTACGCGATCTTCGTCTACAACGATCTGGTGTCTAAGCGTCAGCTCAAGGAAGAAGGCTGGTCGGGCATCGACGTGCAGCTGAAGCGCCGCACCGACTTGATCCCTAACCTGATGGAGACGGTGAAGGGCTATATGGGCCACGAGCGCGAAACGCTCGAGGCCGTTACCCAGGCCCGCGCCGCCGCCACCGCCGGGGCCAATGCCGGTCCGGCCGAGCGCAGTGCGCTGGAAGGCGCGCTGTCGGGTGCGCTGGGCAAGCTCCTCGCCATTGCCGAGGCCTACCCGGACCTCAAGGCCAACACCACCTTCCTCGAGTTCCAGAGCGCGCTGCAGAACGTCGAAGACGAAATCCAGCTGGCGCGCCGCTACTACAATGGCTCGGTGCGCAACCTGAACACCGCGGTCGAGAGCTTCCCCTCCAACGTCGTCGCCAACGCCTTCAAGTTCGAGAAGGCCGAGTATTTCGAGCTGGAGAACGAAGCCGACCGGGCTGTGCCTTCGGTGAAGTTCTGACGTCGAGCGTCAGGTGGAGAACCCGGTGGCTGTGGACCCCCACCCCTGTCCCCTCCCCGCAAGGGGGAGGGAGACGCATACTGCGACGCCAGTGTTCTGGTCTCCCTCCCCCTTGCGGGGAGGGGACAGGGGTGGGGGGCAGCTAGCCACCGCAATTGCAGCAATTCTGCTGGCACTCCTCACCCTGCTCTTCGCCCTCCCCGCGGCTGCCCGCGAAGCCATCACCTCGTTCTCATCCGCCGTCACCCTCAACACCGATGGCTCGGTCGACGTCATCGAGACCATCGAGGTCAATGCCGAGGGCTATGAGATCCGCCGCGGCATCTATCGCGACATCCCGCTGATCCTGATCAATCCGGACAACTCGCGGCTCCGCTCCGACCTCACGGTGAAGACTGTGCTCCGCGACGGCCGGGCGGAACCCTATTCGCTCGACAATATCGGCGCCGGCTTCAAGCGCATCCGTATCGGCGATGCCGACGTGCTGCTGAGCTATGGCCGGCACAAGTACACCATCCACTACAGCATGACGCGGATGGGTCGCAGCTTTGCCGACCACGACGAGCTGTTCTGGAACGCCACCGGCAACTACTGGAATTTTCCGATCGACCAGGCCGTCGCCTCGATCACCCTGCCCAAGGGCGCCGTGATCGACCGACTGGTCGGCTATACCGGTGCGCCCGGCTCGATGGAGCAGGCCGTCACCATCACCCGCACGTCCGACAACACGGCGATCTTCCGGGTGAACCGGCCGCTGAGCTCGGGCGAAGGCGTCAGCGTGGCGGCGTCGTTTCAAAAGGGCATTCTCGCCGAGCCGCAGGGACTAGACCGGCTGCTCTACTGGCTGAGCGACCATCGCGACATCGTGGTGCCCGGCATCGCGGTCGGCCTGGTGCTGCTTTACAACCTCCTCGCCTGGAGCGCGGTTGGCCGCGACCCGAAGAAAGGCACGATCATCCCGCTGTTTCATCCCCCCAAGGGGTTCTCGCCGGGGCTCGCCGAATATGTCGACGGCATGGGTTGGGAAAAGAGCGGCTGGACCGCCTTTACCGCCTCGATCTTCGACCTCGGGGTCAAGGGGCTGGTGAAGATCGACAATCCGGGCAAGACTTTGAGTGTGACGGTAACCGGCAAGGCGCCGCCGGACGATCTCGGGGCAGCCGAGCGGCTGCTGTTCGACTACTTCAAGTCGCAGGGCAAGGTGACGGTCAACACCACCACCGGCCCCAAGCTGAACGAGACGCGCGGCCAGTTCGTCTCGGCCATCGAGACCGAGAACCGGCTGGTCTATTTCAGGAACAATACCGGCTACATCCTGGTGGGGGTCGGGTTTTCGCTATTGATCCTCCTCGGCATGGTGGTGTTCGACCTGATCGACCCGATCACGCTGGTCTTCGCCGGTGCCGGCGCGCTGTTCCTCGGCATTCTGGGCGGTGTGCTCAGGGGGCTGTGGCGCAGCCCGATCCTGTCCAAGATCATCTTCGCAGTGTGGGCGGTGATCTTCGGCGGCAACCTGATCGGCGCCGGTGCGAGCTTTCTCGGTGACTTCCGGATCGGCGAGTTCCGTCCCGATGCGGCGCTGATCGGCGCCGCATCGATCATCTTCGTCAATGTGCTGTTCGCCGTGCTGATGCGGGCGCCGACGGTGCAGGGCCGTCAGGTCATGGACCAGCTCGACGGCTTCAAGATGTACATGAACACCGCCGAAAAGAACCGGCTGAACATGACCAACGAGCCGCCGATGACCGTGGAGCGCTTCGAGCGCATCCTGCCCTACGCCATTGCGCTGGGTGTCGAAAAACCGTGGTCCGAGCACTTTGAAGCGGAACTCGCCCGCAACGCCGTCGCCGACGCAGAGGGCAGCAGCTACGCGCCGGGCTTCTATACCGGTCGCAACTGGTCGAACAGCTCGGGGGGCTTTGCCAACTCGGTGTCGTCGGTGGCATCAGGCATGAGCGCTGCCATGGTCGCTGCGCAGCCGAGCTCATCGTCGGGCTCGGGCTTTTCCAGCGGCGGCGGTGGCGGAGGTGGCGGCTCCGGGGGTGGCGGAGGCGGTGGTGGCGGGGGTGGGTGGTAGCGCCCGAGCCGCGGCGAGCCGGCGGGTTGGTTGAACATCGAGTTCCAAAGATACCCCCACCCCTGTCCCCTCCCCGCAAGGGGGAGGGAGACGCTCACACTGACGTCGGTGTTTTGGTCTCCCTCCCCCTTGCGGGGAGGGGACAGGGGTGGGGGTGCTCTTCCCGCACCGGTCTATCGGATGAGGACGCGCACCCCGCAATGGACAATCTCCCCTGCCCTTGCTAGGCAAACCGCGCTTTCAAACGCCCGGTTAAGAGATGCCCGAACTCCTCGTTGAACTGTTCTCGGAAGAAATCCCTGCGCGCATGCAGCGCAAGGCCGCCGAGGATCTGAAGAAGGCCGTGACCAATGCGCTGGTCGATGCCGGCCTCGTCTACGAGGGCGCCAAGGCGTTCGTCACGCCACGCCGGTTGGCGCTGACAGTTACCGGGCTCCCGGCCCGTTCCCCCGACACCCGCGAAGAACGCAAGGGCCCGCGGGTCGGCTCGCCGCAGCAGGCGATCGACGGCTTCCTCAAGGCCGCGGGACTGGGCTCGATCGAAGAGGCCAAGATCGAGGCCGACCCCAAGAAGGGCGAGTTCTACGTCGCGCATATCAAGAAGAAAGGCGCCGAGGCGACCGACATTCTCGCGACCCTCTTACCCAAGGTGATCACCGGCTTCGACTGGCCGAAATCCATGCAGTGGGGCAATGGCGGGCTGACCTGGGTGCGGCCGCTGCGCGCTATCACCGCGACGTTCGGCACCGACAATGACGAGCCGGTGGTCATCCCGTTCAAGTCGAACACTGTTGCTTCCGGCCAGACCACCTTCGGCCACCGCTTTCTCGCGCCCGACGCGATCCGGGTGAAGCGCTTCGACGATTACGTGCAGGCGCTGGAAAAGGCCAAGGTCGTTCTCGACATCGACCGGCGCAAGGAAATCATCAAGGCCGACGCGGACAACCTCGCCTTCGCGCAGGGGCTTAGCGTCATCCATGACGAAGGCCTGCTCGAAGAAGTCGCCGGCCTCGTCGAATGGCCGGTGGTGATGATGGGGTCGTTCGACCCGGCCTTCCTCGAAGTGCCCGAGGAAGTGATCATCGCCACCATTCGCGCCAACCAGAAATGCTTCTGCCTGCGCGATAGTTCGGGCAAGCTGGCGCCCTTCTTCATCATCACCTCGAACCAGGTCGCAGCCGATGGCGGCAAAACCATCGTTGCCGGCAACGAGCGGGTCATCCGTGCCCGCCTGTCGGATGCGCGGTTCTTCTACCAGACCGACCTGGCGCTGCCGCTCGAGCATGGCCTGCCCAAGCTCGAGGAGAGCGTGTTCCACGCCAAGCTCGGCACGCAGTTCCAGCGCGTCGAACGGCTGGTGAAGCTCAGCGGCGAGATCGCTCCCAAGGTCGGGGCCAAACCCGACCTGGCCAAGCGTGCCGCGATGCTGGCGAAGGCCGACCTCACCACCGGCATGGTCGGCGAGTTCCCCGAGCTGCAGGGCATCATGGGCCGCTATTATGCGCTGGCGCAGGGCGAGCCGATGGCCATCGCCAATGCGATCGCCGACCATTACAAGCCGCTCGGCCCCACCGACCTGGTGCCGGGCGAACCGGTCGCCATCGCCGTGGCGCTGGCCGACAAGCTCGATACGCTGAAGGGCTTCTGGTCGATCGACGAGAAACCCACCGGCTCGCGCGACCCGTTTGCGCTGCGTCGCGCGGCGCTGGGCGTCATCCGCATCGTCACCGACAACAACCTGCGCTTCCCGCTCGAGGTCGAGCCGGACCTGCTGAGCTTCTTCCACGACCGGCTGAAGGTGACGCTGCGCGATGCCGGCGCCCGCCACGACCTGGTCGATGCGGTGATCGGCAAGGACAGCAACGACATGCTGGAGATCACCGAGCGGGTCGAGGCGCTGTCGAGGCTGCTCGGCTCGGAAGACGGCAAGAACCTGCTCGCCGGCTACAAGCGCGCCGCCAACATCCTCGCCGCCGAGGAAAAGAAGGACGGCAAGGGCTTTGCCGCGCCGGTCGACCCGGCGCTGCTGTCGCTCAATGAGGAAGCGGCGCTGGCCGAGGCCATCGCCTCGGTCGATGTGGCCGTCGCTGCCAAGGTCGCCGCCAACGACTACCAGGGCGCCATCACCGCACTCGGCACGCTGCGCCAGCCGGTCGACAAGTTCTTCGAAGCGGCGCTGGTCAACGATCCGGATGCGGCGATCCGCACCAACCGCCTGAGCCTTCTCACCAAGCTGCGCGACACTATGCGGCTGGTGGCGGATTTCTCGAAGGTCGCGGGCTAGGGTTAGCAGTCCTTCGCCAGTTCCATGAAGGCACGGACGTTCGCGGTGACAAAGCGTTGCGCGGGGTAGACGAAGTACACGTTGCCGGGCTCGGTGCTGTACTCGGGCAGAACGCGCTCGAGCGATAGCTCCGGCGTCAGCCGGGTGAAGTCGGGCAACGGCCCGATCCCCAAGCCTCGCAGCACCAGACTGCGAACGGTCTGCATGTCGTCGGCTTTGAGCCGACCCTCGGGAAGCGCAAAACTGTGGTTGCCGGCGATCAGCCGAAAGCCCTGCGGGATGCGCGAAAATCGGATGATGTCGTGGCCGGCGAGCTCGTCGGGCGAAGCGGGACGGCCGCGACGATCAAGATAGGCGGGGCTGGCCCACAGGCCGAGGACCGCCGATGCGAGGCGGCGGCTCACCAGTGTCGAGTCCTGCATCGGGCCGACGCGGAGCGCGAGGTCAACACCTTCGGCGATAAGATCGACGATACGACTGGTGACGATGAGCTCGATATCGGCCTTCGGGTAGGCGGCCAGAAACTCAGCGCAGAGGGACGGCAGCACTGTGTTGGCGACGTCGGCGGACGCGGTGATCCGCAGCAGCCCGGTGGGCTCGGTGCCGGTCGCCGCCAGTTGGCTCTCTCCCGCCTCCAGCGCGTTGAGCGCTTCGATGCAGTGGCCAAAATAGGCTGCGCCCGCCTCGGTCACATGCATACGCCGGGTCGAGCGCTGGATCAGCGTGACACCCAAGCGCTCCTCGAGTCGGGCGATCCGCGCCGAAACCGTGGTTGTCGGCATGCCGAGGAGCCGGGCCGCCGCAGCAAAGCTGCCGGCCTGCACCACGCGGACGAAGACATCGATTCCTTCGAGTACCATCGGCGCATTATGCAGATTCCTGCACGATGTTTCCAGCTGAACTGTGATTGTGGGATAAATCGTCGCTCACTACGTTCCGGGTCTTGCGATGGCATGGGGCCATCCACGAAGGTTGGGCTCGGCGCATGGATTTCCTCACTTCCCTCAATTTCTGGCTGTGGACTGCTCAGGTTGTTCTCGCACTGCTCTACCTGATGGCGGGAGGCATGAAGGCGATCCGCCCAATCGCCGACCTCACCAAGATGATGGCTTGGCCCGCCGAGTACCCGCGGCTCACGCGCTTCGTCGGCTGGGCCGAGGTGCTCGGCGCCATCGGCCTGATCCTGCCGATGCTGACCGGCATCCTGCCCTGGCTCACGACGCTTGCTGCCGTCGCACTGGTGCTGGTGCAGATCCTGGCGATCGGCTTTCACGCCCGGCGCGGCGAGACCGCCAAATCGCTGCCGATGAACCTGGTTCTGCTGGCGCTCGCGGTGTTCATCGCCTGGGGCCGCTGGGGCCTGTTCGGGGGCTGAGCCGCACCCGCTCAAGGGCCGCGATACGGCGCGGCCCTCTGCAGATTTCTCCCGGGGGTGGCGGGGTTACAACCCGAACGTCACGTTGCCCGCGTCATCCATGGAAAAACCCGGATTCCAGGCGACTTCCCATGCATGGTCATCGGGGTCGGTGACATAGCCGCGCAGCCCGCCATGCGGCGGGACGTCGGCCGGACGGATGACCCTGCCACCGGCCGCCGCCAATTGCGCGATCAGCGGCGCCACTTCGCCCGCAGTGGCGACGTTGTGGGCTAAGGCGAAGGCACCCGGCGTCCGCAGCCCGGTGCGGTTCATGTCCGCCTCCAGCTCAGCGGTCAGGAAGGTACCGAGCACCATGCCGTTGAGCTGGTAGAAGACGATCACATCGCTCTCATAGACCGGCGTCCACCTGAACCCTTCGCTGTAAAAGCGCCGCGAGCGGGCGAGGTCGGTGGTGCCGAGGGTAATGACGGAAACTGCAGGCTTCATTTGGCCAAGACCTTTCACTGCGCCGCTCCCCGATGGAGCAGCGTTCAAGGCCATGGGACTCAGTCGCCGAAGCGAAGGCCAGGACCGCCGAAGCGGGACAGGGCTAACCGCACCTGCCTCTCCTTTTCTGACCCAACTAAGCTAGCAGCCGGCGCCATCGGGTCAATGCCGCGGCGGTCTCTCTCCACCGGTTTGTTCTTGTTCCGTTCTCATTGGGATGCTATTCCTAATGGAACGTTACCCGTGGCGAGTCGCTTAAGGGTTTGGAGAACGGACATGCGGGTCAGCGCCCCCAATTTCGAGCAGCTGGAGCGATTGAACGGCACGCGCGATGCGGACCTGATCGCGCGGCGTTACGTCGACCCGGCGCTCAATCGTGGCCGTGGCGCGCAGACCAACAAGGGCAGTCGCTTCGATCGGCAGAGCCGCGAAGAGTTCGACGACGGTTGGGGACAGGTCGAGGATTTGAAGCCGTTCGAAACCATCGAGCATGTCGAGCGCGCCAAATCGATCATCACCCGCAACGAAAGCCCGGATATCGGCTTTGATCGCTCGATCAACGCCTATCGCGGCTGCGAGCATGGGTGCTCGTATTGCTTCGCCCGCCCGACCCACGCCTATCTCGGGCACTCGGCGGGGCTGGAGTTCGAGCGCGACATCTATGTGAAGGCCAACGCCGTCGAGCTGCTGCGGCGCGAGCTGGCCGACAAGCGCTATAAGCCCAAGCCCATCGCCATGGGCACCAATACCGACCCGTACCAGCCGGCGGAGCGGCAGCATAAGCTGACCCGCGGCATCCTCGAATTGCTGCTCGAGACCAAACACCCGGTGACCATCACCACCAAGTCGGCGCTGGTGGTGCGCGATCTCGACATCCTGAAGCCGCTCGCCGAGCAGAACCTGGTGCGCGTGGCGCTCTCCATCACCAGCATGGATCATATCCTGTCGCGCAAGATGGAGCCGCGGGCCTCGACGCCGGAAAAGCGCCTGGAAGCGATGCGGCTGCTGTCGGAAGCCGGCATTCCGACCACGGTAATGGCGGCGCCGATGATCCCGGCGATCAACGACATGGAGCTCGAACGGATCCTCGACGCCGCGGCGGCGCAGGGCGCGGTAGGCGCCAATGCCATCCTGCTGCGGCTGCCGGGGGAAGTGCGAGACATTTTTCGCGAGTGGCTGCTGCGGCATTTTCCCGATCGGGTAAGCCACGTGATGAGCCTCGTGCGGGACACGCGTGGCGGCAAGGACAATGACCCGAACTTCGGCACACGCTTCGTCGGCGAGGGTCCATATGCCACCCTGCTGCGCCAGCGCGTCGACCTCGCCAAGGCGCGCTACAAGCTCGACCGGCCGATCGCGCCGCTGCGCACCGATCTGTTCACGCCGCCGACGGTGGACGACGGACAGATGACGTTGTTCTGAGCGGGATCCGTGGCTCCCAGGACCCCCTCTCTGGCAAAATCTAAGGCTTAGCCAAACGGCTAAACCTAAGATTTTGCTTTCTCCCCCGCCAAGGGGGAGAGTCCCGACTGCTGCTCCAATGCGGATGGAGGCCACCGACCATCTCCCCCTTGGCGGGGGAGAAAGCGAAAACTTGGGCTTAGCGCAGCTAAGTCCTTAGTTTTCGCCAGAGAGGGGGACGTGAAGCACGCGCAAGGATGCGCCCGACGTCCACCGCGGTTTCGCCAATCTCGAGGCGTACGACGCCGAGCGAGAGGAACGAGAAGCTGGTAACACAGATGCCACTTGCCCCGCAGGCGTGCATGGCGATGCTTGAGGACATGCCCTCCGATTCGCCCGTCATTATCAGCAAGCCGACGCTCAAGTTCGAGCGTGCCGCCATCAAGCGCGGGGCGAAATTCGTTTGCGGCGTCGATGAGGTCGGACGCGGCCCGCTGGCCGGGCCGGTGGTGGTTTCGGCGGTGATCCTCAACCATCGCAAGGTGCCGGAAGGTCTCAACGACTCCAAGGTGTTGACCGCCGCGCAGCGCGAAGCGCTGTACGAGAAGATCATGGCGTCGGCCATCGTTTCGATAGTGGTGGCGCCGCCGACGATCATCGCACAGCTCAACATCCTGCAGGCCTCGCTCTGGGCGATGCGCAAGGCGGTGCTGGGCCTGCAGGTGAAAGCCGACCACATCCTGGTCGATGGCAACAAGCTGCCCAAGGACCTGCCCTGCCCCGGCGAGGCGATCGTCGGTGGCGACGGGCGCTCGGTATCGATTGCCGCGGCCTCGATCGTCGCCAAGGTGACGCGCGACCGGATGTGCCTGATCATGGACTGCGAGGAGCCGCAATTCGGCTTTTCGAGCCACAAGGGTTATGCGGCGCCGCAGCATCTCGAAGCCCTCACCACGCATGGCCCGGGCCGCCATCATCGGATGGATTTCGCCCCCTGCATCCAGGCGCAGCGGATGAAGACGATCGCCGCCTGAGGCGGACGACACGTATACGCGCCTTAACCTCTCGCTAACCGCGAAGCTTAAATCCCCTTTAACCCTAACGCCTTACAACCGATCCCGTTAGTACTGCGTCAGGGTTCGAGTTATGTTGCGTACCGCGCGTATGGCGGCTTCCGCCAATGCGGAGGGGAGCCTGCTCCCCATCGACACCATCCTTGTGGGCGATTGCATCAAGCACATGAATGCCTTGCCGGCCGGCTCGGTTGACCTCGTATTCGCAGACCCGCCTTACAACCTGCAGCTGGACCAGGGCCTGACCCGGCCGGACCAGTCGCGCGTTGCCGGCGTCGACGACGATTGGGACAAGTTCGACAGCTTCGCCCATTACGACATCTTCACCCGCGCCTGGCTGAAGGCCGCGCGGCGCATCCTGAAACCGGATGGCGCCATCTGGGTGATCGGCTCGTACCACAACATCTTCCGCGTCGGTGCGGCGTTGCAGGATCTCGACTACTGGCTCCTCAACGACGTGATCTGGCGCAAGGCCAACCCGATGCCCAACTTCCGCGGCACCCGGTTCACGAACGCGCACGAGACGCTGATCTGGGCCGCCAAGGATCGCGACAGTCGCGTCACCTTCAACTACGAGCAGATGAAGCAGGCCAATGACGACGTGCAGATGCGCTCGGACTGGCTGTTCCCGATCTGCACCGGGGCCGAGCGCCTGAAGGACGACGACGACGAAAAGCTGCACCCGACGCAGAAGCCGGAAGCCCTGCTCTACCGGGTGATCAGCGCGACGACCAAACCCGGCGACGTGGTGCTCGATCCGTTCTTCGGCACCGGCACCACCGGCGCGGTGGCCAAGAAACTCGGCCGCCACTTCATCGGCATCGAACGCGAGGACACCTATATCGCCGGCGCGCTGAAGCGCATCGCCTCGATCCGCCCGCTCAACGCCGCCACCATCGAGACGGCAGTATCGAAGCGCGCCGCACCGCGCGTGGCCTTCGGTTCGCTGGTCGAAATGGGGCTGATCGCCCCGGGCACCGAGCTCTACGATGATCGCCAGCGCTGGAGCGCACTGGTGCGCGCCGATGGCTCGCTGGTCTCGGGCGGCCATATGGGTTCGATCCACCGGGTCGGCGCGCTGGTGCAGGGGGCAGAGGCCTGCAACGGCTGGACCTTCTGGCATGCGCGGCAGGGCAGCCGGCTTGCCCCTATCGACGATCTGCGCAGCCAGGTGCGCGCCCAGATGGAACGACTTTCGGCCTGAATCTGACCTCCAATTCAACTCAGGCTGCGCTCGCCGCCGGCTCGAAAGAGCCGGCGGCTTTCGTTTGTGGGGATGATCTTGTGAGCCAAACTCACCAACCCACAGGGTGTCATCCCTGCGAAAGCAGGGACCCATCCCACCGCCTGCGCCAGCTGAGAGTTGGGTCCCTGCTTTCGCAGGGATGACATCGAGTGGGTTGGACTGCCGAGGCTCCCCTTACTCCACTCCAGCAGCGGCCAGCACTTTGCGGAAGACGCTCGGCAGGGCTTCGGCATCGAGTTCGCGCGGATCGGCCCACCAGCCCGCCTTGAGCTCGGCCGGATCGGCCACCACAGCCGACCATACGTCGAGCTCGAGCCGGAAATGGGTAAAGACGTGGACAACCTGTCCATCATAGCGCCAGTCGGACGCCACTGGATGCACCACGGCGCGCTTTTCCGGCGTCCAGTCCGAGACCGGTATCTCGGTCATCTGCGCCAGCAGCCCCTTCTCGGCCCGGGTCTGCAGGTACACATCGCCATCGGTGTCGCGCATGACGAAGGCATGGCCGTAGCGGGTCGGACGGTCGGCCTTCTCAGGCTTCACGGGATAGAGCAGCGGATCGAGGTTGGCGCCGCGGCAGCCCGGCTGGATCGGGCAGAGCATGCAACTGGCGTTGCGCGGCGCGCAGATGGTGGCGCCAAGATCCATCAGCGCCTGCGCGAAGTCCCCCGCCCGCTCAGGCACCACCGCCTGCACCGTCCCCCGCACCAGGTCCTTGGCGTCGCGCACCGGCACGTCGAGCGCCAGGTAGCGCGCCACCACCCGGTCGACATTGCCATCGACCACCGCCACCCGCTCGTCGCCGGTGATCGCGGCAATGGCTGCGGCGGTGTAAGGCCCGATGCCGGGCAAGCTCAGCAGTTCGGCCGAGCTGGTCGGGAAGCGGCCGCCAAAACGCTCGACCACGGCTTTGGCGCAGGCGTGGAGGTTGCGGGCCCGGGCGTAGTAGCCGAGCCCTGCCCATTCGACGAGCACGGCTTCGAGCGGCGATGCGGCGAGATCGGCGACGGTCGGCCAGAGGTGGAGGAAGCGCGCGTAGTAGCGCCCGACCGCTGCAACCGTGGTCTGCTGCAGCATGATTTCGCTGAGCCAGACGCGATAGGGATCGGCTAGGATACCGCGGGCGCGGTCGGCCGGGCCGACCCGCCATGGCAGACTGCGCGCATGCCGATCGTACCAGGCGAGCACGGCGGCGGCGTCTAGCGGCACGGGGTTTTGCTGGGGCGCGGCATTTGACATGATAGCGGCCACAGATGGCGCGCCGCAGCAGCGGGCGCAAGCGGCGGCGGGAAGTTGTTACCAGTGGCGGACAAGCCTAAATCGAAACCCAAGGACGATGCGCCGCCCAAACGGCTCAACCGCGCCGTCGGCGTGGCCGAGGCGCTTGGCGGGGTGCTCGATCCGGCGCTGAAGAAGCGCGGCTTTGCCAGCCGCGACATCCTCTCGCACTGGCCGACCATCGCGCCGGCGCCGTACGACAAGGTGACTCGGCCGGACAAGCTGAGCTGGCCGCGCGGCGAAAAAGGCGCCGAGGGGGCGACGCTTTACCTCCGCTGTCACCCCGGCCATGCCCTGGCGCTGGCGCACGAAGGTCAGCGGGTCGCGGCCTCGATCAACCGGTATTATGGCTATTTCCTCGTCGGGCAGGTCCGGCTCAGTGCCGAACCGTTCGCGATCGAGGACACAGTGCCCGAGACAGTCCCGGCGCTGCCGGAGGTCGCCCGGGCGCGGATCAGCCGCACGGTCGAGCGGGTCAGCGATCCCGGGGTACGTGACGCCCTCAGACAACTCGGACAGGCGATCGCCCGGAGAAAGCCCGATTGATCAGTGCCTGTTCCGCGTTGCCATTCGAGCGCAGCTCGCATGGCCTTCGCGCCTCAAATCGCTCCACCGGAGCGGTTTGCCCTGCGGGACATCGCGAAGTGTTCATCGCCGGTTGAACTTGCCCGGCCTAGTTTGCCCCGATATTAGGGCGAGCAACGAAAAAACGGAGTGAAACTCGTGGCCAACCGTCGCAACATTCTCATCGGGTCCGGCGCAGCTGTCGTCGCGGCAGCGGCGGGGACCAGCGTGTCCTTCCTGTTCGGCGCCACCGGCGCCCTCGCCCAGCAGTTCGACCAGGCCAAGCTGATGGCGCCGGCCGGCGGCGTTGCCGACCACCCGCTTGGGCCGGCGGACGCCAAGGTGACGCTGATCGAGTACCTGTCGCCGACCTGCCCGCACTGCGCTGCGTTCACCAACACCGTCTATCCGCAGCTCAAGACCGAGTACATCGACACCAACAAGATCCAGTTCATCCCGCGCCCGTTCATGCGCAACGTGCTGGATGCCGTGGTGTTCATGCTCGCCGAAGCGGCTGGCCCGGAGAAGTACCACGAGGTGATCGACACCTTCTTCAAGACGCAGGACCAGTGGGCTGCATCCAACACGCCCAATGACGCCATCTTCGGCATCGCCCAGCAGCTTGGTTTTACCAAGGAAACCTACGACGCTGCCTTGACGAATCAGGACCTGTTCAAGGGACTGGAAGCGGTGCGGGATCAGGCGCTGGACGAGTTCAAGCTCCAGGGCACGCCGACGTTCTACATCAACGGCAAGATGCTGACTGGAGAAAACTCGTTTGAGGCTCTCAAGGCCGAAATCGATCCGCTGCTCTCCTAACGCGCTGCCCCCCAGGGGCGCGCGATGAAATTCACGCGCCTCAAACTGCACGGCTTCAAATCCTTCTGCGACCAGACCGAGCTCTACCTGGAGCCCGGTCTGTCCGGCGTGGTGGGACCCAACGGCTGCGGCAAATCCAACCTCGTCGAAGCGCTGCGCTGGGTGATGGGTGAAAGCTCGTACAAAGCGATGCGGGCTTCGGGCATGGACGACGTGATCTTTTCCGGCTCGGGTAGCCGGCCCGGTCGCAACACCGCCGAAGTCACCCTCGTTCTCGACAATTCCGACCGCACTGCCCCGGCCCCGCTCAACAACGCCGACGTGCTGGAAGTTACGCGGCGGATCGAGCGCGAAGAAGGCTCGGTCTATCGCGTCAACGGCAAGGAAGTCCGGGCGCGCGATGTGCAATTGCTGTTCGCCGATGCCTCGACCGGCGCCCACTCCCCTGCCCTCGTTCGCCAGGGCCAGATCGGCGAACTGATCGCCGCCAAGCCGCAGCAACGCCGGGCGTTGCTCGAAGAGGCCGCCGGCATTTCGGGGCTGCACTCGCGCCGGCATGAGGCCGAGCTCAGGCTGCGCGCGGCGGAACAGAATCTCGAACGCGTCGACGACGTCATCGCCCAGGTCGAGCAGCAGCTCGAAACGCTGAAGCGACAGGCCCGGCTGGCCGTGCGCTATCGCGCCCTGAGCGGCGATATCCGCAAGGCCGAAGCAACGCTGTTTCACATCCGCTGGATCGCCGCGCGCTTCAACGAGAAGGATGCCGAGGCCGCGCAGGCCAAGCTGGTGCGTGATCTTGCCGAAGCGCAGCATATCGAGCTCGAAGCCCAGAAAGTGGTGTTCCTCGCCGACAAGGCGCTGGCGCCATTGCGCGACAAGGAAGCCGCCGCCGGCGCCGTGCTGCAGCGGCTGACCATTCTCGCCGAGCAGCTCGAGGGTGAGGCAAGACGGGCTGCGGCGCGGCTCAATGAACTCGGCGAACGGCTGAAACAGATCGAACAGGATGCGGTGCGCGAGCGCGCGCTGGTCGGCGAGAGCGACGACGCCCTCGAGGCGGCGCATGAAGAGCGCAGCCGCCTCGAAGCGGAAGCGGCGGGCGAACAGCAGGCGCTCGAAGCCGCGCGGGCGGCGACCGAAGCCGCGCAAAGCGAAGTGGCCAAGGCCGAGGGTGAGGCCCGCGCCGCCGCCGATGCCCTGGCGCAGTTGCGGGCCCGACGCGGCGCAGCCGAGCGCAGCGTTGCCGAGGGGCGCTCGCGGGTGACACGACTCGAGACGCAGATCGCCGACGTGGCGCGCGAAGCCGAGCAACTGGCACGCACCCTCGGCGCCGACGCGACGCTGAACGCCGGGCGCGAAGCGCTCGACATGGCGCAGAACCATGCCAAGGCGGCGGAAACTGCCGCCGTCACCGCCGAGACTGCCGCTGTCGCCGCGCAGGCCGCCGCCGACGCGCTGCGCCCGGAACTGCAGCAGATCGAGGCAGCGTTGAACCGGCTGGAAGCCGAGGCGCAGACGCTGAGCCGTATCCTCAACCATGGCGGCGCCAGCAAGTGGCCGGCAGTGGTCGATCAGCTCAAAGTTGCAGCGGGCTATGAAACGGCGCTCGGCGCGGCGCTCGGCGACGATCTCGATGCCTCATCCGATGCCGGCGCGCCGTTGCACTGGGCCGGCGCCGCTGCCGGCGCCGACCCGACCTTGCCGGCGGGCGCCACGCCGCTATCGCAGTTCGTGTCAGGCAGCTCGCTGCTGAAACGCCGGCTCGACCAGATCGGGCTGGTCGACGCGGCAGACGCGGCTCGGCTGATGGCGCAGCTGCAGCCCGGACAGCGGCTGACCACCAAGGCCGGCGGGCTGTGGCGCTGGGACGGTTTCGTCGCCGCCGCCGATGCGCCGACTGCTGCGGCGGAGCGGCTGGCGCAGCGCAACCGCCTGGCCGAGCTCGAAGCCGAAGTGGAGGACGTACGGGCCCGGCGCAACAGCCGGCGTGCCGATGCCACGGCGCTGGCCGAAGCGCTGAACGCGGCCCGCACCGACGAGCGGCTGAAGCGCGACGCCTGGCGGAACGCGCAGCGCGAGATTGCCGTCGCGCAGGGCGAGCTGGACAAAGCGCAGCGCGCCATCAGCGATCTCGCCGCGCGCCAGGTGGCGCTCGACGAAACGCGGACCCGGCTCGATGCGAACCTCGCCGAGGCGGTGGCTGCGGCCACCGAGGCAGAGCTGTTGCTGTGGGACGCCGGCGATGAAACCGAAGCTGCGGCTTTGGCGACATCACTGCAGTCACTGCTCAGCGGGCTGCGCGAGAAAGCCGATCAAGCGCGGCTGAAGCTCGGCGGCTTCGAGACGGCGGCGCGGATGCGCAGTTCGCGTCTCACCCAGATCGCCGCGGACGTTGCCGCATGGTCCCGCCGTCGTGAGGGCGCCGCTGGGCAGCTGGCAACGCTCGACGCCCGTACCGCCGAAGTGCGCGAGCAGATCACCGTGCTGCAGGCGTCGCCTGAGAGCCTGGCCGAGCGCCGCCGCACCCTCGACGCCGAGATCGCCGTGGCGCGCGAGGCGCACAAGGCGGCGACCGATGCGCTTGGTGTCGGCGACACCCGGCACCGCGAGGCGGACAAGGCGCAGCGGCTGGCGCATGACGCGCTCTCCGGCTTCCGGGCCGAGCTGGCGCGGGTCGAGGAGCGGATCAAGGGCCTCATCGCGCAGCGCCACCAGATCGAGCGGCAGGTGCACGAGACGCTCAACGTCGAAGCATCGCAGACGGCGCAGCTCGCCGGTATCAGGCCGGAACACGCTTTGCCTGCCGAGCCCCAGGTCGAATCGCAGGTCGACCGGCTGAAGGCAGAGCGCGAGCGGCTGGGCGGGGTGAACCTCGGCGCCGAAAAGGAATCCGAAGAGGTCCGTGAAAAGCTCGACCTGATGGTCAAGGATCGCGACGACCTGATCGCCGCGATCGCCAAGCTCCGCGGCGGCATCCAGAGCCTCAACCGCGAGGGCCGGCAGCGGCTCAACGAGGCGTTCGAGAAGGTCAACGCGCATTTCCAGGAGCTGTTCACCTCGCTGTTCGGCGGTGGTACCGCCGAGCTGCAGTTCGTCGAGAGCGACGATCCGCTGGAGGCCGGGCTCGAGATTCTCGCACGGCCGCCGGGCAAGAAGCCGACAACCATGACGTTGCTGTCGGGCGGCGAGCAGGCGCTCACGGCGATGTCGCTGATCTTTGCGGTGTTTCTCACCAACCCGGCGCCGATCTGCGTGCTCGATGAGGTCGACGCGCCGCTCGACGACGCCAATGTCGAGCGCTTCTGCAACCTGCTCGACATGATGACCGAGCGGACGGAAACCCGCTTCCTGGTGATCACCCACAATCCGATTACCATGGCCCGGGTCGACCGGCTGTTCGGCGTCACCATGGCCGAGCGCGGGGTCAGCCAACTGGTCTCTGTGGACCTCAAGGGCGCCGAGGCAGCGGTGCGGGTGGCGAGCTGACGCCCCATCCTTGCCGCAATAGTGGCGGCCAGAGTCGCGATGACTCAATGTCACACCTCCTTTCGTCGGATAAACTTCCTTATTTATCAAAGCGTTAGCAGTCTGTTCACAGCCTTGACACTGGTAGGGGGCGCCACTATGTTGCCCGCGACTTCGAGGGGCTCCAGTTCCTGTTAAGGCCCGGAGGCGCATGGGAGAGCGGGATGGCAAAGTCACGCAATACCGGGCGCTCGCCGAGTGATGGGAAATCAGGGTCGCTGACCTCGGATCTTGCAGCTCGCATCAAGCGGGCGCAGGCCTCCGAGCAAGCACCGGGCGACGCGGAAATTGCTGCGGCCAACCGGAACATGTCCGGCTGGAACCGGGGCATGCGACTCGGAACGGAATTTATTGCGGCCATCCTGGTCGGCGCGGGTATCGGTTACCTGCTCGATCTGTGGCTGAGGACCGGTCCCTGGCTGATGCTGGTGATGTTGCTGGTCGGCTTTGCGGCGGGCGTGCTCAACGTGGTGCGTTCTGCAGCGGAAATGAACCGGGCGGCGCCGCCGCCCACGGTCGCCATGCGCGCGCCGGACGACGAAGAAGACGAGTGAAGGCTCCAAGCCTAAAGGGAACAGCAGTTGGCCGATCCGAATAAAGTCGACCCGATCCACCAGTTCCAGATCACCGATATCGTCTCCTTCGGTGAAGGCGGCGTTTCCTTCACCAACTCAGCCCTGTTCATGGTGCTGTCGGTTGGTGTCATCGCCCTTTACCTCCTGCTCTCGACGCAGAAGCGCAGCCTGGTGCCGAACCGGGTGCAGCTGGTCTCCGAGATGCTCTACGAGTTCGTCGCCAAAATGGTGTCGGACTCGGCCGGCAAGGCTGGCATGAAGTTCTTCCCCTTCGTGTTCTCGCTGTTCATGTTCGTGCTCGTCGCCAACATGTTCGGCATGATCCCGTTCTTCTTCACCTTCACCAGCCACATCATCATCACCTTCGCGCTGGCGCTCCTGGTGTTCGTGGTGGTCATCGTCTACGGCGTCTACAAGAACGGGCTGAAGTTCTTCAAACTGTTCGTGCCGTCGGGTGTGCCGGGCTATGTGCTCCCCATCGTGGTGCCGATCGAGGTGGTTTCCTTCCTCTCGCGCCCGATCTCGCTCTCGGTTCGTCTCTTCGCCAACATTCTCGCCGGTCACATCACCCTCAAGGTGTTCGCGGGCTTCATCGTGACGCTGGGTGGCCTGGGCTTTCTCGGCTGGCTCGGTGCGCTGCTGCCGCTGATCATGACCGTGGCGATCACGGCGCTCGAATTCCTCGTGGCGGCCCTGCAGGCCTACGTCTTTGCAGTGCTGACCTCGATGTACATCAACGATGCGATCCATCCGTCGCATTGATCTAGGCCGGTTCACAGTGAGGCGACGGCAAGCGTCGCCAATCGGTCGCAAAATGGAGCAGACTACAAATGGAAGCTGAAGCAGCAAAGTTTATCGGCGCGGGTATTGCGGCCGTGGGTATGGCCGGCGCCGCCATCGGCGTGGGCAACATTTTCGGTAGCTTCCTGTCGGGCGCACTGCGCAACCCGGCAGCGGCTCAGGGCCAGTTCGGTAACCTGATTTTCGGTTTCGCCGTGACCGAAGCTCTGGGCATTTTCTCGTTCCTGATCGCGCTCCTGCTGCTGTTCGCAGTCTGATTTCGCGACGGGCTGCGCTAGCGCAGACCGAGTAAGGGCTCCGGGTTTCGATCCGGGGCTTTAACGGCCGCAAAAGGGTTTCGAGATGGCGGGTTCAGCCCAAGACATCATTATCGTGGCGCAGGCCGAAAGTGGCGACGCGCTCCAGCAGGGCGAGGTCGTCGCACCCGCCGAGGAGCATGCCGCCGAAGGTGAGCATGCAGCACCGGCCGACGCCCATGGCGCGACCGACACGCATGCTTCGACCGAGGCGCATTCGGAGGTGTTTCCGCCCTTCGATCCGGCGAGCTTCGGTGGCCAGCTGCTCTGGCTCGCTATCACCTTCGCAGCGCTGTATTTCCTGATGAGCCGCGTGGCCCTGCCCCGCATCGGCTCGATCCTCGAAACGCGCCGGACCCGTATCGAAGGCGACCTGAAGGAAGCCGAGCGGCTCCGCCAGGAGACCGAGAAGGCCGCCGCCGCCTATGAGGCAGCGCTGGCCGAGGCCCGCAAGAACGCCCACGGCATCGCCGAGGAAACCCGCGCCGGGATCAAGGCCGACATCGACGGCCGCCGTGCCGACGTCGAGGCCACGCTGGCAAAGCGCGTCTCGGAAGCCGAGGCCCGCATCCAGGCCGACAAGGACGCGGCGCTCGCCAATGTTGGCGGCATCGCAGCCGAGACCGCCCAGGCGCTGGTCGCCAAGATCTCGGGCACTGTCACCGCGGCTGAAGCCCGCGCCGCGGTCGCCGCGGTTTCGAAGGAGTAAGGCAGCATGTGGGCCTTCGGGTTTGACGCCACCACCGGCGCCACCATCTGGGCAACCATCGCGCTGGTGATCTTCATCGGTATCGTCGTCTATTTCGGCGTGCCCAAGATGATCACCAAGATGCTCGATGAGCGCATCAAGAAGATCGAGACCGACCTCGCCGAAGCCGAGGCGCTGCGCGCCGAAGCGAAGGCCCTGCTCGAGGACTACGCGCGCCGTCGCGAGGAAGCCGAGAAGGAAGCCGAGGACATCGTCACCGCGGCGCGCGAAGAAGCGTTCCGGCTGACCGCCGAGGCCAAGTCGTCGCTGGAGGCCATGGTGGCCCGTCGCGAGAAGGCCGTGGCCGACAAGATCGCCCAGGCGGAAGCCCAGGCCGTCGCCGAAGTCCGCGCCCGCTCGGCCGACCTCGCCGTCGAAGCCGCCCGCTTGCTGCTGGAAAAGCAGGTTGCTGCCAAGGGTGACGTGTTGGTTGACCAGGCCATCAAGGACGTCGCAGCCCGCCTGAACTAAGGTTCGGTTGCAGAGCTGAAGATCGAAATGCCCGCGCCAGCGGGCATTTTCTTTTGGAGCGATGCACTTCCTTCTCCCTTGCGGAGGAGAAGGGAACTCTGGGGCTAGCTCCTTAGCCAAACCTGGGGCGTGGCAAGGGTCTTGCCGGGGGCACTCCGGCTGTCATCCCAGCGAAAGCTGGGACCCATTTGTCAGCTGGCGCGGGCGGCGAGTTGGGTCCCAGCTTTCGCTGGGAATGACATCGAGTTTTTGGAGCACACCGCACTCCTCGCCACCCACCCGCCCGGGAAACAGGGTACGGAGCGTGCCTTTGCACCACCATTGTGCTTAGCCTTCGTAGCTCGCAGCCAGCCACGTGAGTCCTTTCGGGGGGAGCATGCGGATCCTGAGGCGCATCGCGCTGGTGTTGTTGCTGCTTGTCGGGGTGCCGGTCCTGGCGGTGCTGCTGGGCGCGGTGATCCCACATCCTGCAGTGTTCGAGCAGCCGGACGGCACGCCCCTTCCACGACGCATCCTGGTCGTCTCGAACCCTATCCACACCGACATTGCCATCCCGCTGGACGCCCAGAGCCGGGCGGCGTTGCCGTTCCTCGCCGAAACCGAGCTGCCGGTAGATCTGCCGGACGCCCGGTGGCTGCTGATCGGATGGGGTGGCCGGGCCTTCTATCTGGAGACGCCGAGCTTTGCCGACATGAAGCCGGGACCGACGTTCAAGGCGCTGACACTCGATCGCTCAGTGATGCATATCGATGTGCTTGGCGAGGTCGACCAGGCGAACCCGATCGTGACCCCGCTGGACCTGTCGGAGGCCGGCTATGCCCGGATGCTGTCGGAGATTGCCGGCAGCTTCTCGCGCATCGATGGCCAGGTGCAGCCAATCGACGGCTACGCGCTGACCGGCAGCGACCGGTTCTACGAGGCGGAAGGGAGCTTCAACGCCATCTTCGTCGGGTGCAATGCCTGGACGGCGCGGATACTGCGCAGCGCCGGCGTGCGGACTGGCTTGTGGGTGCCGCTGCCGACGACGCTTGCCGGGTCACTGCGGCTGTTCAACCGCCTGCCCGAAACGGCAGCGCCCCAGGGCTCTTAGCTTGTCACGCTTTCGAACCGGAAAAGTCTGCAACCTTTCCTGAAAGCGCTCCGCTTAGCCCTTTGCGACGCCCGGCAGGCGTGGCCAGAAGAAGCCGGTCTTCTGGCGATAGCTGGCATAATCGGCAGCCATCGGGGTGCGGGAGAACTTCTTTTCCTCGCCGAGTGCGGCCAGCACGTAAATCACCGTAATGACCGCCAGCGGAATGACCGACCAGGGCGACCAGGTGGCGATGGCCCAGCCGATCCAGAAAATCAGGTAGGAGGTGTAGAACGGGTGGCGCAGGTAGCGGTAGGGACCGGTCATGACAAGGCCGTGCGGATTCTGCACGTCGAAGGCCATCTTCAGGCGCGCGGCGCGGGATGCCTTGATCGCCGCCCAGAACAGCCATAGCGCCAGGCACTCGATCACCAGGCCGATGGACAATGCCAGCACGGGCTGGGTCTCGATCCAAAGCAGGGTCAGGTAGATCGCCGCAGTTGCGAGGACGACCACAGAGATCACCACCGTGCCCGTTGGCATTTTCGGCGAGTTGAAATGGGCCTTCAGTGACCAGCTGTACTGGGCGATCACCGCAATGCTGACCGCACTGACGAGCAGATCGAGAACAAGGTCCATACGTAATCCCCCTGCGGCGCTACTTGGGCTGCCTGATCACGCTACGTAGGGATCGCCGACGAAACAAGCTGCAGTTGCGCAACGACGGCCTGCGTTTCGATAAAATGCAAGGTTTTCGCTTCGTCGTTGCTTCACCGTGCTGGTTGACCGGGGCGTAGTGAGTGTCTGGCAGAGTCCGGGGCACTCAGCATGACGGCCTCGCAATGACCATCTACCACAGCACGGTGCAGACCCACTCCGCCTCTATCCGCCTCAGCGAAAGCGACGGGCGCGGCGAACCGCTATTGCTGCTGCACGGCTCGGGCGCCTCGCGCAAGGTGTTCGGCAAGCAGTTCGACAGCGAGCTGGCCGACCGGCACCGGCTGATCGCGCTCGACCTGCCGGGGCACGGCGCCTCGGGCGACGCAGAGTCGGGCGCCGACTATGGCGTCGACGGGCTGGCGCGCACGGTGGCCGAGGTGCTGGAGCACAAGGGCATCGAGCACCTGGTGGTGATGGGCTGGTCGCTGGGTGGGCATGTCGGCATCGAGCTGATGGCGCGGCATCCGGGGGTGCGCGGGCTGATGATCGTCGGCGCGCCGCCGATCGGCCGCGGCCCGATCGCCATGCTGCGCGGCTTCCAGACCAACCTCGACCTGCTGCTGGCAGCCAAGGAGCAATTCAGCGAACGCGACGCGCAGCGCTTCTACGAGATGTGCTACCACGGCGCGGGCGACCCGACCTTCCTGCAGTCGATCCGCCGGGCAGATGGGCGCGTTCGCGTGGCGGTATCGAAGAGCCTGCTGCGCGGCGATGTCGCCGACCAGAAGCTGGCGGTCGAGCAATCGAGCGTGCCGGTGGCCGTGGTCAATGGCGCCGCCGAGCCGGTAGCGCGGCTGAGCTATGTGGCGGGGCTGCACTACCGGAACCTCTGGGGCAATGTCTGCCACATCATTCCCGATGCGGGGCATGCACCGTTCTGGGATCAGCCGGCGCAATTCAACGAGCTGCTCGGCGCTTTCGCGGCCGATGTGGTGGCAAAGCCTCTCGCCACCACACCTACGGTCTCCGAGGTTACTCCGCCGCCTGCGGCAGCAGCTCCTGCCGCTCCCACTTCAGCACCGGCGAGCGCGCGGCGCGGGTCTCATCCAGGCGCCGGCGCGGTGCGTTCAGCGGCGCGCTGGTAAAGCGGGCCGCATTGCCGGCCCTGGCGTCATTGGCCAGTTCCAGCATCACATCGCAGAAGCGGTCCAGCGTCTGCTTGCTCTCGGACTCGGTGGGCTCGACCAGCATGGCGCCATGCACGACCAGCGGAAAGTACATGGTCATGGGGTGGAAGCCCTCATCGATCAGCGCCTTGGCGAAATCGAGCGTCGACACGCCCGTGCCCTCGAGGAAGCTGTCATCGAACAGCGCCTCGTGCATGCAAGGCTGCCCTGGGAACGGCACCGAGAAGACCCGCTCGAGCCGCGCCTTGATGTAGTTGGCGTTGAGCACGGCATCCTTGGCCGCCTGGGCCAGACCGTCGCCACCATGGCTCAGCATGTAGGTGAGCGCGCGGACATACATGCCCATCTGGCCGTTGAAGGCGGTGATGCGCCCCAGGTGCTGGCCTTCAGCATGCTCAACCAGGGCCAGCGGGCCCTCACCCTTTTTCACAAACGGTACCGGTGCGAATGGCGCCAGCGCGGCCGAGAGGACCACTGGGCCAGCACCCGGACCACCACCGCCATGTGGAGTGGAGAAGGTCTTGTGCAGGTTGATGTGCATGGCGTCGATGCCGAGATCGCCCGGCCGGACCACGCCCATGATGGCGTTGAAATTGGCGCCATCGCAGTAGAAGTAGGCCCCTGCCTCGTGCACCGCCGCGGCGATCTCGATCACTTCGGGCTCGAACAGCCCGCAGGTATTAGGGTTGGTGAGCATGATCGCAGCGACATCGGGCGACAAGGCTGCCTTCACCGCCTCGACATCGACCGTCCCATCATCGCGAGCCGGCACGGCCCTCACTGAATAGCCGAGGAAGGCGGCGGTGGCGGGGTTGGTGCCGTGGGCGCTCTCGGGGACCAGCACAACCTTGCGGTGCCCCTGCCCCGCGGCTTCCTGTGCCGCCTTGATCGCCATCATGCCGGCCATCTCGCCATGCGCGCCGGCCTTGGGGGTGAGGCAGACGGCCGCGGTATTGGTCAGCGTCATCAGCCAGTGCGCAAGCTCCTCCATCAGGGCGAGGGCGCCCTGCACGGTCGAGACCGGCTGCAGCGGGTGGATGTCGGCGAAGCCGGGCAGCCGCGCCATCTTCTCGTTCAAGCGCGGGTTGTGCTTCATGGTGCACGAGCCGAGCGGGTACATCCCACTGTCGATCGAATAGTTGAGGCGGCTGAGGCGCACATAGTGGCGCAGCGTCTCGGGCTCGGTAAGGCCGGCGAGGTCGATCTCCGACTTCCGCTCGAAGCCACCGAGGAAGCTGCCATCGATCGTCACATCAGGCAGATCGACGCCGGAATGCTCGCGGTCACCGATCTCGAACAGCAGCGGCTCGTTGGGGAGCAGCGAGGACCCCGAGACGGAAGTGAAGTCGGACGTGCCGACGGGCACGGAAGTGCCGATGCCAGTCGGGCGGCCCTGGTTGTTCATGCTCATTGGGCGTCCTCCGAAAGGGCGGCGTGGAGGCACTCGGCCAGCATCGCGATATCGTCGTCGGTGGTGAGCTCGGTGGCGGCCAGAACGATGAGGTTCTCGCAGGCCGGGTTGTCGGGCTCGAGGCGGCTCACGGGTAGACCGGCGAGCACGTCGGCCCTGGCCAGCATCTCGACCACTGGCGCAGCCGGTACGGCCAGGCGGATGGTCATCTCGTTGAAGAAGCTCTTGTTGAGTAATTCGACACCGGGGACGGTGCCGAGCATCTTCGCGAGCTTCACCGCATTGTGGTGGTTGAGGCGGGCCAGCTTCTTCAAGCCAGCCTCGCCGAGCAGCGACATGTGGATGGAGAAGGCGAGCGCACAGAGGCCCGAATTGGTGCAGATGTTGCTCGTCGCCTTCTCGCGGCGGATGTGCTGCTCGCGGGTGGAGAGGGTCAGCACGAAGCCGCGATTGCCGTCGGCGTCGACGGTTTCACCGCAGAGCCGACCCGGCATCTGGCGGATGAACTCCTTCCTGGTGGCCATCAGGCCGACATAGGGGCCGCCGAAGTTGAGGCTGTTGCCGATCGACTGGCCCTCGGCGACGACGATATCGGCGCCAAGGGCGCCCGGAGCTTCGATCAGGCCGAGCGACACGACCTCCGTTACCACGACGATCAGCAAGGCGCCGGCAGCGTGGGCGGCATCAGCCGCGGCGCGCAGGTCGCGCAGGTGGCCGTAGAAATCGGGGGTCTGCACGACGATCGCGGCGGTGTCGCCGTCGATGCGGTTGAGAATGTCGCCCTGCCCTTCCGGCGAGGCCGGCAGGCAGACCAGATCGGGGCCGTCACCGAGATAGGTGCGCACCACGTCGCGATAGTGCGGGTGAAGACCGCCCGAGAGGATGATGCGGTTACGGCGGGTGAGGCGACGCGCCATCAGCACGGCTTCGGCAGTGGCGGTCGAGCCGTCATACATCGAGGCGTTGGCGACCTCCATGCCGGTGAGGTGCGCCACCTGGGTCTGGAACTCGAACAGCATCTGGAGCGTCCCCTGCGAGACCTCCGGCTGGTACGGGGTATAGGCGGTGAGCCACTCCGAGCGCTGGATCAGGTGATCGACGCTTGCCGGTACGTGGTGGCGATAGGCGCCGGCGCCGATGAAGAACGGGCCGTCACCGGCGGCGTGGTTGCCGCTGGCCAGTGCCTTCATCTTGGCTTCGACGAGGAACTCGGGCGAATGGCGCGGCAGGTTCACCGGTTCGCGCAGCAGGGCATGGCGGGGGACGCGAGCGAACAGATCCTCGGCGGTCCGGGCGCCGATCACGGCGAGCATATCGGCCCGCTCGTGCTCGGAATGGGGGAGATAGCGCATCGAAGTCCTCAGGCGGTCAACTGGGCGTAGGCGTCGGCATCCATCAGGCCATCGAGCTCGGACGGGTTGTCGAGCGCCAGCTTGAAGATCCAGCCGTCGGTTTCGGGCGACGAGTTGATGAGCCCCGGTTCCCCCGAGAGCGCGTCATTGACGGCGGTGACGGTGCCGGAGACCGGCGAGTAGATCTCGGATGCCGCCTTCACCGACTCGACCACCGCAGCCTCGTCGCCGGCCTTGAGCTTCTGGCCGACCTTGGGCAGCTCGACATAGACGATGTCGCCCAGTTGCTCCTGCGCATAGGGGGTGATGCCCACGGTGCCGTCGGCAGTGATGTACTCGTGGTCCTTGGTGAACTTGGTCATTTGCTGGCCTTCCGGACATAGCGATGGGGGACGAATGGTGTGGCGACGGCTTCCGCCGCCTGGGTCTTGCCGCGCACCAGCACCTGCAACCTGGTGCCCGGCGCGGCGTGATCGGGCGGCACGAAGCCGATGGCGATGGCGCGGCTGAGAGTGGGGGCAAAGCCGCCCGAAGTGACGACGCCGATCTCGGCGCCGTACTGATCGAGAATCGCTGCGCCCTCGCGGGCTGGCGCACCTTCGACGGTCAGGCCGATGCGGACGCGCTCGAGCACCCCACCGAGTTCGGCGAGAATGCGCTGCGCGCCGGGGAAATCGGCGGCCTCGCGGCGGCGCTTGGAGATGGCGAAGTTGAGCCCGGCCTCGACCGGCGAGATGGTCTCGTCGAGGTCGTGACCATAGAGCGGCAACCCGGCCTCGAGGCGCAGGCTGTCGCGGGCGCCGAGGCCAATCGGCTTCACCCGATTGTCGGCGAGCAGCGTGTCCCAGAAGGCGGCGGCGTGTTCGGGATCGACGAGGATCTCGAAGCCGTCCTCGCCGGTATAGCCGGAGCGCGAGATCACCAGCTTGGTGTCGCGCCAGTCGAACGAGGCGTAGTGCATGAAGCCGAGTTCGGCGGCGGCGGGCACAATGGCATCGATCACCGCGGCGGCTTCCGGCCCCTGCAGCGCGAGCAGCGCGCAGTGGTCGGAGCGGTTGAGCGTCGCCTGCCCCAGTGCGGCGGTGGCGATGCGCTGGAAATCTTCTTCCTTGGTGCCGGCGTTGACGACGATGTAGAGCGCCCCGCCCCAGCCCGCAGCGGCCGGGCGGGCAATCATCAGGTCGTCATAGGTGCCGCCCTCTTCATTGAGCAGCAGCGTGTAGCGGATCTGTCCGGGTTTCAGCCCTTTGATGTCACCGCAGATCAGCGGCTCCACCACTTCAGCGACTGCCGCGTGATCCGCCTCGCTATCGCCCGACTTGTTGTCAAGGACGAGGAAGCTCGGGCCCATATGCGAGACATCGAACAGGCCGGCATGCTCGCGGGTCCATTTGTGCTCGGCGATGATGCCGGCGGGATATTGCACGGGCAGTGAGTAGCCGGAGAACGGCACCATGCGGCCGCCAAGCGACACATGCTTGTGGTTGAGGACTACGGTCTTGAGGTCGTCTGCCGGTTGATCGGCCATTGGAACACCAGGGGCTGGTTGCACAACAACGCGCGAGCGAACGCCCTCGCGTCGGTGCCCCCTCTGTCCGCTAACCTGAGAGATTTCCTGACCGCCTATGGGTCAGTTGCTCCTTCGGTGAGGCGAGATCGCCTGCTTTCCAGAGTTCAGTACGACAGCGGTCCGGGTGCCTGAGAGTTTCCGGGGCGGTTGCTCCTTCGGCGCCGGCTCGAAACCGGACTCTCCCGCTGTTGGGGTTATGCTAAGCCGGGTTTGCACGACGAAGTCAATCGCGGAGTGCCAGGGGCCACAGGGCCGACGACCATCGTTGCGGCGCGCGCCTCACCGGCAGAAACGAAGATCCCCGCTTTCGCGGGGATGACATCGAGTTTGGGCTCGTCGAAAGCGGGTGGCTACTTGCCGTCGAAGCCGACCCAGATGACGATCTGCTCGCCGCCGGTATAGGGGATGGCGACGTTCTCGACCACCTTCACGAACTCTTCCGACTGGTTCGGCGGGGTGATGGTGACCGGAATCTCATAGCGTTCGGAGAACAGGGGCACCTCGTCGCGTTCGACCGCGAAGCGCACCGGCACGTTGACGTTGGTCTGGTTGCCGGCGGGGCCGAGCAGCAGGCGACCGACTATGCCCATCTTCACGGTGATCAGGCCGTTGGACACCACGCAGTTGCGCGACTGCTTCTCGATGACGGCCTGGTAGTTCAGCGAACGCGCGTCGCCGACCTTGCCCTTGCCGTAGTAGAACAGCGCCTCACCACCATTGCGCACCTTGATCGGCGGACATTCGGTGGCAATGGCGGGCAGCGCGTTGGTGCTGGCGGTCGCCAGTTCCTGCTGCGTGGGGTTGGCGGTGGCCATCGGCGAGGGGCCGCTCGCGGCGGGCGCGAACATGTTGCCCATCGAGCAGGCCGAAAGAGCGAGCGCCAGGGCGCCCATCGAAAGCAGTTTTGCGCCGCGCGTCGCCGCCAACTCAACAAACCCCATGCGACTGCTCCTTACGCACTAACTCGCGACGCTTCGAGCGCCAGCAGAACCGCCGGCGCGCCGCTGACGGTCACTCCTGCCACATCCTGCACAAAGAGGTCCTTAACGATGCCGTCTTCGATGATCATGGCGAAACGCGCGAAGCGCTTGCCCATGCCGGCGATCTGCTTGGACAGCCCCAGCGCATCGGCGAGGTTGCCGTCGCCGTCGGCGACGAACTCGACTTTGCCGATCGCTTCGGAGCGCTCGGCCCAGGCCTTGGTGACGTGGTGATCATTGACGGCGCCGCAGACGACCCGGTCGACGCCGAACGCCCTGAACTTGCCGACATTGGCGACAAAGCCCGGCAGATGCGAGGTGTCGCAGGTCGGGGTGAAAGCGCCCGGAACGGCGAAGAACACCACCCGGCCGGTGCCCAGAACCGCATCGGACGTGGTGTCGACGGTGTCGCCATTACCCACGAGTTTGACCGGGACGGACGGAATCCTGTCCCCGCGCTGGATGGTCATCTGCGTGAAAGCTCCCATGATCGAACGCACACCCTCTGCCCGGGCGCGACGGACCTTAGATCAGTCGCCCGCCGCAGTCGACCCGGCGGACGAAATCCGCCGTTCCACCGAGAACGGACCCATTTCGGTCATGAATGTGAGCCGGACGGGCATGCCCTCCACGCCGCGGCTACTTTCTCCCCCGAGCAGTGGCAGGAGCACTAGTTTTCCATCCGGGCTTTTTTGCGGCGCACCAAAGAGTTGTCCGGCTTCGCCGGTGTCGGCGATCAGCGATTGTGGATCGACCTTGCCGTCGTCGAGCCGCACCGCCAATGCGTCGGCGGCCCGATCAAAACCGACCCAGGAGATGGGGTCGCGCGGGTCGTCCCAGGGCATCGGCGTCAAAGCCAGCGCCTGGGCGATGCGAAGGCCCTGCGCCCGGTCCGGGGCGGCGAAGGCCAGTGGCAGCTGGAAGCTGGCGGTCACCGGGACGCAGATATCGGAGCAGACGCCCATGATCACCCCAAGCTTGATGTCGGCGGCGTTGCCCTCGAGCCTCAGCTCGACCGGCAGCACGGTGGGGCCGCGATAGACGAAATCGACATAGCCGGTCTTGGTCTCGATCAACGGGAACGGCCACAGCACCTGGTGGCCGGTGACACCCGTCGAGGCAGCAAAATCGAACTCGGTGGGAATGCCGGTCTCGCCGGGAACGCGCCAATAGGTGTTGGTGGCCTCAGGCATGTCGATCTCGAGCGCCACCATGGTGGTGCCGTCAGGCTTCAGCAGGTCGGACGAGATCAGCCGGACTTTGGCGCCGGGCGCCACTTCCTGCCACGGCGTTTCGGCCGCGACGGCAGGGGTGAAAAGCATGGGGATAAGCAGAAGTGCCGGGATGCGCATGGGTTTCCGGATAGCCGAGCGCACCCCAAATAGAAAGGCGGATCAGGTCTTCGTGAAGCTAGGCAGAGCGCCCGGGCTGAGTCTAAACTAGCCCGATCCGGCTCCGCCGGTACCAGGAGTGTGGGATATGGAGTCGCTCAGGGGCCAGTTTCTCGTCGCCATGCCGGACATGGGCGACGACCGCTTCCGCGAGACCGTGATCTATCTGGTCGGCCACGGCGACGAAGGCGCCATGGGGCTGGTGATCAACCAGAGCCTCGAGGACATGAAGTTTGCCGATATCCTTGAAGAGCTGCAGCTGGGCGAGAAGGACGAGCTGATCCAGCTGCCGGACGCAGTGCGCAACCGCAAGGTGCTGCGCGGCGGCCCGGTGCAGAAGAGCCGCGGCTTCGTGCTGCACTCGTCGGACTATTTCCGCGTCGGCAACTCCTACGAGGTCACCGAAGACATCTGCCTCACCGCGACGCTCGATATCCTCAAGGCGATGGCGTTCAAGAATTCACCGAGCGACGCGCTGTTCGCGCTGGGTTATTGCGGCTGGAGCCCGGGGCAGCTCGAGACCGAGATTCAGGGCAATGGCTGGCTGACCGTGCCGTTCTCGCGCGAGCTGCTGTTCGGGCTACCGATCGAGAACCGCTACGACGCGGCGCTCGCCAGCCTCGGGATCACGCGCGCGTCGCTGAGTGCGACGGCGGGGCATGGGTGAGGCCCTCGTCGATATCGCCATCGAGCCGCGCCATTCGAGCGACCGTGATCGGCTGACCAAGGCGCTTGCCCGAGTAGCGGACGATGATCCGGACTGCCGCGTGAGGATCGATGTTGAGAGTGGCCAGGTCGTAGTTTCGGGCCAGGATGAGCACCACCTCGTAGGACTGATCGAACGCCTGAAGGCGGCTGGCGTCGAAATGAACTTGGGCACTCCGCAAGTGGCGTATCGCGAAACGATCACGCGCAGGGTTGAGCGCGACTATTTCCACAGGAAGCAGTCGCACGGCGGCAGCGAGTTCGCCCGCATCCTGTTCCGCATCGAACCAGGCAACGGCCCGCAGTTCATCGCAGCGGTCGCCGAAGGCAACCTGCCGGCGGCATATATCCTCGGCGTGCAGACGGGCGTGGCATCGGTCATGGGGTCTGGCCCGGTGATCGGGTTTCCGCTTGTCGGCGTCAGGTTCACGTTGCTGGATGGCGGCTATCACGACGTCGACTCCTCGGTCCTCGCGTTCGAGATCGCCGGTCGCGCCGGGTTCCGCGAGGCCATCGAGCGGGCTGGCCCGAGAGTTCTCGAGCCGATCATGTGGCTCGAGGCGTTGGTGCCACAAGCCGTCGTTGGTGACGTGATCGGCGACCTCAACTCGCGACGGGGAGGGATAGAGCGGACCGAGGCCCAAGGTAGCGACTGCCTGGTCGTGGCTGTCGTTCCGCTTGCTACGATGTTCGGATACACCAGCTCGCTGCGCGCCATCAGCAGTGGCGCCG
The DNA here is from genome assembly GCF_001425235.1 of Devosia sp. Root413D1. Classification (GTDB taxonomy): domain Bacteria; phylum Pseudomonadota; class Alphaproteobacteria; order Rhizobiales; family Devosiaceae; genus Devosia_A. Next base: position 159,567 of record NZ_LMEA01000008.1, on the reverse strand, counting down.
GCCGGCACACCATGCGGTTCAGCCACTATGCCGAAGTGCCAACTGGCGTCGACCCTGACGACCGCTTCCGGCCCGCCATGGCGATGCGGGCCTGACTCGCGACAGTTGCGCTCTCGTGCGACGGGGGCATGGTGCCTGTGGCCCCACCCCCTCCCGGCCTCCCCCATCAAGGGGGAGGTGTCGGGCCGGTGGAATTGGCTGGATCGTGCCTCACGCACTGAACGGCACCTCCCCCCTTGTGGGGGAGGTTGGGAGGGGGGTGGCCACGAGCACCGCCCCTGACTTACTTGCCGCTGAACTGGCTCTGCAGACGCTTGCCGAGTTCCTGGCCGCTCATCGCGGCGCCGAAGGCGTAGCCCTGGGCGTATTGGCAGTTGAGCTGCTGCAGGCGCTCGATTTCCTCGATGGTCTCGACGCCCTCGGCGATGACGCTGAGATCGAGCTCGGTGGCGAGCGTGATGATGGCGCGGATGATTGGCACCTGGGTGTGGCTCATGCCGGTGTCATCACCCAGCTGCACAAAAGCGGCCGGGATCTTGATGGTGTCGAACGGGAAGCGGTGCAGGTAGCTCAGTGAGCTATGCCCGGTGCCGAAATCGTCGAGCGCCAGGCGAAGGCCGAGGGCCCGCAGCGCGTTCAGCACATAGGCCGAGTGCTCGGGGTTGCTCATCACCTGGCTCTCGGTGATCTCGAGCTTCAGGTGCCGAGCGATCTGCCGGTGGTCTGAGACTAGCGCGCGCATGTCGTTGAGCAATGACTCGGTGGCGAGCTGGGCGGGCGAGAGGTTGACCGAAACGAAGAAATCCTCGGGTAGCGGCAGCGAGGCGGCCCATTCACGGGCCTGGCCGGCGGCCTGCTCGAAGGCGACGCGGCCGAGGCGCTCGATCAGCCCGGTGCGCTCGGCCAGCGGCACGAACTCCTCGGGCGCCACCACGCCGCGCTGCGGGTGGTTCCAGCGCATCAGCGCCTCGCAACCGGCGATGGTGCCCGAATGGATGTCCATGATCGGCTGGAACTGCACCGCCAGCTCGCCGTGGCGGAGGCCGCGATCGAGATCTTCTTCGCCGGCCTTCGAATAGGCGGCGATGGAGCGGGCCGAGGCGCGGAAGGCTTCGATACGGTCGCCGCCCAGGCGCTTGGCGTAATACATGGCAAGCTCGGCATCGCGCAGCACGTCGGGCGCGGCGACCGGGTTGCCGTCATAGATGGTGACGCCGATCGAGGCGGTGAGACTCAGGTCGCGCTCGCCGAAGTTGAACGGCGATTTCAGCGCCTTGCGGATCTGCTCGGCGGTTTCGGCGATCTTGCCGGCGGCCTGCTCGGACGCAAGGATAACGCCGAACTGGTCGCCGCCGAGGCGGGCGACGGTATCGAGCGGCCGCATGACGCGGGCGACGCGACGGGAAATCGCCAGGAGCACGGAATCGGCGGCCGAGTGCCCTACCCGCTCCTCGAGCTCGGTGAAGCGGTCGATATCGATGAGGAACACAGCCGGCTTGGTGCCGTTGGGCAGGCGGGCGCGCACCAAAGCGCGCTCCAGCCGGTCGAGGAACAGCTGCTTGTTGGGCAGGCCCGTGAGGCTGTCATGCACGGCGTCGTGCAGCAGGCGCTCGCGGCTGGCGCGGTCCTCGTTGACGTCCTGCAGGGTGCCGACGATGCGGTTGACCTGGCCGTCGCCGCCCAGCACCGGCTTCACCCGCATGCGGAAGGTGCGGAAGCTGCCGTCATGGGCAGTGAGGCGGACATCGGCCGAAACCTTGCCGCGGCGCAGTTCGACCAGCGTGTCGAAGGCGGTGCGGAAGCGATCCCGATCTTCGGGGTGAACGCGGTCGAGCCAGCGCTTGATCGAGCCGCGCAGCGCACCGCGGCGCTCGCCGAGACGGGTGCCGAGCTCATCGGAGACGGCGACGCGGTCGCGCTCGATGTTCCAGTCATAGACGAAATCGCCCGAGCCGGTGAGCGCCAGGGCGCGGCGCTCGACTTCGGAGAGGGTGCCGATCGACACCTGCCCTTCCGAGAAGGCGTGCTGCACCGAGGTGAAGCCCAACAGCATGACGATGAGCACGAGCCCGCCGGCGACGGCGGGCTGCGCCACGTCGTTCGAGACCTGGCCGGTGACCACCAGCCAGGCGTAGAACAGCCAGGCGATATAGATGATCCAGGTCGGCACCAGCAGCACGGCGCGGTCGTAACCGCGCAACGCCAGGAGCAGGATCAGGAAGAAGCCGGTGATACCAAGCAGCGCCAGCACCAGCCGCGCCACCGTCGCGGCAATCGAGGGCTGGAAGAAGGCGAAGCCGAACAAGGCGAGGAACACCACGACCAGCGCCAGCGCCAGATGGATGAAGCGCAGGTGCCAGCGATGGAGGTTCAGGTAGATGAACAGGAAGCCGAACAAGGTCGTGGCGATGCCGGCCTCGGCGGCGGCGCGGAACGGCTGCATCGCGCCATTGGAAATGCCGAGCAGTGGCCCGAGCACGCCGAAATCGACCAGCAGGTAGGTCAGCACGGCCCAGGAGAAGGCTGCGGTGGCCGGGAAGATGCCGCGCCCCTTCACCACGAACATGATGGTGAGGAACACCGCGGCAAGCGCCGCAACGCCGAGCACCACGCCGCGGAACAGGGTGAACGAGTTCACGTAGTCGCGGTAGGCGTCGGGCTTCCAGAGGTAGAGTTCGGGCAGCGCGCCGCTCGACAGTTCCGCGACGAACGTGACAGTGGCGCCGGGATCAATCACCACCTCGAACACGTCGGCTTCGCGGTCGGTGAGGCGTGTGGGGCGCAGACCCGCGCTCGGGGTCAGCACCTTGATGCGCTCGGCGCCGAGATCGGGCCGGAACACCCCAGAGCCCGGCAGGCGGAAATACGGCGCAACCAGCAGGCGTTCGAGCTGCACGTCGGAATCGTTGCGCAGCGCAAACAGCGCCCAGTTGGGGTTGGAGCCGCCGACCGAGGCCAGCACCTCGATGCGGCGGATGATGCCATCTTCACCGGCGGCGGTGGACAGCTGCACCTTGCCGGCGTCGCCGGGAACGATATCGACCACGCCGGTGAGGTTCACGGCGTTGACGTTCTCGGGGGCGGTGATGACGTCGAAGGCGGCAGCGGGAAGGGTCCCGACCAGCGCAAACGCAATACACATCGCGAGGTAGAGGATGTGACGCATTAGCTGAAAAATGGCCCTGCCGCAGTCATGGTTGGGGAACCTAGGTAACGGGGTTTCCCCCTTGGGACAAGCATTCACCGGCGGCCGTGCCTAACGGCTGCGTCGTAGCGCTCTCGGGTAAGGCCGAACAGCACGTGGTCTGCCCACCTGCCGTCGATCTGGAGGTAGTGTTCGGCGTAGCCCTCTTCGGTGAATCCGTTTTTTTCAAGGACGCGGCGGCTGGCCTGGTTGTCGGGCAGGAAAGCCGCGTGAATCCTGTGCAAACCCAGGGTTTCGAAGCAGTAGGGGATCACGAGGCTCACCGCCTCGGTCATGTAGCCCTTGCCGGCGAAGCTGTGCCCCATCCAGTAGCCGAGGTTGACGAACTGCGCGGCACGGCGCCGCACGTTGGAGAGGGTGATGCCGCCCACCAGCTCCTCGTCGCTGCGCGTGAAGATGAAGAAGGCGTAGTCGGTGCCCGCCTTGGCCTCCTCACGGCCGCGCCTCAGGCGCGCGGCATAGACACGTTGGCCGAGGTCCGAGTCGGTCCAGCGCGGCTCGTAGGGCCGAAGGAAATCGCGGCTGGCGCGGCGCAGGTCGCGCCAGGCGGTGTAGTCGGTCGGGCGCGGCGCGCGCAGGATCACACGCTGGCCCGTCAGCACCGGGGTATCGTCGCGCGCAAACCAGGTGAGCATCATGATGACGCCGCCAAGCCCTCAGTTCTTCAGCTGTGCCGCGATGTCGCGATAGTCGGGGAGCTTGGCGACCGGGCCGATACCCGCCAGCGACACCTTGCCAGCTTCGAAGATCTGCCGGGCGATCTGCTTCACCCGATCGGCAGTGATGCGGTTGATGCGATCGACCGTCTCCTGCAGCGGAATGGTGCGGCCCCACAGGATCTGCTGGCGCGCCAGCTGCCCGGCGCGTGACGACGGGCTCTCGAGCGACATCAAGAGACCAGCGCGGATCTGGTTGCGGACCCGGATCACCTCTTCGTCGGAGATGGTCTCGGTGGCCTTGCGCAGCTCGTCGAGGACGACCGGCAGCAACTCGGCCACCTCATCCTCGCCGGTGGAAGCGGCAACGCCGAAGATGCCGCTATCGGCAAAGGCCCAGTGGAAAGCATAGACCGAGTAGCAGAGACCGCGCTTCTCGCGCACTTCCTGGAACAGCCGCGAGCTCATGCCGCCGCCGAGGATCGAAGCGAGGATCTGCACGGCATAAAAGCCGTCCGAATTGTAGGCGCGCCCTTCCATGCCGAGCACGATATGGGCCTGCTCGTGGTCAGAAACCAGCCGCTGCTCGCCGCCGACATAGGCCGCCTTGTCCGGCGGCGGGGCGCCGGTGGGCTTCAGGTCGTGGAAACGGTTATTGGCGATATCGACCAACGCGTCGTGATCGACATTGCCGGCGGCGCACAGCACCATGTGGTCGCCCACATAGTTGCGCTCCATATAGGCGCGGATGGAATCGGGACCGAAGCTGTTCACCGACTCGACGGTACCGAGGATGGTGCGGCCGATCGCCTGATCGGGAAAGGCGGCCTGCTGGAACAGGTCGAACACATGATCGTCGGGATTGTCGCGCGCCGCGCCGATCTCCTGGACGATCACCTGCTGCTCACGATCGAGTTCATGCTGCTCGAACTGCGAGTTCTGCAGGATGTCGGAGAGAATGTCGGCGGAGAGCGCGACATCTTCCTTCAGCACGCGGGCAAAGTAGCCGGTGTGCTCGACCGAGGTCGCGGCATTGAGATCGCCGCCGACATTCTCGATGGTGGAGGCGATCTCCAGCGCATCGCGGGTCTTGGTGCCCTTGAACGCCATGTGCTCGAGCATGTGCGAGATGCCATGCTCGGCTTCGGTTTCGCTGCGTGACCCGGCCTTGACCCAGATGCCAAGGGACGCGCTTTCGAGGTGCGGCATGTCGTCGGTGAGAACGGTCATGCCGTTGTGAAGCGTCGTACTCCGAACCGTCACTTATGCTCCTCCGGCACGGGTGCGTGCCGCAATGAACTGCTCAACCTCGGACTGATCGTTGTTCAGTACCGTGTAGCGTTCTTCTCGTTCATAAAGATCAGACAACCACGCCGGCAAAGCGGGTTCAATGCCCGCCGCAGCCTTGACCGCGGCCGGGAACTTCGCCGGGTGCGCGGTGGCAAGGGTGACCACCGGGGCGGTGCCGCCCACGAGGGTGCGGGCAACGGCGACGCCGACAGCGGTGTGGGGGTCGAGCAGGTAGCCCGAGCCGGTCTCAACCGCCTTGATGGTGGCCGCTGTGGCGGCCTCATCGGTGCGCCCGGCGACGAACTGCCGGCGGATGGCCGCCATGCCCGTGTCGGGGATGGAGAAGCCGCCGGATTGCTTAAGGCCGCTCATCATCGACTTGACCGCCTCAGCGTCGCGATCGACGGCCTCGAACAGCAGCCGCTCGAAGTTCGAGCTGACCTGGATATCCATCGACGGGCTGATGGTGGGGGTGACGCCGGTGACCTCGTAGCGCCCGGTCTCGATGGCGCGGGCGAGAATGTCGTTGGAGTTGGTCGCGATGGCCAGCGTCCTGATCGGCAGCCCCATGCGCGTCGCGCAGTAGCCGGCGAAGATGTCGCCGAAATTGCCGGTGGGGACGGTGAAGATCACTTCCCGCTCAGGTGCGCCGAGCGAGGCGGCGGCGGTGAAGTAGTAGACGATCTGCGCGACGATGCGGCCCCAGTTGATCGAGTTGACGCCGCTCAGGTGCGTCGTCTCGCGGAAGCTGCGATTGTTGAACAGGCCCTTCACGATGTCCTGGCAGTCATCGAACGTGCCGCGCAGTGCGATGTTGTAGACGTTGGCGTCGAGCACCGTGGTCATCTGCCGGCGCTGCACCTCGGACGTGCGGCCCTCGGGATGGAGGATGAAGATGTCCGTGGCGTCGCGGCCACGGAAGGCTTCGATGGCGGCCGAACCGGTATCGCCCGAGGTCGCGCCGACAATGGTGGCGCGACTGCCGCGACGGGCGAGGATGTGATCCATCACCCGCCCCAGGAACTGCATGGCGACGTCCTTGAACGCCAGCGTCGGGCCGTGGAACAGCTCGAGCACGAAGTGGCCGGGCTCGAGCTCAACCAATGGGGCGACCGAGGGGTGCCGGAAGGTGGCGTGGGCCCCGTCGATGATCTGCTTCAGCTCGGCATCAGGGATTTCGCCATCGACGAAGCGGCGGATGATGTCGAAGGCGACCTCGGCATAGGGCCGATTGGCGTAGGCCGCGATCTCGCTGGGGGTGATCTGCGGCCAGTGCTCTGGGACATAAAGGCCGCCGTCACTTGCGAGACCCGCGAGGACTGCATCGGAGAAGCCGGGCACGACCGCCCCGCCGCGCGTAGAAACGAACTGCATGTAGGGAAAGCGCCCCGCCTTGTTCTCACACGTGCCTGCTGCGCACGCGGTTTGGGATTGCGGGGCACCCTAGTGAAACTGCGGCTGCGCCGCAAGTTTCATGGCTTGGGTGGCAGCTTGGCTGGCTTGGGCGCCCGCTGGCGCCGGGCCCAGAAGAACAGCAGGAACGGTACCAGCGTCGCAAAACCGAACCAGGTGATGGCGTAGCCGAGGTGGTTGTTGGGGAAGCTGACGACGGTCTCGCCGCCCTGCGGCAGGGTGCCATCGCCCAGCGCCGGCAGATCAACGTAGATCGGCGCAACCGGCTGCGAAACCGGGCCGGCAAGCGACGCCAGGCGCTCGGTGTTGCGGACCCATTCGATGCGCTTGGCGGTATCGGGCGCCGGGGTGAAGCTGTTGATCTCTTCGCTGGCGCGGGCAACACCCTCGAGGCTGACCAGACCCGGCGCGACGGTCCCCCCGGCGGCGAAGGCCTCGGCGGACTCCTCAGGGACGAAGCCACGGTTGACGAAGACAGTGCCGCCGGCTGCGAGTTCAAGCGGCGTCATCACCCAGTAGCCGGGACCGGAGTATTTACCGCGCTGGTCGGCAAGGCTGGTGAAGACCAGCACTGTCTGCTCGGGCCGGAAGGTGCCGGCGGCGGTAACAGGGCGGTAGTTCCAGGCGTCAGCATCGAAGGCGCCCCATTCGCCGACCGGCGGCAACGGCTCGGGCGCAAGGGTCATGCGCGAGGCGACATTGGCGATCAGGTGCTCCTTCTCGCCAAGACGCTCGACCTGCCAGATACCGAGCGTCACGAAGAGACCCATCAGCACCAGCATGAAGCCGACAAAGGCCCAGAACGACCAGCGCGCACGCCGGCCGGGACGAATGTCGTCAGCCATCGAGGCGGCCTTCCCCGGCGCGGTTATGGTACTGCAGCGCCACCATCGTCGCCTTCAGCGGGCGGAGCAGCAGCAGCGACAGGATGACGGTGCTGGGCAGCCAGAGCAGCAGGTGGACGAACGGCGGCGGATGGAACAACCCCTCGACCGTCGCAGCGGCGCCGACGATGACGAAGCCGACGATCAGGATGATGAACACCGCCGGCCCTTCGGTGGCGGCGGCAAAGCTCAGGTCCTCGCCACAGCTTTCGCAGCGCGACACCGGCTTCAGGAAGCCGGAGAACAAAGGCCCTTCCCCACAGCGCGGACAACGACAGGCGAGGCCGGTGGCGAAAGGAGACGGCAGACGTTCGGGGGTCGGCTCGGTCATGGTCAGTACAGTGTAACCTTGAGGCGCTCGGGCAGCGCGCGATCATAGGCCTCGCCGTCGATGCGGGCCTCGCTGGTCGCGGCGAGCATCTGGCCGGGGCTCGGCAGGGCAGAGCGCTCGACCTGCCGTTCCGGATTCCACAGCTCGGAGCGCACCAGGGCGCGCGAGCACTGGAAGAACACCGTGTCGATGTGGATGACGAGGACGCTGCGCGGCTCTTTGCCGGCGATGGCCAGGCGCTGCATCAGTTCGGGGGCGACCGAGATCTCGGCGGTGCCGTTGACGCGCAGCGTCTCGCCGACGCCGGGGACGAGGAACAGCAGCGCGACACGTGGATCGGCGATCACGTTGCGGAGGCTGTCGACGCGGTTATTGCCGCGCCGGTCGGCGAGCAACAGGGTCTTGTCATCGAAAATCTCGACGAAGCCGGGCGGGTCGCCGCGCGGCGAGGCGTCGAGGCCGCCTGGGCCTGAGGTCGCGAGGATGGCAAAGGGCGACGCCTTGATCAGCGCGGCATAATGCGGGTGGAGATACGGCATCTCCTTGAGTGAGGCGCCGAGGCTGACTTCGCCATAGAGCGCCTCGAGGCTCGCGACATCGCGGATGATGTGATCAGTCATCTCTATCCCCGGAACAACAAAGGGCGCAGCTGTGCCGCGCCCCTCGGGAAGTTTGTTGGTCGCTCTCGCCCTTGGAGCCGAATTGCGTTTCGTTGAACCGCACTCCAGCGCCAACTCTTTGCCTGGCGCGAGATCGAACCGGAAAAGTCTGCAACTTTTCCTGATCTCGCTAATGGCTCAGGGTGACGCCCCAGCTGCCCCAGACGTAGATCGAGGCAAAGAGGAACAGCCAGACCACGTCAACGAAGTGCCAGTACCAGGCGGCGAACTCGAAGCCGAGGTGATGCTCGGGCGTGAACGAGTCGCGCATGGCGCGGATCAGGCAGACGATCAGGAAGATCGTACCGATCAGCACGTGGAAGCCGTGGAAACCGGTCGCCATGAAGAAGGTGGCGCCATAGAGGTTGCCGCTGAACTGGAAGCCGGCCTCGGAGTATTCGAGGGCCTGCACGCAGGTGAACAGCACGCCCAGCGCAATGGTGATGGCGAGGCCCCAGACGAGGCCGCGCTTGTCGCGGTGCAGCAGCGCATGGTGGGCCCAGGTGACGGCGGTGCCCGAGGTTAACAGGATCAGCGTGTTGAACAGCGGCAGGTGCCAGGGGCTGAACAGCTCGACGCCGGTGGGCGGCCAGGTCGGCCCCATGGCGGCGATGCGCGCATACTGCTCGTGTGCTTCCTGGTTGAAGAAGCCGTCGAAATAGGCCCAGAACCAGGCGACGAAGAACATCACTTCGGAGGCGATGAACAGGATCATGCCATAGCGGTGATGCATCATCACCACCGGGGTATGGTCACCGGCCTTGCCTTCCTTGATGACGTCGCTCCACCACGAATACATGGTGTAGAGCACGCCGACGAAGCCTGCGATCAGGATCCAGAACGAGGTGATTTCGTGGAACCACAGCACGGCGCCGACGGCCATGACAAAGGCCGAGACCGAGCCGACGAAGGGCCAGGGGCTGGGGTTTACCAGGTGATAGTCGTGGTTGGGCTTGGCGTGCGCAGCCATGGTCAGGTTCCCTCGCTCTTAACGGCGTAGAATGTATAGGACAGGGTGATGTCCCGGATGGTGTCGAGATCGCGGTTCTCGGCGATATCGGGGTCAACGAAGAAGACGATCGGCATCTCGACGGTCTCGCCGGGCTGCAGCGTCTGCTCGGTAAAGCAGAAGCACTCGATCTTGTTGAAGTACATGCCGGTCTGCTCGGGCGTGACGTTGAAGATCGCCTGGCCGGTGACGGGCTTGTCGGAGAGATTGTGAGCGGTGAAAACCACCGTCTCGACGTTGCCGATCTTGTCGGTGACCGGCTTGGCCGCAGTCACGGTCCAGGGCAGCGCGCCCTCGACGTTGGAATCAAAGCGCACGGTCATCTCGCGGGCGATGGCGCCCTTGAGGTTGCCGGCAGAGACCTGTGTGGTGCCGCCGAAGCCGGTGACCTGGCAGAACAGGGCGTAAAGCGGGACGGCCGCGTAAGCAGCGCCGACCATGGCAGCGACCAGCACCAGCAGCGTGATCGCGACGCGACGGTTGCGAGGCGAATTGGGCGGCGATTGCGGCAGGGACGCGTCGGTCATCAGAGCGGCCGATCGAGCACGGCTGGCCCCATCTTCACGATGGTCAGGACGTAGACAATGATGACGAAGGCAGCGAGCGCCAGGCCCAGGGCCACGGAGCGACGGCGGCGACGGGCGGCGGCCTCGGCCTCTTCGTCGCGCTTTACGGGTTCGACCATCAGAGCCATCCCAGCATGTTGGCTACGTGGTCGGTGATCAGCGCCAGGAAGATCACGGCTAGATAGCTCAGTGAATAGGTGAACAGCGTCCGGCCGGCCTTCTTCATTGCCACCGTTTCGGTGGTGCGGAAGAGCGCCCAGGCGAACCACAGGAAGCCGGCGCCGGTGGCGACCGCGGCGACGGTATAGATCGGGCCCATAAAGCCGATCCAGCTCGGGACCAGCGTCGAGGCGACCAGCAGCACCGAATAGACGAGGATCTGGACCTTGGTGGCCTTCTCGCCGGCAACGTTGGGAAGCATGGGAATACCGGCAGCGCCATAGTCGGACTGCTTGTAGAGCGCCAGCGCCCAGAAATGCGGCGGGGTCCAGAGGAAGATGATGAGGAACAGCACGACGGATTCGATGCTAATCGTGCCGGTGACGGCGGCCCAGCCGACCATGGGCGGGAAGGCGCCGGCAGCGCCGCCGATGACGATGTTCTGCGGCGTCGAGCGCTTCAGCCACATCGTGTAGATCACGGCGTAAAAGAAGATGGTGAAGGCGAGGAGGCCCGCAGCCAGCCAGTTGGTGGCGAGGCCGAGCAGCGCCACCGAAAACACCGAGAGCACCAGGCCAAAGGCCAGCGCGTGATCGCGCTCCATGCGGCCGGCCGGGATCGGCCGGTTGGCAGTGCGGCTCATCACCGCGTCGATATCGGCGTCGTACCACATGTTCAGGGCGCCCGAGCCCCCTGCCCCGATGGCGATGCAGAGGATGGCGACGGCGCCGATAAAGGGATTGATGCCGCCCGGTGCGAGCAGCAGGCCCACGAGAGCCGTGAACACCACAAGCGACATGACCCGCGGCTTCAGCAGCGCGAGATAGTCCTCGACCCGCGCCTCATGGGTGCGGGCCGATATCTCATTGCTGTGGTGCACGTAGGCCAATGTCTCTCGCCTTGGTTGCCGCGGGACCCGAAGGCCCCGCGCACAGTCTCTGGTCAGTGCTTCGTGTCGGCGCCGATACGCGGCAGCGTCTCGAACTGGTGGAACGGCGGCGGGCTGGGCAGCGTCCACTCGAGCGTGGTCGCACCATCACCCCACGGATTGGCCGGGGCCGGACGCTTCTTACGGGCAGCCTCGAACAGGATGTAGAGGAACAGCACCAGACCGGCGAAGGTGATGTAGTAGCCGATCGAGGAGACGCGGTTCCACAGCGCGAAGGCATCCGGATAGTCGATGTAACGACGCGGCATGCCGGCGAGACCGAGGAAATGCTGCGGGAAGAAGATCACGTTCACGCCGACGAAGGTGATCCAGAAATGGATGTTGGCCAGCGTCTCGTTGTACATGATGCCGAACATCTTCGGGTACCAGTAGTACCAGGCGGCGAAGATGGCGAACACCGCACCCAGCGACAGCACGTAGTGGAAGTGCGCCACCACATAATAGGTGTCGTGCAGCGCACGGTCGGCGCCCGCGTTGGCGAGGATCACGCCCGTCACACCGCCGACGGTGAACAGGAAGATGAAGCCGATGGCCCACAGCATGGGCGTGCGGAAGGTGATCGAACCGCCCCACATGGTGGCGATCCAACTGAAGATCTTCACCCCGGTAGGCACCGCGATGACCATGGTGGCGGCCACGAAGTAGCGCTGCACGTCGAGCGACATGCCGACGGTGTACATGTGGTGCGCCCACACGATGAAGCCGACGCCGCCGATGGCGATCATGGCGTAGACCATCGCGAGGTAGCCGAAGACCGGCTTGCGCGAGAAGGTCGAGACGATGTGGCTGACGATGCCGAAGCCCGGCAGGATCAGGATGTACACTTCGGGGTGCCCGAAGAACCAGAACAGGTGCTGGAACAGGATCGGGTCGCCGCCGCCTTCAGGTGCAAAGAAGGTGGTGCCGAAGTTGCGGTCGGTCAGCAGCATGGTAATCGCGCCGGCGAGCACCGGGAGCGACAGCAGCAGCAGGAACGCGGTGACCAGCACCGACCACGGGAACAGCGGCATGCGGTGCAGGGTCATCCCCGGCGCGCGCATGTTGAAGATCGTGGTGATGAAGTTGACAGCGCCAAGGATGGACGACGCACCGGCGATGTGGAGCGACAGGATGGCAAAGTCCATCGCTGGCCCCGGTTGTCCGGATGTCGATAATGGCGGGTAGATGGTCCAGCCGCCGCCGACGCCATGCGCGCCTGCCGGTCCTTCGAAGAACAGCGACAGGATGAGCAGCAGGAAGGCCGGCGGGAGCAGCCAGAACGAGATGTTGTTCATGCGCGGGAAGGCCATGTCCGGCGCGCCGATCATCAGCGGCACGAACCAGTTGCCGAACCCGCCGATCATCGCCGGCATCACCATGAAGAAGATCATGATGAGCGCGTGCGCGGTGGTGAACACGTTGAACATGTGCTTGCCGGCATCGAGCGCGGCATCGCCCTCGGCGCCATAGACCATGGCCGCGAGGCCGTGGAAGATCTGGATGCCCGGCTCCTGCAGCTCAAGGCGCATGGCACCGGACAGAAGGCCACCGATCACCCCCGCGCAGATCGCGAAGATCAGGTACATCGTGCCGATGTCCTTGTGATTGGTGGAGTAGACGTAGCGTCGCCAGCCGGTCGGATGACCATGATCATGCGCCGCGGCGTGGCCGTGGCCGTCATGGGCTTCCAAAGCGTGAGTATCGGCCATAGTGAGCGATCCCTTTATCGAATTCTCGCTGCGCCGGGTCGAGGACCCGCGCACGGGTCCTTAGCTGAGTGCAGGCAGGGTGGCGTTGGCGTCGTCGACGGTACCCGCCTCGAACGCTGCCATCCAGGCTGCGAATTCTTCCTTCGTCACGACGCGCACGGCGATCGGCATGAAGGCATGGTCCTTGCCGCAGAGCTCGGAGCACTGACCGTAGTAGATGCCGGTCTTGCGGGCGTTGAACCAGGTCTCGTTGAGCTTGCCAGGGACCGCGTCGATCTTGATGCCGAACGAGGGCACCGCAAAGGCATGGATCACGCCCGACGGATCGGCAGTAATCTGCATGCGCACGGTGGTGTCGACCGGAACGACCAACTGGTAGTCGACAGCCAGCAGACGGGGCTGCACCGGAACCTGGGCGAGACGAGCTTCTTCAGAGAGGATCGAGGAGGACATCGACTTGCCCTGATCGACATACTCATAGTCCCAATACCACTGCTGGCCGGTCGCTTTGACCGTCAGCTCGGCTGCAGGAACCTCGACATCGCCGAACGAGAAGATGTTGGAGCCCAGATACTTGCGCTGCCCGTCGGGGACGGTGAGCTGATCGGTCAGCACCGCGAAGGACGGGATCGCGATGATCACGAGGATCAGGATCGGCACGACCGTCCAGACGATCTCGACCAGCGTATTGTGGGTCGTCGTCGACGGCTTGGGGTTGGCCTTGGCGTTGAAGCGCACGATCACCACGATCAGCAGCACCAGCACCAGCAGGGCGATCAGCACGGCGGTCCACAGCAGCGGGCCATCATGGAAGGCGTGGATGGAATCCATGATCGGGGTCACGGAGGGCTGCAGCCCGATCTGACCCGGCACCGGATGGCCTTGCTCCTGCGCAGTCGCCACCATGGGCAGCGATGCGAGGGCTACGGCTCCCAGCGAGCCAATCGAACTCAGTAGTTTGCCGGTCACCTAAAAACCCCCTTGAGATCCCGTCTGGTCCGGTATTCTAGCGCGGGTTGAGGTGGGCAAATGCGGCATAGCGAAACGCCGCCCCGACTCAACCTCGGAGCGCTTGAAACTTGGAACGTGTCTAAACCACATCGGCAGACCCAAGGCAATTCATGCCTCTCGTCGCACCGTGCGTCAAAACGCACCGCCAGGCAAATCGGCGGTCTCAACCGCGCACGCCTCACGCTTGCCTTGATTGGCAGGCGTTTATCCGCCGCCTCCCGCTGGCCGGCTTGTTGACAGCCGTGCGGGGCTAAACGACTAAGTTACAAAGCCCGCGGGAACGTGGGATTCGTTATGTCACATATAGAGAGAGTGGATCGGTGCAGCCAATCCTCGGGCTTGTTGTTCGGATGTTCGCGGCGCTGGCGATTGCCGCGGGGCTGATGTCCCCTGCCCTGGCGCAGGGCGTGGTCAAGGCGCAGTACGGCGACTGGCAGATGAGCTGCGATACGCCGCCGGGCGCCAGCTTCGAGCAGTGCGCGCTGATCCAGAATGTCTCGGCCGAGGACCAGCCCAATGTCGGGCTCTCGGTGATAGTGTTGAAGACGGCCGACAAGCAGGCGCGGCTGCTGCGCGTGCTGGCGCCGCTCGGCGTGCTGCTGCCCAACGGGCTGGGGCTCAATATCGATGGCGCCAATATCGGCCGCGTGGCGTTCGTGCGCTGCCTGCCCAACGGGTGCGTCGCGGAGGTGGTGCTCGACGACGAGCTGATCACCAAGCTGACCACCGGCAAGAGCGCCATCTTCTTCGTGTTCAAGACGCCCGAAGAAGGCATCGGCATCCCGGTATCGCTCAACGGCTTCGGCGACGGGTTCGCACAGCTCCCGTAAGGACAGCGCCCGATGCCCCGGCCCGCTCGGCAGATGCGCCTGACTGAGGCTCACGTGGCCCGGATGGCGCTGCTGATGACGCCGGATGGGCCGTTGCCGCCGGCCGAAACCGCGACCGACGAAGACTTCCGCCAGTTCACCCAGGATATCCTCGCCGGCAGCGACGGTTCGGACCAGATCTGGGTTTTCGCCTATGGCTCCTTGATCTGGAAGCCGGCCTGCGACTTCGTCGAGATCCGCACCGGCCTGCTGCGCGGCTGGCATCGCGCCTTCTGCCTGGGCTGGAACACCTGGTTCCGTGGCTCGGAGGCCAATCCCGGGCTGATGCTGGCGCTCGACCGCGGCGGCTCGTGCAAGGGGGCGCTGTACCGCTTGCCGCCGGGCGCCGTCGAAGAGAACATCGAAAAGCTCTGCCGACGCGAAATGGGCCGCAAACCCTCGCCATTCCCGCCACGCTGGGTGACGGTGATGACCGAGCAGGGTCCGGTGCGAGCCTTCACCTTCTGCATCGATCGCAACAGCGGGCGCTACGTCTCGGGGCTGAGCGAGGCGCAGATCGCCGAGGTGCTGGCCAAGGCCGTCGGCTCACGCGGCTCGATGGTCGAGTATTTGTTCAACACGGTGAGCCATCTCGAACAGCTCGGCATCCACGACCCGCATTTGTGGCGGCTGCAGGAGCTGGTGGCGGAGCGACTGGACGCTTCGCGTTAGAAAAGCGCGATAGCACCTCATACTGGGTGTCATCCCAGCGAAAGCTGGGACCCATGTCGCAGCCCGAGCCAGCGGTGAGTTGGTTCCCAGCTTTCGCTGGGATGACATCGCGGATGTGGAATTGCTGGTGCTCCACCAACAAAAAAGCCGGACCGGCTCTTCGTGAGAAGAACTTGGGCCCGGCAGTTCATCAGGAAACAGAGCCGGCGGGTGAGCCGGCCCGAAGATGGCACAACTGGGGTTGAGCCATGGGTGAGGCTAGTGCCTGAGGGAGCGCGCTGAACCAGAAAGGGCTGCAACCCTTCCCGGAGGCACTCAAGTGGTCTTCCGGGGAGGAAGCCTCAGGGGTTAAGCCAATGGCGGGAGCTTTCGGCGCGCTTCTGCTGCAGCTTGTAGCCAGGGCGCTGGCTGGGGCTGTCGAGGGCTTCGAACAGATCCTGGCGATTGATGCCGAGATCCTCGAGGCGGGCAGTGTCATAGTCGAGAAGCGACTCGAAGGCGACGCGGCGAGCTCGTGCAGCCCGGACTTTGGCGAACCAGTTCACCAGAGCGCGCAACGGGTTGGACGACGCGGCAGCCATCGACGGCCGCTCGCTCGAAAGCAAGTGGACCATGGTCCTTCTCCAATTTCATCTTTGCCTGGGCAGGGAGTGCCGGGGCGGGACAAGCGATCGTGGAGCGCCAGGTGGCGACCTCGGGATCACCACTGGCGATCGCGGGATCACCGATGACGCCTGATATGAGCCCTTGCCATGTATTCGTCCAACAAATAGATTTCATCCCGATCATCAAATTTCGTGATGGAGAAGCGGGATGAGCACTCCCCTCGATCTCGACCAGCTGCAGAGCTTCTGCGCCATCGCCGATTGCGGCAGTTTCACCGAGGCGGCGCGCCGGGTGAACAAGACCCAGTCGGCGGTGTCGATGCAGATCAAGCGGCTGGAGGAGCGGCTCGGCCAGGCGCTGCTCAGCCGCGACGGCCGCACGGTGGCGCTGACCGAATATGGCGATGCGCTCTATGCGCGGGCGCGGCGCATGCTCAGGATCAATGCCGAGATCATGGACGTGTTCTCCGATGGCGACCTCAAGGGCTCGATCCGCTTCGGCGTGCCCGACGACTATGCAGTGCGCCTGCTGCCGGTGATCCTCTCCAGCTTCCAGCGCACCCACCCCAAGATCGTGGTGGATGTGCGCTGCCAGCCGTCGGAAGAGCTGCTCGACGGGATGAAGAAGGGGCGCTACGACCTGATCGTCTTCACCCAGGGCACCAACCACGAATATGGCGAGATGTTCCGCACCGAGCGGATGTTCTGGGTGGCCTCGCATGGCGGGCAGGCGCTTGCCACCGAGCCGCTGCCGATCGCGGGCGGCCTGCATTGCTGCTGGAAGGAAAACGCGGTCGAGGTGCTGAACCGCATCGGCCGCGACTATCGCATCGCCTATACCTCGTCGAACGCCATGGCGATCGCCAGCGCGGTGCTGACCGATCTCGCGGTCGGCTTCCTGCCCGAGAGCGCCTTGCAGCCAGGGATGCGAGTGATCGCCGAGGACAAGGACCTGCCACGGCTGCGCGATGCCGAGATCGCCATCATGCGTGCCAGCCACGCCTATGGCGGCATTTATGATGCCCTGGCCAGCCACATCGTCGCCAGCATGGGCAACCTCGACGGCAAGGACAGCCTGCCGATGGCGGCGGAGTAGCGACCGCAGAAGAACTCGGTACCCTCCAGTCCCCCTAGGCGGGGGAGAAAAGCGGGGTGATGGGAGGCACCGTACGCGCCCCACCTCGGATGTCATCCCAGCGAAAGCTGGGACCCAACTCACCGCCAGCGCCAGCCGATAGATGGGTCCCAGCTTTCGCTGGGATGACAGCTGGTGTTGGAGGAAGGTTCGTGCCCTCCAGCACCCCTCGCTTGGCGCCTCCGCTACTTCTCCTTGTCGAGCAGCCCACTCAATTCCGCCTGCAACCTGCCCCGGTTAGCCTCCACCGCCCGCTCGAACGCCCGCGCCTGGATCAGGCGGGCGGCGGGAGTGGTGGCGCGCGGGTCGAGATGCTCGCGCAGCGCTGCCGCCAGCTCGGTTTGCAGGAATGTGCCGATCTCCAGAAACTGCATGATGGCGGCCAGCTGATCGGGCGAGAAACGGGCCAGCATCATCGGCCCTGTCTTTTCGTAGTGGCCGAAGATGCGGTGGGTGATGGCCTTCATGTCCTCGGTCAGCTCGATCCAGATCTTGCGCCGGTCAAGCGTATCGCGGGTGCGCAGCACATAGCCGGCGGCCTCCAGCCGATCGATCACCGCGGTCACCGCGCCGGTGGTCAGGCCGCTGTCATTGGCCAGTTGGCCGGCGCTCACCCTGCCCCGCCGATCGATCAGATCGAGACAGCGGCCATCGGTGCGATTGATGCCGAGGAACTGCGTCAGCGTCTCGTCGAACAGGTCGGTCGCGGCCTGATTGGCACGGGTGGCCTCCTTGAAGTGCAGGCCAAAGCCTTCAGCTGCAGTTTCTCTTGACTCGTTGATATCTTGATCCATAAGATAATTATACGATGAGATACCGGGGAAAGCAAGATTCCCGGATGTCGCATGCGGTCGTCCGGCACCGAGCAACCGAAATCAAGCTGGCCGACCGCCAAACCAGCATGAAGGCCACGCAACCCAAGACTACGCAACAATGACGGCCGGAGGGCCGGCATATGAAACCGCAATCGCATCCATTCCAGCCGATCCGGCGCGTGCCGGCCGAGCTGATCGCCGTGCCGAACAACGACAACGAGGCGCAAGTGACCAACACCATCATCGAGGCCAAGGGCCTCAAACGAAGTTTCAAGGCGCGCGGCGCCAAGGGCAAGACGATCGACGCGGTGCGCGGCATCGACCTGAGCGTGCGCGAGGGCGAGATCGTCGGCTTCCTCGGCCCCAACGGCGCCGGCAAGACCACGACGCTGAAGATGCTCTGTACCCTGCTGGCGCCAACCGATGGCTCGGCGATTGTTGTGGGCGCCGACCTTCGCCGCGACCCGGTCGAGGTGCGACGGCGCATCGGTTATGTCAGCCAGGCGGGCTCCACCTCGCCCGAGGCCAAGGTCGGCGAGGAGATCGTCAGCCACGCGCGGCTCTATGGCATCGATAAGCAGGTTGCGATCCAGCGCGGCAAGGAGCTGCTCGCGGCGCTCGATCTCGCCGAGATCTGGGACCGCACCTGCGGCTCGCTGTCGGGCGGGCAGCGGCGACGGCTTGATATCGTGATGGGGCTGATCCACCAGCCACGGCTGGTATTCCTCGATGAGCCCTCGACCGGGCTCGACCCGCAGAGCCGGGCGAACCTGTGGAACCATATCCGCAAGCTCCGCGACGAGCTGGGGACCACGGTGTTCCTCACCACCCATTACATGGATGAGGCCGACTCGCTTTCGGACCGCATCCTGATCATCGACCACGGCACCATCGTCGCCGAGGGTACGCCGGCTGAGCTGAAGAAGCGGGTGTCGGGCGACACGATCACGCTGACGCTGAGGACCGAAACCGATGCTGCGAACGCGGCGGGGATCGCGGCGCGGCTCAACGGGGCGGATGCACCGGCAACCGAGGCGAACGTGGTGCGCTTCCACGTCCCCGATGGCGCGACAGCGCTGCCGGTGCTGCTCGGCGACCTCACCAAGGCGGGGATCGACGCGATCGGCGTCGATGTGAACCGCCCAACCCTTGACGACGTGTTCCTGACGCTGACCGGCCGGTCGCTGAGAGATTAAGGAAAGCCCTATGTCCTTCATTCGCGATACGTGGATCATCTTCCGCCGCTCGATGGTGCTGTCGCTCCGGCAGCCACTCTGGGTGGTGATCGGGCTGTTGCAGCCGATCCTCTACCTGACGCTGTTCGGGCCGCTGCTGCAGACGATTGCGGCGACCTCCGGCTTTGAGGGTGACGCCTGGCAGGTGTTCGTGCCGGGGCTCCTGGTACAGCTTGGGATTTTCGGCGGGCTGTTCGTCGGTTTCGGCATCATCGCCGAGTGGCGGTCCGGCGTGATCGACCGGCAGCTGGTATCGCCGGCGGCGCGGACGGCGATCATTGCCGGGCGGACACTGCGCGACGTGGTGGTGATCACGGTGCAGGCGATCGTGCTGGTCGGTGCCGCATTCTTCATGGGGCTGCGCGTGCCGGTCGGGGCGCTGGTGATCGGGCTGGTGCTGGTGGCGCTGCTCGGCGCGGCCTTCTCGTTCATCTCGAACGCCATCGGCATCGCCACCAAGAGCGAGGACGCATTGGCGCCGATGGTCAACACCCTGGCACTGCCGATCCTGTTGCTCTCGGGCATCCTGCTGCCGATGACGCTGGCGCCCGCCTGGCTGCAGATGGTGGCCAACTTCAACCCGTTCAAACACATCGTCGAGGCGCTGCGGGCGGTGTTCCTTGGGCAGTTCGGCGAGCCGATCGTGTGGATCGGGCTGCTGCTGGCGGTGGTACTGGTGGTGATCGGCGCCTGGGTCGGCAGCCGGGTGCTGGCGGCGCAGACCAAATAAACTAGGCCGACTGTGCCGCGCCCGGCCGGCTTCCGAAACTGCGGAAGCTGCGCCGGGCGAGCGGCAACAGCGTTGCGGCAAAGTAGGCGAAGCCGGTGAGCCACAGTGCCGGCCCAAGCCCAATCAGCGCGATCAAAGCACCGCCCAGCAGACCACCGAAGGGGATCAGCGCCCAGGCCAGTGCGCCGACGAGAGCGCTGGCGCGGCCGATCATCGGCGGTGGAATGCGCTCGAAGATCACGGCGTTGAGGATCGGGTTGATGAAGCCCGAGGCAAAACCGGCGACGCCCAGCGTAACGAAACCGGCAATGAGCGGCGCATCGATGGCGAACACGGCGAAGCGCGGCAGACCGGCCAGGAGGAAAGCCAAGATGTAGATAGTAAGCCGCGGCAGGCGCTCACCGGCGGCGGTGGCGATGGCGGCACCGGCAATCGAGGCAGCCGACATCACAGCGAAGAGCAGGCCGAGCAGCGCGGCGTCATGGCCGGAGTTTTGCGTCCACACCGGCAGCAGCACGGCCGAATAGGCGGCGTCGAGCAGGTTGGTGGCGGTGATCATGATCACGATGCCGACCAGCAGTGCGTCGCGGCGGATGAAATCGAAGCCTTCGCGCAATTCGATGAAGTAGGGAGCGCGGGTTTCGGGCGGTTCGGCACGGATAGCCGGGATGCCGCCGGCGACCACTATTGCGGCGAGCGCGAAGGTGGCAGCGTTCAGTGCCAGGGCCATGCCGGGGCCGATCAGCGCGATCAGCCCGCCGGCCACAGCGGCACCGACGGTCGAGGCAAACCGCTCGATGATGCCAGCGACGCCGGTGACGCGCTCGAGCGGCACGGCAGCGAGCCTTGCAATATCCGGGACCATCGAGACTTTCGCGGCGTCGGACGGGCCGCGGAGGATGCCCATGGCGATAACGATTGGGAGCAGCAGCTCGAACCTCAACATACCGGCGAGGGCCAGTAGCGGGACGAGACCAACGACGAGCACCGAGGCGAGGTCGCACCAGATGGCGAGGCGCTTGGGGCCGACCCGATCGATCAGCGGACCGGACAGCGCCTTGGCGACGACATAGGGCAGCATCTCGGCCATGGCGACGAAACCGGTCAGCACCGGGCTGCCGGTGGTGGTCAGCACCAGCCAGGGGATGGCGATGGTGGAAAGGCGCGTCCCCGAGATCGACAGGGTCTCGGCGAGGGCAAAGGCGAGGAAGGGGCGACGGTTCATTTACTTGCCCCCTGCCTGCCGGTGAGCCGCCCGGGATACGGGAAGGCGTGCAGCATCACGGTGTAGAGCTCCATGCCCGGCGGCAGCTTGGTCCCGAGACCCGGGGCCTCGCGCATCGCCTGCCACAGCAGTTCCAGCAACTTGCCCTTCAGCACGTTGGCCTGCTCGGTGGTCATGGCGAGGGTGAAGTCGCTGATCTGAGTGGTGGCCTGCCAGTCGGGCGGCAGCTGGACGAACTCGTCCTGGGCCCGCTGCATCAGGTTCACCTGCTCCGAGAGCGCGGCCTGCGCGAAGGCGACGCTGATATCGAACTGCTCCTGGGTCCCGCCCGGCTCGAAGAATGATGTCGACTCATGGCGAGCCTGCCACCAGCGATCGCGGCGCGAAGGCTGATCGGCGGCTTCCTCGATAAAGCCGTGCTGGGCCAGCTGGCGCAGGTGATAGCTGGTGGCGCCGGAGTTGAGACCGAGGCGCTCGGCCAGCCCGGTGGCCGTCGCCGGGCCGTCGATCCGCAGCATGCCGAGCATGCGCAATCGGACCGGGTGCGTCAGGGCTTTGAGGGCAGTCGCATCGGGAACGATGCGGGTGATCTCGCGGGTCGGGGCTTTCATGCCCGGATGTTATGATCGCAAAGGAATGTTTGCAAATAATTCTTTGCGATCAGTCATCAAGGATCGAGCGTGGGGCCACCCCCACCCTTGCTCCCTCCCCACAACGGGGACGCGGTAGCGCGCCGAGGGGAGGGAGACGCAGAACTGAGGCCATGCAGCGACCGCCTCCCTCCCCCTTGTGGGGAGGGAATGAGGGGGGGGTGGCCCCACGCGCTGGAGTTTGGGAAAGAGGTTTACTGAAGAGGCTCTGGCCGCCCCTCCACCACGCTACGCTGGGCCTTTCGAGCATAGCTCTCAAGGCCTTCTCACCTAAGATCGCTCCACTGGAGCGATCTTGCCTACGGCACGGCTCGAAGCCCCTCCCCCGCCACGCGGGGAGGATGAAGAAAGCCTAGATCTCGGCTTCGTCGAAAATCCGCGTCAGGTCGCCGGCCCACTCGCCATGGTATTTGTCGAGCCAGCGCTCGGCCTGGGTCTTGCCGAGGTCAAGGGTCTCATTGAGCGGATCGAGGAAGCTGGTCTCGTCCTTGCCGGCGGCGAGGTGCTTGCGGCGGCGCAGGCCGTCGCCGGCAAGATCGACGACGAGGCGGGCGATATCGGCGACAGTGCCACCACGGAACGGGGTGTGGATGGCGGTGCGCGGCACTTCGTTGCGCAACGTCTGGCGCTCGGCTTCGGTCCAATCGCTGACCAGGTCCCAGGCGGCATCAAGCGACTCGCTGTCGTAGAGCAGGCCGGTCCAGATGGCGGCGAGCGCCAGCACGTGGCCGCGATCGCCCATATCGGCGCCGCGCTGCTCGAGGAACTGCTTGAGGCGGACCTCGGGGAACAGGGTCGAGAGGTGGTTCTCCCAATCCTTCACCGTCGGCCGGACGCCCGGCAGCTGCGGGAGCTTGCCCTGCATGAAGGCGCGGAAACTTTCACCGGCGACATTGATGTACTCGCCCTTGCGGATGACGAAATACATCGGCACGTCGAGCGCGTATTCGGCGTAGCGGTCGAAGCCGAAGCCATCCTCGAAGGCGAAGGGCAGCATGCCGGTGCGGGCGCGATCGGTGTTGAGCCAGATGTGCGAGCGGAAGCTCAGGTAGCCCGAGGGCTTGCCATCGACGAAGGGCGAGTTGGCAAACAGCGCCGTGACGATGGGCTGCAGCGCCACCGAGACGCGCAGCTTTTTGACCATGTCGGCTTCGTCGGAAAAATCGAGGTTCGCCTGCACGGTGGCCGAGCGATACATCATCGAGGTGCCGAGGCTGCCGACCTCCTGCATGTACCTGGTCATGATGCCGTAGCGCGACTTCGGCATGGCGGCGATTTCGGCGACCGACCAGAGCGGGGTGACGCCGAGGCCGAGGAAATGGATGTTGAGCGGGCCGCCGATGACACGGCAATCCTCGAGATGCGCATCGAGTTCGGCGGCGGCATCGTGGATGGTAAGGTGCGGAGCGCCAGACAGTTCGAACTGGCCGCCCGGCTCCAGCGAGATGCCGCCGACGGCGCCGAGATTGCGCAGCCCGATCGGGTTGCCGCGATCGAAGAACGGATGCCAGCCGGTGCGGGCCTCGATGCCCTGGAGCAGAGCGTGCACACCATCATCGCCGGCATAGGGAACCGGGGCGAGCGGAGCTTTGCGGTAGACGTGCTTTTCGTGCTCGGTGCCGACGCGCCACTCGGATTTCGGCTTGCCGCCGACGGCCATGACCTCAAGCAGGTCAGCCCGCGATTCAATCAGCGGTGCGTTTTCTTCGCCGGACATAGGCACTCCAGTGAGGCAGAACTACCGGGCTCCTGGCCGGGCGCGGCGGACAATACTGAGCCGCGCTCCGAATGCAATGGGCTTTATCGCCAATCGCCGATGGTTGACTGAACCACCGCCAGGGCAGCCACGGCTGCGGTATCGGCGCGCAGAATGCGCGGGCCAAGGCTGATCGGAATAACGAAGGATTGCGCGAGGAGCAGCGTCCGCTCGTCGTCGGAGAAGCCGCCTTCTGGTCCGACCAGGATGCCGACGGGCAGGCCCTCGAGGTCCAGCAGCTGGGTATTGGGGGCGTGGCTCGGGGCGCTCTCATCGGCGAAGATCAGGCGGCGGAGACCGTGGTCACGCTGCCAGTGGGCAATAAGGTCGGCGAGCCCGATTTCCTCGGCAAGCGTCGGGACACTGAGCACTTCACACTGCTCGGCCGCCTCGATGATGTTGGCCTGGAGCTTGTCGGCCTTGAGCCGCGACACCTGGGTGTACCGGGTGATCACCGGCTGGATGGCGCCGGCACCCATCTCGGTGGCCTTCTGCACCAGGTAGTCGAGGCGGCCGGTCTTCAGCGGCGCAAAGCCCAACCAGAGGTCGGATTTCGGGGTCTGGTGCTGGGTCTGCACCACCAGCTCGAGGGTAGCGCCCTTGCGATGATCGTTGACGATTTTCGCCAGCCAGGCGCCGTCCTTGCCGTTGAACACCACCAGCGCATCGGCAGCTTTCATGCGCAGCACGCTCACCAGGTAATTGGTGTGATCGCGACCGAGCTCGAGCATCGCGCCAGCGGCGAGCGGCGCCTCGATATAGAGGCGTGGGAGGGTCTTGTGCGATCTGGGCATCGTGGTACGCGTGACAAAGGAAGTGGCCGACGGCCATCAAGGCATACAAGACCGACGATGCAAACCCCTGAAAAAGCAACAGGTACCGTAGCGGACGCCAGCCGCGGCAACTGGCTCGACCGCTACGCACCCGAGTGGCTGAAGCCCTATGGGCGGCTGGCGCGCTGGGACCGGCCGCTACCGTTGCTGCTGCTGTTCTGGCCGTGCGGCTTCGCGCTGGCGCTGGCGGCGCTGGCCGAGCCGGCGCGCGGCTTCGACTGGTGGGCGCTCGTCCTGTTCTATATCGGCTCGGTGACGATGCGGGGGGCGGGCTGTACGTTCAACGACATCGTCGACACCGACATCGACATGAAGGTGGCCCGCACCCGTTCGCGGCCAATTCCCTCCGGCCAGGTGAGCAAGCGCCAGGCAGCGCTGTTCCTGGTGCTGCAGGCGCTGGTTGGCCTCGTGGTACTGCTGCAATTCAACGCCACTACGGTGATGCTCGGCGTCGCCTCGCTGGTGCTGGTGGCGATCTACCCGTTCATGAAGCGGGTCACCTGGTGGCCGCAGCTGTTCCTCGGGCTGGCGTTCAACTGGGGAGCGCTGGTCGGCTGGACCGCAGAGACCGGGTCGCTCGCCCTGCCTCCGCTGCTGCTCTATGTCGGCGGGATCCTGTGGACCATCGGTTATGACACCATCTACGCGCTGCAGGACATCGAGGACGATGCGCTGGTCGGGGTGAAATCCACCGCCCGGCTGTTCGGACGGCGGGCGCGCCTGCTGGTAGCGCTGTTCTATGCGGCGACGGTGGTGCTGTGGGTGGCGGCGGGCTTGATGGTTGGAGCGGGCTGGCCGTTCCTCGTCGGCATGCTCTCGGTGATCGGCATCCTCGGCTGGCAGGTCCGTACGCTCGAGCCGCACAACCCGGCCAATGCGCTGGTGCGGTTCCGGGCCAATCACTGGGTCGGGCTGGCGTTCACCGCTGCACTGCTGCTCGAGCTGGTGGTTTAGCTGCGCAACCGAGTACTGGGCCGCCCCCTCCACCAGCTTCGCTGGTCCCCCAACGGTGAGCGCCTATGGCGCTCATCCGTGACCGCGCCACGCGGGGGAGGATAGGAAGCGGGGCCGATCCATTGCTGGATCGACCCCGGCTCGAGCTTAAGTTTTGGAGGTCGCTACTTGTCTTTCCGACAGTTCAAACGTGCATGGGATCGCTGTCGGCTTTGTCTTCCTAAGAACGGCTCATCGCCGCAAAGGTTGCATCAGGAGGCTTCGCCGGGCTTGCGGCGGTTGAGGAAGCGCGGGCGGCGCTCGGCGTCGGCGGCGAGGCGGCGGCGGTCATGCTTCAACCCGAGGGCGACACCATCGACCTGCTGCGAATAGGGGAGGAGGTTGCCGTCGCCGGCCTTGATGAACAGTGGCAGGCGGAGCTTCTTGCCCCAGTTCTGCCACTCGGCGACGACGCTGGAATTGCCGATCTCTTCGAACACCCGGTAGTTGAGGTCGGGATCGCCGTGCACCAGCTCGATGGCGCTCGACAGCACACCTTCTTCGGTGATCGAGGTCGAGACGGCAACGCCGATGAACTCGTCGACCGGCACCTTGATCTTGATGGCGACGCCGCTCTTTTCGAGCGTCTTGCGCACCGTCACGGTTTTCACGGGATCCTTGGGGCCGTTGTCGTTGGCCGGACCGAAATATTTGGCAGTCAGCGGACGTGTCCGCGGGGCACGGCCCTCACCGAACAACATGACAACCGACGACCCGTCGATCCCAACACGACCCTGCATGATAAGCCTTCCTGTCAACTCTCGAGAGCTTGTTTTTGCCGCCCTCTTTGATGCCCCCAATCTACCCGCCCGCCTTGCCACCCCGCTTAAGAAACTGGGTTAAGTTTAGGTTGTTTTGCGAAGGGTTAGCGGGTCGTCACCGGGTGTAACGCAGTCTTAAGTGCGTGTGCTTGCTTAGCTTTAACCACTTGGCTGCGGGCAAGCCCGTTGTGAGGCTAAGTATCCGTCGCAGGCCGGCGCAAACCGGGCGTTCGCAGCATCTGCGGTCTTGTTCCGGTCGGGGGATGCGCCTAGAAGCACGGCCAGCAAATAACCCGGAAACCTGATGCTCAACGCCGCCCCGACTACTGCTGCCGACGATCGCGAATTGCTGCGCTCGGCCGCCGTCACTGCGGGGATCATCGCGGCTGGCTATTTCCGCAAAGACCTGAAAACCTGGACCAAGGAGAACGCCTCGCCGGTGAGCGAGGCGGACATCGTCCTCGACAAGTTCCTCAACTCGGCGCTGCTCACTGCCCGCCCCGATTATGGCTGGCTGAGCGAAGAGAGCGTCGACAACCCTGAACGGCTAAGCCACCGCCGGGTGTTCGTGGTCGACCCGATCGATGGCACGCGCGGCTTCATCCGCGGCGAGGACAGCTGGACGGTGTCGCTGGCAGTGGTCGAGGACGGCGTGGCGATTGCCGGCGTGGTCTACGCACCGGTGCGCGACGAGATGTATGACGCGGCGGTCGGCGATGGCGCCCGGCTCAACGGCAAGCCGCTGGTGCGACAGCGCCACCCGGGCCGGACGGCGCCGCTGATCCCGGCGCCGGGCGCGGTGCACCAGGCGTTGCAGGCGGCCGGGCTCGACTATTCGCGCGGGCCGTTCTTTCCGTCGTTGGCCTATCAGCTGGTGCAGGTGGCCGGCGGCGGGCTCGACGCCGCGGTGAGCCGGCGGGGCGCGCGCGACTGGGATGTCGCGGGGGCGGCGTGCATTCTCAGCGAAGCAGGCGTGAGCTTTGAGGATGTGTGCATAGGTGCCTTGCGCTTCAATCGCCCGGAAACCCGGCATGGGGCGCTTGCGGCGCTGGCAGAGCCTTCGCTAAAAGCGCCGTTACATGCGGCGCTGGTCAAGGTCTATGGCTGCCCGCAGCCACAGGAAGTCGATCTGGAGCGTCTGAAGCCGTGAGCAAGACCAAGAAACCCGAGCCCAAGCAGCAGCTCTTGCACCTCGTCATCGGTGGCGAAGTGGAAAAGGGCGAAGACATCGTCTTCAAGGACCTGGATGCGGTCGACCTCGTCGGGGTCTATCCGAACTATGCCGCGGCACACGCGGTGTGGAAGCAGAAGGCGCAGCTGACGGTGGACAATGCCGAGATGCGCTATTTCGTGGTGCACCTGCACCGCCTGCTGAATCCGGAAGACGACGAGTAAGCTACTTTCGGGTGATCTGATTAGCCGGCGCGGGCTGACCCCCACCCCTGCCCCCTCCCCCTAAGAATGGGGAGGGAGACCCTCCCACAGACATCGAGGCGATCGTCTCCCTCCCCTTGTTTAGGGGGAGGGATCAAGGGTGGGGGTCAGCCCTCGCCGGCTTCGCGACCTGCGCAACCAGGCTCGACGCCAGCGCGTCCAACCGTTCGGTCGCCTGCTCCGTCACGTTGCGGAAAGCGTCGATCATCTCGCGCCGCCGCGCCTCATCGTCCAACAGGTCCAGCACTGCCTGAGGCAGTTCGTCCGCCCCACTGACCTGTACCGCACAGCCGATCGCCGACAGCGCTTCGTGCAGCGGCTGCTGCCGCTCGATATGCGGGCCGTAAAGGCTGGCGGCACCCAGATGCAGGGGTTCGCTGAGGTCGTGGCCGCCGATCGGCGCGAAAGTGCCGCAAACCACACCGATACCGGCGCGGGCATAGACTTTGCCGAGCGTTCCCATCTCATCGAGCCAGACGAGACCGCCGGCACCGGTGATGGCGGCCGCATTATCAACGATGGCGAGGTCGGCGCCCAAGCTGGCGCTCAGCACTTCGCCGGGGATCTTGCCGGGATAGCGCGGCACCAGCACCAGCCTTGCCTCGGGACGTCTGATGCGCAGTTCGGCGATCGCCGGGGCGAGCACTCCAACCTCGTCGCGATGGACGTTGCCGAAGACAATGAGTGGCGGTGCGTCTTTGCTCGCCGCGCCGCCGCGGTTGAGCGGCACGAGCTTCAGGTTGCCCAGCACGTCGATGCGATCACGTGGCACGCCGAGTTCGGCATAGCGGGCGGCGATAGCCTCGTCCTGCGCATAGATGTGCTGCGCTTTGGCGATGGTGCGGTTGGCAACGGCAGGGTTGCGCTGGTGACGGGCGAAGCTGCGGGGCGACATGGTGGCGTTGACCACCGCCACCGGGACGCCGGCGGCCTCGGCGGCGGCAAACTGGGCGGGCCAGAACTCGGATTCGACCAGCACCAGCAGATCGGGCCGGATGGTCTCGACGATGCGGCGCTGCGCCTCAAGCGTATCGAGCGGCATGATGAAGCTCGCGGCCTCGCCGGCGATGGCACGGACGCGGGCGTAGCCTGAATAAGTCGTGGCCGAGAGAACGATCGAGAGTTTGGGATCCTGCTCGAGCAGGCGCTGGCGGAGCAGCTCGGCGACCTTGGTTTCACCGGCGGAGACGGCGTGAATCCAGATGCGCTTGCCGGCCGCCGGCTGCGGCAGCGTGGGGTTCAGCCGTTTCGCGAACCAGGCGGCGCCGCCCTCGTCGCTGCTGGAAAAGCGCGACAGCACGGCGTAGTGCAGCCAGGATGCCGCCGTGACGAGCCCACCATAGGCTTTCCATCGAAACGGCACGGTTTCGGTCACGCGGGTTACTCCAACTGCCCTGCCCTGCTGACTAGCCGCTCCGCCCGCGGCGCACAACCTTGCGACGTCCAAGCGATTGCTGATAAGCCACGGCATGTCTTCAGCAAGGCGCGGGCCGGGTCCTCACGTGCGCTATCCTATTGCCAACGATGCGCGTCTGCAGCAGCTCGCTCTCGATGAGGCGCGCGCCGCGATCCGGCTTGAAACCGAAGGGCTCGAGGCGCTGGCCGCCGGGCTCGACGGCGCCTTCGTGGCGCTGGTGGAGCTGATCCAGCGGGCGCCGGGGCGGGTCATCCTTTCGGGTGTCGGCAAGAGCGCGCATATCGCGCGCAAGGTTGCAGCGACGCTGGCCTCGACCGGCACGCCGGCGCAGTTCGTGCATGGCGGCGACGCCAGTCATGGCGACCTCGGCATGATCACCACTGCCGATGTGGTGGTGATGTTCTCGAAATCGGGCGATACGGCCGAACTGTCCGACCTCGCCAACTATTGTGTGCGCTTCGATATTCCGCTGGCGCTGCTCACGGCGCGGCCGGACTCGCGGCTGGGGCGGGCGGCCAATATCGTGGTGACGCTGCCCGAGGCGCGCGAGGCGTGCGAGATCACCGCGGCGCCGACCACGTCGACAACGATGATGGCGGCGCTGGGCGATGCGCTGGCCGTGGTGCTGCTCCGGCGGCGCGGCTTCCAGGCAGCCGATTTCCATGTCTTCCACCCCGGCGGCACGCTCGGCAGTGCGCTGCTGACCGTCGGTGAGGTGATGCACCGGAATGACAAGCTGCCGCTGGTCGGCGCTGAAGCGAGCGTCGCGGCGGCGATCCTCGAGATGACGTCGAAGGGCTTTGGCTGCACCGGCGTGGTGGACGAGGCCGGCGACCTGCTCGGCATCATCACCGATGGCGACCTGCGCCGACATATGGCCGATGGGCTGCTGCAGCAAACGGCGGCAGCGGTGATGACCGTCGGGCCGCGCACCATCGGCGCCGACGCCTTGCTCAGCGAAGCACTGCGGCAGATGACCACCCTGACGCCGCGGATCACCGCGATCTTTGCCATGGACGGCCAGCGGCCGGTCGGCATCGTGCATGTGCACGATTGCCTGCGCGTCGGCCTCGTCTGAGGTGAGCGACCTCATCGTCATTCCGGCCCGTTACGGTTCGACCCGGCTGCCCGGCAAGCCGCTTCACCCCATTGCCGGACGTATGCTGCTGGAGCGGGTGGCGGCGATCGCTATCGCCGCGGCGCGGCAGCTCGGCGACGCCGAAGCGCTGGTGGCGACCGACGACGAGCGCATCCTCGCGGTGGCGCGTGGCCTCGGGCTCGAGGCGGTGATGACGGCGAGCGCGATCAGCTCGGGCTCCGGACGGGCGCTGGCGGCACTCAAGGCGACGGGGCGTTCGGCGGGGCTGGTGGTAAACCTGCAGGGCGATGCGCCGTTCACCGCGCCCGAGCACATCGTCGAGATCGTCGAGGCGGCACGGGGTTCCACGGCCGACGTGACGACGCCGGTGGTGCAACTGGATTGGGCGCGGCTCGACGCGCTGATCGAACATAAGCAGACGACACCGGCGAGCGGCACGACCTGCATCCGCGATGGCGCCGGGCGGGCGGTGTGGTTCTCGAAGGCGGTGCTGCCGTTCATGCGAAAGCCAACGGAGCTGCGCGCGGCGGGACCGCTGTCGCCGGTGCTGCAGCATATCGGGCTCTATTGCTACCGGACGACGGCGCTCGAGGCCTTCGAGGCGGCGCCGCAATCGGCGTACGAGCAGCTCGAGGGGCTGGAGCAGTTGCGGCTGATCGAGCTCGGGCTCGATATCCGCGCGGTGATCGTCAAGCCGGGGCGGATCACCATGAGCGGCGTCGACAGCCCAGCCGACGTGGAGCGGGCGGAACGGCTGATCGGGGAGCTCGGCGATCCGTTCGTCGACTGGCGCGCATGACCCGGCTGGTGATTGTCCGGCATGGCAACACCTTCGAGCCCGGCGAGCCGCCGCGTCGAATCGGCGCCCGCACCGACCTGCCGCTGACCGCGGCGGGGGTGGCGCAGGCCGAGGCGCTGGCCCGCCATTTTGCGGCGAACGGTATCGTGTTTGATCGGGTGCTGAGCGGCGCGCTGCAGCGAACACGGACGACGGCCGAAGCTATCGCAGCGGGGCAGCCGATCGAAACTGCGGCATTCCTCACCGAGATCGACCACGGGCCGGATGAAGGCCAACCGGAAGCAGCCGTTATCGACCGGATCGGTAACGACGCCATCACGCTGTGGGAGACACACTGGGTAGCGCCAGAAGGCTGGGAGGTTGGGGCGCAATGGCGCCTTTCGGCATGGCGGGAGTTCGTGGAGCGGGCGGCGGAGGAGTTGCCCGGCGGAACGATCCTGCTGGTGACCAGCAATGGAGCAGCGCGGTTCGCCCTTGCGGCGATGGGCCTAAAGCCTGGGGAAAACCGTGCCGGCGTCAAATTCCGTACAGGAAGTTATGGTGTGTTGGAGATCGGCAGCGGGGCCGATTTCCGACTAGTTGGGTGGGACATACGACCGGGCGAAACGCCCGGCGATATAGGTTTGTTTTGATGCAGCAGGTTTTTGTCGATGCGCCGAACGGGCGGCGCGTCGGGTTTGGTACTGATCTCCCGCTCGCCTTCATTCTCGGCCCGTGCGTGATCGAAAGCCGCGATCACGCATTGAAGACCGCGCGCTTTCTTGCCGAACTGGGCGAGCGCCGCGGCATTCCGCTGATCTACAAATCGTCGTTCGACAAGGCCAACCGCACCAGCGCCAAGAGCTTCCGCGGGATCGGCATCGACGAGGCATTGCGCATCTTCGAGGCGGTCAAGGCTGAAACCGGCCTGGCCGTCACCACCGACGTGCACGAGCGCGAGCAATGCGCTGCCGTGGCGGAAGTCGTCGACATCCTGCAGATCCCGGCCTTTCTCAGCCGGCAGACAGACCTGCTGGTGGCGGCTGCCGAAACCGGCCGCGTGGTCAACGTCAAGAAGGGGCAGTTCCTCGCGCCCTGGGACATGAAGAACGTGGCCCAGAAGCTCGACAGCGCCGGCGCCTCCGGGGTGCTGCTGACCGAGCGCGGCACCAGCTTCGGCTACAATACGCTGGTGGTCGACATGCGCGGCCTGCCGATCATGGCCGCGACCGGCAAGCCGGTCATTTTCGACGCCACGCACTCGGTACAGCAACCGGGCGGGCGCGGCGAATCATCGGGCGGCGAACGGCAATACGCGCCGGTATTGGCGCGGGCGGCCGTAGCCGTTGGTGTTGCCGGGGTGTTCATCGAGACGCACGAAGACCCCGACAACGCGCCGTCCGACGGCGCCAACATGATCCCGTTGAGTGAAATCGACGGGCTGGTGGCGGACCTCGTGGCGCTCGACGCCATCGCCAAGGGCCGAGGCTCCGGTCGATGATCGCGGCGGTCAAGAGCGGCTCGCCAAGCTACATCCGCTGGGCCTGTCTGGCGACGATCGTGTTTTTGTTCGCCCTGCCCTGCATCGTCGGTCGGCTCACCACCTATTTCCTGCTGCTGTTGGCGATCTTCGTACTGATCTCGCCATCGGTGATCGCGGCGTTCCGGTCGCGCAGCCGCAACCCGATCGACGTGATGTTCGTCACGGCGGCAGCACTGCCGGCGGTTGCGTTCCTGTTCACGTCGGAAGATGCGGGGGACCTGCTGTACGCGTTCAACTTTGCTCCATTGTTGCTGGCAGTGCCGCTGCGTTGGCAGCTTGAAAAATACGCGCAGGTCGACAGCGCATTGCTGATCGGCCGGTTGTCACTGGCTGGCGCCGGTATCGCAGTCATCGTGGGTGCGGTGCAGGTCGGGCTGCTCGGTTACGACCGTGCGGGGCAACCGCTGATGAGCACGTTCCATTTTGCCGACACGGCGATGCTGCTGGGCTTCACAGCGTTGGTGGGGCTGTTCGCCCGCAGCAAGCAACGTGGACGCTGGCTGTACCTGCTCGGGCCCGTGTTCGGCATCCTGGTCGCTCTGTTGAGCGGCACACGCGGCGCGCTGATTGCAGCGCCGGTGCTGGGTTTCGTGGCGCTGGCCTTTGCCCTGGCCAAGGCTCCGGCACGGCATCGCGGCGTGACGCTGCTGGTGGCGGGGGCGGTGGTGGTGCTCTCCGCCATCCTGCTGTTTGTCGCCGCAAAGGCCGGGTTGACCCGCGCGCTGGATGGTTTCTCGGTGACGCAGGACGTGATTGCCGGCGGTGCTGTCGATCAATCGACCCAGGAGCGGCTGACCATGCTGTGGGGCGGCTACCAGGCGTTCCTGCGTGCGCCCTTGTTCGGCTATGGCTGGATCGACATGGTGCCGGCGATCCTGCCCTACGTCCCGAGCGGCGAGGTAGAGCGCATGCTGACCTTCCGGCAGTTGCACAACGGCCTGCTGAGCTTTGCCGTCGGCGCCGGAATTCCCGGAATCATCAGTTTCCTGATCCTGTCGGTGGCCCCGGTGATCGCAGTGTTCCGGACACCCCGTGACGAGCTGTTCGTGCCGCGCCTCTACCTGGCGGTGACGCTTTGCGTCGGTTACGCGGTGTTCCAGCTGACCATCATCATGATCGGCTTCGAGTTCCACACCGTGCAATATGCGTTCATGACGATGGTGATCCTCGGCTTCGTCCGGGTCCCGGCGGCGGCGATGGAGCCGGCTCAGTCGGCCCGGGGCAACGCGCCGGTGGCGCCGGAGACGGCAAGCACGGCGTAATACTCTTCGCCCCGCCCTGCCCCTTCATCGCGCTTCAGCACGGTGACGAGGCGCGTGTTCGAGAACTCCGCACGCGGCGGCAGCGCTTCGGCCGCCGCCGGGGACCTCACGCTTTCCACCAGCAAGGCGGGCGACGATGTGGGGTAGCGGGCTTCGGGCGGCAGGAAGTCGTAACGCGGGTGAGGAGCGATGTCGCGGACCGGCCGACTGTCTCCTGCGGCGCGGCCATAAAAGAACAATTCGCCGGTGAGGCGGTAATTGCCCTCGGTCCAGATCACCTGGGCCCCAGTCTCCTCGGCCAGCTGGCGTATCTCGGCGGCCAGCTTGTCCCAGCCGCGCAGCATGCGGGTGCGGTCGGCATAGCCCAGATCCAGCGGATGGTAGACCGCCTGCACGTAAGCAAAGCCGATCAGCGCCAAACCAAAAACCAGCTGCAGCGCGCTGCCGACCGCCACGATCCAGCGTCCGAAGGGACGCGCCGGCAACAGGCAGACGAAGGCTGCGCCGAGCAGGGCCAGCACTGGCGCGACCGGCTGCAGCCAGTTGACCTCGACGCGGGCGTGCAAAGCGTGAACGAGGAAATAGGCGAGGAGCGGCAGCGTCGTCAGCACCGGCAGCGCCAGCCTGGCGCCGGCGCGCCTGCCGTAGCCGAGGAAGAAACCACCCATCGCAAGCAGAGCGCAAAGCAGCAGGACCGGTCCCATCGCCGCGGCCTGGCTGATGACGAACTCGCTCACCAGCCGCCCGAATGCCTCCTCGAACGAGACGACGCGCGCGCCCTGGAACAGGAAGGACCGCCAGTCGTGCTGATAATTCCACCACAGCACCGGCGCAAATACGAGCAGCGCGAGCAGGCCGCCGGCCCAGAGCTGCCAGCGGCCGAACTGGCGACGGCCATCGGCCGTGCCGATGAGGAACAGCACAAGCCCGATGCCGAACCAGGCGTTGGTGTATTTGGAGGCAAGGCCGGCCCCGGCAAGCAGGCCGACGGCCAACCACCAGTTCGGCCGGGAGCGCGCCACGGCTTCGGCCGCGGCCCACAGCGACAAGGTCCAGAACAGCGTCGATGGAGCATCCGGGGTGGCGACGAAGTTCACGGCGCCCTGCAGACTGATGCAATACCAGGCCACGGCCAGCGCGGCGGCGCTGCGACCGGGAACGAGCAGTCGACCGGTGCGATAGAGAGCCGCCAGCACCGCGATGCCGGCCAGCAATGGCAGCAGGCGCACGCCAAGCAGCGTATCGCCCCCAATGAGCCGGCCGAGCGCCGTCATCAGCGCGACGGCGGGTGGATGATCGAGGTAACCCGGCGACAGATAGGCCGACCACAGGGCGTAGTACGCCTCGTCGCCGTCGAGACCGACGCTCAACGCCACATAGGCCTTGGCGACAAGGCTCGCCAGCACCACCACCAATGCGAAAACCTCGGCGCCCACCAAACCCGTCCGGACGGGCGTCTCGAATGGGATGTTGGTTTCGGCGGCCATGGGACTCGGGGAGTAACGCGAAGGGGCGCACCCTAACCACGGATCAGCCCGGTTCGGAATGGTTTTCGGCGCGGGCGCGGCAGCGTGACCCAGAGGCGGCAGCGGCGGCGGGTTGTGCAGAACTACGCGATAGACAGTATTTCCCCAGGGCTTTGACGCGCGTTAGCTTTCCTTACCGCACGGTAATTTGACTTGCGGGCAGACAATCGTTAGCCACACCGCGATAGACGTAAGCGGCAGGTCGAGGACCCAACCGTCCATGCAATCGCCTGCCTTTCCCCACAGCGAGTCCGCCGGCGAAATCAAAGCGCCGTCCGCGGCGCATTGGGCGCTGGCCGTCGTCGCGCTGGCGACGATCGCCCGGATCGGGCTCGCCGCCGTGCTCCCGGTAGGGGTGGACGAGGCCTATAGCATTGGCATCGCACGGCAGTTTTCGCTGAGCTATTTCGACCATCCGCCACTGCATCTGTGGTTGGTCGGAGGCTGGGCGAAGCTCTGGGGCAGTGAAGATCTGCTGCTGCTGCGCCTGCCGTTCATCGCATTGGGTGCGCTGTCATCGTGGCTGATCTACGCGCTGGGCGCCCGACTGTTCGGGCCGGTTGCCGGGCTGTGGTCGATGGTGCTCTTCAACCTTGCGCCGGTGTTCGGGCTGGCGCATGGGGCGCTGATCTTCCCTGACGGGCCGCTGATCGCTGCGGCGCTGGCAACCGCACTGGTGGTGGCGCAGATCGTCCTCGCCCCTGGCGAAGGTCGGCGGCTGGGGCTGTGGGCGCTGGCCGGGCTGCTGGCGGGCCTGGCGCTGCTGTCGAAATACCACGGCGTGCTGCTGGTGCTGGGCATCCTGCTGTTTCTCGTTACGACGCGCGAGGGGCGGCGCTGGCTGCTGACGCCGGGTCCGTGGCTGGCGGCGGGGATCGCCGTCGCCTGCTTCGTGCCGGTGCTGGTGTGGAATGGCCAGCACGACTGGGCGTCATTCGCCTTCCACGCCGGTCGTGGCCGGGTCGGCGGCGGAGGCGACGTGCGGCTGTTCGGCCCCATCGAATCGCTGCTGTCGCAGGCGGTGTACCTGCTGCCTTGGATTGCCGTGCCGCTGGGATGGTTCCTGGTGAGCGGCATGGTCGGCGGCCCCAACAACGCACGGCGCTGGCTGCTGGTCTGCCTGGCGCTGCTGCCGATCCTCGTCTTCACCGGGCTGACGCTGACCGGCCGCGGGCTGCCCCACTGGCAGATGCCGGGTTGGCTGTTCGCGATCCCGTTGCTGGGTGAAGCGCTTGCCCATGCAAGCCGGATCACGCGGCGGATCGCTGTCGCGGTCGCGGTGATCACAGCGCTCGGGCTCGCGGCGCTGGCGACAGTGGTCACGATGCAGGCGCGATGGGGCAGTTTCGATGCGCAGACGCTGCAACTGTTCGGCGGGAGCGACCCGACGGACGCACTGCTGTCCTGGGAGGCGGTGCGTCCGGAACTGCTGAAACGTGGGTTGCCGGCGGACGACCGAACCTTCATCGGGACGTTCAACTGGGTGCGGGCCGGTGAGCTCAACGCGCTGTTCGGAAAGCAGCTTCCGGTGCTCTGCCTGTGCGGCGACGCGCGACATTTCGACTATCTCAACCCGCCCGAGGCCTATGCCGGGTGGAATGCCATCCTGATCGGAATGCCGGGGCACATCGACGACGATGCGGCTTTGCGCGAAAAATTCGCGGCGCTGGCGCCGCAGGAAGATATCAGCCTGAGCAAGGCGGGACGCGTGGCGGTGCCGCTGCGGATGAGACTCGCCAGCGGCTTCAGACCCTAGGTCGCGGCGCTTTCGAAGCGGAGAACCGGCAGCTTATTGAAGCCGTTCAGCGGGTGCCGAGGCCGTAGCGCTTATAGGCTTCGTGCGCGGCGTCGGCGTTAGCGTACGGCTCCTGCCGGTCGACGTTCCAATAGGTCAGCTCGTCGAGCGCGATCGGCACGCCGGTGATGGCGCAGCGAACAAAACTGCCTGGCCGCAGCACGACATAGTCGGCATCGAGGTAACGGACCTGCGCCTCGGAGGGGCTGAAGCTCTTGTCGAAAATGTTCATGGCACCACCAGATATAGGTCAGATCAGCTGACTTGGAAACCGGCTGATCCCGAACCGCGCAATGGCAAGAGCTGAACGGGTTTCGTGGCGATTTTCAGAACAGACCATGGGTTCTCGAACAGGCATGATCCGCAGGACAGGCTCCGGTTCTCAGAACAGGCTTTCCTGACCCTCTTCGTCGCGCGGCGGACGCACCTTCTTGCGGGCGACCAGGCCGCTGCCGACGGTGGCGCCGATGGTGCCGTCGGACACCTGGATGTGCACGGCATCGCCCGGCTTCACCTCGGCGGTGTGCTTGACGATGTGCCCCTCGGCATCGGTAACCACCGAGAAGCCACGTTGCAGGATCGAGCGGTAGTCCGCTGCCTCGAGCAACCGGGCCGCGAGGTCGAGGTTGCGGCGGCGCTGATCGACGAAACGGGCAACAGCCGGATGGAGGGCGGCGGCGAGCGGATCGAGGCGGCTGCGCAGATGCCGGATCTCATTGTTGAGCGCTTTGGGTGAGAGGCGGCCCGCCGCAGCGACGAACAGGCCGCGTTTCCGCTCGGTGGTGCGCGAGGCGGCGGTATCGGCGCGACGGCGGAGATTGTCGAGACGGGTCGTGAGTTCGGTGGTACGGCGGGAGAGCAGGTTCGGCGTCAGCTTGTTGGCCGAGCGGCCGAACTCGATGCGCTTCTTCTGCTCGGCATGGCGCAGGGCAGCCGCAAGGTTGGAGGCGGCATGATCGAGGCGCTGGCGGGCCGAGGCGACGAGATCGAGGGGACGCGGCAGCCCGGCGGAGGCGGCGCGCAGGCGGTCGCGATAGTTCGAGGCGGTGCGCCGCATGGCGTGGCGCTGACGGCCGCCGATTTCGTCGACATAGCCGATAAGGTCGGCCCGCACCGGGACGGCGGCCTCGGCGGCGGCGGTGGGCGTGGGGGCGCGATGATCGGAAGCGTAGTCGACCAGTGTCGTGTCGGTCTCGTGGCCGACCGCGGTGATGATCGGAATGCGGCTAGCAGCCACGGCGCGGACGACGATCTCTTCGTTGAAGCCCCAGAGATCCTCGATGGAGCCGCCGCCACGCGCGACGATCAGCACGTCGGGGCGCGGAATTGCCCCGTTGGGCGCGAAAGCGTTGAAGCCATTGATGGCGGCGGTAACTTCGGCGGCGGCGGTTTCGCCCTGCACCCGGACCGGCCAGACCACGACGTGGCTGGGGAAGCGGTCGGAGATGCGGTGCAGGATATCGCGGATCACTGCACCGGTGGGCGAGGTGATGACGCCGATGACGCGCGGCAGGTAGGGCAACTCGCGCTTACGCTCGGAAGCGAATAGCCCCTCGGCGGCAAGCTTCCGGCGCCGATCCTCGAGCAGCGCCATCAGCGCGCCGGCGCCAGCCGGCTCGATCTGCTCGATGACGATCTGATACTTGGACGAGCGCGGGAAGGTGGTGAGCCGCCCGGTGGCGATGATCTCCATGCCTTCCTCGGGCTTGAAGGTCAGGCGCGGCCACGAGCTCTTCCACACCACCGCATCGATCGAGGCGTTCTCGTCCTTCAGCGTGAAGTAAGCGTGCCCGGAAGAATGGACGCCGCGGAAGCCGGAAATCTCGCCGCGCACCCGGACATGGCCGAACTCGTCTTCGACCGTGCGCTTCACCGCCTGGGCGATCTCGGAGACGGTGAACTCGGCGGCGTTGGTCAGCGGTGTGGGCATGGGTGAGAGGTGCGGGAAAGCCACGAGTCCGTCAAGGGTGGCGGCACAATCGAGCAGATGCTAGATGGGCGCCAAATGGCCATGCGCCACACGCTGGGCCACCCCTCGGGTGAGGCGTCCAGCCTCATCCCCTCCCTCAACGCGGGGAGGATCAACGGCAACATCGGAGCTGATGGCTGATGCGCATTCTGGTGATCGGGTCGGGCGGACGAGAGCATGCGCTGGCATGGGCGATTGCCCGGTCGCCGCGCTGCGAAAAGCTGTTCGTGATGCCGGGGAACGGCGGGACCGGTGAGATCGCCGAAAATGTGCCGATCGATATCACCGACCATCAGGCGGTGATCGATTTCGCGCTCGGCAACCAGGTGGATTTCGTGGTGATCGGGCCCGATGCGCCGGCGGTGGCGGGATTGGGCGACGATGTGCGGGCGGCCGGGCTGCTGTGTTTTGGACCGTCAAAGGCCGCGGCGCAGCTCGAGGGTTCGAAGGCCTTCACCAAGCTGCTCTGCGACGAAGCCAAGGTGCCGACAGCCGCCTATGGCCGGTTCGACAATGAGAGCGATGCGCTCGCCTATGTGCACGACCAGGGCGCGCCGATCGTGATCAAGGCAGATGGCCTCGCAGCCGGCAAGGGTGTGACGGTGGCGATGACCATCCAGGAGGCGGCGGACGCGGTGCGCGACTGCTTCTCGGGCGCCTTCGGCGACTCCGGCTCGACGGTGGTGATCGAGGAATTTCTCGAAGGCGAGGAAGCCTCGATCTTTGCCCTCTGCGACGGCGAGAGCGTCGTGATGCTGCCCAGCGCGCAGGACCACAAGCGGGTATGGGACGGCGACCGCGGCCCCAACACCGGCGGCATGGGAGCCTACTCCCCTGCCCCGGTGATGACGCCGGAGATGACGGCGCAGGTCGAGAACGAAATCATCCTGCCCTCGATCCGCCGGATGGCGGAGCGCGGTACGCCGTTCACCGGGGTGCTGTTCGCCGGGATCATGGTGACGCCGAGGGGGCCCAAGCTGATCGAGTACAATGTGCGGTTCGGCGACCCGGAGTGCCAGGTGCTGATGCTGCGGCTCAAATCCGATGCGCTGGACCTGTTGGAAGCGACGGCGCGCGGCACGCTGAAGACCGCGAAACCGGAGTTCAGCGACGAGGTGGCGCTGACCGTAGTGCTGGCCGCCAAGGGCTATCCGGTCAATCCCGAAAAGGGTAGCGAGATCCACGGGATCGACGGCCAGGACGACGACAGGCTGATGGTGTTTCATGCCGGCACGCTGCGCCGTGACGGCAAGCTGATCGCCAATGGCGGGCGGGTGCTGAATGTGACGGCGCTCGGCCGCACAGTCGGCGAGGCGCGGGACCGGGCCTATGCGGAAGTGGACCGGATCGACTGGCCGGAAGGCTTCTGCCGGCGCGATATCGGCTGGCGCGCCGTGGCGAGGGAACTGAAACCCGCCTGAACATCTTATAAACGAGAAGAGCGTATCCTACCTCCTTATCGTGACCCATGAGATGACAACGCCGATCGAGCCGACGCCGCTGCAGCGGCGGGGGCAGCAGATTGTCGATCGCCTGCGTGGCGAGTTTCGTGAGCACACCCATGGTCAGGCCCCGCTGCCGGAACCGCGGATCGGCGTAGCGCTTGGCGGCGGATCGGCCCGTGGGCTGACCCATATTCCCTATATCGAGGCGATGGACGAGATGGGGCTCAGGCCGCACGTGATCTCGGGCACCTCGATCGGGGCGCTGATCGGCTCGGGCTGGGCCAGCGGGATGACCGGGGCGGAACTGCGCGAGCACTCGTTCTCGGTGCTGGGGACCATGCGGATCATCGCCGGGCGGCTGTGGGGGGCGCAGGTGCGCAACCTCGGCAACTTCTTCCAATCCGGCTTCAACGTGCAGCTCGACGCCTGCCAGGTGGTGGATGCGTTCCTGCCCGACCCGTTCCCGCTCGAATTCAAGGACCTCAAAACCAAGTTCTACGTGGTGGCGACCGACTTTCAGTCCTGGCACCAGGCGGTGTTCTCGGAGGGGCCGCTGCGCGAGGCAATTGCCGGCTCGATCGCTATTCCGAGCCTGTTCAAGCCAGTGTCGTTCGCCAATCACCTCCTGGTCGATGGCGGCGTGGTGAACCCGTTGCCACTCGACCAGGCGGCGGCCGACACCGACATCCTCGTCGGCATCGACGTCAATGGCGACCCGTCCGAACAACTCAACAAGACCAACCACAAGGCGCTCGATGTGTGGTTCGGCGCGGCGCAGATCATGATGCACTCGCTGACGGCGCACATGATGGCGGCCTATCCGCCCGACGTTTACGTGCGGCCGCATCTCAGCGCCTTCGGCGCGCTGGAGTTCTGGCGGGTGCGCGAGCTGGTGGCGCATGTCGAGAAGGACAAGGACAACTTCAAGCGTGCGCTGGATGGGCGGATCGAGTCGTTCCTCACCAAGCAGCAGGACTCGATGCGCGCCGAGGCTCGGTAGGGTCTTGGGTGTGATGTTGGTCGGCCGGTGCCTACCGCAGGCCCTGGAAGAACGTCTTCAGCAACTCCCCCGACCGCTTGGCTCCTACCCCGCCGATGACTTCCGGGCGGTGGTGGCAGTTGGGACTTTCGAACAGACGGACACCGTTGTCGACGGCGCCGGCTTTCAGGTCTTCGGCGCCGTAGTAGACGCGGCGGAGGCGGGTATGAGCAATGGCGCCGGCGCACATGGCACAGGGCTCGAGCGTTACATAGAGATCGCAGCCATCGAGCCGGCCAGTGCCACGCGCCGCAAGCGCGGTGCGGATGGCGAGGAACTCGGCATGCGCGGTGGGATCGTTCAGCTCGCGCATGCGGTTGCGCTCGGCGGCGAGCACGCGATCACCTTCAACGATGACGGCTCCGACGGGCGCTTCGCCGGCGGTGGCAGCGGCTTCGGCGAGGGCGAGGGCCTGATCCATAGGGGTGGGCATGGCGGGTGTTTAGCATCCGTCGTTGCGAACAACCACCGTGTGATGGCGAAGAACGTGGCAGTGGCGGCGGTGCATCGCTACATTCTCCCGTCAGGAGAATCGCCTTGCCCATCCGCCAGCTTCCCGAAGATCTGATCAATCGCATCGCCGCGGGCGAGGTGGTTGAGCGGCCGGCAAGCGTGGTGAAGGAGCTGGTTGAGAACGCCATCGATGCCGGCGCCAGCCGGGTCCACATTACCACCGCCGGTGGTGGACAGAGCCTGATCCGGATCGAGGATGACGGCGTCGGCATGGATGAGGCCGACCTGGTGCTGTCGGTCGAGCGGCATGCCACATCAAAACTGGCCGATGACGGGCTAGAGGACATCCGGACGCTGGGGTTTCGCGGCGAGGCGCTGGCCTCGATCGGAGCTGTGGCGGAACTTGGCATCGCGTCGCGGCGGGCCGAGGACGCGAGCGGGCTGCGGATCGCGGTCAGGCACGGGGTGAAGTCGCGGCCGGTGCC
This sequence comes from Devosia sp. Root413D1, assembly GCF_001425235.1. Classification (GTDB taxonomy): domain Bacteria; phylum Pseudomonadota; class Alphaproteobacteria; order Rhizobiales; family Devosiaceae; genus Devosia_A. The sequence continues at coordinate 117,223 of NZ_LMEA01000008.1, read as the reverse complement.
GCTGGCGATGAACCGCGGCACCATCGTCGAGGTGCGCGAGCTGTTCGGCAATGTGCCGGCGCGGCGGAAATTCCTGAAGACCGAGCGCTCCGAGGCCGGAGCGATCACCGACATGGTGAAGCGGTTGGCGATGGCCAACCCGCACGTGCAGTTCGTGCTCGACGGAGCCGACCGCACCACCTCGAACTGGCCGGGGCGTGAGGGCGACGGGGCGCTGAGGGCGCGGCTCGGCGACGTGATGGGCGGAGATTTCGGCGACAACGCCGTGCCGCTGGCGACGATGCGGCACGGCATGGTGGTGACCGGGCTCGCTGGGCTGCCGACCTATACGCGGGCCAACTCGCTGAGCCAGTATTTCTTCGTCAACGGCCGGGCGGTGCGCGACAAGGTGCTGGTGGGGGCGATCCGCGCCGCCTACGCGGATTTCGTGTTCCGCGACCGTTTCCCGGTGGCGGCGATTTTCCTCGCGGTCGATCCGGCGGAGGTGGATGTGAACGTCCACCCGACCAAGGCGGAGCTCAGGTTCCGCGACCCCGGCGCGGTGCGCGGCGCGGTGATCCGGGCAATCACCGAGGCGCTGGATGCGGCGGGGCACCGGGCGGCGAGCACGGTGGCCGAGGACGTGGTGCAGGCGTTCCGGGTGCCGGAGTATGAGGCGGCGCCAATCGGGACGACGGCGGGTTGGACCGCTCCTTCCTCCAGCTACGCAGGGCCCCCTCCTCCGTCCCGCGGGGGAGGATCGCCGACTGCACGGTTCGCGGGCTTTGCGGAACCTAGTGCGCGATATGAAGTGAACGAGGTGACGCCGATCGTCGAACCGGTGGAGTATCCGCTCGGGACGGCGCGGGCGCAGATGTTTGACAATTTCATCGTCGCGCAGAATGGCGACAGCCTGTTGCTGGTCGACCAGCATGCGGCACACGAGCGGCTGGTCTACGAGCGGTTCAAGGCGCAGATGGCGGCGGGCCCCGTGGCGAGCCAGATGCAGCTGATCCCGGTGGTGATCGAGCTCAGCGAGGACGATTGCGGGCGGCTCGAGGACGCGGCGCCGACGCTGGAGCGGCTGGGGCTCTATATCGAACGGTTCGGACCGCGCGCGGTGGCGGTGCGCGAAACGCCGGCGCTGCTCGGGCAGGCGGATATCGATGGGCTGGTACGCGATCTCGCCGATGGGCTGGCGGAATGGGACAGCTCGGCGGCATTGGCCGACCGGCTGGAGGCGATCATCGGGCGCATGGCCTGCCACGGCTCGGTGCGCTCGGGGCGGCGGCTCAGGGTCGAGGAAATGAACGCGCTGCTGCGCGAGATGGAAACGACGCCGCATTCGGGCCAGTGCATCCACGGTCGGCCGACCTATGTCGAGCTGAAGAAGGCGGATATCGAGCGGTTGTTCGGACGAACGCGCTAGCGTTCAGGGACGACCGAGCGTTTCCACCAGCTTGCCGATCCGGCGGGCGCGGACTTCGGGCGACTTTGCCGCTTCGATGTCGCGAACATGCTTGGCCTTGAGCCCGAACGGCAGCTTGTCGAAGCCAGCACGGGCGGCCGGATCGCCGTCGAGGGCAGATTTGAGGTCGTCGGGCTCTTCGACATCGCGCGGCGCGGTGTCGAGACTGATGTCGATCTCGATTGCCTGACCTGCTTCAATGCCGGCCGCGGTGCGTTGGGCGGCGCTGATACCGACCAGGCGCTGGCCGTTCTTGATGGCGACACGGCTGCGCCAGCTGTAGCCGTTGATGGTGATCGCCACCGGCGGCCGCGCCTCGGGACCGAGCGATTGCATGACCTCATCGGGGATTTCGACGGCGGTGGCATTGCCGGAGGGGATGACGACGGCGCGGAACTGCATGGCTCGCCTCACTGCGTGCGGATGAAGTGCACCGCTGCCGCACCATAGGCGCGGCGATCATCGAGGGTGAAGCCTTCGGGCAGCGCCAGTTCGACGTCGGCGCTTTCCTCAAGCACGATCGTGGCGTCCTTGGCCAGCCAGTTACCCTCGCGGAGCGAGGTCAGCGCCTGCTCCCCCAGCCCCTTGGCGTAGGGCGGATCGAGGAACACCAGGTCGAAGGGACCCATGGTGCCGGCGGGGCCGAGCGCCGTGGCGTCGCGGCGGAGCAGCTTGGCGATGCCGGCGATGCCGAAGGCTTCGATGTGGTCGCGGATGATGCCGCGGGATTCGGCGCCGTTATCGACGAACACCGCGCCCGACGCGCCGCGCGACAGGGCTTCAAGGCCCAGCGCGCCGGTGCCGGCGAACAGGTCGAGCACCTTCAGCCCGTCGAGATGCACGCCGATCCGGCTCGCGAGGATGTTGAACACCGATTCGCGGGCCCGGTCGGAGGTCGGGCGGATGCTGTCGTCCGAAGGCGACAGCAGCGCCTTGCCGCGAAACTTGCCGGCGACGATGCGCATCGGTTACTCGCGCGGCTTCTTGGGTCCACGGGGGCGATCATCGGCAGGACGGCCGGAGCTGCCGGAGGGGCGGCCAGCGCCGCCCTGGGGACGGCCGGCGCCGCCGGGACGACCACCGCCGGACGGCCGGCCGGCGCCAGCTGACGGTTTGCCGTAGGGCTTGCCGCCAGTGCCGCCGGGCTTGCCGGAGAACGGCTTCTTATCACCGAAGCTGCGCGGCTTGTCCCCGAACGAACGGGCCGGACGGTCACCGCCGCCGGGCGGACGATCGCTGGAAGGGCGATCGCCGCGGGGCGGGCGCGTGCCATAGGGCTTCTTGTCACCAAGCGGACGACTATTGCTGCGCTCGCGGTCGCCGGTATTGGAGTTGCGCGGGGCGTAGGGGCGCTTTTCCTCGGCACGCGGGCCGCGCTCGGCGCCGTCGCGCGGACCACGCTCTGCGCCTTCGCGGGGTGGGCGGGCGCCATAGGGCTTCTTGTCGCCGAACGAGCGGCTCGGGCGGTCGCTGGCGTCGGTACGGGGCGCGTACGGCTTCTTGCCCTCGTAGGAGCGCGCGGGACCATCGCCGCGCGGGGCGTAGGGCTTCTTGTCGCCGTAAGGCCGGTCGCCGGCCGGCCGGGCCGAGCGCGACTTGTCGCCATAGGCGCGCTTTTCGCCATAGGCAGGCTTATCGCCGTAGGCACGCTTCGGACGATCGCCGACATCGCCGCGGGGCTTGTCACCGTAGGGGCGCTTGCCCGCGGGCTTGTCGCCATAGGCGCGTTTCGGACGGTCGGCATCGGCGCCCGGGCGTTTAGCTCCCGGCGCGCGGGCCGGACGATCCTCGTGGTGGGCGGGGCGGCCGAAATTCCTGGCCGAGCTGTCCTCGGGGTCGTTCCAGCGCTTGCGCTCTTCGCCTTCCACGCCCTCGCGGCGGGGCGGCTTGACGCGGATCTCGGCCTCGCGGCCATCCTCAAAGTGGATCGTACGAATCTCACTCGGATCGACCGGACGCGGGCGACTCGGCGCCTTGACCGGCTTCTTGTCGAAACGGCCGGGACGATCCTGGCGGGGGCGCTCGGCGAGTGCGGCAGCAGCTGCGGCCTCGGTCTCGTCGTCCTCGAAGCGGAACTTGCTGTCGCGCGACTTGCGCGGCGAATCCTTCTTCAGCTCCTTGCCCGGCGCGGCAGCGCGCAGCTTGGGGTTGACCGCCGGCTTCTTCTTGGGTGCGACTTCAGGCATGTCGCTGTCGAAATCGGTGTTGGCCTCAGCGGCAAGGCGCTTGCCGAGCTGCTCGCGCAGCACGCGGGCGGCGACGACTTCGACCTCGCCCTCAGGCAGGTCACCGAGCTGGAACGGGCCGTAGCTGACGCGGATCAGGCGGTTGACCTGCAGTCCGAGTGCGCCGAGGACATTCTTGACCTCGCGGTTCTTGCCTTCGCGCAGGCTCAGCACCAGCCAGCTGTTGGAGCCCTGGGCGCGTTCGAGAATGGCTTCGATCGGGCCGTACTGGATGCCCTCGATCTCGATGCCGTCCTTCAGCGTATCGAGCTGCGCCTGGGTGACCGAGCCGAAGGCGCGGACGCGGTAACGGCGGAGCCAGCCGGTGGCCGGCAGCTCGAGCACGCGCTTCAGGCCACCATCATTGGTGACCAGCAGCAGGCCTTCGGTGTTGATGTCGAGCCGGCCGATCGAGACGACGCGCGGCAGCTCTTTTTCTTCGAGCGCCTCGAACACGGTGGGGCGGCCTTCCGGGTCTTTCTCGGTGACCACAAGGCCGGCGGGCTTGTGGTAGAGCCAAACGCGGGTGCCCTGGCGCGCCGCAAGCGGTTCGCCATCGACCTTGATCTTGTCTTTTTCGGAGACGTTGAAGGCCGGGGTCAGGACCTTCTTACCGTTGACGGTAACGCGCCCATCCTTGATCCAGCCTTCGGCATCGCGACGCGAACAGAGACCGGAACGGGCGATGACCTTGGCCAAGCGATCGCCGTCCGTCGGGACGGCTGAGACATTCGACATGCGATAACTCCTGCGGGACCGGGGCCGGGCAGGATTGCCCGGGGGGTCAGCGCATCTTTCGAGTTGATGGGTAGGCCCAGCCTCCGTCTCTTCGAGACATCGTCTTGCCCTACCGGGTTAAGTGGTCGCGCTTCCGAACCGGAAAAGTCTGCAATCCCCGCCTTCGCGGGGACAGGCTTTTTCCTGGAAGCGCTCTAGTTCGCCTGCGCGGCCAGGGCCTTGCGGACGTCGGGTGGGCACGATTTGTCGGTGAGCGGCACGAGCTCGCCATTGGCGGCCAGGCAGACCATATCCTGGCCCTTGACCGTGGTGTAGTACTCATCGGGCGGCAGATAGAGCGGCTTGGGACCGCCCTTCAGCTTGGCAGCGGTCATGCGCGCGGTGAGCTGCTTGGTTTCGACTTCGGTGAGCGGACGGCCGGCGATGGTGCGCAGATCGACCACACGGGCGTTACGCAGCCGCTTCAGGTCAGCTTCCGAAATGTTCGACGTATCGATCTGCACGCGGCTCGAATCCTCGGGGATCAGGGCGGTCTTGGCCGCCTTCGGATCGGCGGGAGCCGGCAGTGCGGTGGATTTTGGGAGCACCAGCGGGCCGCGACGCTCGGCGTTCTCCGCTTTCTCCTCGCGATCCATCATGCCCATGCCCTTCATGGTCTCGGTCACCACTTCGCGCTCGAAGGTGCTGACATCGGTCAGGGCATTGGTGCCTTCGGTGGTGGTGCAGGCGCTCAGGCCGAGGCCGAGCACGATACCAACGGTCAGCAATCCGCCCCGGGTCACGGCTTTGAGAGTGGGCCGCCGCCCGGTCAAATCACTCAGCATGAAACTTCCCTTTTCCCCGGCCCGTGCGCGCCCCGCGCGGGCCTTATAGACCATCATAGGCACACGAACAATTCGCTCGGAATTGTTATCGCTTTCGTTGCCCACCCAACCGGGCCCTAAGGCCAGATTGAGGCGCCTTTGCGTTCAGGCGGGCTTTCTGCGGCCGATCCCGACGAAGTCGAGGAGTAGCAGCAACACCCCCAAAGTGATCGCCACGTCGGCGATATTGAAGATGTAGAACGACCAATCCTGCCAATGAAAGTGAAAGAAATCCGCAACGGCGCCATAAAGCACACGATCAAGCGCATTTGAGACGGCGCCGCCGATGGCGAGCATCAGGCCATAGCGTACCAGCACATCGGAGGTGCGCGACCACCAGACGCCGAGCGCCAGGATAGCGACGACGGCGATGGCGCCGAGCGCCCAGACCGGCAGATCACCGAGCAGGCCGTAGGAGACGCCGGTGTTCCAGACCAGCACATAGTCGAAGAACGGCGTGACCGGCACGATCTCACCACCCTGCCAGCCGAACGGTGTGGCCGGAGTGACGAAGCCCAGGTGCTCGATGCAGAGCGTCGAGGCAGCGCCGATACAGTCGGAGCTGACCTGCAGGAACTTGTGGCCGCGATCGAGGACGAACGCGGCGAGCCCGGCGAGAAGCGAGGCGATGAGGTGGGGGCGAGTCACTGGCATCGGGGCTTCCCACCCCCGAAGCCGGCGCGTGGGGCACCCCCACCCTTGATCCCTCCCCACAAGGGGGAGGGAGACGATGGAACGGCCCGCGCAAAGTGCGCCTCCCTCCCCCTTGTGGGGAGGGAATGAGGGTGGGGGTTGGGAGCCACCGGCCTTACCGTCCCGCTGCCTTCAACTCGCGCATCGCCTGTGCATCGCGCAGCGACAGGTCCGGATATTCGGCATCCGTGCCGACTTCCGGCAGGATCCGCCAGGAACGGGCACAGCGCTGGCCCTCGGCCTTGGCAAAGACGACAGCGACGCCGCGCACTTCGTCGAGCCGGAAGGCGTCGGCAGGCCCCTCACCTTCGACAATCTCGATGTCGGAAGTGATCGAGATCTCGGCCATGTCGGTGCCGCGGACGGCGGCGGCGAGCTTGTCGTCAGTGATATAGACCTTCGGCGCGGCCTCGAGCGAAGCGCCGATCACCTTGTCGCGCCGGGCGATTTCCAGCGCCCCGGTCACGACCTTGCGGACCTCGCGGATAGCATCCCACTTCTCGTCGAGTTTTGCGTCCGTCCACTCCTCGGGGAGTTTTGGGAACTGACGTAGATGCACCGACGAATCGGCGCCGGGGTGACGTTCGAGCCACGCCTCTTCCATGGTGAACACCAAGATCGGGGCGAGCCAGGCGGTCAGCGCGTCGAACACATGGTCGAGCACGGTCAGGCTGGCGCGGCGGCGGACCGAGCTGATCGGATCGCAGTAGAGCGCGTCCTTGCGGATATCGAAGTAGAAGGCCGAAAGGTCGATGTTCATGAAGTTCGACAGCGCCGCGACGATGCGCTTGTAGTCGTAGCTCTCGTAGGCGTCGCGAACGAGCCCATCGAGATCCCTAAGCTTACTGAGGATCAACTGCTCGAGTTCGGGCATGTCGCGATAGTCGACGGTTTCCTCAGCCTTGCGGTGAGCGAGGTTGCCGATGAGCCAGCGGATGGTGTTGCGGAGCTTACGGTAGTTATCGACGGTGGAGTTGATGATCTCCTTGCCGATCCGGAGGTCGTCCGAATAGTCGGACTGGGCAACCCAGAGGCGGAGGATGTCGGCGCCGAACTGCTTGATGACGTCCTGCGGGGCGGTGGTGTTGCCCAGCGATTTCGACATTTTCTTGCCCTCGCCGTCGAGGGTGAAGCCGTGCGTCAAGACGCTCGCATAAGGCGCGAAGCCGTTGGTGGCGCAGCTTTCGAGCAGCGAGGAGTGGAACCAGCCGCGGTGCTGGTCGGAACCTTCCAGGTACATGCCGGCCGGGAACTGCATGTCCGGCCACTTCTGTGGGTTCTTCAGCACCCAGGAATGGGTGGTGCCGCTCTCGAACCAGACATCGAGGATGTCGTCGACCTTCTGCCAGTTCTCGGGATCCGGCACGGCGTTGCCGAGGAAGCGCTCCTTGGCGCCGGCCTTGAACCAGGCGTCGGCGCCCTCTTCTTCGAAGGCCTGGCCGATACGATGATTGACCATCGCGTCGTTGAGGATGGTGTCGGTCGCCTCGTTGTAGAACACGGCGATCGGCACGCCCCAGGCGCGCTGGCGGCTCAGCACCCAGTCGGGGCGGTCGGCGATCATCGAGCGCAGGCGGTTCTGCCCGGCTTGCGGGTAGAACTTGGTCGCATCGATCGCGGCGAGCGAGCGGGCCCGCAGGGTGTCGCCTTTCTTCCCCTCGATGTCGCGGTCCATATAGACGAACCACTGCGGCGTGTTGCGGAAGATGATCGGCTTCTTCGAACGCCAGGAGTGCGGATACTGGTGCTTGATGCGGCCGCGGGCGACCATGGCGTTGCGCTCGGCAAGCGCCGCAATGACGCGGTTGTTGGCATCGCCCTTCTTGCCGGCATCATCGATGACGCGGGCACCTTCGAGGCCTGGGGCAGCGGCGGTGTAAAAGCCGGCGTCGTCGACAACGTAGGGGATGGTGGTGTCGATACCGCGCGCCGTGAGCATGCGGCCAGACTCCATCCAGATGCCGAAATCGTCGAGGCCGTGGCTGGGCGCGGTGTGAACGAACCCGGTGCCGGTATCGTCGGTGACGTGCTCGCCATCGAGCAGCGGCACCTCGAACTCATAGCCGCCGCCGAGCCCGCGCAGCGGGTGGTTGGTCGAGACGATCTTGGAACAATCGACATCGTGCAGGCGGATGAAGCTTTCGACCTTGGCCTTGGCGAACACGTCGGCCGCCAGCTTGTCGGCGAGGACGTATTTCTCGCCCTTGGTGGCCCAGTTGCCCTCGGGCGCACCGGTGACCTCGTAGAGGCCGTAGCCGATCTTGCTCGAATAGCTGATGGCGCGGTTGGCCGGGATGGTCCACGGCGTGGTGGTCCAGATGACCACGTAGGACGAGCCGAAATCCTCGAACGAACCGGTACCGAAGGCGCCGTTGGCCGAGTGGATCGGGAACTTCACCCAGATCGCGTCGCTCTCGTAGTCCTGGTACTCGATCTCGGCTTCGGCGAGCGCGGTACGCTCCACCACCGACCACATGACGGGCTTGGAACCGCGATAGAGCTGGCCGGAAGCCGCAACCTTCATCAGCTCGCGCGCGATCTGCGCTTCGGCATCAAAGCTCATGGTCAAATACGGGTTGGACCAGTCGCCGACCACACCGAGCCGCTTGAACTCCTCGCGCTGGGTATCGACCCAGTATTGCGCGAAGCTCCGGCACTCGTTGCGGAACTCGTTGATCTCGACGTCGTCCTTGTTCTTACCCTTGGCGCGATACTGCTCTTCGACCTTCCACTCGATGGGCAGGCCATGGCAGTCCCAGCCCGGCACGTAGGCCGAATTGTAGCCGAGCATGGTCTTGGATCGGCTCACCAGGTCCTTGAGGATCTTGTTGAGCGCATGGCCGATATGGATGTTGCCATTGGCATAGGGCGGGCCATCGTGCAGCGTGAACAGCGGCTTGCCTTCACCGGCGGCGCGCTGGCGGGCATAAATGTCCATCTCTTCCCAACGCTTCAGCCAGTCAGGCTCGCGGGCGGGAAGCCCGGCGCGCATCGGAAACTCGGTCTCGGGGAGGAACAGCGTCGCGCTGTAATCGGTCTCCGCGCCGCTTTGAGCAGTGTCGTTCATCGTCATCGATCGATGTTCAAGGGAAGTTGCGGGCTTGTAGCAAGCGAGGGCGCGAGGTGAAAGGCCGAAGTGCGCGGAGTGCTAACCCGCGAATCCGGTGCACCGAGAGATCAAGAAGCGATGTACCGGAATGCCGAACCGCTCCACGTCGACCCGGCCGGCCTCGACGCACCCACCGGTGAACCGCTTCGCGACGCCATCGACAGGAAACGCCTCATCGCTGAGGACCAGCGCCGATTGCCCCAGATGCGCCTTCGGATCGAACCAGAACGAGAACTGACTGTGCCGTTCGGACAGATCCGTCACCTCGGCCGTCTGAAGCGCAAAGCCCAGTTGCGAAGCGAGCGTGTAGCGGGTGCCAGCGAGGAAATCCGGGGCGTCGGCCGAGCGCAGCGCCCGGACGCTGTCAGCCACATCATCCCAGCCATAGACCACGCTCGATTCCCAATCGGGCTTGCCGACGAACGCCGAGAGTGGAACAGCGGCATAATTCACCACAATCAGCGCCGTGATCAGCAGACCATACGCGACATGCGGCCAGAACAAGCGCCAGCCTGGTCGCAGCGCGGCGATTGCCGGCAGCACGAGCACGTAGGCAGCGATGTTCCAGTAGTAGAGCACGAAGGTCGACAGTGACAGGACCAGCATGCCCAGGCTCGATGCCGCAAACAGCCACAGCGCGAGCAACCGCAACGCCTGGCCAAGCGGCGGCAACCCGGGGTTGCGACGCACCAGGCTCGCAACTCCCGCCAGTGCGAAGGGTGAGAACGTCAAAGTGGCGAGGACGATGAAAATTGCCGGCCGGATGAGATTGACATTGTCCAGCCAGTCGACCCTGTCGACCAGGTTAAAGCGATACGAGGCAAAGTCGTTGCTGATGTTCCACATCAGCACCGGCAACTGCAGAAGCAACGCAAGGATCGCCGCAAGATAAAGGTGCGGCACCCGCAGCAGCGGCCAGAGCGCCCGGGTGGTCAGGATCGCTGCCGCGATCGCCACGCCGATGAAGACGCCATTCTCCTTGCTCAGAACCGCCAGTCCGATGGCCGCGCCGCCGAGGTAGTAGCGCGCGGCCCGCGGCCGGTCGCCGGCGAGTGTGGTGGCAAAGATGTCGACGAACACGTAACCCGCCAGCATCGAGAACAGGATCATCAGGTGATCCTGGAACGCCAGCGTCGTCATGATGAACCAGACGGGCGAGGTGATACAGATCGCCACCGCCAGCCAACCAGCGCGCGAACCAAGCTCCGGGTTTATCCGCAAGGCCAACCGGGCAGCGAGTGCAAGTGTTCCGGCGAACGTCAACCAGGCCGTCAGCCGCAGCACCAGCGTGTTCCAGCCTAGTGGCGAAGCAAGGCCCAGCAACCACGAATGAAGCGGTGGATGGTCGAAATAGGAGAGGGCCGGCCGCTGGCCCCAAAGCCAGTAATAGGCTTCGTCGCCGATCGGCGCGACGAACAGGTCGAACGCCACGCGCAGGCCTAGTGCAATAACTACTACGACACTTACACCGGTCGCGGCCGGAACCTTTGTCGACCGCGATGCGGTGCCATCCATTGTGTCGCCTCCCCCAAGGCACAACGATTCTACATCAGGTGCGGAAAAAACCCAGCTTCTCGTCGAGTTCGAAAACCGGTAGCGCGGCCTGCAGCAGCAGGCGGGCCTGGGCGGCGTCATTGTTGACGGCAGCGATCAGCTCGTCGAGGCCGGCGAACTTCACCTGGCCGCGCACGGTGCCGAGCAGCGCCACTTCCAGCGTCTCGCCGTAAATGTCCTCGTCGAAATCGAAGATCCAGGTTTCGAAGGGCGGGCGCTCGTTGTTGAACATCGGCTTGCCGTAGCTCGCGACACCATCGAGCAGGCGCCCATTGAGCTTGGCGCGCACGGCGTACACGCCCTGCAAGAGGCCAAAGCCGGTGGGGCTCGCGGTATTGGCGGTGGGGAAGCCGAGCTCCCTGCCCCGCTGATCGCCCTTCACCACGACGCCGGAGAGGAACCAGTGGTAGCCGAGCAGCTGGGCCGCGCCGGCGACGTCGCCCTCGCCGAGCAGGGCGCGGATGCGGGAGGACGAGATATGGTCGTCGCCCTCGTCGAGCATATCGAGGATTTCGACCTCGAAGCCGTGGCGGACGCCGGCATCCCTGAGAAAATCCGGAGTGCCCTGGCGCTTGTAGCCGAAATGGAAATCGGCGCCGACCGAGACGCCGGTGACGCCGAGCGCCCCGACGAGGAAGCGGGTGACGAAGTCCTCGGCGACGATGTGGGAGAATTCGAGCGAGAACGGCATCACCACGATGCCATCGAGCCCGAGCGCTTCGGCGATCTCGGCCTTCTGGTCAGCATAGGTCAAACGGAACATGAACGGCGCCGGCGCGAACACGTCGCGCGGGTGCGGCTCGAAGGTGAGGACCAGCGCCGGCACGCCAAGCGCGGCAGCGCGGGCCTTCAGCGCCCGGAACACGTGCTGATGACCGCGGTGGCAGCCGTCGAAATTGCCGATCGCGACCATGGCGCCGCGCAGCGACGCCGGAACCTGGTCGAGTCCAGCGAGCCTGATGAAGCCGCTCAAATTCGTACCCGCCTTGAGAGTGATGGCGATATGGCAAGAAACCGGATGGGTTGCAAGGCAGCTAAGGTTGGAGGCTGCTATGCGGAACGCTCCCCCTGGCGGGAGAGATGACCGAGGGGCCCGGTGGCTACCAGCTCAGCCGCGGCATGAATCCAGCGACATTGGCGCCACTCGGTTCGACCAGGCGACGGATGGCTTCGGGGTCCGGGTTGCCGAAGGCATCGAGTTCGGCGGCGTGGATCGAACCGGTGACGAACAGCAGGTCGAGCCCCGCGCCGGCGGCGCCGATGGCGTCGGTGCGCACCGAGTCGCCGATGGCGAGGATGCGCGTGCGGTCGACCGGGCGGCCGGCAGCCTTTTCGGCGAGGCGCAGGGCCTCGGCATAGATCGGCTTATATGGCTTGCCGACCATGACGATCATGCCGCCGCGGGCCTCATAGAGGTCGGCGAGAGCGCCGCCGCAATAGAGGATCTGGTCGCCATGCTCGACCACCCGATCCGGATTGGCGGCGATCAGCGGCAGATTGCGGCTGAGCCACAGGGTGATCCGGTCATTGTACATGTCCGGCGTGTCGTGGTCGGTATCGAGGTCGGTGACGACGATGGCCCTCGCGTCCTCGGCGCGGCCGATGGTGATGTCGAGGCCCTCAAACAGGCTATCATTATCGTGCGGCGGGCCGACATAGTGGACGGTCTGGCCGCGATAGCGCTCGAGCACGACGCGGGTGGCGTCGCCCGAGGTCACCACATCGTCATAGGCTTCGCGCGAGACGCCGAGCCGATCCATCATCTCGATGATCGGGCCGTGCGGACGCGGAGCGTTGCTGATCAAGACGACACGGCCGCCATTGCGGCGATAATTGACCAGCGCCTCGACGGCGGTCGGGTGGGCGGCGATGCCATTGTGCACGACGCCCCAGATGTCGCTCAAAACCACATCGTAGCGGGGGGCGATCCCGCTCAGTCCGGCAAGTGCCTGCATAGTCTATCCTATTACGCTTGCGCCTCGATGCGGCGCTCGGCATCGCGCGGACGTTCGGCGACGAGATCCGGGCGAACCGGGCCGGGCCGGCCGATATGCGGTCCCTGCACGAGGCTGATGCCATCTTCGAACAGGCTGAGCAACTGCTGCTCATCGATCACCCCGGTGCCGCAGAGCTCGATCTCGAAGCGCTTGGCGTAGGGGGCGATATCGGCGGTGTGGAAATCGGTGAAGCTTTGCGGCTGCGACAGGAAGCGGGTCGCATCGAACCGCACGTCGCTGAAGCCGAGGCCCTCGAGCTCGGCGAAGTCGAAGCGCAGCGAGGTGGCGTCGGTGAGGACGAACCCGGCGCCGGCCTTGCGGAACTCGTAGAGCGCGCGCTTCTCGGTCGGGCCGAGCGGCTTCCACTCGGTCTGCCGGATGGCGAAGTTCAGCGAGCCGGTGATCGCCTGGTTGGCGACGAGCGTCGCCGTCACCTGCTCCAGCCCCTTCTTGTCGAGGATGGTGGCGCGGCTCAACGGCAGGAACAGGGTGATCGGCTGGCCGGAGGTCTTGGCCCGCCGCGCGATGGTGACGGCTTCCTCGAGCGCCATCGCTTCGATACGGCGGATCAGGTCCTCGCCGCCGCGGCGCGGCATGAAATCGGGCGCATCGGCAAGCCCGCCCGCATCCTGCATCAAGCGCGGCACGAGGTCGTAGCCGAGCGGTTTCCTGGCCGGTAGCCTGACCACCGGCTCGATGTGGAAGACCAGCCGGTTGGAATCGAGCGCAGCGCGGACCTCTGCCTCAGGAATCATCGGATCGAGGAAGATGTCGTCGTCGGGCTCTGCCGGTTCCGCCATCGCTTCGGCGAGACGGGAACCACCATCGGCGCGCCGGGCCTCCTCGAATTCGGCCAGCGCTTCGGCGAGCTGCCGGGTGACGGTGCCGAGCACCGAGATATCGGCCTCGATGCCGTCGAGCCGGCTACCCACATTGGTATCGGCAATGGCGTTGACGCGCTGGCTCAGTACCTGCCCGGCCCTGGCATCGGTCGACAGCAGCCGCGCCAGATCCTCGACGGCGCGCTCGAGCCGCGCTTCCGAGCGCTGGCGCAGGCGGCGCTCCATCAGCATGACGGCGAGCGCACCAAAGGCAATTGCGGTAACAAAAGCTTCGATCGGCGAAAAGGTCAGCCCGAAATAGGCGGCCGCCGCAACGCCAAGCGTGGCCAGCGCAATGAAGATGTAGACGAGGCCTTGCACTTAACGCTCGGGCTCCCACAGTGGCCAACGGGATTCAACGCATCCCGTCATAGCATCGGGCGGGCCCTGCCGAAAGGCGCGGGGATGCGGGAGCTGTGGCAAACCGCGGGCTCGGCGGGTTTGCGCACGGATCGGCTGGAACGCTTTATTTACCCAGTTCGTCAACACTCCATTCAGCACAGCCACGTGCCCAAGGACTTGTCACCATGCCCGCTCCCGGCTTCGGCCTGGATAACGCCGTCCGTATCCTGCTCGTCGAACGCGACGAGGCCGGCGCCCGGAGCCTGATCGAGATGCTCGATCGGGGATTCATCATCGCACCCGAGATCGCGCTGGCTTGCGGCGGCCGCGAGGCGGCAGACCGGCTGCGCCTCGCATCATACGACCTGCTGCTGGCGGACCTCGACAGCCTTTGCGACCTCTCAGCGGAGCCCGAGGACGCGGTGGCGCGGCTGGCGCGGCTGGCGTCGGGATCGCTGGTGGTGGTGCTTTCCGACGGGGCTTCGGTATCAGCGACGCTCGCGGTATTGCAGGCAGGCGCGCACGAGCACGTGACCCGGCCGGTCGATGGCGCGGTGCTGTCGGCGCGGCTCGGCGAGCTGGCACATCGGCATGGCCGAGCCATCGCCGGAGCGTTCCGCGGACCGGCGGAGCGGGAGCGTGTGGCCGGGTTGATTGATGCCTCCAGCCAGCTGCAGACGGTGCTCGACTTCGTAGCTCGCGACCTGCCGGGGAGCGCAGAAAACCTCGAAGGCGTGGCCCGCCGAATCGTCGCGATGTTCGATGGCGGCGAGACGGAACGACGCGCCGCTTCGACGGAATCGCCGATGCGCCCGGCCGTGCTGCCGATGTGGCAACAGGAACAGCGGATCATCGAGGACGCGATCGAGAGTTTTGCGGGCAACATCGCGCTCGCCGCCGCAGCGCTGGAGCTCAGCCCCTCGACGATCTACCGCAAGCGGCAGGCTTGGGCGGAACTCGAAGGCAAGAAGGGTGCGGCTTAAGGTTGCTGCCGTAATGCACGTGCATTACATTGGAACTCAAACAGGAGTTCCGAAATGGCCGCCAACGCCCTCGTTCAAACTCGCATCGACCCCGAGATTCGAGACCGTGCCGCCGAAATAGTCGAAAGGTCGGGCCTGACCGTGTCGGATGCCGTGCGCATCCTGCTCACCCGAATCGCCAACGAGGGCGCCATCCCTGCCGGTCTACTGACACCCGACGACGAGTACGACGCTTGGTTTCGTGCGCAGGTTCAGGAAGCTTTGGACGATCCGCGCCCACCCATTCCCGACGAGGAGGTTCGCGCCCACTTCGCGCGTCGCCGGGAAGAGCTGCGACGGCTGATTGATAGCCAGAAGAAATGATCATCCGCTGGACTCAAACAGCCCAGCGGGACCGTGATGATGCCATCGACTACCTGATGGAGGAGAGCCCTCAAGCGGCGCTACTCGTTGATCAGCGGATCGACGACAGCCTGCCGATCCTCCACCACCACCCGTATGCGGGCAGAATTGGTCGAGCCAGAGGCACGCGGGAACTCATTGTGCCCGACACGCCCTACATCGCTGTGTATCGCGTCGAAGGTCAGGAAATCCTGATCCTCAGGCTCGTACACATGGCGCGCCACTAGCCAAAGACCTTCAACTAGCCCTTCAGCTTGTCGCGGGCCTTCTTGGCCGTGGCGAAGGCGCGGGCTTCTTCGCCCAGCGCGGAGCCCTTCTTCACCACGGTGCCGCTGGCGTCGACAAGGCTCCAGTCCCACTTGGTGTTGGGGCCGACGCCACCGGTGCGGCGGAGCTTGATTTCGAGTTCTGCGCTTACCGCCATGTGAACACCTTTGTAACGGAGTAGTTGAAGACGACGCTCATCAGCACGCCGAGCAGGCCGGCCACATAGAACTGGCCATCATAGGCATAGATCCAGCTGGCGACCGAGACGTTGGCGAGGGCGCCGATGGAGCAGACTGCATAGAAGGTGAGCATGCCGGTGAGATAGCGCCAGCCGCGCAGCTTCTTGTTGGCGTAGGTCAGCTCGTTGTTGAGCATGAAATTGAAGGTCATGGCGAGAAGCGTTGCCGCGACCTGCGACCAGACGAAGTTGAAGCTCAGCACCTCATGGGTGAACCACAGCGTCCCCATATGCACCACGACGCCGAGGCCGCCGACCAGGGCAAACAGCAGGAAGGTGGTGGGCAGCAGACCGCCGGAGAGCTTGGAGACGATCAGGCCGAGGAACTGCACGACCACGATCGAGCTCATCTTGCTCTCGCCGGCGTGGCGCGGGCGGAACGTGTAGGGCACCTCGCCGATGCGCAGCTCCTTGCCCTGGCGGGCGCGCGAGCGGCCGGCCGAGACGATGATATCGAGCAGGATCTTGAAACCGTCATCGCTGAGCGAGGGAGCGATTTCGTCGAAGACGCTCCGTCGCATCAGGAAGAAGCCGCTCATCGGGTCGCTGAGCGACTTACCCGTGACGAGGCTCGAGAGCCTGGTGGCAAAGCGGCTGCCGGCTTCGCGCGTTCTGGACAGACCGTCGCCGACGCTGCCTTCGCCGCTATAGCGGGTGCCGACGACGATGTGATCGCCGGCGATGGCCTTCTCAAGCATCTGCGGCAGGATGGTTTCGTCGTGCTGCAGGTCGGCGTCGATGACGGCAAAGTAGGGAGCGGCGCTGGCGAGGATGCCCTCGACCACCGCCGAGCTCAGGCCGCGGCGACCGAGGCGGTGGATGCCGCGCACGTTCTGGTGGCGGCGTGACATATCGCGCACCACTTCGGAGGTGCCGTCGGGAGAATTGTCGTCGACGACAATGAACTCGAACGGCGTGGCGCCGAGGGCGGCCGTGACCTTGTCGTACAACAGCGCGACGTTATCGCGCTCATTGTAGCTGGGGACGATCACCGCGAGCTGCGGGGCGACCCAGGCCTCGGGGGATTTACGGGGGTGGCTATCGAACTGGACGACGGTCACGTCTGCTCCGAAGGTATCTGAGGCGCTTCAGGTACTGCCAAGCCGGGCGCTTTGCAACTTACCATCAAGGCGGCTTGCGGTTCTCTCGGCACCACAAACGTGGCGACAGCGGGCCCGTTTCATGCGTTCGTCGCATAGCCGCCACATCGTCATCGTATGGCTCGCCTCGTCCTTGACTCGCTTTGGGGGCCCTCCTATATCCCCTTCCAGCTGTTAGCACTCCTCGATCACGAGTGCTAACAGAGGCGAAATCACTTGATTGCTGATAGGAGCAAAAATGGCTTTCCGTCCCCTGCACGACCGCGTGGTCGTCCGGCGCGTCGACAGCGAAGAGAAATCGGCTGGCGGCATCATCATCCCCGACACCGCCAAGGAAAAGCCCTCTGAGGGTATTGTCGAGGCCGTCGGCCCCGGCGCCCGTGACGAGAGCGGCAAGGTCGTGGCGCTGGACGTCAAGGCCGGAGACCGGATCCTGTTCGGCAAGTGGAGCGGCACCGAGGTGAAGCTCGACGGCAAGGATCTGCTGATCATGAAAGAATCCGACATCATGGGCGTGATCTCGTAACCAGGCGTTCCGCCGGTTCCGATCTCTCCCCTTTCAACTCGTAAGGAGCGCCTCTCATGGCTGCGAAAGACGTAAAGTTCTCCACCGATGCCCGCGACAAGATGGTCCGCGGCGTCAACATCCTCGCCAACGCGGTGAAGGTCACGCTGGGTCCGAAGGGCCGCAACGTCGTGATCGACAAGTCGTTCGGCGCGCCGCGCATCACCAAGGACGGCGTCACCGTCGCCAAGGAAATCGAGCTCGAGGACAAGTTCGAGAACATGGGCGCCCAGATGCTGCGCGCCGTGGCCTCCAAGACCAACGACATCGCCGGTGACGGCACCACCACCGCGACCGTGCTCGGCCAGGCCATCGTCAACGAGGGCGTCAAGCTCGTCGCCGCCGGCATGAACCCGATGGACCTGAAGCGCGGCATCGACCTCGCCGTGACCGAAGTCGTCGCCAACCTGAACGCGGCCAAGAAGATCATCTCGTCCAACGCCGAAGTCGCGCAGGTCGGCACCATTTCGGCCAATGGCGAGTCCGCCATCGGCGAGATGATCGCCAACGCGATGCAGAAGGTCGGTAACGAGGGTGTGATCACCGTCGAGGAAGCCAAGACCGCCGAGACCGAACTCGACGTCGTCGAGGGCATGCAGTTCGACCGCGGGTACCTCTCGCCGTACTTCGTCACCAACGCCGAGAAGATGGTTGCGGTGCTCGAGGATCCGGTGATCCTGCTGCACGAGAAGAAGCTCTCGAACCTGCAGGCCATGCTGCCGATTCTCGAAGCCGTGGTGCAGTCGCAGCGTCCGCTGCTGATCGTTGCCGAGGACATCGAGGGCGAGGCTCTGGCGACGCTCGTGGTGAACCGTCTGCGTGGTGGCCTCAAGGTCGCTGCCGTCAAGGCTCCGGGCTTCGGTGATCGCCGCAAGGCCATGCTCGAGGACATCGCCGTCCTGACCGGCGGCCAGGTGATCTCGGAAGATCTCGGCATCAAGCTCGAGAACGTCACCCTCGATATGCTGGGCACTGCCAAGCGCGTGGAAATCTCCAAGGAGAACACCACGATCGTCGACGGCGCCGGCCAGAAGTCCGACATCGAAGGCCGCGTGGCCCAGATCAAGGCGCAGATCGAAGAGACCACTTCGGACTACGACAAGGAAAAGCTGCAGGAACGCCTGGCCAAGCTCGCCGGCGGTGTTGCGGTGATCAAGGTCGGCGGCTCGACCGAAATCGAAGTGAAGGAGCGCAAGGATCGCGTCGACGACGCGCTGAACGCTACCCGCGCTGCGGTTGAAGAAGGCATCGTGCCGGGCGGCGGCGTCGCGCTGCTGCGCGCTTCGAACGCCATCACCGTCAAGGGCGCGAACCCCGACCAGCAGGCCGGTATCGCCCTCGTCCGTCGCGCTCTGCAGGAGCCGGTCCGTCAGATCGCCAACAATGCCGGCGATGAAGGCTCGGTTGTGGTCGGCAAGATCCTCGAGAACGCGTCGCCGAACTTCGGCTACAACGCCCAGACTGGCGAGTATGGCGACATGATCGCGCTCGGCATCGTCGACCCCGTCAAAGTGGTTCGCACGGCGCTGCAGGATGCGGCCTCGGTCGCCTCGCTCCTCATCACCACCGAGGCGATGATCGCCGAGGTGCCGAAGGACGCTCCGCCGGCAATGCCGGGCGGCGGCGGCATGGGCGGCATGGGCGGCATGGACTTCTAAGTCCGGCTTCCAGCCAACACATCCGATCTTCTCACGAAGGTCACGAACGGGAGGGCGGTCCACTGGGCCGCCCTTTCGTTTTAGGATGACGCGCAGTCGCCGGTGGTATCGCTGCCCCTGAAGCGCGCCGATACAGGTCCTGTATTGAACCGCAATGCGGTGTGTATTATGTTACACGCGTTGCGCATGAAGTACTTCGTACTCGTCAAGGGAAAGAGTGCGCATGCGCGTCGAAACCAACAGCCGCAAGCTGATCAAGCTGCTGGAGGCCGACGGTTGGTACGAAGTCGGTGTCGAGGGATCGCACCATCACTTCAAGCATCCAGCCAAGCCGGGAAAGATCCAGGTACCGCACCCACGCAAGGACCTGCCATTTGGCACAGCGCGCAGCATCATGCGGGACGCGGGTCTGCTAGAAAGAGACTAAAGATGCACTATGTCGCCCTGATGCATAAGGACCCTGACTCGGCCTACGGCGTGAGCTTTCCCGATTTGCCGGGATGCTACTCGGCGGGCGACACCGTTGAAGAGGCGACGCGCAACGCCACTGAAGGGCTCGGTGCCTTCGTGCGCTGGATGGAGGCAGACGGCGACATTGTCCCTGCCCCCCGTCCACCCGACCAGATCATGGCAGACCCCGCGCTGGTGGAAGACCGCCGAGGTGCGGTGCTCGTCCTGATCCCCCTGGTCCGCGATCTCGGCTCCACGACGCGTATCAACGTCTCGCTCGACCTAGGATTGCTGGAGGCCATCGACGCCGCAGCAAAGCACCGCAAGCAGACTCGGTCCGCGTTCATCGCCTCTGCAGTTCGCAAGGAACTCGCGGCGTAGCAAGGCCGGCTGACAACAGCGCACGCCTATTTCTCGTTTGTCGCGAACGATTCATCGCTTTACGCGATGGCGCGGCACATGGAATATGCGCCGGAAACTGCGATGGAGCAGCAGATGGCGCGATCGACGACTGAGCGAATCGGGGCGATCCGGACCTGGAGCCGACGGTTCGGCGTCGGGCTGCTGCTGGTGATCATCGCCCTGCCGGTGGGAACGCTGGCGGCGCTACTGGCGAGCCGGCTGTTTGGCGGCGACGTCTATATCGGGCCGCCCGACCCGGTGGACCTGTCGACGGTATCGCTGGGCAGCGCCGTGCTGATCGGCACCGGCGCGCTGCTCAGCGTCGGGCTCTATCTCGTGCCGCTCTACTTCCTGCGCCAGCTGTTCGGCCTGTGGGCGGCGGGCCAGATCCTGACGCGCGGCGCAGCGAGCGCCATCCGGCGGGCCGGCATAGCGCTGCTGGTCGCCACGGCCGGCTCCAGCGTGATCGGGCCGCTGACTGACCTGATGGCCAATGAGCTGGGCCGTTTCTCGATCAGCATCGACCTCGCCAACCTGCTGCCGGCAGGGGTGATCTACGTCGTCGGCCTGGTGCTCGACGAAGCTGCGCGCGTCGCCGAAGACGCCAAGCTGACGATCTAGGCGCTGGCGATGATCATCGTGAACCTCGACGTGATGCTGGCGCGCCGCAAGATGCGGCTGGGCGATCTTGCCGACGCGGTCGGCATCTCGATGCAGAACCTCAGTGTGCTCAAGACCGGCAAAGCCAAGGCGGTGCGGTTTTCGACGCTGAACCGGCTGTGCGACGTGCTGCAGTGCCAGCCAGGCGACCTGCTGGCCTATGAGCGCCGGCCCGAGGACGATCTGTCTGACGACGATTGATTTCACGATTATCGTGATATTGTTATTGACTATCGATACGTGATGCGGCATCTCTAGGCCTGCACGCAGGATCGCTTCATACGCACCTGCCCCGCTGGCGTGCGGGGGGCAGCTTTCGAGGTACTGATAATGATCTCTCGTCTCACGGCACCCGCCGCGGGCGCGCTGGCGTTCGCGCTCGTTTTCACCGGCAGCGGGGCTGCAGCCGCTACGGGCTCGAGGAGCGGCACATGCTGAAAGCCATTGCCTGGGGCCTGGTCACCATGCTGCTGTCTATGGTGCCGGAGTGGGCGAAAGCCGAGGAGCCAGCGCTGGCGGGCCGTTGGACTTCCGCCGACCGCAGCAGCGTGATCGAGATCGCCGGTTGTGCGGACATGGCCGGGGCGTTGTGCGCCACGGTACTTGCCGATAAGCCCGCGGCGGGCGAACCCAGCCTCGCCGGCAAGCTGGTGGGCGTGAACTTTGCGCCGATCAGAGGCGGCTGGGCAGGGCAAATCCTCACCGGGGACGGCAGCGCGCTGCCGGCGACCATCACTTTACCCAACATCACGCAGCTCGACCTCAAGGTGTGCATGATGGCGGTGTTCTGCGACGAAATCTCTTACTACCGGGTGGGTGGCTAGGGGCTCGGTGGGGGAACTGAGCATCGAGCTTTCAGTATCGCGCAAGGCTCCTCCGCATCGGCCGGCGATTGACTCCGGCCCTGCCCTCGCGCCAAACGTCGCGAGAGCCAGCCCAGGGAGTTTCAGCATGAGCGTTGTGCCGCCGATGATGGCCGTTCCGCCGATGACGGAGCAGAAGTCGACGCCCGAGCAGCCTCTCGACAAGGACTGGTGGCGTGGCGCGGTGATCTACCAGATCTACCCGCGCTCGTTTCAGGACCATAACGGCGACGGCGTCGGCGACCTCGTCGGGATCACCGAGCGGCTCGACTACGTCGCCGACCTCGGCGTCGACGCGATCTGGCTCAGCCCGTTCTTCACCTCGCCGATGAAGGATTTCGGCTACGACGTTTCCAACTATCGCGACGTCGATCCGATCTTCGGCACGCTCGGGGATTTCGACCGGCTGCTCGAGAAGGCGCATTCGCGCGGGCTGAAAGTGATCATCGACCAGGTGATCTCGCACACCTCAGACAAGCACCCGTGGTTCTCGGAGAGCCGGCAGAACCGGACCAACCCGCGGCACGACTGGTATGTGTGGGCCGACCCCAACCCCGACGGGACGCCGCCCAACAACTGGCTGTCGATCTTCGGCGGCTCGGCCTGGGCGTGGGACAGCCGGCGCATGCAGTATTACATGCACAATTTCCTCACCTCGCAGCCCGACCTCAACTTCCACAATCCGGATGTGCAGGACGCGGTGCTCAGCGATATGCGGTTCTGGCTGGAGCGCGGGGTCGATGGGTTCCGGCTCGACACGGTGAACTTCTACTTCGCCTCGCTGGGGCTCGAATCCAACCCGGTGGTGAAACCGGAGGATTTCAATGCTTCAACGGCGCCGGCGGTGAACCCCTATAATTTCCAGGAGCACCTCTACGACAAGAGCCGGCCGGAGAACCTCGAGTTCCTGACCCGCATCCGCGCCCTGCTCGATGAGTACCCGGGGCGGACCAGCGTGGGCGAGATCGGCGACAGCCAGCATCAGCTCGAGGTGATGGCGCAGTACACCTCGGGCATCGACAAGCTGCATATGGCCTACACCTTCGATTATCTCGGTGGGGCATTCGACGCCCGGCATTTCAAGACGTCGATCGACCTGACGGAAAAGGACGCGCCCGACGGCTGGATCTGTCTTGCCTTCTCCAACCACGACGTGGTGCGGCATGTGAGCCGCTGGATGAGCCATGGCGACCGCGAGGCGTTCGGCAAGCTGACGGCGACGATGCTGCTGACGATGCGCGGCTCGGTGTGCCTCTACCAGGGTGAAGAGCTGGGGCTTACCGAGGCCGAGCTGGCATTCGAGGACCTGGTGGACCCCTACGGCATCGAGTTCTGGCCACAGTTCAAAGGCCGCGACGGATGCCGGACGCCGATGGTCTGGCAGTCCTCGGCGCATCTGGGCGGCTTCTCGACCGCACCGCGGGCCTGGCTGCCGGTGCCGGGCGATCACCTCCTGAAAGCGCCGGACCTGCAGGAAAAGCAGAATGACTCGCTGCTGCACCACTACCGGGCAACGCTGAAGTTCCGGCGCCAGCACAAGGCGCTGGTGAAAGGGACGATCCGGACGCTCGACGCGCCGGAGGGGGTACTGATGTTCACCCGGACGGACGGCAGCGAGACGCTACTTTGTGCCTTCAACATGACTGGCGGCCCGGTCGTCGTCCGCCTGCCCGACGGGCTCGGGGTCAAGGGGATCGACGCTCCCGGCTCGGTCGCTGCCCCCGTCGGTGACGGCGACCTCGCCCTGCCGGCTTTCGGCGGGTTCGTCGGGGCTGTGCTCTAGCACAGGCGCTGGTGGCGCTTCGGGAGGCGCTGGCGGCTCGGGTGCCGCGGGCGGCGGCTCGACCACCGGGGGCGCCGGCGACAGCGGCTCGGGATAGCGGGCGGCGAGCAGCGCCTGGGTAGCCGGGTGCTGCCCCGTTTCGGCCAGCTCGGACGGCTTGCCGCCTTCGACGATGTGACCGGCGTCGAGCACGAGGATACGGTCGGCGACGAGCCGCAGCACGTCGAACTCGCGGCTGGCGCAGAGCACGGTGAGGCCATAGTCCGAACGGACGCGGTTGAATAAGACGAGAAATTCGGCCTGTTCGACCGGATCGAGCGCGGCGGTCGGCTCATCGAGGACGATGAGGCTGGGGCGGCTGACCAGCGCGCGCGCCAAAGCGAGGCGCTGCAACTCTGCCGTGGTGAACTGGCCGGGCAGATGATCGAGCACATCAGGCGCGAGACCGACGACGCGCACAGCTTCGACCAGGCGATCGGCCTGCTCGTCGATCAGCAATTGCTCTTCGACGCGCAGCGGCTCGGTGAGCGATAGTCCCACCGCCAGATCCGGATTGAAGGCCGCGCGCGGATCAGGGAACAGCAAGCTGATGCGGGCGCGCGCCTCGCGGGCAAGATCGTCGCCGCGATAGGGCGTGCGATCGAACGCCAGCTGGCCGGCGCTGGCGCGTCCGAGCCCGGCAACCAGCCGGAGCAGCTCCGACTTACCGGCCCCGGCGGCGCCGAGCAGGCCGACGGCCTCGCCGCGGCGCACCGACAGGGTGATGTTCTCAAGCACCGCGATAGGCGGCTTGCGCTTCCAGAGCCGCGAGGTGGGATCGGCGAAACGCTTGCCGAGCCCCTGGAGCTCGAGCAGCGGCTCGCCGATGGGCGGGCGAGCCATGGTGCGGGTGCGGGGCCTGCCGGCGCTCACCAATTCGCGCGTCGCGGCGTGCTGCGGGCGCTCCTGCAACGCGGCGGCCGGGCCGCGCTCGACCAGCTTACCGCCCGAGAGGATAGCCGTCTCGAGTCCCATGGCGAGCGGCAGGCGGAAGTCCCGGGTGAGGATCAGCAACGCCACGCCGCGGTCGCGGTTGGCGGTGAGCAGCGCGGTCAGCAGTTCGCGTTGCGCGGCAGGGTCGAGGGCCCTGCCCGGCTCGTCGCAGACGATGAGATCGACGCCGCGATCGAGGCAGCGTCCAAGCTCCATCGGATCGGCATCGGCGCCGATGACGCCAGGGCGTTTGCCGGGGAGTCCGGTGCCATGAACGGTGACGCCGGCCGGTAGCAGGCCGGCGATGACCTGGGCCAGTAGGGTCTTGCCACTGTTGGCGCGACCGACGATGGCGAGGGCAGCGCCATCGGCAAACACAAGGTCGAGGCTGGCGATGGGATGGCTACCGGCGATGGCGACGTCGAGGCCGGCGAGCTCAAGCGCCATGACGCGTTCCTCTGAGGCCGCTGGCGGCGAGCATCAGGGCCAGCGCGGTGACCACGGCGACCGCGCCGGGAACGACGATCAGCAGCGGGCGGATGGTCATGAACTGCTGGGCCTCGCGCAGCATCAGGCCAAGGCTGGCGCCGGGTGGCAGCACACCCAGGCCGGCAAAGGAAAGACTGACCTCGATGAGGATGGCGACGGCCAGGAGCTCGAGGCCAAGCGCAACGAGTTGCGGCAGCAGCCGCGGCAGCACATGGCGCTGTGCGGCGGCGAGCGGGCGGAGGCCGGCGAGGCGCGCCGCGGTGACATAGTCGCGGTGCCACAACGGCGCGAGGATGCGGCGGGTGATGACGGCGGCGACCACCACGCCGGGGAGCGCAATGGCGAGAAACAGCGTGAGGTTGGCGGGCGCGGCGAGGCCACTGACCAGCACACCGATGAGCAGCGCAGGGGGCAGCATACCGATGGCATGCGCCGTGCGGTTGGAGGGCGGCAGCCGCAGAGCGAGCGCAACGCCCATTGGGATGCCGACGAACAGACTGGCAAGCGTGCCGAAGATGGCAAGCAGGAGCGTCGTGAGTGTTGCGGCCATAAGCACCGAGGCGCCATCGCGGCCGGTGGCGTCGGTGCCGATCCAGTGGATGGCGTCGGGCTCGGCGAGCGGGGTCAGGCTGGCGGCGCCATGCGGGGTCCAGGCGAGGGAGGTCAGCGCGAGGATGGCGATGATCAGCGCAAGCGCGGCGCCGAGGACGACGCGCAGGTCGATGCCGGGCCGGACTGAGGCGGCTTCGAGGGTCATGGCCGCAACTCCGCGCGAAAGGCGGGATCGACCAGCACACGCAGCAGCGCCAGGAGCAGCATACCGAAGGCGGCGACCATGATCAGCAGCAGCAAGCCGCCGCGCAGCAGTGCCAGATCGTGCTGCTCGGCGGCGCCGAGAATCTGGCGGCCCAGGCCGGGAAGGAAGAAGACGCTCTCGACCAGCGCCGCGCCGATCAACAGGGCGCCGAAGGTGCGCGCCATCGCCTGCGGCAACTCGGCCAGCGCGCGGGCGAGGCCGAGCTGCCAGCTCGCCTCGAAGGCAGCGATGCCATCGGCGCGCAGGCGCTGCACGTCACGCTCGGCCACGCGGCCGAGATCGCGGCGAATGCGCAGGGCGAGCTGGCCGGCATAGGGAAGGCCGAGGGCAAGCGACGGCAGCAGCAGCGAGGCGAGCGCGCCCAGTGGGTTGCTCCAGGGGACGAAGCCGCTGGCAGGCAGCAGCTTCAGCAGACCCGCGAACAGCAGCGCCAGCAGCATGCCGAGCCAGAACGGCGGCAACAGCGCAAGCACGCCTGAGAGGACGCGCACCAGCCGATCGACCAAGCCGCGATAGCGGCCGGCGGCAAGGCCGAGGCCTGCCCCCACTGCGCCAGCGACAAGCAGCGCCAGCAGCGCCAGTGGCAGGGTGACGGCGAGACGCTCGCCGAAGGTGTTAGGCGCACCGGTGTCGCCAACGAACAGGCCGAGGAACCGAGCCCAGGCGGGGCGATCGGCGCCGCCGGCACCGGGCAGGACGTCAAGGAAAAGGAACAGCAGCACGGCGGCGCCGAGGACCGCTCCGACTGCCAACACGAGCCGCGTGAGGACGTAGTCTCTCATGCCCCGACGCCCCAACAACCAATCAAATGAAGGAAAGACCCAACCGGCTAATGCTTAGTCAATGACCGGTTAATTTCCAATGTATCGCCTCAGCGGCGATCGCTGAACCGGGTCGAAAGGATGACGGGGACCAGACCGACCAAGACGATGGTCAGCGCCGGAAGCGCCGATTCGGTGAAGAGGCTGACATTGGCGCGGGCATAGACCACGGTGGCCAGTGTTTCGACGCCAAGCGGCCGCAGCAACAGCGTTGCCGGCAGTTCCTTGACGATCTCGACGAAGACCAGCGTCGCGGCGGTCAGCAAGGCCGGCGACAACGTGGGCAGATCGACACGGAACAACAGCCGCCAGCCGGTGACGCCGAGGACGCGACCGGCATCGAGCATGGTATCGCCGCGCTTCTTCATCGCCGCATCGATGGTCGAATGCGACACCGCGAGGAAGCGAATGGCATAGACATAAAGCAGCGCGGCGATGGAACCGGAAAGGATCAGGCCGGGGCGCCAATTGGCCACCGCCATGGTCATCCGGTTGAACCACAGGTCGGCCTGCCCGAGCGGCTGCAGCAGGCCGAGCGCCAGCACCGTGCCGGGGATGGCGTAGCCGAGGGTGGCGATGCGGATCAGGCCGTGCGCAGCGCGCGATTTGCCGATGTGGGCAGCGGCAAGGCCGACGATCACCGTCATGAGGGCGCCGAGCGACGCCAGGGTCACGGTGGTGAGCCCGGCATTGACGGTGAGGCCGAATGCGTCGGGGCCGAGATTGCGGATGGCGAGCACCAGCAGTTCGCCGACCGGGACGCCGAAGCCGAGCAGCAGCAGCACGGTGCAGAAGCCGATGGCAAGGGCGCGCTCCGCGCCGACCAGTTGCTCACGCGGTGGCGCGACGCGGCTGTCGCGATGCAGCGCGTAGACGCGGTCGCGGCGCGCCCATTGCTCGAGCAGGATGAGCAGGCCGATGATGAGCACGATCATCACCGCCAGCTGTGCGGCGCCACCGAAGTTCGAGCGGTTGATCCAGGTGGAATAGATCACCGCGGTGAGGCTGTTGACGCCAAAATACTGCACGGCGCCCAGATCGTTCACCACCTCCATCATGGCGAGGGTGATGCCGACGACGAGCGCCGGGCGGCTCAGCGGCAGGGTGACCGAGAAGAAGGCGCGGAAGCCCCCTGCCCCAAGGGTGCGCGCCGCAGCCGAGATGGAACCCGACTGCATGACGAAGAAGGCGCGGCAGGAGGCGTAGACATAGGGGTAGAGCACCATCGAGAGGACGAACGCGGCGCCGGAAGGGCTTTTGATCTGCGGGAACCAGTAGTCTTTGATGGTTTCGCCACCGATGACGGCGCGCAACGCCTGCTGGATCGGACCGGTGAAATCGAGGAACTCGACGTAGGTGTAGGCCGCGAGATAGGTCGGAATGGCCAGCGGCAGCACCAGCGCCCACTCGAAGATACGGCGGCCGGGAAAGTCGAAATGCGTCACCAGCCAGGCCGACAGGAGGCCGAGTACGCCGGTGATCAAGCCAACCCAGGCCATCAGCGTCGCGGTTTCGCGCAAGGCTGTCGGCAGCATGGCGGCGGCGAGACCGCCGGCGCCGGTGGTATCGAGCGCGGCCAGGGCGAGCCAGAGAATCGGCAGGCCCATCAGGGCGAGCAGCAGGATGGCCGAAACCGGCGGGAGCTTCCTCCCGCCGGTTTCGGATTTCATCGATGCTGCGGTCGTCCGGCTGATGCTCAGCCTCCGCGCTGGTTACTGCGCCTGTGCGCCTTCGTTGAACTTCAGCTCATCGATCAGCGCCGCCGCTTCGTCGCGGAATTCGGCGGTGGCGGTAAGCGAGACCTTCGAGGGGTTGAGAATACCCCAGCTCTGGGTCAGTTCGGCCGGCTTGACACTCGTTACCGCCGGATACTCGTAGTTGGCATCGGCGTAAAGCTGCTGTGCCTCGTCGGAGAGCAGGAATTCGACCAGCTTGTTGGCGTTTTCCAGGTTCGGGGCGTACTTGGCGATGAAGGCGCCG
Source organism: Devosia sp. Root413D1 (assembly GCF_001425235.1). Taxonomy (GTDB): domain Bacteria; phylum Pseudomonadota; class Alphaproteobacteria; order Rhizobiales; family Devosiaceae; genus Devosia_A. Next base: position 88,924 of record NZ_LMEA01000008.1, on the reverse strand, counting down.
GCGGCATTTACCTGGGTGCCCTCGCCGTCAGCGTCAGGGTAGACGATGCGGGCGGATGCCGCCCAGTCCTTCTGCTCGGGCTCGGCCTCGTTGGTCAGCATCAGGCCCATATAGTAGGTGTTGGCGATAGCGAGGTCGCACGAACCCTCAAGGATGGCCTTGACCTGCGCGCGATCATTGCCGGCCGGCGGGGCCGACATGTTGTCGCGCACGGCGGTGAGCCAGGTCCGGGTCTTGTCCTCACCCCAGGCCGCAATGCGGTTGGCGACGAGGCCGATATTATAGGCGTGATCACCCGGGCGGGTGCAGAGGCGCCCTTTCCACTCGGGCTTGGCGATATCGTCATAGGTCAGCGCGGTGGCGTCGACACGGTCCTTGCTGACGTAGAAGACGCGAGCGCGCAGCGACAGCGCCGCCCAATGACCTTCTTCGTCGCGGAACTCCGGCGCCAGGCGCTCGGTCAGCGCCGCAGTGGTGATCGGCTGGGTCAGCCCTTGCGTCTTGGCGCCGACCAGGTTGCCGACATCGACGGTGAGCACCACATCGACGGGCGACAGTTCACCTTCGGCGGCGACGCGCTCGAGCAGGCCATCGCCGGCGTAGAGCACGGTGGCCTTGACGCCGGTGGCGGCGGAGAATTTGTCGAGCAGCGGCTGGATCAGGCCGGGCTCGCGGTAGCTGTAGATATTGACTTCGCCGCTCTGGGCAAAGCTCGGCCCGGCGGTGCCGGCAATCATCGCGGCGCCAAGCAGCGCAGCGGACAGTCGCATCGTCATGGTCATGGCAAACTCCCGTTATCGGCGGCCCCTCAGGCCACCGGTGACCGGCTGCAATCACGAATTCTGAGCAACAAAGTCAACAATGCGGGGCAGCGGAATGTTGCCGGTTTGTGAATGTCTTTTAGAACCGTTCCAGAACGCCGGAGAAGTCGCCAGCCAAGCCGCAGGTTTCGGCGCTGCCGGCGAGCCGGAGCGCTGCGGCAACGTGTCCGATCAGTTCTGCGGACCTTCGTCGAAGCGGAGCTCGTCGACCAGTGCGCTGGCCTCCTTGCGGTGCGCGGCAATCTCGGTCAGCGGAGTCTTGTCGGCCTTGAGCTTGCCCCAGCTGGCGACCAGTTCCGACGGGGCGACGCCGGCGACCACCGGGAATTCGTAGTTGCCGCTGGCATAGAGGTGCTGTGCCTCGTCGGAGAGCAGGAATTCGACCAGCTTCTGGGCGTTGGCCTGGTTGGGTGCATATTTGGCGATCACCGCGCCCGAGACGTTGACCTGCGTGCCGTCGCCGTCGGTATCGGGATAGATGATGCGGGCGGCGGCGGCCCAGGTCTTCTGCTCGGGCTCGGCGTCGTTATTGAGCATCAGGCCCATGTAATAGGTGTTGCCGATGGCAAGGTCGCAGCTGCCGTCGAGGATCTTCTTCACCTGGTCGCGGTCGGCGCCGGAGACCGGGCCATTGAGGTTGTCGCGGACCTTGGTCAGCCAGTTCCGCGTCTTGTCGACGCCCCAGTGGGCGATGCGGGTGGCGATAAGGCCGATATTGTAGACGTGCTGGCCGGAGCGGGTGCAAAGACGCCCCTTCCACTTGGGCTTGGCGATATCCTCATAAGTCAGCGCCGTCTCGGGGACACGATCCTTGCTGGCGTAAAAGACGCGGGCGCGCAGCGACAGGGCGATCCACTGACCATCCGGATCCTGGTAGGCGGCCGGCACGCGGGCCTGCGCCTCGGCCGGGATGGTCTGGGTAATGCCGAAATCCTTGGCGTTGGCGAGGTTGCCGATATCGACGGTGAGCACCACGTCGGCGGGCGACAGCTCGCCCTCGGCCGCAACGCGCTCGAGCAGGCCATCGCCAGCGAACAGCACATTGGTCTTGATGCCGGTTTCGGCGGTGAACTTGTCGAGCAGCGGCTGGATCAGACCGGGCTCGCGGTAGGAGTAGACATTGACCTCGCCGCTCTGCGCCAGGGCGGGCCCGGCCGCCAGCGTGAGAAGGAGGGCAGTGCCGAAGCGCGAAAGCAAGCTCATGATCATATTCCAGGTCGCGGGAAGCTCCCGCTCAGGCGTGGTTCTGCTTTTTCTGAGCCGCCAAGTCAACAAACCGGATCGTGAAGCGGCTCAGTGGCGTTCGAGGCCCCTGGCGGCGAGAACCTCGTCCGATGCGGCCGAGGTGAGGAAGGCGGACAGCACCCTGGCAGCTTTCGCATCGCGGGCGGCGGCGCTGATGCCGATGGCGAAGTCGATGTAGCTTTGCAGCTCGGACGGAAAACGGCCGGCCAGCACGACATCGGGAGCAGCGGCGAGGATGGAACTGACGGGATCACAGCCAGTTCGGCCTCGCCATGGGCCACGGCAGCCGCGGTTTGCCCGCCGGAGGTGGCCACGAGCTTTGGCTTTACCTCGCCGGCAATGCCGAGGCGCTCCAGCAGGCCGATGAAATAGCTGCCGCTGGTGCCTTCATTGGCGTAGGCGATCGAGGCCGCGCTCTTCAGCGCATGCTCGAATGCCGCTACGGTGCCGAGGTCAGGCAGCGGGCGACCCGCTTTGGCAGCGACGCCCATGGCGATCCGCCCGAACGGCACCTGGCTTGCGGGATCGAGCTTTCCCAGTACGGCGAGAGCCTCGACCAGATTGGGATTGATGATGACGAGATCGAAGGGTTCACCGGCTTCGATCTGCTGCTTGACGATCGGGTTGAGCTCCCAGCGGGCCGCCACGGTATGGCCGGTGGCAGCCTCGAACTCCGGGATCAGCGCGAGGATTACAGGACGGACCGCGATGGCGCCAACAAGCCGGATCTCCCGGCTCACTGGCTGGTCTCGCGGACCAGGTCGGCGGGAATTAGCAGCGAGAACATGGTGCCGACGCCAACGGCCGGATCGACCGACAGCGACAGGGCGTTAACCGCCAGCAGCGAGCGGGTGAGCGCCAGACCGACGCTGGAGCGCACCGGCTGCAGGGCTTCGCCGTCCTTGCCCACGCCATCGCGGAACACCACGAAACGCTCGCCGAGATCGCGGCGGGCCTCACCGCCGTCGCGGACATTGACGATCACGGCGCCGTCGTCCTCCTGCTGTGCGGAGAGGATGACCGAGCCGCCGACCGGCGTCTGATCGATGGCGCTGGCCAGCAGATTGAGGATCGCCTGGGTCAGGGAGGCGGTGTCCGCGGTGATGCGTGGCAGCCGCTCGGAGACGGCGTTGCGCACCAGCACGCGGGCTTCGCCAGCCTGGCCGCGGACGCGGGCGAGGCAGCTTTCGAGCAGCGCCACGAGGTCGATGTCGTTGGCCTCGGCCGGGTAACGGCCCTCGCGCAGGCGGCTATAGTCGTCGAGCTCGTCGACGAGGTGAGCGATCTCCTGCCCGGCGGTCTTGATGTCCTGCGCATATTCCAGGTAGCGCTGGTTCTCGATCGAGCCGAACGACGCCGAGCGGATCAGGTCGGCGAAACCGATGACGGTGTTGAGCGGTCGGCGCACGCCCCGGCTGATGCGGGTGAGCATCGAGGGCTCGATGTCGTCGGCAGGCTTGGTCACAGGAGCCGGCGGAATCGGCGAGGCGGCCTTACGGACGAAGGCATAGTAGCCCGCGATGATGCCAGCCTGCCCTTCGGCGAACAGCGTGATGCGGGTGTTGGGCACCGACCCGGTGAAGGTGATGGCCGGACGCGCCGTTTCGGCAAAGCGGGCCGGGCGTTCGAGGAAGCGCTTGAGGTCGCCCAGTTGCGAAGGCTCGATGAAGCTCGCCAGCGGCTTGCCGACGATATCTTCTTCGACATGGCCGAGCACGATGCGGCCGTGCAGCGACACCGTGGTGATGGTCGCGGACCGGTCGGCAGTGATGAAGCCGTCGTCGCTGGTTTCGGCCGCGAGCTCGGCGAAGCTGCGGACAGCAGCCTCATGGCCGATGCGGTTCTCGGCGATACCGGCCGACAGCATCAGAGCCGGACGGCCATGCCAGGTGATCGACTGCAGGCGGGCGTTCACCGAGGCGAGGCTGCCATCGCGGCGCACCAGCTGGGTCACGGGCCCAGCGACCGCGCTGTCCTCGGACGGGAAGATAGCGGTGAGACCGGCGGCACGCAGGCTCTCGATCGACTCGTAGCCGGCGAGATCGGTCAGCGCCCGGTTGGCGAACAGAACCTGCTGATCGCGGAACACCAGGATGCCGAGCGGCAGCCGGTTGAGGATGAAGGTCTCGCCATTGAGGTTGATCAGCGCGCCTTCGTTGCCGGTGGTAGGCGGCGCGGCCGTTTCGGCCGGCGGCGCCGAAGGATGGGCGCTGACCCGATCGGTGAGGATGCGGCTCAGCTCATCGAAATTGTAGCGCGAAACGCGCTCGACGGTTTCGGCATCGGGGATGGCGGAGAGGGTCTCGGCCGGTTCGTCGTCGGCGGGCAGTTCCGGTGCGAGCGCCTCGAAGCCACGGCCGATGACGCGCCAGGCTGTGGCAGCGAGCGGCTCGGGCTGCGGCTCGGCAGCCGTGTCGATTTCGGCGACAGCCACTTCCTCGTGCGCGATCGCTTCCTCGTGCGCGATCGCCTCTGCGGCCGGGTGATGTTCCGCGACCGGGAGCTGTTCTGCGGCCTCTTCTTCGTCGGCGAAGTCGATCAGTGCGCCGATAACGTCGAGTTCGGGCGATAGCGGAATCGCAAACGGCGCCGTCTCGGGCGACAGTTCGGGCAATGGCAGGGTCTCGTCAGCCTCGACCGGGTCGGGCACCAGCGGCTCATCCACCTGCTCGGGCGGCGGACCGGCGAAGTGCTCGTCGCCGGGGCTGAGCGCGGTGTAGAGGCCGCCATCGTCGGCGAGCCGGTCGAACAACGAAGCGAGCGTACCCGGCACCTCAGGCGCGGCGGGAATCGGCTCGACCCAATTGTCTTCTTCGGCAATCACCGGCTCGTCGTCGGCACGCTCGAGCGGCGGCAGCCCCATCGGCAGCAGCGGTTCGGGTTCGGGGACGAAGCGCGGCGGCGCGGGGGCGTCTTCGCGAGCGATGACGCCCTCCTCCGCCCGCACATCCGATATCTGGGCCGTGGTCGCGAGCGGCGCTGCGTGGTGCTCGAACAGCAGCAGCATGGCGTCGTGCGGGCTGGCCTTGAAGCGGGTCAGCTGCAATTTGTCGCCGGCCAGGGTGATCTCGGCGCTTTCGGCGTCGTGCGGCAGGCCTTCACTCTCGATGATCGGAGCAAAGTGCTCGAGCGCATGGCGCGAGCCGCCGGCGATCTGTCCATCTTCACTGACCAGCAGGAACTCGGCGCCATCGGGCAAGAGCCTCGCGGTCAGGGCATCGACCTGCATCGGATCGTGCGCCTCGAGCAGCTCGGGTTCGATCGGGTCGACGCCAACGATCAACAGGCCCGTGTCGCCGTTTTCGAGTTCGAGCGGCGTGCAGGTGCAGGTGGTGGAGATCGGCCGCTCGCCGGCGAGGAACTGGATGCGGCTGAGGCTCGAGCGTCCCATCGAGCCGAGCCGGATCAAGCGGGCGATCTGGCCCTTGATCGGCACCGCCTCGGGCGCCAGCTTCAGCCCATGCTTCTTGATCTTGCCATGGAAGTAGCGCGCCGCGTCGTTGCGCCAGAGCAGGGTTTCGCCATCCTGCGACCATAGCCAGGCGGGGCGCGCGTCGGCCCAGTGCACCAGCACCAGCCGGGCCGTCGGCGATTTGATCCACTCAGCGCGCACGCGTACTCTTTTCCTGCCTCGTGCCAATTCGACACAAAGCGAACTCGGAATTTAATCTTCTCTAAATATCCCGGGGCCCCTCCCCGGTCCATATCGCGCGGACGTGAGCGGCCGGCATTCGCTGCCGATGGTTAAGCCCGCGGCCGTCAACAGGGGATGAAAAACAGGCTCAAATCGACGCTTGCCAGCAGCTATAAGTGAAACTATGGTCCGCCGCGCTTGCCGGGCCGCCTTAGCTCAGTTGGTTAGAGCGCTAGATTGTGGATCTAGAGGTCCCCCGTTCGATCCGGGGAGGCGGTACCACTCCCGCACTGGCCCGGCACCAAGCAAATCCCCCCGCAGACACTGAGTAACGCTGGCCCATCCGGGCCCGGCGTCCCTCTCACATGGAGCGAGGCGATGGCCCGCGAGTTCATCCTGACTGGTGCCCCGGGTGCCGGCAAAACCGTTATCCTCAGGGCGCTTGAAGCCCAAGGCGTAGACGTGGTCGAGGAGGCGGCAACCGATGTGATCGCGCTCGACCAGGGGCGCGGCATCGAGGAGTCGTGGCGACGGCCAGAGTTCATCAGCGACATCACCCGGCTGCAATTGCTGCGGGCGGCGCGGCCTGCGACAGGGGCGGTGCGGGTGGCGGACCGGTCGCTGGTCTGCACGCTGGCGCTGGCGGAATACCTGGGCCATCCAGTACCGGAAGTGCTCGCCGAATCAATCCGTTCGATGCTGGCGTCGGGGCAGTACGAGCGGCAGGTGCTGTTCGTCGAGCTGCTGGGCTTCATCACCAATACGGAGGCCCGGCGGATCAGCCTCGCGGATTCGATGCGGTTCGAGCGGTTTCACGTCGAGGCGTATGAGCGGTTCGGGTTTGAGCTGGTGCGGATCCCTGCCCTGCCAGTCAACCAGCGGGTCGCCATGGTGCGGTCGCTGATCGGCCACCCGGCCGCCGCGACGATGAACCCTGACTGAACGAAGCGTTCGCGACGGGTTCAAGCACCTGATGGCAGTGGGAACGGCAACATTGCATTCACCATGTTGCCGAGGGGCTCCCGCATGCCGAAGTCGTTCAAGCTCATTGCCACCGCCATCGTCGCCACTGCCCTCGCTATCGCTCCGGCCTTTGCCGCGCAGTCCCCGGCCGGGACCTGGCAGACGGTCAGCGGCGAGTCGCGGTTCGAAGTGACGCTGTGCGGTGACGGTACCGAGGTCTGCGCCAGGCTGGTGTGGCTGCGCGACGATGCGCGCACCGCCGACAACCTCAGCTACCTCAACTCGTATGTGCTGAAGGGCGCCAAGCGGGCGCTCGAGAACAAGTGGCGCGGCAGCGCCGAATACATGGGCGAAGTGGTCAAGGGCACGCTGACATTGGTCGACGGCAACACCATGACCATCAACGGCTGCAAGGGCGCGCTCTGCCAGAAGTTCGAGCTGACGCGGATTTGACTGAAAAATGCGAGGGATGCCCAGCAACCAGTCTTACCATCCCCGCGTTATTGAGCGGTTACGCGTGCACGGAGTATTCAGAATGGATCACCGCGCCTACAGACTGACGTCCCCAGTTGCCAGCCGCAGGGCGAAGTCATGGCTGGCTGCGGCGCACGACGCCCGGTTGCGGCCGACCAACCCGATCGCGCCGATTGACGCGCCGGAGCTGCCGATGGTCGTCAGCTTCGAGGGGCTGACCGCGGTGGAGCAGCAGGCGGCGCTCGCCGCCTTCCCGGGCGGCAAGCGCTTCATGCTGCAGGGCTGAGTTACTGCGACAGCCGCAGGTCTGAGATGTTCTCACCGATTTCGCGGAAGGCCTTGATGAGGTCCGCGTTGTTGCTCGCCAGCTTGAAGTTCTTCGGCTCGGATGCGCATTTCTTCAACAGGTCAACGGCCGTGCCGGTCTCGGGCAGGTTGAAGCCCACGGTGTAGACCACGACATCCGTGGCGGGCTTCTGCATTTCGGCGCATAGGTCTTCAGCCTGGCCGAGCGGGCCGGCCATACTGCCCGAGGTGCCATCCGGCGCGCTGCAACTTACGTTATCGACGTCGACGCCCTTGCAGTACTCGGTGTTGTACACGCCATCGGTCATGATGATGACAATCTTCAGCGTGTTAGGCGCGGTGTATGAGGCGGGCTTCGACTCGAAATCCCCACCCACCGTCGCCGCCGGATCATCGAACAGCTCGGCGAAATTCGGCGATACCAGATACCAGGCCCACGCCGTACCAATCTGCCCGGCGGTACCTCCACTGGGTAGCAGCGCGCCCTGCACGGTATAAGCCTCGAGCTTGGCTTTATCGGCGGTAAGCGGCTGGATCTTGACAGGATTGCCGGCGCAACTCGCATTGCTGGTGTAGTTGATCGACAGCGGCGTGGTGCTGGGCGCGATATCTGTAAAGCTGTCGGTCATGCGCTCGGTGACGCACGAAGGAGTGGGCCGATAGAGCGTGCTGCCGGTGCCGATCCGGTAATACTCGCAGCCATACTTGGTGCACCAGGACTTGCCCGTCGTCACGGGCTGGACGTATGTCGTGCCGGGGCCGTAGACCGGGAGCGAGAAGGTGTCGTTCGTTACCTTGGTGATCGTGTAGTTCTTATTGTTCAGAGACGACATTCCGGATGAAACGTCGGTGATTCTGATGTAATCGTTGGTCGCGTATCCATGAGCTGCGACGGTAAACACAATATTGCAGCTAGAAATAACGCAACGCTTCATCTTGTCGGTCGTGCCGGTCTGATATGCGGCGTAGCCTCGCCCATCAACACGCGAACCGCCGGTGGTGTATAGTTCGAAGTCGTTTGCCGTTTTGTTCTTGACGACGTAGATCTTGTCGTTCAGATCGAGCATGCCCTTGACGCCGGTGATGTAAATTACATCGTCATTGTTGAAGCCATGGGCATTCTGAGTGATCTTCACTGGCCGGGTCTGACTTGCCCCGCTGATATCCTTCTCGAGGTTCCACCAGGCGACAGACGTCGCTGGCTTTGCCCCCTGGATCGCGCCACGCGCTTCTACCGCATAGGCGGCGCCAACGTTCACGGCGGTCGAGTACGGCACCAGCGCCATTTTGGAATAGGTTGGAGACTGCTCGTCTTTGACGACCAGCGGAATCAGTGTTGCGAGCGCCGTCTGCAAGGTCGCGATGCCGTCGGTACCCATCGAGCCGGTGGTGTCGAGCGCCACCGCCACCTCGAGGTTGACCGAGCCACGCGTCGCCTCGGACAGGATGCTGGTGGTCATGTCAGTGACGCCGACCAGTTGCACGAAGGCCATCGGGACGGTGATCGTTCCCTTCAGCTTGAGGGTACCGGTGGTCGTAGTGGCGTCGGCCCAGTCCACGGTGACCGTCAGGCTGTCATCATTCAGCCGCTCGAGCACGAGCTCTTCGGCAGAGAGTCGGAGTTGCTCTTCAGTCTGGCTGTAGATCTTGGGCGCCAGGCCGAGCGCTGCAGAATCAAGGGCGATCTGCATCTTGGTGCGGGCGGTTTCCATGGACGTGTAGTCCACGGCGGCGCCGGCCATGGCGACGAGGACGATGGCCAGCAGGCCAAAGATGACTGCGAAGACGCCGCGTTCATCGGCGTGGAACCGTTTGAAAAGCTCGAAAATGCCGCGCATAGCGCCGGAAGACCCCCAGAATTCCGGCGCCAGTGTCGCTGAAAATCCTAACTAAAGCACAATCACCTTGGCGCCAATTTTGACGCGCTCGTACAGGTCTTCGACATCATCGTTGACCATGCGGATGCAGCCCGACGAGACATCCTGACCGATAGTCCAGGGCTCATTGGTGCCGTGGATACGGTAGAGGGTAGAACCGATATAGATGGCGCGGGCGCCGAGCGGGTTGTTGATGCCGCCGGGCATGTAGTCGGGCAGGTTCGGCTGCCGGACCTTCATCTCGGCGGGCGGGGTCCAGCCCGGCCACTCGCGCTTGTTGGACACTTTGTGCGTGCCGCTCCACTCGAAGCCGTCACGCGCCGTGCCAATGCCGTAGCGCAGCGCCTTGCCGTCGCCGAGCACCAGGTAGAGGTGCTTCTCGCCGGTGTTGACGATGATGGTGCCGGCCTTCTGGTTGGATTTGTAGGCGACGATCTGCCGGCGGAACTCGGGCGCGAGGCGCACCTTGTTGCTCTTCAGCTTGTAGCCCGGACGGGGCTTGGAATCGTGCAGCGACGGGCGCGACTGCAGATCAAACATGAACAGGCCCTGCGCGGCGTTGGCCGTATCGGCAAAGACGGACAAGGACACGAGGCAGGCAGCGGCGGCGAGCACCGCCCGGGACGAACGCAGCATGGCACACACTCATCATTGGTACGCGGACGCCCGAGGGAGGTCGGGCGTCGCGCAGTATTAATGACAATATCGAACGCGACGTGAAGGAAATTGGTTAAGTGAAGGTGAGCCAGCGAGCTGGGTTTGTTGTTGTCCGAGCGCCCCGGCGAACATTTTACACCGGGGCGCGGACGCGAATGGCCTACGCCACCTGCTCGACCAGTAGCTCGTCCAGCCGGTCGTAGCTCTGAGCCATGCCGTCGGTCATGCCGGTCAGCAGCACCTGGTCGCGAACCTCCTGGCTGTCGAAGCTCATGGTGAGGGTAAGCGTGGTCCGGCCGCCGCGTTCCTCGAAGGTGGTGGTGACCACCGCCTCGCCGGGTGTGCCGATCATCCCCTCGGTATGGACGATACGGGACGGGACGACGATTTCGCGGTAGCGACCGGTGAAGCCGAACTCGGAGGCGTCGGCGTCGCTACGCCAGATGAAGCGGTAGGTGCCGCCAACGCGCAGGTCGATCTCGCAGATGGGCATGCTCCAGCCCGGCGGGCCGAGCTGCCAGCGCTGCACAAGCTGCGGCTTGGTATGGCAGGCAAAGACCAGGTCCGCAGGCGCGTCGAAGCTGCGCGACACGGTGACGGCGTTGTCAGAGGGGTGGGTGATTGTCAGGGCTGCGAGCATGCTGAGTCTCCATCTATAACCTGAATGTTCTATAACGCTCTGGTTATAGATGGTCAAGGAATGACTCAGACACGAGCGTGCCGCGCCACCCGGATCGCCCCCTGCCCTACAGCAGGACCTGTCCGGCCTCCGGTTCGTCGGGGATCTGCCAGCCGTCGGGCAGCAGGCGGCCGAGGGCGGCGGCGGCGTGAGCGAGGCTGAAGGGCTTGGTGAGCACTTCGCTGGCCCCCAGTTCCCTGGCGCGGGCGATGGTTTCGCGGTTGGGATAGGCGGTGATCATCACCACCGGGACCCGCCCATTGCTGGAAAAACGCGGGTCGCGGATCACCTCGAGCAGCGCCGCGCCGTTCATTTCCGGCATGTACCAATCCATGAACACGATATCGTAGCGCGTCGCGTGGATGGCGCCGACGGCGGGCGCGGCGCCGGGGAGTTCATCGATCGAAACCAGGCCGAGCTTGCGCAGGGTTGCCGCCACTGCGGCGCGCGCATAGGCATTGTCGTCGACGACGAGCGCCTTCAGCTCCTGTGGCAGGATCATTGGCGTTTGGCCCCCCAGCCGATTCGCCAGTTATGTTGTCGCGAGAAACAAAAGCGTGCGGACTTCCGATCGCAATTGCTTGACGCGAGATCGAACCGGAAAGCACCTTCCCTGATCGCGCTATCTTGCCTGACGCGAGATCGAACCGGAAAAGTCTGCGACTTTTCCTGATCTCGCTTATGGGGCTCATCTATTTACCGGGAGTTAACCATGTCAACGCCGACCGAGGTGATGCGCTGCAGCTGGGCGGGGAGCGACGAGCTCTATCAGCACTATCACGACCGCGAATGGGGACGGCCGGTGACGGACGACGTCAGGTTGTTCGAGAAGCTCTGCCTCGAGGGGTTCCAGTCGGGCCTCGCGTGGATCACCATTCTGCGGAAGCGGGAGAATTTCCGCGCGGCCTTCCATGGCTTCGACCTCAAGAAGGTCGCAGCGATGGACGAGGCCGATATCGAGCGGTTGCTGAAGGATGCCGGCATTATCCGGCATCGCGGCAAGATCGCCTCGACCATCAACAACGCCAAGCGGGCGCTGGAGCTGCAGCAGGAGTTCGGCTCACTAGCCGCCTATTTCTGGAGTTTTGAGCCCGAGCCGGTTGAGGGGCCGATCGTCTCGGGGAGTATCCCGGCGGAGACCGAGGCGTCCAAGGCAATGAGTAAGGACCTGAGGAAGCGCGGGTTCTCGTTCGTTGGCCCGACGACGAGCTATGCGTTCATGCAGGCGATGGGGCTGGTGAACGACCACGTCGACGGGTGCTTTTGCCGGGCCGAGGCGGCAGCTGAGCGGAATGCGCTGAAGCGACCGAAATAGCCTCACCTCTCTCTGTCCGGCGGTGCTTCGGGCACTATCGAACCTCCACCACCAGCTGTCATCGAGTTGGGGGCAAAAGCAGCACGTCAACTCGACCGACCGCCCCCCGCCGAGGGGGAGATGGGGCCGGTGCGCGTGGTACCGGCCCCGCTCTTACCTGATCAGCAGCAGGGCCATCAGCTCGAGCTTGGACAGCTTGAGCTCTGGGCGCAGCTCATCGTTCGGGTTGAGGTGTTGTTTCGGCTTCTGGGCGTAGCGGCGGAGGCCGAGTTTGCGTGGGAAGAACATCGTGTCGTCCGGCGACGTTGCGCCGGCTCCCTCAATAGCGGGTTTGCTGTTGGCGGCTCAGGAACAGCACCATGAGTTCGAGGCCGGTGACGTTGCCGGGGATCGGCAGCTCATCGTTTCGCCGCTCCCGGAGCGGAAGCGGTTCGTCGACAATGGCGTTCCGGCGACGGTCGCTGGAGCGTTTGAACAAGAACATCTGCGTATCCGGACGCGTCACGCGCCGGCTCCCTCAGGATGGGTTGCGGTCAACGGCTCATGAACAGGGCCATGAGTTCGAGGCCGGTGATGTTGCCGAGCAGCGGCAGGCCGTCCCTCTGCCTCTCGCGAGGCGGCAGGGGCTGGCCGAGATCTGGCTTCCGACGTCGGTCGCCGGGGCGGTTGAACAAAAACATGTGCGTGTCCGGACGCGTCACGCGCCGGCTCCTTGAATGATTGAACTGCTAACGGGCGCCGGCCGGACGAGAGCGAGCCCTCGCCGGGACCGGACGAGGCAAAGCCCTCGCCGGGAGGCCGGCGCCCCTGAAGTGCTCTACATGCGGAGGTCGGGCGGCAGCCCGATATCCTTGAGCAGGTGCGGCGACAGCGGAGCGGCGCTGCCCCGGCGATAGGGCCGGAGGACGCGGCGCAGCATCGCATCGGCACGGCGCCGGGCGATGAACAGGCGGATCCGCCCGATGAGGCCGATTTGCCCGATGTCGAATTCGGGCGTGTTGAGGATGCGCGACGTGGCGCGGTCCCGTACGATGAGAACCATCTGATCTGTCCGGGACAAAGCCCGGTCCTCTGATGCAAGCAGAGGGACAGCGGTGGCGGACTGCGGCCTCACGAGAAGACCGCAGCCGCTGTCACCGATAATCCCAGTGGCTTTTCGGCTCCATCACCTCGGGCATCAGCCCGAGATCGCGACGGAGATGACTGGGCACAGGTGGCGAGCCGCGAGACTTGTAACGTCTCGCCGCGCGCGCCAGCTGGGCGTTGGCAAGCATCGTGACGGCTGCTGATACCAGCGCGCCGGCGACGCCTACATGAGTGTGCGCCTGAGCGCGGTTGGTGCGTGCCGGGGCACGGGTCTGGAGTTCAAGAGTCATGATCTCATCCGGGCGCAATGCGGCCCGGTCCTCTGGTTGAGAGACAATGGTGGTGGCGACGGAATCCGGACGCGAAGGCGCCGAATGGCGATGCCGGTTGCTGGGGTTCAGTCGAGGCTAGAAAAGGCTGGAACAGAGGACCCCGGGGAGGGGTCGGCGCCGGTTAGGCGCGAGAGAGACCAGCTGGGTTAACGCCAGGACCGGAAGCGAACATCGAATGAATCATGCGTCGCCTCCTCTTTGGTTGGCGTTGAACGAAGGGGCTGATACGCCGACTCGGAAGCAATGCCAACCCCGGATGCGACAGGCTGACGCACCACGCATGATACTGTTGCCGCAAAGACACAGGTGGTTTCCTTGAGTCAGCGGGGGCTTTCCGTTAGGAACCAGCCTCAGATTCCGGGCTCTGACCAGCAGACACCATGACCGACAAGAAGAAGCTCATCGCGCCGCGGTTGCCGCGCGGCTTCGAAGATCGTTTGCCCGCCGATATTTCGGCGGTGAACGCAATGACGGCGAAGATCCGCGCGGTCTACGAGCGCTATGGCTTCGATCCGGTCGAAACGCCGCTGCTCGAGTATACCGAGACGCTCGGCAAGTTCCTGCCCGACACCGACCGGCCGAACGCCGGGGTGTTCTCGCTGCAGGACGACGACGAGCAGTGGATGAGTCTCCGCTACGATCTGACGGCGCCGCTGGCCCGGCACTTCGCCGAGAATTTCGACAAGCTGGCCAAGCCCTATCGCAGCTATCGAGCCGGCTATGTGTTCCGCAACGAGAAGCCGGGGCCGGGGCGGTTCCGCCAGTTCATGCAGTTCGACGCCGACACGGTCGGCGCGGCGGGGCCCGAGGCCGATGCCGAGATGTGCATGATGATGGCCGACACCATGGACGCGCTGGGATTGGCCGGCAAATACGTGGTGAAGGTCAACAACCGCAAGGTGCTGGACGGAGTGCTGGCGTCGGCGGGTGTCGTCGACGAGGGGCAGAAACTCTCGGTGCTGCGCGCTATCGACAAGCTCGACAAGTTCGGCACCGACGGGGTGGCGCTGCTGCTTGGGGAAGGCCGCAAGGACGAGAGCGGCGACTTCACCAAGGGTGCGGGCCTCAGCGACGGACAGCGCGCCGTGGTGCTGAACTATGTGCGTGGCGAAGAGCCGGAGCACAATGAGGGGATTGCCGAGCTCAACGCCATGCAGGCGCTGTTCGACGCGGCCGGCTATGGCGCGGACAGGATCAAGATCGATCCGGCAGTGGTGCGTGGGCTCGAGTATTACACTGGCCCGGTGTTCGAGATCGAACTGACCTTCAAGGTGCAGAACGAGAAGGGCCAGGATGTGGTGTTCGGGGCGGTCGGCGGCGGCGGACGCTATGACGGTCTGGTGAGCCGGTTCCGTTCGGAACCGGTGCCGGCAACCGGCTTCTCGATCGGCGTGTCGCGGCTTGCCCATGCGCTGCGGCTGACCGGCAATCTCGGGGCCGAGGAGCCGCTGGGGCCGGTGGTGGTGCTGGTGCTCGATAAGGAGCAGACGGCGCGCTACCAGGCGATCACCTCGCGGCTGCGCCGGGCGGGAATCCGGGCCGAGATGTTCATGGGCAATACCAAGAACTTCGGCAAGCAGGTGGCTTATGCCGATAAGCGCAACGCGCCGGCGGTGATCATCGAAGGCACGCAGGAACGCGAGCTCGGCAAGGTCCAGATCAAGGACCTGATCGCTGGCAAACAGGCGGCCAAGGCGATTGCCGACAACGCCGAATACAAGGCAGCGCGGCCGGGCCAGTTCGAATGCGACGGCGACCTCGACGCCATCGTTGCGGCCATCGCCGAACTGCCGGCAGTGGCCGCCTACCTGGAAGCCAACAAGTGAAGACAGCCTCTGAGCGATATGCGGCGCTGGTACGGCTGGTCGAGTCGCGCACGGTGACGCGCGCCACCCCGGCGCTGCTGCTGCCTGCCGGCCCCTATTTCGATCTCGCGGGTGAGGAATTCGGGCGGAACCTGCTGCTCACCACGACCAATAACGGCGTCGAGTACTGCCTGAGGCCGGATTTCACGCTGCCGATCGCGCAGCAATATCTCGAGGAGGGGCTGACCGGCGCCCCCTCGGCCTACACCTATCTCGGCCCGATCTTCCGCCAATACCAGTCCACCCCGGTCGAATTCGAGCAGGCCGGGCTCGAACTCCTGGGCCAGGCCGATGCCGACAATGCGCTCGACCAGGTGCTGACCTTCGCGCGCTGGGCGCTGGCCATCTACGACATCACCGCGCCGAACGTGCGGCTGGGCGGGGTCGGGCTGTTCGAGGCGTTCCTCGAAGCGGCTGAGATCCCGGTGGCGTGGCGCAGCCGCATCCGTCACCGCTTCGGCCACCCCGAGGCGCTGGAGCGCCTGATGGAACGGCTCAGCAACCCGGAAGAACGGGCGGAGGCCCCTGCCCCCGATAGCCGTGACACGGTGATCGAGATCGTTACCGATGCGATGCTGTCGGGTGGGCTGAGCCTGATCGGCAGCCGCACGCCGGAAGAGATCGCCGACCGCTACCTCGAAAAGCAGGCGCTGGAATCGGCGCCGATCCCACCCGAGACGGTGGCGTTGCTGCAGAACTACCTGTCGGTTGCCGAGAGCACCGAGACGGCATTCGAGCGCATCTCGGAGATGTGCAAGCAGGCCGGGTTCGATTTCGACGAGCCGCTGTACCAGGTGCGCAACCACGCGGCGGCGCTGGCGGCGCTATCGCCCAATGCCGACGTGATCTTCGATGCGAGCTTCTCGCCGCGCCTCGATTACTATACCGGCATCGTGTTCGAGATGACCGGCTCGGACGGCGAAGTGCTGGCGTCGGGCGGCGAGTATGACCGCATGCTGGAGCGGCTGGGCGCGGGCGAGCCGGTAAAGGCCTCAGGCTGTGCGCTCTGGGTCGACCGGCTCGAGAGGGAGGCCGAACAATGAGCACCTTGCCCGGCGGCCTGACGCTCGCGATCCCCAGCAAGGGGCGGCTCGAGGAGCTGACCCGCAAGGCCTTCTCGACGGCGCGCATGAACATCGCCCGTCCGGGTGGCGCGCGCTCCTATGTCGGCTCGATCAAGAACCAGCCGCAGGTGACGGTGCGGTTCTATCCGGCGGCCGAGATCGCGCGCGAGCTGATCCTCGGCGGTGTCGATATCGGCGTCACCGGTTCTGACCTGATCCACGAGGCCTCCGAGAACGGCGAAGAGAACGTGCTGTTCGTGCGCGGGCTCGGCTTCGGCGAAGCCAATGTGGTGGTGGCCATTCCCGACAGCTGGATCGACGTGCAGCAGATGACCGACCTCGCCGATGTGGCGTCGGATTTTCGCTCGCGTCATGGCCGCTGGCTGCGTGTTGCGACCAAGTATGTGAACCTGACACGGCGGCACTTCGCCAAGTACGGCATTGCCGAGTATCGCATCGTCGAGAGCGCCGGAGCGACGGAATCGGCGCCGGCAGCCGGATCGGCCGACCTGATCGTCGACATTACTTCGACCGGCTCCACCCTCGCCGCCAACCAGTTGCGCGTGCTGGAGGACGGGCTGATCATGAAGTCGGAAGCGAACCTGATCGTGTCACGTACTGCCGACTGGACGCCGCTCAGGAAGGCGCAGCTCGAAGCGCTGCTGTCGATCATGGGCGGGGTGCCGCCGGGGATCTCCACCCTGCTGTGAGCTTCGACCTGACGATCCTCGTCGCACTTGGCTTCGTGGGGCTGCTCGCGGGGTTCGTCGATGCCATTGCCGGTGGCGGCGGGCTGATCGCCATTCCGGCGCTGCTGGCGGTTGGCATACCGCCGGTCACCGCGTTCGGGACCAACAAGCTGCAGTCGGTGGTGGGCACGGTGATCGCCGCCTTCACCTACTGGCGCAAGGGGTTCGTGTCGCTGAAACTGCTAGCGGTAGCGATCCCGCTGACCTTTGGCGGCTCGTTCCTCGGGGCGCTGGCGGTCAAATCGATCGATACGACAGTGCTGCAATACGCCGTGCCGGTGGCGCTGATCGCGGTGGCGCTCTACTTCGCCTTCGCACCCAGGCTCACCGACGAGGACAGCCACGCCCGGCTCGGCATCGCGATCTTCCTGCCGCTGATGGGCTTTGCCGTCGGGTTCTACGACGGCATCCTGGGGCCGGGGACGGGGTCGTTCATGACGCTCGGCTTCGTGACACTGTTCGGCTTCGGGGTGACGCGCGCGGCGGGGCACACCAAGGTGCTGAACCTCACTTCGAACCTGGGCGCGCTGGCGCTGTTCATCCCCTCGGGTAACGTCGTGTGGCTCGTGGCGGGGGTGATGATCGTCGGGCAGATCATCGGCGGCTATCTCGGGGCACTCACCGGCATCCGCTTCGGCGCGAGGCTGATCCGACCGCTGGTGGTGGTGGTGTCGATCGCGCTGGCGGTGAAGCTGCTGGTGTTTCCGTAGAGTGCTTTGAGCCGCTAGCGGCGGAAGGTCAGGACGCGGCGCTCGAGCCGTCCCTGCAGCAGCGGCAGCGCGAGACTCATGGCGTGCGCGAGCTGCCGTGGGACGGCGCGAAGTTCGTTCAGCACGCCCTGCAGCCCGCCACGGCTCGATTGGCGCTTGCCGCGGATGTCGGAGGGGACGGCCACCTGTTCCTGCTCGCAGATGGCAGGTTCCAGCACAAAGGGCGCGAGCCGGCCGAACAGCGTCGAGCGGCCGGGGTTGAACATCATCTGGTCGATCGGGTCATCAACCGACGTGGTGGCCTCGAGCAGCGCGCGGGCGCCGGCGGCGGAGACGACGTAGCCAGCCGTGCCGGCGCATTTGCCGTAGAAGCGGCCGACGCGGCGGCTGTGAGCCGGCCGGGTGTCGCGATCCATCAACATCGGGCGATGGCGGCCATAGCGCTCGAGCTTGACGACATCGGCGCCCGGCGGGATCCAGACGCTATCGGCAAAGAACTGACCACAATCGTCGGCAAGGATAGCGTCGTCCTCGAGCACGACGGCGTAGGGCTCGCCTGAGGCCAGGAACCGGCGCCAGAACGTCCTGTGGCTCAGCGTGCAGGCGAGGTCGCCGCGGGAGATGCGGCCATGCACGCCGGCCCGCACCTCGATCTCGGCGAACTCGGGGGCGTCGGTCTGGGCATCGACGGCGTCGATGTAGTCGAACTTCAGACCCAGTCGTTCGGCCTGCTGCTGCATAAACGCCCGGCGGTCGGGGCGGCGCGCCAGATTGATCACGTAGACATGCATTCGACACCGCGGGGTGGTCAGGATTGCCGTGCTGCTTCTTGGCCAAAGCCGGTGACTATGGCAAGCGCCGTAGGCGGCGGTTCAGGCTTCGTTGAGGACGCACAGAGAGTTGCGTCGTCGGTTGGTGTCAAAAACGCTAGTATCTCGAACAACTTACATTCGGCAGGTGAAATTATGCGCGCATTTCTGGGCCTCATGAGCCTGATGTTTCTACTGCTGGTCGCCTCTCCCTTGCAGGCGGCGAGCTTTGATTGCAGCAAGGCGGCGGCCGCCGATGAAGTGGCGGTGTGCCGCGACGGCGTGACCTCGGCGCTCGACAGCGAGATGGCCGGGCTGTTCTACGCCTACGACAAGGTGCCGATGTTCATGGGCGCCAACGGCGCCCGGCACGACGACGCCGAAGCGTTCCTCGCCGACCGCGGCAAATGCGGCGCCGACATCACGTGCCTGCGCAAGGTGTATACCGAGCGGATTGCGGCGCTGAAGGCGGAACTGGGCACGTCGATGCAGCAGTTCTCGGACCTGCAGAACCAGGTGCCACCGGTAACGGCGCCGATCCCTGAGGGGGTTGAAACGCTGATATCCGGCTATGCCGAGCAATGCACCAAGCTGGGTGGCACGCTGAACGCCGGCGGCGACCGGCCGGGGCTGCTGAGCGCCGACCTCGATGGCGACGGGATCGCCGACTACGTGATCAACTCGCAGCCGCTGCAGTGCAGCAATTCGGCGACGGCGTTCTGCGGCAATGGCGGCTGCGCCGTGCAGATCGCGGTGTCGTCGGAAAAGTTCGCCGCCCCGATCGAAGCGCTGGGCGGCATGCCGACGCTGGTGCAGGCCGAAACCGGGACGACGGCGCGGCTATGGGTCGACAGCACCAATTGCCCGAAGGCGACGGCGGCTGACGCCTGCTGGGCGACCTACGCGTGGGTGGGCGGCAAGCACACGGTGACGTACGCGGCAGAGCCGGCGCCGGCGATGTAGCCTGCGGGTCGCTCGTCGCTGCGCTCCGATCGCGCAACCTGACGGTTGCGATACCCCTCATCCGCCCTTCGGGCACCTTCTCCCTCAAGGGGAGAAGGTGATTACCTCAGGCACCTCAGTCGGGTGCCTTCTCCCCTTGAGGGAGAAGGCGGCGCGTAGCGCCGGATGAGGGGTACGCGCAGCGAAGCGTAGCGCGCTACGAGCGGAGCGAGGAGCGAAGGCGCCCGCCCCTCACCGCGTGTTGTGCAGCATGCCCTGGAAGGCGCGGTAGCTGGCTTTCGGTGTGCGCACCTGCGTCTCGTAGTCGACATGCACGATGCCGAAGCGCGAGGTGTAGCCTTGCGACCACTCGTAGTTGTCGAGCAGCGACCAGGCGAAAAAGCCTCTGACATCGGCGCCCTGCCCCTGCGCGTTGGCGACGGCCCGCAGATGCTCGTCGTAGAACTTCACCCGGCGCTCGTCGTTGGTCTCGCTCATACCGGTTTCGGTGACATAGAGCGGCAGCTTGGTGTAGTCGCGGTTGACGTGGACCAGCAGGTCCTCGAGCCCCTTGGGGTAGATTTCCCAGCCGAGATCGCTGGTCTCGAGGTCGCCGGAGCGGCGCTCGGCGCCGAACAGCCCATTGGGGCCGGCAGCGTAGAGGCCGCGGGTATAGTAGTTGATGCCGAGCCAATCGAGCGGACGGGAGACGACTTCCATATCCTTCTCGAAGCCCTCGGGCAGGTACTCGGCCAGCCGGCTGGTGAGTGCCTCGGGGTAGCGGCCCTTGAACACGCCATCGAGATACCAGCGGTTGAACAGCGCATCGCCGAGGTTCTGCGCTTCGATGTCCTCCGGCTTGTCGGAGGCCGCCTCGGTCTTTTCGAGGTTCAGCACGATGCCGAGGTTTTTGACACTCTCGGCGCGCAGCGCGTCGATGGCGGTGCCATGGGCGAACAGCACGTGGTGCATGGCGCGGGATGCGGCGCGGAGGTCGCGATAGCCGGGAGCATGGATGCCGAGGAAATGGCTAAGGAAGGCGACGCACCACGGCTCGTTGATGGTGGCGGTGGCGGCGAGGCGATCGCCGAAGTGATGCCCCACCACGGCAGCATATTCGGCGAACCAGCTGGCGATATCGCGGTTCATCCAGCCGCCCTTGTCCTGCAGCGGGCTCGGCAGATCCCAGTGATAGAGCGTGGCGTAGGGCTTGATGCCGCGCTCGAGCATGCCGTCGATCAGGCGGTCATAGAACTCGAGCCCTTTGGGGTTCACCGCGCCGATCCCCTCGGGGATGAGGCGCGGCCAGGCGAAGGAGAAGCGATAGGCGTCGAAGCCGCCATCGCGGATCAGATCGAGGTCGCCAGGCCAGCGGTTGTAGTGGTCGCAGGCGACGGCGCCGGTATCGAGGTTCTTCACGTTGCCGGGGGTGGATGAAAACGTGTCCCAGATCGAGGTGCCGCGGCCATCGGTCTGGCCGCCCTCGATCTGATAGGCGGCAGTGGCGGCGCCGAAAGTGAAATTCGGGCCGAGCTCGTCACGCGAAATCGAAAACACTTCTCACTCCTCAACAGGGCGGCGCTCATGCGCTCGTTGTGGTCGTTCCGGGACGCCGATTCTCGACGCCCGCGGATCAATGTAATCGATTGCATAACAGTGCGAAGAAGGGATGTCACCGGTGTTACCGAGAAGCTGGTGGCTGTGGCCCCCCACCCCTGTCCCCTCCCCGCAAGGGGGAGGGAGACCCTCACACTGATATCGAGGCGATCGTCTCCCTCCCCCTTGCGGGGAGGGATCAAGGGTGGGCGTCAGCCCGCCCCGGCGTTAGGGGGCCACCTCAGGAAGATCAGCTCCGGATCGCCCTCGTCGAGCTGCTCGAATGCACCGGTCTGCTCGAAGCCGAGTTGCGGCAGGAGGGCACGCATTGGCGCATTGGACTCGTTGGTCGAGGTCCAGAGCTTCTGGTCGGACGGCGTAATCGAGATGCAATGCTCAATCAGGGTACGGCCGATGCCGGTGCGGCGGAAGGCGGCGCCGACCATCAGCATTTCGATGAAGGGCGAGCGGAAGAAGCTGCGGGTGAGCGCGACATAGCCGGCGACGGCGCCATCGCGCTCGGCGAGGTGGCAGTGGCCCAGCGCGATCCACTCGGCAATCGCCTCGCGGCGGTCGGCGCTATGGGTGGCGACGTGGTCGATGGCGATGAGCGCGTCGATGTCAGCTGCGGTGGCGAGCCGAAGCGACAGCATGGCTCAGGGTTTCAGCTGCGGGCTGGCGGCGAGGATGGCGCGGACGATGGCGCGGAAGGCCTGCGCCTCGGCGCCATCGGGGTCGGTAGCGACGACCGGCCGGCCCGCATCGGAGCTTTCGCGGATCGACATCACCAGCGGGATTTCGCCGAGGAACGGGATATCGAACGTGCTTGCAGCGGCTTTGGCGCCGCCATGGCCGAAGATGTCGTAGCGTTCTCCCGTGTCCGGGGCGACGAAGTAGCTCATGTTCTCGATGAGGCCGAGGATCGGCACGTCGGTGCGGAGCAGCATGTCCATCGCCTTCTTGGCGTCGATCAACGCCAGATCCTGCGGGGTGGAAACGATGACAGCGCCAAGCAGCGGCACCTGCTGGACCAGCGAGATCTGGATATCGCCGGTGCCGGGCGGCAGGTCGACGACCAGCACATCGAGACCGCCCCAATCACTCTCGCGCAGCAGTTGCCGCAGCGCCGAGGTGGCCATCGGGCCACGCCACACCACCGCCTGATTGGCAGTGAGCATCGAGCCGATCGACATCGCCTTGAGGCCATAGGCCTCGTGTGGAGCAAAGATACCGTCGTCGCGAACGGCGGGCTTGCCCTCGAGGCCGAGCAGCTTCGGGATCGAGGGCCCGTAGAGATCGGCATCGAGGATGCCGGTGCGCAGGCCCTCGGCAGCAAAGCCGAGCGCCAGGTTGACGGCGACGGTGGATTTGCCGACGCCGCCCTTGCCGGAGCCGACGGCGATGATATGGCGGACGCCGGGCACGGCTTCGCGCGGCGGTGGGCCGGGACGGCCCTGCGCCTTGGCCTGGCCGGTCGCGGCCTGGGCGCGGTCGGAGGTGAGCGACACCATGACCTTGCGGCCCTCAGCAACCTTTTCGGCCGCAGCCTGGGCAGCGACGCGGGCCGGACCGAAGGCGGCTTCCATGCCCGGCGCAACCGAGATGGCAAAAGCCACGGCGCCGGTGGTGACGATGATCTCGCTTAACCCCCCATAGCCCGCCAGTTCGCCGCCGCCGGGGATTTCGACGGAAGCGAGCGCGTTGCGGACGGCGGTGGCGATGAGTTCATTGGCCATGGGGGAAGCCTTGCCTGAATTTCCCCGCTGTCACCGGGTCATTCCCGCGCAAGCGGGAACTTCTGTTTGCAGTGGATGCGGCGCGCTCCGAAACGGAGATTCCCGCTTTCGCGGGAATGACTCCGAGTGTGTGGCGCGCGCCCTGCCTTCAGCCGATCAAAGGATCGACTGGCCCGTCGACTTCCAGTCTTTAACGAACTGCTCGAGGCCCGACTTGGTCAGCGGGTGGTCGGCCAGCTTGTAGATCACCGCCGGCGGGATGGTGGCGACGTCGGCACCGGCCAGAGCCACCTCGGTGATGTGGTTCGGGGTACGGATCGAGGCCGCGAGGATCTCGGTGGCGAACGAGTAGTTGTCGTAGATGGTGCGGATGTTCTCGATCAGCTCGACGCCGTCGGCGTTGATGTCATCGAGGCGGCCGATGAACGGCGAGATGTAGGTGGCGCCGACCTTGGCCGCGAGCAGCGCCTGGTTGGGCGAGAAACAGAGCGTGACGTTGGTCTTGATGCCTTCCTTCGAGAAGGTCTTGGTGGCCTTCAACCCATCGATGGTCAGCGGCACCTTCACCACGACGTTCTCGGCGAGCTTGGCCAGCACATGGCCCTCGGCGATCATGCCGTCATAGTCGGTGGCGGCGACTTCAGCCGACACGGGACCAGGAACGATCGAGCAAATCTCCTTGATCACGTCCTTGAACTGGCGGCCGGATTTGGCGATCAGCGAGGGATTCGTCGTCACCCCGTCCAGCAGGCCGGTTTCATAGAGATCGCGGATATCCTTGATCTCGGCGGTATCGACGAAGAACTTCATTTCGTTCCCCTCCAAGGGAGATGGTTAGCTGCTCTTTAGGTAGTCACAAACGGCAGTCGAGACAACGTCTCAGCAAAGCAGAGATCGGTCTCAGCGGATCGCGGCGAGCATCTTGTCGGCGAGTTCGCCGATCCGATCCTCGGGGATTCCCGCGACGTTGATGCGACTGTCGTTGATCATGTAGACGCCGTCGTCGAGCTTGAGCTTGGTGACGACATCCTCAGGCAGGCCGAGCAGCGAGAACATGCCGGTATGCTCGGCGATGAAATCGAAATCCTTCGAGTTCGAGCGCTGCCGGATGGCGTCGGCAAGTTTGACGCGCAGGCGCTTCATCCGTTCCCGCATCTCGGTGAGTTCGGCTTCCCACTCGGCGCGCAGTTCCTTGTCCTCGAGAATGACGCGGACGATCTCGGCGCCATGGTCGGGGGTCTGCGAAATGGTGGCGCGGATGACGTTCTGCATCTGCGAGGAGACGACGTCGGCCGACTCGGAGTCCCTGGCGATAGCGATGGCGACGCCGGCGCGCTCGCGATAGAGGCCGAAATTCTTCGAGGCCGAGAAGGCGACCATCGACTCGGGCACCGAGGAGACGACCTTGCGCACGCCATAGGCATCGGCTTCGAGCCCATCGCCGAAGCCGAGATAGGCGAGATCGACCAGCGGGAAGGCGCCGGTGCGCTGCAGGCTCTCGACCACCTCGTCCCACTGCGCATTGGTGAGGCTGGCGCCGGTCGGGTTGTGGCAGCAGCCGTGCAGCAAGACGATATCGTCGGAAGTTAGGGTGTCGAGCGCCGCCAGCATGGCCGGGAAATCGACGATGCGGGTCTTGTGGTCGAAATACGGGTAGTAGACCGGGGTCAGGCCAGCGAGTTCGGCCATCGGCCAGTGGTTCGGCCAGCTCGGGTCAGAAATGAAGATGCGGCCCTTAGGGCGAGCGCGGCCCAGGACGTTCATCAGGATCGACAGCGCACCGGTACCGCCGGCGCCGTTGACGCAGCGGATCCGCTTATTGTCGACGACACCACCCAGCGCCAGATCGACGATGGCGGCGGAGAATTCCTTGTTGCCGACCACACCCTTGTAGGTCTTGGTCTTGGCGCTATCGAGGATGCGCTGCTCGGCCTTTTTCACCGAACTCATGACGGGCGTGACGCCCTTGGGATCTTTGTAGACGCCGACGCCGAGGTCGATCTTTCCGTCGCGGGGATCGGCGGCATACTCGGCCATCAGCACGAAAATCTTGTCGAGCGTGGCCTTCTTCAGGGTCTCAAACATCAGGTCTGTCCGGGGAAAACGAGAGCGGGGTGTTTATAGGCGGTGGCGGGGGAATTGCAACGGGGCGGATAGTCTGGGTTGGTGCATGTGGCCCCACCCCACCAAGCTCCGCTACGGTCCTTACGGACCAAGCTGCGCTACCCTCCCCTTGAAGGGGAGGGAGAGGCAAGAGCCGACGCTGCCGTGAGCGTCTCCCTCCCCCTTGTGGGGAAGGGATCAAGGGTGGGGGTGGGCCACAGACACCAGCCCTACCGTTTCAACCCCGCAATCAGCTGCGGCACCACTTCGAATAGGTCCCCGACCAGCGCGATATCGGCGATCTTCATTAGCGGCGCCTCGGGGTCTTTGTTGATGGCGATGATCTTCTTGGCGCCCTGGATACCGGCGAGGTGCTGCAGCGCGCCGGAGATGCCGATGGCGATGTAGAGGTCGGGCGCGATGATCTTGCCGGTCTGGCCGACCTGCCAGTCATTGGGGGCGTAGCCGGCATCGACCGCAGCGCGGGTGGCGCCGACAGCAGCGCCGAGGACTTTGGCAAGGTCGGAGACCAGCGCGAACTTTTCGGCCGAGCCGAAGGAAACACCACCGGCGACGACGACCTGGGCGGTCGAGAGTTCCGGCAGATCGCTCTCGGTGCGGTGCGCCGCGAGGAAACGGGCGACCGCCGCCACGTCGGCATCGACGGAATGGGCAGGGGCATTGTTGCCTGTCGCCGCCGGGCGGAAGGCCGAGGCACGGATGGTCAGCAACTGTTTGCTCTGCCCCGAAGATACCGTCTCGATGGCATTGCCGGCGTAGATCGGCCGATCGAAGCGGGTCGGGCCGTGGATGGCGACGACATCGGTCACCGGCATCAGGTCGAGCCGCGCGGCGAGGCGCGGGATGGCGTCGCGACCGGTGGCGGCAGCGGCGGCAACGATATGGGTGTAGGGCTCGGCGAGGCGGGCGAGCAGCGCGGCGACGGCCTCTGCCGATTGGTTGGCAAGCGCGGCGCTGTCGGCAACGAGCACCTTCTCAACGCCGGCAAGCTTTGCGGCTTCGGCGGCAACGGCCGAGACGTCCTGTCCCGCGACCAGCAGATCGACCGGGCCAAGCGTTTCGGCGGCAGCGACGATACGGGCCGTGGCGGCGGAGAGCACGCCGAGATCGTGTTCGGCGAGAACGAGGACGGCCATCAGAGCGCCTCCAGCTCGGAAAGTTCAGACTGAATTGCTGCGGTCAGTTCGGCAGCATCGGCGACCCGGCGCCCGGCCATGCGCTCGGCCGGCGGGCTCACCTTCTCGAGCTTGAGCCGCGGCGTGAGATCGACCCCAAACTCGGCGGCAGGGCGCACGGCCAGCGGCTTCGAACGCGCCTTCATCACCATGGGCAGCGCGGCGTTGCGCGGGGTGTTGAGGCGGAGGTCGGCCGTGACGATGGCGGGCAGCGAGACACCAACCGTGGCGCGGCCGTAGTCGACCTCGCGGGTAACTTCGAGTCCGTCGCCCGTGACCTTGATCTCCGAAGCGAAGGTCGCCTGCGGCCAGTCGAGCAGGCCGGCCAGCATCTGGCCGACCTGGTTGGAGTCGTCGTCGACGGCTTGCTTGCCGAGCAGCACCAGATCGGGCTGTTCCTCGGCAACGACGGCCTTGAGGAGCTTGGCCACCGCCAGGGTTTCGACGCGGCCATCGGCCTCGATCAGAATGCCACGATGCGCGCCCATGGCGAGGGCGGTGAGGATGACGTCGTTGCTCTGCTTGGGCCCGATCGAGACGACGACAATCTCGGTGGCGTGGCCGGCTTCACTGAGCTGCACCGCGGCCTCGACAGCGTGCTTGTCGAAGGGGTTCATCGACATGCGCACGTTCTCGGTCTCGACGCCCGAGCCATCGGAACGGACACGGACGCGCACCGCGTGATCGACGACGCGCTTGACGGCAACGAGGATTTTCATCGGTTCCTCCAGTGTTGCCGGGTGTTTGGCAAATATGACGAGGAGGAGCAAGTTCGAGCGGGGAATTTCTGACTACATCGAAGGCGTTAGGGAGAATGGCGTGCCTACGGGTTGACGCCCTACCCTCGTCCCCGCACAGTGCGCGCTTACTAGCGTTCAGGTCTTTCATGCCCGTTATCAATCGTATCGCGGAATTCGCCGACGAGGTCGCCGAATGGCGCCGCGACTTCCATGTGCACCCCGAACTTCAGTACGAACTGCCCCGCACATCGGGGAAAGTGGCCGAGCTGCTGCGCTCGTTCGGCGTCGACGAAGTGGTTACCGGCATCGCCCAGAGCGGCGTGGTGGCGGTGATCAAGGGGCGTGGACCGGGCAAGAATATCGGCATCCGCGCCGACATGGATGCGTTGCCGATCCTCGAGCGCACCGGCCTCGACTATGCCAGCCAGACGCCCGGCCGCATGCACGCCTGCGGGCATGACGGCCACACCTCGATCCTGCTCGGTACCGCGAAATACCTGGCCGAGACGCGCAATTTCGACGGCAACGCCGTGCTGATCTTTCAACCGGCCGAAGAAGGCGGCGCCGGCGGGCGCGCCATGGTGGAAGCCGGCATCATGGATCGCTTCGGCGTCGATGAGGTCTATGGGCTGCACAACATGCCCGGCCAGGAAGCCGGCAGCATCGCCATGCGGGTCGGCGGCCTGATGGCGGCGAGCGATGAGTTCAACATCGTGATCGAAGGCCAGGGCGGACACGCCGCCTGGCCGCAGAACACGGTGGACCCGGTGATGATCGCGGCGCAGCTGATCACGGCGCTGCACACCATCGTCTCGCGCGATATCGATCCGATCCGCTCGGCAGTATTGTCGGTGACGATGATGCAGGGCGGCGAGGCGTTCAACATCATCCCGCAGAAGGTGAAGCTCACCGGCACGGTGCGCTCGCTGAACGACGAAGTGCGCGACCTGATGGAAGAGCGGCTCAAGGCGGTGACCAAGGGCATCGTCGAAACCTTCGGCGGCAAGGCCGAGGTGAACTATCGCCGCGGCTATCCGGTGGTGGAAAACACGCCGGACGAAACGGCCTATGCCGCGGCCATCGCCGCGACTGTGGTGGGCGAGGACCGGGTGGACGCCAATGTCGACCCCAAGATGGGCGGCGAGGATTTTTCCTACATGCTGCAGGCGCGGCCGGGCGCTTACGTATTCCTCGGCAACGGGCCGAGCTCCGAACTGCACTCGGACACCTACAACTTCAACGACGAGATCATCCCGGTTGGGGTGAGTTTTTTCGTGAAGCTGGTCGAGGGTGCTTCGCAGAGATAGCAGTGCGTGGGGCTACCCCTCACCCCGGCCCTCTCCCCGGGAGCGCTTATTGCGCCCCTTGGAGGGGCGAGGGGGCGATGGGCTCACCGGCGGTGCCACACGCGTCCCCTCGCCCCTCTGGGGAGAGGGTTAGGGTGAGGGGCGCCAAGCACTCGATATTCGCCCAACGGCCCGCTTCCCCCGCAGCGCAAACTCGTCGATAGTTAGCGTCCTAGCCATCTCGACTCGTTCCGCCAAATGACCTCCCCCCTGCCCGCCGGCACCATTGTCCGCCGGACACTCGTCACATTGCTGATCTCGGCGGCCGGTGGCGGATTGGCGGCGCTGGTCAATCTGCCCGCCGCGTGGCTGATGGGTGGGGCGCTCGCGGTGGCGATCGCGGCGCTGCTGGGCGTCAAGGTGATGCTGCCGACCTGGCTGCGCGACGCGACCTTCGTGCTGACCGGATTGTCGATGGGCGCGGCAGTGGCGCGCGATTCGCTGGCGCTGATCGTGCAATGGCCGGTGACGCTGGCGGCGCTGGCGGTGGAGCTGATCCTGATCATCACGCTCACCGGGTTCCTGTTGCGCAAACTGTTCGGGCTCGACCGCGGCACCGCCTATCTCAGCTCGTTCCCCGGGCATCTGAGCTTCGTGATGTCGATTGCGGCAGCGGGCGTTGGCGATACCCGGCAGATCATCATCATCCAGGTGATCCGCATCCTGATCCTCACCATCTGCGTGCCGATCGGAGCGCTGTTCCTGCCGATCGGGCACTACGAAGGCGCGCCGGTGCAGGATCCGATGGGGTTCGAGACGCTGCTGCCGGTGGCCATCGCCTGCGCTATCGCGGGGTTCATCCTGACCAAGCTCCGCGCTCCGGCCGGCTATGTGCTCGGCGCCATGGCGGTGGCGATCTGCGCCAAGTTCGCCGGGCTGTTCGAGGGGTCAATGCCGCAGCCATTGCTGATCGCGACCTTCATCCTGATCGGCGGACTGATCGGTTCGCGCTTCAACGGCATCACCCGCGCCGAGTTCAAGCAGGCAGCGATCGGCGGGCTGGCCGGCACAGCGCTGACCGTCGCCATCGCCACGGGGGTGACGCTGGCGGTGGCGCCGTTCGTCGACATGCCGTTCGGGCAGATCTGGCTCGGGCTGTCGCCGGGAGCGCTCGAGGGGATGGGCGCACTCGGCATCGCGCTGGGGTTCGATACGGCGTTCATCGCGGCGCACCATGTGAGCCGGCTGCTGATGCTCACCTTCGCCATCCCGGTGGTTGCAATGCTTATTCGCGACAAGGACTTGCCGTAGGCCGCAAGCCTGCCCAAATCCTCCGGCACATGCCTCCCGGTCCATTGGAGACTCAGATGCTGCGTCCGCTTGTCCTCACCATCGTTGCCGCCACCCTGTTCGCAGCCGGCCCGGCGATGGCGCGCGAAAACTGCAACCTCAACGACAACCTGCCGGGGCTGAAAATCGAGTTCGGCTTCTCGGTGGGTGGCAAGTCGGGCGGCGACGGCGACAGCTTCGACCAGGAGGTCGTGAAGATGGAACTGCGCCGGCGCGGCGTCGACGCCCGCTCGGTGAGCTTGGCGTCGGACGGCTGCGTCGAGGCCTTCGTGCAGTACCCCGATGGTACCTGGCACAGCGACTATTATGATCCCGATACCTGGGAACAGGTGGACTGAAGCTTCGTCGTCACGCACGTCAGCGCGCGAAGAGTACCCCCACCCCTGTCCCCTCCCCGCAAGGGGGAGGGAGACGCCAACACTCCTGCCGGTGCGAATACGAAGACTCGTGAGCGCAGGTCACCTCCCCCCTTGCGGGGGAGGGACAGGGTGGGGGGTACTCTTCCCGCACCGGTCTCTCAGCCGATCAGCGCTTCCTTCTGCCGCCGAACGCCAGCTTCATCTCCGATGTCGCAAAGAAGGCGAAGCCGTTGGCTTCGAGCTTCAGCTTGCTCTTTCGGCGCTCGGCGCCGTGCGAGAGCTCCAACGGCTCGAGCCCCTCGCCACCGTCGAGCGTCACGGTGAGCGGGTCGGCGGAGAGGTTGAAGAGGCAGGTGATGGCGCCGTCCTTACCGGTGCGGCGGAAGGCAAGCAGCGGCTCGGCGGCTTTCAGGAACTCGATATCGCCTGAGGCAAAGACCGGGTGGGCGCGGCGGAAAGCCAGCGCCTTGCGATAGAAGCTGAGCGTCGAGTCCGGATCAGCGTTCTGGGCGGCGACGTTCAGAGCCGAGTGGTTCGGCTTCACCGGCAACCACGGCTTGGCGCTGGAGAAACCGTTGGGGGGCTCGCCCTCCTCCCATGGCATGGGCGTGCGGGCGCCGTCGCGCCCCTTGTATTCGGGCCAGAAGCGGATGCCCGGCGGATCGGTCAATTCCTCGAACAGGATATCGGCTTCGGGCAGACCGAGCTCTTCGCCCTGATAGAGACAGACCGAACCCTTGAAGCTCAGCAGCATCGCCGCCGCCTGGCGGGCGAGATCGGCCGGGTTCCGTGAATACGGCGCCCAGCGGGTCATGTGGCGGTTGACGTCGTGGTTGGAAAAGCTCCAGCACGGCCAGCCATTCGGCGCGCCGGCGAAGAACTTCGCCATCTTGGTGCGGAAATGTTCGGCGGTGAACTCGGGGCCGAGCATGTCGAAGGTATAGGCCATGTGCAGCTTGTCGCCGCCGGAGGTATATTCCTCCATCAGCTGCAGGCCGCGATGGCTGTCGCCGACTTCGCCGACCGTGGTGGTGCCCGGATACTGATCGAGGAGCTTGCGCACCCGCTTCAGGAAGCCGACGTTTTCGGGCTGGCTCTTGCCGAACTTGTGGTCCTGCATGTCGTATGGGTTGACGGCATAAGGCAGGTGTTTGGGCCGCCGCGCCGGCGGGTTGTTCCTGAGCAGCTTGTCCTGAAAATAGTAGTTCACCGTGTCGAGCCTGAAACCGTCGACGCCGCGCTCGAGCCAGAAGCGCATGACGTCGAGCACTGCATCCTGCACGTCGGGGTTATGGAAGTTGAGGTCGGGCTGCTCGATCAGGAAATTGTGGAAGTAGTACTGCCCGCGGCTGGGATTCCACTCCCAGGCGCGGCCGCCGAACACCGATGGCCAATTATTGGGCGGCGAGCCGTCGCGCTTGGGGTCGGCCCAGACATACCAATCGGCCTTGGCATTGGTGCGGTTGAGCCGGCTCTCGCGAAACCACGGATGCATGTCCGAGGAATGGCTCAGCACCTGATCGATGATCACCTTGAGGCTCAGCGCGTGGGCGCGCTTGATCAGGTCGTCGAAGTCTTCGAGGCTGCCGAACAGGCGGTCGACTTCCTTGTAGTCGGAAACGTCGTAGCCCATGTCGCGCTGCGGTGACTGGTTGATCGGCGAGAGCCAGATGCAATCGACGCCGAGGCTGGCGATGTGATCGAGCCGGCGCATGATGCCGGGCAGGTCACCAATGCCGTCGCCGTTGCTGTCCTGAAACGAGCGTGGGTAGACCTGATAGATCACCGCGCCGCGCCACCAATCCGTCATCGAAGTCTCCGCCGTTTCGTATTTGCAGTGTCGCGAGGGGCCACCGGAAAGGCAATCGCTTTGACGGCATGGGGGTTCCGCGTCGATTGCGGCGCAGTTTGCTTCGGCGGTAGAATTTATCCGGGCGCGAGGGGCGCCCTGGGGAGTTCAAACAATGCTGCCGATCAACTGGTTGGCCGTGCTTGTCGCCGCGATCATCCGCATGGCCGTGGGCTTTGCCTGGTATTCGCCGCCGCTGCTGCTGAAGCCGTGGCAGGCGCTCACCGGGGTGACGCCGGAGACGATGAAGGCGGGGCTCGGCAAGGCGATGGTGGTCGATGTCATCGCCTCGCTGATCATGTCGTTCGCGCTCGCCAACATCATCGTCGGGGCTGGTATCACCGACTGGCTCAATGGCGCGCTGGCCGGCTTCTGGGTCTGGCTCGGCTTCATGGCGACGCTGCTGGTGTCGCTCTGGGGTTACGAGAACCGCTCGCTGAAGCTGATCGCCATCAACCTCGGCAACAACCTGATTGCGCTGGTGCTGATGGGGGCGCTGCTGGCGGTTTGGCGGTAGTGGCGGCCTGGCGGTCTGCTGTGAGAGTTGGAAGCGGCTGGCGGATGGCAACGGGCGTAGTGGCGGGAGTTCTCCTGCCACTACTGGGATGGTCGGTCTGGTGGGCCGGGCCGGCATGGCCTTTGGCCCTGATCGTGACCGGTTGGTTTGGGCTGCTGCCACTCCTCACCGCTGGCTTTGCGCTGCTATGGCTCGCTCGCAATGGACGATTGCACCTTTGGCGGGCAGTGTTCCTGGGCGCAGTCCTTTTCGCTCTCATTGCGCTTCTCCTCCGGGCGATTGCGGGGTGGCAAGAGACGGCAACTCATCTTGCCGTTGGCGCGTCGCTGGGTGCCTTGGGTGCAACGATCGGGTGGTTGCTTGCCTTCGGAACAATCTCCGCAAACCAGAAGCGCTAGGTGTGATGCTAGGGGCTCAGCAGTCCTTTCAGCGCATCGAGCGTCATCGCCCAGTTGCCTTCCGCGGCGGTGGAGGCTTGCTGAGTGGGGTTGTTGGATTGGGAGACCGTGAGCCGCGTGCCGGTGCCTGATGGGACGAGGGCGTAGGTGATCAACTGCCGGTTCTCCGGCGTGTCGGGCTGGCCGCTCATGGCGCTGTAATAGTTGACCTTGAGCAGGCGCGGCGGATCGATCTCGAGGATGTCGCCTTTGTCCTCGAACGGCGTGCCGTCCCATTCGCCGCGATAGGTTACGGTGCCGCCCTGGCGCCAGTCGCCGGTGAGTTCGGCACCGAACATGTATTGCCTGATCATCGCCGGATCGGTGAGCGCTGCCCAGACTCGGGTCGGCGGCGTCGATAGCTCGAGGCTGGTGGTGGCCGTGAAAGTTGCGGACATGTTAGGTCTCCCTGGTTGATGGTCTGGGAGAGCCTAGGGACGAGGCCGGGAGACGCGCTTGCAAAAACCCGCAAAGCCGTTCGAAGAAAAACCGGACGACTTCGCCGGCATCCTCGATCCGGCCGGCTCGGCGCAGAGCTATGGGCTGAGCCGCTACCGCCCGTCGGCGGCCTTGGCGCCGTTCGTTGAGCACTATTGGGTGGTGAGCTGGCAGTTGCCGGAGGGAACATCCTATCCGGCGGAGGTGCTGCCGCATCCCAACCTCAACGTCGCCTTCACCCGCGAGCGCGGCTGGATCACCGGCGTGACGACGGGACGCTACGATTATGAGGTCAAGGGTTCCGGCGCGGTGCTGGGCGTGATGTTCCGCCCCGGCGGGTTCCGGCCGTTCTATGGGCGGGCGGTGGCGGAGTTGATGGACCAGACGCTCAATGCAGTGGAGGTGTTTCCGGGGGCGACGGAAGCGGCGCGGCTCAAGCTGATGGCGGAGCCCGACCGGCAGCAGATGATCGCCGCGGTGGAAGCGATGCTGGCAGGCGGCGGGTTACCGGCGATGGACCCGAACACGGAGCTGGCGGCTGACATCGTCGAGTTGGCGCGGACCGATCGGGAGATCGTCAGCGTCGCCACCTTGGCGCGGCGGGCGGCGGTGAACGAGCGGACATTGCAGCATCTGTTCCAGCACTATGTCGGGGTGGGGCCGAAATGGGTGATCCGGCTCTACCGGCTGATCGAAGCGGCGGGACGCGCCACGGCCGAAGCGGCGCCGAACTGGACGGAGGTGGCGCATGAGCTGGGCTACGCGGACCAGGCGCATTTCAGCAATGATTTCCGCCGCATCGTCGGGCGGGCGCCAACCGAGTATGCGCGGGCGGTACGGGGCTGACTGTCACTCGTCGCCGCGGACGGCAACCGCCTGTTCCACCTTGGCAAGGACAGCGGGAAACCGCTCGATGTAGGAATCGAGATGCAGCCGCTGGATCATCAGGCACTTGGTCTCGCTGATCGCCCTGACGCTGGCGATCCGCGTCGTGTGCTTCATGTTGGCGATCTCACCGAAAAAGTCGCCGGCTCCCAGCTTGTTGACGAGCTTTTCCTCCGGTTTGCCGAGCGCCTTGATAACTTCGACGCTGCCAGAAACAATAAGGAAGAATGCGGCGCCGACGCGTCCCTCCCGGAGAATGACCCGCCCCGGCTCGTAGGTTTCGAGGCGCGTCGACGGGATCAGTTCCTCTAGGTCCGCTGCGTTCAGCTCGTGAAACAGCGGTGTCTGCTGCAGCAGCTCGACTATTTCCATTGGCGCCAACTCCGACGGAAATCTCCAGACAAGCAAATACCCGTCTGTTTGCGGGGTCAACGTGGTTGGTAGGTAGGCACTTCGGCCGGTCGTTGCATCTGCCACGCGATGTCATGCCAGCGAAAGCTGGGCCCCCTCGGCGGGGGCTCCGCCCTCGTCCGGCATCGGCTGGCTCAGGTGCCGAGTTGGGTCCCTGCTTTTGCAGGGATGACATCCAGTGTTGGGAGAGTGCGGGGCCAGGCCGGCCCCGCCACCCGTGTCTCAGCTCTCGTAAGCCGCCGCTGGGAACTGCGTGGCGTACTTGCCGCCCGAGCAGTCGATCGAAGCGCCAGTGATGTAGTGGGCCTGGTCGGATGCGAGGAAGCAGATGAGGTTGGCGACGTCCTGGGCATCGCCCCACTGGCGCAGCGTCAGGGTGTCGAGCAGTCGCTGCTGGCGGGCGTCGGGCAGCTTGGCGAAGCCGTTCATCTCGGTCGGGATCATCCCCGGCGAGTAGGAGTTCACCGTGACATTGAACGGGCCGAGCTCGCCCGCCAGCACGCGGGTGAACTGCACCACCGCCGATTTCGACGCCGCATAGGCGGCGCTGCCGATCGAGGGGATGATGGCGGCGAATGAGGCCGCGTTGAGGATACGCCCCGAGGCCTGGCGCTGCATGATCGGGGCCACCGCCTGGCACATCAGGAAGGTGCCCTTGGTGTTGGTATCGAAATTGGCGTCCCATACCGCCTCGGCCAGCTTGTCGACGCGCGCCCCGCTGGCAACGCCGGCATTGTTGACGAGGATATCGACCCGGCCGAACGCCTCGTCCACGGCGCTCACCGCGGCGTTGACCTGGGCCGCCTCGCGCACGTCGCAGAGGATACGGAGGCCGGGCCAACCGGCCTCGGTCCACTCCATCGCGGCATCGTCGAGCAGATCCTGGCGGAAGTCGATGATCGCGACGGTGACGCCTTCGGTGGCGAGGGTCCGTGCGATGACGCGGCCGATGCCTCGACCGGCGCCGGTGACGATGGCAACTTTGCCTTTGAGATCAATCAGCATGATCAGACCACCGCGCTGAGCAGGGGTTCGCCGGCGAAGTGCGCGACGATATTGGCAACGACGAGATCGCCCATTTTGTTGCGTGTCTGGTGTGTAGCGCTGCCCTGGTGCGGCGACAGCACGACATTGTCGAGGGCGAAAAAGCCCTCGGGCACCTGCGGCTCCTTCTCGAACACGTCGAGCGCCGCGCCGCCGAGCTTTTTCGATTGCAGCAGTTCCAGCATCGCCGCTTCGTCGATCAGCGTGCCGCGGGCGACGTTGACGATGAAGCCCTCGGGGCCGAGCGCCTCGAGCACGTCGCGCGAGACGATCTTCTCGGTGCCCTTGCCACCCGGCGCAATGATCACCAGCCAGTCGCTGTCGCGCGCCATGTCGATGAGCTTGTCGTAGAAGATGTAGGGCTCGTCATGCTGGCGGCTGCGACCGTGATAGACGACGCGCATTTTCATAGCCTGGCAGCGGGTGGCGATCTCCTTGCCGATGCGTCCGAGCCCGAGGATGCCGACGGTCTTGCCGTTGAGCTCGGTGAGCAGCGGGAAGCCCGAGTTCGGCCACTTGCCCTGGCGGACAAACTGGTCGCCCTGCGGGATGCGACGGGCGAGCCCGATCATCAGGCCAAGGGTGAGCTCAGCGACCGCATCGTTGAGGACGTTCGGCGTATTGGTGACGCGGATGTTCCGCTGTTTGGCCGCCTTGGTATCGATCGAGTCGTAGCCGACGCCGAAATTGGCGATGATCTCGAGCTTGGGGAGCTTGTCCATCAGCGCACCATCGACATTACCGCCGGCGATAGCCCGGATCTTGCCGGCCACCGACTTGATCAGCGCCTCCTTGTCCGCCGCCTCGTGCAGTTTGTGCACGGTGTAGCGTTCGGCGAGCGCCTTCTCGCAGCGATCGAGCAGCTTGTGAGTCTGGAGAATCTCTTCCGGCATTGGTCCCATCCCTTATCGGCGCAAGGTTGTATGGCAGTTTTGCGCGAGGGTGAAGGCGACGTTGGTGGGGGTAGGATCATGTCGGTCGGCCGGTGGCTGTGGCCCCCCACCCCTGTCCCCTCCCCGCAAGGGGGAGGGAACACCAAAACACTGACGCCAATGAAAGCGTCTCCCTCCCCCTTGCGGAGGGGACAGGGGTGGGGGTCAGCTCGCACCGGGTGCGAGACATTCACGCCGAACCCGGCTTGTGGCCTTTCAGCAAAAGTGTACCAATGAGTCCCGAGTGGGATAGGCCGCAAGCCCTTGGGAGTTGATGTCCGCAACGCCGTTTGACGAAATGACCAATGCGGATGCCTCTGTCCGCGCGCCCTACCACATCCTGGAAGAGTGGCTGAAAGAGCAGCCTCCGCAAGCCCTGGGTCTGATGTCGGCTGACGCCGAAGCCCTGTTCCGACGCCTCGGCATTACCTTCGCCGTCTACGGCAGCAATGAAGGCACCGAAAAGCTCATCCCGTTCGACATCATCCCGCGCATCATCTCGGCGATGGAGTGGCGGCGGCTTTCGAAGGGCATCGAGCAGCGGGTACGGGCGCTCAATGCTTTCCTCTACGACATCTACCACCGCCAGGAGATCCTGAAGGCCGGGCGGGTGCCGGAAAAGCTGATCCTCAACAACTCGGCGTTCTGCCCGGAAATGATGGGGCTAGATCCGGCGCGCGGAGTCTATTCGCACATTATCGGCGTCGACATCGTCAGGACCGGCCCGGACGATTTCTACGTGCTGGAGGATAATCTCCGCACCCCCTCGGGCGTCAGCTACATGCTGGAGAACCGCGAGGCGATGCTGCAGCTCGCCCCGGAATTGTTCCAGCGTTACAAGGTGGCGCCGGTCGAGACCTACCCCGAAACGCTGCGCCGGACGATGGAGAGCGTGGCGCCGGGGGGCGTGCATGGCTCACCCAACCTCGTGGTGCTGACGCCGGGCATCCATAACTCCGCCTATTTCGAGCATTCGTTCCTCGCCGACCAGATGGGGGCCGAACTCTGCGAAGGGCAGGACCTGTTCGTCGATGGCGGCAAAGTCTACATGCGGACCACCAAGGGCCCCGAGCGGGTCGACGTGATCTACCGCCGCATCGACGACGATTTCCTCGACCCGCTGACCTTCCGGCCGGACTCGATGCTGGGCGTGCCGGGGCTGTTCGATGCCTATCGGGCCGGGAACGTGACGCTGGTCAATGCGCCGGGCACCGGCATTGCCGACGACAAGGCGGTCTATGTCTACGTGCCGGAGATCATCGAGTTCTATCTCGGTGAGAAGGCACTGCTCAAAAACGTCCCCACCTACAACTGCACCAATGACGATGAGCGGGCTTATGTGCTCGAGCATCTCGAGGAACTGGTGGTGAAGGAAGTGCACGGCTCGGGCGGCTACGGCATGCTGGTCGGGCCGGCCTCGACCAAGGCGATGCGCGAGGAATTCCGAAAGAAGATCCTCGCCCACCCCGACAATTACATCGTGCAGCCGACGCTGGCGCTCTCGACCTGCCCGACCTTTGTCGACAAGGGGATCGCGCCGCGGCATGTGGACCTGCGGCCCTATGTGCTGTGCGGCGACGATATCCGGATCACCCCTGGTGGGCTGACGCGCGTGGCGCTGAAGAAGGGCTCGTTGGTGGTGAACTCGTCGCAGGGCGGCGGGACCAAGGACACCTGGGTGCTGGAGGACTGACCATGCTCGGACGCACCGCACAGAATCTCTTCTGGCTCAGCCGCTATATCGAGCGGGCCGAAAACATGGCCCGAATGTTCGAGGTGGGCTACCGGATGAGCCTCACCTCGCGGCGCGAGGGGGGCGCTTCGGAGCACCTGGTGTCGATGCTGCAGGCGGCAGAGGCCGATGAGGGGTTCAACCTCAAGCACAAGCAGGCCGACGTCGCGAGCGTCGCGCATTACATGCTGTTCGACGAGGAGAACTATTCCTCGGTTAAGTCGTGCCTCCTCGCGGCGCGCACCAATGCGCGGTCGGTGCGCACGGCGCTGACCACCGAGATGTGGGAATCGATCAACGCGGCGTGGCTGGAGTTCTCGGCCATCCGCCCGCGCGATATCTCGGGGGCCAAGCTCCAGGAGCTGCTGTTCTGGGTCAAGCAGGTGAGTCATCGCTATCGCGGCGCCCTGCTCTCGACCTTCCTCCGCGATGCCGGCTACGCCTTCAGCCAGATCGGCAACTTCGTCGAGCGGGCCGACAATACGGCGCGCATTCTCGACATGAAATATTATGTGCTGCTGCCGCGCGCCACCATGGTGGGCGGCGATGTCGATATCCAGCAATGGACGATGATCCTCAGGGCCGCCTCGGCACATCGCAGCTATCGGCACGTCTACCACGACCGCTACAAGGCCTGGAACATCGCCGACTACCTGATCCTCAGGCCGGAAATGCCGCGTTCGCTGATCTTCTGCGTGCAGTGGATCAACCGCACCATCGATATGCTCGAGGAAATCTATGGCGAACGCACGGCCGGGCATGATGCCGCCGATGCGGTGACGGCGCTGGTGATGGACGCCAGTGTCGACAAGATCTTCGAGCATGGCCTGCACGAGTTCCTGACCGAGTTCATCGACCGCAACAACCGGATGACGGACGCCCTCGCCGAAAGCTACAATTTCTACTGATGAAGATCGCTATCCGACATTCGATGAGCCTTGGACTTGGCGCCGGCGTGGCCCGCGGGGTGCAGCACGTGCTGCTGACGCCGGTGAGCGGGCCGACACAGACGGTGCGCGAGTGGGCGATCGAGATGCCCGGCTTCGACAGGGCGGCGAGCTTTGTCGATGCCTTCGGCAACCGGGCGCAGCTGGTGAGCCAGATCAAGCCCGACCCGGAACTGCTGATCACCGTCGCCGGGATCGTCGAGACCATCGACCGCAATGGGGTGATCGGCCGGGTACAGGGCGACATTCCGCCGGCGCTCTATCGCCGCCCTACCCCGGCCACCAAGGCGGCGGGGGCGATTACCTCGAAATTCCGCGCAGCGCCGAAGACCGGGCAGGACCGCATCGCCTTGCTGCACGCGCTGATGGCGCGGGTCGCCGAAGTGGTAGGCGGGAGTGAGCAGACGCAGATGCAGGACGGGCAGAGCCAGAGCCAATCGCAGGCAGCTGCCGTCCATCCGCCGGCCAGCGACTACGCGCATGCCTTTATCGGGGCGGCGCGAGCACTGGAGATCCCGGCGCGCTATGTCACCGGCTATCTCCACGGCTCCGACAGTGATCAGCCGGCGCTGCACGCCTGGGCCGAGGCCTGGGATGATGGGCTGGGCTGGATCGGGTTCGACGCGATGCTGCTGCTCTGCCCGACCGACAAGCATGTCCGTGTCGCGGTCGGCCTCGACGCCACCTCGACCATGCCGGTCCGCTCGATCCCGGTCTCCGGCGAGCCGCAGGTGCTGGCGATGAGCGTTGAGGCGGCGCAGTAGGCCGCTCCAGTCATCGCCAGTCGAGGCTCAGCGCGGTTGCCATAACTTCCAATTGCGTTTCGTGGATGCGTCGCACCAGGACGAGAGTGCGAACTGGTAACTAACAGCGGTGCGAAGCAACGCTGCGGCGAACTGGTCCTTATACTCGGCGTTACCGCCGAGCTGGCCTATCGATGCCTTGAACCACAAAACCTCCCCCACCTGGCTGTATCCACCTCGTTGCGCGGTGCGGGAGGCGTCGCAACGGGTGCACACCAATCTCTGAAGGACGCCCACGACCTCACCGATTGCCGGCGGTTGGACATCGGGTGGAACATCGCCGAGCTCCAACACTCTCACCTTGGCGACGATGAAGACTTCATCTCCGTCTGACGACGCAACTATGCGATTCTTCCGACTATCGAACACACCTGCCGCGACGGTCTCGACATGCTCGCCCCGAAACGTGATCTCGGACGCGTCTCGCAGGCAGGCGACAACGGTCACCGCATCGACCGGCCCGAGCATCGTGGCCAGCGCCAGCACGGAAAGCACAAGGCGGCTAGCTAGCCTCGCGCCTCGCTGCTTCATCTCTGCCTCCCCATGGGAATACCATGCCACGCCACTCGGCACCGACATGCTTATTGCTGACGACCGGGGCAAGGGAAGATTGGCCTACAGCCCCAGCAGATACAACCACCCACTCACCGTCAGCAGGCTCAGCACCGTCGAGATCAGGATGCTGTTGGCGGCGATGTGGACGGAGCGGTTGTAGTAGGTGGCGAAGACATAGACGTTGATGCCGGCCGGCATGGCGGCGAGCAGCACGCCGTAGCGGGCGAGATCGTGGTCGATGTGGAGGATCGGCACCATGATCACCCAGGCGATGGCCGGCTGCAGCAGCAGCTTCAGCAGCGACATGGTGAGCGACTGGCCCCAGCTGTCGCTGAGCTTATAGTCGTTCAGCGCCCCGCCAAGGCCGAACAATGCAGCAGGCGTGACGGCGGCGGCCATCATGGTGATGAAGGCTTCGGCCGGCTCGACCAGGGTCACGTTCATCAGGTTGGCGGCGGCGCCGAGCGCGATGCCCCAGAGCAGCGGATTGGCAACCACCCGCATCAGCGCCACGCCGAGCGTCTTGTGCAGTGGCGCGCCATCGCGACGCAGCAGCTCCATGGTGATCATGCCGGCGGTGATCAGCACCGGGGCATGGAAGGCGATGATCGAGAAGGCGGTGGCCAGCGCTTGATCGCCATAGGCGCGCTGCACCACGGGAATGCCGACCAGCACGGTGTTGGTGAAGGTGGCCGAAAAGCCCGAAGCGACGGCCTCGCCCGGCTTGTTGCGGAACAGCTTGGCCGAGATGACGATGCCGACGATGAACACCACGATCGCCCCGATATAGAACGGCACGATGACGCCCCAGTTGAAGGTCGTCGCGAAGTCGGTGTTGAGCATGGCGTTGAACAGCAGGCACGGGGTCGCGAAGTTGTTCACGAACACCACCAGCCCACGCACCCCCTCGGACGGGAACAGCCTGAGCCGCACCGCGCCATAGCCCAGCGCGAGCATGGCGAAAACCGGCAGGATGACGTTGAGAATGGCGAGCATGGTCGGCCGGTCGGGAGAGGTGTTTCCTGATGCACGGGATGCAGGCGGGGGTCAATGACCTGACTGATAGAGACGGCCCCCTCCCGGCCTCCCCCACAAGGGGGGAGGTGAAGAGTCGAGGCCCGGTCTTCGATTGTGCCAAACGCACCAGCAGGGCACCTCCCCCATCATGGGGGAGGATGGGAGGGGGCCGTCTGCTTCGGCTCCATTACGAAACTCATCCGAACATTTCGCTATCGAAACGAACCTGATCCGCGTATAGGTGAACCAACCTCCCGGAGGATGGATTGGATGCGCTGACGCAGCGGCAGGATGACATCATGGCGCTGGCCCGGCAGCACGGGCGCGTGGATGTCGACACCCTGGCGCTGCAGTTCGCAGTGACGCCGCAGACCATCCGCAAGGACCTGAACGAACTCTGTGACCGCAAGCTGCTCAACCGCCTGCATGGCGGCGCCGCTTACCCCTCGGGCGTTTCGAACTATGCCTACGAGGCGCGGCGGATGCTGGCGGCGGAGAGCAAACGCCGGATCGGGCTCGTTGCAGCGGCGCTGATCCCCGACGAGTCCTCGCTGATCCTCAATATCGGCACCACCACCGAGCAGGTGGCGATGGCGTTGCGCCGTCACACGGGCTTGCTGGTGGTGACCAATAACATCAATGCCGCCAACATCCTGCGCGAGGTGCCGAGCGCCGAAGTGGTGATCGCGGGCGGCGTGGTGCGGCATGCCGATGGCGGCGTGGTGGGCGAGGCGGCAGTGGATTTCATCCGGCAGTTCCGGGTCGATTATGCGGTGATCGGAGCCTCGGCGATCGATGCCGACGGCACGCTGCTGGATTTCGATTTTCGCGAAGTGAAGGTGGCGCAGGCGATCATCGAGACGGCGCGCAAGACCATCCTCGTCGCCGACGCGATGAAGTTCGAACGCACCGCGCCGGTGCGCATCGGCCACCTCGAGCAGATCGACGTCTTCGTCACCGACGTCGCCCCCTCCCCCGCCATCGCCGCGATCTGCGCGGCATCAGGCGTCGAGCTCCATATTGCCAGCGAAGGACTCCCCCCCAGATGAGTGACGCAGCAGACGCGTTCGATGTGTTCGTCATCGGCGGCGGGGTGAACGGCACCGGCATTGCCCGCGATGCAGTGGGGCGCGGCTATTCGGTGATGCTGGCCGAGATGCATGACCTCGCTTCAGGCACTTCGTCTGCGGCGACCAAGCTGGTGCATGGGGGCCTGCGCTATCTCGAGCACTACGAGTTCCGGCTGGTGCACGAGTCGCTGGCCGAGCGTGAAGTGCTGTGGGCCTCGGCGCCGCACATCATCTGGCCGCTGCGGTTCGTGTTGCCCTACGAGAAGAACCTCAGGCCGGCCTGGCTGCTGCGCCTCGGCCTCTTTGTCTACGACCACCTGGGCGGGCGAAAACTGCTACCGGGGACCAAGACGCTGGACCTCACCAAGGACCCTGCCGGGCGACCGCTGAAGCCGGGACACAAGGTGGCGTTCGAGTATTCGGACGGCTGGGTCGACGACGCCCGACTGGTGGCGCTCAACGCCCGCGACGCCGCCGACAAGGGCGCCCGGGTGGTGACGCAGACCAAGGTCGTCTCGGCACGCCGCGAGAACAACCTGTGGCGGATCGAGCTGGTCGGCCCGGCAGGTAACGAGACGGTTTCGGCGCGGCTGCTGGTGAATGCCGGCGGGCCGTGGGTCGACCAGGTGATCCGCGAGACGGTCGGTCGGAACGAGGCGCACCATGTGCGACTGGTCAAAGGCAGCCACATCGTGGTCCGAAAACTCTTCGACCATGACCGCTGCTACTTCTTCCAGAACGCCG
The DNA here is from genome assembly GCF_001425235.1 of Devosia sp. Root413D1. Lineage (GTDB taxonomy): Bacteria > Pseudomonadota > Alphaproteobacteria > Rhizobiales > Devosiaceae > Devosia_A. The sequence goes on along the minus strand of NZ_LMEA01000008.1, from coordinate 45,649 downwards.
ACGGCCGCATCTTCTTCGCCATTCCCTACGAGGGCGACTACACGCTGATCGGCACCACTGACCAGGACTTCGAGGGCGACCCGACCGGGGTCAAGATCAGCGACGCGGAGACCGACTATCTCTGCGCCGCGGCGAGCGAGTATTTCATCAAGCCGGTGACGCGCGAAGAGATCGTCTGGACCTATGCCGGGGTGCGGCCGCTGTTCGACGATGGCGCCAGCGCGGCGCAGGAAGCGACGCGCGATTATGTGCTGAAGACCGAGGGCGAGGCCGGCAACGGGCCGCTGATCAACGTTTTCGGCGGCAAGCTGACCACCCATCGGCGGCTCAGCGAGCAGGTGGTCGACAAGATCGACGGGTTGCTCGACAAGAAGGGGCAACGCTGGACCAAGGGCGCACACCTGCCGGGCGGCAACTTTCCGCCCACCGCCTTCGAGGCCGAGGTGCGGAAGCTCGCGGCGAAAAAGGCGAACCTCGATCCGGCCTTCGTCCGCCGGCTGGTGCGGGCCTATGGCACGCTGGCTGCCGATGTGCTGGGCGAGGCACAGAGCCCGGCCGAGCTGGGGCAGCATTTCGGCACAACGCTTTATGCGCGCGAGGTCGATTACCTGATGGATCGGGAATGGGCGCGGACCGCCGACGACGTGTTATGGCGTCGCTCGAAGCAGGGCCTGAAATTCAAAGCAAACGGGAAGGCGGAACTGGCCAGGTACATGGCCGAACGCCTCGCCGAGATGGGGAAGAGACAATGAGCGGCAACATTCTCGCGATCGACCAGGGCACCACCTCCAGCCGGGCGATCGTGTTCGACGAACACCAGAAGATCGCCGGGCTCGGCAAGATGGAGTTCACCCAGCATTTCCCAAGGGATGGCTGGGTCGAGCATGTGCCCGAGGAGATCTGGGCGACGGCGTTGTGGAGCGCCAAGACGGCGATCAAGAAGGCCGGGATCAAGGCCAGCGAGATCGCGGCGATCGGCATTACCAACCAGCGCGAGACGACGATCGTCTGGGATCGGCAGACCGGCAAGGCGATCTACAACGCCATCGTCTGGCAGGACCGGCGCACCACCAAGCTCTGCGAAAAGCTGAAAAAGGCAGGGCACGAGAAGCTGGTGAGCAAGAAGACCGGGCTGCTGCTCGACCCCTATTTCACCGCCACCAAGCTCGCCTGGATTCTCGACAACGTGCCGGGTGCGCGCAAGCGCGCCGAGAAGGGGGAACTCGCCTTCGGCACCGTCGACAGCTACCTGATCTGGCGGCTGACCGGCGGCAAGAGCCACGCCACCGACATCACCAATGCCTGCCGCACCCTGCTGCTCAACATCAAGACCGGCGAGTGGGATGACGAGCTGCTGAAACTGTTCCGTATCCCGCGCGCCATCCTGCCGGAAGTGAAGGACAATGCCGATGATTTCGGCATGACCGACCCCGAAGTGTTCGGCGTGGCGCTGCCAATCTATGGCGCGGCCGGGGACCAGCAGGCGGCGACCATCGGGCAGGCCTGCTTCAGCCCGGGGATGCTGAAATCCACCTACGGCACCGGGTGCTTTGCGCTGCTCAACACCGGCACCGACATGGTGCGCTCGAAGAACCGGCTCTTGACCACCGTCGCCTACCGGCTCAACGGCGAGACCACCTACGCACTCGAAGGCGCCATCTTCATCGCCGGCGCCTCGGTGCAGTGGATGCGCGACATGCTGAAAATCATCGAAAAGAGCGGCGATGCCGGGGTGCTGGCGGCCAAGGCCGACCCGACACAGAACGTCTACCTGGTGCCGGCCTTCGTCGGGCTGGGCGCACCGTGGTGGGATTCGGCGGCGCGCGGTTCGCTCACCGGGCTGACCCGCAATACCGGGCCGGCGGAGCTGGCGCGGGCGGCGCTCGAGTCGGTCAGCTACCAGACGCGCGACCTGATCGACGCCATGCGCAAGGACTGGAAGGGTGCACACGACACGGTGCTGCGGGTGGATGGCGGCATGGTCGCCTCGGATTTCACCATGCAGTTCCTCGCCGACATGCTGAACACACCCGTCGACCGGCCGACCATCCTCGAGACCACGGCGCTCGGCGCCGCCTGGCTCGCCGGCTGGAAGGCAGGCGTATGGCCGGACCAGCAGGGCTTTGCCGAACGCTGGGCGCTCGACCGGCAATTCACGCCGCGGATGGACGAGGACGAGCGGACACGGAAGCTGAAGGGTTGGCGCGACGCGGTGCGGCGGACGCTGAGCAGTTCGTAGCGCGCCGGCGGTGCCCGATAGGCCGGTGCGGGCTGCCCCCCACCCTTAATCCCTCCCCGCAAGGGGGAGGGAGACGATCAACCCGATGCCAGTGTTTGGGTCTCCCTGCCCCTTGCGGGGAGGGGACAGGGGTGGGGGTCCACAGCCACCGGCGGCTGCATGTCGCCTACCGCCAGGCCTCGAACGGCCCACCCGCGATGAACGCCCAATACGTCCGGTACTTGCTCGTCCGGTTCGCCGGCACCGTCGCCACCGCCAGCCCGAATTCCTGGAACTTGGTGGAGAGCAGCGTGTCGCGGTGCGCGGGCGAGGCCAGCCAGCCGTTGATCGCCTGGTCGAGGGTCGACTGGCCGCCGGCGACGTTCTCGCCCACGGCGCCGTCATAGCCGGCAGTGGTGACGCGCTGGCGGAGGGTGACGCCGAGATCGTGCGACAGCGTGTCCTTGGCGGCCATCAGGTTGGCCTGCGAGCGGGCGGCGTTCTCGAGCTGGATGTTGTAGCGCAGCGGTGGCTTGCCGGCGGCGGCGCGGGTGCCGTTGATCGCCGCCATGATGCCGCCCTGGGTCAGCTGGATCGGCGCGACGCTGCTGGTGCTCCCCGGCGGCTTGGCCGGCGGGACCACCGAGGTGCAGGCGGCGAGCAATGAAAGGGTGGCGAGAAGGAGAAGACCGCTGCGCAGAAGCGTCATAGGCGAGTGTTCCAGTGCGAGGCGGCGGCAGAAGCGCGCCAATCATGGCGTTGAAATGGCGTTTGACTGCCCTCGATCACACGGTTGCGCGAGCCGGAGCGAACTACAAGGCATTTGACTCTAATTAAGCATGATTTTGCAAAGCGCTGGCTGACCCGAAGACATGCGCGCACCCTTTGCCTGCAGCTCGGGGGGCTCGCATCATGCTCGACCAGGAATTCGAACATTTCGACGTCCGCGCCATGACCCGGCACGAGCTGGCGCGACACACCGATTTCGCCCGCAACATGCTGTTTGCGGCGAGCGCCGCATCGCTGACGATCCTAGGCGCCGGCGCCTTCTTCCTCAGCCTCTTGCTGTAGTTCTGCCCCTGCCCCGGCCCAGATAGCCGCGGCCACCAGCGCGACATAGGTCAGCGCGGCAATCGCAAAACCCCAATCGCGGTAGGCGCCAGCCACATAGGCGAGCGGCAGCAGCACAATCACATTGATGCCGATATAGAGCAGTGTCGCCTTGAGGTGCGAGCCGAAGCGGCGCTGCAGCGCCTGGTAGGCGTGACGCTTGTGGCCTTCCCAGAAACGTTCGCGGCGCAGTATGCGGCGAACCAAGGTGGTGAGGCTGTCGGCGAGGAACAGACCACCCAGGATCAGCCACTGCCAGAGGCTCAGCCAGAAGCTGAGCATGGTGGTGAAGGCGAAGAACGCTAGCATCAGCCCGAGATAAGTGCTGCCGGCATCGCCCATGAAGATCTTTGCCGGCGGCCAGTTGAGCAGCAGGAAGCCGAGGCACGCGGCGGCAAGGCCGAGCATCCACCAGAGCCTGGGATCATCGATGATGCCGGGCTCGAACAGGTAGGCGAGCAGCGCCGCGCCGACGAGGAGGAAAATCGCCTCCGATGCCGCAAGGCCATCGATGCCGTCCATGAAGTTGAACAGGTTGATCCACAGCGCACCGCCCAGCGTGAGGATCACCAGCAGCACGGATTCCGGCACCGGCAGGCCGAGCTGGTCGATCGGCAGCACTGCGACGATGGCGCCCATCAGCAGCACCTGCGCGCCGAGCCGCCAGCGCGCGGCGATCGGGCGCTTGTCGTCGGCATAGCCGATGAAAGCGAGGAGGATGCCGGCCATGATCACCGGCACGCCCAGCCAGGGCAGCAGCAGCGCCATCAGCAGCCCGGCAATCGAGCCGCCGGCGACGATACCGACACCGCCGCCGCCCGGGGTGGGCACGACGTGCGAAGAGCGGCCATTGGGCTGCTGCATCAGCCCGAGCTTGGCGCCCCGGCGCATGATGAACCACGCGGTGAGAAATGAGACGAGCGCCGCGGTGGCAGCAATGGCAAGGCCGAGAGTGGGCATGGGCGCTCCGGGTGGTGGGAGCCTACCGTTAGCTTCGGCGATGAGCGGCGACAAGGCTCAACGCCGGCAGACGGCCCCCTCCCGGCCTCCCCCTCAAAGGGGGAGGTGAAGAGTCGAGGCTGTGGCTGGATCGTGCCAAACGCACCGGCGAGGCACCTCCCCCTTCATGGGGGACTTCGAGCCGTCCCGAAGGGCAAATCGCTCCAGTGGAGCGATTTGAGGGGAGAAGGCCATGAGAGCTACGCTCGAATGGCAAAGGAGGGGGCCGTCTCTATCAGTCGGCGACAATCAGCCCGCGTAAAGCTGCAGGCCGCCGTCGACGCGGAGCAGCTGGCCGTGGATGAACTTGGCTTCCGGCGAGCAGAGGAACACCACCGCGTCGGCGATTTCCTCGGGTTCGGCGTAGCGGTCCATCGAGACCTTGTTGGAGTTCATCTTGTCCGGATCGACCGTGCGGGTCGCCTGGAAGCGCGCGGTCTTCGACGGTCCCGGGCTCACCACGTTGACGCGCACGCCGTGCTCGCGGACCTCGTCGGCGAGGCAGCGGGTATAGTGGGTCACCGCGGCCTTCAGCGTCGCGTAGATGCCGCCGCCGCTCACCCCGATATGGGCGGCGACCGAGGCGATGTTGACGACGATGCCGTGCTGGCGTTCGACCATCTGCGGCACGAAGGCCTGGGTCACCAGCATGGTGCCGATCAGGTTGTTGTTGGTCAGCGTGATCAGGTCGTCATAAGTGATGCCGAGGATGTTGTTGGGCACCGGCTTGCCGCCCGCCGCACCGATATCGCCGCCGGCGCAGTTGACGAGGATTTCGACGGGGCCGAACTTCTCCTCGATCTCTTTCTTCATATTGTTGACCGCGTCGCGGTCGCCGATATTGCCGGTGACGCCCATCGAGCGGACACCGAGCCCCTCGATGGTCTTGATCATCGCGCCAAGGTTATCCGCCTCGCCGTATTTGGCGGCAGCGTCCCAGGTCAGGTCATGCACCACCACATCGGCGCCGCGCGCCGCCAGCTTCTTCGCCATGACGCTGCCGAGGCCGCGGCCCGAGCCGGTCACGAAAGCGATTTTTCCAGAGAGATCTTTTCCTGCCACAACGGCCTCCAATCACATAAGTCCTTGAGCCTTCAGGTTCGCAGCACTCTTGCGGTACTGCGACAGCTCGTAATCGATCAGTTCGTGGTCGGCGTTGCGCTGCCACGGGGTGCGCCACTCTTCGCCCACTTCGAAGCGGTTCTTCTGTACGGCGAAGAGGCACGCGGCGAGATCTTCGGCCTGCTTGGGCGCATAGCCGTGCCACCACTCGGGGGTAAACAGCTTGACGTGCCGGTCATCGAGCGCACCGATCTCGATGCAGGCGACCATCTCGTCATTGTGCTCGGCGAGGATGTCGAACATCTGCTTGTGCGGCACGCAGCCGTCACCCGAGGGGCAGCGCACCAGGCGGAAGCCATCGGGCTCGATCACGGCGCGATAGTCCTTGACGTGGCAGTGGCGCACGTAAGGGGCGATCACCCGGGTGAAATCGAGCGGCGACTCGGCCACCGGGAAGGTGTTGGCCATATCGAAGACGATACGGACGCTGGGGCCGTACTCGTCGCAGAAATTGACCAGCTCGCGCGAGGTGAAATCCTGGTGGTTCTCGATCAGCAGCACTACGCCGGCGGCGGTCAGCTTGGGCACCGCGGCCTGGAGTTTCTCGTGCACCGAAGCGACGAGATCGTGCCATTTCTGGCCAGCGGCGGCGCGGTCACCGCAGAGGATCGGGGTCATGGCGACGCGGATATATTGGGCATCGAGCGCCTTGGCGCAGCGGATCAGCTGGTCCATGTCGCCGTGCTGCAGGCCGGAACTCACGACGCGCTTCCAGCCCAGGGTGTCGAGGCGCTGCTTCAGCGCGGCGAGCTCGCCATCGGACTTGTCCTTCAGCCAGCCGTCCCACAGCTCGATGGCCTTACCGCCCAATTCCTCGGTCAGCTTGATGAAGCCCTCGAGGCCGACGCCATCAGGGTTGTGGCGCGGCGTGCCGGAGCCCTGCAGGCCGAGATAATAGGTGAGGCCATAGGGGTTGAGGCCGGTCGTAAGTTTCATCGGAGTACCGTTGGTGCGAAAGCCTGGCTGAATGGGCCGCCGACTCCAGGAAGTGGACACGGCGTCTCCCCATTATGGGGAGGATGGGAGGGGGTCGTCCCTATCAATTCGTATTACCGCAATCCCCCGTCCACGGTGATGGATTGCTTGGTGATCATGCGGCTGTCATCGGAGGCGAGGAACAGCACCATGCGGGCGATCTCCTCGCCGAGCAGAACGTGCTTCAGCGCCTGGCGCGACACCACTGCATCGATCGATTCCTGGGTTGGGAACCACAGCCGCTTCTGCCGCTCGGTGATTACGGCGCCAGGCTCGATGGCGTTCACCCGGATATTGTCCTTGCCGAAGCCGCGGCCGAGCGCACGGGTCAGGCCGAGCACGGCGGCCTTGGCGGTGGCGTAGACCGGCATATTGTCGGCGCCGCCGCGCCAGGCGATCGACGAGAAGTTGATGATCGAACCGCCACCCAGTTCCTGCATGTGCGAGCGCACCGCCTGCGCCGCGAAGAATTGCGGCTTCAGGTTGATATCGGTCGAACGGTCCCAGTATTCCTCGGTGACGTCGTCAATGGCGTGGCGATCGTCGTTGGCCGCGTTGTTGACGAGGACCCCGATGGGACCGAGGCGGTTCTTGACCACATCGATCGCGGCACGCAGGCCCGTGATGTCGGTGATGTCGCAGACGAGGAAGGTGGCGCCGGTCTCGGTGACCAGCTCCCGGCCCTCGGCCTCGAGGATATCGACGAAGGCGACCTTGGCGCCACAGCGCGCGAAGGCCCGGACGACATCGGCGCCGATGCCGCTGGCGCCGCCGGTGACGAACACGACCCGGCCGGCGAGGCTGGGATAGTTGGCGAACTCGGTAATTTCCTCAGACCCCTAAATCAGTCGTGTCGTCGCCGGATCGAACAGGCAGGCGCGGGTCATGTCGACGGCAAGCGGCATGTTCTCGCCGGTCCTGGGCGCCTCGTCCGGGGAGAACCGGCCGACCACCTCGCGATCGCCGAACTTCAGCACCGCCATGGTCTCGGCGCCAGTCGGCTCCACCACTTCGACAAGCGCCGACATGGTGGCAAAACCCTGCTTGCCGCTCGTGCTGGCGGACTGGCGGCTCAGATGCTCGGGACGGATACCGAGGATCACCTTCTTGCTCTGCGCCCGGTCGGCCACCCCGTTATGGAGCGGCAGGCTCGCGACGTTGCCGCCCGAGAGCGGGAAGTTGACCGCCGGCCCACCACCGGTTGAGGTGATCTCGGCATCGATGAAGTTCATCGAGGGCGAACCCATGAAGCCGGCTACGAAGGTGTTGGCCGGGCGGTTGTAGACGGTATCGGGATCGGCGAACTGCTGCACTTCACCCTGGTGCATCACGGCGATGCGCGAGGCGAGCGTCATGGCCTCGACCTGGTCGTGGGTGACGTAGATCGTGGTTTTGCCGATGCGCTGGTGCAGCTTCTTGATCTCGGTGCGCATATCGACACGGAGCTTGGCGTCGAGGTTCGACAGCGGCTCGTCGAACAGGAACAGCGCCGGATCGCGCACCAGGGCGCGGCCCATGGCGACGCGCTGGCGCTGGCCGCCCGAGAGCTGGCCGGGCTTGCGCTTCAGGAACGGCTCGATCTGCAGCAGCGCGGCGACGCGAGCGATGGTCTTTTCCTGCTCGGCTTTGGGCACACCTCGGCTTTCCATGCCGAAGGCCATGTTTTCCCTGACGGTCATCGTCGGGTAGAGCGCGTAGGACTGGAACACCATGGCGATGTCGCGGTCCTTGGGCTGGACCGAGTTCACCAGCCGATCGCCGATATAGATCTCGCCCGAGGTCACGGTCTCGAGGCCGGCGATCATGGCGAGCAGAGTGGATTTGCCGCAGCCCGACGGGCCGACCAGCGCGATGAATTCGCCGGTATTGGCTTCGAGGTCGACACCCTTCAGCACTTCGACCATGCCGAAGCTCTTACGCAGGTTCCTGATGGTCAAGGACGCCATTTACTTGATTGCTCCCTGGGTAAGGCCGCGGACGAAATACTTGCCGCCGAAGAAATAGACGAGGAGGGGAGGCAGGGCGCCGATCAGCACGGCTGCACTCATCACGTCATAGGTTCGAACGGACGTTCCGCTCATCGAAAGTGCGACCAGGGCCGCGGTGATGGGCTGGTTGGAGCCCGAGTTCAGCACCACGCCGAACAGGTACTCGTTCCAGATACCGGTGAACTGCCAGATCACGGTGACGATGATGATCGGCGGGGACAGCGGGATCATGATCTTCCAGAAGATCCGCCAGAAGCCGGCACCGTCGATGCGGGCGGCCTTCAGCAGGTCGTCCGGCACGCTCACATAATAGTTGCGGAAGAACAGAGTGGTGAAGCTGAGGCCCTGGATGCAGTGCACCAGGATCAGGCCGTAGACCGAGTTGGCGAGGCCGAGCTGGCCGAGCGTGAAGGCCCAGGGCAGCAGCGCGATCTGCCCCGGCATGAACACGCCGAGCAGCATGAAGCCGAAGACGATCTCCGAACCGGGGAATTTCCACTTCGACAGGATGTAGCCGTTGATGGCACCGAGTGCAGTCGAGATGATCGTCGCCGGGATGACCATGGCGACGGAGTTCCAGAAGTACCTGGCAACGCCATCGCATTGGCCACCGATACAAAAGTCGCTCCAGGCCGTCGGCCAGGCATCGAGCCGGAAGCTGCGCGGCAGCGAAATCAGGCCGAGCTGGCCGATCTCCTCATTGGTGCGGAACGAGTTGAGGAACACCACAAGGAACGGCACGATGTAGATGATCGAGATCAGGCCGAGCAGGCCATAGATCACGATCCGCGAAATCAGCCGCCGGCGGCTCGCGATTGCCGCTTCCCTGTCTTCGACGCCGGCAGCGGTAAGGACTGCATCAGCCATTGTTCGCCTCCCTGCGCTTGCGCCAGACCAGATAGAGTGAGTAGGGCACCAGGACGATTGCAAGCGCCGCCAGCACCATCATCGCGGCCGCGGCGCCCTCGCCGATCTCGCCGCGCTGGAACATGAAGTCGTAGACGTAGGTGGCGGGGAAAGTGGTCGAGATGCCAGGACCGGAATTGGTCAGCGCGACGGCAAGGTCGAACGTCTTGATGGCGAACTGCAGCAGCACTACCGCGACAGCGATGAAGATCGGCCCGATGGTTGGCAGGACCACCTTACGATAGGTGCGGAACCAGCCGGCGCCGTCGATCTGGGCGGCCTTGATGATGTCTGGATCGACCGACCGGAGGCCGGCGAGGAACAGCGCCATCGAGAAGCCGGCGGAGCCCCAGATGCCTGTGATGATGATCGCCCAGATGGCGTTCTTGCGATCCGACGTGAGAGCAAACTGAAAGTCGGTCCAGCCCATCGCGTTGACCAGGAACTGGATACCGCTCGAGGGATTGTAGAGCCACTGCCAGACCGTACCGGTAGCGATGAAGCTTACCGCCAGCGGGTAGAGGAAGATCGTCCGCCAGAACGACTCGGCGCGTATCCTCTGGTCGATGAGGATGGCCAGCAGCAAGCCGAACGCCATCGAGATCGTCACATAGAAGAGCGAGAAGTACAGCAGGTTGGTGTAGGCGACGCTCCAGCGGCGGTTGGTCCAGAGCGAGATGTAGTTCTCAAGCCCCTTGAAGCCGTAACTCGGCAGCAGCGTCGAGTCACTGAGCGAGATGTAGAACGTCCAGCCGGCAAAGACGAAGACGTAGACAAACGACGCAACGATTGAAGGCGCGATTATGAATATGGGCGTCCACTTCTTGATGCGGTCCCACGTACTCGTGCCAGTCGAGACGGACTGACCTGTCATTGCCAACGGACTATCCTCCAAAACCGGCGGCCAAAGGAGCCAGCCGCGACGCTCGGGGAGCACCGCGGCCGACAATTCTGGTCAGAAGTTACATTTGAGCTTCGACGGCGTCGGCCATGATGTTGGCCGCTTCTTCCGAGGTCATCTCAGGCGTGTTCACGAACTCGGTGATGGTGTCCATCATGGCGCCGCGGTACTTCTGCAGCACGGTCATGTTGTGAGCCATCGACCGAACCAGGGTGCCTTCGGTAATCGAAGCCTTCAGCGCAGCCTGGCTGTCCTGCTGGCAGACGTTAAAACCCTGCGACAGGTCGACGTCCAGGCGAGCCGGAATCGAGCCCTTCGAGATGTTGAAGATGGTCTGGAATTCCGGGCTCAGGATGGTCGAAGCGAGGAGCTTCTGGCCCTCCTGGAAATCCGGGTCCTTCTGGTTGAAGAACACGACCGAGTCGGAGTTCAGGATAAAGCCCGGCTTGCCCCAATCGGTCGGGGACTGGCCGCACAGGATGTCGACACCCGGTTCCTTGCCCACCGACTTGATGGTTCCCAGTTCCCAGTCGCCCATGATGAAGAACAGCGCGTCGCCGTTGACCATCATGTTGGAGGCGGTGTCGTAGTCACGGCCGGCGATGGCCGGGTCCATGTACTTGGTAACCATCAGGCGCATCTGATCGAAGGCCTTGATCATACCTTCCGAGCGCAGCGACTCGACGTCGGCTTCGACGAAGGCCTTGGTGTAGAGGTCTTTGTCCATGCCGTAGACGATGGTCTCGAACGTGGTCGCGTCGGTCCAGTCGGCCGAGAGGTGCGCGAGACAGATCTTGCCACCAGCGATGGCCTTGTCGCAGGCAGCGTTGAAATCGGCCCAGGTCTTGGGAAGCTCGGTGACACCGACGCCCTCCATGGCGGCCTTGTTGCCCCAGATCCAGTTGATCCGGTGGATGTTCATCGGGGCGGCGACCCACTTGCCTTCCGGCTTCATCACCGGCAGCAGCTCGGGGGCGACGACCTTGTCCCAGCCCTCGGCGGTGGCCAGCTCGTCCATGTCGGCGGTGCCGCCAGTGGCGTTCCACTCGGCGATTTCCGGGCCCTTCAGCTGCACCGCAGCGGGGGCGTTGCCGGCGACGACATCGGCGCGGAGCTTGGCCAGGGTATTGGCTGTATGACCGGCAATGGCGGTCTGCTCCCAGGTGCCGCCGGCAGCGGTGAACATCTCACCGAGCTTGGCAATGGAGGCAGCGTCGTTGCCGGATGCCCACTGGTGCAGCATCAGCACTTTGGGGGCGGCCATCGCGGTGCCCGAAAGCAGCGCGGCAGCAAGCATCGTGGTCGCGGCGGCCGCGACCTTGGTCGTGAAGGTCATAATTGTCTCTCTCCCTTGAAAGCGCCCGTCCCCACCCCGGCTCACCCGGCCGGCTCCTGTGGCTACTTGCGCTTTTCTCCCGGCGGTGCACATCCTCCTGCGCACCGTCGTATTAGTTCTATGGTGAACTTATTCGGCTTGTCAACGCGCTTGGGGAGGGAGGAGCGTGAACCGGATCGAGCTCAAATCTCTACTTGCTGACAGTGCTTTAGCCACACCGGCGGGGCGGATTGTGCGCGCCCTGAGCGAGCGTGGTGCACTGAGCGCAACACAACTTTCGCGGCTCACCGGGCTGGCCAAGTCCACGATCTCAACGGCCCTCACCGAGCTCCGGCGCTCGCAGATGGTTGTGGAAATCGGCAGCGAGTCGGCCGGCGGCGTCGGTCGGCCGGCGACCGCGCTGACCCTCAACCCGCGGGCCGGCACCTGCATCGGCATCCTGATCGGCTCGACCGAGATCCAGGTGATCCTCGCCGATGTGGCGCATACCGTATTGTCGGACAAGACCATCAATCTTGAGATCGACTATTCGCCGCAAACGGCGATCCAGCATGTGCGGCGGCTGATCACCGAGGCCTATGAGGGGAAGTGGCAACGGCAGGACGGCCTGTTGGGCGTCGGCATCGCGGTGGGCGGCCCGGTCAATCCGGTGACCGGTACGGTACTCCGTGCCGGTGGCATGCCGACCTGGGCCGGCGTCGACATGCGCGAGCTGTTCGGGCCGATTTTCCCCGACGTGCCGATCTTCTGCGACAACGAATCCAACTGCTCGGCCATTGCCGAAATGACCTGGGGCGCGGCGCAGGGGCACGATGATTTCGTGGTCTATACGCTCGACCTCGGTATCGGCGGCGCGATCGTCGCTGGTGGCCGGGTGCTGCGCGGCATTGCCGGCGGCGCAGGCGAGTTCGGTCATGTGGTGATCGATCCGCAGGGACCGCTCTGCCGCTGCGGCAATCGCGGCTGCATCGAGGTCTATGCCAGTTTCCGCGCGCCAATGGCCGAGGCGGAGCGACATTTCGGCCGCGCGCTGCGGCTGACCGACGTGGTCGAAATGGCGCTGGGCGGGGACGCCCTCTGCCGCTCCCTCATTGCCCGGACCGGAGAGGCGGGCGGGCACGGCCTGGGGCTGATCGGCTCGGTGTTCAACCCGACGCTGGTGGTGGTGAGCGGGCGCCTGGCGATGGCCGGCGACATCCTGATGAAGCCCCTGGCCGAGAGCTTCGAGCGCTTCACCCTGGTCAAGCATGTTGACGTTCCCGACGTGGCCCGCACCATCCTCAGGCCCAGCCAATTCTCCGACAACGGCGCCTGCATGGGCGCTGTCGGCCTGGTGCTGCGTCACCATGGGCGGTTGGTGAACTAACGCTGTTGTGGCTTTTCGCCCCCTCCCCCAGCGGACGCGGGGGAAGGGAGGGCTAGTGAACCAGAGCGGCAATCTTACGCCTTGCTCCTCGCCGCGGTCTCGAACACCCTCCCGCCTCTCTCGCAAAAAGGAGTCGCGCGGCATGACCATCGCAATCATCGGAGGGACGGGCTTTCTCGGCACCGCCACGGCGAAACGGCTCAAAGAACGTGGCCATGACGTGCTGGTGGTGGCGCGCGGCCAGCACGAGGTGAAACTGCCTGACGGCGTGCGGTTCGAGCAGGCCGACCGCATGGACGGCGAGACGCTGACGAAGCTGTTGAAGGATAGCGGCGTCACCGCCGTCATCGATATTTTCACCATCAGCCTGCGCAACACGCAGCCGGTGATCGAGGCGGCGGGCAAGGCTGGAGCGCGCTATGTGCTGGTGAGTTCCACCGACGTCTACTCGAACTATGGGGGCCTGTTGAAGAAGGAAAGCCCGGCGATCCGGCCGGAGCCGGCCACCGAGGATTCGCCGCTGAGGACTTTGCGCTACCCCTATCGGCAGAACGAGCGCCGGCCCAAGGGGATCGAGGACGACCTGTTCGAGGAATACGACAAGATCCCGATCGAGGAGTTCGCCATGGCGGCCGGCGCGCCGCAGGCGACGGTGCTGCGGCTGCCGATGATCTTCGGACCCGACGACAAGCAGCATCGCTTCGCCTGGGCGATCAAGAGCGCCAAGGCGGGTGAACCGTTCCGGCTCGATCGGCGCGGCGCGGGCTGGCTCAATTCCTACGCCTATATCGACGATGTGGCCGAGGCGCTGGCGCTGGCGGCCACCCTGCCCGAGGCCGAGGGTCGGGTGTACAACGTGGCGCAGCCCTTCGTCCGTACCCAGGCCGACTGGGCCCGCACCGTGCTGACGCTGATGGGTGTCGACAGCGAGATCGTGCTGGTCGACGCCGATGCCGGCGGCGTGCTTGCCGATCGCGCCGACAGCAGCGACCTCAGCTATCCACTGACGCTCGATTCCGCTCGTATTCGGGCCGAACTCGGCTACACTGAGATCGTTCCCGAAGAGCAGGCGCTGCGCCGCACCATCGAGTGGGAGCTGAGCCAGGGCTAGCTTCCACAACACGAGGATCAGCCGGGCATAATCTGGGGTGGGATTGACTCGGGCGCGCGCTACTTTAGTGTCACTAAAATCGCGAGGGCGCCCGTGCCAGTCTTGAAGTTTGAAAAGCGTTCCGATCCGGTCGAGCAATCGACTCCGATCGACCCCAGCCTTGGGCAGCGTCTGCGCGACCGCCGCAAGGAACTGGGCAAGACGCAGCAGCAGGTGGCCGAAGAGGCATCGCTGACCGTCGGCTTCATCTCGCAGATCGAGCGCGGCATCTCCACACCGTCGCTGGCCTCGCTGTATAATGTCGCCAAGGCGCTCGAGAGCACGGTGGACCAGTTCGTGTCCGCCGCCCCGGCGCGCCAGCACAGCGTGGTCAGCCATTCGGGCCAGCGCCAGACCTACAAGGTCGGCGGCACCTCGCGCTTCTACGAATTCCTCGAGCGCGGCTTCCCCGACGCCAAGCTCAATGCCTGCCTGTCGCACGTGCCGCCCGGCCATGCCTCCGAGATGATGAGCCACGAGGGCGAGGATTTCGTCTATCTGGTCTCGGGCGAGATGCTCTACGAGGTCGACGGCGTCGAGTATCGGCTCGGCCCCGGCGACACGCTGCATTTCGACAGCCGCCGGCCGCATCGCGGCACCAATATCGGCCCCGGCACGGCGCTCGAACTGTGGGTCGGGACCATGCAGCTGTTCCCGGAATGACAGTGATCGACCCTGCCATCGCGTGGAAGCTCGGCACCGCCCTGGCGGCCGGACCGACGCAGCTCTTCGCCGTGTTGGCGGAGCTCTTCACCGGCATTCCGGGGGTGCGCACGGCGACCTTCATTGCGACGGCGCCGGACAAATCGGTGACCCATCGCATCGGCACGTCCAACCCGGTCGATTTCCCGGTCGGCAATGTCGATCCGGTGGGCGATGACGTCTGGAACAACACTATCCTCGGCGAGATGAAGCCGGTCATCGGCGACAGCGTCGCCGGCATGGCGGCCTTCCTGCCCGAGACCGACGGGCTGGTCGCCATGGGCTATGGCGCCTGCTCGTGCTTCCCGATCGTGATCGCGGGCGAAACCCGCGGCGTGGTGGCGCTGCTCGGCGATGCCGGCATCTTCACCCGGGCTGTGCTGGCCCAGATCGATACCCTTCTACCCATCGCTGCGCTGACCTTCACTTTCGAGGGGATCGGTAACCCGCCCCTGGGGATCAGCAGGAGATGACGCCTACGACGATAAACGGCCTCATCAGCCGGAGACTAACGCCTTCAACCAGGGAGACTGTCATGCGTTTGTTCAAGACGCTTATGGCGGTTGCCGTCGGCGCGGTGATGACCGCGTCCGGAGCGATCGCCGAAACGCCCAAGAATACCCTCGTCATCGCCGATGCGATCGACGACATCATCACGCTCGATCCGGCGGAAGTGTCGGAAGTCGGCGGCGTGCTCGCCAGCCAGCAGATCTACCAGCCGCTGGTCAGCTTCGACCCGGCCGACCCGACCAAGATCACCGGCGTGCTCGCCGAGAGCTGGACGGTGTCGGAAGACGGCAAGACCTTCACGTTCAAGATGAACCCGAACGCCAAGTTCGCCTCGGGCAATCCGGTGACGGCTGCCGACGCCGAATATTCGATCCGCCGCGTCATCCTGATCGACAGCCGCATCAGCTTCATCTTCGCGCAGTTCGGCCTGACCAAGGAGAACGTCGAAGCCAAGGTGAAGGCGCTCGATGCTTCGACCCTGCAGTTCGAAGTCGACCAGAAATATGCGCCGAGCTTCGTGCTCTACGTGCTGTCGTCGTTCACCGGCGGCATCGTCGACTCTGCTATCGTCAAGCAGCATGAGGGCAAGCTCGCCGATGGCGGCAACGACTATGGCAATGCCTGGCTGAAGTCCGAGAATTCGGCCGGCTCGGGCCCCTATGTGCTGACCAAGTGGGACCCCAAGGTCTCGATCCTGCTCAGCCGCAACGAGAACTACTGGGGCACCGCCCCGGGCGTCGATCGCGTCTTCCTGCAGCACATGCCGGAATCGGCGACGCAGCGCCTGGCGCTCGAAAAGGGCGACATCGATATCGCCAACAAGCTCGGCCCCGACGATATCGGCGCGGTCTCCGCCAACCCCGATGTGCAGATCCTCGAGGGCGTGTCCTCGACGATGTACTATTTCGGCCTCAACACGCGTAACGCGGCGCTGAGCAACCCGAAGGTCGTCGAAGCCATCAAGTATGGCGTCGACTACCAGGGCATCGCCGATACCATCGGCAAGGGCACCATCAAGGTGCACCAGACCATGATCCCGGACGGGTTCCTTGGTGGCGGCATCAACTACAACCCCTACTCGCTCGATATCGAGAAGGCCAAGGCGCTGATCGCCGAGTCCGGCGTCGCAACGCCGATCAAGCTCGCAACCGTCGTCTGGAACGTGCCGCCCTACCCTGACTACGCGCAGGCCGTGCAGGCCACGCTCAGCCAGATCGGCGTCGATCTCGACCTGCAGGTGGTGGATGGCGGCCCGTGGCTCGACCGCTATCGCTCGCACGATCTCGACATCTGGTTCGGCCTGTGGGGTCCGGATTATCCCGATCCGCACTCGAACGCCAAGGCGTTCGGCAACCACGATGCGACCGATCCCGATGGCACCAAGGGCAACCTTGCCGACCGCTTCGGCTGGGATTCGGGCAAGGTCTCCGAGCTGGTGAACCAGGCCGTGCAGGAGCAGGATGTCGAAAAGCGCAAGGCGCTCTACGACGAGGCCCAGAGGCTGCACACCGACACCTCGCCGTTCGTGTTCATGTTCCAGGACAGCCGCAAGGTTGCCATGCGCAAGAACGTCAAGGGCGTGGTGCTCGGCATCACCTTCTCCGACGACCGCTATGGCGCGGTGACGAAGGAATGAACTACCAGGCCGGAGGTCCGCCTCCGGCCTTCTATCTACCTACTGACCATCAGAACGAACGAGCCTCATTTGACGCAGACTGAAATCCCGGCGAGGGCTGACCCCCACCCCTGTCCCCTCCCCGCAAGGGGGAGGGAGACGAAGGAGCCGCTGACTCGGTCGTCGGAGAAACGAAGGCTGTTCGAGAGGGTCTCGGGGAGGGGACAGGGGTGGGGGTCAGCCCTCGCCGGCGTCCCAGCCAGCGTCACCGGGGCAACCCAATGAACCGCCCCCTCCGCCTGTTCATCGATATCGGCTCATGGCTGATCACGGTGGCGATCACGCTTATTGGCCTCGCTGCCCTCACCTTCTTCATCGGCCGGGTGCTGCCGATCGATCCGGTGCTCTCGATCGTGGGTGAGAAGGCGACGCCGGAGGTGTACCAGAAGGTCTATCTCGAGCTCGGGCTCGACAAACCGATCTGGCAACAGTTCATCGAATATCTCGGCAAGCTGCTGCGCGGCGACTTCGGCACCTCGTTCTCGACCTCCCGGCCGGTTCTGACCGACCTCTTGAATTTCTTCCCCGCGACGCTCGAGCTCTCCACTATCGGGTTGATCATCGGCGTCGTGCTGGGCGTCCCGATGGGTGTCGCCTCGGCCTACTGGCATGAGAAGTGGCCCGACCACCTGCTGCGTGTCGTCGGCCTCGTCGGCTATTCGGTGCCGGTGTTCTGGCTCGGCCTCGTCGGCCTCTTCGTCTTTTACTACCTGCTCGGCTGGGTCTCGGGCCCGGGCCAGCTCGATGTGTTCTTTGTCGGCGTGGTCGACCGCATCACCGGCTCGATCCTGATCGACAGCGCCATCGCCGGTGAGTGGGAGATCTTCTTCAACGCCATCAGCCACATGATCCTGCCGGCGCTGCTGCTCGGCTATTACAGCCTCGCCTATATCTCGCGCATGACGCGCTCGGTGATGCTCGACCAGTTGAGCCGCGAATATGTGCTGACTGCCCGGCTGAAGGGCGCCAGCGAGTTTCGCGCCGTGGCCGGACATGCGCTGCGCAACGCGGCGATCCCGCTCGTCACTGTCATCGCGCTGAGCTATGGCGGGCTGCTCGAGGGCTCGGTGCTGATCGAGACGATCTTCTCGTGGCCGGGTATCGGCAACTACATCTACTCTTCGCTGTTCGCCGCCGACATGAACGCCGTGCTGGGTGGCACGCTGCTGGTCGGGGTGGTGTTCATCCTTCTCAACATGCTGAGCGACGTGCTGTACCGCGCACTCGATCCGCGCTCACGGGAGTTCGCCAAATGAGCGTCACCCCCGATCTCGTCGCCGATCCGAAGCGCGCGGTGCGCGCCGCCCGCTGGGCCGAGTTCAAGGTCTTTACCCGCCGCTTCATGCGCAACCCGCTCGGCCTGGTCGGGCTGGTCATCGTCGTGGTGCTGCTGTTCTGCGCTGCTTTCGCGCCGCTCTTGGCGACGCATGACCCGTACTTGCCGAGCCTGACCGACCGCCTTGCCGCGCCGAGTGCGACCTATTGGCTGGGCGCCGATGAGCTCGGCCGCGACATCTACTCACGCATTCTCTACGGCTCGCAACTGACACTGCTGATCGTCGGGCTGGTGATCGTCACCTCGGCGCCGATCGGGCTGATCATCGGCGCGGTCTCCGGCACGGTGGGCGGCTGGGTCGACGTGATCTTCATGCGCATCACCGACGTGTTCCTCGCCATCCCCAAGCTGCTGCTGGCGCTGGCCTTCGTTGCGGCACTCGGGCCCGGCATCACCAACGCAGCGCTCGCCATCACGCTCACCGCCTGGCCGCCCTATGCGCGCCTCGCGCGGGCCGAGGCGCTGATTGTGCGCAACTCGGACTATGTCAACGCAGTGCGGCTGGCCGGAGCCAGCGAGTTCCGCATCATTGTGTTCCACGTCATCCCGATGTGCCTGAGTTCGGTGATCGTGCGCATGACCTTCGACATGGCAGGCATCATCCTCACCGCCGCCGGCCTCGGCTTTATCGGGCTCGGGGCGCAGCCGCCACTGCCCGAGTGGGGCGCCATGATCTCCACCGGCCGCAAGTTCATCTTCGACCAGTGGTGGGTGGCAACAGTGCCTGGCATCGCGATCTTCACCGTGTCGCTCGGCTTTAACCTGTTGGGTGACGCCTTGCGCGACCTGCTCGATCCGCATCTGAGGCAGCGCAAATGAGCGACCTCGTCCAGATCGAAAACCTGCATGTCGCCTTCCGCAACGATGATGGCGGCTACAATGATGCGGTGCGCGGCGTATCGCTGACATTGGGGCGCGAGAAGCTCGGCATTGTCGGCGAAAGCGGCTCGGGCAAGAGCCTCACCGGCCGCGCCCTGCTCGGCGTGCTGCCGCCCTATGCGCGGATCAGCGTCGACACAATGGCCTTCGACGGCATCGACCTCAAGTCGGCCTCGCCCAAGCTCCGCCGCTCGCTGCGCGGCGGCCGCATGGGGATGATCCTGCAGGATCCAAAATTCTCGCTGAACCCGGTGATGACCGTCGGCAAGCAGATCGTCGAAGCGATACGCATCGGCGACCGCCGCATCCCCGGTAGCGACGCGAAGAAGAAGGCGCTGGGCATCCTCGAAGCCGTGCATATCCGCGAGCCGGAGCGGGTGTTTTCGCTCTACCCGCATGAGCTTTCGGGCGGCATGGGGCAGCGCGTGATGATCGGCATGATGGTGGTGCGCGAACCGGACCTCTTGATCGCCGACGAGCCCACCTCGGCGCTCGACGTGACGGTGCGCACCCAGGTGCTGTCGATCCTCGACGAGCTGGTGACGCGTCGCGGCATGGGGCTGATCTTCATCAGCCACGACCTCAACCTGGTGTCGAAGTTCTGTGATCGGGTGATCGTCATGTATGCCGGCCGGATCGTCGAAAGCATCGAAGCAAGCCGATTGCACGAGGCGACGCATCCCTACACGCGGGGGCTGCTGTCGTGCCTGCCGCAGATCGATGGCTCGCTGGAGCCGCTGCCGGTGCTCAACCGCGAAGCCAGCTGGGCGGGAGCCGCCTGATGCTGGCAATCGGCAACCTCAACGTAGAATTCTCCGGCAAGCTGGCGGTGCGCGACACCAGCTTTGCGGTGCAGCCGGGCGAGAGTTTTGGGCTCGTCGGCGAATCCGGCTCGGGCAAATCCACCATTCTTCGGACCGTCATGGGGCTCAACGCCACCTGGAACGGCAGCATCACCGTCGACGGCACCGATGTCCGGAAGACGCCGCGGAAACAACTGGCCAAGGTGGTCCAGATGGTGTTCCAGGACCCCTACTCATCGCTCCATCCGCGCTATGTCATCGGCCAGCAGATCGCCGAACCGATGAAGATCAACGGCATCGCCAACCCGGAGCGCCGCACGGCGGAGCTGCTGGAGCTGATCGGGCTCGGCGCAAAATTCCAGTTCCGCTTCCCGCATGAGCTCAGTGGCGGCCAGCGCCAGCGCGTCGCTATCGCCCGCGCCCTGGCGCTCAGCCCGAAGCTCCTGCTGCTCGACGAGCCCACCTCGGCGCTCGATGTCTCGATCCAGGCGGAAATCCTCAACCTGCTCAACCGGCTCCGCAAAGAGCTCGGCCTCACCTTCGTCATCGTCAGCCACGACCTGGCAGTGATCAGCTACATGTGCGAGCGGCTGATGGTGATGCGCAACGCCCAGCCGGTGGAAACGCTGACCCGCGAGCAGCTGCGCTCGGGGGCTATCGTCGAGGATTACACCAAGGCGCTGATCGCGGCGGCTTGAGCCGCGCACCGGACTCTCCTAATCCTCCCCCGCGTGGCGGGGGAGGATTACCGCGAGGTCCGTGCGCTACCCCCAGTTCACCGCACCTTCAGCAAGATGATCACGAGGAACCACAGGCTCGCGAGGTGGATCAGCAGGAAGCGCAGCAGCACCTGGGAGTTGGACCAGTTGAGGTTCTTGCGGGCGTGATCGTGGAACGGGAAGCGGATTGAGCTCAGAATCCGCAAGCCGAACACCCGGATCAGCGCCACCTTGGCGAGGCCGGTGGCGCCGTTGAACAGCATGAGCGGGGCGACGAAAAAGATCATCGCCGGATTGCCCGAGACCACGATGCAGATGCCGACGAACAGCCCGATCGGGCGTGAGCCGGCGTCGCCCATCAGGGCCGCGCTGGGCGGCGCGTTGTGCCAGAGGTAGCCGACGATGACGCCGCAGAAGATGGCGGCGACGATGGCCCAGTTGGCAGCATCCTCGCGGAACGGGATCAACAGGTACTTAGCGTTGCCCGCGTCGCCGACCACCATGTAGAGGATGAAACCAAGCGCGGCGATGGTCACTGCCGAGAGCGAGCCCGACACGCCGTCGACGCCATCGTTGCAGTTGACCGCGTTGATGCAGAGCCAGACCACCGGCGTGTAGATCAGGAGCCCAAGCCAGAACGGGATGTCGAACACCATCGGGGCGAACGGCAGCCACAGCCTGGTGTCCTGCCCCCAGAGCAGCACGACGCAGACGAACAGCGCCACCAGCAGGTCGGTCAGGCCCAGCGTCAGCTCGCTTAAGCCCCCGGTGCGATCGTCGATGAAGCCGACGCCGGAGGCGAGCAGCACCGCGCCCATGGCGAAATAGATGTGCGGATCTATCGGCGAGAACAGTGCGACGACCGCGAGGAGGATCAGGATCATGATGAGCCCGACGCCGACGGGTTTGCCGACGCTGTCGGCGGCGCCCACCGCATGGGCCCTGCCCCGGTCGCGCGGCAGCCGATCCCAAAGTTTGGGCAGGAGGAACAGCGTTGCCAGCGCCGAGACGAGCGAGCCGACGGTGGCGAGGATCACGAAGGACGACAACAGGCGGGCGGGACCCCAGATCGGGGTCAGGAGATCAGCAAGATAGGTCAGCATGATTGGGGAGGGGTCCCAGCGCGGCAATGCTGAAGCCGTAACCGAAGCGCGTGCCGAAATCGAAGCACGATTGCGGCTTTTCAACCACCCGCGTCAGCGCCCGCCAAAGGCTCCGGTGGTGAGGCCGGCAATGAAGGCGCGGTTGCCGAAAACGAAGACCAGCAGCACGGGCACGATAGCGATGACGCTGCCGGTCATCAGCAGCGGCCAATCGGTGTTGTACTGGCCCTGCAGCGTCGCCAGCGCCACGATCGCCACCTGCATGTCGGGCTTGGTGGTGGTGATCAGCGGCCAGAGGAAGTTGTTCCACTGCGCCACGAAGGTGAAGATGGCGAGCGCCCCGAGCGCGGGCTTGGCCAGCGGCAGGACGATGGTGAGGTAGATCTGGGCGTGCGAGGCGCCGTCGATCCGCGCAGCCTCGAGCAGCTCGGCCGGGATCGACTTGAGGTACTGTCGCAGGAGGAAGGTGCCGAAGCTGGAGAAGGCGTAGGGCAGGATCAGCCCCTGATAGGTGTCGATCCATCCGAGCGACTTGATCAGGATGAAATTGGGGATCAGCGTCACCTGCGAGGGCACCATCAGCGCCGCGAGGTAGATGAGGAACAGCACTTCGCGGCCGCGGAACCTGAGGCAGGCAAAGGCATAGGCGGCCATCGAGCAGGTGATGAGCTGCAGCAGCGTCACCAGCACTGAGACCACGAGGCTGTTGGCCATGGCCCGGCCGAACGGGATGGTCGAGAAGATGCGGACGTAGTTCTCGACCTGCGGGTCAGCAGTGAACAAGGTCGGCGGGAACTGGAACACGTCGGCCGCCGGCTTGAACGAGGTCGCGATCATCCAGACGAACGGGCCGCTCATCAGCAGCGCGCCGATCAGCAGGACCACGAACAGCACCCAGTCGGTGGCGGTCTTACCCATAGTGCACCCAGCGGCGCTGCAGCTTGTACTGCACCAGGGTGAAGGCGAGGACGATCAGGAACAGCACCATCGCCGCGGCACTGGCATAGCCCATCTGATAGAACTGAAAGCCGTTCTGGTAGATGTAGTAGACCAGTGTGTTGGTGGCGTTGGCGGGGCCGGCCTTGGTCATCACCAGCACCAGCTCGAACACCTGGAAACTGCCGATGATCGAGATCACCAGCACAAAGAAGGTGGTGGGCGAGAGCAGCGGCAGGGTGATGTGCCAGAACCGGTCCCAGCCGGTGGCGCCATCGAGCGCGGCCGCATCGTGCACATCCTTGCCGATGTTCTGCAGCCCGGCGAGGAACAGCACCATGGCATAGCCGAGGTTCTGCCAGATCGAGACGATGATGATGGCGGGCATGGCCCAGCGGGTGGAACCCATCCACTTGGGCAGGTCAGTGACGCCGACAAGGCTGAGGGCGGCGTTGATCAGGCCGAAATTGGAGTTGAACAGCCAGGCCCAGACGAGCGCTGCGGCGATGGTGCTGGTGACCACCGGCAGGAAATAGACGACCCGGAAGAAGGTCTGGCCCTTGATGCCGCGATTGAGCACCAGCGCGCAGAGCAGCGCCAGGACGATCTGTACCGGCACAGAGACCAGCACGAAATAGGCGGTGTTGCCGAGCACCTTGGCGAAAATCTCGTCGCCGGCGAGGGCCAGGTAATTGCCCAGGCCCACCCAGGTCACCTCGTTGAAGAGGTTCCACTGGGTGAAGGAGATGAAGAAGGCCGAGATCACCGGAATGGCGGTGAAGATGGCGAACAGCACGAGGCTCGGCGCCAGGAACAGCCAGGCGGCGCGTTCCTCGGCGCGCGCCACCCGCGTCAGCTTGACCCGAGTTGGGGCCACTAGACTTGGGGCCACTATTTGTCGAGCCCGTAGATATAGGCGGCGTTGCGGTAGAAGATCCGATCCTGGTCGTCGGCGCTGAGGCCCATGGTGTCGAAGGCGGCCTTCCAGCGCTCGATATCGCCCTTCACCCGGCGGAGGTCCGAATCCGAGCCGTAGACGAGTTTGCGCGGCGAGATTTCCTTGCCGATATAGCCGCCTTCGACGATGTGGTTGTGCACCACGTCGCCGCCGCTGATGTCGAAATAGAGCCGCGGGCGCCAGCGCGCGATGGCGCAGGCGGTGCGGTAATCGGGCCAGCCCAGATGGGCGCCGATGATGAACAGCTCGGGGAAATAGAAGGCGATGGTATCGAGGTAGATCGGCTGCATGCGGGCGCTGGAGAAGCCATAGCGCTCGCGCTTGATGCCGCGCGACAGTCGGGTGACCAGCGCTTCCTCGTCGGCGCCTTCCGGGATGGCCTTCCAGGCATCCTCCTTGCCGCCTTCGAGGTAATCGACCGGTCCCCCGAGGATGCCGGTGTGGAACAGGATGCGGAGGCCACGCGCCTGGGCCGCCTCGTAGAACGGGTAATAGGCCGGATCATCGTAGTTGCGCGAGACGCCGGTCACCTTGATGCCGTGAAAGCCGCGCTGGTAGAAATCCTCGACCAGCGTCACCGGGTCCTTGTCGAGCTCGAGCCGACCGAGGGCGACGATCAGGTCGGGCCGCCGCTCCAGCGCGCCGGCCAGCGCGTCATTGCCGCGGCCAGGGTTGGCGAGGAGCGCGACTTTCTCGATCCCCGATGCCTCGCAGGTATCGGACAGGGCCTCGAGAAAGCCGATCTCGGCGCCGCGCGAGAACAGCTTGTCCCAGAAGCCGTAGTGAACGTGTGCATCGAAGACGCGCATAGGTCAGATCCATTTTGCTAGAGAACGGCCGGGGCGCCCAATCGCGTCCCGGCCAGCAGAGTGGCCTGCTGTTTCGACTACTTGGCCAGTTCGGCGTTGACCTTGTCCTTGATGCCGCCGATCGCGTCGGCTGCAGTGCTCTCGCCGTTCCACACCAGATCCAGCGCCGGCTGGATATAGAGGTTGGAGAGATCGACGAAGCGCGGGAACTGCGGGAACTGCTCGCCGACATCGGCCTCCTTGAGGAAGACGTCGCCGAACGGCGCCTTGAAGGCGGCCCGTACCGTCTCGTTGCCGGTCATCGCCGGCACCGCCGCCGCCTTGGCGCCGGCAAAGATCGACTGGCCCTCGGGTCCGGCGAGATATTGCAGGAAGGCCCAGGCCGCTTCCGGGTTCTTGCTGTTGGCGTTGATGGCAAAGCCGGCGCCGCCGGTGCGGTTGGAATGGATGCCGGTCGGCCCGCCAGGCAGGTTGGCGACGGCCCACTTGAACGGCACGTCAGCGAAGGTGCCGAGGCGCGACGGGTTGGTGATCACCATGGCCGCCTGGCCACTGGAAAACAGCTGGGCGGTGCCGCCGGCCTGCTCGGCCTCGAGGAAGTTCGGGGTGACCTTATCCTTGTTGATCAGGTCGCCGATATACTGGATCGCCTCGACCGCTGCCGGCTCGGCCAACAGGAAGGTGGTCGGCTTCAGCGGATCGTCGAACACCTTGCCGCCGTTCTGCTGCACCCAGGTGGCCCAGTCATTGGATTCGAGCGCCAGGCCATAGCGGGTGATGCGGCCGCCCTCGGTGGTGGTCAGCTTGATCGCCGCATCGCGCAGATCCGCCCACTTCCAGTCGGCGTTCGGATAGGCGACGCCGACCGCATCGAACGCATCGGAATTGTAGTAGAGGGCGCTCGGGGCGCTGTCGCGCGGGATGGAATAGAGCTTGCCCTCAAAACTGTGGGTGAGGAGCGAGCTCGGTACATACTGGTCGATCGGGAAGTTGCTGGCCTTGATCAGGTCGTCCAGCGGAGCCAGTGCGCCGCGCGAGGCGTAGCTCGGCACATTGGTGATGAAGAACACGTCGGGGCCGGCCCCGGCGGCGAGCTGTGAATCGAGCCGGGTGAAGTATCCCGACCATGGCGCGTGCTGGATCTCGATCTTCACATCCGGATGGGCCGCCTGGTATTTCGAGACGATCTCCTCGAATGGCGGCAGCTCCGGCGGGTCGCCCCAATATCCAAAACTAATCGTCGACTGCGCAAGCGCAGGAGACACTAATCCCAAAGCAGCGACGGCGTAGGCAAGCCACTTCTTAGTCATCTCGGACTCCCTTGTCTGTGGTCTGTGTTTATTCTCTACAAATCCTATAGACAATCACTACTAAGATAGCGCCGAGCTTACGAGGCTGTTTCGAGAAACATCTTTCCCCTGCCGTGCTCAGCGGCGAATTTTTTGAGCGCGTTCAGCGTGGGGGCCGCCAAGGCGCCGTAATCGGTGACCGACAGCGAGCCGGCGAGCACGGCGAGCTCGGCCGCCTCCTCGGTGCAGCGCCCCGAGCACAGCCCGAGGAGGAACCCGCCATTGAAAGTGTCGCCGGCCCCGGTGGTGTCCTTCACCACCACTTCGGGGGCCGCGACCTTGATCCAGCGGCCGCGGTCGCTGACCAGCGCGCCGGCGGCGCCACGCTTGATGGCGACGATCGGCACCAGTTCGGCAAGCTGCGCCGCGGCTTTCGCCGGATGGTGCATGCCGGTCAGCGCCATGGCTTCGCCCTCATTGGGCGAGAACACATCGAGCAGGCTCAGGAACTCGCGCACTCCGGGGGTTTCGAGGGTGAAATCGCCGCCGCGGCAATCAGCGAAGAGCTTTGCTCCGCGCTCCTTGGCAGCGCGCATAAAAGCCAGCCATTCCGGCTCGAAGCGGAAGGTCTGCAGCAGCCAGGTGGGGCGGACCTTATCGAGCGTACCGGCAGGCGGCGGTACGATGGCGCCATCGCCATAGGTGAGGAAGCCGCGATCGCCGCCGGACGAGAACACCGAGGTGACGCGGCGCAGCGGCTGGTCGAGGCGGTTGAACAGCGACGGGCTCAGCCCGTCGCGCGCCGCCTGCTCCAGCACTAGGCCGCTGAACAGGTCGGAGCCGAAGTCCACGGCCCAGTGGGTATCGAGCCCGAGCCGGGTCAGCGCCAGGGCGATGTTGTAGGTGCCGCCGGGCAATACGGCGAGGTCACTCGCCACCAGCTCCGCGCCGAGCCTCGGCACGCCGGGCAGGCCGGCGAAGATCAGGTCGCAATAGTATTCGCCGGTCAACAGCACATCGGCGGAGCGCATCACAACCACTCCCCGACATGGGCCGCGTGCGCGGCGAGGAATTTCTCAACCAGCGGCTCGGCCCGCGAGTAGGACAGCACCAGCGGGTGCGCCACCAGCGCTTCCACGGCGAGGGCGCGGCTCCGTTCAGCCACGGCTTGCACAGTGAGCCGCTCATAGTGCTTCACCGAGTTCACCAGGTAGCCCTGCGCATCGGGCATGGCGCCGATCGGCTGCGGCCGGATGCCGTGGTGATCGACCACGCAACTGACCTCGACCACGTCGCTGTCGCGCAAGCCCGCGATGGCGCCCTCATTGGGGACGTTGAGCCCGGTGCGGATCGGCGTGCCGCCCTGCAGCGCTTCGATCAGGTCGAGCGCCACTCCGGCATAGCCTTCACCATCATGGCTTTGCGCCACCGCAGCGACCGGCTCGGCGTCGTCATGGGTATGCTGCATGTAGGTTGCACTGCGCTCGCGCTCGTAGGCGAAATAGACATCGAGCGCCTGCCCCGGGTCGGCTAGCAGCTCGGCTTGGCGCAAGCGTGGCAACAGCCGCTGGTTGAGGGCGCGGATCTCTTCACCACGGGTCGGGCCGGCGGCGCCGGCCGCCACCGCCTCGTCGGCGTAGTAATAGTAATAGAGGTATTCGTTGAGCCACACACCGTGGCGGCGCACCACATGGGGCGCGAACACCCGCTGCACCGTGCCGGCGAGGAAACGGTCATCAGCCAGCGCGTCCGGCAACACGTCGCGCCCGGCCACTTCGGCGCGGCGGGTGAAGGACAGGTGGTTGAGGCCGAACACCTCGGCCCGCACCGAGCGCTCGGGCAGCCGCAACCATCTGGCGACGGCGGTCTGCGCGCCATTGGCGCTGTCGCAGATGCCGACGCTGCGGCTGTAGCCCGAGTCGCGCAGCGCCTGGGTGACGAGCCCGGCCGGATTGGTGAAATTGAACAGCCAGGCCTCAGGACTGACCCGGGCCAGCGTCTCGGCATAGCTCAGGATTGTGGGGATGCTGCGCAGCGCCATGGCGAAGCCGGCGGCCCCGGTGGTCTCCTGCCCGAGCACGCCATGCGACAGCGCGATGCGCTCGTCGGCAATGCGGCCATCGATGCCGCCGGGGCGCACCGTGGTCACCACATAACTGGCGCCGGCAAAGGCAGTTTCGGCATCGGTGGTGGTGGAAATGGTCACAGCTCCGCCAGCGCGCCGCGCCAGCTCAGTGGCGAGAGCGCCGATCAGCTCTAGCTGCGCTGCGTCGACATCCATCAGGCAGATTTCGGTGAGGCCGGTCCGCGCGGCGCGGCGCAATGCCGAGTCGACGAACAGTGGGGCGCGTAGCCCTCCCCCTCCGACAACGACCAGTTTCACCCTGACGTCCCCCGTTCAGCGCAACTGATCATATCCAGTCATAATAGGTAGGCAAGATGGAATCGTACGGCTAAGTTTCGTCGGCGGGCGCGGCGCCCGCTTCCAAAGCGCAATCAGTTCGGTTACCCCAAAGCCATGGCCAACGGCGTGACGCGCGACGATCCCCTACCGCTCTACAAGCAGGTGAAGGAACGCCTGCTGCGGGCGCTCGATGACGGCACCATTCCGCCCCGCGCCAAGCTCGCCTCGGAACGCGAGCTGGTGGAGCTCTACGGCGTCAGCCGCATCACCATCCGGCAGGCGATGACCGAGTTGGTGCTCGAGGGGCACCTGCGCAGCCATCCGGGCAAGGGGTTCTACCCAACCGGCCGCCCCAAGGGGGTGTACGAGCTCGAACTGCTGCGCAGCTTCACCGCCACGGCCGTGGCGCATGGCCGCCGGCCGGGCAGCCGGCTGCTGATAGCGGCGCAGGTCAGCGCTCCAGAGCAGGTGGCGCGGGCGCTGCAACTGGCGGCGGGTGAACAGGTGATCTCGCTGCGCCGCCTGCGCCTGATCGACGACCAGCCGGTGGCCATCGCGCATGACTGGATGCCTGCCGCGATCGTGCCGGACATTCTCGAACTCGATTGGACCGTGCCGAACAGCTCGCTCTACGCCGAGCTCGCCGGACGCTACGGGCTGCTGCCGCAACGCGGCCATACCATTCTTTCGGCCCGGCTGGCCGATGCCGAGGAGAGCCAGCTGCTGGAGCTGCCACCGCCGGCGGCGGTGCTGGGGGTCGAGCAGATGGCGTTCGACGTCAACGAGCGCCCGCTCAACCTGACGCTCTCGACGCATCACCCGACGCGCTATCCGTTGCGGCTGGACCAGGATTCGCGGAATAGTCGCGCGCGGTAGGTCGGGCTAGCGGCCCCTCGCGGAACGTGCAGTCGGCGGCCCTCTCCCGCTTGCGGGGAGGGGGGACCAGCCGAAATGCTGGTGGGAGGGGGGTGCCGCAAACGCCGGCCCTGCCCCAGCCGCTCACCGTCAGTGCGTGGGGCACCCCCTCCCACCACGCTTTCGCGTGGTTCCCCCTCCCCCGCAAGCGGGAGAGGGCCGCCGACTGCCAGTTTCAGCGCAACATTGATCGCAGTGCTGGCGCGCAACAAGCGGCCGGATACGACCGCATACCAGCACTGAATTCAGGTGCGAGGGGTTCCGCCAGGTTGGCGGAACCCCATTGTCGTCAGTAGTCGAACTGCTTGGCCAGCGTGAGCTTGAAGGTGCGGCCCTTCGAGCGGTCCATCGACAGGTTCTCGCGGTAGTCGGCGTTGAACAGGTTGTCGATGCCGAAGGTCGCTTCCATGCCCTCGAACTGGCCGCTCTGCGGCTTCCAGGTGGCGAACACGTCCACCGTGGCCCAGCCTTCCGGCATCGGCGTCGGCGGAACGGTGGTGGCCGCGGTGAGCGGGTTGGCGGCCAGCGTCAGACGGGTGCCGTATTCGAGGTCGAGATCCTGGGCGCGGCCGCCGACGGTCAGCACCAGCTTGTCCTGCGGGATCGATTGCACGTCGTCGCCGGCATAGATGTGTGGCACGCGGGTGGGATTGGAGGAGATCATATCCTCGGTATAGACGCCCCGGGTGAAGGTGTAGGCGAGGCGGGCGAACATCACGTCGCTGTCATAAGAGCCTTCAAGTTCGAGCCCCCAGATGCGCATGCCGGCGATGTTGATGAAGTACGGAGCGTTGGCCTGGATCGGGTTGGAGGCGATGCCGTCTGTAATGGTGTTGTGGAACGCCGTGGCTTTGAAGGCGACGCTGTCGCCGCCGGTGAAGATGTCGTCCGCCTGGGTGGCGAGGCCGAGTTCGAAGTTGTCCGAGTATTCCTTGGTCAGGTTTGGGTTCATCGTACGCGTGCCCTGGTACTGGAACATTTCGTCCAGCGTCGGCATGCGTTCGGTGTGCGCGGCGGAACCGAAGACACTGAAATTCTCGTTGAACTTGTAGAGCGCAGCGAGCTTGGGCGAGATGGCGACATCCTCGCTGGGGCTGGCGCCGACGACGGTCTCGCTGGGGGTGAGGGTCGAGAAATCGGCGCGGGCGCCGGCAATCACGGTCAGCGTATCGTTAATGGTGTGCTCGCTCTGGGCGAACACGCCGATGCTCGACGAGGTGCCTTCCGGATGGGTGGTGATCAGATCGCCAACGAGTGGATCGGCGACGCGGTTCTGGTGGCTCGCCTGAACGCCATAGGTGAGGAAGTTCTCCCAGCCCGCGCCGGCAAAGGTCGAGGTGTTCTCGACGTTGAGCTGGGTGGTCTGGTAGCCGTAATCGGCGACAAAAATGCTGCTCGGCACCGGTGAGGTCGGATTCTCCTGGCTCACTGCGGTGTTGGAGTAGGACAGCTGGACCTTGAGGTCGAGCATGTCGTTGCCCGAGGCTTCGTTCTCGTAGCTGATAATCGCCGTCTGGTCGTCGACGGTGCGGTCGATCAGGCCGAAATTCGTCGGCTCGGTGATCGGGATGGTGCCGGTCTGAGCATAATCCTGCTTGTCGGCGTCGCTGTTCCAGCGCTGGTAGGACAAGCGGACGACCTGATCGGCATCGAGATGGATGGTGCCCTTAACAAGGCCGGACCAGGCGGCAAACTCAGAGCCTGGCAATTCGCTGCCATTGGCGAGGTCGACGATATCAGAGCGTCGGAAGTTGCCGGCGGCCAGCACCTCGAAGGTCTCGTTGATGCGATGCGCCAGGATGCCAGAGACAAGCGTCCCGTTGCCGTTCGAGGTGTAGGAACCCTTGAGGCGCACGGCGCCGGTCTTGCCGTCCTTGATGAAATCGGAGGCGTCCTTGGTGGTGAAGTTGATGACGCCGCCGAAGGCGCCGGAGCCATAGAGCGTCGATGACGCCGGGCCGCGCAGCACTTCGGCTGCCTTGTAGAGCTCGGGATCGGAGAAGAACGAGCCCATGCGGTACTGTTCGTAGAATTTCCGCGCGCCGTCGACGGTGAGGATGATGCGTGCCTCGTCGCCGGAGGTCTCGGCGGCGCCGATGCCGCGGATGTTGAAGCTCTCGCCGAGCACGCGCTCGGAACCGATCATGGTGACGCCCGGGACGTCGTCGAGAATCTCGCCGATGGTGCCGGCCTGCTTCTGGTCGATATCGGCCTGGTCGACCACGGTTACCGCCTGCGGCGTATCGATCGCCACCTTGGCCTTGCCGGCGCCGACGACGATGCGTTCAAGCAACGTGACGAACTGCGAGTTGGTCCCGCCAGACTGCGCCATGGCAGCCCCTGCCCCAAAGCTCGCCCCCAGCGCGACGCCGCCAAGCAAGATCGCGGCGTTACGTGCCACCAGCCCCATTTCCTTCTCCAATCAATGACGGACGCCCGGCGGCTGCCGGCGTCGGGAACATGCACTGGCTGGCAGATGCTGGCTGGCACGGCAGAGCGGGCAAAAATATGACTCCGTCACTCCACTATTGCGTGGCTTATAAATCCTGATATTGACTGTCAAGATTTAAGTGACAGGCGCGGCGAAACGAAGCCGGCGCCACAGAGCAGTGAAAGAGGACGCCGCATCTTGCCCGAAGCCCGCCAGAAGATCTTGCCCGAAGAAATCCGCCGCCTGCGTGCGCTGCACCCCGAGATGCGGGAGCGCGATTTCGCGCGGATCCAGAAAATCTCCGAGGCGGAGCTGGTGGCGGCTTTCGTCGGCGCCGGCAGCGTGCGGCTGCGCCCCGATGTCGAGGCGTTCCTCGCCGCCGCACCGGCGCTGGGCGAGGTGATGTGCCTGACGCGCAACGAGCACGCCGTGCACGAAAAGATCGGGGTATTCGAGAAGACCCGCTTCGGCCAGCACGCCTCGATCGTCCTGGGCGAAGAGATCGACCTGCGCATCTTCCCGACGCACTGGGCCTCGGCCTACGCCGTCGAAAAGTCGGACAAGGAAGGTGCGGTACGGCGCTCGCTGCAGTTCTTCGACGCGGCGGGCACCGCAGTGCACAAGGTGCATTGCCGGCCCGCGACAAACCTCGACGCCTATCAGGCACTGGTCGAGACCCTCAGGGCAGACGAACAGCTGCAGACGCTCGAGATCCGGGAACTCGACGACAGCGAAGTGAACACCGCCGCGGCCCAGGCCAGCGCCGCGCAACTGCGCGAGGCGTGGCAGGGGCTGACCGACACGCACCAGTTTTTCCCGATGCTCAAGCGGCTCAACCTGTCGCGGCACCAGGCGCTGAAGACTATCGATCGCGACTATGCCTGGCCGCTGGCCGCCAACGCTGCCAGCGCCATGCTGGAGCGCGCGGCGGGCAGCGGGCTGCCGATCATGGCGTTCGTCGGCAGCCGCGGCTGCATCCAGATCCACTCAGGCCCGATCCAAAAGGTGCAGGCTATGGGTCCGTGGATCAACGTCATGGACGAGACCTTCCACCTCCATCTCAGGGCCGACCAGATCCAGGAGGTATGGGCGGTGCGCAAACCCACCGCCGATGGGCACGTCACCTCGATCGAGGCGTTCGGCGCCGACAACAAGCTCATCATCCAGTTCTTCGGCCAGCGCCAGGAAGGGGTGGATGAACGCGCCGCCTGGCGCACGCTGATCGAAGGCCTGCCCCAGCTCGACCAATCCACTGCAGCCTAAGGGTTCCCCATGCGCCTCCCCCGCTTTCTGCTGACCCTCGCCGCGCTCGGTGGGCTTGCCGGCCCCACCCTGGCCGCTGAAATCACGCCGTTCGCCGACCCGTCTCGGGTGGCGGTGATCGGCGGCTCGCTGCTCGAAATCGTCTACGCGCTGGGCGAGGAAGGCAAAGTGGTGGCCCGCGATACCACCGGTATCTTCCCGCCCGAGGCGATGGCGCTGCCGGATGTCGGCTATATGCGGGCCCTGTCGCCGGAAGGCGTACTGTCGGTGAACCCGTCGGCGCTGTTGGTGGTGGATGGCAGCGGGCCGCCGGAGGCGCTGGACGTGCTCTCCAAGGGCTCGATCCCCTATGTGACGGTGCCGGAGGACTTCAGCCACCAGGGCATCCTCACCAAGGTGCGCGCGGTCGGCGAGGCGCTCGGGGTCACCGACAAGGCCGAGGCGCTGGCGACGACGCTCGATGCCGAGCTGAAGGCAGCGGAAGCGGCGACGAGCGCGATCCCCGATGCCGAACGCAAGCGCGTGCTGTTCGTGATCTCGGTGCAGGAGGGCAAGATCCGCGCTGCCGGCTCGGGCACGGCGGCCAACGGCATCATCACGCTGGCCGGTGGCATCAATCCGCTGGCCGAAATGCACGGCTACCAGACGCTGAGCGATGAGGCGCTGATCACCGCCAACCCCGACTATGTGGTGATGATGCAGAATTCCGGCGCCGGAGACTTTTCCGCCGACCTCGCGGCCAATCCGGCGCTCGCGGCGTCGCCGGCACTGCAGCAGGGACGCCTGTTGAAGGTGGACGGGGCCTTCATGCTGGGCTTCGGGCCACGTACGCCCAAGGCGATCCTGACGCTGGCGCACGAGCTTTACGGCGACCGGGTGCCACAGCCTTGACCAC
Source organism: Devosia sp. Root413D1 (assembly GCF_001425235.1). Lineage (GTDB taxonomy): Bacteria > Pseudomonadota > Alphaproteobacteria > Rhizobiales > Devosiaceae > Devosia_A. The sequence goes on along the minus strand of NZ_LMEA01000008.1, from coordinate 11,951 downwards.
CACCGCAATGACGGCTGAACTCGCCGGTCCGGTCGCTGGGGACCGGACGCGGTTGGCCCAGCTGACGCTGGTCGGGCTGGTGCTGCTGCTGGTTGCGGCGGCAGCGCTGGCGCTGCTGACCGGCGCCTCGGACGCCTCGCTGCCGCGGCTGCTATCGGCCTATATGGCCGGAGCCACCGACGATCCGCTGGTGCTGCGCGACCAACTGGTGTTCCTCGATATCCGGCTGCCCAGGCTGCTGCTGGGCATCCTGATCGGCGCTGGCCTCGCTGTCTCCGGCGTGGTGATGCAGGGGTTGTTCCGCAACCCGCTGGCCGACCCGGGGCTGGTGGGCGTTTCGTCCGGCGCGAGCCTTGGCGCGGTGGTGATGATCGTCCTGGGCGGGACGGCGCTGGCGCCGCTGACGGCGATCCTCGGCATTTACAACCTGCAGATCTCGGCCTTCGTTACGGGCCTCGTCACCACCCTGATCCTCTACCAGGTGGCAACGCGCGGCACGCAGACGCAAATCGCCACCATGCTGCTCGCCGGCATCGCCATCGCGGCACTGGCCAATGCGGTGATGGGGGTGATGGTGTTCCTTGCCAGCGACTCGCAGCTGCGCGACTTCACCTTCTGGAGCATGGGCTCGCTCGCCGGTTCGAACTGGCAGAAGGTTCAGGCGTCGGGACCGATCATCCTCATTGCGGTGCTCTGCTGCATGCTGCTGACGCGCGGGCTCAACGCCCTGACGCTGGGCGAAGTGACAGCGATGCACCTGGGCATCCCGGTGCAGCGGCTCAAACGCATCGCCATCGTCGCGGTGGCGGCAGCCACCGGAGCGGCCGTGGCGGTCAGCGGCGGCATCGGCTTTATCGGCATCATCGTGCCGCACCTGTTGCGGCTGGTGATCGGGCCGGACCACAAGTACCTGCTGCCGGCCTCGGCGCTGCTCGGCGCCGCCTTCCTCCTCGTCGCCGACGCGGTGGCGCGTACCATCGTCGCGCCGGCGGAGCTGCCGATCGGTATCGTCACGGCGGCGGTGGGCGGGCCGTTTTTCCTGTGGATCCTGCTGCGGCGGCGGGAGCTGGCATGGTGAGCCCGGTGCTGGAAGTTCGTGGCGTTTCCGTCGCCATCGAACGGAAGCCGATCGTCGAAGGCGTCAGCGTCACGGCGCGCGCCGGCGAAGTGCTGGCAATCATCGGACCGAACGGCTCGGGCAAGACCACGCTGATGAAGGCGCTGAGCGGCGAGCTCGAACACCTGGGCGGTATCGCGCTGAACGGCCAGCCCCTGCGTACACTGCCGCCACGGGCGGCGGCGACGATGCGGGCGGTGATGCCGCAAGCCTCGGTGCTGAGCTTCCCGTTCACGGTGCGTGAAGTGGTGCGGCTGGGGCTGTCGGCGGGGCTCGGCGTGCTGCCGGCGCAACGCGAGGCGGTGGTCGAAGCGGCGCTGCGGCGAGTCGACCTCGCGGGGTTCGGCGGCCGGATGTACCAGAGCCTCTCCGGCGGCGAGCAGCAGCGGGTACAACTGGCGCGGGTGCTGTGCCAGGTGTGGCAGCCGGTATTCGAGGGGTTGCCACGCCTGTTGCTGCTGGATGAACCGGTCTCGAGCCTCGACATCAAGCACCAGTTGCTGGTGATGGAGATCGCGCGGGGCTTTGCGGCAGCCGGCGGCGCGGTGGTCGCTATCCTCCATGACCTCAACCTCGCGGCGCTCTATGCCGACCAGGTGCTGGTGATGTCCGAAGGCCGGCGCGCCGCGTGTGGCGCACCGGCCGAGGTGCTGGATATCGCGCTGGTGCGCGAGGTGTTCGGTTGCGAACTCGCCACGCTGCAGCTCTCCAACGGCACGCCGCTCTTCGCCCCTCAGGTGGCGATGCGGCTCGCCGCGGAGTAGCGGTTCAGCCGAGGAAGAAGCGCTCGAGCTCCGGCGCGACGACTTCGGGAGCAGCGTTGTGGGTTTGGCCCTCGAGGCTGCGGTGCTCGGCACTGGGCAGCAGGCCGGCAACCGAACGAGCCGAGTTGCGGATCCATTCGGGGCTGGCGCCACCATCCATCACCAGCACCGGGATGCTGACGCCATCCCAGGCGCCTGATGCGAGCGGCTTGCCCGACATCCTGTCGCCCAGGACCGCAACGTCATAGGCGAGGGTGTGCGCCAGGGCTTCGAGCCCCGGCCAGGCCGGCGCCGATCGCATCTGGGCGATGGCCGCAGCGGGCGTGCCGACCACCTCGACGAGGAAATACTCGACTGCATCGCCGCGGCGGTTGGCGGCGATGAGCTCGTCGATGTGAGCCGCAAAGTCAGCCGGCGGTGCCGGGCGACTGCCATCGGTGATGAAGGGCGGCTCGTAGAGCGAGAGCTTTGTCACCTTGCCCGTGAGCTTTGCCGTGGCTTCGAGCGACAACACCGCGCCCGACGAGTGGCCGTGAATGAATGCCGTGCCGCCCAGCGCCTCGATGATGGCGTCGATATCCTCGATCTCGCGCTCCACCGCGTAGGGTGGCGTGTCGCCGCTCTTGCCCCTGCCCCGCCGATCAAAGGTGACCGTGGTGAAGCGCGGGGCGAGGAGCTTCGCCAGCGGGGCCGCGCCCGAGCCGTCGCTCAGCGCGCCGCCGACCAGAATGAGGGCTGGGCCCTGGCCCGAGCGGCTGATGGCGATACGGGTCCCGTCTTTCGAAGTGACCTCTGATGTTGCCTCGTTCGCTTCCAACTTCGCCTCCTCTGCCAACGACCCGATAGAGAGGGTTGAGGCCATGACACCCGCAAGCCCCGTCGTGACGAACATGCGTCTATTCAGCGAATATCCAGTCATGCGACCACTCCGCCTTGGTTCCCCCCGGTAACGGGTCGGTCCGCCGAGGGTTCCACACTGGAGGAGCCGGGGCCTCGGCTAGGCCCCGCTGGCGAGGGACAGTTCGCGGGTGCGGTCGACGGCGATGTAGCGCTGGATCTGCGCGACGATCTGGCTGGCATGCTCGGCTGCCAGGCGGTCGCAGAGCTCGGCGTCTTCGGCTTCGATCGCCGCGACGAGGGCATCGTGCTCGTCGACATATTTGCGCGGCAGGTGGTCGTTGAAGCTCTTGTAGTAGTAGAGCCTGAGGATGCGGCGTCCCTCATCGAGCAGGCGGGTGAACAGCCCGGTGAAATAGGGATTGCCGCCGGCTTCGGCGATGGTGGCGTGGAAGTTGCGGTTGTGGCCGATCATCCCGAGCACGTCGCCTTCGCGCACCGCCCGAGCGTAAGCCGCCTGGTGGACGCGCATGACCTCGAGATGGGCGCGGGTGCGGGCGCCGGCGGCGAGCCTGGTGGTCACCCGATACATTAGGGTCAGCGCCTCGAAATACACCGGCAGGGCGCCGAAATCGATCGGCGCAACGATGGTGTTGCGGTTGGGCAGCTGGCTCACCAGCCCTTCGGCAGCCAACCGCACCAGCGCCTCGCGGACCGGGGTGCGGGACATGCCGAAGGTTTCGGCGAGCGAGACCTCGTCGAGCGGCGCGCCCGGTTCCAGCGACAGATCGAGGATCGAGGCCTTCAGCTGCTCATAGACCTTCTGGACGCCCGAGCCTTTGACGCGCGGCGCAAACCCGGCCGTCTCGCGTGCGGATCCACTCATCATCCGGCTCCTGTTCGCTCCCAATTGACGAAATGTTAACGCGGCTGCATTGTGCCGACAAGGTGCATGCAAGGATGCATCTGAGGACAAGGGAGACGGAACGACATGCGTAATGTCATGAAAACCGCAGCAGGCCTCGCACTCGCCATCGTGCTCGGCGTACCAGCGATGGCGCAGGATACGCTGACCATCGGCATCATGGTCCCCACCACCGGATCGGAAGCCACCTACGGGCAGGACATGGCCAATGCCGTGAACCTCGCGATCGGCGAGATCAACGCAGCGGGCGGCGTATTGGGCAAGCAGCTGACCTCGACCATCGGCGACGACGGCTGCGACGCGCAGCTGGCGGTCAATGCCGCGAGCAAGCTGGCGGCCTCCGGCGTGGTCGGCGTCGTGGGCGGCTACTGCTCGGGCGCCACGGTGCCGACGCTCAAGATCTACGGCGACGCCAAGATCCCGCTGATCATTCCGGCGGCCAACTCGACCAAGCTGATCCCGGAGAACCCGGGCAACGCCTTCATGATCAACTCGACCGGCAATGACCAGGTGGCCAAGGCGATCGAGTACTTCAACGCCAAGGGCATCAAGAAGATCGCCATCATCAACCAGGGCGATGCCTATTCGCAGGACCTGGCTGACCTGACCAAGAAGAACTGGGAAGCGGCCGGCAACACGGTCACCAACTTCGAAGTCACCAACAAGGGCGAGCAGGACTATTCGGCGGTGGTCACCGCGATCACGGCTGCCAGCCCCGACGCGGTGTTCTGGACCGCCTATTATGCCGATGGTGGCCTGTTGATCCGCCAGCTGCGCGAGCGCGGCTACCAGGGGCTGATCGCGGTGGGCGATGGCTCCAACTCGCCGGAACTGTTCAAGATCGCCGGCCCGGCGGCCGAAGGCGTGATCGCCTTCTCCAACCCGACGGCCGAGTTCCTGCCGGAAGCCAAGGCGTTCGCCGAGGCCTACCAGAAGCAGTTCGGCGCCGCGCCGGGCCCCTACTCGACGCTCAGCTACGACGCGATGAAGCTGCTCGCCTGGGCCCTCAACACCGCCGGCACCACCGACTCGGCCAAGGTGATCGAGACGCTGCAGGGCGCCAACTTCACCGAGACCATCTCGGGCCCGATCTCGTTCACCCCCGAAAAGACCCTCGCGCGCTCCAACTTCGTGGTGCTCGAAGGCAAGGGCGGCGCCTGGACGCTGGCGCAGTAACCACCTGACCCAATCGCGGATCGGCGCTCCGGTGCCGGTCCGCTCAGGGCGAGACTGACCCAAGGGCGAGGTGGCGGGTGAGCATCTTCGACATCTTCACGAACCAGTTGCTGAACGGCATCGTGCTCGGTTCGTTTTATGCGCTGGTGGCGCTCGGCTACACCATGGTGTTCGGCGTGGTGAAGCTCTTAAACTTCGCCCATGGCGAGCTCTACATGGTGGGCGGCTTTGCCGGCTTCCTGGTGCTGTCGTTCCTCGCGCCCTATCTCGGGCCCGGCTGGCTGGGCGTCGCGGTGTCGCTGGTGCTGGCGATGATCGCCGTCGGTTTTCTCGGCGTGGTCATCGAGCGCGTCGCCTACGCGCCGATGCTGTCGGCGCCGCGCCTCTCCATCCTGATCACGGCGCTCGCGGTGTCGCTGGTGCTGCAGAACGGCATGCTGACGCTGACCAAGGGGCAGTATGTGCCCTTCGGCGCGGCGCTCGGCTTCGGCGGGGTGAAGCTCGGCAACCTGTTCATCAGCTACAACCAGATGATCCTTGTCGGCGTCGCCGCCGCGCTGATGCTGGCGCTCGAGCTGTTCGTGTCGCGCACCCAGTATGGCCGCGCCATGCGCGCCGTATCGGTCGACAAGGACATGGCCCGGCTGATGGGCATCAACGTCAATGCGGTGATCGCCATCACCTTCTTCCTCGGCTCGGCGCTCGCAGCAGCGGCCGGCTCGATGGCCGGCGCCTATTACGGGTCGCTGTGGTACTTCATGGGCTTTCTGATCGGGCTCAAGGCGTTCACCGCCGCGGTGATCGGCGGCATCGGCTCGATCCCCGGCGCCATGCTGGGCGGGCTGATCCTCGGCTTGCTCGAGAGTTTCGGCACACAGCTGCCGGGGGTGGGGAGCGAGTGGAAGGACGTGTTCTCGTTCTCCGTCCTCATCCTCGTTTTGGTGTTCAAACCGACCGGGCTGTTGGGCAAGCCCGAGCAGGAGCGCATGTGATGGCGCAATTCCCGGAACGACCAAGTGCCTGGGGCGGGTTGGCAACGCTGCTCGATACGCCACAGAAGCGCTATGCGGCGATCGCCGTCATCCTCGTCGCCATGGCCGTGGCGCCCTACATCTTCGGCTCCTATGGCACGGTGATCCTCACCAATGCGCTGCTCTATGTGCTGTTGGCGCTGGGGCTCAACATCGTCGTCGGCTATGCTGGCCTGCTCGACCTCGGCTTTGCGGCGTTCTTCGCCGTCGGCGCCTATACGGTGGGCATCACCACGCTGCATTTCGGGCTCAACTTCTGGCTGGCGCTGCCGCTGGCCGTCCTCCTCGCCATCGTCGCCGGCATCGTGATCGGGGCCCCGACCCTCAGGCTCCGCTCCGATTATCTCGCCATCGTCACGCTGGGCTTCGGCGAGATCGTGCGGATCACGGCGCGGAACCTGCGTGAAACCGGCGGCGCCAGCGGGCTGATCGGCATCGACTCGCCGTGGCTGTTCGGCTGGCACATCCGCACGCCGCTCGATTTCTACTATGTGTTCTGCGCACTCGCGATCCTCGGCGTCATCGCCTCGGTGCGGCTCGCCAACTCGCGGCTCGGGCGCGCCTGGCTCTATGTCCGGCACGACGAAGACGCAGCCGAGGCGATGGGCATCAACCGGGTGAAGGTGAAGCTCGCCGCCTATGTGGTCGGCGCCATCTACGGCTCGATCGGCGGAGCGTTCTTTGCCGCCAATCTCGGGGCGATCTCGCCCGAAAGCTTCTCGTTCCGGCAATCGGTGCTGATCCTGATGGCGGTGATCCTGGGCGGCATGGGCAAGATCCCGGGCGTCATCCTCGGCGCCTTCATCGTCATCCTCGCGCCCGAACTGCTGCGCGACTTCGGCGATCTCAGGCTGCTGATCTTCGCGGTGGGCCTGCTGCTGATCATGCTGTTCCGGCCAAGCGGCATCTGGCCGGCGAGGAGCAAGCGATGAGCCTCCTCGACCTCAAGGGTGTCAGCCTCAGCTTTGCCGGATCGAAGGTGCTCGACGCAGTCGATTTCAGTGTGCCCGCCGGCCGGATCGTCAGCCTGATCGGGCCGAACGGGGCGGGCAAGACCTCGCTGTTCAACTGCATCACCGGCTTCTACAAGCCGCAGCAGGGCTCGATCCGGCTCGACGGCACCGAGATGCTGAAGCTGAAGCCGCATCAGGTGACGCAGCTCGGCATCGCCCGCACCTTCCAGAACGTACGGCTGTTCCGTGAGATGACGGTGCTCGAAAACGTTATGTCGGGCCAGCACAGCCGGACCCGTGCCGGGGTGATCGATGCGATCCTGCGGCTGCCCTCGCAGCGTCGCGAGGAAGTCGAAATCCGGCGGATCGCCGAGGAGTGCCTGAGCTTTGTCGGCATCACCGAGGGCTGGGAGCGTGAGGCGACCACCCTGCCCTATGGCTGGCAGCGCCGCGTCGAGATCGCGCGGGCCCTGGCGACGACACCGCGGCTGTTGCTGCTCGATGAGCCGGCCGCGGGGCTGACCTCGGGCGAGAAGGAAGAGCTGATCGAGCTCATTCGCCGCATCCGCAACGAGCGGGATATCTGCATCCTCCTGATCGAACACGATACCGGGCTGGTGATGCGCCTCTCCGAGCGGGTCAGCGTGCTCGACCACGGCGTGATGATCGCCGAGGGCACGCCCAAGGAGATCCAATCCAACCAGCGGGTGATCGAGGCCTATCTCGGTGTCGAGGAGGACGCACTTGACCTCTGATGTGATGCTCAAGCTCGAAGGCATTGCCAGCGCCTATGGCAAGATCGATGCGGTGAAAGGCATCGACCTCGAGGTGAAGCGCGGACAGATCGTAACCCTCTTGGGCGCCAACGGCGCCGGCAAGACCACGACGCTCAAGACCATCTCGGGTCTCGTCCGCGCCAAGGCCGGCCGGGTGCTGTTCGAAGGCAACGACATTACCGGCATGCCAGCGCACCAGGTCGCGCGGGCCGGCGTGGTGCATGTGCCCGAGGGGCGGCACGTGCTGCGCGGCCTCAGCGTGCGCGAGAACCTCGAGCTCGGCGCCTTCACGGTCAAGGACGCGACGCTCAGGAAAGACCGGCTCGAACAGGTGTTCGCGCAATTCCCGATCCTCAGGACGCGCGCCAACTCCGATGGCTCACTCCTATCGGGCGGTGAGCAGCAGATGCTGGCCATCGGCCGGGCGCTGATGCATGGCCCCAAGATCCTGCTGCTCGACGAGCCGTCGATGGGCCTGGCGCCCAAGCTGGTGCTCGAGACGATGCGGATCGTGAAGCGGCTCAACGAAGCGGGCACCACCATCCTCCTCGTCGAACAGAATGCCCGGCTGGCGCTGCGGCTCGCCCATTATGGCTATGTGCTGGAGAGCGGCGTCATCCGACTCGAAGGCGAAGCCAAGAAACTCAGTGCCGATCCCTCGATCGTCCAGGCCTATCTCGGCAGCTGAATGCACCTCCCAAGCAACTCCACAGTAAGCCCAAAGGCCACCTGACTTGACCACGACGACCAGCATCGACGTCGCCATTATCGGCGCCGGCATTATCGGCGTTTCCACCGCCTTCAAGCTGCAGGAAGCGGGGCGGACAGCCGTGCTGATCGACCGCAAGGGCATTGCCGAGGAGACCAGCCGCGGCAATGCCGGGGCGTTCGCTTTTTCGGATGTGATCCCGATGGCGACCTCGGGCGTCCTCGGCAAGCTGCCGCGCTGGCTGAGCGATCCGCTGGGCCCGTTAACCATCCGGCCAGAGTACCTGCCGCAGATTACACCCTGGCTGCTGCGCTTCTGGCGCGCCGGCTGGCCCGACAAGGTGGCGGCAAGCCTCAAGGCGCAGAGCGCCATGATGCGGGTTGCCCGATCCGAACTGGAGGCGCTCGTCGCCAGCGCCGGCCTCGACGGCATGATCCGCCGCGACGGGGTGCTCGAACTCTACGAGAGCGAAGACGAACTCAAAAAGACAGCGCGGGACGACGCGGCCAAATCCGCCGAAGGCATCGAGTTCCACCATGTGCGGGGGGCCGAACTGGCCGACCTGCAACCCGGACTGTCGCCGCGCATCACCTGCGCCACTTTCATTCCGAAGTGGCAGACGGTCAGCGACCCCTATGACTACGCGGTTGCGGTGGGCCAGGCGGCCATGGCGCGCGGCGCCAGCTTCCGCCAGGCCGAGGTGGTGCAGCTCCGCCCCGAGGGCGATGGCGTGGTCATCCAGCTCAGTGACGGCAGCACACTACGCGCCCGGCAGGCCGTGGTGGCGGGTGGCGCCTGGTCGAAGCGGCTGACGGCGCCTCTCGGTGACGACATTCCGCTCGAAACCGAGCGCGGCTACAACACGACGCTCCCTGGCTATAGTTTTGACCTCAAGCGCCAGCTGGTGTTCGGCGGACACGGCTTCGTCGTTACGCCGCTCGCCAGTGGCATCCGCGTCGGTGGTGCGGTCGAACTGGGCGGCCTGAAGCTCGCGCCCAATTTCAAGCGCGCCGACGCCATGCTGACGAAGGCGGCAACCTTCATGCCCGGTCTTGTGACCACCGGCGGCAAGCAGTGGATGGGGTTTCGCCCGTCGCTGCCCGACAGCCTGCCGGCGATTGGCTTCTCGCGCCAATCGCGCAACATCGTCTATGCCTTCGGGCACGGCCATCTCGGCCTGACACAATCGGCCGGCACCGGCAAGCTGGTGGCGGAACTCCTCACCGGCGCCACGCCGTCTCTCGACCTCACGCCCTTTTCTCCGCAACGCTTCTAGAACGAGCCTTTCCATGTCCCGGCATATCTTCACCTGCATCGATGGTCACACCTGCGGCAACCCGGTCCGCCTCGTCGCCGGCGGCGGCCCGCTGCTCAAGGGCAACACGATGATGGAGCGGCGCGCCGATTTCCTCGCCAATCACGATTGGATCCGCAAAGGGCTGATGTTCGAGCCGCGCGGCCACGACGTGATGTCGGGCTCGATCCTCTACCCCCCGACCCGCGAGGATTGCGACATCGCGATCCTGTTCATCGAGACCTCGGGCTGTCTCTATATGTGCGGCCACGGCACCATCGGCACGGTGACCATGGCGATCGAAAACGGGCTGATGACGCCGAAGACGCCGGGGGTGGTGAACCTCGATGTGCCGGCCGGCAAGGTGGTGGCCGAGTACACCATGGATGGCGAGTATGTGGACAAGGTCCGTATCACCAACGTGCCGAGCTTCCTCCACTCCACCGACCTCGAGATCGATGCGCCGGGGCTGGGTAAGCTCAAGGTCGACGTGGCCTATGGCGGCAATTTCTACTGCATCGTCGACGCCCAGGAGAATTTCTCCGACATCGCCGACGTCTCGGTGGGCGACCTGCTGCGCTGGAGCCCGGCGCTGCGCACGGCGATGAACGAGCGCTATGAGTTCATCCATCCCGAGAACGAGAACATTCGCGGCTGCACCCACATCCTGTGGACCGGCAAGCCGACCAATGCCGCCAACACCGCCCGCAACGCCGTGTTCTACGGCGACAAGGCGATCGACCGCTCGCCCTGCGGCACCGGCACCTCGGCGCGCATGGCGCAGTGGTATGGCCGCGGCAAGCTCAAGGTCGGCGATGCCTTCAACCACGAGTCGATCATCGGCTCGGTATTCAACGGCCGGGTCGAGCGCGCGGTGAAGGTGGGCAACTATGACGGGATCGTCCCCTCGATCGCCGGCTGGGCCCGCCAGACCGGCCTCAACGCCATCTATATCGACGACCGCGACCCCTTCGCCCACGGCTTCTCACTGGTGTGAGCGATGGCGCTTTTGCTCGCCCCAGCCACGGAGTCATTCCCGCGAAAGCGGGAACCTCTGTTTCACGATCGTGCCACGCAAACGGAGATTCCCGCTTTCGCGGGAATGACCCGGTGAACCGAGCAGCCTCTCGTCAGGAACTCCACACATGAAAATCACCGCTATCAAGGTCTACCAGGTCGATCTGCCGCTGCGCGAAGGCCGCTACAACTGGAGCGGCGGCAACTTCATGGAGGTGTTCGACTCGACCGTGGTGGCGGTCGAGACCGATGCGGGGATTACCGGCTATGCCGAATGCTGCCCTCTCGGCTCGGCGTACCTCCCCTCTTACGCCAAGGGGGTGCGGGCGGGCATCGCGGAGATCGGCCCCAAGCTGATCGGGCATGACCCGACCGACCTGTGGCCGCTCAACCATCACATGGATGCGGTGCTGCGCGGCCACCCCTATGTGAAGGCGCCGATCGACATCGCCTGCTGGGACATTCTGGGGAAGGTTGCGGGGCTGCCGGTCTATAAGCTGTTGGGCGGGGCCGAGCAGGAAAGAATCGCGCTCTACCGGGCGATCAGCCAGGAAGACTCGGCGGTCATGGCCGAGAAGATCGCCGGCTATCGCGCCGAGGGCTACACCAAGTTCCAGCTCAAGGTCGGCGGCGATGCCAATGACGACATCCGGCGCGTCCGGGCCTGTCGCGAAATCCTCGCCGAGACCGACATCCTCGTCGCCGATGCCAATACCGGCTGGACCATGGCCGACGCGGCGCGGGTGGTGAACGCCGTCCGTGATCTCGATGTCTATATCGAGCAGCCCTGCATGAGCTACGAAGAGAGCGTCTCGATCCGCCGCCGCACCAGCCTGCCCTTCGTCCTCGACGAGAATATCGGCACGGTCGGTGATCTGGTGAAGGGGATTTCCGAAGACGCCTTCGACGTCATCAACCTGAAGATCAGCAAGGTCGGCGGCCTCACCAAGGCGCGGCAGATGCGCGACCTCTGCGTCGCCTCGGGCATCCCGATGACCATCGAGGACACCTGGGGCGGCGACATCGTCACCGCCACCATCGCGCATCTCGCCCGCTCGACGCCGCAGAAATTCTGCTTCACCGCGACCGACTTCAACTCCTACGTCACCGTGTCGATCGCCGATGGAGCGCCGAAGCGGGTGAACGGGTTCATGACGGCGAGCGATGCGCCCGGGCTGGGGATCGAGCCTAAGTGGGACGTGCTCGGGCAAGCTGTGCAGGTGATTGCGTGACCCTCAGTCGGGACACGCACCGGCCTCTCCGTGATCCTCCCCCGCGTGGCGGGGGAGGGGGACCGCCGAAGGCGGTGGAGGGGGGAGCCCAAGCCGGCGAGTCTTGCCGACCCCCTCACC
>NZ_LMEA01000007.1 GCF_001425235.1 Devosia sp. Root413D1 | reverse complement strand
GGGGGGTGGTGAAGTCGGCACCGTGCCCGCCTCACCACCCCCACCCCCAGCCCCTCCCCTCTGTATAGACCGGGGAGATGGTGGACGGGTGTTCGGAGACATGGTGGACGGATTTGGCATGAAGGGCGGGGAGGCCGGCATGCCATTTTCGGATCGTTCAGTGCAGTCCGAACGGGAAGAGTTCTGTCGTCTGGCGAGTGGGTCGGGTGCGAACGTGCGGGAGTTGTGCCGACGGTTCGGGGTTAGTCCGACGACCGGCTACAAGTGGCTGGCGGTGTATGGTGTAGCGGGTATGGCCGGCTTGGTGGATCGCTCACGCCGGCCGTTGAGCAGTCCGTCTCGTACGTCCACTGAGCTAGAGGACAAGGTGCTGCAGGTGCGCAGCGAGCACCGGGCATGGGGTGGCCGCAAGATCCGCCGGGTGCTGGAGAACGATGGGGTAGCGCCGGTACCGGCGGCCTCGACGATCACCGCGATCCTGCGCCGGCATGGGGAACTGGACGGGCCGGGAGCGGGAGAGCGGCGAGCCTTCACGCGCTTCGAGCATGCCTCCCCCAATGATCTATGGCAGATGGACTTCAAGGGCTGGGTCGAGTTGGAGACAGGCCGCTGCCATCCGCTGACGGTGCTGGACGACCACTCGCGCTATGCGCTCGAGCTGGAGGCATGCACCGATGAGACGGCAGAGACGGTCAAGACCCGGCTCACAGCGGTGTTCCAGCACTATGGCCTGCCCTGGCGGATGTTGGCCGACAACGGCCCGCCCTGGGGCACAGCCGGCCAGGGTCAGTATACCCGGCTGGGCGTGTGGCTGATGGACCTAGGCATTGGCCTGGTACACGGCCGGCCCTATCATCCCCAGACCCAGGGCAAGGAGGAGCGCTTCCACCGCACCCTCAAGGCCGAGGTGCTCGATGCTCATAACCTCAAGAGCATCGACGAGGCGCAGGCCGCCTTCGATGCCTGGCGCTCGGTCTACAACACCAAACGGCCGCACGAGGCGCTCAGGCTCGACACGCCGGCAGCGCGCTACACCATGAGCTCCAGGTCGATGCCCGAGGCCATCACGCCACCCCAGTACGAGTCGCAAGACCACGTCCGCAAGCTCGACCAGAACGGCCGCTTCAGCTTCAGGGGACGCATCCTCAAAGCCCCAACCGCCTTCGCCGGACGTGCCCTCGCCCTACGTGCCACCGACACCGACGGCCTCTTCGACATCTGCTATCGACGCCATCGCATCGCTCAGATCGACCTGCGAGACAACACAGCCCAAACTGTCCACCATGTCTCCGAACACCCGTCCACCTTGTCTCCGGTCTGAACAACGACGCCATCGCATCGCTCAGATCGACCTGCGAGACAACACAGCCCAAACTGTCCACCATGTCTCCGAACACCCGTCCACCTTGTCTCCGGTCTGAACACCCTCAAGGGGGAGGGGTGCCCAGCGCCAGCGCCCCTCGCGGCGGTCGGCTGCTGAATTCCGTACCATAGGTTCACTTGTCGCTCCCGAGGCTGAAGCGTAGTCTCTTGGTTGAGTGGGGCACCAAGAGGAAGAACCATGAAATTCAAGGATATTCTGGGGACCATCGGCAACACGCCGGTTGTCCGGATCAACAAACTGGGCCCGAAAAACGTCAAGCTGTACGTCAAGGTCGAGGCGTTCAACCCGCTTGGGTCGGTGAAAGACCGCCTGGCGCTCGGTGTGATCGAGGCGGCTGAGAAGTCCGGCGCGCTGAAACCGGGCCAGACGGTGATCGAGGCCACCTCAGGCAATACCGGCATCGGGCTGGCGATGGTTTGCGCGGCCAAGGGCTATCCGCTGGTCGTCACCATGGCCGAGAGCTTTTCGGTCGAACGGCGTAAGCTGATGCGGTTCCTCGGCGCCAAGGTGGTGCTGACTCCGGCGGCCGAGCGGGCCAACGGCATGATCCGCAAGGCGGAGGCCCTGGCCGAGGCGAATGGCTGGTTCCAGACCCGCCAGTTCGAGAATGAAGCCAACCCCGACATGCACTCGCGGACCACCGCACAGGAGATCGTGCGCGATTTCGCCGACGAGAAGCTCGACTACTGGGTCACCGGCTTTGGCACTGGCGGCACGCTCACCGGCGTCGGCCGGGTGCTCCGCGACAAGATGCCGAACACCAAGATCATCGTTGCCGAGCCCGAGGGCGCGCCGATGCTGACCAGCGGTGAAGGCCAGGAGCGTCGCGCCGACCATGCCGCGACCGGCAGCCATTCGGCGTGGAAGCCGCATCCGTTCCAGGGCTGGAGCCCGGACTTCATCCCGTGGATCACCAATGAGGCGGTCACCGAGAAGTTGATCGACCAGGTGCTGACCATCGCCGGCCCCGATGCGATGAAGCAGTCGATGCAGCTGGCGCAGAAGGAAGGCATCTTCGTCGGCATCACCGCCGGCGCCACCTTCGCGGCGGCGCTGAAGGTGGCCGAGACGGCTCCCGACGGCTCGACCATTCTGGCGATGCTGCCCGATACCGGCGAGCGCTACCTCTCGACCCCGCTATTCGCGGACGTGCCGGCCGATATGACGCCGGAAGAGGAAGCCATCTCGGTGTCGACCCCGGGGCAGCACCTGCCGCCGAAGGTAGCGGCTTAGCACAAGCACAGCCGACCCTGGTGTGGCTGACCCCCACCCTTGATCCCTCCCCCTAAACAAGGGGAGGGAGACGTTTACCGAGAAGCCTGTGTTTTGGTCTCCCTCCCCTTTCCGGGGCGCTACCGCGTCCCCTAGAGGGGGAGGGGGCAGGGGTGGGGTCAACTCACACCGGCGTCAAGAAGCGACGGACTACGCCGCCACCCTCGGCACCGGCCCCACATAGAGCGATTTCGGCCGGATCAGCCGGCCGTTCGCCGCTTCTTCCCTGGCATGGGCGATCCAGCCGCCGATGCGGCTGGCCGCAAAGATCGCGGTGAAGGCCGAGCGGGGAAAGCCCAGCGTTTCGAGCAGCAGCGCAGGGTAGAACTCGACATTGGTGGCGAGCACCCGGTCGGGCTTGTGGCGTTTGAGCGCCGCCAGCGCCACCGCCTCGACGTGCTGGGCCAGTTCGACGCGGGCGGTATCGACTGCGCCGGACCGGGTCAGCCGTTCCAGCGCCGCCTTCAGCACATCGGCGCGGGGGTCGCGCACCCGGTAGATGCGGTGACCGAAGCCCATCAGGCGCCGGCCATTCGCCAGCTCGTTCTCGATCCAGGCCGCGGCCTTGTCGGCGGTGCCGATGGCGTCGAGCATATCGAGGACGGGGCCGAGCGCGCCGCCGTGCCGCGGACCCTTCAGCGCACCCAAAGCCGCCAGCGCCGATGAGTTGAGACCGGCGAGGGTCGAGGCCACCACGCGAGCCGCGAAGGTCGAGGCGTTGAGCCCGTGGTCGACCACGGTGACGAGATAGCTGTCGAGTGCCGCTGCGGCAGCTGGATCGGCCGGCCTGTCGCCGAGCATGCTCAGCATATCGGCGGCGTGCCCGAGGCCGGGCTGCGGAGCGCGCGGGCTCTTGCCCGCCTGCAGCCGGATCGCTGCCGGCAAGGCGACCGCAGGAGCCGCGGTCAGCAGTAGCGCCGTTTCGAGATCCGTGCCGTCCGGAAGCCGCGCCATCAGCGCCCGGACACCATCGTAGACCGGCAGTTCGGCCAACAGCGACTGTTCGCGCTCGACGGTGCCGTACACGGCAGCCCTGGCGTCCGCCAGCGGCGTGGCCAGATCGCGCGGCACGTCGACAAAGAAGCCATCCCAGAGCAGCGCCAGCACCTGCTCGTAGCTTACGTGTCCGGTCAGCGCGTCGAGCGGCTGGCCACGGATGATCAGCCGACCCGCCAGCCCATCCACATCCGAGAGGATGGTTTGTGCGGCGACGACGTCTTCGAGTCCATTGCTCATCTGAGCCTCCTTGGCTGTTTGCAACGGAAGGTAGGCGCGCTAACATTGACGTCAATCTTGATCATATTGATCAATGTTCGAGGTCAACATGTGGCTCAGCGCAGCGGAAGCTCTGACACGGCTCGGCTCCAAGCCGCAGTCGCTCTATGCGAGCGTCAGCCGGGGCCGCATCCGGGCAAAGCCTGATCCGGCGGATACGCGGCGGAGCCTCTATCGCGAGGAAGACGTGGACCGGCTGGCCGCCCGGGCTCGCGGCCGGCGGAGTTCTGCTGCGGTGGCCTCGGAGGCGATCAGCTGGGGCGATCCGGTGCTGCCGTCGGCCATCTCCACCGTGAGCAGCGGGCGGCTCTACTATCGTGGCGTGGACGCGATCGAACTGGCGACCACGGCGACGCTCGAGGACGTGGCTACGCTGTTGTGGGACGGGACATGGAGTTTGCCGGCAAGCGGGCGGGGGCCCGTCACCGCGCCACCGATGGCTGCGGCTTTCGCGGCGCTGGCGGAGCGTGCTGCCGGGGGCGCTCCGAGCTCGGGCCTGGGGCCATGGCAGTTGCGCGGCGAGGCGGCGAGCGTGCTCGGGTGCGTCGCGGACGCGATGCTGGGGGCCGGCGCCGGTTCGTTGCACGTTCGCCTGGCTGATAGTCTGGGACGCCCCGGCGCAGCCGATGTGCTCCGGCGCGCGATGGTGCTCCTGGCTGATCACGAACTCAACGCTTCGACCTTCGCCGCGCGGGTCGCGGTTTCTACGGGGGCCTCGCTGTGGGCCGGCGCGCTGGCCGGGCTCGCCACCTTCACCGGTCCGCGCCACGGCACAGCCGCAGCGGCGGTGCTGGCGCTGGCGCTCGATATCGGCCCGCATGCCGACCGACCGGGCGACGGTTTGCGCGAGTGGCTGGGGGAAGGGCGGGTGATCCCCGGGTTCGCGCATCGGCTTTATCCGCGGGGTGACATCCGCGCCGAAGCGCTGCTGGCGGCGATCGAGGTGCCCGCGGCGTTCCGCAGGCTTGCGCGGGTCGCCGAGGAGCTGCTGGGCGATCGGCCCAATGTGGATTTTGCGCTGGCCGCGCTGAGCGCCGCCCATGACTTGCCGCCGCACGCGCCGGCTACTATCTTTGCCTTGGCCCGCACTGTGGGGTGGCTGGCGCACATGCTCGAACAGGTGGCGAGCGGCCAGCTGATCCGCCCGCGCGCCCGCTATGTGGGGCCGCCCGTCGGCGCCTCGGGCTGATGCAGCCGCAGCACACAGTAGTGCCGCATTGCGGGCATACCCGTCATTACGGGTAGGTTGACTTGCCCTTTGCCGCGGGCGCCCTATTTAATCAGCAGAATCAGGCTCGCCGCCCATCGTGGGGACCGGCCCGATTGCTAGACGGGCGCGGGCTCGCCCATCCTCCCGAAACGAGCCCTGCGCCCAGGAAAGGACCAAATATGTCGGACGTTACCCAAGGCGGCGCCGGATTCGATCGCGATCGGGTTTACCCCGTGCTGCCGCTACGCGATATCGTTGTCTTTCCGGGCATGATCGTGCCGCTGTTCGTCGGCCGCGAAAAGTCGGTGAAGGCGCTCGAAGAAGTGATGCGCGACGACAAGCACATTCTCGTCGTCACCCAGAAGAATGCCCAGGATGACGATCCGTCGCCTGATGAGATTTATGCCACCGGCACCATCGCCTCGGTGCTGCAGCTGCTGAAGCTGCCCGACGGCACCGTCAAGGTGCTGGTCGAGGGCTTGCGCCGCGCGAAGATCGATCAGTACCTGCAGACCGTCGACTACTTCGAAGCCGAAGCGACGACGCTGCCGGAACCGGAGGAAGACGAGACCGAACTCGAAGCGCTGGCGCGTTCCGCCCAGTCCGAGTTCGAGAACTACGTCAAGCTCAACAAGAAGATCTCGGCCGAGGTGGTCAACGCCGTCAGCCAGATCACCAATCATAGTAAGCTCGCCGACACCATCGCCAGCCACCTGGTGATCAAGATCGAGCAGAAGGAAGAGCTGCTGGGCACCGTTTCGGTGGCCGAGCGGTTGCAGAAGATTCTCGGCCTGATGGAAGGCGAGATCGGCGTTCTGCAGGTCGAAAAGCGCATCCGTTCCCGCGTCAAGCGGCAGATGGAGAAGACGCAGCGCGAGTACTATCTCAACGAGCAGATGAAGGCGATCCAGCGCGAGCTGGGTGATGGCGAGGAAGGCTCGAACGAGCTGACCGAGCTCGAAGAGAAGATCAAGAAGACCAAACTGTCGAAGGAAGCCCGGATCAAGGCCGATGGCGAGCTGAAGAAGCTCAAGACCATGAGCCCGATGTCGGCCGAAGCGACGGTCGTGCGCAACTATCTCGACTGGCTGCTGACGCTGCCGTGGGGCAAGAAGAGCAAGGTCAAGCGCGACCTGGTCTACGCCGAGCAGGTGCTGGACGAGGATCACTATGGCCTCGAGAAGGTCAAGGAGCGTATCCTCGAGTACCTCGCGGTGCAGTCGCGCACCGGCAAGCTCAAGGGCCCGATCCTCTGCCTCGTCGGCCCTCCGGGCGTCGGCAAGACCTCGCTGGGCAAGTCGATCGCCAAGGCGACCGGCCGTGAGTTCGTGCGCATGGCGCTCGGTGGCGTCCGTGACGAGGCCGAGATCCGCGGCCACCGCCGGACCTATATCGGCTCCATGCCAGGCAAGGTGATCCAGTCGCTCAAGAAGGCGGGCAAGAACAATCCGCTGTTCCTGCTCGACGAGATCGACAAGATGGGCCAGGACTTCCGTGGCGACCCGTCGTCGGCGCTGCTCGAAGTGCTCGATCCGGAGCAGAACAACACGTTCGCCGACCACTACCTCGAGGTCGACTTCGACCTCTCGGACGTGATGTTCGTCACCACCTCGAACACGCTCAACATCCCCGGCCCGCTGATGGACCGCATGGAGATCATTCGCCTGTCGGGCTACACCGAAGAGGAGAAGTTCGAGATCGCGCGGCGTCACCTGATCCCGGAGACGCTGAAGGAGAACGGCCTGCAGCCCAAGGAGTTCGTCATCGACGATGACCAGCTGATGGCTGTGGTCCGCAACTACACCCGGGAAGCCGGCGTGCGTAACCTGAAGCGTGAGCTCTCGAAGCTGATGCGCAAGGCCGTGCGCGACATTCTGGTCAAGAAGTCGACCAAGGTCGTCGTCACCCCGGAGCTGCTCGAGGAATATCTCGGGCCGGCGTTCTTCCGGAACGACAAGATCGACGCCGAGCCGCAGGTCGGCGTGGTGACGGGGCTTGCCTGGACTTCGGTCGGTGGCGAGATTCTGACGATCGAAGGCATTATGACGCATGGCAAGGGCCGCATGACGGTGACCGGCAACCTCAAGGAAGTGATGAAGGAATCCATCACTGCCGCGTCCGGTTACGTGCGTTCGCGGGCCGCCGAGCTCGGCATCAAGCCGCCGCTGTTCGACACGCGCGACATCCACCTGCACCTGCCGGAAGGCGCGACGCCGAAGGATGGCCCGTCGGCCGGCATCGGCATGGCCACGACGATCGTCTCGCTGATGACCGGCATTCCGGTGCGGCATGACATCGCCATGACCGGCGAAGTGACTCTACGGGGCCGTGTCCTGCCCATTGGCGGGCTCAAGGAAAAGCTCCTTGCAGCGCTCCGCTCGGGCATCAAGACCGTCCTCATCCCCGAGGAGAACACCAGGGATCTCAAGGAGATCCCGAAGAACGTGACCGAGGGCATGGAGATCATCCCGGTGAGCCGGATGGACGAAGTGCTGAGCCGCGCCTTGATCCGGCAGCCCGAGCCGATCGAGTGGAAGTATGACGACGACAAGCCGGCCGCGGTGCCGGTAGTCGAGAGCTCGGTCGACGGCGACGAGAGCGGCGCGAGCCTGCCGCACTGAGCCGGTCTTTGATCGATGAAGTTGGAAACGGCGCCCTCGGGCGCCGTTTTCGTTTGTGCGCCGCAGAGTTAGGGCGAGGTCCAGGTAGTTTGCCACGAAATCTTCACGGACGTCCGACTAGCTCCGGTTGGACAGCGCTGGAGAAGCGAATGCGAAGCAAGTGGGTTTTGGGGATAGCGACGTTATTGGCAGCCGTCGTCTCGCTGGCGGGACTGTCATTCGCCTTGGATACGCGGACGGAAACGGTAAAGTTCAAACGCGGCGCGAGCAGCACGTCGATCGATGACAGCATCACCGGCTACGAGGGCGTGAGCTACATTGTGGGTGTGAGTGCCGGGCAGCGGATGAGCGTCGAGCTAGATACCGACAATACCAGCAACTATTTCAACATCACGGCGCCCGGCGCGTCCGCGGCGCTGTTCATTGGCTCGACCTCGGGCAACAGCACTTCGTTCGTCATCCCGTCGAGCGGTGACTACAAGATCGACGTCTACCTGATGCGCAATGCGGCGCGCCGGGGCGAGACAGCGAATTACGAGCTCAGCATCGCCGTCGAGGGCAAGGCGGCCGCGCAGGCGCCGAGCAAGTCGGCGCCCAGCAAGCCTGCTCCCGACTTTGTCGATGGCCTCGCCGGCGGCCCGGACTTCTGGCAGGTGCATGGCCTCGCGCGCGGTGACACGCTGAATGTGCGCGCCTCGGCCGCCTCCGGGGCGTCGGTGCTGGGTGTGCTCGACGAGGGCGACGTGATCCGCAACCTCGGCTGCAAGATGAACGGCTCTACCCGCTGGTGCCGCGTCGAAGATCAGACCGGTCTCAATGGCTGGGTCTCGGGCAAGTACCTGCACGAGTCGACCCGCGCCCCGAGCCCGTCGCGCCCGGTGACCCCACCGCCGGCCGGCCAGCCGCCGGTCAGCTCCGATGACGGCGTGCCGGTGGCGATGATGCCGCGCTACTGCACGGGCGAAGCCTCGGCGCAGTTCGGGGTGCGCCCGCAGGACATCACCACCAACGCCGCGTTCAAGAGCGGCAAGCTCTACGTCTCGCAGGGCTGGTTCGACGGCTCGGGTGGTACGACGTTCTTCAACTGCTATTTCAAGGCGGATGGCACCTTCATCGCCGTGAACTGACCGCCGGGCCTGGCGCGGGAACAACAAGCGGCGCCCTCTGGGGCGCCGTTTCCATACCCAGCTCAAGGCTCCCACCATATTTCCGGCGGCCGGCCTCCCGGGGCGCTTCGCAATCATCCGGCAACCGATATCTGCTTTGCCTCGCTGCGCCGATTGGGCAGGCAGCGCTAACCGAGGACACCGGCCAGATGACCTTCACCAGACGATCGCTGACTTGCCTGGTCGCCGCGGGAGCGATCGTTGGAGGTCTGGCGCTCTGCGCCGCCTGGGCGGGCGATGCGCTCGCCCGGAGGCCGCTCCAAGCGGAAGCGGTTATTCCGGTCTATCTGTCCTCCAAGCGTCCGCTGGTGATGATGCGGATCGGATATCATCCGCCGGCGCCGGTGGTCTTCGATACGGGGACCAATGACAACATCCTGGACACGGTCTACGCAGAGCCGTTCGAGCTGCCGCACATCGGTCCATCGACGTCGATAGACGGCAACACCGGCATTCCCGTGCCGGGCTACCAGACGCACCTGGTCGGCGTGCGGCTTGGCGGCGCGCCGATTGCCGACGCACCGGCCAATGTCTTCGATTACCGCAGCACCGACGAGGTCGGCATCTTCGGGCCCAACAGCTTTCCCGGAAAGCTGGTGCTGCTGGATTTGCGGAACGCCGAATTGCGCATCCTGCCGGGAACTGCAATCGCGTCGATGCAGGGCCCCGGCATGCCGTATCTCGGCGACGGCGCTGCTGGTTTGCCGTCCATACCCATCGTGCTGCCGAGCGGAACGGTCGACGCGATACTGGACAGCGGTAATGATTCGACGCTCGTGCTGCCGCTGGATCTGGCCGACGAGCTCGGCGTCGGCGGCACGCTGAAGGAGATCGGCAAGGTGGTTTCGGCGTCCGGCAGTCAGCCGGTCTACGAGGGGCAGGTCACTGGCGACATCAAGATCGGACCGGTCACCCTGAACAACCCGGTGGTCCGGTTCTTCAAGGCCGGGCGGCCGCTGATTGGCCTGCCCGTGCTGCTGCAGATGACGCTGGCGTTCGATCCGAGCAACGGCCGCAGCTGGGTGATCGATGCACACGGAGCAGCCGACTAGCTGTTCGTCCCTCGCCAGTTTGCCTCCTGTCATTCACGCACTCTCGCTCTGGTGTAACGCCCGCGTGATCACCACGTAGGGGTCTTTCGCGCTTTCGAAACGGAAGGTCTGCAACTTTTCCTGAAAGCGCTACTGGCATTTCGTTTGCACCGCCAAACGAGAACGAATATAGAACACGCCCCGCGTGTCAGCCGGCTGGAGGGCCCTGAATTGAACAAGGCACTGATCATCATTCTGGCCGCGGTGACGCTCGATGCGGTCGGCATCGGGCTGATTTTCCCGATTCTGCCGCGCCTGCTCGAGGACGTCACCCATACCGGCGAAGTGACGATGATCATCGGCATCATGCTGGCGCTCTATTCGGCGATGCAATTCCTGTTCTCGCCGGTGCTGGGGGTGCTCAGCGACCGTTATGGCCGTCGCCCGGTACTGCTGGTGTCGCTGGCCGGCGCGGCGATCGACTATCTCGTGATGGCGTTCGCGCCCGAGCTCTGGATGCTGGTGCTGGGCCGCGCCATCGCCGGCATCACCAGCGCCAACATGGCGGTCGCCACCGCCTACATCACCGACATCTCGGCCGAGGAGGAGCGCGCCAAGCGCTTCGGCTATTTCCACGCCATGTTCGGCATCGGCTTCATCATCGGGCCGGTGATCGGCGGCATCCTGGGCGACATCTGGGTGCGGGCGCCGTTCCTGGTGGCGGCCGGGCTCAACGCGGTCAACTTCGCGCTGGCGCTGTTCGTCCTGCCGGAATCACGGCCGGGCGATGCCAGCGCCAAGTTCGATTTCGCGACGCTCAACCCGTTCCGGCCGCTCGGCTGGGCTTTCAGCTTCACCGCGCTGCTGCCGCTGATGGCGATCTTCGTCATCATGAACTTCGTCGGCACCATGTACGGCACGATCTGGGCGCTGTTCGGCCAGGACATGTTCCAGTGGAACGGGCTGATGATCGGGCTGTCGCTCGGCGCGTTCGGGCTGTTCCATGCCGGAGCACAGGCGCTGCTGACCGGCCCTGCGGCGGCGCGGCTGGGCGAGCGCTGGGCCATGGTCCTGGGGATGGCGTGCGAGCTGACGGCGCTGTTGATCCTGGGCTTTGCGGCGCAGGGCTGGATCCTGTTCGCGCTGGCGCCGCTGTTCGCGCTCGGCGGCATCGGCATGCCGGCGCTGCAGTCGCTCACCACGCAGCAGGTTGATGGCGACAATCAGGGCAAGCTCCAGGGCGTGCTGGCGAGCCTTGTCAGCCTCTCGGCGGTGTTCGGTCCGATCTTCTTCTCGGCGGTGTATTTTGCCCTCAAACCGACCTGGCCGGGGCTGATCTGGATCGTCGGGGGAGCCGTGTATTTGCTGGCGTTGCCGCTGCTTTTGGGCATCCGCCGGACGCGCGTTGCCACAGTGACGCCCGACGGCTGACAAAGTTGAGCCAGAATTGACGCTTCATTAACAGAATTGCTGTGCCTCGCCTGCGGAAAAGCCCGGATTTCCTTGCGTTCCGAGCAGAATCGAAGAAGGGTCACGGCGTTTTGGTTCGCCTCCACAGGGCGGGCATCCCACAGTGAGGAAACGCTATGTCTAACAAGAACGATCTGATCGGCGTCGTCGCCGACAAGGCGGGCCTGACCAAGGCCGACGCTGCACTGGCTGTCGATGCTGTGTTCGACGCCGTCACCGCGTCGCTGAAGAAGGGCGAAGAAGTCCGTCTCGTCGGCTTTGGTACGTTCGCCGTTTCCAAGCGCAAGGCCTCGATCGGCCGCAACCCGGCAACGGGCGCGGAGATCAAGATCCCGGCTTCTAACCAGGCCAAGTTCAAGCCCGGCAAGGGCCTCAAGGACGCGATCAACTAAGATCGCGTTCCGGTCGACAGACCACATGGCCCCGTGCGCTCGTCGCCGGGGCCATTTGTTTTTGGGGGCAGGGGGCCCGGTCTCGCCGCGATGACAGCAGGCGCGTGGGCTTTGGAGAAATGGTGGGCGGTGACGGTCTCGAACCGCCGACCCTCTCGGTGTAAACGAGATGCTCTACCAACTGAGCTAACCGCCCGTCAGCTACTCCTGGGGTCGCCTATTGGCGACGCAGGGGAGCGACGAAGGCGCACTAACTAGGGTCTCGGCCGCAGGCCGTCAACCCGTGCCGCTGAATCTCGCTGTGCCCCGGCAAATTCCCCCTATAGAGTAGTGCCGCTACGCTGACGGTTCGTCGGACTGAGGCCGGGGAGGGCTCGATGTCGATTGCCGAGGTAGGCCGCTTTGATCTGCCCGGTTTCGCGGGCACTCTGATCCACCCACACCATGCCGGTTACGACGAGGCGCGCCGCGTCTATAACGGCATGATCGATCGCCGGCCGGCGCTGATCGCGCGCTGCAACAGCGCCGACGATGTGGTGCTGGCGCTCGCCCTGGCGCGTCGCGAGGGATTGCCGGTTTCGGTGTTCGGCGGTGGCCACGCGGTCACCGGCTCGGCCGTCTGCGACGATGGCGTCTGCATCGACCTGCGCGGCATGAAGGATATCCGCATCGATCCGGCGGGCCAGACCTGCCGGGCCGAGGCCGGCCTCAACTGGGGCGAATTCGACGCGGCGACGGCGCGGCACGGCCTGGCGCTCACCGGTGGCCGTAACCCAACGACCGGGGTGGCCGGGCTGTCGCTGGGCAGCGGCAGTGGCTGGCTCGAACGCAAGTTCGGCTATGTCTGCGACAACCTGATCTCGGCCGAATTGGTTACCGCCGACGGCCGCAAGGTCATTGCGTCCGAAACCGAGAACCCGGATCTGTTCTGGGGCCTGCGCGGCGGCGGCGGCAATTTCGGTATCGTCACTGCCTTTCATTTCCGGCTGCACCGGCTGGGCCCGATCGTCCTCGCCGGCGTGCTGCTCTACCCCGCTCCGATGGCGGCGGCGGTACTGCGCCACATGCGCGATTTCATGCGGGCAGCGCCCGACGAGGTGGGCATCGGCATGGTTTTCACCACCGCGCCGGATGCGCCGTTCGTTCCCGAGCCGGCGCGCGGCAAGCCGATCGTCGTCGTGCAGCTGATCTATGCCGGCGACGTGGAGGAGGGAATCAGGGTGCTGGCGCCGTTCCGGGCCTTCGGGCCGCCGGCGGCCGACCTGGTGCAGCCGATGCCCTATACCGAGTTCCAGAAGATGGGCGGCAACTTTCCCGGGGCGCAGAACTACTGGACCGCGGATTTCCTCAACGAGCTGCCGGAGGAAGCGATCGACGCCTACGCCAAACTGGCCCTGACGCCGCTTTCTCCGCAGTCTGCGATCATCCTCGTTCCCGGCGGCGGCGCCCCGTCGCGCGTCGATGAGGAGGCCACGGCCTTCGGCATGCGCACCGCGCCATGGAACGTGCACTATATCTGCGGCTGGACGAATCCCGCCGACAACGCCGCCAACACGGCGCGGGTCAAACAGATCGCCTCTGTGCTGAAGCCGTGGTCGACCGGGCGGGTCTATCTCAATTACATCGGCAACGAGGGGCAGGAGCGCGTCGACGCGGCGTTCGGCGAGAAAAAGCTCGCGCGGTTGCGCGAGCTCAAGGCCAAGTGGGACCCCGACAACGTGTTCCGGCACAACCACAACATCCGGCCGGCCGCTGCCGGGGCGTAAACGGGCGGAAAACGCCAGTCCGCAAAGGCATTTGCAAGCAGACGTGGAAAAGCCGGAAGAAAGTATGCCGGCGACGCGGTTTCGGCGCTTGACACTCTCCGGCACGCCCTCTAAACGGACGCCACGTTGCGCGGACGACTTGTTCGCAAGCGCTGCGGGAGTAGCTCAGTTGGTTAGAGCGCCGGCCTGTCACGCCGGAGGTCGCGGGTTCGAGCCCCGTCTCTCGCGCCACCCTTTTCCTTCACATCAGTGATGAACTTTGGGTGGCGCTGATCGCCTTCGAGCGATGCTCTCACTTCCCCCGCCGACATGTTCCCACTTTCTATGCCGTTTTGTTCTGACTGAACGCTGGCCGAGGCGTCGACGGCGATCGCTTCAGTGCCGCATCCAACTCAGAGGGTGATGTTCAGGCTGACGCATGCTATTAGCGCGGCGAACGCATTGGCGTTCGAAGTGGCTTCAATCATGAAGCCGCCACCCCACGTTAGGACAATGTTTGCAGGTTCTCGTTCGCGACAATAACGTCGATCAGGCTCTCAAGGTACTCAAGAAGCGCTTGCAGCGTGAGGGTGTCTTCCGGGAGATGAAACTCCGCAGCTATTACGAGAAGCCGTCGGAAAAGCGGGTTCGTGAAGCCGCCGAGGCAGTACGTCGGGGCCGCAAGGCCGCTCGCAAGACCGCCATTCGTGAAGGCCTGATCGCTGCCCCGGTGAAGAAACCGGCATTCCAGCGAGCCCAGGCGCCTTCGGCGCTTCGAGGCGGCTAGCCGCTGCGCATCGACGAGTAGAGCGAACCCGCCACATCGGCGGGTTTTTTCATGCCCGCTGTTAGGCAAGGTTGCGGGCGAAAGCCCCACCGTGAAGCTCAAAGCCGGTCATTGTTGGCGATGCTCGAAGAGGGCGCGTCTGATGCCCCTGCCAACCAGAAAACCAGCCAGGTGCACCGAACGATCTCGTGTAGCCGGCTCGTTACGGTTTGGGGGCGGCTGTCCTTGCAATGGCCGCCGCCACACCACATTTCAGATGTACGTCTCCGCGAATCCTGACGGAACCGCGGATGTGTGTCGTGCATTTAGAACTGTTGGAGGCGATCCAGGAGAAACCGGCCATGCTGGTGCCATTGCGACTGGTGTTTGCAGGAACGTTGCTGGCCGCCATGGCAGGCGCTGCGACGGCTTCTGATCTGATCACCGTGCCAGTGGGCTCGAGCGATGTCGCGGTACCGGTCGCCACGGGATTCAACTGGAGCGGCTTTTACGCCGGGGTCTACGGCGTGGTGCAGTCCAGCCCGGCTCGCGGCACCGAGGTTGGCGCGGGAATCGCTGCCGGCGTAAACGCGCAACTCGACTTCTTCCTCATTGGTGGCGAGGTGGCCCTGCACGGGCTGACCGGCGACACAATCGATACGGCCTATGGCCAGGTGACCGGTCGCGGCGGGGTGCTGGTGACCGATGACCTGTTGGCCTATGCCTCGGCCGGCTATGGCATGGAACTCAGCGGGACCGGCGAGCGCGACTTCCTTGCCGGCGGCGGCCTCGAGTATGCCGTCACCGACGACATCTCGTTGAATGCCGAATACCTGCGTGGCTTCGACCTCGAGGGCGGCAACCCCAAGGACCAGTTCAGCCTCGGCGCGCGGTTCCACTTCTAGGCGAATCCGAGGGTCACATAGCCGGGCGCAGCATTGCGTTTGCGGGGCCTCAACCATGAGTGGAACACTCACGCGGCACCAATAGCCGGAAGACCGTTGCGGGCAGGGCGTCTCAGCCAGTTTTCCGTACTAAGTTGAGCGTAATGATCAACATTAGTTTTTCTTGAATCGCTGCAAGGCGTGGGCTAAGCCCGTGCCACACGAAGTCGCGTCGTCTGAGGGGCCCAAAATTGCCCGTCTGGCCGCGCGAGCCGGCCACTCCAGCCGGCCCGACCATTAGGCTGCACAATGAACGAGTTGCTCAGCAACTACCTGCCGATCATCATATTCGTCGGTCTGGCTGCCGTTATCGGCCTGGCCCTCATGGTTGCCCCCTTCATCGTTGCCTACAAGCGGCCCGACCCCGAGAAGGTGTCGGCGTTTGAAGCGGGTTTTGAAGCGTTCGACGATGCGCGCATGAAGTTCGATGTGCGCTTCTACCTGGTGTCGATCCTGTTCATCGTCTTCGATCTCGAAGTGGCGCTGCTGTTCCCCTGGGCCGTGGCGTTCCGTGATGTCGGCTGGTTCGGCTTCTGGTCAGTCATGATCTTCCTTGGCGTGCTGACTATCGGCTTCATCTACGAATGGAAGAAGGGCGCGCTGGAATGGGATTGAGTGA
The DNA here is from genome assembly GCF_001425235.1 of Devosia sp. Root413D1. Lineage (GTDB taxonomy): Bacteria > Pseudomonadota > Alphaproteobacteria > Rhizobiales > Devosiaceae > Devosia_A. The sequence continues at coordinate 729,034 of NZ_LMEA01000007.1, read as the reverse complement.
ACAGACGCTGGTCGCGCCGCAGCCCAAGGGCCTGATCGACCCACGCACCAACAAGCCGATCGGCGCCGACGATCCGTTCATGGCGGATGTGAATGCCGAGCTCGCCGACAAGGGCTTCCTGGTTTCGACAGCGTCGCAGCTGATCACCTGGGCACGCACCGGCTCGCTGATGTGGATGCAGACCGGCCTCGCCTGCTGCGCCGTGGAAATGATCCAGATGTCGATGCCGCGCTACGACATCGAGCGATTCGGCACTGCGCCGCGCGCCTCGCCGCGCCAGGCGGACGTGCTGATCGTCGCCGGTACGCTGACCAACAAGATGGCCCCGGCGCTGCGCAAGGTCTACGACCAGATGCCGGAGCCGCGCTACGTCATCTCGATGGGCAGCTGCGCCAATGGCGGCGGCTACTATCACTATTCGTACTCTGTGGTGCGCGGCTGCGATCGCGTCATGCCCGTCGACATCTATGTTCCGGGCTGCCCGCCGACCGCCGAGGCACTGCTCTACGGCATCCTGTTGCTGCAGAAGAAAATCCGCCGCACCGGCACGATCGAACGTTAGGACCGGCCATGACTGACGGCCCCATTCCTTCACCGCTCGCGGCGCTCGCTGAACGCGCTCGCAACGCGCTCGGCGAAAAAATCATCGACCACAAGCTGGCTTACGGCGAACTGACGCTCTCGGTGCAGCGCGACGCGATCATCGATGTCGCGACGTTCCTGCACGATCACGAGGCGTTTGCCGGTATCACCGACGTGTGCGGGGTGGACTATCCGGAGCGCGCAGAGCGCTTCGACGTGGTCTACCACCTCCTGAGCCCCAAGCAGAACCTGCGCGTGCGGCTGAAGCTCTCCACCGACGACACCCAGCCGGTGCAGTCGATCACCGGCCTGTTCCCGGGTGCCGACTGGTTCGAGCGCGAGACCTACGATCTGTTCGGCATCCTGTTCACCGGCCACCCGGACCTCCGCCGGCTGCTGACCGACTATGGCTTTGACGGCTATCCGCTGCGCAAGGATTTCCCGACCACCGGTTACGTCGAAGTCCGCTACGACGAAGAGCGCAAGCGCGTCGTCTATGAGCCGGTGAAGCTGCCGCAGGAATTCCGGCAGTTCGATTATCTGTCACCGTGGGAGGGTACGGATTACGTGCTGCCCGGCGACGAGAAGGCGAAGAACTGATGTCCGAAGTCGATGTAAGAAACTTCACCATCAACTTTGGGCCGATCCATCCCTCCGCCCACGGTGTGCTCCGCCTCATCCTCGAGCTCGACGGCGAAGTGGTCGAGCGCGTCGATCCGCATATCGGGCTGCTGCATCGCGGTACCGAGAAGCTGATCGAGACCAAGACGTACCTGCAGGCCGTGCCGTATTTCGACCGGCTCGACTATGTCGCGCCGATGAATCAGGAGCATGCCTTCTGCCTCGCAGTCGAAAAGCTGCTCGGCATCGAAGTGCCGCTGCGTGGCCAGCTGATCCGCGTGCTTTATGCCGAGATCGGCCGGCTGTTGTCGCACATGCTCAACTGCACGACGCAGGCGATGGACGTCGGCGCGCTGACCCCGCCGCTATGGGGGTTCGACGAGCGCGAGAAGCTGATGATCTTCTACGAGCGCGCCTCGGGCAGCCGCATGCATGCGGCCTATTTCCGTCCGGGTGGCGTGCACCAGGATCTGCCGCAGGCGCTGATCGACGATATCGGCGCGTTCTGCGACCCGTTCCTGCTGGTGCTCGACAACCTCGAGAAACTGCTCACCGGCAACCGCATCTACATGCAGCGCAACGCCGATATCGGCGTGGTGTCGGCGGAAGATGCATGGAAGTGGGGCTTTTCCGGCGTGATGGTGCGCGGCTCGGGCGATGCCTGGGACCTGCGCAAGTCGCAGCCCTATGAGTGCTACGACCGGCTCGAGTTCGACGTGTCGATCGGCAAGAACGGTGATTGCTACGACCGTTACCTGGTCCGCATGGACGAGATGCGCCAGTCGATCCGGATCATGAAGCAGGTGCTCGACCTGTTGAATTCGCCCGAAGGGCAGGGGCCCGTCGCCTCGACCGACGGCAAGGTGGTGCCGCCCAAGCGCGGCGAGATGAAGCAGTCGATGGAAGCACTGATCCATCACTTCAAGCTTTACACCGAAGGCTACAAGGTGCCGGCCGGTGAGGTGTATGCCGCAGTCGAAGCGCCCAAGGGCGAGTTCGGCGTCTACCTGGTCAGCGACGGCACCAACAAGCCATACCGCTGCAAGATCCGCGCGCCGGGCTTTGCGCACCTGCAGGCAATGGATTTCCTCTGCCGGGGACACATGCTGGCCGACGTCGCCGCTATCCTCGGTTCGCTCGATATCGTGTTTGGTGAGGTCGATCGGTAATGTCCGTCCGCCGTTTAGCAGATGAGGCCGTCCAGCCGACTACCTTCGCCTTCACGAAGGAAAACCAGGCCTGGGCCGAAAAGAAGATGGCGGAGTATCCGCCGGGCCGTCAGCAGTCGGCCGTGATTCCGGTGCTGTTCCGCGCCCAGGAGCAGCAGGGTTGGGTTAGCCGCGCCGCGATCGAAGCGGTCGGCAAGCTGCTCGAGATGCCCTATATCCGGGTGCTGGAAGTCGCGACCTTCTACACGCAGTTCCTGCTGCAGCCGGTCGGCACCCGCGCCCACATCCAGGTGTGCGGCACGACGCCGTGCATGCTGCGTGGCGCCGAGGACATCCGCCATATCTGCGAGCGCCGCATCAACCACAACCCGTTCGAGACCAATGCCGAGGGTACCCTCAGCTGGGAAGAGGTTGAGTGCCTTGGCGCCTGCGTGAATGCGCCGCTGGTGATGGTGGGCAGCGACACCTACGAAGACCTGACGGTCGAGAGCTTTGAGGCGATCCTCGACAAGTTTGCCGCCGGCAAGGGCAGCGATGTGAAGCCCGGCCCGCAGGTCGCCCGTCAGTTCGCGGCTGCCGAGGGTGGCCAGACGACGCTGCTCGAAAAGCCGACCGCCAAGCGCACCTACAAGCCGTTCCCGCCGCCGCCGGCCGCTCCCGCGACTGCTCCGGGCGCCGCGGCTCCTGCGGCTCCCGCCGCCGCTGCGCCCGCTCCTGCCGCCGCTGCGCCGACCGCTGCCGGACGCAAGAACACCACGACGGAAGAGACGGCGCCGGCCCTGAAGTCGCCGTCGCCCGAGAAGGTCTCGACGGCGACCGCCGAAGCCGAGCGCAAGGCCGCCAACAAGGCGGCCAAGGCCGACGGCACACCCAACAGGGCGATGCGCGAGACGGCCACCGGCGCGGAATCGCCGGCCGGCAAGATCGATGCCGGTAAGACCGACACCAAGGCCAAGCGCGCACCCGCGCCGGCGACCGCGGTGTCGCCGAGCGAGGATGGCGGCGCCAAACTGTTCCAGGCGCCTGCCGGCACGCCGGATGACCTCAAGCTGATCTCGGGCGTCGGCCCGGTGCTCGAGGGCAAGCTCAATGCCATCGGCATCACCACCTGGGCCCAGGTGGCGGGGCTGAAGAAGGCCGATATCGCAAAGCTCGAAGATCACCTCGCATTCCCGGGCCGGGTGGCCCGCGATGAGTGGATCAAGCAGGCCAAGGCGCTCGCTAAGGGCGGCGTCGAGGAATATCGCAAGGTGTTCGGGAAGGACCCGCGCTGATGCTCGCTGACCAGGATCGCATCTTCACCAATCTCTACGGCACTGGCGACTGGGGCCTCGAAGGCGCCCGGGCGCGTGGCGGCTGGGTCGATACCAAGAAGTTCATCGACAACGGTCGCGACTGGATCGTCAACGAGGTCAAGGGTTCGGGCCTGCGTGGCCGTGGCGGCGCCGGTTTCCCGACTGCGCTCAAATGGACCTTCATGCCCAAGGAAGGCGTCAATGACGGCCGTCCGAGCCAGCTCCTCGTCAATGCCGACGAGTCCGAGCCTGGCACCTGCAAGGACCGCGAGATCCTGCGCCACGACCCGCATCACCTGATCGAAGGGTGCCTGCTCGCCGGCCGCGCCATGGGCGCACACATCGCCTATGTCTACATCCGCGGCGAGTTCATCCGCGAGCGGCAGAATTTCGAAGCCGCCGTGCAGCAGGCCTATGACGCCAAGCTGATCGGCAAGAACAACGTGCATGGCTGGGACTTCGAGATCGTGGTCCATCACGGCGCCGGCGCCTACATCTGCGGCGAAGAAACCGCGCTGATGGAGTCGCTCGAGGGCAAGAAGGGCCAGCCGCGCCTGAAGCCGCCGTTCCCGGCGGCGATGGGCGTCTACGGCAACCCGACCACGGTGAACAACGTCGAATCCATTGCCGTGGTGCCTGAGATCCTGCGCCGCGGCGGCGCCTGGTTCGGCGGCATCGGCCGGCCCAACAATACCGGTACCAAGCTGTTCATGGCCTCGGGCCACGTCAACAAGCCGGCGGTGTTCGAGGATGCGATGGGCTGCACCTTCGAAGAGCTGATCGAAAAGCATTGCGGCGGCATCCGCGGCGGCTGGGATAACCTGCTCGCGGTGATCCCCGGCGGCGCGTCCTGCCCGGTGGTGCGCGGCGAAGACATGCGCACCGCGATCATGGATTTCGACGGGCTGCGCGAGAAGAAGTCCTCGTTCGGCACCGGCGGCATGATCGTGCTCGACAAGTCGGCCGACATCATCAAGGCGATCTGGCGCATCCAGGCGTTCTTCAAGCATGAGAGCTGCGGCCAGTGCACGCCGTGCCGTGAAGGCACCGGCTGGATGATGCGTGTCATGGAACGCATGGTCGAAGGCCGCGCCCAGAAGCGCGAAATCGACATGCTGTTCGATGTGACCAAGCAGATCGAAGGGCACACCATCTGTGCGCTCGGCGATGCGGCGGCCTGGCCGGTGCAGGGCCTGATCCGCAACTTCCGCGACGTCATCGAGGCGCGGATCGACCAATACACCTGGTCCTCGACCAGCGAGGGCGCCGTGCCCTCGATCGCGGCGGAGTAAGGCCAATGGCCAGCATCAAAGTCGACGGTACGCTCGTCGAGGTCCCCGATTACTACACCCTGATGCAAGCCGCGGAAGCAGCCGGCGCGGAAATCCCGCGCTTCTGCTACCACGAGCGCCTGTCGGTGGCGGGCAATTGCCGCATGTGCCTCGTCGAGGTGAAGGGTGGCCCGCCCAAGCCGCAGGCCAGCTGCGCCATGTCGGTCAAGGACCTGCGTCCCGGCCCGAACGGCGAGCCGCCGGAGATGTTCACCAACACCCCGATGGTCAAGAAGGCCCGCGAAGGGGTGATGGAATTCCTGCTCATCAACCACCCGCTGGATTGCCCGATCTGCGACCAGGGTGGCGAGTGCGACCTGCAGGACCAGGCCATGGCCTATGGCGTGGACAAGAACCGCTTCGCCGAGAACAAGCGCGCCGTCGAGGACAAGTATCTCGGGCCGCTGGTGAAGACCGAGATGAACCGTTGCATTCACTGCACGCGCTGCGTCCGTTTCACCACCGAGGTTGCCGGCATCACCGAGATGGGCCTGCTCGGCCGCGGTGAAGACGCCGAGATCACCTCGTATCTCGAGCAGGCGCTGACCAGCGAGCTGCAGGGCAACGTCATCGACCTCTGCCCGGTGGGTGCGCTCACCAGTAAGCCCTACGCGTTCCATGCGCGTCCGTGGGAGCTGGTGAAGACCGAGACCATCGACGTGATGGACGCGGTCGGCTCCAACATCCGCGTCGACAGCCGTGGCCGCGAAGTGATGCGCATCCTGCCGCGCGTCAACGAGGCGATCAACGAAGAGTGGATTTCGGACAAGACCCGCTTCATCTGGGATGGCCTCAAGAGCCAGCGCCTCGATCGCCCCTATGTTCGCTCCGGCGGCAAGCTGAAGCCGGCGTCGTGGGATGAGGCGTTTGCCGCCATCGCCAAGGCGATCAAAGCTTCGGGCGGCGGCAACAAGGTCGGCGCCATTGCCGGCGACCTGGCGGCCGTCGAGGACATGTATGCCCTCAAGGCGCTGATGAGCTCGCTCGGCTCGGGCATGACCGATTGCCGTCCGGCAATGTCGGGGATCGACCCATCGATGCCGCGCTCGGCCTATATCTTCAACCCGACCATTGCGGGCATCGAAGAGGCCGATGCGATCCTGATCATCGGCTCGAACCCGCGCAAGGAAGCGGCGCTGGTCAACGCGCGCATCCGCAAGGCCTGGCGTGCAAAGAATACCCCGATCGCGGTGATCGGCGACAATGCGGACCTCACCTACAAGTACGAGTACCTGGGCAACGGGCTGTCGGCGCTGGCCGACCTCGTGGCGCGCAAGGGCAGCTTCGGCGAGATCCTGTCGAAGGCTGTGCGTCCGCTGATCATCGTGGGCGAGGGCGCCGTGTCGCATGGCGCCGCGCATTCCAAGCAGATCGGCCGTGACGTCCTCGCCATGGCGGCCAAGCTGGCCACCGGCTCGGGCGCCGCGGAAGACTGGAATGGCCTCGCGCTGCTGCACAATGCCGCCGGTCGCGTCGGCGGCCTCGATATCGGTTTCGTGCCGCATGACGGCGGCGTCTGTTCGGCCGACCAGATCGGCCTTGCCGGCAAGGGCGAGCTCGACGTGCTGTTCCTGCTCGGTGCCGATGAGTACGACACCTCGGCGATGGGCAAAGCGTTCGTCGTCTATGTCGGCACGCATGGCGATGCCGGCGCACACCGCGCCGACGTGATCCTGCCGTCTGCCGCCTACACCGAGAAGTCGGGCACCTATGTCAACACCGAGGGTCGCGTGCAGCTCGCCGAGCGCGCCGTGTTCCCGCCGGGCGAGGCGAAGGAAGACTGGGCGATTTTCCGGGCGCTCAGCGCCGTGCTCGGCCAGCCGCTGCCGTTCAACTCGCTCAGCCAGTTGCGCGCCGCGATCTATGCCGAGTTCCCGCACCTGGCGCGGCTCGACCAGATCGCCCAGGGTTCGCTGGCCGATGTGAAGAAGCTCGCCGGCGCCGCGATCAAGACCAAGTCCGCGACCTTCACCTCACCGGTTGCCGACTTCTACCTCACCAACCCGATCGCGCGGTCGTCCGCGACGATGGGCGAATGCGCCGCGCTGCAGGCCGGTCTCCGGCAGGCAGCAGAGTAAGGGGCCCAGATGGATTTCGTTGTTTCAGCGCTGGACTACCTGCTCGGTATCCCGATCTTCGGGTGGGGTGAACAGGTCGGCTTCATCTACAAGGGGCTGCTGCTGCTCATCGCGCTGCTGTTGTTCACCGCGTATATCCTGCTCGCCGACCGCAAGATCTGGGCGGCGGTGCAACAGCGTCGCGGCCCCAACGTCGTCGGCCCGTTCGGGCTGTTGCAGAGCTTCGCGGACTTGTTGAAGTTCGTCCTCAAAGAGCCTGTAATTCCGGCAAGTTCGGACAAGGTGCTGTTCATCCTGGCGCCGCTGGTGACCTCCATCCTGGCGCTCTCGGCCTATGCCGTGATCCCCTTCGACAAGGGGTGGGCACTGGCCAACATCAATGTCGGCATCCTCTACATCTTCGCCATCTCGTCGCTGGGCGTATACGGCATCATCATGGGCGGCTGGGCTTCGAACTCGAAGTACGCCTTCCTCGGTGCGCTCCGTTCGGCAGCGCAGATGGTGTCGTACGAAGTCTCGATCGGCCTCGTGATCATCACGGTGCTGCTGGTGGTCGGCTCGCTGAACCTCACCGATATCGTGGTGGCGCAGCAGTCGGGTGGCATCGCGCATATGCTCGGCGTGCCGTGGCTCAGTGTCCTGAACTGGTACTGGCTGCCGCTGTTCCCGATGTTCGTGATCTTCTACGTCTCGGCCCTGGCGGAAACTAACCGCCCGCCGTTCGACCTGCCGGAAGGTGAATCCGAGCTGGTGGCCGGCTACATGGTCGAGTACTCCTCGACCCCGTACCTGCTGTTCATGCTCGGCGAGTACATCGCCATCATCCTGATGTGCTGCATGACGACGATCCTGTTCCTCGGGGGCTGGGCGGCGCCGATCGACCTGCCGCCGTTCACCTGGATCCCTGGTGTGGTCTGGTTCGTCCTCAAGCTCTGCCTGGTGTTTTTCATGTTCGCGATGGCCAAGGCGATCGTGCCGCGCTACCGCTATGACCAGCTGATGCGTATCGGCTGGAAGGTTTTCCTGCCGATCTCGCTGCTCATGGTGGTCGTCGTCGCCGCGGTTCTCCAGCTCACCGGCTGGGGCTGGCACGGAGGGTCCGTCTGATGCGTTTCGCCCAGTTCCTCAACGGCCTGCTGCTGCGTGAGTTCGTCGGCGCCTTCTTCCTCGCGATGAAGTACTTCTTCGCACCCAAGAAGACGGTGAACTACCCGTTCGAGAAGATCCCATATTCGCCACGCTTCCGCGGCGAGCACGCGCTGCGCCGCTATCCCAACGGCGAAGAGCGCTGCATCGCCTGCAAGCTCTGCGAAGCGATCTGCCCAGCGCAGGCCATCACCATCGAGGCCGGCCCGCGCCAGAACGACGGTACCCGCCGGACGGTGCGCTATGACATCGACATGGTGAAGTGCATCTATTGCGGCTTCTGCCAGGAAGCTTGCCCGGTCGACGCGATCGTCGAAGGGCCGAACTTCGAGTTCGCGACCGAAACGCGCGAGGAGCTGTATTTCTCGAAAGAGAAGCTGCTCGCCAATGGCGACCGTTGGGAGCGCGAGATCGCGGCCAACCTCGCCGCCGACGCGCCGTACCGGTAAGGGATCGAGATGACGCTGCCGCTGTTCTTCTTTTATGTGTTCTCGGTCATCACCGTCGCTTCGGCGCTGATGGTGATCGCGGCGCGCAATCCCGTGCACTCGGTGCTGTTCCTGATCCTGGCGTTCGTCAATTCGGCCGGCCTGTTCATGCTGGCCGGGGCCGAGTTCCTGGCGTTGATCCTGATCGTCGTCTATGTCGGCGCGGTCGCGGTGCTGTTCCTGTTCGTCACCATGATGCTCGATGTCGATTTCGCCTCGCTGCGCCAGGGCATGCTGCAATACGCGCCGGTGGGCGTGGTGGTCGGCGTGATCCTCTTGCTCGAGCTGCTGCTGGTGGCGGGGAGTTTTGTGCTGCCGGTCGATGGCGGGGCGGTGGCCGCGGTGCCGATGGATGCGGCGATCGACAATACCCGCGCCATCGGGCAGTTGCTCTACACGCGCTACGTCTTCCTGTTCCAGGGCGCTGCCGGCGTGCTGCTGGTCGCCATGATCGGCGCGATCGTCCTGACGCTGCGGCACAAGTCGAACGTCAAGCGGCAGGATGTGTTCCGCCAGACCGGGCGCAAGCGCTCGGAAGGCACGGAACTGGTCAAGGTCAAATCGGGGCAGGGGCTCTAAATGCTGGCAGCAACAGGCATCGGGCTCGGGCACTACCTGACCGTCGGGGCGATCCTTTTCACGCTGGGCGTGTTCGGGATCTTCCTCAACAGGAAGAACATCATCGTCATCCTGATGTCGGTGGAACTGATCCTCCTGGCAGTGAACATCAACTTCGTGGCGTTCTCGTCGCAGCTGGGCGACCTCGCCGGACAGGTGTTTGCGCTGTTGATCCTCACGGTCGCCGCCGCCGAAGCGGCGATCGGTCTCGCCATCCTCGTCATCTTCTATCGCAACCGCGGCTCCATCGCCGTGGAAGACGTCAACTCGCTGAAGGGCTGACCGCAAAGTGATCCAGGCCATTGTATTCTTCCCGCTCGTCGGGGCCCTGATCGCGGGTTTGCTGGGCCGCATCATCGGTCACCGCACCAGCGAGTACATCACCACCGGGCTGCTGATCGCCGCCGCCGTGTTGAGCTGGATCGTCTTCGCCCAGTACTGGTTCGCGCCGGCAGCGGTCGAAGGCGCACACGGCGCCGAGCATGCCGCGACCAAGGTCGAAGTGATGCGCTGGATCGTCTCCGGTGCGCTCGACCTGCGCTGGGTGCTGCGTGTCGATACGCTGACCGCGGTGATGCTGGTGGTGGTGACCACCGTTTCGAGCCTCGTCCACCTCTATTCGATCGGCTACATGGCCGATGATCCGCACCGTTCGCGGTTCTTCGCCTACCTGTCGCTGTTCACCTTCGCCATGCTGATGCTGGTGACCGCCGACAACTTCCTGCAGATGTTCTTCGGCTGGGAAGGCGTGGGTCTCGCGTCGTATCTGCTGATCGGCTTCTGGTACACGCGGCCTTCGGCCAATGCGGCGGCGATGAAGGCGTTCGTCGTCAACCGCGTCGGCGACTTCGGCTTTGCGCTCGGCATCTTTGCGGCCTTCGTGGTGCTCGGACATCTGGATTTCGACGGCGCCTTCCATGCGGTCGAGGCGAACAAGGACCTGACCGTCCGCTTCCTCAGCTGGGATCTGCACGCCATGACCGTGGTGTGTCTGCTGCTGTTCATGGGCGCCATGGGCAAGTCGGCGCAGTTCCTGCTTCACACCTGGCTGCCGGACGCCATGGAAGGCCCGACCCCCGTGTCGGCGCTGATCCATGCCGCGACCATGGTGACGGCCGGCGTGTTCATGGTGGCCCGCTTCTCGCCGCTGTTCGAAGCCTCCGAGCTCGCCATGACCGTGGTCATGCTGGTCGGCGCGCTGACCGCATTCTTCGCGGCGACGGTTGGCCTGGTGCAGAACGACATCAAGCGTGTCATCGCCTATTCGACCTGTTCGCAGCTCGGCTACATGTTCGTGGCGCTGGGGGCAGGGGTCTATTCGGTGGGTATCTTCCACCTCTTCACCCACGCCTTCTTCAAGGCGCTGCTGTTCCTGGGCGCCGGCTCGGTCATCCACGCGATGCACCATGAGCAGGACATGCGGAACATGGGTGGGCTCAGGAAGAAGATCCCGATCACCTACTGGATGATGATCATCGGCACGCTGGCACTCACCGGCGTCGGCATCCCGGGCACACCGCTGGGCTTCGCCGGGTTCTTCTCGAAAGACGGCATCATCGAAGTCGCTTACGCGGCGGGTGGTTCGACCGGTTACATCGGCTTCTGGGCCCTGGTGATCGCGGCCATGTTCACCAGCTTCTACTCGTGGCGCCTGATCCACCTGACCTTCCACGGCGAGCCGCGTGGCCAGCATCACGGGCACGGTGCGCACGCGGCGCATGATGACCATGCCCATGCCGACCACGCGCACGACGATCACGGGCATCACGGCAGCGCCTATGACAACGCGCATGAGAGCCCCAATGTCATGCTGGTGCCGCTCTACGTGCTGGCCGCCGGTGCGGTGCTGGCGGGCGTGGTGTTCAACGATCTGTTCTTCGGCCATGCCGAGCATATCGAGCATTTCTTCCAGGGCTCGCTCGTCGTCTCCGAAGAGCTGCTCGAGGCCGCACACGGCGTGCCGATCTGGGTGAAGTGGTCGGCGACCATCGCCATGGTGCTCGGCTTTGCCGCGGCCTACCAGATGTACATCCGCGATCCGGCGGCGCCGAAGCGGCTGGCGCACTCCAACCCGGGGCTCTACCTGTTCCTCTTGAACAAGTGGTATTTCGACGAGCTCTACGACCGCATCTTCGTCAAGCCGGCGCTCTGGCTGGGCAATGCCCTGTGGAAGGGTTTTGACGACATGCTGATCGACAAGACCATCACCGAGGGCCTTGGCAATCGCGTCAAGGACATCACCGGCAAGGTGGTGAAGCTGCAGTCCGGCTACCTCTATCACTATGCTTTCGCCATGCTTATCGGTATCGCGGCGCTGCTCACCTGGGCCATCGCCGCCGGGGGACTTCTTGGATGATCTTCAGTGACCACCTTCTGACGTTCATCACTTTCCTGCCGACGGCGGGCGCGCTGCTGCTGCTGTTCGTCGGCGGTCGCGACGAGGCTGCCAACAACCTGGCGCGCTATATCGCGCTCGGCGTGACGCTGCTGACGGCTGCCCTCAGCCTCTGGCTCTGGTACCTGTTCGACGCATCGAATACCGGCTTCCAGTTCGTTGAAGTGTGGGCGTTCAGCGACTCGATCGGCTACCGCATGGGCGTCGACGGCATCTCGGTGCTGTTCATCCCGCTGACCGCGGTACTGATGCCTGCCGTGATCCTCTCGAGCTTTGGCTCCATCACCAAGCGGGTGAAGGAGTACCTGATCGTCTTCCTGATCCTCGAGACGTTCATGATCGGCGCCTTCGCGACGCTCGATCTGGCGATGTTCTACGTGTTCTTCGAGGGCACGCTGATCCCGATGTTCCTGATCATCGGTATCTGGGGCGGGGCGCGGCGCATCCAGGCGACCTACAAGTTCTTCTTTTACAGCTTCACCGGCACGGTGCTGATGCTGATCGCCATCATGGCGATGTACTGGCAGGCCGGCACACTCGATATCGCCAAGCTCCTGACCTTCAAGTTCCCGCCCGAGGTGCAGACCTGGCTGTGGATCGGTTTCTTCGCCTCGTTCGCGGTGAAGATGCCGATGTGGCCGTTCCACCGCTGGCTGCCGGAAGCGCACGTCGAAGCGCCGACGGGAGGCTCGGTGATCCTGGCCGCGATCCTCCTGAAGCTTGGCGGCTACGGCTTCATCCGCTTCTCGATCTCGATGTTCCCTGATGCCTCGCACCAGTTCGCGAACTTCGTGTTCGTCCTGTCGATCGCGGCGATCATCATCACCTCGCTCGTCGCGCTGGTGCAGACCGATATCAAGAAGCTGATCGCCTATTCGTCGGTTGCCCATATGGGCTTCGTGACGATGGGTATCTTCACCGGCAACATCTACGGCATCCACGGCGCGATCTTCCAGATGATCTCGCACGGTATCGTCTCGGCCGCGCTCTTCTTCTGCGTCGGCGTGGTCTACGACCGGATGCACACGCGTGAGATCGATGCCTATGGTGGGCTGGTGTCGCCGATGCCGCGCTACGCCGTGGTGTTCATGGTGTTCACCATGGCCAATGTCGGCCTGCCGGGCACCTCGGGCTTCGTCGGTGAATTCCTCACCATGCTGGCGGCCTTCCAGGCCAATACCTGGGTGGCGTTCTTTGCGGCGTTCGGCGTGATCCTGTCGGCAGCCTATGCGCTCTGGCTCTATCGCCGGGTGATCTTCGGCGCCTTCACCAAGGAATCGCTAAAGGGCATTCTCGATCTCGACCGGCGCGAAGCCATCGTGCTGGTGCCGCTGGTGCTCCTCACCATTCTCTTCGGCTTCTATCCCGCCCCGATCCTCGATGCGACTGCCGCCTCGGTGAACCTCGTCGCGGAAAACTTCGCCAACGCCATTGGTGCCGCACCGCAAGCGGTTGCCGCGGCGACCGGCCATTAGGAGACGGGCATGCTGTCCGACGTCACGAGCTTCGCTTCGCTCGCCCCCGCCTATCCGGAACTGCTGCTGGCCGTAGGCGCCATCGTGGTGCTGCTGGTCTCGCTGTTCTGGAAGGGCATCAGCTCGACGGCGGTGTCGATCGTCGCCATCGTGCTGCTCCTCGTGGTGCTGGCGGTGCTGCTGCTGCAGCCGGCGACCGGTGTGCTGTTCAACGGCGTGTTCATCGTCGACGGCTTTGCCCGCTACATGAAGGCGCTGGTGCTGGGCGGTGCGGCGGCGACGCTGCTGATCTCGCTGTCGAACAGCAAGGAGCACGGCATCGACAAGTTCGAGTACGCCGTGCTGGTGCTGCTGGCGACGCTGGGCATGATGATCATGGTTTCGGCCAATGATCTGATGAGCCTCTATATCGGCCTCGAGCTGCAGAGCCTGGCGCTCTATGTCGTCGCGGCGATGAAGCGCGAAGACAAGAAGGCCACCGAGGCCGGCATCAAGTATTTCGTGCTCGGTGCGCTGTCGTCCGGCATGCTGCTCTATGGCGCCTCGCTGGTCTATGGCTTCACCGGCACGACGCAGATCGACCAGATCGTCGCCGCCATCACGCTCGACAGCCGCTCGATCGGCCTGATTTTCGGCATGGTGTTCCTGCTCGCCGGTATCGCCTTCAAGATCTCGGCCGTGCCGTTCCATATGTGGACGCCGGACGTCTACGAAGGCGCGCCCACCCCGGTCACCGCGTTCTTTGCGGCTGCTCCGAAGGTTGCGGCGATGGCGCTGTTCATCCGCGTCACCACGGTCAGCTTCGCGCCGATCACCCATGATTGGCAGCAGATCGTCATCTTCCTCTCCATCGCCTCGATGGTGCTCGCCGCCTTCGCCGCGATCGGGCAGAACAACCTCAAGCGCCTCCTGGCCTATTCATCGATCGGCCATGTCGGCTTCGCGCTGGTTGGCCTTTCTTCCGGCACTGAGGCCGGCGTCGAGGGCGTTGCCGTCTATATGGCGATCTACATCGCCATGACGGTGGGCATTTTTGCCTGCGTGCTGGCGCTCAGGACCGAGAACGGCCCGGTCGAGACGATTTCCGAGCTTGCCGGGCTGGCGCAGAAGCGGCCGTTCGTCGCCGCCATCATCGCCATCCTGATGTTCTCGCTGATCGGGCTGCCGCCGCTGGCCGGGTTCTTCGCCAAGTGGCAGGTGTTCCTCGCCGCGGTCGAACAGAACCTGTTCATCCTCGCGGTGATCGGCGTCCTCGCTTCGGCGGTGAGCGCGTTCTATTACCTGCGGATCGTCAAGGTGATGTATTTCGACGAGCCGGTGGCGCAATTTGCCGCCGTGCCGGGCGAATTGAACGTGGTCATGGCCGGCATCGGCTTCCTGATCGTCACCTATTTCGTCACGGTGGGTTCGCCGCTGACCGCGGCTGCCAGTATTGCGGCCGGAAGCCTGTTCTAGTGGCAGGATTCTGGCTTGGGTCCAGGGCGGTCTCCCGCGGCTACAGGCTGAACGGCTTCGACAGCGTCGGTTCGACCTCGACCGAGGCGGCGAGGGCTGCCCAGGCCGGTGATATCGGCGATGTCTGGTTCTGCGCATTGCAGCAGAGCGCCGGTCGCGGCCGGCGCGGCCGACCGTGGCAATCGCCACACGGCAACCTTGCCGCCAGCCTGCTGGTGGTTCCCGATGTCGATCCGGCGATTGCCGCGACGCTCGGCTTCGTTGCCGGCGTGTCGCTGAACCAGGCTCTTGCTGGTATCGTGCCAGCTGGCCTGCTGAGAACCGGCATTGACGGCGCCGACATGGCCAACGGACGCATCGCGCTCAAGTGGCCCAATGACGTACTGGCCGACGGCGCCAAGCTCGCCGGCATTCTGCTCGAAGCGCACAAGCGCCCCGATGGCAGCATGGCCATCGTGGTCGGCATCGGCGTCAATGTGGTCGAGGCCCCCGAGGGCCTGCCATACCCGGCAACGTCGCTGCGCGCCCTCGGGCTCGATACTTCGGCAGAGACCGTGTTCGGCGCGCTGTCGGATGCCTGGGTCGATGCCGTGGAACTCTGGGACCGGGGTAGGGGCGTGACCCAGGTGCTTGAGCTGTGGCGCCGTTCGGCCGCCGGGATCGGCGCCGAAGTCGCGGTGAACCGCGATGGCGACATCGTGCGCGGCATTTTTGAAACAATCGACGAGAGCGGACGACTGATCGTTCGCGCCAATGACAACAGCCGAATTGCCATCACCGCCGGTGATGTGCATTTCGGCACGACCGCAAGCGTTAGGAACTGATCATGGCAAAGCCGAGACCCGATGAGCTCGTGTTCGTGCCGCTAGGCGGCGTGGGCGAGATCGGCATGAACATGGGCGCTTACGGCTTCGGGCCGGAGCGCGGCCGCAAGTGGATCGTGGTCGATTGCGGCGTCACCTTCGCCGGACCGCAGGAGCCGGGGGTCGAGCTGATCCTGCCCGATCCGGCCTTCCTCGAGGAGAATGCCGACGACATCCTGGCGCTGATCCTCACCCATAGCCACGAAGACCACTACGGCGCCGTGCTCGACCTGTGGCCGGCGTTCGATCGGCCGGTCTATGCCACCGCCTTCACTGAGGCGATGCTGAGCGCCAAGCGAGAGTCCGAGGGCATCGTCGAGGATATCGAAGTGAAGCCGATGCGGGTGGGCAAGCCCTTCACCGTCGGCCCCTTCACCATCGAGGCGATCAACGTCGCCCACTCGATCCCCGAGAGCTGTGCGCTCCTGATCACCACGCCGGTCGGTCGGGTCATCCATACCGGCGACTGGAAGCTCGACCCGCACCCGGTGGGCGGCCCGCCGACCGATGTCGGCCGCTTCGCCCGGATCGGTGAGGACCGTTCGACCCCGATTGCGCTGATCTGCGATTCCACCAACGCGATGAAGGACGGCACCAGCCCGTCCGAGGACGAGGTCGCGTCGACGCTCGAGGCGCTGATTGCTTCGTCGACGCACCGCGTCGCCGTCACCACCTTCGCCTCCAATGTCGGCCGGGTGATTTCGGTGGCCCGCGCCGCGCAGAAGGCCGGCCGCAAGGTGGTGATGTCGGGCAGGGCGCTGCACCGGATCAGCGGCATCGCGCGCGAACTCGGTATGCTGGAGGGGATCGATCCGTTCCTCGACCAGAACGAGTACAAGTCGCTGCCGCGCTCCAAGGTGGTGCTGCTGTGCACCGGCAGCCAGGGCGAGGCGCGCGCCGCCATCGCTCGCATTGCCCGCGAGGAGCACCCTGAGATTTCGCTCAATGCCGGCGACCGGGTAATCTTCTCGTCCTGGGCGATCCCGGGCAACGAGCGCGAAGTCATCGACATCCAGAACATGCTGATCGACCGCGGCGTCGACGTCATCACCCAGACGCACGGGCTGGTGCACACCACCGGCCACCCGCGCCGCGAGGAGCTGAAGCGGCTCTACGACCTGATCAAGCCCGAAGTGCTGGTGCCGGTACATGGCGAGGCTGCGCATCTCGAGGCGCATGCGCTGCTCGGCCGGCAGCATGGCATCGAGACGGTCGTTCACGCTCGCAACGGCGACATGGTGCGGCTGTTCCCGAACACCACGCAATTCCCCGGCGAGATTCGCGTCGGTCAGCTCTATCTCGACGGCAACGTGCTCTGCACGCCCGAGGAGAGCGGCGTGAAGGGGCGCCGCCGGCTCAGCTTCGGCGGCCATATCGTGGTCAGCCTCTGCGTCAATGCTTCGGGCCAGGTGCTGGCCGGACCGGAAACGGTGATCGAAGGTCTGCCGGATGTTGAGGATGACGATGAGTCGCTGCCCGATCTCGTCCGTCGTGCGGTAACAGGTACGCTCAAGTCGATTCCGCCCAAGCGCCGCAATGACCCTGAGCTGGTCAACACGGCGCTGCAGCGGGCGGTCCGCAGCGAGGTTTCGTCCTACTGGGGCCGCAAACCCAATGTAACGGTGTTCGTACACCGAGTCTGAGGCTCGCCATGCAAGTCGGAACGTTCCTCGCGATCTTCTTCGTCACCTGGTGGATCTGCCTGTTCCTGGTGCTGCCGTTCAAGGTGCGCAACCAGGTCGACGCGGGCGAGTGGATCGAGGGGACGGAGCGCGGGGCGCCGGCGGGAATTCTCCGGTTGTGGCCAAAGCTGCTGATCACCACCGTGCTCGCGGCTGTTGTCACCGGGTTGCTGCTGTGGGGGCTGACCGCCCCGTGGCTGCAGGAATACTGGCGGTAGGCTGGGGCGGGCACACGGTTTCCACGCACTCAGTGTCATCCCAGCGAAAGCTGGGACCCAACTCGCAGCCCGCGCAGGTGGATAGATGGGTCCCAGCTTTCGTTGGGATGACAGCCGGTGGGTGAGGAGGGGGCTAGCTTCCCTTTGTCTTCGTTCTCTTCCTCGTCTTCACCTTCGGCAGCGCATGCGCATAGGCCATCTCCAGCGCGGCCTTCAGCTCCTCGGCTGACAGCCTTGCCAGTATCGCCGTGGTCCAGCCCTGGCGACCCCAGCCATTGTCGATCGGTACGAACGCCTCGGGCGCCAGCATCGCCTTGAACTCCTGCTCGTCGGGCGTGAGTTTCAGGTTGGCGGTGAGCCCGTCGGCCGCGAGGGTGGCGTAGGTGCGGGCGACCTTGAAAGCCTGCCGATCGAAGTGCGGCGCCTCGGTCGTGCCGTCGAGCGCCAATGCAATTGCCCTGAAGTCAGAAGAAGTTGTCATCGATTCTTCATCCGCAAATGAAAAAAGCAGGGCCGGAGCCCTGCTTTGTAAAGTTTCTCGACAATACGCTGGTCTTAGGCACACGGTTAGGTGGCTGCCAACGCTCCTCCCTTGACGTTGTCGACGTCCGGCAACTTGCGGTTGCCTGTGTTCTTATGGCGACGGACCCTAACAACTGAATCTGGGGCTGCCAAGCGGATTCTGCATGGCAGCCATCGCATTTTTACATAGTATTCAAGTCATCATTTGGTAGGCCGCTCAGACTGCGCAAAAGTGCCGCAGAGCCAAGCGTTTGCCTAAGTTTCGCGCGCTTTTGCGGGCTCCACTTTGCCCCGCTTTGCGCTATAGGGATCGCAATTCCGAATCCGGCGCCATCGAGGACCGTACATGCGTTTGAGCCGTTACTTCCTGCCCCTCCTGAAGGAGACGCCGAAAGAGGCCGAGATCGTCTCGCACCAGCTGATGCTGCGCGCCGGCATGATCAAGCAGCAGGCCGCCGGGAGCTACTCCTGGCTGCCGCTCGGCTTCAAGGTGCTGAACAAGATCATCCGCATCATCGAAGAGGAGCAGAACCGCTCGGGCGCCGTGCAGCTGTTGATGCCGACCATCCAGTCGGCGGACCTGTGGAAGGAATCCGGCCGCTACGACGCGTATGGCAAGGAGATGCTGCGCCTCGAGGACCGGCACGAGCGCGACATGCTGTTCGGGCCGACCAATGAGGAGGTGATCACCGACATCTTCCGCACCTACGTGAAGTCCTACAAGGACCTGCCGCTGAACCTCTACCACATCCAGTGGAAGTTCCGCGACGAGGTGCGCCCGCGTTTCGGCACCATGCGCTCGCGCGAATTCCTGATGAAGGACGCCTACTCGTTCGATCTCGACGAGGCCGGCGCGACGCAGGCCTTCTACCGGATGTTCGTGGCCTACCTCAGGACCTTCCACCGCATGGGCCTCGTCGGGGTGCCGATGCGCGCCGATGCCGGGCCGATCGGCGGCGACTTGAGCTACGAGTTCCACGTGCTGGCCGAGACCGGCGAGAGCGCGGTGTTCCTCGACAAGCGCCTGGTGGACAAGCCGATCCCTGACATCGACATCGATTTCCGCAGCGACCTGACGCCGATCTTCAAGGATTGGACGTCGCTGTTCGCCGCCACCGATGAAATGACCGACGAAGCCGGCTTCAAGGCCGCGGTCGAGCCCGAGCATCAGCTCGCGGCCCGTGGCATCGAGGTTGGCCACATCTTCTTTTTCGGCACCAAGTATTCCAAGCCGATGAAGGCGACCGTGACCAACCAGGAAGGGCAGGCGGTTGAGGTGCAGATGGGCAGCTATGGCATCGGCCCGACCCGGCTGGTGCCTGCCATTATCGAAGCCTCGCATGATGATGCCGGCATCATCTGGCCGGTCAGCGTCGCGCCGTTCGAGGCCGTGGTGATCAACCTCAAGGTCGGCGACGCGGAGAGCGACCGGGCGTCCGAACGGCTCTACGACGATCTGACGCGCGAGGGCATCGATGTGCTGCTCGACGATCGCGACCAGGGCGCCGGCGGCAAGTTCGCCGCGGCCGACCTGATCGGCATCCCGTACCAGCTGATCGTCGGGCCGCGCGGCCTCAAGGATGGCGTGGTCGAAATCAAGCACCGCAAGTCGGGCGAGCGCGAAACGCTGTCGATCGAAGAAGCCGTCGGCCGGCTCAAGTCGCTGATCGTGCCGCAGCGGCGGGATAGCGTTTGAGCGTTTCCCCGCCTATCGCGGCGAAGCGGACAGGGCCGTTCTCGCGCTTCGAGTTCCTGGTGGCGGGCCGCTATCTGCGCGCCCGCCGCAAGGAGAAGTTCGCCTCGGTCATCGCGGTCCTGACGCTGTTGGGCGTGGTGCTGGGCGTTGCGACGCTGATCGTCGTGATGTCGGTGATGAACGGGTTTCGCACCGAGCTCCTGGGCAAGATCCTTGGCCTCAACGGCCATTTCGTGGTGCAGACCGCGGGTACGGGCTTCGACGGCTACGACGATGTGGTGACGCGCCTCGAAGGCGTCGAAGGCGTGCGCTACGCCATCCCCTATGTCGAGGGACAGGCGCTTGCCTCGGGCAATGCCAGCGCCACCGGCGTGGTGGTCCGCGGCATCAGCGAGGCCTCGCTGGCCAAGCTCGACCTGCTGCGCGAGGGCGCGGTGCTGGGCGGCTGGGACCAGTGGGATGGCAGCCAGGGCGTCGCCATCGGTCAGCGGCTGTCGGAGCGGCTGGGCGTGTCGCTGGGCGACCAGATCACCATCATCAACCCCAATGGCACGCCGACGCCGTTCGGCATGACACCAGCGGAACTGTCGCTGCCGGTGAACGTCATCTTCAATATCGGCATGCCCGAATATGACAGCTTCTATGTCTACCTGCCGATGCAGGAGGCGCAGGTCTATTTCCGGCTGTTCGAGGACAAGCTGAAGCCCGGGGTGCAGATGCCCGGGGTGATGGCGACCGACGAAGAGATCGATGCTGCCTATGAGCGTGCCTACAAGGTGAGCGGCGTCGAGGTTTTCGTCGCCGATCCCGACAACATTGCCGGGATGCGCGGCAAGCTGCAGGCGGCGCTGGACGGCGACTTCACCATCACCGACTGGCAGCAGCGCAACGCCACGTTCTTTTCCGCCCTGCAGGTGGAGCGGGTGGTGATGTTCGTCATCCTGTCGTTGATTATTCTCGTCGCCGCCTTCAACATCATCGCCAGCCTCGTGATGCTGGTGAAGGACAAGGGGCCTGACATCGCGGTGCTCAGAACCATGGGCGCGACGCGCGGCTCGATCCTCCGCATCTTTTCGATGACCGGTTTCGCCATCGGGCTGTCGGGAACCTTGCTTGGCCTGATCCTGGGGTTGGTGTTCGCGATCAACGTCGAAGCGATCCGCTCCACTGTCTCCAACCTCCTCAACATCTCGATCTTTCCGCCCGAGCTGTTCCTGATGTCGGCCCTGCCGTCGCGGGTCGATCCGGGTGAGGTGACGGTGGTGGTGCTGTTGTCGCTGGGCTTAACTTTCCTCGCAACCCTCTATCCGGCCTGGCGGGCGGCACGGCTCGATCCGATCGAGGGGTTGAACCAATGACCGATCGCGCCCCGGCTTCCGATCCCGGCCCGTTCTCGCGCTTCGAGTTCCTGGTGGCCGGCCGTTACCTGCGGGCCCGGCGGCGCGACCGCTTCGTCTCGGTGATCGCCGCGCTGACACTGACCGGTATTGCACTTGGGGTGGCGGCCTTGATCGTCGTGACCTCGGTGATGAACGGTTTTAATGCCGAGATCGTCAGCAAGCTGCTCGGCCTCAACGGCCACTTCTCGGCCTATCCGATCGAGGCGCGCTTCACCGACTACGAGAAGTCGGCGTTCCAGATTCAGAGCGTCGACGGGGTGGTCGCCGCGATCCCGTTTGTCGAGGGGCAGGCGCTGGCCTCCGGCGCCAAGGCCGATGCCACCGGGGCGATCGTCCGCGGTATCTCGCTGGACTCGGTCGAGAAGCTGAAGCTGCTGCATGACGGGGCGATCCTCGGGCACTGGGATGGCTGGGACGACGGCAACGGTGTCGCCATCGGGCGGCGCCTGGCCGAAAAGCTCAAGGTCAATATCGGCGACACCGTAACCCTGTTGAGCCCGGACGCATCGGGGTTGCAGAGCGGCGCCCGGCCGCGCACCCGGTCGTTCCCGGTGCAGGTGATCTTCGATCTCGGGATGACCGAGTTCGACAGTTTCTACCTCTACATGCCGCTCAGGCCGGCGCAGGACTATCTCGAGATGTTCGACCGGGTGCTGAAGCCCAATGCGAGCGTGCCACCGGTCGACGCGGACGAGGCTGACCGCGAGGCGGCGTATGACCGGATCTATCGCGCCACGGCGATCGAGGTGTTCATCGCCGATCCGAACGCGCTCGATGCGATGCGGCTGAAGATCGGCCAAGAGATCGAACGGCCGTTGATCCTCTCGGACTGGCGCCAGCAGCACCAGAACTTCTTCGATGCGCTGCAGACCCAGGGCAGCGTGATGTTCGTCATCCTGTCGATGATCGTTGTCGTCGCGGCGTTCAACATCATCTCCAGCCTGATCATGCTGGTGAAGGACAAGGGCACCGATATCGCGGTGCTGCGCACCATGGGCGCGACGCGCGGCTCGATCATGCGAATCTTCGGCATTGCGGGCGTGGCGATCGGCGTCGGCGGCACGCTGCTCGGCCTGGCGCTGGGGCTGGTGATTGCCGCCAATGCCGAGGCGATCCGAGCGTGCCTTTCGAGCGTGCTCGGCTTCACCATCTTTCCGCCCGAGGTGTTCTTCCTGTCCTCGCTGCCGAGCCGCACCAACCCATCCGAAGTGATCGCCATCGTTGCCGTCGCCATGGGCTTGTCCTTCCTTGCGACGCTCTATCCCGCCTGGCGCGCCGCCCAATACGATCCTGTCGAGGCCCTTCGCTATGAGTGATGTCCACCTGAAGCTCGCCAAGGTGCATCGCCATTACGGCGAGGGCGCCACGCTGGTGCGGGTGCTCGAGGCAGCCGACCTCGAGGTCAAGGGCGGCGAGCTCGTCGCGATCGTCGCGCCGTCGGGCGCCGGCAAGTCGACGCTGCTGCATATTTCGGGGCTGCTGGAGCGGCCGCAGGGCGGCGAGGTCGAGATCACCGGCGTGCCGACCAGCAAGCTCAACGAACGCGGCCGCACCGTGCTGCGCCGCGATACCATCGGCTACGTCTACCAGTTCCATCACCTCTTGCCGGAATTCTCGGCGCTCGAGAACGTCACCATGCCGCAGCTGATTGCCGGGCGGGACCGTGCGGCGGCCGAGAAGCGGGCCATGCAGCTGCTCGATATCCTCGGCATCGCGCCGCGGGCCCAGCATCGACCGGCCGAACTGTCGGGCGGCGAGCAGCAGCGCGTCGCCATCGCCCGCGCTGCGGCCAACCATCCGCGGATCATCCTCGCGGACGAACCCACCGGCAACCTCGACCCGGCGACCAGCGACGTGGTGTTCGAAGCGCTTGCCGCGCTGATCCGGGAAGAAGGCGCCGCAGCGCTGATCGCCACGCACAACCATGAGCTGGCGCGCCGGGCCAACCGGATCGTGACGCTGCGCGGCGGGCTGATCGAGCCGATCACGCTGTAGGCCGCTTGCGATCCAAACGGGAGGGAGGGTCGGCCACCAACTCGCCTCCCCACCGGCTGTCATC
Organism: Devosia sp. Root413D1; assembly: GCF_001425235.1. Lineage (GTDB taxonomy): Bacteria > Pseudomonadota > Alphaproteobacteria > Rhizobiales > Devosiaceae > Devosia_A. The sequence goes on along the minus strand of NZ_LMEA01000007.1, from coordinate 705,941 downwards.
CCAGCTTTCGCTGGGATGACACCGAGTGGGTGGAACGAACGGTGTGGTCCTCCCCCCTCTAGCCGTCCGTCCGGACCTCGTCCTCATCGCCCTCGCTGGCGCGCCGCAAGCGCTCACGGTCGAGCAGGCTGTTTACCCGGGTCCTGAGGCCGCGGATCTGTCGGGCCTGGCGCTCATTGGTGTCCCGGAGCTGGCGGATGCGGGTCTCGGCTGCTTCCTGGTGGTTGATGTCCCACTCCCGCACCCGACGGACCACTACCTTGGTTTCAGGTGGCGGTTCGAGCAGCGTGTCCCAATCGGTCCCCAGCGACGCGACCAGCTTGTGTGCGGCGAGCGCGGCGGAGTCGCGTTCGCCTGGTTGGTCCGACCCGAGCAGCTTCAGGATGCGGACGAGTTTCTTGCGGGTGCGGGCATCTATCGCCATGGCCGAAGGGGTAACCGCATCGCTACGCGAAATCCAGCCGCCTCACTTCTCCCATCATGGGAGAAGTGCAAAACAGCAGGCTCCGCAGACTTTCACAGCTTAGCGCTTCGATGCCATCAGCGCCGTCACCTCGGCAAAGGTGATGGCGTCGTCCAGATAGGTGGCAGTGCCCGGGCCCAAGAGCTCCAGCGACGCATCCCTGAGGCCGGTGAGCGCGGCGCGGGCGAACGAGCTGCCGGTGCTCACCCGGCGCACGCCGGCCGCCGCCAGGTCGGCGAGAGAGTAGGGGGTGTTCTTCGCCCCCAGCACGACATTTACCGGCTTTGTCACCGATGCGCAGACTGTGCGGATGGCATCGAGGTTGGGCAAGCCCGGCGCGAACAGCACATCGGCGCCGGCTTTCTCATAGGCCTGCAGGCGGCGGATGGTGTCGTCGAGGTCGTTGCGGCCGTGGAGGAAATTCTCGGCGCGGGCGACGAAGGTGAATGGGAACGAGCGGGCATGCGCCGCCTCGGCCGCGGCGGCGACGCGCTCAACCGAGAGGTTGAAGTCGTAGATCGGATCGGCCGCGTTGCCCGTCGCGTCCTCGATCGAGCTGCCCACCAGGCCCACCTCGGCAGCGAGGCGCGTGGTTTCGGCGGCGTCCTCGGGCGTGTCGCCATAGCCGTTCTCAAGGTCGGCGCTGACCGGCAGGTCGGTCGCGGCGACGATCTCGGCAGCGTTGCGCAGGGCCTCATCGCGGCTGACGCTGCCTTCGCCGTCGCGGCGGCCGAGTGCGAAAGCCAGGCCGGCGCTGGTGGTGGCAAGCGCCGAGAAGCCGAAACCAGCGAGCAGGCGGGCGCTACCGGCGTCCCACGGGTTGGGGATGACGAACAGCGCGCCCTGGTGAAGCGCCTGGAAACGCTCGGCTTTCTGCTCTTGGTTCAACTCTCGTTCTCCTTGCGGCTTGGTGGATCGGCGACTCGCGCGTTAACCACGTATTCATGGCTAGGCCGATGGTGCTAGACAAGAACAAATTGAGAACATACAAGAACGGAACAGAAACTTTGGAGGTTCCGATGCTCTCTTTCGTCAAGGATCTGCTGGCTTTCGTCACTATCTGCGGCTTTTCGGTCGCCTCGCTGACCTGGATGGATATCGCTGCCCGACTCGTGTGACGAGCTGTGGATTGACGTCCTCGTGTGTGGCCGTGGTGCCGCCACGGGGTTAGGAACGACGAATGGCTGGCCCCGGCTTCATTCACCTGCATGTACACTCGGCTTACTCGCTCCTCGAGGGAGCGCTGCCGCTCAGCAAGTTGCTCGATCTCGCCAAGGCGGACAAGCAGCCGGCGCTCGGTATTGCCGACACCAATAACCTGTTCGGCGCGCTCGAGTTCTCCGAGAAGGCGGCGGGGAAGGGGATCCAGCCGCTGATCGGCGTCGAACTGGCGGTGGATTTCTCCGCCATGGAGGACAGCCAGGATCGCATGCAGGAGCGCGGCCATGATCGTGGCCGTTATGGCAAGGGCGGGCTGGTGCTGCTGGCGGCGTCAGAGACCGGCTTCGCCAATCTGTCCGGTCTCGTCAGCCGTGCTCACCTCGAGGGCGAGAATGGGCGCGCCGCCGCCAAGCTCGGCTGGCTGCAGCGCGAGGCGCTCGAGGGCATCATCTGTCTCAGCGGTGGCCCGGAAGGCGCGATCGACCCGTGGTTCGCCAATAATGTGGATACGATTGCGCTGGGTCGGCTCGACCGGCTGCGTGAGCTGTTCGGCGACCGGTTCTATATCGAGCTGCAGCGGCATGGCCGCCCGCAGGAAACGCTGAACGAAGCCAAGCTCCTCGATTACGCCTACGCCCGCGGCGTGCCGCTGGTCGCCACCAACGAGCCGTTCTATCCTGGCCCCTCCGACCATGAGGCGCATGACGCGCTGCTGGCGATCGCCGGCGGTACGGTGGTGGCGCAGACCGAACGCCGCAAGCTCACCGACCAGCACTATTTCAAGACCCGCGAGGAGATGCAAAAGCTCTTCGCCGACCTGCCCGAAGCGCTCGACAACACCATCGAGATCGCGCAACGCATCGGTTACCGGCCCAAGAAGCGCAATCCGGTGTTGCCGACCTTTGCCGCATCCCCCGGCCAATCGGCCGAGGAGGCGGTGGCGGCCGAGGCGCAGGCGCTCGCCCATATGGCGCGCACCGGCCTCGAGGAGCGGTTCCGCGTGGTCGGCGTCGCCCCCGGCAAGACCGAGGAAATCTATCGCGAGCGGCTGGAATACGAGCTCGGCATCATCGAGCGGATGAAGTATCCCGGCTACTTCCTGATCGTTGCCGACTTCATCCAGTGGGCCAAGGCGCAGGACATCCCGGTCGGCCCCGGCCGCGGTTCCGGCGCCGGCTCGCTGGTGGCCTATGCGACCACCATCACCGACCTCGATCCGCTCCGCTACAACCTGCTGTTCGAGCGCTTCCTCAACCCCGAACGCGTGTCGATGCCGGACTTCGACATCGACTTCTGCCAGGACCGCCGCGAAGAGGTGATCCGCTACGTCCAGCAGAAATACGGCGAGGCGCAGGTTGCGCAGATCATCACTTTCGGAACGCTGCAGGCACGCGCCGTGCTGCGTGACGTCGGCCGCGTGCTGCAGATGCCATATGGGCAGGTAGACCGCATTGCGAAGCTCGTGCCGGCCAACCCGGCCGACCCCTGGACGCTCGAGCGCTCGCTGAAGGAAGTGCCGCAGCTGAGGCAACTGGCCGACGAAGACGAGCAGGTCGGCGAGCTGCTGGCCATCGGGCAGAAGCTCGAGGGGCTCTACCGGCACGCTTCGACCCACGCTGCCGGCATCGTCATCGGCGACCGGCCGCTGCAGGAACTGGCGCCGCTCTACCGCGATCCGCGCTCGGATATGCCGGTCAGCCAGTACAACATGAAGTGGTCGGAGACGGCCGGGCTGGTGAAGTTCGACTTCCTCGGCCTCAAGACGCTGACCACCATCAAGCGCGCCGTCGACATGATCAATCGCAGCGGCGACGGCAAGTTCCGCATCGAAGACATCCCGATCGACGACGAGAAGACCTACAAGCTCTACGCCATCGGCGACACGGCGGGTGTGTTCCAGGTGGAAGGCGCCGGCATGCGCCGGGCGCTGGTCGACATGAAGCCCGACCATTTCGAGGACATCATCGCGCTGGTGGCGCTCTACCGCCCGGGCCCGATGGAGAACATCCCGCTCTTCAACGACCGCAAACACGGCCGCGAGGACGTGGAGTATCCGCACGAGGCGCTGAGCGAAGTCCTCGACGAGACCTACGGCATCATCGTTTACCAGGAACAGGTGATGCAGATCGCGCAGATCCTTTCCGGCTATTCGCTCGGCGAAGCCGATATGCTGCGCCGCGCCATGGGCAAGAAGATCAAGGCCGAAATGGATGCGCAGCGGGCGCGCTTCCAGGAGGGCGCGATCAGGTACGGCCTGAAAAAGGGCCTCGCCGACACCATTTTCGACCTGCTCGCCAAGTTCGCCAACTACGGCTTCAACAAGTCGCACGCCGCGACCTATGCGCTGGTCAGCTACCAGACCGCCTATCTCAAGGCGCATTATCCGCACGAGTTCTTCGCGGCGACCATGACGCTCGACATGGGCAACACGGATAAGCTCAATGAATTCCGCCAGGACGCCAAGAAGCACGGCATCGAGATCGTGCCGCCCTGCGTCAACCGCTCCGATGCGGTGTTCAACACCCACGACGGCAAGGTGTTTTACGCCATCGGCGCAGTGAAGGGCGTGGGCCAGGCGGTGGCCGAGCACATCATGGAAGCGCGCGGCGACAAGCCGTTCAAGGATCTGAGTGATTTCGCGTCGCGCGTCGACGCCAGGATCATCAATCGGCGGACGCTTGAGGCTCTCGTCAACGCCGGCGCGTTCGACCAACTGGTGCCACGTCGGGAGCAGGCTTTCACTGCCATCGACGCTATCGTCGCGACGGCATCCTCGATCAACAGCGATCGTGACACCGGTCAGCTCGGCCTGCTGGATTTCGATGGTCCTCCGCCGATCCTGCTCAATCAAGCCGTAACCAATTGGCTACCGGCCGAACGGCTGGCGCGCGAGCACGGCGCCATCGGCTTCCACCTTTCGGGTCATCCGCTCGATCAGTACGCCGAGCTGTTCGACCGGCTGCGGGTGACGCCCTACAGTGATTTCGAGCGGGCGGTAAAGGAAGCCGATGCACGGGCAGGGCGCATTGCCGGCACGATTGCGTCCCGTAACGATCGCCGTACCAAAAAGGGCACGCCGATGGCGATCCTCAGCCTGTCGGACGCGAGCGGCGGCTACGAGGTGATCGCCTTTTCCGAGCAGATCAGCCAGTTCTCCAATGTCCTGCAGCCAGGCAAGTCGGTGATCCTGACGGTTGAAGCCGATGAACGCCCCGATGGCATAAGCATTCGCCTGAGCAAGGCTGAGCCGATCGAGGGGGCGGCTGAAAAGGTCGGCCGGCGCCTCACGGTATTCGCCGGCTCCGAGAAGTGCCTCGCCCCGATCGCTTCGCAGCTCAAGCCCGGTGGCGAAGGCCAGGTCAGCTTCATCGTCATCCGCGATGCGGGGGCGAAGGAGTACGAGATCGAGCTCAGGGGCGGCTACCGCCTCAGCGCAGAGATCGCCGGCAGCATCAAGGCGATGGAAGGCGTGGTGGACGTCCGGCTGAACTAGGTCGGGGTCGCGGCTGCCAGACCGATCGACCGGGTCGATCAGCCCGGCGGGATGTTGTGGTTGAGGTGGAAGACATTGCGCGGGTCGTACTCGCGTTTGACCTGTACCAGCCTCTTGTAGTGATCCGCACCAAACCCGGCGACCACGCGGTCGGCCCCCTCGTCGCCGATGAAGTTCAGGTAGACGTGCTCCGTCGACCATGGCTTGAGGTCGGCAACGATGTTTCGGGCCCAGCTTCGGCCTCTGGCATCGTCCGCCGCATCGGTCCACAGGCCGAACGGGTGGGCGCACCACGGTGCGCTCCGCCACGGCACCGGCCAATCCGCCGTTTCGCGCGCGACCTTGCCGCCACCCGGGAACAGCACGTGCTGTGAAGCGGACGGCACGATCATATCGGCCGCTCGGGAACAGAACCGGTCGACCGCGGCGTCCGGGAGCGAGGTGAGGTACTGCGCCGACCAGTAATTGCGGTAGCCCGGCGGATCATCGATCATGCACTGGAAGTCGGCATACGGCATTTCGGCGATCATGCCGCCGGCGTGCCCGAGCGAGAGCATCGGCGCCAACACCTTACGGGCATCGGCCTCGCCACCCGCGAAGACAAGCAGCAGGATGAAGGAGAGCTTGCCGACCAGCGCGGCAGGGACGAACTCCGCCTCGGGGCCGGTCAGGTAAACTGCGCCGCCCCCCACTTCGTCGGGCGCCACCTCGATGAATTCGCGGAACTGCCTGAGGATATCCGGGCCTTGTTCGGGCGTCCAGAACAGCAGCGCGGCGGTGACCGACGAGAGCGGGTAGAGCCGGAAGGTCAGCGATGTCACGACGCCGAAATTGCCGCCGCCGCCATGCAGCGCCCAGAACAGTTCCGGGTTCTCGGTCTCGGAGGCGGTGAGCATCCTGCCGTCGGCAGTGACGAGGTCGGCCGACAGGAGGTTGTCGCAGGCGAGGCCGAACTTGCGGTCGAGCCAACCGGTTCCGCCGCCGAGGGTGAAGCCGCCAACGCCCGTCGTCGAGACCCTTCCGCCGGTGGTCGCCAGCCCATGGGGCTGGGTGGCGCGATCGAGGTGGCTCATGGTCGCGCCGCCGCCGACCCGGGCCGTCATGCGATCGGGGTCGACGGAGACGGCGTTCATGCGCCTGAGGTCGATGACCATGCCGCCATCGACACTGCCCTTGCCGGCCACGCTGTGTCCGCCGCCCCGGACCGCCACTTCGAGGCCGTGCTGGTCGGCGAAGGCCAGCGCCGCGACGACATCGGCCGATGTGGCGCATTGCGCCAGAGCGGCGGGACGGTGGTCGATCATGGCGTTGAAAACGGTTCGGGCCTCGCCGAAGGACGGGCTTTGGGGTGTCACGACCTCGCCCGCGAAGCCGGCCCGCAAAGATTCGAACGCCTGTTCAGAAAGCAAGGCCATGCCACACCTCTCCATCGAGCAGTGACGCCGGGCCCCGAGGCCGCGCGGCCATCGAAGCGATCGGCACGGACAGCGACAATCTAGCTTCGAAGGGCAGGGGCGTCGAGAGTGCCCACCGCGAGGGCTAAGCAGTCCCGGCCAGGACCGCTTCGACCTGTTCTTCCAATCCCAGCCGGCTGAGTTTCCTCTGGAACGTTTCGAGGGCGGCATAGTCGGTAGCCATCTGGAGCGTAGCTACCTGCGGTAGTTGCCGATCTTCCCACCAGCGGCGGTGCCGCAGCTCGACCGTAACCTTCAAGTGCCCGCGCGAAGTCAGCGGAGTGACAGAAATGCGCACCTCGTCCTCGATCACGCCAGTGTAGTAGGTGATGCCGGTCTCGGCGTTGACAGGGTAGGTGCCAAGGTCGTCGACGAACTGCAGGAGCGGATCGAGGGCCACGTAGCTCTCCGCGCGTCCTGCGAAGCCGCCTCACTGTGCCTGTACGACGAGGGTGCCAAGCCGGTTCTCGTCGTCGTCTGCAATGTAGGTTAGTCGAAGCTCGCTCATGCCGGGTTTGATAGCTGACGGCGCGACCCTTGCCTATGACAGCAAAACCCCCTATATGCGCGGCGCGTCCTGAGACCCAGGCGTAATTCACACGCGAAGCGCGGCGCCACGGCACTTAGGCCGATGGTTCCAACCGGTGGCGGGACATCCCGCCGCAAACGCTCGCGGAGGCAATAACCGGTAAAGGAAGCCTTCCATGGCATTGCCCGATTTTTCTATGCGTCAGTTGCTCGAAGCAGGTGTTCACTTCGGCCACCAGAAGCACCGCTGGAACCCGAAGATGGAACGCCACATTTTCGGCGTCCGCAACGACATCCACATTCTCGACCTGTCGCAGACCGTTCCGGCTCTGCAGCGCGCGCTGCAGCTGATCTCGGACACCGTCGCTGACGGCGGCCGCGTGCTGTTCGTCGGCACCAAGCGCCAGGCCGCTCCGGTCGTGGCCGAGGCTGCCCGCCAGTCCGCCCAGTACTACGTCAACTCGCGTTGGCTCGGCGGCACGCTGACCAACTGGCAGACCATTTCGAACTCGATCGCCCGTCTGCGCGAGCTCGAAGCACAGCAGGCCGACGGCGGCCATGGCCTGACCAAGAAGGAGCTGCTGCTCCTCAGCCGTGAGCAGGAGCGCCTCGAGCGTGACCTGGGCGGCATCAAGGACATGGGTAACCTGCCGAACCTGCTGTTCGTGATCGACACCAACAAGGAAGCGAACGCCATCAAGGAAGCCAAGCGCCTTGGCATCCCGGTGATCGCGATCGTCGACTCGAACTCGGATCCCGACACCGTCGATTTCGCCATTCCGGGCAATGACGACGCGGCTCGCGCCCTCGAGCTCTACTGCTCGCTGGTATCGCGCGCCGCCATCGACGGCATCGGCCGTTCGGCCGCCGGCCGTGGCGCCGATCTCGGTGCTGCCGCCGAGGCTCCGGAAGAGCCGGCGCTCAGCGCCGAAGACGCCGATACGTCGTCTGCCGCCAACTAATCCGGTTCGCTCCGGGTTACGCATTCGAACAATGGCGCGGCTCCGGAACGGGGCCGCGGAAAGGTGATATCAAATGGCTGTTTCCGCTCAGCAGGTTAAAGAGCTCCGCGAACTGACCGGCGTGGGGATGATGGACTGCAAGAAGGCCCTCGAGGAGACCGGTGGCGACATGGAAGCGGCAGTCGATTGGCTGCGCACCCGTGGTCTGGCCAAGGCCGCCAAGAAGGCCGGCCGTGTCGCGGCTGAAGGTCTGGTCGGCGTGTCGCTCAACGGCACCCGCGGCGCGATCGTCGAAGTGAACTCCGAGACCGACTTCGTTGCCCGCAACGACCAGTTCCAGTCGATCGTCGCCAACATTGCCAAGCTCGCCCTCGACGCCGATGGCGACGTGAGCAAGCTCAGCGAGATGCCGTACCCGGGCTCGGGTCGCTCCGCTTCGGCCGAACTCACCGACGCCATCGCCAAGATCGGCGAGAACATGAACCTGCGTCGCACCGGCACGCTCACCGTCAAGGACGGCGTGATCGGCTCGTACGTGCACAACTCCGTGGCGCCCGGCCTCGGCAAGCTCGGCGTGATCGTCGGGCTCGAGTCGACCGGTGACAAGGCAGCGCTGAATGCCCTGGGCAAGCAGCTCGCCATGCACATCGCCAACACCAAGCCGCTGAGCGTGTCGCCCGACGACATCGACCAGGACGTGCTGGCCCGCGAGCGCGCCATCTTCACCGAGCAGGCGCGGGAATCCGGTAAGCCGGAGGCCGTGATCGAGAAGATGATCGAAGGCCGCGTGCGCAAGTTCTACGAGGAAGTGACGCTGCTCTCGCAGGTGTTCGTGATCGACGGCGAGACCAAGATCGCCGACGTGGTCAAGAACGCCGAGAAGGATGCCGGCGCTCCGATCAAGGTGACGGGCTTCGTCGCCTACGCGCTGGGCGAAGGCATCGCCAAGGAAGAAACCGACTTCGCTGCCGAAGTTGCTGCCACTGCCGGCGTGAAGTAAGACGCGGGATAAGTTTCGGACGGGCTGGTCAACAGCCCGTCCGAATATGCCATAACCGCCTGCGACGCCCCTAGATTCGGGCATTGTTGTGCACCTCGGGAGACTGACGAATGGCCAAATCCGCCTACAAACGGATTCTGCTGAAAGTCTCCGGCGAAGTGCTTGCCGGCGACCAGTCCTTCGGCATCGAGCCGAAATTCCTCCACGCCATGGCCGACCAGATCGCGGAAGTCGCCAAGAGCGGCGTCCAGGTGGCGATCGTCATCGGTGCGGGCAATATCTTCCGCGGCATGGCCGTGGCAGCCAAGGGCGGCGACCGGGTCACCAGCGACCTGATGGGCATGCTGGGCACAGTGATCAACTCGCTGGCGCTGGGCGACGCCATCGAGCAGAAGGGCTTGAAGGTCAAAGTTTATTCCAACGTGCCGATGGAGACGGTGGCCGATACGTTCACGGCCCGCGACGCCAACCTGGCGCTGGCCGATGGCTACGTGGTGGTGTGCGCCGGCGGCACCGGCAGCCCGTTCTTCACCACTGATACGGCGGCGGCGCTGAAGGCGATCGAGCTCAGGTGCGATGTGCTGCTCAAGGGCACCAAGGTGGATGGAGTCTATTCCGAGGATCCCAAGAAGAACCCCAAGGCGCTGCGCTTCGAGACGATCAGCCATGAAGAAGTGATCGCCAAGGACCTGCGGGTTATGGATACGGCGGCCTTCGCGCTTGCCCGCGACAACGGCTTGCCGATAATTGTTTACGCGCTCGACGACAAGGAAGGCCTCAAAGGCGTCCTGGCCGGCCGGGCAAGGAGTACACGCGTCGGCTAAGACGCGGGATATCAAGGAGTTTTACGATGGCCGAGGCATTCTCGCTGCCCGCACTCAAGGACCGGATGCAGAAGTCGATCGTCTCGCTCAGGGACGAACTGGCTGGCCTCAGGACCGGACGCGCAAGCGCCAGCCTGCTGGAGCCCGTAACGGTCGAGGCCTATGGCGGTCGCATGCCGCTCAACCAGGTGGCGACGGTCACCGTGCCGGAAGCCCGCATGCTCAGCGTGCAGGTGTGGGACCGTACCCTCGCCGGCGCCGTGGAGAAGGCCATCCGCAATTCCGGCCTTGGACTCAACCCGGCGGCCGAGGGCGTGGTGATCCGCGTGCCGCTGCCGGAGCTCAACGAAGAACGCCGCCGCGACTTGACCAAGGTTGCGCATAATTATGCCGAGCAGGCGCGCGTCGCCGTTCGCCACATCCGTCGTGACGGCATGGACCTGCTCAAGAAGCTGGAGAAGGACGGCGACCTCAGCCAGGACGACAGCCGTAAGTTGGGCGATCAGGTGCAGCAGGCGACCGACGCCGCCGTGGCCGATATCGACAACGTGCTGGCCGTCAAGGAACAGGAAATCATGCAGGTCTAGTATAGGCCTGTAACGCGCTGCCCCTGGAGGGCGTCAATGTCCGCCGATACTGCCGTCGCCACGACGCTCAACGAGAAGCCTGGGCTCAAGATTCCCGCCCACCTGGCGGTCATCATGGATGGCAATGGGCGCTGGGCCAAGGCGCGCGGCAAGGTGCGTACCGAGGGCCATGTCGAGGGCGTCAAGGCGCTCCGCCGGCTGGTCGACCTGTCGATCCGCTACGGCGTCAAGCACCTGACTGTGTTCAGCTTCTCATCGGAGAACTGGAGCCGGCCGCGCGATGAAGTCAACTTCATCTTCGGGCTGCTGCACCGGTTCGTCGCCTCCGACCTGGCGACGCTGATCCAGAACAATGTCCGGGTGCGGATCATCGGGACCCGTACCGGCCTCGACGAAGCGCTGAAGCGGCTGATCGACGAAGTGCAGGTCAAGACCGCCCGCAATACCGGGCTCGAGCTGATCGTCGCCTTCAACTATGGCGGCAAATCCGAACTCACCGAGGCGACGAAAGCGATCGCCCAGGCGGTGGCGTCCGGCAAGCTGCGCGTCGAGGACATCACTGAAGAGACCATCGCGCGGGCGCTTTACACCTCCGGCACGCCGGATCCCGACCTGATCATCCGCACCAGCGGCGAGCAGCGGGTTTCGAATTTCCTGCTCTGGCAGGGCGCGTACTCCGAACTGGTGTTCGTCGAGGAGAACTGGCCGGATTTCGGCGAGCAGGTTTTCCTCAAGGCGCTCGATGAATATTCCGCGCGCAGCAGACGCTTTGGCGGGATCGAGTCGAGGAGCCAGTGAGCGCACCGGAGGACCAGCGTCCCCAGTTCAACCCGCTTGCCCGTCGGTCCTGGACCGACCTCGGCCCCCGTTTCGCTTCGGCAATTGTGCTTCTCATCATGGCCGGCGTGGGGCTCTATTTCGGTTCCTACGTCTTCGCCGCTCTGGTCGCCGTGGTGTTTGCCGGCTGCTATCGCGAGTGGGAACGGATGGTGACGCTGAAGCCACTGACCACCGTTGGCGGCGCGCTGATCGGCCTGTTGGTCATTGCCGCACTGATCTATCCCGCGCTCGGGCCGCTGGCATCGCTCGCCGCCGTGGCAGCGGCTGCCGTGGTTGCAGCATTCGGCAGCCCCGGCAGCCGCCTTTGGCGAATCGGCGGCGTGGTTTTCTACGGCATTGTCATCATCGCGCTGCTGCTCATCCGCGGCGACGCAACCTGGAACCAGCCGGGGGTGTTCGACAGTGGCCTCTGGGCCGGCCTGCTGCTCGGCTGCGTGATCTGGGCGACCGATACAGGAGCCTATTTCACCGGCCGTCAGGTTGGTGGCGAGAAGCTGGCGCCCGATATTTCGCCGTCCAAGACCTGGTCGGGCGCCATTGGCGGCTTTGCGCTGGGCACCCTGGTCGGGCTGGTGGTCTGGCTGCTGGTGGTGCCGCAATCGCCGTGGTGGGTTGGCCTCGCGCTGTGCGCCGCCCTCAGCATCCTGGGGCAGGTCGGCGATCTGGCGGAGAGCGCCATCAAGCGGCGTTTCCGGATCAAGGATTCCGGTGACATCATCCCGGGGCATGGTGGCCTGATGGACCGGCTCGACAGCCTGACGCTCAGCTCGATCTTCCTTTGCGTCGTGGGAGCCCTACATGGCGGCCTGGGCGCAGTGGCGTCGGGCTTCCTCAACTGGTGACGCTGCGACACCCGGTCCTATCGCAATCTTAACGCATTCGACCCCTAGGTTCTCGGCAACTGCGGGGCGTTCGGAACCGACGACATGGACTTTGTTTTCTGGCTGCTTTCCTTCGTGGTGCCGTTCCTGGTGGTGCTCACCATCATCGTGTTCGTGCACGAGATGGGACACTATCTGGTGGCGCGCTGGAACGGCATTGCCATCCAGACCTTCTCGATCGGTTTTGGACGAGAGCTCATCGGTTTCGACGACAAGCGCGGCACGCGCTGGAAGATTTCGGCTATCCCGCTAGGCGGCTATGTCCGCTTCGTCGGGGACATGAACGCAGCCAGCATGCCGGACGAGGCGTTCATTGAGCGCGCCGGTCCCGAGTTGAGCCGGCAACTATTCGTCAACAAGAACGTGTGGCAACGCATCGCGGTGGTGATCGCCGGGCCTGTCGCCAACATCATCTTCACGTTGCTCGTGCTCTATGCCCTGCTGTTGAGCAATGGCCGTACGACCATTCCAGCGGTGCTCGATACGGTGCCGGTGGAATCGATCGCCGGGCAGGCAGGCCTCGCGGGAGGGGACCGCATCCTTTCGGTCGATGGGTACGAGGTGCGCGGCTTTGAGGACTTCCAACGGCTGATCGCGACGGCTCCGGAGCGTCGAGTGTCAATTACATTCGAGCGCGCCGGGCACACGAAGACCGTCACCGCTGTGCCACTGGCCGTGTCGGTCAAGGATCGGTTTGGCAACAACCACCGGATCGGTCGCCTTGGCGTCACCAAGGATGTCGATCAGGCCGAAGTCGTGCAGTACCGACCCAACCCGGTCGAGGCGATCGGGATGACGTTCGAAGAGGTCCGTTTCACCATCGATCGCACGGTGGCTTTCCTGGGCGATTTCTTTGTCGGCCGAGGCGATCTCGAACAGCTGGGCGGCCCGGTGAAAGTCGCCAAGGTGTCCGGCGAAATGGCCAGTCTGGGGCCCATAGCGCTCATTTATCTTGCTGCGGCGCTGTCGCTTAATATCGGCATTTTCAACTTGTTACCGATTCCGGTGCTCGATGGCGGCCATCTGCTCTACTACGTTGCAGAGGCGATCCGGGGGCGGCCGCTGCCGCAGCGGGTGCAGGACATTGGAAATCGGTTCGGGATGGCACTGGTGTTCACCCTCATGGTGTTCGCCACGTTCAACGACACCATTCTCAGCTACATTCGCAGCCTCGGGTGAGGGCACGCCGCAACGCGGCGTGCAGCCACATTGTCGCCGCGCCTCCGACGCATTTGCTCGAATGCCCCTACATTCCTGTTAACCCTTGGATAAGCTTAGTTTTCTAGGTGTTGCAGGAATGCACGAGGGCCAATCTTTCGCTAACCTCGAAGCCGGTCGCGGCTTGTCCGTGGTTAAAATTCCAGTAAAAGCTTTTGATGGAGTTAGCTGGGGACGCTGTGCATGGCGATTCCCAGCGTAGGTCGCACGAGGCAACAAGAATCATGACGAACCCGAAAAAGCTGATGCGCGGTGTTTTTGTAGCGCTCGCCCTCGTGGCAGCGCCGCTCGCAGGCGTCAGCGGTACATTCATCGGGGTCGATGCGGCCCAGGCTCAGCAGCAACGCCTCATCTCGGCGGTGCTGTTCGAAGGCAACAGCGGCTTCTCCGACGCCCAACTGCTCGCGATGGTCAACGTGGCGGAGCAGGGGAGCTTCACCGAGGGCGGCCTCGCAGCCGACGCAGAGTCGATCCGCCTTGCCTATGTCGGCAAGGGCTACATGGGCGTGACGGTTACGCCGCGGGTCGAGCAATCCGAGAGCGGTCGCGCCCGCATCACCTTCGTGGTCAATGAAGGGCAGCGCACCGGCATCGCGGCGATCAACTTCACCGGCAACAACTCGATCAGCTCGGGCACCCTCAAGTCCATCATCCGGACCCATGAGACGAGCCTGTTGAGCTGGCTGTTCCGTGACGACACCTACAGTGAAGATCTGCTGACGATCGACCGTGGGCTGATCGAACTCTACTACATGAACCACGGTTACCCGGATGCGCAGGTGACGTCGGCCGTCGGCGAGTACGACACGTCGCGCAATGCGTATTTTGTGAACTTCACCATCTCCGAGGGCGAGCGCTATCGCTTCGGCGCGATCGGTGTGGAGACCTCGATCCCGGGTCTGAACCCCGACGCCATGACCGGTGCGATCCGCACCGGCAAGGGCGGCACCTATTCGCTGGCCGATCTGCAGAAGTCCCAGGAAGACCTGGCCTTCGAGGCGACCGCGCAGGGCTATGCCTTTGCCGACGTTCGTCCGCGTGTCGACCGTGACGTGACCAACAGCACCTTCAACGTCACCTACCTGGTGGACGAGGGCGCCCGCATCTATGTCGAGCGCATCAACATCAGCGGCAACACCAAGACCCGCGACGCGGTTATCCGTCGCGAGCTGGATTTCGGTGAAGGCGACCCCTTCAACCGTTCGATGGTGCAGCGCGGCAAGACCCGCATCGAGGGTCTCGGATTCTTCAAGACGGTCGCCTTCGACATGCAGGCCGGCAGTGCGCCCGATAAGGTGGTCATCAACATCACCGTCGAAGAGCAGTCGACCGGCGATTACGGCCTGACCGCGGGCTTCGACTCGAGCGCTGGTCTCCTGGGCGAGGTGTCGGTCACCGAGCGCAACTTCCTTGGTCGTGGGCAGTATGTTCGCGCCGCAGTGAGTGCGTCGGAGTCGGGACAGAGCTACGACTTCTCGTTCACCGAGCCCCGTTTCATGGGCCTGCGTATTTCGTCCGGCGTCGATGTTTATCACCGCATCACCGAAGAGACGGACAAGAACACCTATGGCACGGCTGCGACCGGCGGGCAGATCCGCTTCGGTGCGCCGATCACTACAGACCTGAGCGCGTCGATCTTTACCGGTCTTGAGCAGAAGGTGCTGAAGGATCACGAGGCGCCGTGGACGGATGTGTTCAACCCGGGCCACGTTGCCGGCTTCGAGGATACCTTCAACAAGGCGTGGGTCGGCTATTCCCTGGCGTACAACACGCTGGACGATACCAAGCGTCCGACCGAGGGCATCTACGCGACCTTCTCGCAGCAGTATATCGGCTGGGACTACAACCTGCTGAAGACGGAGGCGAAGGCCCGTTATTTCATGCCGCTGCTGTCGGACTGGAACGTCATCGGTAGCGTCAAGGGGCAGGCTGGCTACATCGCCGCTCTCGACGGCGGCGGGGTCAGCCCGCTGGAAGCCTTCCGCAGCGCGGGCTCGATCGTCCGTGGCTTCCAGAGTGGCGGGATGGGTCCGCGTCTCGACAGCTCGCAGGAACTGCTCGGCTATACCGGTTATGTGGCAGCTTCTGCCGAAATCGAGTTCCCGATCCCGATCCTGCCGGAAACTTATGGTGTTCGTGGTGCGATCTGGGCCGACGCGGCTCTGATCGATGG
Organism: Devosia sp. Root413D1; assembly: GCF_001425235.1. Lineage (GTDB taxonomy): Bacteria > Pseudomonadota > Alphaproteobacteria > Rhizobiales > Devosiaceae > Devosia_A. Next base: position 690,357 of record NZ_LMEA01000007.1, on the reverse strand, counting down.
CAATGGCAACGGCGGTGCGGGTATCATCGATCCCGGCAGCATCGACCAGAACTTCAAGTCCTCGGTTGGCGCCTCGATCATCTGGGACAGCCCGTTCGGTCCGCTGCGTGGCGATTTCGCCCACGTGCTGAACAAGGCGACGGACGACAAGACCCAGGTCTTCTCGCTCACGCTGCAGCAGCTGCTGTAATCGGTCGGCCGGCGCAATCGCCGGCCTCCCTCCTGGTTATCGAGGCCGCGGCGCGGTTGCCCCGCGGCCTCTTTGTTGTGTAATGACAGCCATGGTCGATACGCGCTTCCATTCCTCGTCGGGACCGATTTCGCTTGGTGTCGTGCTGTCGACGCTGGGCCGGAAGGTCGATGTCGACGAGCGGCGGGCAGCCGCACTGGTGATCAGCGGCGCCGAGGAACTCTCCCTGGCGGAGCCCGACCACCTTGCGCTGGCGGCGCAGGCCGAGTACCGCACGGCGCTCGCCGAGACCGGTGCCGGCGCAGTGATCGTCCACCCGAAATTCCTCGCCGATGTGCCGGCCGGAACCGTGCCCATCGTCGACGAGCGACCGCATGAGCTGTTCGTCGATTTGCTGGAACGGCTCTACCCGCTGGGCACTCGCGGTATCGCGTCAGGACTGTTCGAGCCTGGCGGTCCGGCCCCCTTCATCGAGGAGGGTGTGCGGATCGGCGCCAATGTGGTGATCGGCCCCGGCGTCGAGATCGGCCGCAATACCATCATCGGGCCCAACACGGTGATCGGTCGCGGCGTGACGATCGGCCGGAATGCGGTGATCGCCTCCAATGTCTCGATCGAGTGTGCGTATCTGGGCAACAACGTCGTGCTGCATGCCGGCACGCGGATCGGCAGCGAGGGATTCGGCTGGCTGGGGCAGGGCCGCTCCAACCGCAAGATCCCGCAGCTCGGTCGGGTCATCGTGCAGGACGGCGTCGAGATCGGCGCCAATTCGACGGTCGATCGTGGCGCCCTGGGCGACACGGTGATCGGCGAAGGTACCAAGATCGACAATCTCGTGCAGATTGGCCACAACTCGCGCATCGGTCGGTATTGCCTCATCGCTGGTACCTGCGGTATCGGCGGCGGCACGATCATCGGCGATAACGTGCTGGTGGGCGGCGGTGCGGGCACGGCGGGACACTTGCGGATCGGTAATGGCAGCATATTGTCGGCCCGATGCCTGGTGACGAAGGACGTGCCGGCGGGCGCGAGAGTCGGAGGCTATCCGGCGCAGGACCTCAAGGCCTGGCAGCGCGAGATAGCGATGTTGCGGCGACTGAACAAAAGGGGACGAGAGTGACGGTTACCAACGAGGCGCCAGCGAGTGAGACGAGAGAACTCTCCTCGATGGACATCGGTCGGATCCTTCAGGTTCTGCCCCATCGCTACCCGTTCCTGCTGATCGACCGAATCATCGAGGTCGACGGCGACAATTCGGGTATCGGCATCAAGAACGTCACGTTCAACGAGCCGATCTTCCAGGGCCACTTCCCCGGCGAGCCGGTGTTCCCCGGTGTGCTGATCATCGAGGGCATGGCGCAGACGGCGGGCGCCATGGCAATCGCGGCGGGCGCGGCCGGCGGGATGAAGCACATCGTCTACCTGCTGACGATCGACAAGTGCAAATTCCGCAAGCCCGCGAGGCCGGGCGATCAGATCGAGTATCATATCAGGAAGCTGCGCCGGCGGATGACCATGGGCTGGTTCGAGGCCAAGGCGATCGTCGACGGTGTCGTCATTGCCGAGGCCGAGGTCGGCGCCATGGTGAGCCCCAGCGAGCAATGACCATCCACCCTTCTGCGATCGTTGAGCCAGGTGCCAGGATCGGCACCGGCGTCAAGGTGGGGCCGTTCTGTGTGGTCGGTAGCGACGTGACGCTGGAGGACGGCGTCGAGCTGATCTCGCATGCCGTGGTCACCGGCCGCACCAGTGTGGGCGCCCGCACGGTGGTGTTTCCGTTCGCGTCGGTCGGACACCGCCCCCAGGATCTCAAGTATGCGGGCGAACCATCGACGCTGTCGATCGGCACCGACTGCGTCATCCGCGAGCACGTCACCATCAACCCGGGTACGGCCGGCGGCGGGATGAAGACGGTTATCGGCAACCACTGCCTGCTGATGATCGGCGTGCATATCGGGCACGACTGCATCCTCGGTGATCACATCGTGCTGTCCAACAACACCGGCATCGCCGGTCACTGCGTGATCGACGATTACGTCATCATGAGCGGTCACTCGGGCTCGGCACAGTTCGTCCATATCGGCGCGCATGCCTTCATCGGCGGCATGACCAAGGTCGAAAAGGACGTGATCCCCTACGGCACCGTGCTGGGCAATCCGGCGGCACTGTCCGGCGTCAATATCGTCGGCCTGAAACGTCGTGGTTTCGACCGCGAGGCGATCCATCGGCTGCGCACGGCCTATCGGATGATCTTTTCCAGCGAAGGTACGCTGCGCGAGCGGGTCGACGATGCGTCCGCCATGTTCCCCGACGAAGAGCTGGTGCAGGACGTGGTGAAGTTCGTCGCCGCGGCCGAGCGCCCGCTGACGCTGCCGGGCAACCTGCCGATCAACGTGCCGGGCGAGGAATGATGCCTCGCCGGCTCTCCGTCCTTGCCGGATCGGGAGCCCTTGTCTCCCACGTCGTCGAGGCCGCGCTGGCGGCCGGCGATGTCGTGCAGGTGGTCGGCTTTGCACCGCAGCCGGAACGCCCGGGGGTGCCGCTCGCGGCTGGCAGCCTGACCAACCCGGCCGCCGCCATCGCGGCGATCGTCGCCTTCAAGGCGACTCACGTGGTGCTCGCCGGCGCGCTGATGATTTCGGACCGCGATCGCGAAGCGTTGGCCGGCTTCGCCGGCGGCGCGCCTGGTGCGGCTCAGGGTGACGCCGCTCTGTCGTCGGTCACGGCGTCCATCGAGAAGTTCTCCGGCGCCAAGGTGATCGGCGTGCATGAGGTGGCGGCTGATATTCTGGCGGACGCAGGCCAGATCGCCGGTCGGTTGCCAACGGACGCCGAGCTGGCCGCGGCGCGTCAGGGTCTGGCCGCAGCACGGGAGGTCGGCCGGCTCGACCTTGGACAAGCCGTGGTGGTCGCGGGCCGGCGCGTCGTCGCCGCGGAGGACGTCGGCGGGACTGACGAGCTGCTGGTGCGGGTGGCAGCGCACCGCGCCGCCGGCCGGATTGGCAATGGCACCGGGCCGCTCGTCCTCGCCAAGGCTGCCAAGCCGCAGCAGCCGCTCTATGTCGATCTGCCGGCGATCGGCCCCGACACCATCGCCAATGCGGCCACAGCCGGGATCGAGGTAATTGCCGTCGAAGCGGGCAGGGCACTGGTGCTCGACCGGCCAAGCCTTGTCGCAGCGGCCGAGCGGCACGGCATCGCGGTCATCGGCCTCAGCATCGATGGCTGAGCCGCTGCGCCTGTTTGTCCTCGCCGGAGAAGCCTCGGGCGATCGCATTGGCGCGGACCTGGTCCAACGGCTTCGCCGGCGGACAGAGCTCTCTCTCAACGGCATTGGCGGAACGGAGCTCGAGGCCGAGGGGCTGGTGAGCCTCTTTCCCATGGAGAACCTCTCCGTTATGGGCTGGAGCGACGTGCTGCGTCGATTGCCGCTGCTGCTGTGGCGGGTGCGGCAGACGGCCAGTGCCATCATCAAACAGCGTCCGGATGTGGTCGTCCTCATCGACTCGCAGGTGTTCGTGCAGGCGGTTGCGAAACGTGTGCGCCGCGCCGGGGTGCGTGTGCCGATGCTGCTCTATGTCGCCCCCAGCGTCTGGGCCTGGCGACCGGAACGCGCCGCCGAGCTCAAGCCGCTGTTCGACGAGGTGCTGGCGGTGCTGCCGTTCGAACCCAAGGTGATGGCGGAACTGGGCGGGCCGCCCACCAGCTATGTTGGTCATCCTGCGCTCGCACGCTTCCCGATACGGCCGGCACAACCGGAGCGTGGTCCGCTGCTGCTCTTGCCCGGAAGCCGCGAGGGTGAGCTGCGCCGGCACCTGCCGCTGATGCGCGAAGCGGCGACATTGCTGCAGGCGCACCCGCGGGTTAGCGGCTTCATCATGCCGACCCTGTCGTCGCTGACCGGCCGCCTCAGGGCCGAAGTCGCGACGTGGCCGGTACCGGTCGAGGTGGTTGCCGGCGAAGGCCGTGGCGCCGCCTTTGCAGTCGCCTATGCCGCCTTTGCGGTCAGCGGCACCATCACTTTCGAGCTCGCCATGTCGGGCGTGCCCATGGTCGTCACCTATGTTGCCGATCCGCAGCAGGCCAAGCGCGCCGCGAAGATTGGCCGCCCGGTACAGATCGCGCTGCCTAACATCGTCCTCGGGCGCGAGGTAGTGCCGGAACTGCAGTTCGTTGATCCCAGGGCAGGGCGCTCACTGGCGCCGCTCGGCGCGCTGCTGGACGATCCAGACGCGATCGCGGCGCAGGTCGCCGCCTTCCATGAGCTTCGCGCCCTGATGCAGAAAGGGGCGCCCGAGGCGCCCCTTGTCGATCCCGCCGAGCGGGTGTTGGCTTGTGCCAATCAACGGCTGCTGATCGGCTCGTAATCGCGAACCGGTGCGCCGTTGTAGAGCTGGCGCGGGCGGCCGATCTTCTTCTGCGGGTCGGCGATCATTTCCTTCCACTGCGCGATCCAGCCGACGGTGCGGCTGAGCGCGAAGATGGCGGTGAACATCGAGGTCGGGAAGCCGATCGCATCGAGGATGATGCCCGAATAGAAGTCGACGTTCGGGTAGAGCTTGCGATCGATGAAGTACTGGTCGGAGAGCGCGATCTTCTCGAGTTCCTTGGCCACCTGCAGGGTCGGCGACAGGTTGTCGGCGCCGAGCTGGGCCAGAACCTCGTTGGCGGCCTGCTGCATCACCTTGGCGCGCGGATCGTAGTTCTTGTAGACGCGGTGGCCAAAACCCATCAGCCGGAAGCCCGAGTTCTTGTCCTTGGCCTTGGCGATGAACTCCGGGATGCGATCCACGGTGCCGATCTGCTTGAGCATGTTGAGCGCCGCTTCGTTGGCGCCGCCGTGTGCGGGGCCCCAGAGGCAGGCCACGCCCGCCGCGATACAGGCGAACGGGTTGGCGTCTGACGAGCCGGCAAGCCGCACGGTCGAGGTCGAGGCGTTCTGCTCGTGGTCGGCGTGCAGCGTGAAGATCAGGTCCATGGCACGCGCCACGACCGGGTTCACCACAAAATCCTCGGCCGGAACCGAGAAGCACATGCGGAGGAAATTCGAAGCGTAATCGAGGTCGTTGCGCGGGTACACGAAGGGCTGGCCGACCGAGTACTTGTAGGCCATGGCGACGATCGTCGGGATCTTGGCGATCATGCGGATCGAAGCGATCTCGCGCTGCTCGGGATCATTGATGTCGATCGAGTCGTGGTAGAAGGCGGCCATGGCGCCGACCACGCCACAGACGATGGCCATCGGGTGCGCATCGCGACGGAAGCCACGATAGAAATAGTGCATCTGCTCGTGCACCATGGTGTGACGCGTGACGCGCTGCTCGAAATCGGCCATCTGCGCCTTGTTGGGCAACTCGCCGTAGAGCAGCAGGTAGCAGACCTCGAGGTAGTTCGACTTTTCGGCCAGCTGCTCGATCGGGTAGCCCCGATACATCAGTTCGCCCTTGTCGCCGTCGATGTAGGTGATGGCGCTGTCGGTCGCAGCGGTAGAGGTGAAGCCCGGGTCATAAGTGAACATGCCGGTCTTGGCGTAGAGTGAGCGGATATCGATGACATCCGGCCCAACCGAGCCCGAAAGCACCGGGAACTCGAAAGTCTGATCCCCGATGGTGAGTTTGGCGACGGTATCGCTCATCTTCGCACTCCTTGATGGCCTTCAATGGCCCGCGGAAGGTGGGAGCGGGCAGGCCGTATGGTCGTTTAGAGGCAGGTTCGGCTGGCGTAGCTCATATACCCCAGCACTGCAACAGGTGGGTGAACACCGCTGACCTAATCACTTTTCCCAATATGCATCAGCCGGCCTGATCACCGAGCCGGGCCAGCGTTTCGTCGCGCCCGATCAGTACCATGACCTCGAAAATGCCTGGCGAAACCGTGCGTCCGGTGAGCGCGGCGCGCAGCGGCTGCGCCACCTTGCCGAGCTTCAGCCCACGGGCTTCGGCAAAGGCGCGGGCGGCCGCGTCGATGGCTTCGACCGACCAGTCGTTGAGCCCCTTCAGGATATCGGCAAAGGCCCCGACATTGGCTCGGGCGTCGGGGGTCAGCTGGTCGGCCGCCGAGGCATCGATGGTGAGCGGGCGGACGGCGTAAATGAACTGCGCCAGGTCAATCAGCTCGAGCACCGTCTTGGCGCGTGGCTGCAGCTCGGGCAGGGCGGCGAGCACCGTCTCACTGTTGGCCGCAAGGCCATCCATGTCGAACACCCGGTTCAGCTCGGTCGCCGTTTCCAGCATCACCTCATAGAGCCGCTCGGGCGTCGCCTGGCGGATGTAATGGCCGTTGATGTTCTCGAGCTTGACGAAGTCGAAGCGCGCGGCGCCCTTGTTGAGGGCCTCGAGGGTGAACCACTCGACCATCTGCGCGGTCGAAAACAGCTCTTCGTCACCGTGGCTCCAGCCGAGGCGGGCGAGATAGTTGCGCAGTGCCTCAGGCAGATAGCCCAGCTGCCGGTAGGCTTCGACGCCGAGCGCGCCGTGGCGCTTGGAGAGCTTCGCGCCATCCGGGCCGTGGATCAGCGGGATGTGCGACATCTCCGGCACCGACCAGCCCATGCCGTTGTAGATGACGATCTGGCGGGCGGCATTGGTCAGGTGATCGTCGCCGCGGATGATGTGGGTGACGCCCATGTCGTGGTCGTCGACCACGACGGCCAGCATGTAGGTCGGAGTGCCGTCGGAGCGCAGGATGATGAAATCGTCAAGGTTCTCGGCCTTGAACACCACCTCGCCCTGCACATGATCCTGCACGCGGATCTCGCCGGACTGCGGCGCCTTGATGCGGATGACAGGCGCAACGCCAGCCGGGGCTTCCGCCGGATCGCGATCGCGCCAGTAGCCGTTGTAGCGCGGCGGCAGGCCGTTGGCCCGCGCGGTCTCGCGCATCTCGGCCAACTCCTCGGGCGAGCAGTAGCAATAGTAGGCCTGGCCACGCGCCAGCAGTTCGTTGGCGATCTCGGCGTGCCGGGCGGCCCGGGAGAACTGCATGAATGGCTCGCCATCCCAATCCAGCCCCAGCCATCTCAGCCCCTCGAAGATCGCCTTGACGGCGCCCTCGGTCGAACGTTCGCGATCGGTATCCTCGATGCGCAGCAGCATCTTGCCGCCGGTGTGGCGCGCAAAGGCCCAGTTGAACAGGGCAGTGCGGGCCCCGCCGATATGGAGATAGCCGGTGGGCGAGGGAGCAAAGCGGGTGACGACTGGGGTAGCCATGGGTCGGTGAAACATCCCGGAGAATTGGCGTTTGGCGGTGTGTAAGCACCCCGGGGCCGAAGCGCAAGCGCGGCAGTTGGCATGGCGGCACCACCCGGTTAGCATTACTGCCGCGATCGGGCGGAGCGGGGGCTCGGCGAATGACCGTGACTGTCGGAAAGGCGGTGGCTGAGCGGCTGGTTCCGGCGCGGGCCGAACCGGCGTTGCCGTCGCCGCTGCCGGCCAGGCTGCGGCCTCGTGTGACACTCTGGCAAGGCTTCCGCACCAGCGTTGCAACGGCCCTCGAACACCGACGGCTGTTTCTGCTCTGGCCTTATGCCATCATCGCCGGCCTCATGGTTTCGCTGGTGGCGCCGACTGAGCCCGAGCCCTGGGTACTTGGGCTCATCGCTTCTGCGATCGCCATCGGGCTGCTTTTCTCTCGCGGCCACACGGTTGTCTTTCGCGCCCTGACCCTCGCCGGTGCGTTCTGGGTTGGCATCTCGCTGCTCTCCATCCACGCGGCCTTGTTCGGCACGACAATGCTGGCCCGGCCGGCCTACGGCACCTATGAGATGCGCGTCGACGAGATTGTGTCGGAGCTCGAGAGCGGGACACGGGTCATCGTCTCGGCGATCACCCCGCAGGGAACGTCGCGGACCGTGCCGATGCGGCGTGCCCGGATCGTCATTGCCGATGGACCATCGCTGGCTCCGGGCGACATCATTCGCGCGCCGGTGCGGTTCTACGCGGTGCCCGGTCCGGTGGTTCCGAATGGCTTCGATAGCCAGTTCCACGCCTTCTTCGATGGGGTCGGCGCCTATGGCAACGCCACCGGACCGGTCGAGCGGGTATCGACCGGCAGCAACTCGGCGCCGGAACGGGTGATCGACGGCATCCGCCGCGGCATCGCCGCGCGCATCGACGTCGACCTCAGGCAGCCGACCGCCGGCATCGCGCGCGCCCTGATCACCGGCGACCAGAGCGCGGTGCCCGACGAGGCGCGCGAGACCATGGCCGCGGCCGGGCTGGCGCATGTGCTGTCGGTTTCCGGGCTGCACCTGACGATCGTCGCGGGACTGGTGCTGGTGACGCTGCGAGGCGGCCTGGCGCTGGTGAGCGGCATCCACCGGTTCGTTTCGGTCAAGCGCGTTGCTGCGGCGGGCGCCGTGGTCGCAGCGCTCGCCTATTTCGCCATTTCGGGTGGCAATGTTGCGGCGCTGCGCTCGACGATCATGCTGGTGCTGGTGCTCGGCGCTATCGTGTTCGGTCGGCGCGCGCTCACTATGCGCAATGTCGCCATCGCGGCGCTGATCGTCATCGCCACTGATCCCGCCAGCGTGTTCCGGCCGAGCTTCCAGCTGTCGTTCGCGGCAGTCGTGGCACTGATCGGCGCGTGGGAGCTGATGCGGCCGCCGGAGGGACGAGAGAAATCCCTACTGGCGCGCACCGGCGGATATCTGTGGGGCATCGTGCTGACCAGCCTGATCGCCGGGGCTGCGACGCTGCTGTTCTCCGTCTACCACTTCCAGCAGACCTCGCCGCTCGGCGTGCTGGGCAACCTGTTCACGCTGCCGCTGGTCGGCTTCGTGATGATGCCCTTCGCGGTGTTGGCAACGCTTGCCATGCCGTTCGGTTGGGAGGCTCCTTTCCTTGCCGTGATGGGGTGGTCGATCGACCGGATGCTCGATCTTGGCGGGCTGGTGGCCAGCTGGAGTTCGGGCCTCGATGCCAGTCCATTGCTGGCGCCCGTTGCCCTGCTGATGGGGCTCGCAACGCTTGCCTGGTTCACGTTCCTCTCGACCTGGCACCGGCTGATCGCGCCCGTGCTGCTGGTGCCGGCTGTTCTGCTGTTCGCCGTTGATCGTCCGCCTGATGTCCTTATCGCCGACACCACGCAGGCGGTGGCTTTGCGGGGCGACGCGGGCCTGCAGCTTGTGGCGGGTAAAGCCGACAGCTTTGCCGTCGGAGTGTGGCGCGAGACCTATGGCGAGGTCATTGAACCCGGCGCGCTGCTCAGCTGCGACAGTATCGGCTGCTTTGGCGCCAGCAGCCGGGGCTTCACCGTGACGATCGTGCGGGACCCGGCCGGCTTCTACGAGGATTGCGGCATGGCCGATCTGCTGATCGCCCGCCGGGCCGTCCCAGCCAACTGCGCGGCCGATACGGTGATCGACGCAGCTGCGCTGGCCCGCGGCGGGGTGCAGTGGCTGCGCTGGGATGAAGCGCGGGGCGGTTTCGAAATCCGCCCCGCTATTCCGCAACTCAGCCGGCCGTGGCGAGCAACGCTACCGTGACCCCGGCCGCTTCGATCTGGGCGCCGCCCAGCACATAGCCCTTCTCGTCGGGCGCCGCAGTCAGGTTTGCCACAGTGTCGCCGTAGTTAAAGTAAACGCGCCATTTACCTCTGGTGCGGCAGCGCACGCCGGCGGGGAGGTTGAGCGTCGGAACATCCGCTTCGGTGAGCAGGTGATCGACGATCCGCTGCATCAGGGCGCGATCACCGCTGGCTGCCAGGTAATTGAGCTTTCCCTGTGCCACCAGCACCGGGAAATCCTCTTCGTCCTCGATGACGATCTCAGCCCGGGTGTCGAGCCGCTCCCGCCAATGGCCGACGGCGCCGCCACCCTTGACCGAAACAGTCCGGCGCGGATCGGTGCTGTCGACGCGCGCCACCTTTGCGTCGAGGAGGTTCTGCGGCAGGTCCGGACCAAGGCCGGTGGGGATAGAGAAGTTCTCGGTCTTCGAGCCGGAGCGCGGGCCGATCAGCAGGTGGCCGTCAAAATTCTCGATGGCGGTGCGGAGCTGGTCGTTCCAGGCGAACAGCGCCGGGATCACCACCAGGTCATAACCAGAGAAATCGGTGGTCGAAGGCGGCAGGATATCGACGTCGACGCCACGCTTGCGCAGCGGCACATAGACGTTGCGGACATGCTGGTGGTGCGAGAACCCCTTGGCCTGCGGCTGGATCCGCCATGCCCATTCGCTCTGGTAATCGTAGACGACGGCGACGCGACCCTTGTTGGCCACCCCATCGATGCCGAGCCGCTTGAGTTCCTCTGCGACTTGCTTGGCCTCGTGGTAGGCCGGGGCCGGCTGGCTATCGGGACGCAAGAGGCCGGCATGCATCTGCTCCTGCGCGAATGGCGCCTGCCGCCAGCGGAAGTACGACACCACCTCAGCGCCGTGCGCGAAGGCTTCCCAGGCCCACAGGCGAGCCATGCCGGGCAGGGGATCGGGGTTGTACTCGGCCCAGTTCACCGGACCGGGTTGCTGCTCCATGATCCACCAGCGGCCATGGCCGACGGCACGGTAGATGTCGTGCTGCAGGCCCTGCGCGTCCGGCTCGCCCTGGCGGAAATACGCGGCTTTCACCTCGTCGGATTCATTGGAAACCGCGAGATGGCCGATCGGGTAGGAGTCCCAGCTCGCCACATCGAGCGTCTCGGCCACTTCGTAGTGATCGAACTCGGTGAAGCGGCCCATGAAGTTGTGGATCACCGGCAGATCGGGACGTGCGGCTTTCATCAGGTCGTACTGCGTCTTGTTGAACGCAGCGACCTGCGCGGAGGAGTAGCGGCGGAAATCGAGACAGGCTGCCGGCGCGGCCTCGGTCACCGTCAGGTTCGGCGGGTCGATTTGCTCGAAGTTGTTGTACTCCATCGACCAGAACACGTTGCCCCAGGCGGCGTTCAGCGCATCGATGGACTTGTACTTGTCTTTCAGCCAGAGCCGGAAACCAAGCGCGGCGGCTTTGGAGTAGGAGTGCACGGTGTCGTGGCAGCCATACTCGTTGTCGGTCTGCCAGCCGGCGAGCGCCTGGTGCTGGCCGACCTGGTCGATCAGCAGCCGGGTAATGCGGGCGCACTCACGCCGATAGCCCAGATGCGAGAAGTCGTAGTGTCGCCGCGAACCAAAGCCGCGCGGCCGGCCATCACGGTCGACCGCCAGCATGTCGGGCATCTTGTCGAGCAGCCAGCGCGGCGGCGTGGCCGTGGGCGTGCCGACGATGACCTTCAGGCCATGCTTGCCGAGCACATCCATGGCAGCCACCAGCCAGCCGAAGTCCATCTCGTTCGGCCTGGGCTCGAGCCGCGACCAGGCGAACTCGCCGATGCGGACATACTGGATGCCGATTTCCGCCATGCGGCGCGCGTCATCCTCCCACCATTCGACGGGCCAGTGTTCGGGGTAGTAGCAGACGCCGACAGCGGGAAAAGACACGTGAAACTCAGAGCTTGAGGAAGGGTTCGGCGATACCGGGCACGTCGAGCGCCACGGCGAAGACGCTGCCCGCATGCGGCTCGCGTTCGATCTCTGCGGGCGTCATGTGTTCGCGCGCCGTGGTGATGTAGAGGGTCTTGAGGTCGTTGCCGCCAAAGGCCGGGCAGCTCACCTGGCTGACGCCGGGCACCTCGACCACCTTGTCGAGCTTGCCGTCGGGCGAGATGCGGATGACCTTGCCGCCGCCCCAGCGGGCATTCCACAGACAGCCCTCGGAGTCGACCACCGAGCCATCGGCGCCGCCAGGGCCGTCCATGGTGAAGAAGTCTTCCCACGGCCCGACCGGCAGGCCGGTCTCCGGGTCGGTGGCGCATTTGACGATCATCTTGCCGGCGTCCGTGAAGTAGGCGGTGCGGCCGTCGGGCGAAAAGCAGATCGAGTTGGGGATGCGGATGTTCTCGATCACCTTGGTGGTCTGCCCGGCCCGGTACTGGTAGACGCCGCCGACTCCCGCTTCGGCTTTGCGGCCCATGGTGCCGATCCAGAAACCACCGGTGCGGTCGACGCGGCTGTCATTGGTGCGGTTGGTCGGAACATCGCCGTCGATCTCGGCGATCACCGAGGTCGTGTCGGTCAAGAAGTCGTAGCGGAGCAGGGCGCCCGACTGGGCGATTGCAAGGCTCTGCTTGTCGATCACCGCGCCGGCGCTGACGGTGTCCTTGAAGGTGATGCGGTCGACGATGTGGCCATCGGTTCCGGCGCTCAGCATGGTCTGGTTGAGGATATCGAACCAGAACAGGCGCTCGAGCAGCGGGTGCCAGAACGGGCCTTCGCCCAGCTCGCAGCGGCTATCGACAAAGAGCTCGGCCTTGGTGTTCATCGCGGTTTTCCCTGGTCATAGGCAGCGACGGCCGCGGTGGCGCGCAATGCCACATCCGCGGCGGACATGCCGGGCTTGAAAATGTAGGTGCCGAGACCGAAGCCGGCGCAGCCGGCGGCGAAGTACTCGGTGAAATTATCGGGATTGGCGCCCCCGACGGCGTAAAGCGGAATGTCGGGTGGCAGTACGGCCTTCATCGCCTTGATGCCCTTGGGGCCCAGCACTTCGGCCGGAAAGAACTTGAGGCCCGTGGCGCCCGAGCGGATGGCGTTGAAGGCGTCGGTGGGCGAGAAGACGCCCGGATACGAGGTCATGCCACGCTCGATGGTGGCGCCGATCACCGCCGGGTTGGTATCTGGCGAGACGACGAACTGCCCCCCGGCATCAGCAACGGCATCGACGTCGGCGCGGCTCAGCACGGTGCCGGCGCCGATCAGCGCCCGGCCCTCGAACACCTTGGCGGCATCCTCGATGGAGCGCAGCGCCTCCGGCGAGTTCAGCGGCACCTCGATCATGGTGATGCCGGCGAGCACCAGGGCGTCGCAGACTTCGAGGGTTTCATGAGGGGTGATGCCGCGAAGGATCGCGATGATGTGTCGGTGGGTCATGGTCTATGCCTGTCTTGCAGCCTTGAGGCCGGCGAGGGTGGCGTCGGTTGCATCGATAATGCGGGTGCTGGCGCCCAGCCGGGCGAAGGCCATCTGGTAGAGCCCGCAAAGGCCGACGCTGCCGACCAAGGGGATCTCGGCTTCGCCGATCCAATCGCGCTGGCCGCCGATTTCAGCGCCGATGAGCAGACCCGAGAGGAACCCGGCGCACCATGGTGCGCTGCGTCCTGAGAGGAGCGAGCCGGCGCGAACCTTGAACAGCGTCGCAGTCAGCCGTTCGGGACGTTCCAGCCCCTGATCGAGGCCGGCTTCGAAGCCGCGCTCCCGATCTTCGCCTTCGAGTTCGCCACCCAGCGAGTGACGCAGTACCGAGTGGGTGCGCAGCAGTTCGAAAATCTCGCCGGTCATGGCGCTCGAGAAGCGCTCGAGCCTGGTGCCAGAAAGCAGCGCCCATTTGCTGTGGGTGCCGGGCATCACCGCCAGACCGGAGAAGCCCGGGAGCAACGATGACAGGCCCAGCAACTGGGTTTCCTCGCCGCGCATCACGTCCTCGGCGCCGACATCACGCAGGCAGACGCCGGGAAGAATGCGGGGGTTGAGCGGACCGGGCATGTCGGGCGCCACCGCGCCTTGAACGAGGCGACCAAGCTCGGCCGGCGCGTCGAGATAGGGGGCCTCGATCCAGCCCTGGCGGGCACCGGCCATGCCGCAGATCAGCACGTCTTCGACATCCTCGGCGACACCGCTGAGCAGCGAGGTCAGCACATCGGGGTATTGTTCGCGGCTGAGGCGACCCATGCCATCCGGCGACGAGCGCGCGAAGGCGATCTCGCCGGCGGCGTCGATGCCCCATGCGCGCAGATTGGAAGTGCCCCAATCAACGGCGACCCATTCGACCTCTGCTGCCAAAACCTTCTCCCTGGCGCTGCACGTTTGCTGCGCACCGCCATGCCGCTAAAGCGCGATCGGGAAGGTTGTCCACTCTCCTGGTACGATCGCGACGGCCATTTGCATGGCGGCGCTGCCCGAGGATGCCCGAAGCCTCCCTTGGCGGCGCGGACCGTAACGTCTTTGCCGGCCCGGCCCTAGTGCAAATATCGGCGGGGAGGTTCGGTTTCATAAGAAAAAGGGCCGGCAAGGCTGCCGGCCCAGGGACCCGATTGGCGGTGGGGTCAATACGTCAGTATTTGCGCAGCAGGCCCACCAGCCGGCCCTGCACCTTCACCCGGTCAGGCGGGAAGATGCGGGTCTCGTAGGCCGGGTTGGCCGCTTCGAGCGCAACGGAGTTGCCGCGGCGGCGAAGCCGCTTCAGCGTCGCTTCCTCGTCATCGACTAGGGCGACCACGATCTCGCCAGTCGAAGCGGCGTCCTGCTTCTTGATCAGCACGGTGTCGCCATCGAAGATGCCGGCGTCGATCATCGAGTCGCCGCGGACTTCCAGTGCATAGTGCTCACCAGGCCCCAGCATTTCAGGCGGCACCATGATGGAGTGGCTGTGGGTCTGGATCGCTTCGATCGGCGTGCCTGCCGCGATGCGGCCCATTACCGGGATCGTCACCGCCCGATAGGAGTCGGCATTGACCACCGGTGCCGAGGGGCGGGCCGGAGGCGCCGACACCTTGCCGAGGTTACCCTCGATGACCGAGGGCTCGAAGCGGGCCTTGCGACCACCGAGCGAGGGGTTCATCGAATCCGGCAGCTTGATCACCTCGAGCGCGCGGGCCCGATTGGGCAAACGCCGGATGAAGCCACGCTCTTCCAGCGCGGTGATCAATCGATGGATGCCGGACTTGCTTCTCAGGTCGAGCGCGTCCTTCATCTCGTCGAACGAGGGTGGGATGCCGGACTCTTTCATCCGCTCGTGGATGAACATCAGCAGTTCGTGTTGCTTGCGCGTAAGCATGGGCGGCTCCGTGAGCAGAATCGGAACAAAGACTGAACGTGTTATACGTGTTCCAGTTATGTTCTGCAATCGAGCGGTGAATATTGCGTTACGATTGGGGGCGCAGCGAGCGGAATGAGCAGGTGTCGGGCCTAGGAACGCCGCTGCTCTCACCCATTGGCGAGGCGGCGGAGGAGGGCCGTGGCGGCGAGGAGATCCGAGGTAGCCTTGCCTTCGGTGAAGGCGTGGAGAGTGCCCGCAAGGAGCTCGTAGGCGGCAGTCCGCCGGTCCCTCGACCACAGGCGTGCGAGGCTCATGGCGGCCCTCAGTTCCCAGGCGAGCGCTCCCTGGGTTCGAGCGAGATCGATGGCCTCCTGCAGCAGCCGCGTGCCGGCCTCGATATCGCCGTCAGCGACCCTCGCGAGGGCGAAGGCCCGCAGGATCTCGGGTCGGCACCAGCCGCTGCTGCGTTCGGGGGAGAGCTTCAGCCCGCGCAGCGAGCCGGTGAGCGTCACCCAGGTCTCGGCCTGCAGGAAGCTCGCCGGCTGCAACAGGATGGCGCTTTCGCTGCGACGGCCTTCGCGGACGGCGATGTGGATCATCACCTTGCGGTAGAGATCGGCCCATGAGGTCCAGAGCGGCAGCCCGGCATGCTCGGCCGCGCGCCCCAGTTGCGTGATGCAGCCAACGGCTCGGTCATCCTCGCCGTACCACAGCAGCAAAGGGCAGGCGCCGAGGCCAATCGCTTCGCAGAGGGCCCAGGGACCTTGCTCGGCGGCGAAGTTCAGCGCCTCGAACAGCAGGTGGCGGGATTGGTCGGGCTTGCCCAGCAGCCACAGCCGGCGCGCCTCCACGACGCGCAGGGCCCCCCTCGGCGGGGAGGTCAGAATGGCGAGCGGCGCCGGCAATTGCCAGTCGGGTCCACCGATCATGGCGTTGGCGAGGCGGGCCGAGGCGGCATGGTCGCCGGCATAGTGGAGCGCCTCCGCCTGCAACCGGTCCGCGGTTTGCGCCAGATCGCGACGTCCGGCAGCGCGGGCATAGGCAAGAGCCGCCTGCGACAGCCCGGCGGCGTGCCGGAGGTGACCGGTGCGCAGCGCCAGGGCCGAGCGGACCAGCAGAAGTTCTGCATCGGCCCATGCGGCGGCCATGGTGCGGCCAAGGCGGGCCGCCTCGAGCAAGTGCCGGCCTTCGATGCGCAGCGGACCGGCGCGATCTTCCGTCAGCGTCGCCAGTTGCAGATGCAGCCGGAACCGCAGGTTGGCTGGCAGAAGCGCTCCGGCCCGTAGAGCTGTCACGGCGCGGCTCCGCATCTCATCATAGTGGCCACCCCGCAGCAGCAGGGGGCTCGCATGGGCCGCGAGGAGGGCGCCAGCGTCTAGGTCGCCATGCGGCGAAAGGCACCGGTCGAGTGCCTCGCGGACCTCCTCGACCAGGTCGCCATGCCGTTCCAGCCACTCGGCCCGTGACAGCTTCTGCCAGGCCTCGAGGGCATTGATGACATGCGACAGGGCGAGGTCGGCATGACGCCGTGCCGTCCGAGGCAAATCCTCCGACGCGGCGAGCCGTTCGGCGGCGTAGGCGCGCAAGGGGCGGGAGAGACGGTATCGCACTGCATGTCCACCCCGAGCGGTGAGCACCTGCGACTTTGCCACGAGGCCTCCCAGCGCGGCGATGAGGCGGCGATCATCGAGGTCGCCGTCGGTGGTCACGGCAGAGGCATCAGCCAGGTCGAACGCGCCGGCGAAGATCGACAGCCGCCGCAACACGATGCGTTCGTCGCCGGAAAGCGTGCCATGGTTGAGCTCATAGAGCCCGCGCATCGAACGGTGGCGCGGCGCAACGGTGCGGCGGCCATCGGACAGAAACTCGATACCGCGCTCGAGTTGGGTGCGCACTTCCTGCAGCCCGAACACCTGGATACGAGCGGCGGCCATATCGATGGCGAGCGGCAAGCCGTCGAGTTTGCGGCTGATGGCCACGAGGTGCCGGACGTCGCGGTCGCTGCCGCGCAGGGTTTCGTTGCCGGCCTGGACGCGCTCGATCAGCATGCGCACCGCGGCGTGGGTCATGGCCTCGTCCAGCCCGATATCGTCGCGTTCCGGCAGGTCGAGCGGCGCCAGGCGATAGACGTGCTCTCCGGCAGCTCGCAGCGGCTCGCTGCTGGTGGCGAGGACGTGGAGGCGCGGCAGCAGGCGCAGCACGGCTTCGATCGCGACGGCGGCGTCCTCGATCAGCGCGTCACAACTGTCGATCAGCAGCAGTTTGTGAACATCCACCGGCCGGTCCCCGCTGCCCGCTGCGAGCGCCCGCAGCAACTCCGGCTCGACCCTGCGACCGCCGGTCAGCGTGGAGAGGTCGACATAGGCGCCCCCGTCGGCGAAGCGACCGGCCAGCCGCTGCGCCGCCACGGCAGCGAGCGAACTCTTGCCGATGCCGCCCGGGCCCACGACGCTCACCAGCCGGCGCGCCGTGACCATGTCGGCAACGGCGCGCAGCGCCTCGTCACGGCCGATCAACTGGACCAGGCTACCTGGCAGTGTTGCGGGTGGGCCGTCGGCAGCGCGAGCAACCGGCGTTCTGCCGCCGACCGGCGCGATAAAGCGATAGCCGCGGCCCGAAACGTTGGCGATGTAAACCGGCCTGGTGGAGGAATCGCGCAGCGCACGTCGAATGGCGGCGAGGTGCACGCGCAGGTTCACCTCCTCGACGAAGGTCTCGGGCCACGCCACCCGGACCAGCTCCTCCTTGGTTACGAGGGCGCCGGGTCGCTCCAGCAGTGCCAGAAGAATGGCCATGGCGCGGCTGCCCAGACGCACCGGCTTGTCGTCCTCGAACAGCAGGTGGCGGGAGGCGTCGACGCTGAAGCCACCAAAATGCAGTAACTGGTCTTCGGACGCCCCGGCGGCATCCGGCGAGCGCAGCTTCAGTTCATTTGGCGGGCCATTCATCGGGTCAGGGGCCGAGGGTAGGGTGGTGCGGGGGCGGGAAACGGCCGCCGTGCTGCGCCGCCGTCTCGTCGATGCGCTTCACCCAGGCGATTGCGCCTTGCTCGAGGGCGGTAGCGCGGGCCTCTGCAAGAAGGCGCCGGGCGGCCGCTGGGTCGAACCAGATGGCCGTGCTTGCCTGGGTGCGCAGCACCTCGGGTTTGGTCCAGCCGACGGTGCCTTCGGCGACACGCCGCAGCGCCAGTTCGGAAATGGCGCGGCCGTCCACCGTTGCCAGGTGGTCGGCTTCGATCGCATCGAGGCTGTCGACCTCGAGCGGCTCCTCGTTGACCTCGTGGGGATTGAAGCGGAGATCGATGGCGCGGAGCAGGCGGCGGCCCCAGTTGCGCCAGTAGTTGAGCCCGTCGCCGCCAGCTTCCTCCATCAGCTCGAACGCATAGGAGCGGGCGGCCTGTTCGTCATCGGTCCAGATGGCGATGGGGGCACAGGCCAGCGCAATGGCGTGACAGTTGGCGATGAGGTTGTCGCGGCGTGATCGCGCCAGGGTGTCGGCAGCGATCTCGACCGCCTCCTGGCCGTCGCCGGTGAGACACGCGATGCGGGCGAGGACGATGCCCATCGAAACGTAGGGGTGCACAGAGGTGCAGGGGATGAACCCCTTGGCCTCGCGTCGGACGCGTTCCGCCACCCGTTTCGCCTCGGCATGTTCGCCGAGAAAGTGCAGCGACTGGGCGATCGATTTGTAGGCGAAGATCGGTTCGTCGAGCCGCTCGCGCGTCGCCTGCTCGACCATGTCGTAGGCGATTTGTCGGCAGCGCGGATAGTCCGCCTCGGTGAAGGTGGCGCACCACTGCATGGCCATTTCGGTGTGCGTGTCGGCCGCTGAAATCGTCATCGGCGCTGCCTCCGGATCGGTTGCGGAGACAATGCTGTCGCGGCTGACGGCAGCATGCCCCAGCAGAGACCCTAGCGAGTCGGCCAACCCGCGGCGTGTGAAGAGTTGCTAAGAAGCATGAATCGCTCGGCGCGCCGTTACGATACTTCACAGCGATTAACTGGCAGCATGACCGGCGCCGGATCAGCTTTGGACCACCGAGACAGAACTCGGTCTCACCAAGGAGAGATCCAATGCTTTCAACAAAGATGATCGCGCTCAGCCTCGCGACAGCGCTGCCGATGCTGCTCGCGGCCATGCCGCAGGCACTCGCCGCCGAGATCAAGAATGTCGTGATGGTCCATGGCGCCTGGGCCGATGGCTCGGGCTGGCGGCCGATCTACGAGATCCTGAAGAAGGAGGGCTATAACGTCCGCATGGTGCAGAACCCGCTGACCTCGATCGAGGCAGACGTCGCTGCCACCGATCGGGTGCTGGACCGCATGGATGGCCCGGTCATTCTCGTCGGCCACTCGTATGGCGGCGCGGTGATCACCGAGGCGGGTGACCACGAGAAGGTGGCGGGTCTCGTCTATGTCGAGGCTTTCGTGCCGGATGTCGGGGAATCGCCGTTCGGCCTGATCCCGCAGGATCCGAACCATCCGCCGCCGTTCGATATCGGCGAGGATGGCTTCGTGTTCTTCAACGAGGCTGCGTATGTTCCCGGTTTCGCCGATGCGCTGCCGCAGGCCGACGCCGAATTCCTGCGTGACTCGCAGGTGCCGATCTCGCTGCAGGGCGCCAGCACGCCGCTCACCGTTGCCGCCTGGAAGGACAAGCCGTCCTGGTACCAGTTGGCCGATGCCGATCACGTGATCCCGCCCGAGGCGCAAAAGCAGATGGCCGGCCGCGCCAAGGCAACCGTGGTGACGGTCAGCGGCGGGCACCTGGCGTTCATTGCCCATGCCGAGGACACCGCGAAGCTGATCATGGACGCCGCCAAGGCGGTGTCGGCGCAGTAGCCCACGCTCTCCCGCGAGTGCAGACGCCCCAAATCCTGCGCTCGTGGCCCTCGCGTGCCGCCCGCCCTCCCATGCCCCTCGCGTGGCGGCACGCGTCTTTCCCTTACCCAGGAGATTGCCCATGGCCCACTTCACCACCAAGGACGGCACCGAGATCTACTTCAACGACTGGGGAACCGGACAGCCGATCGTCTTCTCGCATGGCTGGCCGTTGAGCGCCGACGCGTTCGAGGACCAGATGTTCTATTTCGCCGAGCGCGGCTACCGGGTGATCGCGCATGACCGGCGCGGACATGGCCGATCGAGCCAGCCCCTCGGCGGCAACGATATGGACAACTATGCCGACGACCTCGCGGCTCTGGTCAGCCATCTCGGGCTTGCCGATGCCATTCATGTCGGCCATTCGACCGGCGGTGGTGAGGTGGCTCGCTATATCGGCCGGCATGGCACGGCGCGTGTCGCCGCAGCTGTGCTGATCGGTGCGGTGCCGCCGCTGATGCTGAAGACTGCCGCCAATCCGACCGGGCTGCCGATCGAGGTGTTCGATGGCATCCGCGCCGGGGTGCAAGCGGACCGGTCGCAATTCTTCATCGACCTGTCGATGCCGTTCTACGGCTACAACCGACCCGGCGCGAAGATCAGCCAGGGCGTCCGCGACAGCTTCTGGCGCCAGGGCATGGCAGCGGGCATGCCGGCCAGCCACTACTGCATCAAGGCGTTCTCGGAGACCGACCTCACCGAGGACCTGAAGCGGTTCGACAAGCCGACATTGATCCTCCACGGCGACGACGATCAGATCGTGCCGATCATCGCATCGGCAGCGCAGTCGTCCAAGATCGTCGCCGGCAACGAGCTGCGTGTCTATGCCGGCGGCGACCATGGCATCTGCACCACGCAGAAGGACCGGGTGAATGCCGACCTCTGGCAGTTCGTCTCCGGGCTGGCCGCGCCATGACCAGGCGAAAACCGGCAGGGGATCGCCCGCCGCCGCTCGCGCCCGAGCTTGGCACCGTCCGCGATTCCGGTCCGGCGGCGATGCGCCGCCCGGCGCGGGATTGGGATCTGGTGGATGAGGAATCCGACGAGTCCTTCCCCGCCAGCGATCCGCCTTCGCATGCACCGGCTCGGTCTGGCTGACCAGCCTCGGAGGACGACATGAACATGCTCGACATGCGCGCGAACGAGGTTGAAACGCAGCTGGTCGACGCCGTAGCGGCGGCGCTCAAAAGCCGGCTGGCTCGGCCGATCCCGGCCTATCTGCGGCGTGATCGGCGGGGCAGCGGCGGGCTTGCAGCCTGGCAGGAGAACCGGGTGGCGCGTCACATCGTCGACAACGCCGATCGTCCGCTGCGGGTCAGCAAGCTGGCCGACCTCGCCGGTCTGAGCTCCAGCCACTTCTCCCGGGCCTTCCGGGCGAGCTTCGGGCTGTCGCCACACAAGATGCTGGCGCACCACCGCATCATGCAAGCCAAGCACCTGCTGCTCAGCACCGACCTGCCGCTGTCTGAGATCGCCAGCGCCTGCGGCTATGTCGACCAGTCGCATTTCTCGCGCCGGTTCCACCGCCACACCTCCACCAGTCCCGGCCGCTGGCGCCGGGACCACCAATGTCCACCCATCAGCAAAGGACAAGTCCATGCGTAGCTCATCACTCGTGGCGCTCGCCGTCGCGGCCGCACTCGTTCCGCCGGCCGGCGCCCACGAGATCGCCAGTGCCAGCGATCCGGCGGTGCATGCCGCGTTCGACATCGTCGATACGCGGGTTACCACTGAGGGCGGCGATGTGGTGTTCGCCGTCAAGGTTCGTGATGGGGCTGGCACCAGCAAGCCCGATCCGAAGGGTGAGTTCGCCGGTTCGGAGGTCTATGCCTATGTCTGGCCGACCTCGATCGACAGCGGCGATATTGGTTTTGACGTTGGCCAGGGGATCGTCGCCATGGCGGTTACCTTCCACCCGGATTTCGACGACGCGGCCTATGGCGGCAAGAACCGTCACATCTGGCACCCCCATTGGGTGGTGCTGGTCAAGGACGAAGCCTGCGGCGGTGGACTGACGGTCAAAGACATTCCCGAGGGGGCGACGGTCAAGACCCCGCCGACCTGGCCGGGGGTGCCGATCCTCATCGATAGCCCGGAGTTTCCGCTCGATTTCACTTCGGACACGGTGGAGGTCCGCGTTCCTTTGAGTGCGGTCTCGTCGCTCGCCGGCGCCAGTTTCGACGGTGTCACCGCCGGTCTCAAGGTCAACGCCAACATCCACGCCCCACTGCTCTGCGTCGATGATGTCTTCAAGATCGCCTCGGGCGACCTCAGCCTGCCGGGCAAAGTGGCGCCGGCGCCGCAATGAACGGCAGCGCCCCCAGGACCTGTGTCGCCCTCCGGCATGTCGAGTTCGAGCACCTCGGCACGCTGGAGCTGCTGCTGCGACAATCGGGTTTCGACATTCGCCTGGTCGATGCGGGCAGGGACGCGCTGCCGGTCGCCGAAGCGCTGGAAGACGACCTGCTGGTGGTGCTCGGCGGGCCGATCGGCGCCTATGACGAGCATCACTACCCGTTCCTTACCGAGGAGATCCGCCTGATCGAGGCGCGGCTCAGGCGCGGGCGACCGACGCTGGGCATATGCCTGGGCGCACAGCTCATGGCGCGGGCGCTGGGAGCCTCGGTTGATCTGTGCCCGGTCAAGGAGATTGGCTGGAGCGAGCTGGTGCTCACCGACCGCGGCCTGCAATCGCCATTGGCGGCTCTGCAGGACGTAGAGGTGCTGCATTGGCATGGCGATGTGTTCAATCTACCGGATGGGGCGAGCCTGCTCGCCGCCACACAGGCCTGCCCGCATCAGGCGTTTGCCCTGGGGCACTACGCCCTTGGCCTGCAGTTCCACGCCGAAGTCGATGCCGACGAAATCGAGAGCTGGCTGATCGGCCATGCCGTCGAGCTGGCGATGGCCGGCAAGTCGCCCGAGCAGCTTCGTCAACAATCGCTCCACCATGGCGCCGCGCTCAAGCGGGCGTCGCGCCACCTGTTTGCCGAGTGGCTGGCCGACCTGCCGGTCGAGACTGTCCAAGCCTGAACAACCCGAGCCTGAACAATCAAGGAGACGACGAATGAGCAACACCATCGTTCTGGTCCACGGCGCCTGGCTCAATGCCAAGAGCTGGGAGAAATGGGTCGCCCACTACGAAGCCAAGGGCTACCGCGTCGTGGCGCCCAACTGGCCCTACGACGATCGCGATCCCGCTGAACTGCGGGCGCATTCACACCCCGAGCTCCGGACGGTCGGCTTCCTCAAGATCCTCGAACACCTCGACCGCACCATTCGCAGCCTGCCGGAAGAGCCGATCCTGATGGGACACTCGGCCGGCGGCGTGATGGTGCAGAGCCTGCTCAATCGCGGCCTCGGCGTTGCCGGCGTCGCCATCGACCCGGCGCCGACCACCGGCGTGCCGCTGGGGCCGCATTCGATCGTCTCGGCCTTCCCGGTGCTCGGCTCGTTCGGCAGCTGGGGGCGGGTGATGCAGATGTCGCGCAAGTTCTTCGCGACGCGTTTCGCCCAGACCATCCCCGCCGGCCAGTCCGATGCGCTCTATGATCGCTACATCGTGCCGACCCCCGGAAAGCTCTATTGGGACGGCATCCTGACGCAGACCGGCAAGATCCAGTGGGACAACCCGCAGCGGGCGCCGCTGCTGATGATCGGCGGCGGCAAGGATCTGGTGGCCGATGCGAGCATGACGCGGGCCAATTACGAGCGGCAGAAGCGCGCGCCTTCCAAGACCGAGCTTCGGATCTTCCCCGATCGGTCGCACTGGACCTGCATGGATCTCGGCTGGGAGGAGGTCGCCGACCTGGCGCTCGACTGGGCGAGCCGCAACGCCCGCTCCGGCCGCAGCAATGTCGCCGCTCTCAAACGCTCGGTGGCATGACATAGTAGCGGGCCGGTCTACGGGCCGGCCTGCCCTGGGGTGAGGTTCGATGCGTATCCACCACCTGAACTGCGGAAGCCATTGCCCGGTCGGCGGTCGCTTCTACGACAGCGCCGCGACCGGCCTCAGCGCCAATATCTGTACCCATTGCCTGCTGATCGAGCTGGCCGACAGCCTCGTGCTGGTCGACACCGGCTATGGCCTGCAGGATGTGAGCAGCATCCCGGAGCGGCGCCTAAGCCATCTCTGGCCGCTGGTGCTCAACCCTCGGCTTCGGGAAGCGGATACGGCCATCCGCCAGGTCGAGGCGCTGGGCTATTCGGCCCGCGACGTACGGAACATTGTGCTGACCCACCTCGATTTCGATCACGCCGGCGGGCTCGAGGACTTTCCAGGCGCCAAGGTGCATCTGCTTGCGGCCGAGCACGATGCGGCGCGGCAGCTGCCGCGAGGCTTCGTCGGCAACCAGCGCTACCGGCCGCTGCAGTGGGATGCGGTCCGCGACTGGCGGAGCTACACCCCCGACGGCGAGGCCTGGTTCGGCTTCGAGGCGGTGCGCCAGCTGGAAGGCCTGCCACCCGAAATCCTGCTCATCCCGTTGCGCGGCCACACCCTGGGTCACGCCGGCGTTGCGGTATCGACGAGCGACGGCTGGCTGCTGAATGCCGGCGATGCGTATCTTCACCACAGCGAGCTGCTGGCGAAAGGCGGCATGCCGCCGGGTCTGGCGCTCTACGAGCGGATCATGACCACCGACCTGCCGGCGGCGCGGCACAACCTGGAGCGGCTCCGCCAGCTGCAGCAAGCTCATAGCGGCGAGATCGAGATCTTCTGCAGCCACGACACCGGCGAACTCACCGCGCTCAAGCAGCGCGGCTAGGCCAGCTCGGCCAACAGCGCCCGGGCGGCGATCGGGTCGGCAGTGCCATGCCCCTCGGGCAGTTGCTCGAGAGTGCCGCTGAGCAGGTCCACGGCCTCCATCCGTCGACGTCTGCTTGCCCAAAGACGCCCAAGGCTCATCGCGCAACGGAGTTCCCAGGCGCGCGCCCCATGCTGCCGGGCGAGCTGCAGCGCGTCGGTCAGGTCTGCTTCACTGCTGTCACGCTCACCGCGCAGCCGGAGCAGTTCGGGGGCCGACCAGTCGGCGAGGTTGATGGTCGTTGGCAGCGGGGCGGCGAGGCCCACGATGGACGACAGAGTCTGTACCTGCAGGTCGCCTGTCGCCGGGGGGATGGGCCGGCCCGCTGTGTGCCAGGCGATGACGTCGTCAAACAACTTACCCCACTGGGCCCAGTACTTGAAGGAGTAGCGCTCCGAGTGCTCGAGCAGCATCGTCGTCAGCTCGCGCGCCCGCCCGTAGTCGCCGCACCACAAATAGACCGGGATCGCGGCCATGCCCAGCAGTTGCGCCAGGGCGACGGGACCCGCATCGGGCGCGATGACAATGCCTTCCTCGGCTACCCGCCTCGCCTCGTCGGCGCGGCCGCTCATCCATAGCGATCGCATCAACACCCAGCGCATCGAAATCCGGCGGTCGGTGTGAACGAAGCCATAGGTGTAGGGGATGTTGCGCACCGGGTGGCGCAACACGGCGTTGGCCAGCTCCATGGCGCGCCCGTGCTGGCCGACGTAGTGGGCGGCTTGCGCCTGGACGCGGCTTGCGGAGAGAACCGCGTATTCGTCGCCGCTCCGATATGCCAGTTCCAGCGCTCGGGCGCCGACGACGGCGGCCGTTTCGAATTGAGCGAGGCTGATATGGGTAGAGCTGATCTGCACCAGCGGCTCGAGCCGGTGACGGTCCTTTCCCGTCATTTCGGCCAGCTCCACGGCGCGGGCAAAGGCGACATCGACGGTCTGCCCGACATTGTAGGTGAAGGCGTTCCTCGCGATGTGCAGCCGCAGTTCGGGCACGACAAGTGGCTTGGGCAACCGTCCGGCATGCTCGATGGCAAGGAACATGCGCTCGCGGAACTCGTCGTGGAGGCCCAGTTGCATGGCCAGCGGCAGGCTGAGTCCGGTCAGCACGATCCCGCCTGCGGCATCGCCATCCGACCCGAAGGACCAACTCAGAGCCGTGCGGATATCGTCGATGTAGCGCTTGTAGGTGTCGGTCCAGTCCGGCACCGGTGTCGTATTCCAGGCAGTTTCCGCCCTGCGCAGTACATCGCAGAGGTAATGGACGTGCAGTTCGCGGACCCGCTTCACCTCGCCGGCCTGCGCGAGCTTGTCCTGGGCGTAGATCCGCGTGCTGTCGAGCATGCGGAAGCTCGACGCACCGTCCCGGGCACCCTGCATCAGCAGGGATTTGCGCGCGAGACTCATGACCGCATCGGTCGCGCTGCTCTGGTTGACACGCTCGTCGCCCGCCACCAGCGCGGCAGCGTCGATGGAAAACTCGCCAGCGAATACCGACAGCCGTCGCAACACGACGCGATCGCGCTCGCCGAGGTTGTCGTGGCTCCAATCCAGCATATTGCTCAGGGTCTGGTGCCGCGTCGCAGCGGTGCGCCGTCCGCCGGTCAGGATGCCGAAGCGGTCATCGAGCCGGGCAGCCAGTTCGGCGATGCCGAACGTGCCGACGCGCGAGGCGGCGATCTCGATTGCCAGCGGCAATCCGTCCAGCCGACGGCAGATTTCGACGATGAACGGCACATCGGCATCGCCGATGGTCAGCGCGTCGTCGTTGGCCAGCATGTGCGAGACGAAGAGCTCGACGGCGGGGAGGAGCAGGGCCTCGCGCAGCGGCAGGCCATCTGCGCCCGGGGGCAGTTCGAACGGCGCCAGCCGGAACACCCGCTCGCCCTCCATCCGCAGCGGCTCATGGCTGGTGGCGACGATCCTGATGCCGGGGCAGCCCCTGAGGATAGCCTCGGTCACATGCGCGGCGGTATCGATCACGTGCTCGCAGTTGTCGAACACCAGCAACGCCTCGTCGCGCGTGAGGTGGGCAACCAGGCTCTGCGCCGGCCGCTCGGTGTCGATGGCGATCCGAAGCGCCGAAGCGACGGCGAATGGAAGGTTGTCTGCGGACGAGACTGCTGCCAGATCAATGAAGTAGGCGCCACTGCGAAACTGATGCTTTAACCTGTGGGCCAGCGCGACCGCGACCGTGGTCTTGCCGATGCCACCCGGTCCGGCGATCGTCACTTCGCGCGATTGCTCCAGCAGCGTTACCAGCACATCGAGGACGTCGGCCCGTCCGATGACATTGGCAACCTGCGCCGGCAGGTTGTCACGGATCGCCGGGGTGAAGCCCTCCAGTGGCGCGGGGCCGCTCATCTCCCGTGATACCGGGCCCACGAACTTGTAGCCGCGGCCGGCGACATTGAGGATGTATTTGGGCAGTTCGCTGGAATCGCCGAGCGCGCGGCGGAGGGCGGCGATGTGCACGCGGAGATTGCCTTCCTCGACATGCGTGTCGGGCCAGGCGCTCGCCAGGAGGTCGTTCTTGCTCACCAGTTCGCCCGGCCGCTGCAGCAGCGCCGAAAGGATCATGATGGCGCGACTGCCAAGCCGGACCGGCTGCCCGTTCAAGGTGAGCAACTGGCGGGCCGCCGACAGCTCGAACGGGCCAAAAGCATAGGATGGAGCGCCGGAGCCGTGGCCAGACACCACCACACCGGGGTCGTCAGCCGAAGGATCTCCAGCTTCGTCCATCACGTTGCACCGCTCTCGGCCAGCTCAGGGGAAGCGCCCCGCACCGGACGGTAGGGTAGGCCGCGAGGGTTGCGCAAGCCTCGCCGCCGCGAGGCTGCCCGGCACAGGTTGCGGTAGCGTGCTGCGTCCACAGCGCCGCGCATGAAACGTCCCCATTCAATAAACCTGCTTGGCCGCCGACACAGATCGCGCCGGCGGCCGCTGCAGCAAAAACCAATACCTGTCAGTCGACGGCGCGCCCGGCCTTGCCGTTGGGCGCCACGAAAACTATTGCGATGCCGACCGCTAGGATCGCGATCATCACCGAGAACATGGGCCAGATTCCATGCGTCTTCAAAAGCGGCAACAGCACCAGCGGCGCCACTGCCGAGGCGAGGCGGTTGATCGACCATGCCGCCGTTGAGGTGCGTGCCCGCCATGCCGTGGGGAACAATTCCGCCGCGTAAATGGTCATGGTCGGGACCTGCATCATCGCCAGTAGCTGGAAGGCGATGCCGGCAGCCATCAGCCAAAGCGGGTTGAGGCTGGCGGCAAAGGCGATGGCGGAAACGATCATTCCGAGGCCAAAGGCAACGAGGCCGATCCGGCGCTCGAACTTGTCGACGAACAGCGATCCGATGATCGTGCCGATCGCCGGTCCGAACATCGAGACGCCGACATAGAACAGGCTGTCGGAGAGCGCGAAGCCCTTCTCGATCAGCACTGCGCCCATCAGCAGCGGGAAGGCTACGGTGCCCCAGGGCGAGGCAAAATAGATGGCTGCGACCAGGACGAAGTGCCAGCGGTTCGGCTTGGCGTCGGCGGCATCGACCGGATGCGCCACCGGCGGCGGAACCGGCGCAGCGCCTGGGGGATTCGGAATGGCGACGCGCGAGCGTTCGAACCCTTCGAGCGCCAGTTCGGCCTCCCGGATGCGGCCGCGGGCAACCAGCCAGCGCGGCGATTCCGGCACGAAACGGAAGCAGATCGCCACCACCAGCGCGCCCACAGCGCCGAGAATGAAAGCCCAGCGCCAGGCTTCGACGCCGAACGGCTGAATGGGCGTCAGCCAGCGCACGAGGAAGATCATCAGCACCGGCCCGAGCGACGCGATGCCGGCCGTCATCATGATCACCGTGCCGCGGCGGCGCGGCGGCATGAAGTCGGTGAAGAACGAGAACAGCAGCGGCGGATAGGCGCCGAGCGCCAGCCCCGACAAAATCCGCGAGACGATCAGCGTATTGACGTCAGGGCTCGCCGCGGCGGCGATGGAGGTGACGCACAGCACCAGCAGCACGGCGAGCATCACCTGTTTCCGGCCATAGCGATCGGCCAGCCACCCGGCGATGAGTGCACCGGGAATGGCGCCGACATACATGGCGGCGAGCAACCACGAGAGCTGCACCGCCTCGACGGCGTAGGGCGGGGCGCTGAACACCGCCGACAGCACGTTGCCGAGCGACACCTCCATGAGATCGAAGGTGAAGCCGAACGCGCCGATCGCAACGATCCCCAGATGCATCCAGGTGAGCGGCAGGCGATCCATGCGCTCGACAATGGACGCCGCCGAGGCCCTCGGCGCCGTGTCGTTCGTCAAATCCATTCCGATGTGACCGGTTGCGATCGACATGGCCCGTCCCGCCTGTTTGTATCGTTCCACAGAGGCTATGCGGGGGCGCCCTCGGCGCGGCGTTAAATCTTGTTAAGTCCCGCAATCGCAGGCCTTTGGTGCATTCGCTTAACATCGTTTCGCTCGTGGTTGGATGTTCGCCCGGCTAGCTTCGGAACGTGGCAATGGCGCCACGTCGGACTTACTCGCCTTGGCCCAGACCGCAGCAGATTTGGTGAGCTTTGGGCCCTTCGTGCTCGACCTGACCGAACGCCGGCTCACTGACCGCGACAGCGAATTGCGGCTGGGCGGCCGAGCCTTGGACCTGCTGATCGCGCTGATCGAGCGGTCGGGGGAGGTGGTCAGCCACAATGAGCTGCTGCAGCGGGTCTGGCCCGGCATGCAGGTGGATGAATCGAGCCTCAGGGTGCACATGAGCGCCTTGCGCAAAGCGCTTGGCGATGGCCAGTCGGGCACGCGCTTCATCGTCAACGAGCATGGTCGCGGCTATCGTTTCGTCGGCCGGATCGGCCACGGGCCGGCGCTCGCTTCCGTGCCGGCTTCTCCGGGCATGGCGCTTGGGCTGCCGGCTCAGATCGTGCGGATGCTGGGACGCGAGGATGCGATGCGTTCGCTGTCCTCGGCCCTGCAGCGCTCTCGTCTCGTCAGCGTGGCGGGGCCGGGTGGCATCGGCAAGAGCACCCTGGCGATCGCCTGGGCCGAGCGGAACGCCGAGCGTTTTGCCGGTGGGGTCCGGTTCGTCGACCTGTCACCGGTGACCTCAATCGAGGAGGCGGGAACCTGGCTCGCCGCCTCGCTGGGAGTCGATGCGTCCGAACGCGACAGCTTCCGGCAGATCGCCAGCAGCCTTGCCGACGCCGAGTTGCTGGTGGTGCTCGACAACTGCGAGCATTTGATCGACCTGGCGGCGCAACTCGTCGAAGCGCTGCTGGCGCATGCCCCCAATGTCAGCATTTTGGCCACCAGTCGGGAGGCCCTGAGGGCAAGCGGCGAAACGCTGTTCCGCCTGCCCGGACTCGCCGTTCCCGAGGAGACCCTCGAGACAGTGGGGGAGGCGGCGCTCTACCCGGCGGTCGAGTTATTCCTCGAGCGTGCCGCGGCAAACTCTCCCGCCATGCAGATCACCGACGCCGAGGTCGGCGCCATTGCGGAACTGTGTCGACGGCTCGACGGAATCCCCCTCGCCATCGAGCTCGCGGCCAGCCTGATCGACGTCATCAGCATCCGCGAACTGGCGGCACAGCTCGATGGTCGGTTCCTCTCGATGGCCGAGGGCCGGCGAACCGCCAATCCTCGGCACCGCAGCCTCGAGGCGACGCTCGGCTGGAGCTACGCTGCGCTCGATGACCAAGCGCGCCTGGTGCTCAACCGCCTCGCGGTGTTCCAGTCCAGTTTCACCCTGCAAAGCGCCATCGGCATCGCGGCGGGTGGCGAACTCGATGACAGCGGTACGCTGCGCGCCGTCGCTACACTGGCTCGCAAATCGCTGCTGCAGGTCGATATCTCCGGCGATGTCGTGCGCTATCGGCTGCTGGAGACCACCCGAACCTACGCACTTGAGCGGCTCCTCGAGGCAACCGACGTCAATGCGGTACGCCGTCGGCACGCGCTGGATTGCTGCGACCTGCTTGCCGGAGCAGAGGAAGCTATCCTCACTGTCGGCTGGAGTGACTGGATGGCGCGCTATGGCGGGCTCGTCGGCGACGCCCGGGCCGCGCTGGCCTGGGCGTTCTCACCCGATGGGGACCGCATGATCGGCAAGCGGCTGACCCTGCTCTCACTGCAGTTCGGCCAGCAATTTCCGTTGACCGGCGAGTACTTGCAGCACATCGAGGCCGCGCTCGAGTCCGTGGACCTGCCGGATGCGCCGCTCCGGCGTGACGCGTTGCGGCTTTCCCTGGTCCACGCCGTGCTGATTTCCAGCATATCGGGAGATACCGGTGCGTTTGCCGCCCTCGCGAACCGTGCGCGAAGGATCGAAGCCGAGACAGGAGACGTCGTACCGGAAGGCGTCATGGCTCGTTTCGGGGCGGCCATCACCACAGGCGACTATCCCGAGACGCTGCTCGCAGCGACCGACATGGACGCGGCGGCCGACAGGCTGCACTCGCCCGAGATCAAGCTGACGGCGATGCGGATGCGCTCCCAGGCCGAACACTTCCTCGGGCGACATCTGCTGGCCGAAGACCTTGCCGAGCAGGTCCTGGCCTGTCCCTACGAGTTCCTGCCGCTTTCTAACGTGAGCCATCGGGTATCGGCGCGGATCATCCTGGCGCGTATCGCCTTCCTCAAGGGCGAGATCGGGCGGAGCCACCTGCTTGTACAGCGTGCCATCGAGCACGCCGGCGCCAATCCGGGAGCGCTGTGCCAGACCATGGCACTGGCCGCGGTGCCGCTTGGACTGTGGACCGCGGACTACGACTTCGTGGACCAATCTCTCGCCAGTTTCCGCGAAACCGCGGTACGGATCGGAACCACATTCTGGAACGACTGGATCGTTGGCTTCGAGGCTGCGCGCTCCATGGGTCGCTCGGGTCGCATCAGCCCGTTGCCGGAGTTGCCCCGCAAAGTCGTCGATATGCTGCCGACCTTCGATCCGGCCTTCCTGACGCCGCTGGCCAGTCAACGCGTCGCCGCCGGCACCGTTGGCTGGAATGCGCCCGAGGTGCTGCGTGCGGAGGCTTTGACCTGCGCCGACAGGCGGGAGGCCAAAGACCGTGCCGTTGCCGCGATGGCCTGCGCCCAAGCGCAAGGCGCACTCGCTTGGCGCCGCCGAGCCGAAGCGACGATCGAGGCGCTTACACCTCGTTGAGGTGTTGGTTTGCGTAAAGGCGTGTGCTGGCGAGCATCCGGTACAGCAAGCGACCGTCTTGCCTGACCGGAACGAGCAGGCTGCGCCGGATCAACCTGGCGATGATGTCGGCGCCGGCTGCCTGCTCCAGCCTTTGCAGGTCGAACGGCTCGGCGAGTTGAGCCAGTCTCCGCAACGCCAGGTGTTCGGGGCCGCTCAGGCGGCGTGTCGTCCAGTCGAGCATGGCGCGCATGGTCTGGTGCCGAGCCGCCGCTGTCCGTCTGTTGCCGAGGTCCAGGCCGCGGCCGGAACTCAACTGCCCAAGCAGTTCGGCGAGCGAAAGCACATCCAGATTCGCCGCGGCGATCTCGATGGCCAGCGGCAGTCCGTCCAGCCGGTCGCACAGCGCGCGGATAGTGACGGCGTCCGCGTCACCGAGTTTCCGCGTTGGCTGCATAGCGAGGGCGCGACATACCAGCAGCGCGCAGGCCGGGAAGCGCAGCGCACCCTCCAGCGTCGTCGTCGCCTCCGGCACTGCGAGTGGCGTAACCCGAATGACCCGTTCAAGCGCCAGCCCCAGCGCCTCGTGACTCGTCGCGATGACGCTGATATCGGGGCAGGTATGGAGGATGGCCTGCGACAGGGCCGCCACAGCGGGCAACAGATGCTCACAGCTGTCGAAAACGAGGGTCAAGGCGCGGGCTCGCGCGAATTCGAGCAGCGCCGGGAGCGCGGCGTCGGCGTCGACCTCCAGCCCAAGCGCCGCCGCCGCGGCTGCCGGTACGAGTTCTGGCGCCTCCAGCGCGGCAAAGTCCACCTGGCAGATGTCCATCATGTGCTGGTCGTGCAGCCGCTGAGCGGCAGCAGCGGCAATGGTGGTCTTGCCGACGCCGCCGGGCCCCGTCAGCGTTACCAGCCGCGATCGCCGGGTTGCCCGGACAAGTGCGGCAACCTCTCGATCGCGGCCGACTATGGCGGTGATCTGGTGCCGTGGCAGGGCTGCTCCAGGTGCTGCCGGTTCATGCCAGTCGCCCTGTTCGACGGGGACGCCGATACGGTAGCCGTAGCCGGCGACGTTGATGAGGTAGGTTGCCGACTGGCCATCATCGTTGAGGGCCCGCCGCACCGCCGAGATCTGCACGCGTAGGTTCGAGGCCTCGACGAAGGTCTCTGGCCAGGCCCGCTCGATCAGCTGGCGTCGCGGCACCAGCTCGCCGCGCGCTGCCACCAGTGCCGCCAGCATGCTCATGGCACGGCTGCCGAGCCGAATGTGACGCCCATTCTCGGTAAGAATCGAGCGCGCCACGTCCAGCACGAAGGGGCCGAAGCGATACTGCCCCGGCTGCAGTGCCTGCGGCGTATCCCCTTCACGTGAGCAACAGGTTTGCACGCGGCCACGTCCCGATTAGTTCCTCCCGCAAGGACTAGTCGGTGATCGCCGGCTGCCATTGAACGCACCTGCTGGCTTTGGACAAAGCTGCGCCAAATTCGGCGGCGAGCTGAACTATTCGGCCCGCTGATGCCGCCACCTGCCGGGACTGACCCCGACGGTTCGGCTGAACACCCGGGTCAAGTGGCTCTGGTCGGCAAAGCCGCACGCGGCGGCGATCTCGCCGAGCGATTGATCGGTGTGCACCAGCAGTTCCATGGCCCGGCCGACGCGCTTGCCGAGGAGGAAGCGATGCGGCGGCATGCCCATGGTGGCCCGGAACGCATGGGCAAAATGGCTCGACGATTGCCGGCAGATCGCGGCGAGCTCGCTGACCGTGATGTCGGTGTCGAGATGCGCCGCCAGGTACTCCAGCACCCGGGCCTGCTGCCAGGGAGCCAGCCGGCCGTTGCGGCGATTGACCAGGCGCACCGAACCATAGGCCGAGGTGAAATGCGCGGCCGCGGCGGAGATCACGTGATCGGCAAACAGCCGGCTGACCTCCTGCGGTCGTGCCAGGCCGGGCAACAGGGATCGCGCCAGATGCAGCAACGTCTGGTCGGTGCGTTCAGCGTCGAAGGTGCGGGCTGCGATCTCGATCCGCGAGTCCGGCTGATCATCGAGCACTACGGCGCGCAGCAGGGCCTGCGGAAAGCTGAAATGCACACAGTCGAAGGCGTCGATGAGTTCGGAGGTCCAGTTGTACCTCAGATCGTGCACGTGGAGGCTGCCTTCGGTCATTTCCGAAGTCGGCAAGTGCCGCCCGTCCCACCAGGTGTGACCGGGGTCCATGTGCTTGAGGTGCACCGTGCAGAGAATGGCGTCCTGGATACCGAAGGTCTCAGCGGTATGGCTGTTGTCGCGCATCGGCCGTCGCTCGGCCTGAAATGTCCGCGCCACCACCAGATCGCCGTGCGCCAGCGTCTGCCTCAGGAACCCGGCACTGTAATACGACGCTCCCTCAGGTGGCGTCGCGCGCGTTTGCAGCGGCATACTGGGTACTTCGAGAGATTGCCTGGCGGCAGGATAACGTTTTCCGCCGCCGGCAGTCAAAAGCCGGCGGCGGTACAATACACAGATGTGCGATCCGCTATTTCGCGACCTTGTAGCTTGCCGCCACCATCAGCATGGCGGCCGAGAGCAGCACGAAGGCGAAGGGCAGGGTGGCAAGGTGCGCTACGAACCCGATCAGTGCCGGCCCGGCGAGCAGGCCGAGATAGCCCAGCGTGCTGACGGCGGTGATCGCGAGGCCGGGCGACATGTCCCGGGTACGACCCGCGGCCGAGAACAGCACCGGTACGAGGTTGGAGGCGCCGACGCCGACGAGGAAATAGCCGACGAGCCCGGCATGAGTCGAGGGAACCAGCAGCACCACGGCGAAGCCGATGGCGCCGATCAGGCCACCAAACACGATGACGCGCCGCTCGCCCAGGGCCATCCGGATACGATCACCGGCGAGCCGTCCGCCGGTCATCGCCACGGCGAAGGCGGCATAGCCAAGCCCGGCAAGGCCGATATCGGCGCCGCGTACCGAGGTGAGGAACACGGCACTCCAATCGAGCACCGAGCCCTCAGCGAGGAAGGTCAAGAGGCACAGGATGCCGAGCAGCAGCACGCCGCCCTTGGGCAGAACGAACAGCGGCGACTTCTCCTGCCCATTGTCGCCATAGGGCAGCAGCCCGCCCAGCGACAAGCCAACCAGCAGCAGCGACACGACGCTGACGGCGATGGCCGCCACCAGCGGCGACAGGCCGCCGAGCGCCAGCAAGGCGCTCATGCCACCGGCCCCGGCGATGCCGCCGAGGCTGAACAGGCCGTGGAAGCCCGACATCATCGGTCGGCCGCTGTCGCGCTCGACCATCACTGCCTGAATGTTCATCGCTACGTCAACCGTGCCCAGGGAGGCGCCGAAGACGGCGATGGCAACCGCCATGCTGAGCCAGCTGTCGGCGATAGCGAGGAACGGGAAGGCGCCGATCATGATCACCGAGGCGACGGCGATCACGGCGCGGCAGCCCCACCTGGCAGTCAGGATGCCGGTGATCGGCATGGCAAGAATCGAGCCGAGGCCCAGGCACAGCAGCAACAGGCCGAGCGCGCCTTCATCGAGGCCGAGGCGGAGTTTCGCCAAGGGCACAAGCGGGGCGAAACCGGCCATGACGATGCCGACCACGAGGAATATCATCCGGGTGGCGATCTGCTCGCGGCGGGCGGATAGGAGGCGGTCGGAGGCGATCGTGGTGGCGGTCACAGCGGAGATCCAGTGCGGCTTAGGTGGCGTGGTGGACGGTGGTGCCTTGGGCGGTGAAATCTCCGAGCAGGCCGGGATCAGCATCGCCTTCGACCACCAGGTGGGTCAGCGCTTCGGGCCTCGCGACCCGGAATGGCGCAGCGAGGCCAAGCTTGTCGGCAGTCGCAGCGACCACCAGGGCGCGGCTCTGCATCACCATGGCGCGCTTCACTTCGGCTTCGACGGCATCAAGGGCGGAGACACCGAACGTCAGGTCGATGGCGCAGGTGCCGAGAAAAACCAGATCGGCATAGATGGCCTCGACCGCCTCGACGGTGGTGTTACCGCTGACGCTGCCGAGTTCGCCGTTGTAGACGCCGCCCAGCACCATGATGGTGACCTGCTGGTGGTCAGCGAGCGCCGCGGCGATGGCGGGAGCGTTGGTGACCACTGTCAGCTCCATGTTGCGCGGGATGGCACGGGCGATGGCGTAATTGGTGCTGCCGGCATCGATGAACACGGTGTGCCGCGGCTGCAGCAGTTTTACCGCCTCGGCCGCCAGGCGGGTCTTGGCATCGGCGTCTTTCTCCACCCGGGCCGAGATCGGCAGCGCCACCGGCGCCGGGGCAAGGGCGCCGCCATGGACGCGCCGGCAGTAGCCGGCCTTGGCCAGTTCGCGCAGGTCGCGCCGGACGGTGTCCTCCGACACGCCGAACCGCGCTGCGAGTTCGTTGGCGACGACGCGCCCATCGCTCAACAGCAGGGCGCGGATCACATCGTGGCGTTCGTCGGTGAGCATGTGCGACTCCGTGCGTGGTTGTGCATGATATTGCACGAAGACGCACGAATGACAACTGTCCGCTAGTGCTGGCCCGCAATCGGGAGGCGGAGCTGCACGCGGAAACCGCCGCCTGGCGGCGAGGCGACGCTCAGCTCACCGCCGAGCAGTTGAGCAATTTCCTCGACGATGGGCAGGCCGAGGCCGGCGCCAGGTTTGTCGCTGTCACCCCGGCTGAAGCGCTTCTGCACTGCGGCCAGCTGCTCTGGCGCAACGCCTTTGCCGGTATCGGCAATCTCGAGCAGCACGTCCTCCGCGGCGGCGACGCGAACCGTTGCCTCGGCACCCGGGCCGGCATAGGCGATAGCGTTCTCGATCAGGTTGCTGAGCAGTTCGCCCAGCAGCATCGGGTCGCCGCGGACCAGGGCAGGGCCGTTACCGTCAAAGCCGAGGTCGATCTCGGCGGCATGGGCGCGGACGACGTAGTCGCCTGTGCGATCTCGTGCAAGTTCGTGCAGATCGACGACCGGGAACTGCAGCCGATCGGAGGCGGCCTCATCGATGCGGGCGAGCAGCAGCAGCTGCGCCAGCACGCGCTCGGCGTGCACGACCGCGGCATCGGCGGTTCGCGCCGCCTCGCGCGCTGCGGCCGGCGTATCGGCGCGAAGCGCCAGCGCCAGCTGTGTGCGGATGATGGTGAGCGGGGTGCGGAGCTGGTGGCTGGCATTACCGGTGAAGTGTCGAAGCGCCTCGAGCGCTGCCGACAGCCGGGTCATGAAGGAGTTGATGGTGTCGACCAGTCCCTGCACCTCGCGTGGCACCTGCTGCTCGATCGGGCTGAGGTCATCGAGGGCGCGGCGCGAGATGGCGTCGCGCAAGCGGTAGAGCGGAGCGAGGGAGAACCCCACAGCGAGCCAGAGGATCACCGCCGCGGCGAGAATCAACAGGGCCAGGCGGATGGCGGACCGCACCAGCAGGGTTTGCGTCAGCTGCGTGCGGGCAATGGTGGTTTCGGCCACCGTGACGGTGAAGGGGATAGCGCTGACGCCTGACGACGCCGCCCGCCGCAGCACTGCGACCCGGATCGGCTCGCCGCGGAAGCTGGCGTCGGAATAGGCGATGTCGGCCGTCGCGACGTCGGAGGTCGGCAACGTCTGGTAGCCGGTGATGAAGCCCTCCGGGCCATCGACGCGGTAGAACACCCGGTCCTGCGCCGCTGAGGTCAGCATTTCCAGCGCCACATAGGGCACGTCGACCTCGAGCGCCCCGTCCTCGGTGACGATCACCCGCTCCGCGATCGCCAATACCGAGCCGGCGAGCACCCGATCCGACAGCGAGGTGGCGGTGTCGCGGGCCTCGCGCCAGGTGTCGACCACCGCCAAAGCCGCGACGGCGAGCAGCGCCACCATCAGCCAGAGCAGCAGGCGCCGGCGCAGCGAGTAGGGCCGCGTCATCATCAGTCGACGATCCGGTCGAGATAATAGCCGAGCCCGCGCGCCACCCGGACGGTGAGGGCGTAAGGCGCGAGCCGGCGGCGGAGACGCGAGATGTACTGCTCGACCGCGTTCTCGCTGAGGTCGTCGTCGAAGGCGGCGAGCGATTCGATGATCGATTGCTTGGCCACCACCTTGCCGGCCTTGTGCAGCAGCGTTTCGAGCACGCTCAACTCGCGCGCCGGAATATCAAGCGTCTGGCCGAAGGCCGACAGGGTGCGCGATACGGTATCGAGCTCGATGCTGCCAAAGGCGATACTCGAGTTGTGCAGCCCGGCCTGGCGGCGCAGCAGCACGCGGATGCGGGCCTCCAGTTCCGACACTTCGAATGGCTTGGTCATGTAGTCGTCGGCGCCGAGGTCGAGGCCGCGCACCCGCTCGTCGAGCGCCCCGCGGGCGGTGAGGACCAGCACCGAGGAGGGGTTGCGGCGGCCCCGCATGCGGCGGAGCACATCGAGCCCATCCATCTCGGGGAGACTCAGGTCGAGCACCACCAGATCGAAGGTTTCGGTCGTGAGCACCGCGTCGGCCGAAACACCGTCATGCACCACATCGACCGCATAGCCGGCGACGCGCAGCACCGCGGCGAGGCCATCGGCCAAGGTCCGGTTGTCTTCCACCACCAAGATACGCATCACTCGCTCCCCGAGCCCACGGTAGTTTGAGCGTGGCGCGTTGCCCATAGCCCTTGTGGAGCAGGCAGGGGAGCGGGCATGGTCGCGCCATGCTGCGTCTGTTCGCCATCCTCCTGCTGCTCGTCACGTCTCCGACCCTGGCCCAGGGGATGAAGCTGTTTCCGGCGCTCGGTGGAGCGGCCGAGGCGCGGACGGTGACGGTGTATTCGTCGCTCGACGAGCCGCTGGCGCGCCCGATGATCGCAGCGTTCCAGGCCGCTAATCCCGATATCGCCGTGGCCTACGAAGACCTGCAGACCGTCGATATCTACGACCGGGTCGTTGCCGAATCCGATGCCGGGGGCCCGACCGCCGATTTCGCCTTTTCCTCGTCGATGGACCTGCAGGTGAAGCTGGCCAATGATGGCTATGCGCAGGAGAGCAGCGTGCCGCTATCGGCGAGCTGGCCGCGTTGGGCCAACTGGCGCAACACCGCCTATGCGCTGACCTACGAGCCCGCGGTGTTCATCTATCACAAGCCGAGCTTTGCCGGGTCGAAGCCGCCGTCGACGCGGGCCGAACTGATCCAGTATCTCGAGGCCAATGCTGATGCGATCCATGGCCGGATCGGCACCTACGACATCGAGCGCTCCGGCGTCGGCTTCATGTTCTTCTCGCGCGACCAGGAGCAGTATTCGGACCTCTGGACGCTGGTCGGCGCGATGGGCGCGGCGGGGGTCAAGCTCTACTCGACCACCTCGGCGATCGTCGACCGCGTCGCCGATGGCCGGTTCGTCTTCGGCTACAACATCCTCGGCTCCTACGCCGCCGAGGCGGCGGCGCGGAACCCCGATCTCGGCATTGTCCTGCCGGCCGACTACACCATCGTCACCTCGCGCATCGGGCTGGTGCCGAAGGCCGCGGCCAACCCGGACCTGGGCCGTCGCTACCTCGCCTTCTTCATGTCGGCCGAGGGCCAGACGATCATGGCGCAGCAGTTGCAGATCGCGGCACTCAACCCCAGCGTCATCGGTGACAACACTGCCAACGCCATGCAGCAGGCGCTGGGCAACCAGCTCCGGCCGGTACCGGTCAGCCCCGGACTGATGGTCTATCTCGACCAGGTGAAGCGGGCCCGGCTGATCCGCCGCTGGAACGACGCGCTGAGCATCCAGTAGGTAGGGCGCACCCGTCGTCTGGGAGAGGGCGCGTCAGCTTCACGACAGCTTGCTGTGCTCTGGTCCAACCTGGCCGAGGCGCAACAGCGTCCGGTCGAGGAGTCTGGGAGGACCCCGCAGTTTTGATCAGCGTTGCCGCAACCCTGCGGCAGCCCGCGCTGTTCATCGCGGGGTATTCCCCCCTGGATCGAAATAACGACGGTCGGCGTTGCGTCGGCCGCATTGGAGGACAAGCAATGAAGCATCTCGTCGCGACTGCCTTGCTGGCGGGCGCCTTGGCGCTGCCTACCGCGGCCTTTGCCGCCGACTATTCGATCATGGCGCCTGCCGCGCCCGGTGGCGGCTGGGACCAGACCGCCCGCTCGATGCAGGAGGCCCTCACCGCCGAGGGCATTTCCGGCAACGTGCAGGTTACCAATGTGCCGGGCGCCGGCGGCACCATCGGCCTCGCGCAGTTCGTGCAGGAGGCCAATGGCAACCCGTCCAAGCTGATCGTCGGCGGTTACGTGATGGTCGGCGCGATCCTCACCAACAAGGCGCCGGTGACCCTCGACGCGGTGACGCCGATTGCCCGGCTCACCGGCGAATACGAAGTGATCGTCGTACCCGCGGCTTCCGACATCCAGGACCTCGCCGGTCTCGTCGCCAAACTGAAGGCCGATCCCGGCTCGGTGTCGTGGGCTGGCGGCTCAGCTGGCGGTACCGACCACATCACCGCCGGCCTCTTTGCCAAGGCCGTCGGCGTCGACCCGAAGCTCGTCAACTACGTGGCCTTCTCGGGTGGCGGCGAAGCGCTCGCCGCCGTGCTCGGCAGCCAGGTGACGGTGGGTATTTCAGGCTATGGCGAATTCCAGTCGCAGGTGGAAGCCGGTGCGCTACGCGTCATCGGGGTTTCGTCGCCCGAGAAGGTGGCCATCATCAACGGGCCGACCTTCAAGGAAGGCGGCGTTGACCTGGTGGTGCAGAATTGGCGCGGCGTGTGGGCCGGTCCTGGCCTCAGCGCCGAGCAGACCGCCGCGATCGGTGCCGATATCGAAAAGCTGGTGAACTCGGCTTCGTGGACGAAGATCCTCGAGACCAAGGGCTGGAACAACACCTACCTGGCCGGTGACGCGTTCAAGACCCAGCTGGCCACTGAGATCACCTCCACCGAGGCAATTCTCAAGGACGTCGGTCTCGTGCAATGATCGAGCCCATGGCTCAGGCAAACAAGCAGCGCCGCCCTGACTGGGCGGCGCTGGTCATCGCTGCGGGTCTGTTGGCTCTCGCGCTGCTGGTGGCGTGGGACGCCTCGCGGCTGGGCGCCGGTGGCGCTTATGCGCGGATCGGACCGCAGACCATTCCCTATGCGATCGCCATCTGCCTTGGCGGCCTCGCCATCTGGACCGCAATTGCCGCCTATCGGCACGATTTTCCCGAGCGCGAGCAGCAGGATTTTCCGCCCGTACTGTGGATCGTCGGCGGACTTGTCGCGCAGATGGCGCTGATCAAGTTCACCGGCTTTTCGATCGCCACCGGCATCCTGTTCGCCATGACGGCGCGGGGCCTGGGCAAGGTTTCACTGCCGCTGGCTTTGCTGAGCGGCATCCTCATCTCGGGCTTCGTCTGGTTCGTGTTCGCCCGCCTGCTGCAGCTGACGCTGCCCGCCGGTCCGCCCGAGCAGCTGTTGATCCAGGGTTTTGACCTCATCACCGCGCCGTTCAAGGCCGCTCCGGGGAGCGCCAGCTGATGGATACCTTCGCCCTGCTGCTGCAGGGGCTTTCGGTTGCGATCCAGCCGATCAACCTGTTGTACGCCCTGGTCGGCGTGACGCTCGGCACCGCC
Organism: Devosia sp. Root413D1; assembly: GCF_001425235.1. GTDB lineage: Bacteria > Pseudomonadota > Alphaproteobacteria > Rhizobiales > Devosiaceae > Devosia_A. Next base: position 649,014 of record NZ_LMEA01000007.1, on the reverse strand, counting down.
GTCGGCGTGCTGCCCGGCATCGGGCCGGCGACCACCGTGGCACTGTTGCTGCCGGTCACCTACAAGCTCGATCCCGCCGGGTCACTGATCATGTTCGCTGGGATCTACTATGGCGGCATGTATGGCGGCTCGACCACTTCGATCCTGCTCAACACGCCCGGCGAAAGCGCCTCGATCGTCACGGCGCTCGAGGGTAACAAGATGGCCAAGGCGGGCAGGGGTGGTCCAGCCCTCGCCACCGCGGCCATCGGCTCGTTCGTTGCCGGCCTGATCGCCACCATCGCGCTCGCCTTCCTCGCCCCGTGGGTGGTGAAGTTCGCGCTCGCTTTCGGGCCGCGCGAGTATTTCGCGCTGATGGTGCTGGCTTTCGTCACCGTCTCAGCGGCGTTCGGCGATTCCGCCCTGCGCGGATTGACCTCGCTGTTCATCGGCCTGACGCTGGGGATTATCGGCATTGACCTGCAGACCGGGCAGGCGCGGCTGAGCTTCGGCATTCCCGACCTGCTCGACGGCGTCGAGGTCACGACGCTGGCCGTCGCCATGTTCGCTATCGGCGAGACGCTGTTCGTCGCGGCACAGGGCAAGCGCGCTCCCGAAACGGTGGAGCCGGTGCGCGGCTCGCTGTGGATGAGCGCCAAGGACTGGGCCCGGTCGTGGAAGCCGTGGCTGCGCGGCACCGTTATCGGCTTTCCGATCGGCGCCATGCCGGCCGGCGGCGCCGAGATCGGCACGTTCTTCTCCTATGCGGCGGAAAAGAAACTCTCCAAGCACCCAGAGGAGTTCGGCCATGGCGCCATCGAAGGCGTGGCGGGACCGGAAGCGGCCAACAACGCGTCCGCCGCGGGGACCCTGGTGCCGCTGCTGACACTGGGGCTGCCGACCTCGGCGACCGCGGCGATCATGCTGGCCGGCTTCCAGCAATATGGCTTGCAGCCGGGTCCGCTGCTGTTCACCTCGAACCCGCAGCTGGTCTGGGGCCTGATCGCCAGCCTGTTGATCGCCAACCTGATGCTGATTGTCCTCAACCTGCCGCTGATCGGGCTGTGGGTGAAGCTGCTCACCATCCCGAAACCCTGGCTCTATGCCGGCATCCTGCTGTTCGCGACGCTCGGCACTATCGGCGCCAACCCGTCGGTGTTCGAGCTCGGCATGCTGCTGGCCTTCGGCCTGCTGGGTTATGGCTTGCGGCTGTTCCATTTCCCGATCGCTCCCGTAGTGGTGGGGCTGATCCTCGGCCCGATGGCCGAGCAGCAGTTGCGGCGGGCGCTGGCCATCTCGCAGGGCGATGTGATGGTGCTGTTCACCTCGCCGATCTCGGCGACGCTGCTGGCGCTGGCGGCGCTGGCGCTGATCGTGCCCCTGATCCTCAGGGCGCGCGGCAAGGGCGAAGTGCTGGCGGCGGTTGCTGCCGACAACGACTGACGCCTGCAACACACGCATGGCTTGCCTGCCTTCCCGCCCACTGCCGGAGGCAGGCAAGCCTTCCCATTTATGGGGGGACGAAAGGACCTCCAGATGACCCGCAAGCCCAGCCTTCTCCGTGACGTCTTCAGCATTTTCGGCGCTGCCAACGCGGCCGCTGCCGCGACGCAGGCCGGCCGCGTTCCGACCGCCCGCGACCTGCGTACCTTGGGCATCGAGCCCAAACAGTTCCGCGCCATCGGTCGCTGACCGGTCGAGGCGCTGGAAATGACGTTGCGCGCGGCACCGGTCCCACGCAACGCGATGCTCTTTGCCTTGCCCGAGGGGAATAAGTCCTCCGGATCAACGCACTAGGCTTTGACGCGGGCTGCCGGATTCGTGTTTCTCGCCTCACCGAATCCTCGGTTCATTCCGATTTTTCCGCTGGGGCATAATGAACAAGCTTTTCACTGCGGCCGTTGCCGCCATTCTCCTGGGGACCGCGCCGGTGCTGGCGCAGACTACCGAGATCCTCAACGTCTCCTATGACATTTCGCGCGAGCTGTTCGATGCGGTGAACGCCAAGTTCGTCCCGTCCTACAAGGCCTCGGCCAACGCCGACGTGAAGGTCAACCAGTCGCATGCCGGCTCGTCCAAGCAGGCCGGCCTGATCCTCGAGGGGCTGGAAGCCGATGTGGTCACCTTCAACCAGGTGATCGACGTCGATACGCTCGCCAAAGGCGAGTTTGTCACCGCGGACTGGAAGTCGAAGTTCGCCAACAACGCCTCGCCGTTCTACTCGCTGCCGGCCTTCCTCGTGCGTGAGGGCAACCCCAAGGGCATCAAGGACTGGTCTGATCTCGCTCGCGACGACGTCAAGATCATCTTCCCGAACCCCAAGACCTCGGGCAATGGCCGCTACACCTATCTCGCCGCCCGCGCCTGGGCGACCGAGGCGTTTGCCGGCGACGAGGTCAAGATCGAAGAGTATCTGAAGAAGGTGTTCTCGAACGTTCCGGTGTTCGAGACCGGCGGCCGCGCCGCCACCACGACGTTCGTCGAGAACAAGATCGGCGACGTGCTGATCACCTTCGAGGCCGAAGTGCTCGGCACCATCAAGCAGCTCGGCGACGACCAGTATGACGCAGTGATCCCGTCGGTGAGCCTGCTGGCCGAATTCCCGGTCGCCGTGGTCGACAAGGTGGTCGACAAGCGCGGCACCCGCGAGATCGCCACTGCCTACCTCAACTACCTCTATTCGCCCGAGGGCCAGGACATTGCCGGCGCGCTGTTCCACCGCGTCCACGAGGCGTCGGCAGTCGAAAAGTACAAGGCGCAGTTCCCCGAGGTGCGCCTGGTGACGGTCGAGGACGTGTTCGGCGGCTGGGACAAGATCAAGGCCGACCACTTCGCCGAAGGCGGCCTGCTCGACAAGGTGTTCGTCAACCAGTAGGGCCGGGCTTTGACCAGCCTCGATACGGCGCGGGAGGCACCCCGCGCCGTTGCCTTTGGAACGCGCCTGCCGAAGGCGCGAAAGCCCGGTCGCAGGCATCTGCTGCCGGGCTTCGGGCTGACCTTCGGCATCACGGCGCTCTATCTCGTCCTGATCGTGGCGCTGCCGCTGGCGGCAATGCTGCTCAAGACCTTCAGCCTCGGCTGGCCGGAGTTCTGGCGCATCGTCTCGTCGCCACGGGCGATTTCGGCCTACTGGATCACCTTCTCCTCCGCCGCTGCCGCAGCGGTGTTCAACGGCTTTTTCGGCCTGCTGCTGGCCTGGGTGCTGGTGCGCTACGAATTCCCCGGCAAGCGCATCATCGACGGGCTGGTCGACCTGCCATTCGCGTTGCCGACCGCTGTCGCCGGCCTCGCGCTGGTGACGCTGTTCGGTCCGGCCGGCTGGTATGGGCAAATCCTCGTGCCGCTCGGGGTCACTGTCACCCACGCGCAGCTTGGCATCATCGTCGCCATGGCCTTCACCTCGCTGCCCTTCGTGGTGCGTACGGTGCAGCCGGTGCTGGAGGACATTCCCGAGGACGTGCAGGAGGCAGCCCGGCTGCTCGGCGCGACGCCGTTCCAGGTGTTCTCGCGGGTGATCCTGCCGCTGATCCTGCCGGCTTTCACCACCGGTGTGGTGCTCTGCTTTGCCCGCGCCATCGGCGAGTTCGGCGCCGTGGTGTTCATTGCCGGGAACCTGCCGGGGATGACCGAGATCGTCTCGCTGCTGATCTTCATCCGGCTCGACGAGCACAATTACCCGGCCGCCGCCGCGCTCGCGACCGTGCTGCTGGCGACTGCGTTCGTCACCCTGTTCCTTACCAACCTGCTTCAAGCCTGGCAGCTCCGCTATGCAGATAAATCCCGCTGACGCGTCGCTCCCGGCCGATCCGCGCCGCCCGCAATCCGCGGTGGCGTGGGGGCTGATCGGGCTCGCCTACCTGATGGCCGGCGCCGTGCTGCTGGTGCCGTTGCTGCTGATCGTCGTCACCGGATTTCGCGAAGGCGTCGGCGTCTATCTCGCCAACATCGTCGAACCCGAAACGCTGCACGCGATCTTTCTCACCGTGCTGGCGGCGATCGTCGTGGTGCCGATCAATGTCGGGTTCGGCATCGCCGCCGCCTGGCTGGTGACGCGCTACGAATTCCGCGGCAAACGGCTGCTCATCACCTTCATCGAGATCCCGTTCTCGGTGAGCCCGATCGTGGCTGGTGTGATCTACCTGTTCCTCTATGGCGGGCAGGGGCTGCTCGGCCCGCTGCTGGCGCAGTTCGACCTCAAGCTGATGTTCACGGTGTGGGCGATTTTCCTCGTCTCGCTGTTCGTCACCTCGCCGTTCGTGGCGCGCGAGCTGATCCCGCTGATGCAGCAGCAGGGCGGCGAAGACGAGGAGGCGGCGCTGTCGCTCGGCGCCAACGGCCGGCAGATCTTCTGGCACGTAACGTTGCCCAACATCCGCTGGGCGCTGCTCTATGGCGCGGTGCTGTGCAATGCCCGGGTGATCGGCGAGTTCGGCGCGGTGTCGGTGGTTTCGGGCGCCATCCGCGGCCAGACCAATACGCTGCCGCTGCAGATCGAGCTCTTGTTCAACGATTTCAACGTCACCGGCGCCTTCGCCGCCGCCTCGACGCTGGCGCTGCTGGCCGTGCTCACCATCGTCCTCAAGTCGGTGCTCGAGCGGAAGACCAGGCACTAGCGGTGGAGTGAGGCCCGGCGCCGACGCCGGGCCCATTCTCGCTACTCCGCGGCTGCCGCCTGCGTGGCCGGGGTGCCGCTGATGAACAGCAGCGCGGCCAGCGCGGCGACCGCCGCGACGATCATCGCCCCGAAGAATGCCGCCTGGAAGCCGGCCAGCAGGTCTGAGCCGCTTCCCGCCGCCACCGCCACCATGGCGGCGAGGCCGATGGCCGAGCCGACCTGATAGGTGGTGCTGATCAGGCCAGAAGCGAGCCCGGTCTGCTCGGGGCGTGCGCTGGACATGCCGGCCATGGTGGCCGGGATGTAGGCCAGCGCCATGCCCAGCGCGGCCAGCAGCGAGGCTGGCAGCACGTCGACCCAGAAGTCGCCGTCGGCGGGCACGCGGGTGAACAGGAACAGCGCAACGGCCATGGCGAGCAGGCCGGCCACGAGGTTGGCCTTGATACCGAAGCGGCCGACCAGCCGGCCCGACAGCCAGACCATCAGCACCATGATGGTGATGGTCATCGGCACCAGCGCCAGGCCGCTATAGAGCGCCGACAGCCCCAGCACCTGCTGCAGGTAGAGGTTGAGGTAGAACCACAGCGGAATCCACGCCGCGCCGAGCAGCGCCATCAGCAGGTTCGCAGCCGCGAGGTTCGGGGTCGCGAAGATCGAGAGCGGCAGCAAGGGCTGCCGGCCCATGGCCTGCAGCGCGACAAAGCCGACGAACAGCAGCGCCGCCACACCGAGCAGGGTCAGCGTCGTGGGCGATGACCATTGTCCCGGACCGGTGGTGACGATGGCGTAGACCGCCAGCGACAGCGCACCGGTGATGGTGATGGCGCCGAGCCAGTCGATCCGGCCGATGCCGCCATGCACCCGCGGCAGCAGGGCGGGGGTCAGCAGCAACACCAGCGCGCCGAGCGGCACGTTGACGAGGAAGGTCCAGGGCCAGCTCAGCCACTCGGTGATAACGCCGCCGAGGAACACCCCGGCGGTGCCACCGGCAGCCGCGGCGGCGCCCCAGACGCCGAACGCCTTGCCGAGCTCGCGACCATCATGCGCGAACAGCTGCATCAGCAGCACCAGCGCCGACGGCGCAATCAGCGCTGCGCCAACACCCTGGATGGCGCGGCCGGCGATCAGCATGGCCTGAGAGCTCGCGACACCAGCCAGAATCGAGGCTGCGGTCAGTATGACGAAGCCGAGCGCGAACATGCGGCGCGCCCCGAACACGTCGCTCAGCTTGCCGCCGAGCAGCAACAGGCCACCAAAGGCGACGACATAGGCGTTGAAGATCCAGCTGAGGTTCTCGGGCGAGAAACCGAGCTGGGTCTGGATCGCCGGCAGGGCGACGCCGACGATCGAGGTATCGAGAATGACGATGAACTGGGCGGCGCTCAGCAGCGCCAGGCCCCACCACCGCCGTGGATCGGGTTGCATTGGAAAGGTCCTTTCGACTGGTCCGGCGCGGGAGTCGCGCGGCATCGATCGAGGTGCCTAAGGGTTCCAATGTTTGGAGGGTCAAGCCTCAGTGCAACTGCGCGATGCCGAAGCGCGGGCGGTTTGCCGGACGGCCCGAAGACGGCACGGCAGCGGCGATCTTCTCGATGATCGGGCAGCTCGGCCGGTCATCGCCGTGGCAGGTTTCAGCCAGGTGCTGCAGCGTCTCGCTCATCGCGGCGAGGGCGCGCGCCTTCTCGGCCAGCACCGCGATATGCGCGCGGGCGATCGCCTTGACGTCGGCACTGGCCCGGTCGCGATCGCGCCACAGCGTCAGCAGGTCGCGCATCTGTTCGACCGAGAAGCCGAGGTCACGAGCCCGATTGATGAAGCGCAGCGCATGCAGATCGTCGTCGAGATAGACCCGATAACCGGACTCGGTCCGGTGCGGGGCAGCGACCAGCCCGATCGATTCGTAGTAGCGGATCATCTTGGTGGAGATGCCGGTGGCCTTCGCGGCCTGTCCGATGTTCATGCAATGCCTCCTTGTCAGCAGGAGGCGGATACACCTTCCCATGATGGGAAGGTCAAGTCCGAGTCAGCCCCAGCTGAGCGGGATCACGTCGACGATCTCGCCCGGCGGCACGCCCGGAGAATCCTCCGGCACGACGATCAGTGCGTCGGCCAGCGCCAGCGAGGTCGAGTGGCTCGAATCGGTCTCGAAGATCGGCTCCACCTGCAGGAAGCCAATGTCGTTGCGGCTGAGCGTCGCTCGCATGAAGTGCCGGCGCGGCCCGTTCGGCGGCAGGCCGAGCAGGGTGGGGACGCCAATGCGCGGCCAGAACGGATCGATGTGGCCGGTGAGCGCTCTGAGCGCCGGCTTCAGGATCACGGTGGCCGTTACCAGCGCCGAGACTGGGTTGCCCGGCAGGCCGAACACCAGCGTCTTGCCGCGGGTGCCGAACATCAGAGGCTTGCCCGGTCGCATCCTGAGCTTCCAGAAATCCACCTCGACGCCCAGGTCGCGCAGCACTTCCTGGACGTAATCGCGCTCGCCAACGCTGGCACCGCCAGTGGTGACCAGCATGTCGACGCCCTGGTCGAAGGCGCCAAGCAGCGCCGCCTCGAGCTTATCCTTGTCGTCAGCGACGATGCCGAGGTCGATCACCTGTTCGGCCCAGGGCGCCAGCAGCGGGATCAGTCCGTAGGTGTTCGAGGCAATGATCTGGTCCGGCCCGAGCGGCGTGCCCGGCGCTACCAGTTCGTCGCCGGTCGCCAGCACGGCTATCCGGGGTCGGCGCGTCACGGTCAAGGTCGGGTGGTTGGCCGAAGCGGCGAGGTTCAACATCGCCGGGGTCAGCGCCACACCCGCCGGCAGCAGCTCGGCGCCGCGCTTGAAGTCAAAGCCCTGCTTGCGGACGCTCTGGCCGGGCTTGGGCACCTTCTCGAAGCTGATCTGGTTGCCCTTGGCCGTCGCTTCTTCCTGCATGATCACCGCATCGGCGCCGATCGGCAACGGCGCGCCGGTGAAGATGCGGACGCACTGGCCATGCTCCATCATACCGACGAAGCGGGCGCCGGCCTGCGAGGTGCCGGCCAGCTTCAGCGGCTGGCCCGGCACCACCTCGGCGGCGCGTACGGCGTAGCCGTCCATGGCGCTGGCATCGAACGGCGGCTGGCTGTGCCGCGCCACCAGTGGCTGGGCGAGCACGCGGCGATGCGCGCGGACCAGCGGCAGCGCCTCGCTGCCGAGCTTGGGCAGCTTCCTGAATATCCGCTCGATGGCTTCGTCGACCGGCATCATCGGTGGAAATCACCCGACTTGCCGCCCGATTTCTCCTCGAGCTGGATGGAGGTCACCCGCATGGCGCGATCATGCGACTTGGCCATGTCGTAGAGGGTCAGCGCGGCGACTGAAGCCGCCGTCATCGCCTCCATCTCGACGCCGGTCTGCGCTGTGGTCTCGGCGGTCGCCGTCACCAGCAGGGCAGGGCCGTCGCCTTCGATCTCAACGCTCACCTTGGTCAGCGGAATCGGATGGCAGAGCGGGATCAGCTCGGAGGTTTTCTTGGCCGCCATGATGCCGGCGATGCGGGCTACGGCCAGGGCATCGCCCTTTTTCAGTTCGCCGCCAAGGATCAGCGCCACTGTCTCGGGCTTGGCTTCCAGCCGCGCTGTTGCCACCGCCCGGCGGCGAGTCGTGGCCTTGTCGCCGATATCGACGATATGCGCTTCCCCCCGCTGGTTGAGGTGGGTGAGCGCCATCAGCCGTGCAGCAGCTTGATGGTTGCGGCGGTGACGTCGTCCTGGCGCATCAGGCTCTCGCCGACGAGGAAGGTGCCGATGCCGGCATGCTCGAGCTTCACCAGGTCGGCATGGGTGTTGACGCCGCTTTCCGACACCAGGTGCACCCCCTGCGGCACGCCGCCGGCGAGGGTCACCGAGGTGTTGAGCGTCGTCTCGAAGGTGCGCAGGTTCCGGTTATTAATGCCGATGAACTCGGCATTCAGCCCCAGCGCCCGATCGAGCTCGATCTGGTCGTGCACTTCCACCAGCGCATCCATCCGCCACTCCTCGGCGGCGTCGAGCAGGTAGCGCGCGGTGTCGTCGTTGACCGCGGCGAGGATGATCAGGATGCAGTCAGCGCCCCAGGCGCGGCTCTCGGCCACCTGGTAGGTCTCGAACAGGAAATCCTTGCGCAGCACCGGGAGCTTGGTGGCGTTGCGCGCCTCGATCAGGTAGCCCGGCGCGCCCTGAAAGCTCGGGCGGTCGGTGAGCACGGAGAGACAGGAGGCGCCACCCAGTTCATAGGCCCGGGCGATCTCGGCTGGGTTGAAGTCGGGACGGATCAGGCCCTTGGAGGGGCTCGCCTTCTTCACTTCGGCGATCAGCGCGAACTGGTTGTCAGCCCGCTTCTTTTTCAGCGCCGAGAGGAACCGCCGCACCGGAGGCGCGTCATGCGCTTCGGCGACCACCTCGTTCCAGGGGCGGAGGGTCTTCGCCGCGGCGATTTCCTCGCGTTTGTAGATTTCGATCTGGGAGAGGATGTCGGACATGGGTCAGCTGTTCGATACGGAAATGAGTTTGTCGAGCGTCAATTTGGCGCGACCGGAGTCAATCTCGCGGGCCGCAAGATCGGCGCCGAGCTTCAGCGTGTCGGCGCGGCCGGCGACGATGAAGGCGGCGGCGGCGTTGAGCAGCACGATATCGCGATAGGGGTCTTTCACCCCATCCAGCAGCCCGCGCAGCCGCGAGGCGTTGTAGGCCGGGTCAGCGCCCTTGAGGTCGGCCATGGTGGCGCGCGGCAGGCCGGCATCCTCCGGGGTGATCTCGAAACTGCGCAGGTCCCCGCCCTTGATCGAGGCGACGAAGCTCGGGCCGGTGGTCGAGAGCTCATCGATGCCATCGGCGCCATGCACGACCCAGGCCGAAATGGCGCGGTTGGCAAGCAGCGCCGCGGCGACCGGTTCGACCCATTTCTTGTCGTAGACACCCAGCATGTAGCGGCGGGCGCCGGCCGGGTTCGACTGCGGCCCCAGCAGGTTGAACATGGTGCGGGTGCCCATCTCCATGCGGGTGGGGCCGACATGCTTCATCGCCGGGTGATGCGCCGGCGCGAACATGAAGCCGATGCTGGCCTCGCGGATGCACTGGCTGATCTTGTCGGGCCCGATATCGGTTTTGATACCGAGGGCCTGCAGCACATCGGAGGCGCCCGACCTGGAACTCAGCGCGCGGTTGCCGTGCTTGGCCACTGGAACGCCGGCACCCGCCACGACGATCGATGTCGCGGTCGAAATATTCAGCGTCTCCGCCCCGTCGCCACCGGTGCCGACGATATCGATGATGCTGTCCGGGGCGTCGACCGCCACCGGCACCATCTTGTCACGAAGGATCGACACGGCCGCGGCGATCTCGCCGACCGTCTCGCCCTTCACCCGCATGCCCATCAGGAACGCGCCGATCTGGCTCGGCGTCGCTTCGCCATCCATGATCGTGGTCATCACGGCGCGCATTTCCTCGCCGGTCAGATCCTGGCGCGATGCGATCTTGTTGAGAGCTCCCTTGATATCCATCACGCGGCCTTCCTGAGGTTGAAGTCGCGGGCGAGGTTGAGGAAATTCTGCAGGATCGCGTGCCCGTTTTCCGACGCGATGCTCTCGGGGTGGAACTGCACGCCGTGGCTCGGGTAGTTCCGGTGCTGCATGCCCATGATCAGCCCGTCATCGGTGGAGGCGGTGACCTCCAGCACATCCGGCAGGCTTTGAGGCCTGACGATCAGCGAGTGGTAGCGCGTCGCTTCGAAACCGGAATTCAGCCCGCGGAACAGGCCCTTGCCGCTGTGATTGATCTTGCTGGTCTTGCCGTGCATCAGCTGCGGCGCGCGGATCACCTCGCCGCCCATCGCCTGGCCCAGCGCCTGGTGCCCAAGGCACACCCCGAGGATCGGCGTTGTCGGCGCGAAGCGCTCGATCAGGCTGAGGCAGATGCCGGCCGTATCGGGGGTCGCGGGACCCGGCGACAGTACAATGGCTTCGGGGGCAATCGCCGCGACCTGATCGAGGGTGATCTTGTCGTTGCGCCACACCTCGGACTCGCCGCCCAGTTCGCCCAGGAAGTGGACGAGGTTGTAGGTGAAGCTGTCGTAGTTATCGATGACGAGGAGGCGCATGTCTCAGTTTCCAGGCTCGGACGTTATGTAAAACACCGGGTCATTCCCGCGAAAGCGGAAATCACAGAATCAGAGCTGCCCCCGCCATCGTAGAGTGCTCATTGGCCAACCCGCGCTTCGCCGGCATAGCGGAGCGCCTCTTCTGCGGCGCTGAACAGGGCGCGCGCCTTGTTCTCGCATTCGAGCTGCTCGAGCTCGGCCTTGCTGTCGGCGACGATACCGGCGCCCGACTGTACGTAGATCTTACCCTTGGCGACGATCGCGGTGCGCAGCACGATGCAGGTATCCATCGTGCCGTCAGCGCCGAAATAGCCGACGCAGCCGCCATAAATGCCGCGGCGCGATTTCTCGAGTTCGTCGATGATCTCCATCGCCCGGACTTTTGGCGCGCCCGAGACGGTGCCGGCCGGGAAGCCGGCGGCCAGCGCATCGACGAAATCGTATTTCGGGTCGAGGTCGCCCACGACGTTCGAGACGATGTGCATGACGTGCGAGTAGTACTCGAGGAAGAACTTGTCGGTAACCTCGACGCTACCGATCTTGGCCACCCGGCCGACGTCGTTGCGGCCGAGGTCGAGCAGCATCAAGTGCTCGGCCAGTTCCTTGGGGTCGCTCAGCAGCTCGTCCGCCAGTTCCTTGTCGCGCGTCGGCGTGGCGCCACGTTTGCGGGTGCCGGCGATGGGGCGGATGTTGACCTTGCCGTCCTGCACCTTGACCAGGATTTCCGGGCTTGAGCCCGCGACGGCGAAATCGCCGAAATCCAGCATGTACATGTAGGGCGAGGGGTTGGTGCGGCGCAGCGCGCGATAGAGCGCGGTCGGCGGCAGCGTGAACTCGGCCTCGAAGCGCTGGCTCAGCACCACCTGGAAGATGTCGCCGGCCCGGATGTATTCCTTGGCGTCCTCGACCATGCGGGCATACTGCTCGACGCTGGTGTTGGACTTGACCGCGATGGCGTCGATATCGGGCGGGGTCGAGGTGTAGGGCAGGGTGCGCCCCATGCGGCCAACGGCATCATCGATGCGGCTCTGCGCACCTTCCCAGGCCTGCCGGGCGGTCACGCCCGGGCGGATGTAGACCGGCGCAGTGAGATAGAGTTCGTCCTTCAGCGTATCGAACACGGCGAGCACGGTGGGCCGCATCAGGATCGCTTCGGGGAAACCCAGCGGATCCTCGTGGCGGTCGGGCAGCACCTCCATCAGGCGCACCATGTCGTAGCCGAGATAGCCGTAGATGCCGGCCGCAGTCGAGGGAAGACCGGGCGGCACTTCGGCCTGGCTCTCCGCCACCAGGGCGCGCAGCACATCGAGCGGCGGCTCGCTGACCGGGGTGAAGGCGTCGGGCGTCAGGCCGGCATTGCGATTGATGCTCGCCTGACCCCGCTCGACCTTGAGGATGATGTCCGGATCGAAGCCGATCATCGAGTAGCGCCCGACAGTGGCGCCATCCTGCACGCTCTCGAGCAGGAAGGTGTTCTTCCGCCCCTCGGCGAGCTTCAGGTAGGCGCCGATCGGCGTTTCCAGATCGGCGACGACACGCCGGAAGACGATCTGGGCGCGGCCGGCATCGTATCCGGCCGCGAAGGCGCCGTACTGGTCGTCAGCGGTCATTGCAGGGCGCCGGTATCGGTAAGTTGCTTCAGGACCTGCTCGTTGATCCTGAGGCCGGCTTCCGACTTCAACCCGGTCAGCAGATCGCTGTAGAGCGCATCACGGCTCGACTCTTCGACGAACTTCTTGATCTCGGCCGTCTGGTCGGAGGTGCCCTGGTTCACTTCGACCACCTGGAACACCACGTGGTCGCCGTCGCCGTTCACCGCCGAGCCGAAATGCGTCGGGCCGCCGTTGAAGATCTCATTGGCTACCGCCTGGTTCAGCACGGTCGTGCCGTCGCCAGCGCGCTTCAGCGGCTGGCTGAGGATCGGGAACTGGCCGATGCTGCTGGCAACGTCGGCAAATGCGGTGCCGGCCTTCACCTGCTCGAGCAGCTTGGCTGCTTCGGCGGTGACGGCTTCGTCGGTCTTGGCATTGGTCCAGGCAGTGATCACCGCGTCGCGGACCTCGTCGAGCGTCTGGTCTCGCGCGTCCTCGACCTGCTTGAGGTCGAACCAGAGGTTGCGGGTCGAGCTCAGCTGGATGGTCGGAGCGAGGTTGCCCTGCTCGGCCTTGAACACCGCGGTGGCGATGCGCTGCGCATCCTCAGGGCCGACATCGGGGCTGTTGGCGAGCTCCGCACCGGTTTCGGTCAGCGGGACGGTCACGGTGTGGAGGCCAAAGCGCTCGGCGATCTCCGGCAGCGGCTTGAACGCGGCGCGCAGTTCCTCGATCTGGTCGAGCACGTCGGTATATTCGTTGCGGGCCTGGGTGAGCGCCAACTGCTTGGCGATATCGGCCTTGGCGTCCTCGAGGCTGATGACGCCGCCCGGCTCGATCGCCGAAACGGTGACGGCGCGCTTCGAGCCGATGCCCTCGATGATGACGTAGTCGTTCAGCGCCAGCCCGAACGCCGCGTCGGCCAGGCTGCTATCGGTGATCTCGGTCTTGCTGAGGTTGCCCAGATCCTGCGCGCTCGCGCCGCTGGCGGCGAGCACGTCGGCGAACGGCGTAGCGGCGGCCTTGCCGTCGGTGAAGGCCTTCTCGAGCTCGGGCGTGTTGAGCACCACCTGCTTGACGGTGCGCCGCTCGATCTTCACGCGGCTCTGCTTGGTGCGCTCGTATTCGGCCGCGACGTCTTCATCTGAAATGGTCTTGGTAGCGGCGATCGCCTCGGGTGACAGCGCCAGCAGCTCGATCGTACGGGTCGCCTTGGTGCGGAAATTGGCCTGGTTGTCCTTGAGGTAGGTCGCCAGCTCTTCTTCCGTCGGTTCGGCAACCGGGGGCAGGGCCTGGGCGTTCAGGATGAAGTAGTCGACAGTCCGCGTGTCGCCCGAAAAGCGGCTCAACAGCTCGGTAGCGGTCGTAGGCGCCGGCGCACCGGAGAGCAGGCCGCTCACCAGTTGCTGGCGGCGCGCCGCCTTGGTCTGGAGGTCGAAATACTCAGCTTCGGTGAAACCATTCTGTTGCAGCACGCGCAGGAAATTGCTGCGATCGAACGCACCAAGCGCGCTCGAAAAGCTCGGGTCCTCGCGCAGCATCTTGCCGAGGCGGTCCTCGGAGACGCCGAGGCCGAGGTCCTCGCCGAGCTTGTTGACGGCGGCCTCACCAGCGAGCCGGTCGAGCACCGCGCCCGGTACGCCGAAGACATTGGCTTCCTCGACGGTCGGCACGCGCCCGATCTGCTGGGCGACAGCATTGATCTGGGTATTGTAGGCGCGCTGATAGTCGCGAACCGAAATATCCTGTCCGGCGACGGTGGCTACGGTGTTCGTGCCAAAGCCGGTGATGACGTTCGAAATACCGAACCCCGCCAGGCCGACAATCAGAAAGGCGCCGAGAATCTTGCCGAACCAGGTCTTGGTCAGGTGGCGAAAGCTATCGAGCATCGAGACAAATCCAACAACAGCCGCCTCCCCGGCGGGCGGCGGATACTAGACAGGGTCGAGTTTGTGCCGCAAGGCACATCGGGACGGGGGTTATGGGAAACTCCCACAATAGGCAAGTAGAAGGAGCGTCAAGGTGACGGCAGAGATAACGCCGCTGATCGCGGGCAACTGGAAGATGAACGGCACCACGGCCTCCCTGGGGGAGGTGCAGAAGCTTGCCGCGCTCCTCGCCAATGGCGGCGGCCCGCGGGGAACGGTGGTGATCTGTCCGCCTGCCACGCTGCTCGAGCGGCTCAACGAACTGGCGGCTCCCGCGGGCATCGTCACCGGTGGACAAGACTGCCATCCGGCCGCCAGCGGCGCCCATACCGGCGATATCAGCGCGCAGATGCTGGCCGATGCCGGGGCGCAGTTCGTGATCGTCGGCCATTCGGAACGCCGCACCAACCATGGTGAAACCGATGTGCTGGTGCAGCAGAAGGCGCTCGCGGCGCACGCCTCCGGGCTCGTGCCGATCATCTGCGTGGGCGAGATCGAGGCCGAGCGTGACGCCGGCAATGCCGTCGCCGTGGTTATCGGGCAACTCGAACGCTCGGTGCCGGATGACTGGTCGGGTCACGACATCGTCATCGCCTACGAGCCCGTGTGGGCCATCGGCACCGGCCGTACTCCCACTTCGAGCGACATCGCTGAGATGCATAATGCCATCCGCGACCAGCTGAAATCCCGCTTCGGCGAGCCCGGCGCGGCAGTGCGCATCCTCTATGGCGGCTCGATGAAGCCGTCCAACGCCAGCGAGATCCTGCGCATCGCCAACGTCAATGGCGGGCTGGTCGGGGGCGCAAGCCTCTTGGCAAACGACTTCCACGCCATTATCTCCGCCCTCTAGAAGACGCATCCGGCGCCGAGCGAAAGGCGGCGGATGGCGCTGGCATTTGTGTTGGCGCGCGTGTAGAAGGCGCGCCAAACCGATATCGAAAGCCTGAAGGTCCAATGGCCAACGTCCTGATCGTCGCCTACCTCCTGATCGTGCTCGCGCTGATTGCAGTGATCCTGCTGCAGCGGTCGGAGGGCGGCGGGCTTGGTATGGGTTCCTCGAATGCCAACGGGCTGATTTCGGTCCGTGGTTCGGCGAACCTTCTGACCCGCACCACGGCAATCCTCGCGGCCCTGTTCTTTGCCTCGGCCATCGGCCTGACGATTCTCTCCTCGGTTGATCGCGGTACGAGCTCCATCCTCGACCGCGCCGCCCAGGGTGGCGACGCGGCGCCGACGACCGTGCTCGACGCGCTGCAGCAGCTGCAGCAGCAGAGCGCCGGTGACTTGCCGGTTCCGACTGACACGACCACCGCGCCGGCGCCGGCCACGACGACCACTCCGTCGACCACCACCGAAGCTCCGGCGACCACCACCGAAGCTCCGGCGACCGGTTCCGACCTGCCGGTGCCCACCGAAACGGCGCCCGCTACCGAAGCTCCGGCGGCGCCGGCGACGACAGAACAACCAGCGGCGCCCGCCAACTGAGGCCGCCGCGACAGCGAACCGGGGAAGGGGATGGCAACATCCCCTTCTTCTTTTTGTGTGGGGTGCCGTTCGTGATCGGCGGCGCTCTTGAGAATCAGAACTTCGACCGAATAGGATAAAGGCCCATGGCTCGGTACGTTTTCATCACCGGTGGCGTGGTTTCCTCATTGGGCAAAGGCCTTGCGTCCGCCGCTCTCGGAGCGGTGCTGCAGGCTCGTGGCTACAAGGTCCGCCTCCGCAAGCTCGACCCCTACCTCAATGTCGATCCGGGCACGATGTCGCCCACCCAGCACGGCGAGGTGTTCGTCACCGACGACGGCGCGGAAACCGACCTCGATCTCGGTCATTACGAGCGCTTCACCGGTCGGCACGCCAACAAGCGCGACAACATCACCACCGGCCGGATCTATTCCGACATCATCGCCAAGGAGCGCCGCGGCGATTACCTCGGCGCCACCGTGCAGGTGATCCCGCACGTCACCGACGCCATCAAGGACTTCATCCGCGAGGGCAACGAGGATTTCGACTTCGTGCTCGTCGAGGTCGGCGGCACCGTCGGCGATATCGAAGGCCTGCCGTTCTTCGAGGCGATCCGCCAGTTCGGCAACGACCTGCCGCGCGGCCACGCCATCTATGTCCACCTGACGCTGATGCCGTTCATTCCGTCGGCCGGCGAGCTGAAGACCAAGCCGACCCAGCATTCGGTGGCGACGCTGCGCTCCATCGGCATCGCGCCGGACATTCTGCTGATCCGCTGCGATCGTCCGATCCCGCATTCCGAGCGCAAGAAGCTGGCGCTGTTCTGCAACGTGCGCGAGAGCGCGGTGATCCAGGGCCTCGACGTCGCTTCGATCTACGACGTGCCGCTCGCCTACCACAAGGAAGGCCTCGACCGCGAAGTGCTCGCTGCTTTCGGCATCGAGGACGCACCGGCGCCGGACCTCAAGGCCTGGGAGGATGTGTCCTCCCGCCTCCACAACCCGGAGGGCGAGGTCAACATCGCCATCGTCGGCAAATATACCGGCCTCAAGGACGCGTACAAATCGCTCAGCGAAGCCCTGGTGCATGGCGGCATCGCCAACCGGGTGAAGGTCAACCTCAACTGGATCGACTCCGAGATCTTCGAGCACGAGGATCCGGCGCCCTATCTCGAACATATCCACGGCATCCTGGTGCCGGGCGGCTTCGGCGAGCGTGGCTCGGCAGGGAAGATTCAGGCGGCCCGCTTCGCGCGGCTGAAGGACGTGCCGTATTTCGGCATCTGCTTCGGCATGCAGATGGCCTGCATCGAGGCGGCGCGGAACACCGCCGGCATCAAGAACGCCAATTCCACCGAGTTCGGCCCGACCAAGGAACCGATCGTCGGCATCATGACCGAGTGGACCAAGGGTAACGAGCAGGTTACGCGCAGTTCCGAAACCGATCTCGGCGGCACCATGCGTCTCGGCTCCTACCCGGCGCAGCTCGCCAAAGGGTCTCGCGTCGCCGACATCTACGGCTCGACCCGCATCACCGAGCGGCACCGTCACCGCTACGAAGTGAACATGAACTACCGCAAGGTACTCGAGGCGAATGGCCTGCTGTTCTCCGGCGTCTCGCCTGACGGCAAGCTGCCCGAGATCGTCGAACGCACCGACCACCCGTGGTTCATCGGCGTGCAGTTCCACCCGGAGCTGAAGTCGAAGCCGTTCGAGCCGCACCCGCTCTTTGCCAGCTTCATCGAAGCGGCGAAGGAACAGAGCCGGCTGGTCTGATGGAAATCCGTACGGCGCGGCTGCTGCTGCGCCGCCCACGTGCTGACGACCTGGACGCGTTCTTTGCGATCATGTCGGACGCGCGAGGGATGCGCTACTGGTCGACGCTGCCGCACGCCGATCGTGAGGTGACCCGCGCCTGGCTCGACCAGAAGATCGAGCGCACGGCAGCGGGTGGCGAGGATTTCGCGATCGAGTTCGAGGGCCGGTTGGTCGGCGATGTCGGCGCGGGCCGCCTGCCGGATTTCGGTTTCATGATCCACCCCGGCTATTGGGGGCGGGGGATTGCTTCCGAGGCGGCGGCGGCGTTCATCGACTACGCCTTCTCGCGCCAGCTCACCGACCAGTTGCTGGCCGATGTCGACCCGCGAAACCTCGCATCGCTGCGGGTGCTGGAGAAGCTCGGTTTTGCCAGGACCGGCGAAGCGAAGAATACGTTCCTGCTCGGCGACGAATGGTGCGACAGCATCTATCTCGCGCTGCCCGGCCCGCGATAGGCTCCAGGGATTTCAGGAGTTCCAGTTGTCCGAGCTTCGAACGGCGCGCCTGGTGCTGCGCCGCGCCATTCCTGCCGACATCCTGGCGATGCACGCCATCCTCAGCTCGCCTGAGGCCATGCGCTATTGGGCGACGCTGCCGCACGTATCGATGGCAGAGACAGAAACGTGGTTCGAGGCGCAGTTCTTCAGCGGTGACCCGGCGCGCGACGAATGGGTCATCGTTCAGGATGGGCAGGTGATCGGCAATATCGGCATCTGGAAGATGCCGGAGATGGGCTTCATCCTGCATCCCGGCGCATGGGGCAAAGGCCTCGCGACGGAAGCGGCCTCGGCGTTTCTCACCTATGCCTTCGCGACCTATCCGATCGAGGCGGTGACTGCCGACGTCGACCCGCGCAATGCGGCCTCGCTGAAGCTGCTGCAGCGCCTCGGCTTTGCTGTCACCGGCGCCGCCGAGAACACGTTCCTCGTCGGCGATGAGTGGTGCCACAGCGTCTATCTGGCGCTGCCGCGCCCCACCGCGTAGGGCGCGTCCAGGAAACACTGCAGTGTTTCAAAGCGTGAGCCTAGGCGGCAACACGCTGCTCGGCCTTGGCCTCCGCTACCCGCTGCAGGTAACCCATCAGCTTCGAGCGGCTCTTGATGCTGTCGGCAACTGGGGTTCGCATTGGCCAGGCAGCCATCGGACCCAGCAGTCCGTAGGCCGTCACATCCGCCATCGAAGGACGGCTGCCCACGAGGAACGGCTTGTCGCCGAGGATCGCCTCGATGGCGTCAAGGTCCGACTTGCCTTTTGCGGCAATCGTCTCGGCGCTGTGTCGCGCCATCCCGCGAGCGCCCAACTGGTTTCGGAAGTGGCGGCAGATCATGGTGGCGACGGGGCCGGCCATGATACCCGGCACCATTCGGGCCGCCATGGCGCGCACCGCTTCGATGCCCGCAGGGTGAACAAACAGCTCCCATTCGAACACCATGTGGAAGTGCTCCTCGAGCATGCGCCGCAGCGTGTGCGACAGCGCCCGCTGCTCGTCGGCGAGGTCGCGGTCGATATCGAAGCCGCTGCGCCGTGCCAACAGTTCGATGATCACCTCGCTGTCGCCGATCCGCTCGCCGTCCAGTTCGATCCATGGGCTCTTGCCCTTCGGCCCTTTGGACGGAACGTCCTCGAACTCCTGGTCATAGGGGATGCCGGCGAGATCCAGCCACTTGAGCAGCTTGAGCGCAAACGGGCCCGAGGTCGGCAGTCCCCAATCGGGCGAGAAGGTAGACACGGTGAGTTTCGACATCGCGACACCACTTGCTTACCATTGGTAAGTTACCATACTTACCGTTGGTAAGTTGTCAATGGATCGAGATGGCAGGGCGCAGTCGGGTCACCCGAGAGTCGATCGTCGAGCATGCCCGGCGGATCGTCGCCGAGCATGGCACCGCGGCATTGACCTTCCAGGCGCTGGCCGGAGCGCTGGGGGTATCCAAGCAGGCCATCATCTACTGGTATCCCAACAAGTGGGAACTGATCCGCGACTTCTCGCTTCCCGAACTCAAGGCCGAAGCCGATGTGCTGATCGCGGCGGTCAAACCGACAGCATCAGGCGCTGCAGCGGTCGAACGCTTCATTCGCGCGCTGGTGGCGCATCACCTCGCCGACCTCGGCCGTTTCCGTATGCTCTATCTCGCGCCGCAATTCGACGAGCGGGCGGCCGTACCTGGGACAGGCGAACTGCTCGCACCGATTCACGCGGCGACCTCGTCGATGTACAGCGCCCTGGCGGACAAGCTCAGCCCTGAATTCACGGGAGCCGAGGACGCACGCCGCCTGGCCGTCGCTGCCCACATGGCCGGGATCGGCTTCATCACCATGGTGGCGCTGGCGGACGCGATGGACGATCCGATGGCACATCGGATCGATGCGATGCTGGATGCGCTGGTGGCGCTGTTGACCCGGGCGCCGGCCGCTGCACAATAGCGGCGAACTGGAGTGTCAGTCGTGGCCGAAATCCTCTCGCTCTCGAAAGCCCGCAAGGCCAAGGCGCGCGTTGCCAAGGAGCAGGTGGCGGCGGAGAACCGGATCAAGTTTGGCCGCACCAAGGCGGAGCGGCAGCTTGAGAAGGCGCAGGAATCACTCGAGACCCGGCGGATCGACGCGCATCTGCGCGACCCCGATGGCAGCGAGGGGTAGGGAAATTCGCCCCGCGTTGCGCTAGCCTCCGCTGATGAGCGTAACGAGGTCGCGTGGCCGCCCGCCCTATGCCGATAGCCTTACCCCCGCCGAATGGCGGGTGGCCGATGCCATCCGGCATGGCGGTACCGATCGCACCATCTCGAAGCGCCTCGGCATCAGCAGCGACGCGGTGAAGTTCCACGTCGGCAATATCCTGGGCAAGCTCGGCTTCGCCGATCGCCGCGCCCTCCGGCAGTGGGCCGGGGTGCCGCAGGCGAGCGCGCTTGGGCGGCAAAGGCAGAGGGGAGACGACATGGCATCGGCTACTGAAGTTCTGGAGCGCAACGACGTCCAGTGGGGGACTATCGGGCAGCTGTCTCGCTCGGTTCACGACATTGCGGCGGCCGAGGCCTGGTATCGCGATGTGCTGCGGCTGCCGCACCTTTACACCTTCGGCAACCTCGCCTTCTTCGATTGCGGCGGCACCCGGCTGATGCTGAGCGCCGGCGAGAAAGCCGAGGCCGACGGCTACGTCATCTATTTCCGCGTGCCCGACATCCATGCCGCGCACCGTGAGTTGCAGGCGCGTGGGGCGGTGTTCCAGGCAGCGCCGCACATGATTCACCGGCATGCCGACGGCACCGAGGAATGGATGGCGTTCTGTGGCGACAACGAGGGTCGGCCGCTCGGCATCATGTGCCAGGTCCCGCCGGCTTGACGGTTACAGGCCTGTTCCTTGAAAAGCCTCGCGGCATGATGCAGGTATCGGGTTAGGGCAGGGATGTTGCCCTGACCGGAGCTATTGCCTTGACCACACTTTATGACTTTTCCGCCCCGTTGCTCGGTGGGGCCGAGCAGCAGCTGTCAGCCTATCGCGACAAGGTCGTGCTGGTGGTCAACGTCGCCAGCAAATGCGGTTTCACTCCGCAATATACCGGGCTCGAGAAGCTGTACGAAACCTACAAGGACCGTGGCCTCGTCGTCCTCGGCTTCCCCTGCAACCAGTTCGGCGAGCAGGAGCCGGGCACCGAGGCGGAGATCGCGGCGTTCTGCGACCTCAACTACAACGTCACCTTTCCGATCTTCGGCAAGGTGATGGTCAATGGCCGCGGCGCGCTGCCGCTCTACCAGTGGCTGCGCCGCAAGGCGCCGGGCCTGCTCGGTGTGCAGCTGATCCCGTGGAACTTCACCAAGTTCCTCGTCGATCGCAGCGGCAAGAACGTCCAGCGCTTCGCCTCGGCGACGGAGCCGGCTGACATCGCGCCCGCTATCGAGAAGCTGCTCTAGTCGGAGCCGTCCACTCCAGGCTCAGTTTGCGCTGCGTTTGTCTCGGTATGCGAGGATGCTTGTGAGCCCGCCTCTGGGGCGGCGCCACGCCGGAACAGCATGACGCCCCAAACGGCAAGCGCCGAGGCGGCGCAGATTGCGATGATAAGACCGAGGGACATCGCTCACCCCTTGTGATGGATGCGCCGTCGCTCGGCCCGTGTTTCGTGCCGTTCCTCGTGCAGCGCCTTGCGGTCGACGACCCGTCCCCGCCAGAACAGCACCGCGCCCCAGGCCACAAAACCTAAGAGCACCACCAGAGCCAAGACCACCCCACCCGGCATCTCGCCACCTCGTTTGGGTTGCTGAGGAGGACGATATGCCTGTTACGGCGGGGTGAACAGGGGTTCGCGCGGGCCCTATCGCTCAGTCGCGATGGTACCGATGGGGCGGTGCCGAGCTATTTTCGTTTCAGATCCCACGATGCATAGAGCCGGTTCAGCTCCTCCGGGGTCCCGGTGAAGACATGCGGCAGGCCGGATGCCAGCGCCAGCTGTCGATACTTGCCGGCCGCGTTCCGCGACTTCCACAGCCAGCGGAGCATCGGCCAGTTCAGCGAGTCCTGTTCCCCCTCCAGGGCGCCGGCTCGCGACTTCTGAAACAGGGTGCGGTAGAAATAGCGGCGATAGCGCGTGGCGAGGCCCGCATCGATAACCAGAATGGCCGTGGCCCGTCGAACCCGCTGTGGCGCCAGTCGCGAATAACCGCCGTCGATGACCCAACTTGGCTCAAGGATGACCTGGTCGTGCAGGGCGGCGAACTCCTCCTCGGGCCGCACCTGCCAGTTGGTATTGGGCAGGTGCTGCAGGCGGTCGAGGTGGATGGCAGGAATATCGAGCTTCTGTGCCACGGCGACGGCCAAGGTCGATTTGCCCGAGTTGGTGGGGCCCAGGATCATGATCCTGCGACCGAGACTGGCAAGTGGAGGCAGGTCCTGCACGTCGTTCCTCCAGAGACAGAAATGCCGCCCCAGCACTGGGCTGGAGCGGCATAGCAGTTTGAATGAGACTCACTCGGCCGGCTGCATGTCCTTGCCGGTGTAGACTTCGTCCACCCAGTACTGGTCGCGGCGCCAGAAGCCGTTGAACGGGGTCAGCGAGGCCTGGGTGTAGGCGCCCATCAGGCCGAACTCGATCCAGTCGTCTTCATCGACGTCGGACGGCAGGGTGAAGATCTGCGGCAGCACGTCATAGCTGTCGCAGGTCGGGCCCCAGACGGTGAAATCGGAGAACTCGCCGTCATTGTCGTGCAGGCGCGGACCACGCCACACCCGGGTCGGCGGGGTGAAGTGCATGAACTTCACTTCCATCAGCGAGCCGTAAGCGCCGTCGTTGAGGTATACCGACTGTCCGCCGCGCTGGTGTTTTACACGCAGCAACAGTGAAGTGGAGGACGTCACCAGCGCACGGCCCGGCTCGATGATCAGCTCGGGCTTGGAGCTGGCGAAGTTGTCCTTCACCGCCTGCGAGATGGTCTCGAAATAATAGTCCATCGGCGGCGCTTCGGAGGTCGGGTAGGGGGCAGGATAGCCGCCGCCAATGTTCAGGCGCTTGAGCTCGATGCCCGACTCTTCAGCAATTTTGGCGGCTGCCGCGATGTGACGCTCGTAGGCATAAACGTCCTCGCACTGCGAGCCGACGTGGAAGCAGAGCGACGGCGTGTAGCCCATCTGGTCGACGAGCCGGACGATCTCGGCGGCGCCGTCCTGCATCACGCCGAACTTGATGCCGAAATCGTAGGATTTCAGCGCCTTGCCGGCCTTGAAGCGGGTGGTCACCTCGATGTCGCGCGACGGCGACACCACCGCCGCCAGCTGGTCGAGCTGCTGCGGGTGATCGATGGTGAACGAGCGAACCCCGAACTCCTCATAGGCGCGCTCGATCTCGCGCTTGTTCTTGATCGGGTTGTTGTAGTGCATCGCCGCGCCCGGGGCGTTATCACGCACCAGCTCCATCTCCATGTTGGAGGCGACGTCGAAGGCCTTCAGGCCCTCTTCGTGCAGCTGGCGGATAATGTGCGGCGACGGGTTGCACTTGACCGCATAGGTCAGGAGGCCGTCGAACCCCTTCTTGAACACCTTGGTCGCCCGGTGCAGTTCTTTCTTGGAGAACAGGAAGCTCGGAAAATCCGGCTCCTCGCTGGCGATAAGCTGCGACGTGTTGGTGTAGACCGTGGTCGGCTCAGTCATTGGGCGGCTAACCTTTCAGGGGTCTTGTACGAGAAGGTCCTCGGGGCAGAAAAGTGAGCGCTGCATATAGGGTCGATTGACCTACTGGGCAACGTCATATTTCGGGGATTACCAATCGGTAAGCCCAGCACCTAAAAGGCGCCAGATTCGCGGCGTTTGTCGGGCCATCGCGCCCACGGTTCGCGGCGCACTATCGCCCGAGGATATGACGATGTCGAAACAGGGTTTGGTCTTGGTGCTCGGAGGCGTTGCGGCGGGCGCCGCGCTGGTGTTCGGCTACGCCGAGCTTTCGAGTCGCACCGCCGAGCCGCCGGCCATGGTCAGCGCCGTGCAAGCCACCGAACCGGCCGCGGCCGAAACGCGCGCCGTTCCTGCCACCCGCACCGAGCTGCAGCTCAGCTTCGCGCCGGTGGTGAAGTCGGTCACCCCCTCGGTAGTCAATGTCTACGCCACGACGATCAGCCAGCGCGCCACCTCGCCGTTCCTCGATGATCCGTTCTTCCAGCGCTTCTTCGGCGGCGATGGTCCGTTCATGGACAGCCGGCCGCAGAAATCACAGTCGCTCGGCTCCGGTGTCATCGTCGATGGCGCCGGGGTGATCCTCACCAACCATCACGTCATCGAAGGCGCGACGGATATTCGGATCTCGACCAATGACGGACACGAGTACCCGGTCGACCTGGTGCTCGACGATCCCAAGACCGATCTTGCCGTGCTGAAGGTCAAGGACGCCAAGGGCGCGACCTTCCCGGCACTGGCCTTTGCCGATTCCGACCAGCTCGAGGTCGGCGACCTGGTGCTCGCCATCGGCAATCCGTTCGGTGTCGGCCAGACCGTCACTTCCGGCATCGTCTCGGCGCTGGCGCGCACCGGGGTCGAGAGCTCGAACTACGAGTTCTTCATCCAGACCGACGCGGCGATCAACCCGGGCAATTCCGGCGGCGCGCTGGTCGATCTGCAGGGCCGGCTGGTCGGGGTCAATACCGCGATCGTGTCGCGCTCCGGCGGCTCGGTCGGCATCGGCTTCGCCATCCCGGCCAACATGGCCAAGCTCGTAGCCGAGACCGGTATCGCCGGTGGGGCGCTGGTGCGTCCGTGGTTCGGCGCCCGCATGCAGCCGGTGACCGCCGATCTCGCCGACAGCCTCGGGCTTGGCCAGGCACGCGGCGCGCTGATCAGCGAGATCGCCCCGGGTGGTCCGGCCGAGAAGGCCGGCTTTGCCGATGGCGACGTGATCCTGGCGGTCGACGGGTTCAACATCGAGCAGCCCAGCGCGTTCGATTTCCGCCTTGCCACCAAGCCGGTCGGCGCCACGGCGGACCTGCAATATTTCCGCGCCGGCAAGACCGAGGACAAGATCATCACCCTCGAAGCGCCTCTGGGCACCGCCAAGCCTGTCACCGTTTCGGGCAACACGCGCTTCGCCGGCACCACCGTCGAAACCGTGACGCCCGCCGTGGCGCAGGAGCTGGGGCTGCCCTACGACACCCATGCAGTGGTGGTGCGCGGCATCGAGTCCGGCTCGCCCGCCGACGATATGGGTTTGCGTGCCGGCGACCTGATCATCAGTCTCAACGGCAATGCGACCGATGATGCCGAGCGTTTCGGCAAGCTCGCCAATGACCGTCCGCAGAGCTGGCGGGTTGTGCTACAGCGGGGCGGCCGGATCGTCCGGGCCGAGGTGAGTGGTTGATGCTTTCGTTGTTCGATGATGCCGCGCCGCGTCCGCTCGCCGAGGCCCTGAGGCCACAGCGGCTCGCCGACGTCATCGGGCAGGATCACCTGCTCGGGCCCAATGGCCCGATCGGCCGCATGGTCGCCGCCGGCCGGGTCTCGTCGTTCATCCTGTGGGGCCCGCCGGGCGTCGGCAAGACCACCATTGCCCGGCTGGTGGCAAAGGAAGTCGGGCTCGATTTCGTGCAGCTGAGCGCGGTGCTGAGCGGGGTCGCCGACCTCCGCAAGGTGATCGCCGACGCCAAGGCGCTGCGTTTGGGGGCAGGGCGGCAGACGGTGATGTTCGTCGATGAACTCCACCGCTTCAACCGCACCACGCAGGATGCGCTGCTCCCCCATGTCGAGGACGGCACCGTCATCCTGATCGGCGCCACGACGGAGAATCCGAGCTTCTCGATGGTCGCGGCGCTGTTGTCGCGCGCCAAGGTCTATACCCTCCGCCGCTTCGAGAAGCCCGACCTCGCCATCCTTGCCGAGCGGGCTGAGGCGCATGTGGGCAGGAAACTGCCGATCAGCGCCGAAGCGCGCGATGCGCTGCTCGAGATGGCCGATGGCGATGGCCGCTATCTCATCGGCCTCGCCGAGGAACTGTTCGCGCTGCCGGAGGATGCGATGCTCGATGTCGCCGCCCTCGCCGAGACGGTGCAGAAGCGGGCGCCGGTCTACGACAAGGGGCAGGAGGAGCATTACAACCTGCTCAGCTGCTTCCACAAAAGCCTGCGCGGCTCCGACGTGCAGGCAGCGATGTACTGGGCGCAGCGCATGCTGGTGGGTGGCGAGCACCCCGACACCATCTTCCGGCGCCTCGCCTGCGCCGCCTCCGAGGATGTCGGCATGGCCGATCCTCAGGCCATGGTGCAGGTGATCACTGCCTGGAACGCCTTCGAACGCACCGGTTTCCCCGAGGGCGAGCTGTTCATGGCGCAGGCGATCGCCTATGTCGCCACGGCTCCGAAATCCAACGCCGCCATGCTTGGCTTCGCCAATGCCAAGGCGCTGGCCCAACAGACCGGCTCGCTGCCGCCGCCCAAGCACATCCTCAACGCCCCAACCAAGCTGATGAAAGAGCTCGGCTACAACAAGGGCTACCGCTACGACCACGATTATCCGGATGCGTTCTCGGGCCAGGAGTTCTTCCCGGACGAGTTGGCCGGCGATCGCCGCCCCGAGTTCTACCAGCCGAACGAGCGCGGCTTCGAGCGCGAGGTGATCAAGCGGCTCGACTTCTGGTCCGGCCGCCGCGAACAGCGACGCGAGGAAGAGGGCGACAAGTAGAGCGTCTCACGGATTGAGTTGAACCTCCTTGCCGCTGGGTGGGTGGGGGGCTGTCGTCGAACTGATCCACTCCGATCTCCCCAGCTACGATGTCATCCCAGCGAAAGCTGGGATCCAAGCATCCACTCGCGCGGGCTGGGAGTTGGGTCCCAGCTTCCGCTGGGATGACAGCCGGTGGGTGGTCGAAGCCCAAGCCCAACAGCTTGGCCGATGCAGCTCAATCGTGAAACGGTTCCGGTGCGCCCACCGTTGCTTGGCGCCCCCTGAGCAACCAAGATTAGCCATATCGAAAATCCGTACCCTGAAGTCCTTGCGCCCTATGGAAAACTGTCACAACAGTCCCATATGACTTGAAGGGACCAGGGGAGGGGCAAGATAGAACTGTTCGCGCCGGAATTCGCACCGTTCACCGTTGCATTGATCGTCATGCTGGCGATCGGCGTAATCGAGTTGCTATCTCTGCTCATCGGCTTTTCGCCCTCCGCCTCGATCGAGGCGGCGCTTCCCGGCGTTGATGTTCCCGATCTCGAGGCGCCGGAGCTCAGCGGCGCGGAGGTCGGCCCGCTCTCGCACGTGCTCAGCTGGTTCTCGGTCGGACGGCTGCCGTTCCTGGCGCTGCTGGTGATCTTCCTTACCGGCTTCGGGTTGAGCGGCTACATCGTCCAATGGGCCGCCAATAGCGCCACAGGCAGTGCTCTCAACCCGTGGATCGCCGCGGTCCCGGCGCTGATCGGCGCCGGCTATGCGACGCGCTATCTCGGGCGCTGGCTCGGCGACATTTTTCCCCGGGATCAGTCGGAGGCGGCCAGCCGCTCCGAACTGGTCGGCAGCTACGCTACGATCATTCGCGGCGAGGCTAAGCAGGGCCAGCCCGCCGAAGCCAAGACCACCGACCTCCGCGGTCGCACGCATTACATCCTGCTCGAGCCGGGCGAACCCGGCATGACCTACAGCGCCGGCGATAGGGTCTTCCTCGTCGGCCGCGACAAGAACGTCTATCGCGCCATTACGCGTCTCACCCCGCCACAGGAATAGCTCCGCAATGTACGACCAGCTCATTATGAACCTGTTTTCGGCCGGCATCATTCTCGTCGCGATCTTCGTGATCGGCATGATCATCGCGCGGCTCTATCGTCGCGCCAGCAAGGAAGTATCCTTTGTCCGCACCGGGTTCGGTGGGCAGAGGGTGATCATGAACGGTGGCGCCCTGGTGCTGCCGGTGCTGCATGAGACCATCCCTGTCAACATGAACACCCTCCGCCTCGAAGTGGTGCGCACCGCCGAACAGGCGCTGATCACCAAGGACCGCATGCGCCGCCGAGTTCTACGTGCGCGTGCAGCCGACCGCCGAGGCCATCGCCGACGCCGCCCAGACCCTGGGCCGCCGCACCATGGAGCCGCAGGCGCTGAAGGAACTGGTCGAAGGCAAGTTCGTCGATGCGCTGCGCGCTGTCGCTGCCGAAATGGCGATGGAGGAGCTGCACGAGCAGCGGGTCAGCTTCGTGCAGAAGGTGCAGGCTGCGGTGTCCGAGGATATCCTCAAGAACGGCCTCGAGCTCGAATCCGTCTCGCTCACCGGCCTCGATCAGACCAACCGGGAGTTTTTCAATCCCGACAACGTGTTCGACGCCGAGGGTCTGACCAAGATGACCCAGTCGATCGAGGATCGGCGCAAGACCCGTAACGACATTGAACAGAACACCCAGGTGGCGATCGCGCGGAAGAACCTCGAGGCGCAGCAGGAGCAGTTCACGATTACCCGTGACAGCGAGTATGCCCGCCTCAACAATGAGCGCGAAATCGCCATCCGCATCGACCAGCAGAACGCCGAGATTGAGAGTCTCCGCGCCCAGCGCGCGACCGAGGCCGAGGCGGCCCGTACGCTGTCGCGCCAGCAGGTGAAGGAAGCGGCGATCAAGGCCGACCAGGCCATCGCGCTCAGCGAGCAGATCAGCGCCACGGCGATCGCCGCCAAGTCCGAGGAGCAGTCGAAGGCCGAAGCCAAGGCCGACGTCGCCCGCGCGCTCGCCGCCAAGGCGGCCGAAGAAGTCGAGACCGCGCGCCTGACCGAGATCGCCGAGCGGACCAAGCGCATCCAACTGATCGAGGCCGAGCAGGAAGCCCAGAAGGCTTCGATCAACATCGTCATCTCGTCCGATGCCGAAAAGCAGGCGGCCAAGAACCGCGCCGAAGCCGCCCGCACGCTGGCGCAGGGCGAGGCGGAAGCCGCCAAGCTGAAGGCCGCCGCCACCGAGGTCACCTACGCCGTCGAGGCCGAGGGCAAGCAGAAGCTCAACGAGGCCGCCAACCGCCTGTCGCCCGAGCAGATCGCCATGAACATCCGCATGGCGCTGATCGAGGCGCTGCCGTCGATCATCGCGGAATCGGTGAAGCCGATGGAGAACATCGAGGGCATCAAGATCTTGCATGTCGACGGGCTCTCCGGTGGCGGTAGCCATGGCCACGGGCTGAATGGTCATGCCGGCGGCGGGATCGCCGACCAGGCGGTCGATGCGGCGTTGCGCTACCGCAGCCAAGCCCCGCTGATCGATGCGCTGCTGGCCGAGCTCGGCCTCAAGGGCGGCTCGCTCAACGGCCTCGTCTCGTCGGCGGTGGCGCCGGCGCTCGATATCGACGAAGAGGACGACGAGGCAGGCGTGCCGGCGACCTGACAGCGACCCCGCGTGCATAGGGCTGGTCTTCCGCGGGCGGTGCCCGTAGAAGTCAGCCCATGCAAGCTTATCTTCTCGTCGGAATCGGCGGCGCGCTCGGCGCCTTGGCGCGCTTTGGCGCGCAGAACTGGATCGGCAGCCTGCCCAACGGCTTCCCGGTGGCGACGTTCCTCGTCAACATCGTCGGTTCGATCGCCATGGGCGTGCTGGTCGGCGTCCTCGCCAAGACCACGCCGCAGTACCAGAACGAGATCCGGCTGTTCGTCGCCGTCGGCATTTTCGGCGGCTTCACCACGTTCTCGAGCTTTTCGCTCGACGCCATTACGCTGATCGAGCGCGGCGATATCCTGCTCGCCGCTTTCTACATCGTCGGCTCGGTGCTGCTGTCGCTGGCCGGGCTCTGGATGGGCATGCTGGCCATGCGGGTGGTCGCATGAGTGGCGTCCGGCAACAGGTCGTCGCCCGCGACGAAGACGGCATGCGGCTCGACCGCTGGTTTGCGACGCACTTCCCGCAGGTCACCTTCGGGCATCTGCAGAAGCTGCTGCGTTCCGGCCAGATCCGCGTCGACAGCGGCCGCGTAAAGGCCAACGCCCGCCTCGCGGCGGGGCAGGTGGTGCGCGTGCCGCCGATCGAAGCCGCACCGGAGCGCGCCGAGGGCGAGATCAATTCGCGCGACGCCGACTTCCTCAGGGACATCATCCTCTACGAGGACGACGAACTCTACGTCTTCAACAAGCCGCACGGCCTTGCCTCGCAGGGCGGTTCGGGCACCAAGCGGCACATGGATGGGCTGCTGAAGAGCCTCCCCAACAAGAAGGGCGAGGCGCCACGGCTGGTACACCGGCTCGACCGCGATACTTCCGGTTGCCTCGTCGTCGCCAAGACCAAGGCGGCGGCGGCGCATTTCGGCGAAGTGTTCTCGTCACGCCAGGCGCGGAAGATCTATTGGGCCGTGGTGTGGGGCAACCCGCACCCCAAGCAGGGCTCGATCTCGTGCTTCCTCGCCAAGCAGGCGACCACCGATGGCGAGCAGATGGTGGTGGTGCCGCAGGGCACGCCTGGCGCACAGCATTCGATGAGCTACTACTCGACCACCGACACGGCTGCCCGACGCTTCGCCTGGGTGACGCTGAAACCGGTGACCGGGCGCACGCACCAGCTGCGCGTCCACATGGCGCAGCTGCACAACCCGATCATGGGCGATCCGCGCTATTTCAATATCGAGAATTGGACGCCGCCGGACGAAATCTCGAAGGGGCTGCACCTCCACGCCCGCCGCATCCGGTTGCCGCTGCGCAGCGGGCAACTGCTCGATGTCTCGGCGCCGCTGCCGCCGCATATGCAGGCGACCTTCGACGTGCTCGGCTTCGATGCCGATCGCTACGACGTGCAGGATCAGGATCCGGAACAGGACTGATCAAATCGCCGCGAGCGCCGGACGAAACGCGGAGCTCGCGTGTTCACCCTGTTGCGGCCCATTCCGGGCGCACAGGGAGATGCCAATGAAAACGATCGTTCTCGCCGCTGCCACCGCGGCAACCCTCGCCATTGCTGCACCGGCCATTGCGCAGGACGCGACCACCATGACCTTCTTCGTCACCAGTGTCGGTGCCGAAGATGGCGCCAATCTCGGCGGGCTCGATGGGGCAGACGCCCACTGTGCCAAGCTGGCAGAAGCCGCCGGCTCGACAGGCAAGAGCTGGAAGGCCTATCTCAGCGCCGATGGCGTCAACGCCAAGGACCGGATCGGCGCCGGGCCGTGGCAGAACTTCAAGGGCGACGTGATCGCCACCGATGTCGCCAACCTGCACAGCGCCGACAACAAGCTGACCAAGGCGACAGCGCTGTCCGAGACCGGGAAGCCGATCAACGGGCGCGGTGACGATCCGAACCAGCACGACATCCTCACCGGCTCCAATCCGGATGGCACCCTGGCCGCCGGCCAGACCTGTGGCGACTGGACGCTGAACGGCGAAGGCAGCGCCATTGTCGGCCATTCCGATCGCACCGGTCTCGATGAGTCCGACGCTGCCAAATCCTGGAACTCCTCGCATCCGTCGCGCGGCTGCAGCCAGGAGAACCTGGTCGGCACGGGCGGCGCGGGTCTTCTCTACTGCTTCGCCGCGATGTAGACTTCCATCCAGTGGCGCAGGGCGTGACACGCCCTGCGTTTTATGGTTCTGAACGGGCCGAATTCAGGGGGAACTCCCGTGCGGCTCATCGTCTTCGATATGGATGGAACACTGATCGATACCCAGGCGCTCATTTCCGAGCATATGGGGGCCGCGTTCCGCTCGCTCGACCTGCCGGCGCCGACGCCGGCAGAGGTTCGGCAGATCATCGGATTGTCACTGCCCGTCGCAGTCGGCCAACTCGCCGGCACCAGCGATATCGATGTGATCGAAGGCATCGTCGGGCAGTACAAGAGCTTCTACAAGGCGTCGCTCGAGCACGAGTTCGATCGCGAGCCGCTCTACCCGGGCGCCCGCGAGGCGCTGGACCGGCTGCGCGAGCAGAAGGGCACTGTGCTGGGCATTGCCACTGGCAAGGGCCTCACCGGCGTCGCTCGGATCCTCGACAATCACCGGATCACCGGGCACTTCACCACTCTGCAGACGCCCGACCACAACCCGTCCAAGCCGCATCCCGGCATGCTGCTCAGCGCCATGGAAGAGACTGGCGCCGCTCCGGAGCAGACGGTGATGGTTGGCGACACGGTGTTCGACATGGAGCTGGCCCGCGCCGCCAAGGTGCGCTCCATCGGCGTCAGCTGGGGCTATCACGATGCCGCTGAGCTGATCAAAGCCGGGGCAGGGACCCTGATCCACGACTATTCCGAGCTCGATGCCGCCATCGAGCGCGTGCTGGAATAGCAGCAGCCGGGGCAGTTTTCCGCGATCGAGCTATGCCTTTCGCGGGGCGTGACACGCCCGGCAAATTGTGGTTCTGAGCGGGCCTGGAGCGGGATTGCGTTTCGTTGAATCGCACTCCCGCTCCAAGTCTTTGTTTTGTCGCGAGATCGAACCGGAAAGGTCTGCAACCTTTCCTGATCTCGCTCTGGGCAGGAGTTCTCCCGATGCGGCTCGTCGTCTTCGATCTCGATGGCACTTTGATCAATTCCGAGGCGCTCATCATCGAGACGGTCCGCGAATCCTTTGCCTCGGTGGGGCAGGCGATCCCCAGCGACGACGCGATCCGCTCTATCTCCGGCATCACCGCGCGCGATGCCATGGGTATCCTCGCACCTGATGCCGACAGCGACCGGATCGACGTCATCCTCAACGCCTACCGCGCGACATACCTGCAGAAGGCCGGGCTCGCCCGCGAGCCGATGTTCGAGGGCGCCCTGGATGCGCTCGATCACCTGCAGGCCGACCCGGAAACCATCCTCGCCGTGGCCACCGGCAAGGGCCATGCCGGCGCCATTACGCTGCTTGAGCGCCACGAAATCATCGGTCGCTTCAACTCGATCCAGACCCCCGCCCACAACCGCGGCAAGCCCGACCCGCAGATGATCGAGACGGCAATGGAGGCGGCCGGCATCGGCCGCGAAGCCACCGTAATGATCGGCGACACCTCACACGACATGAAGATGGCCCGCAACGCCAACGTCAAAGCTCTCGGCGTAGCCTGGGGCTATCACTCGGTGGCTGATCTCGAGGCCGCAGGCGCCGATCTGGTCATCCATCGCATGGATCAACTGGTCGACGCCGTGGACAAGCTATTGGAGGCCTGATGCGCGAGTTCCTCGAAGACGCCGACAAGCATCGCGACGACGGTTACGGCCGGGCGCAGCACCTCAACAAGGTCGAGCTGCCCAAGCGCTTCTACAAGGACGTCGGAGTGGGTACCGTCGCTGGCGGCTTTGCGGTGACGCTGGACGGCAAGACGCCAC
Organism: Devosia sp. Root413D1; assembly: GCF_001425235.1. Classification (GTDB taxonomy): domain Bacteria; phylum Pseudomonadota; class Alphaproteobacteria; order Rhizobiales; family Devosiaceae; genus Devosia_A. Next base: position 615,810 of record NZ_LMEA01000007.1, on the reverse strand, counting down.
GCACTCCGGCGCAGAAGCCGGTGGTGGTGCCGTATCGGCCGGTGGCCGCCGCCATGGCCGAGGAATGGGCGGCGCAGCAGCAGTTCATCGACCCCAAGACCATGCCGATGGTTCGTCTGGTCAACTCGGCGGTCGAGGCTGGCGACGAACGGCTCGAAGCGCTGCGCGAGGAGATCGTCAAATATTCGGGCAACGACCTGCTGCTCTATCGCGCCGACACGCCGCGTGAGCTCGTCGCCGAGCAGGAGCGGGTGTGGGACGCGGTGCTGGTGAAGCTCGCCCGCCATTTCGAGATCGGCTTCCAGCCCACGATCGGCATCCTGCACCAGCCGCAGCCGGCGCCGACGCTGGAGCGCCTGCGCGCCTCGCTGGCCGATGCCGAGCTGATCGAGGCGGTCGCGCTCAACTCGCTGACCGGCATTACCGGTTCGGGCCTCCTCAGCATCGCGCTGCGGGAAGGGTTACTGACCTCGGAAGAGGTCTGGACCGCCGCCCATGTCGACGAGGACTACAACATCCGGCTCTGGGGCGAAGTCGAGGAAGCCACGGAGCGCCGCGCCAAGCGTCGGATGGAGTTCGACGCAGCAGTGCGGGTGCTGGAGATGGTGAGGGGCTAACTGCCGGCCGCCGTGCTTGCGGCCACCCCCACCCTCAATCCCTCCCCACAAGGGGGGAGGCGCATGGCGAGGCCGCGGTTCCATCGTCTCCCTCCCCTTGATGGGGAGGGATCAAGGGTGGGGTGGGGCCTCAGGCGCTGAATGCCGTCCCACGATCCACTCGGCCACCGCAGGCGCAATCTCGCGCAGTGGGTCGAGGACGAAGTCGCGCTCGTGGGCGTGCCGGTGCGGCACGTGCAGGCGCTCGGTGTCGAGTTCCAACCGCTCGTAGGCCACCACGTCGATGTCGATGCGCCGGGGGCCCCAGCGGATGTCGCGGACCCGCCCCATCTCGCGCTCAATGCCGAGACAGGCGTCGAGCAGCTCGAGCGGCGCAAGGCTGGTCTCGACCTCTACCACCATGTTGGAGAAATCCGGCTGGTCGGTCTTGCCCCAGGGTTTGGTGATCAGCGTCGTGGACTGCGCCACGATGGCGATGCCCGGCCAGGCGTTCAGCCGGTCCACTGCCTCGCGCACCTGCGCTGAGGGATCGCCGATATTGGCCCCGAGGCCGAGCCACGCGCGGGCCATCAGCGATCATCCCGGTGGCGATGCAGCTCGATGGCGGCCTCGCCAGCCACCATGGCGATCGGCGCCGAGGGCTTTCTCACCCGCACCTCTATCCAGCGGATCGCTGGAAACGCCTCGAACAGCCGGTCGACGATGTGCTGGCCTACCGCCTCGATCAGCTTGAACCGCTGCGCCTCGAACGCTGCCTTCGCCACCTCGTAGATCTCCGCATAGGAGATCGAGTGCTCGAGCTCGTCGCTGCGGCCGGCTTGGCCGAGGTCGACGCCGCACACCAGGTCGACGAAAAAGCGCTGCCCCAGCACCGCTTCCTCCGGCATCACGCCGTGATAGCCGAAGAACCCCAGGTCGCTGAGGATGATGCGGTCGCCGCTGAAGTCTTTGGTCACGTCTGAATTCCTAATCTGCGGGTCCATATAGGGCCGCCTCGGCGACGCGCAAGGCATCGCGGTTGGGCCGGATATCGTGGACCCGGAAGATGTGGGCGCCGGCGGTGTAGCCGAGCACCGAGGTCGCGATGGTGCCCGCCAGCCGCTCGTTGGGCGGCATATCGAGCAATTTGCCGATCATCGATTTTCGCGAGGTGCCGACCAGCACCGGAAAGCCCATAGCCACCAGCTCCGGCAGCCGCCGCAGGATCTCGTAGTTCTCGCTCAGCGATTTGGCGAAGCCGAAGCCGGGGTCGAGCACGATGCGGTCACGCGTCACGCCGGCCTTGTCGGCGATATCGAGGGTGACGTCGAAGTACCTGGCCATCTCGGCCATCACGTCGCGGCCGGTGTCGCGCGCCTTGTCCCAGTGCATCACCACCAGCGGGGTGCCGTGCTCGGCCGCTACCGCCGCCACCTCCGGCTCGCGCTGCAGTCCATGGACGTCGTTGATGATAGTCGCTCCGGCAGCAATCGCCTGTTCGGCGACCTCGGCCTTATAGGTATCGATTGAGATCGGCGCCGTGATCCCGTCGGCCCGCAGGGCCGCGATCACCGGCAGGACCCGCGTCAGCTCGTCGGCCACCGAAACCTCCTCGGCTCCTGGTCGCGTGCTCTCGCCGCCGATGTCGATGATATCGGCCCCCTCGGCCAGCATCAGCCGCGCCTGCGCCAATGCCGCCGGCGCCGCATCGAAGCGGCCGCCGTCGGAAAAGCTGTCGGGGGTGACGTTGAGGATGCCCATCAGCCGGGCGGTGCGGCCAAGCCGCAGGGCGGCGCCGCGAGGCGCCAGCTCATACTCGCGGTGCCCAGGCATCAGCCGGCGACGGCGGTCGGCTTCAGGTCGTCCTTGGCGGCCACCGCAGAGGGCACCGCGAACAGGTCGTACTCGTCCGACTCGGTCACCAGCACCGACACCTTGTCACCGACCTTGATGCCGTCGGCTTCGTGGATGATCACGGTGCCGTCGATCTCGGGCGCATCCCACTGGCTGCGACCGATGGCGCGGCCGGTGTCGGGCTCGACGTCGTCGACCAGCACGTCGATGGTGCGGCCAACCTTCTTACTCAACACGTGGGCCGAGATGTCCTGCGCCACTTCCATCAGGCGCTCGTAGCGCTCGCGTTTCAGCTCGTCGGGGACGATGCCCTCGATATCGTTGGCGGGCGCACCGGTCACCGGCTCATACTCGAAGCAGCCGATGCGATCGATCTCGGCCTCTTCCAGCCAATCGAGCAGGAACTCGAAATCTTCCTCGGTCTCGCCGGGGAAGCCGACGATGAAGTTGGAGCGGATGGCCAGGTCGGGGGCGATGGCGCGCCAGGCCTTGATCCGGTCGAGCGTCTTCACCTGATTGGCCGGGCGGCGCATCGACTTCAGCACCGACGGGGCGGCGTGCTGGAACGGAATATCGAGATAGGGGAGGATCTTCCCCTCGGCCATCAGCGGAATGACGCTGTCGACATGCGGGTAGGGGTAGACGTAGTGGAGCCGGGTCCACACGTCCATCTTGCCCAGTTCCTCGGCGAGGGTCTGGAAGCGCGCCTCGATATCGCGGCCGCGGAACTTCGAGCTCTGGTACTTGACGTCGAGGCCGTAGGCCGAGGTGTCCTGCGAGATCACCATGATCTCCTTGACGCCCGTCGCCACCAGCCGCTCCGCCTCGTACAGCACCGAAGCAATCGGGCGGGAAACGAGGTCGCCGCGAATCTGCGGAATGATGCAGAAGGTACAGCGGTTGTTGCAGCCTTCGGAAATCTTCATGTAGGCGTAGTGCCGCGGCGTCAGCTTCAGGCCGGCTTCCGGCACCAGGTCGACGAACTTGTTCGGCACCGGCGGCACATGCAGGTTCACCGCGTTGACCACATCCTCGTACTGGTGCGGCCCGGTGACGGCGAGCACACTCGGATGGGTGGCGCGGATCATCTCTTCTTCGACGCCGAGGCAGCCGGTGACGATGACGCGGCCATTGGCGCCGACGGCCTCGCCGATTGCCTCTAGGCTTTCCTTCTTGGCGCTGTCGAGGAAGCCGCAGGTATTGACCAGCACGACGTCCGCGCCGGCGTAGTCGCGCGAGAACGAATAGCCCTGCGAACGCAGCGTCGTCATGATGCGTTCGGAGTCAACGAGAGCCTTGGGGCAGCCGAGGCTGACCAGACCGATTTTCGGAGCTTGTGTCATTGGCGCGTGCCTATGCGCCAAACTCGGGAAAAAAGCAATGATCGGCACTCTGCGATGGAAGCAGGGCAGCCCTGATCACGGCCGATCACGAGCCCGTCAGATTACCAAACCTTCAGTTGACCCGAATCCTGAGCCTCGTGCTCTTGTTTCCGATGCGCCCACCTCCGAGGCGTCCAGCAGGAAAAAGACCCATGAATCTCGAAGCCCTCAACCGGTACCAGCCGCAGGCGCTGGCCGTTCTCCGCATCATCGCCGCGCTCTGCTTCATGGCCCATGGCACGCAGAAAATGTTCGGCTTTCCGGCCTCAGGTGGCGGCGGCGGGTTCGAGCTGTTCTCGCTGATGGGCCTCGCGGCTGTGCTCGAAGTGTTCGGCGGCCTCGCCATCCTGCTTGGCGTCTTCACCCGCCCGGTGGCTTTCATCCTCGCCGGCCAGATGGCCTATGCGTTCTGGTTCGTGCACGTGCCGATGATGGGGCAGGGCAACATCATCCCGGTCGCCAATGGCGGCGATGGGGCCGTGCTGTTCTGCTTCATATTCCTCTACCTGGTCTTCGCCGGCCCCGGCGCCTGGAGCGTCGACGAAGTCATGAAGTCGCGGCGCTCGCTTGTCACTGCCTGATCCCTGGAGATCATCGAAGTGGGCGAGCCACCCGCCCCAACGAAAAAGGCCGCCCTCGGGCGGCCTTGCTGTTTCAGATATCGGGCTTTTCGGTCGGTGGCGGCGTGCGCCTCGCGGTCCGTCGCACCGCAGGCGTGGTTGGCTCTACACCCGCGCCCTCGCTCGTCTCGTCTTCGTAAGGTTCGTCCTCGGCGATGTCGTGGATGGCGTCGCGCACTTCGTCGATCAGCGAGGTCGGCACGCGGCTGAGGCTCACGGTGCGGGTGACTGTCTCGTTCGCCTTGAAGAACACCAGCAGCACTTCGCACACGATGCGCAGCACGATCAGGAACAACGCGCCATACACCGCGATCTCGAGGATGCCCCACAGGCCATCGCCGAAATTGCGGCCGAAGCTGACGAACAGGTGCCCCACCGACCAGAGCAGCAGTGCCGCCAGCCCGGTGACGTAAAGCACCGGCACCAGTCGCGGCGAGAGGATGGTCTCGAGCCTGAACAGCGTCGGGCTGAGGAAGATTTTCTTGAGATCGTCCAGCGTCATGGCCTCACCCCCATGGAATCGGTCACCCAGAAAATGCGTGCGTCACGCGGCACTGACAAGGCCTTCCGGGCGCAGATCTGCCGTGGCGCCAAAGCGCCGCTCGAAGGCGGTGCGCAGCGCGGCATCGACTTCGGCCATCGCAACCAGCTGTCCGAGATCCTCAAAACTGGTCACGCCCTGGTCGGAGATGCCGCACGGCACGATGCCATCGAAGTGTGAAAGGGTCGGCGACACATTGATTGCAATGCCGTGGAAGGTCACCCAGCGGCTGACCCGCACGCCGATCGCCGCCACCTTGTCCTCGCGGCCAAAGCCCTTGTCCGGCCGCGCCACCCAGACGCCGATCCGGCCGTCGCGCCGCTCGCCGCGGATGTTGAAGGCGGCGAGCGTATCGATGATCAGCCCCTCGAGCCCCTGTACCAGGCAGCGTACGTCGCGGCCGCGCTGGCGCAGATCGAGCATGAAGTAGACCACCCGCTGGCCAGGGCCGTGATAGGTGTACTGCCCGCCGCGCCCGGCGTCATAGACCGGGAAGCGGTTGGGCGACAGCAGGTCCTCGGGCGCTGCCGAGGTGCCCGCCGTATAGAGCGGCGGATGCTCGAGCAGCCATACCTGCTCGCTGGCCGCACCGTCCGCAACGGCTGCCGCCCGCGCCTTCATCGCCTCCAGCGCTTCGGGGTAGGGCACGTACCCCTCCGAGATTCGCCACTCGACCGGCACCCCATCGGCGCGGAACAGCTTGGTCCCGGTGTCGCAAGTTGGGTCAGTCGTTAACGCTTCGGTAAGCATGGGTGTCCAATGCTCTCTCACAAGGGGCCCGCGCGATTCAGCCGGGATGGTCGGTCGCGGTTTATGTATGAACACTCTAGACAATATTGAAGTCGATATCACCGTCGAGCTGGGCGCGGCGATCATGCCGGTGCACCACCTGCTGCGCATGGGCCGCGGCGCGGTGATCGAGCTCGACACGGGCGAGAGCGACCCATTGCGCGTCTATGCCAACAACACGCTGATCGCGCGCGGCGAAGTGAAGGTCGAGGACGGCCGCCTCAGCGTCGAGCTCACCGAAAAAGTCCGCCGCCCGGCCTGATTTCGAGTTTGGCGGCGAGCGTTTGCATAACGGCAATTAATCGCTTGCACCCGCCAACGAGCGTTGCTACACGCTGCCTCGCTTCGCCGCTTCGGCGTCGCTCCTACCTCGGCGTGCGGTCGTGGCGGAATTGGTAGACGCGCAGCGTTGAGGTCGCTGTGCCGCAAGGCGTGGAAGTTCGAGTCTTCTCGACCGCACCAGGTTCTCATCAGATCCTGCAGTCCAAAACAAACGGCTCCCCTCGGGGAGCCGTTGTTGTTTGGAGCATTGGAAGCTGAACCGCTATTTTCCCTTCCAGCCCAACAGCCGCATGGCGTTGATCGTCACCAGCACCGTCGCGCCAGTATCCGCGAGGATCGCCGGCCACAGGCCCGTGACGCCGATAATCGTGGTGACGAGGAACACCGCCTTGAGCCCCAGCGCCACGGTGATGTTCTGGGCGATGTTGCCCATCGTGGCTTTCGACAGCCCGATCATGTTGGCGATGTCGACGACGCGGCCGTGGAGGATGGCGGCGTCGGCGGTTTCGAGCGCCACGTCGGCGCCGCCGCCCATGGCGATGCCGATATCGGCGGCGGCGAGGGCAGGGGCGTCGTTGATGCCGTCGCCGACCTTGGCGACGACGCGGTCCTGCTGCTGCAGCTCGCGCACGATGCGCTGCTTATCCTCGGGGAGGAGGCCGGCGCGGACCTCGATGCCAAGAGCGGCGCCGATGGCTTGGGCGGTCCGTTCGTTGTCGCCGGTGAGCATGACAGTCCTGACGCCCTCGGACTGCAACCGGCGCAGCCCATCGGCGGCGTCGGCGCGCGGCTCGTCGCGGATGGCGAGCAGCCCCGCCACCTCTGCGCCAACCAGCAGCACCGAAACGGTCTTGCCGGCATCATTGAGCGCACCGATCCGCTCGCGCAGCGCGGCTTCGAACGGCACCTGCTCCTCGGCCGCCTTGGGGGAGGCGAGGAACAGGGCTTCGCCGCCGACCTTGCCGGTGACGCCCTTCCCAGGCACCGCCTTGGCGCCGGCCGCAGGTGGTACGAAGGCCTTGTCGGTCTGGGCGCGGGCCAGCACGGCCAGCGCCAGCGGATGGCTTGAGCCGCTCTCCAGCGCTGCGGCCAATGACAACACCTGAGCTTCCGAGCGCCCGATGCCGACAATGTCCGTGACCTGCGGCTTGCCTTCGGTGAGCGTACCGGTCTTGTCGAGCGCGACGGTGTCGATCCGGCGCAACTGCTCGAGCACGGCGCCACCCTTCAGCAGCAGCCCGCGACGGGCGCCGGCCGAGAGGCCAGCGGCGATCGCCGCCGGGGTCGAGATTACCAGCGCGCAGGGGCAGCCGATCAGCAGGATGGCGAGCCCCTTGTAGATCCACTCGTCCCAGGGTTGGCCGGCCAGCAGCGGCGGCAGGATGGCGACCAGCGCGCCGACCACCAGCACGGCTGGCGTGTAGTATTTCGAAAACTTGTCGATGAACCGCTCGGTCGGCGCCTTGCTTTCCTGCGCTTCCTCGACCAGTCGCACGACGCGGGCAATGGTGTTGTCGGCGGCGGCCGCAGTCACCCGCACGCGCAGCACGGCATCGGCGTTGATGGTGCCGGCGAATACCTCGTCGCCGACGCTCTTGGTCCTGGGCACGCTCTCGCCGGTCACCGGGGCTTCGTTGATGGCGGAACTGCCGTCGACGATGACACCGTCCGCGGCGATGCGGTCGCCAGGCCGAACGAGGATGGTGGCGCCGACAGCCAGTTGCGCCGCGGGGACCTCGGTGGTCGTGCCGTCCTTCTCGACCAGCGCCAGCTTGGGCACCAGGTCGGCGAGGCCCCGAATGCTGGCGCGGGCCCGGCCGGCGGCAACGCCCTCGAGCAGCTCGCCGACGAGGAACAGCAGCACCACGGTAGCCGCTTCCTCGGTGGCGCCGATGAACACCGCGCCGATGGCGGCAATGGTCATCAGCGTCTCGATCGAGAACGGCGTGCCGGTCATGCCGGCGACGACGGCGCGCCGCGCCACCGGGATCAGGCCCACCGCCATGGCGACGAAGAACGCCCAATGGCCGATTTGAGGGAACAACTGCCCGGCAACATAGGCCGCCGCGAGCGCGCCACCGGAGATGAAGGTCAGCAGGGCCTTCCGCGTTTTCCACCACGGGCCATCAATGATCTCGCCATGCCCAGAGTGATCGTGATCATCTCCGGAGTGATCATCCCCGGAGTGGTCGTGGCTGTGATCGGAGTGGTCATGATCGTGCCCATGATCATGTCCGGCATGGCTATGGTTTCCCGCCGCGGCAGCGGCAGGCCCGGTATGGGCGGATCGGGCGGGGGCGATCTGGTAGCCAAGCGCCTTGACCTGCCGCTCGATGGCGCCCTTGGCGACCTCACCCGAGCGCGTCACGGTCATCGTGCCATTGGGGAGCGACACGCCGACCCCGCCGACGCCGGGAAGCCGACTGACGGCGTTCTCGATCTTGGTCACACAGGCGGCGCAGTCCATGCCGCCAATGCGGAATTTCAGCTTCTCGGCGGCCTCGGACATGCGGCACTCCTTGGATTCTTCATCATGTCCGCATACATCTAGGACCTCTAGCCACTAGAGGATCAAGGGGTGAATGCAATGAATTTGCCGATCGGCGAATTGTCACGGCGGACCGGCGTCAAGGTCCCGACCATCCGCTTTTACGAGCAGATCGGCCTGCTGCAGTCGCCGCCGCGGACCGAGGGCAATCAGCGCCGCTACGGCAAGCCCGAGGTGGAGCGGCTCAACTTCATCCGCCACTCGCGCGAGCTCGGCTTCGAGGTCGAGGATATCCGAGAGCTGCTGGAAATGGCCGCGTCGCCGCAGGCCTCGTGCCACCAGGCCGACAGCATCGCCCGCAACCACCTGACCGAGATCGATCGCCGTATCGCCAGCCTCTCGGCGCTGCGCGGCGAACTGACCCGGATGGTCGAGGAATGCGGCCATGGGCGAATCTGCGATTGCCGGATCATCGAAGTGCTGGCCGACCACGGCGAGTGCGTGACCGAGCACGCGCACTAGAGCGCTTCACATGGTGCGCAGCGGCCGAGCTGACCAACTACGATCACCTCACCCACGATGACAGCGGGTGGGTTGGTGAAGGGTCGAGCCCAAGCTGCAGCCCAATCCTGGACCTTACTCCCGGCGAGCCGACGGTGGGTATTTGCCGTTGGCGTAGCCGAGGAAGATGCCGGCGATGATGCCGAGCACCACGCCGCCGACCAGCAGCATGATGCCGGGTCCTACGGCGCCGCCGATCGCTTCTGGGCTGGCGTTCGGGCCGAAGGCGGTCAGCAGCGGCCCCAGGATGGCGCCGATCAGGCCGAGCCCCATCAGCATGATGGCGCCGAAGAGCAGCTTGCTCCCGACATTGACCGAGAACGGATCCGGATGCTCTGCCATTTGCCACGCCCCCTCAAGCGTCCACGCCCCTACCAATAGGCGTGAACCACAGCTTAGCGCGACGAGGCTACACTGCAAGTAATACTGAGGTTTGGCGCGGCTAGGCTTGCCAGGCGAGCACAGTGTTGCCGGCCCGACAGAAGCTCACGCCAAGCTGGCCGGATTCACCGACCCAGCTATGCGTCTCGCCGTCGCGGCTGAGGGCATGACCGGCACGGCGGAGTTCGGCGACGATCATGCCCACCTGATTGTGCCAGTCGCGCGTCCCGGGCGCCGCCGCCAACCGGGAGCGGATCGCTGCCTGCTGTTCGTCGAGCCGTTGGGTTCGCTCGGCTGCGTCGAGAGCCAGCAGCGCGGCGCGGCTGATTGGGTGGATGTCGTCGGCCGCGGGCCGGATGAAGAGATCAAGCGCGGCCATCAAACCACCTCCGCCAGATGAAAGTTGCGGGCCACGGTGAAGTCGCGGAGCCCGAAGGCCGGCAGCTTGCCGGGGACAATGGCGTCAGCGACGGCCGTGCGATCTTCAACGTCGGTGGCGTCCACCACCACCCGGACGAACGGCTCGGCCATGCCGAGCCGCACCTTTTCCTGCAGCTCGAACAGCAGGACCCGCACATTGCCGCGGCTCTCGCAGGCAATGCACTCGGTGCCCGGGTCATGGGCATGCAGTGGTGGATCGAGATGCACCACGGCCGTGTCGCGCCCACCGAAGCGGCCAAGGGCCGCCTTGTCGGTGACCACGGTTACCGGCACGGAAGTGGCGCGGCGGGCGAACGGGGCAGGGGAGGTCATACCGCCTCCTTGTCCGAGCTCGGGATGTAGTTGAGGATCGGGCCGAGCCAGCGTTCGACCTCGCGGATCGCCATGCCCTTGCGCCGGGCATAGTCCTCCACCTGGTCACGTTCCACCTTGGCGACACCGAAATAGAAGCTCTCGGGGTGGCTCAGATACATGCCAGACACCGATGAGCCCGGCCACATGGCGTAGCTCTCGGTCAGCTCGACGCCGATGCGCTGCTTGGCGTTGAGCAGGTGGAACAGCGTCGTCTTCTCGGTATGGTCCGGCTGGGCCGGGTAGCCCGGGGCAGGGCGGATGCCCTGGTAGGGTTCGCCGATCATTTCGTTGGGTGCAAAGGTTTCCGCGGCGCCGTAGCCCCAGAATTCCTTGCGTACCCGCTCGTGCATCAGTTCGGCGAAGGCCTCGGCGAAGCGATCGGCCAGCGCCTTGATCAGGATCGACGAGTAGTCGTCGTTCCGCCGTTCGAAGCGCTCGGCGATGATGTTCTCCTCGAGCCCCGCCGTGACCACGAAGCCCCCCAGATAGTCCGGGATGCCCTCCGGCGCGACGAAATCGGCCAGGGCCATATGCGGCTTGCCGCCGGTCTTCGAAAGCTGCTGGCGCAGGGTGAAGAACGTCGCCAGCTGGTCCTTGCGGTCTGCATCGGTATAGAGCCGAATGTCGTCGCCGACCTGGTTGGCGTGCCAGAAGCCGATCACCGCCTTGGGGCGGAACCAGTTCTTCTGGATCACTTCCTTCAGCATCTTCTGCGCGTCGTCCCAGAGCTGGCGCGCCGCCGGCCCCTGGTCCTTGTCCTCGAGGATTGCCGGGAAGCGGCCCTTCAGTTCCCAGGCCTGGAAGAACGGCGTCCAGTCAATGTACCTGGCGATCTCAGCCAGGTCGTAGTTCTCGAACACTCGCGTGCCGAGGAAGCTCGGCTTGGGCGGCACGTAGCCATCCCATTTCGGCTGGAAGCGGTTGGCGCGGGCGGTTGCCAGCGATGTCCGCTGCTTTTCGGCCTCGCTCTGCCGGTGCTTTTCGGCCAGCCGTTCGTACTCGGCCTTCACGTCCTGGACGTAAGCCGGGCGCTGCTCCTGCGACAGCAGCGACGACACCACGCCCACGGCGCGGCTGGCGTCGTGCACATGCACGGTCGGGCCGCCATGATACTGCGGGTGGATTTTCACCGCGGTGTGGACGCGCGAGGTGGTGGCGCCGCCGATCAGCAGCGGCACGTGGAAGCCTTCGCGCTCCATCTCGGAGGCAACATGCACCATCTCGTCAAGCGACGGGGTGATGAGGCCGCTGAGCCCGATGACGTCGACATTCTCCGCCTTCGCCACCTCGAGGATCTTGGCCGTCGGCACCATGACGCCGAGGTCGATGATCTCGTAGTTGTTGCAGGAGAGGACCACGCCGACGATGTTCTTGCCGATGTCGTGCACATCGCCCTTCACCGTCGCCATCAGCACCTTGCCGGCGCTGCGGCGGCCGGTAGCGTTGCCATCGGCGTTCTTCTCCGCTTCCATGAACGGGAGAAGGTGCGCCACGGCCTGCTTCATGACGCGGGCGGATTTCACCACCTGCGGCAGGAACATCTTGCCCGAGCCGAACAGGTCACCGACCACGCTCATCCCGGCCATCAGCGGGCCCTCGATGACGTGCAGCGGCCGTGCCGAAGCCAGCCGGGCTTCCTCGGTGTCGGCGTCGATGAACTCGGTGATGCCGTTGACCAGCGCATGCGAGATGCGCTCGGCCACGGGCTTGGTCCGCCAGGTCAGGTCCTTGGCCTTCTGCTCGCCGCCGGCCTGGCCCTTGAACTGCTCGGCAATCTCCAGCAGCCGCTCGGTCGAATCCGCCCGGCGGTTGAAGATCACGTCCTCGCAGGCCTCGCGCAGCTTCGGTTCCAGCGTGTCGTAGACCGCCAGCTGGCCGGCATTGACGATGCCCATGTCCATGCCCGCCTGGATGGCGTGGTAGAGGAACACCGAGTGCATCGCCTCACGCACCGGCTCATTGCCGCGGAAGGAGAAGCTGAGGTTGCTGACGCCACCAGAAATATGTGCGTGCGTAAGGGTTTGCCGGATGGTCCTCGTGGCTTCGATGAAGGCGATGCCATAGCCGACATGCTCCTCGATGCCGGTGGCGACAGCGAAGATGTTGGGGTCGAAGACAATGTCCTCGGGCGGAAAGCCAACTTCCTCGGTCAGGAGCTTATAGGCCTTGGTGCAGATCTCGACCTTGCGCTCATAGGTATCGGCCTGGCCCTGCTCGTCGAACGCCATCACCACCACGGCGGCGCCGTAGGAGCGCACCAGGCGGGCGGTCTCGAGGAATTTCTCGACGCCTTCCTTCATGGAGATCGAGTTGACCAGCGCCTTGCCCTGCACGCATTTGAGGCCCGCCTCGATCACCTCGAACTTCGAAGAATCGATCATCAGCGGCACGCGGGCGATATCGGGCTCGGCAGCGAGCAGGTTGAGGAACTCGACCATCACCTTCTGGCTGTCGAGCAGGCCCTCGTCGACGTTGATGTCGATAACCTGGGCGCCGTTCTGCACCTGGTCGCGCGCCACTTCCAGCGCGGCGGTGTAGTCGCCGGCGGTGATGAGCTTGCGGAACTTGGCCGAGCCGGTGACATTGGTGCGCTCGCCGATGTTCACGAACGGGATGTCGCCGGTGAGCGTAAACGGCTCGAGGCCGCTCAGCCGCAGGAAGGTCGGCACCTCGGGGATCCTGCGCGGCTTGTACTTTCCCACTGCTTCCTTGATCGCCCGGATGTGGTCCGGGGTCGAACCGCAGCAGCCGCCGACGATGTTGAGGAAGCCATCGCGCGCAAAGCCCTCAAGCTGGCGCGCCATGAATTCCGGCGTCTCGTCATAGCCGCCGAACTCGTTGGGCAGGCCCGCATTGGGATAGGCGCAGATCAGCGTGTCGGCGACATCGGAGAGTTCGTTGATATGGGCGCGCATGGCATTGGCGCCGAGCGCGCAGTTGAGCCCGATGGTGAAGGGCTTGGCGTGCCGCACCGAGTACCAGAACGCCGTCGGCGTCTGGCCGCTCAGCGTACGGCCGCTGAGGTCGGTGATGGTGCCGGAGATCATCACTGGCAGCTCGTTGCCGCGCTCTTCGAAGATGCGCTGCGCCGCAAAGATGCCGGCCTTGGTATTGAGCGTGTCGGTGATGGTCTCGAACAGCAACAGGTCGGCGCCACCGTCGATCAGCCCATTGATCTGCTCGCCATAGCCTTTCACGATCTCATCGAAAGTGATCGCCCGGTGCCCCGGCGAGTTCACGTCCGTCGACATCGATGCCGTCTTGTTCAGCGGCCCGAGTGCGCCGGCCACAAAGCGCCGCTTCCCATCGATGTCGAAGGCCTGCTGCGCCGCCTCGCGCGCCAGCCGGGCGCCCTGGAGGTTCAACTCATAGGCGAGCGCCTGCATGCCGTAATCGGCCATGACGATGTCGGTGGAGGAGAAGGTGTTGGTCTCCACCATGTCGGCGCCGGCGAGGTAATATTGCAGGTGGATGGCCCGGATCGCATCGGGCTGGGTCAGGTTGAGCAGGTCGTTATTGCCCCGCACATCCTTGTGCCAATCCTTGAAGCGTTCGCCGCGATAGGCGGCTTCATCAAGCTTCAACTGCTGAATCATGGTGCCCATGGCGCCATCGAGGATCAGGATGCGTTCGGAGGCCGCCTGGGTAAGCGCTGCCCGCACCTCCTCGCCCTTGGGCAAGGAATTTCTATCGATCTCAATGTGTTGAGCTTCAGTCATCGCTCGACTTTCCAACGTCTGTCACGCCAAACTGCGTTCACCGCCGGCACACTCGCATGGCGGGATATAAAGATATCTTTATATGAGTGCCGACCGCCCGGCAAGCAAGCCCGTTCCCGTTCTCGGCCGGGAGAACGAAAACGTTCCCCACGGGGAGAACGAAAACGTTCCCCAAGGGGAGAACGAAAACGTTCTCCGGGAACTGCAACGCTCGATCAGGACTTTCGCTTTCATGACAATGCCGATCCTCCTCGTTCCCGGTCTCAACTGCACCGCCGAGATCTATGCCCATCAGGTGCCGGCACTGTGGCAGTTCGGGCCGGTGACCATCGCCAACCACACCGAGGGCAGTTCGATGCAGCAGATTGCGGCATCGATTCTTGGCGACGCGCCGCCTGAGTTCGCCCTCATCGGCTTCTCGATGGGCGGCTACCTGGCGTTCGAAATGCTCAGGCAGGCGAGGGGGCGGGTGCTGAAGCTGGCGCTGCTCGACACCTCGGCGCGGCCCGATACCCCGGAGGCGATCGAGAAGCGGAGAACGGCCATCGCATTGACGGAGCAGGGGAAGTTCAACCTCGCCGTCGCGCAGTCGTTCCCCAATGCGGTGCACCCCGACCACGTCGGCGATGCGGGGCTGAAGGCGCTGCATGTGCGCATGGCCACGGCGAATGGCGGCGAAACCTATATCCGGCAGCAGACCGCCATTATGGGCCGGCCGGACTCTCGCCCCGAACTCGGCGCCATCGCGGTGCCGACGCTGGTGGTAGTCGGTGACAAGGACGCAATCACGGTTCCCGAGGCCGCCCGCGAGATGGCCACCGGGATTGCCGACGCCAGGCTCGTCGTGGTCCCCAGGGCAGGGCACATGGCGCTGGTCGAGCAACATCCCACGGTTACCGCGGAACTCACGGAATGGGCGGCTAAATAGCTGGCATTTGAAGCAAATTAACCCGGCCGCAACCACGTTGCGGTTCGATGCGATCATCCCCGCACGGCTTTCGGTATGGTGCGGAAATCTCTCGATGGGTTGATCTGGTTTTGGCAGTGTTTTCTCGCGACCTTCGCGCGGCCGCCCGGCTGCTTGCTCTTGCTGTGCTCCTGGCGCCGGTTGTGGCTGCCTGCAGCAGCGACGGGGGAGGGGTGCCGCACATCAAGCGCTCCGCTTTCAGCTCCAAGGAGTTCGGCGTCGCCGTCAGCCCGCGCGTCACCAATGCCAAGAACCCGCCCAAGGGCGGCGGCCGCTACATGGTCGGCAAGCCCTACACGGTGCGCGGCGAAGTCTATGAGCCGATCGAGAACCCGATCGGCTACGTCGCCTCGGGCGGCGCCTCCTGGTACGGCAACGACTTCCATGGCCGGCGCACCGCCAATGGCGAGATCTTCTCGGCCAACGCCATTTCCTGCGCCAGCCCGGTGCTGCCGCTGCCGAGCTACGTCCGCGTCACCAATGTCGACAACGGCCGCTCGATCGTCTGCCGCGTCAACGATCGCGGTCCGTACCTCCATGGCCGGGTGATGGACCTCAGCTACCGGACCGCCGAGATCCTCGGCTATGCCGGCAACGGCGTCGGCAATATCCAGGTGCAGTATATCGGCCCGGCGCCGCTCAATGGCGACGACACCCGCATGCTGCTCGCCAGCGTCGACAAGCCAACGCGCATGGAGCAGGGGGCTACCCGCCTCGCCATGAACGAAGAGCGTCCGAACCTCATCGGCGGCATCATCGACATGTTCGGCTATGTCGACAGCGGTGCGGCCGACGACGCCATTACCGGCGCCCACGCGGCTGCCAACGCCATGGCGACCCGCTCGGGCTCGCTCGACTCCTGGGTGGCGACGGTCGACGAGGACAAGCGCGCCATCAAGCTGGAGCTCGGCGTGTTCGCCGATGCCACGAGGGCCGATGACGTGGCGCTGCAGTTCGCCATGCTGGGCGCGGTCGACGAGGATGCCGTGCGCATCCCCGGCGCTGATGCCACACGCCTGACACTCACGCATCTTAAGCCCGGTGTGGCGCGGGATGATGTGATGTCGCTCGCCAGGCAACTTGGACTCAAGGACCTGGTGCTCTATTAGTTTGAGAGCGGTCGAGCATTGACCGCGATCGGGGTTGAGATTGCGGAATTTTGGCCAGAAACTGCTGATCGCTCTACTCGCCGTCTGCTGGGCGGCCTCCGCACACGCGCAGGATTTCGACACCAAGGCGCCGTTCGCCGTGCTGATGGATTACGAGTCCGGCACCATCCTGTTCAACAAGGCAGGTGACGAGCAGCTCGAACCCGCCAGCATGGCCAAGCTGATGACGCTGGCCGTGGTTTTCGACCAGCTGCAGTCGAAAAAACTCCAGCCGACCGACGAGTTCTTCATTTCCGAGCATGCCTGGCGCGATGGCGGCGCCTCATCGGGCGGCTCGACCATGTTTGCCGAGCTGAACTCGAAGATCCCGGTGATGGATCTGGTCCGCTCGGTCATCATCCAGTCCGGCAACGACGCGGCGATCGCGCTGGCCGAGGGCATCGCCGGGAGCGAGCTCAGCTTCGCGCAGATGATGAACCAGCTGGGGAAGGAAATCGGGCTCAGCGGCTCGAACTTCGTCAACGCTACCGGCCTGCCCGACCCGGCGCAGTTCTCGACGGCGCGCGACCTTGCGACCATTGCCCGCTTCATCATCGCGCAGTTCCCCGAATACTACCCGATCTTCTCGGAGAAGGAGTTCACCTGGAACAAGATCCGCCAGATGAACCGCAACTCGCTGCTGGAGATTGGCATTGGTGTCGATGGCCTGAAGACCGGCCACACCGAGGCTGCCGGCTATGGCGAGGTGGTTTCGACCGCCGCCACCGGCCGCCGTCTCATCGCCGTATTGCATGGGCTCAAATCGATGACCGAGCGCACTGAAGAGGCGCGCAAGCTCGTCACCTGGGGCACGCGCGGCTTCGAGCTGATCCCGGTGTTCCCGGAGGGCTCCGCCATCTCGCATGCCGATGTCTATGGCGGCAGCGCCGGGCAGGTGTCGCTGGTGGGCAAGGGCAGCATCGATCTGTTCCTGCCCAAGGGCGCGCAGAACTGCCCGCAGGCCACGGTCACCTACAAGGCGCCGATCCGCCCGCCTGTGCAGAAGGGCGATCAACTGGCCCAGCTCAATGTCATGTGCAACGGCGCCGTGGTACAGGTCACCCCGCTCTACGCGGGCGAGGACGTTGCCGACGGCGATATCGTCCGCAAGGCAACCGACGCGCTCAAGGAACTGGCGCTCGGCTGGTTGTAGAGCACTTCCCCGCCTCCTCGAGTCGTGGCAGTGCTCTACCTGTTTGATTTGTCGCGCTTTCGAACCGGAAAAGTCTGCAACTTCTCCTGAAAGCGCTCCGGGTTCGGGAACGCAAAGCAATGCTCGATGTGCCGGCGAAACCCGCCGCCCGTTTCATCACCTTTGAGGGCGGCGAAGGCGTCGGCAAGTCGACGCAGGTCAAGCGCCTGCTGGTGCGGCTCAACCGCATGGACATCGAAGCCGTCCGCACCCGCGAGCCCGGCGGTACGCCCAAGGCCGAAGCCGTCCGCGCCTTCATCCTGCAAGGCCGCTCCGAGAGCTGGGGCGCCGGCGCCGAGGCCGTGCTCTTCGCCGCCGCCCGCTACGATCATGTCAGCTCGCTCATCGCCCCCAGCCTCAGCAGCGGCAAATGGGTGATCTCCGACCGCTTCCACGATTCGACCCGGGCCTATCAGGGCCTCACCGGCGGGGTCGACGACAAGCTGATCCGCGGCCTTGAGACGCTGGCGCTCGACGGGCACCAGCCCGACATCACCTTCATTCTCGACATGGATCCGGCCATCGCCTTCGCCCGGGTCAATAATCGCGAGATCGAGAAGGTGCTGGCCGAGACCGGCGACCGCTTCGAGAAGGAAGACCTCGAGTGGCATCGCCGCCTGCGCCAGGCTTTCCTCGCCATCGGCAAGGCCAACCCGGAGCGCTGCGTCGTGTTGCCCGCCGGCCAATCGGAAGATGCACTGGAGCAGGAGATCTGGGATACGCTGAACCGGCGCTTCCCCGAGCTCGAGGCAAAGGCCGACTGAATTGGACTATCCCGAACGCGAACCCGACCAGCTCGAAGGCGTGCCGCTGCCCGAGTTCCAGACCGGCGTTTCCGGTCACGACGCGGCGCGCGCCACCTTGCTCGAGCGGCTCGATGCCGGGCGGCTGCCCGGCGGCATCCTGATCCATGGGCCGCGCGGCATCGGCAAGGCGACGCTGGCCTTTGATCTCGCCCGAAAGATCTTCGAAAAGACCGGCGACGAGTCGCCCGGCCACATCGCGGCGCAGGTCGCCGCCGGCGCCTATCCAAACCTGTTCGTGATGCGCAAATCGCTGCGCGACACCGGCAAGGGTTACTACACGGCCATCCGCGTCGAGGAGGTCCGTCGCTTCATCGAGGAAATGCGGATGACCCGCGGCCGCGCCGGGCACCGCATCGCCATTGTCGATCCGATCGATGACTGCAACATCTCGTCGGCCAACGCGCTGTTAAAGATCCTCGAGGAACCACCGGCCGACACCACGTTCCTCCTCGTCTCGCATCGCCCGGGCTCGCTCCTCCCCACCATCAAGTCGCGCTGCTTCCAGGTGGCGCTGCGGCCAATCGCCGACGGCGAGGTCCGCACGGTACTGGATCGGGTCGGCGGACAGCCACTCGCCATCGATCGCGCTGTGTCGCTCGCCGGCGGGCGGCCGCGCCGCGGTTTCGAGGCGATGCTGCTGGGGGAGGGGGGCGCGCTGCAGCTGCTGCAGGCTTGGCTCGCCGATCCCGCGGGGGCGCCGTCGGCGGCCCGCATCGCATTGGCCGATGCGCTCGGCGGCGAGCGCGACTCCGCCGAGCTGCGTTTTGCCCGCGACATTCTCAATGACTGGCTGGCCGATGCCGCCAAGGCCGCCGCGAGCGCCGGTGACCGGGTTCGCCTTGCCTCTGCCAACGAGCTATGGGACAAGGCCCGGCTTTCACTCGCCGATGCCGATGAATACAACCTCGACATGCGGCAGACCCTGGTCGCGCTTTTCGATGCGATCCGGAAACACCAGCTCCTGAGCGTCCAGCCGACACCATGACCGACACGTTCTACGTCACCACTGCCATCGCCTATCCCAACGGCGCGCCGCATATCGGGCACGCCTACGAGATGATCACCACCGACGCCATCGCCCGCTGGGCCCGGCTGGAGGGGAAGGACACCTATTTCCTCACCGGCACCGACGAGCACGGCATCAAGATGGTGCAGACGGCAGCGGCCGAAGGCATCACGGCGCGCGAATTGGCTGACCGCAACGCCGCCCGCTTCAAGGAGCTGGCGGGGCGTCTCGACGTCTCCAACGACGATTTCATCCGCACCACCGAGCCGCGCCACTACGAGTCGAGCCAGGAAATCTGGCGCCGGATGGCCGCCAGCAACAACGGCGACATCTACCAATCGACCTACAAGGGCTGGTACTCGGTACGCGACGAAGCGTATTTCGACGAGGAAGAGCTCACCGACGGCGAAGGCGGCAAGAAGTTCGCGCCGACCGGCGCCGAGGTGAAGTGGGTCGAGGAAGACAGCTACTTCTTCCGCCTCTCCGCCTATCAGGACCGCCTGCTCAAGCTCTACACCGACCGCCCGGATTTCATCGCGCCCGAGGAGCGGCGCAACGAGATCGTGTCGTTCGTGAAGGCCGGCCTGCGCGACGTCTCGATCAGCCGCACCACCTTCGACTGGGGCATTCCGGTGCCGGGCGCTTCCGGGCACGTGATGTATGTCTGGGTCGACGCGCTCACCAACTACATTACCGGCGTCGGCTTTCCCGATGGCGCCTCCGAGCAGTTCAAGAAGTTCTGGCCGGCGAACCTGCACGTCATCGGCAAGGACATCATCCGCTTCCACACCGTCTACTGGCCGGCCTTCCTGATGAGCGCCGGCATCGAGGTGCCGCACCGCGTCTTCGCGCATGGCTTTCTGACCTCGGAAGGCAAGAAGATGTCGAAGTCGGTCGGCAACATCGTCGACCCGCATGAGCAGCTCGACCTCTACGGCACCGATCCGGTGCGCTGGTACTGCCTGCGCGAAGTCAGCTTCGGCCAGGATGGCGACTGGGGCCGCGAGAAGTTCATCAACCGCAACAACTCCGACCTCGCCAACAATTTCGGCAACCTGGCGCAGCGCTCGCTGTCGATGATCCAGAAGAATTTTGGCGGCGCGCTGCCCGAGGCGCAACCGACCGAGGCTGAGCATGCCATTGTCGCCACGGCCGTCGCGGCCATCGGCAAGATGGATCTCGCCATGAAGACGCAGCAGATCCATGAGGCCGCCGGCGAGCTGACGACGCTGCTCAACGCCGCCAACCTCTACTTCGCCGACCAGGCGCCGTGGGGGCTGAAGGCCGATCTGCCGCGCATGGGCACGATCCTCGCGACCACGGCCGACATCGTCCGTCGCGCCGCGATCGCGGCGCAGGCGTTCGTCCCGGGCTCGGCGGCGAAGTTCCTCGATGCGCTAGCGGTGCCGGAGGACCAGCGCCTGTTGAGCCATGCGCTCAGCGCGTCGGCCGTTCCCGCCGGAACCGTCTTGCCGCCGCCCGAACCGGTGTTCAAGAAGTTCGAGCACCCAAAGACGGCATAGGCCAATGCTGATCGACTCGCACTGCCACCTCGATTTCCCCGAGCTCGCCGCCGATCGCGCCGGCGTGCTGGCCCGTGCCAAAGCGGCGGGGATCGATGGCATGGTCACCATCTCGACCCGGGTGAAGCGCTTCGACGAGATCAAAGCCATCGCCGAAGAAAATGCCGAGGTCTGGTGTTCGGTCGGCACCCATCCGCACCACGCCGACGAAGAACTCGACATCTTGACCGAGGATCTGGTCCGGCTGAGCGCGCACCCCAAATGCGTCGCCATCGGTGAGGCGGGGCTCGACTATTTCTACGACAACGCACCCAAGGAAGCGCAAGAGACCGGGCTGCGCCGGCACATCGCCGCATCGCGCCTCACCGGGCTGCCGCTGGTGATCCATTCCCGCTCCGCCGACGTTCACATGGCGGCCGTGCTGACCGACGAAGTGGGGCAGGGGGCCTTCCCTTTCGTGCTCCACTGCTTCACCGGCGGCGCCGAACTTGCCCGCCAGGCCCTAGAGCTCGGCGGCTATATCTCGTTCTCCGGCATCATCACCTTCAAGAATGCCGAGGAAATCCGCGAGGTCGCAAAGTTTGTCCCATCAGACCGTTATCTGGTTGAAACAGACGCGCCTTATCTGGCTCCGGTGCCGCATCGCGGCGGTACCAACGAGCCGAGTTATGTAGCCCATACCGCCGCCAAGGTAGCCGAGGTTCGCGGCATCAGCCTCGAACAACTCGGCGTCGAGACAACTGGCAACTTTTTCCGTTTATTCTCAAAGGCTAAGGCGTAATGCCTGAAGCACAACATATTGTAGCGACGATCATGGGATGCGGCTCGTCCGGTGGCGTGCCGCGCATTGGCGGTCACTGGGGCGTCTGCGATCCCAACAATCCGAAAAACCGCCGCAGCCGCTGCTCGCTGCTGATCGAAGGCTTCTCGGCCGGCTCGGATGAGCCGACCCGCATCATCGTCGATACCGGCTGTGACCTGCGCGAGCAGCTGCTGCGGGCCGAGGTCGATCGGGTCGAGGCGGTGCTCTACACGCATGAGCATGCCGACCACACGCACGGCATCGACGACCTACGGGTGCTGGCGCTGAACAACCGCAAGCGCGTCGACGTCTATTTCAGCGCCGAGGCCGCAAACCGGATCGTGCCGAGCTTTGCCTATTGCTTCACGGCCCCGCCGGGTTCGGGTTATCCGCCAATCCTCAACCAGCACCTGATTGAAGCCGGTAAGCCGCTGACGGTGGACGGGCCGGGCGGCTCGATCAGCATCCTGCCGTTCCGCCAGGATCATGGCGATATCTATTCGCTGGGCTTCCGGGTGGGCGGCTTCGCCTATTCGTGCGACCTCAGCGGCATCCCGGAGGTGTCGCGCGAGGCGGTCAGCGGGCTCGACACCTGGGTGCTTGACGCGCTGCGGCCGGCGCCGCATCCGAGCCACCTGAGCCTGTCCGAAGCGCTTGAGCTGGTCGAGGACCTCAAGCCGCGCCACGCCGTGCTGACCAACCTGCATATCGATCTCGACTATGTCCAGACCGACGCCATGACGCCGGACCACGTTCGGCCGGCGTTCGACGGGCTACAGATCGACATCACCGCCGGCGAGATCATCAGCCCTCGCTAGCTTCGCCATCATCGTACCGACGCTACGGAGCCGCCCATGATTGAAGTCATCGATACCGGCATCGCGCCATCCAGCGGCCCGATCAATGACTGCGTGCGCGCCGGCAATCACGTCTGGCTGGTGGTGCTGGCCGAGGATCCGAAGACCGGCAAGATCACCGAGGGTGACATCGAGGTGCAGACGCGCCAGGCGCTATCGAACCTCAAGCAAGCGATCAACGCCGCCGGCGGCGAGCTCACCAACATCGTCCAGGTGCAGATCTTCCTCGTCGACAGCGCCGACGCGCCAGGCATGAACCGTGTGTATGCCGAGTTCTTCAACACCAAGCCGTACCCGATCCGTGCCACAGTGGTGGTCAAGGAACTGCTGGCCACGGGGCTGCGGATCGAGATCACCGCAACGGCGGCACTGGGATAGAGCCATCAGCCCTCGACCATCGGTCCGCCCGTGATCCGATGGGAAGGGTAGGGGGCGGCCCTAGAATGCCGCCGACATCCCCAGGTTGGCGGATGCTGAAGTGACGCCGTCGGAGCGGAGTTCGAGACCGGCGGAAGCGGAGGCTCTTGCGGCTGGGCCGATGGGGCTATCGAGCGTGATGTCACCATAGGCGCCGTAAGCGAAGCTGTCGGGCGTGGTGGCGAAGGGGAAGCCGGCGATAGCGACCGAGGCGCCGAAATTCTGCTGGGCGAGGAGCCCCGCAGTGGTGGAGAGAGTCGCCTCACCATAATCGTTGGAAGCGACTTGCGTCGTGGCGGTGAGTTCCATGCGGGCATCGAGCAGGTTCACGGCCGCGGTGCCGACCGAGAGGTTTTGTGACGAGCCGGTTTCGGTGTAGCTGCCAACCTCGCCGCCGACATAGCGAAGCTTGAAGCCGGTTGCGGTCTCGATACCGTCGAGCAGCGGGACGGGGATCGAGAGCCCCAGTTCCGGGCTCAGGAACCAGCTGGCGTAGTCGGCGCTCGCGGTTTCGGTGACCATGGTGGT
This sequence comes from Devosia sp. Root413D1, assembly GCF_001425235.1. Lineage (GTDB taxonomy): Bacteria > Pseudomonadota > Alphaproteobacteria > Rhizobiales > Devosiaceae > Devosia_A. The sequence goes on along the minus strand of NZ_LMEA01000007.1, from coordinate 592,556 downwards.
GACGGTGCGGTCGGAGTGGTTGGCTGCGACGCCCCCGAGAACCGAGTAGCTGAGAGTCACATCGCCCAGGTCCGTACTGCCGTAGAGGCCGGCGGCGCCGATGCCCGAGGCGATGGTCTGGCCGCCGACTGTGGTGAAACGGGAGCCGGAGACGCTGACAACGCCACCCAGCCGGGTGTTGGCGTCGATGGCGGTATGCGAGCCGGCGACGATGCCGCCGAGGACATTGCTGTAGTCATTGGTGCTGTTGGCGACGCTGCCGAATACCTTACCCCAGACTTCCGGGGCGCTCGCAGCAACGAGCTCTCCGGTGGCGGCCTCGGCGGCGCCGACCGGGCGAGCCGGGGCATAGCCCATGGGTTCGACGGACGCTGCGCCGCCTGTACGCGCGCCGAGAGCGCCAGTGATCTCACGGCCGATAGCGCCGGCCACCTCTCGCATGACGGTCGTGCCACCACCGGTTATGCCCGTGCCGTCGATGATGCTGATAGTGCCCGTGCCCGAGGTCAGCTGCTGGTTGACCAGGCGGTCGCCCGTGAGGACGGTTTCGAGATCAGCAACGGTGAGGATGGTGCTGCCCTTAAAGCCGGAGACGTCGAGCGTGTCGCTGCCGCCGGCGAACCTGACGCTGCCGAGGATGCGCGAGCCGGTACGCAACTCGAGGGTGTCGTCGTGCGCATAGTTGTAGAAGTTGTCTGCACCGAAATCGATGGCCGTGCCGCTGACACCCTCAATGGTGCCCGAGTTGATCACCTTGGCGGCATACGTTGAATTGTCGGAGAAGCCCATGCCAACCCAGCCGGTGACCAGCCCGCGATTCTCGAACGCTGTCGCGCCGAAGTAGAAGAGCGCACCATAATCCTCGCCGCGGATCGTGCCGCCGGCCTCGTTGACGAAGGGTCCGGTCCCGGTTCGCACAACCGTGAGGCCTGTATCGCCGAAGGAATTGATCGTCCCGCTGTTGATAAAGCTGCCGACGGTATCATTGAGGTGGACGGCGGGGCCGGTTCCGCCGGTTGTGGCAATGCGCCCCCGGTTGACGAAACCGTCGGTCTTGTTGGAGAGCCAGACACCATAATAGTTGCTGCTCTCGATCACACCGGTGGCGGTGTTTGTAAATGAGCCTACGGCCCCCAGGTCGACGGCAATATCGGTAGCGAAGATCGAGCCTGAGTTGACGAACGTTTCGGTGCGATCGGAGAAAGCCTCCACGCCCCGGCCGCTGCCGGCCCGGATGGTCCCCGTGTTGCTGAACGAACCGAAGCTGCCGGCGTGAATGGCGTAGTAGTTCGACGACGTAATGGTGCCGGAATTCACGAAGCTATCGATGTGGTACGATGAGCCATCGATCGCGTGGCCGGTACCCGCGGTAATGGTGCCGGTGTTTGTGAAGCTGCCCGTGGGGCTATCGAGATCGATACCCTTGTAGCCCGATGCAATGGTTCCGTCGTTGACGAAAGTCGTGACCGCGCCGTCGAAATCGACCGCCTTGCCGGTGGCGGATTTGATCGTCGCACCAGCCCGATTGGTGAAGGTGCCGGCGGTACCGGTGATTGCGACACCGTCGTGGCCAGTGGCCTCGATCCACCCGCCGTTGCTGAAGGTCGCCACGTTCCCGTCGAACAACACAGCGTCGCTGCCGGCACCGTAGATCTTTCCGCTGGCGCCGTTGGCGAACGAGTTGACATTGACGCCGGTGAACGCCACGCCGCCGGCGCCTCCCTGGACCAGACCATCGTTGAGAAACATTCCGACGCTGGTCGGATCCGCGAGGGCAGGGCGTTCGAACACGATTGCCGTACCGAGGGTGGATCGGACGGTGCCGCCGGCGTAATTGGTGAAGGCAGTCGCCGACGGAGCATAGATGCCAGCGCCACCGCCCGTAGTTTCGATCAACCCATGGTTGTTGAACGTGCCGACCCCGCCCTTGAGCAGCACTACGGTATCGCCGCCGTAGATTTCGCCGGTTGCCGCATTGGTGAAGGTCCCGACATAGCCATATCCAGACGGGGCGGTATCCTTGACCCGGAAGGCGTTGCCATCCGTGCTTCGCAAGGTGCCGGCGTTCTCGAAGCTGTTGAGGCCGTAGTAAATTTCGACGGCTGCGTTGTCGCCCTCGATGAGGGCGCCTGCGGCGTTGGTCATCGCGGACCCGCTAAACAGGCCGCCATAGTAGATGCCGAGATCGTCGGAGGCGATGGAGCCGCTGTTGAGGAAGGACTCGATCGCAACACCGGCATTGATGCCATCGGTTGATGCGCCGGTGGCGGTAATGGTGCCGGTGTTGGTCACCTGCTTGAAGTGGGCCGGATTGCCGCCCAGGATGAGCGCTCCGGCGCCGGTGTTGGCGGTAATGGTAGCGGAACTGGCGAGGGTATCGATCGGGGCATTGACGGTGATCGGACCCACTTGTGTGCCAGTGATCGTCTGGTCTGCTGCGAGGACGGGCGCGGTCAGCGACGTCGACAGCGCAAGCGCAGCGCTTAGCGCCCAGAGCCGGCGCTTCGTCTGAGCTTCTTCCCAATTCAGTGTGCGCATGCTCGATTTGCCCCCAAGTCACGCTGGAATCACGCAACCGGGGAAGACCCGGCCGTGTCAGCTTCATGGTGGCATCGGGCTGCGCCCAAGTCCTGAAGCCGCCTGGAGGGCGTTCTGAAATTATTCTGAAATTCCTGCTACGCAGTGCGACCCTTGCCTCTGTCAACTCCGCTGAACTCTCCTGCGCTTCGTGCTGGGTCGCTCGCCTGTTGAGATAGACGAGGATTCGGCGAAATATTGCTACCTGGACTACCCCGATTTCGCTTCGTCTTGAGCTCCCTGAAAGAGGGCCCACCACGGGAGTAGATCAGCGATCTCCAGAGGAAAGTCGCGTGGCTTCTGGTTGCCGGCACGGCGCCGAACTTCCATCAAATCCCAGCCGTGGTAGCGAGCCTCGGTGGCACTGGACAGCGCCTCGAAGAATTGCTCTTCGGACGAAACGATCATCACATCGGCAAGGTCCTGCATTGAACAGAATACGATTGGGCGCTTGTCGACGTCGATGACCTCGGCCTCGCCGGCGACAAGCTCAAGCGCCTGCGCTATGACCTTGTCGCGCGAAATAGCATCAGCCTGCATCCAGGTGTCGAGAGTTAGCAGCACTCCTTGCGCGTCGCCGGCAACAGGCGGGCCAACATAGATGCCGCGCCGCACGTGTGAGAAGAATCGCCAAACCTGTGCGACACCTTTGACCAGCTGATCGAAGGCGCTCTTTGCAGTGGCAATCGGATCCTGCGCGAACTGAGCCTCGTAGGTAAGCTTGGTCGCCTTACACTCGATGACCACGCGCACCTGTCCGTCATCGCCAACCAATACGTCTGGCGATGCCAACCGTGCCTTTTTCTTACCGTAGGATTGGCTCGGGTGAAGCTCAAATCGTGGATAGTAGGCAGCAATCAGCTTTCCAACGTAAGATTCAAACCGTCCATTGGCCTCGGCAAGGAGGGCCTGAGGACCGCCGGCGACATCATAGTACAGGCCGACGGTCATCCGATGGACGATAAGTTGGGGCAGGGGCGCGATGTAGGCCCCCAGAGCATCGTCGCGAACGATGGGATAGCGACGAAAAACGCTTGGCAAGTAGGAAGTCCCAGCGGCAATGGCACCGGCTTGAAGCTGGGCAATCAGCTTCTGGTTTTCGTTCCGCGAGCCCATGAGATTCAGTGACAGCAGGGGCAAGGCACGTTCAACGAGCTCAAGATCAACGCCGATGCCGTCCACGGTGACGGGCTTCGCCCAAGGCTGATGATGAAGCTGGGCAAAGAGGTAAAATCCTGTGCGCATAAAATCGGCAATCGGCAGGCCATACGTATGCTCAAAGTACTCAGCGCATTTGCCCTGGCCGTAGATGTAGAAGTAGCGGTACACGCGCTCGGTGGTCGCAAAGCCACGCTGCCAACCGAACTGGCGGTGTCCGATCCGCGCCATCTCCAACATGACGTCAGCGGGTCCCAAGTTGGCGCCACCTTCATGGTTGTCGACGTCTCGGAGCAGATTTATTGCCGCTGCCATGGTGGCGTATTCCATCACCAAGGGCTGCCGATGGTTCAATTTGGCCGTCGAAAGCGTCAATGCAAGCAGCGTCTCGAGCTCCCACTTGCGCACGGCATACGGCGACTGAACCGCGGCCGTCGCCGCAGCAGCCGGAAAGCGAATGTGCTTTCGCGCCGCGGCCGAGAATTCGGTTTGAAGGACATTTACGGCCCAGGCGAGGAACAGCCAGTCACCATCATCGGCTGCGGCCAGCATTTCGCCGAGCCGACCGAGTTTCTTCGCTGCACGCTTCTGGTGATAGAGGCGCTGCTTTTCGCTCACGATGGGTTCCGCTGTTGCCACGTTCGCAAATAGCAAGACTCTCGCGGTCTTGGATAGCCGCGCGACCAACTAGTCGCGATGCTCGCACGTAGCTTCTAGCGAGCCTGGGCGGCAGGAAAACAATGGCGAGTCGCGATATCGCCATGTATGCGGTCGTAAAGGCCTTGAGGTGGCGCGGTGCTAGGGAGTGAGATGCCGAACGGAAGGGATGCTCAACCGGTTACGCAACATCAGCGGTCAACGCGTTAGTTCCATAATATATCTTATGCGAATGGAGGAATAGCGATATGCCGACCGAAGCCGACCTCACCCAGCAGCTTATCGAGGCCCAGCGTGCCGGCCGACATGATGTCGATGCTGTCCCCTATGCGGCGCTCGATCGCGCTGCCGCCCTGCGCATTCAGTCCGCCACCATCGGCGCGCTCAGCGAGACGCCAGCGCTGCTCAAGACCATCGTGACGCCGGATGGGCTTGGCGCCTGTGCGCCGATCTACCGGTCGCGCGTCGGCAATAGCGGCGCGTTCCAGCTGTCGTCGCCGACGATCGTCGGGCTCGAGGTCGAGGTTGGCCTCGTGCTGGCCAGCGACCTGACGACCGACGCCGCTAACCGCGACGAGATCGATATCATCGAAGCGATCAGTCACTACTTTGTCGGCATCGAGGTCTGCGGTACGCGTTATGTCGACCGCAGCCTCGCTGGCCCTTATGGCGGCCTTGCAGACAACGCCACGGCTTATGGTTACGTCATCGACCCCACGCATCGCGACGCCGGCGCCGAGATCGGTAATTACGACGTACACCTGGAGTTCGCCGGCAAAGAGATCTGGTCGGCGCCGGCCAAGCACTCGTTCGGCACGGTGCTCAACTCGTTCATCGCCTATGCCAAGAACCAGAATCCGGCCTTCCCGCTGAAGGCCGGCACGGTGGTCACCACCGGCTCGCTCTGCGGCCTCGTGCCCATCTCTGGTACCGGCCACGTGATCGGCCGCCTGGGCAACCACGCCGTCAGCTTCGACATCACCTGAGATCCGCCATGCAGCCGTCCCGCGACATTTCCCGCCTCATCGAGATCATGGCAGCCCTCCGTAACCCGGACGGCGGCTGTCCGTGGGATCTGGAGCAGGATTTCGCCAGCATCCGGCACTACACCATCGAGGAAGCCTACGAGGTCGCCGACGCCATCGAGCGCGAGGATTATGCTGACCTCCGCGAGGAGCTGGGCGACCTGCTGCTGCAGCCGGTCTATCACGCGCAGATGGCGTCGGAGAAAGGCCTGTTCGATATCGGCGACGTGGTTTTCGCTATTACTGAGAAGCTGATACGCCGACATCCTCATGTGTTCGGAGAGGAAGCAGCGCGCAACGCCGGCGGCGCCAAGGCCAAGTGGGACGAGGTGAAAGCCGACGAGCGGGCGAAGAAGGCGGAGCGGAAGCAAACCCCCTCGTCCATCCTCGATGACGTACCGCACGCCCTGCCTGCCCTCGCCCGTGCAGAAAAGCTCAGCCGTCGCGCCGCCTCGGTGCAGTTCGACTGGCCCGACTGGCGGCAGACGCTGGCAAAGGTCCGCGAAGAACTGGACGAAGTGGCCGCCGCGGCGGAAGCCGGCAACACCGCTGAGATCCAGGAGGAACTGGGCGACCTGCTGTTCGCCGCCGCTAATCTCGCCCGCAAACTCGGTGTCGAAGGTGAATCCGCGCTGCGCGACGCCAACGTCAAATTTGACCGCCGCTTCCGCTACGTCGAAACCCGCGCCAGCGAGGACGCCGTGCCGCTGGCGGAAGCCGGCCTCGAGCGGCTCGACGGCTACTGGAACGAGATCAGGGCCAAGGAGCGCGGCTAAGCGTCGGGGCCGCGAGCGATGCTCCGGCTTGTCGCTCGCCTGCTGATCTTCGCCCTGCTGACGCTGGTCACGCAGATCGGCGGCCTGGCCTATCTCGCGACGCTGGGCCTGGCGCGGCTGCTGCGAGTGCGCCACGAGGCGCTGCGGCTCGGCCTGTTCCTGTTGTGCTATGGCGCTGCGTCGATCATCGCGATGCTCGTCGCGCCAAGCTTTGGTCGTGTTCCCCTGCCGTGCCTTGCCGGCAATGGAGAAACGCTCGCCGCCCAGTCTCCGCTCTATTGCGTGCTGAACCGCAACTACGTCGCCCCGGAGTTGCGCGAGGTCGCTCTTGCACTTGCCGAGCATGTCGATGCGGAGTTTCCGGGGACAACCACCCTCGTCCTCGATGGCAGCTTTCCATTCCTCGACGGCTTTCCGCTGCTGCCGCACCTCTCGCACGGGAACGGCCGGGCCCTCGATGTCGCCTACTATTATGAGGATTCCGAGGGTAGGTTTCGCAATGGCGTGACCCGGTCACCAATCGGCTACTTCGCCTTCGAGCAGCCAGCAGCCGGTGATGTGCTGCCCTGCCCGGCGCCGCAAGACGGTATCACCCTGCGCTGGGACCTTGACGCTTTGCAGCCACTATTTCCGAACTACCGCCTCGAACCACAACGCACCCGCGCGGCCCTGCGCTGGCTGGCGACAGCGGGCGTGACGCGTTTCGGTGTCCGATCAGTGTTCATCGAGCCGCATCTGAAGCAGACGCTGGGCGTCAACTCGAGCCACATCCGCTTTCAGGGGTGTCGCGCGGCGCGCCATGACGACCACCTGCACATCCAGCTTGGCCGCTCAGGCGGCGTCTGAGCCTTCGATGCGGCCGGCGAAGCGTTCGGTGAAGGCGTTCTTGTGCCGGGCCTCGACCCGGACCTCGTAAACCTGCCCGTTCTCGTCCGGCTCGTCCTTGCCGATGATCTCGGCGTGGCCGTAGAGCCAGCCGACATCGGCGCCGGCGGTATGCGGCACCAGCACGCGGTAGGTCCGCCCCTGCCCGGCCAGCACCTTCTCGATGGTGTCGAGCAGTCTATCCAGCCCCTCGCCGGTCTGCGCCGAGACCGGCACGGATGCGGCGACCTTGCCGAGCGGCGACAGCGTCGCCAGCGCCGGATAAGAGCCGTCGGCGTCGCGCCCGAGGAGATCCACCTTGTTCCACACCTCGATGATCGGGGTGGTCTCGGCCGACATGCCGAGTTCCTCCAGCACCTTCAGCACGTCCTGCGCCTGCGCCGCATGGTCGGGGTTGGCGACATCGCGGACATGCAGGATGACATGGGCTTCCAGCACCTCTTCGAGCGTGGCGCGGAAGGCGGCGATCAGGTCGGTCGGCAGGTCGGAGACAAAGCCAACCGTATCCGACAGCATCACCTCGCGGCCATGCGGCAAGCCGATCTTGCGGACGGTGGTATCGAGGGTGGCGAACAGCAGGTCCTTGGCGAACACCCCTGCCCCGGTCAGCGCATTGAATATGCTGGATTTACCGGCATTGGTGTAACCGACCAGCGCTACCACCTGGAACGGCACGGCGTCGCGCCGGCCCTTCTGCTGGCCGCGGGTCTGGCGTACCTTCTCGATGCGCTCTTCCAGCATCTTGATGCGGTCCTGCAGCTGCCGGCGATCGCTTTCCAGCTGAGTTTCGCCCGGGCCGCCCATGAAGCCGAAACCTCCCGAGCCACGCTGGCGCTCAAGGTGGGTCCAGCTGCGGACCAGCCGGCTCTTCTGATAGTTGAGATGGGCCAGCTCGACCTGCAGCACACCCTCGCGGGTGGCGGCGCGCTCGCCGAAAATCTCGAGGATCAGCCCGGTGCGGTCCAGCACCTTGGCGCCAGTTTCCTTCTCGAGGTTGCGCTGCTGAATCGGATGCAAGGCGGTATCGACGAGCAGGAGCTCGATCTCCTCCTCCTTCACCCGCTTGGCGATCTCCTCGACATGGCCGCCGCCGATGAAGGTCGCGGGCTTGATCTCGCGCACCTTGGCGATCTCGGAGAACACGATCTCCACGCGGATGGCGCTGGCCAAGCCCTCGAACTCGGCCTTGCGGGCCTCGATACTGTGGGTGGTGGCGCGGCCGCGGACATCGGGAATGACGAGGCCCACGCGGGTCGGCGCGGAACGCTGGTCTATGAATGCCTGTGGGCCGCCCTTGCGGGCGGCCTCGTCGTCGAAGTCATCGCTCAAGTTTTGTCTCAGTCCTCGGCGGTGTGCTCGGGATCGAACAGCTGGATCGGAGCGCCCGGCATGATGGTCGAGATGGCGTGCTTATAGACGAGCTGCGATTGCGCATCGCGTCTCAAGAGCAGGCAGAAATTGTCGAACCAGGTGATCACGCCCTGCAGCTTGACGCCGTTCACGAGGAAGATCGTGACCGGCACCTTCTGCTTGCGGACATGGTTGAGGAACGCGTCCTGGAGGTTCTGGGTCTTTTCGCTGGGCATTCGTTGGCCTCTTCTCGCGGGATGTTACGCGGGCCGCAAGCCAACGGCCACGCCCTGTTGATGGGAACAACGGCCGCCACCGCCCCTGCCCCCTTTTATGGTCACTCTCCCATCGCCTTTGAAGTATGGCACAGAAGAATCTTAGTGCCTACCCGTACACGCGCATGGCACCTGAGCGCGTGGTTAGAGTCCTAGCGACTTGATTTTGCGATGCAAAGCGCTGCGCTCCATGCCGACGAACTCGGCGGTCTTGGAGATGTTGCCACCGAACCGCTCGATCTGCGCCATCAGGTATTGCCGCTCGAACACTTCGCGGGCGTCGCGCAGCGGCAGGCTCATCAGGTGGGCCGACGAGTCGCTGTCGCCGACGGTCGGCAGCACTTCGCCGATATCGGGCGGCAGCATCGCTGCGGTGATCATACCGTCGGCGGGGGTCTGGTCCTTGACGAGGATCAGCAGCCGCTCGATCGAGTTGCGCAACTGGCGGGCATTGCCCGGCCAATCCTGGCCCTGCAGCACTGCCACGGCATCGTCGCCGATCGACAGGCTCTTGAGGTTGTGCAGCCGGCAGACCTGTTCGATGAACACCTCGACCAGCGGCGGAATGTCCTCACGGCGCTCCTTCAGCGGCGTCAGGTGCAACGGCACGATCGACAAGCGGTGGAACAGGTCGGAGCGGAACTGCCCGTCCTCGATCAGGCCGGCGACGTTCTGCGAGCTCGACGAGATGATGCGCACGTCGATCGGCACGGCTACGGCGCCGCCGACACGGTTGAACTTGCTCTCGACCAGCGTCCGCAGCAGCGCCTGCTGGGCTGCCTGCGGCAGGGCCGCCACCTCGGAGAGGTAGAGCGTGCCGCCATGCGCCTTCTCCAGCGCCCCCACCTCGGTGCGCAGCGTGCCGGTCTTCTCGCGGGTTTCGCGGCCGAACAGCACGACCGCCACTTCCTCGGGCGAGTAGAGCGAGCAGTTGATCTCGACGAACGGCGCTTCGGCCCGGGCGCTGCGCTGATGGATCAGCCGCGCCGAGAGGCCCTTGCCGGTGCCGGACGAGCCCGAAATGAAGATGCGCGAGTTGGTCGGCGCCGATTTTTCGATGACCCCCTTTACCGCCTGCATGGCCTGCGAGTTGCCGACCAGCTCGACGGTCTTGTTCGAGCGCTCGCGGAGATCGGCCACCTCGTTCTTGAGGCGTGCCGCCTCCATGGCGCGCTGGGTGATCAGCAGCAGCCGATCCACCTTGAACGGCTTCTCGATATAGTCGTAGGCGCCGCGCCGGATGGCGCTCACCGCCGTTTCGACATTGCCGTGGCCCGAGATCATCACCACCGGCATATCCGGGTGCTGGCTCTGGAACTCATCCAGCAGTTGCAGGCCGTCGAGACGGCTGCCCTGCATCCAGATATCCAGGAACACCAGGCTCGGCCGGCGCCGGGCGATCTCGTTCAGCCCGGAATCGGCGTCATGCGCCTGCCGGGTCTGGTAGCCCTCGTCCTCGAGGATACCCGCGATCAGGTCGCGGATGTCGTCCTCGTCATCGATAATGAGAATGTCGAGGGCCATCAGGTATTATCAACCGCTTGCAATTGCGGCTCCTCTTGCTGTCCGCTGTCAGGGTCTGCCCCACCCGCTGCGTCATTCGTGGTCTCGGTAGCGGTCTGCTGCCCCGCCACCGTCTGAGGAGCTGCTGGCTCCCCGTCGTCCGTTTCGCCCGGCCGCTTGAGCGGCAAGGTGAAGGTAAAGCAGGCGCCGATGCGCCCGTTCTCGTCCGGCTCGGCGTCGATCAGATCGACCTTGCCGCCGTGCTGTTCAATGATCTTGGCGACAATCGCGAGGCCGAGCCCCGTGCCCTTCTCGCGCGTCGTAACATAAGGCTCGAGCAGCCGGTGCCGGTTTTCCTTCGGCCAGCCCTTGCCGTTATCGGAGATGGACAGCCGAACCATGTCCCCTTCAGGGCCGGCCTCGACGGTGATCACCGGATTCTTGATGCCTTCGAGCCCGGCGCCTTCGATCGCCTCGACGGCGTTCTTGATCAGGTTGGTCAGCACCTGGCTGATCAGCCGATTGTCGAACCACGCAGTGATCGGCTGCTCGGGCAGCTCCATATTGATGGTCACTTCCGGCAGGCGGACGCTCTCGAGGAACACTGCCTGGCGGATCGACTCGGTCAGGTTACCCTTTTCCAGCTTGGCTTCCGGCATGCGCGCGAACGAGGAGAACTCGTCGACCATGCGGCCGATATCGCCCACCTGCCGGATGATGGTGTTGATGCACTTGTCAAAGACTTCGAAGTCGTCGGCGAGCTTACTGGCATAGCGGCGGCGCAGGCGTTCGGCGCTGAGCTGGATCGGGGTCAGCGGGTTCTTGATCTCGTGCGCGATGCGCCGCGCCACGTCGGCCCAGGCGCCGGTGCGCTGGGCCGAGAGCAGGTCGGTGATGTCGTCGAGCGTCACGACGAACCCCTTGGACTCGGTCATCGTGCCCTCGCGGGTCAGCTGCACCTGGTAGGTGCGGTAGTCCGGGCCCGAGCCGATCTCGATCTGGTCGCGGATGGTGCCGCGACGCGCCGACTTGGCGCGCTCGATCACCGGCGCGAGCCCCGGGATCACCTCGTCGATGCGCTTGCCGACCAGCGAGATTTCGTCGGAGCCGACCATCTCGGCGGCGCGCAGGTTCACCAGCGTGATGGCGCCGAACGGATCGAGCCCGACGATGCCGGCCGACACGCCCTCCACCACAGCCTCGGTAAACTGGCGGCGTTTCTCGTTGGTCTCGTTGGCCTCGACCAGGGCGACGCGCTGCGTTTTCAGCTGCTGCGTCATGGTGTTGAAGCGGCTGGAGAGATCGCGCAGGTCGCCCCTGCCCTCCTGCACCGGCACCCGCACATCGAGGTCGCCCTCGGAGACGCGGCTCGAGGCGATCATCAGGTTACGGATCGGGTCGACGAAGCGGTTGGCGAGCGCGATGCCGATCCACACGGCGGCGAGCAGCAGCACCAGCGCCATGCCGATATACATGAGGGTGAAGGTGATCTGGAAGACCAGCCGGTTGCTCTCGTAATTGCGGTATTCGGTTATGTTGGCGTCGGTAAGCCGGGTGAACTCCAGCACCTCCGGGTCGACCGGGCGGGCCACGAACAGGTAGGTGTTGTCGTAGCCGCGCAGCTTCACCACCGAGCCGACGAGGTTGGTGCGGCCGGGGCCGATTTCGGTCGGCGTCCCCTCGACCACGCCCTGCGTCAGGCCGGCGGGCACCCGCGGCGCGGTGCCTGGCGCGTTGATCTGCGCCTTCATCAGGGTATCGCCATCGGCCGAGATCAGCGAGGTGAACGGCAGCGAGCGCGTTACCGCCAGGGCAGTCAGGATGCGCTGGAATTTGGTGCGGTCGGTCTCGAAAGTGCCGCGCGCCTGCTCCAGCTCGTTGGCGACCCAGATGATGTCATCGCGCAGCACCTGCGAATGCTCGAGCAGATACGAGCGGGCGACGAGGCGCGAGCTCTCCACCATGGTGCGCGTGCGTTCGGAGAACCACTGGTCGAGGCCCTGGTTCAGCGAAATCATGGCGACGACCGCCACCAGCAAGGCCGGAACGGCAGCCACGGTAGCGAACATCGCCACCATGCGGACCTGCAATCCGGCGCCGGCCTGCCCGCGCACCCGGGCCTGGACCAGCAGCGTCGCCTCGGTCAGCACCAGCGCCACCACCGAAACCACCAGCAGGCCGTTGATCACCCAGATGACCGTCCAGACCTCGGGGGTCGGCTCGATATCCGTCGCGCCGGTCATGATCAGGAACGAGCCCGACGACACGAAAACCGACAAGAGGACGATGATCAGGCCGATGGTGCGGATGGCCTTGCGGCCGGTGTCCCCGAACAACAGCGGACGGGACCGTGCCGAGGACGGCGCGGGAATCGACTCGGGTGGTGCGTCGCCGGTGAGCGTTGCGTCGTGCATCCAGAAGCCGGGTTGTGGACGGATCGCGGGCGGCCTCGCCCACCGATTCACCCTTCAAGACAATTGTTGCCAAAATGTGACACCAGGGAGTGGCGCCAGAGCAACTTACTGGCTTGAGTAGTCCCGTCGATGCATTTTCGCAACAGCCGACTGCGGCCGCCTCGGCAAAGTGATGTATCAGCGCGCTGTCAGCCTTGGCGGCGCGACTGCTTGACGATCTCGATCGAGTGCGCCCGGATTTTCTTGCGCAGCGTGTTGCGGTTGAGACCGAGCAGGTCGGCGGCCCGGATCTGGTTACCACCGCAGGCATTGAGCGCCATGGCAATCAGCGGCGCTTCGACCCGGTCGAGCACGCGCTGGTAGAGCCCCGCTGGAGGCAGGTTCGGCTCATACTCGCGCAGCACCTGGGCGACGTGGGTTTCGACCGCGGTCGAAACGTCCACCGGCCCATTGCTGCTCTGCACCGGCTGGCGGTCGGCGAGGTTGAGCTCGCTCTGCACGATCTCGAGCGAGATGTTCTCGTCAGCGTAGAGCGCCGACAGGCGACGCACCAGGTTCTCCAGCTCGCGGATGTTTCCCGGCCAGGAGTAGTTGTGCATCAGCCGGATGGCGTCGGCGGAGATGGTCTTGACCGGTTCGCCCTCGCGCTGCGCGGCGCGCAGGAAGTGCTGCACCAGGTCGTTGATGTCGTCGACGCGCTCGCGCAGTGGCGGCAGGCGGATCGGCACGACGTTGAGCCGGTAGTAGAGATCCTCGCGGAACAGGCCCTGGCGGATCATCTGGCTCAAATCGCGGTGCGTCGCGGCGACGATCCGGACGTTGGATTTGATCGGCGTGCGCCCGCCGACCATGGTGTACTCGCCCTCCTGCAGCACGCGCAGCAGTCGGGTCTGGGCATCCATCGGCATGTCGCCGATCTCGTCGAGGAACAGCGTGCCGCCTTCGGCCTGTTCGAAGCGGCCCGAAGAACGGGCGGTGGCGCCCGTAAAGGCGCCCTTCTCGTGCCCGAACAGCTCGGCTTCAATCAGGTCGCGTGGGATGGCCGCCATGTTGATGGCAACGAAGGGGCCATTACGGCGCTTGCCGAAATTGTGCAGCGCCCGCGCCACCAGCTCCTTGCCGGTGCCGCTCTCGCCGGTGATCATCACCGTCAGATCGGTCTGCATCAGCCGCGCCAGGGCGCGGTAGATGTCCTGCATGGCCGGCGAGCGGCCGACCAGCGGCATGGTCTCACCCGGCTCGTCCGCCTTCTTTTCGGCAGGAGAGGCCTTCTTGGCGTCGGCCAGCGCCCGCCCGACCACCGAGAGCACCTCGGTGATGTCGAATGGCTTCGGCAGGTACTCGTAGGCGCCGACTTCGTTGGCCCGGATCGCCGTCATGAAGGTGTTTTGCGCGCTCATCACCACCATCGGCAGATCAGGACGCAGCTTCTTGATCTTGGGCATGATGTCGAAGGCATTGCCGTCGGGCATCGCGACATCGGTGATCAGCAGGTCCCCTTCCCCGCGGCTCACCCAGTTCCACATGGTCGAGAGGTTGCCGGTCGGGCGCACCTCGTAACCGGCCCGGGTCAGCGCCTGGTTCAGCACCATGCGGATCGCGGCATCGTCGTCTGCGAGCAGGATAGTATGGCTCATTCGGCCGGAACCTCTTGGGAGACAGTCTCAGTCATGGTGCTCTTGGCGGCGACCGGCAGTAGGATGCGGAAGCGGGTGCGGCCGGGCCGGCTGTCCATGTCGACGACGCCGCCATGGTCGCCGATGATCTTGGCGACCAGCGCGAGGCCAAGTCCCGAGCCGTTGGCCTTGGTGGTAACGAACGGATCGAACAGGATCGGCACCAGGTCGGGCGGCACGCCGGGACCGTTATCCTCGATGACGATCTCGAGCGGCAGCGAGATTCGCTCCGACACACCCTGCACTGAAATGCGAATGCCCGGGCGGAACGCCGTCGAGAATCGAATTTCAGGTTTCGGTGTCCGCTCAAGGGCTTCCGCGGCGTTCTTCACCAGATTGAGGAACACCTGGATGAGCTGATCGCGGTTGCCGCCGAGCGGCGGCAGCGACGGATCATACTCCTCATGGAAGGAAATGCCCCTCGCGACGCCGTTCTTGGCGAGGAGCTTCACCCGGTCGAGGATGACGTGGATATTGATCGGCTCGCGTTCGATCGGCCGATCGTCGCCGAACACCTCGACGCGGTCGATCAGGTCGACGATGCGGTCGACCTCGTCGCGCACTAGGCGCGCCAGCGGCAGCTCGTCGGCCGTGACGCTCTGCTCGAGCAACTGCGCCGCGCCACGGATGCCGGAGAGCGGGTTCTTGATCTCGTGCGCCAGCATTGAGGCGAGGCCGGTGACCGAGCGCGCCGCGCCGCGGCTCACCAGCTGGCGATCGATCTTGTCAGCCATGGTGCGCTCCTGGAACAGGAGCGCGATACGGCCATCGGCATCGGAGAGCGGCGAGGCGAAGACATCGACCACCCGGTCGTCGCCAACATCGGAGAAGCGCGACGAGCCGACGCGGACGCGGTACTCGGTCATCGGGCCGCGGCGATCGGCGACGGCCTGCATCAGGCCGATGATGGGCGAGCCGAAGGCGATGAGGTCGTCGAGCCGCTGGCGCGACAAGACGCTTTGCGAGGCTCCGAAGAACGCCTCGGCAGCATAATTGACGAAGACGATGGTGCGGTCTTCGCTGCAGACGATGACGGGCTGTGGCAACGCCTGCAGCACAGCAGTGCTGAGGGCCGGCGGCGGAACCTTGCTCATGCCGCGAGCCTCCAGTCGCCGGAGTAGATATCGCCGATCATCTTGCTGACCTCGGCCGGCTCCAGCGCATTGAGCAGCTGGCTGCGGACCGGCTTGTCCAGCACGATGTTGGCCGCCTCGAGATACCAGTCGAGATGCTTGCGCGCGACGCGCACCCCGAGCTGGGTGCCGTAATCGGTCAGCATGGCGTCGTAATGCTCCGCGACCAGTTCGGCCAGCTCTGCGCCGGTCGGTGCGGCCTCGGGCTGCCGGCCGGCCAGCTGTGAGCCAATCTGTCCGACGGCCCAGGGCTGCCCCTGTGCCCCGCGGCCGATCATCACGGCGGCAGCGCCGGATTGCTCCAACGCCTCGCGCGCTGCGTCAATACTGGTGATATCGCCGTTGACGACCACCGGAACACTCACCGCCTCGACCACCGGGCGCACCAGGTTCCAGCGCGCCTCGCCCTTGTAGAACTGCTGCCGGGTGCGGCCGTGGACGGTGATCATCTGCGCTCCGGCATCGACGGCGCGCCGCGCCAGGTCGGCGGCGTTGAGGCTGTCCTCGTCCCAGCCGAGCCGCATCTTCACGGTCACCGGCAACGGTGTCGCGGCAACCACGGCGTCGATCAGCTTCAGGGCTTCATCGGGCACCCGCATCAGCGCCGAGCCGGCATAGCCGTTGGTGACACGTTTGGAGGGGCAGCCCATGTTGATGTCGATGATATCGGCGCCGGCCGCATAGGCGATCTCGGCGCCCTTCCGCATCCACTCCGCCTCGCAGCCGGCGAGCTGCACGACATGCGGCAGCGAGCCGGATTTGTTGAGGCGGCGCACCATGTCGTCGTTGTTGGTGGCCAGCGCGTTGCTGGCGATCATCTCCGAGACGACAAGGCCGGCGCCAAAGCGCTCGGCGAGTTTCCGCATCGGCGCGTCGGTGATCCCGGCCATCGGCGCCAGAAAGGCGCGGTTCGGCAACTCATGACCAGCAATGCTCAATGTGCAGGCAATATCAGACACACCCTGCCCCAGATTTGCTCATTTCCACGAAATGCCCGCAGAATAGTCAAAAGCGGGCGGCGCGCAACCACATATCTCGCCCTATTGCGCAATGTTCGGCGCCGGGCTTGCTGCGGGGAAAGGCCGCCGGTAGACCAAGCCCGCGCCACTAAGCGCGCGATATGAAAAGACAATGACAGGCACTAGAACCATCGCGGTGATCGTGGTCGCTGCCGGGCGCGGAGAGCGCGCCAGCAGCGCCGGCGACACCAGCCCGAAGCAATACCGCGATCTCGCCGGCACGCCGGTGCTAAGCCGCAGCATCGCGGCATTTCTGCGGCGCGACGACATTAGCTGGGTGGTGCCGGTCATCCACTCAGAACAAGTCGATCGCTATGCGGCGCTCGGCCTTGTCGACCCGCGCCTGCTGCCGCCCGTCACCGGGGGCGAGACTCGGCAGGCCTCGGTGCTGGCAGGGCTCACCGCGCTGAGCGCCAGGCGCCCCGACCTGGTGCTGATCCAGGATGCGGCGCGACCGCTGGTCTCATCGGAAGTGATCGGTGGGGTGATCGAAGCGCTGAGGGGGAGCGAGGCCGCCCTGCCCGTCGTGCCGGTGACCGATACGATCAAGCGTTCGGTCGACGGCCGGACGGTGACCGCGACCGAGGATCGCAAGACGCTGTTCGCGGCGCAGACCCCGCAGGGGTTTCGCTTCCCGCAGATACTCTCGGCCCACCTCCGCGCCGGCCGAATGCCGCGTGAGTTCACCGACGATGCAGCGATCGCCGAATGGGCCGGGCTCAGCGTCGCGCTGACGCCAGGCAGCACGCATAACCTCAAGATCACCCACCCCGAGGATTTCGCCCGCGCCGAGCGCCTGCTGGGCAAGGAGACGGCCATGGAAACCCGCATCGGCACCGGCTTCGATGTTCACCCGTTCGACACTGGCAGTTCGGTCTGGCTGGGCGGGGTCGAGATCCCGCACACCCATAAGCTCAAGGGCCACTCCGATGCCGACGTGGCGCTGCACGCGCTGACCGACGCCATCTATGGCGCGCTGGGTGAAGGCGATATCGGCAAGCACTTTCCGCCTTCCGACCCACAATGGAAGGGCGCGGCATCGTCGATCTTCCTGAAGCATGCCGCCGGCCTTGTCGCCGAGCGGCGCGGCCGGATCGTCAACCTCGACATCACCATCGTCTGCGAGGCGCCGCGGGTCGGACCGCATGTCGAGGCGATGAAGGCTGCCATCGGCGCGGTTTGCGGCATTTCCACCAGCCGGGTGGCGATCAAGGCCACCACCAGCGAACAGCTCGGTTTCACCGGCCGCGGCGAAGGCATTGTCGCCATGGCCAGTGCCAGCATCGAACTGCCCAGGGAAGATTGAGATGAAGCTGCCCGACGATATCGCCGCCCTCGCCGAGGAAACCGTCGCCGCCCTCAAGGCCGCCGGGATGACCGTGGCGACCGCCGAGAGCTGCACCGGCGGGCTGATTGCCGGGGCGCTGACCGCCATCTCCGGCTCGTCCGACGTGGTCTATGGCGGCTTCGTCAGCTACGCCAACGAGGCCAAGATCTCGATGATCGGCGTGCCGTTCGGCCTGCTGAAGCAGTTCGGCGCGGTGTCGAAGGAAGTTGCGATGGCGATGGCCGACGGCGCCATCGGCGCCGCCGGCACGCATGTGGCCATCGCGGTCACCGGCATCGCCGGGCCGACTGGCGGCAGCGCCGACAAGCCGGTCGGGCTGGTGCACTTCTCGGTCGCCACCGAGGCCGGTACCACCCACCTCAAGAAGGTGTTCCCCGGAAACCGCGACGACGTCCGCCACGCCACCGTGGTGCAGGCGCTGAAGCTGCTGCTGAAGGCGGCGAAGGCTTAGGTTGCGGCTGCAGGCTGGCTTGCCACCACGATTGTGCAACACCCACCGGTGTCATCCCAACGAAAGCTGGGACCCAACTCGCCACAGTGCAAGCGGTTAGATGGGTCTCAGCTTTCGCTGGGATGACATCGAGTATGTGGGTGAGCTAGCGGGGCAAGTCCGTAGCCGGAAGCTCCCAACCCCTACCCAAACCGCCTGTCGGCCTCATCCTCAAACGCGTCGATGATTTCGGTCTGCTTGGCGGCAAAGGCCGGCTCAGCCACCGCGGCGACCAGTGGATTGGCGATCTTGAAGTCGATGTCGAAGCGGATGCGGGTCCCCTCGCCTTCCGCTTCAAAACTCCACTTGCTGTCGAGATAGGCGAATGGCCCGTCGACCGCCTTGGCGGTGATGGTCAGCGCCTGCGGGTCGGCGACCACCCGGCTGGTATAGGCCTGGGTGATCGGGCCGAACTGGATGGTCATCCGCGCCAGGATGCCCTCGCCGGTGGCGTCGTCGCGCACCTCCATCGCCTTGCAGTTGGGGATGAAGCGCGGATAGGCCTCGAGGTCGGAGACCAGATCGAACATGCGCTGCGGCAAATGCGGCGAATGCCGCTCGAGGAAGAGATCAGCCATGGGCGAGTTTGGCCATCCGGTTGGCGCGAAGCTGTTCGAAATCTTCGCCGGCGTGATGCGACGAGCGGGTCAGCGGGCTCGACGAAACCAAGAGGAAACCCTTGGTCGTCGCCACCGTGGCGAACGACTTGAACTCTTCCGGGGAGACGAAGCGCTGTACCGGGTGGTGCTTCTTGGTCGGCGCCAGGTACTGGCCGATGGTCAGAAAATCGACATCGGCCGAGCGCAGGTCGTCCATCAGTTGCAGGACTTCGTTCCGCTCCTCGCCGAGCCCGACCATGATGCCCGACTTGGTGAACATGGTCGGATCGAGTTCCTTCACCCGCTGCAGCAGGCGGATCGAATGGAAGTAGCGGGCGCCGGGACGGACCTTGAGGTACTTTGACGGTACCGTCTCGAGGTTGTGGTTGAAGACGTCCGGCTTGGCGGCCACGACGATCTCGAGCGCGCCGTCCTTGCGGAGGAAATCCGGCGTCAGGATCTCGATGGTGGTCTTTGGCGTGCGGGCGCGGATGGCGCGGATCACCTGGGCGAAGTGTTCGGCGCCGCCATCCGGCAGGTCGTCGCGATCGACCGAGGTGATCACCACATGGGCGAGGCCGAGCTTTTCGACGGCGTTGGCGACCTTCTCGGGTTCCATCGGATCGAGGGCGGTCGGCAACCCGGTGCGCACATTGCAGAAGGCGCAGGCCCGGGTGCAGATCTCGCCCATGATCATCATGGTGGCGTGCTTCTTGCTCCAGCACTCGCCGATATTCGGGCAGCCGGCTTCCTCGCAGACGGTGACGAGACCGTTCTCGCGCACGATCTGCTGGGTCTCCTTGTAGATGGGAGAGCCCGGCGCCTTGACCCGGATCCAGTCCGGCTTTCGCAGCATCTCGTTTTCGGGCCGATTGGCCTTTTCCGGGTGCCGCGGGCGGGTGTCTAAGCTGTCGATCAGCGTAACCAAGAGGCGTTCCTAGCCGGCAATGAGCCTGGCAATGACGACAACGATAATAGCACCAACCGTCGAAGTGATGATCTGCGTGACGATCGGGCTCTTGATGCCGAGGTTGATATTGAGGGCAGTGAACAGATAACCGCCCACGAACGAACCGATGACGCCGCTCACCAGATAGGTGATCAACCCGCCGCCGCCGACCACGAGACTGGCAAGGAAGCCAGCGACGAGACCGATGACGAGAAAGATGACCAGCGAGCGCGTGTCCATACGACCCATTTGAGACTCTCCCCCAAACTGCTTTTCCGGCAGACCCATTGTCTTACCCCCATTTGACCCGATTTCGATATCGCGTCTCGACATGGCGGGTTCAACCCCGGCCGGCCTGCTCTATTTGGTAATCAGCCGTGCAATCAGCAGCACCACGATGGCGCCGATGGTGGCAGTGACGATCTGGCTGACCAGGGCATTGCCGATCGGCAGCTCAACCTTGGCCAGCGTCAGCAGATAGGCGCCGACGACCGAGCCGATGACGCCGACGATCAGGTTGCGCAGCAACCCGCCGCCGCCCAGGATCAGGCTGGCGATCCAGCCGGCGACGAGGCCGATGCCAAGGAAGATGAGCAGCGAGGTGATTTCTGGCGACATGAACGGAATGTCCTCGGGTGGAACCGGGTGATTCATTTGGTTTGGCCGCTACGCACTTCTCAGATGTTGAGCGCGCGGCCGTAGGCGTCGAGCACCGACTCTTTCATGGTCTCAGAAAGGGTCGGGTGCGGGAAGATGGTGTGCATCAACTCTTCCTCAGTGGTCTCGAGGCCCATGGCGACGACGAAACCCTGGATCAGCTCGGTGACTTCCGCACCCACCATGTGGGCGCCGAGCAGCTCGCCGGTCTTGGCGTCGAAGATGGTCTTCACCAGCCCCTCGGGTTCGCCGAGGGCGATCGCCTTGCCATTGCCGACGAACGGGAAGCGGCCGACCTTGATCTCGCGCCCAGCTTCCTTGGCCTTGGCTTCGGTCAACCCGACGCTCGCCACCTGCGGCTCGCAATAGGTGCAGCCCGGGACTTTCAGCTTGTCGAGGCCGTGCACGCCCTTGAGGCCGGCAATGGTCTCGACGGTGATCACCGCCTCGTGCTCGGCCTTGTGAGCCAGCATGGGCGGGCCGGCGACGTCGCCGATGGCCCAGACGCCAGGCACATTGGTGCGGCCATAATTGTCGATGACGATGGCGCCGCGCTCGATCTTCACCCCGAGCTTTTCGAGTCCGAGATTCTCGGTATTGCACTGGACACCCACGGCCGAGATCAGCGCATCGGCCGAAATCGTCAGCTTGTCGCCGGTCTTGGGCTCGATATGAGCGGTGATGCCGTCCTTGGTCTTATCGACCTTCGACACCTTGGCATCGGTGATGATCTTGATGCCGCGCTTTTCGAAGCGCTTCTTCACATGCGCGGCGATCTCGGCATCCTCGACCGGCAGGATGGTCGGCAGCAGCTCGACCACCGTCACTTCGGCGCCGAGCGAGCGGTAGAACGAGGCGAACTCCATGCCGATAGCGCCCGACCCCATGATCACCAGGGACTTTGGGAACTTCGCCGGCTTCATCGCCTCGAAATAGGTCCAGATCTTTTCGCCATCTGGCTCGATGCCGGGCAAGACGCGCGGCCGCGCCCCGGTGGCGATGATGATGTGCTTGGCCTTGTAGGTGCCTTCCGGCAGCACAGTCTTGGGCTGCGGCCACTGCGGCTCGACTGGCTTCTTGGTCATCTTCTTGACCACGATCTCGCCGGGCGCCGTCAGCTGCGCCTCGCCCCAGATGATGTCGACCTTGTTCTTCTTCATCAGGAACTGGACGCCATTGTTCATCTGCCCGGCGATCTTGCGCGAGCGATCGACGATGGCGGCAATGTCGAAGCCGAACTCACCGGCCGAGAGGCCATAGTCCTTGGCGTGGCCCATATGGCCGTAGATCTCGGCGGAGCGCAGCAGCGCCTTGGTCGGAATACAGCCCCAGTTGGAGCAGATGCCGGCCATGTGCTCGCGCTCGACGATGGCGGTCTTCAAACCCAGCTGCGCCGCGCGGATCGCGGCGATATAGCCGCCCGGACCGGCGCCGATGACGATGAGATCGTATGAGTCAGCCATGTTGTTGGTCCTTCATCATCAATAGCCAGTCGCTGCCACGGGCCGGCCCGTTTGGGTAGTTGCGCATCGGCCGCGACGCGGAAACCTTGAAACCTTCGCGCTCGTAGAGCTCTCTTGCCCGTACGTTCACGTCTTCAGTGATCAGCGCCAGGCCGGCGCTGCCGGCTTCGGCGCGCTTCGTCTCGGCCAGCTCGAGCAGCAGGCTGCCAACGCCATGCCCACGCCACGGCGCATGCACCGCCAGCATCGAAATGAACCAGTGCCCGCCGGACAGCCGCTCGAGCTCGACGATCGGAACCAGAAAGTCCTCGAGGTCGCCGGGAAACGAGCCCATGTCGTCAGGCTCCGGGTAGCCGAGCAGCATGCCGACCACTTCGCCATCGCTCTCGGCGATCGTGGCATTGCGCCAGTTCAGTTCGTCGCGCTCGTCGAGCATATCCAGCCGACCAACTTCGATCGGGTCATAAGTGCCGTTCGAGCGCGCATCGTACGCCCAGCCCAAGCCGATGCCGCCATGCGTCGCAATGTTGACCAGGAGCGCGATCTCACTCGCGTCAGCCTTGGTCGCCGGGCGAATGGCGATCGGGGCGGTCACAGGCCCAATACCTGTTTGACCAGCGGTGCGAGGCCCTCGCCGATGGCGCGGGTGTTGGCAGCATCGAGATGTACGCCATCAGCCGGGTGCGGCTGGGCGACGGTCGCGGCATCGAAGAAGCCGGTGCCGTATTCGTCGGCGCGCAGCTTGTACCACTGCGCGAAGAGCTTGGACTGGTCGATCGCCGCGTCGCCGAAATGCAGCAGCATCTCCGGATGATCGGTGTCGCTGATATGCGGCGGCGCCACGAGGATAATCTTCGGCGCGATGTCGCCGGGCTTCTGGTAGTGCCCGCGGGTGATCTGCACCAGCCGGCGCATGCCGTTGGCGGCTTCCTGCGCCGTACGGCCATGGAACGGCTTCAGGTCATTGGTGCCCAGCATGATGATCACCAGGTCGAGCGGCGAGTGCGACTCGAGCAGCGTCGGCAGCAATCGCGCGCCGTTGCGATCGGCTGCAGCCCAGCCGTCATTGTGCACGGTAGTGCGGCCACCGAGCCCTTCCGCGATGACGCGGGCCTTGCCATCGAGGGCGCGCTCGAGCGCCGTCGGCCAGCGGTCCTCGTAAGGATGGCGCGGGCCACCGGGGATCGGGTTGGCGCCGAAGGTGAGGCTGTCGCCGAAAGCGAGGATGGTCTTCATCGCGAAGCCCCTGCCCTCAAGCCAGCATCATCACGGGGTTTTCGATCAGGCCCTTGAATGCCGCCAGCACTTCGGCGCCGAGCGCGCCGTCGACCGCGCGGTGATCGCAGCTCAAGGTGACGGTCATGAAGTTGGCGACCTTCACCTGACCCTTCTCGGCGTAGACCCGCTCCTCGCCGACACCGACCGCAAGGATGGTGCCGTGCGGCGGGTTGATGACGGCCTGGAAGTTCTTGATGCCATACATGCCGAGGTTGCTGACCGAGGAGGTGCCGCCCTGGTATTCCTGCGGCATCAGCTTTTTGGAACGGGCGCGGCCGGCGAGATCCTTCACTTCATCGGAGATCTGGCGCAGCGACTTGGTATCGCAGGCCTTGACCACCGGGGTGAACAGCCCGCCCGGCACGGCCACCGCAACCGCCACGTCGGCGTGCTTGTGGTAGAGGATCGAGTCCCCCGCCCAGGTGGCGTTGGCGGTCGGCACCTTCATCAGCGCTGCGGCCCAGGCCTTCATGACGAAGTCGTTGACTGAGAGCTTATAGGTGGGCTTGCCGTCCTTGAGAGGCGCGGCGGCATTGATCTGTTCGCGCGCTTCGAGCAGAGCGTCGATCTTGCAGTCGAGCGACAGGTAGAAATGCGGAATGGTCTGCTTGGCCTCGGTGAGGCGCGCCGCCACGACCTTGCGCATCCCGTCATTGGGGACGATGTCGTAGCTGCCCTCGGGATAGAGGGCCATGACCTGTGCCTTGCTCATGCCACCGGCGAGAGCCGCGCCACCCGATGCAGCGGCAGCCGCGGGGGCCGGAGCAGCCTTCAATGGCGCCTTGCCGGACTTGGCGGCTTCGACGTCGGAACGCACCACGCGGCCATGCGGGCCCGAGCCTGCGATGGCGCTGAGCTCGATGCCGGCTTCCTTGGCGAGGCGCTTGGCCAGCGGCGAAGCAAAGACACGGGCGCCGTTCGCGGCGGGAGCAGCGGCAGGCTTCGCCGGCGCGGGGGCCGGGGTAGCAGCAGGAGCGGGCGCGGCGGCCGGAGCCTCGGCCTTCGCCGGTTCCGGGGCTTTGGCGGCAGGAGCGGCAGCGGCTGGCGCTGGGGTCTTCACGTCGGCGGCAGTTTCGCCTTCGGTGAGGATCACCGCGATCACTGCGTTGACCTTGACGTTCTCGGTGCCCTCGGGGACGACGATCTTGCCGATCTTGCCCTCATCGACGGCCTCGACTTCCATCGTCGCCTTGTCGGTCTCGATCTCGGCGATCACGTCGCCGGAGGAGACGCTATCGCCCTCCTTGACGTGCCACTTGGCGAGCTTGCCCTCTTCCATGGTGGGAGAGAGCGCGGGCATGGTGATGTTGATGCTCATGGTGCCTTACTCGCCGATATCTTCGTTCCAGAGTTGCGGATGCTTCTCGATGAAATCCGCCATCATGTGCTCGCAGCGTTCGTCGTGGTAGTCCACCACGTCAACGCCGGCCAGTGACAGGACATCCTGGAAGCCTTTGAAATTCTTCGATTCTGCTACCACCACGCGCGCAATGCCGAACTGGATGATGGTGCCGGTGCACATCATGCAGGGGCTGAGCGTGGTGTAGCAGGTCACGTCCTTGTAGGTGCGCTGCCGGCCGGCGTTCTGGATCGCGTCCATTTCGCCATGCAGGATCGGATCACCCTTCTGCACGCGCCGATTGTGGCCACGGCCGATGATCTCGCCGTTGCGCACCAGCACCGAGCCAATCGGGATGCCGCCCTCCGAGAGGCCCAGCTGGGCCTCCTCATAGGCTGCATCGAGGAACTTCCGATCGAGCTCGGTCACCATCAGCGTCAGCTCCGATAGGTCACGGCGTTCACCGCCGCGATGACCTCATCGACATTCGGCAAAGCCAGCTTCTCGAGGTTCGCGGCGTAAGGCATCGGGACATCCTTGCCGGTGACCCGGGTCGGCGGCGCATCGAGATAGTCGAAGGCCTCGGCGGTGACGACGGCCGAGAGTTCGGCGCCGATGCCGCCCTGCGGCCAGCCTTCCTCGACAGTGACGAGGCGGCCGGTCTTTTTGACCGACTCGACGACCGTCCTGGTGTCCATCGGACGCAGCGTGCGCAGGTCGATCAGCTCGACATCGACACCGGCCGCAACCAGCTTCTCGGTTGCCTGGGTGGCGTAGCGCATCCCCATCGAGAACGAGACGATGGTGACGTCCTTGCCCTGCCGGGCGATACGCGCCTTGCCGATCGGCAGCACGTAGTCGTCGACCTTGGGCACGAGGCCGGTCGAGCCGTAGAGGATTTCGTTCTCGAGGAAGACGATCGGGTTGTTGGAACGGATCGCCGCCTTGAGCAGGCCCTTGGCGTCGGCGGCGCTATAGGGCGCGACGACGTAGAGCCCGGGCACGTGGCTGTACCAGGCCGAATAGTCCTGGCTGTGCTGCGCGCCGACGCGGGCGGCGGCACCGTTAGGACCGCGGAACACGATCGGCGCGGTGACCTGACCGCCGGACATGTAGAGCTGCTTGGCGGCGGAGTTGATGATCTGGTCGATCGCCTGCATGGCGAAGTTCCAGGTCATGAACTCGACGATCGGGCGGAGGCCGGCAAAGGCCGCGCCGACGGCGAGGCCGGCAAAGCCGTGCTCGGTGATCGGGGTATCGACAACGCGCTCTGGGCCGAATTCCTGCAGCAGGTTCTGGCTGATCTTATAGGCGCCCTGATACTCGGCCACTTCCTCGCCCATGAGGAAGATGTCCTTGTCGCGGCGCATCTCTTCGGCCATCGCCTCGTTCAGCGCCTGGCGGACGGTCATTTCGACCATCTCGACGCCGGCAGGCAGATCGGGATCGGATGCGGCTTCGAGGATCGACACCGGGGCGACGCCCGCTGGCGCCGTCGGCGTCGGCGACGCCACAGCTTCCGCGACCGCAGCGGCGGAAACAGTCTCGGGCGCACGCTGGGCCGACTGGGCGCTGACGTCGCCCGGCTCCTCGCCTTCACCCAGCACGACGGCGATCGGGGCGTTCACCTTCACGCCCTCGGTGCCCTCGGGGACGATAAGCTTGTTCACCACGCCGCTATCGACGCTTTCGACTTCCATCGTCGCCTTGTCGGTCTCGATTTCGGCCAATACGTCGCCGGGCTTTACCGTGTCGCCTTCCTTGACCAGCCATTTCGAGAGTTTCCCCTCTTCCATGGTCGGCGAGAGGGCGGGCATCAGGATCGTGGGCATTCAGCTCTCCAGACTGGAGGATGGATTGGCGAGGACGGCTTGGTCCTCATGGGTATTGTTCTGCTGCTCGGCACCGAGCAGGATACCGGCAGCCGCGCCAGCGATCACCGCCAGCATGAAGACCAGAAACGCCATCCGGTAGCGCCGGATATGCGGCTCGACCGCGGCTCCGGCAGCGGCGCGAATTTCGCCGAAGCGCCAGCCGCCCAGGGCAAACCAGCTTTTCCACCGTTGCCCGGCGGGCGTCAGCGCAACGATCTGCAGCGCCGCCATCAACGCCACCAGCCAGGCGCCGACTGTGGCGACGGCAACGATAGCGATGAGCGCGCCGGCCACCGGATCCGCCTCATGCCGCGTAGATGTCGGTCCAGAGCTCCGATGCCGCCGGCTCCGGATCGGAAGTGGCAAAGTCGGCCGCCTCGGTGACGATGGCGCGGATCTCGGTCTCGAGCTCCTTGAGGCTCTCTTCGGTGCCGTAGCGCTTCTCGAGGATGCGCTGCTTCACCTGCTCGATCGGATCGTGCTCGGCCCGCATGGTCGAGACTTCGTCCTTGCTGCGGTACTTCGCCGGGTCTGACATCGAATGACCACGGTAGCGGTAAGTCAGCATTTCGAGGATGTAGGGGCCCTTGCCCGACCGCGCATGCTCGATGGCGCGCTTGGCGGCGTCATAGGTCATGCGGACATCCATGCCGTCGACCTGCTCACCGTCGATGCCAAAGGAGATGCCGCGCTTCGAAAAGTCCGGCTGGCCAGAGGCGCGCTCGACCGAGGTGCCCATGCCGTAGCGGTTGTTCTCGACGATATAGACGGCCGGCAGGTTCCAGAGCTTGGCCATATTGAAGCTCTCATAGACCTGGCCCTGGTTGGCCGCGCCGTCGCCGAAATAGGAAATCGAAACAGTGTTGTCGCCGCGGTACTTCGAAGCGAAGGCAAGGCCGGTGCCGAGCGACACCTGGGCGCCGACGATACCGTTGCCACCATAGAAGCGATGCTCGTTGGAGAACATGTGCATCGAGCCGCCCTTGCCCTTCGACAGGCCGCCCTGGCGGCCGGTCAGCTCGGCCATCACGCCCTTGGGGTCGAGGCCCATGACCAGCATGTGGCCATGGTCGCGGTAGCCGGTGATCTGGGCGTCCTCGCCCTTCTTCGACGCCATGGTGACGCCGGTGACCACGGCTTCCTGGCCGATATAGAGGTGGCAGAAGCCGCCGATCAGGCCCATGCCGTACATCTGGCCGGCCTTCTCCTCGAAGCGGCGGATCAGCAGCATTTCGCGGTACGCGGCGAGTTCCTGTTCCTTGCTGAGTTCGGGGACATTGGACTTGGCCGTTTTGGCCACCGCTTTACGCGCCATGGGCGAGAGCTCCGGAATATGGATAAGCCGCATCGATGTCGCACGGCACAGGAGCCGCGAACCGGCGGAGCTTAGCGCAATAATGTGACGGAGGCGAATCCGCGCGGCGTGTGAAGAAACGGCGCTATCAGTCTATACCGTCTTCGATAATTCCGCTTAACTGATCTGTGGTTGATGCAGTGTCTGAACTGGAAAGTGGTTTACCGTTGGCCAGATTGACCATCACCACGATGTCATCGGCCTGCGCCATCGAGAGTAGCGCCCGGGCCCGCTCCGAGACCAGGTCCGGATCCATCCGCGTGGTCTGGAACAGGTCGATCCGGTGGCGGAACGAGTCGATCTCGGCCTGCAGCGCTCCGGACTTGGCGCCGAGCTCATCGATCTCGGCCTCGAGCACATCCTGGCTCTCGATGCCGAACTGCCCGGTAACGACACTGTAGCCGAGATAGCCCTGGAAGGCGATGAGTCCCAGACCGAGGACGACATGGCGCCAGAAGGCAGGACGTTTCAAACGGGTGGGCATGGACGAGCTTCGCCTGGTTCTCTTGCAGGGCCTTTATAGTTCACCGCGGCTTAACGGGTGGTTGCGGGAGGCGGGCTTTAGGTGAAGGGGGGCCGGCTAGTCGAGGCTTCGAGCGCGTGGCACACCCCTCCCCAACCCTCCCCGTCAAGGGGAGGGTGCCGGCTGGTGGGTGTAACTCGATCGTGCCCCAAGCTCGATCGGCACCTCCCCCTGGACGGGGGAGGTTGGGAGGGGGTGCGCCGAGCCGCGATGGCCCTGGATAGCCTTCAGTCCAAAGCGACGCTTTCAATGCCAGTGGAAGGCCTACCAAGCCTCCACAACAATCTCCGGCCACACCGACCTTGCCCGCTCCGCCTTCTTCTCGTGCGTGGCGCGGTTGTTCATCCGCCGGTTCGGCACGAGACGGAAGCTGAACAGGTCGTCGAGGCCGAAGGGGACGTAAAGCTCGATCTCCCCTCTGCCATCAAGCCGCGCGCCGACGGCATGGGTGAGCGAGGCGAAGCGGTCGATGGAATCGCGCGACGAGCTCAGCGCCGGATAGGGCTCGCCGAAGCGCTCGGGGTACCACAGGTGCACCCGCGCCTGGTTGCGCAGTTGCACCGGCAACGGCAGGCCGGCGAAGGCCTGGTCGGCGCGCTTGATGGCGCGGTCCTCGGCCTCGTAGCTCAGGTCCGAGGCGTCGAAATAGAACAGGTCGATGTCGTTGATACCGGTCAACGGCGGCCGCCCGGTCAGGTGGTTCCAGACCGTGTTGTAGATGGCGCCGGAGACCAGCCAGCTGTCGGGCAGGTGCAACGCCGGCAGCCGCTCGAGCACATCGACCAGCAGCGGCGTGGCGCGGATGATGTCGCGCAGAGCTTCGGCCTGGGTGGCGGCGGGCAAGCCCGCATATCGGAGGTGGTCGATCATCAGGCGACGGTAGCCGATTCAGCTACCGCCGCGTGTCAGGGTTTTGGAGCGGGATTGCGTTTCGTTGAATCGCAATCCTGCTCCAAGTGCTTGTTTGTCGCGAGATCGAACCGGAAAAGTCTGCAACTTTTCCTGATCTCGCTCCAGGTCACGCCTTCAAAATGCTGCGGCCGGCATACTTGGCCGAGGTGCCGAGCTGCTCTTCGATGCGGATCAGCTGGTTGTACTTGGCCAGCCGGTCGGAGCGGCTGAGCGAGCCGGTCTTGATCTGCCCGCAGTTGCAGGCGACCGCGAGATCCGAGATCGTCGAATCCTCGGTTTCGCCCGAGCGGTGCGACATCACCGAGGTGTAGGCGGCGCGATGGGCGGTATCGACGGCGTCGAGCGTCTCGGAGAGCGAGCCGATCTGGTTCACCTTGACGAGGATCGAGTTGGCGACACCCATCTTGATGCCGGAGCGCAGGCGCTCGGTGTTGGTGACGAACAGGTCGTCGCCGACCAGTTGCACCTTCTTGCCGAGCAGGTCAGTGAGCGCCTTCCAGCCCTCCCAGTCGTCCTCGGCCATGCCGTCTTCGATGGAAATGATCGGAAACTTGTCGACGAGGCCGGCGAGGAATTTGGCGTTGTCTTCCGACGACAGCGTCTTGCCTTCGCCTTCCATGGCGTACTTGCCGGCTTTGAAGTACTCGGTCGAGGCGCAGTCGAGGCCGAGATAGACGTCCTTGCCGGCGGTGTAGCCGGCCTTTTCGATCGACTTGACGATGTACTCGAGCGCCGCTTCGGCGGACTTGAGGTTGGGTGCGAAACCGCCTTCGTCGCCGACATTGGTGTTGTGGCCGTCGGCCGCGAGACCCTTTTTCAGGGTGTGGAAGATCTCCGAGCCGATCTGCACCGCATGGGCGATGCTCTCGGCGCCGACCGGCAGGATCATGAATTCCTGCATGTCGATCGGGTTGTCGGCATGGGCGCCGCCATTGATGATGTTCATCATCGGCACCGGCAGGACGTGAGCGTTAGGGCCGCCGATATAGCGGTAGAGCGGCAGTTCGCTCGATTCGGCCGCCGCCTTGGCCACGGCGAGCGAGACGCCGAGGATGGCGTTGGCGCCGAGCCGCGACTTGTTCGGGGTGCCATCGAGTTCGATCAGGGCCCGATCGACCCCGATCTGGTCGAGCGCGTCGAGGCCCTGGATCTCGGCGAAGATCTCGGTATTGACGAAATCGACCGCCTTGGTGACGCCCTTGCCGAGGAACGGCTTGCCGCCGTCGCGGAGCTCCACGGCCTCATGCGCGCCGGTCGAGGCGCCCGAGGGCACCATGGCCCGGCCAAAGCTGCCGTCATCGAGCACCACATCCACCTCGACGGTCGGATTGCCGCGGCTGTCGAAGACCTGCCGGCCGGTGATGTCGATGATGGTAGACATGTGCGTGACCCCTTGTCCGTGCAATCGATTGCTCGGCCCTTGTTAGAGAAGGGCAATGACACAGTGAAGGGGGACCGGGAGAAAATTTCGCGTCCCCTACCCTCAGCGCTCGGCCGCCCGACGGGTGGCGACGAAGGCTGGCCCGTTCGGCAGGCGGCCGGTAGTCGGGCTCGCTGCATCGAGAACGCGCCAGAACGGGGTGATCGCCTCGACCGGCACGCCGGCTGCGTAGGCCTCGAGGGCGGCTTCGGCGACGGTGCGGAGGTGGTAGCCGGTGTAGATCGGACAGGTCACCTCAGCATGGTGGCGCTCCGCCAGCTCGCGGCGCATCGCTTTGGTGTCGACGCTGTGGCCCGGCGGGATGGCCGACATGAAGTCGGCGATCATCCGCGCCGTGGGCACCAGCATGATCTGGCCGGCGCGCATGCCGGCGATGCTGATCGGGGCCGGCTTCACCACCGGCTCGGCTAGAGCGTTGAGCTTTTCGGTCCAGGTCTTTCCCATCTTTCACACCAGCGGCAGGTAGAGGATGGTCAGCAGCTCGGACGGCGCGGTGTCGCGCGGGCTGTTGAGATATTCCTCCAGGACCGGCGCGTCGGCAATGTCGCGGCCGGACTGCGGCAGCCAGGCGCCGAACAGCCAATTGTACTCGGCGCGCATGTCGGCATAGGGCCCCTGGTGGCGGAGCACGGCGTAGTCGCCGGCGCGGGTCGTGGTGACCGGCAGACCCGCCGGCGGAGAGCTTAGCGTCGCAGCCGCTGAGGAGCGGAGCTCGTCCACCGGCACGGCGCTCGGATCATCGCCATAGACGCCGAACATGCGGGTGCTCTGGTCGATCAGGCCGGCGGCGCCGAGGCGGCCGAACAGCCGGTCGAACGCCATGCCGATGTTCATGTAGTCGCCAAGATGCGGTTCGGTGGCGATGGTCATCGCCGGCAGATGGCGAACCTCGACCGCGTAGTGCGGGGTCGGGGCGCCGTTCTGCGCCGGGTTGAATGCGGTGTGGCTGCCCTCGCGGCGATAGCGGGCCGGCGGCATGCCGTAGGCCTCGGCGAAGATGCGGGTGAAGGACTGCAGGTTGTCGTAGCCGGAACGCCTGGCGATGGCCTCAACCGACGCGTCGGAATTGGCCAGCTCATTGGCGGCCCGCATCAGGCGGAGGCGGCGGACCGCTGCTGCCGCGGTCTCGCCGCGCATCGCCGAATAAACGCGATGCCAGTGCCAGGGCGACATCGCCGCGACATCGGCAAGACGCTCGAGGTCGAGCGGCTCGTCGAGGTGCTCGTAGATATAGGCGGTGACGCGGTCGATGCGGTCTTCGTAGCTGTGGGTCATTGGCTTACCTCGTGGTGAGCGATGGTGTGCCATGAGCCGATTTCACTAGTCTTGCGGACCTTGGACCTTGCCGTTGGCGACGAGCCAGCTGACCGCCTCCTGCACCGCTTCCAGCGAGGAATGGTGTGGGGCGAAGCCGAGCAGGCGCTTTGCCTTCTCCATCGAATGACTGGGGCTGCGGACAATGTGTTCCCAGGTGGCGTTGGCTTCGTCGGCGTCCTGTCCGGCCTTCCACTGCTCGAACGGCAGGTAGCTGAGCTTGGGCTCATGACCGAACCAGCGGTACATCGCTTCGGCGTAGCCGCGCAGGTTGATCGCCTGCGGCGAAACGGCGTTGAA
The DNA here is from genome assembly GCF_001425235.1 of Devosia sp. Root413D1. GTDB lineage: Bacteria > Pseudomonadota > Alphaproteobacteria > Rhizobiales > Devosiaceae > Devosia_A. The sequence continues at coordinate 560,267 of NZ_LMEA01000007.1, read as the reverse complement.
GGCCTCGCCGATGGCCGTGGAGCGGTTGGCGATGATCGCCATGATCAGCCGCGCCAAGTCGTCGGCGTGGACGTGATGCACGGTCTCGAGCCCGAAGTTCGGCAGCACCAGTTCCTCGCCGCGGGCGATCTGCGAGAACACCTCGGCGTTGAAGTGGCCGGCCGGGTTCAGCGGCGCCCAGCCGGGGCCGACAATATGGCCGGGACGGAAGACGGTGGCGGGAAAGCCGTGGCGGCGCGCCTCGTCGAGCAGGTAGCTTTCGATCGCCGCCTTCTGCGTGCCGTACTCGCCGAAGGGGTTGCGCGGCTGGTCTTCGGTGGCGGGCACGGCAGTGTTGTGGCCATAGACCCAGATGGTACCGCAGTGGATGAAATGCTGCACCTTGCCGCGCAGCGCCTCGACCAGTTGCTGGGCGCGCGGCAGCACGAAGCAGATCATGTCGATGACGATGTCAGCCTCAAGCGCCGCAATCGCAGTGCCGAAACTGCCTTCGTGCTCGGCGGCCTCGCGATCGATGAGGACCGTCTCCACCCTGCCCCACGCAGCATTGGGCGTGTACGGCTTGCGGTGGCCGCGCGTGACGTTGATGACGTGATGACCGGCTTCGACCAAGCGAGGCACGAGGTAAGTGCCGACATGGCCGCTGCCTCCGATGATGACGACCTTGGCCATGACGCTCTCCTCCAATGAACGAAAGGCGGTGCATGTGCACCGCCCTTCCCACATTGTAGCCGCAGCCAAGCCGCGGAGGAAAGTCGCTTACTGCAGCAGCTCGGCATTGGCGTCGATGGCCGCGACGGCGCAGGCCTCATCGATGGCGCCCGAGGGTGCACCGCCCACGCCGATAGCGCCGATGGTCTCGTCGCCCGACTTCACCGGCACGCCGCCGGCAAGCACCAAGAAGCCCTCGAGCGTGGTCAGCTCGGCCGCCGACGGGTTCTTGGCGATGTTCTCGACCATCACCGCCGTCGGGGTACGGGTCGAGGCCGAGGTGTAGGCCTTGCGGGTAGCGGAATCGAGGGTGTGCGGACCGGCGGCGTCGGCGCGGAGCAGTGCGCGGAGGTTGCCGGCGCGATCAACCACGGCGACCGAGACGTTGTACTTGTCGGCGGCGCAGGCCTCGACCGCCGATTGAGCGAGCCTGGTCGCAACATCGAGCGGCATGTTCTTTTTGTTGAGGGTCGCGGCATTGGCGACGCCCGTGAGCGCGAGGACGGCGGCGAGGGCGAGGGAGAGCTTGGGCATGGGATACTCCGGAAGGTGGGTGGCGCATGGCGCCGTTGACCCCGGAAATCTGACCGCTCCCGGCCTCGATCACTATCGGTGAGCCGCCCGAGGCAGGTCGGTAGCGCTACCGACGGGCGGCCGCCGCAACGATGCGGACGAACTCGGCGACCGAACTGGTGCCGAGCTTTTCAGCGATGTGGGCGCGGTGGGTATCGATGGTGCGCGGCGAGATGGCCAGCGTCTCGGCGATTTCTTTCGTCGCCCAGCCGCGGCTCACCATGTCGAGCACCTCGCGCTCGCGGTCGGTGAGCGTTGCCAGCAGCTGCCGCGCCTCGTCGTCCTCCTGCTGCGTATCCAGCCGCGCGAGTGCTGCCTGCACCGCTTCGACCAGCACCTGCTCATCGATCGGTTTGGTGAGGAAGTCGACGGCGCCGGCTTTGAAGGCGCGTCGGCAGGCGTGGATGTCGCCGTGTCCGGTGATGACGATGAATGGCCAGTCGATGCCGCGCTCGCTGAGCCGCTCCTGCAGTTGCAGACCCGAGACAGCCGGCATCCTGAGGTCGACCAAGAGGCACCCCGGCTGCAGCGCTGCGGATGCGGCGAGGAAGCTCGTTGGGTCGGCGTAGGTGCTGACGGCATAGCCGTAGGTCCCGAGCAGCAACGACAGCGCGTCGCGTACGGCCTCATCGTCATCGACGAGATAGATCGGGGTCTTGATCATCTCGGTGCGCCTCCGCGATAGCGCGGCAGCGTCACGGTGAAGCTCGCGCCGCCCTCCGGATTGTTGGCAGCCTCGACGCTGCCGCCGAAGCGCTCGACCAGCGTTTCGCAGAGCGGCAGGCCAAGGCCCATGCCAGTGGGCTTGGTGGAGTAGAACGGCTCGAACAGGTGCGGCAGCACGTCGGCCGGTACCCCCGGTCCGTTGTCACTAACCCGGACTCGGACCTGCTCGGCATCCGCCGTGACCGTGACCACGACCCGGTTCCCCTGCCCGGAAGCCTCGATGGCGTCTGCGGCGTTGCGAACGAGGTTGTGCAGCACCTGCTCGAGCTCAATGGGGTCGGCCAGTACGGTCGCCGGCTCGCTCGATGGGATGATCTCGAGCACCACGACCCGGTCCCGGAGGTCGGCGACCAGCAGACTGGCGACCTCGGCGGCGACGCGGTTGAGGTCGCTCGGCTGCGGCGTCGTGGGCGACTTGCTGACGTAGGCGCGCAACCGCCCGAGAATATCGGCAGCGCGGCGGGCCTGGCGCACGTTGGCCTCGAGCACGCCAGCGAGGGCGGCGCTGTCCGGAGGGCTGTGCTCGGCCAGACGCAGGCCGGCCTGGCTCTGGCTCAGCAGCGCCGTCAGCGGCTGGGTCAGCTCGTGGGCAATGCCCGAGGCCAGCTCGCCCATCGAGTTGACCCGGGCGGCATGCTCGAGCCGCAACTGGTGCTCCTGCGCCCGCTGGCGCTCCCGCGCCTCTGCCGTCGCTCGGCGCTGCTGCAGCAGTAGATAGGCGGCAGCAGCGAGCACAAGCGTGCTCACGGCAAACACCAGCAGAGGGCCGAGCGGCAGCACTTCTGCTAGGGTGAGCCGCTGCTGCAGGCGAAGTGAGAGCGGCTGTGACGCACTGGGGACCAGCCACGAGCCGGCGAGCGTCACCTCGCCCAAGCCGGCAGTGGACGACCGATCGTCGACGAGGACTATCTCCCCCTTCGCCAGTTGCAGTGACAGCCCGGGCGGCAGATCCGGGTCATCCAGCAGCCGGGAGGCATCGATGCTCAGGGCGATGAGGAAACGCCCGGCGTCGTCCGAGGTGCGCTTCAGCAGCTGGTAGCCGCCAGCCCCTGAGGGATCAGCGAGCATGGTTGAGGTACCGCGCTGCAGCGACGGCGCGGCGCGCTCGAACTGTTGAAGTTGGCTCACCGTTGGCGTTTCGCCACTGACCGCCAGCGTCGCGAGGCTGCTGTCCAACAGCGCGATCGAGGTGATGCGTGGATAGAACCGGATGATGCTGTCGGCGAGCTGGGTGAACAGCTCCACCGGCGGCGGATCGCTGGCGATGGCGAGCGTCGCGAGCCCCGTGAGGTGCGCATCGTGCTGTGCCGTCGCCTGGCCGATAGTGCGCTGTAGCTCGAAGCCGCGCGCGTCGAGCTGCCGCTGTGCTTCGGCAATGCCGAGCCATGCCGAAATGACGGCAAAGGCCACGAGGCCTAGCAGCCAGGCAGCTGCGAGGGCACTCAGTGTCTTACGGTCGGTGGCGCGTGAAACGTCGTTCATGCTGCGATCTATAGCGGCGAGACGCGCTGCAGGCGATCCGCAGCACCACCGATCTGACCTCTCGCCTCGTCCGGCCGGATACAGTATAAGCCGCGTCCCCCGGAACCGGGGATTACTGAACATGGGGGGTGAAAATGGACGTGCTGCCACTCTCGGCGCTGGGCGAACGCATCATGATCTGCGGGCCGTCGAACTCCGGCAAGTCGACGCTCGCTGTCGCGCTGGCAAACAAGATCGGCGCCGAACCATTCCACGTCGACCTGTTCCGGCACCTGCCCAACACCAATTGGGAGCAGCGGCCGGACGAGGAGTTTCACGCGCTGCATGACGCCGCGGTCCTCAGGGAGCGCTGGGTGATGGACGGCAACTACTCGAGCCTGATGCCGCAGCGCTTCGCTCGCGCCACCGGCGTCATCCTGCTCTACGACAGCCACTGGGCGAACTTCCGGCGCTACCTGTGGCGCACGCTGTTTCAGAAAGACCGCGTCGGAGCCCTGGCCGGCAATCAGGACAGCCTGAAGTGGGAGATGATTCGCTGGATACTCGTTGTCCAGCCGACCCGCCGCGAGCGCGATCGAACCCGCGTCCGCGCCGCAGGGCTGCCGGTGGTCGAGGTGAACTCGATGGGGGAGCTGAAGCGGCTCTATGCCGAGTGGGGTCTCACTCGCCAGCTCTCAGTGTGAGTGGTCGTGGTGGTGGAGATGATCGTCGGCATAGTGCCGGTGCTTGGAGTCGTCGCCGATACCGGGGTTGAAGCTGTTGGTCGGATCGAGCGCCCGGAAGAAGGCCTGCTGCTCAGGCTTTGAGGCGTAGACGTGGCCGACATTGTGCTCGGCCGGATATTGCGCCCCGCGCTGGTCGAGCACGGCCAGCATGGCATCCTTCACCTCATGCGGATCGGCGCCCTTCGCCAGCACGTAATCCTGGTGGAAGACGTGGCAGAGGAAGTGACCATAGTAGAGCTTCAGCTCGAGCTGGCTGTCGATCGCCGCAGGCAGTTGCTCGTACCAGTCGTGATCGTTGCGGCGGAGCGCGATATCGAGCGCCAGCAGGCCGCCCGAGGTCTTCTCATGCATCAGCGCATAGCGGATGGCGGCGCCCGCCGCGGCGAAGCGATGGAGGAAAGCCTGGGATCCTTCCTTGGGCGTGCACCTGAAATACCCGCCATTGGCCCCGTCGGCGAACACCCGGTCCAGCAGCGCCTCGGCTTCGACAATGCCGTCGCCCGACATGCGCAGCATCAGGTGGTGCTCGTAGCGGTCGCGATACGCCAGCAGGCGTTGCGGCAGGTGCTCGGGGAACAGGTGGCTCAGCCCTTGCAGGACGCGGTCGGAGAGCTGCTTGGGCAGCAGCGGCAGCTTGTTGAGGGTGGCGTCCACCCTGCCCTTCAGGTTGAAGAAGGTCGGCATCACCTCGGTGCCGAAGCGCTGGATGACGAGGAAGGTATCCTTGCCGTGGCTGCGGGCGACATCGAACATGTCGCGATGCATGTATTCACCGGCCACCGGTAACGCGTTCAAGCTGAGCAGTTCGCGGCGGAGCCGGGTCAGCACTGCGACATCGTTGGTGCCGATGTAGAACACCTGCTCGGCGCCCTGCTTCTCGAACGTATCGAGCCGGACGGCGAACACGGCGAGCTTGCCGGCGCTGCCGGAGGCCTCGTGCAGGCGTCGCGGATCGGCGTTGAAGCGCGCGGCGGTGGGCTCATCGATCTGGCGCACCCGCTCGGCATACTCGCGGTCCGAGGCGAGGCCGACATTGTGCTGCACGTCCTCGGCCGAGTAGCCGCCCGACTGCAGGCGACCCAGAATCTCCTCGGGACTATTGCCGAGCTCGATGCCGAGGTGATTGACCAGTTCCAGCCGGCCGTCGGCGCCGAGCTGGGCGAACAGCGACAGCTCGGTATAGGCGGGACCGCGGTGGACCAGTGAGCCGCCGGAGTTATTGCAGACGCCACCAACGATCGAGGCGCCGAGACAGGACGAGCCGATCACCGAATGCGGCAGCCGGCCGATCGGCTTCAGCAGCTTCTCGAGCTTGTCGAGCGTGCTGCCGGGGAAGCTGACGATCTGCTTGCCGCCGTCGAGCAGCTGGATATCGGCAAGCCGCAGCGTGTTGACCACGACCACCGGACGATCATAGTGGCCGCTGGGCGTCGAACCCTCGGTGAGGCCGGTATTGGCGGCCTGCATGATGACGATGGCGTCGTGTCGGACTGTCGCCTCGAGCACCCGCCACAGCTCCAGCAGCGTGCCGGGTTTGGCCACGGCGATGGCATCCCCCTCGCCCGAGCGGAAGCCGCGACGATAGCGCTCGGTCTGCCGATCGCCGGTGATGAGGTAGCGGCGCCCGACGGCGGCGCGGAGATCGTCGATCAGCTCTGTGGTGGGCACGTCAGGTGGTCTTCTGTTTCACCAGTCCGAGGCGGATGACGCTGTCTGCGGTGGCGAGGATCGAATCCTTGGCGGAAATGAACTTGCGGCCCAGCAGTTTCTCACCTTTCGAGCCGTCGAACACCTTCTCATTGCCGATGTCGTTGATGATCTGGCGCGCCGGCCCACCGAACGAGGCGATCAGCTTGATGATCCAGTCCGGCACGGTCTTGCTGGTGACGTTCCATTCCGGGTGCGCGGCGCGCAGGATATTGCCGACCTCGGGGAATGGCACATACTCGGCCGTGGCCAGATAGCGCTGGCCGGCAGTCTCGGGCTTGTCGAGGGCTGCGAGATGCAGCGCCGCCACGTCGCGCACATCGATGATCGAGAAGCCGTTCGAGGGCATGGCCGGTGTCGAGCCATTGAGCAGGCCCGACACCATCTGCAGCGAGATGCTCGCATCCTTATCGAGCGCCGGCCCGATAATGGCGCCCGGATGGACGGTGGTGAGGCTGATGCCGTGTTGCTTCACGAAATCCCAGGAGAACTGCTCCGCCTTGGTCTTGCCGATGCAGTAGGCCCAGGTCCAGCGCATGTTGTCGAGATTGGTGAAGTAGGTCTCGTCGTAGACGCGACGGCCGCTGGTCTGGCCATGGCCGTAGCCAACCGTGGCGATCGAGGAGGTCATGATGATGCGCTTGATGCCGGCGTCGTTGGCGAAGCGGAAGACCCGCTGGGTGCCCTCGAGCGCCGGGCGGATCACGAGGCTCTGGTCCTTGGGTTCATCGGCGCGGATGGCGGTGGCGATGTGCATGACGGTGGCGACGCCCTGCATCGCCTTGGCCCACCCCTTGTCGTCGAGCAGATCCGCTTCCACCAGTTCCAGGCGCTCAAGCGGCCCCTGCCCCAGTTCGCCCAGCAGCGTCGCCCGGACCTCTTCGGAGCGCCCCAGCGAGCGCACCGTGCCGCGCACGCGGTGGCCGGCCTTCAGCAGCTCCAGCACTGTCCACTTGCCGACGAAACCGGTCGCGCCGGTGACGAGGATGAGGCCCTGATCCGACATTCCACTCTCCCCAATCGAGTACTTGCGCCATTACGGCGTGGATTATGTTCCGTGGTCAAACAAAAAGGCGGCCCGGAAAACCGGACCGCCTTTGATCTCTACCGAATACCTCGGCCTTACGCCGCGGCGGCTTCGTCGTCGGTCTCGCGCGCCTCGACCGGACCCGAGTCGAGGCCCTTGGCGTCGACGTCGCGATCGACCAGCTCGATGACCGCCAGAGCGGCATTGTCGCCATAGCGGAAGCCGGCCTTAAGGATGCGGATATAGCCGCCGTTACGATCCTTGTAGCGCGGACCGATGGTGGCGAAGAGCTTCTGCACCTGGGTCTCATCGCGCATCTGGGCGATGGCCTGGCGGCGGGCATGCAGGTCGCCGCGCTTGCCCAGCGTGATCAGCTTCTCGACGATCGGACGCAGTTCCTTGGCCTTGGGCAAGGTGGTCACGATCTGCTCGTGCTTGATCAGCGAAGCCGACATGTTGGCGAACATGGCCTTGCGATGTGCAGAGGTCCGGTTGAGCTTACGGTTCGAATTACCGTGGCGCATTTTGTTACTCCCTAAGGCCCGGGCGTCTCACGACGGGCGGTTAGTGCTGTGGATCACTTCGCTGAAGTGATCCACGTATTGGGTTGTCGCGCTTTCGAACCAGAAAAGTCTGCAACTTTTCCTGAAAACGCTCCGGTTGGCCTGCTTAATAATGGTCTTCGTAGCGCTTGGCCAGATCGTCGATGTTCTCAGGCGGCCAGTTCGGCACGTCCATCCCGAGGTGCAGGCCCATCTGAGCCAGCACTTCCTTGATTTCGTTGAGCGACTTGCGGCCGAAGTTCGGCGTGCGCAGCATCTCGGCTTCGGTCTTCTGGATCAGATCGCCGATATAGACGATGTTGTCGTTCTTCAGGCAGTTCGCCGAACGGACGCTGAGCTCGAGCTCGTCGACCTTCTTGAGCAGCGCCGGGTTGAAGGCCAGTTCCGGGACGGTGTCCTGGGTCTTTTCCTTGGTCGGCTCTTCGAAGTTGACGAACACCGACAGCTGGTCCTGCAGGATACGCGCGGCGTAAGCCACCGCGTCTTCCGGCGAGATGGCGCCATTGGTTTCGACGGTCAGGGTCAGCTTGTCCTTGTCGAGGCTCTCGCCGGCACGGGTCGCGTCCACCTTGTAGGAGACACGGCGAACCGGGGAGAACAGCGCGTCGACCGGGATGTAGCCGATCGGCGCGTCGTCGGGACGGTTCTTGTCGGCCGGGACGTAGCCCTTGCCGGTGTTGACGGTGAACTCGATGTTGATCTCGGCGCCGTCGTCGAGGTGGCAGATCACCAGGTCGGGGTTCAGCACTTCGATATCGCCGGTAACCTTGATGTCGCCGGCAACGACGGCACCCGGGCCCTGCTTAGTCAGGGTCAGACGCTTCGGACCTTCGCCGCCCATCTTGAGGGCGATTTCCTTGACGTTGAGCACGAGGTCGGTAATGTCTTCACGCACGCCGGGAAGCGACGAGAATTCGTGCAGGATGCCGTCAATCTGGATCGCGGTAACGGCCGCGCCCTGGAGCGATGAGAGCAGCACGCGACGCAGAGCGTTGCCGAGCGTCAGGCCGTAGCCGCGCTCAAGCGGCTCCGCAACGACCGAGGCCGTCCGCACGCTATCGCTGCCCGAAACGATGTCCAGTTTGGTCGGCTTGATGAGTTCCTGCCAGTTCCGCTGGATGGTCACGGTGGTGTCCTTTCAAATGGGCGGTCCGCCTAACCGCCTGTCCGCTATGCAATGTACCTATCCCGGCGCGAGGGGCGCGCCGGGAGATCTACCGTAACGGAGGTTAGACGCGGCGACGCTTGCGCGGCCGGCAACCGTTGTGCGGGATCGAGGTGACATCGCGAATGCTGGTGACGTTGAAGCCAGCAGCCTGCAGCGCGCGAAGCGCCGACTCACGGCCCGAACCAGGACCGCGCACTTCGACCTCGAGGGTCTTCATGCCGTGTTCCTGGGCCTTCTTGGCCGCGTCTTCAGCCGCAACCTGGGCGGCATACGGGGTCGACTTGCGCGAACCCTTGAAACCCATCACGCCCGAGGACGACCAGGAGATGGTGTTGCCCTGCACATCGGTGATGGTGACCATGGTGTTGTTGAACGACGCATTCACGTGCGCAACGCCATTGGTGATATTCTTGCGCTCTTTACGACGAACGCGTGCGGCTTCAGCTTTTGCCAATTTGTTTCCTCAGTTCGATATCGACGCTGCCGTAGTTCCAGCAGCTACATCAGGACGGCGGAGAGGTGCTCCGCGACCCGGATTACTTCTTCTTGCCGGCGATCGGCTTGGCCGGACCCTTGCGGGTACGGGCATTGGTGTGGGTACGCTGACCACGGACCGGCAGGCCCTTGCGGTGACGCAGACCACGGTAGTTACCGAGGTCCATGAGCCGCTTGATGTTCATCGCCACGTTACGGCGCAGATCGCCCTCGACGACGTAGTCGCGATCGATCGCTTCACGGATCTGGATCACTTCAGCGTCGGTCAGGTCGTTCACACGACGCTCGGCCGGGATACCAACCTTCTCGGTGATCTCCTGGGCGAACTTCGCGCCGATCCCATGGATGTACTGAAGCGCGATAACCACGCGCTTGTTGGTCGGAATATTGACGCCAGCAATACGGGCCACGTCCGCTCTCCTATAGTCGGCAGCTCAGGCTGCCCGTTTGATAACGACAAGGGACCGGAATTCCGCTCCCCACTCTTTGAGGAACCGAATCCAGCCCGATAATCCATGAGACTGGCGCGGTTCATAAGGGCAAGGTCCCGCAGAGTCAACTGCAGAGCCCCTGCCCCGAGGTATACTAGTTATGCACGGCCCGGCGGATGGCCGCCGTGACATCGTCGACCGGCTGCATGCCGTCGACCGACTTCAGAAGGCCTTTGCCGCGGTAGAACTCGACCAGCGGCGCGGTCTGCTCGCGATAGACGCTGAGGCGGTTGCGAAGCACCTCCTCGTTGTCGTCGCCACGAGCAACACCAGATTCCTTGGCCCGCTTGGCGATCCGCCCAACGAGCACATCGGCGTCGGCGGTGATCTCGATCACCGCGTCCAGCTGCATGCCCTTGTCGCCCAGCATCTGGTCGAGCGCCTCGGCCTGCGGGATGGTCCGCGGGAAGCCGTCGAGCACGAAGCCGGCCTTGCAGTCATCCTGGTCGAGCCGCTCGGAGACGATGCCGTTGACGATCTCGTCCGAGACGAGGTCACCGCGATCCATGATCTCCTTGGCGGCCAGACCCATCGGGGTCTTGGCGGCGATGGCCGAGCGCAGGATGTCGCCGGTCGAAAGCTGCGGGATCCCGTAGCTATCGATCAGCACCTTTGCCTGCGTGCCCTTACCGGCGCCCGGAGGTCCCAGAAGGATCAGCCTCATTTACGCTTGCCCCCAAGGCGCGACCGCTTCACCAGGCCTTCGTACTGCTGGGCGATCAGGTGGCTCTGCACCTGGGTCACCGTATCCAGCGTCACCGTCACGATAATCAGCAGCGAGGTACCGCCGATGAACTGGCTGACATTGAGCTGGCTGTGGATCATCTCGGGGATGAGCGCCACGACGGTCAGATAGAGGGCACCGATCACCGTGATGCGGGTCAGCACGTAGTCGATATAGGTCGCCGTCCGCTCGCCCGGACGGATGCCGGGGATGAAGCCGCCGGAGCGCTTCAGATTGTCCGCGGTGTCGGTCGGGTTGAAGACGATCGAGGTGTAGAAGAAGGCGAAGAAGATGATCAGGACTGCGAACAGCACCAGATAGAGCGGCTGGCCGCGACCGAGCAGCGCCGCCGTCACCGACAGCCACTGCGGCGCATCACCCTGCGCCGCGAACGACGCAATGGTGGCCGGCAGCAGCAGCAAGGACGAGCCGAAGATCACCGGGATAACGCCCGCGGTGTTGAGCTTCAGCGGCAGGTGCGAGGTATCGCCCTGGAACATCTTGTTGCCGACCTGGCGCTTCGGATACTGGATCAGCAGCCGGCGCTGGGCGCGTTCGAAGAACACGATCACGCCGATGACGACGACCGCGATGACCAGGAGGCCGACGACCCAGGGGGTCGGCAGAGCGCCGGTACGGCTCAGTTCGAGCGTCTGCACCACAGTCGCCGGCAGGTTCGCCACGATACCGGCGAAGATGATCAGCGATATGCCGTTACCGATGCCGCGCGAGGTGATCTGCTCACCCAGCCACATCAGGAACATGGTGCCGCCGACCAGCGTGATGACGGTCGAAAGACGGAAGAACCAACCCGGATCGATCACGACGCCCTGGCTGCCCTCGAGACCGATGGCGATGCCATAGGCCTGCACGGTGCAGAACAGCACGGCGAGATAGCGCGTGTACTGGTTGATCTTGCGACGGCCGCTCTCACCTTCCTTGCGGAGAGCTTCGAGGCGCGGCGACGCCGTGGTGATGACCTGCACCACGATGGATGCGGTGATGTAGGGAATGAGGTTCAGTGCGAAAATCGCCATGCGCTGCACGGCGCCGCCGGCAAACATGTCGAACATGCCGAAAATGCCCTGCTGCGCCTGCTGGAAGGTCGCGGCATAGGCATCAGGGTCGATACCAGGCACCGGAATGTAAGTCCCGAGCCGATAAACGAGAAGCGCACCCAGTGTGAACCAGATGCGCTGCTGAAGGGCCTTCGCTTTCGCGAAGGTCCCGAAGTTCAGATTCTTGGCCAGCTGTTCGGCTGCGGACGCCATAGTCGCTCCCTTTAGAATGGGGCCAGGCGCTCTTAGGCGTCAGCCTTCACTTCTGCCTGAGGCATATCGACCTTGCCGCCGGCTGCTTCAATAGCAGCGAGCGCGCCCTTGGTCGCGTGAGCAACCTTGAAGGTCACCTTCTTGGCAGTGAAACCGGAGCTGCCGATCAGCCGCACGCCATCGAGCTCGCGACGGATCACGCCGGCCTTCACGAGAGCGGCCGCATCGACCACGCCCTTGATGTCCAGCTTGCCGCTGTCGATGTAGTTCTGGATGCGGTCGATACGCAGCTGGTTCCACTTCTTGGGATTCAGAGCGTTGAAGCCGCGCTTCGGCATACGCATGTGCAGCGGCATCTGGCCGCCTTCGAAGCCGTTGATGGCGACGCCGGAGCGAGCCGTCTGGCCCTTACCGCCGCGACCACCGGTCTTGCCGACGCCCGAGCCGATACCACGACCGACGCGCACGCGCTTCTTATTGGCGCCCGGGTTGTCCCGGAGTTCGTTCAAACGAGTCATTGTTCTCGTCCCTTATTTGGCGTCGACGACGCGCACGAGGTGCGGGATCTTACGGATCATGCCGCGGACCTCGGGGGTGTCCTTGAGGGTCGACTGCTTGCGGATCTTGTTCAGCCCCAAACCGATAAGGGTGGCGCGCTGATCCTGCGGACGGCGCGTCGGGCTGGCGATCTGCTCGATGGTGACGGTCTTGTCGGCCATAGTTCTAACTCCCAAGCCCTAATCAGGCTTCGACGGTCTCGCCACGGCGAGCCTGGAGGTCGGAGACCTTCAGGCCGCGACGGGCGGCGACCGAACGCGGGCTATCAACACGCTTCAGCGCATCGAAGGTGGCCCGCACCATGTTGTAGGGATTGGCGGTGCCCTGCGACTTCGCCACGATGTCGTTGACCCCAAGGGTCTCGAACACCGCGCGCATCGGGCCGCCGGCGATGATGCCGGTGCCGGGAACGGCGGCACGCAGGATGACCTTGCCGGCGCCGTGGTGGCCGACCACATCGTGGTGCAGCGTACGTGCTTCGCGCAGCGGAACGCGGATCATCTGGCGCTTGGCCTGCTCGGTCGCCTTGCGGATGGCCTCAGGCACTTCACGCGCCTTGCCGTGACCAAAGCCAACGCGGCCCTTCTGATCACCAACCACAACCAGGGCGGCGAAGCCGAAACGACGGCCACCCTTCACAACCTTGGCGACGCGGTTGATGTGAACCAGCCGGTCGACGAATTCGCTATCGCGCTCTTGAACGTCTCTCATCGAATTTTCCTTTGTCGCCGGATCAGAACTGCAGGCCGCCTTCGCGGGCCGCATCACCAAGGGCCTTGACGCGGCCATGGTAGAGGTAGGCACCACGATCGAACACGACCGTCGACACCTTGGCAGCGAGACCACGCTCGGCAATCAGCTTGCCGACAGTGGCTGCGGCCTCGGCGGTCGAGCCGTTCTTGACCTTGGCCTTGACGTCCTTATCGACAGTCGAAGCGGCAGCAAGCGTGCGGCCGGATGCGTCGTCGATGATCTGGGCGTAAATATTCTTGTCCGAACGGTGCACGGACAGACGCGGGCGGCCATTGGCGTTAGCCTTGAGCGCCTTGCGAACTCGGGCCTTGCGGCGGTCCGCACCTTTGAGGCTGATGGGCATCTCGTGCGCTCCTTACTTCTTCTTGCCTTCTTTGCGGGCGATGTACTCGCCCACATAACGCACACCCTTGCCCTTGTAGGGCTCCGGCGGACGCCAACCGCGAATGTCGGCGGCCACCTGGCCAACCAGTTGCTTGTCCGAGCCGGTCACGACCACTTCGGTCTGCGTCGGCGCCGCGAGGGTAATGCCAGCCGGAGTGTTGAACACCACTTCGTGGCTGAAGCCGAGCGACAGCTTCAGATCCTTGCCCTGCATGGCGGCGCGATAACCAACGCCCTGGATCTGCAGCTTCTTCTCGAAGCCAGCACTGACGCCGATCACCATGTTGTTGATCAGCGCGCGGGTGGTCCCCCAGGCAGCCCGAGCTTCCTTGCTCTCGTTAGCGGGCTCGATGACGATGCCGTCATCGGTCTGCTTGGCGTTCACGATATCCATGAGCGTCAGCGACTGCTCGCCCTTCGGCCCCTTTGCGGTGACCTGGCGATCGCTGATCGTGACGGTGACGCCACTGACCGGAGCAATCGGCTTTTTGCCTGTACGGGACATTCTTTTCTACTTCCTTCGGAGTAATCGTCACACCGACGCCTTCAAGGCAACGAGCCTTAGAAGACGCGGCAGAGTACCTCGCCACCCAGGTTCTGGGCTTTAGCTTCATGATCGGCCATCACGCCCTTGGGGGTCGACAGGATCGACACACCGAGGCCATTGGCAACCGAGGGGATGTTCTTGACCGACGCATAGACGCGACGGCCAGGACGCGAGACGCGCTCGATGGTGCGGATCACCGGAGCGTTGTCGGAATACTTCAGCTCGATGTCGAACTGGGCAACGCCGTTGTCCATCTTGCTTTCCGAGTAGCCGCGGATGAAGCCTTCCGACTTCAGCACGTCGAGCACACGGCCACGCAGGGTGGACGCCGGGGTCTGGACGACATCGCGACGGCGCATCTGCGCGTTGCGGATGCGGGTCAGCATATCGCCGATCGGATCAGTAAGGCTCATTGTCTTCGTCTCCTTACCAGCTCGACTTCACAAGGCCCGGGATCAGCCCGAGGTTGCCGAGCTGACGCAGGGCAATACGGCTGAGCTTGAGCTTGCGATAGTAGCCACGCGGACGACCGGTGAGCTCGCAGCGGTTATGCACGCGGTTCTCAGCCGAGTTACGCGGCAGCGCGGCAAGCTTGAGCTGCGCCGCGAAGCGCTCCTCGAGCGAGACGCTCTGGTTCATCACCACTGCCTTGAGCTTGGCCCGCTTGGGACCCAGCTGCTTGGCAAGGCGCTTGCGCTTGTTGTTCTTTTCGATGGAGCTGGTCTTTGCCATGTCTCGTCCTTCTCTCTTCCGTTACTGCCGGAAGGGGAAATTGAAAGCCTTGAGCAGCGCCCGGGCTTCGTCGTCGGTGCGCGCGGTCGTGCACACGATGATGTCCATGCCCCAGGTCTGATCGATCTGATCGAAATTGATCTCGGGGAAGATGATGTGTTCCTTGATGCCCAGGGCGTAGTTGCCACGACCATCAAAGGAATTCGGGTTCAGGCCGCGGAAGTCGCGAACCCGCGGCAGAGCGATGTTCACCAGGCGGTCGAGAAACTCGTACATGCGCGCCTTGCGGAGCGTCACCTTCACGCCCAGCGGCATCTCTTCGCGGACCTTGAAGCCTGCGATCGACTTGCGAGCGTGGGTGATGACGGGCTTCTGGCCGGCGATCTTCTCGAGATCGGCAGCTGCCGACTTCACCTTCTTGGTGTCGTTCACCGCCTCGCCGACACCCATGTTCAGCACGATCTTGTCGAGCTTGGGGGCCTGCATGACGTTCTTGTAGCCGAACTCTTTGATCAGGTTCGCCTTGATGGTCTCGTCGTACTGAGCACGGAGACGCGGGATATAGACGGTATCAGCCATCGATCGTGTCCCCGGTCGACTTGGCGACGCGCACCTTGGTGCCGTCGGCGTTGATCTTGAACCCGACGCGCGACGGCTTGCCGTTCGCATCGGCGATCGCGAGGTTCGACAGGTGAATCGGGGCTTCTTTGGTGAAGATGCCCGCATCCTGGCTCGCGGTCTGCTTGGTGTGGCGACGCACAAGGTTCAGACCCTGCACGGTGGCCTTGGTCGCATCGGGGAACACCTGGGTGACCTGACCGGTCTTGCCCTTGTCCTTGCCGGCGAGAATGACGACCTTGTCGCCCTTCTTAATCTTGGCCGCCATCACAACACCTCCGGCGCAAGCGAAATGATCTTCATGTGGTTCTTGGAACGCAGCTCGCGCGGCACCGGCCCGAAGATACGGGTACCGATCGGCTCGGCCTGGTTGTTGATCAGCACGGCCGCGTTGCGGTCGAAGCGGATGACGGTGCCATCGGCGCGGCGAACCGGGAATGCGGTGCGCACAACGACGGCCTTCATCACCTGGCCCTTCTTGACGCGGCCACGCGGGATCGCGTCCTTGACCGAGACAACAATGATATCGCCCACCGAGGCGTACTTGCGGTGCGAACCGCCGAGTACCTTGATGCACATGACACGACGCGCGCCGGAATTATCGGCAACGTCGAGATTGGACTGCATCTGGATCATGGCTTGATGCCTTTTTCAGTTTCGGGGTCTGCCTACTCGGCGAGCCCTAAATTCCGGTTTACGCGGAGGGTTTCAGGACCCAGCGCTTGTTCTTCGAAATCGGCGCCGACTCTTCGATCCAGACGACGTCCCCGACCTTGGCCACATTGGCTTCGTCGTGAGCGTGGTACTTCTTGGACCGGCGCACGGTCTTCTTCATCACCGGGTGGGTGAACGCACGGTCGACCCGCACCACCACGGTCTTGTCATTGGTGTCGGAGACCACAGTCCCCTGCAAAACGCGCTTGGGCATCGGTTGCTCCTTACTTCGCTGCGGCTTTTTCGCCGAGGATGGTCTTCACCCGCGCGATTTCGCGGCGGACTTTCTTGACCTCGGTCGGCTTTTCCAGCTGCTGGGTAGCGCGCTGGAACCGCAGGTTGAACTGCTCTTTCTTCAGGCCGAGCAGCTGATCCTTCAGCTCATCGGGGGTCTTGGCGCGGAGGTCGGCGGCGCCGTTGGCGCTCTTGGCCTCAACTTTTTTCTTGGGTGCACGTGCCATGGCGATCAATCCGCAATGCGGGTGACGACCCGCGTGATGATCGGAAGCTTCATCGCGCCGAGGCGCAGGGCTTCCTTGGCGACGTCCTCGGGGACGCCGTCGATTTCGAACAGGATGCGACCGGGCTTGACGCGAGCCGCCCAGAATTCCACCGAACCCTTGCCCTTACCCATGCGGACTTCGGTCGGCTTCTTGGAAACCGGCAGGTCCGGGAAGATACGGATCCAGACGCGGCCGGCGCGCTTCATCTCGCGGGTGATCGCGCGGCGAGCCGCCTCGATCTGGCGAGCCGTAACGCGCTCGGGCTCCTGGGACTTCAGGCCGAACTGACCGAAAGCCAACTCCGTGCCACCCTTGGCATTGCCATGGATGCGGCCCTTATGCGCCTTGCGGAACTTGGTACGTTTTGGTTGCAGCATTTTTGTCTATGCCTTCTCAGTTCGCCGGCGCGCGATCGCGGCGATCGCCGCGCTCACCACGATCGTCCCGATCGGAACGCTCGCGACGCTGACCACCCTCGTTCGAACCGCCGCCTTCAGTGGCGCGACGCTCGTGAGCGGACGGATCGTGCTCAAGGACTTCGCCCTTGAAGACCCACACCTTGATGCCGATGATGCCGTAGGTGGTCTTCGCCTCGGCCGTGCCGTAGTCGATGTCGGCGCGCAGCGTGTGCAGCGGCACGCGACCTTCGCGGTACCACTCGGTGCGAGCGATGTCGGCGCCGCCGAGACGGCCGCCCACGTTCACCCGGATGCCGCCGGCGCCCATGCGGATCGCCGTCTGCACTGCACGCTTCATCGCACGGCGGAACGCCACGCGACGCTCGAGCTGCTGGGCAATGCCCTGAGCCACGAGGTTGGCATCGGTCTCCGGCTTGCGCACTTCAACGATGTTGATGTGCACTTCGCTGTCGGTGAACTTCTTCACCTTGGCGCGGATCTTGTCGATGTCAGCGCCCTTCTTGCCGATCACGATGCCCGGGCGGGCAGTGTGGATCGACACGCGGCACTTGCGGTGCGGACGCTCGATGACGATCTTCGAGACCGCAGCCTGCTTCAGGTCTTCAAGCAGCGTCTCACGGATCTTCAGGTCTTCCTGGAGCAGCGAACCGTACTCACCCTTGTTCGCGTACCAACGCGAGTCCCAGGTGCGGTTGATGCCGAGGCGCAGACCGATCGGGTTGATCTTCTGACCCATTATGCGGTCTCCTCAACTTGGCGAACCACAATGGTGAGGTTCGAGAACGGGCGCTCCATGCGGGCAGCGTGACCACGGCCACGGGCCATGAAGCGCTTCATCACCAGGGAGTCACCGACATAGCACTCGGCAACGACCAGGCTGTCCGGGTCGAGGCCGTGGTTGTTCTCGGCGTTCGCGATGGCGCTCTCGAGCGTCTTCTTGACCGAGCCGGCAATGCGCTTGCGCGAGAAGGTCAGCTCGGCGAGAGCCTTGTCGACCTTCTTGCCGCGGATCATCGCAGCCACGAGGTTGAGCTTGATGCCCGAGGTACGAAGCATGCGGAGAACCGCCTTGGCCTCGTTGTCCTTGAGCGACCGCTGAGTTTTCGGCTTGCCCATGTTACTTCCTCTTGGCCTTCTTGTCGGCCGCGTGACCGTAGTACGTACGGGTCGGAGCGAACTCGCCAAACTTGTGGCCGATCATCTCTTCCTGGACGTTCACCGGCACATGCTTGTGGCCGTTGTGCACGCCGAAGGTGAGACCGACGAACTGCGGCAGGATCGTGGAACGACGGCTCCAGATCTTGATGACTTCGTTGCGGCCGCTCGCACGGCTGGTCTCTGCCTTCTTGAGCAGATAGCCGTCGACGAACGGGCCTTTCCAGACTGAACGCGACATGGCTTAGCGGCCCTTCTTCACGTGACGCGAGCGGACGATAAACTTGTCCGTCGACTTGTTGCTGCGGGTCTTCTTACCCTTGGTCGGCTTGCCCCACGGGGTCACCGGGTGACGGCCACCAGAGGTACGGCCTTCACCACCACCATGCGGGTGATCGACCGGGTTCATGGTCACACCGCGGTTGACCGGCTTGCGGCCGAGCCAGCGATTACGACCGGCCTTGCCGATCGACGTGTTCGAGTGATCCTGGTTCGACACCGCGCCGACAGTGGCGAGGCACGAACCGTGGACCCGGCGCTGCTCGCCAGAGTTGAGGCGAAGGATCGCCCAACCGGCGTCGCGGCCGACATACTGCGCATAGGCACCGGCCGAACGGGCGATCTGACCGCCCTTGCGGGGCTTCATCTCGACGTTGTGGACGATGGTGCCGACCGGCATGCGCTCGAGCGGCATGGCGTTGCCCGGCTTCACGTCGGCGGTGCCGAGCGTCGAGATCACCTTGTCGCCGGCAGACAGACGCTGCGGCGCGATGATGTAGGCGAGCTCGCCGTCCGCGTACTTGATCAGCGCGATCCAGGCGGTGCGGTTGGGATCATATTCCAGCCGCTCGACGGTCGCCGTCTCTTCGAAGCGCACGCGACGGAAGTCGACGATACGGTACGAACGCTTGTGACCGCCGCCGCGATGGTACGCGGTGATACGGCCGGCGTTGTTACGACCGCCAGACTGGTTCAGACCTTCGGTCAGCGACTTGACCGGCTTGCCCTTCCACAGCTCCGACCGATCGGTCGTGATGAGCTGGCGGCGGCCCGGGGAGGTCGGATTGTAAGTTTTTAGACCCATTCTTCTCTCTCCCCTCAGATGCCGGTCGAAATATCGATCGACTGGCCATCGGCCAGGGTGACAATGGCCTTCTTGACATCCTTACGGGTGCCAAGTTCCTGCCGGAAACGCTTCACCTTGCCCTTGCGGACCAGGGTGTTGACCGCCTTGACCTTGACCGAAAAGAGCGCCTCGACGGCGGCTTTGATGTCGGCCTTGGTGGCATCGATCGCGACGTCGAAGACGACCTGGCTGTGCTCGGACGCCATCGTCGACTTTTCGGTGACGACCGGGTTACGGATCACGTCGTAGTTGCTGAACTTGCTCATGCGAACCGGGCCTCGAGCGCTTCGAGCGCTGCTTTGGTCAGAACGAGCTTATGGCGACGGAGAATGTCAGCGACATTGATCCCCTGCACCGGCAGCACGTCGATCTGCGGAATGTTGCGGGCCGCGTTGGCGAAATTCTTGTCCACCTCGGCGCCGTCGATGATCAGAGCACTCGACCATTCCAGCTTGCCGAACTTGGCAACCAGCTGGGCGGTCTTGGGCTCCTTGGTGGCGACGGTCGGAACGATGACCAGTTCGCCAGCCTTGGCCTTGGCCGAAAGCGCATGCTTCAGCGCCAGGGCGCGGACCTTCTTGGGCAGCTCGATCGCATGGCTGCGGGGCTCGGGGCCAAAGGCCCGGCCGCCGCCGCGGAACTGCGGAGCAGACTTGGCGCCGTGACGGGCGCCGCCCGAGCCCTTCTGCTTGATCGACTTCTTCGAAGTGTACGCGATCTCCGAGCGGTGCTTCACCTTGTGGGTGCCGGCCATCGCCTTGAGCTGCTGGTAACGGACCATGCGGTGCAGGATGTCCTGACGGACTTCAAGACCGAAGATCTCGTCCTTCAGGGTGACCGAACCGTCGGCCTTGCCGTCCAGAGTAGTGACCTGGAGTTCCATTATTTCGCCTCCTCGGCCACGGCTGCGACAGCCGCCTTGAACGAACCGGGCACAGCAGCGCCCTTCGGAGCGGCCTTCTTGACCGCGTCCTTGATCTGGATCCAGGCGCCCTTGGCACCCGGGACAGCGCCCTCGACCATGATCAGCCCGCGCTCCACATCGGTGCGCACGACCTTCAGGTTCTGGGTAGTGACGCGACGGTCGCCCATGTGGCCGGCCATCTTCTTGCCCTTGAACACCTTACCGGGGTCCTGGCGCTGCCCGGTCGAACCGTGCGAACGGTGCGACACGGACACACCGTGCGTGGCACGCAGGCCGCCGAAGTTCCAGCGCTTCATGCCGCCGGCGAAACCCTTACCGATCGAGGTACCGGTCACGTCGACCAGCTGACCTTCGACAAAGTGGTCCGCCTGCATGGTGGCGCCAACTTCGATGAGGTTCGCAGGATCGACACGAAACTCAGTTACCTGACGCTTGGGCTCGACCTTGGCGACGGCGAACTGGCCGCGCTCCGCCTTGGTGACATTCTTTGCCTTGACAGTGCCCGCGCCGAGCTGGAGGGCGGTGTAACCGTCCTTCTCCTGCGTGCGCTGGCCAACCACCTGGCAATTCTTGAGGTCGAGCACGGTCACGGGGACGTGTGTGCCATCATCCAAGAACAGGCGGGTCATGCCCAGCTTCTGTGCGATCAAACCAGAACGCATCGGTTGTTACCTTCTCTCTTTGGCGCTTGACCGGGTCATTGTGTCCAAGAGGACCCTTTGGATGGTCAGCGCGAAAACTCAGTCACTCAGAGCTTGATTTCGACGTCGACGCCGGCGGCGAGATCGAGCTTCATCAGAGCATCGACGGTCTGCGGGGTCGGATCCACGATGTCCAGAAGACGCTTGTGGGTCCGGATCTCGAACTGCTCGCGCGACTTCTTGTCGATGTGCGGCGAGCGGTTGACCGTAAACTTCTCAATCTGTGTGGGCAGCGGGATCGGCCCGCGCACCTGCGCACCCGTACGCTTGGCCGTGTTGACGATCTCCCGAGTGGAGGTGTCGAGCACACGGTGGTCAAAGGCTTTGAGCCGGATGCGAATGTTTTGACCGTTCATCTTGCTTTCCCAGCGAAAAATGGAACGCGGCGCGCTGTTTGTAGCGGCGCGCCGCGCCCTGGATTACCAGGTCTTATTTCAGGATCTTGGCGACGACGCCCGAACCGACGGTACGGCCACCCTCACGGATAGCGAAGCGGAGCTTCTCTTCCATGGCGATCGGCACGATCAGCTGGACCGAAATATTCACGTTGTCGCCCGGCATTACCATCTCGGTGCCTTCCGGCAGCGTAACGACGCCGGTCACATCGGTGGTGCGGAAGTAGAACTGCGGACGGTAGTTGGCGAAGAACGGCGTGTGACGGCCACCCTCTTCCTTGGTGAGGATATAAGCCTCAGCCACGAAATCGGTGTGCGGGGTCACGGAACCGGGCTTGCAGAGCACCTGGCCGCGCTCGACCTGAGTGCGGTCGATACCACGGATCAGCGCGCCGATGTTGTCGCCAGCCTGGCCCTGATCGAGCAGCTTGCGGAACATTTCAACGCCGGTCACGGTCGTCTTCTGCGTCGCCTTGATGCCGACGATCTCGACTTCCTCACCCACCTTCACGATGCCGCGCTCGACACGGCCGGTCACCACGGTGCCACGGCCGGAGATCGAGAACACGTCTTCGATCGGCATCAGGAACGGCTGGTCGATCGGACGAGCCGGCTGCGGGATGTACTCGTCAACGGCGGCCATCAGCTTGAGCACGGCGTCATGGCCGAGCTCCTTGTTGCCGTCGTTCAGAGCTTCGGTGGCCGAGCCCTTGATGATCGGAACGTCGTCGCCCGGGAATTCGTAGGACGACAGCAGCTCGCGAACTTCGAGTTCCACGAGCTCGAGGAGCTCCGGATCATCGACCATGTCGCACTTGTTCAGGAACACGACGAGCGCCGGCACACCGACCTGACGGGCGAGCAGGATGTGCTCGCGGGTCTGCGGCATCGGGCCGTCGGCAGCCGACACGACCAGGATCGCGCCGTCCATCTGGGCAGCGCCGGTGATCATGTTCTTCACATAGTCGGCGTGGCCCGGGCAGTCGACGTGAGCGTAGTGACGGTTGGTCGTCTCGTACTCGACGTGGGCGGTGTTGATCGTGATGCCGCGCGCCTTCTCTTCCGGCGCTGCGTCGATCTGGTCGTACGCCTTGAAGGTCGCGCCACCGGTCTCAGCCAAAACCTTGGTGATCGCTGCGGTCAGCGAGGTCTTGCCATGGTCGACGTGACCGATGGTGCCGATGTTGCAGTGAGGCTTATTGCGGGAAAACTTTTCCTTGCCCATCGCTTCTCTCCGTATGCGTCAGCCAACAGCCGACGTGAGTTTTCAGTTTTAATTCAAGCGCTTGCTTAGCGGGTAAACGTTAAGCGTACTTTGCCTGGACTTCGGTGGCGACCGCCTGCGGAACCTGCTCATAGTGGTCGAAAGTCATGGTGTACTGAGCGCGCCCCTGGCTCATCGAGCGGAGCGAGTTCACGTAGCCAAACATGTTGGCAAGAGGCACCATGGCGTCGATCACCTGCGCGATACCGCGGGCTTCAGTGCCGCGGATCTGGCCGCGACGTGAATTCAGATCACCGATGACGTCGCCCACATAGTCTTCCGGGGTCAGAACTTCAACCCGCATGATCGGCTCGAGGATCTTCGGTGCGGCCTTCTCGATGGCTTCACGGAAACCCGCGCGGCCGGCGATTTCGAAGGCGAGGACCGAGGAGTCGACGTCGTGGTAGGCGCCGTCGGTCAGTGCGAACTTCACGTCGACGATCGGGAAGCCGATGATCGGACCCGAACCCATGACGGAAGCCACGCCCTTCTGCACGCCCGGCACATATTCCTTCGGCACGTTGCCGCCGACGACTTCCGAGACGAACTCGAAACCCTTGCCCGGCTCATTCGGCTCGATGCGGAACTTGATGCGCGCGAACTGGCCCGAACCACCCGACTGCTTCTTGTGGGTGTAGTCGTGCTCGACCGTGCGGGTGATCGCCTCGCGGTACGCCACCTGCGGCGCGCCGATATTGGCTTCCACCTTGAACTCGCGGCGCATGCGATCGACGAGAATGTCGAGGTGCAGTTCGCCCATGCCCGAGATGATGGTCTGGCCGGATTCTTCGTCGGTCTTGACGCGGAACGACGGATCCTCGGCAGCCAGGCGAGCGAGCGCGAGGCCCATCTTTTCCTGGTCGGCCTTGGACTTCGGCTCGACGGCGATGTCGATAACCGGCTCCGGGAATTCCATGCGCTCGAGAATGACCCGGTTGTTCGGATCAGACAGCGTGTCGCCGGTCGTGGTGTCCTTGAGGCCAACGATGGCGACGATGTCGCCGGCGTAGGCTTCGTTGATCTGCTCACGGCTGTTGGCGTGCATCTGGAACATGCGGCCAACGCGCTCGCGCTTTTCCTTGACCGTGTTTTCCAGCATGGCGCCGGCCTCGAGGTGACCCGAGTAGATGCGGCAGAAGGTCAGCGAGCCCATGTGCGGGTCGTTGGCGATCTTGAAGGCCAGCATCGACAGCGGCTCGGCGTCAGAGGCGTGACGCTCGATCGGAGCCTCGGTCTTGACGTCGATGCCCTGGATCGCAGGAATGTCGGTCGGAGCCGGCAGGAAGTCGATAACGCCATCCAGCAGCGGCTGCACGCCCTTGTTCTTGAAGGCCGAGCCACAGAACACCGGATAAAGCTTCACTTCGCAGGTGCCCTTGCGGATCAGCCGGCGCAGCGTGTCGTTATCCGGCATTTCGCCGTTCAGGTAAGCTTCGGTGGCCGCATCGTCCATCTCGACGGCGGTCTCGATCATCTTCTCGCGGTACTCAGCGGCCTTGGCCTTGAGGTCCTCGGGGATCTCGACGACGTCCCACTGGGCGCCCAGCTCTTCGTTGCGCCAGACGAGCGCATTCATTTCGATCAGGTCGACAACGCCACGGAAGTCGCTTTCGGCACCGATCGGCAGCTGCATGACGACCGGCTTGATGCCGAGGCGCTTGTCCAGCGTATCGAGGCAGAAATAGAAATCGGCACCGATCTTGTCCATCTTGTTGACGAAGATCAGACGCGGAACGTTGTACTTGTCGGCCTGGCGCCAGACGGTTTCCGTCTGCGGCTCGACGCCCTGGTTGCCATCGAGCAGCGCGATGGCGCCGTCGAGCACGCGGAGCGAACGCTCGACTTCAATGGTGAAGTCAACGTGGCCGGGGGTGTCGATGATGTTGAAGCGGTACTGGGTGCCGTCACGGCCCTTCCAGAACGTGGTGGTCGCGGCGGACGTGATGGTGATGCCGCGCTCCTGCTCCTGCTCCATCCAGTCCATGGTCGCGGCGCCGTCGTGGACTTCGCCGATCTTATGGGACTTGCCGGTGTAGTAGAGAACACGCTCGGTCGTGGTCGTCTTGCCAGCATCAATGTGAGCCATGATGCCGAAGTTACGATAGTGATTGATCGGGTATTCGCGGGCCATCTGAGCGAGCCTTCCGTTACCAGCGGTAATGCGAGAAGGCACGGTTGGCGTCAGCCATACGGTGCGTGTCTTCGCGTTTCTTGACGGCCTGGCCGCGGCCGTTGACGGCATCCATGAGCTCGCCCGACAGGCGCTCCTTCATGGTGTGCTCGCCACGCTTGCGGGCCGACTCGATGAGCCAACGAATGGCCAGGGCCTGCTGACGGTCCGTACGAACCTCGACCGGAACCTGGTAGGTCGCACCACCGACGCGGCGCGAACGGACTTCGACGGCCGGGCGGATGTTGTCGAGGGCGGTGTGGAACACGCCGATCGGATCCTGCTTCAGCTTGGTCTGTACGATGTCAAAGGCGCCATAGACGATCGACTCGGCAGCCGACTTCTTGCCGTCCTTCATGAGCGAGTTCATGAACTTGGAGACAACGAGATCGCCGAACTTCGGATCGGGATTGACGACGCGCTTTTCAGCGGAGTGACGACGGGACATCTGGAATGCTCCTTACTTCGGCCGCTTCGCGCCGTACTTCGAACGGCGCTGCTTGCGATCCTTCACCGACTGGGTGTCGAGGACGCCGCGCAGCACGTGGTAGCGAACGCCCGGCAGATCGCGAACACGACCGCCGCGGATCAGCACCACGGAGTGTTCCTGCAGGTTGTGGCCTTCGCCGGGGATATAGGAAATGACTTCACGCGAAGTGGTCAGACGGACCTTCGCAACCTTGCGAAGAGCCGAGTTCGGCTTCTTCGGGGTCGTCGTATAAACGCGAGAGCACACGCCGCGCTTCTGCGGGTTTGCTTCCATCGCCGGTACTTTGTTCCGCTTGGGCTTGGATACCCGAGGCTTGCGGATCAACTGATTAATGGTCGGCATTGCGCTCTTTCCATCGGTCCGAAGTTCGTTGCGAAAGACGATGACAAACCAATAGGGCGCCAATTCCACCCCTAACGGGGCAGCAGCGCCTCTCATTGCAGCGGACCGCCCGGCGTTGGCCAGGCGTTCATGCGCACGAAGATTTGTCGTCGTCTCTTGCCTTTGGCGATGTGTTTGAAGTTCCTGGATGCCCGCACAAGGTGGCAGATACCCGCGTGAACTTCACGACCGACCGCTAAGGTTGCGCCTCTATATGGTCAGTGAGTCCCCCCGTCAAGGATTCTTTGCAGCGGAACGTGATGCTCACGCTGCCGGAAATCCGGGGAATTTCCATCCACGGGCAGGATGGGGTCGGAGGGCAGAGCTAATCTGCCGCGAGCGCATGGCTGGCGCCAGATCGTCGATGCAGTTTTCCTCGATTTTCGGGAATCGGGGGGCAGCGTCCCCTGCCCTGCATTGGCCCCTTTGGGACAAAGGTGTAACAGTCGGCGCGACACCGGAGCCAAGTTGGAGAGCAATCGATGAAGCTGGGACGCCTCTTGGCCACCGTTACGCTGGGGACCCTCGCCGCGACATCGGCGCTCGGGCAAAGCGTTGTCGATGGCTCCAAGGTCGACGAGATTGTGACGATCGCCCGCGGCTACGGCGCGGCGACGCTCGAGAACCAGGGTGACGGCAACCCGCGCATCGCCGGCAACATCAAGGGTGTGCCGTATTACGTGTTCTTCATGAACTGCACCGACCAGGCGGCGTGCGAGGACATCAACTTCTACGCGGGCTTTGCCAACATCAAGCCGACCATGGACGCGCTCAACGCCTGGAATCGCGACAAGCGCTTCGGCAACGCCTATCTCGATGCCGATCTCGACGCGGCGATCGAGTATGACGTGAACCTCGAGTACGGAGTGACCCGCGAGAACCTCGACGCCGCGTTCGGGGTGTGGTCGGTGCTGCTCGAGCAGTACACCGAGTATGTCGGCTACAAGCCGGCTCCCTGAGCTCCGCCTGTTCCTCGGGCTTCAGTCGAGGATCATCACCGCGAAGCCGTCATAGCCCTTGGCGCCGACCGTCTGCAGCGCCGTGGCCGAGAGCCGGGGGTTGGCGGCGATCAACTCGAACGCACCGCGGCTGCCCAGCACGTTGGGGTCGCGGCTCTCCGCATTGGCCACCTGGCCATCCCGCACCACATTGTCGAGCACGATCACCGTACCCGGCCGGCCGAGCTTGATGGCCCAATCGAGGTAGACGGTGTTGCTCGGCTTGTCGGCATCGATGAAGACGAAGTCGAACGGTTCGGGTTGCTCGGCGGCCAGCAGCGGCAGCGTCTCCGCCGCGGCGCCGACGCGAACCTCGATCCGCTCGGCATACCCCGCGCGCGCAATGTTCCGGCGGGCCACCTCGGCATGGTGCGGCTCGTATTCCAGTGTGATGATCGAGCCGCCGGCCGGCAGCGCCTTGGCCATCCAGATGGTCGAGTAGGCACCGAGCGTGCCAACCTCAAGGACGCGCCTCGCCCCGCTCATCCGTACCAGGAGGTGCAGGAACTTGCCTTGCGCCGCCGACACATCGATCGGCCGCAACCCGCTGGCCGCGTTGGCCTGCAGCGCATCGGCCAGTGCTGCATCCTCATCGACCAGCCGGTCGACGATGTAGTCATCCACCCTGCCCCACAGTTCGGCACTCATCGGCGGTCTCCGCTTGTCCGGTCGGCTTCTACGCCGCGACGTATGACGACTGCATGACACCTGGACCAGGCAAAAGGAAGGGGCCGGTATCGGCCCCTTCCGGTTCTGGCTGGGCCTTACTCGGCCTTCAGGAAGTCGGCGACGTCGAGCAGCATGAACTCGTTGTCGTCGGCCCGGCCCTGCTGACGGCCCACCGAGTAAGGATAGTTGTTGTCGTTGGCGACGACGATGGTGGTCGGATCGACCAGGTCGACATCCTCGATGGTCTCGAACGGGAAGGTGAAGACGCCGCTCTCGGTGCCGCGCGGGGCGACGCCGTTCGGGTCCTTGATGGCGAGCAGGTCGATATAGGCGAGCTTGTGCAGCACGCCATTGGCATCGGTCTTGTTGAGATCGACCAGATAGATACGCTTCAGCTTGGCCGGCTTGTCGGCCCAGGCGCCACCCGAGCCCTGGTCGCGCTCGATGATCAGGGCGCGGTGATCGTCGATCATGTTGAAGTCGCCGATCGAGTTCGCAGCGTCCTCCAGCGGGTAGTAGCGGACCTGCTCGCCCCAGCTGTTGCTGTCGAGGTGGAACTCCAGCATGCGGATCGCCGGCTTGCCGTCGACCAGTTCCGCCGCGCCGGCCGTCTCGTCGAAGAAGGTCTTTTCGAGCAGCGGGTAGAGCGTCTTGCCGTCGGCCGACTGGGCCATGCCCTCATAGCCACCGGAACGCTGGGTGTTGACGCCGGCGAGCGGGGTGCCCGGATTGGGGGTGACGACCGTCTGGTTGTCCGGCGACTTGTAGTCGACATCGCCGATCTTGGTGGCAACGACCTTGAGCACCGTGCCGTCGGCGGCGACGTTGATCAGCCAGGGGCCGAACTCGTCGCCGAGCCAATAGGTGTCGCCGACCGGCTGGATCGACTCGATGTCGAAGTCGGAGCCCGTGAGATAGCGCTCCTTGGTGGCTTCGTTGACGATGCGGAACGGCACAACGCCGTTCGGGTCCTTGAGGAAGGTGGTGTTCGTCACCCCTACCCGGCCGTTGGCCCAGTCGAGCTTCAGCTCGTGGAACATCAGCAGCGAGTCGGTCGACGTGAGCTTGGAGCCGAAGCCATTGTCGGTCAGCACCAGGAAACGGTCGCCGCCGAGTGAGCGGATACCCGAAAACCCCTGGATCGCCTGCCCGGCATAGGGTCGAGACAGCCCGGTCTTCTGGTCGTAGATCGAGTAAAGCGCCTCGGTCTTCGCACCATTGGTGAAGCGGCCGGAAAGGTTGAAGTAGGCCGGGGCATCTGCCGGCGCCGGAGTGAAGGACTGGGCCGGCAGCTCGGCATGCGCTTTCAGCACAGCGTCGAACTGCCTGGGCGCGACATCCTGGGCAATGGCGGCGCTGGCGAGCGCGACAAGGCTGACGCCGGCGATAAGGGCTTTGCGCAACATGAGATGCTCC
This sequence comes from Devosia sp. Root413D1, assembly GCF_001425235.1. Taxonomy (GTDB): domain Bacteria; phylum Pseudomonadota; class Alphaproteobacteria; order Rhizobiales; family Devosiaceae; genus Devosia_A. The sequence continues at coordinate 531,686 of NZ_LMEA01000007.1, read as the reverse complement.
TTTGGGTTGCGCGCCTCAGGTACTGATGCCGTGTGTCGCTTGCCTCACAGCGCGGTTGCAGATTTGCGTCGGAGCGATGACGGAAATGAGAAAGGGCCCTCGAGGGCCCTTTCGTTAGTAGGGAGCACGCGAGCTCAGGGTATCGTGGGCGTGGGCGTCAGGTTGAGGAACGGCACCGTGCCGCCGGGCGGCATCACCGATGGCAGGACACCGTCCCACTTTTCGGCCTGGACGAGCGCCACGACACCCGGGTGGTCCTTCAGCGCCTGCCCGCGCTGGTCGATCGCCGTTGCCTCGGCCCGGCCCTTGATCTCGATCGAGTAGGCCTCGGCCTCCGCGGCAAGTCGCACGGCCTGAGCATTGGCGGTGGCCGTGGCGACGACCGAGTCCGCTTCCGCCTGAGCCTGGGTGACGGTGATCTTGGCCTGCACTTCCTGCTGGGCCAGTTCCTGCTGCCGCTTCTGCACTTCGACGGTGGCGAGCTGCTTCTGCTCGATGGAGTTCTCGTAGGCAGCGGAGAACTTGATGTCCTCGACCTGCACGCTCTCCACCATGATCGGGTCGCCGATGCCGGCCTGCAGGGCGGCGAGCGCATCGAGGTTGAGTTTGGCACGCTGCTGGATGACACCCAGCGCGTCGTACTGGCCGAAGACGTTCTTGAACAATGCCGGCACGCGCGGCTCGACCAGCCGGGCGATCATATTGTCGACGCCACCATACTCGGCATAGACCTCAGCGCCGCTGCCCGGAATGACGTGATAGCTCACCGACAGCCGGATCTGCGCCGGCTGCTGGTCGCGGCTGTAGGACTCCATCGACTCGAAGGTCTTGGTGTGGGACTGCAGCGACACCTCCTTCACCTCGTCGACGATCGGCAGCTTGAAGTGGAGGCCCGGTCCAACCGTGCCGGTGACCGCCCCGTTGCGGAGCACCACGCCCTCTTCACCCTGGTCGATCTGGTACCAGGAGCCGAACAGGATGACAGCGACGACGGCGATCACGGCGACGGCGATGGCAAGCGGCGGAATACGCATTGTATCTCCTGGTGCTCAAGTCGCCGCCCGGCTGACACGCTGAATCGCGGACGAACGACGATGGCCGCAGCATGTCATGCAGCGATCGGCGTTTGTCCACGTCGCCGGCGCGGTTGTCGGCAGTTTCCTGCTGCCAGAAAAAAGAAAGGGCCCCGGAGGGCCCTTTCGAAGTTCTGCGATGTCCTGCCGATTACTCGGCCGGCTCCACCGGGGTCGGGGTCGGCGCCGGGATGGCGGCGGTCTCGGCCTGGCGGCGACGCTCGTCGAGGATCATGTCGTCGCGACGAGTGGCGATCGCCTTGGCCTTGCTGATACCCGCACCGGTACCGGCCGGGATCAGGCGGCCGACGATGACGTTCTCCTTGAGACCTTCGAGCAGGTCGGCCTTGCCGGAAACTGCCGCCTCGGTGAGGACGCGGGTGGTTTCCTGGAAGGACGCGGCCGACACGAACGAGCGGGTCTGCAGCGACGCCTTGGTGATGCCAAGCAGCACCGGGTTGGCCGTCGCCGGCTTCTTGCCGTCGGCAACCAGCTGGTCGTTGAGCTCGTCGAAGTCCAGCTTGTCGAGCTGCTCGTCCTTGAGCATGCCGCTGTCGCCCGGGTTCACGATCTCGACCTTCTGCAGCATCTGGCGAACGATCACCTCGATGTGCTTGTCGTTGATCAGCACGCCCTGCAGCCGGTAGACTTCCTGGATCTCGTTGACGAGGTAACGAGCAAGCTCTTCCACGCCCTTGATCGCCAGGATGTCGTGCGGTGCCGGGTTGCCGTCGAGGATGTACTCACCCTTCTCGATGGTGTCGCCTTCCTGGAGGTGGAACGGCTTGCCCTTCGGGATCAGGTACTCGACGGGCTCGGCGCCCTCTTCCGAGGCCTCGATGATGATCCGGCGCTTGTTCTTGTAGTCGCGACCGAATTTGATCGTGCCGGTGATCTCCGCGATGATCGCGTGATCCTTGGGACGACGGGCCTCGAACAGCTCGGCCACACGCGGCAGACCGCCGGTGATGTCCTTGGTCTTGGCGCTTTCCAGCGGAATACGGGCCAGAACGTCACCCGGCGACACCTTCTCGCCCGGCTCGACCGCGATGACCGCGTCGACCGAGAGCAGGTACCGGGCTTCACCGCCGCGATCCAGTTTGACGACGGCGTCGCCACGCTTGATCGTGATCGCCGGCTTCAGGCCGTCGCTGCGCTGGCTGGTCCGCCAGTCAGCCACGACGCGCTTGGTGAAGCCGGTGGTCTCGTCGGTGTTTTCCGTCACCGATGCACCGTCGACCAGATCCTCGAAGCCGACTTCGCCATCGACTTCGGCCAGCACCGGACGGGTGTAGGGATCCCATTCGGCGATACGCTGGCCGCGCTTGACCTCGGCGCCGTCATCGACACGGAGCTTGGCGCCGTACGTCACGCGGTGCGTGGCGCGGTCCTTGCCCTCGGGATCGAGGATGGCGATGGTCACGTTACGGCCCATGGCGACCAGCTGGCCGCCCTCGACCTTGGCGACATTGCGGTTGCGGATCTCGACCTTACCCTCGGCGCCAGCCTCGAGATAGGACGAGTCAACCACCTGCGCGGTGCCACCGATGTGGAACGTACGCATGGTCAGCTGGGTGCCCGGCTCACCGATCGACTGAGCGGCGATAACGCCGACAGCTTCACCGATGTTGACCGGCGTACCGCGAGCGAGGTCGCGACCATAGCACGCGGCGCAGCAGCCCTGGCGGAGATCGCAGGTCAGCGGCGAACGGATGCGCATCGACTGGACCTTGTAGCTCTCGATGAGCTCCACGTCCTTTTCGGTGAGCAGCGTGCCCTTGGGAACGATGACGTCGCCGTTCTCCGGGTTCACCACATCGTCAGCCGCGGTGCGGCCGAGAATGCGCTGGCCCAGCGAAGCCACGACCTGGCCGGCATCGACGATCGGCTCCATGGTGAGGCCGCGTTCGGTACCGCAATCGAGCTCGGTGATGATCGAGTCCTGCGCCACGTCGACGAGACGACGGGTCAGGTAACCCGAGTTCGCGGTCTTCAGCGCGGTGTCCGCGAGGCCCTTACGAGCACCGTGGGTCGAGTTGAAGTACTCGAGAACGTTCAGGCCTTCCTTGAAGTTGGCCGTGATCGGGGTCTCGATGATCGAGCCATCCGGACGCGCCATCAGGCCGCGCATACCGGCGAGCTGCTTCATCTGCGCCGGCGAACCGCGCGCACCGGAGTGGCTCATCATGTAAACCGAGTTGATCGGCTTCTGACGACCCGTCTCCTTGTCGAACTGAACGGCAGCAATGCCCTTCATCATCTCTTCGGCGACCTTGTCACCGCACTTGGCCCAGGCGTCGACCACCTTGTTGTACTTCTCGCCCTGAGTGATCAGGCCGTCATTGTACTGCTGCTCGAACTCTTCGACCTGCTTACGCGTGTCCTCGACGATTTTGTACTTCGAGGCCGGGATAACCATGTCGTCCTTGCCGAACGAGATGCCGGCGCGGGCAGCGTGCTTGAACCCCATATCCATGATGCGGTCGCAGAAGATGACCGTCTCCTTCTGACCGCAACCGCGATACACGGTGTCGATCATCTTGGAGATCATCTTCTTGGTCATCAGCTGGTTGGCCGTCGCATACGGCACCGCCGGATGCTTGGGCAGGAGCTTGCCCAGCAACATGCGGCCCGGCGTGGTCTCGACGATCTCGGTCGTGCGGTTGCCTTCCAGATCATAGACGTCGACGCGCCCCTTGATCTTGGTGTGCATGGTGACGACGCCGGAAGCCAGCGCGTGCTCCAGCTCGCCCATGTCCGAGAACGCCATGCCCTGCCCCGGCTCACCCTCGTTCATCAGGGAGAGGTGGTAGAGGCCCAGCACGATGTCCTGGCTCGGCACGATGATCGGCTGGCCGTTGGCCGGGTGCAGAATGTTGTTGGTCGACATCATCAGCACACGGGCTTCGAGCTGCGCCTCGAGCGAGAGCGGCACGTGCACGGCCATCTGGTCGCCGTCGAAGTCGGCGTTGAACGCCGCGCAGACGAGCGGGTGCAGCTGGATAGCCTTGCCTTCGATCAGGTGCGGCTCGAACGCCTGGATGCCCAGACGGTGAAGGGTCGGAGCGCGGTTCAGGAGAACCGGGTGCTCGCGGATCACTTCATCGAGGATATCCCAGACCTCGGGCTTTTCCTTCTCGACCAGCTTCTTGGCCTGCTTCACCGTCGACGAGAGGCCCTTGGCCTCAAGGCGCGAGTAGATGAAGGGCTTGAACAGCTCGAGCGCCATCTTCTTGGGCAGGCCGCACTGGTGGAGCTTGAGCTCCGGACCCACGGTGATCACCGAACGGCCGGAATAGTCCACGCGCTTGCCGAGCAGGTTCTGGCGAAACCGGCCCTGCTTGCCCTTGAGCATATCGGAGAGCGACTTCAGCGGACGCTTGTTCGCACCGGTGATGGTGCGGCCACGGCGGCCGTTGTCGAACAGCGCATCGACCGCTTCCTGAAGCATGCGCTTCTCGTTGCGGATGATGATATCGGGCGCCCGCAGTTCGATAAGCCGCTTCAGGCGGTTGTTACGGTTGATCACACGACGGTAGAGGTCGTTGAGATCGGACGTGGCGAAGCGGCCGCCATCCAGCGGGACCAGCGGGCGGAGCTCGGGCGGGATGACCGGGATGACGGTCATGATCATCCACTCGGGCTTGTTGCCCGAGACGATGAACTGCTCGACGATCTTCAGGCGCTTGGCCAGCTTCTTGGGCTTGAGCTCAGTGGTCGCCTCGGCGATCTCGACGCGGAGGTCCGCGGCGATCTTCTCGAGGTCGAGCGAGAGCAGCAGGTCACGGATGGCCTCGGCGCCGATCTTGGCGGTGAAGCTGTCGGCACCATACTGGTCCTGGGCGTCGATATACTGCTCCTCGGTGACCAACTCGTTCACGCCGAACGGGGTCAGGCCGGGGTCCAGCACAACGTACTGCTCGAAGTACAGGATGCGCTCGATATCCTTCAGCGTCATGTCGAGCAGCAGCGCGATACGCGACGGCAGCGACTTGAGGAACCAGATATGGGCAACCGGGGCGGCGAGCTCGATGTGGCCCATGCGCTCGCGACGGACGCGGCTCAGGGTGACTTCGACACCGCACTTCTCGCAGATGACGCCCTTGAACTTCATGCGCTTGTACTTGCCGCACAGGCACTCGTAGTCCTTCACAGGCCCGAAGATGCGCGCGCAGAACAGGCCGTCGCGCTCAGGCTTGAACGTACGATAGTTGATGGTCTCGGGCTTTTTGATCTCGCCGTAGGACCAGCTCAGGATCTTTTCCGGGCTCGCGATGCTGATCTTCATCTGATCGAACATCTGAACCGGGACCTGCGGGTTGAACGGGTCCATGACGTGGTGATGAGTGTTCATCGGTAGACTCCTCTTATCGGAGCTCCCCGGCGGCTCGGGCCGGGAAGCGTCCGAAGTGAATGTGGGTTGAACTCGGCAGCCTTATTCCGCCGCGTTCTGAGGAGGTGCGAGCTGGTTGTCGGCAGGGCCGCCCTGGGGCAGCGCATCGCCTTCAAACGTATCCAGCTCGACATTGAGGCCGAGAGAGCGGATTTCCTTGACGAGAACGTTGAAGCTCTCGGGGATGCCCGCCTCGAAGGTGTCGTCGCCTCTGACGATCGCCTCGTAGACCTTGGTGCGACCAGCAACGTCGTCCGACTTGATGGTCAGCATTTCCTGCAGCGTGTAGGCGGCGCCGTACGCTTCGAGCGCCCACACCTCCATTTCGCCGAAGCGCTGGCCACCGAACTGCGCCTTGCCGCCCAGCGGCTGCTGGGTAACGAGCGAGTACGGGCCGATCGAGCGGGCGTGGATCTTGTCGTCCACGAGGTGGTGGAGCTTCAGCATATAGATGTAGCCCACGGTCACCCGGCGATCGAACTGCTCACCGGTACGGCCATCGAAGACGATGGACTGGCCGGTGGAGTTCAGCCCTGCCCGCGTCAGCAGCTCGACGATATCGCTCTCCTTGGCGCCGTCGAACACCGGCGTGGCGATCGGCACGCCCTTGGAGAGATGCTCGCCGAGGCGGAGCAGGCTGTCGTCGTCAAGCTGGGAGACGTACTCGTCGCCTTCGTAGAGGGCGCTGATCTCCTTCTTGAGCGGCGTCATGTCGCCCTTCTGCTGGTAGGTCTTCATGATCTCGTCGATCTTCTTACCCAGGCCGCGCGCGGCCCAGCCAAGATGCGTCTCGAGAATCTGGCCCACGTTCATGCGCGACGGCACGCCGAGCGGGTTCAGCACGATGTCGACGTGCGTACCGTCTTCGAGGTACGGCATGTCTTCGATCGGGGTGATACGCGAAACCACACCCTTGTTGCCGTGCCGGCCGGCCATCTTGTCGCCCGGCTGGATCTTGCGCTTGGTCGCCACGAAGACCTTGACCATCTTCATCACGCCCGGCGGAAGTTCGTCACCGCGCTGCAGCTTGTCGACCTTGTCGATGAAGCGCTGCTCGAGCAGCTTGCGGCTCTCCTCGTACTGAGCGTGGAGGGCCTCCATCTCGGCCATCACCTTGTCGTCCTCGAGGGCGAACTGCCACCACTTGGACCGCGGCTGGGCGTCGAAGGTCGCGTCGTTCAGCTTGGTGCCGTTGACATAGCCCTTGGGGCCAGCGGTCGCGGTCTTGCCGAACAGCATTTCCTTCAGGCGCGCATAGACGTTGCGGTCGAGGATCGACTGCTCGTCGTCACGGTCCTTGGCCAGGCGCTCGATTTCCTCGCGCTCGATGGCCATGGCGCGCTCGTCCTTGTCGATGCCGTGGCGGTTGAACACGCGCACTTCAACGACGGTACCAGCATCGCCCGGCGGAACGCGGAGCGAGGTGTCACGGACGTCCGAGGCCTTCTCGCCGAAGATGGCGCGGAGGAGCTTCTCTTCCGGCGTCATCGGGCTTTCGCCCTTCGGGGTGATCTTGCCCACGAGGATATCGCCGGCAGCGACTTCCGCACCGATGTGGACGATACCGGCTTCGTCGAGGTTCTTCAGCGCTTCTTCCGAAACGTTCGGAATGTCGCGGGTGATTTCCTCGGGACCAAGCTTGGTGTCGCGGGCCATCACTTCGTATTCCTCGATGTGGATCGAGGTGAACACGTCCTGCATGGCGATCTTTTCGCTGAGCAGGATCGAGTCTTCGAAGTTGTAGCCGTTCCACGGCATGAACGCGACGAGCACGTTGCGGCCGAGAGCCAGATCGCCCAGGTCGGTCGAGGGACCATCGGCAACGATGTCGCCGGCGTCGACATGGTCGCCCACCACCACCAGCGGGCGCTGGTTGATGCAGGTCGACTGGTTCGAACGCTGGAACTTCATCAGGTTGTAGATGTCGACGCCGGACTTCGACGCATCGGTCTCTTCGGTGGCGCGGATAACGATACGGGTCGCATCCACCTGGTCGACGATGCCCTTGCGCTTGGCGACGATCGCGGCGCCCGAGTCACGGGCGACGATCTTTTCCATGCCGGTGCCGACGAACGGCGCCTCGGCACGCAGCAGCGGCACGGCCTGCTTCTGCATGTTCGAGCCCATCAGGGCGCGGTTGGCGTCGTCGTTCTCGAGGAACGGGATCAGCGAAGCCGCGACCGAGATGACCTGCTTGGGCGAAACGTCCATCAGGTCGATGGTCTCTTTGGGTGTCAGACCGTTGTCGCCGGCGTGGCGAGCCACGACCAGGTCGTCGGCGAACTCACCCTTGGCGGTCAGCTTGGCGTTGGCCTGGGCGACGTAGTGCTTGGCCTCTTCCATTGCCGACAAGTAGACGACGTCGTCCGTCACCTTGCCGTCCACGATCTTGCGGTACGGGGTCTCAATGAAGCCGTACTTGTTGACGTGGGCGTAGGTCGCGAGGTTGTTGATCAGGCCGATGTTCGGGCCTTCCGGCGTCTCGATCGGGCAGATACGGCCATAGTGGGTCGGATGCACGTCACGGACTTCGAAGCCGGCGCGCTCACGGGTGAGACCGCCAGGCCCGAGCGCCGACAGGCGACGCTTGTGCGAGACTTCCGAGAGCGGATTGGTCTGGTCCATGAACTGGCTGAGCTGCGACGAGCCGAAGAACTCGCGCACCGCGGCAGCCGCGGGCTTCGCATTGATCAGGTCCTGCGGCATGACGGTGTCGATCTCGACCGACGACATACGCTCCTTGATCGCGCGCTCCATGCGGAGCAGCCCGAGACGGTAGTGGTTCTCCATCAGTTCGCCGACCGAACGCACCCGGCGGTTGCCGAGGTTGTCGATGTCGTCGATCTCGCCCTTGCCGTCGCGCAGGTCGACGAGGGTGCGAACCACCTCGACGATGTCGTCCTTGCGCAGGATCCGGACGGTGTCCTCGACGTCGAGGTCGAGACGCATGTTCATCTTGACGCGGCCGACGGCGCTCAGGTCATAGCGCTCGCTGTCGAAGAACAGCGACTTGAACATGGCTTCGGCGGTCTCGACGGTCGGGGGCTCGCCCGGACGCATCACGCGGTAGATGTCGAACAGCGCGTCTTCGCGCGACTCGTTCTTGTCGACGGCCAGCGTGTTGCGCAGGTAAGCGCCCACGGTGACATGGTCGATGTCGAGGATCGGCAGCGCGTCGAAGCCGGCGTCCTTGAGCTTGTTGAGCAGCTTCTCGTCGATCTCGTCGCCGGCTTCGGCGAAGATCTCACCAGTCTTGAGGTTGACCAGGTCCTGCGCGATGAACTGACCGTAGAGGTCCTCTTCCACCACGGCGAGATGGGTCAGGCCGTTCTCGGCGAGCTTCTTGGCCTGGCGCGGCGAGAGCTTCTTGCCCCCTTCGTGCACGACGTCGCCGGTCTTGGCGTCGATGAGGTCGAACGTCGGCTTGGCGTTCTTCATCTTGTCGGCGTCGAACGGCTTCTGCCAGCCGGTCTTGGTCTTTTCGAACTGCAGCGTGGTGTAATAGGTGTCGAGAATCTCCTCGGCATCCATGCCGAGCGCCTTGAGCAGCGAGGTCACCGGAATCTTGCGGCGACGATCGATACGGGCGAACACGATGTCCTTGGCATCGAACTCGATGTCGAGCCAGGAACCGCGATACGGGATGATGCGGGCGGCGAACAGGAGCTTGCCCGAAGAGTGGGTCTTGCCCTTGTCGTGGTCGAAGAACACGCCCGGCGAACGGTGCATCTGCGAAACGATGACGCGCTCGGTGCCATTGACGATGAAAGTACCGTTCATGGTCATGAACGGCATGTCGCCCATATAGACGTCCTGCTCCTTGATGTCCTTGACGGAGCGAGCGCCGGTCTCTTCATCAACTTCGAACACGATCAGGCGAAGCGTGACCTTGAGCGGCGCTGCGAACGTCATGTCGCGCTGACGGCACTCGTCGACGTCATACTTGGGCTGCTCGAACTCGTATTTCACGAACTCGAGGGAGGCAGTGTTGGAAAAGTCGGTGATCGGGAAAACCGACCGGAAAACGGACTGAAGCCCCTCATCGTTACGACCGCCCTTGGGCTCGTCGACGATGAGGAACTGATCATAGGAGGCCTTCTGAACCTCGATCAGATTGGGCATCTCCGTGACTTCGCGAATGCTGCCGAAAGATTTGCGTACCTTGCGGCGGCCGTTGAAAGTGGTAGCCATACCAGCTCCTCAAATTTCTCGATGTCTCGGAGGCAGATGTCCAAAGGCCCGACTATCAGCCGTCGGGCATCAGGACATCGGCCTTGTTATTTTCATCGGGGCCCGGTGAGAGGGAGAGAGCCCCGGTCATTACGCACTCGTTCGCGCGGGGCCACTTCTGCCCCCGTCGCAACTGCACTCGAATTCATCTGCGCTCGATGAGCGCCATCCGAACTCCGAAATTTTGATTATCCTGCCCGGCCATCCAATCGCGCGGGTGGAACGCGTCCCAAACACTATAAATGCGACGCAAATAAGGCAGCGCGGCAATTCTGCCGCGCTGCCCGAGATCGTTGTCCGGAGACGAGCTTACTTGAGCTCGACCTTGGCGCCGGCGGCTTCCAGCTTCTTCTTGATGTCTTCGGCTTCGGCCTTGTTGGCGCCTTCCTTGACAGCCTTCGGAGCCGCTTCGACCAGCGCCTTGGCTTCGCCGAGGCCCAGACCAGTGATGGCGCGGACTTCCTTGATGACGTTGATCTTGTTCTCGCCGAACGAAGCGAGGATCACGTCGAATTCAGTCTTCTCTTCCACCGGGGCGGCAGCAGCAGCGGCCGGGCCGGCAGCGACGGCGACCGGAGCGGCAGCCGAAACGCCCCACTTCTCTTCGAGAAGCTTCGACAGCTCGGAAGCTTCCAGAACGGTCAGGGCAGACAGGTCGTCTACGAGTTTGGCGAGATCAGCCATTTGAGTTCACTCTCTTTGATGTTTCAGTTCGAACCGTGGAGGGCCGGATCGGCCCCACGTGGGTAGTTTGCCTATGCTGCATTGCTCTTCTCGGCGTGCGCCGAGATGACCCGTGCAACCGCACCACCAGGGGCCTGGAGGACCGACGCGATACGCGTGCCGGGCTGCTTGAGCATCCCTGCGAGCGTGGCGCGAAGCTGGTCCAGCGACGGCATGGTGGCGAGCGCCTTGACGTTGTTGGCGTCGAGCCCGGTCTTCCCCATTGCGCCACCGAGAACCACGAACTTCTGGTTCTTGTCAGCGAAAGCGGCCGCGACTTTCGGCGCGATCATGGGATCCTTGGCGAAGGCGACGACGGTCGGACCTGAGAACAGGGCCGACATATCGGCGTTGTCGGTTTCCTTCAGAGCAAGCTTGGCAAGGCGGTTCTTGGCCACCTTGATCGTCCCGCCGGCCTGCTTCATCTGCCTGCGCAGATTTTCCAGGTCGGCAACGGTCAAGCCGGCATTCTGGGCAACAACGATCGATCCGGCCGTCGCGAACGACGACTGGAGCGAGGCGATGAGCTCAGCCTTTTCCGCTCTTTCCACTGCTAGTCTCCACATTTGGTCCGGAGATAGGCCCCGGACCGTTTGCCAATTGCTGCCCTCCGTTTGGGAGTGCAGCGGTTGATGCCTGTCAACCGGCTGACCGTCGGAGGGCGAAATGCCCCTTGGCGGCAACTGGCCTGGTTCGAACCGGACACGAATTCCGGTTGTCACCCCATCTATGCGGGCCCCTTGTTCCCTTGATCGCGCGCTAGCGCGTCGCTGGGTTCCTTTGATGCGCGCGAGCGCGTCGCAGGCTTGGGATTAGCGCCCTTTCGGGCAGACCCGCAGTCTCGGACAGGACTTCACCGATCCGAAGATCGGCATCCTGGCGGCATCGCTGCCGCCAGGAATTGGTAGTCGGTCTTAAGCGTTGACCGACGAGGGATCGACGTGCACGCCCGGCCCCATGGTCGAGGACACGGCGACGCGCTTGACGTAGGTGCCCTTGGCGCCAGCAGGCTTAGCCTTCTGGATCGCGTCGGCGAACGCCTTGATGTTCTGCAACAGGGCCTCTTCCGAGAACGAGGCCTTGCCGACGCCGGCGTGCAGGATGCCTGCCTTCTCGACGCGGAACTCGACGGCACCGCCCTTGGCGGACTTGACCGCACCGGCGACATCAGGGGTCACGGTCCCGACCTTCGGGTTCGGCATCAGGTTGCGCGGCCCGAGGATCTTACCGAGACGGCCAACCAGCGGCATCATGTCCGGGGTGGCGATCACGCGATCGAACTCGATCTTGCCACCCTGGATGATTTCCACCAGGTCTTCGGCGCCAACGATATCGGCGCCGGCCTTGCGGGCCTCATCGGCCTTGGCATCCTTGGCGAACACGGCGACGCGAACGGTCTTGCCGGTGCCGTTGGGCAGGTTCACCACGCCGCGGACCATCTGGTCGGCGTGACGCGGGTCAACACCCAGGTTGAACGCAACTTCGACGGTCTCGTCGAACTTCGCCTTGGCGCGTTCCTTGACCATCTTCACGGCGTCGCTGAGCGCGTAGAGCTTCTTGCGATCGATGCCCACGCGGGCGGCGTCAGTACGCTTACCGAGCTTGCTCATGATCAGCCTTCCACCTGGATGCCCATGGAGCGGGCGGAGCCGGCGATCATGGTCGCGGCCTGGTCGACGTCATAGGCGTTGAGATCGGCCATCTTCTTTTCGGCGATCTCACGGATCTGCTTCTGCGTGATCGTGCCAGCAGATTCCTTGCCCGGAAGCTTGGAGCCGGACTTCAGGTTCACGGCCTTCTTGATCAGGTAGGTGACCGGCGGGAGCTTGGTCTCGAAAGTGAAGCTCTTGTCGGCATAGATGGTGATCACGACCGGGGTCGGGGCACCCTTTTCCTGCTCGGCGGTCTTCGCATTGAAGGCCTTGCAGAATTCCATGATGTTGAGGCCGCGCTGACCCAGCGCGGGGCCGATCGGGGGCGACGGGGTCGCCGAGCCGGCCGGGACCTGAAGCTTCAGGTACCCAGTGATTTTCTTTGCCATGGTTCAATCTCCATATGTGCCCAGGATCGGGCGGGTGATCCGCGTCACCGGATCTGTGAGACGCCGTGGTCCGGGCTTTACGAGCGGTTGGCGACCGCCCTGCCCTCCCACGGTTTTCTCGCAACACTCAGGCTGCGAGTATCCGGCTTGCGCCGGAATCTGGATCAGACCTTCTCGACCTGACCGTATTCCAGTTCGACGGGCGTCGGACGCCCGAAGATCGAAACTTCCACCTTGAGGCGCGAACGCTCCTCGTCGACTTCTTCCACCACGCCGTTGAAGCTGGCGAAGGGACCGTCGGAGACACGCACCTGCTCGCCGACCTCGAACGAGACCGATGGCTTCGGATGCTCGACGCCTTCCTGCACCTGCTGCAGGATGGCCATGGCTTCCTTCTCCGAGATCGGCATGGGCTTGTCGCCCGAACCGAGGAAGCCGGTAACTTTCGGCGTGTTCTTGATCAGATGGAATGCCTCGTTGGTCATATCCATCTTCACCAGCACGTAGCCCGGGAAGAACTTGCGCTCGGCGTCAACCTTGCGGCCGCGACGCATCTCGACCACCTTCTCGGTTGGCACGATCACGTCGTCGAACAGGTCTTCAAGCTTCTTCTGCGCAACCTTCTGGCGGATGTCTTCCGCCACCTTGCGCTCGAAGTTCGAGTACGCCTGAACGATATACCAGCGCTTGGCCATGCCGCGTCGAAGCTCCTAAAAGTTCAGTTTACCGTTCAGCGGATCGACAGGACGAACTGCACGGCCATCGCAATGAGCTGATCCGCAAGCAGGAAGAAGACGCTCGCGATGACCACCATCACCAGCACCATCACCGTCGAGACCAGGGTCTCGTTGCGGGTCGGCCAGGTGACCTTGCCGACTTCCTGACGAACCTCTTGCAGGAACTTCAGCGGGTTCAGTGCAGCCATCAGCTCTACTTCCGGTCGGGCCATCAGGCCAAAAACGAAGAACCGCGCGAGTCACCCCGGGCGGCTTGGGAAGCGGTATCTAATGGCTTGCCTCGGCTATTGCAAGTCCCAATGACACCGTGATGTCGGCGCTCCGGCGCCCGTGCACGAGGGCTGTCAGCCATCCGTCAGGTTGACTCCGTTACCACAAGCCTACGGACCCGCGGCGTGATTCTGGGGCGATGGGGATGGGGGCTTTGCTGCAAGCGATGACGCGAGCCCAGTTCGGGCACTGGCTGCCAGTGGCGATCATGGCCGCCGCCGCTGTCGTCGCTTTCCTCGCCGCCCTTGATCTCAGCCTCACCCTGCCGGTCGACATGGAATAGCGCGAGGCCTCGATGCTCAACGCCTACAACCTCCACCCCGATCCAGCCGCGACGCTGCAACTGGTCGGCCTGCAGGCCGCGGATGTCGAGCGCGAACTGATCCTGGCAACGCTGCGCGCCACCCACGGCAACCGCACGCACGCGGCCGCCATCCTTGCCATCAGCATCCGAACGCTGCGCAACAAGCTGCACGAGTATCTCGAATACGGCATCGACGTACCGCCGCCTCACGACGCCGGAAAATCCGACGAAGCATAGAGCCGGCGCATCGCGACGCTGTCGTAGCGCTCGCCATCGACCTCCAGTGTCGCCGAGTTCAGCTTGCCCGGAAGCAGCGATTCCATCGCATAGCGCAGCGCCAGGGTGGCCGAAGGAAAGCGACGGTAGTCGAGACCTGCCTTCCGCCCCACCTGCACCGGAAAGTAGAGATCGGCCGGTTCGGTATAGTCGAACGGTCCGGACGGCTCCTCGGCGCCGACGCTGGGATCGGCATCGGACCCGGAAAGAGGGCTGCGCGGCATGGACGCGGTCTCCGTCAGCCGAAACTGGTGCCGAAGCGCAGCAGCGGCGCCAACACGAACAGTGCGCCGAGCGTGATGAAGAAGCTCAGCGCCACCGTCAGCGTGCGACTGGGCATGCGACGAACCGCGACGGGCGCGGTGTCGGGATGATCCACGGGCATATAGGGGGGTCGCTTTCGCTGGCGGCGCGTTGGTGCGCCCAGGTACTGTACGCCCCCATTCGACAGCTACCTATCGAATTCGCGTCCCGCACCGAGGCGCTCAGGCCGTGCCGCCCGGACCAACAATGGAATCGTGGATGGTCACGTCAGATTCCGACGGCGCCTTTGCGTGCTGCGCGCGGTTGAGCCACCTGATGGCAAAGCCAAAGCCGACCAGCAGCAGCCCGCCGCCGACGATGGAGAGCGGCGACGGCCCCAGCGCTGCGAACCACTGGATGAAGAAGTGGATCGCTCCGAACACGGCGGCGGCATTGACCACCCAACGGCGGTTGGCGCGGATCGCCCAAAGGCCCGTGACGATGAGCACCAGGGCCCAGGCGATGCTGAAGGCCAGCGGTGGCAGCTTCAGTGCATCGTCGCCGAACAGCGAGCCGATGAGGAAGCCGAAGTTCAGCATCAGGATAGCGACGCGCGCCGCGATGATCGCCAACCGCTCATAGTCCGCGGACAGCCGCAGCGAGAGCAGATAGAGCCCGAGCGTCAGCGCCGCGAGAATGCCGATGGTCAGGGCCGGCTGCCAGAAGAAGCTGCCATTGTAGGCCGTTGCTCCGCCCACTGTTGCCGTCAGCATGATCACCGACAATGCCGCCAGGAGGCCCGAGCGCGCCGCCACCGCCGCCACTGCCAGCCCTCCTCCGATGGCCAGATTGATCGGCACTGATCCCTCAGCGAGGATCGAGATGCCGCCCGAGAGGGCAAGAGCACCGATGGTGACGCAGACCTGGCCGAACAAGGTCCAGCGCTCGATGCCGTTGAACCTGAGCACCAGCCCCAGCGCCAGAAGCAGCCCGCCGAGCCCGATGGCGGTCTCGGCGGTGGGAAACAGCGCGCCCAGCCCGATGACGATGGCGGCAGCGCCGAACGAGAGCAGAATATTGGTGCCAAGCGCGCCGGTATCGGCTTTGGCAAAGCCCTTCAGCCGATCGGCCTCCGCCTGCGTGAGATCCCCGCGCCGGACGAGATCGTCGAGGTCGAGCGTCACTTTCATGTCGTCAAATCCCCAAGCCCCACGCCTTCTTGGGATAGATCGGCAGCGCCCGCAAGGGACCGCCATGCAGCAGGCCGCCGCATTGGCGAGAGTTGATCGCGCCGATCAGCGGGATGTCTTTGTTAAATGCGCGCCTTTCGCAGCCGACCTAGAGTGAGGGCTTCGGGAGGAAGCAGCGGGCTGCTGACTCTGGTGGCAACTCGTGTCGCGCCCGCTGTCTTTCTCCCGAGGGCCCTATGCTCGGGACGATCTTCCCTGCTGCGCCATTGCCACCCTCGTCGCGGCGATGCTGGCACCCCCGGTCGCGATGTGGCTCGGAATGCCGTGAGTGGACCGACGCCTACCGGCGCGGCGCACTTCGATCGGCGAAAATAGGATTGATCGGCGCGCTCAGGCGCCTGGGCAGGTGGCAGGGGCAGAAGGACTTGAACCCTCGACCCTCGGTTTTGGAGACCGATGCTCTACCAACTGAGCTATACCCCTAAACCTGCGGCCCTCCCTCTACTGAAAAGCCTCGCGCCGCGCAAGTGGCAAGGGGGCAACCTTCGCGTGATGATTGCGCGCCGCTGTGGCGCGGGATTAGGCTCTGTGCCGCGCGGTCCAGGGCCTTTCACCAAGGGGCTGCGCTTTGGAGGTAACCAGGGGAAATAGATGAAGAGACTCGTTCTCGTTGCCGCGCTCGTCGCGTCCGGTTTCGCCGTGCCTGTCCTGCCTGCCGCTGCCGCTTCGGTGCTCTCGGATTCGGAAGTGAACTGCCTGATCTTCCCCGCCCTGAAGAAGGAATGCTGGGAGAAAGGCGCCGAGATGCTGAAGGCGACGCCGAAGACGGTTGCCACAGCGACCGAAACCACCGCGACCAAGCTCAAGCTGCCGACGCTGTGGACCTGCACCGCCGCGCCCAAGGGTTCGGGCCACCTGCTCGACTGCTGATCTCGAATCTGTCCGCACAAACAGAAGGCCCGGCAGCGATGCCGGGCCTTTGTTATGGTCCCTCGCGGAAGCGGCGCCGCTCATCACGGGTGGTGAAAAGGATAGTGCGTGTCGTTGGCGCCGATATCGGTGCGCAGGTACGAACTCAGCTCCCGGATATCGGCCACGGGGTGGGCGCGAGGTGGCAGGATGACGTGCTTCACCCAGCCGAACAGGCGGGCAGCGCGGGACTTGGGGGCCTGGTAGAGCATTTCGATCACCGTCAGCTTTGATACGTGTGAAGGGTAGATGCGCCTCCAGAGCTTTGATTTCCAACCAAAGCTCGAGTATCATGCATAAGGAGGCCTTATGTCAGATCACCTACCCCCACTTGCTGCGATCCGCGTCTTCGAGGCGGCTGCCCGGCACCTGAGCTTCACCCGCGCCGCCCAGGAACTGGGCATGACGCAGGCTGCGGTGAGCTACCAGATCAAACTGCTCGAGGAGCGGGTGGGCTCGCCGCTGTTCCTCAGGCGGCCGCGCGAGGTGGCGCTCACCGAGGCCGGCGAGCGGCTGGCGCCGGAGGTGAGCCGCTCTTTCGAGATTCTGCGCGAAGCCTTCATCGATTTCGGAGCGCGCGAGCATGGGACGCTGATCGTCAACACCATGCACACCTTTGCCGCGCAATGGCTGGCGCCGCGGCTCGGCATCTTCCAGCTCCGGCACCCGGAGATCGCGGTGCGGCTCGAGACCACTGACCGGCTGGTAGATTTCAGTCGCGAGCAAGTGGATGTCGTCGTGCGCGCCGGTAAAGGCGTCTGGCCGGGGCTCAACGCGGTCAAGCTGCTCGACGTGCGTTTCACCCCGATGCTGTCGCCGGCGCTGGCAGCGAGCATCGGCGGAGTGCATGAGCCGGCCGACATCCTGAAACTGCCGCTGCTCGACGCCGACGACCCCTGGTGGATCCTCTGGCTCGACGCCTACGGCCTGCCGCGCGATGTGCTGAAGCAGCAGAAGACACCCTCGATGAACATGCAGACCTTCGACGCGATCGCCGCCATGACCGGCCAGGGCGTCACCCTGCTTACCCCCGACTATTTTCAACGCGAGCTGGCGGAAGGGCGACTGATACAGCCGTTCGAACGAGTGTTCGGCGAAGGCAACAGCTTCTGGCTCGCCTACCCCGAGGGACGCCGCAACGTCGCCAAGATCAAGGCGTTCCGCGACTGGGTGGTCGAGGAGGCGGGCAAGCCGATCAATTAGGAAGGGCTGGAGCGAGTTAAGGGGATTGATGAGCTCAAGCGTGGGGGCAGATCCCTCCTCCGCCACCACTAATCCCTGGGTATTGCCCCCCGCGCATGGGCCCGTTCGTTCATGTCACGGCGGACTTGATAGATATCGGTTCGGTCAACCAGTGGACGCTACAGCTGAACCCCGTGCAGCCGGTTCGTGTATACCGCGGCATGCGGATTGGGCAGGTTACGTTCTGGACCGTTCGCGGAAACATCGTCCTGTATGGTGGGAAATACCAAGGTAGCAGGGGGCCGCAGAGCTCCAAGGCCTATATCGAGTTCAAAAGTTGACCGTGATTGGGAGGAAAGGCATGGACCCTCGGTTTGAGGAGGAGGCGCCAGCAACGCAATACTACGATAACGCGCTGTTTGAGCGCCTGCGTCGCGACTACAGGAGCAACTCACTCTCTACGCCCCTCCTGACCGACATCCGGTATGCAACGCGAGCCGATATCCAATCCCACTGGCCGGACGAGGCCCACCGCAAAATCGGCAGTTCGACGATATCGGCCGGCGATGTCGGCGCTGTCATTCTGTGTGGTGGCCTTGCAACCCGCTTTGGCGGCGGTGCAAAGGCGGCCGTAGAGTTGTTGCCAGGCTGGACGCTGCTGCGTGTGAAGCTGGAAGCGCTGGCAGGGGTCGCTGCGGCGCACGACACGACGTTGGCAGTAATCGTCGTGGTCAGCCCTGCGACTGAACTCGCCGTGCTCAAGGTGCTCGAAAGCCAGAGCCATGCGAGGCTGCGCATCAAGGTCGTAACGCAGTCGGTGCTGCCACGGCTACTCGAGGATGGGCACCTGCTGCTGCAAGCGGATGGAACTCCGAGTTTCAGCCCACCCGGCCATGGCGAGGTTCCGAAGCTGCTCGCTGCCCACCACAGCATAGACGGCATTTCCCCGCGCTTGTGGCAAATCTCCAATATCGACAACCTGCTTGCAACGCTCGATGCCGACATCGTCGGGGCGCACATCGCCAGCAAGATGGATGCCACCGTGGAGGTGGCTCCGGGGACCGCGACGGATGTCGGTGGATACCTCACCTACGGTCCGCACGGCTTCGAGATTCTCGAAGGCTTCCAGGTCGATCCCTCGGACCGCCCCACCCAGGAATTCTTCCTGAACACCAACACGTTCCTTATTGGCAGCACCGCCATTTCAGCCGGAGAGCGCCTCCCCTACTACGCGGTGACAAAGACGACATCGGATCGACGAACCGCCGTCCAGTTCGAGCAACTGCTTGGAGGTATTGGCAGCCTGATATCGCTTAACGCAGTTGCTGTGCCGCGGGACGGCAACATGTCTCGCTTCAGGCCGATGAAGCTCATCGAAGACTTGCACGAGTCACGCAGCGCGGTGGTCGCGGCGCTGGAAGCATCCGGCCTGATCAACTGGTAGCCGCCGCCGATTACTCCTGACCGGTGCGTCGGTGGCCGAAGAAGATCTGCCGCATCGCCTCGTCGATATCAGCCTCCTTCACAAACCGGCTGGCTGCAGGGATAGAGCTGAAACGCCGCGTTTTCATGCCGTTAGGTCGACGGGCGGGAAGGGCTGGAGCGGGTGAAGGGAATCGAACCCTCGTCATAAGCTTGGAAGGCTTCTGCTCTACCATTGAGCTACACCCGCGCCGGAGCGCCAGCGCTTCTTAGTGGCTGAGGCGCGATGCTGGCAAGCCTCTTCGATCCCATCCAAACGTCTTCGATCCCACCCAAGCCTCTTCGATCCCACCCAAGCCTCTTCGATCCCACCATTGTGCGTTGCTCACGCGCCAGATCGGAGTCAGCGTGAGGCATGCGAGCTGCGATTGCCCTGCTGATGCTGCCGCTGCTGGCGGCCCCCCTTCCGGCCCATGCCGAGGATGCACGGTTCATGCTGTGCGAGGCCCTGCCCCACCTCACCTGCGTCTGGTCTGGTGACAGCTTCTACCTGCGCGGCAAGGTGGTCCGCCTCGCCGACGCCGTCACGCCGGAGCGCTACACGTCGGCATGTCCCAAGGCGAGCCAGCTCTCGTGGCGTTCGGCGCTGCGACTGCGCGACCTGCTGAATGCCGGGACCTTCGAGATCGGGGATGCCGATGGATCGGCGTTGGCGTTGGTGTCGCGGGATGGACAGTCGCTGGGTGCGCAGCTGATCACCGAGGGGCTGGCCCGGGCGAGGACGCCGGCATCGCCGGACTGGTGCGGCTAGCCAAGTCGCGCCGGCGCAGCCCCTGCCCCACGCGAGGCAAACGTATAATTGACTCCGGGCGCTGCCGCCGGATGGATGCCGCGTCTCGAGGAGGACGATGATGCGGCTTGGTATGAGCGGGTGTTTCTTGCCCGCGGACATGAATGACCTGACCCCAGAGATGTGCCGACGGGTTCGCGATGCAGGTTTTTCCGGCATCTTCACGCGCTTTCGCGACAACGACCCGCTGACCGCGCGGCGCGAGGACGCGGCGCGGCTGAAAGCCCTGCTCGCCGACGAGGGCGTGTCACTGTTCCAGACCACCGGCTACTGGCAGAACCTCGTCACCTCCGACGAGACGGCGCGGGCGCAGTCGGTGCGCGTCGTGCAGGCGGCGCTGCAGCTCGCAGGCTGGATGGGCGCCCGCGGCATCGACACCGGCCCCGGTTCGATGAACCCAGCCGGGCCATGGTTCCCGCATCCCGATAACTGGACGGCCAGGGCCGAGGACCAGTTGGTCCGCTCGCTCAAAGAGTGCGCCAAGGCGGCGGAGGATGCGGGCGTGTTCCTCAGCCTCGAATCGCACTCGCTGGTGACGCCGCGCACTCCTGAAATCGCCGCCCGCATCCTCGATGCAGTGGATTCGCCATGGGTGCGCTGCGACTATGATTCCGCCAACTGGATCACGCTCGAGACGATCTACGATACCGGCGGCGCACTCAACGCGCATTTCGACCGGCTCGGCCGCCACATCTGCAGCGCCCACGCCAAGGACATCTGGGTGGAGAACCGGCTGGCGATCCACTTGCAGGACGGCTGCCCCGGTAGGGGCCTGATGGACTTTGCGACGCTGTTCAGCCGGCTAGAGGCGCTCGACCCGGACTATCCGCTGATCGCCGAGGGCAACTCGAGCGAGGAACTGCCCGAAGTCGGGGCGCTGTTCCACCGGATCGCCGGCGAGCGCGGCATCCGCATCCTCGATGTCGGCGATAAGCCGGAGGCTGCCCGATGAAACTGCTGCTCGTCGGCGGGGCCGGCCATGTCGGCCAGCTGATCACCCCCTATCTGAAGGCGAGGCACACGCTCAGGGTGCTCGACCTCACCCCACCCGCCGACCCTGACGTCGAGCATGTGAAGGGTTCGGTGCTCGACCCCGAGGCGATCCGCGAGGCGCTCACCGGGGCCGATGGTTTCGTTTGGCTGGCGATGCGCAGCGCCCAGGGCGGCATGGTCACCGACCAGGACATCGAAACCATCGTCAACAATTATGACCTGAACACCAAAGCCTTGCACCTGTTCCTTTACCTGGCACAGGAAGCTGGGGTGAAGCGTGGGGTCTATACCAGCTCGATGAGCGTCCACTATCGCGGTCGCCCGAATTATCCCGGCGAGGACCAGGTGCCACTCGACTCGCCCTCCGTCTATGGCCTCAGCAAGGGACTGGGCGAAGAGATCTGCGCCTATTTCGCGCACTGGTTCGGCATGAACATCATCGGGCTGAGGATCAGCGGACCGCGCAAGCGCGCCGACTATCTGGCGCAACGCCGCCACCCGCAGCGCGCCGGCGACGGCAGCTATGTCTACCCGCTCGATGAGGAGGACATGGCTAACGCCTATCTCGGCGCCATCGAAGCGGTGACGCCGCCCGCGCCTGGCGGGTTCGAGGCCCTGTTCATCGTCGGCGACGAGACCGGGGAGGAACACGACCTGTCGAAGGCCGCTCGACTCATCGGCTGGCAACCGCGCTCGCACCGTCTGCTGATCGAATAGCGGCAGGACGCGGAGAATCTCTCGCGCCCCGGAACCAATGTGCGTCCCTCTCGTTCACTGGCGGGTGTCTGGGGGACTATATGCAGGGTGAACGAGAGAACCTGGACGAGGGCGAGCGCATCATCGAGGCGCGGCTCGCCGCGATCATTGATTCGTCCTTCGATGCTGTAATCGCCAAGGATCTGAACAGCGTGATTACGCATTGGAACCCGGCAGCCGAACGGATGTTCGGCTACACGGCCGAGGAAGCCATTGGCCGCTCCATCACCATGCTGATCCCGCCGCACCTGCAAAGCGAGGAAACCGACATCATCCGGCGCATCCGCGCCAATGAGCGGATCGAGAGTTATGAGACCGTGCGGCTGCGCAAGGACGGCAGCACGGTGTTCGTGTCGCTGACCGTATCGCCGATCCGCAACCCGCGCGGCGAGGTGGTGGGCGCTTCCAAGATCGCCCGCGACATCACCCAATCGAAGGAAAGCGAACGGCGGATCCGGGTGCTGCTGCGCGAGATCAACCATCGGGTGAAGAACCAGTATGCGGTGATCCTGTCGCTGATCCGCGAGACCGGGCTGAGTTCGGTATCGATTGACGAGTTCCAGGCCAAGATTCGCACCCGCATCGCCAGCCTCGCGGCCTCGCATGACCTGCTGGTCCGCTCGGAATGGACCGGCTCGACGCTGGCCGAACTGGTCAAGGCGCAACTGGCGCCGTTCGGACACGAGAACCTGGTGACCATTTCGGGCCCCCTGGTCTCGATCTCGCCCAACGCCGTGCAGAACCTCGGTATGGCCTTCCACGAGCTGGGCACCAACTCCGCCAAGTACGGGGTGCTCTCCGGTGCCGGCGGCGCCATCACGGTGTCATGGTCGGTGAGTCGGGGGCCGGCGGCCGAGCTGGCGATGACCTGGGACGAGAACTTTGACGAGCCGCTGGTAGCCGAGCCGCAAGCCGGGCGTGGGTTCGGAACCGTCGTACTCGAGCGCGTAACACCGGTCGCCCTCAATGGCCGAGCCAGTACCACGCGCACCGCGTCGCGCATTACATGGACGCTCGAGGCGCCGGTGAGCTCGGTATTGATGGAAGAAGCTGGCGCAGAGGGCGACGCCTAGGCCGCGCCGCCTCTGCCTTCGGGGATCGGCGAGCCGACCCTGGGATCGGCGAGAGCCGACCCTGGGATCAGCGAGAGCCGGTTGCGCTTCCGGTGGAGGTGGGGCCACATGTGGAGGCAACCGAGACTGGCGGGTCATGGCAACACTTCATCTGATGGTTGGACTGCCAGGCAGCGGCAAGACGACGCTGGCCCGGAAGCTGGAGGTCGATTACGGCGCGCTCCGCCTTACCGTCGACGAGTGGCATGTCCGGTTGTTCGGCATGGACGTCGAGGAGCACATTGACGACGGTGATCTCGCGACACACAACGCCAGGCACGCGGCCATCGAGGCGCTGCTGTGGGAGACTGCGTCGCGGGTTCTGGTCCTTGGCGTGGACGTGATCCTCGATTTCGGCTTCTGGACCAGGCGCGAGCGAGACGAACTGCGAGCAAAAGCTCGCGATCTCGGCGTCGGCTTCACAATCCACTTTGCCGATGCGACCGAGGGGCAGCTGCTGGAACGCATCAGGGCCCGGAATGGCCAGTTGCCTTCCGGGACGTTTCACATCCCCGAGGCCAGGCTCAAAGACTGGATGGGCCTGTTCGAGGCCCCATCGCCGGACGAGCTCACTGAGTAAGCCTGCCGGGGCTCTAATGAATACCGACCGCTTCAAGGGGGTGGTGGAGGGGACTGGATTCGAACCAGTGTACGCTAAGCGAGCAGATTTACAGTCTGCCGGATTTAACCACTCTCCCACCCCTCCATTCAGAGCCGGAGAAACGAACGGCGCCCGTCCCCGGGCGCGTCGTCGGGGCGGTTTATGTCGGGGCGGTGAACGCCTGTCAACACCCAATCCGCCCTTTGCGCATCGCAGTGCTCGCCTTGCTGTCCTGCATCAAAACCGCTAGGGCATCCCTATGAGCCGCAACAAATTCCCGCCCAAGCCCAAGTACGACCCGGATACCGGGCCGGTCTACCTCTATGGGCTGCATACGGTGCGGGCGGCACTCGACAATCCCCTGCGCGAACGGCGCAACCTCTTGGTCACTCCCAATGCGCTGATGCGCCTCAGGGAGACCGGTCCGGTGGAGATGCGCTTCACCGAAACGACGCCCAGGGATCTCGATCGGCTGCTCGGTGCGGACGCCGTGCACCAGGGTGTGGCGCTGGAAGTCGAGGCGGTCAGCCGCTTCGGGCTCAACGATGTGCCCAATCCCCGGCTGGTGGTGATCCTCGACCAGCTGACCGATCCGCATAATGTCGGGGCGATCCTCAGAACGGCCTGTGCCTTCGGCGCCGATGCGGTGGTCACCACGGCCCGGCATTCGCCGCGCGAGACTGGGGTGATGGCCAAGGCCGCCTCCGGCGCGCTCGACATGGTGCCGATGATCGAGGTGCGCAATCTCGGCGACGCGATCGAGAAGCTCAAGGAGCGCGGGCTGACGGTGATCGGCTTCGATTCGGAGGCCCCTGCTCCGATCCGCCCACGCACCGACGATGCGCCGATGGCGATCGTCCTCGGCGCCGAGGGCAAAGGCCTCAGGCAGCGGACGCGCGAACTGTGCGACGAAATGGTGCGGCTCGACATGCCCGGGCCGATCAAATCGCTCAACGTCTCGAACGCGGCGGCGATCGCACTGTTCGCGGTAACCGCCGGCCGCGCGGGGGCGTAAGGGCCCGCGGGGATACCCGCGGGCCCTCAGTACCTCACGGCGTGGTGCAGCGCACCAGATCGGTCCCATTCACGTTCAACACGTCGGTCCCGGCCTGGGCGATCTCGATCGTCTTGTCGCCCGCCTTGAGGCTTGCCTTGCCGTTCGTGGCTGGAACGGCATCCACCAGCGTGATCTCGCTACCCTGCCGCACGGAGATCTTGGTGATCACCACGTAGCCGGTGCCGCCGGCCTGGTCGACCGTGCCGCAGGCGTCGTAGGTCGGCGCCCAGACGCCGAGATAACCAACCTCGCTGCGATCGGCATTGGCCGCCAGCCGGGTATCGGGCTTCAGGCCATCGGCCGGCAGGATACCCATGGCCGGGGTGGTCATCACCGGCGCCTCAGCCGCGGCAACGGCAGCGGCAGCATCGGCAGCGCCCTTCGCCTCGGCAGCGGCAGGTGCCGCAGCAGCCGGAGCGGCTCCGGCGGCGGCCGCAACAGCCGCCTCGGCGTCAGCCTTGCCCTTGGCGGCGGCCGCGGCAACGGTCGCTTGCTTGTCTGCTTCCGCTTTGGCGGGCTGCTGCCTTGTCCGCTGCTGCCTTGTCCGCTGCTGCCTTGTCCGCTGCTGCCTTGTCCGCTGCTGCCTTGTCCGCTGCTGCCTTGTCCGCTGYTGCCTTGTCTGCGGCTGCCTTGTCTGCGGCTGCCTTGTCCGCAGCCGCCTTGTCCGCAGCCGCCTTGTCCGCGGCTGCCTTGTCCGCGGTAGCCTTATCCGCGGCAGCCTTATCCGCGGCGGCCTTATCTGCGGCTGCCTTATCCGCGGCTGCCTTATCTGCGGCTGCCTTATCTGCGGCTGCCTTATCTGCGGCTGCCTTATCCGCGGCTGCCTTGTCCGCTGCAGCCTTATCTGCGGCTGCCTTGTCTGCCGCCGCCTTGTCTGCTGCAGCCTTGTCTGCTGCAGCCTTTTCCTCCGCCGCCTTCTGTTCGGCGGCAGCCTTATCCGCATCCGCGGTGGCGGCCGGCGCAGCGGGGGCTTCGGCGGCCGGCTTGGCCGGCGGCGGTGCCGAGTTGTTGTCGCAGGCAGCGAGCAGCAGGCCCAATGACAGGGCCACCGGCAGGGCCAGAAGGTGCGTTCGTTTCATGGTCGGTTTCCTCTTCGAAGTTTTGGCGCCCGGGACAGCCGCCCGCCGCGCGTGACCTGTTTGCCTGGGCCGCCGGAGACGCCCAGCCTCATTTGCCGGCGATCGCCACGACAACGTTGACCGTCGCCGCGACAATGACCGTGTTGAAAAAGAACGAGACGACGCCGTGCAGGGTCACCAAGCGCCGCATCGCCCGCGACGTCACCGCGACATCGGCGACCTGCGCGGTCATCCCGAGCACATAGGAGAAATAGAGGAACGCCGCGCCGTCGGGCGGCTCGTCGCCCGGAAACGCCAGGCCGGCGAGCACCTTGCCCTGCTCGTCCGGATCATCGCGATAATACTCGTGCGCATAATGCAGCGCCGCCATGGTGTGCACCGTGAACCAGCCGAGCACCACCGAAACGACGCTGACCGTGATCTCGAGCGGGTCGGTCTGCCCTGCCCTGCTATTGAGCGCGAGGAACAGGAAGATCATCGCCACAACCGCTACGAGGATGGTGACGAGAAAGATCGCCGCGACGGGAGAATCGGCGTCATCGGGCCGCTGCTCCAGGAACTCGGCGGTGAGGCAGGGAAACTCGATGCGGACGAGCAGCAGGTAAGTGACGAACATCGCATTGGCGGCGGCGGCGACCGCATATTTGGGCGACAGCAGCAGGCACGCGACAAACACCACCAGCCCGACGCCGACGCCCCAATAGAAGGCGGCGTGCCGCGGCAGAATGCGGGCCGGAACCGATGCGTTTCGTTCGCCTCCCACGGCGTCTCCTTCGCCAGTGAATCACCAGCCAGCCGGATATTTGCACAGCGAGGATGCCACATCTAAGACAAGCCGTCGCCGCCCGCCGCGCATGCTTCGGCGCGCCTTGCGCCATCCAGCTGCCAGTGCTATCGACCGCCTCGGGCCGGCATAGCTCAGTTGGTAGAGCAACTGATTTGTAATCAGTGGGTCGCGAGTTCGATTCTTGCTGCCGGCACCAATGAAATCAATGGCTTAGCTGGCAAGACGCCGCTAGGCCTTTTCCGTTTTAGTTGCAACGGATGCAATCACGCGGATTTCCGTAAGTACCTGTAAGGGTTTGCAAATCCCTCCTAAGGACTGCAAGGGACCGGCGGGGAGAGTTCCCCCAGCTGCAACGAAATTGCAACTAGTTGCGTCCCGATTCCTGCCCTGCATAGACTTTCGCCTTCAGTGGAAAGCAATGGGGCGAGCGACATGGCCGAGGCAACGGCAACAAAAAGGTATCTGGCGGCCTTCCATCTGAAGACGGCATTGCGACTGGCAGACGGACAAGGGCGGGTTGAGGGCCAACATGCAGGCACGCAGGTCTATATCACGAATGTTCCGCGCAAGCATGGCGAGGCGTACTTTCTTGATCTGCGGTTCTTACTAGACGCAACGGACCTAGAGGCTGCCGAAACGGTAGCCAGTGAGACGGCAGAGGAAATTGCCCACACACTGAGCTTCGTAAGCGCGCTGAGCGTGAGGGTTGAACGTTCCGTGTTTCTCATCGATTGGGAACCCGGCCTCAAGGCGCGCGACCAGTACGTGTACGGTCACTATCCCATCATCGACCCTAGGGATGCCCTCGACAACACCATGTGGGCAACCGTGCAAGCGGTCTCAGAACATGAGGTGACAGCGGCCAAAAGGTCGGCGCTCAGGTGGCACACCAGAGCGGCGAGAGCCGCTACTTATGAGGACCAGTTCCTCTACTATTTCTTCGCCATAGAAATTCTAGCAGCTTCCGAGACGTTTGCGGGCAAGGTGGTGGACAAGTGCCCATCCTGTCGTGGCGACCTAACCTGCCCCAACCCTGACTGCGGCAGGCCAGAACATAAGCCATTCCCGAAACAGAAAATCGGACTTTTGCTCACCGAGATGGGCGTTAACGCAACGCTTATCGACGCGCTCCTAGACCTGCGAAACCTGCTTTCTCACGGCGAGGAACGAAAGCAAATCAATCGCCACATGCAAAAATACGGACCAGATTTTGAGCTTCGGAAGGCAGTAGAAAGAATGGAAGAGCTCTCTTCAACTGCTATCCACCGCGCTCTCGCGCTGCCGGAGTTCAATCCGCCTTTGCAGTTCTACTTTCTCGAAGAACCAGAGAACGTCACAGTCACACCTAGAGCTCATACTCAAATCGGGCTCGCCGGAAACCCGAACGAGCCGAACGTATATGACGTGTGGATGCCTCAACTCAGCGTTATCGTGACCGACCCAAAGACCGGCGAACAAGAGACTATCCCTGTCGGTGGAGATGAGGCACACTTACCAGCAAAATCAACCGACTAGGGGGCGGGAGGGCCGCAAAAGACGAGCGACGGGCCGGGGACCGGCAGGCGGCCCCAGGAATCTAGTAATCGCCCCAATTCGACTCTTCTCGGGTCGCTAAACTCACCGGGGAGCGGCCCCAGAGTGTTCGGGAGGTTCTGGCGCATGTGGGGCGGCGCTGATACGCCCCCCGACTGACAATCCCCGAGCGCTGTTTGGCCTGACACCATTTAGGGCGCGACGCTGTGATCGATTTGGTTTGGGTGATTTGGCCCGACCTGACTGCCCTTTTGTGGTGCGGCTCAGGCCATCTCCGAGGGGGCGCGATCAGGATGGCGGGGACACCTCACCGCATCTCGCTGCGGACGTGGTAAACAGGCCTCACACAGGGGAACTCGTATGATCGGATCGTCCGCAATCCAAGACCAGTACTCAGAGTTGAGAGGATACCTAGATAGCTTTGCTGCGACGGACCTAATAGACCGCATCCGGCAGTTTCGCTCCTTGAGCTTCCGCCGAATGAGTAATGTTGAGATCAGTTCGGCGGCAATGAGGGTCCTAGAAGGAGGCGGTGCTTTTGCCCGGCGTTCGAGCGCCCTGGCGGTAGTCGGTACGTACCCAGCTGGAATTCGGTTCTATAGGGTGAGAACGCCAATCAAAAGTGGGACATCTATCCCGATGGATTGTGCTGTTAATGAAGGCGATGCGTGGGAAGCACCGGCCAGATTTGCTCGCGCTAGCAGGCTGAATGAAGAAGGGGAACCGCTGCTGTACACGAGCACCCGCCCGGATGTCTCGCTCGCCGAAGCAAGGGTGGATGAGGGCCAGCCAGCGGCAATCTTCGTCTATCGTTCCACCCGCGCCATTCGCCTCGCGCAAATTGGCGCGAAGGCCGCGGGTGCAGAACTCAGCGCTGACCAGTCGCACAAGATGAACATTCTAGCTGACTTTCTCCATGACGAGTTCACACGCGAGGTGGCGCCGGAAACAAGTCACCTCTACCGACTCTCCCAAACGATCGCGAAGGACCATTTCGATTGGCCACTTCAGGACGCGTGGTCGTACCCCTCGGTTGTCAAGAAGCCTATGTACAATACATGCTTTCGCCCGCCCAAGGCCCACGACTGCCTAACTTTGCTGGGGGCCTGGATCGGCACGCCGAGAGGAGAAGAAGGCATCGAGATCCGGTTCGTCGCGACCATCAATCGGGGGCAGTTTGAGTACCACGCATGGGGCTCCCCGGGCTTTGCGGAAGCACTTCGCGTTGAGCCGCTACTGAACCCCGAAGTACCAGATTAGACCTAGCATCTAGCCGTCGCGGATGCGATTTTTTCTGGCGCCCTCAAATCAATACCGGTTGAAGGCAGCGCCAACGGCGTCAGCCCTCGGCCCGCTTCCTCCACTTCTTCACCACCATCTCCCGCTTCAACCTGGACAGCCGCTCAAGGAAGAAAATGCCGTTGACCTGGTCGATCTCGTGCTGCGCGATGCGGGCGGGCAGGCCCTCGAAGCGGCGCTGCTGGCGGGTGCCGGTTTCGTCGTCCCAGGCGATCTCGGCGGCGTAGGGGCGAGCGATCTCCACCTCGACGCCGGGCATCGACACCGAGCCTTCGGGGCCGGGGATGCTGGGGCCGTCAGTCGAGACGATTTCGGGATTGTAGAGCACGAGGTAGTCGCGCTTTGCCGGGTCCTCGTCGGCGCTGATCACCACGACCGGGGCGACGGCGCCGATATGGACGGCGGCGAGGCCATAGGCATTGGCGGCGCGCGTTGCCTCGAGCAGGCGGTTGCCGATGGCCCTGAGGCTGTCGTCCAGCGGCCGCGGCTCGGCCTTGCGGGTGAGCCGCGGATCGGGATAGGCGACGATCATCGGGCTAGAACAGCCCGCCGCGGCCCAGCGTCATATCGGTCGCGGCCGGATCCTGGCCGGCCTGGATCGCCTGGAAGGCGTTGGAGTCGACGCCGATCACCGAGGTGACGAGGTTCGGGCCGGTGCCCGGCTTGAACGCCTCGTAGATCGCCTGATCGCCGCCATTGGCCTTCACGCCGGTGCCCGGATCGATCCACACCTGAGCCATGCCGCCGGGCATGTTGAACGGGGTCGGCGGCTTGCCCTTCAGGGCCTTGGAGACGAACTCGGTGAAGATCGGCACGGCCATCTCGCCGCCGGTCGACTGGCGGCCCATGTTGCGTGGTGTATCGAAGCCGACATAGACGCCAACCGCCAGCTCGGGGGTGAAGCCGATGAACCAGGCGTCCTTGTAGTCGTTCGAGGTGCCGGTCTTGCCGGCGACCGGACGGCCGAGACTCTTGGCGCCGGTGCCGGTGCCGCGCTGCACCACGCCTTCCATCATCGAGGTGATCTGGTAGGCGGTCATCGGGTCGAGCACCTGCTCGCGATTGTCGATGATCAGCGGCTCGCCCTGCTGGTTCCAGGTTTCGGCGGCGCAGCCGTCGCAGACGCGCTCATCGTGGCGGTAGATGGTCTTGCCGTAACGGTCCTGGATCCGGTCGATCAGGGTCGGCACGATGCGGCGGCCGCCATTGGCGATGGTGGCGTAGGCAGCGGTCATCCGCATATCGGTGGTTTCGCCGGCGCCGAGCGCCATGGCCAGCACCGGGTTCAGCTCGTCATAAATGCCGAACATCTTGGCATAGTCCGAGATCAGCGGCATGCCGAGATCCTTGGCGAGGCGCACGGTCATGACGTTACGCGAGCGCTCGATGCCGCGACGCAGCGTCTGCGGGCCGTAGAATTCCTGCGCGTAGTTCTCCGGCCGCCAGACCGAGCCGTCGCCATTGACGATCTCGATCGGGGCGTCGAGCACCACCGAGGCCGGGGTGTAGCCGTTATCGAGCGCCGCCGAATAGACGATCGGCTTGAACGAGGAGCCGGGCTGGCGCATTGCCTGGGTGGCGCGGTTGAACTCGGACTCGGCGTAGGAGAAGCCGCCGACCATGGCGAGCACGCGACCGGTGCGCGGATCCATGGCGACGAGCGCGCCTTCTAGCTCGGGCACCTGCTCCAAGGTGTAGGCGCCCTCGCGGTCGGCGAGCTTCGAGACATAAATCACGTCTCCGGGCTTCAGAATCGAGCCGAGCTTCTTGCTCACCCACTTGATATCTGGTCCGGCGATCGTGCCGGTGACGCGCTCGGCCGAAACCTTGCCTTCGATATCGGTGGCGGGACGAATGCCGATGCGGCCTTCGTTGTCTCCCATCTCAAGGACGACGGCGAGGGTCCATTCCGGCACGTCGCTGAGCGGCTTGACGGCGTTGACCGCGACGCCCCAGTCCGAACTGATATCGACGCTGGCGATGGGACCACGGAAACCTTCACCGTGGTCGTAGTGGATCAGCCCATCCATGAGGGCACGACGCGCATAATCCTGCAGGTGCGGGTCGAGCGTGGTGCGGACGCTGAGCCCGCCGCCATAGAGCTCGGCTTCGCCGTAGAGCTTGCCGAGCTGGCGGCGCACTTCCTCAGTGAAATACTCGGCCGAGAACAGCTGGCTGCCCGAGGTGCGCGGCTTGACGTTGAGCGGCTCCTCCTTGGCCTTGGCAGCCTCCTCGGCCGTCACGTAGCCATTCTCGACCATGCGGTCGATCACCCAGTTGCGGCGTTCGATGGCCTGCTTGGGGCGGCGGAACGGGTGGTAGTTGTTCGGGCCCTTGGGGAGCGCGGCGAGATAGGCGGCCTCGCTGAGCGTCAGCTCGTAGAGGGCCTTGTCGAAATAGTTGAGCGCCGCGGCGGCCACGCCATAGGAGTTGAGCCCGAGGAAGATCTCATTGACGTAGAGCTCGAGGATCTTGTTCTTCGAGAAGGTCGACTCGATGCGCAGCGCCAGGATGGCTTCCTGGATCTTGCGGTCCCAGGTCTGCTCGGAAGTGAGAAGGAAGTTCTTCGCCACCTGCTGGGTGATGGTCGAGCCGCCACCCTGGATCGAGTCATTGCCCTCGACGCGCGCCATGATGTTGTCGCGCAGGGCGCGCACCACACCGTCCACGGCGATACCCGAGTGGGTATAGAAGTCTTTGTCTTCGGCCGAGATGAAGGCGTTGATGATCAGCGGCGGGATGGTTTCGATCGGCTG
Source organism: Devosia sp. Root413D1 (assembly GCF_001425235.1). Lineage (GTDB taxonomy): Bacteria > Pseudomonadota > Alphaproteobacteria > Rhizobiales > Devosiaceae > Devosia_A. Next base: position 499,810 of record NZ_LMEA01000007.1, on the reverse strand, counting down.
GAACAGCCGGCGCTCCCGCGCATATTCGGCCAGGAGCGTCCCGTCCGCGGCGTGGACGCGCGTCGTCACCGGCGGCTGATAGTCCTTCAGCACGGTGTAATCGGGCAGCGTCGCATTCAGCTGGTTGAGATAGACGGCGCCAACCGCAACGGCACCCAGGGCGCAGAACACGCCGAAACCGAAGAGCCAGCCGAGAAGTCTGAGCATCAGATCGTGAACCTTGGAGCGGGCGCCATGGGTCCGATCGGATGCGGCGCGGAATATTGCGGAATCATACCAGACAAGGGCGGAAATGTGGACAAGGGCGTCCTTTCGAGAACTTGCCCTTCAAGAACTTGCGACGCGACGCGTACCCAAAACGTCACTGCGGCGCCACCGCGGCCTTCTGCGTGCTGTCGAAATAGTCGGCGATGCCGCGAGCCAGGGCGTTCACCACCCGGTCGCGCCAATCGGACTGCTGCAGGTTGGCGATGTCGGAGGCATTGGAAAGGAAGCCGAGCTCGACCAGCACCGAGGGCACGTCCGGCGCCTGCAATACGAAGAAATCGGCCTGCCGCACCGGGAAGCGGCGCAGCGCCACGCTCGGCTCGAGCTGGTGGACGATGGCCTCGGCGGCGAGGAAGCTCGATTTGCGCATCTCGCGCCGCATCAGATCGACGAGGATGTCCATCACCGCGGGCGTTGCCTGCGGCACCGAGAAGCCGGCGACGATGTCGTAGCGGTTCTCGCCGTCGGCCAGCACCTTGTCGAGCACGTCAGTGGCGTTCTCGTCACGGGTGTAGACGCTGGCGCCGCGGATCTCGGGCTGCTGGAAGCTGTCGGCGTGCAGCGAGATGAACAGGTCGGCCTTGTTCTGGCGGGCAAGATCGACGCGTTCGTTGAGCGACAGATAGGTATCATCCTCGCGAGTCAGCGCCACATCGAAGCGGCCGGAATCGATCAGCACCTTCTGCAGTTGCAGCGCGAAGGTGAGGGTGATGTCTTTCTCGTGCGTGCCATTGGGCGCACTGGCGCCGTTGTCGACGCCGCCATGGCCGGGGTCCAGCACCACCAGCGGACGGGTGGCAGTGATCGGCGCGTGGGTGCCGGGGTCGGTAGGAATGGTGGCGGGAGCGGCGCCCTGGTTGGCGATGGAGGCCGCGAGGTCGGAGGCGACCTTGGTCGCGAACTCCTCAGGGGTCGCCGCAATGATGTCGACGACGAGGCGGGCCGGCTGGTCGGCGACCGCATCGAGGATATAGGCCTGCTGCACCTGGGCCGGTTCGGCCAGCGTCAGCATGGTGCGCGCCCTGCCCTTTTCGGCCATCTCGACGGTATAGCCGGTGACGATGCCCTTGCCCGCGACGTCGGCCGGCGCGAGGATCTTCAGCTCGAACGCCTTGACGTCGATGGCGATGCGGTTGGGTTTGTCGAGCGAGACGATGGCAAACTCGGTCGGCCCCGAGAGATCGATGATCAGCCGCGCCCGCTGCGGCGTCGCGGTGACACGCGCATCGATGACATCGGGGTAATCATCGATCGATTCGAGCTGGGCGAAGGTCGGGTGCGCGGCGAACAGGCTGGCCACGAGGACAAGCACAATCGCCGCAAACCCAGCAAATCCGCGGGTATGGCCGGCGGAACCGGCAGATTTCAACAAGACAGCAGCGCTCCCTGAGAGTGGTGCAAGACGCCAGATCACTCGGGCGATTCTGCGGCGTTACGCACGGCGCGTCGACAATGCAATAATGTGATCGATCTGGAAGCCGCCCGTACCCATGGGTTTTGAGTTTCCTGTTGCCAATTTGCGGCAACAACCCTAAAGCCATCTTGAGGCGGCCTGCTGCCGCCACCATATGCCGGAGCGGCGCAATCGGCGCCCCTGGCCCTCGTGGTCGGCAGCGGCGGATCGGAAATCACCTGAGGTGACCCGGTCTGAAGTGCGGCACATTTGGCGCCTCGCGATAGAATCTCGATCCCTCGGGGTCGAAGAACAGGCGGTTTGATTAGCGCTGGCCTGTTCTCAAGGAAGAGGTCTGATGGCCATCGGGCAGACAAAGAGTGACGCGATCCCGAACAGCGGTTGCGCTTTTGTCGTCGAAGTCCCGGCTGCCTTCGCTCTCCAGTCTCGCGGCGGCGCGCGCGCCGTTGCTTTTGCCGGCGCCTCGCGCGCCATCCTCCTAAAACCATTCGCCTCGCATTGCGCTACGCCAGGAGGACCGGTTCGCCGGTCGATCGGTGTCGGCGCGCGACGGCGCGGAGACTTAGTCTATGGCTACAAAGCGCATGCTGGTGGATGCCATCCACCCGGAAGAAACACGGATCGTCGTCACTAACGGGAACCGGCTCGAAGAGTTCGATTTCGAATCCGCCCAGCGGCGGCAGCTGCGGGGTAATATCTACCTCGCCAAGGTGACGCGCGTGGAGCCCTCGCTCCAGGCGGCTTTCATCGAGTATGGCGGCAACCGCCACGGCTTCCTCGCCTTCTCGGAAATCCATCCCGACTATTACCAGATCCCCATTGCCGACCGCGAAGCGCTGCTGCGCGACGAGGCGCATGACGACGACGAGCACGAACACGAGCACGCCGCGGCCAATGCCGCCGCGCCGGCCGAGGTTTCGTCGGAGCATGACGACGCCGAGGGCGATGAAGAACACAGCCACATCGAGCAGGCGCCGACCAGCAACGAGCCGGTCGAAAGCGTCGGTGGTTCGGATGCGCTGGAAGACGTGCAGGAACGCCGTCGTCCGTCGCAGCGCCGCCACCAGTACAAGATCCAGGAAGTGATCAAGCGCCGGCAGGTGATGCTGGTGCAGGTGGTCAAGGAAGAGCGTGGCAACAAGGGCGCGGCCCTCACCACCTACCTGTCGCTGGCCGGCCGCTACTCGGTGCTGATGCCCAATACCGCGCGTGGCGGCGGGATTTCCCGTAAGATCACCAACGCTGCAGACCGTAAGCGTCTCAAGGACATCGTCGGGGATCTTGAAGTGCCGCAGGGCCAGGGGATCATCCTGCGCACGGCCGGCGCCAGCCGCACCAAGGCCGAGGTGAAGCGCGACTTCGAGTACCTGCAGCGGCTGTGGGAGAACGTCCGCTCGCTGACGCTCAAGTCGCAGGCCCCCTGCCTCGTCTACGAGGAAGGCTCGCTGATCAAGCGGACCATCCGCGACCTCTACAACAAGGATATCGACGAGTTGTTCGTGGCGGGCGACGACGCCTACCGCGAAGCCAAAGACTTCATGCGCATGATCATGCCGAGCCACGCCAAGAACGTGCAGCTCTACAAGGATGACGCGCCGCTGTTCAGTAAGTTCAACGTCGAAGGTCAGCTCGACCAGATGTTCTCGCCGCAGGTCACCCTGCCGTCGGGCGGCTATCTGGTGATCAACCCGACCGAGGCCTTGGTCTCGATCGACGTGAACTCCGGCCGCGCCACCAAGGAACACAATATCGAGGACACGGCGCTGCAGACCAACCTCGAGGCGGCGGAGGAAGTCTCCCGCCAGCTGAGGTTGCGCGATCTGGCCGGCCTGATCGTCATCGACTTCATCGACATGGTGGAGAACCGCTCGAACCGGGCGGTGGAGCGCAAGCTCAAGGAATGCCTGAAGAACGACCGGGCCCGCATCCAGGTCGGCCGTATCAGCCATTTCGGCCTGCTCGAGATGAGCCGCCAGCGTATCCGCTTCGGCGTGGTCGAAAGCTCGACGCACAAGTGCCCGACCTGCCAGGGCACCGGCCTTGTCCGCTCGGTGGAGAGCCTGGCGCTGATGGTGATGCGCAACGTGGAAGACCACGTGCTGCGCAAGCCTGGCCAGTCGATCAATGTGCGGGTGCCGACTGATGTGGCGCTCTACATCCTCAATACCAAGCGCGGCACGCTGAACAACCTCGAGGCCAAGTATGGCCTCTCGATCACCATCGTCGCCGATGACCATGTCGGTCCCTCGCACTTCGCCATCGAACGTGGCGAGGCCCGCGTACTCGACCGCAGCGAGCCTGCCGGCACGCACGTCCGCGTCGACACCACCACGATCATCGACGCCGAGGCCGAAGCGGCCGACGCGTTGATCGAGGATGAGGACGACGAGGAGGAAGAAGAAGCCGCTACCGGTGGTGGCGAGCGTCAGGCGCGGACCGAAGAAGGTGGCGAACGCTCCGGCCGTCGTCGTCGTCGTCGCCGTCGTGGTGGCGATCGCGAGGATCGTCCGCAGGGTGGCCAGCAACAGCAGCAGCCGCGCCAGCCCGTCGAGGCCGCATCGGACGACGAGTCCGAGGACGGTGAAGGCGATGAGGCGCCGCGCCAGGCGGGTGAAGGTGCCGTCGGTGAAGACGGCGAGCCGCGTCGTCGCCGCCGCCGCGGTCGTCGTGGCGGTCGTCGCAACCGTCGCGATGGCGAGGGTGGCGAGCAGCGTGATGGCGTGACGGCCGAGCCGAGTTCGGAAGAAGCCGTCGCTGCAGCCGACGCGCCGGCCGTGGCAGTGGTTGCCGAAGCGCCGGCCAGCGCGGCCGGTTCGGTGGCAGCCGACGAAGCGCCGGCCGAAAAGCCGAAGCGTGGTCGCCGCAAGAAGCCCGAGCCTGTGGCAGAGGAGTCTGCTCCGGTGGTTGCAGCGCAAGCTGCTCCCGAGGTCGCAGAAGCGTCAGCACCCGTAGTCGCGGATGCTCCCGTGGTCGCAAAGAAGCCCGCTCGGGGGGCAAAGAAGGCTGCTCCCAAGGCCGCGCCGGCTGCCGAGCCGGAAGCCGTCACCGAGGATGCTCCGAAGCCCAAGCCGTCGCGGGCCCGCAAGCCCAAGGCCGCGCCGGCTGAGGCCGTGGCTGCCGAAGCTGCGCCGGCGGAAACCGTCGCCGAAGCTGCCGCGGCTCCCGCGCCGGAGCCCGAGGCCGCACCGCGCCGTCGCGCCAAGAAGGTCATCCCGGAAGGCGAGATCGTCGTGAGTTCGACCGCCCCGGCCGCTGAAGAGCAGCCGGCGGAAGACGCCAAGCCGAAGAAGGCCGGCTGGTGGCAGCGCCGCCTGGGCCTCGGCGGCTAAGCGAAAGCACACATGCAGAATCGAAAAGGGCGGGATCATCTCCCGCCCTTTCTCGTTGCAGGCTCGCCTCAAGCGCCGGTCTCACGCCTCGATATGGCTTGTCATGGCCAGCGGCAGGAAGATGTCGGTGACGACCTCGTGTTCGGCAACGACCGGAACAACGCTCACCCGCTCACAGTAGAGCGGAAAATCCCGCAGGGTTTCACCGCTTGACGGTAACCAGTCGCGATACAGGAACTCGATCGCCGGCTCGACATTCTCGCTTCCGATGGCTCGCAGCACCGCACAACGTCCGGCCGGGATAACACCGGCCTCCACGCCCTGCTCGTTTGGTTCGATTGTTCGATCCGTCGCGGCACAGATGTCGACGCGGAACTCGTCCGCCGGCGTGATCTCGGAATCCGAATGAAAGACATTGTAGGTCTGACTTGCCGCCGCCTTCAGACCTACTGCGCGTCGCCAGCCGATGAACTTCTGGATGGTCGCACCGACCAGGGCCGGGTTGCCTCGGTGCTGCAGGACCGCGACCGGCGTTTCCGGCACCTCCACGGTGTGGACGTCGTCCAACGAGTACTTCGTTTTCATGAGCCTGCTCCTGGCGTTGGTCATTGGCCACAGACCGGCAAGCCACTCCTCCCAGTTGGGAGTATCCCGGAATGCGGAAGGGGTTTGTCCCAACCGTCCCCGAAATACGCGGGCAAAGGCATCGGGGGCAGCGTAGCCGACATCCAGTGCGGCCTCGGTTACGCTCGCCCCCTGCGTGAACGCCAGCACTTGTCCCGCTCGTTTCATGCGGACCAGTTGGACATAGCGATGCACGGAGATGCCGAAGGATGCCCTGAACTGGCGATGGAAATGGTACTTCGACAAGGCCGCAACGGCACTCAGCGCATCGAGGCCAAGATCGTCCTCGAGATGCTGGTCGATGTAGCTCAACACCCGTTTCATGCGCGCGTCATGGGCCGCTTGCCGCGTCGTCATCCTGCCCTCCTGTGGCGCGATCACTCTGCCAACGTGCTGGAAGGTACGCTCGACTGATCTTGCTGAAAAATGGCAGCGTCTGGAAGTCGACGCCGCTCCGCCGTCAATCTGATATCTGAGGCGCATGTCCCGCACCGAACGCCTGCTCGACCTGATCCAGTTGCTGCGCCGCCATCGGGCGCCGGTGACCGGCCCTGCCCTTGCCGATGAACTCGGCATCTCGATCCGCACGCTCTACCGCGATATCGCGACGCTGCAGGCGCAGGGCGCCGATATCCAGGGCGAACCCGGACTTGGCTATGTGCTCCGCCCTGGCTTCACGCTACCGCCGCTGATGTTCTCGGCTGACGAGATCGAGGCGCTGGTGCTCGGTTCGCGCTGGGTAGCCCGTCGCGCCGAGGATCCGCGGCTGGGCGATGCGGCAGCCAATGCCCTGAGCAAGATCACCGCGGTGCTGCCGAGCGAGTTGCGCGACAGCGTCGACGGCTCGAACCTCCTGGTCGGCGGCGGCGAGGTGATCCCGGCGCAGGTCGACCTCTCGGCCATCCGCCTCGCCATCCGCGAGCAGAAGAAGCTGGTTATCGCCTATCGCAATGCCGGCGGCACGGCGACCGAGCGCACGATCTGGCCGTTTGCCATCGGCTTCTTCGACCGGGTGCGTGTGGTCATCGGGTGGTGCGAACTGCGCACCGACTATCGGCATTTTCGGCTCGATCGTATCGACCGCATGGAGATCCTGGCTGAGCGTTACCCGCGCCGACGCGCCGCCATGCTGAAGGAGTGGCGCGAGCGCGAGGGTATTCCGGTTCGCTGAGCAGCGGGAAATCGACCACTGCCGGAAACTGTCAGTGCTGCCGGCTAGACGGTCTCCATCGACAACGGAGACCTCCCATGCGCACCCTCAACTACCTGCTCCTCGCCGTCCGCGACCCGCTGCGGAGCGCTGAGCTTTACAGCAAGCTGCTCGGCCGCGAGCCGGTGGAGAAAGCCCCGACCTTCGTGCTCTACGTGCTGCCCACTGGGTTGAAGATCGGCCTGTGGCTGGCCGACGAGATGGAGCCTAAGCCGAACGCCGCCGGCGGGGTTGAGATCTCGTTCAGCGAAGACAGCCAGGACGCGGTCCGCGCTACCTTCGAAGAGTGGAGCAAGCTGGGGCTGAAGGTGCTGCAGGCGCCGACCGAGATGGATTTCGGCTTCACCTTCGTGGTCGAGGATCTTGACGGCCACCGGCTGCGCCCGTTCGTGCTGGCGGATAATCCGCGCTAGGGCGGTTTCACTGGGAGCATCACCAGCAAAGCTGGTGGAGGCGCAGCCGCAAGTACCGTGGCGTCGGCACACCCCCTCCGAGCTGCGCTAGCCTCGCTGCGCTCCCAAGCTGCGCTTGCCTCCCCCGTCAAGGGGGAGGTGGGCATCGAGGTTGTGGCCAGACGTAGCCACAAGCACCGGCCGGCACCCTCCCCTTGACGGGGAGGGATGGGTGGGGTGTGCAGCGCGCGCGATGTTCGCTGGGACCACTCGTCCCTCAGGGAGCGCGGTAACGCCCCGAGGAGAGGGGCTCAGTAACGACAGCCGAAACGCCGGCTCGCTCAGACGGGCCGGTGGTGGCGGTAGACCAGATCTTCTGCGTCCTGGCGCGGGGCATCGTCGTCCCGCATCGCACCGAGGCGCACGGCCACAGCGATCGAGCGGGTGTTGGCGGGGTCGAAATAGCTGACGAGGCTCGGCAGCCGCAGCGTCGCAAAGGCCCAGTCGCGGAATGCCGCTGCGGCTTCCGTCGCGTATCCCTTCCCCTCAAAGCCGTGATAGAGCATCCAGCCCAGTTCCTTCTCGGGAAACAGCGGGCCGTGGTTGATGCTCACTTCGCCGACGCATACGCCGTCGTGTCGGACCACCATCAGCCCGCCATGGCCGAAAAGGTCCCAACTGGCGATGTCGTGGCAGAACATGCCCCAGGCGCCCCAGCGGTCGAATGGCCCGCCCATATACTTGGCCCGGTCCGACATCATGATCTGCTCGAACGCGGGAAAATCCGCGAGGGCCGGCCGACGCAAGCGCAGCCGCGCCGTCTCGATCGTAGGAATCACCAGCCCGCTCATCGCCTTAACGCCCCTTCAAGAACCTCTCGATCCGGTTCAGACCCTCGTCGATCGTCGCGCGTGTGCCGGCGTAGGAGAAGCGCACGAAGCGGTTGCCGTTGAGCCGGTCGAAGTCGATGCCAGGCGTTGCCGCCACCCCGACTGCGTCGAGCATCTGCATGCAGAAGCTGAGCGAGTCATTGGTGAAGCGGGAAAAATCGACATAGGCGTAAAACGCGCCGTCGCCCTCGTTGGCGGAGGCAAGACCGAACTGCGCCAGCCCCTCGGCCAGCACGTGCCGGTTCACCGCGTACTGCGCCTTCTGCTGCTCGGAATACTCCCGCTCGCCGAGCGCCACGCGGCCGGCGATCTGGCTGAGGGTCGGGGCGGCGATGAACAGGTTCTGCTGCAGGATGTTGGTGCGCCGGTTGAACCGCTCGGGCAGCACCATCCAGCCGATGCGCCAGCCGGTCATGCAGTAGTATTTTGAAAAGCTGTTGATGATGATGGCGTCGTCGGTGAACTCGAGTGCCGACACCGACGGCGCCCGGTAGTCGAGCCCGTGGTAGATCTCGTCGGAAATGAATTGCACGCCGAGCCGGGCGCAGACGTCGACGATCTCCTTCAGCGCCTCGCGCGTCACCGCGGCGCCGGTCGGGTTGGCCGGCGAGGCGAACAGCAGGCCATCGAACTTTTCGCGGGCATAGGCCGCCTCGACATCGGCGGCGCTGAGCCGCCAGCCGGCGGCGGCCGTCACCGGGATCTCGACCGCCTGCATGCCGAGGGCATCGAGCGTGTTGAGGTAGGCCGGGTAACCGGGACGGGTCACCGCGATCTTCGCACCAGGCCCGAATGCCCCGAGGAAGGCGAGGATGAAGCCCGAAGACGAGCCCATGGTCACGACGATGCTCTCGGGATCGACCGTCGCGCCGTGCTGCGAACCATAATAGTCGACCAGGGCGCGGCGCAGTTCGATCTGCCCGGCCGAATGGGTGTAGTGCTGCGGCAGTTCCAGCGCGGCGGCAACCGCCTCGCGCACCCGCGGCGCCGGCGGCGCACCCGGCTCGCCCGATTCCATGTGCATCACGCTGCGACCGCTCGCTTCGACGAGCTTGGAGCGCGCGGTGACTTCCATCACGTAGAACGGCCTCAGGCCGGTGAGTTTTTCGTCGGTCTGCATGGCGCCTTGGCTACGGGAATTGCCGCGCCGCCTCAACTAGAATTGAAGCCGCGGCGTTCGGTCCGGGCGGCGCAGCATGGCATAATCGGCCTGGTCTGCTAGACAGGACCGCAACAGGGTCGTTCCGGAGTTCGCATGTCTCGCCTCACCACCATCCTCGTGCTTGCCGTCGGTGTGCTGGCGGGCGGGCTCGGCGCGACGCTGCTGTCGGCGCCGAAGCTCGATGAAGCTGCCGTCACGGCCATCGCTGAGAACGTGGTGGCGAAGGCCAAGCCGGAGCCAGGCCTCACCGCTTCGGCGGTGGAAACCATCGTCGCCGACCTGATCGCCAAGCAACCCAAGCAGGACACCCCGCAACCGGCGGCGGCGCTCGAGCAGTCGGCCATCGATCCGATGATCGAGAAATACCTGCTCGGCAATCCGCGCATCCTGCAGAAGGTTTCCGCCGCCCTCGATGCCGAACTGACCGCCGAGCGCATGGCCGCGACGCGCACTGCGATGGTCGAGCTCAAGCCCGCGATCTTCGAGTCCGAGAACGGCATCGTGCTCGGCAACCCAAATGGCGACGTCACGCTGGTCGAGATGTTCGACTATAATTGCGGCTATTGCCGGCAGGCCCTGCCCGATCTCGCGGCGCTGCTCGACAGCGACAAGAACCTCAAGGTGGTGCTCAAGGAGTTCCCGATCCTGTCGCAGGGCTCGGTGGATGCCGCGCGCATTGCCGCGCAGGTGGCGGACGCCGATGTCGACTACTGGGCCTTCCACCAGGCGCTGTTCACCAGCCGCGGCCAGGTCGACAAGGCGGCGGCGCTGAAGGCGGCGGCGGACCTCGGGCTCAACCCCATCACCCTCGAGATGGGCATGGCGACGCCGAGAGTCGACAAGGTGATCGAGGAAAGCTACCGCATCGCCGACCGGCTGAAGATCACCGGCACCCCGACCTTCATCATCGGCGACGAGATCATCCCCGGCGCCATCGGCCTCGACGCCCTGAAGCAACGCATCGCCAATATGCGGGCGTGTGGGGCGACGGTGTGCACCACGGAGCAGCCGGGCTGAGTGACTTAGGCGATCAACCTCTCCGCCGGCGCGAGCCGCCCCCCACCCCTGTCCCCTCCCCGCAAGGGACGACAAGATGTCGCCCTGAGGGGGAGGGAGACCAAAACACTGACACCGGTGGGAGCGTCTCCCTCCCCCTTGCGGGGAGGGGACAGGGGTGGGGGTCCACAGCCACCGCGTAAAGCGGCGTTCGACCCGCTCTGCCGCCGCAAATCCGCCCTTTTTCGTGCATTACTCCGCGCCACGCTTGCGCCCGCTGGGGGGCCAGTGCAAAAGGCACGAACCATGGCTCACCGCGTCCTTGTTCTCAACGGCCCGAACCTCAACATGCTCGGGACCCGCGAGCCCCAGACCTACGGCTCGCAGACGCTTGCCGACATCGAGAAGATGGCGATTGCCGAAGGCAAGACGCTTGGCCTCGAGGTCACCTGCAAGCAATCCAATATCGAAGGCGAACTGGTCACCTGGATCCAAGAGGCGCTGGGCAGTTTCGACGCCATCGTCATCAACCCGGGCGCCTATTCGCACACCTCGATCGCCATCCACGATGCGTTTCGCGCCGTGGCGTTGCCGGTGATCGAAGTTCACCTCTCCAACATCTACACCCGTGAGGCGTTCCGCCATCACTCCTACGTTTCGCCGGTGGCGATGGGGGTGATTTGCGGTCTGGGCGCTACCGGATATAGGCTGGCGCTCCACGCACTGGCCGAAAAACTCTAAGAGGCAGAATATGACCAAGGCGTCGTCCCCGAATACCGATCAGGAACTGATCGAGGCCATCGCCAAGCTGCTCAACGAGCAGAACCTTGCCGAGATCGAGATCGAACGCGACGACCTGCGCGTCCGCGTCACCCGCTCCTATGCCAGCCAGGCGGTGCAGCAGGTCGCTGTGCCGGCCTACGCGCCGGCTCCCGCGGCCTATGCCGCCGCAGCGCCGACGGCTCCGGCCGGCTCCGCGGCAGGCATCGCGCCCGCTAGCGACGACCTGAGCTCGAACCCGGGCACCCTGACCTCGCCGATGGTCGGCACGGCGTATCTCTCGCCCGAGCCGGGCAAGCCCGCCTTCGCCAGCATCGGCACCAAGGTGTCGGAAGGCCAGACCGTCCTCATCATCGAAGCGATGAAGACGATGAACCAGATCCCGGCGCATCGCTCGGGCACCGTCACCCGCATCCTCGTCGAAGACGCCTCGCCGGTCGAATACGGCCAGCCGCTCGTCGTGATCGAGTAAACCCAGGATGTTCCAGAAGGTCCTCATCGCCAACCGTGGCGAGATCGCGCTCCGCATCCTCAGGGCCTGCAAGGAGCTCGGCATTCAGACGGTGGCCGTCCATTCGACCGCCGATTCCAACGCCATGCATGTGCGCCTCGCCGACGAAAGCGTCTGCATCGGGCCGCCGCCGGCCAAGGACAGCTACCTCAATATTCCCTCGATCATGGCGGCCTGCGAGATCACCGGCGCCGACGCCGTGCATCCGGGTTATGGGTTCCTCAGTGAGAATGCGCGCTTTGCCCGCATCCTCTCGGAACACAAGATCACCTTCATCGGGCCCTCGTCGCACCATATCGAGATCATGGGCGACAAGATCACCGCCAAGAAGACGGCGGTGGAGCTCGGCATTCCGGTGGTGCCCGGCTCGGTTGGCGAAGTGAAGACCGAGACCGAGGCCAAGCAGACCGCGGCCGAGATCGGCTACCCGGTGCTGATCAAGGCGACTGCCGGTGGTGGCGGGCGCGGCATGAAGGTTGCCGCGACCGAAGCCGATGTACTGATCGCCTGGTCGACGGCGCGGGCCGAGGCCAAGGCCGCCTTCGGCAATGAATCCGTCTATATGGAAAAGTACCTCGGCAAGCCCCGGCACATCGAAGTGCAGGTGCTCGGCGACGGCCAGGGCAATGCGGTGCACCTCGGCACCCGCGATTGCTCGCTGCAGCGCCGGCACCAGAAGGTGTGGGAAGAGGCCTCGGCGCCGACCGTCCCCGCCAACGAGCAGGCCGAGATCGGCGAAATCTGCGCCGCCGCGATGCGCAAGCTCAAATACTCGGGCGCCGGGACCATCGAGTTCTTGTACGAGGACGGCAAGTTCTACTTCATCGAGATGAACACCCGCCTGCAGGTGGAGCACCCGGTGACCGAGCGGATCACCGGCGTCGACATCGTCTACGAACAGATCCGCGTCGCCTCGGGCGAAAAGCTCAGCCTGGCGCAGAAGGACGTCCAGTTCACCGGCCACGCCATCGAAGTGCGCATCAATGCCGAGGATCCGCAGACCTTCGCGCCCTCGCCGGGCAAGATCCAGTTCTACCATCCTGCCGGTGGCGTCGGCGTGCGTGTCGACAGTGCGGTGTACCAGGGCTACTCGATCCCGCCCTACTATGACTCGCTGATCGGCAAACTGATCGTCTATGGCCGCACCCGCGCCGAATGCCTGCAGCGCCTGCGCCGCGCGGTGGACGAGTTCGTGGTCGATGGGGTGAAGACCACCCTGCCCCTGTTCCAGCGGCTGATCAAGGAACCGGACATCATCGCCGGCAACTACGACATCCACTGGCTGGAAAAGTTCCTCAAGGACAACAAGGCCTGACAGTCAGGCGACGGCACGTCCCCAAGTTCGATGCATCCCCGCGAAAGCGGGGATGTTCGTTTTGAATGCCTCGGTGCGGACCACGCGGCTGCAACGGGCACCAGTTCGCCTCTCCCGCAAGGGGAGAAGGCAATCACCGCGCTGCCCGGGGCTCCCGACTCGTTAACGAAATCTGAACGAGCACTCCAGCGTCGGTTCAGCCGTGGGGTGGCATGGATCGCCATCCTAAGGAGATCGTGCCATGCCGCACATGATCGATTACCTCGACGCCCTCGTCCTGATGCTGCCGGTCGTGCTTGCCGCGATCAGCCTGCCGCTGCTGGTGCGGCTGGTGATCCGCTGAGCCCGGAGCGTTTCAACGAAACGCTCTAGCTTCCGAGACTCTTGAGAAACCCACCCATCTCGGCGCGATAGCGCGCGGGGCTTTCCTTGAACGACAGCAGGTGGTTGGCTTTCGTCTGGAGGAACGTGGTCGGCTCCTGCCGCGCCGCGATCAGGCGCTTGCTGATGGTGATCGGCACCAGCGCGTCGGCGGTACCGTGGGCGAGAAACACCGGGCCGGGGAATTTTGCCACTGCGTCGAGGCTGATCGCCTCGTTGAGCCGGGCTTTCCGATAGGTGTCGAAAGCGATGATGCCGGCGCGCGCCAGGGTGCGGGCCAGCGGGATCATCCGCGCGCCGATCTTGTCGGCGGCCACCTCGGTGAAATCGAGCGCCGGGGCATCGAGCGCCAGGGCGACCACCTTGTCGGTTTGGGCGGAGTGCTTGAGGAACTGCCCGACGATACCGCCACCCATCGAATCCGCGGCGAGGATGATGCTCGGAGCGCCACGCTCCGATATCCAGCGCACCGCCGCATCGAGGTCACGCCACTCCTCGACGCCAAAACTGTAGATGGCATTCTCGGGAGACGGCGCGCCCTTGTCGTTGCGATAGGTGATCAGCAGCGTCGGGATGCCGGCCTCATTGAGGATCGACAGCTGCCGGTAGCCGTTCTCGCGGATGCCGCCGATGCCGTGCACGTAGATCGCCCAGGGACCGTCCATATTGGCGGCCGGCACGAACCAGGCCTCGGCCGCGCCAAGTTCGGTCGTATAGCTCACCGTCTCGAACGGCAGCCCCAACGCGGTCAGCGGGTCGCCGCGATAGCCGAGCTCGTAGGGGTCGGTTGGCGGGTTGGGGTTATTGGCGCCGCTCCAGTCGACCCCGCCGGGGGTCAAGAGGTGGTTCATCAGCATGGAGGTGCCGACACCGCCCGCGGCGACGAACAGGACTGCGAAGGTAACGATCGCGATGAGGATGCGCCGCACTCACTTGTTCATCTGACTATCACGGTGTCAGGGATATCGCGTGCGTTTGCGGCGGTTGCAAGCCCGCTTTGGCGTTGTTTCGTCGACCGGCCGGGCCCATATTCGGCCCATGAGCAAGAAGCCCGATCCGTTCGCCATCGATTTGACGCCCGAGCTGATCATCCGTGCCTACCAGGCGGGTATTTTCCCGATGGCGGAGGATGCGGATTCGCCGGACCTGTTCTGGGTCAGCCCGCAGAAGCGTGGCGTCATCCCGCTCGACGACTTCCATATCTCGAAAAGCCTGAGGAAGACGCTGCGCACCCACCCCTTTGAGGTGAAGGTCGATACCGATTTCGCCGGCACCATCGAGGGTTGCGCCACGGCCGGGGTCGACCGCGAGTCGACCTGGATCAACCCCGAGATTCGCCGCCTCTATGGCGCGCTGTTCGAGCGCGGCATCGTCCACACCGTCGAGGTGTGGGATGGGGCTGCGCTGGTCGGCGGGCTCTACGGGGTATCGCTGGGCGCGGCGTTCTTCGGCGAATCGATGTTTCATCGCAAGACCGACTGCTCGAAGATCGCCATGGCGCATCTGCTCGAGCGGCTGGTGGCCGGCGGCTATCACCTGCTCGACACGCAGTTCGTCACCGATCACCTTCGCACCTTCGGCGGCATCGAGATCCCGCGCGAGGATTATGAGGCGCGCCTCGCCGAGGCGCTGCGGCACCAGGGTGATTTCTTCGCATGCGACCACTAGACCTGCCGCCCGGCTGGGTGCGCAACATCGACCTCGTGCCGCAGACCATCGGCGAATCCGGCGCGTGGGTGTATCGGGCCGGAGCCGCGCATTTCATCAAGTCCGAGCCAATCTCGCCGCTGGCTGAGCTGCCAGGCGAGATCGAGCGGCTACGCTGGCTGCATGATACCGGGCTGCCCTGCCCCGCGGTGATCGACGCGGCCGACCATGGCGGCCGGCACTGGCTGCTGATGACGGCGGTGCCCGGGCATGACCTGGCGTCCACGCCTGGGGTGACGTCTGAGGTAACGGCTGAGACCGCCATCCGGGTGGTCGCCGAGGCGCTGCGCCAGCTGCACGGGCTCGATCCCGCGAGCTGCCCGTTCGATCATCGCGCCAGCATCCGCGTCGCTGCTGCGTCGGCGCGCTACCATGCCGGGCTCTATGACGGCAACGACCCCGACCAGGGCCCGGCGGACTACGCCCGGCTCATCGCCGGCGTCCCGACAGCCGAGGACCTCGTCGTCACCCATGGCGACGCCTGCTTTCCCAACTTCATGGCCGAGGATGGGCACTTTACCGGCTTCATCGATTGCGGCCGGCTGGGCGTTGCCGACCGCTACCAGGACCTGGCGCTGGCCTGCCGCAGCCTCGATTGGAACTATGGGGCGGCCTCGATCCCGGCGTTCCTCGCGGCCTATGGCATTGCGGAGCCGGACCGGGCGAAGCTCGAGTGGTACACGCTGCTGGATGAGTTTTTCTGAGGGGTTGTGCGCTACCGAGCAACTCCATTCCTTCTCCCCTCAGGGGAGAAGGTGGCCGACGGCCGGTTGAGGGGTGAAGCGGCGCAACGAGCGCTCGCTGAGAAGCTGAACCCCTCACCCGAGTTACGCTACGGACCTAAAGGTCCGAGCTGCACTACCCTCTCCCCTGAGGGGAGAGGGGGGCTCGCTCCGTGACGCATCGCAACTAACGTTAATCCACCTGCGCTCCGCCAGTGGCATTCGCCACCGTCGCCGTCATGGAAGCCGCGAGGTCCGAGGACAGCAGCACTGCGACATCGGCGATCTGGGCCAGCGGCGTCAGTTGGCGGAGTGGCGTGCGCTCGCCGGCCCGGCGTTCGGCTTCCTCGAGGGTGATCCCCTCCTCCCTGGCGTGCAGCAGGAACGCCTCCCGCACGCCTGGCGCGTCGGGCGAACCGGGCGAGCGGACGCAGACGCAGCGCACGCCGGCAGGACCGTTCTCGACCGCGAGGTGGCGGAGGAAGTGTTCGATGGCGCCCATCGCCACGCCGAAGCCGCCCATGATGTCATAGGCCTCGCGGGCGGCGTTGGCCGAAATGCCGACGATGACGCCGCCGCCATTGGCCGCCATATGACGGGCATTGGCCGTGCCGGTGGAGAACCAGGTCTTCATTCCGGTAACGATCGGGGCGATGAACTTGTCGCGCGGCATATCGATGAGTTTCTGGCCCTGGGTGTCATCGACCGCCACGGCATTGAACATCAGCTTCACCGGACCGGCCTTGGCGACGATCGCCTGGAGGTGCGCCTCGACCGCATCGTGGTCGGTCGCATCGACCGGAGCGACCTCGGCCCTGCCGCCGGCTGCGGCAATCTCAGCCGCTACAGCTTCAAGCCGCTCGCGGTTGCGGGCAGCGAGGAACACCCGCGCGTCCTCCCGGGCATAGGCTTTGGCGACGGCGCCGCCGACTGCTCCGGAGGCGCCATAGACGATGGCCGTCCGACCCTTAAGCAGCATGGCTCAATCCCTGATCTTGATGGCGACCGTGGTTTCCCACTTGTCCGGGTCGGGCTCTTCGTCCGGACTGTTGGGATAGATTTCGAGCCGCGCGGCGAAATGATCGCCATCGCTGCCGGCGATCGCATCCCACGCCAGGCCCTTTTCCTTGGCCCAACCAATGAGGATGGCGTTCACATCCATCAGGTTGTCGTAGTGCCCCCAATAGGTGGTCTGGGCGTAGCGGCCGGCCGGCAGCGTGCCGCCGATCAGTTGGCCGTCGCTCGCCACCGGAGCGCCTACGGGCACGCCGAACTCGATTTCGAGATCGGGCATATTGACGATGTTGTACTTGAAGAATGCTGGCCCAACCGGTTGTAGTGCCTTGGCTTTCACCGCAGCAAACATCGCATCCATAGTCCGCCCGATCACGGCATCGAAGGGGATCGTCACCCGTTTGCGGATGGCGACATAGGGTTGAGCCGTCCGCTCAACGATCGTTGGTAGAGTGAGCATTTTCGTCCTCCCGCTTGCTCTCCACGGCCCGGCGCCGCGCCGCGACGATATCCTCGGCGACGCCATCGCTGCGCGGCCGGCCCTTGGGGCTCCAGTCGTCGTCGATGAACTGCGCCACATAGCGGTCGAACACATCGAAGCCGCTCTTCCAGCCCCAGCCGTGCCCATCGCGCTCCTCGACGCTGATGAACGGGGTTTGCCGGAAATACATGCGGGTCTTGCCGTGCTCGTCGACGAAATCCATCGTCACCACGGTCTCGAACCCGTCATACTCGTTGATGTAGCTGAAGCTGAGCCGGCTCGGCTCTTCGATCTCGAGATACTCGCCGCGGATCCAGTGGGCGTGTCCGGGGCCGTTGCTCATGCAGCGCCGCCATTTGCCGCCGACGCGGAAATCGATGTCGCAGCTAAGGAGCGCGTAACCTTCGGGCCCGTGCCAGCGCACCATATGCTCGGGCTCTTTGAACATCAGCCAGACCAGGGCCCGCGGCGCGTCGAACAGCCGGTCGAACTCCAGCACCAGGGCTGCCTGTTCGGCGGTGACGCTATTGCTTTGGGCCATTCGGGTTCCCTCTTTGCAGTTCGGCCAGGTACGCATCCATGCGCGCAAAATTCTGGTCCCAGTGCCGGCGATAGCGCTCGACCCAGTTGGCCAGCTCCGCCAGCGGCGCGGCGTTGAGCTGCACCGGGCGCCACTGCGCATGGCGGGTGCGCGCCACGAGGCCGGCCTGCTCCAGCACCTTCAGGTGCCGTGAGATGGCCGGCATCGAGATGTCGAACGGCGCGGTCAGTTCGCTCACCGACGCCTCCCCCTCGCTCAGCCGCTGCAAGATCGCCCGCCGCGTTGGGTCGGCGAGCGCGGACAAAGTGAGGCTGAGGGCATCGGTGGTCATATTTTGCACATTCGTTAAATAACACGATTGTTAAATACCGGACAGCATATCGAGTCAAGTGCCGGCCCGGCCCGCCCCTGTCGCGCGGTCACAATGCGCGAAAAGTGCACAACTTCGCCGAGTTCGTAGCCTTGGATCGGCAGCGGTTTGGCGTGACTATCGCTAGCAACGAGAGCCGAAGGCGAGCTCCGGAGAGTGGGATCACGGACGATGCTGCAATTCGACCAGGAACAGGGCGGGACCTACCAGGACGGGCTCTACGACCCGGAATCGAGCGCCCCGCGCGTCGATATCGCCACGGCGCTGACCGCCGCATCGCGCCAGCATTATCGGGAGCATGGCTGGCTATCGGTGGAAGGGCTGCTGGACGCAGGCGAGTTGGCCAGCGCCAAAGCCGCGATCGACGACCTGATCGAGGGTCGGGTGCCGCTGTTCTCCGGCGTGTCCTACGAAAAAGGATACAAGGAGATCATCGATACGATGACGGCGGCCGAGCGCTATGACGCGGTGCGCAAACTCTACGATTTCGTGCCGCACGAGGAGCGGCTGGCCGGAATCGCGCTGGGCGAGCGGATCGGCGCGATCTGCCGGCACCTGCTGGAGCGCGACGTGCGGCTGTTCCAGGATATGGCGCTGCTGAAGCCGCCGCGCGGCGGCCGCGAAAAGCCGTGGCATCAGGATCATGCGTTTTTCGACTATCCGCTCGGCACCCGCATCGTGGGCGTGTGGATTGCGGTCGACGAGGCCACCATCGCCAATGGCTGCATGCAGGTGCTGGATGGAGGGCACAAGCTCGGGCCCATCCACCATTTCCGGCGCCGCGACTGGCAGATCTGCGATACCGACATCGCGGGACGCAAATCCGTAGCCTTCCCGCTGCGCCCCGGCGACGGCATGTTCTTCGATGGCCTGTTGCCGCATGGCACGCCATCGAACAACTCGGCGCAGCGGCGCCGGGCGCTGCAGTTCCACTACATGGACCAGAAGGCGCAACCGAGCGATCAGGTGGAGCGACTGGCCATATTCGGCGGTGAAGGCGCCGGAGCAACCTGTTGAACGAGAGGGCCGCCAGAGCGTCGGAGACCGGCGAGCCGGGCGTCGAACTGCGCGCGCCGGTGGGGCGGATCCGGTGCGACCCGGGCTGGTCGTTCGTCTCCGATCCGGCCAAGCACGACAATTATCGCATCTGGCTGATCTGGGCTGGGGAAGGCGAACTGGTGACGCCCGGCGGTGAGCACATTGCCCTGCTGCCCGGGGTAACGTGCGTGATGCGGCCGGACGGTATCTACCGGGCGCAGCACAACCCAGCCAATCCGCTGGGCGTCACCTTTCTCAACTACGCCTATGAGGCAGGCGACGCCCCCCTGCCCCCGGTCTGGTGCTGGACACCCGACTTCCTGTTCATCGATGCGGTGACCCGCAAGGTCGTCCAGCTGCATGCGGCGGAGCTGGCGGGCCTCGCCGCCAATGGCCGGCGCAGCGCCATGCTGCTGCGGGCCGTGCTCGACGAACTGCAGGGCGCGGCGCTGCAGCTGCAGCCGGGAGACGTGCCGAGCTCGCGGCTCGACCGGGACGTGATTGAGCTGGCCAACAAGGTGCTCGAAATGCCCGCCGAGCACGACGATGTCTCCGAGCTCGCCGGAGCGGTATTTCGCAGCCGCTCGCATTTCACCCGCACGTTCCGGCGCATCTATGGGGTGAGCCCGGCAAGCTTCGTCAAATCCACCAAGCTGTTGAAGGCGCGCAACCTGTTGCAGACCACCTCGATGAGCATCGGGGAGATCTGCTCGATCCTGGGTTATTCGACCACCCAGTACTTTTCGCGCCAGTACAAATCCTACTTCGCGACGACGCCCGGGGAGGACCGGCGCCGCGCGCAACACAACACGCAAACAAACGAGGAGGAGACGATATGACCACACGTCGCAGAACCGTGCTGCAGGGCGCCCTGGCGCTGCTGGGAGCAGCAGCGCTGGCGCCGGCCGCGCGGGCGCAGTCGGACGGCGTCCGCGCCATCTTCTGGGGCGGCCAGGCGCGCGCCGAACGAACCTTCGCGGTGTTCGACCTGTTCCGGAAGAAGTTCGGCACCGCACCGGTGGCCAGCGAGTTCATGGGGTTCAACGACTACTGGACCAAGGTCGCGACGCAGACCGCCGGCGGCAACGCGCCCGACCTGATCCAGATGGATTACCGCTACATCGTCGAATACGCCCAGCGCGGCGCGCTGACGCCGCTCGACGACTACCTCGGCAAGACGCTCGATCTCGGCGATTTCGATGCCGACCAGATCGAGGCCGGGCGGGTCGACGGCAAACTCTACGGCGTGAGCATGGGCGCCGGCGGCTTCTGCCTGCAGGTCAATGCCAGCGCCTTCGAACGCGCCGGCCTGCCGGTGCCCGGGGCGACCACCACCTATGCCGACCTCGCGGGGATGGTCGGCGATTTCAACGCTGCCAATGCCGGGATGCGCATGCTGCCCGATGGATCGGGCAACGAGCCGGCGCTGGAGAACTGGCTGCGACAGCGCGGCAAGGCGCTCTATACCCCCACAGGTGAGCTGGCCTTCGACACGGCTGATGCGGCCGAGTGGTTTACCCTCTGGGCCGACCTGCGCAGCAAAGAGGCGTGCGTGACCGCCGAGGAGCAGGCGATTTCGACGGGCACCATCGACACCAGCATGCTGGTGACCGGGCGCGCCGCCAGCGGCTTTACCGGGGTCAACGAACTGATCGCCTACCAGGCGCTGGTCAAGGACAAGCTGGCCGTCAGCAACATGCCGCTGGCGATGGCAGGCGGCAAAGGCGGGCAATACCGCAAGCCGACGATGATGTGGACCTTGGCAGCGACCTCCGGGGTCAAGGACGAGGCGGTTGAGCTGATCAACTTCTTCGTGCGCGATCTCGAGGCGGCGAGCCTGCTTGGCCTCGAACGTGGCATCCCGAGCTCGGCGGCCTCACGCGACCATATCGTCGATGGCCTCAACGACCTCGAGCGGCAGACCCTCGATTTCTTCGCCAATCTTGGCGAGCTGCTTGGACCAATCCCGCCGCCGCCGCCAGCCGCGGCGGGCGAGATCAGCCTGTCGCTGCTGGGCACGTTGAGCCAGGAGATCGGCTTCGGCGCCAAATCGCCGGAGGACGCCGCCGCGCAACTGGTGAGCGGCGCAAAAGACATCCTCGCCCGGGCAGGATAACTCCGGCCGGCCGGTTCCTCTCCCGGGCCGGCCGGTACTTTTCTCGGATTAGAGCATTCACTATGAGGCGCCCGGCCCAAGGGTTGGGCTCGGTACCGGCCCTACCACCGGCTGTCATCCCAGCGAAAGCTGGGACCCATCTACCCACTTGCGCTGCGGCGCGTTGGGTCCCAGCTTTCGCTGGGATGACATCGTAGGTGGGGTGATGCCAGTGGGTCAGCTCGACCACCGTGTGCCATACCACCCACCTGCGATCACTCACTGACTCTGCCGGTGGTTCAACTCATCCATGAAGGGCACTAGCGGCCCAGCCGGAACGCCACTTCGGTTTCCCACTTCTGCGGGTCGGGCTCATTGGCCGGGTCGGTGGCATAGATTTCCAGCAGGGCCGCGTCGTATTCGCCGGAGGCGTCTTCCGGCATCGGATGGGGGATACCTTGCTTCCCGAGCCACTCGCCGAGCGCGACATTGGCCTGGTAGAGGCCGTCATAAGGTCCGGTGTGGATCAGCGTCGCAAAGCGGCCGGCCGGGATGGTGCCGGTCCGGACCCTCGAATCGCCGGCCAGCAGCGTTGCCGTCGGGAAACCGACCTCCATCACCATCGGCCCGTCCTCGGGCATTGCGAGATAGCTGAAGAATGGCGCGCCCACCGGCGCGGCGCCTTGCGCGGCCAGCCAGCCGGCCACCTCGCCGATCAGCGGCGGCGCCTTTGAGGGGATTTCGCCGCGGTCGAGGCTGACGCGGATGGCTGCGAAAGGCTGGT
Organism: Devosia sp. Root413D1; assembly: GCF_001425235.1. Lineage (GTDB taxonomy): Bacteria > Pseudomonadota > Alphaproteobacteria > Rhizobiales > Devosiaceae > Devosia_A. Next base: position 477,787 of record NZ_LMEA01000007.1, on the reverse strand, counting down.
CGGGGCGGGTAACGATCTCTGGTGTGCTGAGCATTCTGGGCTCCTCTCGTCGTGATGGAGGGGAGCTAAGCGCAAGAGACGGACGCTCGACTTGATCGTGGTTGCGGTGGGTGAGGCCGTTCGGTTTTGCCGCGCAGGGGCAACCGGCCAGTCCAATCACTTCGTGCCACTGACGGTCCCCCACCCACCGGTGTCATCCCAGCGAAAGCTGGGACCCATCCATCCGCTTGCGCTTGCTGTGAGTTGGGTCCCAGCTTTCGCTGGGATGACACCGAGTTTGGGGCGCTGTCGGATAGCAATTGCGCCGATCGCTCCCGCAGCAGAGCTGCGGGATTCCCACGACGTAGTCACATGAGCCTTCGCCGGGATGACACGGCGGATGAGGCAAGTTTGGTGCCTCACCAGAGGCACCCAGGAACTTACCCGCCCGTACCTGCGTCCGCCGATGGCGGCGGCACGTCGGAGCTCTGCTTACAGTCGAGCAGCCAGATATCGTAAACCGCGTGGTCGATGGCGTTGAGCGCCGGGCTGTCGGCGAACATCCAGCCGGTGAAGATGCGGTCGATCGAGCCCTTCAGGCTCACCTGGTCGACCTCGACGAACACACTGGTGCGCTGCGTCTCGGTGGGTGGCCGGGTATAGCAGGCGCGCGGGGTGATCTGCAGCGCGCCGAACTGCACCGTCTCATCGATGTAGACATCGAACGTGGTGATGCGGCCGGTGATCTTGTCGAGCCCGGAGAACTGGGCGACCGGATTGGCGATCGTTTCGGCCAGCACAGGCGTCGCCAGCGCAAGGCTGGCGAGAACGACGGCAACTGCCTTGCGGACCATCTGCATGGGCTGAACGATGGTCGGGATTATTCTGGAGACCACGCGTCGTAATCGCCGGTGACGCGCGGGCGCTCGCCCTTGCTGAGCAGGCTACCATCGGGGCGATAGGCCGCGGCGGTGCCGGTGAGGTTGGGCTGGTGCGGCAGCTGCCAGGAACGGGCGGTGTAATCCTGCTCGGTCGGCGGGGTGTTGGTGCGATAGTGCATCCAGCCATACCAGCCGGGCGGGATGGTGGTGGGCTCGGCATAGCCGCCGGCATAGATCACCATGCGGCGCTCGTAGCCGTTGGGGCCGGGCTTCGAACCCTTCTTGGAGCGGTAGTAGCGGTTGCCGGTCTCGTCTTCGCCGACAAACTCGCCCTGCGTGGCGATCCAGAGGCGCGTGCCCCAGGTGTTGCCCCGCCACCAGGCCAGAATCTCGATCAGGAAGTCCTTCATGCCGCCGTTCGCCATACCGTCTGAACCCGTCTCAGAAGCCGTTCGCGCGGGACAAATCGCCCGCCATTTCTGCCTGTGGCTCTAACATGCCGGGGCGCACCCGCCTAGCATAAAGGCGAGCCTGCCCTGCCCTCTACCTATGGTGTGCCGCCCCACCAGAGGGCGCTGTGTATGGTCGTCGATTTGTGACGGAAATAATGCGCTTGACAGGATTCGCACCGAAAACTGCCCCTCACTTAGCCCGGCCGGTTCATCTTCAAGCGGTGCTCAAAGGTGGCGAAAGAGTGGCCGATTTCCCGTGGTTTAGCGCCGATTCCACCAGCGGTTCGCGAGGGTGCGGTACCGAAAATTGACCCTCTTACGCGTCGAATCGGGGTTGGAACTTTTCCCCGTAATCCACATATGAGATACTGGATTTAGCCGTTGGATCCGGGCAATGCCACTAGCAGTTGTATGTTGTGATCATGCCTCGGCATTGACCGACTCGAAGCATCGGACGCATCCTTTCGGGGTTGCGCCGGGCTTGTTCAGACGGCACGACGGACGACCGGGACCACGCGGCGGCGACAGTTCGCTGAAGGTCCCAAACGGGGCTCCTAGGCCGTTTTTCACGGTCAGTTAGACAGCGTCATACAAAGAGGCAGAAGCCGTCCTTGGCGGCTCGCGGGCTTTCCTGTCCGCTTTATTGGGGAATATATAGACAAATGCGCATCGAACGTCGGTTCACGAAAGCCAATGACAGCGCCTATGCGGGGATCGAATTCCGCTCGGTGACGAGCGAGATCAAGAACCCCGACGGCTCGATCGTGTTCAAGCTCGAGGGCATGCAGGTCCCCTCGACCTGGTCGCAGGTGGCTGCCGACATCATCGCGCAGAAATACTTCCGCAAGGCCGGCGTCGCCAAGATCCTGAAGCGCGTCGAAGAGAACGATGTGCCGAGCTGGCTGTGGCGTTCGGTTCCCGACGAGAAAGCGCTGGCCAAGCTCCCCGAGGCTGAGCGCTATGGTTCGGAAACCGACAGCCGCCAGGTGTTCGAGCGTCTCGCCGGCACCTGGACCTACTGGGGCTGGAAGGGCAAGTACTTTGCCAGCGAGGAAGATGCGCGCGCCTTCTTCGACGAGCTCTGCTTCATGCTGGCCACGCAGCGGGTTGCCCCCAACTCCCCGCAGTGGTTCAACACCGGCCTCCACTGGGCCTATGGCATCGATGGCCCCGGCCAGGGGCACTTCTATGTCGACCCCTTCACCGGCAAGCTGACCTCGTCCAAATCCGCCTACGAGCATCCGCAGCCGCATGCCTGCTTCATCCAGTCGGTGACCGACGACCTCGTCAACGAGGGCGGCATCATGGATCTGTGGGTGCGCGAGGCGCGCCTGTTCAAATATGGCTCGGGCACCGGTTCGAACTTTTCGAAGCTCCGCGGCGAGGGTGAAAAGCTCTCCGGCGGCGGCAGGTCCTCGGGCCTTATGTCCTTCCTCAAGATCGGCGACCGTGCTGCCGGCGCCATCAAGTCGGGCGGCACCACCCGCCGCGCCGCCAAGATGGTGGTGATCGATATCGATCACCCTGATATCGAGGATTACATCAACTGGAAGGTGAAGGAGGAGCAGAAGGTCGCGGCGCTCGTCACCGGCTCCAAGGTGGTGTCGAAGGCGCTCAAGGCCATCATGAAGGCCGCGGTGAACTGCGAAGGCACCGGCGACGATTGCTTTGACGTCAACAAGAACCCGGCGCTGAAGCGCGAAGTGAAGGCGGCGAAGAAGGCGCTGGTGCCGGAGAACTACATCCAGCGCGTCATCCAGTTCGCCCGCCAGGGCTACACCGATATCGACTTCCCGGTTTACGACACCGACTGGGATAGCGAAGCCTACCTCACCGTCTCCGGCCAGAACTCGAACAACTCCGTCCGCGTCACCGATGACTTCCTCAAGGCCGTCGAGACCGATGGGACCTGGGACCTGTTGAGCCGCACCAAGGCCGGCAAGGTCACCAAGACCGTCAAGGCGCGCGACCTGTGGGAACAGATCGGCTACGCCGCCTGGGCTTCGGCCGATCCGGGCATCCATTTCCACACCACCATCAACGAGTGGCACACGAGCCCCGAGGCCGGCGAGATCGTCGCCTCGAACCCCTGCTCGGAATACATGTTCCTCGACGACACGGCGTGTAACCTCGCCTCGGTGAACCTGCTGCCCTATCGCAACGCCGACTCGTCGTTCGATGTCGCGGCGTTCGAGCACACCACCCGCCTCTGGACCGTGGTCCTCGAGGTTTCGGTGATGATGGCGCAGTTCCCGTCCAAGGCCATTGCCGAGCGCAGCTACGTCTACCGCACCCTCGGCATCGGCTACGCCAATATCGGCGGCCTGCTGATGACCTCAGGCATTCCCTATGACTCGGCCCAGGGCCGCGCCATTGCCGGCGCCATCACCGCTGTGATGACCGGCGTCTCCTATGCCACCTCGGCCGAGATGGCCGGCGAGCTTGGCCCGTTCCAGGATTATCCGCGCAACTCCAAGCACATGCTGCGCGTCATCCGGAACCACCGTACCGCTGCCTACGGCAAGACCGACGGCTATGAGGGCCTCAGCATCAACCCGGTGGCGCTCGACCACGCCTCGATCGGCGACGACACGCTTTCGACCCGCGCCAAGGCGGTATGGGACGATGCGCTGACGCTGGGCGAACGCCACGGCTACCGCAATGCGCAGGTCTCGGTGATTGCCCCGACCGGCACCATCGGCCTCGTGATGGATTGCGACACCACCGGCATCGAGCCCGACTTCGCCCTGGTGAAGTTCAAGAAGCTCGCCGGCGGCGGCTACTTCAAGATCATCAACAACGCCGTGCCGCCGGCACTGCGCACGCTGGGCTATTCCGAGGCGCAGATCGCCGAGATCGAGGCGTATGCCGTCGGCCACGGCAACCTGAACCAGGCGCCCGGCATCAACCCCTCGACGCTGCGCGCCAAGGGCTTTACCGACGAGAAGATCGCCGCGCTCAACGCGGCGACCAAATCGGCCTTCGACATCAAGTTCATCTTCAACCAGTGGACCCTTGGCGCTGATTTCCTGAAGAGCCTCGGCGTGACGGACGCCCAGCTCGGCGACATGACGTTCGACCTCCTCGCCTTCCTGGGTTTCTCCAAGAAGGACATCGAGGCCGCCAACATCCATGTCTGCGGGTCGATGACGCTGGAAGGCGCGCCCTTCCTCAAAGACGAACACCTGCCGGTGTTCGATTGCGCCAACCCCTGCGGCAAGACCGGCAAGCGTTTCCTCTCGGTCGAGAGCCACATCCTGATGATGGCGGCGGCGCAGCCGTTCATTTCGGGCGCCATCTCGAAAACCATCAACATGCCGAACGACGCGACGGTCGCCGACGCCAAGGAGGCCTACCAGCTCAGCTGGCGCCTGGCGCTCAAGGCCAACGCGCTCTATCGCGATGGTTCGAAGCTTTCGCAGCCGCTCAATTCCTCGCTGGTCGCCGATGAGGACGACGAGGAAGAAGATGCGGTCGAACTGCTGAACGCCGCCAACCAGATGGCGCGCGTGCCGCAGATCACCGAGAAGATCGTCGAACGCATCATCGAGCGCGTCAGCCGCGAGCGCGAAAAGCTGCCGAACCGCCGCAAGGGCTATACCCAGAAGGCCAATATCGGCGGCCACAAGGTGTATCTGCGCACCGGTGAGTTCGACGACGGTCGGCTGGGCGAGATCTTCATCGACATGCACAAGGAAGGCGCTGCCTTCCGCGCCATGATGAACAATTTTGCCATCTCGATCTCGCTCGGCCTGCAATATGGCGTGCCGCTCGACGAATATGTCGAGGCCTTCACCTTCACGCGCTTTGAACCCGCGGGAATGGTCATGGGCAACGATCGGATCAAGAACGCCACCTCGATCCTCGACTATATCTTTCGTGAACTCGCCGTGTCCTATCTCGACCGCGAGGACCTGGCGCATGTCCACGCCGACAGCCCGACGGCGCTGTCGCAGAGCGGCGAAGGCCAGCGCCCTGCCCCGATCCCGGCGCAGAACCTGGTTTCTCGTGGGATGACCCGCGGCAAGGTGAAGGACCAGAACCTGATGCTGGTCTCCGGCGGCCTCACCGCCGCCCAGGCCTATAACCCGGTCGCCTCGATGCAGACCTCAACCGTCACGGCGCTGAAAGCCGCAACGGCCCTGAAGATCGAACCGAGCCCAACCGTGCTCAACGAAGCCGAGCTGAACCCGATCCCGAGCCCGCCGACCCAACAGGACGCGGGCCAGCTCAGGGCCCAAGCGCTTATGCAGGGGTACACGGGCGATCAGTGCAGCAACTGTAATTCGATGCGGATGAAGGTCAGCGGGCACTGCATGGTCTGCGAGGACTGCGGGACGACGACTGGGTGTAGCTGAGTTGATCGAAGCAGCCAACTGACTGAGTATCGACGTGGTCCGAGCTTGCTCGGACCACGCTGCTTTTGCATGCCGGCCTGAGATGCAAAGCAGGCCAAGTTGGTGAGGAGCTATTTATGCGCCCTGTCTTCCTCTCAGTTAGCGCCGTCGATGAAGGCTTTGCCCGACCCATATGGAACTCGCTGCCATCAGACTGGGCATATCTTTACTCAACATCTGGAGAAGAGGGCGCCGAAATGTGGGACGAGATCTCACGGCGCGAGCTTCCTGCCTCAAGATACTTGGTCGTGTTCTGGTCCAGGTCTTACGTCAAAGCCAAAGGCTGCATTCGAGAACTCCGTCAAGCGGCCGAACTGATGGCCAATGGCACCTTGTCGTCGCTGATCCTGCGTCTCGATGACTTCCCCATCGTTTGGAACGATGACCTGTCAGCGGACCTAAAACCCATATTCGATGACCTCGCTCATCTACTCGAGGTTAGAACGTCTCACCCAAACGTGTCCCTGGAGGATGCCAACCAACTCGTCCAGCGCTTCATCGAGCCCGCGATGAAATCCGCCCATCCAACACTTCCCCGAGACGACATCCTCGAGCCCATGCGAAACGCAGTGCAGAAAGAGCGATTCAGATGCTTCCCTGCGATGTGGATCTCTGGCTTTCCCGGGGCAGGCCGCCACACACTTGTGGAGCAGCTCAACAAATCAATGGCGCCTAACGGCCGACCAATATCGGTTGATATTAACGCAGCCTCCCTTCCAAAACAGATTTGCCTCAAACTCGAAAGTGCAGGTTTTGGCGCAGATATCAACAGACTGGCGCAGGTGCAGGACGCGGACGAATCCAACACCTTCGAGGGGGTATCCAATAGGATCAATCGCATATTTGAATCGGGGAACTATGTAGTCTTCACCCACGACAAGATACTGCAGAACAATGTAGAGCTGCCGGAATGGCTCGATGATGTTGTGTCGTCTCTCGAGGCCGCCACGCGCCCCAAGTTGTTTATCGTCTCTCAGTTGCCACTTTCGATTGAACGCAGAAAGCGGTGTTTCGAGCAGTTGGCCGAACAGCGAGTTACGGGCTTCTCCAACTACGAAGTTGTTCCATTTGCGGAATCGCTCTTGGCTCACTTTGACCGTCAGCCAGAAAGATGGACGGCAAAGGCAGTGGATGACCTTATCGACGCAGCACAAGGTAACATCGGACTCCTGGTGACACTTGCTCAGGCAACGAGCTCCGTGATCGATTTCAGCGAGATCGATGAGCTAATCGCCCATGCCAAAAATATGGCGCAGGAATCCATCGCTTATTACGTAGATTGGGCGTTTGCCAGCCTACACGATGACATCGATTGTCAGAGAATGATGCTGTTCCTAAACGATGTCAGCCCTTGCGATGCTCGCGACCTAGCCGGCCTTTTCGAGAACGCAGAAGAATCTGTCCTCAAGACACTTTCCAAGTGCGCCAAGCTGGGTTTCGTAGAGCGGGACAGCTCTGGACTATATCGACTGACGCCATTTCTAGCTGGCAGGCTTGCACGGCACTTGGTTCGCGCCGATCTTATAGAGTGGAGGCGCTCGGTTATTGAGACTTTTGCCAAATCACCATTTGACTTTGGCGCTACTGAGAATGAATTCATACGAATTGAGTCGCGCATCCAGGCAACCTTTTGGAGCGGCAAGGATGAACTTCCCAAATCGGTGGAGAAATTCGTCTCCGCATCTCATTGGTTTCAAGCCGGGGTGCGGCTGTATCATGCCCGCCAACATTCGGCGGCATATCGACTCCTGAAGAAAGCATTCGCTGCAAGAGACTCCTTCTCTCAGGCTTCCAGAACCGAGCTGCTTCGCTATTTTGGCCTTTCCGCGATCCGCACCGGAAACGATGACGACGTAATGACTTGCATACAGTTGTTAAACAGCAACGTGAACAGCCGAGAGCTTGCTTCGTACCTAGAGGCTTTCAAGTTGGAGAGCGAGCATAAGTTCTATGAGGCCAAGCAGAAATACGAAGAGGCACTGCAGTTCAATTTGGACAAAGACAGCCGTCTCGAGAGGATATACAGACCACTAATAAAGTGCATCCTTCTCACTAGGAAACCCGACTATGCACTTGCGGAGAAGTATGCACTCGCTTGGGGTCGGTTGCGCCAGACTGTGTTCAGTAAACACGCTACCTGTCGGATCTACCTGCAATGGATGCTTCAAGGTGTTCAACGAGCGGACGAGGCACCAGCACATCTAAGAAGGCGGTATGACGATGCGCTAGTCGACCTCAGACAACACCCGGGGGGTATGGGCGCGTATCATGAGGTGCTGTCCGAGGCCGCCGAAATCACTGGGAAACCGGAGGAAGCTGTGGCGGAACTCGAGGCTGCCATTGCGTTCGATGATCGCTTCGAGCTTCGCCTGAAACGCTGGCAGATAATGGCGCGTCACAAGAAACTCGCGCAGGCCGCACTTTCTGAGTTGGAAGAACTTAAGGCGGATCCGAAGCAGGCGATGTTCAGAGACGTGCATCTCAAGGGGTTAGTTGAGATATTCGTTACCGCTATGTCTCATGGTGTCCATAGCCCGCAACGGCTGAACAGGTTTGCTGTGCCGTTGGGCTCTCGCGACATTGGGGCGATTGTAAGTCGAGTTCGAAGGCGCCAAGAGGGCTAGGCTTGCGGTTGCTGTGAACTCGCCTTGCACCGCCCCAACTCGTCCCCGCTCCTTCACCCCCCATGCTGTCCTCCCCCTCGTCCCCTGCACCGAAACGAGATCATGACGAATGGTTGGTGTGGTGGAGGTTGAGTGGGCTGGCAGTCGTACCGGCCCGGGCCTAAGTCGCGGCCGGTTGTACCGTAGCCTTGTCCGCCTGCGGGCGCGCCAGAAGACATCGCCGAGATCGGAAAGGCCATCCCCGGTCAACGACCACCTCCCCCCACGGGGAGAGGAACTGCCTGCTTGGAAACGTCCCGTGTGGCGACACGCCGTGGATCTGGACTGGGGCGATGGGTTCCAGGCTCGGGCGAATGGCGTTGGGGGAGCCCGGATCCGCTTCGATCAAGCACAAAGCCCCGATTGACCGGCGAGGCGTGAGCCTCCCTTGCATTGCGGACTACATGCGACGGGCAAACGCCTCGCCGGTCCTTCGCTTCGTTACCATGCTCCGGGGCGTGATCGCCGCCGGATGCATCGGCACGTCCGATTCCAACCCAACCACGACGAGCGTCGTATTGCCGACGCCACCCACGGCTTGTGATACACAGCGTCTTCCACCCATCCGCCAGCACAGGCCCTGCCATGAAGACCTTCACCGTCCCCCATACAGACGTCACCGTGTCGAGCGTTGTGCTGGGCCTGATGCGCATCGCCAAGATGAGTGACGCCGAGGTTCGCGCGCTCTACGACGCGGCCGTCGAGGTCGGCGTCACCATGATGGACCACGCCGATATCTATGGCGGCGCACCGCATGTCTGCGAGGCGCGGTTCGGCGACGCCCTGAGACTCTCGGCGTCCGACCGGGCGAAGATCCAGATCCAGAGCAAGGTCGGCATCCGCCGCGGCTATTTCGACTTTTCTTCCGAGCACATCCTACAATCGGTCGATGGCTCGCTGAAGGCGCTCCGCACCGAGTACCTCGACGTGCTGCTGCTGCACCGGCCCGATACGCTGGTCGAACCCGACGACGTGGCCAAAGCCTTCGACACGCTCCACGCCAGCGGCAAGGTCCGCCATTTCGGCGTGTCCAACCACACGCCCGGCCAGATCGAGCTGCTGAAATCGGCGGTGAAGCAGCCGCTGCTGTTCAACCAGGTGCAGCTTTCGATCGCCCATGCCAACCTCTTCGCCCAGGGCGTCGCCGCCAACATGGGTGGACTCGACCAGTCGGTCTCCCGCGATATCGGGCTCCTCGACTATTCGCGCCTCAAGGGCATGACGCTGCAGGCCTGGTCGCCGGTGCAGAAGGGTTTCTTCGAGGGCGTGTTCATCGGCGATCGCGAGCACTATGCCGAGCTCAACGACGTGATGGATGAGTTGGCCCGGAAATATGCCATCACCCCCATGGGCATCGCCATCGCATGGATCACCCGGCACCCGGCCAACCTGCAGGTCGTCCTCGGCACCACCAAGCCCGGGCGCGTCCGCGAAAGCGCCGCCGGCTCGGACATCACTCTTACGCGCGAGGAATGGTACCGCCTGTTCCGCGCCGCCGGGCACACCCTCCCGTAACCGGCACCGGGCATGCAGTTTTGGATACTCGATCGCCACCGCGATCTCATCGGGTCGCTTGAGCGGCACGATGCCGCCAACTTATTCGTCTAGTCGCAAAGCACATTGCCTTTCGATTCCAAGGATCTGCCGCCCGGATCCGGACCAAGCGAGACCCACCCGTGAAGCAGCTGATTGCCGTTCTCTTTGTCATGCTGTCGATCGGCAGTGCCTATGCCCAGCAAGCCAAGCCGGCTCCGCCAACATCCTCAGACGCTGTCGATCGGCTCATCGTCGTGCTCGAGGACCCGGTGCTGCGGGAGCAGTTGCTCGAGCATCTGCGCTCGACGCCGAACGAGGCCGGTCCGACGGCAGCGGGTGCCGAGGAAGCCGATAGCGGCGCGAGCACCGGCCTGGCCGGCGCCCTGTACCGCTGGTCCGACGAGCTCGTCACCTCGCTGCCCACTGCCACATTCGGCGTGCCGATCGACCGGAAGCTGGCGCAGGCTGGGACGCAGATCGGCAGCCGGGTGCAGAGTGGGGTCAGCAGCGGGCAATTGCTGCAGTTCCTGGCATGGGCCCTGCCCGGCCTGGCGATCGTTGCCGGGATCGGGATTGGTCTGCGCCGGGTTGGGCGTGGGCTGGTCTCGCCGACGAAGCCGGTGCGGAAGCGGAAGCTGGCGATGGGGTTGATGCTGAAGGTGGTGCTGGCGGCGGCGGCGCTGTTCGTGGTCGCGGTGCTGGTCAGCTTCTTGCCGGTGCCGAAGGTGGCGAGCACCAGTTTCACGAGCCTCGCGGTCGGCATCCTCTTGGCCATGCTGACGGCGGATCTTGCGACGTCGGCGCTGTCGGGCTTTGGCAGCGTGCGCAGCGTGCGGCTGATCCGCTATGGGCAGCGCCGGTTCTATCCGTGGTGGCTGGCGGTCGCGAGTTTTGCGACCTTTGCCGCGCTCAGCGCCGACCCGTCGTTACGGCAGGTGCTCGGCTGGTCGGCCGCCGACTTTGCCGGGCTGATCCTCAACTGCATCGCGGCGCTCACCATGCTGGGGTTCGTATCGCGGCACCGGATGGCGCTTGGCCGGCTGATCTTCGGCGGCGCCGCGCGCGCCCCGGTTTCGGACAATCCGATCCGCAACGCCACCCGACGCCTCGCGCGACACTGGCACCTCATCGCCTATGGCTTTCTGATCCTCAGCATTTTCAGCCTCCTCGCCGGGCAGCGCGACAATGATGTGCTGAGCCAGATGCTGTGGTCGTTCGCCGTGGTGCTGGCCGGCATGGTGACCATCGCCGGGCTGCACCGGCTCACCACGTCAACGCCGCCGCGCTACCGCTATCAAAGGCATACCCTTCGTCAGATCGTGGCCGGCAAGATCCTGAAACTGTTGCGGGTCGCAGCCGACGCGCTGACCCTCTTTGCCATGGCCATGACCATTGCCGGCGTCTGGGGCTTCAACATCTGGGGCTGGCTGACAACGGATGGCCGCGTCATCGTCGGTCCGCTGTTGGCGGCGGCGACGGTTGTCGCGGTGGCCTGGTTGATCTGGGTGACGCTCGATGCCTGGATCGCCACGACCCTCGCGCCCGACAAGAGCACGCGCCCGGGATCGCAGCGCTCGAGCCGGTTGCAGACGCTGTTGCCGCTGATGCGTAACGGCGTGCTGATCCTCCTGGTGGTGCTGGGCGGCATCGCGGTGCTGGCCAATATCGGGGTCGACGTGACGCCGCTGATCGCTGGCGCCGGGGTGTTCGGCCTCGCCCTGAGCTTTGGCTCGCAGCAGCTGGTGCAGGATGTCATCACCGGCTTCTTCATTCTCGCCGAGGACACGATTGCCGTCGGCGACACCATCAGCACCGGCGATCGCACCGGGGTGGTCGAGAGCCTGTCGCTGCGCAGCATGCGGCTGCGCGACAGCGATGGGGCGCTCCACTCCATTCCGTTCTCGACGGTGAAGGCGCTGAAGAACAGTTCGCGGAATTTTGGCGTGCTCCGGCCGCGCTTCACCGTGCCCAGCGGCACCGATCCGCTGGCGGTGATCGACGAGATGCGGACGGCGGCCACCGAGCTCCGGGCCGACCCGAAGTTCGCCAAAGCCATTACCAGCGATATGCATGACCTCGGGATCGACGAGATCAATGCCGGATCGGTGGTGGTGAGCGGCTCGCTCCGCACCAGTCCGGTGCGGCAGCCCGAGATTGCCCGGGCCTTCAACGGCCGGATGCTGGCCGGGCTCGCCGAAAAGGGGATTCGGCTCTAACGCTAGGACCGCGCGCTGCCACCATCGGGAGTTCTGCCGTGCCAACTGCCTCCTGCCTTTGCGGCGATGTCCGCCTCACCACCTCGGGCGACCCGTATCGCACCGGGATCTGTCACTGCCTCGATTGCCGCAAGCACTCCGGGTCGCTGTTTGGAGTGTTTGCGATCTTCCCGACTGAGGCGGTAAGCATCGAAGGCACGACGCATGAGTATGCCGGGCGGCATTTCTGTCCGCGCTGTGGGTCGTCGGTGTTTTCGGTGAGCGATGACGAGGTCGAGGTGCATGCGGGGGCGTTCGATGCGCCGGACCAGGCGCGGCCGAGCTACGAGCTCTGGACCGTCCGGCGCGAGGCCTGGCTGCCGCCCTTCCCGCTGAAGCACAGCTATACGCGCAATCGCGAGGGCGGCGGGCGCAGCGAGGACTAGGGTGCGGGAGCTCCTGGGAGGCGAGGCATGCGCATCGGCTCACTAAGGGCATCTCAGGATGGGCCCCGGCCTTCGCCGGGGTGACACCGTGGATAGGGGTGGGTCGGTGCCTGAGCGCTGCAGATCAAGATCTGGGCTTGGAGTAGATGGCACCCTCGGCCAGTGCCTGACCGATATTCCGCGCCGGAATTTACCCTATCCGCAGGCTGCACTGGCGGCACGAAGTCTTACGCCTTAGCGATACTTCACATGTAAGTCATACTTGCGCTTTGGGGGATAATGTGAAGCATTTGATACTGGCGGTTGCCTGCAGCCTGTCGCTGCTGGCGCCGGTTCCGGCCATGGCCGATTGGGCCGTGGCGCAGGCGGCGCCGGGCGGCAAGCCGTTTGTGCAGCGCTTCCGCTCGATCTCGTGGGCCAGGGACATCACGCTCGAGGCCTGCCGCAAGCAATACCAGAACTGCAAGGTCATCGCCTCTGGCGCCGGTGGGTGCCTCGCCATTGCGACCACCGGCAGCAAATGGGGTGTCGGCAAGGCCGGTAGCAAACAGCGGGCTCATGCCGCGGCGCTCAAGGCGTGCGACGCGCTCGGCGCCGGCCCTTGCCGTGTCGAAGACGATTTCTGCGGTCAATGAGGAACCCCGCCATGCGATTGATCCTTGCTACCCTCATCGTCCTCGCCGGAATTGGCGTGGCGCTCGCGGCGCCGAAGCTCGCCAACCAAACCATCATGACCTACAGCCCCGGCCACGGCACGCAGGTCGAATATTACGACAAGCAAGGCGGCACCTGGCTCTGGTACCCCGGCAACAAGGTGGTGCTGCCCGGCCGCTGGAAGACCGAGCGCGGCAATATCTGCTTCGGCTACACACAAAACAGCTACAACCCGGTCACCGGCCATAGCGGCGCGGGCTGGGAATGCCAGCCGCTGAAGATCTTCGAAAGCGTCGTGGTGGAGCGCGCTGCAGGCGATGTGTTCGGGCTTGCGAAGCGTGCCAAGCCGCCATTCTCGCTGCCGAAGCGCCGCACCAGCATCGAAGCGCTGAGCAAGCGCCTGAAGTAACCCCGAACACCGGAGCATCCATCATGCGACGCCACTCACGCCTGTCCGTAGTTCTCGCCGCCCTGCTCTTCGCGACGAGCGCGGGCATCGCCACCGAGGCCGCCGCCAAGGGCGGTGCGCAACTGCTGCCCAACAGCTCGCTCTACACCAAGGTGAGCACCGCCTCGAGCAAGGACGAAATCAAGGCGATCTGTGCCGAGATCGTGGCCCGCCAGGATGCCTCGGCGGTCGGCCAGACCGATGCATCGCACCTCTACATGCACGGCATGATCATGGGCGTCAGCTGCCTCAAGGTCGATTACTTCAAGGCCCTGGTGCTCGCCCGGGAATCCGGCGACGCCTTCACCCTCAAGGCGGCCCTGACCTATATCCGCGACCGTGCCGCCGGCGGCAACGCCAAGGCCATTCGCGCGCTGGAGAAATACGAGAAGGCTTACGACTAGGAGCAACAGCTCAGCCAGCCAGCTCCCCGGTCAGCTGCTGCACCCTTTGCTCGCGCGTCCCGGTCACCTCGACGACGCGCGGTCCATCGGCCAGCAGCCCGAGATCGTCCTCGCGCAGCATGGTTTTGAGCCGCGCATCCACCCGTTTCCTGAGCTTGGGATATTCGATCGCTACCGCGATCTCGTCCGGGCTTTTCAGCGGCACGAAGACGACGAGGTCGAGCGTCGCCAGCGCATCCTCGATGCGTTTCAGCAACTTGCCGTCGGGGCTCCACTCAAAGCCTTCCGCAGCGCTCAGCACCTCGAGATAGCCGAGGAAATCGAGCGGGCAGCGGTCGAAGATCACGTTCGCTTCGCTGGTCGCAAGCAGCAGCGCACAGCTCTGCTTCAGCTGTTCCTCGAGATCGGCGACCGATGGCCCATCGGCGAACACCACGCCCTGCTGCACCAGCAGCCAGTAAGGCTCCGGCACCGCCTCGTAACCCGGCGTCGCTGCAACGAAATCCTCGACGAGCGTGGTCTTGCCACTACCGTGCGTGCCGGTCACCGCGATGCGCATAGGCCTTCCCCTTTTGGCCTCCGTGCCATCACTTGCGCCAGAAGTCTACGGTCCGGTATGCGCCAGCAACGCATCGACCAGCACGCGCTGGCCGAGGTGCAGCTTGGTTCGCGCCGCGTCGAGGCTGAACCACCCTGCCCGGTCGACTTCAGGAAAGCTCTGCCGCTGTCCGGAACGCGGCGGCCACTCCATCTCGAAACTGTTCGAGATGAGGGTCTTGGGGTCGAAATCTCCCTCCAGCGCAAACACCACCAGCTGCTTGCTGCTCGAGAGCTTGAACTCGCCGAGCGGCGCCAGCACGCCCTCCGGCACTGTTCCAACCTCCTCGGCAAACTCCCGACGCGCCGCCGCTTCCAGTGCCTCGTTGGGGTCGATCAGCCCCTTCGGGATCGACCAGGCCGCTTCATCCTTTCGGGCCCAGAACGGGCCGCCGGGATGCACCAGCAGCAGCTCGCGACCGCTCGGGCCATGCCGATGCAGCAGGATTCCGGCTGAGATTTCGGACACTCGACCCCTCCCGAGCTTCAGATGCGGTCCAGGTCCTCGACGCCGGTCTTCACGTCCCAAGGCAGCAGTTCGTACTGCGCCAGCTTGTGCCGGGTGAACGGATCGCCCTCCCGGACGCGATCAAGCGCACCGTTGGGGTCAGAGTCGGGGACGCGCAGCAGGAAGGCGCCGCCCACATGTGGTCGGAACGGACCAGATGCGATCAGCACGCCCTGCCTGTTCAACTCGCGCAGGTACTCGCGGTGTGCCTCCCGGTGGGTCTCGGCAATTTCCGCCAATGGAAGTCGATAGCGAACGATGGCCAGGGCGTACATTCTATGCTCTCCGCTCATTGCGACGTGGGCCGGCAGTCGCGCTTAGGTAAGCGCTTCCCCGCCGGCATCCAAGTTGCGGCCGGCGTCGAAACCGGGTCGCCTGGCCGAGAACAGTTCCGTACCACCGGTACACTTGATCACCCGCGCCGCTATCGGCATATCGACCTTCAACCAGCGGGGGGCGACCGCTTGGAGTTGGACGATGTCCTTACGCCGCTCCGCAATGGAGCTGACTGCTGAACTGGTTGCGCGGGTCGAGCGCACCGAGCCCGATCCGGGCCCGATGCCCGGCCAGCCCGACCCTACCGAAGCCGACCTCGAGGCCACGGCCGCCGCGCTGCTGACCAGCCGTCCGGATGGCCCGCTGTGGCTGTTCGCCTACGGCTCGCTGATCTGGAAGCCCGAGCTTACCCATCTCGAAGCCCGGCAGGCCGTGGCGCATGGCTGGCATCGCCGCTTCTGCATGCGGCTCACCCGCTGGCGCGGCACCCGCGAGGTGCCGGGGCTGATGATGGCGCTCGATCGCGGCGGCTCCTGCGCCGGGCTCGCATACCGGCTGCCCGATGCCGATCCGCATGGCCAGCTGGTGCGCCTGCTGGTCCGCGAGACCGACAGCCGGCGGCCGACCAATGTGCCGCGCTGGATGCGGCTCGCGACACCGAACGGGCCACTCCATGCGCTGGCCTTCGTTGCTTCGCCTGAGGGCGCCAACTATGCCGGCCGGCTGCCGCAGCGCGTGGTGGCGCGCACCCTGGCGCGCGCCGCCGGGCACTGGGGATCCGGAGCGCAGTATCTCTACAACACGGTGACGCAGCTCGAGGCGCACGGCATCCGCGACCGGAACCTGTGGGCGCTGCAGGCGCGGGTTGCCAAGGAGATCCGGGGGCTTACGCTGCCGGTGGCGGCGTGAGGCTGGTGGCGAGGCGTCCTGATCGATCGCTTTTCACCGGGGGCCGAACCACCCACGATGTCATCCCAGCGAAAGCTGGGACCCATTTCACAGCCCGCGCCAGAGGAGAGCTGGGTCCCAGCTTTCGCTGGGATGACAGCCGGTGGGTGGGGCAAGGATCGAAGCCAACCACGATGCCAGTGCAGCCTCGTAGCGAGCTCTAATCCCTAAACTGCAGCGGCACATAGCCGCCGCCGATGGTCATTTCGACATCGACCTGGTCGTCGGCGGTGACGCCCAGCTTGTTGCGCACCACCTGCTTCAGCGGCAGCAGGTAGCTGTCGTCCTTGGGGAACAGCGAAGTGGTGAAAGTGATGCCGTTAATGGTCGCCTCCACCGGGATGACGCCCCAGCCATAGCTCGCGGCCTTCTTCACCTTGCCGATCTCGGCGCCGATCTCGGTGGGGATGCGGGCATAAAAGAACGGCGCGGGCCCGCGCCAATAGATCACCGTCGCCCTGAACTGCAGTTCCATCCCTGCCTCCTCCGCCGGGCAAGTAGAGCGGACGGTCAAAGCTGTCGCAAGCCCACGCGTCTTGTTCTCGTCACGGCCGCCGACTAGCCTTTCGCGCAAGGCAGCACGGGAGGAAACCATGCCGACGCGCCTCAATCCCTACATCAACTTCAACGGCAACGCCCGAGCGGCGATCGAATTCTACCAGACGGTGTTCGGCGGCGAGCTGACCATCATGACCTACGCTGACGGCGGCATGCCGCACGACCCGGCCGACAAGGACAAGATCATGCACGGACAGCTGATTTCGCCCAGCGGCTACTGGCTGATGGCGTCGGACTCGCCGCCCGGCGTGCCGTTCACATCAGGCAACACCATGACGGTGTCGCTCAGCGGCGACAACGAAGCGGAGCTGCGCGGTTACTGGGAGAAACTGGTGGTCGGCGGCAACGTGATGCAGCCGCTCGAAAAAGCGCCGTGGGGCGACAGTTTTGGCATGCTGAGCGACAAGTTCGGTACGCCCTGGATGGTCAACATCACCGGCCCCGGCAACGCCTGACCGGCCGGCGGCGGGGCGGTGCGAGCCGCCCCGCGCAGTATCACTCGGCGGCAGCCGCCAGCACGATCTCCTCGTTGCCGTCGACGAAGTCTTCGAACAGCACGGTGGTGCGGTCCTCGGTGCCGATCACCACAGCCATCTGGCCGGGGCCGGTGAGGCGGCGGATCGGCTTGCCGGGCTGATCGACGTTGAAGCTCACCGAATAGTGGCCGCCGGCCAGCGTCGTGAACGGGATGCCGCGGTAGGTGGCGGTCGAGGTGACATGCACGTGGCCGGCGATCACCTGGCGGATGTCATTGTGCGTCGCCAGCGCCTCGAGGAACGGGCCATCCTCGAGGATGCGGATGGTGTCGGATTCGATGTGCAGCGCGTTGGCGTTGTGGTGGAGGATGACGATCACCGGCTTATCGGCGGCTTCCGCCAGCCGGGCCTTCAGCCAATCGATCTGCTGCGCCTCGAGCACGCCATCGACGCGGCCCGGCTCGGACGAATCGAGCAGCACGATGCGGTAGCCCTTCACATCGAGCACCTTGTCGACATGGCCGGTCTCACCGGCGAAATCGTTGCCGAACACGGCGAGGAAAGTCGGGCGGTCGTCGTGGTTGCCGAGCGTGATGTGCACCGGAATGGTGAGCCTCGCGAGGATCGCCTGCAACCGGCGATAGGCCACGGCCTGGCCGAGATCGGCGAGGTCGCCGGCGAGGATGCAGAAATCGGCATCGGCATAGCGGGCATTGATGGTGTCGACCGCGATCTCCAGCCGGGCGGCGGTATCGAGCGTCATCGACAGCTCGCCCTCCGCCACCAGATGCAGGTCGCTCATCACGATGAATTTCAGTGTCACGGCAGTGGCCCCATGGTTGATGGCGGGCCTCCTAGCCGCCCCCGATGACCGGCGCGTGACAGACGCCGTCGACGTTGATCCCACTCCCTTGCCGTGACATCTAGGAGGTCCGGCAACGCTAAGGCCAATACCATGAAGAAGATCGGTTTCCTCTCGTTCGGGCACTGGACGCCCTCGTCGCAATCGCAGACCCGTTCGGCAGCCGATGCGCTGCTGCAATCGATCGATCTGGCCGTGGCGGCCGAGGAACTGGGCGCGGACGGCGCCTATTTCCGCGTCCACCACTTCGCGCGCCAGCTCGCCTCGCCGTTCCCGCTGCTGGCTGCTGCTGGCGCCAGGACCAGCCGGATCGAGCTCGGGACCGCCGTCATCGATATGCGCTACGAGAACCCGCTCTACATGGCCGAGGACGCCGGCGCCGCCGACCTGATTGCCGGTGGCCGGCTGCAGCTCGGCATCAGCCGCGGCTCGCCCGAGCAGGTGATCGATGGCTATCGGCATTTCGGCTATGTGCCGGCCGAGGGCCAGACCGATGCCGACATGGCGCGCGGCCATGCCGAAGTGTTCCTCGACGTGCTCGGCGGCGAGGGCTTTGCCCAGCCCAATCCGCGCCCGATGTTCCCCAATCCGCCCGGGCTCTTGCGGCTCGAGCCGCATTCGCCGGGGCTCAGGGACCGGATCTGGTGGGGCGCCGCGACGACGCCGACGGCGCAGTGGACCGGCAAGATGGGGATGAACCTCCAGAGTTCGACCCTGGTGATGGCGGAATCCGACAAGCCCTTCCACATCCAGCAGGCCGAGCAGATCGCGGCGTTCCGCGCCGCCTGGGCGGAAGCAGGTCACACGCGGACGCCGCGCGTCTCGGTCAGCCGCAGCATCTTCCCGCTGGTCACCGACATGGACCGCGCCTATTTCGGCGGTGACGCCCGCAGCCAGGATCACTTCGGCTATATCGAGCCGGGCAAGCAAGCTGTGTTCGGCCGCAGCTACGCGGCGGAGCCGGATCAGCTGGTCAAGGAGCTGGCCGAGGACGAGGCGATCAAGAGCGCCGATACGCTGCTGCTGACGGTGCCCAACCAGCTCGGCGTCGCCTACAATGCGCATGTTATCGAGGCAGTGCTCACCCACGTCGCGCCGGCGCTCGGCTGGCGCTGATCGATCCTGAGGCGCGGAGGGCCCGATGTGTAACGATTACGAACAGCACGTCACCCACCAGCAGTATCTCGAGGCGATCAAGGGGCTGGAACTCGACAGCAGCGATGCTGCGGCCGAGTTGCCGGAGGCCGACGATATCCGCATCGGCGACATGGGGCCGGTGCTCAGGGCGGCCGGCAACGGCGTCGAGGTGGTCTCGATGCGCTTCGGCTGGCCACCGCCGCGGCCCAAGGCGCCGCCGGTGTTCAACTTCAAATCCGACGGGCGGCACTTCGACAAATCGAAGCGCTGCCTCGTCATCCTCTCGGGCTTCTTCGAGTTCACCGGCACGAAATCGCCCAAAACCAAGCACCGCTTCAGCGTGAAGGGCTCGCCGATCATGGCGATTGCGGGCCTCTGGAGTGAGGACGCGGATGGCGCGCTGAGCTTCACCATGCTCACCACCGAGCCCGGGCCGGATATCGCGCCCTATCACGACCGGCAGGTCTGCGTAATCCTGCCGGAAGATTGGGCGCACTGGCTGTTTCTCACCAAGCCCGAGGAGGAGCTGCTGAAGCCGCTGCCCGAGGGAACGCTCGATGTGGTGACGGTGCGGCCTTAGGGCGGCTCGTAGTCGGCGTCCCTCCCCCGCAAGCGGGAGAGGGAAGCCCGACTGCCAGGCTCGTGGGCGGCTTCCCCTTACGGCTCGAGCCTGCCCTGCTCCGGCTGTGCGTCCGCCGAAACGCTCCGCTCGTTGCGGGTCTTCCACAGCGAGTAGAGCACGCCGCCGGCCAGCACGCCGAGGGTGACCGCGAGCGACAGGAAGGTGTCGATCTTCACGTCGAACGGCACCAGCGCCACCTTGATACCGATCAGCACCAGGACGATCGCCAGCGAGACCTGCAGGTAACGGAAGCGGTTCATCGCCGCGGCGAGCGCGAAGTAGAGCGCACGAAGCCCCAGGATGGCGAAGATGTTGGAGGTGTAGACGATGAAGGTGTCCTGCGTGACGGCGAACACCGCCGGCACCGAGTCGACGGCAAAGATCAGGTCGACGGTCTCGACCATGATCAGCGCCACGCCGAGCGGGGTGAGGAAGGTCACGAGCTTGCCGGTCTTGCTATCGGGGAGCCTGGTCAGGAAGTTCTTGCCGTCGAGGTTCTGCGAAATCCGGAAATGCCTGCGCAGGAATTTGAGGATCGGGTTGGCCTCGATGTCCGGCTCCTTGTCCTGATGCGAGAACAGCCGGACGCCGGTGAAGATCAGGAAGGCGCCGAACAGCACCAGCACCCAGCTGAAAGAGTGCACCAGAGCCGCGCCGAGGCCGATCAGCAGCGCGCGGAAGACGATGACGCCGAGAATGCCCCAGAACAGCACGCGGTGCTGGTAGAGGCGGGGGATGGCGAGGAAGCCGAAGATGGTCGCGATGACGAACATGTTGTCCATCGCGAGGCTCTGCTCGATCAGGTAGCCGGTGTAGAATTCGAGCCCGGCTTCCGCGCCGCGGCTGAACCACACCCAGATGCCGAACAGCACCGCGACGAACACGTAGCCGGCATAGAGCGTCAGGCTCTCGCGGGCAGAAATCTCGTGCGCGTTGCGGTTGAGAATGCCCAGGTCGAAGACCAACAGGCCAATGACGATGGCGAGGAACGCCACCCAGAAATAGACGGGAGTACCAAGGAAATCGCCCATAAGGGCGCTGAGCAGCATATCCATGCCGGACCTCTCCATGTGAACGTTGGAGCAGTTCCGACATCACGGAGCGTAGAAGTGCTGCCGTCAGAGGGGCCCGGTACCGCCCTGAGAACGTAGCGAGCCGTTCGCCGAGTTCAACCCCTGCCCCAGCGGCAAAATGCGGCAGGGTGGGTTCTGCGCCTGCCGCGGCAGCGGTGCTAGCAGACCCCCACCCCTGTCCCCTCCCCCTAAGAATGGGGAGGGAGACCAAAACACAGGCATCACAGTCTGCGTCTCCCTCCCCATTCTTAGGGGGAGGGATCAAGGGTGGGGGTCGGCCCGCACCGGCCTGGCGTCTAGAGGAACCGCTTGGCCGAGAAGGCCGTGGGGTCGACGAACGGCGCCTCGCCGGTGATCATCTCGGCGATCAGTCGACCGGTGACCGGACCCAGCGTGATGCCGTGGTGGGCATGGCCGAAGGCGAACCACAGCCCCTGGTGACTGGGCGCCGGGCCGATGATCGGCATCATGTCGGGCGTCGCCGGCCGCGCGCCGCGCCAGGGCTGAGCTTCGAGCCGCTGGCCGAGGCCCGGGAACAGTTCACGGGCATAGGGTTCGTCCCGATCGACCTGCACCGGGGTCGAGGGGGCATCGCGCAGCGCGAACTCGGCGCCGCTGGTGAGGCGAATGCCGCGCGCCATCGGGGTCAGCAGATAGCCGTAGCTGGTATCGAGGATCCAGTTGCTCAGCGGCTGCGCCGCGGGCTGGCCAAAATGCATGTGATAGCCACGCTTCACGCCCAGCGGCAGGCGATAGCCGAGCCGGCTGGTGAGATCACCGGCCCAGGGACCGAGCGCGATCACCGCGTCGCGGGCTTCGAGCACGCCGTCCGCCACCGGCAGGCGCCAGCCGCTGGTGCCCTGCTGCAGGTTCAGCGCATCGCCAGTGACCACCACACCGCCCAGCTGCTCGAACAGCTCGCGATACTTGACCACCAGTCCACCGGGGTCGCGGATGCTCCATGGGTCGGTCCAGTGCAGCGCCCCCTCGAGCGGGATGCCGAGGCCGGGTTCGACCTGGTGCATCTCGTCGCTACTGAGCTCGGCGCTGCCGATACCGAAATCGCGGCGTAGCCCCTCGGCCTTGAGGTAGCCTTCGTCCTGCTTGGCCTTGTCGCGATAGAGCAGGTACCAGCCCTTCTTTTCAATGAGGTGGCTCGCCCCTGCCCGCTCGATCAGTGGTGCGTGCTCGTTGATCGACTGGGCGATCAGCGGCGCATAGGTCTCGACGATGCGGCGGTACTGCTCCGGCCGGGAGTTCCACCAATAGCGCGCGAGGAACGGCGCGATGCGCGGCAGCGCGCTGAGGTGGTAGTGCATGTCGGTGCGGTTGTTCAGCCCGTAGCGCAACAGCTCGCCGACGCCTTGCGGAAAGGCGTGCGGCATCACCGCTTCGCGCTGGATCAGGCCGGCATTGCCGTAGGAGGTTTCCTCGCCGGCGCCGCGTCGGTCGACCAGCACGGTCCCCCTGCCCCGCATCTGCAGGTGCACCGCGATGCTGACGCCCACCATACCTGCGCCAAGAACGATGCTGTCGGCCTGCATGACTCACCCGAGGAGAACTGTCGGGTCCGCTTTTAGCGATGTTCGGCGCCGCCGTAACTGCGTCAGATGGGCAGCACGCGGGAGTATTTCACCTGGCCGAGCGAGAAGCTCGATTCGATCGAGCTGACGCCCGCCACCTGGGTCAGCTTCTCGCGCAGGAAGGCCTCATAGGCGGCAAGGTCGGCACAGACGACGCGCAGCAGGAAATCGAACTGGCCGGTCATCAGGTAGCACTCCATCACCTCGGGCCAGCCGGCAATGGCGGCGCCGAAGCGATCGAGCTCCTCGGCCCGCTGCCGCTCCAGCTTGATCGAGATGAACACCGAGACCGGCAGGCCGACCGCCTTCTGGTCGACCACCGCGCTATAGGCGGCAATGATCCCCGCCTCCTCCATCTGGCGGATGCGGCGGAGGCATGGCGAGGCCGAGAGCCCGACGCGATCGGCGATGGCCTGGATGGTCATGCGGCCATCTTCCTGCAGCGCCCTGAGGATGCGGCGGTCGATTCCCGTCAGCTCGGTTCTGGCAGAATTCACCGGCTTGGGCGGCATTTCGTGGCAAATCCTGCGCAATGGGATGACAGAGCAGTCACAATAGGCAGGAAACACCCAACCGGCTAGTGCACCGTTAATGTCAGACATTTGGGAGGGAACATGTCGACGGAGCGTATCGCCCTGATTGAGGCGCTGGCTGGCAAGGCCTTGTGGTTATCCAACTGGATGATCCACCACGCCAACCATCTCCGCCCCAACCCGGACGGGGTGAAGGTGGGTGGCCACCAGGCCTCCTCCGCTTCGATGACGGCGATCCTGTCGGCGCTGTATTTCGGCATTCTCAAGCCCGAGGATCGCGTGGCGGTGAAGCCGCACGCCGCGCCGGTGTTCCACGCCATCCAGTATCTGTTCGGCAAGCAGAGCCTCGACAAGCTCAAGACGTTCCGCGGCTATGGCGGGGCGCAATCCTACCCGTCGCGCACCAAGGATGCCGACGACGTCGATATCTCCACCGGCTCGGTCGGGCTCGGCGTCGCCTTCACCGCCTTCGCCTCGATGATCCAGGATTACGTGCGCGCCAAGCCCTGGGCGAAGCAGCGCGCCGAAGGCCGGATGATCGCCTTGGTCGGCGATGCCGAGCTCGACGAAGGCAATGTCTACGAGTGCCTGCTCGAGGGCTGGAAGCATAGCCTCCGCAACACCTGGTGGATCATCGACTACAACCGCCAAAGCCTCGACGGCGTGGTGCGCGAGGGGCTCTACGACCGGATCGAAGCGATCTTCCGCGCCTTCGAGTGGAACGTGGTGACGCTCAAGTATGGCGCCAAGCAACGCCGCGCCTTCGCCGAGCCCGGCGGCGAGCGGCTGCGCGACTGGATCGACGCCTGCCCCAACGCGCTTTATTCGGCGCTGATGTTCCGCGGTGGCGCCGCCTGGCGCGAGCGGCTCAGCGATGAGATCGGCGACCAGGGCGAGGTGAGCGCGCTGCTGGAGCGCCGTACCGATGCCGAACTGGCCGAGCTGATGGCCAATCTCGGTGGCCACTGCATCGAGAGCCTGCTCGAGCAGTTCGAGGGTCAGACCACCGACAAGCCCACGGTGTTCATTGCCTATACCGTCAAGGGCTGGGGCACGCCGCTCGCTGGGCACAAGGACAACCACGCCGGGCAGATGACCGGTGCGCAGATCGAGAGCCTCAAGGCTTCGATGCGGGTGCGTGACGGCCACGAGTGGGAACGCTTCGAGGGGCTGAAGCCGTCCGAGCGTGAGCTGCAGGCCTTTCTCGATAACGTCCCATTCAACACCAACCAGTCTCGACGGCTTTCCTCCCCAGCCGTCCCGGCGCTGGGACCGCAGTTCGTCGGTCCCGGCGCCACTTCCACGCAGACAGCATTCGGCAAGATCCTCGACGCCATCGCCAAGACCGACAGCGAGCTGGCGCGCCGCATCGTCACCACCTCGCCCGACGTCACCGTCTCGACCAATCTCGGCACCTGGGTGAACCGGCGGCACCTGTTCGCCAACCGGGAGATGGCCGACATCTTCCAGAAGGAGCGCATCCCGAGCGCGCAGAAGTGGCAGTTCACGCCCGATGGCCAGCATATCGAGCTGGGCATCGCCGAAATGAACCTGTTCCTGCTGCTCGGCGCGGCGGGCCTCAGCCATTCGCTGTTCGGCGAGCGGCTGCTGCCGATCGGCACGCTCTACGATCCGTTCATCGCCCGTGGCCTCGATGCGCTGAACTATGCCTGTTACCAGGATGCGCGGTTCCTGCTGGTCGCGACGCCTTCGGGTGTATCGCTCGCCGGCGAAGGCGGGGCGCACCAATCGGTCGGCACGCCCCTGATCGGCATGGCGCAGGATGGGCTGGCTTCGTTTGAGCCGGCGTTTGCCGACGAGCTCTCGGTGATCATCGACTGGGGCTTTGACTATATGCAGCGCGACGGCAGCGACCGGGCCGATCTCGCCGACTGGCCGCGCGACGTCTCCGGCGGCTCGGTCTATCTTCGCCTTTCCACCCGCGCCATCGAACAGCCGCCGCGCGAGGTGACGCCCGCGCTCGCCAGCGACATCATTCGCGGCGGCTATTGGCTGGTACCGCCGACGCCGAATTGCGAGGCGATCATCGCCTACCAGGGTGTGCTGGCCAGCGAAGCGATTACCGCAGCCGGGATGATCGGCGGCGAGCGGCGCAACGTCGCAGTTCTGGCCGTCACCTCGGCCGATCGGCTCAATGCCGGCTGGCACGGCGCACAGCGGGCGCGCCTGCATGGCGACCGTGATGCCACCTGCCATATCGAGAATTTGCTCGCCGACGCACCGGACTCCGCAGCCCTCGTCACCGCAATCGACGGGCACCCGGCTACCCTCGGCTGGCTGGGCAGCGTGCGGGGTCACCGCGCCATTACGCTGGGGGTCGAGCACTTCGGCCAGACCGGCACGGTGACCGATCTCTACCGACATTTCGGCATCGACGCGGCGGCCATCGCCAACGCGGCACAAAGCCTGTTCGGGGGCCGGAGATGAGCCCGTTCGGCATGCTGAACGGCATCCCGGCAAAACTATGCCAACCTTGTCATTGGCGGGCCACAAACGGCTTGCCAAGCCAATCTGGAGTTGTCAGACATATGTCATAAGGCCGATTGCGAGGGGAAATGCAGTCGGCCAATGAACCGGTTCCGGGCGGGGCGTCTATGCCCGGAAACCGCTCATGCGAGGCCCGTTCGGACAGCGGTTCGCCGAGGTTCGGCCGGGGCACAGGGGACGTCAAGCAGTAGCTCTGCAACAAGGAGGGAGCTCTATGAACGCGTTGCTGAAATTTGTCGGCGCGGTCGCGCTGGCCGCGGGATTGACCGCCGTGCCAGCGTTGGCGCAGACAAAACTCACCGTACCGGGTGGATCCACCACCGGCACGTATATGGACTACATGAAGACGGTCTACGCGCGCGCTTCCGGCGCCGAGCTGCTGCAGGAGCCGCTGACCAGCTTCGACAACGAGTACCAGCTCACGCCGCTGGCCGCGACCAGCTGGGACCAGTCGGCCGATGGCCTGACCTGGACCTTCCACCTGCGTGACGGCATGAAGTGGAGCGACGGGGCCCCCGTCACCGCGAACGACTACATCTTCGCCCTGCAGCGCGCCGCCACTACCGGCTATGATTTCGCCTGGTACTGGAGCTTTGCCTCGGGGATCAAGAACTGGGACGACGTGTCGGCCGGCAAGGCAGACGTTTCGACCCTCGGCCTCAAGGCCGTCGACGACAAGACTATCGAAGTCACCACCGCGGCGCCCAAGCCCTACCTGCCGGGCGTGGTTTCGCTGTGGTACCCGGTGCCCAAACACCAGTTCGACAAGTTCGGCGATGACTGGGCGAGCAACGTCGCCAACGTCCTCTCGTCGGGTCCGTTCCTGCTCAAGTCCTGGGAGAAGTCGAACAACTCGGTCGTCCTCGTCAAGAACCCGGACTATAACGGTCCGTGGGTGGCGCAGGTCGACGAGCTGACCGTCGATCCGTCGGTGGGCCTGCCGGAAGTCGGCATGCCGGCCTTCCTCGCCGGTGATCTCGCCTACACCACGCTCAATGCCGGCCAGATCCCGGTGGTGAAGCAGCGGTTCCCGGACTCGATCCGTACCGAGGCGGTGTTCGCCACGTCCTACCTCGCCTTCGATCTCGAAAAGGCGCCGTTCGACAATGCCGACGTCCGCAGGGCGCTCTACTACGCCGTCAACCGCGACGAGCTGACCGCCACCGTGCTCAAGGATATCGCCATCCCGGCGCACTCGATCCTGGCGCCCGGCTACCCTGGCTACAGCGACAAGGTCGCGGCGCAGGCCGTGTTCGACCCCGCCAAGGCCAAGGAACTGCTGGCCAAGGCCGGCTACCCGAACGGCGAGGGCTTCCCGACCATCGAAGTCTGGTTCCGCGAGGAAGGCGGCTATAACGGCGCGATCCTCCCCGCCATGGCGCAGTACCTGCAGGCCCAGTTCAAGGACATCCTGGGAATCACCATGAATATCAAGGTGATGCCGGGCAAGGACTGGATGGAGGGCATGCTCGCCCGCAAGAACAACATCTACCTGGCGCCCTACGAGTACGACTACCTAGACCCGTCGAACTTCTACGGCCTGTTCTACAATGGTGGCCGTCACAGCTACCACGTGGCCGAGTACGACAAGCTCGTCGCCGAGGCCGACAAGAACCCGGTCTGGGAAGAGCGCTTCAAGCTCTACGAGCAGGCTGAACAGGTGATGATTGATCAGGGCCTCATCGTGCCGCTGGTGCACCCGGTCATCACTGCCGCCGTCAGCGAGGACATCACCGGGCCGGGCGTCACACCCAACTCGCGTGGCTTCACCCCGCTCGGCCGTATCGGCAACTTCCTCTACTCGCACATCTCGGTGAAGTAGCAGAACTCGCGTTCCCCGGCTTCGGCCGGGGAACGTCT
Organism: Devosia sp. Root413D1; assembly: GCF_001425235.1. Lineage (GTDB taxonomy): Bacteria > Pseudomonadota > Alphaproteobacteria > Rhizobiales > Devosiaceae > Devosia_A. The sequence continues at coordinate 450,191 of NZ_LMEA01000007.1, read as the reverse complement.
CCGGGCCCCGTACCCGCGACGCGAGAGGACCTGTGACATCCCACAACGGGAGCGCGGGAGGACGTCGCAAGAAGCACTCCGAGGGCCGCCGCACGGGGCGTGCACGCCCTGGCCCATCGGATCCTGTGCACAAATACTTGAGGAGAGTGGATTGAATTTGCTGCTGAAATTGGCAGGGCCGATAGCGCTGGCGGCAAGTATGGCCGGGCCGGCGCTGGCCCAGACCGTGACTGTCCCCGGACAGTCCACGACGGCCACCTATATGGATTACATGAAGACTGTTTATGCCCGCGCCGCCGGCTCGGACATGATCCAGATCGGCCTGACCGCCTTCGACAAGGACTTCAACCTTACCCCGATCGCGGCGGAGAGCTGGTCGCAGTCGGCCGATGGCCTGACCTGGACGTTCAAGATCCGGCCCGAGCTCAACTGGAGCGACGGCGAACCGCTGACCGCTGAGGACTTCGTCTTCGCGCTGCAGCATGCGGCCACCACCGGCTACGACTTTGCCTGGTACTGGAGCTTTGCCGGCGGCATCAAGAACTGGGACGACGTGACGGCCGGCAAGGCCGACGTAACGACCCTCGGCCTCAAGGCCGTCGATGACAAGACGCTCGAAGTCACCACCACGGCGCCCAAGCCGTACCTGCCGAGCGTCGTATCGCTCTGGTACCCGGTGCCCAAGCACCAGTTCGACAAGTTCGGCGAAGAATGGTCGACCAATGTCGAGACCATCGTCTCGTCGGGTCCCTGGGTGGTGAAGGAATGGGTGAAGTCCAACAACACCGTCACGCTCGCCAGGAACCCCGACTACAAGGGCCCCTGGATGCCCGAGATCGATGAAGTCGTGCTCGACTCCTCGCTCGGCCTGCCGGAGGTGGGCGTGCCTGCCTTCCTCGCCGGGGATGTCGACATGACCTCGCTGAATACCGGGCAGGTGGCGATGATGCGGCAGCGTTATGCCGACCAGATTCACACCAACCCGGTGTTCTCGACCAACTATATCTCGTTCGATCTCGACAAGGCGCCGTTCGACAATGTCGACGTCCGCAAGGCGCTCTACTACGCCATCAACCGTGACGAGCTGACCTCGACCGTCCTCAAGGATATCGCCATCCCGGCCCATTCGATCCTGCCGCCCGGCTTCCCCGGCTACAGCGAGAATGTCGCCAAGCAAGCGGTATTCGACCCTGAGAAAGCCAAGGAACTGCTGGCAAAGGCCGGCTACCCTGATGGCAAAGGCTTCCCTGACATCGAGATCTGGTTCCGCGAGGAAGGCGGCTATAACGGCGCCATCCTGCCGCCGATGGCGCAGTACCTGCAATCGCAGTTCAAACAGATCCTCGGGATCACCATGAACATCAAGGTGATGCCGGGCAAGGACTGGATGGAAGGCATGCTGGCGCGCAAGAACAACATCTATCTGGCGCCCTACGAGTACGACTACCTCGACCCGTCGAACTTCTATGGCCTGTTCTACAATGGCGGCCGGCACAGCTACCACATCGCGGCCTATGACGACCTGGTCAAGCAGGCCGACTCCGCCCCGACCTGGGACGAGCGCGTGAAGCTCTACGAACAGGCCGAGCAGGTGATGATCGACCAGGGGCTGATCGTGCCGCTGACCCATCCGATCACCATGAACGTCGTGTCCGACAAGCTCGGTGGCGATGCCATGACGCCCAACAAGCAGGGCTTCTACCCCAACTGGTCGGGTTACGTTTACACCCACCTGACCAAGAACTAGTCGCGAAAACCAGTGCTCCCGGCCGGTGGCCGGGGGCACCCAGTTCGGAACAGCGCATGACTCTCGTAAATATCAAAGGCCTGAAGGTCAGCTTCCGTCAGCATGGCGGCCAGATCGACGCGGTACGCGGCGTCGATATCCAGCTTGCGGAAGGCGAAAGCCTGGGCATCGTCGGGGAGTCCGGTTCGGGCAAGTCCGTCTCGTGCCTGGCGCTGATGCGGCTGTTGCCCAACACGGCGACCATCACTGCCGACCGGCTCGAGCTCGATGGGGTCGACGTGCTGAAAGCCAAGCCGCGCCAGATGTCGGCGCTGCGCGGCAAGATTGCCGCGCTGATCTTCCAGGATCCGGCCACGGCGTTCGATCCGGTGTTCACCATCGGCCACCAGATGGTCGAAACCATCCGCACGCATCGCGATGTCACCAAGGAGACGGCGCTGGCCGAGGCCGAGCAGCTGCTGCTCAAGGTCGAGATCAAGAACGCCAGGGATGTGCTGAACTATTACCCGCACCAGCTTTCCGGCGGCATGCTGCAGCGCGCCATGATCGCCATGGCGCTCAGTTGCCGGCCCAAGGTGCTGATTGCGGACGAGCCGACCACGGCGCTCGACGTCACCATCCAGGCGCAGATCCTGCAGCTCATCAAGGGCCTGCAGGCCGAGATGGGCATGGCGCTGATCATGATCACCCATGACCTCGGCGTCGTCGCCGAAACCGTCGAGCGCGTCGTCGTCATGTACGGTGGGCGGGTGATGGAAGAAGGTACCGTCGACCAGATCTTCGACACCCCCAAGCACAGCTACACCCAGTCGCTGCTGGCGAGCCTCAGGGCCGGCGAATCCCGGCGGGCCGAGCCGGGCACCGGCGAGCCGATCGCCCCTGCCCTGGAGCTGCGCAATCTCTCCAAGGTCTATGCGCTGCGCCGCCGCGGCCGGATCTTTTCGACCTATGTCGACTTTCCGGCGGTGCGCGGGGTCAACCTGGTGCTGCCGCGCAACAAGATCGTCGGCCTCGTCGGCGAGTCCGGCTCGGGCAAATCGACCACCGGCATGATGGCGATGCGCCTCTTGGAGCCGACCGCCGGACAGATCTTCGTCGACGGCACCGATATCTCCAAGCTCGACGTCACCGCGCTCAAGGCGTTCCGCCGCCGTATGCAGGTGGTGTTCCAGGACAGCTATTCGGCGCTCGATCCGATGATGACGCTGGCCCAGATCATCGCCGAGCCGCTCAACATCCACGGGGTGAAGAGCTCGCGCGAGCAAACCGAGGAAGCACTGAGCTGGCTGGAGCGCGTCGGCATGGACCGCAGCTTCGGCAACCGCTACCCGCACGAGCTATCGGGTGGTCAGCGGCAGCGCGTCGCCATTGCGCGGGCGCTGATCCTCGGGCCCTCGGTGCTCGTCGCGGACGAGCCGACCTCGGCGCTCGACGTTACCGTCAAGGCACAGATCATCGGGCTGCTCAAAAACCTGCAGAAGCAGATGGGGCTCTCGATGCTGTTCATCAGCCATGACCTCAGCGTCGTGCGCTCGCTGACCGACAGCGTGGTGGTGATGTACAAGGGCCGGGTGGTCGAACAGGCGCCGACGGCCAATATCTTCGCCAACCCGCGCCACCCCTATACGCGTTCGCTGCTCGATGCGATCCCGGTCACCAACCCGAGGGATCGCCGCGAGCGTACGTTCATCACCGCCGACGACATCGCCGCCGGCACGCCGCGCCTGTCGCGCTCCAGCCTCGCGGCTGAAGCGGCAGCCGGCGACATTCCGCAGCTCGTGAGCGTGGCCCCAGGCCACCTCGTCGAAGCCATCGTCACCAACTGATGGAGGTCCGGGCATGATTGTCTATCTCATCAAACGCCTGCTCTCGGTCGCCGTGACCTTCTTCATCGTTTCGCTGGTCATCTTCCTGATGATGCACGCGGTGCCGGGCGGTCCGTTCACCGAAAAGGACATGCCGCTCTCCGCCGCGGTCAAGGCTGCGCTCAATGCCAGGCTGGGCCTCGATCAGCCGCTCTGGGTGCAGTACGTCAACTACATGGCGGGCGTGCTGCAAGGAAACTGGGGTGTTCCCTACCAGTCGCCGGGCGAGACAGTGATCAGCCTGTTGCAGCAGGCCTGGGTGCCCAGCCTGATCCTTGGCGGTTCCGGCGTCATCATCGGCGCCGCCCTCGGTATCCTGATCGGCATGGCGGCGGCGCTGAAGCGCAACAGCTGGATCGACTACCTCGCCTCGACGCTGTCGGTGCTCGGCCTCACCATCCCGGTGTTCGTCATCTCGATGCTGCTGATCCTGATCTTTGCGGTCTGGCTCAACTGGCTGCCGGCCAGCGGCTGGGGCAAACCGGAACGGTGGATCCTGCCGATCATCGCATACGCCGCGATCCCGCTCGCCACCTATGCCCGCTATACGCGCTCGGCGATGCTCGACACGCTCAACCGGCCGTTCGTTACGGCACTCCGTGCCAAGGGGCTGAGCGAGCGGCGGATCATCTTCCAGCACGTCCTGCGCAACTCTGCCATCCCGATGGTCACGGTGTTCCTGCCGATGTTCATGGGTACGGCCACCGGCTCTATTTTCGTCGAGGCGATGTTCCGTATCCCCGGGCTCGGCAGCTACTTCGTCTCCTCCATCGAGAACCGCGACTATCCGCTCGAGATGGCGCTGGTGCTGATGTTCACCATCGGAATCTGCTTCGCCTACCTGATTTCCGATATCGCCTACGCGTGGCTCAATCCGCGCATCCGTCTCGGAGATGACGCGAAATGACCACCGACATCGAAACCGGCGCCCTCGCGGTCCCCCCCGCGCATACCCAGCACAGCCCGGCCTATTTCGCCTGGCGGCGCTTTGCCGCCAACAAGGCGGCGGTGACCGGCGGCATCGTGCTCGGGATCATCATCCTCGCCGCGATCTTCGCGCCGCTGTTCACCAAGAGCGCTCCAGACGCCCAGCTCTACCTGACGCAGTCGCTGGCTTTCCCGTCGGCCGAGTTCTGGTTCGGCGTCGACGATCTCGGACGCGACTTCTTCACCCGTATCGTCTACGGCGCCCGCGTGTCGCTGCTGATCGGCTTTGCCGCCGCGACCTGCAGCCTGTTGATCGGGATCCCGATCGGCGCCATCGCCGGCTATTTCGGCGGCCGCGTCGACTGGTTCATCATGCGCGTCATCGAAATCTTCTCGGTGGTGCCGCCGCTGCTGGCAGCGATGCTGCTGGGGGCGCTGGCCGGCGGTGGCTTCTTCACCATCATCGTGGTGGCCTCGCTGTTCGGCTGGTTCGGCGTGTGCCTCCTGGTCCGGGCCCAGGTGAAATCGTTCCGTGAGAAGGAGTTCGTACGCGCGGCGCAGGCGCTCGGCGCCTCGCCCTGGTACATCCTTCGCCGTCACGTCATCCCCAACTCGCTGTCGCCGATCATCGTCGGGTTCGTGCTGTCGGTGCCGGGCGCCATGATGCTCGAGGCCAGCCTCAGCTTCCTCGGTATCGGTGTGGCGCCGCCGACCCCGAGCTGGGGCCAGATGATCAATGTCGGCATCAACTTCATGTTCTTTTACTGGCACATGGCCGTGTTCCCCACGGCAGCCCTCGCCATCACCGTGCTCGCCACGACGCTGTTCGGCGACGGCCTGCGCGACGCACTCGATCCCACACTGAAAGGCCGCTGACTTGTCCTCCAATCTCGCGCGACACTTCCTCCTCCGGGACGATGTCGTTTTCCTGAACCATGGCTCTTTCGGCGCCTGCCCGCGTCCGGTGTTCGAGACCTACCAGGCCTGGCAGCTCGAGCTGGAACGGCAGCCGGTGGCCTTCCTCGGCCGCGACCTCAGCGAACGCACCAAGGTGCCCCGCGTGGCGCTCTCGGCATTTCTCGGCACGACCTCGGAGAACATCGTCGGGCTGGTCAACGCCACCGAAGGGCTCAACATCGTCGCCCAGTCGCTAGACCTAAGGGAAGGCGACGAGATCCTGACGACCGATCACGAGTATTCGGCGCTGGAAAAGACCTGGGCCTATGTGGCGCGCCGCACCGGCGCCAAGATCGTCACGGTCAAGGTGCCGATGCCGCTGGTGTCCGAGGCGGCCTTCACCAACACGCTGGTCGAGGCGATGAACGAGCGCACCAAGGTGCTGTTCCTCAGCCACATCACCTCGCCGACGGCGCTGCGCTTCCCGATCGAGCGGCCGATTGCCGAAGCCCGCAAGCGCGGCATCTGGACGGTGATCGACGGCGCCCACACACCCGGCCATATCCCGCTGAACCTCGATGCGATGGGCGTCGACTTCTACTCGGGCAACTGCCACAAGTGGCTGATGACGCCCAAGGGCTCGGCGTTCCTCTATGTCCGGCCGGAACTGCAGGGCCTGATCAATCCGCTGGTGATCAGCCACGGCTGGACCGTCGACTCAAAACTCCCCGACGCCAAGGGCGCCTTCGGCAACAGCCCGTTCATCGACGAGCTGGAGATGCAGGGCACCCGCGACCCAGCGGCCTGGCTGAGCGTGCCGTCGGCGATCAAGTTCCGTGAGGACCATGACTGGACCCGCGTGGCGGCAGATTGCCGCGAGCTGGCGCAGGAAACGGCGCGGCGCCTGCAAGCGCTGACGGGTCTAGAACCGCTCAGCAGCCCGGAGTTCTGCGCGCCGCAGATGGTGGCGATGCCGGTCCCCGAGTTCGAACCGGCGGAGTTCTCCAAGGAGCTGATGGCGCGATACGCGATCGAGATCCCGGTATTCAAGTGGCAGGACCACCACATCGTCCGGGTTTCGGTGCAGGGCTACAACTCGAAGGCGCAGATGGACATCCTCATCGGCGCATTGACGGAGATGCTGGATTTGCAGGGCAAACCGGAGCTGGCACGTCAGCATGGCTGACAAAACCGCCGAATTGTGATGGTGGTGCCGGCACGGCCATTCGGGCCGGGAGGAACAGGCGTGGCGCAGGACGGAGTACTGAGCTACCTCGAACCGCTGGAGACGCGGACGCGCGGCGTTGCCGTGCTGGATGCGCTCGCCGAAATGATCGAGCGGGCCGGGCTGAGCGTCGGCGATCGGCTGCCGCCGGAAGTCTCGCTGGCGACCACCCTCGGGGTTGGCCGTTCCACCATCCGCGAGGCGCTGAACCGCTGGGAGGGCCTCGGCATCATCCGCCGCCGGCGTGGCGATGGCACCTACCTCGCGGCCAAGGTGCGAACCTCACGCGGGCTCGCACCGACGATGATCCGCTTCGAGGGCGAGGCCCTGCTCCGCCTGGTCGAGGTCCGCCGGGCGCTCGAGAACGAGGTGGTGCGTAAGGCGACCGTCAACGCCACCAAGGCGCAGCGGGCGGAAATCTCGCGGCTCTGCGATGTGCTGCTGGCCGATGTCGCGGCGCGCCGCAACTGGCACAAGGCGGACGCCGCTTTCCACGGCGCCATCTACGAGGCGTCCGGGAACCCGATGTTCGGCGAAATCCTGCACAAGCTCGACGAGGCGCTGGAGCGATCCAACGAGTCGCCGTTCGGCCGTGACGATTTCGGCCTCGACTCGTTCCCGCCGCATCGCGACCTGGCCGATGCGATCGTCGCCGCCGACCCGGCCCTGGCCGTGGCAGCAATCAACGATGTGCTCGACAAGGTGCGCGACGAGATCGAGATGATCATCGACACTGGAGCGTTTTCAGGAAAAGTTGCAGACTTTTCCGGTTCGAAAACGCGACAAATCAATGGGTTGAAGCACATTACCGTTTCAACGAAACGGTAATGTGCTTCGGGACTGCTGGAGGTTGAGGCAGCTCAGCCGGGGCGCGTCGGACGGCGCGGGTAAGTCACCCGCGGCGGCAGCTGGTGGTGCACCACGGCCACCGCGACGAGGCAGGCGGCGCCCGCCACGACCACGAGGAACAGCGTATCCATCGGCATATGGGTGGAGAACGCCACCAGCGGCACCGCGCCCGCCGGCGGATGTGTGACGCGCAGCAGCAGCATCGCAGCGATCACCAGACCAACGGCGATGGTGGCCACCCACCAGGCTGACGGCAGCAGCGCGAAGATCGCCACGCTGATCACGGCTGCCACCAGATAGCCACCGAAAATGTTGGCGGGCTGCGCCAGCGGGCTCTCGGCCTGCCCGAACAGCAGCACGGCGGTCGCGCCGAACGGCGCCAACAGCATCGGCAGCCCGGTCCAGGCGGCCAGCCCGCCCACCAGGGTCATCGCCACCACAGCGCCGGTGCCGGATTTCAAGTGCGCCAAAGTCTGGCCGCGCGGCTCGTGCCGGTGGATGAAATCGAGAAGACGGCTCAAGTGGGAATACTCGGGCAGGAAAACGGTGCACGTTTGAAGCGCAGTTTGCTGCTCAATTCAAGGGCATACCGCCCAAACTTAAGGCTGATATGGGAACTTCTATCTCAGGCGCGGCCATGGCAGTCCGGCTGAAGCTGGTCCTGCCTCACTCACCCTGCCGCTTGGCGCGTTGCACCGCGGCATCGAACGCATGGAGGAAGTTGGAGCGATCCCTGGCGGTAAAGCCGGCATTGTAACCCTTGCTCTCGCCGGTCTCGCGCAGATGCTGGTTCAGCTCACGCATCGCCAGCGCCATGCCAATCGAGTGCTCGGTGAACGGCTTACCGGTCGGCCCGAGTACCATTGCGCCTTCTTTCAGCGCCCGGCTGGCCAGCGGAATGTCCGACGTGATCACCAGGTCGCCGGCGCCCGCATGCTCGACGATCCAATCGTCCGCGGCATCGGCGCCCTGTGGCACCATTACGTTGCGCACCATGGGGTCGCGCGATGGCCGCAGCCCGAAATTGGCGACGAAAGTGGTCACCATGCCGTGCCGCTCGGCGACGCGCAGCACCTCGTCCTTCACCGGACAGGCATCGGCATCCACAAAGATCTGCGCTACAGCCAAACTTGACGACTCCGCTGCAATCGCGCCGCAATGACGGCGCACCCATGCCATGACAATAGCAACGACACCGGATTCGCCGATGCGCCTTTTGCCGCTCTCTCTCCTCCTCGTCCTGCCCCTGTTGGCCGCCTGCAACAACGACAGCACGCCCAAGGCGCCTTCGGCCGAAGCGCCTGCCGCTGCCGCCACGCCCGCCAAGGCGCCGGCCACGGGCAAGACGCCCGCCGCACCGGCCACCGCGGCGAAACTTCCGCCTGGCGCTCGCCCGCTGATCGGCAGCTGGGCGGCGCTCGATTGCACCGACAAGACCGGCCTCACGGTGGTGTCGGCAGGCAAGTTCTCGGCCGGCGGCAAGAGCTGCGACATCGCGCTCAACGACAACAAGGACGGCACCTTCAGCGCCACCTGCAACAAGCAGGACCTGAAGCTGACGCCGATCTTCGGTCCATCAGGCGAAGGCATCCGGATCGCCGTGGGCGACGCCAAGTCGAGCACGGTGTTCCGCTGCTCGAAATAGCCTGACGCTCTACATGCCCTGAACGAAGCCGAGAATGTTGCCCTCGCTGTCCTTGGCCCAGGCGTTTTTCACCGGGCCAAAGCTGGCGACGCCGTTCTCGGTCTTCAAATCCGGCAAGTCGTAGTCGAGGAACGTGACCCCCTTGCCGCGCATGTCCCGCATGTCGGCGTCCAGATCGACCGTGTCGAACGACAGCATGGTGTGCTCGGCCGTGCCGGCAAAATCCGACTTGTAGAGGAAGGCCTGGACGCCGTTGAGCTCATAGTTGGCGCCGTTCTCATCCTGCCTGGCAGGCGCGATCCCCAGCTTGTCCCGATACCAGGCCACTGCCCGCTCGACGTTGTGGGCGGGGATCATGGCGGTTGCTCTGCTTTGCGCGTTCATCGCGTCCTCCATCGTTGTCGAAGTGGCAAACGCATCAGACCGGCCGGGGTTTCCTGCTGCGGACGATCCTGCCATCATCGCGTGACGCCGGAGAGCTGCCGATGACCCCATTCGAACGCATCACCACCGAGGTCCGGGCCCAGATTCCGCTGGTCCGCGCCATGGAGGCCGCGCTCGGCAAGGAACGGGCGCATGCGTTGGTGCGGGTCGCGCTCGATAAGGCCAACCGCGCCGTCGTCGCGCAGCGCGGCTCCTTGCTCGATATCCCCACCCTCGCCACAGAGTTTGCCGGCTTCGGCGAAGGGGTACGTTATGAGTTCGAGACGCTGGAACAGACGGACGTGCTGCTGCGCAACCAGGTCAACCACTGCGACTACGCCGAGTTCATGGAACAGATCGGCGCCCGCGATCTCGGTGAACTGTTGATCTGCAACGGCGATTTCGCCATGGCCGACGAGCTGGGGCTAAGGCTCGAGCGGACCAAGACCTGCATGAACGGCGATGGCATGTGCGATTTCTGCTACCACGTGAAGGCAGCGTCGGCGGCATGAGCCTCGTGGCTCAGCGCACCTGTTCGACGTCCACCCAGATGTAACCGCGAGCCTGCAGTTTCACCAGACCAATGCGGGCATACTCCATGCCCTGGTTGGCCTTGGCTTCGAGGTCATAGAGCAGCCCGTTGATAGAGTCTCGAGCGCCGGCCTTGGCATAGAGTTCGAAAGCGCGGACATAGTCCCGCTTCACGCATTTCACGCCAGGCCAGCCACCGCGGCTATAGAGGTTTCCGGCGGCGACCATCTGCTTGGGGCCTTTCTCAGCCTCGGCAATGATGCGTTCGCACTGTTGCTTGGGTGTTTCTTCCGCGAAGGCGGGCCCAGCGAGCGCCGACAAGATCAGCGCAGCAAACAGATATTTCATGTCCAACAAGCCCCACGCGCCGGATGTTATCCCCAGCGCTCCCGCCAAGTGGGTACCACATCATTTTCGGCTGCGCTCGCGGAATAGATGGCCCGCGCCATGGCTCTACTGAGGCAGACCGCCGCCGCGTGGCCGAGTTGCAGAGCATTCAGCACCGGCGTGGTAATCGGCTTTGCGCCGGTCGATACGGAAAAGATCAGGTCGCCGTCGACCTGGGTGTGAGCCGGGCTGGCGCCGCGGGCGATGCCGTCCTGGGCCGCCACGGCGAGGCGCTTCAGCTGCGCCTTGCTGAGGTCGGCATCCGTGGCGACGATGGCGATGGTGGTGTTGGAGATCGGCGTCACCCAGTCGCGCTTCGAGCGTGCGGTTTGCTCGAATGGCAGCGGCCCGGGCAGCGGGCCGAGGCCGCCGAACTCGCCATCCACCTCGAACGGCGCGGCCCAGAAATGCTTGCTGTCGCCCATGGTGACGCTGCCCGTGGGGTTCGCCACCACCAGCGCCCCGACGGTGAAGCCGCCGGGGATCACCAGCGAGGCTGAACCGAGCCCGCCTTTGAGGTTCGCCGTCAGCGCGCCGACGCCGGCGCCCGCCGTACCGAGGGCGAAATCCTCTCGGGCATTGGCGAGCGCCTGAGCGCCAAGCGCCCGATAGGGGTTCTCGTCCCAGTCCTTGTCGCCATTGTTGAGCAGGTCGAAGATGATGGCGCCGGGGACGATCGGCACCGTGGCCTTCTCCACCCGGAAACCGCGGCCGAGCTTGCGCAGCCCATCGGTGACGCCGGATGCGGCGTCGAGCCCGAAGGCCGAGCCGCCCGAAAGCACAAGCGCGTCGATGTCCTCGACCAGCTTGTCCGGGGCCAGCAGTTCCGTCTCGCGCGAGCCGGGCGAGCCACCCATCACATCGACCGAGGCGCGGAACGGTTTGTCCGCCACCAGCACGGTGGTGCCGGTCTTGATCCGATGGTCTTCGGAATTGCCGACCCGCAGGCCGGCGACGTCAGTGATCAGGTTGCGCGGTCCGGGTTGCATCCGGGCTCCTTTGTCAGGATTCGAACTCTGCGGCACCCTAGCCCACCCCCAGCACCGGGTCATTCCCGCGCAGGCGGGAATCTCCGTTTGCGATGTCACCGCGAGCAAGAAAACAGAGGTTCCCGCTTTCGCGGGAATGACCCGGTGGTCGTGGCAAATGAAGTCAGGCGGCCGTGCCCAGCCGTTCCTTGACCAGCGCCAGCGCCTGGTTGACCGGCACACCATCCGGGTCCCAGGTGCGGCGCATCTCCAGCATCTGCTGGGCGATCACCCAATTGCCGAGCTTCAGATGCGCATCGAGCAGCAGCTGCCCGAACAGGTCGCGCTGCGCGTGGCTGCCGCCGATCTCGGTCATCCGCGGGTTGGCGACCGAAAGCCACTTCGCCGCTGCTGCGTAGTCGCCTCGCGCATGCGCCAGGACGCCCCGCGCCGCCGGCAGCGCCACTTCCCGCCAGACCACCCGATCGAAAGCCGACGAGGTCGCGGCCTTCTCCTCAACGGCGCGCATCAGCTCGTCGGCTTCGACGCGCTCGGCTCGCGCCAGCCCATAGAGATATTGCAGCGTCAGGAAGGGCTGGATGGTGTCGCGCCCCCTGCCCCGCATATGGTCCGCCACATCCTCCCAGCGGTTGCCGACATCCATGCCGGCGACCTCCATACGAGCCAGCAGCGACACGGCGCCCACCTGGTCCTGCGAATAGCCCGGCTCGATGCCCCAGACATGGTTGTCATAGGCATCGAACACCGCGGCGTGGTCGCCCTGGCTGATGTGGAACAGCGCCTTGTGCCACCAGTTGTGGGTGTACATGAAGGAGTTGAGATCGACCCAGGTCCGCTGCGCCTCGGCAAGGAACTGCACGCCCTCCTCGACGCGCCCGGTGCCCAGCATCACGTGCGCCAGCGCATGCTGCGCCCAGGGCTCCTTGGTCTTCAGTTTCAGCGCCAGCCGCGCCTCGCGCTCGGCCGTCTCGAGATCGTGCAGTTGCTCGTAGCCGAAGGCCAGCATGCCGTGAATATGCGGGTTGTCGGCATTCGCCGCCTCCGCCGCCTTGGCGATGCGCAGCATGTTGGCGGCATCGCCACGGTTGAAGCTGAAATACTGGTGCAGCTTCACCGAGGTGAGGTCGCGCGGATGGCGGGCGACGATCTCGTCGCCAATCGCCTGCACGGCAGGAATGTCGTCGGCGATCCAGCGCTCCAGCTGCGCGATCAGCATCCGCTCGCGTTCGTTGGCGCCGGCGGCGGCAGCCTCGGCCCGTGCGAGGTATTTGCCCGCCATAGCCTTGGCGCCCTCGGCCTCGAGGAACATCCAGGTGAAGCCGGCATAGGTGTTGGCAAGCACCGCATCCGGCTCGCCGTCGGCTGCGGCAATGATGTTGGCAGCCTTCTTCTCGTAGCCGAGGAAGCCGGTGACGAAATCGTCGATCCCCTGCAGCGTCGCTGCGGAGGCGCGGCTCACTTCATTTCCGAGGGCGTCCTGTGCCATGCTCGCACTGGGCAAGATTGCGTTTCTTTGAACCGCACTCCTGCTCCAGGTCCTTGTTTTGTCGCGAGATCGAACCGGAAAGGTCTGCAACCTTTCCTGATCACGCTCCAGCCATTTATCCAACCGGTCAAATATAGACCTCGCGTCAGACCTGTCCACGCCACGGCCGAGCAAAAACAATCGAGATTGCCGCATGCCTGAGTTCCAGAACGGCGCCGCCACGGTGCACTACGAAATCCTCGGCGAGGGCAAGCCGCTGTTGCTGATTGCGGGCACGGCGAGCGATGGTGCCAGCTGGGGCCCGCTGTTGCCGTTGCTGCCCGGCCGGCAGCTGATTCTGATCGATAATCGCGGCTCCGGACGAACGCGGGTCGAAGGCCCGATCGAACTCGCCGAGATGGTCGCCGATTGCGGAGCGCTGCTCGATCATCTCGGGCTCGAGCGGGTCGAGGTGATCGGACATTCGCTCGGCGGCTTCCTCGGTCTGGCGCTTGCCGCCACCCATCCCACCCGGGTCAAACGGATGGTGACGATGGGCGCGGGCACCATCAACCCCAAGGCACGAGTGCTGTTCCGCGACCTGTCGCGGCTCTACTTCACGGTCCCGGCGCCCGATTGGTTCCGGTTGCTCTACCAGTGGTTGTTCTCGACGCCGTTCTTTGCCGACGAGGCGAACGTCGCGGCGGCCGCGGCGGCTTCCACTGCCTACCCGCACCGCCAATCGCCCGGCGATTTCGCCCGACAGGTCGCAGCGATCGATCGCGGCATGATCGTCGATCTCTCGACGGTCGCCTGCGAAGTGCTGGCGCTCTCAGGCGATCTCGATCTGCTGGCGCCGTTTGGTGCTGTCGAGGAACTGCACGGCAAGGTGCCGCGCTTCACCCATGCGCCGATCGCCAACGCCGCCCACTCGCTGCATTGGGAAACTCCGGCGGCGGTGGCGCGGGAGATCAACGCGTTCCTGCGGTAAGCGGTTCGCGGTTAAGGTTGAAGCACCGGCCCACAAGATGGTGCACCGCCTCGCCTCCCCACCGGCTGTCATCCCTGCGAAAGCTGGGACCCATTTCGCCGCCTGCGCCAGCTGATGGTTGGGTCCCAGCTTTCGCTGGGATGACACCGAGTGGGTGGGACGAGTTGTGCAACTCAGTAATCGAACGCGCTAAATAACCCGGCCGCCATCAACCTCCAGCGCCACGCCGGTGATCATCGAGGCTTCGTCCGAGCAGAGGAAGCAGGCGGCATTGCCCATGTCCTCGGGGGTCGAGAAGCGGCCGATTGGGATGGTCGAGAGGAACTTGGCCCGGATCTCGGGCGTATCCTCGCCCATGAAGGTCTTGAGCAAAGGCGTCTCGCCGGCCACCGGATTGATGGCGTTGACCCGGATGCCCAGTGGCGCCAGCTCGACCGCCATCGACTTGGTCGCCGTCACCATCCAGCCCTTCGACGCATTATACCAGCTGAGCCGGGGGCGCGGGCTCACGGCGGCGGTCGAGGCGACGTTGAGGATCGCGCCGGTCTTCCGCGCCTTGAAATGCGGCACGAGATGCCGCGCGGTCAGGTAGACCGACTTCATGTTGACGTTGAACACCCGGTCGAAATCGGCCTCGGAAATCTCGTCCAACGCCGCCGGCAGGTGCGAGACGCCGGCATTGTTGACGAGGATATCAACCTTGCCGAAGGCCATCAGCGCCGCCGCCGCCAGCTGATTGACGCTCGCATCCTTGCTGACGTCGACATGGCCTGCCTTCTGGCCGAGTTCTCTTGCCAGCGCCTCGGCGCCGTCGAGGTTGATATCCGCGATCAGCACTTTTGCGCCCTCGGCAGCGAACTTCCGTGCGATGCCGGCGCCAAACCCTGATGCGCCGCCCGTAACGATGGCGACCTTGCCTTCCAGTCTCATGAAATCACCCGTGCCATGCGGCCACTGTCTTCAACACCGAGAAGCCGTAGAGCGCCTCGAAACCCTTTTCGCGGCCGTGGCCGGACTTGCCGACGCCACCGAAGGGCAGCTCGACGCCGCCGCCCGCGCCGTAATTGTTGAGGAACACCTGGCCGGTCTTGATGGCTTTGGCCACCCGCATCTGCCGCCCGCCATCACGCGTCCAGACCCCGGCGACGAGGCCGAAATCCGTGCCGTTGGCGATGGCTATCGCTTCAGCCTCATCTTCGAACGGGATCACCACCTGCACCGGGCCGAAGATCTCGTCCTGCGCCAGCCGGTTGTCCGGGGAGACGCGGGAGAGCAGTGTCGGCGCCTGGTAGTGTCCACCCTGCGGCGCGTCGTCGACGACAGTACCCTCTGCCGCGATCTCGGCGCCGCCGAGGTCGGTAAGAAACCCGCCAACGATCTCCTTCTGCCGCTCCGACACCAGCGGGCCGAGATCGAGATCGGCGATGGCCGGCCCGACCCTCAGCGCCTGGTAGCGCCCGGCCATCCGCTGCAGCACCTCGTCATGGATCGACCGGTGCACCACGATACGCGAGCTGGCCGAACAGGTCTGGCCGGCATTCTGGATACCGGCATTGATCAGGAACGGCAGCGCGCGATCGAGATCGGCGTCTTCGAACACCAGTTGCGGCGACTTGCCGCCCAGCTCCAGCGTCACCGGCACGACATTGTTGGCCGCCGCGTGCTGGATCAGCTTGCCGACGCCGACCGAGCCAGTGAACGAGATGTGGTTGACGCCCGGATGGGCCGTCAGCGCAGCGCCGGCTTCCTCGCCCAGCCCCGGCACGACGTTCAGCGCGCCGGCTGGCAGCCCGGCTTCCTCGGCGATCTTGGCGAAAGCGATGGCGGTGAGGCAAGCCTCCTCCGCCGGTTTCAGCACCGCGGCATTGCCCATCGCCAGGGCACCGGTCACCGAGCGGCCGATGATCTGCATGGGGTAGTTCCAGGGGATGATGTGCGCTGTCACCCCATGCGGCTCGCGCAGCGTGTAGACAGTGTAGCCATCGAGATAGGGGATGGTCTCGCCGTGGATCTTGTCACAGGCGCCGCCGTAGAACTCGAGATAGCGCGCCAGCGCCAGCGCATCGGCCCTGGCCTGCTTCAGGGGCTTGCCGACATCCAGCGCCTCGATGCGCGCCAGGTCGTCGACCCGCTCCAGCACCTTCTGCCCGATGCGGCTGAGGATCCGGCCGCGCTCCGCCGCCGGTGTCCGCCCCCACTCGCCGACCAGCGCCGCTTGCGCTGCCGCGACAGCGGCATCGACGTCGGCCGCCTTGCCACGGGCGATCTGGCCGATGGTCTCGCCGGTCGAGGGATTCTCGATCGGCAGGTAGTCGCCGCCCTGCGGCGCGATCCAGCGGCCGCCGATGAAGCACTTGGTGGGATCGAAGAACAGGTTGAGGTCGGTCATCTTAAACTCGCATCTGCCGCGGCCGTGGCTATGCGCCCGCGGCCTCGCGCTTGGCAAGCGCGGCCTCGAGGTTAGGTGTCGCCGCCAGCAGCTCCTGCGTGTAGGGATGCTTTGGCGCCCGGAACACTTCCTCAGTCGCGCCCTCCTCGACGATCTTGCCGGCCCGCATCACCAGCACCCGGTCGGTGATGGAGCGGACCACGGCAAGGTCGTGCGAGATGAACAGGTAGCTGAGCTGCAGCCGGTCAGAGAGCTCGGCCAGGAGGTCCAGCACCTGCGCTCGCACCGAGACGTCGAGCGCCGACACCGCCTCATCGAGAATGATCAGGCTCGGCTCGATGATCAGCGCCCGGGCAATGGCGATGCGCTGCCGCTGGCCGCCGGAGAATTCGTGCACGTATTTCTCGCCATCAGTGGCCGACAGCCCAACCTCGTCCAGCGCCCGGGCGATGCGCTTGCTACGCTCCGCGCCTGATGGAGCTGCTGAGCCCAGCAGATGAAACGGCTCGCTGACCAGCCGGTCGACCCTGTGACGCGGGTTGAAGCTGCCATAGGGATCCTGGAACACCACCTGCAGGTGCCGGCGCGTGGCGAAACTGGCGCCTTTCTTCGGATCAATCGGCTCGCCTGATATGGCGATGCGACCGCCCTGGGTTGGCTCCAGCGCCATGATGGCGCGGGCCAGCGTGGACTTGCCGCAGCCGCTTTCGCCCACCAGCCCGACATTCTCGCCCTTCTCGATCCTGAGGCTCACACCGTCGACGGCGCGCAACACCTTGCGCTTTTCGAACAGCCCGCGCCGCGGCAGCGGGTATTCGCGCACGACGTTGTCCACGGCCAGCACCGGGCTGCCGCCAACCACGGCCGGCGGGATGCGTGGCGGGACGTGCGAGGAGGCCTCGAACAGCGCCTTCGAGTAGGGATGCTGCAGGGCGCGGAACAGCTGGACGGTCGGCCCTGCCTCCACCACCTCGCCCTGCCGCATGATCGACACCTTATCGGCGAGCCCGGCGATCACCCCGAGATCGTGGGTGATGAACAGCAGCCCCATGCCGTCTTCATCGACCAGCTTCTGCAGCAGCTTCAGGATCGCCGCCTGCGTCGTCACATCGAGCGCGGTGGTCGGCTCATCGGCGATCAGCAGTTTTGGCCGCATGGCGATGGCCATGGCTATCACCACACGCTGCCGCTGGCCGCCGCTCAGCTCGTGCGGATAGCGATCGAGTGGGAAGCGCGAGGTGGGCAGTTCGACCCGTTCGAGGGTCTGCCGCGCTACCTCCAGCGCCGCACGTCGCCCGAGCCCGCCATGCACCATGGCGGTTTCGGCCACCTGGTCGCCAATGGTCTTGACCGGGTTCAGCGCGGTCATCGGCTCCTGGAACACCATGCCGACGGTGCCGCCGCGGATCTTCCGCATCTCGGCATCCGGCAGCCCCAGGACTTCGCGGCCATCGAGCTTCACCGAACCCGATGTCGTCGCGCCGAACGGCAGCAGTTGCATGACACTCAGCGCCGTCATCGACTTGCCGGAGCCGCTCTCGCCGATGACCCCGAGAATTTCGCCGGCATCCACCGACAGGTCGATATCGCGCAGGATCGGGAACTTGCCGATCGACAGCTGCAGGTCCTTGACGTCGAGCAGCGCCATCAGCGGTTCCGCCTCAGGCGTGGATCAAAGATATCGCGCAGGCCGTCACCGAGGAGGTTCACACCCAGCACCATCAGCACGATGGTGAGGCCGGGCACCAGCGCGACGTGCGGCGCGAGACTGATCATGGTCTGGCTGTCGGCCAGCATCTTGCCCCAGCTTGGAGTTGGCGGCTGTACGCCGAGCCCGACATAGGCGAGCGCCGCTTCCGCGAGGATGCCGAGGGCGAACTGGATGGTCGCCTGTACCACCAGGGTGTTGAGGATGTTGGGCAGGATATGCTCGAACGAGATGCGCGCGGCGCCCT
This sequence comes from Devosia sp. Root413D1, assembly GCF_001425235.1. GTDB lineage: Bacteria > Pseudomonadota > Alphaproteobacteria > Rhizobiales > Devosiaceae > Devosia_A. Next base: position 431,906 of record NZ_LMEA01000007.1, on the reverse strand, counting down.
TCCCCGAAACCCGTGCCGCCATGATGAATTCGCGCTGCCACAGGCTCAGTGCCCCTGCCCGCGCCAGGCGAGCGAAGACCGGCATATTGTAGAGCCCGACCGCGATAATGGCGTTGATCGCGCCCGGCCCGAACACCGCAGTGATCAGGATGGCGATCAGCAGCGCCGGGAAGGCGAACACCAGGTCGTTGGCACGCATCAGCACGTCATCGAGCAGCGTGCCACGCTGCGCCGCGGCCCAAAGGCCGATCGGCACGCCGATCACCATGGCGACGGTCACAGCGATGAAGGCCACGGCGATCGAGGTGCGGGCGCCGACCATGATCATCGAGAGGATATCGCGGCCGAAATGGTCGGTGCCGAGCCAATGCTCCGCCGAAGGCGGCTTCAGCTTGTTGGGGATGTTCTGCAGCAGATAGTCGTAGGGCGTCCAGACGAACGAGAGCAGCGCCGCTATGACGAAGACCAGGGTGATCGCCGCACCGATGAGGAAGTTCGGCGAGCGGAGCGCCGCCTTCAGCAGGCTGTCGCGGGTGGCGGGCGCGGCAATGGCGCTCATCGCGTCGCCCTCCTGAGCCTGGGGTCAACCAGCGCGTAGGTGATGTCGACGAGGAAGGTGACGAGGATCACCGCGAACACCAGGAGCATTACCACCGATTTCACCACGATCAGGTCGCGCGAGGTGATGCCCTGGAACACCAGCCGGCCGAGCCCGGGCAGGAAGAAGACGTTCTCGATGATGATGGCCCCGGCGAGCAGGAACGAGAACTGCAAGCCGATGATGGTCAGCACCGGGATCAGGGCGTTACGCAGCGCATGCCGCCACAGCGTCTGCCCCTGGCTCAGGCCCTTGGCCCGGGCCGAACGGATGTAGTCCTCGCCCAGCGTATCGAGCAGCGACGAGCGCATGACGCGGGCGAGGATCGAGGCCTGCGGCAGTGCCAGCGCCACGGCCGGCAGGGTCAGTGCCTTCAGCGCCAGCAGCGGATCCTGCCAGCCGGGAAAGCCGCCAGCGGAGAACCATCGGAGGGTGATCGAGAACAGCAGCACCAGCAGCATGGCGAACCAGAAGTTCGGCACTGCGAGGCCGACCTGCGTCGCTCCCATGATGCCGACATCAGTGGCCGAGTTGCGCCTGACCGCCGCGAGGATGCCGACCGGAAAGGCGATCAGCGTCGACAGCGCCAGCGCATAGATGGCGAGTGGCAGCGAAATCCAGATGCGGTCGGCGATCAGCCCGGAGACCGGCACCTTGTAGGTGTAGCTGATGCCGAAATCGCCATGCAGCAGCCCCAGCACCCAGGTGAAATAGCGCTCGAGCAGCGGCCCATCGAGGCCGAGCGCGGTGCGGAGCGCCGCCGTCGCCTCAGGCGTGGCGTTGAGCCCGAGCATGAACTGCGCCGGATCACCCGGCACCACCTCGAGCACGAGGAAGATGACGATCGAAGCAGCGATCAGACTGAGGATGAGCGAGACCAGGCGGCCGAGGATGATGGAGGGCATTAGCTGGTGCCCTCGCTCGTGCAGTCGGCAACGATTGGCGTTTCCCCACAGATGTCATCCCAGCGAAAGCTGGGACCCATTTCTCCCCCCGAGCAGGCGGTGAGTTGGGTCCCGGCTTCCGCTGGGATGACATCGCTGCTGTGGGAGGGGCTGGTGATCAAACGCATCAGAGTGGGAGGCGGGCATTGCCCGCCTCCCAAACACTCACTCTTCCCACGACACGCCGGTGAGATCGGTCGCCTGCGTTGGGGCGTTCTCCCACATGCCCTTGAGCTTGGCGTTCTCGACCCCAACCTTGGCCAGTTCGAACAGGAAGCCGACGGCGTAGTTGTCGGCGAGGTTCTTTTCGGCGGCCTTGGTCAGCTCCGAACGCTTGGCGGGATCTGATGTCACGGCGAGGTCGGCGATGAGCTTGTTGAAGTCGGCATTGTTGTACTGGAAGTAGTAGCCGTCGCGCGCAAAAATCCCGATATCGTTGGGCTCGGTGTGCGAGATGATGGTCAGGTCGTAGTTCTTGTCAGTGAACACTTCGCTGAGCCACTGCGCCCATTCGAGGTTGGTCACTTCGGTCTTGATGCCGACCGCCGCCAGCTGGCTGGCGATGATCTCACCACCGCGACGGGCATAGCCCTCCACCGGCGGCAGCTTCAGCGACAGCGTCAGATCGGTGACGCCGGCCTCGGCCAGCAGCGCCTTCGACTTTTCCGGGTCGTAGTTCGACTGGGCGGTCAGGTCGATATAGTCGGGGTTGGCCGGCGACAGGAAGGTGCCGATCGGGGTGCCGTAGCCGAACATGGCGCCATCGATGATCGCCTGGCGGTCGATGGCGTGGGCGATGGCTTCGCGCACCTTGACGTTGTCCAGCGGCGCCTTGCCGTTGTTCATGGTCAGGATGGTCTCGCCTTCGGTCGAGCCGATCACCACGCGGAAGCGCGGATCGCTCTGGAACTGCGCCACCGTCTCGGGCGCCGGGAAGTTCGGGAAGGTGTCGACGTCGCCGGCCTGCAGCGCCGCAAAGGCAGCGGTCGGGTCGGCGATGAACTTGAAGGTTGCGCCTTCGAGCTTCACCGGGGTGCCCCAATAGGCCTGGTTCTTCTCGAGCGTGATGCTGTCGCCCTCGACACGGTCCTTGAAGCTGAACGGGCCGGTGCCGATCGGGTTGGTCTTGTTGGCGTCGGCGCTTTCCGGCGCCACGATCACCGCATCGCCCCAGGCGAGATTGTAGATCAGGTTGCCGTCGGGCTGTTTCAGCGTGACCTTGACGGTCGCCGGATCGACCACCTCCACCGAGGCGATCGAGGCGTAGAGCGCCTTCTGGGCGTTCAGCGAGCCCTCGGCATTGATGCGGTCGAGAGAGAACTTCACGTCATCGGCGTTGAAATCGGTGCCGTCGTGAAACTTGGCGCCCTCGACCAGGTGGAAGGTGTAAGTCAGGCCGTCCTCGGAAATGTCCCAGGATTTCGCCAGCGCCGGCACGACACTGCCATCGGCGATGATGCGGGTCAGGCCCTCAAAGACGTTGGCATAGAGCACTTCGTCGACGGCGGCCGCGGCCTCGGCAGTCGGGTCAAGGCTGGGCGGCTCGAGCACGAGGCCGACCTTCACGTCGGTCCGCGCCTGGGCGAATGCCGGCGTCATCGCGGTGGTCATTGCCAATGCGCCGGCGAGAGCCAGCACGACCAGTGATCTGCGCATGATTATCCCTTCTGTTTCCGACCGCTTACCCCCGCGGTCTTGAGGCGATCCTAGGATGCTTCCGGCTTCAGGTGAACCGGCTGCACGGCGCGATTTGCGCGTCACGCATAGCATAGCCACCACCGTACATCCTTTCACCGGGTCATTCCCGCGAAAGCGGGAATCTCCGTTCTGGGGCGCGCCGAGAGCGCGGCAAACAGAGGTTCCCGCTTTCGCGGGAATGGCTCCGTGGGCACAGCACGATCACGACTTGGGTCCCAACAAATCGAGCAGCGCCAGCGCCATGACCTTGGCCGAATCCAGCATGTCGTCGACGCCGACCCACTCGTCCGGTTGGTGCGCCAGATCGAGAATGCCAGGGCCATAGGCGATGCAGTTTTTCAGCCGGCCGATCCGGTCGATATGTTTCTGGTCGTAAGTGCCTGGCGAAACGACGTATTCCGGCGCGACCCCCATCACCTCGCCTATCGCCTTGGCGACCGAGCGCACCACCGGGGCGTCCTTCTCGGTCATGGTCGGCGAAATGGTCCAGAGGTCGCGGATCTCGTAGCTGAAACCCTGCCGCTCGGCCTTGAGCTTTTCGAGCAGGTCGATCACCTCCTGCCGCACCGCCGCCGGGCTCTCCTCGATCAGGTAGCGACGATCGATGACGATGCGGGCCGAATGCGCCACCACCGGCGCCGGAAAGCCGGTGAAACCGCCCTCGGGCTCAGCCTGTCCGCCGTGGATCGAGTTGATGTTCATGGTCGATTGCCGCGCCCCGGGCGGCACCACCGGCATGGCGGTGCGCTTGAGGCTCAGCGCCGGGTAGAGCACATCCTCGAACTGCCGCAGCACCTCGGCCATATGGCGGATGGCGCTGTCGCCGAGGAACGGCATGGAGCCATGGGCGATCCGGCCGAAGGTTTCGATCTCGGCCCACCAGACACCACGGTGGCCCAGGCAGATCCGATCCTTGTTCAGCGGCTCGGGAATGATGACGTGCTGCACGCGCTCCGGGGAGAAATAGCCCTGCTCGGCAAGATAGGCGACGCCGCCGAAGCCGCCGGTCTCTTCGTCGGCGGTGCCGGAAATCTCGATGGCGCCGCGATAGTCGGGCACAACGTCGGCAAACGCCTCGGCGGCGATGATCGAGGCGGCGAGGCCGCCCTTCATGTCGCAGGTGCCGCGACCATAGATTCGGCCATCTTTCAGTTCGCCACCGAAGGGCTCGAAGGTCCAGCCGCGGCCGACCTCCACCACGTCATGGTGCGAGTTGAAGTGCACCGTGTCGCCCGGCCCGGCGCCCTCACGACGCGCCACCACATTCCAGCGCGGGTACTTGTCGCTGTCGCCGGGCTTACCATCGGCACGAACCAATTCAACGGCATAGCCGCGTTTGCTCAAGCGACTTGCGAGGTAGTCGCAGATCTCACGGTAGTTGTTGCCCGGCGGATTGATCGTGGGGATGCGGATCAGGTCCTGCGTCAAGGCGATCAGGTCGTCGCGCCGGGAGTCAATTTCGGCAGTGAGGCGCGGCTTCACGTCAGCCGGCGTCGAAGGTGCAATCGTCATGGCGCGGCAGACTGTTGTCCGCCGCGCGTCCTGTCAATGCGGAGCCCACGCCGAACTTCACCCGTTCGTCGAACGGCTGAAGCTCCAGTTCTCCGGTTGGTCGCGCTTTCGATCCCCGGATCAAGTCCGAAGAGGAAAAGTCTGCAATCCCCGCCTTTGCGGGGACAGGCTTTTCCTGAAAACGCTCCGGTCAGTTCGGCTCGTCGCCGATGGCAAGGATGTTGCCCTCGGAATCCTTGAACCAGGCGCCGTGGTACGGGCCCATTTTGGCCATGCCGTTCTCAGTCTTCAGCCCGGGAAAGTCATATTCCTCGAACTTCACGCCGCGCGCCCTCAGCATCTGCATGTCGGCTGCGACATCCTTGGAACTGAACGCCATGGCGGTATTCTGCGCGGTGCCGGCGAACTGGGTCTCGTAGAGCTGGAAGCCGGTGCCGTCAGCGAGGCGGTAGACGATGCCGATCGGCAGCTCCTCGGCCGGCTCGAGGCCGAGCTTGTCGCGATACCAGGCCTTAGCCCGGGCGAGGTTGGAGGCCGGGATGGTCGAGTAGGCACGATGATCGGACAGAAGCATGTTCTCCTCCGTTGCATGAGCCGCTTTTCGAGCTTACGCCTCCGGCTCCAGCCTGAAAATCCGGACGAGTCCTCATGCCCTTTGCTTCCCGCACGCCCGGCGCGGCCGACATCCTGTATGTCATGGCGCTCGACAACGAGTACGGCCCGCACCTGCGCTCGCGCATCACGCCGCTGATGACGGGTGTGGGTCCGGTGGAAGCGGCGATCGTGGTCACGCACGCGCTCGCCAAGCTCGACGCCCAAGGCAAACTTCCGGCGCTGGTAGTGTCACTGGGTTCAGGAGGGTCGGCGAAGCTGGAGCAGACCGGGGTCTACCAGGCGACTTCGGTCGATTATCGCGACATGGACGCCTCGCCGCTCGGGTTCGAGCGGGGCGTGACGCCGCTCAGCGACCAACCGGCGGTCATTCCGCTCGGGCCGTTCGTTCCTGGCATCGCCAAGGCGACGCTGTCGACCGGCGCCAATGTGGTGTCGGGCGCGGCGTACCAAGGGATCGGTGCTGACATGGTGGATATGGAGACCTACGCTGTGCTGCGGGCCTGCCAGCGCTTCAAGGTACCGCTCATCGCACTGCGCGGTATCTCCGATGGCAACGAGGAGTTGGGCCATCTAGATGACTGGACGCGCTACCTGCACGTGGTCGACGAGAAGCTGGCGCATGCGGTCGACCTGCTGGAAGCAGCGATCGCCAGCGGAGCGCTGGAGTAGCTAGCGCTGCTTGTTCTTCCGGCTGCGCTGCCAGTTGGTCCACTTGCGCTGCACCCAGAAGCTCAGTCGGTTGAGCGGGCCCTGCAGGAACGGCAGGTCGAGCGCCAGGAGGAACAGGCCAAGCGGCAGCATCCAGACGCCAAGCAGCGGCAGGAAGCTGAACACGCCGCCCAGAATCAGCAGGATGCCGAGCGGGATGCGGACGATCCGCGAGGATGGCTTGCGGATCCACGCGAGAAAGCCGGTTGAAGCGGGTACAGCGCGGCCGATCCTGTCGAACTGCCGGTGCAGCCTCGCACCTTCCTTGCCTGTCATCGTGGTCCCCTTTTTCCCTGTGGTGGCAATGCATTTGGGCATCGGGGCCCGCGCATCAAACCGGCGACGGTCGCTTTTTGTCCGGTTCAGGACCTTGAAATCGAGGTTTCGTCCACCGCAGCACACGAAAGGCTTACTTCGACAGGATCGAAAAACCGGGCTAGGATGGTGTTCGAGACGCAGTGGCGGTTACCGCCGGGCGTAGCACACGCCAAGCGGCGACCGTCCTGGCTCCCCATTTCGAGGAGGATGGAGATGGTCGGCTTTCACGTGCTCACCAATGCGGAACGGCTCGATGTTCCCGAGATCCGCCGCATCGGCTTCGACGACCTCACGGGCGCCCTGGCCGAAGGCTGGCGCGATTTCTGGCAACGACCCTCGCACCTGGCCTTCCTGGGCCTGATCTATCCGCTAGTCGGCGCGATGCTGGCGGTCTGGACCTCCGGCAACAATTCCTGGCCATTGCTGTTCCCGTTGATTTCCGGCTTTGCGCTGGTCGGCCCCTTCCTGGCGCTGCCGATCTACGAGATGAGCCGGCGACAGGAGCAGGGTCTCGATACGCATTGGCGCGCCGCGTTCGAAGTGTTTCGTACCCCGGCCTTCGCCTCGATCGCCGCGCTCGGGGTGATGATGCTGATCGTCTTCACCGTCTGGCTGATGACGGCGCAGTTCATCTACGAGACCTTCTTCGGCCCGGGGTCGCCGCCGACGCTGATGGCTTTCGTCAACGAGGTGCTCACCACATCGGCGGGCCAGCAGCTGATGATCTGGGGCAACCTGATCGGCTTCGTGTTCGCGGCCTTCGTGCTCGCGACCATGGTGGTTTCGATCCCGCTGCTGCTCGATCGCGACCTCGGCACTGCCATCGCCGTGCAGACCTCGCTGCGGGTGACGCTGAAGAACCCGCTGCAGATCGCGGCCTGGGGCTTCATCGTTGCGGCGCTCCTGGTCATCGGCACGATTCCGCTGCTGGTCGGGCTCAGTATCGTGGTGCCGGTGCTCGGCCACGCCACGTGGCACCTCTACCGGCGTGCAGTGGTTCCGGCCGGCGCACGTTAACTATTCGTTAACGGATTACGCTCAAGTTTATCGAGCTTAAGTAGAGGGCAGGACGACGCTACCGACTGGTAGCCCTGCCCTCGCCCAGTTTCCGGAACTCCGAAAGCCGCTGTCGCGTTAGCACCTCACACATTGAGGAGCTTCAGCCATGGCCCATTCCCGCGGTTTCGACCTGTCCCACTTCACCGACGATGCCCAGGAACGCTTCGGCCGCCAATTCTCAAGCCTGGCGCGGGATGCGAGCCACCTGTCCGATGCGCTCAGTCGCTACAGCGCCGGCGCCCGGCACGATGTCGGCCACTTCGCTCACGATCTCGCGGATGGCGCGATGCATCAGGGCGCCGTCGCGGCACGGGTGCTCGGCAAGCAGGCGTGGAGGGCCGGCAAGGCGGTGCGCCGCGATCCGGCGCCGACCATGGCGGCGCTGGTCGGGCTCGCCTGCCTCGTCAGCCTGGTGATGGCATCGGGCAGCCGCCGGCGCTGATATCCTCAACGCACTCTTAACTCCACTACGTGCATTCTAGGAAGCACGGGCAGCGTCAGCCCGGCTCCTTAGTTGTGTTTGCGTTCTGGAGTCATCGTTGGCAGGATCACTCAAGCTGATGTTCGCGGCGCCGATGCTGTTGAGCCTCGTCGCCGGCTGCGCCACTTTCTCTCTTGGCGGTCTTTCCTCGCGCGATTGCCTGGCGCGCGCCATGTACTTCGAATCCAACCGCTCGAGCGAAGACGGCATGCTGGCCGTCGGCACGGTGGTGATGAACCGCGTCGCCGACAAGCGCTATCCGCAGTCGGTCTGCGGCGTCGTCGGGCAGAAAAACCAGTTCGCCCCCGGCGTGCTGAACAAGAAGATGACCGAGAAGCGCTCTGCCGCGCTCGCCTACAGCGTCGCCGACCGGGTGCTGCGCGGCGCTCGCCATCCGACGCTGTCGCACGACGTGAAGCACTTCCACACCGCCGGCTACCGCTTCTCGTACAACAACATGTTCTACGTGCTGGAAGCGGGCGGGAACAATTTCTACGAGAAGCGCAAAGCCGGAACCTTCACCAACGATCCGTTCTCGGCGCTGGCCTATTGGTGAGCGCTCTTGAGCATTTCACCCTTGGGTTGCGCTCGGTGATGGACCTGCCCACGGGGTCATCCCCGCGAAGGCGGGGACCAGTGGGATCTCTCGGCCTCAGCGGGTGCCGCAGCATCCCACCAGGTTCCCGCCTGCGCGGGAATGACGTCGGTGACAGGCTGAGACAGTGTGCCTCGCCGGATGGCGCCCACTGCTGCATCTCGAAGGTGAAACGCTCTAGACCGCCGGCACAGGCGGTGGTGCGCCCAGCCCGAAGAAGCTGAGTACCACGCCGACCGTCCAGCTGATCAGCACCCAGTAGATGCCGCCCACTACTATCGTCGAGACGATCCCCACCAGGGCGCCAAGCACGATCCAGATGCCGTCGCGCTCGAGCAGGCCAAGAGCAATGATGCAGATGGCGATCGACGGGGCCATGTTGGCGCCCGGGATCGGCAGCAGCACCAGCAGCGCCATGACGAAGGCCACGAACCCGGCGAAGTAAACCGCCGGGCGCTTCGCCAGAAACTCGAAGCGCGGCTTCATGATGCCTTCGGCGCGGGCCAGCCAGGGCGAGGCCGCTTTCATCACACGGTGGAAATCGACGCGGCTCAGCGACCGATCGGTGATGATACGCGGCAACCAGGCGTTCATCCCCAGCATCAGTTGGGCGGTGAGAAACACCAGCGGTGCGCCAACGACCGCCGAGACGCCGGGCGGCATCGGCAGAGCAGTGATGATGGCGAAGATGAACATCAGCGCGCCGAGCGCGCGACGCTTCAGCGCTTCGAGGAGATCGCCGATGGAGATCCGGTCCCGGTCCTCCGCCGTCGCAATTGCCATCAGGATGGCCGAGAGGCGATCCGCTCCCTCGGCCTTGTCTACCTTCGATAGGTCGATCTCAACATGCGGTTCTGTCATCGGCCGCGATCATGCCCAACGATTCCCCAATGCGGCAACCCCATGGGGCTGCGTCAGAAATCCCCACCCATGTCGAAGCCGCCGCCGTCGCCGCCACCGAAATCGCCCCAATCCCCGCCGGACTGATCGCCGCTGTCCTGGGCTGCGCCCTGATCCTGGTCGTTGACATTGTCGTTACCGGCGTCGGTGGCGGGCTGGTCGTTGGCCGAACTCTCGGCAGCATGCGCGCCGCCGGCGCCGAACAGCGAACCGATGGCGCTGCCGAGCAGCACACCGCCGGCGACGCCAAGCGCGGTCTGCGCTGCACCGGCGAGGAACCCACCGCCCTGCCCCACCTGGCCGCGCTGATAGCGGGTGTCGGCCGGATCGTCCTGGCGATCCCAGGGGCTGCGGCGCTGCACCTGCTGGTTGTCGTCGTAGCGATTCTGGCGGCCACGACCATCGTCGAACAGGCCACCGAACATGCCGCCGCGGCCTTTTTCCTCGACCTCACGTTCAAGCTCCTGAATACGCTGCTCAGCGACCTCCAGGGCGTGCTGCTGCACCAGAATGGTCTGCGCCATGTAGTAGGGCGCACCCGGCTGCCGGACGATCTCGCGATCGATCAGGTCCTGTGCCTCGGGGTCGCGCTGAGGGTTCTTGCGCTCGACATCGGCAAGCCGATCGAACAGGCCTTCGATGGCGCGGCGGTCTTCGGGGTTCAGCATCTTCACTCTCCAATGTTGAACAATCCCGGAAAACATGGGGACCATTGCCGGGCCTCACAATGGGTAGAGCGGCCATAATTGGACATGAGGGCGGTGCGGGGCTGCTAAGCGCAGGAATGTCCATTGACTTGCCGCACCGGTCGGCCAAGCTTTTAGCGAGAACAGAGAGGCCAGCATGTCCAGCGACGACGATCTCCCCGAAGACAGCAAACTCACCAAGACCAAGTCGCGCTGGGCCGAACTCGGCAAATTTCTCACCGGGCAACTGTCGCGGCCCGAAGATGACCGCCTGCCGCCGGGGCAGCACCTGGTGAAGAACTGGCCCATCCTCGACCTCGGGCAGACCCCGAACGTCGCCAAGGAGGTCTGGCGCCTCGATATCGCCGGTCAGGTCGAGCGCCCGCAGACCTGGTCATTCGACGATTTGATGGCGCAGCCGCAGGCCGACAAGCTCAGCGATATCCACTGCGTCACCAGTTGGTCGCGCTACGACAACCACTGGAAGGGCGTCACCACGCACCAGCTGATGGATGCGGTTGGAGTGAAGCCGGAGGCGCGCTTCGTGCTGTTCACCTCGAACGACGGCTACACCACCAACATGGCGATCGAGGATTTCGCCTCCGAGGACGCGCTGATCGCCCACACCTGGGAGAGCGAGCCACTCAGCCGCGACCACGGCGGCCCGGTGCGGCTGGTGGTGCCGCACCTCTATTTCTGGAAGAGCCCGAAATGGCTCAAGCGCATCGAGTTCGCCGAGCGTGACCACCGCGGCTTCTGGGAGGTGCGCGGCTATCACAACCACGCCGACCCGTGGAGGGAAGAGCGCTACTCCTGAGTGCCGCAGTCGGCAGTCGGCAGTCGGCAGTCGGCAGTCGGCAGTCGAGAATAGTTGCACGGAACGAAACCGCTACTGCCGACTGCCTATTCCCTACCTCAGCCGCCGGTGAAATCGCGCTTGCCGATCGGCACGCCGTTATGGCGCAGGATCGCGTAGGCGGAGGTGATGTGGAAGAAGATCTGCGGCACGGCATTGAGCGTCACATGCTCGATCGCCGGAACCTGAGTGTCCTCGCCGCGCACCTTCAGCGTCAGCGTCTTGCCCTCACTGCCGGCGAGATCGGCCTCAGAGAAGCTCGCAACGAACTCGAGTGCCTTCTTCACGCGAGCGCGCAGATCCACCAGCGTCGTCTCATTGTCTTCCCAGCTCGGCGGGGTGCGTCCGGTCAGCCGCGCCAGCGTGAACTTGATGCGGTCGGTGGTCGACTGCACCTGGAATGACAGCGGGTGCATGTCGGGCGCCAGCCGCGCCGACACCAGCACCTCCGGCTTGATCTTGCGCTCGGCGGCGTTGACCTCGGCCTTCACCAGGATGGCGTCGAGGTTGTTCAGGTAGCGCGTGAACACCGGAACGGTGATCGCGTACATGGAAAGCGACATAAGTAGTCCTCAGGGGTTGGTAGGCGGATGATCACCAGCTGTGGTCGACGCTACGCTCGCGGGGCGTGGGCTGGACGATGGAAGGCCAGTAATAGTCCTCGGGCAGGACCACCTGGAAGTCATAGGTAACCAGTTTATCGCCATCCACGGCGATAGCAATCGAGTGGGTGCCTACGGGATCGCCCGGCGCAACGCACCAGCTGTGGCTGAACCAGCCCTCCCCATCGAGTTCGGGCATAAAGGTGCGCGTCGCCACTTTGGCGTCGGCAGAAATATCGATGCCGTCATCGGGATCGGTGGCGAGGGTGCCCCAGTCCTCGAGCGGCATCGGCAGGCTCAGGGTTTCGGTGGCGGTTTTGGGCGCAGCGCCCTCAGCCAGCCGCACATGCCAGTTGTAGCAGGCGTTTCCCGGCAGCAGCGGCACGACCGTATCGTTCAGGACCTCGTCTTCGCCGGCATAGCGGAAGGTGACCTGAAACACCGAATCGATCATCTCGGCCGCCAAGGATGGGCCCGTGGCGAGCAGCGCAAGCAGCATTGCAGAGGTTGAAATCGGCAGACGCATAATCCCTCCTCGCGTGCCGGGCGAAACATAGCGACAAGCCGCTGAGGCCGGAAGCGATTTTGTGACGCCCACTCGCCTCGCCGCGCGACCGCTGACATAGTCCGGCGCACAAATGGAGGCCGACATGCGCCGTCTGATGACCATACTCGCCGCCCTGACCGCGACGTCCACGGCCTTCGCCCAGGCCGACGCAGGAACCGGGAGCTATGACGACTTCGTGCCGACCACCGAACTCAGTACGGGCACCGAAAACCCGCCCGACACTGCGCTGGTCCGCCGGCTGTTCACCCTCGCCTTTACCGAGCCCTGCAATGCGGCAATCGACGGCGGTTATGGAGGTACCGAACCGCGGGTGTTCGACCTTGAGTACGAGGGCAGCTACGACGAACCCGGAGCGCCAGCGCACAAATTTCGTCTCTATCAGTTCAACTGCAATGGCGGCGCCTACAATTTCAGCTCGGTGTTCTATGGCTGGGACGAGATCGACGGGCTGCAGCCGCTGAGCCTCGCATCGCCCAGCACTAAGCCGAGCTACGACGAAGCCGCCGGCGATGGCGACGGCAAGCTGATCAAGCTCGAGCTCACCGGAATGACCGCCAGCTTTCTCGTCACCAATGCCGACGTCGATGACAAATCGGGAACCATTGCCGCCACGGCTTACTGGCGCGGCATCGGTGATGCCTCGAGTATCGGCGTGTGGTCGCTGTCCGATGGCGAGTACCGATTGGTCAGCTATGACGTCGATGCTTCCTATGACGGTGAGCTGAACCCGATCCGGGTATTCGATCGTTCCGAGCCCGAGGACATTGCCTTGCCGAACTAGCCAGCATTGGCAGGCGAGGACTACGCGCAGATGCGCGAACCTTTCGGTAAGCATTGAAGCAATGTGAGCGCGTCGGTCATATTGTCCTCCGTTTCAAGGTGTTAGCCTCGCAACCGCGGACGCTGCCGACCTCCGGCAGCGCATTGGAGAAAGCCTCATGAGCGTCGTTCGGTATCTTGCCGGCATGGTCGCCGGCCTCATCATCATACTTGCCAGCTTCACCCCGACTTACGCGCAGGACATGGAAACACGGGTGATCGTGCCCGACGTGCCCGGCGGCGCCCTGTTTACCGGCTGCTACCAGGTGCAGCAGCGCCTCTACGGCCCCTATCGCATGACGTTCTGCCTCGAGCAGCGAGGCACTTACACGGTGCGTGGCGGCGGTGTACGGTGCGACGGTCGCCTGACCTGGAACGCCCGTGGCCGCGACATCAACATTCAGCTCAAGCGCACCTCGTGCGGCAATGGCGTCGCCTGGAGCGCCGATCGCATGACCTGCCGCGGCGGCAACCTGCTGCCGGCCTTCCTCGCTCGGATCATCGTTCCCGACCTGCCGGTGCTGCAGACGCTGCGCTGCACCTATACGCCGTCGGTTTCGAGCGAGCGCCCGATGCAGATCACGGCCCGTCGCATCGACTGACATCGCCGGCGTGTCGGCTGACATCGCCGGCGTGTCGGCTGACATCGCCCGCGTGTCTTCTGACATCGCGCCGTCATCGCCACAAAATAAGAGGGCCACGAACCATCTCTGGTTCGTGGCCCTGAGAAGCGCCGGCCGCACTGTTGAGGGCTTGGGGGCAGCGGCGGGCAACTTCTCCTGCGTTCACCGGTGCATGGGTCGTTTGCAGTAGTCCGATGAACTCCACTCTAAGATGGGTGTGCTTTGCGGCATGAAAAGTGCCTTCACCGGAAGGTGAAGAACATGAACAGCTCGTAAGGTGCGCCGATTGCCGAAGCGCCCCGAAACTCCTAAGGATGGGCTGCAAAGCGGTGCCGAGCATCGTCTTGCCAACGAGAAGAACATGGACACCATCACTCCGCCGGGCCTGCCGCAGAAGGCGTTCACCGATCCGCACGCCGCCTGGGCTTATGTCGCCGAGATCTACCACCGCAATACCGGCTTCATTCGCGAGCAACTGCTCGGCCTGACGCGCGGGCGCGTCCCCAAGGGCCGGGTGCGGGCGTTCTATCCGGAAGTGCAGGTCACCTCGCGCAGCTACGGCAAGACCGACAGCACCCTGCCCTATGGGTACCTGCACACGCCGGGCATCTATCGTACGACGATCACTGCGCCCGACCTGTTCAAGAACTACCTGATCGAGCAGTTCGAGGTGATCCTCAGGAACCATGGCGGCGCCATCGAGGTGGGCGAATCCTCGACCCGCATTCCGCTGCATTTCGCCATTCCCTCGACCGAGCGGATCGATGGCGAGGCGATCAACGCCCTGCCGATCCCGCTGCGCGACCTGTTCGACGTGCCGGACCTGCAGGACACCGACGACGAGATCGCCAACGGCACGTTCGTGCCGCCGCCCGGCGGCCCCTATCCGCTGGCACATTTCACCGCGCCGCGGGTCGACTATTCGCTGCAGCGGCTCAGCCACTACACCGGCACCGAAGCCGAGCATTTCCAGAACTTCGTGATCTTCACGAACTACGGCTTCTACATGGATGAGTTCGCCCGCGTGGCCGAACGCTACATGCAGGAGGGTCACCCGGAATATGACAGCTTCGTCGAACCCGGCGGCTTCGCGACCTTGAACCAGCGCCTCGGTGGCGGCACGTCGGGGCTGCGGGCCACGCGTACCCCGCAGATGCCGGCGCTGCACCTGACCATGCCACGCAACCGCGGCATCACCATCGTCAACATCGGCGTCGGGCCGTCCAACGCCAAGACCATCACCGACCATATCGCGGTGCTGCGGCCGCATGCCTGGATCATGCTCGGCCACTGCGCGGGTCTCCGCAACTCGCAGGAGCTGGGCGACTACGTGCTGGCCCACGCCTACCTGCGCGAAGACCATGTGCTCGACGCTGACCTGCCAGTGACGGTGCCGATCCCGGCGCTCGCCGAAGTGCAGGTGGCACTCGAAAAGGCAGTGGCCGAGATCACCCATCTCGAAGGCATCGAGACCAAGCGGATCATGCGCACCGGCACCGTCGCCACCTTCGACAACCGCAACTGGGAGCTGCGCGACCAGGCCTCGATCACCCGGCAGCTGTCGCAGTCCCGCGCCGTGGCGCTCGACATGGAATCGGCCACCATCGCCGCCAACGGCTTCAGGTTCCGCGTCCCCTACGGCACCCTGCTCTGCGTCTCCGACAAGCCGCTGCACGGCGAGCTGAAGCTCCCAGGCATGGCCTCGGACTTCTACCGCACCCAGGTCAACCGCCACTTCCAGATCGGCCTGAGGGCCATGGAGATTCTGCGCGACCAGCCGCCGGAGCGGCTGCATTCGCGTAAGCTCAGGAGCTTTGCCGAGACGGCGTTCCAGTAGCTATGCAGGATCGTTGCCGGTCGGTTTTTCATCTTCGTCAGATTCGTCGGTGGCGCTCTGACCAGCAAGGTAGTTGGCCAATCTTCCACCAATCGGTCTTGGCCTGTCCGTAGGAGCGTCCGGCTGTCCCGTTTGGCGCTTCAAAAACTGTCGTGATGTTACTCTCTCGTCGGGATCTAGTCCGGCACGCCGCATCGTGTCGTCGAGATAGCTCCCAACCCAACTGGCGCCCTCCTTTGCGAGTTCCAGCGCATCACGCCCATCGTAGGTGCCGCCCCGAATTAGGAGAACGCCCTGTAGGTCGATCGACTCGAGCAGAGAGGGATAGGTCTGCTTGCCATCCGGGGACAGATACGTCTCGTACGCGGAAAACTCGTACTCCTTCAGGATGTTGTGGCGCTCTCGATCGATGAAGTCCCAAAAGAGAGGATACTGAGACTTGTTCTGGCGCAACTCATTCCAAGAGCTCACCAGCGTCTCTTTGAGCGGACCTGGGAGGCAACTCCGCGCATCATGACGCATCATGTGGATCGACGTCTTGAGCAGCGAACATACGCCGGCCCAATACACCTTCCACCGCGACAACGTCATGCCCTCTGCAGGATAGTTCTCGAGAGCAAAGCGCACATCAAAGTAGGCGCGGTAACTGCGGAGGTAGTACTTCACCTCCGTCGTAAAGTCGTATGTAGAGGTCGGAAGTGTCACGTCGAACACGCCCCCGGCATAGCTTCGACTGCCATCTCAGATCGGCTCGTAGTCGATCTCCAGGAACTTCTCGACCTCGCGCTCCCAGCGTTCCCGCACGAACTTCACGTGCTTGGGATGTACGTTGTAGCCGTCGTAGGCGGCCTGGTCGGCGAACTCCATGGAGAAGCCGAACTCGTAGTCGTTCTTCTTCGAGATCTGCCGCAGCTGCTCGAATTTCTTTACGCCCGGGATCTCCTTGAGCACCATCGCGTCACGCAGAAACGCTTTCTCCATCAATGAACCATGGGCGTGCTTCAAATTGAATACGACAGTATGCCGGATCATCAGGTCCTCTCCCCCAACGCTACCGCTTCGCTGGCGGCAATTGCCGTCATATTGACGATTCCGCGGCTCGTGGTCGAGGGGGCAAGGATGTGGGCCGGGGCGCGCGGCCCCATCAGGATCGGGCCGACGGCCAGCGCGTTGTTCATTTCCTTGAGCAACGTCATCGACAGGTTGGCGCTGTCGAGGTTGGGGAACAGCAAGAGGTTCGCTTCGCCCTTCAGCACTGATTCCGGGATGTAGCGGCTGCGCAGCTCATCGTTGAGCGCCAGGTCGCCCTGCATTTCGCCCTCGATGATCATCTCGGGGGCCACGGCTTTCAACTTCTGGTAGGCCTCACGCATCTTGTAGGCAGTGTCGCCGTCGCGCGAGCCGAAGTTCGAGTAGCTGAGCAGCGCCGCCTTGGCCTCGATGTTGAAGCGCTTGAGATGGTCGCGCGCCTGGAGGGCAATGGCCACCAGCTCATCCGGGGTCGGGTCCATGTTGACGTAGGTGTCGGCGAGGAAGAACACGCCGCGCGGCATGATCAGCATCGACAGCGCCGAGACGTCCTTCACGCCATCCTGCAGCCCGATGATCGAGCGGATGTCGCGCACGTGCTTGATGAAGCGGCCCTGGAAACCGCAGAGCATGGCATCGGCGTCGCCGCGCTTCACCGACAGCGCCGCAATCACCGTGGTGTTGGTGCGCACGATCGTCTTGGCGATATCAGGGGTCACGCCGTTGCGGCCGACCAGCGAGTGGAACAGCTCGACATAATCACGGTAGCGCGGGTCGTCCTCGGGGTTCACCACCTCGAAATCGCGGCCCGGCTTGATGGTCAGCCCGAAGCGCTGCAGCCGGCTTTCGATCACCTGCGGGCGGCCGATCAGGATCGGCAGCGCCATGCGGTCTTCGATCATCACCTGCGCGGCGCGCAGCACCCGCTCGTCCTCGCCGTCGGCAAAGGCGATGCGCTTCTGCTGGCCGATCACCTTGTCGATCACCGGCTTCATCACCAGGCCCGAGCGGAAGACGAAGCGGTTGAGGCTGTCGTGATAGGCCTGGAAATCGGTGATCGGGCGCTTGGCGACGCCCGACTCCATAGCCGCGCGCGCCACGGCCGGCGCGATGCGGAGAATCAGCCGCTGGTCGAAGGGGTTCGGGATGATGTGTTCCGGCCCATAGACTGCCGGCTGCCCCGAGGGCGACACTTCCAGCCCAGGATCATGCGCCAGTTTGGCGATCGCCTGGGCCGCAGCCAGCTTCATCTCTTCATTGATGGTGGTGGCGCCGACGTCCAGCGCACCGCGAAAGATGAAAGGGAAGCAGAGGACGTTGTTGACCTGGTTGGGATAGTCCGAGCGCCCGGTGCAGACCATGGCGTCGGGGCGGATTTCCTTCGCCACCTCGGGCATGATTTCCGGGTTCGGGTTGGCGAGCGCCAGGATCAGCGGGTTCGGGCCCATCTTCTGCAGCATTTCGGGCTTCAGCGCGCCGGCCGCTGAGAGCCCGAGGAAGATGTCGGCGCCGTCGATTACCTCGGCAAGCGTCGTGGCGTTCGACTGCCGGCAGAAGCGGCCGCGCCACTTGTCGTTGACGTCGTCGCGCTTGTCGGTGAGCAGCCCGTCCTTGTCGGCCACCCAGATGTTCTCGAGCTTTGCACCCAAGGCGACGAGGATGTTGAGGCAGGCGATGGCCGCCGCCCCTGCCCCGGAGGTGCAGATCTTCACATCCTCGATCTTCTTGCCGCTGAGCTCCAGCCCGTTCAGCACCGCGGCGCCGACGATGATCGCCGTGCCGTGCTGATCGTCGTGGAACACCGGGATCTTCATGCGCTCGCGCAGCGCTTCCTCGATGGCGAAGCACTCGGGCGCCTTGATGTCCTCGAGGTTGATGCCGCCGAAGGTCGGCTCGAGCGGGCGCACCACCTCGATGAATTTCTGCGGATCGGTCTCGTCGATCTCGATATCGAACACGTCGATGCCGGCGAACTTCTTGAAGAGCACGGCCTTGCCCTCCATCACCGGCTTACTGGCCAGCGCGCCGATATTGCCGAGCCCGAGCACGGCGGTGCCATTCGAGATCACTGCGACGAGGTTGCCGCGCGAAGTGTACTTGGTCACCGCCTCGGGATCGGCGGCAATTTCCTCGCAGGGCGCGGCGACACCGGGGGAATAGGCCAGAGACAGGTCGCGCTGGTTGCCGAGCGGCTTGGTCGCCTGAATCTCAAGCTTTCCGGGCTTGGGGAACTGGTGGAAATGCAGCGCCGCTTCACGCAGCGCTTTCTTCTGTTCGGTCACGTCGGCAGACATAAACACCCTCCCGGAAACTCAGGAGTGAGTGCCACTAATCGAGGGCGATGAAAAGGCGGGGATAGCGGGAAACTGACGGGAAGGAGTTTCCTCGCCCGGTGGCTGTGGACCCCCACCCCTGTCCCCTCCCCGCAAGGGGGAGGGCGACCAAAACACTGATGCCGGTGTCGGCGTCTCCCTCCCCCTTGCGGGGAGGGATTAAGGGTGGGGGTCAGCTTGCGCCGGACCTTCGGCTAAGCCGCGCTCACCTGCACCAGCCCCGGCAGCACCACCGGGGCATTCAGAGCCCGTGCCAGGTCGCGGAAGGCGCCAGCCTTGAGCGCCGGAGCAAAGAGGTAGCCCTGCGCCTGCACCACGCCACGCGCCCTCAGGTACAGCGCCTGGGCTTCGGTCTCGACGCCCTCGGCAACGATCTCGGTGCCGAGGTCGCGCGCCATGGCGATTAACCCGTCGAGCACCGGCACCGGCGCGCCCTCGGGCTTGATCATGTCGACGAACACGCGGTCGATCTTCACCACGTCGACGCCGAGCGTCTGCAGGTACGCGAGGTTCGAGTGGCCGGTGCCGGCGTCGTCCATCGCCAGCTTGCAGCCCAGCGCGTGCAGCCCGGCGATGACACTCTGCGCCTGTGCCATTTTCTCGAGCGGCTTCCGCTCGGTGATCTCGAACACCAGTTGCCGGAAGCTGATCGCCGAGTTGGAAAAGATGGTGTGGACGTCGTCGACGACCGTGCCGTCGCGGAAATGCCCCTCGAACAGGTTGATCGAGATCTTCAGTTCCGGCATGTCCCCACAAAGCGCGCTCAGGTCGGCTTTCACCTGCTGCATCAGACTGACCGTCATCGGCAGCGCCAGCCCCGTCACCTCCGCATAGTCGATGAAGGCGCCGGGCGGCACCACTTCGCCGCTCTTTTTCTCCCACCGGCACAGCACCTCACAGCCGGCGAGCGCACCGGTCCTCAAGTTGATCACCGGCTGGTAGTAGGGCTTCAACTCCCCTGCAGCGATCGCCCGCTCGAGGTCGAAGGCCGGCAGGTCGGACCGGCGTACATATTGCAGCGCGAGGATCAGGAACGCTCCGCACATCAGCGCCGCCACCACGGTGAAGCTTGCGTCGAGATCGCCGTAATCGGCTCGTACCATGGCGAACGGCACCGCCGCCGTCACTCGGATCGGCAGTTCGCCGGCAAAGCTCTCGGCGGTGACGAACTCGATATCACCGCGGTTATCATAGGCCTTGGGGTCGCCGACAGTGACGATCTCAGCGCCGTCAGTCAGCGACACCCGCATCATCGAGGTCGGCCTCAACCCGTTCAACAGGCTGTCCGGCTCGGCCGCCAGAATCGGCACGAAGGCCGATACCTTTCGCGTCGTGCCAAACGCTTGCGTCACCTTCAGCGCGGGGATTCGGAGGTCGGCGTACTTCGCTACCTCGATGGTCTCGGTCTGGTTGGGCACCGACAGCGGGCGCGACAGCGGCGAGTATTTCACGTCCTTGCCGAGTGCGTCGCAGTACTGCACCCCGTCGGCATTCTCGACCAGCACCTGCTTCAGATAGAGGCTCAGCTCCATCTGCCGATGCACGTTGGCGATGAAGCTGGCGGTGCAGAGCGAGGGACTCTCGGCGAGGATGCGGCGCAACGACGAGATCGCGTCATAGGCGGTCGCCTGCACCCGGCTTGCGACCGCATCCACCGATTGCTGCAGCAGCACCCGCTCACGCACCCGCACGTAGGAATCGAGCACGAAATCCACGGCCATGACCGGCAGGAACGCGGCAAAGGCCGCGAGTAGCATCAGCACATGGGCATACTTGGACTTCAAGCGAATCCGCCCCCGACGGAGATAGGCAACAAATGCCTAGCGGGCGGACTTTAAGAGAGTGTTAACGGTGATTAACCGACCGTGCCGGAATGGGACGCCGGTGATTGATAGCCGCCATCGCGAATGGAGGTTCCCGCTTTCGCGGGAATGACCCCGGTGGTTGGGACGGACATCGGAACGACTACGCGAACCTGCGTTCATACTCCCGCCGCTTCCTCGGAAACGGAAAGGGCGCCCGAAGGCGCCCCACTCACTTGGTGTCGGCGATCACCCGCACGTGCAGCTCGCGCAGCTGCTTGGGCTCGGCCGGGCTCGGAGCGCCCATCAGCAGATCTTCGGCCTGCTGGTTCATCGGGAACAGCGTGATCTCGCGCAGGTTCTGCGCACCGCAGATCAGCATGACGATGCGGTCGATGCCGAAGGCGGCTCCGCCATGCGGCGGGGCACCGTACTGGAAGGCGCGATAGAGGCCGCCGAACTGCTCCTCGACCTCGGTGCGCGACTTGCCGGTCAGCTCGAACGCCTTGACCATGGTCTCGGGCAGCTGGTTACGGATCGAACCCGAGGCGATCTCAAAGCCGTTGCACACCGCATCGTACTGGAACGCCTTGATGCTCAGCGGGTCCTCGGTGTTCAGCGCGTCGATGCCGCCCCGCGGCATTGAGAACGGATTGTGCGCGAAGTCGAGGCGCTTTTCTTCCTCGCTCCACTCGTAGAACGGGAAGTCGACGATCCAGCACAGCTTGAACTGGTCGAGCTGGGTGAGGTTGAGGTCGAGACCGATCTTCACCCGCGCTTCGCCGGCGAACTTGTACATCTTGTCCGGGCGGCCGAGCACGAAGAACACCGCGTCGCCGTCGGCGAGGCCGAGCTGGGTGCGGATCGCCGCGGTGCGCTCTTCGCCGATGTTCTTGGCCACCGGGCCCGAGCCTGCCCCGTCCTTGAAGAAGATGTAGCCGAGGCCCGGCTGACCCTGCCCCTGGGCCCAGGCGTTCATGCGATCGCAGAAGGCGCGGCTGCCGCCGGTCCTCGCCGGAATGGCCCAGACTTCTACCTTGGCGTCGCTGGCGATCTGGTTGGCGAACACACCGAAGCCCGAGCCGCGGAAGTGCTCGGTGACGTCCTGCATTTCGATCGGGTTGCGCAGGTCGGGCTTGTCCGAGCCGTACTTGCGGATCGCCGTGTCATAGGGGATGCGCGGCCATTCCGTCGTCACGGGCTTCCCGTCGGCGAACTCCTCGAACAGCCCGGTGATGACCGGCTGCATGGTGTCCCAGATTTCTTCCTGGGTAACGAAGCTCATCTCGAGGTCGAGCTGGTAGAACTCGCCCGGCAGGCGGTCGGCGCGCGGGTCCTCGTCGCGGAAGCACGGCGCGATCTGGAAGTAGCGGTCGAAACCGGCCACCATCAGCAGCTGCTTATACTGCTGCGGTGCCTGCGGCAGGGCGAAGAACTTGCCAGGATGGATGCGGCTCGGCACCAGGAAGTCGCGGGCGCCTTCGGGCGACGACGCGGTAAGGATCGGCGTCGAGTACTCGGCAAAGCCGATATCGCCCATGCGGCGGCGCATCGACGAGATCACCTTGGTGCGCTTGACGATGTTGGCATGCAGCGTCTCGCGGCGCAGGTCGAGGAAGCGGTATTTTAGGCGGATGTCTTCCGGATAATCCGGCTCGGCGAACACCGGCAGCGGCAGCTCGGTGGCTTCACTCAGCACTTCGAGCTCGCGGATGAACACTTCGACCTGGCCGGTCGGCTGCTTGCCGTTGACCGTTTCGGGCGTACGCTGCTTCACCTCGCCATCAACCCGGATCACCCACTCGGAGCGCACCGTCTCGGCCAGCTTGAACGCCTTGGAATCGGGATCGATCACCAGCTGGGTCAGCCCATAATGGTCGCGCAGGTCGATGAACAGCAGGCCGCCGTGATCGCGGACGCGATGCACCCAACCGCTGAGGCGCACATTATTGCCCACGTCACCCTGGCGAAGGGCGGCGCAGGTGTGGGTGCGGTAGCGGTGCATTTCACTCATCTCTTGTCTCTGAGGCAGGCGGATTTCGGGGCCGGACAAGCGCATGCGAGGGCGCAATTGTCAAGTTGAGCGGCCCTGACCGAGAGCGCAGAGAACGCACGGGAACCCAGATGACCACGCCGCGAGACCGTGACTTATTCGCCACTCTGTGCTCGCCATTCGCGTGTCCCACTGTTATTCAGGATTGGTAAGCCTTGTGACGAAAGAGTCTTGATGGAGCTCATTACTTCGACCGACGTGCTCGCCGCCTTTTCGAAGCGCGCCGCCGGTTATGATTTCGTGACGGTCGATACCGAGTTCCTGCGCGAAACAACCTACTGGCCGAAGCTCTGCCTGCTGCAGGCGGCAACCCTCGACGAAGCGGTTCTCATCGATCCGCTCGCCCCCGGCCTCGATTTGTCGCCGTTCTTCAAGCTCCTCGCCAACGACAAGGTCCGCAAGGTCTTCCACGCGGCCCGGCAGGACATCGAAATCTTCGTCAAGCTGACCGGCAAAGTGCCCGCCAACATTTTCGACACCCAGGTCGCCGCTTCCGTTTGCGGCTTCGGTGACAGCGTCAGCTACGACAACCTGGTCCGTTCGATCACCAAGGTCGAACTCGACAAATCTTCCCGCTTCACCGACTGGTCGGCCCGGCCGCTGACCGAAAAGCAGAAGGTCTACGCCCTCGCCGACGTCACCCATCTGCGTGACGTCTATGCAGCGCTGGTCAAGCAGGTCGATGATACCGGCCGCTGGGACTGGGTGGAGGACGAACTGGCAGTGCTCGAATCGATCCACACCTATGTGGTGCAGCCCGAGCATGCCTGGGAGCGGCTCAAGGCCCGCCTCGCCAAGCCGCGCGATGTCGCCGCGCTGAAGGCGCTGGCGGCCTGGCGCGAGCAGCGCGCCCAGGATACCGACCAGCCGCGCAGCCGCATCCTCAAAGACGACGCGCTGATCGAATTGGCGATGCAGCGCCCGCTCAATCCCGAGAGCTTCGACAAGCTGCGCGCCGTGCAGCGCGGCTATGGACGCTCCTCAGCTGCCGGCGAGATTGTCTCGATCCTTAGGGATGTCGAAGCGCTGGGGAAATCCGACCTGCCCAAGCTGCCCGACCGCCACCGTGGTCCCTCGCCCAAGGGCGCCGTCGGCGACCTGCTCCGCGTACTGCTGAAATCGGTGGCTGAGGATAACGGTGTTGCCTCGCGCATCATCGCCACCTCCGACGATATCGATGCGCTGGTGCTCGATGACGATGCGGACGTGCCGGCACTGAAAGGCTGGCGCCGCAAGCTGTTCGGCGACAAGGCGCTTGCCATCAAGCACGGCAAGCTCGGCCTCGCGGCGAGCAAGAAGGGCGTCATCGAAATCGAGATCATCGACGACGACGAAGAGTAGGCGCGCTCAAGCCTGTTGCCGAGGCGCCGCGGCCGAATGGAAGCCGTGGTTGAGTAACCCACTGCTATCACCCAGCCCACGATGTCGTCCCAGCGAAAGCTGGGACCCATTTGTCCGCTGGTGCAGATGGTGAATTGGGTCCCAGCTTTCGCTGGGATGACAGCCGGTGGGTGGATCAACAGTGAGCCTAGCCAGCTTCCCGGCCGGCGGGCGATGCGCCCTACCCCGCCACCACATCCGTAAGCTTGATCCCGACGACGCCGGCCAGCTGATCCAGCCGGCCGCGCAGGTGTTCGCCGTCGAGGAAAGCCAGGTCGCTTGGCAAGTCGAGTTTCAGGATGCCCTTGTCGATGAAGAAGCCGACGCGCGGCAGCACGCCGGGCATGGCCGCCGACATCGGATAGGCAACGCGGAACGCCGCGCCCAGCAGGCGCGCCCGGGCGCTCATCGCCGGGCCGGAGAGCGCCAAGAGGCTCTGGCTCATCGATTTCTGCTTCAGCCCCATGTAGCGGACCGCCAGCACCTCGGCGAGGAAAGCGCGACCGGGATGGTCGACGCCGGTGGCCGAGCCGTAGGCGACCATGTCGACGGCCTGCTCGCCGCGATAATCCGGGTGGCCGCGCCAGCCGATATCGGCGAGGTAACAGGCGACCTTGCGCAGCCTGGCCTCCTCTGCCGTCTCGGTGATACCGAGGGTGGTCAACAGTTCGGCGGTGAAATCGATTAGGTCCTCGGCATGCGCCGGCGAACGGGAGCGCAGCACGCTCATCTGCTCGGCGGTCTGCATTAGCGGATCGACGGCGCGCTCGTCCTCATCGAGCAGTCCGTAAAGGTAGCCCTCGCGCACCCCCAGCGCCGAGAACACCACGGTCTCGAACTTGCCGGCCTTCAGCACTTCGATCAGCACCGCGGCGCCATAAGGCACCAGGTCCCGCCGGCCGGAGCTGACATGCTCCGAACCGGTATAGGGTTTGTTCGCCGCCGTCGCCGTGACGATGTCTTCGCACAGCTTCAGCATGTCGCTGGCCTTGACGGCATAGTGCTGCACCATGTGCAGTGGGTAGTCGCGCAGCACCTGGTGCACCTTGGCGAGCGACCGCCAAGTGCCGCCGATGGCGCAGAAGCTACCGCCCTGCCCGTCCATCAGTTTGGATTTCTTCAGCCGCTGTTTGGCAATCGCCTGTGCCTTGGATGGCGACACATCGGAATCGTCCTGCAGGCGGATAACGCCAAGTTCATGCGTCTCGCCGGTGGAATCGGTGCCGCCCGCAATGGACGACAGCTCGAGGCTGCCGCCACCGAGGTCGCCGACCACAC
The DNA here is from genome assembly GCF_001425235.1 of Devosia sp. Root413D1. Lineage (GTDB taxonomy): Bacteria > Pseudomonadota > Alphaproteobacteria > Rhizobiales > Devosiaceae > Devosia_A. The sequence goes on along the minus strand of NZ_LMEA01000007.1, from coordinate 406,612 downwards.
CGACAAAACCGGGCATGCCGGAGATGGCGCCGAGCGCGGCGAAGTGCGCTTCCTCAGCGCCCGAGAGCACGGTCACCTTGGCGCCCATGATCTCTTCGACGGCGTCGACGAAGGCCTTGGAATTGGAAGCCTCGCGCACCGCCGAGGTGGCAAGGATGTGGGTGGTCCCCGCCCGCATCAGTTTAGACACCAGGGCAAAGCGCTGGATCGCGGTCAGCGCGCGATCGATGTTCTCGTAGGCGATCTTGCCGGTCTGGGCGAGGCCTCGGCCGAGGGCGCAGGCGGTCTTCTCGTTGTAGAGCGGGGTCAGTGAACGGGCGTGCCGCTCATAGACCACCAGGCGGACCGAGTTGGACCCGATATCGAGCACGGCAACAGGTCGCGCGCCCTTGAGGCGGCCCTGCGCGGTGGGGTCGGCGTCGACGCCCCAGTATTGGTTCACTGGCTTCTCTCTTCGTTGTCGCGCTTCAGCGCCGTACCGCGGCCCGACAGGCTCGCATGCGTCATGAAGTAGTCGTGCGCATTGTAGGGCTCTTCGCCCTCCTTGGGCCTGATCCTATCGGAACTGCCGTCCGGAAGCACCTCCCAGCTTTGCTGGTTATCCTTCAAATATGCGACCATGGTGCGGTCGAGGATCTGCTCGTGCACCGTGGTGTTGAGAATCGGCACCATCACCTCGACGCGCCAATCGAGGTTACGCAGCATAATGTCAGCCGAACTCATATAGACCTTGGCCCGGCGCGAGGGCAGCGGCGCCCCCTGCCCGAAACAGAAGATGCGGCTGTGTTCGAGGAAGCGGCCAACCAGCGACTTCACCCGGATATTGTCCGAGAAGCCCGGGATACCGGGCCGCAGGCAGCAGATGCCGCGGACGATCAGCTCGATCGTCACGCCCCTGCGGCTGGCGTCGTAGAGCGCGTCGATGATCTCGGGGTCGACCAGCGCGTTCATCTTCAGCCAGATATTGGCCGGCTCGTTCCGCTCGGCGAACTCGACCTCGCGGGCGATGTGGTCGAGCAGCGTCTGCCTGAGCGTCACCGGTGAGAAGGCGATCGCCTCCATCTCGGCGGGTCGGGCATAACCGGTGATGAAGTTGAAGACGCGGGCGACGTCACGGGTAATCGATGGCTCGGTCGTGAAGTAGCTGAGGTCGGTGTAGATTTTGGCAGTAATCGGGTGGTAGTTGCCGGTCCCGAGGTGGCAATAGCTCACCAGCTTGCCACCCTCGCGGCGTACCACCTGGCTCATCTTGGCGTGTGTCTTCAACTCGATAAAGCCGAACACCACCTGCGCGCCAGCTCGTTCCAGGTCTCGGGCCCAGCGGATGTTGGCTTCTTCGTCGAACCGCGCCTTGAGTTCCACCAGCGCGGTCACGGTCTTGCCCGCTTCCGCCGCCTGTACCAGCGCCTTGACGATCGGGCTGTCGCGCGAGGTGCGGTAGAGCGTCTGCTTGATCGCCACCACATCAGGGTCGCGCGCCGCCTGCATCAGAAACTGCGCCACCACATCGAAGCTCTCGAACGGGTGGTGGACCAGGAGGTCCTTGGCACGGATGGCGGCAAAGATATCGCCATTGTAGTCGCGGATGCGCTCGGGGAAGCGCGGCAGGTAGGGCGTGAACTTGAGGTCCGGCCGGTCGACGTCGCAGATCTTCGATGCGTCGGCGAGGCCGAGGAAGCCTTCGACCTCGAACGTATCAGTGGCGCCGACCCCCAGCCGCTCCGAGATGTGGCGGCGCAGGGCGCGCGGCATCTTCTTTTCGATCTCGAGGCGGATCACCATGCCGCGGCGGCGCTGACGCAGGGCGGATTCGAATTCCACGACCAGGTCGGCGGCTTCGTCGTCGATTTCGATTTCGCTGTCGCGGATGATGCGGAAAGCGCCCGAGCCCGACACCTGATAGCCCGGGAACATCTTGTCGATGAAGCGGTTGATCAGCGTGTCGATGGTCACCACTTCTACCCGGTTCGGCGCCGCCAGTTCATTGGGCAGAGTGACGAAGCGATCGAGGTTCGAGGGCACGCGCACCAGGGCGGTCAGCGTCTGGGTCGTCCCCTCGCGCACCATCTCGAAGGCCAGGGTAAAGCCGAGATTGGGGATGAACGGGAACGGGTGCGCCGGATCGACCGCGATCGGCGTCAGCACCGGGAAGATCTCTTCGCGGAACAGTTTCTGCAGGTACTTTACCTGCTCCGGCGTCAGGTCGTCGGCCTCATGGATCACCACGTCCTTAGCGAACAGTTCCTCGCGCAGCTGCTGCCAGTGATCCTGCTGCTCGAGATGCAGGTGCTGGGCCAGCGTCGCGATCTCTTCGAGTTGTTCGGCCGGCGACAGCCCGTCGGCACTCTGTTTGGTGAGGCCGGCGCGCAGCTGGCCCTTCAGCCCGGCGACGCGCACCATGAAGAACTCGTCGAGATTGTTGGCCGAGATCGAGACGAACCGCAGGCGCTCGAGCAGCGGGTGATTGATGTTCCCGGCCTCCTCCAGCACGCGCATGTTGAACTGCAGCCAGCTGACCTCGCGGTTGACGAAGCGCGCCGGGCTCTGGCGCAGTTCGGCGACGTCAGGCGCCTCCTGCTGCGGCTGTTCGGCGATTTCGCTCATCTCATTCATCGTCGTCGGCTCCGAGATCGAGGGCCAGCTGTCGGTCATCACGCGCTGCGCTCCGCTGCCTGAGCGCTTCGCCGGCAATGGCACGAGTGATGGCAGTACCACGCTCGAGCGCCATGCGATCCATCATTGACGCAAGGGCAACCGCCTCTTCCGACGATCGTTCCATGCGCGCCACCAGATAGGCGATGATCCTGGGTTCAACAGCCACCTGACGATCGTCGAACAGCTTCACGAACATCTGTGACAATTGGATATCGTCGCTCAGTGACACGGTGAAATGCGCCGCGAGTCGAGCCCGCGATTTCAGATCATCGGTTGCGAACGGCCAGTTTGCAACGGGCTGACGTGCCGTCAGCAGCAGCGGACGGCGGTCGCGCATCGACTGGTTGAGCAGGTGGAACAGCGCCGCCTCGGCGTAGCCCGCCCGGTCGGCATCCTCGACCACCAGCGGCTGGGTGCCGCCATCGCGCGACAGGGCCTCGGCTGTATCGGGTGTGGCGTGCCCGGCCCCTGCCCGTTCGGCCCAGATGCGCGACAAATGCGACTTGCCGGAACTCGCCGGCCCGTCGATCAAGGTCAGCGGACCAGGCCAGTGCGGAAAGGCCAGCACATGCGCATGCGCCAGCCGGTTGCCTTCGCCGACGATGAAATCGTCCTCGGCATGCGAGGCCTCGTGTCCGAGGTCCAGCGCCAGCTGTCCGCCCCCGAGTTGCAGGCCGGTCATTTCCCCGCCGTGGCGCGCGGCTTTCGCGCGGGTCTCGTGACGGCAGCCTCAGGAACCGACGCCGGTGGCGGCAGTTCGTCCGGGCCGAGATAGAGGCTCGATTGCTGGTACTTGGTCAGCGCAAAGCGTGTCAGCACACCGGAAATGGCGGCCAGCGGCACCGCCAGCAGCAGCCCGACGAAGCCGAACAGCAGCGCGAAGGCGAACAGCGCGAACATCAGCCAGACCGGGTTGATGTTGATGCTCTGCCCGACGAGCTTGGGATAGAGGATGTTGCCCTCAAGGAACTGGCCGACGATGTAGATCATCAGCACGATCAGCACGAACACCCATTGATCGGGCCAGAACTGCACCAGCGCCACCGTCATCGACAACGCGAAGCCGACGAGAAAACCGACATAAGGCACGAAACTCAGGAGCCCGCCGATCAGGCCGATGGCGAGGCCGTAATTGAGCCCGGCCAGGGTCAGCGCGGTGCAGTAGTAGACGCACAGCACCAGGATCACCGAGCCCTGCCCGCGGATCACGCCCGCCATGGCGCCGTCGATGTCGGCCAGGACGCCGCGAATCTCGCTGCGGTAGCGGCGCGGCAGCAGGTCATCGACCTTCTCGACCATGCCTTGCCAGTCGACCAGCAGGTAGAACGCCACCACCGGGGTGATGAACAGCACGGCGATGGTGTTGATTACCGTGAGCCCGCTCTGCGCCAGCGTGCCGGTGACGATCCCGGCGAATTCGACGCCTCGACCGATCAGGTCGGTGAGGCTGCCTTCGAGCTGCGCCGTGCGCTCCGGCCCCAGCCATTCAGTGAACTGCGGCATCCATTGGCGCAGCAGGTCCTGCAGATCGGCAACATATCCGGGCAGACCCGCGATAAGCCCGCCGATCTGCACAGCGATCAGCGGCACCAGGGCCAGCAGCAGGCCGAGCAGCAGGACCAGCACCAGCAGCAGCACCAGCATCGAGCCCCACGACCGGCCAATCCCAAGCTTTTGCAACCAGTTGACCACCGGATTGAGCAGGTAGGCCAGCGTCAGCCCGACCACGAACGGCAAGAGGATCGAGCGGAACACCCAGAGCAGCAGGATGGCCGCAACAAACAGCCCAGCCCAGATCATTACCTGATATCTTAGGCTCAAGGTCCCGGGCGTCTCTTGCGTGACTGAGGTGGAGCGGTTATCAGCGCTCGGCAATTCCGCTACCCCTGAAAATCTGGCGAACAGCCCATGTCCGACGCGCAAAACGTGCCATCAAACGGGCTCTCGTACAAGCAGGCCGGCGTCGACATAGACGCAGGCAACGCGCTTGTCGAGGCCATCAAGCCCGCAGTCCGCTCCACTCGCCGCCCCGGCGCCGATGCAGAAATCGGTGGCTTTGGTGGGTTGTTCGACCTCAAGGCAGCCGGCTTCACCGATCCGATCCTCGTCGCGGCCAATGACGGGGTGGGCACCAAGCTCAAGATCGCCATCGAAACCGGCAATAATGGCAGCATCGGCATCGACCTCGTCGCCATGTGCGTCAACGACATCATCGTGCAGGGCGCCGAGCCGCTGTTCTTTCTCGACTACTTTGCCACCGGCAAGCTGGATGTCGCGACCGGCGCCGCCATTGTCGAAGGTATCGCCGAGGGCTGCCGCATCGCCGGCTGTGCGCTGATCGGCGGCGAGACGGCCGAGATGCCGGGGATGTATTCGGGCAAGGACTATGACCTCGCAGGCTTTGCGGTCGGCGCCGCCGAGCGCGGTACGCTGCTGCCGCGAGAGGATGTCGAGGCCGGCGACGTGCTCGTCGCCATCGCCTCGTCGGGCGTCCATTCCAACGGCTATTCGCTGGTCCGCAAGATCGTCGAGGTCTCGGGCATCGACTGGTACCTGCCGGCCCCGTTCGAGCCAGGCAAATCGCTCAGCGACGCCCTGCTGGTGCCCACCCGCATCTACGTCAAACCGTTGCTCTCGGCGCTGAAGGCTGGCATCGCCATCAAGGCGCTGGCCCACATCACCGGCGGCGGCTTCATCGACAACATCCCGCGCGTTCTGCCCGACAGCCTTTCGGCCCATATCGAACTCGACAAGGTCACCGTGCCGAAAGTGTTCGGCTGGCTGGCCCGGGTCGGCGGCATGAACGAGCGCGAGATGCTCCGTACCTTCAACTGCGGCGTCGGCATGCTTTGCGCCGTGTCGAAGCAGGACGCGAGCAAACTGGTCGAACATCTTGCCTCAGCTGGTGAAACTGCCGCGATCGTCGGCGAGCTGCGGCCGCGCATCGGTGAACCGGTGACGTTCGAAGGCGCGCTCGCGCTCTGATGGCTGCAACCCGCGGTCGCCTGATCATCGTCTGCGGCCTGCCCGGCGCGGGCAAGACCACCGCCGCGACCGAACTGGCCGAGCGCCACGCTGGCGTCCGCTATTCGCCCGACGACTGGATGGATGCACTCGGCATCAATCTCTGGGATGAGGCGAAGCGTGCCGGCATCGAGCAGCTGCAATGGCAGCAGGCGCAGAGCCTTTTGGCACTCGGCGGCACGGCCATCATCGAGTGGGGCACCTGGGCCCGTTCCGAGCGCGACGCGTTGCGCGAAGGCGCCCGTGCGCTGGGCGCTGCCGTCGAGCTTGTCCACATGGATGCCCCAATCGACGTGCTCCTCGACCGCGTTACCAGGCGCGGCCGGGAATCACCGCCGATCGATCGCGCCATGCTAGAAGATGCCGCGCGCGCCTTCGAACGGCCAAGCGCTGAAGAACTCGCCCTCTACGACCCTCCTGCAAAGGCCCCGCCCCGTGACTGAGCCGAAAAAGCGTGTCGCCATACTGATTTCCGGTCGCGGGTCGAACATGACCGCGCTGATCGAGGCCGCCAAGGCGCCCGACTATCCGGCTGAGATCGTCGGCGTGTTCGCCAACAAGCCGGATGCCGGCGGGCTGCAGATCGCCGCCGGCCAGGGCATCGCCACGGCCTGGCGCTGGCATAAGGACTATCCGAGCCGTACCGGGTTCGAGCTGGCCTTGTCGGACGTGCTGAAGCTCTGGCGGCCCGATTTCATCGCGCTCGCCGGCTTCATGCGCCTGTTCACGCCTGAGTTCACCGAGAAGTGGCAGGGCCGGATGCTCAACGTTCACCCCGCGCTGCTGCCACTGCACAAGGGCCTCCATCCGCAGCAGCAGGCGCTCGACGCCGGCGACAGCGAAAGCGGCTGCACGGTACATTTCGTCACAGCGGGCACGGACGAAGGGCCCACCATCCTGCAGCGCCGCGTCCCGATCCTCCCCGGCGACACTGCGGAGACGCTGGGCGCCCGCATCCTCGTTGAGGAGCACATTGCCTACCCCGATGCACTGGCCATGTTGGCGCGCGGCGAAGTCAGCTTCGCCGGCTGATCAAGCGGCAATCGCTGAGCGACCGCGCCAGATCATGTAGACATTGGCCCGATCGTAAGGCGAGCCTTCGCGGATCGCCGGCTGATGCTCGAAGCCGGTCCGCTCGTAGAGGTGGATCGCCGACTCGAGCCGCGTATTGGTCTCGAGGAACAGCTCGGCGCCACCGAGCCGCTCGAACTCGGTAATCGCCGCCTCGATCAGCTTCCTGCCAATGCCGACGCCCTGCACTGCGGGATCGACCCCCATCTTGGTCAGCTCGTACTCGCCGGGCGCATGTTGCTTCAGGGCGCAGGTCCCGACTACGGCATCGCCAAGCAGTGCGAACAGCACCGCGCCACCGTGCTCGACGATCGCCTCTGGGTGCGACATCACCTCGATGTCATAGGGCTCGAGCACGAAGTAGCGCTCCAGCCAGATGGCGTTGAGCCGGTAGAAATGCGTGCGCAGTTGCGGGCTGAGCGGCACGATCCGCACCGTCTCCTGGCTGTAGGCGCGTGCCTTCGCCGTGATGAGGTCGGCCAGCCCCGGCGCCGCCACCTGCTCCAGCCCGGCCAGCAGCGTCGCCGGATCTAACCCGGCGCCGGCGACTCGCTCCTCCAGCGCGTCGCGGATCGCGCGCCACAGCGGTTTGGCCGTCTGCAGCGCGGTCTCGGCCTTCGCCGTCAGAGTCAGCCGTCGGGTCCGGCGGTCACCGGCGTCGCTCGCCGTGTTCACCCAGCCGTCGCGGACCAGGCGCGTGGTCAGCTGGCTGATGGCGGAATGGGTCTGGCCGACCGCGCTCCCGATCTCGCCCACCGTCATCGGCCCGCGATCGTGCAGCAGTCGGAGAATCGGGAACCAGCGTGCCTGCAGCTCAATGCCGTGCCGTCCGTAGACCTCATCGGCCATGGCGTAGAGCTGGTCGCTGATCGCCTTGAGCTGGCTGCCCAGCGAGAGCAGCCCCATATCGCCGAGATAGGTCATTCCTGGCTCCTGCAACGATATATGTAAGTACTAACATATCTCCGTTCGAGGGACCATCGCAAGCCTATTACTTCCTCGGGTGGTCCGCCGTGCACCACACTTCGGCCTCGGCAATGAAGGCACTCGACAGCGGCTGCGCCTCGTCGAGCTTGATGGCACCAGCCAGTGGGCTGCCACCGACGCTGATCGAGCCGTCGCGGCAAGGGATCCACACGGTGGAGAGGATGTTGGGCGTGCCCCCGAGGTCGTAGTCGTCCTTGCGGGTGAGATAGCGTTCGATCGGCCCGGATATCTCCACCGTCACGTCGCCGGCCGATGCCCGCAAACCAGTATCGAGGTCGAGCTCGAAGCGAACCGGCGCCAACGTGAATTCCGGCTCGCGCCAGGCAATGCCGGCACTGACGCTCCTGATGTGTCGATTGAACTCCGCACCGAGCCACGCCCCGAGTTCGCGATCAGGTCCGATGATGCGGGTGCACTGCGGCGTCCCGAGCACGAGGGCGTGTCCCTTGCCGCGCAGCGACCAGTCCACCCGCCAAACCGAGGCGTAAGCAGTGGCCCTGCCTCCGTCGTAGAGCGTCACGCACGGGTTGGCGCCCATCAGTCTCAATGTCATGCTGGCGGCCCTCCATCCGCCGGCTATGTAGGTACGGGCGCCGCCGAGACCAGAGGTGGACGAAACGCTGCCATCACGGGAATCGATCGGACCCATCGTCAAAATCGGTTCGACGCGACTCTGCTTTGTGGTCCATGTTCCGGCCTTCTCGAGGATACCCGATGCCATCGACACGACTTGAAACCCGCGCCGGCTGGATCGGCGATCGCCATGCGGCGCTGATCGCCGCGGTGCAGCGCGCGCTGGTCGAGGGCATCCGCATCCCGGAGCAGGATCGTGACATCCGGATCATCGAATATCCCGCGCATGCCTTCGCGCCGCCCGACGGCAAGAGTGTCAACTACACCGTTCTTGAGATCACGATGTTCAGCGGCCGCTCGGTGGACGCCAAGCGCCGGCTCTATGCCGCGCTGGTCAGCGAGCTCGGCGTCTTCGGCATTGCTCCGTCCGATCTAAAGGTTGTGCTGCACGACGTGCCGCGCGAGAACTGGGGGCTGGGTGGCAAGGCCGCCGTTGATATCGAACTCGGCTTCAAGGTCGAAGTCTGAAGGAGCCGTACCGATGAAACTGCAATACTGGCTGCTCATCATCCTGCTCGGCGCCGTCTGGGGCTGTTCGTTCCTGTTCAACGCGATCCTGATCCGCGAGATCAGCCCGCTCTGGGTAGCCGCCGGACGGGTCAGCATCGGCGCCGCCATCTGCTGGCTGGTGTTCTTCGCTACCCGCAAGAAACTGCCGACCGATCCGAACCTCTACTGGCAGTTCCTCATCCTCGGCATCCTCAATTACGCCATCCCTTTCGCGCTGTTCCCGTTCGCAGAGCAGACCGTCGCGAGCTCGATCGTCGGCGTCATCAACGGCATGACCCCGATGACCACGGTGATCGTCTCCCAGCTCTGGCCGGGTGGTGAGAAAGCCAGCTGGAATAAGGTGGCCGGCGTCGCCATCGGCTTTGCCGGCGCGGTGATCCTCGCCCTGCCCTCGCTCGGCGTCGGCGCCTCGGCCCAGATCATCGGCCTCCTCGCCGCGTTCATCGCGACGCTCTGCTACGCGCTGACCCTCAACTATGCCCGCCGCTTCGCCAAGGTGGAGCCCTATGCCGTGGCCTCGGCCTCGCTCACCGGCGCCGCGCTGATCTCGGTTCCCATCGCGCTGTTCTTCTCCGGCATCCCGATCATCACCCGCCCCGAGACCTGGGGCGCACTGTTCGGCATCTCGGTGTTCTCGACCAGCTTCAGCTTCCTCCTGGTCTACTGGCTGTTGCCGCGGGTCGGCGCCACCAACCTGTCGCTCAACACCTTCATCACGCCGATTTCGGCGATCCTGCTCGGCGTGCTGATCCTCCACGAACGCTTCGAGCTGATCCACATCCTCGGCATCATCGTGATCTTCCTCGGTCTCGTTTTCATCGACGGCCGGCTGGTCAAGGGCTGGCGCAAGGCGCCGGCGTGACAGTCAAGCGCATCGTCGCAAACATCGCGGCCGACGACCTGTCTGCCGCCAAGCGGTTCTACGGCGATGTGCTCGGGCTGGACCAGCTGATGGATCACGGCTGGATCGTCACCTATGGCTCGTCGGCGCAGATGAGCGTGCAGGTAAGCGTCGCCGGTGAGGGTGGATCCGGCACGCCGGTGCCGGATCTCTCGATCGAGGTAGATGATCTCGAGGCTACCTTCGCCAAGATTCGCGCCGCCGGATTTGCCGTTGAGTACGGCCCTGTCGACGAACCATGGGGCGTCCGTCGCTTCTATGTCCGCGATCCGTTTGGGCGCCTGGTGAACATCCTCAGCCATACCGACTAGCGTTCAGCCACGGTTCAGGTGACCTGCTCCACCCCTAGTCATCATATGACCTGAGGAGGCCACCGGTGTTCATCGGAACCATCGACGAGAAAGACGCGACCGGCGCCATTGCCGATATCTACCAGACCGAAGCGGCGGCGCTGGGCTTCGTGATGGAAGGCACCAAATGCTGGACCGCCCTGCCGCACATCGCCCCGATGGTCGAGCACCTGCTGCATGCGGCGCGGAACAACTTCTCGCTCGGGCTGGTCAGCTGGCGGCTGATCACGCTGGTCGCAGCCAAGCAGATTCCCTCGAGCTATTGCTCGCATGTCTACGCCAAGCTGCTGGTCAGCGACCTGGGCTCGAAGGAGAAGGTGCTCGCCATCCAGCACGATTTCCGCAGCGCCGGCCTCGCGGCGAAGACCGTGGCCATGCTGGCCTATGCCGAGCAGGTCGCGCGTGACGCCAGCCTCATCACCGAGGGCGACATCGAGGCGCTGCGTAAGCACGGCTTCACTGATCGCGAGATCGCCGACATAGCGTTCTGCGCCGCCTATCGCAGCTTCATGAGCCGCTATTTCGATGCCGTCGGCGCGATGCCGGAATCCACCTGGCTCGACCCCGATCCGGAGTTTCGCGCCGCGATGACGGTGGGTAAGCCCGTCTGAGCTACCAGACCGGCCTGGAGATGGCGTCGCGGTCTCCAGGTTGCTGCTGGTCGATGGCGGTATCGCGACCGACGTCCTCGATGACCACGTCCTCGCGCATGGCGAGTTGCGCGGTTGGCGTCGACACATCGATCACCATGCCGTTGAGGTCGCGGATCAGCCCGCGGGTCTGGCCATAGTCCAGCGCAATAGCCTCCGACACCACGTCGGCGCCCATGGCCCGGGCGCGGTCGAGCACCTCGAACACGTCATCGACCTCGAAGGTGAGGTAGGTTCCCTCGTGCATGCCCCAGGCATGGCGCGGCGTGAACTGGCTCATCTGGTCGATCAGCCCAATCTGGACGTTCGCCTGGCCCTTGGGGGTGAGCACGACGAACCAGTCGCTGTCATAGATCGTCTCGAGCCCGAACAGCTCCTTGTAGAACCTGGTGCTGTCAGCGAGGTCCTTGCAGAGGACATTGAACAGAACACGATTGAGCACCGACATGGCTGCCTCCGTAGACGGGGTGGTTTTCGTCAACGGTCTGCGACGGCGAGGGTTCCGAAACGGCTTCGTAGCGATCCCACAGCGGATCAGCCGTCAAACCCTTCGACGATGGCGAAATTGGCGGAACTCGCGCCGAGGCGGGCCTGCATGCCCTGCTGGTATTCCTGGGAGTGGTAGGCACGCAGCGCGTGCTCGTAGCTGGGGAACTCGACAACCACGACGCGAGGCCCGACCGTGCCCTCGACGACGCTTTGCTGACCGCCACGGACGATGAACCGGCCGTCATTGGCGGCGAGGAAGGGCCGAACGAACGCCTGATACTGCTTATAGACCTCGGGGTCGGTGACCTCGAGATTGACGACCCAGTATCCGCTAGCCATCGCCCCTCCTATTCGAGCCCGAGTTTCCTTTTCAGAATCTCGTTCAGCGCCTGCGGGTTGGCCTTGCCACCCGAGGCCTTCATCGCCTGTCCGACGAACCAGCCGATCAAAGTGGGCTTCGCCTGTACCTTGGCCACCTGGTCCGGGTTGGCGGCGATGATCTCGTCGACCACCTTCTCGATGGCGCCGAGGTCGGTCACCTGCTTCATGCCGCGCCGCTCGACGAGATCGGCCGGCTCGCCCTCGGGCTCCTCGGCGATGATCACCTGCAGCAGGTCCTTGGCGCCCTTGGACGAAATGGTCCCGGCTGCCACGAGATCGACGATGCCGGCGATCTGATATGGCTTGATATGCGTCTCAAAGGCCGAGAGACCCTGGCTGTTGGCATAGGCTGCGATATCGCCGGTGACGAGGTTGGCCACCGCCTTGCCGTCGCGTTTGGTGCTGCCGAACTTCACCGCGGCCTCGTAATAGTCGGCCGTCTCGCGCTCCAGTGTCAGCACCATCGCGTCGTAGGGCGTCACGCCGTACTCGGAAACGAAGCGCGCTTCCTTCTCATCGGGCAGTTCCGGCAAATGCTGCGCCAGATCGTCGATGAAGGCCTGGTCGAACTCCAGCGGCAGCAGGTCCGGATCGGGGAAGTAGCGGTAGTCGTGCGCTTCTTCCTTCGAACGCATCGAGCGCGTCTCGCCGGTCTTGGGGTCGTAGAGCCGAGTCTCCTGGTCGATCGAGCCGCCGGCCTCGAGGATATCGATCTGGCGGCGCGCCTCGAACTCGATGGCCTGGCCGGCGAAGCGGATCGAGTTGACGTTCTTGATCTCGCAGCGCGTGCCAAACTCGCCGCCGGGCTTGCGCACCGAGACGTTGATGTCGGCGCGCATCGAGCCCTGCTCCATGTTGCCATCGCAGGTGCCGAGGTAGCGCAGGATGCTGCGCAGCTTGCCGAGGTAGATCTTGGCCTCTTCCGAGTTGCGCAGGTCAGGCTTCGAAACGATCTCCATCAGCGCCACGCCCGAGCGGTTCAGGTCGACGAAGCTCATGGAAGGGTGCTGGTCGTGGATCGACTTGCCGGCATCCTGCTCGAGGTGCAGCCGTTCGATGCCGATCTCGATCCGCTCGCCGCCCATGTCGAGGAACACCGAGCCCTCGCCGACGATCGGGTCCTTGAACTGGGAAATCTGGTAGCCCTGCGGCAGGTCCGGATAGAAGTAGTTTTTCCGGTCGAAGATCGAGCGCTTGTTGATCTTGGCCTTCAGCCCGAGCCCCGTCCGCACCGCCTGACGCACGCACTCGTCGTTGATCACCGGCAGCATGCCGGGCATCGCCGCGTCGACGAAGCTGACATTGGAGTTCGGCGGCGAGCCAAATTCGGTCGACGAGCCCGAGAACAGCTTGCTCTCCGAGGTCACCTGCGCATGCACTTCCATGCCGATGACGATCTCCCAGTCCCCGGTTGCTCCCTGGATGAAGCTCTTGGGGTTGGGCGTGCGAGTATCGATAAGGGTCATGGGCTAAGGCTCTTGTTCATTCCGACTTTGTCTATGGCATAGCCGAGCGCTGCAGAAAACTTCTCTGCGCGCCAAACTTCGGCAAATCCATGCCGCTGACAGAGCGCGATGGCTCTGCGATTGCCCGGAACCGGCTCTCCGAACCGTCACGAGCGCGGATCGACGACGCGGAGCACGGCGTCCAGCACGTCGTCGAAGGCGCCGCTGGTATCGATCTCGTGAGTCGCACCATCCCGCAGGATCGGCTCCACCTCACGGATCAGTTCGAGAACACGCTCCGTCTCACCCACACCTTTGCCGTAACTGTTGCCCGTTCGGGCCGCGAGCCGCATCGCCACGACGGGCTCGGGCGCGCTCAGCAGCACCACTGCATCGAGTTGCGGGTAGAACTGCCCCTGGTTGGGCGAACAGCCGCTGATCACCAGGATGTCGGCGCCCTCCTCCGCCAGCAGCTTTCCGACGCGGTCGTCGCGCCAGACCCAGTCGCGTCCGGCCTCGACCGGCGTTCCCGGCGCGTTATCCTCGACGACGTCGACCCAGTGCGACCAGGCATCGGAATCGAGATCGACAGCCTTGTAGCCGCGGGCGGCAATTGCCGCCGTGATGGTCGATTTGCCGGTGGCTGACATCCCGGTCAGCAGGATCCGCCTCATTCGTCGTCGTTCAGCGGACCACGATAGGGGGAGAGGCGTTTTTCCAGCCGGACGCTGGTTTGCGGGTCACTGCCAGTGGCGCCTTCGCGCTTCAGCACCAGGATGCGGTAGCCCTGATGCTGGTAGAAGTTCACCGCCCGCACATTGTCGCTCAGCGTATCGAGCTGCACCTTGTCGGCGCCCTCGAGCTCGATGATCGATTCCATGCGGCGGAGCAGCAGCGTGCCGATGCCCTGGTTCTGCAGCGACGGCGTGACGAACAGGTAGGGAATATAGGGACGGCTGCGCGCCCGGGCGCACCAGCCGACCGGCGAGCCGTCGATTTCAGCAACGATCGTGCGATCGAGCAGCTCGTGCACGGCGATACCGAGCCGGCGCTTCTCGTTCGCCCGGCTTGCCGCCTCACCGCTGAGGAAGGGCTGCAGGTCGCGTTCCCACGCGAGCAGCGCGATGTCGGCAAGACGTTCTGCCTCGCTCGCCACAGCCTTGCGGATCGTGATCTCCGGCGACGTCATCGAAGCCTCCACTCCGCCCACGCTATCTCAGCCGTGGCGCTTGCGTGCAGCGATAATGCCCTTTTCGTAGTTCACATTCCAGTTGATCAGCGTGCGCCAGATCAACTCCGCCTGATCCTCGTCGAGGTCGAGCTCCTCGGCGCGCTGGCGCTGCTTGGCGATAATCGCCTCGATGCGGGTCGGGTCATAGGCCTCGTGCGGGTCGGTCTTGATCTCCGCCATGCGCGTCACATAGCCGTGCCGCTCGGCGAGCAGGCTTAAGAGGGCCTGATCGATCCGGTCGATCTCGGCGCGCACATCTTCCTTGGTCTGGCATTCGGCGGGGGCTTTGGTCACGGGAGGCACTCGGCGGATAAGGAAAGAGTTGCTGGTTTGCACCGCCGCGCCACTGTTTGCAACCGACCACTGGTCTAGGCGCCGTTGTGCGGCTATTCATCCGCCGTTCAGCGGCTCGGCGATATCGCGGCGCCGTCAAAAAGTGGACTGCCCTATGTCTAGCAAAGTTGAGATTGCGTAATACCCCGTCCGCCCGCTGAGCCCTTTGGGCCGGCGATGTGTCTGCGACGGGGTTTCTGGAACCAGGCAGCTGCCAGGCGAGATGCTGGCTGCGGCCCTTTTCCACGCATCCTCAGGCTAGATTTCTCATGGATATTTCCCGCCACGAGCAGCGGGTGCTGCACGTCCTCGCACAGGGCGGCAAGATCGTCGCGCTCAAATCCGACAATGGCAAACTCATCGGCGTCGAGTGTTTCAACCGCGATGGCTGGCTGATGCAGCAATGCAGCCTCCCGCTGTTCAAGAAGCTAAGGGCCAAGAAGGCGATCGCCTCCAGCAATGGGCATCCCTACCGCATCACCAGACGCGGCCTCGAGCTCGCCCGCAGCGAGTTCGACAACCGCTGAATACGCAGAGAGCCCCGGATCAGCTCCGGGGCTCTCCTGCAATGGGGCCGTCGTCTGTCGCGCTTAGTGCTGCGTGACGCCGCTCAGTTCGCGGGCGATGTGTTCCCACTCGGCGGAAACGCTGGCGGTGGCTCGCTTGCGGCCGGCGCGGCGATACCAGTAGTCGGCATTGCCCATGTCGGCTTCGATCCAGTGCAGCAGCGCATGCACCCAGTCGAACTCGAAGGTGCCTTCCATCGCCTGGACGATACGATGCGCTTCTTCCCACTCGGGGCCGACGCGCAGCTCGCCCTTCTTCATCCACCACAAAGCCTGCAGGGGCTTGGACATATCCTTGGGCGGGGCCGACCAGTCTAGGGTCGTGAACACATCGGCCATGGAGCCAATCCTCTGAAACGAAACCACCGGTTTGGCCGGGAGTTCGACAAGTCTCAATTTGCGCATGGGCGGCAAATAGTGCCGAAACCGCTATGGTTCAAGCGGTTTCCGATCACCACCACTTGTCAGGGCTGAAGTCGATGCCGGCCGAACGCTCGATGACGCGGCCCGCGGCGAACAGCGTTTCCTCGTCGAACGGCTTGCCGATCAGCTGCAATCCGAGCGGCAGGCCCGCGCCGTCCTTGCCGGCCGGCACCGCGATTCCCGGCAGGCCGGCCATGTTCACGGTCACCGTGAACACGTCGTTGAGGTACATCTTGACCGGATCGGCCTTCATGTCCTCGTCGCCGATACCGAATGCCGCCGACGGTGTCGCCGGGGTCAGGATGGCGTCGACGCCGTCGTTGAAGACGATCTCGAAATCGCGCTTGATCAGTGTGCGGACCTTCTGCGCCTGGACGTAGTAGGCGTCATAATAGCCAGCCGACAGCACATAGGTGCCGATCATGATGCGGCGCTTCACCTCGCGGCCGAAGCCGTCGGCGCGGGTCAGCTCGTAGAGGTCGGTGATGTCCTTGCCGGTGTCACGCAGGCCGTATTTCACCCCATCATAGCGGGCAAGGTTCGAGGAGGCCTCGGCCGGCGCCACGATGTAGTAGGCGGGCAGCGCATATTTGGTGTGCGGCAGCGAGATGTCGCGCACCGTCGCGCCCTCGGCCTTCAGCCAGGCGATGCCCTGCTGCCACAGCGCCTCGATCTCGGCAGGCATGCCGTCCATGCGATACTCGCGCGGAATGCCGATGACGAGACCCTTGACGCCGCGCTCCACCGCCGCCGCGAAATCCGGCACGGCGAGGTCGACGCTGGTCGAATCCCTCGAATCGAACCCCGACATCGAGGTCATCATGATCGCCGCGTCCTCAACGGTGCGGGCGATCGGTCCGGCCTGGTCGAGCGAGGAGGCGAACGCCACCACACCCCAGCGCGAGCAGCGGCCATAGGTCGGCTTGATGCCGACGGTGCCGGTCAGCGCCGCCGGCTGGCGGATCGAGCCGCCGGTATCGGTGGCCGTCGCCGCGGCGCAGAGCCACCCCGAAACCGCCGCCGCCGAGCCGCCGGACGAACCACCGGGCACCAGTTGCGCGTTGGAGTTGTTCGCCCGCCACGGGTTGATCACCGGGCCGTAGTAGCTCGTCTCGTTGGACGAACCCATGGCGAACTCATCCATGTTGAGCTTGCCCAGCATCACGGCGCCATCGCGCCACAGGTTGCTGGTGACGCTCGATTCGTATTCCGGCTTGAAGCTGTCGAGGATGTGGCTCGCCGCCTGCGTGTGCACACCCTTGGTGGCGAACAGGTCCTTGATGCCGAGCGGAATGCCCTCGAGCGGACCGCCCTGCCCGGCCGCGAGCTTGGCATCACTCGCCTTGGCCTGCGCCTGGGCCTGCTCGGCAGTCACCGCTACATAGGCGTTGAGCTTGGCGTTGCCGCCCTCAATGGCGTTCAGGTAGGCGCCGGTGAGTTCGCTCGAGGTGAACTCCCTGGCCTTAAGGCCAGCACGGGCGGCAGCGAGGGTCAGGCGGGTAAGGTCGGTCAAAGGCTTGGCTCGCGGGGAAAGGACGCGGGGGAATGTCGACCGCCGTTCCTATAGCGGCGTAGCGATTACCGCAACATTCGGAACGCGCATCGGATCAGGCGACGGCGGGTTGCCCGATGTGCTTCTCGAAGAAGGCCGACCATTCACTGTCGGGATAATCGAGGAACGGCCCGCGCACGGTGAAACCCGCATTGGTGTAGAGCCGGTGCGCTTCCGACATGCCCGGGCCGGTGCCGGTCTCGAGCATCAGGTGCGAGATACCCTTGGAACCCGCCAGTTCGGTGATCGCCGCCAAGAGCGCCGAGCCCACCCGCTGACCGCGCACCGACGGACGGGTGTACATGCGCTTCACCTCGCCCTCGGTGGCCGAGATCGCCTTCAACGCACCGCAACCGACGGCCTCGCCGACCGCGTTGCGCGCCACGAATACGGTGGTGTCGGCGCCGGCCATCTGCTCGACCGTCATCTTGAACTGGAATTCCAGCGGCGACAGCGGAAGCAGGTGCGCGTTGAGTTCCTCGACCAGCCCGCGGACATCATCCTGCAGCGGCGTCTCGACGGCGATGGTGACGGTCATATCAGTTACTCGACGACCTTGGGCACCATGAAGAAGTTGTCTTCCGTCAGCGGTGCGTTGGCGACGATCTTGTCAGGGTAGCCGCCATCGGTGACCTTGTCCTCGCGGCGGCGTAGCGTCATCGGCATTACCGAGGTCATCGGCTCGACACCGCTCACATCGACCTCGCCCAGTTGCTCGACGAAACCCAGAATGGTGTTGAGCTCGTTGCGATAGGTCTCGACTTCGCCCTCCTCGATGCGAATGCGGGCCAGGCGGCCAATACGCTTCACGGTGGCGGCATCTACCGACATGGGGGCACTCCGAAGGTCACGATTTCCGGCGTTCTAGCAATGGAAGCGCGCGAAGAACAACGAAAAGCGTTGATGGGCGCCATCAAACTTCCAACGCCATGCCGGCCTCGAGCGCCACCAACCCCGTGCCGTCGAGCCGGTCGCGCAGCGCCGCGAACGTGCGCTCAACCACCGCGTCGGGCCCCGCGACCGCAATCAGCCGTGGCCCAAGTGCATCGAGTGCATCTGCCGCCAGCCGGTCGCCCTCGGTGCCGAACACCACAATGACGGCGTCACGAGCCCAGCGCCCAGCCTTGGGCACAGCCTGGGACAGCAGCAGCAGCGGGGCCTCGCCGACGGCGGCGATAAGCGCGCCGCCTGCGAGGCCATGCGTCGTCACCTCGCCCAGCACATCTTCATCGAGCATTGAGCCCGGCCGCCCGGGCTGCCACAGCACCGGATCGATCTCGGGCAGGCTGCCATCGAGCGCAAACGTCACGTCGGCGCCCGACACCAGCTCCTCCGGATCGACGCCGCTGACCCCCGTGGGATCAGCCACCAGGATCTTGCCGCCGATGTGAACGCGGATGGTGGTGCCACCGAACCAGGTGAGTTTCATCGTTCTTCGCGCATGTGCCAGACGCGGAGCACGCGGATACAATCCGGTGTTACTTCGTAGCGGAGTTCGAATTGATCGACGTACAGTTTCCTGACCTCGCGCCCTCTCACGTCCTCGACGCGTTCACCGATGCGCGGTCGTTCAATCGCCTTGCCAACGGCGGCGCGAATAGCGGCAACAGATCGCTTTGCTGCGTTACGATTTACGGGGGCCAGGAACGCGTAGAACCGCCGAAGGTCCGCAAGCGCAGCGTCAGTCCACAGCAGCCTCATTTCTTCGACGACGGCAGCGGCAGCGGGTTATCCGTGTCAAGACTCTCGATCCACAACCTGACTGCGTCGTCGTCAACCAGTTCGCCGCGGTCGGCCGCATCCAAGGCGTCAAGCGTCATCTGGAGCTTCTGTTCCTCCCAGTCCACCCAGTTGGAAAGCGCCTGCTTGACGATCCAGGCTCGGGAGCGCTCCATGGATTCGGCGTAGCGGTCTACTTTCTCCGCCAGTTCCTCAGGGATATGTGCCGTCAGGAC
Organism: Devosia sp. Root413D1; assembly: GCF_001425235.1. GTDB lineage: Bacteria > Pseudomonadota > Alphaproteobacteria > Rhizobiales > Devosiaceae > Devosia_A. The sequence goes on along the minus strand of NZ_LMEA01000007.1, from coordinate 387,456 downwards.
TCGGGTGCTCATGGCAATCGTCTCCAATCAAACCTAATCATAGTGATTGACCGCGATTATGCCAACCGAGAACGACCTCACCGCCCTTCCACCGACCGGCAAGTTGCTGGGCCTCGACCTCGGCACCAAGACGATCGGCGTGGCGATTTCGGACGGCATGCGCTACTCGGCGACGCCGCTCGAGACCATCAGACGGCTGAAGTTCACCCAGGATGCGATCCGGCTGCAGGAACTGATCGCGGAGAACGACGCAGTCGGCATCGTGCTGGGGCTGCCGCTCAACATGGATGGCTCTGAAGGACCGCGCGTCCAGTCGACCCGCGCCTTTGCCCGCAACCTCGCCGCCAAGATCACCATCCCCATCGTGTTCTGGGATGAACGGCTTTCGACAGCGGCCGTCACCCGCACGCTGATCGAGGCGGATATGCGCCGCGACAAGCGCGCCGAGGTGGTCGACAAGCTGGCGGCGAGCTACATCCTGCAGGGAGCTCTGGAGCGGCTCCGCCGCCCATGAAGGTTTTCGAGCGGCGGCTGCGACGGGGATAATCGACCGAGCGGCTTGCGAGTCCGAACCCTACGGGTTAGACCCCCGCGAACATTCGGAACGGAGCGGCATGGCTACTTCCTCGCCAGCATCGGGTACCGGCGGCCAGGGGGTCGCGAGACCCGCTTTCCGTCATCGTCATCTTCTCGGTATCAGCCAGCTCAACCAGTACGAGATCGTTGATCTGCTGGATCGGGCCGAGGCCATGATCCCGATCTCGCGACAGGAGCGGAAGATCCTGCCGACGCTCTCGGGCAAGACACAGATCAACCTGTTCTTCGAGAACTCGACGCGCACCCAGTCGAGCTTCGAGATCGCCGGCAAGCGGCTCGGCGCGCAGGTCACCAACATGTCGGTGAAGACCTCGTCGGTCGCCAAGGGCGAGACGCTGATCGATACGGCGGCGACGCTCAACGCCATGCGACCCGATGTGATCATCGTGCGCCACGGCGCGTCCGGTGCAGTGGAGCTGCTCAGCCAGAAGGTCGGCTGCTCGGTAATCAATGCCGGCGACGGCGCGCACGAGCACCCGACGCAGGCACTGCTCGATGCGCTCACCATGCGCCAGCATAAGGGGCGGCTGGCCGGGCTCACCGTCGCCATCTGCGGCGACATCGCCAACTCGCGCGTTGCCCGCTCCAACCTGCTGCTGCTCGGCGCCATGCAGGCCCGCACCCGGGTGGTCGCGCCGCGCACGCTGCTCCCGAGGGGCATCGAGACGCTGGCGACCGAAGTGTTCACCGACATGCGTCAGGGACTCGAAGGCGCCGACGTGGTGATGATGCTGCGCCTGCAGCACGAGCGCGCCAATGGGCGGATGATCCCCTCGGTGCGCGAGTACTACCACTTCTACGGCCTCGATGAGGAAAAGCTCGGCTACGCCAAGCCTGATGCCATCGTCATGCACCCCGGCCCGATGAACCGCGGCGTCGAGATCGATCCGGCCATCGCCGACGGTCCGCGTTCGGTGATCACCGAGCAGGTCGAAATGGGTGTCGCGGTGCGGATGGCCGTGCTCGATGCCCTCCTCGCCGACCGGGAGGCTGCGCAATGAGCAAGCCCATCGTCATTGCCAATGCCCGCATCGTCGACCCCGCCACCAACCACGACGCCCCTGGCGCGGTGCTGCTGGAGAACGGCAGGATCACCGGCATCACCAACGGCGCGCCGCAGGGCATTCCCGACGGCGCCGAGACCTATGATGCCCGCGGCCTCGTCGTCGCGCCTGGCCTCATCGACATGCGCGTGTTCACCGGTGAGCCCGGCCACGAGTACCGCGAGACTCTCGCCAGCGCGGCTGAGGCCGCTGCAGCCGGCGGTGTCACCAGCTTCGTCTTGATGCCCGACACCACGCCGGTGATCGACGATGGGGCGCTGGTCGATTTCATCCTGCGGCGCGCCGGGGCCAAGGCATCGGTCAACATCCTGCCGGCAGCCGCCATCACCCGCGGTCTCAGGGGCGAGGAGATCACCGAGTTTGGCCTCCTGAAAGAAGCCGGTGCGGTGGCGCTCACCGACGGTCGCGAGTCGATCCAGTCGGCTGGGCTGCTGCGCGCCGCCTTCACCTATGCCCGCAATTTCGACCTGCCAGTCATCCACCACGTGGCGGAGCGCTCGCTGATCGGCGACGGTGTGATGAACGAGAGCGCGCTGGCGACCATCTCCGGCCTCAAGGGTATCCCGGTCGAAGCCGAGACCATCCCGCTCGCCCGCGACCTGCAACTCGCTGCCCTTACCGGCGTCCGCTATCACGCGGCGCAGGTGTCGACCGAGGCGGCCGTGGAGCAGCTGGCGCTGGCCAAGCGGCGGCTCTCCACTGTCTCCGCCGGTGTCTCGATCAACAACCTCTCGCTCAACGAGAACGACGTCGCGCCTTACCGCTCGTTCTTCAAGCTGTCGCCGCCGCTTCGCTCCGAGGACGATCGCCGCGCCGTCATCGACGGGCTGAACTCGGGCGCCATCGACACCATCCATTCGGGTCACGACCCGCAGGACACCGAGGTGAAGCGCCAGCCCTTCGCCGAGGCCTCGGACGGCGCCATCGGGCTCGAGACCCTATTGGCCGCAGCGCTCCGCCTCGTGCACTCCGGCGACGTGCCGCTCATCACCCTGCTGCGCGCCATGACCAACCGGCCGGCCGAAGTGCTGGGCCTGGCGTCCGGCCGCCTCGCGGTCGGGGCGCCGGCCGACCTGATCATCTTCGATCCAGAGTTTCCCTGGGTGGTCAAGGAGACGGCGCTGCGTTCACGCTCACGCAACTCGGCCTTCGAGGGCGCCCGCATGCAGGGCGCCGTGATGCATACGTTCGTTGCAGGCCGCCTGGTCTTCAGCCATGCTGCTACCGCTGAGGGGGCCAACGCATGAACTTCCTGATCGCGACTGTACTGGGGTATCTCCTCGGCTCGATCTCGTTTGGCCTGTTGCTGACGCGCGCCGTCGGTATCGACATCCGCGCCGTCGGCTCGGGCAATATCGGCGCCACCAATGTACTGCGCACCGGCAACCGCTGGCTCGCTGCCGCCACGCTGCTGCTCGATGCCGGCAAGGGCGCTGCTGCGGTGCTGCTGGCGCGCTACTTCCTCGTGCCTGGCGCCGAGCCGTTACAGGCCGAGTTCATCGTCTACGGCGCCGGTATCGGTGCGTTCTTCGGCCACGTCTTTCCGGTCTGGCTCGGGTTCAAGGGCGGCAAGGGTGTCGCCACCTATATCGGCGTCTTGCTCGCCTGGAACTGGGTGGTCGGGCTGATCTTCTGCGCGGTATGGCTGCTGATCGCCGTCGCCCGCCGTTTCTCCTCGCTCGCAGCGCTCACTGCCGCCGCGACGGCCCCGATCTTCGCCTACACCCTTGCCGGCACCGACATGCAAGGGTTCACCTTCGCCGCTGCCTGCGCGCTGCTCAGCTTCGTGCTGTATTTCAAGCACTGGCAGAACATCCGCCGGCTGTGGAACGGCACGGAGCCAAAGATCGGCTCGGAAAAGCCCAAGGCCTGAGCTATGGCGCGTGACGGCATCGTACTGACGCCGTCGCAACGCACTGCGTGGCTGCGGCTCATCCGCACCGACAATATCGGGCCGCAGACCTTCCGCCAGTTGATCAACCGCGAAGGCTCGGCCGAAGCCGCATTGGCCGGCCTGCCTGACCTGCTCAAGCGCCTTGGCACCCCGGCCCGCATTCCCTCGATTGCAGAGGCCGAGGATGAGATCGTCGCGACCGAGCGGCTCGGTGGCCGTTTCGTCGGCTCGAGCGAACCCGACTACCCGCCGCTGCTCCGCTATATCTCCGGCGCGCCACCGCTGGTCACCATCGCCGGCGGCCACAATCTCGACTGGGGGCACAGCGTCGCCATCGTCGGTGCCCGCAACGCCTCTACCGCGGGACAGAAGTTCGCGCAGATGCTGGCGGTCGATCTGGGCGGGGCGCGCTACACCGTGGTCTCCGGCCTCGCCCGCGGCATCGACACGGCGGCCCACCGGGCCGCGCTCCGCACCGGCACCGTGGCGGTGCTGGCTGGCGGCCTCAATCATATCTATCCCAGCGAGAACATCTCGCTGGCGCACCAGATCGTCGAGAACGGCGGTGCGCTGCTCACCGAGATGCCGCTCGGCTGGGAGCCGCGGGCGCGCGACTTCCCGCGCCGCAACCGCCTCGTCTCCGGCCTCTCGCTCGGCACGGTGGTCGTCGAGGCGGCGAAGCGCTCCGGCTCGCTGATCACCGCCCGGCTGGCGCTGGAACAGAATCGCGAAGTCTTCGCCGTCCCCGGCTCACCGCTCGATCCGCGTGCCGAAGGCGGCAATGCGCTGATCCAGCAGGGCGCCAAGCTGATCACCGGCGCCGCCGATATCATCGAGACGCTGCGCGAAGCCGACCCGTCGCGCAGCAGCCTGTTCGAGCCCGACTGGCTGCCCGAGCGCGAGGTGGCTGAGGCGGCGGCACCGTCGAGCGATGAGCGCGCCCGTCTGATCGAAGCACTGAGCCTCACGCCGATCCCGGTCGACGACGTGATCAAGTCCACCGGCATCACCATCAGCCGCGTGCAGACCCTGCTGCTGGAGCTCGACCTCGAGGGGCGGGTCGAGTGGTCAAGCGGCCAGTTGGTGGCGCTTCGTCCCTGACCGATCCGACCCCCGAGATGATTGCCGCGGGGTGATGGGCGCGGCCCCGCCCATTCTGTCGCGCACCGCGTTGTCACCCAACTTTCTTCCCCCATAGGGGGAATGCCGCGCGGCGCCTCCGGGCTGGTTGACAGCCCTTAGACGCTTCACCATGTTGCGCCGCGTTCGAACGCCACTCCTGAAAGCTTGTTCATGAAGCTCGTCATCGTTGAAAGTCCCAATAAGATCAAGACGATCAGCGGCTATCTTGGCAAGGACTATGAGGTCCTCGCGAGCTTCGGTCACGTTCGCGATCTGCCCGCCAAAGACGGTTCGGTGCTGCCCGACGAAGACTTCGCGATGAGCTGGGAAGTCGATGCTGCGTCGAAGAAACGCCTCACCGATATCGGCAATGCGCTGAAGAATGCCGACGAGCTGATCCTTGCTACCGACCCGGACCGCGAAGGCGAAGCGATCTCGTGGCACGTGCTCGACGTGCTCAAGCAGAAGAAGCTGGTCAAGGACAAACCGGTCAGGCGCGTCGTCTTCAACGCCATCACCAAGGACGCGATTACCGAGGCGATGCGCAATCCGCGCGACATCGACGAGCCGTTGGTCAATGCCTATCTCGCCCGTCGCGCCCTTGATTATCTCGTCGGCTTCACCCTTTCCCCCGTGCTGTGGCGCAAGCTGCCGGGCTCGCGCTCGGCCGGCCGGGTGCAGTCGGTGGCTCTGCGTGTCGTCTGCGACCGCGAGTCCGAGATCGAGAAGTTCCGCCCGCAGGAATACTGGTCCGTCGGCGCGCGCCTCAACGAGAAGGGCCGCAGCTTCGAGGCGCGGCTCTATTCGGTGGACGGCAAGAGGACCGACAAGCTCGACGTGGGCACCGGCCCCGAGGCCGAGGCGCTGAAGGCCGCAATCGAAGCCGGCACGTTCTCCGTTACCGCCGTCGACAAGAAGCCCACCAAGCGCAATCCCTATGCACCGTTCAGCACCTCGAGCCTGCAGCAGGATGCGTCCTCGCGTCTCGGCTTTGCTCCGGCGCGCACCATGCAGATCGCGCAGCGCCTCTATGAGGACGGCATCATCACCTATATGCGAACCGACGCCGTGCAGATGGCGCCGGAAGGCATCGACCAGGCCCGTCGCGCCATCGTGAAGAACTTTGGCGCCGACTACCTGCCCGAGAAGGCCCGCATCTATTCGACCAAGGCCAAGAACGCGCAGGAAGCGCACGAGGCCATCCGCCCCACCGACATGTTCCGTCACCCCGACACACTGCGCGGCGACCCGGACAAGCACCGCCTCTATGAGCTCATCTGGAAGCGCACGCTCGCCAGCCAGATGCGTTCGGCCGAAATCGAGCGCACGACGGCCGATATCTCGGTGTTCGCCACCAGCCGCGACATCACGCTGCGCGCCGTCGGCTCCGTCGTTACCTTCCCCGGCTTCCTCGCGCTCTACGGCGTCGAAGCCAAGGAAGATCGCGATCCCAACGCCGAAGAAGACGAGGATAGCCGCGAGTTGCCGCCGCTCAATGTGGGCGACCGGCCGAAGCTGGAACAGGCGCTGATCGAGCAACACTTCACGCAGCCGCCGCCGCGCTATTCAGAAGCCAGCCTGATCAAGAAGATGGAAGAGATCGGCATCGGCCGCCCGTCCACCTACGCCGCGACGATCTCGGTGCTGCAGGACCGCAGCTACGTGCGGCTCGAAAAGCGCATGCTGATCCCCGAGGATCGTGGTCGCATCGTCACGGCCTTTCTCGAGAGCTTCTTCAATCGCTATGTCGAGTATGGCTTCACCGCCAGCCTCGAGGAACAGCTCGACCTGATTTCAGACGGCAAGCTCGCCTGGAAGGACGTGCTGCGCGACTTCTGGAAGGACTTCCAGGGTCATGTCGAAGAGATCAAGGACCTCCGGGTCTCCGAGGTGCTCGATGCCCTCAACGAGGTGCTGGCCGATCATATCTTCCCGGCCAAGGCCGACGGTTCCGATCCGCGCCGCTGCCCGAACTGCGGCGAAGGCCAGCTATCGCTGAAGCTGGGCAAGTTCGGCGCCTTCATCGGTTGCTCGAATTACCCCGAGTGCCGCTACACCATGCAGCTTTCCGACGCCGCGACCGGCGGCGCCAGCGAGGCCGGCACCGGCGACGGCATCCTCGGCACCGATCCCGAGAGCGGCCTCGAGGTGGCCTTGAAGTCGGGCCGTTTCGGTCCATATGTGCAGCTGGGCGAGGGCGCCGAGCCGAAACGCTCGTCCCTGCCCAAGGGTTGGACGCCCGACAGCCTGACGCTTGAGAAAGCGCTGCAGCTGCTGTCGCTGCCCCGTCCGGTCGGCGACCACCCGGAGACCGGCAAGCCGATCAGCGCCGGCATCGGTCGCTATGGGCCGTTCATCCTCCACGATGGCACCTATGCCAACCTTCCCGAGGTCGAAGAGGTGTTCACGGTCGGGCTCAACCGCGCTGTTGATCTGCTCGCCCAGAAGGCGGCAGGCGGCGGACGGTTCGGTCGCGGCGGCGGCGGTACCCCGGCGGCGATCAAAACCTTCGAGCACGATGCCGGCACCATCTCGGTTCGCGCCGGTCGCTATGGCCCTTATGTGAATCAGGGCAAGGTGAACGCAACGCTGCCCAAAGAGTTGAAGCCCGAGGACGTGACGGTCGAGCTGGCGCTCGAACTGATCGCCGCCAAGGGCGGCGCTTCCGGCGCCAGGAAATCCTCGTCGCGGTCCGCCGGCGCCAAGAAGGCGCCAGCGAAGCAAGCGGCACCCAAGAAGACGACAACCAAACCCGCGGCCAAGGCCAAGTCGACTGCAAAGACGGCGACCAAGCCCAAGGCCGCAGCGAAGACAAAGGCGGAGACCCCCGCCTAAAGAAAGCGACAATGGCGAAAGCGCCAAAAACCAAGACCACACCCAAGGGCCCACGGCAGTTTGCCGTCGGCACTCTCCCCTCACGCGAAGCCATCCTCGAAGCGATGGCGCAGCAGCCGACCCTCGATGGCAAGCGCGACCTGGCGCGCCATTTCGGCATCCACGGCGACATGCGCACCCCGTTCAAGGTGCTGCTCAAGCAGATGGAGGGCGAGGGCTTCATTGCCCGGACCCGCAAGCAGATCCGGCCGACCGCCGCCCTGCCCGCGGTCACCGTCCTCGACATCCCCGCCGACGCCGACCCCGACAATCTCCACGCCTTCCCGGCGCAGTGGAACGACGAGGAAGGCGCGCGTCCGCGCGTCATGGTCAAGCAGCCGAGGGACGCCCGAGTTGCTCCGGCCCCTGGCGATCGCATCCTGGCGCGCATCAGCGCCGGCGATGGCGAACTGCCGGACTACACCGCGCGGGCGATGAAGATCCTCGACAAGCCGCGCCGCGGCCAGATCGGCATCGTCCGCATGGACGAAGACGGCGCCCGGTTGATCCCGGTGGACCGCAAGCAGAAGGAAATGCGCATCGACGGCGGCGATCTGGGCAGCGCCCGCGACGGCGACCTGGTCGAAGTCGAGATCAAGCTGACCGGCCGGCTGATGATCCCCAAGGCCAAGGTGACCAACGTCATCGGCAACCCCAAATCCGAGGGGGCGGTCTCGATGATCGCCATCCATAACCTCGAGATTCCCTACCGTTTCCCCGCCTCGGTGACCAAGGAAGCCGAAGAGGCCAAGGAAACCACGATCAAGGGTCGCGAAGACTGGCGGCACATTCCGCTCGTCACCATCGACCCGGTCGACGCCAAGGACCACGACGACGCGGTCTATGCCGAGCCGGACAGCGATCCGAAGAATGCCGGCGGTCACATCGTCTACGTCGCCATCGCCGACGTCGCGGCCTATGTCCGCCCCGGCACGGCGCTCGATCGTGAAGCCTATATCCGCGGCAACTCGGTCTATTTCCCCGATCGGGTGGTGCCGATGCTGCCCGAACGCATCTCGAACGATCTCTGCTCGCTGCGCGAGGGCGAGAACCGGCCGTCGCTGGCCGTCCGCATGGTGTTCGACCAGAACGGCAAGAAGCGTAGCCACAGTTTCCATCGCGTGCTGTTCCGCTCGGCCGCCAAGCTCAACTACCAGCAGGCGCAGGCGGCCATCGACGGCAAGCCGGACGACAAGACCGGGCCGATCCTCGACACGATCCTCCGCCCGCTCTGGGCCGCCTACGGCGCCATGGCGAAGGCACGCGACAATCGCGGCCCGCTCGATCTCGACCTGCCCGAGCGCAAGATCATCCTCGACAAGACGGGGATGGTCGTCGACGTGAAGGTGCCCGAACGGCTCGACGCGCACCGGCTGATCGAGGAGATGATGATCGCCGCCAACGTTGCGGCCGCCGAGACCCTGGAAAAGCACAAGAGCGCCCTGCTCTATCGGGTGCACGACACGCCGAGCCAGGAGAAGCTCGTGGCGCTGCGCGACTTCCTCAGTTCGCTGCAGCTGCCGGCGCCGAAGTCGGATGCAGTACGTCCAGCGGATTTCAACCGCATCCTCGATAAGGCGCGCACCGACGGCAAGATCCAGCAGGTATCGGAGATCATCCTCCGCACCCAGGCACAGGCCGAGTATGCCGCTGAGAACTATGGTCATTTCGGTCTCAACCTCGACCGCTATGCGCACTTCACCTCGCCGATTCGTCGCTATGCCGACCTGATCGTGCACCGGGCGCTGATCAGCGCGCTCGACCTGGGCAAGGACGGGCTCACCGACGGCGAGATCGCCAAGCTCCCGGGTATTGCCCAGCACATCTCGTCGACCGAGCGCCGCGCCATGCTGGCCGAGCGCGAGACCATCGACCGGCTGCTGGCGCAGTTCCTCGCCGCGCATGTCAACGCCAAGTTCGAGGGCCGCATCTCGGGCGTCACCCGCTCGGGCCTGTTCGTGCGGCTCAGGGACACCGGCGCCGATGGCTTCATTCCGGCCTCGACGCTTGGCCAGGACTATTATCGCTTCGTCGAGGAGATGCAGGCGATGGTGGGCGACCGCACCGGCGAGACCTTCCGCATCGGCGACGATGTCAGCGTACGCCTGCTCGAAGTCGCCCCGGTTGCGGGAGCCCTGCGCTTCGAGCTGCTGAGCGAAGGCAGCCGCGGCGTTCCGTCATCTGGCGGGCGTCAACGCAAAGGACCATCTAGCAAACGAGGCAAGGCGGGCGCCTATCGCAAGCTCGCCAAACGAAAGAGATAGCGATGGCGGTCGAGATCGGTTTTGCGCGCGAGCAGCGCTCGCTGTGGAAGGCAATCGGCAATGGTGTGATGTGCCGTTGCCCGAACTGCGGCAAGGGCAAGCTGTTCCGCTCTTACCTCAAGATCAACGACACCTGCAGCGAGTGCGGCGAAAAGCTGAGCTCGGCGCGTGCCGATGACTTCCCGCCCTATATCGCCATCTTCATCGTCGGCCACATCCTGGTGGGCTGGATGCTGCATGCCGAGATGAGCGGGCCGGTCGATCCGATGTTCTACGTCTGGACGATGATCCCGGCGGCAATCCTGCTGCCGCTGATCATGCTGCCCTCGATCAAGGGCGCAGTGGTCGGCCTGCAATGGGCCAACTACATGTACGGCTTCGACCCGACGCGCGGCGATACCTCGAAGAGCGACGTCTGAACCCCGGCCGGGCGCTTCAGGGCCGCTTGACATCGGCCCGAAAATCCGTAGTTTCCGGCCAAATTTCCACAGGCCGGTTGGCCGGTTGAATTCACAGCCCCGCGGATAGCGCGCGGCAAGCCGTTTCAAGGAATGTGACCATGGCCAAAGCCGTATCCCTCAAGATCAAGCTCGTGTCGACCGCTGACACCGGCTTCTACTACGTCACCAAGAAGAATTCGCGTACCCAGACCGAGAAGCTCTCGTTCAAGAAGTACGACCCGGTGGTGCGCAAGCACGTCGAGTTCAAGGAAGCCAAGATCAAATAATCTGGCCCTTCCTGCCGCTTTCAAAGCCCGCGCTCGTTGAGCGCGGGCTTTTCGTTATCGGCCGATGCGAAGTTCGTGCGCGACCGTACGAAGAAGTTCGTGATGGACGTCACGAACGCAAAACGCCCGCCCCGGTATACGGGACGGGCGTCTGAAGAAGCGGCTGGTCCGCGGCGGCATGTCGAAGAGGCCACTCTTGCCCGCTGCGAACCAGCCTCCCTACGGACCCAGGAGTTGCGGCGGACCTGAGGAGAACCGTAGGGGTGACTGCTGACACCGAAAGTGTCGGCGTTATTTCTATGGGTCCAACTTAACCCTTTCCGGCGTCAGAGCAAGTAGCCGCTCCACAACGTTACTAATCCTTAACCTTAATATTCCGCCATTGCGCTGATCGCAACTAGGCGGCGTCGACGACGACCCGATTTCGTCCCTCGCGCTTGGCGCGATAGAGGGCCACGTCGGCGCGCTTCAGCAGCAGCTCCGGGGTGTCGGTTTCGTGCTCGTTGAGCGCCATGCCGACCGACACCGTGACCGGCAGCGGCCGGCCGTTGCCGGCCTCGAAGCCCCGCTCCGCCACGGCGCCGCGCACCCGTTCGGCCACGCTCTGGGCCTGCCGTGTGTCGGTGTCGGGCATCAGCACCACGAACTCCTCGCCGCCGAATCGGCAGGCGAGATCGACACCGCGAATGTTGCGGCGCAGGCGGTCCGCGAACTCGCGCAGCACTGCATCGCCGGTATCATGGCCGTGCGTGTCGTTGACGTCCTTGAAGTAGTCCATGTCGATCAGCATCACCGCCATGTCGCGGCCCTGCTGTTGCGCCTTCTGCAACAGGATCGACAAATGCCGCTCGAAGTAGCGGCGGTTGTAAAGCCCGGTCAGTTCATCGGTCACCGCCAGCGCCAGAGTATTGTTGACGCTCTGGCGCAGTTCGACAGCATAGCGCTGACGGCGGATCTGGGTGCGTACCCGCGCCATCAACTCGTTGCGCTCGACCGGGCGCATGATGAAGTCGTTGACGCCGAGGTCGAGGCCGCGGACCACGCGCGGTCGGTCGTCCTCTTCGGCGATCAGGATGATCGGCAGGGTGCGCGTCTGCTCGGCGGTCCGCATCTGCGAGCAGACCCGCAGCGGGTCGAAATCCCCCAGCGCCATCGACACCAGCGCCAGCTCGTAGTCGCCGCCGCTGACGGCCAGCACGGCATCAGCTGGGTTGGCGAGGATATCGACGCGGTTATGCGCCTCGAGGTAGCCACGGATGCGCTCGGCGTGGCGCAGGTCGGGATCGACCAAGAGGATGCGGCCGTCATTGTGATCGATCGAATCCATGGCGCGCATGGCGTCCTCGATGGCGATCTCCTGGCCGGTGCGCGCGCGGGCGCGCAGCTCGTCGGTCAAGGCCTTGAGGCGCACCAGGCTCTTCACCCGCGCCATCAGCTGTACGTCATCGACCGGCTTGGTCAGAAAATCGTCGGCGCCGGCCTCGAGCCCACGCACCCGGTCGGAGGGCTGGTCGAGCGCCGTCACCATCAGCACCGGGATGTGGCTGGTGCGGCGATCGGCCTTCAGCCGCGCGCAGACCTCGAAGCCATCCATCTCAGGCATCATCACGTCGAGCAGGATGATGTCGATCTCGCCCTCGGCGCAGATCGCCAGCGCTTCCTTGCCGGAAGCTGCCGTAACCACGTCGAAATACTCAGCCGAAAGCCGCGCCTCGAGCAGGCGGACATTGGTTGGAATATCGTCGACGATCAGCACCCGCGCCGTCAAAGACCTCAGGCCCCGCGATTTGAGGAAATCTGCCCGAACGCCATATAGGGCAAAGCCTAGTTGGCAGGTCCAATGTAGCGGGCAATGGTTTCCAAAAAGTGAGGTACGGAGATGGGTTTAGAGATGTAGCCTTCGCATCCGCCCTGGAGGATTCGTTCCTCATCGCCCTTCATGGCGAAGGCGGTTACGGCGATGACGGGAATCGACATCAGCTCGTCGTCTTCCTTGAGCCACTTGGTGACCACCAGCCCGGAGACCTCCGGCAGCTGGATATCCATCAGAATCAGGTCGGGGCGATGCGCCCGGGCAAGATCCAGCGCCTCCAGGCCATTGCGGGTCTGGATGATGGAATATCCACGCGATTCAAGCAGATCGTTAAAGAGCTTCATGTTGAGCTCATTGTCTTCGACGATCATGACGGTCTTGGGCATACGGGACTCAAATCCACCCTGAACGGGGCCGGCGGGCCCTCGTGTTCTGCCCGAAGTTCGGGGTAACATCAATCCGATTACCTCCCGAGCCCTTGCCGAGACCCTGCCCTTGCCCAAAACCCTCGAACTCACCTCCCGCAGCCTGGGCGATCTCTGCCTCCACCAGCTCGCCGAGAACCCGGCGCAATTGGCCGAGTTCATGACCATGACGGGCTACTCCCCCGACGCGTTGCGCAGGGCCGCCGGCGGCGACGGGCTCGATCGTGGGCTGATCGACTATTTCGCCGCCAATGAGGCGCTGCTGCTCACGCTGTGCGCCAATAACAGCTTCAAGCCGGACGACTTCATGCGCGTCTGGGCCCGGCTCAACCCGGCGGGATGAGGCGATGCTGGCGATCTGCCGCGACTGTTCGGCGACGGTGGAGGCCTTTGAGGCCCCTACCCGCTGCCGCACGTGCGGATCGCCCAGAATCAGGGCGCATGACGAACTGGGCGCGCTCAGCATCGCGCATGTCGACTGCGACGCCTTCTATGCCTCGATCGAGAAGCGCGATGACCCGAGCCTGGTCGACAAGCCGCTGATCATCGGCGGCGGCGTGCGCGGCGTCGTCTCCACCTGCTGCTACATCGCCCGGCAATACGGTGTGCGTTCCGCCATGCCGATGTTCAGGGCCAAGGAGCTCTGCCCACACGCGGTGATCATCCCGCCCAACATGGCGAAGTACGTGGCGGTCAGCCGCGAGATCCGCACCCTGATGGACCAGCTGACGCCGCTGGTCGAACCACTGTCGATCGACGAGGCTTTCCTCGATCTCTCCGGCACCGAGGCGCTGCACAAGGCCAAGCCCGCCGTGGTGCTCGCCCGCTTCGCCAAACGCGTCGAAGCGGAGATCGGCGTCACCATCTCGGTGGGGCTCAGCCACAACAAGTTCCTCGCCAAGGTTGCCTCCGACCTCGACAAGCCGCGCGGCTTTGCGGTGATCGGCAAAGCCGAGACCGTGGCGTTCCTCGCGCCGCAGCCGGTGACGCTGATCTATGGCGTCGGCAAGGTGTTTGCCGAGACGCTGCGCAAGGATGGTTTTGAGACCATCGGGCAGTTGCAGGCGACGCCGCCCGAACAGTTGATGCGCCGCTACGGCGATTCCGGCGCCCGGCTCTCCCGGCTGGCGCGCGGCGAGGACGCGCGGACCATCTCTACCGACGACCAGATGAAGACTGTCTCCGCCGAAACCACCTTCAACACCGACCTCAGGACATTCGAGGACCTCTCCACCGAGCTGCTGGCGCTTTGCGAGCGGCTCTCGGAGCGGCTCAAAGCCAAGTCGATCCTCGGCGACACGGTTACGCTCAAGCTCAAGTCGGCAGGTTTTCGCTTGCGCACCCGGGCCCGGCAATTGATGATCCCGACACAGCTTGCCAACGTGCTCTACGAGAACGGCATGCAGCTTCTCGCTCGCGAGATCGACGGGACGGCATTCCGGCTGATCGGGATTGGCGTCAGCGGCATCTCGGAGGCTGACGGCATCGATCCAGTCGACCTGATCGAGCCGGGAATCGCCCGACGCGCCGCGGCCGAACGGGCCATTGATCGTGTACGCGATCGCTTCGGCCGGGACGCGGTGATCCGCGGCAAGCTATACGACCGGGTGAAGGCTCGCGCCGCCCGCAACGCAGACAAAGACGAAGAGAACCAGGATGACCAGCCCCCTCGATAAGCTCCGCGAATATGGCTACGAGCTGCCGCAGCCGAAAGCGCCGGTCGCCACCTATGTGCCGATCACCCGGACGGGCAATATCATCTACGTGTCGGGTCAGATCTCCTCGGGCGCCGATGGCGTGGTGACGGGCCTGCTCGGCGACACTATGAACGTCGTCCAGGGCGGCAACGCCGCCGAACTTGCGGCGGTCAATTTCCTCAGCCAGATCGTTCACTCGGCAGGCGTCGACCTCAGCAAGGTCAAGCGTGTGCTGAAGCTCACCGTGTTCGTCGCTTCCACCCCCGAATTCGCCGAACACCACCTCGTCGCCAATGGCGCCTCCAACCTCATCGTCGGCGTACTGGGCGACAAGGGCAAGCATGCCCGCTCCGCCGTCGGCATGGCCGCCCTGCCGCTTGGCGCCGCAGTGGAAGTCGAAGGCATCATCGAAGTCGAGGGATGAGGTACGGGCGACGCGAAAGTGTCATGCGGGGCTGCTAGCGGCGGCGCTGCTTCCACCCCATATGACGGCTAGAGCATGTGCGCCAAACCTAACTTCGATCGTCCCATTGCCCACCGCGGTCTGCACGACCGCGGTCGCGGCATCATCGAGAACACCGCGAGCGCCTTCGCCGCGGCGATCGAGGGTGGCTACGCGATCGAGTGCGATGTCCAACTGAGCCGCGACGGCATCCCGATGATCTTCCATGACGACGATCTCGACCGCCTGACCGGCGTTGCCGGTCCGGTCGGCGCGCGGACCATGGCCGAGCTCTCGACCTACACCCTGCTCGACAGCGCCGCCGGCGATACCCCGCAGCGGTTCGACGCGTTCCTTGCCCAGATCAATGGCCGGGTGCTGCTGCAGATCGAACTGAAGCAGCAGCCCAACCAGGCCGCTACCGAAGTGCTGGCGCAGACGGTGATGGATGCACTTAAGGGCTATCGTGGGCCGGTGACACTGGAGTCGTTCGATCCCAAGCTCATCATCGAGGTGAAAAAGCGCGGCGCCACCATGCCGGTCGGCATCGTCACCTATGCCTATGACGAACCGGAATGGGACCAACACCTCAGCGACGCAACCAAGTTCATGCTGCGCCATCTGCTGCACTGGCCGGTCAGCCGCTTCGATTTCATCTCCTGCCGCGACAAGTCGCTCGAACTGCCAGCAGTGAAGCTGTTCCGTTCGTTCGGCATGCCGGTCACCGCCTGGACCGTCAAATCGCCGGCCGCGGCGCTCGCCGTGCTCGGCAAGGCCGACCAGATTGTATTCGAGGGGTTCGATCCACCAAGTGCCTGACGAAACGCTCAGCGCCGACGTGCTCAGCTCCATCGCGGAGATCCCCGCGGCGGTGTGGAACGCCTTGGCGCCTGCGCATGACGGGGTGGTCGACAACCCGTTCCTCGATCACCGGTTCCTCCTGGCCCTCGAGCAATCCGGCTCGGCTTCCAATCGCACCGGCTGGCAGCCGCAGCACCTGTTGCTGAGCGACAGCGCCGGCACGCCGGTCGGCGCCATGCCGCTCTATCTCAAGTCGCACTCGCAGGGCGAATACGTCTTCGACCATGGCTGGGCCGATGCGTTCCAGCGCGCCGGCGGCGAGTATTACCCGAAGCTGCAATGCGCGGTGCCGTTTACCCCGGTCACCGGCCCGCGTTTCCTCGCCAAGGACGACGCCAGCCGGACCGCAGTGATCCGCACCGCAGAGACGCTCGCCACCCGCAACAACATCTCCTCGGTGCACGCCACTTTCGTCAGCGAGGCCGAGGCCGACCTCGCCCGTGCCTCCGGCTGGCTGGTGCGCCACGACACCCAGTATCACTGGCACAATGACGGTTTCTCGAGCTTTGAGGATTTCCTCGGCACGCTGTCATCGCGTCACCGCAAGGTTACCCGTCGCGAGCGCCGCGATGCGCTGGAGGCCGACGGGCTGACGGTCAAATGGCTCACCGGCTCCGACCTCACCGAGGCGGTCTGGGATCAGTTCTTTGAGTTCTACCAGGATACCGGCAGCCGCAAATGGGGCCGCCCTTACCTCAACCGCCGCTTCTTTTCCCTGCTTTCAGAGGCGATGGCCGACCGCGTCCTGCTGATGTTCGCCTATGACGGCGATGAGCCGATCGCCGGCACCTTCTCGATGATCGGGCACGACCGGCTCTACGGCCGCTACTGGGGCGCCACGCGCAATGTGCCGTTCCTGCATTTCGAGCTCTGCTACTACCAGGCCATCGACTACGCCATCGCGCACAAGCTGCCGGTGGTCGAGGCCGGCGCGCAGGGCGAACACAAGCTGGCGCGCGGCTATGCGCCTGCAACTACCCGCTCGGTGCACTGGATCGGCCACCCCGGCCTTCGTGATGCCGTCGCCCGGTTCGTGGCGCAGGAACGCGCCTCGGTGGCGCGCGAACAGGAACAGCTCGAACGCTATACGCCATTCAGACATGGGGACCCGCATTAGGTGTGAGTTGCGCCCGGCCCGGCACTGTGGTTCGAAGGCACCACACTGGAAGGGCTCGGGTCTGACGCGGTATTTTCCTGCCTCAGCCAGACCATACTCTCGATAGATATGACGGCCGCCTCCTCCCGAGGCCCTGGAGACCGAATGAGCAAGCGCATCGCCATAGCCGCGATTGGGACGATGGGGGACGTACAACCCTTCGTCGCGCTTGCACTGGCGCTGAAAAAGCGCGGTCACTCGGTGGTGCTGTGCGCCACCAGCGACTTCGAGGGGTTCGTGACCGGTCATGGCGTCGAGTTCGCGACGCTGGGCAGCGATATCCAGGCCTTCATGCGGCAGAGCCAGTTCGACAACGTCATGTCGAAGAACTCGCTGCTCTACGCGCCAAAACTGCTGCGCGACGGCCAGAAGATCATGAAGGAAGCCTGCCGGCACCTCTGGGCCACCGCCCAGGATGTCGACGCCATCATCTTCCACCAGACCACCAATTTCGCCGTCGACGTCGCCGAAGCGCTGGATATTCCGGCGATCATGACCGCGTTCCAGCCGATCAACCCGACCGGCGAGTTCCCGTATTTCGGCTATGACGGCCCACCGCCCGAGCCATTGTTCAATCGCATCAGCCTCGATCCGCTGTTCAACCGGCTGAGCTACGTGGTGCAGGCGGCGCACCAGAGCTACTACGATTTCCCGCGCGACCGGATGCGCGCCAAGCTGCTCGGCCTCCGCAGCCGCAAGCGCTCGGGCTTCTCCAAGAACGCCCGTGGCGAGCCGATCCCGGCGCTGCACGCCTATTCTCCGGTGATCTCCCCGCGCCCCGGCGACTGGCCGGAGACCACCACCGTCACCGGCTTCTGGCGCCTCGACGACATCACCGGCTGGGAGCCGGATGCCTCGTTCCGCAAATTCCTCGATGCCGGCGAAGCGCCGATCTATCTGGGCTTCGGCTCGATGCCGTGGGGCGCGGCGCGCAACACCGAGATCATCACCAAGGCTCTGAGGGAGTGGGGCGGCCGGGCCGTGGTCGGCAAGGGCTGGGGCGGCATCAAGGCCGAGGACCTGCCCGATACGGTCTACACCATCGACAAGGCGCCCCACACCAAGCTGTTCCCGCTGATGAAAGCGCTGGTGCACCATGGCGGCGCCGGCACCACCTATGCCGGCCTTTATGCCGGCCGGCCGACCTTCGTGGTGCCGCATTTCTTCGACCAACCCTACTGGGGTCGCCGGGTCTACGAGCTGGGCTGCGGCCCTGCCCCGGTTCGCCTCAGGAAACTCACCCCGGGGATCCTCGCTTCGGCGCTCGAGGAACTGGCCACCGACGCCACGTTCGAGATTGCAGCGACCGAACTGCGCGATCGCCTCGTGCTCGAGGACGGCACCGGGCTCGCCGCCGACATCGTCGAAGAAACGATCGAGACCTATCCCGGGAACCTCTACGACAGCGACGATGTGATGGAGACCGCCTCGTGACCGCCTACGACCCGAGCAACATCTTCAATAAGATCATCAAGGGCGAGATCCCGTCCCACAAGGTCTACGAAGATGCGGACGTGCTGGTCATGATGGACGTCTTCCCGCAGTCCAAGGGACATGTGCTGATCATCCCCAAGGCGGCGTCGCGTAACCTGCTCGATGCCGATCCGGCCGTCCTCGCCCGCACCATGCCGCAAGTGCAGCGCGTTGCGAGAGCGGCGCAGAAGGCACTGAACCCCGACGGCATCCGCATCATGCAGTTCAACGAAGCGCCGGCCGGGCAGTCGGTGTTCCACCTGCACTTCCATGTCATCCCGGTCTACGAGGGGGTCGAGATCGGCCGCCACGGCCAGGGCAAGGCGGATGACGCCGAGCTCGCCGCGCAGGCCAAGGCCATCGCAGCCGCCCTCGCCTGACGTGACGCCGGCTCCGCAGCTCAGCCTCGGTCTGCTGCTCACCGCCGCTGCCGGCATGATTGACGTCGTCGGCTTCATTGAGCTGGGCGGCTTTTACACCTCGTTCATGAGCGGCAACACCACGCAGCTCGGCGCCGGCCTCGCCGAGTTCGGCCCTGCGCTGGCACTGCCTGCCGGGCTCATCGTGATGTTCGTGGTCGGCAGCTTCTTTGGCAGCCTGATCTCGGGGATCGGCCAGCGGCGGGGCCGCATCGGCGTGTTGGCGCTCGTCATTGCCGGCCTGCTGGCGACCCTGGTGCTGCACGCCAACGGGTTCTCCGCCGCCCAGGCCATGCTGGCGCTCGCCACTGCCGCCGGCGCGCAGAACGCTGCACTTCCGCAAACCGGGGCGGCCAGGCTGGGTGCCACCTTCGTCACCGGCACTCTATTCGCGGTGGGGCAGGACCTGGCGCGCGCCGTCCGCCGCGAAGCCCCGCCGCTGCGCTGGCTGCAGCACCTGCTGGTCTGGCTGGCGCTGCTGCTCGGCGCGTCCATCGGGGCCTTTGCCTATGGACAGTGGCAGGTTGGGGCGCTGATCGTGCCCGGGGCGATCTACCTCGCCTTCCTATGCGCCTATGTGGTGCGGGCGCCGCGCTAGTCGCCCGGCTTTTCGACTCCCGGCGAAGCTGCTAGAAATCCCAATAGTGATGTGCAGCACATCAGTTCGTCGACATTCTGCGCTAGACTTCCTCGTCCAGGCGTTAGCACCGATGATGACCGCCGCTCAATTGCGGGCCGCCCGCGCCCTGCTCGGCATCGACCAGAAGACCCTGGCCGATATGGCCGGAGTATCGCTGCCCACTATCCAGCGCATGGAAGCAAGCGACGGCACCGTGCGCGGCATCGTCGAAACCCTCACCAGAGTGATCGAGGCCCTGAACGAGGCCGGCGTCGATTTGATCGGCGACAACGCCCGCAGCGATACGGGTGGCCGCGGCGTGCGCCTCCGACGACCGACGCCGAAGACCGACTGAACTCCAGACATCATTTGGGCGATCACGGCCCTTGCCACCGATGATTGCCGCGCTTGTTCGCGAAAGGCGAATGATCCGATGGCCAGTTCTGCCCCCGCCTCACGTGCCGCGTCGCCCGCCCTCACCGAGCTTTTCACCCCCAAGCTGATCACCGTGCTGCGCGAGGGCTATGGGCTCGCCGACCTCAGGGCCGATATCCTCGCCGGGCTCACCGTCGCCATCGTCGCACTGCCCCTGTCCATGGCCATCGCCATCGCCTCGGGGACGACGCCCGAGCGCGGACTGTTCACCGCTGCCGTCGGAGGCTTCCTGATCTCGGCGCTGGGCGGCAGCCGCTTTCAGATCGGCGGACCGGCGGCGGCCTTCACGGTGCTGGTCGCCTCCACCATCAGTCGCCACGGGCTCGACGGACTGCTGCTCGCGACGATCATGTCCGGAATGTTCCTGCTGTTGATGGGAGTGTTCCGCCTCGGCAGCTACATCAAGTTCATCCCCTACCCGGTGACAGTCGGCTTCATCTCCGGAATCGCGGTGATCCTGTTCGTGGGCCAGATCCACGATCTGCTCGGCCTGACGCTGCCGGGCGCCGATCCGGCGGATATCCTTCCCAAACTTGCAACACTGGCGGCGGCCATCGGGACCACCAACCCGACCGCCCTCGGCATCGCCGCGCTCGCCGTCGGCGTCATCATAGGGCTGCGGCGCTGGCGCCCGCACTGGCCGGGCATCCTCATCGCCGTGATTGCGGCCTCGCTTGCCGGCGCGCTGCTGCAGCTGCCGGTTGAAACCATCGGCACGCGTTTCGGTGGTATTCCGAGCACTCTGCCTAGCCCCGCGCTGCCGCCGTTCTCGCTCGACAAGGTCCAGGCGGTTCTTCCCGATGCCGTCGCCTTCGCCCTGCTTGGCGCCATCGAGTCGCTGCTCTCCGCCATGGTCGCCGATGGCATGACCGGCCGGCGGCATCGTTCCAATATGGAACTGGTGGCGCAGGGTATCGCCAATGTCGGCTCGGCCCTGTTCGGCGGCATCTGCGCCACCGGCACGGTAGCTCGCACCGCGACCAATGTGCGCTCCGGCGCTCGCAGCCCGCTGGCCGGCATGTTCCACTCGGTGTTCATCGTGCTGTTCATGCTGGTGGCCGCCCCGCTTGCGAGCTTCATCCCGCTCGCGGCCCTCGCCGGGGTGCTGGTGGTCGTTGCCTGGAACATGGCCGAAAAAACCGCCTTCGCGACCCTGCTCCGCACCTCGCCGGGCGACGCGGTAGTGCTGCTGGCGACGTTCGGGCTCACGGTATTCCGTGGCCTCACCGAGGGCATCGTCATCGGCTTCGCGCTGGGAGCACTGCTGTTCATTCACCGGATGGCTCAGCATGCCGGAGTCGAAGTGCACGCCCCGCCGGTTCCCGAGGATCAGGCCGACGCCGCCGGCGCCACGCGCCTACCCTACGACCCCGCCATCGCCACGGACCCCGATGTCGCCGTCTACCGCATTACCGGTGCCTTCTTCTTCGGCGCGGCGGCGACCGTGGGCTCGGTGCTCGAACGCATCGCCGACCAGCACCGTGCCTTCGTCGTCGATTTCTCAGCCGTGCCGTTCATCGACTCGACCGCCGCCAACACCATGGGGGGCATCGCGCGCAAGGCGGCGCGTCATCACGTCGTGCTGCTGATCTCCGGCGCGACCCCCGCGGTACGGAAATCCCTCACTACGCATGGTGTCAGCGGGCCCACGGTGCTCTACGAGCGCACCGTGGAGGCCGCGATCGGCGCCGCGCATGCGGAAATCGCGCGCCGCAGCGCTCCCGAGGTCATCGCACCGGCGTAGCGCACGCTCTAGCTCAGGAACTCGGTCCGAGCCCGCTCGATCACCAGCGAACGGATCGCGACGTTGCGCGGCTGGCCGAGGACGAACAGGATCGACTCGACCACATCCTTGTCGCTCAAGGCGTCCTCGACACCGCGCAGCTGATCCCAGTTCTCCTCGAGCGGCGAGGTGTCCTCGATATGGCCGGGATAGACCGAGGTGACGCGCACGCTGGTGCCTGCCATCTCCTCGGTCAGCGCCTGGACGAAGCCGTTCTGGGCGTGCTTGGCGGCGACGAACGGCACCGATGAGCCGCGCATCCGCGCATAGGGCAGCCCGCTCATCGACACGACGGTATGGATGTCGGCCTCGGGCCGCTTCAGCAGCAGCGGCAGCAGGCGCCGCGTCAGCGCCATCGTGCCCGTCACCGTCGAGTCGACGACGGCGGCGATCTGCGCATCGGTCATCGCCTGGTAGGCGCCGCCCACCCATTGCGAGCCGGAATTGACGAGGATGTCGAGTTCGGGATGCACCGTGGCGATCTTGCTCGCCGCGCCGGTCAGCGACAACGGGTCCGCCAGGTCGCAGACGAAGGCATCCGGCCGCTTGCCCGTCCGCTGCTCGATCGCATCGGCGACGGCGCCGATGCCGGCAGCGTTACGCCCCAGCAGCAACGGGATCATCCCCCGGTCTGCGGCGACGATGGCCAGCGCGGCCCCGAGGCCACGCGCCGCGCCAGTTATTGCAATGGTCTTGCCCTCAAGTGCCACTCATTCCTCCCTCGATCGTCACCTAAAGAAAAAGGCCGGGATCGCTCCCGGCCTTGCATAGACCCTGCATGGGATCTCAGCTTTTCTCTTCTGCCGGCTTGTCGGCAGCGGCCTTGGCCTTCTTGGCCTTGGGCGCAGCGATGGCCTTGGGCCGGGCCGGCCGCGGCGGAACCGCGATCAGCTCGAGCTTGGCCTCGGTGCCGACGCCAACAACGGCCACGGTGACCGAACCGCCGTTCTGCAGCTCGCCGAACAGTACCTGGTCGGCCAGCGGCTTCTTGACATGCTCCTGGATCACGCGGCCCAGCGGGCGGGCGCCCATGCGCTCGTCATAGCCGCGGATCGCCAGCCACTCGGCCGCTTCCGGGGTCAGCTCGATAGTCACGCCACGCTCGGCCAGCTGGCCTTCGAGCTGCAGCACGAACTTCTCGACCACCCGACGGACGACTGCCGGCGGCAGCGGGCCGAACGAGATGATGGCATCGAGGCGGTTGCGGAATTCCGGCGTGAACATCCGGTTCACCGCTTCCTCGTCGTCACCCTGCTCGCGCTTGCGACCAAAGCCGATCGGCGACTTCTGCAGCTCCATGGCGCCGACGTTCGACGTCATGATCAGGATCACGTTGCGGAAGTCGACCGACTTGCCGTTGTGGTCCGTCAGCTTGCCATGGTCCATCACCTGCAACAGGATGTTGAACAGGTCCGGATGGGCCTTCTCGATCTCGTCGAGCAGCACCACGCTATGCGGATGCTGGTCCACGCCATCGGTGAGGAGGCCCCCCTGGTCGAAACCGACATAGCCCGGAGGGGCGCCGATCAGCCGCGACACGGTGTGCCGCTCCATGTACTCGGACATGTCGAAGCGCAGCAGCTCCACGCCCAGCGTATCCGCCAGTTGCTTGGCCACCTCGGTCTTGCCGACACCGGTTGGGCCGGTGAACAGGTAGGAGCCGATCGGCTTTTCCGGTTCGCGCAGGCCCGCACGGGCCAGCTTAATCGCCGAAGAGAGCGCGGTGAGCGCCTGATCCTGGCCGAACACCACGGTCTTGAGATTGCTCTCGAGGTTGGCGAGGAGCTCCGAATCCGACTTCGACACCGACTTGGGCGGAATGCGGGCCATCGTGGCGATGGTCTGCTCGATATCGGCGACGTCGATGGTCTGCTTGCGGTTCTCCGGGGTCAGCAGCATCTGGCTGGCGCCGGTCTCGTCGATCACATCGATCGCCTTGTCGGGGAGCTTCCTATCATTGATGTAGCGTGCGCTCAGTTCGACGGCGGCCTTCAGCGCCTCGTCGGTGTACTTCAGCTTGTGGTAGTCCTCGAAATACGGCCGCAGGCCCTTCACGATCTCGATCGCATCCGGGATGGTCGGCTCGGCGACGTCGATCTTCTGGAAGCGGCGGACCAGCGCCCGGTCCTTCTCGAAGAACTGCCGGTATTCCTTGTAGGTGGTCGAGCCGATGCAGCGGATATTGCCCGAAGCCAGAGCCGGCTTCAGCAGGTTCGAGGCATCGAGCGCGCCGCCCGAAGTTGCGCCGGCGCCGATCACGGTGTGGATCTCGTCGATGAACAGGATCGCGTCCGGGTGCTTCTCGAGCTCCTTCATCACGGCCTTCAGCCGCTCTTCGAAGTCGCCGCGATAGCGGGTGCCGGCCAACAGCGACCCCATGTCGAGCGCATAGATTACCGCTTCGCGCAGCACTTCGGGCACGTCGCCCTCGATGATCTTGCGAGCCAGGCCCTCGGCAATGGCGGTCTTGCCCACGCCGGCGTCACCGACATAGAGCGGGTTGTTCTTGGAGCGGCGGCAGAGGATCTGGATGGTCCGGCGCAGCTCGCTGTCGCGGCCGATCAGCGGATCGATCTTGCCGGCCCGGGCCTTCTCGTTGAGGTTGACGCAGAAATCGGCAAGCGCCGAGCTCTGGCCGTTGCCGGCACGTTCGCCTTCCTCGCCCTGCCCGTTCCCGGCCGGAGTCTCGGCGCCACGCACCCGACGCTCCTCGCTCGGCCCCGACTTGGTGATGCCGTGCGAGATGAAGTTGACTGCGTCGAGCCGCGTCATGTCCTGCTGCTCAAGGAAGTAGGCGGCATGGCTCTCGCGCTCGGCGAAGATGGCGACGAGCACGTTGGCGCCCGTAACCTCTTCCTTGCCGGACGACTGCACATGGATCACGGCGCGCTGGATGACGCGCTGGAACGCCGCGGTCGGCCGCGCATCCTGCCCATTGGGCACCACGAGGCTGTCGAGCTCCTCGTTGATGAAATCCTCGAGGTCCGACTTCAGCGCTTCGATATCGACATCGCAGCCGGTCAGCACCGCGATGGTGTCGCGGTCGTCGGTCAGCGCCAGCAGCAGGTGCTCGAGCGTGGCGAACTCATGCGCCCGCTCGCGCGCCAGGTTCATCGCCTGATGGAGGGCCTTCTCAAGTCCGCGGGAGAAAGAGGGCATATGTCGGTTCCTATTGCTTTTCCATCACGCACTGAAGTGGGTGCTGGTTCTTGCGGGCCGCGTCCATCACCCTGGTGACCTTGGTTTCGGCCACCTCGAAGGGGTACACACCGCATTCGCCGACGCCCTGGTTGTGGACGTGAAGCATGATGCGCATGGCCTCTTCGCGGGTCTTGTTGAACACATCCTGCAGCACCAGGACGACGAACTCCATCGGAGTGTAATCGTCGTTGAGCAGCAGCACCCGATAGAGGCTGGGCCGTTTGCTCTTGGTCTTCGGCTTCGTGATGGTCGCCGTATCGTTCTTGCTTCCCCCATCGCCCTTGCCGCTCTTGCGGTCATCGTCTGCCCCGCGCGGTGGCACCTTGGATGCACCAGTGGTCGGGAGCGTCAGTTCGATGGCTGCACGCATGGCTCGGGTCTGGGGGAGATCGGTTCGAAGCAGCATGGTGAGGCCATTATGTAGGCAAAACTCCCTGCCTGTTAAGTGCCGAACTACCTAAACTTTGGAGCAGGTCGCCGTGTTCGGTGGCTCTTAACCAAGTGCCCGAAATCCATCGCATTTTACGGAATGGTAAGACCGGCTCCCTAAGGTGGTGGGTAACAGGGAACGTGGCTGGTCTCATTTGGGGAGGGTCGGCCACAGGTTCTCGAGGCGTTGAGTACGGGCGGCGTTTGCGCCCGAGAGTAGTTGGAGTACCGGGTGCTTTCGCAGAAGCATTTTTCCCATTCGCGCGCGCTGTTCGGGCGTATCGTCGCGGCATTCGCGCTGACCTTGGCACTGCTGGTGCCGATGATCTCGGCAGCTGAAGCGGCGACTGTGCCACGCAAGTTCGCGGGCATCGTGGTCGACGCCAAGTCCGGCAAGATCCTCTACGAAAGCTCGGCCAACGCCGCGCGCTATCCCGCCTCCGTCACCAAGGTGATGACCCTCTACGTCCTGTTCCAGGAACTGGAGGCCGGTAACATTACGTTGAAGACCAAGTTCACGGTGTCCAAATACGCCGCGCAGGCGGTGCCGACCAAGCTTGGGCTCAAGGCCGGTTCGACCATCACCGTCGAGAACGCCATCAAGGCGATCGTCACCATCTCCGCCAACGACATCGCCCGCGTCATCGCCGAGAACATCTCCGGCTCCGAGAGCGCGTTTGCCAAGCGCATGACCTCGACCGCCAAGGCGCTGGGCATGTCGAACACCACTTACCGCAACGCTTCGGGCCTGCCTGACAAGGGCCAGGTCACCACCGTTGCCGACCAGGCCATCCTTGGCATCGCCGTCTACCAGCACTTCCCCAACTACTACGAGTATTTCCAGACCCGGAGCTTCTCGTACGGCAAGCGCACCTACGGCAACCACAACCGCCTGCTCGGTTCGAACGGCGTTGACGGCATCAAGACCGGCTACACCAATGCGTCCGGCTTCAACCTTCTGACCGCGGCCCGCGCCGACGGCCACCACATCGTGGTTGCCGGCTTCGGTTTCGACTCGAGCGGCGCTCGCGACGCCAAGGTGCGCGAGCTGGTCAAGAAGTACCTGCCCAAGAGCCGCAGCGGTGGCTATCTCGACGTCGCCATGATCCCGCAGCCGGGCCGCAAGGGTGCGACCGTGATGGTTGCCTCCACCGATCCGGTGCCGGTGATGCCGGCCCCCTACCCGTCCTTCCGCATCGGCGGTGGCACGGTCAGCGTCACCGCCAAGCTGCAGCCGATCGAAGCGGCGCAGCAGTCCGACGACATCGTGGTCGCCTCGATCGGCGAAGCCGCCCCGCTGCCGGAGGCGCGGCCGGCAGACCTCGGCTTCGATGAAGCCGTGCAGGCCGCCAATACGCTCGCCAGCCGGCCGACCATTGCCAGCATCGCGCCGCAGCAGGAGCGCCCGCTCGATGTGATCGGCGCGTGGCTCAGCGACACCTTCTCGCTCGGCGCTGCGCCCGCTCCGCTGGGCCAGACCGCGCCGTCCGCCCCGCTGCTGCCGCCCGTCGGCATCGGCGAAGAAGGCCAGCCGATCGACCTGATGACTTCTGGCGGCATTGGCGACACCGCGCCCGATATCATTGAAGACCAGCCCGCTCCGGCACCGCTCGCCGTTGCTGAGATGGCCGAGGTTCCGCAGGAAGTCAGCGGTGGCTGGATCGTCCAGATCGGCGCTGCGCCGACCGAGGGCGGTGCCAACTCCCTGATCAGCGACGCTTCGTCCAAGCTCGGTAACCTTGGCGCAGCCCGCTCCTATGTCGAACGGTTCGAGAAGAACGGACAAGTGTTCTTCCGCGCCCGCTTCGGCGGTTTCAACGACCGCGATGCCGCGGCCGGTGTGTGCAATGAGCTGAAGAAAGCCAAGATGAGCTGCCTCGCGATGCAGTCCTAAGACGCGAAAAGCAGCCGCCCCAGGGAAGCGAATTTGTGGCCTGTGTTGGAGTAGCCCAAATGAGCGATACGTCTAGCCTCACCGAACTCGCCCGATTTGTAGGGCAGTCGGCCCTTGCGTCCGAAGATGCCGTTGTCCGCAGGCAGGCGGTCAATGCCATGGTGACGCGGTTCAACCCCGGCCTGAAGCGCCGCGGCGTCGGCGATCTGCTCGGCGTGGTGATGGCGCTCAGCGCCCGCACCCGCCGCATGCTGATGCCGCATGTCGAGATCGAACTCGATGTGTTCGCGCCGGCCGGCGGCCGCGCCGTGACGGTGACCCTGCCCCGCCGATCCTGAGTTTACTCGCCGGCCATGTGCTCGAAATTGGCCGGCGCGCCGGCCGTCGCCGCCAGCGCCTTCTCGCCTTCGATGCGGGCTTTCGCACGCTCGCTTACCGGCAGTCTCAGCGCCTCGACCAGTGCCCGGTATTCCTGCCGGGCACTGAGATGCGACATCGACGGCAGCCCGCCCAGCATTTCCGCATCGAGCGGATCGAACACCGTCATGCCGGTCGGGAACAGCGAGCGGAAGATCACCCGTTCGGCGATGCCCTCGGCCACGCGGCAGCCGAGCCGCACCGCGATCTTCTCGATCGCCCCCTGGACGATCTTGGTCGAGCGCGACGGCAGCATCGAGATGCGGTTGCGCACGATCACCCAGTCGATAGTGCGCCCGTCGATCGACAGCCGCTCGGTGCGCGCCCGCTGCACCAGCCGCGCATAATGGCTCATCTCGCGCGGGTCGCCGGTCACCGGGTCCACATGCGCCATCACGTCGAGGTCGATGATCGAGTCGTTGAGCGGGGTGATCAGCGTATCGGCCAGCGAGTGCGCCAGCCGGGTCAGGTGGGTATCGAAGCCGGGCGTATCGACGATCAGGAAATCCGCCTCACCTTCGACCTCGATGATCGCCTGCCGGAACAAGTCGAACTCGACGCGCTGGTTCTCCTTGACCGAATCCGACTTCGACAGCGGCAGATGGAAATGCGTGGCGTGCGGCAGCTTCAGATCGTGCGCCTGGGCCCAGTTGCGGCGGTTGCGTACATAGTGGGTCAGTGTCTGCTGGCGGCTGTCGACGTCGATCGAGGCGACGCGGAAGCCCTGATACATCAGGAAAACGGCAAGATGGAACGCCGTGGTCGACTTGCCGGAGCCGCCCTTCTCATTGCCGACGACAATGACGTGCGTGCCTGTCCTGCCCATCAGTCTCCCCTGCCGCTCCAGTAGCCCGAAGCGACGCGATTTCGGGATTCGGTATGTGTTCGCCCGAGCGGACTATTGATGAGACACCCACCCCGTTCAAGGGGGTGTTTCAGCAGCGGGCGATGACAGGCACGCAACGTCACCCTAAAGCCGCGCTTCCAGCGCTGCCCGGTCGGCGAGGAACATCACCTGTCCGCGCCGGTTGCTCTCATAGATGAAGTCGCGCAGCGACGGGCTTTCGGCGGTGAAGCGCGAGATGTCGCCGAGGATGGCAACGCGAAAACCGTACTGCTGGAACTTCTGCAGCACCGCGCCGGCGAGCCCGCTGCTCAGCCAGAAGAAATCGTCCACCAGGTGTTCCACCGGGATGGCGATCAGGTCGATGCCCAGCCCATAGGTCGAGCCGATCACATCGTTGCTGTCCACCTCGGCGGCAATCACCGGCCCTTCGTAGAAGCCGACATTGACGCCCTTGATCGCTGTGCTCTGCATCAGATCAGTCCCAGTTTCGCCAGCTCTTCAGCGAGTTCGAGCGAGCCTTCCTCCTCGAAGCCGCCCTTGCCGATATCGGCGGGTGCATCCTTGGGGTCAAGGTAACGCCAGCCCTGGAACGGCGACTTCGGCCGCGGGATGGTGCGAACCATGTCCGGCGCCATGATGATGTCGCAGCACTTGAGCCCCTGCTCATCGACCGCTTCAGCGAGTCGCAGGATCGGCTGGCGGCAGCGCACGACGCCCGAGATCACCCAGTAGATCGACCCCTGCCCCTCCATCTCGTCCTTGCGCTTGGGCATGGTGCGGGTGCGGTGGACGTGCACGTCCTCGCCGTAATCGGCGCCCCACCAGTGGGCCCGTTCGCTGCGATAGGACTCGAGCTCCTCCAGCGTCGCAACACCGACGCAGAGCTTGATCATGTGCATCATGCGGTGCCGGCCGCATCCCGCCTGGCGAGGATGATGTCGATTTCGTCGTGCTCGACCACCCACGGCTCTTTCACCGCCTCGGCGAACCATTCCTGGAAGGCCGGCAGGGCGTAGATCGCCTCGACATATTCCTGCGCCAGGTCGCTCACCGGCAGCTCGTAGGTGCGGATGCGCGTCGCCACCGGCGCAAACATGGCGTCGGCGGCGTTGAACGAGCCGAACAGGTAGGGGCCGCCGGAACGCGACAGCAGGTCACCCCAGATCCGCTCGATGCGCTTCAGGTCATCGGCCACGACGTCGAAATCGACCTTGCCCGGATGCGAGGCCCGGAGGTTCATCGGCGCCGCGTCGCGCAGGGCGTTGAAGCCGCCATGCATCTCGGCCGCGGCTGAGCGCGCGTAGGCCCGCTCGACGCGGTTGGACGGCCAGATACCCTTGGCCGGATACTTGTCGTTGAGGTACTCGATGATCGCCGTGGTCTCGGGCAGCACCACGTCGCCATCGACCAGCACCGGCACTTTGCCGCTGGGCGATTTCTTGCGCAGGTTCTGCTGCCAGCCCTCGCCGTTGAGCAGCACCAGTTCCTCATCGAACGAGATGCCGAAGTGGCGGAGCACCAGCCAGGCGCGCAGCGACCAGCTCGAGTAATTGCGGTTGGCAAAGATCAGTTTCATCGGTCGGCCTCAAAAGCGGAAGGGCGCCGAGTGGCCCGGCGCCCTTCCAAAATTCTGTACTATCGAAGGACCTTCAGGTCCAGTTGCACCCCGTCCTAGGCGCCGGCAACGATAGTGAACACGAGTGACATGGCCAGCAAACAGACGAGTGTCCAGGACACTGTCGGTAAGGCTGAACGCCACCATTCGGTCTTTGATTGGCCTCGCATCAAAGCTCCTTTTTGCCGTTCACGGGCTGCCGCAACCACACTTGGTGACGAAATTGCGACAGTAATGATTCGTTAACTCGGCAAGGGCGTGGTTGGGAAGTGGCGGGAAAGCCACAGTGGATAGGTCGAGTATCCCTGTGGAAAGCGCTTCAGAACAGCCCGAACCAGAGCCCGGCCAAACCCAAAAACGCGAAGAATCCAATCACATCGGTGACGGTGGTGACGAACACCGAGGAGGCGATTGCCGGGTCGACCTTCAGCCTGTTGAGGGTCAGCGGGATCAAAATTCCAGCGCTGCCGGCGGCGATCATGTTGATGATCATGGCTAAGCCGATGACCATCCCGAGACTCAGATTGGCGTAGCGGAGCCAGGTGATGGCGCCGATCAGCACCGCGAAGATGCAGCCATTGAGGAAGCCGCCGGTCACCTCACGGACGATGAGGCGGCGCACCCTGCCCCGGTCGAGGTCACGGGTGGCGAGCGCCCGCACCGTCACGGTCATGGTCTGCGTCCCGGCATTGCCGCCCATCGAGGCGACGATGGGCATCAGCGCCGCCAGCGCCACCATCTGCTCGATGGTGGCGTTGAACAGGCTGATCACGAACGAGGCCAGCATGGCGGTGAAGAGGTTCACCACCAGCCAGGGCGCGCGGCTCCGCACCGTCGACAGCACGTTGTCCGACAGCTCTTCGTCGCCGACGCCGCCGAGCAGCTTGATGTCTTCGGTTGCCTCTTCATGGATGACGTCGACGATGTCGTCGACGGTCAGCACGCCAACCAGCCGCTTGTTCTCATCGACCACGCCGACTTCCACGAGGTCATAGCGCTCGAAGTCGCGCGCCGCCTCTTCCTGGTCCTCGGTCGCTTCCACGGTGAGAACATCGTGGTTCATCAGGTTCTCGATGCGCACCTGCCGCTTCGAACGCAGGAACTTGTCGAGTGGGATGGTGCCCAGCACCCGGTAACCGGGGTCGACGACGTAGAGCTGGTAGAACTCGTCCGGCAGCTCCTTTTCCACCCTGAGGTAGTCGATGGTCTGGCCGACGGTCCAGAATGGCGGGATGGCGATAAAATCGGTCTGCATCCGCCGGCCGGCGGAATCCTCGGGGAAATCGAGGCTGCGCTTGAGGCTCAGCCGTTCGAAGGCCGGCAGTTGCGCGAGGATTTCCTCGCGGTCGCCGGCGTCCATATCCTCGAGGATGTAGACGGCGTCGTCGTTGTCGAGCGTCGCGACGCCGCGCGCCACGTCCTCGGCCGGCAGCTCTTCGATCAGGTCGGTACGGACGTTGTCGTCGACCTCGGTGAGCGCCAGATAGTCGAACTTGTCGCCCAGCATCTGGACCAGCGCGACGCGCTCATCCTGCTCCAGCGCCTCCAGCACGTCGCCCGCGTCCGACGCGTGCAGCGGCTCCATCATCTCGGCGACGTCGTGCTCTTCGCCCGCCGAGAGGTGGGCGCGCAGCCGCTCGATCCAATCCTGATTCAGGTGATCGTCCGGACCGCGAAGCGCGTTCGGATCGGGCCGGGCTTCCCCGATTTCCGCGATGTCGGATTCATTGGTCATGGAGACCCCGGGAGACAGGCGCTTCGGGTTCAAGGCTGGTGTAGCCAATCGGTTGCAGATGCGCCAGACTTGCAAGGCTAGTCGAGCGCAGTTTTTTGCTTCGCCCAGAGGGAGATGGCCGTGGCCGGAACGAGGGAGAGCGAGATGGATCGGATGCTGCGCCTGTGCTCTGCGCTCGGCCTGCCCGATGTGGCGGAGTCCACCAGCTACGGCGCTCCTTCAATCAAGGTCAAAGGCAAGAACTTCGCCTCGGTGCGCGGCCCGCAGGAAATGGTGCTGCACTGCCCGCTCGAGCAGAAGGAACTACTGATGGAAATGGCGCCCGACGTCTACTGGCAGACCGATCACTTCAAGGGCTGGCCGGGCCTGTTGGTGCGGCTCGACGTGATCGGCGACGAGGAACTGTCGCTGCGACTCGAGGACGCCTGGAGGTTCCGGGCACCCAAGCGGCTGGCCGATGCCTACGCGGCGGCGAAGCGTTAGGCCGACATAGCCTCGCGTCTATCAGTCGTCGCCTCCCTCCCCCCGGGGCGCTACCGCGTCCCTAGGAGGGGAGGGATTGAGGGAGGGGGTGGTGAAGTCAGCACCGTGGCCACCTCACCACCCCCACCCCCCTGCCTCAAGGGGGAGGGGAGCAGCCCGGCTCCCGCGGTCCTAGGGCGTCAAATCCTTCGGCGGCGTGATGCCGTTGATCAGCGAGGCGGTCGTCACCGTGTTGGCGAGCAGGCAGACGATGGTCATCGGCCCTACCCCGCCCGGCACCGGCGTAATGGCGCCCGCAACCTCGGCCGCCGCCGGGTAATCGACGTCCCCGAGCAGACGCGTCCTGCCTTCGCCACGCTCAGGCGCCGGGATCCGATTGATGCCCACATCGATCACCGTCGCGCCCGGCTTGATCCAGTCTCCCTTGATCATCTGCGGGCGGCCGACCGCGGCAACCACGATGTCTGCCTGCCGAACCACATCGGCGAGGTCCTTGGTTTTGGAATGCGCCACCGTCACCGTGCAGTTCTCACGCAACAGCAGCTGGGCCATCGGCTTGCCCACGAGATTTGAGCGGCCGACGATCACCGCGTTCAGCCCCTCGAGCGAACCGAGCGTATCGCGCAGCAGCATCAGGCAGCCGAGTGGCGTACAGCTCACCGGCCCCGGCAGTCCGATCTGTAGCTTGCCGACGCTGGCCGGCGTGAAGCAGTCGACGTCCTTGTCGGGCGAGATGGTGGCAATCACCTTGTTGGGATCGATCTGCCTGGGCAGCGGCAGCTGCACCAGGATGCCGTGAATGGCCGGATCGGCATTGAGGTTCTGCACCAGTGCCAGCACTTCGGCTTCCGAGGCATCCTCAGGCAGTTCGTACTTTTCCGAGTGCATGCCGACCTCGACGGTCTGCTTGGCCTTCTGGCTCACATAAATTTCGCTACCCGGATCATGTCCGACGATCACAACGGCAAGGCCGGGTGTCACGCCGTGCTCGCGCTTCAGGCGCTCGACATGGCCGGCAATCCGGGTGCGCAGCCCCTCGGCGTAGGATTTTCCGTCGATGATCTTGGCGGTCATGGCAGCTCCTGGGGGGTGGAGCCGCCGATATGGAACAACTCGCCCCGCCGCGCAACCTCAGTAAGGGGCGCGGATGGCGATCCCCTCGGCCTCGAGCGCCGCACGCACGGCACGGGCAATCGCCACCGCCTCGTTGGTGTCGCCGTGGATGCAGAGCGAGGTGGCTTGCGTACTGATCACCGAGCCATCGATCGCCACCAGTTCCCCCGCCCGCGCCAGCCGGACGGCGCGGTCGGCAATCGCCCCCGCATCGTGCAGCACCGCGCCGGGCTCCGACCGCGGCACGAGCAGCCCGTTGGGCTGGTAGGCGCGATCGGCATAGGCCTCGCGCACCACCGGATAGCCCAGTGCCTCTGCCACCTCGACCTGGGCGCTGTCGTCGATCGCCAGCACCGACAGGCTCGGCACCAGGCCGGTCACCGAGGCAAAGCACAAAGCCGCCACCGCCGGCTCCTCGGCCGCCATATTGGCCAGGGCGCCGTGCAGCTTCAGGTAACGCACCGGCACGCCCTCCTCCTCGGCGTACTCGACCAAGGCGCGCACCTGCCCCCGCACCTGCTCGTCGAGCTCTTCGGGCGGCAGGAACAAGCGGCGACGACCAAAGTGCTCGCGATCGGCAAAGCCCGGATGCGCGCCGACCGCCACACCCCGCGCCTTGGCCGCCCGCAGCGCCAGCCGCATTGTCGTTTCGTCCCCGGCATGCCCGCCGCAGGCGATCGAGGCCGACGAGATGATGTCGAACAAAGCTGCGTCCCCCGGCATACCCTCGCCGAGGTCGGCATTGAGATCGAGTTCGTTCACCGCTTCAGTCCTTCTGCATGCTGCACGGTCACCGGCACGAACCGCACCTGGTTGCCCGGCCGCAGCTGGGCAAACCGGTCGAGATCGGCCGTCACCACCGTCGCGATCCGCGGATAGCCGCCGGTCGGCTGGTGATCGCGCATCAGCACGATCGGGGTGCCATCACCGAGGATCTGGATATCGCCCGGCACCACCGCATCCGACACCAGTGACAGGATTTTGGCGTCGGCGAACACCTGGCTGGGATCGCCAAGCCGCACGCCCATGCGATCGAGCTGTGACGACACCGCGAACCCATCAGTAACGAAACGCTGACGGATGGCGTTGTCGAAGCGGTCGGCATGGATGCCCCAGACGATGCGGATCGGGCCGTCGGCGACTTCGGCTGGAGTTGGATGCTGGCCCCGTCCGCGGGGCAGCGTGGCGCCGAGCGGCAGGAGGTCGCCAGCCCGCAGAGCCCGCCCACCAAAGCCACCGATCCCGGCGATCGAACTGGTCGCCCGGCTACCCATCACCAGGGGCACCTCGATTTCGCGGTCGAGCCGCAGATAGCCGTAGTTCCCGGCCGGACCGGGCCGGATATCCACGACTGACCCAGCGCCCAGCAGCGCCCTCGCCGGCCATGACTTCGCTTCGCCATCGATGCTGAGTTCGAACGCCCCGCCATCGACCGCAATGGAAACCGAACCCTCGGCGACGAAGCTCAGCCCCGCCGTGGTGAACTCGATCGCGGTGGTCCCCGCCGCGCCAAGCCAGCCGCCCGCCCGCGCGAACGCCGCGCCATCCATCGGACCGGAAGCGCTGATGCCGTGCCGCAACAGCCCTGGCCGCCCGGCATCCTGCAGCGTCGCCAGGGGCCCGGCGCGCGTAATGCGGATGGCGCTCATGATGCCACGAACTTTACGCTGTCGCCGGCGCGCACCGTGGTCGGGGGCTCGGCGGCCGGGTCGAAGTTGCGAAACTCCGTGTGGCCGATCACGTGCCAGCCGGTCGGAATGGCGGTCGAGGTGATCGCCGTCTGCCCGGCGGCGAACAACACCGTACCGGCCTGTGCCTGCCGCCGCACCACGCCCCGTCGCGGCACCACCAGCGCCTCGGGATGCATGCCGCAATAGATGAAGCCGGGCGCAAAGCCAGTCGCCAGTACGCGCAGTGGCGCGGCGTTGTGAGCGGCGATGAAGTCCGCCACCGAGAGCCGCACCAACCCCGCTACCTCGGAGAGATCCTCGCCGTCGAAATGCACGGCAACGCGGTGCTCGGCGTCCGCGGCAGCCGGCTGCCCGGGTGCCGAGACCAGCAGGCGCACCTCACCGGCCAGCGCGACGAAGCTGATCGCCGATGGTTCATAGCGGAGCAGCACCGAAACGAGGTTCGGCACGACCTCCGCCACGCCGCGCACGCCCGCTGCCTCAGCCCGGGCAGCAAAGCCGATGGCAGCCCGATTGGCGTCGTCGGAAAGCGTCTCGGCGAAGCGGATCAGCAGCCCACGGTCGCCCAGGGGCAGCAGGGTTGGCGTCAGGGTATCAGTCATCGGGCAGCGTCAGGCGCCGCCGCCGGGACAGCAGGCCATCAGCAGCTCCCACCGCCGTGGCTTTGGTGGGATCGCGCGCGGCGCATACGACAACATGGCTACCTGGTACGGACTGAGAGGCGGCAAGTCGACAAGACCGCGTGGTTCGGAACAGGGGAGACAGGGCGGCGCCGGCGGGGCGACATCCCCGCTCCCCCCGGCTCCCAGCGAGATGAAATCCAGCGGCACCCGGCTGGGGCCGCAGTTCTCGGCATGCGCCACGGAATCGAGCAGCAGCGAGAAACAGCCGAGGAAGTGCCCGAGCCCGTCCTCTGCTGCCGACGGCACGGAGACGGCCCGGGCCGGGCCTGCAGATATCAGCAACGCCACGGCGCAAGCTGCGCCCAGACGCCAGTACTGGTTCATCGGCGCTCTCCCGCCCACTGGGCACCTGCCGCGCCCCGCCAATAGCTAGCAAGGCGCGCCGCGCATGGCTATCGGTATGAGAAACAGAGTCTCCAGCTTTCGCGGGCGTCTCACAGCAATCGCGCAAGACGAAAGGTCCAGCTCCCCATGTCCATTCCCGACGCCGGTGTTATCGTCGAAGGCCATGCCATCGTCTCGGTCGATGGCATGATCGCCGCTGCCGACGGCAGCATGCCGCCGGCCCTCCGCAACGAAGCAGACTGGCGCATCTTCCAGGCGGCGCTCGACGCGGCGACGCTGGTCGTCCTCGGTCGGCTCGGCCACGAGCGGCATCCGAACCCTGGCCGCAAGCGCCTGGTGCTGACGCGCTCGGTCGCAACGCTCGAACGCGACCCGGCCGATCTCCTGACGCACTTCTGGAACCCGGACGGCATGGAGATAGGCGATGTCCTCAGGCAACTCGGCATCGGCTCGGGCACCATCGCCATCACCGGCGGCACCGGCACGTTCGACCTGTTCCTGCCGCTGTTCGATCGCGTCGTGCTCACGGAAGTTCGCGAGCTGACGCTGCCCGACGGCATCCCCTGCTTCAGCAAGGGCCACCCAAGGCTGGTGCTGCCGGGCGCCGGTCTCGAGGCCCGCGATATGGAACTGATCGATCGCGGCGTGGTCCAGACCCAGTGGGTCCGGCCCTGATCAGCTCGGATCCTCGATCCGGAAACCGACCTTCATCACCACCTGATACTGCGCGACCTTGCCCTCGAAAATCGAGCCGCGTACCTCCTCGACCTCGAACCATTCGAGGTTGCGCGTGGTGCGATGCGCCCGGGCAATGGCGCTTTCGATCGCATCGGTAATCGAGGTCGTCGACGAGCCGACCAGATCGATCTTCTTGTAGGTGTGGTTTGGCATGTCAGTCCCCTTCACGTGTCGAACGGGCGGATGAGCCTGGGCCGCCGGGCACGCCCGCGGACCAGCCACGGCGCGCCTTTCCGGCAAAACTGTCAAGAGAATGCAGTGCCAATCGTCTGAGAGCATCTTGACGATACCTCGCGGCAACCGTCACCTGCGGCGCCCACCTCCCCAACGTAGTCCCAGATGTCACCTCGCCGGATCGATCTCGCCGCCAACCTTGCCGCGCTGGCGGCAGGGGCCCTGCTCTCGCTCATGGTCCACCTCAACGGCGAACTGGCCCGCCAGGGCGGTGCGTTGTTCTCGTCATGGATGGCGCATGGCACCGGAACGGTGGCGGCGCTCCTGGTGATCCCGCTGTGGTGGAAGGCGATCCAGCCTAGCGATGCGCCGCGCCAGGCCATTCCGCTCTGGGCCTATTTCGGCGGTTTTGCCGGAGCGGTAACGGTGATCATGACCTCGACGGCGGTGAACTCGTCGCTGGCGCTGAGCGGCACGCTGGCGCTGGGCCTAGCCGGCCAGATCGTCTTCAGCCTCGCCGCCGACCGCTGGGGCCTGTTCGGTATCGCCAAGCGGCGCCTGCGGTTGGGGGACGCCGTTGCCCTGGCGCTGATTATCGCCGGCAGCGCCCTCGTGATCTGGGGCAGCCTATGATCGAAGCAGTGGTTCTTGCCTTTGTCGCCGGCGGACTGGTCGGCGTCAGCCGCCAGCTGAACGGCCGGCTGGCGGTGTCGACCTCGGCGCTGTTCGCCTCGTTCTGCAACCACCTGGTCGGCTTTGGCCTGCTGACCGCCATTGGCCTCGCGATCGGCGGCCTGCTCAGCGACGGCGCGTTCTCGGGGCCGTGGCACATCTATTTTGGCGGGCCGGTCGGTGTGGTGTTCGTGGCGCTGAGCAGCTGGATCATCGGCCAGATCGGCGCCACCCGCTCGACCATGCTGATCATCGCCGGCCAGGTGCTCGGCGGTGTGGCGCTGGATTGGGTGCTGACCGGCAAGCCGGTCTCGATCGCGGCGCTGTGCGGCATCATCCTGATCGTCGCCGGCGTGATCGTCGCGCAGCGCCAGCGTTCCGCCGGCTGATGTGTCGCAACGTCTGGCCTGCAACCAGAATCCCGAACGACTGAGGTCGGCGACCGGAAGGCCGCCAACCCATTTACGTGCGATGCTCGCGATAACCCGCTTGTCGGCGGGGGATCGTCAAGCCGGGCTGGCCGAGACGTCGCCCGCGCCGAGGTCGATGCCAGCTTCGACATTCGCCGCGGCGACCTGTACCCGAGAGGCCAGGGCGGGATCGGTGATCTCGTTGGCAATGATGTTGATGGCGTCCGCGACGCGGGCCCGGACGTCGGCCGGCAGGCTGGAGGCAACCGAGCCCAGCTCAACCACAAGTTGCGCCAGAAGTGCGTCCTTCTGATCGGCCGGCAGCCCTGCCGCCCTGATGTCGGCGATGTAAGCCTCGACCGCAGCGATGCACGCCTGCTCGCTGCCGCCGATATGGCAGCTGGCCTTGATGTCGGCGATCGATACGCTGGTCACGACGCTCTGGGCCCCCACGGGGGCTATCGCGCCGAAGGTCACCATGCTAGCGACGGCAAGCGTTCCAAGTATGTTGCGCATGACAAATATCTCCGCAGGATGGCACAAGGTACTGCATGGTACCCGTCGAGGTCAATCTTGCTGACACTGAGCGACTCTCGTGGCGAGAAGCCGGAGCAGGCAGAATTAGCAAGGTTAACCACGTCTCGTTGCTTGAATCACCTGAGGTTTCGCCTTGTAACGCCGATGTCTCGAGGGCGTGGCGATGACCGGTCGGCGAGCTCGTCACTCCCCTGGGCTAGTGCTGCTTTCGCTCACCTCACTGCTACTTGCCGCCGGGTCGGCCTACGCGCTGTTCGCCGAATCGAGCCCCTATCTGTTCGCCGGCAACGGGCTTGCGCAGCGGATCGAGGTGCTCGCCGACGGTCAGTTCCATCCCGGGCTATCGCGTCCGGCGCATGATCTCGTGCTCGACGACTGCGTGGCAGTCGCGAGCTCGCTCTATGGCCTCGCCATGCCCACCGAGCGACGCAACGCGGCGCTCAGAACCTGCAGCAGCGCTGCCACCGGCTTTGCCGAGTCATCGCCAACCTACGCCTATGCCTATTATGTCGAGGCACTGCTGGCCGCCGAACATACCGACTCCGGCGCCCTCAACGCCGCCCTCAGCACCTCGCGAGCGCTGGCGCCGACCGAGCAATGGCTGGCCGAGCTCCGCGTCAAGTTGGCCGAGGATCACCTGGCGCAGCTGCAGCCCGCCGCCATTGCCGGCCACGAGGCCGATCTGGCGCTGCTGGTCGTCAGCCAGCGCGGCATCCGGGTGATTGCCCGCCGCTACGCCGCGCTGGCAGGATTCCGTGAGCGCATCACGGCGATCGTCGAAACGCTGCCGCCCGAGCAGCAGAGGCGCTTCGTCGCGGCCCTGCGCAACGAGATCGCCGCCCGCAGAGCGAGCACCCCTGCCACCCCCTGAGAGAACTGGAGCCCAGACGTGACTGCCCTGCCCGACCAAGCCATGGAGCGCACGCGCCGGCACGCCGTGCCGACCAACCGCGGCAATGCCAACGGCCGGCTGGGCGGGATGCTGCTGCTGCTGGTTGGCCTGTCGCCGCTGCCGCTCGGGAGCAACCGGCCGGCATTCTGGGCCGCCTGGGGTGTCGCGCTCGGCGTGATCGGGCTGGTGTATTTCCTCTCGCAGCGCGCCCGGCACAGCGCGCTGCGCATCGGCCCCCGGCACCTGCCGGAACTGACGATCCTGTTCATCGTGCTGCTGCTGTTCGTCGCGGTGCAGGTATTGCCGTTGGGCGGCCTCGGCTACAGCCCGATCCAGACTTTTCCCCGCGGGCTTCAGCTCAGCGCATCCAGCATCAGCCTCGATCCAGCAACCACCAGCCTGACGCTGCTGCAGTTCGCCTCCTACGGGCTGCTGGCCCTGTTGTTCCTGCAAGTGGGCTACCGCAACTCCCGCGCCGACCGGGTGCTCAACGCCATCTTCGCGATCATCGTCGCCTATGGCCTGCTCGGCATCGTGCTGCAGGGGCAGTTGGGCGCCCTGCTCGGCATCCCGGGCTCGGGGGGCATCGCCACCGGCCCCTTCGTCAATCGCAACAGCTACGCCACCTATCTCGCCTTCGGCCTCGCCATCGGCGTGGCGCTGGCCATCGGCCAGCTCGAGCGGGGCGAGAGCCGGCTTAAGCGCCATCGCCGCGTCGCGGCCCTGGCGCTGATCGGCGTGGGGCTGTTCGTCATCGGTGCGGCGCTCGTCGCCACCCAATCGCGCATGGGCTTTGTCGCCGGACTGGTCGGCGCCCTTTCGGTGACGCTGCTGGCGCTGGCCGGCCGCCGCCTCGGCACCGGCATCTGGTTGGGCATCCTCGCCGCGCTGCTGCTCGGGACTGTCGGCATACTGGCTCTAAATGGCGGTGGCCTGCTCGAACGCCTCGGCTCGCTCGAAACCGCCGGCGACGTCCGGGCCGATCTGTATCGGCAGGTCTGGCAGATGATCCTGTCGAGCCCGCTCGTGGGCTATGGCGGCGGCACTTTCGAGGGCGCCTTCCCGCTGTTCCACCAGCTTCCGGTCAGCCCCGACATGGTGTGGAACAAGGCGCATTCCACCTACTTCGCGCTCTGGGCAGAGTTCGGATTCATCTTCGGCAGCCTGCCGCTGATCATCGTGCTGGCGGTGGCCATCCGGCTTCTCGCCGCACGCCCCAGCGGCCCACGCCTCGCGGCGATCGGGGTGATTGTGGTGGCAGCTGTTC
Organism: Devosia sp. Root413D1; assembly: GCF_001425235.1. Lineage (GTDB taxonomy): Bacteria > Pseudomonadota > Alphaproteobacteria > Rhizobiales > Devosiaceae > Devosia_A. The sequence goes on along the minus strand of NZ_LMEA01000007.1, from coordinate 346,648 downwards.
ACTCGAGCGTCGATTTCAGCCTCGAGATCGAGGCGGTGGGGTTCGTCTTCGTGGCCATCGTCTTTCTCGCCATCGGCGCCGGCATCGGCGCGGCGGAACAGCGGAGGCACCATGCGTAAGTACCTGCAGCACCTGCTCGCCCGGCTGCCGCTGTCGCGCCCCCGGCAGGCGACAGCGGAGTTCGAGGCTCGCAGCGCGGCGGAGGAGCCAGGCACCATCTACGCCATCGGCGACATCCATGGCTGCCTCGATCTGTTGCGCCAGCTGGAGGCGCTGCTGTTCGAGGACGCGGCCCGGCGACCGGGTCCCAAATGGCTGGTCATGCTGGGCGACTATGTCGACCGCGGCCCGCAATCGGCCGGCGTGCTCGATCACCTCCTGGCGCCATTGCCAGCCGGCTTCCAGCGGATATCGATTGCCGGCAACCACGAGGTTGCCATGCTGAAGTTCCTCGAGCAGCCATCACGCAACTCGTCCTGGCTGGGCTTCGGCGGCATCGAGACGCTGCAATCGTACGGAATCTCCGAAACGGCAGTGGCCGGCGCCTCGCGCTCGGCCCTGCGCGACCTGGTCCACAGCCACATTCCTGCCGAGCATGGCGATTTTCTGCGGCAGCTGCCGCTGCTTTTTTCGACGCCCAACTATCTTTTCGTGCACGCGGGCCTGCGTCTGGGCACCCCGATCGAGCAACAGCATCCCGATGACTTGCTGTGGATTCGTAACGAGCCTGCAACGAGTTACGCTGAGTTCCAAAAGCTGGTGCTGCACGGCCATACGCCGGCCCCCGACGTAGTCTTCGGCGATCACCGCATTTCGGTCGATACTGGGGCTTATCTTACCGGGCGACTGTCAGCAGTTCGCCTGAGCCGAGAGAATCAGCCACAGTCCTTTTCGGTGCAGGCGCGCATTCCAGGTGCACGTTAAGCGCATACCGGCGGCCTCAATAGTTCACTATCCGCCATAGTCCACCGGCCGGACCCACAGGGGTGGCAGCAATTGGTGCTTGAATATTTATGAACGACCAAGGTTTCGATCTCCGCAGCATCCTGGGGTTGCTGCGCCGGCAGGCTCGGTTGATTGCGATTACCGTCCTCGCCGTGCTGGTAGTTGCTACGGCTGCCGTGTTCACCATGAAGCCGATCTATACTGCGAGCACGCTGGTACTGGTCGACCCCTCGCGGAAGGACCTGCTCGATCCCAATGCCCAGATGGGCGGCGGCTCGGGTGAAAGCGCCCGGGTCGACAGCGAGGTGGAGCTGGCGAAGTCCGAAGCGACGCTGCTGCAGACCATCGAAGACGAAAACCTCATCGACGACCCCGAATTTGGCGTACGGCTGGGGTTCCGCGATACGGTGCTGAGCTTCTTCCGCATCGCCGAGGCGACATTGCCCACCGGCGACGAGGCGCTGCAGAGCGTCATGGCGAAGCTGCGCGAAAGCGTCACCGTGCAGCGCCGCGGCCTCACCTTCATGCTGGCCATCCAGGCCCGTTCCCCCAATCCGGCAACGGCGGCGCGTATCGCCAACGCTGTCGCCGCCGCCTACATCAAGGTGCAGCTCGCCGCCAAGATCGGCTCCACCCTCGCCTCGCGCGACATCATCCAGGGCCGTATCGCCGGCGCCAGCGCCGCCGTCTCGCAATCGGAAGGCGCCTTCGACAAATTCATCGAGGATAATATCGACACCATCACGGCGGAGACCGGTCGCACCGATCTGGCTGCGTTGCGCGCGCAACTGAAGGAAGTCGGCGGCAACCGGGCCCGCGACGCGGCGGTGGCGGAACTGGTGCAGCGCAGCCTCGAACAGCGCGACTGGGCTGCGATATCGGCCAATCTCGGCTCGCAGGCGATCACGGCCCTCGCCGAGCAGCGCCGGCAGCTGGTCAACAGCCTCGCCGACACCGTCGACGACTCGCAGCAATCGATCGACCTGCGGGCCGAGGTCGCCAAGCTCGACGCCGAGCTCGAGAACTCGACGACGGCCGAGCTCACCACCATGCGCCAGCGCGTCGCCACCTATCAGTCGCAGGCCTCCGATATCCGCAACCAGCTGCGCACGAGCATCCTCTCCACCGACCTGCCGCCCGACGTGCTGACCAATATCTACGAGCTGCAGCAGAACGCCGAGATTGCCCGCACCCAGTACCAGACGCTGCTGTCGCGCCTGCGCGAGCTCGAGGCCCAGGCTTATCTGCAGGTAGCCGACAGTCGCGTGGTGTCGCAGACCCTGCCACCCTCCGAGCCCTCGTTTCCCAACCCGCGGCAGATCCTGACGCTGGCCGGCCTCGCCGCCCTCGGCCTCGGCATCGGCCTCGCCTTCCTGAGGGAGAACTTTGTCGGCGGCTTCACCAGCGAAGCGCAGTTGCACTCGTTCCTCCGCGGCCCGGTGATTTCGGCAGTGCCGCGCCAGAAGGAGGCGCGGGCCGGCGCCGGCGACGGCGGGATCGGCGAATACATGGTGTCGAGCCCGCTCTCGATTTTCGCGGAATCTGTGCGCCGCATCCGCGTCGGCATAGATCAGTCGCTGCAACGCAGCGAGGCGAACCGGCCGGCCGGTGGCATCGTCATAATGGTATCGTCGGCGTCGCCGAGCGAAGGCAAATCCACGCTGGCTCTCTCAATTACCCGAGCTTATGCGCTGGCCGGCCACAAGACCCTGCTGATCGACTGCGACCTCAGAAAACCCAGTATTCATCGTCAACTCGGCCTCGAGCCGTCCACCGGCCTGCTCGAATATCTCAATCACGCGGTGAAGGAAGATGCGCTGCCGTCAATCATGACTGTCGATGATGAAAGCGGCGCCCAAGTTGTGCTCGGCGCCCGGCGAAGTGACATTGCCACAGATTCGCTGCTTTCTAGTACCACGTTCGCTCGACTCATTAGTGCGGCGCGTTCCACGTTCGATATTGTTGTTCTTGATACACCGCCCCTCGGACCAGTGGTTGATGGGTTGTATCTTGTGAAGCACGCTGATTCTATTGTGTTTGTAGTTCGCTGGGCCAGCACTTCGCAGCACGATGTTCGTCATGCGGTGACGCTGCTCCAGGGCGCCAAGAAGCCGGAGACCGAAATTCTAGCCGTGCTCAACCAGCAGGAGATTTCCAAGTCCGCCTATTCGGGCAAGTACGCCGGATACTACACCGCCTCATGAATTCAGCGGCCACGCTCTCATGCGGTCGATTTCTTTCTTAATCGTCACCACCGGCAGCAAAGACAAGCTCATCCTGCATGACCAGCTCAGCCTCGAGCAGAAACGGCAACAACTTGCGCATGATGATCGTATTTTGAGACCTTCTTTGAACAAGAGCAGCGTTAATTTTCATTGAGAAGCACTGAACTGCCCAACTGAGGGGATACTGATGAATGACGCAGGATGCGGCAAAATCTGCGGAAATTCAGGGAGAGGGCCTGGGAGGCCTATGGCCTCCGCATTGGCTACTGAGCCGGCTGGGTCGCACACGCGCGCAGATCTTCGGCGCCCTGTTGTTCGGCGTCCTCGTGCCGGTGGCCTTCCGCTGGGGCACCGACATTGACGGCTGGCTGCTGCCAGAGCAGATCTCCACTATCGTCGCCACCACCTTCGCCATCGCCCTGGGCCTGATCGGGCTGCGCCAACTGGCACGGCTGCCCGGCGTCGAGGAGAGCATCTATTGCGTGCCGGCCCTGCTGGTGAGTTTCCTTTTGGCGCTGGCGGCCCTCTTGATGCTGCGCCTCGAGTACAATCGGTACCTGTTTCCCACGAGCTTCGCGCTGACCGTCGTCTGGGTGTTTGTCGCCCACGCCCTCAACCGCCGCTACCGCACGGTGCGCCTCGCTATCGTGCCGGGTGGCGAGGTCGAAACGCTCGCTTCGATCCGCGAGGTGGAGTGGCTGCCGCTCGACACCCCCACCCTACCACCGGGCCGCCTCAACGGTCTGATCGTCGATTTGCGGCAGGATCTCGATCCACGTTGGGAACGCTTCATCGCCGATTGCGCCCTCGCCGGCATCCGCATCTTCCACGTCAAGCAGATCCGCGAGTCGCTGACCGGCCGGCTGGAAATCACCCAGCTCTCCGAGAATACACTCGGCTCGCTCAACCCCGACGCGCTCTATCTCAAGATCAAGCAGGGGCTGGACTGGATTTTCGCGCTCCTGGCGCTGGTGCTGCTGTTCCCCGCCCTGCTGCTGGTCGGCCTCGCCATCCGGCTGGAGTCGCCAGGCCCGGCGATTTTCCGGCAGACGCGGATTGGGTTCCGAGGGCGCCCCTTCAAGGTGCTGAAGTTTCGCACCATGCATCACGACGGCCGCCCCGGCGACACGCTCGCGTCCGCGGTAACCACGGACACGGATCCGCGCATAACGCGCCTGGGCAAGTTCTTTCGGCGCACCCGGATCGATGAACTGCCGCAGCTGTTCAATGTGCTGAAGGGAGAGATGAGCTGGATCGGCCCGAGGCCGGAGACCGCGCCCCTGTCGAAATTCTACGACAATCAGCTTTCGTTCTATCGCTACCGCAACATTGTCCGCCCCGGCATTTCCGGCTGGGCCCAGGTCAACCAGGGCCACGTCACGGGGGCCGACGAGACCCTGGAAAAACTCCACTACGACTTCTACTACATCAAGAACTTCTCGCCCTGGCTGGACGTGCTGATCGCGTTCAAGACGGTTGCGATCGTGGTGTCGGGGTTTGGGTCGAGGTGATGACCCAGCACCGAGATCTGTCAGCGTCTTCGGAGACATTAGACAAGCCGCCCTCTCGACTAAGTGGAGCCGTGCCTCGTGGCTCACACTCTACCTTGGGAGTCGAAGATCTCGCCGCCAGGGTCCTCGTGCTCTGTTGCGCCTTGAATCTCAACGGCCTGTTCTCGATGATTTGGGACGTCGAGCAGGCAATCTCAGTTGTCGTCCTAGCGGCAGCAGTCCTCCTCGTTATCCAAAGAGGCAGGACAACGTACAGCGCTCCCTTTGCTTTGGTAGTCGCAGGCATTGCCAGTTACTTGATTTTCGCTGGCGTGGTGACGAGCCCCGAATACACTGACGCCGCTTCAAACCGTTACTATTTCTCCTACCTCGCTTCAATTCTGATTATCTGGGCAGCCGCCTCGTACATTTGCAGCATTCAGAACGAACACGAACTTCTTAGATTTATCGCGTTCGCAAGAAATGCGTTTGTGGTGGCAGCGGCATCTGTGTGGTTTTCTCCCTTATTGTATCAGATCTATGTCAATCTTCCTCCGTCGGCGGATAGCCGCTCCGGGGGCTTCTTCGGCAATCCCAACGAAGCCGCTACGGCAGCAATTCTGGCATTATTACTGACGATTAACGTTCCATTTGCGCGACGAACATTGCAATTCGCTGTCTTGGCCGTATGTTGCGTGGCTGTATTCATGACGTTCTCGAAGACCGGAATGGTCGTAGCGATTGCTGTCATCGCAATGACTTTTATTAAATATGCCAAGCACAACTGGTATTTCTTAGTAATAAGCGCAGCGGCGCTGATCCTGCTTGTTTTACAGGACATCGGGTGGATCGTTCAGGCGCTAGCGGACCAAACGCTGTTAGAGCTGGACGACTCACAGCGAAGACGATTGCAGGCCGTCGTAGAAACCTTAAGCGGCAGAATTGACGCTGAAACCTCCACAGGACGAACCGTTATTTGGTCGCTGGTAGGTGAGCGCATCTGGCAAGCGTTTCCGTTCGGCACGGGCCTAGGCAGTGGTCACGAGGTCGTAGGAGGGGTGATGCAGTATGGTAAATGGCAGGGCGCGCATAATACCTTTCTCATGATGCTGGCCGAAGCTGGCATCATTCCACCACTGCTACTCGCGCTCGGCATTGGAACCGCCTTCCTTCGGGGCGCGCGACGAGGAGTTGGGTCACTCGAGTTTCTAATGATCCTCGTGCTGCTAGTTGACATGATGGTCACACACGGAGCGCTGGCTACCAGATACCACAACCTCGCCCTGGCGATGGCCATGGGACTGCTGTCCCGACCAGTACTTTCGCGGCGGGAGCCAGATACGTCCTGGTCACCTGCGGGGCGAAAACACGCCATGGCCGCGCGGTGAGTGCCGTGGGAGATGAAATTCAACTGGCGATGGAAGACGAGGCGAATTGGCCGCGGGATTGCCTTTTCCCGAGGGTCCTAATCGTTGGCCCCTTGCCACCACCGATAGGTGGCGTTTCAATCCATGTCTCGCGACTAGCTCGACGCCTTAATGAACTAGGGATGCAATGCTCTGTGCTTGATGAGTCGCGAGTGCAGAAGGTCGGTTTCGAGAACGTTCGCCACCTAAGCCTGCTCGCGTACCTGTCGATCATTCGCAAGCACGATCTGGTCCACATCCACACGAGCAATAGATATGTCCGGCTCGCGCACACACTGGCTTCCCGATTGATGGGGCGTTGCGTGGTTCAGACATTTCACGGCAGGCAAGGTCACGCACTCGAGCGGTTGATGCTGCGCCTGTCAAGGCTCATGGGCCACGCGAGCATTGGGGTGAGCCACGACGTGGCCGAAGTCCTTCAGGGAAATGTTTCGGTCATACCTGCCTTTGTCCCCCCACGCGTCGAAGACGAGGCTTTGCCAATAGCGGTTGCGTCTTGGTTGCGGAATGTTCACCAGTCTGGACGCGGTATTATTGCGATGAACGCGGCGCGAGCTTTTCGTCCGCACGGTATTGACCTGTACGGCATCGACATGTTGCTGACGTCATTCCTGAACACGTCGATTAATGAGAAGTACTGCGCCATCATTTGCGTAGGCTCCCGCGATGGGGCCGACGGATACCTCGATTGGTTGCTGGAGCAAGCACGACCCCTGATCTTGCAAGACCGCGTTAAGATTGTCTTCGACCTGCCCAATTTTGCAGGCGTCCTCAAAGAAGCCGATATCTTTGTTCGACCGACATCGTGGGACGGGGACGCAATCTCGATTAGGGAGGCGCTTTGGTACGGTCTCCCCGTAGTTGCGTCGGACGCGGTGCAGCGGCCGGATGCCGTCTCTTTGTTCCGAAACCGAAATCAGACCGATCTGGAGCAAGCAATTCTCTCCGTCGGTCCTCGCAGCGGACACCTCAACGCCGGGGCACCCGACTATGTGCTGGATGTGCTGGAGGTATACCGAACGGCAATGTCCCGTTTCGCAGGCAAACTGCGACTTGCCGATCCTGGCACCGAACGATCATGACCCGAATGTCGGTATACCAAAGACTCCCAGTTGTTTTGCAGAATGCGGCCTGCAGCGCGTACGGGCAGTATGTAAATTGGACGCGTTATGGTCGTGGTTTTAGATCGCAGCTGCACGAAGCCGAGCAAAGACTGGTGATGTCTGGGCCGGAATTGTTGGCATTTCGGGACCGCCGCGTTCGTCAGTTCGTCCAGCACGCCTTTGATACGACTCCGTTCTACAGAGACCTTTTTGGCAAAATTGGTGCAGAAGCGGGGGACTTTGACACCTTAGCTAGTCTTCATCGCCTCCCGGTTCTAAACAAATCAGAACTGCAAGCGCAGCCCGATGCCTTTGTGTCGAGCGCCATCGGGGCCTCGCGGCGAATAGCTTTGCATACCAGCGGTACAACCGGTACCGGTCTTCATCTTCACAGCACAATCGAGGCCGTTCGCGAACAGTATTCGATTTGGTGGCGCTATTGGCGACATCACGGGATACAACAGGGCGAATGGTGTGCCTATTTTGGAGGACGATCGGTTGTTTCGATCGACCAGCAAGGTCCGCCCTTTTGGCGGGTAAACATCCCTGGGCGGCAGATACTGTTCAGCGGATACCACGCCTCCCCTGACCGGCTCGACGCCTACTTGATTGAACTTCGTCGAAGGCGTCCGCTTTGGTGGCACGGGTATCCTTCCCAGTTCGCTTTGTTGGCCGCACGTACCATCGAGACAGGATTTGACTTGGGATACTCACCAAGGTGGATCACCACGGCGTCTGAAAACCTCATGCCTCAGCAGAGAAGTGCTATCCTTTCGGCGTTTGGCACTATGCCGCTTCAACATTACGGAATGACGGAGGCCGCTGCGAACTTTTCTCAGTGCGAGTGCGGGTCGTTGCATGTCGACGAGGACTTCAGCGGGGTCGAATTTTTGCCTAGCTCACGGCCTGGCGTCTTCAAAGTGGTTGGAACGAATTTCTCTAACCTTGCGACACCGTTGCTGCGATATGACGTCGGCGATGTTGTTGTCCTTTCGGACCGCACCTGCAGCTGCGGCCGTCCTGGACGCACTGTCGAAAGTATCGATGGCAGGAACGAGGACTATGTACTCCTGGCCAACGGGAGCCGCGTGGGACGGTTAGATCACATTTTCAAAGACATGACGAACGTGCACGAGGCCCAAATTCGACAGACAAGCCCAGGCGCTATTACGGTGCTCGTCGTTAGAGGTAGCAGGTTTGGGCCTCGGGACGAGGAGAACTTACTTCTTGAGTTTCGGAATCGCCTTGGCGAGCAAACTGCCGTCAATGTTGAGTATGTAAGCAGCCTGGGGAGAACCAGGGGCGGCAAACTACGGTTTGTCGTGTCAGAAAGCGCCCAATGACCCACGCTGCAGCGGTCACCAAAGGCGAGGAGCCGCCAGCCAAAGAGGCGTCTGGCTTACTGTCGCAAACCACCGTCACGTTCCTGTCTACTCTGTTCGTTCAGGCCGCCACATTTGTCGTGCTTTTCATCTCCGCGCTGAAAATGCCCACTTCTGCATTTGCAGATTTAAGCATAATTACTGCATCCGCGATGATGTCAGCTGCCCTTTTGGAGCTTGGGATAAGCATCACAGCTACAAAATGGTACCGCGAGACATTGGACGAGGATGTCCTTGCGTCGGCCCTAATAGTGCGGATTGCAATTGTTCCCATTGCCCTAGCGATTTCCACAACCATCGGCCCCATCTTTGGCATGAAAGAGATTGCACTTGGCATCGCTCTCGGCGCTGTTCTCAACATATGGAATGGCGGACGCTCAGCGGACCAGGCACGACAGGACTACCGGAGCTTCAGTCGAAAAAGCCTAATCTTCGCAACGATACGTCTGACGGCAGGCTTAGCAGCCCTCTTTATAGTCGGAAGCCCCATGCTAGTGGCCGTGGCCATCTACGCGCTTCCGACATTGGCTGGCGTAACCTTGGCTAAGGGTTTGCCGAATTGGTCGTGGGCGTCGACGAGGAAGTCGTGGGACGCAGCGCGATACGCCTTCTTTGTTTATATTGCTTCGGTTACATTCATCGCGTTGCAGTATGTTCCGCAGTTCGTGTCCCATGCGCGCATGGACGAAGGTAGTGTTGCTACCTACGGCATCGCGTTGACCTTTGCCAGCCCGGTCTCGTTGCTTGTATACTCGCTTCGAAGCGTGCTTCTGCCGCGAATGATAGGCAAACACACAGCGATCGAATCCTTTCTCTGGAGTCGGCGCGGCCGGTTCGTGGTGTTCGCAACGCTTTTGACAATGCTGGTCGCCGGATATCTAGGCTCGGTGGTCCTCGAGTTTCTCTACGGAGAGAAGTACCCGGACATCGCCATCGTCTTTGTGGTGTTTTTTGCTGGGTATTCCGCAACCGCCACCATCGGCATCTATAGCTTAAGTCTCCACACCGTGGGCGTGCCTAGACTTGGCGCCTTGGTGGGGCTGGTTCGGCTAACCGTGCTGACAATCACGCTTCTATTTACGCGGTCTCTGCTCGACGTTGTAGTGGCAACTGCAGTTGTGATGGTTGCATCGGAGGTGATGCTGGTCGCGCTGCTATCGCGGGCGAGGCCGCGATGAGGGTAGTAATGGTGGGTCCCTACCCGGAGCCCGGCGATGCGATAACAGGTGGGGTGGAAAGGGTAATCGATACCCTTCTGCCCGAGCTATCGCGACACCTCGACCTTACTCTTGTTGTCCCTGGCGCCTCACGCGACCTAGAGACAAAAGCGCATGGCGTGCCGGTGGTTTACCTGCAGCGTGGGCCGGGCACTGGCGCCTTGCGCTACTGGACCAGCGATGCGGCTCGACTAAAACGGGCGGTCGACAGGTTCCGGCCCGAGTTAGTTCATCTTCAGGGCTCGGCTGGGGTGGGTAGGAAGCTCCGTACTAAGCGAGTGCTGACAATCCACGGCTTTGCGCACCGAGACATCTTGGTTTCCGCCCGCGGACAGCGTTGGGGATCAACGACTCGTCGACTAGCGTCAAGGCTGGTGGAATGCGTTGAGGCCGATGCTCGCGCCCGATCAAAGAACATCATCTTAATCAATCCATATGTCAGAGACGTCCTTCCCGACGTCGCAACTGCAAAGACGTTCGACATTCCCAACGCCCTGGACCCAGTCTTCTGCGCGCTTACATCGATGGCCAGCGAACGACAGCGAAACAGCATCGTCTCCATCGGAAGAGTCGGACCACTCAAAAACACACTTGGAATGCTCCGGATTGCCGCCCGGGTAATGAACGAATACCCGTCTGCCACCTTGCGGATTTGTGGCTCCACTATTGACGATGCCTATTACCAAGCTTGCAGAACATTCGCGAACTCCGAAGGAATTGGTGATCGAGTTCATTGGCTCGGCAACGTTAGTGCAGCAGATCTAGCATCGACTCTAGACACAGCTTCCTGCCTCCTAGTCAATTCGCTACAAGAAAACGCTCCGATGGCAATTGCCGAGGCAAATGCACGCGGCGTTCCGGCAGTTAGCGCCAAGAAATTTGGCATGCAATACATGATCACACCCGGAGAAAATGGCTTCTTCTTTCTCGATGACGACATCAACGATCAAACGTCAGTCCTGCAGGCAGCTTTACTTCACGATTGGGACCGCAGTCGCATCTCCCGCGAGGCACGGCATAAGTACGATCTAAAGCAAATCGTTGAGCAGACGGTCTCGGCGTACCAGCAGATTATCGCGACGTGAGTTGCCCCCAACAATGAAACAAATCCTGCAGTCCCTACGCACCGGCGTTACTGAGCTCACCGAGGTTCCATCTCCCGGTGCGGGGCGTGGGCACTTGCTGGTGCGGACGACAGCCTCCCTTGTCTCAGCCGGCACCGAGCGGATGCTGGTTGAGTTTGGCAAGGCCGGGTTTATCGGCAAGGCCATGCAGCAGCCTGAGCGGGTGAAGGCCGTAATGGAGAAGGCCAGGACCGATGGCCTCGCCGAAACTTTCGACGCCGTCAGCCGCAAGCTCGATCAGCCATTGGCCTTAGGCTACTGCAATGTCGGTCGCGTCATCGAGCTCGGCCCTGACGTGCACGGGTTTGCGGTGGGCGACCGGGTCGCCTCGAATGGCAAACACGCCGAGATCGTCAGTGTGCCGACCAACCTCGCGGCGCGCATTCCCGACAACGTGGGTGACGAAGAGGCGGCCTTCACTGTGCTCGGCGCCATCGCGCTGCACGGCATCCGGCTGGCTGCACCGACGCTGGGTGAGGTCTTTGCCGTCTCAGGCCTCGGGCTCGTTGGTCTCCTTACCGTGCAGCTGTTGCGCGCGCATGGCTGCCGAGTGCTCGGGCTGGATTTCGACCCGGCGCGGCTGGAACTGGCGCGGCAGTTCGGGGCCGAGACAGTCGATCTCTCCGCCGGAAACGATCCCGTGCGGCGCGCCGAGGCGATGAGTAGCGGCCACGGCATCGATGGGGTCATCGTCACCGCCTCAACGAAAAGCAGCGAGCCGATCCACCAGGCGGCGCAGATGTGTCGCAAGCGGGGCCGCATCGTGCTGGTTGGTGTGACGGGGCTCGAACTCTCGCGTGCTGATTTCTACGAGAAGGAACTGACCTTCCAGGTGTCATGCTCCTACGGTCCGGGGCGGTATGACTCCGCCTACGAAATCAAGGGACTGGACTATCCGATCGGCTATGTCCGCTGGACCGAGCAGCGCAACTTCGAGGCCGTGCTGCAGATGCTGGCTGAAGGGAAGCTCGACGTCGGGCGGCTGATCTCCCACCGTTTCGCCATCGATGACGCGGAAGCGGCGTATCGCATCGTGGGTGGAAGCGAGCCCTCCCTTGGCGTGCTGCTGAACTATCCGACGACCGAGGCTGTCGAACTGCTGCGCAGCCCGAGCGTCAGGGTGCCGGTTGCAGCCACGATGCAGGCGCGGCAGCCACGGTCAGCGCGAAGCCCCACGATCGGCCTGATCGGTTCGGGCAACTACGCGACCGGTATCCTGCTGCCGGCACTGCAGGCGACTGGCGCCAGGCTGAAAGTGGTTGCCTCCAGCGCCGGCGTGAGCGGCATGCATGCGGCGCGCAAGTTCGGCATCGAGACGGCGACTACCGACGTTGCCGCCGTGCTGGCCGACGAGGCGATCGACGCAGTAGTCATCGCCACGCGTCACGACAGCCATGCTGATCTGGTGATCCGGGCGCTGCAAGCCGGCAAGCACGTCTTTGTCGAAAAGCCGCTCGCCATCACCGCTGCTGAACTCGAAGCTATTGCCGCTGCCTACGAGGCAACCGGCGGGAGTCCGCCGACCCTGATGGTCGGCTTCAATCGCCGCTTCGCGCCACATGTGGTGCAATTGCGGAAGCTCCTTGGCAGCGAACCCAAGGCTATGGTGATGACCGTCAATGCCGGTGCCATCCCCTCCAGCCATTGGACGCAGGATCGCGAACAGGGTGGTGGTCGACTGATCGGCGAGGCGTGCCACTTCGTCGACCTGCTCAGGCACGTGGCGGGATCCTCGATCATCAGCGCGCGCCTCAACCGCATGGTCTCTACCACCGGCGATACGGCCAGCATCGACCTCGGATTCGCTGACGGCTCGATCGGCACGATCCATTACTTCGCCAATGGCACCAAGGCCTTTCCCAAGGAGCGCCTGGAGGTCTTCTCGGCTGGCAGGGTCGCTCAGCTCGACAATTTCCGTACCCTCACCGGCTTCGGCTGGCCCGGCCTTAAGCGGCAGCGTTTGTGGCGACAGGACAAGGGCCAGGCCGTCTGCATCGGCGCCTTCATCGACGCGCTTGCCAACGGCGGGCCGTCACCCATCGCTTTTGAGGAACTGATCGAAGTCAGCCGCGCGACAATTGCGCTGGAAGCCGGAGGGACGGTCTGAGATGGCGCGCCGTCCAAACTGGCCCGGTAACTCCGCGACGTCCCCCGTGATGGCGTCTCGATAATGACTAAGGCTGGTGCCGACGCCCTGCGGCTGTTTCATACGGTTCGTCGCCTTCGGCCGGTGCAGGTGTACGGCCGAGCCTGGCGACAGCTCAAGCGAGGCAGGATCGATACTCGGCCGTCCCCTCCCGTGCGGACGGTGATCGGCCCATGGGCGGCCCCTGCCCCGCGCGAGCGCTCGCTTCACACAGCCTGGCGGACGCGCTTTCTCAATCACGACGGCGAGATCGCCCAAGCCTCCCAGTGGGAAGATCCGTCGCAAACCAGGCTCTGGCTCTACAACCTCCACTATTTTGACGACCTCGCCTCGGCCAGCGACGAGCAGCATCGCGCGCTGCAGCGCAAGCTGATCAGTCGGTGGATCGCCGAAAATCCGCCGGCCAACGGCACCGGCTGGGAGCCCTACCCTGTTTCGCTGCGGGCAGCGAACTGGGTCAAATTCTGGCTGGCCGGCAACCAGCCCGATGCCGGCTGGCGGGACAGCCTTGCGGCACAATTGCGCTGGCTGATGACGCACCTTGAGTGGCATCTGCTCGGTAATCACCTGCTCGCCAATGCCAAGGCTTTGGTGCTGGCGGGACTTTACTTCGAGGGCGATGAGGCCGAGGGCTGGCTTCGTAAGGGCTTCGAAATCTATGGGCGCCAGTTGCCCGAGCAAATCCTCGGTGATGGCGGCCACTTCGAGCTCTCGCCGATGTATCACGCCATCATCCTCGAGGACCTGCTGGACCTCGCCAATGCCGGGCGCGCCTATGGTCGGACGGAACCGTTCTTTGCCGCGCTGTCGGAGATCATCGGCCGGATGCGAGCCTGGCTCGCGGCAATGACCCACCCCGACGGGGAGATCGCCCTGTTCAACGACGCCGCTTTCGGCGTTGCCGCCCCGCTGGGCGATCTCGAGGCCTACGCCCGGCGGCTCGGGCTGCCAGACCTGCTCAGTGCGAGTGGCCGGCTTCGCCACCTCGCCCCCTCGGGCTATGTGCGCCTCGACCGCGGCGATGCAGCGGCTTTCCTCGACTTGGCCGCCGTCGGGCCGGACTACCTGCCCGGCCATGCCCACGCCGATACTCTGTCATTCGAGCTCTCAGTCGGCGACGAGCGTGTCATCGTCAATGGCGGCACCTCCACCTACGAACGCGGACCACTGCGGGAGTCGCAGCGCGCAACACGCGCCCACAGCACCGTCGAGGTCGCAAGCCAGGACTCATCGGAGATGTGGGCAAGCTTTCGAGTGGGTCGGCGCGCCTGTGTGGAAGCCACTGCAGTGGTTGATACGGCCCAGGAGACCGCCGTCTCTGCCGCCCATAATGGCTATCGTCGTTTGCCCGGCAAGCCGCTGCACCGACGCAGCTGGGTGATGACGGACAACGCGCTAGAAGTCCGCGACCAGGTCAACGGCAGCCAGCCCGTGCCGGCGATCGCGCGCTTCCATCTGGCGCCCGGCGTGGCCGCCGACGGCGACCGACTGATTACCACCTCCGGGCGCGCCATCCGGTGGCGCTCCACGGCACCAGCGACTGTTGAACAGAGCGATTGGCATCCCTGCTTCGGGCAAAGGCTGCACGCCAGCACGCTGCTCGTTCCGATGCCAGCCGGCGAGCTGATCACCGTTTTCGAGTGGGGCTGATGCGGATCCTGTTCGCTACCGGCGACATACCGCACAGAGCGCCTGATCCTGCAATGCAGCGCCGCAATGATGCCTGCATGTGGCTAAAGCCGCTCATGACATCGGCATATGCGAAGCAAGAGAGGCGGTAGATTCGTGCGTATCTTGATCGTGTCGCAGTTTTACCCCCCCGACATCACTGCTGCGGCTTTTCGCATTGGCGAGACGGCGGAGATCCTTCGCAACCTAGGGCACGACGTCAAGGTGATCACCACCGAACCCCATAAGTCAGATGCGAAGATCGATGACGAAACTGACCGCTTGCATGGGGTGTTGCGTGTGCGCGTCAGCTCTGCTGAAGGTGGTGGAACCTGGCGCTATGTGGCGCACTATCTTTCGTTTGTACGTCGCAGTGCCTGGGTAGGGCTCTCGCAGTTGTTCGGGCGCTGGCGTCCTCACGTCGTCTGGGCCACCTCGCCACCTCTGTTTGTAGGTCTAACCGGATGGTTTCTGGCCCGGATAAATCGCTGCCCGCTGATCTTTGATGTTCGTGACATCTGGCCGGAATCTGCAGTTGCCGCCGGCCAGTTGTCCGACACTGGTCTTGGGTTCAGGGTCGGCAAGCTACTCGAAAAATGGCTCTATGACCGTGCTGATCGCATCACCTGCGTGTCGAGCCGGATGGCCGAGTATATAGGATCCCGCACGTCGACAGGCACATCGGTGATCTATAACGGCGTGTCGGCCAACCATGCACGCGCGGCCTCTGCGCCGGTGGATCGCAAGCGGATACTCTATGCGGGCAATCTTGGGCGTGCCCAGGCGCTGGACGCCGCAATCAGAAGCTTCGCGCGGATCTGCAACGAGTCCATTGCGAATGGCTGGACCCTCGAGTTCCTGGGAAATGGCGCTCTCAAGACCGACCTCCAGGCAGTTGCCGCCAAGTCTGGAGTAGAAGGTCGCGTGACGTTTAGTGCCGCCGTCGCCAAAGACGATGCCATGGACGAGCTCGCTCGTTCCGCCGTGCTTCTGATCAGCCTGAAATCCGATGCCGTGTTCGATCTGACCATTCCGTCAAAGGTGTTCGACTATCTCGCCGTTGGGCGCCCGATCCTCTTCGGCATAAATGGAGAGGGCCGCGACATTCTCCAGTCAACCGGCGCAAATGTCGGCTTCACACCCGGCGATGAAGATTCCCTCGCCGCGGCCATTCACCAAATGATGACAGCTTACGAGCAGTTCGACGCTCGCGCCGAGCGAAACCCTATCGCTGTGACTGACGCCTATTCCCGCGAAGCAAACACCGCTCAGCTGGCTTCGATATTCGAGGGATCTCTGCGTCGATGAACTGCCCCCACCCAGCGCCGGAGCTCGCCTGATGGCCATGCGGATACTCCTCGTCTTCGGTACGCGCCCCGAAGCCATCAAGATGCTGCCGCTGGTCAAGGCGCTGGCGGTCGAGCCCGCGCTCGAGGTTCGGGTCTGTGTCACGGCGCAGCATCGGCAGATGCTGGATCAGGCGCTGGCGCTGTTCGAGGTGCAGCCCGACTACGATCTCGACGTCATGACAGCGGCGCAGGGGCTCGAGCAGATCACCACCGCCGTGCTCACCGGGCTCTCCGCCATCCTCGACGCCTGGCGACCGGACCGCGTTCTGGTACATGGCGATACCGCAACCGCGATGGCCGCCGCCCTGGCAGCGTTCTACAAGAAAATTCCGGTGGGGCATGTCGAAGCCGGGCTGAGATCCGGCGACCCGCTGCAGCCATGGCCCGAGGAGGTCAACCGACGCCTGATCGATGTCATCGCCGACCAGTTCTATACCCCCACGGCCGAGACGCGCGACAACCTGCTGCGCGAAGGAGCGCCGCGCGCCGCGGTCTACCTCACAGGCAACACCGTCATCGATGCGCTGATGATGATGGCCGCTCGGGTGGAGAACGAGCCGGGCCTCGCCGCAGGTCTGGCGGAGAGTTTTTCCTATCTCGAGCCCGGCCGGCCGCTGCTGCTGGTGACCGGGCATCGGCGCGAGAATTTCGGGCAGCCGCTGCTCGACATCTGCGCCGCGATTGCCGAGCTGGCGCGCACCCATCGGCTGCAGGTGGTCTACCCGATCCACCCCAACCCGAATGTGCAGGGTCCGGTGCGCCAGGTCCTCGCGGGGGTGCCGCATGTCCACCTGGTCGAGCCGCTCGACTACCTGCCATTCGTCTACCTGATGAAGCGCAGCCACGCGATCCTCACCGATAGCGGCGGCATCCAGGAGGAAGCCCCTGCCTTGGGCAAGCCGGTGTTCGTAACCCGTAACGTGACCGAACGCCCCGAAGCGGTTGCGGCCGGTACGGTCGAACTGGTCGGCACAGACCAGCGCACCATCGTGGAGCGCGTGGGCCGGGTCTTCAGCCCAGCCGGTGAACACGAGCGCATGGCGCGCCGCATCAATCCCTATGGCGATGGGCGGGCCTCACGCCGCATCGCCGACCTACTGGTTGGACGCAAGATGAAGGAATTTGAGCCATGACCGCCACATCTATCGCTCGTACTTGTGTCGTCGTTGGCCTGGGCTATATCGGCCTGCCAACCGCCGTAGTGATTGCCAGAAGCGGGATGCGGGTGGTCGGCGTCGATGTCAACGCAGCGCTGGTGGCCAATATCAACGCCGGCCAATGCCCGATCGTCGAACCCGGCCTGCCCCAGGCCCTCGCGGCCCTGGTCGCCAATGGCAGCATCGTCGCCACGACCACCCCACAGAGCGGCGACGTCTACATCATCGCCGTGCCGACGCCGTTCGCCGGCGGCTACAAGCCCGACCTCACCTATGTGAACGCCGCAGTGCACGCCATCGCTCCCGTGCTCAAGCAGGGCCAATTGGTGATCCTTGAATCCACTGTGCCAGTAGGCACCACCGAACTGGTGGCGCGCTGGATCGAAACGCTGCGGCCAGACCTCACCTGCTCGCGCCAGGGCAGTGACAGCGGCGATGTCCTTGTGGCCCATTGCCCTGAGCGCGTCCTGCCCGGACAGATCCTACGCGAGCTGACCGAGAATGACCGGGTGATCGGGGGGCTAAGCGAGCGTGCCGGCGAAGCCTGCCGCGCCTTCTACAGTTCGTTCGTCACCGGCAACTGCGTCGTCTCCGACGCCCGCACCGCCGAACTCTGCAAGCTCACCGAGAACTCGTTCCGCGATGTGAACATCGCCTTTGCCAACGAGTTGGCCGAAATCTGCGCTGAGTTGCAGATCGATGTGTGGGAACTGATCTCGCTGGCAAACCTGCATCCCCGCGTCAACATCCTGAAGCCGGGTCCGGGCGTCGGTGGCCACTGCATCGCGGTGGACCCCTGGTTCATCGTCTCTGAGGTGGGGGAGAAGGCGCGCCTGATCCGAGAGGCGCGCTGGATCAACAGCGAGCGGCCGCGCCAAATCGTCAGGAAAGTACTCGAAAGCGTGGCCGCGGGCGGCATTCGCTCGATCGGTTGTTTCGGGCTTAGCTACAAGGCCGATGTCGATGACTTCCGCGAGAGCCCCGCGGTGGAAATCGTCAGCCTGCTCGCCAAGGAGCTGCAATTGATCGGGTCCAACGTCGAGCTGCGGGTGATTGAGCCGCATATCTCACGACTGCCCGACGAACTCGCGCACTCCGCTCTGGTCACACTCGGCGAGCAGGATGCAGGTTTATCGAGCGATATGATCCTCATGCTGGTGGATCACCGCGAGTTCCGAGCCATCCCGCAATCGGCCATCGCTAACAAGGTGGTCATCGATACGCGCGGGCTTTGGGCGAAGGCCAACCAGCGCGGCCCGGCCGAGATCGTCACGCAGGCACGCGCTGCCGTCCGGTGACTTTTCCCCGCCCCTACGACCGGACTACCTAGAACCGCACGACCTGCAACGCCACGATCCAGAACACCACTCCCGTCAGCACCAGCAGCGGCACCCCCCAGCGGGAGGGGATACGGTCGAGTTGGTCGGCGAGCCTCTCCCAGAGGCGCTTCATTGGCGCAGCAGGTAGGGCTTGTGGTTGTAGAAGACGGTGCCGGGAGCGACTTCGACGCGGCCGGGCGAGCCTTTGGCGTCGAACTTTACCGCCTCGAGATAGGCGAGGTAGCAGGCGCTCTGGCACTTGCCCTTGAACAGCAGCGTCTTGCCTTCCATCAGCATGGCCCGGGCATAGCCCTCCCACACCCAGACTTCGCCGCCAGGGCCAGTAAAGGTGCACACGCGGCGCTCGGCGCACGATTGCGGGTAATAGCCCTTATGGGCCAACAGGTCGGCGCGTGACATCCGTTCGGCAGCCGGCGTATCCGGCAGCTGGCGAACGGCGACGCCCGCAGCAAGTGCGGGTGCGGCCAATAAAGATGCGAGAAGTACGGCAGAAAACTGCGTCCGAAAGCTAACCATTTCCAAGCCCCAATCTTGGTTATGGTCCGCCGCAGGTGATAGATTAACAGATACTTAACCGCCTACCAAGACGGGCAATTATCACAAATGCTTTGGCGGGTAGGGAGGGATTCGAACCCCCGGAACGCTTTCACGTTCGCCGGTTTTCAAGACCGGAGCAATCAACCGCTCTGCCACCTACCCGACGGCCACGCCTTTAGCGGCAGCCGCGCCTTACGGCAAGAGCAGCGTCGAGCCGGTGGTGGCGCGCGTCTCGAGAGCGATGTGGGCTTTGGCCGCTTCGGCAAGAGGAAAGGTCTGGTCGATGGCGATCTTCACCTTGCCCAGCGAGATCACATTGAACAGCGCCTCGGCCCCAAGCCGCAGATCGTCGGCGGTCCTGAGATATCCCCCGGTGGTGGGGCGGGTGAGGAACAGCGAGCCCTTCTCCGCGAGGATGGTCAGCTTGGGAATGGACACCGGACCCGAGGCATTGCCAAAGCTCACCATCAGGCCGCGCGGCTTGATGCAATCGAGCGACGGCTCGAAGGTCGCGGCGCCGACGCCGTCGCAGACGACGTCCACCCCTTTGCCGCCCGTGAATTGCCTCACCCGCTCGACAAAGTTGTCGGTTCGGTAGTTGATTGTGAGGTCGGCGCCATTCGCCTGGGCAATGGCGCACTTGTCGTCCGATCCGGCCGTGGCGATCACCGTCGCGCCAATCGCCTTGGCCCATTGCGTCAGGATCTGGCCGGTGCCGCCGGCGGCGGCGTGGATAAGGATGGTCTCGCCTGCCTTGAGCGGATGGGTCCAGTGCAGCAGGTAGAAGGCGGTCAGGCCCTTGAGAATCGCCGCTGCAGCCACCTCGTAGCTGATGGCATCGGGGATGCGCACCACCCGGTCCGCCGGCAGCAGGCGCTCGTCGGCATAGGCGCCGACAGAGCCCTGGTAAGCGATACGATCGCCAACCCGCCACTGGGTGACATCAGGCCCGACCGCGATCACCTCGCCGGCGCCTTCGTTGCCCGCGATGAACGGCAGCGCCACCTTGTAGAGCCCGG
This sequence comes from Devosia sp. Root413D1, assembly GCF_001425235.1. Taxonomy (GTDB): domain Bacteria; phylum Pseudomonadota; class Alphaproteobacteria; order Rhizobiales; family Devosiaceae; genus Devosia_A. Next base: position 326,519 of record NZ_LMEA01000007.1, on the reverse strand, counting down.
TGCGCTGGTAGGTATCGATGAAGTTGAGCCCGATGGCGTGGCTTCTGATCTTGATCTGACCCGCGCCGGGTGCCGGAACCTCGACCTGCTCCAGTGTCAGCTTTTCCGGGCCGCCAAGTTCGCGGACGACGATTGCACGGCTCATCGGTTACCTCATGTAGTTCACCAGCGACAGCTGGCTGAGCAGCGCGGTGGTCTGATAGCTCGCTTCGAGGCGCGTCTTCAGCGCCAGGATTTCCATGGCGATCGTCTCGGTGGGCGCCGCCTCAATCTGCTCTAGCATGTTTCCAAGCTGGGCGGAGTGCGCGGTATGCCGCTCGGCAATGGCGCCAGTGGTGCTCTGGGCGAGGCCAAGCTCGACGGTGATCGCGGCGAGTGAGCCGGGCTGGTTGTCCTTGGTATCGGCGAGGCGGGCGGCATTGCGCGACATCATCGAGGAGTAGCGCTTTTCCGAGGTCGGATCGCTGTCGGGGAAATCCTGCACGGCGACGGCAGCGAGGGTCTGGATCAGGTTGATGAAGCCGCTCTCGTTGGCCTGGACGCCGTAGCCGACGGTGGTGCCTTCGCCCACTCGCGCCGTGACGGTGCTGCGCGGATCAGCGCTGTCCTCGCCGGTGTACCAGAGCATGGTGTTGGCCGAGGTGCCGGCGATGAGGCCGGTGGCGCTGTCGAAGGGCGGGCCGTCGACGCGCATCACCTGCTCGCCCTGGCCGTTGAAGAAGTTCTCGGCGGCGGCATAGGCGGAGGCCGAGACCAGGGTGGTCTCGGCGAGCTGTTTGACCGAGCCGGTGAGCGCGGTCTCGAAGCTGGCGGCAGTCGCATCGGCATCGGCGCCGATCTGGAACTCGCCGTCGCCCGGCGTGCCTGACGTAGCGACGAGGACGATCTGCTCCTCGGTGCCGTCAGGCATGGTGAAGCTGACCTGCACCTTGTCGCCGGCATTGGGCAACGGCGTGCCGAACTTTACCGTCAGCGCCGGTGGCGGACCGCCGCCCGGGGCCGTGACCGCGATATTGGCCGAGGTGGTGGTGATGCCGGAGAGCTTCATGCCGAAGACGGTGGTCTCTTCGGCCAGCGTCACCGTGTCGGTGACCCGACTGATATCGAGGCGGCCAAGATGGTCGGCCCCGAGATCGGCGAGCTTGCGCTCCCCGGCCACCTGCTTGAAGCCGGCACGGGCGCCGACGCCGTTCATCACATCGGATGAGGTCGCCACCGGCTGGCTGTCGGTGCGGTTGCCGCCGAACATGTAGCGGCCGGCGACATCGGTATTGAGCAGCGTCAGCACTTCGTCGAAGCGCGAGCCGGCCAGCGTCGGCGTGGTCTGGAAATTGATGCCGGAGGTGCCGCCGCCGCCCGAGATCGCCGCGGCGCGGGCGTCGGACTCGATGGTATCGAGCCGGCTCATCACCGTATCGAGCACTTCGAGCCTGAGGTTCACCGTCGAGATCGACTGCTGGTAACCCTCCATCCGCGCCATGCGCTGGCGCAGCGCCAGGTCGAAATAGCGGTCCGAGCCCATCTCGGCCAGGGTCGAGGCCTTCTCGCCACTGGCCAGCTGCGTCTGCAACTGGTCGTAGCGGGCCTTCATGGCGGTGATGTTCTTGATGCCGTTGGCGAGCGGGAACATCGTCTTGCCGACTGAGGTCATGGGCTTGTTCCTTCTAGAGCTGCATCAGGGAGTCCATCAGTTCCTGCACCACGCTCATCACCCGCGCATTGGCGGCGAAAGCGTTCTGCAGTTCCATCAGGCGCGCCATTTCTTCGTCGACGTCGACGCCGTATTCGCTGTCGAGCCGCTGCGTCAGGGCAGCCAGCGTCTGCTGCTGCGTCTCGTTGTTCGAGATCGCCGCTTCGGCAACGTTGCCCTGGTAGTTGAGGGTCTGCGAAATCAGGTCGGCGACGGTACCGCCGAGGCGTGAGCTGGCGTCGCTCAGCCCACCCCCCTGCCCGCCGGAAAAGCGCATGTCGTCGAGGTTGGCGATCACCTGGTTGAGCCGGTCCTGATCACCTAACGGCGTCGTGCCGGTGTATTGCACCAAGAGCTTGTTATCGGCGACGATCGAGGCGTTGACGCTGATGCGGCTGGCGAAGCCGAGCTTCTGGCCGACGCCGTCGAGGCTGTTGGTGAAGTCGGCATTGTTGGTATCGACAAACAGCGAGAAGCCGAGCGTACCGTTCTGCAACCCCGAGGAGGTGGTGCGGGTCGAGAGCGACAGCATGTCGGTGGTGCCGGCGACGCCGTCGTCCATGATCCTGAGTGTGCTGCCCGACGGGTTGGAGACAGACAGCCCCCCACCCAGCTTGTTCTGCAGCTGCGAGGCGACCCCAGCGGCTCCGCCGGAGAAATCGAGCCCGATCACCCTGGCGCCGTTGGCATCGACATAGTCGAGCGGGAGCTTGGTGGTGTCGTCGACGCGCAGCACGCGGACGGTCTTTTCGGCGCCGCCCTGCGTGTACTTGAAGGTGAACTCGTTGCCGTTGCGGACGTTGGCGAGGTCGACCTCGTAGCCGTTGGACGGGCCCGAGGTGACCTGCGTGCCTTGCTTGACGTTGGTCGACATGGCCTGCGCCACCGAGGCGGCGATCTCGTCGAGCTGATCCTGCGCCTGCACCAGTTGCTGGTCGCGCAGCTGGATGAGGCCGGCGAGTTCGCCCGATTGCAGGACGTTCTGCTTGACCAGGTCGATCTCCAGCCCGGCCGGAGTCATGATCGAGAGCTTGCCGACGCCGCTCACCGCATCGTTCGGGCTGAAGCGCGAGGCGGCCGACAGCGCACCGGCGCTTTCGTAGCTGAATACGGATGCCTTGACGTCGAGGATGCCGACGCCGGAGCGGGTCATCAGCGAAACGGTGCCGTCGCCGCGATAATTGACGCGCAGATCCATCTGCTGCGACAGGTCCTCGACCAGCCGGTCGCGCTGGTCCATCAGGGTGGCGCGCGAGGTGGCATCGATGCCCTGGTCGGCGAGCCTGAGGTTCACCTTTTCCAGCGATTGCAGCTGGTTGTTGATCGAGTCGACGCTGTTGGAGAGCTTGGCCTCGATCTCCTGGCGCAGCGACTGAATGTCGGAGCTCAGCCGGTTGAGCGTCGAAGCCACGGTCTGGGCCTTCTGCACCAGATCGGCTCGGTTCGCATAGCTGTCGGGGCTGGTCGCCACGGCGGCGAGAGAACTCTCGAAGGCATTGTAGGCGCTGTCGATCGAGCCGACAGTGCCGGGCTTGCCGAACAGGGTCTGCACCCGGTCGAGGAAGCTCGCCTGCACGCTGGTGAAGCCGGATTCGGCAGTGCTGCGTGTGTAGTGCGCCTGCAGGGATTGGTTGAAGGTGCGGCTGAGCTGGCCCTCGCGGGCATAGGTCGAGTTGACGCCCAACGAGTCGATGACGCTGACCGAACGCCGGTGATAGCCGGGGGTGCCGGCATTGGCGACGTTGTTGGACAGCGTATCGAGCGCGTTCTGCCCGACACGCATGCCCGAAAGCGCATTGCTGAGGGTAACCGAGAGCCCCATACCACCCTGCTCCAGTTGAGAAAGCTCCGGCGCAGGGCGGACCCGCGCCGGAGGGGTTCAGTTCCGCCTCAGCGGATCATGTTCAGCGATTCCTGCAGCATCTGGTCGGCCGCGGAGACGATGCGGGTACCGGCGGCGTAGGCCTGCTGCGTGACGATCAGCTTGGTGAACTCTTCGGAGATGTCGGTGTTGGAGGCCTCGACGGCCGAGCCGATCACCCCGTCGGTGTCGAGCAGCGGCTCGCCCGATTCCGAGGTCGCGGCGAACACGCCGCCGTCCATTCTCTTCAGCGCATTGACGGCGCTGAAGTTGGCGGTGACCACCTGGGCCACCTCAAGCTGCTGGCCGTTGGTGTAGGAGACCACTACGCGGCCATTGTCGTTGACCGCGACCGAGACGAACTCGCCGGCGGCATAGCCGTTCTGGTTGAGCGTCGTCACTTCGGCATTGCCGTTCGGATCGGCGAACTGGGTAAGGCCCGAGGCACCGTGCTGCAGGGTGATGTCGCCGATGGCGACGCCGTTGACCTGGAGACCCTGCAACTCAGTGGACTCGACGGGCGGGTTGGGCGAGCCGTCCGGCCCGAAAGTGTAGTCGCCACCGAACCGAGACCAGGCGGTGCCGGTGCCGGTAGCTTGCGAGTTGGTGAGAATGAACAGGTTCCATTTCTCGGAACCGCCGTTCGCCGTCGAGTTCACCTTGGCCCAGCGCATCTGCACGTTGGCCGGCGCACCGTTGCCGGCATAGACCGTCACCGCACCGCCGGAGATCGACTGCGAAACGAAGGCATCGGCCTTGTCGGCGCTGACGCTGTTGACCCGCTGCTGAAGGGCCAGAGCCGACGAAACGGTCGGGTTGTAGGTGCCGTCGGCAAGGCCGAAGCCCAGCGACGAGGTGCCGGTGGTGTTGTCGGCAACCTGCACCACGTCGGTGGCGTCGGCGCCGGTCACGGTGATGGCGCCACTCGAGCTGAGAGCCACGGTGGGCCGATCGCCGGCCGGCAGCGCGCCGTTGATGGCCGTCTGGATGGCCGTCAGCAGGCTACCGACGGTGCCCGAGGCGGTCACGTCGACGTTGGTGCCGCTGGTGCCGCCGCCTTCGTTGAAGGTAATGGTGACCGGTGTGCCATTGACGGTGAGGGTCAGAGTGTTGCCGGCGCTGGCAATGGTGTTGGCGGCAGCGCCGGATGTGGTAGTCGCACCCGAGGTGGTCGCCGCCGTATCGGGCGTGATGTTGAGGAAGTCCTGCGCCCGCAGCAACTCGCTGCCCGGAGTCTTCGAGGCCTGGTAAGCCGCGGTCTTGGGCAGTTGCGGCAGGTTCAGCTCGTAGTTGACCGAGGTGGTCTGCTGCGCCGGCAGGAACGCGCTCGACACCTGCAGCACCTGCGGCACCGAACTCGAGATGTTCTGCGTCGCCGGGTCGATCGGCAGGCCCTTGAGGTAGTAGCCCGAGCCGTTGACAAGGTAGCCGTTCTTGTCGAGTTCGAAGTCGCCGCGGCGGGTGTAGTAGTTGGCGCCGGCGAACAGCGTATCGCCGTCCGACATGCCGATCGGCGGCTCGACGACGAAGAAGCCATTGCCGTTAATGGCCATGTTGGTTTCGGTCGAGGTGCCCTTGATGTCGCCCTGGATGTTGTTGGTCGAGCGCGAGTAGGCGAGCACCGAGCCGGCCGTCTGCCGCTTCTGGGCGGCATCGGGGATCATGTCGACGAAATCGGTGTCGATGCGCTTGAAGCCGGTGGTCTGGCTGTTGGCGATGTTGCCCGAGATGTTCTCGAGCGCGAAGGATTGGGCGCGTAGCCCGGTGACTGCGGTCGAAAGAGCGCCGTAGATGCCCATAGTTTGCTCCATACCCCCATTTGGCGTGCGGACACGCGGGTTCGGACAATGCAATGCAAGGGCGATGCCAGTTCAGCTGCGCATTGAAATTGCTGGGTTTTTCGCTGCGCTGGTAACGGGTGTGGCGACAAAGGGGCAAAAGAGTCCGGGTCGGGCGGCAGGAATTGCCGGGGTGGCATGGCCGGGCGGAGCCCCCTGCCCTTGTCGCGTCCCCGCGCATCGTCTAAATCGATCACGCCGAACCGGACCCGCCCCTATGCTGTTCAATTCCGCCGAGGATTTCCTGAGCGCGCCGCGTCACGCCGTGACGGTGTTCGGCATGGCCGGGGTCGGCAAGACCTGGCTGGCGGCGCTGCTGCGCAAGCACCAGTGGTTCCACTATTCGGCCGACTACCGCATCGGCACGCGCTACATGGGCGAGTTCATCGTCGACAACTTCAAGGCCGAGGCCATGAAGGTGCCGTTCCTGCGCGAGCTGTTGCGGACGGACTCGATCAAGATCGACAGCAACATCACCTTCGCCAACCTCGACCCGCTCTCGACCTATCTCGGGCGCCCCGGGGATGCGCGCCGCGGCGGCCTGCCGCTTGCCGAGTATCAGCGCCGGCAGGAGCAGCACCGGGTGGCCGAGATCGCGGCGCTGGCGGACGTGCCGTATTTCATCGAGCGCGCCGACCAGCTCTATGGCTACTCGAACTTCATCGCCGATACTGGCGGTTCGCTGATCGAGGTGGTGGACCCTGCCAATGCCGAGGACCCGGTGATCAAGGCGCTGACCTCGAGCACGCTGCTGCTCTACATCCGCGGCACCGAAGACGACGCCCACAAGCTGATCGAACGCTTCAAGCACAGCCCCAAGCCGATGTATTATCAGCCGCACTTCCTCATCGAGAAGTGGAACGAGTTCAAAACCCTGAACAAGGTCAAGGACGACGCCGGCGTCGACCCGGACGCCTTTGGCGCCTGGGGTTTTGAGGCGCTGCTCAAGGATCGGCTGCCGCGCTACCAGCAACTCGCCGATAATTTCGGTTACACCATCGAAGCCAGCGACCTCGCCACTGTGCGCGACGGCGACGAATTCCTCGACCTCGTGGCAGGGGCGGTCCGTCAGCGAATGCGATAGCGCCCTCACCGGCGCCGCTTCCGCTCACCTGATCGCTATCCTATCTAGAGGCACATCATGCCAATTCGCATTCCTGACCACCTGCCGGCGGCCAAAACCCTTCAATCGGAGGGTGTCATGGTCATGGACTCCTCCCGCGCTGCCCGCCAGGACATCCGCCCGCTGCAGATCGGCCTGCTCAACCTGATGCCCAACAAGGAGCGGACCGAGACGCAGTTCGCCCGGCTGATCGGCGCCACGCCGCTGCAGGTCGACCTGACGCTGGTGCGGGTCAGCGACCACAAATCCAAGAACACTTCCGAAGAGTACCTCAAGAGCTTCTATTCCACCTGGGAAGAGGTGCGGGAGAAGAAGTTCGACGGCTTCATCGTGACCGGTGCGCCGGTGGCGAACATGCCGTTCGAGGAGGTCAAGTACTGGTCCGAGATGCTCGAGATCATGGACTGGACAGAGACTAACGTGCACCACACGATGTTCATCTGCTGGGGGGCGCAGGCGGCGCTGCATCACTTCCATGGAGCGAAGCGCTACCGCATGCCGTCAAAGGCCTTCGGGGTGTTCCGCCACAAGCTGGTCGGCCCGCAGACGCCATGGCTGCATGGCTTTTCGGATAGCCCGATGATCCCGGTGAGCCGCTATAACGACATCGACCGAACAAGCCTCGGGGCGAACCTCGAAGTGCTGATCGACAACGACGACATCGGCGTCTGCATGCTCGAGGACAAGGTGCGCCCTGCCCTCTACATGCTGAACCACCTCGAGTACGACAACCGCTCGCTGGCGGACGAGTATGAGCGCGACGTCAAAGCCGGGCTGGACACGGCGCCGCCGGTGAACCTGTTCCCCAATGGCGACACCACGGTGGAGCCGGAGAACCGGTGGCGCAGCCATGCCCACCTGTTGTTCCAGAACTGGATCAACGAGATCTACCAGACCACGCCGTACGAGCTCGAGAAGATCGGTTTGAGCGAGTAACTCGTTGTGAGGGACTGAGAGAGACGGCCCCCTCCCATCCTCCCCCATGAAGGGGGAGGTGCCGCATTGAGATTGCGGCAGCGATGGGTGTCAAACGCTCGACTCTTCACCTCCCCATTCATGGGGGAGGCCGGGAGGGGGCCGTCTGCTTCAGTCAGTGCATCCCCTCCGCCGACTGCTTCAGACCTTCCAGCATCATGGTCCAGTTCTTTTCGAACTCGGCCCGGGTCTTGGCGTCGACCTCGGTGTCCTGGCCCTCGTTGAACTGGCTGAGCGTCACCTTGGTGCGCGCGCCTGATGGGGCGAGCTCATACCTGACCACGTGGTAGCTGGGCGGACGTTTGCCGGAGCCGTCCTTGTCGCTCCAGTGGGTGAAGCTCAACTCCTTGGCTTCCGCGAGGGTCTGGATCTCACCGCGATCGGTGAAGCTCCTGCCCTGCCATTCGCCCTTGAAGGTGATGGGATGGCCGATCTTCCAATCGGTCTCGATCCTGGTGCCGGGGAACATGGCGCCGCCCTTCATCGCCTTCCATACGGTGGCGCTGGGGGCAGCAATGAAAGTGTCGATTTCAACGACAGGTTTGTGCATTTGCACCTCCTCTGATTGGAGGTCAAACGCCCGACCTGAGGGACAGTTGCGCAATGCCGGCCGGAACCTGGTTGAACAGCGCCGCCTTCCACGCTGCATCGTTCCAGAGATCGCTGTAGGTCCAGCTCGCCGCGGCCGCGAGCACCAGCAGCAGCAACGACAGCAGCCGGAGCTGGAACGGCAGCCGAACCACGGCAAGCCACGACAGGAAGGCAACGATCAGCGCGATCGGCGGCACGATGGCAGTCATGGTGGTGTTGAGGATGGTGCGGGCGAACACCAGGTAGAGCGGCAGGGCGATCACCGCCAGCGCGCTGAAGACGTGGCGCCGCTCCGGGAGTTCGGGCCAGAAGCAGTAGAGCAGCGGCACGATCAGCACCGGCGCAAACACCGCCAGCGCCTCGAGCCCGCCCGCCAGCGCCTCAACGTCGAAGTGCAGGTTGGTGTAAGTGCTGACATAGGGCAGCAGGGCGGCCGCGACATCCATTCGCGCCTGCACGATGAAGCCGACAATGCCGATGGCGACGATCAGCGTCGGCAGGATCGCCACCAGCAGCATGGCCACGAAGGCACGCGGGTCGGTGCGCGCATCGCGATCCGCCAAGGCCGTGGCGATGGCCAGCGGGACGATCAGCAGCGCCGCGATCGGGCTCGCCAGCAGCAGCAAGGGTAACAGCAGCCCGAGCCCGATGGCCGATTGCACGTCGCCGACATCCTCGAGCGAACGGATCGCCGGGATCAGCGCGGCGAAGGCGATGTAGAGCGGGATGGCGCGCGAGGATGCCGTCACCGTGTAGAGGCCGCCGGCATGCAGCATCAGCGCGACGAGCGCGATGAACGCGCCGATGCGGAACCAGCCATTGGCGCGCAGCCGGTCGTACAGCGCGCCGAAGGCGAAGCCCGAGACGGCGACGACGGTCAGCGACAGCGCCCATTGCTGCAGCTGGGTGCCCGGCAGCAGGCCGACGACGCGCAGCACCACCTGCGACAGCCAGCCGCCGGTTCGCCACGCCTCGCCTGCCTGCAGCTGTTCGATGTCGCGGCGGACATAGCCGCCATCGATGACGTGCAGCGCCAGCACCAGCAGCACAATCACGGCCGCCAGTGACCAAAGAATCGTCGCCGGGCGCCAGAATGGCCGCCGCTGATGGGCCGCAACCGGGGCGGTGGCGAGATCGAGGATGCTCATTTCGCCGCCTCGCTCTTGACCTGTTCGAGCGTCTTCTGGGTGACGCTCGAGGTGCCGTGCTCGGTCTTTTCCCAGTAGTGCGGGTTGAAGATCAGCTGCCAGAACGCCTTGTAGGCGGCGATCGAGTGCAGCACCCAGTAAACCGGGAGCAGGATGCCGACCGGCACCAGGTCATAGTACTTGCGCTTCAACGCCGCGATCACCCCGAAATAGACGAGGAACAGGTTGCCGATCACCAGGTTGAACAGCGCCATGGTGCCGAACGGCTCGGGGAACAACCAGCCGAAATCCCAGCTATTGGTGAACCACACCAGGAAGGTGATCACCCACAGGATCGGCGCCAGCAGCATGGTGAAGGGCGGCACGCCGATGAAGAAGTGGAAGGAGAAGAAGCCCTTGGCGCCGATGGACTTCCAGAGCTGGATCGGGTGCCGCATGTGCACCAGCCAGGTCTGCATGTAACCCTTGATCCAGCGCGAGCGCTGCTTGATCCAGCTGGGCAGCACGCCGTTGGCTTCCTCGTAGGTGGTCGAGTTGATGACGCCGACGGTGTAGCCCTCCTGCGCCAGCCGCACGCCGAGATCGGCATCCTCGGTGACGTTGTAGGGGTCCCAGGCCCCCACCTTGCGCAGCGCCGAAAGCTTGAAGTGGTTGGAGGTGCCGCCGAGCGGGATCGGCACCTTCAGCCAATCGAGCCCCGGCAGCAGGAAATCGAACCACTGGCTGTACTCGAGCGTGAACATCCGCGTCAGCCAGTTTTCGGAGCGGTTGAAGTAGTTGAGCCGCCCCTGGACACAGGCGAGCTGAGGGTCGCCGTTGCGGAAGGCCAGCACGGCCTTCTTCAACTGGTCCGGCTCAGGCTGATCCTCGGCATCGTAGATGGTGACGAACTCGCCGCGGCTGAACTGCAGCGCGTAGTTGCAGGCCTTGGGCTTGGTCTTGGGTTGACTCGGTGGCACCCGGACGATCTCGAAGGTGCCGGGCAGCCGCAGGGCCTTCGCTGCCTCGATGGTTTCGGTATCGTCCTCCTCGAGGACCAGCTTCACCTCGAGCTTGGAGGCTGGATAATCCAGCCCTTTCAGCGCCTTGGTCAGCAGCGGCAGGACCTTGGCCTCTTTGTACATCGGCACCAGCACGGTGTAGACCGGCAGCTCACTGTCCCTGAGCGCGGCGATCGCCTCGGGCGAGATCTCCATGTCGGCCTTGCGCGACGAGCCGATGAAGGTCAGCACGAACTTGAACACGAAGGTCAGGGTGTAGATGGTGGTGAAGAACGCCATCAGCGTCACCGCCGTCGCCATCGGCGCCAGCACGAGACCTGCCAGCAAGACCGCCAGCACCGCCCACAACACCAGCTTCTGCGGCTTGGTCACCGTGTATTTGGCCGAGTGCTCGGGCTTCCACGAATAGAGCGCCTCGCGGGCGAAGAAGCTGTCCCAATCGCGGAACAGCTGCTGGGTCTGCCACAGGATATCGAATGGCGAGGTGATGACGAAATCGTAGCTGTCGGGGCCGAACCGCTCGTCGCCCCACAGGAAATGTTCGGTGGTAATCTCGGTGGCGGCGAGGATCAGCCGGCCGTCGATCCGGCGCCAGGGCACGATGTTGCGCTCGGCGTAATCGGCGCGGTCCTCGACCCTGGTCAGGGTGTGGTCGATCGGTTCGCGCTGCAGATCGACGAAGGGCAGCCCGTACACTTCGGCGACCGCCTTGTAATAGTCTATCGGCCGTACGAACCCGAGCGCGATGATGGTTGCGGCAAGGCTCGAGCCCCACTCCGCCGTCTGCCGCATGGCGATCGCCAGATCGGTGAGCCGCAGCGTCTTTTTGGCAAGCAACAGCTTGGCGACATCGAGATGCAGCCGTTCGCCGGCCGTACGTTCGCGCGGAACCCCGACGAGTTCGTCTGCATCAGCCTCAAAATTACGAGCAACCGCGTAAGCCATGGTTCAGCTAAGGCGGGGAACCGTGAAGAATCCCCAAATCTGGCAATCACGATTCCTCCCAACGGGCCAACGCGCTAGCCTTGCAATCGCCATGGGACCGCCTACCTTCCCGACAATCTTGGTTTGTCGCGCTTTCGAACCGGAAAAGTCTGCAACTTTTCCTGAAAGCGCTTAGGGAACCCGATGCCGCAAGCGCCGACGACCATCACCGACGAGATCGGCATCGCGCTGGGCAACCTCGCCGATGCGGCGGTGGCGCCGTTCACGCCCACCTTGCGGCTGGGGGTGACCGGGCTCAGCCGCGCCGGCAAGACCATCTTCATCACCGCGCTGATCCACAACCTCCTCACCGGCGGGCGCCTGCCCGGCTTTGCGGCGCTGACCGAGGGCCGCTTCATCGGCGCGCGGCTGGCCGAACACCCGGATGCCGGCATTCCCCGCTTTGCCTACGAGCAGCATCTGGCGGCGCTGACCGGCAAGGAGCCGCACTGGCCGGAATCGACGCGGAAGATCAGCCAGTTGCGGCTGACGCTGAAGTTCCAGTCGAAGCGCTGGGTGTCGGGGATGTTCGGGCCGACAGTGCTTAACCTCGATATCGTCGACTATCCCGGCGAGTGGCTGCTCGACCTGCCGCTGTTGTCACTGAGCTTCGCCGAGTGGAGCGCACAGGCCCTGAAGCGTGCTGCGCTGCCGCACTCGAAAACCGAAGCCGCGGCGTTCATGAGCGAGATCCAGCAGACGGACAGCTCGAAGGAAGCGACGGATGTGGATGCCGAACGGCTGGCGGCGGCGTTCACCGACTATTTGCGGCGCAGCCGCGAGGACGGACGGGCCCTCAGCACCCTGCCCCCGGGCCGGTTCCTGCTGCCCGGCGACCTCGACGGCAGCCCGGCCTTGACCTTCGCGCCGCTGCCGCCACCGGTCGGCCCGGTGCGGTCGTCGAGCCTCTACGCCATGCTCGAGCGTCGCTACGAGGCCTATAAGGCGATCGTGGTGCGGCCGTTCTTCCGCGACCACTTCGCGCGGCTCGATCGGCAGGTGGTGCTGGTCGATACGCTCAGGGCGCTGAACGCCGGCCCGGCAGCAGTGGCCGATCTCGAGACAGCGTTGACCGATATCCTGTCCTGCTTCCGGCAGGGCGACAACAACCCGATCACTCGCCTGGTGGCGCGACGTATCGACCGCATCCTGTTCGCGGCCACCAAGGCCGACCACATCCACTCCTCGAGCCATGACCGGCTGGAGGCGGTGATGAACCGGCTGGTCGCCGATGCGGCGCGCAAGGCCCGGTTCGCCGGGGCCGAGACCCGCTCGATGGCCATCGCGGCGATCCGGGCAACGCGCGAGAGCGTCATCGAAGACGGCGGCGAGAAGCACGAGGTGATCGTCGGTACGCCGCAGGCGGGCGAGGTGCTGGACGGCAAGACCTATGACGGCAAGACGGAAATCGCGCTATTCCCCGGTGACTTGCCCGAGCATCCTGATGCGCTGTTCGAGGCAGATTCGCTTCGCGAAGGTGGTCGTCCAGTTGCGCTGAATTTCCTGCGCTTTCAGCCGCCGCAGCGGCTGGAAAAGAACGCCGAAGGCAATGTGGTGCTGCCGCATATCCGTTTCGACCGGGCGCTCGACTACCTGATCGGAGACTGGCTGCGATGAAACCACCCTTCGCCCGCCCCGTCTCGTCCAGCGGCGACGCCGCCGAGGAGCCACGCCGCCCGCGCGTGTTCGAACCGGCGCAGGCCGTCGCCCTGCCCGAGAGCATCGAGCCGATCACCGATATCGAGGCGCCACTGGATGATGCGGCGCGACCGCCGCGGCTGCTCGGCTGGGTCGGACGAGTCGCCTGGATCGCCGGCGGTATCCTGGTGTCGTTGGCGTTGGGTCTGGCGGCCGAGCGGCTGATCGCCGAACTGTTCGCGGCGCAGCCTTGGCTCGGCTGGGTCGGCCTCGGCGTGCTTGCCGTGCTGGTGATCGCGCTGCTGGTGATCATCGTGCGCGAGGTGGCGTCGTTGCTGCGGCTCCGCGCCCTCGACCAGCTACGCCACGCGGCGATCGCGGCCTTGGCCAGCGACCGCAACAAGGACGGCGCGGCGATCACCCGCGAACTGCTCGAGATTTACGCCCGCCGGCCGGACGTGGCGCGGCCACGCGACGAGCTGGAGAGCAATGCGCGCCACGTCTTCGATGGCGCCGAGCATGTCCGGCTGGGTGAGCGGCTGCTGATGGCGCCGCTCGATACGCGAGCCCGGGCGCTGACGGCGGCCTCAGCGCGGCGCGTGGCGCTGGTGACGGCGGTCTCGCCGCGGGCACTGATCGACATCGCCTTCGTCATCTTCGAGAGCGTGCGGCTGGGTGGCGACATCGCCCGGCTCTATGGGGCGCGGCCCGGCTTCATCGGCACCTGGCGGCTGATCGGCGCCATCCTCGCACACCTCGCGGTCACCGGCGGGCTGGTGCTGACCGACGGGGTGGTCGAGCAGCTGGTCGGCCAGGGGCTGGCGGCAAAACTCTCGGCGCGGCTTGGTGAGGGCGTAGTCAACGGGCTGATGACGGTACGGGTCGGCATCGCCGCCATGCGCGTGGTCCGCCCGCTGCCGTTCGAGGTGGTAAAGCAGCCGATGGTCAAGGATTTCATCCCGGAACTGGCCAACGTGCTGAACGCGGAGAAGAAGTAGATCGGGCTTGTTCGCTCGTCCCACATTGTCGGATTTCTTCAATCTCGTTCCGGGTCCCGTCGCTAGAACTGTGGACATCAACACGGGCCTCGGGCCAACAACGGAGAGAAGAAATGTCGATCCTCAGCACCAGCACCAAGACCGTCGCCACCCTCGCCTTCGCGCTGCTGGCCAGCGCCTCCCTCGCGGCCGAGACGGTCGTCGATCTGCCGAGCGGCGTGAAGGGCACACTCTCCACCCCCGATAACGGCGCGACCGGCCAGGCCGTGGTGATGCTGCACGGTTTCGGCAGCTCCCGCGATGAAGTGGGTGGGCTGTTCGCCCAGCAGGCGGCGGCGCTGGCCGCCGAAGGCATCGCTTCGCTGCGCATCGACTTCCGCGGCTATGGCGAGAGCACCGGCGACATGGCGGACACCACGCTCGAAGGGCTGGTGGCAGATGCCGCCGAAGCCCGCAGCTATCTCGGCAGCGTCGAGGGCGTCGATGCGGCGCGGGTCGGCGTCATCGGCTACAGCTTCGGCGCTGCGGTCGCCATGCTCGAACCCGACGACTTCAAGTCGGTCGTGGTGTGGGGCCAGATGGGCGACCTGCAGGAGGAGTTCCACGAGTTCCTCGGCCAGGATTTCTACGACAAGGCCAAGGCCGAGGGCTCGGCCAGTGTCGATCTCGGCTGGCGGGTGGTGACACTGAAGCAGAGCTTCTTCGACAGCCTGGCCCAGAACGATCTCGCCGCCCGGTTCTCGGGCTATGCCGGCCCGTTCCTGACCATTGCCGGCGAAGCCGACCCGGCCATCGGCTACTTCGAACAGTACCTGGGTCTCGCCAAGGGCAAGACCGAGTCGCTCAGCATCCCGGGCGCCGACCATATGCTGGGTGTGTTCAGCGAGCAGCCCGCAATCGGCAAAGAGGTGATCGACAAGACCACCGCCTGGCTGAAGGACACGCTGTAACAACCCTTCCGATCGAAGCCAGGGGCCGGGTTCACACCCGGCCCCTTTCTGCGCGGTGAACAATGCGTTCGCCAGTTACATGGATGTGCCGTCTTGCGCGCTTCTGACCATAGGCACATATCCACCCCCAGTCACATCTAGTAACCAGGGGGCACCAATGTACCGGGTCGCCGTATTCGTCGGGAGCACGCGCCCGACCTCTTCCAACCTCAAGCTCGCCAAGGCGCTGGAAAAGCTGGCCGCCGGCAAGCTCGAGTTCCAGTACATCAAGATCGACAACCTGCCTTTCTACGACGACGCGCTGTGGAACGATCCGCCGGCCGAAGTGATGCGGCTGAAGCGCGAGATCGCCGCGGCGGATGCGGTGCTGTTCGTGACGCCCGAATACAACCGCTCGATCCCGGGTATCCTCAAGAACGCCATCGACTGGCCGTCGCGGCCGTTCGGCGAGAGCGTCTGGACGGACAAGCCGGGCGCCATTGCCGGCGCCACTGGCGGGGTCAGCGGCACCGCTGCGGCACAGGCGCACCTGCGCTCCATCCTGCCGGTGGTGGGCGTGGCCCTGATGGGCCGGCCGGAGATCTATTTCCAGTCGCGGCCGGGCGCGATCGACGACGACAACAACATCACCGACGAGCGGCTCAGGACCAACCTCAACATCTGGGTCGAGCGCTTCACCGACTGGATCGGCATGTTCACGAGGCCGCAGCAGGCGGTGGAAGAGATCGAGCGCAAAACCGCCTAGAGCGCTTCGCCGTTTCAATGAAGCGGCGTCGCGCTTTCGATCCCCGGATCAAGTTCGAGGAGGAAAAGTCTGCAACTTTTCCTGAAAGCGCTCCTGATCACTTTCACACAAGAGTCGCATCGGCGGGCTACCCATTCCCATATCCGGCACGTCGCCGGCGATATGGAGATGCGCGATGCCCAACTATCTCTTGGCCTACCATGGCGGTGGCGAACCCGAGAGCGAAGAGGCGCAAGCGGCAGTGATGCTGGCCTGGAATGAGTGGCTCGAAGCGACCGGCGAAGCAATGCTGGATCTTGGCAGCCCGGTCGGCGCGACAATGACCGTCGGCTCGGATGGCGCGGTGGGCCCTGCCCCGGCCGATCCGGTCAGCGGCTACTCGATCATCGAGGCCGACGACATGGACGCCGCGCTCGAGATCGCCAAGGGCTGCCCGGTGCTCGCCGATGGCGGCAGCGTCGAAGTCTCCGAGCTCGTCGACATGGAGTTCGACGACGAGGACGATGATGACGACGAGGATGAAGACGAAGACGACTGAAACCCGCTGGTGGTCGCGGCGCGCCCCCAAGCGGCGCCGCGACCACCACATGCCACCGTTTCGTTGAAACGGTTACATGTTCGAAGTCTTTGGTTTCCAGCGCTTTCGAACCGGAAAAGTCTGCAACTTTTCCTGAAAGCGCTGGAGGGGGCTCACTCGGCGCGAAGCGGGTGCAGCCGCGCCTTGCTGCCGAGGATCAGGAAGGCCGTGACACCGAGCGCGCCGTAAATCACGACAAGCGCCAGGATGTCAGTCCAGTTGGGCTTCAGCACCATCAGCGCGACGATGGCGATGATGCTGGCATAGTCGACCATGGCGATGCGGATCATCCGGCTGCCGAACACGGCGGCCTCGGCGATCTTGCCGTCGGCAATCAGCCGGGCCGCCTCTTCGCCCATCGGACGCAGAAAGAAGTGGCCGACAACGAAGCTGGCGAGCGCACCGACGAGGCCAAGGATGACCCAGGCCTCACCCCAGAGGTTACCGAGCAGCACGATGACGAGGCCGAACAGCAGCGTCAGGCCCGAGGCCGGCAGGAACCACAGCATGGCAAGGCTGCCCAGGCTCCCGGTGACCCGCATCAGGCTCTCGTCGTCACCCTGGCGCATGGCCAGGATGGCCTGCAGCAGCATGACCGCGCCGCCGCCGAACCAGGCCATGGCCGCGAGCACATGCAGAAACTTGAAGATTGTATAGACGTCCATCGATCCCTCGCGTGCCCCCCGCGAAGGCGCGCTGGGTAGGTCGGCGTCGGTGAACCGGGGATGAATGGGCGTTGGGGCCTGTCACATGCACGATGCCATCTCCCGCTTGGCGGCAGGGAGAAAGCGGGGATGCTGGAGGACACCGTGGCTACGTATCCCTCTCTGGCGAAAACTAAGGACTTAGCTCCGCTAAGCCCAAGTTTTCGCTTTCTCCCCACAAGGGGGGAGATGAGCTGTGGCACTATCCAGCCCGACCTCAACCGATTCCCTCGGCCCCGCGATGAACCTCAAACTTGCAGCTCTGGGCGCGGCGATCCTGTGGGGGTTCACCTACATCATCACCACCACCATGCTGCCGCATAACCCGATCTTCATCGGCTCGGTGCGGGCGCTGGGTGGCGGGCTGCTGTTGCTGGCATTCGCCCGGCAGATGGTGCCGCGGGGTTATTGGCCGAAGCTGATCGTGCTCGGGACGCTGAATTTCGGGGCGTTCTTCGCCCTGCTGTTCGTTTCAGCGATCCGGCTGCCGGGCGGCGTTGCCGGCACCTTCCAGACGCTGGGGCCGCTGATCACCATTCTGCTCGCCTGGGCGCTGCTGAGCCAGCCGCCGACGCTGATGAAGATCGTCTCGATCCTGATTGGTGCAGTGGGCGTGACGCTGGTGATCCTCCGTGCCGATGCCGGGATCGACATGATCGGCGTCGCAGCGGCGCTCTGCAGCGTCGTCGCCGGCTCGCTCGGCGGCATCCTGATCAACCGCTGGGGCCGGCCGGCGGAAATGTCGCTGGTGAGCTTCACGGCCTGGCAGCTGCTGATCGGCGGCACAGAGCTGGCGGTGCTGGCGCTGATCATCGGGGATGTGCCCGCTGCGATCAGCTGGACCAATGCGCTGGGGTTGGCGATTCTTGCGGTGGTGTTGACCGCCCTGCCCTTCATCCTGTGGTTCCGCGCCATCGTGGCGCTGGGCGCGGCCTCGGTGATCCCGTTTGTGCTGGTGACGCCGGTGGTCGCTTTCATCCTCGATGCGGTGATCCGCAACGTCGTGCCGGGCCCTTTGCAACTGGTCGGCGTGGTGCTGGTGATGACCGGGTTGATCGTCAACCAGTGGGCCGGCGCGCGGTCCGCCAAATCTGCTGCCAGCAAACCTGCCTGATCACCAGGCGAGGCGCTTGGCCTCTTCCTCGCGCTCGGCAAAGCGCTCGCGGGCTTCCTCGACGCGGTGCCGGTTGGCGTGGGCCCAATTGCCGATGACCCGCAGCGGCTCCTGCAGCTCCTGGCCCATCTCGGTCAGCGCATAATCGACACGCGGCGGAATGCTGGGCGTCACCTTGCGGGAGACGAAGCCATCCTTTTCGAGATCACGCAGCGTTGCGGTCAGCATCTTCTGCGAGACGCCGTCGATGTGCCGCTTGATCTCCGAGAACCGCCGCGGCCCGGCGCTCAGCACCTGCACCACGAGGATGGTCCACTTGCCGCTGATCTGCGCCAGCACCTCGTGCACCGGCAGCATGGCCCGGGAGCATTCGGCAAAGGTCTCGGGCTCGTTCACATCGTGCCGGGGAGCCCAGCTCGGGGTGCCGGAAGCGGGAGCCGGCTGTGGTTCCGTGTTGGTGACCAGGTCGTCCATGGGTAACTCCGTCTCGAAACGGTGCCGTCTTGTGCACCTCTGAGGTAGTCACCAACATAGCGCCAGTTACTGACGGTGACTAGGTCTCTGTTGGTGGCCACCCATGCACTCCTGACAAGGCAGACACCCAAATGAGCAGCAAGCCACGCATCGGCATCATCCTCTCCACCACCCGCGAAACCCGCTTTGCCGACCGCCCGGCGCAATGGGTGCTCGACATCGCCAAGGCCCGCGGCGACGCCGACTATGAGATCGTCGACCTCAGGGATTTTCCGATTCCGTTCTTCGATGCCGTCGGCTCGCCGCGCTTCGTGCCGCAGACCAACGAGGTCGCGCTGCGCTGGGCGAGGAAGGTGTCGGAACTCGACGGCTACATCTTCGTCACTGCCGAATACAACCGCTCGATCTCGGGCGTCTTAAAGAACGCCCTCGATCACATCTACGACGAGCCGGCCCGCAAGCCGGCCGCGTTTGTCGGCTACGGCGCAGTGGGCGCGGCGCGCGCCGTCGAGCAGTTGCGGCTGATGGCGGTGGAACTGAGCATGGTGCCGATGAAGGCGGGCGTTCATATCAACATGGAGCCTTTGCTCGGCATGCTGCGCGGCGGCAAGGATTTTGCCGACTACGACTACCTGGCGCCGACGGTGACCGCGATGCTGGATGAACTGGCCTGGTACACCAAAACGTTGAAGGCAGGCCGCGAGGCCGAGGTGCTCGAACAAGCCGCCTGAACCGTCCCTCGGCCGGCGGTGCGCGCTGCCGCCGGCCAATGATTCTGCAGCGCCCGGGGAACCTGCGGGCGGTTTGGAGCTTTCACCCCTCCGCGAGAACCATGCGCTGCGGACGCCACTGGTTCTCGGCGGAATGGGAGCTGAAGCTGGCCCGTATGCTGACCTCACTCGCGCTGTTCGGAACAGTTGCGCTTGCCGCTCTTGTCCTCACTGCCTCCGGGCTGAAATACAGCACCGATATGATCGGGCAGATGGCGGCTGCCACGCCGGTCAAGACCACCAACCTGAGGCCCGGCTACGTCGCCCGTCCGACCGTTGCCCGGGCCAACGACCTGAACGTCGCGCGATCGGTGCCGGTGGTTACTCCTGAGGTCAGCACGCCGGTGAGGACACCGCCGCCGGGCTTCACCCACAGCGTTGCCGTCGAAGCGCTCAAGGTCCGGGCCGGACCGAAGCAGATCGAGCCGCAGGTGTTCACGCTCAAGGGCGGCAGCTGGGTCAACATCAGCGACACTGTCGAGGGTTGGGTGCGGATCACCGACCAGGCCGGGCACAGCGGCTGGGTCTATGGAAGTTTGCTGCGTCCCGCGACGCAGCCTGAGCTGCGTCAACAGACGCAGCAGGAGTAACGGGCCGTATCAGAGCCCGGACGATGCTCCCTGACGCGCCGCACGGGAGCATGCGCAGCGGGCGTCCAGCTTGACCTCCGGACGCCCGCTGTTTGCATCAGGAACGGCGGGTCAGGCCGCCTCGGAGTCCTTGGCAGCGCTCGGCGCCAGGGTCACACGCATGCCATCCAGTTCCTCGCTGAGCAGGATCTGACAGCTCAGCCGCGAGTTCGGCTTCTTGTCGAGCGTCGAATAGAGGAGATCCTCTTCGTCGTCGCTCGGGTCGGGGAGCTTTTCGAACCAGCCGTCCTCGACATAGACGTGGCAGGTGGCACAGGAACAGGCCCCACCGCACTCGGCCTTGATGTTGAGGCCCCAGTCGCGGATCACTTCCATCGTGCGCCAGCCATCGAGCCCTTCGAGCTCGTGTTCGACGCCGGATTGGTCAGTGACGAGAATCTTCATCGATCAGACGACGCCGAGCTTCTTCTGCAGTTTGGTCGAACTGGTGGTGTACTGGAACACCACGCGTTCGCCCGGCGATACCACGGCCTTGGCCGCCTGCGCCATCAGGGCGGCCTCGTGGAAACCCGAGAGGATGAGCTTCAGCTTGCCCGGGTAGTGGTTGATGTCGCCGATGGCGAAGATGCCGGGGACCGAGCTCTCGAACTTCGCGGTATCGACGGTGATCAGGTTGTCGTTGAGCTCGAGGCCCCAGTCGGCAACCGGGCCGAGCTTCATGGTGAGGCCGAAGAACGGCAGGAGGCGCGTCGCCGGTAGCGGGGTATCACCCGAATCCATGGCGATGTGGACGTGGTCGATCTGGCCGTCCTTGCCATCGAGCTTACCGATCTGGCCCATGAGGAAGTTGATCTTCCCCTCCATGACCAGCTCTTTCATCTTGTTGACCGAAGCCGGCGCCGCCTTGAAGGCGTCGCGACGGTGCACCAGCGTCAGCGAGCGCACGATCGGCTGCAGGTTCAGCGTCCAGTCGAGGGCCGAGTCACCGCCGCCGACGATCACCACGTCCTGGTCGCGGAAATCGTCCATCTTGCGGACAGCGTAGAACACCGACTTGTTCTCGTACTGCTCGATGCCTTCGACCGGCGGGCGCTTGGGCTGGAACGAGCCACCACCGGCGGCAACCACCACCACCTTGCACAGGAACACTTCGTCGGCATCGGTCTCGAGGCGGAACGTGCCGTCCTCGAGCTTTTCCAGCTTGGTGACCATGCGGCTGAAATGGAACTCGGGCCCGAAGGGCGCGATCTGCTGCATCAGGTTGTCGGTGAGGCCCTGCCCCGTGACCATCGGGAATCCCGGAATGTCGTAGATCGGCTTTTCCGGATAGAGCTCGGCGCACTGCCCGCCCGGGCGGTCGAGAATATCGATGAGGTGGCATTTGACATCGAGCAGACCCAGCTCGAATACGGCAAAAAGGCCCACAGGACCGGCGCCGATGATGACCACATCCGTGACGATTTCGTTCGACATTCGCTTCTCGTTTGGCTGAAGGCCGCTCCGGCCTTCCAGTTCTCAGGATGGTGCGCAGCCTGTCACGCTAGGCGCGGCGAAACGACTGCCCCCGCTGATAGCGGGGACGGCCGTGAAACTTCGATCAGGCGTTCTCGAGCGCGCGGCGCAGGAACGGACGGGTGCCCACCGGCACCTCGGTCAAGCCGACCGGCTGGTAGAACAGATCGACTGTTGCGAGCTTACCCTCTTCGAGCGCCTTCCTGGTCGGCTCGTGCTTGACCACAAAGGCGTTCATGCCGCAGCGGCGCATGTGCGAGATCTGGTCGTGCAGCACATCGCCCACGGCGCGCAGTTCGCCCTTGTAGCCGTAGCGCTCGGCGATCAGCCTCGCGGAAGAGTAACCGCGACCATCGCCGAAGGCGGGGAAGTTGATGGCGATGGAGCTGAAGCGATCGAGATCGCCCTGCACCAGCTCGACATTGTCGCCCGGCGAAACCAGCAGCCCGACCGGATGCGGGTTGGCCAGCACGGCTTCGCGGTGCTCAAGGAACACCGGCAGCGGGATGTGCGTGTAGCGCACGCTGGCCGCGTCATCGCCTTCCGCCCAGGCGCGGAACGGGTCGGCGATGAAAGCGCCGTCTTTGAAAAGGTTCAATTCCTGAGCGGCCATGGGTTTGGCGATGGCTCCGTTGAAATCGAAATGGATGCCGCACTCTTTCTTGTTCAGTCCGCGCCAGCGGCCGGCACGCGGATCTTCGCCTTCGGCCACCACGCTCGTGCACGGCGCACAACCGATCGACTTGTAGCCCTTATTGTAGAGCGGGTGCTCGGGCAACCCATACTTGAGCTTGTAGGTCGTGATATCGGCATCGGAGAAATAGGCCAGCGGGTTGACCTTGATGCGATCGTCGCTGGTCAGCTCGAAATGCGGCAGCACGCCACGCTCGGCCGTCTGGAAGCGCTTGCGGCCGGTAACCCAGCCGCCAAAACCGGAAACCGTGGCATCGAGCGGCTCGGTCTTCCTGATATGGCAGCACGAATCCGGATCGGTCTCCCACAGGTCGCCCTTGGGATCGAAGCGCTCGATATCCTTTGCATCCGGATGGAGCGCGATGACGTTGGTGAGGCCGAGCTGCCGCTTCAGCGTTTCGACATAGTCGAGCGTCTCGGGGAAGTGTTTGCCGGTCTCGAGGAAATAGACCGGCAGGTCCTTGTTCACCTCGGAGACCATGTGCAGCAGCACAGAGGAATCGGCGCCGAACGATGAAACGATGGCGACATCGTCGACTAGCAGCTCCTCGACCGCCTGGCGCAGCACGGCCACGCCATCCATCTCATCGAACATGCCGTTGAGCGACATGATGCCGAGTTCGCGCAGCTTGTCCGGCTTGTGGGCGCGAACGCCCGGGGCTGTGGCAAGATCAAGCATTGCCGCGCTCCTCGGCGTCGGGCCAAAGGGGTCTCAACTCAGGCATTGCCGTACAGCGCCTCCTTGAACGGCGCGTCGCCCAGCCGCCGGTAGGCAGCGATGAACGACTCGTCGGCGCTCTCGCGCTTCGAAATATACAGGTCGACCAGCCGCTCGATGGCAGCAGGCACGTCTTCGACCACGAAGCCGTGGCCGAGGATGTTGCCGATCGCGGCATTCTCCGTGGCGTCGCCGCCGACGGTAATCTGGTAGAGCTCGGTGCCCTTCTTCTCGACCCCCAGAATGCCGATATGGCCGACATGGTGGTGGCCGCACGCATTGATGCAGCCCGAGATCTTGATCTTCAGGTCGCCGATCTCGGCCTGGCGCTCGGGCGAGGCGAACTTGCGGCTGAGCTCCTGCGCCAGCGGGATCGAGCGGGCATTAGCCAGCGCGCAGAAGTCGAGACCCGGGCAGCAGATGATGTCGGTGATCTGCCCGGCATTGCCTTCGGCCAGCTCGTGCTCGACCAGCTTAGCGTAAACGGCCGGCAGGTCGGTGACTCGGACATGCGGCAGCACCAGGTTCTGCTCATGGCTGACGCGCAGTTCGTCGAACGAGTAACGCTCGGCAAGGTCAGCGACGACCTCCATCTGCTTGTCGGTGGCGTCGCCCGGCGCGCCGCCGGTCGGCTTCAGCGAGATGGTGACCGACACATAGCCCGGCTGCCGGTGCGCGTTGAGGTTACGCTCGAGCCAGCGACCATAGGGCGGGTTGAGGATCTTTTCCTTCGCCACATCCACTGTGGTCTCGTTGACCAGCTCGTAATCGGGCTGGGCGAAGTATTTGGTGATCCGGTCGAGCTCCTGCTGCGGCAGGGTCAGCACGCCGCCCTTCACATGGGCGAACTCCTCCTCGACCTGCTCGCGAATGGTGTCGATGCCGGTCTCGTGCACCAGGATCTTGATGCGCGCCTTGTACTTGTTGTCGCGGCGACCGTAGCGGTTGTAGACGCGCAGGATGCTCTCGAGATAGGCGAGCAGGTGTTCGTGCGGCACGAAGGGGCTGATCTGCTTGCCGATCATCGGGGTGCGGCCAAGACCGCCGCCGACCCACACTTCCCAACCGATTTCGCCCAGCGCGTTGGTCGCCGCCTGCAGCCCGATATCGTGGAAGCGGATGGCAGCGCGATCGTTGGTCGAGCCGGTCATGGCGATCTTGAACTTGCGCGGCAGATACGAGAACTCCGGATGGAGGCTCGACCATTGGCGCAGGATCTCGGCGACCGGACGCGGATCGATGATTTCGTCGGCAGTGGCGCCGGCAAACTGGTCGGTGGTGATGTTGCGGATGCAGTTGCCCGAGGTCTGGATGGCGTGCATCTCGACCGAGGCCAGGTCGGCGAGGATTTTCGGGATGTCGCGCAGCTTCGGCCAGTTGAACTGGATATTCTGTCGCGTGGTGAAATGGCCGTAGCCGCGGTCGTAGTCGCGGGCGATCCGCGCCAGCATGCGCAGCTGCTTCGAGCTCATCGTGCCGTAGGGCACGGCGATGCGGAGCATGTAAGCGTGCAATTGCAGGTAGAGCCCGTTCATCAACCTGAGCGGCCGGAACTGGTCCTCGTTGAGCTCACCGGTAAGACGGCGGGCCACCTGGTCGGAAAACTGCGCCGTGCGTTCCTTCACGAACGCGGCGTCGAACTCGTCATATCGATACATGGCCATCCTCGTCGAGATGCTGGCGCTCGAAGCGCGGGGCGGTCGGGCCCTCCGCGCGGATGCGTTCGCGGATACGGTCGGGGTGGATCACCCCGTCGCGCAGCGTCACGGTCTCGACCTCGAGACTGACGACGCGCAGCGTCTTCTTGGTTGCGGCCAGCGCGGCTTCCTTGGCCTCCGCCTCTTCCTTGAGGAAGACGCGAGCCTCCTGCAGCTCTTCAACCCATTTGCCGGCGCGATCGAGATAGACCGTCGCCCCGCTCATCAGCTCATTGCCGGTGAGGATTTCCATGCTCACTTAAGCCACCTTGAATTCGGAGCTGGCGAGTTCGATTGCCTCGCTCCAGTCGCCATGAGCGATCGCTTCGCCCACGAAAATGATTGCCGGCCCGTCCTCGAGCTCGATCGTGCCCGAGGCGAGTGTGCCAAGCGTGCCGCGATAGAGCACGCGGTCCTTGCGCCCTGCCCTGACCACCACGCCGACCGGGATGGTCGCCGCGGCGCCTTCGGCGATCAGCCGCTGGGCTGTCGGCCCGGCGACGGACTTTCCCATGTAGAGCGCCAAGGTCAGCCCGGTCGAGGCCAGCGCCGCCCAGTGCTTCAGTTCCTCGGACTCGGCGCCATGCGCCGTGGCGAGTACGAAGCCGGTCGAAATCTTGCGCAGCGTCACCGGGGTCGCCGTATCGGCGGCTGCCGCCAGCGCCGAAGTGACGCCGGGCACGATGTGGTAGGCGATGCCCGCGGCCTTCAGCGCATCGATCTCTTCGCCGGCGCGGCCGAACACCATCGGGTCGCCGCCCTTGAGGCGGGCCACGCGCTTGCCGGCTTTGCCCAGCCGCACGATCAGCGCGTTGATCTCGGCCTGGGTGAAGGAGTGATGGCCCTTCTGCTTGCCCACGAGGATGCGTTCGGCATCGCGCCGCCCCATCTCGACGGCAGCCGCGGGGACCAGGTGATCGTGAACGATCACGTCGGCTTCCTGCAGCAGGCGCTGGGCGCGCAGGGTCAGCAGATCCTCGGCGCCGGGACCGGCGCCGATCAGCCAGACGACGCCCGGGCTGTCGCCCTCTGCACCATGCTGGACCAGGAGGCTTTCGGCCTTCGCGTCACCTTGCCCGCGCAGCAGCGCCACTTCTACCTCGGGAGAGGTGACCAGCTCTTCGTAGTAACGGCGGGCGCGCGTGCCCGGCAGCAGCGCCGCAACCTTGTCGCGCATCGAACCGGCCAGCTTGGCCAGGGCGCCAAGGTTCGGCGACAGCGCCGCTTCGATCCGCGCCCGGATCAGCCGGGCCAGCACGGGTGCATCGCCTTCGGTGGCGACCGCAATGGTCACCGGCGCCCGGTCGATGATCGACGGGGTGTAGAAATCGCACTCTTCGGGGACATCGACGACGTTCAGCGGAATACGCCGGGCCCGCGCCGCACGCTTGGCGGCATCGCCGTCCGGGCCGTGGTCGGCAACGAAAACCAGTGCCGCATCAACGAGATCGGCATCCTCGAACGGACGCGCCAGCACGGTGACCGGCAGTTGGGAGAAATCGGCTTCGATGTTCCGGGAGATAATGACGACCAAAGCAGTCGTCTTAGTAACCAATCGGGCTTTGTTGAGGGCTTCTTCTCCACCGCCGATGATGACGATGCGCTGACCCTGGACTTTGTAGCTGACGGGGAATGTGTTGAGTTCACCCATTCACGGCCTTTCCGAAGCCGGATACATACTGACTTCGAGACTTTGGAACAAGCTATTGAAATTCAATAGCTTTAATGTTTCCCGTAGCAGGTATGGATTAGAATTGCGTTGAGGCGACGCCGCCCCAGCCGCGAAATGAATCCATGCACCGCCCTGATGGTGGAATGGTGACAGCGCAACGGGCTCAGGCGGGGCTTCCGGTCAAAGGGGCTATGCGCATTTGCTAGTGGGATCTGGCAACGAAGTGTCGCGTGCCACCAAAGCCGCTGAGTCTGTAGACGAAGCCTCCGGCAGCAGGCGTACCACGCACTTGCCGTCGATGATGTTCACCACCTCGCCCGCCAAAGCGCGATCGACCTCCATGCCTAGCACCGCCCGGCAGGGTGAACCGACCCTGCGGCCAAGTCAAAGCCGCTGTCAGCCCTGCCGCTCCGGCACGTGGACGACCAGCCCGTCCAGTGCGTCCTTGACCTTGATCTGGCAGCTGAGGCGGCTGGTGGGCTTCACTGCATAGGCGAAATCCAGCATGTCCTCTTCCATCATCGAGGGGCCGCCCACCGTCTCGGTCCATGCGTCATCGACATAGACGTGGCAGGTGGCGCAGGTGCAGGCGCCGCCGCATTCTGCGACGATGCCGGGCACGCCGTTCATGATGGCGGTTTCCATCACGGTCGAACCGACTTCGCCCTCGGTCTCGTGCCGCGTGCCGTCGGATTCGATATAGGTGATGTGGGGCATGTAACTTCGCTCGACAGGGTCAGCCGCATATAGCGGTGCAGCCCCCGCCTCGCAAGCGCGCCAAACGGCGCACGCTCATGCGACGCGCTCACTCTTCGGCGCTGAGCAGTTCGGTGATGAAGGCCTGGCAGTCGGCGACGGCCGCGGCAATGTCCTGGATATGCTCGGGATTGACCGGCTCGCCGGCCCGCAGCGCATCTTCGGCGCGCCTGGCGAGATCGCGGACACCCCAGGCGCCAATGCCGGCGGCAGCGCTTTTCAGCGTATGCAGGTGCTCAAGCAGCAGCGGGATCGAGGTGCTTTCCTCGATGCGCGTGAGATAGACGCCCGACATCTGGGCATAGAGCCGGAGCACTTCATCGCGCAGCCCCGGATCGCCGAGCGACTGCTGATCGAGGTGATCCATGTCGATGGGAGCATGGGAAAGGTCCCGGGAGGCTGACCCTGCCCCGGCTTCGACTGCAATATTCCTAACCATCCCCGCAACCCTTCCTACCGCCCGGACCTGGGCTATGGCAGGAAGCTAGCGAGACCGGGTGAAGGGCAGCCAAAACGAATGGGTACAATCTTACCGATGCCCTTAACCGGCCGCATTCCGACCCGAAATTAACCTTCCATTAAGAATGCGCTCGGTTTGCCTCAAATTGTATGTATGTTTGAGGTCCACCTAGCGTGCGGCGGCGTGGGGCATAGGGCAGATTGCGGGGCATTTGAATCGCATTTTACCCAATTTGGACGACTAACCGGAACCCCCGGGGTGGTCCAATGCAGGCTCTGATCGACCGCCAAGTGCCGATGCGAGAGTTGTAAAGAGTTATGGCCAAAAAGACCGCAACACCCCAGAACGATCCTGCAACTCTGGCATTCTCGGCAGTCGAGGACGCGCTCAAGGACTCGGTTTTCGCCAACCTTGACCAGCCCGCAGCAGCGGAAGAGCCACCGGCCGAAAAGGCAGCGCCCAAGCTGCCGCCGCGCGATAACTCGCCGCGCTCGGAACGTCAGCGCACCGCCGACAAGTTCGCGGCGCAGACCGGTTCGGTCGCCAACGACGACCGCTTCCCCTCTTCCAAGATTCTCTACGGCCTGCAGTCGAAATCGTCCGGCGCGCCGACCATGGTGGCCGGGCTGGTGGCGCTCGGCTGGGTGGTGGCGATCGCGCTGGTGGCGATGATCCGCAACGGCGCCGACATGGGCAATGCCTCCTTCTGGGGTTCGAACGATTTCATCGGCCTGTTGGCGCTCGCCATCGTGCCGGTGATCGGCATCTTCGCCATCGCGACGCTGATCCGCCGGGCGCAGGACCTGCGCAACGCCGCCGCCGCGGTGACGCAGGCGGCGATCCGCCTCGCCGAGCCGGAGACCACCGCATCGGAGAAGGTCGCCTCGGTCGGTCAGGCCGTGCGCCGCGAAGTGAACGCGCTGGGCGATGGCCTCGAGCGCGCCCTGTCGCGCGCCGGCGAGCTCGAAGTGATGATCCACAACGAGGTCACGGCGCTCGAGCGTACCTATTCCGACAATGAATCCCGTATGCGCGCGCTGATCCAGGAACTGGCCAGCCAGCGCGAAGCTGTCATCACCAATACCGAACGCGTGCGCGAAGCGATCACCGAAAGCCATACCGGCCTGGTGTTCGACCTCGACATGATTTCGCAGCGCATCGCCGGCACCATCGTCGAATCTGGTGGCAACCTGACCAAGGCGCTCGAAACTGCCGGTAACTCGCTGAACGGCGCGTTCGGCGAGCGCACCGAGAGCTTTGTGTCGCTGATCGACCAGCGCACCAGCCACCTGCTGGTCGCCCTCGACGACAGCGCCTCGCGCCTCAACATCACGCTAGAAGACCGCGCCGGCACTATCTCGGGCGCCTTCGAAAACCGCACGCAGGAACTGAGCGCGGTGATCGACGGCCGCATGCAGTCGCTGACCGAAGCGCTCGACAGCCGTGCCGTGACCCTCTCGGACGCCATCGACAACCGCACCTCGTCGCTGGCCAAGCTCCTGAGCCAGGGCGGCATTACCCTGCTCGACCAGTTGCGCGACCGCGGCCATGAAGTGTCGAGCGCCCTCGATATGATCGGCACCCGCATCGCGTCCGATATCACCGGCCGCGCCCGTGAAGCCGAGCAACTGCTGTCCGGCCTGTCGCATCAGCTCGACGAGCAGGTGCAGATCCAGGTCAACTCGATGGAATCGCGCCTGCAGTCGGCGATGATCGAGCTCTCGGGCGCCCTCGACGACACCACCGAACGGGCTCGCGTCACCCTGACCGGCGCCGGTTCGCAGAACCTCGCGCAGTTCGACGCCCGCCTCGACGAGATCGCGGTGGTCATCGACAACCGCCTCGCCAGCCTCGATGGCGTCATCGGCGACAAGGGCGACAAGCTGATCGCGGCGCTCGACAAGAACAATGCGAGCTTTGCCGCACGCGCCAACGTGTTGGAGATGGCGCTCGACGAGAAGTCCGAGCACTTCAACGAGATCGTCTCGCAGCGCACCCGCGAAATGACCGAAACGCTCGGCCAGCGCACCAAGCAGATCACCGAAGCGATCGCCAACCGGTCGCAGGAAATCTCGGACTCGCTCGAAGGCCATACGCAGATCATCGCCGACGCGCTGGATAGCCGCACCCAGCTCCTGGGCGAGACGCTGAGCAGCCGCCATGGCGAGCTGAGCGCGGCGCTCGACGAGCACGTCAAGGCGTTCGACGTGACCATTGCCGGGCATGCCCGCGCCATGGACACCAACATCATCACCCACGCCCAGGCGATCGACCTGGCGCTCGGTTCGCGCGTCGAACAGTTCGATAACGTGCTGACCGGCCGCGCCAAGGAGCTCGACCAGGCCGTGGCCAGCCGCACGCAGGCGCTCGACCAGTCGGTCGCCACCCGCACCCAGGCCATCGACCTGGCGCTTCAGCAGCATGCGCAGCAGATCGGCGACAGCCTCGACCAGCGGACCTCGACACTCGACGCCGCCATGCTGCAGCACGCTCAGCAGCTCGGTGACAGCCTCGACCAGCGGACTGCCGCGCTCGACACAACTTTGCTGCAGCACGCGACCCAGATCGGCGACAGTCTCGACCGCCGCAGCCAGGCCATCGACAGGACGCTGCAGCAGCACGCCAGCCAGATCGGCGACAGCCTCGACCAGCGCACCCAGGCGCTGGCGTCGACGGTGTCGACCCGTTCGGCGGAGCTTGCCGAGGCGCTCAACACCCGCACCCAGCAGCTGGCCGAAACGCTCGGCAGCCACACCGTCGGCATCGCCGCGGCGATCGGCGAGCGCACCAGCGAGCTGGCCCGCACCATCGACGCGCAGGGCACCACGGCCCGCGACCGGATCGATGCGAGCCTGCGCAACGTCACCGAGGTGATGTCGGAACGCGCCGGCGCCGTCTCGACGCTGATCGAAACCAAGGTCTCGGAAGTCAGCGAAGGCCTTGGCCGCGGCATCGACAGCGCGATCCTCCGCATGGCCGACGCCGAAGCCGGCGTGAATGCCCGCATCGAAGGTGCGGCCAGCACGGTGGGCGAGAGCGCCCGCAAGGCCGCCGACATCATCGAGACCGGCGTCAACTCGGCCCGCAAGGCCATCACCGACATGGTGGACCAGCGCCTGGGCACCCTGCCCGAGGCGATCACCGCCCGCGCCGACATCACGGCCGAGCGGCTGGCCTCGCTCAACACCGCGATCAACACCGCCCTGGTGCAATCGATGACCGACCTCGAGGCCGGCGCCGATCGTATCGAGGAGACCATCTCCCGCCGCATTGTTTCGGCGACGCAGGGCATCGCCGACGACGTCACCACGACCGCCGACCGCATGGACGTAGCGGTGGGCCGCGCCCTCGCCCAGTTCCAGCAGGCGTCGAGCAATATCGACGAACTGATCTCGATCAAGGCAGTGGCCGCTGCCGACGCCATCGGCGGCAAGGTTGCCGAGATCAACCGGGTGGTGTCGGAAAAGACCGACGCCTTCTCGGCCCTCGTCTCCGACAGCTCGGCGCAGCTCGAGATGAGCCTGCAGAACCACGGCAACGTGCTGGCGCAGGCGCTGATCACCAACGCCTCGCAGGCCGAAGACCTGATGAACCAGTCGACCTCGCGCATCCTCACCGATGTGACGACGGCGCTAGGCAAGCTCAACGACTCCAACATGCTGCTGCAGAAGGTGCTCGACGCCTCGACGGCGAACCTCGCCAACCTCGAGAACTCGGTGGCCCAGCAGACCGCCACCTACTCGACCACGGTGCGCGAGGCGATCGGCTCAACCGAAGAAGCCGGGCGCCTCGTCACCGAGCATGTGGGCGCCCTGCAGGCCTCGATCGCCTCGATGGTCAACGAGTTCGGCTCGATGCTCGGCAACCTCGACGCCGAGGCCAAGAGCCTCGACAGCGCGGCGCACAACCTCTCGGCTTCGGGCACTCTGACCCTTGCCAACCTCGACGAGCGTCGCTCGGCTATGGACGAGCTTGCGCAGGCCTTCACCGCCCGCGCCGACGAGATCGACACCCGCATGCGCGGCTTCGCCCACTCGATCTCCGACACCGTCGAAGAGACCGAGCAGCGCCTGGTCGCCGCCCGCGAGTCGATGGAGCAGCTCCTGGCCTCGACCACGTCCGGCGTCGCCGAGACGCTGGAAGCGACCTCGGGCACCATCAACGCAGCTCTCGCCGACACCACCGGCCAGCTGCACAGCGTGCTGACCAGCACCGCCGAGACCGTGCAGGCCGCCCTGGGCGAAACCACCGGCCAGCTCGAATCCGTGCTCACCAGCACGGCCGAGAAGGTGCAGAACGCCTTGGGCAACACCACCAGCCAGCTCGAGTCGGTGATGAATAGCACCGCCGAGAAGGTGCACAACGCGCTGGGTGAGACCACCAGCCAGCTCGAATCGGTGATGAGCAGCACGGCCGAGCGCGTACAGACCGCCCTGGGCGAGACCACCGGTCAGCTGGAGCAGGCCCTCACCGGCACCACCGACAAGGTGCAGAGCGCCCTCGCCAGCGCCACGTCCGAGATGCAGTCGGTGCTCAGCAAGAGCACCAACCTGCTCGAGGAAGCGCTGGACGGCACTTCGCACCGCGTCGCGACCCAGCTCGGCTCGTTCACCGACACGGCGGCGAATGAAAGCCAGCGCGCCGCCGATGCCCTGCGCCAGACCCAGGCAACGATGATCCTCGAGATGCAGCAGGCGCTCGAGGCCGCGACACAGCGCTTCAACGAGACGGCGACCGCGATGCGCGCCACCGCCAAAGAAGTGGGCTCGGAACTCGAGAACACCCGCTCGGAACTGGCGCGTGGCGTGATGGAACTGCCGGAAGAGACCAAGTCCAGCGCTGCCGCGATGCGTCGTGTCGTGGCCGAGCAGATCGAGGCCCTGGCCGAGCTCAACGCCATCGTCCGCGCCCAGCCGGCAACTCACGACCTCAACGAGCGTCGCCCGTCGCCGAGCCGTCCGGCACGCGACGAAGCCCCGTCGCGGCCCGAGCCGCGTCCGGAACCGGTCCGTCCGGAGCCGGTGCGCGCCGCCGAGCCGCCGAAGGCCGAGCCGGCCCGCGCGCAACAGCGCTACACGGCGATGCCGGAGGTTTCGGCCCCGGTGGTCGCCGCGCCGCGCCCGCAGCCGGTTGCCGAGGCCAAGCCCGCTGCGGCTGCCCCCAAGACCGAAGAAGGTGGCGGCTGGCTGCGTGACGTGCTGCGCAATGCATCGGGTCCGTCGGCTGCCGCGGCCGCCCCGGCCCCGGCCCCGGCCCCCGCGGCTCCGGCTCCGGTTCCCGCCGCTGCACCGCAGAACCTCTCGACCCTGACCGAGGAGATCGCCAAGGCGATGGAACCCTCGGCGCTGGCCGATGCATGGCAGCGCTATCAGGCCGGCGAGCAGAATGTGTTCTCGCGCCGCATCTACACGCTGGGCGGCCAGGCGACCTATGACGAAGTGCGCAAGCGCATCCAGCGTGACAGCGATTTCGCCAAGACGTCAGCTACTTACATGGCCGAGTTCGAGCAGTTGCTAAAGCGTGCCGCCACCGGGTCAAACCCGGCCGGCGAAACCCGCGAGTACCTGCTCAGCGATCGCGGCCGCGTCTACACCATGCTGGCCCATGCCAGCGGCCGCCTCGGCTGACGCGCACGATACCTCCACTGGGGCCCGCGGACACCGTGGGCCCTTTTCTTTTCAGTCAGATCCAGACGTCGTTCTGTGCCGTGCGTTCGCCCGGCGCCGACCCGGTATTAGTGACGCCGCGCGGCTCGATCAGCATCATCTTCACTTCGCCAGCCGCATAGGGCTTGTGCTCGACGCCCTGCTTGACCACGAACATCTCGCCGGGCTTCACCATTACCGCGCCATCGCGGAAATCGATGCGCAGCTCGCCCTCGAGCACGATGAAGGCCTCGTCGGTATCGGGGTGGTCATGCCAGACGAAATCGCCCTCGATGCGCACCAGCTTGAACTGGTAGTCGTTCAGCTCGGCCACCACCTTGGGCTGCCACTGCTCGGCGAACAGCTCGTATTTCTGGGCGAAGTTGATCGGCTGATAGGATTTGGGCGCAGCGTTCATCTATCTCTCCTGGAGTTACCCAGGAGAGATAGAGCGCGGCGCCGGCTTTGCTAGCCCAGCCGGGCTTCGGCCGGGCGCTTGGGGCCTTGCATGGTGATCGACAGCCAGATCAGCACCGCACCAATAAAGGCGAAGGCGGCGGCGACGAAATAGGCCTGGGCGCCCATCAGGCCGGTGAGCCAGCCGAAGGCGATCAGCGCGATGACGCTCATCGTCTGCTGCAGCATCTGGAAAAAGCCCTGCGCCTCGGCGGCGATCTCGTCGCTGGTCCAGTTGGCGATGAAGTTGACGCAGCCCATGAAGCCCAGGGCAAAGGTGAAGGCGTGCAGCAGCTGCAGCGGGATCAGGAACTCGAGACCGGGCTGGAAGCCCATGCAGATCCAGCGGAACACCGCCGTGGCAGCCGAGAGCAGGATCAGGCTGCGGGCCGAGAAGCGGCGAGCGATCCGGCCGAACAGGAACATGATCGCCGCCTCGGCGAAGGCGGCCAGCGCCAGCAGCGGTGCAATCAGATCGGCCGACAGCCCCTGCTCCATCCACAGCAGGGCCTGAAAGGCGTTGAGCACGATGTGGGTAGCGTAGACCATCGAGAAGCCGACCAGCGGCAACAGGAAGAACGGCTTCATCACCGCGCCGAGATGAGTGGCGCCGGTCACCGGCGGCTTCAATTCGCCCTCGCCGGCGCGGAAGCGCGGCAGCCCGAAGGCGACGAGGCCGCGAAGGATAGAGAGCCCGACGAACATCGGCAGGAAGATGCCGCCGCCGAACTGGCTGATGACCCAGCCGACGGCGAACAGCGTCACCATATAGCCGACAGTGCCCCAGGCGCGGATCGAGCCGTATTGCGTGCCGCGCCGTCGCGTCATCCGCATCGTAGCGGCATCGACGACCGGGCCGATGACGTTGATGGGGAGGAGCGCCAGCGTCCAGATGATCAGGATGCCCCAGAAATCGTGGACATAGAACAGGCCGATCGGGATCAGTGCGCCGAGCCCGCAGCCGAGCACGATCACCTGCCGCCAATCTGACGCCTTGTCGGCGACGCGGCCGACGACGATGTTGAGCAGCAGCGTCACCAGCACCGGTACGGCGTTGATGATGCCGATCTGCTCGGAGCTCAGCCCCTTGTCGGCAAACCAGATGCCGCCATAAACGTTGAACGCCGCCCCTGCCATGTAGATGGAAAAGTAGAACGCCGTGGCGCGCAGCTCCGGCGTAATGAACGGCTCTGTGGCCGATTTGGCAGGCATATCAAACCTCAGGGGGCCGGATCGGCTACGGTCAGCTGGTCCGACGTGATCGGGTGCGCTGATGGGGGCTGCAGCTTCAGCGAGAGCACCACGCAAAGCGCTCCGAGAACGGCATAGGCCGCGACGAACAACCACGCCATTGGACCAAAGGCGGCCACGAACCAACCCATGGCGAGGATGATCACCACCGACATGGCCTGCTGCAGCACATAGGAGAACCCCTGCGCCTCGGCGGCAATGTCGTCGCTGGTCCAGTTGGCGATGAAGTAGATGCCGCCCAGGTACCCCATGGCGAAGGTGATGGAGTGCAAAAGCTGCAGCCCGAACAGCACCCAGACTGGCGGTGAGAACGCCATGGCGGTCCAGCGCAAGGCGGCGACCAGACAGGCGAAGATGATGATATGGCGGGCCGAAACCTTGAGCTTCAGGCGGCTCCAGACGAACATCATCACCGCTTCGGCCGCAGCCATGGTGGCGGTGAGCGGCCCGATCAGCCCCGGCGAGATGCCCTGCTCGGTCCACAGGATCGCGGCGAAGGCAGTCATCGCGCTATGGGTCGAATAGAGAATGCTGAGGCCAAGCAGCCCCATCACGAACCACGGCTTCAACACATCGCGCAGATGGCGGGCGCCCTTCCTCAAGGCGGCGCGATCCTCGCCGGAACGGAACTGCGGCAGCTGGAACGCCAGCACCGCGCGCAGCAGGGCGAAGGCGACGAAGACCGGAACGAATGCGCCGTCGCCGAGCCAGGCGATCAGCGGGCCGCTGACGAGCGTCGCGACCATGAAGCCGACGGTGCCCCAGGCGCGCACGGCGCTGAAGTCGGTGCCCCGCCGCTGCGTCATGCGCAGCGTCGCGGCATCGACGACGGGCACCAGCGCGAAGGCCGGCATCACCGAGAAGATCCAGATGCCGAGAATGCCCCAGAAGCCGGAGACGAAGAACAACCCGATCGGCACCAGCCCAGCGATCAGCGACAGCGCGATGATGACGCCGCGCCAATCCGGCATGCGATCGGCGATGCGCCCCACCAGCTGGTTGACCAGCAGCATGGCGACCAGCGGCGCCGCGTTGATAATGCCGATCTCCTCGGCGCTGATACCATGGTTGATCAGCCAGATGCCCAGATAGACGGACGCTACGCCGGTGCTGCCGAAGACGGTGAAATGATAGATCGCAGCGCGCAGCTCTGGCGAGATGCGCGGGGCGATGGTGGTCGACGACATCAGGGTGTGCTCCCGGCGGGAGAATCCGCCGCACCGGCGGACAGTGCAGAGCGGGCGCGGAAAGATCAACGGGCTCGGCGTTATCAGGCGTTACGTGACGGAGATCATGCCGCCTTCGCCGCCGCTTTGCGGACCGGCACCAGCGCCGCGAGGAATAGGTCGGCGCAACGGGCCCAGGTGAAGCCGAGGGCGTGGGTGCGCGCCGCTTCGCGGCTGAGCGTGAGGGCGCGGATGACGGCGAAGCCGAGGTCCTCGTCGAGCGCGCCGCAGGCGGGGTCGGTGAGGATGTCGCGCGGGCCGGTGACCGGGTACGCGGCGACCGGCACCCCCGACGCCAACGCCTCGATCATGACGTTGCCGAAGGTGTCGGTGCGGCTGGGGAACACGAAAACATCGGCCGAACGGTAGAGCCTGGACAACTCCTCGCCGGTCCTGAGGCCAAGGAATACGGCTTCGGGATAGCGCGCCGCGAGCTCGGCGCGGGCCGGGCCGTCGCCGACGATGATCTTGGTGCCGGGGACATCGAGCTTGAGGAACGCTTCGACGTTCTTTTCCACCGCGACGCGGCCGACATAGAGCAGGTGCGGGCCGGGCAGATCGGAAAACTCGCTCTTGGGGCCCGGCGAGAAACGCGAGTGGTCGACGCCGCGGGTCCAGAGCCGGACGTGGCCGAACTGGCGCGCGGCGAGCTCTTCCTGCATCGAGGCGGTCGGCACCAGCGTTGCGGCGGCCGGGCCATGGAACCAGCGCAGGAAACCATAGGTCCACTCGGTCGGGATCGGCATGCGGGCCGCGACATATTCAGGGAAGCGAGTGTGGTAGCTGGTGGTGAAGGCCAGCCCCTGCTCGAGGCAGACGAAGCGGGCGAGCAGGCCCAACGGGCCTTCGGTGGCGATGTGGATGTGGTCCGGCGCCTCGCGGGCAATGACTTGCCCAATGGTCATCGGGGTTACCAGCGACAGCCGGATCTCCGGATAGGTCGGCATCGGGAACGTCCAGAACCCCTCGGGGGTGAGGTAACTGACCTCGTGGCCCCGCCCCATCAACTCTCGTCCAACCGCTTCGAGGCAGCGCACCACCCCATTGGTCTGCGGCAACCAGGCATCGGTGACGATCAGTACCTTGCGCATCGGACCCACCCATCGGCAAGCGATGCGTGGGGTTTACGGGAGTCGGGTGACAGGGCTGCGAATGGGGTGTGACGGTGGGATGACGGATGGAGCCGGGCTGTCACACAGGAGATGACGGAGCGCGGGGCCACCCCCACCCTCAGT
This sequence comes from Devosia sp. Root413D1, assembly GCF_001425235.1. Lineage (GTDB taxonomy): Bacteria > Pseudomonadota > Alphaproteobacteria > Rhizobiales > Devosiaceae > Devosia_A. Next base: position 289,427 of record NZ_LMEA01000007.1, on the reverse strand, counting down.
CCCTCCCCACAAGGGGGAGGGAGGCGATAGCTGCAAGTTCTCCGGCCAAGCGTCTCCCTCCCCCTTGTGGGGAGGGATCAAGGGTGGGGGTGGGCCCCAGCCGCGATGTGAACTTACTGCCCGGGCACCGCCGGCGCACGCCTGAGCCGCAGCCGGCGTGGCTTGCGCGGCAGCGGGGTCTCGGTCCAGCGGACCAGCTCCAGCACGCCTTCGTGCGTCTCGGCGACGGCGGTGCAGCTCTCCACCCAGTCGCCGGTGTTGACGTAGTGGATGCCCAGCCGCTCGTGCATGTCGGCGTAGTGGATGTGGCCGCAGATGACGCCGTCGGCGCCGCTTTCGCGGGCCTCGAGCGTCAGCGCTTCCTCGAATCGACCGATGACGCTGACGGCGTTCTTCACCTTGTGCTTGGCCCAGGCCGAGAGCGACCAGTAGGTCAGGCCCATGCGGCGGCGCACCCAGTTGACGGCGATGTTGAGCCGGAGCGCGGCGCGATAGGCCCAGTCGCCGACATGCGCCAGCCACTTGGCGTGGGCGACGACGACGTCGAACTGGTCGCCGTGCATGACCACGTAGGTCTTGCCTTGTGCCGTGGTGTGAACGGTGCGATCGACGAACTCGACCTCGCCGAAATAGGTGCCGAGATACTCGCGCAGGAATTCGTCATGATTGCCGGGCAGCACCACGATGCGCGTGCCGGCCAGCGCCTTGTCGAGGAAGATCTCGACCAACTGGTGATACTCCGCCGGCCAGTGCCAGGCCTTGGCGAGCCGCCAGCCATCGACGATGTCGCCGACGAGGTAGATCGTCTCGGCTTCGTGCCAGCGCAGGAAGTCGATCAACTGGGTGATGCGGGTGGGACGCATGCCGAGATGCACATCGGAGATGAACAGCGCACGTACCCGCCGCACCTCCCTGCCCTCTTCGCTCATGCCAAAACCTCTCGCCTGCAGATTATCCCGCCGATCGATCGGCGAGATAATCCGGGTATTTGATTGTCACGCTATCGAACCGGAAAAGTCTGCAACTTTTCCTGATAGCGCTCCGCGATCCGAAGTTTAGCCCATTTGAGCTATGGGACGGGAGCGCTTTCGACGCCCGCCCCGGCTCAGGTGGGGAAAACTCCGGCCGTCATAGATGAAGCAGCACCGCCGCGACAACCCCGCGACGGCGTTACGGCGCCGGGGTCAGCCGGGTGATCACTTGGGCATGCTGAGGGAAACGAGCCAGAAGCTCGGCGCGGGTGACGAGGATCATGTCCTCCATCTCCCAGCCCGGCGCTACCACCTCGCTGACCAGCCCATATTCGCCGGCCAGCAGCTCGGCCGCTTTCCAGACGCCGCCGGCGACGGCGAGGCTCGGCACCTGCCCCGCCGCGAGGTCGGGGCCCAGCACCACCGCCTCGTAGCGGCCGTCGGGGTGGATCATGTGATAGGTCAGCGGCGCGCCGAAATGGTGGAACTGGATGCCGTCCGAGTGCTTGGTGTGGAAGTGGTCCACCGGGGAATCGTCGGTCAGCATGTAGTAGATGCTGGTCATGGTGCCGCGCCGGCCGCGCGCCGTTTCGAGCTTGTCACGATGCGTCGGGCGGAAGGTCTCGCGGAAGTAACCGCCCTCGAAATGGCCGCCGAGCCCAAGCGACGCGATGACCTCAGCCTTATTGAGCTTGGACATTGTCGGCTCCGATGCGCGATTTCAGCGCCACGATGCGCTTGAAACTTTCTTCGATGCGCGCCTTGAACACCGGATCGGCCTCGGCCTCGGCGAGGAGAATGGCGCGGACCTCGTCGCCCAGCGTGGCGCGCTGGTAGGCGGTATTGGAGAACAGCAGCACATCGACGCCGGCCCGCACCGCGTTGACCACCGTCTCCTTGAGACTGAAGTGGTCGCGGATGGCGCCCATCTCGAGATCGTCGGTGATCACCACGCCCTTGAAGCCGAGCTCGCCGCGCAGCTTGTCCTCGATCCAGGGCTTGGAGAGGCTCGACGGCATGCCGGAGGGATCGACATTGGTGTCGATCAGGTGACCGATCATCACCATGTCCTCGTAGCCGCCTGAGATCAGCTCGCGATAGGGCTCGAGCTCGCTGTCCTTCCAGGTCTTGGTGATGTCGACAAAGCCCTCGTGGCTGTCTGCCGTGGATGAGCCGTGGCCAGGGAAGTGCTTCAGCGAGGTCAGCAGCCCGGCAGCGTGGTGGGCGGCGATCACCTCGGCGGCGTACTCAGCCACCACCTTGCCATCCTTGCCGAAGGCGCGGCCGTACTTGGCGATCACCTGGTTGTTCGGGTTGACCGACAGATCGACCACCGGCGCGAAATTGACGTTGAAGCCCCAGGCGGCGACGCCTTGCGCCAACCCATCATAGATGGCGCGGGCCTCGGCCGGCGTGTTTTTGGCCGCGACCGAGGCCGCATCGGGAATTTCCTTGAAGCCGGCGGCACTATCGAGCCGCTCGACCAGCCCGCCTTCCTGGTCGAGGGTGATGAATGGCGGCAACCCGGCTGGAGCCGCTTCGCGGAACGCCGTATTCATCGCTTCCACCGCCTTGCGGCTCGCGACGTTGGTCTTCAGATACATCACCCCGCCGATATCGCCTGCTGCGATCTCGGCCCTCAGCGCCGCCACCCCCTTGTCGTCGACGCCGTTGCCGACAAACCCGACGACGATCATCTGCCCGGCCATCTGCTCGAGCGACTGGGCGAAGGCGGGCGAGGCAGCAAGGGGAAGAAGCGTCGCGAGAAGCATCGTGGCGAGGCGCATGAATGAGGGTCTCGGAGAAATCGGGAACTGGCTTCTGGCAAGAGAATGCGGCGAAACCCCGATGGAGCTGAGCATGGGGCCACCCCCACCCTCATTCCCTCCCCACAAGGGGGAGGGAGGCGATAACCGCACGATCTCGGTTCGAGCGTCTCCCTCCCCCTTGTGGGGAGGGATCAAGGGTGGGGGGTGGCCCCACGCTCCAGCCTCAGCGGTTTTGACGGTTCTCGATCAGGTCCGTCACCACGCCCGGATCGGCGAGCGTCGTGGTGTCGCCGAGTGCGCCGTAGTCGTTCTCGGCGATTTTGCGCAGGATGCGGCGCATAATCTTGCCCGAGCGGGTCTTGGGCAGGCCGGGCGCGAACTGCATCAGGTCGGGCGAAGCGATGGCGCCGATTTCCTTGCGCACCCAGTTCCGGAGCTCGGTCTTCAGCGCGTCGTCGCCCTTCTCGCCGGCCATCAGGGTGACGTAGCAGTAGATGCCCTGCCCCTTGATGTCGTGCGGGTAGCCAACCACGGCCGCCTCGGCGACCTTGGGATGCGCCACCAGCGCGCTCTCCACCTCGGCGGTGCCGATGCGGTGGCCGGAGACGTTGAGCACGTCATCGACGCGGCCGGTGATCCAGTAGTAGCCGTCCTCGTCGCGGCGGCAGCCATCACCGGTGAAGTAGTAGCCCTTGTAGGTCTCGAAATAGGTCGAGACGAAGCGCGCGTGGTCGCCATAGACGGTGCGCATCTGACCCGGCCAGCTGTCGGCAATGCAGAGCACACCTTCCGCCTTGGTCTGCTCCTGGAGCTTGCCCTCAGGCGACAGCACGATCGGCTTGATGCCGAAGAACGGTTTGGTGGCCGAACCGGGCTTGGCGGCAATGGCGCCGGGCAGCGCCGAAATCAGGATGCCGCCGGTTTCGGTCTGCCACCAGGTGTCGACGATCTCGCAGCGCTCCTTGCCGACATGCTTGTGGTACCAGAGCCAGGCTTCCGGGTTGATCGGCTCGCCCACCGAGCCGAGCAGCCGCAGCGACGGCATGGCATATTTGTCGGGGATCTCGGCGCCGGCGCCCATCAGCGCGCGAATGGCGGTGGGCGCGGTGTAGAAGATGTTGACCTTGTGCTTTTCCACCACCTGCCAGCAGCGGCCGGCATCGGGATAGCTCGGAATGCCCTCGAACATCAGCGTCGTCGCACCGTTGGCGAGCGGCCCATAGACGATGTAGCTGTGGCCGGTGACCCAGCCGACGTCGGCGGTGCACCAGTAGATTTCGCCCGGGCGGTAGTCGAAGACGCGCTCGTGCGTCAGCGAGGCCCAGACGATGTAGCCGCCGGTGGTGTGCAGCACGCCCTTGGGCTTCCCGGTGGAGCCGGAGGTGTAGAGGATGAACAGCGGGTCCTCGGCGTTCATCGGCTCGGGCGCGCAATCGGCGGAAACCTTGGCAGCCTCGTCGGCGTACCAGACGTCGCGGCCCGCCTGCATCGCCACCGCGTTGCCGGTGTTCTTGACCACGATGACGCGCTCGACACCCGGGGTTTTGAGCAGCGCTTCGTCGACGTTCTTCTTTAATGGAATGGTCTTGCCGCCGCGGCGACCTTCATCGGCCGTCAGCACGATCCTCGAATCGCAGTCGTTGATGCGGCCGGCGATGGAGTCGGGCGAGAAGCCGCCGAAGATCACCGAGTGCACCGCGCCGATGCGGGCGCAGGCCAGCATCGCCACCGCGGTGTCGATGATCATCGGCATGTAGATGGTGACGCGGTCGCCCTTCTTGACGCCATTGGCCTTCAGCACATTGGCGAAGCGGCCGAGCCGCTCGTGCAACTGGCGGTAAGTGACCTTGTCGTCGGTGCCGGGGATATCGCCTTCCCAGATGATGGCGGTCTCATCGGCGCGGGTCGCGAGGTGGCGATCGACGCAGTTGGCGGAGATGTTCAACACCCCGTCCTCGAACCATTTGATCGAGATGTCGGGGTAAGTGTAGCTGGTGTTCTTGATCCTGGTCGGGGCCTTGATCCAGTCGATGCGCTGGGACTGCTCTTTCCAGAAGCCATCCGGATCGCTCAGCGAGCGGGCGTACATCTCCTCGTACTGCGCCGCCGTGGTCCGTGTCCGGGCAACCGCCGCCGCGCTGGGGGCGAACACCAAACTCTCGCTCATCGATAGTCCTCCGATTTTGCGAACCGTTCTAACCAAGCCCTGAAGGTCGGGCAAGCAGACCACTTGCCACCTTTCGGCCTAGTGGAAAGCGCTGAAACCGTTCGGAAACCCTCGCCGTAAACGCTTTCTCGGCGGTTTCAGGTGACAATGCCGGCAATACCATTTGGAGGCTTCGATGCCCGAACTCGGCTATCACGCCGCGCGACCGGATGAACTCGACATGATCCATGCCGAGCTGATGGCGGTGATCGACGAGTCGCCACACTATTCGGAACGCTTCAAAGAGCACGAGAAGAGCCGCCTGACCAAGGGGTTCCTGCGGGCGCTGCAGCGCGTCGACCCCTTCCACGTCATCATCCTGACCCAGGACGGCGTGCCCGGCGGCGGTCTCGTTTCCGGGCCGGAGACCGGCTCGATCTTCCGCTACTGGAGCTGGATCTTCCCGTCGCACCGGCAGAGCCGGCTCGGCATCTACGGCATGCGGGTGTTCGACGAGCACTGGGACAACGGCAAGTTCCACAAGGCCTTCACCTGGGTGCGGCCGGAAAACGAAGTCGCCCTCGCCCTGCTCCGCCGTTACGGCTACGAGCAGGCGGCGCTGCTGCGTCAGCAGATCTTCGGGCAGGATTACGTGGTGATGGAGAAGTTCTACACCAAGCTCACCGAGGACTATGACTCGGGGATGAACATGGGCCGCATCGCCAGGTTCAAAGCACGGGTGGATATGCTGCTGGGGCGGTAATGGCGCGGCCAAACGCCCACAACGCTAGACGTCCTTCACCCGCCGGGCCGCCAGGAGCTCCTGGAGCCGCGGGCCTATCGACACGTCGATCCCGGCCATCCGCTTCGCCGTCAGCCACATCGCCGCCGACCAGAAGGTCTGGGCCGCCAGCGCTGCTGCCGCAGCACCCATCAGCCCATGCGCCGGCACCAGCAGGATGTTAGCCCCAACCAGCACACCCATGCCGAGCCCGATGGCCGGCAGCGTCGCGTAGGGCCGGTCGCGGATCGACAGCACCAGCGCCGCGGGGCCGAACAGTGAACGCACGCAGAGGGCGAGACAGAGCACGGCGAGCGGCACGACGCCGACCTGGAACTCCGGCCCGAACAGCATCAGCAGCAGCGGCCCGGTCAGCACCACGATGGCGAACAGTGCCACCGAAATGGCGCAGGCGACGAGGTTGGCCTCACCGATCTGCTTCATGAATCCCGCCCGGTCGGCTGCGGCGTTGCGCTCGAACATCTCGGGCAGCGTCACTGCGTAGACCGCCGAGACGCCAAACGCCACCAGCGAGAACACCCGGGTGCACACGCCGAACACCGCGAGGCTTTCGCGATCGAGGAAGTGGGACAGGAGCAACAGGTCGATGTCGAAGAAGAAGTCGGTGGCCAGCGCGATGACCACCCATGGCAGCGCGAAGCGCCACCAGCGCTTCTGCTCGGCTGCGGTAGCGGCCATGGCTTCAGGCACCTGCCGGACAGCGCGCAGCACCCAGGCGAACTGGGCGGCGGCAATCACGGCAAAACCGATGGCGAGGAGCCAGATCAGCTCGGCGAACTTCGCTTCCGCATTGCCCGCCATCGCGGCGAGCGCGAAGCAGAGGACGATGAGCAGCGGGCGAAAGATGGTGTCGGCGAAGAAGCCGGCGAATGGACGCTTCAGCCCGACCAGCAACGCGCTGTTGCAGTAGACCACGGCGGTGGCGAGCGCCATCAGGCAGGCCGGCAGCCAGTGGGCGAGCAGCACCCTGCCCGGCTCGCCGAACAGCCCGGCCAGCGGATAGCCCAGGAACAGCAGCACCAGCGAGGTCACCGCGACGTGGCCGTAGGCGCGCAGCATGAAGCCACGCAGCAGCCGGCCCTCACCCTTCGAGCGATACTCGGCGGCGAAGTAGGTGCCGATGGTCTCGAAGCCGAGCGGCATCACCACAGCGACGATGTTCACCGTGGCGATGATCAAGAGGTACTCGCCGAGGATATCGGCGCCCCAGAAGCGGGCGATGGCCGCCTGGGCCAGGAAGATCACGCCGGCGCCGAACAGCCGGGCACCGAAGATCACGCTCGATTGTGAAACGAGGCGCTGCCGGAGGCTCATTCGGCGCTCCGCCGCTGGTCCGGCTTGGCGCGATCAAGCCGCAGCCGATCGACATAGCGGCCGAGCGCGTGTGCAATCTCCCGGCCGGCGAAGGCGCCTTCGCCGACGAGGCGTGGCCACCAGTGCGCGGCATAGTTGGCGACGGGCGGCACCGGCGTGATAACGCCGCGCTCGCCGACCATGCCCTTCTTGAACTGGTGCAGCCCCTGGAAGCCATCGGTGCCGCCGAGATCGTACCAACGGGCGGCGGTATGGTCGCGCAGCCAGCGGATGATGTGCCAGTGGAGGAAATAGCCGGCGCGCAGTTCCAGCGCCGCGGCGCTGGTGGCGCCGTAGAGGTAGACCGCCCGATCGCCGGCCTTGAAGATGATCGCCCCGGCGACGATCTCACCGGCCCGCCTGACGAAGAACAGCTCGGGCCTCAAGGTCGGGTTGTCCATCGCCAGCAGCGCCGGCACGGTGCCGTAAGCCGAATGGTCGGGAAACTTCTTGCGGTCGACCATCTGCTCGTAGAGCGCGTCGAACTCGGCCCGCCGTTCAGCTCCGGCGTGCTCGAAGCTCAGCCCGGCTTTCTCGGCCTTGTTGAGGTGATAGCGCCATTTCTGGTGAAAGCTCTGACGCTGCTCGGCGTCGCTCAGCCTGAGGTTGACGATGTAGCGATCCGGGAACAGCAGCCTGGCGCCCTGACGAAAACCGCGGGCAAGCAGTTGTTCGTATTCGGCGTTGGCGGCGCCCAGCGCCGCACGCGGCAGCACCGAGAGCATCATCCGGCGACCAACCGCATATTCCTCGGACAGCGCTGCGACCATGCGGGCGTAGATGGCGTTGGCGTCGGCCGTGTCGGTATGGCGCAGCATCGGCGCCCATTTGGCCACGGCGATCGAGCCGAGCCCAAGTGGCAGCGGCTGCACCATGATCAGGCAGCCGCCGACCACCTCGCCAGCCAGCGTGAACAGCTGCGGCTCGAGTGCGACGCCCGGCCAGCGGGCCCGCGCGAAGGTCGCGAGCTGCTCCTGGCAGACGCCTTCGAAATCGGCGATCGCATCGTCCCAGGCTTCCGGTTCGACCAGGTTCATGGCGAAGCTGGAAGCGACCGGTCGTGACGGGACGGCAAACTGCGCAACGGGACTGAGCGAAAGGGCGGCAAGCGACATGGACGAAATCCGGCAGACAACCTGCCGGACGCTATCGTCCCTCGCGTGAGGAAATCCCTACGGCCCGCCTCGCAATGCGAGGAAACTCGGGCCGTAGTTACGTGGGAGTTAGTGCACCACCGGAACGGGAGGCGCGCCCTTGATCAGCGGGATCATCGGCAGCGTGTGGCCGAGCAGTTGGTCAGCGCCCTCGTAGAGCATCTTCACCGCCACATAGAGGATGATCACGAGGCCGAGCCAGGCGATCCAGCGGTACTTGTGCAAGAGGCCCGCAACCAGGGTCGCCGCGACGCCCATCAGCAGCACCGAGAGGCCGAGACCGAAGATCAGCGCCACTTCGTGGTGCTGCGCCGCTCCGGCCACCGCCAGCACGTTATCGAGCGACATCGAGACGTCGGCGATGATGATCTGCCAGACCGCCGCCTTCAGCGACTTCTTCTTCTTGCCCGAGACGGTACCGTCGGCGTTGAGGTCTGCATCCGCCAGCGCCTCGGTGGCGTTGTGTTCGTCCTCGTGCGAGACCGACAGCTCGCGATACATCTTCCAGCACACCCAGAGCAGGAGCAGACCGCCCGCGATGAGCAGGCCGCCGCCGAGCGCCAGCAGCTGGGTAGTGATCAGCGCAAAACAGATGCGCAGGATCGTCGCAGCGATGATGCCGATAAGGATGGCTTTGCGACGGAGATCGGCCGGCAGCCCGGCTGCCGCGAGCCCGATGACGACCGCGTTGTCGCCAGCGAGCACCAGATCGATCATGATAACCTGAAAGAACGCCGCAAAAGCCGAAGCATCAAGGCCGAAGGGCATTCCGGGGTATCTCCGTGAGCAAGGGTGGTGGGGCTATGTAAGCGGCGCGGCGAGCCTTGTGAAGAGCGCCATTAGATCAATTCACGCCCGCGGCGCTTTGTAGGCCGGCAATCGCCGGCTCCCCACCAGCCGGACGCGGCGCTTGAGTACCGATTCGACAACGTGGATCGCTGCTTCAACGTCGAACGGCGAAGGCGCATCGGTCCAGGGCCCGGAACGAGGTCAATGCCTGTTCCGGCCGCCATTTCAAAGCTTTAGGAGGACTTGGTGGGTGCGCACGGACTCGAACCGTGGACCCGCTGATTAAGAGTCAGCTGCTCTACCATCTGAGCTACGCACCCTGTCCGAGCGGCTGACTATCAGGGGTCCCCCACCTTGTCCAGCATCTATTCGCGCTGCTGTGGACTTTCCTGCTTTTGCCAGATTGGTAAGTTAACGCCCGCAGCGAAACAGCCCGCGAAGAGCCGATGAACGACCTGCCCACCGACGCGACCGAAGCCATCTCTCTGCCGCTCAGGTGGCTTGCGGACAATTCCGTGGCCCTCCTGAGCGCGCTCATCGTGCTGATCGCCGGCTGGTACCTGGCACGCACGCTGTCGCGCGTGGTGCGCAACCTGTTGCCGCGCGCCTATGGCGTCGACAAGAATTTTGCCCCGCTGCTGGCGCAGGTCACCCGCTACGGCATCATCATCTTCTCGATCGTTACGGCGCTGAGTTTCGTCGGCGTCTCGAGCACCTCGATCTACGCAGTGATCGGCGCCGCCGGCCTTGCCATCGCGTTGGCGCTGCAAGGCACCCTCGCAAATATCGCGGCGGGAATCATGCTGGTGTGGCTGCGGCCCATCGCCATCGGCGAATACATCGTCGGCGATGGGGTGGCCGGCGTGGTGGTGGAGATCGGCCTGTTCGGCACGCGGCTCCGCTCGACCAGCGGGCTCTACATCTTCACGCCGAATCAAAAGCTCTGGTCCTCGGCGATCACCAATCACAGCCGCGAGCCGCGCCGGCGAATCGACGTGAACATCACCGTGCCGGATTCGATCAATGTCGCGGCGGCGCGCCGGACGATGTTGAAGATCGCCACCTCGGATAAGCGCGTGCAGGTCGATCCGCCGCCGACGGTGCATGTCGAGAGTTTTGTCGGCGACAAGATCATGCTGCAGCTGCGCGCCTGGGTGCCGACGCCCGAATACCTGCCGACGCTGCGCGACCTGACCGAGAAGGCCAAGCTCGCCATCAACAAGATGCTCACCGCCGACGACGAGCAGGCGCAGGTGGAACTGGCCGCCGACCCGCATACACAGAGCGCTGGTGAGCGGACGCCGGATCTGACGTAAGGGAGCTGGTGCTACGTCAGTCCACGCACCGGGTCATCCCCGCGAAAGCGGGGAGCTCCGTTTGCGATCGTGCAAAGGCCAAGAAAACAGAGGTTCCCGCTTTCGCGGGAATGACCCGGTGGGTGGGCACAACCGTAACTTAGCGCGAATGCGCTTTCGCGGGGATGACCCCGAGTTTGTGGGGCCGCTGGACGTCAGCTTCACGCGTGCCCGTCGAGCCCCTTGAACGCGTCCTTGCCCCAGATGGCTTCGACCTGGCCATTCTTGCCGCAGCCGACGCGGTAGCGGGCGTAGTGCTGGGCGCGGGTTAAGCCGTTCTGCAGCATCTCGCTGCCCTTCCAGAAATCCTGGTGATAGGCCTCGGCCGGCCAGAAGGTCGGGGCCATCGCGACGATGGTCGCCACGGGCTTGCCGAGCGCTGCGGCAGTCGCTTCCTTGCCGGCCTCGGCGACCTTCAGCTCGGCATCGGTGCCGGCGTAGATCGCCGTGGTGTAGCTCTCGCCGTAATCGCAGAACTGGCCACGCGTCTCGATCGGATCGATCAGATGGAAGAAGGTGTCGACGAGCTTGTCGTAGCTGGTGACACTGGGGTCATAGACGATCTTCACCGCCTCGCGATGCCCGGTGGTTTCGGTGACCACCTGCTCGTAGCTCGGGTTGTCGACGTGCCCGCCGATATAGCCCGATGTGGTGGAGATGACGCCCGGCGCATGGTCGAAATCGCTCTCGATCGACCAGAAGCAACCGCCGGCGAAGATGGCGGTCGCCGTCTCGGCGCCCTGCGCGCCGGTCATCCCCAGCGCACCCACGATTGCCACCGCGAGCGCCAGCTTGTTCTTGATCATGAAAGTTCACCCCGAAGGTTCTGATTGCCTCGATGATTGTCCCGCGCCCGCGTCACGCACAACACAAACTAACGTGCGGCTTGGCGATGTAACCATTGAGATACGTGGTGCGAATGGATGGAGTTGCAGCGCGCTTCGGGCAGGACGGAGCCGGATTGCGCTTCTTCGAATCGCACTCCAGCTCCACCTCCCTGTTTGGTCGCGAGATCGAACCGGAAAAGTCTGCAACTTTTCCTGATCTCGCTCTAAGTTCGCCGCACCATGCGCCCCATCCTTACCCCCCTTGCCCAGTCCCTGCCCTCCACCGTGCCGTTCACCGGTCCCGAAGCACTGGAGCGGCGGACCGGTGTGCCGTTCCGGGCACGGGTCGGCGCCAACGAGAGCGGCTTTGGGCCCTCACCGAAGGTGATCGAAGCGATGGCGGCGGCAGCAGGTGGGGTATGGATGTATGGCGATCCGGAGGTGCATGAGCTGAAGGCAGCGCTCGCCGCGCATCTCGACATCCCCGCGGCCAATGTCGCAGTTGGCGAAGGCATTGACGGGCTGCACGGGTTGATCGCCCGGCTGATTACCGAGCCCGGAAATGTCGCAGTCACCTCGCTCGGCGCCTATCCGACCTTCAACTATCACGTGACCGGGTTCGGTGGCCGGATCGTCGCGGTGCCTTATGCCGGTCACCACGAGGACCTGGGCGCTCTCGCCAAGGCGGCGCGGCGCGAGCGGGCCAAGGTGATCTATCTCTCCAACCCAGATAATCCGATGGGCACCTGGTGGAGCGCCGCCGAGATCGAACGCTTCATCGCCGAGGTCCCGGAAGAGACGCTGATCCTGCTCGACGAGGCCTATTGCGAGACCGCGCCGGCGGGTACCCTACCCGCGCTCGACATCGCCCGCCCCAACCTGATCCGCACCCGCACCTTCTCCAAGGCCTATGGGCTTGCCGGTATGCGGGTCGGCTACGCCATCGGCGAAGCAAGCTTCATCAAAGCCTTCGACAAGGTGCGCAATCACTTCGGTGTCACCCGCCTGAGCCAGGTGGCAGCGATGGCGGCACTGGCGGACCAAGCATGGCTGACCAGCGTGGTGGCGAAAGTCGCCAGCGGGCGAGAGCGCATCTACGGCATCGCGGCTGAGAACGGCCTCAGCGCCGTGCCCTCCGCCACCAACTTCGTCGCCGTCGATTGCGGCCGCGACGGCGACTATGCCATGCGGGTGCTGAAGGCGCTGGAGGCACGCGGCGTGTTCGTTCGCAAGCCGATGGCGCCGGGGCTCGACCGCCACATCCGCATCAGCGCTGGACGACCGGAGGAGCTCGATGTCGTGGCGGCGGAACTGCCCAACGCACTCGGCGACACCGGCTGATTACACTTATTTAGTTCTGGTTCCGAACACTTCCTTAGCGAAACTGCGTTCTATTGGCGGCTCGATAATGGGGCCATCTCATGGGTAGAACGCTCCCTGAGGTTGATCGGCGAAACAACCTGCACGGGCAGGAACACTGGCAGGGCGGCATCACCGCCGGTCTGCTTCTCGCCCTTGTGCTGCTCACGGCATGGTCCTCGCCCACGCTCGCCCAGGAGCAAGGCGTCGCCGTCCACCTGATCGATATGGCGCAGGACTCGGAGCTGTCCGCAACCGCGGCAAGCCTTGCCGACGGGTGGTACGACGCCTCGGTGAACAGCCGGGTGTCGGGCTACGAGCTTGCCGACGGCACCCCGGTGTCGTTCGGCGACTGGTATCACAGCGACTGGCCGGATACCCGCGTCGACCTGTTGACCCAGTTCGGTGATGATTTCGGCCTGCTCTGGGGCTTCAGCACCGGCGAGCGGGGCGAGAAATACACGGTCGATCCCAGCCTTCGCATCGGCTTCGTCGCCCAGGCTCATCCGGCCGCCAACTCAGTGCTCTCGCTTACCGTGCGCGCGGTCGCCTGGGGTGACCTCAACGAGCAGCCCTGCGAGGGCGACTACGGCGAGATCGGCGGCGTCCAGACCGTCAACTGCCGGCTCGCCGCAACGTTCCTCGCCCCGGAGGAGACGCTGCAGTACCTCGCCCATGCCGAACCGAACCGGCTCCACATTTCGCTCAGCTACAGCGCCAGTTTCTAGCGTCCAGGAGTGCACGCCATGACTTCCCGTCTCAAGTCTCTCGTCATCGCAGCCATCGCCGGCCTTGCCCTGTTGGGCGGGGTTTCCACCTCCATCGCCCAGACCACCTCACCGGTGCTCAGGAGCTGGATGAGCCCCGACATCGCCGACGCGTGGACCAAGGGCTACAAAGGCCAGAAGACCACCATCACCATCGTCGACGATTTCAGCAGCGGATCGAAGTTCACCGGCAACCTCGGAACCGGGTCGCTGCTCTACCGGCACGGCGAATGGACCCGGCTCGAAGCCAGCATGATCGCGCCGCTCGCGACCATCAAATCGCAGAGCTTTTATTCCGGCACCACGGTCCCGCTGGCGAGCGGCCTCAACGTGCTCAACCTCAGCTACGGCATGTATGCCAAGGGCACCTACAGCCTCGGCCAGCTGGGATGGAGTGCGCAGGAATCCTCGATCATCAGTTATGCCAAGTACGGCAGGGCGGTAACGGTCAAAGCCGCGGGCAATGATGGCATCGCCATCGGCTCGACCAACGCAGCCGGCAACAAGGACTTCCTGAACCTTGCGCTGGTCGGCGCGCCGTCGGCGATCTATGTCGGGGCGCTCACCAGCAACGGCACGGTGGCAAAGCCCGCCAGCCTCGCCTCCTACTCGAACAAGGCCGGCACCAACACGGCGGTGCAGAGCCACTTCCTGGTGGTCGGGGTCGAGAGCAGCAAGACCGGCCTCGCCGGCACGTCGTTCGCCGCGCCGATCATTTCGGGCTATGCCTCGATCCTGGGCAGCAAGTTCACCACGGCGACGCCGACCCAGATCACCAACCAGCTGCTGAATACGGCGCGCAAGGATACGCTGCTCAACTACAACGCGACGACCTTCGGCATGGGCGAAGCCAGCCTCAGCCGCGCGCTGGCGCCGCTGACGATCAGGTAGCGCCAGTCCGCGCACCGAGCCTCCTATTATCGTCGCCTCGGTGCAAGCCGGGGCGACATGGCTTTGGGAGGATCTAGCCGAGCTCCTTCCGCGCTCCCAACAGGATGCTCGTCTCGGTATTGGCGATGCCGTCGATCTGGCGAACCTTGCGCAGCAGTTCGTCGAACTCGCGCAATGTCGGCGTCTCGATCTCGGCCACCACGTCCCAGCGGCCGTTGGTGGTGTAGAGCCCGCGGATCTCGGGGAAACCGGCGAGGCGGCGGATGATCTGCTCGGAGTTCTTGCCGTCGACCTCGACCATGGTGATGGCGCGCACGGCGTCCACCCGCCCCTGCGCCTGCACCACCACAGTGTAGCCGGCGATTGCGCCGGAATGCTCCAGCCGCGCCATCCTTGCCGTCACCGTAGCGCGTGAGACATTGAGCTGCGCCGCGAGCTTGGCGACCGGCATCCGCCCGTCGGTGCGCAGCAGTGCGATCAGGCGGTAGTCGAGGTCATCGAGACCAGGTGTACTATTCGTCATCCTTGGCCGCCATTTTGCACATTGGACTGCACATTCTTATCACTTCTTCGGCTTTTCGTCAGCGGCACTCCGACCTCACATAGTGGGAAGATCGCAATCGAGGAAACCGAGATGCTCCACGACGCCCGCGCCCGCCGCCCCTCTGCCGGCAACCGTATCGACCTGGTCGGTGTGCCGACCGATGCCGGTGCGTCCTGCAGCGGCGCCGCGCTCGGACCGGACGACCTGCGTGCGGCTGGCCTGGCAGAGCGCCTCGCGAGCCTCGGCTATGCCGTGGCCGACCTCGGCGATATCAATGTCGATCGCCGGCTTACGGCCGCTGCGGAAATCGAGGCCCTGGCCGTGGGCGCCAGCGAGGCCGGCTACCGCAGCCTCGAGAACGGCGCGCGGCCGGTGTTTCTCGGTGGCGATCACTCGATCTCGATGGGTTCGGTCGCAGGTGTCGCCCGGCATTGCCGCGATGCGGGCCGGCCATTGTTCGTCTTGTGGTTCGATGCCCATGGCGACTTCAACACCTGGGCCACCACCGAGACCGGCAACATCCACGGCATGTCGCTGGCCCGCCTCTGCGGCGAGCCGGGCTTTGCCAATGACGATGCCTGGTTTGCGCGTGTCGATCCCGCCAATGTCATGATCCTCGGCGCCCGCGCGCTCGACTGCGAGGAAGCACAACTGATCGATGCGCGCGGCGTCGAGGTGGTGGACATGGACGCCATCCGGATCGCCGGGGTCGCCGCGCCGCTGCGTCGTTTCCTCGATCATGTGGAGGCCGCCAACGGCCACCTGCATCTGTCGCTCGATGTCGACGCCATGGACCCAAGCCTGGCCCCCGGTGTCGGCACCACCGTGCCCGGCGGGTTGGCGCTCGAGGAAGGACAGTTGGTGATGGACATGCTGCATCGGAGCGGTCGCGTCGGCTCGCTCGACCTGGTCGAGCTAAACCCTGTCCTCGACCGTCACGGCAAAAGCGCCGACCTGATGGTCGACCTCGCCGCCCGCCTGTTCGGTGAAGCGGCGCCCACGCCGCGGGCGGCAGAGCTTCGTGACTTAGCGACAACCTGACACTCAACCGAAGCCTGACTGCTTCCCAAAGTAAGAGGCCCAAATGACCCAGTTCATCGGCACCAGCGACATCCGCACCTTCCTCCGGCATACCGGCCTCGAGCCCTTCCTTATCGGTCTCGCCGGTTACATCGAGGCCGATTTCCGCCGCTGGGAGAGTTTTGAGAAAGCGGCTCGCCTCGCCAGCCACAGCCGCGACGGCGTGATCGAACTGATGCCGGCCTCCGATGGCGAACTCTACGCCATGAAGTTCGTCAACGGTCATCCCGGCAACACGGCGGGCGGCAAGCTGACGGTAACAGCTTTCGGGGTGCTCGCCGATGTGTCGACGGGTTACCCGGTGCTGGTGTCGGAAATGACGATACTCACCGCGCTCCGCACCGCTGCGACTTCCGCCGTCGCGGCACGCGCCCTGGCTCGACCCGACAGCCGGGTGCTGGCCCTGATCGGCGCCGGGGCCCAGTCAGAATTCCAGGCCCTCGCCTTCAAGGCGTTGCTGGGGGTCGAGGAGGTGCGGGTGTTCGACCTCGACACCGAAGCGATGGACAAGTTCTGCCTCAACCTCGCAACCAGCGGCCTCCGCATCATCCGCGCCGGTTCGGTCGCTGAGGCCGTCGACGGCGCAGACATCGTCACGACCTGCACTGCCGACAAAACACGGGCCCGGGTCCTGACGCCTGATCATGTGGTGCCCGGCATGCATCTCAACGCCATCGGTGGCGACTGTCCCGGCAAGACCGAGCTGCAGCCAGACATCGTCGCCGGTGCCTCGGTCTTCACCGAATACACGCCGCAGACCCGGGTCGAGGGCGAGATCCAGCAGATGCCGGCAGATTTCGCGGTCACCGAACTGTGGCAGGTGCTGACGGGCAAGGCGGCCGGCCGCCGGTCGGCCGGCGAGGTTACGCTGTTCGACTCGGTCGGCTTCGCCATCGAGGATTTCTCGACGCTCCGCTACGCCCGCGACCTGAGCCGGGCCGAGATCCGCGACATCGACTTGATCCCCGAGCTCGACGACCCCAAGGACCTGTTCGGGCTGCTCGCGGCTCAGAGCCCGAAATGGGCAATGATCGCCGCCTCGACCGCGGCGGGATCGACGCGCCAATCCCAGTCTCCAAGGCCACTCGCGACGCCCTCCGGCTCGCCGAACACATAGCCAAGCTGGCCCTCGCGCTCGTTGATCAGCACATCGGTGCGCATGAACCATGCCCTTGAGCTGACCATCAAAATCCTGGTTTCGGGACGACTGAACACGGTGCTGTGCATAGCGGCCCCACCTAGCCCGGCAATCATCTTGGCTTCGCTGAACAAGGCAATCTGGGCTTCGACCGGCAGCGTCTCCGGATGGACGATGCGAAAGCCATAGCGCTCGAACAGCGCCTCGATCTCGGCCTCATTTACGAGACGACGCCGACGTATCCGCGAACGGGATATGAAGATGCGTTCGGCGCGCTCGACCCTGGAGGCGCTTCCAAGCGCGACCAGCCGCGAGAGCGCGTCGCGCGCCAGCGGATTGATGAACTGCTCAAGGTAGACAAGCCGATCGGGCAGGTACGCCCGGCGACAGAACAGCGGCTCGCGATAGTAGCGAACGCGCGACTGGGCGACGCCCAGCCCCTCGAATAACGCGCTGACTGTCGCCGATCTCGGAATGGAGGTCGCGATCTCGATGCCGGCGGGGGCCCGTTCGAGCAGCATAAGCCGGGTCAAAGCCTCGAGCAGGTTGTGGCCATAGTTATCGGTGAAGTAGCAATCCACCACGAAGACTTCATCTGCCTCAGCAGGAGACCGAAACACTCTGGGTGGGCGCGATCTCAGCCCGCTGAGCGCCTTCGGATCGATGATGACGCCCTGGCTCTGCGGCAACACGACAGCCGTTCGACGGTCGACGAACAGATGCCCGGGTACAAGCACAACATCGTCGGCAATCGTGATGCCGGGCTCCCCGCCACTCGCTTGGGTCGGCAAGCTGTCGAAGTTTTCAGGGATCACATCCCCGTAGATCAGGGGGCGGGTGACTGGGACGGTGATGGTTGCCGGCTGCGCAGGCAGTGGCGTGGGACGCCGCCACGGTGGCGGGCGAAAACGCAAGTGCGGCGGTCGAGCGAAGCCCAGCAGACCAAAAAGCCACCAGCGCGCCAAGCGACCTGCCTGTCGCACCCGCCCGAGCGCGCTGCGCCGAAAGTCCCGCCACTTCATGCCTGCCCCCGCAAAGCTGAGCCTTGGAGATGCACGCGAATGACTGATCTGGCAAGTCACCGCACGATGATGCGTCCTTGCGGCAACTAGCTTCCGGTCAGCCTGATTTCGGCCAGCAGCCCACGGTGGTTGGAGCCCATGGCGTCATCCAGCGCGTTCACTTCGCTGATGACCAATGGTGCGCGGGTGAAAACATTGTCGATCGGGACGCCCAGCGGACCGAGCCGAACCGGCCAGGTGGCGGGGTAGGACGGCCCGGGCGCGAGGTTTCGCCGCTGCACCAGCCCGTCGATACTGGCGGACCAGGCCGCGGCGTTGAAATCGCCGGCCAGCACCAATGGACCATCGAGCCGACCGATGACGGCGCCGAGTTTGGCAAACTCCTCGGCGGCAAAGTCGTCGAAATAGGGCTTCACCAGGTGTGCCGCGACGATGTTGAGCTTCTGCCCGTCGATCGTCGTGCTGGCGGTTACCAGGCGATTCTGCCACGCCCCACTCATCGACTGCACGGTGATGTCGGCGAGCGGTGTGCGCGAGAGGAGCACCACGCCGCCGCAGCGCGAGCCATCATCGCAGCCGGCGTAGTACGGATAGACCTGACGCAGGATGCCGACGTGGCTGGCGATCGGCGCCGCCTCCATCAGGACGGCCACATCAGCGCCCGAGCCGGCGATGAACCGGGCGATGTTCTCGCCGTTCTGGTTGTCCGACAGCAGGTTGAAGCTCAGCAGCTTGAGCAGCGGCTTGCCCGGGGTAGCGGCAAGCGCAATGCGCGCCTCCTGCTGATGGTAGATGATCGCCGCGCCCTGCCCGACGCTGATCGCGAAGACGAACACGAACACCCAGGCGCGGCGCCAGGCGCCACCGACGAACAGCAGCACCACCAGGCCGAGCAGCGCTGCAGCGATGTGGAAGCGCAGCGACTGCAGCAGGGCCTGCCCGGGAATGCCCAGGTCGACGCTGACTGCGAACAGCACGCCAGCGACCACCAGGGCCAAGGCGGTGAGCCCGCCCCTCAGTTCTCGCAGCATGAATGCTCCAGCCATTCGACTCGGGCGCAGCCTAGAGCGCTTCACCGTTGCAGTGAAACGCCGAAACGTCGGGGGTCATGGATTGTGTCGCGCCTCCGAGCTGGGAAGCCGCATCGCGTCAGATCGGCTTGGTCATCTGCACGCAATTGTGGGCGAAGGTCGCGAGTTCCACCTCGTCCCACACCTCAGCTGTCCAACCGAGCTTCTCGTAGAAACCGACGGCGTCGCGAGCGGCATTGAGCCACAGCCGCTTCATGCCGCGCGCCCTGGCGTAGTCGATGAGCAAGGCTTCCAGTACCGAGCCGTGGCCCTGCCGCTGCAACGGCGGCACGATGGCGACCAGTCGGACGATACCGCCTTCGCCGCGCGGATCGAGCCGGGTGGTGCCGATCGGCACACCGTCATGCATGAATACGAACTTGCTGTGCGTCGGCTCAGTGTCGTGCGGATGCGCCCGGTCATAGACGAGGCCCGGGTGGCGCTCGGCAGTGAACAGCACTTCGAGCCGGATCCGATGCATCGCCTCCCAATCCTCGGGTGAAGCCAGCTCGCGCAATTCGTAGGTCATTGGTCGCTCCCTTAGCCCATCAGAAGGGGCAGCCCGACGGCGGCGCCTGGCGCACCATGAGAAGGAGCCGCCCGGAGGGGCGGCTCGGAAAGTGTCGACTGCAGCTCGGATCAGCTCGCGGCGGCAGCCTCGGTGGCCCCCTGCGCCGCGGCGCCGCGTTCGAGCAGCAGGCGGTTATAGGCGTTGATGTAGGCGCGGGCCGAAGCGACGAGGGTGTCGGGCTCGGCGGCGTTGCCGGAGACGATGCGGCCGTTCATTTCGAGGCGCACGTGGGCGCTCGCCTGCGCGTCGGTGCCGCCGGTGACGCCATCGATGGCGTAGAGCACCAGGTGCGGGTCCTTGCCGACCGCCTGCTTGATGGCGTTGAAGATCGCATCCACTGAGCCAGTACCGTCGAACGAGGCCTTCACCTCGACGCCGTCAATGGTGATGACGAGGTCGCAATGGTGCACGCCGCCGGTCTTGGAGATCACCTCCATGTCGACCAGCTTGATCCGATCACCGACCGAGCCGGCCTCGTCATCGACCAGCGCCACGATGTCGGCGTCATAGACGTGCTTCTTGCGGTCGGCGAGATCCTTGAAGCGGACAAATGCCTCCTGGAAGGCATTATCGCCAAGGTCGTAGCCCAATTCCTTCAACTTATCTTTGAAGGCGGCGCGACCCGAGTGCTTGCCCATCACCAGGGTGGTTTCCTTGATGCCGACCGAGGCCGGCGTCATGATCTCGTAGGTTTGGGCGTTCTTCAGCATGCCGTCCTGGTGGATGCCGCTTTCATGCGCGAAGGCGTTCTTGCCGACGATCGCCTTGTTGTACTGCACCGGGAAGTTGGCGGCCGCCGAGACGACCTTGCTGGCGCGGCTCAAATGGGTCGAGTCGATCTCGGTGTCATAGGGCATGGCATCGCCGCGGGTGCGCAGCGCCATCACCACTTCTTCGAGCGCGGCGTTGCCGGCGCGCTCGCCCAAACCGTTGATGGTGCATTCGATCTGGCGGGCGCCGCCGCGCACCGCGGCCAGCGAGTTGGCGACGGCGAGGCCGAGATCGTTGTGACAATGGGCGGAGAAGATCACTTTATCGGCGCCGGGGACACGCTCGATGATCGAGCGGAACATCGCCTCGTGCTCGGCCGGAATGGCGTAGCCAACCGTGTCGGGCAGATTGATGGTGGTGGCGCCGGCCTTGATCGCGAGCTCGACGCAGCGCGCCAGGTAGTCGATCGGCGTACGGGTGGCGTCCATCGCGCTCCACTCGACATTGTCGATGAGGTTGCGGGCCTGCGCCACGGTGGCCGAGATGATCTCCAGCACCTGCTCTTCGGTCTTCTTCATCTGGTGGGCCAGATGGATCGGCGAGGTGGAAACGAAAGTGTGGATGCGGCCCTGCCTGGCGTGGCGTACCGCCTCGCCGGCGCGGGCGATGTCACCCGGGATGGCGCGGGCGAGACCGGCGACCACCGAGWTCTTCACCTGCTTGGCCACTGCGACGACCGCTTCGAAGTCGCCGTTGGAGGCGATCGGGAAGCCGGCCTCGATAATGTCGACGCCCATTTCGTCGAGGGCCTCGGCGACCTGGAGCTTTTCCTCCAAGGTCATCGTCGCGCCGGGGCTCTGCTCGCCGTCGCGCAACGTCGTATCGAAGATGAAGACGCGATCCTTGTTGGAGGAGCTTGCCTTATTGCTCGCTGCCGCTGCCTGGGTGCTCATTGCTGTGTTCCTATCAAACGGCCGGGGTTCGAAAACCGTCGCGACCGGACAAATCGTTGTTCGGTTAACCTGCGCGCTCCCCTGACCACCCGCTCGCTAGACGAGCTGTCGGTTATCAGGGGCTGATAAGAAGGAGAAGCAGGGCGGCCGGAAGCAGCAGCAGAGCGGCCGCAATCATCAGCCGGCTCTCACGAGCCTTCTGCTGGGCGGCGGCTATGGCAATGGCGCGGTTGCGCTGCATTCGTCAGACCAAAACTTGCTACGGCGCAAATACTGCGCGAATTCCGCCGCTTGCGCAAGCCTTTGCGCAGCGGCGGCTAACGGAAGGTGAAGTGGCCCTAGCCGCGCGCGGGCCGCTCGCGGCGAAACTGCACCTCGAGCAGCAGCCCTTCCGGACCTTCGACGAAGAACTGCCCGACCTCCGAGTCGGGGATGTCGGTGATCCGGTACGGCCACCCCGCCGCCTCGATCCGCGCTTTGGTCGGCTCGAACCCGTAGACCCCGAAGGCCACGTGATTGACCATGCCGCGCGGGAAATCGTTCGCTCTCGGTGCGACATTCAAGTGGATGGCCGGATGGCCATCGACGTAAATCCAGTGGCCGGGAAAATCGAATGGCGGACGAAAGCCATCCTCGGCACCAAGCACCTCGGCGAAGAACCGCACCATCCGCGCGCCGTCCGACACGTCGATATTGATGTGGTCGAGCCGTGGCATCAGTTGAACGCCAGCACGGCGAACACCACGATCGCCAGTAGCGATACCACGGCGATAATCCGGCCGAGCCGCACCCGCGCTGTCGCCGCCGCATCGCCGGCGCGCATCTTGCGCGCAGAGACCGCCGATGTGACGACGCCTGCCGCCAGGAGCACGACGAACGCCATCTTGGCCCAAAACCAGTGGCTGACGCCGTCGAGGCTGCCGTAGCGGACCCAGATCATCAACGGCCCACTGAGCAGCAGCACGATGATGCCGAAGTGCCCGAAGCGGGTGAGCAGCCGGTTGGTCTGGGGCGCCGCCCCGCCCTGCGCCATCATCCCCAGCAGCGGCAGGAACGCCGCCGCTACCAGCATGAGACCGACAAGATGGGCGATGAGCAGAAGCGAAAAGGCGACGTCCAAGCTGACCTCAGTTGCAGGGGACTTCAGTTGAAGGCGAACACGGCGGAGAAGACCACGACGAGGAAGGAGACCCCGGTCAGCTGGCCGAACATCTTGGCGCGCTTGGCCGCTTCGGCATCGCCCGCGATGGCCTTCTTGCGGTTCACCTCGTTGAGGCTGATGAACACGATCATCCCGAGGATGCCCAGCATCTTGACCCAGAACCAGGCGTTGGGAACGACCCAGTTCCACTTGAGCCAGAGTGTCAGGATGCCGGTGATCAGCAGCGTCGCAAAGGCGTATTTGCCGACCTTGGCGAACCCTTCGATGATCGAGAACAGCAGGCCGCGCTGCTCCGGCGTGGCGGTCGGCAGCTTGGCGCCGACGATCGGCATCAGCACCAAATTGGCGCCGCCGGCGATGAACGCGACGATGTGGATGAAGAAAATCAGAAGTGTGACAACGTACACGGCTTAGCCCTCCAAATGCCCGCGGGGAGGCTAGCTGAGTTGGGTGCGTCGCACTAGCGTCGGCACGTGACGCGGATGAATTGTGAAGGCGTGGCGTGGTCCGGGTCTATGCCACTATGCCGGCGGTCACCAGCGCATAGACGCGGTCGAAGCCGGCATCGACATCGGGCGCGCTCCACTCGGCGCCGTGCGCCGGGTCGTGGAAGCGGGCGGTGGCGTCGAACATAGCCTGCGCTGTGGCCCGCGGGTCGACCGGCCGGAAGTCGCCGCTGGCGATGCCGTCCCCAATGATGATCTCCAGCTGGCCGACGAGAGTGTCGACATGCCGGGCCACCACCTCGCGCGCCTCGGCGAAGATGGTGCGCGATACCGAGAACAGCTCCGGATCGCTCTTGACCTTCTCGCGCTTCAGCTTGAGCAGCGTGCTGAACCACAGGCGCAGCCGCTTCGCTGGCGCTTCCCCGGAGGTCGCGATCGCCGCCAGGGGATCCGACGTGCGCTTCAACCAGCCCTCGACCACCGCGTCGCGCAGCGCAATCTTGCTGTCGAAATGCCGGTAAACGCTGCCGTGACTGACCCCGAGCAACCGCGCCACATCGACCACCGTGGTCTTATGCGGACCAAAGCGGCGAAACACCTGTTCCGCCGCCTCGAGAATTCGTTCGCGGGTCAAGACCTCGTTCATCAGGCTCCAGTTCGCTCACTGTCGAGCATTGCCATCTGCGCCGGCAGGTAGCGCTCGCCGCGCGCGGCATTCGGTGGCACCGCTCCTTCGATGGCGGACAGATCGGCCGGCGTCAACACCACATCGAGCGCGCCCAGCGCCTCGGTCAACCGATCCCGGCGCCGTGCGCCGATAACCGGGACGATGTCCCTGCCCTGCGCCAGCACCCAGGCGATCGCCAGTTGCGCGACGCTGATGCCCTTGCCGGCTGCGATATCGCGCAGCTTGTCGACCAGTTGCAGGTTGTGATCAACATTCTCGGCGCTGAACCGCGGGCTGTGACCGCGGAAATCCCCGGCGACGAGACCGTCCTTGCTCCAGTGGCCGCTGATCAGGCCACGCGACAGCACGCCATAGGCGGTGACGCCGATGCCCAGTTCGCGCGTCACCGGCAGGATCGCCCGCTCGATACTGCGCGAGATCAGCGAATACTCGATCTGCAGGTCAACCACCGGATGCACCGCATTGGCGCGGCGGATGGTCTCGGGGCCGACCTCGGAGAGACCGAGGTGGCGAACATAGCCGGCGTCGATCATGTCCTTGATGGCGCCGACCGTTTCCTCGATCGGCACGTTCGGATCGAGCCGCGCCGGCCGGTAAATGTCGATGTAATCGACGCCGAGGCGCTCGAGCGTGTAGGCGAGCGCGGTCTTGACGGCTGCCGGCCGCCCGTCGAAGCCGAACCACTGCCCGTTTGGCCCGCGCTGCGCGCCGAACTTGACGCTGAGCACGGCGTTGTCGCGCCGACCCTGCAAGGCTTCGCCGAGCAGCATCTCGTTGTGCCCCATGCCGTAGAAATCGCCGGTGTCGATCAGGGTGACGCCGGCCTCGAGCGCGGTATGCACGGTGGCAATGCTCTCGCTGCGATCGGACGGCCCGTAGGCGCCCGACATCCCCATGGCGCCCAGGCCGAGGGCGGAAACGACGGGGCCCGATGTTCCAAGCGTGCGATGATCCATGACCAGTCTCCTTGTGGTGAGACCGCTCATGTGGATGACGACTGACAGAATTGCAAGTCTGTCAGTTGATATTTGAAATCGCTAGTCCCCGAGGTTGAGCGTCCCTTCGCCGACGATCACCGCGTGGCCGCCGATGCCGCCATGGGTGAGCCTGTCGCCATCCTTGCGCAGCTGCAGCGTGATGAGGCTGGGACGGCCCATCTCGTATCCCTGCCGCAGGCGGAACTCGTGCTGGCCGTTATCGGTGTGACGGGCGAGAAGGCCAATAAGCGCGGCGGCAGCCGAGCCGGTCGCGGGGTCTTCGACCTGGCCCATGCCGGGCGAGAACATGCGCGCGGCGAAGTCGTTGCCATGCTCTTCCGGCGTCTGGGTGAAGACGTAGATCGAGCCATGCCCCTCAGGATAGTTCATGTCCCAGCCGCGTCGCTCGAGGCGAATGCGCTTCAGGGCCGCCGCGTCGCGGACCGGCAGCAGGTAATAGGGCACGCCGGCCGAGAACAGCGCCGGCTGGTAAGGTCCGCAGCCAATGTCGTCGGCATGGAGCCCTAGCGTGGCGGCTATCGCTTCGACGGAAGGCACCTTGCCGACCTCTTCGGGCAACCGAGGCAGCGCGAAGCGGGCGAGCCCGACATCCTTTTCGACGCGCTCGATCACGCAGGTGATGACGCCGACCTGCTCCTCGAGCCGCACGGCAGTGCTTCGATTCTGTAATCCTAGCACCACGGCGGCGCCCACTGTCGGGTGACCGGCGAAGGGGAGCTCCACGGTCGGCGTGAAGATACGCACGGCCGCCGTGTGGCGCTCTGACTGCGCCTTCTGGATGAACACCGTCTCGGACAGATTGAACTCGGCGGCGATCGCCTGCATCCGATCGTCGAGCAGCCCGTCGGCCTTGAGCACGACGGCCAGGGGATTGCCCTGCAGCCGCTCGGTGGTGAAAACATCAAGCAGCACGTAGTTGAGTTTCATGATCGGGCTCCGCAACCGGGCAGCAGTTGCGGCAGCCCGATCCGCGGTGTCAAGCCGCCTCC
The DNA here is from genome assembly GCF_001425235.1 of Devosia sp. Root413D1. Taxonomy (GTDB): domain Bacteria; phylum Pseudomonadota; class Alphaproteobacteria; order Rhizobiales; family Devosiaceae; genus Devosia_A. The sequence goes on along the minus strand of NZ_LMEA01000007.1, from coordinate 263,872 downwards.
GCGCGACGCCTCCAACTAAAGCTTGGCGAGTGCGAAAGCCGCCTTGTCGAGCCCGAGTTCTTCGACCACGGCGTCCACGCCAACCTGGTGATCGTCGCGTTCGTGGAGGCCCGAAATGGTGACGCAGCCGATGGGGCCGAAGCCTTTCATGCGGATCGGGAAGGCGCCCCCGGCGAGGACAAAGTCAGCACCGTCGAGCGCCCGATTCGGCGCGAACAGCCGATCCTCGCGGTTCTGCTCCAGCGCCACGCGATAGCTCGACTTGAGCAGGCGCTGCACGGTGTTGATCTTGCGGCGCACCCAGTTCGGATTGTCGGCCGTGGTCCCGGGCATGGCGGCGTAGAACATCTGCCGGTCCCAGGTGCGGACGTCGACCACCAGCCCGAGCTTCTCGCGCAGGGCGCGCTCACGCACCCTTGCGCCGATCGAGAACGCTACGTTCTCGTTGAACTCGGTGAACTCGAGCCCCCGCTCCTGCTCGATGATTTTGGCGATGTCGTCTGCCGTAGCCATATCGTCCGCTCCCTGTGGTTGCGGGCGATATAGCCAACCGCATGGCACCGCGGCAAGCGCACCTCTTGTCGCCTTTGACCGCAGCCAGGCGGCGGCGTAATGATCTCTGAAATACCCGAAGACAGTTGTCGCAAAGGGGCGCGATGGACGGGCGGAGCAAACAGGCCGGATCTCGCGACGCTCTTGCCTCGGCAGGGCCCACGCTGGTCAGCATTTCAGTCATCACAGCATCGATAGCGATATGGGTCGCCAGCGCGGCCGTCGTTGCAGCGGGCGTAGGCCGGGAGCTTGCGGCTTATTCGTCGGGAACGCCCAGCAGCACTTATGGGCTGAAGATTCTGCGCCTCGATGCGGAGAATACGCTTCCGGTCTGGTACTCGTCGACGCAGTTGATCGCTTGTGCCCTGATGCTCTTCCTGCAGGCGCAGCAGGCCAGCGCTGAACGATCCAAGCAACGGGTCGGCTGGCTGTTGCTGGCCTTCGGCTTTGTCTACCTGTCGATGGACGAGACGGCGAGCATTCACGAGATCCTCATCGAAAAGGTGAAGCTCGTGTTTCACACCAGCGGAGTGTTCACCTTTGGGTGGGTCCTCGTGGCGATCCCCGCTGTGATCGTGGTCCTGCTTCTGCTCTGGCGGTTCATCCTGCGCCTGCCGCGGCGCACCCAACTGCTGTTTCTCGGGTCGGGTGCAATCTATGTCTTCGGGGCCGTTGGGCTGGAGATGCTTGGGGCTCCGATCTTTGAGGCGCAGGGTGTCGATGCCCCCTCTTACATCGCCTTCGTGGTGACCGAGGAAACCTTCGAAATCGTTGGCATCTCGCTATTCCTCACGGCGCTGCTGCTGCACGTGCATCGCGAACAGCAGAGCTGGCTCCTGCGAGTGCGCTAAGCGTCGCCGTGCTTCAGGCGCAGAGCGCTTGACGATCGGGTGCGTGACCGGAGGCAGCGATCGAAGCGACGTCTTTCGCGCGGATTGGCACCACGACAAGGACAGAGTCCGCATCGTCAAGTGCCGGATTCGGGGCCACCAGTCCGAGCTTCTCGCGGGGGACGCTCACGCACCCTTACGCCGATCGAGAACGCCGCGTTCTCGGTGAACTCGAGCCCGGTTCTTGCTCGATGATTCTGCGATGTCGTCTGTCGTAGCCATACGGTCGCTGTGGTTGCGGCGGCATGGCCAACGGCATCCCGGCAAGCCGGCCGGTCAGTCGGCTGTCGGTTCCTCGTGCGACAGCATGAGTGGCACTGGATCGATGCCGAGATGCCCTGCGATCGCGGTCACCACGAAGCCATGATCGTGCCTGCCGGGGACGCCCGACACGGTGATCGTTCCGACGACGCTTACCCCCTCGATGCGGATCGGGAACGAGCCGCCATGCGCCGCAATCTCGGTAGGGTCGACATTGTCATCGGGTGCGAAGCCGCGATTGTCGCGCTGCTGGCGCAGCGTCAGCGCGTAGGAAGCGCGGTTGAAGCGCCGAACGCAGTTACTCTTGCGCCGGACCCACTCGAAATTGTCCGGGCCGGTGACGGCCATCGCGTAGTAGTAGAGCGGCCGGTTCCAGAAGCGGATGTCGATCACCAGGGCCGCCTTTGCCGCCACCGCGAGCTCACGAATATCCTCGCCCAACTGCAGCGCCGTGGTCTCGTCGAACCGGCTGAACACCAGCTGCCGCTCCTGCTCGGCCACCAGCGCGATATCACTGTCGAAACTCATCATCCCCTCCAGGCGTTTCGTCCACCTACTAGCACGACACGGTGCGCCGCTCCCTCCGCCGGCGCGGCGATCTCTTCCGGCAAATTGCGGTGAACCGCATCAGGTCGTCGCCGCGCTCCAGGCTTCATAGAGCGGTTGGCGGTCGGGCGGCTGGCCAGGAAAATTGACCTGCGCCTCATCGATCACCGCCCATGGCAGGCGGCTGGCGGTCCAGATATTGCCGATGGGGACGGCCCAGCTCGGGTCGTCGAGCGTGCCCGGCTTGACCACGAAGATCGCCGGCGAGGCGAGCGGCTCGTTCCAGAGCTTGGTGCCGCAGCGGGCGCAGGCCAGCATGCGCACGGTCCTGCCGCTGTCGGCCGGCTTGTCGTAAGCAACGAGTTCGCCCCGCAGATGCTGCAGCCGTTCGCGGGCGATCGGCATCGACATCGAGTGCGTGGCGCCGCTCAGGCGCTGGCAATCGCGGCAGTGGCAGTTGTAGACGGCAAGCGGCGCGCCGGTGATGCGGTAGCGCACCGCGCCGCAGATGCAGCCTCCCTCGACCGGGAATGCCGGCAACGCGATCTCAGTCATTGGTCTCTCCCTGAACTCCTCGTTCAGAACCGGTTCAACCGGCCTCGGTCATTGAGCGCCCCAACGCCGGACGAGCCGGCTATCAAACCAAGGAATCGAACATGATCCCCGAACTGTTGCTGCTGTCCGACCACCTGCGTGCCCGTACGCCCAACCAGCAGATCGAAGACCGCCTGCTGGCCGATATCGGGCTGACGCGCGCAGAGCTCAGGAAGCAGAAGACCTGGTTCGGCCGCAAGCCCCGCTAAGGGCCAAACGGTTCATCAGGCATTCATCGATCCACGGGCATAAGCCCACTCCGCCGATCCCGGCACCACCCAAACTGACGAGATGACCAAATGGCTTTCAGCCTGACGTCCATGTTCCGTCGTGCAGAACGCAAGCGGGTCTTCACCGACCTGATGAAGTTCGACGACCATCTGCTGCGTGATATCGGCCTCACTCGTGGCGACCTCGCCGCGATGCGCGCCGGCCGCCACCACAGCACGCCTTCCCGCGGCCATGAGTGACCTCGCGGTAGGCGATATCCCAAGCTGAAGGGCCCCGAGATGATCGGGGCCCTTTTTGATTCGGGGCTCACCGGATCCGATCCCGCGCCGACCGCCAGACCTGATAGAACCGCCGCATGGCATGGCCAGCAAGAGGCGGCAATGAGCGAAACCAAACCCCACCACGACAACACCGAGACGGCGCGGCGATTCACGCTGCGACAGGCCAAGCCGATCAGCCTCCCCCGCACCTATGGCGAGTACCTCGCCGACCAGATCGCGGCGCTTGTCGGATCGTGGCGCTTCATCATCGTGCAATCGACGGTGCTGGTGCTGTGGATCGCGTTCAACGTCGTCGCCTGGGTGCAGCACTGGGACCCTTACCCCTTCATCCTGCTCAACCTGGTGCTGAGCTTCCAGGCCGCCTTCACCGCCCCGATCCTGATGATGGCGCAGAACCGCCAGTCCGACATCGACCGTCAGAAGGCGCAGCTCGATTACGATGTGAACCTGCGCGCCGAACTCGACATCGAGGCCCTGCACGAAAAGATCGACCTGCTCCGCCAGGAAGACATCACCCGGCTGGTCGGCCTGCTTGAAATGCTCACCCGCGAGCGCATCGAGAAGAGCGACAGCAAAACGTAGGCGTCACTGGCGGAAGTTCATGGCGCGTGGCATGCAGGTGTGCAGCCAACCGGGGATCCGCCGTGCCCGCGCTCACCACCCTTCTCGCCTTCGCCGGCGTCGCCTTCGCTATGGTGATCGCCCCCGGCCCCAACATGGCCTATCTGGTCTCCCGCTCGATTGCGCAGGGTCGTGCCGCCGGGCTGATCTCGCTGCTCGGGGTTGCCACCGGCTTTATCGTCTACATGCTGGCGGCGGCGCTCGGCCTCACCGCGCTGTTGTTCGCGGTGCCCTTCGCCTATGACGCGATCCGCATCGCCGGAGCGCTCTACCTCGGCTGGCTGGCCTGGAATGCGCTGCGCCCCGGCGGCCATTCGCCGTTCGAACTCAGGACGCTGGCGCCGGATTCGCCGAAACGACTCTATGCGATGGGCCTGTTCACCAGCCTGTTGAACCCCAAGGTCGCGGCGCTTTATCTGTCGCTGCTGCCACAGTTCATCGACAAGTCGGCCGGCAATGTGCTCGGCCAGACCTTGGTGCTTGGCGCCACGCAGATTGCCGTGAGCATGACAGTCAATGCCATCCTCATCATCACGGCGGGGACGGTGGCACTGTTCCTCACCGGTCGACCGTTCTGGGCCCGGCTGCAGCGCTGGCTGATGGGCACGGTGCTCGGCTTCCTCGCCATTAGGATGGCCACGGACACCAGCCGGTAGATCCAATAGGGCCGCATCGCGCTAACGCGGTGGGCCAACCGTTTCGCCTACCCACCGGATGTCATCCCAGCGAAAGCTGGGACCCATTTTCTCCGCTGGCACGGGCTGTGAGTTGGGTCCCAGCTTTCGCTGGGATGACATCGAGTCGTTGGAGCAACCTGTGCTCCCCGACGTTGATGACCAGAAACGACAAAGGGGCCCGGAGGCCCCTCTGCGCATACATCCTGCGAAGGATCTTTGGATTAGTTCTTGGCCTTGTCGACCAGCGCGCCGGCCTTGATCACGGCGGCGCGCCAGCGCGCATCAGATCAAGCGTGGAGCAAGGCCCCGCTTAGTTCTTGGCCTTGTCCACGAGGGCGCCGGCCTTGATCCACGGCATCATGCCGCGGAGCTTCTCGCCGACTTCCTCGATCTGGTGCTCGTCGGCGAGGCGACGGGTCGCCTTGAAGCGCGAGGCGCCGCCCTTGTATTCCTGCATCCACTCGGAGGTGAACTTGCCGGACTGAATGTCCTTGAGCACCCGCTTCATCTCGGCCTTGGTCTCCGAGGTGATGATGCGCGGGCCCGAGACATACTCGCCCCATTCTGCAGTGTTCGAGATCGAGTAGTTCATGTTGGCGATGCCGCCCTGGTAGATCAGGTCGACGATCAGCTTCACTTCGTGCAGGCACTCGAAATAGGCCATTTCCGGAGCGTAGCCGGCTTCCACCAGCGTCTCGAAGCCGGCGCGGATGAGCTCGACCAGGCCGCCGCAGAGCACCACCTGCTCACCGAACAGATCGGTCTCGCATTCCTCGCGGAAGTTGGTTTCGATGACGCCCGAGCGGCCGCCGCCGACGCCCGAGGCGTAAGCCAGGGCGATGTCGTGGGCATTGCCCGAGGCGTCCTGATGGACGGCGATCAGGCACGGCACGCCGCCGCCCTTCTGGTATTCGCCACGCACGGTGTGGCCCGGGCCCTTCGGCGCGATCATGATCACGTCGACGGTCGCCTTGGGCTCGATCAGGTTGAAGTGCACATTGAGGCCGTGCGCGAAGGCGATGGCGGCGCCGTCACGAATATTGGGCTCGATGTCCTTCTTGTAGATGTCGGCCTGTAGCTCGTCGGGGGTCAGCATCATGATGACGTCGGCCCACTTGGCGGCATCGGCGACGGACATCACCTTGAGGCCTTCGCCCTCGGCCTTCTTGGCCGACGGCGAGCCCGGACGCAGCGCCACCACGATGTCCTTCACGCCGGAATCGCGGAGGTTCAGCGTGTGCGCATGACCCTGCGAGCCGTAGCCGACGATCGCGACCTTCTTCCCTTTGATGATGTTGAGATCGGCATCCCGATCATAATAAACGCGCATGGAAGTCTCCTCTTGGTGCGTTGGGCCGGTGCGGCCGATTTGAACTCAGGCGGCCGGGTGGACCGCGTAGATGGCAAGAAACTGTTCCGTCGCCCGGGCCGCGTCGCGCGCGATCTCGGCTTCGGCAGGAGTGAAGGTTTCGCCGAGCAGCAGGCGGATCTGCGCGTCGCGCACGACAAGGCCGAAGAAGCTGCGATAGGCTTCCTCGGAGCTGTCGAAGCGCAACAGCCGCGCCTCCCTGCCCGCTTCCAGCACCGGCTTCAGGCGCTTGCGGATAGCGAGCGGACCGTTCTCGAGGACGATGGCCCCGAGCCCATGCTTTTCGGCGCCGGCATGGCCGATGGCGAGACGGTTGAGCGTCACCGAGACATCGCCGACGATAGTGCCCAGCAGGTCTCGAGCGAACTGCTCGATGCTCTGGCGCAGTGAGGCGGAATCGAGCCGCCAGCGATCGACCTGCGGCGCCTTCACCTTGGCGGCCTGCCACTGCACCGTCGCGGTGAGCAGCCCGTCGCGGTCGCCGAACCACTTGTAGAGCGTTTCCTTGGAGCACGAGGCGCGGCGCGCCACCGAGGTCATGGTCAGCCGATCGCCCTGCTCGACGAGCAGATCCAGCGCCGCCGTCAGCACCTGCTGCTGGCGCGGCGTGAACACCTCTTCGCTATTGGCAACGGCAGACGCCACGACGACACCCAAGGCCCCGCGAGGTGACGATCCGCACCCTGCGAACCGGACACCTCGACATCAATGGCGTGAACCGTACCGTACGTTACGGTTCGGCGCAAGGGGGATGTCGGGATGCGATATGCTGGACGTCTGCCCGCCGGGTCGCGAGCGGGGCATTGGTCGCAAGGCTGGGTTGTCCGATCCGGGAGGAGATGCTGGTATGGCAGTTACCGATGGAGGACAAACAAACATGAAAACGTCGCTGCCCACCCGCGCTTTCGGCAAGACCGGCATGGAGATCACCCGCCTTGGCGTCGGCGCCTGGGCGATGGGCGGCAATATGTGGGGCCCGCAGGATGACGCTGATTCCGACGCTGCCATCCGCCACGCCATCGACCTGGGCATCAACTGGATCGATACTGCTGCGGCCTACGGCGTCGGCCATTCCGAGGAGGTGATCGGCCAGACGCTGAAAGCGCTGCCGACCGATCGGCGGCCGTTCGTCTTCACCAAAGGCGGGGTGATCCGAGACGCCAACGGGCAGAACCCGCGCCGCCTCGCCAACAAGGCGAGCCTCCGCAACGAACTCGAGAACTCGCTCAAACGCCTGCAGGTCGAGGCCATCGATCTCTACCAGGTGCACTGGCCGGCCGACGACGTGCCGCTCGAGGACTATTGGGCGACGATGCTCGAGCTGAAGTCCGAGGGCAAGGTTCGGCATATCGGGCTCTCGAACCACAATGCCGAGCAACTGGCGCGAGCCGAAGCGATGGGGCATGTGGAAACGCTGCAGCCGCCGTTCTCGATGATCAAGCGGGAGACCGCGGAGGCGATCCTGCCGTGGTGCGCGGCGCATGGCACCGGCGTCATCTGCTACAGCCCGATGCAGGCGGGCCTGCTCACCGGCAGCTTCACCCAGGAGCGCGCCGCGACCCTGGCCGACAACGACTGGCGGAAGACCAACCCGGAGTTCACCGGCGAGCGGCTCGACCGCAATCTTGCCCTCGCGGCGGCATTGAAGCCGGTTGCCGACAAGCACAGCACTTCGATCTCAACCATCGCCCTCACCTGGGTGCTAGCCTGGCCAGGGCTGAGCGCCGCGATTGTCGGCGCCCGATCACCGGCCCAGGTCGATGGCTGGATCGATGCAACGACCATCGAACTCGACGACGCCGACCTCGACAGCATCGCCGCCACCATTGGCGCCACTGGCGCTGGGCAGGGTCCTGTCAGGCCGTAAGGACACGTTGGAGGGGGGCCGATGATCACGAAGCGCGACTACAGTATCACCGGGCCCGAGGCGCAGCGCGCCATCGAGCGCGGCCTCGCGGCAGCCGAGTGGTATCACACTGAGGTGCCACGCGCCGTCATGAAAGAACTGATGCAACGCTCCGATGGCCCGGCGATACGCGACAACCTGATCTGGCTTGGCCTGCTGCTGGTCACCGGCATTGGCGGCATCGCGTTCTGGGGCACCTGGTGGTGCGTGCCGTGCTTCTTGGTTTATGGCGTGCTCTATGGTTCGGCGAGCGACAGCCGCTGGCATGAATGCGGGCACGGCACGGCGTTCAAGACAGCGTGGATGAACAAGGTGATCTACCAGATCGCCTGCTTCATGCTGATCCGTAACCCGACGATCTGGAAATGGAGCCACGCTCGCCACCACGCCGACACCATCATCGTCGGCCGCGACGTCGAGATCGCGGTGATGCGACCGCCGGTGCTGGCCCGGGTGATCCTGAGTTTCGTCGGCATTGTCGATGTCTGGTACGCGCTGGGCGACATGGTGCGGAACGCTGCCGGCGACGTGAGCGACGCCGAGAAGAGCTTCATTCCCAAGGGCGAGTGGCCCAAGGTGGTTCGGGTGGCGCGGATCTGGGTGGTGATCTACGCAGCGACCGGCATCACCGCGATCGCCATGCAGTCGATCCTGCCGTTCATGCTGGTCGGGCTACCCCGCCTCTACGGCTGCTGGCACATGGTGATGGTGGGGCTGTTGCAGCATGGCGCGCTGGCCGAGGACGTCACCGACCATCGGCTGAACACCAGGACCGTGCTGATGAACCCGATCAGCCGCTTCCTCTATTCGGACATGAACTATCACGTCGAACACCACATGTTCCCGGTGGTGCCCTACCACGCGCTCGAGAGGCTGCACGAGGCCATCAAGCACGACCTGCCCCCGCCTACCCCGTCAATCCTTGCGGGCTATCGGGAGATGATCCCGATCTGGCTGCGTCAGCTCAAGGGCGAAGATGTCTTCCTGCGCAAGGACCTCCCGCCGTCCGCCAAGCCCTATCGCGAGGACCTGCAGGTCGAGGCGCCGATGAGTGGAACCGGCGCGGCCGAATAGGCGCGGTTTGTCTGCTGTGGCGCGGATGCATCAGCAACTGCCGAAGCGGCTTTGTCGCTATTCTTAGCGATTTACAGCACACGAGGACGTCGGCGCCTACACTGTCACCAATCCGCGCGGCGACATCGTCAACGTCGATGGGTTCTCGACCTCGACGCTGGAGCTGGGCGGCGCATTGACGGTGGCACGAACCTTCGCGTTCGGCGACGGGCTCGACCTGACGCCGTCGCTCGGTGTCCGCGCCGGCCTGGGCGGGACCGGCGAGGAGATCGTGGTCGACAACACTTATGCCGGTGTTACCGGCGGCGTGACGCTCACGGGACCTGGCTGGGCGCTGCGAGCGCTGGCCGACTATGGAATCGATACGACGGGCCTGGCGACGGCGTCGGTTCGCGGCAGCATGACAGGGCGATTCTAGCGGCTTGGGGTGCGCTCAAACGCCCGTACAGCAGCGTTTCCAGCCTTGTCAGCGAAATTGCAGGAACCTTCCGCTATCAGGCCGCCGCCCTGATCTTGCGTCCACACACTGACGGGGTTGGCGGGCGTTTCGGCGACAGCCCGAGATGCCCGCCATCTTGTCGGGGCGGCGCATTCGACCGCATCGCACAAGAAAATGCCCCGGTCCACAAGTGGAGCCGGGGCATTGATCAGAGGGCTTCGCGTTCTTGCGGGCGCTTTCACCTTGCCCTTTGAACGTAGCTCGCGCCGCTTGGTTCCCGGTTCAGGCTGGCCGTTTGAACTTCCGCACCCGGAAGGCCAGCATGATCAGCAACACGCCCGCAAAGATTGCATAGCCGGCGATGGTCCAGATCAGCGACAGCGCCCCTGCCCCCGGTTGGAACAGCAGCAGCAGGCCGAACAGGATGCTGAGCGCGCCGAACAGGCCGAGCACCCACTCGCCCTCGATCTCCTTGCGGGCCTGGATGGCGCCCCAGATGGTCAGCACACCAATGATGATCGCCCAGATGCCGATGAAGATGACGAGGATGAACGCGGTCATCCCGGGCCAGAAGAAGGCAGCAAGACCGGCGAGGACGCTGACGACGCCGCTGATCGCCATCCACCAGCGCGGCCCCATGGCGGGGGAGTTGGCGCGGCCGGAGATCGCGGCCCACAGGGCGAAGACGCCGTCGATGAGGGTGTAGGCGCCCCATAGCAGGGTCAGCGAGATGAGCGTGATGGCGGGCCAGAAGATGGCCAGCACGCCGAAGGCGATGGCGGCGATGCCGCGCAGCAGCAGCAGCCACCAGTTGTCGCCAAGCATGGCGCGGAGTCCGGCGGGAAAATCGGAAGGCGTAGAAGTCTCTGTCTCGGCCATCATGCTTCTCCACTGTTTCGCGGGAAAGCTCCGGAACTTCCGAGAGCCCCATTGCGACAATACCAGAGTCTGCGGTCGCCGAAAAAGCCAAACACCGCCTGAAATGGCTCGAATATCTAACGGGTTAGTTAGCCCTCAGGCGGCTGATCGGCCGCGCTCGGACCCGAGGTTGCCGGGGCGCAATCCTGGCGCAATGCATGCTGCATATGGCAGATCGTGGCGCGGGGATTCCTGAATGCGATTGCTACTTGTCGAAGATGAGCCGGAGATGGCCACGGCGCTGAGCGCCGTGCTGGCGCGCTATGACATGGTCGTCGACCACGCGCGCACCAAGCTCATCGCCGAAGAGGCAATCCTCAGCCACACGCATGACGCGGTGCTGCTCGACCGCAAGTTGCCGGACGGCGATGGCATCGACCTGGTGCCGCTGCTGCGCAAGCGCCACGCCGGGGTGCCGGTGATCATCATCTCGGCCCGTGGCTCGATTGCCGACAAGATCGAGGGGCTCGACACCGGCGCCGACGACTATCTGCCAAAACCCTTTGCGGTAGAGGAACTGCTGGCGCGGCTGCGCGCCGTGCTGCGGCGGCCGATGCAGGTGGCGCCGGAATCGGTGCAACTGGGTGCGCTGTCGTTCGATCTAGACAGCCGCGAGGCGCGGATCGGCGAGAGCACCATCGAGCTGCCGCGGCGCGAACTGCTGGTGCTCGAATGCCTGCTGCGACGCGCCGGGCGCACGGTGCTGCGCACCTCGCTTGAAGACGCGGTCTATGGCTATGGCGACGAGATCCAGTCGAACTCGCTCGATGCCCATATCTCGCGGCTCAGGCGCAAGCTCGCGGACGCCAAGGCGGGAGTCGAAATCCACGGCATCCGCGGCGTCGGTTACCTGATCAAGGCAGCAGCATGAAGTTCTGGCGTCCCCACTCACTGCGCCGACGCCTCGCCTGGCGCCTGGTGCTGCTGCAAGCCATCACACTGTCACTGGCATCGGCCATTTTGACCATTCTGATCCTGCAGCTCAATCCGGGCGAGCAGTTAGTCGACAGCTCGCTGGCGGAAGCGATCGCGGCGGCCATGCAGCGAGGGCCGGATGGCGAACTGGTGCTTGGTCCCAATGCCGAGCTCGAGCGCTATCGCGCCGAGTCCCCCACGGTCTGGATGATCGTGACGGACGACCAGGGGCACGCATTCGAGGATGGTCCGGTGCCGTCCGCCTATAGCGAGATGGCGTCGAGCCTGAACCGGTTGTGGTTCGTCGATATTCGCGACTCCGGCGGCAAGAATGACCTGGCCGCCGCATTCCACAGCGACGAGACGCCGATCGGAAAGCTCTATGTGCTGGCCGGTGGTGGCGCCTTTGTCAGCACCATCTTTGCGGCGATCCTGGTCGGCAACATATTCATCCTGCCGTTGCTGCTGATGCTGATCATCGCGACGGTGATCGCCATCCCGTTGATCGTTCGCAAGGTGATGCGCGGGCTGGACGCGGCCGAGGAACAGGCCCGCAGTATCAACTTCGACAAGCACGGCACACGCCTGCCGCTCGACAAGGTACCCTACGAGGTCCGCGGCCTGGTGACGGCGGTGAATGAGGCCCTGACTCGCCTCGACGAAGGCTATGAGCGCCATCGCCGCTTCCTCGCCGACGCGGCGCATGAGCTGAAGACGCCGATCGCTATCCTCCAGACCCGGGTGGAGAATCTCGACACCGGCCCGGAGCGGACCCGGTTGCTCACCGACACGGCGAGACTGGCGGCCATGGCCGAACAGTTGCTCGACCTGCAGCGGCTGGCGCAATCGCAGATCGACTTCCAGCCGATCGACCTGGTGCCGCTGGCCGAGCGCGTGGTCGCCGATCATGCGCCGCTTGCCATCTCCGCCGGGTACGACATCTCGCTCAGGGCGCCCGACCCTTCCGCCTGGGTGCTGGGCGATCGCGGCGCCATCGAGCGGTTGCTGGCGAATTTGACGCAGAATGCGGTGGTGCATGGCGGCAATAACGGCACCATAGAGATCGAGATCGCCGGCAACGGCACTTTCGAGGTGCATGACAGCGGCCCGGGCATTGCGCCGGAACATCGCGAGAAGATCTTCGAGCCGTTCTACCGCATCCGCCCACTCGACCGCGGTGCCGGGCTCGGGCTGAACCTGGTGCGCGAAGTGGTGCGCCAGCATGGCGGCAATATCTCGGTGCTGCCGAGCCATCTCGGCGGGGTCTGCTTCCGCGTCGAACTGCCCGTGGCAACCACGCCATAGCGATTTCGGCGCCGCGCAATGCTCGCGCAATCCCGACAGTGAAAATGGCGAACGCGGTCAGTGAATGACCGCGAGGTCACCGAATGACCTCTGCAGTCCGGTTGCAAGGTGCATGCCGGCCATCCTCACTTGCCCGGCGGCCACCTCCCTGGTCGCGGGGCCCGTTGTTCGCGGAGTTCCCATGTTCTCGAAGTTTTCTACCCCTGGCTTCGTTGCCGTCCTGCTGCTCGGCGTCCTGCCGGCGACCGCGGCCGACCCGCAGGACAGCCGCTGGAGCGAGCCCTACGCGCCGGCACCCGCCTCGGAATGGACCGGCTTTTACGCCGGTATCCATGGCGGCCTCGCGCCCAAAGCATCCGACTTCAACATCTTCAAGGACTCGAGCCTGCTGGGCGGCGTGCAGGCCGGCTACACCATGCAGCTTGGCCCGGCGGTGATCGGCGCCGAACTCGAGGGCACCTATGCCCGTGGCATCGTCCATGGCGTTGGCAGCGGCGAGCTCGAGCAGAACTGGAGCGGCGCCGCCAAGGTTCGCGGTGGTCTCGCCCTTGGCGGCACGCTGGTCTACGGCACCGCCGGCTATGGGGTGGCGCGGCTCGATGCCGGCAACAACGTCATCTCCGACGACAAGTGGGTCGGTGGCATGCTGTGGGGCGCCGGGCTCGAGCAGAGCTTTGGCAACGGCCTGTCGGCGCGGGTCGAATACACCCAGACGCGCTTCAACGACGTCGACTCGACCCTTACCGGCAACATCCACCGCAGCGACGACCTGACCAATCATGCGGTCAAGGCGGGGCTCAACTTCCGCTTCTGACGAGATCGCATCGGGATCGACGGATCTGTCACCCGTTCCGTCGGTCCCGAGGGCGGCCCGCGGCCACCCGGGCCGCCCATTCCCATCCCCCGAGAGCGGTTCGCCGTTCCATTGAACGGCGAACCGCTCCAGGTCCCTGCTTTTGTCGCACTTTCGAACCGGAAAAGTCTGCACCTTCTTCTGAAAGCCCTCCGAGGAACCCAAAATGGCTCTCGCCAGAACCCTGACTGCCGTCATGATGGCGGCCTCATTTGCCCTGCCCGCGATTTCGCCCGCCCTGGCGCAGTCGCCGGCCGGCAACCGCATTCACGTCGCCCAGAGCGAGGACCAGCGCTGGGCCGACTGCAGCCAGTTTCTCGACCGCCGCGAACGCGAGCGGTGCGAGAAGGACCGCTGGGGCCGCCCCAGCAAAAAGAACAATGACGATGACATCGGCGCGGCGATCGGCGCTGGCATTATCGGCCTGACCATTGGCGCCATCATCGCCGGCTCCGCCGAAAAGGAACGCAGCAGGCGCGATCGCTATGACGCCGAGTACGAGCGCTGGCTCGATTACTGCAGCCGCAAGTACCGCAGCTTCGATCCGGAAACCGGTACTTATCGGGCCAGCAACGGACGTCGCTACGTTTGCCGGTGACCGACGTCCAGCCGGTCCGGAGCGATCCGGGCCGGCTACATTGAACTGGCCAGATGCTCGGCATTGCGGAAGGCCAGCGCCATGATGGTCAGCACTGGGTTGAAGCCGCCATTGGTCGGGTGCAGGCCGCCGTCCGAGACGAACAGATTGTTGTGTCCCCAGACACGACCAAAGGGATCGGTTACCGAGTTGGATGGATCTGTGCCCATACGGCAAGTGCCGGCCTGATGCTGGCCACCCGATAGTCCGGGATTGGGTGCGAAGCCGCAGGTAGCAAGCGCCCCGGAAGCGTGAAGCCAGCCGAGCGCCTTGCCGTGCATGTAATGGGCCGTCCGGATGGTTTCGGCGTGCACCGCGCCTGACAGCATCGCCACCGGCAGCCCCCATTTGTCCCGTACCCCGGGAGCAACCCGCACCCGTGCCTCGGCATTGGGGATCTCGTGCACCGGCCCCGCGACGCGCAACACGCGGTGAAACTGGTCGCGCATGAAATCCTTGGCGCCCTGCCCCCAGCGCCGCTGCCCTGGCGGCAACACGTTCTTCCAGAAGATGATCGGCGGCTGGACGAAATCGTCGGCCAGCATGCCGCCACCAACGATGCCGGGGTTGCCGTGATTGTAGGCGGTGGTGGCGATGCTCACGCCCGGCCCACGCGAGGCATGCACCGTCTCGTCGAACTGACCGTAGGCGACGGCATAGACGTGCCCCTGCAGGTTCCGGCCGACGAGGTCGTGATTATTGCCCAGACCATCCGGTTCGCGCGCCGAGGGCGAGTTGAGCAGCAGGCGCGCCGTCTCTATCGCGCCGCCGGCCAGCACTACTGCCTTGCCTCGCACGGAATGCTCCGCGCCGGTACTGTCGGCGAAGCGAACACCGGTGACGACCCCGGCGCTGTCGGTGTCCACGCGCAGGACCATGGCGCCGCTGACCAGATGGCAGCGGCCAGTGGCGAGCGCTCTCCTGATCATGGTGTTCTGCGTCCCGTTCTTGGCGTCGCTCGGACACGGGAAGCCGACGCAGCTGCCGCAGCCCATGCAGCCGTCGCGGCCGTGGCGCGGCTGGCTGTTGATGGCAAGCGGCGGGCGGGTCGTGGTGATGCCGAGGGCGGCGGCGCCGCGCCTCAGCACCGAGCGGGCCGGACTGTCCGGTAGCGGCGGCATCGGATAGTCGCGAGTGCGCAGACCTTCGTGACTATGGGCGGCGCCCTCGCCGGAGACGCCGATCTCCCACTCGGCGCGTTCGTACCAGGGCGCGAGATCATCGTAACCGATCGGCCAATCGATGAGTGATGAGCCCTCCGGAACCCCGTAGAGGCTCGCCATGCGGAAGTCGGCCCGATGGAAGCGCCAGGCCTGGGCGCCATAGACCAGCGTGCCGCTGCCCACGGCGGCGGCAAGGTTCTGATAGCCGTTCTCGTGCGGGCGGAGCACCCGCTCGACACCGTCCGGCCCCGCCAGCACCCGCGGGTTGCCGTCGAGGTCCGGACCGGTGTTGTGGCCGTAGAGCGCCAGACGGTGATTGCGCAGATGGTCACGGTGGCCGCTGTCGGAATAATCGCGCACGAGCCCACGCTCGAGCAGCAGCACGTGCTTGCCGGCCTCGGCCAGCACACCGGCGGCCACACCACCACCGGCGCCAGCTCCCACGATGATCACATCATAGTCGAGCGTGCCGGAGAACGGCTGCGGCGCCTGCCCGTCGCGTCTGGCGGGACCGGTCGGTCCCTCCGGCAGCCCGTGCTCGTATCCAACCATCCGCCACGATACGGCGTCCGGGTTGCCGCCGTTGCCCGGATCCGCATAGACGCCCTCGGCTACCAGTTCGCAGAGTTCGCGGAACCAGCCGGCATCATCGAGGCCGGCGAGCGTCACATCCCGCTCGGCCTCGGGGAGAGCGGCGAAATCGGCAGGCAGCCGCGCGAGCCCGGCGGCGATGGCGGCGCCCAGTTTCGGCTGGGCGGGAAGGATGCCATCGAGGTAATCGAGCGCGCCGAAGGCAAGGGCCCCGCCATCCCGGTCGGCCGGCATGATGCGGTCGACCACCGCCGCGAGCAGCGTGCGATCCATGTCCCCTCCTCCGCCGGTCCCCTCGGCCTTAGCTAGTCGGTGAACCGCACCGCACCGATGTGATCGAGGTTGCGGTTGCGCTGCGCGTAATCGATCCCGTAACCGACGACGAACTTGTCGGGGATCTCGAAGCCGATCCAGCGCGCCTTGACGCTGGTCTCGCGCCGCGACGGCTTGTCGAGCAGCGCGCAGACTTCGATGCGCTTGGGGTGGCGGGTCGCGAGGATTTCCAGCACGTGCTTGAGCGTGTAGCCGGTGTCGACGATATCCTCGACCACCAGCACGTCACGGCCTTCGATCTCGCCGCGCAGATCCTTGAGAATGCGCACCTCGCGGCTCGACTCGGTGGAGTTGCCGTAGCTCGAGACCTCGAGAAAATCCACTTCCACCGGCAGGTCGAGTTCACGCACCAGGTCGGCGATGAAGATGAACGAGCCGCGCAGCAGCCCCACCACCACCAGCTTGTCGGTGCCGGCATAGTGGTTCGAGATTTCCTTGGCGAGCGCCTCCACCCGGGCCGCGATCGCCTTGGCCGAGATCATCTCGTCGATCACGTAGTTCCTGGTCGTCATGCCTACTTCAGTGCCCCTTGGGTGAGTCCGCGCACAAAATACTTGCCGCCGATCAGATACACCAGCAGCGGCGGCACGATCGCCATCATCACCGTGGCCGCCGAGCCGCCGGCGCGCACCCCCATGATCGCCACGGTGATCGGCTGCTGCGCGCCGGAAGTGAACACCATGCCGTAGAGGTACTCGTTCCAGATCTGGGTGAACTGCCAGATCACCGTCACCGCAGCGATCGGCCCCGAGAGCGGCAGCATGACGCGCACGAAGATGCGCCAGAACCCGGCGCCATCGACCTGCGCTGCCTTGACGATCTCGTTGGGAATGCTGGCGTAGAAGTTGCGGAAGAACAGGGTGGCGAACGAGATGCCCATCACCGTGTGGATGAGCAGCAGGCCCAGCACATTGTTCTGCAGGCCGAGCTGCCCGATGATCCAGGCCCAGGGCAAAAGCGCGATCTGGCTGGGCAGGAAGATGCCGAGAAAGATCATCACGAAGATGAACTCCGAGCCGGGGAACTTCCACTTGCTCAGCACATAGCCGTTGAGCGCCCCGATAATGGCGGTGGCGATGGTCGCCGGCACGGTGATGATCAGCGAGTTGAGGAAGTTCGGCCCGAGCCCCCGGCACATGCCGCTGACGCAGGCATCGTTCCAGGCGCGCAGGTAGTTGTCGAATGAGAAGCTCTCCGGGATGGCGATGATGCCGTTGCGGAACACCTCCTCGCCGTCGCGGAACGAGTTGGAGAGGACCAGCAGCGCCGGCAGCGCATAGATCAGCCCGAACAGCGCCAGCACTGCGTAGATCAGGATGCGCGACAGCGCCCACCGGCGACGGGCGATGGCTCCGTCCCGGTCGGCGTAGTCGAGCGTCAGGGCGGTCACGGCAGGGTCTCGTCGAGCCAGGCGACCTGCCGCCGCTCCTGCCAGGTGCCGCCACCTTCATGGTTGTTGAAGGTGTAGCTTTCGATGGTCTTGGGGCCGGCCCAGGCGTTGTAGGCGCCATAGACGGTCGAGGGCGGACAGACGTCGTCCATCAACGCCACCGAGAACAGCGCCGCCGCCCTGGAGCGCGCCGAGAAGTGCACGCCATCGAAATAGTTGATGGTGCTGTAGGCGGCCGCCGCCTTCTCGCGATGCGTGGCGAGAAAGCGGACGATTTCGCCGTACGGGTCTCGCGTGGTGAGGCCGACGGCGCGCGGGAAATCGCAGAGGAACGGCACGTCCGGCATCGCGGCCTTCACCCGCGGCTCGAGCCCGGCAACGGCGATCGAGATGCCGCCGCCCTGGCTGCCGCCGACCACCGCGAGCTTTGCCGGATCGGTTTCGGCGCGGCCGAGCGCTGCCTCAACGGCGCGCACGCCGTCGGTGTAGACGCGGCGATAGTAGTAATCCCGCGGGTCGTTGATGCCGCGGGTCATGAAACCGGGGTGCGCCGGGAACGACCCGGCCGGGTCGGGCGTATCGCCGCGCGACCAGGAACTGCCCTGCCCGCGCGTATCCATCACCAGCACGGCGCGACCGGTGGCCGGCCACAGCAAATGCTCCTGCGGCAGGCCGCGACCGCCGCCATAGCCGATGAACTTCACCACGGTGCCGCGCGGCGCGACGCCGGCCGGCTTGATGTACCAGCCGCGCACCTTGTCGCCGCCGAAGCCGGAAAAAGTGACGTCGGACACGTCAAACAGTTTCAGCCCGGTATCGACCGGCTCGAATACAGCCTCCAGCGGTTTGGCGCGCGAGTGGTCGAGGGTCTCCGCCCAGAAGCTGTCGAAATCGGCGGGAGCGACGGCGCTCGAACGGTAGCTGTCGAGCTGGGACTGGGGCAGGTCGAAAAAGGGCATGATCTCTATCTGGTCCGGTTGGCGCGCAATGTTTGACTGGAATGGTAGGCGGTGGAAAGCTCTACGAAGGGCGAGGACGCGAACTGCCGCGTACCACCAGCCGCGGCGAGACGACGAAATGATCGCCCTGCTGCCTTCCGTCGATCCGCTCGATCAACAGGCGCGCCGCCTGTAGCCCGAGCACCTGGCCGGACTGGTCGACGCTGGTGAGGCTGTTCTGCGCCAGATCGCAATAGATGGTGTTGTCGTAGCCGACGATGGCGAGGTTGCCGGGTACCGAGAGGCCCAGGTCCTTGGCGACGCTCAGCGCATGCAGCGCTACCATGTCGGTCCAGCAGAACAATGCCTCTGGCCGATGCCGGGATTCGAGCAGGTGCCGCACAACCGTCTGCACCTCGCGCGCCGTCTGGTCGGCCGGCACGATGTTGATGTGCTGGGCCAGCCCACGTTCCTTCATCGCCTCGCGATAGCCGCGCTCACGCTGCACCGTGACCACGACATTCTTGGTGGGGACGGCCAGCGTCACCATGGTGATGCGGCGATAGCCGTTGGCCGCGAGGTGGCGCACCACCTGAGCGGCGCCGGCAACGTCGTCGTTGTTGGCCGTGTCGAGCGTCGCCAGTTGCGGCACGTGATAGCCGACCACCGCCGTCGGGATGCGGCTCGACACCGCCTCCGCTGTTTCCGGCGGCATGCGAGGCCCGATCATGATCAGCCCATCCATCTGCCGATCGATCATCGAGTCGATCAGCGACATCTCGATGGTCTCGGCGGAGCGGCTGACGCCGATCATGGTCTGATACTGGGTGCGGTCGAGCGCCTCGTTCACCCCGGCAAGGATATCGGCGAAGAAGGGGTTGCGCATATCGGGCAAGAGGATGCCCAGCGTGTAGGTGCGCCCGCGCATGGCGCGCGCGCCGGCATGCGGCCGGTAGTTCAGCTTCTCCATCGAAGCCTGCACCCGGGCACGCAGCGCATCGCTCACGCCATAGGCGTCGCGCAGCACCTTCGACACAGCCGCCACCGACACGCCGGCGTCGGCCGCAACCGTCTTGATCGTCACGCGGCTGGTTTTGCTTGCTGGCGCCACAGTTCCCCCCGAACCGGCCCCTCTTCTAGGACATTTCACCGTTTCATTGAAACGGCGAAATCCCCAAGTCCTCGATTAACCGCGCCATCGAACCGGAAAAATCTGCAACTTTTCCTGAAGGCGCTCTGCAACCCGCTTTCCACAACACAACGTGAGCGATTTTGGCGGTTCTTGAGGGCATTTGGCGGCTACTGCGTCGATTTGGCGGTTCTTGCGCGAATCCTGCTTGAACTGATCGTGTAGAACGGTATACGTAGAACGTCACACGTTGATCGGCAGCCAGCGGCGCCGGATGGACCGCAACAGGTCCCTTGGGAGGATGCAAAATTGAACGAGACGATGCTCATCCGGGCAGGTGAAGCCGTATCCAGCCAAGGCGCCTGGGTCGCCGAAATGATCCACCCCAGCGTCGATCAGGGCGTCGGCACGCAGTCGTCGTTCCTGCGCAAGACTTTCAACCTCTCCTCCCGCGGCGGGGCCGGGACGCTGAGGATCAGCGCTCTCGGCCTCTACCGGGCGTTCATCAACGGCAAGCGCGTCGGCGACGACCTGCTGACGCCGGGCTGGACCAGCTACTGGGACCGCCTCAGCTTCCAGACTTACGATGTCAGCGCCCTGCTCAAGGACGGCGACAACACCATCGACATCTGGCTGGGCGACGGCTGGTACCGCTCGCAGATGATGTGGCCGCGCAACCAGCTGTTCAACACCTGGGGCGACAAGATCGGCGCCATTGCCGAGCTGCGCGGCGCCAATGGCGAGCTCATCATCGGTACCGACGGTACCTGGCAGAGCGGCCTCGCGCCGGTGATGAAATCCGGCATCTACTATGGCGAAAACTACGACGCCCGCGCCGAGAATGCGCCGGTAAGTGGTGGCGCCAGCGTGCTCGGCGGGTTCGACAAGTCGACGCTGCTGCCGGCCGAGACGGCTGG
Source organism: Devosia sp. Root413D1 (assembly GCF_001425235.1). Classification (GTDB taxonomy): domain Bacteria; phylum Pseudomonadota; class Alphaproteobacteria; order Rhizobiales; family Devosiaceae; genus Devosia_A. The sequence continues at coordinate 243,342 of NZ_LMEA01000007.1, read as the reverse complement.
CGTGCACGAACTGCCGGCCCTGCCGGTGGTCAAATCCTTCGCCGACGCTCAGGGGCGCACGGTTTACGATTTCGGCCAGAACGCCGGCGGCTACGTCGCCTTCACCGTCGAGGGCGAGGCCGGGGCCAAAATCACCATCGAGCATGCGGAACTCACCAACCATCTCGGCGAGTTCGACCGCGAAAGCATGCGCTCGGCCGAAGCCCGCGTCGAGTACGTGCTGAAAGGCGGCGCGCCGGAGAGCTATCGCCCGACCTTCAGCTTCTTCGGCTTCCGCTTCGCCCGCGTCGCCATCGAGGGCAAGGCGACGATCACCGACATCAAGATGGTCCCGATCAGCTCGGCGGTCACCCGCACGGCGAACTTCAGCTCGGCCAACCCGCTGGTCAACCGGCTGGTCGAGAACACCGTCTGGTCGCAGCGCTCGAACTTCATCGAGGTGCCGACCGACTGCCCGCAGCGCGACGAGCGGCTGGGCTGGACCGGCGATGCGCAGGTGTTCGCGCCAACCGCCTGCTACCTGCACGAGAGCCACGGCATGCTGGTGAAGTATGTCCGCGATCTGATCGCCGACCAGCGGCCGGATGGCGCCATCCCGCATGTGGTGCCGGATCCGACGCGCAACCATGAGGACGTGGTGCCGGGCTTTTACGGCTCGACCGGCTGGGGCGACGCGATCGCCGTCATCCCGTGGACGCTCTACAACCACTATGGCGACCGCGCGATCCTCGAGGAAGCGCTGCCGGCGATGGTCAAGTGGAACGATTTCGTCTGGTCGATCAGCGATGGCCCGATCGTTCGCCCGCCGGCCGGCTGGGGCGGGCGCGGCTTCACCTTCGGTGACTGGCTGCAGCCGCAGGGGGATTTCGCCAAGCCCTACCCGACTATCGGCGACGACGCCGCGGCGACGATCTACCTCTACATCTCCTCGCACCTCGCTGCCAAAACCGCCGAAGTGGTTGGCGACCAGGCGCAGGCCAAGCGCCTCAACGACCGCGCTGCCGAAGTGAAGAAGGCTTTCCAGCGGGAGTTCATGACCGCTGCCGGCCGTATCGGCTACAACGACCAGACCTCCTATGCGCTAGGGTTTTTGTGGGACCTGATCCCGCCCGAGCACTACGAAGCGGCCAAGGGCTACTTCAAGGAGACGGTGGCGCGCGCCCATGGTCGCATCGGCACCGGCTTCATCGGCACCCCGGCGCTGCTGCCGGCGCTGGTCAAGATCGGCGAGGCCGAGCTCGCCGGCTCGGTGTTCCTCCAGGAAGGCCTGCCCGGCTGGCTGTTCCAGGTGAAGATGGGCGCCACGACGATCTGGGAGCGCTGGAACGCGCTCAACGAGGACGGCGTGGCGTTCGATCCGCAGATGAACAGCTACAACCACTATGCCTATGGCGCAGTGTGCCAGTGGCTGCTCGAAGGCGTCGCGGGTTTCCGCCCCGATCCGGCCCTGCCGGCGTTCAAGCACATCTTCTTCGAGCCGACGATCATCCCGGCGCTGTCGCCGGTCGCCGCCAACCATGACTCGGCCGCCGGCCGGATCGAGGCCGGCTGGAAGGTCGATGGCGGCAAGGTGACCTACAATCTCACGGTGCCCGAGGGAGCGAGCGGCACGCTCGTCCTCGCCGCCGACTACACCGACGCCAGTGTCGACGGCATCGCCGTCAGCGAGCGCGGCACGGACGGAAAAGCGCGCAGCCTGCTGGCGCCCGGAAAGCACAAGGTGACGTTCCGGATCAGCAAGCCCTGACGGCAGAGGAGCCGAAAGGACTGGAAGAACTGCAACCGGCCGCCGGAGGACCCATGGCGGCCACAAGGGAGGAACTATCAATGCTGATGCGCAATCTGACGCGTGCGGCGCTGGCAACCACCGGCATCGTCGTGATCATGGCGGGCGCCGCAAGCGCGCAGGACAAGGTCAAAGTGACCTTCCTGTTCGACAACGCGCCGTCGACGGTCGCCATGGCCGAGGCCCTGGCCGCCGCCTTCGAGGCCAAGAACCCCAATATCGACATCGAGACTGAAAGCCGCCCGGGCGGCGCCGATGGCGACAACCTGATCAAGACCCGCCTCGCCACCGGCGAGATGAGCGACGTGTTTCTCTACAATGCCGGCTCGCTGTTCCAGGCGATCAACCCGGTGCAGAACCTCGTCGATGTCACCGATGAGCCGTTCCAGGCCAATGTCATCGACAGCTTCAAGGCCACCGTCACCGGCACCGATGGCCGCGTCTATGGCGCGCCGATCGGCACCGCGATGGGCGGCGGCATGCTCTACAACATCCCGATCTACAAGGAGCTGGGCCTGAGCGTACCGAAGTCATGGGCGGAGTTCATGGCCAATAACGAGAAGATCAAGGCGGCCGGCAAGACCGCGGTGATCCAGACGTTCGGCGAGACCTGGACGTCGCAGCTGTTCGTCCTCGGCGACTTCTACAACGTGCAGGCAGCGGTTCCGACTTTCGCCGCCGACTATACCGCCGGCAAGGCCAAGTACGCCACGACGCCCGCCGCCATGAAGGGTTTTGAGCGCCAGGAAGAGGTGTTCAAGGCCGGCTACCTCAACGAGGACTTCGCCGCCGCCACCTTCCCTGACGGCGTCACCAAGATCGCCACCGGCGAAGGCGCGCATTACCCGATGCTGTCGTTCGCCGTCTCCAACATCAAGGAACTGGCGCCCGAGCACATCAACGATGTCGGCTTCTTCGCCATTCCCGGCGATGACGCGGCGAGCAATGGCCTCACCACCTGGATGCCGGCCGGTCTCTATATCCCCAAGACCTCGAAGCACCCGGACGAGGCCAAGGCGTTCGTCGCCTTCGTCGCCTCGATCGAGGGCTGCGATGTCCAGACCCAGTCCGCCGGCGCGACCGGTCCCTACCTGGTGAAGGACTGCACCCTGCCGGCCGACGTGCCGCCGGTGGTCTCCGACCTGCTGCCCTACTTCCAGGAAGGCGGCCACAGCGCCCCTGCCCTCGAGTACCTGTCGCCGATCAAGGGCCCGGCGCTCGAGCAGATCACCGTGGAAGTCGGTTCGGGCATCCGTTCGGCCGCTGACGGCGCCGCGCTCTACGACGAAGACGTCAAGAAGCAGGCCCAGCAGCTCGGCCTGCCCGGCTGGTAATCGCGCCATCTGCGTGTGAAACTTGGCGTCCGGCCTCACCGGTCGGACGCCAACACCTTGGACTTGGAGGAGGACAGGTATGGCAGTTGCGGTCGCTGAGGGCTCGGTGCCCATTGCAAACCCGCGCCGCAAGTCGCGCACGGCGGGCCTCTATCCGAGCTGGTTCTACCTTCCAGCGGCCATCATCTTTGCCGTACTGTTCATGCTGCCCACCTTCGCGTCGCTGTTCTTCAGCCTGACCCGGTGGACGCTGCAGAAGGCCGACTTTATCGGGCTCGAAAATTTCGCCCAGTTCTTCCGCGAGCCCTTCCTGTTCCAGGGCCTCGTCAACACGCTGATCTATGGCGTCGTCACCTCGGGGCTCAAGGTGGTGCTCGGCATGCTGCTGGCGCTGCTGCTCACCTCCGACATTTTCGGCCGCGGGTACCTCCGCGCCGTGGTGTTCTTCCCGGTGCTGGTCTCGACCGTCGGCGTCGGCATCACCTTCACCGCCATGATGCACCCGACCCAGGGGCTGATCAACGAGACGCTGGCTTCGATCGGCATCAAGGGGCCGGGCTGGCTCACCGATCCGCGCTTTGCACTCTACTCGGTCGCACTGGTCGATGTGTGGAAGGGCGTCGGGCTCGCCACGGTGATCTACATCGCCGGCATCGTCTCGATCCCGCTCGAATATTATGAAGCCGCCAAGATCGACGGCGCCACGCCGTGGCAGCGGTTCTGGACTGTGACCCTGCCGCTGGTGCATCCGGCCACTGCGACAGTGATCATCCTCAGCTTCATCGGGGGCCTGCGCTCCTTCGACATGATCTGGGCGATGACCAAGGGCGGTCCCGGCTTCACCTCCGACGTTATCGCGTCGGTGATCTATAAGCAGTACCAGGCCGGCTTCTATGGCCTCTCCACCGCCGGCAATGTCGTGCTGTTCATCATGGTCGCACTGATCATCGTGCCGCTCTCCATGCTGCTCAATCGCCAGGAGACCGACCGGTGAGACACGCCCAGCGCTACATTCTCGGCGGCATCGCGATCGCTGCGTCGATCGTGGTTTTCCTCGTGCCGTTCGCCTTCATCATCCTGACCGCGGTCAAGGACCGGCGGCAGGCGGCGACGCGCTCGTTCGACTGGCCGACCAGCTGGCACTTCTGGGATAACCTGGTGGAGGTGCTCAGGACGCAGGACTACATGCTGGTCACGGCGTTCATCAACTCGATCATCCTCACCGTGGTGAGCGTCACGCTGCTGGTGGTGTTCGGCGCCATGGTCGGCTTCGTGCTGCAACGGCGGCCGTCGCGCTGGACGCCGATCGTCAATTTCCTGGTGCTGGCCGGGCTGATCATCCCGCCGGCGGTGGTGCCGACGATCTGGGTGCTGCAGTCGGTCGGCATGTTCAAGACCATGCACGGCATGATCCTGATCGAAGTCGCCTATGGGTTGAGCTTTACGATCCTGCTCTTCCGCGCCTTCGTTGCGACAATCCCGCGCGAGCTCGACGAGGCGGCGATCATCGACGGCGCCGGACCGCTGCGGCTGTTCTTCCAGGTCGTGCTGCCGCTGCTCAAACCGGTGGTGGTGACGGTGATCGTGGTGCAGTCGGTCGCCATCTTCAACGATTTCACCAACCCGCTCTACTACCTGCCGGGCAAGCAGAACGTCACGGTGCAGCTGACGCTGTTCAACTTCCAGGGGCAGTTCAACACCTCGCTGCACCTGCTCTTCATGAACATCCTGCTGATCACCATCCCGCCGCTGATCGTCTACCTGTTCTTCAACCGCCAGATCGTGGCGGGGATGACGGCGGGTGCGGTGAAGGGGTAGTGCGTCACTGAGAGGGACGGCCCCCTCCCATCCTCCCCCACAAGGGGGGAGGTGCCCCGCCGGTGTATTGGCACGATCGGAGACAGAGCCTCGACCCTTCACCTCCCCCTTCATGGGGGAGGATGGGAGGGGGCCGTCTCTGTCAGTCGGGCTGATGTGTGCACCCGCGACACGTCGCCCGAAAATCCTCCGCCTCATCCTATTCGCCGATAGGCGTGGCCGGTGAATGATGTATTGGTACCATACTAGTCATTTGCATCCTCGCCATGTCCACACCGCTCAGCCCACACGCCCGCAACGTCGCCCTCGTGGTCGCCGCCACGCTGTTCATGCAGTTCCTGGACGGGGTGATCATCGTCACTGCCCTGCCCCGCATGGCGCAGGATTTCAACGTCGGAACGCTCGAGATGAGCCTCGGCGTCACCATTTACATGCTGGCGGTGGCGGTCTGTATTCCCGCTGCAGCCTGGCTCTCCGACCGGTTCGGAGCACGGCGCGTCTTCGTTGTGGCGATTGCGCTGTTCACGCTGACCTCGATCGCCTGCGGCATGGCAGAGGATCTCGGCCAGTTCGCCATCGCCCGGGCGCTGCAGGGCGCCAGCAGCTCGGTGCTGTTCCCGGTGGGACGCATCATCGTGCTGAGGACCGCGCAGAAATCCGAGATCGTCTCGGCCATCGGGCTCACCATCTGGCCGGCGCTGTTTGCCCCGGTGCTCGGCCCGGCGCTCGGCGGGTTCATCACCGAGTACATTTCCTGGCACTGGAATTTCTGGATCAACATCCCGCTCGGCATCATCGGCATAGCGCTGGTGCTGGCGATCGTGCCGAAAGACACCGAGTTCGCAGAGCGGCCGTTCGACGGTATCGGCTTCGTCCTGACCGGTATTACGCTGGGCTGCCTGCTCTACGGCTTTGACGCGCTGGTGCAGGGCGGGCTGCCGGTGTGGCTGTCGGCACTGCTGATCGCCATTGGCCTGGCCGTCGGCACGGGCGCGGTGTTCTGGCTGCTGCGCGCCGACCATCCGCTGATCGATTTGCGGACGCTCGGCATCCGCACCTTCGCCGCTACCGACGCCAAGGCCGGCGCGATCTTGAGGACCGCGATCAACGCCACGCCGTTCCTGCTGCCACTGATGTTCCAGGTCGCCTATGGCATGGATGCCCTGAGCGCCGGCGGGCTGGTGGTGATCTACTTCTTCGGCAATCTCGCCATCAAGGCGGTGACCACCCCGACGCTGCGCCGCTTCGGCTTCCGCAGCATCCTGACGGTCAATGGCGTACTGGCCGGCGTCTCGGTCGCGGCCTGTGGCCTGCTCGGGCCACAGACGCCGTATCTGCTGACGGCTGCCGTGCTGTTCATCGCCGGCGCCACCCGCTCGATGCAGTTCACGGCGCTGGCGACGCTGGCCTTCGCCGACGTGGATGCCAAACAGCGCAGCTCCGCCACCACCATCTCGAGTATGTCGCAACAGCTCTCGATGGTGTTCGGCGTCGCCGTCGCCGCCGGCTGCCTCAACCTCAGCCAGATGTGGCGCGGCGCGCCGACGCTCGGGGTGATCGACTTCCAGATTGCCTATCTGGTGATGGGCCTCGTCATCATCGTCTGTGCGCTGCAGCTGCTGACGCTCGAGCGAAACGCCGGCGCCGAAGTATCGGGCCACCAGCGGCCGCAGGCAGCCTGAGCTTTCCCTCCCCCTGCCCGCAGGCCGCAAGCAGACCGATTGACTGCCCTCGTTGCTCTGCTAGCAATTGTCTCGGGGGAGACGATGCGGCACGTCCTCTCGTCATTGGGGGGACAAGATGACTTCTGTATTTCGTACAGCCGCATCGGCGGCATGTCTTATGTTGCTGGCCGGCTGCAGCGGTGACGCCTGGATCACCGGCGGCGAGTTGATCCGCCCGGGTGAGCCCACCGGGACGATCACCGTGGTCAACGGCACTAGCCGGGTGATCGACGTCATCCTGATTTCCGAGTGCGGCGCCTCGACCTACGGGCTCGACCGGCTGCCCGACACCGTCGCCCTCGGGTCCGGGCAGAGCTACAGCTTCACTGTTTCGGCGGGCTGCTGGGATGTCGATGCTGGCTCGGTTGGCTATGGCGAAGCCCGCCAGCGCCTCAGTGTGGCCGCCAACGGCATCACCGAGTACACCGTTACCGACTAGCACGATCCCGTTATTTGCCTTCGAGGCCGGGCTCCGGTCCGGCTGACACGGCCGCGTGGGCGCGCTGTCCGATCACTTCATCGGCACTTGCCGATGGATGCCGACCGGTGCATGGTGCGGCCGACTTCAACCCAGTGCAGCAAACCTCCCATATGTCCCAGCTTTTCTCGCCGTTCACACTGCGTGGCCTGACCATGCGCAATCGCACGGTCATCGCACCGATGTGCCAGTATTCGGCCCAGCACGGTCTCGCCAATGACTGGCACTTCGTGCATCTGGGGCGCTTTGCGCTCGGCGGCTTCGGCCTCGTCATCCTCGAGGCGACCGGTGTCACGCCCGAGGCACGCATCTCGTATGGCGACCTCGGGTTGTGGAACGACGAGCAGATCGCGCCGCTCAAGCACATCGTCGAGTTTCTGAAAGCCGAAGGCGCGGCGACCGGTATCCAGCTCGGCCATGCCGGCCGCAAGGCAGCGACGCCGATCGCATGGCGCCGCGGCTTTGATGAAACCGAAGCCGACAAGCGCGACTACGCCTACGAGACCTGGGTGCCTGAAGCCCCCAGCGCCGAACGCCATTCCGACAATCCCAATTTCCAGATGCCGCTGGCGCTCGACAAGGCGGGGATCCAGCGGGTCGTGCAGAGCTTCGCCGATGCCGCCCGCCGGGCTGACCAGGCCGGCTTCGATACGGTCGAGATCCACGGCGCGCATGGCTACCTGATCAGCCAGTTCCTGTCGCCGCTCGCTAACCACCGCACCGACGAATATGGCGGCAGCCGCGAGAACCGCATGCGTTTCGCCCTCGAGGTAACCGAGGCGGTCCGCGCCGCCTGGCCCGAGGACAAGCCGCTGATCGTACGGCTGTCGGTGACCGATGGCAGCCCCGGTGGCTGGGGCATCGAGGACTCGATCGTCTTGTCGCGCGAGATGCAAGCGCTGGGCGTCGACATGATCCACTGCTCGTCAGGCGGCTTCGACGGCTATTCGCTGAAGGCGGCGCCGCTCTACCAGGTGGAACTATCCAAGGCGATCCGCGCCGCCGGTGTTCCGACGATCGCCGTCGGGCTCATCGATGACGCGAACGATGCCGAGCGCATCCTCAACGAGGGCGAGGCGGATCTCGTGGCTTTTGCGCGTACCGCGCTCGAAGACCCCAACTGGCCGGTGCATGCGCGCCACACGCTGGAAGGCGGCGGCGATGCCTACCAGCTGTGGCCCAAGCAGGCCCGCAGCCGCATCCGCGACCGCGATCGCGCGCTGGGCATTCGACAGTCATAATACGACTCTTGCCAAACGCTCCCGACCCGACCTAAGGTCTCGGCGCCGGGGGCGTCCAGGCGGAATACCACAGTGAACGAGTCTGAGGCCCTCTCCGGGCTGGTCGGCCAGATCTACGACGCAGCCATCGATCCGGGCTTCTGGCCCGGTGTCTTGCGGGAAACAGCGCGGTTTGTCGGCGGCTGTTCCGCCGCCATCTACAGCAAGGACCCCACCAGTCGTTCAGGCGGCGTGCTCTATGACGACGGTGGCCTGTCGCTGGCCTATCGCACGGCCTACTTCGAGCGCTACGTGCAGCTCGACCCCGCCACGACGCGACACTTCTTCACCGAGATCGGCGAGCTGGTCTCCACCATCGACATCATGCCGCACGCCGAGTTCCAGCAGTCGCGCTTTTATCGCGAGTGGGTGCAGCCACAGCAGCTGGTGGATTTCGTCAGCACCGTGCTCGACCGCTCCGGGACCTCGGCCTCGATGTTCGGGGTGTTCCGCCACGAGCGCGACGGCATCGTCGATGAGGCGACGCGCCACCGCATGCAACTGGTGGTGCCGCATATTCGACGGGCGGTGCTGATCGGCCGGGCCCTGGAGCAGCATTCGGCGCGCGCCGAGGTGCTGGCGAGCTCGCTCGACACCATTCGGGCCGGCATGTTCCTGATCGGCGCCAACGGCGCGCTGGTGCACGCCAACGCCGCCGGCCATGGGCTGATTGCGCCGGGAGGACCGCTGCGTGTCGCTTCCGGCCGGCTCGTTACCACCGATGCCGCGCTGGAACAGTGCCTGCGCGACGCGGGCTCGTTCGACGAGGGGGGCGACGCACTGCTCGGCGAGCGCGGCATCGCCCTGCCGCTCACCGGCCCTGGCGGGGAGGCACTGGTCGCCCATGTGCTGCCGCTGAGCTCGGGCTTTCGCCGCCAGGTTCGCACCAGCACCGCTGCCGTGGCAGCGCTGTTCGTGCAGCGCGCCGAACTGCACATCGAAACGGCGCCCGAAGCGCTGATCCGCGCCTATGGACTGACGCCGGCCGAGTTGCGGGTGCTGCTTGCCATCGTCGAGATCGGCGGCGCGCCGGAGGTCGCCGAGGCGCTTGGTGTCAGCGAGACGACGGTGAAGTTCCATCTACGCCGGCTGTACGAGAAGACCGGCAGCCGTCGGCACGCGGACCTCGTGAAGCTGCTCGCCGGCTTCACCAGCCTCGCCAGCACATGACGGCCCATCCGATCGGAGGGCGAAGGCGCCGCGGGGATCGGCAATATCGGCGGCACGGGGGGCTCCTTCAACGGAGCCAAGTTATGACCAGATCGATGATCCTGCTGTCCGTGGTGTGCCTCTGCCTCGTCCCAGGCTTCGCCGCGGCGGCGACACGGGTCACCGAGCAGCAGGTCCGCAACGTCTGCGGCAAGAACCTGCAATCAGGCGGCGGCGCGATCGGCTGTTCAAAGAAATGCGGCAACACGGTCTGCGACTACGGCTGCTACAAGGACAAGTGCAACGTGATCGTGTTCAGGGCCGCACCGGCCGCCGGAACGCATGTGCCGATTGAGCGCGGATCCCTGCTTTCAGGCCCCGGCGAGTCACCTTCCCCACCGCCGCCGCCAAGCATCGAGTAGCAGCCCCCACCCGCGTTGCTACTTCGATACGGCCGGTGAGCCCCACGCTCACCGGCCGTTCATTTTCCCACGCTAATGATCCGACTTCCGTCGCAATCGCCGTGCCTCCTTGCATGCCGACAGCGCCGCACCCATCTTCGGATCACCACGGGAGAATGACGCCGAATGACCAGCAAAGCCGCCCTCTTCGCCTTGCTCGCCATGTGGGGCGTCGGCTCCACCAGCTGCCTTCCGGCTTTCGCCGAGGATACCCCCACCGAATCCGCCAGCGATGCCAAGACCAGCAAAGCCGGTCTCGTCGATCGGGTGTGGACCAAGGCCGATGGCGACCTGCCCGGCGTAATGAAGATCTTCCTCTCCGATGGCACGCTGGTGCAGGATTCCTGCTGGGAAACCCACCGGCTCTCCGCCTGGGAGCTCACCTCGGATACCGCTCTCAAGTGGAACGAGGACGGCATGGATATCAATGCCGACATCGTCTCCCTGACCGACGCCGAGCTGGTGCTGAGCCTCAAGCTCGGCAGCGACGCGGTGGAGGAGAAGTATGTGACGGCGACTGTGCCGTATGTCTGCCCGGATATGCCGAAGAGCTGATCGACAGGGTCGACTGATAGAGACGGCCCCCTCCCGGCCTCCCCCATAAAGGGGGAGGTGAAGAGTCGACGCTCTGTCTTCGATCGTGCGAAATACACTGCAGGAGCACCTCCCCCTTTATGGGGAAGATGGGAGGGGGCCGTCCGCTTCAGTCATCCCCCAAGAGAAAAGGCGCGGAAGTTTCCTCCCGCGCCCGCTTCCCTGCATGGGATAGCTGTTATTCCGCCGGTGCGCCGACGACCGGAGTGACCGTGGTGCGGATGGTCAGCTGGGTCAGGATGAAGGCGAGGATGGCGCAGATGGCGAAGCCGACCACCATCGGGATGGCGGTGCCATCGTGGAAGGCTCCGACAATCCCCATCACCACGGCGCCGAGCACCATCTGCAGCGTGCCCATCAGGGCCGATGCGGTGCCAGCAAACTCGCCATGCTCTTCCATCGCCAGGACGCCAGTGGTCGGCAGCACCAGGCCGAGGAAGCCGAAGGCGATGAACATCAGGCCCGAAAGCACCCACATGCTGTCGATGCCGGCGACGAAGATGCCGGCCAGCAGCGCCATCGACAGCGCAAAGCCGGTTACCGCCGTGCGCACCACCCGCTGCAAGCCGAAGCGCTTCACCATGAAGCCGGTCGACTGCGACACCGCAAAGAACGAGATCGCGTTGACCGAGAAGGCGAGGCTGTATTCGGTCGGCGTCAGCCCGTAGTGCTCGATGAACACGAAGCTGGAGTTGCCGATGAAGGCCATGAAGGCCGACATGCCGAAGGCGCCGATGAAGGTGAGCCCGAGGAAGTTCCAGTCCTTCAGCAGCATGCCGTAGCCGCGAATGGCGCTGCCGATGGTCGATTCGGTGCGCTGGTGCTTGGGACGCGTTTCCTTGAGCGCGACGATCGACAGGATCAGGCCGAACACGCCGACCGCACCCATCACCCAGAACAGCAGCCGCCAGTCGCCGAAAGCGATGACCACACTGCCCGCCAGCGGCGCAAGAATCGGGGAGATCGAGAACACCAGCATGATGAGGCTGAACAGCTGTGCGGCCTCGGCGCCGGTATACTCGTCACGCACGATGGCGCGCGGCAGCGACATTGCCGCGCAACCACCGATACCCTGGATGAACCGCGAAACGATCAGCCATTCAACAGAAGGCGCCACGGCGCAGCCGATCGAGCCGGCGATGAACACCAGCGTGCCGATATAGAGCGGTGGCTTGCGGCCGATCATGTCGCTGATCGGACCATAGATCAGCTGTCCCACAGCGAAAGCGGCCATGAAAGACATCAGGCTGAGCTGCACCGACGCGTCGGTGACGCCCAGTTGCCCGCCGATTTCCGGCAAGGCCGGCAGATACATGTCGATGGCGACCGGGCCGATCACCGACAACAGGCCAAGCACGATGGCCATACGGATGAGTTTTGCGTTCATAGCAGTAAATCCCAACACTGCTTGTGTGACTGAGAGCGAGCAGGCGATCCGGCAACGAGCGTCGGACAGAGTTCGGCCGCGCGCGGATCACCCCCGCGCGTCGTTTGCCTCCCTCGCCGGTGTACCCGGTTCAGCTGCCGCTTGAATGACACCCGAGTCCACAAAATTGGACACTAGTGTCAAAGTGAGTTTTGGACACTCTTGTCCAATTCGTCAAGTGCTATTATCATCCTCCGCATGGAGATCAGCCACGACCTCGTTCGCAGCCCTGCCATGCAGCGGGGGAACTACAACAAGCGATGCGCCATCATCAGCGCCGCCACGGCGGTGTTCGTGCGCGATGGCTATGTCGGCGCCAGTATCGACGCGATCGCCGAAGAGGCGAACGTCTCGCGGCAGACGATCTACAACCAGATCGGCGACAAGGAACGGCTGTTCGTCGAGGTGGTGCGTGGCATCAACGAGCAAGGCAGCGCGCGGCTGGTCGAGACGCTCGCCACCTTCCCCGATGCGCCGCAGGATATCGGCCGCGAACTGGTGGAGTTCGCCATCCGGCTGACGCGCAATTGCCTTTGCGACGAGGGTTCGCGGGCGCTGCGCAAGCTGATCGAGAACGAAGGCAGCCGCTACCCCGAGCTGTTCGAGACCTGGAAGGACTATGGCCCGGGCAAGAACTGGCCGGCCATTTCGGCCCGTTTCGCGCGCCTGGCGCACGACGGCGATATCGAGCTCGATGACCCTGACCTGGCGGCCCGGCAGTTCATGGCGCTGATCCGCGCCGACCTGCCGAACGAGCCGGGCGCGACGGTCAGCGACGCCGAGCTCGAACAGGCGGCGCGCAATGGCGTGCGAACATTCTTGCGCGCCTACGGCAAGCGCGACGCCGCCCTGGCGCTGTAGAAGCTGGGCTGACGAGTTGAAGCACTCGCAGCCGAGATGGCCCACCGTCCCGCCTCCCCCACCGGCTGTCATCCCAGCGAAAGCTGGGACCCAACTCGCCTCCAGCGCAGGCGGTGAAATGGGTCCCAGCTTTCGCTGGGATGACACCGAGTATGTGGACCACCTAGTGCAACCGATCATGAGACGATCTACTCGAGTGTAGCCGACCGGCCACACCCAGCCTGCCGATCACAGGTCCCCCGGTTGCCCGGCGCGCAGGCTCGGCCTATGGTCCGCTTCCCAAACCGCTGCCCCCAGGGAGTTCAGAATGAAAGCGACGCTGTCCCACCAGAAAGGAGCCTATTTCAGCAAGGACACCCCGCTTCATGCCTTCTCACTCCCCGCGCGCGAGGAAAAACCCGCAGCGCCCTAACCGCTTTCGCAGCCTCTTCGCCAACCCGACCGATCCCGCTGCCCGGCAGCGCAATCGTTCGCGAGCGCAAAAGTTCGTTTCCTACTATCGGCCGCACCTGCCGCTGCTCGTGGCGGACCTCTGCTGCGCCATCCTCGTTGCCGGCACCGCTATCGCGCTGCCGCTCAGCGCCAACTTTGTGACGACGCGCCTGCTCGCCCTGCCCGAAGCGCCCGAGGCGTTCTGGCAGATCCTCTTCATCGGCGCGTTGATGCTTGCCATCCTCGCGGTCGAAGTGGCGGCGACCTTCTTCGTCGACTACCAGGGCCACGTCATGGGCGCCCGAATCGAGGCGGCGGTGCGCCAGGAGCTGTTCGAGCACTGCCAGAAACTGTCCTTCGGTTTCTACGACCGGCAACGCACCGGCCAATTGATGAGCCGGATCAGTAACGACACGCTGTGGCTGGGCGAACTGTTCCACCACGGCCCGGAAGACCTGGCCATCGCGGTGTTCAAGTTCGGCGGCGCCATGCTGGTGCTGTTCTTCATCGATCCGGTGCTAGCCGCCCTGATTCTCGCCCTCACCCCGTTCGCGGTGGCCTATGCGCTGCATTTCAACCGGCGGATGAACCGGGCGCTGGAACGGAGCAAACAGCAGATCGCGGCGGTGAACGAGCGGGTCGAGGACGCACTGGCGGGTATCCGGGTCGTTCAGTCCTTCACCAACGAGGGGCTGGAGACCGATCGCTTCGCCGAGCAGAACCGCCGCTTCGTGGTCAGCCGCGCCGATGGCTATCGCTCGGAGGCCTGGTTCTCGGCGGGGACCGAAAGCTTTGCCCAGCTGGTCACCATCATGGTGGTGGTGGTTGGGGCGCTGCGCATCCTCTCGGGTGAGCTGACGGTCGCCGAAATGCTGACCTTCCTGCTCTGCGTCGCGGTGCTGGTCGATCCGGTCAAGCGGCTCGCCAACTTCGCCCGCCTGCTGCAGGAGGGCTATACCGGGTTCGTGCGCGCCATGGAGATCCTCGAGGTCGAGCCTGATATCACCGACCGGGCCGGTGCGGCGCCGATGCCGGTGCCGCGCGGGGCGATCCGCTTCGACGACGTGACCTTCCGCTACGAGTCGAGCGGGCCGCAGGTGCTCAGCAGGCTGTCGCTCGACATCGCCCCAGGTGAGTTCGTAGCGCTGGTCGGCCCGTCTGGAGTGGGCAAGAGCACGCTCTGTGCGCTGATCCCGCGCTTCTACGATGTCGATGCGGGCGCCATCCGGATCGATGGGCGCGACATCCGCGATGTGCAACTGGCCTCGCTCCGCCGGCATGTCGCGGTGGTGCAGCAGGATGTCTACCTGTTCGCCGGCTCGGTGGCCGAGAACCTGCGCTATGGCAGGCCCGACGCCACCGACGCCGAGGTCCAGGCCGCCGCTCGGGCCGCCAATGCGCATGAGTTCATCATGGCTTTGCCCAACGGCTACGACACCGATGTCGGGCAGCGCGGCGTCAAGCTCTCGGGCGGCCAGAAGCAGCGCCTCACCATCGCCCGCGCCTTCCTCAAGGACCCGGCGATCCTGATCTTCGACGAGGCGACGAGCGCGCTCGACAACGAGAGCGAGCGGGCGGTGCAGCAGGCGCTGCTGACCCTCGCCAAGGGACGGACCACCATCGTCATCGCGCACCGGCTCTCCACCGTGCGCCATGCCGACCGCATCCTGGTGCTCACCCGCGATGGCGTGGCTGAAGAGGGAACGCATGAGGCGCTGGTGGCGCGGGATGGAGTTTATGCGGCGCTGCATAGTGTGGCGAGTATCTAGCGGGGGAACTGGCCACCTGTCCCTTCTCCCCTCAGGGGAGAAGGTGGCCGAAGGCCGGTTGAGGGGTGAAGCGGTGCAGCGAGCGCTCGCTGAGAAGCTGAACCCCTCACCCTAGTTCCGCTACGGACCTGACGGTCCTAGCTGCACTAGCCCTCTCCCCTCAGGGGAGAGGGGACGCTGAGGAACGGTCCGTGATCCCTAAAGCACCAGATACCCCCGATACGCCACCAGCCTTCCGAACAGCGGCAGGCCGATATCGACCTCGAAGCGGTGGCGGCCGCCCTCGTCGACCCGCTCCTCGGCAGTGATGCGGGGCAGCAGCAGGCCGGGGAGCGGCACGTTCCAGATCCGGCCAGAGACGCGCTGCATGTCGAGCCCGTCGCCGCGCGGCACCAAACGCATGCGGATGGCGACGGCACCGAAGCGCTCCTCGATCAGCCCGTCGGGTGCCGCGCTCATCACCGAGCGCATCGGCCGGTCGGCGAAGAAGCGCGTCCAATGCTCCCTGCCCTCGCGGCTCTCGATCACCACCCGCACCGGCAGCCGGCCCTCGTCGAGCGGCAGGCCGAGGCGTTTGGCGAGGAAGCGGGCGACCGGGTTGGTGGCTGGGGCCACCACTGCCTCGCCTTCGGCGATCACCGCCGGCCGGCCGCGATGCAGCCGCCGCGTCACCTCGGGCAAGCGGTCGAACCCCTCGCCCATCACCCGCCGGTAGAGCGGCTTCTCGCCCCGGAACGCCACCTGCTTGGTCTCGATGGCGAGGCCTTCGAGCCAAGGCTTGATCTGCTCGAGGCTGACGACGCCGGCGGCCGAGCGGGCGCCACCGCGCAGCCGGCCGCCAAAGGTCAGCTGCTCGATGATCGCCGCCGTCGGCAGCACCGGCACATAGGGGCCGTCGCCATTGGCGGCCCGCAGCCACCAGCGCACCACGCGTGGGTCGCCGCGAGCATCCTGCCCGGCCGCCTCGACCAGCATGCCGCCATCGGCGGTGCCGAAACGATCGAGCCAAAGTGCGATCTGCGTTCCGAGGCCGGCGAATACGCCCGCCGATTTGACCAGCCCCCAGCGCACCGGCACCGCGGCGACGCCGATCAGCCAGTTGAGCACCGGCAGCTCCATTCCGGCATCGAACCCAGCTCGTACCCGCGGCGCAAAGCGCGCGGGCAGCAGGTCGAGATCGGGAACGTCGGCCGACATGGCGCGGCGAGGAGGCAGCCCTTCGATGGTGACCGAGCGGCCGCCGCTCCAGCCGCGGCCCCGCTCCCAGCCGGCCTCGCGGAACACCCGGACCGGCTGACCAACCCAGCTCAGGATACCCTCGATGACCGAGCGGCCCTTGGGCGTCCTGTTGCCGGGGACGATTGCAACATCCACGCTGTCGACGGCGAGCCAGGCGCTGGTGACCTGGTCAAGCACGGCGTGGGTCAGCCCAGGCGTCGAGCTGGCGCCCGAGATCACCGAGATGGCGACGGCGCGGGCCGCACTGTCGAACCTGGCGATGCCGGCAACGAACGCCCTCGAGTCGGCGATGTCGACATAGTGGCAGCGCGCGCCGATCGCCGCCTCGATCAGTTGGGTGCCGCTGAGCTGGAACGGGCCGGAGCAATCGACGACGACGTCGCAGTCGATCTCTTTCAGCCGTTCGACGCCGATGCGGTCGCGATCGATCAAGACGAAGCCGTATTCGCCCTGCTCGTCGATTGTCCGCAACTCGCGCTGCAGCGCCACTGCCCGGCGTTCGGTGCGCCCACCGAGGCTGACGCGAAAGCCCTTGCGGCGCGCCAAGAGGCGCGCCAGGCGTGAACCGAATACGCCGGCGCCGCCGACGATAAGGATATGCGGGCGGCTCATGCCGCAACCTCGCGTAACGATTCCGTTTCCAGTTGCAACGCCTTGAGCGGGTTGAGCAACTGCCCCGACACCATGGCGGCGAGCAGCCAGGGCAGCGGCGGCAGCCTGGCTACCGCCGACACCAGCACGTCGCGCGCCAGCGGCAGCAGCACGCCATCGGATTGGTAGAACGGGGTGAGCGTAAGCGACAGCAATTGGTAGAGCCGCACGTGCCAACGCCGCAACCGCGCATACTCACTCAGGGCCTCACCGACCGAGGCGGCCCCGGCAAGCGCTCCGGCCAGCGCCGCGGCATCGAGCAGCGCCATATTGGCCCCCTGCCCGAGCTGCGGGCTGGTGGCGTGGGCGCTGTCGCCGATGAAGACGATGCCGTCGCCGGCCGGAACCGCGAGCGTATGGTGGGCATAGCGCGCCAGCGTCATCTCGTCGAAGCCGCGGATCGCCTCGAGATGCGGCGCCGTTTCCGGCCAGTGCCCCAGTACTTCGTCGCGCCAGCCATCGATGCCGGCGGCCTGCAGCGCCTCGAAGGTTTCGGGCTTGAGGCTCCAGAAAAACGCCGCGAGCTCCGGTCCGTCGCGGCGCTGGCGGCCGACCGGCAGCACGCCGATCATCACGCTGGCCTTGCGATAGCGCTGCATCAGCGCATCGCGGCGGAACCCTTGATCGACCCAGGGCACCGTGCCCCAGATGGCGCCGAAGCTCAGCGGCCGCGAGGTGCTCGGCAGCTTCGCCTCACGCTTCAGTGGCGAGGCCGAACCCAGCGCGTCGACCACCAGATCGAACGGCCCTTCACGCCCCTGCGGGGCGCGCAGCCACTGCTTGCCACCGGCGCGCTCCAGCGCCTCGATGGCGAAGCCGGTGCGGATCGGCAGACGCTCGGCCACCACGGCGTCATGCAGCACATTGAACAGCGCCGCGCGGTGGACGGCGATGGCGTGCACATCGGGGCCGAGGGGGCGATAGCTCACGTCGAGCACCACCCGGCCACTCTGCGCGTCGGTGCCGATCAGCCGCTCGACTCGCGAGCCGAGCGCGGCGATCTCGGGATAAAGGCCAAGTGCCGCCAGCACGGCGAGGCCGGTGGGCTGCAGCATCAAGCCCGAACCGAGCGGGCGTGGCGTCTCGAAGCGCTCGAACAGCCGGACGCGATGGCCGGCGCGGCTCAGCAGCAGCGCCGCAGCCAGTCCGCCCGGGCCAGCGCCCGCGATCGCAATATCAAGTGATTTCAGCAGTCTCGCGTCCCCAGGGTACCCGAGGACGGACTAGATCACCACCTGCGTGCCGATTTCAACCACACGGCCGGTAGGAATATGGAAGTATTCCGTTGCGTCGGTGGCGTTACGGGCGAGACCGATGAAGATCCGGTCGAGGAAGAGCGGCGCGCCACCCTTCAGCGACGGCTTCAACGAGCGGCGCGACAGGAAGAAGGACGTCGACATGATGTCGAACTTCCAGCCGAGCTTGCGAGCCAGCGCCAGTGCTTTGGGGATGTTCGGCGTCTCGATGTAACCGAAGGTCACCACCACGCGGTAGAACAGGTCGTTATAGGCATCGATCCTGATCTTCTCCTCGTCGGCGACACGCGGCCGATCCGAGGTGACCACGGTCAGGATGACGTTGTGCTCGTGCAACACTTTATAGTGCTTGAGGCTGTGCAGCAGCGCCGTCGGCGCGCCCTCGATGTCGGAGGTGAGGAACACCGCTGTGCCGGGGACGATGGTCGGCTTCTTCTTGGCGAGGTTTTCGACCAGGAACTCGAGCGGCACCTCGTCACGCCGGGTCTTTTCGGCCAGCCGGCGGCGGCCCCAGATCCAGATCGTCATCATCGAGGCGATCAGCGTCGCGACCACGGCCGGCACCCAGCCGCCCTGCGAGAATTTTGCGGCGTTGGCGATGAAGAAACTGGTGTCGATCACCAGCAGCGGGGCGATCACCACCACCGCGACGATGAGGCTCCACTTCCACAGCCGCCACATGACGATGAACAGCAGCACGGCCGTCACCAGCATCTCGCCGGTCACCGCGATGCCGTAGGCGGCCGCCAGCGCCGTCGACGAGCGGAAACCGACGACCAGCAGCACGACGCAGATCAAGAGCAGGAAGTTGACCTGCGGCATGAAGATCTGCCCGGCCACCTCCTCGGAGGTGTGGCGCACTTCGAGGCGCGGCAGGAGGTTCAAGTGCATGGCCTGGCGAACCAGCGAATAGGCGCCGGTGATGACCGACTGGCTGGCGATGACGGTGGCGAGCGTTGCCAGGCCCACCATCGGCAAACGGGCCCAGTCGGCCTGCATTTCGAAGAACGGGTTGACCACCTCGTGCGGGTGGCTGAGGACGAAGGCGCCCTGCCCGAAATAGTTGAGCAGCAGGGCTGGGAACACCAGCAGCAGCCAGGCGAGGATAATCGGCCGGCGGCCGAAATGCCCGAGGTCGACATACAAAGCCTCGGCGCCCGTCACCGACAGGAACACCGCCCCCAGCACCACGATCGAGATGCCGGCATGGGTGTAGAGGAAGGTGATGCCATGCGCCGGGTTCAGCGCCATCAGCACCTGCGGCGCATCGGCGATATGCAGCAGACCGGTGCCGCCAAGGACAACGAACCAAATGGCCATCACCGGCCCGAACACCGTCGATACCCGCGCCGTGCCGAAACGCTGCACCATGAACAGCCCGATGATGATCACCACCGTCATCGGCACCACCCAGGGGGTAAGCCGCGGCTCCACCACCTCGAGGCCTTCGACTGCCGAGAGCACCGAGATGGCCGGCGTAATGATCGCATCACCGAGGAACAGCGCACCGCCGACGATGCCGAGCCCGAGGATCCAGGCCGGCCGCTTGGCGAAGGCGTTGCTGGCGAGGGTCATCAGCGACAGGGTGCCGCCTTCGCCCTTGTTGTCGGCGCGCAGCACGAAGATCACGTACTTGACCGTGACCACCATGGTCAGCGACCAGACGATCAGCGACAGCAGCCCGAGCACCTCGGGCTCATTCGGAGAGCCACCGGCCGCGTGCAGTGTGTCGCGGAAGGCATAGAGGGGGCTGGTGCCGATATCGCCGAAGACGACGCCCAGGGCGCCGAGAATGATAAGGGGTAGCTTGCCTGTGGCGTGGCCGGTTTGTTCGGTCGCCGTGGCGCCGGCCGTCACGCCGGACGAAGTGGTCTGGGTCATATGCCCTTCGCTCACCCTGTTATCGGGTGGGCGGCTGTCTACACCCGACCACCGGCGCACTCAACGGTCAAATTCCGCCGAGGCTCGCATTTGCTGATGGACAGTTATGCGGATTTGCGTGGGCACGACAACGGAAAAGGGGCGGCGCCATGGGAAGCGCCGCCCCCGACCGGGGTGCGAAAGGAGGAGAACCCCGGAAGACTGAAGCGCTTCCCGCCCAGGTCAGTGAGCTGGAGGCGTTCATCGAAACGATGAACGCCCAAGCGGTCTCAGACCTTAGGCGGCCTTGGCCGCGGCAGCCGCGGCAGCCGCGTCAGCCTGGCGGGCATTGCGGGTAGCGTTGGTCCACCAGATCAGGTTGTCGAGCATCTCGGGCACGAAGAAGTCGAAATTGGCCTTGGTGTCGTCCCAGCTCTTCTGGCCCATCATGATGGGGATGAAGTCCGAGCCACCGATGTGGACGGCGTGACGGACCGGGACGGCCTGCAGCTCAACCATGATGTTGCGCAGGTGCTCGATAGCACGGGCGCCGCCGACCGAACCGTAGCCGACGAAGGCCACGGCCTTCTTCATGAAGGGCTTATAGGCCCAGTCGATGGCGTTCTTCAGCGCGCCGGTGATCGAGCGGTTGTACTCGGCGGTAACGACGATGTAGCCGTCGAACTCGTTGAGCTTGGCCTGCCACTTGGCGGCGATCTCGTTCGGGGTCGGCATCCAGAAGTCGGACGCGGCCGCATCGAACAGCGGAAGCGGGTAATCCTTCAGGTCGACGATCTCCACTTCGACATCGCCGCGGGCGGCGACGTGGCCGGCAATCCAGCTGGCCGGCTTGTCGCCGAAGCGGGTCGGGCGGATCGAGCTGATGATCACGGCAATCTTGGGTTTGGACATTTGCTGCACTCCAGTATCAAAATGTGACTAGCGGCAAATAAGTGCCCAAGGTGGTACCGCACAAGCAGGCACCTCGATGAAGCGAAGGCACACAATCCAGCCCCGGTTACATCCCTGTTCGTGGGGTTACAGCGTTGTGAGTGAAGCAGTTCCTTCGGTTTCGCGACCCGGGGTCGGGCGTGCGTCGGCCAACGCTGCCCATTCGCACCGGGCGCGAAATGCAGCGTTCGCGATTATCGAACAACCGATAACGGAAGCGTGTCAGCGCAGGCCGAACGAATAAGTCCAGGCCAGCGCCTTGAGCCCGGACTCATCCAGCTCAGGGTGCTTGGGCTGCAGCTGCTCGATGGCGCGCTCGGTGAGGCTTTTCTTGGAGCGCTTCTCCAGCCCGTCGACGGGCTGCTGCAGCTCCTCGAGCAGGCCGAGGATGCGCTGCTTCAACTCAGTGCCTTCGGCTTCACCGAAACGCTGCACCAGATGCGGGGTCTTGGCCCGCGGGAACGGCGAGTTGCCGAAACCGGTATAGAGCACCAGGGCTTCGTTGATCGGGTCGCTCATCGCCTGCTCGTATGCAACTGCTCTCAAAGCCATATGGCAACCCGCCCAATCCGTGAAAGGCTCCAACTTGGTCCATCCACCGTTGAAGCGAAATAAGCGGCAATGGCGGTAGTTAAGTCGGATTTGACGGCCGACCGCAGGTTGCCCGTTAACATATGCGCGAAAGCGCCCAGTTGGGCTGCGGCGTTCACCACGCCTGGTTGTCGCGGTTGCGCCTTGCACGTAGCCAGATCAGTGTCCGCCCATTGTTTTGGGGGATTTGAGATGAAGCTAGTCGCCACGGCCGTGCTCGCCATGACGTTGTTCGCGACCACTGCAGCGGCCGGGCCGCCGCTGCGGCTCTGGGTGAAGAACGCTTCGACGGTGACCATCGACAAACTCTATATCGAGATCATGGGCACCGACTGGGGCGCCGAGCGGCTGCGCGGCAAAACCATCGAACCAAAGGGCAATATGCAGTTCATGCTCGAGGACGGCGTCGACAAATGCGTGGTCGATCTGAAACTGCTGTCGACCGCCGGCAAGGAATACTCCTACCGGGCCCGCCTCTGCGAGGACCACACCTTCACTTTCCGCGGCCGGCCCTAAAGCGCGTCGCGATCTTTCAGATTCGCTCTCTGCGCCTTAGCTTTTGTTTTCACGCATATCTCTGTCCCGAAGCCGGCACCCACTTTCGGGCGACATGCGCAGCCATCAGGCGCAGGCGATCTTGTAGTGCCGCACCGTCTCGGCCATGCCATAGATCAGCGCGTCCGCAGTGATCGCATGGCCGATCGAGACCTCGGCGAGGTCGGGGATCGCGTGCTTCAGCGGCGGCAGGTTGACGAGGTTGAGGTCGTGTCCGGCATTGACCAGCAACCCACCCTGCCCCGGCCGTGCGTTGTGACCGGCGGCGCGGGCCGCATCCGCGGTCTCGCGTAGCGCATCGAGGTGCACGGCTTGCACCTCCGGCCTCAGCGACCCGCCATAGGGGCCGGTATAGAGCTCGACCCGATCCGCCCCGACATTGGCCGCCGCCGCCGGCGCCGCGGGGTCGGCATTGATGAACAGCGACACCCGGATGCCGGCCTTCTTCATCCTCGAGATCGCCGGGGTCAGCACGGCGCGATTGGCCTCGATGTTCCAGCCGTGATCCGAGGTCGATTGCAGGGGATCGTCGGGCACGAACGTCACCTGGTCCGGCGCGGCGCGCTCGACCAGGGTGAGGAAATCCTCGGTCGGGTAGCCTTCGATGTTGAACTCGCGGCCCGGATAATCCTGGCGTAGCAGGGTCACCAGCTCGAACACGTCGGTGCGCCGGATGTGCCGCTCGTCGGGCCGCGGATGCACGGTGATGCCGTCGGCACCGGCATCGAGCGCGATGCGAGCAATACCGACAACGCTCGGCCAGGGCACGGAGCGCCGGTTGCGCAGCATGGCGACGGCATTGAGATTGACGCTGAGATGAGTCATCGCGGGACCTCGGCAGAACGGGGCCGAGGCTTACCGCATCGGACGCCAGCCGGCCAATCGAACGTTTTGATGAGCCCGATCAGCGGCGGAGATGGCCTCGCGCGGCGCGGGCCGGCATCACGCCACCGGCACCAGCCGGCGCTTGCGCTCATCGAGCACCACGATGGTAAGGCCGGCGGCCACCACCAGCACGATGCCGCTGATGGCGAGGAGGTTCGGGAACTGCCCGAACACCACCAAGCCCGACAGCACCGCCCAGAAGGTGAAGAAGTAGTAGAACGGCGCGACGACGCCGGTCGGCCCGACGCGGTAGGCCATGAAGATGAAGAAGTGACCGAAGATCAGGAACAGCCCGGCGCCGGCGAGCAACAGCAGGTGGTGCGTCTGGGGCACCACCCATTGCTCGGTCGCGAGGTGCATCGCCGCTGCCCCGAGCAGGACGACAATAATGGCCGACATGGCGACGATCATCCCCGGCACCTCGGCTGCGATCCGCCGCCCGGCGAGATCGCGCACCGCACAGAGCACCGCATTGGCCAGCGCCAGCACGGCATAGATCGAGATCCCCTGCATGGTCGGCTGCGCCACCATGATGGCGCCGATGAAGCCGATACCGATCAGCGCCATCCGCACTCCGCCGATCCGTTCGCGGAACAGGATGGAGGCGCCGAGCAGCACCAGCAGCGGGGTGATCTGCCCCAGCGCCGAGGCATCGGCGATCGGCATGTTGGCGAGCGCCACGACGTAGCAGAGGATCGCCACGGTCTCGGCGAGGTTACGCGCCAAGACCCGCCGCTCGAACACCAGCGGCAACTGCCGGCCATAGCCCAGCACCAGCATCAGCGGCAGCCCCCAGATGAGGCCGGCGCAACCGCGCAGCATCAGCACCTGGTAGGGCGGCAGGCCCTCGGTCGCGAGTTTCATCAGCGTGTCGTTGATCACATACGAA
This sequence comes from Devosia sp. Root413D1, assembly GCF_001425235.1. Classification (GTDB taxonomy): domain Bacteria; phylum Pseudomonadota; class Alphaproteobacteria; order Rhizobiales; family Devosiaceae; genus Devosia_A. The sequence goes on along the minus strand of NZ_LMEA01000007.1, from coordinate 219,353 downwards.
CAGGTCGCGATGACCATGAACAAGGGCCCGCGAAACGGGTGCGATGCGAACGACACTGGTGACTTCCCCTCGAAGAAAAGCCGGGATCGCTCCCGGCCCCTGCCCTTCTACATGCTTTCCGAGCCGTGCGAAATCGCCGATGCCTTGCGCTGCCGCCTCGCGCTGATCTCGGTGATATGCGCATCCCCCCAGGCGCCCAGCGGCTCCAGCGCCTTGTTGAGCGAAGCGCCCAGTTCGGTCGCCGAATACACCACCTTGGGTGGAATCTCGTGGAACACCTCGCGGTGCACGATGCCGTCGGCCTCGAGTTCGCGCAGATGCTGGATCAGCATCTTCTCGGTGATGCCGGGAACGGCGCGCTTCAGCTCGCCGAAGCGGCAGGGTTTTTCGGCGATGGCCCAGAGCAACAGGGCTTTCCACTTGCCGCTGATCACATCGATCGCCGGGGCTAGCCCGCAGACATAGGGAACCTGCTGCATCTCTCAGCTCCTACTGACTTTTTGGTAAGTACCTGACTTTATTGTAGGTTCTTGCGGGAAAGAAAGCCAGACCTACCTTCTGCGGCACCAAGCAATGGAGCAGCAGATGACCCGAAAGATCACCTTCCTCGGCCTCGGCGCGATGGGCAGTGCGCTCGCCCGCGCCGCCCTCGCCGCGAACCTCGATGTCACGGTGTGGAACCGCACGCCGACGCGTGCCGAGCCGCTGGTGGCGCAGGGAGCCACCGCCGCAGCGGACAGCAGCAGCGCAATCGCCACGACCGACCTCATCGTCATCTGCCTGCTCGACTATCCCTCGGTGCGCGCCGTGCTCGACGCCGCGGGCGCGACGCTCCGCGGCAAGACCATTCTCAATCTCACCAACGGCACGCCGGAGCAGGCGCGCGGGCTGGCGGCATGGGCCGAAGCGGAAGGCGCCGACTACCTCGATGGCGGCATCATGGCCATTCCGCCGATGATCGGCCGACCAGAGACGCTGATCCTCACCAGCGGCTCAGCGGCCGCCCAGGCGACTGCGCACGACGTTCTGGCGAGCTTCGGCTCCAGCCGCTATCTCGGAGGCGACCCCGGCCACGCAGCGCTCTACGACCTGGCGCTGCTCACCGCGATGTACGGCATGTTCGGCGGCTACCTGCAGGGCACTGCGCTGCTCCGGGCCGACGGGATTGCGGCAGCCGACTTCGTCGAGATGGCGCAGGCCTGGCTCACGGCAATGCAAGCGAGCCTGCCCGAGATGGCGCGGCAGATCGATGCTGCCGATTACGGCCGCAACGTCGCCTCCAACCTCGCCATGCAGGACGCCGCCTATGTCAACCTGATCGATGCCAGCCGGGCGCGAAAACTCTCGACCGACCTGATCGAGCCGATGCAGCGGCTGTTGCAAAAGGCGGTGGCCACCGGCCGGGGTGGTCACGACATCGGCAGCATGGCCGAACTGATCCCGCTCGACTGAGCGGGAAGCCGGGGCGGAGTTTCCGCCCCGGTTCTGTCACATGCCTTCCGGCCCACGCGAGATCGCGGCGAGCCCGGTGCGCACCACCTCGATCAGCCCCAGCGGCACCATCAGTGCGATAAAGCTGTCGATCTTCGATGGCTTGCCGGTCACCTCGAAGACGAAGCTCTCGGTGGTGGCATCGACGATCTGGGCGCGGAACGCATCGGCGAGGCGCAGCGCCTCGGCGCGCGGCTCGCCCGAGCCGCCGACCTTGATCAGCGCCAGCTCGCGCTCCAGCGATTTGCCCTCGCTGGTGAGGTCATGCACCCGGTGCACCGGGATCAGCCGCTCGAGCTGCAGCTTGATCTGGGTCAGCACCTTGGGCGTCGCAACCGTAACCACGGTGATACGGCTTAGACCCTTCTCGTGCTCGGTCTCTGAGACCGTGAGACTGTCGATGTTGTAGCCGCGGGCGGCGAACAGCCCGACGATCCGGGCGAGAATGCCCGGTTCGTTATCGACCAGCACGCTCAGCGTGTGCCGCTCCGGAACCTGGGTTTCTGCGGCGAGGAAGTATGCCGAACCGCTCGGCTGCAAATGTGCGTTCATGACTTTCGTACCCTCTCTTGAGGTCCTCCTCCACCGGCGTCATCCCCGCGCAGGCGGGGATCCATCTCTCGTTTCGCGCTTGCGGCGCGATGGATTCCCGCTTCCGTGGGAATGACTTGGGTGGAGGCGGCCCTAACTCAAACCAGCTGCCGGCCTTTTTCGTCGATCACCGCGCCGATATCGTCCTCGAAATCGGGCAGGATCATCTCGTTGTGCGGCTTGCCCGACGGGATCATCGGCAGGCAGTTCTCGTGCTTTTCGACCAGGCAATCGAACAGCACCGGGCCGTCGTAATCGAGCATCTCCTGGATGGCCGCATCGAGCAGCGCCGGATCGGAACAGCGGATGCCCTTGCCGCCATAAGCTTCGGCTAGCTTGACGAAATCGGGCAGGCTCTCGCTGTAGGAGTGTGCATAGCGCCCGCCATGCAGCAGGTCCTGCCACTGCCTGACCATGCCCATCCGCTCATTGTTGAGGATGAACACCTTGATCGGCAGGCGGTACTGCACCGCCGTCGAGAGCTCCTGCATGGTCATCTGCACGCTCGCCTCGCCGGCAATGTCGATGACCAGCGCATCCGGGTGCGCCACCTGCACGCCGACTGCCGCCGGCAGGCCGTAGCCCATGGTGCCGAGGCCACCCGAGGTCATCCAGCGGTTCGGCATTTCGAACGGGAAATGCTGCGCCGCCCACATCTGGTGCTGGCCGACTTCGGTGGTGATGTAGACATCCCGCCCCTTGGTCGCCTGGTAGAGGCGCTGGATGGCGTGCTGCGGCTTGATCGTGGTGGTCGAGTTCTTGAAGCCCAGCGAGTGCTTACTGCGCCAGCCTTCAATCTGCTCCCACCACGGCGCGATCGCCTCGGTGCGCGGCTGGTTGGTCTTGGTGCGCCAGATGCGGACCATCTCTTCCATAACCAGCCCGCTATCGCCGACGATGGCGAGATCTGTGCGGACGTTCTTGCCGATCGAAGACGGGTCGATATCGACGTGAATGCGGGTCGAGCCCGGCGAGAACGCATCGATGCGCCCGGTGATCCGGTCGTCAAACCGCGCCCCGATATTGATCATCAGATCGCAGTCATGCATCGCCATGTTGGCTTCGTAGGTGCCGTGCATGCCGAGCATCCCCATCCACTGCGGGTTGGAGCCCGGGAAGGCGCCCAGCCCCATCAGGGTCGAGGTCACCGGGAAACCGGTCAGTTCGGCCAGCTCGCGCAGCTTCTCGGAGGCTTCCGGGCCCGAGTTGATGATGCCACCGCCGGTATAGAAGATCGGCCGCTCGGCCTTCAGCATCATATCGACGGCGAGTTCAATGGCTTTACTGTCACCAGCTGTGGCGGGATGGTAGCTCTTGTGGCGGCTCGGCCCGATCTCGTCGATGCCGAGATAGGTGCCGAGCGCGAACTGCACGTCCTTGGGGATATCGACCAGCACCGGACCGGGGCGGCCCGAATTGGCGATGTGGAACGCCTCGTGCATGACCCGCGGCAGGTCGTTGACGTTCTTGACCAGGTAATTGTGCTTGGTGCACGAGCGGGTGATGCCGACCGTGTCGCATTCCTGGAAGGCGTCCGAGCCGATCAGCGTCGTCGGCACCTGTGCCGTGATGCAGACCAAGGGGATCGAGTCCATCAGCGCGTCGGTGAGGCCGGTGACGGCGTTGGTTGCCCCCGGACCAGAGGTCACCAGCACGACGCCGACCTTGCCGGTCGAACGCGCATAACCCTCGGCCATGTGCGTCGCGCCCTGCTCGTGGCGGACGAGGATGTGCTGCACCTTGTCCTGCTGGAACATCGCATCATAGATCGGCAACGCTGCCCCGCCGGGATAGCCGAAGATGTGCTCCACCCCGTTATCGACCAGGGCCTGGATCACCATCTCCGCGCCTGTCATCTGCTCGGCCATTTTTCTCATACTCCCCCGGGCTCACCCGGTCTTTCATTCGCAACGCGCCGTCACGGCGGAAATTCGGCAACAAAAAAGGCCCCGTTAGGGACCTTCGAACGAGCGCACCGACCCTCGCAGGGATTTACCCCACGTGCTCGATGCGCCCCACTACTACGATAAGCTTCTGCACGGATCGTGCTCCAAAGATCAGGTGCGGAGTTATGGGGGTGGCGGGGTGGCGGTGTCAAGGGGGCTAGTTTGCCTCCGAGGCGGACGGGGCTGCCCGCGGATGCGTTGGCGTGATCAGCCCACGGGCCGTTCGACGGCGCGCTCGATCAGCCTAGTGAAGGCTCGAGTGGCCGCGTCGAGTTCAACGCGCCCGCCCTGCTGCTCGCGCGCCATCGCTTCGGCGGCGCCGAGCAGGCCGATGCAACACAGGCGAAGCATGTCGGCGGGCATGTCGGCGAATGGCTGCAATTCGCCTTGCATCACCTCGACATACTCGTCGCGCATCACAAGCTGTTGGGCGGCCATCTCTTCGCTGCCCTGCAGGGCAGCCGACAGGGCCGGCCCCTCCACTCCGGCGTCGATGAGGCAGCCGAAATAGGCCGAACTCATCAGCGCCGCCAGGGCGGGGAGCGAGCGGGGCGCGGCGGCCAGGGCCTCGCGCAAAGCGTCGACATAGGCGCGTTCGAGCCTCTCGTAGAGGGCCAGCAGAAGGCCGGGCCGCGTGCCGAAATGCTCGTAGGTCACCGGTCTGCTGACATCGGCGCGTAGCGCGAGCGAGACCAGCGTCAGCGCATCGGCACCCTCCTCTCGAACGATCTTCAGGGCGACGTCGAGCAGTTGCTGGCGACGATCCTCCTTGCTCAGCCGTGCCATCCCCACTTGCCTCTCGCGTTAACCTACATTATGTAACTTACGTATTGTAGTTTTCTGGTGATGGAGCGTCAAGAATGAGCGATTTGAGTGTCATTGGCCTGGGCGATATGGGCAGCGCGATTGCACGGGCCCTGCTTGCAGCGGGCCTGGCTGTGACGGTGTGGAACCGCAGTGACGCCAGGGTGACGCCGCTGGTCGAGCGGGGAGCAACGGCCGCCGTCTCTGCTGGTGCGGCCATCGAGGCGAGCCCGGCTGCGCTGCTCTGCGTGAGCGACTACCCTGCAACGATGGCGCTGTTCGAGGGCACAACGCGTGCCCTCCACGGCAGGCTCATCGTCCAGTTCGCTTCGGGAACACCGGCGCAGGCCCGAGCTTTGGAGACCAAGGTTCGCCAGGCCGGAGGGCGGTATCTCGACGGCGCCATCGGCGCCTGGCCACGGCAGGTCGGCTCACCTGATGCTTCATTCACCCTCGCCGGAAACGCCGACGATTTTGCAGCAGCGCGTCCGCTTCTCGACCTGCTGGGCGGCCAGCTAACGCATGTCGGGCCAGATGCCGGCCACGCCAAAGCCTACGCCAACGCCGGATTGGCCTACTTCGCTGGGCATTGGATCGGCTTTGCCCAGGGTGCCGCGCTACTAGAGACTGAAGGTCTCGATCCGGCGATGCTTGGCGACATGCTGGCGAGCATGGGGCCGATCCTCGCGACCGATATGCAACGCATGGGGCGTGCCATAGCCACAGAAGCGTTTGACGAGGCAGAGAGCACGGTAAAGACCATAGCCGGAGACCTACGCTGGCTCGCTGAACTCGCCGACGCTACCGGCGCGGAGGCCGAGTTTGCGCGACTTGCCGCCGCTCTGTTCGCGCGCGCTCGGGATCTTGGGTTAGGCGACAAGCAGCACAGTGCGATCATCAAGGTGCTGCGGGGACGCCTTGCCGCGCCCGTTCCGCCCGCTTAATCCGACAACCCGCGCGCCTCGATCGGCCAGATCGCTTCCAACCTCTCGCCGCGTACCACGTGGATAAAATCGTGCAGGTTCGCCGTCGGGTCGCAATGCGGCACGGTGCATTCGAGCCGAGCGCCGGCCGGTGGTGGGGCGATGCCGTCGTAGGTCTTCACCCGGCCGAACTCGTCGCCGGCCCAGGCGATGGTGCCGATTTCGACGCCATCGCGATAGACGCGCGGTGGCGGGCCGTCGACGGCGAAGCTCTTTGAGCCGCCATCGGTGATCGCCTCGCCATTGGCGCTGTGGCCGATGACGCTGACCAGCACCAGCATGGCGAAATCGAATACCGGCTCGCCAGTGCCGTGGACATCCACCGGGCGGTAGCCTTCGTCCATCAGCACGTAGGAGCCGGCCTGCACTTCGGTGAGGATGCCATCCTCGAAATCCAGGAGGTGGCTGCCGGTGCCGCCACCACTGACGATCTCCGGCGCCAGCCCGGCGGCGCGAAGGCCAACGAGGATGGGCGTGAGCGCCGCGTTGGCGAGGTGGTTGGCGGCGCGGCGCTCCTGGTGGTCGAAGACGTGCTGCACCTTACCGGCATAGGCCTGCACTCCGGCATAGACGAGCCCAGCCTCGGTCGCAATGGCGCGAGCCAGGGCAACCGCCTCCTCCGCCGCGGTCACCCCGGTGCGGCCGAGCCCGGTGTCGCAATCGACCAGCACCGCGACATGCGTGCCGGCGGCGCGGGCCGACGCCCCGAACGCCGCGACCAACTCCAGCCGGTCGACCACCACGATCAGCTCAAGCCCACGTGCCGCAGCGGCGGTCAACCGGTCGATCTTCAACCGGCTCGACACCGGCGCAGTCAGCATCAGTTTCGTCAGCCCCGCCTCGAACAGGGCCAGCAGTTCCCCAGTCTTGGCACAGGCGATGCCCAGTGCACCGGCCGCCATCTGGCGCTCGGCGATCGCTGCGCATTTGTGCGATTTGGCGTGCGGGCGCAGCCCCATGCCGGAGAGCCGGGCCAGTTGCGCCAGGCGATCGAGGCTCGTCTCGAAGCGCTCGGCATCGAGCAGCAGCGCCGGCGTTTCGAGTTGCGCGCGGCTGCCGGGCAGTCCGATCAGCGTCTCGTTGAGACCGGCGACCCCGCGTTTCATCGCGCCACTCCGGCGCGGCGCGCGGCGCGGAGGCTTTGCGTGGCGCCGAGGTCGAGCCCGAGATCGTCGCCGATGACGACGCCGTAGTCGCGCGCCGCGCCATCGATGCTGACCTTCTCGGCTACCACATCGGCCAGCACCCGCTCGGGTTCGCGTTCGAGCGCGTCGCCATAGCCGCCGCCCCCTGCCCCGACGAGGCGGAACACATCGCCGGCAGCAGCGGCGAACCCACGCATCGGCATGGTGGGGAGCAGCTTTTCGCTGCCGTCAGCGCCGATATGCACATGCGCCGATGGGCCGCCGGTGCCGCCGCCTTCGAGCCCGTAGGGCGGGTGGTCGCGACGATCGCCGCGCAGGTTGAAACCGGTGGGCTGCAGGAACCTGAACTCACGGGTGAAGGCGAGGCCGCCGCGATGGCGCCCTGCCCCACCGGAATCGGTAACGAAGCCGTAGCGCAGGACTTCGACAGGCATCTCGGCCTCGATCATCTCGATCGGCTGGTTGGAGAGGTTGGCCGCCGGGTTGGAGATCCCCTCGATGCCGTCGCGGTCGGCACGCGCCCCCCAGGTGCCCACCAGCATCTCGTTAAGTACATATTGTCGGCCCTGGTACGTGCCGCCCGCCGCCATCAGGAACGGCCCGCCTTCCGAGCCGGCAATGGCGCGTTCGGGCACCACCTGGGCCAAGGCCTGCATGATGGTGTCGAACACCCGATAGCCGACGACGCCGCGCGCCCCACAGGCGGCCGGGTAGACCGGGTTGAGCAGGCACCCCTCGGGCGCCCGGACGGTGATCGGCTTCAGGTAGCCATCGCAATTGGGGATATCGCGGCGCGACAGACAGCGGATGGCAGTGAAGGCGGCGGACTCGGGGAGCGAAATCGGGCAGTTGATGCTCGCCGCCACCTGGCCCGAGGTGCCCTCGAAGTCGATGTCGATGCTGTCATCCATGACGGTCACGGTGGCCCGGATGCGGATCGGCTCGGGCGCCTCGCCGATGCCGTCGAGGTAATCCTCGCCGACATAGACGCCGTTAGGCAGCTCGCGGATGGTATCGCGCATCATCTGTTCGGCATGCGCGTGCAACGCCTCGGTATAGAGCGCCAGCTCGGCGGCGCCATAGCGCTCGACCAGCTGCAGCAGGCCGCGCTCGGCGGTGGTGCAGGCAGCAATCTGCGCCCGCAAATCGCCCAGCACCTCCACCGGCTGGCGGGTGTTGGACTGGATCAGCTCGAACAGCGTCGCATTGGGCTCGCCCGCGGCGTAGAGCTTCAGCAGCGGCAGCCGCAGCCCCTCCTGCTGGATCTCGGTGGCATAGATCGCAACGCTCCCGGGCACGATGCCGCCGAGATCGGTATGGTGGGCGACGGTCGCCGCATAGCCGGCGAGCGCCGTCCCCTGAAAGATCGGCTTGATCACGTAGATATCAGGGAGGTGCTGGCCACCGGCGCTGTAGGGGTCGTTGGTGATCAGCACGTCGCCGGGGCTCAGGTCGGCGCCGAACTTCTGCTCGATGAAGCGCATGACGCGCGGGAACGAGCAGAGCTGGATCGGCAGCGTCAGTCCCTGGGCGATCACCCGTCCCTGGGGGTCGCAGAGCGCCGTCGAGTAATCCATGATGTCGCGCACTACGGGGGAATAGGCGCTGCGCATGACGATCAGCGCCATTTCGTCGGCGATCGAAGCCAGGCCGTTGCGGATGACCTCGAGGGTGATGGGATCGACGCGGCTCATGGCTGGCTAACCTCGATTTCGATATTGCCGGCCGCATCGAGCCGAGCGGACGCATTTGGTGGGATCACGCAGGTGCAGTCGTAATCCTCGATGATGAAGGGCCCGGGCCGCAGGCTCAAGCCCAGCGCCTCGCGGCCGATCACCGGGGTCATTACCGGCGTGGCGCCGAAGGCCACCAGCCGGCCGCGTCGTTCGAATGCCGGGGCCGGCGCGTAGCGCACGATCTCCGAAGCGACGGGTACACGCACGGTAAGGCGAAGGTTCACCAGTTGCACCGGATCGGCGCTGGAGCGGTGGCCATAGGTGCGCTCGTGCTCGGTGTGGAAGCCCTCGACTAGGTCAGCGACCTCGCCGGTTCGGTCGGCAATGTTCAACTCATAGGCCTGGCCGAAATAGCGGAGATCGGCGCTGTAGCGGAACTCGGCGCTGGCGGCATCGTAAGCATCGGCAGCGAGCGCTGCCCGGGCCCGGATACTCAACTCGGCCTTCAGGTCGGCCAGCATCGCGGGGCTGATCGCCACGGTGTCGGCCAGCAGCGGCTGCACGAACTCCTGCTCCACATCGGAGCGCAGCAGCCCCGAACCACTGAACACGCCGGCGGCCACCGGCACGATAATGTGGCGGATGCCCAGCGCCGCGGCGATATCGGCAGCGACCACCGGGCCATTGCCGCCGAAGGCGACGAGGCTGAAATCGCGCGGGTCGCGACCGCGATAGGTGGAAACGGCTTTCACCGCCCGGGTCATGGTCGAAACCGCAAGCGTCAGCACGCCCCGCGCAGTGGTCAGCAGATCCTGGCCAAGTGGCTCGGCGATCTGGGTGCGGAGCGCGTTGCGCGCCCCCTCGGCATCGACGGCGATGCTGCCACCGGCGAGCGTCGTGTCGTTGATATAGCCGAGCGTGACGAACACGTCGGTCAGGGTGGCGCGCGTACCGCCGCGGCCATAGGCGACCGGACCCGGCATGGCGCCGGCGCTTTCCGGCCCGACGGTGACGCGCCCTTGCCGGTCCAGCGCCACAAGGCTGCCGCCGCCGGCGCCGATCTCCGACACGTCGATGAACGGCATCTTGATCGGATAACCGCCGCCCTTCACCAGTTTGCTGGAGAGGTTGATGCCGGCGCCCACTTCGTACTCGTCGGTGCGAGCCGCTTCGCCGTTCTCGATCAGCGCTGCCTTGGCGGTGGTGCCGCCCATGTCGAACGAGATGATGTTGGCCCCCCGCCCCTCGCCGCGCACCAGCCGGGCGCAGGCGATGACGCCGGCGGCCGGGCCCGATTCGACCAGCGAGGCGGCGCGCTTCACCGATGCGGCGAGCCGCATGATGCCGCCGCCCGAATGCATCATCTCGATCGGCGCGGTGACACCGATGGCGGCGAGCCGGCCGGCCAGCGCATCGGCATAGGAACGGATCACCGGACCGACATAGGCGTTCACCACCGCGGTCGAAGTGCGCTCGTACTCGCGGATCTCGGGCAGGATTTCCGAGCCGCGAGTGAAGTAGACGCTGTCGCCGAGTTCCTCACGCAGGATCGCCTCGGTGCGGATCTCGTGCTCCGGGTTGGCATAGGCGTGCAGGTAGCTGATCGCCACCGACTCGATGCCCGCGGCGCGGAAGCGGTGGGCGGCGTTACGGACCTCGGTCTCATCAAGCGGCACGCGAACCGTGCCGTCGGGCCTCATCCGCTCGCTGATCTCGACCCGGCGCTGGCGCGGCACCAGCGGCGGAGGCTTGTCATATTGCAGGTCGTAGAGCACCGGGATGCGCAAGCGCCGCAGTTCCAGCACGTCGCGAAAACCGCGCGTGGTAACAAGCCCGGTGCGGGCGCCCTTGAACTCGAGGATGGTGTTGGTGGCGACGGTGGTGGCGTGGACGATGGCGGTGATCTCGCCCGGCACGATGCCGAGCTCGCCGATCAGTGCCGCGAGCCCGTCGGCAATGCCGCGGCTGTAGTCGTCCGGCGTCGACGCCACCTTGCGGATCGACACCGTGCCGGCGGCGTCGACCAAGGCGATGTCGGTAAAGGTGCCGCCGATATCGATGCCAACGCGATAGGCCAAGGCTGATCTCCGTCTCGAACAGTGGACGAAGTCTAGTCAGGTGCGAGCGATCAGTTCCAATTGATAGTTGGCGCCAGACTGATAGGCTTTGCCTATCATGCGCCTGACCCTCGCCCAGATCGAAACCTTCTACTGGATCAGCCGGCTGGGCAGCTTTCACGCCGCGGCGCGGCAGCTCAACGTTACGCAGCCATCGGTCTCCGGTCGCATCCGCGAGCTCGAACTGGAACTGGGGACGGCGCTGTTCGACCGTTCGGGCGGCCGGGCCCGACTGACTGAAGCGGGCCGAGCCATCCAGAACCAGGCCGAACAGATGCTGACGCTGGCGCGCGAGATCCATGACGAGGCCGGGTCGGGAAAGCTCCGCGGGCTGCTGCGCCTCGGCGTGGTGGAGACGGTGGCGCACCTGGCGCTGCCTGGGCTGATCGGGGCGCTGAAGCTGCGGCGGCCGCAACTGCGGGTCGAACTGGCAGTTGACGTGGGCGCCGCTTTGATCCGGCAGCTCGAAGAGCGCCAGCTCGACGTGGTGATCAGCAACGACAGCACCAATGTGGAAGGCGCCATATCGCGGGCGCTGGGGCAGATCGATCTCGCTTGGGTGGGCCCGGTAGGTCATCGGCTGGCCGGCCAGGTGCTGCATCCGGCGGACCTCATAGACGAGGCGATCTTCACGCAGCCGGCGCAATCGACCATCGGACGGACCATCCGTGCCTGGTTCGATACCGGCCGGGAGACGCCTAAATCGCTGAGCGTCTGCAACTCGCTGTCGGTGATCTCTGAACTGGTGGCGGCAGGCCTCGGCTTCGCAGTGATCACCCCGGCACTGCTCAGCCCAGAACTCGCCGCGAGGGTAGTGCGTTACGCTGCGGAGCCACCTATCGAGGCGCGAACGCTGTCGGTGGCGGCGCTTCGCGAGACCTGGTCGGAGGATGTCGAGTTTATCGCCGAGTTCGTGGCGGAGGCGTTTCAACAGGGGCGGAGCCTGCGATAGCCAAACGCTTCGGATGGTAAGCACGCATCAGCTGCTATCCGACGAATGGCAGGGCTCCACTCGCCGCAAAATCCGTGCTTAACATACTACCATACCGCGCCCGCGGACTGAGCTGTCACATCCCGTAGGAACATCCCATGCCTCACAAACTCCAGGTGCTCACTCCAGAGCAGGCGCAGCACTTTGTCGAAAAGGGCTATGTGCTCGTCAAAGGCTGCCTCGATCCGGAGCTGGCCAAGAAGTGGACGGCTGAGGCGTATACGCGGCTGGGTTATGATCCGGTCGACCGCTCGACCTGGAAGAAGGATATCGTCTGGATGGACCGCAACAACATTGCGGCGATCAAGGATATCTCGCCCAGGGCCTGGGGGGCGCTTTGCGACGTGACCGGCGGCGAGGACCGCATCGATCACAAGGTGATGGAGATCGAGTCGCAGCATTTCACCACCATCGATTCTACCGAGTGGTCGGATGCCTTCATCGTCAACTTCCGCCGCGGCGCCGACAAGCCGTGGATGAAGCCCTCGCCCGAGGCCGGCGGCTGGCACAAGGATGGCAGCTTCTTCCGCCACTTCCTCGATAGCCGCGAACAGGGCCTGTTGACCGTCGTCTACTGGTCCAATGTCGGCCACAAGGGCGGCGGCACCTTCATTGCGCCCGACTCGATCAAGCACGTGGCGCGCTACCTCGCCGACCATCCGGAGGGGGTCGATCCGTCGTTCGACTTCGGCCACCTGATCGACAAGTGCGAGGAGTTCGTCGAAGTCACCGGCGAGGTCGGCGACTTCATCATCCTCCACCCCTACATGCTGCACGCTTCGTCGAACAACCATTCGCCCAATGTGCGCTTCATGACCAACCCGCCGGTGGTGCTGAAGGACCCGATGAACTTCAACCGCGACGACCCAGCCGAGTTCTCGCTGATCGAACGTGCGACGCTGCACGGCCTCGGGCTCGACCGCTACGACTTCCGCCCCACCGGCCCGCGCGACGAGCAGTGGAAGGTGATCGGCTGATCGCCTTTCGACAAGCCGTGGCATAGTGGCGACTTCGAATCTCGGAGTCGCCACGGATGCATGTCGGACGTTCCTACCGGTTGCTGGATTTTGCGGTCTGGTCGCGGCGCGGTGCGCTCTACGTGCTGATCGTCAGCCTCGTGGCGGTAGCGGCCTACAGCCTGCCGCCACTGGCCGGGTTCGGAATCCCCTGGCCGATCGTCGCGGTGCTCGGCACCAGCGTGGCGCTGGTCGCCGGGTTCAAGAACGGCCAGGTGCTGCAGCGCAGCTCCGATGCGTTGCAGGCCTTCGCCCAGATCGCCGCGATCAGCCGGCTGCTGGCGACGCTGAGCTGCGATTTCCTCGACAAGGAGGCGGCGCGCCGGGTGATCCTCCGCCACCTCGCCTGGTTGACGGCGCTGCGCTACTCGCTGCGCCGGCCAATGCCATGGGAGACGGTGAGCCAGGGCGCCAACCGGGCGTTCCGGCGGCGCTACTACCAGATCCAGGAAGATCTCACGACGCTGCCACAGGCGCTGGCCCCGTTGCTCGGCGCGGAGGCGGATGCCATCGCGGCCCGGCCGCAGCCGGCGCTGGCGCTGCTGCACCTGCAGGGCGAAGAAATCAACGCGTTGCTGAAGCAAAGCGCTATCCCGACGCAGGTCTATTCCGAGCTGATGAAGCTCCTGCGTGATTGTCACGACCAGCAGGCGCGCTGCGATCGGATCAAGAACACGCCCTACCCCCGGCAATATGCCGTGGTCAGCGCCATCTTCGTCGTCATCTTCGCAACGCTCCTGCCATTCGGCGTGGTGCCGACCTTCGCAGCCATGGGCGGCTCTAACGGCGTGCTCGGTACGGTGATGCTGTGGCTGAGCGTGCCGTTCAGCGTGCTGATCGGCTGGATGTACTTTGCGCTCGACCTCGTCGGCGAGAGCACCTCGAACCCGTTCGAGGGCAATGCCAACGACGTGCCGATCTCACAGATCAGCCGCGACCTCGAGATCGAACTGAGGGCCCGGCTCGGCGACACAGAGCTGCCAGCAGCGCTGCCGCCGGTGCACGGGATCGCGACCTAGCTTTCCGAACTTGGCGACCAGGGGCCGCGGGCGCGTCGGCGGGCGTCCATGTCGGCGACAAACGCCTGCGCCCGGCTGAGCGGGACGGCCTTGGCGCGGGGCGCCCACGTGCTGGTCTCGCGCGGGTCGTCGCCGTACGCGTTGGCGCCATAGCCGTCGGGCCCGAAGCACATCAGCACCAGCAGCCAGATGCCGCCGATGAACGGCACCAGGCTGATCCAGTACCACCAGCCGGAGCGCCCGCTGTCATGCAGCCGCCGCACCGTCACGGTGATGTTCGGCACGACGTGGATGAAGACGCAGAACAGCGTCAGCGGCCCCAGGCCACTGACGCCCGGCCGAAAGTACCCGAGCATGGCAATGTCGACATAGAGCGCGCCGAACAGCAGGAGCAGCGAGACCAGCGTATACACCCAGTATTGGGTCCGCGAAGAGCGCCCTGTGCACTCGAAGTACCGCAGCATCGTGTCGAAATAGCCGAACATCTGGAAATTGCCCCTGCCCTCGCAAAGCAAAGCTAGAGCAAGACGATCAACATCCGATTTTGGCGAAGCATCGCAATTTAGCGACCTTGGTCGCCATGAGATCGCCTCGTCTTCCCGTCTCCGCTCAGAGGAGAGGGGCCGCTCTAGCCCCGGAGGCCCGGTGCTTCCTGGCCGGTGCGCGCCACATATTCGGTGTAGCCACCGCCATAGGCGTGGACGCCCTCGGGCGTCAGCTCCAGCACGCGGTTGCTGAGCGCGGCGAGGAAGTGGCGGTCGTGCGAGACGAACAGCATCGTCCCCTCATACTGCGACAATGCCTCGATCAGCATTTCCTTTGTCGCGATATCCAGGTGGTTGGTCGGCTCGTCGAGCACCAGGAAGTTCGGGGAGTCGAACAGGAGCTTGGCCATCACCAGGCGGGCTTTCTCGCCGCCTGACAGCACCCGGCACCTCTTCTCGATCTCGTCGCCGGAAAAGCCGAAGCAACCGGCCAGCGCCCGCAGCGCCGCCTGCCCAGCCTGCGGAAAACTGTCCTCGAGCGACTGGAACACCGTGCGGTCGCCATCGAGCAGGTCCATGGCGTGCTGCGCGAAATAGCCGAGCTTGACGCTGGGCCCGACATTGATCGAGCCGTTATCCGGCTCGGTGCTGCCCGCCACCAGCTTCAGCAGCGTCGATTTGCCGGCGCCGTTGACGCCCATGATGCACCAGCGCTCCTTGCGCCGGACATGGAAATCCAGCCCCTCGTAGATCGAGCGGCTGCCATAGGCTTTGTCGACGCCCTTCAGCAGCACCACGTCCTCGCCGGAGCGCGCCGGCGGACGGAACTCGAAGTTTACGGTCTGGCGGCGCTTGGGCGGCTCCACCTTGTCGATCTTGTCGAGCTTCTTGACCCGGCTCTGCACCTGCGCGGCGTGGCTGGCGCGCGCCTTGAAGCGCTCGATGAAGGCGATCTCCTTGGCCAGCATCGCCTGCTGGCGCTCGAACTGCGCCTGCATCTGCTTGTCCGAAAGGGCGCGCTGCTGCTGGTAATACTCGTAGTCGCCGGAATATGCGGTGAGCGAACCGCCGTCGATTTCGACGATCTTGTTGACGATGCGGTTCATGAAGGCGCGGTCGTGCGAGGTCATCAGCACCCCGCCCTCGTAGCGCTTCAGGAAATCCTCGAGCCAGATCAGGCTTTCGATATCAAGGTGGTTGGATGGCTCGTCGAGCAGCAGGGCATCGGGCCGCATCAACAGGATCTTGCCGAGCGCCACGCGCATCTTCCAGCCGCCTGACAGCGCACCGACGTCGCCGTCCATCATCTCCTGGCTGAAGCCAAGCCCGTGCAGCACTTCGCGCGCCCGCGCATCGAGGCTGTAGCCATCCAACTCCTGGAACTGGCCCTGCACCTCGCCATAGCGGGTGATGATCTCGTCCATCTCGTCGGCGCGATCCGGGTCGGCCATCGCCGCCTCGAGCTCGCTCATCTCGGCAATCAGCGCGCCGGCGGGCCCCGCGCCCTCCATTACTTCGGCAACCGCCGGACGACCGGCCATGTCGCCGACATCCTGGCTGAAATAGCCGATGGTGACGCCGCGATCGACCGCTACCTGCCCCTCGTCCGGCTGCTCTTCGCCGGTGATCATCCGGAACAACGTGGTCTTGCCGGCGCCGTTCGGGCCGACCAGCCCGACCTTTTCGCCACGCTGCAGCGCAGCGGAGGCTTCGATGAAGACGATCTGCTTGCCGTTCTGCTTGGAAATGTTCTCGAGGCGGATCATGCGGTTACGGGGCCCTGCTGAAGTGTCGGGCCTCTGCTGAGTGATCGCGGCCGCGGGTTGTTGCGTGGCGTAAAGCACCAGCCGGCCCGCGACGCAAGCGCGGCGGCGTCACAGGTGCCCTGCGTCACCGGCGCAGCAGGGCTTTACATTATTTGCTCTATGACGTAATTACGTTGTCATGCAAATACAAGATCCACTCACCGCCACCTTCGCCGCCCTTGCCGACCCCACGCGTCGCGCCATGCTGGCGCGGCTGACCCAGGGGCCAGCCACGGTCAACGAGCTGGCCGAACCCTTCGCGCTCACCCTCCCCACCGTGTCGCGGCATCTCAAGGTGCTCGAGCAGGCCGGGCTGATCAGCAAGCAGCGCTCGGCGCAATCGCGGCCCTGCACGCTGGAGATCGCGCCGCTGGTCGAAGCCGACGCCTGGATGGCGCAATACCGCGAGTTCTTCACCACCCGCTTCGACCGGCTCGACACGCAGCTCAAGGCCATGATGGCCGCCCGCGCCGATGCCGCAAAAGCCTCCAAGGGAGACCAGTGACATGCCTGCCAGCTATGCCCTCGATCGTGGAATCGCTCTGCAACGCACCTTCGCCGCGCCGGCCAGCGTGGTGTTCGAAGCCTGGACCGACCCGGCCTATCTCGACTGGTACTTCAACCCCGACCAGCACACCGATCAGCCAGCGACGGTCGACCTCAGGGTCGGCGGCCAATGGCGCCAGGAAATGGTGGAGACCCCCGAGAAGCGGTACTTCACCGGCGGCGTCTATCGCGAGATCGTGCCGGGCAAGAAGCTGGCGTTCTACTGGGGCGCCGTCGGCGGCTGGCCTGAACTCGACCTCGACAATCTCGACGAGAGCCCGCTGGTCACCATCCAGCTGACCCCCTATGGGGCGCAGACCCTGATGGATTTCCACGTGCAGTTCCCGGACCAGTACACCCCTGAAAGGGTCGACTGGTGGATGAACTGCGGCATGGTCGTCGGCTGGAACATGACCATCGACCGGCTCGTCGCGGTGTACGAGGCGGCGCGTCGCGCCGGGTAGTCTGGGTCTTGGCAAGCCGCTGCCGCCGGTGGCTGCCGCCCCCCACCCCTGTCCCCTCCCCTCGAGGGGGAGGGAGACCAAAACACCGGCACCTCAGCAGGCGTCTCCCTCCCCCTTGCGGGGAGGGGACAGGGGTGGGGGACAGCCCGCACCTGCGCTGGAGGTTCTGCCCCTCGTTGAACCTCAGTCGAAGAAGTTCTCGTCGCCCTCTTCGAGGTACTTCCTGGCTTCCTTGGCGATCAGGTTGACGCCGAGGCCCGGACGATCCGGCACGTCGATCAGCCCGCCCTTCACCGGCATGCCCTCAAAGCCCTCGGTGATGTCGTACCAGAACGGTTCGAACCGGGCCGGGTACTCGAAGGCGATCAGGTTGTCCGGCATGGTGGCGCAGACCTGGATCAGCGCGGCGAGTCCGAGGATGCCGTTGGCGGTGCCGTGTGGCGCGATGGCGATACCGTGGAGGTCCGCGTGCTCGGCGACCCACTTGATCTCGGCGAGGCCGCCGACGTCGCAGGGATCGGGGCCAATGACGTTCACCGCGTGGCTCTCGATCAGCTGCTTATAGTGCTGGCGCAGATAGATCTGCTCGCCGGTGTGGATCGGCGTCGTGGTGTGGTGCGTCACGTCCTTGTAGACGTCAGGGTTGACGTAGGGCGAGTAGTCGCCGGTCACCGTGTCTTCGATCCAGAGCAGGTGCAGGTGTTCGACCGCCTTGGCGAGGCGCAGCGCATCGAGCGGCATGAAGCCCGGGCCGGCATCGACTGCCGTATTGTAGCCCTTGCCCAGCGTCTCGCGGGCCGAGGTGATGCAGGCGACGAGGTGGTCGAAGCCTTCCTTGGTCATCGTGCCCTTGTGCGGGTACGGGAACGGCGCATCCTCCTGCACTTCGCCGTAGAAGAAATCCGGGAAGTCGCGCACCATCGACGAGTGGTAGGCGCTCGGCAGCTTGAACAGGGTGAACTCGCCCTTCAGCGACTTGCCGTACTCGGCCCAGCGCTTGTAGCCCTCGGGCGTGTGCTCGGCGCCGCCAGGCACCTCGGCCTGGTAAAGCGTGCGATAGGTGCGGACCTGGTCGCGCACCTTGCCGCCGAGCAGGCGGTAGGCCGGAGCGTTGGCCGCCTTGCCGGCAATGTCCCACAGCGCATGCTCGATGGCCGAGACCGCCGAGCCGAACGGCTTGAAGCCACCGCGCACCCGGATGCGGCGCATGACGCGCTCGACGTCGCGCGGGTCCTGCCCGACGATCCAATCCTTCAGCTGCAGCACCTGCGGCTTGACGTAGGGTTTGGGGGTCTCGATCTGGCTCCAGCCGGTGATGCCCTCATCGGTGGTGATGCGGATCACCGGGCTCGAGGCAATGATCGCGCATTTCAGGTCTGTAATCTTCAACGGGAAGCTCCTCAAAATCCCTACCATACCAGTATGGCAGCTATGCCGCATTCCCGCGCGGATTTGAATGCTCCTAATGGGGCATTTTCGAAATTGTCGGTGCGGGAGGTCGCTTCGGCGCTTCACGCCGTTCTATTCACCGGCCGTCATCCCGGCGAACGCCGGGACCCACTGCTCGATGGTCGGGCATACGCGAACCGCCCCGGTCCGTCACCGCAAGGTCGGAAAGCTCCGCGCGGGGCGAACGTCCTGCGCACTGGGTCCCGACTTTCGTCGGGATGACGGCCGGTGTTGGGGGCAACGCTTTGGTGGCTTACTGAACCAGGAAAGCTTGCGGAACCAACGCATCAGTCTGCCGCCTTTCCGCGCCTCGCCATTAGCTGAACCTTAACCGCGGCATAGCAGATTGGCGGCTGAACGACGCGCCGGTGAAAGGCGCCGAAAAGACTAGGTTTCCGCGCGGTTTCGGGCGGAGTTCGAGAAGCAGACAGGAGTCGCTTCGAACATAGAAGGCAGCCGGATCGGACCGCGCCGATCGCTCGCCTCAGGTTCGCAGGACCCCTTGTCCCTGATTTAGTAGCGCGGGTCCTGTTTTATGCGTCTCATCATCGGCATTGTCGTAATCTTTGCCAGCGTCATCGGCGGCTATGTCGCCATGGGCGGGCATCTCGAAGTGCTGATCCAGCCCTTCGAGGCGCTGATCATCCTGGGTGCGGCGTTCGGCGCCTACATCATCGGCAATACCGGGCCGGTGCTGAAGCAGACGGCCAGCATCTTCGGCATCCTGTTCCGCGGTCCGCGCTACGACAAGGCCGCCTATGTCGAGCTGCTCGGACTGCAGTTCACGCTGTTCAAGCTGGTACAGGCCAAGGGCGTGCTGGCGCTCGAGCCGCATATCGAGGATCCAGCCAACTCATCGCTGTTCCAGCGCTTCCCGACCTTCGCCGGCAACCACGACGCCGTCGAGTTCATGTGCGATTACCTGCGCATGGTCACCCTCGGCAGCAACGTCGCCCACGAGATGGAGTCGTTGATGGATGAGGAACTGGAGACGCATCACCAGGAGCGCGAGCGCCTGGTGTCCGCGGTGCAGGCGCTGGCCGACGGCACGCCGGCGCTCGGCATCGTCGCGGCGGTGCTCGGCGTGATCAAGACCATGGGGTCGATCAGCGAGCCGCCGGAAGTGCTCGGCCACATGATCGGCGGCGCCCTGGTTGGAACCTTTCTCGGCGTGTTCGTCGCCTATGGCTTCTTCGGACCGATGGCGCAGTCGCTGCGCAACATCTTCGAGGCGGAGTCGAAGTACTTCCTGTCGATGAAGGTTGGCCTCTTGGCGCAGATGTCGGGCTATGCCCCGGCCATCGCCGTCGAGTTCGCGCGCAAGGCGCTGATGTCGGAAGTGCGGCCGACCTTCGCCGAGATCGACGAAGCCACTGCCAACCTGCCGGCATCGTGAGGGTCTGAGCCATGGCGCGCAACGACCAGACCATCATCATCAAGCGGGTCAAGCGGGCCGCCCATGCCCATCATGGCGGCGCCTGGAAGATCGCCTACGCCGACTTCGTGACGGCCATGATGGCGTTCTTCCTGCTGCTGTGGCTGATCAGCATGACGACGCCGGAGCAGAAGAAGGGCCTCGCCGACTATTTCGCGCCGCCCAATGTCAGCGAGAACACCAGCGGCGCCGGCGGCGTCATGGGTGGCCTCGCCTTTGCCGAGGATGGCGCCAAGATCGCCGTCGAATCCAACAAGGACGCGCTGACCGCGCCGGAGAGCAGCGAAGCCGGCCCGAAGATGGAATCGCGAGGCGGCGTGGCCGAGATCGGCGGCAGCGACTACGACGCGATCCGCGCTTCGACGGTGACGCTCGAATCCCGGTACAATGCCGACTATCACGCGGCAGCCGCCAGCATCCGCCAGGCGTGGCAGGCCCTGCCCGACATCACCAAGATCGCCGATAACCTCTTGGTGCGCGAGACCGAGAACGGGCTCGACATCGAGATCATGGACCAGGAAGGCCGGCCGATGTTCCCCGAGGGGTCGAAATACCCCTACGAGTCGACTCGCAAGGCCATCGCCTCACTCGCGCCGATCCTGCAGAAGCTGTCGAACCAGATCACCATCTCGGGCCATACCGCCGCCGGCGCGGTCTACGACAACCCGCGCTATGGCGCCTGGGATCTCTCGAGCGACCGCGCCAACGCGGTTCGCGCTATCCTCGGCGAGTTCGGCCTGTCCGACGATCGCATTCGGGCAGTGAACGGCAGCGCCACGTCGGAGCCGCTGTTTCCCAACGATCCTTACCTTGCGGGCAACGGCCGGGTGCAGATCACGGTGCGCTACGAGGCGCCGCCGGTTCCAGCGGGCTTGAAGCCGTAAGCTCTGGGAAAGTCGACCAACAAAAAAGGCCCCGTGAGGGGCCTTTTCCGTCGTTGCGCCGCCAGGACAAGTCCCTCAGCGCCACGGGGCGTTCTTAGAGCGCCTTGAGGTTCGTCGCCGAAACCTTGCCGTCACGGCCCTTTTCGAGCTCGTAGCTCACCTTCTGGCCTTCGGCGAGGCCGGACAGGCCCGAACGCTCGACGGCAGAGATGTGGACGAAAGCGTCCTTCGAACCATCGTCCGGCTGAATGAAGCCGAAGCCCTTGGTGGTGTTGAAGAACTTAACGGTGCCTTCGATCATGATGGCCCCCTTTCAATTGTCGTGCGCAGGATCTTCCCGCTTTGCACGCGTTCCTCGTTCGGCGACATGCCGACCGGGTCTAAACGTTCACAATATCAAGAGGTAGCCAATTAGACCGCAAGCGGCCCGAGCTGGTAGCGCCAGATGGAAGCGAAACGTGCCCGGTTATATCTGCCACCATTGCGCCTTAATCAAGGCCGACCGCGACGATTACCGGTATGGCGCCAGATCGACCTCGTCGACCACGCGCTCAAAGCTCTCGAGTTCGCTGCGCACGCGGTAGAGCAACGGGCCGCTTTCGTGCGGCAGCAGCGCCACCACCTGGCAAACCGCCGCCGACCGCGCGATGTCGCGCGAGCCGCGCGCCATGGTCAATCGTTGCCCGACATGGAAGCGGTGCACCGCATTCGGTGTGATGGGCTGCGCCGGCTGACGATGGAACTCGGCGGCCGGCCTGTCGGAATGACGATCGACCCCCGACGCACCGGCGCGCGGTTTGGCCTTGCCGGCACCAAGCCGACGCGTCACCGGCACGGCGATGCTCTTGAAGGTATTCACTGTGGTCCTGGGGTACGAGTCCGGCGCCACGAACGCGACGCCGGTATCACTCCGGCCTGAGCCTCGAGCCGACCTTAGCACAACCGGCCCCACGGCGACAGACGCTTGTCCCGGGACGCCTCAGCCAATAGCGTCGGCCAATGGATCAGCTCTGCGCCCTGATCGCCGCCATCAGCTTCGGCCTCTGCTCGCCGGACACCGCCACGCCCTATTTCATCGAGGTGTCGGCAGAGGCGCTGCCGCCCAAGAGCGGTTCACCCAACGCAATGGGGGCGACCGCCGCCGACCTTGATGGCGACGGCGATGCGGACCTCACCATCGCCATTGAGCTCGGTACCAACCGGGTGCTGCTCAATGACGGCGCCGGGCGGTTCAGCGCGTCCCCACTCACCGGCCCCAGCGGCGACCACGAGGACGTCGCCATCGCCGACTATGACGGGGATGGCGACCCCGACCTGGTGTTCATCGGCGAGGACGATCAGGTGGTGGGCTATCACCTCAACGACGGCGCCGCCGGCTTCACCGATGTATCGGACCGACTGCCCGACCGCGCCACTTCCAACACGGTGGTCGCCGTGGATATCGACGGCGACGCCGATGCCGATCTCGTCACCGCCAACGCCGGTCCGGATTTCGTCTGGATCAACGATGGCGCCGGCAGGTTCGTTGACGAGAGCGCAGCCCGCCTGCCCCAGTATGGCGACATCAGCCAGGATATTGCGGTCGGCGACGTCGATGGCGACGGTGACGCCGACCTGGTTTTCGGCAACGAGGAGCAGAATCGGCTCTACCTGAACGACGGCGCCGGCCATTTCGCCGATGCGCCGCTGCCGTTGCGAGCGACGCCCGAGGAGACGCGGGACGCCGATCTGAGCGATGTGGATGGCGACGGCGACCTCGACCTCTATTTCGCCAATGTCCGCATCTTCAACGCCGACCGCGACCAGCAGGATCGACTGCTGCTCAATGACGGCCACGGTCGCTTCACCGACGTGACCGCCACGCATCTCGAGCCCGATGACGAACTGACCACGGCGGTCGCCTTCATCGACTACGACCGCGATGGGGACGTGGACCTGATCCGCGGCCGAATGGGTGACCTCATGGCAAAGCGCTCGGACTTTCCGCTGCTGGCTTTCGCCAACGATGGTGCCGGCCATTTCACCGCCGCGCCGGATGTTGTGCCGCCCATTGCCGGCGCCAACGCTTTCGATATCGAGCTTGCCGATTTCAACGGCGATGGCCGGGCCGATCTGTTCGTCGCCAGCCGGGGCGGAGCGGACCGGCTGCTGATCGGGCTCAAATGAAAATGGCCCGACGGTTTCCCGTCGGGCCATTGTTCTAGTCGCTCGTCACGTGTCAGCCGTTCGGCGAGCACGGAGCGAGATAACGGCGACCGTTGCGGTCTTCCCAGACGCACTTGGACGGATCGTCGCGATAGCGGCCGATGAGCTCGCCGGCCACGGCACCACTGATGCCGCCAACCGTGGCGCCAACCAGCGCACCGCCGACAGTACCGGTCGTCACGCCGCCGATCACGGCGCCGGCAATTGCGCCGGTACTGGCCGTCTTCTCGGTGGTCGAGCAGGCCGCGAGCGTCAACGCCCCGGCCAGAACGACGGCAATGGATAGAACTTTACGCATGAATACCCTCCGGGAGGTTTGTTAAGACGCGAGCCCTGCACGACAATGCACGGGCTCCCGATAGGTTCCGCACGAACTTGAGGCAAATCGTTGGCTGAGGTAAGGGTCCCACGCGATTGGGATTACCATTATGAATGAGCCGACAACGGTGCCGGTATCCGGCACCGATGCTTCAACGCCGTCCAATGGCTGGGCAACAGAGCTTCGCGCAAGCTTTGCGCTGGCCTGGCCGTTGATCGTCGCGCAGCTGGCGCAGAACCTGCTGTTCACCACCGACGTGGTGCTGATGGGCTGGCTCGGCCCGAAATATCTTGCGGCCGGCACGCTGGCCGGCGCCTTCCTCATGCCGTTCCAGTTGACCGGCATCGGCATCGTCGGCGCCGTCGCGCCGCTGGTGGCACAGGCGCGTGGCCGCGGTGATACCAAGGCAGTGCGCCGCATCGTCCGCCAGGGCTTCTGGGTGGCGATCCTTGTTGCCACGCTGCTGGTGCCGATCGTCCTCAACATCCGCCCGATCTACCTCGCCATCGGCCAGGACCCGGAGATCACGGCGCTGGCCGAGAGCTACATGTTTGCCGGCTTCTGGATGCTCTACCCGGCGCTCGGCATCATGGTGGTGCGCTCGTTCCTCTCGGCCTTCGCCGCGACGCGGGTGATCCTCGTCGTCACGGTCATCGGCGTGTTGGTCAACGGCTTGCTCGCCTACACGCTGATCTTCGGCCATTTCGGCTTCCCGCGCCTCGAACTGCGCGGCGCCGCCATCGCCACCGGCCTCGTCAACGTGGTGATGTTCCTTGCCCTGCTCGGCTATGTGGTGACGCACCGGAAGCTGAAGCGCTTCCATATTCTGGTGCGGTTCTTCAAGCCGGACTGGCCGCGCTTCCGTGAAATCCTCAAGGTCGGGCTGCCGATCGGGCTGACCGTCGCAGCCGAAGTCGGGCTGTTCTCGGTTGCCGCTATCCTGATGGGCCGGCTCGGCACCAACGAGACCGCCGCCCACGCCGTGGCGCTGCAACTGGCCTCGACCGCGTTCATGGTGCCGCTCGGCCTTGGCATGGCCGCCACAGTGCGCGTCGGCCTCGCTTACGGCCGCGGCGACAGCGAGGGCGTGCGCCTTGCCGGCTGGACGGCTATCGTCATGGGCACGGGGTTCATGGCGCTGACCGCGGCGCTCTTCCTCGCCGTGCCGCATGCGCTGGTCACCATCTTCCTCGACAGCTCCGACCCCGCCAATGCGAGCGCGCTGATGCTCGCCGCCACCTATCTCGGCATTGCCGGCATCTTCCAGCTGGTCGATGGCGCGCAGGTGGTCGCGGCCCATTCGCTGCGTGGCCTCTCCGACACCCGCACCCCGATGCTGCTGGCCATATTCGGCTACTGGTTCGTCGGCCTGCCGACCGCCTACGTGCTCGGCTTTGTCTTCGACATGCGCGGTGTCGGCGTCTGGCTGGGCCTTGCCACCGGCCTGGCGTTCGTGGCGACATTGCTGGTCAGCCGCTTCGCCTTGCGCGGGCGGCTGGGCCTGATGAAGAAGCTCGTCGTACCTGCTTAGGATCCTCGCCCAATGCCCCCGCTAAAAGCCGCCGAACAGCGCGTCGCCGACGCCCTTGCCAGCCACGCCCTGCCGGCACAGGTGATCGTGCTCGAGCAACTGGCAACCACCGCCCAGATGGCGGCGGATGCGCTCGGCGTCGAGGTCGGACGGATCGTCAAGTCGCTGCTGTTCAAGGGCAAGGACAGCGGCAAGCCGTACCTGCTGCTGGTCTCGGGCAGCAACCGGGTGCATGAGAAGCGCGCCGGACAGCGCATCGGCGAGGTGCTGGAGCGGCCGGATGCGAATTTCGTCAAGCTCCACACCGGCTTCTCGATCGGCGGCGTCTCGCCCTATGGGCATCCTCTGCCGCTGACCACCTATCTCGATGACGCGCTCTACAATTACGGCACGGTCTGGGCGGCGGCCGGCGACCCGCGCTCGGTGTTCGAGATCACCGCTGCCGACCTCGAGCGCACCACCGGCGCGACGCGCATCGACGTTACCTGACACAACGTTTGCTGAGGCGGTCTAAGAAACAATCCAGTTCCAGTCGGCCATGCGGTTGCGGAACCAGGTGCGCTGGCGCTTGGCGTATTGCCGGGTGGCGATGACGGCGCGCTCGATGGCCTTATTCTCTTCGAGCTCCCCCGCCAGCATCGCCGTGATTTCCGGCACGCCGATCGCCTTCATCGCCGGCAGGCTGGGGTCGAGCGCCAGCGCCAGCAGCGCCTCAACCTCCTCCACCGCACCGCCTGAGAACATGGTCTCGAAGCGGCGGGCGATGCGCTGGCGCAGCACTTCGCGGTCGGGGTTGAGCACCAGGCGCTCCAGCGCGAACCCCTCGAGCAGCCCCTGCTGCGCTGCGTCCTGATAGCTGGCGAGCGAGCGGCCGGTGGCATTCAGCACGGCGAGCGCCCGGATCACCCGCTGCGGGTCCGGCGCCCTGAGGCGGCTCGCAACGAGGGGATCGCGCGCCGCAATCAGCTGGCCGCGGCCCTCGCGGTCCAGCCCCTCGACCTCGGCCTCGGCAGCCGCCAGTGCCGCCGCCGGCACCTCGGGGACGTCGGCAAAGCCGGTGGTGAGCACATCGAAGTAGAGGCCCGTCCCACCGACGAAGATCAGCGGCCGATCGGCCTCTGTTTCGATCACCACGGCCGCCGCGCGGGCCCATTCGCCGGTCGAAAAGCGCACGGATGGATGCACCGTGCCGTAGAGCCGGTGCGGCACACCGGCCATTTCGATTTCGGATGGACGGGCGGTCAGCAGCTGCAGCACGTCATAGACCTGCAACGCGTCGGTGTTGACGATCACCCCGCCCTGCTGGCGCGCCAGGTCGAGCGCCAGCGCCGACTTGCCGCTGGCAGTCGGACCCGCTATCAACACCGCTCGCCTTTCCGGGCCCTTGCCCATCCTTTTCAGGCCTTTCTCACGCACATGATGGTTCTCTGCCTCATCGCCAATCCGGCTGACCCTGCAATTGACTCGGCGCTGGTCGCGGCGATCCAGCACGAGACCAGGGGTGAGATCAACTGGCTGCACCAGCGCATCGCCTGTGACATCGAGGCGCCCAAGGCTGCCGATCCGGTCGCCGCAGCCCGCGCCGTCATCGGCAACCGGCCAGTCGACGTAGCGCTGGTCCCGGCGGAAGGTCGCCGCAAGCAGGTGCTGGTCGCCGACATGGATTCCACCATGATCGAGCAGGAATGTATCGACGAGCTCGCCGACGCCGTTGGCATCAAGGCCGAGGTGGCCGCAATCACCGAGCGCGCCATGAATGGCGAGCTGGATTTCGAGCAGGCGCTGCGTACCCGGGTGGCGCTGATCAAGGGGTTGGAACGCACCGCCATCGAGGAGATTCGGCGTGAGCGTATTACCCTCGCACCGGGCGGCCGCGCCCTGATCCACACCATGAAGGCCTATGGCGCCTATACTTCGCTGGTTTCGGGCGGCTTCACCTTCTTTGCCGACTATTTCGGCAAGCGCATCGGCTTCGACGAGACGATCGCCAATGTGCTGGAGTTCGATGGCGAGCGGCTGACCGGTACGGTCAAGAGCCCGATCGTCGACAAATCGACCAAGCTGCACCGCCTCGAGGCGCTGGCTGCCGAGCGCAACCTGCCGATGAGCGCGACGATGGCGGTGGGCGATGGCGCCAATGATCTCGACATGATCAAGGCCGCCGGCTTCGGCGTGGCGCTCCATGCCAAGCCGCATGTCGCGGCCGAGGCGGGCATCCGCATCGACCATGGCGACCTCACGGCCCTACTCTACCTGCAGGGCTATACCGATGAGGACATCGTCAGGTGAGGCTGGAGACGGAGCGACTCGTTCTCAGGTCCTGGGAAAGCCGCGATCACGCTTCGCTGGCGGCAGTCCTCGGCGATGCTGAAGTCCGCCGCTTCTATCCCACGGTGGCGACGCCGGAGCAGACCAGGGCGCAGCTGGAGTTCTCGATCGAGAAGCAGGCCGCCATGGGCTTTCATTTCGGCGCGGCCGAGCTCAGGTCGACCGGCCAGTTCGTCGGCCTCGTCGGCCTTGGTTACATTCCCGAGGAAACGCGCGCCGCCATTCGTGGCCAGCCGGCGGTCGAGATCGGCTGGCAGTTCGACAAGGCATTCTGGGGCCAGGGCCTTGCCCCGGAGGGCGCCCGAGCCTGGCTCACCTATGGCTTCGAGACGCTCCAGCTGGCGGAGGTCGTCGCCTTCACCTTTGTTGGCAACCTGCCCAGCCAGCGCGTCATGAAGAAGATCGGCATGATGCGCGATGCGGACGCCGACTTCGAGCACCCGAGGCTTGCGCCAGGTCACCCGCTGCGGTCGCACGTGGTGTACCGGATCGCCAATCCGGCTCTCGACGCGTGAGGATCGAGACGGACCGTCTGCTGCTGAGACCGTGGCAGCGGGCAGATCACGAAGCATGGGCTGCCATCAACGCCGATCCCGAAGTCCGCCGCTACTACTGGCCGTCGATCCAGAGCCGCAGCGAGTCCGATGCGGTCATCGTGGCCTGTGAGCAAGCGGTGGATGAGCAAGGGTTCGGCTTCGTGGCGGTTGAGCGGCAGGCCGACCATGCGCTGATCGGCGGCATCGGCTTCTCCTGGACCGACGAGGAGATTCCCGGCGGCCGCCAGGTCGAGATCGGTTGGATCTTCGGGCAGCAGTATTGGGGCCAGGGCTACGCGTTCGAGGCGGCGACCGCCTGCCTTGCCTGGGCTCCCGGCCGGTTGCCCGCCTTGCAGGTGATCGGCTACACCTCCGAGATCAACACCCCGTCGCGACGGCTGATGGAAAAGCTCGGGATGCGGCGTGACCCAGCCGAGCTTTTCGACGACATCACCGTGCCGGAGGGCAACCCGCTCCGGCCGCACTGCTGTATCGGCTGGAACTCTAGCCCAACCGAACTGCGATGAACCGGCTGGTGCCGGTGGGGTCGATCACCTTGAACAGCACCGCCGGACGGCCAGCCTCCTTGGCCTGCCCCACCAGTTCGCTCAGTTCATCGATGGTGCCGATCTCCTTCTGGTTCACCTCGGTGACCAAGAGGCCCGGGATGAAACCCTTCTGATCGGCGTCGCTGCCGCTCTTCACGCTGGTGACGACGATACCGTCCTCCTCCGGCGCAATGCCGAACTCCGCACGCTTGCCCTCGTCGAGCAGCGCCACGTCGAAGCCAACGAGGTCGGGTAACCCCAGCGGCGGCGTCTCCTCCTCGGTGGCGGTCGGCTCCGGCGCCGGCGCAGCCTCCGGCGTCGGCGTTGCCGGTGTATTGTTCTTGGCGATCAACTGCTCGCCGAGTTCAAGGCGGCCCAAAGTGATGCTGAGCGTCTGCTCGGCGCCGTCGCGCAGGATCTTCACCGGCACGGCCTTACCGACTTCCGTCTCGGCGACGACACGCGGCAGGTCGCGCATGCGGGCAATCGGCTTGCTGTCGAACTCGAGGATGATGTCGCCCTCGACCACCTGCCCCTCGGATGGGCCGCCTTTGGTGACGTCGATCACCAGCGCCCCGGCGGTGCTCTTGAGGCCAAGGCTGCTGGCGATGTCCTCGCTGACTTCCTGGATACCGACGCCGAGCCAGCCGCGGCGGGTTTCGCCGAACTCGGCGAGCTGGTCGATCACCGGCCGCGCCAGGTTCACCGGCACGGCAAAGCCGATCCCCAATGACGAGCCGCCACGGGCAATGATGGCGGTGTTGATGCCGACCACCTTACCGTCCATGTCGAACAACGGACCACCGGAGTTGCCCTGGTTGATCGCTGCGTCGGTCTGGATGAACTGGTCATAGGGGCCGGACTGGATGTCGCGGTTACGGGCGGAGACGATACCCAGCGTTACCGAGCCGCCAAGGCCAAATGGGTTGCCGATCGCCATCACCCAGTCGCCGACCACTGCGCCGTCGCTATCGCCGAACTCGACGAAGGGCAGCGCATGGCCGGCATCGACCTTCAGCACCGCGAGGTCGGTCTTGTCGTCCTTGCCGACAATGGTCGCCGGCAGGCGGGTGCCGTCGGTCAGGTAGACCTCGATTTCCTCGGCGCCCTCGATGACGTGGTTGTTGGTGACGACGATGCCGTCGGCGGAGATGATGAAGCCGGAGCCAAGGCTGCGCGCCTCCTGCATCTGCTCCTCGCCCAGCCCATTATTCGGGTTGTGCTCGTCGAACAGCTCTTCGAGCGGCGAGCCATCCGGCAGATCGGGGAACGGCACGCCGCCACCGCCCGGCACACGCCGTGAGGTGCCGATGTTCACCACCGCGGGAGAGAGTTGCTCGGCGAGCGCTGCGACCGATTCCGGGCCCCTCGCCGCCACCGGCGCCGCCTGCGCCGCCAGGGCCAGCACTCCCGCGACGGCCAGAGACCGCAAAACCCGACCGGCAGCACGCATTCACTTCTCCTGCAACGACTCAGCCGCGGCTGCGCATGTCGCAGTCAGCCCCGAAGCAGCCACAAGAGAACAAGTCCGACCCCGGCGCAAGCCAGCGCAGCCGCACGAATGGTTGAAGCTGGCGTCGATTGGATCGACGCCAGCAGCTTCTTCATCTGTTCGGGGAACGCGGCATAGACGAGCCCTTCCAGGACCAGCACGAGGGCCAGTGCCGAGAAGAGCTCGAGCATTTACTGCGCCGGCGCGGCCGGTGCAGGTTCGGCCGAAGCCGGCGTTGCCGGAGTGGTCTCCGCCGGTGCAGCTTCCGTCGGTGCAGCCTCGGCAGGGGCGGTGACCGCGTCGGCGGCAGGCTGGCTGAGGATCGGCGAGTCCACGGGCGGCTCTTCGACCAGCGGCGTCGCCGGGATCGGCGTCGTCGCGGCCTCCGGCGGCGGCGTTACGTTGTCGGGGTTCTGGTTCTGGAAGAACCGGAAGAACTCCGAGTCCGGCGACAGCACCATGGTGGTGCCGTTCGGCCCGAGCGCCGCGCGATACGACTGCATCGAACGGTAGAAGTCGAAGAAGTCGGTGTCGCGGTTATAGGCATCGGCGAAGATCTGCGAGCGCTCGGCATCGCCCTCGCCTCGCAGGATTTCCGCGTCACGGCGGGCAGCCGAGAGAACCTCGACCGCCTGACGATCGGCGATGGCGCGCGCCGTCTGCGCCGCTTCCTGACCACGGGCGCGGAGCAACGCGGCTTCGGCCAGACGCTCGGCCTTCATACGGTTGAAGGTTTCAGCCGAAACGCTCGGATCGAGGTCGGTGCGGATGATGCGCACATCAACCACCTCGATGCCCAGTTGGGCCATGTCCGGGCGGATCAGATCGCGCGCCTCGCGCATCATCTCCGGGCGCTGCTCGGACAGCGCCTCGGTGAAGGCGCGACGACCATAGACCTGGCGGAGCGCCGCGTCGAAACGGGTCGACACACGATCCTCCACCACGCGCAGTTCGCCCTGCGCGCGGGAGCGGAATAGCCGCGGGTCGGCGATGCGGTAGGTGAGGTAGGCGTCGACGATGTAGAACTTACCGTCCGACACCTGCACCGTCATGTTGGCGGCGTCGTAGCGCAGCAGCCGGTCCTCGATGATCTGCACCGTGTCGACGAAGTTGGTCGGGATCTTGAAATAGAGACCCGGATCCGTCTTCACGTCGGTGATCTGGCCGAAGCGCATGACGATGGCCTGTTCGCGCTCGTTGACCACGAAGATCGACGACACGAAAATGTACAGCAGAGCGACGACGGCTATGCCGAGAATAACAAGTCTGTTCATGGCTTACCTCGGCGTCGCGTCGGCGGGGACGGGCGTGGTGTTGAGTGTCGAGTTCGGCCGGATCTCCGGCAGCGGCAGGTAGGGCACAACGCCCGATCCGGCGCTCTTGTCGACGAGCACCTTCTCCGAACCGCCCAGCACCTGCTCCATGGTTTCGAGGAACAGACGCTTGCGCGTCACTTCGGGGGCCTTGGCGTACTCGGCGTAGATGGAGAGGAAGCGAGCCGCCTCACCTTCTGCTTCCTGCACGACACGGTTCTTGTAGGCGGCCGCATCTTCGCGGACCTGTGCGGCCTGACCTCGAGCGTCACCCAGAAGCGTGTTGGCGTATTGCCGCGCTTCTTCCTGGAAACGGTCTTCGTCCTGTTCGGCACGCTGTACTTCGTTGAAGGCGTCGGCCACTTCAGTCGGCGGGGCCGCCTGCTCGATGGCGATCTGCGACACCGTCACGCCCATGCTGTAGCTCTGCACGATCGACTGCACGATACCGCGCACGTCGTTCTGGATGCCGGCGCGATCGTCGCGGAACACGTCCTGTGCCGGACGGCGGCCGACGATTTCGCGCATCGCGCTTTCGCCGATCGAGCGCACCATGTCGTCCGGATCGCGGACGTTGAACAGGTAGGCTACCGGGTCGGTCACCGACCACAGCACCGAGAACTTCACGTCGACGATGTTCTGGTCGCCCGAGAGCATCAGCCCTTCGTCAGACTGCGTGCGCGTCGAGCCGACAGAGCCGATCTCGGTGCGGTTTTCCGTACGCGGCGCCCGTTCGACGGTCTCGATCGGCCACAGCGCGAAATGCAGGCCGGCCGGAACGCTTTCCAGCGGCTGGCCGAAGCGGAGCTTTACCGCCCATTCCTGTTCCTGGACGGTGAACACCGAGTTGGCCACCCAGAACGCGCCGAGCGCCAGGACGACGCCAATGATGGTCCAGCGCCCACCTGGGATCCCACCCTGAAAACGGTCGCGACCGCGGGACAGAAGTTCTTCGAGGTTGGGCGTACCGCCGCCCCGGCGGCCACCGCCGCCACCACCGCTACCCCCACCACCCGGCGTCTGACCCCAGGGGCCGCCGTTGTTGGAGTTGCGGCCTCCCCCGCCCGTATTGTTGTCCCAGGGCATACGCCACCTTTCAGCCGGATTATCGATTGCCGCCCTATATAGGCAAGCGCTCCCCTGCGATCAACGTGCAGCGGGTTCACGCCGACGATAGACTTTTACCGTGAAGTCGGCGCTATCGCGTTCGGTGCGCAACAGTTCAGGCTCGGCTTCTACTTCCCATTGCTTGGGATCGATCAATGGAAAGCGAGCATCGCCAGAGGGTGAGGCCACCACATGTGTGACGTAAAGTCGCTCCGCCAACGGCATGGCCTCACGATAGATTTCGCCACCGCCACCGATCATGACTTCGTCAACGCCATCGGCAGCAGCGATCTGCCGTGCGTGGTCGAGGGCCTCGGCAAGACTGTGGAACACCAGTACACCGTCCGGCTGGTAGCCCTGTTGTCGCGTCACCACGATGTTGGTGCGGCCGGGCAGCGGTTTGCCGATGCTCTCGAAGGTCTTGCGGCCCATGATCAAGGGCTTGCCCATCGTGGTGCGCTTGAAATGGGCGAAATCGGTCGGCAAACGCCAGGGGATCGCGCCATCCGAGCCGATGATGCCGTTCTCGCCGATCGCTGCGATCATTGCCACCGGGACGCTCATGGCGCACCGAGCCGCGCCAGCGCATCACCATCGACGCGAACCTTGGTCCACTCGTCCTGCATGACGCCACCCTGCGATTTGTAGAACTGGATCGATGGCTCGTTCCAGTCGAGCACCCACCACTCGAACCGGCCGAGCCCCTCGCGCACGCAGCGCTGCGCCAGGTTGACCAGCAAGGCCTTGCCGACACCCAGCCCGCGCGCCTCGGGGTCGACGAACAGATCCTCGAGCCAGATGCCGTGGCGTCCCTGGAAGGTCGAGTAGGTGTAGAACCAGAGCGTGAAGCCGACGGGCTTGCCCGCCCACTCGGCAATCTCGCAGAACACCTTGGGCTCGGCGCCGAACAGGTCGCGCAGGATGTCGGCCTCGGTGGCCCTGGCCTCATGCGACAGCTTCTCGTATTCGGCCAGCGCCGCGATGAAGCGGATGATCAGCGCGGCATCATCGGGCGCCGCGCTGCGGATCACGATGCTCATCGGGCGGTGTCCAGACGCTTGAGATGGGCGAACCACTTGCGCTCGAGAGCGGCCTCGACGTCGATCTGGTTGTGCCGGCAGAACAGCAGCACCTGGGCCAGGAGATCGGCCGCCTCGTCCTCCAGCGCCGTTCGGATGGCCGCTGCCGAGCGCTCGCCGGCACGGCCACGGCCGGTACTGCGCAGATGCTCGGCGACCAGTTCCCCGGCCTCTTCCTGCAGCTTCAGCGCATACCAATCGGCATCGCGGCGGATGTCGCAGCGCTCGGCATAGATGGCGGAAACCTGCTCCACCCGCTCGGTCAGTTCGGTGATCGTCGCCATCAGCCGACGTTGGGTTCGGGGTTCTGCCGGTTGAGGATCAGCACCTCGAGCTCCCGGTTGTAAGGCGGCCACCAGTCCTTGGCCTCCATCTCGAAGGTCGTCGGGCCGGTCTTCTTGACCTCGCCATCCCAGCAGAACGACACGAGGTTCTGCGGCAGCACCTTGTCGATGGTCAGGTGGAACTTGCCGACCGGACCGGCCCAGTTGGCGCCGGTCGACCAGATGTAGCTGACCCAGCTCTCGGTGAACGGCGCGCCATAGGGTTCGTCGGGGTTCGGCAGGGTCTTTTTGACGGTGTTGATGAAGCTGTTGTCGGTGCAGTACTTGCGCTTGTACTCGACCGCTGGATCATAGCCCTCGTAAGGCGGCGACAGGAAGGTCACGGCCACGGTGCCGCCGACGCTCGGCTTATACTGGTGCTCGACCGTCACGGTCTCGCCGGCCGGGAAATGCGCTTCCCAGCTATAGGTCGAGCGCAGCGTCCATACCGGCCAGTATTCGGTATGCATGCCCTGCCCCTGGTCGAACTCCATCGGGATCACCAGGGCGCGGTGCAGCAACTCTTGCTTGGTCGCCTCGTCGAGGGCATTGATCGCCTTCACGGTCGCATCGCCATAGGGCGTCAGCGGCAGGCCGAGGTCGGTGAGGTACTGCGTGTAGTCGATATTAGTGGCGAACACATACTGGTGCAGCTCGGCCGAAACCGGCTCGCCGTTCACCAGCGTCTGGAAGCCGAAGATGTTCTCGGGGTCCTCGGTGGGGATCGCCACCATGAAATCCCCGTCGCCGGTGATGTCGGGCATCGGGAAGGCCACCAGCGCGTCGGTATCCTCAGCCCCCTCGTTGCGGAACTCGTACTTCACCCGGACCTGCTCGGGCGAGACGTAGAGGTCCTCGCTCAGCATCTTCACATCGTCGGTCTGGACGAACACTAATCCGCCGGCGCCCAGCGTCGACATGGTGTCGTTGGCAAGCGTCGGCGCCGCGGCAAGGGCGGCGAGCATGCAGGCGATCGACAGGATCCTCATACGGCGATCTCGGCCTTGATGGAGGGGTGTGCATCATAGCCGGTGATCATGAAATCCTCGAACTCGAAATCGAAGATATCGCGCTTGTCGGGGTTGATGGTCAGCCGCGGCAGCGGCCGCGGATCGCGGCTGAGCTGCAGCCGGGCCTGGTCGAAATGGTTGTGGTAGAGGTGGAGGTCGCCGAACGAATGGACGAACTCGCCGGGCTTCAGCCCGGTCACCTGCGCCATCATTTCAGTCAGCAATGCGTAGGACGCGATGTTGAACGGCACGCCCAGAAAAAGGTCGGCAGAGCGCTGATAGAGTTGGCAACTGAGCTTGCCGTCGGCGACGTAGAACTGGAACAGGCAGTGGCACGGCGGCAGCGCCATGTCGTCGACCTCAGCCGGGTTCCAGGCGGTGACGATATGGCGGCGCGAGTCGGGTTTGGTGGTGATCGACTTCACGACATTGGCGATCTGATCGATGGTGCCGCCGTCGCCATCCGGCCAGCTGCGCCACTGCGAGCCATAGACCGGCCCGAGATCGCCGTTCGCATCGGCCCATTCGTCCCAGATTTTGACGCCGCGCTCCTGCAGCCAGCGCACATTGGTCTCGCCGCGCAGGAACCAGAGCAGTTCGTAGACAATCGACTTGATGTGCAGCTTCTTGGTGGTCAGCAGCGGAAAACCCTTGCCGAGGTCGAAGCGCGTCTGCCGGCCGAACACCGAGCGGGTGCCGGTGCCGGTGCGATCGGGCCGATCGGTGCCGTTGTCGAGGACGTCGCGGAGAAGGTCTAGGTATGGGCGCATCCGCTCAGCTTACTGCGATTCGGAGGCGCTCCGACCGGCTTCCACAGGGCCGTTTGCATCACGCGCCCGTCGCGCCTATATAGGGCTTGCCGGCAACGGCTATGGCGATAAACGGCTAGCGTAATAAACCTATTGGACCCGGGGGCAGTGCCCGGCGTCTCCACCAGAACTCCCCGTCGTGGCGGGCTCATGGGGACGAAACAGGATCGACAAGGGCGTAAAGGTTAGACTTTTGCTCGGCATGGTACCACCGATATCGGGCCATCCTAATAGTTGCCAACGACAACTATGCTAAGGTTGCTATCGCTGCTTAATGCGGCGCCGGCACCTGAACTAGAAGTCCTCCGGGCCTAGCAGTCCGACAGGCGGGGTTCGCAGGCACCTGGCAACAGAAGCCTGCACTTCCCTCACTCCTCCGACATCCACATGAGCGTCCCGACGTCGCGGACCGCCGTTTCGGTTTTGCCTTGAATTGTGCGCCTCGCAGCGGTGATATGGACCCTTACGGGGATTCCCCCGCACGCAAGGACGATATGGCTGAAGACCTGATCCGCTACGATATTCTGGCCCAGGAAGCGCTGCGCGGCGTTGTGCGCAAGGTGCTGTCCGAAGTGGCGCGGACTGGCTTGCCCGGCGACCATCACTTTTTCATCTCCTTCGTCACCAAGGCGCCCGGGGTTCGGATGAGCCAGCGGTTGCTCGAGCAGTACGACAAGGAAATGACCATCGTGCTGCAGAACCAGTTCGGTGCGCTCAGGGTCAGCGAGACCGGCTTCGAGGTCGAACTCTCCTTCGACGGGCGGCCGGAACTGCTGGCGATCCCGTTCTCTGCCATCAAGGGTTTCTTCGATCCTTCGGTACAGTTCGGCCTACAGTTCGATGTCGAGCGGGTGGCCGGCGAGGACGCCGAAATCGAGCCCGAGACGGCCGACGAACCGCATGCGGCGGCACCGGCGAAACCTGCCGCTGCTCCCGAAGCGCAGGGCGAAAAGGTCGTGAGCCTCGACAGCTTCCGCAAGAAGTAACGGCGCGGTGGAGAAGCGCTCGCTGACCATTGCCGGGCACCGCACCAGCATCGCCATCGAAAGAGAATTCTGGGCCGGGCTCGAAGCGATGGCGCTGGCGGGCGGCAAATCAATTGCCGCAGTGATCGCCGAGATCGATCAGGAGCGCGAAGCGCCAAACCTCTCGTCGGCGGTGCGGCTCGCGGTGCTCGCCTGGTACCGCGACCGCGGTTAGTTCCCCAGCCCGATATCCATCGGTCGGTTGAACTCTTCGGGCGCCTTGCGCAGGTCTTCCTCGTCCTTTGCCTTTTTGGCCGCTTCCTCGTCGGCAGCCTTTTTGGCGGCAGCCTGCTCTGCCGCTTGTTTGGCGGCAGCCGCTTCGGCGGCCTTGCTCGTGGCGGCCTCGTCGGCAGCCCGGATAGCGGCAGCTTCGGCGGCGAGCCGAGCCTTCTCGGCTTCTTCGGCCTGGCGGCGCGCCTCGTCCTCTTCGCGCAGCTTCTCCAGTCGCGCCACTTCGGCCTCGTAAGCCTTGACCATGATGGCGTCGACCAGGCCCGAGACGTCGAAGGTCCGCTCGGGCGCCAGCAACGTGCCGCCGAGCCTTGCGGCAACCCGGGCCGAGCCGGTGGCAACCAGAGCGGCCGGCGTCACTGTCGTCGGCGCGATGGTGTAATCCCCGGCGAGCCCGAGATCGCTGAGGTGGAGCGAGCCGCTGCCGAACACCTGGCCACCCTCCCCTTCGATCGACAGGTTAGGGCTGCGCAGCACGCCGCCCGCGATATTGAAGCTGCCAGTCACCTGCGGGGCGAGGAATGGACCGTCATCCAGGCGATCCTCGATCAGCGCGCTCAGTTCTTCCGGCTGCATCTCGAGCACCTTTTCAGCGTTGGCCACCTGGCTCAGCGCCTGCGGATCGAGCCGCTCGATCTTCAGCCCGCTCACCGTGTAGGTCCCCTCACCGGTCAGCGCGCCGATGATGCCGGCGACGGAGCCGCCAGTGCCGTCGAACCGGCCAGAGGCATCGAGTGTGCCGCCGAGGGCGTCGGCGACCAGCGGCGGCGCGATGTCGTCGAGGGACACCCCGATCAGCGAGATCCGTCCGGTGACCTGTTTGTCGGTCAGCGGCCCCGAGCAGCAGACCGCGAGCTCGAGGCCGACCGAGCCGGTGCCGAGCTTGCCGGTGAGCCCGCGAAACCGCGTGGTAGTGGCATCCCAATCGAGATCGAACGCCAGGTCGGTGACCAGCGGCTTGCCGGCTATCGCCAGCGCCGGAGCGGTGATGGAAACGCGCCCGGTGGTGGCGCGCGCGCCGGCGCCCGTGGCAAGCGGCCCATCCGGCCAGAGGCCGTTGCCGGAAAGCTGCGAGGCCGGCCCGGTGAGGGTTTGCAGCAGCCCGCCGATGTCCAGCCGTCCCGCGGCAATACTGCCGCTGACCGCCCGGGTGGCGCCACGGCTCGCCAGCTTCAGGTTGCCGGTGAAGCTCTCCGCGCCGGAGGTGCCGGTGATGTCGGAAAGCTGAACGTCGGAGAAGCCGGTGAAATCGACCCGCGCGGAAGCCGCTATCGCCGGCAGCGAGACACCGCCCGCCCCCAGCCAGTCGGCAAAGGCGGTGGGATCACCAAGCGTCGCCTTGATAGTGCCTTTGCCGCTATAGGCCGCCGGATCGGTGACCACGAGATTGCCGGAAAAGCCAAGCGAGTCGCCGCCGCCTTCGACCAGCACGGTGGTTTCAAGGCTGTTGGCGATGTTGCCATCGATAACACCCACCAGGTGCACCGGCTCGCCCACGCCGAACAGGCTGACCTCTCCGAGACCCAGTTGCGCGGTCATGGCGGTCGAGTCGGCTGACTTCATATCGAGCCGAAGCTTGACCGGTCCTGATAGCGCACGCAGGAAACCGGCCCGCAATTCGGCGTCGGCGGCGACTTCGGCAGTGCCCAGGCGGCCGGAGATCGCAAGGCTTTGTGCTCCGTCACCGCTTGGCGCATCGAGGCGCAGTGCCAGGTCGGCGGGTAGCGACGAGGTGAGAAAACTCTCGATGGCCGGCGATGCGCCGATCGCCTTGTAGAAGCTCGCCAGCGCCGGGGCATCGGCGGAGGTCACCGTGAGCGTGCCTGAGCCGGAGAGTTCCGGTTTGGTGATCGAGCCGAAGGCGGTGAGCGAGGCCTTGAACCTGGCGCCCCCGAGATCGCCGGCGGAAATGTCGTCCACCACCAGCACGCCACCGTCCCACGAACCGCGAGCCGAGAGCGCCCGCCCGTTGAGTCCGCCCAGCGTCATGCTGTCGGCGACCAGCTCGAACTCGCCCTTTGGGAAGCTCGCCGGGAATGCCGCATCGGCACTGAGATCGGGCAGCAAGGCGAGCAGCGCGGCACTGCGCGCCGCGTCGAGCTGCCCCATATCGGCGGTGATGTGGAGGTCCGGCGTGGCGCCCAGCCCGAGCTGCGCCGAAAAGGACCGCGCCTCGCCGTCGAGTTCGACCCGCCCGTCACTGACCGACAGCGTCTCGCCGACCAGGTCGACCCTGGCTTCGATCGATCCCGGCATGCCGAACAGCGGGTTGCCGTCAGCCGGCTTCCGCCACAGCGTAGTCAGCGCGTCGAGCCGCTGCGACTGCAGCGACAACGTGCCGGAGAACTCCGGGCGGCCGGTCTCGGTGGTGACGTCGCCACTCAGCGATACGCGCGTGTCGCCCGGCAGGATTCCCGTCAGCCCGCGGACCGTCCAGCCGCCCGCATGGGCGGTCGCATCCAGCCGGACGTTGCGGAGAGAGAACGCCCGGAGGTTCACTTCGGACACATCGAGGCCGATGGTGCCCGGGATGCCGGGGGCAGCGGGGAGCGGCAGTTCGCGCAGCAGCCGGACCAGCTCATAGGGCTCGACCGCCTGCTCCGCCGTCGCGTCGCGCGGCGGCAGCGCCAGCAGGCCACCCGAAATCACCGCGTTGAAGGCCATGCCGCGCCCCAGCGTCACGTCGGCGGCGCCAAGCAGGCGCGTCGCGGCGCGGTTCTCGTCGGGGATCACCACATAGTCGGAGAGCAGCACCTTGCTGGGGCTGGCTTCGATCTTGCTGGTCATTACCAGGTCGCCCTGCCCTGCATCCTCGGCCCCCGCCTTGGCCGGCCTCGGCGGCGGCTGCCGGTAGGTCATGGTGCCGGTGAAGCCCGGCGTCAGCCCCGGGGTCAGGAAGCCCTCGGCAGCAAGAGTGAAGCGCTCGTCCGCCGGCCTCAGGGTCATGGCGAGCGACCCGCCGCCCTCGGCGTCGAGCTGACCGGTGGTGACGCGCAGCGCATAGACGGCGCCATCGACATTGCCGGTGCCCTGGAACGAGAACGGGCCGCGCAGCGCCTCGAGCTTCAGGTCGCCGGCGACGTTCGAGGCGATGTAGGTCTCGCCGGCCCGCGCGTCGTGCAGCTTGACGGTACCGCCGCTGACCACGGCGTTGGCGACGGAAATATTGCTGCTCACTGCCTTGGCGAGCGCGATGCCCGCATCCACCGAGCCATCGGCCGCAACGTCGATCGACACGGTTGGCCCATCGAGCTGCAGCTCAGTGACGTTGTAGCGATCGCGCAGGAAATCAATCAGCGAGAAATCCGCCTCGACCCGCTCGACCGTCAGGTTCGGCGCCTCAGGCGGCCCGGCGCTGACATTGGAGAAGGTCAGCTTCGGCTGCGGCAGCAGCGAAAACGACACATCGCCTTCGATGCGCACGGGCGTCCCCAGCACCTCCCCGGCGATGGCGGCGAGACGGTCGCGATACTGCCCCCAGGGAATGAAGCTGGGCACGACAAAGGCTGCGGCGAGCAGCAGGATCGCAATGACGCCGACGACGATGTAAAGCCGATTGAGCACGGGGGCCGGTGAATCCTTGCAAAAGTGCAGCAGAGTTTAGGCAATGGCTGCTGCCGCGTCACGCGCCGAACAGCAGGTCTCTGTCATTATCGCTGCGCTGAAGGCATCCGGTCAGGCCCGGGCGAAAGGTGAGTCCCCTTAGGGGTCTACATCCATTTCTTCTTGCGCATGAATAGGTAGATGGCGACCCCGAGCACGCAGAGGAAGCCGGTCACGATCCAGAACGCATAGGGGCTGTCGTGGAACGGGATGCCTTCGACGTTCATGCCGAGGATGCCGCTGATCACGGTAAGCGGCATCAGCACCACCGTCGCCGCTGCCAACAGCAGCATGGTCTGGTTCATCTGCTCGGCGCGGGTATCGAGCAACTGCTCGTGCACCAGCACGGCGCGCTCGGAAAGCGTCTGCATTTCGTCGCCGAGCCGGGCCGTGCGGGCCGCCGCCTCGCGCAGGCGGACCCGGTCGCGGGCAGTGAAGAAGCTGAGGTCTTCGATTTCGAGCGTCGTCAGCACGTCGCGCTGCGGCCAGATCAGGCGGCGCATGTTGATCAGCGTGCGGCGCAGATGCGCCAGCCGCGAGCGGGTGTCGCCGGCACGGTTCATCATCAGCATCTCCTCGATGCTGTCGAGGCTGTCGCCCATCCGCTCGATCAGCGGCTCGATCCGGTCGGCGGCGCGGAGCGCCAGACGGGCGACGAGGTCGGCAGGCGACACCGGCGCGTGGTGCGTCTGCTGCCATTGGGTGATGCCGAGGAACTCGACGATGTTGAGCTCGGAGGCGATGATGACCCGCCCCTTCTCGATCCACAGCGTCAGCAGCTGCCGGCCGACATCCTCAGGATCGGCGCCGGGCCGGGCAACGCGCAACACCACCAGCGCCCGATCATCGAGCACGGTGCAGCGGCTGCGGGTCGACGGCACGGTGATGAGGTCGGCGTTGAAATCGCCGAGCTCGCGCTTCAGCCAGACCTTGAACTCCGGCGCCCGCGAGTTGCCCGAGATCAGCGCAAAGCCCTTAGCCGGGGTGGCGAACGTCGCCTCCTCGGCCTCTTCGAGCTTGCGCACCCCGCCGCGGCCATCAAACTGGACGATAGTCATCCAGTCCTTGATCGGCTGGCGCTGGTTGCTGGCCGGCATTGTTTCGCCCATGGAGGCTCCGTTAGCTCAGGCGTGACAGAGCCTCGGTGAGGCGGGCACGGCGATCCTCCGCCTCGGCGCGGCGGCTGCGCTGTTCTTCGATCACCTCTTCGGCGGCCTTGGCAAGGAACTGCTCATTGCCCAGTTTCTTGTCGATCTTGTCGATCTCGACCGTCTCCTTGGCGATGTCCTTCTTCAGCCTACCGCGCTCAGCATCCAGATCGATGACACCGGCGAGCGGCAGCACGAAAGTGGCTTCGCCGAGGACCAACTGGGCGGAATCGCGCGGCACATCCGAGGTGTAGTCGACGCTCTCGAGCCGGGCGAGCCGGGTCAGTGCCGAGAGATTGGCCTCGACGCGGATGCCGGTCGTCTCCCCGGCCCCAACCACCAGCAGCTTCACCTTGGCGCCGGCCGGGACGTTCATTTCCTGGCGGACCGAGCGGATGCCGGAGATCAGCGACACCAGCCAATCGAGCTCGGCCTGCGCCTCGGGATCCTCGAGGCCGGCCAGTTCCGGCCATTCCGAAATGATCAGCAGCTTTTCGCGCGCCGGGCCGCTCTTGCCGGTCTCGGCCCACAGCTCCTCGGTGACGAAGGGCATGAATGGGTGCAGGAGCTTCAGGATCTGGTCGAGCGCGAAGGCCGCCGTCGCCTGGGTCTCGGCCTTGGCAGCCTCGTCCTCGCCGGTGAACACCGGCTTGGCCAGCTCGATGTACCAATCGCAGAAGGTGCCCCAGACGAAATCATAGGCCGCATTGGCGGCTTCGTTGAAGCGGTAGTCGTCGAGCGCGGCGGTGACGCTGGCCACGGCGCGGGCAGTCGAACCGACAATCCAGCGGTTGATGGCGAGGGCGTTCTTTTTCGGATCGAACCCTTCGACCCGGACGCAGCCGTTCATCTCGAGGAAGCGCGCGGCGTTCCAGAGCTTGGTGACGAAGTTGCGGTAACCCTCGACGCGGGAAATGGCGAGGCGCATGTCGCGGCCCTGCGCTGCCATGGCGGCCAGCGTAAAGCGGGTGGCGTCGGCGCCGTATTCGTCGACGAGGCTCAGGGGGTCGATGACGTTCCCCTTGGTCTTGCTCATCTTCTGGCCCTTCTCGTCGCGGACCAGCGCATGCATGTAAACGGTGTGGAACGGCTCGGTGCCGGTGAACTCCAGCCCCATCATCATCATTCGGGCGACCCAGAAGAAGATGATGTCGAAACCGGTGACCAGCACGCTGGTCGGGTAGTACTTCTTGAGCTCAGGCGTCTGGTTCGGCCAGCCCATGGTCGAGAACGGCCACAGCGCCGACGAGAACCAGGTATCGAGCACATCTTCGTCGCGATGCAGCGGCACCTTGCTGTCCGAGAGCTCGGCGAACGGATCGCGGTGCTTGCGCATGTTCCAGGTGTCGGCGTTCAGCCGGTCGCGCTGTGTGGTGTCGAAGCCGGTGACGGCCTTGGCATAGTCAGGCGCGGTGGCGCCGCCCTGATAGACCTCGATCTTGCGCGCGCCGTAGTAGGCCTGGGCGAGCTTGACCGCCTCGGCCTCGTTGTCGGCGACAAAGCACTTGAGGCCGGCATCGCGGTTGTTGAAATCCGGATCGGTGCTGAGCCGCGGGCCATACCAGGCCGGGATCTGATGGCCCCACCAGAGCTGGCGCGAAATGCACCAGGGTTTGATGTTCTCCATCCAGGCGTAATAGGTGTTTTCGTAGGCCTTGGGGACGAACTTGGTCCGCCCCTCCTTGACCGAAGCAAGCGCCGGCTCGGCCAGGATG
This sequence comes from Devosia sp. Root413D1, assembly GCF_001425235.1. Classification (GTDB taxonomy): domain Bacteria; phylum Pseudomonadota; class Alphaproteobacteria; order Rhizobiales; family Devosiaceae; genus Devosia_A. The sequence goes on along the minus strand of NZ_LMEA01000007.1, from coordinate 176,184 downwards.
TCGGCCTTGACGAACCACTGGTCGGTGAGGAACGGCTCGATGACGATCAGCTTCGACTTTTCGTCGTAGGGGACCATGATCTTCTTGTCGTCGACCCAGACGAGCACGCCCGAAGCCTCGAGCTCGGCAATGATCTTGGCGCGCGCGTCGAACCGGTCAAGCCCGCGATATGCCGCCGGCACGGTGTTGTTCAGCGTGGCCGTGGTGGTGAAGATGTTGATCGGCTTCAGGCCGTGGCGCTGGCCGACTTCGAAGTCGTTGAAATCATGCGCCGGGGTGATCTTCACCGCGCCCGAGCCGAGCTCGGGGTCGGCATACTCGTCGCCGATGATCGGGATGCGGCGGCCGACGAGCGGCAGGATGACGTGCTTGCCGATCAGGTGCTTGTAGCGCTCGTCCTCGGGATGCACGGCGACCGCCACGTCGCCGAGCATGGTCTCGGGACGGGTCGTGGCGACAGTGATGGTCTCCTCGCTCCCCTCGATCGGGTAGCGCAGGTGCCACATCTTGCCGTTGGTCTCGATGTTCTCGACTTCGAGATCGGAGATGGCGGTTTCGAGGCCGGGATGCCAGTTCACCAGGCGCTTGGCGCGATAGATCAGGCCCTTCTCGTAGAGCGTGACGAACACCTTGCGAACGGCCTCGGAAAGCCCCTCGTCCATGGTGAAGCGCTCGCGCGACCAGTCAGCGGAGGCGCCGAGGCGGCGCAGCTGGTTGAGGATGGTGCCGCCGGACTCGGCCTTCCACTCCCAGACGCGCTCGAGGAACTTCTCGCGGCCCATCTCGCGACGACCGGGCTGCTGGCGTTCGGCCAGCTGACGCTCGACGATCATCTGGGTGGCGATACCGGCGTGGTCGGTGCCCGGCTGCCACAGCACGTCCTTGCCGCGCATGCGCTCGAAGCGGATCAGGATATCCTGGATGGTGTTGTTGAGCGCGTGCCCGATATGCAGCGAGCCGGTGACATTGGGTGGCGGAATGACGATCGAGAAGCTCTCGGCGCCAGGCTTGGCCCCTGCCCCAGCCTTGAAGGTGCCGGCCTTGTCCCACTGCTCGTAGATGCGGGTCTCGACGGCGGCGGGGTCGTAAGTCTTCTCAAGCATCGGTGGTTTCCAACGGCAAACGGCCCGCGCGCACCAAAGCGCCGGCGGGCCCCAGAACTCAGTGGCTAGGTCTAAAGCAAAGGCGTGAGGGGGAAGTCAACACAAACGCATGTGGTGACGCTGTTCTGCCATGCAAGGGACGACTGAGAGAGACGGCCCCTCCCGGCCTCCCCCTGAAGGGGGAGTTGAAGAGTCGGGGTTGTGGCTTGATCGAGCCCCGCTCACCGGCGGAGCACGCCCCCCTTCAAGGGGGAGGATGGGAGGGGCCGTCTGCTTCAGGTGCCGTCTATTTGCCGCCGCGCGAAACCCGGGCGATTTCCTTTTCGACCATCCGCTCGACCACCGAAGGCAGGTTCTCGTCCAGCCATTCCTTCAGCATCGGGCGCAGCATCTCGCGCATCATGTCTTCGATGGTGACGCCGCTGGTAACGGTCGACAACCCGGAGAGGCGGGCAAAGGTGCTCTTTACCGCCGATTGGGTGGTCGGCTCGAGCAACTCCTCGGCGAGATCAGCAGAAAGCGACGGATCCGGCATCGGCGCGGCGGCGGCAACCGAGGCGGCCGGCCGTGGCGCCGGGCGCTCGTAGACGGGAGCGGCGGCGCGTGGCGGCGGGGCGAACACCGGAGCCGGAGCGGGCTCTTCTTCCTGCTCGAAGGAGATGTCGTCGGGGTCGATCAGCGTCGCGTCCAGTTCCGGCGCCGGGGCGCTGCCGCCCAACAGTTCGGAGAAGCTGAGACCCGGCTTGGCGCCGTCCTCGGCTGCGGTGTCGCGCAGAATCTGCTCGGATGAAAGCGCCAACGGCTCGGGTTCGGGCTCGACGGGACGCGGGGCCGGCTGCGGTACGAAGCTGCGGGCCGGCGCAGGCGCCGGCATTACCGGCTTCTTGGGTACCGCCCCGGCATCGTCATCGGCGATGATCTGCCGGATCGAGGACAGGATTTCGTCCATCGAGGGCTCTTTGGGCGCCGGCTTGTTCATAACTGCCTCACATTACCCGCCAGATACGCGGCCGCACTTTGGGCGGATTCGGCGACACGACCGAATCAACTGCATCCAATTTAGTGCAAGCAATGGCGCTTTGTGAATCGGCGGCACACCAGCCGTAGCGTCTTCCCCCAGGGATTTCCGGGGGAAGACAGTCGCGTAGCGCTTGACCCGGAGCGTCAGGCGAGCGCCGCCCGATTGCGGACGATGGTGTAGACGAAGATACCCATGCCGATGATCGTGGCGATCGACGCAACCTGGGCCAGCCATTCGCCCTGCCCCGAGGTCGCCATGGCGACGCCGATACCGATGGTCAGGGCGCCGAGCAACGCCACCCAGAAATGCACCAGCGCCAGCCGCGTCTGCGCGGCAGCCGGCACCAGTTTGTAGTAGACGCCGTAGATCACCATCGTGACGAAGCCGATGAGGTTGTTGTGGGCATGGCCCGGCGACAGCGTGTGATCCTGCGTGATGGCCATCTGGATGCCCCACGCCATCCCCAACAGCGCCAGGACGGCGCCGACGGCGATGAACCAGAACGGTAGTGCTTTCATAGTTCCCCCAAAACTGCGGACCGCCCCTCGCGGCCGCATCAAAAAGGCCGCGATGCGGACTGCGCATCGCGGCCTGATTCTGAGGGTATGCCTCGGCCACATCCCGGTCCATGCGGACCAAGGGCGGCCGCGACTATCAGTCGTCGCTGAGGGCGCGGAGCTCGGCCCAGACATCCTCGACATTGGCGATATAGCCGTCGGCCGAGTGCATCGCGACCTTGAGGCCCAGCACTTCCGGCGACAGCTTGCCGGAGGCGGCGAGCAGCGAGAAGGCAGCGATCATCTTGGTCGAGCGCGCCGTGATCAGCGATTCACGGGCGGTGGTCAGTTCGGCCTGGGCGTTGAGCACGTCGAGCGTGGTCTTCTGGCCGACATCGCGCTCCTGGATGGTGCCATCGACGACCAGTTGGCTGGAGCCGACCGCGGCCTGCGCCGAGTCGATCTGCGAGGTGGAGTTCTGCAGCGTCGACCAGGCGGAGATCACCGACTCCTTGATCTCGTCGCGGGCCGACAGCGCGTCGACCTCGCTCTGGATCTGCTGGATATTGGCCTTGCGCAGGCTCGCCGACAGCGCGCCGCCCGAATAGATCGGGATCGACAGCGACAGCTTGGCGGAACCGCCCAGCGCGCTGCTGGTCCCGCCGAGCTTGCTGGAATAGCTGGTGGTCGCATCGATCGCGCCGATCAGGCTGAGGGTCGGGCCGAACGAGGCACTGGCCGCATCCGATCCGGCCTGCGCCACGCGGATCGCCGCGCGGGCCGACAGCAGCGCCGGATGACGCTCCTGCGCCGAGGCGATGGCACCGTCGATCGAAGTGGGCAGCGACTTGCCGAAGTTGAAGTCGGAGCTGAGGTTCTTCGGCTTGTGGCCGACCCAGCGCTCGTAGCTCGCCTGGCTGGTCTGCAGCGAGGCGATGGCCGAGCGGTAGAGCGCCACCGCGGCAACCTGGCGGGTCTTGGCCTGCGACACGTCGATCTTGGTGCCTTCACCGAGGCGCAGGCGATCTTCCGAGGAGCTCACCTGGGCATCGAAGAACGCCATGTTGTCGGACCGCAGCTGCACCAGCTGGGTATCGCGGATCACCGCGTAATAGGCCTGCACCACCGCCAGCAGCACGTTCTGCTCGGCGTTGCGCAGCGCGTACTTCGCCACCTCGGTGCCGGCGCGGGCCTGCTCGATCTCGGCGTCGGTCTTGTAGTTGTCAAACAGCGTCTGGCTGTAATTGAGGCCGGTGGAGAAACTGGCCGCGGTGTTGAACTCCCCACCCTGCGGCTGCTCCCAGGAGCCGCCGATGCTGCTGGACAGGCCGAGCGAAGGCAGCTTGCCGGATTTCGCCAGCGCGATGTTCTCGGCAGTCGCCTTCACGTTCAGCAGCGCCGACATGATGTTGGGATTGTTCTGATACGCGCTCTCGAGCGCCGCCCTCAGACTCTCCGCATGCACCGTCGCCGGCAGCATGCTCAGTGAAACGGCAAGGGCGCCCGCCCGCATTGCCCCCAGGAAACGCATAGTCAAAACCTCCGACAGCCTTCCGACGTTACGTCGGGCACATGGGACGCACAACCTCGCAACTCAAGTGTTGCGAGGTTTTAACCTTGGAAATGTTTGGTCCCGTGATTAGCCGGCAACACTGCCGAACCGCGGGTCAGTTAGAAAACGACCGGTTCAGAACACGAAGGCCTCTACCCGCGGCACTTCTGCCAGCGGCGGCAGCGAGGTATTGAACTCGCTCCGGCCGGCAACCTCGCCGCCGGATTTGACGAAGATATGCGCGACTGCCGGGCCGCCATTGGCGATCAGCGCCACCAGACGCCCGCCCTCGCGCAAGAGGTGGAACAGCGGCGTCGGCTCTGCGGCGACCGCCCCCTCGACGACGATGACGTCGAAATGATCACGCGGCAGCCCTGCTCCATCGAAACTGCCGACGGCAATCTCGGCATTGGCCACATTGGCGGCCTCGAGGTTGACCGTGGCCTTGCCGGCGAGCGCCGCATCCATCTCGAGCCCGGTGACCGAGGCGCCCAGCAGCGCCAATACGGCCGTCGAGTAGCCGGTGCCGGCTCCGACATCGAGCACCCGATCGGTTGCGGCGATCTCGGCGAGTTGCAGCAGCTTGGCGAAAGGCGCAGGCGCCCCAAGATAACGGCCGCCGCCCAGGGCATGCGACACATCGGCATAGGCCAGCGCCTCACGATCGGCCGGCAGGAAGGCCTCACGACGGACCGTACCCATGGCAGTGAGGATCCGATGGTCCATCACGCCGCTGGTGCGCAGCTGGTTATCGACCATCTTGAGGCGGGCATTCGTAAAATCGGCCATATCGGCTCCCTCGGGCTGGAGGCGTCAGGCAGGTGCATACGCCCCGCAGATGAATGCTTCAAGGATGCCGATCGGCAGCGCACAAGGTGCTCTGCCGGGGAATGTGGCAAACGCCCAGGCGAGCAGACGCGCGTTGGCGCTGGAATGGGGATGTCTGAGAGAAGGTTGGAGGCCACATCCGGAATCGAACCGGAATACACGGATTTGCAATCCGCTGCGTAACCACTCCGCCATGTGGCCTCACCGAGGCGGTTCATATGGCAGAGCAATTCTTGATGCAAGCTGAACGGGATCAATGATGACGGCATTTCTGAAGGAAGCGCCCGCATCGCTTGTGTCCGCCTTGGTTTTCCGGCCTTGTTCTCAGTAACAGGACCGCGCCTTGCCCTCGACACCCATGCCCAGTGCCCCGACGAGACCGCACATCGACCGCGCGCAGAAGCGCCGGGAGCTGCTCGCCGTCACCGAAACGGTGGTGCTGCTCGAGGCGCCGGCCGGCATGGGCAAATCCATCCTCTTGGCGCAACTGGCGGAGGAGTTGGGGACCAGCGTTTACCGCTCAGCCGCCGCACCAGTTGAAGCCAGCCTCCCGGTTACCGTGTGGGACATCCCGCCGGGCAGTTCGCCCGATCCCCTGCCCGAGGCCTTCGTCTCCGGCGACCGGCGGATCATCATCGCCAAGCGGCCGGAGACGGTGCTGCCGTCGCTCGATCGCGCCGCTGTCTACGGCCACGTCCGGCGTCTTGGCGTATCGGAACTGCTGATCGGCCGAGACGAGCTGCGGCAGGCGATGCCGGCGCGGCTGGCCGAGCGCGCCTTCCAGCAGTCGCGCGGCTGGCCGATCCTGCTCGGCCGATCGAGCCCGGGTGAAGAGGAGATGGCGCGCTTCCTCGCCAGCGAGCTGCTGGCGCCGATAAGCGCGGTCGAACTTGTGGCTCTCGCGGCCTGGCTCGACGGCAACCCCACCCCGGTGGCGAGCTCGGAGTTACTGGCGCTGCTCGATCCGGTTCGCCCGGCGCTGCGACATGCGCTTGCCGCGGAACTCGCCGCGCGACGCGCGCATCCCCAACGGGCGGCGGAACTTGCGGCGGCCTATGCCGGACAGGGCTGGATGACGGATGCCATCACGACGTGGCAAGCGATCGGCCGCTTCGACGAGGCCTCCGCCGTCTACGCTGCCGGCGGTGGCCGGTTCTACCTCTACCGGCACGGGGCCGCGGCGTTTGATCGCGTGCTCGCCGGCTTTCCGTCCGACTATGCGCTCGGCAACGACACGCTGGTGATGAGCCTCGCGATGCAGGCGCTCAAGCATGGCGAGGTGGCTCGTGCCCGCCGGCTGCTGGCCGATCGCTTCGGTAGCGGCATCAACGACTTCCACAGCGTCTTCACGCACCGCGAGAAGTACAGCACCGACCTGCTCGCCTTCCGCGTCGTCATGCTGATCTACGAGGATTACCAACTGACCGACGAGCTGTTTGAGCAGGTCTTCGACACCTTGGGCGACCTGCCGCTCGACGATCACATCGTGCGCGGCAGCTTCTACAACTCAGTGTTAGAATTCTACATCCGCGGCCGGCGCCTCGCGGCCGCCGAGGACGTCGCGCAGCGCGCCCTCTACCACTACGAGCAGGCCAAGGTGCCCATGCTCGCCTTTTACATCAGCCTGCACCAGGCGCTGGTGCGCCTGCTGATGGGCGATGCCAACAATGCCCGTCGGCACGCCGAGCAGGCGGCGCGTTACCTGCACGCTATCGCGTTCGACAGTCCGGGCGACGAGCGCCTCTTGGCGCTGCTCAACGCCTGCATCGACTACGAAGGCGGTAAGCCCGAGCCGCTTGCCCGCTTCCTCAGCACGGAACTCGACGATTTCGTCCACGGCGAGATCTGGCCCAGCCTGATCGAGTTCGCCCTGCACTATGGCAGCCAGGCGCTGAGCGAGCACTTTTCCACCCTCGCGGCGCGGAATTTCCTTGATCGCTGGCGGGTCTACCAGATCTCCAACCGGCAGTTCGGCCTGATGATCGAGCTGCGCGAGGCGGCGATCCTGCAAAATGCCAACCGCTGGCAGGAGGCGGCCGAGAAGATCGCGGCCCTCGCCACTCGCATCACCCGCTCATGGGTTGCGGCCGCCGGCGAGGAACTCGAGCGCCTTAAGGACCGCGACGAGATCGTCCAGGCGATGATCTGGCTCCGGCACATCGTCTATGAGCAGCCGACCCGCCCGCATCTCGAGCGGCAGCTTGGCTTTATCATCGGCAACCTGAACCTCACCGGACGCCAGCGGCTCTGCGCCGAAGTCTGGCTGGCCTTCGTCCACAAGCGGCAGCGCAACCTGTCGCGGGCGCGGGCACTGCTGCAGAAGGTGTTCGAGGAGGCAGCGCGGCTCGGCGCCATTGCCCCGCTGGCCGAGGAGCGGGTGTTCCTCAGCGAACTGGTGGAGCAGCAGCGTATCGGGGAATATCTCGAAATCTCCGCCCCGGTCCGCCAGGTGCTGCGGCGCCTGCGCGATGGCGGCCTGCCCAACTCGGCGCTTGGAGCCCAGAACGGGCTCAGCCGGCGCGAGACCAAAGTGCTGATGATGATCTCCGAGGGATCATCCAACAAGTTCATTGCCAACGCGCTCGGGCTCAGCGAGGCGACGGTAAAATTCCACCTGTCCAACGCCTACCGCAAACTCGGCTGCAAGCGTCGCCGCGAGGCGATCAGCGCGGCGCGTGCCCTCGGACTGGTGAGCTAGAACCTAGCCGATTTAGTCGAAAACCTAGCCTTCTTTGCGCCTTGAGCCTGATACCCGCATGTTGCGAAGCTTCCCCTATCGGGCTCGTGCGACCGCAAGGTGACAGCGAGCCCCGAGGGGCGCCGGCGCAGCCGGGCAGTCTCCGGCGCGCGGGGCTCAAGCGCCGGGTGGACAAAAAACGGGACAGGGAACAGCACAGTCATGACCAAGCACAGGCTTCTTGCAGCAACTGCACTTTCGACCCTCATGCTGGGCGCAGCGCCCGCCATGGCGGTCACCGTGACGATGAACACCGTGCAGATCTTCGGCACCATCGATCCGGCGAAAATCTCCGACTACACCGACTACATGGCGGCCGTGAACCTCTATGACGGGCTGGTCACGGTCGACGCCGCCGGCAACATCATCCCCGAGCTGGCCGAAAGCTGGACGGTGTCGGACGATGCCAAGGAAGTCACCTACAAGCTGCGCGACGATGCCAAGTTCGCCGATGGCTCGCCGGTCGAAGCCAGCGACGTGGTCTATACGGTCGAGCGCCTGCTGCGCATCAACCAGGGCCCGGCCAACCTCTTCGCCGGCGTACTGGCGCCCGGCTCGGTGACCGCCGTCGACGCCAAGACGGTGAAGTTCACCCTCTCCAAGACCTTCGCGCCGTTCCTCACCACCGTGCCGGCCATCTTCATCCTCAACGAGGAGGTGGTGAAGGCCAACGAGGGGTCGGACGACGGCCAGACCTGGCTGGCGACCAATGTCGCAGGCGCCGGCGCCTACAGCCTCAAGAGCTGGGATCGTGGCAGCCAGATGACGATCACCCGCAACGCCGACTACTACAAGGGTTTCGGCACCGGTCCGATCGACGAGGTGCATTGGATCATCACCAATGACGAGGCCACCGTGCGCTCGCTCGCGGCTTCCGGCGAGCTGACCATGTCGAGCCAGTTCCAGTCGCCCGACACCTATACCGCGCTCGAGGCGATGGGCCGCTTCGTCATCGCCAAGGAAGAGACCTCGACGGCGTTCTACCTCAAGCTCAACAGCAAGGCCGCGCCGACCGATGACGTGCACATCCGCAAGGCCATCGCGCTCGCAACCGACTATGCCACCATCCGCGAGGTGATCTCGCCCGGCGGCGTGCTGTCGACGCCGCTGCCCAAGGCCTTCGCCGCCTTCCATGCCGACGATATCCCCGAGCCGGTCTACGACCTTGAGGCCGCCAAGGCGGAAGTCGCGCAGTCAAAATATGCCGGCGCGCCGATCCCGATCACCCTCGCCTATGTGGCGGGCACCAAGTTCGAGGAAGAGATCAGCCTGCTGATGCAGTCGAACCTCGAGCAGCTCGGGTTCGTGGTGACGCAGCAGGCGGACCCCTGGAACCGCATCACCGAAATCGCCGGCAAGGTCGAGACCACGCCGAACGTCAACCAGATCTTCTTCGGCCCGACCTATCCGTCGCCGGACTCGATGTTCTTCACCCAGTACCACTCAGAAGCGGCCGGCACCTGGGCCTCGATGGAGTGGGTGCAGAATCCCGAGATCGACGCGATGATCGACGAGGCCCGCGGCACCGGCGACACCGCCAAGCAGGCTGAAATCTACAAGGCCGTGCAGCACAAGCTGGTCGACCTGCAGTCCGACGTGTTCCTCAACACCCAGACGGTGCAGCATGCCATGGACAAGTGCCTCACCGGCTTCAAGGCCGTGCCGATGATGTCATTCGACTACGACTTCACCCGCTACAGCTGGACCTGCTGATCGTAGCCGTCCCCGGCTTCGGCCGGGGACGCCCCTCCCGCACCACCCCTTCTCGGCTTACCAGGGCGGCTGCCTCTTGGAATTCCTGCTTTTCCTGTTCCGGCGCATTTTGTGGTCGATCCTCGTCCTCGTGGGCCTGTCGATCGTCATCTTCGCCATTGCCCGCGTGGTCCCGGGTGATCCGGCGCGCATGGCGCTCGGCCCCACCGCCACGGCGCAGCAGGTGGCGGACCTGCAGGAAAAGCTCGGGCTCAACAAGCCGATCGTCGAACAGTACGGCATGTTCATCGCCGGGCTCAGCCGCGGTGACCTCGGCCGCTCGCTGCTGACCGAGCGCCCGGTCAACGACGATATCCGCGATACGTTTGCGGCGACCTTCGAGCTGGTGCTGGCGACGATCACCCTCGCCTTCGTGCTGGGCGTGCCGCTGGGGGTGGCGGCGGCGCGCTGGAAGGACAAATGGCCTGATACGCTGGTTCGGGTGCTGGCGATCTTTTCGGCCGTTACCCCGAGCTTCTTTGCGGCGCTGCTGCTGCAGATCCTTGCCGGCTACGTGCTGCACATCCTGCCGACCACCGGGCGGCTGCCACACAATATGGAATTCGTCGCCGGAATCACCGGGCTCCTGACCGTCGACTCGCTGCTGGCCGGTCGCCTTGATGTGTTCGGTGAGGCGCTGCGCCACCTGCTGCTGCCGGCCACGGCGCTGGCGCTTGCCACCATGGGGCAGATCGCCCGCATCACCCGCTCGTCGATGATCGATGTGGCGAGCCAGGACTATATCGAGGCGAGCCGCGCCTTCGGCGTGCCCGAGCCGATCCGGGTGTTCAAATACATGCTGCGCCCGAGCTTCGTGCCGCCGCTGACCATCCTGGGGCTCGAGTTCGCCTCGCTGATCGGCAACGCCTTTGTCGTCGAGCTGGTCTTCGCCTGGCCCGGCATGGCTGCCTATGGCATCCGCACGATCCTGCAGAAGGATCTCAACGCGGTGATGGGCGTGGTGATGGTCTCGGGGGTGTTCTTCGTCCTGGTCAATCTGCTGATCGATGTGCTGGTCGGGTTCGTCGACCCCCGCGTCCGCATTCGTGGGAGCCGCTGATGGCCCAGGAATCGCACCCTAAAACCGTTCCCACCGCTCCGCCCCGCCGGCTCTCCAACGCCTACCAGAACTGGTATCGCTTCTCTCGCAACCCGACCGCGGTGATCGGCGCGGCGATCGTCATCCTCGCCATTCTCGCGGCGCTCCTCGCGCCGTGGATCACCCCCTATCCCGAGCATGTCGGGGCGGTGGTGAATTTCAGGGCCCGTCACCTGCCGCCCTCGGCGGAGTACTGGTTCGGCACCGACAATGTCGGGCGCGACATCTTCACCCGGGTGATCTTCGGGCTCAGGATCTCGCTGCTCTTGGCGCTGGTGGTGCTCGGCATCGCCATCCCGGTAGGCACGACGCTTGGCCTGCTCGCCGGTTATTTCGGCGGCTGGGTCGAAGTGGTCATCATGCGCCTGACCGACATCGCCCTCGCCATCCCGCCGCTGGTGATGGCGCTGGCGGTGGCCGCGGTGCTGTCGCCCGACCTGATCAACTCGATGCTGGCGATCGCCGCGCTATGGTGGACCTGGCATACGCGGCTGATCTACTCGATCACCCGACAGTTGCGCACCCAGGAGTTCGTCGAGGCGGCAGAGACGCTGGGCGCCAGCAAGTTCCACATCCTGTTCCGCGAGATCCTGCCCAACTGCGTTTCGGCGCTGGCGGTAAAAACCTCGCTCGACGCTGGCTTCGTGATCCTCGTGGGCGCCTCGCTGAGCTTTCTCGGCCTCGGGATCCAGCCCCCTACCCCGGACCTCGGCACCATGGTCGCCTCGGGTTCGGCGTTCCTGCCCGATTATTGGTGGGAATCGGTGCTGCCGGGCTTCGCCATCCTGATCGTCGCGCTCGGCTTCAACCTGCTCGGCGATGGCCTCCGCGACCTGTTCGACGTGCAGGAGGTGCGCTGATGGCCGACGCCCTGCTCTCCGTCCGCAACCTCAGCGTGCAGTTCACCACCTATGGCCAGACCAACCCGGTGCTGAAGGGGGTATCGCTCGACGTGCCGGCCCGCTCGCAGATTGCCCTCGTCGGCGAGAGCGGTTCGGGCAAGACCGTGACGATGCGGGCCATCATGGGGCTGTTGCGCAGCCCGCCGGCCAAGGTTACCAGCGGCGAGATTTTCTACGATGGCCGTGACCTGCTGACGATGCCGGACCGCGAGCGGTTGAAGCTGCGCGGCACCGCCATGTCGATGGTGTTCCAGGACCCGATGAGTTCGCTCAACCCGGTCTTCACCATCGCCGACCAGATGGGCACCATCCTCAAATACGCCGATCGCCGCCTCGGCCGCAGCCGCAGCGGCCGGGAGCGCATGGCGCGGGTGCATGAAGTGCTGGGCCAGGTGCGGATGCGCGACCCTGAGCGGGTGGCGCGCTCCTACCCGATCATGCTGTCGGGCGGCATGCGGCAGCGCGTGCTGATCGCCATGGCGCTGCTCAGCGAGCCCAAGCTGCTGATCGCCGACGAGCCCGGCACTGCCCTCGACGTCACCACCCAGGCGCAGATCCTGAAGCTGCTCAAGGATCTCGTCGAAGAGCGCGGCCTCGCCCTGCTGATGATCACCCATAATCTGGGCGTGGTGCGCGAGACCTCGAACTACGTCTACGTGATGAACAAGGGCGTGGTGGTCGAGCACCGGCCGACCGCCGAGCTCTTTGAAGCGCCGCGCGACGATTACACCAAGGCGCTGATCTCAGCCGTACCGCGGCTGACCGGCGGCACCAGCTTCGGCAATGCGGGAGCGGCCGCATGAGCGCCATGCTGGAAATCGTCGGGCTGACCAAGCTGTTCCCAGTCCGCAACGGCTTTGGACGGAAAACCGGCGATGTGCGCGCCGTCGACGACGTGTCGTTCTCGATCGAGAAGGGCAAGGTCTATGGCCTTGCCGGCGAGAGCGGCTCGGGCAAATCGACCATTGCCCGCATGATCATGGGGCTGGCCAAGCCGACCGGCGGCGACATCCGGCTCGATGGCCACAGCATCATCGGCGAGACCGGCACCCGAGCCTATGGCCGCAAGGTGCAGATGGTGTTCCAGAACCCCGGTTCGTCGCTCAACCCGCGGCGCACCGTGGGCCAGTCGATCGCCGTACCGCTCGCCGCGCACGGGACACCTGGCGGGGAGCACAGGCGGCGGATCGCCGAGCTGCTCGAGATGGTGCAACTGCCGGCGGATTTCGCGCTGCGCTACCCGCACGAGCTGTCGGGCGGCCAGAAGCAGCGCGTCGCCATTGCCCGGGCGTTGGCGGTGGCGCCGCAACTGCTGATCCTCGACGAGCCGACCTCGGCGCTCGATGTCTCGGTGCAGGCCCGCGTCATGGACCTGCTGGTCGATCTCGGCCGGCAGCTCGGGCTCACCTACCTGTTCATCTCGCACGACCTCAGCCTGATGCGGAACTTCGCCGACACGGTCGGGGTGCTCTATCTCGGCAAGATCGTCGAGACCGGCGCCACTGCGTCGGTGTTCGAGGCGCCGCAGCACGATTACACCCGCCTGCTCCTTGCCTCCGTGCCGGTGATCTCGGCCGAGGAGGAGGCGATGCGGCCCACAATTCCACTGATCGACGGGGAAATCCCGACGGCAGAGCAACTTATCGCGCTCCGCGCAGCAGTCTCCCAAAGGATAGAAAAATGATCAGAATTGGCATCGACGTGGGCGGCACCAATACCGACGCCGTGGTCATGGATGGCCCGACCGTCATTGCCGGGGTCAAGGCCGCCACCACCGCCGACGTGATGACCGGCGTGGTCAACGCACTGAAGGCGGTGCTTGAAGCCTCGAAGCTGGACGCCTCGGCCATCGACGTGGTGATGATCGGCACCACCCATTTCACCAACGCAGTGGTGCAGCGGCGCGACCTGGCAAAGACCGCCGCCGTGCGCCTCGGCCTCCCCGCTACTGCCTCCCTGCCCCCGATGGTCGATTGGCCCGAGGACCTGAAGCTGGCGATCGGCGGCACCGGCTACCTCGCCCATGGCGGCAACGAGTTCGACGGCCGGGTGATCTCGCCGCTCGACGAGCAGGAGCTGCTCGGCATTGCCGAGGACATCAAGGCCAAGGGCATCAACACCATCGCCATCACCTCGGTGTTCTCACCGGTGACCGGCGAGTTCGAAAAGCAGGCCGGCGAGATCTTCGCCAAGGCGCTGCCGGGCGTCCACATCACGCTGTCGAGCGATATCGGCCGGGTCGGCCTGCTTGAGCGCGAGAATGCGGCGATCATGAACGCCTGCCTGCGCGATCTGTCCAAGCACGTGATCGAAGCCTTCCGCAAGGCGATCACCGAGACCGGGATCAGGGGCCGCTTCTACCTAACGCAGAACGACGGCACGCTGATGGATGCGGCGTTCGCGGAGAAATTCCCGGTGCTGACTTTCGCCTCGGGGCCAACCAACTCGATGCGCGGCGCGGCCTTCCTCTCCGGGGTTGCGGACGCCATCGTCGTCGATATCGGCGGCACCACCTCCGATGTCGGCTCGCTGCATAAGGGTTTCCCGCGCCAAGCCACCGTGGCCGTGGAAGTCGGCGGCGTGCGGACCAACTTCCGGATGCCGGACGTCTTCTCGATCGGCCTCGGGGGTGGTTCGCACGTTGTCGAGACCGGCGGCGCCATCAAGGTCGGGCCCACTTCCGTTGGCTACCGGATCGCCACCGAGGCGCTGATCTTCGGCGGCTCGACGCTGACCACCTCCGACGTCATCGTTGCCTCCGGCCGCGCCGAGCTCGGCGACAGAGCCAAGGTCGCGCACCTGACGCCCGAGTTCGTCGCGCGCACCCAGGCCAGGATCATGTCGATGCTGGAGGATTGCGTCGAACGCTCGCGCCTCTCGCCCGAACCGCTGCCGGTGATCGTGGTGGGCGGCGGCTCGATCCTCGTCGATGGCCCGATCGGTGGCCTCGAGGTGGTGAAGCCCAACCACTTTGCCGTGGCCAATGCCGTTGGCGCCGCCATCGCCCAGGTTTCGGGCGAGGTCGACCGCGTCTATGCGCTGGCCGAGATCGGCCGCGACCAGGCGCTGGCCGACGCCAAGGAGCGCGCCACCGAAGCCGCAGTCGCCGCCGGGGCGCTGCGCTCGTCGATCGAGATCGTCGATGTCGAGGACGTGCCGCTGGCTTACCTGCCCGGCAACGCCACCCGCGTCCGGGTCAAGGCCGTCGGTGAACTGCATGTCGGATAAGGGTTATCTGCTCAAGGAGAGCGACCTGCTTCCGCTGTCGATCGGCGCGGCGCTGCTCGGCACCGGCGGCGGCGGCAACCCCTATGTCGGGATGCTCAGGGCACGCGAGCTGATCCGCAAGGGCGCCGAAATCCGCGTGCTGCCGCTCGATGCGCTGCCTGACGACGCCTGGGTCGGCGAAGTCGGCGGTATCGGCGCGCCCGTAGTGGGGGTCGAAAAGATCGAGGAAGGCGGCGAGTGCTATCGCGCCATGCGCGCCGTGGAAGAGACGGCCGGCGTGAAGCTCTCAGCCACCATCTCGGCCGAGATTGGCGGTTCCAACGCGCTCGAACCGGTGATCGCGGCGGCCTATGCGGGCCTGCCGGTGATCGACGGCGACGGCATGGGGCGGGCCTTCCCCGAAGTGCAGATGACCACCTTCTTCATCTATGGCGCCAAGGCCGCTCCGGCTGCCATCGCCGACGAGAAGGGCAATGTCGTCGTCTTCAAGGAGGTGATCGACATGTTCTGGCTCGAGACCTTCGCCCGCGGCGTCTCGGTCAACATGGGGGCGGCCGCCGGCCTCGCCATCGCTCCGATGTCCATGGAGTTCGTCCGCCGCACCGCCGTACCCGGCACCGTGACCCAGGCGCTCCAGATCGGCCATACCGTGCTCGAGGCTCGCCAGAAGCGGCAGAATGTCGTCGAACGCGTCGTCGCCTCGACTGGCGGCAAGCTGTTCTTCACCGGCAAGGTCACCGATGTACGGCGTGAACTGGTAGGCGGCTTCGCCCGCGGCCATGCGCATATCAGCGGCGTCGGCGATTGGGCGGGCTCGGAGGCGCGCATCGCCATCCAGAACGAGAACCTCGTGCTCTGGGTCGATGACGTACCGGTGATCATGGTGCCCGACCTGATCATCAACCTCGAGCTCGATACGGGCGAACCCATCACCACCGAAGTGCTGCGCTACGGTCAGCGCATCGCGGTGATCGGGCTGCCGGTGCATGACCTGATGAAGACACCCAAAGCGCTGGAAATCGTCGGCCCCAAGGCTTTTGGTTACCCCGAACTCACCTTCAACCCGCTCCAGCCCCAGCCCGTTCTGGCCTGAGGCGAAAGGAACCGCAGCATGAAGTTTCTTCGCACCATCCATGCCGAGGACATGGAAGACATCGCCACCGGCGGCGCCATTCTCGGGACCGGCGGCGGCGGCGACCCCTATGTCGGCAAACTGATGGCCCAGCAGGCGATCAAGCAGTATGGCCCGGTCAATCTCGTCGACATCGACGAGCTGCCCGACGACGCGCTGGTGGTGCCGGTCTGCATGATGGGCGCCCCCACGGTGATGACCGAAAAGCTGCCGCAGGGTGAGGAGCTGATCAACGCCTTCCGCGCGCTCGAGCAGTTGCTCGGCCGGAAGATCGACGCCGTGCTTTGCGGCGAGGCCGGTGGCGTCAATTCCACCACTCCGTTCGTCGTGGCGGCGATGGCCGGCTTGCCGCTGGTCGATGGCGACGGCATGGGCCGCGCCTATCCCGAGTTGCAGATGGTGACCTTCACCATGCACGGCGTTTCCGCCACGCCCATGGTGCTCTGCGACGACAAGGGTAACTCGCTGGTGCTGGAGACGGTCAGCAACGCCTGGACCGAGCGGCTCGCCCGCGCCGCCACGGTGGAGATGGGCGGCTCGGCGCTGCTGGCCTTCTACTCGATGTCGGGCGCCGTGGCGAAGAAGGCGATCGTGCGCGGCACGCTGACGCTCTGCTCCGAGCTCGGCCGCACGCTGCGTGAGGCCAAGGCCGGCCACGTCGATCCGGTCAACGCCATCGTCGACAAGCTCGAGGCCGATGTGATCTTCCATGGTCGCATCAAGGACATCGAGCGCCGTACCGTCGGTGGCTTCGCCCGCGGCACCGCCCGCTTCGAAGGGGTCGAGGAGTGGAAGGGCCACAGCTTCCGGCTGGATTTCCAGAACGAGTTCCTGATGGCCGAGCGGGATGGCGAGATCATCGTTACGACGCCCGACCTGATCACCGTGCTCGATGCCGAATCGGGGCTGCCGGTCACTGCCGATGCGCTGCGCTACGGCCTGCGGCTCAAGGCGCTGGCCATGCCATCCAACCCGCAATGGCTGACACCGGCCGGCATCGAACTCGTCGGTCCGCGCTACTTCGGCTACGACACCGACTACCGCGAGTATTTTGGGCGCTGACGGGGGAGCCTAAAACCGGGCCCCGCGTGCGGGGCCCGGCCAATCACCAGCGCGATCAGAAGTGGAAGTTGACGCCGACGCGGACGGCCGAGCCGTCGATGTCGAACTCATCTCCGTTGTTGTAGCCCTCGACCTCGACGGTGCCGAAGTTGGTGTAGAGGTACTCGGCCTTTAGCGAGACAGTGTCGGTCACCATGTATTCGGCGCCCACGCCGGCGACCCAGCCACCGATGCTCTGAGCCTGATCGTCAACATCGAGGTTGGCCACAGCGAGACCGGCCGTGCCATAGAGCAGCAGATCACCGACGGCGAAACCGAGGCGGCCACGGAGGGTGGCGAGCCCGTTGATCCCGTCGTCCGCGTCCCAGTGGTCGGTATCGCTGCCTTCGAGGATGCCGGCAGCCGATAAATCGGCCTCAACGCCGAGCACGACGGAATCGAACTGCACGTTGTAGCCGGCCTGGACGCCACCCAGCCAACCGTTGAGGGTGGCAAGGTCGCTGTCGTTGCCGTCATGCGCGGCATCGAAATCAGCGTAGCCAGCATGGGCGCCGATGTAGAAGCCAGTCCAGTCGCGGCTGGCGCTGACGATGGCTTGGTCCGGCGAGGGAACGTAGAGATCGGCAGCGCTGGCGGTGCCGGTGAGCAGCCCGGCAAATGCCAGGGCGGCGAAGATACGCGTAGTCATATAGACTCCAGTAAACTGAAGCCCCCCACCGCCGCTCCTCTATGGCGGAGGGGAATTTTTCAAGACCACCAAGGCGGTAGAGCGCTCTGC
Organism: Devosia sp. Root413D1; assembly: GCF_001425235.1. Taxonomy (GTDB): domain Bacteria; phylum Pseudomonadota; class Alphaproteobacteria; order Rhizobiales; family Devosiaceae; genus Devosia_A. The sequence goes on along the minus strand of NZ_LMEA01000007.1, from coordinate 158,493 downwards.
TATGGCAAAGAATCAACACTCGATCGCCGGCCTGATCTTGGCTGGGGGCCGCGGCGAGCGCCTCGGTGGAGTGATCAAGTCCGAACTGGTGCTTGGCGGCGTGCGCCTGCTCGAGCGTGTGGCGGAGCGGCTTAAGGCCTGCTCGCCGCTGCTGACGGGGCATGGGCGAATCGATCCAATAGCGCTGCACCTGCCGTCCGGGATGATCGCGGTGCCCGACCTCGATGGCGATTATGCCGGGCCCCTGGCAGGCCTCGCCGGCGCTATCGCCTACCTCAATGCCCTGGCCACGCCGCCGGAGCTGCTGGTCAGCGTCGCGGTGGACACGCCGTTCCTGCCGGCCGACTTCGTCACGCGCCTTCTCGAGGGGCTCGGCGAGGCACCCGCCGCTGTCGCGGCCTATGATGGACAGCCCTACCCCACCAACGCGATCTGGCGCGTGGCGCGATTCCGCGACCTGCCGGAGCGGGTACGGGCCGGAACCGCACCACGCAGTCTAAGATCGCTGTGTTCCGCGGCTCAGGGGCTCACTATCGAGTGGCCGAAAAGCGCTGCTGGCGATCCCTTCGCCAACGTCAACACCCCGGAAGATCTGGCCAATCTGCAGCTGCGAGTGGCCACGGCCGGGTCGCTTCGCGATTGAGTTTCCGAGATCGGAAATTCGGGCTTGGCAAAGGAAATCAAAACCGCTACACGGGCGCTGCTTCACACGAGGCACGTGTTCCGCGGTAGCTCAGTTGGTAGAGCATTCGACTGTTAATCGAATGGTCCTTGGTTCGAGTCCAAGCCGCGGAGCCAATCTTTTCCCCTCAGATCTGAGATGATCAGCGCAGGCCCCAAGCCGGCGCTTCTGGCGTTGCTCACCAGGCCAGCGACTTGCCGTCCAGCGCGGCCAGCAGCTTTTCGTCGTGGCCGTAGATATCCGAGCTGAAGTGGACGCCATCGGCTTCGACCCAGGCGGTCAGGTAGGTAATGTGCACCGGCAGCGGCGTCTTGAGGTTCACCACGGTGTTCTTGAGCGATGCGACGACGGAATCGATGCGCTGGTTGGACCAGCCGTCGACACCACCCGCCGCCAGCACCTGATCGGCCAGCTCGAGCGGCCGCGACAGGCGGATGCAGCCGTGGCTGAAGGCGCGCTCGGCGCGGCCGAACAGGCTGCGTGACGGGGTATCGTGCAGGTACACGTCATGGGCATTGGGGAACATGAACTTCACTCGGCCCAGGGCGTTGTTGGTGCCCGGCTTCTGGCGCAGCTGGAACGGGAAGCGGCTCGGCGTCACCTGCGCCCAATCGACCTGCCGGACGTCGTAGATATCCTTGCCGCGCACCGCCTCGAAACCGGCGGCGGCGACGGCCGCCGGGTTGCTCTTGAGCTTGGGCAGTTCCTCCTTGGCGGCGAGGCCGGCCGGCACGTTCCAGTACGGGTTGAACTCGAGGTAGCGGATGGCGTCGCTGAACACTGGCGTGCGGCTGTAGGGCTTGCCCACCACCACCGCCATCTTCTCCTTGATCTCGCCATCGGCGATGCGGCGCAACTCGAAGCCGGCGATGTTGACGATGATGTATTGCCGGCCGAGATCGTCCGGCATCCAGCGCCAGCGCTCCATGGCGAAATCGATCGATTCGATGCGATCCTCGATCGGCACATTCATGGCGACCAGTGAGGCCGGGCCGACGACGCCATCGACATCAAGGCCGTGGCGCGCCTGGAAGTGCTTCACTGCTTCGACCAGCACTTCGTCATAGAACTCGGGCTCGCCCGGCGCGGTGGCGGCAGCGCCGTCGGTGACGGCGAGACGGGCGCGCAGCGCCGGGATGCGCGGATCGGTCATCCCCGGCTTCAGGGTGTCGCCAAGTGGCACGGTGCCCCAGCCGCCGAGTACGGCCAGCGCGTGGTAGTCGTCGAGCGCCTTGCGCAAGGCTTGATACTCGGCGTTCTGCGGCTCCCAGGCGTGCAGCACCGTTTCGACATCGGCCACCTTGGCGACGCCCGCCAGTGCAGCGGCTTCGTCGATGGTGCGTGGGGTGAGGAAAAAGTTGGGGTCGATCTTGTTGGGCAGGAAGCGGCCGACCTTGAGGTCCGAGGCATATTCGAGGAAGGCGGCCGAGAAGTAGAGCTCGATGATGGCGAGGCTGCGCTTATCGGTCTCGCCGGCGGCGACCAGGAGGCTCGCGAGCTGCTGGCCTGGGTAGTCGTCCGGGTTGAGCCCGTCATCGGTAGCGTTGGTCAACCGCGAGACCATGACGCCGGCCCGGGCGCTGTTGAGCCAAAGCAGGTCGCCGCTCTGCTCTTCGTAATAGGTACGCAACACGTCGCGCCGCTGCTTGATCGGCAGCGGCAGGCGGGGCTCGTTGGCCAGCAGGTCGATGATGTTGATGCGGACCACCGCCAGGTCGCGCGGCGACAGGTCGACGCGATCCTGCGCTACCGCCGGCATGACAAAGAGCAGCGCCAGCAGCGCGACGACAAGGTTGCGGATCAGGTCAGGGCATGGGCGGCGCATAGAGAATCCCGCCTTGGGTCCAGAGGGCATTGACGCCACGACTGAGCTGCATCGGCGTTTCCTCGCCGAGGTTGCGCTCGAAGACCTCGCCGTAGTTGCCGACCCCGGCCAGCACCTTGACCAGCCAGTCGTCGGCAAGGCCCAGCGCCTTCACTGCCGGAGCCCCCATGGCTTTTGCAGTGTCGGCCCCGGCGCCCGCCATCGATGCCGCATCCAACTCCTGCTCCTCGGCATCGATCAGCGCGTAGAGGGTCCAGCGGATGAGGCTGGTCCATTGCGGATCGCTGTCCCGCACCACCGGGCCGAGCGGCTCCTTGGAGATGACGTCCTTCAAAATGACGTGCTCGTCGGGGGTCGGCAGTGCGGCGCGCTCGGCAGCCAGCGCCGAGCGATCGGCGGTATAGGCATCGCACCTGGCCTCGGCGTAGGCGGCGCGCGCCGCATCGCGCTCCTCAAAGCTCAGGAACGAGACCTTGAGACCAGCTTTTTCGAAATAGGCCGCCGCGTTGGCCTCAGTGGTGGTGCCGCTGACCACGCAGATGCTGGCGCCGTCGAGCTCCAGCGGACTGATCGCGCCGAAGATGGCGGGGATCATGAAGCCCTGCCCATCGAAATAGCTGGTGCCGGGGAAATCGAGCCCGAGGTCCAGGTCGCGCGACATGGTCCAGGTGCTGTTGCGCGACAACAGGTCGATCTTGCCGTCGCTGAGCGCGGCAAAGCGCGCCTCGGCCGAGAGCGGCAGGTATTCGACTTTCCCGGCATCGCCGAGCACCGCCGCCGCAACGGCGCGGCAGAAATCGACGTCAAACCCCTGCCAGACCCCTGCTCCGTCCTGTTTGGAAAAGCCGCCGAGGCCCTCACTGACGCCACAGATCAGCTTGTCGCGGGCGCGGACGTCATCGAGCGTGCCGGCAAAGCCGACCGAGCTCGATGCAAGAAAAGCCAGCAGTGCTGCTGCCAGTTGTCCTCGGTGCATTGGCCACCCCTCATGGCTGGATGCGAACCTGACAAGTCTTGTCCGCAACGGCGGCGACGCACAAGCCCTAGGCCATTGCCGCCGTTACGTGATCGTTGCCTCCCCCTCGCGGCCGCCTGCTCAGGCGCCGCGCGGCGGCAGGTTGGTCCGGGCACGCGGCACCGTCCCGGTCAGGCCCAGCTGGTCGAGCGCCCGCTCGATCTCGGCGTGGGTGTAGGGCTTTTCGAAGTAGCGCGCGCCCAGCGGCAGGTCCGGTGTTTCCCCGGGGCGCGGACGCGACACCACGATGATCTCGATGGTCGGCCACCGGTTGCGGACCGTTTCCGCCAGTTGGGCGCCGTCGATGGTACCGGGCACGTCGTATTCTATGAATGTCACGACGATGCCAGAGCGCCCCTCAAGATGCGCCACCGCCTCGTCGGAGCTGAAGGCGACCAGGGCTTCAAACCCCGCCGCCTCGAACAATTGCACTGCCCCAAGCATGATCATGGGTTCGTCCTCGACGATGAGGACCAGTGGCCGGCTGCTTCCGGTTGATGTCAATTATAGAGACCCGCATTTTTGTCACCCATTTCGCGTGGCGTTCCCGGCGCCACGCATTCGAGCCGAAGAGGCACCTCCTCGACTCCGAGCCGAAGAGGGCCCTCTTCGACTCGGCCCACGCGAATCCTTTCGCTCAACGACGGCAAAAGCGCGACCAGTGGCACGCACTCCCGTTCCACGCGCGAGGTGCGCATAAAGACCTAACGAATCCTCGCCGAATTCGTGCGACGATTAGATAAAGCTCCGAACAAAAGCGGCGACAGGCCCGATTTGCTTGGATTTTCGGGTACTGGCGCAAGGCGGCCAAGGTGGCTGGCGCGCAAATCGGCATCGTTGTCATCCCGTCGTCATCCGGGACGGAATGGGCAAAAACTGCCCAAAAAGTAATCACGCGACCGTGAGCATCGGAGCGAGGCACGGTTTCGCCGCAATGCGACCATGCTTCGAGCACGGATGAAATGCGCGGCCAACTGCCGCAACTCCGCAGGCTGCGTACGGTTTGGCGCGCTGGTTTCCCAAACACTGCAGGATGATGACGGTCGTACGTCATGCGCCAACCGCATGGCTCGTATGAGTCCGGGTTGCTTCTCAGCTTGGGGGCCAGCGAACAGGCTTTCACCCATCGGATGGCGAACAACGGCCATCCACCGGCAAGGATGCCAATACTAAGCGCCAACAACGATCACTCCAGCGGTGGAGAGTACGTGTGATGTCACTTAGCGTAACGGGGCCAGCGAGCTTGTAGCTCGTCGTTCTGTACTCAGTCGCCACTCAACAAACTTGCCCGTCGGGCGAGAACAATATTGCTCAACCTTCTGAAAGAGGACCGTCGTGGCCAAAATCAGCGTCTTTGGTATCGGGTATGTCGGAGTCGTCTCCGCCGCGTGTCTGGCGGATGATGGCCACGAGGTGGTGGCGGTCGATCTCGATCCCGCCAAGGTAAGCGCCGTCAATGCCGGCCTCTCCCCGATCGTCGAGAACGGGCTCGATGAGATCATCGCCCGTGCCGTGGCCTCGGGTCGGCTGCGCGCCACCACCGACGGCCAGCAGGCGGTGCTCGACACCGACGCCAGCTTCGTCTGCGTCGGCACCCCGAGCGACGACACCGGAGCGGTCGGGCTCAAATACGTGAAGGGCGTCTGCGCCGATATCGGCCAGGCGATCAAGCACAAGCAGAGCTTCCACTCGGTGATCATCCGGTCGACCATCGTTCCGGGCACCATGGACGAGACCTGCATCCCGGTGCTCGAAGAGGCCAGCGGCATGATCGCCGGCCAGGATTTCGGCGTCGGCTACTATCCCGAGTTCCTGCGCGAGAGCACGGCGATCGCCGACTACTACGATCCGGGCCTCATCGTCTTCGGCGCGCTTGAAGACCGCACCGCGCAGATCCTCAAGGACATCAACGCCCAGATGCCCGTGCCCTCGCATGTGGTGACGCTGAAGACCGCCGAGGCGGTGAAATATGCCTCCAACTCGTGGCGCGCCGTGAAGGTGACCTTCGCCAACGAGATCGGCAACATCGCCAAGGCCTCGGGCGTCGATGGCCAGCAGGTGATGAAACTCATCTGCGCCGACACCAAGGTGAACATCTCGCCTTACTTCATGAAGCCGGGGTTCGCCTTTGGCGGCTCGTGCCTGCCCAAGGACGTCCGCGCCCTGCAGCACCTCGCGGCGAGGACGGGCGTCCCCTCCCCGCTCCTCGACTCCGTGCTCATCGCCAACGCGGCGCAGATCGACCGGGCCGAGAAGATGGTGGCCAATTCCGGCGCCAAGACCGTCGGCCTCGTTGGCATCGCCTTTAAGCCGGGTACCGACGACCTGCGCGAAAGCCCGCTGGCAGAGCTCGCGAGCCGGCTGATTTCGAAGGGCCTCGAGCTGCGCGTCTATGATCCGTACGTCTCGCAGGCTGTTGCCGGCGGCGTCAGCGCCATGGGCCGCGGCAATGACGTGGTGCCGGACCTGCCGTCGCGGCTGGTCGGCAAGATCGAGGACCTGATCGCCGGGTCCGACGTGATCCTCGTGGGCAACCGTTACGAGGAGACCATCGCGCCGCTCAACTCGGTGAGCGAATACCGCTCGCTGGTCGACCTGACGCGCATCAACGCGTCGCTGCGCTCCAACGGCACCTACGAAGGCATCTGCTGGTAAGCCATGAACCTTCTCGCGCACGCCATCTACATCCTCTCGGTCGCGGCTATCGCCAGCACCGTGCCGGCCTCCGCCTTCTCGGGCGGCGCCGGGGTCTTCCTCACCCTAGGGGTCATCGGGCTCTGGCGCTACAGCTGGGCGCTGGTCAACTTCGTGCGTGCGCACCTCTATATCCGCGTCTTCTACCCTCGGCGGCGCGCTGCCGCCGAGGCGCTCTACGCCACGCGCCGCCCGGCGCACGCCTTCTTCCTCGCCACCAGCTACAAGATCGACGCGGCGATCACCTCGCGGGTCTATCGCTCGATCTTCGAGGCGGCGCGTCGCTCGCCCGGCGGTTCGACGGTGGTTGCCTCGGTGGTCGATCTCGCCGATGAGCGGTTGATCCGCGCCGTCGCCGCCCAGGTGCTTGAGGGCACGAACACGGTCGAGGTGGTGATCGACCGCATCGATGGCACCGGCAAGCGTGATGCGCTCGCCACCTCGCTCCGCTCTATCGCCCGCCGCTATCCCAGTGCCGACGACGTAGTGCTGCTGATCGACGGCGACACCCAGATCCCCGAGGACATCGTCGAGCGCGCCGCGCCCTTCTTCGCCAATGGCAAGGTCGGCGCCCTGACCACGCATGAACGCGCCGAGATCGACGATGCGCCGTTGTTCCGCGACTGGTTCAAGCTGCGCTTCACCCAGCGCCAGATGATGATGTCGGCGGTGGCGGTTGGCGGGCGCGTGCTGACGCTGACCGGCCGGATGTCGGTGTTCCGCGCCGACCTCGCCACCAACCCGGAATTCATCGCCTCGGTCGAGCAGGACTATATCGACCACTGGCGGCTGGGCCGGGTGAAGTTCCTTACCGGGGACGACAAGTCGACCTGGTTCTGGCTGCTCAAGAACGGCTACGAGATGGCCTACCTGCCGGATGTCGCCTGCGTCTCGATGGAGACCCAGCCCAAGCCCGGCTTTGTCGAGAGCGCCATCACGCTGATGCGCCGCTGGTTCGGCAATATGCTGCGCACCAATGGTCGCGCTCTGGCGCTGTCGCCGGCCAAGATCGGCCCGTTTGCCTGGTGGTCGATCCTCGACCAGCGCGTCTCGATGTGGACGACGCTGACGGCGCCGGTGGGCATCGTGCTGTTCTCGGTGTTCGTCGATCCGTTGATTGCGGTCGCCTACATCGCCTGGGTGATGGCGACCCGCTACGCCTATTGCTGGCTGCTCGCCAGCTTCGGCGGACCGTTCCCGATCACCTATCCGTTCCTGCTCTATTTCGGCCAGCTGTTCGGCGCCGCGATCAAGACCTCGGTCATGTTCCGCCTCGACCGCCAGCGCTGGACCCGCCAGTCGGCGACCAGCGTCAGCAACAGCGGCGGCTCCGAAGGGCGGGTCCGCTCCATCAGCTCCAGCTACATGCACGTGCTCGCCCTGGGCCTGCTCGTCGCCGGAGTGATCTTCGTCACGGGGCTCCTCAGCCCCTTCCCGATCCATGCCAACTGAGGGCTCAGTAGCAATGACCGAAGCGCATGCAGAACTCGACAAACCAAAAGCCAGCAGAAGCGCCTCGCCTGCCCCGTTCGCGGCGGAACCCGCCGTGCACGGCGAACACCCGGTCATCCGGCTGCCGTTCAACGTCATCATCAACGGCCGTTCGTTCCAGGGCCATGCGCTCAGCATCGTCGGGGCGGAAGCTACCGGGCTGATCGACCCGCAACTGCATGGTCGCGTGCAGTTGGTGACGCTGGTGTTCAACTTCCCCGGCTACGCCATCAGCCTGCCGGTGGACGCAGCGATCGGCGCCGGCGCGCCGGAAGCGGGCACGGTGACGCTCCGCTTCCTCGAGCCGACCGGCCCACACCTGCCGCAGCTGCGCTACATCCTCAACTCGGTGGTCGGCGGCGAGCTGATCGGCGTCGACGGGCTGATCCGCACCGCGGATAAGCCCGAGAAGGTGAAGTCAGAACTGCCCAAGGCGCAGCGCTCCGCTACGCAGGGCATCATGACCGGCATCCGCTGGGGCGCCTTTGCCGGCCTCGGCCTGCTGCTCGTCGGCTTCGTCGGGGTCAAGCTCTACGAGCGGCTGTTCGTCCTGCCGGTCACCGGGCTCTCCACCATCACGCTCGACGGCATGGATCTGAGGGCGATCAGCCCGGGCCAGCTCGATTTCGTCAATCCGGCGGCGACCAAGGGCGAGATCGCCTTCGCCATCCGCACCACCTCGGGCGAAGTGCTCGCCGTCTCCATGCCATGCGATTGCGTGGTCGCGCCGGGCGCAGCCGAAGGCGGCGCCACGGTGCTGGCCGGCGACACGGTGATGACCGTCGCGCCCAAGGATGCACCGGTGGTGATCTCCTCCAAGGTCGATGGCAACGGGCTCAGGGCACTCGCCTCGGGCGCCCATGCCGAGGTGCACATGCCAAACGGCGCCGTCACCACCGCGTCGCTCGATGCCAAACAACTGCCGGGACTGCTGCGGAGCGCCACGGACGGCACCGCCATCCCGGTCACGCTCGTGCCGGCCACCCAGCTCGACCAGAGCACGGTGGGCTCGCCGGTCGACGTGCTGATCAAATCCGACCCGCTGGCGGCGGTGGGGCGGTTCTTCTCCTTCAACGGACCGGCGAACGAGGGCCACTAAGATGAACGCCATCCATCCAGTCGTGCTTTGCGGAGGCGTGGGTACGCGGCTTTGGCCGTTGTCCCGCAGCCAGCAGCCGAAACAGTTCCAGCCGATCGACCATGAGGGCTCGATCACCTTCTTCCAGACCACCGTGCAGCGGCACCGGGGCGAACTGTTCCACGATCCCGTGGTGTCGGTCGCCGGCGGGCACCTGGGTACGGTTCGTCGCCAGCTTCGCGATGTACAGCGCAACGCGCGGGTCATCGCCGAGCCGGTGGCGCGCAATACCGGGCCGGCCGTGCTGTCGGCGGCGCTGCTGATCGCCCGCACCGATCCCGATGCGGTCATGCTGATCTGCCCCTCGGACCACGTGATCGAAGGCGATCTCAACGCCCGCATCCGGGAGTCGCACAAGGCGGCGGCGGATGGCCTGATCGTCACCTTCGGCATCAAGCCGCGCTACAACGAGACCGGCTACGGCTACATCATCGATGGCGGCGAGTTCTCCAACTATCGCGGCGTGCATCGCGCCGAGAAGTTCATCGAGAAGCCGAACGCCCAGACGGCGCAGTCGCTGATCGAGACCGGGCTCGCCTACTGGGCCTCCGGCATCTCGCTGATGCGGGCCGACACGGTGATCGAGGAATATCGCCGCTTCGACCCGGTGACCTTCGGTGCAGTCAGCGCCTCGCTTGCCAACGCGGTCAGCGAAGACGGCGCCCTGGTGCTCGAGGAAGCGAGCTTCGGCTCGGCCGAAAGCCTGCCGACCGAGCGGGCGGTGTTCGAGAAGTCGAAGACCGTGGCACTGGCGCCCGCCGATGTCGAATGGGACGACGTCGGCGCCTGGGCGGCGTTCCACACCATCGGCAAGAAATCGGAGGACAACAACGTCGTCAGCGGCGACGTGATGATGGTCAATTCGCGCGGCAGCTATGTGCGCGGTTCGGATCGCCTGGTTGCCGTGGTCGGCGTCGACAACCTCGTCGTCGTCGATACGCATGACGCCTTGCTGGTGACCACCCGCGAGCAGTCGCAGGACGTCAAGAAAGTGGTCGAGCAACTCAAAGCGCAGAGCCGCCGCGAGGCCGAGGACCACTCGTTCGGCGCCACCGACTGGGGCAAGCAGGGCAAGCTCGCCTCGGGCGCCGGCTACATGCTGCGGCACCTCACGGTGAACCCCGGCGCGAAGCTGCCGGTGGAAAGCGGCTCGGAGTTCCGGCGGCTGATGGTCGTCGCCTCGGGTGGCGGCATGCTGCACATGGGCAGCCGCCGCCGCGAGATCCGCGCCGGAGCCACCTTCGAGATCGGCCCGGAACAGACCGCCGAAGTGATCAATGACGGTACAGGCCCGATGCAGGTCATCGAGGTCGCCTGCCATGTGGACGGTCCCCTGACGCACCTCACCCCGCTGCTGGAACTGGCAGCGGTGGCCGACGGGAGCCGCGAACATGCGTAAGGCGTGGGTCTGCGCAGGTTTTGCCGCCGCGGCATGCTCTCTCCCTTGGGCCGCCACGGGAGCCGACTACGCGCGGACCCTCGCCTATGAAAAGACCGTCGCCGCCCTCGCGGCGATGGTCGAGGCCGGCCGGCCGGCCACCGACCTCCAGTCGGCGGCCGCGCCTCTCGGCTTCAGCTACAGCGCCGCCGAGCCGAAGCCGATGAAGGGGCTGGCGCTCGGTGGAGCGCAGGTCAGCGTCGTCTCGATCGACCTGGTACTGAGCCAGCTGGCGCTGCAGGCCGGCGCCAACTATCACGTGGCCCTGCGCCAGGCGCAGGCGAAGCCGGAAGTGCTGCTGGTCGAAACCGGGGTTACCAGCCTCGCGCAGCTCTATGACGCGGTGACCGCAGCCAAGCTCACCGGAGTGCTCGACAAGACCGACAGGGGCTATGTCGCACACCTGCCGATCGCGGTGTGGAACGGCGCGACGCTGTCACTGCAGCCGGGCGAAACGCTGCTGCTCGACCGCTCTACCGGCGCGTTCCTGCTTGCGGCCGGAAACCTCTTCGGCGATGCCGCCGCGATCGCCGGGATTGGCGAGGCCAACCCCCGCCTCAAGGATTTCAACCCGTTCGTCGTGGTTGCCCTGTCGGGCAGCGCCAGGCTGGAGCGGATGAGCTTTGCCGATCTCGGCTATGGGTTGTTCCCGCCGCTCACCGGCGTCACCATCCTCGAGGGTGGCTTTTACGCCAAGCCCTCGCCCTCACTGATCCGCGACAGCCGTTTCGACAATGTCGGCTCGCTGGCGCTGGTCGATGCCGATGCGGCGGTGGTCGACGGCAATGTGTTCGGAGCCTCGACCGGCCCTGCCCTGCTGCTGAGCGGCGGCACCGATATCGCGGCACGCGGCAACGTCGTGCTCGCCGGATCGGCCGCCCACGGCATCAAGGTCACCGGCGGCGCCAAGGCGGTCGAGCTCTCCGGCAACATCGTCATCGACGCCGGACTCAACGGCATCTTTGCCGACGCGGGCGCCGCGAACCTCAGGATCGACGGCAACCTCATCGCGGGCAGCAAGCGCTCCGGCGTCTCGGTCGCCTCGGCCGATTGCATCGACGTCACCGACAACCTGTTGCTGCAGAACGCCCAGTCCGGCCTCGCGGTGCGCGACAGCGCCGGCCTGAAGGTCAGCGCCAACCGGCTGATCGACAACGGCAATGCCGGGATCAGCGTGACGCATCAGCCGGATTACGGGGTGATCGAGATCGCCTCGAACGAACTCGATGGCAACCGGGTCGGCATCAAGGGCTCGACCACGGCGCGGCTCCAGTTCGCCATGAACGATTTCACCGGCCAGGCGCCACGACTGCTCGACGGTGAACTGGTGCAGTTCACCGATCGCTTCTTCAATCTCAGCGCCACCGACGCAACGCCGACGATCATCGACGGCCTGCAGCTCAAGGCCGGCGCCAAGCTCACACCCACCGGCGCCCTGCGCCCCACTAGCTGTACCTTCGAGGGGGATGCCTGATGGTCTTTTCGTCCGAGACGTTCCTGTTCCTGTTCCTGCCGATCTTTCTGGCGGCGTATTACCTGACGCCGCCGAAGTGGCGGAACCTGACGCTGCTGATCGAATCCTACCTGTTCTACGGCTGGTGGCGCTTCGACTTCCTGATGCTGCTCTGCGCCAATACGCTGTGGGCCTATGTGTTCTCGATCCTCGTCGAGAAGTATCAGGGAACGCCGAAGGCTAAGCTGTTCGTCGCCATCGGCGTCACCGGGCACCTGCTCGTCCTCGGGGTGTTCAAGTACCTCAACTTCTTCGTCGACAGCTTCGCCTCGCTGTGGGGGACGACACCCGATGCGCTCGGTATCCACTGGCAGCTGCTGCTGCCGATCGGCATCTCGTTCTACGTCTTTCACTCGATCAGCTACCTGGTCGACGTCTATCGCGGCGATGCCAAGGTTTCGCGCAACATCATCGACTTCGCGGCGTTCCTGGCGCTGTTCCCGCAGCTCGTGGCCGGCCCGATCCTGCGCTACAAGGATCTGGCGCCGCAGTTCGAGCACCGCGAGCACTCCTGGGAGCTGTTCAACGCCGGCTGGCAGCGCTTCCTGATCGGGCTGTCGATGAAGGTGCTGATCGCCGACCCGGTGGCGCCGCTCGCCGACGCGATGTTCTCGGCCCCGAACCCCACCGTCGTCGAATCCTGGCTGGGCGCGCTGGCCTATTCGATGCAGCTCTATTTCGATTTCGCCGGCTATTCGGCGATGGCGATCGGGCTGGCGCTGATGATCGGCTTCCGCTTCGCCGAGAACTTCAACATGCCGTACATCAGCCGCTCGATCACCGAGTTCTGGCGCCGCTGGCACATCTCGCTCAGCACTTGGCTGCGCACCTACCTCTACATCTCGCTGGGCGGCAACCGTAAGGGCACGGTCCGCACCTACATCAACCTGTTCCTGGTGATGCTGCTGGGCGGGCTATGGCACGGCGCTGCCTTCACCTTCATCCTGTGGGGTGTCTGGCACGGCGGCATTCTCGTCGTCGAGCGGCTCACCGGCTACGACAAGACGGCGCAGAACTACTGGTGGAGCCTGCCGCTCTGCTTCGTCGCCGTGGTGCTCGGCTGGGTGATGTTCCGCGCCCCCGATGTCGGCCAAGCGTTCCAGATGTATGCCGGCATGTTCGGCTTCAACGGCATCGGCATTCGCCCGGAAGTGGCCTGGATGGTGAGCCGCGAGGCGATGACCATGCTCGCCATCGCGATCGCCATCACCATTGCCGAACCGAAGATGCGGCACCTCTGGGAGCCGCAGATCACCGTCAACGCGGACGGCACCGCCACTGCGGCCGCCACCAGCCTGGTCAAGGCCGGAGCCCTCAGTGCGCTCGCCATCTTCTGCCTGATGCGGCTCGCCGAGCAGACTTACTCGCCCTTCCTCTACTTCCAGTTCTGAGGCCGGAAATGACCGTCGAATCCAACTTCACCGTGAAGACTTTCGCCTCGGCTGCTCCCGCCTTTGCACTGCCGGTGCTGTTCCTCGGCTATGCGGTGGTCGCCAATTACGAATTCGTCACCGGGCTCGGACGCGATATCGCCGAGATGCCCAAAACCGCCTCGGCCTACCTGAGCGGCGAGGCCGCCGCGCAGATCGATACCTATTACAAGAAGATCATGCCGCACCGGCTGCCCTCGATCGATGCGATGGGCGCGGCCCGCTACCTCGCCTTCCGCGAGGGACGGCCCGGCGTGGTGGTGGGCGAAGACGGCTGGCTGTTCTCCAAGGAGGAGTTCGAGGCGACGCTGAAGCGCACACCGGATCTGCGTGAGGCGGCGGCCGGAGTGACGGAAGTTCGCGACCAGTTGGCCGCCAAGGGCATCGAGCTCGTCGTCGTGCCGCTGCCAGCCAAGGCCGACATCTACCGCGAGCACGTCAGTTATCCGGCGATCCCCACCGATCTCGAGCGGCTCTACGAAGACTTCCGCACCGTGCTCGACAATGCCGGGATCAGGAGTATCGAAACCCGCGCGCCGCTGCTCGAGGCCAAGGCCAAGGGCCAGCTGTTCCTCACCACCGACACCCACTGGACGCCGCTCGGCGCCGAGGTGGTGGCGGACGCCGTGGGGGCGGCGCTCGGCAAGCGCGACACCACCTACAGCATCGCCGACACCGCTCCGGTGGAGCGTGAAGGCGATCTCTCGAAATTCATCGTTACCGGCGGGTTGGCACCTCTCGTCGGTCTGGGTCCGGAGACTGTCGTGCCGCGCGAGGCGTCTGCGCCCCCTGCAGCCTCGAGCACCGACATCTTCGGGCCCTCCTCTATTCCCTTCGTCCTGACTGGCACCAGCTACAGCGCCAATCCGCAGTGGAGCTTTGGCGAAAGCCTCAAGGTTTCGCTGGCCTCGGACGTCTTGAACCTCGCCGAAGAGGGCAAGGGTCCGGTGGCGCCGATGCGCGCCTTCCTCGACAGCGCAACGCTGCGCGACACGCCGCCCGAAGTGGTGATCTGGGAGTTCCCGATCCGCTACCTCGGCCAGACCCAGCTATGGAACGCCGAGCCGGCGAAGGCGGCAACCGAATGATCCGCGCGCTGACGCTAGCAGCGGCAAGCCTGGTCCTTGCGGCGGCGAGCTTCGTCGTCGCGGCTCCAGCCAGCGCCGCCACCTGCATGGTGCGGGTGCCGGAGTCGCTGTCGAGCAGCTCGGAGCGCGCCCGGCCGATGGTGCCAGGGCCGTGCAAGCCCGGCCAGGGGACCAAGCGCGTCGCCAAGCCGGTTGATCCGCTGAAGCAGATCCGTAACCGGATGGTTTCCGGTAAGGACGTCAGTTACAAGGACATGCAGACGCTGGCGGATTCCGGCGACGACCTGGCGCAGCTGCATCTGGCCAAGCGGATCGAGGCCGAGAACGATCCGGCGACGCTCGACGCCGCGGCCCGCTACTACCGGCGAGCCGCCGAGAATGGCCGCACTTCAGCCGTCCGCCCGCTGATCCGGCTGCTCAATGCCGACGTCTTCCTCGACCAGCCCAAGAATCTCGCCTCGTCGCAGGAGCTGCTCGAGAAGCTGGCCGCCGACGGCGACGCGGCGGCGCGGGACGGGCTGATCGCCATGTATCGCGCCGGCAAGCCGTTCGGGCTCGATCCGGCGCGTGCCGACGAGCTGCTGGTCGCCTCGGCCAAGGGGGGCGACGCCAAGGCGGCGCTAGACCTCGCCTTCGCCCTGCTCTCGGGCACGCCGGACGCGGCCAGGATCGAGGAGGCCAAGGGCTATCTCAAGGTCGCTGCCGCCTCCGACACGCTCAACATCCGGACGATGGCGGAGAACCTGCTCCGCACGCTCGAACCACAACTCACCGCCTCCACGGAGACGTCACAATGAACAAGACCCTGCTGCTCGGAGCGGCCCTCGCCGCGGCGCTTTCGGCCAGTCCGGCGCTTGCCGCCAACTCGGCCTTTGGCTGCAAACACCTGGAAGACAACCCGACCCTGCCATCGGTCGAAGGGCGTGACGGGTTCTTCTTCCGCATCTTCGCGGACCTGCGCATGCAGCACCCGTTCACCGAGGATACGGTGGCGCAGATGGGCAAACTCGCCGAAGCGCTGAAGGCGCGTGGCACGACCATGCTTTATGTGCCGATCCCCACCAAGAGCGTGACGCTGCCGACCTTCCTGCCGGACGAAGCCAAGCTGTTTGGCTTCAACGAAGATGTGGCGGTCGCCGTTTACGAGGACCAGGTGGCGCGGCTCAACGCCAAGGGGGTGATCGCGGTCGACCTGCTGTCGGCGCTGCGCACCACCAATGGCGGTGATCCGCCGTTCTTCCGCTCCGACTTCCACTGGACGTCGCGCGGCGCCGAAACCGCGGCGCAGACAATCGGCGGGATGATCAAGCAGCTGCCGGCCTATGCGGACGTCACGCCGGTTACCTACGAGACCAAGGCGACGGGCGCCGAGCTTGCCGTGTCGGGCATGCGCCGCACGCTGCAGGCCTATTGCGTGCTCAGCCTGCCGCCGGTGATCAGCACGTCCTACGAGACCGTGGAAGTCGCCAGCGCCGATGCCAGCCTCGACATCTTTGGCGACAGCGGCGGCGAGACGGAAGGCGCCACCAATGACGAGATCGCGCTGGTCGGCACCAGCTTCTCGGACGCTTTGGTGCCGAATTTTTCCGGCTTCCTCGCCCAGTATGCCAGCCTGCCGGTCGCCAATATGGCGATCACCGGCGGCAACCAGTTCGGCGCCATCACCTCGTATCTCACCTCGCGCGAGTTCCAGGCCGACCGGCCGAAGTTCCTCGTGTGGGAAAACCCGATCTACAACAACCTGGCGCAGTTCGGCACCGGCTCGTTGACCGAACTGATCGCGGCGGCGCGCGACGACTGCCAGCCGGTCGGCAATACCCCGGTCATCGACAAGGCCAAGGGCCTCTACCAGGCCGACCTGACCGGCACGCCGATCGCCCCGAACCAGGTGCTGCTGGCCGACGCCGGCGACAATGGCAGCCGAGACGTGGTGCTCAACTTCGAAAGCACCGACGGGCGCACCTTCACCCGCGAAGTGCATCGCGGCGACCGCTTCCGCGGCACCGGCCGCTTCTTCATCCCGCTCGAGTCGCTCGACAGCCTGGAGCTGTCGAAGGTCTCGATCCAGTTCGATCGCCTCTCCGAGGAGAAGGCGGCGATTTCCCTCTGCAACACCTAAGGAGAGCCAACATGCTGCGCTCAACCCCCAAACTCATCGCCCTGACCACCCTGATGTTGCTTAGCGCCACGCCTTTCGCACTGGCTCAGGATGACGGGCTCTACGATGCGCCGGTCGATCCGAACTCCGCGTTCGTGCGCGTGCTGGTGCCCGGCGCCGCCGTGGCGGTGGTGAACGGCACCACGGTCGACGACATCACCGATGGGCTCTCGGCCTATGTGAACGTACAGCCGGGCGACATTCCGGTCTCGGCCGGCGACGTGTCGGGCTCGGTGACCACGTCGCCGGGCGCCTACTACACCTACGCCTGGAGTGTCGAAGGCGAGCCGCTGGTGCTGCAGGACGATCCGGCCTCGGACCCCAGCAAGGCCACCGTCTATTTCTACAACCTCTCCGACCTTGCCAGCGTCGACCTGTTCGTGCCTGCCGCCAAGACCAAAGCGATCGAGGCCATTGCCGGCGACACCGGCAAGTCGGTGGCGCTGAAGGCCCCGCTGACCCTCGATTTCGAGGTGCAGGCCGAAGGCAAGCCGGTAGCCACGGTGGCCGCGCTCGACCTCAAGCGTCGCGGCGGCGTGTCGATCATCTTCAGCGGCTCGAACGGCACCTATACCGCCGCCGCTGTCGAGAACGCCTTCTTCCGCGCGCAGTAACTGTCCTAGAGCGGTTCACCGTTCAATTGAATCGGTGAACCGCTCCAAGTCTTTGATTTCGTCGCGCTTTCGACCGGAAGAGTCTGCAATCCCCGCCTTCGCGAGGACAGGCGTTTTCCTGTAAGCGCTCCAACCGGAGGCTCCGATGCCCTCATTCGTCCCCCGCCTCGCCACCGCCCTGCTGCTTGGCTCAGGTCTCGTATCCGCCGCTGTGGCGGCGCCTGTCGAGGTCACCTTCCTGCCGCCGGAAATTCCGGCACAGGAGGTCTGTGTTGCCAAGAAGGCCGACCCCGACGTGGTGGCGCGCTGGCAGGCGTGGGACGGGGCATCGGTGCCTGAAGGCGACCCCGAGCTGGTGCTGCGCGACGCGCGGCGCCTCAGGGACCTGAACCCAACCGGCAATTTCGAGCTGGTCGACAAGATGCTGGCAATCGTCGGCAAGATGCCAGCGCCCAAGGTGCCGGACACGGCGATCGACCGGATCAACCTCTATCTCAAGGCCGGCAAGGTGCCGCAGTTGCGCGAGACCGGCGTCATCGACGGCCTCGAGGCCAATGCGGGCGGCCTCGCCCCCAAGGCGCTCAACCTGCTGTCGACGCTCTATCTCGACGGGCTGGTGGTGAAGAAGGACAAGGAGAAGGGGCTCGGCTACCTGACCCGCGCCGCCATGGGCGGCAATGCCGACGCCCTGCTCCGCCTCGCCTCGATGAATATCGGCGGCGAACAGGTGCCGGGCTGGGAGCTCGATCCCAAGCTGGCCGTGACGATGGCGTTCGGCGCCCTGGTGGGCAAGCTCGACCCCGAGATCTGCGACCGTATCGGCCGCATCGCCCGCGAATATTCCAAGGGCCTGGTGGTCAAGCAGGACCACAACATTGCCGAGCAGTGGCTGCGACTGGCGGCCGACCTCGGCGATGCCGGCGCGGCCTGGAAGGTGGCGCAGCTGCATCTCGAGAGCGAGCTGATCGTCAAGAACAATGACAACCTGCTGAAGTACCTCAACCTCGCCTCCGACCGCGGTGTGGCGGCGGCACAGGTGGAACTGGGCAAGCTCTATGAAGCGGGCGCGCTGGTGCCCGAGGACAAGAACAAGGCCGAGGCGCTCTATGCCGAAGCCTCGGACATCGGGAGCCGTAACGCGCTGTTCCGGCTGGCGACCCTGCTCGAAAGCGAGCAGATGATCCCAGACAAGAAGCAGGCTTACCAGGCGCGGCTCAACCAACTCGTAGAGATGTCGCAGCCGCCGGGCTGGGCATTTTCCAAGCTGGCGAAGCTGGTGCTGACGGACAAGGGCCGCTGGGCCGGCGAGGCCGAGGCCAAGGCACTGCTCGAAAAGGGCGTAGCGCTGGAGGATGCGGACTCGGCGCAGGAACTGGCCTTCATCCTGTTGCGGCACCGGGACGAGCCGGGCGTGTTCGAACGGGCGACCGAGTTGCTCAGCTTCGCGGTGACCAATGCCGGCAAGATCGACCCGATGACCGACCTGCGGCAGGCCTACCTTTGCCGCGCGCCGAAGGGTGCCGACATGCGCCTTGCCGGCTTCTGGCAGCGCACCGAGGACGCCGCGGGCAACTCGACCGAGTTCATGGATTCCGACGATATCGACGCGCTCGACCCTGACGCCGACCCGCTGGCGCTGGCCAAGCTCCAGACCCATGCGCTCTACGGCCGGCCGAACTCGGTGGCCTACTACGTAGACTACCTGAACCGGAATGGCGCCAGCCCGGAAATGCTGGCGTTCTGGCAGTCGCGCATCGATCCGGTGCCGGCGACCATCGATGCGCTGGCACGGCAGCGGCTGACCGTATCGCCGACGCCCGAAGTGATCGAGGAGTCCATCGCGGCGCTGAAGCAGGCGCGCGCCGACGGCCTGCCGCGGGCGGCAGTCGACCTCGGTTCGGTGCTGCTCGACTACTTTCCAAACGACGCGGAAAAGCGGAGCGAAGCCATCGGCTACCTGACCGAAGCGGCCCAGCAGGGCTCGGGCGAGGCGATCCTGCGGCTCTTGCCGATCATGCAGGCCGAGGGCTTCTCGGATGCGGAGCTCCTGGCGCAGTATCAACAGGCGATCGAGCAGCGCGGCGACGCCGACGCGCTGATCTTTGCGGCCTCGAACACCAAGGACGAGGCGCAGCGGCACGACTATCTCTATCGCGCCGCCAGCGTGGTCGACTGCACCTTCGAGAACACCATCAAGCTGGCGGGCGCGTTCGTTGCCACCGAAGACGATAGCGAGACCGAGCACTGGCTGCAGGTCAGCCTGCGGCTTGCCGGCGAGGATGGCTGGCGCCACACCGCGATTGCCGATCGGTACATGGCGATGGGCGGCGAGGAGCGGGCCAAGACCGCCATCGAGCTGTTCGACCAGGCGGTGGCGCTCGGCGACGATACGGCAGTGAGCCGGCTGGTGAAGATCTATGCCGACCCTGACAGCGAGGACTATGCCCCGACCAAAGCGGTGGCGATGTTCAAGCGGATGATTGACAGCGCCCAGGTCGCCGATCTCGGCAAGATCCGCGACAAGGTGCTGAAAGCGCCGCCGGCGATCCAGACCGCGGTGATGGAGGAGGTCGACTGGTCGGCCCGCTATGCAGCGGCCGCCGCCTCTGGCGACGCGGTGGCAATGCGCGAGCTGGCGCTCTACCTGCGTTCGACCGGCACCACAGTGGCCGAGGCGAGGGATGCCAGTTCGTGGCTGAAGCGTGCGGCAGAAGGCGGCGACGCCATCGCGATGGTCGAACTCGCCAAGGCCTACGCCATGGGCATCGGCATCGAACCCTCGATCCAGGAGGCGACCGTGTTGCTGAAAGATGCGGCCGGGCTCGGCAATCCCGAGGCGCAGCGGTTGCTGGCGTCGATGGCAGTGGAGAACTGAGATGCGGATTGCACTCCCCCTGATCGCGGCGATGACGCTGGTGCTCGGGACTTCGGCTGGCCGGGCGGAGGACAAACCGTTCGCTTGCCCTGCGGTCCCTGCCCCAGTGGTCGCGCTCAATTTCGGCAGCCGCTACACCGACGACAGCAAGACCCGCTCGGATATCGATGAGGTGTCCAATGCCGAGGTCGATCGCGCCCTGCAGCCGGTGGAGAAGTTCATCGGCGAGCTGATGAAGATGGCCAACACCGCACTGATGGACGGTGACACCGCCCGCGGCGAATGTGTGCTCGACTGGCTCGACCAATGGGCGGCGGCCGGCGCGCTCACCGAGCTCGAGACGCTGAACGTCAAGCTCGCCATCCCGGCCCGCTATGCCGGGCTGGCGATAGCACTGCTGCAGGCGGAGACCGCCGGCCCCCTCGATCCGGCCAAGCGCACGCGCGTCGTCGGCTGGCTCACCGATGTGGCCACTGCGATGGAGCAGTTCTTCGACAATGACGCCCCGAAGAATGCCAAGCGGGCGAACCTGCGGGCCTGGGCCGGGCTCGCGGCTGCGGCGATCGGGCGGCTGAATGGCGACACGGCGATGCTCGATTGGGCCAAGGGCAGCTTCGAGCTCGTGACCTGCCAGGCCTCGCCGGATGGCAGCCTGCCGCTGGAGATGAACCGGGCCGACAAGGCGCTGAACTACCAGCTCCATGCCACCGCGCCGCTGATCGTCACGGCGGACCTGCTGAAGGCAACCGGCTACGATGGCTATGCCGCGTGCGACGGCAAGCTCAGCACCATTGCCGCGTTCAGCCTCAAAGCGATCGAGGATCCGTCGATCGTTCAGAAGATCAACGGCAAGGAGCAGACGTTCCAGACCGGCAAGCAGGCGCTGGAGCCATTCATGCTGGCCTGGGTGGAGCCGCTGCTCCGCCACGCTCCAGATCCGGCGGCCGACGCGTTCGTCGCGCCGCTGCGCCCGCTGGCGCATGCCAAGCTCGGCGGCAACCTCACCCGGCTGGGCGATTGGGTTGCACGTTTGCCGGCATCAACTAGTTAACCCTTCCGCCCGAATGACGGCGCCGCCTGCCCAATATGTGGCGGGCGGCGCTTTTCATCGTGGGTTCAGGTAGGTACCGTTAGAGCGCGGTAGAAAACTGCGCTTAGAGCTCTGTTGCTTGGCCCACAGCGCGCTTTCCGAATGAAAGCGAAATTGTACTTTGTCCAAGAAGCGTTCCTTAAAAGATTCTGCAGTAGGCCCGCGCCCGAACAGTCGGGGGCTCGTCCGACTTCGCCGCTCCCTTTCAGAAAGTGTGGCCGTGGTCTCTGCAACTGGTGTTGATGCACCCGCCGATCTGGGTGCGCGTTTTTCATCCGTCCTCGCCAAACTCGATGGCCGCAAGGTCAGCGCAGATGTGTTGTTCGAGACGTTAAGACTCGAAACGCTGGACTGGGGCATCGACAACAATGTCGAGACCTCCGCCGTCGCGCTCGAGGAGAAGCCGGTCACGGCAGGCGACGAGCGCTAAGTCATTGCACCGCGATAACTTCGCGTAGCGCAGCCGCGCCGCGGGCCGCCGCACGGCCCAAAATGCGTCAATAATTTGGCAACGCCCATTGCCGGACGCAAGTTATTGCAAGTTCACATTGTTCGAAACCGCACATTCGCCATCCCTGGCGCTCGATTCCCGCTGATCTGACAACAACATATCGACACTTCGCACTGTTTCGCACAATTGTCGGTTGTTTGTCGAAAATGCAACAACACCCTGCATTTACCGCCTTGTTAAGGACTCCAGGGACGAGTCCACCTAAACTCTTCGCTGCATGGGGCGTCTTTTCGCTCTATTATTGGAGGGTTGACTATGCGGACGAGATTCTTAGCTCTCGGTGCGACCTGCGTTTTTGCCACTGGCGCGGTTGCGGCCGATCTCCCAATCATCGAACCGATCTATTCCACCCCGCTCTACGACTGGAATGGGTTCTATGCCGGTATCAACGCAGGTTATGGCGGCGGGGTATTCAAGCATCCGTTCCAGATCATCGGGCCCGAGCCCGTTGAAGAGGAACCGGCACCGGCACTTGTGCCGCCCGGCCCCGGCGAGATCATCTTTGCCACCGGCTCGGCCGACGTCACGGCCGGCGGCTTCATCGCCGGCGTGCAGGCCGGCTACAACTGGCAGTGGAGCGAGAACGTCCTGCTCGGCATCGAGGGCGACATTCAAGGCTCATCGATCGATGGCCGCGTCTCGCTCAGCATCACCGACGAAACCGGCGAGTTCCTGCCGCCCGGTGAATCCGCCGACTTCGACCTCGGCACCCGCCTCGACTGGTTCGCCACGCTCCGACCCCGCATCGGCTGGGTGAACGATCGCTTCGTGGTCTATGCCACCGGCGGCCTCGCCTGGGGTCAGACGACTTCGTCGATCAACGGCACCATCGTGGGGCAGACGGTCATAGACGAGTCGATCACCAATGACCGCTTCGGCTGGACCATCGGCGCCGGCATCGAGTATGCGCTGACCGACAACATCACCTTCAAGACCGAGTATCTCTACACCGACCTCGGCAGCGAACAGATCGTCGATGCCGATTTCGGCGACGGCTTCAACTTTTCTGCCGACAGCGATGTGGCGTTCCACGTCGTTCGCGCCGGGCTCAATTTCCAATTCTGAGACGTGGGCCAACTGCCCCTCGGTCATCCGGCCGAGGGGCTCTTTGCCGCCCGTCTCTCAGTCCTGCGGCTGCTTACGCACAAGCGAGTCGAGAAAGGCCTTGAGGGGCGCTTTCCAGCTCGCTTCACGGCCTGCGGTAAGCGCCAGCGCATGGCCGTCGCCGCGCACGGCCGGCAGCAGGCGATACTCCGCATCCCCACCTGCTGCGACAAAGGCATCAACCATGCGGCGCGACAGTTCGGGCGCGAAGTAGGTGTCGTTCTCCGCGTAGAGCCAGAGCGTCGGGATCCGGGCCGTCCGGCCGTAGGCAGCGGCTGCGGCCACCAGCTTATCCGGCGCGCAATTGTTGTACGCTTTGTTGCGCTCGCGGCCGCCGCGCCCCCCGGAAAAGTCTACCACCGCAGCAACCCCGGCTGGGTTGTGGCTCGCCAGCGCCAGCGCAGCCCAGCCGCCGGCCGAGTTTCCGACGATCACAATACCACCGGGCTCGATGAACTTCTGCGCCTGCATGAAGTCTACCGCACTCTCTATACTACTGGCGGCAGCAAGTCCGGCGCGCTCGAAGTCCGGATTACCGCAAGCCCCCTGCCCCTCGAGGTAGCGCCCGCCAGTAATGCCGTGCCCGGGCCGCTGCGGCAGCAGCACAGCATAGCCACGCGCCACCAGCCAAGCCGCGAGCGCCGGGAATGACGGCATCGCCACCCTGGCCCGGCGCGCCCGGTCTTCGTCTGAGCCATGGTTGATCACCGCCAGCGGAAACGGGCCGTCGCCCGGGGGCCTGTAGAGGTAGGCGTGCATAAGCACGTCCTTGAGGGGGGATGGCACCAGCCAGAGTTGCTCGCGTTGCGGCCCTCCCTCGGGCCCGGCCGGACCGGCGCGAAGGTCTCCGGCTGCTTGGCTAGCCAGCGGGCTCCAAACCGGTAGAGCGACCGTGAGTATCGCGACCACAAGGACGGAAACTATCACTCGATGGATGCCTGGCATACCGCCCTCCGCCGCCCACGGCCACTCTGGCACCGTCTCGCCGCCGCGGCGACGATGGCGAGGCGCCACCGTATCAATTTCGTGACGATCGAGTCGTCAAACAGACGATCTTGATTCGCTTGGAGTCAATCTCATGCGAACAGCCGACGTGATGCAGATGAACTACATCTCTCTACATGATAACGCTATCCATCGTCTTGGAGTCTCTGCAGTTGTGGCTCACCTGCAACACCGCGAAGACTCCAGACGGAGTCCTTGAACGAGTTGTTAGACTCTCCTTGCTGTAATCGTGGAGTCCACCTAAGCATTTCGCTATCGCGTGGTAATCGGCCACAGGCGCCCAAAAGACGTTTGGCGTCGTCGGCACCAGAGGGACGGGGGACTGCATGTCGTTTATGGCAAAGCGCAAGACAACGAAGGGTGCTCGCGGGGCGGGGCGGCGCGAATTCAAGGTAATTCACGCACCGCGGACCAAGCGCTCATGGCTTCTGGGCAGTACTGCATTGATGGCAGGCGCGATGGGCGGGGCGCTGTTCGGCATTACTCCGGCATTCGCCGCGGCCTGCAACGCCAACCCGAGCACTTATTACACCTGCGCCGGTCCGGAAACCAACGCGGTGACGCTGGCGCCAAACGGTGACTTCCAGGCGGACCTCGGGCCGAACCCGAATTTCAATCCCTTCGTTCTGAGCGTAAACGACCCCGGTGCCGCCCTCACCATCCAAGCGGACGGCTACTCGACCGACAACGATGGTGTCCGCCTCTATCCCAATTCTTCCATCAACAACGAAGACGGCGTCGGCGTTACCATCCTGAACCCGGGCGAGCCCGGCGACCCGGTGACGTTCCGGATCGAGAACTGGGAAGACTCAGAATTCAGTGCGGCGAGCGTTACTGGCGGCACCACTGGCATCTTCGTCGGCAACACCGGCTCGAATCTGAGCCACGTTCGCATCGAAAACAATGGTCACGTTCAGGGCTTCGACGGGGCGGCGATCGAAGCCACCGGGGGCAACGAAGACGGCGCGCTGATCTTCGAACTGCAGAACCACAGCTATCTGTCGTCGATCGGCGCCATCGACGGCGTCTACGTTCATGACGACATTACCTGGACTGAGATCAGCAACGGCAACGGCCTGATCGCCGGCTTGACCAGGGACGGCGTCCGCATCGTCAACGTCGACAACGACACTGACCACAACGCTGTGCAAATCAACAACAACAGCGCTGGTGTCATCGCCGGCTACGGCAATGGTATCTATGTTTCGGATGTGTTTGGTGTCACCGAGGGCGACAACGGCAACGTCCAGATTAACAATGACGCGTTCTACGACTGGATGGGAACTGACGGGGATCCGCTCGACGATGTCTACCAGCGCGGCGGCTTGATCACCGGCGTTAACGAGGACGGTATTTACGTTTCCGATATCGGCGGGGAGTTGAACATCAACAATGCCGGCACGCTCGGCGATATGTTCGACTTGAGCGTCCTCGACCCTCAGGTTTGGAACAGCGAAGACGGCCTGCTGGACAATGGCTACCTGTTTGGCGGTGTCGCTGCGGAGATGGGCATCTGGGGCCAGCAAAATGGCGTCAGGGTCTACAATGTCGACAAGACCGTGAACATCAACAACGGCAGCTTCACCGATGAGTTCGGTCGTGAGATCGGCGGCGGTTTGATTGTCGGCGTCAACGAGGACGGCGTTCACATCTACGGCGTTGAAGGCGTCTATCGGGAAGAAGGCAGCAATAGCTGGTATCAAGCGGTCAACGTCAACAACAGCGACGGCCTGACGTGGGGCGGGGATGACGGCGTGTATGTCAGGAACGCCGACGGCAACGTCAATGTCGATAACTGGGGCGGTACGATCTTCGGTATCGAGGATGGCGTCCAGATCGACGACACCTGGAGGGGTGACGCCTTCGTCGGCAACGGCGGCGGACGGATCCAGGGCTTCTATGGCGATGCCATCAAGATCAGGGATGTCGACTCGTCCGGGATCTACGGTGGATGGGCGGGCGTCGCCAATGGCGACTTCGGCGGAAACACGGACCCTGAAAGCGAAGACTTCAATCCGAACTGGGGCACCGATGGCGGTCTGATCTGGGGCGCCGACAGGGCAATCAATATCGAGTCCGAGCGCGCCTGGATCGGCAACGGCGTTGGCGGCATCATCGTCGGCGACGGCGACTGGCAGCAGCCGGTGATCCGGCTTGAAACCTCCAATGACGAAGGCGCGGGAGGTGACATTGTCAACCTTGGCCTGATGACCAGCGGCAACATTCCGTATTTCGAGCGCGGCTGGACAGCGCCAGACGCCAAGATTGTTCCAGCTGATCCTCTTGATGCGGCTGACATCGAGCAGCTCGAAACTGATTACGCCGATGTTACAGACTTTGTCTGGAGCGGCGGACAGGCGGGCGACATCGGCAATCTCGACCTCTACGCCGATGCCGCCTCCGACATGCTGATGTGGACGCGTGGCGGCCGGACCTACACCGAAAACTACGGGGTGATGATCGGTCGTGTGAACATGGACGGACACACCGGCGACTGGCCGGACGTCGATGGCAACAGCATCAAGAATTTCGGTACCTGGCTGGTCACGGATAACGGCGAGTGGGGCACCGAGATGCACGGCAGCTCCAACGATGAGATTCAGAACGCTGGCCTGATCCAGACGGCGTTCGGCTGGGACACCTACGAGACGGCCAACTTTGGTGGGGTAAACAACTTCACCAACGGCGGTTATTACGACGATGGCTTCCACGCCGAGGCCGGCCTGCTCAGCATGATCGATGACGGTACGGGCGACTATACCTGGATCGACCATAACTTCCGCGGCGCCGAGGATGGCAGCCTCACCAGCTTTGTGGGCCTCGACGTGAACTTCGGCCCGCAGACCACCGCCATCGATGAGATGGATCCGTCGACGTGGCGTGGTGACTATCTCAATATCTATGACACGATCGAGGGCTCGACTGGCCTGATCATCAACAAGGTTGGCTCGACGGGCACCGATCTTCTGGGCGACAGGATCTATGTTGCCTATGCCTCGTGGGACAACAACAACCCGGACATGATGTGCGTCGATCGAGCTTGCGCCGAAGGCGACACGATGTACATCGACGCCGCATCCGAGGGTTACATCAACGTCAATGGCGTCGGAGCCATCCAGGACGGCTTCTATGCCTGGTATCTCTACGAGGAAGAAGGCCTCATGGCGCTCACCGACGCGCCCTCTGAAACTGCCATCGACCCGGACTTTGTGCTCGAAAGCGCTTGGGCGCCTCAGGCGGCGCAGTTGCCGACGCTGATCACAGCCGCTCAGAATATCTGGCACGATACAGCCGGCGTGGTTGCCGATCATATCTACGGCAATCACTTCCCGCTTTCGGGCAGTGGCGGCGCCGGTGCCGATCTGCCGGTGGGCGAACTGCCGGTTGCTCCGGATGCTGCTCCGGGTGCCGCGGTCTGGGCCAAGGTCACGGGCAATTGGACCGACCAGAACACCGAGGTCACCCAGGACATCCCGCCCGGCGCTCCGGTCACTATCGACACCAGCTTCGTGCAGAACACCTTCTCCATCCTCGGGGGCGCCGACTTCCAGCCGATGGGCGGTGGGGAGGATGGCCTGCGGGCTGGCGTGTTCGGCGGCTATGTCGGCTCGAACCTCGATTTCGACAGCTACGGAGCGGCCGCGGACTATAGCGGTGGCGTGATTGGTGCCTATGCTGCCTTCACCAGCGGCGGCTTCTATGCCGACGCCGAGGTCAAGGCCGACCTGCTCAACGTCACCTACACCGCGCCGATCAGCCCGGGCTTCGAAGTCTCGGGGGCCTCGACCAGCGTGGGTATCCTCGCCAACACGGGCTATCGCATGGAGCTCGGTGACAGCGCCTTCTTCGAGCCGATCGCGTCTGTGGCCTTCGTCTCGACCCAGCTTGACGGTTTCGACGCCGGCGGCGCCTCGGTCGAGTTCAGCAACGGGACAAGCCTGCAGGGCGGCATCGGTGCCCGTGCCGGCGTGACACTCGGCACCCCGGGCGACACCACCACCGAAATCTCGGTGATGGGCAAGATCTGGAACGAGTTCGAGGACGCGAACCAGATCACCATCAGTGACGGCATCAACAGCACCACCTTCAGCGACGGCATCAGCGGTGTCTTCGGGGAACTCAGTGGCACTGCCACTGTGTACAGCGCCGACCGGAGCTTCTCAGCCTTCGGCTCAGCGGGTGTGAAGTTCAACGAGGACTTCACCTCGGTCGACGCCAAGGCAGGCCTGCGCAAGGGCTTCTAAGGCTACCTCCAGAGCCAATCGAAGGGGCCGGTCGCAAGACCGGCCCCTTCTCCTTTAGGGAGGCGCATTCGGCGCTGCTTGTTGGGCTGCAGAGGAGAACGGGAGCGGACCTCCTCGCTGGACCCGCGCATCTCGAGGACAGCCCCACGACGAACCTGCGGGCCCATTTCTTTCCACAGTCGCTGGCTGGTCGGCTCGGCGATCCGATTTGACAGTGAGGCGCGCTAAATCGCCTCCCGTCGTGTCACTTCTGCCAGGACATGTGCTGCCGTGCCGAAGGCATCCAGGTGCGAGCGCCGGCGCGCTTCGTGTTCAGCACCGTCGATGGCACGCAACGGCGCCTGAAAATCCGAAGAGAAATGCCAGGTATTACCGCCAGGATTGAGCTCCAGCACATAGAGCCTGTCGGTGGCGGCATCGCGGATAATGTCGCAGCCTTGCAACGGCGCCTCGGGGACCGCCCGATAGGCGGCTCGCGCCAGCGCCACAACGTCCGCGCGATAAAGGAAGGTCTTGGTCTTGCCCAGCAGCACATTCATCGCAATGGGCGCGGCCTCGATTGTTTCGTCCGCGCTTGACAGGTCGACCCGGTTCTCGGCAGCCTCCGACATCTGGCAATAGAGCGGCTCACCAAACAGCGTCAGCACCCGATAGTGGGGCATGCGCGGGCCTGAATTGATGAACTGCTGCACCACCATTGGACCACGGCGTCCCGGATGATCCTCGGGATAGTCTTCCGGTTTGATGTAGCGCACCCGCGTGGTTCGCATCAGCTGAATGCCCTTGCCATGCGACGAGGTCGAGATGTCGGTGGGTTTCAGTACCACGAACTCCCCCCACTTCGCGGGGTCGAGCTTGGTGTCCGGTTGCAGCAGGGTACTCATCGGCACACGTACCCCACCGGCCGCGAGGCGCATCAGTTGCTCGAACTTGTGGATCAGACGGCCGTGATAGACTTTGCCGCGTTCCGGGACAAAGGCGCGAAGCGGGCCGGCCGAGAACACCAGGCTGGGCAATGTCGCGGCCCGCTTCTGCAGCTCGGGCTCGGGACGATCCGCGCGGATGATGAACACCCCGGTCGCCGGATCGATGCGACGCACCATTTGCGCTATCTCGTACCAATCACTCAGAGCCTGCCAGCCCGGCTGATGCACGATGACCAGATGACGTTGTAATGCCGGCTGGAAAGTTCTCGTCGGCACGACCGGTTCTAGCGCTGACTCCGCTGCCGGCTTACTTTTCGCTCGTGCCACCTTGCGCCCCTACGAGTTATCCCCATTCGACAGAACGATTTCGCGGCGGATGTCCTCGTCGACTACAGCGTATCTCACTTGCCGGTCGGTGCGAGAATGAAGGAATCCAACGCGTCACACGCTCCTGAAATGCTCAGATCGCTTCACGGCGCGTGACCTCCGCCAGCACGTGCGCGGCCGTGCCGAAAGCGTCGAGGTGCCAGCGTCGCTGGTGCTGCATTTCCGGCCCCTCGAATTCTCTGACGTCAGCCTGAAACGACGAGGAAAAGTGCCACGTATTCCCGCCAGGGTTCAACTCGAGGATGTAAGGTAAACCGGTTCGCGCATCGCAGACGATATCGCAGCCCTGCAGCGGCACTTCGGGAATGGCTCGATAGGCGGCGCGCGCCAATGCCGCAATCTCGGCCCGAAACACAAAGCTCTTCCGCTTGTCTTCCTGCGACAGTCCCTGATTGGCGATAACTTCCGCCTCGATCCGCGCGTCGGTGCTGTCCAAGCCGATCCGGTCGAGCTTGCTCTCTATGTACTGGATGTAGAGCGGCTCGCCGAACAGTGTGAGAATCCGGTAGAGCGCGATGCGCGGGCCCGTATCGATGTATTTCTGCACGAGCATCGGCCCCCTGCGGCCGGGGTGATCCTCAGGGTAATCTTGGGGTGGAATGTAGCGAACGCGCCGAGTGCGCATCAGCTGAATGCACGCGCCATGCGATGAGCTGCCAATGTCAGTCGGCTTCACCACGACGAACTCACCCCACAGGTCGGGGTCGAGCCTGGTGTCGGCCTGCAGGATGGCGGTCGGCGGCACCCGCACTCCTGCTCGATCGAGGCGAAACAACTGCTCGAACTTATGGATCGGGCGGCCGTGATAGACTTTGCCCCGTTCTGGCATAAACCTGCCGAGCGGCCCAGCCGAGAATACGAGGCTCGGTAGCGTCGTAGCCTGTTTCTGCAGCCGGGGGTCGGGACGATCGGCACGGACGATGACGACGCCGGTTGTCGGATCGATGCGGCGCACCATCTGCGCAATCTCGTACCAGTCACTCAGAGCCTGCCAACCCGGCTGGTGCACGATCACCAGATGACGCTGCAGCGCCGGCTGCAAAGACCTCGCCGTCTCGACGACCGACGCTGCAGCAGGTTCTGCCGCCGGCTTGTTCTTCGATCGTGCCATGTTCGCGCGCTGCCAGTTGTCGGCGCACGATACGGCAAAATTCGCGGCTAGAAAAGTCGCTGATTACAGTATATCTCAAAGACTTAGACGGCATTATGGTAATACCGGACTTGCGCTTTCATCGTCATTCTGTACATCCTGCATGTCAGGGGCGTGGAAACGAGGGAACGCAGATGGGACTGCGCAGTTTTCTGTATATCGTGGCCGTGGCAATGAGTTTTGCTGCGGCTCCGGCCTCGGCGCAGGAGCCGGTTCTCGGTGGCGAGGCCGATACGGCACCGGCGCCGACCGCGCAGTGGAGCGGTCGCTGCGTTTCCGATGCCCGCGCGTCGGGCGCCGAGTGCACGATGATCGTGCGCGCCTTCGTGGGCAGCAACCGCCAGGTGGTGGGCACCGCTTCGTTGAGCTTTCCGCCCGACGGAGCCGCGCCCAGCCTGCAGGTTTCAGTGCCGCTGGGTATCTATCTGGGGGCGGGGATCGGCTTCAACATCGACGGAGCAGCGGCGCAGCAGCTGGAACTGCAAACCTGCGACCGTAGCGGCTGCTATGGCAGCGGCGCAGTTTCACCCGAGACGCTCGCCGCGATGCAAAACGGGCAGAAGCTCAACATCGTGTTCCAGAGCATGAGCAAGCAGTCGGTGACCCTGGAGATGTCACTGGTCGGGTTCACAGCGGTCTATCAGAAGCTGAAGTGATGGGGCACAGGGCCGTCGAGCGCGAACACCACAGCGCCGGACGACACGGGACTTGAACGCGAGGGACCGGTCGCCAATGCCACGGGTACCGAAAGTCGAGCCACAGTTCGACGACGATCCGGACAGCGAGGAACTTCCGCGCCGCCATGTGATCGACAATCACCCGCCACGTCGAAAACGCCCTTGGCTTGCATGGCTCCTCTCGATCACCTTTGCCTTGGTGCTCGTCGTCGGGGCCGCCGTCGGCTACCTCCTGTGGAGGCAATCGCTTCCAACTGTTGCGGCTGTAGACGCCACTCCGGCCGCAGCGACTGACCCGACGCCCTCAGCTATCCCGACGACTGCACAGGACACCGCCCCCGTTGCCGCGAGCCCAAAGGTCGAGCAGATCAAGGACTGGTTCGTGATCTGTCCGGCCGATGCCGGGACTGCCTGCTACATGGAGCAGCAGCTTTCCGCCAAAGAGTCCAAAGGGATAGTGTTCGCGTGGACGGTGTGGCGTGATGCCGAGGGTGTCGTCCACGCCGCCTGGCGCACGCCCGCCGATGTCGCAGCCGATCGCGGCCTGACCCTCGATATCGGAGACGGCAAGCTTCGCACCGTGCCATTCGCCCAATGCGGCGCCGGCAAGTGCGTCGTTCAAGCGATCCTTGCGCCGGATTACCTGAGCAAGCTCGATACTGCGGCGAAGATCTCCGCCATCGTCGTCCCCACCACAACCGGCAAGCCGGTGAGGTTTGTGTTGAGTTCCAATGGCTTCACTGAAGCGTTGGCGCGGCTTGGCGCGACCAGGTAGTCGGCCCAGTAGCACCTGCGCCTGGGCTCAGCCGCCGGCCTTGATGGCGGCCAGTGGTGGTTGAGGAAACGCATCCGGCAAGGCCTGAGCCAAAGCTCGGCCCGCACTCCGGTCAGTTCGACCGTCAGCACGGTGGACTGAGCAGCGCCGTCACGGTGTCGGGAATGATTTCGGCCGCGGTGGCCTCGGTCAGGCGACCGGCCCGAACCTCGGCCGCCCCGGCGTGCAGGATCGTGTGGAAGCAAGCGGTCAGCCACTCGATCGGCTGATCGACGCGAAAACTTCCCTCTGCCTGGCCCCTGGCGATCAACGCGGCGACGCGCGCCATCGGCTGATGATGATGGCTGCGGATGCGCTCGGATGACAGCGCCACCTCCGCTGCTCCCAGCAACGCGTGTGATTCCGCCACGATCCGCCACGAGCTGCGGACGAGCCGCTCCATCGCCCGCCGCGCGTCGCCGCTGAGATCGACCGCCGACAACTCTGCCTCGGCCTTGGCCATGGTGCGCTCGAACACCGCGTCGATCAGTTCCTCCCGCGAGGAAAAATGTCCGTAGAGCGTCACCCGGCCGACTCCGGCCGCCTGAGCGATCTCGGCCATGCTGGCGGACGGGTTGAGCGCGAGACAGGCCAACGTCGCATCCATGATCGCGTCTCGGTTGCGCAGCGCGTCAGAGCGCCTCGCACGTTCACCGTCGGTAGTCGACATCGTCAGCCCTTTACTAAATCAAACACTGATGTATACGTTCCATCGTTAACTCAAACATACATGTTCATGTTAGGAACGTCCATGAACCATCACCTAGCCGCCGAAGCCCACCATCCCAGCGCACCGGAAGACGCCCCCGCGTCAGGTCGCTGGTTTGCCCTGGCTTTGCTCTGCCTCGCCCAGTTCATGCTGATTCTCGATGTCACCGTCATCAATGTCGCACTGCCCGATCTCAGCCGCGACATCGGCCTTCCTCCAACTTCCGCCGCCTGGACCATCGCCGCTTATGCCATCCCGTTCGCCGGCCTGATGCTGTTGGGCGGTCGATCCGCGGACCTCCTCGGCTCGCGACGTGTCTTTATGGCTGGCCTGATCGTTTTCACCGTTGCCTCGTTCGCCGCGGGCTTCGCCACCGACGCGACCATGCTGCTCGCCGCCCGCGCGGCGCAGGGTGTCGGCGCCGCTTTCCTGTCCCCCTCCGCACTCTCGACTGTGACCCGCCTGTTCACCGGCCACTCGCGCCATCGCGCCCTGGCGATCTGGGGCGCCATCGGCGGCTCCGGCGCTGCGGTTGGCGTGCTGCTCGGCGGCCTGCTCACCGCCGGTCCGGGCTGGCGCTGGATCTTTTTCGTCAACGTGCCAATCGGCATCCTCGTTGCCATGGCGGTACCGCTGGTCGTGCCGGCCGGCCGCGGGCTTGGTGACGGCAAGTTCGACGTGATCGGCGCGATCCTGGCGACGCTCGGCACCGCCAGCCTGGTCATCGGCATCACCCAAATCGGCTCGCTCGGCAATGGGATGCTGTTTATCGGCGCAGCGATCGTCATCCTCGGGGTCTTTGCAGCGGTCGAGAGCTTCGCAGCCAAGCCCCTGGTCGATCTCCGGCTATTGACCCGCCGGCCGATCCAGGCCGGAGCACTGCTGATGCTGGTGGCGACCGGCCTCCTCGTCGGCGCCTTCTTCCTGCTTTCCTTCGCGTTGCAAAGCCGCTTCGGCTGGACCGCCCTTGATACCGGCCTCGGCTTCCTGCCTGTCGCCGTGGCAACCATCGTCGGCGCCCACCTTGCCGGTCATGCTGTTGGCCACCTCGGCGCCCGGGTCGTCGCTGTTGCCGGGCTCGTCATCGCCGCCGCGTCGCTGGAATTCGCGACGACCGCGCTTGGCTCGCCCATGCTGTTGATCGCCTCGGTGGCGACGACTGCACTCGGACTAGGCACCGTATTCGTCAGCGCGACAACGACAGCGATGGCGCATGCCGGGCCACATGAAACCGGCGTCGTCTCCGGTCTCGTCAACACGTTCCACGAGCTGGGGGGAGCAATGGGCGCGGCCATCCTCGCGGCGATCGCGGCCGCAAGCCTTGCCGCGCCGTCGATTGCCAACGGCTTTATCGACGCGCTGACGCTCTCGGCCATTGTCGCCGGCGCGACGGCCGTGCTGGCGATCATCGTGGTGCCCGGCGGCAAGCCCGCCGCCGACGCCCCGCGTTTCGTTCACTAGGCTGTCAGTCGCTACAGTTGCCCCTCGGCCCTGCGGCCGAGGGGGTTGTTCAAGCCCTCACCGTCGGTGATCAGCTTCCCGCTGCCGTCACGTAGCAACCGCCGCCGTCGGCCTTGATGGCGGCGCAGATGGCGTTGGCGCGTTCGAGCGAAGGGGTCGGTACCTGGACGCGGTAGACGTTGCCGGCGGTCTCGACCTCGGGTTTGGCTTCGCCGAACAGCGTGCTCCAGCGGCCCTCGACATAGGCGCGCGACCGCTCGGCCTCGGCTGCGTCCGACTGGCTCGACAGGTGCACGATCGCCGCGCCACTGCTGCCCGGCGCCTCCTGTGGCTGTTCAAGGGCCACCGTGATGCTCAGCGGATCGCCGCTCAGGATACCGAACTCGGTCAGTTCGGCCGTGCTGAACACGTACATGTCGTCGGGTGGCGTGCGCAGCATGTGCGAGATGACCTGCTGGTGGACGCCGAATTCCTCGAGCGCATCGAGCACATCGCCGAGCGTCGTCTGCGCCAGCACCAGGTCGGCAACCTCGGCCGAGATCTGGTGCACGCCGAGTTCACCCTCGGCCTGCCGGTCGATGCCGGCAAAGAAGATATAGGCACAGGCCGAGTAGCAGCCCATGTCGCGCGGCACGAATGTGGTCAGCCCGCGCTTGTGGATTTCGTCGGCCATCTTCAGCGCTGAATCGACCGAGCCGCCGGGGCTGTTGAGCGCCACGATGCGAACGTTGGGGCGGGCGGCGAGGGCGCGGTCGAACTCGGACGACGTCTGGTCGGTGATATCGGCGTTGAGGAGGATCAGGTCCGGCTGATCCTCGGGCAGGACGAAGGCGCCGCGGGGTGGCGCACCGCCGGTGCCCTCTGCCTTCTTCAGCTCATCGGGCGGCGGCAGGTTGCCGAGCGGGGTGAAGTGCGAGGCGATGTAGACGGAGGTGACCGCGCCCTCGTGAGCGTAGTCCTTGCCCCAGGCGAGCGAGTAGCCGACTGCTTCGCCGGCGGCGCTGACGAACATGGTGTAAAACGAATAGTCGCCGATCTGCCCGGAGACGACGAACCGCCCTGCCCCGAAGCTGCGATAGGTGACGGTGCGCTCCGGATCGGGGCTGGTCATCACGTCGAACAGCGCCTCGAACGACTGGTCGGCGAGCGAAACATGCATGGTTTCGAGCGAAAACTCGCCATCCTCGCTGACGTAGGAAGTGCCGGCATCGGTCGGGTTGCGGATCGATAGCAGGCGCAGTGGGATCATCATGGCGACATGCGCCGGAGTGTCGCTGACCAGTTCGATGCCGAGCCTGCTATCGACCTTTCCGGCTTGATCGCGCAGCGCGCGGCGTTCGAAGTCGGTGAGAACGCCGGTCGTGGCCCTGCCCTGGTTCTTCTGGAACGCGGCGATGGCGTCGAAGGTGCCGCGGCCGAACTGACCATCGACCAGGTATTGGTAGTATCCGAGCAGGATCAGGTCGGTCTGGGTGGCGGAGCGTTCCTCGTCGCTCAGGCGTTCGAACCAGAGCTTCGAATCATCGAAAGAGGCGTGCGCGGCAGCGGTCGATGCCCACAGGAGCAGCAGCCACAACAGGAGCCGGAACGCGTTGCGCATGAGATACTAGCCAATCAACCTGACCGGCATTGTCGCATCGATCGGAGGGCGGCGCCAGCCGATGGCGAGGTGTTCACAGGAAGTGTGGTGGCTGTGTCTCAGTCGTCTCGCTCCCCCTCGGGGCGACCTCTTGTCGTCCCCCTTGTGGGGAGGGATCAAGGGTGGGGGTGGCAAGACGCGCGGAGCGTGTGAAGACCCCCACCCAGTTGCGCAACGGACTTGGCAATGCCAAGTCCTGCTTCGCTACCCTCCCCATGGGGACGACAAGAGGTCGCCCCGAGGGGGAGGGAGATCCCGTGCGTGCGGCGTTAGATCGAGTAGCCGGTGTCCCACTCGAAGACCCGGGCGTAGAGGTCGTCGGCCATCTGCACCGGATCCTGCAGCGCACCGTGCAGCACGATGTCGGGCTTTTCCGGCGCCTCGTAGGGGCTTGAAATGCCGGTGAAGTTCGTGATCTCGCCGCGGCGCGCCTTGGCGTAGAGGCCCTTGGGATCGCGGGCTTCGCACACCTCGAGCGGGGTGTTGACGAACACCTCGGTGAACTTCACATCACCCGCCACTTCGCGCGCCAGCCGGCGCTCGTTGCGGAACGGCGAGATGAACGAGACGATGACGATCAGCCCGGCATCAGCCATCAACCGCGCCACTTCGGCGACACGCCGGATGTTCTCGACGCGGGCCTCGTCGGTGAAGCCGAGGTCCTTGTTGAGGCCGTGGCGGACGTTGTCGCCGTCAAGGATATAGGC
Organism: Devosia sp. Root413D1; assembly: GCF_001425235.1. Classification (GTDB taxonomy): domain Bacteria; phylum Pseudomonadota; class Alphaproteobacteria; order Rhizobiales; family Devosiaceae; genus Devosia_A. The sequence goes on along the minus strand of NZ_LMEA01000007.1, from coordinate 122,108 downwards.
GTGGCGGCCTTCGGAGGTGAGCCGCTTCTCGATCAGGTTGGCGACCGTCGATTTGCCGGAACCCGACAGCCCGGTGAACCAGACGATCTGCGGCGTCTGGCCCTTCATCTCGGCGCGGACCCGGCGGTTCACGTCGAACGACTGGTAGCTCAGGTTCTTGGCGCGCTGCAGGCCGTACTCGATCACCCCGGCGCCCAGCGTGGCGTTGCTGATGCGGTCGATCAGGATGAAGCTGCCCGAGAGCGGGTTATCGCTATAGCTGTCGAAGGCGATCGGCTTGTCGGTGGCGATGGTGACGGTGCCGACTTCGTTCAATTCCAGAGTCTTTGCAGCCGATTGCTCGAGCGTGTTGACGTTGGTTCTGAACTTCAGGGCGGTGATCGAGGCCGGCACCTGCTGGGCGCCGAGCTTCAAGAGATAGGAACGGCCGGGGATGGCCTGCTCGTCGCTCATCCAGACCATGCGGGCCTGGAACTGGTTGGAATAGTCAGGCGTCTCGCCGGGGTGCACCAGCACGTCGCCGCGCGAGATATCGACCTCGCGATCGAGCACCAGGGTCACCGCCTCGCCGGCGATGGCGTGCTGCTGGTCGCCGTCCATGGTGACGATGCGGCTGATCCTCGCCGGCTTGCGGGAGGCGGCGACCAGGATGTCGTCGCCGACCTTCACCTCGCCCGAGGCCAGAGTGCCGGAGAAGCCGCGGAAATCGAGGTTCGGGCGGTTCACCCATTGCACCGGGAAGCGGAACGGCTGCTCGACGCGGTCGGTCGCGACCTCGATGCTCTCGAGATACGGCACCAGTTGCGGGCCATTGTACCAGGGCGTCTGCGGGCTGGGGTCAAGGATGTTGTCACCCTTCAGCGCCGAGAGCGGGATGGCGGCGAGGGTCTCGAAGCCAAGATCCTTGGCGAAGGCGCGATACTCGGCCTCGATGGCGTTGAACACGTCGGCATCGTAGCCGACGAGGTCGATCTTGTTGACCGCCAGCACCACGTGCTTCACGCCGATCAGGCTCAGGATGAAGCTGTGGCGGCGGGTCTGGGTCAGCACACCCTTGCGGGCGTCGATCAGAACGATGCCCAGATCGGCGTTCGAGGCACCGGTCGCCATGTTGCGCGTGTACTGCTCGTGGCCGGGCGTATCGGCGACGATGAACTTGCGCTTGTCGGTCGAAAAGAACCGGTAGGCGACGTCGATGGTGATGCCCTGCTCGCGCTCGGCGGTGAGCCCATCGACCAGCAGCGAGAAATCGATGCCTTCATCGCCGGTGGTGCGGTTGCGGCTTTCCTTGCGGAGGCTGGCCAACTGATCGTCGAGGATCAGCTGGCTGTCGTAGAGCAGCCGACCAATCAGCGTCGACTTGCCGTCGTCGACCGAGCCGCAGGTGAGGAAGCGCAGCAGGCTCTTGTCGGTCTGTTCGGCGAGCCAGAGTTCGAGGGCGGTTTCAGCAGACGAGGCGGTCATGGGTACGCTCGACATCAGAAGTACCCTTCCTGCTTCTTCTTCTCCATCGAGCCGACACTGTCGGAGTCGATGAGGCGCCCTTCGCGCTCCGAGGTGCGGGAGGCCTGCATTTCCATGATGATCGACGGCAGGTCGGCAGCGTCGGAGCGGATGCCGCCGCTCAGCGGATAGCAGCCGAGAGTACGGAAGCGGATCATCTCCTCACGCGCCGTTTCACCGGGGGTGAAGCGGAAGCGGTCGTCATCGACCATGATCAGGGTGCCGGAGCGCTCCACCACCGGGCGGCGGCGGGCGAAGTAGAGGTCGGGGATCTCGATGCCCTCGGCGTAGATGTAGGTCCACACATCGAGTTCGGTCCAGTTCGAGATCGGGAACACCCGCATGCTCTCACCGGGCGCCAGCCGCGTGTTGAAGATACGCCACAGCTCGGGCCGCTGGTTCTTCGGATCCCAGGCGTGCTGGGCGTTGCGATGCGAGAAGATGCGCTCCTTGGCGCGCGACTTCTCCTCGTCGCGGCGGGCGCCGCCGATGGCCGCGTCATACTGACCGGCATTGAGGGCCTGGCGCAGCGCCTGGGTCTTCATGATGTCGGTATGCACGGCCGAGCCGTGATCGAACGGGTTGATGCCGGCTGCCAGCCCATCGGGATTGGTGTGCACGATCAGATCGAGATCGTACTGGCGCGCCATGCGGTCGCGAAACTCGATCATCTCGCGGAACTTCCACCTGGTATCGATGTGGAGGACCGGAAACGGGATGCGGCTGGGGAAGAAGGCCTTGCGCGCCAGGTGCAGCAGCACCGACGAGTCCTTGCCGATGGAATACATCATCACCGGCCGCTCGAAGCTTGCCGCGACTTCGCGGAAGATTTCGATGCTTTCGGACTCGAGGGACTTCAGGTGGCTGAGGCCACGCGGGCCGACGGAACTCATTGGCGCTGGGGAACCATGTTGCAACGGCAGTCAAATACGCGCTCAACAGGAGGGCGGCAAGCGCCACTAGACTACCAAAAAAGTCAACTATTCCGCCTGTTTGCGCGTATCAGGCGTTGTAAAGGTGGAGCTTGTCGCATGATCGTCATGACAAGAACGGCTGCGTCGGAGATACCGAGCAAAGGAAAATCTATTCCATGACTGGAACGGCGCTGGCCTGGCTCAGAAACGACCTGCGGATCGCGGACAACCCGGCCTTGGTTGCGGCGCTGAAGCACGGCAAGGCGCACGCCATCCACATCGAGGCGACAGATGGCAGGCTGCGGCGGCGCGGCGCGGCGAGCCGTTGGTGGCTGCATCACAGCCTCAACCGGCTGGCGGAGGAGCTGGTGCAGCTTGGCGCGCCGCTCGAGACCGTCGAGGGTGAGGCCGAGGTAGAACTGTTCAAGGCGATCGCCGCGCGTGGTGTCGACGCCGTGTATTGGAACCGGCGCTATGGACCGGCGGAGCGCGAAATCGATGCCGGCATTAAGGCGCGGCTGAAGCGCGAGGGCATAACGACCGAGAGCTTTGCCGCCAATGTGCTGGTCGAGCCGTTCGAAATGGCAACCGGCGCCGGCAAGCCATACTCGGTCTACACGCCGTTCTGGAACACGCTGAAGAAGCGGGACATTGCGAAACCGCTGTCTCGGCCGCGCCACGGCGACGCAATCCAGCCGCAGCGTGTCGACAGGGACTATCGCGAGGCAGAATGGGGCCGGAAGCTCGGCGGGCACTGGCAGATCGGCGAGGCGGCAGCACGCGAGCGGCTCGATCGGTTTCTCGATGAACTGGTGCTCGACTATCCCGGGGATCGCGACATCCCCAGGAAGGCGGCGACATCCGGACTGTCGCCGCACCTGGCGTTCGGCGAGATCAGTCCAAGGCAGGTCTGGCACGCGGCGCATGCGATGGCGCAGCATGCGCCGGCCAGAGCTTCGGCAATCGACAAATTCCTGTCGGAGCTGGGCTGGCGCGATTTCAACTACAACCAGCTCTACCACCGCGACGACATCGCCACCGTGCCGATGGTCGAGAAGTATAGAGGGCTCAAATGGCGGCATGCCGATGCGGCGCTCGAAGCCTGGCGGCATGGGCGAACCGGCATCCCGATCATCGACGCAGGGATGCGCGAGCTGTGGGAGACCGGGGTGATGCACAACCGGGTGCGGATGCTCACCGCATCGCTCCTCGCCAAGAACCTGCTGATCGATTGGCGAAAGGGCGAGCAGTGGTTCTGGGACACGCTGGTCGACGCCGATCCGGCGAACAACCCCGGCAACTGGCAATGGGTGGCCGGCAGCGGGCTCGATGCCTCGCCCTGGTTCCGGATCTTCAACCCGGTGACACAGGGCGAACGGTTCGATCCGGCCGGCGACTACGTGCGGCGCTGGGTACCGGAAGTGGCAGGGTTGCCGGACAAGCTGGTGCACCAGCCCTGGGAGGCTCCGGATGCCGTGGCGCTCGACTACCCCGCACCGATCGTCGACCTCAAAGGTTCGCGCGAGCGAGCGCTGGAGGCGTTCAAGGCACTATAGGCCTGCCGTGACGCGCCTTTGTCTGGAGGACAAAGGGTCTAGAGGCAGACTGAACTCAGATGTGGCAAGGTCCGAAATTCCGACAATCCCGATGACCGCGCGAAATCCTGCCCTTTTCTCGTGCGGGCCGGAAAATCCCATACCATTCCGCAGCTTAAGCCTTGGCAGTGAAGGGGCTGCCGCCTAGGTTCAGGCCAACCTCCACAGCCCACCCTCCGGCCCCATGACCAACCACCGCGACGTTATCTCCGCCATCGGCAACACGCCCCTGATCCGGCTCAACCGCGTGTCCGACGCGACGGGCTCGGAGATCTGGGGCAAGGCGGAGTTCCTGAACCCGGGGCAATCGGTGAAGGATCGCGCCGCGCTGTTCATCATCCGCGACGCCGAGAAGCGCGGGCTGCTGCGGCCCGGTGGGACGATCGTCGAGGGTACCGCCGGTAATACCGGCATCGGGCTTTCCATGGTGGCCAATGCGCTGGGCTACAAATCGGTGATCGTGATCCCCGAGACGCAGAGCCAGGAGAAGAAGGACGCGCTGACGCTGCTCGGCGCCGAACTGATCCAGGTGCCCGCGAAACCCTACAAGAACCCGAACAACTACGTGAAGCTGAGCGGCCGGCTGGCCGAGAAGCTGGCTAAGGAATTGCCGGGCGGCGCGATCTGGGCCAACCAGTTCGACAATACCGCGAACCGGCAGGCGCATATCGAGACCACCGGCCCGGAGATCTGGGAGCAGACCGGCGGCAAGGTCGACGGCTTCGTTTCGGCAGTCGGCTCGGGCGGCACGCTCGGCGGCATCTCGATGGCGCTGAAGGCCAAGAACCCGAACATCCAGATCGGCCTTGCTGACCCCGAGGGGGCAGCGCTTTACAGCTACTACACTACCGGCGAGCTCAAGAGCTCGGGCAACTCGATCACCGAGGGCATCGGCCAGGGGCGCATCACCGCGAACCTCAAGGATATCGTCGTGGATCGCGCCTACCAGATCCCCGACAGCGAGGCCCTGCCCTATGTGTTCGACCTGCTCGAGCACGAGGGGCTCTGCCTCGGCGGCTCGTCGGGCATCAACATCGCCGGCGCGGTGCGGCTGGCGCGCGACCTCGGGCCGGGCAAGACCATCGTCACCATCCTTGCCGACTACGGCAATCGCTATCAGAGCAAGCTGTTCAACCCCGAGTTCCTGCGCTCGAAGAACCTGCCGGTGCCGCATTGGCTTGAGCAGAGGACGCCCATAGACTGGCAGTCAGTCGTTGAGGCGGAGCCTGTTGCGTGACTGAATTCATCTTTCGAGAGGACAGCTATGTCCGCTCGCTGCCGACGCTGGTCACAGCGATCACGCCCGAGGGCGGGATCGTGCTGGACCGGACGATCTTTTATGCGACATCGGGCGGCCAGCCTGGCGACACCGGCCGGCTGGAGCGGGCCGATGGCAGCTTCGTCAGCCTCGGCGGCACCATCCACCCCGATGGCGACAAGACGGTGATCGTGCACCTGCCGGCCGTGGGGCAGCCGCCGCTGGCGGTGGGCGATGAGGTGATCGCGCATCTCGACTGGGAGCGCCGGCACAAGCTGATGCGCATGCATACGGCGCTGCATCTGGTGACCGTCGTCCTCCCCTACCCGATCACCGGTGCCGCGGTGGGCGAGGACAAGGGGCGGGTGGATTTCAACCTGCCGGATGTACCCGACGCTGCCGAGGTCGAGCGGAAGCTCAACGACCTGGTCGAGGCGGCGCTGCCGGTCTCGGCCGAGTGGATCACCGATGCCGAGCTCGAGGCCAATCCCAGGCTGATCAAATCGATGAACGTCAAGCCGCCGATGGGCCAGGGCCGGGTACGGCTGGTGCGGATCGGTGATGTCGACCTGCAGCCCTGCGGCGGTACGCATGTCAAAAACACCAGCGAGATCGGCCCGCTGCGGCTCGGCAAGATCGAGAAGAAGGGCGCTATCAACCGCCGGGTGTCGGTGGTTTTCGGGTAGCTGGTGCCCTTCCCATAAGGGTAAGCGATCGCACATGCGTGGGGACAGTTCGGCGCGGGAAGTGCACCCCCACCCCTGTCCCCTCCCCGCAAGGGGGAGGGAGACGCTCACACCGGCGCCAGTGTTTTGGTCTCCTCCCCCCTTGCGGGGGAGGGACAGGGTGGGGGGTATCTTTCCCGCACCGGCCAGTCAGCCGCGTTTCCTCGAGCAGAAACTATTCGATCGGCGGGGCCCAGATCAGGCCGCCGTTGATCCACAGGGCGTTCTGGCCGCGGACCACGGCGGCGCCGGTGGCGGGGCCGAAGTTTCGCTCGAAGATCTCGCCGTAATTGCCGACAGCCTTGATGACATTGGCGATGAACATCGAGTCGAGCCCGATGCTGGGGCCGAAGGTGCCTTCAAGGCCGAGCAGGCGGCGAATTCGGTGGGTCTTGGCGGCGGCGAGCGAGCCGATGTTGAGCGAAGTGACGCCGGCTTCCTCGGCATCGATGAGCGCGAACAGGGTCCACTCGACGATATCGAACCACTGGTCATCGCCGGAGCGGATCACCGGGCCGAAGGCATCCTTGGAGATGCGCTCGGGCAGGATGCGGTGGGTGGCTGGCTCCGGCAGGCTGCGGCGCATGGCGTTGAGGAAACTGGCGGAAGCGGAGACGGCATTGCAGCGGCCTTCGCGGTAAGCAACGGTCAGGTCCTCGCGGTCCTCGTAAAGCACCTCGGTATAGGTCGCCTGGGTGCCGAAAAAGAACTCACGCAGGTTGGCAAGCCCCTCGGGCGCATCGACGATGCAGACACGGACATCGTCGAGCTCATAGGCCGAGACGACGCCGAGCGACTGCGGTACCATGATCGCCTGCCCGTCATAGAATGAGGTCGCGACGTAGCTGGCGCCGTAGCCGGTATCGCGGCGCATGGTCCAGGGGGCGTTGCGGGCGATGAGGTCGATGCTGCCGGTCTGCAACTGGGCGAAGCGGCTATCGCCCGAGAGCGGGACGAATTCCATCTTGCTGGCGTCGTTGAACACGGCGACCGCGATAGCGCGGCAGAAATCGACATCGAAGCCGGTCCAGCGCCCATCGGCGCCGGGCTGAGCAAAGCCGGGCAACGGGTCGGCGGTGGCGCAGATCAGATGGCCGCGGTCACGGATCGCCTGCAGTGTCGGACCGGCCATAGCGGGCGCCGCGGGCTGTGCCGAGGCCCAGGACGGGGTCAGTATCGCGATAGCAAGGATGACGCGGACGAGGCCACGCCAAACGGCCTGAACCGTCATGGTCTAAACGCTGCTCCAACTCGCCCTCGGCGCGCAATATCCCGATCGGGGGTGACCGGGTCAAGGCGGCATCATGGCCCGGGTACACGCAGGGCGACCGCCTATGGCGTGCGATAGCTCGGTGCGGGAAGACTGCCCCCACCCTGTCCCTCCCCCGCAAGGGGGGAGGAGACCAAAACACTAGCGTTGGTGAGAGCGTCTCCCTCCCCCTTGCGGGGACGGGAACAGGGGTGGGGGTACTCTTCCCGCGCCGGCCGGTCAGCCGCGCTGCCCAAGCCTCAGTGCAGGATCTGGCTGAGGAAGAGCTTGGTGCGTTCGTGCTGCGGGTTGGAGAAGAACGCTTCGGGTTCGTTCTGCTCGATGATCTGGCCCTGATCCATGAAGATGACGCGGTTGGCGACCTGGCGGGCGAAACCCATTTCATGGGTGACGCAGAGCATGGTCATGCCTTCCTCGGCGAGACTGATCATCACCTCGAGCACTTCCTTGACCATTTCCGGATCGAGCGCCGAGGTCGGCTCGTCGAACAGCATGATCCTGGGGTTCATGCAGAGCGAGCGGGCGATGGCGACGCGCTGCTGCTGGCCGCCCGAGAGCTGACCGGGGTACTTGGCCGCCTGCTCGGGGATGCGCACCCGCTCAAGGTACATCATCGCCGTTTCCTCGGCCTGCGCCTTGGGCACGCCGCGCACCCAGATCGGCGCCAGCGTCAGGTTCTGCAGGATCGTCAGGTGCGGGAACAGGTTGAAGTGCTGGAACACCATGCCGACTTCGCGCCGCACTTCATCGACGCGCTTCAGGTCGGAGGTCAGCTCGACGCCGTTGACGATGACCTGGCCCTTCTGGTGCTCCTCGAGGCGGTTGATGCAGCGGATCAGTGTCGACTTGCCGGAGCCCGACGGCCCGGCAATGACGATGCGCTCGCCCTTCATCACCTTGAGGTTGATGTCGCGCAGCACGTGGAAATCACCGAACCACTTGTTCATGCCGATGATCTCGACCGCTACCTCGGTCTTGGAAACCTGCATGTTGGTGGTGTCGATATCGCGATCGACGACGACTGGAGATACGTCTGACATCAGCTACCTCTTGTGGCCGGTATTGAGCCGGCGCTCCCAGTATCGGGAGTATCGGGAGATTGAGAAACAGAGCACCCAGAACACGGCTGCGGCAAAAATATAGCCGGTGACCGACTGCGTTGGCGATGCCCATTCGATGGCGTCGTTCTTGGTCTTCACCGCTTCGAGCAGATCCTTCATGCCGACGATGTAGACCAGTGAGGTATCCTTCAGCAGCGAGATGAAGTTGCCGACGATGCCGGGGATCACGTGCTTCAATGCCTGCGGCAGGATGATGAAGCCCATGCGCTGCCAATAGCCGAGCCCGAGGGCGGCGGCCGCCTCGTACTGGCCGCGGCCGATGGCCTGCATGCCGCCGCGCACCACTTCGGCCATGTAGGCCGAGGCGAACAGCGTGACACCGACCAGGGCGCGCACCAGTTTGTCCACGGTCGTCCCCTGCGGCATGAACAGCGGCAGCATGATCGAGGCCATGAACAGGATGGTGATCAGCGGCACGGCGCGGATCAGCTCGATGAAGGCGATGCAGAGGGTCTTGATGATCGGGAGCTTGGATTGCCGGCCGAGCGCCAGGAGGATCCCCATCGGCAGCGACAGGCTGATGCCGACCACCGAGATGATCAGCGTGACCAGCAGCCCGCCCCACTGCTCGGTCGGCACGTAGCGCAGGCCGAACATGCCACCCGACAGCATGACCACCGAGGCGATCGGGAACACCACGAAGAACAGGATGGCGTTGACGATCTTGAACGGGGCCGACGGCCAGAGCAGCGGCAGGCCGATCAGCGCGAGCATGGCGAACACGATGTTGGGGCGCCAGTACTCGGCCATCGGGTAGAAGCCGTAGATGAAGAACTCGATCTCGCTGGCGATATAGGCCCAGCAGGCACCGACATTCTCGACCCGGCACTGCTCGACCGTGCCGCCCGGAGGGACGGCGCGGCCGATCAGGAAGCCATAGAGCTGCGGGACGAGCCACAACAGCAGCACTACCGCGACGACGGTGAGGATAGTGTCCGAGACGCTGGCAAACAGGTTCTTGCGCAGCCAGGCGACGAGGCCAGTCTGGCTGCGGGGCGCCGGCTGGGCTTTCTCGATCTCGGAGCGGACGAAGGCGATATCGGTCATCTGCCGCTCCTAGCGTTCAACCAGCGCCACACGGGCGTTGTACCAGTTCATGATCGCCGAGGTGCCCAGCGACAGGATGAGGTAGACCAGCATGGTGAGCGCGATCACCTCGATGGCGCGGCCGGTCTGGTTGAGCGTCGTGCCGGTGAACACGTTGACCAGCTCGGGGTAGCCGATGGCGGCGCCGAGCGACGAGTTCTTGGTCAGGTTCAGGTACTGGCTGGTCAGCGGTGGGATGATGACGCGCATCGCCTGCGGGACGATGACCAGCCGCAGCCGGTCGCCATCCTGTAGCCCCAGCGCCTCTGCCGCCTCGGTTTGGCCGTGGCTGACCGACTGGATGCCGCCGCGCACCAGCTCGGCAATGAAGGCAGCGGTGTAGATGGAGAGGCCGAAAACCAGCGCCACCAGCTCAGGGGGCAGCTCGAGGCCGCCCTTGAAATTGAAGCGGTTGAGCACCGGCGGATCGAAGGTGACGGAAGCGCCGCTCACCACCCAGACGAGGCCGACGATAACCAGCGTGAGGGCGAGGCCACCGAGGAACACCGGGAAGCGTTTGCCGGTGCGCTCGAGGCGCGCCTTGGCCCATTGCCGCAGCACCAGCCACAGCACCAGGGCAACGGCGAGCCCGACCCAGACCCAGACGAACTGCTCGTCGGGGATGGGCTTGGGCACGAACAGGCCGCGCTGATTGATGAAGGTATCGAGCGGCAGCGCCAGCGAGTCGCGCACCGCCGGCATGGTCTTCAGGACCGCGAAGTACCAGAAGAACAGCTGCAGCAGCAGCGGGATGTTGCGGATGGTCTCGACGTAGACCGTCGCCAGCCGGGACACCAGGTAGTTCGAACTCAGCCGTGCGATGCCGATAGTGAAGCCGATGAGCGTGGCAAAGAAGATGCCGATGACGGCGACGAGAACGGTGTTGGTGAGGCCGACGAGGAACGCCTGCCAGTAGAGCGAAGTGCGATCGAACGGGAAGAGCGTGAAGCTGATGTCGAACCCGGCCGTCTTCCACAGGAAGTCGAAGCCCGAGGTCTTGTTCTGCGCCTTGAGGTTGATCGCCGTGTTGTTGACGATCCAGACGAGGAACACCACCACCAGTACCGCGACGACGACCTGGTAGATGACGCCCCGCACGACGGGATCGTTGAATGAGAAGCCCCGCGGCGGTGATTGCGCCGTGTCGATGGATGCCATGAGCTATGCATCTCCCTGCCCAGGAGAAGAAAAATACCGGCGCATGCGGGTTCCGCCTGCCGCCCGCCGGAAACGATCAGCCCGGCGCTGGAGCTCAGCGCCGGGCTGCAGAAGGTTTAGCGGATCGGCGGCGAGTACTGGATGCCGCCGTCTTTCCACAGGGCGTTCAGGCCGCGGGCAAGGCCGATCGGCGTGTTCGGGCCGACATGCTTGTCGTAGACCTCGCCGTAGTTACCGACCAGCTTGATGATCTGGTAGGCCCAGTCCTTGGTCAGGCCGATCGGGGTGCCGAAGTCGCCTTCAACGCCGAGCAGGCGCTTGATCGCCGGGTTGTCGGAAGCCAGCATCTCGTCGACGTTGGCCGAGCTGACGCCCAGCTCTTCGGCTTCGAGCAGCGCGTAGTAGGTCCAGCGGGCAATGTTGAACCAGCCATCGTCGCCCTGGCGCACCACGGGGCCGAGCGGCTCCTTGGAGATGATCTCCGGCAGAATGATGTGGTCAGCCGGGTTGGCGAACTTCGAACGCTCGGCGGCGAGCGCGGAGGAGTCAGTGGTGTAGACGTCGCAGCGGCCATCTTCGTAGGCCTTCACCACTTCGTCCTGGTCGACGAACACCACGGTGTTGAACTCGAGGTTGTTGGCGGCGAAGTAGTCGGCCGCGTTCAGCTCGGTGGTGGTGCCCGACTCGATGCAGACGGCGGCGCCGCTGAGATCGAGCGCCGAAGCGATGTTGTCGGCCTTGCGGACCATGAAGCCCTGGCCGTCATAGAACATGGTGCCGATGAACTTGATGCCCAGCTGGGTATCGCGGCTCATGGTCCAGGTGGTGGTACGCGACAGCACGTCGATTTCACCGGCGCTGAGCGCGGTGAAGCGCTCCTGCGAGGTGAGCGGCGTGTAACGGACGGAGTCCGCATTGTTGAAGATCGCGGCCGCCAGAGCGCGGCAGTAATCGACTTCGAGACCAGACCAGTTGTTGTTCGCGTCGGGGGCAGAGAACCCCGGCACGCCGCCGGTCACGCCGCATTGGACATAGCCCTTGGCCTTGACCGCGTCGAGCGTTGCCGAGGTTGTCGTCTGCGCGAAGGCGGCGGATGCGGAAAGGCCGAGGCCTGCCGCAAGCGCGACGGAAAGAAGCGATTTGATCATTGTTATTACCTTGTTTCCTGACCCTGTTCGTCGGGCAACTTGGCCCCAGCCTGTTGCCCGGCGGCACCTCCGCCTTGGAGGGCGGATGTGATGCTGGTAAGCATCGAAGCGGCAATTGACGGTTGCGTCAAGCGCTATGGCCGAAATGGGGCAGCAAACCTGACTGTTTTTTGCCCATATTTCTCTGGTGACTGCGTTTTGGGCAGAGTTTGAAATGACTGATAACAACGGGAAAAGCGGCACTCCCGCATCCCTCGCAACCGTCCTCACGCATGGCGGGCGAGCTTCGGACGAGCACCTGGGCTTTGTGAACATGCCGGTGTTCCGTGGCTCGACGATCCTGTTCAAGTCGCTGGACGAACTGGAAGATTACAAGGCGCCCTACCGCTACGGGCGAAACGATAACCCGACGACCCGGGCGCTCTGCGACCTCATCAGCGAGCTCGAAGGGGCGGCCGGCACCATCGTTGCGCCATCGGGCCTGTCGGCGGTTTCGACGGCGCTGCTGGCGGCCGTTTCGGCGGGCGATGAGTTGCTGATGACCGACTCGGCCTACGAGCCGACACGGACCTTCGCCACCGAGGGGCTGACCCGGTTCGGCGTGACGACTCGCTACTATGATCCGCGCATCGGCGCGGGTATCGCCGAATTGTTCACCGAGAGGACCAAGGCGATCTTCGTCGAGAGCCCTGGGTCGCTGACTTTCGAAATGCAGGACCTGCCGGCGATTGCCGCAGCTGCGCACGCCCGCGGCATCACGGTGATCGTCGACAATTCGTGGGGCACGCCGCTGTTCCACCGGCCGCTCGAAATGGGCGCCGATATGGTGATGCACGCCGCGACCAAGATGTTCGTCGGGCACTCGGACGCCATGGTGGGCACGGTTTCCGCCAACGAGAAGCTGTGGGCACGGCTGAAGCGCACCCACCGCATCCTCGGGGTGGCGGTATCACCGGACGATTCGTACCTGACACTGCGCGGCCTCAGGACGCTGGCGGTGCGGATGAAGCACCACAACGAGGCAGCATTGGCCTTTGCTGCGTGGCTCGAGGGGCAGCCTGAGGTTGAGGAGGTCTACCACCCTGCCCTGCCGAGCCATCCGGATCACGCGCTGTTCAAGCGCGATTTCACCGGCGCCGGGAGCCTGTTCGCCTTTCGGCTGAAGCAGCGCTCGCGCGACGCGCTGGCGGCGATGGTCAACGGTTTTCAGCTGTTCGGCATGGGCTATTCGTGGGGCGGCTACGAGAGCCTCTGCATCCCGTTCGATCCCTCGAACATTCGCACGGCCGTGGCGTGGGACGCCCCGGGGCAGATGTTCCGCGTGCATGTCGGGCTCGAGAGCCTCGACGACCTCAAGGCGGACATGGCGGCAGCGCTGACGCGCTACCGGGCTATCGCCTGACCAACAGGGTACGGAGCGCGGCGAACGGCCGGCGCTCCGTACCTGAAGCGGTCGCGGCGAACAACCAGCCGCGCGATACGAACAGTTGGCGCACCGCGTAGGCGCCGAGCAGGCCGAGCAGCGCGCCGGCGATGATGTCGGTGGGGTAGTGCTCGCCGACGACAATGCGCGACACGGCAATAGCGGCGGCAAACAGCATGGCCGGCCAGAACGCCCGCGGCCACAGGAATGCCACGACCGCGGCAAAGGCGAAGGCAGTGGTGGAGTGACCCGAGGGGAAGCTCTGGTAGTCGTAGGCGCTCCAATTGAAGCTCTGGAAGCTCAGCGGCGTTTCGGCCGTCCAGGTCTCGGGCCGCCCGCGCCCGATGGCGCGTTTGAGCAGCGTCGAGACGAGGCCAGGAAGGCCGACGCCGAGGAAAATGAAGCCGGCGAGGGCGGCCAGTTCCTGCAGCGCAAGGCGGAGGTTATCGCGCGTCAGTAGCGAAAGCAGCCACGCCACGAGCCAGGCGATGAAGGTGGGAATCAGTATCCAGTCGGATTTCCCCCATTCGGTGATCCAGAAGAAGACCGCCCGTACGTTGTCCGGTAGCCCCTGCCCCCAGGCCGAAAGCGGCCGATCGAGCAGATGCAGCACCGCGATCAGCACGACAAAGCCGAGGACGAACCAGGGCGCGCGGCGACGGGTGAGGCCAAAGGGCCAAGGCTTGCTCAGATCGATCATGGCGCTCTTGTCGGCGGAGACGCCAGTTCACGTCAACCGGAACTCAAATGGGCTTGCCCTGCTTGCTCTTTGCAGCAACTCCCGATAACGGAAGGGCGATAGTTCGGGGTATAGCTCAGTCTGGTAGAGCACCGGTTTTGGGAACCGGGGGTCGAGTGTTCGAATCACTCTGCCCCGACCATCAAAAAGGCAGCAGGCGCCGGAGCTTGCAGGCCTCTGTCCGAGCCGAGGCTAGTAGAAGCGTCCGCTATGCGCCATGTGTGGACGCCCGTGCGCCCTAGCATAATTCGGGCCCCTCCTGGCCATTGCCAGTAAGTCCCTGGCGAGCGAAAATGTTCTCGGTCCTCCCACCGGACGCCCACAATCGTCATGGCAGGCTGAACCATGAGCGAAATCACGCTGCCCGAGCCGACGCTCCCCGAGCCGCCAAGGCGTAAGCCATGGAACGTCTGGGGCACGATGGCTTCAGCAATGCTGCATGCGGGGGTGCTGGTGTTCTTCCTCTGGCAGCCGCGGCCTGACAGCGCCGAAGCCACACCTCCAGCGGCCATTGACGTGGAGCTAGTGCGGCCCCCGGAGACCAGCGAGCCGCCTGCGGAGGAGCCAGCGGAGGAGGAGTCGGCGGCAACCTTGCCGCCGGCCAAGACGACCCCAGCCAATCCGCCACCGGCAGAGCAAGCTGCCGGTCCAGCTCCATCGGCCGCGGAGGAGGTCTATCCGCCCGAAACGCCATCCGAAGCGGCGGCCCCAAAGACCGTAGACGAGGCCTCGGCCACCGCAGTATCGGAGCCGGTGCGGGGTGCGGAGACCTCGGCACAGGAAGCCCCGATACCGCTGTCGCGTCCCAGAGTGAGGGGGTTGACTGCCCCAGCCAGCGGGCCGGATGACGCCGTCACCGCAGTCACGGCCGACACTGGCGAGATGACGGAAGGAACGGCCCCGCCTGCTCCGTCGGCGGAGCCCGATGTCGCGACCCTCGAGCTGGGCGCGCCGCGCAGCGCCACACGCTTCTATCTCAAGGCGATGCTGAGTGTTCCCAGCATGGCGCAGGCGCGCGCGATGCTCGAAACGCTGCCGCCCGAAAAGCGGCTGGCGCAAACCTGCAACATCGAGGCCCTGGCCCAGATCGGCAATGCCGGGGAACGCTTCACGCCCGACGTGGTGATGACGGAAGCCTATGCCAGGTCGGAGATGACAGGCACGCGCCTCACAGCCACCGGCGCGATCTTCCGCTCCGGAGACAGGTGGTATGGCCTCGCTTTCGACTGCACACTCAGCGACGACCTTAGGAGTGTCACGGCATTTTCCTATCGGCTCGGCGCCGACGTGACGGACGCGGTGCTTGCTCGACTGAGCAAGACCTAGCCGGAGCGGCAGACGCTGAGCTCAGGCACGCCGCCGCTCGATCGCGTCCAGTCCAGCACTCCGACCTAAGTCTTGAGATACCTGCACCGCGTGCAATCGCCAATTGCGCAGCAGTCGAATCTCGAGAGGCTCACGTACGTGCTCGAGGCTAATGAAGGCCGGTTTCTCAGATGGCAGTGGAAGCCTGGTGTCGACGGGTTACTGGTTGAAGAACGTCTTCAGTACACGGGCCATGAGTTCGGGGGCGACGACGTGTCCCTGCCCGTCGAGCGTGTGTCGTTCGGTCTGGGGGATGGCAGCGGTTATCGCTTTCGCGGCGCGGTCGAAGAAGTCGGTCGGGAGGCCTGACAACTGGGGTTGGGTGATCGGACCCTCGGTGGTCACCAGGACCGACTGAGTGATGCGGGCAAGTCGGTCCGTGGGGATCTTATAGTCATTGAGGATCACGGCGTCCTTGACGAGCGTGTGGGCGAGCGCGACGGACGAGGCCCAGATCGGGTACTGTTTGAAAGTCGCGATGTCCGCGTCGGGTCCGCCGGTAAGCCTCATGAAGAGTTCCAGGAGCTCCTCGTCCCGGCCGGCTTTGTATGCCTCGTGGGTGTCCGCGAGGTACTGGTTGAACCTCGGCCACAGGTCGTCTCCGATCACGTACGGCACATCCCACACCGCGATCTTGTCGATCGCCGAACCTGCCGCTGCTGCCTCCAGCGCGAGGGCGCCGCCAGATGAGGCGCCGTACACGTGAGCTGAGCCGCCCGCTGTCGCAATCAGTGCGTCGAGGTCTTCCACCTCCCGCGCCAAGGCGTACGGCGGTGTATTGCCGCTGGCGCCCCGGCCGCGTCGTGCGTAATTGTAGACCGTGAAATGGTCGGCAAGGAGCCGGGCCAGCGGCGCGTTCTCAGCGCCGTCGTCCAGGGTGCCGCCGACGAGGATCACCGCCGGGCCAGCGCCTTCCCGGTCGTAGGCGATCCTCGTGCCGTCCGCAGAAGTGACATGGGGCATCTTACCTCTCCTTTGAAATCGTCTTGCGGACCCGTCTCGCCGGCACAGCAAAGAGCAGCCGGAAGTAGCGAGCTAGATGATCGAGGCTGTCGAGCGCGGCGGGCATACCGTCCAGCGCTTTGGCGAGGATGAACGCGCCTTGCACGACCGCCTGGGTGTGCAGTGCGAGGCTCTGGGCTGTGAGTTCGCCGCTGTAGTCGCTGCGAGCAATTGCCGCCTCGATATCCGTTTCGAGCGTCCGCGCGTGCAACACGATGCTGTTGGCGCAGGCCTCACGAACGGCGGGATGCGTCACATAAGCTTCCTGCACGATCGTGCCGGCGTAGCAGGTGGCCTCGGGGATCGTGTTGGTGAGCAGGGCTTTCCGCAGTTCGATGTAGCCCAGCAGCCGGTCGAGCGGCTCCGGTGCGGAATGGTAGCTCGCCGAGGCGAATAGTGTTCCGGTGACCACATCCCAATGGGCGGCCGCGGCGATGGCCAATTCTTCCTTGCTGGAAAAATGATGAAAGAAGCTGCCCTTCGTCAGGCCAGCTGCGGCGCAGACATCCTCGATGCGGGTGGCGTGGTAGCCCTTTTCCCGGACGACGTTGAGCGTCGCATTCAGAATTTTGAGGCGTGACTCGTGCATACCACGACCATACCCACTAGTTGGTACGGTGTCAAAAGCGCCCTGTGAGTCAGGACGAAGCCCTGGATCCAACAGCTCGATACAAAGACTTTCGCAAGGAGAAGTTCTGGTAGAGAAGAACAGGCGCAACCGCCTCGATCACTGCAGCCCTTTGACTAACCTGGAACGCGGGCGTCTGCTTTGGGCCACAAGCAGTCGTTGGGACGTTGTGTCACCGTCAGCGGCGCTGCGGTGCCCAACCAGCAACGCCTAACGCGGCTCGATTGAATCGAGGAACGCGGTGACGAAGTCTGTGCCGTCGTCCGGTTCGCTGCCGACGCGCACTGCGTTGGCGAAGCCGATGGCCGAGGAGATCGGGTTGTGGCGGCCGCTGCCGGCCCGAAGGTTCATCACCAGTGTGGGGCAGAGGAACAGGCCCAGGCGGATAAGCTGGCGCCAGTCTGCCGGCAGGAGGTTGCGATCCCGCAAATCCTGCAACAGCGGGCGCCAGGCGCGTTCGGCCTTCACTTGAAGCAGGTCCTCGCGGACCGGGGTCAGGGCCCAGTCCGTCTCGATGGCGAGGGTGCCGTCGCGATGGGTTGCGGTTGCGGTGTAGCACTTCGCGACTTCCTCGGGATCGTAGAGCCAGAGCGGGTGGGCGATGATGTTGTGGAAGGTCGTCTTCACCTCGGCGAGAAGCGAGGGCACGTGCTCGCCGGCAAACGCCGGATCGAAGAACGACAGGCTGGGCCCGTCCTGCCCCTCGGAATACCAGACGTTGGCATTGTGTGCGTCGCCATGCGCCACGACACCGCCGGCATCCGCCAGGCGAATGGGGTTCAGCCGGTGGTGCGCCAAGTCGAACAGCTCGCCGATCGAGTGGCGGTAGGCGACGCCGTTGACGATAAACTCGGCGCCGGCAAATTCGGCCCAGCTCAGTGTGGCGCCCGGAAACGCGAAGCTCTGGCCGACATAGAAGCTCTTGAGGCGCCCACCGGGATAGGCGCCGGTGACCGGATCGATGAGGCGCTCGAAGAACAGACGGTGCACCGGTTCGCTTTGCGACTGCGCCGACGTGATCGGGTGCAGGGTCTGCCGGTAGATGTCGTTGACGCAATCGCTCAGCGTCGCCTCGGCTGAGACCGCCGCGGCGCGACGCTCGGCATGGTCGTCGAGATCGAGGGCCCGCAGGACATCGGAGAAGCGCGGATCGGTGCGACGGCGGTAGACGAGGATCTGCTCGCCGGGGAGCGTCGAGGTGTAGACGGCCTGATCGACCGGCAATCCGGCCCGCGCCAGGATGTCGGCGCGATAATACTCGCCGCTCATCTGTTCTTCGCCCTCTTCCTGGTGGAACTTGAAAAAGAAGGCGCCGTCGGCGGTGTCGAAGAAGCCGTTGAGCGAGTTGAGGCTGTACTGGTCGCGATTGATCGCGACGTTCTGCGCTTCGATCTTGAATAGGTCGGCGAGCAGCGCCGCGAGCAGCGGTTCCGCCCGGCCGTCATGGTGCTTGGCGGCGGCGCGAATATCCGCCGTCCGGCTGGAAAACTGGGTCATGGTCGGGTCTGCCGGGCTAGCGGATGGAGATGATGGTCTTGAGGCCTTTGACATTGCCGGCCAGCAAGCGCTCGAAGGCGGCCGGCACCTGGTCGAGCCCGATCTCCTCGTCGATCAGGGAGAGCAGTTGCTCGCCGAGCACATCGGCCAGGGCGATTGCCTCGGGCAGTTCGTCCTTGAAGGCGTGACAGCCGACGAGCTGGATCTCGCGCTCGACCAGGTGATTGGGGTCGAGATCGAGCTTGCCGTGGCTGATGCCGACAAGGCCAAGCACGGAGTTCGGCCCGATGACATCGAGCAATTGCCGCAAGGCGGCGATGCTGCCGGTGGCATCGATGGCAAAGCGCAGCGGCCGGCCCTGGTTGGCGGCGGCGATGGCGTCCGGGGTGAGATCGACAACCCGACCGCCGGTGACCTTCGCGACCATCCGCGCCCGATCGGCATTGCGATCCGCCAGGAGGAGCGGGCCGTTATGGCGATGCGAGAGGGCGAGCGCACAGAGGCCGCCAATGGTGCCGCAGCCGACCACCAGCACGCCAGCGCCGTCGGCCGGTGCGACCTTGTTGATGGCGTGGAGGGCCACGGCGAGTGGCTCGCTCATTGCCGCGACGCGTGGGTCCATGGTCTCAGGTCGCGGCTGCACGAGCCTCGCCGGCAGGATGACCTGTTCGGCGAAGCCGCCATCGCAGACCTCGCCGACGAAGCCGAGGCGTTCACAGGCGTTGCGATGGCCGTCGCGGCACTGCGGGCACTCGCCGCACCAGAAGCGGGAATCGGCCACCACGGCTTGCCCAACCGACAGGCCGGACACCCCCTGCCCGACCGCGACGACCCGGCCGCAGAACTCGTGGCCGGCGACGCTTGGGCGGCGCGAAATCCACTGCCCGGTCGAGAAGTTGTGGAGGTCCGAGCCGCAGATGCCGGCGGCCTCGACGGCGATGAGCACCGAACCGGGGCCAGGCGCCCCGGGGGCAGCGACCTGTTCGAACCTCAGGTCCTTGACGTCATGGAGGCGCACCGCACGCATAGGATCGGCTACCGCACAAACTGCTGGCGCAGGTCCGAGACGGCAAGGGCATGCGACGAAAAACCCTCGTAGATGGCGAGCTCGTGGGCGTGCCTGGCGAGCAGCGGAAAACCTGCGGCGGTGACGTAACCGATCGAGCTGCGTTTGACGAAATCGGTAACAGAGAGCGGACCGTAGGTGCGGGCCCAGCGGCTGGTCGGCAGCACGGCATTGGGCCCGAGGCCGAAATTGCCGATACTGCAGGGGGTGTGCTGGCCGAGCAGGATTTCCGACGCCTCGGTGATCTTGCCCAGATGATCATAGGGCTCGGTGGAGAGGATCTCGAGGTGCTCGGGGGCATAGGCGTTGATGAAGTCGTAGCTCTCCTCGACCGACGAGGTGAGGATGATGCCGCCGGTCTTGCCGCCGGTCAGCACGGTGCGTGAGAAGGCGACGCGCTGCTCGGTCATTTTCGCCCAGATACCCGGCAGCGCGGCGATCGCCTCCTCGGCAACGCGTCGGCTGTGGGTGACGAGGTAAGCCGACGAATCCGGGCCGTGCTCGGCTTCGATGAGCAGATCGAGCGCGGCGAGGCCGCCATCGATGGTGTCGTCGGCAAAGATCACCGCCTCGGAGGGACCAGCAGGCAGGCCCGTATCGATGACGCCGGAGAGCAGGCGCTTGGCGGCGACCACCCAGGGGCTGCCCGGGCCGACAATCTTGAGCGCCGGCTTCACCGTCTTCGTTCCATAAGCAATCGCGGCAACCGCCTGGGCGCCGCCGGCCTTGTAGACCGTCTCGACGCCGGCGAGGCGCGCCGCCACCAGGGTTGCTGCGTCGACGCTGCCATCGGGCGCCGGCGGGGTGACGATGGCAAGATTGGGCACACCGGCGACGACGGCCGGCACGGAGGTCATCATGGTCACCGACGGGAACGAGCCCTTGCCGCGCGGCACATAGAGGGCGACCGACTGAATGGGGGTGAAGCGATCGCCGGCATAGGCGCCCGGCCGGATCTCCTTCATCCACATGGTCTCGGGCTTCTGCTCCTCGTGGAAGCTGCGGATGTTCTCGATGCCGAACTGGATGGCGTCGATAACCTTGCTGTCGACCGCCTTGAAGGCGGCGTCGAACTCAGCCGGCGTGACCTGCAGCGTCGCTTCGGTGACGTTCTCAGCCTTGTCGAGATCCCGCGCAAACCGGGCAAGCGCGGCATCGCCTTCGGTCCGCACCGCCTCGATGATCGGCTTCACCTTCTCGATGACGCCGGAGAGATCGGCCTCGGAACGCTTCAGCAGCGCTGCCCGCTGCTCGGTCGAGAGCTTCGCGTAGTCGTAGAAGGACACGTCAGACATAGTTCGTCTCACTTTGCGTACGGACGGCGGACCGTCATTTCGATTTGAGGAAGATGTCGAGGCCGACCAGGCGGTCGAGCAGCGCGATCACCAGGGTCGCGCAGACGATGAAGACCACCGAGATGGCCGCGAGGTCCGGGGTGATGATCGAGCGGATCGAATTGTAGATCTGCACCGGCAGCGTCACCGTCCGGGCGTCGGTCAGGAGCAGGCTGACCAGGAACTCGTTGAGCGCCAGGATGAACATTAGCAGCGAGCCGCTGATGATGCCGGGCATGACGCCCGGGATGGTCACATTGAAGAAGGTGGAGATCGGCCCTGCCCCGCAATTGGCCGCCGCCAGTTCGAGGTCGGGGTCGAGGCTCGCCGAGCTCGCCATCACCGCCCAGATCATGAACGGCAGGTTGATGACGCAGCAGGCGAGGCCAACCGGCCAGATCTGCCCGAGAATCCGCATCTCGCCGAACAGCAGCATCAGCCCGATGCCGGAACCGATCAGCGGGATGGTGAAGGGCAGCAGCAAGTAGATCTGCAGCGTCCGCTCGAACTTGATCGCATACTTGCTGAGCGCGATGCCCGCGAGGGTGCCGACCGGGATGGAAATCAGGGTGCAGATCAGCGCCACGGCCAGCGACCGGACGAAAGCGCTGCGCAGGTCATCGGCCAGCGCGATCTTGGCGTACCACTGCAGCGAGAACCCCTGCGGCGGGAACTGGATGATGTTGCCCGAGGTGAAGGAGGCGCCGAGGACCACGATCGTCGGGGCCGAGAGGACGATGAGGACCAGGGCCACCATCGTCCAGATGACGATGGACTTGCCCAGGGGTTGCTGGGTCATTTGCGATCCCTCCCCATGGCGAGGGTGCCGGCCCCGAAGATCGAAAAGACGATGCCAACGACCAGCGAACCGATGCCGACGAGGATGATGGTGAGCGCGGCGCCCATCCCCTGGTCGGAGGTGCGGAAGAACTGGTCGTAGATGGCATTGGCGATGAAATCCTGCGAGCCGCCGCCAAGGATGGCCGGCATGGCGAAATCGGTCAACGACAGCGTCAGGACCACGAGGCCGGCGCCGATCAGGCCGGGCTTGGCCATCGGCAGCACGACGTGGACGAAGCTCCGCCACCAGTTGGCGCCGAGGCTGCTGGCAGCGGACTCGATCTCCTCGGGGATGGCGGTGAGGGCCGGCGCCAGCATCAGCACGGCGAACGGGATCATGTACTGCACCAGCCCGAAGAGGACGGCTGGGTAGTTGTAGAGCAGCCGCATGGGGGGAACGCCGACCAGCCCCAGCACCTCGTTCACCACCCCCTGGTTGCCGAGGATGATGAGCCAGCCATAGGCGCGCACCACCTGGCCGATGAAAAAGGGCAGGAACAGCGCGATCAGCAGGAACTTGCGCAGCAAGGCCGAGGGCGTGCGCACCATCAGGTAGCTGTAGGGAAACGCGAAGACGAGGCAGAGCACGGTGACGATCACCGAGCCGAGCAGGCTCCGCCACAGGATCGACCAGTAGAGGCCGCTATTGAAAATCTGCTCATAGTTGGCCGAGCGATAGTCGGCCGAGGGCATAAAGGTGCTGGTGTCGAGGACGCGGGCGCTCTGGTCGGCGATCTGCACCATGCCGATCACCAGGAGCAGCACCAGCAGCACCGCCGGCAGCACCATCACGTAGGGCACCGCACCAGACAGGCGTCTCGGCCAGACGGCGGCCACGGCGGCCTCGATACCGTCCATGATCCGCCAGCCAAGCGGATAGGCCTTTCGATACGTTCGCATGATGCTCCTCAGGGGGTAGTGCGGGACGGCACCGCAGCGCCGTCCCGAGTTCGAGGCGAGATCAGCCCTGCATGATCTTCTTGAATTCGCCGAACCAGGTGCTCTCGTTCTCGACCTGGACCTGCGAGGAGATGCGGATCAGGTGCTCGAAATCCTCCGGCTTGGTCGGGTAGGACGGATCGCCGACGAGATCGGCCGGCGGAGTGAGACCGGGGACGACGCCCGGCAGTCCGAGGCCATCGAGCCACACCTGCTGAGCGTCCTTGGTGATGGCGAAGTTGATGTACTGCTTGGCCCAGTAGAGCTCGTTCTCGGGCAGGCCCTTGGGGATCCACAGACCATCGGTATCGAACTTGGCGCCTTCCTCGGGAACGGTCCAGGCGATGTTGACGCCGTTCTTTTTGGCTTCGCGGGCATTGGTCGAGATAGTCACCGCGAGGTCGATCTCGCCATTCTGGAACCAGGTGGTGAAATCCGGGTCCTCGCCGAGCAGCGGCGCCTGCTGCTTGACCTTGGCGATGAAATCCCAGGCCGGCTGCATGTTGGCGGGGATATCCTCGAGCTTGCCGCCGCCGGCGACCTGGGCAGGGAAGTGGAAGCCGATACCGTCGTTGTAGAGCGCGATGCGGCCCTTGAACTTGGGATCGAGCAGCACCTGCAGCGAGGTCGGGGCGCCATCCGGGAAGGCCTCGGGACGGTAGGCCAGCACGTAGACATAGCCGTAGGTGTTGACGATCGGATAGCCCTCGAGCCCGACAGGCTTGGCGAGGTCCGTGGTGCCGGCGAGGTTCGAGAGATCGGACAGATCCTCGGTCACGCCACGCAGTGCAGACTTGGTGGCATTGGTGGTGGTGTCCCAGTTGATGTGGATCGGGGGCACCCGGTTCTGCGCCACCGCCGCCCACACCTTGGGCTGGATCTCGTTGTCTTCGGTCAGGTCGTGCCGGACGGCGATGCCGGTGGCAGCGGTGAAGGGGTCGGAAACGCCCGCCTTGAGGCTATCGACCCACGAGCCACCCCAGGCCCGCACGATGATTTCGGCGGGCTTGGCCGGTTCCTGGGCAAATACCCGTGTCGCGAAGCCGGAGGCTGCGATGCCGCTCAGCGCGGCGGCGCCGCCGAGGAATTTGCGGCGGGACAGGGCAAGGATGGATTTGTGATCAGTCATGGTTTCTCTCTCCTATTGTCTCTACCAGCCGGCTCAGTTGGGGAAGGTCAGCACATCGCGTGCGTTCCAGCCCATCGCCACGTTGTCCCCGATGGCGAATTGTTTGTGAGCCGCTGGATCATGATCGAACACGCGCAGTAGCGTGCCCGGGGCTAGGTCTATCTCGTAGACGAGGCGTTCACCCTCGAAGATGGCGTCGCGGACGACACCGCGGCTGGTGGTCTGGCAGCCGGAAAGCTCGGCTTCGGACGATGCCAGCCGGACCTGTTCGGCGCGCAGCGCACCGGTGACCGAAGCGCCAACCGAGGGTGCAGGGCCTTGTGCCGCCCAGGTGCCGGTGACCTCGCTGCCACCGACATCGAAGCTGACGGCATCACCTGAGGTCGCCGTGACCTTGCCCGAGATGAAATTCGTAACGCCGATAAAGCCGGCGACAAAGGCATTGGCCGGCGTGCGGTAGGTCGCTGACGGTGGCGCCTTCTGCTGGATAACGCCCTTGTCCATCACGATCACCTCGTCCGAAACGACGAGGGCCTCGCGCTGGTCATGGGTGACATTGATGGTAGTGACGCCGAGCTCGCGCTGGATGCGGCGGAACTCGAGCTGCATCTCCTCGCGGAGCTTGCGATCGAGCGCCGCCAGCGGTTCGTCGAGTAGCAGCAGGTCGGGCTCGAACACCAGGGCGCGGGCAATGGCCACGCGCTGCTGCTGCCCGCCCGAAAGCTGGTGGATGCGCCGATCGGCATAGCCGCCGAGGTGGACGAGATCGAGATAGCGCTGCACCCGCTCCGGGATGGTGGTCGCATCGAAGCGCCGCATCTTGAGCGGGAACGCGACGTTCTCAGCCGCGGTCATGTGGGGAAACAGCGCCAGCTTCTGGAACACCATGCCGATCGACCGCTTGTGCGGCGGCGTGGCGCTGACCGGCTTGCCGTTGATGAAGATCTCACCCGCGCTGGGCTTCTGAAAGCCGGCGATCATCCGCAACAGCGTGGTCTTGCCGGACCCCGAAGGCCCGAGAATGGTCAGGAAGCGCCCGTCCTCGAGATCGAAGGAGGCGTCCTTGACGGCATGGAAATCGGCAAAGCTCATGTCGACATTGCGCACCGATACCGCGACGCGGGTCGCCTGGGCGGCACGACCTTCAATGCCGGCTTCAATAGTCATAACTTCCCCTCGAACAGGCCAGTCGCAGCCACCTCATGCCAATAATGTCTATACATATCGACCTGTGTGTCAACACGACTTGTGCAGTTTTCCTTTCTGCACAAAGATTGTGCAAATGGCGCGTCAGATGGAGGCAAGGTAGCCTCCGTCGATCGCCAGGCACTGCCCCGTCACATAGGCCGATGCGGTGCTGGCGAGGAAGACGACAGGGCCGCCGACATCCTCGGCCAGCCCGAAGCGGCCCTGCGGGATCTTTCCCAGCATGCCGGTGGCCCAGGCTTCTTCGGCATAGAAACCTTCCGTCATCTCGGTGCGGAAATAGCCCGGCGCGACCGCGTTGACGCGGATGCCGTGCCGAGCCCACTCCGCCGACAGGGCGCGGGTCATGCCGAGCAACCCGGATTTCGACGAACCATAGGGGACGGCGGTGGGCACGCCCACATAGGAGGTCAGCGAACAGAGGTTGATGATCGAGCCACCGCGACCGCGCGAGGCCATGCCGCGCGCCGCCGCCTGGGCGCAGAAGAAGCTACCCTTGAGGTTGGTGTCGACGATGCTGTCCCACAGCGCTTCATCGACATCGAGCGACGGCGCGACGCTTTCGAAGCCGGCATTGTTGACGAGGATGTCGATGGGCCACGCCGCGTCGAGTTCACCGATTGCGGCGGCGATGCCGGCGACATCGGTGACATCGAGCTCGAGCGCCCGGCCGGACGCACCGGCTGCTGCGACCTGGCTCAGCGTCGCGTCGAGGCTGGCGCGGGCGCGCGCCGTGACGCAGACCTCGGCGCCAGCTGCCGCGAGGGCAACGGCAATCCCCTGCCCCAGGCCGCGGCTGCCGCCGGTCACCAGGGCGCGCCTTCCCGTGAGGTCGAAGGCAGATTTGCTAGACATGCAGCCTCCTCCCAGAGATGCAGTTGACGAGTATCAGCACTTTCAGTCACTCATGTCTATACATAATGTCGGTAGGATCGCGACCTGATGCGCGGTCACGACGACGGGGTAAAGGTGGCGACGAGGGCGTGGCGATCGCCCGGATAGGTCAGCCGCACCTGAGTGACGGCAGCGCCGGCGCTCCAAGTCCGGCGCTCGATCACGAGGCAAGCCGTGCCCTGCTCGATCCCCAGTTGTTCAGCGGTCGTGGCGTCCGCCGCTGCCGCATGGATGCGGTGTTCCGCCGAGCTCCACGGCACCTGGCTCAGCAGCCATTGTCCGGGCGGGACCTTGGTGAAATCCGCCTGGTCGGCGCCCTCGACACTGGCAAGGTTGATCAGCCGCTGTTCAAGGCAGAACGGCTTGCCGCCCGCCAGGTGGACGCAGGTGATATCGAGGATCGCCGTACCGACGGGCACGTCGAGCAACAGCCGATCGGCGCCCTGGGCTTTCCGCTTCCCCGCCCGCGGAACATTGAAGGCGTAGGGGAGCTTGAGCGACTCCACTTCCTTGCGGATGTCGCTGATCTCGAGCACCGCGGACTGGGTGTGCGGCTGGCTGACGAAGCTGCCGCTCTTTTTCACCCGCTCGATCAGCCCGGCCCGCGCCAGCTGGGTCAGGACCTTGTTCACGGTCATCCGCGAGCAGCCATACTCGCGAGCGAGATCCACCTCGAACGGGATGCGGTGGCCGATGGGCCATTCCCCCGAAACGATCTTGCCTTCAATGTCATTGAGGATGCGCTGGTGGAGCGTGCCGGCTTCGGTGTCACGCTCGGCAGTCACTAGTGTGCTCACGCTCATCCAATCCCGTGCTTCAAACCAAAGCTAACCGATGTTCCGCCGATGGGGTCAAGCCCCAAGCAGGCGGTGCATGGTCGACTCGAACCGCCGCCGAATGGCGCCGGACTTAACATGTTTGCCATCGACCACTTGCTTGTTGCCGCCGACCCAGACATCCGCCACCGAGACGCCGGAGGCGAACACAAACGCGTCGAGCTGATCGACCGACGACAGGTAAGGCGCACCGGCGGCCGAGAATGACACCAGGTCGGCGGGGTTGCCGACTGCAATCCCCGACTGCACCCCGAGGGCCGCTGCACCACCCTTCGCCGCCAGGTTGACGAGCTCAGCGGCGGTCGACTGTCCGGCCCGCGCGATGACGTTGCGGCTCTGCCGCGCCAGGCGCTGGCTGTACTCCAGCTGCCTCAGCTCACCGGCCAGCGAGATCTGGACGTTGGAGTCCGAGCCCACGCCCAGGCGGCCGCCCTGCGCGACGAATGCGGCGCCGGCAAATATGCCGTCGCCAAGGTTGGCTTCGGTAATCGGGCAGAGACCCGCCACAGCCTTGGTGGCAGCGATGCCGGCCACCTCATCGGCGGTGAGGTGGGTGGCATGGATCAGGCACCAGCGCTGATCGACCGGCGCGCCGGCAAGCAGCAGCTCAACGGGGCGCGCGCCGGTGGCCGCAATGCAATCCTCGACTTCCAGCAATTGCTCGGCGACGTGGATATGCACGGGCTGTCCTTCGGCGAACGGCAGGATCTCCCGGATCTCGTCGATGGTCGCGGCCCTCAGGCTGTGCGGGGCGATGCCCACCACCGCGCCCTCCAGCGCGCGGACCGCGCGCCGCGACGCGGTCACCAGTTCGGCAAAGCGAGCCGTGTCGTTGATGAAGCGCCGCTGCCCCTCGATCGGCGGTTTCGGCCCGAAGCCTGAGTGGGCGTAGAACACCGGCAGCAGAGTCAGGCCGATGCCCGCCTCGGCGCTGGCGGCGGCGATGCGCTCCGCCATCTCAGCGATGTTGGCATAGGGACGACCATCGACGTCGTGATGCAGGTAGTGGAACTCGCCCACCCGCGAGAAGCCCGCCTCGAGCATTTCGACATAGAGCTGCGCCGCCACCGCCTCGACGTCGTCGGGCGTCATCGACAGGGCGAAGCGATACATCTGGGTCCGCCAGCTCCAGAAGCTGTCCTCATCGGGCCCGCGCTTCTCGGTCAGCCCCGCCATGGCGCGCTGGAAAGCGTGGCTGTGGAGGTTGGGGACCGCCGGCGCCAGCAGCGCATGGCGCTCGTCTGCGACAGCCGGCGCACTCCCCTGCTCTACCGAGGTGATCAGCCCGTTCTCGATCTCGATGCTGACATCGTGGGCGAGACCGGTGGGAAGCAAGGCAGCGGCGGCGAACAGCTTGGTCATCGAGCGATCCTGACGGGACAAACGGAAAACTCTCTTGTCATCGACCCCATTATGTCTATACATCTTTTAGGACGATTGAAAGCGGACATGCAATGCCGACACCAATCCCCAGCCGCGACGCCGACGTGAAACTATGGCGGAACGCCCGCCTCGTGACGATGGCCAGCCCCTCGGTCGAGCCGATCGAGAACGGCGTGGTCGTCACCTCCGGCGAACGCATCGTCTTCGCCGGCGCCGCGTCGGAAGCGCCCGATATCGACGGCGCGCAACAGATCGACCTCGGCGGCCGGCTGGTGACCCCGGCGCTGATCGATTGCCACACCCACATCGTGCATGGCGGCAACCGCGCCCGTGAGTTCGAAATGCGGCTCGACGGCGCCAGCTATGTCGAGATTGCCAAGGCTGGGGGCGGTATCGTCTCGACCGTTCGGGCCACCCGAGCGCTGTCGGTCGAGGAACTGGTCGAGCAGGCCCTGCCGCGCCTCGATACGCTGCTCGGCGAGGGTGTGGGGACCATCGAGATCAAGTCAGGCTATGGCCTCAGTATCGAGGCCGAGTCGAACATGCTGCGCGCCGCCCGCGAGCTGGGCAATCGGCGGGCGGTGCGCTTGGTCACCTCGTATCTGGGCGCCCATGCGACGCCCGAGGAGTACAAGGGACGCAACGGAGCCTATCTCGACGAGGTGGTGCTGCCCGGCCTGAAAGCGGCGCATGCCGACGGGCTGGTCGACGCTGTCGACGGCTTTTGCGAGGGCATCGCCTTTTCGCCCGAGGAGATCGCCCGGGTTTTCGACCTGGCGCGGGAGCTCGGGCTGCCGGTGAAGCTCCATGCTGAGCAGTTGAGCCATCTCGGCGGCACGTTGCTCGCCACCCGTTACGGCGCGCTGTCGGCGGATCATCTCGAATATATCGACGACGCGGACGCCGCGGCCATGGCCGCCGCGGGGACGGTCGCGGTGCTGCTGCCGGGCGCTTTCTACGCCATCCGAGAGACGCACAAGCCCGATATCGCCGCGCTGCGCCGGCATGGCGTCGCGATCGCTGTCGCCACCGATTGCAACCCCGGTACCTCGCCGCTCACCTCGCTGCTGCTGGGCATGAACATGGCGGCCACGCTGTTCGGGCTGACGGTCACCGAGTGCCTGGCCGGAACGACGCGCATAGCGGCGCAGGCGCTGGGGCTGCGCGAGCAGACCGGCACGCTCGAGGCGGGCAAATCCGCTGACTTCGCGGTGTGGAACTGCGCCTCGGTGGCCGAACTCACCTACCGCATCGGCTTCAACCCGCTGCACCGCCGCATCTTCAAGGGCAAGGCAACATGACTATCACGCTCACACCGGGGAGCGTCTCGCTCGAGACGCTGTCCGAGATCTTCTGGAACGGCACTCCCGCGGTGCTCGATCCGGGATTCGACGCGGCGGTCGACCGCGCCGCGGACCGCATTGCCCAGATCGCCGCCGGCAACGCCCCGGTCTATGGCGTCAATACCGGCTTCGGCAAACTGGCTTCGATCAAGATCGAAGCAGCTGACCTCGCCACGCTGCAGCGCAACCTCATCCTGTCGCACTGCTGCGGCGTCGGCGCGCCGCTGCCAGAGAACATCGTGCGGCTGATCATGTCGCTGAAGCTGGTCTCACTGGGGCGCGGCGCATCCGGCGTGCGGATCGAGCTCATCCGGCTGATCGAGGCCATGCTGGCCCGCGGCGTCATCCCGCTGATCCCGGAAAAGGGCTCGGTCGGCGCCTCCGGCGACCTGGCGCCGCTGGCGCATATGACGGCGGTGATGATCGGCGAGGGTGAGGCATTCTACCGGGGCGACCGGCTTACTGGCCGCGCGGCGCTCGAACGCGCCGGGCTCAGCCCGGTGGTGCTCGCCGCCAAGGAGGGCCTGGCGCTAATCAACGGCACGCAGACCTCGACGGCGCTGGCACTTGCCGGACTGTTCCGCGCGCATCGCGCCGCCCAGGCAGCATTGATCACCGGCGCCATGTCGACCGATGCCGCGATGGGTTCCTCGGCCCCGTTCCATCCCGATATCCATACTCTCCGGGGACACCAGGGCCAGATCGATGCGGCAGCGGCGCTGCGCACGCTGCTCGCCGGCTCGGCCATTCGCGAGAGCCATGTTGAAGGCGACGAACGGGTGCAGGACCCCTACTGCATTCGCTGCCAGCCGCAGGTCGATGGCGCCTGCCTCGACCTGCTCCGCACGGCTGGGCGGACGCTCGAGATCGAGGCCAACGCCGTCACCGACAACCCCCTGGTGCTGTCCGATGGCAGCGTAGTGTCGGGCGGCAATTTCCACGCCGAGCCGGTGGCCTTCGCGGCCGATCAGATCGCCATCGCGGTGTGCGAGATCGGTGCCATTGCGCAACGCCGCATCGCCTTGCTGGTCGATCCGGCCCTCTCCTACGGCTTGCCGGCATTCCTCGCCAAGAAGCCCGGGCTCAATTCCGGCCTGATGATTGCCGAGGTGACCTCGGCGGCGCTGATGAGCGAGAACAAGCAGATGGCCCATCCGGCCTCGGTCGACTCCACCCCCACCTCGGCCAACCAGGAAGACCATGTCTCGATGGCCTGCCACGGGGCGCGCCGGTTGCTGCAGATGACCGAGAACCTGTTCGGCATTATCGGCATCGAGGCGCTCACGGCGACACAGGGTGTCGATTGCCGGGCGCCGCTGCAGACCGGCACCGAACTGCTCAAGGCCCGCTCGGCGCTTCGCGCGGTGGTTCCCGAACTCGAGGAGGACCGCTACATGGCCCCCGACATCGCCGCCGCGGTGACGCTGGTCGCCAATGGTGGCCTGATCAGCGCCATCGGGCCTGGCATCCTGCCGGGGCTGGCGCACTGATGGAGATCTTCGAGCTCCACCAGGGCACCTCGCCCGTCATCCTGGCGTTCCCGCATACCGGGACTTATGTGCCGCCTCAGATCCGGGATCAGCTGAACGACAACGGCAAAATCCTCGCCGACACCGACTGGCATATCCACCAACTCTATCGCGACCTGCTGCCGGGCGCCTCGACCATCCGCGCCACCCACCACCGCTATGTCATCGACGTGGGTCGCGATCCCACCGGCGCCAGCCTCTATCCGGGCCAGAACACCACGGGGCTTGTGCCCGAAACCGATTTCGATGGCGCACCGATCTGGTCCGAGGGCGGCTTCGCCGATACGGCCGAGACGCAGCAGCGGCTGGCGGTGTACCACGCCCCTTACCACGCCGCGCTGGCCGCCGAAGTCGAGCGGGTCCGCGCGGCGCACGGCGTCGCCATTCTCTTCGATTGCCATTCGATCCGCTCGAATATCCCGTTCCTGTTTGAAGGCACGCTGCCGGATTTCAATGTCGGCACGGCCGATGGAAGATCCTGTGCGCCCGCCGTCGAGGCCGCCGTCTACGACGTCGCGCGGGCGGCCGAGGGCTACAGCTCGGTGCTCAATGGCCGCTTCAAGGGCGGGTGGACGACACGCCACTACAGCAACCCGGCCGGCGGCGTAGAGACGATCCAGCTCGAACTGGCGCAGGCGACGCACCTCGTCGCGGAAGCGCCGCCCTTCGCACTCGACCCCGTCAAGTCGGAACGCCTGCGCGCCCACCTCACTGAAATGCTGAAGCGCCTCGAGGCGCTTGCCCCCTCTCTCGCGGAAGCACAGCCATGACCGATCCCCGCCACAACATCCGAGAAGTCCGTGCCCCTCGCGGCACCCAGTTGCGCGCCAAGAGCTGGCTCACCGAGGCGCCGCTCCGCATGCTGATGAACAACCTCGACCCGGATGTCGCCGAGAACCCCAACGAACTGGTGGTCTATGGCGGGATCGGGCGGGCGGCCCGCACCTGGCAGGATTTCGACCGCATCGTCGCGGCGCTGGAAAAGCTCGAGGCCGACCAGACCCTGCTGGTCCAGTCGGGCAAGCCGGTCGGGGTGTTCCGCACCCACTCGGATGCACCGCGCGTGCTGATCGCCAACTCTAACCTCGTGCCGCACTGGGCGACCTGGGACCATTTCAACGAGCTCGATAAGAAGGGCCTGGCCATGTACGGCCAGATGACGGCGGGCTCGTGGATCTATATCGGCACCCAGGGCATCGTGCAGGGCACCTACGAGACGTTCGTCGAAGCCGGCCGCCAGCACTATGGCGGCAACCTCAAGGGTAAGTGGATCCTCACCGCAGGCCTTGGCGGGATGGGCGGAGCCCAGCCCCTCGCCGCCGTCATGGCCGGCGCCTCCTGCCTCGCCGTCGAGTGCAACCCGGACTCGATCGATTTCCGCCTCCGCACCCGCTACCTCGACGAGAAGGCGACAACGCTGGACGAGGCACTCGAGATGATCGCGCGCTGGACCAGAGCCGGCGAGGCGAAGTCGGTGGGCCTGCTCGGGAACGCCGCCGAAATCCTGCCGGAGATGGTGCGCCGCGGCATTCGCCCCGACCTCGTCACCGACCAGACGTCGGCGCATGACCCGATCAACGGCTACCTGCCCAAGGCCTGGAGCATGGCCGAATGGCGGGAGAAGCGCGAGAGCGCCCCGAAGACGGTCGAAAAAGCGGCGCGCGCCTCGATGCGCGAACATGTCGAGGCCATGCTGGCCTTCTGGGATCGCGGCATCCCGACACTCGACTATGGCAACAATATCCGCCAGGTCGCCAAGGACGAAGGACTTGAGAATGCCTTCGCCTTCCCGGGCTTCGTGCCGGCCTATATCCGCCCGCTGTTCTGCCGCGGCATCGGCCCGTTCCGCTGGGCGGCGCTCTCGGGCGACCCCGAAGACATCTACAAGACCGACGCCAAGGTGCGCGAGCTGACGCCGGGCAACACGCATCTCCACAACTGGCTCGACATGGCGCGGGAGCGCATCGCGTTCCAGGGGCTGCCGGCGCGCATCTGCTGGGTCGGCCTCGGCGACCGCCACCGGCTGGGCCTCGCCTTCAACGAGATGGTCCGCAGCGGCGAACTGAAGGCGCCCGTGGTCATCGGCCGCGACCACCTCGATTCGGGTTCCGTGGCCTCGCCGAACCGCGAGACCGAGGCGATGCAGGATGGCTCCGACGCGGTTTCGGACTGGCCGCTGCTGAACGCGCTGCTCAACACCGCGTCGGGCGCAACCTGGGTCTCGCTCCACCATGGCGGCGGCGTCGGCATGGGTTTTTCACAGCATGCCGGCATGGTGATCTGTGCCGACGGCACCGACGATGCGGCCCGCCGGCTGGAACGCGTACTGTGGAACGATCCGGCGACCGGCGTGATGCGGCACGCCGATGCCGGTTACGAAATCGCCCTCGATGTCGCACGCGAGAAGGGGCTCGACCTCCCCGGCATCCTTGGCTGAGGACGCTATGCGGCTCACGCGGTTCGAGGACCTGGCGGTCGTCCCCTGGCGAAACGGCGGCGGCGTTACCCGCGAGGTTGCCGCCCGCCGCGACGCCGGCGCCGGGTCCGACTTCCTGTGGCGCCTCAGCATCGCCACGGTCAATGCCGACGGCCCGTTCTCGAGCTTTGTCGGGACCGACCGGACGATTGCCGTTCTGGCCGGACGCGGCATCGCGCTGCGACTGCCCGATCGGACGGTCCCCGTGACCGACGACAGTGAACCGTTCTCGTTCGCCGGCGAAGCGCCAGTGCATGCCAGCGTCATGGACGGCGAGACGACCGACCTCAATGCGATGACGCGGCGTGGGTGGTTCACGCATAGGATGCGTCGGTTGCATCAGAATGGCACCTTCTCCATCGCAGGGGTGGCCGCCGAAACGGTGGTGGTGTTTGGCGGCAGGACGGTTGTCGAAGGGCTGGGCGACCCGCTTGCAGCCGACCGGTTCGATGCACTCGTGGGCATCGCGCCTGGACAGCGCATCACCGTCCGCCCGGAGCCCGACGCTCCGACTTACCTGATCGAGTTCTTCCGATCCCGAGGGGAACAGAAGGACTCGAAAGAGCGCCCAGAAACCCCTATGAGTTAGTCCAATTCGGACAACAGGACTCGAAGTAACGATGACGGCACGAATCTACCGGCCTGCGCCCAATGCCATGCAGTCCGGCCGGGGCAAGTCCAAGGAATGGATCCTGGTGCATGAGCCGACCGCCCCGCGCGAAATCGAGCCCCTGATGGGCTACACCTCGAGCACCGATACGCGTGCGCAGATTCGCCTCACCTTCGACACCCTCGAAGAGGCCGAGGCCTATGCGCACAAGAACGGCATCGCCTACCAGGTGCTGCCCGATCACAAGCCGACGGTGAAGCGCACCGCCTACTCGGACAATTTCCGCTCCGATCGCAAAACGCCCTGGACCCATTAAGGGACTGCGGCGATGAGGGCATTCCTCCGCCGCACCCTGTTGCTGCTGTCGTTGCTGGCCGGGCTCGCTCCCGCCGCAGCGCTGGCGGCCCCTGCCCTGTGGCGGGTCAGCGATGCCGACAGCTCCGTCTGGCTGTTCGGCTCCATCCACATTCTCGACAAGGACCGGGACTGGCGCACGCCGCGCTTCGACGCGGCGCTCGCCGAGGCCGAGCACGTCTATTTCGAGATGGTGCTGGACGTGGACGCCTACGCCACGTTTACCCGACTATCGATGCTCTATGGCATGAACCGGGACGGGCGGCAGCTCAGCGACTACCTGACCGGCGAACAGCAGGACACGCTGCAGGCCTTCCTCGATGAGCACGGCTTGCTGCGCGACCTGATCGAGCCGATGCGGCCATGGATGGCGGACCTGACGCTGATGAGCATGAGCCTTTCGGCAGGCGGTGGTGGCGAAAGCGCGATGACGCAGCAGGCCGGCGTCGAGCTGGTGCTGCTCGACGAGATTGTCGAGGACCGGCGGCGCGAGCTGGAAACAGCGGAAACGCAGTTCCGGCTGTTCGCAGGACTGCCCGATGCCGAACAGGTCAGCTCGCTGATGCGCACCATTGCGGCGACCGACAGCCCCGACCAGGGCCTGGGCGCCTTGGCCGACCTGTGGCACGCCGGCGACGTCGAAGCGCTGGCGCGCACGATGAATGCGGCGCTCGGGCCGGTCGACTCGCCGACCTATCGGCGCATGCTGGGCGATCGTAACCGCCGCTGGACCACCGAGATCGCTGAGATGCTGGCGAACAACGAGGACGCCATGATCGTGGTCGGCGCGGGACACCTCGCCGGCCCGGTCGGCGTGCCAACACTGCTCGGCGAAGCAGGATTCAAGGTCGAGCGGATGGATCGTTCGGTGGCGCCCGCCAGCGCGACCGGCCGGCCGAACAGGCGCCGGTAGCACGATGGACCAGATGCTGGTGTTGATCGCCGTCGGCGCGGCTTTGGCCGGGTTTGCGCAGGGCGTTTCCGGCTTTGCCTTCGCGCTGGTGGCGCTGTCGGTGTGGGCATGGGGCGTCGATCCCCGGCTGGCGGTGGTGCTGTCGGTGTTCGGTTCGCTGGTCGGGCAACTGGTGACGCTGCCCTTCGTGTGGCGCGGCTTCAGCGCGAAGGCGGCGCTGCCGTTCATCATCGGCGGACTGATCGGCGTGCCGATCGGTGCGCAGTTGGTAGGTGCGGCCGACCCAAATCTGTTCAAGTTCGGACTAGGGCTGTTCCTTGTCGCCTATTGCCCACTGATGCTGCTGCTGCGGCCCGACCTCCGGTTCAGTTGGGGCGGAGGGGTGGCCGACACGGCAATCGGCTGGATCGGCGGAGTGCTCGGCGGCATGGCGGCAATCTCGGGTCCGGTACCGACGCTGTGGACGACACTGCGCGGCTGGAGCAAGGACGAGCAGCGCGGCGTGCTGCAGGGCTTCAATATCGCCATGCACACGGCAACGCTGACCGTCTACCTGATCGCCGGGACGCTCGAAGCCGAGATGCTCGGCGCCCTGGCACTGACCGGCGTGGTGCTGGTGCCGTTCGCCATCCTCGGCGTGCTGGTGTTCAAGCGGCTGACGACAGTGGGGTTTCGACGCGTTGTGCTGGTCGGGCTGACCGCGTCAGGGCTGGTGCTGATCTGGGGGGCGGTGGTGGCTTGGGTGTAACGGCCAGCATCGCGGCTGTGGCCCCCCACCCTTGATCCCTCCCCACAAGGGGACGCGGTAGCGCCCTGAGGGGAGGGAGACGCCATTACCGGCATTTCGGTTCTATCGCCCTTCCCTCCCCTTGATGGGGAGGGATTAAGGGTGGGGTGGGGCCGCGATCTCGATAACGCCCGGCTCAAACCTCGCTGAGCTTGGTCCACTTGCCGTCGGCCTTCGACGAGGCGACGGAGGCCATGATGAACTCCATGCCTTCGACGCCGTCGGCAAGGCTGGGGAGCAGCCCGGCGACATCCTTACCTTCGCCGCGGATCACCTGGGCGAACTGGCTGTAGAGCGTGGCGAAAGCCTCGAGATAGCCCTCCGGGTGCCCGCCCGGGATGCGGACGTTCATCGCGGCAGCGGGCGGAGCGGAGATGGCGCCGCCGCGGGTCAGCAACTGCTTGGGTTTGCCGAACTCGGTGAACCACATGTAGTTCGGGTTATCCTGCCGCCACTCGAGGCCGGCCTTTTCGCCATAGACGCGCAGCTGCAGGCCGTTCTCCGAGCCCACGGCGACCTGGCTGGCCCACAGCATGCCCTTGGCGCCGCCCTGGAACCTGAGCTTGATCTGCACGTCGTCATCGAGCTTACGCCCCTTGACGAAGCTGGTGAGCTCGGCGCTGACCGCCTCGGTCTTCAGCCCGGTGACGAAGCGCGCGAGGTTATAGGCGTGGGTGCCGATATCGCCGATGGCGCCGCCGGCGCCGGAGCGCTTGGGGTCGGTACGCCAGGACGCCTGCTTGTTGCCGGGGTCGGCGGCATTGGTCAGCCAGTCCTGCGGGTATTCCACCTGCACGACGCGGATCTTGCCCAGGGCCCCGGATTTCACCAGCTCACGCGCCTGCCGCACCAGCGGATAGCCGGTGTAGTTGTGGGTGAGGAGGAATTTTGCACCCTTCTTGGGCTTGATTGCCGCCAGCGCTCGCGCATCGTCCAGCGTCGAGGTCAGCGGCTTGTCGCAGATGACGTGGATGCCGGCCTCGAGGAAGGCCTTGGCTGGGCCGAAATGCACGTGGTTGGGCGTAACGATGGAGACCGCCTGGATACCGTCCTTGCGGGCGGATTCCCTGGCGGCCATTTCCTCGTACGAAGTGTAGATGCGGTCCTCGGCGAGGCCGAGGTTCTTGCCGCTCTCGAGCGCCGTTGCCGCGTTGGACGACAGGGCGCCAGCGACCAGTTCATAATCGCCGTCGATGCGAGCGGCGACACGGTGGACGTAGCCGATGAAAGCACCGGTGCCGCCACCGACCATGCCCAGGCGAATGCGCGGAGCGCCGTTCTCTGCCATTTTCTTACTCCCTCAGTTCCATTGACGGGATGTCACCCCACCCACCGCGTCACCCCGGCGAAGGCTGGGGCCCATCCTGAGCTGCTTCAGCTCACCGTGTGGGTGAGAGATATCTCAGGATGGATCCCGGTCTGCGCCGGGATGACACCGCGTGTGGGGTTGCCCCAGTGCTTAGCTCAGACCGAGAATCTTGCGGTTGGCCGCCTTGTCGGTGCCCGACGCGGCGAAGTCGTCAAACGCCTTCTCGGTGACATTGATGATGTGGCTCTGGATGAACGGCGCGCCCTCGGCCGCGCCCTGCTCCGCCGACTTGATGGCGCATTCCCACTCGAGCACCGCCCAGCCGTCGAAACCGTAGGCGCTGAGCTTCGAGAAAATACCGGCGAAATCCACCTGGCCATCGCCGAGCGAGCGGAAGCGCCCTGCCCGGTTCACCCAGGACTGGAAGCCGCCATAGACACCCTGCCGGCCGGTCGGGTTGAACTCGGCGTCCTTGACGTGGAACATCCGGATCCGCTCGTGATAGAAATCGATGTACTGCAGGTAGTCGAGCTGCTGCAGCACGAAGTGGCTGGGATCATAGAGCAGGTTGGCGCGCGGGTGGTTGTTCACCCGCTCGAGGAACATCTCATAGGTCGCGCCGTCGAACAGGTCCTCGCTCGGGTGGATCTCGTAGCAGACGTCGACGCCGTGCCTGTCGAACTCGTCGAGGATCGGGGTCCAGCGCCGGGCCAGCTCATCGAAGGCCTCTTCGACCAGACCGGCCGGACGCTGCGGGAACGGATAGAGGTAGGGCCAGGCCAGCGCACCGGAGAAGGTAGCGTGCGCCTTGAGGCCGAGGTTCTTCGATGCCGCGGCGCAAGCCTTGAGGTGCTTTACCGCCCATTCCTGCCGCGCCTTCGGATTGCCGCGCACTTCCGGGATGGCGAAGCCGTCGGAGAGCGTGTCATAGGCCGGGTGCACGGCGACGAGCTGGCCGATGATGTGGCTGGCGAGCTCGGCGATCTCGAGGCCGTGGCTCTGAACGGTGCCCTTCACCTCGTCGGCATAGGTCTTGGAGGTCGCTGCCTTCTCGACGTCGACGAAATGGGTCAGCCAGGTCGGGATCTGCACGCCCTTGTAGCCGAGGTCGGCCGCCCAGGCACAGATGTGGTCGAGCGTGTCGAACGGGGCCTTGTCGCCCGCGAACTGGGCGAGGAAAATCGCCGGCCCTTTGATGGTGCGCATCAGAATACCTCCCTTGGAACGGCGCGGTTCCGCCGTCGCTTGTGCACGTACCTCAAGTCAGTGGGACGCCCTGCCCGCCAATGGTTCGAGAGATGGGTTGAGCCGGGCCGCCGCTGACATGTCGGCAGCTACCTTCATGCTCGGCTCGGAACTGTCAAGGTGACGGCGAACGGAAACCAGCAGGGTTTTGCGGCCTCTGCTCAGGGCCCGAGGCTCTCGAGCACCAAACGCTCGATGGTATCCATCAACCAGACCAGACCCGCATCCATCAGGCCGGCGCGCGGCGCGACCAGATGGACGAAGCTGGGATCGCCCTGGTCGAACGGCACCGGCGCGGTGCCGAGGCCGAAGCGGCGGGCATAGGCACTGACCACAGGCACCGGGATGGTGCCGATGAGGTCGGTTTCAGCGATGGCGGCAAGCGCCACGATGAAGTGCGTCACGGTGAGTTGCACCCGGCGGCTGCGGCCGAGCCCGGCTAGTACGTC
The DNA here is from genome assembly GCF_001425235.1 of Devosia sp. Root413D1. GTDB lineage: Bacteria > Pseudomonadota > Alphaproteobacteria > Rhizobiales > Devosiaceae > Devosia_A. The sequence goes on along the minus strand of NZ_LMEA01000007.1, from coordinate 83,034 downwards.
GCTGGTGTAGCTGCCGACATCGCCCCGCGCCGAGACCATGACGTGGTTGGCTGCGCAATAGGCATCGAGTGAGGGATCGTCGAGGAACGGGTGGCCCTGGCGGGCAACGACGGCGAAGTCGCCGTGGTAGAGCGGGCGCGACACGAACCGGGACGGCACCTCGCCGAAGGTTACCGCGGCGAGATCGACACTGCGGGAGTCCAGTTCCTCGAACACGGCCTCCCATGGTCGGGCGCGGCTGACGTCCGGCATGATCTGCCGTGTGCCGATATCGATGCCCGGCGCCTTTGCCGAGAGCTCAGCGAGCAGAGCCGGCAGCGGCGCAATGGCGCTTCCGTCGGGCGAGCCGATCATGAAGCGGCGGCGCGACGTCCGCGGATCGAAAGGTTCGGCCGACGAAACCACCTGCCGGACCCGCGCCAGAATTTCGGCGATCGGCTCGGCCAGACCGAGGGCTCGCTCGGTGGGCACAACGCCGCGCGGGGTCTTGAGAAACAACGGATCATTGAGCTGTGCGCGTAGCCGGCCGAGGCCGTGGCTGACCGCCGAGGGCGATAGGTTGAGACGCTGCGCAGCCCTGCCGACATGCAGCTCCTGCAGCACGACTTCGAAAAGCACGAGCAGATTCAGGTCGGTACGAGATAGATCAATCTGGTGCAGCATATCGATGCATTCATATCACTGGATTCACGACCCGGCAATCGGGCATCCCGACGCCGCGGGTGGGCAACCTGAGGACTTTCTCTGATGTACCTGACCTTCATGATGATCGGCGACCGCTGGGCCGCGCGCCACAATATCTCGAAGCCGAAGCGCACACCGCCCACGACGCTTCGCTTGCCGGCACCCACCACACCGTCGGCGGCGCGCGAGGAGAGTGGGAAATGATGCTGGCTCAGTTCTCCAACGAGACACCCGACGAGGCGCTGCAGCTGATCGCATTCTGGCGCAAGGCGGGGCGCGAGCTGTGGTTCGCCAAGGACGCCGCCTTCGATGCGCTGTTCACCGAGAGCTACATCGCGCTCTATGAGCTCGCCGCCAAGGGGCAACTCGACCATTGGACCGGTACGGCGCGCGGTTCACTGGCACTGCTCATCCTGCTCGACCAGTTCCCCCGCAATGCCTTCCGCGGCACGCCCAAGGCTTACGCCACCGACACCCATGCGCGGCGCATCGCGATGCTGGCGACCAGTTGGGGTCAAGACCTGATGATCGATCTCGAGCTCAGGTTGTTCATGTACATCCCGTTCGGCCATTCCGAGAGCCTGGCCGACCACGTGCGCGGCGGCGAGCTGCTGGAACACATGGGCTCGCCCTATACCGATCACGCGAGAAAGTACCGGGCAGTGATCGAGCAGTTCGGGCGCTTCCCCCACCGCAACCCGATCCTTGGCCGCGAGGCCACCGGCGCCGAGGAAGAATTCCTGCGCAATGGCGGGTTCTCAGGCTGAAGGAGACAAACATGGCAATCATGATGATTTCGGACGTCGCAGGCCAGAGCGTCGAAGGCTATGAGCGGGTGCTCGAAACCGTGCAGCCGCACTATGCGGACGCCCAGGGCTTCCTGATGCACTCGGCCCACGCCACCGAGGGCGGCTGGCGGATCGTGGAGGTGTGGGAGAGCCGCGAAGATGCAGGGCGCTTCTTTGCCCAGCACGTCGCACCCAACCTGCCCAAGGGTATCCAACCCAAGGCACGGTTCGAGTCGTTGCACACGCTGGTGCGGCGCTGAGGCGGCAAGCCGCGAGGTGACGGTTCGGGTCGCACCGAGCCCTCCCCCGCCCTACTCCGCCTCGACGGCCAGGGATCTCCGTCTGCGATCGTGCCGTGGGCGCGAAAACGGAGGTTCCCGCTTTCGCGGGAATGACTTGGTGGTTGGGACCGGGGTCGGTGGTGACTGGTGATCGCCGAACGAAAGAGGCCCGGGTGACACCCGGGCCTCTTCAACACTGGATGGCGACAAGGGCTCAGCGCAGCAGGGCGCGGGCTTCTTCGATGCCGAGGGCGGCAGGGCGCTCGCAGGTGGTCTGCAGCGTGATCACCTGGCCGGTTTCGCCGGCACGGAGGATCGAGGTCATGACGTCGACGGCATGCAGCGCCACATCGAGATCGCAGCGCGCCTTCTTGCCGGTCTCGATCGAGTCCATCATGTCGCTCAGGCCGGCATTGCGGTAGTTGGCGCGCGGGTTGGGCTTGTCGAGATCCTGGTTGGCCTTGCCGAACGGGTGATCCCAAGGGGTCACCTTCTCCTTGGTGCCGGCGCGATCGGTGATGGTCACGTCGCCGTTGAAGAAGTTCGGATCGGGCACATAGACCGAACCTTCGGTGCCGTAGAGCTCGATATTATGGTGGCCATGGCTGGAAACGTCCCAGCTGGCGCCCAGGGTGATGATGGCGCCCGAGTGGAATTCGAGGATGGCGTGGATCGTGGTCGGGGTGCCGACCTTGATGAACGTGCCCTTGAACGGCGAGCCCTCGGTGGTCACCTCACGCTCGGCCCGGGCCGAGCCGGTGAACGCGGTGACGCGCTTGATCGGACCGACGAGGCTGATCAGGTCGGTGATGTAGTAAGGGCCGAGATCGAGGATCGGCCCCCCGCCGGGCTGGAAGAAGAAATCCGGGTTGGGATGCCAGTGCTCCATGCCGCGGCTCAGTACGTGCATGGTGCCCGAGGCGATCTTGCCGAGCTTGCCCGAGTCGATGATCGAGCGGGCCTGCTGATGCGCGCCGCCGAGGAAGGTATCGGGCGCGGAGCCGACCTTGAGCTTGTGCTCCTCGGCCAGTGCCTTGAGCTGAATGCCCTCTTCGACGCTGAGGACGAACGGCTTCTCGGAATAGGCGTGCTTGCCGGCCGAGAGGATGTCCTTCGAAATCGAGAAGTGGGTCGAGGGGATCGTGAGGTTCACGATCACGTCGATCTCGGAGTTCTTCAGCAGCTCATCGGGGGTCTGCGCCGCGACATTGTACTCCCCTGCCCGCTTCTGTGCGGCCTCGGGAATGATGTCGGCGATGGCGCGGACTTCGAGGTTCCTGAACAGCGGCGCGAGGCGCAGGTAGGCGGACGAGATGTTGCCGGCACCCATGATGCCGACGCCATAGGTCTTTGCCATGATCTTAGGCTCCGAGAGTCTTGATGAAGGTGATCGAGCGCGAAGCAAAGCGGTCGATGTCATTGGGGTTATCGTGCTCGGCGACGAAGTACTGCGCCTTGGTCTCAGTGCGGATGATCGGCCACAGCGTCTTCCACGGCACGACGCCCTGGCCGGCATCGGCCCAGCCATCTTCATCGGCGTTCTGGCCGGCTGGCGCGATATCCTTGACGTGTACGGCGACGATGCGATCGCCGAACTTGGGCAGCCAGGTCGCAGGGTCGGCCTTGCCGCGGACGATCCAGGCGACGTCGGCCTCGACGTTCACGGCCGGGGCGGCCTCGAGCAGCCAGTCCATGGCGTATTTGCCGTCATACGAGATGAACTCGAACTCGTGGTTGTGGTAGCCGAAGGTGAGGCCGGCATCCTGGAAGGGCTTGCCGATCTTCTGCAGCCGGTCGCCGAACTTCTTCCAGCCATCAGCCGAGGTGGGCCGATCGGTGGGGGCGAGCCAAGGGCAGACGACGACCTTGATGCCGAGCGTCTCAGCGAGCTTCAGGGTCTTCGAAGTATCCTCGAGGTCGCCGAGGCTCACATGCGCGGTCGGCATGGTGAGGCCGTTGGCATCGAGCTGCGCCTTCAGCGCCTGCGGGTCGGTGTAGAGCGAACCGTAACCCTCAACGTGGGTGTAGCCGAGCGCGGCGACCTTCTTGAGCACGTCCGCGAGCGGGTAATTGCGGGCGCTGAACAGCTGAAAACCGATATCCATTATGTGGCCTCTTTCACTTCCAGGCGGTGACGGCGGCGATCGAACGGGATGCGAAGCGGTCGACGTCGGCGGGGTTGTCGTGTTCCATCACCCAATAGCGGGCGTTGGTGTGGGCTTTGACGGCGTCCGAGAGCGCCGGCCAGTCGAGCGTGCCATGGCCGACATCGGCCCAGCCGTCTTCGTTGGCATTCTCCCCGGCGGGAGCGATGTCCTTGACGTGCACGGCGTTGATGCGGCGGCCATGCTTCTTGATCCACTCGATCGGATCCTGGCCGCCCTTCACCACCCAGGCGACATCCATTTCCCAATCATTGTTGGGCGCGGTGTCGAGGATGAGGTCCATCGGCAGCTTGCCGGTGGCGGTGGGGCGGAACTCGAAATCATGGTTGTGCCAGCCGAAACCGAAACCGCGTCGGCGGAAGGCTTCGCCGAGCTTGGCGAGGGTCTCGCCGAGCTCGATCCACTTGCTGTCGCCCTGCCCTGCCTCGCGCTCCTCCTTGGGGACCGCCGGGCAATAGAGGAACCTCATGCCGAGCGTTTCTGCGATCTTCAGCGCGGCCTCGGTATCCTTGAGCTGGGCGAGGCCGAAATGGCCGGTCGGCATGGTGAGGCCGTGCTGCTTCAACGATGCGGCGAGGCTATCGGGCTCGGCATAGAGCCCGCCAAAACCCTCGACCTGCTTGTAGCCGAGTTTGGCGAGACGCCCGAGCACGCTGTCCAGCGGCGGGAAATTCCGCGCGCTGTAGAGCTGAAAAGAAAAGTCCAACAGATGTCTCCTCCACTCGTGCACTTCTCCGTTTCGCTGAAACGGTGAGATGCACTCGATCCTCGGTTTGTCGCGCTTTCGACCCCGGAAAAGTCTGCAACTCTTCCTGAAAGCGCTCCGTAAAGCCACCGCCCCGGTCGTTGCCGGGGCGGCGCAGTGCTGATTTATCGCGGTTCGTAGCAGCCCGTTCGGCGGGCCGCTACGCGTCCGGTAAGCTCAATGAGCCGAAAGGTCAGATGCGGTTGCCGCTCGCTGCGTTGAAGACGGAACCACGACCCGGATCGAAACCGATCAGGACCTTCTGGCCCGGCTCGAGATGTACTTCGGCGGCAGCGCGGAAGGTGAGCGACTGCCCGGCGATCTTGGTCCAGGCGACGGTATCGGCACCCATCGGCTCGACGATCTCGATCTCCGATTCCATCTGCACCGGCATTTTCCGCGCTTCCTCGCCGACAGCGATGTGCTCGGGCCGAATGCCGAGGATCGATGCGCCATTGGTCTGGTTGGCGAACTGGTAGTTGCCAAGCGGGATGTTGGCCTGGCCATCGACGCTGAGCGTAGTGCCACTGAGATCGCCCTTGATGAAATTCATCGAGGGCGAGCCGATGAAGCCGGCGACGAACAGGTTGACCGGCCTGTTGTAGATGGTGTGCGGGTCGGCCAGCTGCTGGATCACGCCATTCTTCATGATGGCGATGCGGTCGGCCAGGGTCATCGCCTCGATCTGGTCGTGCGTGACGTAGATCATGGTGTTCTTGAGCCGGGCGTGCAGCCGCTTGATCTCGATGCGCAGGTCGTTGCGGAGCTTGGCATCGAGGTTGGAAAGCGGCTCGTCGAACAGGAACACATCGACATCGCGCACCAGGGCGCGGCCGATGGCGACACGCTGGCGCTGGCCGCCGGAGAGTTCGACGGGCTTGCGCTGCAAGAGCGGCTCGATCTGCAGGATTTCCGAGGCGCGCTTGACGCGGGCATCGACCTCGGCCTTCGGCATGCGGGCAACGCGCAGGCCGAACGACAGGTTCTTTTCGACCGTCATCTGCGGGTAGAGCGCGTAGGACTGGAACACCATGCCGATGCCACGGTCCTTGGGCTCGTCCCAGGTGACGTTCTTGCCGGAAATGAAGATCTGCCCGTCGGAAACATCGAGCAGGCCAGCAATGCAGTTCAGCAGCGTGGACTTGCCGCAGCCCGAAGGCCCGAGCAGCACGATGAACTCGCCCTGTGCGACCTCGAGATCGAGAGACTCGAGGACCTTCACATTACCGAAGTTGAGGCTGAGATCCTTGATGGAAACGCTAGTCGTCATTGAGGATTACCCCTTCACCGCACCGGCGGCGATGCCGCGGACGAACCATTTACCCGAGATGAAATAGACCACCAGCGGAACCGCTGCCGTGAGGATGGTTGCAGCCATGTTCACGTTGTATTCGCGGGTACCGGTCGTGGTGGTGACGATGTTGTTGAGCTGCACCGTCATCGGCATGTTCTCGCGGCCGGCGAAGACCGTGCCGAACAGGAAGTCGTTCCAGATGCCGGTAACCTGCAGGATGATGGCGACGATGGTGATCGGCACCGACATCGGCAGCATGATGCGGAAGAAGATGCCCCAGAACCCTGCCCCGTCAACGCGGCCTGCCTTGAACAGCTCGATCGGCAGCGAGGCGAAGAAGTTGCGGTAGAGCAGCGTCAGGATCGGCATGCCGAAGATGGTATGGACGACCACGATGCCCGGGAGCGTCGCGAACAGCCCCACCTTCGAGAGCCCGATGATCAGCGGATAGATCACCACCTGAAACGGCACGAAGGCGCCGAAGATCAGGATGCCGAACAGCAGCTCGGAACCCTTGTACTTCCAGAAGCTCAGGGCGTAGCCGTTGATCATGGCGATGACGATAGAGACCGGCACCGAGAGCGCAGTGATCTTCACCGAGTTCCAGAAGCCAGGCTTCAGGCCGTTGCAGTCGCGGCCGGTACAGGCGGTGTCCCAGGCTTTGAGCCACGGGTCGAAGGTGAGGAGCGCCGGCCAGTTGAACAGGTGCCCTTCGCGGATTTCCGGCATCGTCTTCAGCGACGTCACGATCATCACCCAAAGCGGCATCAGGAAGAAGACGGCCGAGATGATGAGGAAGGCGTAGACGCCGATCCGTCCGATGGTGACGGTCTTGGGCTTGGGGCCGCGCGGTCCGGAGAGCGTGCCGGCAGAAAGGCCCGGTGAGATGGCTTCAGTGGTCATTATGCCCTGCCCGCCTTGCGATTTGCGTTCCAGCGCAGCAGGTACTGCACGGCGATGAGAAGCATGACCGGCAACAACATCATCGTCGCGGCGGCCATACCCTGGCCGACGTTCACGCGGTCGGTGATGTGCTGGATGACGTAGACGGCCGGCATCTGGGTCGAAACGCCCGGTCCGCCCTGGGTCATGGCGATGACAATGTCGAAGACGCGCACGATGCCGGTCATCTGCAGGATGAAGGCGGTCGCTACGGCGCCTTTCATCATCGGCAACACGATGAACAGGTAGGTCTTCCAGGTCGGGATGCCATCAACCTTGGCGGCCTTCCAGATCTCGGAGTCGACACCGCGGAGGCCCGCCAGCAGAATGGCCATGGTCACCCCGACGCCGTTCCACAACCCGCCGAGCACGAGGCCGTAGAGCGCAGTCTCCTGCTTTACCAGCGGCGCGAACTCGAAGTTCGTCCAGCCAAGCTGGCGTACGGCGGACTGGATGCCGAGATTGGGGTCGAACATCCACTGCCAGACGAGGCCGGTAACGACCAGCGACATGGCGAACGGATAGAGGAAAATCGAGCGGAACAGATCTTCCTGCTTGATGCGCTGATCCATGAAGACCGCGAGCAGGTAGCCGAACACCATGCTGACGCCGATCGACAACACGCCGAACACGGCGAGGTTGCGGACCGAGATGTTCCACCGATCGTTCGCCCACAGCCGCTCGTACTGAGCCAGGCCAATGAAGTTGAAGTTCGGGAACAACTTGGAATTGGTGAACGACCAGATGATCGAAAAGATGATGCAGATCACGAACACCCCGACCGCCGTGACGATCATCGGCGTGGTGCCCAGCACTGACTGAATGTTGAATTTCCGGCGCGTGCGCGGTTTGTGCTCCGCTGCTGTGCCGGCAAAACCAGGCGCCGCTCGCTCGCCCGGTTCGGCGATCTGGGTCATGGTTCACTCCCCGCGTTGTTGAAACAACCGGCACCGGATCCCCTGCCCACCCGGATACGCCGAAAAAAGAGCCGGGCGGTGCTTTTGGCACCGCCCGGACATCATAGCACCAGATCAGTCGGCGTTCTGGAGGATCGTCACGTACTGCTCGGCGGCTGCCGCGGCAGTCATCGTGTCGTCAGCCCAGAACTGGGCGACGAGGTCGTTCATCTGACCGGTGGTGTCGTTCGACTGCCAGCGGCCGGCATCCACGGCAATGTTCGCCGGGTCCTTGATGATCTCGAGGCCGCGCTTCATGCAGTCGTCAGCGAGCGACATATCGACGTCGTCACGGATCGGCATGGAGCCCTTGGCGTTGTTGAACAGCGCCTGGACCTGCGGGTTGACCATCATGGAAGCCATCTTCAGCTGAGCCGCTTCGACAGCCGGATCCGACTGCTTGGGGAACAGGAAGATGTCGCCGCCGGTGGAGACGGTCGGGTGATCGATCGGCAGAGCCAGACAAGCGTAATCGACGCCGGCCTTCTCACCGGCGACACCGAACTCGCCACGGGCCCAGTCACCCATGATCTGCAGGGCCGCCTGGTCGGTCACGACGAGGTTGGTCGTGTCGTTCCAGTTGCGGTTCGCCGAACCGGCATCGGAGAACTGCTTGAACTGACGGAACTTCTCGAACACCGCCGGCATCTCTGCCTTGGCCAGCTCGAGGTCCTTGTCCTTCAGGATCTTTTCGCGCTTCTCGAGGCCGAGCAGCGAGGTCTGGATCACGCCGAAGGCGCCGTTGATCTGCCAGCTTTCGCCGCCGATGGCGAACGGGATAATGCCGGCTTCCTGAAGCTTCGGAGCTTCCGCGAGGAAGTCGTCAAAGCTGGTCGGGAGCGGCACGCCGGCCTTCTCGAATGCCGGGACCGAAGCCCAGGCCCAGTTCCACGAGTGGATGTTGACCGGCACGCACCACCAGTGACCATCGACAAGGCAAGCCTCGGAGATGGACGCCGGACGGATGAAGCCAGCCCAGTTCTCTTTCGTCGCCAGATCGGTGAGATCGAGCAGCATGTTGCCGGCGATCAGTTCTTCGTACTGACGGCCGGGGTTGAACTGCGCCGCGCCCGGAGGATCGCCACCGAGAATGCGCTGCAACGTGGCCGAACGGGCATTTTCGCCGCCGGCGATAGCAGTATCGACCCACTTGTCGCCGCCCAGGGCGTCGAACTCACGGGCGAACACCGACACGGCGGCCTGTTCGCCACCCGACGTCCACCAGTGAATGACTTCAACGTCCGCGGCGCGCACCGAGGTGCTGCCAAGCAAGGCGGCAGCCACCAGGGCCACCACCGACACGACTGACTTCATAATGTAATCCTCCCAACGTTCACCCAGGAGCAAAACGCCCCTCGCGAAATTTGCGCCAGCCGCGCAGGGGCCCCTCTTGTTGGGAAAGCTCCGGTGCTGGCTGCGTGTAATCGATTACACAACCCCTTGCAGAAGGTCAATGCAATCGATTGCAGGAGTTTCAGACATTCCTTGCGCGGCTGTCAAGGTCGATCTAGACAGAGCGGGCGAGCAGCGGCGAGGGAGCGCTGCGAACTCATGGTCCTGGCAAGAAAAACACCGACGATTCAGGACGTTGCCCGTCACGCAAGTGTGTCCGCGGCGACAGTCAGCCGTGTGCTCAGTTCGCCCGAAAGGGTGACGGAGACAACGCGTGAGCGGGTTTATGCTGCGGTGCGCGACACCGGCTACACCATCAACCAGGCGGCCCGATCGCTCCGGCTCAAGGCAGCGCGGACGATTCTGATGGCGGCGCCCAACATCGGCAACCCGTTCTACTCGACCATCGTCGACGCGGTGATCCGCGAGGCGGCCGAACGCGGCTACAGCGTGCTGGTGGCGAGCCGGATCGGCGATGACCCGAACCGCTGGCTCAGCGACTACCTGCTCTCCAACCGCGCCGACGGGCTGTTGCTGTTCGACGGCTCGCTCGACACCAACCGGCTGCATGGCTTGCGCGACGATGGCGTCGCCCTGCCGCTGGTGGCCGCCTATGACGAGATCCCCGATGCCAAGATCCACTCGGTGATCACCGACAACCGGCTGGCGGCCAAGCGGGCGATCAAGCACCTGGTGGAGCTCGGGCACACCGAGATCGGCCACATCATCGGGCCATCGCGCAACCAGTCGACCAACGAGCGCTTCATCGGCTTTGCCGAGGCGATGCAGGAGGCCGGGCTGGCGGTGCGCGAGGAATGGCTGTTCCCCGGCACCTACAACATGGAGTCGGGTACTGCCGCAGCCGAGCACCTGCTCGCCAGCGGCAAACTGCCGACGGCGGTATTCTCGGGCAATGACGAGATGGCCATCGGCCTGATCCACCGGCTGCGGCTCGAGGGGCTCGACTGCCCGCGCGACATCTCGGTGGTCGGCTTCGACGATATCGCCGTGGCGCGCTTCTTCGATCCGCCGCTGACCACCATGCGGCAGCCGCGCGAGGAGATCGGCCGGATGGCCACCCGCTCGCTGATCGACATCATCGAAGGTATCGCCCCCGAGGACGAGCCCATCCACGTGGTGCTCAACTCCGACCTGGTCATACGCGAGAGCACGCGCCGCGCCGGCTAAGACGCTTGCGGCCCGGGGCACGAGGTGCAAATGATGCGCCGTTGCCGGGGGGCACGGGACGCATCGTGGACTGGGGGATAGCCAAAGCCGGCGGGTCGGCCGTTGAGCTGCGCATGGCGCGGCGCGACCTTGTATTGCCGCGCCTGGCGGTGGCGTATTTCCTCGTTCTCAAGCTCGTCTACGCGCTGTTCGTGCCGCCAAACATCGACGAGGCCTACTACTGGCTGTGGGGAGCGCACCTGCAATGGTCGTATCTCGACCATGCGCCGCTGGTCGGATGGGCCGGCGGAGCAGCGGCGTTGCTGCTGGGCTGGACCCCGATCGCGGTGCACCTGCCGGCGCTGCTGAGTTTTGGCGTGCTGGTCTACGGCCTCGCCCGCAGCGCCGAGTGGCTGGCTACCGAGGATCCGGAGCGGCACTTCTGGGTCGGGCTGGCGCTGTTCTGTGCCTCGCCGCTGCTCAATGCGCTGACGACGCTCAACTATCCCGACCACGTGCTGATCTGCTTTTCGGCACTGTCGATGCTGCAGCTGGGTAAGTATCTGGGTGCGCTGCGCAATGGTGGCGAGGGCCGGCTGCGCGACCTCTACCTCGGCGCCCTGTTCATGGGACTGGCCGGACTCAGCAAGTACAATGCGGTGTTCATCGCCCTGGGGCTGCTGGTGGTGATCGTCGGCCAACTGGAATTTCGCCGCCTGCTCCGCTCGCCGCACCTCTATCTGGCGGGGCTGCTGACGGTGACGATCACCCTGCCGGTGGCGTGGTGGAACGCCCAGCACCATTTCGTCAGCGTCGGTTTCCACACTGCCGGGCGGTTCAATGCCAGCGGCAGCCACTTTTCGCTCGACGGCGTGACCTCGGTGCTCACAGCGTCGCTGTTCTACGTCTCGCCATTCCTCGCCTGGGGCTTGTTCCGCTTCCTGTTCGGTCGCGAGCTTGCCGGGCCGCAGGGCGCCTACCAGTTGCTGGGGCGGTGGACCGCCCTGCTCTCGAGTGTCGGCATGCTGGCGCTCGCCAGCTGGAGCGCCGCGGCAAACCAGGTGAAGCCGCACTGGCTGGTGCTGAGCTTTCTGCCGTTCGTCATCGTCGCGCCGCTGTTCGTGCGCTCGCGCTGGGCGATCCGACTGCACCTCGCCTGGGGCATGCTGCTGATGAGCCTGGCGACGCTCTATTATCTGGCGGCGCCACTGCCCACCCAATTGCTCGGCGTCCGGGACCGCGAGGCGGTAGAGACGTTCGGGCAGGAGCAGCTGGCAGCCGCGGCCAAGGCCGCCGCAGCGCTGCACGGCGCCTCGCTGATCGCCTCCACCACCTACGGCAACACCGCCAAGCTGGCCTTTGGGTTGGGCAGCGACGGCAACGTAATCGACCTCAGCGGCCAGCCGGGGCAGTTCCGCCTCTGGCGACAAGAGCTGCCGGATACGGGCAAGAACGTGATCATCGTCGCGCCGGCCGGCGCGCCGCCGAGCGGCTTCGCCGATCGCTTCGACAGCGTCGAGGACCTCGGGCCGGTTGACGCCGAGCGCTTCGGCCACCGGCTGACCACCTACCAGCTGCTGCTGGGGCGCGGCCTCAGGCCCTGATGCAGGGCGACAGAACAGCTGCATCACGCCAGCACAACACCACTGCAGCTAACCTCATTGCTGCCGCCGTTCGCGGCTAGGCTAGGTCTTTGATTTGTCGCGCTTCCGAGGTGGAAAAGTCCGCAATCCCCGCCTTTGTGGGGACTGGCTTTTTCCTGAGGCGTTCCAGGCAACCGCGAGCCGTATTCGGACGTTCAGGGCCGATCGGAGAGCAGTTTATGACGACGGTGAGAATTCTGGTGCGGCACGACGGAGCCGGCTGGCGAATCGCCAGCCCCGGCCGCGACCTCGACACGGCCTCGGGTCCGCGCCCCTACACGCAGCGCGATGAGGCCATCTCGGACGCGCTGTTCGCAGCCCGGATGCTGCGGGCATTGGGCGAGACGGCGTCGGTCTATGTAGAAAACAGCGACGGGCTGCGACTTGTCGCCGAGGAGGACGTACAGGTCTGGCGCAAGCATTAGTTTTGGTCTTGTGGCGTTTTCGAACGTCCTGAAGGCGCTGCAGGGCCAAACAGGGGGAACCGGATGCCGTCCGACAAAGAGCAGCATCCGGCCCACCCGATAGCGAGTGTGGACGCAGTGTCGGGCATGGCAATTAGCTGCCATGCCCGACACTGCCACAATCCCGACTAAGGTCGGTATGTCGCTGGTTGTGCAAGGAAAATGGTCTTGCACCATGCACCGGTGGTTGCGACCGGCGCCGGCAGTCAGGGAGCGCCGAGAAAGAACGGATGGCGGCGTCGGCAGGTCGGCCGGCTCGTCGCGGCCCACGCACCAACTCTCGGGGCGAAGAGGCTTGCAGCGCCCATTGACTGGGACGCACCGTCAACCCCGCTTACCCATTGCAAAGTTGATTGACGTGGCACTCGACACCCGCAGCGATCGCACATCGTGGGTGCAGGATCGGGGCCCCGCGATCTATGACCATCGAGCGGGGCTCGGTTCGTGAACGATCAGCGTAGCTCCCGGGGCGATACGCGCCCCTGCCCTGCGCGCGGCGATCTCACAAGCGCTGGCGCACATGCCTTCGACAACGAAGCTTCGCCCAAGCCCCTTGTACTTGTCGACGTGCCGCTCCCAGACCTGGACAATGCCGCCGAGCCCGGTCAGCACGCACACCGACTGCTCACATGCCGGGGGCCAATACCGAGCGTCGCCAATCATTTGGCGCACGCTAACCTCTCCGGCGCTGGTAAGACTCGAAACAGCCCAGATGATCAGCAGCCAGAGCATCCCCGACAGCACGAAGGCGCCCAGCCAGTACCAGGCACGCCCAAGGACCAACCTGCCTGAACTCCTTGCACCCTCGGCAGCCATCGTGCCCTCCATTTCGACCGGCAAAGTATCTCTGATACGGACTAAGGTCGCCAGTGACAGAAAAACCCAAATCTTCGCAAAATAACAGCCTTCTTTTCGACTCCCACAGGTCGATCGCCAAACCGACATCGATTCAAACCCTTAGTGATGGGCGCAGGTTCGGGGCTGAGAGATTGGCCGCATGGTTCGTGTTGGTTGCCACCCCAAGTAACCTGAGGGGGTCACGCCACTATACCGGCCGTCGCGGGCGGGCCCGGTGGTGTCAGCAACCGCGATGTGAGGATGGGTGACGCTGGAACAGGCTGAGCTTCACACCAAGCCGCTAGCGGAGAGGAGCTCGCGCTCCTCTGGCGGATGACCAACGCTGGTTGGGCGGGTGGCGACCTCGGCAGGATTCGAACCTGCGACCAACAGCTTAGAAGGCTGCTGCTCTATCCCCTGAGCTACGAGGCCGTGGCGCGGGTGTAGCGCAATCGGTCTCGATTGTCAGGCCTTGGGTTTGCCGACTCCCGGCAGCAATGGCAGGGTGCGCGCCACACTGGAGCGCTCCATCGCTCGTTGAAGCGATGAAACGCTCCAAGCGTTTGACTTGTCGCGCTTTCGAACCGGAAAAGTCTGCAACTTTTCCTGAAAACGCTCCGGGAGGACCCTGCCGTGTTCCCCTATCTCACGCGGATTTTCTGGCTCCTGGTGCAGCCGCTTTCGCTGGTTGTGCTGCTCCTGGTGGCCGGGCTGGCGTTGAGCTGGCTCAGGCGGCGGTGGATCTCGCGGATGCTGGTCGGGCTGGCGCTGCTGCTGCTGCTCCTCTGCTCTTTCACCACCTTCGGCTATGTGCTGATCACCCCGCTCGAGCAGCGGTTCGAACGGCCGGCGGAGCCGGCTCGGGTCGACGGCATCGTGGTGTTGGGCGGCGGCATGGATGGCGAGGTGAACTCGGTGCGCGGCGGCTATGAGTTCAACCGCTCCGGCGACCGGTTCGTCGAGGCCCTGCGGCTGGCGTTGCACCACCCGAACGCCAGGATCGTCATTGCCGGCGGGCCGGCGGCTTTGGTGCAGCAGGAGCCGGAAGCGCTGGCGGGCAAGCGCTTCTTTGAGGCGTTCGGGATCGCGCCCGAGCGCATCCTGATGGATGACCAGTCGCGCAACACCGAGGAGAATGCGCAGTTCGCCAAGCAGTTGGCAAAGGTCAGCGCGGGCGAGACCTGGCTGCTGGTGACCTCGGCCTTCCATATGCCGCGAGCGGTGGGGCTGTTCCGCAAGGCCGATTTCCCTGTCATCCCGTGGCCGGCGGATTACCTGGCGAGCGGCGCCGAAGGGGTGCGGATCAAGCCGGACCAATCGACCGAGAACATCTCGGTGAGCAGTCTCGCACTGCGCGAATGGGCGGGGCTGCTGGGGTATTACCTGACCGCCCGGATCGACGAGGTGCTGCCGGGGCCGTGAAGGGGCGAGGACCACGAGGCGCGCCACACACTCGATGTCATCCCAGCGAAAGCTGGGACCCATCCATCGGCTGGCACAGGCTGCGAGCGGACGAGGGCAAGAGCCCTCGCCGCGGGGTCCCAGCTTTCGCTGGGATGACACCGGTGAGTTGGGACCAGCAGCCTAGAGATCGAAGAACGACAGCTGCGGGGTCTGCTTGGGCGGCGGGGCAACGGGTTCTGCTTCGGCCCTCGGCTTGGCGACGCGCGGCTTGGCCGGGGCCTTGGACTTGACGACAATGATCGGCTCCGGGGGCGGTTCGGAAGCTGCGACCATGGGCACCGGAGCCGGCTCGGGTGCGACCAGAACGGGCTCCGGCGCAACCACCGGAGCTGCGACGATCGGCTCAGGCGCGATCGGCTCAGGGGGACGTACCGGCGCTTCGACGGTTTCTGGAGCTTCGGGGGCGACAGCTACCGCCACCGCAGCCTTCCTCGCCCTGCCCGGCTTCTTCTGATGCGTTTCCAGCCAGGCCATGCCGGGCTTCAGCTCGTCGCGCTGGAACGAGTAAAGGTTCTCGCGCCCCTGCTTCACCTCCTGCACCAGCCCGGCTTCCTTCAGCACCCTCAGGTGCCGGGAGATGGCCGGGCGGCTGATATCGAAGGCGGCCGCCAGCTCATGCACCGGGCGGGCCTTGTCGTGCAGCAGCTCGAGCACCCGGAGACGGGTGGGATCGGCGAGGGCGGAATAGAGGTCGGCGAGACTCATTTCGTCTTCCGAAACAATGGAGTGCGCGGACAGTTGTAACAACTGCGTTACGTGTCAAGCGGCCGGAGTGCGGAATGGGTTGACTGTGACAGTCCGATGACGGGATTGTCACAGCTTATTTGCTTCGGAGCGTTTCGACGAAAAGTCGAAGCGCTCTGCGCCGTTATCCTTTGTCGCGCTTTCGAACCGGAAGAGTCCGCAACTTTTCCTGAAAGCGCTTGTGAGAGAGCCCTGAAGCGCCGTGACGACCGAGACGACCATTGCCCGAACCTGGTGGACCCGGGGCCGCCCCTTTTCCCTGCCCGAGCTGATCGCGGACGGGGTGGTGCATGGCATCGGCATCGTCGTCGCCGTGGCGCTCGGGGCGGTGCTGCTGGCCTTTGCCGGCTACGAGACGGCGCCGAACGAGCTGCCGGCGCTGGTGCTGTATGTCGGCAGCCTGCTGCTGGTGCTCAGCATTTCGCTTGCCTTCAACCTCTGCCCGATCGCCTCGCCGGCGAAGCGTACTTTGGCGCGGCTCGACCAGGCGGCGATCTTCCTGTTCATCGCCGGCACCTATACGCCGTTCCTGGTGCTCTTGGGCGCAACACCCTCGAGCATCATCATCGGGCTGTTGATCTGGGGCGCGGCGCTTACCGGCATGGCGCTGAAGCTGTTCGTGCCGCACCGCTTCGGGCGGGGCGCGATCATCCTCTATCTGGGCATCGGCTGGAGCGGTGTGTTCGTGTTCCAGGCGCTCGCCTCGCACCTGCCCGGCGTCGCGCTGTGGCTCCTGGTGGCGGGCGGGCTCTGCTACAGCGTCGGGCTGATCTTCCACCTGTGGGAGCGTCTGACCTTCCACAACGCCGTATGGCACGGCTTCGTCGTCGCCGGCGCCAGCCTCCACCTCGTGGCGGTGCTCGACTGCATGGTAATCAGCCGGCTGTAGCGCCGTTCTTGATGCGATCGTGCACGACGCGATCGCCGGCGGCGATGCCCAGTTCCTTGGCGCGGCCGCCCGGAATTTCCAAGACGAACATCACCGGACCATCGGACGGGATCGAGGTCAGATCGAGCGGCCGGGCGTTGGCGTGGATATTGGCCACCAGCCCCTCGGCGGTGATGAACACCATGTCGAGCGGGATCAGCGTATTGCTCATCCAGAAGCTGACTTCGCGGCTTTCCTTGAAATCGAACAGCATGCCGGCATCGGGCGCCAGGGCTTCGCGATACATCAGGCCCTTGGCCCGGGATTCTGGCGTATCCACCACCTCGACGGTGAAGGGATGGTTGCCGTTGCGCGACTCGATGACCAACCGGTCATCAGAGGCGCAGGCGGTGAGCGTCAGGAGCAGGAGGGCGATAAAGGCGCCATGCAGGGCCCGGAGGATGTTCATGGGTTCTTGGGGGGTTAGTGCGAACTGGCGGCACCTTATCGCGCCACCGAGGCTTCGGGAACAGCGTCAAGAGACGCGTTCGAGAACAGCGCGAAAGGCTATTGACCTCAACTGCTGTTGAGGTCCGACAAGCCTGGCATCCCAGATGGAAGGAAACCCAGATGAATGCCCGGCGGACTGCCGATATCGAGACCATCCACCGCTTTGTTGCCGCGGTTGAAGCGTCGCAGCGCAACCGCAGCCCCGACGATTTCATCGCGCTGTTCTCGCCCGATGCGGTGTGGGTAACGGGCGGCGGCGTGCGGCTGACCGGGCGCGACGAGATCGACGCCTTCACCCGTCGGGTGCTCACCCCTGCCCTGGGCGACGTGCACGCCACCTACAAAGTGGAGCACGTGCTGTTCGTCGATGACGACGTCGCCGCGGTCAATGTGCGGGCTACGCCCGAGCATGCCGATGGCTCACGGATCGAGGGCGAGCTCGAGGGCACCAAGCTCTATGTGCTGAAGCGCAACGCCGAAGGCTGGAAGTTCGCCTCGAGCCATAACGGCTTCATCCAGCCGCAATAGCGGCCGGACAACCGCCCTCTAGCATGCATGATAAAGTCGCCTCCTCGCCGTGCGGGGAGGCGCAAGATCAGTGTGAGGACGGCGCGTCGCCCCAGCCGTCTGGACGGATCTCGGCGACCATCAGGCCCTTGGGGCCAGTGCCGTAGCGGACGAGGACGTGCTGGCCGGGGCGCAGCTCGGTGATGCCGAAGCGGCGCAGCGTCTCCATGTGGACGAAGATATCCGGAGCGCCGTCACCGGCCGAGAGGAAGCCGAAGCCGCGGATGCGGTTGAACCACTTCACCTCGAGGCGCTCGAGGCGGCTGGTCGGCTCGACGGTGACATGGGTGCGCGGCGCCGGCATCTGCGCCGGGTGCTTGGCGGTCGAATCGTCCATCGAGAGAATGCGGAAGGCCTGCAGCCCACCCGGTCGCGCCAGCGCCTCGACGACGATGCGCGAGCCCTCATAGGCGGTCTGGTAGCCGTCCCGCCTCAGGCAGGTCACATGCAGGAGCACATCTGGGCGGCCATCGTCGGGGACGATGAAGCCGAACCCCTTGGAAACGTCGAACCACTTGATCGACCCAACCACCTCGATGACATCGAGATTGGCGTCGCCGCCGTGGTCGGATGCCGGGTGCTGTCCGAGCGGGCCGGTCTCGTCGGACCGGAACCCGGGTTCGTCACCGTCGGCTGTAAACTTGGCCCCCATGCCTCAAGCCTTTTCGTACTCGCCCCGCCGCTGTTCGGGGTACGCCACACATGAGGCACTGTGTCCGATTCAGCCGGGGAAGTTAAGAAGCGTTTACGATTTTGTCAGGGGTTTTTCGCAACCGCTTTGGAGGACCGGCAATACCGGCGCTTCCAGCCCGGTATTCGATGACCCGTGTGTCGTCGACGAGTGTCCAACTTGATGCGGGCGGCCAGCCGTTGTAGGCCGCACCAACACACTCTCCGGGAGGACCAGACGTGAAGTATCTCCACACCATGGTGCGGGTCACCGACATCGAAGCGAGCCTGAAATTCTATCGCGACGGCCTCGGGCTCGAGGAAGTCCGGCGCACCGAGAACGAGAAGGGCCGCTACACGCTGATCTTCCTCGCCGCCAAGGGCCAGCACGAGACGCCGGTCGAGCTCACCTATAACTGGGACCCCGAGGTCTATACCGGCGGCCGCAATTTCGGTCACCTCGCCTACGAGGTCGCCAACATCTACGATTTCTGCGCCCATATGCAGAAGCTCGGCTACACCATCAACCGCCCGCCCCGCGACGGCCGCATGGCGTTTGTCCGCTCGCCCGACAACATCTCGGTCGAGATCCTGCAGGAAGGTGCGGCGCTCGCCCCGGCCGAGCCCTGGCTGTCGATGCCGAACACCGGCGCCTGGTAAGCCGCCCCCCGGGGGCAGCCATCCGCAGCCCCTGAGGTAACCGACCGCTAACCAATCGGCTTAGCCGACGGTTAGCCAAGACTTTGTAGCTTCCTCGCGAGCGCCGGCCGGGCAAGGGCCGGCGTTCTGCTACCGCCCTGACGCGCGGCATGGGAAGTGACGAATGATCCGACTGATTGCGGTGCTGGCAAGCGCCCTGCTGCTGAGTGGCTGCTTCTTTTTCGGCGGCGGTGGCGGCGCCTCCTACAAGGGCTACGTGCAGCGGGCCGGCATGTTCCTGTCGTCGACCGATGTCGACAATTCCTGCATCTCGCCAAAACTGCGCTCGGTGATCAGCTCGTTCGAACGCAAGTTCGGCAAGAAGATCGTCGTCAACTCCGGCTATCGCGATCCGATCCGCAACATCATCGGCGGCGGCGAGGATTCGAGCTACCACATGCGCTGCATGGCGGTGGATTTCTTCATCCCCGGCGTTTCCAAGGGCCAGCTCGTCGCCTTCGCCCTGCGCAACGAGCAGGTCGGCGGCCTCGGCTGCTACCCGGGCCGCGGCTTCATCCATGTCGACGTGCGCGACCGGCCGCGCGGCTGGAAGAAGCCCGTCACCTTCTCAGGCTGCTGACCTTCCACAGGGGCTGACATAAGCGCGTGTTTCTTCGAAAAACACCCTTGCCAGCCCGAATGAACCTCCCTATACGGACGCCACCGCGGCGCCCTTCGTCTATCGGTTAGGACGGCACCCTTTCACGGTGCAGAGAGGGGTTCGACTCCCCTAGGGCGCGCCACTTTCCCCTCATGGGCTGGTGGTTGACGGTACGGCGCTCATCGCCGATAAAGAGTTCCTCCGCGCCCATCGTCTAGCGGTCAGGACACCGCCCTCTCACGGCGGGAACAGGGGTTCGATTCCCCTTGGGCGCGCCAATTTTTCCAAACATCTAAAAGACTTAGCTGGGGCGCGTTGGTTCCCGTCCAATCTTTGTCCAATATTGTGGGCGCGCTGCCTTCAGCGCTACTTGGTCTACTGCACTTTCATGGTGACGGTAATGGCAGGTCCGGTTAGCGATCGACGGCCGGCGGCCGAGCACTCCTAGTCGTCGCGATAAGCCTCGTGCACGCGGGCCTGCGTCCACAGATCATGCGCGCAATTCGGGCAGTTGCCCGGTGCAACGGCCTCTTCAGTTTGGTGGAGTTGGCCACAGCGGCGGCATGCCAGTAGCGTGCTGTTGGACGTGGCCGCGAGCGCTGAGATTTTCACCGGCGGTTCGATTTCCCAAGGAGGGACGATCGGCAGTCCTGGACGGTCGTCCGCCTTGTCCCGGAAAACTGTCAACACACCATCCGGCTCGATGTAGGCACGAGCGACCTGCCCCAGGTGCTCAACGCCATGATGACGCAACTGCTGGAACAGTTCGCTGCCGCCAAGGGACACGTCGTTGAGGAACTTCCTGTCAATGACGCCGTCAGTGATGACCTCTTTGGGCACACCATCGAGCAGTCGCTCGGCCGCCTTGTTGCGGGCAATCAGCATGTCAAGCAGCTTGTTGGCGACAACTACGACGGTAACAACCAGCAGAGCGTGAATGAGCGGCACATCGGGATAGAACATCGCGTCGCCCACGGCCGAGCCGAGCGCGATCACCAGCAGGAACTCGATGGTCGACAGCTGCCCGATCGTCCTGCTACCCAGCCAGCGGAGCAGCAGCAGGGCATAGACGTAAACGATCAGCGTGCGGAAGATGATCTCGAGCAGGAACAGCGGCGACTCATCGCCGAACAGCATGCGCTGCAAGTCGAAGGCTGCAATCGGCTCCAAGAGGCGCTCCAAGCTGTGTGACACCCCCTGCAAACGCGGACATTAGGGGTGTGTTCCGGCGTGCCAGCGCGTTGCCGGAAGGACACACCAGTCGCTGCGTCGGAGTGAGGCTACCTTGTGCCTCCGTATCTCATAGGGAACTGCGTGAGCGCGGCTGAATTAGCGTCTTCAGTGCTGGAGACGAAGTCCTTATGGCCCGAACTCAATCTGCTTTGTCGACGTCGGAACAGTCCGCGAGGGGCTCCGTTCGCGTCCACATCCAAAACCCACCGACGACCCCAAATGCGCTGACGCTGGCTCCGTCTAAATTGATGGAGGCCTTGGCGGCTCGCGACTTGGCACGGAAGGTCATCGTTAGTGTGGACGATGGTGGTGACGAGCTACCGAAAGAGTTTAGTGCCGAGGTCCTCGTTACTTTGCCGAAGGTCGACCTCGCGAAGGCTCATAAAGCCAACCCGAATTTGCGGTGGGTTCAAACAACCTTCGCCGGCGTTGAAGGCATGGTGGATAAACTCCCCCGCGGCCTTCGGGTGACCAACGCGTCCGGTGTTCACGCTGAGAAGGGAGGCGAGTTCATCCTTACGGCCGCCCTGATGCTCACCCATGAGGTTCCTCGCTACGTTACTGACCAGGCCAACAAGGAGTGGAAGCCATTGTTCGGCCCGGTCCTGAAAACGCACCGCATTACCATCCTCGGAGTAGGCGCAATCGGTGCCAGCGGCGCACAACATCTCAAGCAGCTCGGCTGCAAGGTCACCGGCGTGACACGATCCGGACGTGCCAGGATTAAGCTCGACAGGATCGCAACCCTTGCCGAACTCGATGAGGTGCTCGCACAAACCGACATCCTGGTTTCAACATTGCCGGACACCCCACAGTCCCAGGGGCTAATCGATCGCCGTCGGGTCGACTTGCTGCCCGACGGCGCCGGGATCGTCGTCGTCGGTCGCGCCGCTCCGTTGGACTATGAAGCCATAATGGATCGGCTTGATGCGGGGACGCTGCGCGGTGCACTTCTTGATGTGTTTCCTGAAGAGCCAATCCCCTCTCGGAACCGGGCATGGAAGACCCCAAGGCTGATCATCACGCCCCACTGCAGCGTCGACGACCACACGACCTACATCGACCGCTGCATCGAGATCTTCGTGGACAACCTCCAACGGTACCTGTCCGGCCGCAAGCTCCTGAATCTGGTCGACCCAAAGCAGGGTTATTGAGATGAAGGGCAAAAATGTACTCGTGACCGGAGCGGGTTCCGGTCTCGGAAAGGCTTGTGCCCTACTATTGGCGGCTGAAGGCGCTAACCTGGCTTTGCTTGGACGTACGCCCAAGGAGCTAGAAGAAACGGCCTCGGCCGCCAACGCGCTCGGAGGCTCAGCAATGACGCTCGTCGCTGACATCGCCGATGAGGGGGCAATGCAGTCGGCCTTCAAGCAGATCGAGAAGAGGTTCGGCAACCTCGACGGAGTGTTCGCGAACGCCGGGATCAACGGTACGTGGGCCCCTATCGATGACCTTACCTACGAAGAGTGGAACGAGACTGTTCGCATCAACCTGGGCGGAACGTTCCTCACCTTGCATTTGTCCGTGCCGCTGATGAAGCGAAATGGCGGTTCGATCGTCATCACTTCCTCGATCAACGGCACTCGAACATTCACCAATGGGGGCGCGTCGGCCTATTCAACGACCAAGGCTGGCCAGCTGGCTCTGGGGCAGATGGCAGCGCTCGAACTCGCCCGATATCGCATCCGAGTAAACGTTATCTGTCCAGGGGCCATCGAGTCCGAGATTGGGGACAACACCAACCGCCGCAACGTTCGCCGCGCCTCCGTCCGTGCAACGTTCCCGGATGGACGCGTCCCGCTGACCAAAGGAGAGCCTGGAGCGGCGGGAGACGTGGCGCGACTGGTTCGATTTCTGTTGTCAGACGACGCCGGGCACATAAGCGGGACCCCGATCTGGATCGATGGCGCTCAGTCGCTTCTGATTTAGGCGCCCCCGCCCCACCCGATCCTGAAGGGCTAGTAGGGCGCCAGCAGCGACGTACGACATCAATTCCCGGAGCCCATTCCGGGGCGGCTCAGCAGGTCGTCAGCGATGAGGGCTTGGGGCTTGCTGCTACGCCCCGCGCTACGAGGTGGTGTCGTTCGGAACGACCCCGCACACCATGCGTTGCGCTCGGATACTTCGATGGAGGTGATCGTGGCAGTTCGTCCTTACTGGAAAGGCTATTTGAAGCTGTCCTTGGTGACATGCGCGGTAACCCTGTCGCCGGCAACGACAGAGGGGAACCGCGTTCGCTTTCATACTCTGAACCGCACCACCGGCGACCGGATTTACACCCGGTACGTCGACGGCGAGACGGGAAAGACCGTGGATGATGATCATCAGGTGAAGGCTTACGAAAAGGCGGAAGACGAGTATGTGGTCCTCGAAGATGAGGAGCTGGACGGGGTAAAACTCGACAGCGTGCGCACGATCGACATCGATGAGTTCGTTGAGGCCGATACGGTGGAGTGGACTTATTTCGACACGCCCTACTTCGTGGTACCGGCCGACGAGGTGGGCGAGGAGGCCTTTTCGGTAATCCGCGAGGCGATGGCAGATCAGAACGTGGTTGGCATTTCTCGGCTGGTCCTCGGCAACCGAGAGCGCGCCGTGATGCTGCAGCCCTGGGACACTGGCATTTTGCTTTGGACCCTTCGCTTCGGCGACGAAGTTCGTGACGAGGACGAGTATTTTGAGAAGGTCGAGGAAGTAAAGCCCGACAAGGAAATGCTCAGCATGGTCGAAAGGATCATCGAGGAGCGGACAGCCGCCTGGAACAAGGACATGGTCAAAGACCCGGTTCAGGCCAAACTGAAAGAGATCATCAAGGCCAAGGAATCGCCAGGGCGGAAGTCGAAGCCCGGAAAGGCGGAGGCCGAGCCCGAGGCGCCTTCTAACGTTATCAACCTCATGGCCGCATTGAAGAAGAGCCTGCAGAACAAACCCGGTCAGAGAGCCAAGGGCGGGCGCTAGCCCGCCTTGCGCCGCGCCGGAGCAGCCTTGCTTGCCGGCTCCGCCCTCTTCGCCTT
Organism: Devosia sp. Root413D1; assembly: GCF_001425235.1. Lineage (GTDB taxonomy): Bacteria > Pseudomonadota > Alphaproteobacteria > Rhizobiales > Devosiaceae > Devosia_A. The sequence goes on along the minus strand of NZ_LMEA01000007.1, from coordinate 59,307 downwards.
CGACTTGCTGGCAGACCGACGGGGCGCCGACGCGCCCTTGGCGCCGGCGCTGAGCCGGAGGGCCTCTAGCAGGTCGTTTTTCTTGGTGGGCTCCGGCGGGCGGATGGGGACGATCTTCTTGCCGTTGATCTTGGCCTGCACCAGATCCGCCAGGGCCCCCTCGTAGCGATCATCGAACTTATTCGGGTCGAACTTGCCGGCCTTGGTCTTCAGAATATGCTTGGCCAGGTCCAGCATTTCCGGCTCGATCTTGCTCTTCTTGATCCCTTTGAAGGCGTCGGAGGCTGAACGCACTTCGTAATCGAAGTTCAGCGTGGTCGCGATCAACCCGTCGTGGTGTGCACGGATCAGAACCGGCCTAAGCCTGCGGAACAGTACAGCATGCGCGATCGCCGCGGCTTTTCGCTCTCGCAAAGCCTCTCGGATCAGGACGAAGGTCTCGTTCCCGATATCAGTGGTTGGCAGCAGGTAGTAGGGTTTGTCGAAGTAGGTGGGCTCGATCTTGTTGCAGGCAATGAATTGATCGACCGTGAGAGCCTTGTCACTGTTGGGCACCGCGGCCGCGATCTCATCGGGCTCCAGCACCACGTATTGGCCATCGCTGGTTTCGTAACCCTTCACCTGGTCCTCGAGCTCGACCGGTTTGTCCGTTTTCTCGTCCACATAGAGACGCTTGAGCCGGTTTCCGGTGCTGCGATTGACCATGTGCAATGAGATGCGCTCGGACTGCGACGCGGCTGCGTACATCGACACGGGACACACGATCTCAGCGATCTTGATGACGCCTTTCCAGATTGCTCGAGCTGCCAATTTGCGCGACCTCCATTGAGTTCGGACAACGGTTGGCAGGCAGCACTGTTCCCTCCTGGTGAACGGCAAGCCCATAATCGACGCGACTTCACCGCCGAGCAAGCCAATGAGGTCCCAGGCTCCAAGGATCTGGTCAAAGCCCCTGAGCTTGAGCACATCCAGCGGATACATGGTGTCAGCGCCTGACCTACACGGATTGCACTCCATCCGGCTCGAGACTTGGCATACGAAAACCAACGGCGAACGCGGGCTTACGAGCCTGCTGCAGGTTCGGCAAGACGACCTGGAAAGTCGAGCGTAAACACATAACCGTTGTTCTGGCTGTGAATGATTTCGCCTCCTAGCTGGGCGGCAAAACCCTCGACTAGGCGACGTCCTATCCCCTTCGCGGGTACCGAGGGATCGAAGCCCGTACCGTCGTCCTGAACGGAAAGCGATGCCCGACCATCGGGAAGCGCCTTCAACTTGACAAGGATCCTACCATCTTCGCGTCCAGCAAATGCGTGTTTGAAAGCATTCGACAGAACTTCATTGAGGATCAAACCGAGGGAAGCCGCGCTGTCCTTGCCGACGACGATGTCGTCGAGATCTGCTTCGACCTCCACGCGGGGATCGGCGCCCGCCCGGATGTTCTCGATCAGGGTCCGAAGATACTCGCGGACATGAACGTCGTCGAAGCTGCTGGTGCGATAGATGTGCTCATGCACGGCTGACATGGCGAAGATTCGCTTGCTCATCTCCGCCCTTACCTCGCGCGGGATGGGGTGCAGCTGCAGCAGCGAATTGATGGATTGCAGGTTGTTCTTCACTCGGTGATGCACTTCCTTGAAGAGCACCTCGTTGTGTTCGAGCGCCGCGGCGAGGGAGCGCTGCGCCGCTCTGGTTCGCCGCATGGATTTGGCCGTCAGCAGCGAGCCGACCAGCAAGGCAACGGCGATCGGCGCCAGCAGCAGGGACACGACCCAGATCGAATACCACAGCCCTGCAAGGGCAGTTTCCTTTGAGACTGAGGCAACTGCTATGAAGCCGAGATCAGGCACCCTTTTGAAGCCGACAAGGCGGGCAATGCCGTCGACAGGGGATGCGGCCGATTCGTAGGTCCCCTGGTCGGCGGAGTTCAACGTCGTCATGCCGGAAGTTCCGCTCAGGTCCGCCGCGTGAATGAGCGCCGGGTTTCGGGCGACTACCCATCCATCGCTGCGGACGATGCTTATCGTCGAATCTTTGCCGAGCTCCTGAGGAACTGCCAGGCGCTCGAGAACGCCTCCGTCAAGGAATACGACTACCGCACCAGCAAAGGCCCCCGCCACCTGCTGGCGCTTGGCCACCGCAAAGACCGGCCGGCCCGACAGTTCTTCCTGGCTGCCGAGTGCCCATTCCTCGGGGCCAGTGAGGGCATTGAAGTAATCATGATCATCAATCGACATGGGCGCCGTCGGCATTGATCGTTCGCGGATGATCCGACCAGAGGCGTCGTAGACGCCGAGCACAAGGCTCGTCGGAAGCTGACGCGACACATCACTAAAATGGTCGAGTGCGGCACCGGGGGTGGAGCCGGCCGTCGAGGCAGTTTCGACTGCCGTCCTCGCCGAAGCTATGACCCATCGCGAACCCTCGGCGACCACGTTTGCGGCCCGCTGAGCCTTGGCCTTTGCTTCGTCTATGGTGGTCCCATAGCCCTGCACGCACAAAAGCACGAATACGCCGATGATCACGGAAACAAGCAGTACGCTGCCGGCAATGACGGCGTCGGCCGCTTCCCATCTTCTTTTGCGCTCGATCGATTGACCTGTCTGGTGCGGCAAAGCGCTGGCCGTCATGTGCTGCGCATCTCCTCGATGGCCGCCTGCATAACTTGGTCGCGAAAGGGCTTGGAGAAGAACCGGGCGCCCGCAGGCAGTTCGTTGTCAGCCGGTGCCACCTTGCCAGACATCACGATCAACCGAACCGGCGGCCAGCGCCCCGCAACATATTTAGCGAGGCCGATACCGTCCATGGTGCCGGGCATATTTATGTCGGTAACCACCAGTTCAATCGTCTGATCGGCTTCGAGGGCGGCGATTGCAGCAGCCGCGTTACCTGCGGAAACGGCTTGATGCCCCCACTCCTCCAATAGACTAACCAGGCCGAGGCGGATCAGCGGCTCATCGTCCACGACCAATATGTTCATACGAAACCCCAGGGACCCTCCGCGCGATAACATCGAAGCAGGAATTTAGTTGCACCGGGGGAGAGGATTCTTCCTGCCAGGCGACGGCTTAGAATACGCCTCTGCCCTTAGGAGTGACGCGAAGTTGCTCTGCGCGTTTCTGGTGGCCTTGCATGCAACCTCTGATGCACGCGCAGTTCCTTACGAGGAATGTGCCGGAGCTGGTGGTCCGCCGCGGCCGTCGTGAGGGCCGGTAGAAGCGCTCGTGTCCCGCGAGGTTTCCCCACGGGACACGAATACGGGCAGGGCCCAGGTATGCGGCGGAAGGATAGGACCCTTGCCGATGTGAATTACATCTTGGGCAAGAGCACCGCATCGATGACGTGGATAACGCCATTCGACTGGACGACGTCGGCGATCGTCACGTTGGCCACGCCACCGTTCTCGTCGGTGAGGGTGATCTTGTCGCCTTCGTACTTGGCGGTCCAGACGCAGCCACCGACGGTCTTGACGGGGTGAGCGCCACCATCATCAGCCACCATTTTGGAGATGGCAGTCGACAGTGCATTGGCGGCGACCACATGACAGGTCAGGATCTTGGCCAGCTGTTCCTTGTTCTCGGGCTTCAGCAGGTTGTCGACGGTACCGGCCGGCAGCTTCTCAAATGCGGCATTGGTCGGAGCGAACACGGTGAACGGGCCTGCGCCTTTCAGCGTCTCGACCAGGCCTGCGGCCTTCACGGCGGCAACCAGCGTGGTGTGATCGGCCGAGTTCACGGCGTTGTCGATGATGTCCTTGGTCTCGAGCATCGGTGCGCCGCCGACCATCGGGTTTTCTGCAAAGGCAGCGCCGGAAATAGCGGTGGCCGACAGCATGGCGGAGACGGCAACTACGCGGAGAGTGGAGAGCTTCATTATTTGGGTTCCTTCCCTGAGTGCCGTCGTCATTGTTGTTGCGACGGGACACGATGAGAGACGGATAGCGCTGTCATCTAGTTGCGGATCATTTTCGTGATTGGTGCGCTTTATTCGTGCGATCTTGCGAAACTATTTTGCGACCACTGCCGTACCGACTGGCTGCGAATTGCTGATCCGGCGCCGTGGAACGCTTCCTCGAGGCAAAGCTCGCCGAGTAGGCGATCGGGCCTCCGCAACCGGCGGATGCTAGCCAAGTTGTCTGTCGCAATGGAGGCCGCGATGGACACTCAGCTACGCAAGCATGAACAAGGACGTGGACGGCACGCTGACGCTCCATCGGAAATGACGTCGAAGGCGTGGAAGGACATCCTTTGGCGGACGTGGGGTGAAATTTCGGATGATCGGATCACCCTGATCGCGGCCGGCGCTACTTATTACCTGCTGCTGGCACTGTTTCCGACCGTGGTTGCCTTTGTCTCCCTTTACGGACTGTTCACTGACGCCTCGACTGTCAATCAGCACGTCGCCCTGCTTGCCGGGATCGTACCGGCAGGAGGAATTCAGATCATCGACGAGCAGCTGACGCGACTGACCCAGCAGGGTCCGGCTGCACTTGGCTGGGGCCTGGTGATCTCGGTGGCGCTCGCCTTGTGGAGTTCGAGTTCCGGCGTAAAGACCTTATTCGAGGCAATGAACATTGCCTATGACGAGCGTGAGAAGCGCTCCTTCCTGAAGCTCAACGCCTTGGCTCTGCTGTTCACACTCGGCGGTCTGGTCGCGGCGATCGTTATGATCGGCGTCGTCATACTGATGCCGGCGGTCCTTGGAGCACTGGGTTTGTCGCGCGGCTTTGAGTGGCTGGCACAGGGGCTCGGCTACGGGCTGGTGCTGATCTTGTTGTTTATCGGCGTTGCAGCTCTTTACCGACTGGGGCCCAGCCGGCAGCAGGCCAAGTGGAGATGGCTTACACCCGGCGCGATAATGGCGGTCGCCGTGATCATCGCCGCCTCACTATTGTTCTCCTGGTACAGCGCCAACTTTGCGAACTACGAAAAGACCTATGGCTCGCTGGGGGCGTTGATCGGTTTTCTCACCTGGATGTGGATTTCGGTGATGGTGGTGTTGGTCGGTGCCGAGCTCAATGCGGAAATCGAGCACCAGACCGCCGAAGATTCAACGGTTGGCGCAGACTCTCCCATGGGCAGTAGGCACGCAACCATGGCGGACACCATCGGCAAATCGACCGCTCAAGGCGGCGACACTTCAGACCAGGAAATGACCCCGGAGTGGCGTGCCGGTTATGCGGCTGCAAAGGACGAGAATCGCCGGCCCCGTCGGCCACTGAGCACCGGCGGTCTGCTACTTGCTCTCCCTATTGCTACTCTGCTCGCGATGCGAAGTCGGCCGCGTTCCCACAAGTGAGTTTACGGTTCAATGGTGCGTCCCCGATCGTAGGCCCTGGCTGCGGCTGCATTGAGTTAGTAGGCGGAGGGAGGTAACCGGGGCTGCGCTGGTTCGCGGCAGCGTCTTCATGATGGACTGCCCGCGCGGAGAACGGGCTCGATCACTGCGACTTAACCGGTTTTCTGCCCCATGCGATGGGGCAGAAGTTCGTCCAGTGTTTTGTGACCGTCGAGGTAGCTTCTCAGCACTTTGCCGGCGGCAAGCGCTTCCGCATCAGCGGGCCCGAGCTCCATCAGAGCACGCCGTGCCTCGGCGATCGACAGGTGATGGCGCCTGGCAAAATGCGGCACCAACAGCCAGGAAAGCGGCAAAGCGGGTGTGGGTCTCCTTCAACAACGATTTCGATGGCTACGCGATCAAGAATGCCACCATGCTTGAGAGGCTGTTGCGCGACTAAGCCGACGGGAAAGGTGAAAGGCGGCGGTCCGTTAGGCCCAGCCGCCTTTCCATCCTGGGAGCGACCCACAGGACATCAACCGAACCTCGTTCATGCATTTCAGTTGCACGGGTGGATGGCGAGAGCAGTGTCCTTAGCGCCTGCCCTTGCGGGATGCTCTGTTCGCCGGGTCGAGTACTCTGCTGATAGTTAGCCCACGACTAACTCAGCATTCTCTAGGAGATTAACCCAGGTTGGTGCCAACTGTCCGTTGACGACATACCAATGTCGGACCGGATGCGGGCACACCGCCAATGCGGGTGCGAGGCGTCTAGAGCACATCAGCCTAGCCTCCACTGCCGGTGGATGGTCTTCAGGCCCAGCCAAAAGAAGCGTCAGGTCCCGAGTCTGCACGCACGGCCGTGGCGGTCGCGGCAGACTATTCGATCGCTTCTGCAATCGAAGGCCACTTGAGCCTCAAATCGACGGAGATACTTCCTGTGCAAAGTCATGACCCGATGCGCCATCGCGCCTCTCAGCTAAGCGTTCTGGCGCGGCGGCAGGCCAACGAAACGCTGCGGCCGTTTATCGGGGCACTGCAAAGCTGGCATGTCAAGGCGGCGCGCCTGCGCGCCATCGCCGGTTCGTTCTACAGCAGCAACGAGGACAAGGCCCTCGCCCGTCTCGAAAGCGGAGCGCTTCTCGCCGAAGTCCGGCGCCGGCACACTGAACTGCATGCCGCGATGAAGGGTCAGCCATCGCACAGCCGTCTTGACGATGTCGACGCAGCCTTTCGCCGGCTGATCGATCAACTGAGCACGATCTCGGCCCGCGATACCGTCAGCGTAAGTGGAGCTGTGCCCCTAGTGACACGGGGTGTGCACCAGCAGGATGAGCAGCATTGACCCGAAGCGCACCCCTCTGGTGAAGACTTGTTGGTTTCTGGTGGTTAAGGCACGTGGCGAGTGGTGGGTAGACTGTGAAGGAAAGTCATACGGTCCGTTCGAAAGTGCCGATCTCGCCACTTCGAATGCTATCCGGTTCGGCGAGGTCTTTGGCGACGCAGGACGGCAGTCCCAGGTCTGGGCGCCGGACGATACCGGGCGAATGCAACATATCTGGAGCGGGGACGCTCCCGAGCGCGCGTCTTGAGATATCGCGCGCAATTGCACCAACCTTAGCCTGCCACCTGGTGCCGGAACCTCCTTGATGCAGGCAGGTTGGACACGGGCGGAGGAGCCTCCGCTTAAGGGGACTGCATGCCGCTCATTCTCATCCTGCGCTTTTTGTTCAGCCTGCTTTCCTTCGCCATCCTGGGCGCTGCCGGCTATTTCCTTTGGCGGTGGTACAATGGAACAGTGGTGATCGATGCCGATGGTGTGGTCCACCGGATCCGCGAAGATTGGACGCTATGGCTGGGTATCGCTGGCCTGGCATGGTCGTTCATAGGCGGCCTGCTGCTGAAGCCGGTGCTGGCGAAACGCGACGTGAGACTATTGAAGCCGGCGGAAACGTCAGAGGTTCGCACGCTTGAGAGCCCAACTGGGTCGAGCCTTCATGTCGAGGCGCATGGTCCTACCGGGGCTCCCGTCATCATCCTGACCCATGGCTGGGGGCTCGACAGTACGATCTGGGGCTATACCATCGAGGATCTCAGAACGCGTTTCCGCGTCATTGCCTGGGACCTTCCCGGCCTCGGCCGCTCCAAAGGCAAGATTGCGCTCGAAACGTTTGCCGCGGACCTACGGTCGGTCATCGGTGAGGCCGGCGGAAAGGTGGTTCTCGTGGGGCACAGCATCGGGGGCATGACCATTCAGACCCTGGTGCGCGACGATCCCGCCTTCGTCGAACGACGGGTCGCGGGTATCGTGCTGCTCAATACGACTTACACAAATCCGCTTCGCACCATGATCCTCAGTCCGCTCTTGCGTGCCCTTCGCTGGCCGTTGATCGAGCCGTTGCTGTGGTTGGTGATACCGCTGCAGCCGCTTGCATGGCTCAGCGCCTGGCAGAGCTACCTGAGTGGGTCTGCTCACGTCGCCAACCGGATCGGTTTTGGCAATCACGTGACGCGAAGCCAACTCAACGCTGTCACGCTTCTCGGCACGCGTAATTCCCCGGCGGCCCAAGCTCGCGGCAACCTTGCCATGTTCCGTTGGGACGCCACCGCTGCGCTTTCGCAGACTAAGGTTCCTGTGCTGGTGGTTGGCGGCCAGGTGGATATTGTCACCAAGCCCGAGGCTAGCCGGACGATCGGGGAGAGCGCCGTAGCTGCGCGTACCCTCATCGTAGACGAGGTAAACCACATGGGCTTTCTCGAGCGCTATGAAACCTACAACGCAGCAATCGACAAATTTGCCGTCGAGGTATTCGCGCCTGGCGTCCGTGGCGGCTAGCGTCGTGCAATGTTCCCGCGTTCACCGTCACCACCATGGACCAAGCCAGCGCCATGGCGAGCGTCAGTAAGTCTGCATCACTCGGTTGTAGACCTCTAGAGCTTCAGGGCCGTCCAAAATGTCGAGAAGCAGATCGAGCAACTCATCGCGGCTGATCCCGCTGTCCGGCGGCGTGGCCGCCTGCACGACTGCAATAGCCTGTGCCAGCACGTGCTCAGCCTTGGTGACCGGGCGCGCTTGAAACTGAAGCAGCCGTTCCATGCTACTTTTCCTCTAGCCATGGCGCTCGCGGAGCCGCTTCTTTAGCGACACCGGTAGATCGAGCTTCGCGATCATGTCCCTGACCACCTCTTGCTGCGACATGGGCCGCTCCTCCTTCGACAGAGCTCGTGCCCGGCCGATCGCATCGCCGATGGTCATCCGCACGCTGGGTGCCGGTGGCTTGGGACGGAACTTCGGCATGGGACGCGCCTCACTGCTGCAGAGGCGATTCAACCCCTTCCGCCCTGCCCGGTTCCGCGGAAACGAATCAGTGATCGCGAGTCGACTCGGATTCGTTCGGCACTCGCACTAAATTGCCCGCATGCTCCTGGAACGCCCAGCCCTACGCTACATCCAACCCATGAAGCCGCGCCTGGTCGAGACCGCGCTGACTGGCGACGGCTGGCTGCACGAGGTGAAGTTCGATGGGTATCGTACGCAGCTGCACGTCGAGGCCGGCAACGCCAAGGCGTTCAGCAGTTCAGGGGCAACCTGGACGAGCAAGTATCCGCAGATCGTCGCGGCGGCGGCCCAATTGCCATGCACCTCAGCCATCCTTGACGGCGAGGTCTACCTTCCCGACATCCATGGAGCCTCGGACTTCACCGGGCTGCCCTCAGCAATACGCTGGCACCCGGAACAGCTGATCTTCGTGGCCTTCGACCTGCTGCACCTGGATGGGGAGGACATCCGTGGCAGGCCGATAGAGAGCCGGCGCGCGATGCTCGCTGACCTCCTGCAGAGTGCGCCGGCTCACCCGATTGCCTTCAGCGCCGAGCTGGAGGCCGATGGCCCCGCAGCCTTCGCCGCGATCGACGCCATGGGCCTCGAGGGCATCGTCAGCAAGAAACGTGGTAGCCGCTACAAGAGCGGCGAGGCCGACACCTGGTTGAAGACCAAGACTTTCACGGTCAGTGAGCTTGAGGTGATCGGCGCCGACGTCACGCCATCGGGTGCACCGGTGGCGATCCTCGCGCGACGCGACGAGCATGGACTGCACTTTGTGGGGGATGCCTTCATCACGTTGAAGGCGGCCGACCGTGAGGACTTCTGGGCCTATGCCGAGGCCAACACAGCCGAAGCCCCTGCCCTGCCGCTGAAGCGCCGTGGCACCTGGTTGCGCCCGGGGCTGATCGCCAAGGTTCGGCACCTGCGCGGCGAAGGCATGCTGCGCCACGCGACACTGAAGGGGCTGCGCCATGACCACCGTTAAGATGCCGGTGGGCGATATGCCTGGACCCGGCATGCCCACGGTAGAGTTCCTCGAGCCCGACTTTGCCCGCTGGACCTTTCTCACCGACGATCCCGCTCTGCAGCGCGCCCAGTTCAACTACTGGCGCGGATGGTTCGGCTTCGAGGAGACAGACGAGCCGCACTCGATCGAGGGACGGGTTTGGCTCGTCCGCCGGAACGGCTCTTAATTGGAACTGCTCGGCGGGTCGTGAGTTTGAGGCGCCGAAAGGAGCCCCACGATGTACCAGGAAAACTCGCCACGATCGCGCGTAATGAGCCCGGAGATCACGCAACGGAAGCTGGCGAGAACCCGTGTGGCTCCGCACCTTTCCGACCTCAAAAAGTGGCAAAGCGAGGCTCTTCGGCTAAGTCCCCTGCACAGTTCTCGCCACCAGCCGGCGGAGGCGCTATTGGAGGGCGAACGTCAACTCGAAGCTTTACGGAAAGAGATCGAGATGGCGCGACAGGCCTTAATCCTGGAAATGGATGACATCCGCGACGCCCCTGCCGTCGTCCACTACCTTGCGGCGCTCGATAGCCTGCTTAAGCGCTATCCCCCGAACACGCGGGCCGCGTTGCCGACGAGATAGATGCCCGCTGCGAGAAGGCCGACGATTGCCAGCCACGCGAAGATCATCCACTTAATGCCGTAGCGCCCCCTCAGCATGATGCCCCTCCCGGGGGCCGGATCATCAGTTATCTGCTGGCCCCTATGCATCGGGCCGAACCATACCGCTCTTTTCCTCAGGTGCAAGAGTTCGTGTTCACCCTACGGAGGGCAAGTTTGCAACCATGCCTCTCGTGCCACGTATTCCGTGACTGGCGGAGGCTATCATGCGGTATTACTTCGACATTTTCGATGGCACCGGGTGGGCACGAGATGACATCGGCGTCGAGTGTGCCAGCGACCAACAAGCCCGGTACCAAGCCGTGCTCGCCCTAACAGAGCTCGCTCGGGATCTGCTGCCGCCTGATGGGTCCACCAAAGAGCTTAACATCCGGGTCCGGCTGCACGAGGAGCTGGCTTTTTCCGTACGGCTGAGCTTTGACACATCGGCTGGTCCGGCGCTGGTCGATCCCTCTGTTATGAGGTGACGCTGCGGGGGTTGGTCCGCTGCAAACGCCGCAATGACTTCTCGACGCCTTGTCCAAGCCCCGGCATCTCAACGTGCCGGGGCTTTTTCTCACCCCCGGAACGGCCAATTTGCCCGTCGTCATCGAGAGCCCACACCAACTGCGAGCACGAGGGCGATCGATCCGCGGCCTGACTCCGCATTCGAAGTTTGGTTTCGGCAATTCCGCTGACAGCTGCTGTCAGCGAGGTTTCAGACAGCAAAAAGCCTAGAAATTCAGGGAACTCAGCCCATTAAAGTACGTTCTCGAACAAATAGAACACGGAGCTGAAAATGGCCCACTTGGTTCTTCCTGCCCTCATGTTCGGGAGTGTCGCCATTCTGTCTGGCGTGGCAACTTACGCGGGAGCAACTTTCACTCTTCACAAGGTCGCCGAGGCAGCGGCTTCTGCACCGGTGAAGTCAAAACTGAAGCCGACGTATATCGCCGCACTGTCGGCGGCAGATGCTAAGGCACTCGATGTCGCCCGGTCAGTGAAAGTCGTCTGGCAGCCGCCCGAGGCGCTGCAGGAGACGCGAGTTGCACCAGCCTTTACCCACACCGTGGCGGTCGAGTCGCTCCGGGTTCGCGCCGGTCCCAAGAAGGCCGCACGACAGGTGTTCGCCCTCAAAGGCGGCTCGCGTGTAACGGTCATCCAGGAGGACCGCGGCTGGGTACTGATCGACGCTGGCGACGGTCGCAAGGGGTGGGCCTACTCAAAGCTGCTTCGTCCCGCCGAGAAGCTGGTCGCGTCGCAGGACTAAAACGGGCGCTGCCCGCCAATGCTCGCGAGAGCACCTCAATGGCGGCGGTTGGAACTCACTGGGTGGTGGGTCCGGTCGCTGTCGACTGCAGCAGAACAACAAAAGGAAAAAACATGAAACCGCTTCTGCTATCTGGCTTGTTACTGATGACCACCTTCGCGGCGGTTCCCGCCGTCACCGCCGCCGAAGCCATCGGGTCGGTCAATGTCCGCTCAGGGCCCGGCACTTCCTACCGCGTTGTCGACCGCCTTGCGCGGGGTGAGAACGTCAACGTTCAGCGCTGCCGCTCGAGCGGCTGGTGCTACATCACCCACCCGGGCCCGGATGGCTGGGTGTCTGCCAGGTATCTCGTTTCGAACGAGGTTCGCGACGACTATCCGTCCAGCAGCCGGGTACGCCCCAACCTCAGCTTCAGCATCATCATCGGCGGCGGCGGCTTCGGCGGCGGTGGCGGTGGTGGCGGTGGTCCGCGCGAAGAACTCGTTTGCCTGGTCACCTTCTTCGACCGAGACGATGTTGAAGCCGGTGCAGACGCCAATGTCGAACGTGCCAGGGTTCTGCCGCGCAGCGAGGCTGAGCGGCGCGACGGCCCGAACGACCGGCAGGGGATCTTTGATTATGGCACAGATCGCCAGACCCGCGAGACGTGCGAGTATTTGGACAACCTGAACTAGCGCGACCTTCCCGGGTCGGAGCTTTCATGCTCCGGCCCGCTCTCTTCAGACACTACCTTCAGGCACTACTTATGCTCAAAGCAATCACCTTCCCACCCGAGCAAGCGGAAGAGGCCCTCGCAACCCTCGGCAGTCTCGTGGACCTTTCCACTCAGCAACTCGAGATGTGCACTCAGGTGCTCGAAGAACTGGAGTTTTCCGGCGAGTTGCAGAAGGACTTTATGAGACGGCTGGTCCGCATCCAGAGCGACGTACGCAACGCGCGCGCCCGGCTGAAGGATCTGGCGACAGCGCCACCGAAGGCCGACCGGTGAAGACCTGTTGGTTCCTGGTCGTGAAGGTACGTAGTGAGTGGTGGGTGGATTGTGAGGGAAAATCCTACGGACCGTTCGATGATGCCAATCATGCTACGGCGAACGCTATTAGGTTCGGAGAAATCTTTGGTGACGCGGGGCGGCAGTCCCAAGTGTGGGCACCAGACACCGACGGACGAATGCGACAGGTTTGGAGCGGCAAGGCGCCTAAGCCCTGAGCATCAGCTGAAAGGGTAGCGTTCCCGCGTGCACAGAGGTGAAGGAGTAATGATCGGGGTCTCGATCTACCCGCTAGCAGTCGCTGTCGCCTTTTGAGGGATTATCCTCCTCGCTCTGCTATGCCTTCCCTGTTCCAAAAGCGCGCAGTTCCGGACTGGCTGTCTTGGCCACTGGAGCAGCTATCGTCCTTGTCGGAAGTGTTTTTCGATGGGCACCGGCCATTGCCCGTGGAGCTAGCCTGACCGCGAATAACGCTTTCTCGCGAATAAAGGAGGATCCGGAACAAAGGAAGTGCGGCGAGGTTAATGAAACATGAAAGACCTTTTGCCACCGCCCCTGTGGTCCCATCCAAACTGCAAGTCAGGCTCCTTCTTGGCACTTCGGGAGGTAAACCTCTGGCACTATCGTGAGACCCAGTTCGCTTCTCGACGCGCCACACTGGCGGCGGAGTATGCTCGGCGCCAACAGATATGGTGGACTAAAGAGGCAGGGCGGTTTGAACGCGACTACAACGAGGAAACCTCAGCACCACCGCCTCATTGACTAGCCGCGTCGTCTCTATGGCCGCGGCAGTTTCATCTCCAAAGAGGTGCCCAAGGTTGGTATCCGATAAAGGTGGCGTAAAAAACCGAAGCCGTGTTCCCGAAAGTGAAGACCGTCAGGTGAACGAATTCGCAAATAAACATGCGCTCGAGGTAATCGCCGAGGCCGCCGGAGATCGCGATCGGGCAGAGGCAATCATGGAGTCGGGTCGGGCGAGCCACGACGCGGGCGTCGCGCTTAACAAAGTGAATAGCACCAATCCCGAAGCTGGTTAGACTGGGTTTCTCTTGGGAGGAGAGCCCGTCGCGATGGCCTTGAGGCCACCCAAGTTGCCGTCGCGGCGGTGTAACTCGGATGCAAAGACGGGACATGTCATATTTGCAAACGGATCGTCACCAACTGGTGTATGGTGTCGATTGACTGGACGAGCAGATGCCCTGCGGGCACCCTTAGAATTGCTGTGTCCGGGCGTCTTAGCAAAACGCATTGAAGCTGCCGATCCATCAACCGATGGACGGTCCTCCTGCGTTCGAAACGTCCATGACATCCCACTCGACCAAACCCACGGCTCTCGTCGTGGAAACGAACTACCTCATTGCATCGGTGATAGAGGCTCCGCTACTCGACGCCGGCTACCAGGTGGTGATCGCAGCAAATCCTGATGAAGCGTTTGCGCTTCTGGAGGCACGCGAGATCAGTCTGGCGCTCATCGACTTCCGGCTCCAGCACGCTGAACCCGAGGGACTGGTTGCCCGCCTGAGACAACGCAGCGTCCCATTCGTCTTTTGTACTGCCGCAACCGTGGAGGAAGTAGCTGAGCACTTCCCGAACGCGAGAGTAATGCTGAAGCCCTTCAGCGACCAGGAATTGCTCGCAGCAGTAGCCGCCATCGTGGCGGCCAGCGATCCCTCCAAAGGCGCTTGAAGCCTAAACATGCCAAATGACCCGATACGACATCGCAACTCTCAGCTCAGCATTCTCGCGAAGCGACGGGCTAACCAGACCTTGGGGCCATTCATAGGCGACCTGCAGGGCTGGAACGCCAAGGCCGCCCGCCTCCGGGCTCTGGCAGACTCATCCTACAGCACCCCCGAGGACAAGGCACTCGCCCGCCTCGACTGTGGCGAGCTCCTCGCCGAGGTGCGTCGTCGGCACGCTGAACTGCAGCTTGCAATCAAGGGTGAGCCGCCACACAGCCGGTTTGACGATGTCGACGCATCCTTCCGGCGGCTCATCGATCAACTGAGCCTCAGCGAGGCCTCGGGGTACGCCGTCCCACCATCGACGCCATGAGGGGCCAGGCCGAACCCCGGTATCTGACACGACGCTGAGATACCATGTCAGGGGAACTGCAGTGCTAGAGGCGTATCGGGTGGGGGCTCGCGTTTCTTGCGAGTGAGGAGAAAAAAATGCGACTTTCAATAATCGCTCTCTTGGCACTTTCTGTGTCTGTCGTCCCGGCGCTTGCCGCAAAGCCCTCTGATCCGGGCGGGTTTGGCAAGGATCGCGCCGCTTACATCCATGACGTTGCGCAGACATCGGATACCGCTCCGGGTGCGTCCGAGATGGGCCATATCATGTCGGACCGAGCCGGCGAGAACGGCACCATCAATAACGACTACAAGTGCGCGGAGGGCCAGGTGCCGGCCAGCGCATCTTTCTGCTGATCGGCTGAAGAGCCACCCAGAACACGCGCGGGAACGAGTATCGGGCATGGTCCCGAATGCTTCCGGCCTCCCTTGGTCCGGAATGCACCAGAGCCGACGGGCATCGCTGAATGCAGGATGACCGTCGGGTCGCTTGGAATGGGTGCCATCGGGCAAACCGCTACGCCTAGCCTTGGTCGATGACGCTCAGGGTGCCGGTGGGTCCGCCGCACGGAGCCGCCGGCACTTCGCCACCTGCGCTCCCTTCACTTCCCTGTGGGAATAAGGCCACGGCGCTGCAACCAGCTTTTGCCACGTTGCGTGATGTGGCAGCGCTTTTTGTCCCCACCCATCACTAACCGCTCATCCCACAAGATCTGAAACTCAGGCCGATCCTCAATCGGGCTGCCTATTTCTTTGGCGAGGCGGATGAGTTCGTCGATCGCGATCTGAGGGAGGTCATAGTCCTGCATGGCCTCACGCCTAAACAGATTCCCGAAATGCAAAAAGCCCCGGCCTCAGGGTTCATCTGAGGCATGTGGGGCAGGCGCCGCAACTGCGGCCTCGGCGCCTGCCCGAGCGAGGGCCACCTCGCTCACCCACGTAATGCCTCCCGCCTGACAGCTGGCTGAGCGTTGACGGACCGGCGGACGGGCCGCCCATGATCAGCCGCTCGTCCCAAACGAGAATTCAGGTCGACCCTTTCGATTGGGTAGATCGTGGCGTTTTACAGAGTCGCGTAGACGAGCGTTCCGCGCAGCCTTGACATGAGGGCACACAGTGGCCCGGCGCTGCGACAAGTCTATTGCCGCCGCAATCGTTATTTGGTCTCTTGCTATTGAGTTTAGTGTTTGGGGGGCGTCATGGCCGATATTTTCATCTCGTACAAGTCTGACGAGCGCGCCGTTGCTGAGAAGGTCGCGCAACGGCTCAAAGACGCTGGGTATGATGTCTGGTGGGACGAGCATCTTTACGTTGCTGAGCAGTTCGGCGCGAAGATCAAGGCTGAGTTGAAGGCTGCGAAGGCAGTGGTTATCCTTTGGTCCCGAGCTTCGGTCAAATCGGTCTGGGTCCAGTCTGAGGCTCAGGACGCACTTCGAAGGCAGATTGCCGTAGGGGTGATCACAGATGATTTGCTCCACGAAGAACTCCCGATCCCTTTCGATCAGATCCAGGCGGCCAGTCTCCGTGGTTGGAATGGCAGGGCAGACGACCCGGGATTCAGACTTATCCTCAGTTCAATCGATAGGCTTATCCGCACCCCTAACGTTCCTGCCAAAGGGGGGCAAAACTCCACCGATGCCAGCGCGCCCGCCCCACGGCGGCCCAAAAAGATCGACCGGCGGTATTGGTATTCCGCCGCTATCGCGCTTGTCGTAGCCGCAGTAGGGCTATTCCTCTTGCAGCGACCGGATCAGCAATGCTCGGAGAAGTGGCTAGACAGAGATGCCTACTCGGATTGCTTCGAAAAGATGAAGGAGGACTTCGTGCCCTACGTTGTTGAGGGTCGCCGTTCTTGGTTCGGCGCCGGCGACAACGAGTTTCGCGCTGGCTGGATCCCGGAGTCGCCGGTACCCGAGTGTTGGGAAAGTCGGTCGGCTCTGAACCGAACACAATTTAGCGGGAGAAACAGTGAAATGGTGGCGGCCGGCTTCATTCCGGTTACCGTTCGTCGCTTCTTCGCAGCAAACAATACCGAGCTTTTTCAGGCCACATGGCTAAAGGAGAGAGATTCGACAGCGAATCCATGCAGCTATCCCGAATACACCCCACCGGCACTTTAACAGTCACCCTCACTTGACGAAGCCGCGTCTTTGCAGCCAGCTCTTGCTGCGCTGGGTGATGTGCACCCGCTCCTTGTAGCCGCCCATGATCAGGCGCTCGTCCCACAGGATCTGGTATTCGGGCCGATCCTAGATCGGCGTGCCGACCTCTTTGGCCAGGCGAATGAGCTCGTCGATCGCGATTTGTGGAAGGTCGTAGTCCTGCGTGGCCGCACGCCTAAACAGATTCCCGAAATGCAAAAAGCCCCGGCCTCCCGAAGGAAGCCGGGGCCGCACTCGCAGGGATGTTCGCTTACATGCGATCGTCTACGTAGACCGTGAACGAACCATCCGTCTCAGTCGTGACGGCGACGATCTTATCGATCGGACAGCTGCTGGTCTCGAGCTTGGTCTTGAGATCCGCATTGCCCTCGATAGAGGTCTTGAGGCTGGCGACCTGAGCAGAGTTCTTGGTCAAGGCGTTATCTAGAGCTGTGGCGTCGGCGGACGCGTCACCCTTCAGGGTCGACACCTTCACGCAGCTCACCTTCGATGTTGCGGTGTAGGTGCCGAGATCGGTCATCTTCCCCGCGTTGAGGCTCGAGATGAGCGACCCGTAGTTCATATTCCCGCCCGCCGTGGCGTCCGACGAGGTGGTCGCAGTCGTCGTCGCATTGGCATCCTGGGCAACGGCGACAAACGGTGTGCCCGCCAAGGCTGCTGCGATCATCAGAGTGGCAATGGCTTTCATCGTGTTTTTCTCCTCTTTTGCCCTCGGGTCCGACAACTTGCGTTGAAAAATCCGGTTCCGAACCAAACGCTAAAAAAGACCCGACATCGAAGGATGCCGGGCCAGGCGCCACAGAGAGGTATCACCAGGCGAACAACCTGTTGAGGTTCGGGTCTTTAGAGCAGGGGCGCCTGATCTGCGTCCACACTGCGACGGGGCTGGCAGGCCTCCGTTCGCGGTTCGAGACGCCCGCCACCAACCCGTATTGGCATGAATATAGAAGCTGAGGAGTCAGAGTTCGATCGGGTCGACCGAAATGCGCTGATCGACCTGACAGCGGCTCTGGAAACGCTCGCCAACCGGCATCCCGCTGGCTCCCAAGTCGCTCTATACCAAGCAGGACTACCTCAGGACGCTCACTGGCGTCGTTCTGGATCGTCTAGGGCCCCACGCATTAGGAGCTGCAGCCTCGAGCGCCACCGCTCACACCGCCAAGCTCTTCCCGGGCAGCGCTGACATCATCGCCATGTGCCACGCTCACTTTCTCGAGGAGCACATCAAATAGATGCGCGCGCCCTTAGCTCCGCGCGCCGCTCTATCATCGCGGTCTCGGGGAAATGCCGATGGTAAAGCGGCCGGCGCATCTCCAGGGGATGGACGCGCCAGCCGCTCTTTGTCCGCCGCAACAGGACGATCCCGCACCAACAATTTAGCGGTTGGCGGTGCAGTGGGGAGGTGAGGCCTCGCTGCCTGTCCCATTCGTGGGGCGTCACCTCCCACCCGCATCTCTCAGAATATCTGCATCTCCGTCAGCGTTTGCCCGCTTCCTGCGACCGGCGGTATGCCCGGACCTTACGGAGCCGGCGCCGTCGGCGATCAACGAGGCGCGCTGGCTGAACTAGCTTCGCCGCCACCTCCCAACGCCTCATCAAATTGGGTTTGCCACTCGGCCCGCAGGCTGGCTATCTCGCTCGGAGGCAGGACGCGTGCCTCGGCGACGCTGAAGGCCCAAGGCTCTTCATCAGGGCGATGATCTAACTGCCGGTATACAGCTTCGAAACCGTCTAGCGCGGAGTAGTAAAAGTCGCTGTGGCCAGGAGCCGCCTCCGTCGCGAAGTCTTCGGGGTAGGCCTGGCGGTTGCGCGGTAGCCAAACGATGGCAAGCTCAGATGACCAATTCATGCGTTGTCTCCTGCTTGTCACCAAACCCGGATGTCTGACTTTGGTTCGATCAAAAAGCTGCAACGCGCGTTAGCGACTTGCTACGGCGCATGAACCTTCGCTACAACTCTGAAATGACTGAAACTTCTCCCCCTCGTAGTTCCCCGCACTCTGCGATTGAGCGTAAACGGCTCAGGGAGGTCGCGCGTCCCTTCACCAGGGACACCATGAAGTGGCATGCCGGGCTCGCCTTCTACAGGACCAGCCGCGACGGAGCCAAGTCGTCCATCGAGGATGGTGTTCGGACCGGCGCCGGCTTGGGAGACTTGCTCGCCGAAGTGCAGGAAGCCCAGCAACTGTTCTCCACAGTCACTGCCGAAGAGCCGCTGGAGGGAGCGATTGAGGACGCGGCACGCGGCTTTGACCGCCTGATCGAACAGATCTCCGCGGAGCTGCGCTGACCCTTTGGCCTTCACCGTCTATGTGACCGACGACGGCTCCGCAGCGGGCTATGTGCCGGTGCTGATCGTGACCAACGATTGGCCTGCCGGACCACCCGCACGGCCAATCGTGGCGTTGGGCGGCTTTCACTTCGACAGAAGAGCCGCATAAAGCTCTCATCGGCCGCGAAGTGGTTCGTCGGTTGAAGGTGCCCGGTTGGGTCATTAAGCGCTCCCCGCTCGACCATTTGTTGCGTGTTCGGGCCGCGCCCGGCCCCTCGCCGCGTTACGACCGCTGAAAGCGGTGCGTCTCCCACTGCAGGTGGGTTTCCCATAGCGGGTGTCCTTGGGCGAGTCGCACCACTACGCGGAAGTCGCGACTCTGGCTGTTGCTCGCCAAGGTGTCTCGCGTAACCTCGGAAAGGATGGCTGCAGCTTCCCTGCGTGCAGCAGCCTCATCCCGCAGTGCCTTGCCCTGATTATCAACCGCGAGATGGGACCCATCATACAGGTCGAAGAAGTATTGAGGCATCGGCCCACCCTCCCCCGCAAGGGGCCCCCGTCGAAAGGGGCGGGCGACGGGGGCGCGATTCACAAGAAGACTGGAGTGAACGTCGCTAACCAGGCGACGATCAGTAGTCGAACCCCGAAGTCGAGCGTCGGTTCCCCGGAGGCCCGAGCCGCTGAAGCAACAATCATCGGCGGAAACGATAAAAGGCCCAACCTCCGCAAGGGAAGCCGGGCCAGTTGGAGTGTCAGGACGGGGGACCTTACGCCCTCCGCGCGCCTATGAACACAACTCATGCCGATAGCGGTGCCGCCCGCCATCCTAGCCGCGCAGCAAAAGGCCCTGGTCCTGAGGACGATAGCGATCGCAGCGGGCGACTCGGCCCCAGGCGCCCGCTTTCGGGAACCGTTGCGCGCGAGGCCGCAAAGTGTCAGGTGGCGAGATCAAGTGACAGCCAGCGTCAGAATCTGAATGCGGTCCGCCGCCCCGCACCACTCGACGCACACCTTCGCGATCCCCTGCACCGCACGCTTCATTTGATCTATCGCAAGGCTAGTGGATGTGACGCTGCAAATGTAGGGACATGGACATTCGGATCGAAGTGCTGAGATACCGAGGACTATGGGTCGTTACCCAAAGCGGCCCTGGATTTGATGTCCACAGCACACCGACCGAGGCAGTTGCGGCAGGCATCGAAGCTGCCGAAAGACATCACAGTGAGACTGGCGGCCGCGCCACCGTTCACATGTGGAGCGACGGCACCGAAACGCTCGTTTTCGACTCGGCTGGTGCGTCGGTGTCAGATGAAGCAGCACCACGACACTGACACCGCTCATCGGCTTAATTCCGGCGGATTGGGATGCGCGTGATCGGCGCCCCGTTTCCTATCCGAGAGTTGTTGTGTTGGACCGCCTTCTTCCTTCCGTCGGTCTGGTCGCCGTCCTCGTTCTGGGTGGTTGCGCGAGCACCAGTCGCCCGCCCGTTCACTCGCTGCCGGTTGTCGACTGCGGCGCGTCCGAGGTGAAGAAGTTCATCGGACAGCCGGTCAACGGCAAGTCCGCCTCCGATGTTAGGATCGGCAACAATCGCGTGCGGTCCAAGGGGGAGGTTCGCGTAATTGCGCCCGGGCCGATGTCGATGTTCAGCGCGCCCGGGTGCTGCCTCGCCGGGTGGCCGAACGGCAGGATGGACCGAACGATCGCCGTTCAATCTTTGACTATGGCTCAGACCGCCAGACCATCCGGACCTGCCGGTATCTCGACCGCGTGAACTAGCTTTGCAGCGGCGTCTGGAACCCGCTGTTGCTATCGGCATTATTAGAGTGCCCATGGGTGGTTCCCACATCACCTTGGACGTTTCCTCGGACCCCGGTGAAAGCCGGGGTCCGATCCATTTGCGAGCCGAAGCTACGGAATTCGAAAAGCTCCAATCGCGTTCCAACGTAGACGCAAGCCGCTAGGGATTGTGACCGGCAACGTATGCGGCATACTGGGCCGGCGACCGCGAGGGCGACCAATGTGCAATCTCTACAGCGTGACCACGAACCACGAAGCGATGGTGAGGCTTCGCGCCGAGTGGGAGAAGGCCATCCGTAACGTCCCGCCGCTCTATGGGGTCTATCCCGACTACTTCGCCCCGATCTGCGCAATGGCCGACGACCGACGCGTGATGAAGCTGGCACGCTGGGGACTTCCCTCGCTCAAGGATGAACCAGGCGACAAGGTCAACAAGGGGACGACGAACGTCCGACACTCGTGGTTCGACGACTGGAAAGGCTACCTCGGCGTCGAGCATCGGTGTCTAGTGCCGTGGAATCGCTTCTCTGAGCCTACCAAGCTCGAGGATGGCAAGACCGGTTGGGCTTGGTTCGCGCTGAACGAGGATGCGCCGGTCGCCTTCTTCGCGGGTCTGTGGACCCCATGGCATGGTGTCCGGCGGAAAGATGAAGGCGCGATGCAGCACGACGTTTTCGCCTTCTTCACCACCGCCCCCAACGCGGACGTGAGGCCGGTCCACGAAAAGGCCATGCCAGTCGTCCTCACCACCGAGGAGGAGTTCGATGTCTGGCTCCGCGCACCCTGGAGCGAGGCCAAAGCACGCAGCGGCCGTTGCCGGACGGGTCACTAACCGTCGTGGCGGAGAAGCCACTGAAATGGCTGCCGGTGCTCAAGGGGGAGCCGGAAGGCGGTGATCCCCTTCGGCTGCCGATGCAGCCCTCACTGCTTTAGCGGCTCAGGGGCAAACCCTCATACATTATGAGTTGGAAGATGGTGGGGGTCTTAGTTAGCGAGTAGAGGAGATGAATCGTGACCCAGATCAAAGTTCTTATGGTCGCTTGCCTTGCGGCCCTGATGTCGATCGGCGGGGTCGACCATGCCAACGCCCAGGTTGTGCAGGGAGAAGAGCATTGTGTGGTGAACGTAAGGACGACCGACGTCCTGAACATCCGCGCCAGAAATAGTGCTGCCAGCAAGGTCGTCGCCACGCTCCACTATGGAGAGTGCGGAATTGTCGTGACTGGCTCCTGCAAAAACTCTTGGTGCCCGGTGGAGGACGGTCACAACGCCGGATGGGTCAGGAGCAGCTTCATCTCCATGGTGTCGCCCGCCCTCTACTGCGTGACAGGCGTCGGCGCCGGCGACGGATTGAATCTTCGAGCGTTCCCGTCTGCAAGCTCGCGCATAGTCACCGTGCTGCATCGACGCCAGTGCGATATCGCTTTCCTGCCATACGCCGTCAACGGCTGGCAGAAAGTGCGTGCCGACGGGTATGAGGGCTGGGTGAACCGGAAGTACGTTTCAGGGGAATAGACGCCTGCCAAGTCGTTAGATACGAAACTTCAGCAGATCACCCTGAACCTAGTGGGGTGATGCTCGTTATCCGTCGACATCGGGGAGATGAGCATGCAGATCGAGGCTGGGTTTACAATTGCCTATGACTGTCCAAGACCCACCCCGATGCTCTTGACCCTCAAGGTGCACCCGACGCGGCGCGCCGACTTCCTGACGACGGAGTTGCTGACATTTTCGCCATTCGTCGAGACGTGGGACTACAACGATGGCTTCGGCAACGTCTGCACTCGACTGACAGCGCCTGCTGGCCGGCTCACGATTTCGACCGCGTTTGAAATCTACGACAGCGGACTACCCGACGTTGTTCCTCACGACGCGGCTCAGCACAACATCCGCGATCTGCCCGACGACACCTTGGTGTACGTTCTCGGCTCCCGCTACTGCGAGACGGACCTCCTTTCGGACATCGCCTGGCAGCTCTTTGATGGGACCCAGCCAGGGTGGCCACGAGTGCAAGCGATCCTGGATTTCGTGCATAATCACATTCACTTCGACTATCAGCAGGCGGACAAGACCCGTTCGGCCTATGGAGCATATCTGCAGAAGGTTGGGGTCTGCCGCGACTTCACCCATCTCGCGGTGACTTTATGTCGGTGCATGAACATCCCTGCCCGATACTGTACGGGCTACCTTGGGGATATCGGGGTGCCCCTGTCCGCGGCGCCCATGGATTTTTCGGCATGGTTCGAGGTTTACCTTGGCGGGCACTGGTATACGGCCGACGCACGACACAATACCCCGCGGATAGGGCGCATTCTAATGGCGACGGGACGCGACGCGACCGACGTCGCGCTGTCCACGCAATTTGGTCCGTCGATACTGTCTCAATTTGCGGTGGTTACCGAAGAGGCCGGTGCAAACGGGCGAGTGAGCGGTCGCACTTAGGAACATCTATGCTCCCTAAGAAATCGATCTCAGACCTGCGGAACAAAGCTGTTAGCTCAGGGTTACTCGCTCGCGACCGCCGTTGGTCGGAGGTCGCCGAACTTGGAGGAAGACATGGCTTTCGATGGAGTTGGCTGGCTTGCAGCAATCATTATCGGTGGACTGGCGGGATGGCTTGCCGCGATCATGATGAAGTCGAATACCGGGATCTTTATGAACATTATCCTCGGCGTCGTCGGCGCCATAGTGGCGAGTCTGCTACTTGGCTTGCTCGGCATTGGCTTCGGTGGCTGGCTCGGGTACCTGATCGCGGGCTTTATCGGCGCATGTATTCTCATAGCGATAGGGCGCGCCGTCAGTTCACGCCGAGTGTGAGGCCAGGAACAAACCACTCCCCTGTAGGTTGACGCATGTGTCACATAGGTTCGCCCCCGAGTGGCACTGACTAGGGCCGCGCTCTGAACCCTCGGAGCGCGGTCTTTCACGCGAGGGAACCTAGTGAAGAGATTGGGATTGTTGTCGTCGAAAATCGCGGAGCCAATATGCTGCACATTCCCTCACACGCCCAACCCAGCCCCGTCGAGAAGGTCGCTTTGGCTCGCCTCGCCCTGAGCCCCGATCTCTGTCCGCCACCACATCTACGCGACGAACTGGAGGCGAAGGGTTGGCTCCGGATCACCAAAACTGGTGAACCGAGACTGACGGGTCTCGGTCAGGAGCTCGTTGATCGCTATTGAATGCCTGGCGCCTACATCTGCTTCTTTTGACGAGTAGGTAAGACGCCCTTCAAGTGATCGTCCGCGACTGGCTTCAGGGTCAGGGTTCGCCTTCCCGAAAGTACCAGATGCCTGAGCCCATCAAAGACGCGATCGTCTCCATCGCCACCCTACGCGCTAGCTCCCTTGAGGCTTGGCTACTTAGCCATGGCTTTACCGTGCACCATCAGTCCGAGAGCGCCGACGGCGCTGTGACCTTCTACGCGGTCGAAGACCTTTCGGCGGAAGGCCGGGAGGAGTTGCGAGAGATCGGCGCCGAAATCGTAAGCGAATGGAAGCAGGGCGGGCCGCAGGACAAGTGAACGCGACGGCCACGGTCAAGTAGCCATTTCACCTGCGAGGTCCGAACTTTCGTACACTCTCACCACCGCTCAACCAGTCAACCGGCTCTGACCACCTTAACAACGCTTGTGGGGGCCTCCCTATCAAGCTCCGCATCTCCATGCCGGCTCCATGGGCGCCAGTGTACGTAGCAGGTCGGTCCTTCCAACCGAGACGAAATGTCGGGTGATAGGTGCCACAGACAGAGCAGAACACATGGGCAGCCAAAAGCTCCCGACCCGCGTAGAAGTCGAATTCCCAGCCGAGACGCTGCACTGCCATCTCGAGGCGCAACTGCCCGGTATGCGAGCACACCCAGTAGTTCGAGCAGTCGCAGTCTATAACCTGATCGCTATCGAGGAACTGCCGCAGGGTGCGAACTTCAAACGTTGGCATCGCGGCCTCAGTGGAAGTTGCGGCCTGATGGAAGCGCGTCTCGGATGCGCCTCCGCTCCGACTCGCGCTCGTGCTGCTTGTCGGAGCCGCGGGCACTGCCATGCGGGCCGGTCTTGCCTTCATCAGCTCGGGCGATGACAGCGTCACCCATGTCGTATCCGCTGGCGAGGTCGATCAGCATCGGAGTGAAGTCGTATACCTCACGGGCGATGACGTGGACGACGAGCCCCTCCTTCTGAACCTCGCCGCGAACTGCCATCAACCGTGAGCCGAGCACGAAGCGCCGATATTTCTCGAAGACTTTGGGCCAGACGATAATGTTCGCCAGCCCAGTTTCATCCTCAAGGCTGGCAAAGATAACACCGCTCGCCGTGCCCGGGCGCTGGCGCACCAGGACGACGCCGGCTGTGGTGACAATGCGACCGGCCGGAACGTCGCGCAGTGAGCCAGCCGGGACAATCCCTTTGCCTGTTAGGCTTTCCCGCAGGAAGCTAACCGGGTGCGCTTTCAGCGAGAGACTGAGCATCCTATAGTCGTGGACTACCTGCTCCCCGGGCGGCATAGGCGGCAAGTCGGCGTCGGGTTCTGGCTGGGAGCTGGGTCGACCGGCGGCGACAAACAGCGGTAGGTTCTCGGCCCCAATCCCTCCCCTTAGGCCGCCGACAGCCCATTTGGCATCCCGCCTGGTGAGCCCTAGCGACTGGAAGGCATCTGCGTCGGCCAGCGTCTCCAGCGTAGATTGCGCCAGTCCGGTGCGCAGCCAGAGGTCGCGTACGCTGTCGTAACCCCTGCCCCGTCGGGCCACGACTAGATTGGCGTCATCGTCGCTGAGTCCCTTTACGAACCCCAACCCGAGCCGAATGGCATTGGTCGCTTGGATGTCGTTCCGCATGTCAGCGTGTTGCCGCCAGAGTCGATCTGTACCCGGCGTGCCCGGCTCGAGCACAGAGGCGAGGTCGGACTGGTTGATGTCGACGTTCCGAACCTCTACCCCGTGCTCCTGCGCGTCACGGACGATCTGCGATGGCGCATAAAACCCCATCGGCTGACTGTTCAGCAGCGCGCAGGCGAAGGCATCAGGATAGTGGCACTTCAGCCAGCAAGACACGTAGACCAGCAGCGCGAACGAGGCCGCATGACTCTCGGGAAACCCATAGGAACCAAAGCCCTCGATCTGCTTGAAGCAGGCCTCGGCAAACTCCTGCTGATATCCGTTCTTCAGCATGCCGCCGATAAACTCCGCCTTGAACTTTCCGACCCCGCCAGTCCGCTTGAAGGTCGCCATCGATCGCCTGAGCTGGTCTGCCGCGCCCGGAGAGAACCCAGCGCCAACGATAGCGATTTTCATCGCCTGTTCCTGGAACAGGGGCACGCCGTAGGTCTTCTTGAGGACGGCCTCGAGCTCCTTAGACGGATAACTAACCGGCTCCAGGCCCAACCGGCGCTTCAGATAGGGATGCACCATGCCGCCCTGGATTGGGCCAGGACGAACAATAGCCACCTCGATGACGAGATCGTAGAACTTGGCCGGCTTCAGCCGCGGCAACATGGACATTTGCGCGCGGCTTTCTATCTGGAAAACGCCAATCGTATCGGCGCGCTGGATCATGGCGTATGTACGTGGATCCTCGGCGGGCACCGATGAGAGCGTCAGGTCTTGTCCATAGTGGGTGTGCAGCAGTTCGAACGTGCGGCGAATGCAGCTAAGCATGCCCAGCGCCAGCACATCGACCTTGAGGATGCCCAGAGCGTCGAGGTCGTCTTTATCCCATTCGACCGTAGTGCGGTCGACCATCGCCGCGTTCATTACCGGCACGAGGTTGTCGAGGCGGTCGCGGGTAATGACAAAGCCGCCGACGTGCTGTCCCAGATGCCGGGGAAAGCCCATCAACTCCCCGACGATAGTCAGCACATGAATGAGTGCGACGTCGTCCGGGTCGAAACCATTCTCGCGCAGCCGCTCCGGCGTGATCCCGGTGTCGTTCCATCCCCAGCTCATCCCGTTGAGGCTCTGGATCATGTCGTCTGACAGGCCGAAGACTTTCGCTACCTCGCGGATTGCGCCCTTGGCGCGGTATGTCGTGACGGTGGCGGTAAGCGCGCAGCGATGCCGGCCATACTTCTGGTAGAGGTATTGCATCACCTCTTCGCGGCGCTCGTGCTCGAAATCGACGTCGATATCGGGCGGCTCGTCGCGCTCTGTGGAGACGAAGCGCTCGAACAAAAGATCCACCAGCATTGGGTCAACTTCGGTGACGCCGAGGCAGAAACACACGACGGAATTGGCGGCCGATCCTCGTCCTTGGCAGAGGATGCCACGCTCTTCCCGCGCAAAGCGCACCATGTCGTGGACGGTAAGGAAGTAAGCCGCGTACTTCATCTCGCCA
This sequence comes from Devosia sp. Root413D1, assembly GCF_001425235.1. GTDB lineage: Bacteria > Pseudomonadota > Alphaproteobacteria > Rhizobiales > Devosiaceae > Devosia_A. Next base: position 32,209 of record NZ_LMEA01000007.1, on the reverse strand, counting down.
ATGAGCTGCAACTCGTGCTCGAGGCCCAGCCTAACGCGCTCTGGAACACCACTGGGGTAACGCCGACCGGCGCCTTCCCAAGACAGCCGCTCCAGCGTCTCCTGGGCGGTCTCGCCGTTGCCAATCGTCTCTTCGGGGTAGTTATACTTCAGCTCATCAAGCGAGAAGTGGATGAGGCTGGCGAAGCGTTCAGTCTCGGCGATGGCCTCCGGGTAACGCTCGAAGAGGCGCCGCATCTCGGTTTCAGGCTTGAGGTAACGCTCAGCGTTCTGCTGCAGCCGTCTGCCTGCGTTCTCCAGCGTCAGATGCTCACCGATGCAGGTGACCACATCGTGCAGGATCTTGCGGGTGGGGTGATGGAATAGCACGTCGTTGATCGCTATCATTGGCACGCCATGCCGCGTCGCCATGTCTGCGGTGCGCGCCAGGTTGGCCGTGTCCTTTCCCTTGAACTCGCACCGTCCGGCCAACCAGACCCGACCAGGTGCCATCATGGCGAGCCGCCCGAGCGCCTCCTCGCCAGCTTCCGAGAATATAGGGGGCATGATTAGGATTTGGCCTTCAGCGAAGCTCGCCAAGTCATCGATCGTTAGGTGGCACTCGCCCTTCGGCGCGCGTCGGTTGCCCGTCGTCAGCAGCGCACAGAGGCGGCCGTAGGCGGTGCGGTCTGTCGGATAAGCCACAATATCGGGCGTCGTGTCAGTGAACGACAGGCGCACGCCGACCAGGTAACGGAACGTCGGGTCAACCTTCCAGATATCTCGCGCGGCTATGTGGCCACGCACCACCCCGGCAAAGGAGTTTCTGTCGCAGACGCCGATTCCGCGGAGACCCAGCGCCGCGGCTTGATGCACGAGCTCGCCAGGGTGGGACGCACCGCGAAGAAAGGAGAAGTTGCTGGCTGCAACCAGCTCGGCATAAGCCACGAGTGCACCTCATTTACGTCTGAGGTGAGGACTCATATACCCACGAACGAAACGAGAACAAGCCAAAAGAAGGAACTGGGGAGGTCGAAGCCAGTTATCTCAGCGTTGGGCGCCTGGGGTATCCGCACACGGGCGAGCGCGCCGATCGAGTGTCTCAAAGGCGACCGTTCAAAAGCTGGTAGCCATAAGCCAGCCCACGCTGGGAGGATGCTCAAGCTTCGACGGCAGAGGTGATGTCAGCGAGCAACTGATCTGCGCGCTTGGTAGGCTTTCTAGCGATGGTATCAAGCAGGGCGATTGTGGCCCAACTCTCCAACATCGCGTTCGCTATCCATACGGGATCCCGCCTGCTCGAGGCCCCCTTTGAAAGAGCCAAGTTTCGTTGATGGCCAAACTCTTGGATCCAATTCTGGAGCATCGCAGGATTGCGACGGCCCAACCAGAGCACCGGCACCGCCTGGTTTAGAGTCCTGAGCGCTGTGAAGCGATCTTGTGGACTGAGCGACTTGGCTGCTGCCAAATTTGATCGCACTTCACGCAGATGAAACCACGTCGCCAGCCAACGCCTCATTTGTGCAAACCCCGCTCCATAACGAGCACTATAGTGCGTAGCACGAAAGTGCACAATTTGGCCGTCTGCATTAATGGACGTGCGGCGTACAGTTGGGGAGAATGTAAGGGCGTTCAGGCTGGCAAGCGGCCTGTCACAAGAGACGATCGCCGAGCGCATTGGCGCCGATCGGGCCTACATCAGCGCTTTGGAACTTGGGAAGCGAAACCCGACAGTCCTCACTCTGTGGCATGTCGCCCAAGCGCTGGCCGTTTCGCTGAGCGAATTGGTTGCGGAGCCCCCTGCCCCTCACTCTGACCCGCCAGCTCGGCGGCGAGCTCCCAAGCGTTGACTGCTATGTATTGGCTGGGGTCGATGGCGGGAGAAGCGCCGCCGCATGAATACGCTGTCTGTTTGCCCAGGAAGCAGGTGGCCGCTTGAGCCCACCACCAAAACCAGACGAGCCGGGCTTGGAGAATATATCTGCCCCGAACCACCATGCACAGCGAGCGTGAGGTATGCCGAAAGGCGGGAACTGGCCTTACTGAGTACGCTTGCTGAGGTCTATCCCAATGACGCGCAGCTCGTCGACGCCGGGGTACTTGGGTGACAGCTCGAGCCAGTGGTCCTGCAGCGCGCGAACGAGGCCTTCGAAGTTCGCCAGCGTGCCGTCGGGGAGCTGCCACCGGTGGCGTTCTTTTCCGCGATTGACGAGCAGGTAGATGCCCCGTGACGACCGACGATCGCGCATATAGTCGCCCGAAAGCTGGTTCTCGAACCGTTCAAAAAGCTTAGGACCGGTCCATCTGTCGGCGATCTTCAGCTCAGCTGGCACGGGCGAAGCGATGCCGACACCGTGGAAGCGAAGGTCTGTGCGCTTCTCGTCCGCAAGCTCTTCCTCTTGCGGTATCTGGTATCGGCCGGCAGACATGCGTTCAAGCTCGTGAGCGAAATAGTTGCGCATCACTTCCTCCTGGTCGATGTCCAGAAGCACGCTAGCAACGCTGGTGTCCCCGTTCTCCATATCGTCCTTGACGTCGAGCAAATGGTTTACGGCGAGATCGAACAGTTCCCGATGGTTGCGAGGAGTGCGCTCTTGCTCGTCGTGGAACTCCCGCACCTGCTCGGGCGTCCACGCATCCATGTCGGCATCTTGCGTGGCGCGTTGCAACGCCCGGTGTGCGATCCATCGGCCGGTATCGGCATCGCGTTCCCCCGCAGCAATGCTTTTCATCGCGATGTAGGCCTCCTTACCGCTGGTGGAGTTCAGGAGGTTGAAGATGGCATCCCTTGAGTTTTGAGCGCGGTCCCGCAGCGTCGGTGAATAGGCTTCCCCGTTTGCGCGGTCGATGTCTTCGGAACGGTGAATATGCCTGTGTAGTAGCCTATAAAGCTGTTCCAGGAATTGTGGCTCCTTGAACGCCGTTCGTCCCATGGGAAAGTCGCTACGCCGGTCGCCGAAAAGATGCGTCGCATAGCTCATGGCGACGTCAACGGACTCCCGGTTTTCGGAGAGCCCGTCCAGATATCCCGAGAAGGCCGGAATAGCTGTTGCGGGCTCAATCCCTGTCCAAACCGCATACCACTGTACGGCATGCTTCGTGTCCGGATCGGCAGCGCGCTCCTTCGCCAAAGCGAGGATGTCTTCATCAGGCACGCCAGAGGCGAGCACGATATGGAGGAGCTTGGAGAGCGTCTCACTATTCGTCGGCTCGCGGCGGCGGAGTAGGTCGAAGATTGCCGGACCGAGCTCCGCCCATGCCCATTTTCCTGACCAGGCGAGATCGGAAATTATGTAGTGCATGCCACCCTCCGGCTCGGAGGCGATCTCGAACTCCACCTCACGCATTATGAGTGCGGCTAGCGCTCCCTTGTGCTGCGCGAACAGATCAGGGAACCAGTCTGGAAAGCCGTTGAGCTCATGTGACGCAAACAGCCAGGCTCGCTTAGCATCTTGCTCAGAGGCATTCTTTGCCCAATCAGGGGTTTCACGGGCTTCAATCGCCAGACCTGTTAGTCCGATGATGGTCGAGGCCGTCGTCGTATTGGCCTCTGCTCCCTCCGAGCGAAGTTTCGGGGAGGCCCTGTGAGCATGCAGGATGACACCGTCCCGATAAGCTCTCGCAATGTCCTCACCGAACTCTGGAATGAGCGAGCGCCAGTCACCAGAGGTCCATTTGCCTTTCTGTTCCGCCTTGTTGCGCGTCTGATGGTGCAAGTACCACTGCGTTCTCGAAATGTCGTTGGGGTCCGGAAATCCCGGATCGCGCAGAGTGTCCAGATGCTTACCGATATTGTCCCGCGACTTTCGCAGGTTGTCCTTCTCACGGCGCGCGCGAGCCCTGGATTGCTTCTTCCACTTCTGGTTTTGCCGCGACAGTTCGTCATCACGTCTGGGTGGATGCAGAAATAGATCGAGGCGCGCGGTCAGCTCCGCGATGCCCGTGACTGCGCTCTTGAGCTGCTTCAGCTTGGCCGCGCCGCGCCCGCCCTGAACGTAAGAATCGAGCGCACCCGACAAGGCCACCAGCTTGTCGTCCATCAGATCGCGAGCGGCTATCTCACCGATGAAATAGTCGAAGTCGCCAGCAGAAAATCGCCAGAAGGCTTCGAAAGAATTTGCCTGCCATATGTTGGTCACGGGGCCGAAGTTTGTGCCCTCGTGATCCCTGCGGGCTCTTGCTACCTCGGCCCAGAAAAGCGTGCGGTTCAGCTCCTGCCATTCGGGCACCAATTTAGAGAAGTCCGCTTTCAGATCGCGGATGTCGCTGTCAAATCTCTTCGACACCGGGAGCATACCTAGAACGCTTAACGCGACTTCAGACATCGCGGCAGGGTGTCGTTCACTGACGAGCCGCTCCACCGCTGCAGCAGCAGGGTGCAACAGCCATCCGAACCGCGTCGAAATCTTGCAGAACCGCGCGTCGACGAAAGGCGCGACAGACAAAAGCTGGTGCAGCCCATTCAGAAGCCTGGGCAGATTCTCGATCGGCATCTTCTCGGCGACCTTGGTAACGCCGTGCTGAAGATGATCGACCGTGTACTTTGCGACCGCGCCCGTTCTTTCCAGCTCTTGGAGGAGCCAGTCTATCTCTTCCCCGCTTCCCTCCAGCGTATCGCATAGCTCGTTGAGCCACTCTCTGTTCGGAGGGGCGGGTTCACGTGCGATCGCGTCGCGCACGTCACGCATATCGTCCTTTGAGCCGACAGCGTTCACTGCCCGAATGGCGGCCATACGTTGATATTGTCCTGCAGTTGCAAGAAGTGCCTGCGCTTTGGCCTCAGGCAGTGCGTCCTTGATATCGCCGAGCCAGATCATCCGAAGCAGAAAACTCGCCGCCTCCTGATCCCCTGCATGCTGCTGCAACAGCCGGCGAATGTCGTCGCTCAGATCAGCATGGGCAAAACGCTGGACTGCGGCGTAGTCGGTCGGCGCTCTGGGGGAGTGTCCCGGCACCAAATCCCCGACCACTTCACTCAGAATCTGCTGGCGCGTCGGAAGTGGCAGAGACGGAGGATCGCCACCTTCGAACAGCACTTCTGGCGCAAGCAGGCGCACCCGCTCGCGAATGCGATCGTCGTGCAGTGCGACCCAGGGGAGTATTGGCCTCATAAGGGGAACGATCACGTCGACGCCGTAGCTCGTCTTGAAGAACATGTCTTCGATGGCACGGCGCGAGGCCGGATGTTGGAGCAGCTCTCGAAGCCATTCGGCCGTCAGATACTCCCGGACCGTCCGGTGATGAAATCTCACCGCGCCATAAATGGCGGCGTCGAAGATCGGACGCTCAAGCAGCGTTTTTCGCTCCGCAGGAGACCAGTCCGAGAGAACCTTGTCGACCGCGATGCCATCCAGTCCGTCTTGTCCATCGGGCACTTGAATGGAGGCATTGCGTCCAAGGGTGGCAGCCGCTGCAAGCAGCTTCGCTCCGAGCAGGGCCTTTGCTTCCGTTAGGGGGGCAACGTCTGCACGTTCCTGATCGCGCTCCTTTAGACGGCGCTCCACGCCATCTTCCATGATTGTGCGGCGTGTACCGATCGCACCGCGCTTCAACCACGACGCGACAAGATCTTCGAGGTCTTGCGGCAACGCCGCGAATGACCAGGCGTCCGCCCGCTCAATCGCATCGCCGAAAGCCTTTGTGTCATTCACCCCGCGCGCAGCGGCGAACGTCTCTACCTGCTCGCGTGACAGGCCTTCCAGGGTGACAATTCTGAATGGCGCCGAAGAGCTCGGCTTATCTTTCCTGACGCTGGATACGGACGTATCGGTACTAGGTTCATCGCCATCGCCGTCGTCTTCCATCAGCCTGTCAATCAGCTCATCAGCCGATGACACGCCATCTGGGGAAACGTCGTTCGCTACTTTGGTGACCGGGGTGAATGGCAGATAGGCCTTGGCACGATCAAGGTCAGTCTTCGGCCGCCATGCCGACATGCGTCCGCTGAGGAACACGTGCGTCCGATCAAGCGCGAGCTTCAGTTTTTCTCCGAGCAGCCGGAGCGCCAATTCGAAATCCTTCGGGTGGCGCAGGCGTGCTTCGTCAACGGAATCTAAGAACAGCCAACCTTCCGCGCCTGATGCCAGCCACTCGTCGAACTCGTCTTTGGAGCCAACGTCAAACGCGGTCGAGAAATGGTCCGGAATGTTCTCCAGCCGCAAGAAGAACGCGGCCCTACCCTCCGATCGCAACTGCTTGGCAATCGTGCGAAATTCTTCCGTTTTCCCCGAGCCCGCTTCCGACAGGACAACCACCCGATAGTCCTGCAGTAGTTCCGCCCATTGGATGCCGTTCGAGACGTAGAAAGCATTGGACAAATCGGACTCATCGCTCTCGCTGGCATAGCTGGAGAGCTCCCGAAAGCTCCGGCCCAACGGCACGTGCTCAAAATCATCAGAAACGGGCATGAGGACGCTCACCCTAAGGGTTCTTAAATTCGCGCAGCACTGTCATGAGCTGATGCATGTGGGTGTAGCGGACTGCGGGCTCAACGACGATGGTCCGGCCTGACCTAAGCGCAGATTGCCACACTGGGCGAAAGCGGCAAGCGGCTAGACGAGGCCCGCTGGGTTCGCCATCGCCAACGACATTCTCAACCTCAACCACGCCACTATGCGACGTCAACTAGTCCGGGAGCGGGTCGCGGTTACGGATCCAGCTTCCGGCCGCTTGAAGTCCCCCCACCGGTACACGCCACTTCAGACACTGCGTCCGCTTGAACCCACCGCCAAATGCGGACTGCAACTGCCATTGTATACCGGAACCGTACCAGCGGCGGTTCAGTACCTACAACCACGACGCCTTTATGAGGTCGAACGGGTTGAAGCGCCACGTAACCCGATGGACCCTAGATGCCGCCGCAACGTGCGGGTGAGGCGCGAGCAAGCTTCAATATCTATCGTTTTCGGAGCCTGGCGCAACCACAGTTCGTCAAGCTCCTTGAGTTGCACCTCGAGCGCACTGGCTTGCCGGATGACGATCCTCTCTCTCTCCGACGGCTCGCGCCCGAGTGCCGCCGTATGACCGACGACAAGTTCACGGAATCGGCGCGCCGCGGCTAAACCGACGTCGCGCAACGGCGACTTGTACGGTTGCAAATGGTTATCGTAAGGCGGCATTCGAGGCGCATTAATCGGTCAACTCTTGGACAGATTACAACGGACGACCTCACAAGGCACTGTTTTCGCTAGTCTATCTCTATCCAACTACATCCAAGTTTCTGCCTTAGGTAGGCAGAGGACTGGCACACGCGTGCCGTACAACTAATCTGTTGCGTAACCAGTCGGCTACCAACGCCCGAGCGGATCGTCCATAGGAATCGCGGCGCCGGGACCTTCATAGTCGCCCCTTAGCGGTTCGATCGGCGGGCTGAAGCTGTTGTCGGTAGGCCCTCCCTCAACGCTTTCCTCCGGGCTGCGCACCTGGCCAACGGCCCCACGGGCCCCCTCCACAGGAGCTGGCACTTCGACAGCCTCGAACAAGGCTCTTGCCTCACGGGCCGCGCGGCGCGTCTGCTCGGCCGCTTCAACAGCCTCCCGAGCCCGTAAAGCGACCTCCAATGCGACAAACGCGCCACGCCCCTCCTTTAGGGACTGCATAAATTCCGGCGCGTAATTCCTTTGCCGATACATCGTGGAGCGGTCCACGCCGAAGTGCTCTGCGATTTCGAGCACTGTGAAGCCGGCGCCAACTAGCGTTCTCACCTCGACCAGGAAGTTGGGAGGCAACTGTCTGGGTCGTCCTCGGATCGCTCCTGGTATCGCCTTAGCGGGATGCGTAGCCATCCGCATATTCCCAACGCTGCAGGGTGCCCGCCGCAGGGTGCCCCTGAAGGGGGCCAGGCCGCCCCCAAGGCGGCCGCTTGGCCCCAAGGGGGTGTGGGGGATTGTGGAGAGAGGGGGGATTGCAGAGGGATCGCAGGGGGGTTCGCGGTGGATTGGAGGGGCGTGATCGCAGGGGGTTCGTAGCCCTCGCCTGCCGGGACTGCAGGGGGATCGCACCCCCCGTATGGGACTCTGGCAGGTGCGTCACGCGGCCACCTCGACAATCTTCTTCATGCCCCTTGACGGCGCCCCGACGGGTACGACCGTGATCCTGTTCTGGTTGAACAAGCGCGTCATTGCTGCAAGCCATCGCTGGCGGGTGACTGTTCCATCGCGCTGTTCGAACATACTCGGCGCGTAATATGGCCCACCCGAGGGATTGACGTGCAAACCTTGCGCCGCGACCTCACGCAGCAACTCGAGGAAGCGTGTGTCATCTCGCTGGTTCTGCGCCGCCCAGTCCAGCGGCACTGCGGTCGACGCCCCCACGAGCTTGAAGACGCCGCCTTGGTAGCGCAGCGTCATCTCCAAGCTCATCGGGCCGTAGTTCGCCTTCTTGGGCGTCAACACGCGCAAGTCGGGATCGGGATTGCCCACCGCGGGGGGACGATCGAGGTAGAGGCGACTGCGAATGGAGTTGTTCCAGCCGGTCGAGCCCGACTGCCCGCTGCCGTCGTTCATCCCGCTCCGCGAGGGGTGTGACAGCAGCAGTACTGCGAGGTCCCTCGTCAGGCAAAGCTGCCTGAGGCGCTGAACGAAGGTCCGTACCTGGGCACGGTCGTTCTCGTTCGCAGAGTACACATCCGCTCGCGTGTCGAGGACCACAAGCTTGGGCCTCAGCTTCGCCACAGCGGCGACCAGCTGATCGAACACGACCGTCATCGTGAGCGTCTGGTGCTCGCCAGTCGCGGCGAGAGCAGTCGTGAGCGCGACAGTCTGGTCGATGAGGTGAAGCTGCGACAAGTCCTTAAGCGTCAATCCCTCGCTATGGGCGATCGCAGCGGCGCGACGATGGATTTCGTCCTCCTCGTCTTCGCAACTGTAATACAGCACGGGCGCCTCTGTAACTGCGTGCCCGAGCCAGTCACCGCCGGTCGCCATTGCGACGGCAAGTTGGAGAGCCAGCAGAGATTTGCCGGTGCCGCCATCGCCGCCGAGATCGCTGACAGTACGGTCAGGGATCAGGCCCTCGACGATCCAGCGACGCTCCGGAATGGGCAGGCCCTCGAGCGTATCGAGGCTCACTATCTCTAGCGGCCCCGGGCCTAGTTCATCGTTCGCGGCGCTTTGCCCGCTACCGGCTTCCTGTACGTCAGCAGTGGCTGTAAGCCGTGCTAGGTCACGTTGTACCATCTCGCTCCTCGCTGCCTCTGCTCGCTCGCGCCAACCAGGGGCGGCTTCGTTCGCAATGCGGATAATCGTACCGGCGCCGATGCGGTCAGGCGGTGACCTCGCCAGGGTCTCCCACCGCTCGCGCGTGCCGCCATAATTTTGCCCACGCTGCGACCACCGGTCGAACAACGCGAAGCCGTGCTCGCTGCCATCGGTGGCACGGAAAAGGGCCATGGCGACGCGGTTCCACTGCTGAAAGCCTGGCGGTGTCGGGATAACCGCCAAAGCCGCTGACAGCAGCCAGAGATCGGCATGCGGATTCTCGCCGGCGCGATGGTCACCACCGTCGTTTCTGGTCGCGACCGATCTCTCGACGAGCGTCCAATCGGAAGGCGCGATGCTCTCAAAATAATCGGTGAGCTGGAACCCCTGTTCCCGGGTCAGCTCCGGCAACGTGCCTACTGGCCTGCCGGTGAGTTCCCCCTTTGGCCAGCTGTAGGGTCTGCCGGTGTCCGGGTGGATGGCGTAGGCCGCGAACTGCTGCCCCGCGCCGAGTATTTCAATCTGGTGCGTCTCGCCATCCGTCGAGGTGAATGCTCTCGACTGCGTTTTCCGGAAAGGCACGCTCGTCTGGAACACCAACAGCGTTCTCGGCGCCCGGCCAATTCTCTCGACCGTCGGCCCGATTTTTTGCTCACACCAGGCGACCATCTTTGCCACCACCCCGGTATCCGTACTGTCGATGTCGACAGCCACCACCGACCCGGTCTTCACGCCAACGCCATAGCCCGTGAACATCCGGCTACGGTCCATGCTGTTGTAGTCGACGTTCTGCCAGCCTTTCTGGGCTGGGCGTTTGGTGCCCGGCTTGATCGGTACGATTGGATACCCCTGCTCAACGAGCGGCGGCCCGTGCGAACGGATGAAACCGCCAAGGTGCGAATCGATCGCAGCGGTCGCCGCACCGGCGCCGAGTGCCTCGGCAGACGGGGAGAGCGTCGCGATGTTCATGAAGCACGCCCTTTCTCGAACTCTGCGCGCACCTCCGCAGCCAAGGCCGACCGTTCTCTGTCGAAGCGGCGGCGCTGGGAGCGCGGCAACTGCGAGCGCGCTGCGTCGAGCAGGAAGTCGCTCACGTACTCAAAGGTCACCCGGCGGCCCTGAGCACGGGCTTGCGCGATCAGCGCCTGGTAAGTGCGTTCGCGATCAGGGAAGAAACGAGCCGGCGACGAGGAGGCGCCGTCCATTGACGGGCGCGGCATTCTGGAAGTAGACATGATTATATTCCTAAAACGCTATGATTTGCCGCGCCCCTTCCCCGGGTGCGGCAGCTGTTTTCAGGCGGCCTCGACGACGCGCGCCGCGTGTTCGGCCTCGCGCTGGCGAACCCATTCGGCCTCAGCTTCCTCGGAAATCCTGACTAGCTTGCCCACGCGATACTCGCGCGGGCCAGTGCCCTCGGCGACGAGGTTATAGTAACTCGAACGTGAGATTTTTTGCCGGAGGCAGAACCCGTGGATCGACGGGTCTCGATCGGTATTCATTTTCAGCATCTCCTTCAGTTGTCCGTACAGGCGTTAGTGCTCCCGCTTGGACAAGGTTGATGCTGCTTGTGTACATCTGCGTCGCACGCTCCTCATAAGCGTGAAAACACGATCAGATTTTCACTCCACCTCTGGCTTCCGCCGATACAGCCGGACATTCGATTGGTAGTCTGGTTCTTTCTGCCAGCCTCGCACCGTGGCTTCCGCCCCCTTCGGCGAAGGCTGCATACCTTGGCGTTTACCAGCATCACGCACGAGCAGGCCGCGTTCGATCAGGTGCCGCGCGATGGCAGACGGCAGTGCATCGGGGGTGGCGGCCTCGAACATGATCGCCGCCTGGTATGCTTCTTCGCTCCCCGAGTGGACGGGCGAGGTGCTCGCGCTTTGCCTTGGGCGGATAAGCGCTCGGATAACTCGCGCCAACTCGTACGGAATGGGCTCTTCCACATCGGCATAAGCATCAGTGAGCCAGACCACCGCCGACTTGATGGTTTCCTTGGGATACCTCTTGGCCGGGGTTCCACCTTCGCCGCTGAGCGCTTGCCACTGCTGCCACAGCCCGCGCGCGTAAGCCCCCAGCACTTCAGGATCGTCCTCTTGTATCAGCGCCTCCCCATCCACACGCGGCAGGCGTGCTTCTGGGCCGCGCTGCAACATCTGGAGCAGTTCCTTCTGCTTCTTCAGGCCGTGAGGCGATTTTTCGGTCATCCCGGTAGTCCTTCCAGCCCCATCTGATGGCGCTCCGTTACGCCGCATCTACTTGCGTAAGGGGCGCCACAGGCGCGCTCAGCAGCGGCACAACGGCACGGCCCGCAAGTTCGTCCATCGCATCTACGATGTACGCCGCGTAGTGCTTCTCGATCATCGCGGACGATGTGTCGTGCTGAGCCGCCACCAGCCGAACAGGCAGTCCCTCGCGCAGGCCTCGCACGATGGACGAATGCCGGAAGGCATAAGGCACAACGTCGGCGGACAGTTCAGCCTTGATCCGAACGGCCCTCCAAGGACGGCTTAACTCGCTCGCATTGATCCATGGCCCGCGGCTGTCCTTGATCCAAGTCGCCGGGCCCGTCTGCCTCCACCGGGGGCGGCGCAACAACGGCTCGTGCCCTTTGCGTCCGGCAAGAGCTGGCTTGATCAGCGCGAGTACGTCCGCCCCTACTCTGCGTGCCGTATGTGTAGTCGCCTTTTCACCCTGCCCTTTGAAGGACACCGGCACCATAATGCGCCCCTGCTCCACTTGCACGTCGGCCACAGTGAGCCGCGCAACCTGCGAGAAACGCGCACCTGTCGCCGCAAGCATCACGAAAAGCATATGGAGGTCGCCGCCCCAATCGCCTTCTGCGTCAACATCAGCGCTCGCAGCCAGAACGGCCCGTATGTCGGCATCCGGAAGAACCTGCAAAGAGCGCGCGGCCGGCGCCGCGGCTCTCAGCGCCCTCAGCCCATTCTTAACCTCCAACGGGAAGTTCCCTGGTAGCCTTTTTGAGTGCCGTACGATCGCGGCGTTCAACGCGGCTTTGAAGTCGGTTGCGATCCGGACCACCGTCGCCGGCTTAAGTCCCTTTGTTCCAAGGTTCGCACGCCATTGCGACAACTCACTACCGTCGAGTTTTTCGAGCAGTCGGTCCGCAATCGGCAACGATAGAACGTGCTGCTTCAGCCGATAGCCGTCATCACGGAGGTTGGCGGCTTCTCGGGCTGCTAGATATTCATCGAGTACCAGTCGGACAGTCAGAGCGGGGCCGGCGCTCGTCTCCGACACACGCCGATGCATTCCGCGAGCCCACTCTTGCGCCTGCCAGAAATTGAGCACGCGTTCGCCGTCGGCATCGAGCTTGTCGTCAGCGTGGGCGATGGTCTCGACCTTGTATTCTTCGTGACCAACGTATTGCCGTACGACCCAGTTACCGCCCGTCTTGTTCTTCCGGTACCCGAGATGCAGCCCCTGAGCGATGCTCCGGTAGTACGGTTTCCCGCGAGCCTCGAGCTTTTCTCGTGAAGCTCGGCTTTCCAGCTGAGAGTCTCGAACTCGCTTCGCCATGGCACCCTCACTTGTCCAATATTTTGTCCAATATACGAGGGCAGATTCAATTGGACAAGCCTGAGCGTTGCCACATAAACTCCCGAAACGCTTGGGACTCCTGTAGACGCGGGTGGACATATATAGACAGAGTGAACGCTCTCTCACGGCGGGAACAGGGGTTCGATTCCCCTTGGGCGCGCCAACTCCCCTCCTTCCTCCAAGACTTGTGGGCCTCGGCATTCGTCGCGGACAGCTCTCGTCAGCTTCGCTATCCTGTGCAGGATAGCGATCGTCCCCGGAGGGTCTGGTGACTTCGATCATTCTGCTGCAACTCGGCTGGTTGGCGGTCGGCCTCACGGCGGCGGTGCTGATTCAGATTGCTGGATTGAGCTTGATCTCGCGGCTGGTGAACCGGCTGAGCGCACGACCGGACGCCGTGGCGCAGACGTGGCAGATCACCATTATGGGGCTCGTGGTGTATCTGCTCTTCGTGCTGCACCTCGTGCAGATCGCTGTCTACGCCGCGATCTATGTCGTCACCGGGGCGATCACGTCGGTGCACACGGCGCTCTACTTCGCTGCGGCAACGTTCACGACGATTGGCGGCGGCGTGGTGCAGACCGAGGAGCCGTGGCAGTTTTTCGCGGCGCTTGAGGGGCTCAGCGGCATCATCATGGTCGGCTGGTCGATCGCCTTCCTCGTGGCGGTGACGCACCGGCTCGGAATGTGGACGCAGAAGCAATCGGGCGACTAGCCATGGACCCGGGGGTCGCTTCGCACACGCCTCGCCGGTTCAGCGCATTCCACCCCGAAAATCCGGGCTCGCTTCGATCTCAAAGAACGTGCCGCACGTCAGACTATGTTCGACCTGGAGTAGAGCCCGAGCTTGCCGGCCACGGCAAATCCGCTTCGTCGATAGAATTCCGATAGTGGACCTTCGCGCTGCGACACCAGCCAGACGCCGCTGCATCCTTCGGCCGCTGCCGTTTCAACAACCGCCGAAAGGAGCGCAGTCCCTATTCCGCCGCTCTGAGCCTCGGGCAACACCGAAAGCTCATCAAGGTGGATCACCGGGACGGCATGACGCCGCTGCCGCACACCCAAGGCGATGCCTATCACCTTACCTTCATGAAGCGCGGCAAGCGCAATCGACCTCGGCGTTTCAAGCACATAGCTCACATTCTCGATGGCGGCCTCATGCGACCAGGTCTCGTTCCACGGCGGCGCGGCGTAGGCTTGTACTATGACATCAGCAGCGCCCTCGAGATGGCTCGCGGTTATGCGTTCGACCTGAAATGACATGTCTCGTCTCATCGTGAGGGCAACGATCCTTGCCGCACCGTCGGCGACACCGCAATGGGCCCCGAGCGCCGCGTAGAGTTCATTGACCCGCGGCGTAGAAGCCTTGTCGGTCGCTCCGCGTCAGCCTCCCCGCCAGCTCCGCGCACTGCACCCGGATATCCGGGATCGCCTCGATCTCGAAGAAGGTGCCGCGGGTCAGCGGCCCCACCGCCAGCAGCCGGTCGGATGGGGTGCCGAAGCGGTCGATGGTGCGGCATTCGGTGTCGACTTCGAGCCCGATGTGGAGGGGATCCGGACGGATGTCGCCGCGGGCGAGGAGGGCACGGATGGCCGGGTTGCTGGACTGCTCGACGTCGACGCTGATGCCGCCGCAATCGTAGACTCGGGCGACATCGAAGAAGGTAAGATTGCTGGCGCCTTTGCGGCGCACGGTGGCGCGGACCTCGGCGCCGCGCCGCTCGATATCGAGATAGGTGCCGGCGACGAGGCGGACCTGCCCTGCCCCCACTGCCTGTTCCAGTCGCGCGTGGAGGTCCGGCGGCAGGCGGTGGCGGTGGATGTTCCAGAACGGGCGGACATGGCTGAGGAAGCGGCGGCGGGAGCCGAGCGACCAGTTCTGCCAGATCCGCTGGTTGAACGGCCTGAGCGCATCGACGACACTGCGCCAATCCTCGCCACGCTCCGCCGCCTCCTCGACCAGGTCGCGGAACCAGGCGGTGAAATAGTGGAGCTCGGTGCCGAACGGCACGTCGGCCGCCTCGAGCGGGATCGGCGCCACCTGGCGGTGCGCCCTGGGCAGGAGACCGTGACGGGAGACCACGGTGATCGGGCCGCGATGCTGGGCTTCGGCCAGCGACAGCCAGGCATCGACCATCGAGAGGCCCGAGCCGAGCAGCAATACGGGGGCATCGGGATCGAGCGGCGTATCGGCGTCGGAGCCGACGCGCACGGCAATGCCCTTGGCGCGGGCCGGGTTGGTTTCGTGCCCCACCGCGAGTACGGCGGCATGCGCCATCAGGCTGGCGCCGCTTCCAAGTCTGGCTTCCACCCCTGCCCCGGTCGTCAGGACGTCGATGCACTCGTCGTGGACGATGTGGAGCCGGCCGGGCGCCGTGGCTTCGACTTCGGCCAGCACGTCGGCGAGGTAGCTGCCGTAGTGGCGGCGCGGCACGAAGACGAAGCGTTCGGCTTCGGTGACGAGTTTCCGGTCGCGCAGCCAGCGCCAGAAGTGGTCGGGATCATCGGCATAGGCGCTCATCCCGGGCGCGGCGACATTCAGCACGTGATCGAGCTGGCGGGTAGAATAGGCGACGCCGCGGCCGAGGCTCGGGCGCTTCTCGACCAGCGTGACGCGGATATCGGCGGCGCTGCGTAGGAGGTGCGCGGCGAGCAGCACACCGCTGGCGCCACCGCCGATAATGAGTATGGAGAGGCGTGGATGCGCTTCGTTCATGCGTGCTTCCTTGCGGGTTGGTCACGACGCAAAACGTCCCGATTGAAACGTCCGTCCTAAGCTGACGTTCTCCGAGGGCAGGTTTTTTCGTCGCCTGCGACCGGCGCGCTGCCGGAGTTCCTCGACCGGTTCCGGCACATAGACTACTAATCCAGTCGATTTAATCAACACTGTATCCTTCCCGGATGCGGCGGGGGCTGGGCTTGACGCAACTGACGCTAGACATCGCCGAACAGGGCAGTGTGCCGCTCGAGGATCGACCGGTGGAGCGTCCGCGTTCGGGCCACTGGCATCGGGTGCGGAGCGGCCTCGTCTGGGCTGTGGCGGGGCTGATCGCCGCCTATGCGGTATCGGTGGTGGCCACAAACCCGGCGATGCGCTGGGATTCGATCGGCAAGTTCCTGACCGCGCCGATCATCCTGCAGGGCCTCGTCACGACGCTGCTGATCACCTTCCTGTCCGCTGTCATCGGGCTCGTCGGCGGGCTGGTGATTGCGCTGATGCGGATGTCGGCCAACCCGCTGATCAAGACCATCGCGGTGGGCTATCTCGGATTGTTCCGGGCGGTGCCGCTCCTGGTGCAAATCCTCATCTGGTACAATCTCGGCACCTTCTTTCCTGAGCTCGGTTTCGGCATCCCGTTCACCGATATCGGGCTCTATGGCGATACCAACGTGCTGCTGAGCCCGGTGGTGGCATGCCTCATTGCCATCGGCTTGAATCAGGCCGCCTATATGGGCGAGATCATTCGCGGCGGGCTGCTGTCGGTGCAGCCGGGCCAGGTCGAAGCGGCGATCGCGCTGGGGATGACGCGGGCCAAGGCGTTCCGCCGGGTGATCGCGCCGCAGGCGGCCAAATCGATCATCCCGCCGCTCGGCAACGACATGATCAACCTGTTGAAGGCCACCTCACTGGTCTCGGTGGTGGGCGTCGGCGACCTGATGACCCGGGCGCAGGGGATCTATGCCAGCAACTATCAGGTGATTCCGCTGCTGATCGTCGCCAGCATCTGGTACCTGGCGCTGACCATCATCTTTACCTTCATCCAGGGCCTGTTGGAGCGGCGTTTCGCGGCCGGGGTGGCGCGATGAACTACGCCCCTCCCGACCTCCACGTCGCGGCGGAAGTGCCGGCGCTGATCCGTATCCGCAACGTTACCAAAAGCTACGGCACCAACCTGGTGCTGGACGGGATCAATCTCGATGTCCGGCAGGGCGAGGTGCGCTGCATCATCGGGCCTTCCGGCTCGGGCAAGAGCACCCTGCTCCGCTGCCTCAATGCGCTCACCGATTTCGACAGCGGCGCCGTGGTGCTGGACGAAACGCGGGTTGGCTACACCGAGCGCAACGGCGTGCTGAAGCCGTGGACCGGGCGGGAGGCTGCAGCATTCCGCAGCCGGGTCGGGCTGGTGTCGCAACATGTGAACCTGTTCTCGCACCGCACGGTGCTGGAGAACGTCATCGAGGGTCCGGTGCAGGTGCTCGGCGCCAGCCGCCAGGCGGCGGTGCGGACGGCGACGGACCTGCTGTCGCGGGTCGGGCTCGCCGACAAGCACGACAGCTACCCCAGCCAGCTCTCGGGCGGGCAGCAGCAACGCGCCGCCATCGCGCGGGCGCTGGCGATGACCCCCAGGGTAATGCTGTTCGACGAGGCGACCAGTGCGCTCGACCCCGAACTGGTGGGCGAGGTGCTGGGGGTGATGCAGGCCCTCGCCAGCGACGGCATGACCATGGTGGTCGTCACCCACGAGATGCGCTTTGCCGAGGAGGCAGGCGACCGGATCGCGGTGATGGATGCCGGCCGCATCATCGAGGACGGACCGGCAAGCGAGATCTTCAGCCGGCCGCGCCAGCCGCGCACCGCCGAGTTCCTCAAGGATCATTTCAGGTTCGCTCCGGCCGAGGGCCGGCGCGACCGCGCCTGAACAACCGGGCAAACGCCCATCATGCAAGAAAGAGACTGACTGTGACCAAGCTCTCATCACTCGTAACCAAGGGGCTACGCGCCGCCGGCCTGACGCTCGCCGTGGCGGCGCCGCTGTTCGCCGCTCAGGCCGTCGCCCAGGATGCCGCAGCCGAGGCGGCCCGCGCCCTGCTGCCGGCCAAGTACCGCGATGCCGGGGTGCTCAACGTCGGCGCCTCGACCGTCTACGCGCCGCACTCGTTCTTCAAGGAAGGCACCACCGAGTTCACCGGCTACGAGATCGAGCTGTTCAACGCGGTGACCGAGATCCTCGGGGTGAAACCGGTCTATACCGAAGCGCCGTTCCAGCAGCTGATCGCCGGGGTGAAGTCAGGCCGCTCGGATGTGTCGCTCGGCGATCTCGGCGACAACGACCTGCGCCGCGAGCAGGTGGATTTCATCGACCACACCCGGCTCACCTTCCAGTTGCTGATCGACGAAGCCGACAAGGACAGCATCAAGACGGTGTTCGACCTCTGCGGGCGCGATCTCGGCGTGGTGCAGGGCACCACCAACATCATCTTCAAGGCGCTGTCGCAGTGCGAGAGCAAGGGGCTGAAGCCGGCCAGCTTCATCGAGTTCCCCGATGCCACCGCCAAGGACCAGGCGATCCAGTCAGGCCGGTTGCCGCGCGCCGATATCTCGGCCACCGCCGTGGGGCGCTTTCGTGAGGCGGCCGGGCTGAACCCGGGCCAGATCCTCGTGCCGGCGCCGGAACTGGGCGACCTCTATATCGGCTTCATCGTCGACAAGGGGAATACCGAGCTTGCCAGTGCCATCGAAGCCGCACTGCAGATCCTGTTCGACAACGGCAAGTACGCCGAGATCCTCGCCGCCTACAACATCTCCGACCTCAACCTCGAAGCGCCGGGCGTCAATATCGGCCAGAACGCCTCGAACTGGGTGCAACCCAAGCCGAAGAGCTGATCGCCGGATCGATCCGCATGCGGGCGCCGGCAGCAGCCGGCGCCCAAGCCATTTCCACCAGGACCTCGATGATGCCCAGCGCCCGGCCCTCCGGCCATGACAAGATGAACATCGCCGTGCTCGTTTCGGGCGGCGGCAACCACCAGGGCGCCTGGCGCCGAGCGGGGAGCAATATCGAGCTCGCCAATACGCCGGGCTTCTACGTGGCGTTCGCGCAGGCAGCCGAGGCGGCCAAGATCGACGCGATCTTTTTTGCCGATATCCCCTCGCTCGACCCCAAGGCGCTCGGGGTAAACCCGGTTCTCAACGCCTTCGAGCCGGTGGTGCTGACCTCGTATCTCGCGGCCTTCACCAGCCGGGTCGGACTGGTGTCGAGCGTTTCGACCAGCTTCTCCGAGCCCTATACGGTGGCCCGGCAGTTCGCCTCGCTCGATCGCGTTTCGGGCGGCCGCGCCGGCTGGAACATCGTCACCTCGGCCACTGGCGAGAAGAACTATGGTGCAACGCCCCTGCCCGACCAGGATGTGCGCTATGCCCAGGCGGCCGAGTTCGTCGAGATTGCCAAGCGCCTATGGGACAGCTGGGACCAGCAAACGCTGAAGATCGACCGGGCCAGCGGGCAGTTCGGCGACATCGCCGACATCCGGCCGACCGATTTCCACGGCAAGTTCTTCGACGTGGCCGGGCCGCTCAATATCCAGCGCCCGCCGCAGGGTTGGCCGGTGCTGTTCCAGGCCGGCGCCTCGCCGATCGGCCGCGGTTTTGCCGCCGAGACGGCCGAGGGGGTGTTCACGGCGCAGCAGACGCTGGAGGACAGCCTCGAATTCGCCCGCGACATGCGGGCCCGCGTCAGCGCCGCCGGCCGCGATCCGCGCCGGGTGAAGCTGCTGCTCGGCATCACCCCGATCATCGGGGCGACCGAGGCGGAGGCAAAAGCTACGGAGCGGGAGCTGGGCGAGTTCATCGACATCAAGGCGTCGCTGAGGAAGCTCAACAGCTATATCCCCGGCGTCGACCTGTCCGGCTTCGATCTCGACAAACCGATCCCGCGCGAGGCGCTGCCGGATGTGTCGGCGGTGCAGGGTCGGCAGAGCCGCTACAAGATCTTTGCCGATCTCACTCTCAATGACGGGTGGACGCTGCGCGAGCTGGTAAAACTCACCGGTCGCTCGGATGGGCACTGGACGCTGACCGGCAGCCCGGAGCAGATCGCCAACCAGATGGCTGAGCGCTTTCTGGCGGACGCCTGCGACGGCTATGTGGTGATGCCGACCTACCACCCCGAAGGCTCCGGGCTGTTCTTTTCGGATGTGGTGCCGATCCTGCAGCAGCGCGGGCTGTTCCGCACCGAATACGAGGGCACGACGCTGCGCTCGCATCTGGGACTCGATATCCCGGAACGCGGTGCGCGAGGCATCTGACGGCCTTTGCCGCCCCGCCCCTCCCCGCTATAGAGAGCGGCAAACAGAGGGGAGTATTCGATGTCGGCTGTGGGTCATCTGTCGGAGGGGGATCGCGGACAGGCGCGGATCACCGCGATCAAGGCGTTGCGGCTCGACAGCGGCTTCTGCCTGATCCGCATCGACACCGATGCCGGCATTTCCGGCTATGGCGAATGCGGCGACCTCGATGGCGACCTGGTGCGGGCGGCGCTGCTCACCCACGCCGAGGGCGGTGCACGGCTGCCGCATCTTCAGCTGATCGGCAAGGATCCGCTCGATATCGGGGTGCACCACCACAACCTGTTCTACGCCTACCGGCAGCGCCCGGCGCACATCATGATCTGCTCGGGGCTAGACATGGCGCTCTGGGATCTCGCCGGGAAACTGCTCAACCAGCCGGTGCACAAGCTGCTCGGCGGCGCATTCCGCACCGAGCTCGAACTCTATTCGCACTGCCCGCATTTCGATTTGACCGATGCCGGCGCCTGGGCCGAAGCGGCCGCCGACCTGAAATCCGATCCGCACGGCTTCAAGACCTTCAAGGTCGATATCCACGACGCCATCGGCATACCGATGCAGGAATACGCGCCGAGCCTGTCGCCCGGCGATATCCGCAAGATCGGACGATCCTACGAGCTGGCGCGCGAGCACCTCGGCGAGGAGATCGACATCATCGTCCACTGTCACAACGAGCTCGACGCGCCGAGCGCCATCGCGGTGGCCGAGGCCGTGGAGGCGATCAAGCCGATCTACTACGAAGACCCGCTGCAGCCGGGCTTTTCGGAGAACTGGCTGGCGCTCAGGCGTTCGACCAACATCCCGATCATGACCGGCGAGAATATCGAACTGCCGGAGGGGGCGCTGCCGTTCCTCCAGCACCAGGCGGTCGATTGCCTGCAGCCCGACATCATCAGCTCGGGCGGCATCACCGGCACCAAAAAGATTGCCGACCTCGCGGCGCTCTATCGCACACCGATCACGCTGCACAATGTCAGCGGGCTGCTGATGAATGCGGCGAGCCAGCAGCTGGCGGCATCAGTGTTCAACTGTCCGCGCATCGAGTGCACCCGGCGGGCGGATAGTCTCGCCTGGGCCTCGCCCAATCCGCTGCAGGTCAGGGACGGCAAGATGCAGGTGTCGATGGCGCCGGGGTTGGGGGTGGAGCTGGATCAGGACTGGATCAGCGGGCACCGGTTTGCCGGGGAGCCGGACTGGAACTGAGGCGCCGGCCTCTCAGTGATCCTCCCCCGCSWSGCGGGGGAGGATTACGGCACCGCCGGTGATTACGGCAGCCGCTGCGTGTGCGTGGGCTCCAGCTCCGCCTTGCCGAACGTGCCCGGCAGATTGGTGTCCATCCATTCGTAGGGGTAGCCGAGCTTCAGCGGCATGGCGTCGGTCAGTTCCCGACGCACCTCCACCGGCAAGTCGAAATCGCCGGCGTCGAGGTTTTCGGCGACCTGGTCGACGCGGCGGGCGCCAATGATGGCGGCGGTGACCCTGATATCGCCGAGCAGCCAGCTCAGAGCCACCTGGCTCGGGGTGCGGCCGAGGCGGCCGGCCACTTCGACGACCTTGTCGATCATCTTCAGCGAATCCTCGAACCAGTAGCGCGGCAGGGTGATCGCCGCCTGCTGGCCGATGCGGGATTTCTCGTCGGGCTTATCCTCGCCGCGGTACTTGCCGGTGAGCATGCCGGCGGCGAGCGGGCTCCAGCAGATCATGCCGAGGCCCTGATCGTCGCAGGCCGGCAGGATCTCGCGCTCGATGTCGCGGCGGACGAGGTTGTAGAGGTGCTGCGCCGAAACCAGGGGCTCATAACCCTTGAGGGCAGCGACGCCGTTGGTCTTGGCGATCTGCCAGCCATAAAAGTTCGAGCAGCCGAGATAGCGGACCTTGCCGGCGCGGATCAGGTCGTCGGCGGCGCGGAGGCTCTCCTCGATCGGGGTGTAGGGGTCGGGCCCGTGGAACTGGTAGAGGTCGATATAGTCGGTATCGAGCCGCTTCAGGCTCTTCTCGCAGGCCTCGACGATGTGCTTGCGGCTCAGCCCGCGCGAGGTCACTGCCGGGTCGGCTGGGAACCAGCATTTGGTGGCGATCACCAGTTGGTCGCGGCTGTGATCTTTCAGCGCCACGCCGAGCATGGTCTCCGATGCGCCGCCGGAATAGCCGTTGGCGGTATCGATGAAGTTGCCGCCGCCCTCGACGAAGCGTTTGACGATGGCGCTCGAGGTCTCCTGGTCGCAGCCCCACTGCGAATTGCCGAACGTCATGGTGCCCAAGCAAAGGCGCGAGACCAACAGGCCGCTGCGGCCGAGATAGCGATACTTCATCAGTTTCCTCCGAATGCGAAATCGAACAGGGAAAGGCGGATCACTCGGTCGGGTATTTCAGCCCGATCTGCTGCCGGATGGTGTCGAGGCAGGCCATGATGGCGACGCTCTCCGAGGGTGAGAGGATGGTGCCGGCGGTCTGCTTCTCGGCGACGAGGCGTTCGAGCTCGGCGGCCTGGTACTGCATGCCGCGGCCTTCGACCTTCGAGATGTATTCTTCGACCACGCTGTTGCCGGCATCGTAGCGGCGGAAGCTGGTGGGGGTGTACCAGACCTTGTCGATCTCGATGCGGCCTTCGGTGCCGTGGATGGTGGCGATATTGCGCCCGGCAGTATCGCTGCCGGACAGCGTCAGCGCGATGGCGCCGGACTCGTAGGTGAACATCGTCGCGACGGTGCCATCCGCTCCGGTCTGTTTGAGCCGCGCAGTCGCGGCGATAGTTTTGGGCGCACCGAGCACGTCGAAGGTGAATGAGATCGGGTAGATGCCGAGGTCGAGCAGCGCTCCACCGCCGAGCTCCAGCGCGTTGAGCCGGTGCTTGGGGTCATCCGACAGGTCCTGCGTATGGTCGGCGACCACCGAGCGGATCTCGCCCAAGACGCCCGAGCGGACGATCTCGCGGATGCGCAGCATATGCGGCAGGAAGCGGGTCCACATCGCTTCGAGCACGACGAGCCCCTTGCCGGCGCCGAGATCGACGATCTCCTGCGCTTCACGGGCGTTGACGGTAAAGGCCTTCTCGATCAGCACGTGCTTGCCGTGGTTGAGCGCCAGCCTGGCGTTGTCGGCATGCATCGGGTGCGGCGTCGCGACATAGATGGCGTCGACATCGGGGTCGGCGCAGAGCGCCTCGTAACTGCCATGCGCCTTGGGGATGCCGAACTCGGCGGCGAATTTGTCGGCGCTCTGCTGGTTACGCGAGCCGACCGCGGTCACCTTATGGCCGTGCTGGTTCAGGTCCTTCACGAACTGCTCGGCAATCCAGCCGGTTGCCAATATCCCCCACCTGACGCTGCCGGCCATTCTCGTGCTCTCCCGAAGTCCGATTGTTGCGGCCCCGAGGTGTAACGACTTGGTCCGCCTGCGCAATGGTCCGGAAGGCTAATTCTGTCCGGCAAGGCTCGCTGCATTGGCCTCGCGCAGCCGCCGCCCCGCTGCCTCAGCCTCGACCTGCACTTTGTGACGCCCACCATCGGCAGTGACGTTCACCTGTACGTCCATGCCGAGATAATCCGCACGGTCGCCGATGAAGCTGCCGCTGAGCGGTTTGGCCTGCCTCGGCTCCCGCGCGACGCCAACCCGGATCAGATCCTTGTTGCCGATGATGCCGTTGGTCGGGTCGAACTCGACCCAGCCGGCGCCGGGGAGGAAAACCTGTACCCAGGCATGGGTAGCGCCACCGCCACGCATGGCCATGCCCGTATCCCGCGACGGCACATAGATGTAGCCGGTAACGAAACGCGCGGCGAAACCGAGGCTGCGGCAAGCTTCGATCATCATCAGTGCGAAGTCGCGGCAGGTGCCGGTGCCAGTGGTCAGCGTCTGTAGCGGCAGCTGCGTGCCAGGGTCGGTGCGGCGGGAGTACCTGAAACTCTCCCGGATGCCGGCGGTCATGGTCATCAGCAGGTGTCCGGTCTCCATCGCCACGCCGGAATGGGCGAACTTTCTGGCAAACGCCTCGACTTCTGGCGCCGGATGGTGCGGCCGCATGTAGGGAGCAAGGTCCGGCAGCGTCTCGGCGTCATACTCGAACGGCCACGACTTGGCCCGCTCCTCAGTCTTGAACCGCGGCACAGTCAGTGGCGTGTGGTCCAGCATGATATCGGTCTCGAAGCGCAACTCGCTGGCCGCCTCGCCGAACTCCGCGACGGTGATGCAGTTGCCGAACACGTCGTGGATCCAGTGGATCTCTGCGTCCGGAGACACGGTGATCGCCGAGCTCAGCAGCCGCTGGTCGTGGCTATCGCGCGGGCGGAACAGCACCCGGTGCTGGCCAAAGCGCACTGGCCGTGCGTAGCTGTACGTCGTGGTGTGGCGTACTCTCAGAACAGTCATCGCCGCTTCCGCTTTTGTTCCCCTGGTCAGAACAGTCGAACTGTCGCGGCGGTTCCGCGGAACTTCCCGACCTGCCCCGAATTGAGGCGCATACAACTGGGTGGTGCGATGAAGTTTTCCGTGAACTGCAGCCTGCAATACGATGTGGCGACCGATACGACGCTGATCCTTAATATCGAGGCGCAGCGCAATGCCGGCCAGAATATTCTTGCCGAACGGTTCAGCATCTCGAGCGGCGTGCCGACCGACTCGCATGTGGTGCCGGAGACGGGCAATCGCTATCGCCGCATGGTGCTACCTTTCGGCCAACACCAGATCAGCTACACGGCTGATATCGAAACGATGCCGTTCGTCGGCGACCCCGGCCAGATCGCACAGGTACCCGTCGCGGCACTGCCATTCGACGTGTTCGGCCACCTGTCGCCATCGCGCTACTGCCAGTCCGACAAACTCGGGCGGTTCGCCTGGCGCACATTCGGCGACATCGCCAACGGGCACGAAAAGGTGACGGCGATCTGCAACTGGATTTTCGAGAACGTCGACTATCTCGAAGGTTCCAGCGACGTCAGCACCTCGGCCTACGACACTTTTACGCTGCGGGCCGGCGTGTGCCGTGACTTCGCGCATCTAGGCATCACCTTCGCCCGGGCGCTGGGCATCCCTGCCCGATTTGTCTCGGCCTATGCGCTCGATCTGATCCCGCAGGATTTCCACGCCGTGTTCGAGGCCTATCTCGGCGATCGGTGGTACCTGTTCGACGCCACGCGGCTCTGCCCCATCGACGGCATCATGCGGATCGGTATCGGTCGCGACGCGGCGGACTCCGCTTTTGCCAGTTACTTTGGCCAGTTGAGCGGACCGCCCAAGCTGATTTCGGTCAAGCGTATCGATGACCAGCCGCCCAGCGCCTGGACCGTTCAGGCCGTCAGCATCTCAGCCAACTAGACACTTAAGCATTGACTTAGGTATTGACAGCGCCACTGCGTCAAGATACTTAAGATCATGCTTAACCAAGAGACAGAGCCCCTCGATCTCATGTTCCAGGCATTGGCCGACCCGACCAGGCGGCGAATGATCGAACGACTGAGCCGGGGATCCGCATCGGTCAGCGAGCTGGCCGAGCCGTTCAAGATGAGCCTGCCCGCCATCGTGCAGCACCTGCAAGTGCTGGAACAGAGCGGGCTGGTGACGACGCAGAAGGTGGGACGGGTGCGGACCTGCACCATCGACACGGGAGCGCTCAGCATGGCCGAGAAGTGGATCAATGATCGACGCATCGGCTGGGAGCACCGGCTGGATCGGCTGGGGGCGTTCCTCGACGCGCTGCCCAGCGGCCCGGACAAGCCGGTGAAGTAGCGCCCCACCAGCGCGTCATGGACGACAGAACTGAGACAATCGGCCGGAAGCAGCGTTTCCGGTAACGGGCGAGCTTTGCCCAGGAGGATCGAATGGCCAAAGTCGTGTTGAGTTTTTCGATGTCGCTCGATGGCTACATCGCAGGCCCGAACGTCTCGGTTCGCGACGGTATGGGAGTCGGCGGCGAGCGGCTGCACGAGTGGATGTTCGCCAGCAGCGGCACCAAGGCGGGTGATGGCAGCTACAGCAGCACCGAGGCCCAGGACGCGGCCGAGATCGATCTGGCTTTCAGCACGGTCGGCGCAACGATCGTCGGCCGTCGCACCTATGATGTGGGCCTGCAGCACTGGAACGACACGCCCTACCCGGTGCCGTCGTTCGTCCTCACCCACAACCCCAAGCCCGAACAGCAGATGAAAAGCGCCAGCTTCCGCTTCGTCACAGACGGAGTGGAGAGCGCCGTGCGGCAGGCCTGCGAGGCGGCAGGCGACAAGGACGTGGTGGTGATGGGCGCTTCCGCCGCTCAGCAGGTGCTGCGCGCCGGCCTCGCCGACGTAATCCGCGTCCAGGTGGTCAGTGTGCTGCTTGGCGGCGGTACGCGCCTGTTCGACAGACTTGGCGATGCTCAGATCGAGCTCGCCCGTACCCGGGTGGTCACGGCTTCGCCCGGCGTCACCCACCTCGAATTCAATGTCATCAACCAAGCCTAGACAGAGGAAACCCAAATGACCGAACGTTCCATCGCCCACGGCAGCTTCACCGTCGAACGCAAGTACAAGCATGCTCCGAGCAAGGTGTACTCCGCCTGGTCCAATCCCGAATTCAAGCGCCAGTGGTTCGGCTCGCCGAGCCCCGACAAGCCGAAGGACGTCATGGACTTCCGCGTCGGCGGCCGCGAGTTCAACGAGGCCGAGATGGGCGGCGACACCTATGTGTTCGACGTCACCTATCGCGACATCGTGCCCGACAACCGCATCATCTACACCTACGAGATGCTGAAGAACGGCGCGCGCATTTCGGTGTCGCTGGCGACCGTCGAGTTCTTCCCGGAAGCCGCCGGCACCCGCATGGTGGTGAAGGAAGACGGCGCCTTCCTCGACGGGCTCGACAAGATGGCCGATCGCGAGGCGGGCACCAACTACATCATCGACCTGATGGGAAAGTGGCTCGACGAACAATGAGCGCCAAATCGCATAGCGTGATGATTGGCGACCTCGAGGTGCACTACCTCGAGGAAGGCCGCGGGCAGCCGCTGCTGCTGCTGCACGGGGGCACGGCGACCGCCGACTCCTGGGGCGCGGCGATGCCGCGGCTGGCCGACCGCTATCGCGTCTTCGCGCTCGATACCCGCGGACACGGCAGGACCAACAACCCCGCCCAGAAGATGAGCTACGCGCAGTTCGCCGATGATGTCGCCGGCTTCATCGCAACGCTCGGCCTCAGGAAGCCGCTGATCATCGGCTATAGCGATGGCGGGCAGACGGCGCTGGAATTCGGGCTCCGGCATCCGGGCAAGGCGGGAGCGCTGGTGCTGGGCGGCACGATCAGCCGGCCGACCGAGGCCTATCTGGAGGGGCTGCACGGTTGGGGGTTTCCGGCGCCGGGCAAGGTCGATTTCGACCGTGTTGCGGCCGAGTACGGTCCGTATTTCGAGCAGATCAAGGTGACGCACATGCATCACTATGGTCCGGATTACTGGAAGGCGTTTCTCAGCCAGATCTCCGAGCTGTGGCTCACCCTGCCCAATTACAGCGAGCGCCAGCTGGCCTCGATCTCGGCGCCGACGCTGGTGATCATGGGCGACCGCGACCACCTTGGTGGCGCTGAGGAAGCCAACCGGCTTTACCGGCACCTCGGCGCCGGCGAGCTTTCCATCATCGCCAATGTCGGCCACGAGGCCGTCAACAAACCACTGTTCTGGGACGCTGTGCGCGAGTTCCTCGCCCGGCGCGACGAGCGCCAGGACTAGCTGAACGTCCGGCTGACGCAGCCCCACCCCACCCTTGATCCCTCCCCATCAAGGGGAGGGAGACGCCAACTGAGGATGCAGCGAACTCGATCTGCCTCCCTCCCCCTTGTGGGGAGGGAATGAGGGTGGGGGTGGCCCCACGCTGCAGCCCCCGCCCTACTCCGCCGCCGCCTTCAGCCGCGGCTTCACCCGATGCCGTCCGACCGGCACGATCATCGGGGTGTGCGACACCGGGTCGTCACACACTTCGGCGTCCATGCCGAATATCGACTTCACCAGCGCTGCCGTCACCACTTCGGCCGGCGGGCCGGAGGCCGCGATCTTGCCGTCGCGCATGGCGACGATGTGGTCGGCGTAGCGACAGGCGAGGTTGAGGTCGTGCAGCACCGCGACCACGGTGCGGCCGCGCTGCTGCACCAGATCGGTCAACAGGTCCAGCACTTCGACCTGGTGGTTGATATCGAGGAAGGTGGTCGGCTCGTCCAGCAGCAGCAGCTCGGTTTCCTGCGCCAGCGCCATGGCGATCCAGACGCGCTGGCGTTGCCCGCCGGAGAGCTCGTCGACGGCGCGGCCGGCGAGATCGAGCGTGTCCGTCGCTTGCAGCGCAGTGGCGACCGCTGCGTCATCGGCGGCGACCCAGTGGCGGAACCAGCCCTGGTGCGGATAGCGGCCGCGGCCGACGAGGTCCGCAACGGTGATGCCGTCAGGCGCTACCGGGGTCTGCGGCAGGACGCCGAGCAGCGTCGCGACCTCGCGGGTCGGCATCTGGTGGATGGCGCGGCCATCGAGATAGACCGTGCCGGCGCTCGGGGTCAGCAGCCGCGCCAGGCCGCGCAGCAAGGTGGACTTGCCGCAGGCATTGGCGCCGACGATGACGGTGAACTTGCCGGGTGGGATGTCGATGCTCAGCTTGTCGACGATAGTACGATCGCCATAGCCGAGCGTCAGGTCGGCGGCCGAGAGCTGGTGGTTCACTGTCATCTTGGGCCTCCAATCAGCCGCCGCGGCCCGAACGATGGGCAGCGGCAAGCAGGTAGATGAGGAACACGGCGCCGAGTGCGCCGGTGACGACGCCGACCGGCAACTGGTTGCGGCCGAGCATGTGCTGGGCGACGAAATCGGCGGCGTTGGTGACGAGCCCGCCGACCAAAGCCGCCGGCAGCAGCACATTGCCGGAGGGTCCGAGCAGT
Source organism: Devosia sp. Root413D1 (assembly GCF_001425235.1). Lineage (GTDB taxonomy): Bacteria > Pseudomonadota > Alphaproteobacteria > Rhizobiales > Devosiaceae > Devosia_A. Next base: position 3,519 of record NZ_LMEA01000007.1, on the reverse strand, counting down.
CGCCGCGCGATCGGGCCGGCAATGAAGGCGACGAACGATACCGGGCCGACGGCGGCCGTGGCGAAAGCAGCGAGCAGCACCGCCACGAGGATCAGGCCGAGGCGGGAGAACTCGACCCGGGTGCCGAGCGCCCGCGCCGCGTCGTCCCCCATCTGCAGCGTGCGCAGCGAACGCGACAGCACCGCCGCGAGCGGCACCAGCACGAGGAGCGCGACGGCGAGCGGGGTGAGGTTCTCGAAGGTCGAGCCGTTGAGGCTGCCGGTGAGCCAGCTCAGCGCTTCCTGCACTTCCATGATGCGGGCGCGGGTGAAGAGATACGACACCACTGCGCCGGCCAGCGCCGCCATGCCGATGCCGATCAGCACCAGCCGGTAAGGCGTGACGCCGTTGCGCCAGGCGAGCCCGTAGATCAAGAGCGCGGTCAGCACTGCGCCGCCGCAGGCCATCACCGAGACGCCGAGCCCCGACCACTTGAAGATGATGATCGCCAGCACCGCGGCGGCGCTCGCCCCGGTGGTGATGCCGACGATGTCGGGGCTGGCGAGCGGGTTGCGGAGGATGGTCTGGAAAACGATGCCGGATAGCCCGAACGCCGCCCCTGAAAGCAGCCCGGCCATGACGCGCGGCAAGCGCACGCCGAGGACGATGAAATCGTTCGCCGCATCGGCATTGCCGGTGAAGGGCGAGAGCAGCGAGCGCACCACGTCAGCGAGTGGCAGCGGATAGTCGCCGATCGACATCGACAGGCTGGCCACCGCCAGCGACAGCAGCGCGAGGCCGAGCACGACGAGGCCATAGCGGCGCTGCAGGCGCCTGCGCACCGCGACGACGGCGCCAACCGGGGCAAAGCTCGAGGCGGCGCTCACAGCTCAGCCAGCTTCCTGCGCCGCACCAGCGCAATGAAGAATGGCGCCCCGAGCGCCGCCGTAACGATGCCGACCTGCAGCTCGCCCGGCGGCACGATGATGCGGCCGACAATGTCGGCACCGAGCAGCAGGATGGGAGCCAGCAGCATCGAGTAGGGCAGGATCCAGCGGTAGTTCGGGCCGGTGAAGGCGCGGGCGAGATGCGGCACAGTGAGGCCGACAAAGGCGATCGGTCCGGCGGCAGCAGTGGCGGCGCCGGCGAGGATCACCGCGGCGAAGCCGACCATGGCGCGACCGCGCTGCACCTTGAGGCCGAGACCGCGGGCCACATCGTCGCCCAGCGCCAGGCCATCGAGGATGCGCGAGGTGAGCAGCGCCAGGACGATGCCGGCAAGGATGAACGGCGCCACCTGCATCAGGATGTCGGTGGTGCGGCCGGTCAGTGCGCCAACCTGCCAGAAGCGGATCTGGTCGAGGGTTTGGACATTGGTGATGAGAATGGCTGATGTGACCGAGGTCAGCGCGGCGGTGACTGCGGCGCCGGCCAGCGCCAGCTTCACCGGGGTCGCGCCTTCGCGGCCGAGCGAGGCGACAAGGTAGACTACCAGCATCGCCGCCCCTGCCCCGAGGAAGGCCAGCCAGACATAGCCGGAGAGCTGGGTGACACCGAACACCGAAATGCCGAGCACCACGCAGAGCGTTGCGCCGGCATTGATGCCGAGGATGCCGGGGTCAGCCAGTGGGTTGCGGGTCGCGCCCTGGAGGATCGCGCCGGAGAGCCCGAGCGCCGCGCCGACCAGGAGGCCGACCAGGGTGCGTGGCAGGCGCAGGTCGAGAATGATCTTGTGGTTGGTCTGCGTGGGGTCGAACGCCGTCACGGCGTTCCAGATGTCGCTGAGTGCGATCGGGCGGGCGCCGACGGTGATCGAGAGCGCCAGCACCACGACGAGCGCCACCGCCAGCAGCACGAAGCCGCCGGCGCGGGCTGCCGGCGGCAGGCCCGCCGATGTGCCGCCCGGCGACATACTCTAGTCGCCGATGCTGACGTCGGCAGCGGCGATGGCGGCGCTGAGCTTATCGAGCTCCGTGGCATAGGCGGCGTAATTGCGCAGCCAGAACGCCGGCCAGTCGGTCACCTGCCCTGCCGCGGCGGCGCGCAGCGTGGTCCAGGTGGCCTGGGCCTTGGCGGTCTCCATGGTGATCTTGGAGCGGTTGTCGACGAGGATCAAGTCGGGCTGGTACTTGTCGATGTTCTCCCAGCTCAGCGTCTCCCAGTAGCCGCGGTCATCGGCAATTACCGGGTCGATCAGCTTGAGACCCCAGGAGGCAAAATCCATCAGCTCGGACGAACCTTCGGTGGCGGCGACATAGAGCGCGTCAGTGCCGGCCCAGACCGCAAGGGCCGAGAGATCGGGTTTCGTGGCAACGGCCGCCTTGAACTTGTCACGCGCGGTCTCGAAAGCGGCCTTGTCGGCGGCGACCTCAGGAGCCGCGAGATCGGCGCCAAGGCTCGCCGCTAGCTTCTCGTAATCCTCGATCAGGGTGACGATCGAAGCGCCCTGCTTCGGGCCGGTGATCGGCGCCAGCGGCTTCAAGGCGTTGACCACGTCGGCCCCACCGCTCCAGGTATTGTCGAGCGGCCACCATTCACCGACGATCAGGTCCGGCTTCAGGGCCGCGGCCTTCTCGATGCTGACCTCGCCCCAGGCTTCGCCGATGATCTCGATGCCGGTGAGGTCAAGCCCTTCGAGCGCCTTGGCATCGGCGATGGCGCTGTCGGCATAGATGCCGACCGGACGAATGCCGAGCGGGATCAAGCCGGCAGCCGCGTCCTGGCTGGCGATGATGCGCGTCGGCACGTGGTTCACAGTCACAGTGGTGCCTGACCCATCGGCATAGGTCCAAGCCTCTGCGAAAGCGGCGCCGGGCACCGAGAGCAGGAGTGTCGCAAAAGCAGTTGCGGCAAGCGTCTTGAGGGACATTGGCGGGACCCAGATATGTTGATTGTTCGGGTCACCTATCAGCGCGCTATGCTGATTAGTCAAGTCATGTTTCCGGCTCACGACCGTGAGTCATGCGGGTTTCACCAATCGGTGCTATGGCTTAGCCGCCAACACGCGAGACCGGGACGTGATCGAGCTGCCGCCGGCCATCGAAGAATACTGGTACGCCTTCGATTGGAACGTCGAGGCGCTGTGGGCGCTGGACCTGCCGTCCGAAGCGTTTCCGATCGACAAGCTGCTCTGGCACCTCGATGTGCCGCTGTGGGAACTCGACGGGCACCGCTATGCGCTGACGCCCCGCCAGGTGCTGCGCTCGCCCTATCGCTATGACAAGGAATATCGGCGGGTGCGGGCGGCGAGCCTGGTGTTCCCGATCGAGATCACCCGGCTGAAGGGCCGCTGGCTGATCCTCGACGGCGTCCACCGGATGACCCGGGCGCACGAGGACGGGCACGAGGAAATTTTCGTGCGCAAGGTGCCGCGGAAGCTGATCAGGTAGGGGTTGGCGCAGCGTGCTTGGCGCCCCTCACCCCGGCCCTCTCCCCAGAGGGGCCTGTTGCATAATTCTGCAGGTGTGATTCCGTGACTATGGAGAGCGGAGTTGATGACCGATGGCGATCAAGCGGACAGGGCAGTTGGGTTTTGCCGCC
>NZ_LMEA01000006.1 GCF_001425235.1 Devosia sp. Root413D1 | reverse complement strand
AACAAAAACCTACTTCCGGTTGCCCGGCAGCAGCTCTGCCCTTTCAGTAATCGCTGATCAGTGGGAGCAGCTAGTGCTCGGCGTCGTCAGCGAGGCGGTGTATACGGGCAGCCCCATTTCCTGTCAACACCCCTCATGAACGAAAGATGACGAATCTTTCGCCGACGCCGTGCCGGCCTGTGGAGAGATGCCGCAAACGCCCGGTTTCCAGGGCTTTCGCCGACCTAGGCGCTGCAGGAGAGCCTGTCGGAGTGCAGGCGGGCACGGCAGAGCTTTCCACCGAACGCCGGGACAGCTCAGGGAATCGAGGGTGTCTCGCCGATTCCCCTGACGGGAGAGAGCGACCTATGCCGCGGTCCATGGATCCAGCAGCTCGACCTCGAGCCCGGCAAAATCCTTGGTGTTGCGTGTGACGAGCGTCAGCCCATGGCGCAGGGCTGAAGCCGCGATCCACGCATCCATCACCCCCAACCCCTTACCCGCCGCCCTGGCGCCGGCCATCACTCCGCCCCAGACCAGCGCCGTCTCCCGGTCGATCGGCAACAGGCGCGCACCGAAGCGAGCCGGCAGGTCGGCATCGAGCCAATGCCGGAGCGCGGTTTTCCGCTTGCCGTCATCGAGCAGCTCGACGCCGCGCGCGATCTCCCCCACCGTGATGACGCTGAGATAGGTGCGATCCTCATCGACCTGGTCGAGCCAGGCCATCACCTGCCGGTCCGGCCGCGGCCGCTGCGGCTCGGACAGCACGTTGGTATCGAGCAGATAGTTCACAACGGCAGATCCCGGCCGCCATCATCGTCGCGCTCGAGCTCGAGCCCGGCGCCGGCGAGCGGCGACTGCATGAGAAAGCTCGCGAGGCTCCCCTGCCGCTGGCTCTTGTGCTGCCATTCCTCGATCGAAACGATCACCACGCTGGCCTTGCCGTTCCGGGTAATGGTCTGCGGCGAATCCTGCGCGCGGGAAATCACCTCGGACAAGTGCGCTTTGGCTGACGCCACGGTCCACTCATGGACGGAGTTCTGCTTGCTCACGACGACGCTCCAGAAATGACTATCGTGACCATATAGGTCACGATCACCTCAAGGCAAGCGCTGCGCATAAGGTGCATTATGGAACGGCACGATCGGGAGTCTGACGCTTCATCGCTGACAGCCCTGTCGCGCAGTGTCTCCCCCGCGGGCGCATCCTCGAGCGAACCGAGCCGCTGTTCATTCTATGGCGCCAGCACTCGCGAGCACCAGGCGCTCACCTTCGGATCATCAAAGGCGAAACACCAGTAGCTGGCGATCCACCGTTTGGCGGCAGCGAACTCTGCCCCGAATCCCCGTTGCTCCAGCCAGTGCAGGGCCAGGGCGCGATCCTCCAGGTTGGCTTCTGGGGCCAGTTCCGCATCGAGATAGGCAACGGCCGACCAGCAATCCAGGCGGCGATCGGCAATCATCGATGTCGCGCCGAAATCAATCACCGCAGTAACGCGCCCCGCCTCGACCAGGACATTGCCGGGAAAGAAATCGAAATGCACGAACGTCCCGGACGAGCAGTCCGGGATCCCATCGAGGTCTGTAATCGGCAAATGACTGAGGGGCCCCGGCAGCGAGCGCGTCATCTCCAGCCGCGCCTGCAGATAGTCCCGATAGCTCGGCCGTCGAATGGCGCGCTCCGAACCGAGATCGCCGAAGAAATCTCTTTTGATCGCAATATCGCCAATCTGGCTGGCTGCCTCCAGATAGCTCAGTAGTAGCTGCTGCCGCTCGGCGCCCTGCGCCTCGGACAAAGCCTGCGAGAACGGAGTGCCCGGCAGCCGGCGCTCGATGACCGCGACCCGGCCGCCGACCTCGACCAGGCGCTCGACCTCCGGCGTCGCAAAAGCTATGGCGCCGCGGCCGGCTGCGATTCCGCCAGCAGTTCGGCGCGGACACGCTGCTGCGTAAGCGAAGCACCGGGCCGCATCAGGCGCAACACCTGCCGATGGCCGAGAGCATAGACCCTGGCTTCGCCGCCCTCTCCGAGCAACGGGGCGTCAGGAGCACCAAGGGCCGAGAGAGTGCCGAGATCTTCGCTATCGGTCAGCATTTGAATTCCCCTCCGCTCCACCAGAACATCGTCGCAGAGCGCGACCCACCGAGTGACCTTACGCCAGGCGAGACTGCAACCGTCTATGACTGCAAAAATCTGACCTGAAGAAAACCGGCTCGCCGAGCGGCCCCTCGCCGCGCCGATTTGCCACGGCAGCGCCGGCAAGGATGTCAGTTGGGCGCAGCTCGGAACGTCCGAACCGGTGCGGGATGAAGCAACTGGGGCGGTGGAGCGTCTCGAAATGAGTTGCTCGGGGGTTGTCCCGGTGGCTGTCCGCACCGTCAGTGCAAAGTGCGTCCCCTCGCCCCTCCTAGGGGCGCGATAGCGCTCCCGGGGGAGAGGGTCAGGGTGAGGGGCGCCAGGCGCACCGGCCGATAACGTATGCGGTACTCCAGCGAACACCGCAATGGCACGGCGACAACCTTGTCCCCGACATTTCGCGCGCTTGGCTACCCCTCACCCCGCCCTCTCCCCAGAGGGCCGGCGGGCGATCGGAGCACCGCCGGGGCTTCCGGCATGGAGCGCCGCGGGTGAGCGTGAGCTGCTGAAGATCAAGCGGATCCGTACGGCGGACTGCGTGGTCGGTGGCTTTCGCTATGGCGCCGGCAGCAAGCTGGTGGGCTCGCT
>NZ_LMEA01000005.1 GCF_001425235.1 Devosia sp. Root413D1 | reverse complement strand
AAAACCCAACTGCCCTGTCCGCTTGATCGCCATCGGTCATCAACTCCGCTCTCCATAGTCACGGAATCACACCTGCAGAATTATGCAACAGGCCCCTCAGGGGAGAGGTGGGCCAGAATCTTTTGCGATCGTGCGAACGGCCTGCAGGTCGTCTCACGGGCAGCCGCCTCGTCCTGGGCGCCGGCTAGTCGATATCTGGCGGCGGGGGGCCGCTGTCCGTCGATGATGACGAAGAGGATGGCTCCTCGGGGGCGGCTTCGGCGGCGGCGCGCCCAGCCGGAACTCCACTACCGTTGTTTTGGGTTGCTCGCCGGACTGGGCGGGGGCGGTGCCCATGATCCTGACGAACTTCGCGCCGTTCTCGGCCTCCTTGCTCTTTTTTCGGAGTTCGTCCTCGCGGCGCCTCACCTCATCGATCATTTCGCCGACGCGAACGCTGACGCGCCATCGCCCCTTGGCCGAACGCTTGAGCAGCGCACCGGCCAACCGTCGCGAGCCATCGGAGATGGTGCCGATTTCCTCATCCTGCCCGGCCGTCACCGTGAAATGCGCACGCAGGAAGCTACGGATGTCGCGCGCCGCTTCACCGAGCACTTCGGCGTAGTCCGGTTCCTCGGGCGACGGAATCATGGCGTTCAGCGAGGCCTCGCTCAGCAGCGGCAGCCCGCTCGCTGCGGCGCGGCGCAAGATCTCGGCCAGTGCGCTGCGGCTCAATCCCGCAAAACACGCCGCCGATCCGGCGGCGATCACCCAACGACGATTGAGTGGCATGATTCACACCTCACAACGGACGTCAGCAGGTGAAAAAATACGCCTCGCCCAACGGTGACACAAGGGACACCTTCCCTGCCGGCACCGGTCGTTGTCGACGATCGACCAGCGCCAGTGAACCGGGGAGGATCAGCGAGGCCCGCCCCTGCGACAAAACTCCCCGAAAGACTCGTGTTCCGGTGCCTTGCGGGTGCCGATCTCGCATGTTAGAGGGGGCGCGAAATCCGGGGGGCTATCGGCTTTTCCCGGCGAACAATCATAAGCGAAAGCAGCCTCCGGCGCCTCCATCGGCCGGATTCGGGTTGCGCAGCACGAGGGTGACGGGGCATTGGCAGCGCAGAATTCAGTGCTTACCCAGATCGCGCGGCCATATGCGTCGGCGCTCTACGATCTCGCCGCAGCCGACGGTTCCGTCGCAGCGGTCGAGCAGGGGCTGGTAAATCTGCTTGCCCTGGCTGAACAGAGCCCGGATTTTGCCCGGTTCCTTCGCTCCCCGGTGATCAACACCGAAGAGAAGGCGCAGGCCATCCATGCCGTGCTGGAGCGCGCCAAGGCGCACACCACGGTCGGCAATTTCGTCAGGGTGGTGGCCCGCAACGGCCGGCTGTTCGCGCTGCCCGAGATCATCAAGGCGTTCCGCGAACGCGCCGCCGGCGCCCGCGGTGAAGTCAATGCCGACGTGACCTCGGCGACGCCGCTCACCGCGGCCCAGGTCAAGACGCTGGCCGATACGCTCAAGGCGAAGATCGGCAAGTCCGTCACGCTCAACCAACATGTCGATCCCAGCCTGATCGGTGGCCTCGTGGTCAAGGTCGGTAGCCAGATGATCGACAGCTCACTCAAAACCAAGCTCACGGCGATGAAGATCGCGATGAAAGAGGTCGGATAATGGATATCAAAGCCGCGGAAATCTCTGCGATCCTCAAGGAGCAGATTCAGAACTTCGGCCAGGAAGCGGAAGTTTCCGAAGTCGGTCAGGTTCTGTCGGTTGGCGACGGTATCGCCCGCGTCTACGGCCTCGACAACGTGCAGGCCGGTGAACTCGTCGAGTTCCCGGGCGGCATCAAGGGCATGGCGCTGAACCTCGAAACCGACAATGTCGGCGTCGTGCTGTTCGGCAATGACCGCGGCATCAAGGAAGGCGACGTCGCCAAGCGTACCGGCGCTATCGTTGATACCCCGGTGGGCAAGGAACTGCTCGGCCGCGTGGTCGACGCGCTCGGCAACCCGATCGACGGCAAGGGCCCGCTCAAGGCCAAGGAACGCCGCCGCGTCGACGTGAAGGCCCCCGGCATCCTGCCGCGCAAGTCGGTGCACGAGCCGATGTCGACCGGCCTCAAGGCCATCGACGCGCTGATCCCGATCGGTCGCGGCCAGCGCGAGCTGATCATTGGCGATCGCCAGACCGGCAAGACCGCCGTCATCCTCGACACCTTCCTGAACCAGAAGCCGGCGCATGCCGCCAACGCTTCGGAGACGGACAAGCTCTATTGCATCTACGTCGCCGTCGGGCAGAAGCGCTCGACCGTGGCGCAGTTCGTCAAGGTGCTCGAAGATGCCGGCGCCATGGAATACTCGATCGTCATCGCGGCGACCGCGTCCGATCCGGCGCCGATGCAGTTCCTCGCGCCGATGACCGGCGCCGCCATCGGCGAGTATTTCCGCGACAACGGCATGCATGCCGTGATCGCGTTCGACGATTTGACCAAGCAGGCCGTGGCCTACCGCCAGATGTCGCTGCTGCTGCGCCGTCCGCCGGGCCGCGAAGCTTACCCGGGCGACGTGTTCTACCTGCACTCGCGTCTGCTCGAGCGCGCCGCCAAGCTCAACGAAGAGCATGGTTCGGGCTCGCTCACCGCGCTGCCGGTGATCGAGACCCAGGCGAACGACGTGTCGGCCTACATCCCGACCAACGTGATTTCGATCACCGACGGCCAGATCTTCCTCGAGACGAACCTGTTCTTCCAGGGCATCCGTCCGGCGGTGAACGTCGGTATCTCGGTGAGCCGCGTGGGTGGTAACGCCCAGATCAAGGCGATGAAGCAGGTTGCCGGTTCGCTGAAGGGCGAGCTCTCGCAGTATCGCGAGATGGCCGCGTTCGCGCAGTTCGGTTCCGACCTCGATGCCGCCACGCAGCGCCTGCTTAACCGCGGCGCCCGCCTGACGGAGCTGCTGAAGCAGCCGCAGTTCGCGCCGCTGAAGCCGGAAGAAGAAGTCGCGGTGATCTTTGCCGGCGGCCAGGGCTACCTGGACGACCTGCCGGTGTCGAAGGTCGGCGAGTTCGAGGCGGGCCTCCTGAGCTACCTCCGCTCCAAGGGTGCGGATGTGCTGGCGGCGATCGCCAAGGAGAAGGCGCTGTCGGATGACCTGCGCGCCAAGCTCAAGGCCGCCATCGACGCGTTCAAGAAGACGTTCTCGTAAGACCCCTTCAAGACAACGCGCGGTCCCCAACGGACCGCGCTATGGGAGTAGAGCGGCCCGATGCCCTCGCTAAAGGACCTTAAGAACCGGATCGCCTCGGTCAAATCGACCCAGAAGATCACCAAGGCCATGCAGATGGTGGCAGCGGCGAAGCTTCGCCGCGCACAGGAAGCAGCCGAGGCGGCGCGTCCCTATGCCGAGCGCATGGGCAACGTGCTCGCGGCGCTGGGCGCAGCCTATGCCGGCCGTGCGGACGCTCCGGCGCTGCTCGCCGGCAACGGCCGTGACCAGGTGCACCTCCTGGTCGTTGCGACCGGTGAGCGTGGCCTTGCCGGCGGCTTCAACTCGTCGATCGCCCGTCTCGCCCGTGAAACGGCGCAGAAGCTGATCGGCGAAGGCAAGACGGTGAAGATCCTCACCGTCGGCCGCAAGGGCAACGACATCCTGAAGCGGACGCTGGGCGACAAGATCGTCGAGACGATCTCGTTCCGCGAAGTGCGGACGCTGGGCTACGCCAACGCTGCGACCGTTGGCGAGAAGCTGCTGGCGATGTACGCGGCGGGTGAGTTCGACGTAGCGACGCTGTTCTACGCACGCTTCCGTTCGGTGATCGCGCAGATCCCGACGGCGCACCAGCTGATCCCGGCAAAGTTCGACGCGCCGGCCGCCGATGCGGCAGACACGCTGAACTACGAGTACGAGCCGGACGAGGAAGCGATCCTCGAGGACCTGCTGCCGCGCAACATCTCGGTACAGATCTTCCGGGCATTGCTCGAGAACAACGCATCGTTCTTCGGGGCGCAGATGAGCGCCATGGACAATGCGACGCGCAACGCCGGCGAAATGATCAAGAAGCTGACGCTGGTCTACAACCGGCAGCGCCAGGCCCAGATCACCAAAGAACTCATCGAAATCATTTCGGGCGCGGAAGCGCTCTAGCAGGAACGAGGTAAATCATGGCCCGCGCAGCAACTGCAGCAAAAGCCCCGGCGACCGACAAGGCTCCCGCCGCCAAGAAAGCCCCGGCCGTCCGCAAGGCCGCTTCGACCCCGGTGGTCGCGACTTCCGGCAAGCCGGTCGGCCGCGTTTCGCAGGTGATCGGCGCCGTGGTGGACGTGACCTTCGATGGTCACCTGCCGGCGATCCTGAACGCGCTCGAGACCGACAATAACGGCAGCCGCCTGGTGCTCGAAGTTGCCCAGCACCTCGGCGAGAACGCCGTGCGCACCATCGCCATGGACACCACCGAAGGCCTGGTCCGCGGCGCGCCCGTCGTCGATACCGGCGAGCCGATCTCGGTGCCGGTTGGCGACGAGACGCTGGGCCGCATCATGAACGTGATCGGCGAGCCGGTGGACGAAGCCGGCCCGGTGCAGACCAAGGCCCGCCGCGCCATCCACCAGGAAGCGCCGTCGTTCACCGAGCAGGCCTCGGAAGCACAGATCCTTGTCACCGGCATCAAGGTCGTGGACCTGATCGCCCCCTACGCGCGCGGCGGCAAGATCGGCCTGTTCGGCGGCGCCGGCGTGGGCAAGACCGTGCTGATCCAGGAACTGATCAACAACGTCGCCAAGGCGCACGGTGGTTACTCGGTGTTCGCCGGCGTGGGTGAGCGCACCCGCGAGGGGAACGATCTCTACCACGAGATGATCGAATCGGGCGTGAACAAGGACCCGCATGAGAACAACGGCTCGACCGCCGGTTCGAAGTGCGCCCTGGTGTTCGGCCAGATGAACGAGCCGCCGGGCGCCCGTGCCCGCGTGGCACTGTCGGGCCTCACCGTCGCCGAGCACTTCCGCGACCAGGGCCAGGACGTGCTGTTCTTCATCGACAACATCTTCCGCTTCACCCAGGCGGGCGCCGAAATGTCGGCACTGCTCGGCCGTATTCCCTCGGCGGTGGGTTACCAGCCGACGCTCGCCACTGACATGGGCGCGCTGCAGGAACGCATCACCACCACCAACAAGGGCTCGATCACTTCGGTGCAGGCGATTTACGTGCCGGCCGACGACTTGACCGACCCGGCGCCGGCGACCTCGTTCGCCCACCTCGACTCGACGACGACGCTGAACCGCGCCATCTCCGAGAAGGGCATCTACCCGGCCGTGGATCCGCTGGACTCCACCTCGCGCATGCTGTCGGCCAACATTGTTGGCGAAGAGCACTACAACACCGCCCGTGAAGTGCAGCAGATTCTGCAGCGCTATAAGGCGCTCCAGGACATCATCGCGATCCTGGGCATGGACGAGCTTTCCGAAGAGGACAAGCTGACCGTGGCGCGCGCCCGCAAGATCGAGCGCTTCATGAGCCAGCCGTTCTTCGTGGCCGAGGCCTTCACCGGTACTCCGGGCATTTTCGTGGCGCTCGAAGACACCATCAAGGGCTTCAAGGGCCTCGTCGAAGGCAAGTACGACCACCTCCCGGAGGCTGCCTTCTACATGGTCGGCACCATCGAGGATGCGGTCAAGAAGGCCCAGAAGCTGGCCGCTGCGGCTTAAGCTTATCTGACGAACTCGGGTTCGCCTCAGGGCGGACCCAGCTCAACCCAAAGGCAGGACCATGGCCGAAGGCACCAAACTCGAAATCGTCTCGCCCGAGCGGCTGCTGCTGTCGGAGACCGTGAAGTCGGTGACCGTGCCGGGCGCCGATGGTTATTTCACCGTGCTGGGCGACCACGCGCCGCTGATGACCACGCTGAAGCCGGGCTTCGTGACCGTGGTGCGCAATGACGGGATCAGCCACGTCTACTACGTGCGTGGCGGCTTTGCCGACATCTCGCCCGAGGGGCTGACCATCCTCGCCGAAGAGGCGCAGGATATCGCCGAATTCGACCGCGCGAAGATCGAAGGGCTGATCGCCGCCGGGCTCACCGCCCAGCAGGCGGCGAACACCGCCGACGAAGAAATGCGCCTGCAGGCGGAGATCGACGGCTGGCGCAACCTGCTGCTCGACGCTGCGGTCGGGACCAGCACCGCACACTGAGCGGACGGCAGATACGGAATTCGAAACGGGCGTCCTGCGGGGCGCCCGTTTTGTTTTCTGGGTGCACGATCTTTCGGTCCAACTCGGTGTCATCCCTGCGAAAGTGTTGTGTCCCGTGAGGTTGGCGAGGAGCTCTGCGGGTGCCTTGTAGTCGAGGCATTTGAGGCGGGTTTTGTTGTAGCTGTCGACGAAGGCGTAGAGGAAGGCGTCGCGCTGGACATGCGAGGCGAACCTGTTCTTGCCACCGTTGCCGCTGGCGGGGTGGCTGC
>NZ_LMEA01000004.1 GCF_001425235.1 Devosia sp. Root413D1 | reverse complement strand
ATTGGCGTGCAACTTCAGATCCATCCCAAGCGCTCCCTGACAAAGGCAACGCCTCGTTCTACACCGAGTCCATCCCGCCAATCCGCCGGAACAACACACTTTCGCGGGGATGACGCCGGTGTGGGTGGCGAAGGCGGGAGTGAACGGAAGGCAGCGCTGCCCTCAATACCCCCGGCTGAAGTCGATCACGTTGGGCAGCGGCAGGCCGGCTTCGTGGTCCTTGATCACTTTGGAGAAGTAGGCGACGCCGGTCCGCTCGCTGGAGGCGGCGGCGATGTGCGGGGTGATGTAGACATTGTCCATCTCCCACAGCGGCGACTCCTGCGGCAGCGGCTCGACTTCGAACACGTCGAGGCTCGCCGCCTTCAGCGTGCCGTCACCCAGCGCCCGGACGATGTCGGCTTCCTTCTGGTGCCCGCCGCGCGCCGCGTTGATCACCACCGGGCCTTCGTTGTCGATGCCGCCGCGCTTCAGTTTGCTGAACGTGTCGTAGTTGAGGATACCCTGCGTCTCCGCCGTCAGCGGCAGCAGGTTGACGAGAATGTCGGTGCCGGCAAGGAACGTCTCGAACTGCTCGGGCCCAGTGAAGACTTCGACGCCCTCGACGTCTTTTGCGGTCCGGCTCCAGCCGCGAAGCTTGTAGCCGAATACCTTGAGGTGCCGGGCAGCGTCGAGCCCGAGGGCCCCAAGGCCCATGATGCCGACGGTGGCATCCCAGGCCGGCGCCGGGTAGAGCTGCCGCCATTGCTTTTTCGCCTGGTCGCGCTTGAAGCGCGTCAGCAGCCGCTGGTGCATGGTGACCTGCGAGACGACATAATCGCTCATCCGCTGCGTCAGGTCCTCGTCCATGAAGCGGGCGATCGGCACGTCCCTGGGGCGCGACGGGTTGCGCAGCAGCGCATCGACGCCGGCGCCCAGCGACAGGATCGCCTTGAGCTTGTGCAGACCCTCGAACGCATCGGGTTTCGGCTTCCAGATGAAGATGTACTCCACCTCGTCCGGATCATAGCTGTCGGCGCGCGTCACCACCTTGCGGCCGGGCAGGGCGGCGGCGAAGCCGTCGGCCCAGCGCCGCTCGTTGAAATCGGCGAGGTGCAGCAGCAAGGTCATCGGTCGTCTCCCCAAAAACCAACGAGCCGCACCAGGGGCGCGGCTCGGAAATCAAACGGACCTCAGTCGAGGATCAATGGCTGGCAGCCGGCGCTTCTGCCGCCGGCGCCTCGGCGGCCGGAGCTTCAGCAGCAGGTGCGGCCTCCGCGGCCGGCGCAGCGGCGCCTTCAGCCGGAGCGGCGGCGCCCTCGGCGGGGGCTGCGCCTTCAGCCGCCGGAGCAGCTTCCGCGGCCGGGAACGGCACTGGCGTCGGCGACAACGTCTGCAGGTAGGCGAGGATGTTGGCGCGTTCCTGCGGGTCCTTGACGCCAGCGAAGCTCATCTTGGTGCCCGGGGTGTAGGTCTTGGGCGAGGTCAGGAACGCATCGAGGTTCTCGTAGGTCCAGGTGTCGCCATTGGCCTTATGGGCCAGCATGCCGTCCGAATACGAGAAGCCCTCGTGGCTGCCCTCGACGCGGCCGACGACGCCGTAAAGCAGCGGGCCGGTCTTGTTGGATTCGCCTTCGCCGAAATTGTGGCAGCTCGAGCACTTCTTCACCGAGGCCTGGCCGGCGGTGGCATCGGCGCTGGCCAGCAGCACGCCCAGCGGCACAGCCGGCGCTTCCGGCTCGGCGGCGCCTGCGCCGTGCTCGCCAGGAGCCTCTGCCTCGGCCAAGGTCAGGCCCGGCCCGCGACCTTCGATCGGGTGGTAGATGGCCTCGGCCAGGAACCCCACGCCCATGACAAACAGGAGGGTACCGAGAACGGCGCCAATGATCTTGTTGAGTTCGAACGAATCCATCGCGGGTATCTTTAGCCTTTGACGCCGGTTTGATGAACGGCGGAACAGCGATAGGCCATAGCTGGCCAACCCCGGCGCTTCAAGCCCTGTCCCGACGCGGGCGGAAGATAGTCTGTCCCCACATGGGGCGCAACGGGGCAGAAGCGCACTGCGACAACAGAGCGAGATCAGGAAAGGTTGCAGACCTTTCCGGTTCGATCTCGCGACAAAACAACCACTTGGAGCAGAAGTGCGTTGCAACCGCACGCAATCCTGCTCCTATGGAAACAGGATGATTTCCCTCAACATTGACTTGGCTCGCACCGGGTCGCATTAAGGCGCCGCACAGCGCGGGGAGAGGAGAAGTTGCAGGACTTTCCGCCTCGCCGCGCGACCAGAAAAGATCGGCTTCGGAGTTCCAATACATGTCCAGAAAGATCGCGTTCCAGGGTGAGCCCGGCGCCTTCAGCCACGCGGCGGCACATGCGCTGTTTCCGAGCGACAAGGCGCTGCCCTGCACCACCTTCGAGGATACCATTGCGGCGGTGCAGAACGGCGATGCCGAGTTCGGCGTCGTACCGGTCGAGAACTCGCTCTACGGCCGTATCACCGACATCTATCACCTGCTCCCCAAAAGCGGCCTGTTCATCACCGGCGAGCACTTCCTGCGCGTCGAGATGAACCTGCTCGGCGTGCCCGGTGCGACCCTCTCCGACATCAAGGCGGTGCAATCGCTTTCCGTGGCGCTCGGCCAGTGTCGCAAGTTCATATCCAAGCACAAGCTCAGGACCATCAACGGCGTCGACACCGCCGGCTCGGCCCGCGAAATCGCCGAAAAGGGCGACAAGTCAGTCGGCGCCATTGCCTCGCTGTTCGCCGCAGAGGTCTATGGTTTGAGCGTGCTCGCCCAGAACATCGAGGACGCGGCGCACAACACCACGCGCTTCCTGGTGATTTCGAAACAGCCTGAGGAACCGGCGCCGGATGCCGGTAAGGTGAAGACCACCTTCGTCTTCCGCGTCCGCAACGTGCCGGCGGCGCTCTACAAGGCGATGGGCGGCTTCGCCACCAATGGCGTCAACATGACCAAGCTCGAGAGCTACATGCTCGACGGTTCGTTCACCGCCACGCAGTTCTACGCCGATATCGAGGGACATCCGTCGGATCGGTCGGTGCAGCTCGCCTTCGAGGAGCTGAAGTTCTTCACCGACCACTTCCACGTGCTGGGCGTCTACAAGGCCGCATCAGCGGCCTGACGGTATCAGTAGAAATCGTCGTCCTCGTCGGCGCCGACGGTGAGGCCGCCAGCTGTGACGCCCCAGTCGAGATCGTCGGCCTTGTCTTCTTCGCGACGGGCCTCGGCCTCGAGGATCTGATGCTCGAACGCTGGCAGGTAGAGCGGCGCGCCGACTTCGCGGATGCTGGCGCGCTGCATCTGGCTGAGCGCGACGAGTTCGTGGGGGACGCGGACTGACTTCAACATGACAAGCCTCCTTCAGGCTCGTGAAGTCCTTAGAATGCGCCTCAGTTTGTTAACAAGGTCTGAGGGATGCGTTCAGGGTGGGACGGGGGGGTGGCTCGCGCCTGAGTTCACCACCGGCGTCATTCCCGCGAAGGCGGAAACCTAGTGGGATACTTCAGAGCTGGTGGAGGCCGAGAGATCGCACTGGGTCCCCGCCTTCGCGGGGATGACGCCGGGTGGGACGCCTAGCGAGTGCCAGAACCTCAACCCTAGGCCCCGAGCCCCGCATCCTGCTTCAATGCGCTCAGCAGGTACCTGAGCCCGGCGACGGTTCGGCTGGCTTCGATCCGCGGGCCCATCTGCTCGGCCGAGATGGCGATGCTCTCGCTCAGCGCTTGCAGCGCCCATTCGATCTGGAACAGGTCGCGGCGCATGTCGTGGCCCGGGGGCAGGTTGTCGATCAGCCGGTCACAGAGCTCAAGGGCTTCGCCGATGCGCCGGTGGGTGCGGTCGGCTTCGCGCTGCATCTGTGCGCTCACCTGAGCCCGGCCACGCGCCGCATCGCGGTACTCGTCGGCGATGACGTTCCAGTGCCGGATCATGCCCTGCAGCAGCGCGATATGGCGCCGCGCTTCGGTTTCGTCATTGCTGCCTTTGGCGATCATCACCGCCTCCACACTTCGCACCAGCGCAATAACGGTGATCGCGCTGGGCGGGTTGCATCCGGCCCATCCGATCGGAGGGAGCGGCGGCCCTCTCGCGTCGTCATGGTGATGCCTGCGGGGGCTCCGCCTCGTTGCGGCGAGCAAGACGAGAAACCGAATGAAGACGATAAGCCCCTTCGGCTGCGCGGACGCGCAATCATGAAAGCCCCCTGCTGGCTGCAAGCCTGGTGGCGGAAGCGACGGGCGCGCGTCGCCATGTCTCAGATCGCCCAGATGAGCCCCGAGTTCCGGCGCGACCTTGGCCTGGACGGCGCGACGATCGACGATCTGATCGCCTTCGAGAGCGGTGGCGAGTTTGCCGGGGCGCGACAGGCCGTCTTCGGTCCCGGCGCGTCGACGCCGGAGCCCTGCGCACCCGGTACCGTCCCGTGAGAACGCCCGCCGCACGGCCTTGCGTTTGCCGCGATCCTCTTCCATATAGGCGACGGGAGGTTGGTGCGGACGTGTTCCTCGCCAACCGGGTCAGGACCGGAAGGTAGCAGCCCCAACGAGACCTTCACGGGTCGTTGCCAGCCTCCTACTTCCCACATCTTTCTGACCGCGCATCGCCGCTTTGATGGGATGAGCTTTTGCGATCTGCGCCCGCGCTCGCTATATGCTCTGCCATGGCTGACGGAATGTTCCCCGACGATCCCCCTGCGCCCGCCGTTGCGGCGGCGAAGTCGCCTTATCTGGTGCTGGCGCGCAAGTACCGGCCGCTGAGCTTTGCCCAGCTCATCGGCCAGGACGCCATGGTGCAGACGCTCAGGAACGCCTTCAAGTCGGGCCGCATCCACCACGCCTTCATTCTCACCGGCGTCCGCGGCGTGGGCAAAACCACCACGGCCCGCATCCTCGCCCGCGCTTTCAACTACGAGGACGAAACCGGCCGGCACCCGACGCTCGATTTCGACAAGGAAGGCGTCCACGATCGGGCCATCATTGAGGGCCGCCACGTCGACGTGGTCGAAATGGACGCTGCTTCCAACACCGGCATCAACGATATCCGCGAGATCATCGACTCGGTGAAGTACGGGCCCGTATCGGCGCCCTACAAGGTCTACATCATCGACGAAGTGCACATGCTCTCGACCGCGGCCTTCAACGGGCTGCTGAAGACGCTCGAAGAGCCGCCGCCCTACGTGAAGTTCATCTTCGCCACCACCGAGATCAGGAAGGTCCCGGTGACCATCCTGTCGCGCTGCATGCGCTTCGACCTGCGCCGCGTGCCGCCCGAGACGATGACCGCCCACCTCATCGACCTGCTGGCCCGCGAGAACATCGGCTACGAGCCCGAGGCGCTGGCGATGATCGTGCGGGCCGGCGAGGGCTCGGTGCGCGACAACCAGTCTTTGCTCGACCAGGCCATCAGCCACGGCGACGGCAAGGTGACGACGGCCACCGTCAAGGCTATGCTCGGGCTCGGCGACCGGGCGCGGACCATTGACCTGTTCGAGGCGCTGATGGCCGGCCGTATCGGCGATGCGCTCACCAACCTCCGCGAGCTCTATGACGCCGGCGCCGACCCGCAGACCATCGTCGCCGACCTCTGCGATTTCACCCACCTCGTCACCCGCATCAAGGTGGTCCCGGCCGCCGCCGATGACGTGTCGCTGACCCCGGACGAGCGCAGCCGCGGCGCCCAGCTGGCGCAGAAGCTCGGCATGCGCGCGCTGAGTCGTACCTGGCAGATCCTGTTCAAGGGCTATGATGAGGTGCAGCAGGCCGGTAACGCCCTGCAGGCCACCGAAATGGTGCTGGTCCGCCTCGCCTATGCGTCGGACCTGCCGACCCCGGACGAGCTGATCGCCAAACTCGGCAACCTGCCGCCTCCGGCCCAGCCGCAATCGGCGCCGGTGGCGCGCGGCAATGGCGGCGGTGGTGGCCCGTCGGCTGCCCGGCAATACCAGCCCGAGGTGGCGCCGCGCTTCGATGCCGCTCCGGCGCCGCAGGTCATCCCGCAATCTACCCCGCAGGCCTTCGCCAACCCGCGCACCTACGCCGAGCTCGTCGCGCTGGCGGGGGAGAAACGCGATGTCATCGTCAAGATTGCGCTCGAGCAGTCCCTGCGCCCGGTTTCCATCGGCGATGGCCGGCTCGAAGTGGCGCTGGTCGAAAATGCCGATCCGGGCATCATCCAGACGCTGTCGGCCCGGCTGAAGCTGTGGACCAACCGGCAGTGGATGATCACCCTCAAGACCGACGCCCAGCACGTGCCGACCATGCGCGAGCAGCGCGAGGAGCGGCAGGAGGCAGTGCGCCAGGAGGCCCATCAGGATCCGCTGGTGCAGGCCATCCTCGAGACGTTCCCCGGCGCCACGGTGCGCGTCACCGTCAAGCAGGAACAGATACCGATCGAAGCCTACGCGGACGCCGTCCGCGACAGCGATGAGGAAGACGACGAATGAAAGACCTGATGGGAATGATGAAGGCCGCCCAGGAGATGAAGGGGCGGATGGAGGAGTTCCAGAACAAGGTCGCCGAGATGACCGTCGAAGGCCGCTCCGGCGGTGGTCTGGTGGTGGTGACGCTCAACGGCAAGGGCGAGATGAAGGGGTTGAAGATCGATCCCAGCCTCGTCTCCGACGATGTGTCGGTGCTCGAGGACCTGATCCTCGCCGCCCACAACGATGCCAAGGGCAAGGCCGAGTACGAGATGAACGCCAAGATGCAGGAAATGACGGCGGGCTTGCCGCTGCCTCCGGGCATGAAGTTTCCGTTCTGAAGATGCGGCAATCGGCAGTCGGCAATCGGCAGTCGCCTGACAGTTCTCAAACGTGCGGCAAGCAACGGCGGGGCATCACGACTGCCGACTGCCGACTGCCGATTGCCGTGCACTAGCCATGGCCAACGGCGGACCCGAGATTGAACAGCTGATCCTGCTCTTGGCGCGCTTGCCGGGGCTGGGGCCGCGCTCGGCCCGACGGGCCGTGCTGCAGCTGATCAAGAAAAAGGAACAGCTGATGATCCCGCTGTCGGCGGCGCTCGATCGCGCCGTCGCGGCGGTGACCGTCTGCGAGACCTGCGGCAACGTCGATACCCGCTCGCCCTGCCATATCTGCGCCGATCCGCGCCGCGACAATGGCCTGTTGATCGTGGTCGAAGATGTCGCCGACCTCTGGGCGCTGGAGCGCGCCGGAGTAGGGGCGGTGAAATACCACGTGCTCGGCGGCGTCCTGTCGCCGCTCGACGGCGTCGGCCCCGACGACCTGTCGATCGATGCCCTGCTGCGTCGCGCCCCGGAGTTCTCCGAGATCGTGCTGGCCGTCAACGCCACGGTCGAGGGCCAGACCACGGCCCACTACATCACCGACCGGCTTGCCCCCAGCGGCGTCAAGATTACTCGCCTGGCGCATGGCGTACCGGTGGGCGGCGAACTCGACTATCTCGACGAAGGCACGCTCAGCCAGGCGCTGAAGGCGCGCACCGCGCTCTGATCTTCCCCCCTCCCCTCTGTTCAGACCGGAGACAAGGTGGACGGGTGTTCGGAGACATGGTGGACAGTTTGGGCTGTGTTGTCTCGCAGGTCGATCTGAGCGATGCGATGGCGTCG
>NZ_LMEA01000003.1 GCF_001425235.1 Devosia sp. Root413D1 | reverse complement strand
CGCATCCATCACTGACGTCGCTTCCCACGGCATCGACAGGTCCTCCTGTCAGCCATGTATCCGGACTAAACTGTCAGCGATCTATCCGGATCGGACCGGGGCACCCCCCTCCCACCACGCTTTCGCGTGGTCCCCCCTCCCCCGCAGGCGGGAGAGGGAGTCCCGACTGCGCTATCGGGGAGCTCGAACCGGCCCCTCAGTCCGCCGCCACATCCTCCGCCAGCTGCCGGATCGGCAGCAGCAGGGTCAGTTTCGTGCCCTCAGGCCCCGACTCAACCGTGAGCTTGGCGCGCATGGCGCTGGCGCGGCGGGCCTGGTTGGCGAGGCCGCGGCCGGAGCGGGGGGCGGCGGTATCGAAGCCTTTGCCGTTGTCGGAGACGGAAATGACGATATCGCCGGCGGCGACGCCGGTGCTGACCGTCGCCTCGGTGGCGCCGGCGTGCTTGATGATGTTGGTGAAGGCCTCCTGCAGCACCCGCAGGATATGCAGCGCATAGCGGTGATCGAGCCAGAACACCGGCGGCACGTCGCGCACATTCCAGTTGAGCTTGATGCCGGTGCTCTCGAGCCGCGGCTCCAGGCGGAACCGCAACGTGCCGAGCAACAGCAACAGGTCGGTTTCGACCGGCTCCATCGAGTCGATGGTGAGCTTCAGGTCGTCGATGCAGCCCTGCAGAATCTGCTTGAGCTCGGTCTCGTCGAGGCGGCCGCGCTCCACCATGCGCAGCGCGCCGATCAGCGATGAGCCGAGCCCATCGTGCATATCCTCGGTCAGCCGCTGACGTTCATGCAGCAGCAATTCGCGCTGCTCGATCTCGCGCAACCGCTCGTGGCTGGCGAGCAGCGCCGCCTCGCGCGCCGTGAGCCGCTCGGCGAGCAAGGTATTGGAGTTCTCGACCGCATCCATCGCCCCCAGATAATGCGCGAGGACAAGGTGGAAGAAGGCAAAGACCAGGGCGATCTGCACGAATGGCAGGATGAAATAGCCCTCGATGCTGATGAGGTTGTTCTGCAGCATCAGGTCGTTGATGCCCAGATAGGCGGTGAGCAGCACCCACACGGCGAGCACCAGCCCTTCCATCGACTGTGCGCGCCAGGCCGCGCGGATCGAGGCAATGCCTACGAGGTTGCAGACGACGAAGGCCGCCGCATAGGCGAAGGGCGCGGTGAGCGTGGGGTCGAGCGCCGCCGAGAACAACGGCAGCGTCGCGAGCCCCAGCACCAGCGTGGCGCCGCCGACGATGGCGGTGATCCACGACGCCCGGACATGCAGCACGGTGATGAGGAAGAGGTGCGAGATCGCCACCATCCACATGGTCGAATTGACCGTCAACCAGCCGAACCAGGCGTCGCTGAGCGGTAGCCGCTCCAGCCCCAGATGGTTGTGGAGGCCGCGAATGAAGGTCGCCGCCGACATCAGGAAGAACAACAGGTACAGCCGCTCCTGCCGGCGCCGGAACCAGACCAGCAGCGAGAACACGCCGCTGGCAAGGAACGCCGCGCTGGTGAGGTAGGAGAGCTCGGCCTGGAACAGGTTGCGCACCATATAGGCCGGCCCGACCTGATCGAAATCGCCGACCCACAGGCTGGAGAGCGCCCCGCCGATCCCCCTGAGGTGCTGCAGGCGGATGACGATGGCGTTGATCGGCGGCGCCCCCTCGGTGACATCGAAGCCGATGCGCAGCGGCCGGTTCGAGCCGTTCCATTGCAGGTTCGCGTGCGATTGGTACTGCAGCTCGCCGTTGACATAGACGGCGAGCGTGCCGTCGGATTTCCAGCGCGGGATATAGAGATAGCCCTTGTCGGCTGGCGACACCGGCTGCGGCAGCACGGCGCGATACCAGGTGACCTGCGTGTCGGGCGCATCGGCATCGGCGTGCTGCGACAAGGCGAGCCTGGGGATCGCCGCATTGGGCAACGCCACGGGGGTCCAGTCCTCCGGCATGGCCCGGCGGATCAGCGTCGCCGGGGGCGACTGATAACCGACTGTGCTTTCGACCGCGAGCTCGGCCGAAGTGATGTGGAGGCCGCTCGGTTGGGCGACGAGGTGCAGCACCACCGCCCCGGCGATGATGATGCCGAGGGCGGCGAGGTAGCGCGCCAGGAGCTTATAGAAGGCCATGGTTGCGCGCCTCGAAGATCGCCTCGGCTTTCGACGACACTTCGAGCTTCTGGTAGATGCGGCGGACGAAGGTCATCACCGTGTTGCGCGTCACCCCCATCAGCTCGGCAATCTCGTCATAGCTGAAGCCCTTGGTGATCAGCTCGAGCGCCTGCTGCTCGCGCGGCGACAATAAGGGTTGCGCCGGCGGCTCGACCGGCCTGAAGCGCAACAGGATCTTTCGCGCGATACGCGGGCTGATCGGGCTGCCGCCGGAATGGAGCGTGCGGATGTCGTCGGCCATCCGGCTTTGCGAACTGTCCTTCAGGAGATAGCCGGCGGCGCCCGCCTCGATCGAGGGGATGACGTGGCGATCGTCGGCAAAGGTGGTCGAGACCATGATGCCGCAATCCGGCCAGGCGCTGTGGGCGGCGCGGATCACCTCGATGCCCGAGCCATCCGGCAGCCCCAGATCGACCACCAGGATATCGGAAGGCGGGCCATCGAGCAGCGCCATCGCCTGGGCGACGTTTTCGGCCGCGGCGTGGAGCAGCATATCCTCGGCCGCCTCGACCGCGGCAACGAAGCTGCCCCGGAACGATGCATCGTCCTCGACGATCGTCACCTTGAGGGGCTTTGACCCTGTCGCCACAACACTCCCCCAGCCTCGCCTGCGACGGAAGCTCTAGCACGGCGCCCCTACGGGCTTGTCGCTATTTCTAGCGATATGTGAGCTTGGCCATCGGCTCAATAGTGCCCCCTGCCCCGCGGCGGCTCCAAGCCCGCGCGTGGGCCTATGGACGGGGGAACATCCATGCACTGCCGCACCGAACGCAACCGCGGGTCGCGCCTCGCTCTGCTGGTCGTTACCCTCCTGACGGCGACGGCGCTGAGCGCACTTGGCATGAGCCCGGCGCTGGCCCAGACCGCCAACTGGGGTGGCGGTGTGTCGTCAGACTGGTTCACCAACGGCAACTGGACCGGCGCACCCCCGGACAACACGCGCGATGTGGTGGTCAACGGCGCGACCGCTGCGGAGATCGCCGGCGGTGGCGAGGCCGAAGCCGGCAACCTCCGGATCGGCGAGGGCGTTGAGGGCGCCCTGAACATCACCGAAGGTTCGCTCCAAGCCTACCACACCAATATCGGCATGGATGGCGGCACCGGCAAGCTGTCGGTGGTGGGCCCGAGTTCGAGCTTTGACTCGATGACCACGCTCAGCCTCGGCATGGACGGCAATGGCGAACTCGAAATCCTCGAGGGCGGCACGGTGACCAGCAACCAGGGCCTGATCGGGGATTCCGCGGGCTCGGAGGGGATCGTGACCATTGACGGCACCGGTTCGAACTGGAGCACCCGGATCCCGAGCGCCGGTATGTTCGTCGGCTATGGCGGCAAGGGCACGCTCACCGTCCAGAATGGCGGCTCGGTCAACACCAACACCACCTGGTTGGGCTATTGGCCCGGTTCCGACGGCAAGCTCGTCGTCACCGGCACCGGCTCGAGCTACATCGACGAAGGCGACATGCATGTCGGCCGCGACGGCAGCGGTACGGTGGAGATCAACGACGGCGCCTATGTCGAGATCTTCAACTCGCTCTATGTCAACCGCGGCACCGTTACGGTGGACGGGGCGGATACCAAGCTCAAGTCGTATGGCGGCGTTACCGTCACCGGCCCGGGCGAGGACGGTTTCGTGGTCAGCGGCGGCGCCGCGGTCGAGAGCAGCACGGGCTATGTCGACGCCGGCCTCGGCATCGAGGGCACCGCGACCGCCAAAGTCACCGGCGCCGGCTCCAGCTGGATGATGGGCGTCGATGGCCTGACCATCGGTCTCGAAGGCGGCGGCGCGCTGCTGGTGACCGACGGCGGGCGCGTCGAAGCGGGCCAAGTCTATCTCGGCATGCGCGAGGGCGCCTCGGGCACGCTGACCATCTCGGATGGCGGCCAGGCGGTGATCGATTACGTGATGATGGCTGGCGAAGTCGGGGCCACCGCCACGCTGCGGCTCGAAAGCGGCGGGCAACTGAGTGCCAAGCAGGTGGAGCTGCTGAACTCCACTGGCACCGGCAAAGTGGCCTTCGATGGCGGCACGCTGAAGCTCACCGCCAACCAGTCATTTCTGTTCTCCGGATTTCAGACCGGCGATATCACGCTGGAAGATGGCGGCGGCACCATCGACACAGGTACTTTCAGCGTCCACATGGATCCCGGCCTGGTCGGCGAGGGCGGCTTCACCAAGAAGGGCACGGGCACGCTCAACGTCTATGGCGCCAGCACCTATGAGGGCCCGACGCTGATCAGCGCCGGGACACTCCGGGCGCGCGAAATTGGCGTGCTCTCGGCGGTCAGCGCTTATGAGGTAGCCTCGGGCGCGACGCTCAGGATCGACAGCAACAAGACCCAGACCATCGGCAGCCTCGCCGGCGCCGGCACCGTGCAGCTCGGCAACCCGCAGACCATGAACACGGCGGCCGGCAGCGCGCAGCTGACGCTTGGCGGCAACAACGCCTCGACCACCTTCAGCGGCGTGCTGGCGGGCAAGGGCCAGCTGATCAAGACCGGCAGCGGCACGCTGACGCTGAGCGGCAGCAACAGCTTTACCGGCACCACCACGGTCAGTGGCGGCGGGCTCAATGTGCTCGGGACGCTCCTTTCGAGTGTTACGGCTGAGAGCGGCGCCCGGCTGGGCGGCAACGGCACGTACGGCGCGATCAGCGTGGGGGATGGCGCGGTGCTGGCGCCGGGCAACTCGATCGGCGCAGTGACCACGGGCGGGCTCACGCTCGACGCGGGTTCGATCTACGAAGTCGAACTGAGCGATGGCGGCAACACCGCGGGCACCCACAACGACATCACCCATGTCACGGGCACCGCGACCATCGCTGCCGGGGCCAAGATAAGGGTGCTGGCCGGCAACGGCACCGATGATGGCAGCACCTACACGCCGGGGCTCGTCTACACCATCATCGACACCACCACCGCCGGCAACCTCTCGGTCGCCGAAGCGCCGGAGATCATCGACAATTTCGCCTATCTCAACTTCACCGGTTCCTCTGACGGGCAGTATTTCCGCCTCACCTCGAGCATGGAGGCGGTGAGCTTCTGCCTCGACGGCAGCACCGCCAACCAATGCGCTGCCGGCGATGCGCTGTTCGCGCTTGGGGCGGGCAATGCCGGGTTCGACCTGTTCCAGGGGCTGAGCGAGGAGGATGCGCCGGCCGCGCTCGACGCCATCTCGGGCGAAGCGCATGCGTCCATGCAGCAAGTGCTGGAGCAGAGTTTTGCCGTGCTCGGCCAGACGGTCAACCGCCGCACTGCCGCCGGGCTCGCGGGCGCCGGCGCGGCGGCTGGACCGCTGGGCTACGCCGCAGAGCCCGGCAATATCGGCGTCCGGGCCATCGACGATGCCACCACCAAGGGCACGGCGCGTCCGTGGATCGGCGCGCTCGGCAGCACCGGCCAGTTGCGCGGCGACGGCAATGCGGCCGAGATCGGCTGGAGCACCGGCGGGCTGGCTTTGGGCTACGAGAACGAGGTCGATCTCGGCTCGGGCACCGGCTTCGGTGGCGTGGCGCTCGGCTATCAGCACGGCCAGGGCATCGTCACCGCGCGCAATTCCGAGACTGGCTTCGACAGCCTGACGGCCGCCGCCTATGGCGGCTGGAGCGACGGCGCTTCGACGCTGATCGGTTCGCTCTCGGTCGGCGCCGCGCATGTCGCCACCGACCGGACGATTACCATAGGGAACAGCACCCAGGTCGCCCATGCCGATTACTGGGCGCAATCGGCTAACCTCGCGCTCGAGGCCTCCTACGCCTTCGAGCTGGGCAATGGCTTCAGCATCGCGCCGCTCGGCACACTCGCCGTCGGCTGGCTCAGCCATCCCGGCTTCACCGAAACCGGCGCCGGCGCCTTCAACCTCACGGCCGAGGCCAGCGGCAGCATGTCAGCCGCGGCGGGCGTGGGGCTATCGGTGGGCCAGCAGGTGGAGCTGGAGACCGGCACCCTGTCGCTTGAGGGTCGCGCTTTGTACGAGCAGAGTCTTGCCGGCACCGACGCGACAGCGGCTTTCAGCTTTGCCGGGGGCACTACGCCTTTCACCATCAGCGGGGCGCCTGGGGATGTCAGCTGGGTACGGGTCGGCGGCGGGCTGGCGTTCGAGCTGACGAGCGGGTTGGCGCTTGGGGCGAGCTATGACGGGCGGTATTCCGAAAATGGGCAGTCGCATCAGGCAAGCGCGTCGGTTGGTGGGAGTTTTTGAGGCCGTCGCTGCAACTCGCGTCCCCTCTCCCCTCTGGGGAGAGGGTCAGGGTGAGGGGTAACCAAGCACACAGATTTTGGGCGTGAGGGTTTGCATCATCCGGCGCCCTTGGCGCCCCTCACCCCAGCCCTCTCCCCAGCGGGGAGAGGGGGCGCTGTGGCGCCGCCCGTGCGTGGGCTCCCCCTCAAACTGACTGCTGTTCCCTCACATAGTCCTGCAGCCAGTCGGGCCAGTTGATGGTCATGCCGTTGCAGCCCAGTTCCGCGGCCGCGATCATCTTTTCGCGGTTCGAGATCCCCGAGCTCCGCGCTTCGATGCCGAGCCGGTGCGCCAGTTCCACCAGTTCGCGCGTCTGGTTGCTGGCGTTGAGGGTGATCATCGAAAAGCCGTTGGCGGCGCAGCGCTCCACCGCGCCGCGCGGATCGGCAGCGAGCAGTTCCTCCGGCGCCCAGGCGATACGCAGCCGCGGCGCCAGCGCCTTGGCCCGCTGCAACCCCGTCTCGTCGAGGATCGAGAAGATGAAGGCGTGCTCGACCAGGCCGCGCGCCTCGAGCGCCGCGACCACCGCCTCGGGTAGCCCCGGCATCGGCTTTTTGAGCTCGATATGGTAGGTCAGCCTCGTCCCGAACCGGTCGAGCAGCTGCTCGAGCGTGATCAGCTTTTCGCCCGCATAATCCCGGTCCCAATGGAGCCGCGGATCGTGCCAGGAGCCGGCATCGAGCTCCAGGAGCTCGGCCAGCGTGAAATCCTCCGGCAGCCCGGCGCCGTTAGTGGTGCGCTCCAGCGTATCATCGTGGAACAACAGCAACCGACCGTCTTTGGTGAAGGCGACGTCGGTCTCCACTTCGGTGGCTCCCATCGCCACGGCGCGCTCGAACGCCGCCATGGTGTTCTCGGGCGCATAACCGCTCGCCCCGCGATGCGCGATGATCCGGAACGGTTCTGCCAATGTCATGTCGAACTCCCCTCCTCGAGGACCGGTGCCACATCATCCCCGGTTCAGCAATCGGGCGTTGACCGGTCACGATCTGCGAGCGGCAGATGCGGGCTTTCGCTTTTGCCTTGCCGACTGGCCCTGTCATGGGGGCTAATCGCCAACCTTCCCGCAGAGGAGTGAACGGTGAAAGAGTTCACCGAGCTGGATCCCGCCGACTACCCGCGCGTCGCGACGCTGCTAGAGGGGCTCGCCGAACGCCATGGCAGCGTCCCGGCGGTGCTGGCCGGCACGGCAGCTGGGCGGGTTCGCGTCGACGACATCGCCTCGCCCCGCGCGGTGCTGCTCGATGGGCCGGAGGGGCTCTATCTCGGTGGTGCCCCGTTTGCCGAGCTCGATTGGGCGGCGCTGCGCGGCGCGATCCATCCCTTCGCCTACCTCTATCCCGATGACGCCTGGCTGCCGGTGATCGACAGGGCGCTGCCGCACCGCTTCATGCGGCGCCACCAACGGGTCACGCTGTCGCTCGATCTCGGCGCGGTTGCGAACCACCCGCCCTCTGCCGACCGCTTCGCTTTGCGCCCGATGGCCGACGGGGTCGGCGCGGAGGTGGTCGAGGGCGATATCGTGGTTGCCCATTGCCACGAGGACATGGTGGTCGGGGATCGGGTCGAGGTCGGGATCTGGACCGACCCAAGCTTCCGGCGACAGGGCCTCGCCCGGCTGGCGGTGGCCGGCGCCATCGCTGAGGCGCAGCGGCTCGGGCTCAAGCGGATGGGCTGGCACTGCCTCGCATCGAATGCCGGATCGCTGCACGTGGCGCTCAGCAGCGGCTTTGCCATCGTTGCCGAGTACGAGGCCTTCGGCGCGTATCTCGATGCCGAGAACCTCGATGATCTCAAGACAAGCCAGTGGCTCGATCTCGCCAGGCATTTCGAAGCCGCCGCGGCCGAGCTGCCGACCCTCGGGATCTGCGCGGCGCAAGCCTTCAGCTGCGCCGGCCGGCCGGATGATGCGCTCGCCGCACTCGAGCGGCTGGTCGCGACCAACTGGAACGGCAAGGCCGCCTGGCTCGAGCAGAGCTGGGCCCTGGCGCCGCTCCACAACGACCCCCGCTTTGAGCGCATCGTCGCGCGGCAGCGGGAAGCTGAAGGCGGCGAAGCGGCGACCTGACGCTTGAGGTGCTAGCCGGAAAGGCCAGCCCGCTCACCCACCGATCATATGATCGGCGACGCTGTAGCTGTGGCTCGCCTGATAGGCGTTGCGGCCGCGGTTCATGTGGGTGAGGTTGAAGCGGCGGATGGCGCGCAGCAGGTGCGGGCTGGCGAGCATCTTGTGCAGCGAGGCGGCGCCGCGCACCTTGATGCCGAACATGTCGGCTCCATTGGGGAAGAACCAGCCGACATCTTCCGGTACGAGGGCCCCCTGCTCCACGAGGCTCTCGTCGAGCTGCTCCGGCGTCACTGAGCCATCGGTGGTGAAATCGCTCAGATGCAGGATGAACCGCCCGCGCACGCCGTCACCATCGGCATAGAGGGTGAAGAACTCCATCCAGCTGGCATTGACCCGCACCAGCGGCTTGTCGGAGGTCGAGGGCAGGCAGGACACCGACCACCAGTAGCGCTCGGTACGGCGCGGCATGGGCAGGCATTCCCGGCCATAGGTAGCGAGGAGGTTCAGTACCTCCTCCGCCTGTGGACGGCCGAGGAGTTTGTGGTAGCGCGGCAGATACTTGAACCGCAGCTCGACCGATTCCTGGCGCTCGTCGGCATCATCGAGCGGCGCGCCCTCGAGCCAGGCGCGCTGCTGCTCGAGGCTCAGGAACTCGCGCAGGCCGGTGGTCTCGGAGCGTGTGGTTTTGCGGGATGCCATCTCTTGCCTCACGGGCTGGCCACTGTCGCCAGTAGTTAGACAGACCTGTCTGTATACGTCAAGGCGGCATCTCGCGAGGATTGCCTTACCAGCTGTCGGGCCGCAACTCTTGCAGCTGGCGTGCCGCCTCGAGCAGGCCTCGGCATTGGGCCCAGGTGCGTTCGGGGTTGATCACGCTGACCCAACGCATGCGGCCATAGACCGGATGCGGAAACAGCGTGTCGATCGCCTGGTAGTCGAAGGCTGCGGCCTCGAGATCCCTGCGGCTCCTGATGGCAGGAAACAGTGCCCCGAAGCTCGCCCTGTCGGTGGGGAAATTCAGCCGAAACAGGCCGTCGCGATCGAGCGCCGAGGCGCTGTCATAGGGATCGTCATGGGTGACGATGGTGGCGAAGGGAAACTTCTGCTCCGCCCCGGGAAAGAAGAAATAGTCCGGCGTTGTCTCCTGCACCGTCACCCCTTCGAAGCCGAGGAGGAAGGCGCGGATTTCGGTGCTGCTGACCATGTCATGTCCTCTGGTAACCAAATTTGGCTACCGACTAGACGCTTTGGCCAAATTTGTCTACCCTCGGGAATCACGAGGTGAAGATGAACGTCACGAGATTGCTGGTGCTCGGCGCGATCCGGGTGAATGGCGGCGCCCATGGCTATGCCATCCGGCAGACGCTGGAGGATTGGCAGGTCCAAAGCTGGACCCGCCTGCACTCCGGCTCGGTCTACCATGCGCTGACGCAGATGGAGAAAGAGGGGATCCTCGCCGTCGAGGCCGAGGCGCCCGGCAATCGCGGCCCGGGCAAGACCCTGTTCGTCACCACCGCGGCGGGGGAAGCCGAGTTCTTCACGCTGCTGCGCCAGGCGCTCGGCAGCTTCGACCTGATCGAACTCAGCGCCGGACTGGCGCTGGTCGACGCCCTGCCCAAGGCCGAAGGGCGCGAGCGCCTCGCGGCCACGGTGCAGAGCCTGCGGGAGAACGTGGCGCGGCTCGAGGCGCTGGCAGCCATAACGCCGGCGGGTGCGGGCACGCCGAGAACCCACGATCTGCTGGCGCTGTGGAGCGCCAACCTCGCAGCGTCAGCGGCGGTGCTGGAGCGGGTTTCGCAGGGGTGAGACGAAGCGCAAAAGCCCGCAGTCGGCGCACCCTCTCCCGCCAGCGGGCCTTGTGTCTGCCGGCAGGCGAAAGTGAAACGCCGCGCTGCGTGCAATTGGTACCGGGAACATACCGGGAATGGCCTTACGTATTACGATTTTCCGCGCAGGAACGTTATGAGAACAGCATTACTGGCGCAGCATAACCGCACTCTGGCCGCCAGAGACGAGAGTTGAGCACCCCATTTCACCAGGCGAAGCGATGCAATATCACTGGTCGGCCCGAATAACTGCTGACAATCAGCATATAGCCGAGTGCAATAGTCAGGCCGCCAAGCATAACGGCACGGTCTTTCGCTAATACTTTGGACGCAGGTCGCCGGCCGCGAGATCGAACGGTACAGCGCTGGGCTTTGCGCCCGAGTTGCTGTAGCAGCAGCGGTTTCGAGAGCTAGGAGGGACATCGCGATGGATGATCTGCTGGTTGCCCAGAAGCAGTTGCAGGCGGAGGCCGATGCGGTGGTCGCGGCCCTCGGCCTCATCGAGCAGCTCGGTGAGATCGGCGAGCCTACCCGGGTCGGCAGCTCGGCGCTGGGCCTGATGGTCCGCCGCGACATCGACATCACGGTGAGCTGCCCGAGGCTCGACGACACGACGCTCGCCGCCTTCGCGCAGCTGGGCGCCCGGCTGATGCAGCGCACCGACCTGGTGGTCGGGGTGCGCTTCCGCAACGATGCCGGAAGCTGGAACGCCGAGCCGCAGAACTACCCCGATGGGCTATATCTGGGGCTGACCGTCCGCACCGCCGCCGGCGCCAACTGGACCTTCGACATCTGGCTGGTCGACCAGCCCGAACGCCAACCTGACCTGGCGCACCTCCGCACCCTGCTGCCGCGACTGACCGACGCCGACCGGGTGGTGATCCTCACCATCAAGCACGTGCTCGCTGCCGATACGACGGAGCCGAAGCTCCCGAGCGCGCTGGTGTATGAGGCGGTGATGGATCATGGGGTACGGGACGTAGCGGAGTTCTGGGAGTGGCATGCAGGGCGTGGAAAGTAGAGCACCGGCAACTGTCACCACAGCCGGCCCCAACCTGTGGTGAGCGCAAACCCGGCGGTTGCACCCTCACCCCAATCACCCTAGTTTCAGCATCAGGCAGCGAGCTTTCGCCGCCTCTATGTGGGCTGACAGTGAGGGGACGCTTCGGCGGGTTGCCTCCGGGCCCACGGTGACGGGAGAGCCGATAGGCGTGATCCCGTTTCACCGCGTGGGGTTTGCTCGTCTGGAAATTGCTGGGGTTGGTCTGCCAAATAGGTTGGGCCACACCACGCGCCTCCAACTCGGTGTCATCCCAGCGAAAGCTGGGACCCATCTATCCACCTGCGCCAGCTGCGAGTTGGGTCCCAGCTTTCGCTGGGATGACACCCGGTGGGTGGGGGATGGGTGGGCGGGTTGGGTCGGTGCTCGTCGTGACCTGACTGAAGCAGACCGCCCCCTCCCATCCTCCCCCATTATGGGGGAGGTGCCCTGCTGGTGCGTTTGGCACGATCCAAGATGGAGCCTCGACTCTTCACCTCCCCCTTTATGGGGGAGGCCGGGAGGGGGCCGTCTCTCTCAGTCGGGCGCCCGTAGACTCAGGGAGATCCTATGCCTCGTATCGGCAACAAGCCCAGCGGTGGTTCGACCCCTGACGCTCCGGACACAACCTGGCCGAGTAACGCCCCAGCCGACCCTGTCCAGACCCCGCTCGATTTCCTGCTCGCCATCATGCGCAACCCCGAGATTCCGCGCAGCGAGCGCGTCGATGCGGCCAACAAGGCCGCGCCGTACCTCCATTCCAAGCACGCCACCGTCGACCATCGTTCATCCGATGGCAGCATGCGGCCGACGATTATCTTCGAGGGGATGCCCACCGATGCCAGCGGGAAGGACCAGTAGCGCGAAACGCCCCGAGGCGTTGCGTATTGCGCTCCACCCCAAGCAATGGGTGGCGTTCGGGTCGGCGGCGACCGAGGTGCTTTATGGCGGGGCGGCCGGCGGTGGCAAATCGCATCTGATGCGGCAGGCGGCGATCAGTTGGTGCGCCGAGATCGCGGGCCTGCAGGTCTATCTGTTCCGGCGCATCCGCGAGGATCTGAGCAAGAACCACATGGAAGGCCCGTCAGGCTTTCGTGCGCTGCTCGCCGGGTGGGTGGAATGCGGCTTCGTGGTGATCGTCGAGGACGAGATCCGTTTCTGGAACGGCAGCAAAATCTATCTCTGCCACTGCAAGGACGAGAAGGACCGCTTCAAGTACCAGGGCGCCGAGATCCACGTGCTGCTGATCGACGAGCTGACCCATTTCACCGAGGTGATCTACCGGTTCCTGCGCAATCGCGTGCGGATGACCGGCATTGCGGTGCCGGAAAAGTACCGCGGGCGGTTCCCGCGCATCCTCTGTGGCGCCAACCCCGGCGGGGTCGGGCACCAGTTCGTCAAAGTGACCTTTATCGATGCCGCCGCGCCGCTCGCCATCCACCGCACCGAGGCGGCGGAAGGCGGCATGTTGCGCCAGTTCATCCCGGCACGGCTCGAGGACAACCCGACGCTCACCACCGAGGACCCGGCCTATGAGGCGCGGCTCGAGGGGTTGGGCAGCGCCGCCTTGATCCGCGCCATGCGGCATGGCGACTGGGACATTGTCGATGGCGCCTTCTTCGATTGCTGGCAGACGCGGCTGCATGTCATCGATCCCTTCGCCATCCCCGAGGACTGGGCGAAGTTCCGCTCCGGCGACTGGGGCAGCGCCCGGCCATTCTCGTTCGGCTGGTGGGCCATCGTCGGCGACGACACCCGGCACCCGGTGTCGGGCGTGCTGCTGCCGCGCGGCGCGCTGATCCGCTACCGCGAATGGTACGGGTGTGAACCGGGCAAACCCAACAAGGGGCTGAAGCTGACCGCCGAGCAGGTCGGCAAGGGCCTCGCGCAGCGCGAGACCGAAACCGTGGGGCTCGGTGTGCTCGACCCGGCGGCCTTTGCCGAGGACGGCGGGCCCTCGATCGCGAGCCGCATTACGCTCGGCTCGGGCGACAAGCGGATATTCTTTCGCGGCGCCGACAACAAGCGGGTGTCGCAGCGCGGCGCCATGGGCGGCTGGGACATGCTGCGCCAGCGTTTCGTCGGCACGAGCCTCGATGAAGACGGCAAGCCCGACCCCGAGGGCCGGCCGATGATCTATTGCTTTTCGACCTGCCGCGACTCGATCCGCACTATCCCGATGCTGCAGCACGACCAGGCGCGGCCCGAAGATCTCGACACCGACACCGAAGACCATGCCGCCGACGACTGGCGCTATGCCGCGATGTCGCGCCCCTGGGTGCGGACGAAGCCGGTGGCCGAGCCTGGGAAGACGCGGACGGGGTACAGGGTGGCGACGGGTGGCACTGGGCCGGGTGACTGGCAGAGCTATTGAGGGCGGTCGCGTGCGGCCGCACGCACCACCGCAGGCCGCCCACCACCGGCGTCATTCCCGCGCAGGCGGGAACCTAGTGGGATGCTGCAGCGCCCGCTGCGGCTGAAATATCCCACTGGGTCCCCGCCTTCGCGGGGATGACACCGAGTGTGGGGCAAGCGCTGGGAAGCAGGTCCGACTGGACGGTTGAACAAGGCTGTTAGGTTCGATCGCTGTCCCACCCACCGGTTGTCATCCCAGCGAAAGCTGGGACCCAACTATCCATTCGCGCGGGCTTCGAGTTGGGTCCCAGCTTTCGCTGGGATGACACCGAGTTTGGGGCATGGCGCAGTGTTTCAACCCGACCTGCGAAACTGATCAGGAGTTTCGATGAGCGATCTCGCAAATGCATCGGCTGCCGCCTCCCCTGCCCCGTTGGGCCGGACGCTGGCGCGGCTCAAGGCCGACTATCTGAGTTATCTCGATGGCAAGCGCGCCGAGATCGACGAGCAGCAGGAAGCGCGGCGCTATTATCATGGCGCACACTGGACGGCGAAGCAGATCAAGACGCTGAACCAGCGGAAGCAACCCGTGGTGACCTACAACCGCATGGCGCGGAAGATCAACGCCGTGGTCGGCTTGCTCGAGCGGCAGCGCCAGGACCCCAAGGGCTATGCCCGTACGCCGAAACATGAGGATGGCGCGGAGGTCGCGACCGCGGTGCTGCGCTATGTGCTCGACGAGCAGCGCTGGCAGGAGAAATCGCCGATCGCCGGGCTCAACGGCGCGGTCGACGGCATTGGCGGGCTCGAGCTGACGCTGGAAGCCGGCGACAAGGGCGACACCGAAATCGGCTTCGAAGTGGTCGACCCCGCGGGGTTCTTTTACGACCCGACCTCGACCCGCGCCGATTTCTCCGATGCGGGCTATATGGGGATCGGCAAATGGGCCGATGCGAGCGAATTGCTCGCCGCCTTCCCTGACAAGGCGCGCGAGATCGAGGCTTCGGTGGACGTGGGCTCCGAGCTTACCAGCAACCCCGACAGCGACGATAACTGGGTGATGGGCGACGAACACCATCGCCGGGTGCGGGTGATCGACCACTGGTACAAGCGCGGCAACCAGTGGTGCTTTGCCATCTATACCGGCGCCGCCATCCTCGCCGAGGGTGAGAGTTATCTGCGCGACGAGAAGCGCCGGACGCTCTGCAAATACGTGATGTTTTCGGCCAATGTCGACCATGACGGCGACCGCTACGGCTTCTTCCGCAACATGAAATCGGCCCAGGACGAGATCAACCAGCGGCGCTCCAAGGGGCTGCACACCAGCCAGTCGCGCCGCATCGTCATCCGCGATGGCCAGGGGCTGGAGCCGGAAAAGATCCGCGCCGAACTCGCCCGCCCCGATGGCGTGGTGGTGGTGCCGGTGGGTGCCGAACTGCCGCAATTCGACGATGCGGCGCGCGGCGCCGAGCTCAACGCCAATCTCGGCTTCCTCGAGGAGGCCAAGCAAGAGATCGAGAATTACGGCTTCAACCCGGCGCTGATGGGCTCGGGCGTGCAGGATATGAGCGGCCGCGCCATCGCGCTGCAGCAGCAGGCTGGCATTGCGGAGCTCGGCCCGTACCTGCTCGGCTATCGCGGCTGGAAGCAGCGGGTGTATCGCGCCATCTGGAATGCGGTGCAGAGCCTCTGGACCGCCGAGCGCTGGATCCGCGTCACCGATGACGAGGGCCTCGGCAACTGGCTCTCGGTCAACCGGCTGGCGATCGACCCGGCGACGGGCATCCCCACCATCACCAATGCGCTCGGCTCGCTCGATGTCGATATCATCCTCGATGAGGGGCCGGACACCGTGACCATGCAGGCCGACACCAACGAGTCGGTGCGCCAGGCGCTGCAGGCCGTCGGCCCGCTGCTGCAACCGGCAGTGGCCGCGGCGGCGCTGGAAGTGCTGATCGAAACCTCGTCGATGCCGGCTTCGGCCAAGAAGAAATTCCGCGATGCGACGCGGCAAAAGCCGCAACAGCCCGACCCCAGGGAACAGCAGGCCGCCATGCTGCAGCAGCAGGCGGCGATGCTGGAGCTGCAGGGCAAGGCGCTGGGCAACCGGAAGACCGAGGCCGAGACGGCAAAGTTGATGGCGGAGGCCGAGGATATCGGCGCCGAGCGCGAGGCCGAAGGGCTGGAGCAGCGGATCGATGCGGTGGAACGGCAGGACGAGCTCATGTTCCGGCGCGAGGAACAGGATGCACGGCGAACCAACCGGCAGCTGGAGCTGGCGGGGCGGGCGTTGCAAGTGCAGGCGGCTGAGGTGCGGGCTCGGCCGGGTGGGTAGGGTTGAACCACAGGAAATCACCCCAAACTCGGTGTCATCCCAGCGAAAGCTGGGACCCATTTATCCACTGGCACGTGCTGCGAGTTGGGTCCCAGCTTTCGCTGGGATGACAGCCGGTGGGTGGGATGGCTCCGTGGCTACCAGATGCCCTTGCCCAATGCCGGAAACAAGTCGTCCCAATTCGGGTTCAGGTCCCGGAACAGCTCAATCTTCCATGCGCGCTGCCACGTCTTGATCTGCTTTTCTCGCGTAATAGCTGCCTCGATCGACTCGTGCGCCCCGAACCGCACGAGCCGGGTGACGTCGTACTTGCTGGTGAACCCAGCAACGACATGTTCGCGATGTTGCGCGACACGACCCATCAGGTCGCTGGTGACGCCGGTGTAGAGCGTCCCGTTGCGCCGCGAGGCGAGCAGATACACGAAGTACGTTTTGTGCACCTGCAGCCCCTCCAACTCGGTGTCATCCCAGCGAAAGCTGGGACCCAACTCGCCGCAGCGCAAGTGGATAGATGGGTCCCAGCTTTCGCTGGGATGACAGCCGGTGGGTGGGGACAGTTGGTGCCCAACTCCCAAGAGTTTCGGCCCTAGCGCTCCGAACACACAAAATTCCGTCCGCGCCACGATACGGCGCAACGGGCTGCCGGCGCCCTCCTGCCGGTTTCGCTGCACTCTCCGCGACAGTGAGGGTCACGCCAATCGGACGCGATAGTCCGGGAGACACGAGATGAACGACACTGAAACGGTCGACGATACCGCCTTGTTCAACGCTACCGTCACGGGCGAGGCGCCTGTGGCCGAAGCAGAACCGGTGATCGAGCCGGTCGCTGAACCGCGGCCCGAGCCTGCCATTCCCCCTGCCCGGCTTCGTGAAGAAGCCGATGCAAGGCGGGCGGCGGAGCGGGATCGGGATGAGCTGAAGCATCGGCTCACCCGGCTCGAGGCGCAGCTGCAGCCGCAGCAACAGGCAGCGCGGCCTCCCGAATTCTGGGACAACCCGGATGAATGGGGCCGCTCGCTGGTCACCCCGATCCACGAGCAGCTGTTCCAGCAGCGGCAGGGCGTCTCTCGCCTCCTGGCGGAAGAAAAGCATGGGTCGGACAATGTCAGGGCGGCCTACAACGCGCTCGGGCAGGCCATGCAGGCCGACCCCGCGGTGCAGACCGATTACCTCAGGATCATGCGGTCGAACCACCCCTATGGGGAGCTCGTCGCCTGGCACAGGAAGCGTCAGGCGTTAGATGAGATCGGCGGCGACCCCGCTGCCTATCGCAACCGCGTGATCGACGAGGCGATGCGGGACCCCGAAGTCCAGCAGCGTTTCCTCGCCCAGCTGCGCGGCGCTGCCCAGCCCAATATCGAAGCCCCCCGTCGTTCAGCCGTGCCGCATATCCCCTCGCTGCAAGGCATCGGCACCGCCGCCGGCCCCGCATCCGCGGCCGGCGACACCTCCGATGCCGAGCTGTTCTCGGCAACCACCCGCCGGCGGCGCTAAGCGCGCTGTAACCGGCTGAGCATCAGGACCATCAGACATGGCTCTTTCTCCCAACCACCCCAATAATGAAGTGATCAAGTTCCGCCAGGATGTCGCCTATGACTTCCTGCGCTCGTCGCGCTTCGATGCCTATATGGGCGACGATTCCACCTCGGTGATCGTGCGCATGTCGGATCTCGAAGCCGACGGCAAGGAGATCCGCGTGCCGCTCGTCACCCAGCTTTCGGGCGATGGCGTCGGCGCCGGGACGCTGCGCGGCAACGAAGAGCAGATCGACAGTTACGGCATGCCGCTCTGGGCCGACTGGGCCAGAAACGCGGTGGCCAACAACCGGGCGCAGAACAAGGAGAGCTCGTTCTCGGTGCGCTCGACGGCCCGCAGCCTGTTGCGCGGCTGGTCGAAGCGGATCGTGCGTGACGACCTGGTCGATGCGCTGCTGTCGATCCCCACTTCGGCGATGCAGGCCGGCCGCTTCGGCAACCCGGGCAACCGCGTCAACGGCATCAAGTGGTCGGCGGCCACCGCCGGCAACAAGAATGCCTGGGTCACCGCCAACCCCGACCGCGTGGTGTTCGGCTCGGCGCTCTCCAACTACTCGACCACCTTCGCGACCGCCGTGGGCAATGTCGACGCGGCCGCCGACAAGATGTCGGCGGCGGTCGGCAGCCTCCTGAAGGACCAGGCCAAGCAGACCGGCGTCGACCCCAACAACCCCGGCGTCTATAACGGCCGGCCCAGGATCAGCCCCTATATGGAAGCCGAGGGCGACCAGGAATGGTTCGTCTGCTTCGTCGGCGCCCGCGGTTTCCGCGATCTGAAGGCCGACCCGGTGATGACGGCCGCCAACCGCGACGCCCGCAACCGCGAAGGGGGCGACCCGACCAAGACCAACCCGCTCTTTACCGGCGGTGCGCTGGTCTATGACGGGGTGATCTATGTCGAGATCCCCGAGATCACCCAGCGCCTGCTGCTGAAGGGCGCCGGCGCGGCGGGGATCGATGTCGAGCCGGTGTTCCTCTGCGGCCAGGGGGCGCTGGCCTATGCGCTCGGCCAGATGCCGCGCCCGACCACGCTCGAGGACGGCGATTACGACTTTGTCACCGGTATGGGCATCGAAGCCCAGTACGGCGTCGGCAAGATCGCCAAGGCCCCGCTGGCGGCGGGTGCGTCGGCGACCATCGGCTCGCTGGTCGACTGGGGCGTGGTGACTGGGTTCGTCGCGGGGGTGGGGAATAGCTAGGGCGGGCTCTCCCGCACCGCCCTCTCCGTAATCCTCCCCCGCATGGCGGGGGAGGGGGACCAGCGAAGCTGGTGGAGGGGGCGGCGAGACGCTCAGTCGCTCGTCGCTTACGCTCCGATCGCACAACCTGCGGTTGCGATACCCCTCATCCGCCCTTCGGGCACCTTCTCCCTCAAGGGGCCTGTTGCATAATTCTGCAGGTGTGATTCCGTGACTATGGAGAGCGGAGTTGATGACCGATGGCGATCAAGCGGACAGGGCAGTTGGGTTTTGC
>NZ_LMEA01000002.1 GCF_001425235.1 Devosia sp. Root413D1 | reverse complement strand
ACTCTCAAGGTTCGGACCAGCTCGACCAGCCCCCAACACCGTGAAAACTGTCAGCGATGTATCCGGACAATAGTGTCAGCGATCTTCCCGCTTGCTCACGCAGACACCGGCCCTGCCCCATCCGCCCACCGTCGGTGCGTGGGGCACCTAAGATCAGAGCGTGGGGCACCCCCCTCCCACCACGCTTTCGCGTGGTCCCCCCTCCCCCGCAAGCGGGAGAGGGCGTCCCGACTGCCAGTGCCGT
The DNA here is from genome assembly GCF_001425235.1 of Devosia sp. Root413D1. Classification (GTDB taxonomy): domain Bacteria; phylum Pseudomonadota; class Alphaproteobacteria; order Rhizobiales; family Devosiaceae; genus Devosia_A. The sequence continues at coordinate 109,086 of NZ_LMEA01000002.1, read as the reverse complement.
GCAGCCTGAAACCCTAGATCGACGGCGGACACGCCATCCGCGCCACATACCCCATCGCCGCCTCGGCATGTCTCCGCCCGTCCCGTAGCGAAAATGCCCCGTGCCCCGGCAACAGCACCTCGAACTCCAGGCCGGCGAGCCGCCGCACCGAGGCGCAGATCTGCGGCACGCTGCAGTCGTAGACGTCCTGCACCCCGACCTTGCCGCCGTGGAACAGCGCATCACCCGACACCAGCATCCGCCGGGTGCCCACCTCGACCAGATAGCTCATGTGATCGTGGCTATGCCCCGGCGTCGCCACCGCGGTCACCGTCACCGCGCCGAACGCCACCTGCTCCCCATCATCGAGCACCCGGTCGACCGGGCAGGCCGCATAGGCGAAATCGGCGGGATACCCCCCGGCCGCCTTCGCCGCTACCAGACTGATCGCCGCCTCATCGCCGGCCGCCACCATCTTGGCCGTCGCGGCGCCGGCGAGCACCGGCACCCCCAGCCGTCGGCGCACCGCCGCCGCGCCGGCCGAGTGGTCGGCATGTCCATGCGTCAGGAACAGCGCCTTGATCGTGATGCCGTCCAGCCCATCGAGCGCCGCGGCGGCGCTCCGCCCTGCCCCGGCATCGAACATCAGCCAGCCGTCGCCGGCGCGCACCAGGTAGACGTTGCAATCGAGCGGATCGGTGAGATCGAACCCCAGCCCGCCGCTCATCAGGAGGTGCAGGTCGTCATCGAGGTTCATGATCGGTGCCGACATGGAACAGGCAATCGCCGCGCTTCACCCGCGCCGGCACCCGCTTGCACAGCACCATGCCGCTGCGCTGGAAGGTGAGCACCAGCGGCGTGAGCCACGGCCGCTCGGGAAAGTGCACCCGTGCTGCCGGCTGCCCGGCGCTCACTTCGTCGCCGAGTTCGACCAGCGGCTCGAACACCCCGCCATCATCGACATGGACGAAGTAATCCGCCCCGCCGACCACCAGGATGCGTGTCTCATGCCCAGGCGTGCCATCGTCCGGCAGGTGCCCCAGATGCGCCAGCAAGCGCCGCAACCCGGCCTCGGCGACGCCGAGCGTCGTGGCGCTCAGTGCGCCGGAGCCGCCGAGCTCGGTGCCGAGGAACAGCTTGCCCTTGCGGCCGGCGGCGCCGAGCAGCGTCGGATCGTCCGGCCCGGGCGGATCGAGCACATAGGCCGCGGGCGCGCCGAACGCCCGCACCAGCGCCAGCGACTGTTCGAAGCGCTCGGCATCGGCCCAGCGCGCCGTCACCACCGAGGGCACGTAATGCAGCGAGCTGCCGCCCGAATGCATGTCGCAGACGGTGTCGCAGAGCGGCATCAGCACCTGCTCGACATAATTGGCGATCTGCGCCGTCGCGCCACCGCCCGGATCGCCCGGAAAGGCCCGGTTGAGGTTTCCGCCATCGAGCGGCGACACCCGCCGCCCGGCCACCGCCGCCGGCTGGTTCAGCGTCGGCAGGATGATCAGCCGCCCGGTCAGTTGCTCAGGTTCGAGGTTGCGGCAGAGATTGCTGAGCGCCACCTCGCCCTCGTATTCGTCGCCATGGTTGCCGGCGGTGAGCAGCGTCGTCGGCCCCGGCCGGCCCGCTATCACCACCAGCGGGATCGGCACGAAGCCATAGGCGGATTCATGGGTGGATTGCGGCAGGCGGATATAGCCATGGCGCTTGCCCGGCCCGTCGAACGCCACATCGGTGCTGAGGCGGGTGCTCACCACCCGCTGCTGTGTGCTGCTCATCAGATATCCCAGATCTCGCTCTCACGTGCCGAGAACCATTCGGCATAGGAGGTCATCGGCACGCCGCCGCCAAGGCTGGCCTCGAGCACGGCCACCAGCGCCGCGGCGACGACCTTCGCTTCAGCCGCGTCGAGGTTGCACGGGTCGAGCTCGAAATAGCCATGCTCCAGCGCCTCGGCCCGCACCGCCACCGACGGGGTGCCCGCCGCCAGAAGGCTGGTAAGGTTCCACGCCGTGGTCTTGGCGAGCGCCGGATCGATGCTGACCCCCAGCCGATCCACCGGATTGCCGGTCGGGTCGGCAACGATGCTGGCGGTGACGCCGGGCCGCCCGGCGAGCGCCGCCTGCCACAGGGCGAGAAGCTGCGCCTCGGCTGCGCGCTGGCCCGCGTGGTCGGTGGTCTCCCAGGCCTCGAGCGCCACGATGGTACCGGCAATGCCTTCCTTGCCCACCTTCATGCCGCGCCCGATGCCGCCATTCTGCAGATAGGCCGCCCGCACCAGGTCGCGCCGGCCGGCAACGATCCCCGCCGTCGGCGCCCGCAAGAACTTGTGCGCCGAATAGAGCGCGATATCCGCCCCCTCCTCGATGAAGCGCCTGAGCCCATATTCGGCCGCCGCATCGACGATGACCGGCACACCGTGCGCATGGGCAATTTCGCTGAACCGTCTGAGGCCGAGCATGCCGTATTGCACCGCGTGGTGCGAGATCACATAGAGCGCCGCCGCCGTCCGCTCGGTGAGCGCCGCTTCGAGCTCATATTCGGCCACCGAGGTCGCCTGCCCCACGCTGACCACTTCCGCCCCGGCAAGCCGCACCGCCTGCTCGACCGGCGCGCCATAGGAAATGAGGTGCCCGGCCATGACCGCCACCTCGTATTTCAGGCCGGAAGCATCGGGCAGCCGGGCGATGGCAGGGCGATCGAGGCCGGTCATCGCTCCGGCGACAGCGAGGGTAATCCCCGCCGCGGTGGAGGCCGTGACGAACCCGGCCTCGGCGCCGCAGAGCCGGGCGATGGTGCGGCTCGCCACCTGCTGCAACGCATCGATTTCGACGAAGCGCGGCAGGATCGACCTGACCGCTTCGATCACCTCGGGCCGCGCACTCGAGGCGCCGATCACCGTCATGGTGCCCGAGGCGTTGATCACCGGCCTCAGGCCCCAGCGCGCCACAATATCGTCTGTCGTCAAAACCCGGTCTCCTCAGTCCGCCGCTGCCTCCATCAAACATCAGGCTGCATCCGGATGCAACATTGAACCACGTTGCTCCCGCGGGGATTTTTCCGGGGGCTCGGGCACGTGCCTCGGCCCCATCTCTGGTGGTTGCCGGCAGCATGCTGTAAACGTCCTGCATCGGTATGCAGCGGCGGCCACCCAAGGATTATTCGATGACGGATGACAGCGCGGACGAGAGTGATGCCGGCCGGCGTGCGCCGCTGACCGGGCGCGAACTCGCCAAGGCGCTCGGCATCTCGCAATCGACCATCTCCCGCGCATTCTCGGAGGGCGCCACCATCTCCCCCAAGATGCGCGCCAAGGTGCTCGAGGCGGCGCGCGAGCTGGGCTACCAGCCCAATGTCATCGCCCGCTCGCTGACCACGCGGCGCAGCGGCATTGTCGGCATCGTCACCGCCAACATGACCAACCCATTCTACGTTTCGATCCTGCAGCCGCTGGCCCGCCGGCTGCAGCAGATGGGGCTGCAGACGCTGTTGTTCAGCGTCCCCTCCGGCCAGCAGATCGACAGCCAGCTGCCGCTGCTGCTGCAATATAATGTCGATGCGATCGTCGTGATGACCGGCACCATTTCGGCCGAGATGGCGCGCCGCTGGGCCGATGCGGGCCGGCTGGTGCTGCCGTTCAGCTACACCATCCCCGAGCTCGACCTGCCCAGCGTCTCCTGCGACAACGAAGCGGGCGGCCGTGCCGTGGCGCAGCATCTGGTGCAGATGGGCCACAAGCGCCCGGCCTTTGTCGGCGGCCATCCGCACTCGGCCACCTCCGTAGCGCGCGGCCGCGGCTTTGCCCAGGGGCTCGAAGAGCTGGGCGTGCCGCTGTTCGGCCGGCTCGATACCGGCGAATATACCTATGAAGGCGGCTATGCCGCAGCGCTCGAACTGGGCCGCACCCGCCCCGACGCGATCTTTTTCGCCGACGACATCATGGCGCTCGGCGGCATGGACGCCCTGCGCTTCGGGCTGGGGCTCTCGGTGCCGCAGGATATCTCGGTGGTCGGCTTCGACAACATCCCGCTGGCGGGGTGGCCGACTTACGAGCTCACCACCTTCGCGCAACCGGTGGAGCCAATGATCGAAGCGGCGGTCCGATTGCTGACCCGACGCGATGGGGAAGCGGTGACGGCGGAGCATTCGGCACTGCTGCCGGGGACGCTGGTCCAGCGGAAATCGGTACGGGCGCGGGGGCGGTAGCGTCTGGCACTGCCGGTGCCGCCCACGTCCCCTCTCCCCTCTGGGGAGAGGGTCAGGGTGAGGGGTAGCCAAGCACACCGGATGAGCGGCTGTCAGCTGATCTGCCTGGTCCGGCGCGCTTGGCGCCCCTCACCCCAGCCCTCTCCCCAAAGGGGCGAGGGGGCGCTGTGGCACGGCCGGTAGAAGGCACGAAACCTCCCCACCCACCGGCTGTCATCCCAGCGAAAGCTGGGACCCATTTCACAGCCTGCGCCAGCTGATAGTTGGGTCCCAGCTTTCGCTGGGATGACACCGAGTATTGGGCAGCAACTGTGCCCTCCAGCACGACTGCCAGCTTCAGTCGTCTCCGCCAAACGTCGGCACCCGGGCCAGCATTCCGCCATCGACCACCAGCGTGGTCCCCGTCACCATCGCCGAGCCCGGCTCCGCCAGGTACACCGCCGCATTGGCGACATCTTCCGCCTCGGCCGCCGCGCCCATCGGGATGGTCGCTGCAAACCCCCGGCGGAACCCCGGCGTCTCGAACAGCTCGCGGTTGCGCGGCACGGTCACCGGGCCCGGGGCGATCATGTTGGCGCGGATGCGGTGGCGGGCCAGATCGACCGCCATGGCCTTGGTCAGCATGCCAACCCCGCCTTTCGACGCCACATAAGCCAGTGCCCCCGCTTCTGCGGCCAGCGCGTTGATCGAGCCGATGGTGATGATCGAACCGCCGCGGCCGCCTGATATCATCGCCCGCGCCGCCGCACGGCAGGCATAGAAGCTGCCGCTCAGATTGACATCGATATAGCGCTGCCACTCGTCATCGCTCACATCGGGAAATGCTGCACGGCCGCCGGTCAGCGCCGCTGCGGTGACGACGATATCGAGCCGGCTGCCCAACAGCGCCACCGCCTCCGCCACGGCAGCGTCCACCGCCGCCCCATCCGCCACGTCGCAGGCGACGAACCCGTCGAGCCCGTCGGCCCGCTTCGCATCGAGGCCGACCACCCGCGCGCCTTCGGCCCGGAAGCGCGCCGCGATGGCGCTGCCGATGCCGCCGGCGGCGCCGGTGACGATCGCCGCTAAGCCGTCGAGCCGTCCCATGTTCCCTCAGTTCTGCCGGATCAGGCCGGGGGTGACGATAGCCGCCCCACTCTGCCGGTCAAACAGGTAAAGCCCTGCCGGATCGAGCCGGATGCCGACCATGTCGCCGGCCTTGGCCGGCTCGGTCGGGCTCGATTGCGCGATCAGCCGCCCCTGCGACGACGAGAGATGAACGATGGTCTGGGCGCCCAAATGCTCGACCAGATCGACCCGCATCTTCAGCTGCCCATCCGGCGCCAGCACCAGATCCTCGGCGCGCAACCCCAAGTCATAGCTCTTTCCCACCTTGAGCTTCCCGAGCACCGCCTCGGGCAGCGCGATGCTGGTGCCGAAGGCCCGCAGCTGGTTGTCGTCGCCGAGCGTCGCTTCGACCACCGACATTGGCGGGCTGCCGACAAAGGTGGCGACGAACCGGTTGGCGGGGTTGCGGTAGATATCGAGCGGGCTGGCGAATTGCTGCAGCACCCCGTGGCGGAACACCGCGATGCGATCGCTCATCGTCATCGCCTCGGCCTGGTCATGCGTCACATAGACCGCCGTGGTATCGAGATCGGCGAACAGGCGCTTCAATTCCACCCGGGTCTGCACCCTGAGCACCGCATCGAGATTGCTGAGGGGTTCATCGAGCAGGAACACATGCGGGTCGCGCACGAACGCCCGCCCCAGCGCCACGCGCTGGCGCTGCCCGCCCGAGAGCTGACGCGGATAGCGGCCGAGGACTTCCTTGAGCTCGAGCCGCTCGGCCGCGTCGGCAACCCGCTTCGCAATCTCCGCCTTGTCGAGGTTCCTCACCTTCAGTGCGAAGCCGATATTGTCGGCCACCGTCATGTGCGGATAGAGCGCGTAGCCCTGGAACACCATGGCGAAGTTTCTGAGCCGCGGCGGCACCTTGGTGACATCGAGGCCATCCATCAGGATCTGGCCTTCGCTCGGGGTTTCGAGCCCGGCGATCATGTTGAGCGTCGTGGTCTTGCCGCAGCCCGAGGGCCCAAGGAACGACACGAACTCGCGGTCGCGGATTTCGAGATCGAGCGCTTGCACCGCGACCACCGAACCGAACTTCTTCCAGACGTTGGAGAGGATCAAACCTGCCATTTTCAGCCTTTGACGGCGCCGGCGGTGAGACCGCGGACGAGATAGCGTTGAGCGATGAGCGCGAGCACCATGACCGGCAGCACGATGACAGTGCCCATGGCCGACATCGGCCCCCAGACGGTGCCCTTGTCGGTGATGAAGCCGGAGATTTCGACCGGCAGCGTCTTGGCGTTGAGCGGCCCGACGGCGGAGGCGAAGAGGAACTCGTTCCACGAAAAGAACGCGGTGAGCAGCGCCGCCGTGGCAATGGCCGGCACGGTGAGCGGCAGGACGATCGAGAAGAACCGCCTGAGGATGCCGCAGCCATCCATCATCGCAGACTGCTCGAGTTGCTTCGGAAAATCCTCGAAGAACGCCAGCATCAGCCACACCACGATCGGCAGCGTCATGCTGACATGGGCGATGACCACCGCCGCATAGGTATCGCGCAGGCCGAAATCGCGCATCAGCACGAAATACGGGATGGCGATGGTGATCTTTGGGTAGAACCTGACGATCAGGAAGGTGAGCCCGATAATGGTCGAGAGCCGGAACGGCAGCTTCAGCCGCGCCAGCCCATAGGCGACGAGGCAGCCGGTGGTAACCGCAATCACCGTGGTCGCCGCGGTGACGATCACCGAGTTGAGGAGAATCCGGAACGTCGTGCCATTGGCGCTCAGCACCGCCGCGTAATATTCGAAGGTCAATTGGCTGGGCCACAGCCCGGATTTATCCGACAGGAACTCGTCGGCGGGCCTCAAACTGTTGCCGAAGAGGACGAAGAACGGCGCCAGCGTTACCAAGAGCGCCAGGAGGATGATGCCGACGACCAGCAGCCGGCGGCCGATGGGCCCGAAGCCGCTGGTTGCGGCATGCGAGAGGTTTGCCGCCATTTCAGGCCTCCTTCTGCCAGCGCGAAATGCGCGCCCGCCAGACCAGGAGGCCGGCGACCAGCAGCATGCAGCCGATCAGCGAGGCCCAGGAAATCGCCGCGGCATAGCTGATGTTGAAGTAGCGCAGCCCCTGCTGGTAGATCCAGAAACTGAGCGTGTGGGTGGCAAAGCCCGGGCCGCCGAAGGTGGTGGTAAAGACGATATCGAGCGTCAACAGCGCATCGAGCAGCCGGAACATCACCACCAGGAGCCCCACCGGCGCCAGCATCGGCAGGATGACCATGCGGAGGATCTGCCAGGGCGTCGCGCCATCGACCTCGGCCGCCTTCAAGACTTCCGACGGCAGCGACGACAAAGCCGCCGCAAAGATCACGAAGACGAACGGCGTCCATTCCCACACATCGATGATGACGATGGACACCATGGCGAGGGTCGGATCGCCCAGCCAGTCGGGGGTGGGGATGCCGAGGTTGCGCAGCACCTGGTTGACCGGCCCCACCCTGGCGCTGAGCATCATCCGCCAGATCGTGCCGACTGCCACGGGCGCGATCACCATGGGGAGAATGAGGATGGTGCGGGCGACACGCAACGCCAGGGTCTCGCCCATGGTCAGGTAGGCGAGGATGAAGCCGAGAACGATCTGCGCCGCGGTGCTGGCAAGCCCGAACCAGATGGTGCGGCCGACGGCCTGGATCAGCACGCTGTCGCTCGCCATTTTGGTGTAGTTGGCGAGCCCGACGAAATCGCCCGGCTCGGTGGAGCGCGACAGCGTCCAATCGACCAGCGAAATGTAGAACGAGTAGAGCAGCGGATAGAACTGCGCCACCACCACGATCGCCACGGCCGGCACGATGAAAGCGATCAGAATGCCGCGCTCGCCGATCTTACTCTCGAGCCAATCGGCAAAGCCCCAAACCGTTCGCGAAACCCACATACCCTGCCCTGCTCTGAAGTGTGACGCGGAGGTGGTGCCTCCGCGGTTGCTTGTCGGGCCACCGGCGGCGCCCTCAACCCACCGCTGGTGGCGGCGCGTTGGTCGAATAGACCCGCCGCACTCACCCCAAACTCGGTGTCATCCCAGCGAAAGCTGGGACCCAACTCGCAGCGGGCGCAAGTGGAGAAATGGGTCCCAGCTTTCGCTGGGATGACAGCCGGTGGGTGGGGCCAAGTTCTCGCCCCGTCCGCCCCTCTCCCCTGAGGGGAGAGGGTAGTGCAGCTAGGACCGTGAGGTCCGCAGCGAAACTAGGGTGAGGGGTTCAGCCTCTCAGCGAGCGCATGCTGAGCCACCTCACCCCTCAACCGGCCCGCGGCGACGGCCTCGCCGTCGTCCGCCGCGCCACCTCCGGGCGAGGGCTACGCCCTCGTCCCGCGACCCCTGAGGGGAGAAGGGAGGAAGACTGCCTTCGCCGGTGGTCAATACCCCTACTCCGCCGCCACCGCCCCGACACTCCCGGCAACTTCCAGCAGCGTTGCCGGGACCGGGAAGTTGGCCCAGGCCTGGTTGATGCTGGCGATGCCGTCTTCTGCCGAGACGCGGCCGTTGGCGACATCCTGCAGCGTGTTGTTGAGGAAATCCAACGCCTCCCCTGATAGTACCGGGTTCTGCGCCCGCGGCAGGTCGGCGAGCTTGGCCGGCCAGTCATGGGTGTGGGCCGCCTTCAGCTCCGGATCGTCATAGAGCGCCTTCCACGGGGAGCCGATGCCATACTTCTTGTAATTGGCCGCGGCATTTTCCGGGCCGGCAAAGGTCTTGATCCAGTCCCAGGCCACCGCCTTGTCGGGCGCCGTATCGACCATGAACAGCTGCCACTGGCTGAGCTGCGGATAGCCCGGCCCGGGGAACGACACCTGGTGCCACTTGCCCTTCAAGGGGCTGGTATCCTCGTCGAGGAACTTGTTGGCGAAGGAAGGCCAGGTCACCAGCATCGCCGCCTTGCCGTCGCGGAACGCCGCATTGGCCTCGTCGAACGACATGGCGTTGCCCTGCTTGGGCAGGTGCTTCCAGAGCTCGGCAATCAACTTGCCCACTTCCACGGCCTTGGTCGTATCGAGCTCGTATTTGCCACCCTTGATATAGGTGCCGTCATAGGCGCCGGTGAAAAAGGCGCTGATCTGCTCGGGGCTGCCCGTCGGGTGCGAGAAGCACGCGACATCGGGCAAGGCCGCCTCGATGGTCGGGCAGGCTGCGACGAAATCGGCCCAGGTCTTGAACTCGCCGGTCACCCCGGCGGTCTTCAGCATCTCGTCATTGACCATCACGCCATAGACGTCGGTGCCGTAGGGAAAGCCGATCTGCTGGCCGTTGAAATATTCCGAGCGGCCCGGATCCATCAGCCCGGGGATCATCCCGTCACCGAGATTCTCCGCCTTGATCATCTCGGCCAGCGGCACGAAATGCGGATAGATATCAACGAGGTAGAAGCCGCCGCTCATCACCTGATACTGGTTGGTGCCGGTGAGCACGTCGGTGATGTTGTTCTGCCTGAGGATGGCCCAGGGGAACGCCGCCACCGTGGTCTTCACCCCGGTTTTGGCCTCGAAGGCCGGCGCGAGATCCGCCGCCGCCTTGTCATAGGTGCCCGAGGCCATCACCGAGAAGCTGAAATTCTGCGCCGCCGCCGGCGCGATGCCGGCGAGCCCGGTGGCCAGCACCGCGGCGGGCAGCACCGCGTGGCTGAGGCGAAGGCGATGCACGTCAAACCAAGTCTTAATTCTAGACATTTGTGGTTCTCCCTGTAGTCGCTGGCGGCCCCCCAAGGGCCGGTCGTTGGTCACCCGACAGCGCGTGCTGCCGTGGTGGATAAGCGTGAATGGAACAGTGTGGCGCGAGGCGTGAACGGCACTTCGGGATCGAGCGGGAACATCGGCCGCGCGCATACGGTGTGGCCGAGCGTCGGCAGGTTGGCCGAGGTGGAGCCCGCGACATCGACGATGAAATTGCGCCTGACCCAGGCCTCGTACATGTGATGTTCGGTATGCGGCGACTTCACCACGACGAGGTCGTAATCCACCGGATCGATGCCGTTGGCGTAGTACATGGCGCGGTCGAACAGGCTGAGCGAACGGCTGAACACCACCACGGTAAAGTTGTCGAAGGTCAGCACCGCAGTCGGCCCGGCGCTCAACGGAATGCCCATGGTTTCGAGCCGGGATTCGCCATCGGAGAGCAGTTTTACCCGCGCCACGACCCGCATCGGGCTGAAGCGTTTGGTATCGAGCGCCCCGCCGAGGTTCACCTCGATGGTTGCCCCAACACCGGCCTGGTGCGCCGCCGCCGCGGCGCCGGCATCGACGATCTGCGCCAGCACCTTCCGGCTGTAGCCGGCATCGCTGAGGCCCTGGATCAGGAGGTTCGAATCCCCGCTCGAGCCCGATGACGGCGCGTCGGCCGCATCGGAAAACAGCACCGTGCCATCGGTGATCGCCTCGGCGCCGGCAATTGCTTCGCTGAGCGGCGTCAGGTGCGCCTGCATGCGGTTGCGCTCGGCCCAGAACGCCGCGGCGATCCGTTCGGCTGTCTTGACGGCCTCGGCCGGGTCGCGATCGGTCATGACAAGCACCTGGCTGCAGAGTTCGGGCACGTCGGTGAACGGGTTGCCGATCATCACCCCCGCCGCGATCGCCGCGCCGCTTTGTTCGAGCGCCAGGCACTCCCGCAGGTATTCGCCATAAATGCCGGTATCGGTGACCAGCTCGTTGCCACGCACCAGCGCCGGGATCGTCACCCGGACGATCGTGGTCGCCGGCCGTTCCCGCAGCAGCTTCAGCAGCACCCGCGCCGCCCGGGCGCCGGTATCGGCGAAATCGCGGTGCGGATAGGTGTAATAGATGGCGAGCCCGTTCACCGCCTCGATCATCCTGGCAGTGACGATGCCATGCAGATCGAGCGACATGACGATCGGCGTCTCGGGCCCCACCCGGCGGCGGATTTCGCTGAGCAGCGCGCCTTCCGGGTCGAGCTCGCCGATCGCGGCCATCGCCCCATGCAGCGACACCAGCACCGCATCGACATCGGCATTGCGGTCGACCACTTCGAGCAGTTCGGAACTCAGCCGCTGCCAGCCGGCAGCCGAGAGCGGGCCGGCGCTGTCGGAGCGCGCCCCATAGCCCGGCACCACGGCGATCTCAGGGTCAGCCTCGAACACCCCGAGCGCCCCGCCGATGGCGGTGTTGAGCCCGCGCTGGCTCAGCATCGAGTTGCCCCGATCAATACGAAAGTTCTCGTATGCCGACTGCACCGGATTGAACGAGGATACCTCCTGCATGCATTCGAGGACCAACACCCTGAACATCGAGCAACCCCGTTAGATTCCTGGCCGGCTTGGTCGCTGCGCCCTCCCCGCGAGGCCGCCGACCGATCCGGCGAGAGCAAGATAAGCAACAATTGCATCCGGATGCAATAGCCTTCTGCATCCGGATGCAGTAGCATTGCACAGCCTATTTCAGAGGCGGCGAACCGGCCGGAAACCGGGGTTGCCAAGCACATCAAGGGACTGGAAATGATCCGCTATCTGAAGACCGCGGCAGCTGCCGTCACCACCGCCGAGGCCGACCGCCAGGTGCGCAGCACCGTCGAAACCATCATCGAGAGCATCATCAAGCGCGGCGACGACGCCGTGCACGAGCTGTCGCAGCGCTTCGACAACTATGACCGCACCAATTTCCGCCTCTCTGAGAGCGAGACCGCCGATTGCGTCGCGGCCGTCGGCGAGGCGGCGCTCGACGATATCCGCTTCGCCCAGACCCAGGTGCGCAACTTCGCCCAGCACCAGCGTGCCGCGCTCACCGATATCGAGGTGGAAACCCTCCCCGGCATCGTGCTCGGCCACAAGAACATCCCGGTGAACGCCGTCGGCTGCTATGTGCCGGGCGGCAAATACCCGCTGCTCGCCTCGGCCCACATGTCGGTGGTCACGGCGCGGGTCGCCGGCGTCAAGCGCATCATCACTGCCGCCCCACCCTTCGAGGGCCGGCCGGCCCAGGCCATCGTCGCCGCCCAGCACCTGGCCGGCGCCGACGAAATCTATTGCCTCGGCGGTGTGCAGGCCGTCGCCGCCATGGCGCTCGGCACCGCCAGCATCGGCAAGGTCGATATGATCGTCGGGCCCGGCAACGCCTATGTCGCCGAAGCCAAGCGCCAGCTGTTCGGCACCATCGGCATCGACCTGCCCGCCGGCCCCACCGAAACGCTTGTCATCGCCGATGACAGCGTCGATGCCGAGCTCTGCGCCACGGACCTGCTCGGCCAGGCCGAACACGGCCCGACCTCGCCGGCCATCCTCCTCACCAATTCCGAAGCGCTGGGCCGCGCCACCATCGCCGCGGTCGAGCAGCTCCTCACCATCCTCCCCACAGCCGCCATCGCCGCCCGCTCCTGGGCCGATTTCGGCCAGGTGATCGTCTGCGACACGCTTGAGGAAATGCTGACCACCGCCGACGCGATTGCCTCGGAGCATGTGCAGGTGATGACCGCGGACCCCGACTGGTTCCTCGAACGGATGACCAATTACGGCGCCCTGTTCCTCGGCCCCCGCACCAATGTGGCCTTCGGCGACAAGGTGATCGGCACCAACCACACCCTCCCCACCAAGGGCGCGGCGCGCTTCACCGGCGGGCTGTGGGTGGGCAAGTTCCTGAAAACCGTCACCTACCAGCGCGTCCTCACCAACGAGGCCTCGGCGATGATCGGCGAATATTGCTCCCGCCTCTGCCTGCTCGAAGGCTTTGCCGGCCACGCCGAACAAGCCAACATCCGCGTCCGCCGCTATGGCGGCCGGAACGTGCCCTATGCGGAGGCGGCCAGCCGGCGGTGAGGCAGGGACGGGAGCCGAGATGCCAGTGTTTTGGTCTCCCTCCCCCTTGCGGGGAGGGGACAGGGGTGGGGGTCCACAGCCACTGGCGGCAGCAGTGTGGGAAAGGCCATGAGAACCAGGTTCCAATGGCCCAACTCCCCACCCCACCGGCGTCATCCCCGCGAACGCGGGGACCCAGTGGGATGTCACAGCCTCACCAGCGTTGCCCGATCACACCAGGTTCCCGCTGACTCGGAAGCCCCACACCACCACCCGAGAACAAACCAGCAACAAACTAATGACAGCCGCCGCAGGACCATGTAACGATCCGCCCAATTTGGGGGATTTCATAATGGATTGGTACTATTCAGCCGAGGGCGCCGTCGTCGGCCCGCATTCCGCCGACGAGATCGAGAGCCTCTTCGCCAGCCGTCAGATCACGGCAGAGACGTTAGTATGGCGCAAAGGATTGGCCGAGTGGACACCGCTCGCCGATACTCCCGAGTTCGCGCACCTGATAGATGACGCGCTGCCACCACCCCTGCCCGCTGCCCGCCAGCAAGCAACCGCCTATGCTGCCGATGGCGATGTGCTTGTCGCCGATCGCGTCGGCGACTATCGCCCGGGCAGCGATCGTACTGACGCCGATGAGAGCTATCGCGCCGGCGACGATGAAAGCCAACGCGCCGGCGACGATGAAAGTCATCGCGCCGGCGACGACGGCGAGCCGGCCTTCACCCTTGCCCCGGCGCTGGCGGCCCATGCGCTCGCGGGGCCATGGACCCGTTATTTCGCGCGCTCGATCGACATTTCGATCATCGCCACGGTGCTGCTCACCGGCATCTACTGGGTGCTGCCGTGGGTAAACCCAAAGCTCTACCTGCAGGTCTACTTCGTCGATCCCAGGGCGATGGTGTTCCTGTTGCTGCCGGTCGTGGTGGTGATCAACGCCGTCATCATCACGCTCACCGGCAACTCGCTGGGCAAAGCCATTTTCGCGATCCGGGCCGAACCCGTCGATGGCCGGCCGCGCTTCGGCCTTGGCGGCAATCTCAAGCGTGAGTTCCGGGTGTGGGCCCAGGGGCTGGGGCTGGGTATTCCGCTGATCAACATATTCACCATGGTCTCGGCTTACCGGGCGGTGCTGGCCGGCACGCCGGCGCCCTACGACACAAAGGTCGCGACCGTCCGCGCCCACTCGCAGAACCGCCTGCGTCGCACGCTGGGCATCCTGTTCGGCCTCGCGCTCTACGCCGTGATCACCGCGGTTAACCTCGTGGACAAGCGCGCCATCGACGCCCTCGAGCTGCCCAGTGCCTGGACCAACCCAACCACCGCGATCGCCACCACCATCCCCGCCGGCTGGCAATACGAAGCCGTCACCGGCCCCGATGGCACAACCCTCTTCGGCTTCACCTACATGAAGACCGGCCTTACCGCCTTCCTCGGCGTCGAAACCGCTGATAACATCGACATGGCGACCTACACCGCCGCCCTCGCCCGCGGCATGGGCGCCACCACCCCGCTCGGCAACTGGTCGACGGCAAGCCTGCCCGGCGTCTGGACCGCCAGCGGCCAGATGGCCCCAGACGGCTTCCCCACCACCGTCTACGCCGCCCAGACCGGCAACCAGTTCTGGCGCATCGTCTATATCGACCAGTTCTCCACCACCCCGCGCGAGATCATCGAGCCGGAGCTGACGCAGGCGCTGTTCAGGAGTGTGGGGGTCGGAGGGTGAGGTGGGGCGCTCGGCGCCCTGGCCCAGACCTGCAGCGCTTCTTGCGACAGATCAACAATCGGCGCGGCCCACCGGCTGGCAACGTCAACCTGTGAGTTGACGCGGATGGAACGTGCGTCAACCTTTTGATTGACGTCAACCGACCTGCTCTCACCACCTCATCAACGCCAAGGGCATCTGGCTTGCCCTTAGCCCCGTAATAGGGAACAGGACGTATCGTTGCCGAATGCCCGGCGACCGTTGAGTCGAGCGCCTGCCTCAACAAGCGCAGCGTACGGCATGGTGTTGATAGCGGAAGGTCCTCTGCGATGGGCTATGTCGAAAGCGTGCTGAAGCCTGATGAGCAGGTGCTGGCCATCGGCCGCATGCACTGGATCGTTTATCTCCGCGGCCTGATCCTCGCCGCCGCCGGCCTGATCCTGATCCTCGCGCCGGTCGGGCCCGGCCTCAGCCTGGCCCTTACCATAGCGGGCGCAGCTTTCCTGCTCTTCGGCCTCTGGAGCCTCGCCGGCGCCTGGATCGAACAGATGACCACCGAAATCGCCGTCACCACCCGCCGCGTCATCCAGAAACGCGGCCTCATCCGCCGCCAGACCGGCGAGATGAACATGGAAAAGGTCGAGTCGGTCATCGTCGACCAATCCATCCTCGGGCGCATTTTCGGCTACGGCTCGATCGTGGTGCGGGGGACCGGGTCGGGGATCGAGGGGTTGCATTTCATCGCGGACCCGATCGCGCTCAGGAGTTCGATTGTCGTGCGGTAGGGGGACGAGCCGCGGCCGGGGCGCTATTCGGGCATTGACCGGGAGTTAGGTGGCATCCTTCCGCGCTGCCGCGCTTCCGCCCGCCAGAGCCTGCGCCTCGCGTCGGGCGGCTCCAAATGTTGGTACTTTCCGCCCGAGAACTTGGGCCAATCCAGAGCCAGTCCCGCGCTGACCAGCTCGGCGGCCAAGTCACGACCGTCCGGCAGGAAGCACTCGGCCACTACGCGGTCATAGGATAGCTCGGGTCTGATCCGCGCTGTTATCGTCTGGCCCTTGCAGAGTTTCACCAGGGCCCACTTCGACCGCTGACCCCAGGGGTGGTCAAGCTCGGGCGCGTCTATTCCCGCGAGCCGAAGTCGGACGTTGTCGATTACGATGGTGTCGCCGTCGATCACCCAGCATTTGCCACGCAGCAAGGTCCCCGCTTGGGGCAGTGCTGGGCGCTCAAGCACGACAACGCGTGGTTCCACACGCCAGCCAAACGAAACCGGGACTAGCGGCTCCTCACGTGCCCGAACGACTTGCAGGCGCCCTCGCCCGCCAAACAATCGAACCAATAATCGCAAGAGTCTCATGGCCGTCCCCTCGGAGACCTCAGCTATCCGGCTCATCAACCTCAGCAACAAGCGCAGTTCCCGATTGCCTGGCCTTGAGCTCAGGCGCGATCGTCCGCAGGGGATCCCGCATCGCCCGTTCCATCCTGACCATCGCGTCCGCCATGAACTCGATCATCCGGGGCCACTCGGTCGTGTCGTAAATGTCGGTTTCGATCTCCGCTTTCACCCGACTGGCGCGTCGATGGTCAAGCCGCTCCCAATCCAACTGCCCGCCGAACGCCGCCTGTATTGTCTCGCGACGGTCGTGCAGCCAGTCGAAAACATACTTGTTCTCCTCCTGCTCACCCCGGTCGATGTAGAGCTCGGCGCGTCCATATCGCCCGGCCGCGGAAAAATTGAACCCAATGCCTCGCACCCCCGATCCAGCGCCGATCCAGGTGGCGGTGCCCGGTGAGATGTTGCGATATAGCTCCGAGCGGCCCTGCATGGCCTTGAGCAGCTCGGTCCAGAATTCTCGACGTACCGAATGGCGGCGTGCATCAGCCGAAGTTGTATGGACCTCGTCCTGGGCCTTGTCCGCGAGCCCAATCACGAACTCCTGCGTATCTCGCACCGGGATGATCTGCTCGACGTTGAGGAATAGCTCATCCCCCATCGACCAAGGCGTCACCTTGAAACACTGAACTTGCAGCCGAAAGTTCATCAGCCAGATAACCGTCGACGTGACCTCCTTTCGGAAGTTTGCCGCTATTAGCATGATGCGCTGCGTAATCCCGCGGTTCAGCGTCACCTCCGCCAAATCGCCGACCTCTAGGAAGTCAGCAATTAGCTCAGCTGCGACACCCGCCTGGCCGGCCTTCTGGAGGTGTTCCTGATAGATTGAGCAGATGCTCTCTGTCTTCAGGCTGGCGCAGTACGACGCGTACTTCAATGCCTGCCAAGTCACATCGCGGCCCGTATCATCGAGCTTGTTCTCGATGATCACCAGGCGGCCCTCCTTGTCGAGGGCAAGCAGGTCGAGCCGCTCTTGAGTATCTGAAAACCCCGCGAACTCCTTCTGGATGATCAGCAGCTCCTCACCCAGGCAGGAAGGATACTTGGCGATCCACTCCTGCAGGTGAGCCCTTTCCCTGAAACCAAGCTCCGAAAAAGTACGAGCTGCTAGCGGCTGGATCGAGTTTGCAATTCGATCGACACGGAACATGGCATCCTCTTGGAAGACAATAGCGCGACAAACTAACCTGCTTGGAACGCAAGTTATCAAACCCTGGCGATCGCGGTGCTGGCCGCTCGGGCAGAAGTAGCCGTTACCGCCTAAAGCAGACCCACCAAGCGATTGGTCGCAACGCTTCCGAGACGGAATATTGTCCCCTTTACAGCCGAGGCGCTTTGCCAAGCCTTTCGCAGATCCGAGTTCCACGGAGTAACCACAACCTCAAAAGAGCCGTCAGGAAGGCGCCGAAACAGCACGGCGGAGTTTGCGTAATCGTACCCACCTTTTGCAACCGTCGGTAGGTTCAGTCGCTCCATTTTGTTGTTACCGTGCCAAGTCAGAAGTCGGTCGGTCCAGACTTTCGATCCACTTCTCAGTACCGGTTTCCCGATGGTCTTCTTGTCAGGGAAGTCGTAGTCAGCAAACGCGAAGCCGAAGAACCGATTTGCCCCGCGCGGCAACTCAAGCTGGTTGCCAGACCCCCCCTGCAACGCCTCGCCTTGGACCCACAATTCGCCAAACGCGGCAGGATCAACCGCACCTGAATCTAGCGCCACTCGGAAGGTACCTAGCGCAGCAACTACCGGCGGGGGTTCGGGAACGGGCTCCACCTCCAGCAGCATGGGCGGAGGCGGCGGGTTCATTGCCCGAAGAGCCTCATAGCTTGCGAGCAACGCTGCGGTGAGCGGAGTAGCATCGCGCTCGGCTTCGGCAAATGCAGTGTCGACCTCAGCAGTAGCCAACCCCTTGGTCACCCAAGCCACTTCTGTGTTTATGCTAAATCCCCTACCTGTGAGATTCGCTGAGCCAACCAGCACGTTTGACTGCCCCCCACCTCTTTCAAACGCGTAGAGTTTAGGATGGAAAGCACGCCTCGGACGGAGTGTGCCGGCCAAAACCGACGCACTGCCCGCCACCATCACAGTTGTATTAGGAAGCCCCATCCAATGGTGAAGGGCGGCCGGTTCGGTAAGGCCGAAATCGAACGAAGTCACTAATTTCTTCGGCAAAGCGGCAAAGCTCGCTTGTCCCAGGAAGGACGACGCGGCGTTTAGTAGTAACGTGGTCCCCCCCATGGTTACGTAAGCCGATGCAGCCTTGAGCGAGTGCAATCCATCGCTCATCAAGTCATTCGCGGCGTTACGAATGGAAGCAGGAGACGCCGCATTCTGAACAATGATCACGTTATCCTCCAACTCATCCAACTGATGATCAGAACAACTCCACGTTAAGTCAACACAGAATGTCCGCGTCGCCCCCGCAGGTCCCGCATCGCAGCCTGCAATTTCTCCGCAGTCGTATCCCGGTCGTTGACGGCAGCCAGAACGAACTTATCAATCTCGCCAAATAGATTGGCACCAGATTCCGCTGCAGCGCCTAGCTCATTAAGCTCGGAAATCTGATTTTCATTGAATCGGGGGAGGCGGATGCGGCGTATTTGAGTGGCTTCTAATTTAAGCGCCCCTCCGCCCATGGTTGTGCCGGCAGACTCGAGAGCAAGCTGAAACCAAGCGCTACTGAGCAATGCAAACAGTCCGGGAGTGCTAAACACCTTCCTCGAGGTCCAGACCGTTGAAAAGTTGGCGTCTACCAAGTGGCGCCGCCCTGTGTTCATCTCCACGTTTGGCGACCCGTGATTTACCCGCGCTACAAAAAGGTCAGGGCAGTGCCGCTCTGTAAAGCGCGGCAGCGAGTACCAAAACGATCGTCCATCCGGACTTGCATTGGTCTTGACCGCACTGAGCTGAGGAATTGGAACGCCTTGCTTCGTCCTGACTGTGGCGGCGCGCCTAACATGGTCAGCCAATTCCATGGGCATAGTTTTCCTAGCATCTGAACCCGCATGTTCAGGAAGGATCCAGTCTTGCAAACAGAGAACACGAACCTTGGGTTCTTCACCGTCTCGCCATCGTTTGACATCTAGTTGCCGATGGAAAATCGGCGCCAGTACCGCGCTGGGTACCGATATCGTATGGCCACCTAAGAGGCGTGAAACGCGCACGGTCACAGTCGAACCTGAGCGCGCAAGCTCGGTAACATAAAAGAAGTCGTTGCAGCCTGATCGTAAGCCCTGCCCGACTGAGACGCCCAACTCATCCAGAGTCATCCAGTTAGGACGGTCGGCCAACGACCTTTCGGACACGATCGTGTTCTTCCGCGAAAGATCGGCTTCTTCAGCCAGCTTGAACCACGGCCTAGCGCTCGAATCCTGCGAGAGCGACTGCCATTCGTCCGACAGGCTTAAGGTCTCCAACTTCAATCCGGGCAGGACTGTCGCCGATTGCGGGGAAGTAATGAACGACGCAAGATCGGCGGGATCGGTCCCTGCACCCTCTCGAAGTTCGGCCCGCAGCGTCGTACCTAATTCCTTGCGAAGGTGAACCGGCTGCCGTTCAACGTCACGCTCAAGCCGCCTGGCAATTATCAGTTCCGTGCGAACGAGGGCATCAGGGAACCACCCGCCGTGACTATCGGAGACCGTAACCTCGATTTCGAACGACCGCGCCATCAGATATCTGAGTATCTGAGCGTAGTCTCTCGTGCGCCAAGTCGAGGGAGCAACGATCGCGAGACGACCACCCGGACGCGTCAGAAGCGCTGCCAGAATCCAGGCTGGTACGGAGAGGTCTGCATGACCGGAATATCCGTCAACTAGATGCAACCATACTCCGCGAGACGGCCAGTCTGGCATTTGGTGCACGATCTGACGAAGCTTCCGCCGGACGCCTACACCACCATCGGGAAGCAGCTGGTACCTGACATAGGGCGGGTTCGCGATTACTAAGTCGAACCCTGTGCCGTCCAGCACATCAGAGTAATCTACTTCGAAAGCATCGGCGTTCGACACACTAACTGACGCACTCGAATCGCCAGATACCCGCCTATCGCAGTACTCTGCGACCCTTGGATCGACCTCGATGCCAACTACTTCGCTTAGCTCGACGTTCAGATCTTTCGCCACCGCAATTGCAGAAACGAGCAAATCGCCATGCCCGGCCATCGGGTCGAGTACAGTGCGCGTAGAAGGCCTTAGAGCAAGTCTGGCGAGAAGCTCACCCACGTAGCGTCCTGTGAAATGCTGCCCAAGCTGCTTACGCCTGTCGGGGTCGAGCGCGAGCTCAAACGCCCTTTCTGGCGATCGGGCAGAGGCCGCAGACCCAATGGGCAATTAATCCCCCTCTGGCGCGTAGCGACCGTACCAGGAATAAAAGTCCTGAGCATCGACGGGCACCAGCTGATGTCTACTCAGGAAGTGATTCACCAACCGTGAATAGAGCCGTTGCGGAGACAACTCCACCGCATCGGGTGCTGCTGCCGCCTCGCGATAGAGTTCGCTTGCGACCTGCCAAACGGAAGCAGCCGGCTGCGAGCGACCCGTCGCCCTTGGTCCGAGCAGCAGCATGGGATCGCCGCGCACAGCACCATCAGTTGTGACTTGCTTGAAACTGCCTTGGGTTTTGTTGAGGACACCCGCAGTGAGCACATCAAAGCCTGCTTCCGAATACGCCCGCTGCAGTGCGTTCCACACTTCCGCGGCCGCAGAGTGGAATACTAGGGTAGCTCGTCCAGTAGGCTTGAGGATTCTGCGCATCTCTGTGAAGGAGGCCGTCAACAAGGTTCGGTAGTCCTCAATTGACTTCCCTTGGCTAGTGCTAACGATGGCCTCGTCAGTCTTGTCGGTCACCTTCCCTAGCCAAGCCTCATTTATGAAGTTCAGCTCCGCGTATGGGATATTTGCGCCGAACGGTGGGTCCGTAAATATGTAGTCCACCGTGCCGGAGGGCAGGCTGACTGACGTGCTCGATCGCTGAAACACCTTTACGTTGCCGGGAAGTCCATGAAGCATGCGAAACGCTTCGACGATAGTCTTTAGCTTCCGGCGAAGTCCCAGAAATAGATTCTTCTCAACTGGCAGACCGCTGACGTACATAACGCCAGGCTGAGCGCTGGTGACTGCTAGGTCGGGCATGGACTGCTTTGCGACAACCCGTGTCATTATGGTTGCATGCGATGCATTATAGCTTAGCAACCAAAATCGAAGAGCCTCCTGCACGCCGCGCGGAAAGGCCTCGACGCGCCCCCAC
Source organism: Devosia sp. Root413D1 (assembly GCF_001425235.1). Lineage (GTDB taxonomy): Bacteria > Pseudomonadota > Alphaproteobacteria > Rhizobiales > Devosiaceae > Devosia_A. The sequence goes on along the minus strand of NZ_LMEA01000002.1, from coordinate 87,708 downwards.
ATATCAGCGAACACCGCCAGATTCCGACGGGTATAAAGCTGATGAAGATGCGAAATGCCCTGATGATAGCCTGAGCGATGCAGATCCCCCCACGGTATTGCTGCATAGGGAACGGCCGTAGGCAGCGCGTGGGTGGCAATTGCACCGAGCAAAGTTGCGTCGCTAGGGAGCGGCGACCGTGACCACTTTTTTCGACCCGTCTCGCCATAAACACGCGCAATCGACCTCACGCGAGAAACGACTGCCGCGCCGAGCAAACCATCGGTTGTGCTCGATGAGTGACGATCAACAGATTCGACTGGTGCTCGGTGTCCACAGCTTGGGCACGCGAAAGTGGAGCTTATGGCAGCCGGGGCTAAAGTAACGGTGCTATCCCACAGCGTTACGTTTTGCTTGCAAGCTGGGCATATGAGGTTGTCCGACCAGATGATATGCCTAACTCGGCCGTCGGCACCGCTGAGATCCTTCGCAACATACATCCAACCCGTCGCTGCCTCTGCATCCTCAAGTAGTTGCGTTGCCGCCGCATGAAAGTCATCTGGGGCCGGTGGATCCGATAGCGTTCGGCCCACGAAGGCCCCTAGAATGCTAAGTTCGTAGACAACAGCATGCCTTACTCCCCATTCGACAGTGAGGTTTCGGCGGCGCGCTGTAGCTATCATCGAGTCCGTTGGCGCAGCACATAGCTTTGCCGCCACGCCGGTGGTGCCGCTGCCTCCAAAGCCATCAAAAACGGTATCGCCAGGCCGTGTGTGAGCCGCGATATACAGTGCGATGGCCTCTGGCGAGATTTTGGTTGGATATGGAAACGCATTGAACAGAGCTCCCGCCCTGCTGGAGTCGAGCGGCTGCTCATATAGGTCTAAAGTTGCCATAAGGTCGCGGTCTCCGCCCTCCCGCTAGCATCGCGTCCGACTCGTCGCAACTCATGATCTCCCACGGCGCGCATTAGTCACGACAATTCGATACGATTCGCTTTGGCACTTCCCGTGTGTTGCGGGGCGTGCAGGCGCCAAAATCAGGTCGACGCATCTCGGACGGTAGCCACCGGCAACTGCATTTCCTTATCGGTTTTCAGCTTGCCCGCCGCCGCGGGCGATAGCGCCCCGGCCCAGCCCTCAAGCCACCTCCGCCAGCCCCACTGCCCCCTGCCCCTCCCGCTCCGCCAGCAGCGCCAGCGCCACCTCATGCTGGTTGCGGCACCAGCGCTCCACCCGCTCCCGCGCCTTCGCCACCGCGAAATCATCCGCCACATACTCCACCCGCCGCACCAGCCGGCGGTCGGCGGCGGTTTCGCGGGGGGCGCTGATCGAGAGGGGGACGCCGAAGGTTGCCGGATCTTCGTCGACCGTGACATCCCAGACTTCGCGGGTGACGGGGCGGACGCTCATCGAACAGATCGAGGTGATGCCGGCGGTGATGAGGAGGTCGAGGGCGGTGGTTTTGAGGCCGAGGGCGGTGCGGATGGTTTCGGCGGCGATGGGGTAAGGGCCGCGCTCGATCAGGTAGGAGGTCATTGCCAGCTCCAGGTGCGATGGCATGACGATGCATTAATGCACAAATATCGTCAAGCGATGCCATGCACGAATGCACATCACGCTGCAGTCACGAGACCGACTCGACTCCGTCGCGGCGCTGGTATTTGAATGTGAACAAAAGGTGAACTTCAGGGGATTGCGGGGGATGGTGACCTATTACGTCGTGCAGGGGTTCGTGGCGGGGAAGAACGGCTATCCGATCCCCGAGGAAAGCCGCGAGGTGCCCAATGCGCGCTATGCCCGGGCGCTGTGCGAGCGGCTGATGGCCGACCGGATGGCGGCGGTGGCGTTTTCGCGCAGCGGCGACCCGGCGACCGGGGAGTGGCAGGATGCGGAGATCATCTGCCGGCTGGGGGCGGTGTCGGATGAGTTGCTGGCTGAGGCGGCGGCCTGAGGGGGGCTCGGGGCAGCGTGGCTCCACGCCCCCTCTCTTGCGATTTCTAGGACTTAGCAAACGCTAAGCCCAAGAAATCGCTTTCTCCCCGCAAGGGGGGAGATGATCAGTGGCCACCATACGCATCGGAGCATCAGTCGGGACTCTCCCCCTTGGCGGGGGAGAAAGCGAAAACTTGGGCTTAGCGCAGCTAAGTCCTTAGTTTTCGCAAGAGAGGGGGTCGTGGGAGGCACGATGGTTGGCGCCTGCCGCGCACCCCCTCCGAGCTGCGCTAGGTCGCTGGCGCTCCCAAGCTTCGCTTGCCTCCCCCGTCAAGGGGGAGGTGTGCATCGAGGCTGGGGCGGGATCCCGACCTGACGACCGGCCGGGGCCCCTGCCCTACGGCGCTTCGTATTTGCCGACCACGCGGTGGCAGATCGGCCAGATGCGGCGGGATTCGGTGAATTGTTTGGCCGGGTTCCACTGCTCGAGTTGCCACTCGCGATCGTTCCAGCCGTTGAGCCGCTTGATGATCGCTTCGGCATCCTCGCCGCCGGGCGGGGTGTGGAAGAAGACGTGGTTGCGGCCGCGCGCCGGCTTCAGGTGCGGGTTGATCCAGGCGATGTCGCCTTCCCAGAATTCGGGGTTCATCGAGCTGCCATCGACGATCAGCCCATAGGCGCCCTGCACCCCCTCGAGCGCTGCGGGCATGGCCATGTGGTCGACGAAATCGGAACTGACGATGAGCTTCCCATCGCCGCCCATGGCGCCCGAAAACACCGGCAAGAGGTTACGCCGGCCACTCAGCACCACCTGCTCGCCCGGCACGTAGCGCACCGGCTGACCGGCGGTGCGGGGCTGGGCCGGCGCTTCGGATCCGGGCGGCAGCTGGTCGGTGCTGTGGGCGGCGGCAAAGCTCAGATAGGCGATGCCGGTTGCCGCCTCGATCTTGCTGAGCGTGGTGTTGGTGAGCGCGAACTTGTACTCGGCCGAGTTCAGCGGCCGGGTCAGCGTGGTCGATGAAATGCCGGCCTTGAGCGCCAGGCCCGTCGGCGACAGGCCGGTGACGCCGAGCACGTGGCGCACATACTCGACGGCGAGCTGGTTGGGTTCTGCCATGTGCATAACCTAGCACCCTTGTGCACAAATGCATCATGCATTTATGCTTGACACGTTGTGCATTAATGCTCAGTGTATCACCCCATGAGCAGCAGCAACGACATCTTCGGTTCGAGTCGCCGCGCTGCGGCCAGTTCAAGCCCGAGAGGCGACGAGGAAGACCTCGCGCCGAGGCGACGAGGAAGACCTCGCGCCGAACTCCCGAGCCTGCCGGCGGGCGGGCGCAGTCGCAGGGGCGGATGCGTCGGGTTTCATGCCCGGCGTCAAACCGGAGCTCGGGCGGGCGGCAACGCCGGCATGAACCCGGCAATCCGCCCCACCCGCCACTTTGGATGCCGCCGCCGGGCGCGAGGGCTTCCTCGTCGCTGATGCGCCGGCGCTGAACTTCACGCCCCTGCTCGCGAGCCCGGCGTAATCGCCGCCGCCCGCGTGCCCATAGACCACCCCCCCGCCGGCGCGCCCCGCGCCGGTGAACGCCACCCCTTTGCCCATGGAGCCGAGCTCATGATGCTCTATCGCCAGCTTCGCCTCGCCCCGGTGCGGGCGGCCGATGCCAGCCCCAGCCAGCAGCGCCTCGCCGAGGAGCGGCGGGCCCGCGAGGCGCGCATCCGCCGCGCCGCCCGGCACCCCCTGCCCGCCTCGAACCTCGTGGTGCGGCCGTTCCACACGCCGCGCCCGCGGCCGCAGCCGCTGCTGCCGGCGGCGGAGGCCTGGCCGGATTATCGCGAGCCGGCGCCTTACGAGACCATGGAGTTTGGCCCCGTCGTTGTCCGTCCGCTGACGGCGCGCGAGATTATCGACGAGGTGGTGGCCAAACACCGGATCAGCCGGGTCGAACTGTCAGGTTCGTCGCGGCGGGCGCCGGTCACCGCGGCGCGGCGCGAGGCGAGCTGGCGCATCCGCCACGAAGTGCTGGTCAATGGCCGGCAGATCAGCCTGCCCGAGATCGCCCGGCACCTGGGCGGCCGCGACCACACCACCGTGCTCTACAACATCCGCCGCTATGCGGCCGAGCTCGAGGCCAGAGCTGGCGATGCCGCCGCGTCGGCCCGCCCAGCACAGCAGGCGGGTGCGCGATGAGCCGCATCCGCTCCATCCACCCGGGGCTCTGGACCGACGAGGCCTTCATGGCGCTCTCGGCCCCGGCCCGGCTGCTGCTCATCGGGCTCTGGACCGAGGCGTTCGACGATGGCGTGTTCGAGTGGAAGCCGCTGACCCTGAGAGCACGGATCTTCCCGGTCGATGCGGTCGAGATGACCGGCCTGTTCGACGAGCTCATCGCCGGCGGGTTCGTGCGCCGCGAGGCGGTAGGCGGCCGGCCGATCGGGCTGATCCGCAATTTCCGTGCCTTCCAGCGGCCGAAAAAGCCGAACTCCTCGGGCCTGCTGCGGCCCGAATGGGAAGCCTATGTCGGGCTCAGCCCGGTCAATGCGGAAGCAATTCCCCACCCCGCCGCCACCACTGCCGAACTCTTCGCGCAGATGGAGGAGGAAGGAGGAGAGAAGGAGGAGTCCAACCCACCCCCGCCAGTGCCTGAAGCCGAAACGCGCGAAATCTTCGCGACGCTCTGGTCGGTGTTCCCGCGCAACCCCACCAGTTCGCGGGCGAGGGCCGAAGCGGCGTTCGCGGCCCTCGGTTCCGCCGAACGCCAGCCGGTGCTGGCGGCGGCGCGGCGCTACCAAAGCTGGTTCGCCGAGGATTGTGCGGCGCGCGGGCGCAGCAAGGAGGCGGGCCGGCGCTATGCCCCGCATCTCGCCAAGTGGCTCGGCGATGGCGCCTGGCGCGAGGCGGTGGGGCTGGCATTGCAGATCGACCCCGATCGGCCGGCGGTGACCATGGTGCGGCTCGACCGCATTCTCGATGCCACCCTGTGGGCCGCCTGCGAAACGGTGCGCGGCAAGCCGGCGCCGGCCAGCCCCTGGTCGTTCGAGCCCGAGGTGGTCGCGGCGGCCCGGGCGCTGGTCGCCGAGGCGGTGCACTGATGCCGATCCGCGCAACCGAAACCGCCCGTGGCTCCCACGTCTTCGAGCGCCGCTGCGACGGCTGCGGCGCGCTTCACGCCCCCTATGGCAAAGGCAGCCTCCGCGAAGCCATCCGCACCGGCGAATTCGGCCGCCTGCGCTGCTGGTGCGGGCCGGCCGGGTGCCGCGCCCCGCGTGGAGGCGCGCCATGACCTGGTCGCAAACCGGCGCCGAACACCGCGGCGGCGGCCGCAAAAACTTCATCGAACGCATCCGCGAGGTGGCGGCCGAATATTCGGATCGCGGCCTCGGCGCCAGTGCCGCGATGGCAGAGATCCGGGCGGCGTTGCGCGCCCTCGACCGACAGCTGAAGGAGACTGAACATGGCAGAGTGGTACGCACTGAGGACACGGGCCAAGGGCGAGCGCGAGGCGCTGCGCCAGCTCGAGCGGGCGGGCTTCGAGGCCTACCTGCCGCAATACCAGATCGAGCGCTTCAACCGGCGGCTGCGGGTGCGCAAAGTCACAACGCTCTGCCACTTCCCGCGCTACCTGTTCGTCCGGATGGAGCAGCTCGAGGACACCTCGAAAGTGCTCGCCTGCCCCCAGGTGCTCGAGCTGCTGCCCGGCCGCCCACACCCGCCGATGCCGGTGCCGACCGGGGACGTGCTGGCCTTGCGCGACGCGGAAACCCGCCAGCTGTTCGATGATACCGATGCCGCCCGGCGGCGGCGCGGCGAGACGACGAAGCAGACGCTGAAGGCGATGCAGAAGCGGCTGACCGGCAAGCCGGTGCGGGTGGCCGCCGGGCCGTTCACCAGCTTTGCCGGCACGGTGGAAGCGGTCGATTCACTCGATCGGCTGAAGGTGCTGCTGGATTTGTTTGGGCGGCCGACGCCGGTGGAGCTGCGGGTTGGTCAGGTGGAGCTGGCGGCCTGAGGGGCACACGGGACGGGCAGTCGGGGGTGATGGGGCCTTCGGGCCTTGGCAGTTTCTCTCCTACCCACCGGCTGTCATCCCAGCGAAAGCTGGGACCCAACTCGCCGCAGCGCAAGTGGGTAGATGGGTCCCAGCTTTCGCTGGGATGACACCGAGTTTGGGGAGATTGCAGTGAATCGGCCCGCCAGTACTTTGCGAGCCTCGTCGCCCTCGGAACGTGCAGTCGGCGAGCTACTTCGCCGACTGCGTCCTTAACGCCTGGCTTACCCAGCCACGGCGCCGTTACCCGGCAGCTGCTCGATCATCCCCGAGCGCCCATCGCGCCCACGACCGTGCTCGTCACCCCGGCCGCCCCGGTGCTCGTCGCCACGGCCGGCGCGGTCGCCGCCGTGATCGTCACCACGCGGGCCGTGATGCGGGCCGACCAGCGGCTGCAGCGTGGCCTTCTGGGCGTCGGTGAGGCTGTTGTAGAGCGCCTCGAAGCTCGGCAGCACGGCGTTCAGTGCGTCGAGTTCCGCGGTCTGGCGGGCCTGGCGGTCCTTCAGCATGGTGAGGGCATCAGGGGCAGTCACCGGAGCGGTGGCCGGCTGCAGCGTCGCGCAGCTTTCGGCGAAGCTGGTCTGGGCCGTCAGCGCGGCGGTGCGGTAGGCATCGAATAGCGGCTGCTGCTCGGCGGTGAGGGCGAGCTTGGTGGCGATATCGGCGAGCTTGGTTTCGAGCTGCGCCGCGCCATCGGTGCTGCAGATCAACCCGGCAATGCCGCCGCGCTGGCCACCCTTATGCTCGCCGGGACGATCGCCCCGGGGGCCGGGGCCCTTGTCGTCGGGCTGCGTCACAGCCGGCGCATCCGGGGTGGCCGGGGCCGACTGGGCATAGGCGCCGGGTGCGAGGGCGGTGAGGCCCATGATGGCGGCGAGGGCGGTGGTAACAAGCATGCGGTTCATGAGCGTCTATCCTCTTTGCTGGCCGGCTGCGGCGCCGGCACGGGTCGCGGCGGGGTCGCTGCGATCTGGGGAGAGACAACCAGCCCAAGCTGTCGGCGACCTTGCGGGGGCCCAGATTTTTCGTAAGGCTGGCGACAGCTTGGCGGGCTAGAGCAGTTCAGCATTCTATCGAACCGGTGAACGCTCTAAGTCTTTGATTTCGTCGCGCTTTCGAACCGGAAAAGTCTGCAACTTTTCCTGAAAGCGCTCCAGAGTCGGCCAAAGGGGCCCATGGCGTGCGCATTCTGCTGATTGAGGATGACTATGTGCTCGGCGAGGCGATGCGCGATCAGCTGCGCGCCGATGGCCATGGCGTCGATTGGATGCAGCGGCTCGACGACGCGCGCGCCGCGCTCGATACCGTCGAATACGGGCTGATCCTGCTCGATCTCAACCTGCCCGATGGGCGCGGGCTGGATCTGCTGAAGCACCTGCGCAAGTCGGGCAATCCGGTGCCGGTGATCATCGCCACGGCGCAGGATCAGGTGGCCATCCGCATCGAGGGGCTGAATGCCGGGGCCGACGATTACCTGGTCAAACCCTTCGATCTCGACGAAATGAGCGCCCGTGTTTCCGCCGTGGCCCGCCGCTATGCCGGCATCGCCACGCCCGAGCTGCAGCTGGGCGCAGCCCGCGTCAACCTCGCGACCCGCAGCATAACCCTCGACGGCAAGCCGATCGGCGTCACGGCGCGCGAATGGGCGGTGCTGGAGCGGCTCTTGAGCCGGCGCGGCGGCATCGTCACCAAGGCGGAAATCGAGGATTCGCTCTATCCGTTCGGCGCCGAAATCGAGGGCAATGCCGTCGAGGTCTATGTCAGCCGGTTACGCAAGAAACTCGGCCAGGCCGTCATCACCACGGTGCGCGGCCTCGGCTACCGGGTCGAGCCATGAAGCGCCGCTCCATCGCGCTGCAGCTCGCCGTGTGGCTCAGCGCCGGCATGCTGGTGTTCTGGCTCGGCGGCGCCGCGATCTCGACTTTGGTGCTGCGCAGCGAACTCGAGCAGGCGTTCGACGAAACGCTGCGCCAGAGCGCCTATCGCCTGTTGCCGCTGGCCAACCGCGATGTCGGCGACGATGTGCATGGCCGCGCCCCGGTGCCGCGGCTCGGGCGCGACGACGATAATCGCGGGCCCAAGGGCCGGCCCCTGCCCCGGCCCGACGAAATGGCGCCCGAGCTCGAAGCCTTCACCTACCTGGTGTTCGACCAGAACGGGGTGATCCGGCTGCGCGCCGAGGATGCGCCCGAGGTGCTGCCGGCGCTGCCGGCCACGGATGGCCTCACCTTCATCGATGGCCACCGCGCCTTCAAATCCACCGACCGGCGCAACGGCATGGGCATTTTGGTGCTCGAAACCTCAACTGCGCGGAGCGATGCGCTGTGGGGCGCCGTCGCCGGGTTGCTCTGGCCGCTCGCGGCTCTGCTGCCGCTGGTCGGGCTCGGCATCTGGCAGGCGGTGCGGCTGGCGCTGCAACCGGTGAAGCGCCTGAGCCGCGACGTGGCGTTGCGCAGCGGCACCAACCTCACCCCGCTCAACGATGACGACCAGCCGGCCGAACTGGCGCCGATCGCCCGCGAGATCGAGGGCCTGCTCGAGCGGCTGCGCGCCGCCATGGAGGCCGAGCGCACCTTCGCCGCGAGCAGCGCGCATGAGCTGAGGACGCCGATCGCCGGGGCGCTGGCGCAGACCCAGCGTCTGGCCCGCGAACTCGGCGACCAGGCCTCGCCGCGGCTCAAAGAGATCGAGCAATCGCTGCGCGGCCTCGCCGATCTCAGCGAAAAGCTGCTGCAGCTCTCCCGGCTCGAAGCCGGCTTCGCGCGTTCCGCTGATCTTGTCGACCTCGCGCCGGTGCTCAACCTGGTGCTGCGCGATTTCGAGGCGCAATCGAGCACCCGCGGGCGGGTGCGCTTCGAGCGCCACCCGGCGGCTGAGCTCACCCAGCGGATCAACCCCGATGCCTTCGCCATCGCCATCCGCAACCTGATCCACAACGCGCTGCTGCATGGCGCGCCGAACGGCCCGGTGTTCGTTACCGCCGGCCCCGGGCCGCTGCTGGTGGTGCGCAACCACGGCCCCATCGTCGCCCCCGAACTGATGGCCCGCCTCACCGAACGCTTCGCCCGCGGCCCCACCCGCGCCAGCGGCACCGGCCTCGGCCTCGCCGTCGTCGCCACCATCATGCAGCAGACCGGCGGCGAGCTGCTGCTGCGCTCACCGGTCGAGGGGTGGGCGGATGGGTTTGAGGCGAGGCTGCGGCTGGGCGGCTAGGAAACAGACTGCAAGTACTGGCAACCGACCCACCGCAATTGCCCCAAACTCGATGTCATCCCAGCGAAAGCTGGGACCCAACTCGCCACAGCGCAAGCGGATGGATGCCGGACGAGGGCAAGCCCTCGCCGAGGGGTCCCAGCTTTCGCTGGGATGACAGCCGGTGGGGAGGCGAGAACCCGGGCAAGCCTGCGATCACCATTGACTCCCGCCCCGCTCCGCCGTAGATGACATCGGTGTCATGACATCGGTGTCACAAACCGGACATGACCAGGGGAGGCTGCGATGGCAACGATCTATGACGTGGCGAAAGCCGCCAAGGTTTCGCCCAAGACGGTGAGCCGGGTGCTGAACGGCGATGCCCCGGTGGGGAAGAAAACCCGCGCCGCGGTCACTGCCGCGATCGCCGCGCTCGGCTATGTCCCCTCGAGCGCCGCGCGGATGATGCGCTCCAACAAATCCGGGTTGATCGGGCTGATCACCGGCGCCATCTCCGACCAGATCGAGCCGGCGCAGCCGGCCGGCCTGCCCGAGCTGCTGCTGGTGCGCGGCATCCAGCAGACCATCGGGCTCACCGGCAAGACGCTGATGATCGCGGACTCGGGCAACCGCTCGGAACGCGTGCCCGAGCTGATCAAGACCTTCCTCGAGCACCGGGTCGAGGGCCTGATCTATGTAGCGCCCTACCACCAGAATGTCCGGCTGCCGCCGGTGCCCGACGATACGCCGGTGGTGCTGACCAACTGCTACGACGATGCCGGCACCCCCGCAGTGATCCCCGATGACCGGCGCGGCCAGCACGACCTGGTGTCGCGGCTGATCGCCGCCGGACACCAGCGCATCGCCTACCTGACGCTGCGCGAGGATATCGTCGCCACCGGCCTCCGCCGCGGCGGCTATCGCGATGCGCTCGGCGAGGCCGGCATCGCCTACGATCCGGCGCTGCTGCAATGCGGCGAGATCGGCAGCCCGGAAACCGAGACGCAGGTGCTGTGGACCGCCATCGACCGGATGCTGAACCTCGACCAGCCGCCCACCGTGTTCTGCTGCGGTAACGACCGGCAGGCGCTCAAGGTCTACGGGATCCTGCGCTCGCGCGGGCTTGCGGTCCCCGACGATATCTCGGTGGCCGGCTACGACAATTACCGCGTCATCGCCGAAACGCTCTATCCGCCGCTCACCACCGTGGAGCTGCCCTATACCGCGATGGGCGTGCGCGCCGCGCAGCGGTTGCTCGATCTGATTTCCGGCGAGAGCCGGAATGATACCGGCCCCGACGTGATCGGCGGGCCGGTCTACTGGCGCCAATCGGTCACCGAGCGGCGCCCACCCAACGTCTCACAGCTAAAACTCGTCAGGGAGGACTAACGACAGTGAGCAAACTTCTATTCGTTACGGGCGTGCTGCTCAGCACCGCGCTTTCATCCGGTGGCGCCTTGGCCCAGACCACGCTCACCATGTGGTACCATGGCGCCGGCAACGAGGTTGAACAGAAGCTGGTCAACCAGATCATCTCCGATTTCAACACCAGCCAGGCCGACTGGAAGGTCGAGCTGCAGAGCTTCCCGCAGGCCGCCTATAATGACAGCGTCGTTGCCGGGGCGCTCGCCGGCAACCTGCCCGACATCCTCGATGTCGATGGCCCGGTGATGCCGAACTGGGCCTGGGCCGGCTACATGCAGCCGCTCAAGATCGATGAGACGAAGATCGCCAGTTTCCTGCCCGGCACCAAGGGCGTGTGGAACGGCCAGCTCTATTCGATCGGGCTGTGGGACGCCGCGGTGTCGCTCGTCACCCGCCAGTCGACGCTCGATGCGCTCGGCCTTCGCACCCCGACGCTCGAGCAGCCCTGGACCAAGGACGAGTTCATGGCTGCGCTCGATAAGGCCAAGGCCTCGGGCACCTTCGAATACGCGCTCGACCTCGGCACGGCCTGGACGGGCGAGTGGTATCCCTATGCCTATTCGCCACTGCTGCAGAGCTTTGGCGGCGATATCGTCGATCGCTCGACCTACAAAACTGCCGAAGGCAAGCTGAACGGCGATGCCGCCCTGGCCTTTGGCGAGTGGTGGCAGGGCCTGTTCACCGCCGGCTATGCCCAGGCGACGCAGGATCCGGCCGATCGCGATGCCGGCTTCAACAGCGGCAAATACGCCTTCTCGTGGAACGGCAACTGGGCCGCCATCGGCACCCTCGCCGCCTATGACGACGTGCTGTTCCTGCCCGCGCCCGATTTCGGCAATGGTCCCAAGATCGGCGCCGCGTCGTGGCAGTTCGGCGTCTCGGCCAAATCGGCGCACCCCGATGGGGCGGCGAAGTTCATCGAGTTCGCGCTGCAGGATAAGTACCTCGCGGCCTTCTCCGACGGCATCGGGCTGATCCCGGCCACCGCTTCGGCGGCGGCGCTGACCGAGAACTACAAGCCGGGCGGCAAGCTGGCGGTGTTCTTCGATCTGTCGGCCAAGCAGGCGCTGCTCCGGCCGGTCACCCCTGGCTACGTGGTCGAGGCCAAGGTGTTCGAAAAGGCCCTCGCCGATATCGCCAATGGCGCCAGCGTCGCCGACACCCTCGATGCGGCGGTCGACGAGATCGACGCCGATATCGAAAAGAACGGCAATTACGGCTTCTAGGGTCTAACTCCCTCTGGCCCTCAGGAGGGGATCCCGGCTTCGGCCGGGATCTTGTCCCCTGCCCTCGCGAGATCGACATGGCTTCCAAGTTCACGCGCTCCAATCGGATCGGCTGGCTGATGGCCGGGCCGGCGGCCCTGCTCATCGCGGTCTTCGTGGTGCTGCCGTTCATCTTCGCCATCGGGCTGAGCTTCACCAACCAGCGGCTGATCTCGCCCAACCCCACCGAGTTCGTCGGCCTCGCCAATTACGAGCAGTTGCTCGGCATCGGCATGCTGACGCTCGAACCCGAGCGCGACGCCAGTGGCGCCGTGCTGCGCGATGCGGACGGGGCGCCGAAATACCCGACGCTGCGCAGCGTCACCCGCAACAATCCCGATCTGCCGCAATTTGCCGGCATGCGCGAGTGGTTCAGCTTCCAGCTGGGCGAGCACCCCACCTATGTGCTGGCCCGCGACGTGGTGTTCATGAAGGCGATCGTCAACACCTTCATTTTCGTCCTCGTCGTCGCCCCGGTGCAGGCCGGGCTGGCGCTGGTTCTGGCGCTGCTGATCAACCAGCGGCTCAGGGGCATCAACCTGTTCCGCGCCATCTATTTCATGCCGGTGGTGGTTTCGATCGTCGTCGTCTCGCTGCTCTGGCGCTTCATCTATGATGGCAGCAGCGGGCTCTTGAACAACCTGCTGGGGGCGCTGAGTTTCGGCGCCTTCCCCAAGATCGATTGGCTCGGCAACCCCTCGACCGCGCTCGGCGCCATCATCGCCATGTCGATCTGGCAGGCCGTGGGCTTTCACATGGTGATCTGGCTCTCCGGGCTGCAGACCATCAGCCCCTCGCTCTACGAGGCCGCGGCCATCGAGGGCTCCAGCAAGTGGCAGGTGTTCCGCTACGTCACCTGGCCAGGCCTCCGAAACACCGCCGTGCTGATCCTCATCGTCATCACCATGCAGGCCTTCGCGCTGTTCAGCCAGATCGACGTGATGACCGGCGGCGGGCCGCTCGATTCCACCCAGACCATCGTCTTCCAGGCGGTCGAGCGCGGCTATGGCAAGCAGGATATTTCCGGCGGCTCGACCATCTCGGTGATCCTGTTCGTCATCGTGTTCTCGATCTCGCTGATCCAGCGCTACCTCACCCGGGAGAAGCAGTGATGGCGACCATCGCCTCCGATAACCGTGGCCTCCGCCTCGCGGTGCGCTATGCCGTGCTGATCCTGATCGCGGTGATCTTCATCTTCCCGCTGATCTTCATGGTGATGTCGAGCTTCAAGCCCGACCAGCAGCTGCTCAACGATACCGGCAGCTTTGCCGCCTTCCTGCCGGTGGGCGATATTTCACTCGACAACTATGCCGATGCGTTCAAGCGCGCGCCGGTCGGGCTGTTCATCTTCAACTCGGTGCTGGTCACCGGCGTCACGGTGCTGCTGTCGCTGCTGCTCTGCTCGGCCGCCGCCTTCGCCTTCGTCTTTGTCGATTGGCGCGGCCGCGAACTGGTGCTGACGGCGATCCTCGCAACGCTCATCGTGCCGTTCGAAACCATCGCCATCCCGCTGCTGCTGATCGCCTCCAAGCTCCCCTGGATCGGCCTCGAGGGCCTGACCTTCGGCTGGCTCAACTCCTACCAGGTACAGATCGTCCCGTTCATCGCCGATGGGCTGACGATTTTCCTGTTCGTGCAGTATTTCAAGGATCTGCCGGGCGAGCTGATCGAGGCGGCCCGGGTCGAGGGCGCCAGCTGGGGCCAGGTCTACCGCAAGGTGGTGATGCCGCTTGCCGGCCCGGTGCTGGCGACGGCCGCGATCCTCAAATTCCTCGTCATGTACAACCAGTATCTGTGGCCGCTGATGGTGGTGCAGCAGGAAGGCTACCGGCCGGTGATGGTGGGCCTCCAGTACTTCTTCCAGCTCAACCGGGCCTGGGGCGAGATCATGGCCTACCTGTCGCTGATCACCGTGCCGGTGCTCGCCTTCTACCTGTTCCTGCAACGCGCATTCATTGCCTCGATCGCCTCGACCGGCGTCAAAGGCTGACGGAGTTCCTCATGGTCATTGCCCTCGAAAAAAACTGGATCTGGGACAGCTGGTACGTCAATGACGGCCAGCGCTGGCACGGCTTTTTCCTGCAAGCCGACAAGCGCCTCGGCGACCCTGACCTCAGGCACCTCAACGTCACCCAGGGCCATGCCGTCTCCGACAACCTGGTCGATTGGCAGCACCTGGGCACCACATTTGCTCCCAGCACCGGCCCCGCCTGGGACGATTACACCACCTGGACCGGCTCGGTGGTCCGCGGCGACGATCAGCTCTGGCACCTGTTCTACACCGGCACGCGCCGCAGCGAAGCGGCGCTCTACCAGCGGATCGGCCACGCCACCTCGACCGACCTCCATAATTGGCAGCGCGTCGGCACCGGCTTCTGCCTCGATCTCGAAGGCCCGGCCGCCGCGCATTACGAGGCCGCGCACGCCATCGGCCACTGGCACGATCGCGCCATGCGCGACCCCTGGGTGATGCGCGATCCCGGCGGCAAGGGCTGGCTGATGTATTTCACCGCCCGGGTCCCCGGTGTGGCCGAGCCCAATGCCGGCGGCGCCATCGGCTTTGCCACCTCGCCCGACCTCGTGACCTGGACGCTGCAGCCGCCGGTGTTTGCAGGCGGCTTCGGCCAGCTCGAAGTACCGCAGGTCTTCGAACACCAGGGCAAGTGGTATTGCCTGTTCTGCACCTCGGGCGCGCATTGGTCCGAGGCCTACAAGCGGTTCAACCCGCAAAGCCCGGTCACCGGCACGCATTACCTCATCGCCGACGATCCGCGCGGCCCCTGGCAGGTGGCCCCCGGCCCCTTCCTCGATGGCGCCGAGCCCTGCCGCCGCTATGCCGCCCGCATCGTCGAAACCGCTGACGGGCTGCGCATCCTCGGCTTTGCCGACAATGGCAAGGCGCAGTTCGGCGGCTACGTCACCGACCCCGATCCGGTTACCGTCGGCCCCGACGGGCTGCTCGCGGTCACCCCGATCAGAGCTGCAGCGGAGTAGCAGAGATGGCACGCGTATCGCTTGACGGTATCAGGAAGGTCTACGGCTCGACCGAGGTCATCAAGGGCGTCGATATCGACATCGCCGATGGCGAGTTCTGCGTGTTCGTCGGGCCCTCGGGCTGCGGTAAATCCACCCTGCTGCGGATGATCGCCGGCCTCGAGGATATCTCGGGCGGCACGCTCACCATCGGCGAGCGGGTGGTCAACGACCTGCCGCCCAAGGATCGCTCGATCGCCATGGTATTCCAGAGCTATGCGATCTTCCCGCATATGACGGTGCGCGAAAACCTCGCCTTCGGCCTCACCATCGCCAAGGCCCCCAAGGCCGAAAAGGACGCCAAGGTGGCCGAAGCCGCCCGCATCCTCAAGATGGAGCACCTGCTCGAGCGCCGCCCCAGCCAGCTGTCGGGCGGCCAGCGCCAGCGCGTCGCCATCGGCCGCGCCATCGTGCGGCACCCAGGGGTGTTCCTGTTCGACGAGCCGCTAAGTAACCTCGATGCGGCACTGCGCGTCGACATGCGCATGGAACTGGCCAAGCTCCACGCCGACTTGGGGGCGACGATGATCTACGTCACCCACGACCAGGTCGAGGCCATGACGCTGGCCGACAAGATCGTCGTGCTCGATGCCGGCGTCGTGCAGCAGATCGGCTCGCCGCTCGATCTCTACCATCGCCCGGCCAACCTTTTCGTCGCCGGCTTCATCGGCTCGCCCAAGATGAACCTGCTCGAGGCCCGGGTCGAAGGCGTCGATGCGACGAGCGTCAAGCTCGCCTCCGCCGACCTCGGCACCCTGGTGCTGCCGCGCGCCAATGCCGCGGTCAGCCGCGGCGACGAGGTCGTGGTCGGCCTGAGGCCCCACCACCTCGGCACCAGCGGCAGCCAGCAGATCGGCGGCAAAGTGAAGCTGGTCGAGCGGCTCGGCAACGAAACCCTCGCCGCCCTCACCCTCGCCTCCGGCCAACAACTCATCGCCGCCCTGCCGGGCGATGTGGATGTCAGCATCGGCGAAGACCTGCGGCTGGCTCCACAGCCGGAGCGAGCCAGCCTGTTCCTGAGCTCAGGCGCGGCCGTGAACTGAGGTCACAGATCGTGCAGTCGGCGTCCCTCTCCCGCCTGCGGGGGAGGGTTCACCGACTGCGCCATCACGGCCTAGTTATTGTTCGCAAAATACGTCGCGAGCACCTCGGCGAGTGGCGCCGGCTCCTCGTCGTCGTGGGCGATGAGCGCGCGGCGTTCCACTGCATCGAGATGCGCAGTCATGGCCGAAACGGCGCGGGCGATGTCCTGTGAACGGAATGCGGCGATCAGTTCGCGGTGCTCGTCGACGGCGCATTCCGATGAGTGCGGTCGGCCGAAGGTGGCAAGGATCAGCGAACAGCGCGAGACGATCTCGCCCAGGTAGCGCCCGAGCAGCGAGTTGCCGCTCATTTCGGCGAGCCGGGCGTGGAACTCGCCGGAAAGCCGGATCGACAGCCGATCGTCGTTCTTCTGCCGCGCCGCGTCTTCGTCCCGCACCAGGGTTTCGAGGGTCACGCCATATTCGGGCTTCCAGCGCTTGACGATCAGCCGGACGACTTCGCTTTCGAGCGCCCGGCGCACCTCGAACACCTCACGGGCCTCGGTCATGGTGGGCGAGGCGACCATAGCGCTCTTGCGCGAAGTGGAATCGACCAGTCCCTCGGCGGTGAGGCGCGCCAGCACGGCGCGCACCAGCGTGCGGCTCATGCCGAACTGCTCGCCGATCAGATCCTCGGGCAGCTTGGTGCCGGGCCGGATCGCCTGCTCGATAATGGCCTGCTTCAGGGCCTGATAGGCGCTGTCGGTGCGAGGTGAGTCTTTTGCCATTTCGCGTCCTGTCACGAGGTGGCCCCCCTATAGCGCAAGCCGTGGCGGTTCACACGGGATGAGATCGATCATCGGTGGACTTGTGTGGGCGGGCGAAGCCGAGCCACCGGGCTCTCGGTGCTCCTCCACCGCGCAGCGGGGGAGGGGGACCGCCGAAGGCGGTGGAGGGGGCGACAGCACGCGCCGGTGTTTGTGGCCGCCCCCTCCACCAGCTTCGCTGGTCCCCCTCCCCCGTTTCACGGTGGAGGACCACGGAGAGTTCCGTGCGCATGGCGGCTCACGGCGCCGGCCCCCTGACGATCGGATAGGCCGACGAGAAAATCTCTTCGACGGGCGGATGCCCGACGGTCCGCTGCGGGTATTGGGCGATCAACCGCTCGAACTGCTGCTGCGCTCGCCTCGCATCGGCGGCGAACTCGACGCCGGGGATGATCCGGTCGGTCATCACCGGCCGGCCGTCGATATAGACGTCGCGGATGTCGCGGCCGCTGGCGGTGAGCATCAGCGTCTGGATCGGATCGATCACCGGCCCGAGGTCAGGGCCGCCGAGGTCGACGACGATGAGATCGGCGCGGGCGCCGACCGCGAGCCGCCCGAGGTCGGGCCGCCCCAGCGCATCGGCGCCGCCAAGCGTCGCCGCATCGAAATAATCCTCGGCGCGCACCGTGGTGACGGAGCGATCGAGCACCCGGTTGACCATCATCCCCACCTGTATGTTGAGGATCATGTCGGGCGGCGCAGTATCGGTGCCCAGCCCCAGGCGAATGCCGGCGGCGCGATAGCTGGCAAAGCTCGCCAGCGCATCGCCATGGCGTGCCGCCACCAGCGGGCAATGGATGATCACCGCGCCGCGCTGCCCGACGATCTCGAGGTCGCGTCCGGGCTCATCCATGTTGCGCGACGGGCTGACATAGGTGCCGTGCGGCAGCAGCGTCCGCTGGCTGAGAAACCCCAGGCTCTCCATCCACTCGACCGAGGTCATGCCGTGGAGGCGCCGCACGGTGTCGCGCTCGAAGCCACCCTGGCTGCTGTGGAGGCGCACCGGCACCTCGAGTTCCCGCGCCGCGGCGGCGGTGCGCTGCAGCAGCCGCGCGGTGCAGGTCTCGATCCGGTCGGGCGCCAGCATGGTGCGGACCAGCCCGCCACTCCGCCCCTCATACTCGCGGCAGAAGCGGATGGCGTCGTCGAGCCCGCGGAAGCCTCGCGGCTCGTCAAAAAACAGCGAGATCGCGCCATCGTCGGCGACCACCGGATTGCCGGTGCGGTAGGCCGGGCCGAGATAGACGCGCAGCCCCAGCTCGCCCGCCGCCTCGGCGGCACCGGCGAACTCGTCGAAGGTTTCCCCCCACTCGCGATAATAGAGCGAGGCGATAGGCAGCGCCGTGGTGATGCCGTTGCGGATGAGGCGGCTGAAGGCGTGCCGCTTCTGGAACACCAGCTCCTCGGGCGAATACATCTCGAACGGGCCGCGCTCCATGTAGGATTGCGGCCAGGTCCGCCCCTTCCGCCAGTCCGGGTGGTTGTCGTAGGAAAACACTGTCGTATCGAGATCCGACAGCGCATCGAGATCGACAAAGCCCGGGCTGATCAGCGCCTCGCCATAGTCGATGCGCCGCGCCACCTCGCCGGCAAAGCCGTGGCCGACGAAGATCACCTCGCCCCCCTCGAAGACGATTTCGCCGCAATGCACCAGGGTGTGGCGGCCGCCGGCATGGCCGACGATCCAGCGGGCGGAAAGCAGGGTGCGTCCAGTCAGGGTCATGGTGAGCCTCGCCGGGTAGAACGCTTCACCGTCTAAATGAGACGTCGAAACGCTCTAGGTTGTTGATTTTGTCGCGCTTTCGAACCGGAAAAGTCTGCAACTTTTCCTGAAAGCGCTCTAGTCGGTAGTAACAGGTTGCAGGGCGGCGAGGCTTTCGGCCTCGACCAGCGGGAAGTGGCAGGCAAAGCTGACGCTGCCCTCTGCGGTGGTTGGCGGGTCGACGCTGCGGCAGATGTCGCGGGCCTGGGGGCAGCGCGGGTGGAAGCGGCAGCCCGACGGCGGATCGACCGGGCTCGGCACTTCGCCTGCCAGTTGCCGGCGCTCGCGATTGGGCGCCTCGAGGTTGGGAATGGTGTCGATCAAGAGCCGCGTATAGGGGTGCCGCGGCTGCCGGAACAGCTCCTCGGTGGGGCCCTGTTCGACGATCCGCCCCAGATACATCACCGCGATCTGGTCCGAGGCGTGCCGCACCACGGCGAGGTTGTGGCTGATCAGCATGTAGGTGAGGTTCAGCCGGTGCTGCAGGTCCAGCATCAGGTTGAGGATCTGCGCCTGCACCGACACATCGAGCGCCGAAGTGGGCTCGTCGCAGACGAGGAATTCCGGCTCGGTCGCCAGCGCCCGGGCGATCGAGATGCGCTGGCGCTGGCCGCCCGAAAAGGCATGCGGGTATTTCTCGCCATCGGCCTTGGCAAGCCCGACGAGGCCAAGCAATTCATCGACCCGTTCGCGGATCGCCGGAGCACCCTGGCGCAGCCGCAGTTCGCGGATCGGCTCGGCGACGATATCCTTGACCTTCCAGCGCGGGTTGAGGCTGGCATAGGGATCCTGAAAGATCATCTGCACGCGCAGCCGGCCATCTGCGCCCGCCCCATGCGCATAGTTGAGTTCGCCGCCGCTGGGGCGATAGAGCCCTGCCGCGAGGCGGGCGATAGTGGATTTGCCGCAGCCGCTCTCGCCGACAATGGCGTAGGTGCTGCCGCGCTCGACCGAAAAGCTGACGCCATCGACCGCCCTGAGGATGCGCCTGGGCTTGTGGCCGATGACCCGGGCCAGCCACGGTTCGGATAGATCGAACCAGCGCGACAGGCCGACGACGTCGAGGGCGGTATCAGGCATAGAAATGCTCCTCGCCGGCGCGCCAGCAGGCGGCCTGGCTGTTACCGAATGCCATCAGCTCGGGCCGCTCGCTGCATTTGTCGATCCGCTTGGGGCAGCGCGGCGCAAACGGACAACCTGATGGCACCGCGCCGGGGCGCGGCATGGCGCCATCGATCTGCACCAGCCGCTCGCGCCGCTGCGTCAGGCTCGGGATCGAGCCGATCAGGCCGGCGGTGTAGACGTGTCGCGGCGCCCGCAGCACCTCCTCGACCGGACCGACCTCGATCAGCCGCCCGGCATACATCACCGCCACCCGGTCGGCGGTTTCGGCGATGACGCCCATATCGTGGGTGACGAGCAGGATCGCCGTGCCCTGCTCGCGGCACATCTGTTTCAAGAGCGTGATGATCTGCGCCTGGATCGACACATCGAGCGCCGTCGTCGGCTCGTCGGCGATGATCAGCTTGGGGGCGGCGCTGAGCGCCAGCGCAATCACCACGCGCTGCCGCATGCCGCCCGAGAACTGGTGCGGATAATGCTCGATGCGCAGTTCCGGCGCGGGGATGCCTACCGCCTTCAGCAGCTCCAGCGCCCGGCCTCGCGCCTCGCGCCGGCTCATCGGCAGGTGGGTGAGGATGGTTTCGGTCAGCTGCTCGCCGATACGCATCAGCGGGTCGAGCGAAGTCAGCGGATCCTGAAAGATCGCCGCCAGCGAGCGGCCGCGCAGCCGCCGCATCTCGGCCGGCGCGAGGTTATCGATGCGCTGGCCCTCGAGATGGATCTCGCCGCCGCTGATCCGGCCGGGCGGATCGATGAGGCCGATAATGGCATTGCCCGACAGCGACTTGCCGGCGCCCGATTCACCCACCAGCCCCAGCACCTCGCCCGGCGCCATCTCGAAGCTGACGCGGTCGAGAGCCCGCACGCTGCCGCGCCGGGTGACGAAATCGATCGAGAGCTCGCGCACGCTGAGCAGCGGCGCGGGGGCAGCTGCCGTTCGCCCCGTGTCGAGTTCGGCGAGCGCCATCATGCCGCCTCCACCAGCGCCACGCCGTCGCGCGCCACCACCCGGCCGCGCTTCAGCACCAGTTTTCGCGGCGGCAGGGTGACGATGGCCTCGACCGGGTTGCGCCCCGCAACCAGCACCAGGTCGGCATAATTGCCCACCTCCAGCCCGTAATCGGCAAGCTTCATCACCCTGGCGCCGCCATAGGTGCACACCTCGAGCGCCCGCTCGACTTCGGCATCGCGGCTTAGATTGTTGCGCTCGGCAAGAATCCTGGCGCGCTCCAGCATGTCGGCATTGCCATAGGGGTTCCAGAAATCGCGCATGCCGTCGGTGCCCGAACAGACGGTAATGCCGGCATCGAGGGCGCGCAGCAGCGGCGGCACCGGCACCATCGAGGGCCCGGTCGACATCAGCGCGATGCCGGCTTCGGCGATCCGCTCGAGGAGTTTTGCAACCGCGAGATAATCGTTGGCGCCCAGCGCGAAGGCGTGGCTCACCGTCACATTGCCACCAAGCCCATGCGCCCGGGTGCGCTCGATGATCATCTCGAAGGTGAACATGCCGAGCTCGTGCGGCTCGTGCACGTGGATGTCGATCGGCTTGCCGTGCTTCGTCGCCAGCTCGAACACCACGTCGAGATGGCCCTTGGGGTCGCGGTCCATCGAACAGGGGTCGATGCCGCCGACCACGTCGGCGCCCTGTCGCAGCGCCTCGTCCATCAGCTCGATGGTGCCCGGCCGGACCAGCATGCCCGACTGCGGGAAGGCGACGATCTCGATATCGATGGCGTCGGCATAGCGCTGCCGCGTCGCGGCGACGCCCTCGAAACCGGCAAGGCCATACTGGGTGTCGATATCGACATGGCTGCGGATGGCGGTCGAGCCCTTGGCGATCGACATCACCACCTGCCGGGCCGATTGCCGCGCCGGGTCGAGCCCGGTGACGCCCTTCAGATGACGCTCGTTGTCGATCTTGGCCTTGATGTCGGAGGCGACGACATTCTCGACCCAGTCCATTTCGAGGAGGTTCTTGTCGAGATGAGTATGCGCCTCGATGAGGCCGGGCAGCAGCTGGCACCCTGCGCCGTCCTCGACGGTGGCGGCGCCGGCCTCGAGGCCGGGACCGATGGCGGCGATCCGGCCGCCGGCAATGCCGATATCGGTCAGCGCGCCATTGAGGCAGACATTGGAAAGCACGAGGTCGAACATGCGCCTGGGTCCTATTTCAGCTTGGGGTTGAGCGCGTCGCGCAGCCAGTCACCGAGGAGGTTCACGGCGAGAATGATGAGGGTGAGCTGCAGGGCGGGGAACAGCACGATCCACCAGGTGCCCGAGAAGAAATACTGGTTGCCGATGCGGATCAGCGTGCCCAGCGACGGCTGGGCGCTCGGCATGCCGACGCCGAGAAACGACAGCGTGGCTTCGGCGAGAATGGCGAGGCCGAGGTTCAGCGTCGCGGTGACCAGCGCCACCGCCAGCACGTTGGGCAGGATGTGCCTGAGGATGATGCGCCGGCGCGGCACCTTGATGATACGGGCCGCCAGCACATATTCCTTGCCGGCCTCGACCATGGTGACGGCGCGAACCATGCGGGCATAGACCACCCAGCTGGTCAGCGTCAGCGCCAGCACCAGGATCAGCGGGGCGAAGGCATCGCGAAACTCGGGCGGTAGCAGGCCGCGAAAGATGGCGCTGACGAGGATCGCCACCAGGAGCGTCGGGATCGACATCACCGCATCGCCGAGCCGCATCAAGAGGTTGTCGACGATGCCGCCCAGATACCCCGACAACAGGCCGATCAGCACCCCCACCGACATCGACAGCAGCACGCTGGCGGCGCCGATCAACAGCGAAATGCGCGAGCCGTAGACGATGGCCGACAGCACGTCGCGGCCCTGCATGTCGGTGCCCAGGATATAGGGCCAGCTGCCGCCCTCCAGCCACACCGGCGGCAGGTTCGCCTTGTCGAGAAACAGCTGCATCATGTCGAACGGGTTCTGCGGCATCAGCACCTCGGCAAAGCTCGAGGTGAAGGCAACGAGCAGCAGCAGGGCCGCCGAGACGATGGCCAGCGGGCTGTGCCGGAAGCTCCAGCAGATGTCGCTGTCCCAGGCCGCGGCAAGCCGCTGGCTGAGGCTCGGGCGGGTCGGCGCCTGGTCAACGGCCATTGCTGCCTCCCCGCACCAGTTGATCCACCCGCGGGTCGACCACCACGTAGATCAGGTCGACGATGAGGTTGATGAGGATGAAGATGCAGCAGACGATCATCAGGTAGGCGGCCATGACAGGGATATCGACGTACTGGACCGACTGCACGAACAGAAAGCCCATGCCCGGCCACTGGAACACGATCTCGGTGACCAGCGTGAAGGCGATGAGGTCGCCGAACAGCATGCCGGTGATGGTGACCACCGGCATCAGGCAGTTGCGCAGCGCGTGGCGGAAGTAGATGGCGCGGGCCTTAAGGCCGCGGGCCCGGGCAAAGCGGATGAAATCGATGCGCAACACCTCGAGCATTTCGGAGGTGACGAGCCGCATGATGAACGAGATCTGGAACAGCGCCAGCGAGATGGCCGGCATCACCAGCGCGGCGCGGCCGCTGGCGGTGAGGAACCCGGTGGTCCAGTAGCCGAGGTCCACCACCTCGCCGCGGCCGAAGGCCGGCAGCACTTTCAGCTCGATCGAAAACACCAGGATCAAGACGATGCCGATGACGAAGGCCGGCACCGAGACGCCGATCATTGAGACGAGGTGCGCGATGCGCGCCAGCACGGTGCCGCCCTTGATCGCCGCGAATACCCCCAGCGGCAGGCCGATCAGCAGCGCCGCAATGGTGGAGACCAGCACCAGTTCGAGCGTCGCGGGGAAGCGTTCGGCAATCACCTGCATGACGGGCAGCTGGTTGCGGTAGCTCATGCCGAACTCGCCCTGCACCGCGTTGAAGACGAACTTGGCGAACTGCAGCGGCACCGGGTCGTTGAGGCCGAGCCGCTCGGTCAGCATGTCGCGCTCCTCCTGCGTCGCCTGCGGGTTCAGCATCAGCTGCACCGGGTCGCCGAGGAACTTGAAGATCGTGAAGGCGAGGAGCGCGACCGCCAGCAGCACGATCACCGCATTGCCCAGTCGCTTGAGGATGAGAAGCAGCACCGACGCCTCCGGAGCCTGACGGGAACAGACCGCCGGATCTCCCGGCGGTCCAGTGGCAGTGGTTAGCCGGCGTTACTCGGCCATGCGGGTCAGCCAGTGACGCGCCTTGTTGTCGTTTAGCTGCAGCACCGACACCACCTTGGCGCCGGTGGCCCAGGCCATCGGCTGCTGGTGCACCGGAATGAACATCGACAGTTCGTTGGCGCGCAGCAGCGCCTTGGCCTGCAGGTCGAGGCGGGTCGCCCGATCGACGGTGCGGCCGGCTTCATCGATGTTGGCGTCGATCTGGGCGTCGGACCAGCCGCCCCAGTTGAACACGCCCGCATTGCCGGTCTTGGAATGCACGACCTGCACCAGGATCGAGTAGCTGTCGAGCATCGGCTCGTTGGCCCAGCCGAGGGTGCCGACATCGAACTGGCCGGCGTCGAACTTGGCGTCCTGGATGGTGGTCGGCCCCAGGTTCAGGTTGGGGCGCAGCCCGATCCGCGACCACATGGCGGCCACCGCCTGGCAGATCTGCTCTTCGTTGACGAACTCGGTGTTGCGGCAGAGGAACGAGAACGAGAAGCCGTTCGGGTAACCGGCTTCGGCCAGCAGCGACTTGGCCAGCTCCGGATCATAGGCCAGCCGCTCATCCAGCTCCGGCACGTAGCCGGGGATGGCCGGCGAGACCAGCGAGCCGGTGGTGCGCGACAGCCCGCTCATCACCACCTTCTGGATCGAGTCCGCATCGATGGCGTGATAGAGCGCCTGGCGGACCTTGATGTCCTGCAGCGGGTTCTTGTCGGTGACATCGGACTCGAACGCCTTGTCGCGCTGATTGAGGACGAAAAAGATCGTCCGCAATTCGCTGTTGGACAGCACCTTGAGGCCGGCCGTTGCTTCGAGCCGCGGCAGATCCTGCAGCGGCGCCTGGTTGGTGAAGTCGATCTCGCCCGAGATCAGCGCCGCCACCCGGGTCGCCGACGAGGTGATCGGCGTCATCACGATCTTGTCGATGTTGTGCTGGCGCTCGTCCCACCATTCCGGGTTGACCTCGAACACCGTCTGCACGTCCGGCTGGCGCGAAATGAACTTGAACGGCCCGGTGCCATTGGCATGGCTGGTCGCATAGCCTTCGACCCCCTTGGCGACGTCGGTCGGCGCCTCGGCATTGTTGGTGGTCAGCCAGCCGCCATCGAAGATGTGGATGTTGGTGAGGTCGTTGAGCAGCAGCGGGTAGTTCTCGGTCACGTTGATATCGACGGTGTAGTCGTCGATCTTTTCGGACGAGACATAGGCCGGGAGGTTCCCGCGCAGCGGTGAGGTCGGATCGCTGACGCGCTTCAGCGAAGCCAGCACGTCATCGGCCGTGAACTCGGCGCCATCGTGATACTTGACGCCCTGGCGCAGCTTGAAGCGCCACTTGGTGGGGCTCACCACTTCCCAGCTTTCGGCCAAAGCCGGCTCGATCTGCAGCGTCTCGTCATAGCGGACGAGGCCCTCGTATACGTGGTTGAGCACCGAAAGCGTGAACGTATCGCCGAACGAATACGGGTCCATCGAAACGATGTCGCGCTGCGGCGCCCAGCGCAGCGTCTCGGCGAATGCCGGCGTCGTTACGGCCGCTCCAATCGCCAGTACGGCGGCAATTTTCCAACCAACCATGTCCATCTCTCCTGATCCAGGGGCCATGCCCCAATCCCTGTGATTGCGCCGAAGGCAGGACGCGCCGGCTCCCCTTCTGCCGGTCTGTATCCCGTATCTAGCGTTATCGGATACAATTGGACTGTCAATTGCATTCTTCAAGAAATATTTCAGGCTTACTGTAGGTATACCGCGATACACAAATAGCTCTGAACAACATTCAGTATGTTGACTGAATGCTGCGCGAACAGGCATGTAAAGAACGGCGTCGACATCGCTGCGCCGGCGGTCGCGGTCACCTTGACAAGCGACCGTGAAACCCTGATTAGCAGACTGGAAAGAAAGTTACCAGACGGTTCGAGATGGAGAGTTCACTTCTGGCGGGCAGCCCCCGCGTCCTGCGCACCCTGAACGAGAAGGCCGTGCTGTTCCGCCTGCTTTCGGATGGCCCGCTCACCCGCATGGAGCTCGAGGCCTTCACTGGGCTCTCCAAGCCCGCCATGTTCGAGCTGCTGCGCCGGCTGGAGCTGGCCGGGCTGATCACCCGCACGGGCGAGAAGTCAGGCACGTCAGGCCCCAAGGCGGGCCTGTGGTCGATCGAGCCGCGCTGCGGTCACGTCGCCGGGCTCGAGGTCACCAACCACGGCATCGACGTGGCGCTGGCCGATATCTGCGGCGGGCCGATCGCCTCGGTGCACTGGAGCTGCGAGCCGGCCGACCGCTATGACGCGCGCAGCCGGCTGAAGAGCGTGCTCGACGACCTCGCCGCCCAGGCGGGCATCTCGCTGCGCCATATCGACCAGTTCGTCGTCGGCCTGCCCGGCATCGTCGACGCTGAGAGCGGCAACCTGCGCAAGGGCCTGCAGCTGCCCAACTGGGAAGGCTTCCACATCGCCGAGATGCTCGGCGAGCTGTGCGGGCACCGCCACATCCTCATCGAGAACGACGTGAACCTCGTGGCGCTCGAGGAAACGTCGGCGGGCGCCGCCGCAGGGGTGCAGTCCTTCCTGCTGTTCTGGAGCGGCGACGGCGTCGGCGCCGGGGTGGTGCTGGGCGGCCGGCTGCTGCGCGGCACCACGGGCGCCGCCGGCGAGATCGGCGGCATCCTGGTGCCGGTCGATACTGCAGAAGGCGGCTTTGCGACGCTCGAAGAGGCGTTGAGCCTGAGCGCCATCGATGCGCTGCGCCGGCGTCACGCCATTGCCGGCGCCGATACGCTCGCCGCCATCCGGCAGGCCGCCAATACCGGCAACGGCGCATTCTTCGCCGAACTGGGCGGCATTGTCGGCCGCGGCCTGATGGGTGCTATCGCGGTGCTCGATCCGCACATGGTGGTGCTCGGCGGCCCCACCGGCCGCGCCGGCGGCAAAGCCCTGGCGCAGGCCGTGGCGCAAAGTCTTCAAGGCATCAACATCGCCTCGCCTGAGATCGTCACCTCCGGCGTCGACGACGACGCGGTGCGCTCCGGCGCGCTGCACCTGGCGCTGCAGCATGCGCGCGAACGCATCTTTTCGGGTGGCAGCGCCGCGCGCGGCCAGCCGTGATCCCCTGCCCTTCTCTCAGCTAGCCACAGGTCGGCACGTGAACTATCCGCTCAAGATCATCGTCATCAAGGCGCATCCGGACGAGGCCGAAGTCTACGCCGGCGGCACCTCTGCCCGGCTCGCCGACCGCGGCGCCGCCATCAAGTTCGTATCGCTGACCAATGGCGATGCCGGGCACTATGGCGTCGGCCGCAAGGCGCTCCGCCGCCGCCGCGCCGGCGAGGCCTATGCCGCCGCCCGCCATATCGGCGTGCAGGATTACGAGATCCACGATACCCATGACGGCATGCTGATGCCGACCCCGAAACAGCGCGAAGCGGCGATCGCCTCGATCCGCCGCTGGCAGGCCGATATCGTCATCACTTTCCACGACGAGTTCCCCGGCCATGCCGATAACCGGGCGGCGGGCCGCATCGTGCGCGAGGCGATCGACTTCATCACCAACCCCAATGTGGTCCCCGACGTGCCGGCGCTCAAACAGCCCCCGGTCTGTCTGCAGATGGTGGATGCCTGGTGCCTCGATGGCCACCGGCACGACGTGGTGATCGGCATCGACGAGGTGATCGAGCGCAAGCTCCTCGCCTGCCACGAGCACGCCAGCCAGTTCTACGAATTCGCCCCCTACGAGCGCGCCTTCCAGCACCGCATCCCCAAAAGCGGCGCCTGGGCCGAGCAGCGCCAGTACCTACTCGAGAACTGGGCCGACTTCATGTACGCCTCCGAGGCCATGGGCGCCGGCCCCGACTGCACCTATGCCGAAAGCTACCAGCTGGCCCCCTACGGCCGCCAGCTCGCCGGCAGCGATGTCGAGGCCATGCTCACCACCGGTCGGCCACTGCGGGGGTAGCCGGCGCGGGAGTTGTCATCCCGGCGCGAGGCCCATCGGCCTGAGTTGCGATCGTGCCCACCCACCGGCTGTCATCCCTGCGAAAGCAGGGACCCAACTCACAGCCCGCGCAGGTGGGATGGATGGCGGACGAGGGCAAAAGCCCTCGCCGCGAGGTCCCTGCTTTCGCCGGGATGACACCGCGTTTGGGGCGCGTGCGGTGGCGAACGCACCTGCGAGAGCCGCATGAGCCCCTACCGCATCAGATGGCCGCCGTCCGCGATGATGGTCTGGCCCGAGAGGATGCGGGCATCGTCGGAACAGAGGAACAGCGCGAGGCTCGCAATGTCCTCGGCCTTTACCAGGTGCTTGACGGCCTGCCGCCCGATGGTTTCGGCCACATAGGCGGGCTCGGTCGCCGTTCGTTCGACCACCGTCCGCCCCGGCGCGATGCACATCACGCGGATCCCGGCCTCGCCGAGATCGCGCGCCAGGCACTGGGTGAAGCCACCGATCGCCGCCTTCGCCGTGCCATAGGCGATGAGGCCCGCGGCGCCCTGCATCCACGAAGTCGAGCCGAGGTTGATGATGACGCCGCCGCCAGCGCCCTCCATGTCCGGCGTCACCGCCTGGGCCGCAAAGGAGAGATGCCGCAGGTTCGTCGCCATGCGGTCGTCCCAATAGTCCGGGGTGATGGTGCGGAAGTCGTGCCGGGTATCGCTGCCGGCATTGTTGATGAGGATGCGGATCGGCCCGAGCTCGGCTCGTATCGCCGCAATGGCGCTGCGCAGCGCCTCGATATCGGTCACATCGGCAACCCGGGTCGCGACCGTGCCGTCGATCATCCCGGCCGTGCGTTCGAGCCCGGCGGCATCGCGGTCGATCAGCCCCACGAGGGCGCCCTGCCCCGCAAAGGCCAGCGCCACGGCGCGGCCGATACCGGCGCCGGCGCCGGTGATCAGCACCGGACGGCCGGCAAGACTGGGGTAGCGGTTGGTCAGGCTCATCGGCCGAACGTCCCGCTCGGCTGCCCACGCACGCCCGCCGCGATGGCGAAGATGCCGCCCGACAGCGGCGCCTCCACCAGCATGCGCTCGGCGAGGCGGATGCGGCCCGAGGTGATGTAGAGCGTCTCGAGCCTGTCGCCGCCGAAGCAGCAGCTCGACGGGCGCGGCACCGGCACGCCGACGACCCGGTCCAGCCGGCCATCCGGCGCATAGCGGCGCACCGCCCAGCCGTCCCAGACCGCCACCCAGATATAGCCCTCGGCATCGACGGTGAGGCCGTCGGGCTTGCCTTCGACCGGCGGGATCTGGATCACGCTGCGGCGGTTCGACAGGGTGCCGGCCTCGATGTCGAAATCATAGGCAAAGACACAGCCTTGGGCCGAGTCGACGAAGTACATCAGCCGGTCATCCGGGCTCCAGCCCATGCCGTTCGAGACGGTAAAGCCGGTGTCGTGCCGCCGCCATCTGCCATCCGCCTCGATCGAATAGAGCGAGCCGGCCGGCCGCGACGCATCGAGGGCCATCGAGCCGGCCCAGAACCGCCCGCGGCGGTCGCATTTGGCGTCGTTGAAGCGGTTGGTCTCGATATCGGCTTCGGGGTCCACCACCGGCGTCAGCTCGCCCGTGGCAATGTCGAGGAGTTCAAGGCCGTTCTGCGTCATCACCGCATAGCCGCCGGCGGCGCGCGGGGCGATGGCGGTGACCATCCGCGACACCTTGGTGGTGCTATCCTCTCCGCTGGCCGGGTCGAACACATGCACCGCCGGCGCGAGGATATCGAGCCAGACGAGGCGGCTCTCCACCGCGCTCCACATCGGCCCCTCGCCCAGATGCGCCGCCACCGGCAAGACGCACTCGGCATTGGCGGTAACCGCGGTGCGCGGCCGGTCCGGGGCATTGATGCTCATGGCTGTGGCTCCGACATTGCCCGAAATGCGCCGGGCCGCCTCCATCAGGTCGCGGCCGATCGTGTGCAGGCGCTCGACCGAAATGCGTTCGCGCGGACCGGAGACGCCGATCGCCGCGATCGGTTCATGCCGATGGTCGAGCACCGGCGCCGCCACCGACACCACGCCCGCGACGTGTTCCTCGATCGACAATGCATAGCCGCGGGCCCGGGTGAGCCCGAGATCGGCCAGGAGCCCCGGCTCGTCGGGCGGAATCTTGGTCGGATCGCCGGAATTGCGCAGTTCCGCGATCAGTTCATGCTGCCGGTGCGGCGCGAGGAAGGCCAGCAGCGCCTTGCCGCCCGAGGTGCAGTGCAACGGGGCGCGACGCCCCACCTCGATGCGGAAGCCGAACGCATCCGCCCCAAGCCGCCGGTCGATATAGAGGATCGCGCCACTCTCGATCTCGCACAGCGACACCGTCTCGTGGGTGAGATCGGCGAGGCGATCGAGTTCGGGGGCGGCGGCGCCCCGGAGGTCGAACTCGTCCCACACCTTGTGCGCCAGTTCGAACAGCCGCGGCCCCAGCCGGTAGGTCTGGTCCGCCTCGTTGAAGCGGATCAGCCGGAACTCCATCAGCGCTTCGAGGATGCGGTGCAGCGTCCCCTTGGGAAAGCCGGTGAGCTTGAGCAACTGGGTGAAGCGCTGTGGCCGCTCGACCTCGCCGAGCAGGTCGAGCACATAGAGCCCCTTGCCCAGGGCCGAGGTGCCCATGGGCATCTCATGCCCGCCCAGTTGTTTTGCGTCGATCGGCATCCCGGCTCCAGCGCTGACAGCGCTTTTGGTTTGTCGCGCTTTCCTGAAAGCGCTCTAGATCATTTAACGATCGGCAGCATCGGCATGGCGGCCAGGCTCGGCCCTTTGACCCACCCGCCGGCTGTCATCCCAGCGAAAGCTGGGACCCATCTGTCCATTTGCGCTGCGGCGAGTTGGGTCCCTGCTTTCGCAGGGATGACATCGAGTGTGGTTCCAGTCATCTGTGAAATGCTCTAGCTGATTGCCTGTTCTGTAGCCGGGTCGAACAGGTGGACGGAAGCCTGCGGCTTCAGTCCCAGCCGGATTGTCCCCCCGGAAAGCGGTGTGCCGACGTCGTAGAGCCGGGCGATCAGCGTGCCGTTGCCGAGCGGCTGGTGCTCGTGCTCGCCCGCCACCGCCGTCGCGACCTGCTGTCCGGGCAGCTTGAAATGCACATAGGCCTCGGTGCCCAAGCTCTCGACCAGCGTCGGGGTGATCTCCAGCGCCGGCGCATCGCCGCGCGCCAGGTCCAGCGATTCCGGGCGGATGCCGCAGATCACGGTCTTGCCGAGATAGGCCGCCGCCGCCTCGGCCACCGGCAGCCTGAGGCCGCCGGCATCGATATTAAGGCCCCGATCGTCGCGCTGCACCTTGCCGCTGAGGAAGTTCATCGCCGGCGAACCGATGAACCCGGCGACGAACATATTGGCCGGGTGATTGAACAGCGCGTCGGGCGAGCCGATCTGCTGCACCACACCCTTGCGCATGATGACGATGCGGTCGGCCATGGTCATGGCCTCGGTCTGGTCGTGCGTGACATAGATGGTGGTGACGCCGATGCGCCGCTGCAGCGCGGTGATTTCGGCCCGCATCTGCACCCGCAGGGCCGCGTCGAGGTTGGATAGCGGCTCGTCCATCAGGAACACCCGCGGCTCGCGCACGATCGCCCGACCCAGCGCCACGCGCTGCCGTTGCCCGCCCGACAAGGCCTTGGGGCGACGCTCCAGGAGGTCGCTGATTTCGAGTGCCTGGGCTGCCCGCTCGACGCGCTGGTTGATCTGCTTTTTGTCGGTGCCGCGCATCATCAGGCCGAAGCCGATATTCTGCCGCACCGTCAGATGCGGGTAGAGCGCGTAGTTCTGAAACACCATGGCGATGTCGCGCTTGGCCGGCGCCAGCTCGGTCACGTCCTCGCCGCCGATGATGATGCTGCCGGTGCTGGCCGCCTCGAGTCCGGCGAGGATCTTCAGCGCCGTCGATTTGCCGCAGCCCGAGGGGCCGACAAAGACGATGAACTCGCCGTCCTTGACGTCCAGCGACATGTCGTGGAGCGCCTGGAAGGTGCCGTAGCGCTTGTTGAGGTTCTGGATCTGGATATCGGCCATCGGACTATTTCCCCGCGCCTGCGGTCATGCCGCCGACGAGAAAGCGTTGCAGGAAGAGGTAGGCGATCATGATCGGCAGCGCGGCCAGCAGCGAGGCCGCCATCACCAGGTTCCAGTCGGTCTGGTACTCGCCCTTGAAGGTGGCGATGCCGAGGTTAACCGTCCAGCTGTCGGCATTGTTGGCAAGGAACGTGCGGGCGAACAGATAATCGGCCCAGCTCAGGACGAACCCATAGAGCGAGGTGGCAGCGAGCCCCGGCGCTGCCACCGGCAGGATGACCCGGAACAGCGCCCCCCAGGGCGTGCAGCCATCGACCTGCGCCGCCTGCTCGAGCTCGTTGGGAATGGAGTCGAAATAGCCCTTCAGCATCCAGGTGGCGAACGGCACGATCGCCGTCGCATGCGCGAAGATCAGCGACCAGAGCGAACCCATCAGGCCCAGCGAACGCATGATGCCGAACAGCGGGATGATCAGCATGGTGGCCGGCAGCATCTTGCTCATCAGGATGAACAGGCCGACATTCTCGCTGCTCTTGGTCTGGTAGCGCGACAGGCTGTAGCCGGCCAGCACCGCGGCCACCATCGAGATGCCGGTGGCGGCGACGGCGACGATGGCCGAGTTGGCCATCCAGCGCAGGATGTCGGTCTCGATGAACAGCCTGATATAGGTCTGCCACTGCGGGTCGGGCGGCAGGAAATGCGGCGGGTAGGCGCGGAGCGACCCGGGCGGCTGCAGCGAGGTCACCACCATCCAGTAGACCGGGAACAGCACCACGGCGCAGGCGACGATCACCGTCGCGTAGAGCAGGATGGATTGCCAGAGCTTGCGTTTCATCGAGCCCCCTCCCTCAGAACACGGCGTGGCTGGTCTTTTTGACCAGGAAGGCGCTGATCAGCGCGCAGATGACCAGCGTCACGACGCCGAGCGCCGAGGCGTAGCCCATGCGGAAGAACGAGAAGGCTTCCTCATAGGTCATGATGGCGAGCGTCTCGGTGGCGCCCACCGGACCACCGCCGGTCAAGACGTTGATGATCGAGAAGTCGCGGAATACCCAGAGCACGGTCAGCACCAGCGACACCCCGAGCACCGGCATCAGGCAGGGCAGCGTGATCCAGATGAAGCGCTTCCACACATTGGCGCCGTCGACGCGGGCCGCCTGGTAATATTCCTCGGGGATCGACTGCAGGCCCGCGAGGATCATGATGGAAATGAAAGGGAAGCCCTTCCACACCATCACCATGGTGACCGCCGAAAAGGCCGGCAGCGGCTGGTTGAGCCAGGAGATCGGCAGGCCGATCACCCCGAGCTTGAGCAGCATCCAGTTGAGCACGCCGAACGAGGCATCGAGGATCCACAGCCAGGTGATCACCGCCACCACTTCGGGAATGGCCCAGGGCAGCGCGATCAGCATGCGGGCGACGCCGCGGCCGCGGAACTGCTGGTTGACCAGCAAGGCCGCGCCGAGCCCCACCAGCATCGAGATGCTGGTCACCACCACCAGCAGTTTGGCGCTGACGCCGATAGCGTTCCAGAAATCGCTCGAAGCGAACAGTTTGACGTAGTTCTTGAGCGTGTATTCGCTGGCGCCGAAGCTGAGCGTCGCGAACTTCACGTCGTGAAAGCTGATCTCGATGGCGAGCAGCATCGGGTAGACGAGGATGCCGAGGATCAGCAGCACCGCCGGCAGCAGCAGCAGGTAGCCGAGCTTTCTGGCGTGGCGCGGGCTCGCGAGGTCAATGCCGAACAAGCCGGAACTGCGGCGCACCGGCGCCGTCACCGGGCGCGGCTGGGTCAGGTCGGTCATATCAGCCTCTCCTCCTCAAGATGACTGGAAGCGGGCCGCGCACCTGCCAGTGCGCGGCCCGCCTGTCGCTACTGCAGCGCTTCGGCTTCGGCCTGCACGGTCGCGGCGACGGCTTCGGTCGGCAGCTTCTCGATGATCATGCGCTGGAACTGCTCAGCCGCGAGCTTGGTGAACTCGTTGTTCTGCGCTTCGAGCCCCTTGGGCATGCGGTCGACACCGGCGGCCGAAGCGGCGTTGGTCGCGTCGATCAACAGCTGCATGTGCGGCACCTTCTCGAACGAGGCGGGGCCGACGGCGCCCGGGCGCGGCGCCGGCGAGGCGCCGAGCTCGGAATAGAGCTCCTGGAACTTCTGGCTGGTGGCGAGCTGGATGAACTCCCAGGCCAATTCCTTCTTTTCCTGCGGCGTCTCGGCCGCCAGCGTCAGCACGTTGGACGCCCCACCCAGCGGTGGCTGCATCGGCGAGGCCGCATATTTCAGGTGCGGCTGGATCGCCGGATCGGCCTTTTGCAGGAAGGCGTTGATCCACGGGCCGTTGAGGCGCATGGCGACCTTGCCTTCGATGAACAGCTGGTCGAGCTCGGCCCCACCCGGAGGCACCAGACCCTCGTCCACCAGGGTGCGCCAGCGGTTGATCCCCTCGATGGTCTCGGGGGTGTTGATGGTGACCTTGCCTTCATTGTTGGTCCAGCGGCCGCCGGCCGACAGCACGTAGATCAGCATGTCGTTGGTCCAGCCGGAATTGGCCGAGACCATGTGCACGCCGGTGCCGTAGACATCCTTGATGCCGTCGCCATCGCGGTCGATGGTGGTGGCGCGGGCCGCCGCGAGGAACTCTTCCCAGGTCTTGGGCGGCTCGGTGATGCCGGCCTCGGCGAGGATCTGCTCGTTATAGGCCATGATGTACCCGAAATAGAGCATCATGATGCACTGGGTCTTGCCGTCCCATTCGCAGACGCTCTGGCCCGCCCAGCCGTTGAGATCCATGCCCGATTTCTCGATCCACGGGCCCAGGTCCTCGAGCCAGCCGTTCTCGGCGAAGGTGACATATTCGAACGAGGTGAGATGCACGATGTCGGGCGCCGAGCCGGCGGCGAACTGGGTGATCATCGCGTCCGAATAGCCGTCGCGCGGCATCAGCGTGAAGTCGATCTTGACGTCCGGATGGGTCGTCTCGAACTCGTCGATGACGGCCTGCCACCAGTCGCCATAGCCCTTCTCGCCCTTCTGCCAGGACACGAAGTTCAGCCGCGTTTCGGCAGCGGCGAGCCCCGGTAGCGCGACGATGCCGGCCAAGAGCAGCGCGGCAAGTGTTTTCGAAAGCTTCATCGTCAATATCCTCCCAAATGTGACGTGTTATTTGACCATCGTGGCCAGCGCCCGGGCCGATGGCTCGGCGCCGTGGCCGGGCTTGTCGGGCACCAGGTATTTGCCCTCCCGCACCTCGAGCGCCGTCTCGACATAGGGCGCGTTGCGCGCCATCACCGAGTGCTGGAATTCGTGGCCGCGCAGGTTCTGCAGGGTCGCGCTGACCTGCAGGCTGGCGGCGAGAAAGATGCCCGTGCCGATGGTGGCATGCGGGATGATCTGGCGGTGATGCGCCTGGGCCAAGAGGCCCATGCGGTGGAACGCCGTGATCCCGGTGTGCCCCATCTCCGGCTGCACGATGGCCAGCGGCCCGGCTTCGAGCCGGGCGCGCAGATCAAAGACGTTGCGCCATTCCTCGCCCGCCGCGATCGGCACCGGCGAATGCTCGGCCGCCCGGCCGATGCCCTCGATATCCTCGGGTTTGCACACCGCTTCGAGGAACCAGGGATCGTAAGGCAGGCACTTATGCGCCAGCGCCACCGTCTCGACGTCGGTCAAGGTCCAGTGCAGGTCCGCCGCGATCATCGGCTTGGGGCCGAGCGCCTCGCGCAGCACCCGGAACTCCTCGACCACGCCGCTCTCGGCATGCGGCGAGGCGAACTTGAACTGGGTGAAGCCGCGCTCGAGCCAGCTGACGGCGAACTTCGCCCGGTCAGCCAGCGTCTCGCCCGGCAGGCCCGACACATAGGCCGGCACCTCGCTGCGGCGCGCCCCGCCCAGCAGCTTGGCGATCGGGGCGTTGCGGAGCTTGCCGCAGATATCCCACAGCGCGATATCCACCGCCGCCAACGCATCATGGGTATAGCCGCTGTGCTGGCCGCGGACGCGTTGCAGGTCGTAAAGGTCTTCGTAGATCACCGCGACATCGAATGGGTCGCGACCGACGAGGAAGGTCGACAAGAGGTCATCGATGATAGCCCGCACTGCGCCCGGGGCGACGATGCCATAGGTCTCGCCCCAGCCCACCGTGCCATCGACCGTCTCGATGCGGCAGAGCACCGTGCGGTCCTTGGTCGGGTACACCGTCCGGTTTTCGGCCCGGACGAAATAGCCGGCCTCGTTGGCGGACTCGCCGTTCTTGGGGCCGCCCAGATAGGGCTCGTCCTGCCGGTCGATCTGGATGGTGAAACTCTCGACCGATTTGATGCGGCTCGTCATCATGCATCTCCCAGGGCAGGCAGTTTCGGCGCGGCGCCGACCGGCAGCAGGTCGGCGATCTCGGCAATCATCATGTCGATCTCGGCGAGGCCGTGAGCGTCGAACTTGGGCAGCGGAGCCCGCACGCCGGAGCTGGTGAAGATGCCGCGGCGCATCAGCACTTCCTTGGTCAGCGACATCCGGTAGATCATCTGCACCAGCAGCAGCGGCAGCGAGCGGATATAGAGCTCACGCGCCCCACCGAGATCGCCGCGGCGATAGGCCCGGAACAGCGCGGCGTGGAGATCGGTGATCTCGGCTGCCGGCATCAGCGCCACTGCGCCCCGCTCCAGCTCGTCATAGACATAGCGCGCGCCGCCCCCGCCCATTACGCCGTCGAGCCGGTCGCCGACCGCTTCGAGCAAGGCGGTGATGCGGGGGCCCGACGGGAGCGTCTCTTCCTTGACGTAGCGGATGGCCGGGACGGCGCGAACCACCTCGGCGATGGCCGCGACCGGCAGGCCGCTGCCCACCGGCGCCGGTGCGTTCTGGAGGATGATGTCGATACCGGCCTCGGCCGCGACAGTGCCGAAAAAGGCAACGAGGCGAGCGGGATCGGCGCCGACCGATGCCGGGGCCATGACCATGGCGGCTGTCGCGCCCGCCGCCTTGCCGATGCGGCAGAAGGCGATGACTTCCTCGGGAGTTGCGGCGCTGGCCCCGACGATGAGCGGACGGCGGCCGGCGAGCGTACGGCCGACGATCCGCACCAGCGTCTCGCGCTCGGCGGCGCTCAGGTGGTCGAACTCGCTGGCAACGCCCGGAAACACCACGCCATCCGCACCCGCATCGAGGGCGAACTCGGTCACCCGCGCCATGCCGGCCTCATCGATCTGCCCCGACGCGTCGAACGGCGTCGGCAGGACCGGCAGCACTCCCTCAAGCATCCTCAACTCCCTTAGTTCCATATGTTGGAACTACTTTCTTTAATATGGAACTGATGCCACGAGCCGTGCTAGCGGTCAAGGGCGCGTGACGAAGTTGCTGATCGCGCCGACCAGCAGAACGGGGATCCGATGCAGATTTATGTGGAGTGGACATCAGCGAGCTTCGCCGCCGACCTGATCGACGCGGCCGGGGCGGTGGTGGCCGAGATCCGTCAGCCGCTCGGCGTCAACCAGGTGAAGGACGGAGCCTTCGAGGCCCGCTTCCGCGAGCTGATCCCGGCCGACTGGCGTCATCGCGCCACGCACGCCTATCTCGCGGGAATGATCACCGGACGGGGCGGCTGGCTCGAGACCAGCTTCGCGCCGGCTCCCGCGGGGTTGGCGGAGATCGTCGCGCAAGGGAAACGGCTTGTTGTCGACGGCCTGCCGCTGCTGTTTCTCAGCGGCGTCAGTGTCGACGATCCGCTGCCCGATGTGATGCGTGGCGAGGAGCTCAAGGCCATCGCCGCAGCCGGAGCGCACCCGGCCGCCACCGTCATCCTGCCGGGCGCCCACACCAAATATGTCGCCGTCGAAGCCGGCCGCATCACGCGTCTCGCCACCTATATGGGCGGCGAGACCGCCGCGCTGCTGCGCCGCGACTCGCTGATCAGCCGTTTGATCCCCGAGGGGCCGGAGATCACCGACGCCGGTTTCGAGCTGGGCCTCGCGACGGCCTGGAGCAGCGACATTGCCGGCGGCCTGTTGCGCCGGCTGTTTTCCGCCCGCAGCCTGGTGCTGTTCGAGCGCCTGCCGCGCGAGGATATTGCCGGCTACATCGCCGGCCTCGTCACCGGCGCCGAAATCCTCGAAGCCGAGGCGGAGTGGTCGCTGGGATCAGTGCCCGTTCTGGTCGCCGGCAGCAGCCCCGATGCCGTCCGCTACCTGACGGCCCTCCGCCGGCGCGGCATCGCCGCCGCATCGGCGCGGATCGATATCGGCGGCCTTATCGCCGCCCTTCCCGCACCTGCGCTCCTCCCGGGGTGAAGCGCAGCCGGTAGCTGCGGCTGGCGCCCGGCGGCAACCGCGAAACCCCTGGCAGGGTGGCGAACTGCCGGGGCTCGGTAATGGCGATCGGCATATCGCTCCACGGCTCGAGACAGAGGAACGGCGCCACGCCCCGGCTCCACAGCGCAAACTGTGCGAAGCCGTCGAAATCGAGCGTCATATGCGTCACCTCGGTGCCGAACCGCACCGAACGGCTGGCGATATCGGGCATGCCATGGGCGGTCGAAAAGTCGATGTCGGATGGCACGGCGACGCGCCCGTCAAAGCTGTAGCGAGGGACCGGCGCGGCGCCGAGCGGCTGCGTCTCTCCGGCCTCCACCGCGTCGAAATGCAGCCGATGCGCCTCGCGCCGCCCCGCCCCCGGCAGCGGCCAGTTGAAGCCCGGGTGGGCCCCCAGCATGTAGGGCAGTTCGGCCTCGGCATCCGGGTTGTGCACCCGCATCACCTGCGTCAGTCCCTCGGCGTCGAGCGCGAAATCGACGCTCAGCTCGAAGGCGTAGGGGAACGTCGCCAGGGTCTCCGGCGACGATCGCAAGCGCAACCGGCAGGCGTCTCGCGCCGCCTCCAGCACGTCAAATCCGCTGCCCGGCGCAAAACCATGCGGTGGCAGCTCCATCGGGGTATCACCGAGCAGCACCAGGCCGCGCGGATAATGCGACACCACCGGGAACAGCACCGGCGCGCTGCGCCGCCACGCCTCCGATTGCGCCTGCCAGATGAACTCCCCGACCTGGTGATGCCTGAGGGATGTGAGCTCCGCCCCAACAGCAGAGATGCCGGCGGTCAGCTCACCAGCCTCGAGCTCGATCGATCCCACCGAAGGTTACCCCGCCTGATTCCTGGTTTCTCGCGCCCACAATTGAAGGCGTAACGGCTGACAAGCCAAGTGGCAGATTGCGATGAACCCCGGGGGCCCTGCTCTCACCAGGACCGCCGCTCCCAGAGCGCAAGCGCGTCGGCGCCGGCCGGAAAGCGCAACTGCCCGGTGGTATCGTGCACGGCGCGCCACACCCCTTCCGCGACATCGCTTTCGCTGGTGGTCACTTCAGGGCGGGCGCTGAACACTGCCGTGGCGTGGGCCGCGTAGGCCGGCGGAACCTGCGCAGCGAAGTCGAAGGCCGAGTTCTGCGCGAAGCGCGTGCTGACCCCGAGACCGGGCTCCACCAGCTTCACCCGCAGGCCGAACGGCGCGAGTTCGGGCACCAGGGCCTGCGAAAACCCCTCGATCGCCATCTTGCTCGCGGTGTAGGGCGCCGAGAACGGGAAAGCGCCGAGCGTTGCCGAGGAGGTGACGTTGACCACCGTACCGCTGCCGCGCTCGCGCATGCCCGGCAGCACTGCCTGGGTCATCGCCATCACCCCAAAAGTGTTGGTCTCGAAGATGCGGCGGATATCGCTGAGCGGCGCGATCTCGAAGGCGCCGCCGAGGCCCACCCCGGCATTGTTGACCAGGACGTCGATCGGCCCGGCCGCGGCGATGCAGGCGGCAATGCTGGCGGCGTCGGTGACCTCGAGCGGCAACAGCCGCATCCGCTCGGAGGCGGGCAGGATGCCCGGCTCGGGCTTCCGCATGGTGGCGATGACGTTCCAGCCCGCGGCGTGAAAGTGGCGGGCGGTCTCGCGGCCATAGCCCGAAGAGGCGCCGGTGATGAGAATGGTGTTCATGAAACTCTCCTTCAGTTGCTGGAGTTGAGAATGCGGCCGAGCCAGGCGCTGCGCGTCTGCCGGGCGATGAGCGACAGCCGCGCCGTGGGGAACAGCGCGTCGAAACCGTGAAAGCCGCCGGGCCAGACATGCAGCTCGGCTTCGCCGCCGGCCGCCCAGATCCGGCTCGCGAAGGCTGTGTCCTCGTCGCGAAACAGTTCGGCCGAGCCAGTATCGATGAAGCTCGGCGGCAGCCCGCCGAGATCGGCCGCCAGCGCAGGCGACACATAGGCCGGCACTTCGGTGGCGGCGCCGAGCAGCGCCTGCCAGCCAAAGGTGTTGGCGGCTCGCGTCCAGGTGGCGGGCCCCTCGGCATATTGCCGGCTCGAGACGCTGTCATTGCGATGGTCGAGCATCGGGCAGATCAGCACCTGCGCGGCAATCGCCGGGCCGCCCCGGTCACGCGCCAGCAGCGTCATGCCGGCGGTCAGGCCGCCACCGGCGCTGGCCCCGGCAACGATCAGCCGCCTGGGGTCGATGCCGAGCTCAGTGGCGTGCGCGGCGACCCAGACGAGGCCGGCGTAGCAATCCTCGACCGGGGTCGCGCCCTTGGCCTCCGGCGCCAGCCGATAGTCCAGCGTCACCACCACGGCGCCGAAGCGCTCGAGCCAGTCGAGCGGAATATCGAGGTTGGCGAAGCGGTCGCCCATCACCATGCCGCCGCCATGCAGCCAGTAGATGCACGGCGCCGCCGCCTCGAGCCCGGCCGGGCGGAACATCGACAGCGGCAGTTCGGCGCCATCGGCAGCGGTGATGCTCAACTCGCGCCGTTCGATCGAGCGGCCCTCGAGGAAGGCTTCGGCCGGCAGCTTGTATTGGCGCAGCAGCGGCAGGCTTTCGGCATCGAGCGCCGGCGCCGCCGGCAACTCTGCCAATAGCCGGGCCAGTTCGGGGTCCAGTGCAGGGCGGGACGTGGTCATGGGAGGGTTCCTTTGGGCAAGGCGATGCCACGACGCCGATGGGCGTGTGCGGGCGTCGCGGTGAATAGGGGAGCTAGAGGACGGCTTTGCCGCCCAGCGGCACTTCGTCGGTGTAGGCGCTGTCGGCGACCAGCGGACCGAACTCGGCGGTATAGGCCTTCGCTACGTCGCTGCCGAAGAAGCGGCCATGCGCTTCCGCGCTGCTCCAGCCTTCGGTGACGAACACCAGGTCCGGGTTGCTGGCCGAGCGGCCGATCAGGAAGACGAGGCAGTCGTCATGCTCGAGCGAGGGAGCCCGTTCGAGCAGTGCGACGAGTTCGTCGCCCTTCCCCGGCTGGGCGGTCATTGCGGCGTGGAAACCGTGCTTGCTGGTCATTTCGAGTGTCCTTTCGTTGCCGGCACGCCCAGTGCTCGGCGGCAACGACACCAAACCATTTCCAGCCCCCGCAGCGGTATCACAGGGCTCCCGACGACTTGCACGATCCTACCATCATCGAGAGAATCGTTTGAACTCAGCCTTCTCCGCTGTTACTCAAGCTCCATGCAGATCGATGAACTCAACGCCCTGATCGCCCGCCACGCCCGGCCCGATGCCTCGACGCCGGTCGAGGGCGTGCTGCTCGCCGAGCACAACGCCTCGATCGAGGAACACTCGACCACCGGCACGGTGCTGGCGCTGATCGCCCAGGGCGAAAAGCACCTGGCGCTGGGCGACCGGCTCTATCGCTACGGCGCCGGCCAATATCTTGTTGCTTCGGTTGACCTGCCGATCAGCGGCCAGTTCGTCGGCGCCAGCCCCGAGCACCCGGCCCGCGGCTTCGGCATGGTGCTGCATCCGCCCAGCATCGCCGAGCTGCTGCTCGAGGCCGGCTCGGAGAGCCTCGGCCGGCCTAGCGGCGTACCCTCCGGCCTGATCGTCTCCGATGCCCCGAGCGAGTTGCTCGATGCGGTGTTGCGGCTGCTGCGGCTGTTCGACCGGCCGCGCGACCTCGCCGTGCTGGCGCCATCAATCAAGCGCGAAATCCTCTGGTGGCTGATCGTCGGCGAACAGGGGGCGACGGTACGCCAGCTCGGCCTCGCCGACAGCCATCTCAGCCACATCGCCCGCGCCGTGCGCTGGATCCGCGAGCACCATGCCAGCGCCTTCCGGGTCGAGGACGTGGCGGAAATCTGCGGCATGAGCCCCTCAGCGTTCTATCGCAATTTCCAGGCGGTGACGGCGATGAGCCCGATCCAGTTCCAGAAGCAGATCCGGCTGCAGCAGGCCCGGCTGCAGCTCGCCGCTTCCCCCGACGACGTCGCCGGCATCGGCTTCCGCGTCGGCTATGACAGCCCCTCGCAGTTCAGCCGCGAATACCGCCGCCAGTTCGGCGCCCCACCCAGCCAGGACGCCCAACGTTTGCGTGGCGAGGTGAGGATGGCGTCGCTGGTGTAGATGGTGCAGTCGGCGTCCCTCTCCCGCCTGCGGGGTTACGGATGAGCGCCATAGGCGCTCACCGTTGGGGGACCAGCCGACAGGCTGGTGGGAGGTGCCGCAAACACCGAGCCAAGCCCCAGCCGCCCACCATCAGCGCTTAGGGCACCGCCTGCGAGTGCCGGTGGCCGGCAATCACCCCAAACTCGGTGTCATCCCAGCGAAAGCTGGGACCCATTTCACAGCTGGCATCAGCGGATAGTTGGGTCCCAGCTTTCGCTGGGATGACAGCTGGTGGGTGGGAGAGAACCAGCTGGAGCCGAAGGCCCCCCTCCCCCGTAACCGGTGGAGGGGCGCCTCCCGTACTCGCCGTCAGATTTCGAGCAGGCTTTCGAGCTCCAGGATGGCGGCCTGGTGGCCCTGCTGGGCCGCCTTGAACAGCCAGCCGAGGCTCATCTCGCGGTTGGCGCTGTAGTGTTTGCCGAGCACATACTGGGCCTGCGCATCGCCCTGGTTGGCGGCAGCGAGGAACCAGTAGCGGGCGGTGTCATCGTTGCGGGCGATGCCGCGGCCCGAGCCGAACATGCCGGCGAGGTTGCGCTGCGCCGGGGCATAGCCGAGCTCGGCGGCCCTCAAATACCAGCGCACCGCCAGCGCCTCGTTCTTCTTGCCGCCGATGCCGATATCGTAGCGATAGGCGAATTCGAAGATCGCCTTGGGGTCGGTGGGCATCTCGGCTTCGGCAAAAGCCCGCCAGAACGGCGCCACCTTGGGGTGGGCGTCGGCCACCTTTTCGCACCAGAGCCGGGCGGTATCGACATTGAGCCCAGGCTGCGCCCAGCCCTTTTCGCCATTGGCCCGCATGTAGCGGATATAGGCTTCGCTGGCGAGGAAGGTCTTCACCCCGACAAGGCCATCGGCGAGGCCGGTTTCAAAGCCGAGCGCCGTCAGTTCGCGCTGCACGCACTTGACGGCATCGACGGCGGTTTCGGCAGTTGCGGCGATGGCGGTCGAGGCGCTGAGGGCAAGGCTGAGGGCCAGTGCGGCGAGGGTGGATTTGGCGAAGGTGTTCATGTCGGTTCTCCCTGGTGTGACCGCCGCAGGCTGCGGCCCGGTCTGATGGGAGGAGCTAACCCCGTGCCGGAGAGCGCCGCGAGTACAGGTCGGTAGCCGCGCTCCAAACCGATTGGAGGGGGGTGGCGGGGCTGGCACCACGCATGCAGTCGGCGTCCCTCTCCCGCTTGCGGGGGAGGGAATCCCGACTGCCCGCTTCGCAGCGCAGCCACATACCCCTACCGCCCAACACACCGGCAAGGCGCGTCAGCAAGCGTCGTGAGATAGACGTCGGTCATCGCCAGCCCATCCGGCAGCCGCAGCATCGCTGCCTGCAGCTGGGCCGCCGCGAGGTCGGCCGCACCGCGCGCGCCGGAGAGAATGCTGAGCGGCGCCAGCGACGCAACGATGCGGATCAGCTCGCGCCCTGCCGGATAGGCAGCGCGGATGCTTGTCCCGTCATCATGGCCGGGGATGCTCAGCACCTCGCCCGAACGCACCAGGGTCGGCGGCTCGTCCAGCGGCGGATAAAGCTGCAGCACCTCGCCCGAGGGGCCGATGGTCAGCACCGTGTAATAGGCATCGCGGCTGCCGCGGATGAACAGCCGCACCTCCTCGCCGATGCTGTAGGCGCCATCGGGGCTGTCGGCCCAGGCTTCGACGAGAAAGCCCGCCGCCGGCTGCGGCGCCACGGCCTGCAGCAGCAGTTGCGCTTTGTTGAGGGCCAGCTCGAGCGGCGGCGCGCCAAATCCAGGCGAGACCATCGACAGGCTGGCGACGGCGGCAGCGGCTGCCCAGTTCATCTCTCAATGCTCCCGTGGCCAATCCGCTGAGCTAGACGCGTCTCGCCCCTCCCCGCCACAACAGCCGAATGGGTCGGGTCCAATCGGCTTGGGGCCCGGCAAGCCGCTTGCGCCCTTGCTACCAACCGCGTGGGCATGCTTCCTCTCATTTCGATTGCCCGCCGTGGAGTAAACCGTGCTGACTGGGGACACAGATACTGCTGAACTAGCGCTCGACCTGGCGTTCATCGAAACGATCCGGCGGATGAAGGCGCGTTTTCAGTCCGAACTTCTTGCCGCGTCGCAATCGACCGACCCCGATGTCTTGTTGAGCCTGAGGCAGGAATCGTTTTTTCAGCTGGCGGAGTTTCTGTTCGCGATGAAAACTTACGGCATCGACTCGCCCGATAAGCTCGATCGCTTCGCCGACCTGCATAATCGCTACCTGCTCAGCATCCGTGACGATCGCGAGCGCATGCGCCGCTACGGCCTCACCCCCGAGCGCATCGATTCCGCCCTGTTCACCGGCGATAACTTGCGAAAACTCCTCGCCAATTTCGCCGGGCCAGCACCCTCGATCGACCAATCCGACCTGGCGCGGTTCCTCGTCACGGTGATGTCGACCGAGACCTGCCGAAAACTGCTGCTGGCGGCG
Organism: Devosia sp. Root413D1; assembly: GCF_001425235.1. Classification (GTDB taxonomy): domain Bacteria; phylum Pseudomonadota; class Alphaproteobacteria; order Rhizobiales; family Devosiaceae; genus Devosia_A. The sequence continues at coordinate 43,096 of NZ_LMEA01000002.1, read as the reverse complement.
GAAAAATCCGGCTTCGTCGAGCGCACCCGCTCGCCGTTCGGCGCCGTGCTGATCGTTTCGCTCGGCACCATCGAGGCCATTTACGGGACAGTAATCAGGGAGGCGCGCCGTGCTGCAGCAGCTCATTAGGGCAACCGCTATCGCCGCAATGCTTGGCACAATGGCAGGCCTCGCGACCGCCCCGGCCCGCGCCGAAATGGTGGTGGTCGCCGCCGGCGCCCTCACCCCGGCCGAGCAACAACTGGTCGAGCAGAACCCTGCCCTCACCGAGCTCGCCGCCGGCGCCCCCGAGGCGCTGCGCGAGGCGCTCGACCAGATCGCCACGGCGCTCGCCAACCCCTCGACGTCACGCGGCGGGCTCGATGATCTCGACGCCGCCGACGTCAAGCTGCTCGGTCAGAACCCGGCTCTGCTGCAGGTCTGGCGCAGTTCGCCCGAGGCCTCGGCCGACCTGCTGCAGCTGATCCGCACCGCGGCCGGCGGCACCAAGCCGCAGAAATAGCCACAACGGAGACCACGATGCGCCTGCTGCTCGCCTGTCTCGTCCTCCTCGCCGGCCTTGCTCCCCTTCCCGCCGCGGCGGCGCGGCTGGCGCTGGTCATCGGCATCGACGCCTATGACACGCTGCCGCCGCTCAACAAAGCGGTGGGCGATGCCGAAGCCATGTCGGCCCGGCTCGAAACGCTCGGCTACGAGGTCACCACGGTGATCAACCCGGGCCGGCGCGATTTCAACCAGGCGATCACCGCCTTCCGCCGCGCCTTGCAGCCGGGCGACGCAGCCTTCGTCCACTATTCCGGCCATGGCGTCGAAGTCGATGGCCGCAACCTGCTGCTGCCGCGCGACGTGCCGATCCCCACCAGCGGCGACGAGGACTTCCTCATGGCCGAGGCGATCGACCTCAATGATCTGATGCGGCGCGTCGCCGAGAGCGGCGCGGCGGTGCGCATTTTCGTCGTCGATGCCTGTCGCAACAACCCCTTCGCCAACAAGGGCGTGCGCGGCCTCGGCGAGGACGGCGGGCTGGCGATGAGCGCGCCGCCCACCGGCAGCTTCGTGCTCTATTCGGCCGGCTTCCGGCAGACCGCGCTCGATCGGCTCGGCCCCGGGGACGCGAGCCCCACCTCGGTCTATACCCGCGTGCTGCTCGAGCGGCTCGGCCAGCCCGGCATCTCGATCAGCGAGATCGCTCGCGGCGTCCGTGTCGATGTCGCGGCGCTGGCGCTCAGCGTCGGGCACGAGCAATCGCCGGCCTATTACGACGAACTCAACAGCGATTTCGTCGTCAACGCCGACCCGCCGCCGGCCCCCGCCCCGGCCGAGGGTACGATCGAGGCGGCAGCCTTCGACCGCGCCCGGGACCTCGGCACTGCAGCGGCGTGGGACGCGTTCCTGAAGAACTACCCCGAAGGGGTGTTTGCCGACCTGGCGCGCGCCGCGCGGGCGGCGGCACCGGCCGAAGCCGCGGCGCCAGCTCCGACCGAGACCGAAACCCTGCTCGGCGCCTTCGAGGCTCGGCAACAGCTCGAGACGTTGTGGGACGAAGGCAGGCGCATGGCCAATGCCGGCGACAACGCCGCCTATTTCCGCGCGATGAGCACGGCGCGCGAGCTCGCCGCAAAGCAGTTCGGCGCCGACAGCATAGAATACGCCCAGGCCAGCAACCACATGGTCGGCGCGCTCAGCGGCATCGGCGAGATCGAGGCGGCCATGGCCGCCTCGCGGGCAGCGATCGAGATCTATACCCGCCTCGTCGGCCCCGGCGATCTGCGTGTCCTCGTCGAACAGGGCAATCTCGCGGCGCGGCTCAACGCCACCGGCAAGCGCAAGGAGGCCGCCGAGATTTTCGAGCAACTGCTCGCCGGCTACGAAAAGCTCAACCCCACTGGCCCGGACAGCCTCTATTACGCCCATGGGCTCGAGGGCTATTCGCAGTTTCTCGCCGCCTCGGGCGAGTTCGACCGCGCCCTCAGCTATGCCGAAAGCGCCGTGACCATGATGTATGGCGCCGGCTCCTCGCCCTCGGTCGATGATGGCGGCATCGCCATCAACTATGCCCGCCTGCTGATCGACGCCGGGCGCTGCAAGGATGCCATGCCGGTGCTCGATAAGGCCAGCGCGCGCATGCAGACGGCGGGTGTCGCAACCAGCCAGGGCGACCACGCGGTGATCCTCGAGCTGCTCGCCAAGGGGTGCAGCTAACCCCTCCAATCGGCTTGGAGGCCAGCCACCGGGCTGTCGTCGAAAGCCGGCGGGCGAGCTGCTCTTGTCTCCTTACCGAAGCGCGATCGGGCGCTTCATTGACGGGAGAGATCACCATGAAGTTCACCGCCGCCGCCCTGCTGCTCGGCCTCATCGCCACCCCCGCCACTGCCGGTGGCTTGTCCGGTATTGCCTGCGACCATCCTGAGACCATCAAGGCGATGGAAAATGGCCTCCGCAACTCCGTCGAAGATGGTCGCTCGCTGGTTTCCTACGGCGTCTTCATCGAAGGCATCGCCGGCGCCAGGACCGTGCATTCGAGCAGCAACAAACTGGTCTGCGCCATCTCGCTGCGCGTCTCCAACGCCGGCCAGATCACCACCATCCGCCTGCGCTACACCTTCGAGCAGTTCGCCAGCGGCAAGAAGAGCGCTTCGATTACGCCGATGTGAGGGGCTTTCCCTCCCCCTTGTGGGGAGGGTAGCGCAGCTCGGGCCAGTTGGCCCGTAGCGGAGCTGGGTGGGGGTGGGCCACACCCACGGGCGGTGCGGGCTGCCCCACCCCACCCTTAATCCCTCCCCATCAAGGGGAGGGAGACCCGACTGCCGGCATCGTCTCCCTACCCCCTAAACCGGCATCTCCGCCTCCCCGGCACGGCTGGCTGTCGTTTCGATCTGGATGGTCGAGTGCGAAATGTCGAACTGCTCGTGCAGCAGCTCGCGGGCCGCGACCAGCAGCGCCTGCTGGTCGGCGCCATCGCCGATCACGAGGTGCCCGCTCATCGCATCGACGCCCGAAGTGATGGTCCACACATGCAGGTCGTGCACGTCGGTGACATCGGGCAGCGCCCGCAGGGCGCCCTCTAGCCCGCCGAGATCGAAGCCGGCCGGCGTGCCTTCGAGCAGGATATTCACCGCGTGCTTCAGCAGCGCCCAGGTGCGCGGCACGATGAACAGCCCGATCGCCGCGCCGATGAGCGGATCGGCCAGAGTCCAGCCGGTGAACATGATGAGCAGCGCCGAAACGATGACGCCGATCGAGCCCAGCATATCGGCCAGCACCTCGAAATAGGCGCCCTTGAGGTTGAGGCTTTCCTTCGAGCCGGCAGCCAGCAGCCGCATGCTGACGAGGTTCACCACGAGGCCGATCACCGCGACGATCAGCATCGGCGTCGACAGCACCTCGGGCGGCGCCAGCAGGCGCTCATAGGCCTCGTAGAGGATGTAGATGGCGAGAACGAGCAGCACCACCGCATTGGCGAGCGCCGCCAGCACCTCGGTGCGCAGGTACCCATAGGTCTTCGATGCGTTCGGCGGCCGCGCCGCGAACCAGATCGCGAGCAGCGCCAGCGCCATGCCGCCCACATCGGTGAGCATATGCGCGGCATCGGCGAGGAGCGCCAGGCTCCCCGAAATCAGCGCCCCGACCACTTCGGCGACGAGGTACGCGGTCGTCAGCCCCAGCGCGATGACGAGGTTACGGCGATGCCGCGCCCCGGCCGAACCGCTCGCCGGGCGCGTGGCCCCATGGCTGTGTCCAGCTCCCATTCAGCCCCTCCCCGCGACGGCAAGACGTTCGGCGCAACCCACGGCCATGATCGATCTCCGGTAACACCCGCCCGACGCTACAACCTCTAGCCACTATAGCTGCAAGGGCTTCTGCAACCGGCGGGAAATCCGGTTGCGCGGCCTGAGCGGCAATGTCACCCATGGGGCGAGGACTGGCCTTGGGAGGGGCGGCACCATGTTCGGCAGAGTTTTGCGGCTTGGCCTCGCGATCGACTGGCTGCGGGGTGCTGCCGATCCTCGCCGCGACCGTGCTGGCAGCCGCCCTGCCGGTCGGCGTGCCGCTGCTGCTCGGCCGCATCATCGATGGCGCGCTGCGCGGCGCGGGACTCATGGAGCTGCTGCCCTTGCTGGGGCTCGTCGCGGCCCTGGCGATCGCCGCTGCCCTGGCGGAGGTGCTGGCCAATGCCCTGGGCGCGCGCCTCGGCTATGGCCTCTCCTGGCAGCTGGCGCGGCGGCTTTATGGCGAAGTGCTACGCATGCCGATGCTGAGCTATGCCACCATCAACCCCGGCGTGCTGAACAGCCGTCTCACCAACGACATGCGCATGGTCGATCCGCTGTTCACCGTCGTGCCGCTGGCAACCGTGCATGGCTGGGTCGGGCTCGCCGCCGTCGCGATCGCGCTGGCCCTCATCAACCCCTGGTTCCTTGCCGCCTTCGCGCTGGTGCCGCTCGCCCTGTTCGCGGTGCGCTTCGCCGAAGGGCAGATCAATGCCACCATCAAGGATTCCTACGAAATCAACGCCGCCGTCGCCGCGCAGATCGAGAGCACCACCAGCGGCGATGCGGTGAGCCTCGTCCGGCAGGCGCGCGCCACCGGCGCCGAGGAACAGCGCTTCGCCACGCTGGCCGATAAATCCGTGGCGCTGGCGGCGCGCATGGACAATTGGCGCGCCGTGATCAACGTCGCCTATCGGCTGTGCTTCGATTTGATCACGGTGCTGTTCATCGGCATCGGCGTGCTGCTCGCCGCAGCCGGGCAGATCTCGATCGGCAATGTCGTCTCGGCCCTGTTCTTCGTCGGCCTGGTGCGCCAGCCGCTGGGCGAAGTGGTGGGCCAGCGCTATCCGCTGATCCGCGCCGGCATGGGGCTCGATCGCGTTGAGGCGGTGCTGCAGTCGGCTAATACCGGCCTGCCGACAGTAGCGGCCGCGGCGCGCCCGCCGGCGCAGCCGGCGCCCGCCCCGGAGGTCCTGGCGTTCGAGGCCGTCGGCTACACCTATCCCGGCCGCGACGCCCTCGCGGTCAGGACGCTGTCCGATGTCGCCAACGCCAGCGCCGGGATGACCGGGTTTCTCGCCGGGGTGTCGCTCACCCGGCTGGACCAGGCGGACCCGGGCGCGGCGGACCAGCCGGCCCGGATCCTCGCCGACATCTCCTTCTCGGTGCGGCGCGGCGAAACCCTGGCGATCGCCGGGCCTTCCGGCTCGGGCAAATCGACCATCATCAGCCTCGCCTGCGGCTCGCTCCGGCCATCGAGCGGTGCGGTCCGGATCGAGGGGCGCGATGCCGTCGCGCTAAGTGAAGAGGATATCTGGCGCTCAGTCTCGCTGGTCAGCCAGGATGTCTACCTGCGCGATGCGACGCTGCGCGACAACCTGCGCTACGGCCTCGAGGATGCGACCGACGAGCGGCTCACCGACGCGCTGCACCAGGCCGGGCTCGGCCAGCTGCTGCGGCAGCTGCCCGAGGGGCTCGGCACCATGGTCGGGCAACGCGGCAAGCGTTTTTCCGGCGGCGAACGGCAGCGCATCGCCATTGCCCGCGCCGTGCTGCGCGATCGCCCGCTGCTCATCCTCGACGAGGCCACCTCGCATCTCGATGCCGAACGCGAGGAAGGCATCCTCGACGCCATCGCGGCGATTGCCGCCAACCGGGCGGTGCTGGTGGTGGCGCACCGGACCTCGGCGATCGAGCGCGCCGACCGCGTGGTGATGATCGAGCATGGCGGCGTGGTCGAGCGCGGCACCCATGCCGAACTCATCGCCGCCGGCGGCCGCTACGCCGCCATGCACCGGGCCGGCGCGACGGGGTGAGGACCGGATGGGCGTGCGCAATTACCTGATCGAGGGCCTCTCCGGCGCCGGCAAGACTACGGTGGCCGAGGAGCTGCAGCGCCGCGGCCACCATGTTGTCCACGGCGACCGGCAATTCGCCTATTACGGCGATCCCGAGACCGGCGCACCGCTGGATTGGCCGGCTTTTGACAGCGAGAACGACAAGGTGGCGTGGGGTTACCGGCATTGGATCTGGCCGGTCGAACGGGTCAAGGCGCTGATTGCCGACCGGGGCCACCCCATCAGCTTCTTCTGCGGCGGCTCGCGCAACCGCCATCACTTCATCGCGCTGTTCGACAGGGTCTTCGTGCTCGAAGCCGACGCCGCCACCCTGAACCGGCGGCTCGCGGCGCGGCCGGCCGATGTCTTCGGCGGCAAGCCGGTTGAGCGGGCGTTCAACACGCGGCTCCATGCGAGCGGCGACAACGACCCGGGCAACGCCATCCGCATCGACGCCACCGCGCCGCTTGCCGACGTCGTCGACGCGATCCTCGCTGCATGCCAGCCGCAGAGCGGCGGCTGATCGGACCGACGGTGGCCAGGGTCCTCGCCCCCGGGTTGTGGCGGCAATCGCGCTGCGCTAACGATGAGTTACGCCAGCTATGTCTGCTGGTGCCGTGGAGGCGATAGTGACTGAAGCGGCATCTGGAGCAGAAACCGGGCCACAATACCGGCCCGGTACTCATATTCTGCTCGATTTCTGGGGTGCGACCGGCCTCGATGATCAATCTTTCATAGAACAGGCGATGCGCCGCGCGGCCGCAGCCTGCAACGCCACAGTGCTCGAAACGCGTTTCCACCATTTCGGCGCCAATAGTGGGATTACCGGCGTTGCTCTGCTTGCCGAGTCGCATATCAGCATCCACACTTGGCCCGAGACGGGTTACGTCGCACTGGACGTCTTCATGTGCGGCGATTGCCGCGCCGAGGAGGCCATTGCGCCGCTGCAGGCCGCGTTTCAGCCGAGCAACTTGAAAATCACGGCCGTTGCCCGCGGGTCACTGACCCCGGACGCTTCAGCCTAGCGCCGCCAGCGGCGACCATCGGGGGGTGGTGGATGACTTTCGCAGGGCTGCCCATCCAGGACATCGTGCGCGCGCCGATCTTCCTCGTGCTGTATCTGGTGCTGCTGCTGCTCGCCAAATGGTTCAAGGGGCTGGCGATCTCCTACAAGATCAACCAGCAGTTGAGCGAAAGCGGCAACCTCGCCATCGGCCTCGCCATGTCGGGCTACTACCTGGCGACGGCGCTGATCTTTGTCGGGGCGCTCTATGGCCCCTCCCATGGGCTGCTGCAGGACCTGCTGGCGGTCGGTGGCTACTCGCTGGCCGGCATCGTGCTGCTCAACCTGTCGCGCTGGTTCAACGACTGGGCGATCCTGCGCAAGTTCGACGACACGCACCAGTTGGTCGCCAGACGGAATGTCAGCGTCGGCGCGGTGCATTTCGGCGCCTATGTCGCGACCGGGCTGGTGATTGCCGGCTCGGTATCGGGCGAAGGCGGCGGCATCGTCTCGATGCTGGTGTTCTTCGTGCTGGGGCAGCTGTCGCTCTTGGCGTTCAGCCTGATCTATGAGCGGCTCTCGCCCTACAGCATCCACAAGACGCTGGTCGACAGCAACGTCGCCAGCGGCGTCGCCTTCGCCGGCCACCTGATCGCCCTCGCCATCATCATCATGAACGCTTCGGCCGGCGATTTCGTCAACTGGCCGGCCGACCTGATGGCCTTCTTCGCCGCCGACCTCATCGCCTTCGTCTTCCTGCCGATCCTGCGGCTGATCATGGACCGCATGGTCATCCCTGGTCGCTCGCTGGGGCGCGAAATCCGCGACAACGGCAACCTCGCCGCCGCCCTGCTCGAAGCCACGACCGCGATCTGCTTTGCGGGCGTGACGGCGATGCTGATCTAGGGGCGGCCGATGCGGGTTTCAGCATCGTCGCGGCCGGCGCCCGCCGCTCCGGCCAAAGCCGGGGTGCATCTCGGCTATCTGGGGGCGGTGTTCATCGTCTTCGGGCTGCTCGGCCTGCTCACCTCGCTCGTTCTCGGTGTGCCCCTGGACAAGATCTTCAGCGGCAGCCTGAAATACGCTCCGGCGCTTGAGGATCCGACCCCGCTCGAGCCGGGCGAGCAGTTCGCGGCGCTCGACTACGCCATGGTCGGGCCCTTCACCATCGCTCGCCCGGGCCAGAGCATCTGGGTGTCGGTCAAGGCCAACCTACCCGTCAATTCCTGGGTGTTCATCGAGGGCGAACTGCTCGATGCCCGGCAGAACTACCTGATGGGCTTCGGCAGCGAGCTCTGGCACGAAACCGGCTATGACGACGGCCCGTGGGACGAGACGGACAACAACTACAATCTCAACCTGACCATCCCCGAGGCCGGCGAGTTCTACCTTAACTTCAAGACCCAGGGCGAACTGCGGCCCGAACGGATCGAGGTGAACATCCGCCGCACCAGGGGCAGCAATATTCCGCACCTGATCTTCGGCATCGTGACGCTGCTGGCCGGGCTGGTGATGAACGAGATCGCCAACCGGACGGTCATGAAGCTCCTTGGGGTGTTCCGATGAACTCGCCGACCCGCAACGCCGTGCTGATCGCCCTGGTTGGCCTGGGCGCGGTTTACATCGCGCTTTTCTACGTCGCCGGCGACGGGTTCGGCCACGCCGGCTACCGTGGCTACAGCTCCCGGCCATGGTTCCGTGGCGGCGTGGAGACCTACCACGATCGCAGCGCGCGCACCGGCAGCGCCGGCGGCCTCGGCATTGTCGGCGGTGGGCCGGAAGGCGGCAAATGACCACTGATGGAACCGAAGCGGCCGACCAGGCCGCAGGCGGCAATCGCCGCCAGGTGCTGGCCCTGGTGTTTTCGGCCTTCGTATCGGGCCTCTGCTCGATCATCTACGAGCTGCTCATCGCCACCACGGCTTCGTATTTTCTCGGCGACAGCATCAAGTTCTTCTCGCTCACCATCGGCATCTACATGGCGGCGATGGGGCTGGGCACCTTCCTGTCGCGCTATATCGAACGGCACATGCTCGGCCGCTTCGTCATCATCGAGCTGGCGCTGGCGGCGCTGGGCGGGCTCAGCATCCCGATCCTCTATTTTGCCTATGCCTGGACCGAGCTGTTTTTCCACGCCTACCTGGTGCTGACCGTCGGTATCGGCGTGCTGATCGGGCTCGAGATCCCGTTTCTCACCCGGCTGATGGACCGCTACAACCCGCTCAAGATCAACATCGCCTCGATCCTGTCCTTCGACTATTTGGGCGCGCTGATCGCCACTATCGCCTTCCCGTTCTTCCTCTTGCCGGTGTTCGGCATCTACCAGTCGTCGCTGCTGTTCGGCTTTGCCAACGTCTCGATCGGCTTCGTCATGCTGCGCGTCTTCGGCGAGGAGATCGGCAAGCCGGCGCGCGCGATGCTGGCGCTCAGCGTGGCGGTCACGGTGTTCCTCGGCGGCATGATCGCCCTGTCGCATGCCTTCCTCGACAAGTGGGACCAGAGCCTCTACGAGGATCGGATCGTCCACGCCGAGCAGACCCGCTACCAGCGCATCGTCCTGACCCGCGACCGCGACGATCTGCGGCTCTATCTCGATGGCAACCTGCAGTTCTCCTCGGTTGACGAGTACCGCTACCATGAGGCGCTGGTGCACATCCCGCTCGGGCTCAGCCCGCGGCCGCCGAGGCGCGCGCTGCTGCTGGGCGCCGGCGACGGGCTTGCGGCGCGCGAACTGCTGAAGCACCAGGCGATTGCCGAGATCGTGCTCGTCGACCTCGACCCCGCAGTCGTCGCCCTGGCGCGCGGCAATGCCGGCATCCGCGAGCTCAATGGCGGCAGTCTCGATTCACCCCGGGTGCAGGTGGTGATCGGCGATGCGTTCGAATACCTGCGGGAGAACAGCGAGCCGTTCGACCTGGTGATCGCCGACCTGCCCGACCCCAACAATAGCGGGCTGGCGCGGCTCTATGCCAAGCAGTTCTACCAGCTGGTGCACCGGAGCCTCGCGCCGGGCGGACTGTTCGTGACGCAGGCGACGAGCCCGTATTTCTCGCCCCGGGCGTTCTGGAGCATCGAGGCCACGGTCCGCGCCGGCGGCTTCGAGCGGACCTACCCCTACCACCTCAACGTGCCCTCGTTCGGCGAATGGGGCTTCGTCCTCGCCAGCGACGTGGCGCTCGACCTCGACAAGCCTCGGCTCGCCGTTGCGACGCGCTACCTCGAAGCCGACGACATCCCCAAGCACTTCCAGTTCGACAAGGACACCATCGTCGCCAATGCCGGGGTCAGCACCCTGGACAGGCCGACCATCCTCGACGACTACCTGGCCGGGTGGCAGTACTACCGCTGATGGCCAACCGCAGCCCGCCGGCCGCAACGGGCCCCGCCTAACCCAGAGACTCGCCGCGCGCGATCTCGCAGTCGGCATACCCTCTCCCGCCTGCACGCTCCTAGACCAGAAAATCCGCCCTTGCCGGCGAGATCACCCGTCGCCGAGCGGATCGCCGAGCCGCAGCGCGGCGACGCGGACGAGGAAGCGCTCGAGAAGGACCGCATGCAGGGTGCCGGATACGGTTGTGCCAGCAGCCTCCATTGACAAAAACTGAATGCATTCATATTTGAGTGCAATCAGAATGACGGATCGACTTTGGCTGCCGCCATTCATCCAGGGAGCACCCACATGAACGCGCATCACTCGAACGACACTGTCATCACCGCCTATAAGGATGCACCGGGGCGAACGATCACCGCCGGCGGCGTCACCTACGCCTATCGCGAGCTGGGGCCGAAAGGCGGCATCCCCGTCGTCTTCTTCGTCCACCTCGCCGCCAACCTCGACAACTGGGACCCGCGCCTCATCGACCCGATCGCCAGGGGTCACCACGTCATCACCTTCGACAACCGCGGCGTCGGCGGCTCGAGCGGCCAGGTGCCCGACAGCATCGAGGCGATGGCCGACGACGCCTTCACCTTCATCAAGGCCCTCGGCTTCGACAGGATCGATATCTTCTCGTTTTCGCTCGGCGGTTTCGTCGCCCAGGCGCTGGTCGACAAGCACCCCGGCCTGGTCCGCAAGCTGATCCTGACGGGCACCGGCCCGGCCGGCGGCAAGGACATCGATAAGGTGGCGGGTGTCACCTATTTCGACATCCTCCGTGCGACCCTGACCGGGTCTGACCCCAAGGAATTTCTGTTCTTCAACCGGAACGCCAGCGGCAAGCCAGCGGCGCGGGCCTTCGTCAACCGGCTCAAGGAGCGGACCGCCGACCGCGACGTGCCGGTGACGCTCAAGGCGTTCCGGACGCAGCTGAAGGCGATCGGCAAGTGGGGGCGCTCGGCTCCGGCGGACCTCTCGAGGCTCACCCAGCCCACCCTGATCGCCAATGGCGACAATGACCGGATGGTGCCTTCCGTGCTCTCGACGGATCTCAATCGGCGCATCAAGGGTTCCGAGTTGATCATCTATCCCGACTCCGGCCATGGCGGCATCTTCCAGTTCCACGACAGGTTCGCCCCGCTCGCCGTCGCATTCCTCGATCGCTGAAAGGACGAGCAAAATGAGCACGACATTCAGCAGGCGCTTCTCCTCTTCGATCCTGTTGTGGATGCGTTCCGACCAGCCCCGCCAAACCGGCATGAACTACTGGAAAGGGCCGCATTCGAAGATCATCTCGGCAAGCCCGGGCCTCCATGAGTATCGCCAGACTCACCTCGCTGAGACGAACCCGGGGCTGTGGCCGGCGACCCCGGGTTTCGAAACCGAGATTCCCGCCGGTCGCCGGATCGACGGCGTCGCCCAGGTGGCGTTCCAGTCGGCGTTCTCGGTGCTGGCCGGGCGCGAGCAGAACAAGCTGGCGTTCAAGGACGAGGTCAACGTGTTCCGGCGCACCCTGCTCTATCTGGGTCTGCCGAACTGGTCGCGCTGGTACGACGTTGCGCGGCCGGGCGAACGGGTTGCCTCCCGGGTGCTGGTCTATCTGCGGCGGCGGGATGGGGTCGGCGGCCGCGCCTTTCGCAGGTTCATCAACGATCAGCTGGCGCCTGCCCTTGCCGGCACGGGAGCGTTGCAGGAGCTCAGAACCGAAACCTTCCTGCCCTGGAGCAAGGCCCTGTGGAACACCCCCAATGTCGCGCACGACAATCCCGGGGATCAGCAGTTCCACGCCTCGGTGATGCTCGGCTTCCCCGACACGGCCACGCAGGCGGCCTTCTTTGCGGGCCGCAGTTTGGCTAGTCTGTCGATCGGGCTGGCCCAAATCGCCTCTGCCGCCCACGCCTATCAGGTCGCCGAGGCACTGACGTTCGTGCGGGATGGCGTCATCCTTCCCCATTATCAGGAGTAACGGTGAAGACCTTGGAGGACATGCCGCCGGCCGGACCGAAACCGGTGGGACGTCGCGAGCGCAACAAGCAGGACAAGCTCGACCGGATCGTCGCCGCCGCGCGCCAGCTCTTCGAGGCTCACGGCGTCGATGCGGTGACCACGCAACAGATCGCCGACCGGGCCGACATCGGCACCGGCACGCTGTTCCTTTATGCTAAAAGCAAAAGCGAGTTGCTGCTGCTGGTGCAGAACTCGGGCTATGTCGAGGCGCTCGAGCAAGGCCGGGCCGCCGCCGAAGCCACGTCCGGAGCGCTCGATGGGGTGCTCGCCATCATCCGCCCGATCGTCGAATGCAACCGCGTCAATGTCGAGAACGGGCGGGCGTACCTGCGCGAACTGGTCTTCGGCGACCCCGACGAACCGCACCACCGCGATGCCCTGACCCTCACCTTCAAGACCGAAGCGGCAGTCGCCGCGGTTCTGTGTCGGAACGAGCGCATCGAACCGGACGTCGCCGCCACCCTGGCGCAGATCGTCTCGACGATCATGTTCGTCAGCATGGCGGCCACCATCAACGCCACGGGCTCGGTCGACGACATCATGGCGGAAATCGCCGGCCGCGTGCGGGTGATCCTGCCGCACTGACCGGTGCAAGGCGAGGCAAGTGCTGAAGCGGATCGCGCGGCCGGCTGCCGCGCGATCCGCAGGTCATTTCAGGGTCCGCTCGAAAAAGCCGATCAGCGCATCGGTGACCTCAGGCACGCTGGTCATCTGCTCGAAATCGTGCCCCACCCCCGCGACAGTGATGAACGTCGCATCGACGCCCTTGCCGATCAGCACGTCGTAGAGGCGCTGGCTTTGATCGATCGGTACAATCTTGTCCTCGGTGCCATGAATCAGCAGCACCGGCGGGCTGGCCTCGGTGACGTGACTGGCCGGTGTTGCGAGATTGACCGCTTCGGCATTGGCCTTGTCATGCACCGACAGACCCATATGGAGGCTGGCGAGGTCGTAGCCGGCCTCACCCGCTTCCCCCAGATACGCCGCCGGGTAGAATGCCGCGATGGCGGCGACTTCCGATGACACGCCCGGTAGCCGGTCGTCGACGAAGGCTTCCTCATTGCCGGTGAGACCGGCAATGAGCGACAGATGCCCGCCGGCGGAGGGCCCGAACACCGCAATCCTCTCCGGGTCGAGATTGTAGAGCGCCGCATTGTGGCGGAGGAACCGTACCGCCGCCTTGACGTCCATCTGCGGCTCGGGGAATTTCGCCTCGCCGATGCCGCGATAATCGATCGAGGCGACCGCGAAACCCGCCTCGGCGAAGCGGACCAGCTGCGGCAGCAGCCGCTCGCGCTCGACTGCGCGCCAGCCGCTGCCGGTGACGAAGACGATGACCGGCGCCGGCGCGGCGCTGGTGGGTCGCAGCAGGTCGAGATAGAGCTCGTTGCGCATCAGCCCCAGCGCCGACGTCGAATACTGGATGTCGGAGTAGAGCTCTGTGCCGCTGAAGCTGATCCCGGCGGCGTCGATTGTCCTGGTTTCGGCGTGGGCCATGCCGGCGACCAGGCATGCGATAGCGATCCCGAAAATGACGGGTTTGAGCATTTGCTCCTCCTCAACAATGTTTGCTGCGACTACAGCGCGCTGGTGTAGATCGTCAGGATGTCGGAAACCCCCAGGGCGCGCGGGTTGTTGTCGATCAGGCGCTTTATGGCGAAAGCCTCCTCGGCCCAGACCGGCAATTCGGCTTCCTGCGCGCCATGGCGCGCAAGGCTCATCTCGATGCCGAGGTCACGGCAATAGGCCATGCTTCCGGCCAGCACCTCCCGCGCATCGGCCAGCTGCCCGAGGCCGAGTGCCGTGACGATCTCAGTCGTCTTGTCGGGGCGCGCGGTGGTGTTGAACGCCAGCACGTGCGGAAAGACGATGGCGTTGGCGAGGCCATGCGGCAGCTTGAGGCGCGTCCCCAGCGGATAGGCCAGCGCATGCCCGCCGGCCGTATTCACCGGACCGAGGCAGAGACCGCCATAGTAGGACGCCAGCATCATGCCGGCGCGCGCTTCGGTATCGGCGCCATCAGCGACGGCGCGCGGCAGATATCGACCGACGAGTTCGATGCCCAACCGCGCATAACCGTCAATCAGCGGGTGCGCCTTGAGGTTGGTGAAAGCCTCGACGCAATGCGCCAGCGCATCGATACCGGTGGCTGCGGTAACCGCCGCCGGCACCGAATAGGTGAGTTCGGGGTCGAGCACCGCGATATCGGCCAGCATGTGCCGGCTCTCGACCGCCAGCTTCGCCAGCGTCGCGGGGTTGGTGACCAGCGAGCGGATGCCGGCTTCCGAGCCGGTGCCCGAGGTCGTCGGCACCTGGGCGAGGGCGGAGCGGCGGCCGGCGAGCTTGTCGACACCCACCACATCGAGCACTGCCTGCTCGCTGTCCCAGAGCGCAGCAACGAGCTTCGCCACATCCATCACCGAGCCGCCGCCGAGCCCGATCACCAGGTCGGGACGGAACGCCCGCGCGGCTGCCAGCACCGCCTCCACGGCGGGGAGATCGGGCTCGGGCGGAATATCGATATAGGTCGCGACCTCCCCGCTGAGCCCGATGCGCTCGACAAAGCCGACGGTCGGCGGCATGGCGACGACGAAGATGCGCCGATAGCCGGCGGCCCAGGCGCCGAGCCGGGCAATCGCCCCTGCCCCGATCTCGAGCCGCGATGGCTGCAGCAACGTGATGGGGCGGGCCATGGAGAGCACGGCGTCAGACATTGTCCGCCGCCTCCAGTTCGCCCATCCGAGCCCAGACCGTGGCGATCTCGTCTGCCGTCAGCTCGACCAGCGGCGGCCGCACCCGCGTCCAGCCATCGTGGCCACGGCGCTTGGCCAGCATCGCCTTGATGGTCGGCAACTGCACATAGGCGTTGGAAAGGTCGCGCCAGGCATTGATCCGCCCCTGCGCTGCCTCGACTTCGGCGGCCTTCTGCGGATCGAACCAGTTGTCGAACACTACGCGCAGGTGCCTGGCGATCAGGTTGGAGCTCGAGGTGATGCACCCGGCGCCGCCGGCCCTGAGCAGCGGCAGCATCAGCGGGTCGGCGCCGGCCAGCACGGCGAAATTCTCGAAGGCCGAGGCGAAGGCCGCCATGCTCTCGAGCTTGCCCGAACTGTCCTTGACCCCGATGATGATGCCCGGAAACGCCTCGCGCAGCCGGGCGGTCAGTTCCAGCGAGATGCCGACCTGGGCGATCGGCGGGATGTGGTAGAGGACGACGCGTAAGCTATCGCTCGCCACCCCCTCGATCACCTCGGCATAAAAGCGGAACAGCCCCTCGTCGCTCACCCCCTTGTAGTAAAAGGGCGGCAGCACGACGCTGGCGGCGACGCCCGCATCGAGCGCATGGCGGGTCAGCGCCACCGTATCGGCAACATTGGTCTGCGAGGTGCCGGGCAACAGCCGCTTGGGCTCGACGCCCGCGGCGATGACGTGCTCGAGCAGCTGCCGGCGCTGCATGAGGCTGAACGAGTTGGCTTCCCCGGTGGTGCCGAGCAGCGCAATGCCGTCGCACCCTTCGGCCAGCAGCGCCCTGGCGTGGCTCGCAAAACTCTCGTGATCCGGCGCGCCATCGGCGAGGACCGGCGTCGCCGCGGCGCTGAACACGCCGTGGACGGGGAACGTGGTGGCAGGATTCATTGCTTGTTCCCCGCAACGAGACGCCGCGCATAAGCAATGGCGGAATTCATGTTGGTGTGGTTGGCCTTGCCGGTGCCGGCGATATCGAAGGCGGTGCCGTGATCAACCGAGGTGCGATCGATCGGCAGCCCCAGCGACACGTTCACCGCGGTATCGAAAGCGACGAGCTTGATCGGGATATGGCCCTGGTCGTGATACTGGGCGATCACCAGGTCGAAGGCGCCGTTATGGGCGCGGTGATAGACCGTATCGGCCGAGATCGGCCCCTCGACAGCGATGCCCTCGGCTCGCGCCATGGCGACGGCGGGCACCACCTGCTGGTCGTCCTCGCTGCCGAACAGCCCGTTCTCGCCGCAATGCGGGTTGATGCCGGCCACCGCGATGCGCGGGCTGGCATAGCCGATGCGCTTCAGGTGCTCGTTGCCGGCCCGGATGGTGGCGAGGATGCGCTCGGGCGTGGCGCGGTCGATGGCGGTCTTGAGCGACACATGCGTCGACACATGGATGACCTTCAACCGCTCCGAACCCAGCAGCATGAACGCCGATTTCTGCCCGGTCAGCGCCGCCAGCATGCCGGTATGGCCGTCATAGTGGTGGCCGGCGCGGTTCAGCGCTTCCTTGTTGATCGGCGCAGTGACGAGGCAGCCGATAATGCCGGCCTCGGCGTCGCGCACTGCCTTCTCGATAAAGCGGAACGCCGCATCGCCGGCGCGCGGATCGAGCTTGCCCCAGGGCAGCGGGCCGCCTTCGACCGGCAGGTCGATCACGATCTCATCGAGATCGAGCGTCAGCCCGGTGGCGCGGAGCGCCTGCTCCAGCGTCGCGCGGTTGCCATAGATGCGGGTGCGGGCGCGGTCCTCGGCGCTCATCTCGGCCACCGCCTTGACCGAGATTTCCGGGCCGACGCCGGCCGGGTCGCCCATGGTGATGCCGATAATGTCGCTCACGAGTTTTCTCCGTCGATCCATCCCTTGGGGAGACGGACATATTTGATGGCGCGCCGGAAGTAGGTGTAGGCGACATGCAGTGCGCCGTCCGGTCCTTCCAGCAGGTATGGGTAGGACAGCTCCTTGTTCCGCCCATCCACCGAATTGTTGGTGAGGCAGGTGCCGGGGCTGTCATCGATAATGCGGCGGAGCGGCCAGGTGACGCCGCCATCCGACGAGACGCTGAGCGTCAACGGGGCGCGCGGCACGCCCCAGACCGGGGCACAGCCGCCGCTGGCGTCGGGCCGGTCGTCGCCGGCCTCGATCTCGTCATAAAGCGACACCCGGCGATCCGCCGAAGTCGCGGCGGAGGTCGGGTTGCCCACCATGGCGAGCCGCCCATCGGCGAGGCGGATGACGTTGATCGACGAGTTGTTGTTGGGCACATCGGTCGGCGCCGGCGCCGACCAGGTGAAACCGCCATCGCGGCTTTCGGAGCGGTGGACGAAATCGGATTGCCGGCGGCGGTAGAAGGCGACGAGATGATCGCCGTCGAGCGGCACGATGGTCATATGCACCGAGCCGATCGAGCCAGGCACTTCGCTGAGCACCCAGTTCTGGCCGTCATCACGGCTGACCGCGACGCCGGCGGTATCGTGGCTGCCGTTCCAGCGCTGGCCCGGCCGCGAGATGCAGCGGAACACCGGCATCAGCGTCGCGCCATCCTTGCGCCGGACGAAGCGGGCGCGGACGAACGTGCCGAGCGGCAGATCGAGGTCGCGCGGCGCGCCGCCGACCAGGCGATCGCCCTCGAGACTGATCGGCCGGCTGCGCAACAGGCACTCATCCTGGTTGCCGGCGGGCTGGGCGGTGTGGATCAGCTGCCAGTTCCCCGCGGCGTCGCGCGCCAGCACCGGGTTCTGCTCCGAGCGCTCGGCATCGTGGCTGAGCTGCACCGTCGGGCCGAACGCGTCGGCGCCCGGCGCCAGCACCGTGCCGTGGATCGAGATATCCGACTTGCCCTCGAGCGTGCCGCCGAACCACAGGCAGGCGAGCGTGCCGTCATCCAGGAGCTCGATGAAGGCAGCGTGGTTCTGCACCATGGGCGAGGCGAGAAACGCCTCGTAGCGGCCATCGGCAGTGCCGGCCAGCCGACCATTCATCTGCGCGGCGATCTCGTCCGGAGTCATCTCTCCCCCACTTGCTGTTGGCCGCAAAAGTCACACCGAAACACATGTTGTCAAGTTATTATCAGCGTTGTCAGCGGCATAGACGTTGGTCGGATGTTAGATATATCTACGTATTTTCAATGTATTAGCTTTCATCTGCGCAACCGAAAGGCCCGTTCATACACTTTTAATTTGACAACCTTCGCTGCACTCGGGTTAGGTGCAGCCCGATCGGTGACCGCCTGAGCGGCGCCGGGCGCCTTCAATTCGGCGCCGGGAGTTTCGCGTGGGTTGTTCGCAGCTCGGCCCGCGCCAATCGTGAAAGCTGCGTTGGGAGGATGACTTGATCATCAAGCACGTTCTGGCCGGCGCCCTCATGGCTACGGGGTTGGTTGCCCCCGCCATGGCGCAGTCCAATACCGACATCACCGTGGTGCTCAGCGAAGAACTCGACCTCGTCGAGCCTTGCATGGCGACCCGCTCCAATATCGGCCGCGTCATCATGGAAAACATCTCCGAGACGCTGACCGAGCTCGACGTGCGCGGCGACAAGGGGCTGATGCCGCGCCTCGCCGACAGCTGGGAAGACAAGGGCAACGGCACCTGGCAGTTCAAGCTGCATCCGGGCGTCAAATTCTCCGATGGCAGCGATTTCGACGCCGCTGACGTCAAGCACTCGTTCGACCGGGTGTTCAGCGACCAGATCACTTGCGAGAGCAAGCGCTACTTCGCCGACACCAAGCTCGATTTCAACATCGTCGACGCCAATACCATCGACGTCACGGCCACGCCGGCGCAGCCGATCCTGCCGCTGTTGATGTCGCTGGTCACCATCGTTCCCTCGGAGACGCCGATCGAGTTCGTGCGCGATCCGATCGGCACCGGCCCCTACAAGATGACCGAGTGGACCGCCGGCCAGCAGATCGTTTTGACCCGCCGCGACGATTATTGGGGCGCCGCCCCCGCGGTGACCAAGGCGACCTACCTGTTCCGCTCCGAGCCGGCCGTGCGCGCCGCCATGGTCGAAGCCGGCGAAGCCGATATCGCCCCGCAGATCACCGAGGTGGAAGCGACCAACCCCAAGACCGATTTCACCTACCCGAACTCGGAAACCGTGTACCTGCGCATCGACCAGACGGTCGAGCCCATGGGTGACTTGCGCGTCCGCCAGGCGCTCAATGCCGCCATCGACCGCGAGGCCTTTATCGGCACCGTGCTCGCCGCCGGCACCGAACTCGCCGTCGCCATGGTGCCGCCGACGACGCTGGGCTGGAACTCCACCCTCACCCCGCCGGCCTATGACCTCGAAGGCGCCAAGGCGCTGCTCGCCGCTGCCGCCGCCGATGGCGTCAACGTCAAGGCGCCGGTCGAAGTGATCGCCCGCACCGAGAACTTCCCGCACGTCACCGAAGTGGGTGAAGCGCTGGTCGACATGCTCAACGAAGCCGGCTTCAACGCCAGCCTGCGCATGGTCGAAGTGGCCGAGCACGAGCAGTATTATTCAAAGCCCTATCCCGAGGGGCGTCCGGCCCAGCTCGTCGTCGCCCAGCACGATAACTCGCGCGGCGATCCGGTGTTCTCGATGTACTTCAAGTATCACAGCCAGGGCACCCAGTCGGGCGTCAACGACCCCAAGGTCGATGCGCTGATCGAGAAGGCCAGCGCCGCGACCGGCGAGGAGCGCGCCGCGCTCTGGTCCGAACTGTTCGCCTATGTGCAGAAGGACATCGTCGCCGACGCCCTGCTGTTCCACATGGTCGGCCACAGCCGGGTGAGCGAACGGCTCGCCTTCACCCCGACCATCGCCACCAACCAGCAGCTGCAGCTGAGCGAGATCGGCTTCAAGTAAGCCGCTTCCAGACTACACTGTTGGCGGCGCCGGACCCCCGCGTCCGGCGCCGCCGCCCATAAGGACACCCGAGCGCCATGACCAAACTGATCGGACAACGCGCGATCGCCAGCCTCCTCTCCCTGTTCGGGCTGATGGTGCTGGTGTTCTTCCTGTCGCGCCTGACCGGCGATCCGGCCGTGCTGTTCCTGCCGATCGACGCCACCGAGCAGATGAAAGAGGAGTTCCGCGCGCTGCACGGGCTCGACCTCCCGATCATCGAGCAGTTCTGGCGCTACCTGCTCGATCTGCTGCAGCTCGATTTCGGCGACAGCCTGCGCAAGGCCCGCCCTGCCCTCGAGGTGGTGCTCGAGGCCTATGCCTGGACGCTGCCGCTGGCGCTCATCACCATGGCGATCGTCGTCGTCGCCGCCATCGTACTCGGCTCGCTCGCCGCCTTCAAGGTCGGCGGCTTTTTCGACCGGCTGGTCTCGATCGTCTCGCTGGTCGGCGCCTCGGCCCCGGATTTCTGGATCGCCATTGTCGCGATCGTGGTGTTCTCGATCGGCCTCGGCTGGGTGCCGACTTCCGGCGTCGGCACGCCGCTCCACTGGGTGCTGCCGATCGCCGTGCTGTTCATCCGCCCCTTCGGCCTCGTGGTGCAGGTGGTGCGCGGCTCGATGCTAGGGGCGCTGAGCGCTCCCTATGTGAAGACGGCGCGCGCCAAGGGAGTGAAGAACCTGCCGCTGATCTTCGTCCATACGCTGCGCAACGGCATGCTGCCGGTCATCACCGTGATCGGCGACCAGGCCGCGGCCATGCTCAACGGCGCGGTGATCGTCGAAACCATTTTCGGCTTTCCCGGCGTCGGCAAGCTGATGATCGACTCGATCCTGCAGCGCGATTTCAACGTGGTGCTGGCGGCGATCATGGTCACCGCCCTCGCCATCTTCCTCATGAACATCCTGATCGACATCGCCTATTCGCTGCTCGATCCGCGCATCCGGCACTAAGGACATGTCGCCCGTGACCGATACGTCGCTCGCCAAAACCCCCGCTCCGGCCCCGCGCGCCGCGCCGCCTTTGCTCGCCATGCTGTGGCGCGACAAGCTCGCCTTCGCCTCGGCGGTGATCCTGCTGCTGATCGTCGTCGCGGCGCTGCTCGGCCCGGCTTTGCTGGGTGAAATGGCCAATGACCAGAACCTCAGGGGGCGCAACTTTGCGCCGTTCAGCCTCGCCCGCGGCTGGCAGTTCTTCCTCGGCGGCGACTCGCTGGGCCGGCCAATGCTGGCCCGGCTGATCGTTGCCGCGCACTCGACCATCCTGATCGCCGCCGGCACCGTCGCCGCGGCGGCATTGGTCGGCGCCGCCGCTGGGCTGGTCGCCGGCTATATGGGCAAGACCACCTCGCAGGTGATCATGCGGCTCGCCGACGTCATCATGTCGTTCCCCTCGCTGCTGCTCGCCGTGGTGGTGCTCTACGTGCTCGGACCCTCGATCCCCAACATGATCCTGGTGCTCGCCATCACCCGCATCCCGATTTACCTCCGCACCACCCGCGCCGAGGTGCTGGAAGTGCGCGAGCGGATGTTCGTCCAGGCCGCCGTGGTGATGGGCGCCTCGCACCGGCGCATCATCTTCCGCCACATCCTGCCGGTGGTGGCGCCGACGCTCTTGACCATCGCGACGCTCGATTTCGCCTTCGTCATGCTGGCCGAGAGCTCGCTGAGCTTTCTCGGCATCGGCGTGCAGCCACCTGATATCACCTGGGGCCTGATGGTGGCGCAGGGCCGCCCCTACCTCACCACCGCCTGGTGGCTGGCCTTCTGGCCGGGGCTCTTGATCGTCATCACCGCGCTGGCGCTGAACCTGCTTTCGGGCTGGATGCGCATCGCGCTCGATCCCAACCAGCGCTGGCGCCTCGAAGCCAGGAGCACTGCGCCAGTAAGCGCCAAACCAGCGAGCCCCACCCATGGCTGAGGCTTTGCTCACGGTCAAAAACCTGTCGGTGGATTTTCACACCGCCCGCGGCACGGTGCACGCGGTGAAAGATGTCAGCTGGTCGGTCGGCCGCGGCGAAACCCTCGCCATTCTCGGCGAAAGCGGCTCGGGCAAATCGGTCTCCGCCAATGCGGTGATGAACCTGCTCGATACCCCGCCGGCCCGCATCGTCTCCGGCGAAATCCTCTATGACGGCAAGGATCTCTTGCAGGTCAGCTACGAGGAGCACCGGGCGCTCAACGGCAAGAAGATCGCCATGATCTTCCAGGATCCGCTCGGCCACCTGAACCCGGTCTATACGGTGGGCTGGCAGATCGTCGAGATGATGACCGCCCATGGCCGTCCCGCCGCCATGGCCCGGGCCCGGGCGCTCGAGCTGATCGCCCGCGTCGGCATTGCCGACCCCGAAGCGGCGATGCGGAAATACCCGCACCAGTTCTCCGGCGGCCAGCGCCAGCGCCTGATGATCGCCATGGCGCTGATGCTGAAGCCCGACATCCTGATCGCCGACGAGCCGACCACCGCCCTCGATGTCACCATCCAGGCCGAAGTGCTGGCGCTGCTCAAGGAACTGCAGGCCGAGACCGGCATGGGGTTGGTGCTCATCACCCACGATCTCGGCGTCGTCGCCGAGATCGCCGACCGCGTCGTGGTGATGAACCAGGGCGAGATCGTCGAGACCGGCAGCGTGCGCGACGTCTACCACCAGCCGCAGCACGCCTATACCAAAAAGCTGATCGGCGCCGCGCCCGGCAAGGGCGAGATAAAGCTGCTCGAAGCCGATGCGCCGCTGCTGCTCGAAACCAAGAACCTCAAGAAGAGCTATGGCGGCTTCACCGCGCTCAAGGGCGCCTCGCTGACCCTGCTGCGCGGCCAGAGTCTTGCCGTGGTGGGGGAGAGCGGCTCGGGCAAATCGACCCTGGCGCGCACCCTGTTGCGGCTCGAGGTCGCCGATGGCGGCGAGGCGCTGTGGAAGGGCCGCGACCTGATCCGCATGGGGGCGCGCGAACTGCTCGGGGTGCGCCGCGAGATCCAGATGGTGTTCCAGGATCCGACCCAGTCGCTCAACCCGCGCATGTCGGTCTACCAGCTGATCGCTGAGGGCTGGGACATCCACAAGCTGATGCCCGACCGGGCGCAGCGCCGGGCCCGGGTCGCCGAACTCCTCGACCAGGTCGGGCTCTCGCCCGAGCATGCCGAGCGCTATCCGCATCAGTTCTCGGGCGGGCAGCGCCAGCGCATCGCCATCGCCCGGGCCTTGGCGCTCGAGCCCGAGCTGATCATCTGCGACGAGGCGGTATCGGCGCTCGACGTCTCGATCCAGGCCCAGGTGATCGCGCTGCTCGACAGCCTGCGCCGGCGGCTCGGCATCGCCTTCCTGTTCATCGCCCACGACCTGGGCGTGGTGCGCGATTTCGCCGATACGGTGATCGTCATGCAGGCCGGTGAGATCGTCGAACGCGGCCCGACCGCGCAGATCTTCGACAACCCGCAGCACCCCTATACGCAGCGGCTGCTGGCCGCCAATCTCGACCCCGATCCGGACGTACAGGCCAGCCGCCGCGCCAGCATTGCGGCGCAAAATGCCTGAACTGGCGATCATTGCCGATGACCTGACCGGGGCGCTCGACGCCGCGGCGCCCTTCGCCATGCGGTCGATTTCGACCGCCGTGGCGTTGAACCCGGCCGCGCTCGGGGAGGCGATTGCCGGCGGCGCCCGCGTCATCGGCGTGTCGACCGACAGCCGCGAGCTGCCACCCAATGAGGCGCGCGCCGCGGTTGCAGCTGCGCTGGCCGCCCTGCCCGCCGGCACCCGGCTGTTCAAGAAGGTCGACTCCCGCCTCAAGGGCCAGATCGCCGCCGAGCTCGACGCCGTCCCGCATTTGAGCAGTCTCGTCATCCCCGCCATCCCGGGTTTCGGCCGCTGGGTGCGAGAGGGGGCCCTCGGCGGTTTCGGCGTTGCGGCGCCCGTCGCCATTGCCCCCCGCCTCGGTGCCCATGCCGACCGCGCCAGCATCCCCGATATCGAGAGCGACGCCGATATCGCCGCGGCGCTGGCAACCCCGCACGACCTGCCGATCGGCGCCCGCGGCCTCGCCGAAGCCATGGCCCGCGCCATGGCGCCCGACGCCCCGGCGCCGGATGTGGCCCTGCGCCAACGCCACGCCTACCTGGTGATCGGTTCGACCGACCCGATCACCCTCGCCCAACTGGCTGAGCTGCGGGCCTCCGGTCCTGGCCTCGCCTATATCGCCGCGCCGAACGGCATCGGTCCGGCCGCATTGCCCGCCCCGGCACGGCTGACCGTACTGCAGGCCACTCCCGGCGCCACCGCCGCCGACGGCAAATCGGTGGCCAATGCCCTCGCCGACACGTTACAGCGCCTCGCGCCACCGCCGGGCGCACTGCTGGTCCTCTCGGGCGGCGCCACCGCGCAGGCGGTGCTCGAGCGTCTGGGCGTCCGAGTGCTCGACCTCGTCGGCGAAGCCCTGCCCGGCCTGCCCCTGGCGCAAGGCGGCGGCTTGACCTTTGTCACCAAATCGGGCGGCTTTGGCGGGCCTGAAACGCTGCAACACCTGCTGCATCCGTTCCACAGAGAGGAGGAGCGCCTCGCATGACCATGAGCGAAGGTCTCAACGTTCGGCGGAGCCTCTCCGACGCGGTGTTCGACCGCATCCAGCGGGCCATCAAGTCGGGGGCCTATGCGGTGGATGCCCGGCTGCCGACCGAGCATGCGCTCGCCGCCGAGT
Source organism: Devosia sp. Root413D1 (assembly GCF_001425235.1). GTDB lineage: Bacteria > Pseudomonadota > Alphaproteobacteria > Rhizobiales > Devosiaceae > Devosia_A. The sequence goes on along the minus strand of NZ_LMEA01000002.1, from coordinate 18,573 downwards.
TCCAGGTGTCTCGCCCGGTGGTGCGCGATGCGCTGCAGCGGCTGCGTGATCAGGGGCTGATCTATTCGCGCCAGGGCGCCGGCAGCTTCGTGCGCGAACAAGGGCTGCGCGAGCCGCTTGGCTTCGGCCAGATGGAGAACCTCTCCGACCTACAGCACTGCTACGATTTCCGCCTGACCATCGAGCCCGAAGCCGCGGCGATGGCAGCGCAGCGCCGCACCCCTGAAGCGCTGGCCCGGATCAAATCGGCCCTCAGCCTGTTGCGCGATGCCACCAACCGCCAGGCGCACCGCGCCGACGCCGATTTCATGTTCCACCTCAGCATCGCCCAGGCCTCGGCTAACCCGTATTTCTCCACCGCCATGCAGGCGCTGGAAGAACACATCGCCGTCGGCATGCGCTTCCACGGCATTTCGCTGCGCTCGACCAGCGACGGCCTGCAGCACGTCTTCACCGAACACTCCGCCGTCTTCGAAGCGATCAACGCCGCCGACCCCGACACGGCGCGCGCGCGCATGCGGGAGCATCTGCAAGGCTCGCGGGATCGGCTGTTTGCCCCGAAGGGTTGAGTAGCCCCAGACTATCAGTCGGCGCACCCTCYCCCGCWKGCGGGRGAGGGAATCCCGACTGCACGTTCAGTGGCCGTCCGACACCCCCCGCAACACCGCCTGCGCGCCTTCGTAAAGCCCGTCGCTCGCCCCGACCGGCATCGCCTCGATCCCGACAAACCCCGCATAGCCGGCCTGCAGCAGCCAGTTGAATTCCGCTGCCCAGTCATGCGCCCCTGCCCCGAACTCGTGCCGGCCGGGAATGTCAGCCACCTGGACGTGCCCCACCAGCGGCATGTTCCCCGCCACCGCCCAGCCGAGCGCCTCGCCGTTGAGGATGGCGTGGTAGCGGTCATAGAGGAACCGTACATTCGGCCGGCCCAGCCGGCGCAGCAGGTCGAGCGCGCTTTCGCTATCCTGCAGCAGCGCGTTCGGCCCCTCGAACTGCCGGTTCACCACTTCCACCAGCAGCTCCACCGGCAGGCCGGCAATCGCATCGGACGCCCGGGCCAGCGCCTCGCCGGCGGCCGCGAGCTGCGTTTCGAGCGCCACGCCGGCACTGATGTCGCCGGCCAGCACCACCAGCTTCGGACAGCCGAGCTCGACCGCCACCGCCGCCGTCTCGGCCACCCGCCGCACGAACTCGGCGTGCTCGGCCGGCTCGGCCAACTGGCACTTGTTGCGCCAATCCTCGACGCAGAGCGTTTCGAGCTTGGTGCCGGTGTCGCGCAAAGCGAGGCCCAGCGCCGCGAGCGGCTTGTCCCGCCAGTCCCAGATTTCCACCGCCGGAAAGCCGGCCGCGGCCGCCGCCCGCACCCGGTCGGGGAACGGACGATCGCCTTCGGCGAAGGCCAGCTCGATCGAGATGGAAAAGTCGATCACTTCCCCCGCACCGCGTCGACCACTGCCCGGCCCGCCTTCAGCGCCGCGACCGGATCGCTCGCCGCATCGAGTTCGAGCAGCACGATGTCGGCGCCCGGGGTCGCGAGCATCGCTTCCGACCAGGCATTCCAATCGACAATGCCGGCGCCGAAATCGGCCATGTAACGCTGCTGCTGGCTGTAGATGGTGTGGTCGATCGTGAGATCGGTCTCGATCTTGCCCACCGCATCCTTCCAGTGCGCGAGGATGATGCGCTGGTCGTGCTGGAGCGCCACCCGCACCGGATCGCCGCCGCCCAAGGTGATGTGGCAGGAATCCGGGCAAAGCCAGACATAGCGCGGGTCGGTATAGGCCATGAACAGCGCGATATCGCGCTCGTACCACAGCGCGCTGTTGGATTCGGTATGGAGCGCCAGCTTGATGCCGGCCCCCTCGATCGCCTCGCCCACCGCATGGGCGATGCCGGCCATCTCGGCCATGAACGCCTGATCGATGAACATCGGCGGCCGCACCCCGCGGGTCTTCCGCATCGGCAACCCGGTGACGAGGATCTCGCCACCCGCTTCGGCGATGAACGCCGCCCGCCGCTCCGCATCGGCGACAATGGCGCCGAGATCGGCGTTGCCGCTCCAGGCCGGTGCATCGGCCATGAAGGCGCTGACCACCGCGAGGCCGCGGCTTTCGAGCTCGGCCCGGAACGCCTTGGCGCTGCCGAACGCCTTCAGCACGTTGTCGATGCTGCCGGGCGCGAAGGTCAGCTCGAGCCCGCTGACGCCGGCTTCGGCGAGCGCGTTGAGCACCGTGCCCCAGAACTTGTCGAGATTGGCCGCCGCCCAGCTCCCCAGTTCCGCATCGCTCTCGAGGCCCCAGAACCGGGGGTGGTAGAAGGTGATGATGTCGGTCGCGAGCCGGCTGGCCATGGGTCTATCTCCGCTGGATGAAATTGAGAGGAAGGGCGCGCCGGGGAGCTATTTCAGCCCGGTAACGGCAACGCCGCGCACGAAGTACTTCTGTAAAAACAGGAACAGGATCAGCACCGGCAGCAGCACCACGATGGCGCCGGCGAGCAGCAGGCCATAGTCGATCGAGCGCGCCGCCTGGCTGGCGACGGCGAGCCCGACCGGCAGCGTGTAGGTGCCCTGGTCCTGCGCCACGATCAGCGGCCAGAGGAAATAGTTCCACGAGTTGAGGAAGGTGATGATGGCGACCGTGGCGATCGCCGGCCCGACCAGCGGCAGGAAGATGCCGAAAAAGATGCGGAACTCGCCGGCGCCATCGAGCCGGGCGGCTTCGAGCAGCTCGTCGGGCACCGAATCCGCGAACTGGCGCATGATGAACACCGCGATCGGCATCACCGCGATCGGCAGCACGATGCCGGCCAGCGTATTGACCAAGCCGAACTGCACGATGATGAAGAACTGCGGCACGAACAGCGCGATATAGGGGATCATCATCGCTGCAAGAATGCAGCCGAACACCAGCTTGCTGCCCTTGAACGGGAGCTTGGCCAGCGCATAGCCGGCGAGCGAACTGAACAAGACGTTCGAGGCGACGGTGAACGCCGAAACGATCAGCGAATTGCCCATATAGGTGCCGAACTGCCGGCGCTCGAACAGCTCGGCGAAATTGGCGAGGTTGGAGAAATCCTGCGGCAGCCAGGCGCCCGGCGCCGCCATGATCTCGCCCTGCGTCTTGAAGGCGCCGAACAGCACCCAGACGAAGGGCATGAGCACGATGGCTGCCACGAGGGTCAGTGCGGCGTAGAGCAGCGCGGTGCGCAACGGGTGCTTGCCGCTCATCGCCAGGCGCTCAGCAGCCTGAGCTGAAGGATGCCGAGCAGCACCACGATCGCCAGCATCACGTAGGAGCCGGCCATCGCCGCGGCGATATTGCCGTGCCCGAACTGCTCGTAGACCCAGAGCGCCACCGACTTGGTTGCGCTGAGCGGCCCGCCCTTGGTGAGGAGGTACGGCTCATCGAAAATGTTCATGTAGGAGACTGTCATCAGGACGCTGACCAGCACGGTCGCCGGTTTCAGCAGCGGCAGGGTCATGGAGAGGAAGCGCCGCCAGGCCGAGGCGCCGTCGATCGCCGCCGCCTCGTAGACATCCTCGGGAATGGCCTGCAACCCGGCGAGAAACAGCACCATGCAGGTACCGACATTGCGCCAGGTGGTGAGGAGGATCACCGTGCCGATCGCCATGTTCGGGTCGCCCAGCCAGTTGGGGCCGAGGAGGCCGAGCGAGCCGAGGAAGGTGTTGACCGGCCCCTTCAATGTGAAGGCGTATTGCCAGATCACCGCGGCGGCGACGATGTTGGTGATGACAGGCAGGTAGAAGGCCGAGCGATAGACGGCGCGGAGCCGCCTGATGCCGCTGTTGAGGGCGAGTGCGAGGATCAGCCCGATGGTCATCGTCAGGGGCACGCTGATGACGATGAAGATCCCGGTGGTCCACAGCGACTTGAGGAACCCGGCATTGGTGAGCACGCGGGCAAACGTATCGAGGAAGGTGAAATCCACCTCGAGCGGGTGCCGGATATCGGCAACGCCCATATCGGTGAAACTATAGACCAGCGCCACCAGCGCCGGGATGGCGGTGAAGACCAGGAAGATCGCGAGGAACGGCGCGACGAACAGCCAGGCCGTGGCAGCCTGCCACGACGATCCCCGCCTTGTGCCCACATTGGCCAACAGAATTCTCCGAGACGATGTTTCCGCCGAGTTCCCGGGCCGGTGCGGGAAGAGTACCCCCTCCCCTGCCCCCTCCCCGCAAGGGGGAGGGAGACGCCCTCACCGGCGCCAGTGTTTTGGTCTCCTCCCCCCTTGCGGGGGAGGGACAGGTTGGGGGGTGCTCTATGCGAACCGAACCATCCCGCGCCCTATAGCGCCTGCCTCAGTTCCCCACCCCCGCCGACTCTGCGAAGGCCTGCACGTCGTCGAGTACCTGCTTGGCCGTTGCCTGGCCGCGGGCCACCAGTTCCATCTGCTGGCCGAGATAGGTGCCGACCTGGTTCCAGGTTGAAACCTGCGGCACGTCGACGGCGGTCTGCAGTGCCTCGCGCTGGGCATTGAGCAGCCCGTTGGCGGCAATCGCCGGATCGTCCCAGGCCGCCTTCACGGCAGGGAGGCTGCCGAAATACTTGTACCAGGCGACCTGGGTTTCAGGCTGGGTCATGTAGCGCACCAGCTTCCAGGCGGCGGTCGGGTTCTTGCCGTCCTTCAGCACCGCGAGGCTGCCCGAGCCGAGCGCCGAGACGCTGCCGGCGGGGCCGGCCGGCATGATGGCCGTGGCGAGGTTGGCATTCACCCACTCGCGCCCATTGGCATCGACCAGCCACTGCTCGAACCAGGGGCCGATATCCTTGCCGGCGATCTCGTTGGACGTGAACCACGGCACGGTATCGAGGAATTTCGGGCCGTCGGGCGAGGCGAGCCCCTCGGAGAAGAACGAGCCCCAATAGTCGAGCGCCGCGACATTGGCGTCGGAATTGATGGTCCATTGCGTGCCGTCGGCGCTGAGCAAGCCGCCGCCGTTCTGGTGCACATATTCGTTGAGGCCCTGGGCGTTGTAGATATCGTAGCCGATATCCATGCCGAGCCCCCAGGTGGCGCCCTGCCCCTGCATCGCCTTGGCGAAGGCCTTCATCTCGTCCCAGGTCTTGGGCGCGCCGAGCCCGGCCTTGTCGGCCAGATCCTTGCGATACTGGAACATGGTGGCATAGGCATCCATCGGCACGCCGTAGGCCACGCCGCCCTTGACGCTGGTGGCATAGGCGCCGGGGAAGAAATCCTCGGCCTTGACCAGCCCTTCAGGCACCGCTGCAAAGGCCCCGGTCGCCATCAGGCTGGCCTGGCTCTGCGAATAGAGCCGCACCAGATCGGGCACCGTGCCGGCAGCAATGGCGGTCAACAGTTTTGCGTCGAACTGGTCGGACGGGATCTGGGTGATCTCCACCTTCAGCTCAGGGTTGGCCTTCTCGAAATCGGCAAGGAAGCTCGGCAGCTTCTCGCCCTCGGCGCCGCCGATCCAGAGCTGCAGTACCCCGCTCGCCGGAGCATCGTCGATGGTCTGGGCATGGGCAGTGGCGGCGAGGCCGAGCGACGCGGCCAAGGCGGAGGCGCCGATAAGGACGGCCCTCCGAGCTACACGATTGGTGGACTTCATACCTGTTCCCCGAGCTGGTGATGAGTGGGCACTGGTGTCCGTGGGCGCCGTCTAAACGTCTTCCCTCGAGACACCGGTTAGGCTTGGCAATCGATTGCCATGACGCTATTGGTTGCATATGCTGATTTTCTACGCAAGCGGGATTTGTGCACATGAGATGGGCAGTTGAGAGCGACAGCGGACCGGGCGCTAAGCCCTTGGCGCTGATTGGTTAGTTGTCGGGGGAATGCACGCACCGGTCTCTCAATCATCCTCCCCCGCGTGGCGGGGGAGGGGGACCGCCCGAAGGGTGGTGGAGGGGGGAGCCAAAGCCGAGACTCTTNAAGCTGGTGGAGGGGGCGGCAAGAGTCTCGGCTTTGGCTCCCCCCTCCACCACCCTTCGGGCGGTCCCCCTCCCCCGCCCCGCGGGGGAGGATCACGACTGCACCGCCGGTGACCCAACCTTTTTCAAACGGAGCAATTCTCACCATGGCTGATGCCACCTACGACGCGCTGATTGTCGGTTCCGGCGCTTCCGGGATCTTCGCGGCGCAGGAACTCACGGCGCAGGGGCTGAAGGTGTTGCAGCTCGAAGCGGGCCCCGAGATCGGGCCGGCCGATTTCGATGCCGCCGACCGCCCGCGCCAGACCGATATTAACCTCTGGCAGCGGGCCAAGGCGACGCTGAGCGGCCAGGGCGTGCAGGCGCGCGCCGCGTTCTTCGATGGCCGGATGCGGCATCTGTTCGTCAACGACATCAAGCACCCCTACTCGACGCCGAAGGACGCGCCCTTCGTCTGGATACGGGCCCGCCAGGCCGGCGGCCGGACGCACACTTTCGGGCGGGTGCTGCTGCGCTGGACCGATGATGATTTCAAAGTCCGAAGCCGCACCGGCCGGGGCGTCGACTGGCCGATCGATTATGCCGAGCTCGCCCCGTATTACGAGGAAGTCGAGCGCGCGCTCGAACTCTATGGCCAGCCCGACAACGTCCCCACCCTGCCCGACAGCCTCTATGCGCATCGCGCCGAACTGACCGGACCCGAGCAGCAGTTCAAGGCCGCCGTCGAAGCGCAATGGCCCGAGCGCAAGGTGGTGACCTGGCGCTATATCGGCCCCGAACCGACCCGCGTGCTGCGCCCGTTGCGCGAAGCCATCGCCTCGGGCCGGCTCGACATCCGCTACAACACCATCGCCCGAAAAGTGCTGACCGACGCGACCGGCAGCCGTGCCACCGGTGTCGAGGCGATCGATACGGTAACCGGCAAGGTCCAGGTGCTCAGCGCCCGCGCCGTGGTGCTCTGCGCCTCGCCGGTCGAGAGCATCAGGCTGCTGCTCAACTCCGCCTCCGACCGGCACCCCCTCGGCCTCGCCAACAGCTCCGGAACGCTCGGGCGGTATTTCGTCGATCAGCTGCCCTCCGTCGCCGCCGGCACCTTCCCCGCCGCCACGGGTTGGTCGACCGCCGACACGGCTCCATCAGATCCGTTCTACGGCCCCTCGGGCGGCGTCTACCTGCCCCGCTTCGTCGGCGCGGACGGCACGGCCAGCACTGATTTCGCCTACCAGGGCTCGATCGGCCGCAGCCGCACTGCGCCCGACCGCCCGGCCCGGCTCAGCTTTTTCGGCTATGGCGTGATGGCGCCCGACCCGGATAACCGCGTCACCCTTAACCCGCGTCGCAAGGACGCCTGGGGCATGCCGATCGCCCATATCCGTTGCAAGATCGGCCCCGAGGACAAGCAGACGCTGGAGCGCGAACTCGCCGCCCTGGTCGAAACCGTCGAGGGCGCCGGCGGCGAGCTCGAGTATATCGGCTCGCCTTTGGGCCTCAGGGAAATGGGCCGCGGCGCCTACCCCGATGCCGACCCGCTGAGCCGGCTGGCCTTCCGCACCCTGTTCAAACAGACCATGGTGATGGGCGCCGCCATCCACGAAGCGGGCGGCGCGCGCATGGGCGCGGCGCAGGCGGATTCGGTGCTCGACCGCTACAACCGCAGTTGGGACGTGCCCAACCTGCTGGTCACCGACGCCAGCGCCTTCCCCGGCGGCGGCGTCTCGGGCACCACGCTGACCATCATGGCGATGACGATCCGGGCGTGCCGGCAGCTGGCGGGGGAGTTGCGGGGTTAGGGGGAGCCGCAGGACTCTCCTTCATCCTCCCCCGCCCCGCGGGGGAGGATTGCGGCACGGCCGGTGCCCCCACCCACCCCTAGACGCTCACAACCCTCTGCTGTTACGTCACAATCCCGCCCATGGAGAACCGGCTCAAGCGATGGCGAAGCGGACGGAGATTCGGACGGCGGGACCTTCGATTGCCGATGTCGCGCGGGAAGCCGGCGTCGCGACATCGACGGTGAGCCGCGCCCTGACTATGCCGGGTCGCATCGCCGAGCCGACCCGGCTCAAGGTCGAGGCCGCGGCGAAAAAGCTCGGCTATACCGGTGGCAACCAGACGGCTCGGAACCTCCGGATCGGTACCGCCCGGACCATCATGATCGTCCTCCCCGAGGAGCTCTATACCGGCGCCTCGCAGACCGTCACCGAAGTGCTGCGGGCCACCGGCAGCGGGCTCAGCGAGCGCGGCTTTTCGCTGCTCATCGCCAACGTCTCGCGCGAGGCCGATACCGACGAGCATATCCTCACCGTGGCGCTGGGCGGCACGGTGTCGGGCGTGTTGCTGATGGCGACCAACATCCCCGAAGTCGCCGGGCGCAGCCTCGGCGACCTCGGCCTGCCGATGGTTTCGCTGCACTTTGATTTGAGCGGCAAGAACATCCCCAGCGTCGTCAGCAACGACCACGAGGCCATCGGCAATGCCGCAACGCAACTGGTGGGGCTCGGCCACCGGCGCTTCCTCTATGTGCGCGGGCGGCTCGACAACTACCACGAGATCGAGCGGCTGCGCGGCGTGCGCGACGCGCTCGAGGCCAGCGGCCTGCCCGAGAGCGCGCTGACCCTCAGCCAGGGCGATTTCAACTTTTCGGGCGGCATCGCCGCCGGCCACGAGTTCCTCGGGCTCGACCCCGCCGACCGCCCCACCGCGGTGATCTGCGCCAACGACGATACCGCCATCGGTTTCATCAAGACCGTGCTCGATGCCGGCCTCGCGGTGCCAGGCGATGTCTCGGTGATCGGCTTCGACGGCGCCGCCGTCGGCCCGTTCATGACCCCGTCGCTCTCGACGGTGCAGCAGGACACCGCCGAACTCGGCCGCCGCGCCGCCCACCTCATCACCGACATTGTGCTGGGCGAACACCGCTCCAACCAGCACCGCTTCGAGGTGCCCTGCACCATCGTGCTGCGGGACAGTGTCAGGGCCCGCTGAGCCTGATGCGCTGCATTGTGGGTGATCGGAGCGGCGTTCCCTCACCCCGCGCCGCCGCGCCATGGGAAGGCGGTGATGCGGAGCGTTTGGGCGCCGCAGGGGACGAGGCGGATCGGTTGGTTTGGCGTGGTGTCGCGGATCGGGCTCAGCGGCGTTTCGTCGGCAATGTGGTCGTCGCGCGCCAGCGTCCATTGCGGCAGCGGGATGCCGGCCAGGGTCAGGCTGATCGGCGACGTCTCGGGCAGCCATGGGTTGACGGGCATCGGCGAACGCTCGATCGCGAGGTCGATCGCGCCGCCATTGGCATCGCGGTCGAGCCCGTAATTCCACGGCGATCGCGCCGAGAACTCCATCTCGTCGAAGCCGTCGGGCAACGGCTTGAGGATGGTGCGCTGTTCGGCGATGCGGAGCGAAAACACCAGCGGACCGCGCCAGACGCTGACGCTGCCGCTATGGCCGGTAGCAAGGCTGACCGGGGCGTCGAAACTCAAGGTGACGGTGTCGCCGCTCTGCCACTGGCGTTCCACCCGCAGGAAGCTGCCGGCAACCACGGCGTCGATCGGCTGACCGTTGAGCTCGGCCCGGGTGGCCTTGCTCCATCGCGGGATGCGCAGCAGCAGCGGGAACGACACCGGCTGGGCAGTGTCGACGATAAAGCGGGTGGTATCCTCGAACGGATAGTCCGTCTGCTGGGTGATGCTGACCGCGACGCCATCGATCTCGGTTGAGACCGTCGTCGGACCATGGGCGACGGCAGCAAGGCCGCCTTCGGCCGTCGCCATCCAGGCGTATTGCACATATTTGGGCCAGCCCATGTGCAGGTTGTAGCAGCAGCAATGAAAGCCCGAATGCGGGCTGACCAGCAGGTCGTCGCCATGGTCGTCGCGGAACGGCATGAGCCCGCGCGGGTTGGTGCGCGCCACCGGCATATTGGGCAGCGAGTAATACTGGTGCTGTTTGAAATCCTTGGTGGTGGCCGCCGCGAGGAGGTTGAAGGCGATCCGCTCCTGTTCGTCGCCGATCGCTGGGTCGGCCAGCACCTTGAGCGCCATGGCGTTGCTGAGGATCTGTTCGGCCATCGAGCAGAGTTCGACGCCCTGCGTGTCGGAATGGCCGACCAGCGCCTCGGTACCGCTCCACATGCCGAAGGCGAGGCCGTGCTCCTGGCGGAGCTTCTCGTAGCCGATGCCGAACGCGTCGCGATGGCTCGCCTCGCCGCTGCGCTGGTAGAGCACCACCGGGTATTTCATCGCCTGCGAGACGTTGACGGCGTGGCTGGGCGCGAAGTCGGTCTCCTTCACTTCCAGCGTATTGAAGAACTCCAGCCAGCCATTGCCCTGCGCCGGCAGGGCGTCGGCGATCTCGAGCAGAAAACTCTCGCCGGTGCGGTTGTAGAGCCAGAACAGCGTGTCGATCTGGTCGGCCACCCGGGCGCGGGCCCAGTTGTGCAGCGGCTGGCTGGCGATGGTATCGCCGAGGTAGCGGGCATAGCGCAGCAAGGCGGGAATGATGCGCGCGTCGCCGGTGGCTTCGTGATAGTCGCGCAGCGCCCAGCAGATCACCATGCGCGGCCACCAGTCGAGATTGGAGGCGGGGCCGATCTGGCCGTTCGGCTGCTGCCCGTCGAGCAGCGCATCCACCCACGCTTGGACCTTCTGTTTGAGGTCGGCATCGTCGTGGAGGAAGGCGAGGCTGATCAGCCCGCGGAGGTAATACGGCCCCTTCTCCCAGTCTTCGCCCGTGCCGCCGCGCCAGGCACTGTCCGGCCCCAGCGATGGCAGGATCGTTTCGGCATGGCCGGTCATCCCCGTAGCCTGCAGCTTCAGCTGATTGGCGAGCCACCCCCCTGCCCTGACGCTGCCAAGCGGCAAGGGAATGAACGGCGTCTCGAGCAGCGGCGCACGGTTGGCGACGGGGGAACTGGCGGTCATATCGGATCCTGAAAAGTTGGGGCTAGCGCAGCCGTTCGCCGGTCTTGGCAAAGAGCCGCATCTGGCTGGGCTCGCAGCCGAGCCAGACCGGCTGGCCGGGCTCGAAGTCGTCGCCGTCGCGCTGCTCGGCGACGACGGTCTCGCCGCTGCCGGTGACGCAGTAGAGGTAACGCGTGTTGCCCAGATACTCGGAGAAATCGACCCGCGCCGCGATGGCGCCCGGGCGCTCGGCGCCGGGATGGAGGTGTTCGGGCCGGATGCCGAACTGGATGTCGCCGGGGGCCGCGCCAAGCTCGGCCGCGAGCGCCAGGCTGGCGCCGGCGACTTCGACAGTGCGCCTGTCGCGCAGGCGCGCCGCAAGGAAGTTCATCCGCGGCGAGCCGATAAAGCCGGCGACGAACATGTTGTCGGGGTCTTCGTAGACCTGTCGCGGGGTGCCGACCTGTTCGATCCGGCCGTCGCGCAACACCACGATCTTGTCGGCCAGCGTCATCGCCTCGATCTGGTCGTGGGTGACATAGACCATGGTGTTGCCGAGCTCGCGATGCAGCCGCGCCAGCTCGATACGCATCGAGACGCGCAGCTCCGCGTCGAGGTTGGACAGCGGCTCATCGAACAGGAAGGCGAGCGGCTTCCGCACAATGGCGCGGCCGATGGCGACGCGCTGGCGCTGCCCGCCCGACAGCTGGCCGGGGCGGCGTTCGAGCAGATGATTGATCTTGAGGATCTCGGCCGCCGCGCCGACCCGGGCTTCGACCTCGGCCGGCGGCGTATGGGCGATCTTCAGCCCGAAAGCGAGGTTATCCTTGACGCTCATATGCGGATAGAGCGCGTAGGACTGGAACACCATGGCGATGCCGCGCCGCGCCGGATCGGAATCGGTGACATCGCGGCCACCGATCAGGATGTCGCCATCGGTGACCTCCTCGAGCCCGGCGATCATCCGCAGCAAGGTGGATTTGCCGCAGCCCGACGGGCCGACGAACACCACGAACTCGCCGCCATTGATGGTGAGGTCGAGGCCGTGGATGACATCGACCGAGCCAAAGCTCTTCTGCACATGGCGCAGCTCGATATCGGCCTTCACCAGAGTTTCCGACTGCATGCTCATGTCGCGGACCTCACCCACACCAGCATTTCGCCCGGGGCCCGGTTGTCCCACAGGTAATAGGGCACGAAGCGCGCCGTGGTGTCGCTCAGCCCGGGCACATCCGAGCGGTAGAGCTCTGCCGACCAGGCGCCATCATCCTCGCGCAACGCCGGCAGCGACAGGCTGACCGCGCCGCCGAACTCGGTGATCGGCGCGGTGGCCATGCCGCCAAGGCTGCGCGGCAAGAGCAGCGAATTGAGCTGCCCACCATTGTCCGCCTCTTCGAGGCAGTAGACCAAGGGCCCTCGCGCCACTGCGACCCGGCCGGTATCCTGCCGGACCCTCGGGTGGGCCCGCACCGGGCGCGCCTCCATCGGCAGCGCCATCTCGACCACATCGCCATCGCGCCACTCGCGCTCGATCGTGAGATAGCCCGAGCTGCCGGTCTCGACCGGCACGTCCTGGCCGCCGATCGCCACCCTGGCGTTGCGGCACCAGGAGGGGATGCGCAGCGACAGGGTGAAGCGCGTCGGACGGTCGAGCCCGATAGTGAGACGAACGGCGCCATCCCACGGGTAGTCGGTGCTCTGCGTCAGGGTCAGGTCGGCGCCCGCCACCTCAAGCTTCGAAACACTGTCGGCATAGAGATGCACCGCGACGCCGGTGTCGGAGACGCCGTAAATATAGGTGCCGATCGAGGCCACCAGCCGCGCGATATTGGGCGGGCAACACGGGCACTTGTGCCAATCCCAGCGGTGATGCTGGCCGTGGCTTTCGAGCGGATTGTCGTAGAAGAACCGCGAGCCATCGCGCGACAGCCCGGTCAGCGCGCCATTGTAGAGGGCCTGTTCCAGCACATCGGCATAGCGCCGGTCGGGCGCGCTGCCGAGCATCCGGCTGGCCCAGAACACCAGGCCCACCGAGGCGCAGGTCTCGGCATAGGCGGTATCGTTGGGCAGGTCGTAATAGTCGGTGAACCCCTCATTGGAGGCCGATGGGCCGATGCCGCCGGTGACGTACATCTGCTTGCCCGTCAGATCGTTCCAGAGGATTTCCAGCGCCTCGGTGAGCGAGCTGTCGCCATATTCGGCGGCGATATCGGCCATCCCCGAATAGAGATACATGGCGCGCACCGCGTGCCCGACCACCTTCTGCTGCTCGCGCACTGGCACATGCGACTGGGTGTAGCGGAAATCGGCATGGAGCGATGCCGGCCAGGATCCCTTGGCGTTCTCGCCGCGCGCCTCTGCCTCGACGTCGAAATAATGCGGCTGTTGCCCGCGCTGCTCGACGAAATATTTGGCGAGCTCGAGATAGCGCCGCTCGCCGGTCTCGCGCGCCAGCCGCACCAGCGCCAGCTCGATCTCTTCGTGGCCGCAATAGCCGGGCTTCTGGCCCGGGCCGGTGCCGAAGGTGCGCTCGATGTGGTCGGCATAGCGCATCATGGCGTCGAGCAGCTTTCGCTTGCCGGTCGCCTGGTGATAGGCGACCGCCGCCTCCATCAGGTGACCGGCGCAGTAGAGCTCGTGACAATCGCGGAGGTTCGTCCAGCGCTTGCCCGGCTGCATGCGGATGTACCAGGAGTTTAGGTAGCCATCCCCCTGCTGCAGGCCCGCGAACATCTCGATGATCCGGTCCATCTTCGCTTCGAGCGCCGGATTGGGGCGGCGATAGAGCGCGTAGGCGGCGGCCTCGATCACCTTGGCGACGTCGGAATCCCAGAACATCTGGGCCGTGATGGTGTCGAGCACGCCGTACTGGTTCCGGCGAAACGGCAGGCGCATCTCGGGCACCGGCCGGGTCGGGTCGATCTGGTCGAACATGCCGGCGGCGAGGCACCGCTCATAGAGGATGTCGACGGTCTTGTTGGCCACGGCGTCGATGTGCTGGCCCCAGAACCCGTTGACCGCAACCTGCGGGATGCGCAGCGGGCGGAAGGCCAAAGGGGCTTGGACGGGCGGCTCGGCGGAAATGGCAGTCATCTGAGGTTCCCGGATCATTTGACGGCGCCCGCGGTGAGGCCACGGACGTAGTAGCGTTGGAGGAGGAGGAAGAGCGCGAGGCACGGCAGCATCATCACGGTGACGCCGGACTGGATGGCGCCCCAGTTGATGGTGCCGAACTGGCCCGAGGCCACCGCGGTCATCAGGATCGGCAGGGTGTACTTGTCCTGGTCGGTCATGAAGATCAGCGCGGCAAGGAACTCGTTCCACGAGTTGAGGAAAGCAAAGATCGCGACGGTGACCACGCCCGGAAACACCAGCGGCAGCATGACCTTGACCAGCACCAGCCAGACCGAAGCGCCATCGACCCGCGCCGCCTCCTCGATCTCGCGCGGCACCGCGTCGAACGCATTGCGCATCATGAACACCGAGAACGGCAGCTGCAGCGTCACGTAGACGAGGATCAGCCCGAACAGCGAGTTCTGCAGTTTCAGCGCCGACAGGATCAGGAACAGCGGCGTCAGGATCGACTGGAACGGCACCATGATCGACATGATGATCAGGACGAACAGGGTGTTCTTGAACGGGAACTTGAAGCGCGAGAAGCCATAGCCGGCCAGCAGGCTGACGATCACCGAGATGATCACCGTGCCCAGCGCCACCGTCAGGCTGTTGCCGGCATGGGCCCAGATCCCGGCGCCGAAATCGTTCAGCACCGCATAGTTGTCGAGCGTCGCGCCATCGACCGGCCAGGGTGGGATGGGCGGCTTTCGCGCCTCGATCGGCCGCTTGAAGCTGACGAGGATGCTCCAGGCCAGGGGAGCGAGGAAGAGCAAGGCAACGCCCATGCCGAAACCATGGCGGGCGATGCCGTTGAGGAGAGCCTTGCGGCGGCGGGCGGCCTGGCGGGCTGACATGGCTCAGATCCCCTCATGCGTGCGGAGGATCCGCAGTTGGACGACACTGATCGCTAAAAGGATCACCAGCAGCACCATGGAAAGCGCCGCGCCATAACCCATGCGGAAGGAGACGAACGACGAGTTGAAGATCCAGTAGACCGCCGTGAGCGTCGTGTTGCGCGGGCCGCCCTGGGCGATGATGTAGAACTGGTCGAAGGCCAGCATGGAGCCTGCGACCGAAAGGATCAGCGCCAGCGCGATGGTGCGGCGCATCAGCGGCAGGGTGATGCGGGTGAAGAGCTGCGGGCGCGACGCGCCATCGATGCGGGCCGCCTCGCGCAGGTCCGTCGGGATGCCCTGCAGCCCGGTCATCAGGATGATCATGGTGAAGCCGGAGGTCTTCCAGACCACCATGGCGATGACCGACCAGAACGTCGCATCGAAGCTGGAAAGGATGTTGATGCGCTTTTCGGTGAGGCCCAGTTGCTGCAAGGCGGGACCGAACAGCCCCGCATCGACATTCATCAGCCAGGCCCAGAGCAGGCTGGCCGAACCGAAGCCCACCACCACCGGCAGGAAATAGATGGTGCGATAGAACCCGGCCAGCGGACGCTGGCGTTCGACGAACAGCGCCAGCGGGAAGGCCACGGCGAAGATCACGACGGTGACGACGACGGTGTAGTAGAGCGTGAAGCGCATGGCGCTCCAGAAGCGCCCGTCGGCCAGCAGCGCCTCGTAATTGCCGAGCCCGATGAAGCTCGATTTGCCGAGCAGCGGCCAGTTGTGCAGCGACATCCAGGCGGTCATCCCCAGGGGGATGACGAAGAAAGCGACAACCAGCAGCAGCGCCGGGGCGACAAAGAGCAGCCCGACAAGCTGCCGGCGGCCTGGTCTGCGACGCGGATTTCGGGTTGGCCTTGGGCTGCTGGCGGTGGTGAGGGTCTCAGTGGCCATTGCTGTCATCGAACTTGCTGAGAAGGGGCGGGCAAAGGGTGTCCGGAGCCCACCGGGAGGTCGGGGCTCCGGACAGGGCATGGCGCGAGAGCCATGCCGGTCGGGCTTACTTGCCGTAGTTGTCGATGATCGACTGCATCGTCTCCTGGGCGGTGGCGATGGCGCCGTCGGGATCCTCACCGAAGAAGGCTTCGGTCAGCATCTGGGCCCAGGGGCCGGTCGGGCTGTTGATCAGGTCGTTATAGACCGGCGTCGACGGCGTGCGGCCGATCGACATCGCCTCGGCGGCAATGGCGTAGCGCGGATCCTGATCCTTCAGCGCCTCGGCGGCGACGTCGGCGCGGGTCGGCAGGCTGCCGCCGCTGGCAAGGATCGTCTGTCCCTCAACCGAATAGAGGAAATCGACGAATTCCTGGATCGCCGGCAGCTTGTCGGCATGTCCGGCCGACACGGCGAAATTGTCGCCGCCGCCGAACGAGGAGCGGTTGCCATCCTTGCCGGGGATGAAGGTGATGCCGAAATCGACGTCGGGATATTCCTTGGTCAAGGTGCCGATGGAGAAGGCGCCGGACTGCGAAATGCCGATATTGCCGGCCGCAAAGGTCGAGAGCCAGTTGCTGCCATTGTCGGTTTCGGCGCCATCGGGCACGTAGCCCTTTTCCACCATGGTGCGGTAGAAGTTGATGGCATCGTGCATCTGCGGCGTATCGAGCGTCGCCTTCTTGCCGCCTTCGGCGAAGATGTCGCCACCCGAGGCCCAGACCAGCGGCAGGAAGGTGAAGGCGTTACAGCCGCCGCAGGCGCCGGCGAAATAGAAGCCGTTGATATCGCCACCCAGCGCATCGACCTTGGCGGCAGCCGCCTCGATCTCGGCCCAGTTGGTCAGCGGCGCATCGGGGGCGAGCCCCGCCTGCTCGAACAGCTTCTTGTTCCACAACAGCACCGAACCCTCGGCGAGCAGCGGCAGGCCATAGGTCTTGCCGTCATAGCCGCCGGCCTCGATATGGGCCTTGGACAGCTGGTCGTAATAGGTGAGCCCCTTGGCAAAACTGCTGAGGTCTTCGAGCTGGCCGGCCGCCGCGAAGGCCGGGGTGTAGATCAGGTCGAGCCCGATAATGTCGGGCGCCGAGCCGCCGGCGGCGGACGTCGCGTATTTCTGCACCATCTGGTCGGACGGCACGAGCTGCAGGTCGACCTTGGTTTCGTGGCCGGCATTGAACGCCTCGACCAGCGCCGGCAGGGCGCTGCCCTGGCGCGACCACATGGTCAAAGTCGTCTGTGCGAAAACCGGCAGGCTGGTGCCGAGCACGAGCCCGGCCAGGCTGACCGCAAGAATGTTGCGAGCAAGTTTCATGGTTTCCTCCATCCTCACCCCTTCAGCATGAAGCGGGCGATCTGTTGTGGCCGAGGCTGCATCGCGTTGCCGGACGTACCGGATGTGCAGCTCGGGGCCGGTTGACTAGACCTCCTCACCCTCCACGCGCTGGCCGCCGCCGCAGGATTGGCGGACGACCAGGGTGCAGGGAATCTTGTGCTCGGCGGCGGTATCGAGCTCGCCGCGCGACATCGCCAGCACCATCAGGCCGGCCTGCTGGCCGAGCATCCTGAGGTTCATGTCGATGGTGGTGAGCGGCGGCAGCGTCGCATCGGCGACGATCTGCCAGTTGTCGAACCCGACCACGCCGACTTGCTCGGGCACCCCGATGCCGCGCTCGCGCAGCTCGTCGATGACGCCGCGGGCAATCTGGTCGCTGCCGCAGGTAATGCCGTCCGGCGGCGGGCTGGCGCCCGACCAGAGCTCGGCCACCGCCTGCCGTCCCCAGCGCTCGGCCCACTGCCCGTGCATGACCCGCCCCGGCTTGCCGATGGCTTCGCGATAGCCCGCGGCGCGGTGGCGGGCGGCAAGATGGCTCTCGGGGCCGGTGACGTGCACGATGTCGCGGCGGCCGGTCTTTAGCAGCCAGTCGGCGCCCATCCGCGCCCCATCCTGGTCGTCGACGGTGATGGTCGGCGAGCCGGTCGGGCTGGCGGTCAGCGCATAGACCACCGGGACATCGGCATCACTGAGGTCGAGCGGGATATGCCGGTCGGCGCGGCGGCCGGAAACGATCAGCCCATCGACCCGCCGCTCGAGCAGCGCGTTGACGTGCAGCCGCGCCCGCTCGGGGTCCTCGTCGACCGCAGCCAGCAGCACCGAAACGCCATGATCGACCAGCGCGTCGGTGATGCCGGCCATCACCGGGAAGCTGAAACGACCATAGGTATCGTCGGTGAGGAGCCCGATGGTCAGGGTGCGCTTCTTGATCAGCGCCTGCGCCATCAGGTTGGGCCGGAACTTCAGCCGCAGCGCCACTTCCTGGATCGCCAGGCGCGTCTGCTCCGACAAACGTCCGGTGCCGTTCAGCGCGTTCGACACCGCTGCGATGCTGACCCCCGCAGCTTCCGCGACATCCCTGATCGTCACTTTGGTATCGCGCATCGCCACTGGTGAAAGGTTTCATCACTCTGCTTAAACGCTTTATCAATCGGGTTTGGTGGAGTCAATGGAGTCGAGTGGGAACGCGATGTCGGGGTGCCTGGAACGTGCAGTCGGGGCGCCCTCTCCCGCTTACGGGGGAGGGCGGATGAGGGCGAAGAGCCCTCACCGCGAGGGGACCGGCCGACAGGCCGGTGGGAGGGGGGTGCCGCAGACACGGGCCCTGCCCCGTCCGCTCACTATCAATGCGTGGGGCATCGCCAACCGTCAGTGCGTGGGTGAGCAAGCGGGAAGATCGCTGACACTATTGTCCGGATACATCGCTGACAGTTTTCACGGTGTTGGGGGCTGGTCGAGCTGGTCCGAACCTTGAGAGT
>NZ_LMEA01000001.1 GCF_001425235.1 Devosia sp. Root413D1 | reverse complement strand
GATGGCCCGCAACTTGGCACTGCGGGTGGTTTCGCGTCCCCTCTCCCCTGAGGGGCCTGTTGCATAATTCTGCAGGTGTGATTCCGTGACTATGGAGAGCGGAGTTGATGACCGATGGCGATCAAGCGGACAGGGCAGTTGGGTTTTGCCGATGCAGTTCTTGCCGGTTCGGGTGATGGTCCGCTGGATCGGTTGTCTCGGCTGGTACGGTGGTACCGGTTCGACAAGCAGCTTGCTGGCCTGCGGGATGGCGGGGCGGGTCGGGCGGCGTGGCCGCCGCTGGTTCTGTTCAAGGCCCTGCTGGTCGGGGCGCTGCATGGGTTGAGCGAGCGGGAACTGGAGGCGGCGCTCGCCGACCGGTTGAGCTTCCGGCGCTTCGTGGGGCTGAGCTACGAGGAGAGCGTGCCGGACCACAGCGTGCTCAACCGGTTCCGCAACGAACTGGTGGAGCATGGGCTGTACGAGAAGCTGTTCGCCGAACTGGACAAGCAGCTTGAGGCGGCTGGGGTGATGCTGAAGCGTGGCACGATGCTGGATGCCACGGTGATCGAGACGGTGAGCCGTCCGAGCAGTGGAGACCGGCAGTCGCTGGACCCCGATGCGGGCTTTGCCAAGCGCACCGGCAAGCCCGGTTCGACGTTCGGCTACAAGGCGCATGTCGGGGTGGACGAGGGGCCGGGTGGCTTCATCCGCTCGGTGCTGACCACGCCGGCCAACATCAACGACACGACTCCGGCCGATCTGTTGATCCGCGGAGACGAGAAGGTTGTGTGGGCTGATGCGGCCTACCATACCCATGAGCGTCAGGCCTCGCTCAAGGCGCGTGGCATCAAGCCCAGGCTGGCGCGCCGGGCCAACCGCCACCATCCCGAGCTCAGTCCCCGGCTCAAGCACTACAACCGACTGATCGCGCGGCGACGCGCTGCGGTCGAGACCACCTTCGCCACGCTCAAGAACCGCATGAAGCTCACTCGCATCCGCTACGTTGGACTACTCAAGGCCAGTGCCCAGATCACCCTGTGCGCCATCGCCTTCAATCTCAGGCGTTGGGCCGCCATCACGGCCTAGCTGCGTCCGGTGGCAGCCTAAACCACCGCACTTACCAATCCTACTCAGCAAAAGCCGCCAGAACCGCCCCCTCAGGGCTACGCCTGCGGCCCAAACCACCAGCCCTCGCCAACTGCGCAACAGTCCCCAGAGGGGAGAGGTCGTCGCGGAGCGGCGGGTGAGGGGGCCTTTCTGCCAGCGCTAGAGGNCACTTACCAATCCTACTCAGCAAAAGCCGCCAGAACCGCCCCCTCAGGGCTACGCCTGCGGCCCAAACCACCAGCCCTCGCCAACTGCGCAACAGTCCCTTAAGGGGAGAGGTTAGGGTGAGGGGCGCCAAGCAAACGGGATGTGCAGCCGTCGCTGCAAGGCCGGCCCAGCGCTCGATGCCGGTGCGCTTGGCGCCCCTCACCCCCGCCCTCTCCCCAAGGGGGCGAGGGGGCGTTGTGGCGCGGCCGGCTAAAGCCTAGATACCACCCGCGGCCGGCGCGGGTGCTGCTGCGGCTGCCGCAGGCGAGCCCTTGGGGGCGCCGTTGGTCCAGGTGACGTCGAGGCCGGTGAGCGGCACCACCGACAGCGACATCTTGCCCGAACCCTGCTGCAACTCGCGCGAGTGGGCGAGGTAGACCAGCGAGTTGTTCTCGGCATCATAGATGCGCGAGACGCGCAGGCTCTTCCAGATCAGCGAGCGCGACTGCTTGAAGATCTCTTCGCCACCCTTGTTGGTGTTGATGTTGCCGATGGTGACCGGGCCGGCGGCGGCGCAATCGACCGCCGAATAGGACGGATCCTCGAACCAGTTGCCCTGCTGCAGCCGATCGATCAGCGAGCGGTTGAAATAGGCGACATGGCAGACGACGCCCTTGATCTCCGGATCGGCGACCGCTTCGACATTGATGTCGTTGCCGGTCCAGTCGACCCCGACGCGGCCCACATCGGTGCCGTTATTGTTGCCACATGCGGCGAGCGCGCCAGTGAGAACGAGGGCGAGGCCGAGGAAGGCGAAGCGCTTGAGCATGCTCATGGGGTCCAGGGGTTCGGGGTTGCGGTGTGGCCTGATGTGGGGACCTTGCCGGGTTCACGCAACGGCTGGAGGCCGCGATAGTTGCTAGGGCCGGCGATTGGGCCCAAATCGAGCTGGTGCGGGCTGACCCCCACCCCTGTCCCCTCCCCCTAAACAAGGGGACGCGGTAGCGCCCCGGGGGAGGGAGACGCTCACACTGAAATCGGGCCGGTCAGGAGTGCCCGTGCTTCGCGGCTGGGCCGTGCGGATGGTCGATATGGCCGAGGTCGCGGCCGGGATCGACGCGGTCGCGCACCAGCTGCTTGATCTGCTTGGCATCGGGGAAGCCGCCGTCGCGCTTGCGCTCCCAGATCAGCACGCCATCGAGATGGATTTCGAAAATGCCGCCGCTGCCGGGAACAAGGCTGACCTCGCCCATTTCGAGGCCGAAGGTCGAGAGCACCTCCTGCCCCATCCAGGCGGCGCGCAGCAGCCAGTTGCACTGCGTGCAGTAGGTGATGGCAAGCTTGGGTTTGTCGGTCATATCTGCGGATCCGCCCAGGAGGAGAAGACGTTGGTCGGCAGCACCAGGACGTCGTCCTCCTCGGCCTCCCGGCTCTTCAGCGCCACCAGTTGCGCCGTAGTGGTGTTGACGCGCTGCGCCAGGAGCCGGGCGATCTGCAGCAGCCAGGACGGGTGCGCCTCGAGCACGGCAAGTGCGTCGTTGATGACATAGAGCTGCACATCGGTGACGGCGCGCACCGTCGCCGAGTGCGGGCGCTCCAGCAGCACGCTCATTTCGCCGAAGATGGCGCCGGGCTGCTTGATGGTGGAGACGAACTTGCCGTCACGCAGCACTTCGACCTCGCCCTCCTTCAGCACCATGAAGCTGCCGCCGGCCTGCCGGCCCTGCACGATCAGCTCCGTGCCGGCGGGGAAGAAATCGAACTTCAGCCAGCTTTCCGTCTCTTTGTCCGCCACCAGAGCAACTCCCGCTATTCGAGCAGTGCGAAAATCTTGTCGAACATCACCTGGTCCTCACGGACCTTGGCCTGCCGCCGCATATCGACCAGCAGCGCCGTGGTCTTGTGCAGCCGCGCCGCGAGGAGTTTTGCGATATGCCGGGCCGCGGCCGGATGCGCGTCGAGGAACGCGTCGGCGTCGTCGGCCACATGCACTTCGGCGCCGTTGCGCGTCCGGACGGTCGCCGAATGCGGCAGGTCGAGCAGCGCCGACATATCGCCGATCACCGAACCCGGGTCACCGATCGCCGCCACCGTGCTGCCATCGCGCACCACTTCGAGATCGCCGGATTTGAGGATGTAGAGCTTGCCGGTGCGCGCGCCCTCATTCACCAGCACCGCCCGCGGCCCCAATACGCTCACCGGCAGCGTCGCCGCCGCCACGAGGATCTGCTCCATTAACCCGCCTTCAAACCCAACCCACCCGAATACATGAGGTGATGGTAGCCGAGCTTTGCGGGGATGCGAAGTCATTCGGCTACGCCCGGGCGATTATGCTGGCTCTCGGTGGTGCGCGCGGCGTATGGAGGCCCCCGCGCCGGTCATCGCCGGTGGCAGAACGCAACTCCCGTCCCCGGTTATCCGCCGGGCCCGACCTCAGGAGAAGACCATGGATACGTCCGTCCTCGGCCGCCCGGCCGAGATGCCGCTCGACCCGGCCAGCGCCGTGCTCGACCGGGTACCCAACCCCCATCCCGATATCGACTACCTGATCCGCTTCACCGTGCCGGAATTCACCGCGCTCTGCCCGATCACCGGACAGCCGGATTTCGCGCACCTGGTCATCGACTATGTCGCCGACCAGTGGATGATTGAGAGCAAATCGCTGAAGCTGTTCATGTTCTCCTACCGCAACCACGGCGCCTTCCACGAAGCGACGACGGTGGAGATCGCCAAGCGCCTGGTCGAGGCGCTGGCGCCGCGCTGGCTGCGCATCGGCGGCTACTGGTACCCACGCGGCGGCATCCCGATCGATGTGTTCTGGCAGACCGGCGCAGCGCCGGCCAACCTGTGGTTGCCCGAACAGGGCGTGCCGGGCTATCGCGGCCGCGGTTAGCACGCGGGCCTTAGCTCCCCTGCCCTTGAGGGGAGCTTCAGGCGCTTGAGCGCGCGGTGAGCGTTCCACTATGGTCGCCGGAGACGAGCGGGAGTTGCAGCAGGTGAGTCGTGACGTGAGCAGCGGGCAGCGCCCCCGCTACCAGCTGCTCGACCTGCTGCGTGGCGTGGCGATCATCGCCATGGTCATCTTCCACATCGCCTGGGACCTCTATTATTTCGGCTACTCGAACGTCGACGTCACCACGGTCATCGGCTGGGTGATGTTCCAGAAGTCGATCCTTTCGAGCTTCCTGCTGCTGGTCGGCGCCGGGCTGGTGCTGGCGCATGGCAAAGCCATCCGCTGGAACCAGTTCTGGCGCCGCTTCGGTATTGTCGTCGCCTGCGCGCTGCTGGTGACGGCGGGGACCTACTGGATGTTCCCCGATTTCTTCGTGTTCTTCGGCGTGCTGCATGCCATTGCGCTGTTCTCGCTGATGGGGCTCGCCTTCCTCAGGCTGCCGCCTTGGCTGGTCGCTGTCCTCGGCGTCGCCATCATTGCGGCGAACCTGCTCTACAACGATCCGATATTCTCGAGCCGCGAGCTCGGCTGGATCGGTTTCTGGCCAACCTCGCCGCCGACCAGCGACGTGGTGCCGATCTTCCCGTGGTTCGGCGTGGTGCTGCTCGGCATCGCCGCGATGCGGCTGATCCTCGCCTCGCCGCTGGCTGAGGATCTCGCGCACTTCCACAGCAACGAGCCGCTGGCGCGCGGGCTGGCGTGGATGGGCCGCTGGAGCCTGCCAATCTATGTGGTCCACCAGCCGCTGATTATCGGCGTGCTGTGGGGGCTGACGCAGCTCTCGGCGCCGGTACTGGCGCCGCCGGTGCTGAGCCTCAGCCAGGATTTCGTCAAAAGCTGCAGTGCCGCCTGCCTCGGCACCGGCTCCGACCTCGCCCGCTGCGAGCGCTATTGCGGCTGCGCCGTCGAGCAGGTGGAAACCGGAAACCTCTGGGAAGCGGTCGCGGCGACGAACCCGACGCTGGAGCAGAACACCCAGCTCAGGGCCGTGGCCCAGCTTTGTACGGCGATGGCGGATAAGACGCCTTAGGGCATGCTTTCAGCGGTTGCGCTGAGGCTCGCAGCTAGAGCATGTCGTAGACGGTCCGCGCTCTCGCCTCCCCACCGGCTGTCATCCCAGCGAAAGCTGGGACCCATCCATCAGCTGGCACGGGCTGCGAGTTGGGTCCCAGCTTTCGCTGGGATGACACCGAGTGGGTGGAGAAAACTGGGCGCTTTCCTGGCAGAGTCCCCTAGTTCTGTTCCTTATGCCCACCGAACCCGAGCCGCATCGCTGACAGCATTTTCTCGGCGAAGTTGTGCTCCTGGCGCGAGCGGAAGCGTGTGAAGAGCGCCGCCGTCAGCACTTCGGCCGGCACCGCTTCTTCGATCGCTGCTTCCACCGTCCAGCGCCCTTCGCCGGAATCGGCGACGTGGCCGGAGAAGGCCTCGAGCTTGGGATCCTTGGCGAGCGCGATGGCCGAGAGGTCGAGCAGCCAGGAGGTGACCACCGAGCCGCGCCGCCAGACTTCGGCGATATCGGCGACGTTGAGCTCGAAGCGCTCGCCCGGCGGCAGCACTTCGGCGTTCTTGCTTTCGAGGATGTTAAAACCCTCGGCATAGGCCTGCATCATGCCGTACTCGATGCCGTTATGGACCATCTTGACGAAGTGCCCGGCGCCCGCCGGCCCGGCGTGGATGTAGCCCTGTTCGGCGCGCGGATCGAGGCTGCCGCGGCCGGGCGTTTCCTCGATCTCGCCCTTGCCGGGGGCGAGCGCCGCAAAGATCGGGTCGAGATGGTCGACCGCGGCCTTTTCGCCACCGATCATCAGGCAATAGCCGCGATCGAGACCCCAGACACCGCCGGAGGTGCCGACATCGACATAGCGGATGCCGGTCTTCTGCAACTCGGCGGCGCGGCGGATATCGTCCTTGTAGTAGGAATTGCCGCCATCGATCAGGATATCGCCGGGCGCGAGGCAGGAGGCGAGATGGGCGATGGTGCCTTCGGTGATCTTGCCGGCCGGCAGCATCACCCAGATGGCGCGCGGGGCCTCGGTCAGCGAGGCAACCAGCGCCTCGAGCGTCTCGGCGGGCCGGGCGCCGTCATTGCCGAGCGTGGCGCGGGCATTGGCGTCGATATCGTAGACGGCGACATCGTGCCCGGCGCGCATCAGCCGTTTGGCGATATTGCCCCCCATGCGGCCTAACCCGACAATACCGATCTGCATGATGCACACTCCAGTGTAGCGACTGACGCGGGGGGTGTTATACGCGACATCGAGATTACGGGGGCAGCCCCGAATGAGGAGGAACGACTATGCGGGTAGTGATTACCGGGGGCGCCGGAAACCTGGGCAGCAAGCTCAGGGAGCACCTGGAAACGGCCGATTGGGTGGAGGAGATCGTCGCCATCGACGTTGCCCCGTTCACCGCGGGCAAGAAGACCCGGGTAGTGGTTGCCGACCTCGCCGACCCCTATGACGAGCGCTGGCGCAAGGAGGCGCAGGCCGCCGACGGCATCGTCCATTATGCCTCGGCCAACCCGGCGCCCAACTCGAGCTGGGCCGAATCGGCCGCCTCATTCGACATGACGGCGAACCTGCTCGAGCAGGCAGGCGGCGGCACAAAACCCTGCCGCTTCATCTTCGCTTCGTCCAACCACGCCATGGGCGGCTACAAGGATGCGCCGCTGCCGGCCGACGGCAAGCTCCGGATGTCGACGCCGCATATCAGCGGCACGCGCTATTATGACGACGGCTACAAATGGGGCTCGGCCTATGGCGCCACCAAGGCGCTGGGCGAGCGCGTCTGCGCCGCCCGGGCCGCCGCGACCAATGGCAGGATCACCGCGGTGTCGACCCGCATCGGCTGGTGCCAGCGCGGCGAGAACCTCGCCACCACCATCGCCGGCAGCGGCGGTGGCGACCGCGGCGAAACCGACCGGGCGGTGATCAAGCGCAACGCCCTGTGGTACCGCAACATGTGGCTGTCGAATGGCGACCACAACCGGCTGATGGTGGCGGCTTTGCGCGCCGACGCCAGCAAGTGGCCGGCCCCGGCGATCGTCGTTTCCGGCATGTCGAACAATACCGGCATGGCCTGGGATCTCGAAGAGGCGCGTGAGTGGATCGGCTACGTGCCCGAGGATAATCTCTGGGCCGACCTCAAGGCCGCCGGGATCGACTAAGGCAAGATTGCCTTCCATGCCGGAGGCAAGTATGCGGCTGGTATGGTGCGCGCCCGCGGTGCGCACCGACGAAATTTAGAGGGACAGCATGAGCTTTGCCGATATCTACGCCCGCGTGGTTGCCTGGGTTGGCGCCGGGGCGATCCTGGCGCGCAGCTTCAACGAGCCGAAGCGCAGCCCGCTCTACGGCAGCACGCCCGATATCCCCGCGGCGCGGCCGCAGGCGATCCCGACGCTGAAGATGCCGACGGCGCGCGGCTGGTCGGGCGACCACAAGCCGACCGCGGCCGCTGGCTTAACGGTCAATGCCTTCGCCCGCGGCCTGAAGCACCCGCGCTGGATGCATGTGCTGCCCAATGGCGACGTGCTGGTGGCCGAGGCGCTGAGCACCCCGGGCGGCGCCATCAAGACGCCGTTCGACTACGCCATTTTCACCACCATGCGGCGCGCTGCCGCCGTCGGGCAGAGCCCCAACCGCATTACGCTGTTGCGTGATGCCGATGGCGATGGCGTCGCCGAACAGCAGCACACACTGCTCGAAGGCCTGAACCAGCCATTCGGCATGCAGCTGATCGGCGAGACGCTCTATGTCGGCAATACCGATGGCGTCTACGCCTACCCGTTCACGGTCGGCGACACCAAGATCACCGCAAGCGGCAAGAAGCTGATGGCGACCAAGCCGGGCGGCCACTGGACGCGCAGCCTCCTCGCCAGCAAGGACCAGACCAAGCTCTATGTCGGCGTCGGCTCGCAATCCAATATCGGCGATTCCGGCATGGCGGTCGAGGAAGGCCGCGCCTGTATCTTCGAGCTCGACCTCACGACCGGCCGGAGCCGCATCTTCGCCGGGGGCCTCCGCAACCCGGTGGGCCTCGCGTTCGAGCCGACGACGGGTGAGCTCTTCACCGTGGTCAACGAGCGCGACGGCATCGGCGACGAGACGCCGCCCGATTACCTGACTTCGGTGAAAGATGGCGGCTTTTACGGCTGGCCGTATTCGTACTGGGGCAAGATCGTCGACGATCGCGTGCCGCAGGATCCGGCCAAGGTCGCGACCGCCATCGCACCCGACTTCGCGCTGGGTGGCCATACCGCCTCGCTCGGCCTCTGCTGGCTGCCCGAAGGCACCCTCCCGGGCTTTGGCGACGGCATGGCCATCGGCCAGCACGGCTCGTGGAACCGCTCGACGCTCTCGGGCTATAAGCTCGCCTTCGTGTCGTTCGCCAACGGCAAGCCGACGGGCACGCCGCGCGACATCCTCACCGGCTTCCTGTCGCCTGATGAGAAGGATTCTTATGGCCGCCCGGTCGGCGTGGTAATCGCCAAGGATGGCGCCGTGCTGATGGCCGACGACGTCGGCGACGTGATCTGGCGCGTTACTGGGGCCTAGTACGCGACTCTCTGTCCTCAGCGCGTGCCGCGGTGACCACAAAGGCCGGTGCGCACAGAGCACCCCCACCCCTGTCCCCTCCCCGCAAGGGGGAGGAAGACGCCTACACTAGCGACAGTGTTTTGGTCGCCTCCCCCCTTGCGGGGGAGGGACAGGGTGGGGGTACTCTTCCCGCTCCGAACTACCCACCACGCCAGATGCGAATCTCGTCGAATCCATGACGCCCACATCACGCAGTTACCCGTAGGTTCGCCCAGCGCGAACTGATGGGGGGCCACACCATGCGAATTTCTGCGCTCACGCTGCTTGCCGTTTTCGGCCTCGCGGGCGGAACGGCTGCGGCAGCCGATCTGATCGTCGATGATCCCGAAGCGATCGCCGCGGCGGCGGATTACGATTGGTCCGGCGCCTATGCCGGCCTGTTCGGCGGCGCCGGCAGCAGCGACGTCACGCTGGATGAACCAAGCGGTCTCGCCGACCCGCTCGACCTCGCGGCTGGCGGCTGGCTGGCGGGCGTGCGGGCCGGCTTCAACGCCGAGGCGGGCGTGCTGGTATTCGGCGCCGAGGCGGACCTGGCGAAGAGCTGGATTGGCGGCGACGGCTCGGCCACCGTCGGCGCCAACAGCTTCGATTACAGCTACGACCTCGATTGGCTCGGCACCGTCACCGGCCGCGTTGGCTATGCCGCCGATACGCTGCTGCTCTATGCCAAGGGCGGGCTTGCCGCCGGCGGGGTGCGCTCGACGCTTACCCAAACCGCGCCGTTGCCGGCACCGCCACCGACCTCCGCCGATGCGGTCGCCATGGGCTGGACCGTCGGGCTGGGCACCGAGTTCGCCTTCAGCGAAAACGCCACGGCCGGCATCGAGTATGATTTCGTCGCGCTCGGCGCCGAGCTCGACTATGCTGGCGGCAGCCTCGATGCGCAGCAGGACCTGCACATCGTCAAGCTCGGGGTGAATTACGGGTTCTGAGCCGCTGCCTGATAGGCCGCTTCGAGCTCGGCCAGCACCGAGCGCCCCGGTTTTGGGGCGCCCAGGTGCAGGTGGCGGAGTTCGGCCATGAAGTCGTCCGCCATCTGCGGCCCACCCTGAGCCAGCGCGACGGCGCGAGCCGACAACTGGGGGCTCGCCGGCAGGAACTGCGCGCCCCAGGCGCCCAGCTGCACCATCACCGGCACCAGCGCGATGGCCATTTCGGTCAGGTTGTAGATGGTGCGCTGCTTGTGATTGGGGTCGGCGGCGGCGGTCACCAGCCCCTCCTCCATCAGCCGCTTCAGCCGGCTGGCGAGGATGTTGGTGGCGATGCCCTCGAGCGAGTTGCCATGCAGTTCGCCATAGGTGCGGAAGTTGCCGAACATGATGTCGCGCAGCACCACGAGGCTCCAGCGATCGCCGAGCACTTCGACGGAGAGGTTAATGGGGCATCCGGATCGGCGATCCACAGGCACGGCTCCTGGTCATAGACGTGTTCGGCATTCCACTTGCAGTTTACAAGCAGTTTGTAGCTGGGTATACACCTTGCAATATGCAAGTGGTTGTGGCGATGGTGTCGCGGCAGATATTTTGCGTCGCACTGTCGAATGGCGCCGCCGCCGCTCGTCTAAATGGCAGGATATATCCTGAGGGACGGAACAATGAGCAAGCATTATGGCTGGGTCGTCGTCGCGGCAGGCGCGCTGATCACCTGTGTGGCAATGGGGGCGATGTTCGCCCTGCCCGTCTACCTGCAACCGATGGCTGAGGATACCGGCTGGAGCCGCGCCGGCATTTCGGCGGCGATGACCGTCGGCTTCATCGTCATGGGTGTTTCCGGCTTCGGCTGGGGGACGCTGAGCGATCGCATCGGGGCGCGACCGGTGGTGCTGATGGCGACCGTGCTGCTCGGGGCCGGACTGCTGCTCGGCAGCCAGGCCAGCGACCTCCTGGTGTTCCAGTTCGCCTATGGCGGGCTGGTCGGCGCGGCGGGCGGCGCCTATTTCGCGCCGATCATCTCGACGACGCTGGGCTGGTTCGACAAGAACCGCAGCCTCGCAGTGTCGCTGGTATCGATCGGCGGCGGCATTGCGCCGATGGTGATCACCCCGTTCGCCAGCTACCTGATCGAGGCCACCGGCTGGCGCAGCGCCATGCTATCCATCGCCATCGGCGCGTTGATCGTCATCGTGCCGGCTGCGTTGTTGATCCGCCGCGCTCCGACGCTGACGGAGCCCGAACCCGCGCCGACGCCGAGCGCCGCGGCGCAACCCAAGCGGGCCTCGACCGGCTGGTCGGCGCTGCGCACGCCGCAGTTCGTCGTCCTCGCTTCGGTGTTCTTCCTCTGCTGCGCGGCACATTCCGGCCCGATCTTCCACACCGTCAGCTACGCCATGATCTGCGGCGCCTCGGCGCTGGCGGCGGCCAGCATCTACAGCGTCGAGGGCCTTGCCGGGTTGTTCGGCCGGCTGATCTTCGGCGTCCTGGCCGACCGGCTTGGCGTGCGCAAGGTGATCGTCGGCGGCCTCGTGCTGCAGGCCGTCGGCATCTACACCTACATCTATGTCAGCGAGCTGCCCCAGTTCTACGCGCTGGCGGCGGTGCTCGGGCTCGCTTATGGCGGCGTCATGCCACTCTACTCGGTGCTGGCACGCGACTATTTCAGCCCGCGGGTGATGGGCACGGTGCTGGGCGGCATGGTGATGACCTCGAGCATCGGCATGGCCTTTGGCCCGGTCGGTGGCGGCTGGCTCTACGATACGTTCGGCACCTACCACTGGCTCTACATCGCCTCAGCCGGCATCGGCATCGCCGCCGCCGCCCTGGCGCTGGCCTTCCCGGCGAAGAAGAAGGACGTGGACGAAGACCAGATGCCGGGCCAGGCGGTCGCGGCTTGAAGCTTGCCAGATGAACCGGTTGGTGGAGGAGGCGGTGGACGAAAATGGCCCACTGCTTCGCCTCCTCCACCGGGTGTCATCCCAGCGAAAGCTGGGACCCAACCATCCACCTGCGCGGGCTGAGAAATGGGCCCCAGCTTTCGCTGGGGTGACACCGAGTTGGTGGAGCAAACTGTGCAACTGACCGCGAATGCCCCACGGCCACGCTCACGGCTCGCGCAGGAAGCCGGCTGAACGCCGCTGGAGCACGCCGACAATGGTGGTGGCGCCGAGGAAGCCGGTGATGACGATGGCGCCGAGATCGACCGCTGCAAGCGTCGTCGCATCGAGGGCGAACTCGACCTCGAGCAGCACCAGGGTGAGAATCCAGGCGAGCCCGATGCCGAGCGGCGTCGCCAGCACGGCGGCGAAAGCCGCCAGCAGCACATAGTGCAGCACCGAAACCGACAGCACGTCGAAGCGCTTGGCGCCGAGCACTTTTGAGATCACCGCGTCGGCCTGCCGCTGCCGGCGTCCGGTGGCAAGACTGCCGATCAGCACCAGCAGTCCATTGCCCACCGCCAACCCGCCGACCAGCGAGGCGGCAAGCGACAGTTGGCTCAGGGCCCGGGTGATCTGCTCGAGCGTCGCACCGATGGCGATGAAGCGGACATCGGGCAGCAAGCTGGCAAGTTCCCGCTCCACTGCCTCCTCGCGTCCCGCCGCAGCGGTCACCGAACCCAACAGCGTCGAGGGGTACTCGTCCAGCACCCCCGGCGAGAAGGTGGCAAGGAAGTCGATGCCGCCCTGCCAGGAGTAATCGCGGAAATTGGCAACCTCGGCGGTGATGGTGTCGCCGAAGATGGCGAAGGACAGCTTGTCGCCGAGCTTGATACCGAGGCCGGCGCGAAGGCTCTGGTGCAGCGACACCAAAGGCGGCCCCTGGTGGTCGACCGGCCACCAGTCCCCTGCCACCAGCTTCGAGGTCGCCGGCAGTACCTGCCGGTAGGTCAGCGGGATCTCGCCCGAGAGCAGGAACGATGCCTCGGGTCCCCGCGGCTGCAGTTGCTCCACCGGGGTGTCGTTGATGGCGCTCAGCGCGCCGCGCAGCATCGGAGTTGCGGCAAAGGCGGTGATGTCGCTGCCTTCGTCCTTCAGCTGCTGCAGCGTATCGACCTCATCGGAGAAGAGATCGGAGGCGACCAGCGTCGGCGCGTCGAACACCGAGGCGCCCAGATATTCGTTCCTGAGGTTCACCTGCAGCACCAGCACCACCACCAGCATGGCGAGCGCCAGCCCGACCGAGATCACCACCGAGGAAGCGTTGGAGCCCGGGCTCGAGATATTGCGCAGCGCGTAGCGCAGCACGCGGTTGGCGGGTTCGGGCGATTTCCGCAACGCCTGTCGGGCGAGAAAGATGCCGAACTGGAACAGCACCACCGACAGCACGCTGACAATGGCGAAGGCCGCGACCAGCATCGAATCGTTGGTCATGATGACGGCGAGCCACAGGAACAGGGCGGCGGCCAGCACCAAGGGGACGATACGCGCCGAAAAGATCAGCCCAGCCCAGTCGATCGGCGGCGCGGCGAGCCCCTTGGAGCGGAACAATGTCACCGGGCTGATGGTCTGGGCCTGCTGCAGGGGCAGGTAGGAGAAGGGAAAGGCGATGAGAAAGCCGACGCCCGCCGCCACCAGCAGGGGCTGGACATGCAGGGTCGGCGCCAGGTCGACACCGACGGCGGCGCCGATGGCCGGCAGCGCCACCAGCGCGGTGCCGGCGCCGACGACGAGGCCGATGCCGACGCCAACGCCCGCGAGCGCCGCGATCTGCGAGAAGAAATGCACGAAGATGCGGGCTCGCCCGGCGCCCATGCTGCGCAGCACGGCGATGACATTGGCGCGCTCGGCGACATAGGCCGAAATGCTGGTCCAGACGCTGACCCCGCCGATGAGCAGTGAGGCGAGACCGACGATCACCAGGAAGCGCATGAACAGGTCGTAGTAGCGCACCATCGGCCCGAGGCCCTCGCGGGCCGAGCGGATGGTCCAGCTCGGATCGGCGAGCGCGGTCTCCAGCGCCGCCTTGCCGCTATCGGCGTCGCCCTCGGTCAGCACCAGCTTGTAGCGAAAAAAGGTGCCAAGCCCCGGGAGCGGCGAGGTGCGGTCGGAGAGCACCGCCAGCGCCTCGGTGGTGATGACGGCGGGGAGGCCCAGCCGGAAGCCGCGTACCGCGGCATCGGGCAGGCCGCCCAGCGCGCCGCGCGCTACGAACTCGGTGCCGGCGATCTCGAGCGTGTCGCCGACCTTGATGCCGAGCTGATCGAGCATCAGCGGACTGACCAGCGCGCCGAACTTGCCGTCGCGGAATGACAGGAAGGCAAACGGCGTCTCGCCCGACGGCAGTTGCGGGCTGTCGACCGCGCCGAGCAGCGGATAGGTATCGCCCACCGAGACCAGATCGACAAAGGCGCTCTGATTGCCAACCTCGGCGCGGACATTGGTGTCGACGACATAGGACACCCGCCCGAAGCGCGAGATCAGCGCCAGCTCGTCGGCGGTGGCCTGCCGGTCGGCGCGCGACAGCTCGACATCGCCGCCCATCAGTACGGCGGCATTTTCTTCCACCGCCTGCCGGATGCTGGCGCCCACCGAGCTGACGCCTGATATCAGCGCCGTGCCGACGGCGAGGCAGATGATCAGGAGGCCGAAGCGCCGCAAGTCGCCGCGCATATCGAGCAGGCCGATGCGGATGGCCGCGAGGACGGCGCGCATCAGGCTTGGACCGATCGGGTTTCGACCAGCTCGCCTGATGTCATGGTGAACACCCGGTCGGCGCGCGCCGCCAGCGATGGATCATGGGTGATCAGCACCACCGCGGTGCCTTGCTGGCGGGCCAGATCGAACATCAGCTCGACCACCACCGCGCCGGTTTCCTGGTCGAGGTTGCCGGTCGGCTCGTCGGCCAGGAGCAGCCGCGGCTTGGCGATCATGGCGCGGGCCAGCCCGACGCGCTGCTGTTCGCCGCCCGACAAAGCCGCCGGCCGATGCTGCAGCCGGCCGCCGAGCCCGACCGCCTCGAGCGCCGCCGCGGCGGCCTCGCGGGTCTGCGCCAGCGACAGGTCGGGCGAGGCGATCTCGAGCGCCAGCCCGACATTGTCGAGCGCGGTCAGCGACGGGATGAGGTGAAAACTCTGGAACACGATGCCCAGCGTATGGCGGCGGAACACCGCCAGATCGTCCTCGCTCAACCCCGAAAGGTCCTGCCCGGCGACCACCACCTTGCCGGACGTGGCGCGTTCCAGTCCGGCCAGCAACATCAGCAGCGAGGTCTTGCCGCTGCCTGAAGGCCCGACGATTGCCGCGACTTCCGAGGCTTCGACCCGGAGCGAGACGTTCCTCAGAATGTGAAGCGGCTGTGAAGCGACCTCCAGAGTGTAATTCACCCCGGACGCATCAACGATCGGCTGCGCCGCCGGGACACGCGGACTGGAGCTGTGGTCTTGACTTAGGGCCATTTGGGACTTGCGGTAGGGGACAAACCAAAAGAATGTGCAGGCCGCTCTTGCTTCTTACTGCCCGCCGCATGATCTCTGGCATCGTCGGGCGGGCAAGTCAAAATGGAAGCGGACCGAATACCCGGCCGCTTACAGATTTCAGCGTTACTGAACGCTAGAACGCCGTTGGAGGGCGTGGGACGAGATGAGACAGCACCTGCATGCCGCTATGGCCGTCACCGCCATGACGCTGGCGGGAATGGCGACGCCGGCGATTTCCGGGCCAGTGGAAGTCCTGGAGTCGTACGTGGGCGACTGGAAGGGAGCGGGTGCACTGGTCGGAGGCCAGAATCCCGAACCGTTCAAATGTCGGCTCGGCATTTCCAAGGGTAACCTGAACAAGATCAACTATGCCGGCCGCTGCAGCCTGATCGACATGAACCTGTCGGTCAGCGGCACCATCGCCTTCGACGACAAGGCGCAGCGCTACCAGGCGGTGATGAGCTCGAATGCGGGCTTCACCGGGGTTGCGGTCGGCCAGATCAAGGGCGACACGATCAATTTTGACCTGCGCGAGAAGCAGCAGGATCGCGGCGGCAATGATGTGCGCATCGGCTCGCGGATTCTGCTCGAGGGCAACGCCATCACCGTCGATTTCGAGGTCGAGTTCAACAATTCCGGCCAGGTGCTGACGGCTTCGGTGCCGTTCTCGCGCTGAGCGCTACCTCGGCTGTTCTGTCCAAGCCACGGAAATCGCGACGCTTTTGATCTGGATCAAGGCGTCGCGTACCGTTGCGTGGTGCTCTCTCTGCGTCAAGCAGAGAGCATAGACATGCCGCCCGAAGCCGCCATCGTCGTTACCGCTGTCGTCGCCGCCTTCAGCCTGCTGATGGGCACGCTCGGCTGGGTGATGTGGTACACGCGAAATACGCCGCGGTCCGCCCCCCGAGACTGAATGCCGCGTGCGACAAACCTCACCATCCGCCAGGTCGCGGGAGGGTGTAAGGCTCACCCGCGATGGGCGAGCGTCTGGACATCCACAATTCCGAGACCCCCGTGCTGTGCCGCAGCTGCGAAGCGCGTCACCGAGGCATGTGCGGTGCGCTGAAGCCCGATGAGCTGATCGAATTCGCCCGCCACACCCGCAAGGAACGGCACGAGCACGGCGACGAACTGATCGGCGACAGCACGGCGATCCACGCCTATGCCAATGTCATGCGCGGGGTGGTCAAGCTCAGCAAGGTGCTGGAAGACGGCCGCCAGCAGCTGGTCGGCCTGCAATTCGCACCGGATTTCCTCGGCCGGCTGTTCGGGCGGGAGAGCGTGGTCACCGCCGAGGCGGCTTCCACGGTTGACCTCTGCGTCATCCCGCGGCCGGCGCTAGAGCAGATGATCGCCAGCACCCCGGCGCTCGAGCACCGGCTGATGCAGCAGACGCTGCGCGAGCTCGACGAAGCGCGCGACTGGATGGTGACGCTTGGGCGGAAAACCGCACAGGAGAAGGTCGCAAGCTTCCTCTATCTGATCGCCATGCATGCCGACCCCGCGGCCGAGCCGAGCGACGGCGTCAGCTTCGAGCTGCCGCTCACCCGCTCGGATATCGCCGATTTCCTGGGGCTCACCATCGAGACAGTATCGCGCCAGCTGACCAAGCTGCGGCAGGCGGGAGTGGTTTCGATTACCAATAACCGGACGGTCGAGGTGCCCGACCTCGAAGCGTTGCAGGGGCTTTGCGGGTAGGTGAAGGGCTGGTGGCGAGGTCGCCGCGTGCATCGTGGCCAAGTCACACCCCTCCGAGCTACAGCTAGCTCGCTACGCTCCCAAGCTTCGCTTGCCTCCCCGTCAAGGGGGAGGTGAGCATCGAGTTTGTGGCTGGCCACCGACACAAGCACCAGCCGGCACCCTCCCCTTGACGGGGAGGGATGGGGTGGGGTGGGCAACGCGCGCCATGTTCGCGGGAGGCACGCCATCCCAGACCTGATTTCTCTCAAGCGGAGCTGGGCCTTTCAGTGGTGGCGAACCTCAGCCAACCGCCCGGCCCTGAGTTCCAGCACCCGGTCAAACGTCTCCGGTACCACCGCGTGGGTAATGACAATGGCCGTGCGGCCGCGGGTCAGCTCCGGCAGTTCGGCGAGAAACGCTGCCTCGGTCTCGGCATCGAGCCCGCTGGTCGGTTCGTCGAAGACGATGACGTCGGCGCGCGACAGCAGGGTGCGCGACAGGCAGATGCGGCGGGCCTGCCCGGCCGAGAGGGTTCGGCCTGCCTCTCCGACCACGGCGTCGAGCTGCCCGGGCAAGCCGCGAA
Source organism: Devosia sp. Root413D1 (assembly GCF_001425235.1). Classification (GTDB taxonomy): domain Bacteria; phylum Pseudomonadota; class Alphaproteobacteria; order Rhizobiales; family Devosiaceae; genus Devosia_A. Next base: position 857,469 of record NZ_LMEA01000001.1, on the reverse strand, counting down.
CGAACTCCGCCAGATGCACCGCCTCGAGCACGCGCCACAGCGCGGCATCATCGGCATCGTCGCGCCCGACGCGAAGGTTGACGCGGATGGTGTCGAGAAACACCGGCGCATCCTGGGTCATCAGCGCGACCCGCTGGCGAAGCTCGGGGCCGGCGACATCGCGCAGGTCACTGCCGTTGAGGCGCACCGCGCCGGCGTCCGGATCGGCCAGCCGCAGCAGCAATTGCGCGATGGTCGATTTGCCGGCGCCGCTCGGTCCCGTGATGGCGACGCATTCACCGCTCCGGACCGCAAAGCTCAGCCCGTCGAGCACCGGGTGCTGCGGGTCGTAGCCGAAGCGCACTGCCTCGAAGCGCATATCGCCGCCTGCCGGAATCGGCAGCGGCTCGGCCGGTTCGGCGACGGCGGGCGCGCTGCTGGCGATGGCCTGCAGCCGGTCGGCAGCGGCGGCGGCTCCGGCGAGCCGCGTGGCGCTGCGCACCAGCATGGCGGAGGCTTCGAAGCTGGCGAGCACCGCCAGCAACAGACCGGCGAGCAGTGGCCCGTCGATCGCACCGGCCTCGAGCGCCGCGAAACCGGCCACCAGCGTGCCGAGCAGGGCACCGCCGGCCAGCAGTTGCACCAGCGCCGAAGCCAGCGCGGCGCGAAGACCAAGCCGTCGGCGGGCCTGTGCCAGCCGCGCCGATGCGGTTGCAGCGGTCGCCGCAGCCTCGCCTGTAGCGCCGAACAGCACCAGGTCCTGGTGCCCGTCGACGCCATCGAGCACGGCCTGGCGCAGCGCCGCGCCAGCCGCGACGACCTCGCTGCCGACAGCGCGCGAGGCCAGCACCAGCCCCACCGGCACCAGCAGCACCGCGGCAAAGAACAGCAGCGCATAGACCAGGGCCGCACCGGGCAAGGCAAGCGCCAGCGCCACGGTCATCGCGGCGCCGGCCAGTACCGCGGTGCTGATCGGCCCGAGCGCCACGAGGAACACCGTATCCAGCGCCTCGACATCGGCGAGCAACCGGCTGACCAGGTCGCCACGGCCGAAGCGCCGCGCCAGCGGGACCAGCGGAAACAGCCGTGCAAACAGCCAGGCCCTGAGGTCGGACAGCAGCCGCAGCGTCATGTCGTGACCGCTGAGCTTTTCGCCGTAGCGCGCGAGGATACGGATGAACGACAGGCCGCGGACGCCTGCCGAAGGCGCAAAGATGTTGAAGGCCGAGCCGAGCGTGCTCAGCGCCGCTGCGGTGAGGAACCAGCCGGAAAGCCCGAGCAGACCGATGCCGGCGAGCAGCGTCAGCAGCGACAGCAGCACGGTGAGCACAATCGGGCCCTTCAACCGCCCCAGCAGTGGCGCAAAGGCGAAGATGGCTCTCATGCCGCCCCCACGTTGCGATCGGTGATGACCGGCTTCGGCGCCGGCAGCAGCTTGCCGCCGGCGACGCGGAACACTTTGTCCATGCGCGCCGCGACAGCCCGCGCGTGGGTGGCGACGATGAGCGTGCGCCCACCGGCGAATTCGGCGAGGCCATCGAGCACCAGCGCCTCGGTCGCGGCATCGAGATGCGCCGTCGGCTCGTCGAGCAGGATCAGCCCGGGATCGCGCAGGTAGATGCGGGCCAGCGCAATGCGCTGGACCTCGCCGCCAGAAAGGCCCAGCCCGTCCTCGCCGAGGTGCGTCGCCAACCCCTCGGGCAAGGCGTCGGCGAAGTCGGTGACCCGCGCCAGCTGCGCCGCCTGCCGCACCGCCGCATGATCGGCGTCACGCCGCCCCAGCCTGATATTGTCGGCAATGCTGCCGGCGAACAGCCGTGGCCGCTGCCCCAGCATGGCGACGCGCTGCCGCAGCTGCGGTTCGGCGATCTCGGCAAGCGCCCGCCCGTCAATGCGGATCTCGCCGCTGAAGGTCCGCAACCCGGCAATGGCCTCGAGCAGGGTCGACTTGCCGATGCCACTGGCGCCGAGGATAGCGATCCGGGCTCCGTGCTCGAGGGTGAGGTCGGCGGCGGCGAGCACCGGCCGCCCGGTCGGGTCGTCCAGCGCAACGGCACGCAGCTCGAGCGTCGCAGCGCCCGTCGCGACGGCAGCCGCGGCGACCGCGACCAAAGGCGTCGCTTCCCCCGGCAGCGCATCGAGTTCGCGCTCGATCTCCGCCACGGCGGCCCTGGCCGAGGCGCGGTCGTGGTAGTGCGCCGCGAGCAGGCGCAACGGCTGGTACACTTCGGGCGCCATCAGCAGCAGGAACATCCCGGCGCCGAGCGTCAGCTCGGAGCTGTGGAGGTTCACCAGGTCGAGGAAGGTCAGCCCGACATAGAGCGCCACGCCGGCGACCCCTAGCGCCGCGAAGAATTCCAGCACCGCCGAGCTGAGGAAGGCGATGCGCATCACCCGCATGGTGCGCACCCGCAACTCCTCGGAGGCGAGCCGCACCCGCGCCGTCTCCGCCGCGTCCTGGCCGAACAGCTTCAGCGTCACCAGCCCACGCAGCCTATCGGCGAAGCGGCCGCTCAGCCGGTTCAGCGCGGCGGCCTGCGAGCGGCTCGCGGCTTCGGCGCCCCAGCCGGCCAGCGCCATGAACACCGGGATCAGCGGGGCCGAGATCAGGAACAACAGCCCGACGATCCAATCGACCGAGAAGGCGATGACGGCAAAGCCGATCGGCAGGATCGCCGCCTGCAGCATGGCCGGCAGGTAACGGGTGAAATAGCCGTCCAGCGCCTCGACCTGTTCGAGCACGGTGCTCGACAGCGCCCCGGAGCTCTTCGAGGCGGTCCAGGTCGGGGCGCGGCGCAGCAGGTCGGCGACCAGCCCGGTGCGCAGCCGCGCCTTGATCGCTTCACCGAAGCGCACGGCCGCGACTTCGCCGAGGCCACCCAGCGCGATGCGAATGACGAGGATGCTCGCCAAAAGCGCCAGCTGCGGCAGCAGTGTCGTGAGCCCAGCGCCCTCGACGATGGCGCGATGCAGCAGCCCCGCCAGCACCATGGCCTGCGCCACCAGCAGCGCACCGGCCAGCAGCGGCAGGCCGAGCACCGCAATAAGCAACGGCCGGTCGGCTGCCGCGAGGCGGTTCAGCCAGCGCCCCCCGATTTTCGCCTTATCGTCCATTGACCTACCGTGTGGAGAAGGTCTCCAAATCTGGCTTATAGTCATGCGCATCGCCTTGATCTGGATCAAGGCGATGCGATGCGAATGCATGTACTGCGGCAAGCATGCCGGCCACCTGGTGCAGACTTGTTTGTGCAGACTTGGGCCGGACAACACGAGGCATCCCCATGGTCGATCCCATCGTCGTCGATCTGTCGCGCATCCAGTTCGCTGCGACAGCGATGTACCATTTCCTGTTCGTGCCCCTGACGCTGGGCCTGTCCTTCGTGATGGCCATCATGGAGAGCGTCTACGTGATGACCGGACGCGTCGTCTGGCGCAAGGCGACGCTGTTCTGGGGGGTGCTGTTCGGCATCAACTTCGCCATGGGCGTCGCCACCGGGGTGGTGATGGAATTCCAGTTCGGCATGAACTGGAGCTATTACAGCCACTATGTCGGCGACGTGTTCGGCGCGCCGCTGGCGATGGAAGGGCTGATGGCCTTCTTCCTCGAAGCGACGCTGGTGGGGCTGTTCTTTTTCGGCTGGGATCGGCTGAAGCCGGTGGCGCACCTCGCCGTCACCTGGCTGGTGGCGCTGGGCGCCAATTTCTCGGCGCTGTGGATCCTCATCGCCAATGGCTGGATGCAGAACCCGGTGGGCGCCGCGTTCAACCCCGACACCATGCGCATGGAAGTCACCGACTTCATGGCGGTGCTGTTCAACCCGGTGGCGCAGGCGAAGTTCGTCCACACCGTCTCGGCCGGCTATGTCTGCGGCGCGGTGTTCGTCCTGGCGGTGAGCGCGATGTTCCTGTTGAGCGGCAAGCACCAGGAACTGGCCAAGCGCTCGATCGTCGTCGCCGCCAGCTTCGGCCTCGCCTCGGCGCTCAGCGTCGTCGTCCTCGGTGACGAGTCGGGCTATGTGGCGACCGAGCACCAGAAGATGAAGATCGCCGCGATGGAGGCGATGTATCACACCGAGCCGGCCCCGGCCGCGCTCACCCTGTTCGCTATTCCGGGCAGTGATGGCCGCCCGGCTTTCGAAGTGCAGTTCCCCTGGGTGCTCGGGCTCATCACCACGCGCTCGCTCGATCGCGACCTGCCGGGCATTACCGAGCTCACCGAGCGTGCGGCGCTGCGCGTCGTCAATGGCGTCGAGGCCTACAAGGCGCTCAACGCGCTGCAGGCGAACCGCAATGACGGCGCGGCGCGCGACACCTTCAACGCCGCCAAAGCCGACCTCGGCTATGCGCTGCTGCTGAAGAAGTACCGGCCCGATGTCGAGAACGCCACCGGCGAGGAGATCGCCAAGGCGGCGCTCGATACGGTACCGGACGTGTGGCCGCTGTTCTGGAGCTTCCGCATCATGGTCGGCGCCGGCTTCTTCTTCATCGCCTTCTTCGCGCTGTGGTTCTGGAAGGCCTCGACGCACCGGATCGAAAAGCCGCGCTGGCTGCTCTGGGTAGCCGTCGCCGCCCTGCCGCTGCCGTGGATCGCCATCGAAGCGGGCTGGTTCATCGCCGAGTATGGCCGGCAGCCCTGGGTGGTGGAGGGCGTATTGCCCACCTTCTACGCCGCCTCGGGGCTCAACTTCTGGGATCTGGTGATCTCGCTGAGCTTCTTCATGCTGCTCTACACGGCGCTGCTCATCGTCATGGTCTGGCTGATGGTTCGCACCATCAAGCACGGCCCCTCCGACAAGCTGAACTTCGATCAGTCGGTCGAGCCGGTCGAAACCGCCACGATCGCCCCCGCCAAGTAAGGAACAGCCCGATGAGCACCATTCCTCTCGACTATGAAACGCTGCGCATCCTGTGGTGGGCCCTGCTCGGCATCCTGTTGATCGGCTTTGCGGTGATGGGCGGGCGCGACCTCGGCGTCGGTACGCTCCTGCCGTTCGTCGCCAAGACCGATGAAGAGCGGCGCGTGCTGATCAACCTCGTCGGCCCGACCTGGGAAGGCAACCAAGTGTGGCTGATCCTCGGCGGCGGCGCCATCTTCGCCGCCTGGCCACAGCTTTATGCAGTTAGCTTTTCGGGATTCTACATCGCGATGATCGCCATCCTCCTGGCGCTGATCATCCGGCCGGTGGGCTTCAAGTTCCGCGGCAAGGTCAGCGATCCGCGCTGGCGCGCCACCTGGGATGCGGCATTGTTCATCGGCGGCTTCCTGCCATCGCTGATCTTCGGCGTCGCGGTCGGCAATGTGTTTCTCGGCGCGCCATTCCAGCTCGATGTGACGCAGCGTGTCACCTACACCGGCAACTTCTTCGGCCTCCTGACGCCGTTCGCCCTGCTCTCAGGGCTGGTCAGCCTCACGATGATCGTGACGCAGGGCGCCACGGTGATCGCCGGCCGCACCGATGGCGAGATCGCCGAGCGAGCGCGCGAATATGGCCGCTGGTCGGCGCTGGCGACGATCGTGCTGTTCGTGCTTGGTGGAGTGCTGGCGCTTTACGTGCTCGAAGGCTACCGCCTGGTCGGCCCGCCGATGACCATCGCCCCGTCGAACCCGCTCGGCAAAGAGGTGGTGCGCGAAGTCGGCGCCTGGGGCGGCAATTACGGCGCCATGCCGTGGACCATGGCCCTGCCGATCCTCGCAGTATTCGGCAGCCTCGTTGCCTGGTGGGCGCTCGGCGCCCGCGCCCGACTGGTGGCGCTGCTCGGCTCGAGCCTTGCCATCTTCGGCATCATCGCCACCGCCGGGCTGTCGCTGTTCCCGTTCCTATTGCCCTCATCGATCGACCCGCAGTCGAGCCTCACGGTGTGGGACGCCTCGTCGAGCCAGCTGACGCTGTTCGTCATGCTGTGCGCGGCGATCGTCTTCCTGCCGATCATCCTGATCTACACCAGCTGGGTGTTCCGGGTGATGCGCGGGCCGGTGACCACCGCCAGCCTCAACAAGAACCCCAACGCCTACTAAGGGAGACGATCGGATGTGGTATTTTTCCTGGATCCTCGGCGTCGGCCTCGCCTGCAGCTTCGGCATCCTCAACGCCATGTGGTTCGAGTTCCGCGAGGATGCGCTGAAGTCGAAGGCCCAGCCCGACGACAGCCGTCCCGCCACCTGACAGCGCGGCGCGGTCTGTGGCATGGTCCCCGCAGTGAGACAGCGGGGCCAAAGTGAGCGCGGACCGGGACGACAGACTGACGGCGTCGGCGATCAGCCGGCGCATGGTGCTCGGCGGCCTTGTCGCGCTGCCGATCGCCGCCTGTACCTCGATCAGCCCGCAGGCACTCAACAGCCTCGGCAGCAAGGTCGACAAGGCGAAGGTCGATTTTCCGCTCCTGCATCAGATGGCCCGGCGCGCCGACGACTCGCAGCGCAGCGAAGCCGAGATCCGTGGCCGGTGGACCAATGTGACCAAGGTTGGCCAGATCCCGGCGGTCGGCGTGCGCTACGTGGTCGAGCAGGATCACGGCAAAAAGGCGCAGTACCTGTCGATGCCCGGCTCCTTGAACCTCAAGGACTGGCTGGAGGACTTCGACATCTTCCTCAAGCCCGAAGCCCGGCACGGCATCCCGCTGCACCGCGGCTTCGAGGACAGCGCGCTCGCCGTGCGCGCCGAAGTCGCGCCGCAACTGCGCAAGGATTACCGGACTTACGTGAGCGGCTATTCGATGGGCGCCGGCATCGCCGCGGTGCTGTCGCTCTATTTGAGGGATGACGGCTACAGCCTCGCCCGCACCACCACGTTCGGCCAGCCACGGGTGACCAATGCGGTGGGCGCCAGCAAGCTCGCCAGCCTGCCGATCACCCGGGTGGTCAATGTCGACGACTTCGTCTCGATGGTGCCGACCTTCCCGTTCGAGCATTTCGGCGAGGAGGTGATCCTCCATCCGGGCGCCGATTTCGTCTACCTGACGCACCAGGACGCCAACGCGATTTCGATCGGCGAGATCTGGCGCGAAAGCCACGGGCTCAGCATCGCCAACCACGCGTCGGAACTCTACGTCGCGCGGCTGGCGCAGAAGCTGAAGGGCGCGCAAGCCGTGCCGTATTTGGCGCGGCTGACGTAAGCGCTTCGAGCGAGCACCGGCCGTGCCACACCCGTCCCCTCGCCCCTCTGGGGAGAGGGTCAGGGTGAGGGGTAGCCAAGCACACTGGCTGAAGGGCTGTGCCCTCTGCGGTACCCTAACTGGATGGTCCTGCGCGCTTGGCGCCCCTCACCCCAACCCTCTCCCCAAAGGGGCGAGGGGGCGGTGTGGCACCGCCCGTGCAAGACGCTACGTTTGCGGTGTCGGCGCATCCATGCGCAGCAGACCTTCGTGCTTCAGCTCGCCCCACAGATCGGCGGGGATCTCGACCCGCATGCTTTCGACGTTGCGGCGCGGGTGATCGGGGTGGAAGGCGCCCGGGATCACCGAGGCGACAAGCGGATGGTGCAGGGTGAACTGCAGCGCTGCGGCCGCCAGCGGCACGCCGTGCCGTTCGCACACCGCTTGCATGCGGCCAACCCGGGCGAGCTGCTCCTCGTTGGCGATGGCATAGTTGTAGCGCGCGCCGGGCACCGGCCCGGTGGCGAGGATGCCGGAGGCGAAGACGCCTCCGATGATCACGCCGACGCCGCGCGCTTGGCAAAGCGGGAACTCGACATCCAGCACCGGCTGCTCGGCCAAAGTGTAGGGCAGCGCCACGAGGAAGAAATCGAGCTCGAAGCGTTCGAGGAAGCGCGGGATGGTGCCCATGCGGTTGACGCCGGCACCGATGGCCTTGATCAGCCCCGCTGCCTTCAGCTCCTCGAGCGCCCGCATGCCGCCACCGGCGTCGAGCGCATCGAGATGCTGGCTGACCAATTCCTCGCTGCCGAGATTGGCGAGGTCGAGATCGTGGATCACCAGCACGTCGACGCGATTGCGCCGCAGCCGCTGCAGGCTGTCCTCGTAGCTCCGCATCACCCCGGCATAGCTGTAATCGTGCCGATGCTGGAATTTCAGCCCGTTCGGCCAGCTGCGTTCGCTCGCTTCGAAGGCGGCAACGTCATCGGGCGCAAACAGCACCCGGCCGACCTTGGTCGAGACGATCGCCTCGCCCGGCGGGCGGAGGTAAAGCCCACGTCCGATCCGGTGCTCGCTGAGCCCGCGGCCATACCAGGGCGAGGTATCATAGAAGCGCACCCCGGCATCCCATGCCGCGTCGAGCGTGGCGTCGGCCTGGGTTTCGGGGATGGTGTTGAAGATGTTGCCGAGGGACGCGCCGCCCAGCCCGAGCCGGGGCAGCTCGAGGCTGGTCCGGCCGAGCGGCCTGAGCGCGAACGGATCCATCTCAGGCCCCGAAGGCGACCGGGGTCGGAACGATGGTCGCCAGCAGCTCGTCGATCTCGCGCTGGGTGATCGGGTCGACCGCGGTGGTCGGGCTGCGGACCAGGGCGTGGCGGATGATGCCGCGCCGCACCAGCAGCTGCTTGTGGATGGCGTAAAAGATGTCGCCGCCCTGGTTGCCCAGCCGGTTCACTGCCATGATCGTCGCATCGAAGCGCTGGCGCGCCGCGGCTTCATCGCCGCGCTGGAAGGCGTCCCACACCGCAACGAAATCGGCGGGCTGGCTGCAGAACGGCATGGTGCCATGCGCACCGCGCCGCAGTTCCTCGATGAAATAGCTGCCGCCGGCGCCGCCGAAAATCGTCAACCGGTCGCCCGCTGCACTCGACATCGCATGCACCTTGCCGGTAACCGGCACGGTCTCAACCTTGATGTAGGTGACGTTCCGGCAGGCGTCGGCGATGCGGAGCGCCAGGGCCGGCGAGATCGGCCCCTGCGGTACGTCCTGCAGGATGATCGGGATGCCGACTGCCGCATCGATGGCGCGGTAATAGTCGAAGATCTCCTCCGAACTTACCGGCATGAACGAGGGCGGGATCACCATCAGGGCATCGGCGCCCGCCGCCTCGGCAGCGCGCGAATAGAACACCGCGAGATCGGTGCCGGCAGCGCCGGAGTTGATAATCACCGGCACGCGGCCGTTCACCGCCTTGATCGTCGAGCGCGTGATCTGGGCGCGCTCGGCCTCGTTGAACTTGAACACTTCGCTGCCCAGCGCCACGCCGAGGCCGTGCACCCCGGCTGCGATGTTGAACTCGATCAGGCGTGCGAGGCTCTCCTCGTCGATGCTGCCATCGGGGTGAAATGGCGTGACGAGAATGGGCACTACGCCCCTGATGGCGGCGGAGGTCATGGACAATGGCTCTCTCAGCGATTTTCGAAGTTGAACATTTCCTCGACCGGGCGTTGCACCGGCGAGAAGTCGGAATTGGTTTCCATGTAGGGCGCCATCATCTCCCACCAGCGCCAGGTCAGGTCGCTGATTGGGGTCGCCGGATCGGGGGCGTTGTCGCGCTCCATATAGGCGAAGAGGTCGAGCCCGTTGCGGTAGATCGAGAAGCTGCGCACGCCGTCGCGCCGCATGGCATCGAGCATCTCGGGCCAGATCTCGTCGTGCTTGAGCTTATAGATCGCCTCGTTGCCGGGCTTCAGCTTCATCATCCAGGCAATGCGGACCACAGGTCTTCTCCCTAACCGGCGAGGCGGGTTGCCGCAGCGGCGGCCGGCGGCCATTCGCCGGCATAGCCGAGCCGGCGGCTCACGTGCTCGCAGGCGTCCCACAGCATGGCGACGACCGGCATGACGTTGTCGCCGCCCGGCTTTTTCACCGACGGCCCGGTGACGCTCATGGCGCCGACCGAGTGGCCGGAGCGATCGAGCAGCGGCACCGCGACGCAATAGACGCCCATCACCACCTCCTGGTCGTCGATCGAATAGAAGCGCTCGCGGATGCGGCCGATCTCTTCGCGCAGCCTGGTGGCGTCGACGATGGTGTGGCTGGTGAGCGCCGGCAGCGGGTGGGTATAGACCTCCTCCTGCCGGGCCTCGGGCATATAGGACAACATCGCCTTGCCTGCGCCGCCGCAGTTCAGCGGACCGCGCGAACCGATACGCATATCGAGCTGCATGCCCTCGTTGCCGCGCACCTTGTCGATGCACACCCCGAACATGCCGCTCAGCGCATTGACGTTCACCGTCTCGCGGGTGGCCTCGGCGATCTGCTCGGCGAACGGCCGGCAGAGCCGCGGCAGGTCGATGCGCTCGAGCTGCAGCCCGGTGATCTCGAGCAGGCGGAAGCTCAGCTCCCACTCGCCGGACGGCGTGCGATCGACCACCCCTTCTTCGCTGAGGTCGAGCAGCATCCGGTGCACCGAGCCGAGCGGCAGCTGCAACTGCTGCGCCACGGCGCGGACCCCCAGCGGACCCTTGCGGGCCAGCAGATCCATGGCCTGGACGGACCGGATGATGCTCGACATCTAGGTTGTTACTCCTCGCGGCTGCAGTCTGGTCAGGGAAGTGTTTCCCCGGCGCCAGAGACCTCCACCGTGTCATCCCCGCGAAAGCGGGGACCTCCGTTCGAGGCAGGCACCGTAAACAGAGGTTCCCGCTTTCGCGGGAATGACTCCGTGGTTGATCGCGACCACAACGCCTGGCCCTACCAGTGGGTCTTCTTGGTCGTGGCGTTGGGTTCGATCAGGTTGTCGTCGATATAGTCCCACTCGATTTCGTAGCCCATGCCGGGGCCTTTGGGCATGTGCACGAAGCCCTCGGAGTCGATCTTATCGACAGTGTTCTTGAGGTAGGGGTGCGGCGCGTCGTAATCGACGCCCGGCGCGAGCAGGCCCTTCTCGTAATACTCGGAGGTATCCTCGGAGGTGGCGCCGATCACCTGCAGGTTGCCCCAGCCGGCCATGTGCATCTCGCAGCGCAGCCCATAGGCTTCGGCGACGATGGCGGTCTTCCGCGCTCCGGTAATGCCGCCGCGCACCACGTCGATGCGGCTCATGTCGCCGGCGCCGCGCAGGATCCACTCGGCGCGTGAGAACACGCCGCCGGCGATGATCTCGGGGGAAAGGATCGGGATCTGCAGCTCCCGGCTCAGCCGCACATAGCTCTCGGTGCGGTATTCCGGCATCGGGTGCTCGTACCAGTAGAAGTTGAGCTTTTCGAGCTCGCGTCCGACCTGGATCGCCTCCTCCATGGTCATGTAGGTGCCCCACGGGTCGAACATCAGCACGTAATCCGGCCCCACCGCCTCGCGCACCAGGTGGCAGGTCTCGATATCGGCCTTGATATTGGACGGGCGGCCAGGTGTCGGCTGACCGGTCTCAGGGTTCCAGAAATAGTGCGGGTGGATCTTGTAGGCGATGTAGCCCTCGTTTTTGCAGGCCAGCGCATGCTCGGCATAGACGTGCGGCTTGCCGATATTGGGGTAGGTCGAGGCGTAGGCCTTCACCTTCTCGCGCCCGGCGCCGCCCATCAGCTTGTAGACCGGCAGGTTGGCGTAGCGCCCGGCGAGGTCCCACAGCGCGTTGTCGATCACCGAGGCGACGTTTTCCTGGACGTTGGCGACCCACATCCATTTCCAGATCATCTCGCGATCCATCGGGTCCTGGCCAACCAGCAGATCCTTGATACGCCACAGGATCTGCTGCTGGTCGACGACGTTGAGGCCCTCATTGTCGCCGTGCGAACCGCCGCCGAAATAGTGCCCGACCACGCCTTCGTCGGTGTGGATGGTGAGCACCGTCTGCATCATCTGCGTGTTGGGCAAAGGCAGCGCGTGGCCGACATCCCAGCGGTCGGCATAGGTGCGGAACGTCTTGATGGTGATGTCCGAGATCTTCACGGCACAAAATCCTTGGGTCGGGTGATAACTGGTTGTTATTCGTAGGCGTCGCCGCCACGCAGGCGATCGAGCAGGACTGCGGCGAGCAGCAGCAGGCCGACAATGATGTTTACGTAGTAGGGGCTGATGGCCTTGAGATCGAGGATGTTGCTGACCCCGGCGACCGCCAAGAGGCCAAGCGCACCACCGACCGGGTTGCCGACGCCGCCACGCAGGATCGAGTAGCCGCCGATCATCAGCGCCGCATAGACCTGGAACTCGAGCCCGACGCCGGTGGCACGCGCCGCGCTGCCGAGCTGCGCGGCATAGACGATGCCGCCGAGTCCGGCGCCGAAGGATGAGAGCAGCAGCGCCGCGACCCGCACCTTCTTCACCGAAATGCCGGCGCGCCCCGCGGCCTTGTCGTCACCGCCCACCGCCTGCACATGCCGACCGACGCGGGTCTTGGTAACGATCAGCGCGGCGATGGCGGTCAAGAGGATGGCGAGGAGGAAGAACAGCGGCAGCCCGAATACCGTGGTGCTGACCAGGTTGAACATGTCGATGTTGAAGGCAAAGATGGCGCCCTGCGAGCCGAGCAGCACCCAGGCGATGCCGCGCAAAGCCACCAGCATGCCGAGCGTCGCAGCGATCGGCTCTGCGCCGAAGCCGACAATGGCGATGGCGTTGATGGCGCCGAAGCAAAGGCAGGCGCAGAGCGTCACCGCCGCGGCGCTGGCCGGATCCCAGCCGAGCGAAATCAGCAGCGCGAACACCGCCGAGGAGAAGCCGACCATCGAGCCGATCGACAGGTCGACGACGCCCGAGAGCAGCGCCATGCCGGAGAAGGCGCCGACGATCAGCGGCACGATCAGGAAGGTGCCCATGATCGAGATATTGCCAAACGACAGGAATTTTGGCCCGACCCAGAACCAGCCCACCGCCACCACGGCGATGAAGGTGAAGGTGATCGAGGCGACCGAGCCGGTCAGCAGCTCGCGCCAGGGGTTATGCGGCGCGGGCGGCAGGGTGGACGCGGTGGTATCAGCGGTGACGTTGCTCACGGCGTTCCCTTTCTCGCGCGGAAGCCGTCGATGGCGACCGCGATGACGAGGATCAGGCCCTGGAAGATCGACTGGGTGTCAGAGCTGAGCCCGAAGAACACCAGCGAGGTGGGAATGGTGGAGAGGAAGCCGACGCTCAGCAGCAGCATCCAGAAATTGCCGCGCCCACCGGCGAGCGAAATGCCGGCGAGGATCACCCCGGCGATGATGTTGAGCTGCATGGCGTTGCCCGAACCCGGGTTGAACGGTCCGGCGGTCGCCGCGAACAGCACTGCGGCAAAACCGACGAAGCCCCCGGCGGCCATGAAGATGGCGAAACGCGTCGCCCTCAGCGAAATGCCGCGCGCCTTGGCGGCAGCGCGATTGCCGCCAACGGCGGTGGCGCGGCGGCCGTACTTCGTGCGCGGCACGAGGAACCCCACCACCAGCACCAGCCCCAGCATCGGCCAGAAGATCGCCGGCAGGCCGAACAAGCTGGCGCGGCCGAAATGATAGATGTCGGAGTTGAGCGGTACTTCGGCGAGCTGGAACACCAGGAACAAGGCGGCGAGGCCGATGAAATTGGTGGCCAGTGTCACGATCACCGGATTGAGCTTGGCAAAGACGATGATCGCCGCATTGAAGGCGCCCCACACCATGCCGGTGAGGACAGCGCCGACGATCACGACGGCAAGCGGCATGCCGGCCTCCGACAGCCGCACCGCGACGAGGCTGGCGGTGATCATGCCGGCCGGCTGGCTCAGGTCGATAAAGCCGCCCGAGATGGCGACGAGCCCCTGCCCGATCGCCAATACGCCGACGATCGACATGGTGAAGGCGATGGCCAGCACCGTCTGCTGCGACAGGAAGTCGGGGCGGTAGAGGCCGGTGGCGGCGATCAGCAGCAGCCACACGGCAAGCAGCATGATGCCGGTGCCCCAGCCACCGAACCGGACCGTTAACGGTACAGCCGGCGGCGCGGTCTCGGTGGCTTGGGTGAGGGACATCGGCGGTGGTTCCGAGGGGTTCATCGGCAGTCAGTGTGAAGTGTGAAGCGGTGCGCGTCGCCCCACCCCACCCGCTAGGCCCTCGCTGTCGCGAGAGGCAAGCTTCACTACCCTCCCCATCAAGGGGAGGGAGGGTGGTGAGGACGGTGCTGGTGCCGCTGCCTCTCCCTCCCCCTTGTGGGGAGGGTAGCGTCGCTAAGGGCCAGCGGCCCTGTAGCAAAGCTAGGGTGGGGGTGAGGCACCGCGCACCGTCCTGCCAGTCGGACTCAACCCTTGTTCGGGCAGAACAGCTCGTACTCCGTCGTCCCGGCGGGGGCAGCGAGCAGTTGCTTCACGCGTTCCGGCATGTCGGGCACCGACTTGGCCTGCTCGGCGGTGACCGGGCACGGCTGGACCTTGGAGGCCGGATCGCCGGCATCGGCCTTCAGCGCAGGGGTGTTGCCTTCGGCAATCGGCTTGATCACGTCCTTGATGGCATACACGGCGTAGCCCTCGAGGAAGTAGAACACCGAACCGACCAGATGCGGGTTGACGTTGTCGCCGGTGATGAAGGCGCCGTCCTGGCCCCAGCCGATGACTTCGTCGGCGCGGCCGAGTTGCTCGGCGGCGTTGATGAGGGCGAGCACACCACCATCGTTCAGGCCGACCACGGCGATCTTCTTGGCATCGGGATGGGCGGCGAGCAGGTCGCGAGCGGCCGGCAGGCCGACAGCCGCGTCACCCTGGCTCTCGAAGCTCACATATTTCTCCTTGGCAATGTCCGGGCAGACATTGCCGAGGCCGGTGCGCATGCCGCCGGTCCGCCACTCGTTGACGATGCCGGCGCCGGCGCCTTCAGCCGAGATCACCAGATCGGGCTCGCAGTTCCACTTTTCCTTGACGATGGCGCCGAGGCCCTCGCCGCCGGCAATGCCCGCACCGAGGTTGTCGATGCCGACGAAATACATGCCGGGATCGGCGATATCGTAGGTGACGATCGGAATATTGGCCTGCTTGGCGACAGCCGAGATGGCCGGGTTGGATGCAGCCTGGCCATTGAACTGGATGATCGCGTCAACACCCTCCTGCGCGAAGATCTGCACGTTCTTCAGAGCCGTCGCAGGGTCATTATTGTTGGAGAGCTCGACGTAGTCCCAGCCCTCCTTCTCGGCGAGGGCGCGGGCGACGTCGCCCTGGGCCTTCATCCATTCGCAGCAGGTGTTGCCACCCACCGCCATGCCGAGCTTGAACTTGTCCTGGGCTTCCGCGACACCGGCAATGCCGATGAGCGCGGGAACCGAAAGCGCCATGACGGCGAATGCACGTACTGAGTTGCGCAAGATAGGTCTCCTCCCTTTTGCGAAAATAGTCTGATCGGCTCCGAGGCTTTGCCTCAGGCCGCAACCTCCGCGGCGCGCGCTTCGGGCGAGTCGCCCGGAATGGCGCCGGTAATCAAACCGACGATCTCGTTGACCTCGGTATCCTTGACGGTGCGGGTGGCGATCGAGCGGCCCAGCCGCATCACCGTGATGCGATCGGCGACGCTCATCAGCTGCTGCATATTGTGGCTGACGATGATCACCGAGACGTCGTGCTGGCGCAGGTCGCGGATCACCTCGAGCACCTGGCCGGTCTCGCGTACCCCGAGCGCCGCTGTCGGCTCGTCGAGGATGACGATGCGACGACCCCAGAGCAAAGCCCGGGCGATGGCGAGGCACTGGCGCTGGCCGCCTGACATACCCTTCACCGAGACGTTGATCGAGGGGATCTTCACCTTGAGCATGTCCAGCACTTCGCGGGCCCGCTCGCGCATCCGGCGGTCATCGACGAGGTTGAACAGCCGGGCCAGCGGGTGCTTCGAGAGTTCCTCGCGGCCGAGATAGACGTTCTGGTAGGCCGACATGGTGTCGACCAGCGCCAGGTCCTGGTAGACCGTCTCAATCCCCGCATCCATGGCGTCCTGGGCGCGCTTCAGCACCACCGGCTTGCCATCGATGACGATGTCGCCGCCGGACGGGGTGACGATGCCGGAGAGGATCTTCAGCAACGTCGACTTGCCGGCGCCGTTGTCGCCCACCAGCCCCACCACCTCGCGCGGTCGCAGCGTCAGCGACGCATCGGCGAGCGCCACCACCGCACCGAAATGGCGCGAAATACTGTGTGCCTCAAGGACAGGCGAGAGCGCCTCGTCACTCATGAGCTTCCTCCCGATCGCCCGTCGTACGTTCCGCATCTGGAACGGGCGTTTCATATTAGGGACAGCTAATCGCCGGCTCCGGTGCTTGTCAACGGGGCGCGGGATACGACTTGCGACTGAGCGACGAGTGCGGCGGAGTTGTCCGGCCGTCAGGTTGGCGCTAGCATCGAAGTGGGTGAGCGAGTGACCTGGAGTGTAAAATGCCCAGTCCGTCCAATGCGCGCTACGAAGTTACAGCCTACATCATTGCTGCCGTCGTCATCGCCACGCTGGTGGGCGCCCTGGTCGGCGCCGTGTTCGCCGATAACGACGCCGGCCGCGCCTCGGTCGGTATCGTCGCCGCCTTCTGTGCGGTGGCGGCCGAGATCGTCATCCGGCGTTATCTGGGCGAGGCGATGCCGCAATTCTTCCTTTCCAACCGCGAACGACACGCGCCGCTGTCGGTCTGGGTCGGCGCCTTCGTTACCGCCGTCGCGGCAGGCCTTGCGACCAGCAGCATCGGCCAGCTGATGGGCATCACCGACAGCATGATGATCGGATTGCTGGCCGGGCTGTTCGCCGGGCTGATCGCCTCGGTGCTGGTGGTGCTGCACGACCACGAAGCGAACCTTCGCAGCGGAAGGAAGCCGGCAAGCAACGTGGTTTAGGACACGGTCGCTTCGGCTCCTTCGCCTTCTACCCTTGTGGGAGAAGGCGATCACGGTGAGGCCGGTGCTACGTCGTCAGCACGCGGTGCAGCACGCCCTGCAGGTGCCGGTCGAGCCCGTCGCAGGCGGCCTCGACATCACCAGCCTTCAGCGCGTCGATGATCACCATATGCTCCTCCATCGAGGTCACGGTGTTGGCCGGGCCGACCGCGTTGAGGTTGTGCAGGCGCAACAGGTACATCTTCTGGGTCAGCCGCGCGTAGTTGACCCTGATCTGATCATTGTCGAAGGCGGCGACGAAGGTGTCGTGGAACTTCCGCTCGAGCAGTTTTACCGGCACGCGGTAGCGTTCCATGTCGTTAGTCTGGCGGACGAAATCGATGATCCCGAGATGTTCGGCGCGCATCGCGTCGATCCAGGCTGGGGTCACGGTCTGCGCGAACTTCCTGAGGCCCTCGCGTTCGAGCAGGCCGCGAAACTGGAAGCAGTTGCCGACGAACTTCACGTCCGGATAGAAGATGGTGATCCCCACCTTGCGGCGGACGGTGATCAGCCCCTCGGCCTCGAGCAGCGTCGTCGTTTCGCGCATCGGCGACAGCGACAGACCCAGCACCTTGCACAGCTCCTCCTGCGTCAGGGTCTGGCCGAGCTTCAGACGGCCGTCGATGAGAGCGTCAAAGAACGCGGCGTAACCGGCATTCTCGATTTCACCCCTCATCCTTTTCTCCTAGCCAATGGCGCATTGACAGTTGTTCGAGCCCCATAATACGCTCTTAATAGCGCTAATAAATATATTTAAAAGCCGGCGCTGCGAGAAAACTGGGAGCGGCCGGGCCATTTGAGCCACCGCGCTCTAGGCAAATCGGGACCCCGCGGGGAGGCGGCGCGATCCACCGAACGTTGATCGCCCCAGCGATCAGTCCGGCACGTCGCCGCAATCGCCAAGCCGCACACGAGCTCATCTTGGAGGAGAGCCCATGACCAAATCATTCGACACCCAGAAGCCGGCCGGCTGGTCGCGCCGCCGCGTGCTGAAGACCGCTGCAAGCGGCCTGGCGCTGGCCGCCGCGAGCAGCTTCCCGATGCCCGCCCTGGCGCAGGGCAAGAAGCTCACCTACTGGGGTGGCCTGATCTTTTCGGACGATGCCAACAAGCTGCTGACCGACACCATCAACGCCTGGGGCGCCGCCAACGGCGTCGCCACCGAAGTGGTGATGATCAACCAGAACGAGACCACCCAGAAGGTCTCGGCGGCAGTATCGTCCAACACCATGCCGGATGCCCTCGACATGGGTCTCGGCCTCGCCCGGCTGCTCGCCCGGCAGAGCCAGTTCTCCGATGTCGGCGATCTCTACAAGAAGATCGGCGACGCGCAGGGCGGCTGGTTCGCCGGTCCCGATACCGCATCCGACCTGACGGCGGATGGCGGCATTGCCCGCGTCGGCATCCCGTTCGGCGTCAACGGCAACCTGCTGCTGCGGCGCAAGGACCTGCTCGAGCCCGCCGGCTTCACCGAGGCGCCCAAGACCTGGGACGAACTGGTGACGCAGGCGGAAGCCATCAACAAGGCACCGGTTTCGGGGCTGGGTCTCGCCCTCTCCAATGTCGGTGACGCCAACCTGCAGGTCGCGGTGCTGCAGTCGTTCGGTGGCCGCATCGCCGACGACGCCGGCAAGAAAGTGACGATCGACTCGCCCGAGACGCGGTTGTGGCTCACCTGGCTGAAGAATGCCTGGGACAAGGGCCTGTTCTCGCCCGGCAACACCACCTGGGACGGCGCCGGCGACAACCAGGCTTATCTGTCGGGCCAGGCCGGCTTCATCGCCAATACCGGCTCGGTCGGTATCGCCGCGCGGAAAGACGATCCGGAACTGTTCGAATCCAGCGCCTTCTCGCCGCTGCCCGGCGGCCCCAAGGGCATCATCTCGCCGATCGACGTGCAATTGCGCGCCATCACCAAGGCGAGCCCGGTGCAGGACGAAGCCAAGGCGCTGCTCGAACACCTCTCGTCGCCAGAGTTCATGAACGCCTATTTCAACGTGGCGATCTATGGTCCGGTGCTGACCAACCAGGAGAAGCTGCAGGCGTTCGACGGCACCAACACCATCCTCGTCGGCCTGCTCGGGCTCGCCAAGAACGGCACGGCTCCGGCCTACCCGGATGTCAACAACGCGGCCTTCGCTGATTTCGGCTCCAACTTCCTCATTCCCAAGCTCGCCCAGCGCGTGGTGGTGGATGGCTGGGACTTCGACAAGGCGATCGCCGAAGCGCAGACCCAGGGCCAGGCGATCTACGACAAGTACTGATCCCAAGTTCCTCCCTGCCGCGGATGGTTCCTCCCGGGGCCATCCGCGGATGTTTTGGAAAAGTTACGCATTGCATGGCCTGAGTGCTTGGCTGCCCCTCACCCCCACCCTCTCCCCAAAGGGGCGAGGGGGCGTTGTGGCACTGCCGGCGCAAAGTGCGTCCCCTCGCCCCTCTGGGGAGAGGGTTAGGGTGAGGGTGAGGGTGAGGGTGAGGGGTAGCCAAGCGCACCGATCATGACTGTTTCAACGCAAGACTCCACTCCCCGCCGCCGCTTCGGCGGTGGGTTCAAGCTCAAGCTCTTCGCCTATGCGCTGGTGGCGCCGGTGGTGCTGCTGATCCTCGGGCTGGTCGCCTATCCGTTTTTCTTTGCCATCTGGGTGTCGTTCACCGACATGGTGATCGGCAGCACCGGCAACTTCATCGGCTTCAAGAACTTCGAATACCTGGCGGGGACCGCGACCTTCTGGGCCGCCATCCGCAACACCATTGTCATCGTCCTCGTTTCGGACGTGCTGAAGCTGGTGATCGGGCTGGGCCTGGCACTGCTGGTGCACCAGAACCTGCCGGGGCGAGGTATCTTCCGCTCGTTCCTGATGCTGCCTTGGGCCATGCCGGCTTTCGTCGCCTTCCTCACCTGGCGCGTGCTTTACCAGCCGATCGGCGGCGGCATTAATCTGATCCTCAACCAGACCGGGCTCTACGCCGGCACCGTCGACTGGCTCGGCACCCGCACCACCGCCATGGCTTCGGTGATCATCGCCTCGGTGTGGCGCGGTTTTCCGTTCTGGTTCATCTCAATTCTTGCGGCCCTGCAATCGGTGCCCAAAGAACTTTACGAGGCGGCGATCGTTGACGGCGCCAATACCTGGCAGCGGTTCTGGAACGTCACCATCCCCAGCATTCTGCCGGTGATCATCGTCACCACGCTGCTCTCTTCGATCTGGACCGCCAACGGCTTCGAGCATGTCTGGCTGTTGACCGCCGGCGGCCCGTCGGACGCCACCATGGTGTTCCCGGTGCTGGCCTATTTCGGCATGCAGACCCAGCGCATCGGTGAAGCCGCCGCGGTGTCGGTCTACATGCTGCCGGTGCTGGCCATCCTCGTGATCTTTGCCACTTCGCTGATGATGCGGAGGGAGGAATAATGGCCAGTCTCGCCGAAATCGCCAGTGCGGCGCCGACCAATGCCGGCGCCTCGGCGCGTCGCCGGTTCCTGATCGCCCGGCTGCTGAGCTATGCCGCGTTGATCGTCGCGGTCATCCTCGTGCTGTTCCCGGTTTACTGGATGCTGGCGACGTCGCTCAAACTGCCACGCGACATCCTGCGTGTGCCGTCTCTGTGGCCGTCCCGCTTCAGCCTCGCCAACTTCGAGAAGCTGCTCGCCGACGGGCAGTTCCTGCTGTCGATCCGCAACAGCTTCATTGTCGCCTCGACCGTCACCGTGATCTCGGTGATCATCTCGTCGTTCGCCGCCTATTCGATGGTGCGGTTCCGCTATCGCTTTCGCGGCGTCATCGGCCGGCTGATCCTCTTCGCTTACCTCACCCCCGGCTCGCTGCTGTTCATTCCGCTGTCGATCGTCATGGCGCAGCTGAAGCTCGGCAACTCGCTGCAGGGCCTGATCCTCGTCTACCTCACTTTCTCGCTGCCGCTCTCCACCTGGCTGCTGCAGGGTTATTTCCGCGGCGTACCGCGTGAGCTCGAGGAGCAGGGGATGATCGACGGGCTGACCCGGTTCGGGGCGCTGCTGCGCATCACCCTGCCGCTCTCGGCGCCCGGCCTCGCGGCGGTCGCCATCTTCACCTTCACCGGCGCCTGGAACGAGCTGCTGTTCGCACTGGTGCTCACCACGTCGGAAAGCGTGCGCACCGCGCCGCTGGCGCTCAACTATCTCATCACCTCCGACGTCTTGCCCTGGGGCCCGCTGATGGCCGGCGCAGCGATCTCGTCGGTGCCGCTGATGATCCTCTATTTCGTTGCCCAGCGCTTCATGGTGGCGGGCATGACCGAGGGATCGGTCAAGGGATGACGGGGGTTCCCGCCTATGCGGGAATGACCCGGTGACACACCAACTGCAGTGCAATTTAGGAACAAGAGAATGGGTATCAGAGTTGCGGTCGGCCAGTTCCATGAACTGAGCGAGGAAAGGCTCCGCTTCGCGGCGCAGATCGGCGCCACCGGGTTGCAGATGAACAACCCGACGCTGCCGGGCGACAATCGCTGGGAGCAAAAGGACGTCAGGGCGCTGGTCGACCAGGTGGAGGCAGCCGGCCTCAAGTTCGAAGCGATCGAGAACGTCCCCACCCATTTCTACCACAAGGCGATGATGGGGCTCGAGGGCCGCGACGAGCAGATCGAGAACTACCAGGCAACGATCCGCGCCGTGGCGC
Source organism: Devosia sp. Root413D1 (assembly GCF_001425235.1). Taxonomy (GTDB): domain Bacteria; phylum Pseudomonadota; class Alphaproteobacteria; order Rhizobiales; family Devosiaceae; genus Devosia_A. Next base: position 836,177 of record NZ_LMEA01000001.1, on the reverse strand, counting down.
GCGCCGGCATCCCGGTGCTCGGGCTGCACTTCATGCCCAACTCGGTGTGGACCACCAAGCGCGATGCCGCGACCCGCGGCGGCGCCGTGGCCCGGCAATTCGACATGGCGGTGGTCGAAGCCAATATCGACAATCTCGAGCTGCTCCGCTCGTTCATGCCGACGACGCTCGGACGCGCCTCCTCGATGCCGCTGTTCGGCAAGGACGGCCCGCTGATCACCGAAGAGCAGATGTGGAGCAACTACGAGTATTTCATGAAGGCGGTGCTGCCGGTGGCCGAAGAGGAAGGCCTGAAGCTGGCGCTGCACCCGGACGATCCGCCGGTGCCGATGCTGGGCGGCGTGGCGCGGCTGTTCTACAAGCCGGAGAATTTCAAGAAGGCCTATGACCTGGTCGGCCGCTCGGAGGCTTGGTCGCTCGACCTCTGCCTCGGCTGCTGCTCGGAGATGGAAGGCGGCAAGGCCAACGTCAACGAGATGATCGAGTATTTCGCGCCCAAGGGCCGGATCTCCTACATCCACTTCCGCGACGTGAAGGGGTCGGTGCCGAACTTCGTCGAGTGCTTCATCGGCGATGGCAATTTCGACCCGGCCGAAGTCATCGTGCTGCTCGCCAAGAACGGCTTCGATGGCTTCCTGCTCGACGACCACGTGCCCAAGATGGACGGTGACAGCGACTGGAACCACCGCGGCCGCTCGCACGCGATTGGGTATATGCAGGGGTTGATCCGGATGGCCGAGTTTTTGGGCAAGGCTTGATCCGGCACGCCGCAACGGCGCTTCATGGGCGGTCCAGTGGGCCGCCCTTTGTCTTGTGGCCCTCGCACAAGCAGCGCGCCGGCGAGGCTAACCCAACCACTCGCCAAGCGGCTCATCGTCCCATACCTGCGCTTCGATGTACCGGTCCGGACCGGTGGTTTCGGCACGTTGCTGGGGGAGGCCGAACTGCTCGACGAGCCAAGGCAGCTCGCCGAGGGTAAACACCTGCCCGCGGTGCGGCTTGCCGTCATGTGCCGCATGGCGGGGAAGCTGTCGCCATAGGTGAAGCTGACGATCCGGGGGTCGAAACGCGCCAGCGGCACCGCCAGCGAACATCCCTCGAGATACCAATCGCGCACCCAGTCGCATTGCCCCAGGATCATGTAGCGCGGCGTGCTGCGGACCGGACGGCCACCCTTGTCGATGAAGCGCTGCCGGACCAGCGCTTCCAGGTCACGCCGGATGACCAGGTAGTCGGGCCGCCGCTGGCTGGCAAAGCCGTCGCCGCGCTGGCGAATGGCCTCGAGCACGCTCTCGGCCTCCGCGTGTGGCAGGTCCGAAAGCGATCGGAACGGACCGCGCTCACGGGCGTAGTAATGCGAGAGGATGCTGGGAACCATGTGACCGCCACGAGCGACTGCGCCGGCTAGTAATAGCGGCGGCGGCACAGTTGCGAGAAATGGAAATATCGCGCCACGCTGGCCACCTCGACATCGAGCGCGCTGCGCACCCCTCCCAACCTCCCCCGTCGAGGGGGAGGTGCCCGCCGGTGTATCGGGCACATCCAAGCCACAAGCACCGGCCCCACCTCCCCCTCGACGGGGGAGGCAAGCGGAGCTTGGGAGCGAAGCGACCTAGCGCAGCTCGGAGGGGGTGCGAACCGGGCTGGATGCCGGCATCCGGCCACCATCCAGCACCAAAAGTAAGGGCGCCACTTGGGCGCCCTTCTCGTTTCACAGCTAAGCTCGTCGCCTCAGTGGCTGGGGCTCGGCGGCAGGCCCTTGGCCTTGCGCCAGGCCTGGTATTCTTCTTCGGCATCGGGGTGCAGCGGGTAGTAGCGGCGGAGCGATTCACCGGCAGTGAGCTTTTCGCGGCTGAACACTTCCCACTCGGCGTGTTTCTTCGAATCCTCGATGACCTTTTCGGCCATCGACTGCGGCAGCACGACGACGCCGTCATCGTCGGCCATGATGATGTCGCCCGGGATGACCATGACGCCGCCGCAGGAGATCGGCACGTTCACTGCCGCCGGCCAGATCGAGACCTGGACGTGGTAGTTCGGGGTCCAGCCGCGCATCCAGATGGCGAGATCGAGCTTGTCGACGTTGGGCTTGTCGCGCATCACGCCGTCAATGACGATGCCGGCGCCTTTGCGGCCCTTGAAGTAGGTCGACATCATATCGCCGAAGACGCCCGAGCTCAGGTCGCCGCGCGCGTCGACCACCACCACGTCGTTCTCTTCGACTTCATAGAGAACGTGGCGATGCAGCTGCTTTTCGGGATCCGAATATTCACCTTCGCTGAAGAGATCCGGGCGCTGCGGCATGAACTGCAGCGTCAGGGCGGTGCCGACGATGGACTTGCCCTTATACTGGCTGACCGGGCCGACCATGTGCGGGTTGCGGAAGCCGGAGTGGCCGAGCGACCCGGCCACGGTGGCGGTGCCGATATCCTTCAGCGCGGCGATGACGTCCTTGCTCGGACGCTTGAACGCCGGGATCGGGCTTTGCATGATGTGGACCATAAGTATCTCCTCCAGATGAGTTTCGGGTCTACCAGTTCGTAACCGAACCGTCGCGGCGCTTCAGGTGGGGCGCCTCCCAGAACTTGAAGCTGTCCTTGTCGAGCAGCTTTTCGTTGATTTCGATGCCGAGCCCCGGCGCGTCCGGCACGCGGAATAACGCGCCATCGAGCAGCGGCATGGTGGGGAACAGCTCCGCGGTAGGCGTGCCGGCATAGAGGTCGGTGGCGTTGGCGCGCACTTCGAGCGCGAAGAAGTTCGGCGTCGCCGCCGAGAAGTGGATGGTCGCCGCAGTGCAGATCGGCCCCAGCGGGTTGTGCGGCATCAGGTCGACATAGTGCGCCTCGGACCAGCCGGCGACCTTCATCGCCTCGGTGAAGCCGCCGACATTGCAGAGGTCGAGCCGGTTGTACTGATGGATGCCGCGTTCGATATAGGGCAGGAACTGCCACTTGGAGGAGAACTCCTCGCCTATGGCGAAGGGCACGTCGGTGAGTTTCCGCAGGTTTTCGTAGGCCTCGGGCGTCTCGTCGCGGATCGGCTCCTCGAGGAAATCGAGCGTGCCGGATGGCATCTTCTGGCAGAAGCTCGCCGTCTCGGCGACGCTCAGCCGGTGGTGGTAGTCGATGCCCAGCACCACGTCTTCGCCCAGCGCTTCGCGCGCCTTGGTGAGGAATTTGGCGGTCTTGCCGATCGACTCGCGCGGCTCGAAAATGCCCTGGGCGTCGTTCCATTCGGCGGGGAAGAAGCGGATGGTGGACCAGCCGCGGGCCATCAGCTTTTTTGCGTCCTCGATGGTCTCGTCGCCGCTGATCGAGCCGGTCGAGGCGAAGGTCGGGATGAAGTCGCGGTGCTTGCCGCCGAGGAGTTCGTAAACGGGTACCCCCAGTGCCTTGCCCTTGATGTCGTAGAGCGCGATATCGAGCGCCGACTGCGCCGCGGTGAGCACGCGCCCGCCCTCAAAGTACTGGCTGCGGTACATCTCCTGCCACAGCGCGCCGATCTGCATCGGGTCGCGCCCGACGAGGAACTGCGCATAGTGCTCGAGCGCCCCGACGACGGCCTTCTCGCGGCCGCTGAGCCCGCTTTCGCCCCAGCCGAAAATGCCCGCATCGGTTTCGATCTTGACGATCAGCTGGTTGCGATGGCCGACCCAGACCGGGAACGGCTTGATGGCGGTGATCTTCACTGTTGGTTCCTCACCAGCTGGTCATGCTGCCGTCTTCGAGACGGGCGATCGGCAGGTAAGCCTGCTTGTAGGGGTATTTGGCAGCGAGACTTTCGTCGAAATCGACGCCGTGGCCGGGTACTTCGCCCGGTTGCAGGTAACCGCGATCGTACGACCAGGCGCATTTGAACACGTCGAACATCAGCTCGGAGTAGTTGGCGAATTCCTGGATACCGAAATTCGGGATCGCCACGTCGACATGGATGTTGCAGCCCATGGCGATCGGCGACACGTCCTGCGGGCCGTGGCACGCCGACTTCACATGGTAGATCGCCGCCAGATCGAAAATCTTCTTGATGCCGGTGACGCCGCCCGCATGAGTGGAGGTGACGCGGGCATAATCGATCAACTGCTCGGTGATCAGCGTGTGGGTGTCGTAGATCGAGTTGAACACCTCGCCCACCGCGAGGGGCTGCGTGGTGTGCTGGCGGATGATGCGAAAGCCTTCCTGCAGCTCGGCGGGAATGGCGTCCTCGAGCCAGAACAGCCGGTAGGGCTCGAGGTCCTTGCCGAGGCGGGCGGCTTCGATCGGGGTCAGGCGGTGATGCACGTCGTGCAGCAGGTGCACGTCCCAGCCCACCGCGTCGCGCACCTTCTCGAACAGTTTGGGCACCAGCGGCAGGTATTTGTGCGTCGCCCAGACTTCCTCGTGCGGCACGATGGCCCCACGGCCCTTCAGCGCTGCGGTATCGGTGGAATCGCCGGTGCCGTAGATCGGCGGCAGGCCGGGGATGGCGACCTGGGCGCGGATCGCCTCGACGCCGGTTTCCTTGATGGCGAGGACGCCCTCGACCACCTCGGAGATTTCGAGGCCGGAGGCGTGGCGGTAGACCATCACCTTGTCGCGTGAGCGGCCACCGAGCAGCTGGTAGAGCGGCAGGCCGGCAACCTTGGCCTTGATATCCCACAGCGCCATGTCGATGGCCGAGATCGCCGCCATGGTGATCGGGCCGCGACGCCAGTAGGCGCCCTTATAGAGATACTGCCAGATATCCTCGGTGCGCAGCGGATCCATGCCGATCAGCGCCGGAGCGACGTGATCCTCGAGATAGCTGGCGACCGACAGCTCGCGGCCGTTCACCGTGCCATCGCCGATGCCGTAGACACCCTCGTCGGTGATCACCTTCACCGTGGTGAAGTTCCGCCCGGGCGAGCAGACGATGACCTTGATTTCCTTGATCTTCATTTGATGCGTCGCTCCACGCTCGCTCGGGACTGGATGTTCCTCAGGACCAGGTGCGGTCCCAGGACATGTCATTGTCCCACTGGTCGGTCGGCTGCCAGATGTCGGTAACACCAGGCTGCAGGTGCTGACGCAGCAGCTCGTCGTTGACGTCGTCGATGCCGAGGCCCGGTTTGTCGCTGAGCTCGATGAAGCCGTTCTTGACGATCGGACCGTCGAAGCCGGTGACGATGTCATCCCACCACGGCACATCGACCGAGTGATATTCGAGCGCCAGGAAGTTCTCGGTGGCGGTGGCGATATGGGCCGCGGCAATCGCGGCGATCGGGCTCTCGGCCATGTGGATGGCCATGGCGATGCCATGGTCCTGCGCCGCGTCGCCGATCTTCTTGGTTTCGAGGATGCCGCCGGTGGTGAGGATATCGGGATGGATGACCGAGATGCCGGCGTTGAACAGCGGCTCGAAACCTTCCTTCAGGTAGATATCCTCGCCGGTGCAGATCGGCACCGAGGTCGCTTCCTGCAACCGGCGATAGCTCTCCGCATGCTGCCAGGGGATCACGTCCTCGAGCCAGGCCGGGGTGTATTTCTCGATGCGCTGCGCCAGCCGGATACCGTCCTGCAGCGAGATATGGCCGAGATGGTCGATGGCCAGCGGGATCTCGGGCCCGATCACGTCGCGCACTTCGGCAATGTACTGCTCGAGCAGGTCGAGACCCTTTTCGGAGAAGTGCAGCCCGGTGAACGGGTGCATGACGTTCTGCGCGTCGTAAACGAGGTTACGCGCCTTGCGCTCCTCGTTGTTGGTCGCGCGGATGCCGCCGGCGTGCTGCTTGAAGCCTTCGAGTACGCCCGCCGGGCCAACGACGGCGCCGGGGATATGGGCGATCTCCATCAGCCCCAGGTCCATCTTCAGGAAGGTGAACCCCTTGTCCATGCGCTCCTTCAAACGCTTGCCCATCTCAGTGCCGCTCGGGCGATCGGCGTCGGTGTCGCAATAGCAGCGCACCTTGTCGCGGAACTTGCCGCCCAGCATCTGGTAGATCGGCGCGCCATAGGCCTTGCCGGCGAGATCCCAGAGCGCGATCTCAATGGCCGAGACGCCGCCACCCTGCCGGCCGTGGCCGCCGAACTGCTTGATGCGACGGAACAGCCGGTCGACATCGCAAGGGTTTTCGCCGAGCAGCCGGCTCTTCAGCATCAGCGCGTAGGTGGCGCTGGCGCCGTCGCGCACTTCGCCCAAGCCCACGATGCCCTGGTTGGTATAGATCTTCAGCAGCGCCGAGCGGAACGGCGCACCGGTGATCTCGGCCACGCGGATATCGGTGATCCTCAAATCAGACGGGCGGGAGCTGGTGTTGACGCGATTAAGCGCGTCTTCGGCAGGGTTCGAAGTCATTGGGGGTTAAGCCTTGGCTGGGGAGCGGTCGCTACCGGGCCGCCCGATGGAAGGACAAATCGATTGGCGGCTTATGCGAGCTTGAGTGCCATTTCGGTTTCGCCGTCGAACAGATGCATGCGGTCCTGATCGAACTCGAGGAACACCGGCTCGTCGGGCCTGAGCTGGAAGGTCGGGGCGACGCTGACATTGACCACGGCGCCGGAGACGAAGACCTGGGCGAAGGTGACGTCGCCGGTCGGCTCGACCGTATAGACCTTGCCCGGTACGGCACCCGGCACCTGAGACTTGTGCACCGTGATGGTCGAGTGCCGGCCGCCCAGCACCACCTTGCTGGATTTGGCGCTCAGCGCCTTCCGGCCATTGGCGTCGGAGAGCGGCATCTCCCAGCCCTCGGGGCTCTGGAGCACGACCTTCCCATCCTTCGATGCGGCGGTCAGCGGCACGAGGCTCATGGCAGGGGAGCCAACGAAGCTTGCAACGAACATGTTCACCGGGTTGGCGAAAACGTTGGCCGGGCTGTCATATTGCTGCAGGAAGCCGCCATTCATCACCGCCATCTTGTCGGACATGGTGACGGCCTCGAGCTGGTCGTGCGTCACGTAGATGATGGTGGCGTTGAGATCCTGGTGGAAACGCTTGATCTCGGAGCGCATCTGCACGCGCAGCTTGGCGTCGAGGTTCGACAGCGGCTCATCCATCAGGAAGGCGCGCGGCTCGCGCACCAGCGCCCGGCCCAGCGCCACGCGCTGCTGCTGGCCGCCCGACAGTTCGCGCGGCTTGCGCTCCAGCAGATGGACGATATCGAGGGTCTTGGCGGCGGCCTGGACCCGCTTGTCGATCTCTTCCTTCGGCAATTTGCGCATCTGCAGCGGGAAGGCGAGGTTCTTGTAGACCGACTTCTGCGGGTAGAGCGCGTAGTTCTGGAACACCATGGCGATGTCCCGGTCCTTGGGGTCGAGGTCGGTGACGTCGCGGTCGCCGATGTTGATGGTGCCGCCCGACATCGGGATCAGCCCGGCGACCAGGTTGAGCGTCGTGGTCTTGCCGCAGCCGGAGGGGCCGACCAGCGCGACGAACTCTCCGTCCTCGACGGTCAGCGACACGTGGTTCACGGCGTAGACATCGCCGTAGTTCTTGACCACGTCCTTGAGGATAACCTGAGCCATATGGGTTTCCTTGAGCTTTCCGTTAGTGCTTCACGGCGCCCTCGGTCAGGGCGCGCACGAAGTAGCGTTGCAGGACGAGGAACAGCACCACGACGGGGATGCTCATCATGAAGGTGGCGGCCATCAGCCCCGGCCAATCCGTGGCGTTCTCCGAAAAGAAGCGCTGGATGCCGACCGGCAGGGTCATCTGATCGTGCCGGGTGAGGAAGGTGTAGGCGTAGATGTACTCGTTCCAGGCGCCGATGAAGCTGTAGATCGAGGTGGCGATGATGCCCGGCGTCGACAGCGGCATGACGATCAGGAAGAAGGCCTGGAAGCGCGTCGCGCCATCGATGCGGGCCGCCTGTTCGAGCTGCACCGGGATGTTGTCGTAGAAGCCCTTGAGCAGCCAGATGGCGAGCGGCAGGCCGAAGGTCAGGTAGGTGAGGATCAGCGAACCGTGGGTGTTCACCAGCCCCAGCGCTTTCATCAGGATGAACAGCGGCACGAGGAACACCACGGCCGGGAACATGTTCCTGAGCAGCACGGCGAAGAACAGGAAGTTGCGGCCGGGGAAGCGGAAGCGCGAGAAGGCGTAGGCGGCCGGCACCGCCACCACCACCGCGAGAATGGTGGTGAGGGTCGAGACCCAGATGCTGTTCCAGAAATACTGGATGAAGTCGCGGCCGACATTGCCCGAGGGGTCGATCAGCCGCCAGTAGTTCTCCAGCGTCGGTTCGGCCGGCCACCATTGCGGCGGATACTGCATCGCCGCAAAGCCGGTCTTCAGCGAGGTGATGAACATCCAGATCATCGGCATCACAGTGAAGCCGAGCAGCAGGAGGAGGAAGATCCGCCCGCTCCAGCGCCAGCCACCTGCACCACGGCGCTTGGCGGCGCCTGCACTCAGTTCCATGGTCATCCGGCGGCCCTCGCGTCATCGCCCTTGGTCAATGCACGGACATAGAAGTAGCCGAGCACCATCATCACGATGAACAGGATCACCGCATAGGCCGAGGCGACGCCCCAGCGCTGCCGCCCGAAGGCAAGCTGGTAGATATGGGTGATCCAGATGTCCGACGAGCCGGCCGGGCCGCCGCCGGTCATGATCCAGGGGATGATGAAGGAGTTGAAGTTCTGCACCGCGAGCAGCAGCAGGGTGACCATCGACACACCCTGCAAGTGTGGGAAGGTGACATGCCAGAAGCGCTGCCAGGGGCTGGCGCCATCGACCTGCGCGGCGCGCAGCAGCGTATCGGGAACCGTCTGCAGACCGGCCATCAGCATGATCATGGCGAAGGAGAATTCCTTCCACACGTTCACGACGATCAGCGCGTAGAGCGAGGTGTTGGTGTTGTCGATGAAGTTGATCGGCTTATCGATCCACCCGACCTGGGTGAGCATGGCGCTGATAGCGCCGAAATCGGAGTGATAGAGCCACTTCCACACATAGGAGGCGGCCACCGCGCTCACCACCCACGGAATCAGCAGCAGTGCACGCAGCACCCCGCGGCCGGCGAACTCGCGATGCAGCGCCAGCGCGGCGCCCAGCCCGATCATGAAGGCGAAGAAGGTGGAAAGGACCGTCCACAGCACCGTCTGCCAGGTGACCTTCCAGAACACCGGGCTGGTCAGGATGGTGACGTAATTGTCGAGGCCGTTGAACTGCTTGGCGCTGAGCGCCAGGCTCGCCGGGGTGTTAAAGAAGCTCAGCTCGATGGTGTAGTAGATCGGATAGCCGATGACGATCAGCATCACGATCAGGGCAGGCGCCACATAAAGATAATCGAAGCGGCTGTTCCACACCTTTTGGCTGAGGCCGATGCGCCTGGGCTCGGGTACGTCGCGAAAGATGGCTTGTCCCGGAACAGTGCTCACAGCGCATAACCCTGGTTGTGAAGAGGAGAGACCGGCGACGGGTGCCGCCGGTCCGAGAGTGCTTCAGCAGGCGATCAGATGCCGCCGCCGCCGTCGACGATGGCCTTGACCTTGGTGGCTGCATCCTCGGCCGCCTGGTCGACGGTCATGTTGCCGGTGAGGGCGTTCTGCAGCATATCCGGAACGATGATGTTCATGATTTCCGGCGCCTGCGGGATCACCGGGAACGGGATACCATTGGGCAGCATCGAGGTGGTGACGTCGAGGAACTTGATGGTGTCGAGACGTTCCTTCATGGCGTCCGTCAGGAAGCCATTGATGTTGCCGGGGTTGGAGCCGACCCAGGCGAGCTTGGTCGACCATTCCGGGCTGTCCCAGAAGCAGATCAGCGCCTTGACGGCCTGCTCGTCCACCTTGCCACCCTGCACGAACTCGGGCTTCACCACATGGATGTTGGAGCCGCCGAACACCACGGCGCGCTTGCCGTCGGGACCGGTGGGGATCAGGCCGTAGCGCATGTTGGCGACCACTTCGTCGGCAACTACCTTGTCGGTGCCGGTCGCCTTGGACGCGAGATCGTTCATCTTGGCGTATTCGGCCGGGTGGGCAATCATCATGCCGAGCTTGCCGGCGATGAACGGCGCCTGGTTTTCACCCTGCGTGTTGGTCAGCGCCGAAGTCGGGACCGACTTGTCGACGGCGTACATCTGGTAGGCAGCCTGCAGCGCCTGCTTGGAGCCGGCGTTGTTGATCCAGACGTCCTTGTAGCCCGGCTCGGCCGAGGCCTCGTCGAGGGCACCGCCACCATAGGCCCAGAGCTGCGGCATGAAGCGGAACGGGGTATTGCCGGCGTTCTGCTTGGCGACGAGGCCGTAGCCCGGGATGCCCAGCTTCTCGTTGATCTGCTTGGAATAGGCGACGACATCGTCCCAGGTGGCCGGCGGGCTTTCCGGGTCGAGCCCGGCATCCTTGAACACCTTGGCGTTCCAGATCATCGCCATGGTTTCGTTGTTGGTCGGCAGGCCGTAGCTGACACCCTCGTAAGTCACCGACTTCAGCGCGCCGGGCCAGAAGTCCGCGGCGGTGTAGCCGACATCTTCCGGCTTCAGCGGCTGCAGGTAGCCTTTGGCGGCGAACTCGACGCCACCCAGGATCTGCAGGCGGATAACGGCCGGAGCCGAGTTGCCGAGCAGCGAGGTGCGGAACTTGTCGAGCAGTTCGTTATAGGTGATCGACTGGACTTCGGTGGTGATGTTCGGATAGGCGGCCTTGAAGGCCTCCCAGAACGCCTTGTCCTGGTCATGCGCGATCTGCGGGTCGGCTTCGAACGGGCCGGTGTACCAGTAGCTGACGGAACCGGTGTAATCGTTCGGCACAACCGCGCCGCAATCCTTGGCAGCGTCGAACTGCTTGGTGCCGGCGATCGACTTGACGTATTCCGGCGACCATTTGCTCAGGTCCACGCTCTGGGCGTAGGACGCGGTCGTCGCCGTCGTCAGCATGGTGGCAGCGCTCAGCACCGCCATCGAAAGGCCAAGCAGACGCCGGCCGGTGTTCATATGCATTGAGAAATCCTCCTCCTCAAATCAGGGCGTTGCCCGGCCCATAGCCGCAGCAAAGCCCTTTACAGCGTGCGCTGTTCTCGCCTCGGGAACCGGGCTTGGCGCCGGCTTTTCCCAACTAGTATGGCAGATTTCCAGCAAAACTGGTGTATGTCAACATCACCAAAGTCGTACATTATTTTGCGCGCTTTGCGTGCGAACGGGGCTTGGCTTGCCCAAAAAAGCTGCATAAACAGAACCAATGAGCGAGGTGACCGTCAAGTCGGACCAGCCCGAGGAGACCCTCGAGCAGCAGGCCTCCGTCTACGAGATGATCCGCGAGGACATCGTTTCGGGACGGTTGGGGCCCAATGAGCGACTGAAGGTCGCGGACCTTGCCGAGCACTACCAGACCTCGACCAATCCGGTGCGTGAAGCGCTGCAGCAGTTGCGTGGCGAAGGCTTCGTCCTGATCGAGCCCAACCGCGGGGCGCGGGTGCGGCCGATCGATGCCGATTTCGTGCGCGACATCATCGAGATCGAGATGCTGATCGAGCCGGCGCTGACTCGCTGGTTCGTGTCGATCGTCTCAGACGCCGACATCCTCGAGCTGGAGCGCATCCAGGCCGAAATCGAAGCGCTGAACTTTGCCGATCCGATGCTGCATGGCCGGCTCGACACCCGCTTTCACCAGTTCATCTATGACCGCCATTACAACCGCCACGCCGCCGAACTGTGGTGGAAGCATCGCGAGATCCTGCGCGCCATCAGCCGGCGCTTTCCGACCTCGCTGAGCCGTCGCCAATCGGTGCTGCGCGAGCATCGCGACCTGATCGACCGCATCCGGGCGCAGGACGCCGATGGCGCCGCCGCGGTTGTCGCCCGCCACGTCGAGGGCTCGGGGCGCCACATCATCGAGCAGATGGGCGTCGCCCAGAGGAGCCTGCGCCGATAGGGCGTGTATTTGATTTGTCGCGCTTTCGAACCGGAAAAGTCTCACAACTTTTCCTGAAAGCGCTCCGAGGGGCCAGCGGAAGGTCCGTCCCGCCGGCCGAAAGTTATTTGAGGGGCCGCCTCCCCGGCGGCCAGATTGGGAGACGCCTGCCGCCCGGCAGGCACGAGGAGTTATCATGAAGATCACCGACCTGCGCGTTGCCGTTATCGGCAAGCATCCGATCGTCCGCATCGTCACCGACGAGGGCATCTACGGCATCGGCGAGGTGGAATACACCAAGACCTACCTGAAGCCGTTCATCCTGCATTTCCGCGACGCGCTGATCGGCGAGGACCCGACCGACGTCGAGCGCTGCATGATGAAAATCCGCCAGCGCGGCAGCTTCAAGCCCTATGGCGCGGCGGTGTCGGTGATCGAGCACGCGTTGTGGGACATTGCCGGCAAGGCAGCGGGTGTCCCTGCCTACAAGCTCTTGGGCGGCAAGGTGCGCGACAAGGTGCGGGTCTATAACGGTTCGGTGCGCCGCAAGCGCTCGGGCGACCGGCCCGAGGATTTCGCCGCCGACGTCAAGTGGATGGCCGAGCAGCCGCAGAACTTCTTCATGGTCAAGCAGGGGCTGAGCTTCCATTCCAGCCAGAAGGACAGCTACCCCGATTTCCACTATGGCCCGATCGGCAAAAAGGCCGGCTACCATGGCGCCATGGACCAGGGGCAGATCTCCGAGCACGGCTTCAACTACCTGCTCGACTGCGTCATCGCGATGAAGGAAGCGCTGGGCGACAAAGTGAGCCTGGCGCTCGACTGCGGCCCCGGCTGGTTCCTCAACGACGCCATCAAGTTCGCCAATGCCGTCGAAAAATACAACATCATGTGGCTCGAGGACATGCTCACCGGCGACTACGTGCCGTGGGTCAACCCGCAGGCCTATCGTGAGCTCACCAACTCCACCACCACGCCGATCCATACCGGCGAGCAGATCTACCTGCGCCACAACTTCAAGGAACTGATCGAGACCCAGGCGGTGCGCGTCGTCGGTCCGGATCCGGCCGATATCGGCGGCATTGCCGAGCTCAAGTGGGTGGCCGAGCACGCCTATATGCACTCGATCATGATGGCGCCGCACGGCACGGCGAATGGCCTGCTCGGTCTCGGCGCGCTGATCAATGTCTGCGCCACGCTGCCGGCCAACTATATCGCCTTCGAGTATCCGTCGGCCTCCGACGAGTTCTGGAACGAGATCGTCACGGGCCTGCCCTCCGGACCGATCGTCGTCGACAGCCATGTCGACCTCTTGCCGGGGCCCGGCCTCGGCCTCGACATCGATGCCAAGGCGGCCAAGCGCTACCTCAAGGAAGAGGACGCCGGCTTCTTCGACTGATCGTCGGCGGTATTGAGTCCGGGCCGGGCGGATGGTCTCCGCCCGGCCCGTTCATTTTCTGCTGTTTGAGTGCGGCTTTCCCCAGTGACCGGTGTCATCCGGCGCAGGCCGCGAGCAGGCACCCCAGCTCACGGCTCCAGCGGATGCCGCATCCAGACGTTGGGTTCCTCATACAGCCCGGTTCCGGCAGAGCAGTCGACGACGAGTGGCGCCAGGCCACCCGGCAGGTGGAAGCGGCCCGAGACCGGAAAGCGGAGACCGGTCCAGTCCGTCCATTGTGACAGCGGTGCCGCCACGGTCATCGAGCGGGGCGCGACCTTGACGATGCGGGCCCCCAGTTGCCAGTGCTTGCGCACCCAGGGATCGAACGGAGCGCCGCTGTCGGTCGTCCAGCCCAGATAGTCGGCGAACGAGGTCAGCGGGTAGCTCGGCTTCCGTGTCGGACGGACCGGCGCCACCAGCGCCTGCAAGCCGTCCTTTGTGGCGCGGGCCTTCATGTTGCGCAGCAGACGCTCGGCCAAGTCGGAGCCGCGAAGCTCGGGCGCCACGACGATCGACAGCGCCGAGAGCGTGTTGACGGGCCGGCCGGCGACAAAGGCCTCCACGCCGGCGCTGAGCACCGCATCCCAGCCGTCATCGGACAGGGACGCATCGTCCTCGGGCTGCGCCCAGGCGAAGGGAATGCTGTTGGAGCTGGCCACGACCTGTTCAGCTCCGCGGGGCCCGGTGCGCAACACGACGAACTGGAAGCGGGACAGGCCGGCATCGAACAGGCGATCCCAACACTCGATGATCGCCCGGTCGCCGTCCATGAAGGCCGGCCAGACCGGCGCTGCAAGCTCGGCGAATGCCGGGATCAGGTCCGGCCGCTGCTCGGCCGAAACGAGGGTGAACTGATCATCGGTAGACATGCTGATCTCTCGGGCGTCCGCTGGTCAGACCCGATCGCTATACCCGCATCTTGGCCCGGGCATAAGCGCTGGGCAGGTCATCGAACACGGTGCGCCCGCCATATTCGGGAGCCCGGCGACGCTCCTCGGCGATGAACTCGCTAAAGCTCGGGCCGGTGGCGCCGGCCTCGAGCTGGCGCGATTGCCGGTCGAGCCGCTTGATCGCGTCGAGCTCCTCGTCACGGCCGAGCCTCGCCTTGCCGACCGCCGATTTCAGCACCCGGATGGTCTCGTCGTAGACTTTCAGCGGCACCGGGAACGGATGGCTGTCCTTGCCGCCATGCGCCATGGCGAAGCGGGCCGGATCGGCGAAGCGGTGTGGTGCGCCATGCACCACCTCGGCCACTTGGGCCAGCGCCCGCACGGTGCGCGCCCCAACGCCCGGCACCAGCAGCAGTTCGGTGAAATCGGTGGGCGCCCGATCGGCCGCCGCGGCGAGACTGCCGTGCAGCCGGCGCAGCATCACGTCCTTGGGGCGGATGTCGTGATGCTCCGGCATCACCAGATGCGGCAGCAGCGGCTGATCGTCTTCGACCGGCGCCGGTTCGGCGATCCCCTCGATCCGACCGACCTCGCGCACGATGGCATCCGGGCCCATGCCGCCGAGGATATCGACCTGCGAGCTGCGCGAGCGCGCCGCCCGAACATCGGTCAGGTTGACGATCGTCCCCTGCCCGGCGCCCTCGATCGCCGCGTGCGGCTGCTCGACAAAGCTCCTGAGACCCTCAGAGCGCCAGTGATAGCGTCGCGCGGTTTTGGTATCGCCCTTCATCCCCTGCTGCACCACCACCCAATGGCCGTCATCGGCGACGATGAAGCCGTGCAGATAAAGCTCGAACCCATCCTGCACCGCGGCGCTGTCGACCTTGGCGACCAGCCGGCTGGTCTTGGCCAGCGCCGCGCCGTCAAAGCCGACGCGGTTGCCGATCGCCACCAGTTCGTCGGGGGTCTTGCGCGAATGCCGGCCGCGTCCGCCGCAGACATGCAGACCCAGTTCGCGCTCCAGCGGCCGGAGGCCGCCCTTCAGCGCGCCGATCACGCTGGTGGTGATGCCGGAGGAGTGCCAATCCATCCCCATGACCGCGCCGAACGACTGGAACCAGAACGGATGGGCCAGCCGGCTCAGCAGCTCGTCGCGGCCATATTCCATGACGATGGCCTGGCAGATCACCGCGCCGAGCCGCGCCATGCGCTCGCTCAGCCATTTCGGCACCCGCCCGCCATGCAAGGGCAGATCGGCGCTCCCGCCTCGATTGGCCATGGGGTGTTTTCCTTGTTCGCCCGCGATTGTAGCATGGGAACAAAAGAGAAACAAACTGACTGCGAGCCGGAGCTATGCTCAGCCTCCCCTCCCAACCGGATGTCATCCCGGCGAAAGCAGGGACCCATCCTTCCGCTGGCGCAGGCTGTGAGTTGGGTCCCAGCTTTCGTTGGGATGACATCGAGTAGGTGGAACGTACTGGGGGCAGCCCGCACCGGCCCTGGGGCCGCGTCTCAGAACCTCCCCGACAGCGTGAGCTTCACCGCCTGGGCCGATTGCGCGCTGCCGAACTGGCCCTGGTAGCCGAGATCGAGGCTCACGCCCGGCGCCAGCTCAGTGCCGAGCCCGGCTTCGAGCAGCAATGCGGTGTCATCCGGCTTGACCCCGCTCCCCGTGAATGGCGTGCCGCCGGCAAAACCGTGCGTGGCGGTCGGCTGGTCGCCGGTGGTGCGCTGCAGCGCGATGCTGCCGCGAGCGGCGACCACCAGGCCATCACCGAGCACGAAGCGGCGCGCCGCCTTGAGACCGGCGGTCAGCACTGCCGCCCCGATGTCTTCTGAAGCGCCGCTCAGGGCCGCGTCGCCGCCGCTCTCGCCGTAACGCCCGCCCGACTGGCCGATCAGCGCGGCGCGGACAAACGGCGTCAGCGTCACCTCACCGAGTTCGAACGCATAGCCGAGTTCGCCGAACAGTTGCGCCGTCGTCGTAGCGTAGTCCGTCGTGACCGTCTCGCTGAAGCCGGTGAAGCTCGGGGTGCGGGTCGCCGACACCTGGTTCGAAGCCAAACCGGCGCCGAATGCCAGCCGTACTTCGCCCAGCGCCGCGCCGCCATAGAGGCCAAGCTGGTAGGTGGTCGCTTCGGCCCGCGAGTCCCGCTCGGGCAGGTCGACCGCGACCCCACCGATCCCCGCCAATACGCCGAGGAACACCTCACGGCTCACCAAGCCGTCAGCGCCGAGCAGCAAGCCGCCGGCACCGAAGTCGAAGCCGGCGGCGTTGCCGTCGCCATCCACCGTGCCGGCGCCGCCGTAGCCGCGGGCCCAGACGTTGCGCGCGCCGACCTGGCTTTCGGCAAGCGCCGCGAACGCGGCGTCGACCCGGTCCAGGCCCACGTCGCGCTGGTGTCGGCTGGCATCGGCCAGGGCGCGCAACAGTGAGGCATGCACCTCGCCCGAGAGATC
Source organism: Devosia sp. Root413D1 (assembly GCF_001425235.1). Classification (GTDB taxonomy): domain Bacteria; phylum Pseudomonadota; class Alphaproteobacteria; order Rhizobiales; family Devosiaceae; genus Devosia_A. The sequence goes on along the minus strand of NZ_LMEA01000001.1, from coordinate 819,576 downwards.
GTCGAAGGCCTCGAGCGCATCGGCGGTGTTCAGCGGCACCACGACATCGAACAGCGGGCTCGATGGCAGCGCCTGCAGCGCGGTGGCGGTGGCGAGCTGGTTTGGCGTCTCGGCGATCGCGGGGAGGTTGGCGATCGCCGAAACGCGCAGCCACACCTCGCCAGGTGTGTCGTAGTCGAGCACGAACTGCAGGAACGCCGAGTCGTCGACGAGGCCGGTGAACGCGCCGCTGACGCTCGAGGCGGTGAGGATCTGATAGGCGCTGCCCAGCGCATAGGAGCCGCTCGCAGCGGTAACGCTGACCGTGCCGCCGGCCAGCATGGCGACGCCCGAGACGGCGAGATGCCCAGCGGCCGCCGCGGGCGTAACGCCGACCCTGAAGGTGCCGCCCGCCTCGTTGCCATAGCTGCCGCTGATGTTCAGCGTGCCGGCCGAGACGTCGACGGTGCCGGCATTGTTCACCGCGCCCGCCAGCGTGCCGGTGCCCTTGACCGTGCCGAGCGCCCGGATCTCGATCGTCGGACTGGTGAGCGTGCCCAGAATGCTCAGCACGCCGGCCTGCACCTCGGCACTGGTCGAAAAGCTGCCGGCGTCGTTCAGCGTCCAGGCGCTGCCCTGCATGGACAGGGTATCGAAGTTGAGGAACTTGGCGACGCTTTCGCTGCCGGTTCCGAGAAGGATCAGGTTGTCAGTGCCGGTGCCGCCCTTTACCAGCCCGTTGAGCACCGAGCCGGTATCGAGCTTCAGGGTGCGGGTGCTGCTGCCGTTGAAGTTGATGGCGTTGACGGCGCCGGTGATGGTGCCCGAGTTGGTCACCGTGCCGGCGGCGTTGAGGTAGAGCCCGTCGCCCGCTGCCGACCTGATGGTGCCGGAGTTGAGGAAAGTGCCGCCGCCGGTCGCCTCCACTGCCTTGGAACTGGCGCTGCTGCCGGTCGATTCGACGGTGCCGGCATTACTGAAGGTCAGCACCCCGGTGGCGCTGGCATAGACGCCATTATAGCCGCCCTTGATCACGGCGCCGGCGTTGTTGGTGATGATGCTCGGCCCACCCTGCACGAACACGCCGGTGGAGAAGCCAGTCAGCCGCGTGTTGATGATCGAGCCCGAGTTGATCACCGTGCGCTCGCTGCCCTGGCCGATCGATACGGCGTTGCCGGAACTGTTGCCGGTGATCACGCCGGTGGCGGTGTTGGTCACTGAGCCGCCGAACTGCAGCAGCACCAGGTCGCCGCCGGCGACGACCTGGGTGATGGTGCCGGAATTGACGACGACGCCCGGGCCGACGCCGGGATTCCCGCCGCTGGGGAACTTGCCGATGCTGATACCGCTGCTGGTGGCGTTAATGGTCGCGCCCAGCTCGTTGACCACGGTGCCGCCGCCGAGCAGCGTGATGGCATTGCCGCCGGTGACGAGGCCCGAATTGGTGACCATGGAGCCGGCACCGTCGAGCTTGATCTGCCCGCTGACGCTGCCGTGGTTGCCGAGCGCCCAGGTGCCGGTGCCGCTGACCGTCGGCCCGCCCAGGGTGTTGCTGACCGCGACGCCCGAGAGGATGTCGACCGTGGTACCGGCATAGAGGTTGAGGTTCACCCCGGTGGTGGTGCTGGTGGAAATGTCGACATCGGCCGCCCGTGCCGGCGCCAGCATCATGGCGAGCGACAGCTCGACTGCCAGCGTTGCGGCGAACAGGCGCCGCCAACCCCCCGAAGACCTCATTGCCCCACTGCCCGAACCCGACCAAGTGGATCGAGCCTAGAAGGGCTGCCGCGGCCGGCGTAGCTGGTCACTCGGGGCAGGCCGGGGCAACTCGGGGCGATGCCCTCAGATGGCCCGCGCCGACGCGCCAACGATGTGCCTCAGCGGTAACGGCAGCCGAGGCCGGCGCTGGTCCCGGCCAGCGGGCGGTATTCGCAGCCGACCCAGCCGTCACAGCCGAGCTCGCGGAGCACGAAGCTGTAGTTGATCAATTTCGCCACTGCATGGGTCTCGCTGCAGCGGCGGACCCAATCATGCTCTGCGGATGGGGGCAAAGGCTAATGCACGTCCGGCGCGGGCTGACCCCCACCATTGATCCCTCCCCCTTAAACATAGGGAGGAAGACGCTCTCACGAATACCAGTGTTTTGGTCTCCCTCCCCCTGTTTGGGGGAGGGGACAGGGGTGGGGGTCAGCCCGCACCGGTGCTTGACGGACGACGGCCGGGGCCGCCGTGCGGCAGGCCTCAGACCTTCACGCGGATCATCTGGTAGGAGTGGGGCTGGAGCTTCACGCTCAGCACCTTGCCGTCGACCTTGGCGCCCGAACCCTTGGACGGGGCGACATTGGTCTGCTCGGTGGCAGTGTTGACGGCGCGCAGGTTCGCGTGGGTCATCACCTGGTGGTCGATCACCGTTGCGGCACCAAAGCCTTCGAGGCTCAGGTCGACATCGATCGCTTCGGTGGCGTGACGGTTCACTGCGAAGAAGCTGATGGTGCCATCTTCCTGGTTGTGGACACCCGAGACGTCGACATAGCCGATATTGTCGCCGTGCTCGGCGTCATAGCCGGGGGTGTTGATCGCCAGCTGCAGCGCCGTGCCGCGGCCATAGACCGAGGCGAAATAGTACGGGTAGTAGATGGTCTGCCGCCAGGCCTGCCCCTTGGGGTCGGTCATGATCGGCGCGATGACGTTCACCAGCTGGGCGATACAGGCGAGCTTCACCACGTCGGAGCGGCGGATGAAGGTGTTGAGGATCAGGCCGACCTGCAGCACATCCTCGAAGTTGTAGATGTCTTCGAGCAGGCGCGGCGCATGCGGCCAGCCGTCATTGCCATCGAGGATCTTACGATCCTGCTTGTTGGAGTGGTACCAGACGTTCCACTCGTCGAAGCTGATATAGACGTCGTGCTTACTGCGCTTCTTCGACTTCACGAAGCTGATGGTCGAGGCCACCGTGGCGATGTAGCGGTCGAGCTTTTCGTTGAGCGCCAGGTAGTTGGCAGTGTTCTTGGCCAGCACCTCAGCGGTGCCGCCTTCGGCCAGGGCACGCTCGTTCTCGCGGTTGGCGAAGTACATGTGCAATGAGATGTGGTCGACATTGTCGTAGGTGTGCTCGAGCACCTCGCGTTCCCAATCGGGATAGGTCGGCATGTTCGCATGCGACGAACCGCAGACGATCAGCTCGAGCTTCTTGTCGAAGGCACGCATGGTCTTGGCGACTTCGTTGGCGAGGCGGCCATATTCGTGGGCGGTCTTGTGACCGACCTGCCAGGGGCCGTCCATCTCGTTGCCGAGGCACCAGAGCTTGACGTTGAACGGATCGGCGCGACCGTTCTTCTTTCTGAGGTCGCCCCAGTACGAACCGGTCGGGCCGTTGACGTATTCGAGGAAGTTGCGGGCATCGTCGAGGCCGCGCGAACCGAGGTTGATGGCGAGCATCATCTCGGTGTCGACCAGCTCACACCAGTCGGCGAATTCGTGGACGCCCACGGCGTTGCTGTCGGAGGTGTGCCAGGCGAGGTCGAGCCGGGTCGGGCGCTGCTCGCGCGGCCCCACGCCATCTTCCCAGTTATAGGCCGACACGAAGTTGCCGCCGGGATAGCGGACCATCGGCACCTTGAGGTCGCGTACCAGTTGGGCGACGTCGCCGCGCATGCCGTTCTTGTCGGCGGTGGCGTGGCCGGGCTCGTAGATGCCGGTATAGATGGCGCGGCCGAGATGTTCGAGGAAAGCCCCGTACACCCGGTCGTCGATCTTCGAGATGGTATAGTCCTTGTGCGCCGTTACCGTCGCCCGCATACGCTCCTCCATGTCACCAGCTTTGGTGATCTATATCGCCTAGCTTGATATGGAACAGGTCGCGGCGCGTCAAGGGGCGGGTGGCGAGTCGTGCGCGGCGAATGGCATGTCGCGCGAAACAGGCTCCCTGCCTGCTCGCCATCGCCACCCGCTATGCGCCTCTGCTCACTCCGTCTCGATCCGGAGCACGATGTCCTGATCGTAATTGCCGAAGCCGCGCCCGAAAATGTTGATGCCGCCCGGGTGCTTGGCATCTTCCTTCACCCCGACCCGGAGCCGGATCGAGTGGTGGGTGTCGAGATCGAGGTCCTTCAGCGAGACCGGCGAGATCTTCATGCCGTCGACGTAAGTCCCCGTCCCGTTGACGCGGAAACTCTTGAGCTTGCCGTACTGGCTGCCCTTCAGCTTCCACCAATCCGGGGTGTAGACGCCGCGCTTGTCGCCGAAATCGCCGGGCGAGGTCCAGGTGCCGATATCCTGGCCATTGACGCCGACGGTGATGTCGCTTGGCCAATCGGCGCTGGTGCCGGGCACTTCCGAGCTCAGCTCGAAGCTGAACTCCATCGAGGTGATCTTCTGCTGCGCCAGCCGGGCATTGTTGGGGAACTGGTATTCGACATAGCCGCGGGTGAACCAGATCAGCCCGGTCTTCATGCGGTCAGGATCGAGGAAGGTATCGGGCACGTCGAGCAGCCCGATGATCCCCTCGGTGGAGCAGAGCCCGCACGGCGCCGAGACTTCGCAGCTGGTATAGAGCCCGAGCGGCATCGCCACTTCGATGGCATTGGCCTTCAAGGGGCGGATGTCCTCCTTGAACATCACCAGCACTTCGTCGAACAGGCTGTGGCAGATCTTCTGGTTGCCCTTGCGCGCCTTCTGCGTCTCGGTGCGCACCAGCCCGGCTTCCACCAGGGTCTGCATATTCGAGCTGACCGTCGATTGCGGCTGGCCAAGCTTGGCCGCGATATCGTTGACGTTCATCGCGCCCTGCACGTGCAGCAGCTTGAGGATGGCGACGCGCACTTCGGAGGCGAGCGCCTTCAATACCTCCGGCCTCTCCTCAGGGTCGATGAGCAGGAAGTTGCGGCTCATGAATCGTGACGCTCCCAAACGCTGAAGGGCGTTTGTATCAGGAAGTTCGGTACAGTCAAACGAAGCTCAGGCGAGTTGCCCCAGCAACTCGTGCGGCACCCGGTAGAGCAGCGGCTCGCCGCGGACGAAGCGTTCGACCTCGTCGACGACGAGCGTGCCGAGCCGTTCGCGCTCGCCGCCGATGGCGCCGGCGATGTGCGGGGTCAGCAGCACATTGGGCAGATCGTAAAGCGGCGACTCCGCCGGCAGCACTTCAGGCTCGGTGACGTCGATCACCGCATTGAGGCGCCCGGCGACCAGCTCACTGAGCAGCGCATCCTGGTCGACGATGCTGCCGCGGGCGGTATTGATGAAGGTCGCCCCGTCCCGCAGCAGCGCCAGCCGCCTTGCGTCTATCATGTGCCGGGTCGAGAGCAGCGCCGGGGCATGCAGCGATGCGACGTCGGAACGAGCCAGGAGGTCGTCGAGTTCGACCAGTTCCACCCCAAGCGCCGCCGCCTGCTCCGGCGTGGTGCTGGTCGAGGTCAGCAGCAGCTCGAAATCGTAGGGGGCCAGCAACTCGATGGTTTTGAGCCCGATGCGTGAAGCGCCGATAATGCCGACGGTCTTCCGATAATTGCCGAGCCCTGAAGCCATCAGCGGGTGCGAACGCAGGTGCCGCCGCTCGCGCCGGTAAATGTCGCGGAACTGCAGCACGCCCTTGTTGGCAAAGAGGATCGCCGCGACGGTGAACTCCGCCACCGGCACTGCGTTGGCGGTTACCGCCGAGGTCACGGCGACGCGCTCCACCACCTCGGGCGCGATGAAGTACTTTATCGAGCCGGCCGAGTGGGCGATCAGCCGGAGTTTCGGTGCGGCCGCGAGGGTGCTCGCATCGAGCTGCGGCGGCCCCCAGCCGGTGATGAGGATCTCGGTCTCTGCCAGTATGGCCTTCGCATCAGGCGAGGTGAGCTCGAGCAGCGGCTCATGCCGCAGGATGTCGCAGAGGCCCGCCAGCCGCTGCAACTGCTCGGCGGCGAAGACGTGCTCGGTGAATTGCGGATCGTAGGCGAAGGCGAGCCTGGGCTGCATCGGTTCACTCAATCGGTGTGGAACACTTCGTCGATCGAGGCCCACCATTCGCCATCCTTGCGGGTCTCGAGCGGCGACTGCATCGGCATGCAGACCGACCACCATTCCTGCGTCACCGGATCGGCCGCCATCGCCGCCATATCGGCGGCGTAGTCGGTGCCGACATACTCGAAATAGGAGAACAGCAGGTTCTCCGGCTGCTTCAAAAAGATCGAGTAGTTGCGGATGTTGGAGTTCCTGATCTGCTTCAGCACATCCGGCCACACCGCGGCATGCACCCGCACATAATCCGCCACCGCCTCGGGCTTCAGCCCCAGCACCGCCCCATAACGCTTCATCGTCTCGTCTCTCCCTTCAACTCATTTGTCAGGCGGGCGGCCTCTCCCACCCACCGGTGTCATCCCAGCGAAAGCTGGGACCCATTTCTCCGCTGTCGCGGGCTGCGAGTTGGATCCCCGCTTTCGCAGGGATGACATCGAATGTGGACGATATTCTCGGCCAACTCGCGCCAGACGCTCAGCTCCGCCGCTGCGAAATTTCCTGGCCGCAGGCGATCAGCAGCTGCAAGGCCGCATCGCACCCCGGCGCGGTCTTGACGTCCAGCCGCTCCGAATAGGGGCAGGTGAACACTGCCAGCACCCGGCCCATCGGCCCGAGGATCGGCACGGAGAGATTGTTCACCCCGGCGATCTGCAGGCTCTGCATATTCTCAAAACCCTGCTGGCGCACCCGGGTCAGCCGCTCTTCCAGCGCCGGCGTCAGCTGCTCGGGCTGATCCTGCTCCTCGAGCATCAGCCGGCGCTCGTCGGCCGCGGCGAAGGCGAGCAGCACATGGCCGGAACCGGTGTTGATCAGGCTGATGCGCGAGCCCACCCGCACCGAGACATTCCAGTAGCCGGGGCCATCGACCTGCGCCGCCACCACCAGGTTGCCGCGGTCATAGATGGCGAGATGGCAGGCCTGCTGCGCATCCCTCGCGAAGCGCCGCATCACCGGCATGGCCTGGCTCAACAGCCGCTGCAGTGGCGGGCGGGCATGCGCCAGCTCGAACAGCTTCAGCGTCACCTCATACCGATCCGCGGACGTGCGGCGCACGAAGCCCCGGCGCACCAGCCGGTCGAGCATGCGGTAGATTTCGTTGGGCGAGCGGTCGAGCGCCTTGGCGATCTCGGCCTGGCTCAGGCTCTCCTCGGTCGCCGCCAGCAACTCGAGGATATCCAGCCCCTTATCGAGGGCCGGGGCGCGGTACTTCTCCAGATCCTCGAGGGGAACCACGCGCCTTCCTCCCTTCGGCGCAATTGACGCCGCAAACCTCACGTGCTTACTCACGAATAGTCTTTTCACATATGCACAACAAGCCGGATTCAGCCGGTGTGCGCATCGCCTCGGGGAGGAAGCCATGGCGCGGATCGCGCGGGTCGAAGTGCTGATGGTCGACCTCAAACCCAAGGTGAAGCGGGTCGACGCCATCCAGTCCTTCGTGTCGCAGGAGACCCCGATCATCCGCATCACCGATGCGGATGGCGTCACTGGCACCGGTTACAGCTACACCATCGGCACCGGCGGTCACTCGGTGATCGAGCTCTTAAAGCGCACGCTGGTTCCCGCCATTATCGGTCGCGAAGCCAACGAGATCGAAAAGCTCTGGCGCGAGCTGTTGTTCCTCACCCACGCCACCACCACCGGCGCCATTACTTCGATCGCACTGGCCGCCATCGACACGGCGCTTTGGGATCTGCAGGCGCGCAAACTCGGGCTGCCGCTGCACATCCTCGCCGGTGGTGCGCAGGACGCCATTCCGCTCTACACCACCGAGGGCGGCTGGCTGCATCTCGAAGCAGCGGCGTTGATCGAAGATGCGCTGCGCGCCAAAGCCGACGGGTTCGGCGGCTGCAAGTTGAAGGTCGGGCGACCGATCCATGAGGATGTGCGCCGTATTTCGGCGGTGCGCGAGGCGGTCGGCCCCGGCTTCGAAATCTTCACCGACGCCAACCAGCGCTTCAATGTCGACGAGGCGATCCGCCGGGCGCGCGCCTACGAGCCGCTCGATATCGGCTGGTTCGAGGAGCCGCTGACCGCCGAGGATATTTCCGGCCACACCCGGCTCTCGGAACACACCTCGATCCCCATTGCCATCGGCGAGAGCCTCTATTCGGCGATGCATTTCCGCGAGTATCTGGAGCGCCATGCGTGCTCGATCATCCAGGTCGATGTCGGCCGGGTCGGCGGCATCACCCCCTGGCTGAAGGTCGCGCACATGGCCGAAGCCTTCAACATCGCGGTCTGCCCGCATTTCCTGATGGAGCTGCATGTCGGGCTCTGCGCCGCCATTCCGAATGGCCGCTGGGTCGAATACATCCCGCAGCTAGACCAATTGACGACTGAACGGATGACCATCCGGGATGGTAAGGCCATCCCGTCATCGAAGCCGGGGCTGGGCATCGCCTGGGATTTCGATGCCATCGAGCGGATGACCGTCGAAGGCTCGCATTCGATCCACCTTTAGGAGCGCCATCGTGCCGATCGTCGCCAGCGAACCAGCCAGTCTGGAGCGGAGCTTCGGCAGGGAAGCGTTCGGCGCCGATCCGGCGAACTATCATGCCGCCCGGCCGCCCTATCCGCAGGCGACCTGGGATGCGCTGGTGCAGCGGGCCGGTCTTCGCGCCGGCATCGACATCCTCGAGATTGGGGCGGGCACCGGCCTCGCGACGATTCCGCTGCTGACGCACGATCCGGCGCGGCTGGTCGCGATCGAGCCTGATACGCGGCTTGCAGCATTCCTCGCCAAGACCGCAGCCGACCCACGCCTCACGGTGGTCGGCGAAACCTTCGAGGATGCCGAACTGCGGCCCACGTCTTTCGACCTGGTGGTCAGCGCGACGGCCTTCCACTGGCTTGATGCGGTTCCAGCCCTCAAGCGCATCGGCGGCCTGCTGCGAGATAACGGCTCGGTGGCGTTGATCTGGAACGACTTTGGCGACGCCGGACGTCCCGATCCGTTCCATGAGGCCACGGCACACCTGTTCGAAGGACACCGTGTCAGCACCGGTCGTGGTTCGGGCAGACTTTCGTTCGCCAGCGATGCCGACGCTCGTCTCGCAGATTTTGACGCTGCAGGGTTCGTTGCAGACGAGCCGCAGTTCCTGCGCTGGACGCTCGCCCTCGACCCCCGAGGGGTACGCGCACTCTACTCCACCTATTCCAACGTGACTGCGCTGCCTCCGCTTGAGCGGACGCGCCTGCTCGACGGGCTTTTCGACGTCGCAGGCATGCAATTCGGCGGTCGCGTCGAGCGCAACATGACCACCGCCCTCTACACCGCGAGGCGCGCGCCCGACGCGCATCTCGCTGCCTGAGACACCAAGCAAGAACTGGAGACTTCCCATGGCCGATATCAGCGGCAAGATCGTTCTCATTACCGCCGCGGCGCAGGGTATCGGCCTTGCCTCGGTGCATGCCTTCGTCAAGGCCGGCGCCAAGGTGATCGCCACCGACGTCAATGCGGCAAAGCTCAAAGAGCTGGACGGCACTCCCGGTGTCACCACCCGGGTGCTCAACGTGCTGAGCACCGAAGAAGTGAACAAGGCGGTGGCCGAGATCGGCCGCATCGATATCCTGTTCAACTGCGCCGGCGTGGTGCAGTCGGGTACCGTGCTCGAGATGCCCGACAAGGACCTCGAGTTCGCCTTCGACCTCAACGTCTGGGCGCAGATCCGCGCCATCAAGGCGGTGCTGCCGCAGATGCTGGAGCGCAAGGATGGCTGCATCATCAACATGGCGACTGTCGCCTCGTCGGTGACCGCGGTGCCGAACCGCGCCGCCTACACCATTTCGAAGGCCGCCGTGGTCGGGCTCACCAAGTCGATGGCCGCCGACTATACCGACAAGGGCATCCGGGTGAACGCCATCTGCCCGGGCACCGTCGAATCGCCGTCGCTGCACGAACGCTGGCACGCCACCGGCGATTTCGAAGCGGCAAAGAAAGCCTTCATCGCCCGCCAGCCGATTGGCCGCATCGGCCAGCCGGAAGAGGTTGCCGACCTCGCCGTCTATCTCGCCGGCGCCACCTACACCACCGGCCAGGTGCAGATCATCGACGGCGGCTGGACGGCTTAAGCCACGGATCCGGTGCGGGTGGCCCCACCCCACCCTTGATCCCTCCCCATCGAGGGGAGGGAGAGACGACTGAAAGTCCAGTGAAACTCGATCGCTCTCCCTCCCCCTTGTGGGGAGGGATCAAGGGTGGGGGTGGCCGCAAACTCCGGTGGTCAACCTAGTCCGCAAACCCCTGCGCCACCGGGGCCTTGCACACCCCTGCCGTTTCCAGCTGGTGGGCGATCCTCAAGCACACATCCTCGCGCCACGGCGCGGCGATCACCTGGACGCCGAGTGGCAGGTCCTCGCCATATTGCCACACCGGCACCGTCACCACCGGCAGGCCGATGAACGAGATCGGCTGGGTGAAGATCCCCAGATTGGGCCGCACTGGCAGCTCGACGCCGCCGAACATCGCGGTCTTCTGGCCGAGCAGCGGCGCCTTCATCGGCGTTGCCGGGGCGAGGATGGCGTCGACCCCGTCGAACAGTTTCAGCACCCGATCGCGGAACACCCGGCGTAGTTTTTGCGCCCGCTCCACCCAGACAGCAGGCAGCATGGTCCCGGCGAGCAGCCGATCGCGCACCTCGGGGTCGAAATCGTCGGGACGTTCGCGCAAACGCTCAAGATGCAGCGTCGCCCCCTCGGCCATGGTGATGAGGAAGGCTGCGGCGCGGGCTGCCTGCGCATCGGGCAGGGTGACGGTCTTGGTCACCTCGAGGGCCTTCGCCACCTTCTGCACCTGCGCCTGCACTTCCGGCGCGCCGAGGAAATACTCGCCGGCGACGGCGATGCGCAGCCCGGGGATCGGATGCTTCAGCCGCGCGAAGGTCGGCTCGTTCACCCGCTTGGTCTGCGCCGGATCGGCCTCGTCAAAACCCTGCAGCGTGTCATAGGCCAGCGCCAGGTCGCGGGTCGAGCGGGCGAGCGGACCGAGGTGATCGAGACTGGAGACAAAGGGGAAGCTATGCGCCCGGCTCAGCCGGCCATAGGTCGGCTTCAGCCCGAACAAGCCGCAGAACGAGGCCGGCACGCGGATCGAGCCGTTGGTGTCGGAGCCGAGGCTCAACGGCACCAGCCCGCCAGCCACCGCAGCAGCCGGGCCGGCTGAGGAGCCGCCGGTCATCCGGTCGAGGGCGTGTGGGTTACGCGACGGGCCGTCATGGGCGTTCTCGCCGGTGAAGCCGTAGGCGTATTCGTCCATGTTGAGGCCGCCGAGCAGCACGGCGCCAGCGGCTTCGAGACGGCTCACCAGCGTTGCATCGCGCGCTGCCGGCGGGTTGTCGCGGTTGATCTTCGAGCCGGCGCGGGTGGTGATGCCCTTGATGTCGTAGAGGTTCTTGACCGCGAACGGCACGCCGGCGAGCGGGCCGGGATCCATGGCGTTGCGGATCTTGCTGTCGACCAGTTCGGCCTGCTCCAGCGCCCGCTCCGCCGTCACGTCGGTGAAGGCGCCCAGCATCGGGTTGTGCCGTTCGATGCGCTTGAGCGCCGCCTCGGTCACGGCGCGTGCCGTGACCTGGCCGCCTTTGACGGCTTCGGCAATCTCGACGGCGTCGGCGGTTGCCTTCATGCGCGATAGACCGGCGCGGGCTCGGCGTCATCGTCGAGCTTGATCTGCTCGACCAGCGCCGCCATCTTCGAGGCGGTCTTCAGGTTGAGCTTGATGCCGGCCCGGTGCTCGGGCGCGATACGCAGCTGCAGCAGCGGCGCCGCAGCGTCGATCAGCGCATCGGCATCGAAGGGTTTGTAGGCCATGGCGCGTCATGCCTCGCATCGGCCAGCCGAGTGCAGCCCCCTGCTCTCGTGCCACCAGCCGTAAATAACCCTCACACGACAGCGCCTTGCGCGGCAATCATCTTGATGGTCGCGGGGCAACGACACGGCAGCGACTGGTTTCGCCGGAACTAACATGTTAGCGCTTGTGGCGAGGAAACGGCCGGGGAAACCGGCAGCGAGGGAACAAACGTGAATCAGATCGATCTCAACGGGCAGGTGGCCGTGGTCACCGGCGGCGCCTCGGGCTTCGGCCTGGCCTGCGCCAAGCGCTTCATCGCCTCGGGCGCCAAAGTCAGCCTCTGGGACCGCGACGCCGAGGCCTTGAAGCTGGCAACGGGGCTGCTCGGCGCAGAGGCATCGAGCCAGACGGTCGATATCACCGATTATGACGGGCTGGCTGCCGCGCATGCTACGGTGGAGAAGCAGGTCGGCCCGGTCTCGATCCTCCTCAACTCGGCCGGCATTGCCGGCAAGAACGCGCCGCTCGACGAGTATGGGCTCGACGAATGGCGGCGCGTCATCGAGATCAACCTCAACGGCACGTTCTACGTCAACCGCGTGGTGATCCCCTCGATGAAGGCGCGCAACTATGGCCGAATCGTCAACATCTCGTCGGTCGCCGGCAAAGAGGGCAACCCCAATGCCGCCGCTTATGCCGCCTCAAAATCCGGCGTGCTCGGGCTGGTGAAGGCGCTGGGCAAGGAAGTCGCCAAGTACGATATCGCGGTCAACGCCATCACCCCGGCGGTGGCCAATACCGCCATCCTCAAGGAAGTCACCAAGGAGTTCATCGAGTACATGCTGAGCCGCATCCCGCGCGGCCGCTTTCTCGAGGTGGATGAGCTCGCCAACATGGTCGCCTGGCTGGTGTCGAAGGAAAACAGTTTTACCACCGCCTCGGTGTTCGATCTCTCGGGCGGCAGGACCACCTACTGATGACCATCCGGCACTGCGTGTTCCTGAAATTCCGCGACGATGTCCCCCTGAGCGAGATACAGTCGATCTACGACCAGCTCGCCGTGCTCGGCGTGCACCTCGAGATCGAGCACATGAGTTACGGCCCGAACCTCTCGCCCGAAGGCCTGCACCAGGGCTTTGTCGACGGCTTCACCATGGACTTCCCGGACGCCGCCGCCCGCGACGCCTATCTCGCCGACGGCAAGCACAAGGAAGCGGGCAAGCGGCTCGTTGCGGCGCTCGAGGGAGGGGTGAAGGGCCTGCTGGTGTTCGATATCGAGGTTTGAGGGGGCGTATTCGCCACCCGCCAGAGAAGCCGGTGTGGGAAGAGTACCCCCACCCCTGTCCCCTCCCCGCAAGGGGGAGGGAGACGCTCTCACCGACGCCAGTGTTTTGGTCGCCTCCCCCCTTGCGGGGGAGGGACAGGGTGGGGGTACTCTTCCCACACCGAACTATCCTCACGTCGTGATCCCCCATCCCCGCGACGCCGCAATAGTCTCGGCCAGCAACCCGCCCATGCGGCTCTCGGGCCGGCCGAGGTCGCGGACGATGGTCATGTGGTCGAGATCGGGCAACGTGATCCGCTCGTAGTTGAGGCCGCGCCGCTCGGCGGCAAAGCAGAGGTCCTGCGCCTGCAGGTGAAACGGCTCGGTCTCGTTGTGGCCGACCGCCACCACCACCTCGGGGCCGGCCAGTTGCTCGGCGCCGAGCGGGGAGAAGTTGGCCACCTCCTCGTCGGTCAGCAGCAGGTCAGGCTGCAGGTAGCTCTGGGTGATCGGCCTCAGGTCATAGAGCCCGGACACCAGCAGCAGCGACTTCACCGGGATATTGGGCGCATGCGCCTCGTGCGGGGCGCGCGCCGCGAGATAGCTCGCGAGGTGCCCGCCGGCCGAGTGCCCCGAGGCCGAAAACGCATTGGGGTCGCCGCCAAAGCTTGCCGCATTTCCGATCAGCCAGCGCGCCGCCTGCCGCACTTCGTCGACCAGCTGCGCCAGGCGCGCATTGGGGATCAGCGTGTATTCGACGATCGCCGCGATGGCGCCGCTGCGGGTGATGGTCTCGGCGGGAAAGGCGAACATTTCCTTGTCGTTCAAGAACCAGTAGCCGCCGTGGATGAACATGTGGATCGGCAGCGGCCCGGTGGCGTTCTCGGGAAAGAACAGGTCGAGCCGCTGCCGCGCTCCGTCGCCGTAGCTGAGGTCGAACCGGCTCTTCAGTGTGGCGCGGGTGCGGGCGCTGGCGGCGAGGTTGCCATTCTTCACCGCCTCGAAGTCCGGCACCAGGTTGGGAATGTCGAACGGGTCGATGGCGGTCACGGCGTACTCCCTCAAGCTCAGGTCAACCCGAGCCCGACCGCAACCGCCAAGTCAAGCACCCCAAACGGTGCAGCCGCCGCCCCCAGGGAACTTGCCGACGAGCAAAGTTCTCATTTTGTCCCACGACCGATTCGATTAGTGTGGCGCGCCTCAGAGTATGGGAACCACGATGTCCGATTACGTTATCGCGCCGCCGCCGCAGCCTGCCGTCCCCGTTGCCGGCGGAGGACTGTTCCCGGTTCGCCGCATCTATTGCGTGGGCCGCAACTATGCCGAGCACGCGCGCGAGATGGGGCACGATCCCAATGCCGAGCCGCCGTTCTTCTTCGCCAAACCCGCCGATGCGCTGGTGATCGAGGGCGCCGATTCGCCTTACCCGTCCGAGACGCAGAACCACCACCACGAGATCGAGCTGGTCGCCGCCATCGGCGCCGGCGGCAGGAACATCGCCGTCGCCGATGCGATGAACCACGTCTGGGGCTATGCGGTCGGCATTGACCTGACGCGCCGCGACCTGCAGGCCTGGGCCAAGAAGGGCGCCAAGCCCTGGGAAGTGGCCAAAGGGTTCGACCATTCTGCCCCGATCGGCACACTGGTCCCGGCCGCGGGCATTCCAACCCCGCTCAGGGGCGCCATCGAGCTCCGCGTCAACGGCGAGACCCGCCAGTCGGCCGATATCGCCGACATGACCTGGGACCTGCCGCATGTGATCGCCGAACTCTCGAAGTACTTTGAACTGTTCCCCGGCGACCTGATCTTCACCGGCACCCCGGCCGGGGTTTCGGCTGTGGTCAAGGGCGACCTGCTCGAAGGCTCAATATCAGGCATCGGAACCGTCACGGTGCGCATCGCCTGATGGAGTGGTCGCCGCAACAGGATGAAGCGCTGCAGTCGGTATCGCGCTGGCTGAAGGACAAGGACGGCAAGCAGGTGTTCCGGCTGTTCGGCTGGGCCGGCACCGGCAAATCGACGCTCGCCCGCCATCTCGCCCAGGGGGTGAAGTCGGTGAAATATGCCGCCTTCACCGGCAAGGCGGCGATGGTGATGCGGAAATACGGGGCGCGCGGCGCCTCGACCATCCACTCGCTGATCTACGCGCTGGTGTCGGAGAAAGATGGCGAGCCGAAATTCGCGCTCGACCCGGAGAGCGAGGCGCTGACCGCCGACCTGATCGTCATCGACGAGGTCTCGATGGTCGACGAGCAGCTCGGCCGGGACCTGCTCAGCTTCGGCACCAAGGTGCTGGTGCTGGGCGATCCGTTCCAGCTGCCGCCGGTGCAGGGCGCTGGTTTCTTCACCGCCGACGAGCCCGACTATATGCTCACCGAGATCCACCGCCAGGCGGCGGACAACCCGATCATCCGCATGTCGATGGAAATCCGCGAGGGCGGCTATCTCGAGCATGGCCGCTATGGCGAGAGCCTCGTCATTCCGCGCGCCGATGTCGACCGCGACGCGGTGATGGAAGCTGACCAGGTGCTGGCCGGCCGCAACAAGACGCGGGTGGCCTATAATGACCGCATCCGCGAGATCAAGAACCTGCCACGGCACGAGCCGGTGGCCGGCGATCGCCTGGTGTGCCTCAGGAACAACCCGGTCAAGAAGCTGCTCAATGGCCAGATCTGGACGGCTGCCGAGGTCAAGAAGCGCTCCAACGCCCGCTACTCGATGACGCTCGACCCGGACGAAGTCACCGGCGCCAAGGCGACGCAGGCCAAAGTGGTGACGCACGCGGCGTTCTTTTCGGGCGAAGAAGACCAGCTGAGCTGGCCCGAGCGCCGCCAGTACGACGAGTTCACTTTCGGCTATTGCCTCACCGTGCACAAAGCCCAGGGCAGCCAGTGGGACAACGTCTACCTGTTCGACGAAAGCTATGTCTTCCGCGAGGATCGGCAGCGCTGGCTCTACACCGGGGTCACCCGCGCCAGCGAGAAAATCACCGTGGTCTCCTGACCAGCCAAACGGTTAACGCGCCGATAACGCGGCATTGCGCACGCTGGTGTCCTCGTAACAGGATCGGCGCACGCAACAGATGATGCAGCCCCTCCGATTTCTCGTCTCCCCGAACCAGGGTCGCTGGACCCTGAGCGTCGGCCCTACCGTCCTCGCGAACCACTCAACGCTGGATCGGGCGGTCCGCGCCGCGGTCGACATGGCCCGGCGGACCCGAGGCGATAACCGGGTCTTTCTTGAAAGCGAGGATGGGCGGGTGCAGCAGCACTGGCCGGCCTGATGACGGGCGCCGCGTCGTCTCGGTCAGCCGTTCGATCCGCCAGGTCGGGAACATCTGCCCCATGATGGCAGCCATTTGCGTGTGGGCTCGCATCAGCCGCACGGCGTAGCCGGGCTCGATGCTGACGATGCTGGGAATCTCCTCGGACTGCACCACGATGCTGCTGAACATGCCGAAGCGCCTGATGTCGCCCCTTGGCAATTGCACGATGTAAGCGATCACCTCCACCACCTCCGAGCCGTAGAGTAAGGCGGTCGTGCTGACCGTTGCCTGACGACCCGGGTAGCGGTTTGTTAACTCACGCCAAAGCGGGTTGCGAGATCAGCCCCTGGAAGGCTCTTCTGCCGGTCTCTGTCCCCGCTTCCGACGGCCGGCGCTCCGTCGTGCCTTTGGACACTCCCCATTGTCATCGCGCTGGTTTAGGGTCCGCGCCGACATTTCCTGGAGGGTAGCATGGACTATCGATTGCTCGGCCGTTCCGGCCTCAAGGTCTCGTCGCTGTCGATCGGCACGGCGACGTTCGGCGGCGATGGGTTGTGGGGCGATACCAACGTCAAGGAGGCGCAGCGCCAGATCGACCTCTGCCTCGACCATGGCGTCAACCTGATCGACACCGCCAATGTCTATTCGGGGAGCGTCTCGGAGACGATCATCGGCGAGGCGCTGACCGATGGCCGGCGTGATCGGCTGCTGATCGCCACCAAGGTGCGCTTCCCACGCGGCAAGGGGCCCAATGATCGCGGCCTCAGCCGCTGGCACATCATCCGCGAGGCGGAAGCGTCGCTCAAACGGATGAAGACCGACGTCATCGACCTCTACCAGGTGCATGAGTGGGACGGGCAGACGCCGCTCGAGGAAACGCTGGAGGCGCTCGATACGCTCGTCCGCTCGGGCAAGGTCCGCTATATCGGCTGCTCGAACTATTCGGCCTGGCACCTGATGAAGGCGCTCGCCACCTCGAACGAGCGCAACTACCAGCGCTTCGTCTCCCAGCAGATCCACTACACGCTGCATTCGCGTGAGGCCGAGTTCGAGCTGATCCCGGCCGGGCTCGACCAGGGCGTTTCGGTGCTGGTGTGGTCGCCGCTGGCCGGCGGGTGGCTGTCGGGCAAGTACACCCGCAACTCGAAGCCGAGCGATGGCCGGCAGGTGCGCGGCTTCAAGGAGCCGCCGATCTATGATCCGGAGCACCTGTGGAAGATCGTCGATGTGGTCAACGAAGTGGCCAGCGCGCATGGCGTCTCCGGCGCGCAGGTGTCGCTGGCCTGGCTGTTGAGTAAGCCGATCGTTGCCTCGGTGATCGTCGGCGGCCGCAATATCGAGCAGTTCGAGGACAACCTGAAAGCCGCCGAGCTGCAGCTCACCGCCGAGGAACTGGGCAGACTCGACGCGGTCAGCCAGCCGAACCTCCCCTACCCCTACTGGCACCAGAACTTTACCGCGCAGGATCGCCTCAGCGAGCCTGACCTGGCGCTGCACCGGCCCTATCTCGACAAGTGACCATGTTGTGCGGGCGGGCCGATCTCCCCCGCCGGCACAATCCTGAACGCAGGCGTCATGTTTTCTTGACTAAGTTTAGAACCGTTATAAACTGTGGGCGGTTCCAGACCCCATCCAGCCGCAAAAGATTGCCCGGTATCCGGGGCTTTGCGTGGGGAAGCAGCAAGAAGTCGGCGTGACGCGCCGAATCGGAGATTCGATGAGACTGACTCGCCAGTCCAACTACGCCATCCGCACTCTGATCTATTGTGCGGTCAATGCGCCCGGCCTCAGCCGGGTCGCCGACATCGCCAAGGCACATGCGATTTCGGAACTGTTCCTGTTCAAGCTGATCAAGCCGCTGGTTGAAAACGGCCTGATCGAGACGGTGCGCGGCCGCCGCGGCGGCATCAAGCTCGGCCGTCCGGCCGAAGAGATCACCCTGCTCGACACCGTCCGCCTTACCGAAGAGAGCTTCTCGATGGCCGAGTGCTTCGAGGATGGCGACGTGACCTGCCCCTTGGCCGACAGCTGCGACGTCAATGCGGCGTTGCGCGAGGCACTGGGCGCGTTTTTCAACGTGCTCGAGAGCTACACTATCGCCGACCTCGCTTCGAAGCGGCGGTCGTTGCGGGATCGGCTTGGCCTCAAGTTCGAAGATATGGAGCCGGTGCTGATCCGCGAAGCGGCGCACTGAACCCTCTGACTTAGCGGCGGATGCCGGACCGACTCCAACCGTCCGGCATCCGCCCTTTCGCCACACGCGCCCGACCCGAAGGGCGTTGATCGTGCGGCGGAACCCAGTCTCTCTCTCTCTGGGGTTGCCGGCAGACGGACAAAGGCCCAAACCCATGGCCCTCGCTCACCTGCCCGACCTGCCCCGAAGCCCGAGGCCGGGCGCTTTTGCCAAGTGGCAGTTGAACGGCTTGTGACTCTGGTCGTCAGGCTCGGTTCATTCATCTTTGCCACCTGCACCCGTCTTGATTTGTCGCGCTTTCGAGCTGGAAAAATCTGCAATCCCCGCCTTCGCGAGGACAGGCATTTTCCTGAAAGCGCTTCGGGCCCCGCGTTGATCTCGCGGCGCCCCCATGCTCTATGCCCCCGAACCCACTGAACCCGGACTAACCAATGGCCGCCGCGCCCATTCTCTTCCTGCAGCAAATCCGCCTGCGCCTCGGCTCCAGCGAGCTGCTGGAGGGCGCCGAGCTGTCGCTGCTGCCGGGCGAGAAGGTGGCGCTGGTCGGTCGCAACGGCTCCGGCAAATCGACGCTGCTGAAGATCGCCGCCGGCGAAATCGAGCCCGATGGCGGCCGCCGCTTCCTGCAGCCGGGCGCCACCATCCGCTACCTGCCGCAGGAGCCGGACCTCTCGGGCTACCCCAACGTGCTTGCCTATGTCGAAGCCGGCATGCAGGCAGGCGACGACCATTACCGCGCCACCTACCTGCTCAACGCGCTCGGCCTCACCGGCAACGAGGAGCCACATCGACTCTCCGGCGGCGAGGCGCGCCGCGCCGCCCTGGCCCGGGTGCTGGCCCCCGAACCGGACATTATCCTGCTCGATGAGCCGACCAACCACCTCGACCTGCCGGCCATCGAGTGGCTGGAGAACGAGCTTTCCAGCATCCGCTCGGCGCTGGTGATCATCAGCCACGACCGGCGCTTTCTCGCCGACCTCACCCGCTCGACCGTCTGGCTCGACCGCGGCGTCACCCGCCGCCTCGACAAGGGGTTCGGCGGCTTCGAGGAATGGCGCGACCAGGTGCTGGAGGAGGAGGAAACCGCCCGGCACAAGCTCGACCGGCAGATCGTCCGCGAAGAACACTGGCTGACTTATGGCGTCACCGCCCGGCGCAAGCGCAACGTGCGCCGGCTCGACGGGCTGTTCGCGCTGCGCCAGGAACGGCGCGACCTGAAGCGCGGCGTCGGCGAGGTGAAGATCTCGGTCGCCGAGGGCGAGACCTCGGGCAAGATGGTGATGGAGGCCAAGGATATCTCGAAGGCCTTTGGCGAGCGGGTCATCGTCAAGGATTTCACCACAAGGGTGATCCGGGGCGACCGGCTGGGGATCATCGGCGCCAATGGCGCGGGCAAGACCACCCTGATCAAGCTGTTGACCGGCGAGCTGCCGCCCGACAGCGGCACGGTGCGGCTCGGCGCCAACCTCGAACTCGCCAGCCTCGACCAGCGCCGCGCCACGCTCAGCGCCGACATGACGCTCAAGGAGGCAGTGACCGGCGGCGGCTCGGATACCCTCGTCATCAACGGCCAGCCCAAGCACTTCATGGGCTATCTGAAGGACTTCCTGTTCGGCCCCGAGCAGGCCGGCACCGCTGTCAGCAAGCTGTCAGGCGGCGAGCGTGGCCGGCTGGTGCTGGCGCGGGTGCTGTCGCTGCCCTCGAACGTGCTGGTGCTGGATGAACCGACCAACGACCTCGACCTCGAAACGCTCGACCTCTTACAGGAAATGCTGGCCGACTACCCGGGCACAGTGATCGTCGTCAGCCACGACCGCGATTTCCTCGACCGCGTCGCCACCTCGGTGGTGGTGTCGGATGGCGGCGGGCAATGGACCGAGTACCCGGGCGGCTATTCCGACATGGTGAGCCAGCGCGGCTATGGTGTCACGGCGCCCGCCAGCGCCCCGAAGCCGAAGGGCGGACGCCAGGCAGCACTGCCGCAGACCAGCTCGCACCCCGCCGCCAAGCAGAAGCTCAGCTTCAAGCAGAAGCATGCGCTCGAGACCCTGCCCAAGGAGATCGCCAGGCTCGAAGCCGAGATCGCCAAGCTCAATGCAGTACTGGCCGATGGCAACCTCTATGCCCGCGACCCGCAGAAGTTCACCGACACCGGCAAGGTGCTGGAGAAGGCCCAGGCAGCGCTCGGCAAGGCTGAGGACGAATGGCTGGAACTCGAAGCCCTGCGCGAGGAAATCGAGGGGTAGCGCCAAGGCATCCAGTTGCTGTCGGCTGCCGGCCGTTATGCCAATCCAATAAGCAAGGCGATGTGCGTTGCTCAGAATTGGAGCAGCGTGGATGTGTCGACCCGCATAATTCCATAGTTTCTGGCCGTTCCCGCCTGGCACGGAGCTTGCTTCACTAGCTGAGAGTTGGTGGCTAGGGTTCCGGCGCTTCGGCGCGGCTGGTCCGAGAGCTGCCACTGGCCGGGAGAGACATCCCGCCAGGTGCACGGCGGGACAAAAGCCCGGGAGACCTCGTTAGCCAAGGGATTGGCGAGCGCAGCGTCTCGTCATCCCTCAACGTGAGGGAGCGATGACTCTTCCAGCGACCGAACCCGAAGCCCCTGTTCTTTCCATCCGCGGCCTCCACGTCCGCCTCAGCCGCGATGGCCGCGCCAGCACTGTGCTCGACGGCATCGACTTCGATCTCGCCCCGGGCGAAGTCGTGGCGCTCGTCGGCGAGAGCGGCTCCGGCAAGTCCACCATCGGCCTGACGCTGCAGGGGCTCCTGCCAGCCGAAGCGCAGCCCGAGATATCTGGCAGCATCCGCCTCGCCGGGCGCGAGATCGTCGGCGCCAGGCCGCGTGAGTTGCGCGACCTCCGACTTAGCCTCGTCCGCGCTGTCCCACAGGATCCGATGGGCGCGCTCAACCCCACGATGAGCATCGGCGCGCAGTTGCGTGAGAGCGGGCTCAGCGCCGACGAAGTGCTCGAGTGGCTCGCCCGCACCGGCCTGCCCAACCCCAGGCGTATTGCCGCCGACATGCCGCACCGCCTGTCGGGCGGCCAGCGCCAGCGCGTGCTGATCGCGATGAGCATGGCGGCAAAGCCGCGCGTGCTG
Organism: Devosia sp. Root413D1; assembly: GCF_001425235.1. GTDB lineage: Bacteria > Pseudomonadota > Alphaproteobacteria > Rhizobiales > Devosiaceae > Devosia_A. The sequence goes on along the minus strand of NZ_LMEA01000001.1, from coordinate 797,978 downwards.
ATCGCCGACGAGCCGACGACTGCACTCGATGTCACGGTGCAGGCGCAGATCCTCACCCTGCTCCGCGATCTCGCCCGTGAGCACAACACCGCCACGCTCTTCATCACGCACGACCTCGCTGTCGCCGCCGAACTCGCCGACCGGGTGATGGTGCTTTATGGCGGGCGCGTTGCCGAAGTCGGGCACACCCGCGCGCTGATCGCCGCGCCGTCGCACCCTTACTCGGCGGGCCTCCTCGCCGCCCGCTTCGATCTCGATTCCGACCGCAGCCGCCAGCTTGGGACGCTCGCCTCCGAGCAGCTGCGGGCGCGGCCGAGCGGCGCGCACTGCAACTACGTCACCCGCTGCCCCCTTGCCGAAGCCGAGTGCTCCGAGCGCAAGCCGGACCTGGTGCGCCGGCAGGATGGGCGACAGGTCGCGTGCTTCCAATCCAATCGGGTGCCGGACCTGCTCGCCCGCGTCCGCGAAGCTCCGAGCTGGCCCGAGGCATCGGCGAGCGAAGCCAACGCGCTCGAGCTCTACCGCATCGAGAAGAGCTTCGGCCCGAAACGCGGGATCCTACGTCCTGCCCGCCAGACCCAGGTCCTCGCCGGCATCGACCTCAGGATCCAGCAGGGCGAGTGCGTCGCGCTCGTCGGTGAAAGTGGCTCGGGCAAATCCACCCTGCTCCGCATCGCGGCGGGCCTCCTCGCCCCCGACGAAGGCGACGTATCATGGTTCGGCGGCATCCCGCCGCAAGTGGTGTTTCAGGATGCCGTCGCGGCACTTACACCCTGGCTGACCGTCGGCGAACAGATCCGCGACCGCCTCCGCCCGCTGGGGCTTAGCCGGCATGAGCAGGACAAGAAGATCGCTGAAGCGCTGAAGCTTGTTGGCGTCGATCCGGCGCTGCAGCACGCCCTGCCGAGCGAACTTTCTGGCGGCCAGTGCCAGCGCATCACCGTCGCCCGCGCCGTGGTCGTGCCGCCAAAGCTGCTGCTCTGCGACGAGCCGATCAGCGCTATGGACGTTTCCCTCGCGGCGCAGACGCTCAACCTCCTCGGGAGCCTCCGCCGCTCCATGGGCATGGCCATGCTGTTCGTTACCCACGATCTCGCCGCTGCCCGGCTTATCGCCGACCGCATCGCGGTGCTGGAGAAAGGCCATCTCGTCGAAGTCGGCGAGGCTGATCAGGTCATTTCCGCCCCGCAAGCACCCTACACGAAAATGCTGGTCGGCGCCGTGCCGCGCTTGGGGGGCTCTCAGGAAAAGTTGCAGACTTTTCCACCTCGAGAGCGCGACCAATCAGATGCTCTAGCCAGCTGACCGAGACCGACAATGGCCCTCGCAACCGAACTCTCCGCCCCCACCGCACCCCCCGCCTTCGCGTGGCTCCGCCGCGTCGGCTGGCTCGAACGCATCGGCCTTGCCGGTGTGTTCGTCATCACGCTCGTCGCCATCTTTGGCCCGTTTTTCGTACCCTACGACCCGATGCTGCGCGTCGCCGCCGCCTACCTGCCGCCCGACGCCGCGCACTGGTTCGGCACCGACGAAATCGGCCGCGACCTGTTCTCGCGCGTCGTCCTCGGTGTCCGCTACACTTGGCTCCCGGGCCTCGCCGTCATCGGCATCGCCTTGCTCATCGGCACGGTGATCGGCGTCTTCGCCGGCATGGTCGGCGGCTGGGTCGATGCGCTGCTGCAGCGAGTGGTGGAGCTGTTCCTCGTGCTCCCCTCGACGCTGATCGCCCTCGCTGTCGTCGCGGCGCTCGGGCCCGGCCTCATCAACACCATGATCGCCATCACCATCTTCTGGTGGCCGTGGTATGCCCGCATGGCCCGCGACGAAGTCCGCCGCATCCGGGCCCGGCCGCATGTCGAGGCAGCCCGCATCGCCGGGGTGAAGGGCTCGCGCCTGATGTTGCGCTACCTCTTGCCGGGGGCGGTGCCGGCGCTGGCGGTGGCGGCGACGCTCGATGTCGCCAACATCATCCTGACCCTGTCGGTGATCTCCTTCCTCGGCCTCGGCCTCCCCGCCCCGGCCCCCGAACTCGGCGCCATGACCTCACGCTCGGTCGACAGCCTCACCGTCTACTGGTGGCTGCCCATCATCCCGGCGCTGGTGATCTTCGTAATGTCGATCCTCGCCAACCTCGCCGGCGACGGCATCCGCTCCGCCCTTCGAGGTGCATGACATGCTGGCATATCTCGCCAAACGCCTCGGCGGCCTCGTCCTCGTCCTCGTGGTGATGAGCTTCATCGTCTTCTGCCTCCAGGCGATCATTCCGGCTGACCCGGCCCGCGCCCTTGCCGGCCCCTCGGCGCCGGTCGAAACGATCGAGCGCATCCGCGCCGAACTCGGCCTCGATCAGCCGCTGCTGGTGCAATACGGGCAGTTCATGAGCCGCCTCGCACAGGGCGATCTCGGCACCTCGATCCGCACCCGGCAGCCGATCGCCGCCGATGTGCTGAAATACGGTCCGGCCTCGCTCGAGCTGATCGTCTTCGCCATGCTGCTGGGCACCAGCTTCGCGTTCCTCCTCGCCTTTGCGCAGACGACGATGACCCGCTCGGGCGGCGTACGGCTCGGCATGCTGGCGGCAGGCTCGTTCCCGATCTTCCTGACCGCGCTGCTGCTCGCCTATTTCCTCTGGTTCAAGCTCGGCTGGTTCCCCGGCAGCGGTCGCCTCGACATCCGCCGCTTCACCGGACCGACCGGCTTCTTCGTCCTCGACGGGCTGCTGCTGGGACGTCCCGACATCGCCCTCAATGCCATCTGGCACCTCTTCCTGCCGGCACTGGCCCTGTCGGTCCCGATCGCCATTTCGGTGGGTCGCTCGCTCAACTCGGCACTCGTCGATGTGATGCGCCAACCCTATATCCGCACCGCGCGCGGCAAGGGCCTCAGCGGCGGCCGCATCTTCTTCCGCCACGGCCTGCGCAACGCCGCCTCGGCCCCGCTCGCCATGCTCGGGCTGCAGGTCGGCCTGCTGTACGGGAACCTCCTGATCGTCGAGCGCATCTTCTCGTGGCCGGGACTCGGTCTTTACACCGTGCAGTCGTTCGGGAGTTCCGACCTGCCGGCGGTGCTCGGCATCGCCATGGTGTTCGGGGCGTTCTACATCCTCGTCACGATGCTGGTGGAAGTGCTGCAGTCGGTGGCGGACCCGCGGATCGCGCTTTAGTAAGCCTCGGTCTCTCAGTGGTCCTCCCCGCTGCGCAGGGGAGGACCACTGCACCATCTCGTCATACAACGAGCCACATCACGCCTTACAATTGTGCAGATTTGCTCTACCGCATATTTTTTGGTCATATCTAACCGCTGATGTCGCCCATCGCGGTCGCAATCGTCAGCAATTCCAACCCCTTACCTATTCCACACCACTGGCATGACCCTTGCATCGTCATCCCCGAGACTGGTGGCTAGGGTTCCGACGCTTTTTGCGTGTCTGGTCCGAGAGCTGCCACCGGCGGGCGCCACAGTCCGCCGGACGCACGGCGGGACAAAAGCCCGGGAGACCTCGTAAGCCAAGGGATTGGCGACGATGGTCCGTCGATCCCTGTTCAAGGGAGCGACTCATGTCGTCAACAATGAAACCATTCAGCCACGTCACGGGCCGGCTGCTTGCCGGCGCTGCACTTCTCGCCATCCTGTCCGCTGGCGCTGTCCAGGCCCAGGAAACCCTGCGCCTGCCGATCGCCACCGACTTCGACTCGTTCGATCCGGACAATGCCTTCGAGATGGACGGCCTCGCCGCCATCAACAATGTCTACGAGGGTCTCGTCGAATACGTGCCGGGCAGCGCCGAAATCCGCGGCCTCCTCGCCAAGGACTGGACCATCTCGGACGATGGCCTCACCTACACGTTCAATCTCGTCGAGGGCGCGAGCTTCCATGATGGCACCCCATTCAACGCCGCAGCGGTCAAAACCTCGTTCGAGCGTCGCCGCGACAGCGAGCTGATCCTCAGCTACTTCCTGTGGAACGTGAAGGACATCGCCGCACCGGACGACAAGACCGTCGTCATCACGCTCGGCATGCCGCAGCCCTCGCTGCTCGACAGTTTCGCGAGCCCCTGGGGCCCCAAGGTCATCAGCCCCAAGGCGCTCGCCGACAATGGCGGTGGCAAGGCGGCTGGCGCGTGGCTCGACAGCAACGCCGACGGCACCGGGCCGTTCAAGCTCACGAGCTTCGAGCGCGGCCAGGGCTACACGCTCGAGCGCAATGACAGCTACTACGGCAAGGCGCCGTTCTTCTCGACCATCGAGCTGCCACTGGTGCCCGATATCGGCCAGCAGGTGCTGAACCTGCAGGCGCAGGAAACCGACGCGGTTCCCGCCAACTACCCGTGGGCCCAGCTCGCCTCGCTTCCGCCCGAGCTCGAAGCAACTGCGGCGCCCAGCACATCGGAAATCATCGGCTTCGTGAAGCCGACCGGGCCGCTTGCCGACCCTGAAGTCCTCAAGGCCTTCCTCACCGCCATCAACCCGGCGACCTGGGTGGCAGACGCCTTCGGCGCCTTCGGCCATCCGGCCAAGTCGGTCTATCCCGAGGCCATGCTCGACCCGGTAGCCCCGGTCGTGTTCCCTGCTGACCTCGAAGCCGCCAAGGCCACGGTCACGGCCAAGGGGCCGGTCACCCTCACCATCGGCATCAGCACCGAAGAGTCGAACGCGCTCGGCCGTGTCGGCGACCTGCTGGTCGCGCAGCTCGCCAGCATCGGCATCAACGCCACTGTCACCATCCTGCCGCAGGGCGCCGCATTCGGGCTCAAGGACAATCCGGATGGCCCCGACTTCTACATCGGCAAGCTGACCCCGGATGCGCTCCATCCCGAGAACCAGTCAGGCATCTTCTTTGCCTCAGGCGCGCCGATCAACTTCTACGGCCGCGGCCTGCCCGAGGCCGATGCGCTGCTGCAGCAAGCCGGTACGCTGACCGATATCACGGCGCGCAACGCGCTCTACGAGAAGGCAGGGCATCTGTATTTCGACAATGGCCTGTTCATCCCGCTGGTCGGCGTCGACGACGTGGTGGTCGCCCCCAAGGGCCTCGTCGATCTCGACCTCCGCGCCGCCTATGCGCCGGGCAATATCGACTACGGCTCGGTGCGCTGGGCCGAGTGACCATCCGGGCGGTCGTCGCCGAGTGCTTTCAGGAAAATGCCTGTCCTCGCGAAGGCGGGGATTGCAGATTTTTCCGCCTCGAAAGCACGACCAGGAAGATGACCGCCCCTATCTCATCAAGTGACCGGAGGCATCATGCCGAGCAAGACGGACATCGTCCGCGAACCCTTCGTGCCGAAGCTGCGCGTTTCGCACATCAACGACTACCTGATCTGCTTCTACGATGGCCGCGACATCGCCGACTATCCAGAGTGGATAAAGGGCAACATCGACATGAAGCTCGGTGTCTGCAACTACGTGCTGCACCGCGGCGACAGCGCCATCGTCTTCGACACCATGGTCTATGGCGAGCAGATGGAAGCCATCGACGCCTATATCCGCGAGATGGGGATCAAGCATGTCTCGGTGATCAACTCGCACTGGGACTGCGACCACATCGCCGGCAACTACCTGTATAAGAACGCCGATATCATCGCGACCAATCGCACCCGCTGGAAGCTGCAGGCCTATGCACCGCAGATGCTGAGCGGCGAGATCTGGGGCGCGGGCGATCCGAACTATCCCGGCGTCAAGGAAGTCGTGCTGCCGAACCGCACGTTCGATGGGCGGATGACGGTGTGGCTCAAGGACCTGCAGATCGAGCTGATCGAGACCTTCGTGCACCAGCTCGGCCACCTCGTCGCCTACCTGCCCAAGGACAAGATCCTGCTCGCCGCTGATGCGGTGGAGGACACGGTGACGTTCAACACGCCGGCCATGACCAGCGAAATCGCGGCGCAGATCATGACCTATCGCTCGCTGCTGGCGATGGACGCCAGATCCATCTACCCCTGCCACGGCCGGTTCGAGGTCATCGACAATGGCGGCTATACGCAGGAGTTCACCGAGGCGATCCTCGACTACAATGTCCAGTTGCTGAAGCGGAAGGACGAGCCGGACTACCTGACCGCCCCGCTCGAAAGCTTCATCCAGCCCTGGATCGATCGCGGCGTTCTCGCCATGCACGAGCCCTATCGCTGGCTGCACGGCAACAACGTCACCCTGATCGACAAGTCCTATGGCGGCCGTTCGACACCAGCAATCCCGGAGTAATGGTCAAGCCAGGCTGCCCGCTCCTCGGGAACACAAGGCAGTCGGACGGGTCGCGGATCTGCGCCATCGGCTGAGCCGCGGCCAGCCTGATGGCCACCCCCACCCTTCGATAGTTCAACTCGACCATGACACCCGCACCGACTATGAAGTCGCTTGAAGCGATTCAATCGATCGAGGGAAATCATGCAGTATCGTAAGCTCGGCAATAGCGGCGCCATTGTCTCATCGCAGACCTTGGGCACCATGACGTTCGGGGCCGAGGCGGATGAGGCGACATCGTTCCAGCTGATGGACGACTATGTGGCGGCGGGCGGCAATTTCCTCGACACCGCCGACGTCTATTCGGCCGGCACATCGGAAGAGATCGTCGGGCGCTGGCTGAAGGCCCGGCCGGAGGCGGCCAAACAGGTGCTGGTCACCACCAAGGCGCGCTTCCCGATGGGCGACGGGCCGAACGATCTGGGGCTGTCGCGCCGTCATCTCAACCAGGCGCTCGACGCCTCGCTGAGCCGGCTCGGGGTTGAACATATCGACCTCTACCAGATGCACGCCTTCGATGCGCTGACCCCGCTGGAGGAGACGCTGAGGTTCCTCGACGACGCCATCCGCAACGGCAAGATCGGCTATTACGGCTTTTCCAACTTCATCGGCTGGCAGCTGACCAAGGCGTCGTGGATCGCCAAAGCCGGCGGTCTCGCGCCGCCGATCACGCTGCAGCCGCACTACAACCTCCTGGTCCGCGATATCGAGCACGAGATCGTACCGGCGGCGCTCGACGCCAATATCGGGCTCCTGCCCTGGTCGCCGCTCGGCGGCGGCTGGCTCACCGGCAAGTACAAGCGCGACCAGATGCCGACGGGTTCAACACGGCTGGGGGAAAACCCCAACCGCGGGCAGGAATCGTATGGACCGCGCAATGAGCAGGAACGGACCTGGCGCGTCATCGCTGCCGTCGAAGCGGTGGCAAAATCGCTCGGTGTCCCGATGGCGCGGGTGGCGCTCGCCTGGCTCGCCGATCGCCCGGCCGTCACTTCGGTGATCCTCGGCGCCCGCACCCGCGAACAGCTCGCCGACAACCTGGCGGCCGCGGGTCTCAAGCTCGATGCCGAGCACACTCAGCAGCTCACCGACGCCAGCGCCCCCGAAGTCGCCGACTATCCCTATGGCAAGGGCGGGGTGAACCAGCGGCACCGGAAGATCGAGGGTGGGCGGTAGGCGCCGGCTAAACCCTGAGCGTGGTGCTACCCCCACCCAGCGACGCTAGTTCGCTTCGCTCACAAGCCTTGCTGCCCTCCCCACAAGGGGGAGGGAGACGCAGGAACCGAGAGCTTGCAGTCGAATCTCCCTCCCCTCAGGGCGCTACCGCGTCCCCTTGTGGGGAGGGATCAAGGGTGGGGGTGGCCACACGCGCTACAGCCAGTCGACGTCCGCTAAAACCAGATCTCCGGCTCATGCAGGATCTGCAATTGCTCGGCCGGTTCGCCATTGATGCGGCGGAGCAGCAGTTCGCCCATCTGCTTGCCGGCCAGCGCCGTGTCCTCGAAGATGGCGTCGACCTTGGGCCGCACCTGGCTGAAGATGCCGGAGGTCTGCTTCACCACCATCTGCACGTCCTTGCCGATCTCGAAGCCGGCATCGGTGATTCCGGCCATGATCGACAGAGCCGCGGCATCGCCGGTGCAGATGAAGCCGTCCGGCGCATCCGGTTCGGCGATCCGCCGCATGGTGGCAAGGCGGATCTGGTCGGCGGTGTTATCGAGCGTCGCGCCATCGATGATTTCATAGTCGAGCCCAGTCTCGCGGATCGCCGCCATGAAGCCATCGCGCAGGTGGTGGCCGAAGCTGAAGCGGTCGGGCGGCAGGATGATCGTCACCTTGCGGCAGCCCTTGGCCTTGAGCCGCATCACCGCATGGTGGGCGAAGGCATAGTTGTCGTAGTCGACATAGGGGTGGGCCGAGGGGAAAGCCGTGCGGCCATGCGAGACGAAGGGGAAGTTCTCTTCCATCAACAGCTTCACCCGGTCGTCGTCCGGCTGGGTGCGCGAGAAGATCACTCCGTCCGCTGCCTTGTTACGCAGGATATAGCGGATCGGGTCGATCGGCGCGCCGCCGGTGAACATCGGGGTGATGACCAGATGATAGGGCGTGCCGCGCAACGCCTCGGTCAGCCCCGACACCATCGACTGGCCGAAGCCGAGGATTTCATCATGCGGGTCGAGAATCAGGCTGACCACATGGGTGCGCCCGGTCTTCAGCCTCAGGGCCGTGCGGTCGGGCACATAGCCGACCTCGGCTGCGATCTTCTGCACCCGGACGCGGGTTTCCTCGGACAGCTCCGGGGCGTTGTTGAGGGCCCGCGAAATCGTGGTGATGGCGAGCCCGGTCATTTCGGCAATGGTGCGCAGGGTCGGTTTGCCGCCCGGCTTGCCGGCGGCGCGACGCGGCTGGCGAGCCTTGGCGCGCTTGTTGTCGCGCGTCTCCGTATCGGCCAACGATGTCCTCCCTCGAACGGATGGTGCCTACTCGCGAGGCATTTTGGGTGAGCGGCGATGCTCCCCCAGGATCCGCTCAGGCGTAGCTCAACATGTTATGCAATCGATTTCAAGGCGGGAAGCCCACGCCCCTTATCCGGTTGGCATACTTTCGTAGCAACCGTTGCGTCGAGTGAAACTCCGGGTAGAGTTCGGCCCATGCTGTTCCGCACCAAAGACCTCGAAGCCATTTTTGGCGGCCAGTGCACGCTGGCCTTCCGCCGCTGGAAGAAGCCGACGGTGAAGCCCGGCGGTACGGTACGGACGGCGCTCGGCATGGTCGGCATCGATTCGGTCGAAGCGATCGAGCCGGGCGAAGTCACCGAGGACGAGGCGCGCGCTGCCGGCTACAAGGACCGGGCTGGCGTCATCGCCATGTTCGAGGCGCAGCAGGGCACCTGCTACCGTATTCGCCTCCACCCCGCCGGACCCGACCCGCGCGAGGCGCTGCGCGAAGCCGAACCAGATGCTCTCGAGTTGGAGACGCTGGCAGTCAGGTTGCTGAAGCTCGACAAGGCGGCGCCGGCGCCGTGGACGAAACAGGCACTGCAACTGATCGCCGACCATCCCGGCATCGTCTCCACCACGCTCGCCGAAAGCGCCGGCATAGAGCGAGCCGAGTTCAAGCTCAACATCCGCAAGCTCAAGGCGCTCGGGCTAACCATCAGCCTCGAAGTCGGCTACCGGCTGTCGCCGCGCGGGGAGGCGCTGCTCGCCACGCTCTGAAGTTTTCGTCCGATCGAATCTGCCGGGCAGGAAATTTCGCTTTCATGCTAGCTATTTGGAACGGCTGGGGCTGGCGAAACCGCCGAGGCTCACCTATCTTTCCGCCAGCGTCGACGAAAGCCGGATAGACCTCGGGGCCTCGACGCCGTACAAGTACCCGATGGCGGACTCAGCTTCGCCACACAAAAGCTGCGGGCGACGAGCTAGTCTCGTCCGCATTGGAATCACCCAGGCCATCGGCCGCCGGAAGGAGACGAACATGCACTTCGCTATTCGCACCACTCTCCAAACCGGGCTTATTGGTAAATGGGTAGATCGCTCCAACGGGTGTTACCGACCCAAACGAATGTGACCTCTGTCACCCATTCGTCTCACAGTTCAGGTAACACCCCGGCCGTCCCCAGAGACGTGCCGATGGAGGTCATTCCATGCAGCATGCCCACTTCGAAAAGCCACATAGCGCCAAGCCCATAGCTGTCGATATCGACGGTGAACCAAAGGGCGTCCTGGTCGCGCACGATGCCGGTTTCCGCTTCCTCGCCGTCAAGCTCGACGCGTTCGGAGTGGATGGCCAGGTGTTTGCATCGATCGAAGCCGCCGAGGCGGCCGTCCGCGACGCACTGCGTCCGGAAGCGTGATCCGTGAAGCGCTCGCCGCAGGTGTTGCACCGGCAGTGCCACCGCGCCCCCTCGCCCCTCTGGGGAGAGGGCTGGGGTGAGGGGCGCCAAGCGCACCGGACCATGCGTGAGCAATTGAAGCGCTAACCACTCTTCGGAGTGCTTGGCTACCCCTCACCCTAACCCTCTCCCCAGAGGGGAGAGGGGACGCTAGCTCACCAGCTTTCGCCACGCCGCCGCATACGCTGCCGCCGTAGCATCCCCCTCGACCAGCACCGGCGCATGTCCGTCGGGCCGCGGCCGATCCATTCGCGCCAGCAGCGCCGCGCCGATCGAGGTGCCAGTGGCGCTGCGCTTTACCGGCTCCACCGGCCGCCCGGTCGCCGCCGCCAGCATCCGCAGATAGAGCGCGTTGCCGGCGAATGGTCCCTCGACCACCGTGTGGTTCTCGGCGCCGGTCAGCCTGAGGCATTCGGCTGTCATCATCGCCAGGTAGAACGAGGTCACGACATAGACCTCGTCATCGCCGAGCGTTTCGCGTGGCTGGCTCCACTGTGCCTCTCGCCCGGGGAACGGGCCCGAACCCTGCACCACCGACGGGGTCAGGAGGATCGCCTTGTTCAGTACCCGCTCGATGGTCTCGGCCGAGGGCTCGCGCGGCGTGGTCAGCATCTCGAATTCGCGCCCGCCCATGAAGCGCGCCGACGGCACCGGACGGCCCAGCGCATCGATATTGGCGAGGCAGTCGCGCTTGAGGTCGAGATTGTCGATGTCGCCGCCGGGCGAAGCGACGATCACCCAGGTCCCGGTCGAGACCAGCCCGAATGGCGGATCGCGCTCGAGGAGATGCGGCAGCAGCGAAGCGTTGGAATCGTGGATGCCGGAATAGACCGGCAGCGGGCGCTTGAGCCCCAGCGCCGCCGTCACTTCGGGCAAGGTCACGCCGAGCACGTCGGAGGCCGGCCGCACCTCGGCGAACTTTTCGAGCCACCCCTGTTTCATCACCAGCGACGAATAGAGGTTGGTGGTGAAGTCCCACAGGTCGGTGTGGCAGCCGAGCGAGGTGATCTCCTCGGCGGCGACACCGGTCAGCCGGAACGACCAGTATTGCGGATAGGTCAGGATCCAGCGGGTGCGGGCGAATTCGGCGGGAAAGGCCCGCGCCTGCCAGAACAGCTGCGCTCCGACATTGAGCCCGCCGGGCAGCCGCGGGGTGAAGCTCTCGGAGAAATCCGGACGGGCCCGGTCGTACTCACCCCAGAACTGGTCGGGACCGGCGAACTCGTAATCGAGCACCGGCAGCGACAGTTCGCCATCGGCGTCGAGCAGCGCCGCCGAGGCGCCATGGGTGGTGACGCTGATGGCGTCGAGCGGGAACTCGGCGTTGAGCTCGCGCAATGCGCCGATGACGAAGTCCCAGAGGCCGTCGATGTCGAAATGCGGATACTTGCCGTCGCGCAGCACAGTATTCGGCCGCTTGCGCACAGCGATCTCGGTGCGGCTGTCGAGATCGACGACCGCCACTTTCGCATTGGACTTGCCAATGTCGATGACCCCGACGGTGCTGACGGTCACTTGCGAACCATCCGGTAGACGATGGGCAGGGCGATCACCACGATGAGCAACAGTCCGATAAAGATCGACATGACGATACCGGGGACATTCAAGAGCCCGAGGCCGAAGGTGACAAGCCCCATGATGAAGGCGGCGATCACCACCCCGACGATCGAACCGGCGCCGCCAAGGATGGAGACGCCACCCAGTACAACCATGGTGATGACCTCGAGTTCCCAGCCCTGGGCGATCGACGGACGGGTGGAGCCGAGGCGGCTGGTCAGCAGCACCGAGGCGATGCCGGCCATCAGCCCGGTCAGACAGAACAGCACGAACTTGACGCGCTCGACGCGGACGCCGGAGAACTGGGCGGCGGTCGCATTGTTGCCGATGACGAAGATGCGGCGGCCGAAGCTCGTCCGGTGCAGCGCCACGTAGTAGATGGCGGCCGCTGCGATAAAGAGCACGAACTCGAACGACACCACCCACCAGACATAGCCCTGGCCGAAAAAGGCGAAGCTTTCGGGGTAGCCCTTGAAGGCCTGGTCGCCCAGGACGATGAAGCTGATGCCGCGGAACAGGCTCATCGTGCCGATGGTGACGACGATCGAAGGCAACCCCAGCCGGGTGACGAGGAAGCCGTTAAAGGCACCGCAGGCGAGCCCCGTGCCGATGCCGATGGCGACAAGCCCCGGCGTATCGATGCCGAACTGCAGCGCAAAGCCCATCGCCGTCGAGGCCAGTGCGATGATTGCCGCGACCGACAGATCGATCTCGCCCGAGATGATCAGCAGCGCCATGGCGAGCGCGATCAGCGCCTTCTCGGTGAAGTTGAAGGTCGCATCGCTGAGCGACCAGGGCGACAGGAAATAGGGCGAAGCCAGCGAGTTGACGATAAAGATCGCCACCGCGACGACGAGCAGCAGACTGGGCCAGCTGAACAGCGCCGAGCGCAGCGGATTGTCGAGCCGATCCGGAACGTGGCGGGTGGTGGGGGTCTGGTCGTTCACTTCAGGAAATCCAAGGGGCCAGCCCCAAACGCGGTGTCATTCCCGCGAAAGCGGGAAACTCTGTTTTCGCGCGCGCCGAGGGTCCGGTAAACGGAGGTTCCCGCTTTCGCGGGAATGACCCGGTGGGTGGCAAGCGAGCAGTGCATCATGCTGCGCCTCCCTCCGCCCGCTTCAGAATGATGCGGCCGGTCTTCTTGCCGGCGCGGGCGTTGAGGATGACGGCGAGGATGATCGCGGCGCCCGAAATGGCCATCTGCCAGAACGGTGAGACACCGATCACCGGCAAAGCCGAGCTGATGACGCCGAGGAACAGCGCCCCGAGCAGTGCACTGCCGACCGTACCGACGCCACCGGCGATCGAGACGCCGCCGATAACGCAGGCGGCGATCACCTGCAGCTCATAGCCCACTGCCGTTTCGGAGGAGGCGATGACGTAACGCGACACCCAGAGGTAGCCGCAGAGCCCGGCGACGAGCCCCGAGATACAGAAGGCGATGAACTTGGTGCGCCCCACGTTGATGCCGGCATAGACCGAGGCGGTCGGGTTGACGCCAATGGCGTAGATCGAGCGGCCGATCGGTGTGCGGGTCATCAGCACATAGAAGGCGGCGGCAATGAGCACCGCGGACCAGCTGAGCAGCGGCAGGCCGAGCAGTTCAAGGCGGGTGATGGAAATGAAGTCAGGCGTCATCTCGGCGGCGTTCACCCACTGCCCGCCAGCGACCAGAAAGGTGGTGCCGCGATAGATGGTGAGGGTGCCCAGCGTTACGACGATCGCCGGGATATCGAGCTTCCAGACGAGGAAGCCGTTGATGGCGCCGAGCGCCAGCCCGAGCAGCGGCGCCGCGACGATCAGCAGCGGCACCGGGATCCACGGCATGGTGGAATTGAGCAGGGCGATGACCATGCCCGAGAGCGCCACGTTGGCGGCAATCGACAGGTCGATCGAGCGGGTCAGGATCACCACCATCTGGCCGAGCGCCAGGATCATCAGGATGGCGGTGTTGTTGAAGATATCGGCAAGATTGGCCGGAGCAGCAAAGCTCGGGGCGCGGGTGGCGATGGCGCCGATCATCACGGCGATGCCGATGGCGAGCCAGAACTCGCGAAGACGCAGCACGCGCGGCGCGAGCGCAAAGATGTTGCGCATCATGCCGCCACCTCATGGGCGCCGATGGCGCGCTTGACCAGGCCGTCGGCGGTCAGGTCCCGGTTGTCGAGCACGGCGTCGATGCGGCCGGCGCGCATCACCACGACGCGGTCGGACATGCCCATCACTTCGGGCAGTTCGGACGAGACCATGATCACCGCCAGCCCCTCGGCCACCAGTTCGGCCATGAAGGCGTGGACGGCGGCCTTGGAGCCGATATCGATGCCCTTGGTCGGCTCGTCGAGGATGATCACCTTGGGTTGCGTCGCCAGCCACTTGGCGATCACCACCTTCTGCTGGTTGCCGCCCGACAGCGTGCCGGCGTTCTGGCTCAGCGAGGCGGCGCGCAGGTCGAGCCGCTCGGTATATTTTCGGGTCAGCGCAAACTCCTCGGCCATCCGCAGAAAGCCCTGGCGCGACGTCTTCTTGAGCGAGGGCAGCGAGACGTTCTGGACGATCGGCAGGTCGACCACGACGCCCTGCTTGCCGCGCTCCTCGGGCACATAGACGATGCCCGCTGCGATGGCGTCGGCGGGTGAGCGCGGCTCGAACGGCGCGCCGTCGAGCGTCATCGCGCCACGTGACGTCCGGGTCAGCCCGAAGATCGCCTGCATCACCTCGGAGCGGCCGGCGCCGACGAGGCCGTAAAAGCCGAGGATCTCGCCGCGCCGGAGCTCGAAGCCGATATCGTCGAACTCGGTGGGGTGGCTCAGGCCATCGAGCTTCAGCACCGTGTCGCCGATGGCCGGAGCCCGCTGGGGGAAGATGTGATCGACCGAGCGGCCGACCATCATGCGGATAATGTCGTTCTGCGGCGTCTCGCCGATCAGGCCCTTGCCGACCATCTCGCCGTCGCGGAACACGGTGAAGCGGTCGGCGATGCGGTAGATCTCGTCGAACTTGTGGCTGATGAACAGCACGGCCTTGCCGTCCTCCTTCAAGAGCTCGATGAGGACGAACAGGTCCTCGATCTCCTTGTGGGAGAGCGCCGCAGTCGGCTCGTCCATGATCACCACTTCGGCGTCGATCGACATGGCGCGGGCGACCGCGACGAGGTGCTTGTTGGCGATCGACAGGTCGCGCAACCGGGCCTCGGCATCGATGTGGCCGGCGCCCATGTCGGAGAGCACGCGGCGGGCATTGCTGCGCATCAGCGTCCAGTCGATGGTGCCGAAGCGGGTTTTTGGCGCATGGCCCAGGTAGATGTTCTCGGCAACGCTCAGATCGTCGAACAGCACGGTTTCCTGGTGGATGGCGGTGATGCCGAGCTCGAACGCCTTGTGGGCGGAGCTGAGGCTTACCGGCTTGCCGTCGAGCACGATCTCGCCGGCATCGGGCTGGTAGATGCCGGTGAGGACTTTCACCAGCGTCGACTTGCCGGCGCCGTTCTCGCCGATCAGCGCGGTCACCTCTCCCGGATAGAGCTCGAGGCTCACCTCATGCAGCGCCCGCACGCCGGGAAAGGACTTGGTGACGCCGGAAAGGGTGAGCTTGGGTTGGGACATTTATCTCACTTCTGTGGGTGAACCCCTCACCCGTCTCGCGCTTCGCGCGATCCACCCTCTCCCCGACGGGGAGAGGAATGGTGCCTGGCTCCGGCCTCTCGGGATTCTTCTCCCCGTCGGGGAGAAGGTGGCGCGTAGCGCCGGATGAGGGGCCGGGCCACGAAACAGAAAGCCCGGCGACCAGAGCCGCCGGGCGCCTACATCCTCGGATCAATAGATCTTCGAGAACTCTTCAATGTTCGACTTGTCGAACTGGAACGGCGCGGCCATGGCGGCCGAGTTGGTGTCGTCCAGGGTGATCGAGCCGACGCGGCCGATCGAGATGGTGGCGCCGGGCTTGGCTTCGGCCTTCTTGGTCGCGAGCTGGTAGGCGATCTGCACGGCCGAGTAGCCGAGGTCGATCGGGTTCCACAGCGCCACGGCCTGCGAAGCGCCGTTGTCGATGAACTGCTTGAACTCGGACGGGAGCGCCAGGCCAGTGACGTTGATCTTGCCGATCAGGTTGTCATCGGTCACCACCTGCGCGGCGGCAACGACGCCGACGGTGGTCGGGGCGATGATCGCCTTGAGGTTCGGGTAGGAGGCGATCAGGCCCTTGGCTTCGTTGGTGGATTTCACCGAGTCGTCGTCGCCGTAGACGGTGGCGACGAGGTTGATCTTGGGGAACTTCTCGGGCAGCACTTTCTTGGCCGCTTCGATCCAGGCGTTCTGGTTGGTCGCGGTGGAGGAGGCCGACAGGATCGCCACATCGCCGCCATCCGGCAGATAGTCGGCGGCCAGCTTGATGATGGTCTCGCCGATCAGGTTGGTGTCGGACGGGTTGAGGTGCACCGAACGGCCCTCAGGCGCGACGCCCGAATCCCAGCTGATCACGGTGATGCCGCGTTCCATCGCCTTCTTCAGTGCCGGAACCAGTGCATCCGGATCGTTGGCCGAAATCGCGATGGCGTTGACGTTCTGGGCGATCAGCGAGTTGATGATCTCGATCTGGCCTTCGGCGGTCGCCGTGGTCGGGCCGGTATAGATCACCTCGACATCGCCGAGTTCCTTGGCAGCTTCCTGGGCGCCCTTGTTGGCGGCATCGAAAAAGCCGTTGCCGAGCGACTTCACGACGAGCGCGATCTTGGTCTGGGCCATGGCGGCCGGAGCACTCAGCAGCACGGCGGTCAGCGCCGTGGCAGCTGCCAGTTTCTTCAACAGGCTCATTGTATTCCTCCCTGAGTGGTTCGTGGTCGTTTAGTTGGCGCTCTCGAACCGGAAAGGTCCTGCGACCTTCCTGACAGCGCTTCTATTGCCAGCCGGTCACGCGACCGACTGGGACTTCTGCTCTGCGGCCTCCACCACGGTGAGCATGACGCCCGCCTTTTCCAGCATGGCGCGATCCTCGTCGCGGATGCCGTTATCGGTGATGACTGAGTGGATGCGATCGAGTCCGCACAGAATGAGGCTCGAGCGGCCGGAGAATTTCGAGCTGTCGGCGAGGACGATCAGTTCCTCGGCCTGGTTGATCAGCGCCAGTTCGGACTGCACCACCATCGGATCGGCCTCCATCAGGCCGTGCGCGCCCAGACCCTGGCAGCCGATGAACATGCGCTTGGCATAAAAGTGCGAGGCGACCACGCCGCCGAACGGCGACAGGATGACGTTCTGCTCGCGATAGATGGTGCCGCCGGGGATGACCACCGAGTTGCGAGAATTGTGGATCAGGAACTCGGCAATGCCAAAGCTGTTGGTGAACACCGAAAGCCGGCGGCCGGTCAGGTAGTGCACCATCTGGTAGGTGGTGGTGCCGCCATTGATGATGATCGGCTCACCATCCTTGCAGAGCTCGGCGGCGGCGCGGGCGATGGCACGCTTCTGGGCGATATTAATGGTTTCGTTGACCGAGAACGGCCGACCCATCAGCCCGCCCTGCTCGGGCGGATTGATCGCCTCGGCGCCGCCGCGCACCCGGCGCAGGCGGCCCTCGACATGCAGCGCGGCGATATCGCGGCGGATCGTCGCCTCGGACGTGCCGGTGATCTCGACCAGCTCGGCGACAGTCGCCAGCGGCCGCGCCTGGACAGCGGCAAGGATCACCCTGTGGCGTTCGGTTTCGTGCATTTGCTCTCCCTGGATCGACTCATTTTCACCAAAATCTGTCAGTGTCAATCAGATCATGCGACTTTCGTGGCGATGCTGACGGTTTCTGATGGTTTCTGATTGACAGCGGCAAGCTACGGGAGCTAGTCCCGTGCTCAATAACTGCCATACATCTCTACGGGAGGGGTCCAATGTCCAGCACCGCGCCAGCGCGCCTTCAAAACCTTTGGGACGACGCCAAGGCGGCCGGCATGAGCGAGCCCGAACGGCTGGTCTACCGCTCCAATATCCTCGGCTCGGACAAGCGCGTTACCAACTATGGCGGCGGCAATACCTCGTCGAAGATCTTCCAGAAGGACCCGCTGAGCGGGCAAGACGTCGAAGTGCTGTGGGTGAAGGGCTCGGGCGGCGACTCGGCCTCGATCAAGCTCGACGGTTTCGCGACGCTCTATATGGATAAGCTGCGCGCGTTGAAGGGCCTCTATCGCGGCCTCGCGCATGAAGACGAGATGGTCGGCTACCTGCCGCACGCGACGTTCAACCTCAACCCGCGCGCCGCCTCGATCGATACGCCGCTGCACGCCTATGTGCCGCATGCCTTCGTCGACCATATGCATCCCGACGCCATTATCGCCATTGCGGCGAGCAGGGACAGCAAAGTGCTCACCCAGGAGATCTTCGGCAGCGAGATCGGCTGGCTACCGTGGAAGCGGCCGGGCTTCGAGCTCGGGCTGTGGCTGGAAAAGTTCTGCCTCGACAACCCCGGGGCCAAGGGCGTGATCCTCGAGAGCCACGGGCTCTTCACCTGGGGCGACACCCCCCGGGAGTGCTACGAGCAGACCATCAACACCATCAACAAGGCGATCGCCTGGTTTGAGGTGAAGACCGCCGGCAAGCCGGCCTTTGGCGGGCAGGCGGTGGCGCCGCTGCCGGCCGAGGAGCGCCGGGCCATCGCGGCGCGGCTGATGCCGAAAATCCGCGGGTTGATCTCCAACGAATTCAAGATGCTCGGGCATTTCGACGACAGCGCCGCGGTGCTGGAGTTCGTCGGATCGCGCGACTTGCGGCCGCTGGCGGCATTGGGCACCTCCTGCCCTGACCATTTCCTGCGCACCAAGATCCGGCCGCTGGTGATCGATTTCGATCCGACCAAGCCCGATATCGACGCCGTGGTTGCCGGCCTCGAACAGGCGACGGCGGATTACCGCGCCGACTACGCGGGCTACTACAACCGGTGCAAGCACCCGGACAGCCCCGCCATCCGCGACGCCAATGCGGTGGTCTACCTGATGCCGGGCGTCGGCATGTTCACCTTCGCCAAGGACAAGGCGACCGCCCGCATTTCGGGTGAGTTCTACGTCAACGCCATCAACGTGATGCGTGGCTCGTCGGCGGTCTCCATCTACCAGGGCCTCCCGGAGCAGGAGGCCTTCGACATCGAGTACTGGCTGCTCGAGGAAGCCAAGCTCCTGCGCATGCCGAAGCCGAAATCACTGGCCGGCCACATCGCGCTGGTCACCGGCGGGGCCGGCGGCATCGGCAAGGCCACGGCGGTGCGACTGCTGCGCGAAGGCGCCTGTGTCGTGCTCGCCGACATCGACGAAGCGGCGCTCGCCTCGGCCAGCGAGGAACTGGGCAAGGCGTTCGGCAAGGACGTGGTCCGGCCGGTCAACCTCAACGTCACCAGCGAAGCGGCGGTCATTTCGGGCTTTGCCCACACCGCGGTGGAGTTCGGCGGCATCGATATCCTCGTTTCCAATGCCGGGCTCGCCAGCTCCGCGCCGATCGAGGAGACGACGCTCGAGCTCTGGAACAAGAACATGGACATCCTGTCGACGGGCTATTTCCTCGTCAGCCGGGAAGCCTTCCGGATGTTCCGCGCGCAGAAGATCGGCGGCAACGTGGTGTTCGTGGCATCGAAGAACGGCCTCGCCGCTTCGCCCAACGCCGCGGCCTACTGCACCGCCAAGGCCGCCGAAATCCACCTCGCCCGCTGCCTGGCGCTGGAAGGCGCGGCCGAGCAGATCCGCGTCAACGTGGTGAACCCGGATGCGGTGCTGCGGGGCAGCAAGATCTGGGCCGGCGAGTGGCTGGAACAGCGCGCCTCGACTTACAAGACCGACAAGGAGGGGCTCGAGGAAATGTATCGCCAGCGCTCCATGCTGAAGCTGAGCGTCTTCCCCGAGGACATCGCCGAGGCGATCTACTTCTTCGCCTCCGACATGTCGGCCAAATCCACCGGCAACATCATCAACGTCGACGCGGGCAACGCGCAGTCGTTCACGAGGTAACAGCCTAGCGGGGGGCGCCCCTCACCCCGACCCTCTCCCCAGAGGGGCGAGGGGGCGATGGGGCCGCGCGTTCGACGGCTGAAGTAACGAAGGCCGGCGCCACATGGTCCCCTCGCCCCTCTGGGGAGAGGGACAGGGTGAGGGGCGCCAAGGGAGGAGAACTCGAATGACCGACCAACTCATCGACCAGTCCGTGGTCGACCAGACCAACGAGGCCAACCGCAAGGCGTTGGATGCCGACTACGCGCATCTGGGCGAGCAACTCAGCCGGCGCGGCATCGACATCGACGCCATCCTGAAGAAAGTTTCGGCCTATACCGTCGCCGTCCCCTCCTGGGGTGTCGGTACCGGCGGCACGCGCTTTGCGAAATTCCCCGGCACCGGTGAGCCGCGCGACATCTTCGACAAGCTCGAGGATTGCTCGGTGATCAACCAGCTGACCCGCGCCACGCCGAACGTCTCGCTGCATATTCCGTGGGACAAGGCCGATCCGAACCGGCTGAAGCAGGCGGCGAGCCGCTTCGGGCTGGGGTTCGATGCGATGAACTCCAACACCTTCTCGGACGCGCCGGGCCAGCAGCACTCCTACCGTTTCGGCTCACTCGCCAACTACGCCAAAGAGACGCGCCAGCAGGCGATCGAGCACAATCTCGAATGCATCGAGATCGGCCAGACCATCGGCTCGAAAGCGCTGACGGTGTGGATCGGCGACGGCTCGAACTTCCCCGGCCAGGTCAATTTCACCAAGGTGTTCGAGTACTACCTCGATGCGATGAAGGCGATCTATGCCGACCTTCCCGCCGACTGGAAGCTCTTCACCGAGCACAAGATGTATGAGCCGGCGTTCTATTCGACGGTGGTGCAGGACTGGGGCACCAACTACCTGATCGCCACCGAACTCGGTGACAAGGCGCAGTGCCTCGTCGACCTCGGGCACCATGCGCCCAACGTCAATATCGAGATGATCGTCGCTCGGCTGATCCAGTTCAAGAAGCTGGGCGGCTTCCATTTCAACGACAGCAAATATGGCGACGACGACCTCGATACCGGCTCGATCGACCCGTACCGGCTGTTCCTGGTGTTCAACGAGCTGGTCGATGCCGAGCTCCGCAAGGCCGACGGGTTCGAGCCGGCCCATATGCTGGACCAGAGCCACAACGTCACCGACCCGATCGAGTCGCTGATCCGCTCGGCCAACGAGGTGCGGCGCGCCTATGCACTGGCGCTGCTGGTCGACCGCAAGGCGCTCGAGGGCTACCAGCAGTCGGACGACGCACTGATGGCGTCGGAAACGCTGAAGCTGGCGTTCCGCACCGATGTGGAACCGATCCTCGCCAAGGCCCGGCTCGACGCCAACGGCGCCATCGACCCGATCGCCGCCTACCGCAAGGCCGGCTACCGCCAGCGCGTCGCGGCGGTGCGTCCGGCTGTGGCGGCGGGTGGTGGCGGGATCGTGTGAGGATGGCTGGGGGTCCGGTGGCTGTGGACCCCCACCCCTAACCCCTCCCCGCAAGGGGGAGGGAGACCCTCACACTGACATCGCGACTATCGTCCTCCTCCCCGCTGCGGGGAGGGGTTAGGGGTGGGGGTCAGCCCGCACCGGCCCGTCGATCGACTAGGCCAGCACCTCCCGCAATCCCAGCGCCTCGATCGCCTCAAGCTGCTCAGCCTCCAGTGGCCCCGCGCGCTCGGCATCCAGCGCATCCGACAGTTCGTCGCGGTTCTTCACGCCCAGCACCAGCGTCTCGACGCCGGCCATACCCAACGCATAGCGGTAGGCGATGACCGCCGGGTCTTCGCCCCATTTGGCGCAGAGGGCGCGGTACGGCGCGGCGAGCCGGAAATCCTCGGTGTCGCGATCATGCAGCGACTTACGGTCGAAGTTGCGGGTCAGCGCCCCGGCCTGCACCGCACGGATCGCCATCACCCCGACGCCGTTGAGATGCGCCGCGGCGATGATTTCGCGGGCTCGAGAGGGCGTCGAGAAGCTGATCAGCCCACCCGGACTGTCGAGCAGGTTCGCCACTGCCTGCACGGCGTGCGGGCGCGGCGCCAGGGTCAGCGCGTCGAGAATGGTCGCCGGCACGCTCACCCCGGTTATCCCCCAGCCGCCGATCAGCCCGTCGCGCTGCAATTGCTGGAACGCCGGCACCACCGCATCGCGATAGCTCGACCAGGTGCTGGCGATTTCGCTGCGCCGCTCGTTCTCCAAGGGATAAACGAAATCATCGGGGCAGATCTGGTTGTGGAGGAAGAACAGGTCGACCTGTTCGAGCCGCATCGCCCTGAGGCTCTGTTCCAGCGAGGCGCGGAGGCGGCGGTAGACCTGCTCGTCGGGCAGCGTGCCGATGCCGCATTTGGTGGTGACCTTGACGCCGCTGGGCAGGCGCCCCGCGAAGGCTTCGCCGATCAGCGCCTCGCACACCTTGTAGCCCGGCGCCGCGTCGATCACGTCGATGCCTTCGTCAACCGCCATGTGCAACGTGGCGATGCCCTCGTCGCGGCTGGTCTCGCCCCAGACCTGGCCGATGCCACCACCGCCGAACGTCAGGCAACTGACCTCGCCGACGCTACCGAACTGTCGCTTTTCCATCTGCAGCCTCCTCTCAGGCAAGTTCACGCGCCAGCAGCGCGTCGATTTCGGCCATCGCGGCCATGGGAAGCGGGCCCTTGTCGAGTGCGCCCAGATTATCGCGGATCTGCGCCTCGGTTTTGAAGCCGGGGATCGGGATGGTCTGCGGCGAGCGGGCCAGCACCCAGCCGAGCGCGCCCTGCGCCACACTCCTCCCGCCGCTGGTCAGCACGTCGCGGATGGCGTCTAGCTTTTTGAGCGACTCCGCCGAGGGACGCCCATCCTTGAAGTCACGCACCCAGCTGTGGCCGGCGCCGCGCACGTCGTCGGTCGAGACCTGCGACTCCCGCGTGAACTTGCCGGTCAAGAACCCCATGGCGAGGGGCGAGCGGATCAGGTTGGGCAGACGGTAGCGATCACAGAGCGCCACCATTTCAGGCCCGTCGCGGAACACATCGAGGCCCTGCTGCACGGCCTTGAAGTGCGGGTAATGCAGCACGCGGGACACCGCCGCGGCATCGTCGGTGCTCCAGCCCCAGGCGGCGATGTCGCCCGCGTCGGCGCGGCGCTCGAGCGCCGGCGCCAGCCGGTCCATGGCGTCGGCAGAGGCGTCGCCGACATGCAGCTGGTAGAGGTCGATACGACCGCGTCTGAGCCGCTTGAGCGAGGCGGTCAGTGCCTCGTCCATATAGGCGGGCGTGACATTGGTGCCCGTCAGTTCGCGCTTCGTCCTGTCGTAAGTGAAGCCGAACTTGGTGGCGATCACCACGTCGGCGCGGTTGCCGAAGGCCTCGCCCAGCACCTCCTCGCTATGGCCGGTGCCATAGGCATCGGCAGTATCGAACAGGCGGGCGCCGAGTTCATGGGCAAGGGCCAACGCCTTGAGCGACTGCGCATCGTCGATCTCACCCCAGCCATCCTGCCGGCCGTCCATCTTGAACGGCCCGCCGATGGCCCAGCAGCCGATACCGACGCGGGGAACCTCCTGCCCGTCCCACAGGCGTAGCGTCACGCTCATTTCTCACCTGTGCGGGCGCTGTGGGTGATGCATTGGCGCTCGATGCCGAGATCAGCCAACAGGTGATCGTCGAGCTGCTTCAGCCGCTGGATGTCGCGGCGGAGGCGCGACCATTCGGTGAGGCGTCGGGTCAGGGTTCTGAACATTTTCGGTCTCCTTTCAACAACGCAAAGCGACATCGGCTCCGCTCCAGCTAAGAAGCGGACATTCCCTGCGATGGCGCTGTGCTTGATGGAGCGGCGCGGCGGCCAAGTCGTTGACCAGAAAGCGTGCTCCGAACGACCCATACTTGCCCACTCGAGGCTTGAAGCGATACAAGCAAGTCCGCAACGTGCTTTGCAGGAATGAAAGATGAGCGTCGGCGACACCATCTCCTGGGATGACCTGCGGCTGTTCCTCGACGTGGCGCGGCTTGGCGGCCTCAGCGCCGCGACCAGCACCACGGGGCTCAGCGCCGCGACGCTGGGCCGACGGGTCACGGCACTCGAACAGCAGATCGGCGAGCCGTTGTTCATCCGGCGGCAGACCGGCTACCAGCTCACTCCGGCCGGGGAAGAACTGCTGGCCCGAGCCGAGGATGTCGAGGCGGCGATGCGGGCGCTGACCCGCTGGCGCGACGGCTCGGTGGGCGAGCAGATCGTCCGCATCTCGGCCGGCACCTGGACCTCGGCCTTCCTCGCCCGGCACATCGGCGAGCTCTGGCACGTCGACGACAATATCCGGATCGAGTTCGCCACCGCTTATGCCAAGCTCGATATCGGCCGGCGGGCCGCCGATATCGGGGTGCGCTCGGAGCGGCCGCTCGACCCCAACCTCGCCGGCCGGCAGATCGGCCGGGTGGCGCATGCGCTCTATTCCGGCCTCAACCTGATCAACGGCATTGCGGCCGGATTGTTCGTCGGGGTGACCGGCGAGGCCGCCAATGTCGCCTCGGCCCGCTGGCTGATGGCACATCACGGCGATCGCATTAGCGTGCGCGGCAACGATGTGCAGAGCGTGCGCGAACTGGTGGCGGCCGGCGCCGGGCTCGGGGTGTTTCCCTGCTTTGCCGGCGACAGCGACGCCCGGCTGGTGCGGGTGGCGATGCCGATCACCGAACTCGAAACCGAGCAATGGCTGGTGACGCACCATGAGGACCGCCACCGCCCGGAGGTCCGGCTGGTCGCGGACCGCATCGCCACCTTGATGCGCGAGCACGGGCCGCTGTTCCGCGGCGAGCGCCGCCGGCCGCCCTCTTAACCTCGTCGCAAGCGCTCCCCGGCGATACTGCAGCCGGGAATGCAATCGTCTGGAGTGCCTTGAATGCGGGCCTGCGCCTATGTGGTCGGCCGCCCGGATGGTCCGGGGGCAGCGCTGACGGATCTGGCGCGCGGGTTGGGCTTCCCGATCGTCCAGAATTATGCCGGCATCGCCAGCGCCGAAACCCAGGCGCAGCAGACGCCGCTGCTGTTCTTCCTGTTCGCCGCCGTCGACGAGGTGAGCGGGCTCAAAACCGTCGCCGATGCGATCCGCTTCTCGCCCAGCCGGCGCATCCGCTTCTCGCCAATGGTCTACTTCTCCGAGAGCCCCCTGGTCGAAGCGATCAAGACCTGCGTCGAGATGGGGTTCGACGACGTGCTGACGCTGCCGTTCACCCAGCAGCGCGTGGCGAGCCGGCTGGAGCGACTGGTCGACCACACCCAGGTCTACTTCGAGACCGCCACCTATCTCGGCCCCGATCGCGGCGCGCAGCAGACGCATGGCCGCTCCGGCATGCAATATCGCCGCCTGGAGATCATCCGCTCGCCGGCACGCGGGGTGAGCGTGATGCGCGACGAGATGCAGGTGGCGGTGTAGTCGCTGGAAAATCCCACGGCCACCGGCGTCATTCCCGCGAAGGCGGGAACCTAGTGGGATGTCAATCATCGCACTACGTCCCGTCCGTGTTTGACACCCGGCAGCGCCCGAAACTCGGTGTCATCCCAGCGAAAGCTGGGACCCAACTCACAGCCCGCGCAAGTGGATGGATGGGTCCCAGCTTTCGCTGGGATGACAGCCGGTGGGTGGGCACGATCGTAACTTATCGCCTTTGCGCCTGCGGGGGATGACGCCGGCGAGTTGGCTGCGTATCCAGCCCCACCAATGCTCCCCATAACAAACCCCGCCTTGCCCCTTTGAACCGATTTTACTAGGGTCGCGGCGTTTCCTACCCGCGAGTTCCCCCAAGATGAGATTCGGTATCGAGTTGCCGCCGCAGCAGCGGGTGTATGGCGGCTTCTTCATCTATTCGTTCTGCATGGGGAGCCTGCCGCCGCGCCTGCCTGATATCCAGCACGCCATGGGGATCGAGGAAGGGGCGCTCGGCCTCGGGCTGATCGGGGCGGCATTGGGCACGCTGATCTCGCTGAGCTTTGCCGGGGCGCTGCTCGACCGCTTCGGCTATCGCCGCGCCATCCTGACGCTGATCCCGTTGCTGGCGCTGGGCTATGCGCTCGCCTCGTTCGCCACCGGGCCGCTGGCCTTCTTCCTCCTCCTCGTGCCGGTCGGCCTGGTCATCGGCGGCATCGAGATCATCCTCAACCTCGAGGCGGATCGGACCGAGCACATGATCGGGCGCCGCATCATGAACCGCTCGCATGCCTTCTGGAGTTTTGGCTTCTTTTCGGCCGGCATCGTCAGCGCCGGGATCGCGCA
This sequence comes from Devosia sp. Root413D1, assembly GCF_001425235.1. Taxonomy (GTDB): domain Bacteria; phylum Pseudomonadota; class Alphaproteobacteria; order Rhizobiales; family Devosiaceae; genus Devosia_A. Next base: position 772,052 of record NZ_LMEA01000001.1, on the reverse strand, counting down.
GACCGGGCTCAGCGTGCAGCTGCATCTCTTACTGATGATCCCCGTCGTCATCCTCGGGGTGGCGCTGCTGCTCGGCCGCTTCACCCCTGCGCCGCACCGCACCGGCGCCTCGACCGAGGAAGCGCCGCGCTTTGCCGCGCCGACCCTTGCCATAATGGTGCTGGTGGCGGTGACGCTCTCGGCCATGATCATGGAAGGCGCCGGCATCGACTGGTCGGCGATTTACATGCGGGACGAGTTCCAGGTGTCGCCGTTCCTTGCCGGGTTCGCGGTGGCGCTCGGCGCCTTCACCCAGGCGGTGACGCGGTTCTTCGCCGATCCGTTCGTCGAGCGCTACAGCCCGACGCTGGTGTCGCGCGTGCTGCTCAGCGTGCTCGGGGTCGGCGCGGTGATCGTGTTCTTCTCGCCCGTCGACTGGCTGTCGCTGGTCGGCTTCGGGCTGATGGGGGTGGGCACCTCGGTGATCTTCCCGCTCGCCATGTCGGCGGCGGCGCAGCGCACCGATCGCCCGGCGGCGACCAATGTGGCCTCCTTGGCGCAGATTTCGTTCGTTGCCTTCCTCCTCGGGCCGCCGCTTCTGGGTTATGTTGCCGAACATTTCGGCATCCGCTGGTCGTTCGGTATCGGCATCCCGCTGGTTATTTTGAGCCTGGTTTTCGCCGGGGCGCTGGGCGCCAAGCCGATCCGGCATGAGGTTGATTGATGTTTAGTCTGAAGCCGCATCAGCGGGTCTATGGCATTTTCTTCATCTTCGCGCTGTCGATGGGGGCGCTGTTAAGCCGCCTGCCGGACCTGCAGCGCTCGCTCAACCTCACCGAAAGCCAGCTCGGCCTGACGCTGATCGCCATGTCGATCGGCGCCTTGTTCGGCCTCACCTTCTCGAGCCCCTTGATCGAGAAGTACGGCGCCCGCACCACGGCGTTCGTCACGGTGTTCGGCGCTTCAATCATGTACGCGATCGTGCCGTGGATCCCCTCGGCGATCCTCTTACTGCCGGTGTTCTTCATCGCCGGATTGTTCGCCGGGGCGCTCGAGATCAACGTCAACCTCGAGACCGACCGGCACGAGGCCCAACTCGGCACCCGGATCATGAGCCGGGCGCACGGCATGTGGAGCCTCGGCTTCTTCGTCACTGCGTTCATCGCGGCCGGCGTGCGGCAGGCCGGCATCTCGGTGCACATGCACACCTTCGTCGCCCTGGTGGTGGTAGTGATCGCCGGCACCTTCGTCTTCTCCAAGATCGAGAACGCTCCAGCGCGCGCCGACAGCCACGAGGGCAAGATGCCGCTCGTCGCTTTCCCCACCATCGGGCTGTTGCCGCTCTGCCTGATCGGCGCCGCGCCGCTCCTCGTCGAAGGCGCCGGCATCGACTGGTCGGCGATCTATATGCGCGACGTGTTCGACGTGGCGCCGTTCATCGGCGGGCTGTCGATCACCATCTTCTCGCTGTTCATGGCGCTGGCCCGGCTGTTCATGGACCCGGTGGTGGAGCGCTACAGCCCGCGCGTCGTCGCCGGCGCGCTGCTCGGCATCGCCGCGCTGGGGTTGATCATCGTCGGCTTTGCACCGCACCCCTATGTGGCTTTGTTCGGCTTCATGCTGATGGGGCTCGGCTGTTCGTCGGTCTATCCGCTGGCCGTCTCGGCAGCGGCACAGCGCACCGATCGGCCGGCTTCGGTCAATGTCGCCTCGCTCGGGCAGATGACGTTCGTCGTGTTCTTCCTCGGGCCGCCGCTGCTCGGCTTCGTCGCCCAGAGCTATGGCATTCGCATGTCGTATTTCGTCTGCGTGCCGCTGATCATCGCGGCGCTGCTGGTGATCCGGGCGCTGTCGGCCAAGCCGACTCCGCTCATCACCGAGCCGGAGCCCGCCACGCCCCATGGCTGAGCTGCCGCCGATCGTCGATCTCCGGCAATCGCCGACGGCGCTACGGGTGCAACGCGGGGTGATGCGGTTCCTGCGCAACGCCCATGATTTCTGCTGCTACGCCGAAGTGCCGCTCAGCAATGGCCGGCGCGCCGACGTGCTGGCGGTGGGGCCGAAGGGCGAGATCTGGATCGTCGAGATCAAGTCCTCGCTGGTCGACTTCCAGGTCGACCGCAAGTGGCCGAACTACAAGGAATTCTGCGACCGTTTCTTTTTCGCCAAGCCGCCCGAGCTCGACCCCGACATCTTCCCCCAAAGCGAGGGGCTGATGGTCGGCGACGGACACGATGCGGCGATCCTCCGGATGGCGGAGGAGACGCTGCTGCCGCCGGCGCGACGCAAGGCCATGCTGCTGAAACTCACCCGCCTCGGCGCCGATCGCATCCATGTGCTGATGGATCCCAATGACCTCTAGGCGGGCCGAACGCAGCCATCCTGCCATCGCGAGTACCCGCCTCAAGTGAAGCTCCCGCCGCCGATCGTCATCGTGTTCTTCCTCCATGCGCTGGCGCAGGGCGGCATGTTCAGCCGGATCCCCGACATGCAGCTGGCGCTCGGGCTGAACGAGGCGCAGCTCGGCATCGCGCTGCTTGGCCAGCCGGCCGGCGCCATCGTCTCGTTCCTGTTTGCCAGCCAGATGGTCGAGCGGTTCGGCACCCGAGTGATCATCCTTACGACGATTCCGCTCCTCGGGCTGGTGCTGGTCGGCATCGCTTTGGCGCCGAGCCTCGTCGTCATGTGGTTCGGTTTCGCGGTGTTCGGCGTGGTCTTTGCGCTCAGCAACGTCTCGATCAATGTCGAGGCGGACCGGGTGGAAGCCGCGTCGGGCCGGCGGCTGATGAACACCTGCCACGGCATCTGGAGCATCGGGCTACTTACGGCCTCGCTGATCGGCACGGCAATGCGCGGCGCCAATATCGCGCCGCCGCTGCACTTCGCCTTGGTGCTCGTACCGGTGCTGGTTGGGATGGCGCTGTTCGCCTGGCCGATGCAGGCGGCAACGGCGCGTCCGCACAACGCCACGGCCAAGGGCTTCCGCATCACCCTGCCGACGTCGATGACGCTGCTGCTGCTCGGTTATGCCATTGGCGCCTCGCTGCTCGAAGGGGGCCTCCGCAACTGGTCGGTGATCTTCATGCGCGACAGTTTCGTCGCCCCCGACTGGGTCGATACGCTGACGCTGCCGGCCTTCATGACAGCGCAGTCGGTCGGCCGGCTGCTGGCCGACCGCGCCGTGCACCGCTGGGGCCCGGTGGCGCTGGCGCGCGGGCTGACGGTGGTGGCCCTGGTCGGGCTGCTGCTGGTGGTGTTTTCGCCCCACCTGATCGTGGCGCTCTGCGGCTTCACGCTGATCGGCTTCGGGGTCTGCGTGTCGTTCCCGCTCTCGGCCTCGGCGGCGGCGCGGCTCGGCGATCGGCCGGCCTCGGAGAATGTCGCGGCGCTGACCATGAGCCAGCAATTGCTGCTGCTCGGCGCCCCGGCGCTGCTGGGCTGGATCGCCGACGTGGCGTCGATCCGCATCACCTTCGCCGTGCTGCTACCGCCGCTGCTGCTGGCGTTCTACCTGGCGCGGTATCTGGCGCCGCGGAAGGCGGATGCTTGACGGCAGCTCCTGAGCGTGGGGCCACCCCCACCCTCATTCCCTCCCCACAAGGGGACGCGGTGGCGCCCCGCGGGGAGGGAAGCCGATCGAGTCCGTCGAAACCATCAGTCGTCTCTCCCTCCCCTTGATGGGGAGGGATCAAGGGTGGGGTGGGGCAGCCCACTCAGGCCGTACTGCCAGGCCGCCTACTCGCCGCTCGGCTCGCCGTGCAGCACCGGGGCGCTGCCGGCCTGCGTCTTCATCGGCAGCGGCGGGGTCACCGGGCCGGTGCCGGCCAGCGTCGCTTTCAGCGAGTCCATCACCGCGACGCGCCAGGCATCGTTGGGCGCATCCTGAAGCTGGTGGCTCAGATCGATGATGAAGCTGGCATAGGCATTGTGCCAGTCGGCCGTAACCTGCGTCATGTCGATGCGTCGCTCGGCCGGCTTCTCCACCCCGCCAATGCCCTCGGCCCTCAGCTCGAAGGCATCATCGAGCAGCGGCATCAGCACCTGGTCGCCGGCGAGGCCATCATCGTGCATCAGCGCGGCGCGCAGGGCCTTGCGCTCCTCGTCCTCGCCATGGGTCAGGAACACCGCGCCATGCGCCGGCAGGCGCCTGGTGACCCAGGCGACGAGCTCGGAGTGGTCGGCATGCGCCGAGTAGTTGCCAAGTGAGCGCACGTGCGCTCGCACCGGCACCAGTTCGGAATGGATGCGCACTTCCTTGGCGCCCGACTGGATGATCTGGCCGAGCGTGCCCGGCGCCTGGTAGCCGACGAACAGCACGGTGGCATTGGCGCGCGGCAGATTGTTCCTCAGATGGTGCTTGATGCGACCGGCATCGGCCATGCCGGAGGCCGACATGATGATGGCGCCGCCGCGAATCGAGTTGATCGCCTTGCTCTCATCGACGCTCTCGACGATGCGGAAGCGGGAATCGTTGAACAGCTCGTCGGCGCTCAGCTCGACGTCATCGAACATCGAAGCGTATTTGCGATAGACGCCGGTGACTTTGGAGGCGAGCGGGCTATCGAGGAAGACGAGGCTGGGGCTGATCTCACCTGTCTTGATCAGGTAGCCGATGTCATGCAGCAGCTCCTGGCTGCGCTCGACGGCAAAGGTCGGGATCACCAGGTTGCCGCCGCGGGCGAGCGCGGTGTTGATCTCGGTCTTCAGCGCTTCCTGGCGCTGCTTGAGGGTATAGTCCTCGCGCTCGCGGCCGCCATAAGTTGATTCCGAGAGGATGTAGTCGTAGCCGGCCGGCGCATCGGGCGCCTCCCAGAACACTTTTACGTCCGGCCCGAGATCGCCGGAGAACAGGATGCGGATGGGCTTACCGTTGCTGTCCTCGACCTCCACTTCGATCGAGGCCGAGCCGAGGATGTGGCCGGCATTCCAGTAGCGCGCGCGCACGCCGGGGCCGGGGGTAATCCATTCCTCGTATTTGAGGCCCTTGGTGAGCTTCAGCGCCTCGTTGGCATCTTCCATGATGTAGAGCGGCTGGAACGGCTCTTCGGCGCGGCGGCTGCGCTTCTTGGTCTCGCGGTCGGCCTCGCTCTCCTGGATGCCGGCGGCATCGGGGAGCAGGTATTCGAGCAGTCCGTTGGTCGGCTCGGTGGCCCAGATGGGCTTGCGATAGCCCAGATGGGTCAACCGCGGCAGCAGGCCTGCATGGTCGATGTGCGCATGCGTCAGGAGCAGGAAATCGATCGCCTTGGGATCGAACGGGAACGGCTTGTAGTTGAGATCGCGGACGGTCTTGTTGCCCTGGAACATGCCGCAATCGACGAGGAACTCCCCCTTGGGGTGCACCACGCGATAGCATGAGCCGGTCACGGTGCCCGACGCCCCGTGAAAGTGTAGCGTGACGGTCATCATGGCCTCCCGGGCGGACTATCTGATCTCAGTGTGACAGGCTTATTTCGGGGCGCGCTTGGCAAGAATGCGCTGCAGCGTGCGGCGATGCATGTTGAGCCGGCGCGCCGTCTCCGAGACATTGCGGTCGCAGAGCTCATAAACCCGCTGGATGTGCTCCCAGCGCACCCGGTCGGCCGACATCGGGTTTTCCGGCGGCTCGGGTGGCTTGTTGCCGGTGGCGAGCAGCGCGTTGATCACATCCTCGGCGTCGGCCGGCTTACTCAGGTAATCCACCGCGCCGAGCTTCACCGCGGTCACCGCGGTGGCGATATTGCCGTAGCCGGTAAGGACCACCGCACGGGCATCGCCGCGCTTCTGGTGCAAGGCCGCGACCACGTCGAGGCCGTTGCCATCCTCGAGCCGCAGGTCGACCACGGCATAGGCGGGGGGCGCTTCGGAGACGGCGGCGAGGCCGCCGGCCACGGTGTCGGCAATGCGGACATCGAAGCCGCGTTTCTGCATGGCCCGCTCGAGGCGGGTCAGGAAGGTCTTGTCGTCATCGACCAGAAGCAGGGTACGGTCGGCCGCAAGGAGTTCATCGACTGTGCTCATCGCCGCCTCATGTAGGGTCTTTTGGGCAAAAGGTCAAAATATGGGCAGGGTGGAACGACGCTCGCTCTGCTCCCCTCCCCCTTGAGGCCCCTTGAGGGGAGGGGCCGGGGGTGGGGGTGGTGAGGCGGGCACGGTGCTGACCGCACCACCCCCTCCCTCAATCGCTCCCCTCCTAGCGGACGCGGTAGCGCCGCGGGGGGAGGGAAGCAGACGGTGTGGGGTGCAGACCAAGTTGTACCTCACACCTGCTCGATGGCGGCCCGCGGCCAGATCAAACGCACCCGGGCATGGCCATCGGCCGCCTCGTTCTCGAAGCTGAGCTTGGCGCCGGTGCGCTCCAGCAGGGTTTTGGAGATGAAGATGCCGAGCCCCAGCCCGCCCGGCTCGCCATCGTCGGCGTTGCGCGGCCTGGTGGTGAGATAGGGCTCGCCCAGCCGGGTGATGAGATCGGTGGGAAAACCCGGACCGTCGTCGGTGATGGTCACGGTCAGCGCCTGCTTATCCCAGCTGGCCTCGACCAGCACGGCGCGCTGGGCAAACTGCGCGGCGTTGTCGATCAAATTGCCGAGGCCGTAGAGCAGCCCGGCATTGCGACGGATCACCGGCTCGCTGCCGTTGCCCGCGCCGGTGCGCACCGAGATCACCTTGCCGCCGCCTTCGAGGGGCTTCACCACCTCGGCGAGCAGCGCTGAAACCGGCACGGCGGCGAACGGGTCGCCAGGCGTATCGCGCAGGCTCCTCAGTTTACCGAGGATTTCGCGGCAGCGCGCCGCCTGCGACATGATCAGCTCGATATCCTCGCGCACCGGCCCTTCCGGCACCTCATCGCGAATCTCGCGTGCCGCCAGCGCAATGGTCGAAAGCGGGGTGCCGAGCTCATGCGCCGCTGCTGCCGCGAGGCCATCGAGGGCGCTCAGCTGCTCGTGCCGCGACAGCGCCAGTTCGGTGGCGGCCAGCGCATCGGCGAGCTGGCGCGCCTCGTGCGCCACCCGATTGGTATAGGCAGCGATGAAAATGGTGCCGCAAAGGATCGAGACCCAGATGCCGATGACATAGACGCGGTCGAAGACGATGCGGGCATCGGGGTCCCAGGGCAGGTCCATGTGATAGACCGAGAGCAGCGAGGCGAGCGCGATGGCGAGCGTTGCGAGGATCACCGTCGAGCGCTGCGGCAGGGTCGTCGCCGACACCGAGACGGGCGCCAGGAGCAGCAGCGAGAACGGGTTCTGCAACCCGCCGGTCAGCGCCAGCAGCGCCGCCAACTGGCAGAGATCGAAACTCAGATGCACCGTTGCGACCCTCGCGGTGGTGCGATAGCCCTCGCCGAGCCGGAAGATCACCCACAGGTTGAGCAGCACCGACAGCCCGATCAGCATCAGGCACTCGGTCAAGGGCAGCGGAAAGTTGAGCCCGAACTGCACGAACAGCACACCGACGGTCTGCCCGACAATCGCCAGCCAGCGCAGCCCGACCAGCGTCGCCAGCCTGAGGGGCCGCCAATTGCCCGGCAGGATTGCCGAGGTGTCCGCCAATGCCATGGAATCATCCTTTCCGGGCACGTGATTTCGGCCCGCATGGGAAGTCTAGCATGGCATTTCAAGGGCAAAAAAGCGTGAGCGAAACGCTTGACCCCCAGTCTGGTGGGACCACATCGGAGCTGTTCGTGACTGGGAGAAAGTCCAATGCACACTGCGATTATCAAACCGCAATGGGGCCCGCTGACCATCGCTTTGATGGTCCTGGGCTTCGTCCTCTGGTGGCCGATCGGCCTCGCCATTCTCGCCTACATCCTGTGGGGCGAAATGTTCGGCGGCTCGGCGGAAAAGGCTCAGGGGTTCGTCAACCGATCCCGCAGCTGGGCCGAAAACTGCGGTCCCCGCGCCAACGGGTTCCGTCACCACGGCTTCCGCAACTCGAGCGGCAATGCCGCCTTCGACGACTACCGCGCCGAGCAGCTCAAGCGCCTCGAAGAGGAACGCCGCCGGCTCGATGAAGAGATCAACGCCTTCCATGAGTACATGCGCAACCTCCGCATGGCCAAGGATCGCGAAGAGTTCGACCGCTTCATGCGCGACAAGAATGGCAGCCGCCCGAACTATGGCGGCGACCAGAATAACGGGACCAACGTCTGACGTTTCATGTGGACGTGACCGACCCCGCAAGGCTGTCGCAAGCCTTGCCGGTCACGCTGCAGGTCCCATGCCCCTCCTCCTGACGACTACGCCCCTTTCGAGGGGCGTTTTTTTGTCGTCAGCGTTTCACCTCGAATCGGTGATGATCAGCCGTATGAACTTCCTGTTCCCCGCCAAGGCGCCGAAAGTGCCGGCCGCGACCAGCCTTGTCATCGACGGCGAGCCGGTCGAGATCACGGTGAAGGTGAGCCCGCGGGCCAAGAGCTACCGGCTGACCGTGCCGCATCACGGCAACCCGGTGCTGACATTGCCGAGGACCGGCCGCTGGCCCGAGGCCGAAGGCTTCCTCAACCGGCATCGCGGCTGGCTGGCGGCGCGGCTGAAGCGCAGCGCCCCGCGCACCGCCTTCGCCGACGGCGAAGTGCTGCCGCTGCGCGGCGTGCCGCATCGCATCCACGCAACGGGCCGGCTGCGCGGCCGGGTCGAGGTGTCGGAGATCGATGGCGAACTGTCGCTGCTGGTGCCCGGCGAAGCCGCGCATATCCCGCGCCGGCTGACCGAATGGCTGAAGGCCGAGGCGCAGCGCGACCTCGCCGAACGCTCGGACATCCATGCGGCGACGCTTGGGGTGGAAGTCAAATCGGTGTCGATGCGCAGCCAGGCGACCCGCTGGGGCTCGTGCTCGTCGTCAGGGCGGCTCAACTACAACTGGCGGCTGATCCTCGCCCCACCGTTCGTCCTCGACTACGTGGCGGCGCACGAAGTGGCGCACCTTGTCCACATGAACCACTCGCCGAACTTCTGGAAGGCGGTGGAGAGAGCCCTGCCCGACATGACCAAAGGCAAGGCCTGGCTCAAGGCGCATGGCAAGGTGCTGATGGGGTATGGGTTGGAGTAGGGGTGGGCTTTCCACCACCGAACCATCGCGGCTGTGGACCCCCACCCCTGTCCCCTCCCCGCAGGGGGGAGGGAGACCCTCACACCGACATCGCAGTTCTTCGTCTCCCTCCCCCTTGCGGGGAGGGGACAGGGGTGGGGGGCAGCCCGCACCGGCCTGACGAACTAGCCTCGATCAAATATGAATCGCGCCGTCGCCGCACATCAGGGCGGCTTCCTTCACTGCTTCCGACAGGGTCGGGTGCGCGTGGGTGGTGCGGCCGAGGTCTTCGGCGGAGCCGGAGAATTCCATCAGGACGACGATCTCGTGGATCATCTCGCCGGCGTTCTTGGCGATGATCTGCGCCCCGAGCACCCGGTCGGTGGCGACATCGGCGAGGATCTTCACATAGCCCTGCGTCGCCAGCATCGCCTTGGCGCGGCCATTGGCGGTGAAGGGGAACTTGCCGGCCTTGTACTCGATGCCGGCGGCCTTCAGCTCGTCCTCGGACTTGCCGACCCAGGCGACTTCGGGGCTGGTGTACATCACCGAGGGAATGGTGCCGTAGTTCACGTGCGGCTGCTGGCCGGCGATGATCTCGGCCACCGCGTGACCCTCATCCATCGCCTTGTGCGCCAGCATGGCGCCCGCCACCACATCACCGATGGCATAGATGCCCGGCACATTGGTCTTGAACTGCGCATCGGTGCGGACCCGGCCGCGCTCATCGAGCGCCACGCCGGCGCCCTCGAGACCCAGCCCCTCGGTAAAGGGCTTGCGGCCCACCGCCACCAGCACCGCATCGGCTTCGGCGAAGCTCGCCTCGCCACCGCCGGCCGGCTCGAGCCGGGCGCGGACCGAGCCGTCGCCCTGCTTCTCGATCGCCGTCACCTTGGTCGAGAGCTTGAACTCCATGCCCTGCTTCTGCAGGTTCCGCTGGGTCTGGCGCGCCGCCTCGCTGTCGAGGCCGGGGAGGATCCGGTCGAGGAACTCGACCACCTGCACCTTGGAACCGAGCCGGCCCCAGACCGAGCCGAGCTCCAGGCCGATGATGCCGCCGCCGATCACCAGCAGGCGCTTGGGCACTTCCTGGAACGCCAGCGCGCCGGTCGAGGACACCACCTTGTTCTCGTCGATCTCGATGCCCGGCAGGCTGATCGGCACCGAGCCGGTGGCGATCAGGATGTTCTTGGTTTCGATGGTGGTGGGCGCGCCGCTTTCCGGCGTCACCAGCACCTTGCCCTCGGCCGGGATCGAGCCGGTGCCGCGGAAGGTGGTGATCTTGTTCTTCTTGAACAGGAACTCGATGCCCGAGACGTTGGCGGTGACGGTGTCGTCCTTATGCGCCAGCATCTGCTTGAGGTTCAGTTGCGGCGTCACGTCGATGCCGAACTGGCGGAACTGGTGGCCGGCTTCCTCGAACAGCTCCGAAGCATGCAGCAGCGCTTTACTTGGAATGCAGCCGATGTTGAGGCAGGTACCGCCGAAGGTCGGCCACTTCTCGACCACCGCGACCTTCATGCCGAGCTGGGCCGCCCGGATTGCCGCGACGTATCCACCCGGGCCGGAGCCGATTACGGTGAGGTCGAAAGTGTCCGCCATGATGTCTCCGAGAGGCTCAAACGGCGCCTGAGGAGTGGCGCCCGCGCTGCCGATATAGGACTGCCAAACGGGTTAAACTACCCGCCGTTAGGAGGGAACCCCTGTCGCGAGAGAGCCATGCGAAATGCGCATGATTCCGACGCTACTTGGCGCAGGCTGTGAGGGTGAAGGTATCGAGCACGTTGCGCTCATCTGCGAAGGCGTCCTGCCTGAGCAGTGAGTACCAGACGTTGACGGCGAACTGCGGCAAGAGTACCTGGCGCGGCGCCATTTGCGCCGCGAGCCCGATCTCGGCGTCATGCGGATATTCCTCGATGCCGTCGCCGCCGAGCGCGTAGACCACACCTTCCCAGAAGCCGCATTGCTCGCCGTCGGCACCGGTGCAGTCGAGCCCTACCACGCCATTCGGCTGGCCGAAGCCGTTGGGCAGGTAGATGGCGCCGTCGAACTTCGCCGTGACGCCGTCGATGGCGATGCTGAAGGCGGCGATCTGGTTGACCGCCGCGTCCTCCGGCAGCGCCGTGAAGCGCAGGCTGACGTCGCCTCCGGGCTGCTCGTAAATGGCGTGGGTGATCGGACACTCGATGGCGAGCGCCGGTGCGGCTGAGAAGGCCACGACGAGTACCGCGGAAAGTCGTTTCAGCATTCGCTGCCCCCATTGCTCGACCTGAGACGCCCGCGACATGCCGATCCTTGGGTCAGGGCGCTGCTGCCCGTCCGCCGGTTACCGCGAGAGTCGTGCCGGTGACATAGGCCGCATCGTCGGAGAGCAGCCACAGGATGGCGCTCGCCACCTCCTCGGCGGTACCGACGCGGCCGAGCGGCACGCTGGGCGCCAGCTGCTGCGCCCGGTCGGGCACGCCGCCAGTGGCGTGGAATTCGGTGTCGATCACTCCGGGCCGGACACCGTTGACGCGGATGCCCTCCGCCGCCACTTCGAGGGCGAGGCCGACGGTGAAAGTATCGATGGCGCCTTTACTCGCCGCATAGTCGACATAGACACCGGGCGCCCCGAGCTTGGCGGCGGCCGAGCTGACATTGACGATGCCGCCGCCTGTGCCGCCGTGCCTGGTGGACATCCGCCTGACCGCGGCGCCGGCGCAGAGGATCGAGCCGGTGACGTTGACCGCGAAGATGCGGGCGATCCGTTCGGCATCCATCGCATCGACGCGTGAGGAGGTGGCGATGGTGCCGGCATTGTTCACCAGACCAGCTACGGGCCCCAGGCGGTCGGCGGCGCGGAAGATGTGCTCGACATCCTCGGCGATGCTGACATCGCCGCGCACCGCCACTGCTTCGCCGCCGCGCGAATGGATCTGGGCGCACACCGCCTCGGCGGCCGCGACATTGCCGGCATAGTTCACCACCACGCCATAGCCGCGCGCTGCGGCCAGCAGGCATACGGCCGCCCCGATGCCGCGGCTGCCGCCGGTGACGACAAGTACTTTATCGGACATGAGGTCCCTCCCTTGGGAGGCGACTGTACGGCGCGGGCCGCGAATGCAAAAGGCGGAACCTCATGTCCCGCCTTGCAACTTTGGGTAGATGTCGTCCGGGTCAGTTGCCGCCGAAGATGTCGCCGAGCAGGTCGACCAGGGTCCGCCGCGGGCGCTCGGCCTGCGGCTGTTCCATCGGCTGCAGCGGTTGCTGCTCGAGCCCAGGCTGGGTCATGGCGCCCGGCAGTTCGGCCACCGGAATGCCTTCGTGGGCCTTGGTCATGAACTGGCTCCAGATCTCAACCGGCACGTTGCCGCCCGAGAGCTTGGTGCCGACGTCATCGTCGTTGCCGAGCCAGACGCCCGCCACCATGCGCGAGGTATAGCCGACGAACAGCGCGTCGCGGGCCTTCTGGCTGGTGCCGGTCTTGCCGGCCATCGGCCAGCCATTGAGCTGGGCCCGCTTGCCGGTGCCGATCTCGACTGCGGCATGCAGCATGTCGTTCATCTCGGCGACGATATTGGGCTCGATCACTCGGCCCGGACCGGCGGCCACCGCGTCGTAGAGCACCTTGCCGTCGGCGGTTTCGATGCGGGTGATGACATTGGCGATGACGCCGATGCCGCCATTGGCGAACGGCGCATAGGCCGCGGTCAATTCGAGCAGCGAGACTTCCTGGGTGCCGAGGGCGATCGAGGGCACCGCCTGCAACGGCGAGGAAATGCCCATGCGCATCGCCGCTTCCACCACCTTGTCGGGGCCGACATCGTTGGCGAGCAGCGCCGAGACGGTGTTGCGCGACAGCGCCAGCGCCTGGCGCAGCGTCATGTCGCCGCCATACTTGCCGTCGGCGTTGGAGGGCTGCCAGCCATTGATATCGATCGGGCCGTCGGTGGCGATGGTGTCGGGGGTGTAGCCCTTCTCCATGCCGGCGAGATAGACGAACGGCTTGAAGGTCGAGCCGGGCTGGCGGCGCGCCGTCACGGCGCGGTTGTACTGGCTCGCCTGGTAATCGACGCCGCCGACCAGCGCCCGCACCGAGCCATCGACATCCATGGCGACGAGGGCGCCCTGGGTGAAGGCCTTGTCCTTGCCGTACTTGGCGACGGCTTCCTTGACCACGAACTCGGCCTCCTTCTGGAGATCCCAGTTGATGGTGGTGTGGACGATCACGTCCTGCTTCACTTCGCCCAGATAGGCGGTCATCAGGCTTTCGACCCAGTCGGCGACATAGGATTCGCCGCCCACCACCTTGGTGCGCACCGTCTGGTTGGGGTCGATCGCCGCAGCCTTGCTCTCAGCCGGGGTGATGTAGCCTTCCTTGGCCATGGCGGCGAGCACCAGGCCCTGGCGGGTCTTCACCGCATCGGCATTGCCCTTGGGGTTGAGCCGCGAGGGTGCCTGCAGCGAGCCGGCGAGCATCGCCGCTTCACCGAGCGACAGGTTGCGCGCCGATTTGCCGAAATAGCGCTGCGACGCAGCCTCGATGCCGTAGGACTCGTGGCCGAAGAACATGCGGTTGAGGTAGAGGTCGAGGATATCGTCCTTGGAATAGTTCTGCTCCAGCCACACGGCGAGCAAAGCTTCCTGCACCTTACGGCCGAGCGTCTGGTCGGGGGTGAGGAAGAGGTTCTTGGCCACCTGCTGGGTGATGGTCGAGGCGCCGCGGGTCACTTCACCCGCCTGCACGCTTTCGAGCGCCACCGAGACGAGGCCAACCACGTCGATGCCGAAATGGTCGTAGAAGCGCCGGTCTTCGATGGCGACGAAGGCAGCCGGTACATAATAGGGCAGTTCGCGCAGCGACACGGCCTCGCCGCCGGTCTTGCCGCGGTTGGAAATCAGCTGCCCATTGGCGGCGACGATGCGGATATTGGCGGCCCGGTCGGGCACCTTCCAGGTGTCGGCCGAAGGCAGCTGCACGGCGTAGTAGACCACCACCGCACCGGCGGCGAGGGCGCCCCAGATGCCGAGGATGAACAGCCACGAGATCAGCTTCCAGATGATCCCGAACAGCGTCAGCGGGCGGCGTTCACGCCGGCCGCGGGTCTTTTTCTGTTTGGGAGCACGGCCGCGTGGCGCCTTGCCCTTGGGCGCGCGTCCACCGCGTTCGCTGCGCTCGTCGTCGACATGGATGTCGCCGTCCGAAAAGCCCGGCTCGATCCGGGCGCCGCGCGCCAGCTTCTTGGCCGGCGCCGATCGCTCCGAACGCGTGCCCTTTTTGGGCGTGGCGCCGACGCGATCATCAGGCGAGACGTGAAAATCCATAAACAGGGCCCCGGCATTCTTCTTGCGCATGGCGTATGTCCGGCGGCCGGTTCCCTAGGAGGGGCGGCATGCGGACGCCATCGGGCATCCGACCGTCTCGCCAAGCCCAAGCCAACCCGGAAGAACCCGGGCCTTCGACCAGCGCGGTCCCCTTGGCTATCCAAGTTAAATGTGGCCGGTTTATGTGGGCTTAAGCGGGCTGACGAAGTGGTGTTGCGGGTGAGAGACAGCTACGCGGTCCCGGCTCCCCGAGATCGGAACGCTAGGGATCCGCCGCACCAACAAATCGCTTGAGCCGCCCCTTACGTCATACCGTAAGACGATACCGGAGGGAGCCGCCGATGGATAACCAGCAGCAGAGCGAAGCCTGGCTGAGCGCCGCCGAATGCGCGCAGCGGATCGGCTTGAGCGTTCGGGCACTCCGCCACTACGAGCGCCATGGCCTGGTCACACCGCGGCGAACCGACAAGCAATGGCGGCTCTACGGTCCGGAGGACATCACCCGACTCAATGAGGTGCTCGCCCTCAAGGGCCTGGGCCTCAGTCTGTCGAGCATCGCGGCCCTGTTGCGTGGGCACACAACAGACCTGGGCAGAACGCTCACCCTGCAGGACGACGCGTTGCGCGCAGCGCGCGGACGGGCTGAACGCGGCCTCGCACTGATTGAGGCGCTGCGCTCGAAGATCACCGCAGGCATCCCCGTATCGATCGATGACCTCACGCGATTGGCAAAGGAGACCAAGATGACGGACAGCACGAACGACACAGTGGCCTGGCGCCGATACGAGCAGAATCGTCCGCGTACCGAGGTCGCGATCGATACCTCGCTCTATGACGACTATGCCGGTTACTACCGGCTCGAGGAGGGACAGTTCTACGTCGTATCCCATCGAGATGGCCGGATCTTTACCCGGGTCGTCGGCCAGTCGGATATCGAGATCTTTCCGGAAAGCCCGACCCTGTTCTTCATGAAGGTCCTGCCGGTGCAGGTGAGCTTTGTTCGCGATCCTGACGGAGTGGTTCGCAGCCTCGTTCATCACCAGAACGGTGCTGAAATACCGGCCCGGCGGGTCGACGCCGAGCCGGTCAGGCAAGCCGAGGAACAGCTGCAAAAACGGATCCGCGACAAGGTCGCGGCGCCCGACAGTGAGGCCATCCTGCGCCGGACCATCGCCGAGCACATGCGCGGCGAGCCGGATTTCGACAACATGGCGCCGCCGCTGGCGGCGCTGGCCCGGGAACAGAAGGACACGGTCCGGGCCATGCTCGACGCCGCCGGACCGCTGCAGGCGCTTACCTTCAAGGGCGTCGGACAGGCAGGTTTCGACGTCTATCACGTGCGCTTTGAGAACGCCGAGATGGAATGGGGGTTTGCCCTGGCCGACGATGGGAAACTGGGTGGCCTGTACCTGCGACCCTGGCCCTAAGCGCGACCGCTCCGCTTGCGAGATCAGCCGGCCGACAGCAGGTCGCCGGCTTTCAGCCGGGCGACGTCGCGCAGTGGCGGGGCGCCGAAGGTGCGGGCATATTCGCGGCTGAACTGGCTCGGGCTGTCATAGCCGACGCGGTGCCCGGCGGTCGCCGCATCGAGCGCCTCGGACAGCATCAGCCGGCGGGCCTCCTGCAGCCGCAGCTGCTTCTGATATTGCAGCGGGCTCATCGCCGTCACCGCCTTGAAATGCAGGTGCAGCGCCGAAGGACTCATCCGCGCTTCGGCCGCCACCGTCTCGATGGCGAAGCCGTCGCGATAGTTGAGCTTGATCCAGCCGATGGCGCGGTTGACCTGCTGCAACCGGCTCTCGGCCAGCGCAATCTGCTGCAGCTTGGTCGCCTGGTCGGAGCGCAGCAGCCGATAGAGGATCTCGCGCTTCACCATCGGGCCGAGCACCGCGAGATCCTCGGGCCGCTCGAGCAGCTTCACCAGCCGGATCGCCGCATCGAGCAGCTCGGGCATGATCGGGCTCACCGTGACGCTCGGCTCGGCCTCGGCGGCCGCCGCGGCGGTGACGCCGCCGACCTCGATCAGCAGCGCGCCGATCTCGGCCGCATCGAGCTCGAGCTTCATGCAGAGATAGGGCGCCTCCGGCGTCGCCTCGACCACCTGGCCGATGACCGGGGTATCCACCGAGACGACGAGGACGTTCGCTGCGTCATAGTTGAGCACGCGGTCGCCGGCGATCACCCGCTTCCTGCCCTGCGCCACGATGCAGAGCGCCGGGTGGTGTACGGCATGCATCGGCTCGGACGGATGCGAGATCCGCACCAGCGACAGGCCCTCGATCGGCGTTGCCTGAATACCATCGGCGCTTGCGAACTGTGCAATCAGGTCCCTGAGCTCATCCATGCGATCCATGGCCAATTCCTTCGTTCTCTTGTGCAGCCTACATAGCAGTTCGCGCGGGCGAGTCACGTCCGATCACGGAGTTTTGGAGGATTGTGCAATCACTCTGGAGGATCGGTCTACCGCCTCCACGGTGCTGTGCGCGATATAGCTGTCACCGCCAGACGCCACAAAGTCGGCGGCAGAAAGCGAGGACCCAAATGAACATCGATCTTTCCAACATCGCCCGGCGCCTGCAGCCCGCGGCCATCCTCGCCATCACCAGCAAGCTCTTGAAGCCGGTGAACACCCAGCCGCGCCGGCCACGCCGCGAGCGGCGGAGCATGAATGGCTAAGGGGCAACTGGTTGCGATGCTGGCCGGCGTGGCGCTGGTCGCCGCGCTCGCCTTCGTCGCCGGCACCACGCTCGGCCTGCGCTAGCGCTTTCGGGACTTTTTCTGTCCGAAATCTAAAGCGAGCCGACCACCTCCTCCAGCACGGAGATACACCAATGGGTACCAGACACGATTACACCGGCCTCTGGGTCACCGAAGACGGCGAGATCCGCCAGGCCCTCCTGCCCAACGGCCGCTACATCGAGGCGCGCGGCCACCTCGACGTGGCCTACCAGGGCAACTACCAGATCGTCGGCAACCACATCGAATACCAGGACGACACCGGCTTTGCGGCCGACGGCGACTTCATTGCCGGGGTGCTGCACCACGCCGGCATGGTGATGTACGCCCGCGACTGAACTTGGCGGCGGGGCCTTTGACGGCTTCGCCGGCCTCGACTAGGCTATGGCGCATGCACATGAACCGGCCAGCTTCGACCACCTCTACCACCACCGCATCGCGGTGGTCGGTTGGCGCATGAACTAGCCCGTTCATCTGACTGCGCAGACCAACCCCGCCCGGATACGAGCGGGGTTTTTCTTTGTCCCGGCGTATCCCGACCCAAGGAGACACCGCCGTGAACGAGCAGAACAACATCGCCAGCCACGCACTCGCCGCAGCCGAGGTGGCTCTGGCCAGCCGATTCGCCGGAGCCGCCTGCGCCTTCGTCGCCGGATCGATCATGCGGGGCGAAGGCACCATCGGCTCCGACATCGACCTTGTCGTGCTGTTCCCGCGCCTCGAGCGGGCCTGGCGGGAATCGTTTGTCGCCGACGATTTTCCGATCGAGGCGTTCGTCCACGATCCGGAGACACTTGCCTATTACCTCGACAAGGATATCGAGAGCGGCCGTCCGATCATGCTCGACATGGTGACCTCAGGCGTGGTCATCGGACCGCAGCGCACGCTGGCCGAGCCGATCCGGGCCACTGCGGCACGAGCTCTCGCCGCGGGGCCTCGCCCGCTGGATGGGCCCGCCTACGACACGATGCGCTACATGGCCAGCGACCTGATCGATGACCTGAGGGGGCGGCGGCCGCCAGCGGAAATCGCGGCCATTGCCGCGCAGCTTCATCCGCGGCTGATCGATCTGATGCTGCTTGGGCGAGGCGCATGGACGGGCGCGGGCAAATGGGGCCCACGGCTGCTGCGGCGGCTCGACGGCCAGCTCGCGGACCGTTTCGATGCGGCGTTCCGGACTGCGGCTCTTGGGGATGGCGCTGCGCTGATGGCGCTGGCCGAGGCGGAACTCGGCCGGCACGGTGGTCATTGCTTCGATGGTTACAAACAGCAGGCGCCGCTGGACGCGCGCATCCCGAGCGGCACGCGAGACCAGTGAACCCTATTTCTGGTCCCAGCCGACGATCACGCCGTCTTCCAGCGTGACCTTGTCGCGGTAACGGTTGGCGGCCACCGGCCGGTATTTGAAGACCTGCTTGATCTTGGTCTTCATCACCTTTTCCTCGATCGAGGCCGGTTCGCCCCAGCTGTCGCGCAGCTGCTCGGCGGTCATCCCCTGCCAGATGGTTTTGCTCATCAGCGCATCGGCCAGCTTCTCGTCGCCGCCGTATTTCTCGAGCAGCCGGCTGTAGCGGCTGCGTTTGGCCAGCGCGAAGGCGGCGAAACCCAGCACGGCAACGGCCACGACGATCAGGATGCCCGCGACGACCCATTCCATCGCAAGTTTCCTACGGGAGCGTGATCAGGACAGGAGGGCGATGCAACGCAGCGTCCTCCCTTACACGTCGAGATTGGCGACGCTCAGCGCGTTGTCCTGGATGAAGTCGCGACGCGGTTCGACCAGGTCGCCCATCAGGTTGGAGAACAGCCGGTCGTGATCGTCGCTTTCCTTGATCTGCACCTGCAGCAGGGTGCGGACGTTCGGATCGAGCGTCGTCTCCCACAGCTGGCCGGGGTTCATTTCGCCCAGGCCCTTATAGCGCTGCAGCGAGATGCCCTTGCGGCCGACGGTGTTGATGGCGCCGAACAGCGAGGACGGGCCGTAGATGTCAAAGCTCTGATCCTTGCGGGTGAGCTTGGCGACACCGCCATAGAGGTCGGACAGCTTGTCGACCGTGGCGCGGACCTTGCGGGCATCGGCACTGGCGAGCAGTTGGGCATCGATGGCGTGGCTTTCGGTGACGCCACGGATGGTGCGGGTGAAGATCAGCCCGCCCTGGCCATCGGACACACCGCTCCAGCCGCGCTCGACCTCGTCGGCGAGCCGGTCGAGCCGGCGCACCACGCGTTCGATCACCGTCGCGGTACGGGCCGGATCGAGCAGCGCCTCGGCATCGAGGCCACCGACGATCGCCGCCTGTTCAATCAGCGAGCGGTTGTAGCGGGTGTTCACCCCCTCGATGGCGTGCACGATTTCGCGCGCCTGGCGGACGATCGAGAGCAGGTCCTCGCCGGCATGCTCGACCCCGTCCCGGGTCTTCAGCACGGCGTCGTCGGTGCCGGTGCCGATCAGGTAATCCTCGAGCGCCCGTTCGTCCTTGAGGTACTGCTCGGATGAGCCGCGCTTGATCTTATAGAGCGGCGGCTGGGCGATGTAGATGTGGCCGCGGTCGATCAGCTCGCGCATCTGCCGGTAGAAGAAGGTCAGCAGCAGGGTGCGGATATGGGCGCCGTCGACGTCGGCGTCCGTCATGATGATGATCTTGTGGTAGCGCAGCTTGTCCGGGTTGAACTCTTCGCGCCCGATCGAGGTGCCGAGCGCCATCACCAGGTTGCCGATCTGCTCGGAGCCCAGCATGCGGTCGAAGCGAGCCCGCTCGACGTTGAGGATCTTGCCGCGCAGCGGCAGCACGGCCTGGGTGTAGCGGTCGCGACCCTGCGAGGCGGAGCCACCGGCGGAATCACCCTCGACGAGGAAGATTTCCGACTTGGCGGGATCCTTCTCCGAGCAATCCTTGAGCTTGCCGGCGAGGAAGTTGACGTCGAGCGCCGACTTGCGACGGGTGAGTTCGCGCGCCTTGCGGGCGGCCTCGCGCGCCGCGGCGGCTTCCGCCACCTTGCCGACCACCGACTTGGCCTCGCCCGGGTGTTCTTCCAGCCACTGCTGCAGCTTGTCGTTGACGCCGTTCTCGACCACCGGACGGACTTCGGACGAGACCAGCTTGTCCTTGGTCTGGCTCGAGAATTTCGGATCCGGCACCTTTACCGAGAGCACGCAGGTCAGCCCTTCGCGGATGTCGTCACCCGAGACCTCGACCTTCTCGCGCTTCAGGATGCCGCTCTCCTCGGCATATTTGGTGACCTGCCGGGTCAGCGCCGCACGCAGGCCCGCCAGGTGCGTGCCGCCATCGCGCTGCGGGATGTTGTTGGTGAAGCACAGCACGTTCTCGTGGTAGCTGTCGTTCCACCACATCGCCACTTCAACGGTGATGCCGTCCCGCTCCGACGCCAGCATGATCGGCGCACTGATCAGCGGGGTCTTGGCGTTATCGAGATAGCGCACGAAGGCCTCGAGACCGCCTTCATAGTGGAGCTCGATCTCCACCGGCTCGGGATGGCGCAGGTCCTTGAGGATGATGCGGACGCCGGAATTAAGGAAGGCGAGCTCGCGCAGCCGGTGCTCCAGCGTCTTGAAGTCGAACTCCACCATGGTGAAGGTTTCGGTCGAGGGCAGGAAGGTGACCAGCGTGCCCGAACGGCCTTCATAGGTGCCCGGCTGGTGGTTGGGCACATAGGTGCCGACCTGCTGCAGCGGCGCCACCGCGTTGCCGTGCGAGAACTCCATCTCGTGGATCTCGCCGTCGCGACGGATATTGAGCTTCAGCGACACCGACAGCGCGTTGACCACCGAAACGCCGACGCCGTGCAGGCCACCCGACACCTTGTAGGAATTCTGGTCGAACTTCCCGCCGGCATGCAGCTGGGTCATGATGACCTCGGCGGCCGAGACGCCCTCTTCGGCGTGGATACCGGTGGGGATGCCGCGGCCATTATCGTTAACCGAGACCGAGCCTTCGGCATTGAGCGTCACGGTCACGAGGTCGGCATGGCCTGCCAGCGCCTCGTCGATGGCGTTATCGACCACCTCATAGACCATGTGATGCAGGCCCGAGCCGTCATCGGTGTCACCGATATACATGCCAGGGCGTTTGCGCACCGCATCGAGGCCCTTCAGGACCTTGATGGAATCGGCGCCATATTCGTTCGGATCGGAGGGGGTCTCGGAGGTGCTCAAGGGGGTCCCGAATCAGGTCAGCAGGTCCGCTGGAATCGGTCTAGCGGATCGGGTGCTCATACCCAAGGGAAATGGCTATTTTTAGCCCGTTTTACAAGGCTTAGGGCTGGGTTGTGGATGGGTTCGGTGGGCAGGCCGCCTGGTTAGGCCGGCGGCTGTGGACCCCCACCGGCCCGTCGACAGTCACGGCTCCCGACTGAGGCGTCCGTCCTTGACGATCACCCGCTGTGCGCCATCGGCCAGCGCCTCGAACAGCATGGGGTCGGTGCCGGTCATGAAGCACTGGGTGCCGAGGCCGTCGAGCGCGGCGAACAGGGCGGCGCGGCGGCCGGGGTCAAGATGCGCCGCCACCTCGTCGAGCAGCAGGAACGGCGCAATGCCGGCCGAGCGCTTGACCAGCCGGGCATGGGCGAGGATCAGCCCGATCAGCAGCGCCTTCTGCTCGCCCGTGGAGCCGAGCGCCGCGGGCATAGCCTTTTGCGCGTGACGCACTTCGAGGTCGATGCGATGTGGGCCAACCAGGGTGCGTCCCGCGGCGCGATCGAGGTTGCGGTTCGAACGCCACAGTGCCCTCAGGTCCGCTTCGAGCGAGGCCGATGACTGGGCCTCGTGCCGGTCCTCGAACAGCGGCGTCAGCGCCAGCTGGGCCGCGGGAAAGTTGGCCTCGTCGACCCCCGCCGCGATCAGCGCCTGCAACTCGCCGAGGCTGTCGGTGCGCGCGAAATGCACGGCGGCCGCCGCAGCCGCCATCTGCGCTTCGACGGCATCGATCCAGATCGGGTCGGCATCCTCGTCGAGCAGCCGGTTGCGCTGCCGCATGGTCTTTTCGAAGTCCGACACCTGAGCCGAGTGGCCGGGGATGAGCGTCGTCACCAGCCGGTCGAGGAAACGCCGGCGTTCGCTGGCCGGGCCGGTGAACAGCCCATCCATTGCCGGGGTCAGCCAGAGCACGCGCAGGTAAGCGCTCATCTCCTCGATGGTGCGGGCGTTGGCGCCATTGATGCGCACCCGTCGGCCGCCTTCCGGGCCACCGGCGCCGGTGCCGATATCGACCGGCCCTTGCGGCGTTTCGACCGTCGCCGCCACCGCCCAGAGCCCATCTGAGCCCTGCGCCGCCACCTCTTCGAATGGCGCGCCACGCAGACCGCGACCGGGCGAAAGCAGCGAAACGGCTTCCATGAGGTTGGTCTTGCCCGCGCCGTTCGAGCCGACCAGCACCAGGTGCCGCCCGTCGAGATCGAGCGCCGCCGACGCATAGTTGCGGAAGTGGGAGAGACGAAGTCGGGAGATGTGGCGGGAGGGATGCATCAGCGAATAGTGAGTAGCGAATAGCGAACAGGGAAAGAACCCCCTATTCGCTACTCGTTATTGGCTGTTCGCTCGGCGCGTCGCCTACACCCGCATCGGCATCAGCACATAGAGCGCCTTGGCGTCGCCGTCCTCGCGCACCAGGGTGGGCGAGCCGGCGTCGTTGAACAGGAACACGGCGTTTTCCGAGCGGATCTGGCTGATGATGTCGAGCAGGTAGCGGGCGTTGAAGCCGATTTCGAAGCTCTCGGGCTCGAACTCGACGGCCAGCTCTTCGCTGGCCGTGCCATGGTCTGGGTTGGTGACGGATAGCTCGAGCTGGCCTTCCTTCATCGACAGCTTCACCGCCTTGCCGCCGCGATCGGACGCGATGGTGGAGACGCGATCCACCGCCGTGGCGAAGGTCTGTTTGTCGACGTTCATCTGCTTGTCGTTGTTCTTGGGCGTCACCCGGTCATAGTCGGGGAAGGTGCCCTCGATCAGCTTCGAAAGCAGCACCACGCCGCCGAGGGTAAAGCGGATCTTGGTGTCGGAGAGTTCGACCTCGACCTCGCCTTCGGCGCCCTCGAGGAGCTTTTGCACTTCCGACACGGTCTTTTTCGGCACGATGATGCCCGGCATGCCCTTGGCGCCATCCGGCGCATCGGACTCGGCGCGCGCCATGCGGTGGCCGTCGGTGGCGACGGCGCGCAGCGTCGGGGTGCCGCCGACATCCAGCATGTGCATGTAGATGCCGTTGAGGTAGTAGCGCGTCTCCTCGTTGGAGATGGCGAACTGGGTGCGTTCGATCAGTTCGCGCAGGATCGGCGCGGCAACCGGGAAGGTATGGGTGAAGGTGCCGGACTTCAGGTCCGGGAAGCTGTCGGGCGACAGGCACGCCAGGTGGAAGCGCGAGCGGCCGGAGGTCACCAGCAGCTGCTCGGTGCCCTCGTTCTCGAGCCGCACTTCGGCGCCGTCCGAGAGCTTCCTGACAATTTCATAGAGGGTGTGTGCGGGCACCGTGGTGGTGCCGGCCTGGCCGACCATCGCCGGCACGCTCTCGGTGACCTCGATGTCGAGGTCGGTGGCGCGCAGGTCGAGCTTGCCGTCGGAGGCCTTGAGCAGCACGTTGGCGAGGATGGGGTAAGTATTGCGGCGCTCCACCACCCGGTGGACGTGCCCCAGCGACTTGAGCAGATGGTTGCGCTCGAGAGTGACTTTCATAAACCCAAAACCCCTACCCCAGACAGTCCGTGCCCGGCCAAAATCCGGTCAAAACCATGCGGAAACCGGGCTGCGACATTACAATTCAAGGGACAAAAGGCAAGGGACAGGCCGAAGCGTGGTGTCGCGTTCCACGGAAATCCCGTCCGGCCGGTCGAAGTGATGGCCCACGGCGCCACGAGAAGCTATCAGAACCCTCAAGAAACGGCAGGAACCCAAATGACTGGTGACCACAAGGGAGCGCTGATCAAGCCCCGCCGGCTCGGGGCCGGAGACCGGATCGCGGCGGTCAGTCCGTCCTGGGGTGGTCCCGGAGCCGTTCCCGCGCGCTATGCGGCCGGCAAACGCCAGTTCGAACAAAGCTTCGGCATCGAGCTGGTTGAGATGGCGCACACGCTGGCGCCGGCCGACTGGGTGCGGGCCAACCCGAAGGCCCGGGCCGAGGACCTGATGGCGGCCTTCGCCGATCCTGATATTGCGGGGATCGTCGCCAGCATCGGCGGCGACGACGCCATCCGGCTGGTCCGATACCACGAGCCTCCACCTCGCCTGCTATGCCGCCGGCGTCACCTCGTTCTACGGCCCCAGCCTGATGGCAGGCTTTGCCGAGAATGGCGGCATGCACCGCTTCACTGCCGAGGGGGTGCGGAAGGCGCTGTTCGAAGTCGAGCCGATCGGCCTCGTCACCCCGAATGAAGAGGGCTGGAGCGCCGAACGGACCGACTGGAACGACCCGGCCGTGCAGGCGCAACCTCGCCGACTGCACCCGGCCGACCCGCCACGCCTGCTGCAGGGCAGCGGCATCGCATCGGGCCGGCTGCTCGGCGGCTGCGCGGAAGTGCTGGAGATGGCGAAGGGCACCGCCTGGTGGCCGCCGCTCGGCGCCTGGGATGGGGCGATCCTGTTTTATGAAACGTCCGAGGATGCACCTGACCCCGGCTTCATCCGCTACTGGCTGCGTAACTTCGCGGCGCAGGGCATCCTGGGGCGGCTCAGCGGCATGCTGCTGGCGCGCCCCGACCCCGGCAATGACGCGACCTATGGCGCCCGGCTCGAAGCCGCGGTCATCGAGACGCTGGCTGAGGAAGGGCTCGCTGAGTTGCCGGTGCTGTCGGGCCTCGATTTCGGCCACACCCAGCCGATGCTGACCTTGCCCTACGGCGCCATGGCCCAGATCGACTGCGCGGCCGCAACGCTCACGATCAGCGAATCCGCTGTCACGCCGTAGGGTGGGGTGGTGCTCACCGATCGCCGTTGAGGGCCCGTTCCATGGCCTCAAGGCGCCGTTCGGCGTCTTCGGCATCGAGGCGCACCAGCATCTCGTGCCAGGCCCGGTCAGGCGGCAGCGGCTGGGGTTCAGGACGCGCCCCGAGATCGAGGCGCTTCAGACCTTTTCTGATCCGCAGCAACAGCCGCGGAGTTCTACGCGATGTCGGCAACGCTACTAACCTACTAAGAGACCCTACTGGGTCGAAACTCAAATAACCGCCGGATGGTTCAGCCGGCGGCGCCCTCTCCCGCAGGAGAGGGCCTCAAATCTCATTCTTCGAGCATGCGCTTCAACAGTTCGATCTCCTGCGCCAGCTCGCCGTCGTCCTTGATCATCTGCTCGACCTTGCGGACCGAGTGCAGCACGGTGGTGTGGTCGCGACCGCCGAAGCGCCGGCCGATTTCCGGCAGCGAGCGCGAGGTCAGGGCCTTGGCCAGATACATGGCGATCTGGCGCGGGCGGACCACGTCGCGCGAACGGCGCGAGGAGAGCAGGTCGTTGCGCGGCACCTTGTAGTGGCGCGACACGATGCGAAGGATATCCTCGATGCGGACGCGGCGAGCATCGCGCTGGCGCACCAGGTCGGCCAGCGTGCGCTCGGCCAGCGCCACGGTGATCGGCTCCTTGGTCAGCTGGTTGGCGGCCAGGAGGCGGTTTACCGCCCCGTCGAGGTCGCGGCCGTGGCTCACCACGACGCGCGCCACATAGTCCAGTACCGCCGGGGCGAAATGCGCATCGGAGAAGCGGGAGACCGCCTGCTCGGCGCGCCGGGTGACGATGGCGCGGCGGAGGTCGAGGTCGAACGAATTGATCGGCACCACCAGCCCGCCCGAGAGGCGCGAGCGGACGCGCTCGTCGAGCATTTCGAGGTCGCGTGGTGGCGCATCGCCGGCCACCACCACCTGCTTGGCGCCAGTCAGGAGCGTCCCCAGCGTATGGCCGAACTCGGTGGCGGATTTGCCCTGCAGGAACTGCATGTCGTCGATCAGCAGCAGGTCGACGCGGCGGAGCCACTCCTTGAAGCCGAGCGCCGACTGGCGCTGCACAGCAGTGATGAAGTGGTACATGAAATGGTCGGCCGTCAGGTAGACGATGTTCCGCCCCGGCTCGGCCGCCCCGGCAGCCCAGGCGATGGCGTTGAGCAGGTGGGATTTGCCCAGGCCCACGCTCGAATGAATGTAGATCGGGTTGAAGCTGACGGTGTTGTTGGCAGCTGCAT
This sequence comes from Devosia sp. Root413D1, assembly GCF_001425235.1. Lineage (GTDB taxonomy): Bacteria > Pseudomonadota > Alphaproteobacteria > Rhizobiales > Devosiaceae > Devosia_A. The sequence goes on along the minus strand of NZ_LMEA01000001.1, from coordinate 745,847 downwards.
GCGCCACCTGTTTGGCCACCTGCAGCGCCATCTCGTTGGCGGAGCCGACAACGAAGCTGTCGAAGGTCATCTTGGGATCGAGCGCCGAGCCCGAGAGCGCATCGCCACGCGGCGCCGGCACAGCCGCCACCGGCTCACGCACGGTGCGCGGGGTCGCCGGAATGGCGGGCACCTCGGTCTCGACAGCCTCAGTCGCCGCCTCGGCCTGATGCAGGCGCGGCCGGGCCTGACCGTTGACGCGCACGGTGAAATGCAGACGGGCGAGGCCGGCGGCCTCGGAGCGGAACGCCTCGAGAATCTTCTCGGCGTAGTTGGATTGGACCCAGGACGAGAGGAACCGGGTGGGGACGCTCAGATGGGCAAGATCGTCGACGATCTCTTCGAGCTCCAGCCGGGCGAACCAGGAATTGAACACATCCTCGCCGACGGCGGCCTTGAGCCGGGCGCGGACCCGCTGGAACAGTTCGTTCGAACCGAGTGGCTGGCCGTCCTTGCCCATCATTACCATTCCCCCCTTGTCGCCGCCCTGCCCCTTTCCGTTACCTCTATCCGATACCCAATCGGCACGACCCGCCGCCGCGTTCATCGCCATCGTGTGTGACCCCAAATCCTGTTCTATGCTGCCCCGTATGGGCACAGCGCCGCCAACCTAGCTGCCCGTTTTTCGGACAGACCTGTCCTGCCCGCGAACTTCGCCGCGGTTCAGTCTAACCAAACTTTCAATTGAGCCGAGCCGCTGATCGCGCCCGGGCTACCGCAACGTCTTACGATCCCGCAAGACCAGAACTAATACTAATCAAACCAGACTACGAATGGAGTTTCCCCAAGACTGCCGGCTGCGTCCATACCGCCTCAGCCACGATCTCAAAGTTCAGCATTCCTGCCAGTCATGTCGTCTCATTACTCGGTTCTGGCGCCGGGTGTTCCTGAGCGACGAGAGGCATCTTAGAGGGGCGGAATTTTCCAATCAACGGGGGTTTTTCACCAAGAGGGGGTTGACTCTCACCCTTTGCAAAAACCTTTCCGCGGCACTTTGTCCGGGTCGAAATCCAAGGCGCTGTGACTCAAGGGGGAATCGGGGTTTCGTGAGATTTTCGGCGCTTCCGCACTAAGTGGTTGCACCACCTCAATTGCGGCAATTCATTCCTGACAGGCAGATGAAATTCTGATGACGGACCTCGGCAAAGTCCCGGAAACGCAGGGCTTTCCAAAGGGGAAAACTCTTCACCCAGGTGTCGCAAAGCTGTCACACTGGGCGCGCCCATTCCCGGGACGTCCCGAGGAAGCCATCAAAACAGAAAAGCTCCCCGGAGGGAGCCCTTCACATTCACAAAGCTGTCGTCAAACCATCTTGACGATGGTTCGAACTCGGCGGCCGATCAGGCCTGCAGAGCCTTCACGCGGGAGTTGAGGCGGCTCACCTTGCGGGCGGCCACGTTGGCGTGGACGATGCCCTTCTGCGAGGCGCGGACGATCTCGGGCTCGGCGGCCTTGAGAGCGGCGACGGCAACCGCGTGGTCACCGGCAGTGATGGCTTCCTCGACCTTACGGACGAAGGTGCGCATGCGCGAGCGGCGCGACTTGTTCACTTCGGTGCGGGCCGCGATCTTGCGCGTGGCCTTCTTGGCGGAAGCAGTATTGGCCATCAATTCCTCTTTGGCGCTCAACCCGCTGGCCCAGCCGAGGCCGGTTTTCCAGGGGCGATGAAATGAAATCGGCGGCATCTCGGGCCGCCAAGTTGGGCGCTGTATAGTCGCGACGACCGGGGACGTCAACTGGAATCCCCGGCAGCCGGGCTAGTGCTGGCATACCGGGCAGAAGAAGGTCGAGCGACCCGACTGCACGATGCGCTTGATCACCCCGCGACAACCCGGCGTCGGGCATGGCTCGTTCTCGCGATCATAGACGGCGAAGCGGTGCTGGAAATAGCCCGAATTGCCATCGGCATTGCGAAAGTCCCTGAGCGTCGAGCCGCCGGCATCGATCGCCTCGATCAGCACGGTGCGCACGCCATCCGCCAGGTCTTCGAGGCGCTTGCTCGGTTTGCCCGATTTCAGCACCAAGGTCCGCGCCTCGATGTCGGGCCGGATGTGAGCGCGGTGCAGCGCCTCGCTGACATAGATGTTGCCCAGACCCGCCACGACGCGCTGGTCGAGCAGCGCCGCCTTCATCGGGGCCTTCTTGCCGGCAAAGCGCTCCGCCATCTCGGCGGCGTTGAAGGCATTGGACAATGGCTCGGGCCCCAGCCCTTCGAGATAGGGGCTATCGGCCTCGTGCTCATAGAGGTCGACGAAGCCGAAGCGGCGGGCGTCGTTGTAGATGAGCTTCATCGTGCCGTGCTCGGGATGAGTGAGCTCCAGCACCAGGTGGTCGTGCTTCCGATCCTCGTCGGGCTCGTAATAGCGCGACGGTTCCTTGAACTTGAAATCCTCGAAGCGATAAGCGCCGGTCATGCCCAGGTGGCTGAGCCAAGTTTTGCCGTTCGACAGCCGGAACAGCAGGTATTTGGCGCGCCGTCCGGTGCTCTCGATGGTCGCGCCTTCGAGCGCTCCCTTGAAGCCCTCGGGGAACGGAAAGCGCAGGTCCTTGCGGTTGAGCGTCACCTTGTCGATATGCGCGCCGGTCACATAGGGCTCGAGCCCACGGCGGACGGTTTCGACCTCTGGCAATTCGGGCATCAGGGGATTCCTTTCGAGCGCAGTATGTGGCCGCCCTGAATAACCGAAACAAGCGTCACCTGATGTCAGTGTTCGCTTTGACCCGGCAATCTTCACAGGGGCTCGCGCAACCATGCGCCCGTTTCCCGCATGGCAAGCCTCCGCCCCATCCGCTATAACGCCGGCAATCCGGAGACAGAGCATGGGCGAGACCACGCATTTCGGCGAACAGACGGTCGCCCTCGACGACAAGCAGGGCCTCGTCAACGAGGTGTTCCACCGCGTCGCCGATCGCTACGACCTGATGAACGACCTGATGAGCGGCGGCGTGCACCGCGTCTGGAAAGACGCCATGGTGGCGCGACTGGCGCCGCCCAAGCAGGGCAGCGTGCCCTACCGCGTGCTCGATATGGCCGGCGGCACCGGCGACATCGCCGAGCGCATCGTCAACGCCTCGGTCGGCTATGCCGAGGTCACGGTTTCCGACATCAATGCCGACATGCTCAGGGTCGGTGAGGAGCGTTCGCACAAATGGCGCTTCCCAGCCCAGGTGAAGTTCGTCGAGGCCAATGCCGAAGACCTGCCGTTCGAAGACGAGAGCTTCGACGCCTATACCATCGCCTTCGGCATCCGGAACGTGCCGCGCATCCCCTTGGCGCTGAAGGAAGCGCAGCGCGTCTTGAAGCGCGGCGGGCGGTTCCTTTGCCTCGAGTTCAGCCAGGTCGACACCCCGGTGCTGTCGGAAGTCTACAAGGCGTTTTCCGACCGGGTGATCCCGCCGATCGGCCGGGCGGTGACCGGCGACGCGCAGCCTTACCAGTACCTGGTGGAATCGATCCGCAAGTTCCCCACCCCCGAGCATTTTTCGAAGATGATTGCCGATGCCGGGTTCAGGCGCGTCACCCACACGCCGTTCACCGGCAATATCGCGGCGCTGCACGCGGCCTGGAAGCTCTGACACCATGGGGCTCGCTGCCTATCTCCGCCTGGCCCGGGCCGGCCTCGTGTTGGCGCGCGAAGGCGCGCTGTCGATCTTCGATAACGATGCGCTGCCGCCGGTGATGCAGGCCGGGGTGCGCTTTGGCCGGCTGTTCGAACGCGGCGAGGTGAAGCGCTCCGGCCGGGTCGAGCGGCTGACCCGCGCGCTCAACCGGCTCGGCCCCACCTATGTAAAGCTCGGCCAGACGCTCGCCACCCGCCCCGATATCGTCGGCGCGGAGGTCGCCGCCGATCTCGCGGTGCTGCAGGACAAGATGGACCCGTTCGACGACAAGCTCGTCCCGGGGCTGCTCGCGGAAGCCCTGGGCGCACGGGCCGAAGAGTTCACCGATTTCTCGGCGCCGGTCGCGGCCGCTTCCATTGCCCAGGTGCACAAGGCCACCCTCACCGATGAGGACGGCCGGCGCACCGTGGCCGTGAAGATCCTCAGACCCGGCATCCGCGAGCGCTTCCGCGCCGATATCGAGAGCCAGTATGCCGGCGCAAAACTCGCCGAGACGCTGGTGCCCAAGCTGAAGCGGCTGCGGCCGGTCGACGTGGTGGCGACGCTCGACCGCTCGGCCCGCATCGAACTCGACCTTCGGCTCGAGGCGGCGGCGATCTCGGAGTTCTACGAGAACATCAAGGACGATACCGGCTTCGTCATCCCCAAGGTGATGTGGGATTTTACCTCCGATACCGTGCTCACCACCACCTGGGTCGACGGCATCCCGATCCGCGACAACGCGGCGCTCGATGCGGCGGGTGTCGATCGCAAGGCGCTGGCGAAGAACCTCCTGCAATCCTTCCTCCGCCACACCGTGCGCGACGGCTTCTTTCACGCCGACCTGCACCCGGGGAACCTGTTCGCCGACCCCAAAACGCAGAACATCGTTGCTGTCGATTTCGGCATCATGGGCCGCATCACCCGGCGCGAGCGGCGCTTTCTCGCCGACATCCTCTACGGTTTCATCACCCGCAATTACCGGCTGATCGCCGAGCGGCATTTCGAGATCGGCTATGTGCCGCGCAGCCAGTCGATCGACGAGTTCGCGCTGGCGCTGCGCGCCATCGGCGAGCCGCAGCATGGCCGGCGCGTTTCCGACATCTCGATGGCGAAGGTGCTGGGGCAGCTGTTTGCCACCACCGAGCTGTTCGAGATGCAGACCCGCCCGGAGCTGATCCTCCTCCAAAAATCCATGGTGCTGGTCGAAGGCGTGGCGCGGGCGCTCGACCCGGAGCTCGATATCTGGACCATCTCGGAGCCGATCGTCGGCGACTGGGTGCGCCGTTCGGCCGGGCCGCTCGGCCGGCTCGAGGAACTGAAGGATCACTTCGACACCGTGGTGACGACGCTGGGCCGGCTGCCGGCCATCGCCAGCAAGGCCGAGACCGCGCTCGACGACTATGAACGTGACAAGAATTCGCCCGATCGCAAGTTCAACCGCTTCATGCTGGTCAGCGGATTCTGGCTCGCGGCGGCGGTCCTCCTGGTCGCCTTGTGGCGGCTTCTCGGGCTGTGATTTACCACGCCCCTTCCGGGAAGAGGCAGAGCCCGGTGGGGGTAGACGGCCGGTGAACGACGGTTCATCAAGCGTTCATCACTGGGGCAATACCGAGGCGGCATGAGCTTGCGGCGCTTGGGACCGGCTCCTACAACGGGGGCGATGCGGCGGGCGATGTTGAGGAGAATTTCATGACCCTGAAGACCATTTCCCGGCTGGCCGGCATCGTGCTGCTGAGCGCCGGGCTTGCCGGTTGCATGGACGTTACGGCCGAAATCGACGTGCTGAGCGAGACTACCGGTAAGACCACCACCGTCATGACGGTGGGCTCCGAGTTCTATCCAATGATCAAGCAGATGGCCGAGGCCGGCGGCGAGAAGGCCGATTCGTCCGATGCGTTCTGCAAGGAAGAAGGCGACGTGCTGACCGAGAATGCGGATGGCAGCGGCACCTGTACCTCGATCAAGGAAGGCGACCTCACCACGCTGACCGCCGATAGTGACGGCCCGAACTCCGACACCAGCATCACCGTGGTGAGCCCGGGCGTGGTGCGCGTGGCCTTCAAGACCAACGAGATGACCAGCCAGATCAGTGAAGGCGCCGGTGGTGAACAGGATGCCCAGACCAAGGCGATGATGAAGACCTATTTCGAGGGTCACACCGCCACCATCCGCATCAAGGGCAAGCGCATCACCGAGACCAACATGACCAAGGTCGGCGACAACACCGCCGAGATGGTGCTGAACTTCACCGAACTGCTCGACGGCAACGCCAACCTGCCCGAAGAGCTGTTCGCGATCGTCGATACCCGCTGACCATGACGGATCGGGTCACAGTCGATTTCATCTGGCTCGATCACGGCCGGGGCCTCGAGCCCCCGCGGCAACAGAGCGCGGGCGCGGCAGGAGTGGATCTCCTCGCCGCGCTCGGCGCTTCCGAGACCGTCATCATCGAGGCAGGCAAACGGGCGCTGGTGCCAACGGGCATGGCAATCGCGCTTCCCACCGGCTACGAGGCGCAGGTGCGGCCGCGTTCCGGCCTCGCCGCCAAGCACGGCGTTACCGTGCTCAATACGCCCGGCACGATCGATGCCGACTATCGCGGCGAGATCAAAGTCATCCTGATCAATCACGGCGACGCCCCATTCACCATCCAGCGTGGCGACCGCATCGCCCAGATGGTGGTGGCGCCGGTTTCGCGCATAGATTTCGAACTCAGGGAGAGCCTCGATGCGACTGAGCGTGGTGCAGGCGGTTTCGGTTCGACTGGTCGCTAGCTTTCTGGTTCTGATGGCCGCCCCGGCGTTTGCCGGCGACGCCGCCGATTTTGCCGCACTCGGGTTTTCCGCCGATGGCCGCTACCTCGCCTACGAGGAATTCGGCGTCCAGGACGGCTCGGGCTTTCCCTATTCCAACATCTTCATCCTCGACGTCGCCGAGGACAAATGGGCCGGCGGCTCGCCGTTCCGAGTGCGGCTCGAGGAAGAGCAGCCCGGTCTTGCCGGGGTGCGCGCCAAATCGGCAGCTGCCGCCGCGGCAGCACTCGCCAAGCTCGAGATCACCGAGCCGGCGGTGTTCGCCGCGATGCATGCCGACGCGGAGCCGGTCGAGGATCGCAAGGTCATCAGGTTCGGGACGCCCGGCTTCGGGCTCTCGGAACCGGACGATACCGCGACGCTCAGCCTCACGACCTTCCCCTCGACCTCCACGGTTCGCTGCGTCGAGGATTTCGGCTTCGAGCCGCCGGTGGGCTTTGCCCTGACGTTCGAGCCCTCCGACCGCATGGCGACGCAGATGTATCGTGACGAATCCGTCCCCGCGTCGCGCAACTGCACTGTCGACTACCAGCTGAGCGCCGTGGTCGCGCCGGTCAACTGGGCGTGGCGAAACCTGACGCCGGTCGCCATCGTCTCGGTGTTCTCGCGTGGCTTCGAGGGTCCCGACCGGCGCTTCATTGCCGTGCCGATCGTGAACCGTCCATGACGGACGCTGCCGCGGCTGCGCTCAGCCCCGAGGAAATCAAGCGCTATGCGCGCCACATCGTGCTGCGCGGGGTCGGCGGCGATGGCCAGCAGAAGCTGAAAGCGGCCCGCGTGCTGGTGATCGGCGCCGGTGGGCTGGGGAGCCCGCTGATCGCCTACCTGGCGGCGGCGGGGGTGGGGACGCTCGGGGTGGTCGACCATGACACGGTGTCGCTCTCCAACCTGCAGCGCCAGATGATCCATCAGAGCATCGGCATCGGCACGCCCAAGGCCGAGAGCGCCGGGACATTCGTTGCCGGGCTCAATGCGCATGTCGAATACATCCCGCATATCGAGCGCATCAACTCGGAGAACGCGGCGCGGCTGCTCGCCGGCTACGACATGGTGATCGACGGCACCGACAATTTCGGCACCCGCCAGACCGTCGCCGAAGCCGCCGAGGCGGCGAAGCTCCCGCTGGTCTCGGGGGCCGTCTCGATGTTCGACGGCCAGGTCACGGTGTTCATGCCGGATGGCAAGCAGTTCCGCGACCTCTACCCCGATACGCCTGATGAAGCCGACCTGCCGTCCTGCGAAGTGGTCGGCGTCATCGGCGCCGTCACCGGCGTCATCGGCACGCTGATGGCGATGGAAGCGATCAAGCTGATCACCGGCGTGGGCGAGCCGCTGGTCGGCCGGCTGCTGCTCTATGATGGGCGGGCCGCAAGGTTCACTGAATTGAACTATTAAGGCCCCACGCTCGATGCTCATCCCCCTGCAGCGGAGATGGGGGCGGCACTTCCTTCACCCCGCACGCGCAGCGCCTCCACCACCACCGAAAATGCCGGCGAGTTCTGGCGGCGGCTGGGGTAATAAAGGTAGTAGCCGGCGAACATTGGCGACCAGTCGTCGAGCACCTGGACCAGCCGGCCCGAGGCGATGTGCGCCTCGACCAGGTTTTCCGGCAGGTAAGCGATACCGTAGCCGCCGATCGCCGCATCGATCTGCGCGTAAGACGTGTTGAAGATGAGCTGTCCGTCCACCCGGACCCGCAGCTCGCGGCCGTCTCGCGCGAATTCCCAGGCATAGAGCCCGCCCGAGCGGATCTGCCGCTGGTTGATGCAGATGTGGTTGACCAGCTCCTGCGGATGCTGCGGCGGCGGCCGCCGCGCGAAATAATCCGGCGAGCCGACGGCGACGAGCCGCCAATCCGGCCCAATGCGCACCGCGATCATATCCTTGTCGAGACTTTCGCCCAGCCGCACACCCGCATCGAACCGTTCCTCGACGATATTGCGAAAGCCGTTATCGCTGTTGAGCTCGAGCCGGATATCCGGATAGTCACGCATCAGCTGCCTGAGCTTAGGCCACACCACACTTTCCAGCGCGTGGTCGGAGAGGGTGATCCGTATCGTCCCGGACGGCTTGTCGCGGATCGCCATCAAGGCGTCGATATCGGTTTCCAGCCCCTCGATGCGTGGCGCCAGCGCTTCAAGCAGCCGCTCGCCGGCTTCGGTGGGGGCGACGGAGCGGGTGGTGCGAGTCAGGAGGCGAAGGCCCAGCCGCGCCTCGAGCTGCTTGATCGCCTGACTCAGCGTCGGCTGCGAGGTGCCGAGCCGGGCTGCCGCCCGGGTGAAACTCCGCTCCTCGGCCACCGCCAGGAACCACAGCATGTCGGTCAGGTCGCGCCGTTGCATCGGATCATCTCCGCTCGATTGATATCAAGAGCCGATAAGTCCAAGACAATTACAGCGGATAATCGGCGAAGTCAGCGGGGACTATGTTCCCTGCATGCCGAAACCCGATCACCAACCGATGACCCACGAAGCGTTCTGGGAACGCGCCTTGACCGGCGGGGTCGGCGCCCAGTTCGACTGGCTGGCCGCGGCCACGGTGCTCGCCCCGATCAAGAGCTCATCCATGCCAGCGCCAACGGACGACCTTACCCTGCCCCGCTCCCGCACGTCCTGGGGGGCAGTGGTTTGCATGTCGCTGCTCACCTTCGTGCTCATCGCCTCGGAATTCATGCCGGTGAGCCTGCTCACCCCGATCGCTGCGGACCTCCTGATCACCGAAGGGCAGGCTGGCCAGGCCATCGCCGTCTCCGGCTTCTTTGCGGTGCTGACCAGCCTGTTCGGTAACAGCCTGTTGTCGCGGCTCGATCGCCGCACGGTAGTGCTCGGCTACACCGTGGTGCTGATCGCCTCCGGGCTGGCAGTGACCTTCGCGCCCGATTACCTGGTGTTCATGCTCGGGCGCGCTTTGGTCGGGGTGGCCATCGGCGGCTTCTGGTCGCTCTCGACGGCCATCCTCGCCCGGCTGTCGATGCCCGCTGACCTGCCCAAGGCGCTCGCCATGCTGCAGGGCGGCACCGCCTTCGCCGCGGTCATCGCCGCCCCACTCGGCAGCTTTCTCGGTGGGCTGGTGGGCTGGCGCGGCGCCTTCGCCATTGTCGTGCCGATCGGGCTTTTGGGCCTTATCTGGCAGTGGCTGGTGCTGCCGCGCCTCGCCCCCGACCGGCAAGTTTCGCCACGGCGCATGCTCGGCCTGCTCCGCACCCCAGTCGTCGCGGTCGGCATGGCCGCCACGGCGCTGGCCTTCATGGGCCAGTTCGCGCTCTCCACGTACTTGCGGCCTTTCCTCGAACTGGTGACCGGCCTCGACGTCAACGCGCTGTCGCTGGTGATGCTCGGCCTCGGCCTCGGCGGCCTCCTCGGCACGGCGCTTGCCGGCTACCTGATGCGCACGCACCTGAAGCTGGTGCTCGTCGCAGTGCCGGGTCTCCTTGCCGTGTTAGCCGTGCTGTTGATCCCGCTGGGGCATATCGCGGGGCTCACCGCGGCGTTGCTCGTTCTCTGGGGCGTCCTGACCACCCCGATCCCCGTCGCCTGGGGGACCTGGATGACCCGGGTCATGCCGCACGAGCTCGAGGCCGGCGGCGGCTTGCAGGTGGCGCTGGTCCAGGTGGCCATTACGCTCGGAGCCTTCGGTGGCGGCCTGCTGTTCGACACCGAGGGATGGTGGGCGCCCTTCGTCCTCGCGGCGCTGCTGTTGGCCGCCGCGACGGCGCTGGCGGCGCGGGCCGCGTCCAATCCACAACTCGCCGGCGAGGTGGCATGATGCGGCGGCGCGAAGTGCTTCGCGGACTGATGCTCGGTGCGGCGTTGCCGGGCGTCAGCCAGGGGCAGGAAGGTGGGGCGATGAGAATTCATATTGCATTCGACGACCAGCGTTTCACCGCGAGCCTCGAGGACAACGCCTCGGCCCGCGAATTCGCCGCCATGCTGCCGCTCGACCTGACGATGTCGGATTTCGGCGGCAACGAGAAGATCTCCTACCTGCCGGAGAAACTCACCGCGCTGGTGCGCGGCCCGGTCCCGGACGCCGCCCCAGGAGACCTTTGCTACTACGTGCCGTGGGGCAACCTGGCGTTCTTCCACGGTAGATACGAAAGTACCCGCGACCTGGTCCGGCTTGGCCGGTTGGAGGGGAGCGTGGGGCCACTGCTGGTGCGCGGGGAGTTTGCGGTGCGGATCGAGGGGGTGTGAGAGGGCACGGTGGCTCCGCACGCCCCCCTCTCTGGCGAAAACTAAGGACTTAGCTGCGCTAAGCCCAAGTTTTCGCTTGAGGGCATCGCGCTTCGGCGCGCCGCCTACTTCACCCCACGCAAAGCCAGCGCGCGCTGGGCCCGGATCGAGAACAGCACCAGTGCGGCGATGGTCACGACGAACGGGATCATGCGGATGAGCTCGGCCGGGATGTCGTTGAAGAGGCCCGGCATCACCACCGCCAGCGCCTCGAAGGCGCCGAACAGCAGCGCGGCGAGCAGCGCTCCGACCGGGTGGCGGGCGCCGAGCAGCACCGCGCCGAGCGCGATGAAGCCGCGGCCGGCGGTCATGTCGCGGGTGAAGCCGACATAGTTGAACATGGCGAGTTGCGCACCGCCGAGGCCGGCCAGCGCGCCCGAGACGATGAGGCTCCAGGTGCGGATCTTGTTGACCGGGATGCCGGCCGCTTCCGGCGCCGCCGGATACTCACCGACGCCGCGCAGCCACAGGCCCCAGGGCGTGCGGTAGAGGAAGTACCAGACCGCAAAGACCAGGAAGGCCGCGAGCCAGCTCAGCACCGAGTGGCCGGAGAGGAACGACTTGAGCACCGGGCCGATGCCGGGGATGGCGCTGAGGAAGCTGAGGTCGACCGCCGGAACGGCCTTGCTCTGGAGATTGATCGAGGTGCCCTTGTCGCCACCGGTAGCGATGGCCAGTGCGAACACCGTGCCGCCGGCCGCGAGGATGTTGATGGCGAAGCCGACAAGGATGATGTCGGCCTTCAGGCGGAAGGCGAAGAACGCCATGATCAGCCCGAGCAGCGCCCCGGCGCCGAGCCCGGCGGCGACCGCGACGTACCACGGGGCATAGACCGAGACGATCACCGCGGTGAGGCAGCCGATCAGCATCATGCCCTCGAGCGCCACGTTCAGCGCCCCGCCGAGATCGGCGATGAGGCCGCCCAGCGTCGCCAGCAGCAAAGGCGTCGTGGTGCGGATGATGGTGACGAAGAAGGTGGCCGAAAAGACAGTGATGAGCAGTTCCATCATTTGGCGGCACCCCCGACGGCAGCAGGCGCAACTGATGGCGACGGGCTGCGCTTGAACAGCCTGGTGATGAAGTTGAGCGAGAAGGACGACGAGACCAAGAGGATGATGATCGCGGTGACGACGCCAATCACCTCCGCCGGCACGTCGGTGCGGATGTTCATCAATTGCGCGCCTTGCCTGAGATAACCGTAGAACAGCGCGACAACCGGCACCGCCAACGGCCGGCTGCGGGCGACGATGGCGACGAGGATGCCCTCGAAGGCGAGGCCGCCTTCGAACAGCACCGTCAGCTTGCCATAGCCCTGACCCTGCACGAACATCGAGCCGAGCAGGCCGCCCAGCGCGCCGGACGCGGTCATCGCCGAGACCATGATGAAGGTCGCCTTGATGCCCGAGTATTCTGCGAAGCGTGCGTTATGGCCGACCAGCCGGAGCTTCAGGCCCCAGCTGGTGCGATAGAGCGCGAACCACACCACCAGCACCGCGACCAGCGCGAAGACGAGGCCGAGATCAAGCCGGGTGACGTTGAGCCCCTCGAGCTTGATCAGTTGCGGGAACACGGCGCTGTCAGGGAAATCGTTGGTGGTCAGCACCCCCGCCTGCGGCTTGGGCAGGCTGGTGCGGACGAGGAAATTGCACACCTCGATGGCGATGTAGTTCAGCATCAGCGAGGAGACGATCTCGTTGGCGCCGAGCTTGGCCTTGGCGATGCCGGGCAGGAACCCGTAGATGGCGCCGGCCAGCATGGCGGCGGTGATGCCCAGGGGAATGCCGGCCCAGCTGGCGCCGAGCGGCGACAGCGCCACGTAGCTGGCGGCCAGGGCGCCGATATAGACCTGCCCCTGCACCCCCATGGCGAACTGCCGGGCCTGGAACACCAGCGAGAAAGCCAGCCCGGTGATAGTGAGCTTGGCGACATCGTCGAGCCACAGCCCGATAGTGCGCGGCTTCGAGGCCGGGGCGGTGAGCAGCTGGGTGATAGCGTCAAGCGGCGCCTTGGAGGTAAGCAGCACGACGATGAAGGTGACGAGCAGCGCAATCGCCAGGGCGCCGACGGCGCGGCCGACTTCGCGGCGGATGGTCTTGAAACGGGAGTTGCGGTCGATGGCGGGAATGTTGCTCATTTGAGGGCCGCCTGCATTTCGTCTGCCGTCTGGGTCGAAAGCCCGAGCATGTAAGTGCCGAGCGTTTCGGGGGTGAGGTCCGGAGTATTGAGGAAGGCGGCAACGATCTTGCCGCGATAGAGCACCAGCAGCCGGTCGCTGAGCGCCAGCAATTCGCTGAGGTCGGCCGAGCTCAACAGCACCGCGGCGCCCTTGTCGCGGGCATCGGTGATGGTGCGCCAGATGAACTGCGTGGCGCCGAGGTCAACGCCGCGGGTGGGCTGGTTGACGAGGAGCAGTTTCGGCTGCTCGCTCAGTTCGCGCGCCACCACCACCTTCTGCATGTTGCCGCCCGAGAGCGTGCCCACGGCCGAGCCGGGCCCGCCGACGCGGATCGAGAACTGCTCGATCAGCCGCAGCGCGTTGGCCTTGATCGCCTTGAGGTCGAGCAGGCCACCACGGACATAACGGGAATCGTTGAGCCGGGTGGCGACGAGGTTCTCGGCCACGGTCGAGCCGGTGGAGAGCCCCTCGGCGATGCGATCCTCGGGAATCGAAGCGAGGCCGAGGCCGCGCCGTTGCAGTACGGTCAGCGGGCCGGCGTTCTGGTTGGCGACGACGATGTCGCCGGCCGCCACATGCCGCAGCCCGGCGATGGCCTCGAGCGTCTCGGCCTGCCCGTTCCCTTCGACGCCCACCAGCCCGACGATCTCGCCGGCATAGACGTTGAGGTCGAGCCCAGCGACCACTTCAGTGCCGCGCGCATTGACGATGCGGAGGCCACTGACCGACGCGACCCGCTCGGTCTGCTCGGTCGGCTTGCGCTCGACCCGGAGGCTCACTTCGCGCCCCACCATCATGGCGGCGAGGCTTTTCTCGGTGACCTCTTTGGTCTTAACCTGTCCGACCGTCTTGCCCTGCCGCATCACGGTGATGGAGTTCGAGATCTCCAGCACTTCGGGCAGTTTGTGGGCGATGAAGATCACCGTCTTGCCCTGCGCCACCAGCGAGCGGATGGCGACGAACAGCTCCTGCACTTCCTGCGGCGCCAGCACGGCCGTGGGCTCGTCGAGGATCAGGATGCGGGCATTGCGGTAGAGCGCCTTGAGGATCTCGACACGCTGCTGCTGGCCGACGGGGAGCGAGCCCACCGGCGGCAGCGGATCGACCTTCAGGCGGAACTTGTCGCTGAGCGCCTGCACCTCGGCGATCGCCTTGTTGCGATCGAGCCGGATGCCGGTCCGGGGCTCGGAACCGAGCACCACGTTCTCGTAGACGGAAAAACTCGGAACCAGCGAAAAGTGCTGGAACACCATGCCGATGCCGGCATCGATGGCTTCGCGCGGCTTCGAAAAATGCACCTGCTTGCTGTCGAGCAGGAGCGTACCGGCATTGGGCTGTTCGATGCCGAACAGGATCTTCATCAGGGTGGATTTGCCCGCGCCGTTCTCGCCGACCACGGCGTGAACCTCGCCCGGCTCGATGACCAGGTTCACCCCGTCATTGGCCACAACCCCGCCGGGATAGGTCTTGCCGATCCCGATTGCTTCCAGAAGCGCCATGCTGCCCCGCTCTGCGCACCGTCAAAACAAAGTGGGCCCCGCGTTTTGCCGCGGGGCCCGTCAGATTACTTCATATCGGTGGCGACTTCGATCTCGCCAGCGATGATCTTGGCTTCGATGGCGTCGACTTCGGCGCGCACGTCAGCCGGCACGAGCTTCTCGTACCAGGCGTTCTTGGCGATGCCGACGGCGCCGTCCTTGATGCCGAGCAGCTGGCGCGAGCCATAGGGGGCGGAGCCATCGATGGTCTGGCCGAGCGCCAGGTACAGCGAGTGGCCGACTTTCTTCAGCACCGAGGTGAAGATCACATCGGCCTGGGCCGGGTCGGAGGTGGCAAAGATGGTGGCCTGGTCGCTGTCGACGCCGACGGCGAGCTTGCCCGAATCCTTGACCGCCTGGAGCGAGCCGATACCGGTGCCGCCGGCGATCGGGAACACCACGTCAGCGCCCTGGTTGATCTGGGCGAGCGCGATTTCCTTGCCCTTGGCAGGGTCGTTGAACGAACCGGCCACGGCGTTGAGGATGTTGATCGAGGGATTGGCCGCCTTGGCGCCCTGGTCGAAACCAGTCTTGAAGTCGGTGACGGTCGGGAATTCCATGCCGATTATGGTGCCCAGCGTTGCCGACTTCGAGATCTTGGCGGCGGCGTAGCCGGCGAGATAACCCGCGGCGGCCGTGGTGTACTGCACGCCGAGCACGTTCTTGCACTCGCAGGCGCTGTAATCGGGCGAATCGTCGAAATCGATGAACTTCACGTCCGGATATTCCGGCGACAGCTCGGCGATGTAGCCGGTCATGTCGAAGGTGCCGGCGATGATCACGTCGTAGCCCGAGTCAGCGGCATCGGCGAGGCCGGCCTGCCACTTGGAACGGTCATAGCCCAGCTCGATGATCTTAACGGTCACCGGCAGCTCGGCCTCGGCCGTCTTCATGCCCTCGGCGGCGTCATCGAAGAAGCTCTTGTCACCGAGCGTGCCGTGCAGCACCAGCGCGACTTTGAGCGGGTTGTCCTTGGTGTATTCCTGGGCGGCGGCGGGGATCGCCGTCGACATCATCATCGAGGCGGCGAGCAGAGTACCTGCTGCGGCCTTGGCCAAAGTCGAGATCAGAGACATGCGCACTCCTGTTTGCGTTTGTTCTAATGCTTGGGGGAATAGGCGGCGGATACGGCGTAGAGCGCGTCGACCTTTGCGACGTCGACCTCCTCGACGAACGTAATCTTGGGGGTGCCGAGGCGCCCGGACGGATCGACCAGCGTCATGCCGCGGGTGATCCCCGGGGCGAGCGCCACGCTCGACGATGCCTCGATCGACTTGGTGACCATCGAGGGATCGAGCACCACGGCGGCCGCCAGCGGGTCGACATAGAGGAAGCGATCGGGCAGGCCACGGCGGATACCGTTCTCGCGGGCATGCTTCTGCAGCGCCTCGTTGAAAGTCTTGAGCGGCGAGGCCGGGATCCCGGCAAACAACGCGTCGATCTTCTCGCCCACCATGAAGTGGGTGAGGCACGGCTCCCAGGGGATCACCACCGTCTCGATGCCGGCTGTCAGCACCACATGGGCGCCCTCGGGGTCGGCATAGATGTTGAACTCGGCGGCCGGCGTGGTGTTGCCGCGGCCATAGACATTGCCACCCATGATGGTGAGCGTGCCGATACCGTCGACGATCGAGGGGTCGAGGCGAAGCGCCAGCGCCAGATTGGTCAGGGGGCCGATCATCAGGATGTCGGCCTTCTCGCCCTTGGCTTTGGCCGCGTTGAAGGTGCGGATCAGGACGCCGATCCCATCGTCGGAGGCATGGGTTTCCTGGCTCAGGGGACGCGGCGCGCCGCCGAGGCCATCGTCGCCATGCACGTATTTGGCATCGATGACCGGCTGGGTCAGCGGGCGATCGGCGCCACGATGTACCGGAATCGAAACACCGAGCTGGGCGCAGGTGGCGAGGAGATTGGTGGTTGCCTGGTCACGGCCGACATTGCCGAACACCGTGGTGATCAGGTCTGGCACCTTGCCGTTGGCAACCAGCAGAATGAGCGCCTGGGCGTCGTCAACGCCGCCGTCGCTGTCAAAAATGAAAGTACGTTTGGTCAAGCTACTGCTTTCTTGTTCTTGGCGTCCGTCTTGGCTTGCTGGACGCGGTTCCAGAACTCGGCGTAAGTCGCCGAGTAAGCCTGTCGGATGTCGGCAAAGGGCCGGCGCGTCAAGCTGCGGTTCTGCACCAATTGCTCTCCACCCACCCAAAGGTGGCGCAGATCGCGCCCGCTGCCCGAATAGACCAGCAGGGTTTCGGGATCCGGCGTCTCGGAATAACCAGCGCCGCTGAGGTCGAACGCTGCAATGTCGGCGGCCTTGCCGACTTCGAGGCTGCCGATCTCGTGCTCGAGACCGAGCGCCTTCGCCCCTTCGATGGTCGCCATGCGCACGAGGTCGCGGCTCGACAGCGGCTGCGCCACGCCTTCGCGATGGCTGGCAACCAGGCCCGCGACGCGCATCTCGGAGACCATGTCGTAGGAATTGTTGGCCGCGACATTGTCAGTGCCGAGCGCCACGGTGACCCCGGCGGCCCTCAGATCCACCGCCGGGCAGATGCCTGCGCGGCCCGACCGCAGCCCGGCCGAGGCGTTGTAGGACACCGAGGCGTGCGGGGCGCGGGCGAACACCGCGATATCCTCATCGCTGAGGTCGATGCAGTGCGCCGCATGGATGCGGCCTTTGAAGAAGCCGAGCTGCTCGAGCGCGACCGCCGCCGTGGTGCCGTAGCGACGCTCAGTCTCCTCGTTGTCCTCCGGACCGCAGGCCATATGGAGGTGGAGGCCGACGCCGTATTTGTTGGCGACCGCCACTTCCTCGACCAAGAGGGCCTCGGTGTTATCGACATAAGGGGCGTGCGGGCCGAACCATGGGATGATGCGGCCATCGGCCGAGCGCTGCTGCTCGAGGAAGGCGGTGGCTTTCGCCAGCTCCTCCGCGCCGCGCCGCTCGTCGCCCAGCTGCACGATGCCGTAGGCGATGACGGCGCGCAGCCCTGCGTCTTTCACCGCGTCGGCGATCTCCTCGGCGAAGAAATACTGGTCGCAGAAAGTGGTGGTGCCCGAAAGCGCCATCTCGGCGCAGCTCAGCGTCACCGCAGGCCCGACATCGGAGGCGACGAGCGATAGTTCAGGCTCGCGGATCGAGTTGTACCAGCCCGCCATGGTGAGCAGGCTCTGGCCTTCCGAGCGGCCGCGGAACAGCACCATTACCGAGTGGGTATGGGCATTCACCAGGCCCGGCATGACGAGGTGTCCGGTCAGGTCGAACACCTCGTCGAAGCCGGACGGGTTGGGAGTGCCGTCGCGAGGTCCTACACCGCTGATCCGACCGTCGCGGATGGCGACGAAGCCACCCTCGAACACCCGATTTTCAGCGTCCACGGAAAGAACCGTCGCCCCGTGGATAAGCGTTGAACCCATTTGACCCCCGTCCGGTAAACCGGTTTACATGACGATCTAACGACACTCAAAAGCCGCTTGTCAAATGCAATCGCGGCAGGACACAGGCACCTGAAGTGAGCCTCAATCCGTTCCAGGCGGACCCCGATATGGCCGCCCGCTTTGACCGCCAGAGTGCTGAAATCGGCGACAGGCTCAGCGCAGAAATCACGAGGCTGGTGGCAGCAAAAGCCCGCCGACCGGAAGATAATCTGGGCAGCATCGTGCTCGCCGCCGAAGTGACGATACTGCGCCAAAGCTTCGGGCTCGGCAGCGTCGAGGAGTTGATGCTTCTGGCGCTGGCCCCGGCACGGGGGATCGCAAGGCCGCCGATTTCAAACTTCTTCGTCGGTGCAGTGGGGCTGGAACGCGAGACCGGCAACCTGATCCTGGGCGGTAATGTCGAATTCCCCGGCACGCATCTGGGCTTCACCATCCACGGCGAGGGGTTCGTGTTCACCCGCGCAGCCTCGCGCGGCACCACGGTCGAAACCATCGCCATCGGGGAAGCGCATCCCTGCGCCCACTGCCGGCAGTACATTTCGGAGTTTGCCGGCAGCCGCGAGCTGACACTGATCGACCCGCTCGGGCATCGGCTGAGCATGGCGCAGCTCTATCCGTGGCCGTTCGACCCGGACTATCTGGGCGAGCGCGGAGCGATCGCCGGCGCCTACGACGCGACGCTCAACCTCGCCGCCAATGACTGGCCCACGACCATCGCCGACCGGCTGCTCGATGCCGGCCGCCGCGCCCATGCGCCCTACAGCAAATGCCCGGGCGCCGTGGTGCTGGCGCTCAATGACGGGCAAATTATCTCGGGCTTCTCGGTGGAGAGCGTTGCGTTCAATCCGACCATGGGCCCCTTGCAGGCGGCGATCATCAACCTTATCGCCCACGGCTACGAGGCATCCGACATCGCCGAGGCGGCGCTGGGGACACGCCTCGGTGGCAATGTCGACTATGCGCTTGGTGTGACGGAGCTCTTCGGCAAGCTTGCTCCTCGTGCGCCGTTGTCAATCGTAGGGTGGGCTTGATGCTCGATACTCAAAGCGCCAGTTGGGAAGACGTCTCCGCCGCCATTGCCCGGGGGCTGATCGCCGTGCTGCCGGTGGGCGCAGTGGAGCAGCATGGCGCGCACCTGCCGCTCCTCACCGACACGGTGCTGGCGAGCGGCGTCGCCCAGCGCATCGCCGAGGGTTTTGGCGGGCTGCTGCTACCGGCCATCGCCTATGGCGATGCCTGGACGGCGGAAGACTGGGCCGGAACGCTGTCGCTGTCGCCCGAAACGCTGCGCGCCACGATCACCGATATCGGCCGCGGACTGCAGCGCATGGGGGTGAAAGGGCTGATCACCGTCAACGGGCATTTCGGCAACCGCGAACCGATCAATCTCGCGGCGCGGGCGTTGAGCGAAGCGGGTTTTCCGGTGCTGCATCTCGACTATCCCAGGCTCGAAGCGCTGGCCGCCGAGCTGATGGAGAGCGAGCCGGCCGGGCCGGGCTTTTACCACGCCGACGAGGTGGAGACCTCGATGATGCTGGCGCTGGCGCCCGAGACCGTGCGCATGGAGCGCGCCGCACCGGAATATCCAGAGTTCCCGGAGCTGTTCGGCGCCGAGCCGATGAAACTCTCGGCCTTCAACAGATCGGGCGTCTTCGGCGACCCGCGACCGGCTACGGCGCAGAAGGGTGAAGAGCTGATCGCGGGGATCGCGGCGGAGTCGCTGCGATTGATCGGGATCTGGAAGAAGAAGTACGGAATTTGAGCCCAACTGAAGCAGACGGCCCCCTCCCTCGCCATTCGAGCATGGCTCTCATGGCCTTCTCGCCTCAAATCGCTCCACTGGAGCGATTTGCCCTACGGGACGGCTCGAAGTCCGCCATGAAGGGGGAGGTGAAGAGTCGAGGCTGCGGCTCGATCGTGCCAAACACGCTGGCGGGGCACCTCCCCCTTCATGGGGGAGGATGGGAGGGGGCCGTCTCTATCAATAGGATATCTCTATGACCTCCCTCCCCGACGACCTCCTCATCACCGCCGCCGACGAAGTCAAAATCCGGCAGGACCTGCTGCTGGTGGCGTTGGGCAAGCGCCCGGCCGACCGCTCGGTGCGGGTCGGCAAGCTCCTCGACGTCCATTCGCGCACCTGGATGCACGACCAGGAGATCGTCATGCGCGGCAAGCGCATCGCCTGGGTCGGGCCGACGGGCGAGTACCAGGGGCAGGTCAAGGAGCGTTTCCACGAGCCGAAGCTCGCCGCAGTGCCCGGCTTCGGCGAGGTGCACAAGCATATCGAGAGCTCGCACCTGACGCCGGAATGGGAAGCGGCCTTGGTGATGCCGCGCGGCAATACCTGGACCTGCGAGGCGAGCCACGAATTCTCCAATGTCGATGGCCCGCACAACCTCGAATTCTGGCTGACGGCGCGGCAAGCGGGCTCGCCGCTGAAGGTTTTCCCGCAGCCCGGCTCGGCCGTGCCGCCCACAGCGTACGAGTGGGGCGGTGGGTATTTCGGCCATGACGAGCAGGCAAAGTTTATGGCCGCCAGCCCGATGGTCACCGGGCTCGACGAGGTGATGGACTGGCCGGCGGTGTGGAACCCGGAAAACCCCTCGCACCAACGGCTATGGGGGATGATCGAGGCGACTTTCGCGGCGCGTGGCGTGGTCGAAGGCCACGGCGCGGGCCTCCGCACGCTCGGCGAAATCAACGCCTTCGCCGCGGCCGGCCTCGCCTCCGACCATGAGATGATGACGGCCGACGAGGCCTGGGACAAGCTCAGGCACGGCCTGTTCATCGAGATCCGCATCCACTCGATGACCGAGATCGTCACCGGGCTGCTGCAGAAGGGACTGGTCGACTGGAGCCAGGTCGCCTTCGCCACCGACGACCGCAGCGCCACGCTGACGCTCGAGACCGGCGCCACCGACCACAATATCCGCACCGCCATCGCCGCGGGCCTGCCGGCCGAGATCGCCATCCAGTGCGCGACGATCAACCCGGCGCGGCACATGCGACTCACGCCCTGGGTCGGCTCGATCTCGCCTGGGCGGTTCGCCGACATGGTGCTGCTCGACGATGTCTCGTCGCTGAAGATCGCCAAGGTCTGGGCCGATGGGGCGCAGATTTCGGAAGGCACGAAGTTCATCGGCAAGGTGCCGGATATCGCCTGGCCGGAATGGGCAACGCGAACCATCAATATCCAGCGCGAGATCACCGCCGGGGACTTTGCCATCAAGGCGGCGCCGGGGCGGAAGACCATGCAGTCGGCGGTGATCCGACCGTTCCACTGGCATCCGGAGTTCTACACCATGGAGCTGCCGGTCGTGGACGGCGAGGTGCAGCGGCTCGAAAGCGAGAACCTCACCAAGTTCGCCATCGTCGATCGCTTCTCCGGTGAGGGGAAAGTGGCGAAGATGTTCTGGCGCGGCTGCGGCCCCCGCGATCCGGACACCGCCGTCGCCTGCTCGGTGGCGCACGACAAACACAATATCTGGACCTGTGGTTCATCGGACGCCGCCATGGCGCTGGCGGTCAACACGCTGCGGGAGACACAGGGCGGCTGGGCGCTGGTGCACAAGGGCAAGGTCACGGCAACGGTGCGGTTCGAGATCGGCGGGCTGATGAGTAAGCGCCCGGCAGCAGAGCTCGACGCCGACATGCAGGCTCTCTACCGCGCCGCAGAAGCGGTCGACTGGATGTACGAGCCGACCTTCCGGCCGCGCTGGAACCCGGGCTTTCCGGAACGGCTGATGTTCGCGACGCTCACCTGCGCGCCCTGGACCTGGGTGCTGGTGGCGCCCTCGCCGCTGGCGCCGGACGGCTTCGTCAACGTCTCGACCGGCGAGGTGCATCCGGTGGTTTGGTAGTCCGGCGTCCACCGGCCGCGAGCTCCCCTCCCCCTTGAGGGGAGGGGTGGGGGTGGGGGTGGGGGTCCATCGGTGATCACCGCACCACCCCCTCCCTCAATCCCTCCCCTCCTAGCGGACGCGTAGCGCCGCGGGGGGAGGGAGGCGATCACATCGTCCTTCGGCGAAAGCGGAGATGGCAGAGGACAACAAACGCAGGGAATCCGGTTACGAAACCGCTTTACTAAAGCGTTTGCATCGATCTAGCTTACCTGTGCGAGTGGGGGTGCAATGGCAACAATCCATGATGTGGCGCAGGATGCCGGGGTGTCGCCGACAACGGTGTCCCGGTACTTGAACAATCGTATCGAGTTGCCGCCCTCGACGGCGGGGCGGATCGATGCGGCGATCGCCAAGCTCGACTACCGGCCGAACCTCCTCGCCAAACGCCTCTCCACCGGCAAGACCGAGGCGGTCGGCCTGGTGACGCCGGAAATCCGTGAGCCGTTCTTCGCCGAGCTCGCCTCGGCCTTCGAGGACGAGGCGGACCGGCACGGCTACACCGTGTTCATGAGCTCGACCCGCTCGGACCGCGACCGCGAGATCGCCTCGCTGGAGCGGCTGCACGACCGCCATATCGATGGCCTGGTGATGATGACCAACACCCCCGATGATGGGACGCTCGCCAACCTGATCGGCAAGCGGAAGAACGTCGTCATCGTCGACGAGGACATCCCGGGCGTCAGCGTGCCGCGGCTGTTCGTCGAGAACACCGAGGGGGCGCATACGGCGACCCGCCACCTGATCGAAGCCGGCCACCGGCGCATCGCCTATCTCGGCGGCCCGCATGGCCTGTTGACGGTGACCGAGCGGCGCGAGGGGTTTCTGCTGGCGATGAACGAGGCCGGCATCGCGGTGCGGCCGGAATATGTCGCGATGGGCAGCTTCGCACCGGAACTGGCGCGCGCCGCGACGCGAAAATTCCTCGAGCTGCCGCTGCCGCCGACCGCCATTTTCGCTTCATCCGATTATCTCGCCATCGGCGCCGTGATGGGGCTCAAGGAGGCCGGGGTGAGCGTCCCCGACGACATCTCGCTGATCGGCTTCGACGACATGCCGTTCGGCGCGCTGCTGACGCCGCCGCTGACCGCCATCCGCCAGCCGGTCGAGCAACTCGGCCGCCAGGGCTTTTTGACGTTGCTGGCGTTGCTCAACGGCGAGGCGCCGCCGCTGCTGACGCGGCTGCCAGTCGAACTCATCGTGCGCCAGTCGGTCGGCGCACCCACTCAGAAGGACTTTACAGCGTGAGCAAGCGCGTACTGATTGCCGGGGAATCCTGGGTCACCCATTCGATCCACACCAAGGGTTTCGACAGCTTCACCACCACTGAATACAACGAAGGGGTGAGGTGGCTCAAAGCCGCCCTGGAGAGCGGCGGTTGGGAGGTGACGTTCCTCCCCAACCACCTCGCCGCCCGCGATTTCCCGCAGACCGCCGAGGCGCTCGCCGCCTATGACGTGGTGATGCTGTCGGACATCGGCGCCAACACGCTGCTGCTCCACCCCGATACGTTCGTGCGCTCGGTACCGCTGCCCAATCGGCTGACCGCCATCAAGGACTATGTGCTCAATGGCGGCGGCCTCGTGATGATCGGCGGCTATCTCACCTTCCAGGGCATCGACGCCAAGGGGCAATATGCCGGCACGGCGATCGAAGAGGTGCTGCCGGTGACGCTTTCCCGTCATGACGACCGCCGGGAGAACCCGCAGGGCGTCGTCGCCCATGTCGGCGACCCCGGCCATCCGATCACCAAGGGGATTGCGGGCGAGTGGCCGGCGCTGCTCGGCTATAACGAAGTGGCGGCCAAGCCCGATGCCGAAGTGCTGGTGCGGGTCGGCGGCGATCCGCTGATCGCGGTGGCCGAGTTCGGCAAAGGCCGCTCGGCGGTGTTCACCTCCGATTGCGGGCCGCACTGGGCCCCGCCGCCCTTCGTCGACTGGGCCGGCTATGCGCCCTTGTGGAACAACATAGCCAACTGGGTGAGCGGCAAATGAGCGAGGACGGCATCAAGGTCAAGCAGGCGCCCGACCCGTGGCAGCGCACCACCACCGAAAACGGCTTTCCCGCCGACGAGGTGATTTCGGCGCTGCAGAAATCCATCCGCCGCGGCCTCACCGAGAATGCCGTGCTGCTCGGCTGGGAGATGTACCTCACCAGCCCCGAACTCGAGCAGAAGCTGTGGGATCGGCTGGCGGTGATATCCGTCGAGGATGTCGGCTTCGGCAACCTCGATGCGCCGGTGCTGGTCGATACGCTCTATCGCACCCACCAGCGCTTCGACCGGCCGACGCATGACCGGTTTCTGTTCGCGGCGCACGCCATCCGCGTCTTGTCATCGGGCAAGAAGGACCGCACCACCGACGACATGGTCAACTGGGCCAAGCACGCCATGGCCTTCGGCGAACGCCTGCCGGAGATTCCGGATTTCGCCGTCGACATGCATACCGGCCGCGGCGAGGCGATGGGGCGGGACTACCTTTACTTCATGACCGAAGCCAGCAAGGTTTCCCCCGAGATCGAGAACAAGGACCAGACCTATCGCGACTGGATCCTCGCGGCATTGAAGGCGGGCAAGCTCAGCTAGGGCGGTCCGTTATGAGTATCAGGTGGGAGGAGATGCATTGCGCTCTCCCCATCCTCGGTGTCATCCCAGCGAGTTCTGGGCAACGGTGCGGCACAGCACTGGATAGGGAGGAATCATGCGCGCACCTGTTGCAGTGCTCGGGATTTTCGTGGCGGATCTGGCGTTCCGGGCGCCGCGGCTGCCGCTGATGGGCGAGACCATTCTCGGCCAGGGGTTCAAGGACGGGCCGGGCGGCAAGGGCTCGAACCAGGCGATCGCCGCGGCGCGGGCCGGTGGCGACGCGCGGATGATCACCCGGATCGGCCGCGACACCTTTGGCGACATGGCGCAGAAGGCCTGGGCGGCCGACGGCATCGACACCTCGGCCGTCGCGATCGATGACCACCTGCCCACTGGCGCGGCGTTCATCTTCGTTTCCACCGAGACCGGCAATAACGCCATCATCGTCGAGAGCGGCGCGGCGGCAAAGCTGTCGCCGGCCGACGTGGCGGCGGCCGAGAGCGTGATCCGCGGCAGCAAGGTGCTGATCACCCAGTTCGAGCAGCCGGTCGAAACGGCGATCGCCGGGCTGGCGCTGGCCCGCCAGCACGGGGTGATCACCATCCTCAACCCAGCCCCGGCGCTGCCGGTCGACGACGCGATCTACGCGCTCTGCGACTATGTCACGCCGAACGAAACCGAGGCGGCAACGCTGACCGGATTGCGGGTCGAGACCGAAGCCGATGCGCTGGCCGCTGCCAGGGAGTTCGTCCGCCGCGGCGCGAAGAATGCGCTGATCACCCTGGGCGAGAAGGGCGCACTGCTCCATGGCGAAGCCGGCACGCACATGGTGCCGGCCTTCAAGGTGGAGAAGGTGGTCGAGACCACCGGTGCCGGCGACGCCTTCAATGGCGGCTTCGCCGTGGCGCTGGCCGAGGGCCAATCGCCGGTCGATGCCATCCGCTTCGGCTGCGCCACCGCCGGCCTCTCGGTGCAGAAACCCGGCACCGCACCGTCGATGCCTGTTCGAGCCGAGATCGAGGCGATGCTGGCAGGCGCGGGCTCCTGAAATCGGGCAAATGCTTTCGGGTTCGCCCGGTCGGCGGTGGCGACGCTTGACGTCGCAGCCGGCTGGGGGTTGGCGTCGCGGTCTCAGTAACTGGATCGACGCCAACCATGACCATTCTCGCCCCGACCCCGCCGATGGGCTGGAACAGCTGGAACAGCTTTGCCACCACGATCACCGAGGCGCAGGCCCTCGAGACCGCAGCGATCATGGCCGAAAAGCTGCTGCCCTTCGGCTATGACGTCTTCACCGTCGACATCCAGTGGTACGAGCCGGAAGCCAGGAGCTACAACTACAACACCAAGCCGGTGCCGACGATGGACGGGTTTGGGCGGGTCACGCCGGCGCTGAACCGCTTCCCCTCGGCTGCCAACGGGGTTGGCTTCGCCGAGCTGGCGCGGCAGGTGCATGGGCTGGGACTGCAATTCGGCATCCACATCATGCGCGGCATCCCGCGGCTGGCGGTCGAGCAGAACCTGCCCGTCCTCGGCACAACGGTGCGAGCCGCCGATATCGCCGACACCTCCAGCATCTGCAGCTGGAACCCCGACATGTACGGCGTCGATATGCAGAAGCCCGGGGCGCAGGCCTATTATGACAGCATATTTGCGCTCTACGCCGAGTGGGGCGTCGACTTCATCAAGATGGACGACATGAGCCGTCCCTACGATGCGCACGCTGCCGAGATCGAGGCGGCGCACGATGCCATCGTGAAGACCGGCCGGCCGATGGTGCTATCGCTATCGCCGGGCGAGACGCCGGTGATCCGGGCCGAACATGTGCGCGAGTACGCGCAGCTGTGGCGGATCAGTGATGATTTCTGGGACGAGTGGGCGATGCTCGAGGCGCAGTTCGTGCGGCTCGAGAACTGGAACCCGTGGCGCCGCCCCGGCGCCTGGCCGGATGCCGATATGCTGCCGCTCGGCCGGCTGGCGCTCGGCGACCGCGACACGCGCTTCACCCCCGCAGAGCAGCGGACGGTGATGACGCTCTGGGCCATTGCCCGCTCGCCGCTGATCATGGGCGGCGACCTGCGCCACCTCGATGCCCCAACCCTGGCGTTGCTGACCAACCGCGAGGTGCTGGCGGTCAACCAGTCGAGCACCGACAACCAGCCGCATTTCGTCATGGACGGTACCCGGGTGTGGACGGCGCGGGCTACGAACGGCGATGCCTATCTGGCGCTGTTCAACACCGGCAAGACGGAGCGCGAGGTCGGCTTCAAACTTGCGCCACTTGGCATCGACAGCGCCGAGGTAACGGACCTGTGGACGGGGCGGCCGCTCGGCCGGCACGCCGGCAGCTTCGTCGCGACGTTGCCGAGCCATGGCGCCGGGTTGTATCGGCTGAGGGCATCCTAGGCTGTCACAGGTGCTTCCTGGGGATTGCCGCTGCTTTGATGCAGGCCCTTCGGCGAACTTGCCACCAAACAGCGCCCCGAACTCGGTGTCATCCCTGCGAAAGCAGGAACCCAACTCGCCACAGCGCAAGCGGATAGATGGGTCCCAGCTTTCGCTGGGATGACAGCCGGTGGGTGGGCACGACCATAACTACAACAGTAACCTGGCGCGTATGGGCCTGCGCCGGGATGACATCGAAACCTTGGGTGCCGCTGGTGGCAGACACTCACCGCTTGATGCCGCGCTCCAGCACCTGATTGAGCAGCACGGCGGCGAGGATGGTGGCGCCCGAAACGACGAGGCGCCAATACTCGGAGACGTTCATCAGCACCATGCCGTTGTTGATGCAGCCGAGGAACAGCACGCCGAGCAGGGTGCCCCAGATGCGGCCCTTGCCGCCGAAGAGGCTGGTGCCACCGATGATCACTGCGGCGATGACGTTGAGCTCCATGCCGGTGGCGGCAGTGCCGTTGCCCGAGCCGATCTGGCTGGCGATCAGCATGCCGCTGAGCGCGGTGAGCCCGCCGGTGATGGCGAGGGCCAGCGTCTTGGTGCCGTAGACGTCGATGCCCGATAGCCGCGAGGCCTCGGCATTGCCGCCGACGGCGTAAACGGCGCGGCCGAAGCTCGTGTATTTCATCAGCACATGCATGGCGGCGAACACCGCGAGGAAGAAGAATACGGGCGTCGGCACGCCGCCGACATTGCCGGCGCCGAGGAAGTTGAAGCCCTTGGGAAAGCTGGTGATAGGAAAGCCGCCCGAGATCAGGTTGGCGATGCCGCGCAGGCCCGCCAGCATCGCCAGCGTGGTGATGAAGCTCGGCACGTTGAACCATTGCCGCATCTTGCCGGTGAACACCCCGCAGCCGATGCCGACGGCGATGGCGGCCAGCGCGCCGATAGCGACGGCCGGCCAGGGGCCGATGCTGTCGGTGAGCGCGCCGCAGGTCCAGCCGAGGATGCAGCCGGCCAGCGCCGCACCGGCGCCGACCGAGAGGTCGATCTCGCCGGCGATGATCACCGCCGTCATACCGAAGGCAATGATCCCCAGCATGGAAACGGCGCGCAGCACATTGAGCAGGTTGGGCAGGCTGGCAAAGCCCGGCGCGGCGACGACCAGCACGAGGATCAGGGCGACGAGGATCAGCTCCATGACGAAGTAGCGCAGCATGGTGAGGCTGAGGCCGCCTCGCGGCGTGGTACGTTCGGCGTCGGCGCTCATCAGGGATGTCCCTCCATGCAGAGCTGGTAGAGTTCGGTGAGGTTGGTGGTCTCCGGCGTCACTTCGGCGACGAGGCGACCGTGATGCAGCACGAGGATGCGGTCTGCGACATCGAGCAGTTCCTCGAGTTCGCTGGACACGAAGATCGAGGAAAGTCCGGCTTCGGCCTCAGCCCACATGATCTCGAAGATCTGCTGCTTGGCCTGGAGATCGACGCCGCGGCTTGGCTCATCGAAGAACATCACTTTCGGCGCTGTGTTGAGCCAGTTGCCGATCACCACCTTCTGCTGGTTACCGCCCGAAAGGGTCGACACCGGCAGCCGCGGATCGGCCACCTTGATGCCGAGGTCGCGGATCTGGCGGGTGACCGACGGGGTTTCGCGGGCGCGATTGGTGAAACCGGCGCGGGCGATGCGATCGAGGCTGGCGAGGATCAGGTTGTCGTGGATGGCGGCCATCTGCACCAGCCCGACCTCCTTGCGGTTCTCGGGGGTGTAGCCGAGCCCCAGCGCCTTCATGCGCTTAGGGGTCGGCCGCTCGACACGCTGGCCGGCAAAGCTGATCTCGCCGCCCTCGAGCGGATCGGCGCCGAAGATGGCGCGCAGCACCTCGGTGCGACCGGCGCCGAGCAGGCCGGCCATCCCCAGCACTTCGCCGGGATAGAGCTCGAACGAGATGTCGGTGAAAGCCGGAGCTCGCGTCAGCTGGCGAACCGACAGCACCGGGTTGCTGCGGTTGACCGCCCGGCGGGCGGGGCGCGAGGCTTTCGCCACGTCGCCGAACATCATCTCGACGATCTTGGCTGGCGTCGCATCTGATATTTCGATGGTGCCGACATAGTGGCCGTCGCGGACCACGGTGCAGGTATCGGCCAGCTCGAACAGCTCGTTCATCCGGTGGGTGATGTAGATCACCGTCACGCCGCGCGCCTTGAGCCGGCGCACCAGATCGAACAGGTGCTGGACCTCGCGCGCCGCCAGCGCCGAGGTCGGCTCGTCGAGGATCAACACTGATGGGGCAAAGCTCATCGCCTTGACGATTTCGACCATCTGCTGCTGGCCCAGGCTCAGCGTCTCGACCAGCCGGCGCGGCTCGATCTCGAGCTCCATTTCGGTGAGCAGCGCGGCGGCCTGCCGGTGTAGTTCGCTCCAGTCGACAAAGCGGCCACGCCTCGGCAGCCGGCCGAGAAAGATGTTCTCGCCCACCGACAGAGAGGGCACCAGTGACAGCTCCTGGTGCACGGTGACGATGCCGACGGCAAAGGCCTCAGAGGGTGTCGCGAAGCTCACCTCGTGGCCATTCACCGACAGCGTGCCGGAGGTCGGCTGCACGGCGCCGGCGAGGATCTTGATGGCGGTGGATTTGCCGGAACCGTTGCGCCCCATCAGGGCGTGCACGCGGCCGGGCGCAAAGGCATGCGAGAAATGCGACAGCGCCAGCGTGCCGTCATAGGCCTTGCTGACATCGCGGAATTCGATGGCGCCGCGCATCCGGAGACTCCCGAGCCGAGGACGCCGCCGATCCCGGATCAGGATTGCGCTTCGTTGAAGCGCCATCCTGATCCAAGCCCTTGTTTTGTCGCGAGATCGAACCGGAAAAGTCTGCAACTTTTCCTAATCTCGCTCCAGAGGACCGGCGGCAGGGGCCGATTACTGCTTCACACTCGCCGCATAGGCCTTTACCGCCTCGAGGTCGTAGCGGGAAAGCGCCAGCGGCGGGATGTCGTAGGCCTTCTCGGTGGCCTCGCCCTTGGCGGCGGCGAGCGCCACGTCGGTGGCTTTCTTCCCCATCTCGAAGGGCTGCTGCGCCGTGGTGGCGATCAGCACATTATCCTCATCGAGCAGGAACCCGGCCAGCTGCTCCGAGCCATCGGTGCCGAATACGAACACCTTGCCCTGCAGCCCCGCGGCGCGCACCGCCTGCACCGCGCCGACGGTGCCGCCTTCGTTGGCGGCATAGATCACCTGCAGCCCGGGATTGGCGGTGAGGATGTCGGTGGCGACGGTCACGGCGTTCTCGGCGAGCCAGGCATCCTGCGTCGCGACGATATCGAGTTCGGCGCCGGCCTTGGCCTTTTCAAGGAAGCCATTGGTGCGGTCGTCGCTCATCTGCTGCAGCTGCGAGCGGAAGCCGAGCAGCGCCACCTTGGCCTTGCCACCGAAAGTCTCGGTGATGAAGCGGGCCGCCGCCTCGCCGGTGAAGCGGCCGATATCGAGCTGGCTGGTGCCGATATCGGCAACCTGGAAATCGGAATTGATCGAGGTGCCGTAGAGCACCACTTTGACGCCAGCGTCACGGGCGCGCTCGAGCGCCGGGATCGACGCATCGCCATTGAGCGGGGCGAGGACGATCGCCTTGGCCCCGCGGGCGATGAAGGTGTCGACCAGCTCGGCTTCCTTTTCGAGCTTGTTCTCGGAATTGCCCTGCAACAGCGTCGCGCCGCCATCCTTGGCGCTCTGCTCCATGCCGAGCTGGATGCCGCGGAAGAACTGATCCTGCTGGAAGATCATGCCGCCGATCACCGTCTCCTGCGCCGCTGCGGCGCCGGACAAAAGGGTAGCGAGGCCGGCCGAGGCCAGCACCAAACGTGCGAACTTCATCGAAACTCTCCTCCGGCGTCCGGGGGAACGCCATGTCACGGCCGGCAAGGCGGCCGCCTCCCTCGTCGCTTCCTCCAGCGACGGCAACACTCTTGCAAATCGCTG
The DNA here is from genome assembly GCF_001425235.1 of Devosia sp. Root413D1. Taxonomy (GTDB): domain Bacteria; phylum Pseudomonadota; class Alphaproteobacteria; order Rhizobiales; family Devosiaceae; genus Devosia_A. Next base: position 715,153 of record NZ_LMEA01000001.1, on the reverse strand, counting down.
CGACGAGAGTCAATGCATATTGCATGCAGAGTGCGTCACGATAGAATGGTGCGCGCCAAGCAATACAGCGCGCTGCCCAAAGCGCGATGGTGGGCGGGGATCGGCGACTTATGGATATTGCAAGCAGTTGCCGGAAATATGCGATCTTCGGCGCCGACTGACAGAGGGGCACCCAAATGGTAGAACGACGCCCGATGTCGCCCAAGCCCGAAGCGCCGCTGTACCAGACCATCTATACGGTGCTCCGTGAGCACCTCGAAGCGGGGGCGTTTCCGGCTGGGCTGGTGCTCGGCGAGGCCAATGTGGCGCGGGCCTTCAAGGCGAGCCGCATCCCCGCGGCCGCCGCCCTGAAGCGGCTGAGCGACGAAGGGCTGATCGGCAGTTTTGCCGGACGCGGCTTCATTGCCCGCGGCGGCGAGACGGCGCCAAAACCGCTGCGGCTCGAGCTCAGCGAAGCGGGCCTGGTGCTGCCGGCGGCGCTGGAGGCCGACGGCTCGCCGCGTAATATCGGGCTGAAGATTTATCCCGAGGTCGAGCACGCCGTAGCCGCCAGCCTCGCCTATGGTCGGTTCATGCTGAACGAATCGGCGCTGGCCGAGCATTACGGGGTCAGCCGGACCATCGCGCACGAAGTGCTGACCCGGCTGGCCCGCACCGGCATTATCGTCCAGGAGGCCAACCAGCGCTGGTATGCCGGGCCGCTGACCGCCGAATCGATCCGCGAGCATTACGAGATGCGCTGGATTCTCGAGCCGGTAGCGCTGCGCCAGGCGTTTCCGAAATTCACCGAGGCGGAGCTGACCGCCCGCCGCGACCGGGTGATGCGGGCGCAGGGCGGCGATCGCGGCATCATGGAGCTCGAGGGGATCGAGCAGGACCTGCACATCGACACCGTAGCCCGCTGCAATAACCGGCAGCTGCTGCAGGCGGTGCAGCGCAGCCAGCTGCTGCTGATCGCCACGCACGCCACCTTCCGCAGCCACCGCACCGGCACCGAAATCTCCACCATGCTGGAGGAGCACCGGAGCATCTACGACCTGCTGCTCGACGGCGATCTCGACAGCGCCTGCCGCATGCTGGAGACGCATCTGCACCGCTCGATGCACCCCAATATCGAGATGATCGCCCGGCTCGGCCCGATGCCGGAGGCAGCGCGGCTGCCCTACCTGACGCCGGTGGACCGCGGCGCAAGCTGAGGCAAGCCGCATTGGATGTATCGTCAAGTAACGGATGACGCGGTAAGCGGCCCGACGCCCCCCGGACATTTGCCCCCAGCATCGTGGACAGAATCAGCGACTGCTGGTCCACATCTGGCACAATAGTACCGCCCGGACGCCTCGCCTTCGATGATCAACCAACAGGTATACATCTACGACCGGAGCCTCAGGGGGACCTCGAGTCGAGTCACGCCCGACCGCCTGATTGCCACCACGGGCAGCACGACGGGGCCGCTGGTTTCATGCCTTATGGTAACGCGGGGCGATGTTGCCCGGGTCCGCGCCTCGATCGGCTATTTCAGCAGGCAGACTTATCGTAACAAAGAGCTGATCGTCGTCTGCGGCACGACGACTGCCGCGCTGCAGCATCTCGTCGAGCAGAGCGGAGCCGACGTGCGTCTCGTCCCCGCCGACCGGCAACTATCGCTCGGGCTGCTCAGAAACGTCAGCGTAGATCAGGCGCGGGGCGAGATCGTCTGCGTGTGGGACGATGACGATATCTATGGTGTCCATCGCCTTGAGCGTGGCGTCGGGGCGCTGCTGCAGGCCAGGGCCGATGCCGTCTTCCTGCGGCAACTATGCCTGTGGTCGCCCCACGAGAGGCTGCTGAGACTGTCGAATACACGCGTCTGGGAAGGCTCGATGATCGCCTTCAAGAACGTGCTGCCCCGCTATCCGGATGCTGCCCGGGGTGAAGATACGGCGCTGGTCGAGGCAATGCTCCAGGCGCGCTCATTGGCGCTGTTGGATGACCCGCTGTCCTACTGCTACTGCATCCACGGCCAGAACACCTCCGGCGCGCCACTCTTCCAGGGCATTTTCAACGATGCGAGTCTCAAGTTCAGCTATGGCAGGGCGCTCGCGGCGTTTTCGGCGCTCCTCGCGTTTGACGAGCACCCGGCTTTCGGCGAGCCGGACCGCAAGCTGCTCGCCGAGAACGCCGGCGATGTCGGCCAGTTGCGGCGTCTGGAGACCTATGTGGGCGTCAACCAGTTCCTGCGGCGCCTGCGCTACCGCTTCAAACGCCGTGCGGCATAGCGGCCGGCCGTGCTCGTGGGCCAATGAAACCGCCTCACCGCAGCGCTAGGCCGACGCATCGGTCGGCATCGCAGCGCCGCGGAAACGTGAGAGCAGCAGCACCGTCCCGGTCCCCAGCATCGTCGCTCCGGCAATGGCCAACGCCGTGCGGTCGCCGAACTGCAGGGCCAACCAGCCGCCGAACGGGGCGGCCAGCGCGATGAGGCCCCAGTTGATCGAACGGATGGTGGTGTTCATTCGTCCCGCAACCGCGAGGGCGTCACGGCGTTGCGGAAACTCATCTCCAGCGGGCCGCGCAAGCCGAAGCCGACGCCGTAGACGAGCTGCGCCGCGATGAGCGCATAGAGCGCGAGCCCCGATTGTGGCGCTGCCGCCACCAGCAGCCACCCCGCCCCGGTCAGGTAATCGCAGAAGAGGATCGCCTTGCCGGTCCCGAATACTCGCGCCGCCCACTCCGCCAATCCGGCCCCCAGCACGCCGGCCAACCCCGCTACCCCCAGGGTCAATCCGACGGCGCCGGCATCGAGCCCGAGCTTGGTCGCATGGAAGATGTAGACCGTGCCGGCGATCGCATTGGCGATGAACCAGGCATGGAGGCAAAGCGCGTAGGGCGCGAGGAAGGGGTGCCGGTAGACCCAGGCAATCCCCTCCCTGAGATCGGCGCCGACCGAGGCTGGCGTCCGCTGCTCGGATGGCTGCGGATCCGGAACGCCGGCGAGCAGCACTGCCGAGGCGGCGTAGGTGAAAGCGTTGATCAGCATGGTGACCGGGGCCCCGACCACCCCCGCCAGCAGGCCGGCGAGCAAGGGCCCCAGCGTCTGCGCGGCGGTGTAGGTCTGGGTCATGACCACGCTCCCCGAGGCCAGGAGGTTCGGCGGCAACAGGTCGGCGGTGAACGATTGATGCGCCCCGCCCTGCAGCACCGCCGCGGTGCCGAGCAGGAACACCAGCACCGCCAGCCCCAGTGGCGAGAGCGCCCCCAGGATGCCGAGCCCGGCGATCGCCAGCAGCAAAAGGCAACTTGCAATATCGGTGGCGATCAGCAGCTTCCTGCGCCGCACCCGATCGACGATCACCCCCGCCGCCAGGCCGAACAGCAGCGAGGGCAGCCACTGCGCCGACCGGACCCAGCCGATCTCCAGCTGATCGGCGTCGAGGGCGTGGATCAGCAACAGTTGCAGCGACAGACCGAAAATGAACGTCCCGAACGTCGACAGCCCGTCCGCAAGCCACAGGCGCACGAAGCCGGGATAGCGCAGCAACTGACCAAATGAGGACCGCTCAACCATAGGTGCCCATCTCACACACTGCCGGTCAGCGTGTCGGATTCGTAATGGTCGCCGCAAGGGGCATCCGAGGGTGCATGCTGCCTTGTCGCGAGGGGCTTTTGATGGGTGAAACGCGGCAGCCTCAACTTGGCCCCGGCAGGTCGCAGCGCCGTAACGCTCGCCTCACGGCCTGCGACTTAGCCTGAAACTCGGCCAGGACCCCTGTTGCGCCGGGCCTGCAGCCGGCCGCTTGAAGCCACCCGAGCGCCGGCTGCGTCACTTCGGCGGAAACGCGTGTTATCGCGATGGCGCCGGAACGGCACTCGGCGTTGCGACCGATCCATCGTGATAGAGCAGCACGCGCTCTTCATCGCCGTCGGGGTTGAGGTATGAAACTTCCGCGAGGATGTTTTTCGGCTCACCTAACAGATAGGGCCTGGTCCGCATGACCCTTTCGGCCGCCGCGATGGGGTGGGCGGCGATGGCCCGCACCGGTTTGGCGAAAGCAACCCCGCCACTTCCACCGATATAGCGCGCCACCTGGAAGGCGAACTGAACGTCACCCATTGACGCCTCCCCACGAACGCCCCTGACGGGTGCGCAGGATTGCTGTGCCATAGCGCTCGCATGCATAGGCGGCGAGAATGAAACTCATGGTGCCTACCTCCTTCCGTCGCGACAATTCGGCCAGGGACGATGAGGCAGATCCGCTGCTAGGCGCATGCGCCACACCGTTGCCGAGGCCTGGAAAGACCTCGACAAGCCGGGATGATCACGTCGCGAGCTGTGGCCCGCCAGCGGCGCAAGCAATTGCAGATGCCACTCTTCAGGCTGCACGCCAGAACGGCATCGGGCATTAAAGATATGGCGCAGACGTAATGGCCACGTGATCCCGGCATGCGAGCAACGTGATTTGCCCGTGAATTTCTGTCTGCTACGGTTCACTTCTTCGATCGAGCAGTGAGCGAAACGGCCTGTGACCTCGCCCCATCTGTATCTCAATCTCCTGGGCCCGTTCGAAGCTCGGTCTCAAGATGGACGCGTGATCGAGCTCAGGCTCAAGACGGCGCGTCTTGTGCTGGCTTGGCTGGCGCTCCGCCCACGGCAAAGCGGCAGTCGCGAAGAGATTGCGGCCCTGCTGTGGAGCGAACGGAGCGAGGCCCAGGCCTACCAGAGCCTGCGCCAGACCCTGGCCGTGCTTCGGCGGTCCCTCAATGCAGAGGCCAGCGAGGTGCTTGAGGTCGATCGTGAAAAGCTGAGCTTTGCCTCGGGCATGGTGCAGTCGGACGTCGCATTGCTTGAGGTCGAGGTCGACAGCACCGTTGAGGTGCTGGAGCGGGCGGTGGCGCAATACAAGGGAGAATTCCTCGAGGGCTTGAGCATTCGCGATCCGCTTGGCCAGCAATGGCTCGAGGCCCGGCGCGCCGAACTCCGGGGGATCGCGACCAAACGCTTCGAATGGCTGCTTACGGCCTACGAGCGGGCGGCACGCCATAAGGATGCCGAACCGATCGCGGCCCGCCTGGTCGAGATCGACCCGCTTGCCGAACCAGGGCATCGGGCCTTGATGCGGGCGCACCTGGCCGCAGGTGAGCGGGCCCTCGCCGTGCGGCAATACCAGCGTTGTCGCGATATCCTGTTGCGCGAACTGTCGGTCGAGCCGGCGGCCGAGACCAAGGCATTGCTGCGGCTGGCGGCCGACCCGGCGCCATATCATCTGGATGCCGCGCCTGCGGTGCGCGACCAGTCCCTCGGCCGGACGCCGCAAGCGCACAACCTGCCGCGGCAGATGACCTCGCTGGTCGGTCGCGACGAGGAGGTGGAGGAGGTTCTCGCCCGCCTCCGCCGCTACCGGCTGGTAACGCTTACCGGCCCCGGTGGCGCGGGCAAGACCCGCATGGCCGTTGAAACCGGCTTCCGGCTCGCCGGGGGATATGCGGATGGGGTCTGGCTGGTCGAACTGGCCGCGATTGCCGACCCACAACTGGTTGGGGAAGCGTTGTGCGGTGCCTTGGGGGTGCCCGTGGCTGGCGATCGGCCGGCCATCGAGAGCGCCATCGCCCACTTGCATCAGCGGGACGTGCTGCTCATCCTCGACAATTGCGAGCACCTGATCGCAGCCTCGGCGCGGCTCGTCGAGATGCTGCTGGGCGCCTGCCCATCGGTTTCGATCCTGGTGACCAGCCGCGAGAGTCTGTCGGTACCCGGCGAGAGCCAGTATCGGGTGCCGAGCCTCGCCTATCCAGCCCGCCCGGAGGCAATAAGCCCGACGGTCGCGGTCGCGCACAGCGCCGTGCAGTTATTCGTCGATCGTGCCGCCGCGATAGTCGATGGGTTCGTGCTCGATGAGGGCAATGCGCCCGCTATCGCCAGCATCTGCAAGCAGGTCGACGGCATCCCCCTGGCCATCGAGCTGGCGGTTGGGCGGCTCAAAATGATGGGGCCCGATTGGCTGGCCAGCAATCTCAGCGCGTCGTTCATGACGCTGCGCCGGTCGACCAGGGCCGGCCCCCGACATCACCAGACCCTGCGCGCCATGCTCGACTGGAGCTACGATCTGCTGCCCACCGAAGAACAGGCGCTGCTGCGCCGGCTTGCGGTGTTCGCCGGCGGCTGCTCGCTGGCATCGGCGATGCGGGTCGCCAGCGGCGCGCCGATTGCAGAGGATGAAGTGTTCGACCTGTTATCCTCGCTGGTGGAAAAGTCGCTGGTCGCAGTGGACCTGACGGAAGCCGAGCCGCGTTACCGCCTGCTCGAGACGACGCGCAGATATGCCCTGGACAAGCAGGGCGATATTGGCGAGCCGGGTCGGCAGCGCGAGCTCGCGGCCTACCTGATTGATCGGTTCACCGAGGGCCGGGAGACCTGGCCCAGGACGCCAACCGCCACCTGGCTGGGTCGGTATGAGCCGGAACTCGACAATGTGCGTGCCTCACTGGAATGGGCCTTTGGAGCTGAAGGCGAGGCAAAGCTCGGCGTTCAGCTTGCCACGCTGAGCCTCCGGCTCTGGGATGAGCTCTCGCTGTTCCGTGAACGCGAGCGCTGGAGCGAAGTGGCGATGCTCCAGATCGACCAGGGTACGCCGCCCGACATCGCAGGGCGGCTCTATCTGTCGAAGACCTCCAACAGCGCGCATGGCGATCACTCTGGCTTTGCCTTTGCCGATCAGGCGGTGCAGCTGTTCCGCTCCGCCGGCCGCGATCTCGATCTCGGCGAAGCCCTGGCCCGCGCCGGGGCCGCGCTGCTGACCATGGAGACAATCGGAAAAGCGCTGCCGTATCTCGAAGACGCCCTGAAGGTGCTTGAGCCGCTCGGTCCGACCAAACCGCTGGCGAGTTGCCTCCGCTCCAAGGGTGTGGCGGCGTATCTGGGTGGCGACGTCGCGGCGGCGCGAACCTTGATCGGACGATCCATGGCCGTGTGCAGGAGCGTCGGCGATTCCCGGGGTGTGGCGAGCGCGCAAATCGCGCTGGCAGAAATGGACTTCATCGCCGGCGAGGTCGCGAGTGCCATCACTGGGATCCAACGTATGCTCGGCGGCCCGGACCATAACCGCCGACAGGCCACCTTGGGCCTCAGCAACCTCGCCTCATACCTGCTTTCGGATGGCAAGCTGGAACCGGCGCGCCAATCCGCAATCGAGAGCTTGCGAGAGGCGAGAGCCCTCGGCTGGCCAGCAGCAATCGTGCGTGCCGCGGAACACCTGGCCCTGGTGGCCGCCCTCGAAGGAGAAGCCGAGCTCGCCGCCCGGCTGCTCGGGTTTACCGAGGCGTTCTACGCCAAAGGCAACGCCAGCCGGGAATGGACCGAGCAGGTCACCCACCAACGCCTGGTGGCCGAACTGTCCCAGCGGCTGTCGCCACCACGCCTGAGCGCTGCCATGCAGGACGGCGCTGGCTGGAGCGAGCAGCAGGCGATCGAGGCGGCAATGGTCGTCGGCCAGGGGTCGCGCGTGGCGGAGGTTTAGGGCGCGCCGGAAACGAGTCCGGCATCGGCGGCTGTGAGGCAGTGCTCAGTGTCTGTCCAACGCCCATGCCGCCGAAGAAAAACCCCGACCTCTTGCGAGGCCGGGGTTGATTGGTCGGAGTAGAGTGATTCGAACACTCGACCCCCTGCTCCCGAAGCAGGTGCGCTACCAGGCTGCGCTATACTCCGTCAGATTGCCTCTGGACCCGTGGTGCCGAACTCCGGGACGGTGCGGCGGGCGGCCAGTGGCTAACGAGGCGCGTTATAGACTCGGTCCCGAGGCAACTCAAGCGCCTAACTGCGGCGATTTCCGATTGGTTGCGTCGGTATTGTGAAGCGTGTAGGAACGCGCGCGTTGGGGCGTCGCCAAGTGGTAAGGCAGCGGTTTTTGGTACCGCCATTCCTAGGTTCGAATCCTAGCGCCCCAGCCAGTCCAACGGAAGTGAGCAAGATGAGCGGCTTGACCCTTGTTTTGCGGTCCTCAGTTCACCGATGGTTTGAAACGCTCTGACACCAGGTCGCGGAGCTCCCGCGGCGGTCTCCCGGCCAGCTTCTCGATGTCCCCCGTGACGATGTCGAGGGCGCCATCGGCGAAGATGCTCTGGATGCCGACCACGGCGCTGGCGACGAAATCGGGAAGGCCGGCCTCGATCATTCCGGCCCGGAGAGTCTCGGCCGGGACCGTGATGTAGCCGAGGGGCTTGCCCATCACCTCCGAGATGAGGGCAGCCCGCTCAGCCCCGGTATAGCTACGTGAACCCGTGGCGTTGTAGATGGCGCCGGCATGGCCGTCGCCTGTCAGAATGCCGGCTGCCGCTGCCGCGATGTCGTCGCGCGAGACGAATGCAACGCGATTCTCGGCGATGCCGGCGAGGGCGCCCTGCGCTGCCGACGTCTGCACTTCGTCGAGGAGGCTTTCCGCGTAATAGTTCATCCGCAGCACGGTCCACTTCGGCGCCGTCTTGATCAGCTCCTGCTCACCCCGCCAGTAGGATGCTCCAATGGCGGGCTCCTCCTCCTCGCGCGTCCCCGCGGCGGACATCAGCACGATGTGCTTCACTCCGGCTGCGACCGCCCCGCGGATGCCGGCGATATTCTGATCGCCCCGCATGCCCGGACGCATGTCGCTGGTCGGGATGAGCAGCAGACGGTCGAGGCCTGCATAGGCCTTGGCCAGAGTCTCCGGCCGGTCGTAGTCGCCCAGCCGGCCTTCTACACCTATTGGCGCCTGCTCGGGCGTCCGCGATATGGCGATGAGCCTGTGTCCCGGAGCGCGGGCCTGTAGCTCGCGCAGAACTGCCTGGCCGAGCTTGCCGCTCGCGCCGCCTACACCGATATTCATGCTGGAACCTTCCGTTACGAACCTTTAGTGCGTAGCGATATGATGGTAACCGGAATATCGCGCAAGAACGGTCAGAACTGATCGTCACGATCACGGGTGACCGTACCCGGCGGCCGAGGAGAGCCAAATGCCCCAGCCCAACCTGCAGCCGATCGAGATCGACTACGCGGCCGAGGGCGCGGCCAACTGCAAGGCCCTGGGACAAATCCTGGACCGGGTCGGAGACAAGTGGACGATCATGGTGGTGGGCGTGCTGTCCGGCGGCACCATGCGGTTCAATGCTCTGCAGCGGGCGATACCTGGTGTCTCCCATCGGATGCTGGCGATGACGCTTCGCGGGCTGGAACGCGACGGCCTGGTGAAACGCACTTCGTTTGCGACCATTCCACCGCGCGTCGACTACGAACTGACCGAGCGCGGCCACTCGCTGCACGTGCCACTGTTGACCTTGGCAGCCTGGGCAAGGTCGCAGCAGAGCGGCATAGCCGCATCCCGGCAGCAATACGACGTGCAGGCAGAGCAAGCCGACTGAGGACGGGGTCGGAGCGTCCGCTCAGGCCATGGTCGGCATCTGATACTGCGCGCCGTTGCGGATGCCGGAGGGCCAGCGGGCGGTGACCGTCTTGGTGCGGGTCCAGAAGCGGATCGAGTCGGTGCCGTGCTGGTTGAGATCACCGAATGACGAAGCCTTCCAGCCGCCGAACGAGTGGTAGGCGAGCGGCACGGGGACCGGCACGTTGATGCCGACCATGCCGATATTGATGCGCGAGGCGAAGTCGCGGGCGGTGTCGCCGTCGCGGGTGAAAATGGCGACGCCGTTGCCATAGGCGTGGCGCATGGGCAGGCCGAGGGCTTGCTCGTAATTGTCGGCGCGGACCACCGAGAGCACCGGGCCGAAGATTTCTTCGCGGTAGATATCCATCTCCTCGGTGACGTGGTCGAACAGCGTCGGGCCGACGAAAAAGCCGTGCTCGTAGCCCTGCAGACGGAAACCGCGGCCATCGACCGCCAACTCGGCGCCCTGCGCGATGCCGCTTTCGATGTAGCGGAGGACGCGCTGCTGCGCTTCGCGGGTGACGAGCGGTCCCATCTCGGAGGCCGGGTCGCTGGCTGGACCAACGCGCAGCGCTTCGATCCGTGGCTTCAGCGCGGCGACCAGGCGGTCGCCGGTGTCGCGGCCGACCGGGACGGCGACGGATACGGCCATACAGCGCTCGCCGGCTGAACCATAGCCGGCCCCCATCAGGGCGTCGGCGGCCTTGTCCATGTCGGCGTCGGGCATGACGATCATGTGGTTCTTGGCGCCGCCGAAGGCCTGCACCCGCTTGCCGCCGGCGGCCGCCTGCGCATAGACGTAACGAGCGATCGGGGTCGAGCCGACAAAGCTGACGGCCGCGATATCGGGATGCGCGAGCACCGCATCGACCGCCGCCTTGCCGCCGTTGACGACATTGAGCACGCCTGGAGGCAGACCGGCTTCGAGCAGCAGCTCGGCGAGCCGCAACGGTACCGATGGGGCACGCTCGGAGGGCTTGAGGATGAAGGCGTTGCCGGCGGCGATGGCCGGGGCGAACATCCAGAGCGGGATCATGGCCGGGAAATTGAACGGGGTGATGCCGGCGCCCACCCCAAGCGGCTGGCGCATCGAGTACATGTCGATGCCGGGGCCCGCGCCTTCGGTGAACTCGCCCTTCAGCAGATGAGGCACGCCGGCGACGAACTCGGCGACCTCGAGGCCGCGGAGGATATCGCCCCTCGCGTCCTCGATGGTCTTGCCGTGCTCGAACGACAGCAGTTCGGCAAGGGCATGCATCTCACGGTTGAGCAGCGCCACGTAGTTGAAGAATACCCGCGCCCGCCGCTGCGGATTGGTCGCCGCCCATATCGGCTGCGCCGCCACGGCGCTGGCGACCGCAGCGTCGATTTCGGCGCCCCCGGCCAGCGCGACACGCGCCGTGATCTCACCGGTGGCCGGATTGAAGACCTCGGTGAACGCCGCCGCGCTGCCCGGGACGTGGTTGCCGGCGATGAAATGACCGATGGTGCGCATGGATCCTCCTTGTTGCCAGGCGGTCATCGCTCTACGCTTGGTGCGCAGCAACCTCCAAGATTCCACATCCGTTGTGCAAGGACTCACCTTCGATGAACTGGGACGACGTCCGGGTATTTCTCGCGGTGGTGCGCAACGGACAGCTGCTCGGGGCTGCCCGGGCGCTCGGGATCAATCACGCCACGGCGGCGCGCCGGATCGATGCGCTGGAGGCAGCGCTGTCCACCACGCTGCTGGTGCGGCGGACCAACGGCACCAGCCTCTCGGCCGAAGGCGAAAGATTCCTGCCCTTCGCCGAGCGCATGGAAAGCGAGATGCTGGCAGCCCAGGAAGCCGTGGCGGCGCGTGACCTGGCGTTGAGCGGCACTGTCCGCATCGGGGCGCCGGACGGGTTCGGCGTCGGCTACCTGGCGCCGCGACTCGGCGCGCTGGCCGAGCAGCACCCGGGACTGCGGCTCGAGCTGGTGCCGGTGCCGCGCACCTTCTCGCTGTCGCGGCGGGAGGCCGATATCGCGGTGACGCTGGAGCTGCCGCGTGAGGGCCGGCTCAAGGCGCGAAAGCTGGTGGACTATACCCTCGGGCTCTACGCCTCGGCGGCGTACCTCGCCAACCGCCCGGCCCCGGCAACGACCGAGGAGCTGCGCCAGCACCGGCTGGTCGGCTATGTCGACGACCTGATCTTTTCGCCGGCGCTCGACTATACCACCGAGGTGCTGAAGGGCTGGACTTCGGACCTTTCAGTGTCTTCCGCCCTCGGCCAGTTCGAGGCGGTGCGGGCAGGCGCGGGCATCGGCATCCTCCACAGCTTCATGGCGCGTCGCGATGCGACGCTCCAGCGCGTGCTGCCCGAGATCGTGCTGCAGCGCGCCTATTGGCTGGTGGTGCATGAAGACCTCAGGGCGCTCAGGCGGGTGGCGGTGGTGGCCGATTACCTCGCCGGGATCGTTGCCGCGGATCGGGCGATTTTCAGCTGATCCGCCGATCATTCTTGCAATAAATTTCAATCACTGAATTATCTTGACGGTCAATTCGGGCCTGCGCAATGGTCGCGACGCCACGGGTTCGGAGGAGCCCCGGCTTCCAGATATCGACCACCGGCCAGCGGGCCGGCGGCACCAAACCGTTGGAGCTGGCTTCGGCCAGAGGGAGGAAACTTGCGCAAAATTCTGAGCACGCTCGCGATCGCAGCGGCTGCCCCGGTCCTGATGGCCGGTTACGCCATTGCCGAAACCGCCAACCCGTTCAAGTGCGAGCCGGGTGAGAAATACGTGATGAACGTCATGGTCTCGGGGGTCGAGTACTGGTTCCCGGTCTACGAGATGTTCAAGCAGGCCGGCCAGCAGTTCGGCTGCGAGACCGCCTATACCGGCACGCCCGAATACGACGTCAACAAGCAGATCGCCAGCTTCGACCAGGCGCTGGCACAGAACCCGGCCGGCATCCTGGTGCACCCGATGAACTCCGACCCGTTCATCGAGCCGATCAACCGCGCCGTGGACCAAGGCACGGCAGTCGTGACCTTCGCAGCAGATTCGCCGAACTCGAAGCGCGTCAGCTTCATCACCTCCGACAACCTCGCCGAGGGCACGTATGCGGCAGACGCCGTAGCCGAGGCCATGGGCGGCAAGGGCGAGTACGCGGTGCTGGAGAACCCCGGCCAGGACAACCACGACAAGCGCGTCGCGGCGTTCATCGCCCGCATGGAAGCCAAGTGGCCGGACATGAAACTGGTCGGCCGCGCGGCGTCGAACCAGGATCCGACCAAGGCCTACCAGGCGGTGCTGAGCCTGATCCAGGCCAACCCGGAGCTCGGCGCGGTGTTCATGCCGGAAGCCAATTCGGCGATCGGCGCGGCGCAGGCCAGCAAGGAGAATGGCGGCAAGGTTCGCGTCATGCTGGCCGACGTCAACGCCAACATCCTCGACATGATCAAGGCCGGCGAGATCTTCGGCTCGGTGAACCCCAACCAGGGCATGCAGGGCTATATGGGCTTCATGCTGCTGTGGCTGGCCAACCACCCAGACCTGATCGACCCGATGAACGATACCGCCCGCTCGGGCAAGAACGGCATGGCCGTGCCGTTCGTCGACAACGGCTTCTCGATCGTTACTGCCGAAAACGCCGACGACTTCTACTGGGACAAGTACCTGAAGCGCCGCGGCACCAAGGGCATCGAAGAGTAACAGGCGACAACCGGGGCGCCTGCGGGCGCCCCGGACTTTTCTTTAGGGGAGGACGATATGAGTGGCGGCAACGTCCTCGAAATCCGCAAGGTTTCCAAGCATTTCGGCGCCGTGCAGGCGCTGGCCGAGGTCGACTTCACGCTGGAGCGCGGCGAGATCCATGCGCTCTGCGGCGAGAATGGCGCCGGCAAATCGACGCTGATGAACATCATCGCCGGCATCCTTGCCCCATCGAGCGGCGAAATCCGGCTCGAGGGCCTGCCGGTCCATATCGGCTCGCCGGCTGAGGCGCAGCGGCTCGGCATCGGGCTGGTGCACCAGGAAATCGCGCTCTGTAAGGACGCGACGGTGGCCGAAAATATCCTGATGGCGGCGACCAACGCCCGCCGCGCCCCGCTGATGAATTTCGCCGAGCTCAACCGCACTGCCCAGAAGGTGATGAACCGGCTGGCGCCGATCCCGGTGACGCGGCGGGTTGGCGCGCTCTCCATTTCCAACCAGCAACTGGTCGAGATCGCCAAGGCGCTGACGCTCGACTGCCGGGTGCTGATCTTCGACGAGCCGACCGCGGCGCTGACCGAAGCCGAGACGCAGGCGCTGTTCGGCATTATCCGCGGGCTCAAGCAGCGCGGCATCTCGATCATCTACATCTCGCACCGCATGGCCGAAATCTTCGCGCTGTGCGACCGGGTCACGGTATTCCGCGACGGGCGGTACGTGTCGACCGACCGCGTTGCCGAGGTGACGCCGGACCACGTGGTGCGCCGCATGGTCGGCCGCGAAATCACCCAGCTCTACCCCGAAAAGCTAACGGTAGCGCCTGGCGCGCCGCTGCTCGAAGTTGAGCGGCTCAGCGATGGCGCGCAGTTCAGCGACGTCTCGTTCACGCTCAGGCGCGGAGAAATCCTCGGGCTCGGCGGCCTGATCGGCGCCGGCCGGACGGAGATCGCGCTCGGCGTCTGCGGGCTCGCGCCCACCACCCAAGGCAGCATCCGCGTCGACGGCAAGCCGGTCGCCATTGCCGACTACACCGACGCGATCCGAGCGGGCATCGTCTACTTGTCGGAAGACCGCAAGCACTCGGGCGTGTTCCTCGACCTCTCGATTGCCGCCAATGTCTCGGCGCTCGACCTGAGAAAACTGACGCGGAACGGGCTGGTCGATCGCCGGCTCGAGCTGACGCAGGCGATCACCCTCTGCACCCGGCTGGGGGTGAAGATGGGCGCCATCGGCGATCCGGTCTCGTCGCTCTCGGGCGGCAACCAGCAGAAGGTGGCGATCGCCAAACAGCTGTCGGTGAAGCCACGGGTGATCATCATGGACGAGCCGACCCGCGGCATCGACGTGGGCGCCAAGTCCGAGATCCACAAGCTGCTGCGCGAGCTGGCGGCGGATGGCGTCGGCATCATCGTCATCTCATCGGAGCTGCCCGAACTGATCGGCGTCAGCGACCGGGTGATCGTCATCCGCGGCGGCCGGATCGCCGGCGAGGTTACTGGAGCAATGACCGAGGAGGCGGTGATCCGCCTCGCCTCGGGTGTAGGAGGGAATTTCGCCGATGTCGCTTAGCAAAGAGGAAGAGCTGGTCGCGCCGCCGGTGCGGGGTGGGCTGTCGCTCGGGCGGTTCGGCGCGATGCGCGAGGCCGGCCTGATCGTCATCATCCTCGCGCTCTGCGTGGCGATGAGCTTTGCCTCACCGCACTTCGCGACGTGGGGCAATGTGCGCGCCATGCTGATGAGCTTTTCGATCGAAGGCATCGTCGTGGTCGGCATGACGGTGCTGCTGATCGTCGGCGGCATCGATCTGGCGGTCGGCTCGGTGGTCTGCTTCGCCATGGTGGTCGGCGGCTCGATGTTCCTGATGGGGCTCGACCCGTGGACCGCGAGCCTCATCGCCATCGCCGCCAGCGCCCTGGTCGGCGCCGGCATGGGCTTTTTCGTCACCGTCGTCGGGCTCAACCACTTCATCACCTCGCTCGCTGCGATGGTGATCGTCCGCGGCCTCTGCCTCGTCATCACCAAGGGCACGCCGCTGTCGCTGTTCACCCTGCCGCCCGAGTTCAAGGCGATCGGCCAGGGCGAGTTCCAGGGCGTGCCCTACGTGATCATCATCTTCGTCGCGATCGTCGTGCTGTTCGATTTCCTGCTGCGCCGCGCCACGGCGTTCCGCAAGGTGTTCTACACCGGCTCGAACGAGAAGGCGGCCGAGTATTCGGGCATCCGCACCCGGCAGGTGAAGTTCTGGGTGACGGTGCTGTGCTCGACGCTCGCCGGGCTCGCCGGGGTCATCTACATGAGCCGGTTCGGCGCGGCGACACCGACCTTCGGGGTCGGCATGGAGCTCAACATCATCGCCGCAGCGGTAATCGGCGGCGCCTCGCTCACCGGCGGCGCCGGCACCATCTTCGGCGCCATCCTCGGCATCGCGCTGCTCTCGGTGGTGACCTCGTCGCTGATCCTGCTCGATGTGTCGGTCTATTGGCAGGACATGATCAAGGGCTGCATCCTCTTGGCTGCCGTCTCGATCGATCATTTCCTCAACCGCCGGAAATCCTGACCTCCCGGCGAGAGAAAGTACTCCCATGGCCCCCAGTTCCACCCGCGACGACATCGCCGCAGCCCGGCAGATGCATCAGGCGCTCGTCATGCACTTCGTCGAAGGCCAGACCCAGGCGGAGATCGCGACGGTCCTCGGCATCAGCCACGCCACCGTCAACCGGCTGATCAAGCGCGGCCGGGCGCTCGGGCTGGTCGAGATCAAGATCAAATCGCCGATCGAGCACCTGGTCGGCATCGAGGAACAGCTCTGCGCCATCGGCGGCATCAGCCGGGCCCTCGTCGCGCCGACAGTGTCGGACAATCCGCAGACGACGCTGCAGAGCGTCGGCACGGTGGCGGCGAACCTGGTGCTCGATCTGATCAAGGATGGCGACCGGCTCTGCGTCACCGGCGGTAAGGGGCTGAGCGCCCTGATTGCCGGGATCAAGCCACCCCGCCGCTATGATGTCGAGGTGGTGCCGGCGACCGGCCTGGTGCAGGGCAAGCACTATACCGACGTCAACCACATCGCGACGACGCTGGCCGACAAGCTGGGCGGCCGCGCCTACCAGATGCACGCGCCGCTGTTTGCCGACAGTGAGGCGGAACGCAGCATGGTGATGAGCATGCGCTCGGTGGGCGAGGTGTTGCGGCGAGCCCGCGAGGCAGACCTCGCGATCGTCGGCATCGGCTCGATCCTCAGCGACGATTCCAGCTATTACGACCTGCTGCCCGGCTCGTCGGACGACCGGCGGGATATCGAGCGCTCGGGGGCGGCGGGCGAATTGCTGGCCCACCTGATCGACGGCGAGGGACGACTCGCCGACTACGCGCCCAACCGCAACCTCGTGGCGCTGACGCTCGAAGAGCTGGCCGGCATCCCGCACGCCATCGGCGTCGCCAGCGGCCCCAACAAGGCCGCGCCGATCCTCGCCGCCATGCGCGGCAACCATCTCGACACGCTGGTGACCGACGAGGCCACCGCCCGCAGCGTCATTGCACTTTCCGAGGCCCATTCGTGACTCAGCTTACTCGCCTGATCGGCCGCTCCGGCATTCCTGCATCGGCCGTCGGCCTTGGCACCTGGGCCATCGGGGGCTGGATGTGGGGCGGCACCGACGAAGCCGCCGCCATCAAGGCGATCGAAGCTTCGATCAACGCCGGCATTTCGCTGATCGATACCGCCCCGGCTTACGGCCTCGGCCGCAGCGAGGAGCTGGTCGGCGCGGCGATCCGCGGCAAGCGCGATCAGGTGGTGATCGCCACCAAATGCGGGCTCAACTGGCAGCACGGCAAGGGCAACCACTTCTTCGACGAAGCCGGCAAGCCGGTGCACCGCTATCTGGGCGCCGACGGCATCGCCTGGGAGGTCGAGCAGAGCCTCAGGCGCCTCGGCACCGACCATATCGACCTCTACATCACCCATTGGCAGGACCCGACCACGCCGGTTGCCGAGACGATGGCGGCGCTGCTCGAGCTGAAGCAGGCGGGCAAGATCCGGGCGATCGGGGCGAGCAACCTCGATGCCGCGGAGCTCTCGAGTTACGTGGACGCCGGCCAGCTCGACGCCATAGAGGAGCGCTACTCGATGCTCGATCGCGGCATCGAGCAGACGCTGTTGCCGATCGCGACACGGCACCAGGTCGCGACGCTCAGCTATTCCTCGCTGGCACTGGGGCTGCTCACCGGCACGGTGTCGGCAGAGCGCCAGTTCACCGGCGACGACCAGCGCCGCGACGACCCGCGCTTTTCCGTCGAGAACCGGCGCCATGCGCAGGCCTTCGCGGCAGAGATCGCGCCGCTCGCGGCAGCGAGGAACGCCAGCGTGGCGCAGTTGGTGATCGCCTGGACGCTGCAGCAGCCCGGCATCACGTTTGCGCTCTGCGGGGCGCGCAACCCGGCGCAGGCGATCGACAATGCGCGCGCCGGTGAACTGGTGCTCGGCGGCGACGAGCTGGCGGTGATCGACCGGGCGGCGGCAGCACATCTCGTGGCCATCGCATGAACCGGGCGGACAGCATCGCGCGGCTCAAGGCCCGGCCCGCCATGTCGGTGCTGGTGATCGGCGGCGGCATCAACGGCATCTCGGTCTATCGCGAGCTCGCCCTCAACGGCGTCGACGTGGTGCTGGCCGAAAAGTCCGACTTCTGTTCGGGAGCGAGTGCGGCGCTGTCGCGCATGGTGCATGGCGGGCTGCGCTATCTCGAGAATGGCGAGTTCAAGCTGGTGCGCGAGAGCCTCCTGGAGCGCGACCGGCTGCTGAAGAACGCGCCACATTTCGTGGCGCCGCTGCCGACCACGGTGCCGATCTTCGATACGTTCTCGGGGCTGCTCAACGGCGCCTTCCGCTTCCTCGGGCTGACCCGGCAACCGGCAAGGCGCGGCGCGGTGGTGATCAAAGCCGGGCTGACGCTCTATGACCTGTTCACCGGCGGCCGGCGCGCCCTGCCCGCGCATGAGTTCCGCTCGCGCGGCGCAACGCTGAAGCGCTGGCCGGCGCTCAACCCGGCGGTCACCGCATCGGCGACCTATTTCGACGCCTGGGTGAGCCGGCCGGAGCGGCTCGGCATCGAGATGCTGCGCGATGCGGCGGGTGACAATGCCATTGCGCTCAACCACGCGGAGATTGCCCGCGAGGCTGGCGGGCTCGTCTTGCGCGACCGCATCGACGGCACGAGCGTACCGATCGCGCCGCAGCTGATCGTCAACGCCACCGGCGGCTGGATCGACCTCACCAATGCCGCCATCGGCGCCAGCAATGCCCCGATGCTGGGCGGCACCAAGGGCTCGCACCTGGTGGTCGCCAATGCCGAGCTCACCCAGGCGCTCGACGGGCACATGGTCTATTACGAGAACGAGGACGGCCGGATCTGCATCGTCTTTCCCTATCTCGGCAATGTGCTGGTTGGCTCGACCGACATCCGCGTCGACGATCCGGACAGCGTGCGCTGCGACGATGACGAGCGCGACTACATCCTCGCCTCGCTGGCGCAGGTGTTCCCGACCATCCGCGTCGCGCATGACGAGATCGTCTTCCGCTTTGCCGGCGTGCGTCCGCTGCCGGCCAGCGCCGACAGCGTTACCGGGCGCATCCCGCGCGATCACTTCTGCCAGATGGTCGAGGGCGCGATCCCGACGCTCTGCATGATCGGCGGCAAGTGGACCACCTTCCGCTCCTTCGGCGCGCTGGCCGCCGATATGGTGCTCGAGCGCCTGGAGCTGGTCCGCACTGCCGATACCGAGGACCTGCCGATCGGTGGCGGCCGCGACTTTCCGGCCGATCCCGGCGTGTGGTCGGCGACGGTGGCCGCTGACACCGGCGTTGCGCCGGGGCGCGTCGCGCAACTGCTGGAACGCTATGGCACCGGAGCAAAGCCGGTGGCCATCGAGATCGGCAGCGGGAGCGACCAGCCCATCCCGGGCACCAGCTATTCGCGCCGCGAAATCGACCACCTGATCCGTACCGAACAGGTGGAGACGCTCTGTGACCTGCTGCTGCGCCGCACCACCATCGCCATTACCGGCGCGCTGTCGATGGCCGCCATCGACGCGACGCTGGCGCAGCTGGGCCAGCTGAAGGGCTGGGACGCCGCCCGGCGCGCAGCAGCCCGCGCCGCATGTCTCAGCGAGCTCGCCGATCGGCATGGGCTCGACGAAGCCACCCTCATTTCTCGCAATCCGGGGACCGCCGAATGGCAAACCACAAAGTCCGCATGAACCGCCTGTTCGGCCAGGGCCGCTGCCTCGATGTCGCCATCGACCATGGGGTGTGCAACGAGCCGAGCTTCCTCGACGGCCTCGAGAATATGCCAGCCGTTGTCTCCGCGCTGGTCGCGGCAGGGCCGGACGCCATCCAGATGAATTACGGCCAGGCCGACCTGCTGCAGGAAATGCCGGGCAAAGAGAAGCCGGCGCTGGTGATGCGGCTCGACATGGGCAACCCCTACAACAAGCAGCGGCACCGCTCGATGTGGGCGCTGTTGCAGAACGAGGCCGAACCGTTGATCGGTGCGCTGCAGCTGGACGCCGCGTGCGTCGTGGTGAACCTCTTCATGCTGCCCGACGAGCCGGACCTGTTCCGCCAGTGCGTCGCCAACATTTCGCGGGTGCGGGCCGAGTGCGAGAAATACGGCATGCCGCTGATGATCGAGCCGCTGGTGATGCAGGGCAATTCCGAGCGCGGCGGCTATATGGTGGATGGGGACGCCGAAAAGATCGTGACGCTGACCCGGCTGGCCCGCGAAATGGGCGCCGACATCATCAAGGCCGACCCGACCAACAATGCCGAGGATTTCCACTGGGTGGTCGAGGCGGCGCGCTGCCCGGTGCTGGTGCGTGGCGGCGGCAAGGAGGACCTTCGCGCCGTGTTCGACAAGTCGGCGGCGCTGATGCGGCAGGGGGCTCTCGGCATGGTCTATGGCCGCAACATCTACCAGCACGCCAACCCGGCCGCCGTGGTGCGCGGGCTGATGGCCATCATCCACGACAACGCCAGCGGCGGCGACGCCTGGGCGCGCTACCAGCAGGGCTGACCATGACCGACTATCTCCTCGGCCTCGATGCCGGCAACACCGTCATCAAGGCGATCCTGTTCGATACCACCGGACGCGAGCTCGCCGTCGCGGCGCTCGACGGCCAATCGTCGATGCCGGCGCCGGGCCAGGTCGAACGCGACCTCGATGAACTCTGGCGCAACGCCATCACGGTGATCCGGACCTGCATCGAGAAGTCAGGCGTCAATGCCCGGGACATCCGTGCCGTCGGCTGTGCCGGGCACGGCAACGGGCTCTATGCGCTCGATCGCGCCGGCAAGCCGCTGCTCGGCATTCAGTCGCTCGATACCCGGGCGGCGGGTTTGGCCGCCGAGTGGCACGCCAGCGATGTCGGTGACCACGCCCTGGCTATCGCGCGGCAGAAGCCGTGGGGGGCGCAGACCCCGACACTGCTCGCCTGGATCAAGCGGCATCGTCCTGACCTCTATGCCGAGATCGGCACGGTGCTGCTGTGCAAGGATTTCGTCGTCGGCCGGCTGACCGGCGCCCGCGTCACCGACACCACCGATATGAGCGGCTGCGGGCTCTTGGCCATTCCATCGCGCCGTTACTCGGTCGAGCTGTTGGCGGCTTATGGGCTCGAGGACGCCATGCCACTACTGCCCGACGTGCTGGAGAGCAGCGACATCGCGGGCCACGTCACCGAGGACGTTGCGGCCCTCACCGGCCTTGCTGCCGGCACGCCGGTGGTCGCCGGGCTGTTCGACGTGGTGGCGAGCGCCGTGGGGTCGGGGGTGACCGCCACGGGCGCCGCCTCGATCATCGCCGGCACCTGGAGCATCAACCAGGTGATCTGCGATGCGCCGGTCGACGATGACAGGGTGTTCATGCAGTCGAGCTTCGATCGCAGCCGCTGGCTCGCCATCGAATCGAGCGCCACTTCCGCCGCCAACCTCGAATGGATCGTGCACCAGTTCATGCACAACGAAGACAAGCCGTTCGACAGGGCGGGCGAGCTGGTGGCGTCGGTCGACGCGGCGGCCGATGTGCCGATCTATCACCCCTACCTCTATGGCGCGCCGTGGGACGGCAACGCTCGCGCCGGCTTCTATGGCATCGCCGGCTGGCACAGCAAGGCGCACCTGATGCGCGCACTGTTCGAAGGCGTGGCCTTCGGCCATCGCGGCCATGTCGAGGTGCTGCAGCGGGCCGGGATCGGCATCCGCGATGTGACGCTGTCGGGTGGCGGCTCGCGCAGCGCGGTGTGGCCGCAGATGTTCGCCGATATCCTCGAGTTGCCGGTGACGGTGGCGCGCGGACGCGAGACCGGAGCGCTTGGCGCGGCGATCGCGGCGGCGACCGGGGTGGGCCTGTTCCACGACTATGCGGAGGGCGCCCGGGCGATGACTGCGCCGGCGAGGCAGTTTGCGCCCGACCGGGAAAGCGGCTCGCATTATGCCCGCCGTTATGGCCTCTATGAGCAGCTGGCGCGCGCGATGCAGCCGGTCTGGGCGGAAATGGGCCGGCAGTAGTGACTGAGAGTTTTGGGACCTTCGACTATATCATCGTCGGCGCGGGTTCGGCGGGGTGCGTGCTGGCCAACCGGCTGAGCGCCGATCCTCGTAACCGGGTGCTGCTGCTCGAGGCGGGTGGCAGCGACCGCTACCACTGGGTCGATATCCCGATCGGCTACCTCTACACGATGGGCAACCCGCGCACCGACTGGATGATGCGGACCGAGCCGGAGCCTGGGCTCAACGGCCGCTCGCTCAACTATCCGCGCGGCAAGCTGCTGGGCGGCTGCTCATCGATCAACGGCATGATCTATATGCGCGGCCAGGCCGCCGACTATGACGGCTGGCGACAGCTGGGCAATTCCGGCTGGGGCTGGGACGATGTGCTGCCCTACTTCCTGAAATCCGAGGACCACCATGGTGGCAGCTCGGCGCAGCATGGTGGCGGCGGCGAATGGCGGGTGGAGCAGCAGCGGCTGAGCTGGCCGATCCTCGATGCGTTCCAGGCGGCGGCCGAGGAGCTCGGCATCCCGCGGGTCACCGACTTCAATGCCGGCGACAATTTCGGCTCGGGCTATTTCGAGGTGAACCAGCGCGCCGGCGTGCGCTGGAATACGTCGAAGGCCTTCCTGCGACCGGTGCTGAAACGGCCCAATCTTCAGGTGCTGACCGGCGCCGAGACCGAAACCATCCTGCTCAGCGGCAGCAAGGCCACCGGCGTGCGCTTCCGCCACCGCGGGCGGCTGGTCGAGGCGACGGCCGGGCGCGAGGTGATCCTCTCGGCCGGGGCGATCAACTCGCCCAAGCTGCTCGAACTCTCCGGCATCGGCCGGCCCGAGCTGCTGGGGCGGCTCGGCATCGCCGTGCGCCACCAGCTCGATGGGGTGGGCGAGAACCTGCAGGACCACCTGCAGATCCGCACCGTATTCAAGATCAAGCACGCGAGGACGTTGAACGGGCGCTACCACAACCTCGTCAGCCGCGCCGGCATGGGGCTCGAATATGCGCTCAGGCGCTCGGGTCCCCTGTCGATGGCGCCGAGCCAGCTCGGCATCTTCGCCCGCTCGAACCCGCGCCTCGCGACCCCCGACCTCGAGTATCACGTGCAGCCGCTGTCGACCGACCGGCTGGGCGAGCCGCTGCACCGCTTCGAGGCGGTGACGGTGTCGGTCTGCAACCTCCGCCCCGAGAGCCGCGGCACCGTCCACATGGAAAGCCCAGAGCCAGCGGCTGCGGCGAAGATCCGGCCCAACTACCTTGCCACCGAGAATGACCGGCTGGTCGCTGCCAACTCGATCCGGCATGCGCGGACGCTGATGCGGACCCGGGCCGTCGCTCAGTTCGAGCCGGAAGAATTCCTCCCCGGCCCCGGGTTCGAGGACGATGCCGACCTCGCGAGGAAAGCCGGCGACATCGCGACGACGATCTTCCACCCGGTCGGCACCTGCCGGATGGGCGACGACGCCATGGCGGTGGTCGACAGCCAGTTGCGGGTCCGCGGCCTTGCGGGGTTGCGGGTCGTCGATGCCTCGATCATGCCGACGATCGTCTCGGGCAATACCAACTCACCGGTGATCATGATCGCCGAGAAGGCCGCCGACAGCATCCTCGGCCGGAACTGATCAGGGCGACAACGTTGTTGCGCCGGGCTCAGCCGTCCCCAAGATCCAGCCGGCAGCGTTGCCCGCCGGGGATGGTGCTGCCGGGGTTGGGCAGTTCGACGCGGACACCGAAAGTGTTGGATGCCGTGTCGAAGACCGAGTCGACGACGATGATCCGGCCCTTGAGCTTGACCGGTTCCGGACGGTCGATCTCCACCGCGACGTCGGCGCCGAGCTTGGTGCTCGCCCACAATTCGGTGGGCAGATAGGCATCGACCAGCAGCGGATCGGTCTGGACGATGGTGGCGATGATCGAGTCCTGGCGGACGAACTCGCCGACCTGGGTATCGATCGAGGTGACGACGCCAGCGATCGGCGCGTGAATGGTCATCCGATCCAGCATGGCCCGCTGCCGCACCAGCTCCTGCGCGGCCAGTTCGGCCTTGCGCTCTTCCCCGGCGAGATCGAGCCGGGTGATCTCCACTGCCGCCTCGAGCTCATCGATCCGCGAGCGGGTGACCGAGCCGGACTCGAGCAGGGCGCGGGAACGCTCCAGCGTTGCCAGCGCCACGTCGAGCCGCTGACGTTGCGCCGCGATCGCCTCGCCGGCGTCGGCTTCGGTTTCGGCAAGGCGGACATTGGCCTCCTCGACGGAGGATTCGAGCCGCGCTACCGGCTGGCCGGCTTCCACCGGGTCGCCGCGCCGCACCTTCATCTCGGCGAGGAGCCCGGTGACCGGGCTGCCGAGCTTGACCGTCCGCGCCGGGCTCGCCACGCAATCGAAGAGCCCCGTGGTGCTGTCCTGCGCCACGACCGGGGCCGCGAGGGTGAAACCGAGCAACAGGCAGAGAGCGGCGAGCCGCATGCTTATTCTCCACGTCCTGAGAAGGCGAGGGTCTTGGCCTGTTGCGCGTCGCTGCGCAAGAGCGACCGCCGCATGCCGGCATGGGTGCGCTCGAGACGCAGCTGGGCCAGGTTGATGCAGAACGCCGCGCCGCGCGAACCGAGCACCGCCAAAACGCCGCGCGCCATGCCGGCCAGCCACTTGCCGCCGCCATCGACGAGGATCGGATCCTCGACCGACAGGATCGGCTCGAACCGGCCACGTTGCCCCTGGCGGCCGCTGCGCCCGGCCAACTGCCGGTCGATGCGGCGCGCTTCGTGCCGCTCGATCATCACCACATGCAGGCCGCCCAATTCCTCGACGCCGGGGCCGAGCTTGATGTCGGTCCCCCGCCCCGCCATGTTGGTGGCGATGGTGATGGCGCCGCGATTGCCGGCCCCAGCGATGATCTCGGCTTCGGTTGCATCCTGCCGGGCGTTGAGCACCTGATGCGGCAGGCCGGCCTCGCCGAGGCGCTTGCCGGCTTCGATCGAAGAGGCGACCGACCGCGTGCCGATCAGCACCGGGGCGCCGCGCTCATGCAGTTGGCGAACCCGCTCGATGACGGCCTGCCAGTGGCGCTCGGCCGAACCATGGACGCTGGCGGGCACCGTCACCCGCTGGAGCTTGCGGTGGGTGGGGATGGGGACGACGTCGAGACCATAGACCAGCTTCAGTTCGCCGGCGACCTGGCTTGCCGTGCCGGTGAGCCCGCCCAGATACTGGTAGCGGCGGAAGAAGCGCTGGTAGGTCATGCGGGCCAGCGTCCGCCGCGCTGCGCTCGGCTCCAGCCCTTCCTTGATCTCGACCAGCTGGTGCAGACCGTCGCTCCAGCTGCGGTCGGGCATGGCGCGGCCGGTATGCTCGTCGATGATCACCACCTTCTTCTCGCGCACCATGTAGTGGTGGTCGCGATGGAACAGCCGGATGGCCGAGATGGCCTGGCGGATCAGCTCTTCGCGCCGGATCACGCCGCGCCACTGCTCACCGCGCCCCTGGGCGAAATCGGCAATGGTCTCGCGGCCGGAGGGCGTCAGGCCGACGCGATGCTCGAGCGCCACCACCTCGTAATCGCGCCCCTGCTGCAGCAGCTCGGCCAGCCTGAGCGCTTCCTGGGCCGCGGCAAGGTCGAATGGCAGTGGGGCACTTTCCGAGATGATCAACGGGGTGCGCGCTTCGTCGACCAGCACGCTGTCCGCCTCGTCGACAATGGCAGCGACGAGGCCGCGCATCCGGAGCTTCTTCTGCCGGGTGTCTTCGCCTCGCAACGCCTCGAAGCGCAGCCGCGTGTCGCCGTCGTCATCGCCGAGCACCAGCCGGTCGCGCAGCGCGTCGAAGGTCAGTTCCTTGTTGGTGCAGTAGACGATGTCGGAGGCATAGGCGGCCTGCCGCTCGGCCAGCTGCTGGCCGGAAACGACGATCCCGAGCGTAAAGCCGAGCCGGCTGAACAATGGCTGGCCGAGTTCGGCATCGCGCTCAGCGAGATAATCGTTGACGGTGACCACATGCACGGGCCGCCCGGCAAGGGCGGTGAGGGCCGCGGCCATCGCCGCGGTCATGGTCTTGCCCTCGCCGGTGGCCATTTCGGCGATGTGCCCGGCCATCAGCGTCGCCGCCCCGAGGAGCTGCACGTCATAGGCGCGATTGCCGAGGGTGCGTTGCGTCACCTCGCGGATCAGCGCCAGCGCTTCGGCGCGCAGCGGCATCTTCTCGACGCCATGGCGCCGGAGGCGCATCGACACATCGCGGGCCGCCCGGTCGAGGGCCGCGTCATCGAGACCGGCGAACTGCGGCTCCAGCCTGCCGGCCACCCGCACGGCATGCTGCAGCGCCAGCAGGTGGCGGCGCGCGAAGGGCAGGCTGAGGCGCGCGAGCAGCGCATGGGCGTGCTTATCGAGCCCCTTGCGCTCCGGCGGCAGCACCACCGGATAGGGCTTCAGCGCCGGCAGCGCGAAGCTCGAGGCGGGCGCGTCAGGCACCGAACACCCGCAACAGCGTCTGCCGTACGGCACGCTGCAGCCTCTGGTAGACCGGCTCGGCGCCATGGTCGAAGCGCACATAGGCGCGCGCCCCATAGGCGAGGAGCCCCTCGGGGCGCTTGGTCGTCACGTCGATCACGAACAGCCGCTCGAGCGCCACGGGCGTGCCGTCGGCGCTGTGGGTGACGGCGATATCGCCGCCGGCCCGCGCCGCGAGGGCGAGGCTGGGCAGGTCGTTCTGCCCGGTCGGCACTTCGCGGGTGACGCTGCCCGGCAAGGCGGTGCCCGGATCAAAGGAATAGCGCACCTCGACGCCGTCGGTGCGGGCCCGCACCAGATCGACCTCGGATTGCGGAATTACCACCCGGATGATCGGGTCTTCCGAACTCACCACATAGCCCAGCAGTTCGCCCTGGCGGACGTAGCGGCCGACGAGGTTGGGACCAACGGCGATGAACCGCCCGCCGGCCCGGGCGGCAACCAGCAGCGCCGCCTCGCGCGTGTCGAGATCGCGGCGCTGCGCCGCGACGTGGTCGCGTTGCTGCAGCGTCTCGGCTGCCTGCACACGATCGGTGAACTGCAGGGCCTCGTAGCGGAGGCTGAGCTCGGCGAGACGCGCATCGATGACCGCGCGCCGGGCCGCGATGCCGGCATCCTCGAGTTGCAGCAGCGGCGCGCCGGCGGCAACGCTCGCCCCATCGGCGGCCATGAACTCGGTGACGATGCCGGCCGTGCCGGCCCGCACCTCATCCTCGCCCGGCAGCCAGACAACGCCCTGCGCCACCGTTGCATAGGGCAGCGGCAACAGCCCGACCAGGATCACGCACAGCGCCAGCGCCGCGCCGCTCACCGTCAGGGCGCGCCGCCGCTTGTTGTGCAGGGCCGGCGACGAGAACAGGTAGCCCAGCATCTTGGCCGCCGGGATCACGAATGTGGTGGAGAGCGTGAGGATCGCCAGCAGCACGCCGATGAAGAACAGCTGGGTGGCGATGAGCAGCGCAATGCCGAGGCTCAAGACGATGCGGTAGATGAAGGCAAGGATGGCATAAAAGAACAGCCAGACCCGTTCCGAAGGCTCATGCGAGGGGTTCTCGGTCTGGGTCAGCCCGAAGGCATAACGCTGCACCAGGTAGCCGACATAGCGATTGGCCCGGGTGGCGAGATTGGGGATCTCCAGCCAATCCATGAACACGTAATAGCCGTCGAAGCGGAGCAGCGGGTTGCCGTTGAACAACAGCGTCGACACGCCGCCGATCAGCATGACACTGAAGGCGATTTCGCGCGCCAGCCCGGGCTCGGCGCTGGCCCAGAAGATCGCCGCGAGCGCGGCGAGGCCGAACTCGACCATGATGCCGGCGCCGCTGACCACGATACGCTGCCACTTGCTGGCGAAGGCCGTGGCGGCCGTGGCATCGACATAGGGCGCCGGCACCAGGATCAGCAGCATCAGGCCGAATTCGTGCACATGGCCACCGAACACCTTGGCGGCATAGGCGTGCCCGGCTTCGTGCAGCGCCTTCACCACCGGGTAGGCGAGGGCGATCATCGCCAGGTTCCCGGCGCTCATCAGCTGACCGCCGGCGGCGGCCTGCAGCGCGCCCCAGTTGAGCGCGACGACGACGAGGCCTGAAATCACCAGTGCTATCCAGGCGAGGAGGCCGTAGACGGTGAAGATCGGCCGCACCAGCCAGGCCGTGGCTTCGAGGAAGCGGTCCGGATCCCATAGCGGCATGCGCAACGCCAAGGGGTTCTTCAGCCGCGACATGACGTTGCTGCGCGCGGTCTTGGCGGAACGCTCCGCCAGCTCGGTGAAATCCGGCGGCAGTTCGGTCTGCAGCAGGTCGGCGGCGTGCAGCTGCGAGAGCAGCAGGATCATCTCATCCTGGGTCGGTGGGTCGTCGCCGGCCTTCTGGCCCACCATGTCCCAGATCTGTTCCATGCTGCGCCGGCCATCCATCAGCGCCACAGCCAGGTTGGCCGCGGACGACAGCCGATGGAACTTGCCGTTCTGCTGGTCCTCGAGCACGTACCAGATGCGGCGCCGGAAGCGCTGCCGGTGGATGCGCGCCTGGCCGCGCAGCCGCGGCTGCAAGCCACTGACGCGATACCACGAGGAGCTGAACAGCGACTGGGCCATGGCGCGCCTACGGCACCAGCCGCCACCAGACGAGGCCCATCCAGTCGAGGAAGGGCCTGAGCCAGATGGCGATCACCGGCCGGCGATCGATCGCCACCCGGGCCACGCCGGTCATGCCGGGGCGGAGCCGGGAAAGATCGCCCGATATGGTGGCCTCGACCCGGAAGCCGACGCCGCCGGCGTGTTCCAGCGCCACCGGGGTGATCCGATCGATGACGATCGGGATGGGTTCTTCGGGCAGCGAGGCAAACACCGCCTCGCCGGGCTGGCCGACCGTGAGCTCACCGATATCGCGTTCGCCGACGGTCACCACGACGCGATATCCCGAGAGCGGCGAGAGTTCGAACAGCGTTTCGCCGCGCCCGACCGAGGCGCCGATCCGCTGGCTGAGGTCCCCGCGCACCACCAGCCCATCGAACGGCGCGATCAGCCGGGTGCGGGCGATCTGCTCGTCGATCAGGCGGATCTGCGCGTCGGCCTGCTCGATCTGGGTTTTGACGATGTTGATATTGGCCGGCTGCCGTGAGGCCAGCGCCCGGTCATATTCGAACTGATGCTGCTGGCGCTCGGTGACCCAGCGCAGCCGTTCGAGGCTGAGCTCGCGATCCTCGAGGCTGGCGAGTTCCTGCCCGGCCTTGACCAGGTCGCCGGCGCGGGCGGATGCGGTCTGCACGTAGCCATCATAGGCGGAGACCACGGCGCGCCGTTCGGCCGGCTCGAGCTGCGCGTCGGCGACGACATGGAACGTATCGGTCCAGAACGACAGCACCGCCACCACGATGAGCGCTAGGAGCGCCACCACTTTGCGGCCCAGGTGCCCGGGGCCGAGCAGCCTCTGCAGCTGCTGGGTCAGGCTGTCCCAGGCTTTGACCACCAGCCAGCGGTCATTGCGGCGCTTCTCGGTCAGCACCGGGCCGAGGGCGGCCGCCACGACGCTGAGCAGGCGCACCGTCTCCTCGTCGAACGGCTGCTCGACCGGACGCTCGAAGCAGATGGCGCCGGCAAAGCTGTCGACCACCAGCAGCGGCACGGTGAGGATGTTGCCGCCCTTGTGCGCGGCGGCGAGCGCGGCATGCGCCGTGGTGAACACCACATCCTCGGGGGCCGGCGGGTAGCGCAGGATCGACTTCTGGTCGATGGCTTCGTCCATCGCGCCGCTGATCTGCTGCACCAGCTGGATCCGGGTGGAGAAGGTCGAGGTGTGCGAGATGGCGGCGACGTGGGTGCGGCCCCAGCGCACAAAGCCGAGGCTGACGCGCGAGCAGCCGAAGCGCAGCGCCATTTCGGTGACCGCGGCCAGCGCCGCGGTGCGGAAATCGCCCCGATCGACCACGGTGGCGAGCAGCTCGAGCGTAGCGCGCGACCGGTCGCGCTCCCCGCGCAGGTCCGCATCGCCGCCGCGCTGGAAATACTCGCGCAGCCAGGCGATGCTCCATTGCAGCTGGCGCATCTGCCGCGCCGGCGCCTCGGCATCGTCATCATCGACGCTCAGCGCCACCACGGCGACGGCAACGGGCTTGCCGCCGGCCTCCACCGGCTGGGCAATGACCCGGCGCGATCGCGCGCCGCGACCAGCCTGGCGCAATACCGGACGCTGCTCGGTAACCGCCAGGGCGGCGAGGCTTTCGAGATCGGCAATCGCCGCGTTGGCTGGCCACGTCGCCAGTGGCTTCAGACCGCCGGCCGCGATCTCGAACACGGCGCTCGAGCGCACGCCAGCCAGTTGCTGCGCCTGCAGGGCCAGGAAGGCGGCGGCGAAGCCCTGCGGCTCGTCCGAGCCCAGCAGCTGCCGCCAGAGCGCGCCGTCAGAGGAACCGGCAGGCCGCGTGATGATTTCGGCCTCGTCCCGATCCTCCAGCGCCTGGCGTCTGTCGCTCATGACATGTCGTGCTTATTCGACCTCGAGCGTGCCGTAGCGGCGCTCGTGCTCGCGCAGGACATTGGCGAGAATGGTCGAGAGGCGCTTGGCGGCAAGCGGGGTGAGGATGATGCGGTTGGACAGCTCCACCGTGACCTGCCCACCGGACTCGGCGTTCCAGGTGCGGTTGGTGCCGAAGAAGATATCCACCTGCTCGCGGGTGCCCTGCACGTTCACCACGTTGGCGAACTGCGTCTGCATGGCGTCTTCGCGCCACACCACCCCAGCCTTGGCCGCATCAGCCGGAGCTGCCTCAGGGGTCGGCTTCCTTGCCATGTCTCATCCTCCACGCGCAAAGTGCCGGAGGCTAACATCTCGCAACGAAGCCGTCTTGTCCCGGCGATGTCAAAGGGTTACCGGCGGCGTACCGCCGGTCAGAAGTGGTACTTCAGCGTCACCTTGCCGGTCAGCAGGGTGGGCCACAGGTCGACCTGTTCAGGCTGCGAGTTATTGACGACGAGAGGGCTGGTCGCCGCGGTGTAGTTACCCTCGACACCGAGCGTCACCTGGTCGGCGATCGCGGTTTCGACGCCGAGGCCGAGCTGGACTGCCGGCAACAGCGCGCTGCCGCCGCCGTCCAGGGCAAAGAACTCTTCGTTGGCGTGGGTGTTGATACCGGCGATGGCGAGCTTGCCATAGACCAGCGTCGACGGATTGGTCTTGAAGCCCAGGCGCGCGCCGGCGCTGATCACCGTGTCCACTGTTGCGAACTTGGTGGGGGCGTCCACGTCGGGTGAGTTGCCCGCCGCGTCGTCGAACACCAGCGGGGTGTAGTCGAGGTTGGCAGTCGCGCCGATCACCCAGCCATTGCCGATGTCGAAATCGTAGCCAAGGCCGATACCGACGCCGACGCCTTCGCTCCAGAACGGGCCGGTGTCGGCGCCCGGGACCAGGATATCGCGCTCCATGCTGGCGGCGACCGCCAGGGCGGAGACCGAAACGTTCGGGCCGGTGAAGTCGAAATCGATCTGGGTGGGATCCTCGACCATGTGGCCGAGTCCGTCGTCGAAGCGGAACTTTAGGCCGGCGGTGACCGCGAGGTAGCGCGGCAGGAACGACGTATCGTTCGAGACGAGATACTCATCGAACGCGCTGAAGTAGCGCACGTCCACCGTTGCGCTGAGCAGGTCGGTCAGTCGTGTCTCGGCGCCCACGCCGACAACGAGCCCAGATGCGCGTCCTGTTTCATCGTCGAGGCCGGCGAAGGCCGAGAAGCCCGCCGAGCCGAAGCCGAGTACGCCATAGACCTGTGTCCCAGGCGCGACGAGGTAGCCGAGTTTGCCGGTCAGCGAGAGTGTGTCCTGGAAGCGGTACAGATCGGCCCCAAGCGCATCCTCGTAGGGCGAGAATGCTGCGTTGAACAGGTCGTAGCGTAGCTCAATGCCACCGACCAGGTTGGAACCGAGCATGGTGTCCCAACCAAATGCGATGCCCGCCGTCAGACTGGGTTTCGAGAACTGGTAAAGCTCGGGCGGATCGACATCCGGATCGTAATCCACGCCGATGATGGTCGGCCCGAGATGGGCGCCGACATAGAAGCCGGTAGACGAACCCACCACCGGGAGCACCGCGATCGGCGTCTCCTCGATGATCAGGTCGGCGGCAAAGGCCGGCAATGCGGTCGTTGCAAGCAGCGCGCCAAGTAAAGTTCCAGTCAATATCCGCATAGTATCGCCCCCAACACCCGCAATGGCGGCGATCATCGCAGCATGACGCCGGACTCAGCAAGCCCCGATACAGTCATATTCACCTGAACGGGCCGGACCTTGGTCGGCGTGGCACAGCTGCAACACCCCACCCGGAGTTCCCCGGGTGGGGCCTAGTCGTCAAGCGGGATGAAGCCGCCGGTTTCGTCATCGAACACCAGCGCCCCGGACCGCCCCAGCACCGGCGGCAACAGATCGAAATCACCGGTCAGGATGTTGTAGAGCCAGTGATCGAGATCACTCCGCTCGTCCAGATCGTCCTCGTCATTGGCTTCAATAACGATGTTGCTGGTCTTCAGCAGCGTGATCAGATCAGCCGGGAGCGGCCGGGCCGAGTGGTACTTGGCATCGACGGCGCGGGTCGCGAGGTTGATCGGCTCGAACGCCGGCGCCGTGACGCTGGGCACGAAGACGAACGGCTCGCGTACCGGCGGACGGACCTTGGCTTCGATGGTCTTCTGCACGGCGCCGCCGGCCAGCGTGGGCGTGGTGACCGCGGGGGCATTGTTGCCGAACAGCAGGCCGGTGGCCGCCGCCCGGTTCACGTCCTTGGCCAGCCCGTCGAACATCGGCGAGAGCCAGCTGCGTCCGAGGATCGTGCTGTTGGCGCTGGCGTCGACCGTCTGCTTGATCGCGTCCCTGGCTCCGGCGGTCTGCACAACCTTGTCGCGGGAACGGTCGTATCCCAGCGTATTGTTGCCGGCACCGCCGCCAACCGTGTCATAGCCATTGCCGCCCGACACCGTGTCATCGCCAAGACCACCATCGACGGTGTCGTCGCCCTGCAGCCCGAACAGCACGTCATTGCCGGCATCGCCGTAAATCGTGTCGGTGTCGATGTTGTAGATCGACTTGAGGTTGACGTCCGCGACGCCGGTGCGGTGCAGCTTGCCCAGGATCCCCCAATCATAGCTGTAACGCAGGGTGGAGGACTGGCTGGCGCCCGGCTCACCGATCGGCAGCACGCGGATGGCGCTACCGACGCCGGCAGCGCCGGCCCCGTTGACCACCGGCATGACGTAGGAATTGTCACCGATGACGATGTCGTTGCCATCGTTGCCGTTGATGAGGTCGGCGTTGAGCCGGATGTGATCCATCGCCGGCTTCTTGCCCTGGCGCGGGTCGGCCAGGTCGGTCAGCCAGCTGTGGATCGAGCCGTTCGACGACCAATCGGTCTGCTTGCCGCGGCTGAGCGTCGTCTGCACGCCGAAGGCGTTGGCGAGCGCCGTGGCGCTGCCGATATTGCCCATATAGAGGGCGTCGATGGTCTTGAGGAACGAGTCCTGGATCTTGTCGGCGATCGATTTGGCCTGGGTCGCCGTGTAACCCTGGAACACCGAGGGCACTTCGAGCAGGCCGGTATCGCCGATGATCACGTCGTCCTCGGTGCCACCGCGCATCTCATCGTTACCGATGCGCAGCTTGTAGACGGTCTGGTTGCCGTAGAGCCACGCAGCCCCTGAGTTGGCCGAGGCATTGATGGTGTGGTCGACACGCAGGTGCGCATCGAGCGCAGTGGTCAGGGTCTGGTCCTGCGTCTTGAGCGCCGCATCGATCGCCGCCTTGGCCGCCGCCGTATAGGTCTTGGTCGGGGTCGGGCGGGTCAGCATGATCGACGGGATGGTGGTGACGCCGTGGTCGCCGACCAGCATGTCGATGCCGGCGCCACCATCGATGAGGTCGTTGCCGATCTCGAGCGTGTGGGTGGCCGGGCGGAGCACCGCGTTCCTGGCGTTGTAGTTGCCCTGGATACCGTTTTTGGTCACGTAATCGGCGATCACCTTGGTGCCTGCGGCATGCACCACATAGGACAGGTCGGCGAACGCCCGCTGCAGGCGGAACACCTGGGCGTTCATGGCGAGCACCGCCGCCTGGTCATTGGCGCCATCGAGCACCAGCATGCGGGCCGGCACCACCACGGTGCCGCTATCGCCGAACACCGTGTCGTTGCCGCCGTCGCCGTAGATCTCGTCCTTGCCGATGGTGACCACGGTGTGGGTGCCGCCGACATTGGCGTTCTCGGCGAAGGCGAGCGAGGAGAGGTTGGTCAACAGGTTCTGCATCGTCACCGACAGACCCGCGAGGTTCTCGTCGATGGTTGCAAAGCCGGTGCCCTGGTCGGCACGGATGCGCCCATCGTCGCCGAAGATCGTATCGGCGCCGTCGCCGCCATGGATGATGTCATCACCATAGATGTCGGACGCGCCGGTGGCGTCGCCCTGCACCGCGGCAAGGATCGAGAAGGCTGCGTTGCCGGAGCCCACCTTGAGCTTGTTGCGGCCCGCCATGTCGCCGGCAAAGCCGTCGGCATAGGGGTAGACGTCGAGCTGCGGCTGGTACGGCGTAAGCTCGCTCGGCAGCAGGTTCACCGCCGGGACGACCACTTCGCCGAACAGCGGCAGCGCCAGGCCGAGCGCGGCGTCGGCCGCGATCACCCGGTAGGCGTTGACGATGCCCGGCAGGTCGGTGGCGAAGGCGGCGTTGTTGCTGGCGCGATCGCCGAAGATGACGTCGTTGCCGGCATCACCGTTGAGCGTATCGTTGCCGCGCTGGCCGAACAGGATGTCGTCGCCGTCATTGCCGTTGATGGTGTCATTATAGGCCGGCTCGAGCGATACCCCGATGGCGACCGTCTGCCAGGCGCCGTTGGTGGTGACATCGACCCCGTCGGCGGTGCGCCCGCCGACCAGCAGGGCGTCGTAGCCCAGCAGATTGCCAGCCGTCGTCGCATCGATGCCGGCGAGGTTCGAGCGCAGCTCGAACAGCCCGGCGACAACAGCCACTTCCTCGAGCACGACATCGCGATGCCAGGTGCCGTTGGAGTTGAGCACGGCCGAACCGTCGGCGTTGAGGGCCCGCAGGATCTGCCCCTCGTCACCGAGGATCAGGTCATCGTCGGCACCGCCCTGGATGGTGTCGGCGCCAAGGCCGCCAACGATCTCGTCGACCCCGGCATCGCCATAGATGGTGTCGTTGCCACGCTGGCCGTTGATGCGGTCCTCCCCGTCACCGCCATACAGCGTGTCGTTGCCACC
The DNA here is from genome assembly GCF_001425235.1 of Devosia sp. Root413D1. Lineage (GTDB taxonomy): Bacteria > Pseudomonadota > Alphaproteobacteria > Rhizobiales > Devosiaceae > Devosia_A. The sequence goes on along the minus strand of NZ_LMEA01000001.1, from coordinate 680,285 downwards.
GATCTTGTCGGCATGGTCGAACAGCACGAACTCGCGCATCAGTGCCGCCGTCCGGTTGGCGATGGGCGGGTTGAGCTTGAAGGTGTAGTCCTTCCACGTGCCGCCGGTCGCCAGATTGGTGATCGTCCGCCCGATGACGCCGTTGTCGCCGAGGATGACGTCTTCGCCCGCCCCGCCGAGGATCGTGTCGTTGCCGTCGCTGCCGGCGGTTGCAACGCCGCCTTCGATCTTACCGACCACGTTGTGGCCGCCAACAAGGTCATCATCGCCGTCGCCACCCTCGATGGTGTCGTCGCCCTGCTGGCCGAGGACGATGTCGTTACCGGCTTCGGCCCAAATCTTGTCCGCGCCACCGCCATCGGCAGCACCGGAGTAGATGGAAATCACCAGCTGGTTGGCCGGGTTGGTGATGTCGAACAGCGCGTGATCACCGAACACCCGGTCGTCGCCGTCGCCCGACTTGATCGTATCGGCGTCCGCGCCGCCGATGACGATATCGTTCGACGCCCCGGTGTCGATTATGTCCTTACCACCGGCGGTGGGCGCGATGGAGAAGGCACGCACCAGCGTCAACTCGCCTGCGAGTAATCCACTGCCAACCTGGCCGAACTCGACATAGGCGTTGTCACCGAAGACGATATCATTGCCGCCCTTGGTAGTGATGGTGTCGCCGTTGGCGCCGCCGATCGACAGGTGGTCGCCATCACCGGTTTCGATGGTGTCGGCACCGCCGGTTTCGGGGTTAATGACATAGGCGGTGGTCACGGTCCCGTTCACGAACTTGGCATAGCCGTTATCGCCGAAGAGGACCGAGCCGAGCAGGTCGGACTGACTTGTGCCGACCTTGAGCTCATCGTCGTCGGCACCTCCGAAGACGACGTTGTTGCCCGACCCGGCAACGATTATGTCCTTGCCGCCGACGTCGGGCGCAATCGAGTATGCCTCTGTCACCACCCCACCGGTGAACTCGGCATGGCCGCTGTCGCCGAACAGCGTGCTGTCGCCATTGCGGTTTTCGATGTTGTCGTCGTCGGCCCCGCCGAAGATCACCGCATCGCCGTCGCGGGCGCGGATCATATCCTTGCCGCCGACGCCAGGCGCGATCGAGTACGCGACCGTCACCACACCATCGACGAACTCGGCATGGCCACCGTCGCCGAACAAGGTGCTGTTGCCGTCGACGATGGCGATATTATCGTCCGCCGCACCGCCGAAAATCACCGCATCGCCGTTGCCGGCGCGGATCTTGTCGTTGCCGCCCAATTCGGGCTGCAGCGAGAAAGCCATCGTCGCCTTGTTGTTGAGGAACTTGGCGTAGCCACTGTCACCGAAGACGACGCTGTTGCCGTCCTTGACGTCGATGTCGTCGCCAGCGCCGCCACCGATCACGGTGTTGAAGCCGTTGCCGACCTTGATGATGTCGACACCGTCGTATTCGGGGATGACGTTGTGTTCGTCTTCGTCGTCGAAGGTGTTCTCGCTGACCAGCGCCACCAGCTTGCCGCCCTCGAAATTGGCGACCCCGTTGTCGCCGACGACAACGCTGTTGCCGTCGCCGGCGGTGATCGTATCGGCGCCAGAGCCGCCGATGAGGATGTGGTTGCCGTTGACGATGGTGATGGTGTCGTTGCCGAAGTGCTCGTGCGCGATGGTCTGCACCACCTGCGGCTCGCCCTGGAACAGGGCCGAGCTTGAGAACAGCGCGAGGCCGTTGTCGCCGAGAATGACGCTGGTGCCGTCGCCCGCGTCAATGGTGTCGTCGTCCATCCCGCCCATGACGATATTCTTGCCGGCTCCGGCCTTGATGATGTCCCTGCCACCCTTGCTGGTCGAGGTGGTCTCGACGCGCAGCGCCACACCCGCGACGAAGAAGGCCGCCCCGTTGTCACCAAGGATCACGTCCGCTTCATCACCAGAGGTGATGGTATCGCCGGCAGCACCCCCGATGACGATATTGCGGCCGGCGCTGGTGGTGATCCTGTCAGCCCCACCGTGGTCGACCGCTGTCGAGACGATGGACTTCACCTGTGCCGCTGCATCGAAGACGATCCAGCCATTGTCGCCGAGGACAACGTCGCCGGCCTTGCCCGGATCGCCCGTGCCGGTACCCGGATCGACCTTGATGATGTCGCCAGCGGAGCCGCCGACCACGACGTTGCGGAGGTTTCCGACCACTGCCGCGCCGATATAGGTGGTGATGGTGTCGACGCCGCCCTTGTCGGTGTCCGTGCTCTCGATCTCGGTCACAACCTGGTTGGCAAACTTGGCCACGCCGTTGTCGCCGAACAGGATGTCCGTGCCGCCGAGGCCGGTGACGATGTCGTCGCCCGACCCGCCCAGGACAATGTTCTTGCCTGCCTTGGCGTCGATGGTGTCGTTGCCGCCGTAGTCGGCGTTGGTGCTGCGCACCTGCACGACATCATGGTGGCTCATCATGTTGAGCGTGCCTTCGACCAACTCAGCCGTCGTGCCGTCGATCAGACCGGCCTGGTCGATCAGGCCGTGGTCGCCCAGGATGACGTCGTCATTGTCGCCGCCGGTGATGGTGTCGTCGCCCGCGGCGGTTGCACTGGCATCAATGATGACGGTGCGCTTGAGGTAATCCACGTCAAAGGCGCTGTCGCCAATGATCCAGTTCTTGCCCGTCCCGCCGGTGATTTTGTCATCGCCGGTGCCGCCGGCGATGAAGCTGGTATCGTTGCCGCCCTTGAGCGTGTCGATGCCGGCTCCGCCATCGACCACCACGATGCCGTTGGCGTTGGTGGCGTCGATGAAATCGTCACCATACTGGGTGAAGGCATAGGCGGTGCCGTCCGGATCTCCCGGCAAGGCGCCGTAGCGCTCGCCATTGGCCGAGGTATCGCCGAACAATACCAGCGGGCCAGTGCTGTCGTGGACGATCAGGGTGTCGGACTTGCCGCCGCCATGAATGACGGTGAGCGTATCGGCGTGCGTGCTATCGACGTGGAACGTGTCCATGCCATTGCCGAGCAGCACTTCGACGACATGCACGTTGCCGTAGGTGATGCCGCGCGCGAAGGTATCGGTCGTGCCATCGCCCTTGTCGACAACGAGGTCGGCCGCCGGCATGTTGAGACCAGTGATCGTATTGGCGGTGAGCCGCCCGGTCTGGTTGGCCTGGACGGTGTCGGCGAACACCACCAGCTGGTCGACGTCAGGCACGTCGTCCACGGTAATATTGCGAACCACCGCGTCGTTGACTTCGCCCGGCAGCGCCACAGCGCGGGTGATCGACCGCGGGGTCGGGCCGACCCCACCTTCGATGAAGAGCGGACCCTGGATAGCCACGAGGTCATGCGGCTGCGGCGTGAACGTCTTGTGGTCTTCCGTGCTGTCGGCCCCGAGCGGATCGTAGACCAGATCGACCGTGACCGGCTGGTCCCAGTTGCCGGCGTCAAAGTCGACGTAGTAATCCTCGGTGTCGGAGTCATAGTTCACACGGCCGCCGGCCACGAGCTGCGGCTTCGCCTTGCCGGTGACCTCGATAATGACCCGCACCGTTGCGTTCGGCGGCGTGGTGAGCACCATCTGGTAGCTGTCGGTCTGGCCGAGCTCCGAAACCGAGGTCGAGCCATCGGTCTCGATGATCTCGACGCCGGCGGTATTGCTGTCGACGACGTCGACACGGACTCGGGCCACATCCACGTCGGCATAGACGCCGCCGTCGCTGGTCACAGTGTGGACAATGTCGGCAAGGTAGCGGTTGGCGATGCCGTCATTGGTCACCGTCACCTTGACCGTCTGCGCGTCGTCCCAGGCGACAATGCCTGCGGACGAGTTGGCGACGAGGCCGAACTTCAGCGTCGTGGCCGAGAGCGTGAGCCCGGCAGGCGCGGACAGTGTAACCGTCACCACCTCGCCGAGTGCCGGCGGCTTGCTAAGCTTGACCTTGTAGCTGTCGCCGTCCGCGTTGCCCTCGAACACCTGAGTGTTGCCGTGGAGCTCTGTGATCAGCAGGTCGGCGCGATCGTCGTCCTGCACCCGGACGGTGACGTTCGGAATGTCGAAGTCGATGTAGTTTGGATCGGTGCTGATCACCGAGTGCGAGATCACCACTGTGCTCTCGCCCTCTTCGGCGCCATCAGATTCGGCTTTGACGTAGATGGTCGCCGTCGGCGTCGCGTCGCCTGCGATGAACTCGACCGTCACGGATTCCGAGAAATTCACGTTGTCGAGCGAAACCAGGACCGTCTTGCCCGGGCCGCCGGGTCGCGCCGCGACCATCGCTGAAGCCTGCGCCGCCGAGATGGTGACGAAAACCGACGCCACAGGCGTGTTCGGCAAGGTCAATGTATAACTGTCGAACGCCGCGGTCCCGCCGTCTTCAAGGACGTTGAGCCCGTCCCCGGTGGCGAGCGCCACCGTGTTGGTGGTGGAGCCAGTCGCCGAGAAATCGAGGCCACGCACGAACAACCCGTTGTAGCGCGGGTCGGCACTGGTGACCGTATGGCTGATCGCACCCAGGTCGCCGTCATTGTCAGCGACCACCGTCTCGGTGACGTCGCCTGCGACGTTGAACGTATCCGACCCAAGGCCACCGATGAGCGTGGTGACGACATCGGCCGGGGTGGACAGCACGTAGAACGTGTCGTCGCCCTCGAGGCCATCGACTTCCATCGCCTCGGCGTTGGCGTAGCGGACCGTGAGGCCGGCGCCATAAACGCCGTCTTTGGTGATGACGAAGTTGTCGGCGAGCTCAGTGCCGAGCACGACGATCTTGTCGAAGCCGGCGCCGCCGTCGATATCGACCGGGGCGTTGACGTTGTACTGGATGATGTCGTTACCGGTGCCGCCGTTGAGCTTGACGTTGGCGCTGCCTGACAGCGCGAAGGCCCGGATGACGAACTCGTCGTTGCCGTCCTCGCCTTCGAGGCGGAGATCTGCCTTGTTGGAATAGACCACGAACTGATCGTCGCCGACGCCGCCGTAGAGCACTGCCGGCAGCGTGATGCCGTTCGAGAGGTGGGCGCCGAAACTGATCGGCGCCGTCTCGAAACGATCCTCGACCGATTCGATCGCCGCCGCGTCGCGCGGTGTGGCGAACAGCTGGCCGACCTGGAAGCGGTCGTTGCCGACGCCGCCGTCGACAGTCATGACCGCCGAATTGTCGTCGAAGTAGAACTCGTCGTCGCCGTCATTGCCGTTGACGATGACGCGGCCATTGATGTCGGCGGTGTAGTTGATCCGCTCGAAGGCATCGGCGTAGGTGTCGACGCCGGTGCGATGCATATTGGCGATCATGTTCCTGCGCATCAGGAACACATCGGCCGCAGCCGTGCCCTCGACGCGCAGCACATCGCCGGCATCGAGCTTGCTGCCGGTATCGACCACGTTGATGACGTAGTCCGAGGTCGTGCCCCGAACGTTGACGACCGTGAGGTCGCTGCCGTTCTGGCCGTCGATGGTCAGCTCGTCGCGCAGTTCGCGGCCCGTGCCGTCCTTGCCGAAGACGCCGTCGGCATCGACAACGCCCTGGTAGGTGGTCATCGACGGTAGCTGGTCGACGGTAACCGTGTCGTTGCCGGCGCCGCCGAAAACGAAGGTGTTGCCGTTGAGCGCCTCGAGGTCGAACAGGACGGAATCGTCCTGGGCACCGCCGGTGATGGTGATGGTCGGAGCGGTGAAACTGCCCTTGAGCGTGGCGACGCCACCGGCTGCGTCAGGATCGGCGACGCCGTCCTGATAGTCGACCTTGATGACGATCTGCGTCGCCGCCTTGATCACCGCGGCCGACTTGTTCAGCAACGGGTCCGCCGACACGAAGGCACCCTCGACCAGCAGGTTATCGCCCGCCAGCAATCGGACTTCGTTCGCGGTGGACTGGATCGTCACCCCGGCCTTGACCGTGATGTCGTCGGGCAGCGCGTCTTCGCCGCCATTGGCCTCGTTGTCGTCCTCGGCCCAGGCCTGGAACACGCCTGCGGCAATGGAGGATTCCGCGATGATGATCGGACTGGACGCCTTGATGAAGACCGCGCCGTTGGCGGCATTGACGCCGCTATTGTTGGCATTGACGTCACCGACGGTCAGCGCGCCGAGATTGGCGACGTAGGTGCTGCCGTTGAGCGCCTTGCCCTCGAGATTGCCGACCTCGGTAACGATCGACTTGCTGGCGCTGCCGATGCTCTGGTTGGCGGACATGAAGGTGCGGCGCGAGACGATGTTGCGCTTGTCCGTCGCGGTGTCGGAGCGGGCATTGAGAATGCTGCCGGTCATCGCCACGAGGAAGGCGAGCGGCTTGGTATCCCCGAGGTCCGCGGTGGGCGTCCCGACCTGGTCGAGGTTGAGGTCGCCGGTGGTCTCGGCGAGGTAGATGCTCTCGAGATCGGTGAAGGCGCGGACTTTGCCGGCAGCCTGATTCGAGCTGTCGATTTCGAGCTCGTTGCCGGCCTGGCCGATGGCGATCCGAGCCGACAGGCTCACCGAATTACCGATGATGTCGGCGCCGAGCTGGGTGCCCTGCGGGTTGTACTCGGCATCGAGGATCGAGCCGAGCTCGGCGCCGAGATACACGTTGCCGGCGGTGGAGGTGATCTTGCGCACGTTGAAGTTGCGCTCGACCGCATTGAGCGAGATGTCGCCCGCTGCGGTGGCGATCACCGTGCCGGTGGTGTCTGCATTGGTGGCGACGCCGCTATAGGCGCCGGTCACCACGATCTCGACGGCGTCGGTGGCGGTGCCGATGCTGCCGCCGGCGGTGAGCGAGATATGGTTGGCTCGGATCTTCTCGCCGTCCGTACCGAGCGCATCGAGGATCGAGCCGAGCGTGGTGGAGAGGTAGACATCGCCCGAACGCGAGTAGATCGCTTCGACATACATGTTGGAGGTCGGCGCGGTGATGCGCACGTCCTCGGTGGCACGGGCGATGAGGCTGCCGCCCGCCGACATCTCGACGGTCACGGCATTGCTCTCGCCAATGCCGCCATCGCCGGCTTCGAGCACGATATCGAGGGCCTTGAAGTTCACTCCGCTGCCGCTCAGTGCGTTGACGATCGAGGCACTGGATTTCAGCCGGATCGTGCCGGCGGCGCCGGCCTCGATCTTGTCGACCTTCACCTGCTGCTCGGAGCCCAGGTAGATCGAGCCGCCGGCCCTGGCGTTGATCACGCCATCGATCGCCACATCGACGTCATCACGCTGCGCGACGATGACATGGGTGATGACGCCACTGGCCGCCGCGAGCGGATCGAGCACCGCGTTGGCGATGGCAACGGTCCGGCTGGCCTCGACGCCAAGCTGTGGCTTGGCTTCCGCGACCCCAGCAGCGGCTTTGCCCACCAGGGTGATCGTCGCGCCGTCGATCGCCGCGATCCTGTAGTAGCCGCCCTTGGTGGTGGCGTTGGTGGTCTCGCCGCCAACATAGATGTAGTCGTTGACGCTGTAGCCGGTCCACGAGCCCGAAAGGCGCGTGATCGTGCCCTTGCCGAGTGCGTTGTTGCCGAAGCTGACAGCAAGACCCTGCTCGACCTTTTTGGCGAACACGATGTCCTGCCGCTCGGCCGAAGCGATGGCGACGCGCTCATCCTCGGTCAGCGAGGCCGGCGTGGCGCCCAGAGTGATCACCAGCGCGTCGGCGACCTTGCCGATATTCTTGTTGGCGTCGATGGTCAGGTTGCCGGCAGTATCGACATTGTTGGCCTCGATCACCGTTTCGGTGTCGGTGACCGGCTTGAAGATGCCCGAGCCAAAGGCGAACAGCAGTTCGTCCTCGGTCCAGACTTTCACGCCGGCGGTCAGGTCGGCCTTCACCGTGCCAACGGCGAACAGGTACTTGTAGTTCGGCCCGGTCTTGTCCCAGGTCTGCGACGTTTCCCCGAGCCTGCCGAACATCTTGTGCAGGTCGTGGTAGTCGTTGGTCTGCCGGAGTTGTTCCGCGCTGACGCCGGTCGCGATGAACGCGGTGACATAGGCGTCGAGGGCCGCATCCTCCAGCGGAGTGGCAAGGTTGGCATTCTTGAACAGCGCTTCGGTCCGCAGCTGGTTCTGCAGGGCGGTCAGCGCGGCACCGGTGATGGTGATCGACCCGGCGGTGTTGGGCTGCGCCGTCCGGTAGGCCCAATACTGCTGATAGGCCGCGTCGATATCGGTGCGCTGGGTATCGCCATAGCCTTCGTAGACGGCCTTGAGCGCCAGATACTGCTGGGTGCGCGACGCCTCGAGGGTGGCGATCTGGCTGGCTGCGTCCGTCGGATTGGGGTAGAGGCCCTGGAAATAGGCGACCTCGAGCGCGGTCAGCTTGACGGAGGTGCCGTTGAACTGACCCTTCATCTGCCAATAGGCCTGGTACTCCTGCCGCTTCCAGCTCTCATAGCCGGTGAGCGTGTCCGAGATTTTCTCGTTGACGCCGGTGCCTACGGTGAGCTGCAGATCCTTCCACATGCCGGCGAGCAGTTGCTCGCGGCTGCGCAGGTCTTTCTGCACGGTGAAATCGGCGTCGGTCAGCGAGCCGGCATCCACCTTGATGTAGACGTTGCCTTGGGTCTCGGCGGCGATCAGGCGAAGGTCGCCGGCGGTCTCGCGCACCGCGACGTCGCCCACCGCCTTGATGGTGACGCGGTGTTCGGCGAGCGCTCCGGAGTTGATCTGCAGCGGCCGCGCCGCACCGTTGCCGATGCCGCCGACGGCGCCATCCGGCAGGCCCTGGTCCTGCGAGACATAGCGGTCGGCAATCAGGTCGATCGAATTGCCGGTGACGAGGCCGTTGGCAAACACCCCGGCCGCGGTTTCGGCGGCGACGATACCCGCCTGCGCCACCAGCACGACGTCGCCCTGCGACGCGGTCACCGAGACCACCGACATGTCGCCCGAGATTTCGTTGAGGTAGACGCCGCCGGTCCGCGACGTGGCGGTCAGCTGGGCAAAGGTGTCGGTCTTGAAATAGCCCGGGGGATACTTGTCCACCAGGTCGATGTTGATCGGCTTTATGTTGGTGAGCGTGCCGCCGGTTTCCCCGACATTGGCCATGTTGTCGGCGCCGATATCGTTCTTGGCGTCGAGCTCGATGCGCACGCCCTGCACCACGGATTGTGCGTGCGAGGTGTCGATGCTGCCCTCGGAGGTGATCTTGGTGAGGCCGGTCTCGTTGAGGATGCCGCCTTCGATGATCACATTGCCGGTGCCGTTCGAGTCGATCTCGACCCGCGCCTCTTCATAACCGGTGAAGCGGATGGTGACCGGACGGTCGGCTTCGATGGTGTGCCGGCCGTTGGTCTGGTCGGTCGACAGGATATCTTCCTGCTTTCGGTAGTCCTTGGTGCCGTACCAGTGGCTGATCGTCGGCAGGTCCTTGTAGAACCGCTGTTCGTCCAGGTTGAATTCGTCGGACTCATAGGTGTGGACGGCGTCCGCATCGGTGGCGCTCGCGGCGTCGACGGTGTCACGGTAGAAGAAGATCGAGTTGTCGATCAGCGAGGGGCCCTCGATGACGGTGATGACCGACGGCAACGCGTCGAAAGCATCGGGGGAGAACGCATCGATGCCCAGCCACTTCGAGGTGGTGTAGACGCTGGTGTCCTTGGTCTCGACGACCTTGCCGACCGTCCAGCCGAAGCGCCAGCCTTCCTGCGGCTTGTAGGTGAAAGTCTCGCGATAGGGTCCATCCACACCCGCCACATGGTTGGTGGTGGCCACGCTGGCGGCGATCTCTTCATACGCGCGCTTGCCGGGAGCAGTGGCGCTGGAGCCCGGAGTGGTCTCCAGCTTGAACTGGCTCTCGCGGACCGTGACGGTGCCGTCGTCGTTCACCTGATACCAGGTCTGCTTGTAGCCGTCGGCATTGGTCGCCTTGGCCTTGTCGTTAAGCCGGATGGTACCGGCGCCACGATCGCGCACGTCGAGCTGCCTGATCACCACGTCATAATTGGTGTCGTTGACCACCTTGACGTGGACGTAGCCGCCCAGCGCCTCGATGATGCCGTTGCCGGTATTGAGCAGGTTGCCGGTGATGGTGATCGAGCCGCCAGGAACGCGGAATTCCTCGATGACGATCTTCTTGGTCTCGACGTCCCAGTAGGCGTTGAACGCGCCGGTGCTGGCGCTCTTCAGCAGCACCTGCTTGGTGGTCGGCTTGCCTTTCTCGATCAGGGCGATCTCGTTGATCGTCGCCTGGTTGAGGTTGAGGACATAATCCTCCTTGCCGCTGGTGATCACCCCGTTGAGGTCGATGAACTCGGCGGTGATCGACACCCGGTTGGCGGTGATGCCCGGCTTGGGCGGCTGCGCCACGAGGTTGGTGCCGGCGGCCGGCGAGGTAATGTCACCGACGCCACCATCGGTGGAGATGGCCTTCCAGTCCTCGTAGGGGTTGCCGCCCGAGTGGTAGACGCTGCCCGGCGGCAGGTCGATCAGCACATAGCCCTGGGTCCTGAGGTCGACGGAATTGGCGTCGATCTCGGCATTGATGGTGATGTCGCCCGAGCCGATCGAGTTGTCGATGATCACATCGCTGGTGATCGCGTCGATGGCGCCCGACACGGTAATCCCCGGCCAGGGCTGGTCGGTGCTGCTGCGCTGCCAGCTGTTCTTGATCAGAATGCTGGCATCGGTGCGGATGCCGGGCGTGAGCGTGATGTCGAAATTGGCGTCGCCGGCGACCCAAGTGTGGTCGAAGCCGGTGTCGTCCTTGTTGTTCTTGGTCGCGACGTTGCTGGCGTTGGCCGTGTCGATCTTGCCGTTGGCCACGGCTTCGCTGGTCGAGGCCGAGATCTCGTTCTGCAGGCCGTTGAGGAACACGCCGCCATTGTTCTCGGGGATGGTGATCCCCTTGATGTCGAGGAAGGCCTGGGTCTTGTTCTCGATGCTGACCGACACGTCGCCGGGCGCATCGAGCGTACCATCGCCCTGCAGGACATCGGCCATGACGTGAATCCGGCCGGCCGAAGCGAAGATCGGGTCGACGACAATCGTCAGCACTTCGCGAAGCACCGGGATGACGACCTGCTGGTTGGTGACCGGGTCGATCGCGACGATGACATTGCCGTTATCGTCCCGCGGCGGTTCCGCGAGACCGAGGAAGATGAGTTCGCGGGTCAGGCGCTTGATCTCGCCCTGCCAGAAGGCGCGCACCACGGCGTCGTCGCGATACTTGTCGTATTCAACACGCGCCTTGACCAGCTCGTCGACGTAGTTGGAGGTGAGCTGCTTCTTGACCAGCTTCACCGTGACGGTGTCGATCGCCGAGCCGTCCGCACCCTTTGCGGTGATCACCGCCGTGGGGTTGGCCTGCGTTCCGCCGACCGACTCGATCACCACGTTGACGACGCGGTTAAGGCCGGTGCGGATGGTGCCGTCCACGTTGACGACGGAATCCACCTCCGAGCCGCCATTGCTGGTGAAGGTCTCGGCGCCGCCCAGCGCGCTGTTGATGCCGTCGCTGACGGCGGTGGCCCAGTTCCGGCTCTTGCCCTGCGAGATGATATTGGCGAGCGCGAAGGTGTCGGCCAGGACGTCGACATTGCCACCCGACAGCACCGTCGCACCGTCCATTACGTCGATGCGGTTGGTGATGAACAGCAGGCTGTCGTTGCGCACCTTGTCGAGCGGAATGACGCTGCCGGCCAGCGTGTCGGCATAGGTCGCGAGCTTGTAGCTGTCGCGGGTGAAGCTCTCGTCCATGCCGGTCAGCATGCGGACGTGGCGCAGCGCCTTGATCTCGGCGCCCCCGCCGATGGTGATGTTGTGGACCGGATTGATCTCGAGCACGCTCTGCGCCGCCGAGGCGGTGAGGAAGCCGTAGTTGTCGACGCTGACCTTGATGGTGGCGTCGACTTCACTGTTCGAGGCGAGGCGAACGTCGCCGGTCGAGCTGATCTTGATGTTTGAGTTGCTGGTCGTTGCCGGGTTGGTGCCGATCTGCACCGTGCCGACGACACCGTTGCCATTGTCGTCGTCGTCGCCCGCGTCATCCTTGGTGTCGAGCGTGCTCGAGGCGCCGATGCCGGAGATCACGCCACCGCCCTTATAGGCGACGGTGTCGGCATAGAAGATGTCGTTGAAGGTCGAGAGCGAAATGCCACCGGCATCGGGCGAGGCGTTCTGCACCGTCAGCGTGACGTTGTCCTCGACGATGGTCAGCGTCCTGAGCGACAGGTCGGTGCGGATCTCGGAGCCGGCGATGCTGATGGCGCCGGCCGAGATGCCGTCGACATTGGTGCCGATATCGGCCTTGGTGAAGTGATTGGCAGCGGAGGCCGAGATGCTGGCGGCGATGATATCGGCGCTGTTGGCGAAGCGCGCCGTGCTGTTGGCGTTGACGTCGTTGGTGGCCGAGGTGCCGTTGCCCGAGATCACGCCATACGAGCTGGTCTTAATCTCGTTATTGGCGAGGGTGTTCTGGTCGGAGGCGAGCCGCAGCGCACCGGTGGCGCCGGTCGTGGCATTGGCCAGCAGGGTGATCTGCGCGTTGCCGCCGATCTTGGCTTCCGAAGCGACATTCGCCACGGTGTCAGCCTCGCCCGAGGCGATACCGACGAGGCCGCCGGCGCCGGGACTGGCCGACGAGGCGTTGTCGTCATTGCCGTTGGCGCGCACCACCAGATCACCAGCGGTGATGCTGACGTTGGCAGCAACCTCTGCCTTGGTGTTCGAGGTGGAGGTTGCCGTGGCCTTGGTGGCGCCGGCGGCGACGAGGCCGAAGGCGGCGCTGTCGGAGGCGGCGCGCTGCCGGTTGTCGCCGCGCGCCGTGGCGGCCACAGTGCCGGAAGCGACGATCGAGGTGCCGGTGCCGAGCAGCGCCGAGATGGCGCCGATATGGTCGGCATTGGTGACGGTGGCATCGGCGCCGATCAGCGCCCCGACAATGCCCTGCGACGAGGCATAGGCCGTATTGGCCGTGGCGGAGGCGCGCGCCTCCTCGGCCTGCAATGTCAGGTCACGAACGGCGAAACTGGTATTGGTCGTCTCGGTCTTCGAGAGCACATCGACATCGACGTCGGCCTTCGAAACGCCGACGGCGAGGACACCGCCGGTGGCCGCCTCGGTCTCCGCACTGGCGGATGGCGTCGCGGTGGCGCGCAGCGTTACATCACGCGCGTCGATGCTGGAGGTGCCGAACGTGCGGGCAGTGTTGTCGATATCAATATCGGTATCGGCATCGAGGCCCGAGACCGCAAGGCTGAACAGCCCGGCGGCCACGGTGAGCGCGCGATTGACCGCGGTCGTCGTGACATCGGTGTCGGCGGTGATTTCGATATCGCCGTTCACATTGAGGGTGCTGTGGTTGATATAGGCGTCGGTCACGGCGACCACGTTGTTGGTGGTCTTGGCGCCGCCGCCGGCCAAGGTCGGGCCGATGCTGAGGTTGACCGCCACCGAAGCGAGTTCGGCCGTGGCATCGAGCGTAATATCGCTGGTTGCACCGATCTCGACCTTACCGGTCGCGAGCTGGAACTGCAGCGGGTCGGGCGTCGCCACCACCCCGTCCTTGAGACGATTGAAATAGCCCAGGGCGTCCTTGGCCACCGTGCCGGTGACCACCACGGCGCCAGCGTCCGCAATATAGGCCTTTACCGTCGACTTGCTGAAGTTCTCGGCCACGGTCACAGCGATCGATGCCGCGCCGCCATAGACGCCGGCCGCGCCAGCGATCGACGCGGCGCCCGCATAGGCTTCCATGTCGATGGTGTCGTCGGCGGCGATGCTGAGGTCACCGGCAGTGATGCCGGCGCCATCGCCGGAGATATAGGCCGAGGTTTCCACCCCGACGTGGTTGCTGGTTTCCGAGCCGGCGCCGGCCGCCGCGACGCCAACGCCGCCGGCGGCGATCGCCACAGAGCCAGAGATCACCTTGGCATCAATGGTTTCGCTGGAGGTGGCATCGAGCGAGAGCTCGCCGAAGCTCTCGACCTCGGTGTCCTCGAGATACGCCTTGACCACGATCGGATCATAAGTCGGAGCGAGGTCGGCGCCGTTGGTGACGTAGCCGATATTGTTACGGGCAATGCCGACGCCGATCGAGGCCGCAACGCCGACGCCGCCAAAGGCCGCCGATCCCGCAACCGCGAGGACCTGGGCGTCGATGTCGGAGGTACTGTCGGCTGTGACGTCGATATCGCCACCCGCATCGAGCACGCTGTCTGCCGCATAGGCCGTGGCGCTGCCGAGCACGGTATTGAGCGCCACCGCGCCGCCACCGGAAACCGAGACGCCGACGGCGCCACCGCTGATGGCGACAGCCGCCGCAGCGGAGGTGGCTTCGATGGTGTTGTCGAGCGTGGCCGAGATCTGGATCGTCCCAGGCGTCGCTGCGGCGGGCGGATTGGAGCCGCTCGGCCGGTCGACGATGTCGGTCACCGAGATATCGGCGTCGGTCGCATAGGCGCTGACGCCACCGTCGATGGTGTTCTTGGCGATGGCGATACCGACGCTGACCCCGACGCCGGTGGCGCCAATGCCGACGGCAAGTGAAGCTGCGCCGGCCAGCGCCTCGATATCGGAGGTGTTTTCGGCGCTGATGCTGACACTGGCCGCATCGATCTCCGCCTTGGTGGCGGCGGTATTGCCGACTGCAGCCTTGCCCGAGATATAGGCGCTAGTTTCGACGGCGATGAGGTTCTCGACGTAAACGCCCGCAGCGGAGACACCCACGCCAACCGAGCCGCCGGCCAGGGCGCCGGCCGCGGCGACCACCGTCGCATCGATGGTCTGGTCGGAGATGGCGCTCACATCGACCGCGCCGGTCGCGGTGACCTTGGACTGGTCGATGAAAGCCTTGACCTCGGCCGTGCTGGTGAGCTCCGCGGTGGTCAGCGGATCTTCGGTGTCGATGAGTTCCTGGTAGGTGAGTCCGCCATCGTCCCAATCGCCGATGGTGTTGAGGGCGACCGAAATGCCGATGCCGACGCCGACACCGGTAGCGCCGGCGGCGACCGAAACGGCAACCGCGGCGATCTCCGCATCGATCTTGGAGGTGGAATCGGCCTCGACCAGCACGCTGCCGGTGACGTCGACGCTGGCCACGCTGGCGATCGAGGCGACCACGTCGCCACCGATCTTGTTCTGCGCCGCGGCACCCGCGCCGCTGACGGCGACGCCGACGCTGCCGAAGCCGGCACCGAAGGATGCCGCATAGGCCTTGGCGTTGATCTTCGCATCGCGCTTGGCGTTGACCGACAGGTTCCCCGAATTGGTCTTGAGCTGCGCCACGCCGGCCGCCGAAGCGGTGACGCCGGCACTGATCTCGTTGAGCGCCACGGCGATGCCGAGCGCGATGCCGGCACCGGTCGAGCCGACCGCCAGCGCCACCGAGGCGGCGCCGGTCAGCACGTCGATATCGGACTTGTCCTCGGCGGAAACCTTGATCGAGTCGCCGATGATGTCGGAGGTCGCGCCGTCGATCAGCGCCGAGGTCGCGACGGTGATGGCATTGTGAGTGCCCGCGCCGGCGCCGCCGAGCGCCACGCCCACCGAGCCGCCGATGCCGATGGCCATCGAGGCCGCAACAACGGTGGCGTCGATCTTGCCTTCGGAAAGCGCGGTGACTTCGACCGCGCCACCCGAGGTGACATCGCTGCTGCTGATATGAGCCTTGACCTGGGCCTGTGTTGCCGCGGCGCCGGTGATCAGGTTCTCGGCGACCGAGACACCGAAGCCGACCGCAACGCCGTTGGAACCGCCGATGCCTACCGCAAAGGCGGCAGCGACGATGGTGGCGTCGATATCCTGCTTCGAATGCGCATCGACCAGCACGCCGCCGCCGACCGTGAGGGTCGAGGTCAGGATGGTGGCGAGCACATCGGTGGCGATGACGTTACTGGCCCCGGCGCCGCCGCCGCTGACCGAGACGCCGTTGCTCGGGCTGCCGCTGAGGGTGAATGCCGCCGCCGCCGCAGTCGCGGAGATTTTGGAAAGGTCCTCGGCCTTGACCGAGACCCCGCCGGTGCCGGTGACCGTGGTATCCTCGACATGGGCCTTGGTGGTGCCTTTGATGTCGTTGAGCGCCACGCCGGCGGCGATCGATACCGCGACCGAGCTGCCGCCTGAAAGGGCAGCGGTGACGCTGCCTGCTGCCGCAATCGCTGTGATGGTGTTGTTGCTGACGGCGCCGACCTCGAGGCCGTCGGTGCCGAGTGTGACGGTCGATGCGCCGGTGGCGCCACCATCGACGGTGGCGGTCGTATCGGCGGCGATGCGGTTTTCAACGATCGCACCGGCGATGCCGAACTGCTTGGCATTGGATGACGACGCACCGATCGCCACGGCCGCGGCCGCGACGGTAGCGTCGATGGTCGCCGTCGAGCTGCCGTCGACCTTGACCTTCTTGCCCGACACCGTCGAGTTGCGGACGCTCGCCTCGGTCTTCAGCGGCGTGGCGGTGCCGACCTGGGTGATCGAACCGGTATAGCCGATATAGTTGAACGCCAGCGCCGCGCCGATGGCGACGCCGTTCGAGGCGCCACCAAAGCTGCCGGACACCGCGACAGCAGCCGCCAGCACTTTGGCGTCGATGTCGGCGGCGTTCCCGGCATGCACTTGCACGGTACCGGCCGGAGCAGAAACGTCGGAATCGAGGATCGTTGCTTCGGCGCTGCCGAGCAGCGCGTTATTGGAGATGGCGGCGCCGCCGCTGACGCTGGTCGTGGCGCCGCTGAGCGCTACCGCCCCGGCGACCGCGGCCGCAGCGGCCATGCTCTCGATCGTGCTCGCCTGGTCGGCGCTGACCGTCACCGAGCCGGCATCGAAATCGTCGACATCGTCGATCGCCGCGTCGATGTCGGCGCGGATGATGTTGCGCGACACCACGAGGCTGATGGCGAAGCTCTTGGTGCCACCGCCGGTGAACAAGTCAGCCGCCAGCGCGATCACCGGCTGCACAACCTCGGAAGTGATGTTGGCGGTGTTGTCGGCATCGACCAGCACGTCGCCATCGGCATAGACCTGGCTCGAGTTGCTGATGGTGGCGTTGACCGTCGAGGTGACCCGGTTCAGCGCGATGACAGCGCCGACGCTGATGGCGTTGCCGCCACCACCGCGCAGGGTGCGCACGAAGTTGGAGATTTCGGCGTTGATGGTCTGATCGCCATGCGCCTCGACATTGAGGTCGCCGCTGGCATCGATCGTGGTGTTGTCGATGAGCGCCGTGGTGGCGACCGGCGGCGCTCCTTGGATGGTATCGACGAGGTCGGTGCCGACCAGCGCATCGACGGTGTTGAACAGGAAGTTCTGGTTTTGCACGCCCACCGAATTGAAGGCGAGCGTCACCCCGACCGAAGTCTGCTTGGAGATGGTGTCGGCGTCGAGCGTGGCGTCGATGGTCGAGGTGTTGTTGGCGATGACCGAGACGTTGTCAGCGGAGGTGACGGTGCTGCCTAGCAGCTTGGCGCTGGTGGTGCCGAGCACGTTGTTGGTCGAGATCACGGCATTGATCGCCACCGAGCTCGACTGGGCGTTGGTGCCGCCGGTCACTTCGACGCGCGCCGTCAGATCAGCATCGATCAGGCCGGTCTTCTCGGACTCGATGTCGAGGTCGCCGGTCAGCGTCAGCTTGGTGCCGGTGACCAACGCATCGGCGTTACCCTCGACCAGGTTGAGGATGGCCATGGCGCCGACGCCGGTGGCCTTGCCGCCGGCGAGGTTGGAGGTCAGCGAGTTGATGAGCTCGACGCCCTTCGAAACGCTGAACTCGGAGAAGGCGGCGTTGGTGGTGATGTTGCCGCTGAGGTCGATCGCGACGCCATCAGGGCCGGAATACTTGAAGATCTTGCCTTGGTCGGCTGCAACAGAATAGTCGTCGCCGATATAGACGAGATCCCCGTCGTTCAGCGTCTGCGTGCCCGACTTGGTGGTGTATTTGTAGCTCTCGATCAGCGACTGGATGACGTTGGTGGCAATGCTGATGCCGTAGTCGTTGCTGATCTTGGCGATGGCCTTGATGTTGCCGACCGCGAGAATCTCGCCGTCGTCGCTCGCCTTCACCGTGACGTCGTCGGCCTCGATGACGGCCGTCGGAGCCGCGCTGTTGTCGATCGTCGCGGTTGCGCCGCCCGCCACCTTGTTGCTGGCGATGATGAAGCCCAGCGCCTTGCCGTCGGTGCCGGCGATCGAAGTGGTCGACGAGGTCGCCTCGTTGCTGACTTCGGCGTCGATGATGGCGGTGTTGTCGGCGGTGACGCTGAGGTCGCCGGAGATGTCGATGGTGCTCGAGGTGATCTTGGCGCTGGCGATCGCCGGATTCTTGCCGTTGAAAGCGTCGGCGGCGAGGAAATCGTCGCCGAGGATCGCATCGATGCCGTTGAACAGGACGTTCTGGGTGTTCCAGCCGACCGAGTTGAACGCCATCACCACGCCGGCGGTATTGCCGCCGCTGGTCGAAGCCGCGGCAAGCGTCTTGGCGTTGATCTGGGCGTCGTTCACTGCATCGACTGCGACATTGCCCTGGCCGGTGACGGTCGAATTGACGATCTCGGCTACGGCGCTGGACTGCACGAGGTTGGTCGCCAGCGTGCCGTTGATCGCCAGCACGGTATCCTTGGCCGCCTTGGTGGTGCCGTCCTTGCCCGGCTTGGGGTTGGGCGCAAACGAGACGTTGGAGGGCAGCGAGCTGCCGCCGATGGCCGCAATGGCGCTGTCGGCGATAGCGCGCAGGGTCGCCGTCTCTTCGGCGCTGACGGTCACGTTGCCGGCGCCGCCTTCAACCTCGGCATTGTTGATGCTGGCGCTGGCCCCGCCGCGCACGTCGTTGAGCACCACCAGCGCGCCGATCGACTTGGCCGGCGCCGCCGACAGGTTGAGGTCGTGCAGCAGGATCTCGGTGACCGGATCCTTCTTCCAGTAGTTGAGGTCGGTGAAGTCGAGCTTGGTCAGGTCGGTATTCTGGCCGCTCGCGGCGGTGCCCATGTAGGTGTAGATGGCGCCGGCGTCGCCGCCGATCAGCTTGAAGTTGGCCGAGGTGGCGAAATTGAAGGTGTCGACGTTCGGGATGGTGAACGGCGCACTGCCGACATACAGGTACTTGAGGCCGGCATCTTCGCCGGCCGCCGGCTCGAGCTGGATGACCTCGCCGGCGTTGATCGCCACATTGGTCGGCGGAATGCCGAATGACATGTCGATCGTCGGATCGCCATAGGCGTCGTCGAGGCGGATGCGGTCACCATACTTGAGGCCGCGGATCTTGGTGCCGGCAGGATCGGGCTGGGTGTCGTAATCCGCCCCCATTACGTCGTTGAGGGTCTCCTGGATGATGCCGACGCCGGCGTCATTGGTGACCGAGGTCTCCGCCACCAGCTTGGTGTTGGAATAGATGCCGCTCTGGTCCTTGGCGGTGACGGCGACGCCCTGGCCCGCGGTGATGTCCTTGCCGCTCGCGGTCTTGGCGTTCTTGATCGTGGCGGTCGCCTTGCCGCTGACCTTGTTGCCCGACAGCACGACGCCATACGCCGCGCCCGAGGCGCCATAGAGCGCCGAGGTGGTGGTCTGCGCGGTGTTGGAGACGGTCGAGTTGATCTGCGCGGTATTGTCGGCGGCGACAGTGATCTTGCCGTCGGCATTGACCGTGCCGCCGTCGATGGTCGCCGTCGCGTCGGCACCGATATTGCCGCCGAAGCCGAGGTCGGAAATGTAGTTGGCGCCGACCAGCGTATCGATGGTGTTGAACAGGATGTTCTGCGGGGCCCAGCCCACCGAGTTGAAGGCGAGCGTGACGCCCACCGCGGTCGCACCGGAAGCGGCGGAGGCGTAATTCCGCGCGTCGATCGCCGCGTTGTTGGTGGCGAGTACGTCGACATCGCCGGCAGCGGTGATGGTCGAGGCCTCGAGCGAGGCCGCGGCCTTGCCGAGCACGACATTGGTGACGATCTGGCCGGAAGCCCCGAGCACCTTGCCCGAGCCGTCGATGCCACTGCCGCCCGAGGCGGAGACCGTGTTGGTGGAATAGGCCCAGATCTGCGAGGTGTTGGTCGCCTCGACGACCACGTCGCCGGGATCCGCCCCGAAGCCATCGGCATCGACTACGGCGTTGACGATCTTGGCGGTCGCGTCGCCCTTGACTTCGTTATAGGCGACTGACAGCCCGATCGCCTTGGCATTGGTGGCAACGATGTTGCCGATTTCAGGGAAGAAGATGTCTTCGTAGTCGGCGGTGCGCAGCTGCTTCCAGAGCAAGGCGTCGCCATAGTTGATCAGCGCCAGGTCGGTCGGCGCCAGGTCGGGCTCACCGATATACTCGTAGATTTCGCCGGCATTCACGTCGAGCTTCAGCCACAGCGCGGTGTTGGTGAGAACGATGCCGGTATTCTCGGTGATCGGCGTGGTGCCGAGATAGCGGTAGATCTCCCCGCCTTTCTCGACGATGTCGCCCTGGATCAAGTTGACGGCGGCGCCAGCGCCCAGCGTATCGAGATCGACCTCGCCATTGAGATAGGCCAGCGAGACGCGAACCTTGTCGCCCTTCTCGATGGTCTGGGTGCCCGACTGGCTGGTGTAATCATAGTCGCCGGCGCCGAGGCGGCCGGCGACGCCGGTCACCAGCTGCTGCACGGCTGCCAGGGTGTTCGACGGCAGCGCCGACGCGACCACCTTGATGTTGGCCGAAATGCTGGCTTCGTTGTCGGCGGCAACGCGAACCGACTCGTCCGCCTCGACCTGCTTGTTGACGGCACCGGTGTTGTCGATGATCGCATCGGCGCCGGCACTGATCTTGTTCATGGCGAGCAGTGCGCCCACCGCCAGGCCCTTGGCGCCCTGCTTGGCAACGACGCCGAACGGGTTCGACCATTCTTGCTTGGCTTCGTTGCCGGTGACCGCAGTGATGCGGGCCGAGTTCTCGGCGGTAACGCTGATCGAGCCCGCGACGTCGATGTCCGAATTGACGATCGAGGAGGTGGTCGAGAACGCCTGCTCGTTACCGAGCGCCGTCGCCACTTCCGGTGAGCCGATGATCAGATCGACCGCATCGAGGAACAGGTTCTGCGGTTTCCAGCCGACCGAGTTGAAGGCGATCACCGCGTTGACCACCTTGCCGCCGGCGCTCATCTCGCTGAGCGCGGTGGATTCGATGGTCGCCGCGTTGGTGCCGCGGACGGTCAGATCGTTGCCGACGCCCGTCCCCTTGCTGATGGTCGAGCCGTTGACCGTCGCGAGGGTGGCGCCCAGGATGCTGTTGGACACCGAGACCGCGCCGAACGCCTTGGAGGCGTTGCCGTCGGTGACGTTCTCGGAACTGATGACGCTGATATCGGTCGCCTTGATCGTCGCGATCTGGTCGGCGGTGACGTCGATCTTGCCGGTCGAGGCAATGGTCGAGCTTTCGATTGCCGCCGTCACATAGGCGTCGACCTGGTTGCGCGCGAAAATGCCGCCCTTGGCAGCGCTACCGGTCTTCAGCGGGTCCTTGAATTCCTTGCCCTTGGCCTTGCTGGTCGCCTTGGCCTGCCCCATCTTGGCGCTGACCAGGGTCTGGGCGAAGGCCGGCGAGATTATGTCGTCGGTGGTCAGCTGCTTCCACAGGCCGAAATCGGTGAAGTCGGCCTCGGCCAGATCGATCTGATCGGTGGCCGTGCCCATATACTGGTAGACGTCGCCAGCCTTGCCGGTGGTTACCTTCCAGCGGCCCGTGTTGCTGAAGGTCTCAGTCTGCAGGGCACCCAGCGAGGTGATGGTGTCGAGGCCGGCGTATTCGTAGACGACGCCGCCCTTCTGGACCCGGTCGCCGGCCTTGATTTCGATAGTGTTGGGCTGCAGCAGCTCATCGAGATTGATCTCGGCGTGGACCAGTACCTTATCGCCGAAGGTCAGCTTTTCCGCCGAACCGAAGAACCCCGGCGTGCCGGATTTGGTGGTGTACTTGTAGTCGTCGACCACAGCGCTGACGACATCGCTGAGCACGTCGGCGCCATAGGTCGTCGCCGTGGTGTTGTCCGCACCGACATTGGTCAGCGTGTCGATAATGGCGGAATTAACCGCCCGCACCGTGACCGTCGCGCCGGCAACGGTGGAGGCCGCGTTGATCCTGGCGGTGGCGCTGTTGGAGATCTTGTTGCCGGCGATAGCCAGGGCCAGCGACGACGACTTGGTCTGGGCGATCGCCTGGAACGCGGCCGATGCGCGGTTATCCAGCACCGCGGTGATGAGACCCGACGACAATGCCTCGACCAGCACGTCGGCCGAAGACTGCACGTTCGAGTTGGTGATGCGCGCCTCGACGTCGTAGACGGTTTGCTGGCGCAGGGCCACGGTCTGGCCCGTGTCGGCGTCATCAACAAAGTCGCCCAGCAAGGTCTCGACGGAATTGAACAGCAGGTTGCCGCGCGCCCAGCCGATGGTGTTGTTGGCGATTTGCAGCGCCTGCATCTTGGAGGCGCCCTCACCGGTCGAGACCGCCGAGTTCTCCGCCGTGATGGTGGCGGAGTTGTCCGCCCGCACCGACACCGAGCCGATCTTGGCGTTTGCCGCGCCGAGCTGGGCATCGATGATCTGCGCCGAGGTGGCGCCCTGGATCAGGTTGGTGGAAATGATGGCGCTCTGCGCGCCGGTCTTGCCGCCCTTCAGCAGCTTCTTGAGGATGGTGCCCTTGACGCCCTTGGGCGCGAACTTCTTGAGCAGCGAATCCTCGTTGAACGTGCCGCCGCCCTGCACCTCGTTGTAGACGTCGGCATTGGCCGTGATCTCACCGATCGACTTGGCATCGACCGAGACGGTATTGGCGTTGACCACGGCGTTGGTGAGCAGCGCCGTGGCGCCGCCACGCAGGTCGTTGAGCACGATGACCTGGCCGGTGGCCTTAGCGCCGACCGAGCGAATGTTGTACTGGTCGGTGAAGATCGAGTAGTCGAGGTCGGGTTTCCACAGGCCCTTGTCGGTGAAATCGACCATGGAGAGGTCGAGCACCAGCTGATCGGCACCCAGATAGGTGTAGGTGTCGCCGGCCTCGCCCTTGATCGCCTGCCAGGTGTTCACATCGCCGAAATTCGGCCCGCCGGATTTCCAGTTGGTGACGGTGAGCGGATCCGAGCCGATATACTTGTAGAGCTTGCCGGAGTTGCCGACCTCGGAAACCAGCAGGATCTGGTCCTTGGTGATCGTCAGCGGCGTCTTCTTGGAGGTGACGAGATCGTAGTCGAGGCCGACGGTCGTGCCGTAGGCAACCGGAGCAGTGGTGATACCGTCGGTCAGCACGCGGTCGGCATCGAGCGTGATGCCGCGGTTGTTCAGCGACGTGCCGGTGACCGCTTCCTCGATGGTATCGGCGAGCCCGTACTCGAAGAAGCGCTCGAGCGCATGCAGCCCGCCATCGGTACTGGAGATCGCGGTGCCGGTCAGCTTGACGTTGGAATTGATCCGCGTCTCGTCGTCGGCATTGACGATCAGAGCCCCGCCGGCGGTGATCGCCTTGTCGGTGGCCCCGCCATCAATTACCGCGGAAGCGAGCCGGTTGATCTGGTTGTTGGCCAGCGCAACGCCAAGCACCTTGGCGTTGGCCTTCAGAACGCCGACATCGTTGGTCTGCTTGGACGAACTGGAAACCGTGGTGTTGGCGGTGCCCTTCGAGAGCGCGACCGCCGAAATGGCGCCTGCAGCCGAGACCACCGCGTCGGTGATCGACGCCTTGACCTGGACCTCGGTGGGAGATTGGAAGAACTCGGTGCCGAGGATCGCGTCGAGCGTTGCCTTCTGGAAGGCCAGCGTGTTGCCGGAGAGGGTCGGTCCCTGACCGATATCCCAGCCGACGATGTTCATCGCCTCCATGCGCGCCGCTGACGCAGCGCCGCCCTTCAGCATCTTCAACAGCTTGGCGCCCGAGATGCCACGGCCTTCCATGTTCAGGTAGATGGAGGCATCGAGGAAACTGTCGTCGGTCGCCTTGACCAGCACATCGCTGCCGGCGCCGGTGGTGGTGAGCGTGCCGCCGCTGATCGTCGCCGTGGTCGAGCCGTTCACCACGTTGGCGACGAGAATGCCGGCCATCACCTTCTTGGCGGTGATCGCATCCAGCGGGTCGACCTCGGGCGCTTCCTCCATCGGGATCGATTCGGAGAAGGCGGTGATGGTGGTGATGTTCAACGCCTCGACGGTGACGTCGCCGGCCGACACGATGGTCGAGGCGTTGATCGCCGCGGTCGTGTCTTTCTGAATCTGGTTGATGATCGCGACGCGGGCGATGTGCTTCTTGACGGCCGGGTCGGGCGCGTCGCCGTTGGCGTCGAGTGGCGGCAGGAAGGGCACGGCGAGCGCCGTGACCGATGAGCGATCGATGGCCGAAACGCTGACGCCGCCGCTGCCGGCGCGTACGTCGCTGGCATCGAGCTTCGCCGAAGTTGTGCCGATCACCGCGTTGTCGGAATCGAGGCTGGTGGCCGAGTAACCGGTATTGCTGGTTGCCGAGAGCGAAAGCCTGCCGACCGCGGTGGCGGGCGAGCCGCCATCGATCTTGATGCCGCGGATCGTCGCGGTGGTGGCTTCGGTCGCCTCGTTGGTGACCGAACCCATCTGGTTGGAAACGATCTCGTTGCGCACGTCGCCGGCGCTGTTGGCGCTGACACTTATGGCGTTGGTGGCCCGCAGGGCGTTGGGCAGCACCCCAGGTACCGCCGTCGGCGCGGGCGTGCCGACCATCACCGAGGTATTGCGGTTGATCGAGGTGTCGGAATCGATCGCCGAGAACACCACGATGGTCGAGAGCTTGGGCTTGAAGGCGTCGATTTCGGTCTGGATGATATCGCGAACGATGGTTTGGTCGTCAGCCGCGATGGCCACGGTGCCCGCGCCGCTGGTCGCTGTCACCGCCGCGTTGGCGGCAACCGTGACCGTGGTGATGTTGGTGACGTTGACGTCGGCATCGACATTATTGGTGTCGATGATCCCGGCACCACCGGTGTTGTAGGCGTTCGTGACATCGCTGATGGTGGTGTTGATCAGCGCCTCAATTTCTTCCAGGGCGACCTGGCCACTTTCGATCGCGCTGGTGAAGGCGGCATCGAACGACGAGATGCTCGGCCGCGGCACCGGATTGGTGACAAGCGTATCGTCCGATTCGCGATACAACTGGCCGTCCTCGCCCCGGTACAGGTCGGGGTAGAGGATCGCGTCGATCATGCCGGGCGGCAGGACGATCTTTCCCGGCGCCGCTGTCAGCGAGAAGATCGAGGTCGGGAAGGTCACTTCGGCCAACCCGAGCATGTTCGGAATCGGCACCTCGGTCAGCATGATGTCGACATCGACATCCGTATCGGCGCCGATACTGACGGCCTGACCGCTGACGGTGCCGTTGATCGTCACCGTCGAGGTGTTGTTCAGCGTCGTCGAAATGGTCTTCAGCGCCACATTGGCCATGCCGTGCGCGCGCACCGTATTGGCCGCAACCGACGCCACGATCACCGAATCGGCAGTGATGCTGCCGTTGACCTGCACGGTCGCCAGCGTGGTGCGGGTGACGCTCAAGGTCGCCACATTGCCGTCGCCATCGGGATTGGCGCCCGCCGCGTCGAGCGAGACGCGCGACCAGTCGATGGCCTTGATGGTGACGGCGTCGGCGACGACATCGGCGCCCGCCTGGATGGTGACGTTCTCGGCGCTCAGCCCGAGCGAACCGCCGACCGTGACGTCGCCGGCGACGAGGATCTGCTCGCCCGCGTCAACCATCAGCGAGAAGGCGGCATTGGAGGGCAGCGAACTGATGGTGGTGACGTTGGCCAGGTCGCCCAGGTAGAGCCAGACGGGAGTTGTGGCGGAAGTGTCGTAGTTGCTGCCGTCGATCACCGCGCGCACCACATCGGCGCCACTGGCGATGATCGAGACGTTCTTGTTGGACGCGCCCGAGACGATGTTCCGCATGTCGACGACGTTGATGCCGCCGCCGACTGTGAACGGCTCCAGGTTCTCGAAGGTCAGGGTCGAGTCGTTGCTGAGCCCGACCGAGCCCGAACCGTTGGCGCCGAGCCTGCCGGTGCCGCCGACGGCGCTGACGCCGGAATAGATAACGGTATCGTTCCCACCAAAGCCGCCATCCACGACGCCGCTGAGCTTGCCGGCGGCAGCGAAGGTAAAGGTATCGGCGTTGCCGTCGGAACCCTCGAGGTTCTCGACGCCGATAAACGTCAGGTCGGCCGCCTGGCCGTTGATCGAGCCGGCCTCGTTGCCGCTGATCAACCATGCAGTTGCGTCGGAGGTGTCGTAGATCAGCCGGTCTATCCCGCCACCGCCAGTGAAGGTGATGGACGGAATCAGGGTGTTGGAGCCGAACGAGTCCTCATCGATGCGCAGCGTATCGTTGCCGGAGCCGCCAATGATGTTGATACTGCCGCCCGCGTTGATCTCATCGAGATCACCGAAGGCCAGCACCCTGCCGCCGCTCTTCTGGTCGAGGATTTCGACCCGGCGCACGGTAACGGTGGTGGGACCGACGACCTTCTCTTCCTCGATCAGGCGGACGAGCAAGTCATGGTCCTGCGCGACCGGATCAGTGGCAAAACTGACGCTGAGGTCGGCATTCAGCAGCAGGCGGGGTTCGAGCGAATCAAAAACCAGGCGGACGCGCTCGGCGAGCTGCCGATCCGACCTGCTCCGACGCAACAGTCGCACCAGCCTGTCCTGCAGCGCACTGGCCAGTTTCACGCGACGCTGCGAAGTGGGACGCCCGAAGATGCCTTCGGATCTGAAAGGATAGGCCATTATGACTCCTGTCCGGCACGCCATGGCGCACCGACGGATGTTGCAATGCTAGTTACGCACTACGTCACCAGGATGCCCGCCAACGCGCGGGTATCCTTGCTGTCGCCTATCCGAGCCGCAAACGGAACTCGGCCGTCCCGCGGGCGCCCCCCGCGGGTTTAGTTCGCTACGGCGCGACCGGCTCTGGGGCGGTCGCCGCACTGGGTTCGGCCGGCGCCACGCCGAGCCGCCCGGCAGTTGCCTGCAGGTTCCGCAGCGATTGCAGGTGGAGATAGATGACTTCCAGGTCGTCGGAACCGAACAGCACTGCGAGCTGCTCGGAGGAAATCGCCTTGAGCCGGTCGCGGCTCACCACTTCGAAGCCCGACAGCATCATGCTGCGGCCATCGGGGAGGGTAAACTGCGCCTGCATCGGTTCGAGCAGGTTGAACTGGCGCAGGCGCGCACACAGGTCCTTGGTGCGCTGGAACTGCACCTGGTAGGCCTGGAGGAAGCCGAGCACGCTCTTCAGGTACTGGGTCTGCTCGCCGTCGGCGTCGAACAGCCGCTCGCCGCGCCCGTCATTGTTGGCGCCTTCGAACGACTCATCGATGCACAGGGTGAAGTTCTGCCCCTCATCGCTCGAGGAGAACACGAAGGGGTAACGCCGCAGGAAGGCCGGGACGTACTTGCCCAGCCACTTGCCCTTGTCGTCGATGAAAAGGTTCTCGTTCTCACGTATCCCAAGCAGCACTGCCGGGATGACGTCTTCGCCACTGCCGGCGAATACGATCGCCATCTCGTTGGCGACCTGCGAAAACTCGGCCACCATCAGCGGCACCGAGTTCACATTCGCCGCGAAACTGAAATCGTTCCCGGTCTTGACCGCCAAATTGGCGTGACGGCCGCGATTGACCGGCGTAGCGGTCTCGTAAATCAATAACTGTTTGGCCAAGTATGCGCCCCCTCGGCGTTGGCCAAAACGTTCCGGTTCCCTCCGGGCCGACCAACCCGCAATGCCTAGCAACGCGCCATGACATATTCAACTGTCGCTGACGAACTAGTGTAAATAATGCGGGGCGCAGTGATAAAAGCGCACCGGGATAAAATTAACGGGTGGTTAATTCGCCGACGCATAGGGGGCGAGGTCACCCGCCATGTCGCCAAAACGCGCGATATAGGCCTCTGTCAGCCCCAGGCAGGCCTTGGATGCGCAACGTTCCCGGTGCGGGCAGCGATAGAAGCCGTTCTTGTCGAACTCGATCCAGAAGTCGGGGTCGATCAGCAGCGCCGCCTGGCCGTTGTCGAGGCGCCAGTCGTCCTGGCCGAGGAGACATTGCGGGACATTCTTGATCTCCACCGCGATGCCGCGCGCGTCGGCGCGCTCGCAGGCCCGCCTGAGGTAGGGCACGATCAACCGATAGTCCGCCAGCAGCAGCTTGTCATCGCTCCGGCTCATCGGGAAATAGTGCCAGAACTCCATCTGGCTGAGCGCTCCGATGCCCTGGAGCGCATCGACCACATCGGGCAGCAGGCGATAGCTGCGCTCAGTGACCACGGTGTTGGTGATGATCGCGGTGCCGGGGAAGCTCGAGACGATCTCCATCCCCCGAATCATCTTGTCGAACGAGCCCTTGATCGTGGTGATGCCGTCATGGGTCGTCGCGTCGCTGCCGGCGACCGAGACGAAGAACTCATCGACCCCCGCCTCGATCAGCTGCTCGGCGTAGCCGGGGCGACTCAGGTGCATGCCGTGCGTCTGGATGCGGATGTGCTCGAAGCCGGCGGCCCGGGCGCGCCGCGCCAGATCGGGGAGATCCCGCCGCAGCGTGATCTCCGAGCCGGTCATGATCAGCCCGCTATATTGCCGGCTCGCTTGGTTGCGGCGCAGCACCTGCTCGAAGGCGTCGTCCGACACCGGCTGCAGCCGGTCCATGGTCCCTTCGATCATGCAGTGGACGCAGCGCAGGTTGCACCGGAACTCCAGTGTCGCAGACACGTAGCTGGCGTTGTCGTAGCGTCCCATGCCGTTCACGCCCTTCAGGCGAAGCCATAGACCGCGGTCTTTGAGACCTCCAGCCTGCCATCCACCATCGCATAGTCGACGCCCAGATCGAAATAGAGATGCTCGAAACGGTTGAGATGGGCTTGCACGAAGCTCACCAGAGGCGACGGATAGCCGTGTTCGACAACAAAATCCGCCATCTGCGACGCCCGGACACGCGAATAGTAGACGCCATCGGAATGCCGCTTGTTGGCGATTACCGTGACCACCCCGAGCTTGTGCGGATCGAGCAGCAGGTCGGCGACGCCCTCGGCAGCATCGAGGCGCGCCGAGGTGACGAGTTTGCGGCGCAGGGCGGCCGCATCGTCGCGCGTGTGGAAGAAGTGGTAGAGGTTGGCGAACTCCAGCCCCGCGGCAGTCAGCCGATAGGAGAGGCCGGATGAGAGATCGGTGCTTGGGTTGCCGAAATAGAGATTGACCTCGTCGATCGGCCGGCGAGCCTCCAGCCCTTGCGGCTCGATGTCGATCGAGAACATGAAATAGGGGCGCTCGTCCGGGATCGACAGCCGGCTCGGCGCGAATGGCGCGAGGCAAGCAAGCACCCGCTGCAGCGACATTCGCCGCTCGGCCCGCGAATAGTCGTAGAAGTAGAGCTCATAGCTCAGCCGCCCGCCGGCCTGCTTGATGCCCCAGACGATCTGGCCCCGGCCAAGCTCGTGCTGCAAGGCACGGATCACCGCGAGCAGCCTTCCCCCCGCGGGATCCAGTTGCGCCGCGGCCCACAGCACGGCTTCGCTGCGCAGCCCTCTCGCGGTCGGCGCCAGCGGCTCGTAGGGCCAGAGGCAGAAATCGGCCAGCTGGTCGCCGGCCTCGGCCGCGAGCGAGGCGGGGAGGGGCTCAGCGATGGTCATGCTTGCTGGCTGCGTAGTAGAGCGTGACGAACTCGGCCCCGGTCGCGTCGCGCCCGATGGCAATGTGCCCAAGCATGGTCCCTGCCCCGTCAGCAAGGATCTGCGGCGCTGCGGCGGGAAGGTCAAAGGCCTCGCACAGCGCCTCCAATGCCCGGCGGTGGCGCGCCAATGGCGTATCGACCCGATAGAGATTTATGTCGAACGACCGGCGCGGCGTGTCCTCGTCCTCGACCAGCATCACATCGACGCGCCCCCGGGGGGTGATCAGTTCCGACAGCACCCGATCGGTGAACGCCGCCGAGATTTCCCCGACATCCGTGGCGAAGCTCTTGCGCAGGGCCTCACGCGCCTCGACCCCGTTGGTGGGGTAAGCGAGGTGCCGATAGCGCGAGAAATGGGTCTCGCCCCCCGGTCGCCATTTCGCCGACAGAAAGATCGTATCGTCCGGGATGTCCAAGCGTTCGGAGCGGCCCAGCTCGTACTCGACATAGAGTTTGAACAGCGGCGGATCGATCCCATCGCAGCCAAGGTGCACGGTGATGACCCGGTCCCACGACGCCAGCAGGCGCTCGGTCGCTGCCGGATCGCACTCGAGCGCCAGGGCGATGTCGCGAAAGCGGCGGCGCGGATCGGGCCCCAGCACCTCCGGCTGGCAGGTCACGAGGAAGCGGTCGGCCGATTGCCGCCCCGGCCAGAGTTTCGTCGAGCGCTCGGTAACACGCGGACCGCGGAGCGCCTCGACGAAGCGCCGCATATCAGCGGCAGTCGGCCGGCGGTCCAGCAATGCGACACCCTCAGCCATCGTTTCCCCGATCAGACCGCCGGCTTGCGCGCGGCAATCACCTGGAACGGCATGTCCAGCACCACGTTGCGCACCGTCTCGACGATGAAGCCCTGCGCTTCGAGCAGCTTGGCATATGCCGAGGCCGGCCGGAAGAAGGGCAGGAACACCAGGTTGGCCAGCATCGAGAACGGCATCGCCTGGTCCAGCGTCAACTCGGGGGCACGCTCGACGATCAGCAGCCGCCCGCCGGGATAGAGCGCCTCACGCGCGGCGCCGATGAAGCGCCCCGCCATGTCTTCGGGCCAATCATGCAGCACCGACTTGAACACGACGGTGTCGACCGGCCCGGGGAGCCGCCCAGCGCGAATATCGCGCGGCGCGAACGTCACCCGCTCGGCGCCCTGCCGATTGGCAATATTGAGCGCTCCGAGCTGGCAGACCGCCGGCAGGTCGACCACCGTGGCGCTCAGTTGCGGGTGGATTGCCACGACGTGCAGGGCGAACTCGCCGCTATTGCCACCGACGTCGAGCAGCTGTCGCGCGGTCTCGAGCCCCAGCATCGGGCTGAGGAGCGGGCCCTCGTACCTGGTCAGCGCAGTGGTGTAGCTGACCCAGCGCGCGGTTGCCGCCAGATGCTCCGGCGACGTCGTCAGCGCCCTGGAATAGTCAAACAGGCGAAACACTTCGGCCTGCTGGACGAATGCCCCCGGGTCGGCAAGCAGCAGCGCAAAGCGCTCGTGCACATCCTTGGCGATCGCCAGGAGGAACCAGAGCCGCGCTTCGAGGAGGTCGCGCGCCTCAAGCACCTGTCGGAAGCGCGCGGTCAGGCCGATGGAACTCGCCCCTTCGATCACCCCGATCGCTTTGAGCTGTCCCAGTAGCAGCGCCAATCCCGTCGGGGTCAGCTCGCCGGCGCTCGGTAAGGCGCGAGGCTCCAGCGCGGCATCGGCAAGCAGGTCGATCCAGCCGAGCGCCAAGGCGCGCTCCAGAGCCCGCGCCCCCAGTTCGGATGCCAGGATCGCATCGATACCCCGAAAAGGCTCAGCCGCCTCGCCCATGTCTCCCTCACTCCCCCGCGCGCCGCAACCTACTGCAGAGACAGCCTGTCATTCACGACATTCTTGATGACGATCCGCTAGCCGAAAACGAGTTCCGGTACGACCACCTCCCACTCGTCGCGGCGCAGATAGCCGTGAAAATCCTGGTCGCTGTCGGCCTTGCGCCAGCGAACAACAGCGCCGATCTCGCCACCAAGGAAGCTGCGGCCGTTCGGGGGAGACCAGCTCTTTGCCATCCGGCCCAGCGAGCGGCCCTGTTTGTCCAGCACGATCCATGCCTGCTCCTGGTGGATAATGGTGACCGTGTCGCCGACCTTGGCTGCTGCGATAGCGACAAGCGATGCATGACCGGCGCCAAGTCGCCCCGCCCAGGAAAGGTCAACGGTCTTCAAATCGGGCACCTGGTAGATGACGCTTGAAGCGCCAGCGCTTGCCGCAACTGGTGGCGCCGTGCGTCGCAGCACATGCTGATTGCCGGTCGGCACAAACGGATGCTGGTTGTCGGCCATGATGGTGAGACTGCGTCGGGCCCGGGTCATGGCGACATAGAACAGGCGTCGCGGCGCATCGGTGTCCTCGCCCTTTGATGGCCGGTCCCAGCCGCCATTGAGGATGACGACATCTTCGAACTCCAGCCCCTTGGCGCGGTGCGCCGTCAGCAGCAGCAGCGACCGCTGCTCGCTACGCACGTCGCGCGCCCATTCGGCAAACCATTCCACCAGGTCGGGCACCGGCATGGCTTTAGTGTTGAGCTCATGTGCAAGCGCAGCGATGCCTTCGGCAATCAGGTCGGTCCAGCGATTGGCGGAAATGGCATTCTTCATCTCCACCAGGTCGTGGATGCCCAGCAGATGCGTCGGCTCCCGGCGCATGGCGGCAACGAACTGTTGCATTTCCCGCAGTCGCCAGATGCTGGGCAAGGTCTCGTTGGCCAGCTCGACGGGGATCCCCATCGCCTCGGCCTGCGCCCGGACCGGGGCCAATCGTCGCCAGTCTCGCGCGATGACCGCGGTTCGCGCCCAGCTCCACTCGGGGTCGAGGCGCGAGAGCCGCAGCAGTTCATCCAGTGCCGCCTTGGCCTGCACGACGTCGTCGAGGGGGCAATCGAGCACCTGGACGCGTCCCTGGGCGACCGGATCGAGGGCCGCCATTTCCCCGCCGGGGCGTTCCTTGGCACGCTTGCGGTTGATGGCGATGTCGTGGCCGTTCTTCATGCGCGACGCGGCCGGCGCGATGACGGCATTGGCCGCGGCAATGATGTGCGCGGTCGAGCGATAGTTCTCGATCAGGTACTCGGGCCTGGCGCGATAGTCGGCCTCAAACCGGCGGATGAAGTCGATCGAGGCGCCAGCAAAGGCGTAGATATTCTGGTCATCGTCGCCGACGGCGAAAAGACTGAGGCGCAGTTCCGCGTCCTCAAGCGAACGACCAGCGACAGCTGAGATCAGCGCATATTCCTCCGGCCCGATGTCCTGGTACTCGTCGACCAGGATCCATCGGTAACCCTGGATCAGCGTCTCGCGTTGTGCCTCGGCTTCCGTTTTGCTCAGACCTTCGCCGTTCAGCTGTCTTACGGCCTCCAGTACGATGCCATCGAAATCGTACTTGTCGCTGTCGGATCCGGCAAAACTCGCGCCGACCAGTCGCATCGCCAGAGCGTGGCAGGTCGAGACTGTCACCGCGCTGGCATCGTCGCCCACCAGATGCCGCAGGCGCGCGCGGATCTCGGCAGCGGCATGGCGGTTGTAGGTGAGAACAAGGATGTCTCGCGGATCCTCGCGTCGCACACGGATCAGGTAGGCGATGCGATGCACCAGCACCCGCGTCTTGCCCGAGCCGGGACCGGCCAGCACCAGCACGTTGGTTTGCTCGCGGTCGTCAGCGACGATCTTCTGCTGTACGGGATTGTCGAGGGCCTCGACGATGGCTTTCCATGACGTGCCGGTGGTCTGGCGCCGCATTTCCATGCCTTTGCCGGGCAGCCAGCGGCGCAGGAACGCGTCGCGGTCGAGCACGAAGTAGTCCTCTGAAAGCCGCACCGCCTCATCCATGGCGATCAGCCCGCGCTCGGCATAGGCGGCCATCACGTGGGTCTGCGCCGTCTGCTCGGCGTAGTGCTCCTCAAGCGGGATGAAATCCTTATGGGTGAACTGGCCACCTGCCGGATTGAGGTGCACCGTCATGGCCTGCCGGAAGATGGTCAGTCCTTTGCCCAGGCTCGCTACCTCCTGCTCGTGCAGCCAGAGCAGGGCGCGCTCCATCAGCTTGGTCATGTCGCGGACGCCGCTCGAGCGCAGTAGAACATCGCCGTTCAGCACCCCGAGCAGGTCGCCCAATGTGGCCTCGATCTGGATGTCCTTGCCGCGGATACCCTTGGAAACCTTACCCACGAGATGCGCAAGCAGCCGCTCGGCGGCCTGGCGACGGATGGCCGCCGTCTGTTCCAGCACCTGCCAAGAACGCTGCAACACCACCGCCAGCGTGTTGTTCGACACCTTACGCAGGCGCACGTTACCGCGGCTGCCATCCTGATCGCGCCCGTCGCGGGCCATGCCGCGCACCAGACGCTCGACGAGATCGGGACGAACGCCGGCGTGCCCGCTGTCGCGCAATGCCTGGCAGGCGAGCTGAAGATTGAGCGGCAGGCCGGTCTCGACCTCGGCGTCGGGTGCGCCCTCGCGCATCAGCGCGATCAAATCGGTTTCAAGCCGAGAGGCCAGTTCGAACCGGTTTCGCGAGCTATCCTCAATGCCGGCATGCACGAACACCGTCGCCGCAATGTCGTTGCGCGCAATGCGCAGCGTCTCGAGGTCGGCCAAGGCCTTGTTGAGCGCGCCCGCCCCCAGGCCACTCACTCCGGTAAGCTCGTCCGTGCTGACGCCCTGGTCGACCGGTGCATTCATCAGGAGCCGGACGATGTTAGCCAGCTGCTGGCGGCGATCCTCAGTGATGCTGGCTGCGGCGATGATCGCCTCGGCCTGGTCCATAGTGCGGACCAACAGCGATGACGGAAAGACCTGCACGCGATTTTCTTCGCGCGACAGCAGCGCTGCCTCTTCGAGCCAGGAGACAGCCGTTTTCACCCGCGTATCATCAGTGGCGCTCTCTCGCATGAACTCCCGATCGAGCTCGGCGCGTACGATCTCTCCCGACGTCGCCGCCACGATGCCGGTCTTTTTGGTGCGCTCATCGACCCGACGCAGCGCCTTGAGAATGGCGGCAATCTCATGCCGGGCCAACCGCGACCGAGCCGACAGCGAGAACTGCCGCTCCACATCATCGGCCGCGAACAACAACACGCAGTTGGCGTGCTGACGGTCACGGCCGGCACGACCGGCCTCCTGCAGATAGTTCTCAAGCGAGCCGGGGATGTCGCCATGCACCACCAGACGGATGTCCGGTTTGTCGATCCCCATGCCAAAGGCATTGGTGGCAGCGATAATGCGCAGCTCTCCGACCCGGAAGCGCTCCTGGATGCTCCGCTTTGCCTCGGGCGGCAGGCCGGCGTGGAAATGCTCTGCCGACAGGCCTTGCTGCTTGAGGAAAGACGCTACCCGCTCCGTGGCGTTACGCGTGGCGCAGTAGACGATCGCGCCAGATGCTCCTTCGAGCGGCAGGTTGATCTCGATCACGTCGAGGATGTCGGCCAGTTTCGTTCCGCGATTGGTCTCGCGGACCGAAAAGCTCAGATTGGTGCGCACCGCGCCGCCATCAAGCAGCAGCAGGTTGACCCCTAGCCGCGACTGAAAGTGCTCTCGAATATCGCGCACCACTTCGGGCTTGGCGGTGGCCGTGAGGCAGAGGACCGGCGCCGGCGGCTCGTCTCCCGCACCCTCCTTGATGAAGCGACCGATATAGCGGTAGTCGGGCCGGAAATCGTGACCCCACTTCGAAACACAATGCGCCTCATCCAGCACCCACAGCCCGACTTCGCGCTGCTTGAGGACTGAGCGCACGGAGGTGCTGCGCAGTTGCTCGGGCGAAATCAACAGCATCGACGCATCGCCCATCCGTACCTTGTCGAGCGCATCCTGCCGCTCAGGCATCGAGAGCATACCGTTGATGGTGACCGCCGACGAGATGCCTGCCCGCGCCATCCCCTGCACCTGGTCGGCCATCAGGGCCACCAGGGGTGAAATGACGACGGTCAGTGCTCCGGTCTTGTCGAACTTCGACAGGGCCGGGATCTGGTAACAGACCGACTTTCCTGTTCCCGTCGGCAGGATGCCGAGGACGCTTGCACCCCGCATCGCCTCATCGACGATGCGCTCCTGCAGCGGCCGCCCGATCTCGTCCACCGGCTGCGGCCGGAAGCCATCGAAACCGAACCAGCGCGTCAGCGCCCTGACCGGATCACTCTGCTCGCGACACCAGGTGCAATCGGGACGATCACAGGCCGTATCGCGCAACTGCTTCACGATCCGCGCCGCATCGGGAAACTGCAGCCGCACCCAGGGCGGCATCACGGAGTCGCCGCCGGCGACTAGTATCCAGGACAGGGCGTAGGCGGTGGGCCAACCCTGGTGCGGGTTGGCGAGCCGGTCGAGAACTCCATGCAGACCTTGCCTGCACGCCCGCCCGATCAGCAGCCGCTCTACGGCGCTACGCGCGGCCTGTGGAGCGGGGACGGTGGCACCACGAACTTCGCTAAATACGGCATCGAAGCCGCCTGCACGCTCCGTCCTGGTCGCGAGGTAGTGAAAGGCCGCTACAGCGTCAGGCTGCGCCGCATTCTGCTCGCGTAAGGCGGCAAGCTGATTACCCAACACATCGAACACCAGCCGCGCATCGCGCTCCGGATCATTGACGTGACCCGCCTGCAGCCGCCCATCGTGATAGTGCTTGACCAGGTGGTGATAGGGGTTGCGCGGAAATGCCAGCGGATTGAGCCACAGCGTATCGATTGGCGACCCGAAAACCTGGGCCAACCTTGGCCGCAACGCCACCAGATGCGGCAGGTCGTGTCGGATGACGTTGTGGCCGAGAACATGGGCGGCCCCTGCCAGCCCCGCCTCGAGCCGATCGAGGCCAGCTTCGATGTTACCCGTTCTGGCACGGATCGCTGTGCTGGTATCGTGGCGCACTGCTGCAAAGGCGAAGACAGTTGCCGTGGCAGGATCGACTTCAAGGTCTACCGAGACGCAGCGCTGCAACAAGGGCTCAACAGACGCAGTCATGCTTGCGCAGAACCGGCAGTCGAATGGTCAAACATGGATGGCGGTGACCTGAACGGCGAAGGCATTCACCTGCTGTTGGGTAGTCCGTTCCATCGTACTCCTGGCTGACTCCAAGACATGCACCAACCACAGTGCAAGTGCCTGAGAGTTCCATTCCAGTGCACCATGCGCAAGGCGTCTGGCGAGTTGCTGAATACGACTTCGTGCTCAAGCCCATCGCCCATCATTGTGCGGTAACGTACCGTTAAGCCTGATTGGCGGCGCATGGCGCACATTTACCAAGCGTAATCCCTGCTGCGCCTAGCGTTGCCCCACAGATCAGGTCCGCAGAAGCGGGCCTCTCGATGGGGGCATTGAGAAATGAACGGGATCGGCGGGTTGTTTCGCCATGGGCTGCTGGCTGCAGCCATCGTCGCGCTGCCGCTCAGCGGCTGCAGCTCGGCGGGAATGAGCGCCTTCGGCAGCAACAAGCTCGCCGTCGCCGAGATCTCCAATATCGAGACCTACACCGCCGAAGGCGCGCTGACCGAGGCCCGGGCGCATTTCCGCAACGACAATTTCGGCTACTCGGCGGCGTTCTACAAACGCGCGGTCGAACTGGCGCCCAACAAGGCCGAAGGATATGTCGGGCTCAGCGCCTCGTACGACCGCCTCGGCCGGTTCGACCTGTCGGACCGGGTTTACGCTTCGCTCTACCAGATGACCGGCGGCACGGCGCAGTACTACAACAATGTCGGCTATTCCTACCTGCTGCGCGGCAGCCTCAGCGAGGCGCTGAAGAGCTTCCGCAAGGCGCAGAAGATCGAACCCGACAACCTGGTGGTCGCCAACAATATCCAGATCCTGGAGCGCGCCGCGGCGGACTCCCGCGCCTGATCCAACGCGCGGCGAAAGTCAAAGGGCGGAGGTCTGTTCGACCCCGCCCCTGGCGTTTCCTGCGTCTGGAGTTGCCGCTACTCTTCGACCGGCGCCACGATGACCGAGCCGTTCTTGCCCAACCCCTTGGTGGAATACATCGAAGCCTTGGTCGGGTTGGTGGTTTCACGGGCCAGGTTGGCCTTTACCGCGTCGCCGGCGGCGTAGCCGACCCGATCGGTACGCTGCCGGTAGTCATAGGCGCAGCCGACCAGCGCCGAACACACGGCAAGCATGGCCACGGCCCGCACCGCGTTGAGGAGCAGCGGGGTCAACTGCCGCTCCTGAGGTCGATGATGTAGCCGTAGGGGCCAACCACGCCGTTGCCGGTCTGAAAGCTCTTCAGCATCTTGGGCGTTACTTCCATCTGGCCGAGGGCGAAGAACTCGAGGTCATTGGCGGGCTGGGTGGCATCGAGCGGCGTCGCGGCGATCTGGCCCGGAACGCTCGGCTGCACCAGGCGCGGCGTGACGATCACCACCAGCTCGGTATCGTGCTTCTGGAAGCTCGACGACTTGAACAGCGAGCCCAGGATGGGCACGTCGCCGAGCCAGGGCAGCTGGTTCTGGTTGAGGTTGGTATTGCTCTGCAGCAGCCCTGCCACCGAGAAGCTCTGCCCATCGCGCAGTTCCACCGTGGCATCGAGGTTGCGGGTGTTGAACACCGGATCGCCGGCCGAGGTGAAGCCGTTGATGCCGCTGACTTCCGGGGTCAGGTGGATCTGGATGCGGTCGCCGTCCAGCACCACCGGCTGGAACACCAGGCGCACGCCGAAATCGCGGTAGGTGATCGCCGCATTGCCGTTCTGATCTGGTGTGCGGATCGGAACCTGGCCGCCGGCAAGGAAACTCGCACTGACGCCGGAGAGCGTCGTCAGGTTCGGCTCCGCCAGGGTCCGCACCAGGTGTTTGCTCTCGAGTGCCTTGATGGTGGCACTGAGATTGATGCCGCCGCCGGTCGAGATGATGTTGGTGACGAAGCTGGCGAAGGAGTTGGTGACCGGGTCGTTCGGGCCGCCCTTGATGCTGGTCGAGACGCCACCGATGCCGCCACTCCACTGGATCCCGAGTTCGCGCCCGGCGTCGCGCTGGGCCTCGATGATGCGGACTTCGAGGTTGACCTGCTGGCCACCGCTGATCGTCATGGTGTTGATGATCGCCGGGCTGCCGTACTGGGCGACGATATCGAGCACTTTCTGCATGGTGACCGCGTCGGTGACCGAGCCGCCGAGCCGGACGCGGCCGTTGACCGAGCTGACCTTGACGTTGGAGCTGGGAATGGCGTCGCGGATGGAGCGGGCGATATCGGAGGTATCGACGCCGACTTCGACCGCCAGCAATCCGACCGGCGCGCCATCGGCCGAGAACAGGTTGACGGTGGTGGTGCCGAAGCCCTTGCCGACGAGGTATAGCGATTTGTCGGTGATCGGCTGCGCGTCGGCGATGGCGGGGTCGGCGGAGACGATCTTGCCCACGGCGTCGGAGATGACGACGGTCACCGCCTGCGAGGCCGGCAGCTTGATGCGCATCACCGAGGTAGTCTTGAGGTCGTAGTTGACCGTCTGGGCCAGCGCCGGAAACAGCCCCGCGCAGAGCGCCGCAAGCAGCACCACCGCGCCAAGTGCTGCCCTAAGTGACTGGGACAGCAGCGTTCTGCCAAAGCCCCGGTATGCCGTCATGGTGTGCATCTGTGCTAACGTTCTCAAGCAACCGGGAAAGTTCTAGCAGGGCCGGGTCAACGGCGATTTAACGGGAGTTGTCGATCCGGCCGCGGAGCGGGCGCCTGCCGATCGTCATCTGGTCCAGAACGGGCTCGAAACGCGGATCGCCTGGTTGGCGCTGCGGTCTTCGGGCTTGGCCGCTTCGGAGCTGTCGACATAGGGGCGCAGCACCAGGGCCAGACGGCCCGAGCTCGAGGCGTTGATGATCACCTCGGACTGGCCGGGATCGAGCTGCAGCGTGGCGATGGCCTCGTCGGCGAAGATCTCGGCCCGTGGATTCTCGGGGTCGGCTGCCGCGCCGGTGGTGCCGGTTTCGCCCAGCCGGGTGTTGATCGCCAGCACCCGCACGTTGCGGAGGATGGTGTCCGAAATCTGCGGGCCCGCCTCGCCCATGCTGCGGGTCAGCACCACGTCGACCCGGTCGTTCGGGACGATGAAGCCACCGGAGGCCGAGGAGGCGGATACCATGACCGACACGCCGCGCGTGCCGCTGTCGAGCACCGCCGACAGGTAGCCGTCGCTTTCGAGCGCCAGCTTGTCGGCGCGGATCGGCTCGCCGGGGAAGAACTCGAAGCGCGCCATGGCGCCGCTCATCTTGGTAACGGCGTCGGGCATGGCGTCGGTGGTGATGTACTCGGGCCGCACCGCGCCTGCAGGCCAATCCACCCACTCAACCGATTCCGGGGTCAGCCGCTGGCCGAGGCCGAGGCCGGTCTTGGCGGCGAGGACGCGCACCCGCGCTTCCTGCACCACCTCTGTCACCGCCTCGGCGACCGGCTGGGCCACCGGCTGGTTGGTCTGGGTGGTCAGATAGGCGGCGAGGCCGCCGGCGATCAGCGCCACGGCAAGCAGAGCGATGCGGGAGGGTGGAACCTTCCAGCGCCAGCCGGTGCTCGGCGGCGGCGCCACGGGCTTGCGGCGATCACCGCCCTTGCGGCGATCGGTATTGGTAACGACGGTCTGCAGCGCTTCGGAGCGCCAGGCGTCGAGGTTGCGCCGTTCGGCCTGGGTCGGCGGCGGCGTCCAGGTCACCTCAGCGAGCACCTTGTCCAACACGGCCGGATCCGCCTTCTGCGCCGCGGTACGCGGCAGTTCGGGGCGCAAGGCCTCCTGGATTTCGCCATCATCCTTGAAAGCGACCGTTTGCGTACGCCGTAGCACGAGTTCCTCGCTGAGCGGCCAGCCCGTGCTGGCACTACCGGCATTCGGCCGGCCCGTATTGATCTACGCGAAAAGGCTCACGGCTTCGTTCCAAAGCGCACAGACTTCGAAGGAGGTTGGAAACGCGGGGTTAACTCTGACCGCCGGTGCGGGCTGACCCACAGCCACCGGCGGTGGCGATCGGCGCTCTAAGCCAGCGGCAGCCGGACCGTCGCGGCGAGGCCGCCTTCGGCGGCGCGGGCGAAATGCACCGTGCCGGCGTTGAGCGCCACCACTTCCAGCGCGATGGCCAGCCCGAGGCCCGAACCGCGCCGGCTTTCATCATGGCGCTGGCCACGCACGCCGAGCCGGGCGATCTGCTCCTCGGTGAGGCCGGGCCCATCGTCGGCGATGGTAAGCTCGGCAACGTCACCATCGCGCCGGCCCTCGACGCGCACCCGCGACTTGCCCCATTTGGCGGCATTCTCAAGGATCACGCCCACCAGCTCCATCAGGTCGTGCCGATCGATATCGACCTTGAGCTCGGAGGAGAGTTGCACCTGCCAGTCGAGCTCCTCGCCTTCCTGGGTGCGGCTCAGCACGGCGATGGTCCGATCGACCGCCTCGTTCAACGACGCGCTGAGCTGGTGCGCCCGGGTGCGCATCCTCAGCCGCGACAGGCGCAGCTGATATTCGACGCGATCGTCCATCTCGCCGACGATTTCATCGACCTGTGCGCCGGCCTCGGCATGGCCGGTGGTCTGCATATGGGCCGCGAGGTTGCGCAGCACCGACAGCGGGGTCTTCAGCCCGTGCGCCAGGTCCGCGGCGCGGGCGCGGGCGAACTCCATGGATTTCTGCTGCTGGCTCAGCAACTCGTTCACTTCGCCGACCAGCGGCAGGACTTCCGCAGGGTAGCGCGGCGGCAGCTTCTGCGCCTCGCCGCGCCGCACCGCCCCGATGCCTTCACGCAGGTGCTCGAGTGGTTTCAAACCGAGCTGCACCTGCAGCCAGGCGGCGAGGATCAGCGCCACGCCAAGCACCGCCAGCGCCAGCATCAGGTCGCCACCGAAGCGGCGGATCGACTCGTCGAGCAAGGCTCGGTCCTCGGCCAGGGTGACGCGGAAAACTCTCGGCCCGGCGTCGGTCGAGAAACTGACCTCGCGCACCATGGCGGACAGCGATTGCGCGCCCGGTCCGGCAAGGGTGCCGAAGCGCTCGGCGCCATCCGGCGCTGCCGCCCCCCGGGTTTCCAGCACGTGGTCGCCCAGCGACCGGGAACGCCAGGAATCCTCGGATCCCGAGGTTTCGACCTGCCAGTAGATGCCGGAGAGCGGCGTACCATAACGCGGATCGGGCAGCGCATCGCCGGGCACCGGCTCCTCGGCCAGCGGGTCGATCTGGGCCACCAGCCGGTTGAGGCTGGCGGTCAGCCCGTCGCGCATCGAGCGCTCGACATTGGCAGTGAACATCCAGCCGATGGCGAAACCGGCGACCAGCAGTGCGAGGATGATCCACAGCGCCGCGCCGCCCAGCAGGCGCAGGCGCAGCGAGCGCGGATTCATTCCTCGAGGGTCCCCATATAGTAGCCAAAACCGCGACGGGTCTTGATGATCTCGGTGCCGAGCCGGCGCCGCACCCGACCGACCAGCACTTCGATCGAGTTGGACTCGCGCTCGAAATCCTGCGCGTAGAGGTGCTCGGTGATCTCCATTTGCGACACCACCCGGCCGCGCTGATGCGCCAGATAGGCGAACAGCCGGTATTCCTGCGGGCTCAGGCTGATCGGGATGCCGTCGCGGGTCACCTGCATGGCGCGGGTATCGAGCACCAGATCGTCGATCTCCACCCGCGATGAGGCAAAGCCGCCGGAGCGACGGACGATGGCGCGGATGCGCGCCACCACTTCCTCGATGCGGAAGGGTTTGACCACATAGTCGTCGGCGCCGGCCTCGATGCCTTCGACCCGTTCCTCCCAATGCCCGCGCGCCGTAAGGATCAGCACGGGGCCGCTGCGGCCGGCCTTGCGCCAGCGTTTCAGGATGGTGAGGCCGTCCAGCGTCGGCAGCCCCAGGTCGAGGATGATGGCGTCGAACTCTTCGGTGTCGCCGCG
Organism: Devosia sp. Root413D1; assembly: GCF_001425235.1. Lineage (GTDB taxonomy): Bacteria > Pseudomonadota > Alphaproteobacteria > Rhizobiales > Devosiaceae > Devosia_A. The sequence continues at coordinate 637,864 of NZ_LMEA01000001.1, read as the reverse complement.
ATACCAGGCCTCCTCGCCGTCGGATTCGACCTCGGCAACAAAGCCGGCCGCCTGCAGGGCGGCAGCAAGGGCCTCGGCGATGCGCCGATCGTCTTCGGCAACCAGTACGCGCATGTGACGCTCAGTTCAGATCGAGATATTCACCCGTCTGGGCCAGGAAATACAGCTCGCTCACGTCGCCGGATTTACCCAGCGCCTTGATTTCATACAGCAGTACATCTTGCAGCGACACTAACTGCGCATCGATGATCTCGCCGTCGGTGAGGAGCTGGGCACGCAGCATGATGTCTTCCATCGGCAGGGCCCTGCCGCTGCGAACCGCCTGCAGCGCCGCCTTTTGTCCGAGCGGTTGGCCGGCGGTCTCGAGATCGAGGCCCAGCCCGCTCCCCCCCGAGCCGCCAAGGTTGAGGTCGACGCCGAGCCCGCTGTCGTCGCCGCCGAGGTCGACGTCCACGCCCAGCCCCTCATCGCCGCCGACGCCGACATCGACACTGCCGAGGCCCCCCAGGTCGAGCCCAAGGTCGATCTGCGCCCACGCGGCCGATGGGAGCAACAGGCCCGCAAGACAGACGAGCGCGGGCAACAGGCGATGATTCGACCGGATAGGGAGCATGCTCGGCAGAATACGTTCTCGACCCTGACCATTGCCTGACAACGATCTCATGAACGTGTCAGGGCGAATCCCTGAAGCTCCTCGACGCACTAACTGCAACGGAGCCAACATCATGAAAACTCAAACCCTTGCCGCAGCTCTTGCCTGCCTCTGCGTCCTCAGCGCGCCCGCCCTGGCGCTCGACATCGGTGTCGGCGTCTCGCTCGGCGGCAACGCTTCGGCTGGCGAAAGCGGCCTGTCGCTCGGAGTCGCGACCGATATCGACGCTACGGCCAGTCTCGGACTTGACGGCCTCGGGACTGAAGATAGCACGGCTGGCAGCCTCACCGCCAATGCCTCCGCGGCTGCGTCCTTAACGGCCGGTGATGAGCTGGGTGTGGTGATCTCGCTGATCGAGAGCAGCCAGTGGACCGAAACCAGCCTCGCTAGCCTCACCGATATCGACGCCACCACCTACGATATCAGTGGCTGGATCAATGCCGAGAACGCCGCTGCGCTGGACCTCGCGCTCAGCGGCAATGCCGACGAGATCGACGACCTGCAGCTGGCGCTCAGTTCCAACGTGGCGCTCGACGCCTGGCTCGAGGCCAACAACACCTCGGCCGAGGAAGTGATCGCCATCGGCGTGGCGGCTGACGGGTCGCTGGCGGTGTTCACCAACTAAATATCTTTGATTTGGTCGCGCTTTCGAACCGGAAAAGTCTACAACTTTTCCTGAAAGCGCTCAGGCGCTACGGGGCACTGACAAAGAGCAAGGGCCGGTCAACTGACCGGCCCTTTTTCCAATTTCTCGCGAGGCGTTCAGGCCTTTTTGGGCAGCAGCTTCCAGATCCCGACGACGCTGACCGCCGCGAAGGCCATCTTCAGCACGTCCCACAGGATGAACGGAGCCACGGCGCCGTTCCAGGCGGTACCGATGAGGTTGGTGGCATCGAGCCAGCCGGGCAGCGTGGCGCCGGACTGGACGATCACATTGGCGACGACCAGCAGCCAGGTGAAGCCGAAAGCGAACAGCACCGCGTCGGCGAGGAGCATCGCGCCGAACAGCAGCACGATGCGACCGGAAGCGCCCAGATCCGCGGCACGGCCGATGATGTAGGCCATCGGCAGGTAGCCGAGGATGAAGCCGAAGGACGGGCGCATGATGTAGTCGAGGCCGCCGCCGGTGGCAAAGACCGGCAGGCCCGAGAGGCCCTGGACGATGTAGAGCGCCACGGTGGCGACGCCGATGCGCCAGCCGAAGCCGGCAGCGAGGGCGGCGACCGCCATGGTCTGCAGCGTCACCGGGATCGGCATCACCGGCACCGAGATCTTGGCCGACAGCGCCAGCACCAGCGAGCCAAGCACCACGGTGACGAGGTTTGCCACGAGGCGAGCCGACTGCGACTTGGGCGAAAGCACGCCGAGAACCGTGTTCGGCGTGGTGAGCGTCAAGGCCATTGCCAATCCTTCATCAACAGGAGCATTTCTAGCGCCGATTACTAGTCGCTCGCCTGGGAGAGCGCAATGGCTGGCCAGCCGCCGGCGCTGAGCTTCAACACGACGTTCGACGCAGCGACCGGCCACCCCGTGACGGTGGCTCCGGGCCTCGTCCGCATCACCGCTCCCAATGCCGGCCCCTACACCTTCAAGGGCACCAACAGCTTCATCGTCGGCCATGACCGGGTGGCGGTGATCGACCCCGGCCCGGATGACGACGCGCACCTGATGGCGCTGACCAGCACCATCGCCGGTCGCCCGGTGGAGGCGATCATCCTCACCCACACCCATATCGACCATTCGGCGCTGGTCCCAAAGCTGAAAGCGGCTACCGGCGCCCCGGTCTGGTCCGGCGGCAAGCATCGGCTCAGCCGGGCACGGCGGTTGTTCGAGGTCAATGCAGTCGGCGGCGAAAGCGACTGGGGCCTCGTGCCGGATCGGGTGCTGCAGGATGGCGAACACGTCGCGATCGACGGCATCACCCTCGAGGTGATCGCCACCCCCGGGCATTGCGCCAACCACCTCGCCCTCGGGATCGCCGGCACGCCCTGGCTGCTGACCGGCGATCACATCATGGGCTGGAACTCGACCCTCGTTTCCGTGCCCGACGGCTCGATGGCCGACTACCTGCACTCGCTCGAAAAGGTGATCGGCCTCGGCTATGGGCACTACGCGCCGGCCCATGGCGGCAGCATCGAGGATGGGCCCGACTATGCCCGGGCGCTGCTGGCACACCGGCAGGAGCGCAATCGACAGGTGGTCGCGGCGGTGAACGGCGGAGCCCGCAAGATTCGCGACCTGCTGGCGCCGATCTATCCACAGCTGGCCCTGCCGCTGCATGGGGCGGCGTTGATGACGCTGAAGGCGCATGTCGAGTATCTGGTCGATCGCGGCCTGATCGGCGCCACCTACGGCCCGTTCGGCACGACGCTGTTTCCGTCGCGCGCGTAAGCAAGGGCGTCATCGTTGCGGTGAACGACCGCCAAACTTCCCACCTCCCCGGTGAGTTTGGTCGAGCTGCGGTGGCAAAATTGCGCAGCCCGCCAGCGCGTTCGATGATCTGTTGTACTCGGCCAGCCTACTCGGCGTCATCATCCGGCTCGCCTTCGGGCGGCGGCGGGGTTTCGGTGTCGGGCGCTGCCGGCGCCTGCGGCGCATCGCGCAGCGTCAGGGTGATCTTCTGGTCGAGCGCGAGGAGGAATTCCTCGATCCGCTTGCCGTTCTCGCCGAAATCGTGGAAGCCGCCGAGCGGCACCGAGCGCATGTCGATGACCGAGCCCTGCGCCGTACCGGTCACCCGGATCGCCACCTCGTCGCGCCAGCCGAACAGCGTCACCGCAATGGCGTTGATCTGGCCGATATCGAGCGCCGTCGGCGGGGCGCGGCGGGTGCGCACATCCCAGCCGCGGGCCTCGACCAGATCGTCGACAATGGCGAACATCTCGGTGGCATCGATGGGGTAGGTACGGGCCTGGACGTTGGGGAAGGTGGCGGCGATCTCGGCCCGCAGCGGCGCGCTGGTGGGCGCGACGCGCACCGGCGAGAGCAGCGGCAGCGGGTCGGCGATATCGGTCGTCACCTCGTTGACCATCGGGTAGCGCATCGCCTCATAGCCGAGATAGGCGAAGGGCAAGAGGCAGACGATGCCGAAGAACAGGCCCCAGCCGGCCTTGCTCCAACCCTGGTCGCCGGTCATCCACAGCCGTCCGAAAGCGCCCAGCGCCAGGAAGATGGCCAGCGCCGCTACTCCCGCCGCTACCGCTTCGATGACGGCGAAGTCGGAACTGGTGATCAGCTGTTCGCGGTGCAGCAGCACCGGGATGATGGTCAGCGGCAGCGCCAGGCTGCCGAAGCGCCGGGCCCAGATTGCCCATTTCGAGGTGCGGATGAGAATGCGCATCGTGCCGGCCGGTACTGCAACAGAGCTAAGGGATAAGCACGGCGCGGCGCTTCGTGCAAAGCCTCGCAGAAGAAAGTTGTTGAGGGCCGCGGCCTGGAGCATCTCACCGCTTCGTTGAAATCGGTGAGATGCCAGAGCGTTTCAAAGAAACGCTCGAGGTCTTTGACTTGGTCGCGCTTTCGAGGTGGAAAAGTCCGCAATCCCCGCCTTCGCGGGGACAGGCTCTTCTTGAAGCTCTAGCACATCGCCTTGATCGCCTGCCATTCGGCCTCGGAGAAGGCCGGGCGGGTGGTGGTGGGCGCAACCTCGAACGCTTCGAGCGCAGCCCGCCGCTCGTCGGTCAAGGGATGGGTGTTGAGCAAAGCCAGCGTGCGGCTCATCGTGTTATCTGCCGCGATCCGCTCGAGCAGGGTCGCCAGCGCCAGCGGCGAAAAGCCGAGGCGGTTGCCGGCAGCGCCGGCAAAGGCGTCGGCCTCATGTTCCGCCTCGCGCGAGAAGCGGCTGTCGATCAGCGTCGCGCCGGCAGCCGCAGCAACCGACAGGTTGGTCATGTCGCCGAGCACGAAGCCGACCAGCAGGCCCGTCGCCGAGCTCTCGATCAGCATCTCCATGCCGTGCCGGTGCACCACGTGACCCAGCTCATGCGCCAGGACGCCGGCGAACTCATCGGCGGTTTCGGTCCGCTCGAGCAGGCCGGAGAAATAGTACACCTGGCCGCCGGGCAACGCGAAGGCGTTGGTCAGCGGCGAGCGGACCACCGTCACCCTGGGGGTGAAGGGCGAACCGGTTTCCGCCATCACACTGGCAGCGAAGCGGTCGATGGCCCGGTTCGCCTGACTGAACTCCGAACCGCAAGCCTGGAAACCGACGCCGTTGCTCAGCATGCCCTCGATCTGCATCCGAGCCCCCTCGCCGAGCCGGGTCTCCCAGGTCGGCGGCACCAGCGGGGTGACACTGTCAGCCAGCACGGGGACCCCGAACACGTAGGCGGCGATCACCGAGGCAAGCGCCGCCACCGCGATCCCGAGGACGCGCCGCTGTTGCCCACGCTCGAGCTGCGCGCGCCGGCCGAGGCCGGGGATGGCTTCGCGCAACGCCGTGTTCCACTCGCCGGCCGGTACACGCAGGCGTGCGCCATAGGGTCGGCCGGTGGCACCGAGCCGCAATTCATCGCCGAGCCCGGTCACCTCGAACAGCGCGTCGACCGGCCAGCGGTCGATCTCTTCGCGGGTGTCGCGATCGGCAATGATGAGCTCTGCCGGCGCGGCATCGCGGGTCAACGCGAAGGTGACGTAGCGGCGGGCCGCCACAAGCCCGTCATAGTAGCGTCCGACCGGCTCCATCTCCATCAGAACGACCCCACGTTGAGCGCATCGGCGAGGCCCTCGCCGGCCAGCGCCTTGTCTTCGTCGCCGGCCCGGACGGTGCTGAGGCTCTCGAGGCCGGTGATGGTGGCGCCGCGAGCCACCAGCATCCAGTAGCCGCAATCGAGATACACCTCGGCCATCAGGCCCAGCGTCGCGAGGCTCACCAGATAGCCGCCAAGCGCCAGCGCCACGCCGATCCACCCAGCCCGGGCGATGCCGGCGAGCGAGGTGAAATCGAACTGGCCCTGTATCACCAGGGTGACGAGGAAGCCGACGAGGCCGATGATGACGAATGCCACCACCAGCATGCCGGAATAGGCCGCGAACTGCAGCGCCAGGGCGCGCGCCTTGATCTCGACGCGGAGGCGCGCTGCGCCCAGATGCACCTCGGAGAACATCCGGCTGCTCTCGCGGGCACGATAGTAAAAGAAACAGGCAAAACCGACGGGAATCGCCAGCAGCAACAGGATCGCCGTCTCCGGGCCTGAGGCCACAAACCGGATCGCCACGGCGACAGCGCTTACTGCGGCGACCGCATAGGCGCGGTAGAACGGGCCGGCAATGGTGCGCCAGCTGCCGGTGAAGCTGAACTGCCGATCACCGTACCAGGTGTTGCTGTAGCGGTAGCGCCAGAGGTCGGCGGACATGAACGGGTAGGCGAGCCCGGCGGTGACGACGACCAGCAGCGACCACAGGAATTGCCGCGTCGCATAGACCCAGGCATTGCCCTTCTGGTCGAAGCGGATGCCGCGCCACAGCGTGCGCGACAGCCGGAAGTCGCGCCCGCGATAGCTGGCATAGCCGAACAGGAACCAGAACAACGTCGCGACGATGCCATAGCCGACCATCACTACAGCCCCGACCTGGGTCGAGAGGTAGAAGAAGACGATGTAGAGCGGCAGGAAGACCGCCAGCGCGATCAGAAAGCCGATCAGCAGCTGCAACGGCGTGCCGGTGTATTCGAGAGCATCGCCGTCGATGCTGGTGTTGTGCCAGTAGAACTGGCGCTTCACGGTGGTGACCCAGAAGCGATAGAGGCCGAGGGTCGGGAACATCAGGAGGTAGCCGCGGACCAGCCGCCAGAACAGTTCGGCGCGCGTACCGGTGAACTTGGCCGGGACGCGACTGATCCTCGCATCACCAAACATTGTTGTAATACTGGCCACGCCACCCCCCCAACGCGCCCGGCATGTTGCGATAATCGTGGCGTTATTGGCAAGCACCGGGCAATTGCCGGCGCTCAGTATTTACGGGTAGAGCCGCTGCCGGCTCCAGGCGCCATCCGGCAGGGCGCGGGTGAAGCGCACCCGATCGTGCAGGCGGTTGGCGCCATCCTGCCAGAATTCCATCACCTGCGGGATGACCCGGAAGCCCGACCAGTAGGTCGGCCGATTCACTGGCTCGTCTTCGCGAAAACTCTTCTTCAGGGTCTCGACCCGCTCGAGCAGGGCATAGCGGTTGGCGAGCGGCCGTGACTGCTTGGACGCATGGGCGCCGATCTGGCTGACCCGGGCACGCGTCGCGAAATAGGCGTCGGCCTCCTTGTCGGCGACCACTTCCACCGGCCCACGCACCCGGATCTGCCGGCGCAGCGTCTTCCAGTGCATGACGAAGGCGGCCTTCGGATGCGCCAGCAGCTCGCGGCCCTTGTCGCTCTCGAAATTGGTGAAAAAACAGAAGCCTCTGCTATCGCGCTGGTTGAGCAGCACCATGCGCACATCCGGCAGACCGTCGGCATCGACGCTCGCCAGCGCCATGGCGTGCGGATCGTTGGGTTCGCTTTCCTGAGCCGCGGCGAACCACTCCTCGAACAGCGAGCAGGGATCGATCGGCGCAGTATCGGAATCGTCGAACAGCCGCTCGGTAAGTGTCGTTGCCGGCATGGTTTTACCCTCGTAACGCGCCAGTCTGGACAAGCCCGGAGCGCATGGCCATATAGGATGGCGCGGGCCGCGAAAGCAAATCCCAACCCGCCCCGAATTGAAGGAACCCATGCGCGACCCGTATACCGTGCTCGGGGTGCCGAGGTCCGTCACCGAAAAAGACCTCAAGTCCGCCTATCGCAAGCTCGCCAAGGCGCATCACCCCGACCAGAACCAGGACGACCCGAAGGCCCACGCGAAGTTCGCCGAGGTCTCGTCGGCCTATGATTTTCTCAGCGACAAGGACAAGCGCGCCAGCTACGACCGCGGCGAGATCGACGCCGACGGCAACCCCCGCTTTGCCGGCTTCAGCCGTGGCGCGGGCGGCGGCGCACGCCCCGGTGCAGGGGCCGGCGCAGGCGGCTTTTCGGCCGAGGACATCCTCAAGGAATTCATGTCCGGCTTCGGCGGCCAGCAGCGCGGGCCGACGCGCGGCGCCGGCGGCAGCCAGAGCTGGGATCCGTTCACCGGTGCATCGAGCGGCGGCTTCCAGGGCGGCCGCACCACTGGGATGGGCGGCGAAGACATCAACGCCACCGTCACGGTGACGCTCGAGGAAGCGCAGGCCGCCGGCAGCGTGCCGCTGCGCATGCCGACCGGCAAGGTGCTGAACGTCAAGCTTCCCGAAAAGGTCGAGGAAGGCCAGCAGATCCGGCTCAAGGGCCAGGGCCACCCATCGCCGTATGGCGGCGCGCCGGGCGATGCCATCGTCACGGTGAAGTTCGAACGCCACAAGCAGTTCCGCCGCGATGGTGCGGACCTGCGCGTCGATGTGCCGATCACGCTCTATGAGGCGGTGCTGGGCGGCAAGGTGCGCGTCCCCACTCTCGATGGCTCAGCCGAACTGAACCTGCCGCCCTCGGTCAACACGGCCAAGGCGCTGCGGCTCAAGGGCAAGGGCCTGCACGGCGCTGGCGACCTCTATGCCACGCTCAGGGTGGTGCTGCCCGAACAGGGCGACCCCGACCTCGAAAGCCTGATGCGCTTCTGGCGCGACCAGAAGCCATACAAGGTGCGGGACAACTAGAGGCACTTCGCGGACGGACGAGATGATCCGCCGTCTCGCTTACTTCACCGGGTCATTCCCGCGAAAGCGGGAACCTCTGTTTTCTTGGCCGTGGCACCATCGCAAACGGAGGTCCCCGCTTTCGCGGGGATGACTCAGTGGGTGGGGCACCTCCACAGACACAACTTGAGTGACGCGTCAGCCTCGCGGCGCCGCGGCCCGTTTCAGCCGATCGTTGATCGCTTCGCCGAGCCCCCTGCGTGGGATTGGCGCCACGGCGATGCGGGTGGCGCCTTCATCGAGCTGGTGCAGCATGGCAAACAGGTTGCGGGCGGCCTCGCGCAGGTCGCCGCTCGGCGACAGGTTGGCGCCATCAGGACCGGGTCCGAAGCCGAGCCAGGTCTCCCCCGCCTCCGCCCGCTCGGCATCGAGGCGCAGGGTGGCGTTTGGCGCGTAGTGGCTCGCCAGCATGCCGGGCGCGGCAATTGCCGCATCGTGTCTCGCCACCGCCACCGGCCGGCCGATTGCCGCCTCGACCTCGTCGCGCGGCAGGGCGCCGGCGCGCAGCTGCGTCACCACGTCACCCTCCACCGCCAGGATGGTCGACTCCACCCCGGCCTGTGAGGCGCCACCTTCGAGCACTGGCACGGCGCCGTTGAAGGAACGCTCGACCTGCGCGGCGGTGGTCGGCGACAGCTTGCCGGAGCGATTGGCAGAGGGTGCGGCCAGTGGCCGGCCGGCAGCGCGGATCAGCTCCAGAGCCAGCGGATGGTTCGGGATGCGGATGCCAACAGTATCGAGACCCGCGGTGACCAGGTCGGAAAGCCCGGCTTCCGGGCGCTTCGGCAGTACCAGGGTGAGCGGACCGGGCCAGAATTCCGCGAGCTTGTGGGCCATCGGGCTGAAGCTCACGAAGCGCTCGGCCATGGCGAGATCGGCGACGTGGACGATCAGCGGATTGAAGCGCGGCCGCCCCTTGGTCTCATAAATCTTCAGCACCGCATCGGAATTGGTCGCGTCGGCGCCCAGCCCATAGACCGTCTCAGTAGGGAAGGCGACGAGGTCGCCGGCGCGCAGTCGCGCTGCGAGCTCGGGCAGATCGGAGTGGGAATGAACGGCGCTGGCCATGGCGCGAGGTTTGACAAGCTGGTGAGCACAACGTCAAGCTATTGGCGCAGCGACAGTTCCCGAGCCCATGGCCACTCTTCTCGTCTCCCAGCCCAATTTCGAAAGCCACGCCACCCCAACCGGGCACCCCGAACGGCCCGATCGCATCCGGGCGGTCGAGGAGGCGCTGAGCGCCGACCGCTTCGCGCGGCTGGTCCGCCGCGAGGCGCCGTCGGGCGACCTGACGCTGGCCGAGCTGGTGCATGACGCCAACTACCTGAGCATCCTCACCCGGGCCAGGCCGGCCGAAGGGATCGGCCAGATCGACGAGGACACCTTCATCTCGTCGCGCTCGCTCGAGGCGGCGTCGACGGCGCTCGGCGGCGGGCTCGCGGCGCTCGAAGCGGTGGCGCTGGGCGAAGTGCGTAACGCCTTCTGCGCCGTCCGCCCGCCCGGACACCACGCCGAGATCGACCGGCCGATGGGCTTCTGCCTGATCAACTCGATCGGCGTGGTGGCGCGCGAGGCGCAGCGCAAGTTCGGGGCCGAGCGGGTGGCGATCGTCGATTTCGACGTCCACCACGGCAATGGCACCGAGGACATCTTCAAGGCCGATCCGACGGTATTTTACGCCTCGAGCCACCAGATGCCGCTCTATCCCGGTACCGGCTCGCCGAGCTTTACCGGCGTCGGCAATATCTGCAACGCCGCGCTTCAGGCGGGCAGCGGCGGGGCGGAGATGCGCGCCGCGTATACCGAGCGGATCCTGCCGGCGCTGGAGGCGTTCCGGCCGGATTTCCTGCTGGTCTCCGCCGGCTTCGACGCCGACTATCGCGATCCGCTGGCCGGACTCAACTGGCACCCCGAGGATTTTGCCTGGGTCACCGAGCGGCTGGTGGATGTGGCCGAGCGGCTGTGCGAGGGACGGCTGGTTTCCATGCTGGAAGGTGGCTACGACCGACACGGGCTCGCCACCGGCGCCGCCGCGCATGTTGAAATGTTGATGGCCACCAGCTAGCAACGAGGCCCATCGAAGGAACTGCCATGTCCGATTCCCCCGCCACCGCCGACGATATCAAGCTGATGAGCTTCGAGGCGGCGTTGCGCGAACTCGAGGGCATTGTCGGCAAGCTCGAAAGCGGCCAGGCGCCGCTGGCCGAGTCGATCGCCATCTATGAGCGCGGCGAGGCGTTGAAGGCGCATTGCGAGGCACTGCTGAAGCAGGCCGAGATGCGGATCGAAAAGATCACCCTGCGCAACGGCCAGCCCACCGGTACCGAGCCGCTCGACCCGCAATAAGCCTTCACGCCTCGGTGAGTGCGCGACAATGACACGCGCCAAGCTGTGCCGGCTGGCGCTATAAGGCGCCAACTCATCTGGGCAGGAACCATGGCCGACACTTCCTCACCGGCGCTGGCGCGCTTCCGCATCATCCTCTGGACGCTGGTCGTAGTGGCCGCGCTCGGCGCCACGGCTTTGTTCATCTTCCGGCCGCCCTCGGCGCCGCTCGGGGTGACCGGCAAGCCGTTCACCATGGAATCGACGCTTGGCGGCGCCTTCACCGAGGCGAGCCTCAAGGGCACGCCGAGCCTGGTGTTCTTCGGCTATACGCACTGTCCCGATGTCTGCCCGACCACGCTGGCGGAATCGACAGTCTGGAAGCAGGAGCTGGGGCTCGGCAACGAGCAGCTCCGCACCATCTTCGTCACGGTCGATCCCAAGCGCGACACCAAACAGGTGTTGGCCGACTATCTGAGCCCGTTCCCCGGCACCATCGGCCTTGTCGGCTCCGACGAGCAGACGACGGCGGTCAAGGCGTCGTTCGGCGCGGCTTCCGAGACCACCGAACCTGACGCGGATGGCTTCTACCTGGTCAATCACACTGCCTCGGTGTTCCTGATCAACAAGGACGGCAATTTCGAAGGCACTATCGCCTATGGCGAGGGCAAGGAAGCCGCTATCGCCAAGATCAAGAAGCTCATCGCCTCGTGAGCGATCGCATCCGCCTCGACCAGGCGCTCGAGGCTCGGGGACTGTTGCCCAGCCGGGCTCGGGCGCGTGACGCGATCCTGCGTGGCACGGTGACGGTCAACGGCGTCGTCGCCAGCAAACCCAACCAGCAGGTCGCGGCAGATGACAGCATCACGCTCGACGACCCCGCGGCGCGCTATGTGTCGCGCGCGGCGCTGAAGCTGGTGGCCGGCCTCGAGGTCGGCGGCATCGAGCCGGCCGGACGCGTCTGCCTCGATCTCGGCGCCTCGACCGGCGGTTTCACCCAGGTGCTGCTGGAGCGCGGGGCGGCGAGAGTCTACGCCGTCGATGTCGGGCACGACCAGCTGCATGAGCGGGTGAAAGCGGACCCGCGGGTCGTCTCGCTCGAGGGCGTCAACGGCCGCGACCTGACGGTCGAGCTGATCCGCGAGCCGATCGGGCTCTTGGTCTGCGACATCAGCTTCGTCTCGGTGCTGAAAGTGCTGGAGGTGCCGCTGTCCCTCTGCGCCGCCAAGGCCGAGGCCGTCATCCTGATCAAGCCACAGTTCGAGGTGGGTCGCGACAATGTCGGAAAGGGCGGCATCGTCACCGACGAGGGCGCCATTGTCGGCTCGATCGCAGACGTCGTGGCGTTCCTCATCGCGCGCGGCTGGACCCACCTCGTTTCGGTGCCTTCGCCGATAGCCGGTGGCGACGGCAACCACGAAACGGTAGCGGTATTTCAGCTCAGCCGCGCTTGAACGCGGCGCTGAACCAGCGCCGAAACGGATAGGTCAGCTGCCCTCGTACGCCTTGCCCCATGTCGGCTTCGAGCCCGAGGGGCACATCGCATGGACCGGGCAGCGAGAAGGTGCCGAACGCCACGTCAATGGCCGAGAACACCGTGGCAAAGTTGGTCCCGGCATATTTGTACTCCCTGGCGTGATGCCAGCGATGCATCGCCGGGGAGACGAAGATCCTGCCCAGCGGACCATAGGTCCAGGGCAGGTCGGCATGAATGAAATAGCCGTAGTAGTGCCGCACCAAGCCGTTGGCGACGGCCGCCCAGGCCGGGAAACCCAGCGCCAGCAGGAATGTCGAATCGATCAGCGTGGTGGTCAGCCGATTTATCGGGTGAAAGCGCAACAGCGTAGACCAGCTCATCTCGGTGTCGCTGTGGTGTACTGCGTGGCTCGGCCAAAGCAGGTTGGTATGCTCGAGACGGTGTCGCCAGTAACCGATGAAATCGCCGGCAAAGACCACGATGAACAGGGTTGGATAGAGGCCCAGCGTTTCCCAGAACGCCGCCGGCACGAGGATCAAGCCGGCGCCCTGCATCGCCGCCTGGGCGAACCCCGTGACGAGACCAAGGATCGGCAGCATCATCAGCGTATCGAACAGATAAAGGCCCAGGTTGATCCGGATCTCGCCGGCGGCGCGCCGCAACGCGGCCAGGGCTTCGCGCTTCTTGACCAGCACCGCCAATACCGCAAAGAACAGTGCTGGCAGGATGAGTGCCGCGCCTCCGTCCCATAGCGCCGAGCCACCTTGTCTGACCACATCGCCAAGCCAGTCCATCGGCCGCCCCCAAATGTCAGGTCAGGCACATTAGCCTGGGGGTGCTTGTCGATTTGTTAACCGTTCCGGAGGCCTGGAGTTGGCGCGTCTAGAACGCGTGCTGTCCAAACAGCTTGGCCATGAAATGCGTATGCGGCGCCGCCCGCGCCTTGAAGCGGTGGCCGCGGACCTCGCGATCCAGCACCCTGACGCCGCGCCGTGGATCGCGTTCGAGCACCAACCTGGTGTGCGGCGAGATGCCGAGCCGCAGTTCCGCGCCGCGGTCGAACCGGCGCCGGTCAGGGCCGAGGTAATCCTTGGTCTCGATATAGACCTGCTCGTGCAACTGATCGGCAAGGCGCTCGGCCAGCTCGTCGCGCCGCGCCGGCAGGCTGATGACATCGTCGAAACCGAAGCGGACGTAGCGCACCACCGTCTCCGCCGCCCGGTCGGTGGTGAACAGGATGATCGGCGAGTAGCAAAGCCGCGAGGTCCGCTCCGCACGGATGGCAGAGATGCAGTCGACCAGTTCCTCGTCCCGCATGCGGTAATCGAGGAAGAAATAGGTGATCGACGTTGCCGAGCGGCCGGCATATGCGGGGTTGCCGAGGCCGCAGACCACCTCGCCGAAGCCGAGCTGATGCGCCACGGTTTCGAGCGCCAGACTATCACGCAGATTAGCGGCCATGACGTAAGCGCGGCAGGACTCGAACATCTGATAACCCTCAGCTGTGTCAGTGCGACCGCTTAGTCATCTCGCGCTTACCCGTAGAAATAGTCCAGCAAGAGCAATGGCTTACGGCCTATGCTCACAGCAAGCGCCTTGCCGCCGAGGCGGTCAATGCGCACTAGCGCGTGTTCCGGGCCGACAATTTTCTCGATTCTAAGGGTCGGCCCGCGGCACCCTGCCAGCCAGTCCCGACGAGCTCAGTGTGAATTGTCGCGCTTTCGAACCGGAAAAGTCTGCAACTTTTCCTGAAAGCGCTCTAGTAGCCGATGCCGCCCTCGCGGCCGGTCTGGCCCCGATGGCGCAGGAAATGATCGGCCAGCACCACCGCCATCATCGCTTCGCCGATCGGCACAGCGCGGATGCCGACGCAGGGATCGTGCCGGCCCTTGGTGATGACCTCGGTGTTTTCGTTATGCGTCGTTACCGTCTGGCGCGGTGTGATGATCGAGGAGGTCGGCTTCACCGCGAAGCGGCAGACGATCGGATCGCCGTTGGAAATGCCGCCCAGAATGCCGCCCGCCTTGTTCGAGGTGAAGTACGGCCCCGCATTGCCGGCTCGCATCTCGTCGGCATTCTCGATGCCGGTGAGCTCGGCCGCTTCGAAGCCAGCGCCGATCTCGACGGCCTTGACCGCGTTGATCGACATCATCGCCGAGGCGAGGTCGGCACTGAGCTTGCCGTAGATCGGGGCGCCCCAGCCGGGCGGCACGCCTTCGGCCACCACTTCGATCACCGCACCGACCGAGTTGCCGGCCTTGCGAATGCCATCGAGGTAGACTTCCCACTCCTTGGCGGCGACCGGGTCGGCGCAGAAGAACGGGTTGTTGTCCACCTCGGCCCAGTCGAAGCGCGCATAGTCGATCTTGTGCGGGCCGATCTGCACGAGGCTGGCGCGTACCGTGACATTGGGGATCACCAGCCGGGCCACCGCGCCGGCGGCGACGCGCGCCGCGGTTTCGCGCGCCGAGGCACGGCCCGAGCCCTTGTAGTCGCGGATGCCGTATTTCTGGTGATAGGTGAAATCAGCGTGGCCGGGACGGTATTTGTCCTTGATCTCGGAATAGTCCTTGGAGCGCTGGTCGGTGTTCTCGATCATGAGCGAGATCGGCGTGCCGGTGGTTTTCAGCTGGCCGTCGCGCTCGTCCTCGAAGGCGCCGGAGAGGATCCGCACCTGATCGTCCTCGCGCCGCTGCGTGGTGAAGCGCGACTGGCCGGGCTTGCGCCGATCGAGATCGCGCTGAATCACCTCGGCCGAGATCGGCAGCCCCGGCGGGCAGCCATCGACCACCACGCCCAGCGCCGGCCCATGGCTTTCGCCCCAGGTGGTGAAACGGAACAGGTGGCCGAAGGTATTGAAGCTCATGAGAATGCCCCGAAGACTGCCGCGGTTCTAGGGGCACGCGGCGAGACGGTCAATCGAGCCAGTTCTCGACCGGGTCATTCGAGCGGGGTGCGGGGGTCTGGCGGCAGCGAACTGTCATCGACATCCGGGAACTCGCGAAAGGCTTCCCACTCGCTGAACAGCTCGGCCAACGTCCTGGGTGGCGCCGTTACCGGGCGAACTCGACAGGGATGCGCACGACCTGATTGCGACAGTTGCGGAAAATGCTGGCGGTACGAAGCTGCTGCTGTGTCACGGCCACCCCTTTGGCATATGCCAAGACATCCGCTCAGGACTTCAACCGGAACCGAGACTCCCTTCAGTCGCCCTGCCTGCCGACAAGCGTCTTGCTCAGCACAACACTGCGATAGTTGGTGTGTTGCCACTGGGTGCGCTCGATGAAGCGGTAGCCGAAGCGCGTGTACCACTCGACGAGGTGCACTGCCGGTTCCGCTGTATCGAGCGCCAGTTCCCGGGCGCCGGAAGCAGCGGCGCGGTCTTCGACATCGGCAATGAGCCGGCGTCCGAGGCCTTGGCTCTGGAGCTCGGGCTCGACCGCGAACTGGCCGAACGAGGCGACGTCGGATCGATCGTACCAGGGGCTGCCATTGGTGCGGGAAGCATCGCGGAAGAGGATGGTGCCGCAGATCACCCCATCGGCGACGGCGACGAAGCACTCGCCCGATGCGATACGCTTCTCGGTGACCTCGGCACTCTGATGCGTCGCCCAGAAGCGCAGCCCCATCGCGGCGAGGCGCGCATAGGCGCGGTGCAGCAGCTCGGTCAGCTCAGCCGCCGAGTCGGTGTCGAGCCAGGGCCGGATCGCGATGGCGGCCAGGGGTGGCGGATCGTTCCCGGTGCTCTTCAACGTGGCCTCCCAAGCTCGTCCGCTCAGTCGTCCCAGCTGTGACCAGCCGGATAGACGACGCTCTTGCCGTCGATGAAATGCACCACCGAATCTTGCGGCGGGAACCAGTTCACTGCGCGCTCGGCCGGAAAATCCTCGATCAGGCGGCGCAAAATCCTGAGGATCCCGCCATGCGCCACGATGATCGCCGGCGCTTTGAGCGTGTCGGTGGCAAAGCTCAAGATGCGCTGCGCCACATCCTCATAGCTCTCGCCCGAGGGCGGGCGGAAATTCCAGAAGCTGGCGTCGCGCTCGCCGGCGATCGCCATCTCGCCGGAACTGAGCTCGGTGTGGAGCCGGCCTTCGTAAATGCCGAACGATACCTCGACCAGCCGCTGGTCGAAGACCACCTCGGGCAGCGGCACAGAGAAGGCCGAACGGACGCGGGCCATGGTCTCGCGAGTGCGGCCGAGCGGCGAAGCGTGCCAGGTGAAATCGGCCGGGCTGCGACCGGCCCGCTCGAGGATCTGCACCAAGAGCTTACCGTTGAGATCGGCCTGGCCGCGGCCGATATCGTTGAGCGGGATGTCCTTGGACCCCTGGTAGCGCCCCTCGGCGTTCCAGTCGGTTTCGCCGTGACGGATGAAATAGAGTTCAGGCCAGGTGATGGACATATCGACGCTCGGAAACGAAAGGGGCCGCCTTGCGGCAGCCCCAGGATAAATCAGGCGGTGGGCGCAGCGGCGTCGGCTTCATCGTCGACATGCATGCCGATGATGTTGAAGCCGCAATCGACATACTGCACCTGGCCGGTGACGCCGGAGGCGAGATCGCTGAGCAGGTAGAGCGCGGCCGAGCCGACTTCTTCCTGGGTGACGTTGCGCTTCAGCGGCGCCGCCTTCTCCTGGAAGTGCAGCATGGTGCGGAGCCCCGAGATGCCGGAGGCCGCCAGGGTTTTGATGGCGCCGGCCGAGATGGCGTTGACGCGGATGTTCTGCGGGCCGAGGTCATGCGCTAGGTAGCGCACCGAGGCCTCGAGTGCGGCCTTGGCGACGCCCATGACATTGTAGTTCGGCACGTATTTTTCGGCGCCGTAATAGGTCAGCGTCAGCAGCGAGCTACCGGGGTTCAGCATCGCCTCGGCGCGCTTGGCGACGGCGGTGAACGAATAGACCGAGATGTTCATGGTGAGCGCGAAGTTCTCGGCGCTGGTGTTGATGTAGCGGCCCTCGAGCTCATCCTTGTTGGAAAAGCCGATGGCGTGGACGAGGAAATCCATCGTCCCCCACTTGTCCTTGAGCACCCGGAAGGTCTCGTCCATCGCCGCGTCGTTCGACACGTCGCACTCGACCAGCGTGGTGACGCCGATCTCGGCGGCGAGCGGCTCGACGCGCTTCTTCAGCGCCTCGCCCTGGTAGGAGAAGGCGATCTCGGCGCCCTGGTCGGCGAGGGCCTTGGCGATGCCCCAGGCGATCGAGCGGTTGTTCGCCACGCCCATGATCAGGCCCTTTTTGCCGGCCATCAGCCCCTGCGCCATCGTCGTGCTCCGTCTTCATTGTCTCGTTGGCGCCGCTTGTCGCATAGCGACCGGTAGCGGGCAAGTTCGCCCTTGCGCCAACCCCGCTCAGGTCTATCTTCCCCCGCCATGACCACGCTCACTGCCAAAGATATCGTCCGCGCCCTGAAGCCGCTGGTCGGCGATGGCGGCGCGCTGCTCGCCGATCCCGCGGAGATGACGAGTTACCTGACTGAGCCGCGCAAGCGCTTCCACGTGCCGGCAGTGGCGGTAGCGCTGCCGGGGAGCGTCGCGGCGCTACAGGCGATCTGCCGCTGGGCCAACCAGCATCGGGTGCCGCTGGTGCCACAGAGCGGCAATACCGGTCTGGTCGGCGGCCAGGTGCCGCTCAGCGGCAATGAGGTGATCGTCAACCTCTCCCGCATCAACCGGGTGCGCGAAGTCAATGCCGCAGCCGGGCACATGACGGTGGAAGCCGGGCTGATCCTCGAAGAGGCGCATAAGGTGGCGGAGGCCGCGGGGGCGATTTTCCCGCTGTGGCTGGCGTCGCAGGGCTCGGCCCGTATCGGTGGCGTGCTCAGCTCCAATGCCGGCGGCGTGCAGGTGCTGGCCTATGGCAATGCGCGCGAGCTGACGCTGGGGGTCGAGGCGGTGCTGGCCGACGGGCGGCTCTACAACGGGCTCAACGCGCTGAAGAAGGACAATACCGGCTACGACCTCAAGGACCTGCTGGTAGGGGCCGAAGGCACGCTCGGCTTCATTACCGCGGCGACAGTAAAGCTGTTCCCGATCCCCGAGGCACAGGAAACGGCGCTGATCAACGTGGCCGATCCCGGCGTGGCGCTGCAGTTGTTCTACCTGTTGCGCGAGCGGGCCGGCTCGCGCCTCACCGCGTTCGAGCTGATGAACCGGTTCGGCATCGACCTGCAGCTGAAATATGGCCTGTTGCCGCGCGACCCGACCGCCAGCCTGTCGCCCTGGTATGTGCTGGCCGAAGTGAACCGGATGAAAGGCGGTGCGCCCGGCGCATTGCAGGCGGCGCTCGAACAAGCGCTCGGCAGCGGCCTCGTCGCCGATGCGGTGGTCGCCGAGTCGGAGGCCGATCGCACCTTGATGTGGGCGGCACGCGAGCAGATGAGCGAGGTGCAATCGAAGGAAGGCGCCTCGATCAAACACGATGTCTCGGTGCCGATCGGCGCCGTGCCGCAGCTGATCGCCGAGGGCAGCGCCGCAGTGGAGCGCGCTATCCCCGGCGTGCGGCCCTGCCCGTTCGGCCACATGGGCGACGGCAATATCCATTTCAACTTCAGCCAGCCCGCCGGCGCCGACTCCAAGGCTTTCATGGCGCGCGAGGCCGACGCCAACGCGGCCGTCTATGAAGTGGTGCGCAAGCTCGGCGGTTCGGTGTCGGCCGAGCACGGCATCGGGCAGCTGAAATCCGCCCTGCTGCGGCAGGTGAAGGACCCGGTGGCGCTCGAGATGATGCAGGCGATCAAGGCGGCGCTCGACCCCAACGGAATCCTCAACCCGGGCAAGGTGCTTTAGCTAGCTGGAGCGACGGAGCGAAGCCATCGACGGCGAGCTCCCCTCCCTCAATCCCCCCTCCTGGCAGACGCGGTAGCGCTGCGGCGGAGGGAAGCGACGACTGCCAGCAAGGTCGAGCTGGCACGCCTCAAGGCCAGCGATGCAAAAGAGGTGCCCTGCCCCCCACGTCGGGCGAGGGCACCGAGTAGCGGCTAGTTGGTGGGGAGTGTATTCTTGTAGATCTTGCCGTCCTTCATGATCACCACGAAGTTCGCCGGGTTGGCCACGAGGTTGATGTTGGCGATCGGATCGCCCTCGACCAGCAGCAGGTCAGCGAGTGCCCCTTCCTCGACAACGCCGAGTTTGCCCGGATAGGGGTTGCGTAACCCGGTCAGCTGCAGCAATTCGCCGTTGGTGCCGGTCGCCATGGCCAGGGCCTCGGCCGGCGTATACCAGCGCGTCAGCAGCGTGAGCATATGTCCCTGCAATTGCGCCATCGCCGGAGAGAACAGGATGTCCGTGCCGAAGGCGGTCTTGATACCGTACTGCTTGGCCCAGCCATAGATGCGGTCGGTGCCGGTGATCACCTGCCGCAGCCGCGCGCGGCTGTCCTCAGGAAGCGTGACGCCCTCCTCGAAGCTCTCGTCGAACGGCTGGGTCGAAAGCCAAATGCCCTTCTCGGCCATCGCCTTGGCGTCCGCCTCGTTCATCAGATGGCCGTGCTCAATCACCTTCACCCCCACCGACAGCGCTCGCTCGATCGCTTCGGGGGTATAGGCGTGCACGGTGACGTAGGTGCCCCAGTTGCTCGCCGCCTCAACCGCGGCCGTCAGTTCGTCGGCCGTGAAGGTCGATGCATCGAGCGGGCTGAACGGCGACGCGACACCGCCGCCTGCCGTCAGCTTGACCTGCGAAGCGCCCAGCATCAACTGCTCGCGCGCCCGCATGCGCACCTCGTCCGGACTGTCGGCGATCATCGCCACGCCCAGTTCTTCCATGCGGGTCAGCTCACCCGGCCGGCGCGGCAGCTCCCACTGGTGACGGAAATCGCCATGGCCGCTGGTAACGCTGATGATAGCGCCCGATGGATAGATCCGGGGGCCATCGATGAGCCCCTCGTCGATCGCCCGCTTCAGGGAGAAGACCGGACCGCCCACGTCGCGTACGGTAGTGAAGCCACGCATCAGGGTGGCCTTGGCCTCGTCCGCCGCCAGCAGCGTGGTGTAGCCTGCATCGTTGTTGAGGCCCTCCTCGGGGGTCGAGCGGATGAGCATGGCGTGCCAATGCGCATCGATCAGCCCGGGCATCAGCGTGCGACCAGCACCCTCGATCACACTGGCGCCATTCGCGTCGATCGGAGCGGCGGAGATGGCAGCGATCTTGCCTTCCTCGACCAGCACGTTGGTCGGCTCCGTCAGTGCATCAGCCTTGCCGTCGAAAACCCTTACATTCTCGAACAGCACGCTGCTGCTCGCCGCGTCCTGCGCGAAGGCGGTGCCCAAGCCAAGAACGAGGGTGACAAACAGACCAGCTCCTGCCAGCGGCGCTCGCAGTTTCGCGCTCGTCCGGGGCTGGAACGGCTTCCGAGCCGTGAGGCTTGGGGGGGTATTTGACGCTCTGGACACTTGCATCTCTCCGTCGTGTTGGTTCCGGCACTTCAGGCGGGCATGGAGCCCGTAGGCTCCGTGCCCGCCGATGGTCAGTTGCGAGTGGCGGTGAAGGTGCGAGGTCTCTCGCCGCGCACCGTCGGGTGATAGGTGCAACGCAGGGTACGGATGCGCGGCGACTGGCCGACGATGACGCGTCCGATGGTCCCCAGCAGGCCGCCATAGTTCCGGCAATCCATCGAAGCCCGTTCCCAGGCGCGCCCGCGATTGCAGGAGGCGCGCTGCAGGTCGACGATGATGTCACGCCCAGAGGTACGCCAGGTCAGGCGGCCGTCGCAGCTCACGCCGCCGCCGCGGACTTGATAGGTTCCGCGCCGTTCCAGGCAGAACGTCAGCCGGTACGGGCCATAGAGGTTCTGGTTGGCACGGAAGCAGCCGCTTACGGGAACACCCACCGGATGATCGGGGACCATCACCAGCGGTGCAACGTCCTGGGCGAGCACGGCCGGCGACTGCAACGCTGCAAGCACCAGGACGGCGCTGAGCAGCAATTTCATGAAGCGATACATTGTCTTGTTCCTCCTTGTTGAGCACCTTCACGGTCGTCTGACGGCGCGCTCAGGTGCGAGCGAGTGACTGGATGCTGCCATTCTGGTCGATGACGCAAAGTGCCTGCCCGGTTGGCAGCTTGACCTCCACTTCAAACGCCGTTCCGGTGGCGCTCGGCCGCGACGCGGTCGGCAGGACGCCATCGGCCGGAACGCCGAAACGGCTGGCTGCCTCGCTGGCGCACAGCAGTTGCAGATCAGCCGGCGCCGTCAGCGCGCTGGAGCGGATGGTGGCGGCCGGCGGCGTGGTCGAGGCGCAGGCCGCGGCGGCAAGCAGCAGCGCCGGAATGCCGATACCCCTGAACAGGAATGCAAATGCTGCCATGTGACCTCCTAGACGCCGCGATAGAGGGCCGCGCCGGACATGAGAACGACAACCTTCGCCCCCACGGCGACCCGGGAGTAGAGATCGGTCACGTCGTCGTTGTTGAGCCGGATGCAGCCGGACGAGATGTTGAGCCCGATAGACCAGGGTTCGGCTGTCCCGTGGATGCGGTAAATGGTGTCCTTGCCGCCCTCGTAGAGGTACATGGCGCGGGCACCCAGCGGGTTGTCAGGGCCGCCCGGCATGCCATTGGCCCACTGTGCAGACTTCGGATCACGCGCAATCATCTCAGGGGGCGGCGTCCAGGTCGGCCACTCGACCATCCGGCCTATGGCGACGATGCCGGCCCAGCCGAAACCGTCGCGTCCCACCCCGATGCCGTAGCGGATCGCCTGAAACTCCGGCTGCACCAGGTAGAGGAAGTGCCGGTCCCCATCGATGATGACGGTGCCAGGTTTCTCGGCGGTCCTGAACGGAACCAGCTGTCGCTTGAATTCCTCCGGCACTGAGCCATAAGCCGCATAGTATTGCTGGGCCCGGCGCGGATCATAATCGATCCACTTCTTCCGCTTCGCATCGTAGATTTGCGAGTAGATGGCCTGTGCCTGCGCCGGCGCACCAATCAAGCCCGCCGCCAGACCTGCCAGGCCGAGTTCGAGCAACCGGCGCCGTGACGGGCCAACACTCATTCGAACCACCCGTCTATTCGGGCGCGGTGCTCGGCGAGCCACTCATGCGCGGCAGCCTCCGGCGACTTGCGTTCGACCTGCAAGACGTAGCTCATCCCGGCTATGTCCTCGGCTTCGAACTGGATCCTGCCGAGGATGTCGGCCACTGCCGGGAGCTCGGTTTTAAGTCTGGTCGCGAAGGCGATCGACAACGAGGACACATCCCAAGCCGTCTCGGCCCGCGAGTGTTCCAGCCAGTCGGGGTCGCCGGCCGGCGCGACAAGCTGCCATGCCGCAGCGTCGAACGCCGGTTCCGCCAGCATGACCACATCGTGCAGGACGAACACGTGGTGCGGCGAATAGCAGTAGAACACCAGCGGTTGCGCCAGGGCGACGCTTGCGTCGACCGCCGCCATTGCCATGTCTTCCGGCGCTTGCAGCAGTTGCATGGTCTGGTCATAGCCGGCACTTCTGGCCCTGACCCGCTCCACCTGGGTCGAGAACCAGGAGGCATCGCCGATCCAGAGTTCGCCCCTGCCGTCGTCGTCGCTATCGAAGGCGGCGGCGATATCGGGGTTGGTGAGGTCCGAGACGGCCTTGATGCCGGTTTGATCTATGGCCGCCCGCGTGGCGCAAATGCCTTGCTTGCCGGTGACTGAGCGTGTGCTGACGGTCACGGCAGCCCCAGCCCGACTGACAGCGGCATCGAGGTTTGGCGACCATAATTCGGGGTAGACGTCTATGTCGCCCCGGGCGATCGAGGTCAGCAGGCCGACGGAGCCCCGTTCGACATAGACAGGCGTGACCCCGGTCCGCTCGGCCAGTACTTGACCGATGACATAGGCGCTGACCTTGGCGGAGGGCCAGGCGGTGATGCCGACCACGATCTCCTGGGCGGCAGCCACCCCGGTCGAGCAGGTGATGAGCGCCATCAGCACAAGAGCGCCCATGCGCCCTCCGACCGATGATCGCAGGCACCGGTGCGGTTGGTCCGCGTTGCTCATGGCGGCCCCGCTTCGGGGGCGACGGCCTATCGAAATGCACACCGACAACTGCCCACCCGCCCAACGCTAGCCACACGACAGGCGCCACCGCGACCTTGGCCTGGGAAAGGTGGAAGCAGCGCCGCATCCTTCGTCGAACGCTACTGTCCGTTGCGAGCGGAAGAGAATAGCCCTCCGTCCCAATCCTGTGCTGTCGGTCCAAGGCGTGAGTCAGCATCGGCAAGCTCCCCCTGCCGCAGGCGTAGTTCGGCCAGATCCGCACCCATGAGACAAAGCGCACACGCGGCCGAGAGCGGCCCAATGCTGCGACGTCAGGGCCGTGAGATCGTCGCGTGTCAGGCTAGCGCGGCCAAGATTTCGGCCAGGCTGGAGATAGCGCCCGCCGATGCCTTGTGCGGGCTGAGCGCGGGAACCCGCTCGGAGCGGGCCTCGGTGGGGCTGTAGCCAAACTGATGTTTGAACGCCCGGCTGAACTCGGAAGGGTCGTCGAAGCCCAGCTCGCGTGCAATGGCGTAGACTGGCCGGGTATCGCCTGGCGTCGACAATGCCCGGTGCGCATCGAGCAGCCGGGCCGAGCGGATGTATCGCGCCACTCCGTGGCTCGGGCAGATCCCTGGCGCATCCCGATCGGGTTGCCGACGGCCCTAGGAAACGGCTCTGATGACTTCGGCCAGATTGGATGCCGCACCGGCCTGCGCCTTGTGCGGGTGCGGCGCCGGAACCCACTCGGAGCGCGCTTCGGAGGGGCTGTACCCGAACTGGTGCTTGAAGGCCCGGCTGAACTCGGAAGGGTCATCGAAGCCCCGCTCGCGCGCGATCGCGTAGACCGGCCGGGTATCGCTCGCCGTTGACAGCGCGCGGTGCGCATCCAGCAGCCGCGCCGATCGAATATATCGCGCCACCCCACCCAGAGGTTCAAACAGGCGGTACAGCGAGCTTCGCGACATCCCCAGATAGCGGCAGAGTTCCCTCGTATCGAGGCGCGGCTGAAGCAGGTTGTCACGGATGAACTGCTTTGCCCGCTCTATTTGCGTCGCCTGGATGGCGGGCATGGCCTGCTCCATCGCACTTCGGCTGGGAGCCGCACAGGCGACGATCATATTGCGAGTGGCGTCGACCAACATGGGCAGTTGGTCCACATCCAGCAGTGGCAACTGCCGGTACAGCGATCGCAGATAATCTACCAGCAACCTGCCAGGACCAGCCGGAAGGTTGGTTCCATGCAACCGATCGAGTTCTGATGCGTGGGGATGGCAGAGGTCGCGCGGAACGACGAGAAACAAGACATCGATATCGCTATTGGAGCCGCGGTCATCCCGGTGCAGCGCCCGAACCTGACAACCACCGGCTCCCGCCACGGCGGCCCCTCCATCAGCAACGATGGTGCCGCTCGAGGGCGCGCATAAGGTCCAATGATCGAACCCATCGGCCCGAAGCAAACGATCATCGCGCGCGAAAATACTCGCCTGCGTCGTCGCGCGGGCCAGCACCAGGGAGCCCAGGTTCCAGGCGGTGATCCGACCCAGAAAACCCAGTTCTCGCGGGCGTCGAGGCTCAATCGACAGAAATGGCACAATCGATTGCCACGCTTCCGCCTGCAGGTTCGACGCAATATCCGCCGTCGTAAAGGCGTGCCGCGGAACATGCGCCGTGAGATTCGTGATCGCCTGGTTCATTGCTGCACTCTTGCCGCACAAGTAGTATTCAGCGATTGCAGAATGCACGAGCGGCGAGCCGGCGGCAAGTGAGCGCGTGTTCGCCGGCTTTATCTACATTTTCGAATGTACACTTTCGCACAATCGCATTTGATTTATTTAACTGTTGTGGTTCGTTCGCCGTGCAACGGAACGATCTAGCATTATCGAGAACCGCGAGCGCCCGGATGTGCATGGAATCCCGCCTGTTGACGGTGGATCCCATTCTTCGTTCGTTTCCCGGAGCCGCGGTGGCTGTTACCGGACTAGTTGAGCGGGTCGGTCCCGTTGCTTGGGGCCGGAGGTTGCTGCCTGGTGTTCAGAGCGGGCCTCACGCCGATAGCCCCAGTTTGGTCGCCACCAAACGTTCGCAAGCGTCTGGGCGCCGCTCGCGCCGACGGTTCGCACGGCAGCCGGCAAGCAACTCGCGTCAGTAGTCGACTGCATCGCGGATGATCGGACAGGTCATGCAGTGGCCGCCGCCACGCCCGCGGCCCAGTTCGGCGCCGGCGATGGTGATCACCTCGATGCCGGCCTTGCGCAGCAGCGTGTTGGCATAGGTGTTGCGGTCGTAGGCGAAAACGACGCCCGGCGAGACGCAGACGAGGTTGGCCCCTGAGTCCCACTGCGTGCGCTCGCGGGTGTAGTCATTGCCGCCGGTCTCCACGACGCGAAGCTCCCTGAGGCCGAGGGACTCGCGCACCGTCTCGACGAGCCCCTTGTCCTTGCTGAGCTCGATACCGCCCTTGCCGTCCGGTCGGTAGGAGAAGCATTCGATCTTGTCGACGATATCGGGGTAAATCAGCACGCAGTCGCGGTCGGCGAAGGTGAAGACCGTGTCGAGGTGCATGGCGGCGCGGAGCTTGGGCATGGCGGCGATGATCACGCGCTCGACAGCACCCTGATCGAACAGCGCCTGAGCCAACTGGGCGATGGCTTGCCGCGAAGTGCGCTCGCTCATGCCGATCAGCACGTTGCCCTTGCCGATGGGCATGACGTCGCCGCCTTCGAGCGTCGACAGGCCCCAATCCTTGGTCGGATCGCCCCACCACACATTGACCTGGCCGGCGAAATCGGGATGGAAACGATAAATCGACGAGGTGAGGATCGTCTCTTCCTTGCGGGCCGGCCAGTAGAGCGGGTTCAGCGTCACCCCGCCATAGATCCAGCAGGTGGTGTCGCGCGTGTAGAGCGTGTTGGGGAGCGGCGGCAGCAGGTATTCGTTGACGCCAGCGGCATCGCGGACCAGCTCCATCATGCCGCCGCCATGGGTGTCGGGGAACTCATAAGTGGAGAGGCCGCCGATCAACGTCTCGGCCAACTGCCGGCTCGAGAGGCCCTCGAGATAGGAACGGACCTCGTCGACAAGGTCGGGGCCAACCTGATTGGCCGTGACCTGGTTGTCGAGAATCCATTTCCTCGCGTCTGGAAGCGCCACTGTCTCTTCGAGCAGATTGTGCATCTCGACCACATCGACACCACGATCGCGCAGCTTGTTGATGAAATCGAAGTGGTCGCGCTTGGCGACATCGACCCAGAGCACGTCGTCGAACAGCAGGTCATCGCAGTTGGAGGGCGTCAATCTCTGGTGCGCCTTGCCGGGTGCGCAAACCATGACTTTGCGCAACTGGCCGACTTCGGAATGCACGCCGAAGGAGGTTTGCATGATTGAAGTTCCTCGATCTCAGGGGGTGATGATGCCGGTGACCAGGCCGTAGATCCCGATGGCAGCAGCCACAACGGTGACCCCGAACACACCCAGTTCAACCGGCGTGAACAGCCGGGCCTGCTGTTCGCGGCGGGCCCAGATGTAGAGAATGATGGTGCCGGGAACGAACAGCACGGCCACCAGCAGGACGTACTTGAGCCCCGCGGCCACGAACATGAACAGCGTGTAGAGCACGGCCAGCCAGGCAATGACCTGATCCCGCAGCCGCTCGCGCGACCCGGCCTCGTAGCCCTCGCCACGCCGGGCGATCAGTACGCCGTAGCCGGCGACGAGCAGGTAGGGCAGCAGCGCGGTAACGCTCGTCATGTCGAGCATGAAGTTGAATGCATCGCGCGAGAAGTAGGTCGAGACGACGAACAGCGAGACGACGATGTTGGTCAGCCACAAGGCATTGGCAGGAACGCCGTTGGCGTTCTGCGCCGCAAACAGTTTGGGCATGTCCTTCGACTTGGCAGCGGCGAACATCACCTCGGCGCAAATCAGCGACCAGGCGAGGTAGGCGCCAAGCACCGAGATCAGCACGCCGATGGAAATGAACACCGCCCCCCACTGTCCGACGACGAGCTCGAGCGCACCGGCCAACGATGGATTGGCGACGCCGGCGATGGCGGCCCGGGGAGCCGTGGCGTAGGGAAACAACGTCACGGCGACCATCAGCCCGGTCACCGCCACAAAGCCCAGGATGGTTGCCGTTCCGACGTCGGCGCGCTTTTTGGCGAAGCGCGAGTAGACGCTTGCGCCTTCGATTCCGAGAAACACGAAGATGGTGATGAGCATGGTGTCACGCACCTGCGCGACAAGGCTCTTTTCAGGCATACCGACACCGCCGAAGAAATTCTCGGCGAACTGGTCGAAGTTGAAGAAGACGATGAACAGCAGGATCGCCACGATGATCGGCACGATCTTGGCGATGGTGACGATGGTGTTGATGAAGGTCGCCTGCTCGACACCGCGCAGGATCATGAAGTGGAACGACCAGATGCCGATCAACGAGACGACGATCGCAATGACGCTGCTGCCGTCACCAAAGATCTCGGGAAAGAAGCGGCCAAGCATCAGCACCCAGTAGAAGACGTTGCCGAGGCAGCTGCCGAGCCAGTAACCGAAGGCCGAGAGGAACCCCATATAGTCGCCGAAGCCGGCCTTGGCGTAGGCGAATACGCCGGAATCGATGTCGGGGCGCTTCTCGGCAAGCGCCTGGAAAACCCGGGCGAGCATGTACATGCCGGTGCCGGCGATAAGCCAGGCGATGATGGCGCCGAAGGGCCCCGTGGCGGTGGCAAATCGTCCAGGCAGGTTGAATATCCCCGCCCCCACCATCGACCCGACGACCATCGCCGTGAGTGCCGCGAGCGACAGCTTGCCCTTGTTGACGTCGGCCAATGGTACCCCCTGGAGCCGCGGTGCGGCGCAAACGGAGTTGCGCTCGACCTATCGAGGCTTGGACAATACCGCCGCGCAGCAGCGCGAGAATGGGCCCGCGTCCCAACGCTGATCGTTTCGTCCCAAGATCGTCGGTTCGCGTCGCGCCAGCTGACCGCCCGGCCCGGGGTCTCCTCGAGTTCACATCGAGCGGTGCAAGCCGAGCGAAGTTCGAGACGCCATCGCAAGGAATGGGACGCCACCCCAATTACTCGGCGACACCGTTGGCGCTAGGGATGTTCTGCTGTCGATTTTGGAACCCCGACGCTGGAGCAGGCTAGTCGCGCCATCCCTGCGATCGCCCTGTTCGGAGGCCATCATGTTGAGAAATCCAGCCATCGCGGCGATCAGTATCCTGATGATTGCAAGTCTCGAGCAGTCGGCGTCGGGCGCGTCGATCGGCGTGGGCAACCCTTACCCTGTCAGCACCTACACCTGCGAGGACGGGACGCGCCTGGCGGTCCGCCTCCTGGGTGATCGCGCCTCGGTATCGGTAGACGATGCGGCCGAGGTGGAACTGCCCGCCATGGGGCTGGACGGCACGACCTATTCGAACGGCAGGCTGACGCTGACCATCATCCAGGGGCGGCTGATGTGGGGCGTCGGCAGGGCCGCGCCGTCGGCGTGCACGGGTGGCTGAGCATCGCACCAACGCCCAGCGTCCTATCGCGCCGCGCGTTGCTCGCCGACGGCGTGACACCGTCAGGATCGACCACAACCATCTCTAGCTATCGGGTGAACAAATGGCAGCACGACAAGGCGGTTACGCCTCGATCTACATTATCTGTGCAGTCGTGATCGGGGTACTGGTCGGCCTGCTCTTCGGTGCGCTGTTCGACACGGTTATTGCCGAGCGGCGCAGCCTCGCCGTGCTCGCGGCACTGGCTGCCATCGCGGTCGAACTGTGGGCGCGCCGCTACGTTGCCAAGGTGTTCCCGCAGGTGGCGGTGCCCGCCGGTTCGCCCTCACTGATCTTCATATCGGTGGTGATCGCCCTCGCCGGTGGGCTGGCGACGCACGACCTGGGGCTGATCTGGAACGTGCTGAATGGCCCCGTGCTCGGGTTCTTCTCGGGCCTGTTCGCCGCGCTGATGGCGTCGGTCCTGACGGTCCTGAAGGCTGCCGAGCAGCAGCCCGGCGCCGCTCGGAGACCTTGATCCGGCCGGTTGACCAAGCGATCCCTCGTCGCGTCGAGCCTGGCCGCAGCACAGCGGACGTGCCAAGGCCACCCGAATCGCCAGGACTGAGGCGCTTCTCCCCGGTTGCGGGTGGCGATATGCTGGGCGAGTTGGGATGCCGAAAAGGCAGCTTGCGCTGAGCAGCCTGTCCTGTCGGGTTTCTCCCACGCGGGGTGACACTTGTGGGGCCACGAATGTTGGAGGCGCCGAACTGGTACGCGCGCAAGTACAACTCCGTCGTGGCGCGCTCCCGCGAAACCGACCCCGATGCCGAGTTCCATATTCAGCAGATCGGAGCGCGAACGCATGCATCGCGCATGGCGACAATCGACTATGCCGATGCCTTCGTACTCGACCTGCGAGACAAGGGCGGCATTGCAATGTCAGGAGCGATCGGTGACGACGCGCTGACGGCGGTGTTCATCTGGGGGGAAGGCACGACCTTCAACGGGCAGCCAAGCCAAATCCCCCAACTGCGGATCCTGGGTCCGGGCACAGAATTCAAGCTCGAGATGCCCGGCAGCTATCGCCTCATGCGGATCGGTCTGCGCGGCGCGACGCTCGATGCGCTGTGCGCCGGGTCGCCCGAACGGCATCGTCCAGGCTGGTTGATGCCCGGGGTGCGTGAGCAACCTTTCGCTCCGGCCGCCGAACTTGAGCTTCAGCACAAGTTGCTGCGAACGGCAGGATACGCGGAAGTTGCCGCGCAGCGCGGCTATGACCTCAGCGCCGGCTTGGCGGTCGCGGCCAGCGAGGCAGGTGCCGCGCTCGCGCTCATGCTCTCCCACGCGGAGCACCCGCTCACGCGCCCGCTCAACTCAAACGAACGGCGCGCTGTCGTTGACGCAACCCTCGCCATCCTGGAGGCCAGGCCGCACCTTCCGGTTTCGATCAGTACGGTGTGCACAGTGCTGGGCGTTGGCGAACGAATGCTCGAGCGCGCATTTCAGGATCACCTGGGGCTCAGCCCTCGCGCCTACGAGCGGCAGAGGCGGTTGCGGGCCGCGCACGGCCTCATCCTGACCGACGGCGATCGCCTCTCGATCACCGAAATCGCCATGAGTTTCGGTTTCTGGCACCTTGGCCGTTTTGCCGGAGCTTACGCCGCACTGTTCGGATGCTCGCCCAGTGAAACACGGCGACGCTTCTGGGCGAGAATGCCTGATTGATCGACCCCGACCCATGAGCGGCTCAGGCACGACGCGGCGGTGCGCGCCCTGATCAGCAACAACGTGCCGCGCGTCGGCTCCTTCGGGACTGCCAACCCAAACTCGTCCTGCGCCTCGATGGCGCGGATGGTGGTCATTCCACGTGTCGGAAAGCGGATAGAGATTGGTCGGCGCGTGGAGGACTCTGGCGACGCGACCTCATTGACGCCGCTCGTTGCGAGGCAACCCAGCCCCCAGGCGTCCATGAGATCTGTAAGCAAGCGGCAGGCGACCAGGCGGTGGTGAACTATCGCTCGGCCTGCCAACAGAGGACGGCCTTGTTGTTCGATCTCGCTCCAGTTGCTGCGCTGCCTTCAACCAACAGACCGCTCGAGAGCGATCGGCTACCGTGCTCCATCGAGATGGACACAGCTGCCGCGCCCCCCGCCGAGCAGTTCGAGCTCTTCCGCAGCTGGTACGCCGGCTTAGCCGAGGTCAAGCCAGCCCAACTCGCTCCCCGGCCATTTCTGGCGCGCCAAAGGGCGTGGAGCTTTGGGCGATCGACCTTGATTTACCTAAGCACGCCCGAGGTCTCGTTTGCCTGGCAGAACTTGCGGCGCCCAACGATAGACAGTTGGTGCCTGCACCTGACGCTGCCACGCACCCGGCACCGGAGCGGCTCGAGCATTGATGCTTTGAGCTTGCACTCGCTCGCAGACCCGTTCGCGGGACGATCAGAAACGAGCGACCACCTTGCCCTGTTCGTGCCGCGCAACCTGCAAACCATCCAATCCTCTCGCGTCGTGCTTCGAGATCAGGCCAAACGTTTTCTGATGGAATATTTGACTCTGCTGTTTCGTTCGCTTCCCGGTCTGAGGAGTCCCGACGTGGC
Organism: Devosia sp. Root413D1; assembly: GCF_001425235.1. Taxonomy (GTDB): domain Bacteria; phylum Pseudomonadota; class Alphaproteobacteria; order Rhizobiales; family Devosiaceae; genus Devosia_A. Next base: position 606,669 of record NZ_LMEA01000001.1, on the reverse strand, counting down.
GCATATCGGCGAAGCGAGCACCAGCCTGCTCGCCGCATGCCTGGCGCCTACACGGGATCATGCCGCCGAGGCGCAGCGCCCGATCGAGGCCGCAATAATGAGTCGAGCTTGTCGGATCATCAAGGAGCACCTGGCAAATCCGGCGTTGACGCCAAGCTTGATCTGCCGCGAGATCGGTGTTTCCCGCTCCAGGTTGTACCGGATTTTCGAACCAATCGGGGGCGTTTCGACGCATATCCGGCGCGAGCGTCTGCGAAAGACGCGCGATGCGTTGGAGAATAGTTCCGATCGACGACCGATCTCCATCATTGCCGAGCAGTGGGGCTTTTGGGACGCTTCCGCGTACAGCCGCATGTTCAAGAAAGAGTTCGGCGTTTCGCCCAGCGAGGCGCGTGCTGGTGGCTTGCGCGGTGTCGTGTCGGCGCGACCGACTGACGCGTCGACCCTGCGCGAGCTTCTATTCAGCAACTACTAGTTGTCCAGGGCAAGCCTGAGGTCGGATGAGGCCGAGACTCACGAGCGGTGCCAAGCCAGCCCGCATAGTCGCTGCCGGGTGCCGGCGGATGTGCCGAGAGTCCAAGAAGTTGTCCGTCCGTCTCCAAATGCAGACGGGCAGGTCGAAGGGCTTTCGGAGCTTCGGTGCTTCGCTCTAAATGCGTCGGACTTTGCGTGATCTTTGTAAGAGAAGGATCGGAACTATGACCAACAGGCGCAATGACGAGATTGATCGGCGCGACTTCATGCTCGCATCGGTGGGCGCACTTGGCGCGGCGGCGCTGATCGCGGGAACGGCCCAGGCGCAGGACGCAGGCGCCAAGCCGGAGACCTCCGGCGCAGCTGGCACCGCGTTCACCGGCGATATCATCGATGGCAAGCAGGTGATCACGGCGCTCGATATTTCCGATCTCGAGCCCGGCAAGCACAGCTTCTATTTCCGCGGCGCGCAGATGCCCACGGGGCAGCACTGGTACGTCTCGGTGATGGTGGCCAAGGGTGCGGCACCAGGGAAGCGGCTTGGTTTGATCAGTGGTGTCCACGGCGATGAAATGAGCCCGATACACACCCTGCAGACGGTGATGAACCAGCTCGACCCGGCACAGATGTCCGGCTCGGTGATCGCCGTGTTCGACCTGTCGCGTCCGGCGGTGGAGGCAATGTCGCGGCGCTGGCACAGTTCGGGCCGTGGCATGGACCTTATCGACATCAACCGGGCGTTTCCGGGCAACGAGAATGCTCCGGAGGCCTCGACCCGGCACGCGGGCCTGGTGTTCAACCGGCTGTTGCGGCCGAACCTCGACTATGGACTGGATTTCCACACTGCCGCGACCGCGATGGACGCCACGGCCTTCCACCTGGCGCGGATGGATCAGCCCGATGTCCGAGCGATGGCGGAACTGTTCCCGATCGACCAGATCTTCGACAATTTCGGTGAGGTCGGCCTGCTCGCCAATGCGCTGATCGACGCCGGCATTCCGGCCCTCACCCCGGAGATCGGCAAGCCCAGGATATTCGACCATGCGATGATCGAGCTGTTCGTCGAAGGCACGCTGAACGTGCTCAAGCACCACGGCATCATCACCGGGCCAATGGGGCGGACCGGGGCGGATTCCGGCGTTTTCATCGCCGACGGCATGCTGCCGATCCTGACCACACATGGCGGCTTTGTCGAACTGCTGGTGGAACTCAACGAGGTGGTGGTCGAAGGGCAGAAAGTCGCGATCCAGCGCAACACTTTCGGGGAGGTCGTTGCCGAGTACACCACGCCGCGTGGCGGCGAAGTCGGAGCACGCCGCACCGACGCGACGGCGGAAGAAGGCACCCCGATCGTCTTCATTGTGTTCGACAGCGCCACCCCGGTCGGCGGCGATGCCATCGTCGAGTAACCGTCCGCCCCGTCTTCAACGCCTCGACAGGCAGAGAGACTCGGGCTGGGCCCGGCCTGCGCTCATACGCGGTAAGTTACGATCGTGCCCACCCACCGGCTGTCATCCCTGCGAAAGCAGGGATGACACCGAGTTTGGGGCACTGCCGGGCGGCAAGTTCGCCGATAGGCGCTGCATGAGGGCAGTAGGTATCCTCTAACTTAGCGGATATGGGCCCGCGCCGGGGTGACACCTTATGACGGGCTGTTTCCTGAGGCACTTTTGGGTGCCTTGTTGACGGCTCATGCCAGGCGTCCCATCTGACGGCCATGCTGCTCGATATCGGATTTCTCGACGACGCCACCCGGCCCGCGCCCATCAGGCTCAAAGGCCTGACCGAGGCGCAGCGCGCGCCCGGACTGCACCTCAAGGAGGTGCACGATCACCTGCGCGACAACATGAAGACGCTGGCGGTGCTGATCGAGCGTGCCGCGGCGGGCGAGGTTGGCGCCAAAACCGCGACCGACGAGGCGGCCGACCTCGCCATGGTCGCCAACTACCGCCGCTTCGGCAACCTCTGCGGTCAGCACTGCAACATCGTCAATGTTCACCACTCGATCGAGGACGAGGCGGTGTTCCCGGCCATTGCCGCGCAGGGCGCCGGCTTCAAGGCGATCGCCGACCGGCTACGGGCCGAGCACGTGGTGGTGCACCAGTTGCTGGTGCGGCTGATCGATACGCTTGGCGAACTCGCTGCCGCCCCCGGTCCAGGCCGCTTCGCCGATACGCTCGAGATCTACCGGGCCCTCGAGCGGGTGCTGCTCAGCCATCTCGGCTACGAGGAAGAGGCGATCGGCGACGCACTGGGCTATTTCGAGCTGTTCTAGAACAGGTCGAGCTGCCCGCTGCCGCCGGCGGCGACTTTCTTCTTGGGCTTTGCTGCCGCTGCCGCTTCGGCCTCCGCCTCTTCGGGGCTGATCGGGCGGATCAGCTCGGGGCCGTCGGCGTCGGCGCGGCCGACCGCCTTGCCCACCGGATGGTATTTCAGCGATCCCGGCGGCAACGGCAAAGCCAGCTGGCGGGCGGCGGCGATATCGAAATCGCGGGTATTGAGCCACATGTCGACGGCGTCGCCGGTCAGCATCGCCGGCATCCGGTCATAGACCGAGCTGATCTCGAGATTGGGCTCGACGGTGACGATGCAGGCGGTATCGATCTCCTCGCCGTTCGGGCCCGCCCAGTTCGAATAGAGCCCGGCGAAGATCATGGGGGAATCGTCCTCCATGGTGATGTAGTAGGGCTGACGCTTGCCATCCGGCCCCTTCATCCATTCATAGTAGCCCGAGGCCGGCACGATGCAGCGCGAGTGGCGCACCGCGTCGCGGAAGGACGGCTTTTCCGCCATGGTTTCGGCCCGGGCGTTGATCAACAGCGAGAACTCGCGCGGATCCTTCACCCAGTTCGGCACGAACCCCCAGCGCACCAGCTGGATGGTACGGCGCCCCGACTGCTCCCAGACTACGGCGATCGGCTGGGTCGGGGTGATGTTGTAGCGCGGCGGAAAATCGATCTGGTTGAGCAGGTTGAACAGCTCGACCAGCATCTCTGGCGGCAGGGTGGTGGCGTAACGACCGCACATTGAGGGCTCTCCTTCACCGCTTAGTTAGTTACTTGCCGCGGCGAGGACAAACCACAATCATCGGGTTATGCCCGAGTCCCGACAGCCTCCCAATGCCGCCAGCGTCGCCCTGATCGATCGCGACAAGGTGCTGCTGATCCAGCGCGCCAGAAAGCCGTATTTCGGCATGTGGAGCCTGCCGGGCGGACGGCTCGAGGCGGGCGAAACACCCGAGCAGGCGGCCGAGCGCGAGATCTTGGAAGAGGTAGGTCTCAGCGTCTGGCGGCTGCACCCGATCAAGCGGATGTTGCTCAGCGAGGGACGCTTCGTGCTGCAGGTCTATGCCACCGAGGCGTTCGAGGGCGAGATCGTCGCCTCCGACGAAGTCAGCGCCTGGCGCTGGGTGCGGCTCGACGAGATCGGCGGCATGCACACGACGCCCGACCTCGGCGAGGTGGTGGCCGGCGCGTTCCGGGTCTTCGATCGCAGTTGAGGCAGCCCGGCGTTTCACATAAAGGTCAAGCCATGCGCCTCCGCCCGCTTTGCTTTGCTCTGATTGCCCTGCTGCTGGCGGCGGCGCCGGCGCGCGCCATCGATCCGCCCTACCAGGCCGAGATGGAGCGGCTCTCCGAGATCCTCGGCAGCCTCTATTTCCTCAATCCGCTGTGCAAGCCCAGCGCCAGCTCCGACTGGCGCGGCGAAATGGCCGACCTGATCGCGCTCGACGAGCCGGACGACGACCGCAAGCAACGGCTGACCGGCGCCTTCAACTCCGGCTACGAGGCCTATGCGCGGCTCTACCGGGTGTGCACGGTGTCGGCGGAGCAGGCGATGTCGCGCCTGCTGGTCGAAGCCGAGAAAACCGCCCGCGATATCCATTCGCGCTACGCCGAATAGCGCCTGGCGCCCTAGTTTTTGTCGCGCGTTCGAGGGAGAAAAGTCTCACAACTTTTCCTGAAGCGCGCTGCCGGTTAACAATAATTGCAGAGTGCATATTAACCTTTTGGAGACGGATGGGGCGCGCCGTCGGTCGGGTCGTGCTAGGGCCGAGACTATGAAACTCTCGAAGACCCTCAAGGGCGACAATGGCAGCATCGAGCGTCTCGCCGAGGCGGAGCGCGAAGAGCGCCAGGTGGCGCTCGAGTACATCGCCGAGGCCTGGAACACTGCCGAGGATGACGGCATCGCCACGCAGGCGCTGGCGCATGCTTCGCTGTTCGCCGCGATCACCTCGCTGGTCGAGCACCATGGAGAGACGGCGATCGCCGAGCTGATCGCCACCCTGCCCGACCGTATCCAGGCCGGCGAATACAGCCTCAGCCGCTCGCTGCAGTGACGTTCGCGAGGGCCCGGCACCACGGTGCGGGGATGGTGCCAACGCCCCGACGGGGTCGCGCCGGCGCACGGACGACGCTCCGCAAGTTCCTCAAACTCGGTGGGTGGGCTCGCCCGTATGCATCTGTGGGCTCCGCGCCGAGATGACGACGGCAGGAGCGTCCGCCTAAAGCGCTTCCAGAAACCGCATCGGCTGGCCGATGCTCGGGGTCACCAGCTCGCCCTGCCACATCACTTTGTTGCCGCGCACGATCGTCCCCACCGGCCAGCCGGTGACGGTCACGCCATCATAAGGCGTCCAGCCGGCGCGGCTTTTCACCCAAGCGTTGGTGATGGTTTCGCGCCGCTTCAGGTCGACCACCGTCAGGTCGGCATCATAACCCACGGCGATCCGGCCCTTATTGGCGATGCCGAACAGCCGGTTCGGCCCGTGGCTCGACATATCGACGAAGCGTTCGAGGCTCATCCGCCCGGCATTGATATGGTCGAGCATGATCGGCACCAGCGTCTGCACGCCGGTCATCCCGGAGTGCGACTGCGGGTAGGGATGGTCCTTTTCCTCGCGGGTGTGCGGCGCGTGGTCGGAGCCGAGCACGTCGGCGACGCCGTTCTTCACCCCGGCCCAGATGCCCTCGCGATGCGCCTTGTCGCGCACCGGTGGGTTCATCTGCGCGTAGGTGCCGAGGCGGGTGTAGGCGGTTTCATCCAGCGTCAGGTGGTGCGGCGTCACTTCGACGCTCGCCACATCCTTGTGCGCGGCCAGAAACACCATCTCCTCGGCCGTGGAGATGTGGAGGATGTGGACGCGCTTGCCGGTCTTCCGCGCCAGGGCCACCAGCCGGCGGGTTGAGAGCAGCGCCGCCTCGGGATCGCGCCACACCGGGTGCGAGCTGGGATCGCCGGGCACGCGCAGGGGTTTGCGCTCTTCCAGCCGGTATTCGTCCTCGGAGTGGAAGGCCGCGCGGCGGGAAATCGCGTTCAGGATCGCCTCGACTCCATCATCGTCGGGCACCAGCAGCGAGCCGGTGGACGACCCCATGAACACCTTCACCCCGGCGCAGCCGGGCAGGCGCTCGAGTTCGGGCAGCTGCGCCACGTTGTCGTGCGTGCCGCCGATATAGAAGGCGAAATCGCAATGCATGCGGCGAGTGCCGAGGCGGATCTTTTCCTCAAAGGTTTCGCGCGTGGTGGTCAGCGGGTTGGTGTTGGGCATCTCGAACACCCCGGTGACGCCGCCCATCACCGCCGAGAGCGAGCCGGATTCGAGATCTTCCTTATGGGTCAGCCCCGGCTCGCGAAAATGCACCTGGGTATCGATGACGCCGGGGAGGACATGGAGGCCCGTACAGTCGACCACTTCGCCGGCCGACGTCGCGCCCAGATCACCCAATGCGACGATGCGCCCGTCGCTGACCGCGATGTCGGTCTGGTGCACCCCGTCATGGTTCACCACCGTGCCGTTCTTGAAGATCGTCTCGTACTGCGCCATGTCTCTAGTCCGCCTGCCTTTCGGCGGGTGTAGCGGAACCATCCCATGCCCACAATCCTCCGTCCGTCCCGTGCCGCCTTCCGGTTTTCCGGTCCCGAGGCGCAGAAACTGCTGTTCGACGTGGTGACCGGGCGATTGCTGGCGGAACCGGGTCCCGCCGTGTGGTGGGCGCTGCTGTCGCCGCAGGGCAAGGTGCAGGCCGAGGGGCTGAGCGGCTGGGCCGAGGACGCCTTCTGGCTCGATGTCGATGCCTCGGTGGCCGATGCGTTTTTGAAGAAGATGAAGCTCTACCGGCTGCGCGCCCAGGTAGAGATCGACGACCTCAGGCAAACACACGCGGTGGGCTGGAGCTTTGACGGCTGGGCCGAGGGGATCGTCCATGCCGACCCGCGCGGGCTCGGCGAACGGGTCATCGCCGAGACTACCGCCACGACCGGCTGGCTGCCGGCCGACGACAGGTTCGCGGCGCATCGGATCAGCGCCGGCATTCCGGAAGAGGGCCCGGATTTCGGCATCGACCAGAATTTTGCCCACGATATCGGGCTCGACCTGCTCGACGGCATCGACTTCATCAAGGGCTGCTATATCGGCCAGGAAGTGGTGAGTCGGATGAAGCACCGCGGCACCGCCCGGCGTCGTCCGGTGATCGTTACTGGCATCGATGCCCCGGCCGGCACGCCGGTGGTTGCAGGCGGCCGTGATGCCGGCCCGATCGGCGAGGTGGTCGATGGTCGCGCCGTCGCCATTCTGCGGCTCGACCGCATCACCGATCCCGCTGCCGTGACCGTCGACGGCAAGCCGGTGACGGTAACCCTGCCGCCCTGGGCCAACTATCAGTTCGGCGAAACCTCGGCCAAGGACTAGAGCAGGATTGCGTTTCGTTGAATCGCACTCCTGCTCCAAGTTGTTTGTTTTGCCGCGAGATCGAACCGGAAAGGTCTGCAACCTTTCCTGATCTCGCTCTAGCCATCCAACTCGCGAATCAGCCCCGTTCCCACTACGTTCCCTTGCTTCGGAACACGGGGAACGATGATGGCGCGTGGCAAGGAGCGGGCGTGGCAGCGTATGCTGTCGGGCAGGCGACTCGATATCCTCGATCCGTCGCCGCTTGATGTCGAACTGAGCGACATCGCGCATGGCCTCGCCCGCGTCGCTCGCTGGAACGGCCAGACCATCGGCGACTATCCGTTCTCGGTGGCGCAGCATTCGGTGCTGGTGCTGGAGCTCTATCGCGCGCTGAACCGCGATGCCGAGCCGCGCGCCCTGCTCTACGCGGTGCTGCATGATGCGCCCGAATATGTGATGGGCGACATCATCTCGCCGTTCAAGGCGGCGATGGGCGGCAATTACAAGGAGGTGGAAAACCGGCTGCTTGGCGCGGTCTATCTGCGCTTCTCCCTGCCGGCGACGCCACCGGCGGCGCTGCAGAAGCAGATCAAGCGCGCCGACCGCGAGGCGGCTTTCCTCGAGGCGACGCACCTTGCCGGGTTCGAGGCGGAGGAGGCCCGCCGCTATTTCGGCGAGCCGACATTCCCGGTGTTCGAGTTCGAGCCGTTCGAAAAGCTGATCCGCCCATGGCCCACCCGCGAGGCCTATGACCGCTTTGTCGAGGTCGTCGAAAAGCTGGCCGCCGAGCTGCCCTGAGGGCCGGTCCAGCGGATTGCCCTGGTTAAATTTACCTTAATCACTGTTCCATTTTGACACGCCTTCCGGCGTCATGGTTGATGGTTGGTTAACAAACCGACCGGAGAACGGCCATGGATGCGACCAAGACGATCATGCTTGGGGGAGCAATCGGACTGGGGGCGGCATTGCTGCTGTTGCTGCCGAACGTCCTGCCGCGGGCAGTGGCGGAAGAAGAGCCGATGAAGACGCTGCTCAGCACGCCCAACGAGGTATGGCCGCCAGCCTTCGACCCCGACCGGCTGATGCGCTGGAGCTACTATGTTCAGCCGGGCGTTTCCGTCGAGCCGATCCGGGAAACCGTGGTCCGCAAAATCGGTTACGGGCACAGCACCTTCGTCAATGTCATGGAAACGGCGACCGGCGTCTATTCCACCGACGGGCTTGCCAGTCCGCACATCCAGTATCCCGGGATCATCAAGGAACCCAGGCCGTCGCCAACGGCGCTCCTGTGGTACTGGAGCGGCCGCCAGTGGGTGGCGAGCGCGCCTGATGGAGCCGACTCGTTCATCTCGATCATCCCGCTCGATGGCCTGCCGACCAGCGAGGACGGCAACTGCGTGACGCTCAAGAACAGCGTCTACTGTTAGGCGCTCGAGCGTCGCGAGCGGGGTGTTTGGCCCGATCCTGGACCTACCCACCGGCTGTCATCCCAGCGTGTGGTTCACGTCATCCGTGAACGACCCAAGCCCAGGCGCCCTGCAGCCTCTGCTGTTTGCAAGCACGACAGGATCGAACGAACTAAAGCTTGGCGCCCTCGGCGACGCTGGCAGCGCCGATCGACACCTGCTTGATCACCAGCGCGTATTCGCTTCGCCCATCGGGCAGGAAGCGGAACACGCCGTCGCGGCCGTTGAAGCCGGCCGGCAGGGTCAGCTGCGCCCGATCGTATTTCGGCGTGCCATTGGCGAGCGAGCCGGCATTGGCGAGGATGGTCGCGGTATAGGCGATGGTGGCGAACTTGTGCGGCGCCGAGCCGAACTTGGCCTGGTACTCGGGCAATAACGCGTTATAGCCAGTGTCGTCGATCGCCGGGAAGATCGCCCCGGCCAGCGTCGTGGTGTTGAGGATCGACGGGTCGCCATCCCAGTCGGCCGAGCCGATGAGCTGCACCTTACCCGGCGCGATGCCGGCCTCGTTGAGGAGGTTGGCAAAGCTCGGCGCCGTCGCCCGGTCGGGGATGAACAACGCATCGATCTGCCCCGCCTGCAGCATCGGCACCAGTTGGGTAACGACGTTGCGGGCTTCCTCTTCCGAGGAGAAATTGTAGACGGCGCGGGCATTGAGGCCCAGATCGGCAGTCGCCTGGCGGAAGGCGCCTTCCTGGATGCGGCCGAAATCGGTGGTCGGGAACACGCCGGCAAAAGCCTTCTTGCCGAGCTTCTTGGCATAGCCCATGGAGCGCTTCACTTCGCTCTCGGGCAGAATGTTGAGCAGGTAGACACCGGGCGAGGCGGCGCCGGAATTGTTGGAGAAGCCGATCACCGGCACGCCGGCGGCCTTGGCCACCTGGCCCGCCGCCGTCACCTGGTCGGCGCGCAGCGGCCCGAGAATCAGGCTCGCACCTTCGCTCAGCGCCTGCTGCGCCGCCTGCGTGGCGCCGCTCGCGGTGGCGCCGGTATCCTTCAGCACCACGGTGATGTTCTCACCGATATTGGGGTTGGTCTCGACGAAGCTGATCGCCAGTTCCGAGGCATTGGCCATCGAGGTGCCGACGCCGGCGAGGTTGGGATCGCCCGACAGCGGCAGCAACAGCGCCACCCGCACCGGCCCTTTGCCGAAGGTCTTGCCGGTGGCGAGCGGCTGCGACGCGCCGCCGCTGGTGCCGCCACCCGGCCCGAAGTTGAAGTTGCCGGCCGAGCAGGCCGACAGCAACGCCGCCGCGGCAAGGCCGAGCCCAACATACCTGAGCCCAGTCAGCACGCCCGCGCTACCAGCAATTCTCACTTGCCCAACCTTTATCGAGTCCCGCACTGTGGCGCGCGAGGCGCCACTCCATGGGTGGTCTATACCGAATCGGGCCCGGCTCATAAAGACCGCGCTTAACTTCGGCTTAACAATTGGAGGTGGCGTGGACGATCGCCAGAAGAGCTATTTCATTGCCGGGACTGAGTTTCCGGCGCCGCCGCTGGCGGCGGGGCTCTATGTGGTCGCCACCCCGATCGGCAACCTCAAGGACATCACGCTGCGCGCCCTCGAGACGCTGGCGGCTGCCGACCTGGTGCTGTGCGAGGATACCCGTCACTCGGCCACCCTGCTCGACCACTACGGCATCCGCACCCCACGCAAATCGCTGCACGAACACAATGAGCGGGCCCGCATCGGCGAGGTGATCGCTTCGATCGAGGCCGGCCGCGCCATCGCGCAAATTTCCGATGCCGGCACCCCCCTGCTCTCCGATCCCGGCTTTCCGCTGGTCCGCGCGGTGCGCGAGGCCAACCTGCCGGTATTCGCCAATCCCGGCGCCTCGGCGCTGCTCGCGGCGCTCGCCAGCGCGGGCCTCCCCACCGATGCCTTCGGCTTTGTCGGGTTCCTGCCGGCCAAATCCGGCGCCCGGGCCAATGCGCTCGCGGCGCTGAAGGCGCGCGCCGATACATTGGTGTTCTACGAATCGCCGCGCCGCCTCGGCGACAGCCTCGCGGCGATGGCGGAAGCGTTGGGCGATCGGCCCGCCGCGGTGGCGCTCGAACTCACCAAGCGCTTCGAGCGGGTCGAGCGCGGCACGCTCAGCGAACTCGCGATGCATTTCGGCGCCGGCGATACCAAGGGCGAGGCAGTGATCCTCGTCGGCGGTGCCGAAGGGGTGGTGGTCGAAGCCGCCGACTGGCAGGCGGCCCTCGACGAAGCGCTGGCCGCCGGACCACTGCGCGCCGCCGTGGACGAGATCACCGCCCGCTTCGGCCTGAAGCGCAAGGAGGTGTACGATGCGGCGCTTGCCAAGAAGGCAGCAGATTGAATGGCCTCACGCAGGTACTTCGTCGGATATACGGACGCACCAAGCGTCGACCTCGATCGAAGGGTGGTACATTTCAACCGCCGCCGGGACCCGCCCCGCGCCCATTTGACAGCGATCGACACGGACCGCCTAGGGCTGAAAGTCGGCGGCCGATACCGATGCCGGGCCACGTTGGTTTACGGCGACGGCAGTGAGATCGCGGTCGAAACGACCATGGAGGTATTCGAGTTCGACACGGAACCCGGCTTTCCTCCGTATACGATCACCCTCGCGATCACCCCAATGCTTGATGCGAGTGAGGATTTTGAGCGACTGATACTGACCGAGTTCGTTCCGGAGAGCGACTTCGGTGAGGAGTGAGCGTCGCCTTGCCGCCGAGCTGTTCGGTCGACGGGGCGAAGACCTCGCGGCGTGGTATCTGCGGTTCAAGGGCTATCGCATCGTTGCGACGCGGGTGAAGACGCCGGTGGGTGAGATCGACCTGATCGCCCGCCGCTTCGGCACCACCGCCTTCGTCGAAGTGAAGGCCCGGCAGCACCGCAGCGAGGAGTCGGTGGCGCTGGAGGCGGTCAACACCAGCCGCATTTGGCGCGCCGCGCAGTACTATGTTGCGCACCACCCCGCCCTCGCCGAAACGCCGCTCCGCTTCGACGTGATTTTCCTTGCGCCGGGCACCTGGCCGCGCCATGTGAAGAACGCTTTTCAGGGCGAGTGAGGCACTCCGTCTCCTTCTCCACCAGGTCATTCCCGCGGCAGCGGGAACTCCCGTTTGCGGAGTGTGCGACACGCCCGGAGAACAGAGATTCCCGCTTTCGCGGGAATGACCCCGGTGGGTGTTTGAGCGTCGGAGCGTAACCGTGACTTTGAAAATCGCCGTGCAGATGGACCCCATCGCTTCGATCAATCCCAAGGGGGATTCGACCTTCGCGCTGATGCTCGAGGCGCAGGCGCGACAGCACAAGGTCGACTATTACGTGCCGCAGACCCTGGCGCTGCGCGACAACCAGGTCTCGGCCGAGGTCGCGCCGATCACCCTGTTCGACAAGCCGAAGGGCGAGCATTACGCGCTGGGTGAATTCGCCCGCGTCGACCTCCAGAGCTACGACGTGGTGCTGATGCGGCAGGATCCGCCGTTCGACATGAACTACATCACGCTCAGCCACCTCTTGGAGCGCATCCACCCCAAAACCTTCGTGGTGAACCCGCCGGCGGCAGTGCGCAACGCGCCGGAAAAGATCCTCGTCACCGAATTCCCCGAGCTGATGCCGCCGACGCTGGTGACGCGCGACCGCGGGCTGATCCATGCCTTCCGCAAGGAGCACGGCAACATCATCGTCAAGCCGCTTTACGGCAATGGCGGCGCCGGGGTGTTCCTGATCCAGGAGGCCGACCAGAACCTCAACTCGCTGATCGAACTGTTCGAGCAGAGTTTTCGCGAGCCGTTCATGGTGCAGAAATACGTCCCCGCGGTGCGCAAGGGCGACAAGCGCATCATCCTCGTCGATGGCGAACCGGTGGCCGGGCTCAACCGCATTCCGGCCGAGGGCGAAGCGCGCTCCAACATGCATGTCGGCGGCCGTCCGGAACTGTCGCCGCTCACCGAACGCGAGCGTGAAATCTGCGCCACCATCGGGCCGGCGCTGAAAGAGCGCGACATGATCTTTGTCGGCATAGATGTGATCGGCGACTACCTCACCGAGATTAACGTCACCTCGCCCACCGGCATCCGCGAGATCAAGCGCTTCGGCGGCCCCGATATCGCGGTGCTGATCTGGGACGCCATCGAGAAGCGGCGGGCCTAACGCCGATGACCCCGCTCGCGACGCTGGTCGAGCGAGCGGGTTTTGCTCCCGGCACGCCGGTGGCGGTGGCCCGGGTGGCGGGCGACGCCGTCGAGGATTGCGTTGCGGGCGTCTGGCCTAACGGACAGCCGGTGACGCCGACCGACCGCTTCTATGGCGCCAGCCTCGCCAAGCAGGTCACCGGCGCGGCGCTGGCGCTGCTGGTGCGCGATGGCCGCATCGATCCGGACCGGCCAGTCTCCGACTATGTCGGCGGCCTGCCATCGTGGTCAGCAACCATCACGCCACGCCAGCTTGCCCATCACATCGGCGGCCTGCCTCCTGCCGGCGACCTGGAAGCGCGAATGGCCGGCGACTGGACCGAGGCGCTGGCGTTCGAGGCGCTGAACGATCTCGCCGAGCTGCCCGCATCGCCGGGCGCCGCTTATCGCTACTCCAACCTCGGCTATGTGCTGCTCGCCCGCGTCATCGCAAACGCCGGCGAGATGCCGTTCACCCAGTTCGCCGCGACGCGGCTGTTCGAGCCGCTCGGCCTCGACGGCATCGGCTTTCCCGACCACCCCGTCGGGCAACCGCAACTCCCGCTGCTTGGCGCGAGCCTGCCGCTCACGCACGGCGATGGGGGTCTGTGGTCCACCGCCGGCAGCTTTGTGCAGTGGCTGCAGCAGCAGAACCGCGACACCCTGGGCATTGCCGACCTCGTCACCACCGCCGGCCAGCTCAATGACGGCACCTCTGTCGACTATGGCTGGGGCGTCGGCCTGCGCCAGCAGAGCGGCAAGGCGCTGCTGATCCATGGCGGCGAATGGACGGGCGCTGCGGCGAAAGCGGTGCGCAGCCCGGCACTGGGGATTGCAGTGGTCGGCATGGCGGCAGGCGCACCGTTCGAGACGCTGAACCGGCTGGTCAGCGCAGTGCTCGAGGATATCGCCTGATCACTCGTCGCTCTCGGCCGCAGTGAGGTAGTGTTCCTCCCACTGGTCGTGCGGGATGAAGCCGCCGACCGAGAACTCGAAGCGCTCCACCGCCGAGTAGTCCGCCGTGGCGACGCAGCTGAACTTCACTTCGTACCACTCGCGCCGGCTGCGGAAGGCGCCACCGTCGGCGATCAGCGCGCCATCGCGCGTCGCCAGGTCGGCCATTGCATAGGCGACGGCGGTGTCGGGATCGAACTCCGGTCGGGCGCGGCGGATCTGCTCGATCGCCTCGATGCTGCACAGCTGCACCAGCCGCTCGCTGCCATCGAGCGTCGTCATCGCCGCCCGCAGCTTGGCGCTTTCAGGTTCGGCCAGCAGGCTGCCGGCAAAGAACTCGGTGGCGCGGATGGTGCCACCGGGGGCCGCTTTGGCCGCGGGCGTCGTGGTGCTGGAACCGGGCGAGGCCGTCGTCGGTGCGGCAGGCGCGGCAGCCGGGGGCGTCTGCGGTGGTGCGGTGAGCGCGGCGAACTGCGCCGCGGTCATCAGCTCCACGGCGATGGCCGGGGGTGGCAGCGGTTCTGGCTTGTCCTTGTTCGGTCCGAGCAGCAGCAGGCCAAACAGTGCAGCGTGAAAACCAAGGGATATGGCCGTGCCCCACGCCGATCGCTGCATCGGCGGCATATCGATCGGGTTATCGTCTAGGGTGATGGACATGGCAGCGCCCTGTCAGTCGGGCGGCTTTGCGGCTGATTTGCGGAGCATGTTGCCGGTTGGGTGAAATCCTCAACCCCTCTCGCCTTTCGGCGCCGGCTCAGCCATTGTCCGGCCATGCCGATCGACACGTTTCTCCTTGCGCTGACCACCTTCTTTGCCACCCTCGGGCCGGCGGACCTGCTGGTCGTCTATGCGGCGCTGACACAGAAGAACACCCAGGCTGAGCGACGCGCCATGGCACTGCGCGGCACCGTCATCGCGGCAGTGATCCTGTTATTCTTTGCGGTGTTCGGCGAGGTGCTGCTGCGGCTGTTCGGCATCACGCTGCCGGCGCTGCGTATCGCCGGCGGCATCCTGTTGCTGCTGATCTCGATCGACATGGTGTTCGCCCGGCATTCCGGCGGCACCGGCACGACGCCCGAGGAAGAGAACGAAGCGCAAAGCCGCGCCGACATTTCGGTATTCCCGCTGGCGACGCCGCTGCTCGCCGGCCCCGGCGCCATCAGCGCGGTGATCCTGCTCACCACCGGCTCGGGCGGCTTCAACCTCGAATGGGTCGTGGTGGTGCTGGCGCTGCTGGCAATCCTCTTGCTCTGCTACGTGGTGATGCTGGTCGCCATCCCGATCCAGCGGCTGCTCGGCATTACCGGCCTTGCGGTGGTCAGCCGCGTCGTCGGCGTACTGCTCGCGGCGCTGGCGGTGCAGTTCCTGCTCGACGGGCTGAAATCCAGCGGTCTGATCCCGGGTCTCGCCGGCTAGCGCCGTCGTGCTCTCCGAGGAAAAGCAAAGGCCGCGGCGGATGCCACGGCCTTCACCAAATTCACGCTAGTCGCCCGGTTACTTCTTCTTGGCCGGTGCGGCGGTGGCGGGGGTCATCCCGGCCGTTGCCAGCACTTTCGGCTTTTCCTTCTTGGGCTTCTTGGCTTCCTTGTTGGATCTGATCTGACCTTTGGCCATCGGCATCCCCTTCCATTGTTGGCCGGCAGCAACTCCGGCAAATCACTACGTGAGGCTAGAACCAAGGCAGAATCCTGACAAGATCACTGCCCTGGTCGAGTCTTTGATTTGTCGCGCTTTCGAACCGGAAAAGTCTGCAACTTGTCCTGAAAGCGCTCCGGCGCACCACTACTTGTGGCTCTGACAGCGGCCTTGCGGCCCCAGCCGGTCGACGGCGCGCGGATCGCAACCGGTGAGCAGGAACGTCACCCAATCGCCCTCGCTGCCGTAAAAGGCGTTGCGGTCGACCTCGGTGCGAATACCCGACATGGTGCCGGTCTGCGTCCACTGCCAGAAGATCCACGGCCGATCGCCATACTTGGTGTGCGGCTCGGCGGCGGTCGAGCGCAGCCAGAACGAGGAGTCGAAGTGCTCACCGGCGAGGATGTCGTTGTAGAAATTCATGTCGGTATAGATGATCGGCACCTTGCCGGTGTGCCGCTCCATCTCGGCCAGCATGACCCGCACCTTTTCCAGCACATCGGTGCGGTTGAACTTGTTCTTGCAGCTCGACTGGTTGTTCCATTCGAGATCGAGCACCGGCGGCAGCGCGTCGGGATCGTTGGGCACCATGCGCTTGAACCAGGCGGCCTGCTGCGAGGCGAGGCTGCACCAGGTCATGAAATGGTAGGCGCCACGCGCCATGCCGGCCGCCTGCGCGCCACGCCAGTTATCATAGAAATTGGGGTCGATGTAGTCCTTGCCCTCGGTCGATTTGATGTAGACGAAGTGCACGCCGCCACCGCGCGCCGCGTTGAAATCGATACGGCCCTGGTAGCGCGCCACGTCGAGCCCCTGGATCGGCAGACCCCAGGCCCGGCGCACCCCGTCATGCGGGTCATTGTCGCCGGGGATGCCGCGATAGTCATGCGTGGGCGAGCGCCCGCAAGCGGCAAGCAGCAGGGTCAGCCCGACCAGCAGCAGGGTTTTGGCAAACGGGAAGGCGGGCGCGGCAAACATGCTGGACGTCTGGCTTTCGGACGGAGTTCTGAAGCCTTTGAATCAACATGGCGCGCTTAACGAAACCTTGCGCTAACCCTTTGTTATTCCAGCATGGTTAACGCGGGGGCTGGATTCGAGCCGGCCGATTGGATAGCTTCGCGCAGCAATCGGTCGGGGGCCAGAATTGCCGGCAAGTGTCGCCATCGTGGTCGAGTGGGAGAACGCGCTGCTGGCCGACGCCGCGCGGGCGCGCCGGATGCTGTCGACGCTCGGTAAGCAGGCGCAGGCCTATGCCCGCTCGCACAACACGCGCTTCGACCTGCTGATCGCCTATGACCCGGATGAAATCGACGTCGCCGTGCCCCGCTCGTGCGTCGATGACGAGCTCGATCCGACCAACTGGCCGGGAGAGATCCGGTACATCGCCGCTCGCGGGCTGCATTATTATGAGCAGAAGACTCTTGGCGCCGCATCGAGCGACGCTGAAACGGTCATCTTCCTCGACAGCGACGTGATCCCGGATGCCGGCTGGCTCGGCCACCTGCTCGACGCGATGGACCGGGCAGAGGTGCAGGTGGTCGGCGGCCACACCTACCTCGCCGCGGAACACCTGCTCGATCGCCTGTTCTCGGGCTTCTGGTTTTTCGAGCCCAACCCCAAGCGCAGCGGCGTCAATCCGGCTGGCCATTTCTACGCCAACAACGTCGCCTTCAAGCGCGGGCTGCTCGAGCGCTACGGCTTCGATCGCGCCGACAGCTATCGCGGGCAATGCGTCGAACTGGCGCGGCGCCTCAGGGCTGACGGAGTACCGATCTGGCGAGCCGCCGAGGCCGCGGTCAGTCATCCGGCGCCCGACGGCCTGCGACACGCCTTCTTCCGCGCTGTCTGCCAGGGCCACGACAATGTCTACTGGCGACGCCGGCGCCCTCTGGGCTGGCTGCACGCCAGCCCGCTCGGCGGCGCCGTCCGGCTACTGCGCAGCATCGGCAAGACGGGAACGACGGTGCTGTCGCGGGCTCGTCCGCTGGGGCTCGACCCACTGACGGCGATCGGCTCGTTCGCTTTTGGCGCCGGTTTTGCGTTGGTGATCTACGGCTCGGAGATCGTCGCTTACGTCGCCCCGGGGCTGATCAGAAACCACGTTCGAATGTAGGCTGATGGCCCTTGGCTGACTGGCAAGCGGCACCTCGGTTGCGGGGTGGTGGGCTTTCGCGTATCCGGGCCACCCGTTTCCGCTCCGGCATAGTTGTTGTATTACGGCGCCCGCCAGCGCTAGATATTCGACATTGTGAGGGGGTCGCGATGCGCTTTATTTTGAAACTGCTTCTGGCGGCGGTCGCCATGTCCGTGCTGTTCGCGGCTCCAAGCCACGCCGGAGAGGCCGAAACTGCCCTGCTACGCTCGTATATCGGAAACTGGAGCGGCAGCAGCGTTCTGCGTGGCGGAGACCAGCCCGAGGCCTTTACTTGCCGCCTGAAAGTGACCCAGGGCAGACTGATCAAGATCAACTACGCCGGGCGCTGCAGCCTGGTGAACATGAACCTGTCCGTATCGGGTACGATCTTTTTCAACGACAAGGCGAACCGCTACGAAGCGACGATGCGCTCCAACGTTGGCCTCTCGGCCGCCGCGGTGGGGGCCAAGCAAGGCAACAGCATCACCTTCAAACTGAGTGAGAAGCAGAGCGACCGGGTCGGCACGCCCATCCAGATCAACTCGGTCCTCGAACTCAGCGGCAAGCAGATTACCGTCGACTTCTCGGTCGAACTCAATCGATCCGGACAAACGCTGACGACGACCGTGCCTTTCCAGCGGTAGTGAATTGCCTGCCGCGTCTCGAACGGTAACGTCGTTGCCGAGGTGAGATTCGCCGGTAACGGGGGAGCACTTCAGCCGAAATGACCCCGCGTCTGGTTCTGAGGCCGAGCAGCGCCGGCGATGCCGAGCGGGCCTTCGAGATCCGCTCCGAATGGGAGGTGGCGCGCATGCTGAGCAAGGCGACCTACCCGCCGGATTCGCGGGCGCTCAGCGACTGGTTCGCCGATCACCCGCGCCAATGGGCAGCCGGGGAGGCCTATCGCTTTGTCGTCGAACACGAGGCGCGGTTCGTCGGCCTCGTCGATATCGACGGCATCAGCGACGCAGAGGGCAAACTCGGCTACTGGTTCGACCGACGCGTCTGGGGCCGCGGGTTTGCAAGCGAGGCGGCATCAGCAGTGGTTCGCTTCGCCTTTGCCGAGGTCGGGCTCAGGCAGCTGCGGGCCGGGCACGCAGCCGACAACCCCGCATCGGCCAGGGTGCTGCTCAAACTGGGCTTCGAACCGCTGGATGCAGTCGAACTGATGTCGCACTCGCGTGGTGAGCTTATCCAGCAGCGGCGCTATGTGCTGGACCGGCCAAACGCCGGCTGAGGTCGTCGCCTTGCCCGATCTCGCCGAGGGCAAGCATGCGGTGTTCCTGGGCCTTGCCCCAGCGGGACATGACGCCCACGGCTTCGTTGAGGCTCCTGCCCCAGGGTGTCACCACATACTCGACGTGCTTGACCGCGCTACCGTGGTGTTCCGTGCGGAGGATCAGCCCGTCGGCGACCATTTCGGTCAGCTGGGCGTTGAGAACCTTTTCGCTGATGCCGGCTATGCCGCGGCGCAACTCGCCGAAACGCCGGGGCTGCTCGTTGATTTCCCACAGAATGGCAGTTTTCCATTTACCGCCGATCGCGTTGAGGGCGGTGCCGAAGCCGCAGGAATCGGCGGGATGTCGCTGCATGGCGAACTCCAGACTGGGTAGGGTGCGAAGCGTGGCGGGGGACGTGGTAGGGCGGTCGACCGAAGTCAACCGCCCGGCACCGGTCCGACGGCGAGGGGCGCGAACCGCTCAGCCGGTGACCGGCACGGACAGGTTCAGCCAATGGTGCTTGCGCGAGGCGAAATACAGCATGACCGGGGCAGGGAAAGCCTGATCGCCGAAGCAGCCGGCCGAAACCGAGATGCGGTCGCCCAGTGCCTCGCCCTGCTGGTAGACGAGGGTACCGCAATCGGGACACCTCACATGCTCGATCCAGCGACCTGGACCTTCGCTGCGGTGCCAGCTGAGGGTGCTTCCGTTCCGCGCGACCACGGCGCTTGCTTCAAACATGGCGCGATAGGCGAAGGCCGAGCCGGTGATCCTCTGGCACTCCCGACAGGCGCAGGCATAGGTTCTGATCGGTTCGCCGCGCAGCTCGATCCGCAACTGCCCGCAAGCGCAGCGGGCCGTTCGGGTGGCCGACTTGTCCGCCATGGTGCATCTCCTCAAGACTTGGCGGCACGCTAGTTGGCGGAGGAGAGCGCTGTAAATTACGCACCTTGAGGTGCGTGCCTGAGGGGCTATCTGGGCCCGCCCCTCAACGGGACGCAATGTCAGCCAGCCACCGGGTGACCTCATCGAGCAGCCAGGTGCGCAACTTGCCGATCGCGGCGAGGCGGCGGCTTGAGGTCGGCCAGACCAGATAGTGAGCATGTACGTCGACGATCTCGTGCGTCCAGAGGCGGCGCAACCGGCCTGAGCGGAGTTCATCCTCGACGATGGAGCGCCGCGCCAGGAGTATCCCCCGTCCGGCGAGGGCGGCCTCTGCCGCCAACAAAGTGTCCGAAAACAACACGCCTGCCTGCGGCTCGACGAGATCGAGCCCGGCGGCCTGGAACCAGGGGGTCCACGGTTGGACCGACTGCCGCAGCAGCACGCAGTCCGCCAGATCCGCGGGCAGTGCCGGCAGGTTGCCGCCGCAATAGTCGGGGCTCGCTACAGGAAACACCACCTCGTCCATCAGATACTCGGCAGCCATGCCCGGCCAGGCGCCGCCACCATAGCGGATGGCGGCATCGATCCCGTCACTGGCGTCCAGCCGGGCGAGCGTGGCGGATGTCTCGATCTCGAGCTCAATTTCGGGGTGGAGGCGCGCGAAGGCGTCGAGCCGCGGCATGAGCCACCTTGCGGCGAAAGCCGGGAGGGTGCTGATGACCAGCCGCTCGCGCCTCTCTGCCGCGCTGCCATGGTCGGTTCGCCGCGGCATCTGGTCGAAAGCCCGGTCGAGCAGGGTCAGGCCCTGTCGTATCTGCAACGCCAGCGCCTGCGATATGGCGTTTGGTTCAACACCTGTTGCCGTGCGGACGAACAGTGGGTGCCCCAGGCGCTGTTCCAGTGCCCGGATATGCTGGCTCACCGCCCCCTGGGACAAGGCGAGTTCGGTAGCGGCCGTGGTGAAACAGCGGAGCCGCACCGCGGCTTCGAGGGCACGCATCGTCTGAATGCTGGGAAGCCGCTTTCCGACCATCGGCCATTAGTATCACTAATGGCTGCGGTGGCAAAACAATGGTTTGAGCTTGGAGGCGGGTTCATCGACCCTTGGCTGGAGATCGAACGCAAGCGGCCCCAGGGGCGCGAAGGCATGCAAACAATGTACCAGCTGTTCTACTCCCCGGGCGCCTGCTCGATGGCCGTCCATATCATTCTCGAACAGGTGGGAGCCGAGTTCGAACTGTTCGCGGTATCGGTCGCCGACCGCGACACGCAGCGCGAGCCATACCTCTCGATCAATCCCAAGGGCCGCGTCCCGGCGCTGCGCATCCCCGGCGAAGCGAGGATCCTCACCGAGCTCCCGGCGATCCTTCGCTACCTGGCGAGCCGCTACCCGGAGCACGCACTTGGCCAGGCGGGGGATCCACTGCTCGAGGCGCGCATCACCGAGTGGCTGGCCTGGCTCAGCGGCTGGGTGCACAGCGTTGGCTATGGGCTGATCTGGCGGCCGGAGCGGTTCGACCCGGATCCCCGGCATGCCGCAGCGCTGGGGGCGCAGGGAAACCGGATCGTCGAGGCTGCCAATCAGGACATCGAACGGGCCCTTGCCGACACCCCCACGTGGAGTGTCGGGGAGCGCTTCTCGATCGTCGATCCGTTTTTGCTGGTGCTGTATCGGTGGGGCAGCTCGATCGGCCTTTCGATGCGAGCTCGCTATCCGGCCTGGACCAGGCATGCACAGCTGACGCTGCAGCGGCCCGCGGTGCAGCGAGCCATGGCGCGCGAAGGTCTCTCGCTGCCGGCCGAGGTGTGAAACCTTCCAGCGATAGCAGACCTCCTGCTGAGCAGGTCGCGAGGGAGGGAATGGTCAAGCGTAACCTGCTGCGGCCAGTCTGCACAGCCGGCTGAAATGGAGCGCCTCCTAGTAGCCCGCCGACCGCAGACAGACGTCCATGGCAAGCGCTGCGTACTGATAGTCGGTCGACGCCACTCTAGGCAGATTACAATACTGGCTTGAGTGTGCGTCAGGGCGCCGCTAGCCCGCCCAGCCGCTGGCGTCTCCCATGAGGGCAGGACCGCCTGGTGATCTGGCACCTGGGCGGTTCAGGCACTTGGGAGATACTTGCGCCAGTTGTGCTGTTCCTTGAACCCGAGAATGGTGCGGATTTTGCGGTTCGAGAGGGGGGCTTCGCGCTCGCCCATCGGGCGTGTGATCGGCGTGTTCGGCGCGTATTTGCGCAATATGGTCTCGGTCGGCTCGTTGGCGACGATCTCGTCATTGACCGCGTTGAAGACCTGAAACCCCAGCCCATCCTTGCCAATGCAGAGATCGACGATCTGGCCGAGGTCGCGCGCGTCGATATAGCTCCAGGCATTGCGTTTGCGCGATGGTGGATTGGCGAGATAACCGGGGAAGTTCGCGTAGTCCTCTGGCGACATCACGTTGCCGATGCGCAGGGCGTAGATGTCGGCGCCGGTGCGCGCGGCAAAGGCGCGCGCGGTCTTCTCGTTGACCAGCTTGGAAAGGCCATAGCTGTCCATCGGGTCGATGTCGTAGTCTTCCTCGAGCGGGAACGAGTGGTAGTCCCGGTCGCCTTCTGCAAAGCATACGCCATAGGTGGTCTCGCTTGAAGCGATGACGATCTTCCTGATCCCGAGCTTGGTCGCAGCCTCGATCACATTGTACGTCGAAACGACATTGGTCTTGAACGTCTCGTTGTCGGGCTGCAGGAGCACACGGGGAACGGCACCGAAGTGTACGACGGCATCGACCGGGGCTGGCCCCCTTCCGGTCCTGAAGCCATCGAAGTCGAAATGCATCGAAAGCGCGTTGAACACCTGGCCGCTGTCCGTGAGATCGGCGTTGAGCGTGTTGACGCCCTCGATGTCGAGCGGCTTGAGGTCCAGGTTGAAGACGCTGTGACCCTGGGCAAGAAGATAGGCAACGGCATGCCGCCCGGCCTTCCCACTGCCGCCGGTGAATACTATGCGTTTGCTCACTTGGTTTCCTTGCAGCTGCAGCCCGCGGGTCATCGGCTGATCGGCCTTCCCACTCGGACGATGATGTAGTCTTCCAGCAACGCCGCGGCCAAACCTGTTGCTAGAGCGCTTTCAGCGGTGAAATGCCCTAGATGGGACGGGACAGCGTGGTGGCCCGGCCCGTGTCGCGGAAGGTGTTGATCGCAGCATACTGATCGCAGCTGGGAGCCATCTCCATGATTTCGATCCGATTGCCGTCGGGATCGACAATCCACATGCCGCGATTGCCGTCCACACCGCGTCTGGTGGGATCAAGCGGCGAAACGAGAGCAATGCCGACGCTCGCCAGGTGCGCGGCGGTGTCCTCGATGTTCGTCGTGGTCAGGCAGAGGTGATTGAGGCCGGCGGCCTGCTGGTCACCGGCGCGGCCGGTGCCCCCCGGCAGCAGCTCGATATAGAGCTCATCGGTGATGCGCAGGTAGACGATCCAGGTGCGGCCGTCGGCTTGGGTCAGGCGCAGGAATTCGGGAAAGCCGAGTTTGGCATAGAAGTCGATCGAGGCCTGAAGATCGTTGGTCTTGAGGTTGAAGTGACCGAGGCTGGTGAAAGGCTGCACGTTGTTCTCCAAATCTTGGGGGCGCGAGGCTCAGGCCGCCTTACGCATCGGGTAGGCCACATAGGCGAAGCGCCGGCTGCCGGGGGCCCAGCTGTTGACGTTGATGGTGCCCTATCCGCCGAGGAACGCGACGATGTCGCGCTGCCCGGCGGACCTTGGGGCGCCGGAGCGCCGGTCGAAACAGGGAGGACCGGCAGGGAGTTGGGAGTTCTCCCCGCCGGCCCCCACGGTCAGTTGAACGTCAGGTCGTAGGCGTCCTTGAGGGCAGCGACGGCATCGTCCGTCGTCTGATTCTTGTCACTCCAGAAGTTGTACATTGCCGTCCAGATGCCGTTGTTCCAGTCGCCGGTGATGACGTTGAAGGGGTTCTTCACTGCGCCGTCTGGCTTGTTCATGGCGTCCATGGCCACCTGGTTGCAAGCATCGCGGAACTCGGTCGGAGCGTCGGCACGCGGGCTGGTCGAACCCTTCTGCTGATTGGCCTTGGCCGAGACGATCGGGTCGACGAAGGCAGCGACGAGGTCGAGTTCGGCCTTGTCCTTTTCCGGCGGCTGGCCGCCGAGGATGCCCATGGCGTCGGAGGTCACCGGAACGGCGAGCGCGCCGGGAATGACTTCACAGCCGAAGTCGACCCCCGGGACCTTGCCGGCGGCGAGCCATTCGCCCTTCATCCAGTCGCCCATGATGTGGAACAGGGCTTGGCCGGCGATCACCGTATTGGTGGTCTCGTTCCAGGGACGATTCTCGCTTTCGGGGGTGGCTTCGTTGGAGAAGGCCCGTACGACTTCGATGGCCTTGCGCACTTCGGGCGTATCGAAGGCGGTCGGGTCGGGGGTTTCCGAGTAGATGCGGTCGTAGATGTCCGGCCCGGCTATGGCAGCGACCATGGCATGGAACAGATATCCGACCTGGAAGGCTTGCCCACCGACGGCGGCAGGCACGAAGCCAGCGGCTTTGACTTTGGGGAAGTCGGCGATCATGTCGTCGACGCTCTTCCAGGCTGTCGGATCGACACCGGCTTTTTTGGCGACGTCCATGTTCCAGTAGACCATGCCGTCGATGTGGAGGAAGAGCGGCACCTTCACCATCTTGCCGTCGACCGTGGAGAGTTCCTGCACGATCGGGAAGAAATTGTCGGCCGCGCCGATTTCCTTGTAGTAGTCGGTCAGGTCACGCTCGAGGCCGAGACCGGCAAGGTCGCGGAAGATATGCGGATCGGAGGTGACGAAGGCGTTCGGCGGATCGCCACCAGTCACCATGTTGACGATGGAGACGTTGACGCCGGAGTTGTGCGGAATCGCCAGATCCTTCCAGGTGTGACCCTTTTCGTTAAGGGCAGCCTGGAGGATGTTGAGGGCCGCGACTTCGGCCTTGGACGACCAGCCGTGATAGACGATCAATTCTTCGGCGGTCGCAGCGAGCGGCGCGGCGCTGAGCAGCAGTGTGGCCGCCATGGTCGCCAATGATTTCATATGCATTCGTGTCTCTCCCTTTTGGCTCGCCTTCGGCGAGTCGACGTTTCACGTCCCTGTCTTGCGGCAGGGCCTGCCGGAAGATCCGGCCATCGGTCACGCCCAAGCCCTTCATCAGAACGGCCGCTGACACGGCTCCCCTTCCTCCAAGGCTCGCGTGCGGTCCGCCCGTTACCCGGGAGAACCTGGGTAGGCCGGGCCGGTGAGCCCGGGCATTGGCGTCCCATTACCTTCGGCGGGGTCGCCGCATCGATCACCGCCACCCTCAGCAAGATCGGGGTGCGATGCTCGACCTAGAGTCGGCGCCCGCTCTGGGCGTCGAAGACGTGCAGCTTCCCCTGCGGGAAGGAAATGTTGACCGTATCGCCCTGCTTGAAGCGGCCGATCTGTTCGGGGTCGACACGGGTGGCGATCAGGCCATCGCCGAATTTGAGATAGGCGGTGGCGTCGCTGCCGGTTTTTTCGCTGTGCTGGACGGGGAGCGAGAAATTTCCAGCAGGATCGGTCACGGCCGCGTCGGGCTCGCCGAAATGTTCCGGGCGCAAGCCGATGACGACGCTCTGGCCATCGCGCGGCGAGGTGAGAAAACCATAGTGGCTGACGTCGAGGTCGACGCCGGCGGCACGCGCGGCAACCTTGCCGCCGGCCACCGAAAGGGTGGCGGGGCGCAGATTCATGGCGGGGGAGCCGATGAAGCCGGCGACGAACAGATTTGCCGGGCTGCCGTAGATCTCGTCGGGCGTTCCGAACTGCTGGATGACGCCGGCATCCATGACGGCGATGCGCGTCGCCATGGTCATGGCCTCGATCTGGTCGTGCGTCACGTAGACGATGGTCGACCTGAGCTCGTCATGGAGCTTTTTGATCTCGAGCCGCATCTCGGTGCGCAGCTTGGCATCAAGATTGGAGAGCGGTTCGTCGAAGAGGAACACGCCGACCTTCTTGACCAGCGCCCGGCCGATGGCGACGCGCTGGCGCTGGCCGCCCGAGAGTTGGGCCGGCTTGCGATCGAGCAGCGGCTCGATCTGTAACAAGCGGGCGGCCCAGGCGATGCGTTGCTCGATCTCGGCAGCCGGCAGCTTGTGAGCAGCCAAACCAAACTTCAAGTTTCCGCGCACGGTCTTGGTGGGATAGAGCGCGTAGGACTGGAAGACCATGGCGAGACCACGGTCCTTGGGGTCGAGGTCGGTGACGTCGCGGTCGCCGATGGTAATCCGGCCCGCAGTGACGTCGAGCAGCCCAGCCAGCAGATTGAGCAGGGTGGTCTTGCCGCAACCCGAGGGGCCGAGCAGCACGAGGAACTCGCCGTCGTCGATGGCCAGATCAAGGTTCTTGAGAACCGTCAGCTTTCCGTAGCTCTTGATGATGTCTTCGAAGATGACCCGTGGCATGCCCGCTTACCCCTTGATTGCGCCGGCAGTGATGCCTTGGACGAAGAACTTGCCGAGAATGAAGTAGATGACGAGTGGCGGGATGGCGGTGAGCAGCGCTGCCGCCATGTTCTCGTTGTAGGCCGCCTCGCCGGTGGTGGTGATGACCACATTGGCGAGTACGACACTCATCGGCTGGGTACCGAGGCCGCCAAAGGTCAGGCCGAGCAGGAAGTCGTTCCAGATCGAAGTGACCTGCAGGATCAAAACGACGATGAAGATGTTGCCGCTCATGGGCACTATGATCTCGCCGAAGACGCGCCAGAAGGAGCCGGAGTCCATCATCGCGGCGCTCATGATCTCCTGCGGAATGCCCTTGTAGTAGTTGCGGAAGACCAGCGTCAGGAAGGGCATGGAGAGCACCGCGTGGATGATGGCGATGCCCCAGATGGTGCCGTAGACCTTGAGGCCCGAACTCAGAATGATGAGCGGGATCATGATGATCTGGAACGGCACGAAAGCGCAGATGAAGAGGATGAAAAGGAAGGTGCCGGCCCAGCGCACCTTCCACAGCGCCAGCGCGTAGCCGGTGATCGACGACAGCGTCAGCGACAGCACCAGGCTGGGGAAAAGGATCGCCACCGAGTTCCAGAAGCCGACCTTGAGACCCTCGCAGCGGATGCCGGAGCAGGCATGATCCCAGGCGTTGACCCAGGGCTCGAAGGTGATGGGTGAGGGCAGCGAGAAGATCGCGCCTTCGCGGATCTGTTCCATCGTCTTGAAGGAGGTGGTGACGATGACATAGAGCGGCACGCAGAAGAAGGCAGCGCAGATGCTCAGGAAAACCAGGATGGCGATTGAGCGCCCCGAGATTGACTTACGCTTGCGGGGGAACCGCGGCGCGGCCTCGACGCGGGCGTCGCCCGATAGGAGAGCGGTGCTCATGACGTCCTCGCCCGTTCGCGCCAGGCGGTGAGCAGCACCAGCGGCAGGAAGATCAGCGCCGTGATGCCCAGCATCAGAGCGGCGGCGGCGGAGGCATAGGCGAGGTTGGACTTCACCCAGTAGGCGTTGATGGTGAAGTAGCCCGGCACCCAGGTGGCCTGCCCCGGCCCGCCATTGGTCATGGCCACGACAATGTCGTAGGCCTTGACCACGCCCAGCGAGAGCAGAATTGCGCAGGTGAGGAAGGTAAACTTCATCATCGGGATGATGATCTCGGCGTAGAGCCGCCAGAAGCTGACCCCATCGAGACGGGCAGCGCTCCAGATCTCGGTGTTGATGGATTTGAGGCCCGAGAGCATCAGCGCCATGTAGAAGCCGGCCCCCTGCCAGACCGAGGCGAGGATGATGCCATACATGGCGGTCTCGGGCTTGGAGAGCCAATCGAAGCTGATGAAGGTGAGGCCGATGGAATGCAGCGCACCCTGCAGGCCGAAGCTGGGGTTGAACATCCAGCGCCACGCCACGCCGGTGACGATCAGCGAGACCGCCAGCGGATAGAGGAACACCGTCCGGAAAAAGCCCTCGCCGCGCTTCTCGCGATCGATCAGGGCAGCAAGAATGAATCCGAAGACAATGGCCAGAAAACTGCCGATGCCGAGCACCAGCATGTTCTTGAGCGCAATGGTCCAGCCTTTGTCCTTGAACAGCCGTTCGTACTGGCGGGCCCAGTCGGAAAAATCGATGCCGTAGGTCGCAAAGGCCTTTGATGAGGTGAACGAGACGTAGATCGTCCACAGGATCGAACCGATGAAGGCGACGACCGTTATCGCCACCGCCGGTGTCAGCGCGAGCTGCGGCGACATTCGGCTCCACCGAAAGGCCATGCTTCCCTCCCTGCAGCGCCACCCGGCCTCTGGACCGTGGTGGCGCCTCCCTGACCGTTGAGGTCGTATTATCGCTAATCTAGATACGCGCTGCCGATCTCGTCAATGGTCAATAATCTGAGGAGAGCAGGTCCCCTCGGGTGGGAACGATCGCGCCGTACGACGAAACTTGGCGATATGCGCCGGAATAGTCACCTTGAATATTAAGTAATATCAATATCTTATCCGTACGTTCCTCTGGAGGGCCGACACGAGAGCGGTCTGGCGGCGAAGAAATGCTGATTGACAGGCCCCCATGGTTTGGATGATCCATTCGTATTAGCGTTCATACAAATTGCGCGGACGATCGGTTTCAGCCGGATCGACAAAGTCGCTTGAGGGGGAGAAAAATCATGCACGGAATCAATGGTGTCGGCCATGTGGCGATCAAGGTCACCGACCTCGATCGCTCGCTCGACTACTACATCAACAAGCTCGGCTTTCCCGAGATGCTGCGGCTCCACAAGGACGACGGAAGCGTCTGGCTGGTCTATCTGCGGATCACCGACGCACAGTATCTCGAAGTTTTCCCGGGAGCCGAAAACGATCGTGCACCAGGCTGGAACGCCAACGGCATGAACCATATGTGCCTTACCGTTGAGAACATCGACGATACGCTGGCGCAAGTGGCGGCGGCTGGGCTCGAGCTGCTGTTGCCGCTCAAGACAGCGATCGACGGCAACCGCCAGGCGTGGCTGGAAGACCCGGACGGCAACCGGATCGAACTGATGGAGATGGCCGAGGACAGCCTGCAGCTTCAGGCGATCCGCCGGCTGCAGGAAACGGGAGCGATCGCCTGATCGCGATGTCCGTTCCTATGGACGATCGAGCCACGGTGACCAGCGCGACACCGGCATGCTATCGGTGTTGCATAGCGACGGGCGAAGTATCGCCGGTGCAAGAATCGGGTGCCGAACTTGGGTAAGGGGATCGTGCGGTTACGTGACATTGCTGCGCGCACCGGGTTTTCACTTAACACCGTGTCTCTGGCGCTGCGCAACAGCGAGCGAATTCCCGTCGAAACCCGGAACAAGATCCAGTCGGCGGCGCTTGAGCTGCGCTACGTTCCCAACCACGTGGCGCAGTCGCTGGTGAGCCGAGCGACCCGCACCATTGGCCTGGTGCTGACCGACATTCTCAACCCGACGCTGACGCAGACCGCCCAGTCGGTCGAGATCGCGCTGGCGGAGAGGGGTTACGGCACGCTGTTCGCCACCTCGAACAACACGCTCGAGGAGGAAATCCGGGTCGTCGACATGTTCCGCTCCCGCCAGGTGGATGGCATCCTGATCTACCCGGCGCGGCATCGCGACCTCGAACACCTCAGGCCGTTACGCAGCGCCAATTTTCCGCTCGTCCTGCTGATTGCCGATCCTGACGCTGGCATTGACGGGGTAAGCGTCAACGATCGCAGCGGCGGCTACCAGGCGACGCGCTACCTGATCGGCCGGGGCCACAAGCGGATCGGCTTTCTCGACGCCTCGCATGCCAATGGCAATGACGAAAAGCTCGAAGGCTATCAGCAGGCCCTGCTGGAGGCCGGCATCGGCGTCGATGCGGAGCTGATCGCGCCGACCAATGGCCACTATGCGCGGCACGGCTATTTCGCGCTCGACATGCTCATGAACGGGCCGAAGCGGCCGACCGCGGTGCTGACCGACAACGACTCGCTGGCGTTGGGGGCGCTGCGCTGGTGCCACAAGCAGGGCGTGCGCATTCCCGACGACCTCGCCATCATGGGTTATGACAACATCGCCTTCACCGAATTCGGAGAGCCGCCGCTGTCGACGGTGAACTACGACGCCCAGGCCGTCTCGCAAATGGCCGTCGATCGCCTGATGCACCTGATCGCCGCTGGCGAGAAACTACCGCCGCCGCGGGTTACCTTGATCGATCCCGAGCTCATCATTCGCGAAAGTACCTGACCGATCGTGACGATGCTCTCGCCCGCCCTCCGCCCTGCCCCGCTCGCCAATAATCCGTTGCCCCTGCTGCCGATTGCGCAAGGCGGCTCGTGGTACGCTAAAGACGCGACGGACACCGATCTGCTCGGCGCACTGCATGCCGCCTATCTGGCGGGAATACGGCACTTTGATACCGCCGCGGGCTACGGCAACGGCAGGTCGGAAACTCTGCTCGGCCAGTTCCTTGAGGGCAAGCGGGAGAGTGTCTTTCTCGCATCCAAGTCGCACACAGATGACCTGACGGCAGCCGCCGCAATTGCCGAAGTCGAAGGCAGCCTCAACAGGCTCAGTGTGGACTTCATCGACCTCTACTACATTCACTGGCCCCGTGCCGGCAGGGACATGCGCCCGGTCATGGAAGGTCTCGAAACCGCACGCGCTCAGGGCAAGATCGGTGCTGTCGGGGTGAGCAACTTCAGCGTTGCGCAAATGGAGCAGGTTTCTGAGGTCGGCAGCATCGAAGTCCATCAACTGGGCTACAACCTGCTGTGGCGGTATGCTGAAGCTGAAGCAATTCCGTACTGCCTCGCCCACGATATCGCCGTGGTGGCCTACAGCCCGCTGGGTCATGGGATCCTTACCGGCAAGTTCGGCCGCGATCCGGGTCTGATTGCCGGTGACCAGCGTCACTCGATCCTGCCATTCAGGGCTGACATCTGGCCGCATGTGCATGCCGGCGTGGAGCAAATGAAGCGGCTCGCCGCCGAGCTCGACCTGCCGCTTTCGACCCTCTCGATCCGCTGGATCCTCGGCCAGGTCGGCGTCAATTCGGTCGTCGCCGGAGGCCGGACGAGGGAGCAGGTGGCAAGCAACGCGGCGGCACTCGAGGCGGCAATCCCGGCCACGGCGTTCGAAGAGCTTGCCGATATCAGCGATGCGATCATGGCGCACATCCCGGACGCCGGAAATCTCTTCAACCACTATCCGTAGGCACTGTGGCGGCCAGCGGGACCCCCGTCATCGCCGATCTGTTCCCTAAATGTTCTTGCTTCGCCCGCAGACCTCCTGCTAGCGTGCCGCGCGGATGTTGGGGGCATAACGATGGTCACGCGGGTCGCCACCGTGGCGTTTCAGGGGATCGAGGCGGTGCCGGTGGATGTGCAGGTGCAGATTGCGCCTGGCCTGCCAAAATTCTTCCTCGTCGGGCTGCCGGACAAGGCGGTGAAGGAATCGGGCGAGCGGGTGCGGGCGGCGCTCTATGCCTCGGGCCTCAGCCTGCCGCCCAAGCGCATCACCGTGAACCTCGCCCCGGCGGACCTGCCCAAGGAGGGCAGCCATTACGACCTGCCGATTGCGCTCGGGCTGATGGCGGCGATCGGCGCCATCCCGTCCGATGCGCTCGAAGGCTACCTGGCGCTCGGGGAACTCGGGCTCGACGGCCAGCTCGCCCCGACCGCCGGAGTGCTGCCGGCAGCGATCGCCGCACTGTCGCGCGACATGGGCATCATCTGCGCCGAGGCCTCGGGGCCGGAGGCGGCATGGGCCGGTGAGGACCTCGAGATCGTCGCGCCACCAACGCTGTTGGCGCTGGTCAACCATCTCGGTGGCTTTCAGCTCTGCAGCCGCCCTGTGGCGCGGCGGCGGGCCGAGCCGGCCGGGCTGCCCGATCTCAGCGAAGTGCGCGGCCAGCAGGTGGCGCGCCGAGCGCTCGAAGTCGCGGCGGCGGGCGGCCATAACCTCTTGATGATCGGCCCGCCCGGCGCCGGCAAATCCATGCTGGCGGCGCGACTGCCCTCGATCCTGCCGCCGCTCAACCCGCGCGAACTGCTCGATGTGTCGATGATCCAGTCGATTGCCGGCGAACTGGCAGGCGGCGCGCTCAGCGATCGCCGGCCGTTCCGCGCCCCGCATCATTCGGCCTCGATGGCGGCGCTGGTCGGCGGCGGCCTGAAGGTCCGGCCGGGGGAAGCCAGCCTCGCCCATAACGGCGTGCTGTTCCTCGACGAGTTGCCGGAGTTCTCGCCCTCGGTGCTCGACAGCCTGCGCCAGCCGCTCGAAGCGGGCGAGACGGTGATCGCCCGCGCCAACGCGCATGTCAGCTTTCCTGCCCGCTTCCAGCTGATTGCGGCGATGAACCCCTGCAAATGCGGGCTCGCCGGCACACCCGGCCATGTCTGCAAGCGCGGCGACCAATGTGCGCTCGACTACCAGGGTCGGGTCTCCGGGCCGTTCCTCGATCGCATCGATCTGCGCATCGACGTGCCCGCTGTCTCGGCCGCCGAGATGATCGGCCCGGCGACGGCCGAACCCTCCGCCGCCGTCGCCGCCCGCGTCGAAACGGCGCGCGAGCGGCAGCGCCAGCGCTACATCGAAGCCGGCCACCCCGATGTCTTCACCAACGCCGCCGCCGGCCCGTCGCTGATCGAAAAGCTGGTCAATCCCGACAAGGACAGCCAGACCTTGCTGCTGCAGGCCTCGGAGCGCTTCAACCTCTCGGCCCGCGCCTACCACCGGGTGCTGAAAGTGGCGCGCACCCTCGCCGACCTCGCCGGCGCCGACAAGGTTACCCGCCCGCATCTGGCCGAGGCGTTGAGCTATCGGCTGAACCTGGCCTTGGGGTAGGTTGAGCGCATCACGGTAGCCTGGCGCTGTCGGACCTGCCCTAGCCAGCAGCCGCTACGACCCGGCGATCGCGCGAGTGCTGTTTCGCTGGCGGGACGGCCGCTTCTGGCCCGAAGCGGCCATTGCTCCAGGAGCGGCTAACTATTCGCGGATGCGAACTCTCTCGCGGCACGCATGAAGGCGCTGAAGGCGGCGGGAGGATTCTTTCGGCCCGGATAATACAGCGCCAGCGGAGCCAACGGAGGGGTCCAATCCTCGAGGACGCGCACCAAGCGCCCGGCCCCAATGTCATCGCGCACGTCCGCTTCCATCACATAGCCCAGCCCAATACCGTTCTGCGCGGCTATCTTAACAAGGCTCGACTCGTCGAGGGTAATTGCGCCCTGCACGTCGATCTGAACCGCGCTCCCATCCTTTTCAAATCGCCACCGAAACAGGGCGTTATTGGGAAGACGCGAACGGATGCACCTGAACCGATAGAGGTCCGCCGGGACCAATGGCCTGCCATGTGTCCGGAGAAAATCTGGTGACGCGACGACAGCGTTGCTGCGCTCTCGGCCGAGCGGCAAGGCTATCATGTCGCTGGGCACCAAATCTGCTGGCCTCAGGCCCAGGTCGAAGCCGGCAGCAACTATATCTACCAGTCGTCCTTCGGTAACCAGATCGATATGCACCCGAGGGTATTGCCGCAGGAACAATAGGATGAGGGGTGCCATCACTTCTCTGGCGGCCGACGCGAATGCATTGATGCGCAAGGTACCGGTCGGCGTCTCCTGGAGCGACTGAGCGGCCAGCATGGCGTCGTGGATATCTGTCATCGCGGGCCCAACCCGCTCGACAAAAGTCTTCCCCGCGTCGGTGAGCGAAACGCTGCGCGTCGTTCGGTTGAACAGGCGAATGCCGAGGCGCTGTTCAAGCTTGGCGATGGCATTGCTCAGGGCCGTCGTGGACATGCCGAGCTCAAGCGCTGCGGCTCTAAAGGAGCCTTGGCGGGCAATGCTGAGAACGGCGTCGAGGTCGGCAAGCACAGATCGCGTCATTGTCCCGATTTTCGAAATTCCTCATCCCTATTTGTCCCTGTTATCGGGGCATTCGTCCAGCCCTAGATTATCCCCGCCGGGCCCAAAAGGGATCGGCCTCGCAGCCGGCAAGGCTGCACAGACCGAGCTGGAGAGCTGAAAATGACTGTTAAGCTGCCGAAGGCCATTGAGGCCTA
Organism: Devosia sp. Root413D1; assembly: GCF_001425235.1. Classification (GTDB taxonomy): domain Bacteria; phylum Pseudomonadota; class Alphaproteobacteria; order Rhizobiales; family Devosiaceae; genus Devosia_A. The sequence goes on along the minus strand of NZ_LMEA01000001.1, from coordinate 573,032 downwards.
TTTTGCTGCCGACCGTGACGGCGGCCCTGACGAACTCGCCGCTTCCTTCACCGAAAACGCCAAGGTCAAGGATGTCGGCGAAACCATCGTCGGCCACGAAGCCATCCGGCAGTGGAAGATCGACTACAGCGGAAAGTTCGGTCCCACCACCATCGAGCCGTTCTTCATCACTACTCAGAACGACAAGATCCAGGTGATGGCTCATGTCGCCGGTGACTTCCCCGGCAGCCCGGTCGATCTGAAGTACTTCTTCGTCCTCGCCGGCGACAAGGTTGCAGAGCTGGAAATCACGGTATGACCCCGTTCCTCACATTGCAGGGGCGACGGGCGCTTATCACCGGGGGTACTTTGGGCGCCGGCGCCGCAACGGTGGCGCTCTTCCGGGAGCTAGGCGCGCACGTTCTGACAACAGCGCGACACGAGCCGGCGGATCTTGACGGTGAAGCGTTCGTCGCCGCCGATCTGACCACCCAAGCCGGGGTAAAGGCTGTCATCGATGCGGTGGATGGTGAGCTTGGTGGGCTCGACATCCTCGTCAACGTTCTGGGTGGCTCGTCCGCGCCATCGGGTGGTTTCGTCGCGCTGGACGATGTTGAATGGAACAAGGAGTTCGACCTCAACTTCTTTCCCGCTGTCAGGCTCGATCGCGCTCTGATCCCCGGCATGATCGCCCAGGGCAGTGGCGTCGTCATCCATGTGACCTCGATCCAGAACCGTCTGCCGCTACCGGAGGCGACGACGGCCTACGCGTCGGCCAAGGCTGCGCTCAATACCTATAGCAAGAGCCTTTCCAAGGAAGTCTCGCCCAAGGGCGTGCGAGTGGTACGGGTTTCGCCCGGCTGGATCTCCAGCCCGAATGCCAGTGGTCTCGCACTCCGAATCGCCGAAGAAGCCGGCATCGGCTACGACGAGGCAGTGCAGGTGATTATGAACTCGCTCGGCGGTATCCCGCTGGGACGACCGGCCGAGCCGAAAGAGGTTGCCGACCTGATCGCATTTCTGGCGTCGGATCGCGCAACGTCCATAACCGGGACCGAGCATGTGATCGACGGCGGGACTGTTCCGACAACGTAGTCAGCCGATACGCAGACTCTGAATTATCAACTACCGTTACCACTACGCCGTGAGGTGAAGCCTCACGGTCGCCCTTCCCGAGCCCCGCGCCTAAGAGCGCTTCCACGGGAAGCCGAGAACGATGCGCATCAATGTCATTGAACCCGAGTGGCTACCAATCTCGGTCCCGGGGACATCCGGCCCGACTGGCTGCTCGCTCACTTCGGCATGGCCATCAAGGTACTCGGCGTGGAAGGCCAGCGCGCGATCGGGGATGGTCTGGACACGCAGGATTTCCTCCTCGTCAACTCACCAACCCTGCCGTTCGGAACCGTCAGCGAGTACTTCAAGCTGCAGAAGGCGCTCGAGCAGCAACCGACCAAGACGGACGATGAGCTTGCCTCGATCGGCAGGAAGGCGCGTCTGGCCGCCAGGGTGCTCAAGGCGCTGGGCCGCCCATTGCCGGCGCCGGTCGAGATCCTTTCACCGGAGAATGCCCATCCGCTCGGCGAGACCTTCCACTCGATGGCCGCTCTGCGATTCGGGGACTATGTCGGCAAGTTTAGCGTGACACCGCTTTCCGACAATGTGCGTGCTTTGACGGGCCATGAAGTCGATCACGCTGGCCGGCCCAGTTCGCCGGTCCGCGACTTGCTGGAGGAGTTCTTCGCGCACAACTCGGCTGACTTCGCCCTGCGCGTGCAGTTGTGCGCGGACATCGGCCGGATGCCGATCGAGGATGCCTCGGTGCTATGGCGCGAGGACCTCTCGCCTCATCAGACGGTGGCGACCCTTCACCTTGCACCGCAGAACGCCGCGAGTGACGCGCGCCGCATCTACGCCGATGATGTGATGTCCTATGCGCCCTGGCACGCCCTGGAGGCGCATCGGCCACTCGGAGCGATCATGCGGTCCCGCAGACCGGCATATCCAGCCTCGAGCGACTTCCGCCATAGCGTGAACAATGTCGAGGCGGCTGAACCGCGCTCGCTCAGCGACCTGCCGGCCTGAAATGAGGGTTCTAGCCGGGAGCCTGGCTCTGCCAGTGGGCGAGCTCGGTCGAAAGGACGATTGGAGTCCCGGAGAGCGCAGCCAAGCAGTCTAGACGGGCCGTCCGGGGTCGTCTGGCGCGTTCGTGCGGGATGAGGGCGGTAGGCCACAGCTGCCCATGGCTCAGGGTAGTTGAACCGCTCGCCGCTCGGACACGGTGAATTGGGCGAGCGATGTGACTTCAAGCCTGTCCGGGGCGATGTTGGTGTAGCCGCGCCGCGTGCCGCAGACGGCCCCGTAGTCGGCGAAGATCTCAACGATGCCGCGGTCGTAGACGATGCGAAGATCGGTGGCCGACCCACACGTGGCCTCGTAGCGGATCTTCCCGTCATCCCCAGCCAGTCGAACCGCAAGGCGACCGCCCGATACCGATAGCTCGAAGCAGAGGGCGCCGCTCTCAGTCGCGACGATCTTTGTGCCGTCGAGGTTGCCAGACAGGCGGAGCTCGACCGGCGCGTCCCGCAGCAGGACGCTCCCATCCGGCTCCTGGGCCAGGGGATGAGCCTGCCAGGCGCTATCCAGCTCGGTCACCGGGTGCATGCGCAGCCGCCCGGAGCCATCGAGGCTGAGTTCGCGCGGCAGCGACATCTCGCCCGAATAGGGCGAGCCGGCAGGCTTGCGGGATTCCCAGTTGAACAGCCAGGCCAAGGCGATCTGTCGGCCCTCGGCCTCAAAACTCTGCATGGCGTAAAAGTCGGTGCCGAAGTCGAGGACCTGCAAATCGTCGGTATCAGGGACGAAGCGGTCGCCCTTGAACTCACCAACCCGGGCGAACAGCAGGTTGTGGCGGCCAGTCGCCGGTTCGGTATAGCCGACAAAGCCCATGACCATCACCCACTTGCCATCTAGCGGGAAGAAGTCGGGGCACTCGACCGCCCGGGCGCCGTTTTCCCGGTAGTGCGCCGGCCCCCGATAGAGCGGGCCCAGATAGGCCCAGTCGCTGAGGTTGTCCGAACCATAGAGCAGCACGGCGGGATCGCCATAGAGCGCCGCACCCAGCACCATGCGGTAGGCGCCTGCCGCCTCGTCCCACCAGACCTTGGGGTCGCGGAAATCGTGCTCGACGCCGTCGGGACGCAGTGTAAGCACCGTCTCCGAGCCGGTGGCGTGCAGCGCGTCCCGCCCCGGCCGGGCCAGCTTCTGCACCTCGCGATAGCCCTGGAACAGGTCATAGGCCGGCAGGCGTTCGGTGTAAAAGAACATGCGGCTGCCGTCGCGGTCGGTAAATGCCGAGCCGGAGAAAGCGCCGCCGCTGGCTCCGAGCCGCCAGAGGTTCTGCTCGGGGTGGAGGAACACCGGCAGGTGGGTCCAGTTGAACAGGTCGGTGCTGACCGCGTGTCCCCAGTGCATCGGGCCCCACTCGGTGCCGGCAGGGTGAAACTGATAGAACAGGTGCCAGGTCTCGCCGATCTTGCAGAGGCCGTTCGGGTCGTTCATCCATTGGCGGGGTGGCGAGAAATGCATGATCGGCCGCGCCGGATCGGAGCGCATCGAGGCATCGATCTCAGGCTTGGTGCTGAGCGTCAGCCCGGCCTCATCGAATTCCCAGAGGGTGATGCCGGCCTCGGCGACATCAGCCGGATCGTAGCCATAAGCCCAGAGGATCGCCTCGGGCCTCTGCCATTCGACGGTGACGCTGCCGGCCTCGCGGTGCTGGTAACCGAAGAAATCCACGTGGCCGGAGAATGCCGGGACCTGCCACAGCACGGCATCGGCCTCGGAAATGCGGATCGACCCCGGCCCGCGCGCCCAGAATTCGAGCCGGTAGCCGGCGGGGAGGCTGACGGAGGATTTCAACTGTCGATCCGAGAGCTGTCTTGCGCTCGGGCCTGCCCGGGCACGGGCGTGCCGCGAAAGGCGTTCACCGACTTATCGATCAGCACCTCAATGTCGCTGCCGGAATCGAGGATGGTGTTCCCGGTGGAGGCCGGTTCGACCTGCACGGCGACCACCTCGAGGGCCGTCAGGTTCCTGGTTGAGAGAATGGCCTCGACCTGCGTCGCAAAGCAGTCGCTGTTGGGCGCGTCGTTGGCCGTGGCCCGCTCGGTCGTCGCCACGATGTGGTTGTTGGCGACATAGTTGCCGGTGCCCGAGACGATCCGGATAATCACCGGTTTCTCGTTGGCGGGCTTCAGGAACCGGGTGTCGATCGAGGCCGAGATATGGTTGGCGATGACCGAATTGTTGTCGCCGCTCAGATGCAGCAGGCCGAACTGATCATCCAGCCCATTATCGTACCTGGTCATCGGGGCCCAAGGCTCGTGGTCGCGCAGGAAGTGATTGGAGGCGACGAGGTTCTCCGAGCAATTGCCGGAGAAGACCAGCATTCCCGGATAGAACGAATGCAGCCGGTTGCCGGTAATGGACGATCTGACCACGCCCGAGAATTCGATGCTGCTCCGCCCGCGCGGGAAAACGTTGTTGCCGGAGACCAGCAGGCCACCGAAATTCTCGGCATAGATCGAGTGCCCGGCATAGCCGGCGCCGATCAGGTTGTTGGAGATTTTCGAGGCCTGCCCCATGCCGCGTAGCTCGATGCAGTTGCCGCATTCGGCGATGAAGTTGTTGTCGATGGTCGAGGCGTCAGCTTGATGGGAGACGACGCCATGCTCCAGGTAGACCAGCCCCATGCCGGTGATGCGAAACGAGTCATTGGCGCTGGCGATGTGAATGCCGGTCTTGCCGTTGCGGTAGGAATTCTCCGCGTCGCCGTTCGAGGCATCGGTGAAATGCAGGCCATCGATGCAGAAGTCGGCGAACTCGACCGAACTGATGCGAGGATTGCCGGCGCGCTGCACCAGGAATGCCGCACCGGCAGCTCCGTCGCCGGCTGGCCCGACGAGATCGACGAGGACGCGGCTACCCCCCGGCCAGACTTCGTGCCACTGCTCGAGCTCAGGCCTAGGCGTGTTGAAACGGATGCTCGACGAGGTGAAGCCATGCCCCGATCCGACGATGCGCAGAAAGCTGATGTCGATGCGGACTTGCGTGCGCAGCCGGAAGTCGCCGGGCGGGATGTAGATCACGGCACCGGGCTTGCCACCGTCGTTGACATCGGGCGCCGCTTGCCGCCGCTTGATATCGGCGATGATGCTGTTGATCACCGCTCCGATATCGTCGTGCGGATTGCCGGCTGGCCACTCGGTCACGTTGTAGACATTGGCGCTGGGCCTGCCCTGGCCCTGGCTGATTTTGTCGAGTTCGATACTTGCCATGGGACTAGCCTTTCACGGCGCCGAAGGTCAGCCCGCCGACAATCTGCTTTTGCAGGACGAGGGTGACGAGGATGACGGGGAGGGAATAGAGGACGGCGGCGGCGGTCATCGGCCCCCAGGCGAGGCCATAGACGGAGTTGAACTCCGCGATGACGATCGGCGCCGTCTTGCTGCTCTCGGAGGTGAGCAGCAGGGCGTAGAGAAACTCGTTCCAGCTGGCGATGAAGCTGAACAGCGCGGTGATGGCGAGGCCGCTCGGCATCACCGGCAGGACGATGTGCCAGAAGGCGCCAAAACGGGTGCAGCCATCCACCCGGGCCGCTTCCTCCAGCTCCTTCGGCACGCCTTCGAAGAAGGCCGCCATCAGCAGCATGGCAAGGGGAACAGCGGTGGAGGTGTGAGCGAGGACGAGACCGATGGTGGTGTCCAGCAAGCCCAGCGTCTTCATGATCTGGAACAGCGGCACCCCCAGCGACACCGCCGGCACCATGCGGGTGATCAGCGCAAACAGCATGAAGAGCATGGTGAGCCGCCGGCGGTAGAGCGCCGAGACATAGGCGGCGGGAACCGCGATGAGCAACGACAGCAGCGTCGTCAGCACCGCGACGATGGCGGAGTTCAGGAACGCTTCCGGCAGCCCGACGGTCCCGATGACGCTGGTGAAATTCTCGAGGGACAGCCGCTGCGGGAGGAAGGATGGCGGGATCTGCTGGACGTCGACCGCCGGCTTCAGCGCCGTCGAGACGAGGTAGAGGTAGGGCAGCGCATAGGACAGCACCAGCAGCAGCGCCACCGCATGGATGATGAGCTTCGTGAGATCGATGGGGGCGCGATCAGCCACGGTCGGCTCTCCAGATCTTCCAGTAGGCGAGGCCGGCGATACCGATCATCACCAGCAGAAACAGCGTTGCGGTGGCCGAGGCCTGGCCGAGATCGCCATAGCGCACCATGCGCTGGTAGATGTTCATCGACAGCACTTCGCTCTGCTGGCGCGGCCCGCCCTGGGTCTGGATCCAGATCAGATCGAAGGTCTTGAGGGCATCGATGCCACGGACCACCACAACCACCGCCAGCACCGGGCGCAGCATCGGCAGGGTGATGTACCAGAACCGGTTGATGGCATTGGTGCCGTCGATCCGCGCCGCCTCGAGCACATCGCGCGGGATGTTCATCAGGCCGGCATAGCTGACCAGCGCAACGAACGAGGTGGTCAGCCAGATATCGGCGGCCGCCACCGAGTAGATCACGATGTCGGTGTCGGACAGCCACTTGATGGCGCCCGGGTCAGGAATGATGCCGAGTGCGGCGAGCCCGTAATTGAGGATGCCGATATTGCCGACGAGGAGAAATCGCCACAGCAGGCCGGCGACGATCGGCGAGATCATCAGCGGCAGGGCGAAAATGGTGCGGTGCCAATGCGAATGCCGGGCGATCGCCGCAAACAGCAGCGCCGCGCCGAGACCGAACAGCAGCTCGAAGAACAGCGCGAAGACGGAGTATTTGAGGGTCCTGACGGCGGACTCGAGGATCCGTCTCGACGTCAGGGCCTCGATATAGTTCGCCAGCCCCACAAAGACGCGGCTCGCCGGATCGATCAGTTTGACGTCGAAGAACGAATTGTAGACCAGCAGCGCCACCGGGTAGACCACAAGGAGCCCCAGGAACAGCATGGCCGGCATCAGCATAAGCAGCACGAACCTGCGTTCGGTCATGCTCCCTCCCCCGTTGATCAGTTGGGACCGAGGCAGATCGCCGCCCCGGCCCCGAGAGTTCCTGGATGCTTATTGGCCGAGGATATCTCGGGCGGTGGCCGCCGCATCGTGCAGCAGTTCCGCGACGTTGTCCTGGCATTCGAGGGCGCCCTGGAAGGCGGGCATCACGGCTTCATCGACCAGTTCCTGGTAGTGTTCATTGATCGGCCGGCCCTTGGTTGCCGGCGCCGACAGCGTCGCCAGCAGCGGCCCGAAATGCTCGTAGCCGGGCTTGTCGGTGTAGCTGGCATAGGCCGAGTTGGTGGCAGCGAGCCCGAGCGGCGCCTCGATGCCCAGCCCGTTGTGGGCAATGGCAAAAGCGATGAACTGCCGCGCTGCGTCCTTATGCTCAGACGTCGATGGAATGACGTTGTACCAAGGGCCGGGGATACCGGCGATGCCGGCCGGGCCGCCGATCATCGGCGCGACGCCGACCTTGCCGGCGATCTTGCTGTCTTCCGGCGTCATCTTGTAGGCGTGGGCCCAGAACTTCATCATGGCGGTCTGGCCCTGGTAGAACAGGTTCTGGGCCTCGCCCCAGTTGATTTCGAGCGCATTGTCGGGCGCTGATTTATCTTCGCAGAGCGGCGCCCGGTAGTTCACCAGCGCGTCGATATGGGCCTGGTTGTCGAGGATGACCTGACCTGCGTCATCGAGGATCACCCCGGGCGAGCCGGCCTGCAGCACCTCGGCCATCCATTCTTCGGAGGTCGCGCCGATCACGTCGGTGCCGAACATGCCATCCTTGGTGAAGAACTTGGCCATGTCGCGCCACTGCTGCCAGTCGGCCGGCGGGGCGAGGTCATAGCCATATTGCGCTTTGAACGCCGCCTGGTTGGCTGGGTCTTCCCACAGGTCCTTCCTATAGAAGACGATCTCGGCGTTGGCCCAGGCGGGCATGGCGATCAGCTTGCCGCCGACAGTGGCGTCGGCGAGAAGGGCCGGCGGAATGTCGGCCTTCACGGCATCGGTAAACAGGTCGCTCAGATCCTCGACATGCGAGGCGAAGGCGGCGTTCCAGACCACGTCGATGGTCGCGACATCGTAGTTCGAGGTCCCCGAAGCGATCTCGGCGGTCAGCTTGTCGAACACGCCCTGATAGGGCACCTCGACGAAGTTGACCTCAATGCCGGTCTCCTTGGTGAAGGCATCGGCAGCGGCCTGCTGCAGCGAATGGCCACCACCTTCAACCAGTACGGTGATGGCTTCGGCCTGCGCCGCGGACGTTGCGAGGCAAAGCGCGGCCACCGCGCCAAATAGCGTCTTGTTCATGTCCCCTCCTCAATTTCGGCTCACGGAGAACGACCCGGAGCAGCCGGACCATAGGCAGCAATGTCGACGTCGTCAATTGAAATGACATCGTCGACATCGCGAATGTCGACGTTGTCGGTTGCGGCTCACTTGCCGCGCCGCTAGAGTTGCCGGCGCTTGTGGGGGAGAACGAATGGTCAGCATCAAGGATGTCGCTCGGGTCGCCGGCGTCTCGGACAAAACCGTGTCCCGCGTGGTCAACGGCGAGCCCAACGTCACCGCTGACACAATCGAAAAGGTACAGCTGGCGATTGCCGATCTCGGCTACATCCCGAACCTCGCGGCGCGCAGCATCCGCTCGAACCGCACCAACATCATCGGCATCATCACCGACTTCATTTCGACGACGCCGTACTCGGGCGATATCGTCCGGGGCGTTCAGGATTGGGCCGGCGCCAATGGCCGCACCGTGCTGCTGGCCAACACCGATGGCGACCCGACGCGGGAGGCCAATGTCTGGCGCACCTTCAAGGCGCACCGCATCGACGGCGTGCTCTATGTCGCGATGTACCACCGGGTGGTGGTGCCGGCGGCAGGCGAGGTCTCGATCCCGACGGTGCTGGTCAACTCGCATCCCGAAGACGGCTATGTCTATCCGTCGATCGAGCCGGATGATTTCGGTGGATCCTATGCCCTTACGGAGCACCTGATCGCGCTTGGACATCGCCGCATCGGCTACATCCGGCTGAACCCCCTGCTGCTGGGCGCCAATCAGCGACTCGATGCCTTCCTTGCTGCGGCACAGGCAGCTGGCATCGCTGAAAGCGACCTGGTCATCCGGCTGGGCATGGAGGGGCCGGTCGGCCGCGAGACCAACTACGTCTATCGGGAGACCCTCGATATCCTGTCGATGCCCGATCGCCCGACGGCGCTGGTCTGCGGCAATGATGAGATGGCGCTGCAGGCCTACCTGGCCGCGCTATCCCTCGGCCTGCGCGTGCCCGATGACATCACCATTGTCGGCTTCGACGATTTCCGCACAGTGTCGCTCGGCCTCAAACCCGAGCTGACCACGGTGGCCCTACCCTATTACGACCTGGGCTGGCAGGGCGCCGACATGCTGGACCAGCTGGTGCACGGCAAGGGCAGCGAAACGGAGCGGCGGGTCCTCAAATGCCCGGTGGTGGCGCGGCGATCCAGTGCCCAGGCCAGAGAGATGCAGATCGCTGACGCGGCAGGCACTGGTGGTTGAGCACAGCATCGGCTGACCGCGTCTGGCCTTCTCGAACCCGTGCCTCCCCCGGTCTTCTGCAAAGCGCCGATGGCGGCATTCACATAACCTGCTGAGGTTGCGTCAGTTGCAATTTGGCCCAGAGCGGACCTCCTCGTCCAGCCAAGGAGCCGCGAGTTACGTCGGTTTGAGCCAATGTGCCCGTTCATCCGTCAAGGGTGCTGCTGCGACGTACAACCAACCGAGGCTGCAGTAGAATCTGTTCGGTTTCGATCCGCCCCTCGAACCTTTCGACGAGCAACCTCGCAGCATGCGTGCCGATCTGCTCGCCCGACTGATCGACACTCGTCAGGCTGTTTTGATCGAGTGCGCAGTAGACGGTGTTGTCGTGGCCGACGATGGCCAGGTCCTCCGGAACGCGAAGCCCATTTGACCGCGCGTGGCTGATCGATTCGAAGGCCACGGCATCGCACCAGCAGAAGAGGGCCTGTGGCCGGCTCTCGAGCAGCTTCTCCATGCCGCCATATATCCCTCTTGGGGTCTGTTCGGTGCGGGCGATATTGATGTAGGCGGAGAGCCCCTGAGCCTCCATCTCGTGCCGGTAGCCACTTTCACGCATCCGCATCGCTGTGGGATGTTCAAGGCTCAGCATGGCGATGCGCTCGGCGCCCTGCTTTGCCAGATGCTGCACGACCAATCGTCCGCTTTGCTCGTCATTGTTGTTTACGGTGTCGAAGGTGGTCTCGACGAGAGGCCGATTGCCGATGGCGACAGCTGGAATACGGCTGCCGAGATCGGTGAGCTGTTCGGGGGACAGGCTGCTCGAAACGAGTATGAGCCCATCCATCTGCATGTCGATCATCGCCTGGGTGAGGTCGCGCTCGTTTGATTGGGAGGCGATGCCTTGCACCGCCTGGTAGGGGGTGCGCTCGAATCCCGCACTGATGCCGGCAAAGATGTCGGCGAGGAAGGGATTGCGCATATCGGGAAAGACCACGCCGACGACGAATGAGCGTCCGCGCAACCCGCGGGCGGCGGTGTTGGGGGTGTAGCCGAGCTTCTTTATCGACGCGTTCACCCGCTCGCGAAGTGACTCGCTCACCCCATAGGCGTTGCGCAACACCTTCGAGACGGCTGCGAACGAAACGCCGGCATCTGCGGCTACCTGCAGGATAGTGACGCGCTTCGGCTTTCCGTTGGTTTGGCCAGGCCGATTTCGCTCGATTTTGTTCATGTCACGCTCCCTTCAGCTGTCGATAGCAGAACTGTTGGATTCTCGGCAAACGGCGAGGTTCCGCTGCCGATGCCGCCTTATCCTTCACCCGCAAGTCCACTCCCTTCCGTAGAAACAGCCCGTTGTATTGTCGTTCGAACGACGTTACACGACCTCGGTGTGCAACCTTGCACGTTTTTTCATTTGAGCGTTGGGAGGTCGGAATTGATCAAAGGGGCTAAAGGCGTTGAGGCCATCGGTTGGGCAGCCAAGATGATCCGCCCCCTGGCCGATGGTGGCGAAGGCGCCCCGGCCAGCCAGATCACCCGAGAGTTCCATGTCGCCCGGCTCAACGGGAACGAGGTACTCCGGATATCGGCCCTCGGGCTCTATTGGGCATTCATCAACGGCCGGCGGGTCGGCGAGGACGTACTGACGCCCGGCTGGACGAACTATGACGCAAGGCTCTCCTATCAGGTCTACGACGTGGCCGGCCTGCTCAAGCAGGGCGCCAATACCATTACGATTTGGATCGGCGATGGTTGGTACCGATCGCCGCTGATGTGGATCGAGGAGCGGCGGAAGAACATCTGGGGCACCAGGGTTTCCGCAATCGCCGAGATCAGAGGCGGGGCAGATCTGGCCGATATCGTGGTGTGCACCGATGAGCAGTGGGGGAGCGGCGAAACACCCGTCCGCAAGTCGCAGATCTATTTCGGCGAGATCTTCGACGCGACCCTGGCCCCGGAAACGCAAGAGGGCGTCGAGGTTGTCGATTTCGATCCTCGCAAGCTCATTGCCCATGAATGCGATCCGGTGCGCGAGCTTCGGCCGCTCGATCCGGTGAAGCAGTGGCAAGACAGCGAGGGCCGCACCCTTTACGATTTCGGACAGAACACCGCAGGATACGTTCGGCTCAGCCTCGCGGCCGAGGGGCCGTCGCAGGTTCTCATCGAGCACGCCGAAGTGCTCGACAAGCACGGGCAGTTCTACAACGGCAACTACCGCAGCGCCGAAGCAATCATCAGGCTGCACCTCGACGAGCGGGGGCTCGCAGACTATAGCCCGCACTTCACCTATCAGGGCTTCCGCTACGCCCGCGTCACCATCAGCGGGAGCGCGCGTGTCAGGCGCATCCAGTCCGTGCCGATCTCGTCCGTCCCCGAGGCGACTGCCTCGTTCTCGAGCGGCAACCAGCTGGTGAACCGCTTTTTTGAGAACGCTATCTGGTCGCACCGCTCGAATTTCATCGATGTGCCGACCGACTGCCCGCAGCGCGACGAGCGGCTTGGCTTCAGTGGCGACGCACAGGTGTTCGCCGGCACCGCCTGCTATCTCGCGGACAGCCACGACTTCCTGGTCAAGTATGTCCGCGAGCTGATGGTCGACCAGGCGCCGGACGGGGCCATCTCGCATACGTCCCCGCATATTGTGCGCGTGAAGCCGGGCAAGCGCATGCAGTACGGCTCGACCGGGTGGGGCGACGCTATCACTGTCATTCCGTGGCGGCTCTACCTGCAATATGGCGACAAAGACATCCTGGCCGAAGCGCTGCCGGCGATGCTCAAGTGGATCGATTTCGTCTGGTCGTTGACCAAGGACGGGATCGTGCGTCCGCCTGCGACGCCTGGAGCGCGCGGCTTCTGCCTTGGCGACTGGCTTCAGCCCAAAGGCCCTAGTTCCAAGCCGCTGCCGACGATTGGCGACGATGCGGCCGCAACGCTCTACCTCTTTATCAGCCTCGGAATCGCAGTCCGAGCCGCCGAGCTCGTCGGAGAACCAGAGATCGCCCGGCGGCTGTCGAAGCTGCGTTCGGAAGTCGAGACTGCTTTCCGCAACGAGTTTGTCACCCCCTCCGGCCGACTCGCCTACGACGACCAGACGTCCTACGCGCTGGCGCTGCTCCATGGCCTGGTCCCGAGCGACAAGCTGGCCGCGGCGACGAGATACTTCAGGAGCGCCATCATGCGGACGGGAGGCAGGCTCGGAACCGGCTTCATCGGGACACCGGCTTTGCTTCCGGCCTTGGTAAAGGTCGGTGAGGGGGCCCTGGCCGGTGAGGTGTTCCTGCAGGAGGATGTCCCCGGCTGGCTCTATCAGGTGCGGATGGGGGCAACGACCGTGTGGGAGCGCTGGGATGCCATCCAAGCCGACGGCACGATCTACAATCCGCAGATGAACTCGTTCAACCACTACGCGTTTGGGGCCGTGTGCGAGTGGCTGTTGGAAGGCGTCGCAGGCTTCCGGCCTGACGAGCATGCGCCGGGCTTTGAAAGCGTCATCTTCTCGCCAACTGTCGTGGATGGATTGTCCCCGGTCGCGGCCCACTACGACTCGATACGGGGCCGGATTTCGGCGTCCTGGACGCTGACGGGTGACAAGGTTCGCTACGAGTTCGTCGTGCCCGCAGGAGCGCGGGGCACGCTGCGCCTCTCTCCGGACTATCGGGACGCCGAGCTCGACGGGGCGCCGATCATGGTTGGCGCTCACCCGATCGTCGGGCCGGGTCGGCACGTCGCCGTGTTCAAATACGCTACACCGGCCAAGCAATTGGTTCATGACTCCCCGCTTGCGGCGAACATGCCCTGAGATTGCGCACGTGCAACGTTGAATGTGCAACCTTGCACACAGACAGTTTGTGGGTTAAGTCAGACAGGTATGCGCTCGTTAAGAAGCGCGGGGTGGAGCAGGGAAAGGTGCGGCGGTGCGCCTCCAGCAGACAGTGACTGCGACCAACCCGGCGAACGAGGGCACGAGGAGATAACGGAGGATTTGAATGGCTAAACTATCGATCCGCAACGTGCTGGCGGGCGCCAGTCTGTTTGCGATGGCGCTGATTGCAGGGGGCGCTAATGCGCAGCAGGTGACCCTATCGCTGCTCGTCGACAACTCGCCTGAAGTGCTGACGCGGTTCGAGGCTCTCGTGGCGGGTTTTGAAGCTGCGAACCCCGATGTCAACATCGAGATCGAAACGAGGCCCGGCGGCGAGGAAGGGGGCAACCTCGTAAAGACCCGTCTTGCAACGGGTACGATCACGGACCTTTTTACCTACAACTCGGGTTCGCTGCTCAGGGCACTCAATCCCGGGCAATTCATGGCCGATCTCAGCAACGAGCCATGGCAGGCAGATGTGCAGGAGACGTTCAAGCGCGTAGTCTCGACACCGGAGGGCGCCATCGTAGGGGCGCCATTCAGCACCGCTTCTGCCGGCGGCATCCTTTACAACAAGCCCGTCTATGAGCGGCTTGGTCTCTCCATTCCCAAAACCTGGGACGAGTTCCTCGCGAACAATGAGGCAATTCTCAAAGACGGCAAGATCGCCCCGATTATCCAGACCTACAAGGACAGTTGGACGAGCCAGATACTGATCCTCGCCGACTTCTACAATGTCCAGGCGGCCGAGCCCGATTTCGCGACGCTCTACACCGAGGGCAAGGCGAAATTCGCGACCGACGCGGCAGCGCTTCGCAGCTTCCAGAAGCTGCAGCAGGTGTATGAGGCCGGCCTGTTCAACAAGGATTTCGCCTCGGCCGGCTACCAGGACGGCATTCGCATGCTGGCAACTGGAGAGGGCGCGCACTACCCAATCATCAGCGGTGCGCTGCGGGCGATGGGAGCAACCTATCCGGATCAGCTGAAGGATATCGGCTACTTCCCGGTGCCGAGCGATGACGCGTCCAAGAATGGCCTCACGGCCTGGATGCCGCAGGCGCTCTATGTGTCGAAGAACACGCCCAATCTCGATGCTGCCAAGAAGTTCCTGGCTTTCGTTGTAAGTCCCGAAGGCTGCGAGATTCTCAAGAGCACCGGCGGCGGCACGGGTCCCTTCCTGGTCAAGGGTTGCGTGCTCGAGGGTGCGGCGCCCGCCGTCTCCGACATGCTTCCCTTCTGGGACAGCGGTAACAACTCTCCGGCCCTGGAGTTCCTCTCGCCCATCAAGGGCCCGGCGCTCGAGCAGATCACCGTCTCGGTCGGTTCCGGCATCATGACGGCCGAAGAGGGTGCCAAGCTTTATGACGAAGACGTCCGCAAGCAGGCCCAGCAGCTCGGCCTCGCCGGCTGGTAATCTCGCCCAATTGCAGCTCCGGAGCAGTCCGGAGTTGCTCCTCGTGAAGCAGTTGGTGACGATGAGTGATTTGTCGATGACGGGGCTTGCGACGCAGCGTTCGACGCCCAGGCCGCGGTTCAAATCCGGTGGGCTGTACCCCTATTGGTTCTATGCCCCGGCGGCGGCCATCTACGTGGTGCTGTTCCTGTTGCCGACCGCGTCGTCCTTCTATTTCAGCCTGATGCGGTGGTCGCTGTTCGACGCCACCTTCATCGGCCTCGACAATTTCGCGCAGTTCCTGCGCGAGCCGTTCCTGCTGCAGGGCCTTGTCAACACGCTGACCTTCGCTGCGATCAGTGCTAGCCTCAAGGTAGTGCTCGGGCTCGGCTGCGCGGTGCTGCTGACCTCGCAGATCATCGCTCGCGGCTACCTCAGGGCGGTGATCTTCTTTCCAGTGGTCGTCTCCACCGTCGGCGTCGGCATCACCTTCACGGTGCTCATGCATCCCACTGAGGGCGCCATCAACCAGGCCCTTGCGGCTATCGGCATCGTGGGCCCCGATTGGCTGACCAACCCGCGCCTTGCCCTCATCTCCGTCGCGTTGGTCGATGTGTGGAAGGGTGTCGGCATGGCGACAGTGATCTACATCGCGGGGATCGTGTCGATTCCCAAGGACTATTTCGAGGCCGCCCGCATCGACGGTGCCTCCAAGCTGCAGAACTTCCTCTACGTGACGCTGCCGCTCTGCCGTCCCGCCACTGTGACGATCGTCACGCTCAGTCTGATCGGAGGTCTCAGGACCTTCGAGCTCGTGTGGACCATGACGCGTGGCGGCCCCGGCTTTTCATCCGACGTCATCGCCTCGGTGATCTACAAGCAGTACCAGTCGGGCTTCTACGGTCTCTCGACCGCCGGAAACGTGGTGCTGTTCCTGTTCATCGTGCTGCTCGTCGTCCCGTTGACGGCCTACTTCAACCGGCGGGAGGGCCACGAATGAAGCTGATCAAGGACTACTGGCTGGGCGTGCTCGCCATCATCGTTACGGCAGTGGTGTTCCTCGTGCCCTTCGCCTTCATCGTGCTGATGGCGTTCAAGGACCAGCAGCAATCGGCCCTTCTCGATTTCTCGTGGCCGCAGGTGAACAACCTGTGGGCGAACATTGTCGAGGTCGCTTCGACCCGCAACTGGATGCTGATCACCGCCTTCGTCAACTCGACAATCCTCACCGTCTCAGGTGTGACACTACTCGTGATCTTCTCGGCAATGGTCGGCTTCGTCCTGTCGCGCCGCCGGAGCCGCTTCAACCGCCTCGTCGAGTTCCTAATCCTCGCCGGGCTGATGATCCCGCCGGCGGTCGTGCCGACCATC
Organism: Devosia sp. Root413D1; assembly: GCF_001425235.1. Classification (GTDB taxonomy): domain Bacteria; phylum Pseudomonadota; class Alphaproteobacteria; order Rhizobiales; family Devosiaceae; genus Devosia_A. The sequence continues at coordinate 556,852 of NZ_LMEA01000001.1, read as the reverse complement.
TGGGTCCTGCAGGGGCTCGGCCTCTTCGGCAAGCTGCACGGCCTCATCCTGATCGAGGTTGCCTATCACCTCTCGTTCTGCGTGCTGCTCTACAAGGCCTTTATCGCCACGATCCCACGCGAGCTCGACGAGGCCGCGATCATCGACGGCGCGCGGCCGCTCGATGTCTTCTTCCGGGTGATCCTGCCGCTGCTCTGGCCGGTGACGGTGACGATCATCGTCGTGCAGACCGTCACGATCTTCAACGACTTCACCAACCCGCTGTACTACCTGCCGGGCAACCAGTTCGCGACCGTGCAGCTGACGCTCTACAACTTCCAGAGCCAGTTCGAGACGTCGTACAACCTGCTGTTCACAAACATCCTGTTGATCACCATCCCGCCGCTCGTCGTCTTCCTCTTCTTTAATCGGCAGATCATCGCAGGCATGACCGCAGGCGCCGTGAAAGGGTAGGGTTGCGAACGAGGCGAAATCTATCGCGGATCGGTCGAGATCAGCGGCGACTGCTTGCATTGCGCGTGGGCTCGTCGTTAGGCACGATGGGGCTCGTGGCGGACAATCGGGAGCGACTGCTTCTGGCGCAGAGAGCAGCGCGGTTGAACTTCTGACGTTTCATGGTGATAGCTCGCCACCTCGCCCGCCGCGTCGCTCGCAAGAGCGGCTGCCAGGCTTGCCGCCGTCCCAGGGAGAGCACGGAATTCCAGTACATGTTCGGCGATCTCCTGGCCTTTGGTGGCCAGACCGACATGAACCGCAAAACTTCTCTTCAGGCTCTCGCTCACCGGCACGGCTGCCGTCCTGTTGTTGCTGGCGCTGGCCTACTGGTGGCGAGGCATTGGTACACGAGGTGGCAGGCACGCTCATGTTCGCGCTGCCGCTCGGGCACAACCTGATCAACCGCCGGTGGTAGGGGATGCTTACTCTTCCGAGGCCACCGCTCCGCACTGAGCTGCGGCATGGCTCCGGGAACAACAGCCTCCAGCGATCTAGGACGGAAGAATCTTTCAGTCTTTTGGCTTTTCGTGTCGAAGACGCCCCGGACCGATGGAATAGTGGAAAGATACGACGCACCCCGGACCAAAGTTCGGAAGCACCTTTCTCGCCGCTGTGGCTATGATTCAGCATCGATTTTGCAGTTGCGGGTGCCTGCCGAAACTGCGGATCGAATGAAACAGTCATGGGTACGAGAGGAGTCTCCAATGGTTGACACGTCGCATGCCAACTCCGTGAAGAATGTGGTTCTTGTGCATGGCGCATTCGCCGATGGTTCGGGCTGGCGCAGGGTCCACGATGACCTGACGCAGCGCGGGTTTTCTGTGACCATCGTGCAGAACCCGCTGACCTCGCTTGCAGACGACGTCGCCGCAACCACACGGGCACTCGACCGACAGGATGGTCCGGTGATCCTGGTCGGCCATTCCTGGGGTGGAACAGTCATCACGGAAGCGGGCGTCCACCCGCGCGTGGTGGGCCTCGTCTACGTCTCGGCCCTTGCCCCGGACAAGGGCCAGACAACCAGTGACCAGTATGTCGGTTTCGCCGGAACCCCCAACTTCGTGATCGATGTGCAGAGTGACGGCTTCGGCTATCTCAACCCCGAGAAGTTCAAGGCCGGCTTCGCACATGACCTCAGCGATGAGGAAGCCGCCTTCCTGCGCGACTCGCAGGTGCCCATCAACATGTCGGTGTTCGGAACCGCCCTGACCAACGCCGCCTGGCGGATCAAGCCAAGCTGGGCCGTAATCGCGACCGAAGACCAGTCCTTCGATCAGGCGATGCTCGTTCACATGGCTGAGCGCGCCGGCGCGCAGATCACCAGGGTTTCGGCCAGTCACGCGCTCTACATTTCCCAGGCGAGCGTGGTCGCGGACGCCATCCAGGCTGCCGCGCAGGGCTCGGCTCACTGAAGAGCGCGGGCGCAGGTCTGAAGGGTTGCCGGCATCGGTCCTCGACGCCGGCAACCGCTGAGCTGCCTCAGCTCTTGGTGGCGATGAACTTCGCCAGCGTCTGGTATTCCTTGCAGCTCGTATTGCCGCAGAGCTTTTCGAGGGTTGCCAGCTGCTTGTTGGCCTTGGCCAGCTGGCCGATCTCGACATAGAGCTCGCCCAGGTATTCGGTGGCGCCCTTGTGGCGCGGGTCGAGCTTGAGCGCCTTGAGGTAGAAGCCCTGGGCGTTCTTGTAGTCGCCGGTTTTGCGCAGCGAGTAGCCGAGCAGGTTGTTGGCCTCGGCGCTGCGCGGGTCGGCGCGGACGATCTGCTTCAGCATGGTCGCCGCCGATTTCCACTTCTGGGCACGGATCAGCGCTCGTGCATCGTTGAGCGATGGCCCGCTCACGCTCTGCGAGGTGGAGTTCGATTCGTAGCCACCCCCCCCGCCGCCGCCACCATCGACAGCGCGCACCGGCGCGGTGGCCAGCATGCCGACGACGAGCGTCGCGCCAGCCAGCACAGTCAGAGTCTTCGTGAGCAATTTCAATGGCATCTGGGTCTCCATTCGGCCATGCTCCCCCTAGCCACCGCATTGGGTGGCTGATGGGAACAACACCCGGGACCCGAGTTTATTCCCTTGGGAGCTCGTGGCTGAGCAGCCCCATGATCAGGTCATCGCGCCAGGCGCCATCGAGGAACACCGTCTCGCGTTCCCTGCCCTCGACCTGAAAGCCGCATTTCTCGTAGCAGCGGATGGCCCGGATGTTGCCGGCGAGAACGCGCAGCGAAACGCGGTGCAGGCCGAGCTCGTCAAAGCCATATTCGAGCACCCGGCGTGCCGCCTCGGTGCCGAGGCCGCGCCCCTGATCCTGTTGCCGCAGCAGGCCGATGGCGAGCGAGGCGCGCTTGTCGACCAGGTCCACCCGGTCGAGCCGAACCGAGCCGAGCAGCGACGCGGCCTCGATGATCCAGGCATGGGGATGCTCGATGAGAGCGCCAACCCAACGCTCAGCTTCCTTACGGCCGAAGGCCGCGCCGTTCGGCTCCACACCATAGAGCCTCAGGTTCTCGTCGGGCTCGGCGCCGAGGGCCAAGCGTGCCTCAACGTCTGCGGCGGTCGCAGGCCGCATTGTCAGGTTCTGCGAAACGAGTATGGGCGGCATCTGGCTCCCCAGGCAATGCCGCCCTGTTTAACCGTTCTCAGGAGATGCGGCGATAGCCGCCGCGTACGCCGTCGGGGCTCAGCACCAGTTGCCAGAGGTGGATGTTGCGGGCCCGGAACATGGCGGCAAACACCTGCAGGTAGAAGCGCCACATGCGCCAGAAGCGGTCGCCGTACTTGTCACGCAGACTGGGCCAGGCAGCGTCGAAATTGGCCCACCAGGCCATCAGCGTCCTGTCGTAGTCGGCGCCGAAATTGTGCCAGTCCTCCATCACGAACAGCCGCTCGCTGGCGGCGGCGATCTGCTTGATCGAAGGCAGCATGCCGTTGGGGAAGATGTACTTTTCGGTCCACGGATCGCCGTGGGTGGAGGTGAAGTTGTTGCCGATGGTGTGCAGCAGGAACAGCCCGTCGGGCTTCAGCAGCGCGCGGACCTTGCTGAAATAGGCCTCGTAGTTCTTGTAGCCGACATGCTCGAACATGCCGATCGAGATCACCCGATCGAACTGGCCCTCGAGCGCCATGTAATCCATCAGCCGCGTCTCGATCGGCAGATTGCCCTTGCTCGCCTCGGCGAAGGCTGCCTGCTCCTTCGAAATGGTGATGCCGACGCCTTCGACGCCGTAGCGCTCGGCGGCGAACTTCAAAAACCCACCCCAGCCAGAACCGATATCGAGGATCTTCATCCCCGGCTCGAGCCCGACCTTCCTGCAGATCAGATCGAGCTTGGCCTCCTGCGCCGCGTCGAGCGTCGCCGCCTCGGCCCAGTAACCGCACGAATAGATCATCCGCTTGTCGAGCATGGCGGCATAGAGGTCGTTGCCGATGTCGTAGTGCCGCTCACCCACCTCGGTGACGTGGGCGCGCTGCAGGTTGAGCAGCTTGCCGCGCACGAAGCTCAGCGCCAGCCCGATATCGGGCTTCAGATGCGCATAGATGTCGTACTCGAGCAGCTTGTGGATGAACTGGTCGAGCGCATCGGTATCGAACCAGCCATCCATATAGGCTTCGCCGAAGCCGAGGGTGCCGTGGCTGATGGCGCGGCCCCACAATCGGTCGTCATGCACGGTGACATCGAAGGGCCGGCTGCCGCCGAGTTCGATACCTGCGTCTTTGAGGATGGAGGTGAAATAGGACTTTGGCCCGGCGCTCATCGCGGAACCTCGATAGTTATGATCCTAACGAAATTCTAACGCCACTCCAGCTGCCGGGCAAGCCCCGGCAACGCCATGCTGCCATTCGCTATTCTGGGTTGTCAGCGTGAAAACGCCTCGAACGGATTGCTGACGGTGAGTTGCCGGATCACCGCCTCATCGATCCCCCCGGTGCGCAGCAGCGGCAGCATAACGTCGCTCAAATGGGTGTAGGGGGTCGGGGTGCCGCCGCCGGGGATCGCCGGATCGTACCAGCCGCGGTCGTGGCTGAGCAGCAGCTGCGAGCCGAGGTCGGCATCGAGGGCGCGGAGGATCAGTTCGCTCACCGCGGCATCGGGGGCCCGGCCGACATGGTCGTATTCGATCCAGGCGCCGCGCTGCGCCACGGCGATGTTGAGGCCGAAATCCTTCTCCTCCTGGGTATGGATCGAGATGAAGCGGTCGGCGCGATAGCCCTCGGCCTCGATGATATCGAGCTGGTCCATCACCACCCGGCCCTTGATGGTATGGCTGCCGATCACCGCGCCGGCGCGTTGCGCCGCCCGCGCCGCGGCCCGGAGGATCTTGGCCTCGAGGGGCGTGATGCCGTCATCGCCGGCCGAGATCTTGATCCAGGCGGCTTTGACCCCGGTATCGCCGACCCCCTCGGCGAGATCGCGATACATCTGCGCCTCGAGTTCGGCCTCGCTGGCATCGCGCACCCAGTCGGGGATCCACGGTTCGCGGTAATTGCCGGTGGGGACGACGATCGGCAAGCCGGTGGCGCGGCTGACGGCGAGATCGATATCGACGCGGAGGCCGACGCCGCCGGTCGAGCATTCGACCAGCGCGGTGATGCCGCGCGCCTTGATCGCCTCGATCTCGGGGCTCATCACCCGCACCACGTCCTGAGGGTCGGCCTCGGCATAGCCGGGCTGATCGGGGGTGCGCAGATCGACGAAGACGTGCTCGTGCGGCAGGATCATGCCGAGCTCGTCGGCCCGCTTCGGCCCGAGCGTGGTGTGCAGCAGTTTCATGGATGTCTCCTCGGGCCGAACATCCCCGAGTTCGGCGCCAAAGGCAAACCTCCCAAAGCGCTTCAGGAAAAGTTGCAGACTTTTCCGGTTCGAAAGCGCGTCAAGTTAAGGACTTCGGCTCGTCCGCCTCGCCCGGCACGAACTTCAAGAGGTCACCCGGCTCGCATTTGAGGTAGATGCAGATCGCTTCCAGCGTATCGAAGCGCATGCCCTTCACCTTGCCCTGGCGCAGCAGCGACAGGTTGGCCTCGGTGATGCCGACGAACTCCGCCAGATCCTTGGACTTGATGCCGCGTTCGGCCAGCAGCACGGCGAGATTGACCTTGATCGGCATCAGATGAACTGCGCGTTTTCTTCGGCGATGGCGGCGGCTTCGGCCAGCGCCCAGCCGACCAGCGTCAGCACGGCGCCGACCAGCAGCATCAGCAGCATGTCGGAGCTCACCGAAATGGCCAGCTGCTTCTGCCCCGCTGGCGCCTTCCAGCTCAAGACCACGCTCAGCAGCGCGCCCGACACCAGCTTCAATACGGTGCAGGCGAACACCCCGATGGCGAAATCGCGCATCCCGGTCGCAGCGACCAGCCCGAACGGCCGGCCCTGCCGGAAGGCTTCGAGCGCCGAAGCCAGGCGCAGCAACCCCCAGCTGAGCGGCAGCACCGGCAGCAGCGCCAATGCGGTGGCGAGCAGGCGCTGACCCAGTCCGAACTCGGTGAGCCAGGCGGGAGGCACCAGCGCGGCGCCGGCCAGTTCTTCGGCCGGCGCAAAGCCCCAATAGGCGAGGCCAGCAAGCGGCAGCGCCACCGCGATGACCAGCGCAGCGACGCGCGTCATCTGGCTCAGGGTGGCAATCCGCTTGCGGCGGACGTCGTCGGGAACGGCTGGTCGGGCGGTCGTCATTGATGGCTCCTCGGGATCGGCATGCAAGCCATACAGCAATATGTTATTGTTGCACAATAAGAAATCGCTGTGTAACAAGCTCGCCGTTCGCTTTTTCAACAGGAGCTTCCCATGCCTCGTATCCGTTTGTCCCTCCTCGCCCTGCTGCTGGTCGCCGTCACCGCACCGGCAATCGCCGCCACATCGAGCACCTCGAAAGGGCAAATCTCCGTCGCGCAGGTGATGCAGATGCTTGATCGCGCCGGTAGCGACCAGCATGCCGGGCAGCTGCTGCAGGCCTATCTGGGCGGAGTCGGCGAGTCGGCCGGCGTGCTGCTCAACGCCACCGATGCCAAGGGCAAGCCCTATGTCAGCTGTTCGAAGCCGATGGCGCTCAATGCCGGGCTGGTGCGCGACGTGCTGGCCAATGGCGCGCCCAACGCCGAGAGCTGGGGCGAAACCGCGGCGACGCCGCTGCTGGTCAACGCCTTGGTTAGCATGGCCGACTGCCGCTGAAGCACGAGGCGGCAGTCGCCTGCCGCCTCGCCGTTCTGTCACTCGACCGGCTCAGCCCCAGCTGCGCAGCCCGAGCAGCTTCTCGCCCAGTTCGGTGAGCGTGGCGGTTTCGGCGTGCTTTTTCTCCCACTCGCGCGGGTCGCCGGGGAAGGCGTCACGCTGGGGGTGGTCCAGTTCGCGCCACAGCCGTACCCGCTCGGCCCGCTCGAGTACGTCGTCCTCGTTGGCCGGGAACATCGAGATGTACTGCGCCATGCGCACGCGGTTGCCCGAGTTGATCGAGTGGTTGGGCCTGACGCCGTGCGCCAAGAGGGTATTGAAGATCATCAGGTCGCCCGGCTCCATCTCGATATTGGTGATCGTGAGGCCGGTAGTATCGGGATGCATCGGATCGCGGTCGGCCGGCTGGGTCTTCACCCAGGTGTCGAAATCGTAGAACAGCTCCGGAATGCACTGAAAACCGCCGATGTCGCCGTCCTGCTTGACGAGGCTCAGCACGCCCTGCACGCCGATCGGCAGCGGGTCGAGCGAGGTATCGCTGTCCCAGTGGATGAAGCCGTTCTGGTTGGGACCCGGCACCTGTTTGGGCGGGTTGAGGTTGGCGCGGTCGATCGACACCCACAGCTCCTCGATATCCCAGATATCGACGAAGGCATCGTAGACCCGCTGCTGCTGGCGGTTATCCCACAGGTACTGGTGGTTGTAGATCTCCACCATGCCGGTGCCGTTGAGCTCGGTCATGATGTGGTCGCGCCGTTGCGGCGTGTACCAGGTCGCGGGATCGTTGGGGTCCTTCTCCTCAAATTCCCAGAGCAAGGCCTTGAGCCGCTCGACATGCGCCGCGTCGACTGCGTTGCGAACAATCACGTAGCCGCGTTCCTGCCAGTGCTTGAAATCCGCTTCGCTCAGCACCCTAAGCGGCAGGGTCTTGTTGATGTCCTTGAGCTGCGTCGTGACCTTCTGCGTGGTGGGATGCGAATCCCGCTTGATCCCAGCCGCCATGCCTTGCGGTGCCATGCCCTGAGCCATCGACATCATAATCCTCCATCTGATGCTCCCCTCGGGGATTGCTTCGATGCGAGGAGGCTAAGCCGGTAGAGGCGGCCGATGTTGCCGCGCTTCGGCGAATTCTGATACTATTCTGGCGTTGATGGAACCACGATGGCGCGATGAAGCCGCTTCTTGAGAAGGTGATGCCGCCGGATGACGCCTCCTGGGCCTGGCTCGATCGTCGGCTCGAGGATGCCATCCCGTTCCAGTGGCACCACCACCCGGAATTCGAGCTGACGCTGACGCTCAACTCGGTGGGCCAGCGCTTTATCGGCGATCACATCGGCGACTATGACGACGGCGACCTGGTGCTGATCGGCCCCAACCTGCCGCACACCTGGGCCAGCCGCGACAAGCGCAACCCCGCCGCACCGCACGTGGCGCGAGTGATGTGGTTCCATCCGAATTGGGCCGCCGGGCTCACCGCGTTGCTGGCCGAATTGCGTGGGGTCGCCGAGTTGCTGGCGCGGGCGCAACGCGGCCTTCGCTTTTCGGATGGAGCGGCGGCGGCGGTGCGGCCACTGATCGACGAGCTGTTCGCCCGTCCTGCCGCCGACCGGCTCTCGGTGCTAATCGATATCCTGCGCCGGCTGGCCGATGACGGCGACGCCACGCCGCTGGCCAGCCCGATCGCTGCGGTGCCACAGCACTCCGCCGATCGCACCCGGATTGATCGCGTTCTCGATGTCATCCATCAGCGCTACATGGAACCACTGGCGATCGGCGAACTGGCTGACGTCGCGGCGCTCTCAGCCTCGGGCCTCCATCGGATGTTCGTGCGCCATGTGCGCAGCCCCGTATCGGTCTACATCACCCGCCTCAGGCTCGGGGAAGCCTGTGCTTTGCTCTCGGCTACGACACGGCCGATAGCCCACGTCGCTTCCGACGTGGGCTATGACTCGCTTGCCAATTTCAACCGCCAGTTCAAGGCGATGAAGCAGATGACGCCGCGCCAGTACCGGCAGAGATTCGCGGCCGGCCGCCGCTAGAGCCCGGTCGGCTTGACCGAGCAGGGCGCGCCAGCCTTGGCCGCCGCGTTGAGCACGTCAGCAACGCGCACATCCGCACCGGCCTGAAGGCCGCGCTTGAGCTGAACATAGCCCTGGGCGCCATGTTGCTTGACGCTCCAGCGCAGCTTGGTGCCGGCCGGAACATCGATGGTGCCGACATTGGCGACCAGCAGATCGGCGCCACCGACGCGACAATCGAGGGCGAGACTGCCGTTCCGTACCGCCAACCGCAGCTTTGCGCCGCGAAGCACGGCGTCGTTGAGGCCGGCCTCGGGGTTGGTGAGGACCGCCCGGTTGATATGATCTTCGGTCGTCGGCATCACCGCTTCGTTGAGGCTGTCCTGCGGCGAGGGACTGATTTCGCTATTGAGGCCACCGATCGGATCGTAGGCCGAAGCAACGCCGGTGCCGAGCAACAGCGTGGTGATCGCCGCGAGGGCGATACAGTTCATCTTATGCATTGGGATTTCCCTTAGAGCGGCAGGGGTTGCCGCCTCGTTGGGCGCCGTATCGCTGCCGCGGCTTGAACCCGGATTGAGCAGCATGTTCAGGCGAAGTTCACAGGCTGAGGTCCCGGCGACGACCGGGACCTCGCCGTCGGTCAAAGCCCGATTGCCTTGGCCGAGCAGACGGTGCCGGCTTCGACGCCGCCCGGCAGCACGTTGCTGAGCTTGAGCGCCTTGCCCGGCTGCAACGTCTTGCCGAGGCTGGCGACGCCGCTGATCCCCGCCGCCTTCCACTTGAACTGGGTGCCAGCCGGCAGCGCCACCACGCCGGCATTGGCAATACGCAGGTCGTCCGGGAACTCGCTCGGCGTCCCCGAGACGACGCAGTTGAGCGCCGCGCCGAGCTTCACGTTGGCGCTGAGCTGGCTGCCCTTTGCCTTGCCAGCTTTGCCGGGCGCGCCGTTGCCCATGTCGATGCCCAGATCGACGACGTCGAGCGGCGGATTGAGCACCTCGAAGAGGTCTTCATTGACGGTGACCTCAAGCTCAGGCTGCGGGTTGAAGATGCTGCCGAAATCTGGCGGATCACTATCCGGCCTCGCATCGTCGAAGATGTCGATGGAGTGCGAGTCGTCGCTCGAACCCGAGTCGCCGAGGCCCGGGATGTGAATACCACCCGCCGAAGCGAGGCTGGTGCTGAGAAGGATCGCCGCGAGGGCAAGGCTTGCCGATCTGGTCACGTTCATTTCAGTCTCCTGGTGCCGGGAGGGGACGGCGCCGGTCATTCGGTCGCCGGTCCAGTATTCCCGGTGGATGACTGGACGGCGGCCTTATGACGGGCTTCCACTGAACCGCCTTTGAGTGCAGTGTTTATTGCGCATTCATAATAGTTGTGGATTTGCAATGGTTCCAAATGTGCAAGTAATAGCTGCCGCCGACCCGCAAAGCCCGATGGCGCAGTTCCTGCGGCTGATGTCGGCGCAACTGCTGTCGAGCACCGCCCGTGACCTGCGGCACGAGAATATGTCGCTGGCAGAAGTTGCCTCGCTCTACCTGCTCGATCGCGACAAGGCCCTGAGGATCAACAGCCTCGCTACCGCCCTGGCGCTGTCGCTGCCGGCGGCGAGCCGGGTCGCCAGCACCCTGGTGGAGCGCGGCTTCGTCGCGCGCGCCGAGGACCCGGATGACCGCCGCGCCAAGGTGCTGACCCTCACCGCCGAGGGCACCGGGCTGCTCAACACCCTGAGTGGGAACCTCGTGGGCGAAGTGTCGCGCGTCCTCGCCACCGCCAACACGCCGGTCAGTAACCGGTTGGCGCAGCTGTTCGGCAGCATGGTCGCAGACGGCATGGCGGCGCCGACGAAGCCCGCCGAACCCGGAGACAGGCGATGAGCACCGCCACCCGCATCATGCGCAAGCTGGCGCAGAACAACCGGCTCGCCAACCACCGGCTGCTTACCGCGTGCCTCAAGCTGCAGCCGGGCGAGTTCGAGGCGATGCGGACGAGCTTCTTTCCCACCCTGAAGATGACGCTCAACCACATCCTCACCATCGATTGGTTCTACGTCGATGCGCTGGAAGGCGGCACGCTCGGTCCCAAAGCCTGGGATCCGGAGGAGCCGTTCGACGCCATTGGTCCGCTGGCGGCAGCGCAGTTCGCGGTCGACCAGCGCCTGCTCGCCTTCTGCACCGGCCTCACCGATGCGCGTCTCGCCGCCGAAACGCGGGTGCATCGCACCGGACGCATCCAGGTGGAACGCACCGACGACCTGCTGCTGCATCTGTTCATGCACCAGACCCACCACCGCGGCCAGGTGCATGCCATGCTGGCGGGTAGTTCGGTGAAACCGCCGCAGCTCGACGAGTTCCTCACCGCCAGCGATTTCCGCGACCGGGTCGACGACATGGCGGCGCTCGGGTGGAGCGAAGCGGAGCTCGGCGCGTAACGATGGCTCGGCAGCATGGCGAACTGGTGCAGTGGAACGACGAGCGCGGCTTCGGCTTCATCGCGGCAGACGATGGCGAGCGGCGCTTCGTGCATATCAGCGATATCGGCCGGATCGCCACGCGACCGCGCGCCGGCGATCGGGTGTCGTTCGCACTGGGCCGTGGCAGCGATGGACGGCTGGCTGCCAGGGAGGTGAAGATCGCCGGCGCCAACCCTCTCAACGCGGAGGCGAGACGCCGTAGCGCCCCAACGCCCGCCACACCGAGCATCGGCGTGCGCGGGGTGACAGCCGGCATCATCGTTTTGCTCGCCTTCGCCGATTATCTGCTTGGTCGGGCGCCCGCCTGGCTGCCCATCGCCTACCTGGTGCTCGGGGTGGTCGGCATCACCGTCTACTGGTTCGACAAGCGGGCGGCCAGAACGGACCGCTGGCGGGTCACAGAGCAAAGTCTTCACATCATCGATGCGATCGGTGGCATCGCTGGCGGGCTCGTCGCGCAGCAGCTGCTCCGCCACAAGACCAGCAAGCAGAGCTTCATCGCGGTCACCGTGCTGATCGCCGTCGTGCACGTCGCGGTTCTGGCGAGCCTCGGCCTCGGGTGGTGGACATTCGCCAAAGTCCTGGCTTAGCCCATTGACCGTGGCGGCGCCCGCACTTACTAAAGCCGTGACTTAAGTGAGACTCGTGATGGACGATCTGGCATCCGTGCACGACCACCGCTTCGACATCGTCACCAGCCGGGTGCTGAACGCCTCGCCTGCGGCGGTGTTTGCGGCCTTCGCCGATCCGGCCGTACTGTCCACCTGGTGGGGACCCAAGGGGTTTCGCGACACCATCCATGCCTTCGATTTTCGCGTCGGCGGCATCTGGCGGCATACGCTGCACAATCCCGATGGACGCGAGCATGAGAACGAAGCGCGTTTCACCGCGATCGAGCCCGATGCGCGCGTCGAATTCGACCACAACTCGGGCAAGCATTTCACCTTGAGCTTCAGGCCGGCACCGGGCGGCAAGACGCTGTTCTCACTCGGTATGACGTTCGAGAGCGCCGAGGCGCAGCGCGCGGCGCGGGAGCTGGTCAGCCGCTCCAATGACGAGAATATCGACCGGCTGGCAGCGGTCCTCAGACAGTAGGGGCAGACCCGAAGGCCTGCCCCGCCAGCTCTAGATCAGCTTGCCGAAGAACGTCCTGATGTCCTCGACCAGGAGGTCCGGCGCGTCTGTCGCGGCGAAGTGGCCACCCGAGGGCATCTCGGTCCAGTGCACGATGTTGTTGGCCCGCTCGGCAAAACTGCGGACCGAGCGGAAATCCCACGGGAACACTGCGACGCCGGTCGGCGTGTCGTTGCGTTCCTCGCGATAGCCCGAGCCGGAGCGCGCATCCTCGAGATAGATGTTGCCGGCGGAGCCGCCCGAGGCGGTGAACCAGTAGACCGAGACATGCGCGAGGTAGCGGTCGCGATCGACATACTGCACCCCTTCGCCCTCGAAGCCGAAGAACAGCTCGGTGTTCCAGGCCAGCTGGCCGATCGGGGAATCGACGAGGCCATAGCCGAGCGTGCCGGGGCGCTTGGACTGGATGTCCTGGTAGCCGTTGTATTTGAGGAAGCCGTCGAGATTGGCGAAGCCCTCCTTCTCGAAGGGCGTGAGCTTCTCCATCTCGCCCGGCGCGCCGGTCGGGAAGGCGAAGATCTGCTGCAGGTGGGTGCCGACCAACCCTTCCGGCGCGAGGATGCCGAGCTCCTTGCCGACGAGCGAGCCGACATCGCCGCCCTGCGCGCCATAGCGGCTGTAGCCGAGCCGCTGCATCAGCGTATCCCAGGTCTTGGCCACCCTGGCGGTATCCCAGCCGGGCGCCGCCAGCGGCGTCGACCAGCCATAGCCGGGGAGCGAGGGGATGACGAGATCGAAGGCCAAAGCCGGATCGAGCCCATGGGCGCGCGGATCGCTCAGCGGACCGATCACCTCGAAGAACTCGATGACGCTCGAGGGCCAGCCATGGGTGAGGATCAGCGGGAAGGCGTTGGGTTCCTTCGACTTGATGTGGAGGAAATGGATGGTCTGCCCGTCGATCTCGGTGAGGAATTGCGGGTAGGCATTGAGCTTGGCCTCCCAGGTGCGCCAGTCGAACTGGTTCAGCCACTGGTCGGCCAATTCCTTGATGAAGGCCACCGGCTGGCCGCGGCTCCAGTCGGTGGTCGTGGCATGCGGCCAGCGCGCCATGGTCAGGCGTTCCTTCAGGTCCGCGATCTCGTCGTCGGACAGCTGAACCTTGAACGGGGTGATGGTCATTTCGTCTGCTCCGGTTGCATGGGAAACAAAGGCGCCGAGCGCCGGGACGACTGCCGCCGCAGCTGCGGCCTTCAAGAAGCTCCTGCGATCCAGATCGGTCATTGTCGGCTCCCGTTTCGCGCCGAACCACCATGGCCCGGCGTCTGAGGAGACCTTGCGCCCATCCTGCTGACAGGGCGTGGCAGCAGCGTTATCTCGTTGTGATGAAACAAAAATCCCCGCACGAGGCGGGGATTTCGAGAGTCATCGGCGCAGCAGGCGCGCCTCGAGAAAATCGCCGGTGGCGACGATCAGGGCATCGAGGGTTTCCGGCCCCGCCTCGATGTTGAAGACGTGGTCCATCGCCGCCGTCCACACCAGCTCGTCGCCCGCATGCGCATCGATCAGCCGCTCGACGCCGTCGGCGCTGACCAGCACGTCGTTGCTGCCCTGGGCGACCAGCAGCGGGCCGGCATAACCACTGAGTTCGGTCGCCGGATCCAGCGCCCGGAGCTCGGCGATCATCGGCCGGCCCAGCTGGATCGGCTGACCCCAGGGCATGGTCACATCGAGCGGGGCGCCTTCCGGCTCCGCAGCCATCACCTCGTTGCCGAAGAAGCCGGTGAAAGTTGCCATAGGATCGTTGACGCCGTTCCACAGCACCAGCGCGTCGGGCTGGCTTGTCCTCGCCACTGCCGATGCCACAGGACCGCCGAGGCTCCAGCCGAGGACGGCGAGGCGCTCGCCGTCGAGACGCGGATCGGCCTTGAGAAAGGCGATGGCGCCGATGCCGTCGGCGGCTTCCGAACTGACGGTCGCCTCGGCGAAGCTGCCGGCGCTGTCGCCCGAGCCGCGATAGTCGATCCTGAGGCTGGCGATGCCGCGGTCGGCCCAGAGCCTGGCAGCGCGCGCATAGGGCCCTTCCTCGGTCCCGGTGATCGCCCACTCGCCGCGATGCCCGAGAAAGCCGAACAGCATCAGCACCACCGGGGCGGGCTCGTCGGTCTCGGGCAAGGTGAGCGTTCCGACCACCGTCTGCCCGTCGACCTCGAACCGCACCACTTCCTCGCGCGATGCAGCTGCTGCCGGCAGGGCGGCGGCAATCAGGGTCGCGGCAAGCGCGGCTGCCAGCGTCTGTTTCATCTTCGTCATTTTGAAAGTCCCTCAGTTCTGGCGGGCCAGTCCCGCCGTTGAGGGAGGTTGTCGGCCAACCCTGCTGACAGAGTGCGGCAGGAGCCGAGAGAACTTGATCGGGGCGAACACCACGGCGCAGAAGGCACCCCCCACCCTGTCCCTCCCCCGCAAGGGGGGAGGAGACCAAAACACTGACGCTGGTGGTGGCGTCTCCCTCCCCCTTGCGGGGAGGGGACAGGGGTGGGGGTGCTCTTCCCGCACCGATCTGTCCACCCTCGGCGGGTTGTCACCCGGCGGCAGAAGACGGCCTACGGTCCCGGCTGGCTCGCCCAGTCCGGGTGCTGCCGAGCCCATTCCTCGCGCCATTCCTTGGCCAGTTGCAGGCGGCGGCGGCCGTAGCGCTGCTCGGTCTCGGCGGCCGAGACGATGCGGTCGGTGCGGAAATTGCGGAAGGCTTCGCGCATGCAGCACCAGCCGGCGACGATCTGCTTGCCTTCGTAATAGGCGAGCTGCACCGGCCAGATGTCGCGCTCGGACTGCCTGCCGCTCTCGTCGGCATAGCCGATATGCAGCGCCTTCTCGTTGCGCATCGCGGCGCGCACCAGCCCGAGCACCGGGGTCGGCTCCTGTGGCCCGCGCATCAGCACCGGCCAGAGCCCGGTATCCTTGATGCGGTCGCGCAGGTCGTCCGGCGAGGCGGTGGCGATTTTGGCCAGGGCGTTCTTTGCGGCGCCGGCAAGGCCCGCATCGGGCTGCGACTGCACCCAGCGGCCGCCCAGCACCAAAGCCTCGAGCTCCTCTGGCGTGAACATCAGCGGCGGCAGGAAGAAGCCGGGCCTCAGCATGTAGCCCACCCCGGCCTCGCCATCGATCGGCGCGCCCAGCCCGATAAGCGTCTGCACGTCGCGATAGAGCGTCCGTACGGAGACGCCCTGCTCCTCGGCCAGCGCTGCCGCGGTGACCGGGCGGCGGTGACGGCGCAGCGCGTCCATGACGGAAAACAGGCGTTCGGTCTTGTCCAAGCAATCATCTCCCAGGTCCTTCGGTTCTACCGATATTCGGCGCGCTGCACCATGCGACGGTGCTGCTGCCAGAGCCTGTCAGCAGCGGCGATTGACATTTCGGGATATCACGAAATATGTTGATGCCAACGACAGGAGATCCCGATGAGCGGCAAACCGCACAGCCTCAACGGCATCGGCCATTTCGATATTGCCGGTCCGGATTTCGGGGCGTTGCAGAGCTTTTATTCCGGCGTGCTCGGCTGGCAGGTGACGCCACGCGGCCCGGGCTACGGCATGATCGCAACGCCCGCGGGCGGACCGGATGGCGCGCTGTCGAGGCGGAAACCGCTTCGCTGACCCTCGGCATCGTGGTGCCCGATCTCGGCAAGGCGCTCGAAGCCGCCCAAGCCGAGGGCGGCGCCATTGCCATGCCGGTGGTCGACAACGGCTGGGTGAAAAAGGCGCAGGTGCGCGACCCCGCGGGGAACCTCCTCACCCTGATCCAGGGCTGACTGAGATCGACGATTTCGACCTCGACGAAGTGCTGCGCGCCCTGTCGCATCCCGACCGGCGCGAATTCGTTGCGGCCTGCAAGGGCGAGGCGAAGGCGGCCGGCGAGCTCGCAGCGCTCTCCGCGCTTTCCCTCGCGACCGTCTCGGAGCACCTCAAGGTGCTGAGGAAATCCGGCCTGCTGGTGCTCGAAAAACGTGGCCGCTTCTGGTTCTACCGCACCGATGCGGCGGTGGTGGAGCGGGCGGCGAAAGAGGTGGCCGCGCTGACGACCACCCCAGACGAAAAGCGCTAGCTGCGCCGTGTGATTTCGCGATGGAACGCCCGGATGTCATCGGCCAGCACGTCGGGCACTTCCAGCGCCGGAAAGTGCCCGCCCTGCCGCGCTTCGTTCCAGTGGAGGAGGTTCTGGAGGTTCCGCTCGCCCCAGGCGCGCGGCGCCGGCAGGTCGCAGTCGGCCGGCACCAGCACGCCCTGCGGCACGTCGTGCCGGGGCATCGGCGTCATGATCTCCTGATCGGCGAAGGCTTCCTTGTAGAGCCGCACCGAGGAGCCGATGGTCTGGGTGAACCAGTAGACCGAGAGCAGCGTCGCCAGCGTTTCGAACGGGAAGACGCGTTCGATGTCGCCGCCCGTATCGCCCCAGCGATGGAATTTCTCGAGGATCCACGCGGCAAGCCCGGCGGGCGAATCGTTCAGCCCCATCGCCAGCGACGTCGGCTTGGTGCCGTGCACCAGGGCGTAGGCGCCTTCAACGAAGCCGGTATAGGCGACCTGCTGAAAATACCGGGCCTCCTCCGGCGTCGGATCGTCCGGCTTTGGATAGCCCGAAAAGACATTGCAGTAGTGCGCGCCGAGCAGCCGGTCAGGATGGTGCCGCACCAGGCCCAGCATCGCGCCGGTACCGAGATCCGAGCCCGAGGTGAGAAAGCGCGGGTAGCCGAGCCGCTGCATCAGCCTGGCCCAGAGCTCTGCCGTCCGGGTCATGTTCATGCCCTTGTGGCTGGGTCGGCCGGAAAAGCCGTAGCCGGGCAGCGAAGGGATGATCACGTCGAACGACACACCGTCGATCTCGGCGGTCAGCCGGTCGACCAATGGCAGCAGCTCGACGAAATTGCTCGGCCAGCCATTGGTCAGCAGCAGCGGCACGGGGTCAGCGCCCTTGCCGCGCCCGTGGACGAAATGCACTGTCTCGCCGTCGACCAGTTCGGTGAACTGCGAATAGCGATTGAGTCGCGCCTCGGCGGCGCGCCAGTCGAACTCACTGCCCCAGTAAGCGACGAAGCGGCGGAGAAAGGCGAGGCTGGTGCCGTAATCCCAGCCGGCATCCGCAACTTCATCGGGAAAGCGGGCGTGTTGCAGCCGGCTCTTGAGGTCAGCGATGTCGGCGTCGGCAATGGCGATGGTGAAAGGGGTCATGCACTCGTCTCCACATTGGGTATGCGGAGATCGATGCCTGAAGCCTGCTGCCAGATGCTGTCAGCAGTGCGGTGAATGCCGGCGCGGAACTGTTGCGCCGGAGGCGGGCAAGCGGCGATGATGGGCCGAACCGGAGCGTCACAGTGGATCAGATGGTTTTCTGGATGGCGAGCGCCGCTGGGCTGGCGGTCGCCTATCTGCTGGGCGCAACGCCCACCGGTTACCTCGCCGGGAAGCTGCTCAAGGGCATCGACATCCGGCAGCACGGCTCGGGATCGACCGGCGCAACCAATGTCCTGCGCATACTGGGGAAATGGCCGGCGCTCGCGGTGCTTGTGGTCGACGTGCTGAAGGGTGCGGCGGCAGTCGCCTTTGCCGGCTGGTTCACCCAATGGCTGTCATCGGCCGTGGCACCTGCCGATCTCGATCTCAAAAACCTGCTGCCCTGGGCAATCTGCCTTGCCGGCCTCGCCGCGTTGCTGGGACACAGCCGATCGGTGTGGCTCGGTTTCAGCGGTGGCAAATCCGTCGCAACGGGGCTGGGCGTGGTGCTGGCGCTGTCGTGGCCGGTCGGCCTCGGCGCGCTGGCAGTGTTCGGCGTGGCGCTGGCCGCCTCGCGAATCGTCTCGCTCAGCTCGGTGCTGGCGGCATCTGCCGCGATCGTCCTGGTCCTGGTGCTGGAGCAACCGCTGCCCTATCGGCTGCTGGTGATCGCCGGCGGCCTCTATGTGATCGTGCGGCATCGGGCCAACATCCGGCGGCTCCTCGCCGGTACCGAGCCCCGCCTGGGGCAGGCCAGTCCGATGCCGAGGGCGGAGCTGTAGGCTCAGGCCTTCGCCAGCGCCGCGCCCTTGCCGGCAAGGCCGGCGAACACCGTCCAGTTGCGCTGCGTCATGCGGGCGCCGAGGCGCTTTTCGATATTGAGTTTCGTCGTGCTGATGCCCTTGGGATAGGCAACGATCAGCTGTGCGCCGACCATCGCCAGGAGCTCCGGCCCGTCCCAACCCTCAAGCGGCGTCCAGTCGGGCGCTTTGTGGAAGGAGCAGACGCCAAGCTCGTGCGGACGCTGTGCCGCGACCTCGGGGAACGGGTTGGCCGTGACCACAACGGCCATATCCTTCGGCTTGACGACGAACACTTCGTTGGCCGGGCCGAGACCGAAACCATCGACGGCGCCCTGAACGAGCTTCCGCACGGCAGCCAGGGTCAGGCCGGAACGCAGGATGATGTTGCCGGTATTGCCGATGGTCGAGACGTCATCCAGGCCGGCGGCGGCGCAGGCATCGCGCAGCGCCGCCATCTTCATTTTGGCGTGCGTCACCGGACCGATCGCACGGATCAGGGCGACGTAGGCCGCCATCAGGCGATCTCGATATCGACGCGGTGGCTGTAGTCGCGGTCCGGCCCGTAGATGGTCGAGGGGAAGTGCGGGTGGTTCACCGCATCGGGCAGGTCCTGGTCTTCGAGGCAGAAGCCGCAATGGTTGCCATAGTGCTTGCCCTCGGCCGAGACGTCAGTGGTCACCGAGTTGTAGACCTGCAGCCCCGGCCGATCGGTATAGAGCTTCAGGGTCAGGAGCTTATCCGGCCCGGTCACCACCGCCACCGGATCCTCGAAGCGGCGGTCGGTGTTGAGTACCACGTTGCCGTCATAGTCGATCGGCTTGCCGGCGGCGTCGCGCATGCTGCGCCCCTGACGGAAATCCCAGATGGTGCCATCGACCGGCAAGATGGCGCCGGTCGGGATCAGCGGGCCGCCGAGCTCGGTATAGGCCGCAGCGTCGATCTTGTAGCTGTGGTCGAGCACGTCGGGGCCGGTGCCGAGGTTGAAATACTGGTGCTGCACCACGTTGATCGGGGTGCGGCGGTCGGCCTTGGCGGCAAGATCGAGGCGCAGCCGGTTGCCGGTGAGCGTATAGGTGGCGGTGAATTTGACGTTGCCGGGAAAGCCCATGGCGCCGTCGGGCGAATCAAGGGTGAAACGCACGGCGTTGTTGGCGCTGTCCGCCTCGCCATCCCACACCAGCCGGCCGATACCCTCCGGCCCGCCATGCAGGGTATGGCCGACGAAGTTGGTCTTCAGCTGGTAGGTCGCGCCGTCGAGGGTGAATTTCGCATCCTTGATGCGGTTGGCGACTCGGCCGGCGAGCGAGCCGAAATACGGCGAATGGGCAGGATAGCTGTCGAATTTGTCGTAGCCGAGCACCACCGAACGAAGACCGCCGGCCACCGGCACGCGCCAGTCGCGGACCAGAACACCCCACGAAATGATGTCGACTTCGACCCCGGTGTCGCTCCGAAGCTTGAACTGCTCGACCCGCTTGCCATCGAAGCTGCCGAACTCTTCCACCGCGACGCTCATTGCCGTTATCTCCTCTTTCGTGCGACGGGTTGATAACCGCAATCCGCAAGAAGCGGAAGACTGAGCGGAACTACGAGCGGAAGCCGGAGAGGGGGAGGCGATGGACGAAGTGAAGCGGCGGGCCACCGTGCACGATGTGGCGCGCGAGGCCGGCGTGTCGCTGGCGACGGTCGATCGCGTGCTCAATGGCCGCCCCGGCGTGCGCACCGAAACCGCCGACAAGGTGGCCGAGGCGATCAAGGCGCTCGACTTCCGCCGCGACCTCTCGGCCTCGCTGCTGGCCCGAGCCCGCGATCTCGGCGTCACCTTCCTGATCCCCGATGGCCGCAACGAATTCATGCTGGGGCTGGTCGACGCCATCGCCCGGCGGGCCCGCACCACCAAGGGCGAGCGCCTGTCGATCACCACCAAACTGGTGCACGCCTTCGACGCTTCGGCGCTGGCCGGCGCGCTCGGCAGCCTCGACCCCAAGAGCTGCGACTGCGCCGTGGTCGTCGCCACCGAGGACGATAAGGTGCGCCGCGCCATCGACCAGGCGTCGCGCCGCGGCATCGCCGTGGTGACGCTGGTCTCCGACCTGCCCGGTTCGGCCCGCCGGCATTTCGTCGGCATCGACAATGTGGCGGCAGGACGGACCGCCGGCTCGCTGATCGGCCGCTTCTGCCCGGCAGGCGGGATCGGTCTCATTGCGGGCTCGCTCAGCCTCGCCGACCACCACCAGCGGCGCGAGGGGTTTGAAGCTGTGCTGCGCGCCGAGTTCCCCGGGCACGAGATCGTCGGTCCGTTCGAGGGGTTTGACGATGATATCAAGACCGAAGCAGCGGCGATCGAGCTGCTGAAGCAGCCGCTCACCGGCATCTACAATATGGGCGGCGGCTATGCCGGGCTGCTCAGGGCGCTGGAGCGCACCGGCAAGACCGGCAAGGTGCGCGTCGTGGCGCACGAACTCACAGAGGCTACCCGCATCGGGCTCGCCAGCGGCGCCATCGACGTGGTGATCGACCAGAACCCGGATGGCGAAATCGCCGCGGCGCTCGCCGTCGCCCGCGCCCTGGCGCTGGGGCAGGATGTCGAGCGGCGCCCCGCCCCCATTGAAATCGGTCTCTATCTGCGCGACAATCTCCCCAGAGGGTAATCCATCATAACGACGCCCCGGGAGGACTACGGCATGTTCTGTCTGCGCGGTCTTGAGGTACGTGCCTCATGACCTATCTCGGCATTGATATCGGCACTTCCGGCGTCAAGGCGCTGCTCATCGACCGGGCCGGCCAGCCGCTCGGCGAGGCCACGGCAAAGGCGGTCGAACCCACCCGGCCGCACCCCGGCTGGTCCGAACAGAACCCGGCCGACTGGTGGAACGCCACGTTCGAAGCGATCGACAAGCTGTCGAAGGCGCATCCATCGGAACTGGCCAAGGTCCGGGGCATCGGGCTTTCGGGCCACATGCATGGCGCCACGCTCATCGACAAGAATGACCAGGTGCTCCGCCCTTGCATCCTGTGGAACGATGGCCGCTCGGCTGCCGAATGCGCCGAGATGGAAGCGGCGCTGCCGGCGCTGCGCGACATCGCCGGCAACATCGCCATGCCCGGCTTCACCGCACCGAAGATTGCCTGGGTCAGGAAGCACGAACCGGAGATTTACGCCAAGATCGCCAAGGTGCTGCTGCCTAAGGCTTATATCCGGCTGCTGTTGACCGGCGAGCATATCGAGGAAATGTCGGATGCCTCGGGCACACTGTGGCTCGATGTGGGCAAGCGCGACTGGTCGGACGAACTGCTGGCGCTCACCGGGCTCAACCGCTCGCACATGCCGCGGCTGGTCGAAGGGTCTGCGCCCTCCGCCAGGCTGAAGCGCGAATTCGCCAGCCGCTGGGGCATGGCTGATGACGTCGTGGTCGCCGGCGGCGCCGGTGACAATGCGGCAGCGGCCTGCGGTATCGGCGCCATCCAGCCGGGCGAAGGCTTCGTGTCGCTCGGCACTTCGGGCGTGCTGTTCGTCTCGAACGATCGCTTCCGCCCCAACACCAAGGGCGCGGTGCACGCCTTCTGTCACGCCATCCCCGACACCTGGCACCAGATGGGGGTGATCCTCTCGGCCACCGACAGCCTCAACTGGCTGGCCAAGATCACCGGCCAGGATCCGGCGAAGCTTGCCGGCGCCGCCGAGGCCGGGTTCAAGGGCCCGGGCGAGGAAATCTTCCTGCCTTATCTCTCGGGCGAACGGACGCCGCACAACAATGCCGCGGCGCGCGGCAGCTTTACCGGCCTCAGCCATTCCACCGATCCGGCCTTGCTGGCCCAGGCGGTGATGGAAGGCGTCGCCTTTGCCTTCCGCGATTGCCAGCGCGTGCTCAAGGACGCCGGCACCGAGATGGGCCGGCTGCTCGCCGTCGGCGGCGGTTCGAAATCCGAACTGTGGCTGAAGCTCATCGCCACCAACCTCGATGCCGAGATCGCGCTGCCCGAGGACGGCGATTTCGGCGGGGCGCTGGGCGTCGCGCGGCTCGGCCTCTGCGCCGCCGAAGGCGCCGACCCCACGGAGATCATGACCATGCCGGCGATCAAACGGGTGATCACACCCGACGCCGGCTTGAAGACTGCCTATGCCGATCAATATGCGCGCTACCGCGCTCTCTACCCCGCCATCGAGGAGGCCCGTAAGTGACTGATTTCTTCAAGGGACTGAAGCCCGTAAAGTTCGAAGGACCCACATCCGCAAACCCGCTCGCCTACCGGTTCTACAACAAGGACGAACTGGTGATGGGCAAGCGGATGGAAGATCACATCCGGCCGGCCATCGCCTACTGGCACACCTTCGCCTGGGAAGGCGGCGACCCGTTCGGCGGCCGCACCTTTGACCGTCCGTGGTATGACAAGGGCCTCGAGGGCGCCAAGATCAAGGCCGACGTCGCCTTCGAGTTGTTCGACCTGCTCGATGCACCGTTCTTCTGCTTCCACGACGCCGACGTCGCCCCCGAGGGCGCGACGCTCAAGGAGAGCAACAAGAACCTCAGGACCATCACCGACATCTTCGCCAAGAAGATGCAGAGCTCGCGCACCAGGCTGCTCTGGGGCACGGCGAACCTGTTCTCCAACCGCCGCTACATGGCGGGCGCCGCCACCAACCCCGACCCCTACGTCTTCGCCTATGCGGCCGGACAGGTGAAGGAGATGCTGGAGATCACCCATGAACTGGGTGGCTCCAATTATGTGCTGTGGGGCGGTCGCGAGGGCTACGAGACGCTGCTCAACACCCGCATCAAGCAGGAGCAGGACCAGGCCGCCCGCTTCCTGTCGCTGGTCATCGACCACGCCAAGAAGATCGGCTTCAAGGGGCAGCTGCTGATCGAGCCCAAGCCGCAGGAGCCGACCAAGCACCAGTATGACTACGACGTCGCGACGGTCTACGGCTTCCTCAAAACCTACGGCCTCGAGAAAGAGGTCAAGGTCAACATCGAAGTCGGCCACGCCTTCCTCGCCGGCCACAGCTTCGAGCACGAGCTGGCGGTTGCCGGCGGGCTCGGCATCCTCGGCTCGGTCGATGCCAACCGCAACGACCTGCAGTCGGGCTGGGACACCGACCAGTTCCCCAACAACCCCGGCGAGATGGCGCTCGCCTTCTACCAGATCCTCAAGGCCGGCGGCCTCGGCAAGGGCGGCTTCAACTTCGACGCCAAGGTGCGGCGCCAGTCGATCGAACCGGCCGACCTGCTCTATGGCCATGTCGGCGCCCTCGACGTGCTGGCCCGCGGCCTCAAGGCCGCCGCCGCGATGATCGAGGACGGCACGTTCGACAAGGCACAGGACGTCCGCTACGCCGGCTGGAACGAGAAGGGGGCCGCCGCGATGCTGAAAGGCGAACGCACGCTCGCTGAGATCGCCCAGTGGGTCGAAGCCGACAACATCAACCCCGAACCCCGCTCCGGCCAGCAGGAATATCTCGAGAACCTGGTCAACCGGTTCGTGTGAGCCGATGGCCGAGTCAGCTGAGGAGTTTAGTCGCAAGCTCGCAAGGCAAGCCTTGCTGAAGTCTCTTGGCAAGCAAGCCGAGTTGCAGTTCTCAGCGGTCCGGATGCATAGCTGGACCATACCTGGCCTCGGCAGTGGCTATGGCTTCAGCGGCATCGTGGCAATCGCAGGCAAGGATGGAACGCACCGATCGGTGCGTTTCATGGCCGCGCCGGGTGGGGCTGGCACCGAGGACCAGATGGCCGCGTCAGACTTCGATGCCCTTTGCGAAACGTACTGCCCGGGTGCGGGCGAACTATCCACCTTCTAGAGTTCCATTCAGCATGCCCACCATCCGCAATCCCATCCTCCCCGGCTTCAATCCCGATCCCTCGATCCTCAGGGTCGGCGACGACTATTACATCGCCACCTCCACCTTCGAGTGGTACCCGGGCGTGCAGATCCATCACTCGAAGGATCTCGCCAACTGGGAGCTGGTGACCCGGCCGCTGAGCCGCAAATCGCAGCTCGACATGCGGGGCGATCCAGATTCGTGCGGGGTGTGGGCGCCCTGTCTCAGCCATGACGGCGAACAGTTCTTCCTCATCTACACCGACGTGAAGCGCAAGGACGGCTCGTTCAAGGACGCGCATAATTACCTCGTCACCGCGCCCACCATCGAGGGGCCATGGTCCGACCCGGTCTATATGAACTCCTCGGGGTTCGACCCGTCGCTGTTCCATGACGACGACGGCAAGAAGTGGTTCGTCAACATGCTATGGGACCATAGGACCCGGCCGCTGCTGTTCGCCGGCATTGCGCTGCAGGAATATGACCATGGGCAGCGCAAGCTCGTCGGGCCGATCAAGAATATCTACCAGGGCACCGACCTGAAGCTGGTCGAAGGCCCACATCTCTATAAGCGCAACGGCAAGGACGGGCGGCCCTGGTATTACCTGCTCACTGCCGAGGGCGGCACGGGCTACGAGCACGCCGTCACCCTTGCCCGTTCGCGCCAGATCGACGGGCCGTACGAGACCCATCCGCAGAAGCACATCCTCACCGCCAAGGATGCGCCGCTCAACCCGGTGCAGCGGGCCGGCCATGGCGATATCGTCGAGACGGCTGACGGCAAGACCTTTCTCGTCCACCTGATGGGTCGCCCGACCACCCAGAAGCGCCGCTGCGTGCTCGGCCGCGAGACCGGCATCCAGGAAGCCTATTGGGGCGCCGATGACTGGCTGTGGGTGAAGAACGGCCCGGTCCCCTCGCTCGAGGTGGAAATCCCGGGAGCCCGCGACGACAGCAGCTACTGGGCCGAGCAGCGCTACCAGTTCGATAGTTTGCACCCGGATTTCCAGTGGCTCCGGACGCCGGAAACCGAGCGCATTTTCTCGGTGGGCGATAACCAGCTGACCTTGTTCGGTCGCGAGTCGATCGGCAGCTGGTTCGAGCAGGCGCTGGTCGCCCGGCGGCAGACGCATTTCTCCTACGATGCCGAAGTGACGCTCGATTTCGCGCCGGTGGATGAGCGCCAGTTTGCGGGCATAACGGGTTATTACGGCCGCTACAATTTCCACTATCTCACCGTCACCGCCCATTCGGACGGCAAGCGCGAGCTCTTGATCATGAGCTCGCTCGCCAGCCACCCGGACGGCAAGCTCAGCTACCCAGCGGCCCCGGTGCCGCTGCCGCAGGATGGGCCGGTGCGTCTGAAGATTGAGATCCGTGGCCCGAAGCTGCAGTTCTTCTACGCCGCGGGCGACGCCAGGGCGGCCGGCAACTGGCAGCCGGTCGGCGGCACGCTCGACGCTTCGATCCTCTCGGATGAATGCGGCGGGCATGCCGAGCACGGCAGCTTTACCGGCGCCTTTGTCGGCATGGCGGCAAGCGACCTGAACGGGACGGCGAAGCCGGCGGTGTTTTCGGACTTCGTCTACCGGCCGGTGCGGGATCCGAGCGATCGGTATTGAGGGGCTGGTGCGGGGCTGACCCCCACCCTTGATCCCTCCCCCTAAACATGGGGAGGGAGACGCTCCCCACGAACGCCAGTGTTTTGGTCTCCCTCCCCATTCTTAGGGGGAGGGGACAGGGGTGGGGGTCAGCTCGCACCGGCTCCTATTGTGTCATTGTGGAGCGCGACCCCGACTCAGTTGCCCGCTCTCCCCAAACCCCCTAACGTCCCGGCCTCCCTGTCTTTGCTGCCGAGCCGATGGACCAAGCGCCCTATTCTGCCCCTAATGCCCTAGAGAGCGCGCCCATCACGCCGATGATGTCGCAGTTCCTCGAAATCAAGGCGGTCAATCCGGGGTACCTGCTGTTCTACCGGATGGGCGATTTCTACGAGATGTTCTTCGAGGACGCCGAGATCGCCAGCCAGGCACTCGGCATCGTCCTCACCAAGCGCGGCAAGCACCAGGGGGCGGATATCCCGATGTGCGGGGTGCCGATCCACGCGGCGCAGGATTACCTCAAAAAGCTCATTGGCCTCGGCCATCGCGTCGCCATCTGCGAGCAGGTGGAAGATCCGGCCGAAGCCAAGAAGCGTGGCTCGAAATCGCCGGTGAAGCGCGACGTGGTGCGCCTGGTGACCCGCGGCACCATCACCGAAGACGACCTGCTGCCGACCCGCGGCTCGGCGTACCTCGCCTCGCTCAGCATGGTGCGGCACGGCGAGACCGATTTCGCCCTCGCCTGGGCGGACGTGTCGACCGGCGAGACCGCGGTGCTGGACGTCTCGGCGCTGGCGCTCGCCGACGAGCTGGCCCGTATTGCTCCGGCCGAACTGTTGCTCACGGATGCGACCCGCATTGCCCTCGCCGAGTCGAAAATCCCGCTGCCCGACGCAGCGCTGGTCAGTCTCGAGGGGGCCCAGTTCGACAGCGAGCTGGCGAGCAAGCGCATTGCCGCCGCCTTTCCTGGCGGCGAGGTCGACCCCACCGCCTATTCCCGCGCCGGCCGCGCCGCGCTTGGCGCGCTGCTCGACTACATCAGCGACAGCCAGAAGGGCGTGCCCGTTGCGCTCCGCCCGCCGGCTGCCGAGCGTCTGAGCGCCCATATGGCGATCGATGCCGCGACCCGCGTCTCGCTCGAACTGCTGGAAACGCAGCGTGGCCAGGAGAAGGGCTCGCTCCGCCACGAGATCGACCTGGCGGTCACCCCGCCCGGCTCGCGCCTCCTCGCCCGGCGGCTGGCGGCACCGCTCTGCGACGCCAACCAGATTAACGCCCGGCTCGATGCGGTCGAGTGCCTGGTCGGCGATGGCCTCCTCAACCAGCGGCTGCGCAGCGATCTCAAGTCGGTGCCCGATCTCACCCGGGCGCTGACCCGGCTGGCGCTGGGCCGTGGCGGTCCGCGTGACCTCCGCGCCACTGGCGGCGCCATTGCCGCCGCCATCGCGCTGGCCGAGCGCCTCGCCACCCTCGACCGGCCGCCGGCCGAGCTCAAAGCCATCGCTGCCCGCCTCGCCGATGCGCCGGCGGCACTCGCCGCCGAACTGGGCGGGGCCATCGATGACGAGCCGCCGCTGCTGGCGCGCGACGGTGGCTTCGTCCAACGCGGCTATGATGCGGGGCTCGATGCCGAACGGGCGCTGGCCACTGAAACCCGCGGCGTAGTGGCGGCGCTGCAGGCCCGGCTGATCGAGGAGACCGACGTCCGGTCGCTGAAGATCCGCCATAACGGCGTGCTCGGCTATTTCGTCGAAGTGCCGGCCGGGCATGGCGGCAAGCTCCTCGAAACTCCGCACCGCGAGACGTTCATCCACCGCCAGACCATGGCCAATGCCATGCGCTTCACTACGGCGGAACTGGCCGAGCTCGAGGGCCGCATCGCCAAGGCGCACGATGCCTCGCTCGCCATCGAAGCAACGATCTTCACCCGCCTCGCCGACGCCGTCGCCGGCGAGAACACCCGGCTCCGGGCCATCGCCGATGCGCTCGCCGAGCTCGATGTCGCCGCCGCATTGGCGCAGCTGGCGATGACCCGCAATTTCTGCCGCCCCACCATCGACGACAGCCTCGCCTTCTACATCGAAGGCGGCCGGCATCCGGTGGTCGAAACCAATGTGCGGGCGCAGCACGAGGTATTCGTCGAGAATGGCTGCGATCTGACCGGTGGGGCGCTGTGGCTGGTCACCGGCCCGAACATGGGCGGTAAATCCACCTTCCTGCGCCAGAACGCGCTGATCGCCATCCTCGCGCAGATGGGCAGCTATGTGCCGGCCTCGGCGGCACATATCGGCGTGGTCGATCGGGTGTTCTCGCGCGTCGGCGCCTCCGACGATATCGGCGGCGGGCGCTCGACCTTCATGGTCGAAATGGTCGAAACCGCCGCCATCCTCAACCGCGCCACGCAGCGCTCGCTGGTGATCCTCGACGAGATCGGCCGCGGCACCGCCACCTTCGATGGACTCTCCATCGCCTGGGCGGCGGTCGAAGCGCTGCACGACCAGACCGGCTGTCGCGCCCTGTTCGCGACGCACTTCCATGAGATGACGGCGCTTTCGAAGACCCTCAAGCGCGTTTCCAACCACACCATGAAGGTGCGCGAGTGGGAGGGGGAAGTGGTGTTCCTGCACGAAGTGGCCGACGGCGCCGCCGATCGCAGCTACGGCATCCAGGTGGCCAAGCTCGCCGGCCTGCCCGAATCCGTGCTTGCCCGGGCCCGCCAGGTGCTGGGCGTGCTCGAACAGCGCTCTTCCGGCGGAAAAGCCGTCGTGCTAGACGATCTGCCGCTCTTTGCGCATCAACCGCCCACCCCGAAGGCGGCCGTTAATCCCATCCATGACATGCTCGATCAGGTGCGCCCCGACGACCTTACGCCCCGCGCGGCCATCGACCTGATCTACGAGCTTAAGAAAATCCGCGATGCAGCTCGCCGAAATTGACGCCCGACCGCGAAAACCGGCCTTCCAGTTGACTTCGGCCGAGACCATTCTCGGCGACATCCGGCGGCTCGTCGCTGGTCAGGACCCCAAGTCCGCTGCCAGCCGCGGCATCGTGCTCCAGCATGTCCGCTCGGTGCTCGCCGACGCCCGCACGGGCGCCGAGGCCGAGCTGATGGCGACCGGCAAGGGCACGCGCTGCGCGATGAACCTCAGCGCCGCCGAAGACGAGATCATTCGCGCAGTGCACCATTTCGCGGTGCGCGACGTCTATCCGGTCGACAACCCCTCCGGCGCCGAGATGATCTCGATTGCCGCGGTCGGCGGCTATGGCCGCGGCACGCTGGCCCCGGGCTCCGACATCGATCTCTTATTCATCCTGCCCTACAAGCAGACGCCCTGGGGCGAGCAGATCACCGAATACATCCTCTACATGCTGTGGGACCTCGGCCAGAAGGTCGGGCACGCCGTGCGCTCGGTCGACGACTGCATCCGCATGGCCCGCTCCGACATGACGGTGCGCACGGCGACGCTCGAGGCACGCTACCTCACCGGCGACCGGAAGCTGTTCGACGAGCTGGTGCGCCGGTTCGAAAGCGAAATCATGCCCAAGACGGGCCCCGAGTTCATCGCCGCCAAGATGGCAGAGCGCGACGAACGGCACCGGCAGATGGGCAACACCCGCTATGTGGTCGAGCCCAATATCAAGGACGGCAAGGGGGGCCTGCGCGACCTCCACGCGCTGTTCTGGATCGGCAAGTATTTCTACCGGGTCAAATCCAGCGCCGAACTGGTGGGCAAGGGCGTCTTGAGCGCCGAGGAATACCGGCTGTTCCAGCGGGCCGAGGATTTCCTCTGGGCGATCCGCTGTAACCTCCACTTCCTGACCGGCCGGGCCGACGAAAAGCTGACCTTCGACGTGCAGCCCGACCTTGCCCAACGCCTCGGTTACAATGACCGTGCCGGCATGCTCGGGGTCGAGCGCTTCATGAAGCGCTATTTCCTCGTCGCCAAGGATGTCGGCGACCTGACCCGCATCTTCTGCACTTCGCTCGAATTCGACCACGCCAAGCCCCTCGACATGGTCGGGCGGGTACTGGCGCCGTTCAAGCGCGGCAAGGTGCCGATCAAGGGCGAGACCGATTTCGTCATCGAAGGCGGTCGGCTGAATGTCGCCGGGCCAGAGGTGTTCCAGAAGGACCCGCGCAACCTGATCAAGGGTTTTATGCTGGCGGGGCGGCACGATGCGCACCTCCACCCCGACGCCATCAAGCTGATCCGCCGCTCGTTCAAGTTGATCGGCCATGACCTGAGGAACGACAAGCAGGCCAATGCCTGGTTCCTCGAGATCCTGACGGCGCCGACCTATGTCGAGCGCATCCTGCGCCAGATGAATGAAGCCGGCGTGCTCGGCCGCTTCGTGCCGGAATTCGGCAAGATCGTCGCGCTGATGCAGTTCAACATGTACCACCACTATACGGTGGACGAGCACCTGATCCGCGCTGTCGGGGTGATGGCCGACATCGCCAATGGGGGCCTGCGTGAACAGCTGCCGCTGACGCATGAACTGCTGCCGCATCTCAACGATACGCGGCTGCTCTACGTGGCGCTGTTCCTCCACGATATCGCCAAGGGCCGGCCCGAGGATCACTCGATCGCCGGGGCGCGCGTCGCCCGCCGCTTCTGCCCGCGCCTCGGGCTCGATCCGGCCGAGACCGACACCGTCTCATGGCTGGTCGAACATCACCTGTTGATGAGCGAGATCGCCCAGAGCCGCGATATCCAGGATCCGGAAACCGCACGCTCCTTCGCCGATGTGGTGCAATCGCCGCAGCGGCTGGCGCTGCTGATGATCCTCACCGCCTGCGATATCCGGGCGGTCGGCCCCGGAGTATGGACCGGCTGGAAAGGCTCACTGCTGCGCGCCCTCTACTACGCCACTGAGCCGCTGCTCTCGGGCGGCCACAGCCAGGTGACGCAACGTGACCGCATCGAGGCGGCAAAGACCGTATTGCGCCGTGCGCTCGCCGCCTGGCCGGCGCCGGAAGTCGATACCTATGTCGGCCGCCACTACGACCATTACTGGCTGCGCGCCGAGCCGGAACTGCAGGTCGAGCATGCCCGGATGATCCGCGCCGCCGACCAGGCCGGGCAGATGTTCGCCGGCTCGATCCGGGTCAAATCCTTCGAGTCGATCACCGAGGTCAGCTTCTACACCCCGGACCACCCACGGCTCTTGTCGCTGATCGCCGGCGCCTGCACCATGGCCGACGCCTCGATCATCGGGGCGCAGATTTTCGGCACTCGCGACGGCCGCGCCGTCGACACCTTCCGGCTGCGCCGCTCCTTCACTTCGGACGAGGACGAAAAGGTCCGCGCCACCCGCATCATCGATACGGTGAAACAGCTGCTGCAGGGCAAGCGCCAGGTGCTGATCGACCTCGGCAAGGAAAGCCGCCACAACAAGCGGCTCAAACCCTTCACCCTGCCGGCACAGGTGGCGGTGTCGAACACCATCTCGGAGAAGTTCACCGTCATCGAGGTGATGGGGCTCGACCGCACCGGCCTCTTGCATCAGCTGACGCGGCAGATCTCCGACCTCAACCTCACCATCGGCTCGGCCCATATCGGCACCTATGGCGAAAAGGCCGTCGACGTCTTTTACGTCACCGACCTCACCGGCCATAAGATCGAGTCGAAATCGCGCCAGAAAAAGATCCACGACGCGCTGCTGGCGGTGTTCCAGGGCGGGGACGAAAAGGCGGCCAAGGTGGCGAATGGGTAGCCTTTCGCGCGGAGAGATCCGCGCAGGCAGATACCCCCTCCCCTGTCCCCTCCCCGCAAGGGGGAGGGAGACGCCAACACTGCCGTCAGTGGCTAACGAAGACTTGCGTGCCCTGGTCCCCTCCCCCCCCCAGGGGGTCTCTTTGAGCATCGCCCGGGCCAAATCCCTTCGCCACAACCAGACCGGTCCGGAGCGCGCCCTGTGGCGCCTGCTATGGCAGTTTCGTGAAGATGGTTGGCACTTTCGCCGGCAGCAGCCGATCGGGCCCTACTACGCCGACTTCGCCTGCATGCATGCCAAACTCGTCATCGCGGTCGATGGCGAGACCCATGTAAGCCCCGAACGCGATGCTGCTCGCGACGAGTATATGCGCGGTAGAGGCATCCACGTCCTCCGCTTTACCAACGATGACGTACTGACAAACGAGAGCGGTGTGTACGAGGTGGTCGCCGGGGTGCTCGGGGCAATATCCAAGGTCTCAAATACCCCCCACCCTGTCCCTCCCCCGCAAGGGGGGAGGAGACCCTCCCTACCTGCGAGCGCCTCCGCACCACCGAGCGAAGTGTTGGCGTCTCCCTCCCCCTTGCGGGGAGGGGACAGGGGAGGGGGTACTCTTCCCGCACAGATCCCTCCCGACGGGGAAAGCCGTTGAGCCTCTACCGCAACTTCCTCTCGGTCGGCGGGCTCACTCTCGTTTCGCGCATCTTCGGCTTTGCCCGCGATGCGCTGATGGCGGCGGTGCTTGGCATCTCGCCGGTGTCCGACGCCTTCAACGCGGCGTTCCGCTTTCCCAACCTGTTCCGGCGGCTGTTCGCCGAAGGCGCCTTCAACACCGCCTTCGTGCCGATGTTCTCGACTGCGCTCGAAACCGAGGGCAATGAGGGGGCGAAGGAGCTGGCCGGCCGGATCATGAGCTGGCTGGTGGCGGCGATCCTCGTCGTTACCATCCTCGTCGAGATTTTCACGCCGCAGATCATGGTGCTGTTCGTTCCCGGCTTTGTCGGCGATCAGGCGAAGTTCGACCTGACGGTGTTTCTCACCCGGATCATGTTCCCCTATCTCGCCTGCATGTCGCTGATGGCGGCCTATGCGGCGATCCTCAACAGCCTCGGGCGGTTCTTTGCTGCTGCCTTCGCGCCGATCGTGCTCAACATCGTCAATATCGGGGCGCTGATCCCCCTGGCGATCCTGACGCTCGAGGCGCCGGACACGGCGTTCTGGGTGGCGATCGCCACCATGCTCGGCGGCATCGCGCAGCTGGCGCTGGTTTACTGGGCGATCCGCCGCGCCGGCTTCGTGCCGAAACTGCGGTGGCCGCGCTTCGATAGCGAGGTCAGGCGGTTCTGGATCCTCGCAGTGCCGGCGATCATCGCGGGCGGTATCACGCAGATCAACATCTTCGTCGGCACCATCATCGCCTCGGGCGCCGACGAGGTCATGTCGATCATCTACAATGCCGACCGGCTGTACCAGCTGCCGCTCGGCATTATCGGCATCGCCATCGGCACGGTGCTGCTGCCCGAACTGAGCCGCCACCTCAGCGCCGGGCGCGAGCTCGAGGCGCGGCAGAGCCAGAGCCAGTCGCTGTTCCTCTCGATGCTGCTGTCGATGCCGGCCGCCGGAGCGCTGATCGCGCTCTCCCTGCCGGTGGTGCGGGTGCTGTTCGAACGCGGCGCCTTCGGGCCGACCGACAGCGTCAACGTCTCGCATGCGCTGATCGCCTTCGCGGTGGGCCTCCCTGCCTTCGTGTTGATCCGCGTGCTGCAGCCGGGGTTCTTCTCGCGCAAGGACACCAAGACGCCGACCTGGTTCGCCTTCGTCTCGCTGATCATCAATATCGTGTTGTCACTGGCGCTGTTCCCGACCCTGAAGCATGTCGGCATCGCGCTCGCCACCTCGATCGCCGCCTGGGCCAACGTCGTGCTTCTGGCCATTTTCCTCGCCCGTCGCGGCCATTTCACCATCAGCGGTGCGGAGTGGCGGCAGGAGGGCATGATCGTGCTGCTGACGCTGGTGATGTCCGGCGCGCTCTACGGCCTCGTGCTACTGCTCGGGCCGGTGTTCGACCCAGGGTACTTCTTCCCGGTACAGGCACTGGCGCTCTTGGCGCTCTGCGTGTTCGGGGCGGGGCTCTACTTCGCGCTGGCGCACCTCACCGGGGTGCAGCGGCTGGGTGGACTGCTGCGCCGGTTGCGGCGGCGGAAGGGCTGAACGGCCGTTGCATCTGGCCACCCCCACCCAGCGACGCTAGCTCGCCTCGCTCGCAAGCTTTGCTGCCCTCCCACAAGTGGACGACAAGAGGTCGCCCCGGGGGGAGGGAGGGCGATGGCTGCACGATCTCGGTTCAGGCGTCTCCCTCCCCCTTGTGGGGAGGGATCAAGGGTGGGGGTGGGCACACGCTCAAGGTGTGCGGCTACTCGTACACCACGACCATCAGCGCCCGGGCCGGCAGCTTACCGTCATTGGCGATCTCATGCTCGACATCAGCCCGGTAGCGGGCTGTTTCGCCGGCGCCCAGCAGTTGTTCGCCCAAAGCCGTCTTGACCCGCAGCCCGTCGGTCTGCGCCGTCAGGTGCTCGTAGGTGCCGACGGCATGCGGGGCGCTGTGCAACCGGCTGCCCGGGGCAATCTCGACCTCGTACCACTCGACGCGGCCCGCCATCGAGGTGGGGCTCAGGATGCGCAGCCGCCAGTGCCCCTCGGGGCTGTTGATCTCGGGCGTCAGCGGCACCGTCACCACATCGACCGGCGCCGCGCGCCGATGCGCCACGCCGCCGGCGATCAGGTCGGCGAGGTCGATCTTCAGCGCCTGGGTCAGCCCCCAGAGCACCGCAAAGGTCGGGTTGGATTCGCCGCGCTCGATCTGGCTCAGCATCGAGCGCGACACACCCGAGAGCGCTGCCAGCCGCTCCAGCGTCAGGTGCCGGGCCTTGCGCTCACGCTGGATGATCGGGCCGATATCGGGGGCTTCGGTGCTTGCCATGCTGCCTTTATCGCCAAGTAGGCTCTGGCTGCCAAGCGGAAATTCCGCGATCACTTGACTATCTGTCCGTTATAGCGGAATTTCCTCCATATCGGAGGAATGACCATGCAGACCGGATATCTCGATCACCTCAGGACCGTGCTTGATGACATCGAGGCGCAGGGCCTGATGAAGCGCGAGCGCCAGATCACCTCGCCGCAGGGCGGCCAGGTGACCGTGGCAGGGCGACAGATGGTCAACCTCTGCGCCAACAATTATCTCGGCCTCGCCGACCATCCGGCGATCGCCGACGCCGCCGCCGCGGCGCTCGAGCAGTATGGCTTCGGCATGGCTTCGGTCCGTTTCATCTGCGGCACGCTCGACCTG
Source organism: Devosia sp. Root413D1 (assembly GCF_001425235.1). Taxonomy (GTDB): domain Bacteria; phylum Pseudomonadota; class Alphaproteobacteria; order Rhizobiales; family Devosiaceae; genus Devosia_A. Next base: position 522,077 of record NZ_LMEA01000001.1, on the reverse strand, counting down.
CACCGCGAGCTCGAGACCGCCATAGCGCGTTATCTCCAAAAGGACGACGCGATCCTCTTTGCCGCCTGTTTCGACGCCAATGGCGCGCTGTTCGAGACGCTGCTGACCGAAGACGACGCGATCATCTCCGACAGCCTCAACCACGCCTCGATCATCGACGGGGTGCGGCTGAGCAAAGCCAAGCGCTATCGCTTCCAGACCTCGGACATGGACGATCTCGAGACCCAGCTCAAGCAGGCGATCACCGACAAGGCCCGCTTCCGGCTGATCGTCACCGACGGGGTGTTCTCGATGGATGGCTATATCGCCAAACTACCGGAGATCCGCGCGCTGGCGGAGAAGTATGGCGCCATAATTGCGGTCGACGATTGCCACGCCACCGGGCATCTCGGCCCCGAGGGGCGCGGCACCGGCGCGCTTACGGGCGCCGAGCCCGACATCATCACCGGCACTTTCGGCAAGACGCTTGGCGGCGCGATGGGCGGCTTCATCACCGGCCCGCAGGCGGTGATCGACCTGCTGCGCCAGCGGGCGCGGCCCTACCTGTTTTCCAACGCCCTCGCCCCGGCGGTGACGGCCGGCTCGCTCAAGGCGATCGAAATCGCCCGAGGGGCGGACGACCTGCGGCAGAAGCTCAGGGACAATACCCGGAGCTTCCGCCAGCGCATGGGTGAACTCGGCTTCGATCTCCTCCCCGGCGAGACCCCGATCATTCCGGTGATGCTGGGCGAAGCAACGCTGGCGCAGGACCTCGCTGCTGCCCTCGACAGGCGCGGTGTCTATGTCGCCGGGTTCTTTTTTCCGGTGGTGCCCAAGGGCAAGGCCCGCATCCGCACGCAGATGTCGGCCGCCCTGTCGGCCGCTGATATCGACTTCGCCATCGGCGCCTTTGCCGAGGCCGGCAAGGAAGTAGGAGTGATCTGATGCGCGCCCTGGTCAAAGCCAAATCCGAGCCCGGCATCTGGATGGAAGAGCGACCGATCCCCGAGATCGGCCCCGAGGACGTACTGGTCAAGGTGCACAAGACCGGCATCTGCGGCACCGATATCCACATCTACAACTGGGACGACTGGGCCAAGAAAACCGTGCCGGTGCCGCTGGTCACCGGCCACGAGTATTCGGGCGAGATCGCCGCCGTCGGCGCCGAGGTCCGGAACCTCAAGGTCGGCCAGCGCGTCTCGGGCGAAGGCCATGTCGTCGGCATGAGGAGCCGGGCCTCGCGGGCCGGCAAGTTCCACCTCGACCCCGACACCAAGGGGATCGGGGTAAACCTCCCTGGCGCCTTCGCCGAGTTCGTCAAAATCCCTGCCTTCAACATCATCCCGCTGCCCGACGCGATCGACGACGAACTGGGCGCTATCCTCGATCCGCTCGGCAATGCCGTGCACACGGCGCTCGCCTTCGACATTGTCGGCGAGGACGTGCTGGTCACCGGCGCCGGGCCGATCGGCATCATGGGCGCGGCGGTCGCCCGGCATGTCGGGGCGCGCCATGTGGTGATCACCGACGTGAACCCCGAGCGGCTCCGGCTCGCCACCGAAGTCGCCGACGTGGTGCCGGTCAATGTCGCGACCGAGGACCTCCGCGCCGTGATGAACAAGCTCGGCATGAAGGAAGGTTTTGATGTCGGCCTCGAGATGAGCGGCGCGCCGGCGGCGCTCGACCAGATGATCGACCACATGGTGATGGGCGGCCGCATTGCGCTGCTCGGCGTGCCGGCCCGGCCGTTCATCTTCGACCTCGGCAAGATCGTGTTCCGGATGATCACGCTGCGCGGCATCTATGGGCGCGAGATGTTCGAGACCTGGCACAAGATGCTGGCAATGCTGGAGTCGGGGCTCGACGTCAGGAAGGTCATCACCCGCCGCATGTCGGCCGACGACTATGCCGAGGCGTTCAAGCTGGCGGCCGGGGGCGAGAAGGGCAAGATCGTTTTGGAGTGGTGAGATCTGTGCGCTTGGCACCCCCCTCCCCAACCCTCCGCGCGAGGGGGAGGGTGTCCGCCGGTGTGCCTGGCACGATCAAGCCACAGGCACGAAACGGCACCTCCCCCCTTGCGGGGGAGGTTGGGAGGGGGGTAGAGGCAAACCCCTGATCTATAGGGACTCCCCTCATGGCTTTCACCCCGCGCGTCTTTTCCGGCATCAAGCCGTCCGGCGACCTGCATCTCGGCAACTACCTGGGCGCCATCCGGCGCTTTGTGCCGCTGCAGCAAACGCACGAGACGATCTACTGCGTCGTCGATATGCACGCGATCACGGTGTGGCAGGACCCCGAGGATCTACGGCGCTGGACCTACGAGATCGCTGCGGCCTACATCGCCGCCGGGCTCGACCCCAACAAGTCGATCATCTTCAACCAGAGCCAGGTGGTCGAGCACGCCGAGCTCGCCTGGATCTTCAACTGCGTGGCGCGCGTCGGCTGGATGACGCGCATGACCCAGTTCAAGGACAAGGCCGGGGCCGAAGGTGGCGAAAACTCCGAGGCGGTGTCGCTGGGGCTGTTCGCCTACCCCTCGCTGATGGCGGCCGACATCCTGCTCTACAAGGCGACGGGCGTGCCGGTCGGAGACGACCAGCGCCAGCATCTCGAGCTGACGCGCGATATCGCCAAGAAGTTCAACCACGATTTCAAGAAGCAGATCAAAGGCCTGGGGGTGAAGGACGACTTCTTCCCGCTGACCGAGACGCTGTCGACCGGCCCGGCAATGCGGGTGATGTCGCTGAAGGACGGCAAGAAGAAGATGTCGAAATCCGACGCTTCCGACATGTCGACCATCTACATGATGGATGACGCCGATACGATCGCCAAGAAGATCAAGCGCGCCACCACGGACGCCGATGCGCTGCCGACCGAGGCCGCGGGTCTCGCCGGGCGGGCCGAGGCGGAAAACCTCGTCGCCATCTACGCGGCGCTCTCCGACACCTCGGTCGATGGCGTGCTGGCCGAGTTCGGCGGGAGCGGCTGGGGCAAGTTCAAGCCGGCGCTGGCGGAGCTCGCCGTGACCGTGCTGTCGCCGATCGCCACCGAGATGAAGCGGCTCGTCGCCGACACGGGCGAAATGGACCAGATCCTCCGCCGCAACGCCGACCGGGCCCGCGCCATCGCCGTGCCGGTGATGGACGACGTGCGCAAGATCGTCGGCTTCGTCCGCTAGAGTCTTTGATTTGGTCGCGCTTTCGATCCCCGGATCAAGTCCGAGGAGGAAAAGTCTGCAACTTTTCCTGAAAGCGCTCCAGAACATCTCACCGTTCCGTTGAAACGGTGAGATGCCCGTGAAGGCACGCTAGGCAGCCGCTTGCCGATCTGCGACCGCCCGCTGCCACGAGGCATAGGGCGTGTCGCGCTCGGGCGCCGTTCCGGCCCTGAGGTGGCCGGCCCATTCTGCCGTGCTCAGCACCGCCGCGAAGCGCGACTGGAACACCACGCTCATCACGCGATGGATCTCCTCGGCGGTCACTGCACCGGCCCGGTTGGCATAGGCGAGCGATCCGGACGCATCGGCGAGGAACTCGACACCGAACCCCATGTGCAGCGCGTGCACCACCGTTGACATGTCGCAGTTGTGGCTCATGTAGCCGGCGATGGTCACGGTCTCGATGCCGCGGCTGCGCAGCCAGTATTCGAGATCGGTGCCGGTAAAGGCGCTGGGCAGGGTCTTTTCGATCAGGTGGTCGCGGTGGCGGCGCGCGACCTCGGGATGCAGTTCCGCCCCGTGCGTGCCCGGCCGGAACACGTTCCCGGTCGCCATTCCCAGCATCCTGATGACGATCACCTTGACGCCGTTCGCCTGCGCCTCGTCCATCGCGCGGGCGACATTCGGCAGCGTCTCGGCGAACGGCGGGTACTCGATCTCGAGATTGCCGCGGTGGTCGTAGTCGTTCTGCACGTCGATAACGATCAGCGCCCGCCGGGCATTGTCTGTGCTGGCCATGTCACTCTCCTTGCTGGCTTCAGGCGGCAGTTCTGCGCCGCGATCGGTTTCGCAACCAGTGGCCCGATTGACATTGGTCGAAACAATTGGGACAAACCGGCATGCACAAGCCGGTCGTCGCCGCCATCGCTTTCGATGGCATCAGTCCATTTCACCTGTCGGTGCCCTGCCTGGTGTTCGGTGAAGACCGCACGGCGCAGGGGCTGCCGGCGTTCGAGTTCCGCGTCTGCGCCCTCGAGCGGGGCACGACGCTGGCGACGCAATCCGGCCTCGGCCTTGTCGCCCCCCACGGCCTCGAGGGGCTCGACGGCGCCGACATCGTCATCGTGCCCAGCTGGCGCGACATCGACGAGCCGGTGCCCACGGCCCTGAGCGCTGCCATGCGCACCGCCCACGCCAGCGGCGCGCTGGTCGTCGGCCTCTGCCTCGGGGCCTTCGTCCTCGCCGCCGCAGGGCTTCTCGATGGTCGCGAGGCGACCACCCATTGGGCCTCGGCCGGGCGGCTCGCCGAACTCTATCCCGCCATCCGCCTCCGGCCCGATGTGCTCTATGTCGATACCGGCGACGTCATCACCTCCGCCGGCGTCGCCGCGGCGCTCGATTGCTGCCTCTATGTCGTGCGCCGCCGCTACGGCGCCGACGTCGCGCAGCGGCTGGCCCGGCGGATCGTCCTGTCGCCCCACCGGCAGGGCAGCCAGGCCCAGTTCATCGAGCACCCCGAGCCTCCCGCCCCGCGCGTCGACGGACTATCCCGTGCGCTCGACGGCGTGCTCGCCGATCTTGCGGCGAACCACGATCTCGATTCGGTTGCCGCCGCGGCCAACCTTACGCGCCGGACTTTCACCCGGCATTTCTCGAAGCGCACCGGTCTCAGCTTCTCCCATTGGCTCGCCGCCCAGCGCGTGGCGCGGGCCCAGGAACTGCTCGAAACCACCACCGCCTCGATCGAAGAGGTTTCGATGCTGGCCGGCTTCGGTACGGCCACCTCGCTGCGGCAGCATTTCACCAGCCAACTGGCGACGACACCGGCACAATACCGCCGCGAGTTCGCCCGGCGCGGCTGAGCTTGCCAGCCCCGCTGCCCAATGGGAGAATATGGCCTTGTTCAAACTCTGGCGCGGCGGCCCGTGATTTCTACCGACGAATACAAACGCAAGTTTCTCGTTGTCATCGACGAGAGCAAGGAAGCCGATCGCGCCATCACCTTCGCCGCCAACCGGGTGAAGCGGACCGGCGGCACGGTGGTCCTGCTCTCGGTGATCGACAGCCAGGATTTCACGCAGTTTCTCGGCGTCGAGGAAGTGATGCGCGCCGAGGCGCGCGAGGAAGCCGAGCGGCTACTCGATACCAAGCGCGCCCGCATCGGCCAGATCGGCGAGGGCATCCGCACCGAGACAGTGATCCGCGAGGGTGACCTGGTGAGCGAGATCGAGCGGCTGGTGGCCGAGGACGCCGGCATCGCTATCCTGGTGATCGCCGCCGCCGGCGGCAAGGAAGGCCCGGGCCCGCTGGTCAGCAGCTTCGCCACCCGCGCCGGCCAGGCGGCGCTGCCGGTGATCGTCACCATCATCCCGGGCACCATGACCGACGAGCAGATCGTCGCCGTGACCTGATGGCACGTGGCCGGACCCTTGCATTTCGGGCTCCAAAACACTAGTTTGGAATTGTTCTAACACGAGTCCGAACCTTCAGATGTTCATCCAGACCGAAGCGACGCCGAACCCGGCGACCCTGAAATTCCTGCCCGGCCGCGATGTGCTGGTGGGTGAACCGCGCGATTTCCGGCAGGCCGAATCGGCCGCCATCTCGCCGCTGGCCGCGGCGCTGTTCGACGTTCCCGGCGTCGAAGGCGTGTTCCTCGGCTCGGATTTCATTTCGGTCACCAAGGACACGGCCGAGTGGAGCCACATCAAGCCGGCGATCCTCGGCGTGATCATGGAGCACTTCCTCTCCGGCAAGCCGGTGCTCGCTGACGGCACCGCGGAAGTGGTGACCGGCGAAGAGTTCTTCGAAGAGTCCGACGCCGAGACCGTCGAAGTGATCAAGGAACTGCTCGCCACCCGCGTGCGTCCGGCCGTCGCCATGGATGGCGGCGACATCACCTTCAAGGGTTTCAAGGAGGGCACGGTGTTCCTTCACATGCAGGGCGCCTGCTCAGGCTGCCCGTCCTCGACCGCGACGCTGAAGAGCGGCATCGAGAACCTGCTCCGGCATTTCGTGCCGGGCGTCGAGGCCGTGCAGCAGGTCTGAACGCTGCGAATTGAGTTTCGAATCGCCCGGCCCTGTGCCGGGCGATTTGTTTTTGGGACTCACTGAGAGAGACGGCCCCTCCCATCCTCCCCCATGAAGGGGGAGGTGCCCCGCCGGTGCGTTTGGCACGATCGAAGAAAGAGCCTCGACTCTTCACCTCCCCCATAATGGGGGAGGCCGGGAGGGGGCCGTCTGCTTCAGTCATCCCCCGTGACAACCCACCGCCGAACCCCTATCTCTCCCACATGTCCAGCGTCCTTCTCGCCATCGATACCGCCGCGCCGCGCCTGCAACTGGCGCTGCTGGTGGACGATCATGCCGACACGCTGGTCGAGGAGATGGCGCAGGGCCAGGCCGAACGGATCTTTCCCGCGATCGACGAGCTGCTGGGGCGCAACGGCGTCGCCTACAAGGACCTGACCCGCATCGCTGTCACCACCGGCCCCGGCTCGTTCACCGGGCTCCGCATCGGGCTGAGCGCGGCGCGCGGGCTCGGCCTGGCGCTCGGTATCCCGGTGGTCGGCGTGCCGTCGCTGCTGGCGCTGTCGCTCGCGACCCGATGCGAGGCCACCGCGGTGCTGCTCGATGCGCGGCGCGAGGAGGCGTATTTCCAGCTGTTCAGCGGCCCGGCGCTTCCGATCGGCGAACCGCAGGTGCTGCCGATGGACGAGGCGCGCCGCCGTGTGCCCGCCGGCGCCGGGCTGATCACCTCGCCGCTGGTCGATATCGCGGCGCTGGCGCGGTTTGCGGCCACAGCAGACCCCAAGGGCTACCCGCCCGAGGCGGCCTATATCCGCGATGCCGATGCCAAGCCGCAGGAAAAGTTCCGCGTCGCGAGGGTCGGACAATGAACTTCTGGCTGTCGCCGAATACGCTGCATGTCGAGCCGGCGCGCGGCGCCGACACCGAGACCATCGCGCGGCTCCACGCCGAGGGGTTCTATCGCGGCTGGACGCGTGAAGAGTTCGCCGCCTATGTCGCCGGCATAGATACGCCGGTCTACGTCGCCTGCGACAGCCGCCGGCGCATTGCCGGCTTCGCCATGCTGCGGCACCTGGGCGAAGAGGTCGAGCTGATCAGCATCGCGGTCGATCGCAAATGGCGGAACAAGGGCGTCGGCGCGCTGCTGATGCGGGCGCTGTTCGAGGCGGCGCGGATGAGCCCGGCCAAGCGCATGCTGCTCGAAGTGGCCGCCGACAATACCGGGGCGCTGAAGCTCTACGGCAAGTTCGGCTTTACCACCGTCGGCGAGCGCAAGGGCTATTATCCGCGTCCTGACGGCACGCCGGCCACCGCTATTGTCATGGCGAGCGATCTTGGCTAACCGGGATGTGGAGCGTGATCAGGAAGAGTGGCAGACTTTTCCACCTCCAGAGCGCGACCAGGCAAATTTCGTAACGGGGGACGCCCGATGAGCAAACCCGGCATTCAAACTCTCGAAGAGCAGTGCGCCCAGAAGGGCATGCGGATGACCGACCAGCGTCGGGTCATCGCGCAGGTGATCGAGCAGGCGGTCGACCACCCCGACGTCGAGGAGCTGTATCGCCGCGCCTCGGCCATCGACGCGCGCATTTCGCTCTCCACCGTCTACCGCACGCTCAACCTGTTCGAGGAAGCGGGGCTCGTCACCAAGCACGACTTCAAGGATGGCCGGGCGCGCTTCGAGCTGATCCCGGATGAGCACCACGATCACCTGATCGATATCCGCTCGGGCAAGGTGATCGAGTTCCGCAACGAAGAGATCGAAGCCATCCAGGAGGTGATCGCCAAGCGCCTGGGTTACCGGCTGGTCGACCATCGGCTGGAGCTCTATGCTGTGCCGCTCAAGTCGGACGAGAACAAAAAATGATCCTGCGCGTGCTGTTCTTCGTCTTCTGCTACGTGCCGTTCCTCATCGTGTTCGTGCCGCTGCAGTTCCTCGTTTCGCGCAGCCCATGGTTCAACAACCAGATCCCGCGCTGGTTTCACTGGTTCGGCTGCACCTTCCTCGGCATGAAGGTGAACGTCATCGGCACGCCCTCCACCGACCGGGCGACGCTGATCGTTTCCAACCACATCTCGTGGACCGACATCATCGCCATCGGCTCCAAGGCCGACGTCACCTTCGTCGCCAAATCGGAGATCCAGAAATGGTTCTTCGTCGGCTTCATGGCCTCGTTGCAGCGCACGCTCTATGTCGATCGCAAGAAGCGCAGCGACGCCAAGCGGGTCAGCGAGGAGATGGGCAAGCGCATGGCCTCAGGCGGCGCGGTGCTGCTGTTCGCCGAGGGCCAGTCCGACCTCGGCACGCACGTGCTGCCGTTCCGCTCGGCGCTGATCGGCGCCGCCCAGCACGCGATGGAGGAAGCCGGCGCCGGCGAGGTGATGATCCAGCCGCTGACCATCGCCTATACCAAGCTGCAGGGCCTGCCGGTCGGCCGCACCGACCGTTCGTTCATCGCCTGGATCAAATCCAAGTCGGTGAAGCAGAACATCAAGGAAATCCTCACCGGCGGCACCCGCGAGGTGACTCTCGCCTTCGGCACGCCGCGCCCGCTCAGTTCCGGCACCAACCGCAAGGAACTGGCCAAGCAGACCGAGAACGAGGTCCGCCGCATGCTGGTGGCGCTCAACCGCGGCACGCCGCTGCCGGTCGCGGCGGAATAGGCTTCAGCCCAAGGCTAGTCGACGAGGCAGAAGTGGTTGCCTTCGGGGTCAGCCATGACGGTGTAGCCGTCGGCTTCGCGCAGCACGGCGGCGCCGAGGCCGATCAGCCGGGTGCGCTCGGCCGGCCGATCCGCCACTTGCACATCGAGATGGATGCGGCCCTGCACCCGGCCGCGTTCGATCTCGTGGAAGCAGAGCGTCGGACCGGGGCCATCGACCATTACCACCGGATCGGTTTCGGGGGTGAGGCCGAGCGCGGCGAGCCGGGCGATCTCCTCGTCGTCATAGGGGCGCACCGCATAGCCCTGGATCACCTCTGTCCAGAATCGGGCCAGCGGCGCGGCCCGGGTGCAATCGAAGACGATCTCCTTCAGCGTACCGCTCATTTCAGCGCCTCATCGAAATCGGCGATGATCGCGTCGGCGTCTTCGATACCGACCGAAACGCGGAACACTCCCTCGCCGGCCCAGTCGCGATAGTTCCGCTCGTCGGCAAGGGCGAAGGAGGAGCGCAGGATATCCTCGGTCGGGATGTAAAAGCAGAGCGACTTGGTCTTGCCCAGCGACACGGCGTAGCTCACGAGCTTCAGCCGTTCGGCCAGCTGCCGCGCCATGCCGGCGCTGTCGGAGTTGACCGAAAAGCTCAGCAGCCCGGAGAAATTGCGCATCTGCCGCCGCGCCAGCTCCGCCTGCTCGTGGCTGGCGAGCCCTGGCCACAGCACGCGCCGCACTTTCGGGTGCCGCTCCAGCCATTCCGCCACCATCAGGGCATTGGCTTGATGCTTATCCATCCTAAGGCCCAGCGTCTCGATACCGCGGAGGATCAGGTAGGCGGAAAATGGCGACAGCACCGCGCCGTGGTGGATCAGCACCTCCTTGCGCAGCGCGGCGATCGGCACGGCGCGGCCGATCACCGCCCCGCCCAGTGCGTCGCCGTGGCCGCAAAGATATTTGGTCAGCGAGTGGCAGACATAGTCGGCGCCCAGCGCGATCGGGTTGGTACCGACCGGCGTGGCGATGGTCGAATCCACCGACAATTCGGCCCCGCCGGCATGAGCGATGGCGGCGACCGCGGCGATGTCGGTGAGCTTGAGGATCGGGTTGGCCGGGGTCTCGATATGCACCAGCCGGGTGTTGGGGCGCAGCGCGGCCGCGACATTGTCGGGGTTGGAGCTGTCGGCGAACGACACTTCGATCCCCTGCCGCGGCAGGGCATGCCGGGCATATTCTGCGACGCCGGCATAGCAGACGTCGGAGAGCACCAGGTGATCGCCGGCCTTGAGCAGGCCAGCAAACAGTCCGGTGATTGCCGCCATGCCCGAGCCGAAGCTCAATGCCGCCTCGCCACCCTCGAGCAGCGCCAGGCGCTTTTCCAGGAGCTCGAGCGTCGGGTTGCTCCAGCGGGTGTAAAAATGCGGCGCATCGGCCTCGAGGTCCGAAGCAGAAAAGCCCACCGCATCGGGGTGGGTGAAATAGGTGGTCGACAGCACCGGCGCCGGCGCCAGTGGTTCGCCGACGACGCGGGCGCCATCGCCGCCATGCAGGGCCAGAGTATTGAGGTGGTTGGTCATGGTGGTTTTCTCCGAGCAGGGAACGTGCCTCAATCCGGCGCGTGGGGCCACCCCCACCCAGCTTCGCTATGGCTTCGCCGAGCTGCGCTACCCTCCCCACAAGGGGGAGGGAGGATGCGAGAACCGAAGCTTCAGTCGTCTCCCTCCCCCTTGTGGGGAGGGATCAAGGGTGGGGGTGGCCAGGCGCACCAGCCCAGTGCTTTTGCACTCCACCCCACTTCGGTGTATTCACCCGCCCATGACCGAGCACACGCCCAAGAAGCTGTTCATCAAGACCTACGGGTGCCAGATGAACGTCTACGATTCCGACCGCATGGCGGATGCCCTGGCGCCGCACGGCTATGAGCCGGTGCAGGTGATGGAAGATGCCGATCTGGTCGTGCTCAACACCTGCCACATCCGCGAAAAGGCCTCCGAGAAGGTGTTCTCCGAGCTCGGGCGGCTGCGTGACCTGCGCGAAGAGCGCCGGGCCAATGGCCAGGACCTGATGATCGGCGTCGCCGGCTGCGTGGCGCAGGCCGAAGGCGACGAGATCGTCCGCCGGGCGCCGGCCGTGGACCTGGTGTTCGGCCCGCAATCCTACCACCGCCTGCCCGAGCTGATCGCCCGCGCCCATAATGGCGCCAAGGTCGTCGACACCGACTTCCCCGAGGAAGACAAGTTCGAACACCTGCCGGCGGCGAAAAAGGAAGTCACCCTCGCCCGCGGCCTTACCGCCTTCCTCACCGTGCAGGAAGGCTGCGACAAGTTCTGTTCGTTCTGCGTCGTGCCCTATACCCGTGGCAGCGAAGTGTCGCGCCCCCTCGAGCAGGTGCTGCGCGAGGCGCAGAACCTTGCCGAAGCCGGGGTGCGCGAGCTCACCCTGCTGGGCCAGAACGTCAACGCCTATCACGGCCTTGATGCGCGCGGCCGTAGCGTCGGGCTCGGCGAACTCTGCCATCGGCTGGCCGAGATCCCCGGCATTGCCCGCATCCGCTACACCACCTCGCACCCGCTCGACATGACCGACGAGTTGCTTGAGGCGCATCGCGATCTCGAGGCGCTGATGCCCTATCTGCATCTGCCTGTTCAGGCTGGCTCCGACCGCATCCTCAAGGCGATGAACCGCCGCCACACCCGCGCCGACTACATGCGGGTGATCGAGCGCATCATGGCGGCCCGGCCGGACATGGCGCTGTCAGGCGATTTCATCGTCGGCTTCCCCGGCGAAACCGATGCCGATTTCGAGGAGACAATGCAGGTGGTCAAGGATGTCGGCTATGCCTCGGCCTATACCTTCAAGTACTCGATCCGCCCCGGCACGCCCGGTGCTTCGATGGACGACCAGGTTGCCGAAGCGAAAAAGACCGAGCGCCTGCAGCGGCTCAACGACCAGATCAACGACCAGATGCATGCCTTCCATCGCTCGGTGGTCGGCCGCACCCTGCCGGTGCTGATCGAGAAGGCCGGCCGGCAGCCCGGCCAGATCGGTGGCCGCTCGCCCTATCTGCAGGCCGTGCATATGGATGGCCCGACCCGGTTGATCGGCCAGATCATTCCGGTCGAGATCGTTGAAGCCCGGAATAATTCCCTCATCGGCAAGATTGTCACAGTCGCGGAACCGAATCCTGCTAGCGTTATTGAGTCTCAAGCCATCGCGGCCCATATCTGAGAGGCCGCCCTTAGGAGCCCCAGAGATTTGAGCAGGCATTTGCCCCCGTCTACCGACCACGGCCCGTCCTCCCAGCTTGAACTCGCCTTCGAAGACAACAAGCTCGCCGCGCAACTCTACGGCGATTTCGACCAGCACCTGGCTTTGATCGAACAGCGATTGTCCGTACAGGCGACGCCGCGCGGCAACCACGTGATGCTGAAAGGCGGCGCCACTTCCGTCGACCAGGCGCGGCGCGTCCTCGAGTCGCTCTATGAGCAGCTCGAAGAGGGCCAGCAGATCGAGGTGTCGACCGTCGACGGCGTCATCCGCATGATCGAGACCGAGGACAGCCAGCTGAGCCTGCCCACGCTCGAGAAGAAGGGCAGGGTGCGCATGGCGCAGATCGCGACCCGCAAGGCCACCATCGTCGCGCGCACTCCGGCGCAGGACGCCTATATGCGCGCCATGGACCGGAGCGAACTGGTGTTCGGCGTCGGCCCGGCCGGTACCGGCAAGACCTATCTCGCCGTCGCCCACGCCGCGACGCTGCTGGAGCGCGGCGATATCAACCGGATCATCCTTTCCCGTCCGGCTGTCGAAGCCGGCGAGCGTCTCGGGTTCCTGCCCGGCGACATGAAGGACAAGGTCGATCCGTACCTCCGCCCGCTCTATGACGCGCTCTATGACATGATGCGCCCCGAACATGTGGAGCGCTGCATCACCTCGGGCATCATCGAAGTGGCGCCGCTGGCCTTCATGCGCGGCCGCACCCTCGCCAATGCCGTGGTGATCCTCGACGAAGCGCAGAACACCACCTCGATGCAGATGAAGATGTTCCTGACCCGCCTGGGCGAGAACAGTAAGATGATCGTCACCGGCGATCCGACCCAGGTCGACCTGCCGCGCGGCGAGAAATCCGGGCTGATCGAGGCGGTGCACCTGCTCGATGGCGTCGAGGGCGTGCATATCTCGCGCTTCAACGATAAGGACGTGGTCCGTCACGCGCTGGTGGGCCGGATCGTCCGCGCCTACGAAGCCGATACGGCGCGCCGGCTGGCCGAGAACAACACGAAGGCCTGATGCAAGCCCCATTATCAATCGCCTTCGCGGTCAACGCGGAGGGCTGGCCCGAGAGCCTTGAGGCCGTGGCCGAAACCGCCATTCGCGCCGCGCTGAAGCAATCGGAAGCCGAGGTCATCGGCGTTACCGAGGTCTCGGTGGTCTTGACCGACGATGCCGAGCAGCGCGAGCTCAACCGGCAGTGGCGCGGCTTCGACAAATCCACCAACGTCTTGAGCTTCCCGCAGATCGAGCCGTTCGCGCCGGTTTCAGGGCTGCTCGGCGACATCACGCTGGCGCGCGAGACGGTGGAGAAGGAGGCCGAGGAGATGGGCATTTCCTTTGAAGCGCATTTCACCCACTTGGTGGTGCACGGTTTCCTGCACCTGTTGGGCTACGACCATATCGAGGAAGAGGACGCCGAGGAGATGGAGGGGCTCGAAACCGAGATCCTCGCGAGCCTCGGCATTGCCGATCCCTACGCCGATAGCTAAATTACACCCTCCGATGAATTGAAGGCCGCACGCGGCCATACCCGATGAACGACTCCGACAGTCCGTCCGCGCCGCCCAAAAAGCCGGCGCAAACCAAGTCCAACAACGAGCCTCCTTCTAGTCCCGCCCCCGCGGTCACGTGGGGGCAAAAGATCTGGAATCGCCTGCGCGGCCTCATCGCCATGCGCACCGTGTCGCTGCGCGATGACCTCGAGGTGGCGCTCGAGAGCGAGAACAATGGCGGCACCGCCGATTTCACCCAGTCCGAACGCACGATTTTGAAGAACGTGCTCGATCTCGCCGAGAAGCGGGTCGAGGACGTGATGATCCCGCGCGCCGATATCGAGGCGATCGAGACTTCCGAGACGCTCGGCGTGCTGGTCACCCGCTTCCGGCAGGTCGGCCACTCGCGCATGCCGGTCTATTCCGACAGCCTCGACAACATTACCGGCTTCATCCACGTCAAGGACGCGTTGCGCCGGATCACCGAGCCGGCGACCGACCCCGAAGCGACGGTGCCGGTAAAGCTGGTTTCGACGCCGCTGCGCAGTAGGCTCGAAAAGCTCGACCTGGTGCGCCAGGTGCTGTTCGTGCCGCCGCTGATGCCGGTGGGCGACCTGTTGCAGCAGATGCAGCTCAAACGCGTGCACATGGCCGTGGTCATCGACGAGTATGGCGGCACCGACGGCCTCGTCACCATCGAGGACCTGCTCGAAGCGGTGGTCGGCGAGATCGAGGACGAGCACGACGACGACGTGGCGCTGGTGCGCAAGGTCAACTCCAACGTCTTCATCGCTTCGGCCCGCGCCGAACTCGAGGAAGTGCGGGAGGTGATCGGCCCGGATTTCGACCCCGGCAGCCATGCCGACGAAGTCGATACGCTGGGCGGCCTGGTGTTCGAACTGGCCGGCCACGTCCCGGCCAAGGGCGAGCACGTCAACGGCATCAAGGGGTTCGAGTTCGAAATCCTGCAGGCCGACAGCCGGCAGGTCAAACGCGTCAAGATCAAGCGGCTGAAGCAACCGAAACCGCGGCCGCCCAAGCCGCCGGTGGCGAAGGCGCCGGAGGATACGCCGGCGCCGGCGGCGGAGTAGGCGTCACCCGGAGGCCGCGGGGCTGACGGCTAGCGACGGTGGATTAGAGACCACAGTGCTATCCCCAACCACGGTTGTCATCCCAGCGAAAGCTGGGACCCAACTCTCCTCTGGCGCGGGCTGTAAAATGGGTCCCAGCTTTCGCTGGGATGACATCCGGTGGGTGGGTCAACGGCCGAGCCCCCCACCCTCGTGAAGCGATCCGGCCGTCCTACCCCTCAGGCCCGCTCCAGATTCCCCACCACGATCTCGCGCCAGATCCGCACCGGCGTTACCCAGCGATCGAACTTGTTGTAGTCGCCCGCATTGATGACGCAGGCGATGCCGGCTTCGGGGGCCAGCCAGAGCCGCTGGCCGCCATTGCCGAAGGCGCCGACCCAGCGCAGCGGCTTGTCGTAGCCGGGCGCCGGCGCTTCGTGGATGTACCAGAGCCGGCCATAGCCCAGCCCGTCCCAGGTCTGGATGGCGGGCGTCCATGAGGCTTCGATCCACGCCGCCGGCACCACCTGCCGGCCTTCGTGGCGCCCGCCATCGATCAGCATGGCGCCGATCCGCAACAGGTCCGGTGCGGTGAGGCGGAGGCCGGAGGCCGGCGACACCACGCCGTCGCTTCCCGCCATCCAGTAGAAACCGGTGATGCCGAGCGGCGCGAACAGCGCTTCACGCGCGAAGTCGGGGAGCTTCTGGCCGGAGCCGCGTTCGATCAGCGCACCGATCAGCGCCACGGCGCCGCCGGAATAGACCCATTTCTCACCCGGTGCGCCGGTGATCGGCCGATCGAGAATGAAGCGGTAGCGATCCGGCGCCATTTCCATGGCGATCTCGGAATTGGTCGGGTCGGTATAGGGTTTGTTCTCGTCCCACTCCATGCCCATGGTCATGTTGAGGGTATGCGCCACCGTCACCTTGCGCCGCTCGGGATCGGCGACGAGATCGGGATATTCGGGGAAGCCGTCGATCACCGGCGCATCGAGCGCCGGCACGAGGCCGCGCTCGAGCGCGATGCCATAGAGCAGCCCGACAATGCTCTTGGTCACCGAGCGGAGGTCGTGCAGCACCTCCGGCCCGAACTGCACGCGGCCCAACGAATCACCCCAGCTTTCGTCTTCGCCTTCGAAATACTGCTCGAGCACCAGCTTGCCGGCGCGGCTCACCAGCAGGGCGTGAATGGGCAGCAGGAGCCCCGATTCGAAGCCCGCCGCCAGCTTCCGCTCGAGGTTGGCGGCAAAGCCCGCCGCTTCGGGCGTTGCCCGTTCCCAGTTCGTCACCGTCGTCTCCCTTGTTCTGTCAACCGATGCTGGGGCACGGCCGGGCTCGTCGCTTGATCACGGTTGCGCTAGCGCTGGCCACTGGGGCGCTGCCGACTTGACCCGGCGCGCCCACCTCGCGACCTTGCCACATGCCCTGTGATTCGAGCGCCGCATGACCTGGCTGGCCGAGACCGTGATGCTGAGCCATGGCTGGCGACGCTTCCTCATCGTCGTCGTGGCCGGGGCGATCGCGGCGGCTTCGGTGCCTCCGTTCTTCCTCCTGCCGGCGCTGTTCCTTGCCCTTCCCGTCTGGGTCTGGGCGCTCGATGGCGCGGAACATCGGCGGCAATGGCGCCGGCTGGTCGGCCCGGCATTCCAGATCGGCTTTGGCTTCGGGCTCGGCTATTTCACGGTGGCGCTGCACTGGCTGGGCGCGGCGTTCCTCCAGGAAGGCGGCGTCTTCCTCATCCTGATGCCGTTCGCCATCGTCGGGCTGGCAGCAATTCTCGCCATCTTCTGGGGGTTGGGCAGCGCACTGGCGCACCTCGTCTGGTCGGGCGGCGCCTTTCGTATCGTCACCCTGGCCAGCTTCCTGGCGCTGGCCGAATGGGGGCGCGGGCACCTGTTCTCGGGCTTTCCGTTCGATCTCATCGGCTACGCGCTGACCGCCAATGACGAGATGCTGCAGCTCGCTTCGGTGGTCGGCAGCTATGGGCTCACCTTCATCGCCGCACTGATCGCCATGACGCCGGCGCTGATCTGGCCGGCCGACCAGCGCGGGCTGGTGCGCCGGCTGATCCCGATCTTTCTCGCCATCGCGCTGATCGCGGCGCAGGTCGCCTATGGCAACTGGCGGCTCACCAGCACCACCCTCACGGCGCGCACCGATATGAAGGTGCGCATGGTGCAGCCGATGGTGCTCGAGCACGCCGACTGGTCGGTGGCCGATCCCGATGCGATCATCAACCAGCTGATCGGCCTCTCCGAAAGCAAGCTGACCCCCGCCGATCCGGGTCTCAGCGGCATCACCCACCTGGTGTGGCCGGAATCGGTGTTTCCGTTCTTCCTTACCAACTACCCCGATGGCATCGCCCGCATCGCCCGCATGCTGCCCGACACCACGCTGCTGCTCACCGGCGCGCCGCGCGAACCGATCGGCGACGACGGCCTGCCGATCCCCGACAACCCGGGCTACAACTCCATCCTCGCCATCGACAGCAGTGGCGAGGTGGTGGCGAGCTACGACAAATCGCACCTGGTGCCGTTCGGCGAATATCTGCCGTTCCAGAGTTTCTGGCGGCTGTTCGGCATCAACCAGTTCGTGCCGGGCACCAATGGCTGGGCCGCCGGCGACGGCCGCCGGCTGATGACGCCGCCTGGCACGCCGCCATTCCTGGCGCTGGTCTGCTACGAGGCGGTGTTCCCCGGCGATATCGGCGACCCCGCGCAGGCGCAATTCATCCTCAACGTCACCAACGATGCCTGGTTCATGGGTTCGATCGGCCCGGCCCAGCACGCCCACCATGCCCGGATGCGGGCCGTCGAGACCGGGCTGCCGATGCTGCGCGCCGCCAATACCGGGGTGACGCTGAGCGTCGATCCACTCGGCCGCGTCGTCGCGCAACTGGCCGAGGAGCAGGTCGGGGTGCTCGACGTGGTGCCGTCCGAGCCGCTGCCCGGCGGCACGCTGTTCAACCGGATCGGCGACTTGCCGTTCTGGGTAGCGGTGGTTCTCGGCATCCTCGGCTCGCTGGTTGCGGCGCGGCGCCCGCGTCGCATCGCATGAATTTTCTGCAACAGCGCCCCTGGGGGACATAAAGCTTCCTTTATATGACTTGACCGCGCGATGCCCGAGTGGCAAAACACCGCTCAACTGTGCGAATTTCGCACTTTTTGACCAATTTTCGGGGGTTTCGCCTTGGCTCGGTCTTCTTATCTGTTCACCTCGGAGTCGGTTTCGGAGGGTCATCCGGACAAAGTTTGTGACCGGATTTCCGACGAGATCGTCGATCTGGTGTTCCGTGAGGCCAAGAAGGCCGGCATGGATCCGGCCAAGGTGCGCATCGCCTGCGAAACGCTGGCGACCACCAACCGTGTGGTGATCGCCGGTGAAGTGCGCGTCCCCGAGACGCTGCTGAAGCGTGGCAAGGACGGCAAGGTGCTGCTCGACGCGGCCGGCCACCCGGTGGTCAATCCGGCCAAGTTCAAGTCGACTGCCCGCAAGGCGATCAAGGCGATCGGCTACGAGCAGTCGGGCTTCCACTGGAAGACCGCCAAGATCGACGTGCTGCTGCATGGCCAGTCGGCCGATATCGCGCAGGGCGTGGACGAATCGGGCAACAAGGATGTCGGCGCCGGCGACCAGGGCATCATGTTCGGCTATGCCAGCCGCGAGACCCCGGAACTGCTCCCTGCTCCGATCTACTACGCCCACAAGATCCTCGAGGCACTGACCATCGCGCGCAAGGCCGGCGAAGGCGCGGCGATCAAGCTCGGCCCCGACGCCAAGAGCCAGGTCACCATCCGTTACGAGAACGGCAAGCCGGTCGCCGTGACGCAGATCGTGGTCTCGACCCAGCATGTCGATGCGAGCCTCTCGTCCGAGGACGTGCGCAAGATCGTCGAGCCCTATGTCCGCGCCTCGCTGCCCGAAGGCTGGATCTCCAAGGACACCGTCTGGCACGTCAACCCGACCGGCAAGTTCGTGGTCGGCGGCCCGGATGGCGATGCCGGCCTGACCGGCCGCAAGATCATCGTCGACACCTATGGTGGCGCGGCCCCGCATGGCGGCGGCGCCTTCTCGGGCAAGGACCCGACCAAGGTCGACCGCTCGGCGGCCTATGCGGCGCGCTATCTCGCCAAGAACGTCGTCGCCGCCGGCCTCGCCGACCGCGCCACCATCCAGCTGAGCTACGCCATCGGCGTCGCCAAGCCGTTGTCGATCTATGTCGACCTGCACGGCACCGGCAAAGTCGCCGAGGACAAGCTGGAGATCGTGCTGGGCGAGGTGTTCGACCTGTCGCCCCGCGGCATCCGCACCCACCTCGACCTCAACAAGCCGATCTACGCCAAAACCTCGGCCTATGGCCATTTCGGCCGGAAGCCCGGTCGCGACGGCTCGTTCAGCTGGGAAAAGACCGACCTGGTCCCGGCGCTGAAGGCCGCAGTGAAGGCGGCTGCCTGACGACTTCGGCGCTACGCAGACTCCTCCAATCAACCAGGCCATCCCCGCGAAAGCGGGGATTGCTGTTTTTGGCAGCCGGGGCCGGAACGCCGTGCTAGTGGACCCCATGACCTCCAAACCCCACCATCCCCTCAACGTCGATGGCGAGCCGCGAGCCTTTTTCGGCCGGCGCTCGGGCAAGCGCCTGCACAAGGGGCAGGACCAGCTGTTCAAGGAGTTGCTGCCTGAACTGGAGATCGCGCTCGGCGATGAGGTGCTCGATCCCACGGCGCTGTTCCCCGAGGCGAGACGGCGCGAGATCGAGATCGGCTATGGCGGAGGCGAACACCTGTCGCTCGAAGCCAGCCGCCATCGGGATACCGGCTATATCGGCTGCGAGGTGTTCTCCGGCGGCATCGCCAAACTGCTGCAGCAGATCGACGAGGAGGAGCTCGGCAATATCCGGCTCTACACCGACGACGCGCTGAAGCTGTTGCAGAAGCTGCCCGACGCCAGCCTCGATGGCGCCTTTTTGCTCTATCCCGATCCGTGGCCGAAGACCCGCCACCACAAGCGGCGCTTCATCTCGCCTCTGACGCTCGCGCAACTCGGGCGGACCCTGAAGCCCGGCGCACCGTTTCGCTTCGCCACCGATATCGAGGACTACGCGAACTGGACGCTGGCGCATATTTTGCGCGCGCCCGACTTCATTTTCGCGCCGGAGCGACCGCGAGTCTGGCACGAGCCTTATGCTGGCTGGGAGCCGACGCGATACGAAGAAAAGGCCCGCGCTGCCGGCCGGACCACCAGCTTCTATCTGAGCTTCCGACGCCGCTAAAGCGCGTCGCGATCTCCAGGATTCGCTCTGTGCGCTTTAGCTCTTTGTTTTCACGCATGTCTTTGTCCCGAAACCGGCGCCCGCTTTCGGGAGACATGCTCTAGAACGCTGCAGGCCCGCCCTCACCTGCCGAGCGTTAATAGAACGTTCAGGCAACCGAGCACTGAAATCTGGCCGCTGCCTCTGGTAAACGGCGCCTCGTGAACGATATGCGACGATGGGGATCTCGCGCCATCCGGTAACGGCTGGCCACCATTGTGCGTGGAGTTGGCGTATGCGTCAGCAGAACCGTTCGCCCGTCAACCAAGCCGTGATCGAGGAACTCTTGACCACTCGAAACAGCAAGTGGACGCTGACCGTTGTGCTGCATCTCAGGCATGACACACTGCGGTTTTCCGAGCTGCAGCGTGAGATCGGCAGCATTTCGCAGAAAGCCCTGACATCAAGTCTCAGGGCGCTGGAACGCGATGGCTTCGTCAGCCGCACCAGCTATGCGACGATACCGCCGCGGGTCGATTATGCGCTCACCGAGCTCGGTGCCGAGGCGCTGAAAGCTTTCGAGGCCTTCGAGGCTTTTGCGGCGCGCCACTGGCATCGGGTGCTGGAGGCGCGGCAGCTGTTCGACGCCCGTGACGCCGATCAGCTCGAGCCTCCGGTGCTGCGGATCAGCACCGGCCGTTGATCCCCGGGTCTTAGCCTCTGTCACGCTTTCAAGGTAGAAAGTCTCACAACTTTTCCTGAAAGCGCTCGACGGCAGTTTGCCCGGGATCAGCGAGCCGGCAGGCACGTAGCCCGCCGGCTCGGGGGGTCGTCATCAGTCGAAGAAGTTATCGACGAGGAGCGAGCCCTCGTTGACCGGAGCCTTGCGGGCGCCAGTGTCAACCTTGCTCAGCACGCGGGTGTTACCGCCCACCGAAGCCTTCACCGGGGTCAGCGTATCCTTGTAGAAGTACTCGAAGGTCGAGGAACCGTCGGCCTGCTTGACCACGGCGCGGATGACGTTGTCGGTGTTCTCGTACACGTCGGTGGCTGCAATGCCCTTCTGGTTGAGCTGGGTCACCAGGAAGTCGCTGTCGAAGCTGGAATCCTCAGACGCCGCAAAGGCGGGAACCGAGAGACCGCCGACGACGAGCAGAGCGGCAAGGCCAAGAGCAGAAGTCTTCATTTTTCATGTCCCTTTCGTTTTCTGGACAACAGGGAGATCGGACTCCACCGGCCAACTCGCAAGGCACTAAATCTGCACTCATGGCCCTTGAAATTCGATAATGCGTGCAGAGGGTTACACCAGGGAATGCCACCATCTTGTGAGAAACCCACCTCCCTCGAGGGGGGTTGGTTGCCTAAAGGAAACCATTGGTGGAAGCTGGCTTTGAGGATGATTTTGCGCGCCGATTGACCATGGTTTGATGGGAACCGGCGGCGCATTTTCAGCGTCTCAGAGCGACAAGGAGACGTGTCGTGCACCACACCGTGAGAATCCTAAATATTCAGCAGGTGACGCATAATGTGCGCCGCTACGTGCTGGAAAAGCCCGCCGGCTACCGGTTCGAACCGGGTCAGGCCACCGAGCTGTCGCTCGATGAGGAGGGTTGGCGCGACAAGAAGCACCCCTTCACCTTCACCGCGCTCAACGACTGGGACGATCTCGAGTTCACCATCAAGAGCTACTTCAACACCGGCGGCGACGGCATGACCGAGCGGCTGTTCGGTTACGGCCCCGGCCAGAAGCTGGTGCTGCGCGACCCGTGGGGCACCATCACCTACAAGGGGCCGGGCACCTTTATTGCCGGCGGCGCCGGGGTGACGCCATTCATCGCCATCCTGCGTCAGCTCCACCAGGACGGTAAGCTCGCCGGCCATCGGCTGATCGCGTCCAACCGCAAGGCCGAAGATATTATCCTGCGCGACGAGTTCGAAGCGATGGCGGGGCTCGAGGTCACCTGGACGGTCACCGACGAGCCAAATGCTACGGGGGTCCTGCACGCGCGGATCGACGAGGCCTTCCTCAAGCGCCACGTGCACGACATCAGCCAGAACTTTTACCTCTGCGGTCCGGATCCGATGGTTGCCGACCTCAAGGCGGCGCTGGGCGGGCTCGGGGCGGCGGCGGAAGCGCTGACCTGGGAGAAGCCCTAGGCCACCCGGGTATGTTGTTGAGCAAGCCCCATAGGCTGGCGCGGGCCGCCCCACCCTTGATCCCTCCCCGCAAGGGGGACGCGGTAGCGCCCCGAGGGGAGGGAGACGCAAACTGAGATACTGGTGTGAGCGTCTCCCTCCCCCTTGCGGGGAGGGGACAGGGGTGGGGGTCCGCCCGCACCGGCGTTTCGGTTAGGGGCTCAGCCCTGCGGCTTATTCGGCCGGCTGCGGTTCTGCCTCTGCCGGGAGGCGACTGCGACCGGCGAGGGTGCGTTGCCCCAGCAGCACGGTGAGCAGCGCCAGGGCGCCCGACACCACCGAGACGACGAAGCCGTTGCTGGCGCCATAGCTATCCACCACCCAGCCGGTGACGAACGAGCCCAGCGCCATACCGATGCCGATGCCGGTCATCACCCAGGTGATGCCTTCAGTCAGCATCGCCGCCGGCACCCGGCGCTCGATCAGGCCGAAAGCCGTGATGAAGGTGGGCGAGATGGCGACGCCGCTCGCGAACACGGCGAGCGCCAGCATCGGCACACTGTCGACGAACAGCAGCGGCCAGGCGGTGACGGCGATGACGGCCAGTGCGATCGCCAGTTGCTTTTCGAGCGCCAGCCTGAGGTTGAGCGCCCCGACGATCAGGCCGACGACGAACGAGCCGACGGCATAGACGCCGATGACGAGGCTGGCCGCGCCGGGCTCGCCCAGCTTTTCGGTGATCGCCACCGCGCTCACTTCGGCCGTGGCGAAGATCGCGCCGACGAAGATCAAGGCAAGGGTGATGATCTGCACCGGCCGCTGCCGGATGGCGGACTGCCCGCCGCCCGCCATGGCGCCGCTGGGCTTGGGCTCGGTGCGACGCTGGGCGATGAAGGCCAGCCCGCCCAGCCCCAGGAACAGCGTGCTGGCGAGCAGGCCCGCCTCGGGGAACAGCGCCACCGCGAGACCCACCGACAGTGATGCGCCGGCAATATAGACCAGCTCATCGGCCGAGGATTCAAAGGCGAAGGCGGTGTTGAGTTCGGGCCGATCGCGGAACAGTTCGCTCCAGCGCGCCCGAATCATCGCCGGAAAGCTCGGCATCAGCGCGGCGGCAAGCGCCGCGGCGAACAGCGTCCAGATCGGCCAATCCTGATAGGCCGCCAGCATCAGGACGATGAAGGCGGCCAGAGCGATGAGCGTCGTCGGGATCAGCACGCGTGACTGGCCCAGCCGGTCGACGACCCGTGAGATCTGCGGGGCGAATAGTGCATTGGCAAGCGCGTAGGTGGCGGACACCGCACCGGCGAGCCAGAACTCGCCATGCGTCTGCGACAGCATGGCGACGATGCCGATCGGCGCCATCGCCATGGGCATGCGGGCGACGAAACCGGCGGCGGCAAAGCCCTTGGCGCCGGGCGCCCGGAAGATCTCCAGATATGGATTCGGCATGACGATCCCTCGACATTTCGGAAGCCGCGGATTACATGATTGACATACGCGGCGTATGTGAGACATCCAGTTACATACGTAGCGTATGTCAATTAGCATACGTGACGTATGTAAGATAGGCAGAGCATGGCCCAGAGAACCCGCAGTGAAATGATCGTCGAAACCCGCGCCAAGCTGATGGCGGCGGGTCGCAAGGCCTTTGCCGAAGTCGGCTATGCCGAAGCCTCGATGGATCACTTCACCTCCGATGTGGGGCTGACGCGCGGCGCGCTGTACCACCATTTCGGCGACAAGCGCGGGCTGTTCGAAGCCGTGGTCACCGAGATCGACAGCGAGATGACGGTGCGGCTCAAGGCGCGTGCTGCCAAGGCGCCGAACGCCTGGGAGAGTTTTGTCGAGGAGGGCATCGGCTATATCGAGATGGCGCTCGAGCCCGAGATCCAGCGCATCATGCTGCGCGACGGTCCGGCGGTGCTCGGCGACCCTTCCTCATGGCCCAGCGCCAATGGCTGCATCACCGCGATGCGGCATAGCCTCGAGGGTCTGCTCGAGGCCGGGGTGATCGCCGATGTCGATCCCGAGGCCACCGCCCGGATGATTAGCGGCGCCTCCTGTTATGCGGCGCAGTGGATCGCCAATGCCGACGACCCGGTGGCCATTTCCCACCGCGCCACCGCTGGCTACCGGCGCCTCGTCGAAGGGTTGCTGCGCAACGCGCCGCTCCGCCACTGACGGCGGCCGCCGGTCTTTGATTTCGTTGCGGGCGAACTACTCGACCGCGGCTCCGGCAACGAACGCCGTCACCTTGTCGACCGGCATCTCGCAGGGTTTCAGTGCCGGCTCCATGCTGCTGGGCGGGCGGTAGATATTCAGGCTGATGCGGTCGCTGCCACCCAGCTCCTCGGCATAGAGCTTGAAGCTCTTGCCATTGGCGTGCGCCGTGTTGGTCACGCCGTAGCGCCGGCCCTGATAACGGGCCGTGAAGTAGCCGCGCGGCCACGATGTCAGGATCGTCCAGACCGCGACCGGCGAAACATCCAGGGAAATCGTCATGCCCCTGATATGGGGTCGCCCGGCGCACTCGCCAATTCCCATAGGCCACGAGGTGCCAGTATTGGTGACCAGGCCATGGCGGTATAGCCTGACAGCAGCTGGCAGCCTTACCGTCGTACCATCCTGCCCAACGATGGACGAGTTGAAAGGAACGCCGCATGTCAGGCACGACGCCAATGCGCGCAACACGCCGCGAGTGGATTGGTCTCGCGGTCATTGCCCTGCCCTGCATCCTCTATGCCATGGACCTGACGGTCCTCAACCTGGCGGTGCCGTCGCTGACGGCTTCGCTTAATCCCACGGCGGCGCAGCTGTTATGGATCGTCGATATCTACGGCTTCTTCGTCGCCGGCTCGCTGCTGACCATGGGGACGCTGGGCGACCGGATCGGGCGGCGGAAGCTGTTGCTGATCGGCGCCGTCGCCTTCGGCGCAGCCTCGATCCTCGCCGCCTTCGCCCCGACGGCGGAGACGCTGATCTTTGCCCGGGCGCTGCTCGGCATTGCCGGCGCGACGCTGGCGCCCTCGACGCTGTCGCTGATCACCAACATGTTCCGCGACGACCGCGAGCGGACCATCGCCATCAGCGTCTGGGTCGCGAGTTTTTCGACCGGCGGGGCGATCGGACCGGTAGTGGGCGGCATACTGCTCAACTATTTCTGGTGGGGCTCGGTGTTCCTGATCGCGGTGCCGATCATGGTGGTGCTGCTGCTCGTCGCACCGCGGCTGTTGCCCGAGTACAAGGACCCGCGGGCCGGCCGGCTGGATATCCTCAGCGCCGCCCTGTCGATGGCCGCGGTGCTGTCGATCATCTACGGCATCAAGTCGCTGGCCGAAGGCGGCGAGCTGGCGATCAGCCTCGGCGCCATCGCGCTGGGGCTGGCGGTCGGCATCGTTTTTGCCTGGCGGCAATTGCGCCTCACCCACCCGCTGCTCGACTTGAGCCTGTTCGCCCGCCCGGCGTTCAGTGCGGCGCTCAGCATCAACGTCTTCGGCTTCTTTGCGCTGTTCGGCATGTTCCTCGTGGTGGCGCAGTACATGCAGCTGGTGCTGGGGCTGACTCCGTTCGAAGCGGGCATCTGGAGCCTGCCGGTCGGCCTCGGCTTCGTTGCCGGCTCGTTGCTCACCCCGCTGCTGCTGAGCCGGATGCGCCCGGCCTATGTGCTGGCGCTGGGGCTGACCGTCGCGGCCCTAGCGCTGCTGGTCATCGGGCTCACCGCCCCGTCGCGCGACCTGATCACGCTGATATCAGCCGACACCTTGCTGTCGCTCGGGCTCGCCCCGGTGGCGACGATCGCGGCGGACCTGGTGATGAGCTCGGCGCCGCCGGAGCGGGCCGGCGCTGCGTCCGGGCTCAACGAAACGAGCTCGGAGTTCGGCGGGGCGTTTGGCATTGCGCTGCTCGGCAGCATCCTCACGGTGCTGTATCGCGGCGGGCTCGGTGAGACCCTGCCGCATGGCCTGTCGGGTGAAGCGGTGGCGATGGCGCTGCGTGGCATCGGTGGCGCCCACAGCGCCGCGGAGACTCTGCCGGAGGGCGGCGCGGCGCTCTTGGAAGCGGCCCGCGTCGCCTATGCCGACGCCATGCTGGTGACCTCGCTCTTGGGCGCTGCGATCGTCTTCATCGCGGCGGTGACCACCATCGCGATGTTCCGCGGCATGCGACCGGCGACGGCGTAGAATAGGACCAGCGCGCTCGCCCCGTCGCCTGGGATTGAGGGAGGGGGTGGTCCGGTGATCACCGATGGACCCCCACCCCAACCCCTCCCCTCCTGGGGGACGCGTAGCGCCCGTGGGGGAGGGAGGCGACCGTGCCAGGGGGGCAAACAAAGAAGGCCCGGGATCGCTCCCGGGCCTCTTTGCATTGGAAGAGTGCTGCCGATTACTCGGCGGCTTCCTCGGCGATTTCCTTGCCGGTCGCCTGGTCGACGACCTTCATCGAAAGGCGGACCTTGCCGCGCTCGTCGAAGCCGAGCAGCTTGACCCACACCTTGTCGCCTTCCTTGACGACGTCGGTGGTCTTGCCGACGCGCTGGGCGGCGAGCTGGGAGATGTGCACGAGGCCATCCTTGGCGCCGAAGAAGTTCACGAACGCGCCGAAATCGGCGGTCTTGACCACGGTGCCCTGGTAGATGGCGCCGACTTCGGCTTCATCGGTGATCGACTTGATCCACTTGATGGCCGCATCGATCGAGGCGCCGTCCGAGGACGAGACCTTCACCGTGCCGTCATCGTTGATGTCGATCTTGGCGCCGGTCTTCTCGACGATCTCGCGGATCACCTTGCCGCCGGTACCGATCACTTCGCGGATCTTGTCGGTCGGGATAGTGATGGTCTCGATGCGCGGAGCGAACTCGCCCACGGTGGCACGCGAGGTGTCGAGCGCCTTGGCCATCTCGCCCAGGATGTGCTCGCGACCGCCCTTGGCCTGACCGAGGGCGACCTTCATGATCTCCTCGGTGATGCCGGCGATCTTGATGTCCATCTGCAGCGAGGTGATGCCATCGGCAGTGCCCGCAACCTTGAAGTCCATGTCGCCGAGGTGATCTTCGTCACCCAGGATGTCGGAGAGCACCGCAAAGCGGTCGCCTTCGAGGATCAGGCCCATGGCGATACCGGCCACCGGCTTCTTCAGCGGCACGCCCGCATCCATCAGCGCCAGCGAAGTGCCGCAGACGGTCGCCATCGAGGAGGAGCCGTTCGACTCGGTGATCTCGGAGACGACGCGGATGGTGTAGGGGAACTCTTCCGCCTTGGGACGCATCGGGTTGATGGCGCGCCAGGCGAGCTTGCCGTGGCCGATCTCGCGACGGCCGGGCGAGCCCATGCGGCCAGCTTCACCGACCGAGTAGGGCGGGAAGTTGTAGTGCAGCATGAAGTTCACCTTGCCGGTGCCTTCGAGGCTATCGACGAACTGCTCGTCGTCGCCGGTACCGAGCGTGGCAACGACGAGAGCCTGGGTCTCACCGCGGGTGAACAGCGCCGAACCATGGGTGCGGGGCAGCACGCCGACTTCGGCGACGATCGGGCGGACGGTGGTCAGGTCACGGCCGTCGATGCGCGACTTGGTGTCGAGGATGTTCCAGCGGACGATCTTGGCCTGGAGGTTATGGACGACTTCGCCCAGGTCCTCGGCCGAGACGGTGCCGGCTTCGATCTGCGACGCGTAGTGCGCCTTGACCTTGGCGTTGGCGGCATCGACCGCAGCGTAGCGCTGCGCCTTGTCGGTGATCTTGTAGGCGGCGCGGAGGTCGGCCTCGGCCACCTTCAGCACGTCGGCTTCGAGCGCCGAGTAATCCGGAGCAGTGAAATCACGCGGCTCTTTGGCGGCCAGTTCGGCCAGCTTGATGATGGCGTCGATGACCTTGCGCGAGGCTTCGTGACCGAACATCACGGCGCCGAGCATGATCTCCTCGGAAAGCTCCTGGGCTTCCGATTCCACCATCAGCACGGCGTCCTGGGTGCCGGCCATGACCAGATCGAGCTTGGACTCGGCGCGACGATCGACGGCGAGGTTGAGGACGTATTCGCCATCAATATAGCCGACGCGGGCGGCGCCAATCGGGCCCATGAAGGGCACGCCCGAGATGGTCAGGGCCGCGGAGGCGGCGACCATGGCGAGCACGTCCGGATTGTTTTCCATGTCGTGCTGCAGAACGGTGACGACCACCTGGGTCTCGTTCTTATAGCCATCGGGGAAGAGCGGGCGGATCGGACGGTCGATCAGGCGCGAGGTCAGCGTCTCGTTTTCAGTCGGACGGCCTTCGCGCTTGAAGTAGCCGCCCGGGATCTTGCCGGCGGCGAAGTACTTTTCCTGATAGTTGACCGTCAGCGGGAAGAAGTCCTGACCGGGCTTGGCGGATTTCGCCGAAACGACGGTGGCGAGCAGCACGGTCTCGCCGAGCGTGGCGAGCACGGCGCCGTCGGCCTGGCGGGCGATCTTGCCGGTCTCGAGGGTGAGGGGCTGGCCGCCCCAGTTCAGCTCAACTTTGTGGTAGTCGAAGTTGATGGGCATAGCATTGTCTTTCCATTCTGCCGGAAAGAGCGGGAACGCGGGGGCGTAGCCACCCCGCGAACTCTTCCGGTGTGCCAGCCGCCCGCCGCACCCCATGTGCGACTACGGCCCAAAATCGGCACGGTTCCGCGCTGACACCCTCCGGTCGAGGAGGGGCGGAACATGGACAAGACGATGAGCCGCTCATGTCTCCGGGAGAGGGCACCCGCTGGTGCCGTGAGCGGCCGATGATCTCGCCATGCTCCGCGTAGTTCGTCAGCCTACGCTGGTATCCGGCATAGCTGCCGGAGTGGACCCGCGAGGCGTGCCTCGTGGGTCCGGGTAGTCGTCGTAACCGACCCAGCCTTAACGGCGCAGGCCCAGACGCTCGATGAGCGCCTTGTAGCGCGCTTCGTCCGACTTCTTGACGTAGTCGAGGAGACGACGGCGCGTCGAAACCATCTTCAAGAGGCCACGGCGGGAATGGTTGTCCTTGCCATGCAGCTTGAAGTGTTCGGTGAGATTGGCGATGCGTTCGGAGAGGATCGCGACCTGGACTTCCGGCGAACCGGTATCGTCCTTCTTGGTGGCGTAATCCTTGATGAGCGCAGTCTTCCGCTCTGCGGTAATCGACATCGGAAAGGTCCTTTCAAACAGAGGATCATCGGGACGCTGCCGCCCGGGATGTCGTCCAGGTGGAGCCATGAATAAGCGCCGGCCGGGCCGGAACTCGCGCGCTCTATAGGGGAAAGGGGCTGAGAACGCCAGTTATTTGTCGGTCGCCGGGGTTTCGGCCGCGCCGTTGAGACTGTCGGAGGGGTCGAGCGAGCTCAGCGGAATAGTGAAGCGCCACTCGATGCCGAGCTCATGCACCTCGCGCTCGACCTCGCCATTGAGCGAACGGCCGACCATGTTCTCGAGCACGGTGGTGCCGAAGCCACGGCGCGGGGAGGTTTCGGCGGGGGTGCTGCCGCTTTCGTGCCAGATGAAGCTCACCGCATCGCCAAGCCGTTTCCAGGTCAGCTCGAGCCGGCCGCCATCCTTGGCGAAGGCGCCGTATTTCACCGCGTTGGTCGCCAGTTCGTGCGCCGCCATGCCGAGGATCTGCGCCGCCTGGGCGTTGAGCCGCAGCGCGGGGCCGTCAACGATCACCCGTTCGCCATCGACCGGGCAGAACGGATCGATCTGGCTGACCAGCAGCTCCTTGAGATCGACGCCGGCGACGCCATGCGCCAGCAGCAGATCGGTGGAACGGGCGAGCCCGAAGATGCGGCGCTCGAAGTTCGAAACGAACTCGGGCACCGTATCGGCACCGCGCGCCGTCTGCTTGGCCATGGCCGCGATCACCGTCATCTGGTTCTTCGAACGGTGCGCCAGCTCGCGCATCAGGAAGCGGACCTCGGTCTCAGCGGCCTGGCGTCGGCGCGAGGCATCGCCCAAGGCGCTCGATACGGTTTCGATCTCTTCGATCGGGAAAGGCCGCGCCTCGACCGGCTGGCCGGCGCCGAGCCGCTTGGCATCGGCCTCGAGGCCATGCACCGAGCGGCCGATCTGCAGGCTCACGCCATAGACCACCAGCACCACCAGCGCCGCCAGCAGCACACCGCCAGCGAGAAGTGACCAGAACGCATCGGCCAAGGGCTTGGCTACGACGCCGCGATCAGCCCAGGCCACCAGGGTCCAGCCGGTGAGGGTCGAGCGCTGCGCGACAACGAGGTAGTCCTTGCCCTCGGAGACAAGGCTGCGCCAGCCGGCCGTCGAGCCGAGTTCGTCGATCGGCGCCAGGTTGAAGGCGTCGCCGGTGTTGCCGCCCTGGTCGGCGGCGGCGATGATCACGCCTTTCCTGTCGACCAGCGCCACATGCCAGCCCTCGGGCATGCGGCTCGCCAGCAATGTGTTCGACAGCTGGCTGGCGGCGCGGCTGAAGCCGAGGATCAGCGGCTGCTGGTTGGCCGGAAAGATCGGCTGCAGGATGTTGACCACCCATTGCTGCGAGACACGTCCGAACACCGCATCCGAGATCGCCACATCGCGACTGTCGAAAGCCCGTTGCGCGGTTTCGACATCGCCGATCGGATTGGCCACCTGCTCGGATATCGGGACCCGGGTGGACAAGTCCGAGGTCATGTCGGGGTGGACGAGGTAGACGTAGGACGCAGTGTTCTCGAGCGCCACGCTGACCCGGGCGTGAAACTCAGGATAGGCGGCCGGGCTGAGCGGCGGCGTGGTGGCGAGGACGCGCAACGTGGTGATGTTGGCGTTGATCTCACGATCCACCGCCTGGACGATCGAGCGGGCATTGCCGGTGATCAGCGTCTCGACGACGCGCTCCTGCGCCTCGTTGTTGCGTTGCAGCAGGATGGCGGAGAAGACGAATGCAGGGACCAGGGCCACCAGCGCCAGGACGAAGAGGTAGACAGCAATAGGCCGCGCCGTCGGGCCACGCCGACGCGCAATAGCACTGCTCTCAGCCGGGCCCGGCCCGTCAGCCATAACGCACCCCGGCGAAAATCAACCCAAACCCCTGCTGTCTTAGAGCACGAGAACGCCCGGTTGGGCTATTGGTTCCAATGGCAGCCAGCGCTAGATGATAACGCGCTGGGGCTTGAACATGCCGGCTTCAACCCGCCCCAGCGCCACGGCGACGCCGGCGCTGCTGGCCCAGGCGCTGTCCAGCGCGATCGGCGCCGATGCGCCGCCGAGCAGCACGGGGTTGCCGTGCCGGACGGCGCTCACCTGGTCCGGGGTGAGGCGGATTTCGGGCAGCAGCGACAGCCCGGCGGAAACCGGCAGCAGCAGCGCATCGCGATCCGCGGCGGCTTCCAGCGCTTCGAGCGTCACCGCCCGCGCCTCGGAGAACGGACCGACGGCGGTGCGACGAAGCTCGACCACGTGGCCGCACGTGCCAAGCTGGCGGGCCAGGTCGCGGGCCAGGGCCCGCACATAGGTGCCCTTCTCGCAGGTCATTTCCAGCCGGCTGATTTCGCCGGCATGTTCAATGAGCCGGAGGGCTTCGACGTAGACCGGGCGGGCCGCCAGCTCGACCACCTCGCCGGCGCGCGCCAGGTCATAGGCGCGTTCGCCGTCGACCTTGATCGCCGAAAAGGCCGGTGGGGTCTGCATGATCTCGCCGGTGAAAGCGGGGAGCGCAGCGAGGATTTCGGCCTCCGATGGCCGCACCTCTGAGCGGGCGCTGACCTCGCCCTCGGTGTCGTCGGTGGTGGTCTCCTCGCCCCATTTGATGGCGAAGCGGTAGACCTTGGTGCCGTCCTGCACGGCGGGCACGGTCTTGGTCGCCTCACCCAGGGCGATCGGCAGGATACCGGTCGCCAGCGGGTCGAGCGTTCCGGCATGACCGGCTTTCTTGGCGCCGAACAGCCAGCGGAGCTTGCCCACCGCCTGGGTGGAGGTCATGTCATAGGGCTTGTCGAGAACCAACCAACCGGAGACGTCGCGCTTTAGGGATTTTGTTTGGGACACTGGACGTGGCCTCTTTCGCCTCCCTCCCCCCGGGGCGCTACCGCGTCCCCTGGGGAGGGAATGAGGGTGGGGGTGGCCACTCGCGCCGGAGCGTGGGGCTCCACCCCACCCTTTATCCCTCCCCATCATGGGGAGGGAGACGACTGCGAGCGCAGGCTTGTTCCGGCAGGACGCTACTCTTCGTCCTCATCCTTCAGGATATCGCGCTGTACGCGGTCGGAACGCAGCAGGGCGTCGATCTTGCCGAACTCGTCAAAGGTGTTGTCGACGAAAAAGCGCAGATCCGGCGCGAATTTCAGGTCGAGCTCGGGCGCCACGCGGCCGCGGATGAAGCGGTGGTGGCGGTTGAGCGCCTCGACGATCTCCTCCGCCCCCGCGCCGCCGAGCGGCATGATATAGGCGCTGGCGAGCTTCAAATCCGGGGTCATGCGGACTTCGGGCACAGTGATGACCTTGCCTTCAAGCAGCGGATCCTCGATCTCGCCGCGGGCGAAGACGCCGGAAAGGGCGTGGCGCACCAGTTCGCCGACGCGCAGCATGCGCTGGCTGGGACCGGTGGGCTTGTGGGTGTCGCGTTTCATCGGGCTGAGTTAGGCGCTTGGCGGCTTTCCGTCAACGGTAGGGGCCTATCCGGGGTGCTGAGGAACGCCATTCGCCACACACTCGGTGTCATCCCAGCGAAAGCTGGGACTCAACTCACAGCCTGCACAAGCGGATGATTGGATCCCAGCTTTCGCTGGGATGACGGCCGGTGGGTTGGGAGACTTCTGCCACGCTATGGCAATGGTGGACTATCCCGCTTGCTCTCGACCAGCCGCTCGAGTCCGTCGAGGATGCGTTCCAGCCCGAAGTCGAAGGCCAGATCGGGGTCGCCGAGGCCATAGAGTTCGCCGACTACCGCGCCGACCCGGCTCGCCACCGGATAGGGCGAGAAATCCATGGTCGAGAGGAACGGCTCGATGGTGTACCACCACTCATCGTCGCTCATGCCGGTCTGCGCCTTGACCATATTGGCGCGCACCACGTCGCGGACCGCGCCATGCACATAGTTGGCGACGAGGATGACACAGAGATCCATCTCGACTTCGCCGAGGCCGAGCCCGTCGAAGACGCTGAGGAAGTTGTCATAGGCGCGGATGGTGTTGGGGCCGAGCACCGGCCGGTGCGTGCCGATCTGCAGCGCCCAGGGATGGGCGAGGTAAAAGCGGCGAAAGCTGCGCGCCACCAGGGTCACGTTGGCCCGCCAGTTGGCCGGGTGAAATTCCGGCGTCACCTCGCCGGCCTGTCCGGTGGCGACGGCATCGAGCATCAGGTCGAGCAGCACCGCCTTATCCGGGATGTGAGTGTAAAAGCTCATCGGCGAGATCCCGACCGCTTCGGCAACCCGGCGGGTCGAGACGGCATCGATGCCCTCGGCGTCGGCGATGGCAACGGCGGCAGCCACCAGCTCGGCGACGCTGACGCGCGATTTGGGCCCGCGCCTGGGCGCCGGGGCCCTGCCCCACATCAGTTCCAGCGTCCGGATCGGATCGCCCCGACCGACAATTTCCTCGGCCATCCGGCCTCCACAAAATAACTCTTTACAGTGTACGGGATTAGGTCTATCCAAACCCCGTACACTGCACAACGTTATATCCGCGCCCCGCGAAAGTCGAGATATCCATTCGGACATCCGCCGCGCGTGTCGAAAACCAGTCTGCTGACACGTCATGTCAGCAGGGCTGGTTAGGCTTGTCCAATGTAAGCACTGAGGAGTGAAGCAATGATCCATGCCAGCGGACTGAAGCGCAGCTTCAAGACCAAGGAAGGTGTGGTGGAGGCGGTGCGCGGCCTCGACCTCGACGTGGCGGAGGGTGAGCTGGTGGCGTTCCTCGGCCCCAATGGCGCCGGCAAATCCACCAGCGTGCGCATGCTGACGACGCTGTTGCCGCCGACCGAGGGCGCGGCGAGCGTCGCCGGCCACGACGTGCTGCGCGACGCCAACGCGGTGCGCCGCCGCATCGGCTATGTCGGCCAGGGCGCCGGCGCCGGCGGCTACAACAAGCTGCGCGACGAGTTGCTGACGCAGGGCGCAGCGCAGCGCATGAGCAAGGCCGACTCGGCACGGCGCGCCGACGAACTGATCAGCATGCTGGAGCTCACCGGGCTCGAAAAGCGGACCGGGATGAGCCTCTCGGGCGGGCAGAAGCGGCGCGTCGATATCGCGCTCGGGCTGATGCACAGCCCGAAGGTGCTGTTCCTGGATGAGCCCTCCACCGGGCTCGACCCGCATAGCCGCGCCAACCTCTGGGAACACATCCTCAAACTGAGGAAGTCGACCGGCATGACGATCTTCCTCACCACCCACTATCTCGACGAGGCCGATCAGATGGCCGAGCGGGTGATGATCATGGACAATGGCCTGGTCATCGCCAACGACACGCCGGAGCGGCTGAAGGCCAACCTCGCCGGCGACCGCATCACCATCGACGCGGACAATGCCGTGCTTGCCGCCGAACTCGCCGCAAACCTGCCCGAGGCGCGCGAAATCAGCCGCGACGGAGCCCGGGTCGGGGTGACGGTGAAGGGCGGCGAAGCTGTGCTGCCGGAGTTCATCCGGGCGCTGGATCAGCGCGGCGCACGCGTGCTTGCCGCCAATGTGCGCCGACCGACGCTGGACGATGTGTTCCTCGGATTGACCGGCCGCTCGCTCAGGGAGACCGCGGCATGAAAGGGCCATTTGCACCGATAAGAGGGCGGCGCTGGGCACCAGCCGAGGTGTCCCCTCTCCCCTCAGGGGAGAGGGCGGCGAATGAGGCCAACGGCCTCATTCGCGGGGTGAGGGGTGCAGCCTTTCATCGCGCGCTCGCTGAACCGCTGAACCCCTCATCCGCCCCCGCGGCGACGGCCTTTGCCGTCGTCCGCTACGGGGCACCTTCTCCCCTCAGGGGAGAAGGGACGCAGACCCAGCACCTGTGGCTTGGAGCAAACCCATGACCTTCTTTCGTGACGTCGCCACCTCGTTTACCCGCGAGATGAAGCCCACCCTCGCCGACCCGTCCTGGATGGCGTTCGGGCTGGTGCAGCCCATCCTCTACCTGGCGTTCTTCGTGCCACTGCTCAATGTCGGCGGCTCGACCGCCGAGGCGCTGCAATGGTTCGTGCCGGGGATGATCGTGATGCTGACGCTGTTCGGCACCGCGATGGTCGGCTGGAGCCTCACCGAGGAGCTGATGAGCGGGGTGCTGGAGCGCTTCCTCTCCACCCCGATGAGCCGGCCGGCGCTGATCTTCGGCCGCTCGCTCAAGGAGATGTTCCCCTTGGCGCTGCAGGCATTAGCGCTGATTCTCCTCGCCTGGCCGTTCGGGCTGGCGCTCCATCCGATCCAGATGCTGTTCGGGCTCACCCTGCTGGCCCTGTTCGGCGCCGGGGTGGCGGCGCTCTCCTACGCGCTGGCGATCGCGGCGCGGCACAACACGTCGCTGTTCTACATGGTGAGCCAGTCGGTGGCGCTGCCGCTGATGCTATTGGGCGGGGTGCTGCTGCCGATCGAGAACGGCCCGGGCTGGCTCTACATCGCCAGCCGTTTCAACCCGTTGACCTACCTGATCGAGGCGGAACGGGCGCTGTTCGCCGGCGAGCTGTTCACCAGCACCGTGCTCTGGGGCGTGCTGGTGGCGCTCGGCACCGCGGTGGTCGGGCTCAGCATCGGCGCGCGGGCGATCCGCAAGGCGAGCCTCTGACATCTCCGGGCGCCTGCGGGCGTCCGGTCCTCCTTTCCAGAACCGAGGCCATAGTGATGAACCAGGAAATCACCATCCCCGTCCTCACCGGTGCGATCCCCAGCGGCGGCGACGCCCGCGCGCTCGCATCGCGGATCGAACTGGCAATCGCCATGGGTCAGCATCAGGTCGCGACGGACCTCTATCGCCGCTTCCAGGCGCTGCCGCTCTCCGACAGCGAGCGCCGCCGGGTGCACCAGGAGTTCGCGGTGCTCGACCGGCTGCCGTGAGGGGTTGCCAACGTTCGAAAGTCTATTTAACTAACTGGTAAAGTACGAAAGAGGGTTCGCATGTACGGTTCGATCAAGATCCGCGGGGCGCGGGAGAACAATCTCAAGAACGTGTCGCTCGATATCCCGAAGCGGAAGATCACGGTGTTCACCGGGGTGTCGGGCTCAGGCAAATCCTCGCTGGTGTTCGGCACCATCGCGGCGGAAAGCCAGCGGCTGATCAACGAAACCTACCCGGCGTTCGTGCAGCAGTTCATGCCGCATTACGGCCAGCCCGATGCCGACGAGCTGGAGAATATCTCGGCCGCCATCATCGTCGACCAGCAGCGGCTGGGCGGCAACTCCCGCTCCACTGTCGCCACCGTCACCGACGCGGCGCAGATGCTGCGGGTGATCTTTTCGCGCGCTGCCGAACCGAAACTCGGCGCGCCCGGGCTCTACTCCTACAACGACCCGCGCGGCATGTGCCCCGACTGCGAAGGCATCGGCCAGGTCGCGGCGATGGACATGAGCGCGGTGGTCGATGAGAGCAAATCGCTCAACCAGGGCGCCCTGTTGCCCAAGGATTTTGCCGTCGACAGCTGGTGGTGGGAGATCTTCAACAATTCCGGGCTGTTCGACATGGATAAGCCGATCAGCAAGTACAGCGCCGAGGAGCGGGAGAACCTGTTCAACCTCGACGATGGCCGCAAGATCAAGGTCGGCAAGATCGGACTCACCTACGAGGGCGTGGTCGCCAAGCTGAAGAAGGGGCTGGGGAGCAAGGATCCCGAGAACCTGCAGCCGCATGTCCGGGCCGAGTACGACAAGATCTTCACCCGCGCGACCTGCCCGGCCTGCGGCGGCGCCCGGCTCAATGCCGCGGCACTGGCGAGCAAGGTCAACGGCAAGTCGATCGCCGAGTGTTCGGCGATGCAGGTCTCAGACCTCGCGCCGTTCGTCCGCTCGATCGAGGCGCCCTCGATCAAGCCGATGATCGCGGCGCTAGCAGCGCGGCTCGAGAACCTCGTCACCATCGGACTTGGCTATCTGAGCCTCGACCGCGAGAGCTCGACGCTGTCGGGCGGCGAAAGCCAGCGGGTGAAGATGGTGCGCCATCTCGGCTCGTCCTTGACCGACATCACCTATGTGTTCGATGAGCCGAGCGTTGGGCTCCATCCGCACGATGTCGCTCCGCTGGCCGGGCTGATGCAGCAGCTGCGCGACAAGGGCAACACGGTGCTGATCGTCGAGCACAAGCCCGACATGATCGCCATTGCCGATCATGTGGTCGATATGGGCCCATTCGCCGGCTCAAAGGGTGGCGAGATCGTCTACGAGGGCGATTTCGAAGGGCTGCTCAAATCCGGCACGCTCACCGGCAACCACATGAAAAAGTACCAGGCGATCAAGGCCGATGGGCGCAAGGCCAAGGGTCAGCTGAAGATCGCCCACGCCAAGACCAACAACCTGCGCGACGTATCAGTGTCGATCCCCGAGGGCGTGCTCACCGTGGTCACCGGCGTTGCCGGCGCCGGCAAGAGTTCGCTGATCCAGGGCTCGCTGCCGGCCGCCTACCCCGACACGGTGATCATCGACCAGAACCTCAACCGCGGCTCGTCGCGCTCCAACACCGCCACCTATACCGGCATCCTCGACACGGTCAGGAAGACCTTCGCCAAGGCCAACGGCGTCGACGCGGCTTTGTTCTCGGCCAACTCGAAGGGCGCCTGCCCCGACTGCAAAGGCCTCGGGGTCACCTATACCGACCTCGCGCACATGGACCCGGTGGCGAGCGTCTGCGAGACCTGCGAGGGCAAGCGTTTCACCGAGGAAGTGCTGCAGCACAAGCTGCGCGGCAAGGCGATCAGCGACGTCTACGAGATGAGCGTCGGCGAGGCGACCGAGTTCTTCACCGAACCTGCCATCGCCAAGATTTTGAGGGGGCTCGACGATGTCGGGCTCGGCTATCTGACGCTGGGGCAGCCGCTCTCAAGTCTCTCGGGCGGTGAACGCCAGCGCTTGAAGCTCGCGGCAGAGCTGGGCAAATCCGGCAATATCTACGTGCTGGACGAACCCACCACCGGGCTCCACATGAACGACGTCGACACGCTGATCGGACTGTTCGACCGGCTGGTCGATGCCGGCTCGACGGTGATCGTCATCGAGCACAATCTCGACGTGATCAGCCGGGCCGACTGGGTGATCGACCTCGGGCCTGGCGCCGGCAACGACGGCGGCAGCGTGGTGTTCGAGGGCACACCGACGGGCTTGCGGGGGGCGAAGGGCAGCTTGACGGGCGTGGCGCTGGCGGCGCGGGGGTAGGCTCGAAGGCGCCGACTGAAGCAGACGGCCCCCTCCCATCCTCCCCCATGAAGGGGGAGGTGCTCCGCCGGTTGCTTGGCACGATCGAAGACAGAGCCTCGACTCTTCACCTCCCCCTTTATGGGGGAGGTCGGGAGGGGGCCGTCTCTATCAGTCGGGGAGCTTTTCCAGTTGCACCACGTCCTGCAATTCCTTCGCCCGCGCCTGGAACGCCTTCGCATCCACCGGCCAGGTTTCGGGGTTGGACGGATCGAACGCCCGGCCCTTCCATTCCTGGTAGACCATGGCGATGCCGGTATCGGTTTTGCGGAACACCGCCACCATCACCTCGCCCAGCCCGCGCAGCTTGCCATTGTCCTTGTAGGCGCCGCAGGCCATGCCGAGGGCGGGAAAGAAGCTCTCCGTCTCCTCGCCGAAATTGAAGAAGCCCAGGGCCTCGTCCTTACAGATCTGCGAGTAGCCATACATGGTGGCGCGGCGGTAATCGTCGAGGCTGCGGCCGGGCTGCAGGGTCAGCCGCGCCGCATAGGTAGTGGTCCAGTTGTCGACCGACTCGCCCTTTGGGAAGAACTCGACGAA
Organism: Devosia sp. Root413D1; assembly: GCF_001425235.1. Classification (GTDB taxonomy): domain Bacteria; phylum Pseudomonadota; class Alphaproteobacteria; order Rhizobiales; family Devosiaceae; genus Devosia_A. The sequence continues at coordinate 483,179 of NZ_LMEA01000001.1, read as the reverse complement.
GGCCTGGGTGGCATCGCCATAGGTGTTCGATTGCACCAGCGGCAGCAGATCGGGTGAGAGCCGCTCGGCCGGGGTCAGCCAATCCGGCGTCGGCAGCACGAAGCGATGGCCCAAAGCCTCGAAACTGAGGTTCACGCCAGCGCGGCCGAGCGTCGGCGCCTCCTCGGCCAGGGTGGGCGAGGCGGCCATGAGGGCCAGGATAAGCAACAGGCTGCGCATCGACATCCTCCCGACGAAGCGGGCGGAACCTATGCGCGCGCAGCGCGGGAGTCGAGCGGGCTTGCGCGACTCATAAGTATTGGCTTATGTGTTGTGCATGGAAGCAGATATCTTCAAGGCGCTGGCCGACCCGAATCGCCGCGCCATGCTGGAGCGGCTGGCCTCCGGCGAGCTGACCGGCTCGGCGCTGGGCGAGGGCTTTGCCATTTCACAGCCGGCGATGTCGCAGCACATCGCGGTGCTGCGCGGCGCCGGGCTGATCCGCGAACGGCGCGAGGGACGCAGCGTCCACTACGCAGTGAACCCCGACGGCATGGCGCCGCTGCATGACTGGCTGAGCCGCTACCAGGCGTTCTGGCCTGAGCGGCTCGGCCGCCTCAAGGACTTCCTCAAGGAGATGGATCAATGAGCGAATCCGAAGCCGAGCGCGTGACGGTCGAATGTGGGCTCGACGCCGCGCCGGAAAAGGTCTGGCGGGCGCTGTCGATCCCGGCCTATCGCGATGCCTGGCTGCTGCCCGACGGTGATGGCGAACGCTTCACTGCCGAAGTCGTAGAGGCGGTGCCGCCCCATCGGCTGCGGCTCAGCTGGCGCGAGGGCGATGCCGAAGGAGAGCTCGTGACCTTCACGCTCGAGGCGACACCCGATGGCGGCACCTGGCTGCGGCTGGTGCACGACCGGGTGGCGACGCCGCTGCGGGTGCCGATCCCCGCCAATACCAACACCGCGATGCTGCGGGCCGCTTAGCCCGTTCATTCCACACTCAAAGCTATTCTGAAGGAGGTTGCCGATGCGCGACATGATGCAACTCGTCCCTATGGTCATCGAACAGTCGAGCCGCGGGGAGCGGTCGTTCGATATCTTCTCGCGGCTGCTGCGCGAGCGGATCATTTTCGTCAATGGCGAGGTCGAGGATCAGATGGCGGCGCTGATCTGCGCCCAGCTGCTGTTTCTTGAATCGGAGAACCCGGGCAAGGAGATCTCGCTCTATATCAACTCGCCCGGCGGGGTGGTGACGGCGGGACTCGCCATCTACGACACCATGCAGTTCATCAAATCGCCGGTGTCGACGCTCTGCATGGGCACCGCCTATTCGATGGGCTCGTTCCTCCTCGCCGGCGGCGCTCCGGGCCGGCGCATGGCGCTGCCCAATGCCTCGATCCTCGTGCATCAACCCTCGGGCGGTGCCCAGGGCAAGGTCACCGACGTCTTGATCCATGCCGAGGAGAGCCAGAAGGTGAAGGCGCGGATCAACCGCATCTATGCCAAACACTGCGGCCGCACCATCGAGGAAGTCGAACGCACCCTCGACCGCGACCGCTACATGTCGCCGGAAGAGGCCCGCGACTGGGGGCTGATCGACTCGATCTTCACCGAGCGGGCGGAACTGGCGATGCCGGTGCCGGAGCTGCCGATGGGTCGGTAGAAATTGCGCCTGGCGGCGCCACACCGCTCCCTCGCCCCTCTGGGGAGAGGGCTGGGGTGAGGGGCGCCAAGCACGCTGACATCGAGCATTTGGCTTAGCAAGGCAGCAGAGGTCGGTGTGCTTGGCTGCCCCTCACCCTGACCCTCTCCCCAAAGGGGCGAGGGGACGCGAGACCACCGACGGTGCACTTCACCGATACCCCTGCGCCTGCAGCTCGAACAGTTCGGCGTAGCGCCCGCCATTCGCCATCAGCTCGCTGTGGGTGCCCTGCTCTTCCACCTTGCCGTCGGCCAGAACGACGATGCGGTCGGCCATGCGGACGGTGGAGAAGCGGTGCGAGATGAGCACTGCCGTGGTGCCCTCGGCGAGGTTCTTGAAGCGGGTGAACACTTCGGCCTCGGCGCGCGCATCGAGAGCCGCGGTCGGCTCATCGAGGATGATGATCTCGGCGTTGCGCATATAAGCGCGGGCGATGGCGATCTTCTGCCACTCGCCGCCTGACAGATCCTGACCCTTCAGAAAAGTGCGGCCGAGCATCTGGTCATAACCCTCGGGGAGTTTGCGGATCACCGGGTCGGCAAGGCTCTGCTCGGCGGCGGAGACGATGCGCTCGCGGTCGCCCGCCACCTCGATGCGGCCGACCCCTATATTGTCCGAGGCAGTAAAACTGTAGCGCAGGAAATCCTGAAAGATCACGCCGATATGGGTGCGGAGGTCCGCCGTGGCGAACTCCTTCAGATCAATGCCATCGAGGGTGATGCGGCCCTCGTCGGGGTCGTAGAGCCGGGTCATCAGCTTGACGATGGTGGTCTTACCGGCGCCGTTCTCGCCCACCAGCGCCAGCGTCTCGCCGGCCGGTACGGCAAAACTCAGGTTGCGCACCGCCCAGTTTTCCGAGCCCGGATAGCGGAAACCGACATTTTCGAACACCAGCCCCTGCTTGACCGGCAGCGGGAAGGGTTTTGGGTGTTTGGGGTCGAGGATGGTCGGCTTGATCTCGAAGAAGCTGAACAGGTCGTCGAGATAAAGCGACTGCCCGGCGATCTGGGTGAAGCCGATCAAAATCTGCTGCAGGTAGCCGTTGAGCTGCGAGAAACTGCCCGACAGGAACACCAGCGTGCCGATGGAGAACTCGCCGTGCAGGGTGCGCCAGACGATATAGGCGTAGGCGGCGTAGTAGGTGAGGGTCGAGATCGAGGCGAGCAGCCCGGTCTGCAGGGCGCGCTTGATCGAGAGGTTGCGGTTCTCGATCAGGATCTGGTCACTCAGCCCCTTGAAGCGGCCGGAAAGGAACTCGCCGAGCCCGAACAGCTTGATCTCCTTGGCGCTGTCGGCGCTGGCGCCGATCTGGCGCAGGTATTCGAGCTGCCGCCGTTCGGGCGAGCGGTTATGCGAGATCCAGTAGGCGAGGCGGTTGAAGCGGAACTCGCCCCACACCGCCGGGATCAGCGCCAGCGCCAGCAGCCCGATCAGCAGTGGGGCGTAGAGGAAGAGGCCGGCGGCCAGCGCCGCGGCAGTGATCATCGCCTGCGCCTGGCCGAACACCTGCGAGATGACGGTCGAGCGGCTCGAGGCCTGCCGGCGGGCTCGCTCCAGCCGATCCTGGTATTCCGACTGCTCGAAGTGCTTCAGATCGAGCTTGGCCGCATGCTCCATCAGCTCGAGGCTGACGGCGTTGGAGTGGCTTTCGCCGAGGATATTGTCGACCACGTTGATGGCGCGGTTGAAGGCGTCGCGGGCGAAGACCAGTACGAACTCGCCGGCCAGCAGCGCCATCAGGAAGCTGAGCCGGCCGCTCTGCAGCCAGTCGCTCAGTTCCGGGCCGGGCACGCCGAGGCTGGTTTGATGCACCACCTCGTCGATGATCAGCTTGGTCAGCAGCAGCACCAGCGGCGGCTGGATGGCGACGATCAGCCGGAGCACGATGCTGATGCCCATCAGCCAGGGGCTGGTGCGCCACATCTGGGCGAACAGCCGACCGAGATGGCGGAAGGTTTTGAGCCGCTCGCCCTTATCGAAGGGCAAGGCATCAGGGATGTCCGGGCCGTTCGCCCCACGTCCCCCGCCCCCGACTCTACCGCCAACGCCACGCATCGAAAATCATCCTGAAATCGAGAACAACTCTAGGGTGGAGCGCGTCGCGGCGAAACCAGCAATTCGGGCAGGTAGGCGAGCCGGTCAGGGGACGGCTTGATGCGACAGCCGGTCGATGTCCTCGCCGAACGCCGTCATCTCGTCCCGGTCGGCAAACGCCGTAAGCGGCACGATCAGCGCCTCGGGTGGCGCGGTGATGAAGACGTGGGATTTGCCGATGGCGACATCGGCGATGGTCTCGTAGGCGATGAACAGCTGCCGCTCGGCCGTTGTCACTGCGAGATGGTCACCCCATTGCTCGAGCGTTACGACCGTGGGCGCGGGAATGCGGCGACGGGCCCGACGATGCGTGGCCAGCGTCATCAGGGTGGTGGCCAGCGCATAGGCGATGCCGACCAGCACGAGCGCCGCCAGCCAGAAGCGCCAGCCCCATTCCGGCCCGACCCAGTCGGCCGGCAGGAACGCCACCAGCCCGCCCGCGGCCGCGAGCCAGACCAGCAACAGCCACTTGCGCCAACCGACCAGCTCGCGCGGCAGGGACTCGTAGGCCAGCGCGTCGGCGGCGGTCAGGGTGTAGGTGAGCATGAGGAGGGGTTCGGTCACTGGAGCGAGGTCCGGTCGGCGTGGCGATTGACCAGCCCAACAAAGGCCCACTGCTCTTCCGCATCAGCTCGGGCTTGCGACTGCATGCTGCGGAGCAGCCGCCTCTCACAAGCAGCTTGGAGTGCCGCTGAAAGACGTGGCCGCGTCGACGAGTTTGCCCTGCCCATCGAAGGTGACCCGGACGTAGTACGGTTGGGAGCAGGGAAACGGATCGAATGCGGTACCGGATGACGAATAGTACTCACTGTTGTTCTCCACCACCCACCTCTCGAAGCCCGCATCGCTGATGCGCTTCATCACCTCGTCGCGAGGTTCGCCCGTAACGAACACCTCCGGCATCAAGGTTTGCCATAGCTCTGCCTCTCCGGGGCAGCGGCCCCTGTCGCGGCAGTCGAGGAAACTCAGGTGAACTTGCCGGCCGACAGGATTGAAGAAATGATCGGGCCGATACCACCGCCACCCGAGCCAGCCAGCGATCGGCAACGTCACGATAACGGCGATGACGACCAATGCCTTCGCACCCGCCAAAAGAAAAGAGAGCGCCGGGCTTCCACCAGGCGCTCTCTTTGATTGCTTGTCGACCATCGCCTAGAGCGAACGGACCACGCTCTCGACGCGGAAGCATTCGATGACGTCGCCGGCGCGGATGTCTTCGTAGTTCTCGAAGGCCATGCCGCATTCCTGGCCGACCGGGACTTCCTTGACTTCATCCTTGAAGCGCTTGAGCGTCTTCAGCTTGCCTTCGTGGATCACCACGTTGTCGCGCAGCAGGCGCACGCCGGCGCCGCGTTCGACGATGCCCTCGGTGACCTGGCAGCCGGCGACCTTGCCGACCTTGGTGATCTGGAACACTTCCTTGATCGAAGCGTAGCCGATGAAGGTCTCGCGACGCTCCGGCTTGAGCAGACCCGACATCGCTGCCTTCACGTCATCCACGAGGTCGTAGATGATGTTGTAGTAGCGGATTTCGATGCCCTCGCGGGTGGCGAGATCGCTGGCCTGCTTGTTGGCGCGGACGTTGAAGCCGATGATGATGGCGTTCGAAGCCGAGGCCAGCGTCACGTCGGATTCGGTGATGGCGCCGACGCCACTCATCAGGATCTGCGCCGACACTTCATCGGTCGAGAGCTTGTTGAGCGAGGCGTTGATCGCTTCGACCGAGCCCTGCACGTCACCCTTGATGATCAGCGGGAACTTGGCGATGCCCGAGGCCTTGAGCTGATTCATCATCTGCTCGAGGCTGGTGGCGCCGCCGCCTGCGGTCTTCTCACGGATCAGGCGCTGACGATACTCGGTGACTTCACGAGCCCGTGCTTCGGTCTCGACCACCGAGAAGCGGTCGCCGGCCGACGGCACGCCGGTAAAGCCCAGCACTTCCACCGGAATGGACGGGCCGGCTTCCTTCACCTGCTCGCCCTTGTCGTTGATCAGCGCGCGAACGCGGGCAAACTCGGTGCCGGCGACGACGATGTCGCCGATCGACAGCGTGCCGCGCTGCACGAGGACCGTCGCCACCGCACCGCGGCCGCGATCGAGCTTGGCTTCGATAACGAGGCCCTCGGCGCGCCCATCGCGGGCCACCTTGAGCTCCAGCACTTCGGCCTGCAGCAGGATGGTTTCGAGCAGTTTGTCGAGGCCGGCCTTGGTGACCGCCGAGACTTCCACGTCGAGCACATCGCCGCCCATCGATTCGACGAACACTTCGTGTTGCAGCAGTTCGGTGCGAACGCGCTGCGGATTGGCACTCGGCTTGTCCATCTTGTTGATGGCGACAATGATCGGAACCCCGGCCGCCTTGGCGTGCTTGATGGATTCGATGGTCTGCGGCATGACGCCGTCATCGGCCGCCACCACCAGCACCGCGATATCGGTGGCCTGGGCGCCGCGGGCGCGCATGGCGGTGAACGCCTCGTGGCCCGGGGTGTCGAGGAAGGTGATCTTCTGGCCGTTCTTTTCGACCTGATAGGCACCGATGTGCTGGGTGATGCCGCCGGCTTCACCGGAAACCACGTTGGTCTCGCGGATGGCGTCGAGCAGCGAGGTCTTGCCGTGGTCGACGTGACCCATGATGGTCACCACCGGCGCGCGGTTGGTCAGGTCCTCGGCCTTGTCGTCGGCCGGGATGTCATAGAGACCCTCTTCCACGTCGGCGTCGGAGACGCGCTTGACGGTATGGCCGAGTTCGGTGGCGATCAGTTCGGCGGTATCGCTGTCGATGACGTCGGTGATCTTCACCATCTGGCCCTGGGCCATCAGGATCTTGATAATATCGACGGCACGTTCGGCCATGCGGTTGGCCAGTTCCTGGACGGTGATCGCCTCAGGAATGGTCACTTCACGGCTGAGCTTAGGCGCCTGCTGCTGGTTGCGGCCCATCTTCTTGTCGCGACGGCGACGCATGGCGGCCAGCGACGGTCCCTTGTCGCGATCGGATTCCGAGCCGGCATTGGTGACGGTCAGGCGGGCCCGGGCGAAGGCTTCCTCGCCGGCACGCCGGGTCGGACGCTCGGGCGTTGCTGCAACGCGGGCAGCGCCGCCACGACGGGCGTTCTCGAGTTCGGCGGCATTGACCAGCGGGCGCGCCGCGGGAGCCGTACGAGTCTTGCGGCCATCGGCTTCGGAGGGCGGCGTCGGCGGCAGGTCAGCTGCGGGAGCGGCCGGACGGGCGCCCGGCGTTGCCGCGGCGCGACGTGCCGGAGAAACGCGCGGCTCACGCGACACGGTCGAGATTTCCGACACGGCCTCGAGAGCACGCTCGCCTTCGGCGGCCAGCTGCTTTGCCTCTTCGGCCTTCTGCGCTTCCTCGCGGAGGGCGCGGCGACGCGCATCTTCCTCGATGCGGCGAGCCTCTTCGGCGCGGGCGCGGGCCTCGTCCTCGGCCTGGCGGCCGGCGGCTTCACGCAGGGCGCGGGCCCGGGCATCGGCCTCGGTGGCGCTCAGCCCACCACCCGGACGCGGTGCGGCGCCCGAACGGAGCGGCGGCCGGCCCTGGTTGGACTGGTACGGGCGATTGCCCGACGGCGCACCCGACGAAGCGGGGCGACCCGAACCCTGGGACGGGGCACCGCCACCACCACCCTGCGGCGGGCGCGGCGTGTGTGGGGTGTGCGGCGTGTGCACCGGCGCGCCGGGCGGCACGAAACGGGTGCGCTTCTCGACGACCACAGTGTTCCGCGACGAACGTGCCACATTGGGGCGTGCCCCCATCGAGGGGCCTCCCTTCAATGACAGCGTCTTCTTGCCGCCGGCACCAGAATCTTCGCGCTTGTCGTCGTTATCAGCCATGTAACTCGCGTCTTCCTTCACGAAACCTGTCCACGAAAGCGCGGCTTCGCGCTCTCTGACCAAGTCCGATTGTAGGGCTCAGGGGGCGGCATAGCGCTGCTGCGCCGCTCAAACAACCCGTCTAGTTGGCGATGTAACGAGCCAGCCTTTCAGCTCGTTGCACCGCCGCCTGGGCCGCGCCCCCCTTGATGAGCGCAGCATGTATCACATTTTCGATCCCGAGTGCCAAACCCATTTGACCCGAATCGAGCAATTCGAAATGCGGAGTTAAGACGGGCTCAAAACCCGCCTCTTCCGCCGCCATCGTGTAGCCCTTGAGCGAACCCAGGAGCTTGTTCCTGCCGTCCTCGGCCGCGTCGGTCGCGGTGAGGAGAGCCTGCACTTCACCCGCCTCGATCGCCGCCTTGACCTTGGTCGAGCCGGTCACCAGCTGCCCCGCCTTGCGCGCCAGGGAGAGCGAACTGAGCAGTCGCTCCTCCAGCCGGCGCCGGGTCAGACCGGCGAGATCGTCGGGCACCTTCACCTCGGCCTTGAGGCTTTTGGCGAAGGCCTTCTTCTTTTGCGCCTCGGCCACGGTCTTCAGGCCAAGGGTAATCCAGACGCCGCGCCCTTCGGCCTTGCCGTCGGTATCGGGCACCACCTCGCCGTCGGGTGAGACGGCGAAGCGGATCAGTTCGACAATCGGCTTCACCTCACGGGTGAGGGCGCATTGCCTTTCGGTTTCTTCGCGACGCGGCACCGGGTTCGAGACCTCCCGATTACGCGGGCGCCCCTTCTTCCAGCTCGGTGGCCTCGTCGGCCACCGCGAGATCGGCTTCAGTGATCCAGCCGGCCTTGAGACGGGCCTGCAGGATCATTTCCTCGGCTTCCTCACGGCTCACCGGGAAATCCTTGAAGGTGCCCTCGAACCGCTTGGTCTCGCCGTCCTTGCGTTCGGTCCAGCCCACCAGGTCGTCGGCGGCGCAACCGGCAAAGTCCTCGACGTTCTTGATCTCTTCCTTGCCCAGCGCGACGAGCATCGCCGCATTCAGGCCCGGGATCTCATAGAGCTCGTCCTCGACGCCGAGCTTGATGCGCTCGTCGTCATTGGCCTTCTCGATCGCCGCCAGGTAGTCGGAAGCGCGCTGCTGGATTTCCGCCGCGGTCTCTTCGTCAAAACCCTGGATCGAGGCGATTTCCGAAGCGTCGATATAGGCGAGCTCCTCGACCGAGGAGAAGCCTTCGGAAGCCAGTAGTTGGGCAACCATCTCGTCAACATCAAGGGCCTGCATGAACAAAGCAGAGCGCTCGGTGAATTCCTTCTGGCGACGCTCGGACTCTTCGGCTTCGGTGAGGATGTCGATATCCCAGCCGATCAGCTGCGAGGCGAGGCGCACGTTCTGGCCACGGCGGCCGATGGCGAGGCTGAGCTGCTCATCGGGCACCACGACTTCGATGCGCTCGGCCTGCTCGTCGAGCACGACCTTCGCCACATCAGCCGGCTGCAGCGCCGACACGACGAGGTCGGCGATCGATTCGGTCCACGGGATGATGTCGATCTTTTCGCCCTGCAGTTCGGCGACCACCGCCTGGACGCGCGAGCCGCGCATACCGACGCAGGCGCCGACCGGGTCGATCGAGGAATCCGACGAGGTCACGGCGATCTTGGCACGGCTGCCCGGATCGCGGGCGATCGAGCGGATGGCGATGATGCCATCGTAGATCTCCGGCACTTCCTGCATGAACAGCTTCGCCATGAACTGCGGATGGGTGCGGGAGAGGAAAATCTGCGGGCCACGCTGCTCGCGGCGCACATCATAGATATAGGCGCGGACGCGGTCGCCGTAGCGATAGAGCTCGCGCGGGATCAGTTCGTCGCGGCGGATGATGGCTTCGCCACGGCCGAGATCGACGATGACATTGCCGTACTCGACGCGCTTGACCGTGCCGTTGACGATCTCGCCGACGCGGTTGATGTACTCTTCGTACATGCGGTCACGCTCGGCATCGCGCACCTTCTGCACGATCACTTGCTTGGCCGACTGGGCGGCGATGCGGCCGAACTCGATCGGCGGCAGCGGCTCGGTGAGGAAGTCGCCGAGCTTGGCGGCATCGTTCTTGGTCTTGGCGTATTTGAGCTCGACCTGACGCCCGGGCTCTTCCACCGCCTCGACCACTTCGAGCAGCCGCCACAGGCGCAGCTCGCCGGTCTTGGGGTTGATCTCGGCGCGGACATTGGTCTCGGCGCCGTAGCGGGTCTTGGCCGCCTTTTCGATCGCGTCCTGCATCGACTCGATGACGATCATGCGATCGATCGACTTCTCGCGGGCGACGGCATCAGCGATCTGGAGCAGCTCCAGGCGGTTCGCGCTAACGGCCATTTAGTTTGTCTCCTCAGTGGAAGCGTCTTTTTCAGATACAGATTTTGACTGGTCGGCGTCCTCGGCCGTATCGGCCTCCGGATCGTCCGAGAGTTCGACGGTCTCGATGTCTTCATCGTCGTCGATGGGGAATTCTGCCTGGTCGACCTGCGCCATGTTCATCAGCTTGTCGGTCATCACCAGCTTGGCTTCAGCCAGCATGGTCAGCGGCAGCCGAAAATCCGGATCGGTGCCCTTGGGGACGTCCGGCAGGGTGATGACGACATGGTCGCCATCGACCGCCTTGATCAGCCCGCGGAAGCGGCGGCGGCCATCGAGCAGGTCGGATAGTTCGACCTTGGCCTCGTGGCCGATATAGGCGGCAAAATCGCGGGCGCGGACCAGCGGCCGGTCGATGCCGGGCGACGACACTTCGAGGTGATACTCGCGGTCGATCGGATCCTCGACGTCGAGCACCGGCGAGACGTCCTTGCTCAGCCGCTCGCAGTCGGTGATGGCAAAGCGGCCATTACCGTCTTCGGCCATGATCTGCAGCGTCAGGCCGTTCTCCTGCGTCATCTTCACACGCACGAGGCTGTAGCCGAGATCATTGGCGACCGGCTCGACGATGCGGGCGATCCGCTGCTCGAGGCCGGTCTCCTTGATGTAGCGCTTTTCGGTGAGATCGAAGGTCATGCTGTTGCGATGGGTCCCAAGAAAACAAAAAGAGCGGGGGCCCGGTCGGCACCCCACTCTCGCTTAGAGCCAGAGATGTTGTTGGCGCTCATATAGCGCCGATGGCCCTCCGACGCAAGGTGATGCGTCCGGACTGTGCTTGCCGCCTCGAGCGGCTATGGTGCGCAACAGGATTCGAGCTGGAGCAGGACTGATGAAGACACGGGCGGCAGTGGCATTCGCGGCAGGCAAGCCGCTCGAAATCGTCGAGCTCGATCTCGAGGGCCCCAAGGCCGGCGAAGTGCTGGTCGAGATCAAGGCCACCGGCATCTGCCACACCGATGCGTTCACGTTGTCGGGCGCCGATCCCGAGGGGTTGTTCCCCTCGATCCTCGGCCATGAGGGGGCCGGCGTGGTGCTGGAGGTCGGCGCCGGGGTCACCAGCCTCAAGCCGGGCGACCACGTGATCCCGCTCTATACGCCCGAATGCCGGGAGTGCCCGAGCTGTCTGAGCCGCAAGACCAACCTCTGCACGGCGATCCGCGCCACCCAGGGCAAGGGGCTGATGCCGGACGGCACCTCGCGCTTTTCCTACAAGGGCGAGACCATCTACCACTATATGGGCTGCTCGACTTTTTCGAACCACACCGTGCTGCCCGAGATCGCGCTGGCGAAGATCGATCCCAGGGCACCGTTCGACAAGGTGTTCTATATCGGCTGCGGCGTCACCACCGGGGTCGGCGCGGTGCTCAATACCGCCAAGGTCGAGGCCGGCGCCACCGCCGTGGTGTTCGGGCTGGGCGGTATCGGGCTCAACGTGGTGCAGGGGCTGAAGCTTGCCGGCGCCGACATGATCATCGGCGTCGACATCAATAACGACAAGCGCGCCTGGGGCGAGCGCTTCGGCATGACGCACTTCGTCAACCCCAAGGAAATCGAGGGCGACATCGTCCCGCACCTGGTCAACCTCACCAAGCGCGGAGCCGACCAGATCGGCGGCGCCGACTACACCTTCGATTGCACCGGCAACACCACGGTGATGCGGCAGGCGCTGGAAGCGAGCCACCGCGGCTGGGGCAAATCGGTGGTGATCGGGGTGGCCGGCGCCGGCCAGGAGATCTCCACCCGTCCGTTCCAGCTGGTCACCGGCCGCACCTGGATGGGTACCGCCTTCGGCGGGGCGAGGGGGCGTACCGACGTGCCGAAAATCGTCGACTGGTACATGAGCGGCAAGCTCGAGATCGACCCGATGATCACCCACACGCTCAGGCTCGAGGACATCAACCAGGGGTTCGAGCTGATGCACCACGGCGAAAGCATCCGCAGCGTGGTGTTGTTCTAGGGGGACTCGACCACCGGCCGCGCCCTCCCCTCGCCCTTGAGGCATGGCTATCGCATATGGAAAGCCACCGGCCGTTGTGTGAGTGCCTTCTCCCCTTGTGGGAGAAGGCCACCCAACTACTGTCAGTGCCCCATATGCGATAGCCCTGCCCCTTGAGGGGAGGGAAGCGATAGATCGAGTTTGAGGCGCCCAAAGCTCCAATCGTGACTAAAGCCCCAACCGCGCCCGCAGCTCCGCCTCGCTCATGCTGCCCGGCTTGGCCCCCTTCGCCACCAGCTCGTGGCCGATCGTGACCAGCCCGGCGTTGAGCGGGGTCGGCACCCCGTACAACCGGCCGAGCAACACGATCTCGCCATTGAGGTAATCGGTTTCGATGGTGCCGGCGCCGCGTTTGAGGCTCTGGATCGAGGAGCCGCCGGTGCGGGTGACGCCGGCGACGGCGCCCATTTCCATCAGGCCCTTGCGGCGCGGATCGGCATTGCCGACCGCCACCCAGTCGATGCCGGCGGCGGCATAGACCGCTTCGGCCTCGGCCTGGATCGCATCCAGCAGCGGGCCGGAGCGGCTCCCGTGGCCGAGCGCCGCCTCGACCACATTGCCGAGATTGTCGCGCAGCTTGCCGTATTTGGAGCGCATCACCTGCTCGAGCGGAAAGGCAGCAAAGCCGGCGCTGTCGAAGGCAGTGGCGATCGCCGCGACGTTGTCGTCGAGCCCATGAGGATAGCGGCCGAGGTCGATGAGCCCACGCTTGGGCGTGCCGTAGCAGATCACTTCGCCCGGCGTCACGTAATCGGCCGGCAGCATCACCGTCATGGCGTAGACATTGGGAAACAACCGCAGCGCCAGCCGTTCGTTGTTGACGCCGTTCTGGGCGCAGACCACCGCCTGGGTACTGACGCCGGCGGCCCGCAATTCCTCGAGCGCAGGAGCGGTGTGCTGCCCCTTCATGGTGAGGAAGATGACGTCGTCAGGCCGGAATTCGAGCTCGCCAGGCGCGCCGACCACCGGGAAGTTCACCAGCTGCGCAGTCGTGGTGGTGCGGAACAGCAGCCCGCCATTGTTCCGGATTGCCGCCAGCATATCGCCGCGGGCGATGCCGACCACATCGTGGCCGGCGCTGGCGAGGGACGCCGCGAAGGTGCCGCCGATGGCGCCGACGCCGTAGATGATGAACCGCATGCTGAACTCCTTTGGCCCAGCTTGGCGGTAATGGGCGGCCCGAACAAGGCAGCCCATCGTAGCGTGAGATAGCCGGCGGCGGGGTTCACGTACCCAGCGCTTGTCCCACCGCCGGCCGGACCGTCACTGGGCAGCAGCCAGACGGTCTTTGCTATCCGCCTCAGGCGGAGTGGGGTGGGCGCCGGCTCCGGCGCCCAGGGGTTTGACACCGCGCAAAGCGGTAAGGGCGACAATGGCGATCAGCAGCAGCACGCCGGCCTCCACCGTCGCCACCAGCTGCAGCGCCGCGGTGAAGGCAGCACTGGCGGCGGCGAGCAACGGCGCGCCGTCGGGGAGGCTGGCAGCGACACCAGCCGCGCCGGCCAGCGTTTCGGTGGCGAGATGCGTCTGCGCCTCGGTCAGCCCGGCCGGCAGGTTGCCGCTCAGCAGGCTGCGATAGACCAGGGTGCCGAGGCTGCCGAGCGCGGCGATGCCGAGCGAGAAGCCGAACTCGGACGAGGTCTCCTGCAGGGCGGCGGCCGCACCGGCCCGTTCCGGCGCGACAAAGCCCATCATGATGCCGGTGCCGAGCGTCACCATCGGCGCGCAGCCCAAATTGAACAGGGCGAAGCCGACGATCACCGCGGGCACGCCGTAACTCTGGATGAGGAACACCACGATCAGCAGGCCGATAATGGCGACGCCCATGCCGGAGGCGATGAGCAGGCCGGGGCGAATGGTCTGCGCCAGCCTGGGCGCCAGCATGAAGGCGACGATCATCAACAGGATCGCCGGCAGGCCGCAGAGCCCGGCCCAAAGCGGGGTAAGACCGGCAACGAGCTGAAAATACTGCGCCGTCAGCACCATGATGGCGCCGGTGACGGTGATCAGGAACATCGCCCCGATCACCGCAGTGAAGGCGCCGTTCCTGAACAGCTTCAGATCGACCAGCGGATGGGCCAGCGTCACCTGGCGACGGATAAAGACGATGGCCAGCAGCAGCCCGAAAGCCATGGCGCCGAACGGGGCAAGCGACACATCGCCCTTGGCCAGTTCCTTCAACCCATAGACCATGGGCAGGATGGCGCCGAGCGACAGCACCACGCTCACCAGGTCGAGCCGGCCGGCCTGCGGCGCCTTGTATTCGGGCAAGAGCGCCGGGGCGGTGACGAGCAGCAGCAGCATCACCGGCACGCCGAGCAGGAACGGAGCGCCCCACCAGAAATGCTCGAGCATGACGCCGCCGACCAGCGGGCCGAGCAGCATGCCGCCCATGAAGCAGGTGAGCCAGATCGAGATGGCGAAGCCGCGCTGCCGTTCGTCGTGGAACATGTTGGTGATGAGCGCCAGGATCGAGGGCGAGAGCGTCGCGCCGGCAATACCGAGCAGGCCGCGCGCCGCAATCAGCATCGTCGCCGAGGTGGAGAAGGCGGCCAGCACCGAAGCGGCGGCGAAGGCGGCGCCGCCGATCATCAAGAGCTTCCGCCGCCCGATGCGATCGCCGATGGTGCCCATGGTGATGAGGAAGCCGGCGAGCAGGAAGCCGTAGATATCCATGATCCAGAGCTGCTGGGCGCTGTCGGCGCCGAGCGTTTCGCTGATCCTGGGGAGGGCGAGCAGAATGACCGAGACGTCGATGGAAATCAGCAGCGTCGGCAGGGCGAGGACGGCAAGACCGGTCCATTCGCGGGCCGTGGCGCGGGAGTTCGGGGCTGACATGGCGGCTCCTTTCACTTAAGGTATGACTTAAGTAATCGAGCACAATGCTTAAGTCAACGCTTTAGTGATGGCATCGCAGATCCCAACTGGGTGTCATTCCTGCGAAGGCGGGAACCTGGTGGGATGCAGGTGGAGGTTGAGGGATCGCGCTGGGTCCCCGCCTTCGCGCATACGCGCTAAGTTGGGGTCGTGCCCCACCCACCGGGTCATTCCCGCGAAAGCGGGAACCTCTGTTTTCTTGGCCGTTGCACGATCGCAAACGGAGGTCCCCGCGTTCGCGGGGATGACCCAGGTGGGAACGGCAGGGGTTGGTTGTGGCGCGACGCCGATTATCAATAAACTGTCATGCCCCGGTTGTATCCATCGCCAACCGACGATAGTTTGCCGGCCTCCTTCCCCGACTCCCCAACCACGGACATCGACACATGGAATACCGCCGCCTCGGCAAGGCTGGCCTGCGGGTCAGTGAATTTTCTTTTGGCGCCTGGGTGACCTTTGGCAAGCAGGTCGGCGAAGACGCCGCAGCTTCGATCATGGGTTACGCCTACGACAACGGCATCAACTTTTTCGATAATGCCGAAGGCTACGAGCAGGGCAATGCCGAGATCGTCATGGGCGAGGCGCTGAAAGCGCTGAACTGGAGCCGCGACAGCTATGCGGTGTCGTCGAAAGTGTTCTGGGGCGGCGCGAAGCCGACGCAGAAAGGGCTTTCGGCCAAGCACGTCACTGACGCCGCCCATGCCGCGCTGAAGCGCCTGCAGGTCGACTATCTCGACCTCTATTTCTGCCATCGCCCGGATATCGATACGCCGATCGAAGAGACGGTGCGGGCGATGCACAACCTCATCACCCAGGGCAAGGTGCTGTACTGGGGCACCTCGGAATGGTCGGCGCAGCAGCTCACCGAAGCCTACGCCGTGGCCCGCCAGGAGCACCTGACGCCGCCGACGATGGAACAGCCGGAATACAACCTGTTCCGCCGCGAAAAGGTCGAAGCCGAGTTCCTGCCGCTCTACAGCCTGTTCGGGCTCGGGACGACGATCTGGTCGCCGCTCGCCTCGGGCATTTTGACCGGCAAGTATAATGACGGCATCCCCGCCGACAGCCGCATGAACCTCCCCGGCTACGAGTGGCTGAAGGCGCGGCTCGACAGCGACAAGGGCCGCGACGAACTGGCGAAGGTGAAACAGCTGGCCAAGCTCGCCGACGAGGTGGGCCTTCCCATCCACCACCTGGCGCTGCTCTGGTGCAACGCCAACCCGAACGTCTCGACGGTGATCCTCGGCGCCTCGAAACTCAGCCAGCTCAAGGACAACCTGAAGGCGCTCGACTCGAAGTCGAAGATGACGCCGGACGTGCTGGCCAGGATCGAAGCGATCATGGGCAACGCGCCGGAAGCACCGCGGCGGTTCTGAGATCTGACGGGCGGGGCCAAGGCTCCGCCCCTCTACCCGGGGCGATGAAGCGATCGCCTCCCTCCCCCTTGAGGGGAGGTAATGAGGGAGGGGGTGGTGCGGTGATCACCGATGGACCCCCACCCCCAACCCCTCCCCTCAAGGGGGAGGGGAGCACTGCCGGCACATCGCCCATCCCCCCGCGACCAATGCGCAGCATTGCGGCCGCGCCCTTTCATCAGCGCCCCCCGCACACTAGACATAGCGCACTGCTATTGGAGGCATGATCGGGTGACGGTGCGCTGGCGCATTGTGGGACTGGCGCTGGCAAGCCTCGTGTCGATCGTCGCGATGACCGGGGTGATGGCCTATGGGCTGTGGCTCGCCGATCATTTCGTGCAGCGGATCGATGCGGTGCACCGGCGCTTCGAGGTGATCGCCGAGCTCGACGGTCGCGCCAATGCCTATGCCAGGCAGGTGGCGAGCGTGCTGCTGCTCGGCCGCGCCGAGATGCCGGCGGTACAGACGGCGCGCATCGATATGGAACGCACCTTCGCCCGGCTCAGCCGCGCCACCCGCGACGAGCTGACGACGCTGGGCGGCATCGCCGAAGTGGTACCCGAGCTCGAGCAGCTCGAGGACGTCAGGCGGATGATCGAGCTTTACCACGCCATCGATGCCTCGGCGACGCGGGCGCTGGCGGCGGCGCGCGACGGCAAGGCGGACGAGGCCACCCAGCTCTATGGTCGCGACGTCGCCTTCCGCCTCGCCAACGAGCTGCAGCCGCTGATCGACCGGGCGCTGGCCGAAGAGCGCAACGAAGTGGCGGCAGAACTGAAGCAGGTGCAGCAGACACAGGGCACCATCCTCGTCGTCGCCGGGATCCTGGCGCTGCTGTCACTGGCGGTGCTGAGTCTCCTGGGCGTGCTGCTCTACCGCGCAGTCCGTCGCTCCGGCGAGCGGCTCGAGGCTGAGATCGAGACGCGGACCAGCGAGCTGCGCGACGCCAATGCGCGGCTGCGTGCCGTCGATGTCAGGCGCACGCAGTTTCTTGCCGATGTCAGCCATGAGCTGCGCACCCCGCTCACGGTGCTGCGCGGCGAGGCCGACGTGGCGCTGCGCGGCCAGCCGGAGACCAATGACCTCCGCCAGTCGCTCGAGCGCATCCGCAGCCAGTCGGTCGATATGTCGGGGCTGCTCGACGATCTCATCGCCTTCGCCCGCACCGATGCCGAAAGCCAGCAGCACCTGCCCACCGATATCCGGCTCGACGAGATCGTCGGCGCGGCCGCCGAAGAGGCGCAGGTGCTGGCCGAGCCGCGCGAGGTCAGCGTCATCACTGAGCTCAGCGACAACGGCGCACATGTCGATGCGGATTTCCGCCGGCTGAAGCAGGCGCTGATGATCGGGCTCGACAATGCAGTCAAGCACTCGCCGCCGGGCAGCCGTATTGCCATCAGCAGCAGCCGCGGTGCTGCGACGGCAACGGTTGCGATTGCCGACCAGGGGCCAGGCGTCAGCGATGAGGACCGGCCGCGGGTGTTCGAGCGGTTCTATCGCGGACGCGGCGAGGGCGACCTCGAGACCCAGGGGCTGGGGATCGGCCTCGCCATCGCCAAGGATATCGTCGAGCGTCACGGCGGCAGCATCCGGCTCGACAATGGCGCTGATGGCGGCGCGGTGCTCACAGTCGAATTGCCGCTGGCGAAAGGAGGGGCACGATGAAGGTTCTGGTGGTCGAGGACGATCGGCGCATCGCCTCGTTCCTCGAGCGCGGGCTGGCGGCCGAGGGCTATCAGGTCAGCGTTGAGAATGATGGCCGCGACGGGCTGGAGCGGGCCCGGCAGGACGATTTCGAGCTGATCATCCTCGATCGCATGCTGCCCTATGTCGATGGGCTGGAGATCACCCGATTGCTGCGCGAAGAGCGCCGGCCGGCAATGATCCTGATGCTCACCGCCAAGGACAGCCTCCAGGACAAGATCGAAGGGCTGAAGGGCGGGGCCGACGACTATCTGACCAAGCCCTTCGCCTTCGACGAACTGCTGGCCCGTCTCGTCGCCCTGCGCCGTCGCCGCAGCGAGATCGACCATGAGAGCCAGCTCGCCATCGGGCCGCTGACGCTCGACCCGCAGTCGCGCCGCGTCAGCCGCGACGGCGAGCCGATCAGCCTTACGGTGCGCGAGTTCGACCTGCTGCGCTACCTGATGAGCAACCCGGACAAGGTGGTCAGCCGGCAACGGCTGCTGAACAGCGTCTGGGAATATGGCTACGATCCGGGCACCAAGATCGTCGACGTCTATGTCCGCTATCTCAGGGCCAAGATCGATACCGAGGGCACACCGTCGCTGATCCAGACGGTGCGTGGCGTCGGCTACATGATGCCAAGTTAGCTATCTCTCCAAATTCTAACCAAGCGCTCAACCCTGTCTAATTTCACGGGCTTAGCCTCCTCGCTGCTTTTCGAAGCGACGAGGAACGTTCGATGTCCGACGAAATCTGGCCCGCCATCAAGGTCGAGCGCTTCTACGACGAGCCGCTGGCGCATTACGAAGCCCGTCGCCGCGAGATCGTCAGCATCATCACCGGCTTCCGCAACGGCCGCTACGAAGGCGCCGTCGCCGAGCGGATGGAACAGCGCCTGATGGCGCTGCAGGATGGCATGGTGGTTCCCGCTGTCGCCTGACCCGATTTTGCCACCGTCGAGGAGAAGGCCCGGTTTGACCGGGCCTTTTGTTTTGGGCCAAGCTCTGCTCGAAAGGCCACCAAACGAGGAGACCCGCCATGCGCTACATGATCATCGTCAAGACCACTGAACCGGCGCCGCCGCCAAGCTCGGAAATGCTGGCCGCGATGGGCAAGCTCAACCAGGAAATGATCGAGGCCGGCGTCTTGCTGGGAGGCGAGGGCCTGCAGCCATCCAAGACCGGCGCGAAAGTGGCGATGCAGGGCGGCAAGCTGGTGGTGAAGGACGGCCCGTTCACCGAGGCCAAGGAGCTGGTCGGCGGCTTCTGGATCGTCAAGGCAGACTCGCTCGACGAGGCGATCGGCTGGGTGAAGAAGATCCCGATGTGGAACGAAGGCGAGGAGGTGGAAGTCCGCCGCGTTTCCGAGGTCGAAGACTTCGCCTATGCCTATGACGAGGTCTCGGCCGAAGCGCTGGATCGCGAGAAGGCGCTGCGCGACAGCGGCCAGTGGCCGGAGCAGCGCTAGAGCGTCACCGCGACAGGGCCAGACGGCGATCGGTGGCTTCGGGGCAATGACGCCCCGGAGCTTCAGTTTCATCCGCGGCTGCCGCGCGGCTCGAGGCGAACAGGCGGCCGATGAAGCCGCCTATCGCGCGCCATAGAGAAGGCTTTTCCCACAGCCCGGCGTCCGGATGCGCCTCCCATGGCGCTTCGCCGGTCCGGCGGGCGAAATCTTCGCCCCAGTGCTGCTTGTAGGCGTCCTTGTAGAGATAGCTAGCGGGGATCATCACAAGTCTCCTTTCGACTTGAACCGATTCAATTGATCAACGCATGACCGCTTGAATCGGTTCAAGCATACGCTTCGATGCCTGAGAGTCAAGCGGAATTTGAACCGATACAAAAGCGTGCTATATGACTGGGAGTTGGCTAGGATGCCCTCAGGCAATCGGGACGATTGTCCTCGGGGCGGCAGACGAGCCGCAAAAACTGGAAAGGTTCGGATGGCACGCGATCTGGTGCGCTTGAGCGATGTGGCAAAGGCGGCGGGGGTGTCGCAGGGCACAGCGTCGAACGTGTTCAGCCGGCCGGACCTGGTGCGACCGGAGGTGCGCGAGCGGGTGCACCAGACGGCCCGCGACCTCGGCTATGCCGGACCCGATCCGCGCGGCCGGCTGCTGCGCGCCGGCAAATCCAACGCCATCGGCGTCGCCACCGCGGAGCCGCTTTCCTACTTCTTCGAAGATCCGTTTGCCCGCGTCCTGATGCAAGGCATCTCGGAGGCCTGCGATGCGCGCGGCGCCGGCCTGGCGCTGGTGTCGGCCCGCAACAGCGAGCGGCTGGCCTGGAATATCCAGAGCGCGCTGGTCGACGGATTCGTGCTGCTCTGCATCGAGAATGGCGAAAAGCTGGTGGAGCTGACGCGTGAGCGGCAGCTGCCCTTCGTGGCGCTGGCGCTCGGCAAACCCGATGACACCATCTCGGCCATCGGCGTCGATGACTATGCCGGGGCGCAGATGGCCGCCCGGCATCTGGCGCAGCTCGGCCACCGCCGCTTCGGCATTCTCGGGCTCGAGCTCGACGACGCGCACGAGGGGCCGGTCGGCAGCGCCGCAATCGCCGCCGCCACCTACTCCACCTCGCGCGACCGCGCCTATGGCTATTTCGAGGAGTTGGCGCTCTACGGCATCGACCGCGAGACCATCCCGATCTACGAAACCCGCAGCACCGCCGAGAGCGTCAGGCGCGGGCTCGACTACATCCTCACGGCCGGCGAGCGCCCCACCGCCATTCTGGCGATGTCGGATCGTGTCGCCATGTTCGCGCTCGAGATCCTCGCCGAGCGCGGCCTCAGCGTCCCCGAGGACATCTCGATCGTCGGTTTCGACGGCGTGCCGGAAGCCGCCACCGTCAACCCGCCGCTCACCACCGTGGTGCAGCCGATCGCCGAAATCGGCCGCCGGGCGGTCAAGACCATCCTCGAGCACGATGGCGGGGTGCACCGCGAAAGCCTGCCGCTCGAGCTGCTGGTGCGAAACAGTACCGCAGGCCCAAGCGCGCGATCGTGACTTGATCCGGGGGACGTGAATGCCCAGATTCCGGCTATGCGGATTTTGCTCGCCACCGTCGCGGTTATTGCCCTCAGCTCGGGGGCGCTAGCCTATTGCCCTCCGGTGCCCGACGTCGCCAAGGACGGCTACCAGGGCAACGACTTGCAACGCACGCTGTGCCTGCAGAACGAGCTGGCGCAATCGGCCCGGGATCGCGCCATCCGGAGCGAGATTGATGCAACGCTCTCCAAACTGCAGCGCGACCTGCAGCAGCAGAAAATGCTGCAGCAGCAGCTGCAAACCGAGCTGATGCGGACCAAGCCGAGCTATTTGCCTTAGAGCGCGGCGGACCTAGCCGCTGCCGGCTGCCCCCCACCCCTGTCCCCTCCCCGCAAGGGGGAGGGTGACCAAAACACTGGCCTCGCAGTCTGCGTCTCCCTCCCCCTTGCGGGGAGGGATTAAGGGTGGAGGTCCACAGCCACCGGCGGTAGCGGCACGAGCCCGAGCTACTCCGCCGCCGCCCGCGAAAATTCCTCCAGCGCGGCCAACTCGTCGCCCATGCGGTCCGGCCGGTACGGGCGCAGCGGCGCTTTGGCCACCTGATTGCGTCCACTCTGCTTGGCCTTGTAGAGCGCCTGGTCGGCGGCCTGCAGCAGGTCGGTGACGCTCTGCGAGGTATGCGGCACCGAGGCGACGCCGAACGAGGCCGAGATATCGGTGCCGTGCGTGTTGCTCAGCTCCTCGATCCTGAGCCGCAGCAGTTCCGCCTTGTCGGCGGCCCGCTCCAGCGGGCAATCGGGCAGGATCACCACCAGTTCCTCGCCGCCGAAACGGCAAACGATATCGGTCTCGCGCAGCGAGCCGGTCAGCGTCAGCGCGGCATCGCGCAGCACCTGGTCGCCAAAGCTGTGGCCATGCTCGTCGTTGAGCCGCTTGAAGTGATCGAGATCGACCATGATCAGCGAAATCTCACGGTTCTCGCGCTCGGCCAGCCGGACGAAGCGCTGCAGGCAATCTTCCATGTAGCGGCGGTTGTAGAGCCCGGTCAGCGGGTCGCGCAGCGCCTGGTTCCGGAGCTTTTCGCGCAATGCCATGTTGGCGAGCGCCAGACTCATGCCATCGGCCAGGGCCGAACCCAGCGCGGTGATGTGTTCCAGCCGCTGCTCGGCGCTGACGCCGGAAGCGAACAGCTGCAGCAGCCCGACGATTTCGCCCCGCGCGATCATCGGGATTTCGAGCGAGGTCTCGTTGCCGACATGGTGGCTGCAGCACAGCTTGGCGGAATCGGCGCGGTTGAGGTGCGGCTTGCCGCGCTTCACCGCCCAGCAGGCGGTGGGGTTGATGGTTTCGGGCAGCGCGTCGTTCTCCGAACGCGCCCAGGTGGTCGAGAGCACCAACCGGTCGCGGGAATTGTTGAACACATAGAGCGCCCCCGAGAAGCCGGGCACCAGCTCCATCGCCGTCGCCTTCAGCACGGCATTGGCGTCGGCATGGTCCGAAGCGCTCTGCAGCACGTCCGCCATCTCGAACAACCGCCCCACCTGCTGGCGCGCCCTGTCGGCCGCCTCCACCGCCGCGGCGCGGCCATCGGCCTCGGTGGCCGAAGACCGGAAAGCATAGAGCAGGCCGAGGATGGCGAGCAGGCCCGCTCCCAGCTGCATCACCAGCACCAGCATGGTACCGGCCTGGATACGGATATCGTGCGTGCGTACCCTGAGGTCAGTATCGCCGAGCACCCGGCCGACGCCAGCACCGATGGCCGTTACGGTCTCGCCGGTACGGCGGCTCGCCAGCAGGTCGAGCCCGGCTTGCCGGTTGCCGGAAGTCGCGAGGTCGATCGCTTCGTTCCAGTTGTTGACCAGCCCGGCGACAAGTTCGCGCAGGCGCTGTGGTTCGGCCGATGGCGAGGCCGCGATCGGGCTTACCACATCGAAGATCGCAGCATCGGCGCTGCTCAAGCGCTCGACCTGGGACAGGTAGGTGCGCAGCGCACCCGCTTCCCCGGTGAGGAAATGCATGATGTCGGCATCGGCGTCGGCCACGGCCTGGGACATGGCGCGCAACTGGTCGGCCTCGCCCCTGAGCTCGGTCATGGCGCGCTGCTGGCCACCGACATGCATGAACCCAGCGATCGCCGTCACCACCAGCGTGACCACCAGCGCAACGGTGGCGAGCGACAGCAGGCGCGAACGAGCCCGCACCGGCAGCGGCTTGGGCTCAGTCACAGCGGTGAGGCCGGCGAACATCGGATTGGAAAGCCCCCAGGCTCCTCGATTGGGGGCATAATGGCAAAGATCGGCATTGCTGCGTTCGGCCATCGGGAGAAGCGCTTAGCGGGCGATGAAACGGTGTGGTGAAGACGGAGGCAAGCAAATCGCTAAAATGCGTCCGCGCCCCACCCGTTCGACAGTCCCGCAGGAATCTGGCTCGATTCGCATGAATCCATGTCGAAACCCGGCGGCGGCGTTCGATTAGCTCACGACCCCCAAGCCAGCGCACCATCGCAAGCGGAGAACCACCATGCTTTATGTCTGCCTCGTCCATTTCGACGACAAGGAAGTGTTCCGCCGGATGAGCGAAGCCGAAAAGCGCGAGCTCGACATCGCCTCGACCGGCTATGACCGCGAGCTCGAAGCCAGCGGCAACCTGATCCGGGCGCAGGCGCTGCAGGCGCCCGAGAGCGCAGTGCTGGTGCGGGTGCGGGACGGCAGGATCTCGGCGACCGACGGGCCGTTTCTCGAGACCAAGGAACAGCTGGGTGGCTTCATCCTGATCGAGGCGCGCGACCTCAACGACGCGATCCGCATTGCCGGCGGCGTTCCGCTGGCCCAGCACGGCACCATCGAGGTACGACCGATCTACCAGGTGCCGAAACACCAGGACGCGGCCAGATGAGCAGCCGCGCCCTGCAGTTCGAATCGGCGTTACGGCCGGACGGCAGTGACTTCGATCTCGACCAGCCAGCCAGGGCTGACAAGGCCGGCGACGGTCATCACCGAGCGGGCCGGCAGGTTGGGCTGCGCCTCGGTGCCGAAGAACTTGGTGTAGCCCTTCATGAAACCCTCGAAATCGAGCTTGCCGTCCGGAGCCACGAGATAGGCCTGCATCTTGACCACATCGCCGAGCCCGAGACCGAGATCGGCCAGGGTCTTCTCGATCGATTGCAGCACGCTGGTGGTCTGGGTCTCCATGTCGCCATAGGCGGCAGGGGTGGCCCGATCGGCGCTCTCGTCAACGACGCTCGGAACGGCGCCGCTCAGATAGATGGTGGTCTTGCCAGCCGGAATTTCGACGGCGCGGGCGATCGGGAAATTGGAGTTGGGGTTGGTGTGGCGGATCACATCCTCCGCCAGCACCGGGCCGGCTACGAGGATGGCGAGGCCGAGGGCCAGGGCAAATGTCTTGGTGCTGAGGAGTCTGGTCATGCTGGTCTTCCCAATAGATGGAGATACAGGTCCCAAAGGGACGCACCGTCCGGACAGAGCCCGGACGGCGGGGTCACCGCGCGCTTAGCGCGCGTCGGTCACTTCCTCGACCGTCACCGGCTCGGCGAAGTCATTGCCGAAACTGGTGCGGATATAGGCGACGACATCGGCGATCTGCTGGTCGTCGAGCACGGAGCCGAGCGCCGGCATCGCCTTCTGGCCGTGGATGATCAGGTAGATCGGGTAGCCGGCAGATTCGAGGTTGGCGTTATTGGCGAGCGCCGGGTACTTGCCGGCGCCCACCGCGCCCTGCCCCTCAGGCATGTGGCAGCCGGCGCAGATTGCCTTGTAGATGTTCTCGCCGCCGGTCTGGGTCAGCTTGCTGGGCGAGGCGAACATGGCCGCGTCCTGCGCCATGGCCGGTGCCGTCAAGAACAGGGAGAGGGCCGCCGCCGCGGCAATCGTGAGCTTTGTCATGTCAAAGTCCTTTCTGAAACGGCGGTCAGGCGGCGGTCACATGCGCATGCAGGCGCTTGATCGCATCGATGGCGGAGAGGATGGCGCCTTCCTGCCAGGCCGGCAGGTAGGAGATGTGCTCGCCCGCCATCAGGGTGCGGCCATCCATTGCCGCGGCGGTGGCATACTGGTTCTCTTTGTCGGCCCAGATGCCGAAGCAGCCCAGCACCCACGGCACCCGGTGCCAGGTGACGGCCACGCCGTTGGAAAACTCCGCGGTGTATTGCGGATGGATCTGCGCCCCATATTCGACGGCCTTCTTCACCCGATCCTCGGGCGACATGGCGTTGAACTGGTAGGCCGTGGCGCCCCACGAATAGCCGCCCAGCAGCACGCCCGGACCATCGCTGAAATAGTTGGTCGAGGGGTAGGAGATCAGCGAGATCGGCAGGTTGGTGTAGGTGATACCGCCATAGATGCGCTCGTCCTGCTCCCAGAAGCGGCGCTTGAACTCGAGGCCGAACTTCACCGAACCGGCATAGGACATCGAGTCGATGACCGCGGTCATCTCGCCCGACAGGTTATGCTCGATCTGGCCGAGGATGGAGAACGGGATGGTGCAGATGCAGTAGTCGGCGCTCGCCGTCTCGGTGCCTTCGCCGCTCTGGCTGTCGACATAGGTCACCGTCACGCCGGTGTCCGACTGGTCGATCTTGGTGACCTTGGCGTTGTAGGTGATGAGATCGCCGACTTCCTTCTCGAAGCCCTTGGCGATCATGTCCATGCCGCCGACCGGCTGGAAGATGGTCGACTGGTGCTCGATGCTGTCGCCGTCGACAAGGTGCTGCCAGACACGCGACTGCAGCACGTCGGAAAGCGTCATCGGCTCGGATGGCACCGGCGCGCCATCGACGCCGCCGCCCGGCTCCTTGGCCCAGCCGCGGAACTCCGAGGTGTCGTTGCTCTTCACGTAGGCATAGTTCTCATCGAGCACGCCCCAGGTCTTCAGCGACTCGAGCAGCAGCTTGGCATCATCGGCGCTGACCGTTTCGTCGAGGGCGTTCTGGTTGACCACCTTGGCGAGCAGTTCCGAGACATGGCCGCGATAGTCGGTCAGCGCCTCGCGGAAGCGGACGGGCTTGCCCTCGAAGGCGTCGGTGCGGTGCAGGTAGGCGTTGAAATTGGTCTGGATGAAGGGCTCGAGCTTGACGCCGAAGCGCTTGCAATAGTCGAGCACGCCATAGTGGTGGTGCGGGATGCGCCACGGGCCTGGGTTGATGTAGTTGCCTTCGGCGAACTTCACCTCCTGCTCGAAGCCACCCAGCTCGACATATTTGTCGCCGCCGCGCAGCGTCCAGCAGCGGCCGCCGGCCTTCTCGCGATACTCCAGCACCTGAACCTTGTAGCCGACGGCACGCAGCTCGAGCGCCGCGGTCATGCCGGCAAGACCGGCGCCCAGGATCAGCACCGAAGCGCCCTTGGGGTCGCCTTCCAGCTTCACCGGGCCGTCATACGTCGAGGCCTGGGCGAAGCCGAGCGTCGTCATGGCGTTGTACATCGCGACACTGCCGGCCACAGTACCGATCATCGCCAGCAGGTCGCGCCGGCTCATTCCAGACTTGAATTCAGTCATGATATTCCTCCGAAGGACGACGTTTCCTTCCGCTTCCCATTCGGTCAGGCCGTCACTTCGAGGCTAAGCTTGAGCATATGAGGCTGGCAACGTGATTACTCGCGACAATTCAATCTATAGATCGCCTAAGCTTTGGCACGAATTTGCTGAAAGGCCCGGGTTGCCAAGGGTTTTAGCCACGCTAAAGCCGACGCCGGCTGGCGGCGCAGCTGCATCAGACTTTCGTCTAGTCAGCGTGTGGGTGCGTACCTCATGACCCGGCCAATCGACATCGAGGCGGTATGGCGCACCGAATCGCGCCGGGTGCTGGCGACGCTGATCCGGCTGCTCAGGGATTTCGACCGCGCCGAGGAAGCGCTCAACGACGCCTTCCTCGCTGCCGCCGAGCAATGGCCGCGCGACGGCATGCCGGCCAACCCGCGCGCCTGGCTGGTTTCGGCCGGCCGCTTCAAGGCGATCGACCGGCTGCGCCGCAAGGCCCGGTTCGACGTGGTCGCCGCCGAACTGGCGCTCGAAGAGGAGGCGCAAATGCCGCCCGAAGCCGAATCCATCGCCGATGATCAGCTGCGGCTGATCTTCGTCTGTTGCCACCCGCAGGTGCCCGCCGACGCGCGCATCGCCATGACGCTGCGCGAGACCTGCGGGCTCATGACCGAGGAGATCGCTGCGGCGTTCCTCGCCAAGCCGACCGCCATCGCCCAGCGCATCGTCAGGGCCAAGAACCGCATCCGCGAACTCGAGCTGCCCTATGAGGTGCCCGAACCTCAGGATCTGGCCGAGCGGCTCGATGCGGTGTTGCGCACCGTCTACCTGATCTTCAACGAAGGCTACGCCGCCAGCCATGGCGACAACCTGCTGCGGGCCGACCTCTGCGCCGAGGCGATCCGGCTCGGGCGGCTGCTGATTGCGCTCCTGCCCAACCCGGACGCCGAGGTCGAGGGGTTGCTGGCGCTGATGCTCCTGCAGCACTCGCGGCGCGACGCCCGCACCGATGCAGCCGGCGACCTGGTGCTGATCGCCGACCAGGACCGGCGGCTCTGGGACCGGGCCGAGATCGCCGAGGGCATTGCCCTGGTCAACCGGCTGATGGCGCGCCCCGAGCTCACCGCCTACGGCATCGAGGCGGCAATTGCCGCCCAGCATGCCATCGCCGCCTCGCCCGAAGCGACCAACTGGGGCGAGATCGTCAAGCTCTACGACCTGCTGCTGCGCGCCGATGCCTCGCCGATCGTCATGCTCAACCGCGCCGTCGCTATCGCCATGCGGGACGGGCCGGAAGCGGGGTTGAGCGAAATCGAGACCATTCGCCAGGCTGGCGCGCTCACCGAGTTCCGCTACCTGCACGCCGCCCGCGCCGACCTGCTGCGCCGGTTGGGCCGGACGGAGGAGGCCCGGGCAGCGTATGTGGCAGCACTGGAACTGACGCACCAGGCGGCGGAGCAGCGATTTCTCGAGGGGCGGTTGCGGGAGCTGGGCCAAGCGCAACAGCAGTAGTTTGGGTGCCTTCTCGCGGCCCGACTTACCATCACCCCCGCGCCAGCTTGCCCCGCCCCTCCGGCAGCACCCGGTGCGGGGGCTGGGCGCCGTCGATGAAGGCGCGGATGTTGACGATCACCGTCTCGCCCATCTCGAGCCGCGCTTCGAGCGTGGCCGAGGCCATGTGGGCGGTGAGCACGACGCGGTTGTCGCGCGCCAGCTGCAGCAGCCGCGGATCGATGCCGTTGCGGCTCTCGAACACGTCGAGCGCGGCACCCGAGAGGTGCCCGCTCTCGATCTCGGCGATCAGCGCCGCCTCGTCGACCAGTTCGGGCCGCGACACGTTGACCACGAAGGCATCCTGCCGCATCCGCCTCAGCCGTTCGGCGCTGAGGATGTGGTGGGTCGACCGGCTGAGCGGGGTGTGCAGGGAGACGATATCGACCTCGCCGACCATCTCGTCGAGCTCAGCCCAATAGGTGGCGCCCAGCGCTTCCTCGACCTGTGGCGGTCGGCGGTGGCGGGAGAAATAATGGATGTTGAGGCCAAAGCTGCGGGCCCGGTTGGCGACGGCGGTGCCGATCCGCCCCATGCCGACAATGCCGAGCGCCTTGCCGCGCAGCCGGCGGCCGAGCATCCAGGTCGGCGACCAGCCCGGCCACTCGCCGGTGGCGGGCAGCACCTGGGCGCCTTCGACCAGCCGGCGCGGCAACGCCAGCATCAGCATCACCGCCATGTCGGCGGTATCCTCGGTCAACACCGACGGAGTGTTGGTGACGGTGAGCCCGGCCGCATAGGCCGCTTCGATGTCGATATTGTCGAAACCGTTGCCGAACTGGGCGATCAGCTTCAACTCCGGTGGCAGCCGGGCGATCAGCGCCGCATCGATCGGATCGTTGATCGAAGAGACCAGCACATCCTTGCCCTGAACGCCCTCGATAATGGCATCGGCGCTCAACACGCCATCGACCGGTTTCGAAGTCACCTCGAACAGCGTCGCCATGCGCGCCTCGATCTGTTCGGGCAGGCGTCGCGTCACGAAAATCTTGGGTCGGCTGAGGGTCAAATGAAGCGCTTTCAGCGACCATTAAGGTCTTTTGCATAAGTGTAGAAAAAAAGCACACCCCTGCAAAGTCATGTTCGGCAAAGTCAGCTCCATGCTCCTCACGAGGCGCTCCCACGGGCGGCAGATCAAGACGATTCTGCGCGCCGCACTCCTCACCGCGATCACCGCGGCCGGCCCCGTTATGCCGGCGCTGGCGACGGCCGCCGAAGGGCCGAGCGGCTTGCCGCTGCCGCGCTTCGTCACCACCCGCTCCAACCCGATCAACGTGCGGGTCGGACCGGGCACCAAATACGGCGTCGCCTGGGTCTATGTGAAAGCCGGCACGCCGGTCGAGATCATCCAGGAGTTCGACACCTGGCGCAAAATCCGCGATGCCGACGGTTCCGAAGGCTGGCTGCACCAGAACCTCTTGCAGGGCAAACGCGCCGGCCTCGTCGCCCCCGCCGCCGCCGAGCCGGTGGCGCTGCGCCGCGACCCCAATGACCAGGCCGGCGTCCGCGCCTGGCTGACCCCGAGCTTCCGCGTCGACATCAAGGAATGCGACGGCAAGTGGTGCAAGGTGATCGCCACCGCGCATCCGGTAAACGGCAGCCCGCAAAGCTTTGACGGCTGGGTACACCAGGGCGACCTGTGGGGGGTCTACAAGGACGAAGCCTTCGACTGAGGGGCACCGGGGCCGGGTACAGGCTGACTGAAGCAGACGGCCCCCTCCCATCCTCACCCACAAGGGGGGAGGTGCCCCGCCGGTTCACTTGGCACAATCGAGGACGCAAGCTCAACTCTTCACCTCCCCCTTCATGGGGGACTTCGAGCCGTCCCGTAGGGCAAATCGCTCCAGTGGAGCGATTTGAGGCGAGAAGGCCATGAGAGCTATGCTCGAATGGCGAGGGAGGGGGCCGTCTCTGTCAGTCAGAATAGAGCGTTAGCTCCGAACCTTCCGCACCCGGACCACCACGTCGACATGGGTGATGTCCATGCCGCGGGGCGGCTCGGGCAGGTTCTGGATGACGATGGACGAGGCCGGGATATCGATCACCCGCTGCTCGTCCTCGAGGTAGAAGTGGTGATGGTCCGAGGTGTCGGTGTCGAAGTAGGAGCGCGACGCATCCACCGCCACTTCGCGCAGCAGGCCCGCTTCGCGGAACTGGTGCAGGCTGTTGTAGATGGTGGCGAGCGAGACGTTGACCCGTGCCGAGGCGGCTTCGGCATGCAGCTGCTCGGCGCTGACATGGCGATGCGCGCCGGCGAACAGCAGCTCGGCGAGGGCCACACGCTGACGTGTCGGCCGCAGGCCCGCCATGCGCAACACTGCCGTCAAGCACGGTCGGCGAGACGGAACGGTCCTTGCGGTGAGGCTGCGGTCGGTCATCTGGTCCTTGGCAACGAGGCGTATCAGCCTGGAGCTTATAACTTTCGCGCCTCTTCTGCACAAGCGGCGGTCGGTCGCGGCCGGCGCTCGCGACGGTGGGTCGCGGCGCGCACTTCCTTGGGCGCGCTTGACCCCCCGCCCCCCGCTCTCTAGTAACGGTCTCAACTGACCGACGGAGAAAGCCGGCCGATGACGGATCGGAAGAACGCCTACGGGTATGACGACCTGATCCGCAGCGGAACGGGGGAGCTGTTTGGCAAGGGCTATGCCCAGTTGCCCGCCCCGCCGATGCTGATGTTCAACCGCATCACCGAGATCAGCCGCGAAGGTGGCGCGTATGGCAAGGGCCTGGTGCGCGCCGAACTCGACGTGGACCCCAGCCTGTGGTTCTTCCAGTGCCACTTCATCGGTGACCCGGTGATGCCCGGCTGCCTCGGCGTCGACGCCGTCTGGCAGATGCTGGGCTTTTACCTGTGCTGGGACGGCTCGCCCGGCAAGGGTCGGGCACTCGGCTGCGGCGAGGTGAAATTTTCCGGCCAGATCACTAATGACGTCAAAATCGTCGAGTATGGCATCGACCTGAAGCGGGTGATGAAGTCCAAGCTCGTGCTCGGCATCGCCGACGGCTGGGTGAAGGCCGACGGCCAGATCATCTACGAGATGTCCGGCCTGCGCGTAGGCCTGTTCACCTAATGGTTTCTTGATTTGCGCGCTTTCGAAGCGGAAAAGTCGCACAACTTTTCCTGAAAGCGCGACGCCCGCCGCCGGACCTGAGCCGCGGCCATAGAGGAGGCAATATGAGGCGCGTTGTCGTCACCGGCATGGGGATCGTCTCCTCTATCGGAAACAATCTCGATGAAGTGATCGTGAGCCTCAAGGAGGCCAAGTCCGGCATTGTTTTCGCCGAGGACTACGCCAAGTACAACTTCCGCTGCCAGGTGCATGGCGCGCCCAAGCTCGATCCGTTCGCGGTGCTCGACCGCCGCACCACCCGCTTCATGGGCAAGGGCGCGGCGTGGAATTACATCGCCATGCAAGAGGCGATCGCCAATTCCGGGCTCGAGGAAAAAGACATCAAGAACCCGCGCACCGGCATCATCATGGGCTCGGGCGGCCCCTCCACCCCCACGCTGATCGAAGCGGCAGACATCACCCGCGAACGCGGCCCCAAGCGCATCGGGCCGCTGGCCGTGCCCAAGGCGATGAGCTCGACCGCTTCGGCGACGCTGGCGACGCCGTTCGGGATCCAGGGCGTCAACTACTCGATCACCTCGGCCTGCGCGACCTCGAAGCACTGCATCGGCGCCGGCTACGAACAGATCCAGTGGGGCAAGCAGGACATCGTGTTCGCCGGTGGCCACGAGGATCTCGACTGGTCGCTCAGCAACCTGTTCGACGCCATGGGCGCCATGTCCACCGACTTCAACGCCACGCCCGAGAAGGCGTCGCGCGCCTATGATGCAAAGCGCGACGGCTTCGTCATCGCCGGCGGCGCGGGCGTGCTGGTGCTCGAAGAATACGAGCACGCCAAGGCGCGCGGCGCCACCATCCTCGCCGAACTGGTCGGCTATGGCGCGACCTCGGATGGCTACGACATGGTTGCCCCGTCGGGCGAAGGCGCCATCCGCTGCATGCGGCAGGCGCTGTCGACGGTGAAGGGCAAGGTCGACTACATCAACCCGCACGCCACCTCGACGCCGGTTGGCGATCTGAAGGAAATGGAAGCGATCCGCACGGTGTTCGGCAATGGCGAGAGCTGCCCGCCAATCTCGGCCACCAAATCGCTCACCGGCCACTCGCTCGGCGCCACGGGCGTGCAGGAATCGATCTACTGCATCCTGATGATGCGCGAGAAGTTCCTGTGCGAAAGCGCCAATATCGAGGAACTCGACCCGGTATTCTCGGACATGCCGATCCTGAGGCAGCGCCGCGACAACGTCGATATCGGCATCGCGCTCAGCAACAGCTTTGGCTTCGGCGGGACGAACGCCACGCTGGTGTTCCAGCATCCGGACGCGGCGTAAGCTCTAACCTGCCAACATCGCGGCTGTGGCACCCCCACCCTCAGTCCCTCCCCACAAGGGGGAGGGAGGCGGTAGCTGCATGCTCACGGTTCAGACGTCTCCCTCCCCCTTGTGGGGAGGGATCAAGGGTGGGGGTGGCCACACGCTCAGCGCGTTGTGTTACCCCAGCATCTCCACCGCCAGCGCCAGCACGCGCTTGAACGCCGTCATATCGGTCAGTTCCTGCCCGACCGGCGCGTCGCCCACCACCACGGCGCCGCCGCGGTTCACCACGCCGCCATGCAGCATCAGGTTGTCGATGAAGCCGAGATCCTCGATCAGGATGTGATCGGGGCCGCGCGGCTTGCCCTCGGCATCGGCGTACCACTCGCCGTTGAAGTGGTCGCGGGTGCGGATGCCATGGTCGGCCTTGACGTTGGTATAGGCGAAGGCGGGCTTACCCTGGGCGCACATGAAGCCGAGCTCGAAGCAGGTCCCGGTGTCCGCCGCGATGCCGCGGAACGGCGTCAGGTTGGCGATGATCGCATCGGCCGAGTGCATCAGCTTTTCGTCGATGGCGCTGATCGCGAGGCCCAGCTCCCACTTGCTGTTGGTGGGCGGGAATTCCAGGTCGCCCGGCGACACCGGCACCAGCCCCGCCTCGCGGGTCAGCGCGATCTTCAGGTCGAGGATTTCGCGGGCGTTGGGCAGAAAGACTTCCGGGCCGGCGAGATAGACGGATTTGGGCATGATGGCTCGTTCAGATGGCGTCAGTGACTGGAATGGCCGGCTTGCGGGGCAGCCCCGCTGACCCCGAGGTCAACTCCGCTGACCAGGTCGCCGCCGACAAAAGTCGCGGCGATGTTCGGTCGGCTCGCAGTGTAGAGGATTTGCTCAAGCCGTTCAGCCGGGTCCGCCCCGAACAGCCGGATGGTGCCGGCCTCTGCCGCGGGGGCCACCAGCAGAGCATCGAAGTGATAGCCAGGGCGGAACAGTCCGACGGGCAGGTCGAGCGCTTCACCACCGCCCGCTGTGGCGAGGTGGAAGGCGGTGAGCATGTCGATGCGCGAGTTGGGGACGCCGCGCGTTTCACGTGAATCCCTCGCGTCGACCCCGTCCTCGAGCAGGCGGGAAGCCTGGGCGGTGGCGCGACAGGCCTCCAGCATCGAGCCGGAGGGCCCACCGGAAATATCGGTGCCGAGCCCGACATGGAGGCCCTTTTCCAGCGCCCGACGCAGCGGGAAGACGGCGTTGCCGAAATACATGTTGGAGAGGGCGCAATGCGCCACGCCGGCCCCAGCGGCGCGGACCGTCGCCATATCGTCGTCGGTCAGAAACACCGAATGGGCCAGCACAGTCTTGCGGCCCAGCAGCCCGAAGCCGTCGAGCGCTGCGGTGTCGGTCTTGCCGTAGCGATCGAGCGCATAGCCATGCGCCCAGTCGCTCTCCGAACAATGGGTCTGCACGTGGCAATCGCACTCCGCCGCCAGCTTGCCGAGGCCGGAGAGGGCTGCGTCGGTGCAGGACGGAATGAAGCGCGGCGTGATCACCGGCAGCACCCGGTCATTGTCCGGCAGCGCCCGGATATGGTCGATGACCGCACGGGTATCGGCGACCGCGGCCTCGGCCGAGGCATCGCGGTCATAGTCCGGGCAACTCGCCGGATCATCCATCACCACCTTGCCGACCAGCGCCCGCTGCCCCTGCTCGAGACAGATCTGCGCCAACAGCTCCGTGGCCTCGCGGTGCACGGTGGCGAAATAGAGCGCTGTGGTCGTGCCCGAGGCGAGGAGATCGGCGACCAGCGTTTCGTACCGCTCGCGAGCGAACTCGAGGTCGGCGTATTGCGCCTCGAGCGGGAAGGTGTATTTGCCCAGCCAGACTTCCAGCGGCACGTCGAGCGCCATGCCGAGCTGCGGATATTGCGGCGCGTGGATGTGGAGATCGACAAAACCCGGCAGCACCAGCTGTCCGGCCGGCAGTTCGATGGTTCCCTCCGGCACACCGTCGGCGGCCCGACCGATGCTGGTGATGGTGCCGTCGCCGGCAACCGCAATCACCGCATCGCGCAGCACCTCGAGCTCGCCGCGCACCGGTGCATGGACGAAGCTGCCGCGGACGCTGCGCCCACGCAGCCCGCTCACCAGACCACCTTGTGCTGCTCGCCGGTCTGCACGTTGACGAAGCCCTCGGGCGCCAGTTCGCTCGGCGCCACCAGCACCCAGCGCCAGGGCGAGCAGGTGAGCGTCGCGAATTTCAGGAACTCCGGGAAACCGGGCTTCCAGAGGTTGAGCGCCGAAGGCTTGTACATCCACTCGACCTGCTCTGCCGCGCGGTAAAAGGCCTGCATATCGATGTCGAAGGCTTCGGCCGAACGCGCCGTCATCAGCCCGCCGATTTCGAAGCGCATCTCGGCGACCACCTCGCCCTTGTGCACCAGCACCCAGCCGCCATCGATCTCCTGCAGCCGGTTCACCGCCTTGGCCATCGCCGCGTCGGAGGAGCCGATGCACCAGACATTGTGGCTGTCATGCGCCACCGAGGAGGCAAGCGCGGTGTCGGGATCGGCCGGACCGCAGCCGGTCCAGAACATCTTCGCCACCGCGCCATCGCCGCGATAGCGGTCGACCAGCGCCCATTTGGTGATCAGCCGCTCGGTGTCGCGCTGCACCAGCCCATCGACCACCGGCAGCGCCTCGACCAGGAAATCCTCGTTCCAGTGGAATGGCCTGAGGATAGCCGCCTGCATGGTGTGGCGGCCCGGCTCGGCCTGGATGGCGAAATCCTCGGCGTCGAGGACGCGCCCGATGTTCATGGTCTTCCTCGCCCAGTCCGGCCAGTCGATCGCGGCCAGCGGGCCGAGGAACTGTTTGCCCTCGGAGACCAGCTGGCCGTCGGCGTAAACGTGGCGGATCGACAGTGTCTTGACGTCGTCGAGCAATACTATGTCGGCATAACGTCCCGGCGAGATCGAGCCGACCCACTGGTCGATGCGCATGTGCCGCGCCGGGTTGATGGTGGCGCACTGGATGGCGATCTCGGGGGCGAGGCCATACTCGATGGCGTGCCGCACGTTGTAGTCGGCGGCGCCTTTCTCCAGCGTTTCGGAGGCCGAGCGGTCGTCGGTGGTGAAAGCGATGTTCGACCAATCGGTGAGCCGTTCGATCAGCCCTGGAAGTATGACGTCATAGGAGAACGGACGGAGCTCGGTGAAGATGCCGTGGCTCAGCCGCTCCCAGGCTTCCTCCAGCGCCCACACCTCATGGTCCGACGAGATGCCGGCGGCGGCGAAAGCCGAGAGATCGTGCGGATCGATCAGTCCGGAGCCGTGCCCCTCGACCACGCCGCGCATCTCCATGGTGGCGCCGATCATCCCCCACATGCGGATATAGCCGGGGTTTTCGGGGTTCCACACCGAGGGCCAATCCATCACCTCGTCGAGGCTGACGGTGCCCATGTCATGGGCGAGGAACTCGCGCTGCTCCTCGTAGCCATAATAGCCGCCCGACTCCTCCCAGGCGCTGGGCGGCACGGCCGAGCCGGGCTGGATGAAGATCTTCAGCGGCGAGCCGGCAAGGCGGGATTTCTGCCAGAACTCCTGGTTCTTGCCGCCGTTGACATTGGCGAACTCATGGCTCGCCTCGCAGGTCCAGGTATTGCCGCGCGGCAGCACCAGGGCCGCCTCGAACTCCGGGGTGATGTGGGTCGATTCGATGTGCTTATGCACCTCGCCGAAGCCCGGTACGGCGCTGAGCTCGGGGTAGCTCACCCGCGCCTGCACCTCGCCCTTGTAGCTGCCGCGCGGGCCGACAAAGGCGATACGGCGACCGGAGACGACAATCTCCTGGTCCTCGAGCCAGTGCCGCGAATGCACCGAGAGCAGCCTGCCGACCTCGATCACCAGATCCGCCGGGCGTTTGGCCAGCGCCACCAGCGTCAGATGCTGGCGAATGGAAACTTCGTCCTCGGCGTTGAGGATCAGGTCGTCGGGCAGGTGCATAGGCGGATTCCGGTGGCGCAACCGCGTTAGTAAAGCGGTTTACGAGAGCGAGCGCAATGCGCCGCAATGAGGGACGTGCAGCAAAGCGGTGAGCAATCTCTGTCCAGCGTCGACGCTTGCTCGCGGCAGTACATTTTGCCATAAGCTGCCGGCCTCGACCCCATCCAGCGAGGACAAGCCGCGATGAGCCAGATTGCCATTTTCAGTGGTAGCTCTCATCCCGACCTCGCGGCACAGATCTGCGCCGAGCTCGGTGTGCCGCTGCTGCCGACGCGGGTGAAGCGCTTCTCCAATGACTGCATCGAAGTGCAGCTGCAAGCCAATTGCCGTGAGCAGGACGTGTTCCTGATCCAGACGCTGAGCGCGCCGGTACAGGATCACCTGGTCGAACTGCTGCTGATGCTCGACGCGGCGCGTGGCGCCTCGGCGGCCCGCATCACCGCGGTAATCCCGCATTATGCCTATGCGCGCTCCGACAAGAAGGATGCGCCGCGCATCTCGATCGGCGGCCGCATGGTCGCCGACCTCTTGCAGACCGCCGGGGCCAACCGGGTGCTGACCATGACGCTGCACTCGCCGCAAGTGCACGGGTTTTTCAGCGTGCCGGTCGATCACCTGCACGCGCTGGGCGAGCTGGCCGAATATTTCCAGCGCTACGATATGGGCAATGCGGTGGTGGTGTCGCCGGACCTCGGCAACGCCAAGAACGCCGCGGCCTTCGCCAAGCGGCTCGGCGTGCCGGTGGCGGCGGGCGCCAAGGAGCGGATCAGCGACAGCGAAGTGCGGATCACCGCGATCATCGGCGAGGTCGAGGGGCGCGACGTGATTGTCCTCGACGACGAGATCGCCAGCGGCGGCTCGATGGTCGAACTGCTGCGGCATTTGCGGCAGCATGGCGCACGATCGGTGCGCATCGCCTGCACGCACGGCATCTTCGCCAACGATGCGATCGGGCGGCTGGCGGCAGAGCCCGATGTGCTGGAGATCGTCTGCACCGACACCCTGGCAATCGCCGCGGTGCGCCGCCACCCCAAGCTGACCGTGCTGTCGATCGCCCCCGCGCTGGCCGAAGCGATGCGCCGGATCAACAGCGGCGAATCGGTCAGTACGCTGTTCCATGCCGAACAGCCGGCGCCGACAGTGACGCGGCTTCGGGCTTAGGCGGGTCGCAACGCCTGCTCGAACGTCGCACTGACAGCACGGCCGATGTCGGCACGCGTCGCAGCCAGCACCGCATTGGGATAATAGGGCGCCACGTCGTGGCCGATGCCGATGGCGCAAAGGTGGATGTCGCCGGCGTGCTGGAGCGCTTCAACCACCTCCTGAAGGTCCAGAAACTGGACGCCATTCTGAGAGATGGTCGAATCGTCACCGGGCGCGCCGTCGGACAACACCAGCAGAATCCGCCGCCGGGCCGGCACGGTGCGCAGGCGCGCCGCCGCCCACAGCAGAGCCTCCCCGTCGACATTCTCGCGCAGCAGCCGTTGCCGCAACATCGCTAAATAACGGTCCGAAGCCGGGCCGGGCTCCACGCTAGAAGCCGGCCGATAGACAATGTGCAACAGATCGCACAGCCGCCCCGGCGACGGTGGCCGGCCCCGCTCAAGCCACAGCTCCCGAGAACGACCGCCCTTCCAGGAGGTTGTGGTGAAGCCAAGCACCTCCAAATGAATGCCCAACTTGCCAAGCAGGAGCTCGGTGAGCTCCAGGATGGAAACGGCAGAGAGGATACCATCGTGACGCATCGACCCCGAATGATCGACAAGTACGGTGACGACCGTGTCTGATTGCTCATTGGCGGCGTCAAGCTTCGCCGCGATGGAACTGACCTGTGACTGGGCCGCGGCCCACCACGCCTCCGGATCGCCGCGAAACTCAACGAGACGCGTCCGCATCACGTCAATGTCTGCTGGCGAAAGGGGGCCAAGCCTGGCGGCGAGCTCGCCGCTCGAGACCGTCTCGTCGAACCCTGTGGTAAAGATCTTGTAGGCAAAATCGGTGGGGCGAGGCGTGGGAGGTGAATATTCCGGTGGCGGTGCTATCCGATCCGGTATTTCCGCACTCGGCACACCAGCCAAAGCCAGTATCCGCTCTGCTAGTCTGTCGAACCAGGACGACACGTTACCCCCGCCTCAGTTAGGCCGGCAGGCTATCAGAGCGGGGGGGGCGGGCAAGTAGTGCCCAAGCTGCCTCAGGCCGCGAGATCCGCGACCACCGCATCGAGCACTGGCCAGCCCTTGTCGGTGACCCGGATAAAACCGTTGGGCAGGGTCTCGACGAAGCCGATCGAGCGCAGCTCGTTGATCTGGCGTTCGGAAATGGCGCGACCGGAGATCTTGTGGAAGCGGCGCGGGTCGATGCCTTCGCGCAGCCGCAGCCCCATGACCAGCAGTTCGTCGCCTTCTTCTTCCCAGGTCAGGATGTCGTCGGTGACCATGCCGTGGCCGCGCGCCTGCACGCGCTTCTGCCAGTCGAACGGCATCTTCTCGGTCGCCGTGGCGTGGCGCTGGTTGTTGATCAGCAGCCGCCCATGCGCACCGGGGCCGACGCCGACATATTCGCCGTAGCGCCAGTAGATCAGGTTGTGGCGGCTCTCCTGGCCAGGGCGGGCGTGGTTGGAGATTTCATAGGCCGGCAGACCCGCCTGCTGGGTCAGCTCCTGCGTCATCTCGTAGAAGTCGGCGCTCAGGTCCTCATCCGGCATCTTCAGCTTGCCGGCGCGGAACAGGTCGTAGTAGCGCGTGCCCATCTCGATGGTGAGCTGGTAGAGCGAGACGTGCCCGGCTTCGGCCAGCCACAGCGCCTCGGTCAGCTCGTCCTGCCATTCGTCCAGCGTCTGGCGCGGGCGGGAATAGATCAGATCAAAGCTCGAGCGCGGGAAGATCGACTGCGCCAGGCGCACCGCGGCGATGGCTTCATCGACCGAGTGCCGGCGGCCGAGTTCGGCCAGCGGGCCCTCGCGCAGCGACTGCACGCCGAGCGAGACGCGGTTGACGCCGGCTGACCGGTAGCCGCGGAAGCGCTCGGCCTCGACCGAGGTCGGATTGGCCTCGAGGGTGATTTCCGCCCGCGGATCTATCACCCAGTGCCGGGCGATGGCATCGATGATGCCCTCGACCGAGCGCGGATCCATCAGTGAGGGCGTGCCGCCGCCGAAAAAGATCGACTGCACGGTGCGGCCCGGCGTCTGCTTGGCGAAGTGCGCCAGCTCGGCAGCGTAGGATTCGACATAGGTCTGCTCATCGAACTCGCCACGGTGCACATGCGAGTTGAAATCGCAGTAGGGGCACTTGGCGGCGCAGAACGGCCAATGGACATAGACCCCGAACAGGCCGTTGGAGCGCGGATCGACGGAGTTGTGGCCGAACGTTTCAGTGCTCAACGCCACCTCCCAGTGCATCGTCGACGAAGCTGGCGAAGGCGCGGGCCCGATGCGACAGACCGACCTTGCCCGGGGCCCAGGAGTGCTTGGCCTCGGACGGCATCTCGCCGAAGGTGATGTCGTAGCCGTCGGGCATGAACACCGGATCGAAGCCAAAGCCCTTGTCGCCGCGCGGCGGCCAGACCAGCGTGCCCTCGGCCTTGCCGACGTAGATCACCTCACGCCCATCGGGGTGGGCGAGGCAGAGCGTAGCGTTGAAAGCGCCGCGGCGCTCACCTGGCGTGGTGGCGCCGACGGCCTGCAGCGCATCTTCGACGCGGCGCATGCCGACCATGTAGTCGCGCCCGCCATGCGCCGAGGAGCCGGCCCAGTTGGCGGTGTAGACGCCGGGCTGGCCGCCAATGGCATCGACCGACAGGCCGGAATCGTCGGCCAGCGCGATAGTGTTGGCAGCGGCCGCGGCGGCATGCGCCTTGATCCGGGCGTTCTCGATGAAGGTGGTGCCGGTCTCTTCCGGCTCGGGCAGGCCGAGCTCACCGGCCGAAACCAGGTCGAGCCCGAACGGCGCCAGGAGTTCCTTGAACTCGGCGAGCTTGCCCGCATTGTGGGTCGCCAGCACCAGCCGGTCGCCGCGCCGCAATGTGAGCTTGTCTGCCATTATGCGGTCTTTCCTTGTGGCATGACCTTTGTCCGAAAACCGTTGCCGCTTTTCGGGGTCATGCCAATGCCGCCTGCTGCATGGTGGTGAGCTCGCCGATCCCCTGCTCGGCCAGCCGCATCAGGCTGTCGAGCTCATCGCGGCTGAACGGTACCTGTTCGGCGGTGCCCTGGATTTCGACGAACTTGCCGGTGCCGGTCATGACGAAATTGGCATCGGTGTGCGCCTCGACATCCTCGAGATAATCGAGATCGAGCACCGGGGTGCCGCGGTAGATGCCGCAGGAAATGGCAGCGACCGAGTCGCGCAGCACCGGGCCCTTGGTGAGGCCACGGGCTTCGAGCCACTTGATGGCATCGGCCAGCGCCACATAGGCGCCGGTGATCGAGGCGGTGCGGGTGCCGCCATCGGCCTCCAGCACGTCGCAATCGAGAGTGATCTGGTTCTCGCCCAGCGCCTGCATGTCGACCACAGCGCGGAGCGAGCGGCCGATCAGGCGCTGGATTTCCTGGGTGCGGCCGGATTGCTTGCCCTGCGCGGCTTCGCGCTTGGTGCGCGAGCCGGTGGCGCGCGGCAGCATGCCGTACTCGGCGGTGACCCAGCCCATGCCGGAGCTGCGGCGCCAGGAGGGGAGCGTGGTTTCGACCGAAGCGGTGACGAACACCTTGGTCGAACCGAAGCTGACGAGGCAGCTGCCTTCGGCCTTGGGAGCGACATTGCGTTCGAGCGTTACGGCCCGCATCTGGTCTGGCTGGCGTCCGGAGGGCCGCATATGGTCAAATCACTCGTTCTTGGAAAAAGCTGTTAACCGCCTCTTAACCCTGACCGCCCCCTCGAACAAGCAGCGCTAGCTTGGCGGCACAAGCCTTTCCGCCTAAATGGTGAACATGGCCGATCGCACAAAAGCCCCCGAAGACGTGCTCGCGGTGCTCAACGCCCGCAGCCAGGACATCTTTCGCAAGCTGGTGGAGCGCTATCTCGACACCGGCACGCCGGTGGCGTCGCGCGACCTGGCGCGCATGCTGAGCGTGGGCTTAAGCCCCGCGTCGGTGCGTAATGTGATGGCCGATCTCGAGGATCTGGGGCTGATCGCCTCGCCTCATACCTCGGCCGGCCGGCTGCCGACGCAGCAGGGGCTGCGCTTCTTCGTCGACGCCATGCTGGAAGTGGGCGCGGTGAATGAGGACGAAAAGGCGGCAATCGCCAAGCAGATCCAGGGGCCGGCGGTGCACGGCCAGATCGAGGACCTGCTGACCGAGGCGAGCCAGCTGCTCAGCGGGCTCAGCCATGGCGCAGGGGTGGTGATCGCGCAGAAATCCGACCTGGTGCTGAAGCATATCGAGTTCATCCGGCTCGATGCCGAGCGCGCCATGGTGGTGCTGGTGGGCGAGGATGGCTCGGTCGAGAACCGCGTGCTGCCGCTGCCGCCGGGACTGACGGCGAGCGCCTTGACGCAGGCCTCGAACTACCTGGCGCATTTTGCGGTGGGGAAGACCTTGAACGAGACGCGGAAGGCCCTGCAGACGCAGCGCGAAGCCACCGTGCATGAGCTCGACGAACTGACGCACAAGCTGGTGGATGCGGGGCTCGCGACGCTTTCCGGCTCAGGCAGCGCCTCGCCGCCGACGGTGATCGTGCGCGGCCGGGCCAACCTCATCAACGACACCATGGCGTCGGAAGAGCTGAGCCGGGTGCGGCAACTGTTTGACGAGCTCGAGAGCCGCGACGGGCTGATCGAGCTGCTCGGCGATACCGAGACGGCGCAAGGGGTGAAGATCTTCATCGGCTCGGAGAACAAGCTGTTCTCGCTCTCGGGTTCGTCGGTGATCCTCTCGCCTTACAAGGACGCCAACCAGAAGGTGGTGGGGGTGCTCGGCGTCATCGGGCCGACCCGGCTCAACTACGCCCGCATCGTGCCGGTGGTCGATTACACCGCCAATGTTGTTTCGGCGATGATGGCCAGAAAGAGCTGAGCGCAGGGGCTGAGGCCGGACACGGAACCTTTCCTAGGCTTGAATCTTATCGCTCATTGGCCGATATGCGGGGCAAACGCGATCAGCGACAAAATCCAAGGTCCCAATGAACGACGATACGAACAAGCCCGAGGACGACAAGGCCGCTCCCACCGCGACCGAGAACCAGGCCACCAAGCCAGACGAGAAGACTGCCGACGCGGCAACGACGCCCGATCCGATCGAGGCCCTCAAGGCCGAGAACCAGGACATGCGCGACAAGTTGCTGCGCACCATCGCCGAGATGGAAAACCTGCGCAAACGCACCGAGCGCGAGATCTCCGACACCCGGTCCTATGCCATCGCCGGCTTTGCCCGCGACATGCTGACCGCTACCGATTCGCTTTCCCGCGCCTTGATGGTGCTGCCAGCCGAGGCGCGCGACAGCTCCGATGCGACCACCCGGTCGCTGATCGAGGGCATCGAGATGACCGAGCGCGAGATGCAGCGGCTGCTCGCCAAGCACGGCGTCAAGCCAATCGAGGCGGAAGGCCAGAAGTTCGACCCGCACAAGCACCAGGCGATGTTCGAGGTCCCTGACCCGTCGCGCCCGGAAGGCACCGTGGTGCAGGTGGTGCAGGCCGGCTTCGCCATCGGCGACCGCGTGCTGCGTCCGGCCATGGTCGGTGTGGCCAAGGGCGGCGGCGCCAATGGCGCCCCGGCCGAGGGCACGATCGACAAGAGCGTCTGATTTCACCTTGCCGGTGATGTCGAAAAGGGCGCTCCGGCGCCCTTTTTCTTTGCCCACGACTTCTGCCCCCCGACTTCTTGCCCGATGACCTTCTTGCCCGACGACGGAGGACCGCGATGGACAGCCTCTACGACGATGCCGAGCTCTACGACCTCGTGGCGCCACCGGACGCTGCGATGGAGCGCTTCTACGTCGAGGCGGCGGGTGGGCCGGGACGGCGTGTGCTGGAGCTCGCCTGCGGCTCTGGCCGCTTCACCGCGCCGCTGGCGGCGAGCGGGGCGCTGGTGATCGGCGGCGATCTCGCCGAACCCATGCTGGCACGAGCGCGGGCCGCCGTGGCGGAACGCGGCGCGTCGGCCGATCTCGTGCAACTCGACATGCGGGACTTCGTGCTCGGCCGGCACTTTGACGCCATCGTCATCGCCGCCAACTCACTGATGCATTTGCACAGCCGCGCCGACTTCGCGCGCGCCTGCTCGACCATCCGCCAGCACCTGGCGCCCGGCGGCCGGCTGCTGTTCGACGTGTTTGTGCCGAGTGCGCGGCTGCTCAGCCTGCCGGCCGGCCAGCGCGAGCTGCTCGGGGTGTTCCAGCATCCGCAGCTGGGCGAGGTCAGCATCGAGGAAACCATCAGCTACGATCCAATCACCCAGGTGAGCCGGGCCGACTGGTACTGGTCCACCGCCGAGCGACGGGATTTTCGCCACACCCCGCTGGAGCTGCGGCAGATCTTTCCGCAGGAACTGCCACTGCTGCTGGAAGCAGGTGGATTGCGGCTGGTGGAGCGGTTCGGCGATTTCGACCGTACCCCGCTGACGGCGGCGAGCCATCGGCAGGTTTGTATCTGTTCGGCAATGGTGTGAACGCTGGCGGCGCCCCATCACCCGGCGCTGCGCGCCGACCTCTCCCCCCAAGGGGTGATCCAGAGCTAGTTCGCCGCCGAAACCACCAGGTCAGGGCAGGTCGTGACGTCGTATTTGGCGCCGGGCTTGCCCATCTCATCGACGACGCGGCTGTCATAGGCGTCGCGCAGCGCGGTGATCGCCACGTCGTCGTTGCCTTCGGCTTCCAGCATCATGTCGGCGCGGGCGGCTAGGTCGTCGGACCAGGCGCCGTACTCGTCGCCTTCGGCGTCGTTGCCCGAATCATAGGCGTCGGTGGAGAGCCAGTAGAAGGCGCTGCCGCACCAGAGCAGCCGGTCGGCGGCGGCCGAGGGCTCGCCCGCCGCGGCCGGCACGGCCAGCAGCCCGATCAGCAATCCCCCAAGCGCAGCCCGCAGCATGTTGTCCTCAGGCCAATCTCTTCCTCAGGCGATATCGCCGGCGACGATCCGCTTGACCCCGGCGGCGTTCATATCGGCCCAGGCCTGGGCCAGCGACCCCGAGGTATCGATGGCGCGGCAGGCGTCCTCGATCACGTAGGTCTCAAAGCCCGCATTGGCCGAATCGACTGCCGTCCAGTTGACGCAGAAATCGGTGGCGAGGCCAGCGATGAACAACCGCTT
This sequence comes from Devosia sp. Root413D1, assembly GCF_001425235.1. Lineage (GTDB taxonomy): Bacteria > Pseudomonadota > Alphaproteobacteria > Rhizobiales > Devosiaceae > Devosia_A. The sequence goes on along the minus strand of NZ_LMEA01000001.1, from coordinate 438,515 downwards.
GAATTTTCGCTCGCGCAAGTAGCCTTCGAGCCCGGTCTTGGTCCTGCGGTCGGCCTCCTGGAAGCCGGAATAGGAATCGACCACTTCGTGGTAGCCCTTGCGGATCACCAGCTGGGTGTGCGGCAGCTCGATATCGGTCGAGAATTCCGCGCCATGCGTATCCCAGACGCAGTGGTCGGGCCACAGCACCTGCGGGCCATAGGGCAATTCCATGATCTCGAACGGGGTGGCGCCGGCATGACTCGAGGCGAACGAGATGTGGCCGCGCGGATGCCAGTCCTGGGTCATGGCGACGTTTTCGAAACGCCGGCCGAGCCGGTTGATCGGGATGATGATCTCGTCGCCGCCGGCAACGGCAAGCTTGCCGCCGGGGAGAAAATCATATTGCAGGTCGACCACGAGGAAGAGGTCGTCGGAACGGGGCGTGAGGGCCATGCGGGTCTTATCTATCTCATTGGCCGATGAGGGCCGAACAATCCTGAAATGAATAGGCGGCGCCATCGCTGGCCCTGCCAGTGCCGTTGACGACGCGACCGATGGAGTCTTCGAGGTCGCCCCGGTAGTCGGCCAGCGCGTCGTCGGTGTAGCCGGCCTCGAGGTAGATCGGGATAGCGCGCTGCAGCAGCAAGGCCCCGCCATCGGCATAGACCTTGGCGGAGGCGAGCTTTTCCGGCGTGGCATCAGCCGGCGCGTCGCGGGTCATCAGTTCGAAGGCGGTGCCGCACCACATGTCCATCTGCGCCTCGGCCGGCACTTCCTGCGCCAGCGCGGCGACGGGGAGCAGCGGGACCGCGAGCAGCGGGGCGATGACAAGGAACCTCAGCACAGTCGTGTTCCCTTGGGCGGTAACGAGAGTTGGGCGGCAACGAGAGGCGGCAACGAGCGCTTCTTAGACCATAACCGGGGCTGCAACGACAAGCCGCGTCGGCGCTCCCGCCGCACCCGGCGGCGGCTGGTGAGATTTCTCTAACCATGGCGATAGCCAGCCTTTGAGACATAATAGACTAAATTGCTAAATGAGGCTCAGGCGCCGCTTCCCGTGCGCCTGGGTTTCGGTGATCGCGGGGTCGAACCGGAAGTTCCCCCGAGCATGCCGGCCCCGCATTTTCTGGGGGTTCTATTGAAATTGTCGATCCTGGGTGGCGCTGCTGCCCTGCTGCTGGTGCTGCCGGGCGCCGCACTGGCCGAAGACCTGACCTTCACCTTGACCAACAATTCGTCCTATGCGGTCAAGAGCCTGTTCACCTCGCCGGCCGATGTCGAAACCTGGGAGGAGGACGTGTTCGCCGACAAGTACCTGCCGGCCGGCAACTTCGTCGATGTCACCATCGGCGATGGCCGCGAGCAATGCGTCTACGACATGAAGTTCATGCTGGAGGACGATTCCGAGTTCATCGAACCGGCGGTCGACCTCTGCGAGCTGGGTGAATACACCCTCAGCGACGCGACCTGACGGCATTCGGCCGGGCGCAGTGGTGCTGCGCCCGCCACCAGACGTTTCTGTAGATCCGGGACGACAAAGCGAACTGGCGAGGGTGAGTTCCCGCCAAAAGCCGGGACTTTGTGCCCGGACTACGCTTGCACCCCCAAAAGCCCCCTCCTATATAGCGCTCAAGGCCCGGTGACGGGTCAATTTCAACACGGGAACCCGGACACCCGCGAGGGATCAGGAACTGCCGGATGGGGTTTCATCCGGGTTCGCCAGGAAAGAGGCAGTAGGTAATGGGTAAAGTCATCGGAATCGACCTCGGTACGACCAACAGCTGCGTCGCCGTCATGGACGGTGCGACGCCGAAGGTCATCGAGAACGCGGAAGGCGCGCGCACCACGCCGTCCATGGTCGCATTCACCAAGGACGGCGAGCGCCTCGTCGGCCAGCCGGCCAAGCGCCAGGCGGTCACCAACCCGGAAGGCACGCTGTTCGCGGTCAAGCGTCTGATCGGTCGGCGCTACAACGACCCGATGGTCGAAAAGGACAAGGGCCTGGTGCCCTTCAAGATCGTCAACGCCGACAATGGCGATGCCTGGGTCGAGGTCGAGAGCAAGAAGTACTCTCCCTCGGAAGTCTCGGCGATGATCCTGACCAAGATGAAGGAAACCGCCGAATCGTATCTCGGCGAGAACGTCACGCAGGCGGTGATCACCGTTCCGGCGTATTTCAACGATTCGCAGCGGCAGGCCACCAAGGACGCCGGCAAGATCGCCGGGCTGGAAGTGCTCCGCATCATCAACGAGCCGACCGCGGCAGCGCTCGCCTACGGGCTCGACAAGAAGAACACCGGCACCATCGCGGTCTATGACCTGGGCGGCGGTACCTTCGATATTTCCGTGCTCGAGATCGGCGACGGCGTGTTCGAGGTGAAGTCGACCAATGGCGACACCTTCCTCGGCGGCGAAGATTTCGACATGCGCCTGGTCGACTACCTGGCGGCCGAGTTCAAGAAGGACCAGGGCATTGACCTCAGGAGCGACAAGCTGGCGCTGCAGCGCCTGAAGGAAGCGGCTGAGAAGGCCAAGATCGAGCTCTCGAGCTCGACCCAGACCGAAATCAACCTGCCGTTCATCACCGCCGACGCTTCCGGCCCGAAGCACCTGACGCTGAAGCTCACCCGTTCCAAGCTCGAGAGCCTGGTCGAGGACCTGATCCAGAAGACGGTTGATCCGTGCCGGCAGGCGCTCAAGGATGCGGGCGTTTCGGCCGCGCAGATCGACGAAGTCGTGCTGGTCGGCGGCATGAGCCGCATGCCCAAGGTGCAGGAAGTCGTCAAGCAGCTGTTCGGCAAGGAGCCGCACAAGGGCGTCAACCCGGATGAAGTGGTTGCCATGGGCGCCGCCATCCAGGCCGGCGTGCTGCAGGGCGACGTCAAGGACGTGCTGCTGCTCGACGTGACCCCGCTGTCGCTCGGCATCGAAACGCTGGGTGGCGTGTTCACCCGCCTGATCGACCGCAACACCACGATCCCGACCAAGAAGAGCCAGACCTTCTCGACCGCCGAGGACAACCAGAACGCGGTGACCATCCGCGTGTTCCAGGGCGAACGCGAGATGGCCGCCAACAACAAGCTGCTCGGCAATTTCGACCTCGCCGGCATTCCTCCGGCGCCGCGCGGCGTGCCGCAGATCGAAGTCACCTTCGACATCGACGCCAACGGCATCGTCAACGTATCGGCCAAGGACAAGGGCACCGGCAAGGAGCAGCAGATCCGCATCCAGGCCTCGGGTGGTCTTTCGGACGCCGACATCGAGCGCATGGTCAAGGAAGCCGAGCAGAACGCCGACGCCGACAAGAAGAAGCGTGAAGCGGTCGAAGCCAAGAACCAGGGCGAGTCGCTGATCCACTCGACCGAGAAGTCGCTGAAGGACTATGGCGACAAGGTCACCGCCGAGGAGAAGGCCGCCATCGAGACGGCGATCGCCGAGCTCAAGGGCGTGCTGGAAGGCGACGATGCCGAGGCGATCAAGGAGAAATCCGCGACGCTGGCCGAAGCTTCGATGAAGCTGGGCGAGGCGATGTACAAGCAGAGCCAGGCGGAAGCCGAGGCCAAGGCGGAAGGCGGCGAACAGCCGGCCGATGATGATGTGGTCGACGCCGAGTTCGAAGAGGTCAAGGATGACAAGCGGTCGGCCTAACGCCGACAAGACGTCGCCCTGATTGCTTCGCGCAACAGAATTGGAAAGGCCCGGCAAATGCCGGGCCTTTTTGTTTGCCGATGTGCTAGAGTGACGGATGTTCCCAGATCTCAGCAAATTCTCCGAACCGGAAAAACTCCGGAAACTCCTGTTCAACGCCCGCCGGCTCGGGCATCACGACTATGCGTTTCAGATCCAGATGCGGATCGCCGAACTCGCCGGTTTGCCCTTCAGCGACGCGCTGGAGCGCGAGTTCTGGACGGCGGTCAGTTACGCCGAAGAGGTCAAGACCGAGGCGACCGGCAAGACCACCCGGCTGTCCGGTACCCGCACCAAGCACAAGAAGTACGGCACGATCCGCTGCCTCGGCGACTGGGCGATGGATCCCAACCCCAGCGAAGGCCTCGGCAGCCTGGTGGAGCACAAGCGGGCCGAGCTCAGCGGCGAAGCGATCGTGTTGCGCCACGCCGACAAATTCCCGGCGGAGGCCGTGGCCAGCGCCGCGGCGAAGCTGGCGGCGCTCGGGGTCAGCCGCGAGCAGGTCGTATAAGCCACGGCCACCGCTGCCGTTTCACGTGAATCACCCGAGAAATCAAAGGGCTCCGGAATTGTTCCGGAGCCCGGTGTTTTTCCGCATTGCTGCCGCACCCCCGCCCAAATGTCTTCACATCCGCCAATGATGTTGGATGGGTTGAAGTGGGCGTCTCTGACCTGGTCGCGCTTTCGAGGTGGAAAAGTCTCACAACTTTTCCTGAAAGCGCTCCAACCGTCAGCAGCGGGACGCCTTGAGGGAGCAGCCGAAACCCAGGGCCGGGGAACGGATGCTGAGGGCGGACTTCGAAAGGACTATTGATGTCATCGGTTGAGGTGCGGAGGTTCGCCGAAAACGGCGATCTCCATGCAGCAGATTCCGCGCCTGTCGAGCGGCTCGACGCCGACATGCGCCACGTCCTCAACGTGCTGCAATCGATGGGCGGCAAGCGCATCGACGCGTGCCGTTCGCCCGAGGCGCGGGCGCTGCCCACGCTCGACATGGCGTTGCGCCGGATCCTGCGCGATCAGGTCGACGACATGGGCGTGGGCATGGAGATGCGACTGATCCAGGGGCCGACGGACGAGATCCGCGCCCGCATCTACATCCCGCAGAACGACATCGTCACCGGCCTGAGGCCGATGGTCCTGTTCCTGCATGGCGGCGGGTTCGTGCTCGGCGACGTCGATAACTACGACGCAACGCCGCGCGCGCTGGCGGCCCGCACCGGCGCGGTGGTGGTTTCGGCGCACTACCGGCAGGCGCCGGAGCACCGCTTCCCGGCGGCGCACGAAGATGCCTATGCGGCGTGGATCTGGCTGCTCGAGCATGCCGAATCACTGGGTGGCGATGCGAAGCGCGCCGCCATTGTCGGCGAAGGCTCGGGTGGCAACCTCGCCGTCAACGTGGCGCTGCGGGCGCGGGCCGAAGACAAGCCGCTGCCGATCCACCTGGGCCTCGTGACCCCGATGGCGGCCATGCTGTTCGACCTGCCCTCGCACCTCCAAAACGCCGATACCTTCCCCTATTCGACCGCGACGCTCGAATGGGCGGCGCGCAAACTGTTCCGCAAGAAGGACGATGCGCACGATGCGCGGATGAACATTGCCGGCCGGGTCGACCTTGCCGGGCTGCCGCCGGCGACCATCATTCTCGCCGATGCCGACCCGCTGCGCTCGGAAGGCGAAGCCTTGGCCGATGCGCTGCGGCGTTCCGGCGTCTGGGTCGACATGACGACCTACGAGGGCGTCACGCACGGTTTCTTCGGGCTCTACCGCATCGTCAACAAGGCGATGTTCGCGCAGGGCCAGCTCGGCCGGAACCTCGCAGCGGCCTTCGGCGCCTAGCTATTCTCGTTACAGCTCGCCCTCGCGAGGTCGGCGCCCGGCGACTGGTGGAAAAGTCACACCGGGCACGTACGTCGGCCCGCAACCCTCGATAGTGTTGCCGTCGGGCACCAGAGTACTTATCTAGGCCGGATGCCTGATGCGGGGCGCAGGCAACCAAGGACAAGGCCGATTGGCGAAACGCGATTTTTATGAAGTGCTGGGGGTGCCCAAGGGCGCCGACGAAGCGGTGCTGAAAGGCGCCTACCGCAAGCTTGCGATGCAGTTCCACCCGGACCGCAACCCGGGCAATGCCGAGGCCGAACACAAGTTCAAGGAGATCAGCGAGGCCTACGACACGCTGAAGGACCCGCAGAAGCGCGCCGCCTATGACCGCTTCGGCCATGCCGCGTTCGAGAATGGCGGGCGTGGGCCGGCTGGGTTCGGCCCCGAGTTCACCTCGTCGATGTCCGATATCTTCGAGGACATTTTCGGCGACTTCATGGGCGGCCGCGGCCGCGGCGGCCAATCCCGCCTGCGCGGCTCGGACCTGCGCTACAATCTCGAAATCAGCCTCGAAGAGGCGTTTGCCGGCCGCACCGTCGATATCGACGTGCCGACGCTCGCCACCTGCGACACTTGCGAAGGCTCGGGCGCCAAGCCGGGCACCGGCATGTCGACCTGCCGCCACTGCAATGGCCAGGGCAAGGTGCGTGCGGCGCAGGGCTTTTTCACCATCGAGCGGACCTGCCCGATCTGCAACGGCCGCGGCCAGATCCTCGAGCAGCCCTGCACCGATTGCGGTGGCCAGGGCCGCCGGCAGCAGAACCGGACGCTCAGCGTCGACATCCCCAAGGGGATCGAGGACGGCACCCGCATCCGGCTCGCCAATGAGGGTGAAGCGGGCCTCCGCGGTGGACCGCCGGGCGACCTCTACATCTTCATTTCGATCAAGCCGCACGATCTGTTCCAGCGCGACGGCGCCGACCTTTACGCCCGCGTGCCGATCGCCATGACCACCGCGGCGCTCGGCGGCGAGTTCGAGGTGCCGACGCTCGATGCGGCGCGAGCCCGGGTGAAGGTTTCGTCCGGTACCCAGCCCGGCCAGCGCGTCCGGCTCAAGGGCAAGGGCATGCCGGTGCTCCGCTCCAAGGACTTTGGCGATCTCTACGTGCAGCTCGACGTCGAGACGCCGCAGAGCCTCAGTAAGCGCCAGCGTGAGCTGCTCGAGGAGTTCGAACGCGAATCAACGCGGGAAAATTCTCCCACCTCCGAAGGTTTCTTCGCCAAGCTGAAGAGCCTGTTTGAGAACTAGGCGGCGAGGCGCCGCGGCCATGCCGTCGTGCGCGCCTCACCTCAGGGTGTCTTTCGACTGCAAATGGAATGCGCTAGCTCTAGCGCATGACCATCGACACCCCTCCCCCCAAGACTGCCATCACCATCTGTGGCTCGCTGCGCAAGGACTCGATCAACGAGCCGTTGCGCCGGCACATGTCGGCTAAGCTGCGAGAAGCTGGCGTTGTTGTCACCGATCTCGACCTGCGCGAGTTCGAGATGCCGATCTTCAACCAGGACATCGAGGATGCCGGCGAGACGCCCGAGGCAGCCAAGCGCCTGGCGGAGATGTTCCGTAGCCGCGACATCGTGCTGATCATCAGCCCGGAATACAACGGTGGCATCACGCCGCTGATCGCCAACATGATCTCCTGGGTCAGCCGCGAGAAGCCCAACCCGTTCAAGCACGCGGTGTTCGGCATCGGTGGGATGAGCGACGGCAAATATGCCACCATCTTCGCGCTGTCGCATCTACGCGACTCGCTCAGCAAGATCGGCGCCCTGGTGGTGCCGACGCTGCTCGGGCTCGGCCCCTACCCCGATGTGCTGGACGAGGACGGCGCGCCGAACGAGGGCAACATCAAGTGGAAGGTCGGCCAGATGGTGCGCGAACTGACCCACTTCTCGCGCGGCGGTATCTGAGGTGTACGCGCTCTACGTCACCCACCCCGAAGTGGTGATCGACCCCAACGTCGCAACGCCACGCTGGGGGCTGTCCAGCCTTGGCAGGTCACGAGCAGAACGTTTTGCGAACCACCCACTGGTCGAGAACCTGACCCGCCTCGTTTCGAGCACGGAAACCAAGGCTCTCGAGCTGGCGGCGATTCTCGCGACAGTCTGCGGCGCGCCTGTGGACAGCGGGGATAAGTTCGACGAGAACGACCGTCGCAGTACCGGCTTTGTTCCTTCGGCACGCTTCGAGGCGCTGGCGGACGCGTTGTTCGCCCACCCCGATGAGTCGGCCGAGGGCTGGGAGACGGCCCGCGACGCGCAGCGCCGGGTGGTCGCCGGCTTCGACGAGGTGCTGGCCGGCCACGATGCGACCAAGCCGATCGGCTTTGCCGGGCACGGCGCGGTGGGGACGCTGCTGAAGTGTCAGCTGGGCGGGCTGACGATCGCCCGTTCCGAGGACCAGCGCCGCATCGGCAACCCGGGCGGCGGCAATGTCTTCGTGGTACGGCTCAGCGACCGGAAGCTGTTGACCGACTGGATTGCGATGGAGGATCTGCCGGCGAGGATTGACGGGCTTTAGCTCCCCTAATGGGGGCAAGGGCGCCGGCCGTCCCACACCGCCCCCTCGCCCCTCTGGGGAGAGGGTTGAGTGAGGGGCGCCAAGCGCTCAGATGTCCGGAACAGCACCCCGCGCGAAGCAGTTGGTTCCGGTGTGCTTGGCTGCCCCTCACCCTGGCCCTCTCCCCAAAGGGGCGAGGGGACGCACTTTGCACCGGCAGTGTCACGCCCCATCCTTCCGACCCGGCGCCCACTCGCCCAACCCGAACAGTTCCACCGCGTCCTCGAGCGCCAGCTTCAGCCGATCGAGCCGCGCCACCTCGTGGTCGATCTCGCGCAACCGGGTCGGGCCGGCGAGCGGCGCCTTGGCCAGGAGCTCGATCCCCGCCTCGGTCAGCCCGACCAGCCGGGCGCGGCGATCGCGCGGGTCGGTCTTCACCGTCACCAGATCCATGCGGCGCAGTTCGTCGATCGATTGGCCGAGCGTTGCCGGGTGCATAACCAGCGCCTTGCGCAAGGCAGCGAGCGGCAGCTGCGGGCGTTCGGCGCAGATGCGCAACACGGCAAGCTGCAGCCCGGTAATGCCGAAGCGCTTCTTCAGGTCGGCGTGGAAGGCCTCGGTGGCACGCTCGAGCCGCACCCAGGCGACAATGGCGGAAAGCGCCTGCTGCTGCATGATTGATCTATGATTCCATCGTGTTGCGCGGACGCTATGGCGCCATAGCATCGCGCGCAAGCGGGCATTTCTGCTTGCCCGATTCGTTCCGCTATGGCACTGACCGGAAAATCCGGAGACATCTGATGGCAGGCACCCTGATCGTCGCACTCGATCTCGATACGCGAGACGAGGCGGAACGCTTGATCGCGCAACTGGGCGATGCGGTCGACTTCTACAAGATCGGCTACCAGCTGTTTTATGGTGGCGACGGCCTCAACCTCGGCAAGGCGCTGCTCAACGCCGGCAAGCGGGTGTTCTTCGATCTCAAAATGCTCGATATCGACAACACCGTCGAAAAGGGCGTCGCCGCGATCGCCAGGACCGGCGCCACCATGGTCACGGTGCACGCCTACCCCAAGACGATGCGCGCCGCGGCAAAAGCCGCCGCGGGCTCCGGGCTTACCGTGCTCGGCGTCACCGTGCTGACCTCGATGGACGATGCCGACTTAACGGATGCCGGCTATGCCCGGGATGCGGCCGGGCTGGTGGCGCTGCGTGCGGAACAGGCGAAAGACGCAGGGATCGGTGGCATCGTCTGCTCGCCCAATGAGGCGCAGATGGTGCGCGCCATCGTGGGGCCCAAGCTCGCCATCGTGACCCCGGGGATCCGCCCGGCTGGCAGCGCACATGGCGACCAGAAGCGGGTGACGGGCCCGGCCGAGGCGCTGGCCGCCGGCGCCAGCCATCTGGTGGTCGGGCGGCCGATCACTGCGGCAGCAGATCCGGCAAGCGCGGCGCAGGCGATCCTCGCCGAGATGGCCGGCGGCACCCGGCTGGCATGACCGCGCCGGCTGGGCTATAGGCGTCGCACGGGTTCGGTAGGAGCAAGCATGTTTGACCTCAAGGTCGCCATCGCCGGCGCAGGCGGCAAGATGGGCGCGGCGAACATCCGCGCCATCGCCGCGACGGCAGGGATTACGGTCGTCTCCGCCTTCGACCGCGCTGGGGCGCCGGTGATCGGCAAGGACGCAGGCGAACTCGTGGGCCTCGAGCCGCTCGGTGTTTCGATCACCGACGACGTCGCGGCTGCCCTCGGCGCCGCCGAGGCGATCCTCGATTTCACCGCGCCCGCCAATTCGGTGGCGCTGGCGCAGGAGGCCGCAAAGCGCGGGCTGGTCCACATCATCGGCACCACCGGGTGCAGCGAGGCTGATGACGCAGCGATCCGCGAGGCGGCTGCCCGGGCCCGGATCGTCAAGGCGGGCAATTTCTCGCTCGGCGTGAACCTGCTGCTGGGCCTCGTGAAGCAGGCGGCCGCGGCGCTGCCGGGTTTCGACATCGAGATCCTCGAGATGCACCACAACAAGAAGGTCGATGCCCCCTCCGGCACGGCGCTGATGCTGGGTGAAGCCGCCGCCCGCGGCCGCAATCTCGATTTGAAGACCCACTCGGTCCGCGTCCGCGACGGCCACACCGGGCCGCGCGAAGAGGGCAGCATCGGCTTTGCCGCGCTGCGCGGCGGCAATGTCATCGGCGAGCACAAGGTGATCCTTGCCGGCCCATCGGAGCGCATCGAGCTCAACCACATCGCCGACAACCGGGCGCTGTTCGCCGACGGCGCGGTGCGCGCCGCCCTCTGGGTGCGCGACCAGCGGCCCGGCCTCTATTCCATGGCCGACGTGCTCGGCTTCAACTGACAAGGATTATTCGATGACCGGGACGCTGATCCTCGTTCGCCACGGCCAGAGCGACTGGAACCTCAAGAACCTGTTCACCGGCTGGCGCAACCCCGACCTCACCGAGCAAGGCATCGGCGAAGCGCGCCACACCGGCAAGCAGCTGAAGGCGGCCGGCTACGTGCCCGACGTCTACTTCACCTCGGCACTGCGCCGGGCCCAGCACACGCTCGACCTGATCCTCGAGGAGCTCGAGATCACCGAGGTGACGATCACCCGCTCAAAACTCTTGAACGAGCGCGACTATGGCGATCTCAGCGGCCTCAACAAGGATGACGCGCGGGCCAAATGGGGCGAGGAGCAGGTGCTGATCTGGCGGCGCTCGTTCGACGTGCCGCCGCCGGGCGGCGAAAGCCTCAAGGACACCGCGGCCCGCACCCTGCCCTATTACGACGCCGAGATCGTGCCGCTGCTGAAGGCCGGGAAGACCGTTTTGGTCGCCGCGCACGGCAACTCGCTGCGCTCAATCGTCATGGCGATCGAAAACCTGACGCCGGAACAGATTCTGAAGCGCGAGCTCGGAACGGGCGAGCCGGTGATTTACAAGATCGGCGCGGACGGGAAGCTGGCGGAGAAGGTGGCGATCTGAAGGTCGCCTGACTGAGAGAGACGGCCCCCTCCCTCGCCATTCGAGCGTAGCTCTCATGGCCTTCTCGCCTCAAATCGCTCCACTGGAGCGATTTGCCCCGCGGGACGGTTCGAAGTCCCCCATAAAGGGGGAGGTGAAGAGTCGGGGCTGTTTCAGCCGGCCTTACGCCCCCACTACTCCGCTTTCCCAACCCAGAATCGCCCGCTTGCGCGGCACGCCCCAGTGGTAGCCGGTGAGCGCGCCGCTGGTGCCCACGACGCGGTGGCAGGGCACGACGAAGCTGATCGGGTTCTTGCCCACGGCGCCGCCGACGGCGCGAGCCGCGGTCGGGCGGCCGATATGGTTGGCGACCTTCTGGTAGGTGGTGGCCTTGCCCACCGGGATCTTCAGCAGCGTCTCCCAGACCTGCACCTCGAAATCGGTGCCGATCAGGACGACCCGCACCGGCTGTTCGGGATCCCAGCGGTTGGGATCGAACACCCGGGCTGCGACCGGCGCCACGGCCTTGTCGTCGCGCCGATAGCTGGCATTGGGCCAGCGGTTGGCGAGATCCTCGAAGGCTTCCTCGACCGACATGTTCTCGTCGGCGAAGCCGATGCCGCTCAGCCCGTATTCGGTCATGGTCAGCACCGCGGTGCCAAACGGCGAGGGGGCGGCGCCCCAGACCATCTCGAGGCCTTCGCCGCGAGCGCGGAAGGCGCCGGGCGGCATGGCCTCATGGGTGACGAACAGGTCGTGCAGCCGCGAGGTCGAGGAGAGACCGACCTCATAGGTGGTGTCGAGCACGCTCTGCTGGTCGGCGAGGAGTTTTTTGGCGTGATTGAGCGCCACGGCCTGTGCGAAGCTTTTCGGGCTCAGCCCGCACCAGCGGCGGAACAGGTCGGTGAGCTGCCGCTCGGTCAGCCCGATGGCACGGGCAAAACGCGGCAGATCGGTTTCGTCGGGCAGCGTCTCGCTGAGGTAAGCGATGGCGGCCTGGACGGTCTCGTAATCCGAGTTGGCGATGATGGTTTCGTGCTTGCTCATGAGGCGGAACATAGGCGCGCCGAGCCGCCGTTGCGACCCGGTTTTGACGCTCGTTGCTCGACATCTTGAGCCACCAGAAGTTCCACACACTCGATGTCATCCCTGCGAAAGCAGGGACCCAACTCTCCATCTGCGCGGGCTGCCAGTTGGGTCCCAGCTTTCGCTGGGATGACGCCGGTGCGCGGGAAGGGCTTATGGCCCGATGCGACGGATACCTAAACCCGTGCCCGTTTCAGCGCGGTGCCGAAAGCCTTGGCGAAGCTCGACTTTTCGTCCTGGTTGAGGAACTGGCCGAGCACGACGTCGCGGTCACGGGTTCTGAGGTGCAGCCCGACGGTCCGCTCGTTGTAGTCGCGGTCGACCACCAGCTTGACGAAATAGGGGTTGAAGCGGCTCAGGGTTTCCTTGCCCGTGCCATCGACCTGCTTGATTTCGAGCTGGTCCGGCCACAACGTCACTTCCTCGTAGCGCTTGCCGTCGCGCTGGCTCGAGCGCATCGCCCACCAGATCAACGCGATATCGAGGCCGAGGAAACCGACGATCGGCCAGGCGCCCATCGAAAAGAAGATAATGCCGGGAATGGTGGCAAGCACCGCCAGAAGGACGATAACGACGCGAAAACCCTTGCGTCCCAGCGATCGATGGGGCGTCAGCTTTGCCGCGAATAGCGGCCTCGCTTGCGTTTGGGTCGTCATCTTGGGCATCAGTATAGGCTCAGAATCAGGATGACGGAAATGGCGCAGCAAAAAGTGAAGCGACTGCCAAAAGCAGATGTCGAAGCCATTTTCGGCGCTTTTGCGGCAGCCGAGCCCGAACCGAAGGGCGAGCTCGACTACGTGAACCCCTTCACGCTCCTGGTCGCAGTGGTGCTTTCGGCACAGGCGACCGATGCCGGCGTCAACAAGGCGACCAAGCTGTTGTTCCAGCTGGCGGATACGCCGGAGAAGATGGTGGCGCTGGGTCCGGCCGAGATCGAAGACAAGATCAAGACTATCGGGCTGTTCCGCAACAAGGCCAAGAACGTCTTTGCGCTGAGCCAGCAGCTGATCGAAAAGTTCGATTCGAAGGTGCCTGAGGATCGCGAAGCGCTGGAGAGCCTCCCCGGTGTCGGCCGGAAGACGGCGAACGTGGTGCTGAACATTGCGTTCCGGCAACCGACCATCGCGGTCGACACCCACCTGTTCCGCGTTGCCAACCGTACCGGGCTGGCCCCGGGCGACAACCCGCTCAAGGTGGAGCTGGGGCTCCTGAAGATCGTGCCGGATGAGTACCTGCTGCACGCGCACCACTGGCTGATCCTGCATGGCCGCTACATCTGCAAGGCGCGCAAACCCGATTGCTGGCGCTGCATCATTCGCGAGTGGTGCCGGTTCGAACCGAAGACACCGGCTCCGAAGGGGAGTTAGAGGCAAGCCCGATCCGACAGTGCAAAGCTCAGGTTAGACCCCGTAGCCCCGCGCCATGGCGGCGGCAAAGCTCGGGATGAACACCAGCAGCGCGGCCTGCAGGTAGAGGAAGCGACGTGACCCCGAGACCTCGGCCGGCGACGGGCTGAACCCAGCATCTGCCATCGCCGCCTTCAGCCAGCGCATGATCGAGACCGTCGGCTGGATCGAGGCGAGGCCGACGCCGAGGAAGGCGATCATCTTGGCCCAGAACACCCAGTTGCCGACATAATACTCCCAGCCGGCCGAACCGAAGATCACCCGGACAATGCCGACGACGATGACCAGCATGGCCGTGGCGCCATAGGCGCGATCAAGCGAAGCGAGCTGGCGGAGCCGCTTGCCCTCGAGTCCCGGCCGCAGCAAGGCGAACTCGGCAGCGAAGATCGCGACGAGGGTGAACACCGCAAGGTGGTGGGCGATGGCAAGGATCAGGTCGGTCATCATGTCGCTCCCGTGAAGGATGATAGGGTCTTGTTTGGACGCGAGATCTAACCGGAAAAGTCTCACAACCTTTCCTGATCTCGCTTTGCTGCCTCGACCGGTGCGAGGCAGCATGTTAACACTGTTCGCATCGAGATAATCTTCAATGTGAGCAATGTCAACATCTGAACCATCCGACCGCTATCACCATGGCGACCTGCGCCGTGCGCTGGTCGAAGCGGCGCTGGAACTGCTGCTCGAAGGCGGCACCGAGGCACTGGGCATGCGCGAGCTGGCGCGGCGGGTCGGGGTCTCCTCAGCGGCGCCATACCGGCATTTCCGCGATAAGCAGGCGCTGATCCAGGCGGTCGCGGCCGCCGGGTTCGCACTGTTCCTCGAAGCGGTCGAGGCGGCCAAAGCGGGTGTCGCGGTCGATGAGCAGTTCGGCGCCATGGCCGAGGCCTATGTGCAATTCGCGCTGCGCTACCCGCGGCTCTATAAGCTGATGTTCTCCTCGGAGCTCGGCAAGTTCGAGGACAAGGACCTGCGCCGCGCTGCAGATGCCGCTTACGCCAGCCTCGCGGTGGCGGCGGCGAAGCAAGATCCGGAGGCGCCGGGCGAGGCGGCGATCAGCGCCTGGGCGTTCGTGCATGGTCTCTCCATGCTGCTGCTCGACGAGCAGTTGCTCGGGGTTTCCGCCGCCAATGCCGAGCCGCTGGTGCGCAAGCTGACCCGCCGGCATGCGCAGCGCTTCGGCAAGCCGCACCCGGGCTGAGGTTGGCGTTGCGCGCGAGCGCAATCTCCTCTATTTCCGGCGCGGCTCAATTACCCCATTTTCATCGAAGGATCGCCGATGGCCGAGGCCCGGTTTGACGTTCTCACCATCGGCAACGCCATCGTCGACGTCATAGCTCCCATCGATCCCGGCTTCCTCGAACGCGAGGGATTGTCGGAAGGCATCATGCACCTGGTCGATGCCGAGCGTTCCGCTTACCTCTACGAGCGCATGCCAGCCGACAAGCGCCAGATCTCCGGCGGCAGCTCGGCTAACACCGCGGCCGGCGTCGCCTCGCTCGGCGGCAAGGCCTCGTTCGTCGGCAAGGTGGCGGACGACGAGCTCGGCGACGTGTTCGCCGACGACCTCAAGCGCATTGGCGTGCATTACGGCGTCTCGCGGCTGAGCGATGGCCCGGCCACCGCCCGCTCGATGATCCTCCTCTCGTCGGATGGCGAGCGGACGATGAACACCTATCTCGGCGCCTGCCACCAGCTGACCACCGCCGATATCAAGGAAGACGAGATCGGCGGCGCCACCGTCACCTATATGGAAGGGTTCCTGTGGGATCCGACCGAGGCCAAGAAGGCCTTCGTGATGGCGGCGCATTACGCCCACAAGCACGAGCGCGCCGCCTCGTTCACGCTGTCGGACCCGTTCTGCGTCAACCGCTACCGCGACGAGTTCCTCGACCTGATCCGCTCCAAGACCATGGATATCGTGTTCGGCAATGTCGAAGAGCTGAAGTCGCTGTACCAGACCGACCTGCATGGCGCGGTGCAGGCGATCGCCAAAGACGCGGAACTCGCGGCGATCACCATGGGCGCCGACGGCGCCATGGTGGTGCACGAGGGCGAGATCATCACCGTCCCCGCCTATGCGGTGAAAGAAGTGGTCGACGTTACCGGCGCCGGCGACCTGTTCGCCTCGGGGTTCCTGCTGGCGATCGCACGGGAGCGCGACTTCCGAACCGCATTGCAGGCGGGGTGCCTCGCGGCCAGCGAAGTGATCTCGCATATCGGCGCCCGGCCGGTGGCGGATTTGCAGGCGCTGGCGGCTGAGAAGAGCATCGGGATTTAGGCCCGGCAGGTGCGTTTGGCGCCCCTCACCCTAGCCCTCTCCCCAGAGGGGCGAGGGGACGCACTTTGCACCGACTGTGCCACACCGCCCCCTCGCCCCTTTGGGGAGAGGGTCGGGGTGAGGGGCAGCCAAGCGCACTAAACCTTCCGCAGCGCTACCCGTTCAATCGCGTGGCTGGGGCCCTTGGTCAGCACCAGGTCGGCGCGGCTGCGGGTTGGCTGGATGTTGTCGCGCAGGTTCGGAAGGTTGATTTCCTTCCACGCCCACATGCCGAAAGCCTCGGCTTCCTCCGCGCTCATCTTGGTGAAGCGGTGAAAGAAGCTCTTGGGGTCGGCGAAGGCGGTTTCGCGCAGCCGCCGGAAGCGTTCCATGAACCAGGTGGTCAGGTCGTTCTCGTCGGCATCGATGAAGATGGAGAAATCGAGGAAGTCGGAGGCGAACAGGATCGGCTTTCCGGATTTCGGCAACTCGCCCGGCTGCAGGATGTTGAGCCCCTCGACGATCAGGATGTCGGGCCGATCGATGGTGATGAACTCGCCATCGATGACGTCGTAGACGAGGTGCGAGTAGACCGGCACCTTGACGTCGGGCTTGCCCGACTTGATGTCGGAAAGAAAGCGGATCAGCGCGCCGCGATCGTAGCTTTCGGGAAACCCCTTGCGGTCGGCGAGCTGCAGCGCATCGAGCCGCTGGTTCGAATAGAGGAAACCGTCAGTGGTGACGAGGTCGACCTTGGGCGAGCTCGGCCAGCGACTGAGCAACGCCTTCAGAATGCGCGAGGTGGTGGATTTCCCCACCGCCACCGAGCCGGCGACGCCGATGATGTACGGCACCTTGCGGCCATCGGCGCCGAGGAATTTCGTCGAGGCGCGGTGCAGCTCCTGCGTCGCCTCGACATAGAGCGAGATCAGCCGGCTCAGCGGCAGGTAGATTTCTTCCGCCTCGGTGAACGAGATCGGATCGGTGAGGGCGCGCAGGCGTTTGACGTCATCGGCGTCGAGCGTCATCGGCTCGTCGGCGCGAAAACCGCTCCACTCGGCCTTGCTGAAATAGTGGTAGGGCGCGAGCTCGAGCTTTTTGACCCCCATCAGCCCTGTACCTTCCCGCGCGACGCCTTCTCTTCGAGGCCCGATTGCGCGGTGCGGCGCTCGAGCTGCGCCATCACGTCGGCGAGCGGCACGCCGGCGGCGCGGAGCAGCACCAGGAGGTGGTAGATCACGTCGGAGGCTTCGCCTTCGGTGCCCTTCCTGTCCTTGGTCACCGAGGCAATGATGATCTCGGCGGCTTCCTCGCCGAACTTCTTGGCGCAACGCTCGACCCCGCCGGCCAGCAGCTTTGCCGTGTAGCTCTCATCGGGCGAAGCGCCGGCGCGGGCGGCGATGCGCTTATCCAGGTCTTCGAGGCTGAAGCTCATCAAATTTCTCCCGCATTGCTGTCGCGCCGCATCGGAATGCCGTGACGCTCCATGTAGTCCTTGGCTTCGCCCACCGTGTAGGTACCGAAGTGGAAGATCGAGGCGGCGAGCACTGCCGAAGCGTGCCCCTCCTTGACCCCGTCGACCAGATCACCGAGCGAGCCGACGCCGCCGGAAGCAATCACCGGCACATGCACCGCATCGGCAACGGCGCGGGTGAGCTTCAGGTCGAAGCCCGACTTGGTGCCGTCGCGATCCATCGAGGTGACCAGCAGTTCGCCGGCGCCCCGCTCGACCATTTTCGCGGCGAACTCGACGGCGTCGAGCCCGGTCGGATTACGGCCGCCATGGGTGTAGATTTCCCACTCATCCATGTTCTGCTGCCCCGGCGCCTGGATCTGCCGCCGCCGCGCATCGACCGAAACGACGATGCACTGGTCGCCGAACTTGTCGGCGGCGCGGGCGATGAAATCCGGGTCGTTCACCGCGGCCGAGTTGATCGACACCTTGTCCGCGCCGGCGAGCAGGAGTTTTCGGATATCCTCGAGCTTCCTGATGCCGCCGCCTACCGTCACCGGCATGAAGCAGTGCTCGGCCGTGCGCGCCACCACATCGAAAATGGTGTCGCGGTTCTCGTGGCTCGCGGCAATGTCGAGGAAGGTCAGCTCGTCGGCGCCGGCGGCGTTATAGGCGATGGCGGCTTCGACGGGATCGCCGGCATCGATCAGGTCGACGAACTGCACGCCTTTGACAACGCGGCCGTCTTTGACGTCGAGGCAGGGGATGATGCGGGTTTTCAGGCTCATTGGCGCGGTTCCGAGGGTGGGCGCTTCACCCTCGCATAGATGGCGAAACCGAAGGAGAACACCCAGAAAATGAAGGCGAACAGCCCGGCGAGGCCGAACAGCGTGGGCAGGATGCCGGTAAAGCCGGCATAGAACAGCGCCAGGATCGGCACCAGCGCCAGCGGATACCACCAGAGGCGGACCCGCTCGACCAGGATCGGCTTGTTCTTGAGCTCAGCCATCAGGCAGCTCGCTGTTTCAGCAGCGCTATTGCTTCACGTGAATCAATGCGCCCGTCATAGAGCGCGCGGCCGGAGATGGCGCCTTCGAGCAGCTGGTAGCGCGGCTCGGTCATGGTGCGGATGTCGTCCATTGAGGCGAGCCCACCCGAGGCGATCACCGGGATCGACACGGCTTCCGCCAGCTCCAGCGTCGAGGGCCAGTTGATGCCCTTCAGCACACCGTCGCGGTCGATATCGGTGTAGATGATCGCCGCCACCCCTGCCCCCTCGAAGCGCTTCCCGAGTTCGATGGCAGTCAGCTCGGAGGTTTCCGCCCAGCCCTCCACCGCCACCTTGCCGCCGCGCGCATCGATGCCGACCGCCACCCGACCCGGAAACAGCCGCGCCGCCTCGCGCACCAGCGCCGGATCACGCACCGCGACGGTGCCGAGGATCACACGGGCCAGCCCCCGGCCGAGCCACTCCTCGATATGGGCGATGGTGCGGATGCCGCCACCCAGCTGCACCGGAAAGCTCACCCGGTCGAGGATCGCCTGCACGGCATCGCCGTTGACGCTGCGGCCGGCGAAGGCGCCGTTGAGATCGACAACGTGCAGGTACTCGAACCCCTGGTCCTCGAACGATTTGGCCTGGGCGGCCGGATCGTCATTGAAGACGGTGGCCTGCTGCATGTCGCCCAGCTTCAGCCGGACACACTGGCCATCCTTGAGGTCGATGGCGGGGAACAGGATCATGCGGAGAACTCCGACTCTTCGGCGCTTGGGTGCCCCTCACCCCGGCCCTCTCCCCCCAGGTGCGCTATTGCGCACCCTTGGAGGGGCGAGGGGGCGATAGCTGCACGGCCTGCGGTCCAATCGTCCCCTCTCCCCCTTGGGGAGAGGGTTAGGGTGAGGGGTAGCCAAGCGCTCGGGCTCACGGCTTCCACCCCAAAAAATTGCGGATCAGCGTCAGCCCGAGGGTCTGGCTCTTTTCCGGGTGGAACTGGGTGCCCAGCAGATTGTCGCGGCCGACGATGGCGGTGACCTCCTGGCCGTAGTCGGCGCTGGCGACCAGGGTCTCCGGACGGTCCACCGCCAGGTGATAGGAGTGGACGAAATAGGCGTGCAGCCCATTGGGCCCATCGGGGATGCCCGCCAGCAGCGGGTGGGTCTGCCTGATCGTCAGCGTGTTCCAGCCCATGTGCGGGACCTTGAGGTCGCGCTTCGGCTCGAGCCTGACCACCGCTCCGGGGATCCAGCCGAGCCCTTTGGTGATGGTCTTTTCACGGCCTTCGGTGGCCATCAGCTGCATGCCGACGCAGATGCCGAGGAACGGCACGCCGCCCTTGATCACCCGCTCCTCCAGCACCTCGACCATGCCGGTCACGGCGTCGAGCCCGGCGCGGCAATCGGCAAAGGCGCCGACGCCCGGCAGGACGATGCGGTCGGCGCGGCGCACCGTCTCGACGTCGTCGGTGACGAGGATGTCGTCACCGGTCCCCGCTTCCCGCGCAGCGCGCTCGAAGGCTTTGGCGGCCGAGCGGAGATTGCCCGAGCCGTAATCGATAATGGTAACCGTGCTCATCGGGTCTGCCGCTTCAGGTAGTCGACCAATGCCAGGTCTTCATCGGCGGCGACGATCTCGGTGCGATAGCGGCCGCCGCGCTTCGCCGTCTTCACCCGGCGGAAGCTCCCGGCCTCAAAGCCGATCAGGGTGGCGAACAGCACATAGAGCCAGAACGCCGCCTCACCGCCGATTACGAGGCTCAAGCCAGTGATCGCGACCGTGCCGGCAACCCAGATCCCGAGCAGCAGCCAGAGCCCGTGGACGAGCGCATGCACCGGCGGCAGCAGGGCCGCGGACCAGGAGAAGCGATCGGCCACCGCAGTGGGCCCGTCGCTCGGGCGCTCGTAGACGGAATAGAGGGTCACGGTTATCCTCACTGGATCGGCGTGGTTGCGGGTTCGCCTTAGAGCAAAACCCGCACGGTTGGAAGATGAGGGAACCGACCGCCTGCCATGCCGTTGGTTCAACCGGCTTTGAGGAGAGCTTTATGACGCATGATTCCCACGACCCGCATGGCGATGGAACGATGGGTTCCGAACCGACCCAGGGCATTTTCATCGGCTGGCTCGCCATCGGGCTGCTCGTCGTCATGGCGATCTTCACCCTGACGGTCATCAGCGCCGGCGCCAATTACGGCTTCAGTTGAGCCTGCCAACCGCTTGCACTTTGCAAGTTGTAGTGGCACCGGGACCAGTTGCTGCAGAGCGACTGGTTTTCTGTACTGGCGACGCTGCAGGAGGTCGACGATGGCAGACGGCAAATATCTCGCGGTGTTCTACAGCGACAAGGCTGGGCCGAAGTGGCAGGCCTGGAACGCGCTCTCCGAGCAGGAGCGGCGGGAAAGGGACGCCATCGGCCTGCCGGCACTCGAGGCCTGGGACGAAAAGCACAAGCATGCGATCGTTTATGTGGGCAGCCCGCTGGGCAAAACCCTGCAGGTGACCGACCAAGGCATCGCCAAATCAGTCAACCACCTGACGGCCTTCGTCGTGGTTCGGGCGCCGTCGCTGGAGGCCGCCGCGCAGATGTTCGAGGGGCACCCGCATATGAGCATCTTCCCGTGCCATGCCGTGGATGTGATGCCGATGCTCGGGATGGGAATGGACGACGAAGGCCGGCCGAACAGCTAGAGCGTGCCCTTGGTCGAGGGGATGGCATCGGCGGCACGTGGATCGATCTCCACCGCCGCGCGCAGCGCCCGGGCCAGCGCCTTGAAGGCGCTTTCTGCGATATGGTGGTTGTTGTCGCCGTAGAAGGTTTCGACGTGCAGCGTAATGCCGGCATTCATGGCGAAGGCCTGGAACCACTCGCGGAACAGTTCGGTATCCATCTCGCCCACCTTGTCGCGCGTGAACTCGACATTCCAGACGAGGAACGGCCGACCCGAGACGTCGAGGGCGACGCGGGTGAGCGTGCCATCCATCGGCAGATCGGACGAGGCGTAGCGGCGGATGCCTCGCTTGTTGCCGAGCGCTTGCTTGATCGCCTCACCCAGTGCAATGCCGACATCCTCGGCGGTGTGGTGAAAATCGATGTGCAGGTCGCCCTTGGCGACGACGGTCATGTCGATCAGCGAGTGCTTCGACAACTGATCCAGCATGTGATCGAGAAAGCCGATGCCGGTCTGCATGTCATGCTTGCCCGACCCATCGAGGTTCACCGACACTTTGATATCGGTCTCGTTGGTCTTGCGGGCGATCTCGGCGGTGCGCATCTCGGCAGTCCCTATCGTGGCGCGGCGGCTGTAGCAGATAGCGCCGGAGCGGTGAAGATGCGGTGAAGGCGCGACGGACCTCGGTAACATCGCGGAAACTACCCGACCGGCTAGGCCGGTTTGCATTCGCCCGCCCCGTGCCTAAATAGGGACCAACAGTTCTGGAGTTTTTCCCAAGATGTCGAAGGACAACGAGTTTCCCGGCTGGCACGGCACGACGATCGTCGCCGTCCGCAAGGGCAACAAGGTGGTGGTGGCCGGTGACGGACAGGTCTCGGTCGGCAACACCGTGATGAAGCATACCGCCAAGAAGGTGCGGCGCCTCGCCGACGGCAAGGTGATCGGCGGCTTCGCCGGCGCCACCGCCGACGCGTTCACGCTGTTCGAGCGGCTCGAGGCCAAGCTGATCCAGTATCCCGACCAGCTGATGCGCGCATCGGTCGAGCTGGCCAAGGATTGGCGCACCGACCGGTACCTGCGCCGGCTCGAGGCCATGATGATCGTCGCCGACAAGGACGTCACCCTGGTGCTCACCGGCACCGGTGACGTGCTCACCCCAGACCACGCGACCATCGCCATCGGCTCGGGCGGCAACTACGCCTATTCGGCGGCGCTGGCGCTGAGCGAGAACACCGACATGGACGCTGAGGAAATCGCCCGCAAGGCGATGAAGATCGCCGCCGAGGTGTGCATCTACACCAACGAGAACGTGACGGTCGAAACGATTGAAACCGTCTGACGCCCACTTCCGCTACGGCTTCCGGCCGGTGACGCGAGCTGACTTGCCGCTTCTGGCCGGCTGGCTGACGGAGCCGCACGTAGCGCGATGGTGGGACGATCCGGTCAAAGGCCTGAAGTCGATCGAAGGCCATATCGACAGCATTTCGGTCGAGCCCTTCATCGTCGAACTCAACGGCAAGCCGATCGGCTACATCCAGAGCTACGATCCGCACCTCGAAGACGGACACCCATACCAGGACCAGCCAACCGGCACCTTGGGGATCGACCAGTTCATCGGACCGGCCGAACTGATCGGCAAGGGCCACGGCCCGCGGCTGATCGAGGCATTTGTCGAGCTGCTGTTCGAGGAAGGCGCCATCCGGGTGATCATCGATCCCGATCCGGCCAACGCGGCGGCGATCCGGGCCTATGAGAAAGCCGGGTTCGAACGCTTCGACACCCGGCACTCGGAATATGGCCCGGCGCTGATGCTGGCGCGGAACGCCGAGGGAGACGTCGCGTGAGCTGGACCACTCGCCGGCTGACAGCAGCGGATGCCGAAGCCTATCGGACGCTCCGCATCGAGGGGCTGACGCTGTCGCCGGCGTCGTTCGGCTCGAGCCTTGCCGAAGAGGGGACGCAGCCAATCGAGGTCTTTGCCGGGCGGCTGGAGCGCAGCTTCATCTTCGGGCTGTTCGACGGCGCCGCGCTGGTCGGCACGGCTGGCTTTTACCGCGAAGCCAATAGCAATTCGGCGCACCGCGGACATCTCATCGGCGTCTATCTCAGCCCAGGCTCGCGCGGCCGCGGCGGCGCGGACCTGGTGATCGCGGCGGTGATCGCCGAAGCGCGCAACCACGTGCTGCAGCTGCACCTGGCGGTGACGCAGGACAACCCCACGGCCCGCCGGCTCTACGAGCGGCACGGCTTTGTGACGTATGGCGAAGACCCGCGTGGCCTCAAGGTCGATGGCGTCTTCTACGATGACTATCTCATGGTGCTGCGCCTCGATGAGGGCAGCGGAAAGTGACGGATTATGAGTGACAGCAATTTCTCCCCGCGCGAGATCGTCTCCGAGCTCGATCGCTACATTGTCGGCCAGCATGACGCCAAGCGCGCCGTGGCCGTGGCGCTGCGCAACCGCTGGCGCCGGCAACAGCTGCCGGATGACCTGCGCGCCGAGGTGACGCCGAAGAACATCCTGATGATCGGACCTACCGGCGTCGGCAAGACCGAGATCAGCCGGCGGCTGGCGAAGCTCGCCCAGGCGCCGTTCATCAAGGTCGAGGCCACCAAGTTCACCGAAGTCGGCTATGTCGGCCGCGACGTCGAGCAGATCATCCGCGACCTGGTCGAAGCAGGCATTTCGCTGCTGCGCGACAAGAAGCGCGCCGAGGTCCAGGCGCAGGCGCATCACAATGCCGAGGAGCGGGTGCTCGACGCGCTGGTCGGCTCGTCCGCCTCGCCATCGACCCGCGACAGCTTCCGCCAGAAGCTTCGCACCAACGAGCTCGACGACAAGGAAATCGAGATCGAGATGCAGCCGACCGGCAATTCCGGCGGCTTCGATATCCCCGGCATGCCGGGCGCCAATATCGGCGTGATCAACATCCAGGACATGCTGGGCAAGGCCTTTGGCGGCCGCGGCGTCAAGCGCAAGGTCAAGGTGAAGGACGCGCACCAGCCGCTCTTGGCCGAGGAGGCCGACAAGCTGCTCGACCAGGACCAGCTGAACAAGGAAGCGGTGGATCTGGTCGAGAACCATGGCATCGCCTTCATCGACGAGATCGACAAGATCGTGAACCGCGAAGGCGGCTACGGTGGCGGCGTTTCCCGCGAAGGCGTGCAGCGCGACCTGCTGCCGCTGATCGAAGGCACCACGGTTTCGACCAAGTACGGCCCGGTGAAGACCGACCACATCCTGTTCATCGCCTCGGGCGCCTTCCATGTGGCCAAGCCCTCGGACCTGTTGCCCGAACTGCAGGGCCGCCTGCCGATCCGTGTCGAGCTCAAGGCGCTGACCCGGCAGGACCTGATCGGCATCCTCAACGATACCGACGCGAGCCTGATCAAGCAGTATGTGGCGCTGATGAAGACCGAGGGGCTGACGCTCGACTTCACCCCCGATGCGATCGAGGCGATCGCCGACGCGGCGGTGCAGGTCAACTCGACGGTCGAGAATATCGGCGCCCGCCGGCTCGCCACCATCCTCGAGCGGCTGGTCGAAGACATTTCGTTCGATGCGCCTGACAAGGCGGGCGAGACGATCCGCATCGACAAGGGGTATGTCGACGAGCGCATCGGCAAGATGGCAGCCGACACCGACCTCAGCAGGTTCGTGCTGTAGCACCACCGCCCGGGCGTGGGGCCACCCCCACAAGGGGACGACAAGATGTCGCCCCGAGGGGGAGGGAGACGCAAGAACCAAAACCTGCAGCTATCGCCTCCCTCCCCCTTGTGGGGAGGGCAGCAAAGCTTGTGAGCGAAGCGAACTAGCGGCGCTGGGTGGGGGCGGTCTCACGCTTGCGGGCCAGCCGCGCATCCGCCATATCTCGCCGCATGACCAGCTCCGTCTCCGCCCGCCCCGACGTCCAGTCGCTGCAATCCTCGCTGATCCGCGATGTCGCCAATGCCGGGATGGGCCGGACCGACGTGCTGCCGTTCTGGTTCGGCGAGTCCGACCAGCCGACGCCGCGCTTCATTCGTGAGGCGGCGATGGCGTCATTGGCCGAGGGCGAGACGTTCTACTCACAGAATCTCGGCCGGCCATATCTCAGGCAGGCGATCGCCGGCTACCTCAGCGAGCTGCACGACACGACCGTCGCGCCGGGCCGCATCGCGGCGGTGGGGTCAGGCGTCTCGGGGCTGATGATCGCGGCGCAGATGGTGCTGTCACCCGGCGACCGGGTGGTGGCCGTAACACCGCTCTGGCCCAATATCGTCGAGATCCCCAAGATTCTCGGTGCCGAGGTGGTGCGGGTACCGCTGACAATCAGGAACGGCAAGTGGTCGCTCGATCTCGACCGGCTGCTCGCAGCGCTGACCCCGGACACCCGGCTCGCCATCATCAACTCGCCGAACAACCCGACCGGCTGGACCATCGAGGAAGATGAAGTCGACGCGGTGCTGGCGCATTGCCGCAGGCACGGTATCTGGGTGCTGAGCGACGATGTCTACGAGCGGCTGGTGCATGACCCGCGGCGCCGCTCGGCTCCGTCGTTCCTCCGCCGCTATCAGACCGGCGACCGGATCATCTCGGTCAACAGCTTCTCGAAAGCCTGGTCGATGACCGGCTGGCGCGTCGGTTGGCTGGCAACGCCAGAGACGCTGTCGAACGATCTCACCAAGGTCATCGAGTACAACACCTCGTGCATCCTCGAGCCGGTGCAGCGCGCCGCGACGGCTGCGCTGACCGATGGCGAGCCGACGGTCACGAAGCTTCGGGCCGAGCTCACTGCCACGCGAACCCTCCTGGTCGCCGAGCTGAACCGCATCCCCGGCGTCGTCATCCCCGATGCCGGCGGCGCGATGCATGTGTTCTTCCGCATCGAAGGCTATCCCGACACGCTGGGGCTGGCGAAGCGCCTGGTCGAGGCAGCGGGGCTCGGCCTCGCGCCGGGCGGCGCGTTCG
Organism: Devosia sp. Root413D1; assembly: GCF_001425235.1. Classification (GTDB taxonomy): domain Bacteria; phylum Pseudomonadota; class Alphaproteobacteria; order Rhizobiales; family Devosiaceae; genus Devosia_A. Next base: position 412,680 of record NZ_LMEA01000001.1, on the reverse strand, counting down.
GGGTGGAAGGTGACGGGTGGCTCCGCTGGTGCCACGCCGTTGAGCCGGACAAGCTCCGCGACGGGGTTGGCCGGCTGAGGAGTTTTCTGGGGCGCTGAGCTCGAGGCTCAACGAGTCGGCGTATTGCCACCGGCCACGGTGACTGCTGACCCCCACCCCTGTCCCCTCCCCCTAAACATGGGGAGGGAGACCAAAGCGCTGGCATCGAGGTCGTCGTCTCCCTCCTTGTTTAGGGGGAGGGATCAAGGGGGGTTAGCCCGAACCGGCGCCAGAGATTCCACCCGTTGCCGTCTCACCTTCGAGATGAACCGTAGCCATTACGGATTGGCCAATTGCCCGAACTGCGCGCCGTGCAGCCGGGCGTAGGCACCCTCCTTGCCGAGCAGCTCGGCATGGGTTCCCTGTTCGACGATCCCTTCGCTGCTTACCACCACGATACGGTCGGCATTGCGGATGGTGGCCAGCCGATGCGCCACCACCAGGGTGGTACGGCCCTCCGACAGCGCGGCCAGCGCCTGCTGGATGGCATATTCGGTGGCGGTATCGAGGGCGGAGGTCGCTTCATCAAGGATGAGGATCGGCGGGTTTTTCAAAAAGATGCGGGCAATGGCGAGACGCTGCTTCTGGCCGCCCGACAGTTTTACGCCGCGTTCGCCGGTCGGGGTATCGAGCCCATCGGGGAGTGACAGCACGAACTCGTCGAGCGAGGCGCGACTGAGCGCATCCATTACTTCGTCGTCGCTGGCGCCGAGGCGGCCATAGGCGACGTTCTCGCGGATGGTCGAGCCGAACAGGAAGACGTCCTGCTGAACGATGCCGATCTGGCTGCGCAGCGAGGCCTGCGTCATGTCGCGGATATCGACGCCGTCGACGGTGATGCCACCAGCCGTGACGTCATAGAAGCGCGGCAACAGCGAGCAGATGGTGGTCTTGCCGGCGCCGGACGGGCCCACGAAGGCGACGGTCTCACCGGCCGCGATAGTGAGGGTCAGCCCATCGAGCACCTTGTCCTTCGAAGCCGGATCGCCCGAATAGGCAAAGCTCACATCCTTGTAGACGATATCGCCCTTGAGGCCCTCGACCGCCCTGGCGCCCGGCCGGTCGGCAGTGTCGGGCTCGGTATCGATCAGCGTGGTGAAGCGGCGGAAGCCGGCAATACCCTTGGGGTAGCTCTCGAGCACCGAGGTGATCTTGTCGATTGGCCGGAAGAACACGTTGACCAGGAGAAGGAAGCTGACGAAGCCGCCATAGCTGAGCTCGCCGGCGATGACGAACCAGGTCCCGGCGACCATCACCACCAGCTGCACGAAGCGGGTGCTGAAATAGCTCAGCGCAATCGACGCCGTCATGATGGCATAGGCGCTGAGCTTGGTGGCGCGATAGCCTTCGTTGTTCTTGGCGAACAGCCCGCGCTCATAATCCTCATTGGCGAACGCCTTCACCACGCGGATGCCACCGACGCTCTCCTGGACGCGGGTGTTGAAATCGCCGACCTGGCGGAACAGCTGCTGCCAGGTGGTGGTCATCCGCGCCCCGTAGCGGCTCACCAGCCAGGTCATCAGCGGCACGATGATGGTGGTGAGCAGCGCCAGTTGCCAGTGCACGGTGAACATCAGAAGGAACGCGCCGATGAAAGTCATCACCGCAATGAACAGGTCCTCGGGGCCGTGATGGGCCACCTCCCCCACCTCTTCGAGATCCTTGGTGACGTGGGTGATCAGCTGGCCGGTCTTGTTGTTGTCGAAATAGCGAAAGCTCAGCTTCTGGATGTGGTCGAAAGCCTGCCGGCGCATATCGGTCTCGATCGAGATGCCGAGCGCGTGCCCCCAGTAGTTGACGATGGCCGAGAGCACGGTGTTGAGCGCGAACACCCCGAGCAGCAGCGCTGCCGTTGCGGCGATCAGCCCCCAGTTCTGCCCCGGCAGCAGGTCGTCGACGAACAGTTTTACCGCCAGCGGAAAGCCGAGCTCGAGGACACCGGCGAGCACGGCACAGCCGAAATCGAGAAAGAACAGGTGCTTGTAGGGGGCGTAATAGGCAAAGAACCGGCGCAGCATGAAACTTGTCCGCAGAACTCAGAATATAGGGGGTAGCGCATAGGCCGGTTCAGCCGGGCTGTCCACTCGGGCGGGATGTTCCACGTGAATCCACGGGATGCCTGGCAGCCGGGGGAGACTACGCCCCGCCAGTACCGGTGGCGGTGACGGTCTTCGGTTCCACCGCCATGGGTCCCACGAGCCTGGGATCGCTCGCCAGATCGAGCAGCTGGCGGACCGCATCCCGGCTCATCGGCCTCGCGATCAGGAAGCCCTGGGCCTCGGTGTAATCCAGCGCGCGCACGTTTCTCAGCTGCTCCGCTGTCTCGATGCCCTCGGCGGTGGTCACAATTCCCATGCGCCGCCCGATGCTCGCGACCGCCCCCAGGATGATGTGAGCCCCCGCCGTGTTGTCCAGAGCGCGAACGAACGAACCATCGATCTTGATCTTGTCGAAGGGAAACGCCAGCAGGTAGTTGAGCGCCGAGAAGCCAGTGCCGAAATCGTCGAGCGCCACCTTGAGCCCGAGCGCGTGCAGTTGGTGCAGGATATCGAGGTTCGTCTCGCTCTGCTCGAGGAACAGCGTCTCGGTGATCTCGACCTCGACCCGATTCGCCGCCAGGCCGCTTGCGGCCAGTGCATTGCTCAGCACGTCGATGAGGCTGCCCCGTTCGAACTGCACCGTCGAGACGTTCACCGCGATCCGCATCGATGCCGGCCATCTGGCAGCTTCGGTAAAGGCCTCGCGGATCACCCACTCGCCGATCGGCATGATCAGGCCGAGCTCCTCGGCCAGGGGTACGAAATCGCCTGGCAGAATCAGACCCTCGGTCGGATGGCGCCAACGCAGCAGAGCCTCGAAGCCGACGATCTTCTGGGCCGCGAGGTTGAGCACCGGCTGGTAGAACAGCTCTAACTCCCCGTTGGCGAGGGCGCGCCGCAGGTCGTGCTCCATGCTGGAGCGGGCACTCAGCGTCTGCGCCAGGCCAGGCTCGAAGAAACTGTAGCCGCCGCGGCGTCCCCGCTTGATCGAGTACAGCGCCAGGTCGCCGCTCTTGAGCAGCGCGTCGGCCCCTGCACCGTCCTCGGGCGCCAGAGCGATGCCGATACTCACGCCCACCAGCACGGCGTGGTCGTCGATATCGAAAGGCCGCCGGATCGCATCGAGGATGGTGCGGGCCAAAACGAGTGCGCTGTCCCGCGTTCCACCGGGAAGCAGCACGGCGAATTCGTCGCCGCCCATGCGCCCAACGACACCTGCCCCGGCGGTGCAATCGGAAAGGCGCGCCGCAACCTGCCGCAGCAGCTTGTCACCGCTGGCATGACCCATCGAATCGTTGATCGCCTTGAACCCGTCGAGATCGAGGCAAAGCACCGCAAAGCCAGCGCCAGAGCCGAGCGTCTCGAACGCCTGCCCCAGCCGCTGGTAGAAGAAGTTGCGGTTCGGCAGTCCGGTGAGCGCATCGTGGTAGGCTTGGTGAGCGAGCTCGGCCTGCATGCTGTGCAGCTCGGTGATGTCCTTGTGCATGGTCACCCAGCCGCCATCGGCCATCGCCTTGTGGGCGACAGACATCACCCGGCCGTTGGCGAGCTGGTGGACCGCCGACGAACTCACCCCTTCCGTCGCCACGAGCAGCCGCTCGCGCACATAGGCCACCGGATCGTCACCGCCGGAGGTGCCGGCGGCGATGCGCGCCTTGAGGATGGTGACCAGATGCGTGCCGACCCGTCCCAGGTGGCGCGGCAGGTTGTACATCTCGAGATACTGATGGTTGCAGACCACCAGCCGCTGGCGCGCATCGAACATGGCAAGGCCCTGCGACATGTTCTCGAGCGCGGTGAGAAAGCGCAAGTTCTGGGTCCTGAGCTTCTGCCGGCTCCGCGTCAGCTGCGCGGTACGCGTCTCGATCTCGGCTTCGAGCCCGACCTGGAACGCCGTCAGCTCGCCGATCATCAGCTCCATCGAGCGGTCGGTGCGGCTGCGGTCCAGCTCGGCTTCCTCGTAGGCTGCCGTGACCAGCCTTTCGAGCGCCACCAGGTCGAGCTGACCGGCGGCGTCCGTCGCTTTCTCGAGCTGCCGGTCAAACAGCTTGCGCAATGGTCAGGCCGCCTCTTCGCTCAACACGGTCACCGTCATGGTCTGGTTGTGCAGCTGACAGAAGCCGGACTCTTCGTCGGGGGAAATCTCGCCGTAGGAATAGAATCCGACCGGCAGACAGTGTTCCGACAACTCGGCTGTCGCTGCCTCGATCTCCTCGTCGATCCGCTGGCCCATCAGCAGGCGTCGCCCGATGCAGCTCACGAAGATCGCGGCGCTCTGGGTATCGGGGGCCGACCCGGCGTCCAGCACCGCCCGCTGGGTGGCTTCGGCCGCCCCGGCGCAAAGCCGATGGAAATTGCCGCGCATCAGCTGGGCTGACCAGCCGGTCGGCATATCGCCGGCAAAGGTCATGGACCCGGCCTCCTGATCGACCGAAAGAATGGTCCGGACCACACTACGCTCGGGATGCCGCGGGTCGAAGATGCGCAGCGGGAAGAGCAGCGCCGAGCCCGGCAGGTTCTGGCTCTCCTCGGGACCGAGATACAGCTTGTAGAGGTCGAGCGCCGGCTTGCCGTCGACCTCGTGCAGCACATTGCCGTCGGCGCGGGTGATCCGCCGCATCGGCCCGAACACATCCCAGCCGCCGGCACTGCCATGGCCGATGCGGATCGCATCGCCATAGAAGCCGACCGCGGCGATCGCATTGGGCATCGGCGGGCCATCGCAGCCGACGAGGGTCTCGACAAAGTCGGCGCCGTCGCCGGCGAGGCCGCCGCTCACCGGTACGCCACGGCCTACCGCATCGACGATACCCTCGACCAGCGCGCTGCCATTGACGTGCAGCCCATCGGACAGGACGAACACCCCGGCAAGACCGTCGCCCTTGAGGCCGGCGCCGATTGCCTGGCCGGTGGCGCGCGAGTCGGCGGCTCCGGCGATATCGGCGCGCATGACGCGCAGCGTGGTGGCGTCGAAATCGAGCGCCAGGGCACAGGCCATATCGTCGCTGACATCGGTGCCGGCAAGCTGGCCGCCGGTCGAGCACCCCAGGACATGTGCCTCGGGGAAGCGCTGGCGCAGGCTGTCGTAGAGCGCGCCATCGGCGAGCATCTGCCGGGTGCCGAAGTAAAACACCAGCCCCGCCCGCTCGAGGCCGCCCGGGCTCTCCGACCAGCGCGAAGCATCATGCCAAAACAGTTGCGAGGCCCGCATATCGCTTTCTCCCAACAGCAGCGAGGCGACCGATTGTCCGCAGTAAACCTTAACACTTCGACGACTTGTCGAACTTGCTTTGCTTGTATGGCGCAACTACCAACAACTACCGAGGGCGCAAACCTGCCATGTACCATTGCGCTGGACGTGGATGGCGCACGGGTCTCTTAGGCCGCTTATCGCCTCGTTGCTGGGTAAGCCCGAGTTTACGACGCAAGCCAAGCGGTTCAGCGGAGATAGCGACCGACCTTGCTGTTGAGCAGCGCCACCAGCTCGGGCGCCATGAAGGCGTAGTCGTCGGGAATACCGAGGACGATGACGCGTTTGCCTTTCAAATGTTGGCGAAACTGCTTGCCGAGCTTGTTGCGATGCGACGCCTCCATCACAAAGATGAGGTCGGCCCATTCGATCTGTTCGGGCGACAGCCGAACGATTGCATCGTTGTCGAGACCCGCGGAGTCGGTTTCTACGTTCGGCCAGATCGCGAAGACCGCCTCTGCGGTCGGGCTGCGCAGGCGATTGCCGCTGCAGATGAAAAGGGCGTTCTTCACTGCTGAATATCCGTCGCCGGCCCGGTGGCCGCCCTCGGTTCAGCCGGACCGTCCACCCGGTGGGCGAAGCCACCGTGCCGAATGAAATGCAGCACCTGCCGCTGGACCTCGGGCACGCGCATGATGAAGCTGTGGGTTGCCGGGACGACAAGATGGTCTCGCATGCCGTCGACTCGCGTGCGTTCGACCGAAACGCGGCCGTCGTGCGGCCGCGGCAGCAGCAGGTTGCCGAGCAGGTACGGCCAACCTGTCGCACCGGCGATGATGCCCAGCTCGAAGTCGGGGCTCGTTCGCCAGATGCCGCTGCGGTGGCTGGTGGTCAACTGTTGGCCGGCCGGACCATAGAGCCAGCGGTAGGGCGGCAATGGCGCGAGAAAGTCCGCGACCTCGCTGCCGGCACTGGGCGGCGCCAGCATCACCACCCGGCCGATCCTGGCGTGGGTCGGGCGATCACCAAGCAGCAGCTGTCTCGCAACCAGTCCGCCCATCGAATGAGTGACGAAATGCAGTTTCGGCGCATCCCAGGCGCCCGCGGCGGCAAGCTGCTGCCCAACGATGTCGGCCAGCCCGGCAAGGTCATGACGTCGGGACGGGTAGTCGAGGTTCAGCGTGCAATAGCCGGCGCCGCGGATAGCGGCCTTGATCGGCCGCATGCTGCGGCTGGTCCGGGCGATGCCGTGCAGCAGCACGACGAGCATCGAACCACCAGCAAAAGGTCAACCCGGGCCGGCGTGGAATGCATCGGTTTGGCCGCCGGAGTTACCCCCGGCGGCCTCAGTGTTACTCGTCGCGGAGCTTGACGAGGTCGTTCATCAGGCCTGCCGTACCGTTGTGGATGGTCAGGCGCTCGACCTTGCCGGCGATTTCCGACAGCGCCTCGAGCTCCTTGAGCCGCAGCATTACCGGGTTCTCGGCCATCACCCGCGCGGTGTTGAGCAGCGAACGGGTGGCGTTCGTCTCCTCGCGCCGGCGGATGATGTTCGCCTCGGCTTCCTTCTCGGCCGCGACAACCTTGTTGAGGATGTCGCGCATCTCACCGGGCAGGATCACGTCCTTGACCGCGATCTCACCGACCGAGAGACCAATCGCCGCCATCTGCGTCCGCACCTCGGCAATCGCCTCGGCCTCGGCCGTCACCTTGTCGGCAAGGATCTCGTCGAGGCTCTTCAAACCCAGCGACTTGCGGAACGCAAACTGCAGGGCGCGGTAGAGCGCGTCGGCAAAATCCTTGACGGTGGTCGCGGCCTTCACCGCATCCACCACCTGGTACTCGGCGGCGAGGTTCACCCGGAGCGTGACACGGTCACGCGTCAGGATTTCCTGGCCGGTCACGTCGAGCGACTGGCGGCGCAGATCGATGACCTTCACCGCAACCTTGCGGGTCACCGCCCAGAACATGTGCGCGCCCGCCTCGAGCTCGCGGACGAACTTGCCGTCGACGAACAGCAGGCCGACATGGCCCTCGGCGACATCGACCGAAGTGACCAGGGTGAGCCTCGCCACAGCGGTCAGGCGCTTCTGCACCTTGTCCGGCACGGCGAGATCACCCGCGACATCGAAGCGCTCGGTGGTCCAGGGACCAGCTTCGGTCCAGTAGACCGCACGCTCCTCCGGCTTCAGCACGGCATGGAGGCGCTGGTCGCGAGACACCACGACCACCTCGTCGGCGCCGGCGCGGATCTCAGTCAGGTACTCTTCCGCCACCTCAGCGTGGTCGCGGAACAGCGCCTTGTCGAAGATCGAGACGAACTCCGGACGTGCGAGATCGTGCCATTCGATCTCCAACCGGCCGCGGTCAGCCCGCAGCACGTGCTCGCCCGGGGTGAGGACCCCACGGAACTTGCCCTTGTACAGCGTAATGACGCGCTGGTTTTCCTTGACGATCAGACGCTGCACACCGCGCACCCGATCCAGAATTTCGATCACCATGGTCGTCCTCCTTGTAACGTCTCTAGGTCATGCCCTGAGCTCGTCCCTCACTGGTTTGGGCCAGCTGGCCCGGTGGTTCGCCGGCTCGCACCCTGCGGGACCGGTCGAATGGCAGCGGAGCGTTTTCAGGAAAAGTTGAGAGACTTTTCCGGTTCGAAAGCGCGACCACTCAAATTCAGGTTCCGGGGCGGCCGACCGACCAGGGGTGCGGGCAGGCCGGCGAGCGGGATGTCGATGGGAACGGCGAAGCCATGGCGCAAACGAGTGCGCGGGCCGGGCCAGAACCATGTTCATCCTTCAGCCGGCGCCGGAGCACCCCTCGAAGGGCGGTTCCGGCTTTTGGCAGCGCGGGCTTTCGCCTCTGCTGCCGCGACCGCCCCCGCAGGACCGGCCCCAGAACCCTTAGTCTCAATAACCAGCACCCTAAGCTGGCGGCCCTTTTGAAGGACCGTGATGGAGGGAATCGAACCCTCTACCGTCAGATTACAAGTCTGATGCTCTACCCAAATGAGCTACATCTTGGAGCACATGACGGGAATCGAACCCGCGACCTCCGGATCGCTCCGGCGCTCTGCCAGGCTGAGCTACATGCGCAATCCCGGTTTCCGGTGGCCGGCGGTACACGGGGAGGCAAGGCCATCCGCGCCAGGCGAGAGCTCACGAGCTCGACCCTTTGCCAGTCACCGGCACGTCGCCGGGAGCGGGCGTTTAGGCCTGTTGCTGGAGGGGGGCAAGCAGCAATTTCTTACGTAACTTGCGGTACGGCAGTTGCGAGACATTTATGCAACAACAGCTAACGATGCGTACTTGGCGGTACGCAATGGCGGCAACTATTTCAGCCGGCGGGCCACTTCATTGCTGAGAAAGCTCAAGTCATCGGGCGCGAGCCGGCCGATATCGCGGGCGAGGCGGTTGGCGAGCTCGGTGGCTTCCGGCGACATGCCGGCGGTGTCGATGGTGATTTTCGGATCGCTCATTTCGGCGAGGCGCTGCAATTCCTCGGCGTCGTCCCAGATGACGTTGAAATAGGCGATGATCTTCTGCAGCAGCGCAAAGGTCGGCTTGCCGCGGCGGCCATGCTCGAGCGCACTAAGATAGGCGCTCGAGACCCGCAGCGCCTTGGCCATGTCCTTGAGGGTCAGCCCACGTTCTTCGCGCATGGCGCGCAGTTTGAGGCCCAGTGGTGTCATCGGTAATCCCGCTCTCGCCGCAAGCGAACATAGAAGGCGCCATCACCGCCATGCCCCTGGGCCGCGGTATCCCAGCCGGCAACCAGCGGGGCGAGGTTGGGCTCGGACAGCCAGACCGGCAGCATGGCGCGCAGCACACCGCGCTCGACAATCACCGCCGCATCGTCGCCGAGCTTTTTCAGCCCCTTGCCGGTGATCACCAGGAGGGTGCGATCGCCGCGCGCCGAGCGGGCATGGATGAAGCGGGTCAGCGCCGCATGGGCTTCGACCTGGCGCATGCCGTGCAGGTCAATCGTGCCATCGATCTCCTCGCGGCCGCGCTGCAGGCGCTGCTTCAGATTGGGCTCGATCCCCGGCCGCGGGGCCTTCTTGCCCGGCCGGCCATCGGATTGATATGGCGCCATAGCAGGCAACAACCGGTGCCGTTTGGGCACCGGCGGCGCCGGAATCGGCAGCGGCTCGGATTCGAGATTGACTATGGGGCGTGGTGGGCGCAGCGGCGACACCGTCTGCGACACTTCGAGCCAAAGGTGCCAGTCGGGGAGCTGGCCCTTTCCATCCGACCGGCGCTTGGCCATCGCATCGCCCCCGAGCGCGGCCTGCTATTCGAGCTGGCTGGTGGCGACGAGCTTCCAGTTCGGATCGCGCGACTTGGGGTTGCGCGCAAAGGTCCATTCGTCGGCGATGTTGGTGACCTGGTCGGCATTGCCCTCGAGCAGGTTGCCGTCCTTGTCGCGGGTGGCGGAAACCACCTCGGCGTGGAAGCGGATGGTGACATTGGCGGCGCGCTTGTCGAGCTCGGCGTCCGAGATCTCGACCTTGGGCAGGCCGACGAAAGTGAAGTCGACCTTATGGCCAGCGGTCTCACGGTCCTTGATCACCCGCTCGAAGCCGTCATAAACGTCCTTTTCGAGCAGGTTCTTCAGCGTCTGGCGGTCACCGGCGGCGAAGGCCGTAACGATCATCTCGTAAGCGGATTTGGCGCCTTCCATGAAGCTCTTGGGCGAAAAGCTCGGGTCGGCGTCGGCAACCGCCTTGAGCCCGGCCGCTACCTTCTCGTCGCCATGCGCGAACTGAGTAACCTCGGCCTCGAGCTTGCGGGCAGCACGCGCCTGATCCTCATCGGTCTCGGGCGCCGGGCGCGGCCGCATCTGCACGACGTTCTCTTCCCCGGCTTTTGCCGGCGCGGCCTCGCGCTGCGGCGTCCGCTCGCGGCCCGTGCGGGTGCCAAGCACCTGACGCAGGCGGAACAGCACGACGATCGCCAGACCAATGACGATGAGCGTGGGGATATCGAAGAATTCATCCATCGGACGTGCTACTCGCGCCAGAGAAAGGGGGGCGCCCGGCTCGCGGAGCCAGGAATGTGCCCTATATATAGGGAAACGCTCAGCCGGAAACCAGTTCACGTTTGGCTGAGGGGCCCGCTGAGGCCTTTATGACGCAGCGCTTTCGAAAGGGTTACCCCATTGGGCCGCCTGTTGTTCCTGTTCTTCCTCGTGGTGCCGTTGATCGAGATCGCGTTCTTCGTGGTGATCGGCAATGCCATCGGGCTATGGCCGACGCTGGCCGGCGTGGTGCTGACGGCGCTGATCGGCTCGCTGGTGATCCGCATGCAGGGGCTGTCGCTGCTCAACGAGATGCGCTCGACCGTCGGGCGCGGCCAGTTGCCGGCCCGCGCCCTGGCCGATGCGATGATGATCGGCTTCGCGGGCCTCTTGCTGCTGTTGCCCGGCTACTTTTCCGACCTCGTCGGCATCCTCTTGCTGATCCCGCCGGTGCGTTCGGCAATCTACGCGTTCCTCAAGTCGCGGGTCACCGTGGTAACGACGACCACCGGGGCCGGCCCTGGCTTTACCCAGCGGCGTGTCGACGACGGCACGATCGACCTCGATTCCGATGAGTGGCGGCCGCGCTGAGGCCGGAATGCTTGTGGCTCGGGGCCAAAGGTGCTAGCCAGCCGGCCACCGAAAGCTCGAGGAATTTTCGACTATGGCTGACCAGACCCCGCCCGAAGCCGCACCCGCGAACGCCGGCACGGCGCCCAGCTACAGCCTCGTTGGGCAGTACACCCGCGACCTGAGTTTCGAGAACCCGGGCGCACCCGGCTCGGTGATGCTCGGCGGCACCAACCCCAACTTCACCGTCGGCATCAATGTCGGCGTCAAGAAGCAGGCCGACGACCTCTATGCGGTCGAAATCAGCCTCAACGCCAAGGCCGAGCGCGACAAGACCGTGCTGTTCAATGTCGAGCTGGTCTATGGCGGGGTGTTCCGGGTCAAGAACGTGCCCGAGCAGCAGCTGCCGGCCCTGTTGATGGTCGAATGCCCGCGGATGATCTTCCCGTTCGCCCGCCATGTGCTGGCCACCATCGTCCAGCTCGGCGGCTTCCCGCCGCTGATGATGGAGCCGGTGGATTTTCAGGCGCTCTACATCCAGAACGTCCGCAACCTGCAGGCCCAGCAGGCCGCCAACACGCAGCCGAACTAGTCTGGCTGGAGGCCAGCAGCCAGTGGGTTGGTGGCGCTGCGCGGTACGCACAGTTCTTGCCCCACCCACGGTGTCATCCCCGCGAAAGCGGGGACCTCCATTTGAGATGGTGCCGCAAGCAAGAAGACAGAGCTTACCGCTTTCGCGGGAATGACCCGGTGGCTGGGGCACGGCCATAGCTTAGGACGTATGGGCGTTTGCCTGGGCCCAAGCCTATTCGGCTGCCACCTGCTCGGTGGGATAATTGCTCCACAACGCGTCGGCGCCCAGCGTGCCCAGAAGTTTCAGATGCGCGGCGAACTCGCTATCGCTGAGACGGGACGGCAGCGGCACCGGTCGCTGCCGCGCCGGCACGATGGTGACAGCAATGCCGGGCTCGACATGCGTTTCGGCCACCAGCGCCAGCGCCACCTGCCGGCCACCGATCAGCTCCAGATAGACATCGGCGAGGATCTCGCTGTCGAGCAGCGCGCCGTGCAGCACGCGCTTCGAATTGTCGATGCCATAGTGCTTGCAGAGCGCATCGAGGCTGACCCGGGCACCCGGATGACGCTCGCGCGCCACCATCACGGTATCGATCACCTCGTTGGTGAGACTGGGGCGGCCGAGCTTTTCGAGCTCGTAGTTGAGAAACCCCATATCGAACGGCGCGTTGTGGATGACCAGCGTCGCATCGGTGATGAACTCGAGGAAGCGGTCCACCTCGGCCCGGAACAGCGGCTTGTCGCGCAGGAACTCGGTCGACAGCCCGTGCACCCGGAACGCCTCGTCCGGCACGTCGCGCTCGGGATTGAGGTAGATGTGGAAGTGCCGCCCGGTCGGGATGTGGTTGATCAGCTCGACGCAGCCGATCTCGACGATGCGGTCGCCGGTCACCGGAGACAGGCCGGTGGTTTCGGTATCGAGGACGATCTCGCGGGTCATCTGGCCTGAGCTTCTTGACGCAGCCTCTGCACCAGTTCGGCAACCCTCTCTCGGGTCGCATCGATGGTATCGGAGGTGTCGATTATGTAGGTGGCGCGTTTCACCTTTTCAGCCTGCGGCAGCTGTCGGGCAAGGATGGCCTCGAGCTTTTCCACCGTCATCCCCGGCCGGGCCAGAGCCCGCCGGCGCTGCTCGGCTTCGTCGACTACCGTGACGATCACCGCATCGAGGCCCCAGTCGACGCCGTTCTCGAACAGCAGCGGGATATCGACCACCGCAATTGCTTCGCCGCGTGCCGCGGCATCGGAAAGAAACGACCTGATCCGCGCCCGCACCAGCGGATGAACGATGGCCTCGAGCTCCTGCAACCGCTGGGGATGACCGATCAGCTGCCGGCTGAGTCTTTCACGATCGATGACGCCATCGACGCTGACCCCGGGGAAGGCCGCTTCGACCGGGGCCACTGCCGCCCCACGATAGAGCTCGTGCACCGCCTCGTCGGACGAAAAGGTCGGCACCCCCAGATCGGCGAAAGCCTTGAGAGCAGTGGACTTGCCCGTGGCGATCGAACCGGTAAGGCCGAGCTTCAGCATCAGAGCGTCGCCTCGATCCTTGCCCGCAGCGCCGGCGTCACCACCGGGCGCACGCCGAACCAAGCGGCAAAGCCCGGAACCGCCTGATGCAGCAGCATGCCGAGGCCATCGACGGTGCGGAGCCCCAGGGCTTTGGCATCGGCGAGCAGCGGGGTCACCAACGGCACGTAGACGATATCGGTGACGAGCGCGGTCCGTGGCAGCAGCGTTAAGTCGAGATCCTCGAAGCGGGTGTCGTGCATGCCGATCGAGGTGGTGTTGACCACGAGGCCGGCGCCGGGAGCGTAACGGGCATAGTCGGCGAGCGCGCCCGGAACGAATGGCCCAGAGATTTCCGTCGCCAATGCCGCGGCCTTTTCCGGCGTGCGGTTGAGCAGCACGATTTCGGGCACGCCCTGCTCCCGCAGCGCCACGAGGATGGCGCGGGCTGCTCCGCCGGCGCCGAACACGATGGCGCGCTCGAGCCCCTGAGCCCAGCCGGCGGCGTTCTGATCGAGATTGCCGAGAAAGCCCATATAGTCGGTATTGAACCCGTGGATCCGGCCATCGGGCTGACGCACCAGAGTGTTGGCCGCGCCGATGGTCCTGGCCAGCGGATCGACGCTGTCGCAGAGCGCGAACACCGCTTCCTTGTGCGGGATGGTGACGTTGCCGCCGACAAACTCGCCTTGGCGCAGCCGCTCGACAAAGGCCGGCAGATCCTCCGGCGCGACGTCGATCGCCTCGTAGCTGCCATCGATGCCATACTCGGCCAGCCACGTACCGTGGATCAGCGGCGAGCGGGAGTGCTTGATCGGATGGCCGATGACGAAGGCTTTTTTCACGTGAATCACTGGCTCAGGGTTTCCGGCGCATGCTGACGCAAGGCCTGGAGAAGAGGCAACAGCGGCAGCCCCAGAATGGTGAAATAGTCGCCCTCGATCCGCTCGAACAACCGGATCGAGGGACCTTCGAGCCGGTAGGCGCCGACCGAGCCGAGAACATCGACCCCCTCCAGCGCAAGCACCAGGTCGCGCTCCGCCGCATCGAAGCGGCGCATGGTCAGCGCGGCGGTTTCCGTGCTCGACCACAGCAGACTGCCATTGGCGGCGAGCGCCACACCGGCGTGCAGATGGTGCGTTCGACCAGCCAGCCGATCGAGCTGCGCTGCCGCCGCGGCGAGGCTTTCCGGCTTGTGCAGCAGCTCGCCGTCCAGCGCCAGCACCTGATCGGCACCGATGACGATGCCCGGACGGGAGCCGGAAACGGCAAGTGCCTTGGCTTCGGCGAGGCGGCGCGCCACCTGCGGCGCAGCTCCGCCTTTCCCCAGCACATCGGCTTCGAGCGCTCGTTCGTCGATTGGCGCTGGACTCGTCTCGAATCGCAAGCCGGCTCCCGCCAGCAGGGCTTTTCGCGTTGGGCTCTTCGAAGCGAGGATCAGCATGGTCAGGGGTTTTCCACACTGTCCTTGTTCGCTCAAGTCCACCGGCGGTGGAAAAGCCGGCGAGGCCGGTGACCGGCCGAGTTCTCCCCGCTGGGACGAAATCCTTCAACAGCCCGGCCCCCGGGGAGAGTTAACGAAGGCTTAATGTGAGCTACGGGGATAACCGCTTGCGTCTGGCACGCCATCATCCACAGGCTCGTTAACGGTTCGTTAGCGATTGTGACATGGTTAAGACTTAGTAAGCCGGACGACTCCGGGGACGCCCGGCTTTGTCTACAGACGACGATTCACAGCCTCGGCTTAGCCCCCGCGCCGCGCGCTTCTGTCGCCGCCATGCGCGTTGTGGGCAAAGCGGAATTCCTGCAAAACACCGCCATGATAATGATGATTAAGAATCTAGAGTCTTTTGGGTTGGTTGGGCGATGACCGCGACGCCGGTGCTGAAACCGCTGCTTGAGACAGTGCTCGGGCAGCGCCAGGAGCGGTTGCCGATCTGGATCATGCGCCAGGCTGGACGCTACTTGCCGGAGTATCGGGAGCTCAGGGCCAAGGCCGGCAGCTTCCTCGATCTCTGCTACAACCCGGAACTGGCTGCCGAAGTGACGCTGCAGCCATTGCGGCGCTTTGATCTCGATGCGGCGATCCTCTTTTCCGACATCCTGGTGATCCCCGATGCACTCGGCCAGTATGTCCGTTTCGAAGCCGGCGAGGGACCACTGCTCGAGCCCTTGACGACAGAGTCGATCCCGCGGCTCGATCCCAAAGGGGCTTTGGAGAAGCTCAGCCCCATCATCGAGACCGTTCGACGGGTTCGAGCTGGCCTCAGTGCCGATAAGACCCTGATTGGCTTCTGTGGCTCGCCCTGGACGGTTGCGACTTACATGATCGGCGGACGTGGCTCGTCGGATCAGACGGCGGCGCGAGTGTTCGCCCTGACGCAGCCTGAGGCTTTTGCGAAGCTGATCGATATTCTGGTCGAAACCAGCATCGACTACCTGGCGGCGCAGCTCGGCGCCGGCGCCGATGTGGTGCAGCTGTTCGAGAGCTGGGCGCTGAACCTGGATGAGGTGGCGTTCCGCAACTGGGTGATCGAACCGAACCGGAGGATCGTCGAAGGGCTTAGGAAGCTTGTTCCGGGGGCGCCGGTGATCGGCTTTCCGCGTGGTGCCGCGGGCAATCTGCCGGCCTATGCCAAGGCGACCGGCGTGAACGTGCTCGGGCTCGACTATGCGACGCCGCTTGGCTTTGCCGCCGAGTTGCCGGCAGGGCTCGGGGTGCAAGGCAATCTCGATCCGTTGCGGCTATTGGCCGGCGGCGAGCAGATGGATGATCGCGTGCGCCAGATCGTTGCGGCATTCCGCGGCCGTCCGCATATCTTCAACCTGGGGCACGGCATCGTGCCGGAAACGCCGATCGGCCATGTCGAGCGGCTGATTGCAGTGGCGCGAGGAGCTTGAGGGATGGAATGGGTCAAGGCGCTGCATATCCTGTCGGTCATCGCCTGGATGGCCGGGATGCTCTACCTGCCCCGGCTGTTCGTCTATCACGCCGATGCCGAGAAGGGGTCGGTGCAATCGGAGACGTTCAAGGTGATGGAGCGTCGGCTCTATCGGGGAATTACCACCCCGGCGATGATCGCTACCTGGGTGTTCGGGCTGTGGCTGGCCTTCGGCTTCGGCATCGTCGATTTCAGCCAGGGCTGGATGTGGCTCAAGGCCCTGATGGTGATCCTGTTGAGCGGTATTCACGGCTTTTATGGCCGGGTGCTGCGCGACTTCGCCAACGACCGGAACACCAGGCCGGCGAAGTTCTTCCGCATGATCAACGAGGTGCCGTTCGTCATCGCCATCGTCATCGTGATCTCGGTGGTGGTGAAGCCGTTCTGAAGCGCGCCGTGAGCAGCCGTTGTTCCACGTGAATCCGCATTCCGCTTGAATGTGGCGAAGCTTTTAGCTATCTGAAGCGCACTGCCTGATCGATGGGCGCCTCCCCGGCGCTTTCCGGGCGAACCCCCCTCTCCGTACATTCCCGCCACTCACGATTGCCCAAGGGTCTTCCGCGCAATGGAAAATATGAAGCTCAGCGAGCTCAAGGCCAAGACGCCTGCTGAATTGCTTGAATTCGCCGAGACTTACGAGGTCGAGAACGCCTCGACGATGCGTAAGCAGGAACTGATGTTCGCCATCCTCAAGGAACTGGCGGCGCGTGAAGTCGACATCACCGGCGAAGGCGTGGTGGAAGTCTTGCCCGACGGTTTCGGGTTCCTGCGCTCGCCGGACGCGAACTACCTGCCCGGCCCCGACGATATCTACGTCTCCCCTTCGCAGATCCGCCGCTTTTCGCTCCGGACCGGCGACACGGTCGAAGGCCAGATCCGGTCTCCCAAGGAAGGCGAGCGCTACTTCGCGCTGCTCAAGGTCAACACCATCAATTTCGAGGACCCGGAAAAGGTCCGTCATAAGATCAACTTCGACAACCTGACGCCGCTCTACCCTGATGAACGGCTCCGCCTCGAGCTGCCGGACCCGACGGTCAAGGACAAGAGCGCCCGGATCATGGATCTGGTGGCGCCGCTCGGCAAAGGCCAGCGCGCGCTGATTGTAGCGCCGCCGCGGACTGGTAAGACCGTATTGTTGCAGAATATTGCACAGTCGATCGCCATCAATCACCCCGAGTGCTACCTCATCGTGCTGCTCATCGACGAGCGGCCTGAGGAAGTCACCGACATGCAGCGCTCGGTGCGCGGCGAGGTCATCTCCTCGACCTTCGACGAGCCGGCGTCGCGTCACGTCCAGGTCGCTGAAATGGTGATCGAGAAGGCCAAGCGCCTCGTCGAACACAAGCGCGACGTGGTGATCCTGCTCGATTCGATCACCCGTCTCGGCCGCGCGTACAACACCGTGGTGCCGAGCTCGGGCAAGGTGCTGACTGGCGGTGTGGACGCCAATGCGCTGCAGCGCCCCAAGCGCTTCTTCGGTGCTGCCCGCAACATCGAAGATGGCGGCTCGCTGACCATCATTTCGACGGCGCTGATCGATACCGGCTCGCGCATGGACGAAGTGATCTTCGAAGAGTTCAAGGGCACCGGTAACTCGGAAATCGTCCTCGACCGCAAGGTCTCGGACAAGCGCGTATTCCCCGCGATGGATGTCACCAAGTCCGGCACCCGCAAGGAAGAGCTGCTGGTCGAGCCGGATATCCTCAGGAAGATGTACGTGCTGCGCCGCATCCTCAACCCGATGGGCACGGTCGACGCGATGGAGTTCCTGATGGACAAGATCCGCCAGACCAAGACGAACTCCGACTTCTTCGACTCGATGAACACCTAAGCCAGGGCGTCGATGCGCGACGACGATACTATCGTCGCCCTCTCCTCCGGCGCCGTTCCCTCTGGAGTGGCAGTCATTCGGCTGTCCGGCCCGCGGGCGGGAGGTGTGCTGAGCGACATGCTCGGCGCCCTGCCGGCACCCCGGCAGCTGAAGCTGGCGGATATCCGGATCGGCGAGGAAACGCTGGATCGCGGTCTCGTCGCCTGGATGCCGGGGCCGCAGAGTTTTACCGGCGAGGATTGTGCCGAGCTGCAGGTGCATGGCTCGCCGGCCGTGGTGCGGGCCCTGCTCCGCAAGCTCAGTTCACAACCGGGTATCCGGCTCGCCGAGGCTGGCGAGTTTACTCGTCGCGCTTTCGAGAACGGCAAGCTCGACCTGGTGGAGGCTCAGGGGCTCGGCGATCTGATCGAAGCCGAAACCGAGAACCAGCGGGCCCTTGCCTATGCGCGGCTGGAAGGCGGGCTGACCCGACAGGTCGAAGGCTGGCGCGAACAGCTGCTGGACCTCCGAGCCGAGATCGAAGCGCAGATCGACTTTTCCGACGAAGGCGACGTCGGTGCGCTGCCGGAAAGTTTTGGCGCCGAGGTCGAGGCCTTGCGTGACGCCATCGGCGACGTGCTGGCAACTCGCGGTCAGGGCCGGATTCTCCGCAGCGGCTTCCGCGTCGTGCTGGCCGGACCGCCCAACGCCGGCAAATCGAGCCTGCTGAACGCGCTGTCGCGCTCCGACGTCGCGATCGTTTCGGACGAAGCCGGCACCACGCGCGATCTGAAGGAAGTGCCGCTGGACGTCAGGGGGCAGTTGATCATCCTGATTGATAGCGCAGGGATCCGCGACACCACATCGAAGGCCGAGGCGATCGGCGTTGAACGGGCGAGGCAAGCCATGCTCAGCGCCGATCAGGTGCTGTGGTTGCGAGCGCCGGACGTGGCCGCTGATGACGTTCAGGAACCTGAGTTCGCCGGGGAGCCAGGCCCCAAGCCGCCGGTCGCCATAATCGGCACCAAGAGCGATCTTGGTTCGGTGCCCGGCGCCGACCTTGCCGTGTCCGTCAACACCGGCGTTGGCATCGCCTCCCTGCTCGACCGGCTCTACGAGGCCTCGGGTGCTGGGTCCGTGCAGGCATCGGAGTTGCTGGTCAGCCATGAACGAGACCGTGAAGCCCTGCTGGCGGCGGTGATCAGTCTGCACCAGGTGGCAGGTCACCTCGAGAGTTCGGAGCTTGCGGCGGAAGACTTGCGCCAGGCGTCGTTCGCCCTGGAGCGGCTACTCGGTCGGATGGATGCCGAATCGGTGCTGGATCGGCTGTTCAGTGCCTTCTGCATCGGGAAATGATTCACGTGGAACATTGCCGGCGGCGGCCGGACGTTGATTCACGTGAAACATTGGACTAGACCCGCGCTCCAAAGGATTTCCTGAAATGAGCGACTTCGGCGTCATTGTTGTTGGTGGCGGGCATGCAGGCAGCGAGGCAGCTGCGGCCGCGGCGCGGCTTGGCGTGCCGACGGCGCTGATTACCCACAGGTTCGCGACCATCGGCGAGATGAGCTGCAACCCGGCCATCGGCGGCCTGGGTAAAGGCCATCTGGTCCGCGAGATCGACGCCATGGATGGCCTGATGGGCCGGGTGGCCGACGCGGCCGGCATTCAGTTCCGGGTGCTGAACCGGCGGAAGGGCGCTGCGGTGCGTGGTCCCCGCGCCCAGGCTGATCGCAAGCTTTACCGGCAGGCGATGCAGGCGGCGATCCTCGCGCAGCCCAACCTCACCGTGATCGAAGGCGAGGTCGATGACCTGATCGTCACCAATGGTCGGATCGCCGGCGCGGTGCTGCTCGATGGGCGTCGCTTCGCGGCAAAGGCGGTGGTGCTGACCACCGGAACCTTCCTCCGTGGCCTGATCCACCGCGGCGAGGAGACGGTCCCGGCCGGTCGCGTCGGCGAGAAGCCGGTGCTTGGGCTGTCGACGCGGCTCGAGGCGCTGGGGCTGACGCTCGGGCGGCTGAAGACCGGCACGCCGGCCCGGCTGGATGCCACCTCCATCGACTTCTCTGGGCTTGAGGAGCAGCGCGGCGACGACCCGCCGGAGCCCTTCTCTGCCCTCACCACGGCGATCACCACGCCGCAGATCAGTTGCTATATCACTCGAACCACGGCCGACACGCACCGCATCATCTCGGACAACCTGCATCGTTCGGCGATGTATTCCGGCCGGATCAAGAGCCGCGGCCCGCGCTATTGTCCCTCGATCGAGGACAAGGTGGTCCGCTTCGCCGACCGGGACAGCCACCAGATCTTCCTCGAGCCCGAAGGGCTTGATGACAACACGATCTATCCGAACGGATTGTCGACCTCCCTGCCGGCTGAGGTGCAGGAGGCTTTCCTCAAGTCCATGCCTGGGCTGGAGAATGTCCGGATCATCCGCCCGGGCTACGCGATCGAGTATGACTATGTCGATCCTCGCGAACTCCGCCCGACGCTGGAACTGCGGCGACTGCCGGGTCTCTATCTGGCCGGCCAGATCAACGGCACTACCGGCTATGAAGAGGCGGCAGCGCAGGGCCTTTATGCCGGCGCCAATGCCGGCCTTGCCGCGAAGGGCGCTGGGACCTTGCAGCTATCGCGGACCGAGAGCTATCTGGGGGTGATGGTCGACGACCTGGTGACGCGGGGGGTCAGCGAACCTTATCGGATGTTCACCTCGCGGGCCGAGTTCCGCCTGCATCTGCGTAGCGATAATGCCGACCAGCGGTTGACCCGGATCGCTGCTTCCGTCGGTCTCGTCGGCGGGGCGCGGCAGCAGCATTTCGAGGCTCGTTCGGCGGCCCTGACTGAGGGACGGGCGACGCTCGATCGGCTGCGGACCACGCCAACGGCGGCGCGCAAGGTCGGCCTGGCGGTGAACGCCGATGGGCACGAACGCAGCGCGTTCGAGTTGCTGTCCTATCCCAATGTTGAGGCGTCCAACCTGGTGCCGCTGTGGCCTGAGATCGCCGAGATCGCGCCTGGGATCCTCGATCAGCTGACGGTCGACGCTCAGTACGCCGTCTACCTGCAGCGCCAGGAGGCCGATATCGCTGCAGTGAAGCGCGATGAAAGCCGCGAGATCCCGGATTGGCTGGACTACGCGGCGCTGCCGGGGCTCTCGATGGAGATGCGGCAGAAGCTCGGGCAGCAACGGCCCGCAACGATTGCCCAGGCGCAGGCGATTGATGGTGTCACCCCTGCGGCGATCACCCTGATTCTGTCAGTGGTCCGGCGCGGCAGTCTGCGCCAGGCGAGTTGATGGACGATCTTACGCCCTATTCCGGTGCGCTTGCTCGCCCCCAAGCCGCGGTGCGTCGGGATCTGGAATCGTTTGCTGCGCTGCTGAAGAAATGGAACGCCGTGCAGAATCTTGTTTCACGTGAAACAGAGAATGCCCTGTGGACGCGACACGTCGTCGATTCGCTGCAGGTTCTGCCATTGCTTCGACCCGGAGATCAGCTCTTCCTGGACGTTGGCTCAGGTGGTGGCCTGCCGGCGCTGCCCCTGGCAATCGCCCTCAAGGGCGGCCCGGCAAGCTTCACGCTGGTCGAGCCGATCGGCAAGAAGGTCGCCTTCCTCAGGCAGGTGATCCGGGAGCTTGGTCTGGCCGCAGCGGTGCATGCCGGACGGACCGACAGCTTTGATTCACGTGAAACACTCGGCGACCGCTCCGGCTTCGATGTGATCACTTCACGAGCGCTGGCGGCGCTCCCGCTGTTGCTGGAACTTATCCACCCCTTCTTTGGGCCGGAAACCCGCGCGATCCTGCATAAGGGCAAGGATCATGCTGTGGAGGTTGAGGAAAGTCGTTTGGCGTGGGAGTTCGACGTGGTAGTAATCAAGAGCGCCACCGACGAGGCCGGCGTGTTGCTGGAGATCAGCAATTTGCGACGGAAATCAAATAGTTAGCGGAAACGCTCGGAGGCCGTGCCTTGGCTCCTCGAATCCTGACCCTCGCCAATCAGAAGGGTGGGGTCGGCAAGACCACTACCGCAATCAACCTGGCCACGGCGCTCGCGGCGATTGGCGAGCGTGTGCTGATCGTCGATCTCGACCCGCAGGGCAACGCCTCGACGGGCCTCGGCATCTCGCGCGTCGACCGTGACGTCTCGAGCTATGATCTGCTGATGGGCGACGCCAAAGTGGCGGCGGCCGCGGTGATGACCAGCGTGCCGAACGTGGCTATCGTGCCGTCGACCCTCGATCTGCTCGGCGTCGAGCTCACTATTGCCCAGCAGGCGGACCGCGCTTTCCGGCTGCGCGATGCCTTCCGGGCGATGAGCGACCTGACCATCAATGGCCAGGCGGTCAGCTATGTGCTGATCGACTGCCCGCCGTCGCTCAACCTCCTCACCATAAATGCGCTGGTCGCCGCCGATGCCGTGCTGGTGCCGCTGCAGTGCGAATTCTTCGCGCTCGAGGGTATGAGCCAACTGCTTCAAACTATTGAGCAAATTCGCACGACCCTGAACCCGCGCCTGTCGATACAGGGTGTTGTGATGACCATGTTCGATCGCCGCAACAACCTCAGCGAACAGGTGCTGGCCGATGTGCGCTCGGAGATGGGGTCGCTGGTCTA
This sequence comes from Devosia sp. Root413D1, assembly GCF_001425235.1. Lineage (GTDB taxonomy): Bacteria > Pseudomonadota > Alphaproteobacteria > Rhizobiales > Devosiaceae > Devosia_A. Next base: position 390,359 of record NZ_LMEA01000001.1, on the reverse strand, counting down.
TGATACGGTGATACCTCGCAATGTTCGGCTGTCGGAGGCCCCGTCCTACGGCAAGCCGGCGCTGCTCTATGACCTCAAATGTGCCGGCAGCCAGGCCTATCTGCGTCTGGCTACCGAAGTGATCCGGCGTGAGCGCCAGCTCATGGCCGCATAAGGAAGTTGGAATGAACGAGAAACCATCACGGCTCGGGCGTGGCCTCGCGGCGCTGATCGGCGACATGGCGACGATGGAGGGAGCGCGGCTGGCCGACGGCAGCAGCTCCAAGCGCCTGCCGGTCGACTTCCTGATCGCCAACCGCGCCAACCCGCGGCGCGACTTCGACCCGGCTCAGCTGGAAGAGCTGACCAGCTCGATCCGCGAGAAGGGCGTGATGCAGCCGCTGCTGGTGCGGCCGACCAATGATCCGAACCAGTTCGAGATCATTGCCGGCGAGCGCCGCTGGCGCGCTTCGCAGCGCGCCGGGCTGAACGATGTTCCGGTGATCATCCGCGATGTCGACGACAAGGAAGCGCTTGAGCTCGCGATCATCGAGAACGTGCAGCGTGTCGACCTCAATCCGCTCGAAGAAGCAATGGGTTACGGTCAGCTAATCGAGCAGTTTGAGTACACCCAGAACGACCTGGCGCAGGTGATCGGCAAATCCCGCTCGCATGTCGCCAATACGCTGCGGCTCCTAAAGCTGCCCGACGACGTGCGCGGCATGCTGGCGAGCGGCGAACTGACGGCTGGCCACGCGCGCACGCTGATCACGGCGGACGATCCGGTGGCGTTGGCGAAGCGCATCGTTGGCGGTGGCCTGTCGGTGCGCGAAGCCGAGGTGCTGACGCAGCGCGAGATCAACGCGCCCAAGAAGAAGCCGGCAGCGCCCGAGCAGAAGGATGCCGATACGGCAGCGCTCGAGAAGCGGCTCTCGGACGTGCTGGGGCTGCATGTGGCGATCGATCACAAAGACCAGGGTGGCCGGCTCGAGATCCGCTACCGGACGCTGGAGCAGCTCGACGGCATCTGCATGAAGCTCACCGGGTACGGGGTGTAGACGCCGCCGCGTGTTTCACGTGGAGCATGGGCGATAGGCTGGGGAGCGCGCCACACCGCCCTCTCTCCCCAGAGGGGCGAGGGGACGCGAGACAAACGGGCGGAGCCACACTGCTGGCGCCAGGAAATGGGGTGCCCACTTCCAGCATCGTTGCCATTCGAGCGTAGCTCTCATGGCCTCCTCACCTGAAATCGCTCCACTGGAGCGATTTCGCCGCTGGCGCGGCCGGTTCGGAGTGTTTCACGTGGAACGCTGGGGCTAACGTTCTGCAGCCATTGTACAAATCGCCAACAGCGCGCGGCGGCTGATGGTGTCGGCAAGGCCATAGCGCTTGCGGCTGTCGGCGACGGCGAGTTGCAGGCGATCGAGTGCGGCGCTCAGCGCGTCGTCACTCCACAGCCTCAGCTGGCGCTCGATGGCGGAGCGGCGCGAGAAGTGCGGCTTTGGTCGGGCATTGTCGAGCACGGCCCCGGGCGACTCGCCGCCGTCGACCTCGACGCGCCAGCGGCGCAGGGTGGTGAAATGACCCATGGCGCTGGCGAGAATCTGCTGGGCGTTGACGCTCTGGGCGATTGCCCGCTCGAGCGCGGTATCGAGGTTGGCAGCGTGACCCGTCCCGGTGGCGTCGACAACTTCATCGAGCACCAGGGCGGCGTTGTCGGCGCAGAGCGTCAGCACGTCCTCGCGGGTGAGGAGCTTGGTATCGGCGGCAAACAGCACCAGCTTTTCCAGCTCACGGCGGGTGATTTCGCGGTCGTTGCCCAGGCTGTCGCGGATCGCTGCGACGGTGTCCTGGTCGGCGCGGATGCCGGCTTTGGAGAAGGTTTCCGAGATCAGGCGCCCCAGCGATTCGTCGTTATCCGGGTAGCAGGGCAGGGCCCGGCCGAGCTTTGCCGCTTCCACCAGGGCGCGCAGCGGGTCCTTCGGGGTAAGGTTGCCGGCCTCGAGGATGATGATGGAACCTGGATCGTCTCGCAGTTCGGTCAGCGGCATCACCAGGGACTTGCCGGCGCCACGCACCCGAATCACCCGGCGATCGCCGAACAGCGAGGTGGTCTTGGCCTCCACGGCGAGACGCGACGGATCGGCATCGAGTTCGGCGCCGTCGAGCACGACCAGGTTCATGCTGTCGGCATCGTTGCCGGCGTAGCGACGGGCGAGGCGCTGGGCGGTTTCGCGGACGAGGCCGGTATCGGGGCCGTAAGCGAGAATAATGCCGGCTTCGAGATCGGGGCGATCGACGAAGCGGGAAACCTCGTGCGCCTTCAGCGCCCCCATCAGCTGGCCGATTGGGCGAGGGCGCCGAGCAGGGTCAGTCGCACCGTCTCGGCCAGCTCGCGCGCTGCACGTTCGGTGGCCTCGCGCTCGGCCTCGCTGGCGGCGAGGGCCTGACTGTCCGTGGTGTAGAGCGCGGCGGCCGAGCGGCTGGTCGAGAGGATGACCGAGCCGTCCGTGCCGATCAGCTCGATCTGCGCGGTGACCACCATTTCCCGCTGTTCGGACGGACGAACCACGCTGGAGCGGGTGAGCTTGCGGCCGGCGTTCGAGGTGGTGATGCGAACCGTCGGGCTTGCGGCGTCAGCGGCTTTGCCGAAGCGGAGCGCCAGCTCCTGATAGATGATCTGCTCGGCCCGGCTGTTGGGCTTGGCGTAGTTGAGCGGATGCCGCTCGGTGCCGATGCCGCGTTCACCATAGACCGGAGTCAGCCCGGTGCAACCGGCAAGGGCCGTCGCGCCAAGCAGGCTCAGCGCGAAAACCGCATTACGAAGCAACAGCTTAGATGACCACATTGACGATCCTGTCGGGGACGATCACCAGCTTCTTGGGCGGCTTGCCTTCCAGCATGCGGGCAACCGCTTCGAGTGACAAGACCTCTTTCTCGACCAGCTCCTTGGCGGCGCCGACCGGCACGGTGATCTCGCCGCGGCGCTTGCCGTTGACCTGCACCGGCAGCACGACAGTGCTGTCGACCAGCAGCGACTGGTCGGCGACCGGCCAGGGGGCGTCGACCACGAGACCAGTCTTGCCGAGCGCCGCCCAGCAGGTTTCGGCGAGGTGCGGCATCATCGGGGCGACGAGTTGCACCAGGCGCTCCACCGCTTCGCGGAAGGCGTCACGCTGCGCCGGGGAGACGCTTGAGGCGACCGACTGCGAGAACTTGGCGATGGCATTGGACAGCTCGTAGATCTGGGCGACGGCGCGGTTGAAGCGCAGGCCTTCGATCTCGCCGCCGACATTGGCAACGGCGCGGTGTACCACCTTGCGGAGCTCAAGCACGCCGGCGTCGCTATCGCCCTTGAGGCGGGCCGCGATGTCGTCCTCGAGGTCGAGGAAATCGCCGACCAGCTTCCAGACGCGCTGCAGGAAGCGGCTGGCGCCTTCGATGCCGGCCTCGGTCCACTGCACGTCGCGCTCCGGCGGCGAGTCGGAGAGCATGAACCAGCGGGCGGTATCGGCGCCGTAAGTCGAAACGATCTCGTCGGGGTCGACGACGTTCTTCTTGGATTTGCTCATCTTTTCGATGGAGCCGATGGCAACGGCTTCGCCGGTTTGCCGCATGCTGGCGCGGCGTTCGCCATCGACCTGTTCGATCCGGATGTCGGCCGGCGAAACCCATTCGCCATTCGGACCGGTGCCGAGCTGGTAGGTCTCATGCACCACCATGCCCTGGGTGAACAGCCCCTTGAACGGCTCATCCAGATTGAGGTGGCCGGTCTGCTTCATGGCGCGGGTGAAGAAGCGCGAATAGAGCAGGTGCAGGATCGCGTGCTCGACGCCGCCAATATACTGGTCGACCGGCAGCCAGGTGTTGGCGATCCCCGGAATCGTCGGCGTGTCGGCATGCGGCGCGGTGAAGCGGGCAAAGTACCAGGAACTGTCGACGAAGGTGTCCATGGTGTCGGTTTCGCGCGTCGCCGGTCCCGCGCATTTCGGGCAGGCGACATGCTTCCAGCTCGGGTGGTGGTCGAGCGGGTTGCCGGGGCGGTCGAAGCTCACGTCCTCAGGCAGGACCACCGGCAGGTCCTTGTCGGGCACCGGCACGGCGCCGCAATTCTCGCAGTGGATCACCGGGATCGGACAGCCCCAGTAGCGCTGGCGCGAGACGCCCCAGTCGCGCAGGCGATAGTTCACCTCGACCTTGCCCTGCGGCAGGTTGTCGACGGTGCGCTCGGCGAAGTGCGCGGCAATGGCTTTCTTGGCGGCATCGATCTCGAGCCCGTCAAGGAACTCGGAGTGGTAGATGCGGCCTGGGCCGTTGTAAGCCTCTGAATCGACTTCGAAAGTTGCTGGGTCAGCGCCCTCTGGCAGCACCACCGGGAGCACCGGCAGGTCGTAGCGACGGGCGAAATCGAGGTCGCGCTGGTCATGCGCCGGGCAGCCGAAAATGGCGCCGGTGCCGTAATCCATCAGCACGAAGTTGGCGATGTAGACCGGCAGCGTAGCGCCGGGCTTGACCGGGTGCTTCACGTGCAACCCGGTGAAGATGCCGAGCTTTTCCGCCTTGTCGATGGTCTCGGTGGCCGTGCCGTGGCGGCGGGTCTCGGCGATGAAGGCCGCGACCTCAGGGTTGCCCGCGAGGCTCTGGGCCAGCGGATGATCAGCCGAGATGGCGATGAAGGAGGCGCCGAAGATAGTGTCGGGGCGAGTGGTGAACACCTCGATCGAGCTGAATTTCTGCCATTGCTCGGTCAGCTCGAACAGCAGGCGCAGGCCCTCGGATTTGCCGATCCAGTTGCGCTGCATGACGCGCACCTTTTCGGGCCAGTGGTCGAGGGTATCGAGCGCTTCCAGCAGATCTTCGGCGAAATCGGAGACCTTGAAGGCCCACTGGTTGAGTTCGCGCTGTTCCACAACCGCACCGGAGCGCCAGCCGCGGCCATCGACGACCTGCTCGTTGGCGAGCACGGTCATATCGACCGGGTCCCAATTGACCTTGGATTTCTTGCGGGTGACGAGCCCCTCGCGCAGGAAATCGAGGAACAGTTTCTGCTGCTTGGAATAGTACTCGACGTCGCAGGTGGCGAACTCGCGGCTCCAGTCGATGCCGAGACCAATCGACTTCAGCTGTTTGCGCATCGCGGCGATGTTGGCATAGGTCCAGCTCTTGGGGTGGACCTTGTTCTGCATGGCGGCGTTCTCGGCCGGCAGGCCGAAGGCGTCCCAGCCCATCGGGTGCAGCACATTGCGGCCCATGGCGCGCATATAGCGCGCTAAAACGTCGCCCATGGTATAGTTGCGCACGTGCCCCATGTGGATGCGCCCCGAGGGGTAGGGGAACATCTCGAGCACGTAGTAGGGCTTGCGGCTATCATCGTGTTTGACCTCGAAGGACTTGCCGTCCTCCCAGGCCTTCTGCCAGCGTGGCTCTTCGACACGCGGATTGTAGCGCTCGGTCGTTCTACCAGTCACTTCGGGAAGTCCTTAAAGCCGCAGATTACGTTGCGTTATTGGGGGTTTTTGGCTACCGGACCTTCATCAGAATTCCGTTAACCGGTCAACAGAGAGGGCCATGCAGAACGCCCCGGAAAGTCTCGAAATCATCCGCGCCCGGATCGAGCGGGCGCACCAGCGCTTCGGCCCGCCGCCGGATCGGGTGGAGCTGGTCGCTGTCTCCAAAACCTTCGATGCCGCAGCAATCCGGCCGTTTCTTGACGCTGGGCAGCGGGTGTTCGGGGAGAACCGCGTGCAGGAGGCCAAGGAAAAGTGGCCGGAGCTGCGGGCTTCCTATGACGGCATAGAATTGCATCTGATCGGCCCGCTGCAGACCAACAAGGCGCGCGAAGCGGTGGCGCTGTTCGACGTGATCCAGACCGTCGACCGCGACAAGCTGGCGGGTGTGCTGGCGGAGGAGATGAAGCGGGCGAGCCGGCGCCTGCCGGTTTTCGTGCAGGTCAATATCGGGCTCGAGGAGCAGAAGGCCGGGATCGCGCCTTCCGACGCCGCGGCGTTCGTCGGCCGTTGCAAGGATCTGCATGGCCTCGATGTGATCGGGCTGATGTGCATTCCGCCCGAGGCCGATCCGGCCGGGCCGTATTTCGCGCACCTGGCGTCGCTGGCGCGCGACGCTGGGGTCGAGAAGCTGTCGATGGGGATGAGCAGCGATTTCGAGACGGCGATCGCCATGGGCGCGACGCATGTGCGGGTCGGCAGCGCGCTGTTCGGGCATCGGGGATGAGTGCCGGCCGGCTCGGCCTCGCCGAGGCGGAGCAACTGGTGGCCGAGCGGCTGGGCGCGAGCCCAAGAGCTGCACATTCGCGCTTCGTTGGCCTCCTGATGCAGTGTCTGGCAACCGAACTCGGCGCCGATGCCGGGCTGTGGCGGATCGTCGGGCTGGCGCACGATCTCGACTATTTTGCCGTCGACGGCGACTGGCGCCGGCATGGCGTGCTGGCGGCGGAGTGGCTGAAGGGGCGGCTGCCGGATGAGGCGCTGATGGCGATCGCGGCGCACGACCATCGCACCGGGCTGGAGAGCGCAGCACCGATCGCCGAGTGCCTCAGGTTGGCGGACGGTCTTGCCGTGCTGGATGAGGATGCCGGCCGGGATCGCACGCTTGCCGCGCTGGCTGGCGGATCCATCGCCGATATCGTCGGCCACCGCCGGTTTCTGATCGAGATCATCGCCGGCAACGCGGCGAGGCGCGGCGTGGAACTGGCCAGGCTCGGGCGGCTGCTGACGGGGTTGCCAAGGCAGGGCTAGCCGCGGTCCCCGAGCTGCTATGACGCCATAGAACCGCACTGCGACCCTTCTGGAAAGCAATACTTCACGCAGGGTTACTTCGTATGTCGGCGTCGATATTCGGAGTGTGAAGCTTACATGACACTGCTTTTCGTTGTCGTCGGGTCGTGATAGCGTCCGCGTCTCTGCCGATACTTACGATCCACATGTCTCTGTCCGAGGTGAGTGCCTGCCATGGTGGCAAGGCGCCGCTTGTGCTTTCGGGAGCAGCGGAATGGCTGGCGAGTTTCAGGTTACGGGGAAGAATGCCGCGGCACTGTTTACGTTGAAGGTGCACCGCGGTGACGGCATGGCGCTGCTGGCCATGAATTGGCGCAACGGCAAGCCACCTGAGGATTTTGTCGGCTTTGCCATCGAGTACCGGGTGCCCGGCGGCACGCGCTTCCTCGCCGTGCATAACCGGATCGCCTTCCCGGGGCCGGGCGGTGCGGTCAATCCCAACAAGCTGTCGTCACGGCTCTCGCCGATCCAGAAGTTTCGTTGGGTGCACTTCCCCTTCAATGCCGAGATTCCGGGCGAGTACACCTACATGGTGACGCCGGTGTTCATGGCCGACGATGGGCAACTCAGCTACGGCGAGCCGCAGCTGGCCGATATCGAGCTCAGGCGAGAGACCTATCCGGGGGCGATCAACATTGCCTATACACGCGGCTTCGTCTCCTCGCAGGCCTTCGTCGATCGGTACGAGAAGCATGGGTCGATCTCGACGCTGCTGCCCGCGAGTGCCGATGACGGGCTGACCTTCACGCCGACCCATCCCAAGACCGAGGAGGCGCTCACCTGGATGGGGTTCGAAGGGCGCCACGCGATCTACGAGACCCTCGACGAAGCGATCGCCGACCCGGGCGCCAAGGTATTCGTCGTCGCCTACGACCTCAGCGAGAAGGGCTTTGTCGATAAGCTGCGGCAATTGGGGCCGCGACTGCGGATCATCATCGACGATGAGGGCGACCACGGCGACGCGCATTCGGGGGAAACCCAGTCGGCTGACCTGCTCATCGCTTCGGCGGGGGCGGCCAACGTCAAGCGCCAGAATATGGGCAGGCTGCAGCACAACAAGATGATCGTGGTCGACGGCGCCCAGGTGAAGAAGGCCATCGGCGGCTCCACCAATTTCAGCTGGCGCGGCTTCTATGTGCAGTCGAACAACGCCATGATCTTCACCGGCGCGGCGCCGGTCACGGTGTTTCGCGAGGCGTTCGAGGATTTCTGGACCGAGGCCGGTTTTGCCACCAGCCGCTCGGCCCTGTGGCGGGACCTGGGGATCGCCGGGGTCGACGTCAAGGCGACGTTCTCGCCGCATGCGCCAGCCAATGCGCAGCTCAAGAAGATCGCCGCCGATATCGACAGCGCCAAGTCGAGCCTGCTGTTCTCGCTGGCTTTCCTCTGGCAGACGCCCGGGGTCATTCGGGACGCCGTAGGGCGGGTGCGCGACAACAACCAGCGGTTCGTCTACGGCATTTCCGACAAGAAAGTCGGTGGGCTCGATGTGCAGAAGCCGGACGGCAACCCGCCCGCGGTGTTTCCCACCGCGCTGCTGAAGGGCAGGACCCCGGCGCCGTTCAAGGCAGAGCCGGTGGGCGGCAGTGGCAACCGCATGCACCACAAGTTCGTGGTGATCGATTTCGACAAGCCGACGGCCCGGGTCTATCTCGGCTCCTACAATTTCTCGAAAGCTGCAGACGACACCAATGGCGAGAACCTGATCCTGGCGCGCGATCGGCGGATCGCGGTGTCCTACATGGTCGAGGCGTTGCGGATGTTCGACCACTATCACTTCCGCATCGCCCAGCAGGAGGCCAAGGCCGCCGGCACCAAGCTGCAGCTGAAGTTTCCGCCCGCCGCCGCGGGACAGGACCCCTGGTGGCTGCGTGACTATACCGACGTGCGCCGGATCAAGGATCGCCTGATGTTCTCCTAGGCGTGAGGCGGATGCTATGGCGTCATAGCGTCCGTCCGGCATGCCGAACCGGCTTCAGGCCGCAATGACCAGGCGCTGCCAGCGGCCGGGGGTCATGCCGAAAGCCTTGAGGAAGTGGCGGTGGAAGTGGCTCTGGTCGGCGAAGCCAGTCTCGGCGGCGACAGCGGCTATGGACTGGCCTGCCGCAAGCAGGCGTCGGCCTTCGGTGACCCGACGCATGGTCAGGTAGCGGTGCGGACTGGTGCCGAAGCGGGCCCGGAACTGGCGCGAGAGCGTGAAGCGATCGAGGCCGGAGACCGCTTCGAGCTCATCGGAGCGGATCGACTGCAGTCCGGCATGGTTGAGGAGCTCCGCCACCCGCGCCAGCGCCACCAGGTCGAGCAGCGATGCTCGCTTCGCCGGCGCGTCGGCACGACGCAAGAGGCCTTCGGCGAGCTCGGCCACCACCTGGTCGGCCAGCAGGGGCTCGAGGGTGTTGTCCATGTCGCCAAAAGCTTCGAGCAGCGCCGAACGGAGCGCCATGTCGTCGACCACAGGGGCGGCAACGAAGGGCAGGCCGGCATTCTGCAATCCGGCCTGCACCAGCGCCGGGTCGAGGTAGAGCATGCGGTAGGTGAGGCCCTGTTCGGTGCCGGCGCCGCCGTCGTGGATCTCGTCGGGGTGGAGGATGATGACCTGGCCGGGCAGCGAGGCCCGGACTTCGCCGCGGTACCAGAAGCTCTGCACCCCGCGCAGGGTCACGCCGAGCGCATAGGTATCGTGCCGGTGTCGGGCATAGGCATTGCCGAGGAACCGCGCCTCGATCCGCTCCATGCCCGGATAGCCGGGCGCGGAGCGCACGACGTCGGCGGCCGCGCTGCACAAACGTTCAAGACCGATACCGGTCTCTGCGCCTAGGACCGGCGGCACGTCAGCACCTCTGTTCCGGGTTTCCACCATGTTCGACACCAAGATCGCCATCGTTCTGCGCGAGGATCTCGCACCGTGGCAAGCGCTCAATGTTACCGCATTTCTTGCCGCCGGAATTACGGCTCAGCACCCCGAAATTATCGGCGAGCCCTATATCGATGGCGCCGGCAACCGCTTCAGTTCGCTGTCGGTGCAGCCGGTGATCGTCCTCGCGGCGGATGCCGAAGCGATGCGAAGCATCCATCGGCGCGCCCTGGAGCGCGGCATCGTGACCTCGGCCTATATCGAGGAAATGTTCTCGACCGGCCATGATGCGGCCAACCGCGAAGTGTTCGCGCGGTTCGCACCGGAGGATGCAAGGGTCGTCGGCATCGGGCTGCGGGCCGAGCGGAAGATCGTCGACAAGGTGGCCAAGGGAGCAAGGATGCACCCCTGACGCGGCCCGGCCGCACTCCTATGGCGTCATAAGACCCTCAGGTTGCGGCTGCTGTGTCGATCAAACTGCCTGCAGCTCGAACATCGTCAGCTCAGCACCGGACAACGCGAGGGTCGCCGGGGGCTGGGCGATGCCGTTCAGTTCGAGCCGGGCCGGCGGGTCGGTGAAGGCCAGCTTGATCGGGCGAGAGCCCTTGGAGATGACGCGCACGGCGTCATCGGATACCGCGATTTGGAAGCCGTGGTGCTGGAGCGTGGTTCTGTGCTCGAGGCCGGCGACGAGGAGGACCGAGGTCCCGGCGGCATCGAGGTCGGAGGGCATCCTGGCGCCGAGGCGGGCTTCGTGCTGGAAGGCCAGGGGGAGGGCGGCGCCTTCACGGAGGAAGACCGGGATCTCTTCGAGCGGAGCCGCGACCTGGTGGGTTTGCCCGCCGTCATACCAGCGGTTCTGGAACAGGTGCCACCAGCGGCCCTCGGGCAGGTAGACTTCGCGGGCGGTATCGCCCTCCCCAATGATCGGGGCGACCAGCAGGTCGCGGCCAAACATGTACTGGTCCCACAGCCCGGCCGCACGGCGATCGCCCTCGAAATCCAGCAGCATGGCGCGCAGCAGCGGCTGCTTTTCGGCGACGCACCAGGCGGTCTCGCGCTGGAGATAAGGCAGCAGCGACATGCGGAGGTTGGCGAAAAAGCGGTAGCCGCTGAGCGCCCGCGCGTCGCCGGAGCGTTCGGCGATGTTCCAGGGGGTACGGTCCTGGTTGAATTCGGCCTTGCTCTCGGCGTGGTACTGCATGATGGGGGAGAAACACGCCATGGCGGCCGAGCGCACGTAAAGCTCGGCGCTCGGCACTTCGCCGGAGAAGCCGCCAAGGTCCCAGCCCCAGAAGATCACCCCCGACATGCCGGCTGAGAGGCCGGCGAGGATCGAGCGTTTGAACGCATCCCAGGTCGAGCGTTCATCGCCGGCCCAATGGGCCGGGAAGGTCTGCGCTCCCGTATAGCCGGCGCGCGAAAAGCAGATCCCGCCATTCTGCTGGGCGAAGCGGTAATAGGCCGAGATGTAGTCGCGCGGGTAAGCGTTGCGGTGCTCGAGCCCGGTACGGCCGTCGGCGAAGGCGAGGTCCTTGCCCCAGACCATCTCGCCGCCGTCGGTCTTGAAACCATCGACGCCGAGCTCGTCGATCAGATACTGGCGCTTCGAGAACCACCAATCGCGGCCGGCGGGGTTGGTGAAATCCATCAGCAGGCTGTCCTTGAACCAGCCTTCGGGCAACCGCAGCGGCGTGGCGTCGGGATGTTTCACGCCAAACCCTTCGGCGAAGAAATGGCTTTCGTCATTGCGCTTCTGCAGGTGCTTCAGCGCCGGGGACTGCTTGATGATCGGGATTTGCCACAGGATCAGCCGCAGGTCGTTATCGTGGAGATGCGCGGCGAGGCCTTTGGGGTCGGGCCAGCGACCCCATTCGGGGAAGCTGAAATCACCATAGGTGAAGGCCTCGGCGCCTGGCTTTTCGGCGTATTGGGCGTCGTTGAAGATGTAGAAGGTCGCTTCGTCCGACCAGGCTTCGATGACGAGGACCGTGGCCGGGATCTCGTGCTCGAGGGTGAGCGCCACCTGCTTTCGTACCTCGGCCTCGCTGTCCCAGTTGTTCGAGGACATCCAGGGGCCGAGCGCCCAGACGGGAACAGGTGCGGGGTCGCCGGTGAGCGCCATGAACTGGCTGACCTGCGCGGTGACGGAGCCGGTCAGGAGGTCGATGGCGAGGTGGGCGGCTTCGACCCCGAAGCGGGTTTCCCCTGCTATGCCGAGGTCGAACCAGGAATAGGAATCGGTGGCGAGATGGAGGCCGAAGCCGGCGTCGGTATAGCCGACCGGCATCGGCATATAGGTCCGTAAGCCCTGTTCCTTGTACTGGTTGTAGACGAACTGGTCGACGCGGTTGCCCGCCTGGTTCAGCGCGTTGTAGCGCTCACCGAAACCGTACCAGCCGCAGGGCGGGTGGGTGAGGGTGGCGGAAATCTCACGGATGGTGCCGTCGCGGGCCTCGAGCCAGGAGATATCGGTGAGGGCGACGGCGCCCAGTTGCAGCGGGAGCGTCGTGTCGCCGGCACTTGGGGTGATGTCGATGCGGCCGTCAATGACGGTGACGCGCACCGGGGCGCTGCCCTGCTGCCGGCGCCGAAGCGTCTCGTAGACGAACGGTCCCTGGATGACCTCCGGATGCTCGGTGAAGCGGATACGGTATTCGACCAGCGATCCCTGAGGTGTGCGAGGGAGGATGAACTCCCAGCAATCGCCCTTGAAGCTGCCGGCAATAGCAGTTGCGCCGACAACGAGCTCGAGCGGCTCGTCCGCCGATAGCGGCGAGGCCTGGGCGCGGACGATCACCTCGTCGGTATCGGTGATCAGTTTGGGGAAACGCTCTTCGAGCAGCGGCTCGTAGCGGTTGCCATTGCCGTCCGGGGCGTGGCGGATGAAGCGGGCCTCGAGCTGGCCGAGGGTCTTGAGGCGCTGGGCGACGATGGGCGCCGGCGTCGCGGCGAGCAGCTTTCGGCTTTTGGCGTAGCTGCCCTGCTCGGCATAGTACCAGGCGAGGAGCTGGCGGTCGGCCGGTGTGGCGCTCGCCAGGCGATCGGGTGCCGTGAGGGCGCGGACCGCGTCGACCAGCACCAGGTCCTCGCAGTCGAACAGGCCGAAGGGCACGGCGGCGAGGAGGACGTCGAACTCGAGCGTTGTCTTGTCGGAGGACGACATCAGCGCGCCGAGGCGCACATGGTTGGCATAGACGTGGTTCTTCACCCGGCCGACGAGGCGCGTGGTGCTCTCGTCACGCGACAGGTGGTTGGTCTCGCGCAGGGCGGCGGCCCACAGCGCCACGACCCAGGTGTCGGTGAAATGGTTCTGGTTGGGCGAGAGTTCGCGCTCGAGGCGCGCAGTGATGGAGGTGCGCAGTGCCGTGGCCTTGGCGGAGCGAAGCAGCGTCAGGTTGCCGGTGAGGGCGGCGAGGTAGAGGGCGAGCGCGGCTTCGACCGGATCGGTGGGATCGGCGTCGGTGAGGCGCGCGGCGATCTGCGGGGCGACCGGGGCCGGGTCACGCAGCAGCTCGGCATAGAGCGCGAAGAACCAGGGGTGGCGGGTGGCAAGGGCGGGTTCGCGAGCGTCGGTGGTCATGGCTGGTTCCGGTGTGAGTGGCCGAGAGCCCGGGGACTCCCGGCCTTGCCCTTTGGGAGGCAAACTGTGATGGGGCGGGTGCCGGTGTCTGCGGCCACCCCCACCCTTGATCCCTCCCCACAAGGGGGAGGGAGACGTAAGAACCGAGGCCGTCCAGCTATCGCCTCCCTCCCCCTTGTGGGGAGGGAATGAGGGTGGGGGTGGCCCGGAACTCCATGCGCTTAGAGCAACCCCTCGATCGCCGCCTTGGCGTCCTTCAGCGCCTGCTCCGGCGTCTTCTGGCCGAGTTTGGCGGCTTCGAGTTCCTTGCCCACCGCGTCGGTCAGCTGGTTCCAGTTGCCGATCACCGGCGGCACCACCGCGGTGTCGAGCGCCTGAAACACCACTTCGCGGCTTTCGGGGACCGGCTGGTCGAGATAGCCCTGCACCGCGGCGGCATCGGAGACGGCAGGGAGTTCCCAGCCGGCGGCGATGCGGAGGTCGACGGCGGCCTTCGACGAGGTCAGGAACTTGATCCACTGGTAGGCTTCGGCCGGGTGGGCGCTATTGGCCGAAACCGCGACGCCATTGGCGAAGAAGTGGTGCGCCTTGCTGGTCTTGCCCGGCTCGAGCGCGATATCCCAGTTGAACTTGGCATTCTCGGTGAAATCGCCGAGCAGCCAGATGCCGGTGCGGAGCATGGCGATCTTGCCGGCCTTGAACAGATCCTCCGAGGACTGGCCGGCCATTTCGACGTCGGACGGGGTGACCTTGTAAGTCGACACCTTGTCGATCATCCAGGTGAGCGTCTCGATATTCTGCGGCGAGTCGATGGTGACGGTCTTCTTGTCGGGCGAGAGGATCGAACCACCATTCTGGGCGATGGTCTTGTAGAATTCCCAGAACTGGATCGGGGCGAAATCGCCCCAGACGCCGGCGCCGGCATTGGTCAGCTTCTGCGCCGCGGCGAGCTCTTCGGTCCAAGTCCAGTCGGCAGTCGGGTAGGCAACGCCAGCGGCGTCGAACAGGTCCTTGTTGTAGAACAGGACGACGTTGGAGAAGCTTTCGACGAGGCCATATTGCTTGCCATCCTCAGCGAAGGCGGCGAGCGCGGTCGGGTTGTAGACCGAGGTCGAAAAGCCGGTATCAGCTGCAATCAGCGGGGTGAGGTCGGCGAGCGCGCCCTTTTCCGCATAGGTGACGAAATTCTCGAAGTTGAGTTCGAAGGCGTCGGGCGCTTGCTTTGCAGCAACGACGGTCTGCAGCTTGGTGAAATAGGCGTCCCAGGCGGCGGTCTCATAGGTGACCTTGATGCCCGGATGCTCGGCCTCGAACGCGGCGATGGTGGCGTCGAGTTCCTTCAGATAATTCGGCGCCGCCGAGAAGGTCATGTATTTGATGGTCACGTCCTCGGCGAGAGCCGGGGTGATGAGGGCGCTGGCGAGCAGCAGCCCGGTGAACGTTCTACGCAGCATGGTCTTTTCTCCTCCTTGAGACCTTGGTCGTTTCTTTGGGTTCGTTACTTGAGCCCGGTGTGGGACAGGCCCTTGATGATGAAGCGCTGGGCGAAGACGTAGACGGCGATGATCGGCAGCGTGGCGATTACTGCGCCGGCCATCAGCACGTTCCAGTCAGTGGTCCAGCGGCCCTGCAGGGCGCTAAGGCCCAGCGGCAGGGTCATCATGGATTGGTCGGTGGTGATGATCAGCGGCCACAAAAAGCTGTTCCAGCTGGCCATGAAGGCGAACACCGCGAGGGTGGCGAGCGCCGGGCGCGCCAGGTGGATGGCGATGGTGAAGAAGATCCGGATATAGCCGGCGCCATCGATGAAAGCGGCTTCCTCGATCTCCTTGGGCAGCCGCAGGAAGAACTGCCGGAGCAGGAACGTGCCGAAGGCGCCGAAGCTCGAGGGCAGGATCAGCGCCTGGTAGGAATTGGTCCAGCCGAGCCAGTTCATGATGATGAAGAGCGGGGTGAGGGTCACCTGCTGCGGGATCATCAGCGTCGCCAGATAGGCGTAGAACAGCACGGTGCGGCCGCGGAATTCGATGCGCGCGAAGGCGTAGCCCGACATGGCGCAGAACAGCACCATCAGCACGGTCGAGGTGACCGAGACGAAGATCGAGTTGAAGAGGAACTGGCCGACCGGGGCGCTGTCGAACACTTTTGCGTAGTTGTCTGATGTCGCCGGGTCGGGCAGCCAGTTAGGCGGGGTGACGAAGGTGGCGCCGGCGGTCTTCAGCGAGGTAGAGACCATCCAGGCGAAGGGCAGCAGCATGACCACCGCGCCGGCGATGAGGATGGCGTAGGTGGCGAGGTCGGGGAGGGTCACGCCTCGGCGCTTCCTCTCGAGCACGGAGTCATTCCCGCGAAAGCGGGAACCTCCGTTTGCGGTGTCTGCCGCACGCTCAGCCAACAGAGGTTCCCGCTTCCGCGGGAATGACCCGGTGGGTGTGGTGAGATCAGTCGTCACCGTGGGGTTCGCCGGCTCAGCCATCGGACCGATCCAGCTTCTTCTGCAACAGGTTCTGCGCGATGGTCACCGCGAAGATCAGAGCGAACAGCACCCAGGAGATGGCGGAGGCGTAGCCCATCTTGTAGTAGCTGAAGGCGTTCTTGTAGATCAGCTCGACCATCACCGAGGTGGCGCCGGCCGGGCCGCCCTGGGTCATGATCCAGACCTGGTCGAACACCTGGAACGACGAGATCAGCGAGATGGTGGTGACGAAGAACGTGGTCGGCGCCAGCATCGGGAAGGTGATCGACCAGAACCGCTGCCAGGGCGTCGCGCCATCGAGCGCGGCGGCTTCGTAGAGCGGCTCGGGAATATCCTGCAGGCCGGCCAGATAGATCACCGTGACGAAGCCGATATCCTTCCACACCGAGGTGAGGATGACGCCGGTCATTGCCCAGGCCGGGTCGAACAGCCAGCCCGGCCCTTTGATGCCGACGGCGCCGAGCGCGAAATTGACCAGCCCGTATTGCGGGTTGAGCAGCCACTTCCAGATCAGCGACACGGCAACCCAGGAGGTGACCACCGGCACGAAGTAAATGGCGCGGAAGACGACGCGGCCACGGATGCGGCGGTTGAGCAGCAAGGCGAGCCCGAGCGCGATGATCACCACCGAGGGCAGGTAGCCGAGGATGAAGGTGAGGGTGTTGCGCAGCGCCCCGAGCACGGCCGGGTCGGCGAGCGCGGTGACGTAGTTGTCGATGCCGACCCAGCTGATCTCGCCGATCAGGTCCCATTCGGAAAAGCTGAGCACCAGCGAGGACAGTACCGGCGCCATCAGGAACACCACCATGCCGGCAAGGCTGGGTAGCAGCAGCACGGCCAGCGCGAGATACTTCGAGCGATCGGCGGCAGGGCTCATCTCGCCCCTCGCTGGCTGACGCTGTCACGCTCGACGATGGCGACATCGACAAAACTGTCGCGCGGGGCGTCGGTCTTGTTGAGGATGGCGCTGATCAGCCGGCCGGCGAGTTGGCCCTTGCCGAGGATCGATTGATCGACGGTGGTGAGCGCCGGGTAGACCATGCGCGAGATCGAGAGGTTATCGAAACCCATCACCGAGTAGTCCTCGGGGATGCGCTTGCCGAGCCGATGCAGGCCGGCGAGGAGGCCGGCCGCGATCAGGTCGGCGGTGCAGAAGGCGGCGGTGGTGTCGCGGAGCGCCACCAGCCCTGCAGCGGCCTCGGCGCCCCAGTCGAAGGTGACTGAGCCGGAGAGGATGCGGGCCGGATCAAAGCCGATGCCGGCTTCGGCCAATGCCCGCTTGTAGCCGTCGACGCGGTGCTCGATGACGCCGTCGGTGCGGATCACACCGGTCACCAGCGCCACCCCCGAGTGGCCCTTGCCGATCAGGTACTTGGTGGCGCGGTAGGCAGCGGCCTCGTCGTCGACGCCGAGGCGGTAGAAGCTGGGGTCGTCGATATAGCTGTCGATCAACAGCGTCGGCAGGGCGAGTTCGCGCAGCCGATCGTATAGCGCTTCACGATAGACGCCGAGCACGATCAGCGCGTCCATGTTCCAGTGCGAGAGGGTGTCGAGCTGGGCGTTGCTCTCACCCACTCCCGACAGCATCATGTAATAGCCGTTGGCGCGCAGAGCGCTTTCGATGCCGGAGATCATCTCGGCATAAAACGGGTTGTCGAGCAGCAGCTGGTTCTGGTTTTCGGTGAACGGGATGATCACCCCAACCATGCGCGAGGCGTTGGAGACGAGGCTGCGGGCGCTCATGTTGGGGCGGTAGCCCAGCGTCTTCACCGCCCCCATGATGCGCTCGATGGTCTCCTCCGAGGCCTTGGCGCGGCGGCCGTTGATGACGTTGGAAACGGTCATCGGCGAGACGTTCGCGGCGAGCGCAATGTCCTTGATCGTGGCCCGTGCCAAGTCGCAGATCCTCCTCTGAGAGCCGGGTGCAGCTCATCGGTTTTGCGTTAAACCGGCCGGCCCGTGGTTCCGCGCGACGATTCTTGCTTCGATCGATCTGCGTGGGAGCGGCGTAGTTTTACGTTAAACCGACGTAGTGATATGCCCCGATCGTTTGCCTGTCAACCGCACCCCGGTGGTCACGACCGCAGAGCGGGGCGATCACGCTCGCCGGGCCAGCATGTCAGGGGGTTCGGCGCCGACTTGTTGGCTGTCAGCCAATTGTCAGCTTCCCGTCAGCATCGCGTGGCTAAGACTGGCGATCGAGGGTGAAACCAATCTGTGTCAAATCACGTTTCTCATCTCGCGGCGGTCTCACGCCATTTTGATTGGCGGGCCGCAAGGTCCGGCAATAACTCAGCAATTCGAAGCCAATGGCTTGGGGTACCTCACATGAACAGACGGCGCATCCTGATTGTCGACGACGATGCCGACCTGCGTAAGACTTTGATCGATCAGCTGACGCATTATCGCGAGTTCGATCTGGTGGAGGCGGAATCGGCGTCGGATGCGCTGGGCAAGGTCCGCGGCGCCCATGTCGACCTGATGCTGCTCGATGTCGGGCTGCCCGATATGGACGGCCGCGAGGCAGTGAAGATCCTCAGGCGCGAGGGTTTTAAGAGCCCGATCATCATGCTGACCGCGCAGGACAGCGATTCCGACGAGATCCTCGGGCTCGAGTCGGGCGCCAATGACTATGTGACCAAGCCGTTCCGCTTCTCGGTGCTCCTGGCGCGCATCCGCGCCTCGCTGCGCCAGCACGACCAGAGCGAGGACGTGGTGTTCACCATCGGGCCCTACAGCTTCCAGCCGGCGGCCAAGCTGCTCGAGGCGCCTGACGGGGCCAAGGTGCGGCTGACCGACAAGGAAACCTCGATCCTCAAGTATCTCTACCGGCAGGGTCCCAAGACCATCACCCGCGAGATCCTGCTCAAGGAAGTGTGGGGCTACAATAACCGGGTCACCACGCATACGCTGGAAACGCACATCTATCGGCTGCGCCAGAAGATCGAGCGGGACCCATCCAATGCGCGCCTCCTGGTAACGGAAGACGGCGGCTATCGGCTGGTGCCGTAAGGCGTCGAGGCTGCGCGCCAGCCAGTGCATAACTTTTGCCGCGTGGGCCGACGCGGCAAAAGGGATTCCTGACAGCGGCAAGAAATGCTCTATATCGAGGGCCGCGGCACAACCGGGCGCTGAAGCGCCGGGTATGTTGCCGGCGGTCCGGGAATAGGGCGGGATGCAACTCGACGACGCGGCGACGATACTGGGACGTGCGGATTTCTTCGAAATCTGCGACGCCGAGCAGCGGCGATTGCTCGCGTTCGCCTCGGAACGGAAGAAGTTCCGCCCCGGCAGCGTCATCTATGCCTCCGGCGACCAGCCGGAAGGCGCGCATGTGCTGGTCTCGGGCACGGTGTCGAGCACGCAGGATGGCGCCGAGAACAACCCCTACCTGATCCACGATGTCGGTGCGGTACTCGGCGCCATGGCGCTGGTCATCCCCAAGCCGCGGCCGGTGACGATCCGGGCGGTGGACGCGGTGGAGACGCTGTTCGTGCCGCGCACAGCGTTCATGAAGCTGGCGAACCAGTATCCGGACCTGGCCGGCCGGGCCGCCGACCGGATCCGGCGGGAACTGACCAGCTATCTCGGCGCGATCGAAGGCTCCCGGGAGCGCTTCGGCAAGGGGTAGGTGGATAGGCTTGGGCCACCTGCCTCACCCACGGTGTCACCCGGCGAAGGCCCATGGGCGCTATGTTCGTGCCCACCCACCGGCTGTCATCCCTGCGAAAGCAGGGACCCATCCATCCACCTGCGCCGCGGCGAGTTGGGTCCCTGCTTTCGCAGGGATGACACCGAGTTTAGGGGTGCTGCCTCGTGGCAAACTCGCCATGGTCGGTGCCCCGAGCACACAACCGGTGGCTGTTCCACGTGAATCAGTCGGGAATCACCGCGTCGACTTCGATTTCGACCAGCCAGTCGGGATCGACGAAGGCGGTGACCTGCATCAGCGTGGTCACCGGACGGATGGTGGCAAAGGCCTCGGCGTGGGCGCGGGCAGCGTCTTTCCACAGCGCGATGTCGGTGAGGATGATGCGGGTCCTGGTGACATGCTCGAGGCTCGAGCCGGCATCGGTCAGTGCCTTGGCGATGATCTCGAGGCAGCGCCTGGTCTGGCCGTAGACGTCGCCGATGGCGGCGGTGCCGCCTTCGGGCCTGATCGGAGCGGTGCCGCCGACGGCCACAATTTTGCCGACGCGGACAGCGCGGGAAAAGCCGATCACCGGTTCGAGGTAGGAGCCGGAGCTGACGAGTTTTCGCGACATGGTGGGTTTCCTCTGCTCAGGCTTCACGCGAAGCGGGCGATCACCGGGACGTGGTCGGAGGGTTTGTCGCTCCAGCCGCGCGCCGGCTTGATGATCTCGGCGCCGGCCGTGTGGGCGGCGACGTCGGCGGTGGTCCAGATGTGGTCGAGGCGGCGGCCCTTGTTGGCGGCCTGCCAATCCTTGGCGCGGTAGCTCCACCAGGAATAGAGCTTCTCCTCGGCCGGGAAGTACTTGCGCACCACGTCGACCCAGCCGTGACCGCCGCTCAGCAGCGCGTTGAGCGCTTCGGTCTCGATCGGCGTGTGGCTGACGACGTCGAGCAGCTGCTTGTGGCTCCACACGTCGTGTTCCAGCGGGGCGATGTTGAAGTCGCCGCAGATCAGCTGGCGCTGCTTGAAGTGGTCCTCGCCGAACCAGCTCTTGAGCTCCGAGAGGAAGCCGAGCTTGTGCTTGAACTTGGGGTTGAGTTCGGGATCGGCGAGATCGCCGCCGGCTGGGATGTAGAAATTGTGGACGGTGAGCGGGCCGAACTCAGAGCCCTGGCCGAAATCGACCAGCGCCGAGACGTGACGGCTTTCCTCGATCTCGCAGAAGACGCGCGAGGAAATGTCGGTCAGCGGGTGCTTCGAGACGATGGCGACACCGTGATAGCCCTTCTGGCCATGTACGGCATGGTGCGGGTAGCCGGCGGCGGTGAACTCGTTACGCGGGAACTGGTCGTTGAGGCATTTGATCTCCTGCAGGCACAGCACGTCGGGGTCGTACTGGCGCAGGAAATCGAGGACGATCGGCAGCCGCAGGCGGACCGAATTGATGTTCCAGGTGGCAAAGCTCGTCGGCATGAAAAAGGCGCCTCAGGAATGTGAGGCGCCTCTTATGCAGAGCGGGGCAGGGGGCGTAAAGCCGGAAACGCCGCGTGATTGCTCAGGCGTCGGGAGGGGCCGCCTTCGAGCGGAAGGTCGGGTCGATATAGAAGTAGGATTTTGGAATGGCGACGTCCTTTTCGACATCATAAAGCGAAAAGGTCAGCTCGGCGCCCGACGGTTCGGTGAGCGTCCACTGCTTCATGTCGAGGCTCTCGGTGTCGAACACCAGTGCGACCCGCACCACGCCTTTGGGGGTATCGTCCTGCAGGGTGATCGAGAAATAGTCGTCGGATTGGGCGACGGCGACGATGTTGGCCTTGAACAGGTCGATCTGCGAATCAAGGAACTGGCGCAGCGGTACCTTGTCCTGCGGATAGGCGTACTGGGTCTTCTCCTTGCGATCGACGACGTAGAAGCCGCGGCCGACCGACACGATCTGCTCGTAGGAGGGGGGATTGTAGCGGAACAGGATCTTGCCCGGCCGCTCGAGGAAGAAGGTGCCCTCGATGCGCTGGCCGCGGGTATCGATCTGCAGAAAGCGGCCGACCATGGTCTTGATCAGCGAGTTGTGCTCGTTGATCCGGGTGATCAGGTCGCGTTCAGCGTCGGTCAGTGTCCGAGCTTCCTGCGCCAGGGCGGGGAAGGCGGCGAGCAGGGCGGCGAAGGCGAGAAAGCTGCGGCGGATCATCTTGATGACGTTCCCTTTGTGGTCTGGAGCCGATCACCCGTTTCGTCGAAACGCTGACCGTCTCCAAGTCTTTGATTTGTGGAGCATGCCTCTAGACAGCAATTGCGGCAACAGCGGGAAGGTTCCGGATCACGGCTCCTTGTTGCCCCCTTGGCGATCCTTTTTGCCGCGGGCGATCTCGGTGGCGAGCGAGGCGAGCTTGTGAGTCCAGAAGCCACGGAAGCGGTCGAGCCAGTCGTCGATGTCGCGCAGCGGCGCGGCATCGAGCCTGTAGACGCGGCGGGTGCCTTCGGGACGTACGGTGGCGAAGCCCGACTCGCGGAGCACCTTCAAATGCTGGCTGACCCCGGCTTGGCTGATGCCGAACTCGGCGGCAATGACCTCGACCACCTCGCCCGAGGCATGCTCGCGTTCGGCGAGCAGCTCGAGGATGCGGCGGCGGACCGGGTCGCCGAGAACGTCGAACGCGTGCATCACATCTCCGGGGGCGGGGCCTCGCCGGTGTAGAACTGCCGCGTCGCCTCGGCTGCCGTCAATGCCTGCTCGCGGTTCTCACCGGCGGTGATCGCCGCGGTGCCCCAGCCGTCGCTGGCGCTGCGTATGAACGCCTTGGCTTCGGGCAGGAGGTGCCAGCCTTCCACCGCTTCCTGCGGCAGGTTGGCGGTGGGCTCGGCCAGGTGACGGGCGAGGCCCATGAAGCCGAGGTCCCAGCCGACCCCGACGGCGCCGGGCCCGAACCTGTCCCAGTGCGGATCGATGAAGGCGACGTGCTCGAGTTCGAGCCGGGCGCCGTCGGCGGCGGGCGCGAGCGTGATGGTGATCCAGCTGATGGCGCCGGCGAATTCCCAGGTGGCGGCGATCCGGCGCTGCGGTTCGCATTCGGTGATGGTGCCGCCGGCATTGTTCTCGACCTGGAAGCGGCCGCCGAGCTTCAGCTCGCCGCTGACCGGCGAGAACCAGCGGCGCAGCCGGTCGGGGTTGCTGACGGCATCCCAGAGGTCGGCGACGTCGGTGTCGTAGACGCAGCTGGCGACCACCGCCTTGGCGGGTTTGCCGTCGCGCTCGAGGTTGCGCACCGAGCGGGACATGGCGTTGACGTGGGCGGTAAGATCGAAAGGCATCGTCGCGTCCTCCAGTATCAGGTGACGCTTATATAAGGTGCAACTAATATTATGTCTAGGGGGGCGAGGCGGCCGACCCGCGCGCAGCGATCGTGCCCCACCCACCGGGTGTCATCCCTGCGAAAGCAGGGACCCATCTATCCACCTTCGCGGGCTGTGAGTTGGGTCCCTGCTTTCGCAGGGATGACACCGAGCTTAGGGCGTTGCCTGGCGGCGGAGAGGGGCCTCGAACAGAGGCCCCGCTCAATACCCGTCGGAATTGTTGCCGACGAGGATTTCGCGTTTGCCGGCGTGGTTGGGGGCGGAGATGACGCCTTCCTTTTCCATGCGTTCGATCAGGGTGGCGGCCTTGTTGTAGCCCACCGCCAGGCGGCGCTGGATGTAGGAGGTCGAGACCTTCTTGTCGGTCAGCACGACGTTGACGGCCTTGTCGTAGAGCTCGTCACCCGAGCCGCCATACTCGTCACCGTCACCACCCGACGCGCCGCCTTCATCCATCTCGTCCTCATCGGCGACGATGGCATCGAGATAATCCGGGGCGCCCTGCGACTTCAAGTGGTTGACCACTGCCTCGACTTCGCTGTCGGCGACGAACGGGCCATGCAGGCGCCGGATGCGGCCGCCGCCGGCCATGTAGAGCATGTCGCCGTTGCCGAGCAGCTGCTCGGCGCCCTGCTCGCCCAGGATGGTGCGGCTGTCGATCTTCGAGGTCACCATGAACGAGATACGGGTGGGGAAGTTGGCCTTGATGGTGCCGGTGATGACGTCGACCGACGGGCGCTGCGTGGCAGTGATGACATGGATGCCGGCGGCGCGGGCCATCTGTGCGAGGCGCTGCACCGAGCCTTCGATTTCCTTGCCGGCGACCATCATCAGGTCGGCCATTTCGTCGATGATGATGACGATGAACGGCAGCGGCTCGAGGTTGAACTCTTCGCTCTCGAAGATCGCCTCGCCGGTTTCACGGTCAAAGCCGGTCTGCACGGTGCGAGTGATCACCTCGCCCTTGGCCTTCGATTCGCCAACACGCTGGTTGAAGCCATCGATGTTGCGCACGCCGATCTTACTCATCTTGCGGTAGCGGTCTTCCATTTCGCGCACCGCCCACTTGAGGGCGACCACGGCCTTGGAAGGATCCGTCACCACCGGGGTGAGGAGGTGCGGGATACCGTCATAGATACTGAGTTCCAGCATCTTGGGGTCGATCATGATCAGGCGGCACTGCTCCGGGGTCATCTGGTAGAGCAGGCTGAGAATGAAGGTGTTGATGCCCACCGACTTGCCCGAGCCGGTGGTGCCGGCGATCAGCAGATGCGGCATGCGGGCGAGGTCGGCGATGATCGGCTCGCCGCCGATGGTCTTGCCCAGGCAGATCGGGAGCTTGCCCTTCATCTTCTCGAAATCGGACGAGGCCAGCATTTCGCGCAGGTAGACGGTCTCGCGCACCTCGTTGGGCAGCTCGATACCGATGGCGTTGCGGCCGGGGACCACGGCGACGCGCACCGAGATGGCGCTCATCGAGCGGGCGATATCGTCGGCCAGCGAGATGACGCGCGACGACTTGATGCCGGGAGCGGGCTCGAGCTCATAGAGGGTGACGACCGGGCCGGGGCGGACATTGATGATGTCGCCCTTGACGCCGAAATCGGCGAGCACGGATTCAAGCTTCCTCGCCATCGCCTCGAGCCGCTCGGGCGCATGCTCGGGGCTGGCGCCCTTGTGCTTGGGCGGCGTGAGGAGGTTCAGCTCGGGCAGCTCGAAGCCATGCGGCTCGTCGAGGAACGAGCCCTGGGCTTCGCGGGCGGCGCGCATGCCGGGCTGCGGCCGGGGCGCCGGCGCGGCGACGCGTGGCGACACCACCGGCGCTGCCTGGTGGGCCGCCGGGACGTGCGGCATGGGAGCCGGGCTGCGCGACGCGGCCATCGGGCCGCGCAGCGGAGTCTGCATCTCCCAGCGCGGCATGTCGGCTTCTTCATCCGGCTCGGGCGGGTAGTCGTCGAATGGCGGCTCGTCATGCGCGGCAACGATCGAGCGGCGCTCGACGGTGAGAGCGGGTTCGGCGCGACCGGCAGGGGCCGACGGCGCATGGCCATGGAGGCTCGGCTCGACCGCTTCGCCGCGCCAGGCTTCGGCTTCCGCCTCGGCAGCCCGGCGCTGGGCGATGCCGGCGCGGGCCCGGCGGACGGCGGTGCGGGCCGAGAAGCCCAGATGCACGGCGTAGCCGAGGATCACGTCAAAGATCGAATCGCGCTCGGGCTCGTCGTCATCGACAGGCGCAGCGGCGGCAGCGCCCCTCGTGCCGGCCGGCTTGGCCTTGCCCTTGCCCTTGGGCAGCTCGGGCAGGGTGACCCTACCGAGGCCCATGCCGATCCAGAACAGCGCCAGGGTCGGGGCCGCAATGATGATGGCGAAGAGGATCGCGGTCACCGGCTGCGGCGTGGCGCCGGTGGCGAGAACGGCGAGGTTGGTAAAACTCTGGCCGATGAGGCCGCCGAGCCCGGTGGGCAGCGGCCAGCTCTCCGGCGCGGCAATGAAAGCAAACAGACCGCAGCTCAGGACGCTCGCGGCGACCCAGGCGAGAAGGCGCAGGCCCATGCGCGAGGGGACGCGGTGGCGAATCAGGCCCCAACCCCAGAGCGCAGGCGGCACCAGCAGGGTGAGAATGCCGAGGCCGAAGACCTGGAACGCCATGTCGGCAATGACGGCGCCCGGGAAGCCGAGCCAGTTCCTCGCGGGTTCACCCGAGGCGTAGGAAAGGCTCGGATCATCCACCTGCCAGGTGGCGAGGGACAGCAGCACGATCGCCACCAGCCCCAGGATGATGGCCCCCATCAGGCGGACGGGGATGCGGATCGCTATGGCGGGGGCGGTCTCTCGACGGGCGTCTTCGAGCAGGTGCTGTGCCGGCATCGTCTGGTACACTCTACAAACGGAACGCTGAACCGGCGGCAGACGGCGCGCCGATCGAAGGCTGATCCTAGGCGGTTAGGGTTAACCCGGAACTAACTGGATGGGGGTGGTGCGAGGGCTGACGGCGCGCGGTTTGGCGCTGAGGCTCCGGTCGCCGTTCGCCCTCTCGGGTTAGTGGCCGGATCTAACCTCAAGCACCGGTGATGGACCGGCACGGTTCGGGCCCGACCAACCGTCCGAGCAGTGGGTCCCGGCATTCGCCGGGATGAGGGCCGGTGGGGACGTATCTATCAAAGACAGAAAGGTCCGAAGGGGCCCTCCCCGTTTTCGGGGGCGTTCGGAGAGGGCCGTCGGTTTGGCGGACCAGCCGCGGCCGGTGGCTGAGGAGGTTTCAGCTACCGGCCGCGCTTGGGGGGTCCGCCGCACGGGGACAGATACACCTTAGAGCAGGCGTCGTTTGGCCTGCGTGATGTCAACGTGAGCATCACCGGTTAGTCGAAAGTTGCATCGATCCAACGTCGCCGGAGGGGTCGATCAGGTCCCTTGCAAATGACTGACCAGTCAGTTATTAGTTTACTGACCGGACAGTCAGTAAGGTTACACGACCGATGAATACCAATGATCAAGAGCGCGGACCGAAGTTCCGCCGGCGTGCCGAAGCGCGACCGGACGAGGTGCTGGATGCGGCGCTGGAGCTGTTCATCGAGACGGGCTTCGCCTCGACCCGGGTCGAGGACATCGCCAAGCGCGCCGGGCTGAGCAAGGGCACGGTCTATCTCTACTTCCCATCCAAGGAGGCGCTGCTCGAAGGGCTGGTGCGGCGGGCCATCCTGCCGATCGCCGATTCGGCGCTGATGACACTGCATGATTACGAGGGCGATCCGCGCGTCGTGCTCAGCATGGTGCTGACCATGCTGGCCGGCCGGTTCGGCGACCCCAAGGTGATGGCGATGCCCAAGCTGATCTTCCGCGAGGCGATGGGCTTTCCGGGCCTTGCCGAAATGTACCGGCGCGAGGTGCTGGACCGGGTGCTGCCGGCGGTCGAGGGGCTGCTGCGGCGCGGCATCGAGCAGGGCTACCTGCGGCAGGTCGACCCCAGCCTCACCATCCGCTCGATCATCGGACCGCTGATGCTGCACGTGGCGATGGCCGAGATCTTCGGCATCACGCCGGAAGGCGGGCTGCACATGGAGAAGCTGGTCGAGAACCACCTCACCATCCTGTTCGACGGGCTGAGCGCTCCGCCGAGCGCCAAGCAATGGTCAACGAGCTGAGCGAGGAAGCGATGAACGCGGTGTGGACGACCTATATCGAAGCCTATCCGGTGCCGGCCCGTCGGCATTGGGCCCAGGTGCTGCTGCTCGGCAACGGCCTGGTGCTCGGGGCGACGGGACTGGCACAGGCAAGCTTCGATCTTGCCGGATACTTCCTCAATCTGGGCCCTCTGGCGGCAGCGCTCCACGGCAACCCCGACGCCCTCGCCTATTTCGAGGCGCACGCGCTGGCAATGCTGGCGGCGGTGCTGCTGATCGCCAACCACCGGACCGCTGGGGCGGGTTGGAACTGGGCCGCCGCGGCCATTCACCTGCTGCTGGGCGGCGCCAACCTGCTGTTCTGGCCAACCTTCGTTGCCTACGACCTGGTGCCGATGGGGATCGTCGCAACATCAGGACATGCGCTGTTTCTTGGGCTCGAACTGGTAGCAGCCGGGGCCCGCTCGGCGCCGGACAAGCGGAGACGATGATGGACGGTTTTCTGGCCTGGTTGTTCGGCCTCATTGCACTGGTGATCCCCGGGTTCGGCGCAACCGAAGCGCCGGGCTATAACGGCTACGTCGAAGCGCGCTACGTCTATGCCTCGTCGAGCACCGCCGGACCGATCGAGACGATTTCGGTGCGCGAGGGCGATGTGGTGCTGGAAGGCGACCTGCTGTTCCGGCTGCGCTCGGAGCAGCAGATCGCGCTGCTCTCGGCCGCCGAGGCGCGGGTGGCGGCGGCCGACGCGGGGCTGAAGAACCTCACCACCGGCAGCCGGGCCGACGAACTCGATGTCATCCAGGCGAGCCTGCAAAAGGCGCAAGCCGACATGAATCTCGCCAAGGACAGCGCCACGCGCAGCGAAAAGCTGTTCAAGGAAGGCCTGGTGCCGCAATCGAAGCTCGACCAGGACCGGGCGAGCCTCGCCAGCGCCGAAGCGGCGGTGCGCCAGCTCGAGGCGCAGCTGAAGGTGGCCGAGCTGCCGGCGCGCAGCGAGCAGCAGGTGCAGGCGGAAGCCAACCTGGCGGCAGCGCATGCCGATGCCGAAAAGGCCAATGCCGATCTCGCCGACCGCACTATCACCGCGCCGGCAGCAGGGCGGATCGAGCGGGTGTTCTTCGATGCCGGTGAGATCGTCGCGGCGGGGACACCGGTGATCTCGATCCTGCCGGAGGGGGCGCTGAAGGTGAAGTTCTACGTGCCGGAGACGGCGCGGGCCGGGTTGGCGCTGGGCGACCAGCTGGCGGTGAGCTGCGACGGCTGCCCTGATGGGCTGACCGCGAAGGTCAGCTACTTTGCCTCGGACCCGCAATTCACCCCGCCGGTGATCTATTCGCGCGATGAGCGGCAGCGGCTGAGCTACCTGGTCGAAGCAACGCTGGAGGGCGCGAGCCTCCATCCGGGGCAGCCGGTGACGGTGGAGCGGCGGCCATGAGCGAGCCGCTGGTCATCGATGTGCATGGGCTGACCAAGAATTTCGGGCCGAAGCGGGTGGTCGACCATTTCGACATCCAGGTGCCGAAGGGCGCGATCTACGGGTTTCTGGGGCCGAACGGCTCGGGCAAGACCACCACCATTCGCATGCTCTGCGGGCTGCTGACGCCGGATGAGGGTGAGGGCACCTGCCTCGGTTTCGATGTGCGGAAACAAGCCGAGCAGATCAAGGAGCAGGTCGGCTACATGACGCAGAAGTTCTCGTATTACGAGGACCTCAGCATCCGCGAGAACCTCGACTTCGTGGCGCGGATGTACCGGCTCGACCGGCGGAAACAACGGGTCGACCATGCGCTGGCCGATCTCGGGCTCGCCGACCGGCAGAAGCAATTGGCCGGCTCACTGTCGGGCGGCTGGAAGCAGCGGCTGGCGCTGGCGGCGTGCCTGCTGCATGAGCCGAAACTGCTGCTGCTCGATGAACCCACCGCCGGCGTCGACCCCAAGGCACGGCGCGACTTCTGGGACGAGATCCGCCGGCTTTCCGCCATGGGCGTCACCGTACTGGTCTCGACCCACTACATGGACGAGGCGGTGCAGTGCGATTTCATCACCTATATCGCCTACGGCAAGAAGCTGATCGACGGGCCCTCGAGCAAGATTCCCGAAATGGTGGGGCTCGAGACGTGGCGGGTGGAAGGGCCTGACCTGGCCAGGCTCGAGGACCGGCTGCTCAAGGAGCCCGGCGTGGTGCAGGTGGCGCGGTTCGGCACGGTGCTGCATGTCTCGGGGACCGACAAGGCCGCGCTGGAGGCGACGGTCGAGCGCTTGAAGGCCGAGGGTACGCATCGCTGGAGCCTGCAGGTGGCGGGTCTCGAGGAGGCGTTCATCTACCTGATGACCGGGGCGCGGGACAATTTCGCCGGCGACAGCGACGATGCCGGCAAGCCGGGACAGGTCGCGGCATGAACCTCGGCTTCTCACTCAAGCGCTTCGGCGCGGTGCTCTACAAGGAATTCATCCAGATGCGGCGCGACCGCATCACCTTCGGCATGATGATCGGGTTGCCGATCATCCAGCTGTTCCTGTTCGGCTTTGCCATCAACGCCGACCCGCGCAACCTGCCGACGCTGGTGGAGATGGGCGATAACGGGCCGCTGAGCCGGGCGGTGATCGCGGGGATGCAGAACTCGTCCTACTTCGCCTTCAAAGGCGCGGTCTCCGGGATCGGCGAGGGCGAAGAGGCGCTGCGCCGGGGTGAAGCCAACTTCGTCGTGGTGATCCCCGAGGATTTCGAGCGCGACGTGGTGCGCGGCAACAAGCCGGAGATTCTGGTGGCAGCCGACGCGTCGGACCCCTCGGCGACCGGCGGGGCAGTGGCGGCGCTGTCGGGGATCGTCAACGTGGCGATCGGCGAGACGCTGACCGGACCCCTGGCGCAGCAGGCGGGGTCGGCGCCGTTTTCGATGGTGGTGCACCGGGAATACAACCCGGAAGGCAAGACCTCGACCAATATCGTGCCGGGGCTGCTGGCCATCATCCTGTCGATGACCATGGTGATGATCACCGCGGTGGCGATCGTCAAGGAGACCGAGCGCGGCACCATGGAGATGCTGATCGCGACGCCGGTGAAGCCGCTCGAGGTGATGCTGGGCAAGATCCTGCCCTATGTGTTCGTCGGTTATGTGCAGACCGCGGTGTTCCTTGCCGCGGCTAGCCTCGTCTTCGGGGTGCCGTTCGAGGGCAGCGTCTGGGCGTTCTTTCTCGGCTTCAACCTGTTCATCGTGGTGAACCTGGCGCTGGGCTTTTTGATCTCGACGGCGGCCAAGAGCCAGATGCAGGCGATGCAGCTGAGCTTTTTCACCATTCTGCCCTCGATCCTCCTCTCCGGCTTCATGTTCCCGTTCGCTGGCATGCCGGGCTGGGCGCAGTTCATCGGCCAGGCCGTGCCGGCGACGCATTTCCTGCGGGTGGTTCGCAAGGTCATGCTGAAGGGCGGCGAGGTGGCGGATGTGACCGGCGAGCTCTGGGCGCTGGTGGCGATCCTGTTGGTGATCTCGGGGATCGCCATGCTGAGGTATCGCCAGACGCTGGACTAGCCGCGCGGCGCCAGGTTGCTTATCTCCGTGGCAGTCAGATGGAGTGATGCGATGAAAGCCGTGGTGTTCGAGGAATTCGGCAGCCCCCGTAAAGTGCTGAAGCTCGAGGAGCGGCCGCTGCCGGAACCCGGGCCGGGGCAGGTGCGGGTAAAGCTCATCCTGTCGCCGATCCACAACCACGACCTGATGATCGTCACCGGGCACTATGGCTACAAGCCGCCGCTGCCGCATGTGCCGGGCACCGAGGCGCTGGGGGTGGTCGACAAGCTGGGCGAAGGGGTGACCAACCTCAAGCTGGGGCAACGGGTGACCGGCGGGGCGAGTGCGGCCTGGGCTGAATACTATCTCGCCGGCGCGCAATCGCTGGTGCCACTGCCCGATGGGATCGACGATGCGACGGCGTGCCAGCTGGTGTCGATGCCGCTGAGCGCCTGGCGGCTGCTGGGCGAGCTGCAGGTCGAGACGGGCGAGTGGATCGTGCAGAACGCGGCCAACGGCGCGGTGGGCAAGATCATCGCCAAGCTGGCAGCAGAACGCGGCGTCAAGGTGCTCAATATCGTGCGGCGCGAGGCAGCGGTAGCTGAACTGGCCGCCGAGGGGATCGGCGATGCGGTCTCGAGCGAGCACGAAGATTGGCAGGATCGGGCCAGGGCGATCACCGGCGGCGCGCCGATCCGGCGGGCGCTGGATTCGGTAGCGGGCCGGGCGTCGGACGAGCTGCTGGATCTCGTCGCCGAAGAAGGCTGGCTGATCTCGTTCGGGGCGCTGAGCGGCCGGCCGATGCAGATCAGCGCCGATAACCTCTTGTTCAAGCGGGCGGTGGTGCAGGGGTTCTGGGCCGCCAAGCCCTCGAGCTTCCATACGCCCGAGCAGATCCGCGGCGCTATCGTCGAGTTCGTCGGCAAGGCAGCGCGCGGAGAGCTGAAGCTGCCGATCGCCGAGGTGTTTCCGCTCGAGCAGGCCGCGGAAGCCGCCGAAGCGAGCAACGAGAAAGGCCGGCAGGGAAAGATCGCGATCCGCGGCAGCTGAAGCGCCCAGCTAGCCGGTCGGGTCAGACGGAGCGCCTGCCGGCGCCGGGCCGTCGGTGACGCCGAGGCCACTTTCGATGGCGAGGACATCCGCGTCGGAGACCTCGCCGATGGTGCGGAAGTCGATGAACATCTGCTCAAAACCGCCCGGCGTCACCATGGCGAACAGCTCGCCCGGTTCGGTGCCGATATTGACCCATTGATGCAGGATATGCGGCGGCAGGACGATGACCGAGCCAGGCCCGGCGGTCCAGCTGTCGGTTCCGCACCAGAAGCGGAAGCTGCCTGAGATGACGGAGAACAGTTCCGTCTCACGACTATGGGTGTGCCAGCTCGGACCGGTTCCCGGCGCGATCACCGCGGTCCATGCGCCCATCCGGCCGGCTGTCTCGGCGGAGCGGACCTGCACCCGCACGTCGTCGCCGCGGGCCGTCTTGCCGTTCGGTGGGGTGGTCGGGAACGAGACGATGGCGCGCGGGAACGGCGCCATCGAAGGCTCGCTGCTCAGCGTGAAGCCGAGCGCTGCCGTGTCTTCGTTGGCGATGCCGAGGCGGTGTTCGATGCGGGCGATGTCGGACTGCGTGCCCGGCTTTTCTGCTGCGATCGCAAGAAACAGTTGTTCGCAGCCGCCGGGCGTGACGATCCCGAGCATGCGGCCGGTTTGCTCGCCGATGTTCCACCATTTGTGCGGGACATGCGGCGGCAAGGCGACGACGGTGCCGGTGGGGGCATCGAATTCGTCGCTGCCGCAGATGAAGTGGTAGCTGCTCTCCAGGACCAGGAAGAGCTCGACTTCGCGGGTGTGCATGTGGCCGGCGGGCCCGCGGCCCGGCGGGGTAATGGTGTCCCAGGCGCCGAGGCTGCCGTCGGTGTCAGCCGCTGAAGCATGTATCACCACCGGCGCGCCGAACGGCGTCTGCCCGTAACGCTGGCTGCCGGGAATCGAAACGACTGCACGATCGACTACCGGCATGATGCGCCCTCCTGCCGGACCGGGACGCTAGCACGGAGATGGAAGTCCGAGAAGCGACGGAGGCTAGGCGGTGAGCCCGAGCATCTGGTCCTGGCGCTGGCGCAGGGCGTAGAGCCGGGTGGTCTGGTCGGGCAGCGCGTTGGCGGTGGTGAGCAGCTGGCCCTTCTTCAGCGGGGCAGTGACCCTGCCGCCTTCGAGCAGGCCGACCGGCACGGCATGCTGGCGGCGGGCGTCTTCGACGGTCAGAATGAAGCTGCGGTAGCAGGTCTCGCCGATGGCATCGAAGCTCTCGCCGACCGCCAG
The DNA here is from genome assembly GCF_001425235.1 of Devosia sp. Root413D1. GTDB lineage: Bacteria > Pseudomonadota > Alphaproteobacteria > Rhizobiales > Devosiaceae > Devosia_A. Next base: position 357,730 of record NZ_LMEA01000001.1, on the reverse strand, counting down.
ATCGCGCTTGGCGACGGCGCAGACTTCGGCGACCGGATTGGGCATCGGCACCATGTCGGGCTTGCCGTAGAGCATGATGCGGGCCGCGGTCAGCGGCACTTCCAGCGAAGTCAGGTGGTAGGGGCGGAAGAAGGCGTAGTACGGACCCTTGCCGACATGCAGGTCGTCCATGCGCTCGATGATGCGCGGATGCTCGGCTTCGACGATCACGAACACGCCAGGCGCCACACCCTTGCCGATGGTGAAATCGACGACGCCTTTCTTGTTGAGGATGCCGCCATCCGCCTTGGGGATCAGCACCTTGACCATCTCGTCGCGGTCGGCCTTCGGCCCATGCATGCCCGGCACATCGGGGACCAGCCCGGTGGCATTGGCGATGCAGGCCATCTCGACCATGGTCTTACTGCCATCGACGAACTCGACCAGCATGCGCGGGTTCATGTTCCGGCGGATCGCTTCCTCGCGATAGTCGTCGGGAACCGCGTCGTGATTGAGCGGGTTGTTCTTGCCCTTGCCGGCCGAGACGATCCGGTAGCCGAGCGCCGAGGCGAACTCGATCAGCTCCATACAGCTACTGGGCTCGTCGCCCGCGCCGACCGAATAGATGACGCCGAGGCGGTCGGCCTCGTGCTTCAGGTAGGGGCCGATGGTGACGTCGGCTTCGACGTTCATCATCACGAGGTGCTTGCCGTGCTCCATCGCGGTCAGACAATAGTCCGCCGCGACGCCGGGTTTGCCGGTGGCATCGATCACCACGTCGATCAGCGGGTTCTTGACCAGCGTTTCGGCCGAGGTGACGGCCATCTTGCCAGCCTCGATGGCGGCAGTGACCTTGCTCTCGGTATCGGCCTCGACGGCGTGCGCGTCGTCGCCATAGGCAATGGCCATGGCAGCGCGGGCAGTGTGCGGGCGGCGGGTAGCGATGGCTGCCACTTCGATGCCGCGCATCAGCCCGCCCTGGGTCACCAGGTCCGTGCCCATCTCGCCCGAACCGATGACGCCGATACGGATCGGCCTGCCGGAATCGGCCCGCGCCTTGAGGTCGCGCGCGATGCCGGTCAGATGCACATTGGTGAGCGGGGTCGGGGGGTTGATGGCCTTCATGCGCGGTGCTCTACCACTGGCGTCGCCACATGGGAACCTGAGAGATGACCGGCCAGCTCGATGTGATTCGCGAGGCAAACCTGGGGATCATCGCCCTCAACCGGCCCGAGGCGATCAACGCGCTGAACCTCGAGATGATCGACGGCATCACCCGGGCGCTCGAGCAATGGGCCGATGACGAGGAGATCCGGCTGGTGCTGTTCGAGGGCCGCGGCCCGCGCGGCTTCTGCTCGGGCGGCGACGTCCGGGCGGTGCGCCAGGCGGTGCTCGACGGCAACGCTGAGGAGGCCGACACCTTCTTTGCCGCCGAGTACCGGATGAACGGCATCATCGCGCGTTATCCCAAGCCTTTGGTGGCGCTGACGCATGGCATCGTGATGGGCGGCGGCATCGGCATTGCCGGGCACTGCGCCTTCCGCTTCACCACCAGCGAGGCGCGTTTCGCCATGCCGGAGGCGGCGATCGGCTTTACCTGCGATGTGGGGGTGAACTTCATCCTCAGTAAGGCGCCGGTGCACCGGGCGCTGACTTTCGCGATGACCGGGGTGCCGGTGGGCGCTGCCGATGCGCTGGCGCTGGGGCTGACCGATTGCGCCATCGACCCGGCGCGGCGCGATGCGGTGCGCGCCGGGATCGCGGCGGCGGCCGGCGCGGCGCGGATCGACGCAGCGCTCGGCGCGCTGATGCAGGCCGAGATGGCGCCGGTGGGCGAAGCGGCGTTGTGCGCCGCGGCCGACCGGCACGCGGGCCTCGACTGGACGGATGAAGCGGCGATCATCGGCACTGCCGGGCTCGAACCGCAATTGGCGCAACTGGCGCTGCGCTCGCCGACCAGCCTCATCGCCATTGCCGAAAGCCACCACGCGGCGCGGCGGCTCAGCCATATCGGCGCAGTACTGGCCGCAGACCTGCGGCTGGCACGTCTGTTGTGCCGGCTGCCGGATTTCGCCGAGGGGGTGCGGGCCGTGCTGGTCGACAAGGACCAGAAGCCCGCGTGGCGGCCCAACTCGCTGGCGGGCGTCGACCGGTCATCGATCCGGGCAGTGGTGGGCGCGGCCTGACGCGCCGAAAGCGCCTGAATTTAGCACTTCCTAAACCGTTCCATCGGATGCTGGCGCCGGGCAGAAGTCCACGGGGGCAGCCAAGTAGATGGCTCAGGCACGCAGCAAAACTATCGCCTTGCCGGCGATCGTCGATCTCGACGCGCTCGATCCTATTCGTGACGAGCTGGTCGACGCTATCGAATCCGGACCGGTTACGGTCTCGGGGGCAGCGATCGAACGGGTGGCGACCAACGCGCTGTTCATGCTGCTGAGTGCCGCCGAGACCGCCCGTCGCAACAATTTCGCATTTTCGGTCAGCGCGCCCAGCGAGGCGTTCCGGCTGGCTGTTTCGCGGCTGGGGCTTCAGGCCCCGTTCGCCGCGATCATGGAAGGGTAATTCATGCGTGTACTGACGGTTGACGACTCCCGAACCATTCTCGCCATGTTGCACCATACGCTCAGCAATGCGGGCTTCGAGGTGCTGCAGGCCGAGGACGGCCAGAAGGGCCTCGACGTGCTCAAGAACGAGAGCGTCGATGTGGTGATCACCGACATCAACATGCCGGTGATGGACGGGATCGAGTTCATCAAGAACGTCCGCGCCTCGGGCATGCACAATTCGCTGCCGATCCTCATCCTCACCACCGAAACCAGCCAGGACAAGCGCGACCAGGGCCGCGCTGCCGGCGGCACCGGCTGGATCGTCAAGCCGTTCGACCCGGAGAAACTGATCTCGGTGATCCACCGCGTGGTGCACTGAGTTCTTCCGCGCCTCTCGCCTTCCCGGCAACCCAGAAGGGTTCGTGACTAGTCCATGAGCGACCTCGACGACTTCAAGGCCACCTATTTCGACGAGTGCTCGGAGCTGCTGCTCGAACTTGAAGAGCAGTTCGCCGCCATCGAAGAGGGCGACCGCTCGAGCGACCGGCTGAACGCGGTGTTCCGCGCCATCCACTCGATCAAGGGTGGCGGTGGAGCGTTTGGTTTCCAGGGGCTGGTGGGGTTCGCGCATGCCTATGAGACGCTGCTCGACCATGTCCGTGACGGACGGGTGGAGCTCAGCGAACCGGTGGCGGCGCTCTGCATCCGCGCCAACGACATCGTCGCCGATTTCGTCGCGGCGGCCAAGGATGGCACCGAGCTCGAGGCCGGCTACGGCGCCGAGGAAAAGCACCAGTTCGACGCGCTGACCTCGGGCGACCCGGATATGGCCGGCGAGCCGATGGAAGAGTTCGACATCGACTTTGTGCCGGTCATGGTGACCATCGCCGGCGCCGAGGACGACGATGTGGTGGCCGAGGAGCCGCTGAGCCTTGCGGTGCTCGACGATGCCTTCGAGGCGCCGCCGCTGGCGCTGGAAGCCGGGCACTGGATCATCCGTTTCACCCCGCATTCCGAGCTTTACGCCCGGGCCAACGACCCGCTGCTGTTGCTGCGCGAGCTCGGAACGCTGGGTGATATCAAGGTGCGGGCGGTGCTCGACGAGATTCCGGCGCTGGCCGATTTCGAGCCGTTCGGGGTCTATTGCAGCTGGGAGATCACGCTCAGCTCCGACACCGTGACCGAGGCGGCGATCGCCGAGGTGTTCGAGTTCGTCGAGGGCAATTGCGATCTCGAGATCACCCGCCGCGAAGCGCCGGTGGCCGAAGCAGCGCTTGATGCGCAGATCGAGGCGATGCCATCGTTTGCCGAGTTGATGGCCGATGTGACGGAGCCGGTGGCTGCCATTGCCGAAGTCGAAGCCGCCCCGACGGCCGAGCTGTTGAGCTTTGCCGATCTCGCCGAAAGCCTGAAGCCGGCGCTGAAGGCGGCGCCGCCGCTGATGCCGCCGCCGCTTAAGCAGGCGGCTCCCGCCGAGGAATTCGAAGGCGAGAACGACCGCCGTTCGGGCGCCGAGGATCGGCGCAACGGCGTGCAGTCGATCCGCGTCGATCTCGACAAGATCGACCGTGTGGTCAACATGGTGGGCGAACTGGTGATCACCCAGTCAATGCTCACCCAGCAGATGGATGAGACGCTGCGCGCCCGCTACCAGGAACTGGTGCGCGGTCTCGAAGTGCTGGCGCAGACGACGCGCGGCCTGCAGGACTCGGTGATGGCGATCCGCGCCCAGCCGGTGAAGACGGTGTTCTCGCGCATGCCACGGCTGGTGCGCGAACTGGCGACGAAGACCGGCAAGAAGATCCGGCTCGAAACCATTGGCGAGAATACCGAGATCGACAAGACGATCATCGAGCAGCTTTCCGACCCACTGACCCACATGATCCGCAACTCGGCCGACCACGGCATCGAGAGTCCAGAAAAGCGGTTGGCCGCGGGCAAGAACGAGTCCGGGGCGATCCGGCTCTCGGCCGAGCAGGCGGGCGGCAACATCCTGATCGCGGTGGAAGACGATGGCGGCGGCATCAACCGCGAGCGCGTGCTGCAGGTGGCGCGCGACCGCGGCGTGGTGGGGCCGGAGCAGGCGCTGAGCGACGAGCAGATCGACCAGTTGATCTTCGCGCCGGGCTTTTCGACTGCCTCTGAAGTCTCCGACATTTCGGGCCGCGGCGTCGGCATGGACGTGGTGCTTTCGAACATCAAGAAGATCGGCGGCTCGGTGCACGTGAAGAGCTGGACCGGCAAGGGCACGCGGATGACGCTGCGCCTGCCGCTGACCCTCGCGGTGCTTGACGTGATGCTGGTGAAGGTGGCGGGTTCGCCCTACGTGATCCCGCTGTCGTCGATCGTCGAAACCATCCAGTGCGCCCGGGCCAATTTCTCGCGCATGCCCACGGGTGGGCAGGTGCTGCAGGTACGCGGCGAATATGTGCAGGTGGTGGACCTGGCGTCGCGCTTCGAGATGACCACCGAGGTCGAGCGCGACAACCGCTTCGTGGTGCTGTGCGAGGCCGAAGGCGGGGTGAAGGTGGCAGTGATTGTCGACGACATCATCGGCCAGCAGCAGGTGGTGATCAAATCGCTGGAAGAGAACTTCCAGTCGATCGAAGGCATCGCCGGTGGCACCATTCTCGGCGACGGCAACGTAGCGCTGATCGTCGACGTGCAGGGGCTGAAATCCGCCACCGCGGCTCACAAGAGCGCCGCGTAGCAGGCGCTGAACGACAGATCTGACGCCGGCCAGGAGGCCGGCAGGAAAGGCAGAAGACCAAATGGAATCCCTCGCATTCAAGGACGACATCTCCGGCAGCGTCGCGGCTGCCGCCAACTCGCTGCAGCTGATCGCGTTCTCGATCGGCGAGCAGACCTACGGCGTGGAAATCACCACGGTGCGCGAGATCCGCGCCTGGAACGGCGCGACGCCGCTGCCCAACACCCGCGAATTCGTGCGTGGGGTGATTAACCTGCGCGGTACGATCGTGCCGATCTTCGACCTGCGCGCCCGCTTCGGGGAAGGCCAGACCTCGCCGACCAAGAACCACGTCGTGGTGGTGATGAGCGTCGGCGAGAAGTGGGTGGGGATCCTGGTGGACGCGGTGTCCGACATCCTGACCGTCGCCAAGACCGACATCCACAACGTGCCCGAGGGCAACTCGATCGACACCGAACTGCTGAACGGCATCGTGACGCACGAAAGCCGCATGGTCGGGCTGATCGACCTGCACGCGGTGGTCTCCGGCGCCAAGATGGACAGCTGAAGCGGAGCCATCGCTGAAAGCTGCAGGGCCGTCCGCGAGGGCGGCCCTTTTGCTTTTGGATGTGATGAGACGCCGGCGGTGGAGCGAGCGCCTTCTCCCCTTGTGGAGAGCGCCTAATGAAAATTCCGCCCAGACGGCAGCGCAGCGTACGCCTCGCGGTCGAGCTGTTCGCGGCGGCGGCGCTCGCCCTCGTCGCGGCCGGGTTGCGGGCCGGTCCGCCCCTCGTCGCCGTGCGCCAGAACCCCGTTGCCGATGTCGAGGCCTTGCGCCAGGTCGAGCAGGCTGGGGGTGAAATCGGTGAAGCTGCGGGAAACCAGATGGGTAACGAGCCCCTCGCGCTGCAGCTGGCCCCGCACCGCCAGGAGGCGTGAACCGAGCACGACGCGGCGATTTTTGTCGAAGGTCTTGTTCCACACGATGATGTTGGCGATGCCGGTTTCATCCTCCAGCGTCATGAAGATCACTCCGCTCGCCGTCCCCGGTTGCTGGCGCACCAGCACCAGGCCGGCGGTTTCGACGATGGCGCCGTTGGGTTTGTCGATCAGGTCGGCGCAGCGCAGGATGCCGCGCCGCTCGAGTTCGGGGCGGAGGAACCCCACCGGGTGCCCCTTCAGCGACAGCGATAGCGTCCGGTAGTCGTGCACCACCGATTCTCCCGGGGCCATCACCGGCAGGTCGCTCTCGGCATCATCGGGTTTCGACACTTTCTTGGAGATCGCAAACAGTGGCAGCTGCTCAGCTCCAGCCACGCCGTTGAGCCCGCGCACCACCCAGAGCGCCTCGCGCCGGTTGAGCCCCAGCGAGCCGAAGGCATCGGCCTCGGCCAGCTTTTCCAGCGTCGCCACCGGAATGCCGGTCCGCACCCAAAGGTCGCGGATCGAGGCGTAGCCATCACCGCGGCGGGCGACGATCAGGTTGGCATGATCCTGCTTCAGCCCGATGACCTGCCTGAGCCCCAGCCGGATCGCCTTGGTCGACAGGATATCGTCGCGCATTTCGGCATGTTGTTTGGCAATCCGTTCGCGCGCCGGAACCCCAGTTTCCAGCACATGCAGCCAGTCCGAGCGGTTGACGTCGGCGACCCGCATCTCGACCCCGTGCTCGACGGCGTCGCGGACGATCTGCGCGGGCGAGTAAAAGCCCATCGGCTGGCTGTTGAGCAGGGCGCAGGCGAACACATCGGGGTAGTGGCACTTCATCCAGCACGAGGCATAGACCAGGAGCGCGAACGAGGCGGCGTGGCTTTCCGGAAAACCGTAATCGCCAAAACCCTCGATCTGGGCGAAGCAGCGCCGGGCAAAGTCCTCGGCATAACCGTTGGTCTTCATGCCGCTGAGGAAGCGGTCCTTCAGCGTATGGATGGTGCCGTTGCGCCGGAAGGTCGCCATGGCGCGGCGCAGCTTGTCGGCTTCGCCCGGAGTGAAGCCGGCGGCAACGATGGCGATCTGCATCGCCTGTTCCTGGAACAGCGGCACGCCATAGGTGCGCTTCATCACCGCATAGAGGTCGGGAGGCATGGGTTCGATCTTCTCGAGTCCCTGCCGGCGCTTCAGATAGGGATGCACCATGCCGCCCTGGATCGGGCCAGGGCGGACGATGGCAACCTCGATAACGAGGTCGTAAAACTCCACCGGCTTCAGCCGCGGCAGCATCGACATCTGCGCCCGGCTCTCGATCTGGAACACCCCAATAGTGTCGGCGCGATGCGTCATCCGGTAGACCGGGGCTTTCACCTGAGGCTGGGTTTCCTCGGCCATCAGCTGCGGCAGCGTCACATCGCGATCATAGTGCTGGTGCAGCAGCTCGAACGAGCGGCGCAGGCAGGTGAGCATGCCGAGCGCCAGGATATCGACCTTGAGGATGCCGAGCGCGTCGATATCGTCCTTGTCCCACTCGACGATGGTGCGGCTCTCCATCGCCGTCTTCGAAATCGGCACCAGGCTCTCGAGCGAATCGCGGGTGATGACGAAGCCACCGACATGCTGGCTGAGGTGGCGGGGGAAGGATTTTAACACCGGCACCACGTTGAACATCTGCGTCAGGGTCGGATCGTCAGGATCGAGCCCCAGCATCTTGATGCCCTTGAGGTCGGCGGCATTGCCCCAGCCCCAATGCAGCTGGTTGAGCGCCCCGATGGTGTCATCGGAAATCCCGAACACCTTGGCGGTTTCACGGATGGCGCTCTTCGAGCGATAGGAGATGACCGTGGCGGTCAGCCCGGTCCGCTCACCACCGTATTTGGCGTAGACATACTGCATCACCTCTTCGCGCCGCTCATGCTCGAAATCGACGTCGATATCGGGCGGCTCGTCGCGCTCGGTGCTGAGGAAGCGGCCGAACACCAGGGTGACCTTGGTGGGGTCGACCTCGGTCACGCCCAGGCAATAGCAGACCGCCGAATTGGCGGCCGAGCCGCGCCCCTGGCAGAGGATTTTCAGCTCATGGCGGGCATAGCGCACCACATCCTCGACGGTGAGGAAGTAGGAAGCGTAGCCCTTGTAGGCGATGAGGCAGAGCTCGCTCCACAGGCTCTGTTTGATGCTGTCAGGGATGCCGTCGGGATAGCGCCAATGCGCCCCTTCCCAGGTCAGCCGCTCCAGCGTCTCCTGCGCCGTCTCGCCATTGCCGATGGTTTCGGTCGGATAGTTGTATTTCAGCTGGTCGAGGCTGAAGCCGATACGACCCAGCAGCACCTGCGTCTCAGCGATTGCATCAGGATGTTCGGCGAACAGCCGGGTCATCTCGCTCGCCGGCTTCAGGTGCCGCTCGGCGTTCTGCTGCAAGCGCCGGCCGGCGGTTTCCAGCGTCAGGTGCTCGCGGATGCAGGTCACCACGTCCTGGACGATCTTGCGGTTGGGCTCGTGGTAGAGCACGTCATTGACCGCCAGCAGCGGCACCTTGGCTGCCGCCGCCATCGCAGCCAGCCGGTTGAGCCGCGCCCGGTCGGTGCCCTTGAAGGTCGTTGCAGCAGCCAGCCAGACATTGCCCGGGCTGAGCTTGGCGAGGCGTTCGAGCACGGCGCCGGAATGCTCCCAGCGCGTCTCGTCGCAGTGGAGGATCAGCAGCTGGCCTTCGATAAAGTCCTCGAGGTCGGCGAAGCTCAGCACGCATTTGCCCTTCTCGCTCTCCTCGCGAAGGTTGCCGCGGCTCAGCATGCGGCAGAGCCGGCCATAGGCCTCACGGTCCGAGGGGTAGGCGATGATGTCGGGGGTATCGTCGGCAAAGCAGAGCCGGACCCCGACGACATAGCGGAAGTCCGGCGCCTTATGCTTAAGGTCGCGATGCGCGACGTAGCCGCGCACCACGCCGGCAAAGCTGTTGCGATCGCAGATGCCGACGCCGCTCATCCCCAGCGCGATCGCTGCCGAGACCAGTTCCTCCGGATGCGAGCCGCTTCGCAGAAACGAGAAGTTCGACGTCACCATCAGTTCGGCATAGCTGGGCCGGCTCATGCGAAGAACCCGTGCAGGAACCAGCGCGGCGCTTCGGCGGCGCCATAGAGCCCGATGCGAAAAATCCACAAGCGCCGGCCGCCATCATCCTCGATGATGTAATAGTCGCGCACGGTGGTCAGCGGATCGAACGCCGCGAGTGCGGAAACATGCTCCGGCTCCTTGGGTTTCTGAGTTTCGGTCTTGGGGTCGTCGCGCGGGTCGCGCCGCTTGCTGCCACGCTCTGGCCGCTCCAGCACCTCGAGGTTTTTGCCCGAGCGCCACCACTCGGCTTCGATCCGCTCCGGCCCCGAGGCCTTGAGGATACGGTAAGCGATCCGCCGCCAGATGATCCGCATCGGCGGGCCATGCGGCACCTCCGCCATCACGTTGATCGGTTCCGGATTGGGCAATAAGCGGAGCGGCCGCCGAAGTTCCGGATCGGGCAGCGCTTCCGGATCATCCTCAGTCTGGGCGATCACCGGCTCGAGCTTGGTGGCCCGCTCGGGGATGTGGGTGTTGACGAATTTCGAGCGGGTGAGCGCAAGCGGGCCGAGCCGGCTGGTCATCCGATCGTAGAGCCGGTCGAGATCCTGTGCCCCGTCCTCTACCTCGAACGCCCCAAGCTGCGTGCTCTGCACTTCGGACAGCGAGCTGGCCSCCAGCCGGATCATGTCGATACCGAAGCCGGCATCATATTCGCCTTCGAGCCGTTCGGAGCGGTGCACGAACAGCTGGGCGATATGGTTGGGGTCGCGGGTTGCCCGGCCGGCATTGATGGTGAGGTTCATCACCTTGTGGTCGACCCGATAGAGCAAGAGGTGGAAGGTCTGGGCCCCAAGGCCCTCGGCTTCGAGCCGCAGGCCGAGCTGGATGGCGAGGTCGCGCGCCGTCATCAGCACGTCGTCCATGTAGCCGATGGGTTCGGCGAAACGGCGCTCGGCATAATATTCGGCGATCGGCAGGCGTGGGGTGATCCGCTCTTCGATCCGGCCCAGCGCCTGGTCGAGCCGCAAAATCAGCGTTTCGCCGAAGCGGGCCTGCAGCGCCCGCCGATCCCGGCCATAGAGCTGGCCGATGCTCTTGAGCCCCATCTGGTTAAGCCCGGCAACCTGCGCCTCCTCGAGCCGCAAGCCGACGATCGGCAGGCTGGCGAGCGCCGCTTCGGTCTCGCCTTTGGGGACGATGCTGCCGGCGGAGAAATGCGCCAGGGCCCAGGCCGCCCCAACCGTATCGGCGATAGCGCCGGAGACGGTAAAACCCAGAATGCGCAGTCGGTTGACCAGCACCTCGAGCATTTTCCGTTCGCCGCCGAACAGGTGGGCCACCCCGGTGATGTCGAGCACCAGGTCGCCATAGGGCGCCGCTGCCGTGTGCACGGCGACGATCGGGCTGGCGTTGGAATGCCAATCGGCAAAATCGGCGAACACCTGCTCGAGGTAAGCCCGGTCGATCTCGCGCACGTCGAGTTCCGGCACCAGCGCCCGTGCATCCGAAAGGTTCTGCCCGGAGATCAGGTTGGCCTTGGTCGCTGCCGCATCCACCGCGGCGAGCCGCATCGCGCCCTTCTGCTTTTCCCACAGGGCCAGCGGGCGCGACGAGCCGGCGAGCGCCGGGTCAGCCCGCTTGAGACAGTCGGTGGCCCAGCGTGGCAGCGACAGGGCGAGATGGCGGCGCCGTTCGGTGAACAGCAGCTCCGGTGCGGCGTTTGGGTTCGACTGAAACGAAGCCATTTTCTGTCCAGTCCACAAGCATGGTCTTGCCTTCGGCGCGCTGCGTCTTGTCGCCGAGCCGGCCTTTTTCGATTTCGACCTGGAAGCGGGGAATTCCGGGAGCGCGCGGGTCGAACGGCAGCTCCCCGCTCATTGCCGGGGAGATGCGCCAGCGGAGCTTGGCGGCGCTCGCCTCGCGGCCCCGGCCATAGCGCACGAGGAAAGCCGAGGTTCCGGCGGCGGCGGCGCGGAGGCTCAGCCGGCGCGATACGGTGAAATCCAGCGCCTTGGGGTGGCTGGCGAGATCGGCGATAACCCCGGCCACCGCCCGGCAGGCAATGGCTTCCTCCATGGCCCAGAGCAGCTCGGTCATGCTGTCGATCCGGCCGATCACCAGCCGTGCCGGATCGATGCCAAACTGCGTGAGCCCGGCGCCGTAGGGCAGCCCCAGCTCCTGGCCTTCCCCCACCAGCTGCAGATAGAGCACCGCCTGCCGCTGCGAGGTCAGCAGCTGCCGGGCGAGCCCGAAGGTGAAGCCGAGCGCCGCGCCGCTCTGGCGCTGCTCATCGGCAAACACCTCGTGCAGCAGCCCATGGGGGGCAGCGAGCAGTTCGAGCGGATCGGCATTCTCGCCTCTATCATTGGCAACCTGTCCCAGCCGTTCAGCCAGCATTGCCGCGCCTTCGGCCAGCAGCGGGCGCTTTTCAAGGGCGGCAATTTTCAGTCGTAAGGCATCGAGATCGTGGCGTGCGAGGCCCGGCATCTGAGCCTCCCTGTTGTCAGTAATTAGAACAAACAGGGAACACCAGAGTCCGGTGAGGAGTCAAGCAGAAGAGTCCGGCACACGCTGCGGGTCACATCCTTGCGCTGCGGCAAGCGGGCACTTTCGCGATCGGGCGGGACTGCCTATGTTCCTCCTGCTATCCGAAGGACTCCTCCCCATGTTCGATGCGTTGCGCTCCATCTTCCAGAGACCCGATGCCACTGTGCTCAGCATGGAGCCCAAACTGGCGGTCGCCGCCTTGCTGGTGCACCTCGCTGCCATCGACGGGCAGATCAGCGATCCCGAGCGCCAGGCGCTCGAGGGGACGCTGATGGATTATTACGGGCTCAACGAGACCGAGGTCAGCAAGCTGATCGTCGAGGCGACCAAGCGCGACCAGGAGTCGGTGGATTTTTACCGTTTCACCTCGGCGCTGAGCTCGCTCGACGAGAGCGAGAAGGTCGAGATCATCCGGATGATGTGGCAGGTGGTGTTCGCCGACAAGCGCAACCACGAGCTCGAGGACAATATGGTGTGGCGTATCGCCGAGCTGATCGGGGTATCGTCGCGCGACCGCACGGTGCTGCGCAACCAGATGGCGCGGGCCTGAAGCGATGATCATCATCTCGACCACGCCGACGCTCGAGGGCCGGCCGATACGCGATTACCTCGGCATCGTCACCGGCGAGGTGATCGTCGGCGCCAATATCTTCAAGGATCTGTTCGCCGGGATTCGCGACATCGTCGGTGGCCGGGCCGGGGCCTATGAAGGGGCGCTGCGCGACGCCCGCAACGCCGCGTTCGACGAACTCAGGGCCGAGGCGCAACGGCTCGGGGCCGACGCGGTGGTGGGGGTCGATATCGATTACGAAGTGGTCGGGCAGGCCGGCTCGATGCTGATGGTCTCGGTGTCCGGCACGGCGGTGCGGCTGTAGGGGCTGCTCAGACGGTTTCTGCTGCTTCAGAACATCCGGTGCGGGCTGACCCCCACCCCTGTCCCCTCCCCCTAAACAAGGGGAGGGAGACCAAAACACTGGCTTCTCAGTAAGCGTCTCCCTCCCCATGTTTGGGGGGAGGGATCAAGGGTGGGGGTCAGCCCGTACCAGCGGAGCAATAGAGCCCGCTCAGCGCTTCCAGGCCTCGAACTTCCCCACATATTCCGGCTCATCCGTCTCGCAGTCGAAATCCTTCGCCTTGCTGTCGGCGGCCTGGCGCGCCAGTGCTTCCGCGTCTGAGTTGGCCAGCGCATCGACATAGGCGATGTGGCAGGTGGCGCCGGGGCTGATCCTGGTCACCACCAGCACCTCGCCGTCGGGCTTGCCCTCCTCGCCCTTGGTGAAGAAGCGGAGGATCGAGGCAAACGGCTTCCAGTAACCGTCGGCGTTGGAAACGCGCCACTCGATCTTGTCGCCCAGCCGGTTGGGCGGCTGCAGCCGCTGCTTGGCCGCTTTCTCGGTGGTCGAGTTGAGGCCGTAGGAGACGGCCATCCGGAGGTCACTCTCGGAAACCATCACCGGCATGCCCTTCAGCCCGGTGCAGGCCCAGGTGGAACCGAAATCGTCAGACTGCATCACCGTGCAATCGATGTTGAGATCGAGGTTGGTCTCGCTCGATTCGATCTGCTGCGCGACGGCGGGTGCGGCGAGCAAAAGCCCGACGGCGACATAAAGCGCACTGGCGAAAAACCGTCCCATCACGGCAAATCCTCCTTAAGGCTGCATGCCACCCGCGCATTCGTATGCCTTGCAATCATGGCCCCGGATAGGCCACAACCCGGCGAAATCGACCTTAAGGCAGCCCCAATGAATATCGACGCGATCCCGATCGGCAAGAATCCCCCCGACGACCTCAACGTCATCATCGAGGTGCCGCTGGGCGGCGAGCCGATCAAGTACGAGATCGACAAGGCCTCGGGCGCCCTGTTCGTCGACCGTTTCCTCTATACGCCGATGCGCTATCCGGGCAATTACGGCTTCGTGCCGCATACCCTGTGCGGTGACGGCGACCCGCTCGATGTGATCGTGATGAACTCGCGGCCGCTGGTGCCGGGCGCGGTGGTGCGCTGCCGGCCGTTCGGCGTCTTGTTCATGGAAGACGATGGCGGCAAGGACGAGAAGATCCTCGCCGTGCCGGTATCCAAGCTCACCAAGATGTATGACGGGATCAACGACATCACCGACATGCAGCCGATCCAGCTCGAGCGGGTGAAGCACTTTTTCACCCACTACAAGGATCTCGAGCCGGGCAAGTGGGCCAAGATCGAAAAGCTCGGCGGTGTCGACGACGCCCGCCAGGTGATCCTCGAATCGATCGAGCGCGCCAAGGCCGAGAAGTAAGCCCGGCCAAGGCTTGGTGAGCATTTCACCGGACCGGTGAAATGCTCTAAGCTTTTGATTTTGTCGCGCTTTCGAACCGGAAAAGTCTGCAACTTTTCCTGAAAGCGCTCCGGTAATCCTGGCGCAATGCTTGTCTCTCCAATTGTGAGTCCCATATCGGGGGCTCACCTTGGAGGACCGGATGAAAGCCGTACTGACCGCACTCGCTGCCGCCCTGTTGTCGACTGCCGGTGCGCTGGCGCAAAGCCCGACCGGTGCGGCGATCGAACAGATTCTGGTCGAGCGGATCGATACGGCCGAGCAGAATGTCGGCATCGTCGTCGCGGTGATCGAGAACGGCGCGCCGCGCTTCGTCTCCTACGGTCATCCGGCGCTCGGCGACGCCCGGACGGTCGACGAACACACGGTGTTCGATCGGCTCGGTCACCAAGCTGTTCACCAATGTGCTGCTCGCCGAGCAGGTGCTGGCCGGCAAAATCGATCTCGATGCGCCGATCGTGAACTACCTGCCTCAGGGCATCGTGCTGCCTGAACGCGGCGGCAAGCAGATCACCACGTTCGACCTGGTAACGCATTCATCGGGTCTGCCCTCGGTGCCGCCGGGGCTCGGCGCGGCCAATCCGGCAAACCCCTATGCCGGCTATGGGGCTGCCCCGCTCTATCAGTTCCTTCAGAGCTACCAGCTGCCGCGCGATATCGGCGCGGAGTTCGAGTACTCCAATATCGGCCTGGCGCTGGTGGCGCAGGCGGTCGAGCAGGTCACCGGCAAAAGCTATGCGAGCCTGCTCGAGGAGCGGATCTTTACCCCGCTCGGGATGACCGAGACGGCGCTGACCACCACACCCGAGCTCGAGCAACGGCTGGCGCATGGCCACGACGCGGCGCGCAACCCGGTGAGCAACTGGGACCTCGAGGTATTTGCCGGCGCCGGGGCGCTGCGTTCGACCGTTGCCGATGTCAGCAAGTTCATTGCCGCGGCAAGCGGGGCGGTGCCGTCGCCGCTCGACCCGGCCTTTGCCATCATGCTGGAGCGGGCCCGGCCGTCCGATGCGAGCGGCGGCAAGGTCGGGCTGGGCTGGTTCACGCTCACCCACCCCGAGGGCGAGATTGCCTGGCACAACGGCATGACCGGCGGCTACAACGCCTTTGCCGGCTATGATCGGCAGAGCCGCAAGGGCGTGGTGGTGCTCTCCAACATGGCGAGCACGGTGGGGATCGAGGATATCGGCTTCCACATCCTCGCCGAAAACCTGCCGCTGGCGCCGATGCCGAAACTGCGCCAGGCGGCCGAGATCGATCCGGCGCTGCTCGACCGCTATGTCGGCAAATATGCGCTGACCCCGGCCTTCGTGCTCGAGGTGACGCGCGAGAGCGACGGGCTGTTCGTGCAGGCGACAGGGCAGGAAAAGCTCCCGGTATTCGCCGAGAACGAGACGACGTTCTTCTACAAAGTGGTCGATGCGCAGCTGAGCTTTGAGCTCGCGCCAGACGGCAAGGCGGCGAGGGTGACGCTGCACCAGGGCGGTTACAATCAGGCCGGTCAGCGGATTGAATAGTGACCCCTTGAAACTGTGAAACCGGGTTCACATATATCGGTCAACGGTTGGATCGGGGCGCTGTCCCTCCCGGCGACGCGATCCCAGCCAATGAAAGGCGCTCCCCTAACGGGTTGAGCGCCTTTCTCTTTTTCAGCGCATAGGAGGGCAGCAATGGGCGGACGGATCGTCATCCTCAACGGTACGCCGCGGGCCGGGAAATCTTCGATCGCGCGGGCGCTCATGGCTCAGCTGCCGGGGCCCTGGGTGAACCTCGGCGTCGACCGAATGAACGCGGCGTTGCCCAAGGACATGCTGCCGGGGATCGGGCTTCGGCCCGGCGGTGAGCGGCCGGACCTCGAGCCGACCGTGGTGCGGCTTTATGCCGAGCTTTACGACGAGATCGCCGAACGGGCAGGCGCCGGCGAGGACCTGGTGGTCGATGTCGGCCACCACGACAGCTACTCGCGGCCACTCGGCATTCTCCCGGCGTCGGCGCGGCGGCTCAGCGGCTTGCCGGTGCTGTTCGTCGGGGTGCGCTGCCCGATCGAAACCATCATGGCGCGACGCAATGCCGACCCACAGGGTGGGTTCTATGTCGGTGGCGACGGGGTGCCGGAGCCGGTGCGGCGCTGGCAGGAGGCGGTACACCAGCCGGGGATCTATGATCTCGAGGTGGACAGCTCAGTGATGACGCCGGAGCAGTGCGTTGCGGCGATTGCGGCGGCGCTGGCTGAGCCGGCGAGGCCGAGTGCGTTTGAGCGGCTCGGGGCATTCTAGACGCCGGCGCGGGCGGCCCCCCACCCCCTGTCCCCTCCCCCTGAGAATGGGGAGGGAGACCAAAACACCAGCTTCCCAGTAAGCGTCTCCCTCCCCTTGTTTAGGGGGAGGGATCAAGGGTGGGGGTCAGCCCGCACCGGCGTTAGCTATAGGTCCCTACGGATACCCCGCATGAGGCACCGCAACCCTGGTGCTGAACACCCGGCCGGTGGGTTTGCTGACATCGACGCTGCCGGTCCACTCGTTGGCGACCATGTAGAGCGTCTTGCCATCGGCGCCGCCGAGCATCACGGCAAAGCACATGCGGTCGAGCTCGAACTTCTCGACGATCTCGCCGCCATCGCGGATGCGCAGCACAGTAGGGCCGGTGGAGGTCCAGATGGCGCCTTCGGCATCGGCGCAGATCCCGTCATTGCCGTACTGCCCGACATTGCCCCAGAGCCGGCGATTGCCGAGGCTCCCGTCCTCGGCAATGTCGAAGGCGGTGAGGTTGCCGTTGAACGATTCGGCGCAGACCAGGGTCCGGCCACCGGCGAGAATCGCCATGCCGTTGGGGAAGGCGAGGCCCTCGGCGACCTTGCGGCTGGTGCCGTCGGGTCCGACCAGGGCGATGAAGCCAGGCCGGAACTCGCCGCCGGGAAACTCGAAGTCGACATTGTTGACGTAGATGTGGCCGGCCGGGTGCACGGTGATCTCGTTGCAGCCGCGCTCCGACAGGGCGGAAAGATCGGCGAAGCGGGCAAAACTGCCGTCGGGCTGGCGGAGCTTCAATTCGTTGTCGGCGGCGTGCACCAGCAGCATCCGGCCATCGGGCAACCAGTCGAACGAGAAGGGGAGCGAGGCCACCTCCGCCTCGACCATCGAGCGGCCTTCGGCGTCGATGGTGTAGAGCTTCTGGCCGACCCAGTCGGCGAACCAGAGCTTGTTATCATGCCAGCGCGGGCATTCCCCGAGCAGAATTCCGTCCATCAGCTGGGTGATCTCGGTCATCGCTAAACTCCCTGATTGCTCTCAAAACAATGTCGGGCGACCGATGGTCATTTCGACAGGTCCGCAAAAGAAATCGGGCGCCGGAGGGGATCCGGCGCCCGAGGCGATGAGTGATTCACGTGAAGCACTAAATGTTTAGTGCCCGCCCATGCCGGCCATTTCGGGGTTCGCCGGCGGCTTCTTGACGAAGAAGGCCGCGACAATGGCGAACAGCGAGATGATGGCGCCGGTCATGAAGCCGGTGCGGATACCGGCGGCGAGCGCCGTCACCGGCTCGGTGCCGGCCGCCGTCAGCGCCGCCGACTGGATGGTCATCAGCGCGATGAACAACGCCACGCCTGCCGCACCCGCCACCTGCTGGACCGAGCCGAGAATGGCCGAACCATGCGAGTAGAGCTGCATGGGGAGCGAACTCAGCGACGCGGTGAACAGCGGCGTGAACATGATGGCGAGGCCGATGCAGAGCGCGATATGGCCGGCGAGGATCACCCAGATCGAGGTCGACTGATCGACCAGGGTCAGGCCCCAGAGCACGGCGCTGACGATGATCGAGCCAGGCACCAGCAGGCGGGTGGCGCCCCACTTGTCGTAGAGCCGGCCGACGATCGGGCCGAGCAGACCCATCATCAGGCTGCCCGGGAGCAGCATCATGCCGATCTGCAGCGGATCGAGCTTGATGACGTTCTGCAGGAACAGCGGCAAGAGGATGATGACGCCGAACAGCGACATCATGGCGATCGCCATCATCACCACCGACAGGGTGTAGTTGGTGATGGCGAAGGCGCGGAGGTCAAGCAGCGCCTTATCCTTGAGGCTGAGCTGACGGAACACGAACAGCACCATGGCAACGAGCCCGATGCCGAGCGGAATCCACGGCGACATGCCGTGCTCCCCGGCCGCTGCAGCTTCGCCGAAGCCGGAGAGGCCATAGACGATGCCGCCGAAGGCGAGGACCGACAGCACCACCGAGATCAGGTCGAGCGGGGTGGAGCGCGGGGTCGAGACGTTCTTCATCCGCCAGGCGCCCAGCGCCAGCGCGGCGAGCGCAATCGGCAGCACCAGGATGAACATGAAGCGCCACTCGAAATGAGTGAGGATGAAGCCGCCAATTGTCGGGCCGATGGCGGGCGCCACCGACATGACGATCGAGATGTTGCCCATGGTCTTGCCGCGCGATTCGGGCGGCACCAGCGTCATCACGGTGGTCATCAGCAGCGGCATCATGATCGCAGTGCCGACCGCCTGGATGACGCGGCCGAACACCAGGAGCTCAAGGCCCGGCGAGACGGCGCAGATCAGCGTTCCCACAGAGAAGATCGCCATGGCGAGCATGTAGATCGGCCGGGTGTTGATGCGCTGCAAGAGGAACCCGGTGATCGGAATCACCACCGCCATGGTGAGCAGGAACGCCGTGGTCAGCCACTGCGCCGCGCTGGCAGTGACGCCCAGATCGGTCATCAGCGGCTGGATCGCCACGCTCATGATGGTTTCGTTGAGAAACACCACGAAGGTGGAGACAAGCAGCAGCGCGATCACCAGCCGGTTGCGGGCGGCGGTGGACGAATCGACCGGCGCAGCGGCGGCAGTCGACGGAATATCGGTCATCGTTTCGGAGGTCATTTGTGGCCTGCCTTGCGGTGGAGAGGTTCAAAATCGGGGAGGCTGAATGGCACAGATGGGGTGGCGGCGGCCAGCCCGCAGGGCGCATAGCGCCCGTGCAGGGGCGCGGCAATTACCGACGGGGTCATAGGGAAATCTCCTTGGCTTTCACCAGTACGACGAGCGACCGGTGGCGAAATCGACAGCGTGCGCCGCAAAAATAGTTAAGCGGCGGATTAAGCGTTGATGAGGCAAGAGTCAATGTCGGGGCGCGACGAGGGACCAGGTCGTCAGCACGCGTGGCGGTGGTGGTAGCGCAAGGTGGGGGGCTTGAAGCAAGCCCCTTGTGACCCATATGTAGAAACTGAGGCGTTGCACTACCTATGCACCGCCGGACAATTTCGAAGGGCTGGAGCATCGCTCCGGCCCTTCGCTTTTCCCTCGGCTCGAGCCGCGCGGGAACCTTTTCCTGCCGCTCCACTCCAATGTTCGACGCGCCACCGAGGCGCGCCGATGATGGAGTTCACCATGAAGATCCTGCCGCTCGTTCTCGCCCTGACGCTCGCCGGCACGCTGCCGGTGCTGGCGCATGATGTGCCCACCGAGATCGCCAAGTCGCCGCCATCAGGCGCCTTCAAGGCCGTCAGTTCGCTGGTCAAGCTGCCCGACTTCCTGCCCGGCATGGGGCAGCTCTATGTCGATCCGGCGTCGCTGCCGGCCGGCCCGTTCCTCGCCTACGACCATGATGGCAAGCTGGTCAGCACCATCTACATGCTGCCGATCAAGGACCTCAATCCGGACAAGCGCTTCGACGACCTGGCAGCGCCAGGCGGCAATGTCGATCACGTCGATGTCTATTTCAATGCCGGGCATCCCGGCGTCGAGGAGCCGCATGTGCACGTCGTGCTGTGGCATGTGCCGGTGGCCGGCGAGGCGCGGGTGGCGCAATGATCGCGACGCGCAGACAGGCGCTGCAAGCCGGCGGGGGTCTCCTCGCCGCCGTGCTGCTGCGACCATCGCCGGTGCTGGCGGCAGGGGCGGTGGAGATCGTCATGCAGGGGACGCCGGACGGCTCGCAGGTGTGGTTCGATCCGGTCGGGATCCTGGTGCAGCCAGGCCAGACGATTCGCTGGACCAACCGTGACCCCGGCAATTCGCACACGGTGACGAGCTATCACCCGAGCCTGTTCGATCGGCCGCGGCGCATCCCCGAGGCGGCGACGCCCTGGGACTCGGACTACCTGCTGCCGGACGAATCGTTCTCGCTGACGCTGAGCGTCCCCGGGGTCTATGATTACTACTGCGTGCCGCACGAGCATGCCGGGATGGTCGGCCGCGTCGTCGTCGGCACGCCGAGCGCTAGCGCCGCCGACTATGCCAATGCCGGGGCCGCGCTGACCGAGTTGCCACAGGTCGCGCTGGCCGGGTTCCCGGACGTCGCGGCGATCATCGCCGCCGCTGTGGTGCACCGCGAATAGGGGAGAAGCGCACATGCTGACGGTGCTGAAACAACGGAGCGAAGTGCGGGCGCTGAGCGAGGCCGAGCTGGTGGAGCTGGCGCGGCAGGGTGGCGAGAACGCCATACGCCTCTTGATCGAGCGCAACAACCAGCGGCTGTTCCGCGCGGCGCGGAGCGTTTTGCGCAATGACGGCGAAGCCGAAGACGTGGTGCAGGAGACCTATGTGAAGGCCTTCACCGCGCTCGCGAGCTTTCGCGGCGAGGCCAGCTTTTCCACCTGGCTGACACGCATCGCGCTCAACGAGGCGGTGTCGCGGGTAAGGCGGCGGAAGCCCAGCAGCGCGCTCGACGCGCTCGACCAGGCGGTGAGCGCTGATGCGGGCCTGGTGTCGCTGTTCCCGCTGTCGCTCGCCCCGCTCCCCGCCGATATGGAGGCTGCCCGATCCGAGATGCGCCAACTGCTCGAGACCGCCATCGACGGCCTGCCCGAGGGATTCCGCACGGTGTTCGTCCTGCGCGACGTCGAAGGGCTCAGCACCGAGGAAACTGCGGAGCACCTCAGTATCAAGCCCGAGACGGTGAAGACCCGGCTGCACCGGGCGCGGCGCATGCTGCGCGTGGTGCTGGAAGAGCAACTGCGCGGCTCGTTCGCCGAGCTCTATCCGTTCGATGGGGCACGTTGCGCCAACATGGCGGACCGGGTGATCGCGGTGCTGCGCGGGGCTTGATCGCTTTCGAATGCGGTGGCCCACAACCTCGCCTCCTCCCCGGGTGTCATCCCAGCGAAAGCTGGGACCCATCTATCGGCTGGTGGGGACGGTGAGTTGGGTCCCCTGCTTTGTCGGGGATGACACCGAGTGTGTGGAGCGTATCGTGCACCCAACGGAGAGGTGGCCAGCCTACCGCGAAATGCTGTTCCAGGCGCCGTACAGCGTCGAGTGCAGCAGTTGCACGGTTTCGCCGGCCCGATAGACCACCAGTTGCTGTTCGGGGAGCAGGTAGAGCACCTGGCCGCCCTGGCCCATCAGGTAGGTGAACGGGCCCTGCAGCGCCTGGCCGGCGCGATCGAGGACGTTCTGGCGCAGGTGCTGGCCATAATGGTCTTTGAGCCGCTCGGCAGTGCCGACATCGAGCCCGAGGAACTCGCGCCACAGCGGGGCGGGGAGGAAGGGCGCTTCCGGCGTGCCGTTCTCCACCAGGTACTGGCCGATGCGGATCCAGTCGCGCGCCGCGGCGTAGATGCAGCAATAGGCGGAAACCGGGGCGCCCGCAGCCGGCTGGCGCCAGGCGGCGGACGCCGCGCCGGCCGGGCGCCAGAGCTTTTCGGCCAGCAGGTGTTCGAGGCCCTGTCCGTAGACAGTTTCGAGCACCTCGCCGAGCAGCGCGGTGTTGACGTTCTGGTAGTTGAACTCGGACGCAGTTTTGGCGTCGGTGACGAGGCCGCCCTCGATGGCGCCGAGCCCGAGGAAATGCAGCCGCGCCAGCGGGCCGAACGGGTTGGCTGAAGTATCGACGGTCTTGTCGCCGCTGACGGCGCCGGCTTTGCCCTCGCCATGGTCGAAGGCGATGCCGCTGCGCATCGCCAGCAGGGCGCGTAGCGTGACGCCGGCAAGGCCACGATCATCGGGCAGGAGCTCGCCCAAGGTCTGGTCGAGGCTCTGCAGCCGACCTTCGGCCAGCGCCTTGTAGATCAGCGCACCGACGAGGCTTTTGGCCATCGAGAACGAGTTGAAGCGGGTTTCGGCAGTGAGACCTGGCGCGTAGTGCTCGAGTTCGAGCCGGCTGGCGCGGGCGACGAGCAGGGCCTTGCCGCGCTTCTCGGTGAAGGCGGCCTCGAGGTCGGGTTGCAATGGACGGGTGCTGGCTGCTTCGGCGACGTGCAGATCACGCGGCGTTGCGGCGCCCTCGATGCTGGCGAAGTGCCCGGGCGCCGGCCAGATGAGCGGCGGCACGCCCTCGGCGACCAGCTGCGGAAGGTAAGGGGCATAGGCCAAGGTGGCCGTCACCGCACCACCTAGCACCAGCACCAGCGCGATCAGCAGTTTGCGCAACGAAATCCCCCAAAACCCCTGGCGCAAATGGCTCGCAGGCATGGATGGCGGAAATGCGGCTGCCTCGCTTGACAGGGCCGGCCTCACGGCGTACTCAACAATTATGTTGATTAACAATCTTGTTGATTACGGAGAAGGTGAATGAACAAGCTCATCAGCACACACTGGATCAGCCTCGACGGTTTCATCGCCGGCCCGATGGGTGAGATGGACTGGATCCGCGGCGACGACCAGCTGTCGAGTTACGAGATCGGGCTGGTCAACGGCGCCAGCAGCCTGCTGCTCGGCAAGGGCACCTATCAGGATTTCGCGCAGTACTGGCCGGCTGTTCCCGCTAACCCCAATGCCGCGACGTGGGAGAAGACCTATGCCGAGCGGATCAATGCGCTGCACAAGGTGGTGATCTCGCACAACCTGCAGGCGGCGAAGTGGCCGACCTCGGAGCTGTGGCGGGAGCTCGATGCGGCCAAGGTCAACGCGTTCAAGGCGCGGGCGGGCGGTGATATCCTCACCTATGGCAGCGCCACCATCGTGCAGCAGCTGACCAATCTCGGCCTCGTCGATGAGTATCACTGGCTGATCCACCCGATCGTCCTCGGCAAGGGCCGGCGGTTGCTCGACAACCTGGAGCGGCGCTTCGATATCGAGCTGATCGACAGCGAACGCTTCGACAGCGGGGTGATGAAGCTGATCTATCGCAGGGTGTAGAGTTCGTCGGTTGAGGGCACCCAAGCTTGCCCCATCCTCAGGGTCACCCCGGCGAAGGCCGGGGCCCATCCTGAGGGCTTTCGGGTGGATCACTGCTCGTTCGATACGACTCCTCGAGAGCGCTCAAGCTGGGGCAAGTGCCTCAGCCCACTGCAACATCTCAGGATGGGCCCCGGCCTTCGCCGGGGTGACACGGTGGGTGGGGGAAGATCGGGGACCACCCAGGAGGCTCTCTACAGCGGCTTTTCCGCCAAGCCGCGGAAGGCGTCGGGGACGGAGCGATCGAGCTCGAGCGTCGCCGAGGCATAGCCGATGGCTTCGCGGCCGAAGCGGATGCGGACGGCGTCCATGGCCCGATCGGCGCTAAGGCGCGAGGCGCCGCGCCGGGTGCCGGGGCGGCGGGCGTCGTCGGCGAGGTCGAGCGGCAGTTCGAGCTGCACCACCGGATCGCGCTCGAGCTGGGCCACCGAGATGGCGAGCAGGGTGATGGTGCGCTCGTCGGGGTGATCGGCCTGGACGACCCGCACCAGGTCCTCGGCGATCTCGGCGAGGCTCACAGTGGCCGAAATCGGCTGGTCGATGGTGATCGAGCGGGTGACGGCGCGCAGGTCGCGGAAGCGGACACGCGCCGTGATGGTGTGGCCGTGCCAGGATTTCACCCTGAGCCGCGAGGCGATGCGATCGGCGAGGTGATGCAGGGTCGGCCGGTAGATCCGTTCGATGAACGGCTTTTTGCCGAGCGCCGACTGGGCCCCGGCGGAGCGGGCGCGCTGGTTGGTGACGATGCCGCGCGGGTCGCGGTTCCAAGCCAGCGCGCTGAGCTTTTCGCCGGCGGCATGGCCGAGGATATGCTGCACCCACTCGGTGCGCTGTTCGGCCAGCTGGCCGATGGTGAGGATGCCCTCGTCCTCGAGCTTGCCCTCGGTGACCGGGCCGACGCCCCACATCAGGCTCACCGGCAGCGGGTGCAGGAACTCGAGCTCGCGCACCGGATCGACCACCACGAGACCATCGGGCTTGGCCACCTGCGAGGCGATCTTGGCCAGATGCTTGGTGCGCGCCACGCCGACCGAGATGGGGAGGCCGAGCTCGGCCCGGACGCGGGCGCGAACCGTGCGGGCAATGGTTTCGGGGCTGCCGAACAGGTGCTCGCAGCCGGCGACATCGGCAAAGGCTTCGTCGATCGAGATGCGCTCGACCAGTGGGGTGTAGTCGTCGAGGATGCCGATCGCCGCGTCGCCCAGCCGCTGGTACTCCTCGAAATGGCCGCCGGTGAAGATCAGCTCGGGGCAGAGTTCCTTGGCCGCCCAGCCGGACATGCCGCCGTGCACGCCGAAGGCCTTGGCCTCGTAGGAGGCGGCCAGCACCACGCCGCCGCCGACGGCGATCGGCTTGCCGCGCAACTCCGGGTTCAGCAGCTGCTCGACCGAAGCGTAGAAGGCATCGAGATCGGCGTGGAGGATCGTGGCGGCGGGCTCCATCCGGGATTCTCCGTGGCGCAATGAGAACATAAAGCGAACGAAGTGTTGGGCTTGTCAAGCGGCTCGCCGGCGGCGGATGGTGCTGCGGGGGATCGGGAGGGCGCGATGCGGGCAGTGGTCTATTCGGCATATGGCGGGGTGGAGCAGCTGCGGCTCGCCGAGGTGGCGCAGCCGGTTCCGAGGCCGGGCGAGGTGCTGATCCGGGTCAAGGCGGCGTCGCTCAATTCGTGGGATTGGGACCTCCTACGCGGCCAGCCGTTCCTCGCGCGGCTGGGCGGGTTGTGGCGGCCGCAGCACGCGATCCTCGGCGCCGATGTTGCCGGCATCGTCGAGGCGCTGGGCGAGGGGGTGAGTCGCCTCGCCATTGGCGACAGGGTGTTCGGTGATCTCAGCGGGTCGAACTGGGGCGGGTTTGCCGAGTATGTCGCGGCGCCGGAAGCGGTGCTGGCCAGGATCCCCGACCCAGTGAGCTTCGAAGCCGCCGCGGCGATGCCGCAGGCAGGGCTGCTGGCCTGGCAGGGCTTGCGCTGGAAGGGCGAGGTGCGGGCCGGGGACCGGGTGCTGATCAATGGCGGGGGTGGCGGCGCCGGAACGTTTGCGATCCAGCTGGCAAAGCGCGCCGGCGCTGACGTGACCGGCGTCGACCGGGCAGAGAAGCTCCAGCTGATGCGCGCAATGGGGGCGGAGCGGGTGATCGACTATCGCGCCGAGGACTTTGCCGCGGGCAGCGAGCGCTACGACCTGATCATCGACATGGTGGCATCGCGGCCGCTGACGCAGTTCCGCCGCACGCTCACGCCCACCGGGCGGCTGGCGGTGGTGGGTGGCACGACACCGACCATCCTTGCCGTGGCAACGCTCGGGGCGATGAGCTCGAAGCCTGGCGGGCAGCAGCTCGGGCTGGTGCTGCACCAGCCCGATGTCGGGCAGTTGACGGAGCTCGGGGCGCTGATCGCGGCCGGCGCGGTGACGCCGGCGATCGACCGGGTCTATCCGCTGGCAGAGACGGCCGCGGCGTTTCAACGGATCGGCGCCGGGCAGGCGCTGGGGAAGCTGGTGGTGGTGCCGTGAGGCTCTGCTCCCCTCCCCCTTGAGGGCAGGGGTTGGGGGTGGGGGTCCATCGGTGATCACAGAACCACCCCCACCCTCATTCCCTCCCCTCAAGGGGGAGGGAGGCGATCGCCGCTAGCATCGCGATTGCGCGCACCGGTCGGCGGCACCGTAGCTACCCCCGCGCCAGCGCCAGCAGCCGTTCGTTCTCCTCCGGCACGTTCTCGGCCAACCGCGCCGCGGCAATGATCGGCAGCCAGGCACGGATGTCGGCGTCAGTCAGCTCGCTCGCCGCCAGATAGCCCGCCAGATACGCGTCGGCCAACTCGTGGCCGGCGCCGTGGCGCATCAGGAGGTAGGAGCGGGCGACATCGGCGGCCGGCGGACCGGAGGTGGCGTCGGGCCAATCGACGATCATCGCGGCGCCGGGCGGCCCGATGATGTTGAAGGGGTGGAAATCGCCGTGGCAGAGGCGGTTGCCTTCGGGCAGTTCGGCCAGCCGCGCCAGCAGGCGGCTACGCAGTGCGGCATCGAGGTCGACGCGGCCGAGGCGGTCGGCGAGGCGCGGCTTCAGCGGCGAAAGGCGAACTTCGGTGCGGGCATGGATAGCGAGGTGGAGCTGCACCATGGCCTCGAGCGCCGCTGGCAGCAGCGCCGGGTCGGCGGCGGCGAGGCTGGCCAGCGGCTGGCCCGGGGCGCGGTCCATGACCAGGCCCCAGCGGCCGGCATAGGGACCGGCTGCGTGCACCGCCGGGGTCGGCAGGCCATGCTCGCCGACAATGGCGAGGATGGCGGCTTCGCCGAAGGCCACCGAGCGATTGGTGGGGTCGCGATAGAGCTTCAGCACGTGGTCGCCGTAATGGAAGGCTTCCGCCATCTTGCCGGAGCCGAGCAGTGGGCCGATCTTCTGATCCATCAGCTGAGCGCCGCTTTGAGGGCGGTGGCGATGGTTTGCGTGCCGCGGGTAAGTTGCACCACCTTGCCGGCCGACTTGGGCTCTTCGAGCAGTGCCACAGTGACGGCGGCGACATCCTCGCGCGGCACCGACTCCTCGTTGATCGCCTGCTGGCTCAGCAGCACCTTGCCGGTGCCGCCGCCATCGGTGAGTTCGCCCGGCTCGAGGATGGTCCAATCGAGGCTGGAGCCGGTGATGAACTTCGCCGCGGCGCGCTTCTGCTTGTAATAGTCCTTCATCTCGTCATCCATCGAGCGGATCGACAGCCCGGTGCTGGCGCCGATGGCGGAGATCGAGAGGTAACGCCTCACCCCGGCATTCTCGGCGGCATGCACGGTGCGGCGGGTGCCGATGCGATCGAGCGCGCTGCTTTCGCCGGCGGCCGAGCCCGCGGCGAACACCACGGCGTCGGCGCCTTTCATGGTGGTGGTGAAATCGCTCAGCGGCGATTTGTCGAGATCGAGCACGATCGTCTCGGCGCCACGCTTCACCGTCTCGGCCATGTGTTTGGGGTTGCGGATGGTGGCGACCACCGAGTGGCCGGCGGCGACCAGCTTTTCGACAATCAGGATGCCGGTGCGGCCACTGCCGCCAATGACGATGATGCGCATGAGGTCACCTGTCGGTGGTTGATGGGTTGAGCTTTGAGAACAGGCGATGCAGCGTTTCCAGCTCGGCGCTGCTCAGGGCGGCGAGGCCGGGCGGTGGCACGCGGAACTCGGCCAGCAGCGCAGTCTGGGTTTCGAGGCCCAGCGGCGTGAGGGCGACGAGCTTGACCCGGCGATCGGTGGGCGAGGGGCGGCGTTCAACATAGCCAGCCTGCTCCAGCCGATCGACCACCCAGGTGGTGTTCGAGGGGTCGCTGTTGAACTGCCGCGCCAGCTCGCCGATCGGGCGGCCTGCCGTATCGAGGCTGTTGAGGATGCGCGAATCGTTGGGCGTCAGGCCGCGCCGCTGCAGGCTCTCGCTGCGCTGCGGGTTGGAGCTGACGAAGAAATCGAACATCAGCCGCCAGGTGTCGTCGGCGAGCTCAGCGGGTGCGGGTTTCATGATCGCAGCCTAGCACGAGCTGGTCCCTTGCATATATTTTGAGTGGTACCATATTTGGTATCCAACAAATAAAGGAGCATGACGATGAGTGGACGGCATGAAGGTAAGGTGGCGCTGATCGCCGGGGCCAGCAAGGGCATTGGCGCCGCGACGGCCGAGCTGCTGGCGCGTGAGGGCGCGGCGGTGGTGCTGGTGGCGCGGTCGGCAGAGCCGACCGAAGCGCTGGCCGAACGCATTCGCCAGGCGGGTGGCCGGGCGCTGGCCGTCAAAGCGGATGTCGCCGACGACGCGGCGATGCAGCGGGCGGTGGAGGCGGGGCTCGCAGCGTTCGGGCGGCTCGATATCGCCTTCAACAATGCGACCGATGGGCCGCGGCCGGCGCCGCTGGCCGAGCTCGATCTCGACGGCTTTGATCGTGGTATCCGCACCAATGTGCGCGGCACGTTTGTCGGCATGCGGCACGAGATCACCGCGATGCTGCAAACTGGCGGCGGGGCGATCGTCAACATGGCGTCATTGGCCGGGGTGATCGGGGTGTCGGGGCTTGCCGCCTATGTGTCCGGGAAGGCCGGGATCATCGGGCTGACCAAGGCGGCAGCGCTCGACTATGCCGATCGCGGCATCCGGGTGAACGTGGTGGCGCCGGGGCCGATCCTCACCCACCATCTCGAGGCAGCAGGGCCCGAGGCGCAACGGCAGGCCGGGCTGGCGACGCCGATGCGGCGGATCGGGCGGGCCGAGGAGGTGGCGAGCGTGGTGAGCTGGCTCTGCTCGGATGCGGCGAGTTTCGTCACCGGCGTGGTGCTGCCGATCGATGGTGGGCAAAGCGCCGGCAACAAGATCCAGAACAACTATCGGCAGGGCGAGCCGATGCAGGCGGCTGGCTGAGAGACTCCCCGGAGCGCCGCGTCGGCTGCTAAACAGCTGGCGGAGAACGAGGGAGACGATTCGATGCAGGCGCTGCGGCAGGTGGTGGTGCACCACGATGATCTGGGGGCGAGCTGGAGCGCCAATATGGCGTTCCTCGAGCTCTGCGAGCAGGGCGTGGTGACCTGCGGCTCGGTGATGGTGCCGTGCCCGTGGTTTCCGCATATGGCGCAGCTGGCGCGCGACAACCCCGAGCTCGATATCGGCGTGCACCTGACGCTGACATCAGAGTTCGACCGCTTCCGCTGGCGGCCGATGACCGGCACCGCCGATAACGGCATGTGCGACGCTGAGGGCTTCATGCCGCGCCGGGTGGCGGATACGCAGGGCGCCGACCTCGCGGCGGTGGAGGCCGAGCTTAGGGCGCAGATCGATGCGGCGCTCGCGGCCGGCATCGACGTGACCCATCTCGACGCGCATATGGGGACGGTCTGGCTGCCCGAGTTCGTTGAGTTGTATCAACAGCTTGGCGCCGACTACTCGCTGCCGATCTTTTTGCCGGGGCCGCAGGATGCCTGGGTCGAACCGTCAGTGGCGCTCGACCGCGCCTGGGCGCAGGCGGCGGCGCGCGGCAATCCGCTGTTCGACGGCGTGGTGTCGACGCCGTTCGGCAATCTCAGCCCGACGGCGGCGGACTATCGCGGCATCCTCGACAGCGCCAAACCGGGGCTGAACTGGGGGGCCTTCCACTTCACCAAGCCGGGCGACATCGCAATGATCTCGGACGACGCACCGCTGCGGCTCGCGGAGTACGAGCTGTTCCGCTCGGGCGCGGTGGAGCAGATGTATGCCGAGCTCGGGCTCGAGCTGGTGGGGATGCGCGGGTTCCGCGAGCAGCTGCGGAGCAAGAACGCGTAGCGATCGGTTTGCACGGTCGCCTCCCTCCCCCTTGAGGGGAGGGATTGAGGGAGGGGGTGGTGCGGTGATCACCGATGGACCCCCACCCCCACCCCTCCCCTCAGGGGGGAGGGGAGCGCTGGCCCGGTGCTTATGGCATGTCGAATCGCCCCACCGCAGTTCGACTAGCCTCGCAACAGGAGGTGCCTCAAATGAAGTTCGTGTGTCTCGTCTACATCGACAGCGTCGCCATCGGCGCACTAAGCGAGGCCGAAGGCCGGCAGCTGGCCGACGACTCGATCGCCTTCGACTGGGGCTTGCGCGATAGCGGCAAGCTGATCCTGGCGCAGCCGCTCGAAGCGCCGCAGGCGGCGGTGACAGTGCGGCAGCGGGCGGGCAAATTCTCCAGCACCGACGGGCCGTTCGTCGAGGCCAAGGAGCACCTGGGCGGTTTCTTCCTGATCGAGGCCAAAGATATCGACGAGGCGATTGCCCTGGCCAAGACCAGCCCGATCATGCGGGTCGCGAGCATCGAAGTGCGGCCGGCGCTGGAGCAGGTGGATAGCGTGACCGGGCGCGGGCGGCCGGAGGTGGCGTAGGGGAAACCCGGCGCTACTGGCCCGCCGCCACGCTTGCTGCGCCAAACGGGCAACCAGCGCACCGCTTGCCGCAATCGGCTCCGGCTAGACGCCGCAGCCCGTCGCGCGGGGTGAGGTTCTCCGGCAGTCGGATCTCGCTGGCCAGTCGCAACGCCATCAGCGTCCGGATGAGCCACCAGCCGAGGTCGATCTGCCCGCGCTCGAGCCCAAGCCGTGCCGATTCCGGAAAGGCATGATGGTTGCCGTGGAAGGCCTCGCCGAAGGTGATGAGGCCGACGGCCGGCAGGTTGTAGCCCTGCACGGCGACGCCATCGACAGCCCAGCCCTGGTGGCCGCGCCGATGCGCGAAATGGCCGACCAGCCAGTGACCGGTAAGCGAGACCGCGACCCGCGCCGCGATCCCCCACACCACCCAGCCCCAGCCGCCGAGGGCGAGGAACAGCAGCGCCCAGGGCAGTTGCTGCAGCATCCAGGTCCGCTCGAGAAACCGGTAGAAGCGGTCATTGGCCGTGCGCGGCTCGATGGTGAAGCGGGGCGGGTGGTCCAGCGCCACGACGCAGTGCATCTGCCACCAGGCATCGATGAGGAACCAGCGGCGATGGGCATAGAGCGGGTGGCAGTCGGTCTGCCGCTGCGCCCAGTCGCGAATGTCATGGGCGTAGATCATCCCGAACGGGCCGGCCATGCCAACCAGCGTCCCGAGATAGACCAGCACATGCTCGATGACGATGTGGGTCTTGAACGAACGGTGGATCAGCAGCCGGTGCATGCCGACGGAATGGCCGGCGCAGATGGTGATCGCGGTGGTGGCGAGGAACAGCAGCAGCGCGTCGAGGCTGAAGGTCAGCGGCGCGAACACCAGCGCGATGCCGGTCAACGACAGGGTCCAGAGGGATTTTCCGGGAGCCCAGCGGACGGTTCCCGCCACAGGGTCGCTCAATGGCTCGGCGTACATCCGGCCGGTCGACAGGGCTGGCGTCGAATTGGTCATCGTCATGGCGTTTCAGCCTTGCGCGGTTGATGTATTTAGGCGATGAACTAATTGCCGAAATGCTTAGCAGTGCCTATTTGATTAGGCAATAGGCTAATTACCTAAATGATGGACGAGGCGGATGGACGAGACGATGCCAGGTAAGGTCGACGCGGAGCTGTCCAGCGCCGTCGAAGAAGTGGTCAGTCCGGACGGGGCGTTTCAGCGGGTGTTCGAGGCGCTGGCTTCGGCGCCGCGCCGGCGGATCCTCGCCTATCTGGCGCATACCTCGCTGACGGCGGGTGAGATCGCGGCGCGTTTCAACATGTCAAAACCCTCGATTTCGCAGCACCTGAGCGTCCTGGAGGTGGCCGGGCTGATCGCGAAGGAGCGTCGCGGCCAGTTCATCCATTACTCGCTGATCCCCAACAACCTGACCAACACGCTGACCGGCTTCGCCCAGGAAGTCTGCCCGGTGGGCCGGCCGCTGAAGCGCGAAAGCAAGGCGCTGGCAGAGCGCAAAGTTGCCGACGGGACCGACCGCTAAAGGGGAGGCCGGGTCCAGGCCAATGTCGCGGACATGACGGTATCTCTCCACACGCCCTATGACGGATCCTCAAAACTCTTCCAGATCGGCGTGAAGCCGCTTCCGCTTGCCGATTGGATCGAGGTCGACGACCGTCTGGCGGCAGATCTCGCCGAGAAGGAGCGGGTGAGCGCGGCGCACCCGGACTCGGTGTTTGTTGCCGAGCCAGGAACGGAGCAAGCGCAGGCCGAGGTGCTGGCATTGCTGGCGGAGCACCTTGCGACGCAATTCCCCCAGCACTATCGGCGGATTGGTGACGGGGTCGAGATCATGCCCACCGGGAAGCGCGTGGCGCTTGGCGTGCCAGGCGAGGCGCCGCTGCGGATGGCGGCAAGCCTGGTGCAGGAAGACCTGGTGCTGATGCGGCGCGGCGAGGCGGGCTGGCGGCTCGCGGCCGCCTCGCTCTGCTTCCCCTCGTCATGGTCGCTCAGGGAGAAGTTCGGGCGGCCGTTGCATGAGGTGCACGGGCCCGTCCCCGGATTCGGTGCCGGGACACGGAATGCACAGCTGATCCAGCGCATGTTCGACAACGCGCGGCCCGAAGTGCCAATGATCCGCTGGAACTGGTCGCTCTATGGGGACGACCGGCTGCATCACCCCGAGACGGCAGATCCCGGCACACGGCGTTTCGGGACAGGCGAACGGGCGGCAAGCGTATTCCTGCGGGTAGAACGGCAGACTTTGCGGAAGCTGCCGGTGAGCGGCGATATCCTGTTCGCCATCCGCATCCATGTCGATCCGCTGGCGCGGCTGGAGCAGCACCCGGAGGCGGCAGGGATCGCCAGCTCGCTGGTCGCTCAACTCAT
The DNA here is from genome assembly GCF_001425235.1 of Devosia sp. Root413D1. Lineage (GTDB taxonomy): Bacteria > Pseudomonadota > Alphaproteobacteria > Rhizobiales > Devosiaceae > Devosia_A. The sequence goes on along the minus strand of NZ_LMEA01000001.1, from coordinate 325,320 downwards.
GGCGCTCGGGGCTGCCGAGCTCGATTACAAGGGGCTGACCCTGGAGCGCGACCGGCTGGTGGCACGGCTGGGCGAGATCACCGGCGCCTTGAAGCCGAAGGGCCCGGAGTGATCCCCCGGGCCCTCAGATAACCGCATAGCGGGTTGGAGCGAGCGCTTACGCCACGCCCGTCATGTGCGCCAAGACCGCCAGCAGCAGCAGGGCCACGATGTTGGTGATCTTGATCATCGGGTTCACCGCCGGGCCGGCGGTGTCCTTGTAGGGGTCGCCGACGGTGTCGCCGGTGACCGAGGCCTTGTGGGCGTCGGAGCCCTTGTAGTGCTTGACGCCGTGGCTGTCGGTAAAGCCGTCTTCAAAGCTCTTCTTGGCGTTGTCCCAGGCGCCGCCGCCAGCAGTCATGCTGATCGCGACAAACAACCCGGTGACGATGACGCCCATCAGCATGGCGCCGAGCGCCGAGAAGGCGGCGGCGGTGCCGGCGATCCAGTAGATGGCGACGAACACGATGATCGGTGACAGCACCGGCAGCAGCGAGGGGACGATCATTTCCTTGATCGCGGCCTTGGTCAGCATATCGACCGCCCTGCCGTAGTCAGGCTTCTCGGTGCCGGCCATGATGCCCGGCCGCTCCTTGAACTGGCGGCGGACTTCCACCACCACCGACTGGGCGGCGCGGCCCACGGCGGTCATCGACATGCCGCCGAAGAGGAAGGGCAAGAGGCCACCGAACAGCAGGCCGACAACGACATAGGGGTCGGCGAGCGAGAAGGTGAGTGGCCCCAGGCCATAGAAGAACGAGCCTTCCGCGGCATTGGCCGAGAAGAACTGCAGGTCCTGGGTATAGGCGGCGAACAGCACCAGGGCGCCGAGGCCGGCCGAACCGATGGCATAGCCCTTGGTGACGGCCTTGGTGGTGTTGCCGACGGCGTCGAGCGCGTCGGTATTGTGGCGCACTTCCTTGTCGAGGCCGGCCATTTCGGCAATGCCGCCGGCATTGTCGGTGACCGGGCCGAAGGCATCGAGCGCGACGATCATGCCGGCCAGCGCCAGCATGGTGGTAACGGCGAAGGCGATGCCGAACAGGCCCGCGAGGTTATAAGTGACGATGATGCCGATGATGATCACCAGCGCCGGCAGGGCGGTCGATTCCAAGGAGACCGCGAGGCCCTGGATGACGTTGGTGCCATGGCCGGTCACCGATGCTTCGGCGATCGAGTTGACCGGGCGCTTGCCGGTGCCGGTGTAATATTCGGTGATGACGATGATCAGGCCAGTGATGACGAGGCCGGCAACGCCGCACCAGAACAGGTTCCACGGGGTGAACTGTTTGCCGCCTTCGAGGCCGAGCTGCACGTCGAGCCCGCCGAACACCCACATCAGGGTCGGCAGCAGCACGATGAGCGAGAGCACGCCGGTGGCGATGAGGCCCTTATAGAGGGCGTTCATGATGTTGTTGGAGGCGCCGAGCTTGACGAAATAGGTGCCGATAATCGAGGTGACGACGCAGGCGCCACCAATGGCCAGCGGAAGCACCATGCCGGCGAGCTTGAACGCGTCGGGGAGGACGATCGCCGCCAGTACCATGGTGGCGACCGCGGTCACCACATAGGTTTCGAACAGGTCGGCGGCCATGCCGGCGCAATCGCCGACATTGTCGCCGACGTTGTCGGCAATGGTGGCCGGGTTGCGCGGATCATCCTCGGGGATGCCGGCTTCGACCTTGCCCACCATGTCGCCGCCGACATCCGCACCCTTGGTGAAGATACCGCCGCCGAGACGGGCGAAGATCGAGATCAGCGAGGCGCCGAAGCCGAGCGCCACCAGCGAGTCGATGACGATGCGGCTGGTCGGCGCGATGCCGAGGAACTGGGTGAGCACGATGAAGTAGAGGGTGACGCCGAGGAGGCCGAGACCCGCAACCAGCAGCCCGGTGACAGCACCTGACTTGAAGGCAAGGTCGAGGCCGCCGGCCAGCGACTTGGTCGCCGCCTGGGCGACGCGGACGTTGGCGCGGACCGAGACGTTCATGCCGATAAAGCCCGCGGCACCACTGAGGATGGCGCCGATGGCGAAGCCAATCGCGGCATAAATGCCGAGCAGGAAGAAGGCGAGGATCAGGATGACCACGCCGACAATCGCGATAGTGGTGTACTGGCGGCGGAGATAGGCGGAGGCGCCTTCACGCACTGCGGCGGAAATCTCCTGCATGCGGGCCGAACCCGCATCGGCCTTGAGCAGGCCCTGCGTCGTGACGACGCCGTATACGATGGAGAGCAGACCGCACACGACGATCGCCCATAGCAATAGAGTCATAACGAATGTTCCCTCGATGTGACGTCACCGGGGAACGCTCCGTAGTTGCAGCGGCGAACCGCTCCTCCTCGCCCCCCGACGATCGCGTGCGAAACTTGTGCCAAATCGCCGCAGGGGGCGCAATGGGGTAGGGGTGATGGGGTGGGCGGCGGAATTAATCGAGAACCCGGCGCGGGCTGACCCCCACCCCTGTCCCCTCCCCCTAAGAAGAATGGGGAGGGAGACCCTCACACGGACATCGAGGCTGCCGTCTCCCTCCCCATGTTTAGGGGGAGGGATCAAGGGTGGGGGTCAGCCCGCACCGGCTCAGCAGTCAGGCAGCAGTATAGCGGGCCGCAGGCTTCGACAGCGACAGATGCGGGCGGAGGGCCACCCGTCGTGCCGCCCAGTCGTCATAGGCAGAGACGGCTTCGAGCGAGGGGATGGTGACCAGTTCGCCGGCGTCGAAGCCTGCCAGCGCCGCATCGACCATGGCGTCGGCATCCATCACCGCTTCAGCGGGCAGGCCAGCGCCGCCGGAGATCATCGGGGTGCGGGTATAGCCGGGGAGCACCGCCTGCACCTGGACGCCCTGTGGCTTCACATCGAGATCGAGCGACAGACTGAGGTTCAGCACATAGGCTTTCGAGGCGGCATAGGCCGCGGCGGCGGGCGTGTCGATGAAGGCCATGGCCGAGGCGAGGTTGACGATGGCGCCGCTGCCGCGGGCGGCGAACACCTTGGCGGCGACGGCGGCGAGGCGGGTGAGGGCGACGACGTTGATGTTCAGCATGCTGCTGAGCTCGTCGAGATTGCCGGCGCTCAGCGGACCACCACCGATCAGCCCGGCGGAATTGATCAGCAGCGTGATGGCCGGATCGGCTTCGAGGCGTCGCTCGACGCGGGCGAGGCCCGCGGGTTCGCCGAGGTCGGCGACGATGCGCTCGACCTTGATGCCGTGCGTGCTGGCGAGGCTGGCGGCGAGCTGCTGCAGCTTTTCGGCATTGCGGCCGACCAGCACCAGGTCGTAGCCGCGCTTGGCGAGGCGGTCGGCGTAGATCTCGCCGATGCCCGATGAGGCTCCGGTGATGAGGGCGGTTTGTGCGGCCATGATCGATCTCCTGCAAATGGCGTGACGCCAGTTACATGATGATCATAATTTATCGTCGCAAGGGCGCAGGCTAAGAATCTTTGCCGGCGAGCAGGCCGTCGGCCGCGGCGCTCAGCAGGTCGGCGCTCAATGCGGGGTTGGTGACGGTGCGGGAGAGAGTGAGGGCGCCGACCATGGTGGCGTAGATGGCCATGGCGCGGGGCCGGGTGACGCCGGCGACCTCGACGATCAGGTCGAGATAGGCGGCGATGCCCACCTCGAAGGCGGCGCGCAGCTCCGGGCTGCCGCGCGCCGCGTCCTGCGACAATGCGGCGATGGCGCAGCCTGCCTCGATCGAGTCGCGATGTTCCGGCGAGAGGTAGAAGCGGACCATCGCGGCATAGGGATCGGCGGCGGCCAGCGCGTATTGGCGCAGGCGCTGGGTGGTCTCGGCAAACACCTGGGTCACCGCCTCGGCGGCGAGCGCATCCTTACTGGTAAAATTATTGTAGAAACCGCCATGCGTCAGCCCGGCGGCCTGCATCAGGTCGGCAACGCCGATACCGTCAAAGCCGTGCTTGCGGAACTGGGCCCCGGCAACCTCGACGACATGGGCACGGTTCTTCGTCGCCTGCTCGCGGGAGACTTTCATCGCACGCTCCGGTTTGATGCTGACCGGAATGTAAGAGTTCTAGCCCAGTTTGGCGAGGGCAGCGGCGAGAGCGTCAGGGTTGCCGGCGATGTACAGGGTCTTGAGCCGCGCCGTGTCGCCCGCGATCAGAGTGACCGCCGACTTCGGCACGCCGAGCGCCTTGGCCAGCAGCACCAGCACGGCGGCATTGGCCTTGCCCTTGTCCGGCACCGCTTTCACCCGCATCCGGAGCACGGTGGCGCCGTCGTCGCGGGTCTCGAAACCGTCGATGCGGTCGAGGCCGGCATTGGGGGTGACGCGAAGATGGAGCCGGATGCCGTCCGGCAGCAGCTCGAAAGCGGGCTTCACGAGCGCGGATAGAGGTCGGTGCGGAGCTTGACCATCAGCCGCTCGGGATGCTCGACCGCGGTGAAACCATAGCGCTCGTAGAGGCCATGTGCGTCGGCAGTTGCCAGCATGAAGCGGCGCAGGCCCTGCAGGTCGGGATGGGCGATGATGGCGTCCATCAGGCCCTTGCCGAGCCCGAGACCCTGCTGGCCGGGATCGATGAAGACGTCGGCCAGCCAGGCAAAGGTGGCGCGGTCGGTGACGACGCGGGCGAAGCCGACCTGCGCGCCATCGGGGGCATAGAGCCCGAAACTCAGGGCGTTGGCCACCGAACGGGCGACGACGTCACGCGGGACGGCGCCGGCCCAATAGCTCTGTTGGCTCAGGTAGCGATGCACATAGTCAAGGTCGATCCGCTTGGGATCGGTCGAGATCTCATAGCCCTGAGGCAGCATGGCGCGCCGTTCAGAGCGCGCCGACAGCGGCCCGGGCGGCGTAGAAGCCGATGAGGTTCTGCAGGAAGAAGATGATGACGAAGACGATCAGCGGCGACAGGTCGAGCCCGCCCATTGCCGGGATGACGCGGCGGATCGGCTTCAGGATCGGCTCGGTGATCTGGTTCAGCACGCGCCAGATCGAAGCGACGAACTGGTTGCGGGTGTTGATCACGTTGAAGCTGATCAGCCAGCTCATGATGATCATGATCAGGAAGATCCACCAGACGATGTTCAGAATGAAGCTCAGCGTCTGCAGAATGGCAAAGATCATCGGGTGGCCCTCGGGTTCGCCGCCCTATTTAGGGGGCGGAACGCCAGGCGGCAAGCGGGCGCGACGATTTTGCCTTTCAGCGCGGTGGGTTGGCGCTCAGTTGAGCGCCATGCCATCGAGGTGCCCGAGCTTGTCCGGGTTGCGCACGACATAGATGCCGGCAATCTTGCCGTCGACGATCTCGAGCGCGGTGGTCTGCAGCTCGCCATCCGCCTCGAGCGTGACGAAGCCGGGCAGCCCGTTGATGGTGGCGAAACGGACGAGTTGCGACGGCGCACTGGCAAACATCCGCGCCATCCGTTCCATCAACTTCATTACGGCATCGAAGCCGACGATCGGCACCGGGCCGGCCGGACGCTTGCCGCCGCCATCGGCGGTGACGGTGATATCGGCGGCGAGCATCGATTTGAGCATTGCCATATCGCCGGTCTGCGAGGCGGCAAAGAAGGCTTCGGCGAATTCGAGGCCGCGGCGCTGGTCGACGGCGAAGCGCGGCCGCGCCTCGTGCACATGCTGGCGGGCCCGCGCCGCCAGCTGCCGGCAGGCCGCCGGCTCGCGATCGATGGCGGTCGCCACCTCCTCGAACTCCATGCCGAACACATCATGCAGCAGGAAGGCAGCGCGCTCGAGCGGCGAGAGCCGCTCCAGCGCCAGGAGGAGGGGCAGGGTGACGTCCTCGGCGAGATCGGCCTCGCTGTCGACCACCGGGTCGGGGAGCCAGGGGCCGATATAGGTCTCGCGCTTGCGGCGGGAGGATTTCAGCACGTCGAGGCAGAGCCGGGTGACGACGCGCACGAGGAAGGCCTCGGCGTTGTCGACCTCGGAGCGGTCGGTGGTGTGCCAGCGCAGGAACGCGTCCTGCACCACATCCTCGGCATCGGCGACCGAGCCGAGCATGCGGTAGGCCACCCGGGTGAGGCGGGGCCGATGGGGTTCGAAACTGATGGCCGCATCGGCCCGCCCGGCATCCATGTTATGCCGCCACCTTGATGATCGCCGAACGCGGCGGGTTCACCCGGAAACCGGCATTGATACGGTTCCAGGTATTGATGTTGCCGATCAACAGGGTGAGGACGACCTGCTCGGCCTCGCTGAATTCGGCCGCCACCAGCTCATAGGCCGCATCGGCGGTATGATCGAGCCGGGTCAGCGCCTCGGTCCAGGCCAGAGCGGCGCGCTCGCGCGGGGTGAAATGCAGCGCCTCGCGCCAGGCATCGAGCAGGTAGATGCGCATTTCGGTTTCACCGTCCTGGCGGGCTTCCTGGCTGTGCATGACGAGGCACACGGCGCAGCCGTTGATCTGGCTGGCGCGGATCTTCACCAGATGCGCCAGGGTCGGCTCGAGGCCGACATCGGGCACGGCCTGGCTGTAGTCGATCAGCGGCTGAATCAGGTCCATCCGGGCGTAGGGGTTGATGCGCTTGGTCATCATTGTCTCCATGTCATTGTGATGCTCACGACAACAAGACGACCCAGCCCCCGGCCGGTGTGACATCGACCTCAGATTTTTTGGCTGGCGCGGCTTGGACGCCAGGTGAAGAGGCGGAACACGTAGACGCCGACGACGGCGATCAGCACCACCCAGGTCAGCGGGTCGAGCCAGCTTTCGACCAGGTGGTAGTGCTCGTGCAAGAGGTACCCGGCGCCGACCAGCACGCTGTTCCAGATCAGCATGCCGATGGCCGAGAACAGCGCGAAGGTCGGAAAGTTCATCTTCGCCAGCCCGGCGGGGACCGAGATCAGGGTGCGAAGGATCGGGAACAGCCGGCCGACGAGGACGATCGGCTTGCCCCAGCGATCGAAGATGCGGGCGGCATAATCGATCTCGTCGGCATTGAAGGCGAACCAGCGGCCGATGTGGTCGGCCAGCCATTTCACCCGTTCGAGACCGAACAACCGGCCAACGAAGTACCAGGGCAGCATGCCGATCAGCGAGCCGAGGGTGGCGGCGAGGATCACGCCGAAGACATTGAGCTGGCCCTGGCCCGCGGCAAAGCCGGCGAACGGCACGATCAGTTCGGAGGGGATCGGCGGGAACACCGCCTCGAGCAGCATCAGCAGGGCGATCCCGACATAGCCGAGGTCGGTGATGATCTGGGTGATCCAGGTGGCCATGGTGCTCCAGTCGCAGTGTTCGGTCAGAAATCCCGCTTACCAAAGAAAGCGGTAATGTCGAAGCAGATCACCTGCTTCTTGCGCCCTTTGACGATGGTCAGCAGGTCATAGGCCTTGTTGCCTTTGGTGATGAGCGCCTGGTCGGTGCGCTTCCAGCCGGGGCGGTTGGCCGCTAGCCACTGGTACTCGGAGCGGACGCCCTCGAGTTCGCCCTTGGCGCCGGTGATGCGGAAGCTTTCGGCGGCCTTGGCAACCGGGCAGTTGATCGGCTTCAGCCGAACCTTGGCCTCAGCCGACGAAGCCGAGGCCAGTGCTGCAACAAGGGCAATCGACGCGAGTAATGCCGTCCGCTTCAACATGTCGGGTCCCCCAAAATCCTCGGGAAACCTGTAGCATGTTGTAATGACGGAACAATACGGACGGCCGGGGTGCGGCCGCCCTATTGGATCAGCTGGCCTTGGCGGCGCGCATCATGCGCTTGCGATCGTTGGGGTCGAGCCAGATCTTGCGCAGGCGGATGGATTTGGGCGTCACTTCGACATACTCGTCGTCGGCGATATAGCCGAGCGACTGCTCGAGGGTGAGCTTCTTGGGCGGCGTGAGGCGAACCGCTTCATCCTTCGAAGTCGTGCGGATGTTGGTCAGCTGCTTGCCCTTCAGCGCATTCACCTCGAGGTCGTTCTCGCGGGCGTGCTCGCCGATGATCATGCCCTCGTAGATGTCGACGCCGGCATCGATCATGATCGGGCCGCGCTCCTCGAGGTTCCACAGCGCATAGGTCACAGCCTGGCCGGTGCCGTTGGAGATCAGCACACCGGTGCGACGGCCCGGCAGGGCGCCCTTGAACGGCTGATACTCGTGGAACAGCCGGTTGAAGATGGCGGTGCCGCGGGTATCGGACAAGAGCTCGGGCTGGTAGCCGATCAGCGAGCGGGTCGGCACGTAGAAGCGGAGGCGCTGGCGGCCGACGCCCGAGGGGCGCATGTCGACCAGGTCGCCCTTGCGCTCGGTCAGCTTCTGCACCACGACGCCGCTATGCTCGTCATCGACGTCGATGATCACTTCTTCGATCGGCTCGAGCTTCTGACCGTTCTCCTCGCGGATGACGACGCGCGGGCGGCCGATGGTGAGCTCAAAACCCTCGCGGCGCATGTTTTCGATCAGCACGGCGAGCTGCAATTCACCGCGTCCGGCGACTTCGAACGAGTCGTTGTCATCGCCTTCGGTGATCTTGATCGCGACGTTGCCTTCGGCTTCACGCAGGAGGCGCTCGCGGATGACGCGCGACTGCACCTTGTCGCCTTCGCGGCCGGCCAGCGGGCCGTCATTGATGCGGAAGGTGACCGACAGGGTCGGCGGATCGATCGGTTTGGACGGCAGCGGCACGGTCACCGCCGGGTTAACCAGCGTATCGGCGACGGTCGAGGTTTCGAGCCCGGCAATGGCGACGATGTCGCCGGCTTCGGCGATATCGATCGGGGTGCGTTCGAGGCCGCGGAAGGCCAGCACCTTCGAAACGCGGCCCTTCTCGACGATCTTGCCGTCGCGGCCGAGCGAGTGGATCGGGTCACCGGCCTTGACCGTACCGGAGGTGATGCGCCCGGTGAGGATGCGGCCGAGGAACGGGTTGCGCTCGATGGTGGTGACCAGCATGCGGAACGGGCCCTCTTCCACCTTCGGCGCGGGCACGTATTCGAGCACTTTGTCGAGCAGCGGGGCCAGCGAGTCCTTGGGGCCTTCCGGCTTTTCGGACATCCAGCCGAGCTTGGCGGCGCCGTAGAGCACCGGGAAATCGAGCTGCTCCGGGGTCGCGTCAAGCGCGATGAACAGATCGAAAATCTCTTCGAGCACCTCGAGGTGGCGTTCGTCGGGGCGGTCGATCTTGTTGATCGCAACGATCGGGCGGAGGCCCTGGGCAAGCGCCTTGCCGAGCACGAACTTGGTCTGCGGCATCGGGCCTTCGGCGGCGTCGACCAGGATCACCACGCCATCGACCATCGACAGGATGCGCTCGACTTCGCCGCCGAAGTCGGCGTGGCCGGGGGTGTCGACGATGTTGATGCGGGTGTCCTTCCAGACCAGCGAAGTCACCTTCGCCAGAATGGTGATGCCGCGCTCGCGCTCGAGGTCATTGCTGTCCATGGCGCGTTCTTCGACGCGCTGGTTCTCGCGGAACGAACCGGACTGCTTGAGCAGGACGTCGATCATGGTGGTCTTGCCATGGTCAACGTGAGCAATGATTGCGATGTTACGCAAAGACATGAGGGGCGGCCGATCGGATGTTCAGGAGATTAGTCGCGCCCCATATCGGACAAGGGTCACATTCTCAAGACAATTCGCCGAATAGCTGGTTTGCGACCCAGTGGCCGGGGTGAGGGCACTCCCCGGTTACCCAGCGCTGTTGCGCCCGGAAAGCACCCTCGCATGCACGACGAACGGACTGCCGTCAGATCGACGCAGTTGCTATTTTTTCAGCGATCGCGGCTTGTCGCCCGACTGGTAGAGGCCGAGGCCAAAGCCATCCGGATCCAGAAAGTCGGCGCTCCAGCCGCCGGGCGCCTCGCTGACCGGAGTGACGATGGTGACGCCGTGGGCGACCAGTGCGGCCACCACATCGTCGATGCCGCCTTCGGCGAGATCGAAGATCAGCGCCGGCGAGCTGCCGCGCGAGCCTTCCATTTGAAAGAAGATGATGTCGAGGCCCTGATCGAGCGAACCCTGCAGCCAATAGGGCTCGGCGCCCTCCATGCGAGTGAGTTCGATGCCGAGCGTCTCGTTGTAGAAGCGCTCGGTGCGGGCGATGTCGGCGACATAGTAGACGATGCTGGCGCGGTGCGGTTTGGGGATCATGGGTTCAGCTCCTGATGAGTGGTTACATCAATGGTTGCCGCCATCAGGCGGAATGTGAGCAAGGCGCCAAAATATTCCTGGCAGCTTAGCGCGGCGCCCGCCGCACGATGAACAGGTGCCCATCCGGATCGTGCGAGGCGAAGACGCCGCCCTCGCGCAGCAGCGCCGGCAGCAGCGCGTCGCGGATGCGGCCATAGGCGAGGTTGAGGCCAAGGCCGGGCGTGCCCTCGGGCAGCGCCAGACCGGCGGCGCGCAGCCGCTTGCCGAGGGTGGAGATGCGTTGGCGCAGCGTCACGTCGTCGAGCCGCAGCAGGTAGGCGATCTCGCGACGGTCGTGGCCGCTGAGCGCCAGGGCGGCGACCGATTTCAGCGCCGGCGGCAAGCTCGCCAGCAGGGCGCTGATCGGGGTCTCGTCGGCGACCGGCTGCGGGTGGCGCGCCGCCTGCCAGGCGCTGTCGCGGAGCCGACTGCGTGTCGCCCCACGCGCTGCCATCCTGACCTTGTTGCGCATCACCCCGACCAGCCAGCGCCGATGCTCGGGTCGGGTGAAATCGGCGCGGTCGACGCGGATCGCCTCGATCAGCGCATCCTGCAGCAGATCATCGGCGTCGGCGGGCACGCGGCTGCAGCGGCGGGCGAGAGCGAGAAGCTGGTCATAGGCCGCTTGTCGCATCGGCTGGCGTCAGGAGACGCGGCGGAGCTTGGGCCGCTGCTGGCTTTCCTCGGCCAGCATTTCGGCGACGGCCTGGGCGCCGATCGGCGGCGAGAACAGGAAGCCCTGCACTTCGTTGCAGCCCTGGTCGCGCACGGCGGCGAGCTGTTCCTCGGTCTCGATGCCTTCGGCCGTGGTCGACATGCCCAGCGACTGGCCGAGCCCGATCACCGCCTTGATGATGGCGAGGCTGTCACCCTTCGACTTCAGGTCGCGCATGAATGAGCGGTCGATCTTGATCTTGTCGAAGGGGAAGCTGCGCAGGTAGCTCAGCGAGGAATAGCCGGTGCCGAAATCATCCATCGAGATGCGGACGCCCAGTGCCCTGAGCTTGTGCAGCGTCTTGAGGGTGGGCTCGTTGTCCGAGAGCAGCAGCGACTCGGTGATCTCGAGCTCGAGCCGGGTCGGCGGCAGGCCGGTGTCGCGCAAAGCCGCCTCGACCGTCTCGTAGAGCCGCTTGTTCTTGAACTGCACCGGCGAGAGGTTGACCGCGACGCGGACCCCCAGCGGCCAGGTCGCAGCGGTGCGGCAGGCCTCCCGCAGCACCCACTCGCCGATCTGGACGATGAGTCCGGTTTCCTCGGCGATAGGGATGAACTCGGTGGGCGAGATGGTACCGCGATCGGCCGTATCCCAGCGCAGCAGCGCCTCGAGGCAGGTGATGCGGTTCTCTTTCAGCCCGACCAGCGGCTGGAACACCAGGCGCAACTCGCCCTTGGCGAGCGCCAGGCGGAGACCGGCTTCGATGGTGCGGCGCTTCTGGATCGCCGCATCCATGCCGGATTCGAAGAAGTGGTAGGTCGAGCGCCCTTCGTTCTTGGCCTTGTAGAGCGCCAGGTCGGCGTTCTTCATCAGGATTTCGGAAGTTTCGCCATCCTGCGGCGCCATGGCGATGCCGACCGAGGTGCCGATCACCAGCTGGTGGCCATCGATGGTGAACGGGTTGGCCATCGCCTTGACGATGCGCTCGGCGATCGCGGCGGCTTCCGCTGGATTGTCGACGCCGCGCAAGAGGAGCGCGAACTCGTCGCCGCCGAGGCGAGCGAGCAGGTCGTTCTCGCGCGTGGCGCCCCACAGGCGTGCCGAAACCTGCTGCAGCAGCTTGTCGCCGAGCGAGTGGCCGAGCGTATCGTTGACTGCCTTGAAGTGGTCGAGGTCGATGCAGAGCACCGCGATATGCTCGCCGCGGGCGAGGCCCGGCTCGGCCGCTGCCATTTCCTCGAGGAACTGTACGCGGTTGGGCAACTGGGTCAGCGCGTCGTGGCGGGCAAGATGGCGGATCCGCTCTTCCTGCTGGCGCTGCTCAGTGATGTCCTCGTGCGTAGTGACCCAGCCGCCATCCTTCATCGGATGGTGCTGCATCATGATGGTGCGGCCGTTGAGCTCGTGGATGTTCTTGCCGTACTCGCCGCGCGAGATCACCTCGCGGCGCCAGCGGATATAGTCCTCGCGGTTGGCGCCGGCCTGCATGCCCTCGTCGAACAGGTGGCCGAGAATGTCGTCGAGCTGCGTGCCTGGCTTCAACAGGTGCTCGGGCAGGTTGTAGATGCGCTGGTAGGGCTGGTTGCAGATCACCAGGCGACCCTTGGGGTCGTACATGCAGAGGCCCTGGCTGATGTTGTTGACCGCTGCGTCGAGCCGGATGTTCTGGCGCTCGAGTTCGCGCTTGCGCTTCTGGATGATCTCGGAGGAGGCGATCTCCTCGGTGACATCCTCGTGGGTGACGACCCAGCCGAGGCCGGGAGAATAGGCATGCGCCGTCTCCAGCCAGCGATCGCCGGCAACGCGTTCGCGCACCTTGGAGCGGGCGCCGCCGCGATTGGCGAGGAGTTCGGCTTTGTAGGTCCTGAGGAACTCTTCGGGCGACTGGTCCGGGTGGTTGCCCATCTCGGACGACAGCTTCACCACCGCTTCGAGCGTCATGCCCTTGCGGACGCGGCGGGCCGAGAAGCCGTAAATGTCGAGATAATGCTGGTTGAACATCACCAGCTTGAACTGCGCCGACCAGACGCAGAAGCCGTAGGGGACCGACTGCAGCGCCGCGTCGAGCAGCAACGCGTCGGCGGCCTTACGATCGGAATCGGCAGCTAGCGCCTTCACTTCTGATCAGGCCCCTCAAATCCCCACAATCCAGCGCGGAACGCTAGCGAAGGGCAGTTAAGATGGTTTTAAGCCCGACCGCAGCTATTCGAGCCCGACCTTCAGCATCTCGATCTCGGCCTTCAGCTTCTGGATCTCGAGTTCGTAGAGCCTGGCGCAGTTGAGCCGGGTCGGCGCCTCGCCGAGCGGAATGATGACGCGGGCATAGGCGACGGCGCTCTGGCGCGTGTCACCGTTATCGATGCCGTAGTTGGAATCGTTGTCGTAGGCGCTGGAGAGGTCGCCACCGGCCACGCCGAGGTCGAGATAGCCGCCCGAGGAGTTGATCGACTGGCTGCAGCGCACCCCTTCGGCGGTGGTGATCGAGTCCTCGCCGCCGGGACCGACAGGCGGGGGCGGCAGCATCAGCCCGTCAGCTGCCGCGGCCGGCCATACGGCCAACATAGAGACCGCACACACGCGGCAGAATCGGGCCATCGAGCGAGGCAGGCTGGATGCAGAGAGCAATCTTCCTCTCCTTTACTTTGGGGTCGATATCGAAGGTGAAGATGATCTGGCGCGAGATGCCCGGGCCCATGGTGATCCTGGGGTAGTTGACCTTCGCGCCAGTGGCCGGGGTCTGGTAGTCGGGTTGCATCGGAATGACGTCGAAGGTCATCTTCTGTTTGTAGGGATTGCCGACCACCAGCCGGAAGGCCTTGCGGTCGGATGGGGTGACGCCGGTCTTTTCCAGCGGGCTGAGCGATTGCGCGGCGGCCGGAGCCGCGAGCCCCAGCCCGAGCAGCAGGGCGAGCAGCGGGACGAGGTGGGCGACCTTCAGGGATGACATGTGACGACGGTCCTCGTGCGGTAGTGGCCGGCCGGAAAACCGGCGGTGTTGGTGACGCGGTTCTGCATCACGATGGTGACGGTGACGATGCCGAGCAGGCCGGTGGGGAAGCTGCTGGCACTGGCGGTGTACGGCTGGGTCTTAATCGGGACCAGATTGAGCACGCCAGCGGTGTAGGCAACTTCGGGCGTGCTGGTGCCGAAGCTATAGCCGGCGGGCTGCTGCACCAAAGTCGGGGCGCCGATATCGATGGTGACGCCGCTGAGCAGCGGCAGAATCGTCGTGAGCGTCGCGGCGCTGCCGGTGCCCAGTTGCGAGCCCAGTTGCGTATTGTTGCCGACGGCCATGCCGAGCGCGCCGTTATTGGTGATCGACAAGGTGCAGGCCAGCGCCGGCAATGGCGCCAGCGCCGCCGCAAGCGATGCGAGCAGCCTCAGAACTCTGCCGTGGGCGTGCATGTGACGGTGGTCTTGGTTTGGTAAGTCCCGAGCGGGAAGCCGTTGGCGGTGTTGGTGATCCGGTTGTTGACGTTGAGGATGGCCGCCAGCAGTGTCGTGGCGGGCTTGCTGGTGCCGACATTGGTGAAGGCCTGGGTGACGCCGCTGAGCGTGCCGACGCCCTGGTAGGAGACCTGAAGCACCTCGCTTGCCGCATTGTAGCCGCCAGCCTGGGCGGTCCGGGTTGGCGCGCTGACATTGATGAAATTGCTGCCGGTGGCGCGAATGGTGACCGTACCGGCGGTGCCGTAGGGCGTCGACGAGGTCAGGATGGTGCCGCCGCTGGTGAGATCGATGCCAAGGGCGCCATTGGTGTGCCCCTCGATCGAGCAACTGGTGAGCACGTCGCCATCGAAGAACACGTCCTCAGCGACGGCCGGTACGGCGAAGGGCAGGATCGCCAGGACGCTCAACACAAGTACACGCATGGAAATACTCCTGATACGCATTGGTACATGCGGATCAGTGTCAGTATCTTATGGTTAACGAGTACTAAATTCCGAACTGATTAGGCGTTAGTGCGCAAATCAGTACAGTCGCGACGCGCGCAAGGCGAAGGAATGCTTGTGCCGATACCGCGCACAAACGCGCATGCGCATACGTGGCGGGTGAGAGGCCGGACGCCTGGAGGCGAACTGCCGTTGGGGTAACACTCAGGCGCCGGCGCGGGCTGACCCCCACCCTCGATCCCTCCCCCTAAGAAGGGGGCGGGAGACGCTCACAGGAAAGCCAGCGTTTTGGTCTCCCTCCCCATGTTTAGGGGGAGGGGACAGGGGCGGGGGTCAGCTCGCACCGGGTCTGCGGCTCAGCGGCTCAGGCCCGCTTCACCATCAGGTAGTCGCTGAACTGATACGGCCCCATCTGCACCGGCACGTGCTGTTCGACCGCAAAGCCCTGTGCGCGGTAGAAGGCGATGGCGGCGGCGTTGCCGTCGTTGACGTAAAGCGCGACGGGCAATTCGGCACCGAAATGCGCGCGGGCGGTAGCGATCAGCGCCTTGCCGAGCCCCAGCCCGCGGGTTTCGGCGAGCAAATAGAGCTTCTTGATCCAGACCAGGCCATCGGCGCGATAGGCCGAGGCGAAACCGACGTCGCGGCCGTCATGGGTGACGAGCCAGTACTGGTGGCCGCGCTCGGCGATATCGGCCTCGAGCGTCTCGAGCGCATAGATCTCGGCGAGCATGCCGGGGATGCGGTCGGCCGGCAGGATGCCGGCAAAGGCCTCGGGCCAGATGCGATAAGCGAGCGCCGCGACCCGCGGCAGGGCATCGGCGGCGATCGGGAAAATCAGCGACGTGGACATGCCTCGTTGTGGCGCGCCGACGCTGCGGCTGGCAAGCGGGCTAGCTGGCGATCTCGCTGCGCATGCTGGTGGAGTCGCCCCAGGTGGAGAGCCAGATCAGCGATTCCGTAGCGAGGCCGATGAGCGGCAGGGTCACGGCGCGCACCAGACCGCGCCGCGGCTGGTGGTCGACCGCGTGCTGCAGATGCGCCAGCTCCTGCGCCTGGATCGAGCCGATCTGGTGGTGCAGCGGCCGGTCGCGGCCGCGCAGAAAGGCGATCTGGTCTTCGAGGTGCCGATGCACGGTCGCCTCGACGGCTTCGGTGCAGACCCAGATCATGTTGCGTCCCATGAGGGCAGTGACGAAGCCGAGGACGTAGCCGCCAAGACTCCAGAACGCCATGACCCGGGAGGGCCTTGCCCCGCGCGCCGGCATGGCCTCGAGGAACAGCCGGCAGTGTTCGATCTCGTCATCCCGCATTTCGGTCAGCGCCGGCACGATGTCGGGATAGAGCTGCCGGGCCAGGGCGAGCTGAGCATCGTAGATGCGGATGGCGCCGAACTCGCCGGCATGATTGACCTTCAGGATGCGCCTGACGGTCAGCGCAGCCGATCGCGGTTCCCAAAACGCCATGCCGAAGTCCGTCTCCTTTGCCGCCCCCGTTGGCCGCAACCTCGGGAGATGATAGGCAACAGCCAACCTCGTTGGAAAGCGCCATGCCAAGTTTCGTCCCCGACCTGCCGGTGCTGCTCGGCTTTGCCGTCGCCACCTTCGTGCTGATGATCACGCCTGGGCCCGACATGGCGCTGCAGATGAGCCGCGCCATCAACTATGGCCGGGCGCATGGGCTGGCCGCGATGTTCGGGGCGATGACCGGCATCATGGTGCATACGACGCTGGTGGCCTTCGGCATTTCGGTGCTGATCCTCGCGGCGCCGCCGCTGTTCATGGCGCTGAAGATCGCCGGCGCCGTCTACCTGATCTGGCTGGCCTGGCAGGCGATCGCGCATGGCGGTGGGTTGCGGCTCACCGAAGCGGCGAAGAAAGTCCCGACGCTGTGGCAGAGCTTTGCCACCGGGCTCGGCATCAACCTGCTCAACCCCAAGGTGGTGCTGTTCTTCGTGACCTTCCTGCCGCAATTCGTCGAGGCGCATGACCCGGCCGCCGCAGGGAAGCTGTTGTTCCTCGGGGCGCAGTTCGTGGTGCTGTCGATCCCGCTGGGTTTCCTGATCGTGTTTGCCGCCGAAAAGCTGGCCGACGCCTTCAAGCGCAGCAAATGGGTCGAGCGGGCGCTCAACTGGAGCTTTGCCGCGATCTTCACCGCCTTCGCCGCGACCATCCTCACCGCCCAGGCGCGGCATTGAATGAGCAAGATCGCGCTCGGGGTCGGTGCCGGAGCGCTGTTGCTGATCGTTCTGGGGTTGGACTGGCTATTGGGCGGTGTCACCATGAACGCTGTCATTTATGATGGTATGGCGCCCGAAGCGATCCTCACCGCAGCCTATGGTCCTGTCGACGGCATACGGGCAAGCTGCATCCCCGTCCCTGGTCGGCGCTATGACGACAACATCGCAGAGTATTTCAGCTGCGCGCACGGCAAGGTCGCCGATGGTGTTGAGATGCCGGTACAGGGCGCCGTGGCATCTATGTGCGAACCCGTCCATAGCGAGGTCTACGTCCATCGCGACTTGCCGTTCACAAACCCGACGCTGGATGCTCTTCTATACGCGAGCGGTTCGGGGACCGGGCAAGAGATGGCCGACAGGCTCCGCACCGCGCACAGCATGACCTATACTGAACGCTTGTCAGCCTATCCGCAGGTGCGGGGCATGCATTCCGGCTTCTTCGATGATCCATCGCCGGACATCGCTTTCCTCGACTGTCCCGGCTATTCCATCCTGAAGCTGCGCATCCAGCGCTGAGACGGTCCAATGAACTATTCCCACGCCTTCCATGCCGGAAATTTTGCCGATGTGATGAAACATCTCATCGTCACCCGGCTGGTCGAGTACCTGAAAAAGAAGGACGCGGCGTTCCGGGTGATCGATACGCATGCCGGGATCGGCAGATACGACCTGACCGGCGCGATCGCCAAGCGCTCGCCGGAATGGGCTGATGGCATCGGCAAGCTGCTGCAGGGCGGCCTGCCGCAGAAGGCGCAGGTGTTGGCCGAGCCCTATCTCAAGGTGATCGCCGAGCTGAACCCCAACGATAAGCTCGAGACCTATCCGGGTTCGCCTTTGCTGGTTCGAAAACTGTTCCGGCCGCAGGACCGGCTGTCGGCGCTGGAGCTGCACCCCGAATATGCCGAGCGGCTCGGCAAGCTGTTCGAGGGCGACGTGCAGGTGCGGGTGATCCACCTCGATGGCTGGCTGTCGCTCAATGCCCATGTGCCGCCCAAGGAGAAGCGCGGCCTGGTGCTGGTCGATCCGCCGTTCGAGGAGCGGGGCGAGTTCGAGCGGCTGGTCGATGGGCTGGTCAAGGCGCATGGCAAGTTCGCCACCGGCGTTTACGCGCTGTGGTATCCGCTGAAGGATACCCGCGCCGTGCACGATTTCATCTCGGCGCTGCGCGATACCGGCATCCAGAGGATGCTGAGGGCCGAACTCAGCATCCGCCCGGCCTCCAACCCGCCGCGGCTGCATGGCTCGGGGATGATCCTCGTCAACCCGCCCTTCACGCTCGAGGGCGAGTTGCGCATCCTGCTGCCGGCGCTGGCGCAACTGCTCGGCGACCCTGGCCAGGGCCGGCACAAGCTCGAATGGCTGCGCGGCGAGGACTGATCAGTAGTCGACGCTGTCGACCAGCTCGAAGCTCGTCAGCTGCGGCGCATTGATCAGGCCGCGCGCCTGTGCGCCGACCCACATCTGTTTGAGCGCCGCCGCCATCCGCTGGGCCGCCTCTTCCGTTGCGAACTCGAGATCGATCATCACGTGGTTGGGGTCGTCCGCCCGCCGGCCGACCCGGTGCCGCACCACGCCCATCTGGCGGCGGCCAAGCGGGTCGCTGTCGAAGCCGTTACGGCGCCACGCCTCGTAGTCGGGAACCGAATGCTCGATACGCAGAAGGTACATCGCGTTCTCCTCAGCTGGAGCGCCTCAGGAAAAGGTGCAGCTCTCAGAGCTCGAACTCATAATAGATCATCTTCTCACCCTTGCCGCCGACCTTGATGTAGAGCCCGTTGGCCTCGAGGTTGTCGAGCTCGGTGCCGAGCCAGGCTTCGCGGCAGCCGAGCTCGCGGCCCCAGGCGAACATCGCTTCGACCATCCGGGTGGCAATGCCCTGGCGCAGATGGGTCGAGGCAGTGCCGACCTCGTCGATATAGAGCTCGGTGAGCTTGTCGGGGTGGCGGTGGATGACCGCGGCGCACTGGCCGACCACCACGCCATTGTCGAGGGCGAGCAGCATCAGGTGGCCGGGCTCGAGCAGGTAGGCTTCGAGCCGCTCGGGATGGATGGGTTCGTCGAACACGTCCGGCGCGATCTCGGCAAAATCGAGCTCGTCGCCGGGTTGCATGCGCTTCAATTGGATAGCCATCGGCTGGACTCCTGGGAGGCGTCACCGATTGGGGATCGGATCAGACGTGCCATGGGGCACCGCGCCGGGATTGCCGCGTATTGTCCGCGGCAGACCGATCCTAGACGGGGTTTGGCACCCCGCCAAGCCGTCAAGCCGTGAGCGCGTCGCGCTCTTTCTTGGTCAGCCGCTCGGTTTCGCTCTTCAGCTGCCCGCAGGCGGCGAAGATATCGCGGCCGCGCGGGGTGCGGACGGGGCTGGCATAGCCGGCATTGTTGACGATGTCGGCGAAGCGCTCGATGCGCGACGAGCTCGAGCAATCGTAGTTGGTGCCGGGCCACGGGTTGAACGGGATCAGGTTGATCTTGGCCGGAATGCCGGCGAGCAGCCGCACCAACTCGCGCGCATCGGCGTCGGAATCGTTGATGTCCTTGAGCATCACATATTCGAAGGTGATGCGGCGAGCATTGGAAAGGCCGGGGTAGTCGCGGCAGGCCTGGATCAGCTCTTTCAGCGGATACTTCTTGTTGATCGGCACCAGCATGTCGCGCAGTTCGTCGCGCACCGCGTGCAGCGAGATCGCCAGCATGACGCCGATCTCGCGGCCGGTCGGCTCGATGAACGGCACGACGCCCGAGGTCGAGAGGGTGATGCGGCGCTTCGACAGCGAAATGCCGGCTTCGTCGGAAGCGATCAGCAGCGCCTGCTTGACGTTGTCGTAATTGTAGAGCGGCTCGCCCATGCCCATCATCACCACATTGGTGATGGCGCGGCTGTCGCCTTCCGAACCACCCGAGCCGCGCGGCGCCGGCACCAGGCCGCCGTCATTGGGGCGCACGCCGCCGGGGAAATCGCCCAGCCGCTCACGCGCCATCAGGATCTGGCCGAGGATCTCGCCGGCGGTGAGGTTGCGCACCAGCTTCTGCGTGCCGGTGTGGCAGAACGAGCAAGTGAGGGTGCAGCCCACCTGGGAAGAGACGCACAGTGTCCCGCGATCTTCCTCGGGGATGTAGACGGTCTCGACCTCGACGGGCGGCAGCAGCGGGTTCTTGGGATCGCGGAAGCGGAACAGCCACTTGCGGGTGCCATCGATCGAGATCTGTTCGGTGACGATCTCGGGGCGGTCGAGCAGGAAGGTGTCGGCGAGCTTCTGCCGGAACCCCTTCTGGATGTTGGTCATCCGGTCGAAGTCGGTGACGCCGTTGTGGTAGATCCAGTTCCACAGTTGGCTGGCGCGCATTTTCGCTTCGCGCTCGTCGAGGCCGATGCCCATCAAGGTATCGCGCAGCTCGGGCTTCATCAGGCCGACCAGCGACGTCCGCCCGGATTTCGGGCGCTCGGCATGGGCGTGATGATCGAGGTCGAGGGCAATACTCATGGTGCGGGCGGCTCTCTCAGCGTGCGCATGTTTGGTGGTCGCGCGGTCGAACCCGAAAAGTCTCACAACTTTTTCCTGACCACGCTCCTTAGGGCGCGGCCTGTAACATAGTCGCAGAGTTTGCGCAAAACACGGGGGCGGGAGGCTGGCTTGCGTGGGGTGGGCGGCGGCGTGGTGGGCGGTACTTTCTTGCCTTCCACACCGGCCGTCATCCCGACGAAAGTCGGGACCCAGTGCTTTGGCCGTGCCACCCGTTCATATCTCGCGGAGCTTGCTGTGATGGACCGGACAGGGTCGTGGACCACCAACCCTCCAAGCAGTGGGTCCCGGCCTTCGCCGGGATGACGACCTGTGGGGGTACTAGATCATGCCCGCAATGAGCCCAACCCCGACGCGGTCCTGGATCAGCCGGTGCAGCCTTCGATGGCGCGGCTGGCGGCGGTGGCGCCTGAGAGCGAGAAGGTCTCGACGATGCGGATGCCCTTGTCGCTGGTGCCCTCGATGACCACCGAGGAGCCGGCGCGCAGGGCGCCCGCCAGGTTGTCGTTCTGGTTGGGATCCAGCAGCCAGGCGGCGTCCTTGTCGGTGAACAGCTCGAAGGTCTGGCCGCTGACCGTGGCGGTCGCCGGGGTGTCGGGCGCAAAGATGAAGCCGGCGACGAGGTTCAGCTCGTTGCGCACGCTCTCGGACGGGCGGTTGGTCAGGTAGAGCCAGGCTTCGGTGAATTCGTCGGGGCTGGGCGAGACCTCGGTGGGCTTACTCAGCGCGAAACAGACCGGGCCGGTCGACTCGGTGGCGGTGTAGGCGGTCCAATCGCGAAACTCGCCGAGCAGCTTCACCGACTGCGCCATGGCCGCGCCCGACAAGGTGGGGACTAGCACCGTGGCGATGACAGCAAGAGCGCGGAATTTCATAGGCGGGCCTCAGAGGTTCGGCGGTTGGTAGCAGGCAAAGCCTGATGGCATCAATCGCCGAACGTTCGGAAGGGCGGTAAGTTCGCGCCCTCGTGTCGAGCCTGGTATCAGGTACAGGCCTTGCTGATCTCGCCGAGGGCGGCGGTGACGCCCGACAGGCTGTAGCTGTCCGACATCTTGTTGCCCTTCTGCGAGGTGCCGTTGACGGTGAGCTTGGTGCCCGCCTTCAGCGCTTCGACGAAGGTCGCCTCGTCGGCCTCGACGGCGAGCCAGGCAGCCTCACCCTCGGTGACCATCGGGAAGGTCTTGCCGTCGACGGTGGCGGTGACGTTGGCATTGCTGGGGTGGAACGGGTAACCGACCTGCGTCTGCACTTCGTTCTTGGTGCCGAGGCCCTTGCGGTTGATCACCAGGAAGTGGATCGGGCTGCGCCGCACCGGGCTGCCGTTCACTTCCTTGGGGCTCCAGTCATCCGGCTGGGCCGAGATGTAGCACATGGCGCCATTGGCATCGGCGCCGGTCCAGGCGGTCCACGCCTTGAAGGTGCCCAGCTGTTTGATTTCCTGTGCGCCGGCAGGCGCAGCCGCCAGTGCGACAAAGACACTTCCGGCAACCAGAGCAGCCAGTGCCAAACGAGATGATGTCATCGCCCTAACATCCTTGAAGTTGCGCAACCAGCACCCGAGCATGGTGCCACGGCATGGTTACCAAGGTCTCAAACCGGCCGCGCATTTTGACTTAGTGGCGACCTTAGCGGCAATCGTGTCGGCAATTTGACGTGCCAAATCGCCGAAAATCCTGTTTGGGCCCGCATGGTGAAGGAAGCGTTAACGCCGACCCGTGCGTCAGGCTGCCAGCGGATAGCTCTGTTCCACCAGGTAGGGGCCGCCGCCCACGGAATCGCGCGACGAGAACAAGACGAAGCGGCCGACCTTGAACTCGAGCGGCTCGAACCGGCCGGAGAAGGCGATAAAGCGCGCCACCTCTTCGGCGGAGACGCCGCGCAGCCGCGCCAGCGCCACGTGCGGCACGAATTTCCGGCCTTCCGGGGCGAGGCCGCAACGCTGCAGCACGCGCTCCTGCGCTGCCTGCAGGCGCAGCAGCGCGGCATTGGATGAGCAACCGGCGAACAGGGCGCGCGGGGTGTTGCCGCCGAACGAGCCGAGGTGATCGAGCTTGATGGTGAAGGCCTCGCTGTCGGCCAGCCGGTCCAGCATGTCGGTGACTTCGCTCGCCACATGGTGATCGACGTCGCCGATGAAGCGCAAGGTAATGTGATAATTCTCGGTGTCGATCCAGCGGGCACCGAACAGGCCGCCCCGCTTGAGCGAGAGGGCGAGCCCCACCTCTGGCGGGACCTCGATTCCGGTAAAGAGCCTGGGCATCCGACCCTCCCTTTGCCGCGGTGAGCTACGTGATTCGCGCTCATCTCCGTCTGAAACGTAGCGACGCCGGATGGCTGCTGCAAGACGGCGGACGCGCATCGCCGCTGCGCCTGCCTCGTGAGGCGAAGAGCTTTGGATAAACCGTTGAAGAACTGCGACATTAGGGAACGTTAAGGTGAGATCCCGAAGTCTTGTATTGTCCGAGGTGTGCCCTCATATTGTGTGATCGACGGCAGAGGCTCGGAGGAGCGCCCGTCACGTCGCCAGGAAAGGGATTTATTCGTCATGGCTGAATTCGACCGTCCGACTATCGCCGCTCAGCGGGCCGGAACCGCCGCGGCCATCGATGAGGGCCTGCGCAGCTATATGCTGAAGGTCTACAACTACATGGGCATTGGCCTGGTGGTGACGGGTGTCGTCGCCTACTTCGCCAATGCATGGTCCACAACGACCGACGCCTCGCAGGCGGTGGGTCAGCTGGCCAATGGCACGCTGGTCACCCAGTGGGGCGCCCTGATCTATGACTCGCCGCTGCAGTGGGTCATCATGTTTGCGCCGCTGGCCTTCGTCCTGGTGCTGAGCTTCGGCATCAACCGGCTCTCCGGCGCCACCGCGCAGCTGCTGTTCTGGGTGTTTGCGGCCGTCATGGGCCTCAGCCTCTCGTCGATCTTCATGGTCTATACCGACGCCTCGATCGCCAAGGTGTTCTTCATCTCGGCAGCCACGTTCGGTGCGATGAGCCTTTACGGCTACACCACCAAGCGTGACCTGACGGGTATCGGCAACTTCCTGATCATGGGCCTGATCGGCCTGATCATCGCCTCGATCGTCAACATCTTCCTGGCATCCAGCATGCTCGACTTCGCCATCTCGGCGATCGGTGTGCTGATCTTCGTGGGCCTCACCGCCTACGACACGCAGAAGGTCAAGGAAAGCTACGACCAGGGTATGGGCGCCGAGGTGCTGCAGAAGACCGCGGTGATGGGCGCGCTTAGCCTCTACCTCGACTTCATCAACCTGTTCCTGATGCTGCTGCGCCTGTTCGGTAACCGGGAGTAATCGCCGAGCGCTTTCGGGAAAAGTTGTGAGACTTTTCTGGTTCGAAAGCGTGACTGATAGAAGGAATCAGCAAGTCTGATTGGAAGTTTGAGGGGCCGCGATCTACTAGAGATCGCGGCCCTTTCGTTTGTAGCGAGCTTCTGATGTCCGACGTGGTTTTCCGCCCCTTTGCGTGGTCCGACGTACCTGAGATCACCGCCATCTACCGGCCCTATGTCGAGGAGACAGTGATCACCTTCGAGACCGAGGTGCCCTCAGAGACCGATATGGCCGAGCGCTTCGGCAAGCTCAAGGCGCTGGGTCACCCGCTGATCGTCGCCGAGCGGGCCGGCGAGGTGCTGGGCTATGCCTATGCCTCGTTCTACCGGCCGCGGGCGGCTTACCGCTTCACCTGCGAGGATTCGATCTACCTGCGGCAGGATGCGGTCGGGCAGGGGATCGGTGGGCGGCTGCTGGATGAGCTAATGGCGCAGAGCCGGGCCGCCGGGTTCAAGCAGATGATCGCGGTGATCACCGCCGAGCGCGCCAATTCGGTGCGCCTGCACGAGAAAGCCGGCTTCCGTCATGTCGGGCGCTACGAGGCGGTGGGCTACAAGTTCGACCGCTGGCTGGATATCGTGCACCTGCAGAAGGCGCTGTGAGGCTTCGTGACGACCGGCGAGGAACGGATCTTCCAGTGTGCGCGCGACGTGCTGTGGGTGATCCTCGAGCAGCCCTCGCCGACGCTCAAGGACCTGGCCGAAGTGCTGGATCGGCTGGCCGTCGCATACGCAGACGCGCCGGCGGGTGAGTTCACCGACAACGCTACGGAACGACCCTCGCAAGAGCTGAGAGAACCGATCGCTGCGAGATTTTCGCTTGGGCTGTACGTCGACGCAGATCCCATGGATTTCGACTTCACCGAACTGGTCGGCGATGGCATCGACGATCTGGTCGATATTGCCGGCCAGATGCAGGACCTGCTTTGGATCCGCGACGAGCTGGGGGCGGATGACGCGCTCTACCATTTGCATTTGCTCGCCTTCCACTGGATGGGGCATCTGCGCAGCCTGAGCCGCTACCTGCATGTTTTGCGCTACGGCAGCGCCTCTTACGACGTAGCCGCGCGGGCCGCTGGGTCTTTTTGAGGGCACCACACCCGCCCACCCACGGTGGGGGAAGCTCGGGGCTAGTCGGATAACGGCTGGGTTAGAGCCGCTTCTCCATCGGGTAGCACAGCATGCCGCGGTCGGCTTCCGCCGGGGCGGCATCCTGCCAGCCATTGGCGAGGTAGAAGCGGTGGGCGGTGCCTGTGCTGGTGAGCCTCGCGACGTTGGCGCCGGATTGGCGGATGTGCTCCTCGAGAGCGGCGAGCAGGGCCTTGCTGACGCCGCGGAAGCGGTGGGCCGGGGCGACGTAGTTGAGGCCGATCTCATCAGGGCCGGTTAAGCAGCCGACCGCGGCGATCTCGCCATCGCGCTCTGCGACAAGGAACCGGGCGCCGGGGCGTTCGAGCATTTTCAGCACCATCTCGGGCGTCTTGTTGCGGAGCCACCCGGCGAGGATTTCGGCATCGTCGCGGTGGTCGGCAGTGCAGAGGTCGCGGATCGAGGCGGTGAGCACGGCGCTCATCGCCGCGGCGTCCGCCGGCACGGCCGGGCGGATGGTGATCATTTGACCAGCGCGAGCTCCAGGACGCGGAGTACGGTCGTGAGGTCGTGGCCGCGCTTCAGGATGCGGCCATCCTGGCTCAATACCATGTACTGGCCCTGCTTGAGGCGCAGCCTGGGGTTCTTCTCGACCACGTAGAGCGGGCGCTCGGAGGCGCGCTTGTAGATCGAGAACAGCGCGCGGTCGCGCAGGAAGTCGATCGCATAGTCGCGCCACTCACCATCGACGACCTTGCGGCCATAGAGGTTGAGGATGGTCTGGAGTTCCTTGCGGTCGAAGGTGACCGCAGGCACGAAGCGGTTATGATTGGCCGGCTGAAGATCGGCGGGACCAGGGCTCGCGGCTGCCGCGAAATCGATGAGTAGCCCTGATCCAGACTGCTCGGGTTCATCCACCATTGATCGGCCTCGTCACCTCGTTGTCATGATCGCGTCATTCGCAACGCTTGGCAAGCCAGTCGGATACATTGCAACGACGGACCGGGGGCCCAGGCATCCGCCGCAGAGATTAACGCAAAATCCCTATTTCGGTCACAATCCCTCCCAGTTGACGCCAGATTGACCCGGCACCTTAGCTCCATTGCCTCCAGTGGCCGGCAAGCGGGCTGACCGAGCCCCCAAACCACGATGCTCGTTTGCCGGCCGCCTCTTACATGCACAGTCATTCTCCTCCCGCCTGCGCAAGCTGGCGGGAGTTTTGTTATGGCGGCGAGCAATTTGATCGATTGTGCAAACGGAGCTGCAAAGCCCCCCAACTACGCTGCCGGACAGCAAGGGAGGCTCTGGTGATCGACAGCGTCTGGGCGCGGCCGGGGGTGAAGTGTGTCTGCGTCGACGGTTCACGACCGATGGCGTCGGTGTTTCCCGGCAAGCCGCCAATAGAGGTCGGCGGCACGTTCCCCGTTACCGGGCAGATCTACACTATCGAGTCAGTCGTCTGGCATGTGTCGGGCCTGCCATGGGTGGGAGATTTCCTCGGTGTGCACCTGATGGAAATCAACCGTGAGCCCGGCGGAATGACCGGCATGGTCGTGCCCTACCGCATCGAGCGTTTCCGTCCGCTGGTTGACGACAGCCGAGAAAGAGACCTGGCGCTGTTCACGCCGCTGCTCGACCCCGAAGAGGTCGAGGGCTGATCAGCGGGTGAAGCTGGCGGCGCCGACGATCGGGCCGGGCAGGCCGGCGTGATCCTGCTGGATGAGGATGACGGCGCCGTTGGAGCGGCCGGTCAGCACTTCGGCGAGCGGCAGGGTGAGTTCGGCTCCGGCATCGGCTTTCCACATCCCCAGCACCTGGCGACCGGTGACGATCTGCGTGTAGGCCACCTGTTTGCCCTCGTTCTCGCCGCGCTCGATGGTGACATCGGCCCGATCGAGGAAGGTGATGAGCCAGATCATCGCGTCGGCCTCGCCGGCCTTTGGCGGCACCGACACCTGCAGCATGTCGTCGGACGCCTCGGTGAGCTTGACGTCGAGCGGCAGGCTGGCGCCACCGAGAGCGGTGTTGACCGCGTCGCGCTTCGAGCCGACGAGGCCGCCCTTGCCGTTGATCACCAGCTGCGGGGTGAAGATGCGTGAGGAACCCCAGCTCTCGGCGTAATCGCGCTGCCGGTCGGAGTTCTCCTTGGTGCCGAAAGTGTCCTCCCAGCCGATATAGTCCCAGTAGTCGACGTGGTAGGCGAGCGCGACGACATCGGGGCGCTTGCCCATCTCATCGAGCATGGCATCGGCCTTCGGGCAGGACTTGCAGCCCTGCGAGGTGAACAGCTCGAGCACGGCTTTGGGCGCAAGCTTGATCTCCCCGGCGAGGGCTGCGGAGATCAGGGCAAACGAAAGGGAGACGCCGCAAAGGATCGAACGAAAAAGCATGGCGACGTTTGTAGGCAGGCGGGTTGTCCCGCGCGAGTCAAATCGGCGCGACTTGCCGTGATAGGGAAAAGGGGGGCGATAAGCTGCGGATTGGACGTATCGAGCGTGTGGATGCACCGGCCGCGCCCCAATCGCCCCCTCGCCCCTCTGGGGAGAGGGCGGCGGATGAGGCTGAAGGCCTCATCCGCGGGGTGAGGGGCGCCAAGCGCTGGGATGGGTGTAGCAGCGGATAGGCCGGTGTGCTTGGCTACCCCTCACCCTGACCCTCTCCCCAGAGGGGAGAGGGGACGATGGGGCGCCGTTCGTGGTCGCCGCTGCTTACGCCGCGACGAGGTTGCGGAGCACGTAGTGCAGGATGCCGCCGTGCTGGTAGTATTCGAGCTCGTTGACCGTATCGATGCGGCAGCGGGTCGAGATTTCCTCGATACGGCCGTCGGCGCGGACGATCTTCACCTTGACGGTGGAGCGCGGGGTCAGGGTGGTGAGGCCCTCGATCGAGACGGACTCGGTGCCGTCGAGGTGCAGCGTCTGCCAGCTCTCGCCCTCGGCGAACTGCAGCGGCAACACGCCCATGCCGATGAGGTTGGAGCGGTGGATGCGCTCAAAGCTCTGGGCGATGACGGCGCGGACGCCGAGCAGGCGGGTGCCCTTGGCGGCCCAGTCACGCGACGAACCGGTGCCGTATTCCTTGCCGGCGAAGATCACCAGCGGGGTGTTCGACTTCTGGTAGGCCATGGCGGCGTCATACATCGCCATGACTTCGCCGGTCGGGCCCTTGGTGAAGCCGCCTTCGACGCCCGGCACCATCTGGTTCTTGATGCGGATATTGGCGAAGGTGCCGCGCATCATCACTTCGTGGTTGCCGCGACGGGCGCCGTAGGAGTTGAAGTCCTTGGGCGCCACCTGGCGCTCGACCAGGTACTTGCCGGCCGGGGTGCCGGCCTTGAACGAACCGGCGGGCGAGATGTGGTCGGTGGTGATCGAGTCGAGGAAGAGGCTCAGGACGCGGGCCTCGTGAATGTCGGTGACCGGCGCCGGCTCCATGGTCAGACCCTCGAAATACGGCGGGTTCTGCACATAGGTGGAGCTGGAATTCCAGCGATAGGTCTCGCCGCCGTCGACGGCGATACCCTGCCAGTTCTCGTCGCCCTTGAACACGTCGGAGTAGCGGCCGAGGAACATCTTTGGGGTGATCACCGTGCGAACGATGTCCGAGATCTCCTGGTTGGTCGGCCAGATGTCCTTGAGATAGACGGGCTGACCGTCCGAACCGGTGCCGAGCGGCTCGGTCGCAACGTTGATGTTCATCGAACCGGCGATGGCATAGGCAACGACCAGCGGCGGCGAGGCCAGGTAGTTGGCGCGCACGTCGGGGTTCACCCGGCCTTCGAAGTTGCGGTTGCCCGAGAGCACCGAGGCGGCGACGAGGTCGTTGGCGTTGATGCATTCCGAGATGGCTTCCGGCAGCGGGCCGGAATTGCCGATACAGGTGGTGCAGCCATAGCCGACAAGGTTGAAGCCGAGCGCGTCGAGATCGGCCGAGAGGCCGGCGGCGTTCAGGTAGTCGGTCACCACCTGCGAGCCCGGCGCCAGCGAGGTCTTGACCCACGGCTTCGACGTCAGGCCCCTGGCGCGCGCCTTGCGGGCGACGAGGCCCGCGGCGATCAGCACGTTGGGGTTCGAGGTGTTGGTGCACGAGGTGATGGCGGCGATCACCACGTGACCGTCGTCGATGCTGAACTTCTCGCCGCGCACCGGGAAGGCGGCTTCCTCGGGAATGTCGTCGACGCCGGTAGCGCCTTCATCGACGAAGCGGCTCTCGCCCTTCGACTCGGGCAAAGCGGTACGCTCCTTGCGGCCGCCGGCGAGGTCTTTCATCGCTTCGGCGAATTTCGGCGCGGCATCGACCAGCGAGACGCGGTCCTGCGGGCGCTTCGGGCCGGAGAGCGAAGGAACGACAGTGGTGAGGTCGAGCGACAGCGTGTCGGTGAACAGCGGATCGGCGCTGTCGGTGGTGCGGTACATGCCCTGGGCCTCGGAATAGGCCTTCACCAGCGCGACGCGGTCGGCATCGCGGCCGGAGGTCTCGAGGTAGGTCAGGGTGTCCGAGTCGACCGGGAAGAAGCCGCAGGTGGCGCCGTATTCGGGGGCCATGTTGGCGATGGTCGCCTGGTCTTCGAGGCTGAGGTAATCGAGGCCCGGGCCGTAGAACTCGACGAACTTGCCGACCACGCCTTTCTTGCGCAGCATCTCGGTGACGGTGAGCACCAGGTCGGTGGCGGTGATGCCCTCGTTGATCTTGCCGGTCAGCTTGAAGCCGATGACTTCGGGGATCAGCATGGTGATGGGCTGGCCGAGCATGGCGGCCTCTGCCTCGATGCCGCCAACACCCCAGCCGAGCACGGCGAGGCCGTTGACCATGGTGGTGTGGCTGTCGGTGCCGACGAGCGTATCGGGGTAGGCGTAGAGTTCGCCCGAGGTCTCGTCCTGGCGGGTCCAGACGGTCTGGGCCAGGTATTCGAGGTTCACCTGGTGGCAGATGCCGGTGCCGGGCGGCACGACGCGGAAGTTGTCGAAGGCTTTCTGGCCCCAGCGCAGGAACTCGTAGCGCTCGCCGTTGCGCTCGTATTCGAGGTCGACGTTCTGCAGGAAGCTCAGCGGGGTGCCGAACGAGTCGACCATCACCGAGTGGTCGATGACCAGGTCGACCGGCACCAGCGGGTTGATCTTCTGCGGATCGGCGCCGAGCTTGGCGGTGGCGTCACGCATGGCGGCGAGATCGACCACGGCGGGGACGCCGGTAAAATCCTGCATCAGCACGCGGGCCGGGCGATAGGAGATTTCGTGCTCGGAGATGCGGGTGCGCAGCCAGTCGGCGACGGCCTCGATATCGGCGCGGGTGACGGTGACGCCGTCCTCGAAGCGGAGCAGGTTCTCCAGCACCACCTTCATCGAGTGCGGCAGCTGCGAGACACCCTTCAGACCGTTCTGTTCCGCCAGCGGAATGGAGAAGTAGCTGTAGGTCTTGTCCCCGACGGTGATCGTGGTTCTGGACTTGAAGCTGTCGAGGGATTTCGAGGTCACGGGTGTCGCCTTCACGCGCTGGTGTTGCAAGGCGCCGCCCGGTCCTGACGCCGGACCGTAAAGGCCCGGGAGACCGGGGGCAGAGGTCGTCTGACTGGAAGCATTCCAATCTAGCGCTGGCTTATAGAGAAACTACATGACGCTTGCCAGTGGTCACTTGGGTTCATTAGGCATGGCGGCCATGAACCAGCCGCTGCCCGTTTCCGAGGCCTTTCACCCGCAGCTGAGCGTCAGCGGCCTCACCGTGCGGCGTGGCGAGCGGCTGCTGTTCGCCGATCTGCAGTTCGAGCTTCGGCCCGGCGGGGTGCTGCTGCTGCGCGGCCCGAACGGGGTGGGCAAGTCGACACTGCTGCTGGCGCTGGCCGGAATCGTGCGGCCGGACGCGGGGACGATCGCCGGGGCGGAGCGCACCGAGTTGCACCTCCTCAACTACCAGAGCGGGCTCAAGGGGCGCCTGACGGTCAGCGAGAACCTCAAATTCTGGCAGGCGATGAACGGGGCGAACGGCCTGACGGTCGCAGCGGCGCTGGACGCCGTCGGCATCGGCGGGCTCGGCGTGCTGGAGGCGGGGTACCTCTCATCGGGGCAGCTGAGGCGCCTGGCGCTGGCGCGGCTCTTGGTCAGCGCGCGGCCGATCTGGTTGCTGGATGAGCCGAGCGCGGCGCTCGACGCCGAGGGCGAGGCGCTGCTCGGCCGGCTGATCGATGCGCATCGGGGGCGTGGCGGCATCGCGGTGGTCGCAACCCACCATGACCTGCCGCTCACCGACCAGGCCGGGGTCGAGACGCTGATCCTCGGAGGCGCGGCATGAGCGCCTTCCGGGCCCTGATCGGGCGCGACCTCAAGCTGGCGTTCCGGGCTGGCGGCGAGGCGCTGACGCTGGTGCTGTTCTTCGTCATGGTGGCGGTGATCGT
The DNA here is from genome assembly GCF_001425235.1 of Devosia sp. Root413D1. Taxonomy (GTDB): domain Bacteria; phylum Pseudomonadota; class Alphaproteobacteria; order Rhizobiales; family Devosiaceae; genus Devosia_A. Next base: position 294,038 of record NZ_LMEA01000001.1, on the reverse strand, counting down.
GCCGTTCGCCATCGGGCCGGACCGGCCGCAGCTGACCCGGCTGGCGCCGGGGATCGTGTGGATCGCGGCGTTCCTCTCGATGCTGCTGGGGCTCGACCGGTTGTTCCGCAACGATGACGAGGATGGTTCGCTCACCCTGCTGCGGCACGCCGGCCTGCCGCTCGAAGCGGTGGTTGCCGCAAAAGTGATTGCGCATTGGCTGATGACGGCGCTGCCGCTGCTCTTGGCGACGCCGGTGCTGGCGCTGCTGCTGTCGATGTCATGGGCGCAATGGGGGCAGACGGTGCTGGCTTTGCTGATCGGCACGCCGGCGCTGGTGAGCTTTGGGGCGCTGGGCGCCGCGGTAACGGTGGGGCTGAGGCGCGGCGGGCTGATCGCGCCGGTGCTGATCCTGCCGCTGTCGATCCCGATCATGATCTTCGGGGTGGGGATGATGGATCCGCTCGCCGGCAGTGGCGCGACATTGTTCCTCATTGCCTTGAGCCTCGTGGTGACGGCCTTCTCACCTTTCGCGGCTGCGCTTGCCTTGCGCGTGGCCGGGGAATAGAGCGAACGCCATGTCTGTCGATACCGTCAAACAACCCAACTGGTTCAGCCGCCTGGCGCATCCGGGGCAGTTTCTCGCCTGGTCGCGTTACCTGATCTGGCCGTTGGCCATCGCCACCGGGCTCAGCTTTGCCATCGGCCTCTGGTTCGCCTTCTTCAACTCGCCCGAGGACTACCAGATGGGCGACATGGTGCGCGTCATGTACGTGCACGTGCCGAACGCCTGGCTGAGCCAGCTGGTCTATGGGGTGATGGCGGTTTCGGCGCTCGGCACCCTGGTGTGGCGGCACCCGCTGGCCGATGTCGCCAACAAGGCGGCGGCGCCGCTTGGTGCCGTGTTTACCGCACTGGCGCTCTACACCGGCTCGCTCTGGGGCCGGCCGACCTGGGGCACGTTCTGGGAATGGGACGGGCGGATGACCTCGACCTTGGTGCTGCTGTTGATCTATCTCGGCATCATCGCGCTGTGGCGGGCGTTCGACGACCAGCTGAAGGCCGGGCGGATCATCGCCATCGTGACGCTGGTGGGGGCGCTGAACATCCCGGTGATCAAGTTCTCGGTCGATTGGTGGAACACCCTGCACCAGCCGGCGAGCGTCTTCACCAAGGATGGCCCGAAGATGCCGGGCTCGATCCTGACGCCGCTCTTGGTGATGATGCTGGCCTTCACGCTGCTGTTCGCCCTCTTGCAGGTGGTGCGGATGCGGACCGAGATATTGCGCCGCCGGGCCGAGACGTTGAGCCGGCAGGCTGCCTTGCAAGGGGTTGCCAAGTGATCGGAGATGGCGCGCATATCGAATTCATCGCCTGGGCCTATGTCGGGGTGGCAGTGCTGACAGTGGCGCTGGTCGCCTATGTGGTCTGGGACTCGGTCAGGGTCGATGCCCGGCTCAAGGCGCTCGACAAGGCGGGCATCCGCCGCCGTTCGGACGAGAGCAAGCGTTGAAGCGTATTCTCCTCGCGGTCTTGCCGCTGCTGCTGCTGGTGGGATTGGTTGCGGTGTTCGCGCTGAACATGGATCGCGACCCCAGCCTGGTGCGCTCGGTGCTGATCAACAAGCCAGCGCCGGCCTTTGCCTTGCCGGCGGTGGCCGGCACCGGGGTCGAGGGGTTCGATACCGCCACGCTCGAGGGCGAGGTGACAGTGGTCAACGTGTTCGCCAGCTGGTGTATTCCGTGCCGCGAGGAACATCCGCTGCTCGAGCGGCTCAAGGCCGAGACCGGAGTGCGCATCTTCGGCATCAACCAGAAGGATGCGCCGGAAAACGCGGTGGCGTTCCTCACCGAACTGGGCAACCCGTACCAGCGGATCGGCGGTGACGCCGACAACCGGGTGTCGATCGACTGGGGCGTCTATGGCGTGCCGGAGACCTTCGTCGTCAATGCGGCGGGGGTGATCACCTTCAAGCACGTCGGGCCGATCTCGCCGGATTCGCTGGAAAGGGAAGTGATCCCGGCGATCGAGAAGGCCAAAGCGGGCTGAACCAACGGCTAAGGTCGGGAACTTCCGCCGACCAACGCACATTCTTCCTCTACCGCCTCAAGCGGCGCAGGAGCATTTCGACGTTCTGGTGAACGACGAAACGCTCCACGTCTTTGATTCATCGCGCTTTCGAACCGGAAAAGTCTGCAACTTTTCCTGAAAGCGCTCAACTGAGGAGAGACACCATGCAAACCAGTTCCAGCCTGCGTTTCGTCGAGCAGGGCATGCGCGTGTTCGACCGCGAGCACCATGAGATCGGCAAGGTCGATTGGGTGCAGTTCGGTGACGATGATCCCGATACCCCGGAAGTCGAGGCGAGCGGGACCTCCGGCCGGCGGACCGACGATACGCTGTTCGACGTGATCGCTCGAGCCTTCACCGACGACAATGTGCCCGAGGAGGTCCGCGACCGCCTGGTGCACCAGGGCTTCGTCAGGATCGATGCCGACGGGCTGTTCGCCGCGGATCGCTACGTCATGCCGGAGCAGACGGCTACAAGACCCCGGCCTATGGCATCACCCGCATCACCACGCTGTCGGGCGATCCGATCTATGACGCGGATTCCGAGCCGCAGCAGGAGCGCGTGCCTGATGCATAGTGGAAGCAAGCGGTCGGGTCGACTTTCAGCAATGCATCGTACTCCTCCCTCCCCCTTGCGGGGAGGGATCAAGGGTGGGGGGCCACAGCCACCGGCGTCTGAGAAATCAAGGCAGCGGGTCCATCGGGGGGATGACCTCGATGGGCTGCTTGGGGTCGGCGGCATACTTGGTGAGGAGCGGCAGCTGCATCATCGAGAAGACGATGGTGATCGGCATCACCGCCCAGAGCTTGAAGCCGGCATAGAACTTGTCGGCCGCGTCAGGGTCGGTGAAGAACAGGCTCGAGCCGCGCCAGGCGAACTCGTTCAGCGCAGCGAGGAGGAAGAAGAACAGCCCCCAGCGCATGGTCATCACCTGCCAGCCCTTGGGCTGCAGGTGGTAGACCTCGCCGAACACGTATTTCAGCAGCGACTGGCCGAACACCAGCCCGCCGAGCAGGGTGGCGCCGAACAGCGAGTTGACGATGGTCGGCTTGATCTTGATGAACATCGAATCCTGCAGCAGCAGGGTCAGCGTGCCGAAGATCAGGACGACGATCAGCGTCACCAGCGGCATCACCGCGACGCGCTTGAACACCAGCCAGGAAATCCCCAGCGAGATCACCATGGCGACCATGAACGGCGCGGTGGCGAAGATGATCGGGCTCGCAAACATCGAGCGCAGCGCCGGGCTGGCATCGAGCCAGCTCTCACCGAACGTGGTGCAGATAAAGAAGATCAGCAGCGGGCCGATCTCCAGCCCGATGCGGATCAGCTGCGGACGCAGCTCCGCCCAGTTCACTTCGGCGTCTTTGGTCTCTTCGGTCATTCTGCGGTCCTTGCGATCGCGGCGGCGAAGTCGCGCGCTGCGAACGCCTCTAGATTGTCGACGCCTTCACCGACACCGATGAAGTGCACGGGCAGGGCGAACTTGCGAGCAATGGCGACGAGAATGCCGCCGCGCGCCGTGCCATCGAGCTTGGTCATCACCAGGCCGGTGACGCCGGCACGTTTGCCGAAGATTTCGACCTGATTAAGGGCGTTCTGGCCGGTAGTAGCGTCGAGGGTGAGAAGCGTCGCATGCGGCGCCGACGGTTCGACCTTCTTGATGACGCGGATGATCTTTTCGAGCTCGCTCATCAGCTCGTCGCGGTTCTGCAGCCGGCCGGCGGTATCGATGATCAGGATGTCGGCGCCCTCGGCCTTAGCGCGCTCCACTGCCTCGTAGGCGAGGCCGGAGGCGTCGGAGCCGGCGGGCTTGGTGACGACCGGAGCGCCGGTGCGCTCGCCCCAGACCTGCAGCTGCTCGATGGCCGCGGCGCGGAAGGTATCGCCGGCGGCGAGCATCACCCTCTTGCCTTGCGCGCCATAGAGGCTCGCGAGCTTGCCGATGGTGGTGGTCTTGCCGGTGCCGTTCACTCCGACCATCAGGATGACGTAGGGTTTGGTGCCGGCATCGATGAGCAGCGGCTGGGCCACCGGCTCCAGCACCTTGACGATCTCAGTCGCCAGCACGTCGCGCACTTCGTCGGAACTGATGTCGCGATCGAAGCGGTCGCGGCGCAGCGCCTCGGTGACGTCGGTCGCCATGTCGACGCCGAAATCGGACTGGATCAGGATGTCCTCGAGGTCATCGAGCATCGCCTGATCGAGCTTCTTCTTGGTGAAGACCGCGGCGATCGAACCGGTGAGCTGATCGGAGGAACGCTTCAGCCCGGAGGCGAGGCGCTGCAGCCAATTCTGCTTTTTCGGCGGTTCGGCGGGAGCGGCGGGGACCGGGACCGGCAGAACCGGCGCCGGTTCGGGCGCCTGCTGCTCCTCGACCTCTTCGATATAAGCGGGGGTGGCCTCAGGTGGGCCGGCCGGCGGCTCGGAGCCGGTATCGGTCGGTGGACCTTCAATGGTCTGGCCGGCTTCGTGCAGCGCCTCCTCGAGGGCGATCTCCTGATCGGGCGGCAGGACGAGTGGCGCGGCCTCGACGATGTCATCGAGGATGATGTCGGCGACGAGTTCGTCTTCGACGGACGGCTCGGGCTCAGCCGGCGGCTCGGGCGGGGCCGGCGGCGCCTCGGGCGTGACCAGCTCGCCGGCCTCGTGCATCGCCTCCTCGAGAGCGATCTCTTGGTCGGGTGGCAGGACCAGCGGCGCGGCCTCGACGATGTCGTCGAGGATGATGTCGGCGACCAGCTCGTCCTCGACGGTGGGCTCGGGCTCGGCAGGCGGCTCCGGCGGCGCCGGCGGCGCGTCCGGCGTGATCAGCAGGCCGGCCTCGTGCATCGCCTCTTCGAGAGCGATCTCCTGATCGGGCGGCAGCACCAGCGGAGCGGCTTCGACCACTTCGTCGAGGACGATGTCGGCTTCAAGTTCCTCGGCGACGCTGTGCTCCGGCGGCGGGGTCGGAGCTGGCTTGTCGCCGCCGCCGAACAGGCGCTGGAAGAAGCCTTTTTTCTTTTGCTCGGCCATCAGGCTGCGGACCTCAGTGCTTCGCCGACGAGGTTGCCATTGGCGAAATGGGTAATACGGGCGGGTACGATTTCTCCCGGCAGATGACCCGGCAATGAACAGGTGACGAACTGCTCCTGCCGGCCGATGCCGTCCTTTTCGATCAGCACGTTCTCGACCATGCCGATGCGGGACAGCGCCAGCTTCTCGTACTGGGTTTCACCGACGGCGCGGAGCTGCGCGGCGCGCGCCCTGGCGGTCCGTCCATCGACCTGCGGCATGCGCGCCGCAGGCGTGCCGGGACGCGGGCTATAGGGGAAGACGTGCAGGTAAGTGAGTTCGGCCTCGGTGACGAAGCTCAGCGAGTTCTCGAACATCTCGTCGGTCTCGGTGGGGAAGCCGGCGATGATGTCGGCGCCGAAGACGATATCGGGGCGGAGCGAGCGGAGCTTTGCCACCACCTCCAGCGCCTCGCTGCGCGAGTGGCGGCGCTTCATGCGCTTCAAAATCATGTCGTCGCCGGACTGCAGGCTGAGATGCAGATGCGGCATCAGTCGGCGGTCGGACGCTATGGCGTCATAGAAGGCCGGGTCGGCCTCGATCGAATCGATCGACGAAATGCGCAGCCGCGGCAGGTCGGGGACGTGGCGGAGGATCTGCTGGGTGAGCTTGCCCAGCGTCGGGGTGCCCGGCAGGTCGGGGCCGTAAGAGGTGATATCGACGCCGGTGAGCACGACCTCGCGATAACCGTTGCCGACCAGCTTCTTGATCTGCTCGACCACGAGACCCATCGGCACCGAGCGCGACGGCCCGCGGCCAAACGGGATGATGCAGAAGGTGCAGCGATGGTCGCAGCCGTTCTGCACCTGGACGAAGGCGCGGGCCCGGCCATCCATGCCCTCGATCAGGTGCGCGGCGGTTTCGCGCACGCTCATGATGTCGTTGACCTGCACCTTGTCGTTGAGCGGCAAGCCGAATGCTATGGGAGCATAGCTTTCCGCCTTCAGCTTGTCGGCATTGCCGATGACCAGGTCGACCTCGGCCATATCGCCGAAGCTGCGGGCCTCGGTCTGCGCGGCGCAGCCGGTGACGATGATGCGGCGCTCGGGATTGTCGCGCTTGGCCTTGCGGATGGCTTGCTTGGCCTGCCTGACCGCTTCGGAGGTTACGGCGCAGGTGTTGATGATGATGGTGTTGTCGAGTCCGGCCTTTTCCGCCTCGGCCTTCATCACTTCGCCTTCATAGGCGTTGAGGCGGCAGCCGAAGGTCAGGGTTTCGATGGACATCAGGCCGAGACCTGAGCGGTCGAAATCTGGCTGGAGTCCTGATCGCGCCGCCAGCTACCGGTGAACGGCTCGAAGCTGCCGGAGAATTCGAACTCGGCCGGGCCGGTGAGCAGCACGTGGTCGTCGGCGCGCCATTCGATGACGAGATCGCCGCCGGGCAGGGTCACCGTGGCCTTGCGGCCGGTGCGATGGGTACGGGCGCCGTTGACCAGCGCGGCGCAGGCGGCGGTGCCGCAGGCCCGGGTCAGGCCGGCGCCGCGCTCCCAGGTCCTGAGGATAATGTGATCGGGCGCCACCACCTGGGCGATCGAGATATTGGCGCGCTCGGGGAAGATCGGATGGTTCTCGAGCAGCGGGCCGAAGCGATCGAGCGCGTAGTTGCCGACATCGTCCTCGACCCAGAAGGTGGCGTGCGGGTTGCCCATCGAGGCGACCGACGGGGTGTGGAGGATCGGCGCATCGATCGGTCCGATCTGCAGCTCGATGCCGGTGGTATCGTAGAATTCCTCGGCCAGCGGGATCTCTTCCCAGCCGAAGCGGGGCTTGCCCATATCGACGGTGATTGAGCCATCCGGATGCTCGTCACCGGTGAGGATGCCGGCGAGGGTCTCGAAGACGAAGTGCTTTTCTCCCGTCTCGGCGCTCAGCGCCTGGACGACGCAGCGCATGCCGTTGCCGCAGGCCTGGGCCAGCGAGCCATCGGAGTTGATGATCTCGATATAGTGGGCGGTGCCGGGGGTGCGTGGATCATGGATGGCCATGATCTGATCGTACTTGGTAGCCGGGTCGGCATTGAGGGCGACGGCAGCCGCCGGGGTGATGCGATCGGCACGGCCGCGCATGTCGGCGACGATGATCTCGTTGCCGAGCCCGTTCATCTTGAGGAATGGGGCGGTGGACATGGGCCTGACCTGCTGGGTCTCAGTTGAGGCTGTATATGGCGGAACTGACACGAAATTGCCAGTGGCGGGGGTGAGTCCCGGATATATGGTGCAAGCAGCCCCACCCCACCCAGTTCCGCTAGGCCCTCGCGATTGCGAGCGCCAAGCTGCACTACCCTCCCCATCAGAGGGGAGGGAGGGGGCCGGTTCACTAAACCATCCAGCGCGTCTCCCTCCCCTCGATGGGGAGGGATCAAGGGTGGGGTGGGGCCACGTGCGCCGGTGGTTGCGTCAGGCGCCTACCCGTGCCGCCAGATGCGCCAGCAGCGGTTTCAGTTCCGGGGGCGGGGCGCGTTCGATGCGGCGGTATTCGCGGCCATCGACGGTGCGTTCGAGCATTTTCGCATCGACCATGGCGCGGCGGATCAGGGCGTGGTCGCCGAAATCGTGCCAGTGGCGGATCAGTTCGCTGATCTCGCGCTCGGAAAACACCGTCTCGGGCGGGATACGCGACCAGAACACCCATTGGCTGAGGGTCTGGAGGTTGAGCCGCGCCGGCCAGCTCATCAGCACGCCCTCGGCATCGAAATGGCGCGCCGCCTTTTCGACCTGGCTGAGGTCGGCCGGCGGCGTGGGCTCGGCGGCGGCGGCGAGGCGGCCGGCGGTGCCGGCATCGGCGCGCAGGTGCTGGTAGTTGGCGAACCCCGCCGCCTTGGCGATGAGGTTCAGGAGTTCGACATGGCTCGGTACGCCCTCGTGCTGGGTCAGCGCGTGGCGGAGCGTCTTGGCGAAGGGGGAGAGGTCATCCACCCGCAGGGGGACAGCAGTTCTGGTCATCACAACTCATCCTCGTCGTGCCGAACTCCCCGGAGGAAGGTTCGCGGTCGCCGGCTTGCGAGGCGGCACGGGGATAAGTGCTGATCTCGGCTATGAGGCAGGTTTAGCTCCCCGGATGGGGCGGCGACGCCTGGGTGAACTGCGGACCCGGCCAAGATGTAGCGCTGCTGGGGAAAGCCGGCAACGGCCATGTTCAGGTCACCTTCGGGCGGGCTAGTTCTGGGCGGGTACGAAGGGGGAGTCGCTTGGCGGAAATCGCGAGACGTCATCGCTGGGCGGTGGAACTGCTGGCCCCGAAGGCCGGCGAAGCCGTGCTGGAGATCGGCTGCGGGCACGGCATCGCCACCGGGCTGGTGCTGGCGGCGGGCGCCGATGTCGTGGCCGTCGACCGGTCGGGCAAGATGGTGGCGGCCTGCATCAAGCGGAACGAGGGGGTTGGGCGGCTGACCGCGTTCGAGAGCGATTTCGAGACGCTCGATCTTGGCACGCTGGATGCGGCCTTCGCAGTGAACGTCGATTTTCCGCGCCATGCGGATCGCGGCTGGGCCAGAAAGCTCGGCGACGTGATCAAGCCGGGTGGCCGGGTGGTGCTGGTGCTGGAAGCGCCGGCGATCCGCACGGCAGACCGTTTCGCCATGGCGGCCGCTGCGGCTCTCGCGGGCGTCGGCTTCCGCGTCGACACCGAACTGGGACAGGGCATGGTGGCGGTGCGCGCCGAGCGCGTTCCTTGACTCGGCCGCATTTCCGCTCTATCGACCGCCGCACTTCATCAGGTTCAAACGCCTGACTGCCGACCGGGACCCGCAAAGGTATAAAGAGATCCCGGAGGCTAACACCCGACAGCGCGATGCGCCCTCGGGTGGGTTTGGCGTTTGCGCGGATGCTGCCACCTTCGGATGGCAGGAACGGCCAAGACTACCTATCTCCGGGTCCGGGGCAGGGATGCTGCGGAACCAAAGGAACCAAAATGTTCGAAAGCCTTAGCGACCGGCTTGGGAAAATCTTCGAGGGTCTTCGGGGCCGCGGCGCACTTAACGAGAGCGACGTGGATGCGGCGCTGCGCGAAGTGCGCCGGGCGCTGCTCGAGGCCGACGTTTCGCTCGAGGTGGTGAAGGCCTTTGTCGAGCAGGTGCGCGAGCGCGCCGTCGGCGCCGAGGTCACCCGTTCGGTGACGCCGGGCCAGCAGGTGGTCAAGATCGTCCACGACGAGCTGGTCAAGGTGCTCGGCGAGACGCAGGTGCCGATCGACTTCTCGACCACTCCGCCGATGACCATGCTGATGGTGGGCCTGCAGGGCGCCGGCAAGACGACGCTTTCGGCCAAGCTCGCCAAGCGCATGAAGGAGCGGCAGGGCAAGAAGGTCCTGATGGCCTCGCTCGACGATCGCCGTCCGGCGGCGAAAGAGCAGCTGCGCGTGCTCGGCGAGCAGATCGGCGTCGATACCCTGCCGATCCAGTTGAACGAAAAGCCGGTCGATATTGCCAAACGCGCGCAGCGCGAGGGCAAGCTCGGCGGCTACGACGTGCTGATCCTCGATACGGCGGGTCGCACCCATATCGACGAAGAGCTGATGGAAGAGACGGCAGCGGTGAAGGCCGCGACCGATCCGCATGAAATCCTGCTCGTCGCCGATGCGCTGACCGGCCAGGACGCGGTGAACCTGGCGCGCTCGTTCGATGCGCGCGTCGATATCACCGGAATCGTGCTCACCCGTGTCGACGGCGATGGCCGTGGCGGCGCGGCGCTGTCGATGCGGGCCGCCACCGGCAAGCCGATCAAGCTGATCGGTACCGGTGAAAAGCTCGATGCGCTCGAGGATTTCCATCCCTCGCGTATCGCCGACCGCATCCTCGGCATGGGCGACATCGTCAGCCTGGTCGAGAAGGCGGCGCAGAACGTCACGGCCGAAGATGCGGCCAAGATGGCCAAGAAGCTCAAGAAGGGCGTCTTCGACCTCGAGGACCTGCGCAATCAGCTGCTGCAGATGAAGAAGATGGGCGGCATGGGCTCGCTCATGAACATGATGCCCGGCATGAACCAGATGAAGAAGGCGATGGCGGGCGCCAATGTCGATGAGAAGGTGTTCGACCGGCAGATCGCCGTCATCAACTCGATGACCAAGGCGGAGCGGGCGAACCCGGAACTGTTGAACGCCAAGCGGCGCATCCGCATCGCCAATGGCTCGGGCACCAAGGTCGAAGACGTCAACAAGCTGATGAAGCAGCACCGCCAGATGGCGGACATGATGAAGAAGGTGTCGAAGGGCGGCATGGGCTCGCTCGCCGGCATGTTCGGCGGCAAGATGGGCGGCATGATGCCGGGGCTCGGCAACATGCCCGACCCCTCGACCATGGACCCCAAGGAACTCGAGCAGCTGGCGCGGCGCATGGGGATCGACCCCGCATCGATGCCGCAGCAGGCCGAGGTGCCGAAACAGCTCACCCAGAACAAGCTGCCGACCGATGTCGGCCAGCTGCTGAAATCCGGCTCGGGACTTCCCGGGCTTGGCGGCGCGGCGCGCTTCCCTGGCCTTCCCGGCCTCGGCGGCGGCTTCGTGCCGAAAAAGAAATAACCCCACCGGAAGCGTGATCAGCAAAAGTTGCAGACTTTTGCGGTTCGAGAGCGCGACCAAACGAAACGACTGATCATACGAAGGACTGAAGAATGTCGCTGAAACTCCGCCTTGCCCGCGCCGGCACCAAGAAGCGCCCCTACTACCACGTCGTCGTCGCCGACGCCCGTTCGCCGCGTGACGGCCGCTTCATCGAGAAGATCGGCAACTACGATCCCAAGCTCGCCGACAAGGACAAGCGCGTCACTCTGGTGACCGAGCGCGTGCAGCATTGGCTGAGCGTCGGCGCCCAGCCGACCGACCGCGTGGCGCGCTTCTTCGACGCCGCCGGCCTGTTGAAGCGCGAAGCGCGCAACAACCCCGAGAAGGCCGTGCCGGGCAAGAAGGCGACCGAGCGCGCCGAAGCCAAGGCCAAGGCTGTCGCCGACAAGGCCGCTGCCGACGCTGCGCCGGCGCCGGCCGCCGCCGAAGCAGCCGCGTCCGAGTAAGCCGTGGCGCAAGCGGGCGACAACAAGCTCCTCATGGGCCGCATCGGCGCGGCCCATGGGATCAAGGGCGAAGTGCGCATCCAGTCCTTTACCGAGGACCCGCTGGCGCTGGCGTCCTATGGCCCGCTTTCGACCAACAAGCCGGGCCTCACCATCAAGATCCTCGCGGCTCGCACCACGACCAATGTGCTCGTGGCGCGGCTCGAGGGGGTCAACGACCGCAACGCGGCGGAAAAGCTGAACGGGGTCGAACTCTATGTCGACCGCGCGCTGCTGCCCGACACCGACGACGACGATTTCTACCATGCCGACCTGATCGGGCTGAAAGCCCGGCTGGCCGACGGCTCGGAGATCGGCGAGGTGATGGCGGTGCCGAATTTCGGCGCCGGTGACCTGCTCGAAATCCGCGACCCCCGCTCGGGCGATACCTATCTCTATCCGTTCTCGAAGGCCGTGGTGCCGGAGGTGCGGGTCGCCGATGGGTACCTCTTGATCGATCCGCCGATCGAGGCGGAGCCGGGCGAAGAAGAACCCGATTGAGCTTTTCGGCTTCGATCATCACGCTGTTTCCGGAACTGTTCCCAGGCCCGCTCGGCGCCTCGGTGATCGGCCGTGGCATGGCGGATGGGCGGTGGAGCCTCGAGACCACCCAGCTCAGGGATTTCGCCACCGACCGGCACCGGACGGTGGACGATACCCCATCGGGCGGCGGCGCCGGCATGGTGCTGAAACCGGATATCCTCGCCAAGGCGATCGATGCGGTGTCGCCGGAAGGCGACGCGCGGCCGCGGCTGCTGATGTCGCCGCGCGGCACACCGCTGACGCAGGCCAAGGTACGCGAGCTGGCGGCGGGACCGGGGGCGGTGATCGTCTGCGGGCGGTTCGAGGGGATCGACCAGCGGGTGATCGAGGCGAGGCAACTCGAGGAAATCTCGATCGGCGACTATGTGCTGGCCGGCGGCGAAGTCGCCGCCATGGTGCTGCTCGAAGCGGTGGTGCGGCTGCTTCCCGGGGTGCTGGGAGCGGCGGAAAGCCATGCCGACGAGAGTTTTGAGAATGGGCTGCTGGAATACCCGCAATACACCCGGCCGCAGCTGTTTGAGGGGCGCGAGATCCCTGAGGTGCTGACCTCGGGCGACCACGGCAAGGTAGAGAAGTGGCGGCGCGCCGAGAGCGAGAGGCTCACACGGGCGCGCCGGCCGGATTTGCTCACCTGATCAGGCCGACTTGCCGAGCAGCTTCCTGATCTTGGCGAGGGCGGTGGTCGCGTCCTCCTGGTAGGCGATGGTGCCTTCGAAGCCGCCCTGGGCGTTGACGAGGAACACCGAAGCGGTGTGGTTCATGGTGTAATCGGAGCCTTCTCCCGGCACCTTCTGGCCCAGCACCTTCCAGGCCTTGACCATCCTGGCGATCTCCTCGGGCTTGCCGGTGACGCCGGTCACCCGGTCGGACACCCAGCTGACATAGCCATTGAGGATTTCGGGGGTGTCGCGCTCGGGATCGACCGTGACGAAGAAGGCCTTGAGGTTCTCGGCCTCGTCGCCGAGGTCGGCGAACCAGCCCGCCATCTCGCCCATGGTGGTGGGGCAGACGTCGGGGCAATGGGTATAGCCGAAGAACAGCAGCGAGGGCTGGCCGACCAGCATGGACTGATCGACCGGGTTGCCGCGTTGATCGACGAGGGCATAGCTGCCGCCGCCGATGCCGCCGCTTTCCGGGGCGGGCCGCGTGACGAAGAACAGCAGCGTTGCCGCCACTGCCGCCAGCGCGACCAGAGCCCAGAGCGCGAGGCGGAGGCGCGAGGTTATGGCGCTCATGGTCAGCCACCGTGCATCGAGTGGTCTTCAGCCGGACCCTTGGCGGCCGGGCTCTCGACGCTGAGTTCCACCTCGACGCTGCCGGCCTTCTCGAAGTTGAGGGTCAACGGGATCTTTGTCCCCTCCACCAGCGGCTGGGCGAGCTGCATGAACATGATGTGGAGGCCGCCCGGCGCCAGGGTGACGGTTTCGCCGGCCGGGATTTCGACGCCCTCGGGCAACTCGTTCATCTTCATCAGGTCGCCCTCCATCTTCATCTGATGGATCTGGACCACGCCGGTGACCGGCGAGGCAGCGCTGACCAGGCGATCGGCTTCGCCGCCCTTGTTGGTGATGGTGAGATAGCCGCCGCCAACCGGCGCATTGGGGAGGGTGGCGCGAGAGAAGCCGCCGCTGATCTCGAGATTGCCGATGCTCACCGCGGCCGGAGCGGCCATGCTCATGGCGCCGTGGTCATGCTCGCCGGCAGCCGCAGTGGTGACGGCGAGGGTGGGAGCCGGATGCTCGAGGGCGTGGGCGTTCTCGCCGGGGGCAGCGATCTGGTCCCAGACCACCGAGGCGGCGCCGCATTTCTGCGTCACGACGAACGGCAGGCTGGTTTCGGCGTCAAAGCCTTGTAGCGAGCCCTGGACGACGAATTCGTCGAACTGGTCGTCGGGGATCGAGCCACCGGCCCAGCTGACGGCGAGGGCGCCGGAGGTCACCGGCTGGCCATGCACCTGGTAGCTGTTCTGGTAGTCGCCCTTGGTGATCTCGACGGTCCAGCCGGCTTTCACCATCGGCTTGGCCGATACGAAACCTTCGGGCAGCACGATGCTGACCGTGTCGGTGGGGGCGCCATCGCAGCCATGCGGGATGGCAATGGCGACCTTGACGGTCGCGCCGTTGGCGGCGCTGGCCGGGGTGAGCGTGGCATGGGCGAAGGCCGGGCTCGCGAGCATGAGGGTAGAAGCCGCCAATGCGGCGATGCGGGATGTGGTGTGCATCTGACTCTCGTCTGTTGGCTGCGGCCGTAGCGGGCGCGCAGCAAATCGATAATGGGCTACGATCGATCAGACGGAGGCGGGTGGTCCGCGGGCGGTGGCAGTGCCCAGCGGCTCGGCCGGCAGATGCAGGATGGGAAGCGCGCCATAGGCGACATCTGCCAGCATCGCCACCGGGATAGCGATGTCGCAGGGCGGCGGCAGGTCAGCCCCGCCGATGCGGCAGGCGTGGCAGGGGGCGTGCGCCTTGGGGTCATCCGGGGTGTCCCCGCAATAGCTCATGTCGAGCGCGGCGGTGAGGGTGTCGGGGCCGGCGGATGCGGTAGCCACCGGGGCGTGAGCGAAACTGAGGAAAACCAGGGCGAGCACGACAAGCGCGTGCAGCAGCTCTCTTCCCATGTTTCGCGCGTTGAGCACCGGCAACGACCCCGTTGGACGACAAGACCCTTTAGCGCAGCCGGGGCTGCCGCGTCATGCGGCAAATGCGCGGGCGGGCGATTGAACTCACCGGTGGAACCTGACAGAGATAGCGCGACGGTGCGCGACCCGCTTTTCGGGGCCGCGTGAAACGGGAAGCCGGTAGGCCATTGGCCGATGCCGGCGCCGCCCCCGCGACTGTAACGGGCCTGACTTTTCACTCAGCGTGCCACTGGTTTGCGACTGGGAAGGTGGAGTGAGAGGTGCCCGGAGCCAGGAGACCGGCCGTCCGGTGGTGACCCAAACCGGGACCATCGAACATGAAAAACGCTACGGGACGGCGGGTCCCGAGATGGAGATATTTATGCGCGCGCTTCTGGCCCTTCTGCTCATCGCCGTTCCGACGGCGGCCTTTGCCCATACCGGGCACGGCGACACTTCGGGGTTCCTGCACGGCTTCATGCATCCGGTCGGCGGGATCGACCATATCCTCGCCATGGTGGCGGTGGGCGTGTTCGCCTATGTGCTGGGCGGCAAGGCACTGTGGCTGGTGCCGCTGAGCTTCGTCGCCATGATGGCGGTCGGGTTCCTGCTGGGCGTCGGGCAGATCGACGTGCCGTTCGTTGAACTGGGCATTGCGCTCTCGAGCGTGGTGATCGGCGGCGCCGCGGCGCTGGGTCGGCCGATGCCGGTGGTGGCAGCCTCGGCATTGGTCGGGGTGTTCGCGATCTTCCACGGCCACGCGCACGGCGCCGAAATGCCGGTCGATGCCTCGGGCTTCGAATATGCGGCGGGCTTCATCGTTGCGACCGCGTTGCTGCATGCGGCCGGCATCGGCGCGGCAATGGGCGTGACCAAGCTGGTCGGCAAGTATGGCAAGACCGCTGCGCAGGTGGCCGGTGGCGTGTTCGCGCTGGGCGGCATCGGGGTGCTGGCCGGCTGGCTGTAAGCCTCTCGCAGCATGAGTGGAAACTGGTCATCCCCGCGAAAGCGGGGATCGCCGTTTCTGGGGCCGGCATCGCAAACGGAGGTTCCCGCTTTCGCGGGAATGACCCGGTGGCTTAGGCGATGTCGAGCAAACCCTAGACCCGAGCCCTAGACTCCCGGGCATTCTTGATTTATAGCCCCGCTCGCTTGAGCTTCGGCTCGGCCAATAATGCATAAAAATCCGTGCAACCAAGACCGGGCGGTCGGCGTGAAGCCGGCGAAACGCTCCTTTGAAAAAGACGAACGGAACATCAGATGTCCAAGATCATCGAACAGCTCAATCAGGAGCAGCACGATAAGCTGCTCGCCAAGGGCGCCCATCCGGAATTTACCCACGGCGATACCGTCAAGGTGTGGGTGAAGATCCGCGAAGGCGACAAGGAACGCCTGCAGGCCTATGAGGGCGTGGTTATCGCCCGCTCCGGCACCGGCATCATGGAAAGCTTCACTGTGCGCAAGATTTCGTACGGCGAAGGCGTGGAACGCGTGTTCCCGGTGCTCTCCCCCAATATCGACCGCGTCGAAGTGATCAAGCGCGGTAAGGTCCGCCGCGCCAAGCTCTATTACCTGCGCGACCGTCGCGGTAAGGCCGCCCGTATTTTCGAGAACGTCGGCGCCCGCACCAAGAAGATCGAGGCCGGCGAGCGCGTTGCAGCGCTTGACGCCAAGAACGCCCGCGAGGCCGAGAAGATCGCCGCCGCCGAGGCGCTGGCCAAGGAGCTCGCCGAGAAGGACGCCGCTGAGGCCGCCGCTGCTGCTGCCGAGGCAGCCGCCGCGACCGAGCCCAAGGCCGAGTAATCAGTTGAAGCGCTGTTAAGTGGTCGCGGGCGTCGAACGGAAAAGTCTCACAACTTTTCCTGCGCCCGCTCCGGCCGTGCCACAGTTTCGGCACGAGCGCGACTAGAGTTCAGCCCGGCTCACGAGCCGGGCTTTTGATTCCGGGGTTGGGATGCCCCGTATTCCGGTCTTTATGCACGCGAGATCGGAGATCTCGTTATGGGGAAATTGGAATGGACGCAGCTCTTCAGGACGCGGAAGAGAGGCGGCACGTCGCCGCGGAACTCCGAGAGGAAGCCCGCACCGTGCTGGTGGAAACGGGCCTGCTCGAACTGCTCAATGCCCGCTTCGGCGAGGCTGTGGTGACCGGCAGCGCTGGCTATGACCTGATGGTGTGGCGCGATATCGACATCCACATGCCGTGCGAGGCAGAGCGTTGGGCCGAATGGGCCGGGCTCGCCGCCGATATCGCCATCCAGTTCGACCGGGCCGGGCTGCAGCTGCACAAGGCGAGCTTCCTCAACGATTATGTCGAGCCGCACCCGCTCGGCGCCGGGCTCTACTGGGGCATCGAGTTCAAGGATTACGCCGGCAACCCGTGGAAATGCGACATCTGGGGCTGGGAGCCGTTCGATTTCGCGGTGCGCCAGGCGCGCGATGCGAACCTTCGGGCCGATCTCTCGGCCTGCGACCGCGACCTGATCCTCAGGCTCAAGCACGAGGCGCGCGAGCGGCCGGGCTATTACGGCGTGATGGTGGGCAGCTTCGACATCTACCAGTTCGCCCTGGCCGGGGCCGGCGAGACGTTGGACGAGCTCGAGGTGTGGAAGGGGCTGGTGGCGCAGTAGCCAAGCCCGACGGTCTGTGCGAGTGGCGCACCCCCTCCGAGCTGCGCTAGGTCGCTTTGCTCCCAAGCTGCGCTTGCCTCCCCTGTCAAGGGGGAGGTTGCGCTGTGGCGCGATTGTGCCTGAGACACCGGCCTCGACGGGGAGGGTTGGGGAGGGGTGTGCAGCAGGTGCCATGGTTGCATTTCCCAGCGCATTCGCCAGATTACCGTCCGGCAGCACCACAACGACCGGAGACTTTCGATGCAATCCTTTATCTGCGTCACCTGTGGCGTGGGCCATGCACCGTCCGAGGCGCCGCCCGAGCGCTGCGTCATCTGTGATGACGAGCGGCAGTATGTGACGGCCGCCGGGCAGCGCTGGACGACACTGGCGGAGCTCCAGCAGAAGCATACGATCGAGTTCAAGGAGCAGGAGCCGGGGCTGGTGGGGATCGGGTCGGCGCCGTCGATCGCCATCGGACAGCGTATGCTGCTGATCCAGCAGGCAGGTGGCGGGGTGCTGTGGGATTGCACGCCGCTGGTTACCGACGAGGCGGTCAGGCGGATCAAGGAACTGGGCGGGGTGCGGGCGATGGCGATCTCGCATCCGCATTTCTATTCCTCCATGGTCGACTGGTCGGAGGCGCTGGGCGGCGTGCCGATCCATATCCACGAGGCCAACCGGCAGTACGTGATGCGGCCGTCGGACCGCGTGAACTACTGGAGCGGCGAGACGCTCGAGCTCGGGCAGGGGGTAACGCTGGTGCGTTGCGGCGGACATTTTGTCGGCTCCACCGCGCTGCATTGGGCCGGCGAGGACAATAAGGGCGTGCTGATGACCGGCGATACCATCATGGTGGTGCCGGATACGCGCTGGGTGAGCTTCATGTACTCCTATCCCAACCTGATCCCGCTGCCGGCGCGCGAGGTGAACCGCATCGTCGGGGCGGTGGCGCCGTTCGCCTACGACCGGATCTATGCCGGCTGGTGGGACCGGGTGATGACGCATGACGCCAAGGCGCGGGTAGAGGCTTCGGCGGAGCGGTATGTGAAGGCGATCGCGGGGTAGTCTCCACCAAGCTCTCCCTACGCTGGGATGACATCGCGTTTGGGGCAGCGACGAGGGTCCTCATAAGCTCCGAGCGCAAAAACAGGCAGTATCGCTGACTTAAGATATATCTTGAGAGCTATCTTGAAGCCTCGATGGTCGAGGCATATCTTCCGGCTATCGTAAGATATATCTTGGAGTGAAAGATGCACGATCACGACCACAGGTGGGACCGGAACTGGCGGCGCATGGAAGCCATGGCGCGACGCGGGTTCCGCAAATTCGGCAACTTCGAAGCCAACATCAACCCTGGTGACTGGGGCGGTTTCGGGGGCAATTTCCGCATCGGGCGGATGCTGGCCTCGGGTGACCTCCGGCTCGTCGCGCTGTTCTTGATCGAACAGCAGCCGCGGCATGGCTACGACCTGATCAAGGCGATCGAGGAGCATTCGAAGGGCTTTTATTCGCCGAGCCCGGGCATCGTCTATCCGGCGCTGACCTATCTCGAGGAGGCGGGCTACGTGACCTCGGCCGCCGAGGGCAACAAGAAGCTCTACACCATCACCGAGGAAGGCCGGACGCACCTCAACGATAATCGCGAGGCGATCCAGTCGACGCTCGACTTCCTCGCCAAGGCAGGCTCCGGGATGGAGCATTTGCGGGAGCGGATGGCGAGCCAGGATTTCCCCTTCACGCCGGGGGAGGCGGAGCAGTTCCGCGAGCGATTTCGCGGCATGGGGCGGGAATTTGGCCGGCATGGCTGGTTCGGTGATCGCGGCGGTGCTCCGCCGCACCCGGATCATCCCGAACACCCCGAGCGACCGGAGCGGCCCGAACGGCCCCAGGAACGCTACTCGGGCCGGCCCGACCGTGATCTCGACGACGTGGCGCCGGAAGTGAACGACGCGCGCAAGGCGCTGAAGAAGGCGATCAAGGAAGCGATCCGGCGCGACCCCGAAGAGGATCGCCGGGTGGCGGAAATCCTGCGCCGCGCGGCACAGGAGATCCGCGAGGGGTATGACGAAGACACGACCGAAGTCGATCTCGGCTAATTGTCCCGCCTGAGTGACAAGCGCTCCCGTCTGGCCGGCTGCTTTCCGGCAGGCGGGAGTTTTCATTATGGCAAACTGGTCTCGGTGGGACCGGCGGCCCGGCGATCAGTCGGGCGATTGCCCACGACCAATGCCTCACTACCGCCCAGCTGCGAATGTCTCTAACATGCCTGCCAAACATCTTGCCCGGCTGCGAGATTTCTCGTTCCGGGCCTAAAGGGCGGATAGTGACGTGAACGAGATGGCCCCGATCGGGGTGGACCGGGCTGCGGCGACGCAAGGGATTGTGGCGCGGCTCAAGGATCTGATCCGCAAGGACCGGATCATGACCGACCCGGTGATGACCTATGCCTATTCGGGCGATGCCAGCTCCTACCGGCTGATCCCGGCAGTGGTGGTGATCGTCAATACCGAGGACGAAGTGCGCGCGGTGATCGAAGCCGCCCGCGCCGAAAAGCTGCCGTTGACCTTCCGCGCGGCGGGGACGTCGCTCTCCGGCCAGGCGATCACCGACGGGGTGCTCGCGGTGCTCGGCGACGGCTGGAAGAAGCTCGAGATCCACGAGGCCGGGCAGCGGGTGACGCTGGGGCCGGCGGTGATCGTCGCCAATGCCAACAAGGCGCTGAAGCCGTTCGGGGCCAAGCTGGGGCCGGATCCGGCGAGCCAGGCCACCTGCAAGATCGGCGGGGTGGTGAACAACAACTCGTCGGGCATGTGCTGTGGCGTCGCCTACAACACCTATCACACCATGCACCGGCTGCGGGTGATGCTGGTCGACGGCACGGTGCTCGATTCGGGCGATCCGGCGTCGGTCGCGGCGTTCCGGGCGTCGCATGCGCACCTGCTCGATGAGCTCAAGGCGTTGCACCAGAAGGTCAAGGCCGATCCGGCGCTGGTCGAGCTGATCCGCAAAAAATACCGGATCAAGAACACCGTCGGCTACTCGATCAATGCGCTGCTCGATTTCCACGATCCGATCGACATCCTGATCCACCTGATCGTCGGTTCGGAGGGGACGCTCGGCTTCGTCTCCGAGGTGACCTACAACACCATTCCCGAGCACCCCTACAAGGTGACTGGGCTGATCCCGTTCCCCGATCCCTATTCCTGCGCCCGCGCCATCTCGAAGCTGGCCAATGGCGGGGTGCAGGTGACGACCGGCGTTACCGCCGCCGAGTATATCGAGCGGCGAGCCCTGGCGACGGTAGAGCACCTGCCGGCCATCCAGCCTTATGTGAAGTTCTTCACCGAGACTTCGCCGGTGATCCTGATCGACGTGACGGCGCCCGACCAGGCGACGCTCGAGGCGGAGACCGCGAAGGCCTCGGCGATCCTTGCCTCCGAGGGGGCGACGGACATCACGTTCTCGGCCGACGAGCACATTTCGCATGGGCTGTGGGACGTGCGGAAAGGCTTTTTCGCTACCGGCGGCGCGGCGCGGCCGAAGGGCACCTCGATGCTGACCGAGGACGTGGCGGCGCCGATCGACCGGCTGGCCGATTTCGTCATCGATATGCGGAAGCTGCTCGACGATTGCGGCTATGAGGATGCGATCATTTTCGGGCACGCGCTGGCCGGCAACCTGCATTTCCAGATGAGCGACAACTTCATGGACCCGGATGCGGCGGTGAAGTTCGATCACTTTTCGAAGGAACTGTCGGAGCTGGTGTCGGTCCGCTATGGCGGCTCGCTGAAGGCCGAGCACGGCACCGGGCGCGCCATCGCGCCGTTCGTCGAGGCCGAGTGGGGCACCAAGGCCTATCTCATCATGCATGAGATCAAGCACCTGTTCGACCCGGAGGGGCTGCTCAATCCGGGCGTGCTGCTCAACCCCGATCCCGACATCCACATCAAGAACCTGAAGCTGATGCCGCTGGCCGACGAGATCGTCGACCTCTGCATCGAGTGCGGCTTCTGCGAGCCGGCCTGTCCGAGCCATCACATGACGCTCAGCCCGCGCCAGCGCATCGCGGTGACGCGCGAGCGGGCGCGGCTCAGGCAAACCGGCGAAGATCCGGAGCGGCTCAAGGCCATGGACGAGGGCTTCCAATATGTGGGGCTCGATACCTGTGCGGCGTGCAATCTCTGTTCGCTGCGCTGCCCGGTGGGGATCGAAACCGGCACCATGGTGATCGGCGAACGTGGCAGGCGGCGGTCGGATGGCGATCGCAACGTGGCGCATTGGGTCAGCGGGCATACCGCGGCGCTCGAGACCGGCATGAAGCTGGGAGTCGGGGCGCAGGCGCTGGGCCGCCGGATCGTCGGCAATGGCGTAGTGGATGCCGTGGCGGGCGCCATGCATGCGCTGGCGCCCAAGGCCGTGCCGCGGGTATCGCCGGCGCTGCGGCCGGGGCCGGGGGCGCCGAAGCCGGTGCCGGCGCGCAACGCGCCGAACGGCCAGGTGGTGTATTTCCCATCCTGCGCGACGCGGATGTTCGGGGCGCCGACGCGCGAGAACGGGTTGCTGCCGACCACCGATGCGATGATCGCACTGATGCGGCGGGCGGGGTTCGACCCGGTGGTGCCGGAAAAGCTCGACGGACAATGCTGCGGCCAGCCGTTCCTGTCGAAAGGCTTTCCCGAGGAGGCCGAGCGCGTCGGCGGGTCGACGCGGCGCGAACTCGATGGGCTGAGCCGAGCCGGGGCGCTGCCGGTGGTGACCGATGCCTCGACCTGTGCCAAGCACATGCGCGAACATCCGGGCGAGGCCGCGGTGATGGATTCGGCGGAGTTCCTGCTCAAGGAAATCCTGCCGCGGTTGACCATTACCAAGCCGCTGCCGGCCGTGGCGGTGCATCACAACTGCTCGGCGCAGCGGCTGAAGGAGCAGGGCGCCATCGAGGCGCTGGCGGCGGTGATTGCCGAGAAGGTAGTGGTGCTCGATGCCATCACCTGCTGCGGCTATGCCGGCGACAAGGGGCTCTATGTGCCCGAGCTCAACGCCCATGCGACGCGCTTTGCCAAGGCCCAGATCCCCGAGGGATGTGAGATCGGGCTGTCGACGGTCTCGACCTGCGCCACCGGGCTCAGCGAGCGGATGGGAATCCCGTTCGTGTCGATTGCCAGCCTGCTGGAATTGGTGAGCCAGCCGGTGCATTGAGGCACTGGGCCATGTCTCTGGGTGCAAGAACCGAAGCAGACGGCCCCCTCCCGGCCTCCCCCATAAAGGGGGAGGTGAAGAGTCGAGGCCCTGTCTTCGATCGTGCCAAGCACACCGGCGGAGCACCTCCCCCTTTATGGGGGAGGATGGGAGGGGGCCGTCTCTATCAGTCGGGAAACGCGTGCCAAAGCCCCGCTCGCCTGTTAGTGCGTTCCCCATGACAGAAGTTACCATCGACAGTATCGGGCAGCACGGCGACGGCATCGGCGAGATCGGCGGCGAGCGGGTGTTTGTGCCGTTCACGCTGCCGGGCGAGCGGGTGGAGATCGCGCGGGACGGTGAGCGCGGCACGCTCATCAGCATCATCGCGCCGAGCGCCGAGCGGGCCGAGCCGATCAGCCCGTATTTCGGTACCTGCGGCGGCTGTTCGCTGCAGCACCTCAATCGTGAGACCTACGCGAGCTTCAAGCGCGGCCTGGTCGAGATCGCCTTGCAGCATGCCGAGGTCGAGACCGTGGTGCAGCCGCTGATCGATGCGACCGGCGCCGGGCGACGGCGGGCCACCCTGCATGTGCGCAAGACCGGCGCGGGCTACATGCGGGCGAAAAGCCACGAAGTGCTCGATATCGACGCCTGCCCGATCCTGATGCCGACGCTGTCGAAGCACGCGCCGCGGATCGCCCGGGCGCTGCAGCCGCTGGCCGGCGATTGCGACGTCTCGTTTACCCTCACCGATACCGGCATCGACCTCAGCATCAAGTCGGAACGGAAGCTGAAGTCGGTGGCGTTGGCGGAGTTCGCGCGGGCGCAAAAACTGGCGCGGCTGACCTTCAACGGCGATGCGGTCTATATGGCGCGCCCGCCGGCGGTGAAGATGGGTAAGGCCTTGGTGGAGATTCCACCGGCGAGCTTCCTGCAGGCGACGGCGGCGGCGGAAGAAACGCTGGCCCGGCTGGTCAGCGAAGGTGTTGGCAAGGTGAAGTCGGTGGCCGACCTGTTCTCGGGCGTCGGGCCGTTCGCGCTGCGGCTGGCCGAGGGCGCGCGAGTGTTCGCGGCCGACAGCGACCGGGCGGGCATCGCGGCGCTGGTCAAGGCAGTCAACCACGTGCAGGGGCTGAAGCCGGTCGAGGCGAAAGTGCGCGACCTGTTCCGCGACCCGCTGGCCCCGATCGAGCTCAACCCGTTCGATGCGGTGGTGTTCGACCCGCCACGCGCCGGCGCCGAAGCGCAGGCGAAGGAGCTGGCGCGCAGCACCGTGAAGACTGTGGTGGCGGTATCCTGCGAGCCCAAGACCTTTGCACGCGACGCGGCGATCCTGATCGCCGGCGGATATCGGCTCGAGAGCGTGGTGCCGGTGGATCAGTTCGCATGGTCGACGCATGTCGAGGTGGTCGGGGTGTTTCGGCGGTGAGGGTTACTGGCCTTGGCGCATGGGGCGCCCCCCCTCCCAACCTCCCCCGTCTAGGGGGAGGTGCCGGCCGGTGGCTGTGGCTTGATAGCGCCTCGGACTGGATGCGGCACCCTCCCCCTTGCGGGGAGGGTTGGGGAGGGGGATGCGGCTGGCTATGACCCATCCCTTCAAACCCCGCACCACCCATGCCGAGCTTGGCGAGGGCTATTTCGACAAGGTTCGGGCGGCACAGTTTCCTGAGCATACCCTGCGCTATCGCAACCAGCGGGCGGCGGCGTCGGTGGGGCTCGATGGGCTCAGCGACGACGACTGGGTGAATTACTTCGGCAAGTTCGAGCCGCTGCCGGGGTCGTTCCCGGAGCCTTTGGCGCTGCGCTATCACGGGCATCAGTTCCAGACCTACAACCCCGATCTCGGCGACGGGCGCGGCTTTCTCTATGCGCAACTCGAGGATCTCAATGACGGCCGGCTGATGGACCTGGGCACCAAGGGATCGGGGCGGACGCCGTGGTCGCGGGCCGGGGATGGACGGCTGACGCTGAAGGGTGGAGTGCGCGAGGTGCTGGCGACGGCCATGCTCGAGGCGCTTCAGGTGAACACCTCCAAATCGCTGTCGCTGATCGAAACCGGCGAGGAGCTGCAGCGCGGCGACGAGCCGTCGCCGACGCGCTCGTCGGTGCTGGTGCGGCTATCGCACGGGCACACGCGGATCGGTTCGTTCCAGCGGCTGAGCTATTTGAAGGAAGACGAGCGGCTGCGGGCGCTGCTCGACCACTCGGTGCGCGCCTATTACCCCGAGCTGTGGGTCGAGGGCGATAACGGCCGGGCAGCAAAGTTCCTTGGCGCGGTGAGCGAACATGTCGCCGAAACCGGGGCGCGGTGGATCGCGGCGGGGTTCGTGCACGGGGTGCTCAATACCGACAATATCAACATCACCGGCGAGAGTTTCGACTACGGACCGTGGCGGTTCCTGCCGACCTATGATCCGAGTTTCACCGCGGCCTATTTCGACGAGTGGGGGCTTTATGCCTTCGGCAAGCAACCGGACACGCTGGCCTGGAACCTGACGCGGCTCGCCGAAGTGCTGCTGCCGCTGGGTGAGCATGCCGAGATGGAAGCGGCGCTGAACCAGTTCTGGCCGGCGTTCCAGCGTTCGGTGTGGTCGGCGGTGCTGGAGCGTCTGGGGCTCGCGTCGCTCGGGGTGGAAGCGGATGCGCTGCTGGTGCAGGAGGTGTTCAACTTCCTGCGCGAAACGCAGATGCCGTTCGAGCAGTTCTTCTTCGATTGGCGCGGTGGCGATGGAGCGCGGGCGATGCGGAGCCCGGCGGCCGACCACTATCGCGGTTCGGCTTTCGAGACGCTGGCCGGCCTGTTGACTGCGCACCCGGCGTCGCCGGATGCCAATCTCGACCACCCGTATTTCAAGCGCGATGTGCCGCGGACCATGCTGATCGACGAGATGGAGGCGCTGTGGGCGCCGATTGCCGAGCGCGACGACTGGCGCCCGCTCTACGAGGCAATGGGCGAGATCGAGGAAATGCGCGAGGCCTATGCGGGGGAGTGAGGGGCGTTCATTTGAGCCGAAGGCGCCCAAGGGGATAGTTGGGTCCCTGCTTTCGCAGGGATGACGGCCGGTGGGTATGGAGGGTGTGTGCCCTTCGCACCAATCACGCCGCCGGGGTGATCGGCACGACGGTCTCGGTCGACACAAAATCCATGCGGCGGCCGGGGAGCAGTTCGTAGAATTTCTTGAGGCCGGGCTCGAGCTTGGCCGATAGGGCGATACACTCGGCGATGGCGCCGCGGGTGTCGCGGCCGGTGCGGAGCGCTTCGAGCGCTTCGGCGTGGGTAACGCGCAGCAGGTGGAACGCGCCGGATTTGGCGAGCTCGGCATCGCCGACCAGGAGGTAGATGACGACGCGCTCGGCCTTGCCCTTCAGCGCCAGCGCGCCGGCTTCGAGGAAGGCGAAATCGGAGACGATGACGCGGACCGGATCGGCGACGAGGATATCGTAGCCGACCTCCTTGCAGGCGCTTTCGACCCGGCTCGCGACGTTCACGGTGTCGCCGAGGGCGGAATAATCGAAGCGGGTTTCGAGACCCATATTGCCCACCAGCGCTTCGCCGGTGGAGATGCCGATGCCGATACCGAGTTCCCCTACCGCGGCCTTGTCCGCCCTGAGGTGGAAGGCATCGGTATGGTTCAGTTCGGCGAGCTTCTGGCGCATGCCCAGTGCCGAGCGCAGGGCTTTGCGTTCATGGTCGGGGACGTCGACGGGCGCGTTCCAGAACGCCATGATGGCGTCGCCGATGAACTTGTCGATGGTGCCCATGCGGCCGATGATCTCGTGGCCCAGGGCGCCGAACAGGGTGTTGAGAATGGCGAGAATACGCCTGGGCTCGAGCTTCTCGCTCAGCGAGGTGAAGCCGCGCATATCGGAGAACAGCACGGTGATGCGGCGCACTTCGCCACCGAGCTTCAGCCGGTCGCCGTTCTTTTCGATCTCGCTCAGCAATGAGGGGGCGACGTAGTAGCCGAAGGCACGGCGGATCTGCTTTTTGGCGCGCTCGGTGGTCACGAAGCGGAAGAACACCAGCGCCAGGTAGAGCAGGGTCAGACCGATCAGCGGGTAGCTCGGATCGAGCATGATGCCGCTGGTGGTGAACATCCACCACGAAAAGCCGATGGCGGCGGTGAGCGAGAGCGCACCGGCAGCAATACCGACAAGCGGGCCGAGCAGCAGCACCACCACCACCATGAAAGCGCCGAGCGCCAGGAAGCCGACGATCTCGAGCCCCGCCACCCAGTCGGGGCGGCTGAGATAGGTGCCCGAGAGGATCTGCTCGATGGCTTGGGCGTGGATGGTGACGCCGGCGACGTTGTCGCCCAGCGTGGTGTTGTGGAGGTCGAGCAGGCCCGACGCAGACGTGCCGACCAGCACGATATTGCCGGCGATCCGATCGCTCAGCTGCTGGTAATTCGGCCCGAGCAGGTCCGCGGCCGAGACCAGCAGATCCGGGCTGGGGCGGCTGTAATAGAGCCAGAGGTCGCCCTCGGAGGTCAGCGGCACGGTGAAATCGCCGAGCCGGATGCTGTCGACATAGCCCTCGGCGGCGGTATCGCCGAACACCACCACGGTGCTGATGCCCATGGCGAGGCGCAGGGCCTCAACCGAGAGGGTGGGGAACAGCTGGCTGCCATTGGTCCACAGCATGGGGATGCGGCGGACGGCGCCGGCCGAGAGCTCGGAATTGAGGCTGAGGGCGGCGAGGCCGGGTGCTGCATCGCGCAGGATCGGGATCGGCGCGGCGGTGCCGGTGAGGAACGGGATGCGCTCGGTAGGGTCGGGCCCGGAAATGGCGTAGCCGCCCTTGGGGTTGCCGGTCAGCGGCTTGCCGGAGGGGGTGCGCGAGAAGCCGAGGATCGAGGGGGCGCGCGACAGCGAGGCCGCGAAGATGGCGTCGTAGTCGGGGAGCGTCGCGGCATCGACGCCGGGCAGGCCTGCCGCGATGCGGCTCGGCGACATACGGTCGGCCTCGGGGAACAGCACGTCGAAGCCGATGGCGGCAGCGCCGAGCTCGGTCAGCCGATCGGTGAGTGCGGCGAGGCGATCGCGCGGCCACGGCCATTGGCCGAATTCGGCAAGCGCGGCTTCGTCGATATCGATGACGCGGACCGGGAACTCCCCCTGCGGGCGGGGATGCAGGCGCTGGTAGAAATCGAAGGCGATTTCACGCAGCACCTGCACCGGGAAGGGGTCGGCGATGCGCAGGAACGTCAACAGGATCACGATGACGAGGCCAGCGAGGATCGGCAGCAGGCGTCGGAGCATCGGCGGGATCGAGTCCTGGTGTGGTTAGCCGTTGGGGCCCGTCTGCAGGCCGTTGCCGGGCGACCGTTGTGACCGCGGCGGCTCGCCGTCAGGGCTGGCGCCGCCGGCGTCGGTGTCGTTGGGCTGCACGGACCGGTTGAGGCACTCGCGGGCCTGCGCCACCCAGAATGGCGTGAGCAGGTCGCTCTCCGACACGGCCCAGGGGAACATGCCGCGCATCGAGGTGCGCTCGGCGCCGACGAAATCCTCGGTGTTGCCGAGCAGCTTAGCGTCGGTCAGGTCGGCCATGCCGACATCGCAGAAATCATCGACGGTGATGCATTTATTGGCCTTGTTGCACATCACCACGGCGCCGTGGAACAGCAGCAGGGAATAGTGATCGGAATGGACGTTGAGGTCGAAGGCGGTGCCGCGCACCCCGACGGTGCCGGTGGGGGTAGTGATCAGGTAGCGGTCCTTGGGGGCGCCGCCGGTGACGAAGCGGAACGTCCCCGACAGTGCGTTGATGGCGAACTTGCCGCCCGAACCATCCTCACGCAGCAGGTAATCCTCGATCACCAGCGCCGATCGCGGGCCGACCACCAGCTTGGTCCTGTCGGAAAACAGGATCTGGACGAGGCCCTTGGCATCGGTGACGACGCGATCACCGATGAAGACGTCGGTGCCGACCACCAGTGTCTTGGTCCCGGATTTGTCCTCGAGCCGGGCAGCAGGATCAACGCCCATCGCCTTGCCGGACGCGGCGAGGGCGGGTTGCGCTACCAACAGCAGCAGAATGAACGAGGCAAGCAGCCGCAGCATCGGAACCTCCAGGACAGACGTCCGGCGCGGACCACCTGCCACGCCGCCCATGAACGCCGGCTGAACGGCGCTGACGGGAACCTAACACAGGAGTAAACTCTGCGCTTGCCTCAGACAACGGGAGCTTGCAAGCATCAGCTCCCGGGGATGGGCCGTGGGGGCGTCACCCCCGCAAGGACAAGACCGAATGGTCGGACTATTCTTTCTGCTGTTCATCGGACTGGAGCTCAAGCACTACATCGCGGATTACTTTCTGCAGCCGGGATGGATGCTGGGCGGTAAGGGCGATTTCCGCCAGCCAGGCGGTTATGCGCATGCCGGCGTGCATGCCGGGCTGACGGCGCTGCTGCTGCTGCTGGCGGGCACGCCGCTCCCATGGCTCGCGGGTATCGTGGTGGCCGAGTTCGTGGTGCACTACCTGCTCGACTATTCGAAGATCCACTATTCGCGCGGCGTCCATGTCGACACGCAGCCACGGCGGTTCTGGAGCCTGCACGGGCTCGATCAGATTACCCACCAGCTGACCTATGCCGCGATTATCTACGCCGTGCTGCTGAGCAAGGGGCTGGTGTAGGGGCTGTCGTGAGCCAGCTGGCTTACTAGCCGCTGGAGCGTGGGCTCGCCCACCTTGATCCTCGCCTTGCCGGTGGCTCCCAAGACCCCCTCTCTGGCGAAAACTAAGGACTTAGCTGCGCTAAGCCCAAGTTTTCGCTTTCTCCCCCGCCAAGGGGGAGAGTCCCGACTGAAACTCAGGCGCAAGTGGAAGGCACGGATCATCTCCCCCTCGGCGGGGGAGAAAGCAAAATCTTAGGTTTAGCCGTTTGGCTAAGCCTTAGATTTTGCAAGAGAGGGGGTCCTTGAGGGCACGATGGCTCGGCTGCCACTGCACCGCCACACGGTGAGGGTGCCACACGCTCGAGGGCTTGAACTACTTCCGCGTGCGCTTGGCGTGCTTGGCTTCGTCGGGCTTTTCGATCAGCTGGGCGAGGATCTTGTCGACCAGGTCGAGGTCTTCGCGCTTGCCTTCGGATTGCTGCTGCAGGTCGACCAGGTAAGAGGTGGTGTAGTAGAGCCGGCGCGCCAGCAGCGTTGCGACATAGAGCGCGATTTCCGGGTTGCCGCCGAGAAAGCTGATGGCGTCGGCGATGGCGTAGGCCTTGACCGTCGAGAGCGCCTTGACCGTGGCGCTCGAGGGCATGTCGAGCAGCACCGCCATCTCGCCGAATATCGAGCCGGGCTCGTCGATGTAGCTGACCTGGGTGTCCTTGCGGAGCACTTCGACCTGGCCGTCGATCAGGACGAACAACTGGCCTTCCTGGCCGCCCTCACGGATCAGCACCTGGCCGGGCTTGAAGGTCTGCGCCTCCCGCCCTTTGCAATAGTCCAGAATATCAGACATCGAGCCCTCACCCGCCTTAAGCGCCCTCGATAGTGCGCTGAGCCTAACTTGTTCGTCAAACATTGCGGCGGCTTGTTGGCCCATCGGCGCGACCGGCGCAAGAAGAAAGGGGCCAGTGAACACCGGCCCCTTTGGATTTGATCAATGGTTGTCGCGTGGCAGACCGGCTGTCTGTGCCAGGCGCTGGTAGTTGACGGCGTTCTTCAACACGCCGCCGGCGCCGAGCTGGTCGACGATACCGCGCTGGATTTCCTGCCATGGCGTCTGATGCGCCGGATACTTGTAGCCGCCGGCGGCATGCAGTTCGGCGCGACGCTGCTCGATCTCCTCGGCGGAGATGAGAATGTCGGCCTCGCCCTTGTTGAGGTCGATGCGGACGCGGTCGCCGGTCTTCAGGATGGCGAGGTTGCCGCCCGCCGCCGCTTCCGGCGAGGCATTGAGGATGGACGGCGAGCCGGATGTGCCGGACTGGCGGCCATCGCCGATGCAGGCGAGCGAGGTGATGCCCTTCTTGATCAGGTAATCAGGCGGCCGCATGTTCACCACTTCCGCCGCACCCGGATAGCCGATCGGGCCGGCGCCGCGCATGAACAGCAGCGTGTGCTCGTCGATATTGAGCGACGGGTCGTCGATGCGGTGGTGGTAATCCTCCGGGCCGTCGAACACCACGGCCTTGCCCTCGAAGGCGCCCAGGTCGTTGGGGTTGTTCAGGTAGCGCAGGCGGAACTCCTCGGAGATCACCGAGGTCTTCATGATGGCGTTGTCGAACAGGTTGCCGCGCAGCACCAGGAAGCCGGCTTCGGCCTTCATCGGGTTGGTGAACGGCCGGATCACCTTGTCGTCCTGGATGGTGGTGGTGCGGCAGTTCTCGCCGATGGTCTTGCCGTTGACGGTCGGGGCATTCTCGCGGATGAGGCCCTGCTTCATCAGCTCGTTGACCACCGCCGGCACGCCGCCGGCATGGTAATAATCCTCACCCAGGTATTCGCCGGCCGGCTGCATGTTGACCAGCAGCGGCACCTTGTGGCCGTGCGTCTGCCAATCGTCGATGTTCAGCTCGACGCCGATGTGGCGGGCGATGGCGTTGATGTGGATGGGGGCGTTGGTCGAGCCGCCGATCGCCGAGTTCACGACGATGGTGTTGATGAAATTGTCCTTGGTCAGGATGTCGGAGGGCTTCAGGTCCTCATGCACCATCTCGACGATGCGCATGCCGGTGCGCCAGGCCATTTCCTGCCGATCGCGATAGGGCGCCGGGATGGCGGCCGAACCGGGCAGTTGCATGCCGAGCGACTCGGCCAGCGAGTTCATGGTCGAGGCGGTGCCCATGGTGTTGCAGTAACCGGTCGAGGGGGCGGAGGACGCCACCAGCTCGATGAACTGCTCGTAGCCGATTTCGCCGGCGGCCATCATCTGGCGCGCCTTCCACACGATGGTGCCCGAACCGGTGCGCTCGCCGCGGAACCAGCCGTTGAGCATCGGGCCGACCGACAGGGCGATCGCCGGGATATTGACGGTGGCGGCGCCCATCAGCATGGCCGGGGTGGTCTTGTCGCAGCCGATGGTCAGCACCACGCCATCGAGCGGGTAGCCGTACAGCACTTCGACAAGGCTGAGATAGGCGAGGTTGCG
This sequence comes from Devosia sp. Root413D1, assembly GCF_001425235.1. Classification (GTDB taxonomy): domain Bacteria; phylum Pseudomonadota; class Alphaproteobacteria; order Rhizobiales; family Devosiaceae; genus Devosia_A. The sequence continues at coordinate 262,844 of NZ_LMEA01000001.1, read as the reverse complement.
GTCGAGGCCGGCAGTCGGACGCTTGCCGGTTTCCTGGATCGGGTGGACCGGGAACTCCATGGCGATGCCGCCGGCATCGCGGATGCCGTCGCGCACGCGCTTGGCCAGCTCGAGGTGGTGGCGGTTACAGGGCGAGATGTCGGAGCCGGTCTGAGCGATGCCGATGATCGGCTTACCGGATTGCAGCTCTTCACGCGAAATGCCGTAGTTCAAATAGCGCTCGAGGTAGAGCGCAGTCATGTCCGGGTTTTCCGGATTATCGAACCAGGCGCGCGACCGGAGCTTCTTGCCCTGCGCGGTCTCGCCTTTACCCGAACTCATAGTGATCTCCTCAAATCAACAGGCTGTCCCGACGATCCATAGCCCAATCCCGACGGACTGGGCAGGCATTCCTTCGATTGAGGGAGGATCGTACCGGAGGCGATGATAGAGATCGGGATGTCGGGTTGCAATGGGCGGGATGGGTAGGTCACCGACGGAGTCACTGTGGCCTCCGCCGCCGGTGTGGGAAGAGTACCCCCCACCCTGTCCCTCCCCCGCAAGGGGGGAGGAGACCAAAACGCTGGCGCTGGTGAGAGCGTCTCCCTCCCCCTTGCGGGGAGGGGACAGGGGAGGGGTATCTTCCTGCACCGGCCTGTCAGCGGCGTTGCCACGATATCCAACCAGCGGCCCGGGGGCCTCAACCCAGAGTGCTGGAGCGGGCTTCGAGGCTGATCGGCTGCAGTACGATGGGATTGGCGATGGCTTCGCCACTGAGCCGCTTGATCAGCATGCGGCCGGCCTCGCGGCCCATCTCGTAGCTCGAAACCTGCAGCGAGGTGAGCGAGGGGCGGACGTGCTGGGTGAACTCGAGGTCGCCATAGCCGGCGATGGCGACCTGGCCGGGCACCGCGATGCCGCGGTCGAGCGCCCGGGTCATGGCGCCGGCGGCGAGCACGTCGGTACCGAAGAAAATGGCGTCGCAGCCGGGCAGTTGCTCGAGAATAGCGTCGAAGGCATGCATGCCGTCGGCGAAGGTGCGGGTGCCATCCATCGGGTGGATCAGCTCCAGCGTCAGGCGGTGCTTGGCGAGGCCGTGGCGGAAGCCCTCGATGCGCTGCGCGGTGCGCTCGATGGTGTGGCCGCTATAGGCGATTTTGCGGAAGCCCCGTTCGCCGAAATGCTCGCCCATCAGGCGGCCGGCATCGTAGCTCGACGAGCCGACCAGCATGTCGATCGGATCGGGGCGGTTGCCCCACATTTCCATCACCGGGATGCCGAGCTTCTGCAGCGCCTGGCGGGTCTTGTCAGCGCGAACCACGCCGGTGAAGACGACGCCGGCGGGACGGAACGGCAGCACTGATTCGACGACGTCGATCTCCAGCATCTCGGAATAGCCGGTCTGGGCGAACATCAGATGGTAACCGCTGCCCTCGACCGAATCGACGATGCCCTGCACCGAGGTGGCAAAGTGCGGATTGAGCAGGCTCGAGACGAAGACGGTGATAACGTTGGAGCGGCCGGAACGCAGCGAGGAGGCGAAGCGGTTGACGACGTAGCCGGTCTGGGCGACGGCCTCGAGAATGCGGGCCCGGGTCTCATCCTTGACCTTGTCGGGGTAGGACAGGGCGCGCGAGACGGTAATCGGCGAGACACCGGCGACGCGTGCTACATCTTCAACGCGAACCGGCCGGCCCGCGCCACTGCGTCTGTCTGCGTCCCCCAAACTGAATCCCCCAAACTGCCCTTCATTCGACTACAGCCGCGGAATGGTAAAACGCCAGTAGCGCGGCGCTACGTAGTAACCCTCTATGCGGATCACTTCATTCCACTTCGCAGTCCGTTCTGAGCGCGTCATCGAGCCGACTTTGATCTGGTCTGACATCAAGCCGACCGCCAGATGACTGAGCGTCACATCTTCACTTTCGCCGGAGCGGCCGGACTGGATGGTATTCCAGCCGACGGCGCGGGCGCGCGTGCTTGCTGCAATCAGTTCGGTCAGGGTGCCGCACTGGTTCGATTTGAGCAACACCGAATTGCAGCATCCCTGTGCTGCGGCGAGGGCAACACGGGACTCTGAGCTGGTCAGATAATCGTCACCAACGATCTGAATGGACTTGCCGAGCCGCCGAGTGATCTCGGCAAAGCCTTCGTCATCGTCCTCCGCAAGGGGGTCCTCGAGCGAGACGATCGGGTAGGCGCTGACCCAGGATTGCAGCTGCTCGATCATCTCGAGCGTCGAGAGCGCCCTGCCTTCGAGCGCCAGGCGATAGGCGCCATCGGCGTAGAACGAGGTGGCCGCGACGTCGAGCGCGATACCGATATCGGCGCCGGGGCGAAGCCCGGCCGCCTCGATGGCGCGGGTGAGCAGTTCGAGCCCGTCCTCATTGGCGGTGAAATCGGGCCAGACGCCGCCCTCGTCGGCGACGCCGTTGAGCTTGCCCTTTTGGACCATGGCCTTGCTGGCGGCCATGTAGACTTCGGCGATCTGCTCGGTGGCCTCGGCGAAGCTCTGGGCGCCGACGGCGAGAATGAGAAAATCCTGGATGTCGATGCGATTGCCGGCATGGCGGCCGCCGCCGAAAATCTGGATCATCGGGGCGGGGATGTGCTGGGCCTCGGGATCGAGGTTGCTGAGGCGCCGCAAATGTTGCCAGAGCGGGATCCGCTGCTCTGTCGCAGCCGCCCAGGCGATGGCGGAGGACGTGGCGACGATGGCGTTGCCGCCCAGCCGGGTCTTCTGCGGGGTGCCGTCGAGTTCGATCATGGCGCGATCGGCGGCGACCTGGTCGAGGGCATCGAGGCCAACGAGCCGGTTCTGGATTTCGCCGTTCACCGCGGCCAGCGCGGCGTTGACGCCGAAACCCCCCAGCCGCTTGCCGCCATCGCGCTTATCGAGCGCCTCGCGGCTGCCGGTGGAGGCGCCGGACGGGGCGATGGCGCGACCGCTGGCGCCGCTCTCCAGCGTGACCTCGACTTCGACGGTGGGGCGGCCGCGCGAGTCCCACACCTGGCGGCCGAGAATGGTCTTGATGGCTGACATAACGCGTTATCAATCCTGAGGTGAACTAAGGCTGTCGAGCAGCTCGGCGATGGCTACTGGCGGGTGTTGGATATGTGGAATGGCCCGATCGCGCACCAGCTGGCGACTGGCCTCGCTGAGGTACTCGACCGGCGATTTGCCATCGACCCGCGCCAGCATCAGGCAGGGCAGGAGGGCGGCGGCGCGTGCCTCGGTGCTGGCACGCAGTTGCGCGGGGAAATGTCCGAGCCAGGTGGCGGCGAAGGCAGACGCCTGAGCCAGCAGGGCATCGCGCAGTGCCGGCAGGTGGATGGACTTCAGCACCAGGTGGTTGAGGCAGAAGGCAGCGTCGAAGGCCGGATCGCCGTACCAGGCGCACTCGGCATCGAGCAGCACCGGGTGGCCGTCGCGCTTCGCAATGAGGATGTTCTTGGGGCTGACATCGCCGTGCACCAGCGCCAGTTTGGTGTTCGCGGTGGTCGTCAGCACGGCGAGGATCCGATCGGCAAGCTCCGGGTGGCGTCCGGCGGTGAAGCGCAGATAGGGGTCGAGCCGCAGGGCATCGATCAGGTGGTCGGTGGGGAACTCGGCGGCGGCCGAGGGATCGTTGAGCGTCGCGGCGTGGATGCGCCCGAGCGCCTCGGCGACGGCGGTGGCAACCGACGGATCGGCGCGGCCGGCCAGCAGCTCGGCCTTCCACAGCAAATAGTCTTCGGCCGGCAGGTATTCGAGCAGCGCGATGCCGTGCGCGCGGTCCTCGCCGATCACTTCGGGCGCGGCGCCGGGGACGATGGCGTTGGCGCGGCGCAGCCAGGCCACCTCATACTGGTTGCGCTCGAGCGGCGCCTGCCAGTCGGTGGCGACCTTGAGCTTACCGAGGGCGCGCTTGGCGCAGTATTGGCGGCCATCGGGCAGGCGGATGCGCACAATATCGGATGAAACGCCGCCAGTGAGCGGGGCGATTTCCAGCGCTCCACCGGCGTCGATGCCGGCAGTCGCAAAGATCGGGGGAAGCAGCGCTTCCCAGGTCAATTCATCCATAGTGCTGGTCCCCCTTGCAAGGCTGGTATGGTACCACACAGGCGAAATGGGACAACGACCAGAGGGTTGGCCTTTGGTCAAACACCGAACTGGACGGAAAGGGAGAAAATGGGACGGCTCGAGGGGAAAACCATCTTCATGACCGCGGCAGCGGCGGGGATCGGCGGGGCGGCAGCCACGGCATTCGCACGCGAGGGAGCACGGGTGATCGCCACCGACCGCGATGCCCAGGGGATTGCGCGCAAGGGCGAGGAGCTCAGGGCGATCTCGCCCGGGCACGAGACCTATGCGCTCGATGTCACCGACCATCTGGCGCTGCGCGAGGCGGCGGCGCGGCATCATGGGGTGAACGTGCTCTACAATGGCGCCGGCTGGGTGCATCAGGGCATGCTGGGCACCACCACGCTCGAAGAATGGCAGCTCAGCTTCGATATCAACGTGACGCCGATGTTCGTGCTGACGCAGGCCTTCCTGCCGGCCTTCATTGCGCAGGGCGGCGCCAATATCATCAACGTGGCGTCGGTCGCTTCGTCGATGAAGGGCGTGCCGAACCGTGTCGGCTACATGTCGTCGAAGGCGGCGGTGATCGGCTTCACCAAGTCGGTGGCGTTCGACTACATGAAGAACGGCATCCGGGCCAACACCATCTGCCCCGGCAGCGTCGACTCGCCGTCATTGCACGAACGGGCGCACGCGCTGGGCGACCACGACGAGGTGTGGAAGACCTTCGTCGCCCGCCAGCCGATGGGCCGCATGGCGCAGCCCGAAGAAATGGCGCACCTCCTGGTCTATCTCGCGAGCGACGAGAGCGCCTATGCGACCGGGTCGAACTTCGTGGTGGATGGCGGCATCACCATGTAGGGGCGCAAACCCGACGCGACATCCTGCCTCCAGCCTCGCTACGCCGGCGGCCAACCCTCGGGGGCGTTGGGCTCCCAGGGGCCGGCAATGATCGTCGCCTCGTGGCTGCCGGGCCAGGGCGGCATGGAGATGCAGATGAACTCGAGCGGCGCGGCGCCATTGCAGCGATACTGGAAGGCGGTGCCGACCGGGATGTCGATGGAGACGCCGCGCGTCAGCGCGGTGGTTTGCTCGCCGGTGTCGTCGCGGCGCCAGATCTGTCCCTCGCCCGAGAGCACGAACCAGAACTCGCTCACCGTGGCGTGGATGGTCGCCCGGTTCACCTGACCGGGCGGAACGGTGGAATGGATCATGCCGCCCGTCATCCCGTCGACCAGCAGGCGGACCTCGGCGCCGGCGGGAGAGCGGCCATGCGGAACGGGCGGAAACGGCCGGGTCTGCATGGCGATCCTCCTCGCAACGGCCCAGCGGCCGGACCCCGGCAGCTTACTCCCGCGGCGCGTAGGTAGCGAGCAGCCACGCCACCAGATCGGCCCGATCGGCCGGCGCCGCGGGCAGTTCGGCGGCAGCCGGGTCGAAGCCGTGGCGGCGGAGCGTCGCGGCCAGCGCCACGGCGCGGTTGGCGGGGTTGATGACTTCGAGGGTGCGCGTGGCGATCTCAGCGGCGAGGGTTTTCGACAGGCGTTTGGACAAGAGGTGGCTCCGAGTCGGGCGGATCAGGGGTGAGTTGACTGCAACTGCCCGGTAAGGAAATCGGCGGCGCTCCGACGGGCTTCGGTCGCTTGCTGCGATCCTGGCTTCAGGAAGAAGTCGTGCGCGCCGCCCGGGTAGATATCAAGCTCGGCCGATCCGCCCAGGCCTTGTACCGTCTTCTGCAGCGCCTGCGCGATGGCCGGAGGAAAGGTTCGATCCGCGCCGCCCCAGATCAGGCGTAGCGGTGGCAGCGAAGCGAGCGGTTCCTCGTAGCCGTTGGGGAGCCCGCCATCGACGAGCACCAGCGCGGCCACGTCCTGCCGGTTCGCAGTGGCGGCCGAGGCGATCTGGGCACCGAGAGAGATCCCCATGATACCGATCCGGCCGCTGTAGCCGGGCTTGGCGTTGAGGTGGGCAGCGACAGTCAGAACGCTCGCCGTCCACTGGGTCAGGCGGCGTTCGTGGTAGCGGATGCGAGCCTCGGCGCTTCCGGCGCCGGCGATGGCGTTCAGGTCAGCCGGGGAGAGGACGTGAACCAGGAAGGTGTCGAGGCCCGCCGCGGCAAAGCTCGCTCCGATCTCATCGTAGGCCGTCGCCGCAAATCCCCTGCTGCCGCTCAGGACGATGACTGCCGGAGGCGACTCGCCGGACCTGCTCAGGAAGGTCTCGACCAGGATGTCCTCGCCTGATGCGTGAATGACGAACTGCTGTCGCTCGGCTGCAGAGGCATAGCCAAGCCAGGCGAGGAAGCATCCGATGAGGACCGGTAGAAGCAGCTCCTTGCGCTTGCTCACGGCGCGGTGCTGGTCTGCGACACCCCGGCAATGAAGGCGGCGATGTGCTCGCGGATTTCGCCGGGCGGGTTGCCGTAGCGGGCCTGGGCGTCGGGGAGGCCGAGATTGCCGCTGATGACGAAGGCGCGGAGCCCCGTCTTGGCGAGCGCGACGGCCTGCTCGAGATAGAGGCCGCCGACCACCTGCACCGAGGCGAGTGCGCCGACGCGGTGGTGCACGGCGCCGACCACGTCGGCGAGGTAGCTCGAGTGGAAGAGGCTGGGGTCGGCGCGGCGAGCATCGAGCTGCAGGTGGGCGCCGATGCCGTCGACGCCGGCGTCGAGCATGCGCAGCGCCACCTCGATGGCGGTGTCGGCCGGGCCCTGATGCGGCAGCAGGATATCGGCGAACACCAGGCGCGGCAGTTCCGGGTTGGCGCGGCGGTATTCGTCGCGCACGCCGCAGATGCCCTTGGCGCTCGGCACGCCGGCAATGGCGAGGAAATCGATGATGTTGCCGCCGCCTTCGAACACCGAGCGGGCTTCGAAGCTGCCGCCATCCATGGTCTTCATGTCGGCGAGCAGCAGCGCATCGGGGAAGCGGGCGCGGAAGGCGGGAACGACGTGCTTCACCCCCTCGGTCTTCAGCAGCGGGGTGCCCATTTCGACGAGATCGACGCCGGCGGCGAGGGCGGCCTCGGCGACCGTGAGCCCGAGCGGCAGGCTGTCGGTATCGACCGAGATCTGGAAACTGAACTCAGTCTTCAGGCGGTCGATGACGCGAGTGGAGGCGGGCGTGGACATGACGCTGTCGGTTCCTGTGGTGGGGACGCCGGGCTACTGGGCTGGCGCGGGTTCGGGTTGGCCCTCGCTGGGGCGGGCATAGGCGGCGGAAAGCTGGCGATAGTACTTTGAGCGGAAGGCGATGATGGTGATCGCCACGCCGAACAGGCCGGCGAGGGTAAAGACCAGGGCGATACCGCGGGCCGGACCGGTGCCGAACCAGCTGCCGATCAGCTCGGCGCCCAGCCCGGCGGTCATGAACGGGATGAAGACGAACTCGGCGAGCGGGCCGATGAGGAAGGCGGTAAGCGGCGAGGCGGACTGCTCGACCGACTGGGCGAAGCCGAAGACGCGGCCCTGCCGCTCCGGCGGCACCACCTTCTGCAGCGTGGTGTGTTCGGCGGCCTCGGCATAGGGGCCGAGCAGCATCCAGACGAACATGCCAGCAGCCAGCAGCCAGATCGAGGACTGGATGGTGAAGATGCAGCACACCGCCCAGGTGATCAGGTTGACCAGCAAGAGGGTGCGGAGCGGCTTCTTGCCCAGCCCGGTCTTGGCGATAACGAGACCCGAGATGATGAAGGCGGTGGAGAGCACGCCGAACAACAGGCCCCAGACTTCCACCGAGACCAGCGACAGGCCGTAGGCATCGAGCAGCGCCATGAAGATGCCGCCGAGGAAGTTGTTGAGCGCCGCAAACAGGATCAACGCGAACAGGCCCGGGACGGCGCCGACCACCTTGATGGTGCCCTTGAGATCGACGCGCTTAGGCTCGGCCGGGGTTTCCGGGTCAGGCGCGGCCCGGCCCTCGTCGATCTGCACGAAACTGAGGTGGGCAAAGGCCAGGGCGGTCGTCAGCAGCGCCAGTACCATCACCGCCAGCATGCCGCCCCAGGCGACGAGGAAGCCTGAGATCACCGAGGTGGTGAGAAAGCCGATGCCGCTGACCATGCCGACGAGGCCGTTGGCCTTGTCGCGGCGATCCTCGGGGATCAGCACGGTGACGAGGGTGGGCAGCGCGATCGAGCGGATATTGCCGGCGATGACGCCGAGCATGACGAGGAAGACGAAGATCCAGAGGAAGGCATTGTAGGGGTTGGTGAAACTCTCCGGTGGCGAGAGCAGCAGCACCGCCAGCGCCAGGGCATAGAAGACGGCGGAGACGACGCTCGAGCCGAGCATCGCCAGCTTCTTTGAGTTGTGATCGACGATCGAGCCGAACCAGATGCCGAAGGCGGCGGTGAACACCAGATAGACGCCGGCGATCATGCCCGTCGCGAACACCGAATGGGTCTCGAGATAGACCCAGAAGGTGAGCGCGAACCAGACGGTGAAGTTGGTGACGTTGGCAACGAGGGTGTTGCCGAGGATCTGGTGGAAGGGACTCATGGGGGAATCCGAGGTTGGGGGCGAATGGGTAACGCATATCGGCGCCGAACGGAAACCGCCGTCGGATGGAGGTGGTTGCTTGGACGGGCGTGCGCAAGTTTGCTAGCAGAAGAACTGGGTGCAGCGACGAGGGTGGGCGGCCGGTGGGGATCGTAACCGACATAGCGTTCGGGCTGCTTTTCGTGATCGCTACGGTCACGCTGTCGCTGGGCAGCTACATGCTGGCCCGCTGGTTCGCCGGGCGCGGGCCGTATGAGCGGCACAAGGAAATGGCCGGGGCGATGGTGACGCGCATCGCCGCGCTGCACGGGCTGATCATCGCGCTGGTGTTCGCCCAGGAAATGACCTCGTACCAGCGGCTCGAAACCCAGACCGCGGCCGAGGCGAGCGCCATCGCCGACGTGTTCAACGATGCGGCGCGCTACGACGCCACGCTGCTCGGGCCGTTGCAGCAGGACATGCGCGGGTACCTGCGGGCAGTGATCGACACCGAGTGGGAGCAGCTCGGGGCCGGGAACGGGCTCAGCGACGCGGCCTGGGCGATCTGGTCGACGGCCTACGACCGGGTGCTCGACCTGATACCGCAGACGCCGCGGCAGGTCAGCCTGCGCGACCACATGCTGGCGAGTCTGCACGCGATCTCCGCCTCGCGCGACATGCGGCAGAGCGAGGCGATCACCTCGGTGGCGCATTTCTTCTGGATCGCGGCGCTGTCCGGCGTCGTGCTGATCGCCTTCGGGCACTACATCTACACCCCGGAGCGGCACAACCTGGTGCTGCTGGGGCTGTTCAGCGCCTATACCGGCGCCATCCTGTTCCTGATCTTCGGCTTCTCCAACCCCTACAGCCCGCCGGCCGAGCTGCAACCGGGGCCGTTGCAGACGCTGGCGGCAAAGCTCCTGGCGGAGAGCTAGGCGTCGCCCCAGCTGGTGGCGGCCTGGCGCAACAGGTCGATGGCCAGCGAGACGCGCGGGTGCCGGCCCGATTTGCCGGTCGCGAGCCAGACGGTATTGGTGACCGGGACGGCGGGACGCCACAGCTCGACGAGTTCGCCCATGGCGATGGCGCGGGCGCACAGATAATCGGGCAGCACGCTGATGCCGGCACCTGCCGCGACCATGGCGCGGACGGCGCGGAGGTCGGGGGCGATCGAGGTTTCCGGCGGCGCGAGGTCGCGCTCGAGGCCAGCCCGGAAGAAGCGGCGGATCATCGGCAGGTCGGCCGCGTAGGCGACCCAGGGCGCGACTTCCAGGGTGGCAGCAATGGTTTCGGCCGATGCAGTGGCCGGGATCAGGTCGCCGAAGGATGGCGCGCCGACCAGCAGGAAACGTTCGGTGAAGAGCTGCTGGTAGGCGATGGCGGGGCGGGGGATGCGCTGTGCCGCCACCACCAGCTCGAAATCACCGCGCTCGAGCTGGCCGATAAGGTCGCGGGCGAGGCCGAAGCGGGCGTGCACGGCGATGTGCCGGCTGGCGAGCGGGGCGAGGGCGGGGAGGCCGCGCTCGGTCATGAACTCGGCCGGGCCGCCGATGGTGACGGTGCCGGTGAGCTCGCTGCCGCGGGTGGCGACGCCATCAAGCACTGTCTCCAGCGCATCGATGTGGTTGCCGATGCGGGCGGCCAGCGCATCGGCACTGGCGGTCGGCACGATGCCGCGGCCGGCGCGCTCGAACAGCGGACGGCCGAGCCGGGCTTCAAGTGCCTTGAGATGGCCGCTGACCGCCGGCTGGGTCAGCCCGAGGCTGCGGGCGGCTGCCGTGACCGAGGCCAGCCGGTGGACAGCCACGAAGCTGCGCAGGTGATCGAGGTAACTCATAAAAAATCTTATCACTCAGGCAAGAACATGCAATTTCCCAATGCACGGATGGAGCCCCAGATAGCTGGCAGTTGAAACAGCGGAGGCTCAGATGCCCAATCGTTCCATCCTGATCGTCACCACCTCGCACGACCGTATCGGCAGCACCGGCAAGCCGACCGGCGTGTGGCTCGAAGAACTGGCGACGCCCTATTATGCGTTCCGCGATGCGGGGGCCGAGGTGACCATTGCCTCGATCAAAGGCGGCAAGGTGCCGGTCGATCCGTCGAGCCTAGGCGGCGAGTTGCCTCAGAGTGTGCAGCGCTTCCTCGCCGATCCCGAGGCGCAGCGCGCGGTGGCAGTGACCCCGGCGATCGATGCGGTCGATGTCGCGAGCTACGACGCGGTGTTCCTGCCGGGCGGGCACGGTACGGTGTGGGACCTGCCGGGCAGCGCGGCGCTGGCAACGGGGCTGAGCGCCGCCTATGCCGCGGGCAAGGTGGTGTCGGCGGTGTGCCACGGGCCGGCGGGGCTGGTGGCGGTCACCGATCCCTCAGGTGCGCCGCTGGTTCAAGGCAAGCGCGTCGCGGGGTTCACTGACAGCGAGGAAGTGGCGGCCGGGCTCGACAAGACGGTGCCGTTCCTGCTCGAGAGCCGGCTCAAGCAACTTGGCGGGCGCTACGAGAAGGGCGCCGATTTCCAGCCCTTCGCAGTGGCCGACGGGCGGCTGGTGACCGGGCAGAACCCGGCCTCGACGGCGCTGGTGGCCAGGCTGGTGCTGGAAGCGCTGGGATGAGCATGCCCTGTTGACTCGGCCCATGGGGCCGCCCCGATAAGGGATGCGGTCAAGCAATGACGGGGTGATTCATGGGTTCCTCGACTGAGTTTCTGAACGCATCCGATGCCGCGAGCCGGCTCGGCGTTTCCGCCAAGGCGCTGCGGCTCTATGAGCAGCGCGGGCTGATCGTGCCGGTGCGCACGGCGGCGGGATGGCGAACATACGGGCCCGAGCAAATGGCTCGGGCCGGCGAGATCGTGGCGATGCGGGCGCTGGGACTGAGCCTCGCGCAGGTGCAGCGGGTGCTGGCGGGCGATCCGCGCGGGCTCGAGGCGTCGCTCGCGGCGCATCAGGGCGTGCTGGAGGGGCGGCTGCAGCAGTTGGCGGGAATGCTCGACCGGGTGCGGCAACTGCGCGAGAGTCTGTCGCGTGGCGAGGTGCCGGGGACGGGCGCGCTGGCGGAGTTGCTCGGGGCCGAGGCGCCGATCAGCCTGTCGTTCGAACTGCCGTGGCCGTGGGGCGGCGAGACGTTCGAACTGCGGCAGATCAAGCCGCTCAGCTACATCATCGGACCGCTGGGCAGCGGCAAGACGCGGCTGGCGCAGAAGCTCACCGAAGCACTGCCGGGTGCGCTGTTCCTGGGTCTCGACCGGCTGGTGGATGGCGTGGCGGCGGAGGCGCGGATGGACGCCGATGCAGCGCTGCGCGAGCGGGTCGAGCGGACGCTCGGCTGGCTGATCGAGGATGGCGCATCGGCGTCCGACGCGCTGACGGCGCTGGTCGCCGGGCTCGAGGCCGCGTGGCCGACGGTGCTGGTGATCGACATGCTCGAGCAGGGGCTCGAACAGTCGTCGCAGGAGGCGGTGGTCGCGCATTTGAGACATCGCGGGCCGGGGGCGCGACCGGTGTTTGCGATGACGCGGTCAAACGCCGTCCTCGATCTCGCGGCGGTGGGACCGGACGAGGCGATCATCCTCTGCCCGGCGAACCACAGCCCGCCGACGCTGGTGGCGCCCTATCCCGGGGCGACCGGCTATGAGGCGGTGGCGACATGCCTTGCGACGCCCGAAGTGCGGGCGCGCACCGAAGGCATCATCGCCACGCGGCCGCAGGTGGCGTGAGATGCGGCAGGATGGGACGGTCACGCCGTTATCTCCGGGGGCCTCATCGGGGGGGCGGGACATTTCCGGTCCTAGAGACGAGCCTGGTCGGAGACCCGGGCCGCGCGCCGGCCGCCGATCCTGGTGAGGAGAAAGGCGGGCTCCTCAGCGTGTTGCGCTGGTTCATCGCGCGGCGTCGCGCCGACGCGCTGCTTCGGCGCACGCTCCGACCGTACCGCCGCAGCGGAGTCGCCCCGCTGTCGTCCCGGGTGCTAAGCGATATCGGGCTGCCGCCGGATTTCCGGATGTAGGGCACAACAGCAAACGGCGAAGTGGGGCCGGGCGCAACGATCATCACGGGCCAGATACAGCCTGGCCTGGGCGCCAGCCTGTATGCGCTAAGTTATGGTCGTGCCCCATCCACCGGCTGTCATCCCAGCGAAAGCTCAGGGACCCATCTACCCACTTGCGCTGCGATGTCGGACGAGGGCAGAGCCCTCGCCGGGGGTTTGGGTCCCTGCTTTCGCAGGGATGACACCGAGTTTGGGGCGCCGTCTGTAGGACTGCCGAGTGGCGCGGTTCAGGCAGCCGGCTTCACCGGCTCGGCCACCTGGCCAGTGGCGACGTGGAGCCGGTTCCAGAGGTTGACGAGGCCGAGTGACAGCACCATGGCGGCCAGCACCGGCTCGTCATAGTGGCGGCGGGCTTCGTTCCAGACCTCGTCGGGCACCGGATCGGCGCGGTCGTCGAGGCGGGTGACGGCCTCGGTCAGCGCCAGGGCGGCCCGCTCGGGTTCGCTGAACCACGGCGTGTTGCGCCATGAGGCAACCGAGATGATGCGATCCTCCGAGGTCTCGCCGGCGGCACGGGCGAGGCGCGGGTGGAGGTTGACGTTGTTGCCGTCGCCGTTGATCTGGCTGGCGCGCAGATGCATCAGCTCGAGCAGGGCCAGCGGCAGGCCGGGGACGGCTTTGCTGGCCTTGCTGAGGGCGACGAGGCTGTCCATGGCGCCGGGAACGGCGAAGGCGGGGTGGGCGATGCGGGGCATTTCGGGTTTCCTTGGGTGATGACTGAAGCGGACGGCCCCTCCCTCGCCATTCGAGCGTAGCTCTCATGGCCTTCTCACCTCAAATCGCTCCACCGGAGCGATTTGCCCTACGGGACGGCTCGAAGTCCCCCACAATGGGGGAGGTGAAGAAAGAGGGCTGCCTGGCTAGGCAGCGGCTTTCCAGGCGCCGGCGATCTGGCGGGTGGCGGCGTTGAGGCGGTTCCAGATGTTGATCATGCCGATCGAGAGGACGAGCGAGGCCAAAGCCGCGTCGTCGAAATGGGCGCGGGCTTCGTCCCAGATGGCGTCGGGCACCGGATCGGCGCGGTCGCTGAGCCGGGTGACGGCTTCGGTCAGGGCCAGTGCGGCGCGCTCAGGGGCGGTGAACCACGAGGTTTCACGCCAGGCCGAGACGGCGATGATGCGGCGGTCGGTATCGCCGAGCTTTTTCAGGTCGGCCGCGTGCATATCGACGCAGACGCTGCAGCCGTTGATCTGGCTGGCGCGCAGGTAAACGAGGGCGTGCAACTGGTGCGAGACGGCAGGGTTGGCCTGGGCGGCCTGGCTGATGGCCTGCAGCGCCGACATGGCGCCGGGGACGGCGAAGGCGGGGTTGGTCATACGCGATTGCATTTTGTTGTGCTCCGGTTTTCGTGCTGACGGAGGATTTCCGGCCCGGGCTGTCACACCGGGCCGACGTCGTTCGTCAGTGCTATGACGGAGCGCGATCAGGGAATGTGACGATGGACGACGAGAAAATTCTGGCCAGCCGATTCGAGACGGATCGCAGGCACCTGAAGCGAGTGGCCTACCGGATGCTCGGCTCGATGACGGAAGCCGAGGATGCGGTGCAGGAAGCCTGGCTGCGGCTCAGCCGGTCGGATACCGGCACAGTCGGCAATCTCTCGGGCTGGTTGACCACGGTGGTGGCGCGGGTGTGCCTCGACATGCTGCGGGCGCGCAAAGCGCGGCGCGAGGAGCCGCTGGAGCAGCCGGCGGCTGAGGCGCTGGCCGATGCGGACGACCCGGAGCGTACGCTTGAGATGGCCGACTCGCTGGGGGTGGCGCTGCTGGTGGTGCTGGAGACGCTGCCGCCGCCGGAGCGGGTGGCGTTCGTGCTGCATGACATGTTCGACCTGCCGTTCGAGGAGATTGCGCCGATCGTCGGGCGCTCCACCGATGCGGCGCGGCAGCTGGCCAGCCGGGCGCGGCGACGGGTGAAGGGCGGCAGCGACACTATCGAGCCGAGCCGGGAGCGGCATCGCACGGTAGTGGAGGCGTATCTGAGGGCCTCGCGGAGCGGCGATCTCGCGGCCCTGCTGGCGGTGCTCGACCCCGAGGTGGTGCTGCGCGCCGATGCCAGTGCGGTACCGGCAGGGGTGGCGCTGGTGGCGCGGGGCGCCGAGGTGGTGGCGCGCCGCGCGCTCACCGGCTTCATGCCGGAGGCGCAGCTGGCGCTGGTCAATGGCGCGATGGCCGTGGTGGTGCTGCGCGATGGCGCGCCGTTCCGCGTGCTGCGCTTCACCGTCAGCGGCGAGCGGGTGACCGAGATCGAGGTGCTGGCCGATACCGACCGGCTGGCCGGGCTCGCGGTCGTGCCGGCTTAGGCAGCCCGCTTCAGGCCATCGAGGGCGATGCCGAGGATGCGGTCGCGCTGCTCTTCGGTGGTGGAGCCGATGCCGGCAATGCCGGCAACCAGCCGGACGACATCGTCGATGGCGACATCGGGGCGAACCAGCCCGGCGGCCTGGGCGCGGCTGAGCAGCGGCGCGCCGGCCTCGTAGAGCCCGAGGCGGCAGGCCTTAAAAGTGTTGCTGTCGCGGTTGAGCCCCTCGACCAGCACGCGCTTGGTGCCGACATAGGTGACGAAGCGGCGGAGCCAGGCGAGCAGCGCCTCCCAGGGCTCGAGGTGATCGACTTCGCCGGCGGCATTGCACACCGCCTGTACTTCCTCGAGGTAGACGCTTTCGACCAGCGCCTCGCGGGTGGGGAAGTTGCGGTAGAGCGTGGCGATGCCGACATCGGCGCGACGCGCGATCTCCTCGAGCGGCGCCTCGGTGCCCATTTCGGCAAAGCTCTGACGCGCCGCGGCGATCAGGCTGTCATAGTTGCGCCGGGCATCGGCGCGGCTCGGACGCCGCTGCACCAGTTCCGCGAGGGTTGTCGTCATAGCACTTTCTTTCGGCGGGCTATTGCCAGCACAAACTGATTCCGCTAAACGGAGGAACCCTCCACTTATATGGAGGCTTCCTCCAGTACATAGCCAATCGCAACGGACAATCCAAGCCGGAACTGCCGTTTTGCGAGACAGGATCATTATGTCCAACGTCCAATCCACAAGCAGATCTGCCACAAGCAGATCTGCGTCACCCAAATCCGCGTCGCCGAGCCTCACCTTCCTGGTGCTGGCGGTCGGCGCCGCATCGTTCGCAATGCTGCAATCGCTGCTGGCGCCGGTGCTGCCGACGCTGCAGAGCGAACTCAATACCAGCCAGAGCGCCGTTTCCTGGGTGCTGATCGCCTGGCTGCTGTCGGCGGCGGTGGCGACGCCGATCCTCGGCAAGGTCGGCGACATGATCGGCAAGGCAAAGACGCTGGTGCTGGCGCTGGCCGCCATCGGGCTCGGCAGCCTGATCGCGGCGCTGGCGCCCAGCATCGAGTTGGTGATCGCCGGACGCATCGTGCAGGGGCTGGGTGGCGCCATCGTGCCGCTGTCGTTCGGCATTATCCGCGACGAGTTTCCACCGGCGCGGGTGCCTTCGGCAGTGGGGATCCTCTCGGCGGTGATCGCGGTGGGGAGCGGCGTGGGCACCATTCTCGCCGGGCCGATCGTCGACCTGTTCGGCTGGCACGGGCTGTTCTGGGTGCCGCTTGCCGTGGTGGCGATAACGGCGACGCTGGCGCAGTTCTTCGTGCCCGAATCGCCGGTCAAGGCCGGCGGCACGATCAACTGGTTGGCGGCCGCGCTGCTCGCCGCCTGGCTGATCGCACTGCTGCTGCCTTTGAGCCTTGGGACACGCTGGGGATGGGGTTCGCCGGCGGTGATCGGGTTGTTCGCACTGGCAGTGGTGCTGGCGGCGGCCTGGGTGACGGTCGAGGTACGCTCGTCCAACCCGGTGATCGACATGAAGATGATGCGGCTGCCGGCAGTGTGGACCAGCAACCTCGTGGCGCTCTTATTCGGCGCGGCGATGTTCGCGGTATGGGTGTTCCTGCCGCAGCTGATCCAGGTGCCGAGTTCGGCCGGCTACGGCTTTGGTGCGACGGTGAGCGAGGCCGGCTGGGTGATGCTGCCGATGCTGGTTTCGATGGCGGTCGCCGGCGTGTTCAGCGGCCGGCTGGCCCGGGTGGTGCCGTTCAAGCTGCAGCTCGCCGGCGCCTCGGCGGTGATCGCGCTCTCCTGCGTGGCGCTGGCAATGCTGCATGCCAGCATCTGGGAGGTGGCGGTGATCAGTGGCGTCTACGGCATCGGGCTGGGGCTCGCCTATGCGGCGCTGACCAGCGTGATCGTGCAGAACGTGCCGGCCAGCCAGACCGGTACGGCGATCGGCATGAACGCCAATATCCGCACTATTGGCGGGGCGATCGGCACGGCGGTGATGACGGCCGTGGTGACGGCGCACCATACGGCCGATGGCGTGCCGGAGGAGGCCGGGTTCGTTACCGGCTTCCTGCTGTTCGCCGGCGTCGCGGCGCTCGCCATGGTGGTGTCGCTGCTGATCCCCGGGGCGCAGCGGCAGCAGGCGACTGCCGTGCTGGCGCCGGCGGAATAAGGCGGCGAGGCCCCGGCGCTACTTGATGACGGTGAAGCCGAGCTTCAGCTTGTCGTTCATTTCGAGGGTGATCGGGGCCATCTCGTCGCTGGCGGTCGAGACCCAGAGTTTGGCGATCGGCAGTGGATAGCCCATGTGGCCGATGAACCAGGCGACGGTACCGTTGGCGAGGTGATCCTCGACGACCCAGTCGGCGAGCTGCTTATCGGCGCTGTGCACGGTGAGACGCGCATCGACGGTGAGGTAGCGCTCGCTGCCGGCGAGGAAAATGATGGCGCAGACCGAGTGGCAGGCGTCGGTGATCATGGTGTCGAGGCGGTGCTCATAGACGTGCTTGGCGATGGCGAGGCCATCGTCGGCCGAGCCGCCGGCGGAGCGCAGCCACACGCCCGTCGTCGACGGGTGCTGCTTGAGCAGTTTGACGAACTTCCACCAGTCGCCGACCGCGATGTCGCCGGAGAGCTCCAGGTAGGACTGCCGGCCCTCGGGCCTGTCGACATCGATGATCGAGAGTTGCGCGGGGAGCGCGGCTCCCATGGGGATCGACAGCGCCGTAAGAAGGGAGAGAACGAGGGCCGGCAGGGGTTGCATGGTTTCGTCGTGCCCGAAGTGGACCGCGCCATAGCAGCAGAAGGGGCGGCGGTCCGCATGACGCAGATGCGCTACTTCAGTGGCGCGGGGCGAGGCTTGCCACTAAGGCGACCAGCGCCGATTGCCGCTGTACGCCGGCCTTCTCGAGCACGCCGCGCATCTGGTTGCGGGCAGTGTGAAAGCTGACACCGCGCCGCTCGGAGAAGCTGCGCACCGAGCCGCCCTCGAGCAGGTGCCGGCAGAGCGCCGTCTCCGCTGGAGACCAGCCATAGCGCTCCGCGGCGCTTTCCAGTGCGTCCCCCAGCGGCGAGGTGGAGCGGCGCAGCATCAGGATCGCCGTCGGCAGGCCTTCGAGCAGAACAAGCAAAGGCGGCTTGACCGGCGCCTCGCCGGAAACGAACGGGAAGAGTTCGGCGACGAGCGGCGCGGTATCGGTTCGGATGGTGATCGGCGCGCCGGGGCTGGTTGTTCCGTGGGTGATGGCGGCCAGCGCGGCCTCGAGTGCTTGTTGCGCCGACTGGTCGGGCAGGGTGATGCGACCATCGGCGGTTGCGATGGCCCTGGTGCCCTCCAGCAGCCGCTCTGCCGCGGCGTTGGCAAAGGTGATGCGACCGGTGGGATCGAGGAGCAGGGCCGCCTCCGGCACCAGTTGCAGGGCATCCTGATAATGCTGGCCGACGCGGGCGCCGGCGAGGCGGCGCGACAGCTGGAATGAGGCCTGGACGTGCGGGCCGATGGCTTCGAGCAGGCCGAGCAACCGGGCCTCCAGGCTCTCGAGATCGCGGAAGCGGACATTGCATGAGAGGCGCAGGAAGCGTTCGCGATCGCGGAACAGCGTAACGCCGGCGCCGGTGCCGATGTCGTCCTGCGGCCGGATCCAGTCATTGTAGAACTCGGTGCGCTTCAGCACGCCCGGCTCCAGGAGGATCTGCGAATGGATCACCGCCCCGACCGGGACGCGTGCCGCCTGTGCGTTCCATGGGTTGCGAGCGGCGAAATGCTGCAGATACGACGAGTGATGATCGGGGCTGTAATTGTGGGTCAGGAAGCCAAGATTGACGTTGCGGGCCGTGTCGTGCCCATGCAAGGCGATCCATGATCGACCGATCAGGGTCGAAAGATCGGCGAGAAACTCCGACCATCTGGCGCGATCGAGGCCGGCGGAATAGACACGGCGAACCAGAACGCCATAACTTTCTTCGGCAATGTCGAGCAACGGGATATCCTGTCCCTCTGGTGACTGTCTTTGCTGACAATCGACCATTTGATTTGGCGGTCAAGTGCAGTATTCAAATCCAGCTGCTGCGAGCGAACAGATTCTGCGGAGTTGATGCATGAATGTTGCACGGGTCAAGACACGGGCCGGCGTCGTGGAGACTATCGATGCGGGTTCGGGTGCGCCCGCGGTGCTGTTGCTGCACGGAAATTCGGGGCACAAGGAGGTGTTCTCGCGACAGGTCGAGGCGCTGTCACCACACTATCGCGTAGTGGTGCCGGATCTGATCGGACACGGTGGATCGGAAGACGCCAGCGAGCCGGGACGCGACTACACGCTTGGCGGGCATGCCCAGTACCTGGCCGAACTGGTGGCGGCCATGGGGATCGGACCGGTCGTGGTGGTCGGCACCTCGCTGGGTGGTCACATTGCGCTGGAGCTGGCGGCGCAACTCCCTGATGCTCGCGGCCTGATGCTGGTTGGCGCTCCACCCTTTGCCAAGGACACGGCAAGCCTGACCGGGGCGTGGCTACCCGGCCCCGCCATCGAACTGTCGGGCAAGGCGGAGTTTGGTGAGGCTGACGTCGAGAGGTTCATTGCGGCCCATGCGATCGACAGCCCCGAACTCGCCGAAGGGTTGCGCGGGGCGATCCGGCGCGCCGATGGGCGCAGCCGCACCACCGTGGTGGGGGCGCTGCTGGGGGAGCAGGCGGCCGATCAGCGCGAGCTGGTGCGGAGCGCTGCCGTGCCGATTGCGGTGGTGAACGGCGGCGATGACAGCGCCGTCAACCTGGAGTTCGTCGAGGCGGCGCCCTATCGCCGGCTGTGGCGCGGCCGGGCGTTCCGCATCGCCGGCGCAGGACACATGCCGCAGGCCAGCCACCCCGGCGCGTTCAACGATCTGTTGGCGGCATTCGTTCGCGACTGCGCCGGTTGAGGCGGGCGCAATAGGGCGGAAGTTCTGCTTTCTCCCTGATGGCGGAGCCGCTACAGAGGCTCCGTATTTCATTTGAGGAGCATCCGATGAGCATCACCCGTTACCAGCCCGGCAAGCGCATGAGCCAGGCCGTGGTCCACGGCAACACCGTCTATCTCGCCGGGCAGGTGGCGACCGACTATAACGGTTCGATCGAGAAGCAGACCGGCGAAGTGCTGGCGGCGATCGATAAGCTCCTGGCCGAAGCCGGCAGCAGCAAGTCCAAGGTGCTGTTCTGCCAGGTGATCCTCAACAATATCGGCGACTTCGCCGCGATGAACACCGTCTATGACGCCTGGATCGACCCGGCCAACCCGCCGGCCCGCGCCGCCATCGAAGCGCGCCTGGCGCACCCGTCGCTGAAGGTCGAGATCATCGCCGTGGCGGCGAAGGACTGAGTGCTGCGGCCTTGTCCCTCCCCCTTGTGGGGAGCCGGACGAGGGCGGGCCGCCCTCGCCGCGGGGTAGCGAAGCAGGACTTGGCGCGGCCAAGTCCGTTGCGTAGCTGGTGGGGGAATTCCACGCGCGGAGCGTGCGGCCACCCCCACCCTTGATCCCTCCCCACAAGGGGGAGGGAGACGACTGAAACTACTTCGCCTTCTTGGCAGGCACCGCGGCGCGCGGCTTGGTGGCAGCCTTCTTGGCGGGTTTGGCCTCGGCGGCTTTCGCCGCTTTCACCTTCACCGGCTTGGCCTCTTTCGGCGGTTTCGATTTCACCGCGGCCGGGATGGCGCCGGGGCTTTTGCCCTTGCCGGCCTTGGCGACACCGTTGGCGGTCGCTTCGGCGAAGGCCTTGGTGGCCTCCTGGTGGGCCAGCGTCCAGTAGTGGTCGTGCTTGCCGTCGGGGCGCCCGTCGGCTTCCCACAGGTAATAGGCGCGCTGGCGGACGGCGTCTTCGCTGACCATCGCGGCGGAGTCGGCTGGTTTCGATTTGGCGGGCATTGTCATTCCCCGAGCCAGGGGCGCGACCGGGATGGCGCGCCAACCCTAATGCAGACCAGATGAGCCTAGCAGCGACACATGACGAGGCGAAGGGGCCTCGATGCAAGTGAGCTATGAACGACATTGGCGCCGCACTTGCCAATACGTGGCCCAGCTGGGCCGCTTCCGAGATCGCGAGCGGGCGGCTAAGGTCCGGCCTGAAATTTGCGGAGTTCAGCCATGAGCCGATCGTTCGACGCCATCGTCATTGGGGGTGGGCAGGCGGGGCCGTTCCTTGCGGCGCGACTGGCCGGCGCCGGGCAGCAGGTGGCGCTGATCGAGCGGCGGCATATGGGCGGCACCTGCGTCAATGACGGCTGCCAGCCGACCAAGACGCTGGTGGCGAGCGCGCGGGTGGCGTGGCTGGCCCGGCGGGCGAGGGATTTCGGCGTGGTGACCGGGCCGGTGAGCGTCGATATGGCGGCGGTGAAAGCGCGCAAGGACAAGGTGGTGCTCGCCTCGCGCCAGGGGCTCGACGACTGGATGGGCGCGACCGAGGGGCTGGAAGTGTTTCGCGGTTCTGCGGCGTTCGTTTCGCCTGACGCGGTCGAGGTGAACGGCGAAGTGCTCACGGGCAAGCAGTTCTTCCTCAATACCGGGGCGCGGCCGGTCGTGCCTGATTGGGCGGCTGATGTGCCCTATCTCACCAACAGCTCGATCCTCGAGCTCGACACGCTGCCAAAGCACCTGCTGGTTGCCGGCGGCTCCTATATCGCGCTGGAGTTCGCCCAGATGTATCGGCGGTTCGGGGCCGAGGTGACGGTGCTGGCCCGCAGTTCGCGGCTCACCGCCAAAGAGGACGAGGACGTCTCGGCGACCATCCGCGATATTCTCGAAGCCGAGGGGATCCGGGTGATCACCGGTGCCAGCTGCATGGCGGCGGAGCGGCGCGGCGACGGGGTGGCGGTCAGCTACCGCCGCGGCAGCGAGGCGGTGGAAGGCAGCCACCTGCTGCTGGCGCTGGGCCGAGTACCCAATGTCGAGGATCTCCAACTGGAAAAGGCGGGTGTGGCGCTTGACGATGACGGCTATATCGCGGTCGACGACAAGCTCCGCACCAACCAGCCGCATATTTATGCGCTGGGCGATGTGAACGGGCGCGGCGCCTTCACCCATACCTCGTACAACGACTTCGAGATCGTCTCGCAGAACCTGCTCGATGGCGCCGACCGCAAGGTGAGCGAGCGGGTGCCGGCTTACGCACTCTATATCGATCCGCCGCTCGGACGGGCCGGGATGAGCGAGGCCGAGGTCCGGGCCTCGGGCAAGAAGGCGCTGGTGGCGGTGCGGCCGATGACCCGGGTGAGCCGGGCCAATGAACGGGCGGAGAACCTGGGGTTCATGAAGGTGTTCGCCGATGCCGAGACGCGGCAGATCCTCGGCGTGGCGCTGCTCGGGATCGAGGGCGACGAGGTAATGCAGTCGCTGCTCGAGGCGATGGCGGCCGGCGTCGATGTCGACACCATCATCCGCACTATGCACGTCCATCCGACGGTGAGCGAGCTGGTGCCGACGCTGCTGGCGGACCTCAAGCCACTGCTTTAGTGACGGCTGCCATCTGGCGATCAAAATCGGCGCGCCAAATTGACTCTTCAACGACCCGAATCAATGGTGGGGGCATGGGAGAGGCAGCACTCAGCGATACGGTGATCTCGTTCCGCCTCAAGCGGGCGGAAGAGTTCGCGCGGCAGTGGAAAATCAACGCCAAGCGGCTGCAGAGCCTCGCCAACAACCCGCAGACGCCGGACTCGGTGCGGGCCGACGCGCTGGGCGAAGCGCGAACGGCGGCGGGGATCGTCGGGCAGCGGGCCACCGATCTCACCGAACTCGCCAAGCAGCGCGGGTTTTCAGCGTGGGAGTCGGACCCCAAAGTGGCGCCGCTGGTGGTGGAAATCCGGGCGGTCGAGCACGCGCTGAGCTATGCGGCGGATGCGCTGAGCAAGTAGGCCACGCTGCGGCTCCACTGCCCAGCCAGCAACTCCGGGTCGGCGCTTAGGCCCGACTGATAGAGACGGCCCCTCCCGGCCTCCCCCATGAAGGGGGAGGTGAAGAGTCGAGGCTCTGTCTTCGATCATGCAAAACACACCGGCGGGGCACCTCCCCCTTCATGGGGGAGGATGGGAGGGGGCCGTCTGCCGGCGGTCAGTCGCCTCCCGCCACGCGGGTGGGGGAGCAGTCTCATTGCCCCATCTGAATTACAGCGGCCTTGTCTGGGAGGTCGACCGGGGGCATTTCGGAGAAGCTGAGGGCGCCGGGGTCGCCGATGGTTTCGGCGCCTTCGCCGCCGCCGCTGGCCTGGCGGTTGGCGTTGCCGTCGGTGTTGATGGCGCCCTGGCCCTGCTGCTGGGCGGTCTGGGCCGCATTGGCCTCGGCATTACCCGTGGCGGCGAACTGGCCGAGCACCTTGCCACCGCCTTCGATCTGCTGCTGCGCGGAGGCGACCTCGGTGGCGATTTCCACCTTGTAGGGCACCTCAAAAGCGCGGGGCGGGCCGATGACGATCTGGCGGTCGTCGACTTCCTCGACCCAGAGGTAGATGGCGCCGGGCAGGTTGCCGAGCTTGTCGGGCTCGACGATGCGGGTGGCGAGGAGGCCGAAGCGCTTGGGCAGGTCGTCCGAGCTGGCCCAGCCGACGAGCCCGGTCATGGTGAAGTAGAGCACGATCACCCCCGCGAGCGTCACGACGATGGCGCCGGCCTTGATCCACCATTTCCACAGCGAGGTGAGGTTGAGGCTCAGGAGCAGCAGTGCCAGGACGAGGAACAGCGCGACTGCACCGGCAATGACCAGCGGGCTCATTTGCGGACCGCCTGGATCAGTGAGACCGGCACGGTGTTGATGCCGCTGACGGTGCCGTCCTTGTCGAGGCTGAAGCGCACCACGGTCTTCTCGTCGCCTTTGTGATCGAGGACCAGCGTGTCGTAGTAGACCACCGACAGCTTGGGATTGATCTTTTCGACCTTCACCGTCACCGGCACCGCGGCAGCGCTGGGGTTGGTGAAGTGGTAGACGTTGATGGTGTAATCGCCCGGCAGGATGCCGCGGATGGTCACCGTCTCCTGGTTCAGCGCGATGTGGTGGGTGACGCCATTGACGGTGACTTCGTCGAGATAATTGCCGCGATCGTCGCGATCGAGAGTGACGAAACCCTTCTGCATCGAGTGGTACCAGACGACGTTGCCGGTCGGGTCCTCGACATAGGTGTCGATGTCGTCGTCGTTATCATCGGGCCAGGTGGTGGTGATGATGAACTCGGCATTGGTGTCGATGATGCCCGATTTGGCATCCGGCCGGATCAGCGCGAAGGCGACGAACACCATCATGGTGAAGCCGAGCAGCACGTTGAACAGGATGTCGGTGAACGGGACGAAGGTGCCGTCGTCGCCCTCGGCGCCGGTGAAGAGGCTAGGCCCGTCCATCGTGGCTCCGCTCGATCGCCGGGACGACATAGATCTCGGAGACTTCGGCGATCCCGGAGAACAGCTCGCCGATGGCGGCATCGAGCTGGAAATACTGGAACTTCAGGATCAGCGCGGTGGCGATACCGGCGACGGTGACGTTGAGCGCCACGGCCATGCCGCCGGTCATCCCACTGAGTGCGCCGCGCAGCGTGTCGGCCTCGAACGAGGTGAGGCCGGCGATCGGGATCAGCATCAGGATGAAGCCGATGGCGGTGCCGAGCAGCGCCAGGCGCAGCAACCCTTCGGAGACGAACAGCCCGAGCTTTTCCCGGGCCCGCAGTTTATCGGCGACCGAGCGCAGCAGCAGCGTCTGGTCGAGCTGGCCCTTGCCGCGGATCTCGGCCTTTTTCACCAGGTTGCCGACATGGGTGGTGAGGACGCCCGGCTCGAGCAGGGTGCCGGCGCCGGTCAGGACGTTGTTGCCGGCGAGGCGGAAGCCCGAGGCGCCCTCGGCTTCGATCACGGCGCGGGCCCGGCGGGCGGCGATCAGCTCGCGGCTGATGTCGATCGCCTGCACCAGGCAATGGAGGCTGGTGATGAGGAAGATGGCGAAGATCAGCAGCGAAATGCGGGTGTGGTCGGAGGCGAGCACCGAGCCGAGGAAGCCGAGCTGCCACAGCGTCACGAGGCCAATCGCCACCAGCACGTTGACAATCAGCCAGCGCAGCACCGGGTTGTAGTCACGCCTCTCGATGGGCGGTCCGATGACCGCCGCCTTTACGTCGTCCAAGACCCGTTCCTCCACACCCGGTCGGCTCGCCTCGTTCGGGACGGGGAGCGCGATGCTTCAGGTTGCTGCCACCGCTAGCATGGCCGGCCAATCGCCTCTGCCTATGCATCGCATTGGAAATGCCAACGACGCTGAAGCCGCGACAAAGTGACGATTGCTGCGCGACGCGGCTGCGTTCAGGCTGTGGCCGAAAGCTATGAGGTGGCGGGCAGTGACGGAGTGGCGTGAGCATAGCTATCGGCGGCTGATCGATGCGGAGACGCATGCGCGGCCGGTGCTGGGGATGACCCCGCCGATCCGCATCCGGCGGCTGGCGTTTATGAGCGCCGATGGCGGCAGCGACCTGAGGGCGCTGCACGGCCAGATGGCGGTGGTAGCCGGGGTGGCGCCGGAAGGGCCGGCCTGGGCGCGGCAGCTGGCCTTCAGCCGCGATGGGCGGCAGGTGACGTGGGAACTGCACAACGAGTTCGCCACCATGACCTGGAGCGGCGCGGCGGACGACTGGGACGCCAAGCCGACGGGAATCGGGCTGGAGCTGCACGAGAAGCTGCTGCTGGTGTTCGCCACCCGCATCGACGTGATGCCGACCGACACGATCGAAGCGGCAGCGCTCGCCGGGTTCAATCCGCTCAGCCTCTGCTACTCGTCGATCTTCGATGATGGGGCGCAGGCGGCGACCGACTTCCATCTCGACGCGGACGGCTTCACCCGCTTCGAGGTGGCGGCGGGGCGCAGCGGCGAGTTGCGGATCGGGGTGATCGTCAGGCGGCTTTTGGAGATCGAAACCTATCGGACGATGGCGCTGATCGGGTTGCCGCTGGCGCGCGAAATGGGCGGTCGGGTTGCGACTTACGAGAACCAGCTGGCGGCGATCATGCAGCAGGTCGGGCAGGGCGGGGATACCGCCGAGGACCACCAGCTGTCGCTCGAGGCGCTGCATAAGCTCAGCGTCGATATCAGCCGCACGGTCGAGGAGACGAGCTTTCGCTTCGCCGCGACGCAGGCCTATGGCGAGGTGCTGGCGGAGCGGCTGACGCGGCTGCGTGAACACGCCATCGGCGAGTTCACTACCATCGAGCGGTTCCTCAACAACCGGGTGCAGCCGGCGCTCGCCACCTGCAAGGCGATGGAGAAGCGGCTGAGCGGCCTGACCGAGAAGGTGCGGCGCTCGATCTCGCTGCTCGACGCGCGGATCACCTTGTCGATCCAGACGCAGAACCGCTCGGTGCTCGATGCAATCAGCCAGACCGGCCGCAGCCAGTACCGGCTGCAGCTGACGGTCGAAGGGCTGTCGATCATCGCCATCTCGTATTACGCGCTGGGGATCCTGGGCTATATCTTCGAGGGGCTGCACGAGGTGCTGCCATTCACCAAGGGCGAGATGCTGGCGGTGTCGGCGCCGGTGGTGGTGCTGCTGGTGTTTCTGGGCATCCGGAGGTTGCGGAGCCGGCATTCGTGAGGCCAGGTTGGCAAACCACCGGTGGGCGGGGATGGTTGCGGTCCCTCACGGTAAGCAAGCAGCATGCCACTGGGACTGACCGAGGTCGCGGCGGCTGGTACACTCCGCCCCTGCGACGTGCGGTCGCTTGACTTGCAACCTTACGGGCCGCCAGAGATTGCCCATGTGACTAAGCCCGCGTGTCGTACGGCGGCTGTTTGGAGGAACGTTATGAAAGTCCTGGCTCTTGGTTTGGTGGTATCGGCCCTGCTGACAGGTTCGGCCTTTGCCCAAGGCGATGCGGCGGCCGGCGCCAATGTGTTCAAGAAGTGCGCGTCCTGCCACGCGGTGGGCGAAGGCGCCAAGAACAAGGTGGGGCCGGAGCTCAACGAGCTGTTCGGCCGCGTCGCCGGCACCGCCCCTGATTTCAAGTATTCCCAGGCGATGACCGATGCGGGCGCCGGTGGTTTGGTGTGGTCGTCCGAGACGCTGCACCAGTTCCTCACCAAGCCCAAGGACTTCGTGAAGGGCACCAAGATGAGCTTCCCTGGGCTCAAGGAGCAGGCCGACCTCGATAATATCGTGGCCTACCTGCAGACCTTCTCGACCGCTCCGGCCGATGCTGCGGCGCCCGCCGAGCCGGCTGCTCCCGCGGCGCAGTAAGTCGAATCTGACAGCGTTATCAACGCCCTCTCCGGAAACGGGGAGGGCGTTTCTGCGCACCCCGCAAATGGGGGGTATGCGACCTTATATTGCCTTATCGAATGTGTCGTATTGTGATGACATAAGCGCCCACCATTCAGGGCCACAATGGATATCACCCTCAAGCAGATGCAGATCTTCCGCGCCGTGGTGATCGCAGGATCGATCACCAAAGCGTCGCGGCGCGTCGGGCTGAGCCAGCCTTCGATCAGCCAGCAGCTGGCCAAGCTCGAGGAGCGGCTGGGCACGCAGCTGATCAATCGCAACCGCACCGGAACGGTCAGCCTGACGCCGTCGGGCGAGTATTGGTTCAAGTTCTCCGACGAGGTGCTCAGGAAGTTCGACCAGGCGATCGACGAACACGAGAAGCGCTATGTCGATAACCGGGTGTTCCTCAGGATCGGGCTGTCGCCCACGCTGCGCGGGCGGTTCCTGTCGGCGGCGGCGCGCATCGCCAGCGACGAGCAGGGCTTTGCCAAGTTCGAGGTGAGCTATGCCACCACCAGCAGCGAGCTGGTGGAGCAGTTGCGGCTGCACCAGCTCAACTGCGTGATCGTCAACGACGAAGCGCTGGCCGAGGACCGCTCGAGCTTTGCCACGGCCTTGCTGTTCCGCGATCCGATGGTGCTGCTGGTGCCGGCGGACCTGCCGGGCGGCATGCTGGAAAAGGCGCTGACCAAGGGGGTGAAGGCGTCGCAGCTCGATGCCTCGCTCACCCGCTATGTCGAGATCAGCGCCAATGTGCCGATGCGTCCGGTGTCGGACGCCTGGTATCGCTCGAACCTGCCCTATGCGACGCCGGCCTTCTCGGCGATGACCTATGTGGCGGCGACCGATATCGTGGCGGAGGGCCTCGCGACGACGCATGTGCCGCTGTCGCTGTTGCCGAGCCTCCCCAACTCGGTGCGGGCGCGGCTCAGGGTCTATACGCTCAGCGGCATGGACCGCTCGATCGTCCTCGCCATGCCCAAGCACCTGATGACGCTGCCGGGCTATGCCAATATCTTCAAGCGGCTGACCGACTTCTGCCGGCACGAGTACGCCCAGAACGTCCCTGCGGACAGCGTATTGGAGCTGCCGACGCCGGAGCGGGCTCGGCTGGAAAAGGAACTGGTGGGCGGGCGGGTAACCGCCGGGGTGCAGCAGAATTTCCAATAGATGACATAGGCAAACTCCCCCGCGCATCGGTCTTATGTGGCGCCAGTGTGCCAAACAAGAACGATCCTGAAGGGGGAGACCAATGCACCTGAAACACCTGATGTCCGCCATGTTGGCTGGCAGTATGCTGGTCCTGCCGGGGCTGGCCCTCGCTGCGGATGTGACCGCCGCGCGGCTTTCCGCCGCGGGCAGCGAAGCGGAAGCCGGCAACTGGCTGATGGTGCATCGCACCTATGACGCGCACCGCTATTCACCGCTCAGCGAAATCACTCCCGAGAACGTCTCGGGCCTGAAGCTCGCCTTCGCGGTGCCGCTCGGCGGCTCGGAGCCGGCCGGGTTCGGCGCCGGCTCGATGGAAGCAACGCCGCTCGCCAAGGACGGCTTCCTCTACATCTCCGACCCCTGGGGCACGCCCTACAAGATCGACGCTTCGGACGGCAAGCAGGGCAAGACCGTGTGGGTCGGCGATACCGGCGTCGACAAGGACCCGAGCCGCGGCATCCTGCTCGCCTCGCGCGGCCTGGCGCTGGTCGACAACCTGGTGATCACCGCGCTCAATGACGGTCGCGTCATGGCGTTCGACGACGAGACCGGCGACGTGGTGTGGGACCAGCAGGTCGGCAAGGAGCCGGGCGAAGGTTTCACCAATGCGCCGCTGGTGGTGAAGGACAAGATCCTCGTCGGCCAGTCCTATGGCGACTGGGCGACCCGCGGCTGGGTGGCGGCGCTCGACGCCAAGACCGGCGAAGAAGTCTGGCGCTTCTACACGGTTCCCGAGCCCGGCCAGCCCGGCTCCGAAACCTGGTTGTGCGACCAGTCGGGCAACCCGGACTGCTGGAAGACCGGCGGCGCGGCGGCCTGGGTGACGGGTTCGTATGATGAAGCCAGCAACGTGACCTATTGGGGCACGGGCAACCCGGTGCCGATGTACGATCCGGAATATCGTCCGGGCGACAACCTCTATTCCAACTCGACCGTGGCGCTCGACGCCGATACCGGCGAGCTGAAGTGGCACTTCCAGTATACCCCCGGCGACTACATGGACTATGACGAAGTCGGCGCCCAGCTGCTCGTCGACGCCAAAGTCGACGGCGAAGACCGCAAGGTCCTGGCGCATTTCGGCCGTAACGGCATCTTCTACACGCTGGATCGCACCAATGGATCGTTCATCGCGGCCAACCCCTATGTGTCGAAGCTGAACTGGACCAAGGGCATCGACCCCAAGACTGGCAAGCCGGTTGAGTATGATGCGTCTAAGCCGCTCCAGGTCTATGCCAATGGCACGATGCGTCGTGGCGGCGAGACGGTGAATACCTGCCCGAACATCCAGGGCGGCATGAACTTCTGGCCCCCGGCGGTCGACTCGACCTCCAACATCGCCTACGGCGCCGGCATTGAAGGCTGTTCCGACCTGACCATCGAAGTGCGCGCTCCCGAAGACGTGGTGCCCGGCGCGACGACTTTCGCGGGTGGCGCGGCGGCGGCTTCCGGCGCCCAGACCGGTTCGATCTTCGCCTTCGACGTCACCACCGGCAAGCAGGTCGCCAGGATCGAGCGTCCGTATCCGAACTATGCCGGCGTGATGACCACGCCGGGCCTGGTGTGGACCGGCGAGATGGATGGCACCTTCGGCGCCTATGACGCCAAGACGCTCGAGCAGAAGTGGTCGATCAACATGGGCGGCACGTTCAGCGCTCCGCCGATCGCCTTCAAGGTCGGCGACAAGGAGTATATCGCGATCGCGGCCGGCGGCAGCGCCGTGACCACCTTCGGTTACCCCGAGCTCGCCAACCGTCCCGCGGCCAACGTGCTCTACGTGTTCGCGCTCTGACAGCGGCCCGCGACCATCCCCAAGCTAACGATGCCGGGCGGTTTCCTACCGCCCGGCACAGCTCATTGAAGAAAGAAGAGTTCCTCAGATGTCGCTCCTCAACCGCAAATCCCTGGCGCTGCTCGTCGCGGCCGGCCTCATCGCGGTCACCCCGTTGGCGCTCCATGCCGCGCAGCCGCCGGCCAACGCCCCGGCAGCAGAGACTGCCGCTCCCGCCGAGGCGCCGGCGGCCGATGCCGCGGCGGTCGAACTCGATCCGCTGCTGGCCGGCGCCGACATCAACCGCGGCGTCGTAGTTTATGGCAGCAAGGGCGGCAACTGCGTCTCCTGCCATGGCTGGGACGGTAATGGCCTGGGCAAGAACCCGCGCTCGGAAGGCGCCGCGGCGCTGCTGCGCGACTCTGGCCTCGATGCGCAGGGTTTCATCGAGATCATCAGCTGCGGCATACCGGGCACGCCGATGCCCTATCACGATGCCTCGGCCTATAAGGACGACCGCTGCTACGGCATGACCAAGGCCGACTTCGAGGAAGGCCAGATGCCTCACAAGGGCAAGTCGCTGAAGAAGGAAGATATCATCAGCCTCGTCGCCTACATCCAGACCCACATCCAGGGAAAGCCCAAGGCGACCTACGAGGATTGCGCCTTCTATTTCGGCGCCTCGGCCGAGAAGGCCTGCGCCTTTTTGAAGAAGTAAGCGATGCGGCTCGGCCTGCTGCGACTTTGCCTTGGTGTGCTCGGCGCGCTGGCGGTGACCCCGCCGGCGCTGGCGCAGTTCGACGCCAACCTCGTGCCGAAATACACCATCTGGGACATCAAGTTCGGGTTGCCCGTCAGCCAGATCCCGCCGGCTGAAATCGCCGAGATCGCCTGCGGCACCAATGGCGGGCCGCCCTCGACGCCGCTCAAGGATTTCTCCGAGTTCGAGAAGTGCCCGGCGGAACAGAGCGGGCTGCACGAGGTGTATTTCACCAATGACGACGAGGCCGACTACATCGCCAAGGCGCTGGAGACCGAGTATCGCGTCATGCAGGGCGGCAACTCGATCTATGCCCATCCGGTGGTGTTCTCGGTGCTGATCGACGCCGAGGGGATAGCGCGCGGCATCCGCGTCGTCACCGACGAGCGGGCGGCGGACCGCGAGCGGCGGGTGGCGATGACGCTGTCGCGCAACCTCAAGTCGCGTTATGGGCGCTGGGCGCAGAGCTGCGAGGACCTGCCCCCGGCCGACGGGCAACTGCCGGTGGGCAAGATCTTCGTGCATGAGATCTGCACGGCGGACAGCCCGGAGGGAGACGCACGGATGCGGCTCGAGGCCACCTATTTCCGCAAGAAGGGGCAGACCTCGATCAACCTCGAGACCCAGCAGGTCAACAAGAACTACTTCCAGTCAGCAACGCGGCTCGAGGTGGTGCAGAAGCCGTACGAGCCGGATACGAGGCCAGTACGATGAGGAGAGACCCGATGCGCATGGGGCTGTTGGCGTTGCTGGTGCTGGTGCCGGGTGCAGCCTTGGCCAGCCCGGCGGACGAGCTGCGGAGCGGCGCCCGCACCGAGTGTCGCGGGTGCGATCTGAGCAATGAAAGCTTCAAGAAGCTCGACCTCAGCGGCGTTGATCTAAGCGGGGCCAACCTCAGCAATGCCAGCTTTCACCGCGCCACCCTCAAGGGCGCCAAGCTCAGCGGGGCAATGGCGGAGGGGGCCAACTTCAACCTCGCCGATCTGAGCCGCGCCGACTTGAGCGGCGGGCATTTCAAGGACGCGATGTTCTACGAGGCGCAACTGTCCGGCGCCAAGCTTGGGAGGGCCGACCTCACCGCCACGCGCATGCAGCATGCGCGGCTGACCGGCGCTGACCTCCGCGGCGCCGATCTCGACTGGGCGGTGATGAAGGAGGTGCGGCTCAACAATGCCGACCTCACCGGCGCCTCGCTGGAGCGCACTAATTTCGAGAAAGCGAGTCTCGGCCGGACGAAATTCGACGGCGCCACCATTACCAGCGCCGGGTTCCTGCAGGCGACGGCGGCGGGAGCCAGTTTCGCGGACGCCAAGGTGTCGCAGACCGACTTTTACGGCGCGGCGCTCGATAATGCCGATTTTGCCGGCGCGGTGCTGAGCGACAACCGCTTCACTCGGGCCAGGCTGAAGCTCGAGCAGTTTGCCGACGCGACGTACACACGCAATATCCTGCCGGACGGGCGGGTGCAGGGGGCGGAATGATGCATGGGAAACTGAGCCTTGCCGCGTTGGCGCTGATCTCGGCGGTGTCGGGTGCTACGGCGCAGGAAGTGGTGAGCGGGGCGGCCAAGGTGGTCGATGCCGATATCGTCATGGTGGAAAAGCAGCGGGTGATCCTCTGGGCGGTGGACGCCCCGGAGCGGCCGCAGAAATGCTTTGTCGGAGACCTCCTGTGGGATTGCTATGGCGCGGCGCGGCAGGCGCTGGGCGAGCTGATTGCCTCGGGCGAAGCCAGCTGCACGCTGACGCCAGGCGAGCCGGACAAGTTCAACCGGCGTTACGGAGTGTGCATATCGGCGGGCAAGGATATCGGCGCCGAGCTGGTACGGCTCGGTATGGCGCGAGCCTTCGTCGAGCAGGGCGACGATTACTTGGCTGAGGAGGCGGAAGCCAAGGCGGCGGCGATTGGGGTGTTCCAGCCGGGGGCGAAGATCGATGCGCCGTGGGAGTTCAGGAAGACCGATCCGCGGAATTATAGGTAGGGCTGCCGCATGATGGGCCGGCGCGCGCTGACCCCCACCCCTGTCCCCTCCCCGCAAGGGGAGGGAGACCCTCACACCGACATTGCAGCACGCGTCTCCCTCCCCCTTGCGGGGAGGGATTAAGGGTGGGGGTCCACAGCCACCAGCGGTAGCAGTTACTCCACCACAGCCACCGGCTTCACCCCGGTCAGCGCGATATAGGCATCCGCCAGTGTCTCCGTCCCTGCCGGGGCGATGATCTCCGCCGGTGTGCCCACCCGGATGATCTTGCCGGCAACGATCAGGGCGATGCGGTCGGCGTGTTCGACTTCCTCGACCAGGTGGGTGGCCCACAGGATCGAGGTCTGGTGTGTATCGCGCAGCCCGCGGATGTGCTGGCCGAGCAGTTTGCGGGTGCTGGGGTCGAGGCCGACCGAGGGCTCGTCCATCAGCAGCAGCGAGGGCATGTTGAGGGTAGCGCGGACGATCTCGATGCGGCGCTGGTTGCCGCCCGAAAGGGTGCGGACCGGTTTGTCGATCAGTTCGGTGACGGCGAAGAACGCCGCGGCGCTGTCGATGCGCTCGTTGAGCAGCTTGCCGGAGAGGCCGAACAGGTTGCCGTGGAATTTGAGGTTGGCGCGAACGCTCATATCGAGATCGAGCGAACGCGACTGGAACACCACGCCCAGCTGCTTGAGGATCTCGGAGGCGTTGTCCTTGTAGCCCATGCCGAACAGCCTGACCGCGCCGCCATCGGGGGAGAACAGGCCCGAGCAGATCTGGAACAGGGTGGATTTGCCGGCGCCGTTGGGGCCGAGCAGGCCGACGATCTCGCCCGGGGCGATGTCGAGTGAGACGCCCTTCAGGGCTTCGTGGCTGCCATAGGACTTTCTCACATCGGTCAGGGTGAGGACGGGATCGGTCATGGCAGCTGATGCTCCCCGGTGCCGACCGAGGCGGCGATCTGGTTGGCGATGGCCTCGCGCTGCTCGCGGCTGCGTTGGCCACGCGGGATATCGAAGCGGTAATCGGCGGCGATGCGGGCGGGGCGGCCGCTCAGCACAATGGCGCGGTCGGCGAGCATCGCCGCGTCCTCGGGCAGGTGGGTGACCAGCAGCACGGTGGGGCGGCTCGCCGCGATCAGCCCGAACAGCACCTCCTCCATCTCGCGCACCAGCGTGCGGTCGAGCGAGACGAAGGGCTCGTCGAGCAGCAGGAGACGCGGATTGACCGAGAAGGCGCGAGCCAGCGCGACACGCCGCTGCATGCCGCCCGACAGCTCGTGCGGGAAGTAGTGCTCGAAACCGCTGAGGCCGACCCGGCCGAGCATCTCGATGGCCTCGGCCTCGGTGGTTTGGGGGCGGACGGCGCGGATGTTGTCGTTGGCCGTGAGCCAGGGGAGGAGACGGGCATCCTGGAATACGAACCCTGCGGGAGGGGCAGCGGCAGCTGGCGTCCCGTCGACACTGATGTTGCCCGAGAACAGCCTGTCGATGCCGCCGACCATGCGCAACAGGGTGGATTTGCCGACGCCCGAGGGGCCGACCAGCGCCACCACCGAGGAGGGCTCGACCATGAGCTCGAAGCGCTCGAGCAGCGGCTCGGGCAGGAAATCGAAGCGCTTGCCGGCGATGGCGATATCGAGACGGGGACCACTCATCGCGGCTGCCGCCATTTCAGCACCCGGCGCTCGAGCGGCCGGAGGATCAGGTACTCGAAGACGAAGACCACCAGGATGAAGGCGGTGGTGTAGGCAAAGATCCCCTTGATGTCGAAGAACTGGAAGAACACCGAGATGCGGAAGCCGACGCCGCCATCGGAGCCCAGCACCTCGAAGACGAGGACGATCTTCCAGATCAGGCTGAGCCCGGTGCGCGCCGCGGCGAGGACGAACGGCATCAGCTGCGGCACGGCGATCAACCGCAACTGGCGCAGGAACGGCATGCGGAAGGCGCGGCCGAGATCGTCATAGGCGGGATCGAAGCTGCGCACCCCCTCGCGGATGGTGGCAATGACCAGCGGCAGCTTGTTGAGCACCACGGCAAGGATCAGCGCGAACTCGGTGAGGCCGAGCCAGATATAGAGCACGATGGCGATGACGATCGCCGGGACGTTGAGGCCGACCACCACCCAGGCGGAGAACAGCCGGTCGGCGACGCGCGAGCGGCCGAGCCCGATGCCGATGGCGGTGCCGAGCGCCATCGCGATGACGAAGGCGATGACGGCGCGGGTCAGGGTCTTGCCGAGATCGGGCAGGAGCTTTCCCGTCGTTGCCAGCGTCCAGACATGGGCGCCGACGTCGATCGGGGTGGGGAACAGGCGCGACGGGAACAGCATGGCGAGGATCTGCCAGGCAGCCAGCAACAGTAGCAGGCTGACGAGCTCGAGGGGGATGCCTCGTCTCGCCGCGCGCTGCTGCTGCTTGTCAGGGATTACGGCTGCGGTCCTGCCGTCGCGCAGTTCAACGGCTATTTGCGATAGCCTTTCCAGAAGGTGCCGTCGGCCAGTTCGGTCGAGTCACCGACGACGTCGGGGCCGCCGAACTTGGCCATGACGGCGAAGGATTCTTCGGCCGGCTGCATGCTGGAGGCGGCGTATTTGGTGACGATGCCGGCGCGGTAGTCATCGCGCAGCTGGGCGAACAGCTTGTCGTCATCGCCGACATTCATCACGTCGCGGATCTTGTCCCACAGTGCATCGTCGGTGAGCAGCGCGTTCTTGGTCTCGAAGCTGGCATCGAGGAAGCCCTTGATGGCGGCCTTCTTGTCGCGACCGGTCTCGTCGAAGAAGGCCCAGCCGAGCAGCGGCGGGGTTTCGGAGACGCCGAGATCGGCGAGCATCGTGGCGACCGAGATCAGCTCGGTCTTCCCCGCCAGCTTGGCGCGCGAGTTCCAGTTCCAGAGGTTGAGCGCCGCCTGGGCCTGGCCGCCGGTGATCAGCTCGTTGACCAGCGGCGGAGCGCCGAACTTGGCATCGGCATCCTCGGTGAGGTTGCCGCCGGTCAGCTTGTTGTAATAGGCGGCGAGGATGACATAGCTCTTGTCGACCGGGCTGCCGGAGACGGCGAGGGTCTTGCCCTTGAGATCGGCGACGCTGGCGATGCCGGCGGCGGGATCGACCATCAGCCCGCCGACGGTCAGCGAGTGCGGCACCATGGTGACCATGTTACCCTGGTGGCGCTGGATCGAGACCCAGACGAAATCGGACAGGATAACGTCGACCTCTTTGGCCTGCAGGGCGATCTGGCCGGCCTTGCTGTCAGCGACGTCGCGGATGTCGAGTTTCAGGTGATGCTTCTTGTCGAGCTCGAGCGCCTGCATGGCGGCCAGCTCCCATTTCACCGTGCCGGTGGCCTGCACGCCGAGCGACAGTTTTTCCGGCTCGCCATGCTGGGCGAAGGCACCGGAGGTGAAGCCGATCGCGAGGGTCATCCCCAGCAGAGCGGCCTGTAGAATTTTGCGCATGGTTCCTCCCTGGTAACGCGAGAATAGCAGTGGTGGGTGCAGCGCTAGCACCCGGGATCATTGGGCTTGGCTATATCATGTATTGCGGCTGGCGGGTTGCTGGTGCGTGTCGGGACAGCAGATTGTAAATTGCGATAACGCTGATCGAAACTGCCTATGGGGGGCCACCAAATGCACAAACTTCTCGTCGCCGCGA
Source organism: Devosia sp. Root413D1 (assembly GCF_001425235.1). Taxonomy (GTDB): domain Bacteria; phylum Pseudomonadota; class Alphaproteobacteria; order Rhizobiales; family Devosiaceae; genus Devosia_A. The sequence goes on along the minus strand of NZ_LMEA01000001.1, from coordinate 226,368 downwards.
CTGCTGCTCTGCTGTTCACCGGTGGGGCGCAGGCGGAGGGTAATCTGGCCGCCAATGGCACCGACCTGACGCTCGAAATCAACACGGTGGATCTGAAGTTTTCGCAGGAGGTGTGGGAGCTCGAGACCGGCAAATACTACCAGCTCGATATCACCTCGGATGGCAATGAGGAGATCGCCGTAGTGGCGCCCGAGCTGTTCCGCAACTCGTGGATCAACCAGATCGTCGTCAACGACCTCGAGACCAAGGTGTGGGGCCTCTACTCTATCGAGTTCGACGATGCCGGTACCTTCAACATCTCGTTCGTGCCGATCCGGCCGGGCGAGTATGAAATCTACGTGCCGGGCTACGAGAACCGCGGCCTCAAGGGGAAGTTCATCGTCAAATGAGGTTCACCCGACGCACATTCGTCGCGACGGCGACGGCACTGCTTGCTGCAAGCGCGGTGCGGCGTGCCGTCGCCAAGGGTACGGGGATGATTTTCGTCTCCACCGAGAAGGGCAACGAAGTGGTGGTGCTCGACCAGTCGCTGGCGGTGGTGAAACGCATCGCCACCTCGCGGCGGCCGCGCGACATGCACTTCAATGCGGCCAAGGAGCTGCTCTACGTCGCCTGTGGTGACGATGACGCAATCGACGTGATCGACGTGGCGAGCCTCGAGGTGGTGGACTCGATCCCCACCGGGCCGTCGCCGGAAGTGTTCGCCTTCTCGCCGGACGAGAAGGTGATCTACGTCTCGAATGAAGAGGACTCGCGGCTCGAGGCGATCGACATGGAGACACGGGTCTCCATCCAGGACATCCCGACCGGGGCCGAGCCGGAGGGCGTGCTGGTGATGCCGGATGGCAAGACCGCCTACGTGACCTCGGAAGTTGCCGACATGGTGCATGTGGTCGACACTACCACCGGTGCGGTGACCAAGAACATCCTCGTCGGCACCCGGCCGCGCCGCTTCATCCTGACACCGGATGGAACGGAACTGTGGGTCAGCTGCGAGCTGTCATCGGAGATCTACATCATCGATACGGCCAGCAACGAGATCAAGGGCGACAGCCTGATCTTCGTGCCGCCCGGCTTCCGCGAGGAAGACGTGACCCCGGTGGGGATGGCGGTGACCAAGGATGGCAGCAAGATCCTGCTCAGCCTGGGGCGCGCCAACCATATCGTCATCATCGACGGCAAGACGCACGACGTGCTGCAATATGTGCTGGTGGGCAAGCGCGCCTGGTCGGTGGATCTCAGTAGCGACGAGTCCCGGGCCTATGTGGCGAACGGGCTGTCGGACGACATCACAGTGATCGACATGGCTTCGATGAAGCCGATCAAGTCGGTGCCGGTGGGACGCGTCCCGCATTCGGTGGTGATCGATGATTGATGTCTCGCGGATGGTGTCGCGGATCACCTCTCCCTTTGGGGACGCGGTAGCGCCCCGAGGGGGAGAGGTCGGCGCGAAGCGCCGGGTGAGGGGGCCTTCCTTCGCACCGCGCTTGGGGCAAGGCCCCCTCACCCTGACCCTCTCCCCCCTAGCGGACGCGGTAGCGCCGCGGGGAGAGGGGACGCTGGGGCGCAGCCGGGTGAAATCAAGACTGCTTCTCCGCCTCCTCCCCCTGGCGGCGTCGCTGCTTTTCAGCGGCGCCGCATTTTCTGCAGAGGTGAAGATCGGCTATCTGGGGCTGCAGGACGATCCGCGCTATCACCCAGACCTCGTCTATACGCGCATCGAAATCGCGCCCGGCGGCAACCCGATCGACGGGGCGACGATGGGGGTCGAGGAGATGAAGGTGGTGTCGGACGCGGTGGACCAGCAGGTGGTGCTGGATCACCAGGAAGCGACCGATGCGGCCTCGCTGGTGGCCAAGCTCGACGAGATGGTGAAGGCGGGGGAGCAGTTCGTCATTCTCGACCTGCCGGCCGAGCTGGTGGACCAGGTGGCCGGGCAAACCCGCGAGTGGCCGGTGACGCTGCTCAATGCCACGGCGCCGGAGGATTACCTGCGCCAGCGCTGCTATCCGAACCTCCTCCACACTGCCGCCTCGGACCGCATGCTGTCCGACGCCATGGTGCAACTGCTCCGTACCCGCAACTGGACCAAGGTGCTGATGCTGGTGGGGGCCGAGCCGCGCGACAAGGCGATGGCGGCGGCGTTCCGCGCTTCGGCCGAGCGGCAGCGCTTCAATATCGTCGACGAGCGCGAGTTCACCCTCGCCACCGACCCGGCCAATCGCGAGCGGAACAACTCGCTGCTGATCACCGGCAATGCCGACTACGACGTGGTGTTCGTCGCCGACCACCAGGGCGAGTTCTCGCGCTACCTGCCCTACGACACACAGCTGCCACGGCTGGTGGTGGGCTCGACCGGGCTGGTCGCCGCCGAGTGGCAGTGGAGCTGGGACCGCGATGGCTCGACCCAGGTGACCTCGCGCTTCGAGACGCTGACCAAGGGGCGGCGGATGACCGGGCAGGACTGGTCGAGCTGGATCGCCGCCAAGGCCATCGTCACGGCCTACGCCAAGGCGCGGACCGGCGAATACCAGAAGATCGCCGACTATATCCGCGGCAACCGGCTGAAGATCGATGGGGCCAAGGGGGTGCAGCTCAACTTCCGGCCGTGGGACGGGCAGATGCGGTTCCCGATCGTGCTCGCAACGCATAACGCCGTCATCGCCGAAGCGCCGCTCGAAGGTTTTCTGCACCAGACCAACGTGCTCGATACGCTGGGCACCGATGAGCCGGAGCACAAGTGTCAGTAAGCGTGCAGCACCTGTGGCTTGGGGTCTACGCCATCACCTGGCGGGAGATCGCCAAATTCCTGCGCCAGACCGAGCGGCTGCTCTCGGCGCTGGTGCGCCCGGCCTTGTGGCTCATCGTCTTCGCCACCGGCCTGCACGACCTGCTCGGCGTCTCGATCGTGCCGCCGTACCAGACCTATACGCCCTACCAGGAATATATCCTGCCGGGGCTGGTGGGCATCGTCATCCTGTTCCAGTGCATGCAGTCGGCGCTGTCGATGGTCTATGACCGCGAGGCCGGGGTGATGCGGGTGATGCTGGTGACGCCGCTGCCGCGCGGCTTCCTCCTCTTCGCCAAGATCACCGGCGCCACGATCCTGGCGCTGCTGCAGGCCTATGCGTTCCTCATCGTTGCGAAACTGGTCGGCTATGGGGTGCCGGATTTGGGCTACCTGACCGCCATTCCGGCGATCATCCTTGCCGGGCTGATGCTGGGCTCGATCGGGTTGCTGGTGTCGGTCTACACGCCGCAGATCGAGAACTTTGCCGGGATGATGAACTTCGTGGTGTTCCCGATGTTTTTCCTGAGCTCGGCGCTCTACCCGCTGTGGAAACTCAGGGAGTCCGGCGCTGAGATCGTTTACTGGCTGAGCGTGGTGAACCCGTTCACCCATGCGGTGGAGCTGATCCGCTTCGCCATGTACGGCCAGCTCAATCTCACCTCGTTCGGCGTGGTGGCGGGGTGTGCGGCGGTGGCGTTTTTGCTCGCGGCCCGCGGCTACGATCCGCAGGCCGGGGCGATCCGCAAGGTGAAGCGGGACTGAGGCTAGCTGCTTGCGACACGCGGCGGACAGGCCGGTGCGCACAGAGCACCCCCTCCCCTGTCCCCTCCCCGCAAGGGGGAGGGAGACGCTCCCACCAGCGTCAGTGTTTTGGTCTCCTCCCCCCTTGCGGGGGAGGGACAGGGTGGGGGGTGCTCTTTCGGCACCGAACTAGCGATCGCGGGACGAAGGCGCCATGCGCCCAACGCAGGGGCTGCCTGTCATCCACACGTCTTTGTGACAATTGACGACAACGTTAGCAGCATTACCATCCGGGTCTCGCACTGCGACCCCGAATGCGGGACGAAGGGCTGGCGGGGCCCATCGTTCCCGCGCAGTGCGCGATACAGGAGAAGAACAGATGACATCCTTCATGACACTCTCACGCCGGCGCTTTGCGCAGGCGGCGCTGCTGCTCGTCGCGACCACCGCGCTGAGCACCCCGGTGCTGGCCGCCGATCTCAAGATCGCGATGATCCTGCCCGGTCCGATCACCGACAATGACTGGAACTCGGTGGGCTATAACGGCCTCGAAGCCGCCGGCAAGGCGCTGGGGGCGGAAGTCGCCTATGTCGAGAACGTCACCGACGCCGATGCCGAACGGCTGCTGCGTGATTTCGCCGAGCGCGGCTACAAGCTGATCTTCGCGCACAGCTTCTCGTTCGGCGATGCGGCGCTCAATGCCGCCGAGGATTTCCCCGACACCACCTTCATGGCCGGCACGGCAGCGGAACTGGCGCCGAACCTCGGCACCTATTCCAACCCCGACTACCAGGGCGCCTACCTCGCCGGGATGCTGGCGGCCGGGACTTCGAAGACCGGCTCGGTCGGCTGGGTCGGCGGCATGCCGGCGCCCAATATGCTGGCGAACCTGCACGCCTATGAGGCGGGCGCCAAGGAGGTGAAACCCGAGATCAAGGTACTCCATACCTTCATCGGCTCGTGGTTCGATCCGCCCAAGGCCAAGGAAGCCGCCATTGCCCAGGTCGAGCAGGGCGCCGACGTGCTTTCCGCACAAGGCGTCGGGGTGATCGATGCGGCGATCACCAAGAAGGTGTTCGCGCTCGGCGCCATGACCGACCAGAACCATCTCGGCCCCGAGGCGGTGCTGACCAGCGTCACCTGGGACCTCGGGCCGCTGGTGACGGCAGTCGGCCAGGCAGTGATCGACGGTACCTGGAAGAGCGAGAACTGGTCGTATGGCGTTGCCGCCAACTCGGTCGGGCTCGCCGATTTCCACGGGCTCGACAAGAATGTCGATCCGGCGGTGCTGAAGGCGGTCGAAGACAAGATCGCGGCGATCAAGGCCGGCACGTTCGAGGTGCCGCTCGATACCAGCGAAGTGCAGTAAGCGGGCAGTGTCACAACTGATCGCAGCCGCGGCGGTGGCGATGCGGAACATCCGCGTCGCCTTCGGCCCGGTGGTGGCCAATGACGATGTGAGCTTCGCCGTAGAGCCGGGAGAGATTCACGCGCTGCTCGGCGAGAACGGCGCCGGCAAGACCACGCTGATGCGGGCGCTGGCCGGGCTGATCCAGCCGCAGGCCGGGTCGATCGAGATCGGCGGGCAGCCGGTCACGATCGACGGCCCTCTGGAGGCGCGGCGGCTCGGTATCGGCATGGTGCACCAGCACTTCATGCTGGTGCCGACGCTGACGGTCGCCGAGAACATCGCCTTGGGGCTCAAGGAGGTGCGGACCTGGTTTCCGCGCCTCGACCAACTGGCCGACGAGATCGACGCGCTGGGCGCTCGCTACGGCCTAGCGGTCGATGCGCGGGCGTTGGCCGGCGAGCTGTCGGTGGCGAGCCAGCAGCGGGTGGAGATCGTCAAGGCGCTCTATCGCGGCGCAAAAATCCTGGTGCTGGACGAGCCGACCGCGGTGCTGACGCCGCAGGAGGCGGCGGCGTTGTTTCCCGTGCTGCGCGCGCTGGCAGCCGCCGGGACGGCGATCGTTTTCATCTCGCACAAGCTCAATGAAGTGATGGCGGTCACCGACCGGATCACCGTGCTCAGGCGCGGCAAGGTGGCGGGATCGCTGCGGACGGCCGAAACCGAACCGCGCGAGATTGCCCGCATGATGGTGGGCGGCGAGGTGACGCTGCCGCAGCTCGAGGGCATGCCCGTTGCCGGACGGCCGCTGCTGGAGGTCGATCGGCTGGGGCTGACCGACGCGCGCGGGGTGCGGCGGCTCGAGGGGGTGAGCCTCTCGGTCGGCGCCGGCGAGATCGTCGCGGTGGCGGGGGTCGACGGCAATGGCCAGCAGGAGCTGGCCGAGGCGATCGTCGGACTGCAGCGGCCCGATACCGGGCGGGTGCTGATCGACGGGGTCGAGATGACGCACCGGCCGGTAGCCGAGCGGATCGCGGCGGGGCTGGCGCATATCCCGGAAGATCGGCACCGCACGGCGATCTTCGAAAAGCTGTCAGTCACCGACAATGCCGTGGCTGAAGAAGCCGGGCGGCCGCGCTTTGCCCGCTGGGGCCTGCGGCGGCAGGGCGAGACGCGGGCTTTTGCGGCGCAACTGGTGGCCGATTACGATGTGCGGCTGGGCAGCGTTGAACAGGCCATCGGTTCGCTCTCGGGCGGCAACCAGCAGAAGGTGGTGCTGGGGCGGGCGCTGAGCCGTGACCCGCGGCTGGTGGTTGCGGTGCAGCCGACGCGCGGACTGGATATCGGGGCGACGGCGTTCCTGCAGAGCCAGTTGCTCAAGCGGCGCGCCGCCGGGGCGGCGGTGCTGCTGATTTCGACCGAGCTCGACGAGGTGCTGGCGCTGGCCGACCGGATCGTCGTGCTGTTCAAGGGACAGGTGACGGGCGTGGTGGCGCGAGCCGATTTCAGCGTCGAGAAACTGGGGCTGCTGATGGCCGGGAGAACGGCATGAGCGAGAGTGCATCGGCGGCCGCTATCGGTTTCGCCCGACGCTGGCTGCTGCCACGCTCGGTGCTGTCGGGCATGCTCTGCGTGCTTGCCGCCTTCGCCATCGGGGCGCTGCTGATCGCGGCGATCGGGCGCGACCCGGTGCTCGCCTATCTCAGCCTGTTCGAGGCCTCGCTGGGCAGCACCAATGGGCTCGCCGAGACAGCGATCCGCACGGTGCCGCTGGCGTTCTGCGGCATCGGCATCGCACTGGCCTTCCGCGCCGGGGTGTTCAATGTCGGGGCCGAGGGGCAGCTGTTCATCGGCGGTGTCGCGGCGGCCTGGATGGGGCTGCAGCTCGGCGGTCAGCCGCAATGGCTGGTGCTGCCGGCCATGGCTCTCGCGGCGGCGGTCGCCGGGGCGGGCTGGTCGGCGATCGCCGGGGTACTGAAGCTGAAGTTCCGGGCGGACGAGCTGATCACCACCATCATGCTCAACTACATCGCCATCTACTTCGTCGGCTACCTGCTGCATGGGCCGCTGCAGGATCCGGGCTCGCCCTTGGCGCGCACGGCGCGGCTCGCGGCCGAGGCGCGGCTGCCGATGCTGCTCGAGGGCACGCGGCTCCATGCCGGATTGCTGCTCGTCGTCGTCGTGGCGATCGTCGCGCAGGTGTTCCTGTGGCGTTCGGTGGCGGGGTTTCGCCTGCGGGCCGTCGGGCACAATGCACGCGCAGCCGAGAATACCGGAATGAACGTCAAGGCGGCGCTGTGGACCGGCTTCCTGATCTGCGGGGCGCTGTCGGGGCTCGCCGGCTTCTCCGAGGTCGCCGGGGTGCAGCGGCGGATGATCGAGAACCTGTCGCCGGGCTTTGGCTATACGGCAATCATCGTGGCGCTGCTCGGCCAGACCAATCCGCTCGGGGTGCTGGCGGCAGCAGTGCTGTTCGCGGCGCTGCAGATCGGCTCGACCACCATGGAATCGGCGGCCGGAGTGCCGAGCGCGCTGACCACGGTGATCCAGGCCCTGGTGGTGCTGCTGCTGATCGGCCAGAACGCCCTGCCGCGGCTGTTCCGCCGCCGCGCCGTGACAGGGAGCTGAACCATGGAGTGGCTTGCTGATCCGGTCCTCGCCGGGTTCATCGCCGCGAGCGTCCGGCTGTCGATCCCGATCCTCCTCGCGGCTTTGGGCGGGATGTTCGCGGAAAAGTCCGGAGTGCTGAATATCGGGCTCGAGGGCATGATGCTGATCGGCTGCTTTACCGGCTTCATCACCGTGCACTTCAGCGGCAACCTATGGCTCGGCGCGGGCGTCGCGGTGCTGATCGGCGCCATCGCGGGGTTGGGGCTGGCGTTCTATGCAGTGACGCTTCGATCCAACCAGGTGGTGGTGGGGATCGCCTTCAACCTGCTGATGCTCGGGGTTTCGGCGTATTTCTTCCGCCTGGCCTTCGGCTCGGGCACCGCCTCGCCGCGGATCACGCCGTTTGCGCCGATCGATTTCGGGCCGCTGGGGCAGATCCCGATCCTCGGGCCGCTGCTGTTCCAGCATGACCCGCTGACCTATCTGTCACTGGCGCTGGTGCTCGGTGGCTGGCTGGTGATGCAGCGCTCGACCATCGGGCTGTCGATCAAGGCGGTAGGCGAGCATCCGGAGGCGGCGGAGACGCTGGGGCTCGATCCGATCGCCATCCGCTATGCGGCGGTGGCGGTGAGCGGGGCGCTGGCCGGGCTCGGCGGCGCGTTCCTGTCGATCAGTGCGACGGGCGTGTTCCTCGACAATATGACGGCGGGGCGGGGCTATATCGCCCTCGCCATCCTGATCCTCGGACGCCGGCACCCGTTCGGGGTGCTGGTCGCGGCGCTGCTGTTCGGGGCGGCGGAAGCGCTGCAGCTCAGGGCGCAATTGCTGCCAAGCGGCGTGCCGCTGCAGTTCCTGATCATGCTGCCCTATGTGCTGACCATCGTAGTGCTGGCGGTGTCGGCGACCCGCAGCGGCGCTCCGGCGGCTTTGGGTCAGCCCTATGAGAAGGGCGGCGGCTGACCTGGGGGCCCCTCCGGCAGCGGCGGAATGGGCTCGCCCTTGGCGATGCGGAGTGGGTTGGCGAGGTCGGTGGTGCCGACATAGCCGGGGTTGGGGGTTCGCCAGTCCGCTCCGTAGATGATTTCGAGCAGGCGCTCCGGCGGATCCGGGATCAGCACCTTGAGGCCGTCGAGGATTTCGATTTCGCGCAGGCGATCGAAGCTCTGGAGTGGAAAACGGGCGCCCTGGTAAACGCCATCGAGGGGGTTCAGGCAGATCATCTCGCCGCCGGCCGGATAGAAGACGTCGAAATCGGCGTGCAGCACGTAATCGCGGCGCAGCAGGCGGAACTTGTAGCGCTCGTCGAGGACGAAGAAGTAGCCGCGCTCGACCATGCCGGAAACGAAGGCGACCTTATGGGCATAGTCGGCGGCGCTGAGGCCGAGGTCGATATCGGTATCGTGCGGGATCGGACGGCCATCGCGCACCGCCCCCAGCAGGGTGCCCCACATCAGATAGGGCCGAATGCCGACCTCGCGCGCCACCGCGTAGATGTCGGCCAGGAAGTCGCGGCCATGGATGGCGAGGCTGAAGCGGCGCAGGTTCTGGGTGTTGCGAAGGTTCATGCCGCTGCGCACCAGCTGCCAGGCCAGCTTGGGATTGCGGGCGAACCCCCGGGTCAGCGTCGCGATGGGGCGCGACCAGGTGCGCCGATAGCGCGGCTTGAGCGGCTTCATCGCCCTCACCCTCGGCGGCCTGGCATTGCCGTCGGCCGATGCGTCGCGAGCCACTGGCGGGAGAGCGCGAGGTCAGCCGGGGTGCCCATTTCGATCCACTGGCGGCGATCGATGCGTTGGCCGAGAACGGTGCCGCCATCGGCGATCAGGCGGTCGCAGACGTTTGAAACGAACGCCTCCCGGTCAGCCGGGGTGGCGGCGATGGCGGCCTCGGCCGCGCCGACGAACGCCTCGCCACGGCGAAAATAGAACAGCCCGGCCACGGCGTCGCCGCTGATCACCTCTTTCTCGACGATCTGCGAGATGCGTCCCTGCGGATCGACAAGGGCATAGGCATCGCTCGGCTGGGTCGAGGGGAAGATCAGCACGCCGCCATCGGCCGATGCACCGCGCAGGCGGCCGAGAAAGGCCGAGACATCGATGGTGAAAAAGCAATCGCAATAGGCGACGAGCAACTCATCATCCGGCCCGAGCAGGGGCGCCGCAAGAAGCGCTGTCGCTGCGGGGCCGCGGGTCACCGCGTCGGTGAGCACCAGTTCATGGCTGGGGGCCAGGGTGGCGAACAGTTCGGCCAGCCGGTGCCGGCGGGCGTGCTCGGCCTGGCAGACGAAGATAAAGCGGTGCGGTTCGGCGAGGCGCAGGTAATCGACCACGTACTCGATCATCCGGCGGCCGGGCTGCACCTCGATCAGCGGCTTGGGCACGCGTTCGGCGGTGCCCTCGAAACGCGAGCCGCGGCCGGCCATCGGGATGACGATGTTGATCAAGCTACGGTCCCGAGGTGATCAGGTGACTTGCCGTGCCCAGATCCGGCGCGTCGACAAGAAGTGGTAGGCGGTTGTTCGCGTGCGCACAATCGCTGAATGGCTTGGCGCCCCGGGCTGCGTCGAAGGTTGCAGTCGCGGCGGACCGGTTATGAGGTACGCTCCTCATACTCGAGGAGGATTTCATGAGTCTCAGCGTACTTTTCATCGGTGGTACCGGGCAGATTTCGCTGCCATGCGTCGAATATGCGGTCAGCCAAGGGCACAAGGTCAGTGTGTTCAACCGCGGGCAGCGCGATGCGGCGCTGCCGAAGGGGGTGACCTCGATCGTCGGCGACATGAAGGACCAGGCGGCCTACCGTGCGCTGGGCGGGCACAAGTTCGACGTGGTGGCGCAGTTCATGGTGTTCACCCCCGAGCAGATGGCCGAGGATATCGCCACCTTTGCCGGCAACACCAAGCAGTACATCTTCATCTCGTCGGCTTCGGTCTACGAGAAGCCGGCGCGGCACTACATCATCACCGAACAGACCCCGGCGGTGAACCCCTACTGGGGCTACAGCCAGGCCAAGATCGCCTGCGAAAAGCTGCTGGCCGAGGCGAAGAACCTGCCATGGACCATCGTCCGGCCGAGCCACACGGTGCGCACCGGGCTGCCGACAATGATGGGCGAGGGCGATATCGTCATCCGCCGCATGCAGCAGGGCAAACCCGTGATCGTTGCCGGCGACGGCACTTCGCCCTGGACACTGACGCGCTCGAAGGATTTCGCCGTGCCGTTCGTCAACCTGTTCGGCAAGGACGGGGCGCTGAGCGAGATTTTCCACATCACCTCGGACCGCGGCTATAGCTGGGACGACATCTATCATGCCATCGGCCGCGGCGTCGGGCTGACGCCTGATATCGTGCATGTGCCGTCCGACACGCTGGTCGCCTACAACAAGGCCTGGGAAGGGCCGCTGATCGGCGACAAGACCTGGTCGGCGCTGTTCGACAATTCCAAGGTGAAGCGGGTCGCGGGCGACTTTAACTGCTCGGAGAACCTCGACGAAGTGCTGGAGGAGTCGATCGGCTTCCTGAAGCAGCGGCTGGCAGCGAACGCGCCGGTCAACACGGAACTCGACCCGCTGATGGACAGGATCACCTCGGAGCAGGCAGCGCTAGGGCGGTGAGCGGCTGCAGCGATCCTCCAGTCCTCGCTTCCCTCTCCCCGCGGCGCTGCCGCGTCCGCTAGGAGGGGAGGGATTGAGGGAGGGGGTGGTGCGGTGATCGCCGATGGACCCCCACCCACCCTCAAGGGGGAGGGAGCAGGGGGGGCACTAAAACTGGGCTGGCGCGTTCTCCTTCACAGCAACAGGAGGATGCCATGAGCGACAAGCACAAGGCTCACAAGAAAGACGCGGCCGGACACGGCAGGCATGAAGAGGCGCAGAAGGCCAAGGACAAGCCGGTGAAGCCGGCGGCCAAGGACGAAGCACCCGACATGCCAGGCGCCGCGGGGTTCATCAGCGCCAGGGCGGACGAGGATACCTACGACTAGGACGTTCGCGATCGAGCGGCCGCCACCGGGTCATTCCCGCGAAAGCGGGAATGTGGGTCGCTCGTTGCTGAAGTGATTTAGGCGGCGTCTTTCATGCGGGCGAGGCAGCGCGCCGCGTCGCGGGGGCGGCCGAGTTCGGCGTAGCGCGAGGCGGCTTCGTCGAAGGCAGCGAGCGCCCGGACCTCGTGCCCCTGGGCGCGGCGCTGCACGCCCCGGGCTTCCCATAAAGCCGCGGCCCACGGGCCGCCATGCCACATACCGGCGATGCGTTCGGCATCGGCGAGGCGGCGATCGACCTCGTGCAGCTGTCCGGCCTCGACCAGTGCGATGACTGAGGCAGTGCGGAGCGCCATCGAGCAGGGCTGGCAGGCGCCATTGGTCAGCAGCCGGTCGCCGGCAAGGATGGCTTCCGCAGCCTTCTCGCGGGTCGGCGCGGCGCGCACCGCCAGCGCCTGCATGCGCATGTTGAGGTGCGGCGACAGCCAGGTGGCTTCGGCCTCGCCGAGCCCGCGCTGGATCAGCCGATTGGCGCGCCATTTCTGGCCGCGTTCAAGGGCGATCTCGGCCAACCGTTCCAGCGCCAGGACGCGGCCGGCGACGGCGCCGGCTTCCAGCAACTGGTCTTCGGCATCCTCGAGCAGCGCTTCGGCCGCATCGAGTTCACCCGAGAACAGCGCCACTTCGCCCAGCAGCAGGTTGGCGAGGCCGCGACCGGCGACGGACTCGGCTTCGGTGGCGACAGCCAGCAGCTCGCGCGACTGCGCGGCGATCCCGGCATGGCCGTGCGCGCTGCAGAGGCAGAATTCCGAGAGGCAAAGGTGGCCGTCGAAGACGTGCCGGACAAAGGTGGGGCGGGCCCGCACCCATTCGATGAACTCGGAGCGGAACAGCTCGGGCCAGCGCTGCTGCATATTGGCCGAGAGGCCGAGCAATGCACTGGCCTGGCCGACCTCGCGGGCGAGGTTGGCGGCGAGCGCCTGGTTGCGGGTGTCGCGGGCGATCTCGCTGGCCCGGTCGAATTCGCCGCTCTGCAGGTGCACCAGGCCCCAGGCGAGCGAGGCGCGGATGCGGTCGGATGGGTCGGGCTGCTCGGCGCTGGACAGCGCCAGGGCCTGCTCGTAGAGCGCGATCGCCGCGGCGCTGGGGCCGACGCCGAGCTCGGCGTGGAGGTTGTCGCGCAGCTGGTTGAACTGGCGGATCGCCTCGACCCGGTTACCGGCATCGAGGGCCCGCTGCATCAGGGCGCATTGCGCCTGTTCGTCGGTGGGGTCGTGGGCAATAAGTCGTTGCCACAGCGCGCCGGCGCGCAGCAGCTCGGTGTAGCGCTGCTGCAGCTGGGTGCGCGGGGCGTCGAGCCAATCGACATAGATGTCGTCGGGCAGCAGCTGGCCAGGATAGAGGTCGGCGGCCCGCTCGAACTCGGCGGCATCGCGGGATCTCAGCGCCTCCCTGGTCGCCGCCTCGAACTGTTCGGTGTCGACGCTGAGCTCGGCTTCCGGCGCCAGCGCAACGACGTCGTTGCCAAGGGTGATGAGTTCGTGCGCGCCAAGGGTGCGGCGGGCGAAGTGGATGGCCTTGCGCAGGTTGGCGCCGGCGGCCTCGGTATCGAGCTCGGGCCAGAACGCTTCCATCAGCTGTTCGCGATGCAGGCGATGCGCCGGGGTGATGGCGAGAAACTTCACCAGTGCGGCGGCCCGGTCGCGCCGCCAGTCAGCGGTCGGGATCGGACGGCCATCGACGCTGACGCCGAAGCGGCCGAGCAAAGTGATCGAAACACGCAAGACAGCACCGCCCCGAGCTGTTGCCGCGCCCAGTTGACGGGCCGTCACCAAGCGTTCCCCGTCGGGGAACGCTGGCGGAACATAGATTTCCTAAGGTGTCCCGGCAATCGAATTCCAGAGACAAAGGACACCGAAATGACTCTCAATATCAATGTGATGGCTCCCGACTTCAGCGCCGATACGACGATGGGGCGGATCTCGTTCCACCAGTGGCTGGGCAATGACTGGGGGATCATGTTCTCTCACCCCAAGGATTTCACGCCGGTCTGCACCACCGAGCTCGGCTACATGGCGCGGCTGAAGCCGGAATTCGACAAGCGCGGCGTCAAGGTGATCGGGCTGTCGGTCGACCCGGTGGACAAGCACGCCGGCTGGGCCATGGACATCCAGGAGACGCAGGGCACGGCACCGAACTTCCCGATGATCGGCGACCCGACGCTGGCCATCAGCCAGCTCTACGACATGCTGCCGGCTTCGGCGGGCTCGAGTTCGGATGGGCGTACCGCGGCGGATAACCAGACGGTGCGCAACGTCTACATCATCGGGCCGGACAAGAAGATCAAACTGGTGATCTCCTATCCGATGACCACTGGCCGGAACTTCGACGAGGTGCTGCGGGTGATCGACTCGCTGCAGCTCACCGCCAAGCATCGCCTGGCGACGCCGGTGAACTGGAAGCCAGGCGACGACGTGATCATCGCCGGCTCGGTGTCGAACGACGAGGCCAAGACGCTCTATCCGCAGGGGTGGAAGGAGCCTAAGCCTTACATCCGGATCGTGCCGCAGCCGGTGCTCACCTGAGCCAACAATGCGGAGGCGCTTCCGGCGCCTCCGTCACCATCCAGCAATACCAACCGGCGAGACTGATATGAGCAGCAAACCCCGCATCCTGGTGCTTGGCGCCGGCTTTGGCGGCCTCGAACTGACGACATTATTGTCCGAGCAACTGGGCGACAGCATCGACGTGACGCTGATCGACAAATCGGATTCCTTCATGTTCGGCTTTTCCAAGCTCGACGTGATGTTCGGCCATGCCGAAGCCGAGGCGGTGCGGATGCCATACAGCGCCTATGCCAAGCCGGGGGTGAAGCTGCTCAAGCGCACCATCACGGCGATCGACCCGGTGGCGCGGCGGGTCAGCACCGATAACGGCGTGTTCGAAGCGGACCATCTCGTGGTGGCGCTGGGAGCGGAGTACGATTTCGAGGCGACGCCGGGGCTCGCCGGGACCACGGAATTCTATTCGATCCCGGGGGCGGAGCGGCTGCGCGAGCTGCTGCCGAACTTCAGCAGCGGCAACGCCATCATCGGGGTATGCGGCGCGCCCTACAAATGCCCACCGGCGCCGAGCGAATGCGCGCTGATGCTGCATGACTACCTGGTCGAGCGCGGCGTGCGGCAGAACTGCAGGATCTCGCTGGTGCTGCCGCTCGGTAGCCCGGTGCCGCCGTCGCCAGAAACGTCGCGGGCGCTGCTCGCCGCCTTCGCCGAACGCGACATCGAGTTCATCCCGAGCCGGCGCGTCGCTTCGGTCGACAATGCGCGCAATGTCGCCGTGCTGGACGACGGGCGGGAAATGCCGTTCGAGCTGTTCCTCGGCGTCCCCAAGCACCGGGTGCCGCCGGTGGTGCTCGAGAGCGGCATGTCCGAGAATGGCTGGATCCCGGTCAATCCGCGGACCCTGGAGACGAAATACGACAATGTCTACGCCGTGGGCGATGGGGCGGCGACCGGCACGCCGAAGGCTGGGGTGTTCGCTGAAGGCGCGGCGAAAGCCGTAGCGAGCGCGCTGGTGGCGAAGCTCAGGCAGACCGGAGAGGCGGTGCCGTACAACGGGTTCGGCACCTGCTACATCGAGTTTGGCGGCGGCCGTATCGGCAAGGTCGAGGTGGATTTCTTCTCCGGCCCGCAGCCCACCGGCAACTACTACGAGCCCTCGGTGAGCCTCCGCACCGACAAGCAGCATTTCGGCGCATCGCGGCGGGCTCGCTGGTTCGGGTTGTGAGGGGTGAAATGGCGGGCTAGCTTCGGGCTCTGCGCCGCCACTTTCCATGGGACACCCCACCTTGCTCGATCCACGCCTGACCCTCGCCCGTGATGGAATTGCTGCGCGGTCGCTCGAGGGGATCGTCCCCGCAGGCCGTTATGTCGAGACCAGCGTACGGCAGGCACGAATTCCCTCGGCGGCGCTGCGCCGTACGCCCTCGGCAGAGGCCGAGCAGCTCGATCAGCTGCTGTTCGGCGAGCTGTTCGAGGTGCTGGACGAGACCGATGGCTGGGCCTTCGGGCAGGCGCGGCGGGACGGCTATGTCGGCTATGTCGCAGCGGCGGCGTTGGGGGCGCCCGGCGCCGCGCCGACCCATACAATACGGGCACTACGGACCTATGGGTTCAGTGCGCCCAGCATCAAGGCCCCGCCGGTCGGACTCTATTCGCTGAACGCGCTGGTGGCCGAGGAGGGACGCGAGGGACGGTTTGTGAAAACCTCCGGCGGCTGGTTCGTCGCGGAGCATCTGGCGCCGGTTGGCGACCGTGCGCCGGACTATGTGGCGGTTGCCGAGCGGTTTGTCGGGACGCCCTATCAGTGGGGCGGGCGCGAAAGCCTGGGGCTCGACTGCTCGGGGCTGGTGCAGCAGGCGCTGTATGCCGCCGGGCGTGACTGTGCGCGCGACAGCGACCAGCAGGCCGCGATGGGCGAGCCGGTCGCGACCACGGCACTGCGGCGCGGCGACCTGATGTTCTGGCGTGGGCACGTGGCGATGCTGACCAGCCCGAGCGAGATCATCCACGCCAACTCCTTCCACATGGCGGTAGCGATCGAGCCGCTGGCCGAGGTGGTGGAACGGACCAGCCGCCTGGGAGGCGGCGAGCCGACGGGGTATCGGCGGATCTGAGCGGCTTCCGTCCCGCCTTGTCGTAGCCACCCACTCGATGTCATCCCCGCAAAAGCCGGGATCCAACTATCCGCCAGCGCGGGCTGTGAGATGGGTCCCAGCTTTCGCTGGGATGACACCCGGTGGGCGGGGCGAGGTAGGGGGTAAACCCGCGACCGGCAAAATGACGACAGCTACACCGGCATCGGCCGGATGAAGTGGTTGGGACCGATCTCCCGCACTTCCGGCTGCTCCAGTGCCGATTGGCGGCGGATCAGGTCGATGCGGTCGAGCTCGTCACTGAAGCGGGTGTCGCCGAAGCGGCGGTCGGGGTCGGGGACGGCAGAGAGGAGCAGGCGGGTATAGGGGTGCTGCGGGTTGCCGAGCACGCTTTCGGTCTCGCCCCATTCGACGATCTGGCCGGCATACATCACCATGATGTCTTCGGCGACATAGCGGGCGGTGGCGATGTCGTGGGTGATGTAGAGCACGGCGAGCTTGAGCTGCCGCTTCATGTCGTTGAGCAGGTTCAGGATGCCGAGCCGCACCGAGACGTCGAGCATCGAGGTCGGTTCGTCGGCGATGATCACCTCGGGGTTCACCGCCAGCGCCCGGGCGATGCTGATGCGCTGGCGCTGGCCACCACTCAGTTCGTGCGGGTATTTCGGCAGGATCAGCGCCGGGTCAAGCTTTACCCGCGTGAGCACTTCGGCGATGGCGGCGTCGCGCGCCGCACCCTTCAGGCTCGGCTGGTGCAGCCGCATCGGCCGCTCCAGGTGGTAGCGGATGGTGTGGACCGGGTTGAGCGAGGAGAATGGATCCTGGAACACCATCTGCACGGCGCTGCGATAGGCCTTCATGTCGCGCACCGCACTGCCCTCGATCGGCTCGCCACGGAACAGGAGGCGACCCTGGTCGGGGCGGTATTCGCGCATGATCAGGCGGGCGGCGGTGGTCTTGCCCGAGCCGGATTCGCCGACCAGCGCCAGGGTGCGGCCGGGATGGAGCGCGAACGACACGGCGCGCGCCGCATGCACGGTGCTGCCGCCGCGGTTGAAGACCTTCGAGACATTGTCGAGGGCGAGGATGGGGGCCGTGTCGGTCATGGCGTGACCTCGGCGATCGGCTTGCCGGTGAGGCGCGGGATCGAGGCCCAGAGCTTTCGCGTATAGCCGTGCTGCGGCGTGCGGTAGATCGCCTGGGCGTCGTTGACCTCGACCAGCTCGCCTTCCAGCATGATGCCGATGCGGTCGGAGACCTGCACCATCAGCGCCAGGTCGTGGGTGATGAACAGCACCGAGAAGCCGAGCTCCTGGCGCAGCTTGTGGATGCGCTCGAGGATCTCGCGCTGCACCACCACATCGAGCGCGGTGGTCGGCTCATCCATGATCAGGAGTTTTGGGTTGAGCGCGAGGCAGATGGCGATGACGACGCGCTGCCGCATGCCGCCCGAGAGCTGGTGTGGATAGGCCGAGAGCCGGTCGGCCGGGATATCGACGAGCTTGAGGAGTTCGGCGGCGCGGGCCCGGGCTGATAGCCGCGACATGCCGGTATGGGTTTTGAGCACATCGTAGAACTGGCGCTCGATTGATAGCACCGGGTTCAGCGAGTTCATGGCGCTCTGGAACACCATGGCGACCTCGCGCCAGCGCAGCTGCTTCAAAGCCTGGTCGTCGAGGGTGAGCACGTCGCGCCCATCGAGCAGGATCTGGCTGCCGGTGCGGATCAGCGCCGGTGGGCGATGCAGGCGGCTGATGGCGAAGGCGATGGTGCTCTTGCCGCATCCGGACTCGCCGGCAAGGCCGAAGAACTCGCCCTTGCCGATGTCGAAGCTGACATTTTTCACCGCATGGAAATCGGTGGTGGCGCCGATGTAGTCGATAGAGAGGTTGCGGATCGAGAGGACGGGGTCGTTCACAGCGTGCCCTCCCCACGGCGGATCAGCCCGGTCCAGCGCGCCAGCATGCCGCCGGTCCTGAGCCGCGGGTTGGCGATCTCGTCGATGGCGAAGTTGATCAGCGCGAGGCCAAGGCCGAGTACCGCCAGCGCGAAGCAGGGGGTGAGAATGTCCCACCAGGCGCCGACCGAGAGGGCCGAGGCGTTCTGGGCGTTGTAGAGCATGATGCCCCAGGAGACGGTGTTGGGGTCGCCCAGCCCGAGGAACTCGAGCGTTGCCTCAGTGATCACGGCGAACAGCACACTGCCGATGAAGTTAATGCCGACGATCGAGATCAGGTTGGGGAAGATCTCGAACGCCATGATGCGCCAGCTGGGTTCGCCCAGCATCTCGGCGGATTTGACGAAATCGCGCTGGCGGATCGACAGGGTCTCGGAGCGGGTGACCCGCACGCCCCAGGCCCAGGAGGTGAAGCCGAGGATGACGGCGATGACCAGCGGGCTCGCCTGGCCGATGAAGGCGGCGAGCACCAAGAGCAGCGGCAGGTTGGGGATGACCAGCACCATATTGGTCAGGAAGGTGATGACCTCATCGACCACGCCGCCCTTGTAGCCGGCAATGATGCCGAGCACGGTGCCGATCACCGTGATCAGCAGCCCGGCGCCGAAGCCGACGGCGAGCGAGATGCGGGCGCCGTAAAGCAGCCGGGTGAAGACGTCATGGCCGAGCCGCGTGGTGCCGAGGAGATGCTCGGCCGACGGCGCCTGATGCGGCCGGCCGACGCGCTGGGTCGGGCTGTATTCGGTGAGCAGCGGCGCGAAGATGGCGACGAGGATAACGATCGCGAGGATGGTCACCCCAACCAGGGCCTTCTTGTTGCGCAGCAATTGGGTGAGGAGGGTCATGGGTCAGGCCCGCTTCAGGCGTGGGTCGAGCAGCACGTAGCTGAGATCGACGACAAAATTGGCGGTCAGCATTGCCGCGGTCATGATCAGCAGGGCGCCCTGGATCACCGGGTAATCGCGGGCGAGGATGGCCTGGTAGAGCGTGTTGCCCATGCCGGGATAGTTGAACACCACCTCGGTCACCAGCGAGCCGCCGAGTACGGCGCCCAAGGAGATGGCGAGGGCCGAGACAGTGGGGAGCAGCGCGTTGCGCGCCGCGTACCAGAGCATGACGCCGCGGTCGGACAGTCCCTTAGCGCGGCCCATGACGATGTAATCCTCGCCGAGCAGGTTGATCATGTTGTTGCGCATGGTCACGGCGAAGCCGCCGGTCAACACGATCACCATGGTCAGCATCGGCAGGGTGCCGTGGTAGAGGACGCTCCCGACATAGTCCCACCCCCAGGATGGATCGAGCATCGGGTCGGCGGCATAGCCGTTGGGGAACCAGCCGAGCGTATAGCCGAAGGCGAACAGGGTGATCAGCGAGACCACCACTGCCGGCACCGAACTCGAAAAGATCGAGAGCAGCGAGATGATGGTGTCGAAGCGGGTGCCGCGGCGCCAGGCGGCCATGACGCCGAGCAGCGTGCCGATGGTGAAGCCGATAATGGTGGCGGTGCCGACAAGGCCGACGGTCCAGATCAGGGCGCGGCCGAGCAGCTCGGTGACCGGCAGCGGAAAGAAGCGGATGGAGCGGCCGAGATCGCCGGTGAAAACGCTCTTCAAATAAGCGAGATACTGCTCGCCGATCGGCGCGTCGATGAAGCCGAAGGTGAGCTTCAGCGCGTTGAGGTTTTCCAGCGACAGGTCGGATCCGGCGCCGGCGAACATCTTCTGGATCGGATCGCCCGGCATCAGGCGCGGCAGGAAGAAGTTGATGGTTGCCGCAGCGATGAAGGCCGCTAGGTAGAACACCAGCCGGCGGAGCAGAAAGGCCATTGGATCTCTTCGCTAGGTGGGGGAGCGAGGGCGCCTGAAGCGCCCTCGCTGGTGGCGGATTATTGCGCGACCGGACGCAGCGCCAGGAGCTGGATCAGGCGGCCCGGGTTGGCGTTGGAGACCACCGGCGAAGTGATCTGGTTCTCCGCGTTGGCCCAGCCGGTAAAGCGCTTGGTGCTGTACTGGTAGAAGGACGGGCTGTTGTAGACCGGGATCACCGGCATGGCTGCGGCCACCTTGAGCTGGATGGCATCCATGATCGACTTCTGTTCGGCCGGGTCCTTCACCTGGGTGTACTTGTTCAGCATCTCGACCACTTCCGGGTCGGTCCAGCGCTGTGCCGAGGTACGGCTCTTGCCGAAATCGGCCGGGTTGAACGAGCGGATATAGGGGAAGTAGGGGTTGGCCGCCGAAGCGATGGCGTTGAGCGACATCGAGTACTTGGCGTCGATCAGATCCGAAGCCCAGACCGATTCCTCGGGGGTCGACATCTTCACGTTGAGCCCGCCCTGCTTCAGCGTCTCGATGGCGATCTGCACGGCATCGATCCAGTCGGTCCAGCCGTTGGGGATCTCGATGTCGATGGCGATCGGCGTGCCGTCCGGGTTGTCGCGGAAGCCGTCACCGTCCTTGTCGACATAACCGGATTGCTCGAGCAAAGCCTTCCCGGCTTCGAGGTCGAACTTGCCGTACTGGCCGAACTGGGTGACCACCTCGGGGTTGCCGAAGGCCTTGTAGAACGAGCCGAGCATGGCCGGATCTTCGTTGATCACCGGATAGCCGTAGCCGGCGATATCGATGATCGACCGGCGGTCGATCAGCATGCTGACGGCGCGGCGGAAGTTGACGTCGTTGAACGCCTTCTTGTTGTTGGCGTCGGGGCTTTCGAGGTTCAGCGTGAAGGCGACGAGGCTCGAGGGCAGGAACCAGTAGTGGTTATGCTCGGGGTCCTTGGCTACGAAGGTGTTGTCGATATCGGGGATGAAGCTCGTCGCCCAGTCGAGCGTGCCATCGGCCAAAGCCGCCAGCACCTGCGGGTTGTCGGCGAGCTGCGGCATACGGATGCAATCGACGTGCAGGCTCGCGGCATCCCAGTAATTGGGGTTGCGGCACTGCTCATAGACCTGCGGGGTGAAGCGGGTGATCTCGGTGAGCGGGCCGGAGCCGACCGGGTTCTCGTTGGTGAAGGTCACCGGATCGGCGACGTCCTTCCAGATGTGCTGGGGGACGATCGGCATGGCGACGATGGTGGTGGCGACCAGCGAGTTGGGCTGGGCGAGGTTGAAGCGCACGGTGCGCGCGTCGAGCTTTTCGACCGACGCCATCAGCTTACTGACGGAGTTGAAATCGAGCGCCGGGAACTTCGTCAGGTTGGCGTAGGTAAACACCACGTCATCGGCGGTGAGCGGCTGGCCATCCGACCATTTCAGCCCGTCGCGCAGCACGAAGGTGATCGACTTGAGGTCGTCGGCCAGCTCGAAACTCTCGGCCAGCCGGTATTCCCACTTAGCGCCGGCGAGGCGATTGAAGATCGCCAGCGGCTCGTAGATGAAATCCTTGGTGGTGGCGCGCGCCGACGTCTGGTTGAACGGGTTGAAGTTGCGCACATAGGTCGTGGTCTGCTCGGAGCTGACGGTCAGGACGACCTGCGCACTCACAGGTGCAGTCATCGCGAGCGCCAGGGCGGTGGCCGCAATCAGCTTGCTCTTTAACACTTCCAGTCTCCTCTTTATCGTGGCGCCGCCTCAGGCGAGGCCGTTCTCCCGAAAAATCCCTTCGACTTCAGCGTGAAGCGCTGTGGCATCCACGCGAAGGTTACCGCGTTTGCGCGTTGCGCGCGTGATTCGTTCGATCGTTTGCCCAGCTAGCGGGCGTGCGCCTTCGGCGGCCGAAATGCTGGCCTCGAGACCCCCCTGGGTCAGCAGCGCGATATCGCATCCGGCAGCGAGGGCGGCGGCGACGCGCTCTCGCGGCGTGCCCTTCAGCGCCTCCATGCTGAGGCAATCGGTGATCAGCACGCCGTCATAGCCGATGTCGTTGCGGATCAGACGGTAGACCTCGGGCGAAACCGAGGCGGCCCGTTCGGCGTCGATCCGGGTGAAGATCAGGTGGGCGACCATGGCCCAGGGGGTGTCGCGGAGCTTGATGAAGGGCTGGAAGTCGGTGGCGCGCAGATCGTCGAGCGCGGCGTCGACCACCGGGCAATCGAAATGCGGGTCGACGGTGACCCGGCCATAGCCCGGAATGTGCTTCATGATCGGCAGCGCGCCGACCTCGAGCATGCCGTCGATCACTTCGCGGGCGAGGGTCACCACCAGCTCCGGATCGTCACCGAGGGCGCGCTGGCCGATCACGTCGTGGGTGCCGGGGCGGGCGAGATCGATCACCGGCGTGGTGCCGCTGTCGATGGTGAGGTCGGTCATGATGGCGCCCATGGCCTGGGTCGAGAGGCGCAAAGCGCGTTTGGCCAGCGCGAGATCTTTTCTGGCGAGCGCGCCGAAGGCGCCGAGGCCGCGGAAGCTCGGCCAGTTGCCGTTGTCGAGCCGCTGCACGCGGCCGCCTTCCTGGTCGATGAAGATGGGCGCGTCGGGGCGGCCGACGACCTCGCGGAACTGAGCGCACACGCGCCTGGCCTGCTCCCGATGGTCGAGGTTGCGGCGGAACAGGAACAGCCCGTAGGGGTTCGCTTCTCGGAGAAACGCGGTCTCGTCGGCGGTGAGCTCGTAGCCGGAGACACCGACGAACAGGGCCAAAGGTTCGGAGTTGGTGGTCATACGGCCTGCTCGGGATGGGTGATGTCGCGGGTGCGCTTCAGCGCGTCGATGGTCTGCTCGTAGCGCAGCCGGGCCACCCCCATGAACAGGCAATCGACCAGCGCCAGTTGCGCGATGCGGCTGACCATGGCGCCGGCGCGCAGCGTGCTTTCACGAGCGTGGGTGAAGAGGCGTTCCTCGGCGGCGCGCGCCAGCGGCGATTCCGGCGAGCCGGTGATGGCGACGGTGAGGGCGCCGTTGTCCTTGGCGAGCTTCAGGAACTGCACCGTGTCGGCAGTGGTGCCGGAATGCGAAAAGCCGATGGCGACGGTGCGGGCCGGCGACAGCAACGCCGCGGTCCAGGCCTCGTGCGCATCGGCCATCAGGAAGACGTTGCGGCCGACGCGGAACAGCTTGTGGTGCAGGTCCTGGGCGACGAAGTGGCTGGCGCCGATGCCGAACAGCAGGATGCGCTCGGCCTGGTCGAGCGCCGTGACCACCCGCTCGAGCGTCCTGAAATCGAGGCTCGATACGGTTTCCTCGATGGCCAGCATTTCGAGCGAGGCGACCTTGGCGGCCATCTCCTCGAGCGTATCGGTGCGGGCAATTTCGGCGCCC
Organism: Devosia sp. Root413D1; assembly: GCF_001425235.1. GTDB lineage: Bacteria > Pseudomonadota > Alphaproteobacteria > Rhizobiales > Devosiaceae > Devosia_A. The sequence continues at coordinate 203,090 of NZ_LMEA01000001.1, read as the reverse complement.
AGCGTCAGGCCGGAGCCAAACTGCGCCGCCTCCTTGCCGAGCTCGGTGGCGAGCGACATGCGCAGCTCGGCATAGCCGCTGACCCCGACGGCGCGGCAGAAGCGCACCACCGAGGCGACCGAGGTGCCGCAGGCCTCGGCGATCTGCGAGATGGTCTTTTCGAGGACGATCGCCGGGTTGTCGCGAATGGCCTTGGCGAGCCGCCGCATGGTCGGCGTGAAGCTCGCGGCGGACGCCTCGATGTTCGACTGAATCCCCATCGCGCCATTCATACCCACGCGAAACAAAAGTGCAATCCGTGCGTCCGCAATGAAAACAATTGACAGCGAAAGCGCGGAGTTTCTACCTTCCACCGACGTTCAGGAGTCCCGATGTCACGCACCGAATCCCCAAGCGATATTCGCCCGGATAGCCGCCCATGACCGCCGTCGTCAGCGATCGCCGGGCCTTGCTGAGCGAGCTCGAACAGCTCGTCTCGGAGGAGCGCAATCCGCGCACCATGGGCATCGACCTGATGGCAACGCCGGAGATCGTCAAGACCATCAATGCCGAGGACCGGCTGGTGCCCGAGGCGGTTGGCAAGACCCTGCCGCAGGTGGCGCAGGCGGTCGACAAGATCGTCGAGGCGTTCGGCAAGGGCGGGCGGCTGATCTATATCGGCGCCGGCACCAGCGGACGGCTGGGGGTGCTCGACGCTTCGGAATGTCCACCGACCTTCGGCGTGCCACCGACGATGGTCGTGGGGGTGATCGCCGGCGGCCTCGGCGCGCTGGTCAGCGCCGTCGAAGGGGCAGAGGACAGCGCCACAGGCGGCGCTGCGGACCTCAGGGCCATCGACCTCACCAACCGCGACGTGGTGGTAGGGATCGCGGTCAGCGGCCGCACTCCGTATGTGATCGGCGCGTTGAACTACGCCAAGTCGCTCGGCGCGGTAACGGTGGGGCTCACCTGCAACCCGGACTCCGCCATTGCCGGCCTCGCCGACATCTCGATCGCGCCGCTGGTCGGCGCCGAGGTGGTCACCGGCTCGACCCGGCTCAAGTCGGGCACGGCGCAGAAGCTGGTGCTCAACATGCTCTCCACCGCGAGCATGATCCGCATCGGCAAGACCTACCAGAACCTGATGGTCGACGTGCGGACCAGCAACGAGAAGCTCTTGGCGCGCGCGGTGCGCATCGTCATGCAGGCGACCGACTGCCCCGAGCAGGTCGCCGAAGCGGCGCTGGAGCGCACCGGCAACGACGTGAAGCTGGCGATCCTGACCATCCTCACCGGCCTCGATGTGGCCGAGGCGCGCACCGCCATGGCGGGCGCCGGCGGGTTCCTGAGACGCGCGCTCGAAGCTGGTGCGTGAGCAGTAGACGACGATCTAGCGACTGCCGAAGCGGCGCTGCCGTTATCGGCCGAGACTGAAAACAGAGAGGGAAACACCATGCATTTGACCACGACCAAACGATTGCTCGCCGGCCTTGCCGTCGCGGCAACGCTGACCACCGCCTTCGCCCTGCCGGTTCAGGCCGCAAGCCTCCGCATGGCGTGGTCGCAGGATGCGACCGGGCTCGACCCGCACAAGCAGACGGCGTTCTCGTCGCTGCGCCTGCTCGAATTGATCTACGAGCCGCTGGTGCGGCTCGACGCGAACTACAATGTGTCGCCCGCCATCGCCACGAGCTGGGAATTCTCGCCCGACGGACTGACCCTCACCTTCAAGCTCGACCCGAACGCCAAATTCTCGACCGGCGACGCGGTGACCTCGGCCGACGTGAAGGCCTCGTTCGAGCGCCTGCTCGACGAAGCGACCGCCGCCGCGGCGCGGGCCAACTTCACCTCGATCGCCTCGATCGACACGCCCGACCCGCAGACGGTGGTGTTCCACCTGAGCCAGCCCGATGCGCCGATCCTCGTCGCCATGTCGGGCACTAATGCCTCGATCGTTCCGGCGAGCGCGGTGACCGATGGCAGCATCGGCACCACCGCCATCGGCTCGGGCCCGTTCAAGCTCGACCAGTGGGATCCGAACGTCAAGGAAGTGCTCAGCCCCAACCCGAACTGGGCCGGCGGCAAGGTCGGCGTCGACGGCATCACCATCTCGGTGCTGCCGAGCGAGAGCGCCATCATCGACTCGATGCGCGCCAACCAGATCGATTTCGCGCTGTTCAACGACCCGACCATCGCGACGCTCATTCCGGGCGAGCAGGGCATGACCCTCAACCGCATCCCGGGCCTCGCCTATAACGTGCTGCAGATGAACCCGTCGCGGCCGCCGATGGACAACCTCAAGGTGCGGCAGGCGATCTCGTGCGCCGTCAACCGGCAGGAGATCATCGATACCGCGCTGATCGGCGAGGGCAAGGTCACCGGTCCCCTGACCATGGCAGCCTACGCCTCCGACCCCTCGACGCTGTTCTGCTATACGCAGGACGTCGACAAGGCCAAGGCGCTGATGAAGGAAGCGGGCCAGGAAGCCGGCTTCTCGGTCGATGTGATCGCCGCGACCGGCGAGCCGCCCTATGCCGCCAACGAGGCGCAGGTGCTGCAGAGCCAGCTCGCCGCGATCGGCGTCAAGCTCAACATCAAGACCATGGATCTCAAGGTCTATGTCGACACCTGGCTGAAGGGCGATTTCGACATGGCGGTGGCGCAGAACGGTGGCCGTCCGGATCCGTACCCGATGTACAACCGCTACTTCACCAAGGACGGCAACCTGGTGAAGGTGTCGAACTTCTCCGATCCCGAGCTCGACAAGCTGCTGCAGGAAGGCCGGGTCGAAACCGACGTGGCGAAGCGCAAGCCGATCTTCCAGCAGTTCGAGGCGCGGTTGGCTGAGCAGGCCCCGTGGGTGTGGATCTCCAGCACGGTGACCTACACGGCCAACCTCGACAGCGTGAAGGGCTACGAGATCAACCCGAGCAACCTGCTGTTCGCGCTGAGCAAGGTGACCGTGGGTCAGTAAGCGCATAGATTTCTGTCGCGCTTTCGAACCGGAAAACTCTGCAACTTTTCCTGAAAGCGCTCCTAGGAGGCGGGCCCCACGGCCCGCCTCACCAACAGGCGGGTGCGGCCGACATGAACTATCTCACGCAACGGCTGCTGACGTTCCCGCTGGTGTTGCTGGGCGTATCGCTGCTGGTGTTCTTTGCCATCCGGCTGGTGCCCGGCGACGCGATCATCGCCATGCTGGGGACCGAAGCGGGGTTGCTGACCGAGGCGCAGCGCGCCTCGCTGGCGGCCTATTTCGGCCTCGATCAGCCGATCGTCGTGCAATATGGCCGCTGGCTCGCCGGGCTGTTCGAAGGCAATCTCGGCATCTCGGTGACCTATGGCAAGCCGGTGCTCGAGGTGATCCTCGCCCGCTTCCCGCTCACCCTCGAATTGTCGCTTCTCTCCATGCTGATCTCGCTGGCTGTCGGCATTCCGGCGGGGGTGTTCGCCGCGACCCGCGTCGATCGGCCCTCCGACCTGGTGGTGCGGCTCTTCGCCATGCTCGGGCAATCGACGCCGAGCTTCGTCGTCGGGCTGGTGCTGATCTACTTCCTCTCGGTGACCTTCCGCATGCTGCCGGCAATGGGCTCGTTCACCCCGTTATTCGTCGACCCGATCGGCAATCTCAGCCAGATGATCCTGCCGTCGATCACGCTGGGCCTCAGCTTCGCAGCCGCGGTGACCCGCATTTCGCGCTCGGCCATGCTCGATGTGCTGAGCGACGATTATGTGCGCACAGCGCGCAGCAAGGGTGCCTCGCAGCGTGACGTGGTCTGGAAGCATGCGCTGCCCAATGCGCTGATCCCGGTGGTGACGCTGTCGGGCGTCGAGTTCGGCTACCTCCTCGGTGGCGCAGTGATCGTCGAGCAGATCTTCGCCCTGCCGGGGCTCGGCCGGCTGACGCTCGACGCAATCAGCCAGCGTGACTATCCGCTGGTGCAGGGCGCCGTGCTGTTCATCGCGCTCAACTTCCTCGTCGTGAACCTCCTGGTCGATCTCGCCTATGCGGCGCTCGATCCGCGCATCCGGCTCGGGGGCAAGTGATGGGCTTGCTCAAGGCGGTGTGGCGACACCCAAGCGGCCGCATCGGTGCGGCGATCATTTTCATCTTCCTCGTGCTCGCCGGGCTCGGCGTGGTGGGCCTGACGCCGCACGATCCGCTGAAGCAGTTCGTCGTCGATCGGCTGAAGCCGCCGAGCGCTACCTACTGGTTCGGCACGGACCTGCTTGGTCGCGACAATTTCAGCCGGCTGATGCTGGGGATCAGCGAGTCGTTCATCGTCGCCTTCGCCTCGGTCGCCGTCGCGGCGAGTGCCGGGGCGGTGATCGGGCTATTCGCCGCCTGGTGGGGACACCTGTGGGATGGGGTGCTGATGCGGACCATGGATGTGCTGCTGGCCTTTCCGGCGATCCTCCTCGCGCTGCTGATCGTGGCGATCGAGGGGGCGGGCATGGTGACCAGCATTGTCGCCATCGGTATCGTCTATACGCCGATCTTTGCCCGCGTGGTGCGGGCGCCGGCGCTGGCGCTGAAGGCACGCGAGTTCGTCGAAGCGGCGCGCACCTTCGGCAGTTCGCAGGGCTATATCCTGACCCGGCACCTGCTGCTCAACCTCGTCGCGCCGCTGACGGTGCAGATCACCCTGGCGCTGGCCTGGGCGCTGCTGACCGAATCCGGCCTCAGCTTCCTCGGCCTCGGCACGCAGCCGCCGGCCCCATCGCTGGGGGTGATGCTGGCCGAGAGCAAGTCGATGATGACGCGTGCCCCCTGGCTGATGATTTTCCCCGGCCTCACCATCATGCTCGCCATCCTCGGCTTTAACCTCCTCGGTGATGCGCTGCGCGACATCCTCGATCCGCGCACGCAGGGGAGGGCCGCATGAGCACATTGCTCGAGGTCCGGGACCTGCATGTCGGGTTCGGCCGTGAACCCCGGGACAACGAGGTGGTGAAGGGCGTGAGCTTCGGGCTCGAGGCCGGCAAGACGCTCGCCATTGTCGGCGAGAGCGGCTCGGGCAAATCGGTGACGGCGCTGTCGGTCAACCGGCTGGTCGATTTCGGCGGCGGGCGCATCACCAAGGGCAAGATCACGCTGCAGCGCGCCGACGGCGCGGCGATCGACATCACCGCGGCGGACGAGCCGGCGCTGCAGCGCATCCGCGGCCGCGAGATCGGCATGATCTTTCAGGAGCCGATGACCTCGCTCAACCCGGTGCACACCGTCGGGGCGCAGATCGAGGAAGCCTTCCGGCTCAATCGTGGCCTGGTCGGGGCCGCAGCAACCCGGGCGGCCCGCGAGGCGCTGGAGCGGGTGCGCATCCCTGATGCGGCGCAGCGGCTCAGATACTACCCGCACCAGCTGTCGGGCGGCATGCGGCAGCGGGTGATGATCGCCATGGTGCTGGCCAGCAACCCGCGACTGCTGATCGCCGACGAGCCGACCACGGCGCTCGACGTGACGGTGCAGGCGCAGATCATGGCGCTGCTGGCCGAGCTCCGGGAAGAGCTTGGCATGGCGATGATCTTTATTACCCACGATATCGGGCTCGTCGCCGGCATCGCTGACGACATCATGGTGATGCAGCACGGCGTGGCGGTGGAGCAGGGGAAGCTCGACAGCGTGCTCGATAACCCGCAGCACGACTACACCCGGCACTTGCTGAAAGCGGTGCCGCACTTCACCTCCGGCAGTGCGGTGCGCAGCGATGGCGGCTCGCACGCGGCGCCGATCGTCACGGTCGATAACCTCGCCGTGCGCTTTCCGGTGCTGAAGGGGCTGTTCCGGCGCAAGACCGGCGCGGTGCATGCGGTCGACGGCGTCGATTTCGAGCTCAGGCCGGGTGAGACGCTGGCCATTGTCGGCGAAAGCGGCTCGGGCAAATCCACCACGGCGCGGGCCATTCTTGGCCTCGTCAAAGCGACGCGCGGCCGGATCGAAGCCAAGGCCGGCCGCAGCGGCCGGCCGGTGCAGATGGTGTTCCAGGACCCCTACGCCTCGCTCAATCCGCGCCTCAATGTCGAGGGCCTGCTGGCCGAACCGGCGATCGCCGCGGGCCAGCGCGTCGACGCCAAGCTGCGCCAGCGCATGGTGTTCCTGCTCGAGCGGGTCGGGCTGACCAAGGACGCGCTCAGCCGCTACCCGCACCAGTTCTCGGGCGGACAGCGGCAGCGGCTCTGCATCGCCCGGGCGCTGATGCTCAACCCCGATGTGGTGGTGCTGGACGAAGCGGTGTCGGCGCTCGATGTCAGCGTGCAGGCGCGGGTGCTCGAACTGCTGATCGACCTGCAGCGCGAGTTCGGCCTCGCTTACCTCTTCATCTCGCACGATATGGCGGTGGTGGAGCGCATCGCGCACCGGGTGGCGGTGATGTATGCCGGCCAGATCGTCGAGATCGGCAAGGCGGCGGCAGTGCTCGGCGCACCGCAGCACAGCTATACCAAGCGATTGATCGCGGCAGTGCCGGCGATCGAACGGCGGCGCCAGCATTTTGCCGTCGACGTGACCCAGGTGCCCTCGCTGGTGCGTCCAGCAGGGTTCGAACCGCCGGCAGCAAAGTGGCGCGAGGCGGGCGACGATCATCGCGTGCGCGTGGAGGAAACTGCATGAGTCTTACCGCTGTTCTCGATCGCGCTTTCGCGCCGCTGCAGGCGGCGGTAGCAGCGAAGCGGATCCCCGGCGGGGTGCTGGGTGTCGTCGACCGCGACGGCAACCGTGCCGTCCGCTCGATCGGCTCGGCGCAGCTGGTGCCGGCGGAGCGGGGGATGACTGATAACACCTGGTTCGATCTCGCCTCGCTCACCAAGGTGATCTTCACCACGCCGCGCATCCTGGCGCTGGCCGAGGCGGGCACGATCGATCTCGATGCGCCGCTGACTTCGGTGATCCCCGACTTCCGGCAGTACAACCCGGACAACAGCTGGGAGCGGAAGCTCAGCTTCCGGCAGTGCCTCGGCCACCAGACGCCGTTCCCCGGGGTGGTGCCGATCTACACCTATGGGAACGACCCGAACCTGCTGCGCGCCTGGGTGCTGCAGAACGAATGGCAGGCGGGGCCGCCGGTCTATTCCGACATCAACTTTATCCTCCTCGGCATTGCGCTCGAGCGGCTGAGCGGCAAGCTGATCCGGCAGCAGGACCCGGGTCCTGGCTTCGGCTGGTCAGCCGACCCGCAACTGAGCGCCGCCACCGAGCGGGACGCCTGGCGCGGCCGGGTCATCGTCGGCGAAGTACATGACGAGAACTGCTACGCGCTGCAGGGCTCCGGGCATGCCGGGCTGTTCGGCACGGCCAGCTCGGTGCTCGACTACGCGCAGGGCCTCCTCTCCGGCACCGGCGCCGCGCCCGGCAGCATTGCGCTGATGCGCACTGCGCTGTCGCCGCGCCGCACCCATGGCTGGGAGCGGCCCTATGAAGGCTGGTCGGGTGGCGATCACTGTTCGGCTGAGACCATCGGCCATACCGGTTTCACCGGCACGGGCCTGTGGATCGATTTCGCCACGGGACGGGCCTGGACGCTGCTCACCAACCGCGTGCACCCGACCCGACATTTTGACAGCGGCATCATCGCGCTGCGCCGCGCCGTGGGCGACCTGGTCAACGAGAACTGAGGGGAAGAACCATGCCAGCACCGATCTGGGCCGTGGGACTGATGACCGGCACCGTGCTCGACGGCAATATCGACGTGGCGCTCCTCAAAACTGACGGCGAGAGCATCGAGCGCTTCGGCGCCTATACCCTGGCACCTTATCCGCAGGCTATCCGCGATACGCTCGAAGCGACGCTGGCCGAGGCGCGCAAATGGAATTTCGACGGTCCGGATCCCGCCATCTTCGCCAAGGCGGAAGAGATGCTGACCCGGGCGCAGTCGGCGGCGGTCAAGAACCTGGTGGAGAGCGCCGGGCTCGGCATGGCCGATATCGGCGTCGTCGGCTTTCACGGCCAATCAGTGCTGCACCGGGCGCCGCAGCCGGGGCGGATCGGGGCCACCCGGCAGCTCGGCGATGGCGAACTGATGCACCAGCTGCTCGGGGTGAAGGTCGCCTATGATTTCCGCTCGGCCGACGTGCGGGCCGGCGGGCAGGGCGCGCCGCTCGCTGCGATCTACCACCAGGCGCTACTGCGCGGGCTCGGGACGCATGGCGAGACGGCCGTGCTCAACCTCGGCGGCGTCGCCAACGTCACCTATTGGGATGGCGCCGACCGGCTGGTCGCCTTCGATACCGGCCCGGCCAACGCGCCGCTCAACGATTTCATGAAGGCGCATGGGCTGGGCGAGATGGATCGCGACGGGGCGCTGGCGCGGAGCGGTACGGTCGATGAGGTGCGGCTCGCAAAGCTCTTGCAGCATCCCTATCTCAGCGCGCCGCCGCCCAAATCGCTCGACCGCTTCGATTTCACTTCGGCGATGGCTGACGGGCTCGACCCGGCCACCGGCGCGGCGACACTCACCGCCTTCACGGCCGCCGCCGTCGGCAAGGGGCTCGACCTCCTGCCGACCCGGCCGAGCAAGCTCATCGTTTCGGGTGGCGGGCGGCATAACCCGCTGATGATGGAGATGCTGAAGGCGCGGGCCGGCGTTGAGGCCGCCCCGGCGGAAACCGTCGGCTGGCGCGGCGATGCGATCGAAGCGGAGTGCTTTGCGTTTCTTGCCGTGCGGGTGCTGCGCGGCCTGCCGATCAGCTTTCCGACGACGACGGGGGCGCCGCATCCGCTGCTGGGGGGACGGCTGGCGGCTTGAGCGGCTCGCCGCTGCCGCCGGTGGCTGTGGACCCCCACCCCTGTCCCCTCCCCGCAAGCAAGGGGGAGGGAGACCCAGACACTGACATCGAAGCTCCATCGTCTCCCTCCCCCTTGCGGGGAGGGATCAAGGGTGGGGGTCAGCCCGCACCGGCGCTAGTCTAGAGCCGCTTCTGCAGAAACGTCCGTGTCCGCCCCTCGGGAAAATCCTCGAGCGCGCCGAACGGCAGATACCCCGCCCGTTGATAGGTCTTCAGCGCCACCGGGCTGAAGGTGTCGATATAGGCGCTGTGGCAGCCGCGGGCTTTGGCGTCGGCCTCCGCCGCCGCCAGCATGCGGCCGGCGAGGCCGGCGCCGCGCTGATCCTCGGCGACCCACAGCCACTGCACGTAGAGCCAGCCCCAGGCGGTGTAGCCGGAAATGCCGGCGACGATGCTGCCGGCGTCATCGCGAACGACCACGGCCAGCGGACGGCGGTCGGCCGGGCCGACATCGGCTTCGTTGAAGGCGGTGAGCTGGCCGCTGATGAGTGCGAGGTCCTCGGCTGCCGGCGTTTCGGTGACGCTGATCGCAAGGTAGCTCATTGGCTCAGGGCCCGAACCGTGGACGCGAGGTCGACGCGCAGTTCCGAGGTGACCTCCAGCGTGCGATCGTCGCGGATCGGTGCGCCACCCGGCGCCTGGCGCGCCGCGAGGGTCGCGTCGCGCTGCCGGATCAGCGTGGCGATCTCGTCGGCGTAGAGCCGGAGGATGGCGCTCAGCCAGCGGTTGGTGAGGTAGGAGGGCTGCGGCATCTCAATGTCGAAGCGATCGAGCAGGGCGATGCTCGGTTCGGCATCGAGCCAGCTGTCGCCGACCACCCACTGGTTGACGGTGAATAGCCGCTGCAGCCGGCCATGCGCATCGACGCCGACGGCAATCAGGTGATGCACCGGACCATCCTTGCCGTCGGGGCGGACGAAGCAATGGAAGTGGCCGTGCTCGGCTTCGGCTGCCGGGATGTGGCAGTGATAGTACCACTGGCCGCCCGAGGCCGGGTCGTAGACGTCGCCGGGCGGGTAGTGGCTCCAGGCGATCACCGGCGCATCACGCAAGGTGGCGTGCAGCACGTTATCACCGCCTTTGCGCAGTACCTCCTCGCAGAACAGCGCTTCCTGCGCCGCGCGAAGCCGCTCCGCGGCGTCGGTCATCAGAGGCTGCCTGCCGCACAGGGCGCGGCCGCGGCGCAAGGAGCTGCCGCAGCGCAGGGAGCAGCTGCGGCACAAGGAGCGGCTGCAGCGCAGGGAGCCGCTGCGGCACATGGGGCGGCTGCAGCGCAGGGGGCGGCCGCCGCACAAGGCGAAGCTGCGGCGCAAGGAGACGAGGCGGCGCAGGGCGATTCAGCCGCGCAGGGTGAGGCCGCGGCACAGGGGGCCGCATCGGCGCCCGCGGTGACTGCCGTGGGGGCCGCGGCGCCGCTGCCGCGGCTGATGTGGTCGGCGGCGACGGCCGCAGTGGCGGCGAGCAGCGCGGCGCCGAACAGCAGGGTGTTACGCGAACCGCTCATTTCTTGAACCCGTCGAGACCGAACACCGGACGCAGCGCGATGCCGACAAAGCTGCCGGCGAAGGCGGCGGCGAACCAGACCCAGCCATGCAGGCTCCCCGAGGCGATGCCGCTGAACAGCGCGCCGATATTGCAGCCGAACGACAGCCGGGCGCCATAGCCCATCAGCAGGCCGCCAATCACCGCAGCGAGCGCCGATTTGAGCGGCAGGTCGGCCTTGGGGGCGAACTTGCCGGCGAGCCCAGCGCCGAGGGCCGCGCCGAGCAGGATGCCGAAATCCATCACCGAGGTGATGTCGAACAGCACGCTGCGGCTGAGCGCCTGGGCCTGAGCCGGGGCGGTCCAGAACGCCCAGGTTTCGACCGGCACGCCGACCGACTGGGCGAGTTTGGCGCCCCAGAGGCCAAAGCCATAGGTGATCGACCAGGGATGCCCGGCGATCAGCAGCGTGGCGATATTGAGCAGCGCCAGGAGCACCGCGGCGCCGACCAATGGCCACGGCCCCTGCAGCAGGCGCGACAGCCCGCGGGTCTTCGGCTTCGATGCCTGTTCGAGCCCGCCATGGGCGCGGCGTTCGATCAGCACGGTGATGCCGGCGACGGCAGCGAGGCCGGCAAGCGTCACGATGATGGCCAGCGGCGCGCCAAGGCTGGTGCCGAGACTGATGCTGGGCAGCGATGGCTGCGCCAGCCACCACGGGAGGTGGGCGGTGCCGAGCAGTGCGCCGAAGATGAAAGCGGCAAGCGTCACCAGCATGCGAGCGCTGCCGCCGCCGACGGTGAACAGCGTGCCCGAGCCGCAGCCGCCGCCCAACTGCATGCCGAGCCCGAAAATGGCAGCACCAATCACGACCGAGACGCCGACCGGAGCCACAGCGCCGACCAGCGGGCGGCCGAAGGCAGAACCACCGGCGAGCAGCGGAATGAAGACGATGGTGGCGATGGCGACCATCAGCATCTGGGCGCGCACGGCGGCGCCGCGCCTTTCGACCACCAGCCGCCGCCAGCCGCCGGTGAAGCCGAACGAGGCGTGATAGAGCGTCGCGCCGAGCAGGCCGCCGATCAGGAACAGCACGGTCTGGCGCAGGTCGACCACCTGGCCGATCACCACGCTGCCGATGACGAACATGGCGAGGGCCACGATCACCGGGCCGCGGTCGAGCTTGGGCCAGCTGAAGGAAGGGGCCGGAGACGCGCTGATGTCTGTCACGGAAGTCTGATCCTGAACGGTCGAAAGTCTACGACCTCTGGTAAAGCGCAGCGCCCGAGATCGCAATCTCGGGCGCCATAAGTGATTGGTCGAAGGGGCGGTTAGGTCTGGTGAATTCCGACCTACCCACCGGTGAACTTGGCCTCTGGCAGAACCCCAGACTCGGTGTCATCCCAGCGAAAGCTGGGACCCAACTCACCGCCCGCACCAGCTGATAGATGGGTCCCAGCTTCCGCTGGGATGACAGCCGGTGGGTGGGCACGACTCCGCACAAGATGCAGCAGGCCGGGTGACACCGTGGGTGGTTCGAACGCCTTAGTTCTGCACCACCACGGGGCGGGCCGGGTCGAGGGTCCACTGCGACATCGAGCCGTCATAGAGGCGCACGCCCTTGAGGCCGGCGACCTCGGAGAGGCCGAACCAGGCGATCGAGGCGAGGTGCCCGGTGTTGCAGAAGGTGATCAGCCCGTCGGTGTCGGTGACGCCGGCCTGCTGCACCAGCGCATCGATCGAGGCCTTGGACGCGAACTTGCCGGCGTCCTTGTCCCAGAACTTGTCGAAGTTGAGGTTCACCGCGGTCGGGATGGAGCCGAGCGACTGCACCGTGTTGGTCTTTTCCTTGCCGATGAACTGCGCCACCGAGCGGGCATCGATCAGGTTGGTGTCGCTGGCGATCGCCTCTTCCACTTCAGCCACTTCGGCGCGCAGCTCCGGCCGCGGCTTGGCGGTGAAGCTGCCGGCCACCGGGGTGACGACGTCGGTCGAGACCGCCTGGCCGGCATCGGCCCAGGCCTTGTAGCCGCCGTCGAGCACGGTGACATTGTCGTGGCCGAGTACCTTGAAAGTCCAGTAGACGCGGGTGGCGCCGCCGAATTCGGCGACATCGCTGCCGGCCGGTACGATCACCACCTGGGTGTCGTCGCTGACGCCGAGCGCCGCGATCTTGGCCGAAATATCCTCGAGCTTGGGGAGCAGGCCCGGAGCGCCGTCGATCTTGGCGCGCCAGCCATAGGCGGCGTACTGCGCTTCCACAGCGCCCGGCACGTGGCCGGCGGCATAGGGGGCAGTGCCATCCTTGGGGGTGTCGCGGATGTCGATGATCACCAGGTCGGGCTTGCCGAGCTGGCTGTTGAGCCAGGCGGCATCGACCAGCGGTTGATCGGTCAGCCGTTCGGCCTGCGCGCTGCCGGCGGCAGCAAGGCCGAGGACGAGCGCCGTAGCGAGGACGTTGAAACGCATTGAAGTATTCTCACTCTCGAGCATGAACTTGTTGGCATCATAATCGCATCGCCCCGTGCGATGCTGCCGACAGGTTTCCAAATTGCAGGGCAAGGCAGGAATTTCCGTCGCCATGCGATGGCCTCGCGGCAATCAATTTCCTTGTGAACCCATAGGCATACGCGCAGGTGCAGGCGATAATGCCGATCAAATCGACGGCTCGTCGTGCCGGAAAACCATTTCATGCGCCCATTGCTCCGCCTGCTTCTCACCTCCCTATTCCTGCTGCTGCCTGCCACAATCGTTCCGGCCATTGCCGAGGATGCGGCTGTCGCAGCGCCTCAATCCCAGGTGCTCTCCTACGAGGGGGATGCGCAGCTCGCCGAGCTCGCCGCCAAGGGCACGACGGTGGTGTTCTTCTATGCCGCCTGGTGCCCGAACTGCCGGGCCACGGTGACCGAACTCAATGCCCGCTGGGACGAGGTCAACCCGGGCCTGACACTGGTGATTGCCGACTATGACAAAGAGCAGGCGCTGAAGGCCCGCTTCGGCGTCACCTACCAGGATACGTTCGTGCTGCTCGACCAGGACGGCAAGGGCGTGGAGCTGTGGAACAGCGGTGGGGTCAACGGCCTCAACGCCCATACCAGCGCGCTCTGACCGCTGATGCTGGCAACTATCGCGCTCGCCTTCGTCGCGGGCGTCATCACCATCCTCTCCCCCTGCGTGCTGCCGCTGTTGCCGATGATCCTCGCGACGGCGACGCAGGAGGGCAAGGCGCGTCCGATCGGGGTGATCGTCGGCTTCGTCCTCGCCTTTACCGCGGCGACGCTGGCGCTGAGCGCACTGGTGCGGCTCTTGGGTGTGCCGCCCGACATAAACCGCACGCTGAGTGCCGTGGTCCTCGCCATTCTCGGCCTGGTGCTGGTCATCCCCGGGCTGCAGCTGCAGTTCGAGCGGCTGGCGAGCGGGCTTGCCGGACGGGCGCCCGCCAGCCAGAGCACCGGCTTCGGCGGTGGCGTGGTGGTGGGCGTGGGGCTCGGCCTCGCCTGGAGCCCCTGTGTCGGGCCGATCATGGCGTCGGTGATCACGCTGGCGCTCAACCAGTCGGTGGGTTTTGGCGCGGTTGCGGTGACGCTCGCCTTCTCGCTCGGCACCGCCTTGCCGATGGCGGCGGTGCTGTTGGGCGGCCGGCAACTGGTGCGCCGGCTCGGCTGGTTCCAGAGCCATGCCGCCACCATCCAGCGGATCTTCGGGATCGTGCTGTTGCTGACGGCGCTCGCCATCTGGCTCGGTTGGGACCGCAACGTGCAGATTCTGCTGCTCGAATGGTTCCCGGGGTGGGAAGGGTTGCTGACGAGCTGGGAGCCGCAGGTTTCGGTGAGCTGAGGCCGTTCCGCCATTGGACAGCACAGTTCGTCCCAACAACTCGGTGTCATCCCAGCGAAAGCTGGGACCCATCTACCCGCTGGTGCTGAGGCGCGTTGGGTCCCAGCCTTCGCTGGGATGACAGCCGGTGGGGGAGGCGAGGCGGTGGCCTAACTCGAGCCCTAAGGCAGCGACGACCGTGGCGGCGCCACCGAATTCCGAACGATCAGCTCTGATCGCAGCAGCACACTGTTGCGGTCGGGGCGGTTGCCTTCGAGCAGGCCGAGCAGCATGTCCATGGCGGCCTCGCCGATCCGCAAACGCGGCTGCTTCATGGTGGTGAGCGAGGGGGTGACGAAGCTGGCGAACGAGATGTCGTCGAAGCCCATCACCGAGAACTGGCGCGGCAGGTCGTAGCGGCGGGCATTGAGGGCGATGATCACCCCGAGCGCCGTGGCGTCGTTGATGCACAGAAACGCCGTCGGCAGCACGTCGCGGACGAACATGTGCTCGGTGGCCTGGCGGCCGCTCTCGGTGGTGCCGTCGCCATCGAGGATCAGCAGCGGGTCGATGGCGATGCCGGCGGCTTCGAGCGCCGCGCGATAGCCGCGCTCGCGCAGCTTGTTCACCGCCCGGCTGCTGGAGCGGCCGATGAAGGCGATGCGGCGGTGGCCCTGCGAAATCAGGTGTTCGGCAGCGAGCCGCGAACCCTCGAAATTGTCGACGCCGACGAACGGGATGTCGCTGTCGGGCACCGGCTCGTTGACCGCGACCATCGGCGGCAGCCGGGTTTCCTGGCCAGGCTGGGCATGGCCGTAGGGCAGGTGGCCGGTGAGCAGGATCATCCCGTCGGCCTGGTTGGAACTGATGAAGCGCAGATAGTCGGCCTCGCGCTCGGCATCGTTCTGGGTATTGCCGATCAACACGCCATAGCCGCGCTTGCTGGCTTCGGTCTCGAGCCCGACAAGGATGTTGGAGAAGTTCGGGTCGCCGACATCGGGCGCCAGAATCAGGATCATGTTGGAGCGCCGCATGCGCAGCGAGCGGGCCATGGCGTTGGTGGTGTAGCCGGTGCGGGCGATGGCTTCGTTGACGCGGCGGCGCGTCTCGTCGGCGACCTTGGTGGGTTCGTTGATGGCGCGGCTGACGGTAGCGATGGAAACGCCGGCAATGGCCGCAACGTCTTCAATCGTAGCCAGTTTCTGTTGCTGCACGCGCTGCTCCGTCCACCGCCATCCGGCGAGGTGGTCCCCAGGAATCCCTTATCAGAAGGCGCGGCTTCCGCCAGTCGTCACGTCGCGAGGCTACACCAATGATGCGTCATGTAAACCTTTACATAGGTCATGAAAACCTTTACATCACCGATCACGGAAGCAGAGCCAGGAGGAACCGGCCGCTTCCCGGGGGAGAGCTCATCGATGTCGCACGCCGCTGACGCGTCAGCGCCGCCAATCCTTGCGGCGAGCCGGATTTCGAAGTCGTTCAACGACGTCCCGGTGCTGTTCAGCGTCGATTTCGAGGTCAGGCGCGGCGAAGTGCATGCGCTGATCGGCGAGAATGGCGCGGGCAAATCGACCCTCATCAAGATCCTTTCCGGCATCGAGCAGCCGAGCTCCGGCACGGTGATGTTCGACGGCAAACCCATGGTGCTGCCGCCCAACGGCCAAGCCGAGGCGATGGGCATCGTCCTGATCCACCAGGAGCTCAACCTCGCCGAGCACCTGACCGTCGCCGAGTCGATCTTTCTCGGCCGCGAGATCCGCCGCTTCGGCTTCCTCGATGTGGAGCAGATGCGCGCGAAGGCCCGCTCGATCCTCGAAACGCTGCATGTCCACGTCGATCCCGATACGCGCATCAGCACGCTGTCGGTGGCCGACAAGCAGATGGTCGAGATCGCCAAGGCGATCAGCCGCGATGCCCGGGTGCTGATCATGGACGAGCCGACCGCGGTGCTGTCGGTGGGCGAGACGCAGACGCTGTTCGAGCAGATCCGCCGGCTCACGGCACGCGGCGTCGCCATCATCTTCATCTCGCACAAGCTCGACGAGGTGATGGCGCTGGCCAAGCGCGTCACCGTGCTACGCGACGGGCAGTTGATCGCCACGGTCGGCACCGAAGTGATGACGCCGGATTCGGCAGCGCAGATGATGGTCGGCCGGGAACTCACCAACCTCTATCCGCCTAAGCACGAGCCGGATGTCGATGCGCCCATCGTGCTGTCGGTGCGCAAGCTCGAAGCGCCGGGGGTGCGCAACATCTCGTTCGATATGCGGCGCGGCGAAATCCTCGGCTTTGCCGGGCTGATCGGCTCGGGCCGCACCGCGGTGGCCGAGGCGATCGTCGGGCTGGTGCACCGCACCGCCGGCGAAGTGCAGGTCAACGGCAAGCCGGTCAATTTCACCCGGGTGGCGCAGTCGGTCAGCGCCGGCCTCGCCTACATGACCAAGGATCGGAAGGGCAAAGGCCTGCTGCTCAATATGGGCCTCAGGCCCAACCTGACGCTGCTGACGCTGGGCAAGCACCTCAAGGCCGGCTTTCTCGATTTTTCCAGCGAGCAGAAGGCGCTCGATCGCGCCGTGCGCCGCTTCGACATCCGGGCGCGCGACCCCTCGGTGGCGGTGGGGCGGCTATCGGGCGGCAACCAGCAGAAGCTGATGCTGGGCAAGACGATGGAGTCGGAGCCCGACATCATCATCATGGATGAGCCGACGCGCGGCATCGATGTGGGCACCAAGCAGCAGATCTATCACATCATCGCGGCGCTGGCCGCCGAGGGTAAATCGATCATCGTGATCTCGTCGGAAATGCAGGAAGTGATCGGGCTCAGCCACCGCGTGGTGGTGATGCGCGAGGGCCGCATGGCCGGCCTCCTGGAAGGCGCCGAGATCACCGAGGCGGAAATCATGCGGTACGCCGCAGGCATCAAGCAGAGTGGGAATGATGAGCGCATCAGCGCCTGACGCAACGGTAAAGCCGGCAAGCGGCTTTCGCCTCGACCTGAAGACCGTGGGCCCGCTGCTGGCGCTGGCGCTGCTGGTGCTGCTCGGCATCTCGCTCAACGAGAATTTCCTCAGCTACTCCAACCTCACCAACGTCCTGGCGCGTTCGTCGTTCATCGGCATCATCGCCATCGGCGCGACCTTCGTCATCACCTCGGGCGGGCTCGACCTGTCGGTTGGCTCGATGGCGGCGGTGATCGCCGGCATCATGATCATCGTGATGAACTCGCTGATCCCCTCGATGGGCGTCACCTGGGGCGTCGTCCTTTTCGGCATGGCGGCGGGCCTCGTGGTCGGCGGCGGGGCCGGTATCGGCAACGGGTTGATGATCACCCGCGGCCGCATCGAGGCGTTCATCGTGACGCTCGGCACCATGGGCATCTTCCGCTCACTGGTCACCTTCCTTGCCGATGGCGGGACGCTGTCGCTCAACTTCCAGGTCGCCGACCTCTATCGGCCGGTCTATTACGACGGGTTGTTCGGCGTGCCATGGCCGATCATCGTCTTCGCGCTGGTGGCGATCGGCGGCGAGATCGTCATGCGCCGCACCGCTTTCGGGCGCTACTGCGCGGCGATCGGCTCGAACGAGCAGGTGGCGCGCTATTCCTCGATCAGTGTCGATAACGTGCGGCTCTTGACCTACATCCTGCAGGGCGTGCTGGTCGGCGTCGCGGTGCTGCTTTACGTGCCGCGGCTCGGCTCGGCTTCGAGCACCACAGGCGTGCTCTGGGAGCTCGAGGCGATCGCCGCGGTGATCATCGGCGGCACGACGCTCAAGGGCGGCTATGGCCGGATCTGGGGCACCGTGGTCGGCGTGGTGATCCTCGGGCTCATCGGCAACATCCTGAACCTCCAGAGCTTCATCAGCCCCTACCTCAACGGGGCGTTCCAGGGCGTCATCATCATTCTTGCCGTGCTGCTGCAGCGGGGTCGCCGCGCCAGCTAGGCCCAACAGGTTTCACAATGCCCGCAAGGAGCGGGCAGCAACGGGAGGACTACATGAAATTGCTGAAATCCCTCATGGGAGCGGCGGTGATCGCCGGCGCTCTCGGCGGCAGCGCTTTGGCCCAGGACAAGGTCACCATCGGCGTCTCGGTGCCGGCGGCCGACCATGGCTGGACCGGCGGCGTCAACTACTTCGCGCAGCAGGCGATCGAGCGGCTGAAGACCACCTATCCGAATGTCGATTTCGTCTTCGCTTCGGCGCCCGACGCGCCCAAGCAGATCGCCGACATCGAGGATATGGTCTCGACCCGCAACATCGACGCGCTGGTCATCCTGCCGGGTGATCCGGACGCGATGACCTCGGCGATCAAGCAGGTCAAGGACGCCGGCAAGTTCGTCACTGTCGTCGACCGGCAGCTGTCGATCAACGGCGTCGAAAACCTCTATGTCGCCGGCGACAATCCGGGGCTCGGCGCCAACTCGGCGGCATACTTCAAAGAGGCGCTGCCGGAAGGCGGCAACATCGTGATCCTCCGCGGCCTGCCGATCCCGATCGACCAGCAGCGCTTCGATGCGTTCGTTGCCGGCATCGAAGGCACCAACATCAAGGTGCTGGACGACGAGTTCGCCAACTGGAACCGCGATGACGGCTTCAAGGTGATGCAGGACTTCCTGACCCGCTTCCCCGACATCAAGGCGGTGTGGGCGCAGGATGACGACATCGCATTGGGCGCCATCGAGGCGATCAAGCAGGCCGGCCGCGAGAACGACATGTTCATCGTCGGCGGCGCCGGCATGCAGCAGATGCTGCAGCGCGTGGCGGCGGGCGACAAGCTGGTCCCCGTCGATGTCAGCTACAGCCCGGCGATGATCGCCACGGCGATCGAGCTGACCACCTCGCACTTCACCGGCGGCATCCAGGTCGCCGGCCGCTACATCCTCGATTCGACCCTGATCACCAAGGACAACGCCGCCGAGTTCCTCGACGCCGAGAGCCCGTTCTGATCGAACGTTTGAGATGTGTTGGAAGGGGCGCTTCGGCGCCCCTTTTTTTGGAAGTCCGGCGAGTAATCAACGCCCATGGTCCGTCGCCGAACGCAACAAGCGGAGGTCGGCGCTGAGAACACCGAGCTCAGAACTGCCAGGCCAACTCCGCCTTGGCGCCGTAGTCGTAGCCGCCTTCGCTGATCACGCCCGAGTAGGAGGCGCCGAAGGTAGCGCCGCCGGGCAGGGCGATGTCGAAACCGAGATCGACAACCGCCGCATCGGCTGCCCATGGCACCCCGGCAACGGTGAAGAGTTCGCCACCGGAGAACGCCACGGTGGAGGTCGGCGTCGTGTCGCCAAAGGCGTGGCGCCACCCGAGCGAGCCTCGCAAAGTACCAGTCGCCTCGCCAAGATCGACGCTGGTCGCCGCCCGGAACCCGAGGGTGGTGAAGGTAGCAGCCAGTGTATCGGCCTCGGCCGTCAGCGCACTCGCCCCGCCTGCCTCACTGAAGCCGTCGGTTGAGTGGCTGACATAGGCGGCCGCTGCGTAGGGTTCGAACCAGGCCGGGCCGGCTTCGAACTTGTAGCCGATTTCGCCAAAGACCTGCGCGGTCCGGGAGGCATAGGCGGCGACATTCTCATCGCTGAAGCCGGTGAAGGCGATCGTCCGGTCAGTCACGATCGAGTGTACGGCGTAGTCGGCACCGAGCTTGAAGCCGAGGCCACCGGCTTCAAAACCGGTGTAGATCGCCGCGTCATAGCTCTCGGCCGACGCCGACGAGACACGTCCCGGAACGTCATGGTTGCCAATACTGTAGCCGCCGAGCAGGCCAAGCCGCCAGCCGTCGGCAATCACGCCGTCGGCGCCGACGAACAATCCGCCGGTCGTGCGACCGAACTCCGCTGCGTTGCCATCGCTGTCGATTGTGCCCACGGCACCGAAGCCGTGGATCCAGAAGTTTGGCGCGTCAGCAGCAGGCAGCGCAAGCAGGCGATCAGTGATCGCCTCGCGCACGAAGCGGCTATCCTCGAGCCCCGCGGTCTTGATCGAGGCATGAAGCTCGCCCGAAAGCTGGTCGAGTGCGGCGCGCTTGGCGCTGTCGCTCTGCAGCGCCAGTTTCTCGGCGATGGTGTTGCCGACGGCAACGCTGTCGAGGCCAGCGCCGGCGGCCTGCTGGTTCGGCGTCTCGCCGGCATTGTTGAACATCGCGGCGTTGATGCGGTCGAGGGAGAGGAGGACGTCGTCGCCAACGTAGTCGAGCGAGGCCGCGAGGAAGGCCGAGTTCACCGTGACACCGGTAAAGGTGCCATTGACGCCGCCGGCTGCCGTCAGGATCGTGTATTGGGTCGACGCCGCATATTGGCCAGGCGCCGCGATGGCCTGGACCGTGCCGCCGCTGATGGTCGCCGTCCCGACCGCATCGATCAGGTCGGAGGCGCCGGCGGCATTCAGTTCCACCTCGTAGTTCGAGCCGACATTGAAGGTGGTGTTGCCGGGAACATGCAGTGTGCCGATCGAGTTGCCCGGGGCCACCACGCCGCCGGAATTGACGGTCACCGACCCGACGCTGCCGGTGCCGGCGAGCGTGCCGCCGTTGATCGTCGTGCTCGACGCAATTAATCCGTCGACGACAAGTTTTCCGCCATTGATCGTTGTCGGACCGCTATAGCTCTTGACGTTGGTGAAAATGGTAGTGCCGGCCTCGACCGTCACCGACCCTGCGCCCGAAATGCCCGGTGCAAAAGTGTAATCCGATGCGGTGTGATTGAAGACAATGCGATCAGTGCCAGATGCAAATGTGACCCCTAGGGCATCCAGCGTGCCAGGCGCCACCGCCGCCTGACCGGACGCCGCGCCGATATTCAGCACGCCTGTCGAGCCTGCATTGAGGGCCACGATGACCGCGCCGACGACTTTTACGGTGCCGCCGTTCTGGATCGTCAACGTGCCGCTGCCGGAATTGCCGATATAGAGATCAGCAGCATTGTGCCACCGCGAGCCGGCGCCGCTGACCGTTACCGTGCCCGACGATCCGGATTGGAAACCGATGTAGCCGCCGAGATTGCGTACCACGCCGCCGCTCTCGATCGTCAGCGTGCCGGTGCCTGCATAACCCGCAAAGAGATGACTGGAACTGGCCCAGGACGAGCCGGCGTCGGTGACCGTCACCGTGCCGGTCGAACCGGAATTGTAACCGATGTAGCCGCTGGAGTCGCTGACCGTGCCGCCCTTCCTGATCGTCAGCTCGCCGGTGCCGGAATTGCCGACATGGAGACCACCTCCATTGGTCCAGGACGAGCCGGCACCATCGACCGTCACCGTGCCGGTCGAGTCGGCTTCGTAACCGATGTGGCCGATCGCGTTGCTGACCGCGCCGCCATTCTGGATCGTCAGCGTGCCGGTGGCGTCATAGCCGACTTCGAGAGTACCGGAATTGGTCCAGGACGAGCCGGCGCCGTCAACGGTAACCGTGCCGGTGGTGCCGGAATCCTTGCCGATGCGGCCGGTGTCACTGCTCACCGCGCCGCCGTTCTGGATCGTCAACGTGCCGGTGCCGGTGCCGGCATGGTCCCTGCCGACAGTGAGAAGACCAGCACTGGTCCAGGACGAGCCGGCGCCGGTGACGGTCACCGTGCCGGCGCCGCCAATGGTCGCGTAGTCGTTGCTTACCATGCCACCATTCTGGATCGTCAGCGTGCCGGATCCGCCCCTGCCGATATCGAGATCACCAGAATTGATCCATGACGAGCCGGCGCCATCGACCGTCGCAATGCCAGTCGAGCCGTCGATGCGGCCCAGGTAGCCGTCCGAGTTGCTCACCTTACCGCCGTTCAGGATCGTCAGCGTGCCAGTGCCTTGCTCGCCGACGTCGAGGTCACCAGAATTGGCCCAGGACGAGCCGGCGCCGGTGACGGTCACCGTGCCGGTCGTGCCGGAACCGTAACCTATGTAACCGATGACGCTGCTCACCCCGCCGCCGCTCTGGATCGTCAGCGTGCCATCGCCGATGCGGAGGCTATTCGCCTGCGCCGCGGCCGCGCCGACCACCGCCGCGTTGGGAGTAGCGGTGTTGATGTTCACGATGTCTGCGCCAGTCGGAACGCCCGTCGACCAGTTCCCAGCGGTGAACCAGTCGGACGAGACGGCGCCGGTCCAGTCAGCCGCCGTCGCCATGGACGGAAAAACGGCAATCCCCACGAGAGCGGTCGATCTGAGCAGGAACCGCAGTGAGCGTTCGGCTTGCGACATCGGAACTGCCTGTGGTGTTTGACACGCCTGCGTCGAAGTGAATCGGCTCACATACCTTTGAACGAGGCTCATACGGCAAAGAGGCTCTTGCATTGGCGGCGGGTCAGAACGCGACATCGAGGCTGGCTTTGATGGCGTGGTCGCGGGCGTCAGCGGCGATCTGGCCGGCGTAGGCGAGACCAAGCGTGGCGCCGGGGGCCAGGTTCAGGTCGAGGCCGGCTTCGATCACCGCGGTATCGGGCGCGATCGGAACGCCTGATATGAGGAAGCTGTCGGAGCCGGTGAAGGCGTGAATGCTCTCGGGCGTGGTGTCGCCGAAGGCGTGCCGCCAGCCGAGCATGCCGGAGAGCGTGCCATCGATGGCGCCGACGGTGAAGCCGTGCTCGAGGCGCAGGCCAAGCGTGGTGAAGCTGCTGGCGGTGGTGCCGGCCGCACCGTTAAGTGCGGCGTCGCCGCCGGCTTCGGTGAAGCCATCGGTATTGAGGCTGACATAAGCAAGGTTGGCGAAGGGCGAGATGCGGGTCGCGCCGACATCGAAGCCGTAGGCCAGTTCGCCGAAGGCCTGGACGGTGCTGGCGCCGTAGCCGGCGGTCAAGGTTTCGGTGATGCCGGGAATTGCCACACCACGGCTGGTGTCGATGTCGTGACGTGCGTAAGCGAAGCCGCCACGGACGGCGAGCTTGTCCCACTCGACGCCGGCATAGACGCCGAAGTGATAGTTGGTGCTCGAAGCGGTGGAGAACGCTGACCGGCCGTAGCCGGCGAGAAGGCCGATGCGCCAATCGCCGACCGGCGCATCGAGGCCGACCAGCATGCCGCCAGTGGAGCGTTCGAGCCCCTCTGCGTTGCCGTCGCCATCGATATTGCCCCAGGCGCCGAAACCGTCGACCCAGATGGTGGGGCCGGAATGGTCGGGCTCGACCAGCAGCGGGGTTTCGCCGGCGGCATAGGACAGCACAGGGATGTAGCTCGCCCCGGCCGTATCGAAAGCCGAGCGCAGCCGGTCGTTCATGGCGTCGCGGACGAAGCGGCTGTCCTCGATCAGCGCGCTCTTCAGACTGGCGTGGAGTTCGCCCGACAGCGCGTCGAAGCTGGCGCGGACGACGTCCTCGTCGCCGGTCAGTGCGATCGAGGTCCAAACCGGATTGCCACCACCGAGCGTATCGATGGCGGCAGCTGTCGCGACCTGGTTGGGGGTGCTGCCGAGTTCGGCAAAGGCGATGTCGTTGCGCTGCAGCTCCAGCGTCACGTCATTGCCGTCGCCGCCGGCGTAGTCGAGGGTGGCATCGAGGAACAACAGGTTCTGGGTGACCGAGCCGAACATGCCGGTGACGGCGCCAGCGCTCTGCTTGTCGATCAGGGTGAAGGGTCCGTTGAAGATGTCCCAGCTCGACGCCGTGGCCGGCGAGAGGAGGAGCTCGAGCGTGGCGCCGCTGATGTCGACGGTGTCGGCGACCACCAGCTTGTCGGCCCCAGTTGGCTCGGCCTCGACGCTGAGGGTGCCGTGGTTGACGTAGTTGCCGGCAATGATCTGGGTGCCGATGGAGTTGCCCGGCGCATGCACGCCGCCGGCGGCAATGGTGACGGTGGAGCCGGCGGTGCCGAGCGTGCCGGTGCCGCCCAACTGGCCGCCGCTGGCGATTTGGATTGCGCCACCCAGATGGCCATTCACCACGAGCTTGCCGCCCGAGGCGGTAGTCGTGCCGGCAAATGCCGCGCCGTCACCCGTCAGCGTCCAGGTGCTGGCGCCGGCCTTATGCAGGTCGAGGCCCTCAAACTGGGTGCCGAGGGTCGACGCATCGAAGCTGGCGTCGTCATCGCCGCCCAGGGTCAGTTCGTTCTGTGCGCCAACGGCAATGACGTGGCCGGTGATGACACCGCCGGCGCGAAGCTCGATGCGGTTGGAGTCGCCGACCAGCACAATGGCATTGTTGAACACTTCCTCGGCAGCATTGCCCCGAAGTTCCTGGCCGCCAGCGGCCACCGTCCCAGCGACGATGATCGTGCCCCCGTTGCCCTGCAGCGAGATGCCGTTGCCGCCCTGACTAGGGTTACCAACACCGCCGACACCCTTGCCACCTTTCACGGTGGCGCCGGCCGCCACCGTGATGACCGAGTTGTTCGAGGCGATCAGCGTGATGCCGTCGCCGCCGCCGCCGGGGCTGCCGGCGTTGTGGCGATGGCCCACGCCGCCTAGGCCGCCATCGCCGCCCGACACGCTGCCGGTGCTGGTAACGGTGATATTCTGGTTGCCGGCATAGATCATGCCGCTGCCACCGCCGCCGCCGCCGCCCATTCCGGCGCCGAATGCACCGGAATCGGCGCCGGCGCCACCGCCGCCAGTAGCACCTCCCGGAGCTTCTTGGTGACCCCCGCCGGAGCCGCCACCAGTGCCTGCGGTGCCTGCTGTGCCTGCTGTGCCGCTCGGCCCGGTGCCCCCGTTGCCACCAGTGCCGCCCTGTCCCACGCCCATGCCGGCCAGGCCACCGCTGCCGCCGGCATCGGCGCTGCCGGTGGAGCCATTGCCACCGGCAACCGCGGTCGTGATGGTGTGGTCCGCTGCCAGAGCGGGGGCGGCATCGATCGCCGCCACAAGGGCAATCGACGCCGTACAGAGCAGCAGCGGCCCGACACCTCTGCCGCGCATGGGAACGGCCGGTTGCGCCACCGCATGGAATTCAGCCAATGTTCCCACTCCCTCATCCCGCAAATCGGTCGCACGATGCGGGATGCAGGATTATTTAGGAGGCGGAGCGCGACGGCGTCATCCCTACTAAACAGTGGGGAGGTCAGGCCGCAGGACGGTTGAACCACAGGCTCATCAAGCCGGCGCGGCTACGTACGCCGAACTTGCGGAAAATGGCGACGACGTGCTGGTGCGTGGTGGATTCGGCGAGGCCGAGTTGATGGGCGACGCGCTTCTCGGTGGCTTCAGTGAGCAGCAGCTGCAGCACCTTGTGCTCGGTGGGGGTCAGCGGCGCGGAGGCAAGCAACAGGCCATGGCTCATCAGCAGCTGGCGGTGGAACCACTTGATGCCGCGCAGCGCGTAGGCGAGCAGTTCGATGGTTTCGTCGGCGACGGGCTGGCTGGCGTAAAAGCCGAAATGCGACTCGCAGTCCTCGTTGAGCGGGAAGCCGACGAATACGGCGTCATAGATGCCGGCGCCGCCATATTGCCGGCGGTAGAAGGATGACTCGAACCATGCGGCCGGCAATTCGCGGCGCAGCGAATAGGTCCGGAACGCCCCCACATTGCGCATCGGCAGCAGGAAACACGGATCGATATCGCGCTCATCCCAGGCCGGCAGCACGTTGAAATGGGCCTGATCCGGGTCGAGGTCGGGATCGGTGGTCTTCACCGGCGCCACCCGCCAGCCGAACAGCGGGTCGTCCGGTCCGCCAACGCGAACAGCGCCGGCCCAGGCGGCGTTCTCTACCCCCGCCAGCCCGACGAGGCTCTGCATCAGGTGAGCGGCGGCAGCCTCCGACTGGCTGACATCGAAATCCGACAGCTCATCCCAGAGCGCGTGGATCCGTTCGGCATGGGTGCTGTTCACCAAGCGCGCTTCCTCCCTGGCTGGGCTACAGACAAAGCACAGATGAGGCACTCAGTAACCCGCGCAGCGGACATCAGGCAGAAAAAAAGCGGGCCGAGCGGTTGGCTCGGCCTCGTCGTCATTTCCCTTTGCTACCTTCACCAGACACGGATGGCCCAGGCCGCTACGGTCGGGGCTGCAGCGCGTTACCTTCCACCCCACCACGCCAGGTAGTCCGCGGTGAACCGTGCTGCCAGTTGCTCGGTGACATTGGGCATGATGATCGCATGCGCGTCGTCGCCGGTGCAGGCCAGTTGGTAGCGTGCGATGATGTCCTCGCTCGGCTGCGGAAACAGCACGGTCAGCGAGTGTGGGTTGAGCAACACCGGGACGCCGGCGTCGCCAAGCTCCTCGGCAAGCCTGGTCGCACGGGCCGCGCAACGCTCGGCGTCGCGTTGGAAGCCAAGGCGGCCGTGGCCGAAGAGCCGGGCCCACAGCGCCAGTACCGCGTGCCCGTTGCGCGACCCCATAAGGGTCGTGTCATTCGACCGCAGATAGGCCACGGCGGAGGCGACGCGCTCGATATGGCGTCGCTGGGTCACCAGAACGCCGCACGGCATAGTGGTGCCGATCATCTTGTGGCCGGACGTCGATAGCGAGTTGATCCCCTGCCGGAAGCTCGGCTGCAGGCGGTCCGGCACACCTTCGAGGAACGGCAGCACCATGGCGTTGAGCGCCCCATCGACATGAACGAAACGCCGTTGCGCCGGAAAGCCGCAATCCTCAAGGACCTCTATCGCGCCACCGATATCGTCATGTGCGCCCTTCACCGTCGTGCCGCAGGTCAGTGCCACGATGACGGAGGCGCTGCGCAGGCGGGAGAGCACGCGCCGCAGATCTGGCAACGAAACTTCGCCGGATGGTTCGCAATCGACCGTCTGCGTGCTCATCCTGAGAATGCGGGCCGACTTGGGGATCGAGTAATGGGCTTCCCGCGGATAGACTAGGATGGCATCCGGGAAGGCTTCGCGCGCCAGGTAGAGGGCCCAGAAGTTGCCTTCCGTGCCGCTGGCGCCGACTGAGCCCCAGTAGTCGTCGCGATTGTCGCACTGCCACAGCTCCATCAGCCAGTCGACCACCTCGCGTTCGAGGTCGCAGACCTCTGAGCCGTAGTGCGACCCCGCGTAGGGATCGCCGAGATTGTTGACCAGGTAGCCGGCGAAGCGGGATGTCGCGGCCACATCGCCTGCGAGGTTGTAAGGGTAGCCGAGATGGTTGGCATGGGCAGTCTTCAGCCGGCTCTCGATGCGCGCCAGCGTCAGGTGATCCACGACCGGGCGAGGCAGCACTCCGGCATCCTGGGCAATGGCTTCAACGATCATTGCTTCCTCCTTTGCTTGGGCAAAGCTTCGCGGCGTGCTGCGGACAGGACGCTGCTGCATGGTGTTCCGACATTGGCTCTGGTGAGGCTTCGCTGGCCTCGAAGGGGTGCGGCACAACCTCGGAGACGAAGCTGCCGCGCTCCCGGGAATAGACGAGCCGCGTCAGGCGGCCGGCGAACTCGGTGAAGCCGCGCATCGCCGCCTCCTCAATTCGCCGCAGCGGCACGTTTGCCGCCGCCGAGCAGCAGCAGGTCGGCCTTGACCCACAGCACGTGGCAGACGATCAGCACCGTCGGCTGGATGAGGGTGATGACCGGCGCACCGCCGCCGATCTGGTAGGTCAGATCGAGCCCGGCGGCGCTGATGGCAGGGGCACGGCCAACCAGCACGGCGAGGCGGAACGGGTCGGGCCAGCTTTCCGGCCAGAGCGGCGGGGCGACGGAGTCATCCCCGAACACGGCACTGCCGAGCTTGCCAAGGACGACGAACGCGCCGGTGGCGAGCGCCAGCAGCGGCTGGCCGAGCAGCAGCAGGCTCACCGAGAGCGCCGTCCCGCCGGCTGCCGACAGCAGATCGCCGAGACGGTTCAGTCGCTGGTCCGGCCCGGCGCCATCCTTCCAAGCTCGGTAGTAGACCTCTCCGCCGACGAGGAAGATCAGCGTCGCGATGGTGAAAGCGAGGGCCTGCGGGCTGCCGACGAAGTAGCTGAACAACAGATCTGTGCCGGTCTTCGATGATCCGGCGGCGCTGGCGAACTGCAGGCCGAGCGCCGTGGCGAGTCCGAGCACGTTGCCGACATTGTAGTAGCCGCCCGGGCCCTGCAGACGCGCGGCAAGGGCGCTGATTATGCGCGCTTGCCGCGGCAGGCGGCGGGGCGCGGAGATGTCCTGGGTAACAGTCACGATCTTCTCCCTGCTCGTTGATCGAGCGAGGGAAAGGCTAAGTCGCCGCGCCGGCATCCAAATCGGTGACGCCGCCTAGGGAGACGAGTGTCGAGCGCCCAGTATTGCCCTCGGCAACGCCCTGATTTTGCGAGTCTGGCATAGGTGGTTCCGCCTAACCGCCGCCGCGCTACCTACAACCTCCCGGCCTCGACCGGCGTCAGCAGCCAGGGCTCGGTGCGCAATCGCAGCATCACTTCGATACGGTTGGCGGCGCTGAACTTGCCCAGCACTGCCGAGACCTGGTGCTCGATGGTGCGTGGCGAGCGCGACAGGTGTCGGGCGATATCCTTGTTGGACTTGCCGTCGGCAATCAGCTGCAGCACCTGATGCTCGCTCTGCGTGAGGCCCAATGGGTGCTGCCGCGAACTGGCATAAGGACCGCGACGCGATTTGGGCATCTCCTCACCCAGACCCAGCCGCTGCGCCAGCCGGCGCGCCAGAGCCGCCGCCTGACGCGCCTCGATAGCCTCGAACATGGCGATCGCCTGGCCAAGCGCCGCACCCGCATCCACTCCGGCGACCTGCATCGAGGCGATACCGGCTTCGTAGGGCAGCCCGAGCCCGGTCCACTCCGCCGCAGCCCGAGCGGGTTGTCCGGCAAGCTCCAGCGCCCATGGCGCCGGCAGCTCGCCCACCCGCGCCGGAACGTCGCCTGGCATCGATGAGCGGCGCCACCAGGCTGCCAGTTCGCCCAGGTCCCATGCCCTCAGCCCACTAAGGTCGATGGCGGTGAGCTCAGTGAGCTGCTGGCGCGCCGCATCCAGGTCTTCCCTAAGCCACGCGGCTTCGACCAGCGCGATGCGTACTGGAAAGATGCGTTGCGGCTCGCCCGTCGGCAGCCCCTCGTCGAGGGCCCGCAGCAAGGCCCGCTCCCCATCGGGCAGGTTCATCCGCATACGCACGCGGCCCAATACGGTGAGCGCCGGCAGATGCATGACCACCGGCAGCCGCTCCATGCCGATAACGCCCTGTGCAATGGTCTCGGCCTCGCGCAATCGGCCCTGTTCCATGCGCAACTGCGCCTGCCGGCCGAGCAGATACTGCGTCGATGAATCGAGGTCGTGCCGTGCGGCGAAGGCAATGCCCTCAGCTAGCAGGCGCTCGGCCAGCTCGAAATCTTTCGACACTACTGCGTGCTCGGCGAAGTTGGTGTAGGCGCGCGCCGCGTGGTCATGGAATCCATGCTGCAGCGCCAGGGACAGACCTTCCTCCATCACCTCGCGCCCGCCGGGACGGGTATCGAACAGCATGGCAGTGCCGACATTGTTGAGCGCGTGCACCCGCGTCTCGACAACGGCGAGTTCGTCGGCGAGGCGAATGGCCCGGCGCCCCCAGTCGATCGCTTCTGCAAACCGATAGTGCAGCATATTGAGCTGCGAGCGCGTGCTGTAAGCCATCGCCAGTTCCGGCCCGGGTCCGGTGCCTTCGACTTCTTCCACCGCGAGGTCAGCGAAGTTGCGCGCCTCTGCCCCTTCACCGCGTCGCCAGTGCAGGCGGGACAGAAGACGGTAATTGAGACTGATCTTGGCGCTGTTGCCGAGTTCGCGCCAGATGGCGATGGCGCGGTGGTGGCTCGCAATGATCGCATTGTAGTCGAACAGTCCGAGGCTCGCCTCGTAGGCCCAGCTTTCGTGCAACTGCGCGGCAACTGCCGGCTCGGCGATGTCGGCATACTCGAGAGCCGTCTGAAGGAACGAGGCCGCCTGCTGGTGAGCGCCCAGCCGCGACGCCTGCGCGGCCGCACGCGGCGCCAGATCCAGCACCCCGGCCCCGTCCTCGGCACCGGCCGCATGGTGCACACGGCGCGCCAGATGCAGCATGCTGTCCTGCCCGGGAAGGGCCGCCAGCGCGGCTTCCACCTTGGTATGCAGCGAACGCTGCAGGCTCGATGACAGGCGATCCAGTGTCGCTCGCCGCGCCAGTTCGTGTCGAAACGAGATATCGCCCTGGGGGTCGCGCCGAAGCAGGCCACGTCCCACTGCCATGTCGACCAGATCTTCGGCATCGGCGCCGAGCAGCGCCTTGATCAGGCCCAGTTCCATGTTCCCGGGGACGATGCTCATCATCTCGAGCACGTCGCGTTCGCCGGGAGTGAGGCGCGCCAGGCGCGACCACACCGCATCGCGGATGGAATCGGGGACGCTGCCTGGCTCGCCCCCTCCGGTCGCCAGCAGTTCGGTCACGAAGAAAGGATTGCCGGCCGTTACCCGGTAGAGGTCATCGCTGGATCGCCCGGCATCGATAGCCAGTTCATGCACAGCTGCAGGCGACAGTGGACCGAGCTTGATCCGGGTAACCGCCGCGGCAGGCAGGTCGCCGAGCACGTAGGACAGCGGATGGGTGGGCCCGATCTCGTCACTACGCGCGGTGAGAACCACCATGGCCCGCAGCAGGCCAATCCGCCGGCCCAGATACTTTACGAGGTCGAGGGTCGCGTTGTCGGCCCAGTGCACGTCCTCGAAGATCAGGATGAGCGGGTCGCCGTCATCCTGCAGTTTGTTGAGCAGGGCCGGGAACAAGCGATCGGGCGGAGCCGATTGCTCCAGCAGGGCGGCGATACCGGTGCCGATCGAGCGGCCCATGTCGTGCAGCGGCCCCAGCGGCCGCGGCGTGAACAGCGCTTCGCACCATCCCCACGCCACCTTGAACTCTCCGGCATGCTGTTCCGCGAACTCTTGCAGCAGCGTCGTCTTGCCGATTCCCGCCTCGCCCTCGATCAACACAGTGCCGCCATGCCCGGCCGCAGTGCGTTCTCTTGCCGCACTCAAGACATCAAGCGGGGCCGACCGTTCCAGTAACTTGCTCATTGCTTGCCACGCCGCCGCCCCAAGTCGACAAGTGCGACCTATAACTTTGTTGGCAATGCGGCACCGTTACCGGGGTGCGTCGAATTTCTGTTAAGTCGGCGGGCTCTACGGGCGCTGTCCCGGAAAAACGAAGGCCGGGCTGTTGGCCCGGCCTTATCGTCACATCCCTGAGGTACAGGGAGGATATTGGAGCGGGCGAAGGGATTCGAACCCTCGACCCTAACCTTGGCAAGGTTATGCTCTACCCCTGAGCTACACCCGCACTCCATCGGCTCTTTACGATGCTTCGTTCCCGTGGGAAACTTGGCAGCGCCGAACCGCGCGCCTATATGCCCAATCGAAAGCGGGTTTGCAACCCATAATTCTGGTCTCATCACGCCCGGGAAAAGCTTGCGTCCGATACCCATCGGGGCGCAAGAAAACCAAGGAAAGACAGGCCTCTCAGTGGCCCGTCGCGGCAGGAAAAGCACAGCATGTCCTTCAACGACCTCAACCCGGCCCCACAAAATTCGGCGGCTCCCGCGGGCGCCCTGATCAAGGATTCGACCGATCGCGCCTTCAAGGCCGATGTGATCGATGCCTCGCTGGAGGCCCCGGTGCTGGTGGATTTCTGGGCGCCGTGGTGCGGCCCGTGCCGTCAGCTGACGCCGAACCTCGAGAAGGTGATCAACGAAAAGGCCGGCAAGATCCGGCTGGTGAAGATCAATATCGACGAGAACCCCGGTGTCGCCGGCCAGCTCGGCATCCAGTCGATTCCGGCCGTGTTTGCCTTTGCCGGCGGCCGGCCGGTCGACGCGTTCCTCGGGGCGATCCCCGAAAGCGAAGTGCGGCGCTTTGCCGACAAGGTGATCTCGGGGGCGCCCGCAGGCCAGCCGCAGGCCGGCTCGATCGAGGAAGAGATCGCCAATGCGCTGACCGCCGCCGGCGAGGCGCTGCAGGTCGGCGACCTCAACCAGGCGGCGCAGGTTTATGGCATGGTGCTGCAGCACCAGCCGGAAAATGCTCCGGCAATCGTCGGCATGGCCAAGGTGTTCCTCGCCGCCGGCGAGCCGGACCAGGCGCAGGCGGTGCTCGACACCATGCCGGAAGAGGGGCGCAAGGGCGACGATTACACCTCGACGCTGGCCGCGCTGAAGCTGCTCGGCGAGGCGGCGGAGCTCAGCGAAACCGATGAGCTCGCGGCACAGCTCGAAAACAACCCTGACGATCACCAGGCGCGGTTCGACCTCGCGGTGAAGTACAACGCCGAGGGCAAGCGGCTGGAAGCCGCCGAAGCGCTGGTGGCGCTGATGCGCCGCGACCGCACCTGGAACGAGGACGGGGCGCGCAAGAAGCTGCTCGAACTGTTCGAAGCCTGGGGCCCCAAGGACCCCGCCACGTTGAAGGGCCGCCGGCTGCTGTCGGCGCTGCTGTTCAGCTGAGCTAGTTGACCCAAGCCGGAGCCGTGACGGCTCCGGCTTATCTGGACTGCGCGAGGAGCCGGACCGGCTCCAGCTTTTGATTGTCGCGCGGTCGAACCGGAAAAGTCTTACAACTTTTCCTGACTGCGCTCCCGGAGGCGCCCGTGTTGAAGCGACCGAATTCTCCCGCCGATTTGCCCGCCAGCGTGCCGTTGTTCCCGCTGACCGGCGCCCTGCTGCTGCCCTATGCCCGGCGGCCGCTCAATATCTTCGAGCCGCGCTATGTCGAAATGATCGACCATGCGCTGAGGGGCGACCGGCTGATCGGGCTTATCCAGCCGCGCGACACGTCCGAGGAAAGTCCGAAGGGCCGGGCGCCGCTGCAGCGCATCGGCACGGTGGGGCGGATCAGCCATTTCGAGGAAGTCGAGGAAGCCCGCTACTTCGTCATCCTCGAGGGGCTGTGTCGGTTCGAGCTTTTGAAGGAAATGCCGACCATGACGCCGTTCCGGCGCGGCTTGATTGCGACCGACGCCTTCGCCTCGGATTTCGACCGCGAGTTCGGCGAGGAGGCAGTGGATCGGCCGCGCTTCCTCAAGATGATGCGCGACTATGCCGAGTTCGGCAATTTCGACCTCAACTGGGACGAGATCGAGAAGACCGGCACCGCCGACCTGGTGAATTTCTGCGCCATGGTCTCGCCCTATGGGGCGGCCGAAAAGCAGGCGCTGCTCGAGGCCGATACGCTCGAGACCCGCGCCGAGACGCTGATCGCCATGGCCGAGTTCGAGATGGCCAAGGGCGACGACCGGGCCTCGCCGCTCAATTGAGCGAGGGAACTCCAGCAGAGGCCGCGACCAATCTCCGCCATGTGGTGGATGTGAAGACGCTCGAAATGCTGGTCTGTCCGCTGACCAAGACCCGGCTGACGCTCTCGGCCGACGGTACCGAGCTGATCTCGGTGGCGGCGCACCTGGCCTTCCCGATCCGCGATGGCGTGCCGATGCTCAGCCTCGATGAGGCGCGGGAGATCGAGCAGGGCGACATGGGCCGCAACCTGCCGCGGCTGGGCTAGCGCGGCTACCGGGGAAGATTACGCGGGCGAACCACGATCACGCTCATCCAGCTTGGGGCTCGGCCAGGTGTGTCAACCAAGCCGTGAAATGCTCCAGTCGCGAACGACTTGATTCCCGGCCCTCCTTGCTTCATTACAGCCGGCACCGAAAGGGGTATTGCCATGGAAAAGTTCACGAGCCTGACGGGCGTCGCCGCGCCGCTGCCGATCATCAACATCGACACGGACATGATCATTCCCAAGCAGTACCTGAAGACCATCAAGCGCACCGGGCTCGGCACGGCCCTGTTCTCCGAGATGCGCTATAATGAAGATGGCACCGAGAATGAGAGCTTCGTGCTCAACAAGCCGGCCTATCGGCACGCCAAGATCATCGTCGCCGGCGACAATTTCGGCTGCGGCTCGTCGCGTGAGCACGCGCCGTGGGCACTCCTGGATTTCGGCGTGCGCTGTGTGATCTCCACCAGCTTTGCCGACATCTTCTACAATAACTGCTTCAAGAACGGCATCCTGCCGATCGTGGTGACGCCCGAGCAGCTGGCGCTGCTGATGGACGATGCCGAGCGCGGCTCCAACGCCACGATCAGCGTCGACCTCGAGAGCCAGACGATCAAAGGGCCGGATGGCGGTTCGCTCCACTTCGATATCGATCCGTCGCGCAAGCAGACGCTGCTCGAAGGGCTCGACGACATCGCGACGACGCTGAGGGCCGATCCGGCGATCTCCGGGTTCGAGAAAAAGATGGGTCAGGACCGGCCCTGGCTCTGAGGCGCGGGCGATGGTCCTCCATATCTCTTCCGGCTCGCCGTTCGAAGCCAGGATCGGCTATTCGCGCGCCGTAGTCGACGGCAACATGGCCTATGTCTCGGGCACCACCGGCTATGACTACAAGACGATGGTGATGCCCGAGGATGCCGGCCAGCAGGCGCGCAACGCCTTTGCCACCATCCAGCAGGCGCTCGAGGAAGCTGGCGGCACCATCAAGGATACGGTGCGCGTCCGCTATTACATCACCGACATGGCGCATTACGACGCGCTGGTCGCGGTGGCCGGTGAAGTCTTCGCCGAGATCCGGCCGGCCGCCACTATGGTGGTGTGCGGGCTGACCCGGCCCGAGATGAAACTCGAGATCGAAGTCACCGCCCGCTTCGGTGCCCACGGGCGCTGAGGCGATGGAGATCAGGCTCAAGCTCAACCCCCTGGGTCGCGACGTGGCGGTGGTGCGCAACGGCTTGCGCGCCTACAACAAGCAGCAGACCGGTGGCATCCGGCATCAGAATGTCGCGCTGCTGCTCTACGATGCGGACGACAATGCGGTGGGCGGGTTGACCGCGACCGCCGTGCTGGACTGGCTGTTCGTCGAGTGGCTGCACGTGCCGGCCGAGCTGCGTGGCAAGGGCCACGGGCGGGCGCTGGTGGCTGAGGCCGAGGTCTTTGCGCGTCAGCGAGGCCTGCTTGGCATGTGGCTCGACACCTTCAGTTTCCAGGCTCGGCCGTTCTACGAAAAGCTCGGCTTCGCCGTGTTCGGCACGCTGGACGATCATCCCGTCGGCGGCGCCCGCTACTTCATGCAAAAGCGCTTCGACAGCGCATCCATCCGATAACGCGAGACGTAAAGCAAAATGGCCCAGAAACTCTTCCTTCTCCCCGGCGACGGCATCGGCACCGAGATCATGAAGGAGGTCGAGAAGGTGATCGCCTGGCTGAACAGCCAGGGCGAGACGGATTTCACCTTCGACTCGGGCCTTGTCGGTGGGTGCGCCTATGACGCGCATGGCGAGGCGATCTCAGAAGAGGATATGCAGAAGGCGCTCGCCGCCGATGCGGTGATCTTCGGCGCGGTCGGCGGGCCGAAATGGGACAAGGTGCCCTATGAGAAGCGTCCGGAAGCGGGCCTGCTGCGCCTGCGCAAGGACCTGAAACTGTTCGCCAACCTCCGTCCGGCGATCTGCTATCCGGCGCTGGCCGATGCCTCGTCGCTGAAGCGCGAGCTGATCGAGGGCCTCGACATCCTGATCGTGCGCGAGCTGACCGGCGGCGTCTATTTCGGCGAGCCCAAGACCATCACCGACCTCGGCAATGGGCAGAAGCGCGCCATCGATACCCAGGTCTACGAGACCTACGAGATCGACCGGATCGTCCGCGTCGCCATGGACCTCGCCCGCACCCGCAAGAACAAGGTGCATTCGGCCGACAAGAAGAACGTCATGAAGTCGGGCGTGTTGTGGGATGAAGTCGCGCAGGCAGTGGCCAAGGACTATCCGGATGTGGAATTCCACCACATCCTCGCCGACAACGCCGCGATGCAGCTGGTGCGCAACCCCAAGCAGTTCGACGTGATGGTCACCGACAACCTGTTCGGCGATATCCTGTCGGACGCCGCGGCGATGCTCACCGGCTCGCTCGGCATGCTGCCGTCGGCTTCGCTCGGGGCGCCCGATGCAGTGACCGGCAAGCGCAAGGCGCTCTACGAGCCGGTGCACGGCTCGGCCCCGGACATTGCCGGCAAGGGCGTCGCCAACCCGATTGCCATGCTGGCCTCGTTTGCCATGGCGCTGCGCTATTCGTTCAACCTGGTGGCGCTGGCCGACCGGCTGGAAGCCGCCATCTCGAGCGTGCTGGCAGATGGCCTGCGCACCGGCGATATCGCGCAGGACAACCGCAAGACCGTCGGCACCGAAGAAATGGGCGCCGCAATCCTCAAGAAGCTCGCGGCGTAACGACCGACGCATCGTTTGATGAGGCCCGGTGCCCTGGCGATGCCGGGCCTTCGTTCATCTTCGCTTCAGGTGCGCTATGATTTCTCCGGCATATCGGGGAGGTCATATTATGACTTACGATCTACGCACGCTGCTGAACCGCGCCGTCGACCATGCTGTCGATTATCGCGCCTCGCTCAACGAACATGCCGGCCGCCCGGATCATAGCTACGCCGAGATGCGCGACCGGCTGGTCGAGCCGGTGCCCGAACAGGGCGCCGCGCCGCTCGATGTGCTCGAGGAGCTGGTCCGGCGGAGCAAGGGTGGGCTGATGCCGATCACCGGGCCGCGGTTCTTCGGCTGGGTGATGGGCGCTTCGCATCCGGCGGGCGTGGCGGCCGACTGGCTGGTCAGCGCCTGGGGGCAGAATGCCGGCTACCACACCCCGACCCCGGCGGCGGCCGCGATGGAAGAGGTGGCCGAGCGCTGGCTGCTCGAGATCCTCGACCTGCCTCGGCAAAGTTCGATCGGCTTTACCACCGGCGCCACCGTCGCCGGTGCCGTGGGGCTCGCCGCGGCGCGCACCCGGGTGCTGCTCGATGCCGGTTGGGACCCCGATGCCGACGGGTTGTTTGGCGCGCCACCGGTGCACGTGCTGATCGGCGACGATGCGCATTCCTCGATGTTCTCGGCGCTGCAGCTGATCGGCTTCGGCTATCGCCGGCTGATCCGCGTCGCCACCGACGGGCAGGGCCGGATGAGCGTGGCAGCGCTCGACGCCGCGCTGAGAGGGCTGAGCGGCCCGAAGATCGTCATTGCGCAGGCCGGGCAGATCAATACCGGGGCCTATGATCGGTTCGACGACATCATCCCGATCGCCCATGCCGCTGGCGCCTGGGTGCATGTCGATGGGGCGTTCGGGCTCTGGGCCCGCGCCACGCCATCCCTCAGGCACCTGACCGATGGCATCGAGGCCGCGGATTCCTGGGTCACCGACGGCCATAAGTGGCTGCAGGTGCCGTACGATTCCGGCTTCGCCATCGTGCGCGACCGCGAGGCGCATCAGCGCGCCATGACGCAGTGGGCAAGCTACCTGCCGACCATCAGCCCCACCGACCGGGTGCCCTCGGCCTTCGTCCCGGAATTGTCGCGCCGGGCCCGTGGCACCCCAGTCTGGGCGATGCTGAAGACGCTGGGGCGGCAGGGCGTGGCGGAGCTGGTGGAGCGCCATTGCGCGCTGACCAAGCGGATGGCGGAACGGCTCGGCGCCGAGCCGGGCATCAACCTCAGGAACGAGGTGACCATCAACCAGCTGATCGTCGATTTCGGCGCAGGCGACGCCGCGACGCGCAAGGCGCTGACCGAGGCGGTGATCGCTGGGGTGCAGGCCGGCGGCGTGTGCTTTGCCGGCGGCGCCGCGTGGCATGGCGATTGGGTGATGCGGATCTCGGTCACCTCGGGCGCCACCACCGAAGCGGACATCGAGCTCTCGGCCGATGCCATCATTGCCGCCTGGCGGGCCGTGAGGGGTTAGCGATGGTCGGGCTTCCGCATCGGGTTGAACAGCACGGAACTGCGCTTGCCATCGAGCGCGTCGAAGATGTCGCCGGGTTCGATCCCCACGTCGCGCAGCAGATGCGGCTGCATGCGGCTCAGGCCAAGCAGCGTGGCGCGTTCCCGGTGCCTCTGCACCAAGCGGCGCAGCAGGCGCCGGATGAAGCCGGCATCGGTATTGTGGCGGATGGCCAGCGGGCTCTCGTCCAGGTCGATGGTCGTCATCGTCATATTCCTCAGCGCGCCCCGCTTTGCGCAAAACATATGATGACTTCGGTCGGGAAGATAGCGAGTGCGTGGTGCGGTTCGCGCTGGGATCGAATTGGCAAGTCACAACAACTCCGTAGCCCGGCGCATGGCCGTCGGGGCGAGATGCCGGGATGGGGCGATGGGCCCGAAAACTGCACCGGCGGTACGGTTTTCTGGAGGGACCAGCATGCGTAAAGGCAATGAGACCCGCGAACGCATCCTCGACATCGCCGAAGCAGGGGTGCTCGCCAAGGGGTTTGGCGCGACCTCGATCGATGAGATCATTGCCGAGGCGGGGATCACCAAATCCGGCTTCTTCTATCATTTCCACGACAAGAACGAGTTGGCGCGCGGCCTGCTCGCCCGCCACCGTGGCCGCCTCGGGCAACTGGTCGACGAGATCTTCGGCCGGGCGGCCGAGCTCAGCGACGATCCGCTGCAGCAGCTGCTGATCGGGCTGACGCTGTTCGCCGAGCATATGGCGGCGATGCCCGGCGGGCATCCCGGTTGCCTCGTCGCGACGATGAGCTACCAGGAGCAGCTGTTCAATCGCGAGGTGCGGGCCATGGTCAGCTCGATCGTCGAGGACTGGAACGCCTTCTTCCGGTCGATGATCGAGAAGATCGTCGCGGCCTATCCGCTGCGCGAACCGGTGGACCCTGGCCGCATCGCGCGCAACATCACCTGCGCCATCGATGGCGGGATCATCATGAGCAAGTCGCTCGGCGACCCCTCCGTGCTGCCCGAGCAGATGCTGATGGCGCGCAACTATGTGAAGATGCTGTTCCAGCCGGCGGCGCTGCACGCCGTGCCGCGGGAAGCACTGGCGGCTTGAATCCCGTTGGGGACACCGTGCCTCCGCACACCCCCTCCGAGCTGCGCTAGGTCGCTGACGCTCCAAAGCTTCGCTTGCCTCCCCCGTCAAGGGGGAGGTGGGCATCGAGTTTGTGGCGTGGGCAGACGATCAGCCCAGCCCGAATGCCTCCGCCAGCAGGCGGAACGAGCGGAGCCTGAGTTCGTAGTCGTACATGGTGGTGGTGACCATCACCTCGTCGGCGCCCGACTCCTCGACCTTGCGCTCGATCGCGGCCTTGACCGTCGAGGGCGAGCCGACGATCCAGAGCGGGCGCTGGCCCTCGATGATGCGGGTCTCGTGCGGGGTGTATTGATGCGCCGCCGCCTCCTCGGGCGAGACGAGCTTCCGTATCTGGCCGGAGTGGAACAGCGCCCACATCAGCTCCTGGGAACGGGCGAGGAACTGCGCCTCCTCGTCGGTGGGCGCCACCAGCGCCGAGACGGCGATGATGGCGTGCGGCTTGGGGAAGGCATCGGTCGGAGTAAAGGCGGCCCGATAGGCGGCGAAGGCCGGGCCGGCCGGAGTGGCGCTGAAATGGGCGGCGAAGGAATAGCCGACACCGAGTTGTCCGGCCGCCTGGGCGCTGGCACCGCTCGAGCCGAGTAGGTAGACCGGCGGCAGCTCGACGCGCTCGGGCACCACCATTACCTGGTGGAACGGGTGGTCGGGGGCGAAATTGGCTTCCTCGAAGGCCAGCATCTCGGCCAGTTCCTGGGCGAAATACTCGCCGCCGACCGAACGCAGCGCCTGCAAGGTGCGGCCATCGCTGCCGCCGGCGCGGCCGATACCCAGGTCGATGCGGCCCGGGTTGAGCCCATTGAGGGTGCGGTAGGTCTCGACGACGCGCAGCGGCACGTGGTTGGGCAGCATGACGCCGCCCGAGCCGACACGTATGCGCGAGGTGTTGGCCGCGGCAGTGGCGATCAGCACCTCCGGCGAGGACGAGGCGATCGAGGGCATGCCGTGATGCTCGGCGTACCAGAGCCGGGTGAAGCCGAGTTCGTCGCCGAGCTTGGCGAGGGCGATGATGTGCCTGAGCGCATTCGGGGTCGAGGTGCCTTCAGAGACTGGGGCGAGGTCGAGGATCGAGAGGGGGAGGGAAGCCATGGGGGCTTATATCGTCATTTGGCGATGGATTGGAAGGGCCGTGCGTGCTGCTCCACCCCACCCAGCTTCGCTAGGCCGCGAGCGGCCAAGCTGCGCTACCCCTCCCCATCAAGGGGAGGGAGACGATGGAACCGAGACTATCAGTCAGTTCTCCCTCCCCCTTGTGGGGAGGGATCAAGGGTGGGGGTGGCCACACGCTCCGAGTGCCGATCATTTGACAGCCAACACCGACGCGCTAGCCTCCCTCGCCGAATGGAGAGCAGCTCATGCCGGGAAACAGCCGCATCGCGCCGATCACCGGTTCGGTGATCTTCCTGTTCGTGGCGCCGGGCGTCGTGGCCGGGCTGATTCCGTACTGGATTTCCGGCTGGCAGGTGGGACCGGCGCTTGCTGGCATCGAGCCGCTGCGCTGGCTCGGCGGGTCGCTGTTGCTGCTGGGAGCGGTGTTGCTGGTCGAAACCTTCGCCCGTTTCGCACTGCAAGGCCGGGGGACGCCGGCGCCGGTCTATCCGACCGAGACGCTGGTGGTCACCGGCTCCTACCGGTTCGTGCGCAACCCGATGTATGTGGCAGTGGTGTCGCTGATCCTCGGGCAGGGCCTGCTGTTCGGCAATCTTGCCGTCCTCGCCTATGGCGCGGCGATCTGGCTGATCGTCCACCTGTTCGTCATCAGCTACGAAGAGCCGACGCTGGCCCGCAGTTTTGGCGCGCGGTACGAGCGCTACAAAGCCAATGTCCGGCGCTGGATCCCGCGGCTGACGCCGTGGACTCCGAAGGAGTGACCCGGCCCGGAGAACCGGACCGGGTCGGGATTGCTATTCGGCCGCTTCGAGGCCCTTGATCAGTTCGAGCGCCTGGCGTTCGAACAACCGGCGGTAGATGCCGCCGTCGCGTTTCACCAGCTGTTCGTGCGTGCCTTCCTCAACCACCTTGCCGCCGTCGAACACCAGGAGGCGATCGAGCGCCCGCACGGTCGAGAGCCGGTGCGCGATGACGATGGTGGTGCGGCCGACCATCAGCCGCTCCATCGCCTGCTGGATCAGCAGCTCGCTTTCGCTGTCGAGGCTGGAGGTCGCTTCGTCGAGAATCAGGACGTGCGCATCGGACAGGAAGGCGCGGGCAATGGCGACGCGCTGGCGCTCACCGCCCGAGAGCTTGATGCCGCGTTCGCCCACCAGCGTCTCGTAGCCCTTGGGCAGTTTGGCGATGAAGTCGTGGGCGTTAGCGAGTTTTGCCGCCTCCTCGATCTGGGCCCGGGTGGCGCCGGGCCGGCCATAGGCGATGTTCTCGGCCAGCGAGCGGTGGAACAGCACCGGCTCCTGCTGCACGATGGCGATCTGCTGGCGCAGCGAGGCCTGCTGCACGTCGCGGATATCGATGCCGTCGATGACGATACGGCCGCCCGAGACGTCGTGCAGGCGCTGGATCAGCTTGACGAAGGTGGTCTTGCCCGAGCCGGAATGACCGACGAGGCCGACCTTCTCGCCCGGCGCGATGTGCACGTCGAGCTGGCGATAGAGCGGCTTCAGATGCACGCCGTAATGGAAGTCGACATGCTCGAAGTCGATGGCGCCGGCCTTGACCAGCATCGGCTTGGCGCCGGGCTTGTCCTCGATGCCGAGCTTCTGGTCGTCGAGCGCCACCAGCTCTTCCATGTCGTTGACGGCACGCTGCAGGTTGCGGACATGCTGGCCGATATCGCGCAGGTACCCCTGCAGCACCAGGAAAGTGGTGATGACGAAGGTCACGTCACCGGCCGTCGCCGCGCCGCTCTGCCAGAGCAGCAGGCCCGAGCCGATGATGGCGCAGCGCAGCACCCAGAGCATGGTGTTCTGGATGGTGCCGTTGAGCGTGCCGCGGTTCCAGGTGCGCGAGGTGCGTCGGCGCCACTTGTCGACGACGTGGCCGAGGCGGGCCTCCTCGCGGTCCTCGGCGCCAAAGCCCTTGACCACGATGTTGCAGCTTACCGCATCGGCGAGCGCGCCGCCCATGCGGGTATCCCAGGCATTGGCAAGGCTGGCGGCCGGCGCGACCCACAGGGTCGAGAGGCTGACGGTGACGGTGATGTAGATCAGCGAGCCGACACCGATGACGAGACCCATCACCGGCCAGAACAGGCTCAGCATCACTGTGGTACCCACGAGCATCACCAGTGAGGGCAAGAGCGCCATCATGATCACGTCATTGAGGCTGTCGAGCGCCCACATGCCGCGGGTGATCTTGCGCACGGTCGAGCCGGCAAAGGAGTTGGCGTGCCAATCCGACGAGAAGCGCTGCACCCGGTGAAAGGCGTTCTGGGCGATATCGCTCATCATGCGCAGGGTGAGCGCGATGATGGTCTGGAAGGCGAGCTGGCGGACCAGCACCGAAGCGGCGCCGAGCGCCACGATAACCAGGAAGGCGGTCATCGCGCCGTTCCAGGCGATCTCGTTGGTGGCGGCGCCGCTCGCCACTGCCTCGACCAGCCGACCGGCAAAGAACGGGGTCAGGATGTCGGCGACGGTCTCGATGAAGAACAGGCCCATGATGAGCGCAACGCGCCTGGGCTGCCGGCGCCAGTGGGCGGCGGCGAAGCCGAGCACTTTGCCATAGGCTTGGCCACGCTGAGTTTTCTTGGAAGAAGCCATGTCGTTCGTCCGGACGCCGCACGAGGCAGCCATCCGGTCCCGGAAAAGAGCAAAACTGGAAAAGAGCCGGAAATCCGGCCGGTTCGAAAGCCGCGCTACTTGACGGAAAAGTCTGGAAGAAGCGCTTTACGGGAATTGGTCCTCAGGGGGACCGCGGGCAACCTAACGGTGCAGACCGGAGGTAAACCCTGCGAGGCGAGGTCGGAATGCTGTCATGTCGCGCCTCCCTGTGGCTGGCCGAAGGAGACGACTCATAGAGAGGTTTTTCAGTTGCGGCAAGCAGGACGGGAAACTGGTGCCGCTAGGGGACTGTGTCGCGTTCGGCACCGGTCATCCCTGCGGAAGCGGGGATCTCGGTTTGGCCGCACGCTCCGCAAACGAAGGTTCCCGCTTTCGCGGGAATGACTCCGTGGGTGCTGCCCCTTCAAGCTGGCCCACTCTAGACGACGAGCGCGATGGCGACTGGCACGAGGATGATCGCGATGATCAAGGCGATCGCCGGAAAATCGATGAACTTTGCCTTGCTCATGAAAGACATGGGACTCTCCTTCCGCTCTCTCAACGAGCGCGGAAGGAGAACCGTTCCCGGGTCGGCTCAGAACTCGGGTTCGGCGCCGATCGAGTGGATCGACAGGTCGGCGCCGCGGCGTTGCTGTTCGTCGCTGAGGCGCACTGGCGCGACGCGGTTGGACAGCCAGTAGAGCACATAGCCGGCGGCGAAAGCATAGACGGAGACGGTGAGTGAGCCGACCAGCTGGGTAACGAACGACACCCCGCCCATGCCGCCCAGCGCTTCGAGCCCGAAAATGCCGGCGGCGATGCCGCCCCACAGGCCGCAAAGGCCGTGCAGCGGCCAGACGCCGAGCACGTCGTCGACCTTGAGCTTCTCCTGGGTCCAGGAGAAGCCCTTGACGAAGATGACGCCGGCCACCGCACCGACGGCGAGTGCCGCCAGCGGGTGGTAGAGGTCGGAGCCGGCGCAGACGGCGACGAGGCCGGCCAGCGCGCCGTTATGGGTGAAGCCCGGATCGTTGCGGCCGATCACCACGGCGGCAATAATGCCGCCGACCATGGCCATCAGCGAGTTGATGGCGACGAGCCCGGAGACGCCGGCGACCGACTGCGCCGACATGACGTTGAAGCCGAACCAGCCGATGCAGAGCAGCCAGGTGCCGAGCGCCAGCCACGGGATCGAGGATGGCGCAAACGGCCGGCCGTTCGGGCCGTAGCGGCCGATGCGGGCGCCCATGCGCAACACCGCGGCGAGCGCCAGCCAGCCGCCCAGCGCATGTACCTGGATCGAGCCGGCGAAATCGTGGAAGCGGGCGCCGAAGCTCGATTCAAGCCAGGCCTGGATGCCGAAATTGGCATTCCAGACGATGCCTTCGGAGAACGGATAGATCAGCCCGACGATGACGGCAGCAGCGATCACTTGGGGCCAGAACTTGGCGCGCTCGGCGATGCCGCCGGAGATGATGGCGGGCACCGCCGCCGCGAAGGTAGCAAGGAAGAAGAACTTGACCAGGCTGAAGCCCTGCGGCGCGAAACCGGCCCCGCCGCCCGAAAGCGTTGCGGCATTGTGGAAGAAGGTGACGCCGTAGGCGATGCTGTACCCGATGACGAAATAGGCCAGCGTCGAGAAGGCGAAATCGACCAGGATTTTGACCAGCGCGTTGACCTGGTTCTTGCCGCGCACCGTCCCCAGCTCGAGGAAGGCGAAGCCGCCATGCATGGCGAACACCAGGATCGCGCCGACCAGCACAAAGAATACGTCGAGCCCTGCGGACTCAGCCATTGAAGCCTCCCAAGCAACACCCGGCTCGCATCCGGGTTCATTCGGGGGCATGGCAATCAAGCCGCGTGCCAGTTGAACGGGCGGAAAGAGTGCAGCGGTTTCAGCAGGTTAGGTTGCCTGGCAATAAGCAGCGGCTTCGCAGGCAGCGAAGTGCTCAAGATTTGGGCGGTCAACGACCCGGTATTGACCAGAAACTAGGCGACGCGGCATCGCCTGGCGGGGCGGATGCCGGTCCCTGTTCCGGGCCCGGACGCCGTTGACCGGGGTGTGCAGCCCACGCGGTTTGCGAGTGGGAAGCCTCTGTGGCGGGCCAAGAGGTA
The DNA here is from genome assembly GCF_001425235.1 of Devosia sp. Root413D1. Lineage (GTDB taxonomy): Bacteria > Pseudomonadota > Alphaproteobacteria > Rhizobiales > Devosiaceae > Devosia_A. The sequence goes on along the minus strand of NZ_LMEA01000001.1, from coordinate 158,500 downwards.
CGTGAGCTGCACGCCGCGATCAGCGGGGTTCGGAAAACCGCGCAACAGCCCGGTTTCCGAGGGAGAGCCGAGCCGCAACCCGGCTCTCCGGGGTTGGACGCGGGCGAAGGGGAGGAGGTCCCCGCCCGCGTCGAGTGCTCTAGGTGGTCGCGCCGTCGAACCGGAAAAGTCTGCAACTTTTCCTGACGACGCTCCTGCCTAGTTATAGGCGCGCTCGCCGTGGCTCGAGAGGTCGAGGCCATCGCTCTCGGCCGACTCGGTGACGCGGGCGCCGCCGAACACTGCCTTGACGATGAACATGGCGATCAGCGCCACCACGGCCGACCAGACGATGGCGATCCCGACGCCGGTCAGCTGCTTGACGAACTGGCTCCACATCTCGTAGCCGGCCAGCGGGTACCCCCCGAAGGTCGGGCTGGCGACGAACGCGGTGCCCAGGGCGCCGACGATGCCGCCGACGCCATGGATGCCGAACACGTCGAGCGAGTCGTCGTACTTGAACATCGGCTTCAGCGTCACGACGGCCCACAGGCAGACCACACCGGCGATGGCGCCGAGGACGATCGCACCGATGGTGCCGGCAAAGCCGGCGGCCGGGGTGATGGCGACGAGGCCGGCGACGGCGCCCGAGGCGAAGCCGAGCAGCGAGGCATGACCGCGGGTGAACTTCTCAGCCAGGCCCCACGCCAGGGCCGCAGCGGCCGGGGCAGTGATGGTGTTGAGGAAGGCCTGGGCGGTGAGGCCGTTGGCTTCGAGGTTCGAGCCGGCGTTGAAGCCGAACCAGCCGAACCAGAGGAGGCCCGCGCCGATGAAGACGAAGGTCAGGTTGTGCGGCGGGATCGGTTCCTTGAGGAAGCCGGTGCGCGGCCCGAGGACGATGGCGGCGACGAGCGCGGCCACACCGGAGTTGATGTGCACCACGGTGCCACCGGCGAAGTCATAGGCGCCGAGACCGAACAGGTAGCCGGTGCCGGCCCAGACCATGTGGGCGATCGGCAGGTAGGAGAAGGTGAACCAGAGCGCCAGGAACAGCATCACGGCACCGAACTTCATGCGCTCGGCGATGCCGCCGACGATGAGGGTCGAGGTGATGCAGGCGAAGGTGAGCTGGAACACCACGAACACCAGTTCGGGCAGCTGGAAGCCGGCCGAGAAGGTAGCGGCGGTCGATTCGATCGTTACGCCCGACAGGAACAGCTTGGAGAAATCGCCGATGATGGGCGACAGGCCGCCTTCGCTGCCGCCGAAGGCCAGCGTGTAGCCGTAGGCCACCCAGAGCAGGGCGATCAGGGCGACGCCGCCGAGTACCTGGCTGAGGATCGACAGCACGTTCTTGGCGCGGACGAGGCCGCCATAGAACAGGGCGAGGCCCGGCACGATCATCACGAAGACGACCATGGTCGAGACCAGCATCCAGGCGGTGTCGCCCTTGTCGATGATCGGAACGACTTCAGCGGCCGGCGCCGCGGCGTCCTGCGCGAAGGCAGGCAGGGCGAGAGCCAGCGAGGCCAGTGCCGCAGCTCCCAGGACTTTTGACATCTTCAAGTCTGTCATTGGGGTTTCTCCAGAGGGTAGCGGCATCAGAGCGCGGCCGCGCCGGTTTCGCCGGTGCGGATGCGGGTGACGGCCAACAGGTCGAGCACGAAGATCTTGCCGTCACCGATGCGGCCCGTCTGGGCGCTCTCGCGGATGGCCGAGACGATGGCGTCGGACTGGGCGTCGTCGACAGCGATCTCGATCTTGAGCTTGGGCAGGAAGTGCACGGCATACTCGGTGCCGCGGTAGATTTCAGAATGGCCCTTCTGCCGGCCATAGCCTTTGACTTCGGTCACGGTCATGCCGTGGACGTCGAGCGAGTTGAGGGCCTGGCGGACCTCCTCCAGGCGCGACGGTTTGATGATTGCGATCACCAGCTTCATGGATGCCCCTTTCGATACGTGTTGGACGGTCTCCAATCGGCTCAAACAGACTCAAGTCGCGTGCCAAACTGCGGCCGCAATCGCCAAGCTTATGATTCTATTAAGGAAAGACGGATGCTCGGTGCCTAGCGACGGTGCAGTGGCCTGATCTGCACAAGGCTCATGCACACAAGTTGGGCAGATTCGATCAAGGTGCTGACACTTTGTGCAGCAGTACGACGCGGCAAAGCATCGCCTTGCGTCGCGCGATGGGAAGTCCGACATAGCGGCGAAGCGGAGTTCTCCTATGGCCGACAGCTTTGACATCGTGATCGTGGGCGGCGGGCCGGTGGGCCTGACCATGGCGCTGGCGCTGAGCCGCTCGATGAAGGGTCTTCGCGTCGCGCTGGTTGATCGACGGCCGTTCTCGGTGCCCAAGGACCAGCGCGCCTCGGCCATCGCCGCGGGAGTGCGCCGCATCTTCGTTGAGCTGGGGGTGTGGACGGCGATGGCGATCGGCGCCGAGCCGGTCAGACAGATGAAGATCACCGATTCCGGCACCGGCGATATTTCGCGGCCGCTGTTCCTGAGCTTTCTGGGCGATGTGGCGCCGGGCGAGCCGTTCGCCCACCTGGTGCCCAACCAGCTGGTGGCCGAGACCCTGCTCGGCGCGCTGGGCGAGGGCGTCGAGATCATCGCGCCGGTGGAAATCACCGGCTTTGCCGCCGACCCCGGCATGGCGCGGCTGAGCCTTGCCGACGGCCGCACCATCATGGCGCCGCTGGTGATCGCCTCGGACGGGGCACAATCGGCGCTGCGGCGCATGGCCGGGATCGAGGTGATCTCGCACGATTACCGGCAATCCGGGCTGGTCACCACCATCACGCACGAACTCGACCACGAGGGCACGGCCTACGAGCATTTCCGGCCGGCCGGGCCATTCGCCAGCCTGCCGCTGCCGGGCCGGCGCTCATCGCTGGTGTGGACCGAAAGCAGCGAGCGGGCGGCGGAGCTGAAGGGCTGGCCGGCGGAGGCGATCGCCGCCGAGATCGAGGCGGTGATGGGCTCGAGCCTCGGGCGCGTGACGCTCGAGGAAGGGCTGCAGGCCTTCCCGCTGCGCTTGCAGATCGCCAAAAGCTTCGTCGCGCCGCGGCTGGCGCTGATCGGTGATGCGGCGCATGTGGTGCATCCGGTGGCCGGGCAGGGACTGAACCTGGGGCTGAAAGACGTGGCGGCGCTGGCCGAAGTGGTGATCGATGCGATCCGGCTCGGGCAGGACCATGGCGCCGCCGACGTGCTCGAGCGCTACCAGCATTGGCGGCGCTTCGACACCGCGCTGATGGCGATGGTGACCGACGGGATGGTGCGACTGTTCTCGAACGACGTCGCGCCGGTGCGGGCGCTGCGCGATTTCGGCATGGGCGTGGTCGACCGGCTGCCGCCGGTCAAGGACCTGCTGATCGCCCGCGCCGCCGGGCTTGATCGGAATGGGCCGAAACTGCTGCGTGGGTTGCAGATCTAGGGGCTGCGTTGCTGAACTGCCGGCGCGGGCTGACCCCCACCCCTGTCCCCTCCCCGCAAGGGGGAGGGAGACCCTCACACTAACATCGCAGTCTGCGTCTCCCTCCCCCTTGCGGGGAGGGATCAAGGGTGGGGGTCCGCAGCCACCGGCGGGAGCTGGAAGTGTCGGCTACGCCGCCAGGCTGGTGTCCGCGGCGACGCCGAGCATCAGGTTGAGGTTTTGCACCGCGGCGCCGGACGCGCCCTTGCCGAGATTGTCGTAGACCGCGACCAGCAACGCCTGAGCCTTCGCATCATTGGCGAAGACGTGCAGCCGCATGCGGTTGGTGTCGTTGTAGAGCTCGGGGTTGAGCTCGGGGCTGCGCTCGAGATCGGACAGCGGCGCGACATCGACGAAGCTTTGCGGGATCGCCGCAAAGTGGTCGGCGATGGCAGCATGGAGTTCCGCGCCGGTCGGCACCTTGCTCAGGGTCCAGAGCTGCAGCGGCACCGCGGTGATCATCCCCTGCCGGAAATTGCCGACGGCGGGCTGGAACAGCGGGGTATGCGCCAGCTTGGCGTATTTCTGCAGTTCAGGCAGGTGCTTGTGCTTGAAGGTGAGGCCGTAGAGCGCGAACTCATTGGCGTTCTCGCCCTGTGCCTCATAGTCCTCGATCATGGTGCGGCCGCCGCCGGAATAGCCGGATATGCCGTTGACGGTGACCGGGAAATCGGCCGGCACGAGGCCGGCCTCGACCAGCGGGCGCAGCGTTGCGATGGCGCCCTGCGGCCAGCAGCCGGGGTTGCCGACCCGCGTGGCATTGGCAATGGCTTGGGACTGCGCCTTGTCCATCTCGGCAAAGCCATAGGCCCAGCCTTCGGCGATACGATGCGCGGTCGAGGCGTCGATCACCTTGGTGGTGTCGTTCTCGATCAGCGACACGCTCTCTTTGGCCGCGTCGTCAGGCAGGCAGAGGATCGCCACATCGGCGAGGTTCAGGAGGCGCTTCCGCTCCTCGAGATCCTTGCGCTTGTCGTGGGCGATGGAGATCACCTCGAGGTCGCGACGGCCGGCAAGGCGCTCGCGGATCTGCAGACCCGTGGTACCGGCTTCGCCGTCGATGAAGATTTTCGCGACCATGTGAGACTCCCAATAAAGGGGTTGAATGCGCGGGACATATAGGGGTTGCCTCTGTCATCTGCAAAGGGTTTGGTGGCGCAAACACCATCATATGAGAGGCCGAAATGACCCCGCACAATCACGCCAAGCCCGGTGACTATGCCGAGGCGGTGCTGCTGCCCGGCGACCCCTTGCGTGCCAAGTGGATCGCCGAGAACTTCTTCGAAGACGCCAGGCTGGTGAACTCGGTGCGCAATTGCCTCGGCTATACCGGCAGCTGGAAGGGGAAGCCCGTTTCGGTGCAGGCGACCGGCATGGGGCAGGCATCGCTGTCGATCTATGTGCACGAGCTGATCAACGTTTATGGGCTGCAGAAGCTGATCCGGGTCGGCACCTGCGGCGGGCTCAATGCCAAGGTGAAGGTGCGCGACCTGATCATCGCCCAAGGCGCGACGACGGACTCAGCGATTGTCCGCGACGCCTTCACGCCGTTCAACTTCGCGCCGATCGCCGATTTCGGGCTTTTGCGTGACAGCGTCGAGCGGGCCGAGAAGGCCGGGATGCGCTACCACGTCGGCAACATGCTCTCGTCCGACATCTTCTACCACATCGAGCCCGGCCTCACCGGCTATGGCCGGCTGCCGGCGCATGGCATTCTCGGGGTGGAGATGGAGGCGGCGGCGCTCTACACGCTGGCGGCGCGGTTCGACCGCAAGGCGCTGGCCATCTGCACGATGACCGATTGCCTGATCACCCATGCCGAACTCAGCGCCGAGGACCGGCAGTCGTCGCTCAGGGAGATGATCACCCTGGCGCTCGACACCGCGATCGGCGCATGAGCGTCCTCGGCAAACTCGCTTCGGCGCTGGGGCGCAATGACGAGCAGCCCAATGTCGAGCTGGCGGAGGCGCTGGCGGCAAAACCGGACGCCGCCGCCATCGCCGAGCTGGCCGGGGCGCTCGCGACGGGGACGACTGCCGTTTCCAACGACGCCATCAAGGTGCTGTACGAGCTCGGGGCGTTGAAGCCGGAGCTGGTGGCACCACACGCCCCGGCGTTCCTCAAGCTGCTGAGCGGCAAGAACAATCGCAACGTCTGGGGCGCGTTGCAGGCGATCGAGACGATCACATCGCTGCAACCTGCTGCGGTGCTGGCGCAACTGCCGGCGATCCTCGTTGCGGCGGATAAGGGTTCGGTGATCGCCAAGGACAAGGCGGTGGCGATCCTCGTCAAGCTCGCCGCGGCCGGGCATGGCAGCAAGGTGCTGCCGGTGCTGCTCGAGCGGCTCGACGGCGCGGCGCCGAACCAGTTCCCGATGTATGCCGAACAGGCACAGCCAGTGATCGACGCGGCGCACCGAGAGGCATTCGTGCGCCTGCTCGAGACGCGACTCACCTCGATCGAGGCCAGCGCCAAGCGGACGCGTGTGGAAAAAGTGCTGCGGCGGGCCCGCGCCTGAAGCCTCCGAAAATTGAGGAACGTGCGTCTTCAAAGCGCGATCAAGCGCTTGGCCAAGTCAAGACGCCGCGGCCCGCAGCGGGGTCTGAAGATCGGCTGCCGGAGCCGATCTCGACCTGTCATAAATGTCGCATGGGAGGGAGCCAAACTGGGCGGAACTGAACCGCCGAATTGGCGTTGGGAAGTTAGTTAGGGCATCTGAGGGGAGGCCAGAATGAATACCCACACACTCATCGAACACCGCGATATCCAGAACTGGGTGACGGCGCGTCATGGCAAGCCGGCTTTGCGCCGCGTTCCCGATCCGAACGGGCAGGTGCGGGCGCGGCTGGCGCTGAACTTCGCGCGGCCGGCGGCGCCGACCGAGACCCCGAGCCAGGACGACGGCATGAGCCCCTGCTCATGGACGGCATGGCTGGCCGAGCTCGACCGGCAGCACCTGGCGCTGCGGGTGAGCGACAAGACGGCGTTCGAGTTCGTCGAGCGGCGTGACCTGAACTAGAGCGTTTTCAGGCGGATTTGGCGAGCGAGGTGCCGGCCAGCGGATGGGCCGGCATCGCGTCGGCATGCGGATCGCCAGCCACAGCAACGCGGTCGCGGCCATCGCGCTTGGCGGTGTAGAGCGCCGCATCGGCGCGGCGGCGGAGACCGGAAAGGCTCTCACCGTCCATGCGCTCGGCGACGCCGAAGCTTGCGGTGCAGCGCACGAAGGGCGGTAGACCGGCCACCGGCTGTGCGGCAAAACCGGTCCGCAGCGTTTCCGCCAGGAGGCGGGCGACGGCGAGGTTGGCGCCGGGCAGGAACACTCCGAACTCTTCACCACCCAGCCGGCCGACCACCGCTTTTGGCGGCGCGGTGTCGCGCAGCAGCGCCGCGAAGGCAATGATCACCTGGTCGCCGGTGTCGTGGCCGTAATTGTCGTTGATGGCCTTGAAGGCATCGAGGTCGGCCAGCACCAGCGCCGCCGGCACGCTTGCCTGCTGGAGGCCGGGGGCGGCGCGCTCCTCGAAGCCGCGGCGGTTGTAGACCGAGGACAGCGGGTCGGTCTCCGAGCGCGCAGTGATCTCGACCAGCATGTCGCGCACCAGCAGCATCAACATCAGCAGCCCTGTTGCCACCTGCAGGATCGCGCCGAGCGATTGCGAATAGAGGGCATAGGTGGTGGCGAGGTAGGTGTAGGAGCTGTCGCCCGAACCGCCGAGCAGCACGGCGGCAAAGGGCTTTGACAGGAACTGCATGGCGCTCAGGGCGAACAGCGCCACGAGGCCGATATCGATCGGCTGGCGGCGGCGCGAGGCGAGGATGATCCAGGCGGCGCAGGCCTGCATGACGGCATAAGGCGTCTGGTAGATCAGGTTCCGTTCCACCGTATCATGCGGCAGGGTGTAGCCGAACCAGTTGGCGGCCACCGACACGATGACGATGACGCTGACGCCGGCCCAGGGCAGCGGGCGAGCATAGCGCCGCGCCACGCCCAGGGTCACCGCGGTGACGGCGCCGAGGAAGGCGGCAAAGCCGGCGGTGTAGGCGAACTGCGGATAATCCTGCTGCGGCAGGATAAATTCCGAGGCGATGTAGACAATGCCGAAGACGTAAGCGAGGGAGAAGAACGGCGCGACCTTGTCCGCCCGGTTGGACACGCCGACCAGGAAGAAGGCCAGCGCAAACAGCGCGGCAATGAATAGGTTGATGGCGAGTATGAAGCCCGCTCCGGCCATGCCCTGCAATCGCGTCCCTAATGATGGAATGACAGTAAGGGTGGCCCCGAAAGAACTGGTTAACAGCATGCCCACAGCACCGTGGCGCGCTGTCGCAGTTTGAGCCACCGGCGCCGTAAAGCCAAGTCCGAACAGGGCGCTCGATGGTGATCGGCACTTGGAACCGGACGGCGCCGCGACCACTTAAGCTATAGCAGTTTTCCCGCTAAGCTCGGGTTCTGAACAAGACCAGAAAGGCATCGAAATGACTCAGGTCCTCACCAAGCACGAGGATATCCGGCTCTGGGCAGCGGCGCGCTCCGGCAATCCGGCCATGGAGGACCGGTCAACCGGTATCGGCGGCCCGCCGGTGTTGCGGATCCTGTTCGACCAGCAGGCGCTGAATGCCGGCGAGAACCAGTATGGCGACCGGCTCGGCGGGCTCGACCTGGTGGCCTGGGACGAATGGTTCGAACATTTCGATGGCCAGAAATACGGGCTGCTGGTCGAGGACGAGCGCCCGGGCGTGCTGGATGACTACTACGAGTTCGTGCCGCGGGACGGCAACCAGCGGGACTGAGCGGCTAATCGACTGAGAGAGACGGCCCCCTCCCATCCTCCCCCATGAAGGGGGAGGTGCTCCGCCGCTTCACCAGGCACAATCGAAGACAGAGCCTCGACTCTTCACCTCCCCCTTCATGGGGGAGGCCGGGAGGGGGCCGTCTGCGGCCTATTGGCCCCGTTCCGCCGCCGCCTCGATGGCTTCCATGTCTTCGTCGGAAAAGCCGAAATGGTGGCCGATCTCGTGCACCAGCACGTGGGTGATGATTTCACCCAGCGTTTCCTCTGTTTCGCTTTCGGCCCAGTAGTCGAGGATGGGGCGGCGGTAGAGCCAGACCTGGTTGGGCAGTTGCCCGGTCTGCGGCGAGGCGCCGCCCTGCGGCAGGCCGATGCCGCGAAACAGCCCGAGAATGTCGAACTCGGTTTCGAGCTCCATCTCGGTCATCGTCTCTTCATCAGGGAATTCGGCCACCATGCAGGGGACGTTCCCGGCCAGCGCCTTGAACTCTCTTGGCAGCGCCTCGAAAGCCGCTGCCGCGATCTCTTCGAAATCGTCGAGGGACGGAGCTGCGCGCTCCGTCCACGGATTGGGGCTTACTGCCACTCGCGAATGTCGACGAAGTGGCCGGTGACCGCCGCGGCTGCCGCCATGGCCGGCGAGACCAGGTGGGTGCGGCCCTTGAAGCCCTGGCGGCCCTCGAAGTTGCGGTTCGAGGTCGAGGCGCAGCGCTCGTGCGGCTTCAGCTTGTCGGGGTTCATGGCAAGGCACATCGAGCAGCCCGGCTCGCGCCACTCGAAACCGGCATCCTTGAAGATCACGTCGAGACCTTCGGCTTCCGCCTGTTCCTTCACGAGGCCCGAACCCGGCACCACCATGGCGTTGACGCCGGCGGCAACCTTGCGGCCGGCCACCACCTTGGCAGCGGCGCGGAGATCCTCGATGCGGCCATTGGTGCAGGAGCCGAGGAAGACGCGCTCGACGGTGATGTCGGTGATTTTGGTGCCCGGCTCGAGGCCCATATACTCGAGCGCCCGCCACTTACTGGCGCGCTTGTTGGCGTCCTGGATGTCGTCGGGATTGGGAACCACGCCATTGACCGAGATCACGTCCTCGGGGCTCGAGCCCCAGGAAACGATCGGCGGGAGCTTCGCCGCGTCGAGGATCACCACCTTGTCGTAATGCGCGTCGGCGTCGGAATAGAGGGTCTTCCAGTACTCGACGGCATGGTCGTAGGCGGCGCCCTTCGGCGCGCGCGGCCGGCCCTTCACGTATTCGAAGGTCTTCTCGTCGGGCGCAATCAGGCCGGCGCGGGCGCCGCCCTCGATGGTCATGTTGCAGACCGTCATGCGGCCTTCCATCGACAGCGCACGGATGGCTTCGCCGGCGAACTCGATGACGTGGCCGGTGCCGCCGGCCGTGCCGATCTCGCCGATGATGGCGAGGATGATGTCCTTGGCGGTGACGCCCTCGGGCAGCTGGCCATCGACACGCACCAGCATGTTCTTGGCCTTCTGCTGGATCAGCGTCTGGGTGGCGAGCACGTGCTCGACTTCCGAAGTGCCGATGCCGTGCGCCAGTGCGCCGAACGCGCCATGCGTCGAGGTGTGGCTGTCGCCGCAGACGATGGTCATGCCGGGCAGGGTGAAGCCCTGCTCGGGGCCGACGATGTGCACGATGCCCTGACGCTTATCGAAGGGATCGTAGTACTCGATGCCGAAATCCTTGGTGTTCTCGGCCAGCGCGGCGATCTGGATGGCGCTTTCCGGGTCAGGATTGGGCAGCGAACGGTCGGTGGTGGGGACGTTGTGGTCGACCACGGCGAGGGTGCGCTCCGGCGCCCGGACCTTGCGGCCGTTCATGCGCAGACCCTCGAAGGCCTGCGGGCTCGTCACCTCGTGGACCAGGTGGCGATCAATGTAAATAAGGCTGGTCCCATCCTCGTTGTTGGAAACAAGGTGATCGTCCCAGATCTTATCGTACAGAGTTCTGCCGGCCATTTTTGCTGGAGGTTCCACTCGGGGGTTAAGGGAGTAACGGGGGGTTCTAAGCCCCGCTCGCGTGTCAGGTCAAGATTGGCAGAGGGCTCAGAGGTTACAAGGGTGCCATGCGAGCGGGTGCATCGGGGAGGCCACGCACGCGGAAGGCGCCCAGCAGCGTGGTGTCGATGCCGATGTGGCGGCGGTTCCAGCGGGCGATGGCGAGCTGCGCCACGGCGCGCGACAGGGCGTTGACCGCGGCGGCGCCGATCAGCCCAAAAACCGGAATCACTGCCAGCTCCAGCAGCAGGCCGACCAGCATGATGGCGCCCCAGATCCGCACGTAATCGCGCTCATGGCCGGTCATCATCATGACGATGCGCGACGGGCCGGTGGCGGCGTCGAACAGCAGGCCAATGCTGAGCAGGATCAGCACCCAGTAGCCGGCAATGGAGTGATCGCCGAACAGCGCAAGGATCTGGTTGCCGAAGACCAGGTAGCCGAGGAACACCGCCAGCGAAAAGGCGAAACCGGCCCAGGCACACAATGCAGTGATCGCCTGCGCCTGCTTCATTTCGCCGGCATGGTAGTGGCGCGACACCATCGGCGCGACCACGAGGGTTATGGCGAACATGAACAGGGTCAGCAGCCCGGCGGTGCGGAAGGCGTTGAAGTAAATGCCGGCGGCCTCGGCGGTGACCAGGAGGCCAATGAAGATGGTGTCCATGTTGAGCGCGGCGGAATCGATCACCGTGCCGATGAGGAACCAGCGGCTCGCCGTGCCATGCTCGCGCCAATAGGGCCGGAGCGTCGCAAAGCCCGGGGCGATCTCGTAGCGCCGGAGACGCGCGAGGGCGTATTGCAGCGCCAGCGCCACGGCCAGCAGCACGGCGGTCAGCAGCAGCGCCTGCCAGCCGGTGAGCGGGGCGTTCAAGGCGAACAGCGCCACGATGGCGAGCGGGGTGAGGACGCGCCACAGGATGTCGCGCGGCGCCAGCGCCGTCCATACTGAGCCCTGCGCCCGGAGCGCCGAAGACCAGTATTCGGCGAAGGCCATGGGCAGGATCAGGGCGGCGGCGGCATAGAGGTGCCAGATCGCGCCGCCGAACAGGCCGGCCGCCGCCGCCCCGCCAATGGTCAGCGCGGTGAGGACGAGGCCGGCGATGAGCGTCAGCGCGCCACCCGAGCGCAGCGCCGACAAGGCCTTGTCGTGCCTCCCGGCCACATCCTCTTCCGGCCAGTAGCGCAGGATCGCCGTCTGCTGGCCCATCGAGGCGCCGATGGCGAGGATGGTGGCAAGGCTCAGGCCGAAGGCGAAATAGCCGTACTCGGCGGCGCCCATGCTGCGCGAGAGCACCACATACATCAGGTAGGTCAGCCCGGCGGTGGCGACCTTGATCAGCAGCGATGCCAGCGACCGGCTGAGGCCGGTGCGCAGCAGTGCGCGAAGGTCGGAGGGAGCGTTGGACATGGCGGGCCGTCGACGAGAGGGTTCGCGGACTATGGCAGGGGGATGCTCACAAGGTCTTACCGTCATCGTCTTGTGTTGTGGCCACTCGACAACAGCGGCGGCCGGACGCAGAGTCCCGCCACTGGGGGACGGGGAGTCAGGCGATGAATGAGGCGGCAGCTGTCGATACGCGTGCGGCGCTGATCGCGCGGGCAGAGGGCTACCAGTCGTCGGAGCCAAGCTTTGCACGGTTCCTCAGGGCAGTGGCCGAGGCGACCGATCCCGAAGACCTCGCCATGCATCCGGTCGATGTGCTGGAGGCGACGTTCCGCAAATCCTACGGCCGGTTGGGCAAACGCGAGCTCGCCAGCCACAATGTCTATGTGGTGCCGCCGGAACAGCCGGGCGAGCTCGAGATCGTCGAGGTGTTCTCGGCCGATATGCCGTTCATCGTCGATAGCGTGCTGGCGGCGATCCGGGCGCGGGGCGGGGTGATCCGCTTCATCACCCATCCGGTGCTGCAGTTCGATCCGGCGACCTACCGGGTGCTCGACGTGCCGACGCCGGGCAGCCGGCTGGAGAGCTTCCTCCATATCGAGATCGAGCCGCTCGCCGATATCGTGCTGCGCGAGGCGCTGAAGGGCGAAATCGACGATACGCTTACCGATGTCGGCCGGGCGGTCGCCGGCTGGCGGCCGATGCTGGCGCGGGTGAAGAAGGCGATGGCCGACTGGCACGCTCACGCCCCCAAGGCGCCCCCGGCCCAGGTGGCCGAGGCGATGCACTTCCTCGGCTGGCTGGCCGAGCACAATTTCACCTTCCTCGGCATGCGGGAATATAAGCTCGAGCCGGCCACGGAGGTCGATGGCGTCGCGACACCGGCCAGGCTCGTGCCGGTGCATGACAGCGAGCTCGGCATCCTCGAGGACCCGAGCGTGTTGTTCCTGCGCTCGGGGCCCAACTATGTCGAGATGACGGAGCAGCACTTCGCCTTCCTCGCCGAGCCGGCGCCGATCATGGTCAGCAAGGCCAATATCCGCTCGCGGGTGCACCGGCGCGCCTACATGGATTATGTCGGGGTGAAGCTCTACGACCGCGAGGGCGCCATTTCGGGTGAGCTGCGGATCCTCGGGCTCTTCACCTCGATGTCGCTGGCGGCGCCCAATACCGACGTGCCACTGATCAGGAAGAAAATCACCGAGGTGCTGCGCGAAGCCGGGCAGGACCCGCAGAGCCATGCCGGCAAGGCTTTGATGAATGCGCTCGATACGTTTCCGCGCGACGAGCTGTTCCAGATCTCCGAGCCGCAGCTCTACGAGTTCGCGACCATCATCGCTAGCCTCGTCGACCGGCCGCGGGTGCGGGTGCTGAGCCGCATCGACCGCTTCGACAACTTCGTCTCGGTGCTCGTGTTCGTGCCGCGCGACCGCTACGATTCCGACGTCCGGGCGGTGATCGGCAGCTATCTGGCGCAAATCTATGAGGGGCGGGTTTCGGCGTTCTATCCGAGCTTCCCCGAAGGCGAACTGGTCCGGGTGCACTTCATCATCGGGCGCAACGGTGGGGTGACACCGACGCCGAGCCGCGACGAGCTGGAGGCGGGGGTGGCGGAGCGCATCCGCACCTTCGGCGACCGGCTGGTGGCGGCGGCGCAGGATACTGCCGCCATCGCCGACTATCTCGAGGCCTTCCCGCCCGACTATCAGGCGGTGCACTCCGCCGAGGCGGCGCTTGGCGATATCGCGGTGATCCGGCTGCTGCCGGACGAGCGAGCGATTGCGCTCCGGCTCGGGGCCCGCGAGGGCCGCAGCGCCATGGGGCTGAAGGTCTACCACCGCGGCAGCCCGATCGCGCTCAGCGACCGCGTGCCGATGCTGGAGAATTTCGGCTTCCGGGTGATCGACGAGGACACCTTTACGGTCAAGCCGCTGCATGACGCCGAGACCTATGTGCACGACATGCTGCTCGAGGCCGATGACGGGCTCGACCTCGATGACCGGGCGCTGAGCGAAAAGATCGAAACCGCTATTCTCGCGGTATGGCGGCGGGAAGCGGAAAGCGACGGGCTCAACCAGCTGACGCTGAAGGCCGGGCTCGGCTGGGACGATGTCGAGGTGCTGCGGGCGCTGACCCGCTACCTCAAGCAGGTCGGCATCCCCTATTCGCGCGACTACCTCAATTCGGTGATGGCGCGACATGTCGATGTCTCGACGGCGCTGGTGACGCTGTTCCACGCCGAGAACGACCCGCATTTCGCCGGCGACCGCAAGCGCGCCACGGCCGAGGCGCGCGAGATCATCGCGGCAGCGGTGGAAGCCACCACCTCGCTCGACGAGGATCGCATCCTCCGCCGCTACCTCAACCTCACCGAAGCTGTGGTGCGCACCAATGCCTACCAGCGCGACCAGTCGGGAGCGCGGCGGCCGGCGCTGGCGCTGAAGTTCGACTGCGCCAAGGTCGAGGCGCTGCCGGAGCCAAAGCCCTATCGCGAGATCTTCGTCTATTCGCCGCGGGTCGAGGGCCTGCATCTGCGTTTCGGACCGATCGCCCGCGGCGGCTTGCGCTGGTCGGACCGGCCGGAGGATTTCCGCACCGAGGTGCTGGGGCTGGTGAAAGCGCAGCAGGTGAAGAACGCCATTATCGTGCCGGTGGGCGCGAAAGGCGCGTTCGTGCCCAAGCAGACGCCTGTCGGAGCCGATCGCGAGACGGTGCTGCGCGAGGGGACGGTCTGCTACAAGATCTTCGTCTCGACACTGCTCGACGTCACCGACAATCTCGAGGTCGATACCGTGGTGCCGCCACCCGACGTGATCCGGCGCGACGGCGACGATCCGTACCTGGTGGTGGCCGCCGACAAGGGCACGGCGAGCTTTTCCGACACCGCCAACGCCATTGCGGTTGATCGCGATTTCTGGCTCGGCGACGCCTTCGCCTCGGGCGGTTCGGCCGGCTACGACCACAAGAAGATGGGGATCACGGCGCGTGGCGGCTGGGAGGCGGTGAAGCGGCACTTCCGCGAGCTCGACCGCGAAATCCAGACGACGCCGTTCAGCGTGGTCGGTGTCGGCGACATGAGTGGCGACGTGTTCGGCAACGCCATGCTGCTGTCGCCGCAGACGCGGCTGATCGCGGCGTTCGACCATCGCGACATCTTCATCGATCCGGACCCGGATGTGGCGGTGAGCCTTGCCGAACGGCAGCGGCTGTTCGAGCTGCCGCGCTCCAGCTGGCAGGATTACAACCCCGAGCTGTTGTCGAAGGGCGGCGGGGTCTATTCGCGCAGCGTCAAGACGGTGCCGCTATTCGCCGAGGCGCGGAAATCGCTGGGGCTCAACTCCGACGCGGTGACGCCCAACGACGTGATCCGCGCCATCCTCAAGGCGCAGGTCGACCTCTTATGGTTCGGCGGCATCGGCACCTATGTGCGAGCCAGCAGCGAGACCGAGGCGCAGGCGGGCGACAAGGCCAACGATGCGGTGCGCATCGCCGGCGCCGAGATCCGGGCGCTGGTGGTGGGCGAGGGCGCTAACCTCGGAGTGACGCAGCTCGGCCGGGTCGAGTACGCGCTGAAGGGCGGGCGGATCAACACCGATGCGATCGACAATTCGGCCGGGGTGAACTCGTCCGACCTCGAGGTGAACATCAAGATCGCGCTCGGTGCGCTCACTCGCACCGGGCAGCTGACCACGCAGGTGCGCAACGAGTTCCTCGCTTCGATGACCGACGAGGTGGCGGCGCTGTGCCTGAAGAACAATTACCTGCAGACATTGGCGCTGAGCGTTGAGGAAGCGCGCGGGCTCGCGGCTTTCCCCGAGCATGTGGCGCTGATCGAGGGGCTGGAAGCCTCGGGCGAGCTGCACCGGGCGGTGGAGTTCCTGCCCGACAACGCGGCGCTGCGGCATCGGGCGCAGGGCGGCAAGGGGCTGACCCGGCCGGAACTGGCGGTGCTGCTCGCCTATGCCAAGAACGTCGCCAATGCGGACCTGCTGAAGACCGGGGTGCCGGACGATCCGTATCTGGGGCGCGAGCTCTATCGCTATTTCCCCGACCGGCTGATCGAGACTTTTGAGGATACTGTCACCAACCATCGGCTGCGCCGCGAGGTGATCGCCACGGTGCTGTCGAATGCCATGATCAACCGCGGCGGGCCGGGCTTCGTCAACGAGATGATGGCGGCTTCGAGCGCCGATGCCGGGCAGGTGGCGGCGGCCTATGCCGCGGCGCGCGACGTCTATGGCACGCCGGATCTCAACCGCGATATCGACGGGCTCGACGGTACCGTGCCGGGCAAGACCCAGCTGACGCTCTATGCCGAAGTGCAGGCGCTGCTGAAGCGCGAGACGCTGTGGTTTTTGAGGAACGGGCGGTTCGAGCATGGGCTGAGGCCGCTGGTCGATCGCTACCAGGATGGCATCGCCCAGGTACGGGCGATGATCGGCGGGCTGCTCGGCAGCTATCTGGAAAACACCATCGGCGAGCGCACGGCGCGGCTCGAAGCTGCCGGGGTGAAGCGCGAGATGGCGCGGCGCTTCGCCGAATTGCCGGTGCTGTCGCTCGGCACCGATATCGTCCTGGTGGCCGAGCGGACGCGGACGCCGGTGGCCGATACCGCCATCGCCTTTTTCGGCGTGCTCGATACGTTCAAGCTTGGCCGGGTGATCGAAGAGGGCAATGCCATTGTGCTGGGCGACAAGTTCGACCGCATGGCGCTCGACAGGGCGCTCGCCAACTTGCTCAGGGCGCAGCGCGACCTGACGGCCGATGCGCTGGCGACCAATAACGGGGCGGTCGATACCCGGCTCAAGGCCTGGCGCGACGGCCATCCCGAAGCGATCGCCCGGGTGGCCGACGCGGTGCAAGGACTGACCGAGGGCGAGATGACGGTGTCGCGCCTCTCGGTCGCTGCCGGCCTGCTCGGGGACCTGGCAAGGAGCGCCTGAGCTCAGCCGTTGGCGGCTTGCGACGGTGCAGCGAGGACTGACCAGTCGAAATCGCGCGCCCAGGCGTCGAAGGCGTGCCAGCGGACCTCGGGAAAGGCCTGGTGCAGCGCCGGGATATCGACGTCGTAGCCGACGCGGTCGAACCATTCGAACATGATGGCGCTCTCGGGATCCTGCTGCCGCGCCGCGGCGAGAGGGATCTCCTGGTAGTGCACCGGCCGGCCGGTGGCGCGCGCGAGGGTGGCGGCCTGATCGGTGCCGGAGAGCTGGTCGCCGGCGATGTCGAAGCGCTTGCCGAACAGCGAGGCGCCGCGTTCGATCACCGCGGCAACGAAGGCGCCGATATCGGCGACGGCGATCAGCTGGTTGCTGCGCTGGGCCGGCAGCCCGAACGCATAGACGCCGTTGCGCAGCGCTTCGATACCCCATGGCGCCACCACGTTTTCCATGAAGGCGACGGGCGCAACGATGGTGTGGGGGATGCCGAGCGCAGTGATCGCCTGCTCGACGCGATACTTGCTCTCGAAATGCGGGATGCCGGTGGCCTTGTTGGCGTCGGCGACCGAGGAGAACACCAGGTGCCCGACATCGGCTGCCTTGGCGGCCTGGACCGCGGCGATGCCCTGCTCGGTTTCCACTTCGGGGCCATTGCCCCAGAAGCTGGTGACGACGAACATCGCGTCGGCGCCACGAGCGGCGCGCTCGACCGAACCGGGGTCGCTGAAATCGCCGGCAACGATCTCGGCTCCGGCCGCGGCGAGGCGGCGCGCGGCCTCGGTCCCGGGGGTGCGGGTCAGGGCGCGCACCGCGTGACCCTTGCCGAGTAGGGCTCGGGCGACTGAACCGCCCTGCTGGCCGGTAGCGCCGGTAACGAGGATGGTCTTGTTGGTGGTCATTTCGATCTCCGAGTTTGGTCCCGGAGATTTCGGTACTGACGGATTGAGCGACAACGAGCTATAGTCAGGAAACATCGTACCGTTGGGAGCTACAATGGTCGACCTGAACGACGTCGCGATCTTTGCCCGGGTGGTCGAGGCCGGCAGTTTCACCGGCGCCGCCCGGCTGCTCGGGCTGCCCAAGACCAGCGTCAGCCGCCGGGTCGCCGAGCTCGAGCGGCAGGTTGGGGTGCGGTTGCTGCACCGGACCACCCGCAGCCTGAGGCCGACCGATGTCGGGCGGGTCTACTATGAGCAGAGCAGTGCGGCGCTGCGCAGCATCGAGGCGGCCAACGAGCAGCTGGCCGAGGCGCGGGCAGAACCGTCAGGAATCATTCGCGTCTCGGCGCCGGTCGGCTTTGCCGGGTTCTTCCTGATGCAGACGGTGTTCGAGTTCCTCGCTACCTACCCAAAGGCCAGCGTCGAGCTGCTGCTCACCGACGACCGGCTCAATCTCGTCGAAGCCGGCATCGATATCGCTTTCCGCACCGGATCGCTCAGCGACTCGACGCTGGTGGCGCGCAAGCTCGGAGCATCGCACAAGGTGCTGTGCGCCAGTCCCGAGTATCTGGCGAAGCGGGGAGAGCCGAAACTGCCCGCGGACCTCAGGGCGCATGATTGCATCATTGCCGGGTCGGCCATCGCAGGGGCGCAGTGGGTGCTGGAAGGACCCGACGGGACAGAGACGGTTGCGGTCAGCGGCCGCATCGCGGCAAACACCATGGAGATCGCCACGGCGGCGGTGCTCAGGGGTTTTGGGATCGCGCAGTTGCCGGCCTCGGCGGCGGCGCCGTCCATTGCCGACGGTCGGCTGCAACGCGTGCTGCCCGACTATGCGTCGGCGGTGGGCGGCGTTTACGCGCTCTACCCCTCGAGCCGGCACCTGTCGCCGGCGGTCAAGGCTTTCGTCGAACGCGCCGCCGAGCGGCTGGGCCGGGCCGCGGCGCGCGAGGGCTGCGCGCCGGAGGCGTTGGAGCTTTCTGCGGCCAGCTAGACGTGCGCTCCACGATGCCAGCCGCCGCAACGGGCGGCGGTCGACTGGGGTTGGCAAGGCGTAGACCCGCGATGTGTATATTATGGTTCAATCATACACATCGAGGGTGTGATGCGCACCAACATCGACATTGATGACGAGTTGATTGCCGAGGTGATGAAGGTCACCGGGACGACAACGAAAAAGGCGGCCGTCGAAGAGGCGCTGACGCGCGTCGCCAAGACCTACCGGCTGCGCAAGGCAATGGAGTCACTGCGTGGTATCGGTTGGGATGGCGATCTCGACGAGATCCGAGGCGGCTCGACAATTGTTGCCAAGAAGTGATCGTCGTCGACAGTTCGGTGTTTATCGCTGATTTGCGAGACGAAGCAACTCCGGCCACCCGCTTCATGCGCGCCCTTGAGGCCGAACATGAATTGGTCATTGGCGATCTGGTCGCACTCGAAGTGCTGCAGGGTATTGCCAATGAACGCGACGCGGCAGTGCTGGAGAACGCGCTGCTGAACTACGGCCTGACCACGATGCTCGATGAGCCGGTGGCCGTTGCGGCGGCGCGGAACTTTCGTACGCTGCGCCGCCGCGGTATCGCGCTCCGCAAGACGCCAGACCTGATCATCGCGACTTTTTGCATGGTGCACGGCCACCATCTACTGCACCAGGATTGCGACTTCGAGCATTTTGAGAAGCTGCTCGGCCTGCGGGTGTATCGCCCCCACTAGTGCCGGAAGTGCCTCATCCCGGTCATGATCATGGCGATGCCGGCGGCGTCCGCCGCATCGATTACCGCCTGGTCGTTCATCGAGCCGCCGGGCTGGATCACTGCGGTGGCGCCGGCTTCGACCGCCGCCAGCATGCCGTCGGGGAACGGGAAGAAGGCGTCGGAGGCGACGACCGAGTTGGCGGTGAGCGCGCCTTCGATGCCGGCGGCTTCGGCGGCGTCGATGGCCTTCCGATGCGCGACGCGGCTTGAATCGAGCCGGCTCATCTGGCCGGCGCCGATGCCGACAGTGGCGCCGTCCCTGACGTAGATGATGGCGTTCGACTTGACGTGCTTGGCGACTTTCATGGCGATCTTCAGGTCGCGCAGCTCGGCTTCGGTCGGCTGCTTTTTGGTCACCACCTTGAACTCGGTGTCATCGACATTGCGGTCGTCGCGACCCTGCACCAAGAGGCCCCCAGCCAGCGATTTCACCGTCAGGCCGCCGGCCTTGGGGTCGGCAAGCGCGCCGGTCAGCAGCAGGCGGAGGTTCTTCTTCGCCGCAATGATGCGGATCGCCTCCTCGGTGGCGTCGGGCGCGACGATCACCTCGGTGAACACCTTGACGATCTCGGTGGCGGTCGGCCCGTCGATGGTCTGGTTCAACGCCACGATGCCGCCGAAGGCCGAAACCGGGTCGGTGCGGTGGGCCAGCTGATAGGCTTCGATCAGCGTTTTGCCTATGGCGAAGCCGCAGGGGTTGGCGTGCTTGATGATGGCGACGGCCGGCACCGCCGGGTCGAACTCCGACACCAGCTCGAACGCGGCGTCGGTGTCGTTGAGGTTGTTGTAGCTCAGCGCCTTGCCCTGCACCTGGCGGGCGGTAGCGACGCCGGGGCGCTGCTCGCCGGTGGTGTAGAAGGCGGCCCACTGGTGCGGGTTCTCGCCATAGCGCATCACCTCCTTCAGCCGGCCGGCGAAGGAGCGATACGGCATCTCGGCATAGTCGAGGGTTCTGGCGAACCAGCTCGAGATCACCGAGTCATAGGCGGCGGTACGGGCATAGGCCTTGGCGGCAAGACGCTGGCGCAGCTCATAGGGCACGCCGCCCGAGGCGCGGATGTGCTCGAGCACCGCGTCATAGTCGGCGGGGTCGACGATGACGGTGACATAGGCGTGGTTCTTGGCCGCCGAGCGGATCATCGCCGGGCCGCCGATATCGATGTTCTCGATGGCCTCGTCGTAGGAGGCGCCCTTGGCGATGGTTTGCTCGAACGGGTAGAGGTTGACCACCACGAGGTCGATGGCGCCGATCTGGTGCTCGTCCATCGAGGCCTGGTGGGTGGGGTTGTTGCGCACCGAGAGCAGCCCGCCATGCACTTTGGGGTGCAGCGTCTTCACCCGGCCATCCATCATCTCGGGGAAGCCGGTGAGATCGGAGATGTCCCGCACGGCGGCGCCCGTCGAGGCGATGAGCTTGGAGGTGCCGCCGGTCGAAACCAGATCGACGCCCAGCCCGGCCAGCGCCTTGGCGAAATCGGCCATCCCGGTCTTGTCGAAGACACTGAGGAGGGCGCGCTTGATGGGAACAATGGCGTTGGACATGGGGGCTCCGTCACGGTTGAAGGGGGGCCCAGGCGAGCGGCAGCTGTCGTTCGCGTTCCCCGATGGTGGCCCATCTCTTCTCGCCAGTCGCGCGAACGCGGGCCTTATTGCAGAAACGGCCGACGTTGGGAAGGTATTCGGGAAAGATACCCGGTCAGTTCTCCTCGAGGGTAAAAATCCAGCTCACTTCGCTGGCGTCGGAGACGAGCGTATCGAGCACCAGTTGCTTGGTGCGATGGAAGCCGAAATAGGCGGATTGCCGGACGCTGTCCTCGATCCGCATCTCGGCGCCCTCCCAGAGGAAAGTCCAGACCGCGCCAGAGTTGAGGCGCAGGCGGATCAGGTCGTCGGTCAGTTGCACCTCGGTCTGATGGGCGAGGTGGAAGCGGATGGCGGCGGCACCGGAGACCCGGCTGCGATGACGCACGAAGCGATCCTGCCCGACGAGGGTCTTGCCCTCAGCGAGCAGCGTCAGGTGGCGCTCGAGGGTGACGCCGAAGCGCTCGGCATAGCCATGCGAGGTGATGATCAGCGTGTCATCGGCACTGCGCGCCTCGATTTCGCTGGGGCGGCCGAGCTGGATCAGGCGTCCGGCCAATGGACCGGACGGCGCGATCGCTGCGGCCGACTGGGCGTTGATGGTAGGCGCCGAATGGGCGATGCCCTGGCGGAACAGCAGCGCGTCGTCATAGTCGGATGGCGCCGGGCCGCAATTGCAGACCACGAGGTCGCGGCCGTGGCTGAACTCGAAGGCCATGGCGCTGGCATGAGCGTGGGCAGTGAACTCGGGATCGGCGACGAGGCCTGAATCGGCAACGACGATGGAGCGGCCGGCGATCAGGCGGCCATAGCCGCCGGCGGTGCCGGTCTGGCGGGCGCGGGCGGCGCTCTGCGCCTGGATGGCGACGATCAGGTCATGCGGCATCTGGCCGGTGCCGTTGAAATAGGCGGGCTCCCCGGTGCCGAGCGAGATGGCGTCGAGCGCCCGATGCATGCTCTCGGTCAGCTCTTCGAGGTCGCGCGAGGCCTGCTCGTGGTCGCGGCGCAGCGCCAGCTTGATGGTGATGAGCTCGATCAACAGCTGGATCTGGATCTTGGCGGAGCGGGTACGGTGCAGCCCGTCCTCGTCGATCTGGGTGTCGACGAGGTTCAGCACGTGCCGCACCCGCGCCTCGACTTCGGAATTGGGCCGGTCGGAGCACAGCGCCACGCCGACCAGCGCGATGGCGACGAGCAGCGCATCCACCGGATCGGTGGCGAGCAGCGCCCGGATCTTCAGCGACGAGATCTGGGTAGAGAGCGAGCGGGCGATCTGCTGGGTCTGCTCGAGCGAGGCGCCCTCGACGAGCAGGTTGTAGTGCCGCAGCCAGTTCAGCACGCGGCGGGCGGTGAGCGCCGGACTCCAGCTATCGCGGTCGAAATGGCCCTCGCGCCCGATCCAGTCGAGCGTCATGGTGCGGGCGAAGCGACGCTCCTCGTCGGTGCGGGCATCACGGAAATGGCGCAACCAGGCGAAGGCCTGCAGGTCGTCCTGCCAGTCGTCGTGGTCGACTTCGAGCGAAAACGGCGAGACACCGTGCGTGTCGACGAGCTTACTCGCCAGCAGGTAGCGGCCCTGCATCATCTCGAGGATGGTTTCGCGGTCGGTGGGACGGAACTCGGCCAGCGCGCCGATCAGGTCGTCATTGCTCGGGCCGGTCCAGGTCCAGCGGATCAGCGGATTGGTGACGACGTGATCGGCCGCGGACAGCAAGGTGCGGCGTGCGAGGAAACGCAGCGAATGTGCCAAGTCTACGTCCTCACATACGTTTGGCCGGCGGGCTCTGATAGGCCCGCGCGGACGACTTGCCAAGGGCCAGCCAAGTTACCTGGAAGAGGATTGCGTTTCGCTGAATCGCACTCCGCTCCATTCCCTGTTTGCCGCGAGATCGATCCCCGGATCGGGTCCGAGGAGGAAAAGTCTGCAACTTTTCCTGATCTCGCTCTAGCCACGCCGGAAGCGTGCAACGAAGAACCCATCGAGGGTGCCGCCCTTATCCCCAGGAACCAGCATGCCGGGGTGGGTACGGATGAACCCCTCTGGGGTGATGGCCTCGGGGAGGCCGGGCAGTTCGTCGGCGCCGATGGGAGCGGGCACGACGTCGTCGCGGGCAGCGAGCCAGCGGGCCTGCTCCTCGCCTTCGCCGGGTTCGAGCGAGCAGACGCAGTAGACCAGCACGCCACCGGGAGTAAGCCACCCTAGCGCGCGTTCGATGAACCGGCGCTGAAGGGCGACGCGCCCGGCGATATCGGCGGCATTGCGGTGCCAGATCACCTCCGGGTGGCGCCGGAAGGTGCCCGTTGCGGAGCAGGGCGCGTCGAGCAGGATGCCGTCGAACTTCTGGGCGGGCTCCCAACTCAGCGCATCGGCGGTAACGACTTCCGGCGTCATGGCGAGACGCGCAAAATTCTGCGCCATACGGGCGACGCGGTCGGGCTCGTTGTCGATGGCAGTGACGGCGTAGCCGGCATTGACCA
The DNA here is from genome assembly GCF_001425235.1 of Devosia sp. Root413D1. Taxonomy (GTDB): domain Bacteria; phylum Pseudomonadota; class Alphaproteobacteria; order Rhizobiales; family Devosiaceae; genus Devosia_A. The sequence continues at coordinate 135,151 of NZ_LMEA01000001.1, read as the reverse complement.
GCTGCGCGGTCTTGCCACCGGGGGCGGCGCAGAGGTCGAGGACGCGAGCGCCCGGCTTGAGCTGCAGCAGCCGCGCCGGGATGGCGGCGGCGGCATCCTGCACCCACCAGCGGCCTGCTTCGAAGCCGGGCAGGGCCTCGACCGGGCGGTCGCGCTCGTCGATGCGGACGGTGTCGGCGAGCACCGGGGCGGCGCCGAGCGCCTCGATCAGTTCGGGTTCGACCGACTTGAGCGTCAGATCGAGCGGCGCGCCGTCGAGCAGGGCGTCGGCAAAGTCCTCGAGCGCCTCCTCGCCATAGCTGTCGCGCCACAGCGGGCCGAGGGTTTCGGGGAACAGCGCCTGGTAGGGCAGGTGGCGCAGCGCATGCGCCTCGCCCTGGGCGCGGCGCAGCACGGCGTTCATCAGCTTACCGAGGTGCTGGCTACGGGTGTCGCGCTTGCTGGCCTCGACGGCGAGGAAGATGGCGCTGTGGTCACCCAGTTCGGGCAGGAACACCAGGTGCGCCAAGCTCAATCGAAGGATGGCCTCGAATGGCCCAGATTTCTTCGGGATGCCGCGGTCGAGGAATCTCGCGATCATCAGGTTGAGCTGGCCGTGGCGGCGCAGCGCCACCGTCACCAGCTTGTTGGCCAGCGCCCGGTCGCGACCATCCTCGATCTCGGCGTGCGAAAAGGGGGCGAAGTTCGCCCCCTTGAGTACCTGATCGAGCCGGTCGGCCGCGAGCAGCCTCAGCTTCAGTCCAGGCGGGTGTTTCTGTTTCTTCAACGGCTCAGCCCCAGGGTCCGCGCGAGCTATTGCCATTCTCGCTCGAGCCTGTCGAGGGGACGCGCCAACCGCCGCCGGTATTGCGGGGGACGGTATCGTCGGCCGCGGGTTGCGGCACGGGCCGCCGGCCGGTGCGATCGACCTGCATTTCGCCAGCGAGGCGCTGCAGCTGGGCGATGCGGTTCTCGACGTTGGGGTGGGTCGAGAACAGGTTGTCCATGCGCTGCCCGTTGAGCGGGTTGAAGATGTACATGTGGGCCTGCGCCGGGTTGCGCTCGGCCGGGACGTTGACGGTCTGCCGCGCCAGCTGGCTGATCTTGTTGAGCGCCGAAGCGAGCCCCAGCGGGTCGCCGGAGATCTCGGCGCCGTCCTTGTCGGCCTCGTACTCGCGGGTGCGGCTCACCGCCATCTGCACCAAAGCCGCGGCGATCGGCGCAACGATCACCGCGATCAGCACGCCGATGGGCCCGAGCGGGTTATCGCGCGAATTGCCGCCGCCGAAGAACAGGCCGAACTGCGCCAGCATCGAGATGGCGCCGGCAATGGTGGCGGTCATCGTCATGGTCAGCGTGTCGCGGCTGCGGATATGCGCCAGCTCGTGCGCCACCACCGCCGCGACTTCACGCGGCTCGAGATAGCGCAGCAGCCCGGCCGAGACGGCAACCGCGGCGTTTTGCGGGTTGCGGCCGGTGGCGAAGGCGTTGGGCTGCTCGGTGTTGATGACGTAGAGTTTTGGCATCGGGATGCCGGCGCGCTGCGAGAGCGCCTCGACCGTGTTGTAAAGGTCGGGCTGGGAGCGCGGATCGACTTCGACGGCGTTCTGCATGCGCAGTACCATCTTGTCGGAGTTCCAGTAGGCGAAGAGGTTGGTGAGCGCGGCAATGATGAAGGCGATCCACATGCCGCCGGTGCCGCCGACAAAGTAGCCGACCGCCATGAAGATGGCGGTGAGGACAGCGAGCAGGACCGAAGTGCGGAGGAAGTTGAGCATTGCCGTTAAGTCTTGTACCTCGTGAGCGTCTGAACTGAAATTACATGGGATGGCGTGGGGTTCCCCACAAGGACCATGTCGAAACGGTAACCTGATGGACGAAACCCCACAAGCGAAGCCTCCCCTCAGCCCCGCAGCGCAGCGGGCGCTCGACGAGGCCGCGGCCCGCCGCGCCGAAATCGACGCTAAGGCAGCCGCCGGCAAGCGCGAGAAAGGCGGCCGCGGCGGGCTCGATCCGGCCCGCTACGGCGACTGGGAAATCAAAGGCCTGACCGCGGACTTTTGATCTCGTCGTTCCCGCATGATATACGTGAGGTCGATGTATATCATGGAGTTCCGGATGAAGGTCTCGAAATGGGGAAACAGCTTGGCGGTTCGCATCCCCACGGACGTGGTAGACAGCCTGAATCTCAAGGAGGGCGATGAGATCGAGCTGAGGCCAGTGGAGGGACTGCAGTTCGATGTGATCCGACAGGCAAGTCCCGAGGAAAGGCTTCGGCGGTTGCGTGAACTGATGCGCGGCACACTGCCAGCCGATTTCAAGTTCAATCGCGACGAAGCCAATGAGCGCTGACTTCGTCGATACAAACATTCTCGTCTACTTTGCGGAGGATCAGGAGGCGCGATCGCCGATCGCCGCTCGCATCCTGGCAGCGGGTTGTGTCGCCAGCGTTCAGGTTCTCAACGAGTTCGCCAATGTCGCGACGCGTCGGCTTGGCTATGACTGGGCTCGAACGAGGGAGACGCTGCAGCTGATCCGCAGCTTCCTTGACGTCCGCTCGGTCGACCTTGCAACGCACGAGGCCGCCATCCAGTTGGCCGAACGTCATGCTTTCCACGTCTATGACGCAACGATCATCGCGTCGGCCCTCGAGGCCGGCTGCACCACGCTCTACTCCGAAGATATGCAGCACGGCCAGCTGATCGCCGGCCGCCTGCGTATCGTCAATCCGTTCCGCTAGGCTGCCGCCGGCATCGCGCCGCCGCCGAACAGGCCGATGACGATACCCTGGATCACCAGCACGGCGAGGCCATAGCCGCCATCGATGGCGGTCAGCCGCCAGGGCAGGCCCTGGTAGCGGTGGTTGAGGATCAGGAAGGTGAGCACGAAGCCGGCCCACATGTGCACGCCGGCGAGAATGCCGTTCCACACATCGGTCGAGCCAAACAGCGCCGGGGTGATCAGCGCGATGAAGTAGGCCATCACCAGCTGCACCGCAAAGCCCCAGGCGAAGGGCGTCCAGTCGGCGGGGTTGAGTTGTTCGCGAGTCTTGCCGATGGCGCTCAGCCATTGCTTGCCGAGCACGTTGTACCAGATGGCGCCAAACCCCATGCTAGCGACGGCGGCAACGACGACGGCCAGCCAATTGACGGCGAAATGCATGATCGATCCCCCTCCGCTTAGTGCGGAACCCGAACTTACGGCGATTTGGGGGATTTGGGGAGATGGCCAGCGCACTGGCCACCCCTACACCCGGTGCTTACAGCCCACCCATCTTGCAGATCAGCTTCCACTCGGCCTCGGTGACGGGGCCGACGGAAAGGCGGGAGAGCTTCACCAGCGCCATGTTGGCGAGCTCCGGGGTCTTCTTGATGGTCTCGAGTGTCACCGGCTTGGGCAGTTTCTTCACCGGCAGCACGTCGACGCACTCCCAGACGATGTTGCCCTTCTCGTTCGGCTCGGCGGTGGAATCGGGGTGGGCCAGCGCCACCACCTTGATGATGCCGACGATCTCCTTGCCGATGTTGGAGTGGTAGAAGAACGCCTCGTCGCCGAGCTTCATCGCCTTCATGTTGTTGCGCGCGGTATAGTTGCGCACGCTGTGCCACTCCTCGGGAACGCCGCGCGCCACCACGTCATCGTAGGAATTGACGTCGGGTTCCGATTTCATCAGCCAGTAGGCCATCGCCGCCTCACTTGTTGGTGTTGTTGATCCCGAGGTGCCAGCGCTTGATGGTGATCTGATCGAACACGCCCTTCACCACGAACGGGTCGTGGCTGAAGGTTGCCTGCGCCTCTTCGAGGTTCTCGGCTTCGATCACCACGATCGAGCCGGTCATGTCGCCATTGTCGTCGAGGAACGGGCCGGCCAGCACCAGGCGGCTGCCGAGGCTATCGAGATGCTTCAAATGTTCGGGGCGCACTTCCTGGCGGCGGGCGAGGCCGTTGGGCCGGTCATGCGCGATCAAGGCATAAAGCAAAGTCATTCCTCCCGTTTGAGCGGCCGCGACATGAGGCCGGCTACGATATCTGCAATGGTGGTGGTGCCGCCGAGCAGCAGGTTTACCGCATCGATGAGCGGGGCGTCGATCAGCAGTTGGTCGGCCAGTTGCTTAGCCACCGGGGCGGTGAGCGCCCCCTCGGCGAGGTCGGTGCCGGGGCTCTCGCCGCGGCCGAGGCTCACGCCATAGCGGTAGTTGCGCGACTGGGTCGAGGTGCAGCTCAGCGTCAGGTCGCCGAGGCCTGCGAGGCCGGTGAGGGTCGAGGCGCTGCCACCCATGCGGACGACGAGGCGGGTCAGTTCGGCGAAGGCGCGGGCGAGCAGCGCCGAGCGGGCCGAAGCGCCGAGCCCGGCGCCGTCGACGGCGCCACAGCCGAGCGCGTAAACGTTCTTCAGCGCGCCGGCCAGCTCGACGCCGAGCCGGTCGTCGGCGGCGTAGAGCCGGAAGGTCGGGCCGGCGAGCGCAGCGGCGACCTCCGAGGTCCCCCTGGGGTCGTCGCCGGCGAGGGTGACGGCGGTGGGCCGTCCGGCCGCGACATCGGCGGCAAAGCTCGGGCCGCTCAGCACATAGGGAATGGCGGTGGGGGAGACGTCGGCGAGCACTTCGCTCTGCCGCTTCAGTGAGCCGTGCTCAAGCCCCTTGGCGGTCAGTACCACCGGCAGGTGCGCCAAGGCCGCGGCGATCGGCTTGAGCGCGGCGCGGCTCGCCTGCGCCGGTACGGCGACGATGACGAGGTCGACGTCCGGCAGCGCCAGCGCGCCGGTGATGCGGTCCGACAGCAGTTGGTTGCCCAGGTGCGCGCTGTTGCGGCGGTTGCGGTTGATGTCGTCGATCGCCGTGGGGTCGCGGCCGACCAGCGTCACGCTGCGCCCGGCGATAGCGGCGGCTTGCGCCAGCGCGGTGCCCCAGGCGCCAGCGCCGACGACGGCGACGCGTTCAAGCGCCATGGTTGAGCCCCATATCGGCGCTGTCGAGCGGCCAGCGCGCCTTAGCGGCGACATCGAGCGGATCGGCGGCGCCGAGCGCCAGCCGTTCGGCCCCGGCCCAGGCGACCATGGCACCATTATCGGTGCAGAGCGGGATCGGCGGGATGATCAGCACGGCGCCGGCCTTGTCGGCCGCCTCGCGCAGGGCCGCGCCGATCGCCTGGTTGGCGGCGACCCCGCCGGCAACGACCAGCCGAAGCGGCTGGCCGGGGAGCTCGGCGGCGTATTTTTCGAGCGCCGAGCGGGCGCGAACGGCGACGATTTCGGCCACGGTGCGCTGGAAGCTGGCGCAGATATCGGCGACGTCCTGGTCGGTCAGCGGCGCCTGCTGCTCGGCGGCGAGGCGCACGGCGGTCTTCAAACCGGAGAAGGAGAAGTCGAGCCGATCTTCCTTGAGCAGCGGTTTGGGGAAATTGAAGCGGCGCGGGTCGCCGTGCACCGCCAGCTTCTCTACTTCCGGCCCGCCCGGATTGCCGAGCCCGAGGAGCTTGGCCACCTTGTCGAAGGCTTCGCCCAGCGCGTCGTCGATGGTGGTGCCCCAGCGCTCATAGTCGCCGACCCCGCGCACCAGCACGAACTGGCTGTGCCCGCCCGAAACCAGCAGCATCAGGTAAGGGAAGGCGATGCCGTCGGTTAGCCGGGCGGTGAGCGCATGCGCCTCGAGGTGGTTCACCGCGATCAGTGGCTTGCCGAGCGCCGCGGCGATCGCCTTGGCGGTGGTGAGGCCAACCAGCACGCCGCCGATCAAGCCGGGGCCGGCGGTGGCGGCGACGGCGTCGACCTCGCTTAGCTTGATCCCGGCGCTTGCCGCGGCGCGTGCGATGATGTGATCGAGGTGGCTGACATGGGCGCGCGCCGCCAGTTCGGGCACCACGCCGCCATAGGGCGCGTGCTCCTCGAGCTGGCTGCGCACGATGTTCGATAGAATGGTCGCATGCCCGCTGGCATCGCGCTCGACGATCGAGGCGGCGGTTTCGTCGCAGCTGGTTTCGATGCCGAGCACTCTCATCAAACTTGTCCGTTACCTGTCTAAGGGGTAAGCCCAGCCCGGCTTTGGCCTACAATAGGTATGAACTGAAATGCAATCGGCGCCGTTCCTCCGCATCGGTACCCGGGGCTCCATGCTGGCGCTGGCCCAGGCGCAGCTGACGCAGCGGCTGCTGGCCGAAGCACATGGCGTGGCGCTCGAGCGCATCGAGATCCGCGTCATCAGCACCAGCGGTGACAGGCTCACCGACCGGCCGCTCAGCGAAGCCGGCGGCAAGGGGCTGTTCTCGCGCGAGATCGAGGCGGCGCTCGCCGCCGGCGAGGTCGATCTCGGGGTGCATTCGAGCAAGGATCTGGCGTCGTGGTTGCCCGATGGCATGGTGCTGGCGGCGTTCCTCGAGCGTGAGGATGTGCGCGACGCCTTCGTCTCGCTGCACTATGGCAGCGTCGATGCGCTGCCCGAGGGGGCAAAGCTCGGCTCGTCCTCGATCCGCCGGGCGGCGCAGATGCTGCGGGTGCGGCCGGACCTCGAGGTGGTGCAGTTCCGCGGCAATGTCGATACGCGGCTAGCGAAGCTCGAAGCCGGGGTGGCGGATGCGACGCTGCTGGCGGTGGCGGGTCTCAACCGGCTGGGTAAGCAGGACAAGATCACCGCCTATCTCGACCCCACGGAGTTCCTGCCGGCGCCGGCGCAGGGCGCCATCGGCATCGAGATTCGCGAAGCCGATGCGCGGACCGCCGAACTGGTCGGCGTGCTGAACCACTTGCCGACCGCCACCACCATCGCAGCCGAGCGGGCGCTGCTCGCGACGCTCGATGGTTCGTGTCGAACGCCGATCGGGGCGTTTACCGAATTGAATGGGGTTTGGTGCAGGTTGACCGCCGAAATCCTCAGCCCGGACGGCCATGAATTCTATCGCGGCGCGGTTGAAGGTGCGGCAGCGGATGCCGCCAAACTCGGAACGCAACTGGGTGCGACGTTGCTGGAGCAGGCAGGGCCGGAGTTCCAGCGGCAGTTCAAAGGATAGGCTCGACTTGAAAATGCTCGTGACCCGGCCAGACCCCGACGCGAGCGATACCGCCGCAAGGCTCGGTGCGCTCGGGATCGAGGGCGTGCCGTGTCCATTGCTGGTGCACCAGACACTCGAGGTGAGCCTGCCCGAGCCGAAGGGCTTTGCGGGCCTGGTGCTGACCAGCGCCAATGCGCTGCGCGCGCTGGACGAGCGCGGCGTGCTCGCTCGGTACCATCAACTTCCGGTCTACGCAGTGGGCAACCGCACGGCCGCGCTGGCGCGCGACATGGGGTTCGCGACAGTGACCAGCGCCGACGGGGCCTTCGCCGACCTGGTGGAGCTCCTGGCGCATGCGCCGCTGACGGGGCCGCTGTTCTACCCGGCGGCGCGCGACATGTCGGCGGATCTGGGCAAATCGCTGGCCTCGTTCGGGCGCATGGTGATCACCGCCGAAATCTACGCCATGAACCCGGTAACGGCACTGCCCGATGGCGTCGCGGAGCGGCTCAGCGCCGGCGAGATCGAAGCGGCTTTGTTCTATTCCAAGCGCACCGCGCAGACCTTCGTGCGGCTCACGGAGCGGGGGCTGGAAAAGCCGGTGCGGGCGCGCTTCGGCGTGCTTTGCCTGTCCGAGGCGGTTGCCGCGCCGCTGCTCGATGCCCATTTCGTGCGGGTCGGGCTCTGTGACCATCCCAGCGAGGAGGCAATGATGGGACTTGCCTTGTCGTTCGCCCGCGACCAAAACCCATGATGACCGGAACAAGCAAGGAATTGCCGCATGGCTGAACGCAAGTCGGGGCCCGTCAAGCCGCCGGTCATCGAGCTCACGGCGCGGGAGGCCGAGAAGCCGGCCGCCGCGACGACGGCGAGCGGCAAGGCGGCCGAGGTGGCGGAAGAAGCCGCGGCCGAGGCACCCCCTGTTGCGGAAGAGCCCGTGCGCGCGGCGCCCCCGCCGCCACGCCCGCAGGCGCGCCTTGCCATGCCGTGGAGCGCCATCTCCATCGCTGCAGTCGCCGGTGCGCTGCTCGGCGCGGGGATCGTCTACGGGCTCGGCAACTGGCTGCCGCTGCCAAACCAGCGCCCGGTGATCGCCGATCCCGCGGCGCGGCTCGATGCGACCGACAGCAGCCTCAACGAGATCGAGACCCGGCTCGCCGCCATCGAAGAGCACGCGAAGAGCCGAGAGGTCAGCCTCGACGCCAGCATCGCGCAGCTCGATGGCGGACTGACCGAGATGCGGCAGGCGATCGCCGCCGTGCCGGCTGCCGAACCGGTCGACCTGGCGCCGCTCGAAACCCAGCTCAAGGGCCTCGAGGACCGGGTGACGGCGATCGGCGCCGGCGCCTCTTCGGCCGACGCGACGGCGCTGGCAGAAACGATCAGCAGCATCGAGGCGGGGATCGCCGAGCTTCGCACCCAACTGACGGCGCTCGACCAGCGGGTGGTTGCCACCGACAGCGCGATCAGTGGCCTCAAGGGCGATGTCTCGGCCACGCAGACGGCGATCTCGACGCAGAACCAGACGCTCGGCGGCGCCGATATCGGCCCGGCAGTGCGCCTGCCGCTGATGGTCACGGGGCTTGAAACCGCCATCGCCAATGGCCGGCCGTTCGCCGCCGAGCTCACCGGCCTCAAGGCGCTGCTGCCCGATCTCGCCGTACCGGGGCCGGTCGAAGCCGCGGCGGCAGAAGGTCTGCCCCGGCCCGATGTGGTGGTGGCGCAGTTCACTGCCGCGGTGCCCAACGTGCTGGCCGGCCGCGCCGCCGTCAGCACCGGCGACATGGGCGAAGATGCGCTCGAATGGATGAAGGGGCTGCTGGCCCTCAGGCCGGTTGGCGAAGTGGCGGGTGATGCGCCCGAGGCGATCGTCTCGCGGCTCGAGGCAGCCGTGGGCCGGCATGATTTCAAGGCGGCGGCGGAGCTGTTGGCGCAATTGCCGCCGGCGATGCAGGCCGGCGCCGGCCCGTCGGGGGGCGATATCACCAAGCTCGCCGCGGCCGAGGGTTTCGTTGCTGAATTGCGCAACCGGGCGCTGGCGCCGACGGCGGAGGCCACTCCGTGATCCGGCTCGCCTACTGGCTCATCGTCAGCCTCCTGGTCACCGCCGGCATCGCCTGGCTGATCAGCCTGCCCGGGACGCTCACCATCGAGTTCCTGGATTTCCGCATGCAGCCGCGGCTCGGCGTCGCTGCCTTCCTCGCGGTGGCGGGCGTGGTGCTGATCATCCTCGTCTGGGGCATCGTCAAGCGTGTCATCGCAGCGCCCTATTACCTCGCCCGGCAATCGCGCGAACGGCGCAAGGATGCCGGTTACATGGCGCTGTCGGACGGTTTCATCGCGCTGCAGGCCGGCGACGCCAATCGAGCGCGGCAACTGGCGCGCGAAGCGCGCGGCAACCTGCCGCGCAATGCCGCGGCGCAACTGCTCGAGGCGCGCGCCGACCTGGCGCTGGGCGACATGCATTCGGCCCGCGAGCACTACCGGGCGCTGATCACCAATCGCAAGACCGCTCTCGCCGCGCTCTCCGGCCTCTACGACCAGGCGCGCCAGCAGGGGCGGCCCGATGCGGCGCTGACCTTCGCGCAGAAAGCCATCGACATCTCGCCGCAGGCGCCATGGGCCCGCGAGGCGGTGTTCGACGATTTGACCCGCAACGGCCGTTGGGACGATGCCTACCGGATGATCGCCGATGAGCAGGCGGTGACGCGCGAGGAAAAGACCCGCAAGCGCCGCCGCCAGGCGGTGGTCGAGGCGGCGCGGGCGCAACTCGCCGAAGGCACCGACCCGCATGCGGCGCTCGAACACGCGCTCGCCGCGCTGAAGCTGGTGCCGGATTTCGTGCCGGCAGCGCTGATCGCAGCCCGCATCTATTCCAACCGCAACGAAGCCCGCCGCGCGATGAGCCTGCTGCGCCGGGTGTGGCGCGCCACCTCGCACCCCGATATCGCGACGCTGTTCGCCAATTCGGTGCCGGGCGTTTCCGCCGTCGAGCGGCTGAAACGCATCGGGGAACTGATCGATACCCCGCCCCCCAACAAGGCGAGCGCGCTGGTCTTGGCGCGCGCCTCGATCGATGCCTTCGACTGGGTCGGGGCGCGGCAGGCGCTGGCCGGCTACTCCAACGCCAACCCCTCGCAGGCGGTGTGCCTGTTGATGGCGGAGATCGAAGGGGGCCAGTCGGGCGACAAGGGCAAGGCGCGCGACTGGCTGAACCGCGCCGTGCGGGCGCCGCGCGATCCGGTATGGACCGCCGACGGCATCACCGCCGAGGAGTGGGAGCCACTGTCGCCGGTGACCGGCAAGCTCGATGCGTTCGAGTGGCGGGTGCCGACCAGCGCAGTGGCGACGCGCACCGGCACCACCACCCCCATGCTGCCCGAGGGCGCTTCGGCGCCGGCGGCAGCCGAACCGGAAAAGCCGCAGGGCGGGCCGCTGGCGCTGCCCGAGGCCTGATGCTTCGAAACGCCGCGTCAGCGCACTTGCGCGTGACAGGCGTCGCTTGTATTAGACCCCGCACTGGCGCATCGCTCGCGCCGGTCAGGCCGCATTAGCTCAGTCGGTAGAGCATCTCATTCGTAATGAGGGGGTCGCTGGTTCGAATCCGGCATGCGGCACCACCCTTTTCATCGTCACAGTGCTCTCCAGCCAGCGGTTCGCGCCGGGAGGCCGGGTTATGCGGTTATGCCGGACTGGCCCTGAGCGAGGTCACCTGCCCGAGCTGCAGGAAACCAGTACGCCAAACCGCTTCGTTTGGGCTGCAATGTCGACCAGGGTGAGCGGGGCAGCGCTGCTCGACGTCTGATACGCGATGGAATGCGCATCGAGGAAGCTCATGACGACACTGCCTTTGATAGCGAAGATGCCAAGCGCGTACCCGATGCCGGCTCACAGGCGGATCGAGCATTGCAGCTTGCTTAATGGCCTCCCGGCAGGCGACAAGGCCCGGTCATGGAGAGCCCCGATGCTAGCGACGAGCGAGATTGCCAAACTGAAGCGCGAGATCGCCACGCTGCGCGACATTGTCGGGCAGAGCCGGCCAGGGACCAAGAACCCGATGAGTTCGGCGGAACGGCTGTCGCTCAAGTCGGAGATCGACCGCTGCATCCTCGAGCTCGATGAGCTCAGGGGCAAGCTCTCGCAGTAGCGATCCAGCGGGGCTTGCCGCAAAGGTGAAGCCGTTCCAGTTCGGAAGCGCTAGTCGTCGTTGACCTCGGTGTCGGGACGGTCGGTGCCTTCCGCGACTTCCTGATGCCAGACGCCGCGGGCGTCTTCATACTCGATGCCATCGGTCGCGCCGGCAACGCGCTGGCGCCGTGCAGCGGCTTCCGCCGCCTCATGCGCCGCGGCATGGCTGCGGAAGGTTTCCGACAGCACGTCGCCCACCTTGTAGGCCCAGCCTCCGTCATGCTGGACGACTTCATACTTCACTGTGCTCATGGCGGCGCTCCTTCAGGTGAACTGTCAATGTAGGGTGCGCCGTCGCTTGTTGCGAGCGGCGGCCGGTCGTTCCGGCTTGCCGCCTCAAATCTCTCGTATTCGCGCGGGATTCATGACGAACGCGCCGAAGCAGCCTATCGTTGCAAACCATCGCGTGCGCCGCGCTTCACTCACCTGAGATGAAAGGGCCTGCCAGTGACCGCCTATCTCTTCCTGTTGCATGTCGCGGGGGCCGTGACGCTGATGCTGTGGGCGGTGCATATGGTGCATACCGGCACCGAACGCGGCTGGCGCCCGGAGATTACCGGGCTGCTCAGGGCGACGGATGGGCCGGTGCGCAGCGCCGCCGTCGGCGCCGGGCTCGGGCTGGTGCTGCAGAGTTCGACTGCCGCGGGGATGCTCGCTGCTGCCTTTGCCTCGCGCGGCATGTTCGCACTGGCAACCGGCCTCGCCATCGTGCTCGGCGCCAATTTCGGTTCGGCGCTGGTGGTGCTGATCCTCAGCCTCGATCTCAGCCTGCTGCCGCCGGTGCTGCTGGTCATGGGTGGGTTGCTGTTCTTCAAGGGCAAGTCACGGCGGGTAAAGCAGAGCGGCCGCGCGCTGGTCGGGCTCGGGCTGATCTTCGTGTCGCTGCAGCTGCTCAGCGAGGCCACGGCGCCACTCAGCGACAGCGCGGTCCTGCCGGCGGTGGTCCAGTATCTCGGCAAGGAGCCGCTGACGGCGCTGCTGGCCGGGGCGGCGATCGCCTGGCTGTTCCATTCCTCGGTGGCGACGATCCTCTTACTGGTGGTGCTGTCGCAGCACGGGGTGTTGCCGTTCGAGGCGGCCGCGCCCTTGCTGTTCGGCGCCAATATCGGCACGGCGATCGGACCGTTCGTCCTGACGCGCAACAGCAGTATCGAAGCCAAACGCCTGATGGCGGGGAACCTGATAACCCGCGTCGCAGGCGCCGTGCTGGCGCTGGCGGTGCTGCTGTTGGGCGGCTCGGGGCTGGCGGCCGGCTTCAGCCCGGTGCAGCAGCTGGTCGGGCTGCACCTCATCTTCAACGTGGCGCTGCTGCTCGTCGGCCTGCCGCTCACCGGCGTGATGGCCCGGCTGATGGAGCGGCTGATCCGCGCGCCGGCAACGACCGATCCGGCGGCGGCCATCGGGGTGCCGCCCAGCTGTCTCGACGAAGCAGCGGTGGGCGATCCCGGCATGGCGCTGGCCTCGACCACCCGTGAGCTGCTGCGTATGGCCGAGATTGTCGGCCGGATGTTCGAGCCGGTGATGGAGATCTACAAGGCCGGCGATGAGGAAAAGATTCGCCAGGCCCGGCTGATGGAGGCGGCGATCGACCAGGCGCAGAGCGATATCAAGCTCTATCTGGCGCGGGTGCAGTTCAACGAGGACAGCAACAGCGCGCGGCGGGGGCAGGATCTCGCGGCCATCGCGGTCAATCTCGAGTATGTCGGTGACGCCATCACCAAGACGCTGCTGCGGCTCGCCGAAGTGCGGCGCGAACAGCGGCTCGCTTTCTCGCCCACCGGCTGGCGCGAACTGGCGGAGCTGCACAGCCAGGTGGTGGAGAACATGCAGCTGGCACGCAACGTGCTCGTCACCCGCGACCTCAACCAGGCGCGCAAGCTGGTGGTCGAAAAGACCCGGATGCGTGAGGCGGTGGCGGCCAGCCAGCGCCAGCATATGCAGCGGTTGAAGGACGGTACCGAGGCGAGCCTTGCCACCTCCAACCTCCACCTCGAGACGCTGCGCGCCATGAAGACCATCAACTCGCTGATGGCCTCGATCGGCTACCTGGTGCTCGAGGAGGCCGGCGAAGTGCTGGATCACCGGTTGAAGCCAGCGGGCTAGAGCGCGCTTTCAGCTTCAGCAGTCAGCCGGTGGGCTGAGGCCCCGGCCCACGACGATAGACGCGCAGCTCGATCACTTCGGGCACATGCCACTCGAGTGACAGCATTACCGGGCGGCCACCCGTATCGTGGTCGACCTGGCGCAGGTGCTGCAGCGGCGCGCCAACCTCAACCTTCAGAAGTTCGGCCAGTTCGGCGTCAGCGTTGACCGGAGCCAGCACGGCCCGGGCGTGATCGACGGTGTGGCCGCGGTCGGCGAGGAGCTTGTAGAGCGAGCCGCCGAAGGCGGCGAGATCGGTGCGTTCATCCGCGATGTCGGTGGCGAGGCTGTCGATCGAGAACACCGCCGGCCGGCCGTCGGCGCTGCGGACGCGACGGATCACCACCACATCCGAACCGGGGGCAAGGTTCAGCGCCGCCACCACGGCGTCATCGGCCCGGACACGCGTAGCGCCGAGCACCTGTTTGGTGACGCTGAGGCCGGTGCTTTCGAGGTATTCGGTGTAGCTGAAATTGGTGTCGAGCGAGTTGCGCAGCCGCGGCCCCTCGGTGACGTAGGTGCCCGAGCCCTGGCGGCGGACGACATAACCATCCTCGATCAGGCCGCGCACTGCCTCGCGCAGGGTGATGCGGCTTACCGAGAACCGGGCGCACAGCGCATCTTCGTTGGGCAGTTTCGAACCAGGCGGAAACTCGCCTTCGATGATCGCGCGCCTCAGCTCGGAGCGGACGACATCGGGCAGCAGCGGGCGCGTTCTGGCTTGCAGCATGGGGATCTCGTAACAGGCGGGCTGGCGACGCAATTGATTAGTCGTCTCATGTTCGGATTGGCCGAGCAACCCGGTTACTGGGGGCGAGCTGAACTGTCGCGGTTGCGAGGAAGCGGGCAAATCCGGCATGCTGGCGGCCGGAGCGAACAGCCGGGGTGTGAGCCACGATGAGTTACGATGCGCTGGTGTGGCTGCTGGTGGGGCTGGGGATCGGGGTCACGGCCAGCCTGTTGCTGCTGATCGGCATCTCGACGCTGGAACATGGGCGGCTGAGCCGCCGCTTCCGCAGGGCGCGCACCGCTTCAGCGGCGGTGGCTGCGCCGGTGGAAAAACCCGTCCCGGTCGCGCCGAAGACGTCGCTGCTGGCGCGGCCGGCAGCCCGGACCGAGGCCGCGGCCAAGCCGGTGGCCCAAGGCAAAGCCATGACCGAGGTGAAGCCGGCGGCAGATCCAAAATCGGTGGCGGACGACAAGCCGGCCCGACCGAAGCTGGCGGTAGTTCCGGCGCCGGAAGCCAAGCCGGTTGCGGTCGTCGAACCGATGCCCGCTACGCCGGTGCTGGAGGCCAAGCCGGTCGTTGCGCCTTCCTCAGAGCCCGTTGCCGCGCCGCCCAAGCGGCTGCAGAGCGTCGAGGCGATGTTCGCCGAGGCGTTCGCCAATGACCGGCTGACGGTGTCGCCGGAGCCTGACGAGGCAGCGGGCGCTGCTAAGCCCGGGGCCGAAAAACCGCCAGGGTGAGTGCGCCGGCGCCCAACAACAAGCCGCCAAGCAGGCGGCTGTCCCCGGTCGAAATGGGGATGTGCGGCACCCACTGCCGATAGAACGGAAACAGAAGTAACAGGATGGCGACCAGGAGTGCCGCCAGGCCTACGGACCGCATGTTGCCCCTCCGCGATGTGGCGGAAACACAGTGATACAGCCGGTGACGCTTAAATTCCGGTTCGGATAGTATCCGCCTAAACCGTTAACGGAACTCTCTTTATCAAGGGCCGGTAACCGATCACCGGAATCTGAAGTGCCAGTGAGGCAACTCCTCCAGGGGGAGCGGCGTTTCTTCAGGCAAATGGCGTGGGGCCAACCCCGCGCGGGCAAGGAGACGTCATCATGCACAAGGCAGAACTCGACCGCCTGCTGGAAAAGACCGTCGCCGATGCGCTCGGCGTGCGTATGCCCACCCACCGGCGCGCGCCGCCGGATAAGGCGAAGCATCATGCCAAGGCGCCACGCCGGCACAGGCAAATGGTGCGGGAACTGCATCCGGCCTGATTGGACTTTCTTCCGGCCTCGTCTAGATTCGCGCCCGCTTGATGGGGAGTCGTGACGATGGAGGGGGTGCCGGCAGCGGAGATCGCGCGATTGCGCGCGCTGGTGATCGGCACCCTGCCGCAGTTCGCGGGCGGCAATTTCGTCCCGCTCACCGAAGGCTGGGACAGTGTCGCGCTCGAGTGTGACGGCTGGATCTTCAAGTTTGCCCGTCATCCCGATGCCGAAGCGCGGCTCAGGCGGGAAGTGGCGCTCCTGGCATTCCTCAAGCCGCGGGTCACCATGCCGTTGCCGCAGATGGTGCTGCATGAAGGGCCAGTGCCGTTCTCACAGCACCTGAAACTGCCCGGCTCATCGTTGGAAAAGCCGCAATACCTTGAGCTCGACGAGGGCCGGCGCAACGCGCTGGCGACCCGCATGGCGCAGCTCTATGCAGAGCTCCACGCGCTGCCGCTCAACCGCATGCAGGCGGTTGGCGCCACAGGCGTCGATCCGTGGATGAGCCCGGACGAGATCCTGGTGCGGACCGAGGCCAAGCTGCCGCGGGGCTACAAGGGTTTCGTGAAGCGCACCATGGCGGCGTACCGCAAGCTCACCATTGAGGGCGACGAACTGGTCTACGGCTATTTCGATGGCCATGGCTGGAACATGGCGTTCGACCATGAGACCGGCATGCTCAACGGCGTGTTCGACTTCGCCGATTCCGGCTTCGGCTCGCGCCACCGCGACCTCAGCTACACGAACTGGATCTCGGCCGACCTGACGCTGAGGATCATCGAGCGCTACGAGGAACTGGCGCGGATCAAGGTCAACCGCGACCTGGTGATGCTCTATTCATCGGCCCTGCGCCTCGCCGAGCTGGCCGAAGAGTTTCTGTCCGACGACCACGCCGTGGCGAACGTCGTCGACTGGGTGGCGGAACTGAAGCAGCTGGGGTTCAGTACCTGACGCTGTGACCGCAACGTGGACGATGGGCTGGGCCGGTCGCCGCGAGCCTGCCTTGCTTGGGGTGATGGATCTTCGAGCTGGTAGCTTCTCTCCCGCCCACCGGCTGTCATCCCAGCGAAAGCTGGGACCCATTTCACGGCCTGCGCCGAAGGCCAGTTGGGTCCCAGCTTTCGCTGGGATGACACCGAGTTTGGGGTGATTGCGGTGAATCGACCCCCAGCACGTAAAGTCGGAGCACCTCTCCTGGGCGCACCGAGAAAAGCTTTTCCTTCACCCTTGTGCGTGACGGGAAAACATGCGACGAAGCATTAAAGAAAAGCTTTTCCCGCATTCGCGAGCCGGCCATCACGTGCCCGCCGCGAAACGAGCCGGAAAAGCTTTTCCTCGCCATTCCCCGGGAGGAACCCTGCGTGTCGCGGGGCCGGAGGGCGGCACGGCAAATCGAGGGAGGAAGCCGATGAACCTGAAGAAACTAACGATGGGCGCAGTGGCCATGGCCACGCTGCTCGCGGCGATGCCGATGTCGGCATGGGCCGAAGACCTGCAGATGTGGGAACGTTCGGGCGGCAATGCCGGCATGGTGGACGCGCTGGTCGCTGCCTGGAACGAGAAGAACCCCGATCGCAAGATCGTCCTGACCTACATTCCGCACACCGAAATGGTGCCCAAGCTGGCGCAGTCGATCGCCTCGGGCGAGGTGCCGGACCTGATGGGTCTCGACCTGATCTACGGGCCCCAGTTCGAAGCGGCCGGCCAGCTCGAGGACATCACCAGCTATTTCGCCGACGATGCTTCGATCAAGACCGCCAGCCCTGGTCACATGAAGGTCTCGACCTATGACGGCAAGCTCTATGGCGTGCCGCTCTATGCGGACGTCTCGGCGCTGTTCTGGAACAAGGACCTGTTCAAGAAGGCCGGGCTCGACCCGGAAGTGCCACCCAAGAGCCTCGCCGAGATCCATGACTTCGCCAAGAAGATCACCGGCGTCGAAGAGGGGGCTTATGGCTATTACCTGGCGGGCAACTGCGCCGGCTGCAACATCTTTACCTTCGGCCCGCTGATCTGGGCCTCGGGCGGCACGATCGAGCCGGCCGACGCTGCGGCCGAGCCGCTGACTGGCGACGCGGTGCCCAAGGTGCTCGAATGGGCCCGCATGATGCACAAGGAAGGGTTGATCAACCCGGCCAACCAGGCCGAGAACGGCGAGACTTTCCACCTGCAGTTCGGCTCGGGCAAGGTCGGGATGATGGGTACGGGCAATTTCAACATCACGCTCGCCCGTGAGCAGAACCCCAACATGAACTTCGGCATCACTCTGCTGCCCGGCCTCGAGGCCGGCCAGACGGCATCTTTTGCCGGCGGCGATATCGTCACCGTGCCGAAGGGCTCCAAGCGCGTCGCCGACGCGGTCGACTTCATGAAGTTCATCCTGTCGGACGAGGTTCAGGTCGAGGTCTATGCCAAGATGCTGAACATGACGACCCGCGGCGACATGGTGGACAACAAGTACTATGCCGAGGAGCCGCTGATCAAAGACGTGGCCAAGGCCATCGATATCGGCGTCACGCCCTATACGCTGAAATTCTTCGAGCTGATCAACTCGCCGCAGGGCCCGTGGCTGCAGATGCTGCAGCGCGTCTACTACACCGATGATCCGATCGATACGATCATGGCCGACGCCAAGCAGCAGATGAAGGATATCGCGGCCGAGTAAGCACGGCCCACATCCTGGCGGTGCTTCGTCCCGATGAAGCACCGCTCACTTCCCTCTCGCCGAGGACACCAAGCGCCCATGAGCATCTACTCGACCAGATCCAATCGGCTCACGGGCCTTCTCTACCTCGCGCCGGCGCTGGCGTTCGTCGCTGCCTTCACCGCCTGGCCGCTGGGCCAGATGCTTTGGGTGTCGCTCAACTCGTGGTCGCTGATCACGCCGCCGAAGTTCATCGGGCTCAACAATTTCACCAAGGCCTTCAACGACAAGCAGTTCTGGGTGTCGCTGGGTTTCACCCTCAAATATACGCTGCTGATCACCCCGATCCTGATGATCGGTGGCTATGCCATTGCACTGCTGACGGTGAAGAATACACCGCTCCGCCGCTTCACCCGCGCCGTGGTGTTCGTGCCGGTGGTGATCGGGCTCGGGGCCTCGAGCCTGCTCTGGTACTGGCTGTTCTCCACCGACTACGGCTTCGTCAACCGGCTGCTGCTCGATTTCGGCCTGATCGACAAGGCGGTGATCTGGCTCGGCGTCGATGCCGACCGCTCGAACTGGGCGATCATCGTCTCGGTGGTGTGGAAGGTACTCGGTTTCGGCATGATCCTGTTCGTTGCCGCCATCCAGGCGATCCCGCCCGAAGTATCGGAAGCAGCGATGGTCGATGGCGCGAGCCCGTGGCAGCGGCTGACCCAGGTGACGCTGCCGCTGACGCTGCGGACGGTGCTGTTGGTGACGCTGATCTCGGTGATCGGCTCGCTGCTGGCCTTCGACCAGTTCTACATCATGACCGCCGGGCAGCCGCAGAACCTCACCGCCACCTCGGTGTTCTACGTCTATCTCAACTCGTTCCCCTACCTGAAGCTCGGCTATGGCGCGGCATTGTCGCTGATCCTTGCCGTCATCATTCTCGTCTTCACCATCATCCAGATGCTGCTGACCCGCCGGAGCCATGCCTGATGAGTGCCGATCTCGCCCAGAGCATAGACGAGACGGCCGCCGGCAATGGCGTGCTGGGGCGCCTGTGGCGCAGCCGCACCAAATACCTGGTGGGCGCCGCGTGTCTCTTCATCTGTGTCATCATGCTGGCGCCGCTCGTGGCCTCGGTGCTGGCCTCGGTGAAATCGACCGCCGAGGCCGCCGCGGTGCCGCCGACCTATGTGCCGCAGAGCTGGAGCCTCGACAGCTACCTGAAGCTCTGGGTCTACCAGGCCGGGCTGCCGGTCTACCTGCTCAATTCGTTCGGCACCGCCTTCATGGCGATCGCCTTCTCGCTGCTGCTCACCGTGCCGGCCGGCTACGCGCTGGCGCGCTTCCCGATCCCGGGCAAGGAGCTGCTGTTCGTCTTCCTGCTCCTGGCGCTGATCATCCCCTACCAGGCGCTGCTGACGCCGATCTTTCTGATGTTCGCGCAGCTGAAGCTCACCAACTCGCTGGTCGGCCTCGCCATCATCCACACCGCGATCCAGCTGCCATTCTCGCTCTACATCATGCGCAACGCCTTCGAAGCGGTGCCGATCGAACTGGAGGAAGCGGCGGTGATCGATGGCTGCAACTCGTTCCAGGTGCTGGTCCGCATCTGCCTGCCCTCGGTGGTGCCGGCGATGATCACGGTGGCGCTGTTCGCCTTCATCACCTCGTGGAACGAGTTCCTCGGCGCGCTGGTGATGATGAACCGGCAGGACAGCTTCACCCTGCCGCTGATCCTCGCGGCGGCACGCACCGAGACCAGCCTTGGCGGCACCGACTGGGGCATGCTGCAGGCCGGGGTGACGATCTCGATTATCCCTTGCGTCGGCATCTACCTGATGTTGCAGAAGTACTATGTTTCGGGCCTCCTCGCGGGAGCCGTGAAGTAGGACCGCGATGACCGACGAGCCAGATCCCTTGTCCAGCCCCCCAGCAAATGAACGCACCGGCCGCCATGGCCCGACGATTCGCGACGTGGCGCGGATTGCCGGCGTGTCGATCGGCACGGCGTCCAAGGCACTGAACTCGAACGGGCGGCTCAGGCAGGAGACGCGCGACAAGGTCACGACGGTGGCGCGCGAGATCGGCTATCGCCCCAACGACATGGCGCAGAGCCTGCACCGCACCCGCTCGATGACCGTGGGGGTGCTTTCCACCGACTCGTTCGGCCGCTTCACCCTGCCGATCTTCCAGGCTCTGGAGGAGCAGTTCGCCGATCGAGGCATCGCCATTTTCATGTGCAACGCCACCGACGATCCGGAACGCGAGCGGCAGCATCTCGACCAGTTGCTCGGCAAGCGCATCGACGGGCTGGTGGTTACCGCCCGCCGCGCCGACAAGCGGCCGCCGGTCGGCCCGCTGCCTGCCGGATTGCCGGTAATCTATGTGTTTTCGCAAGCCGACGATCGCGATGCGCTGTGCCTGTTGCCCGACGACGAGGGCGGGGCGCGGCTGGCGGTCAGGCACCTGGGCGAAGTGGGCAAGCGGCGGATTGCACATATCACCGGGCCTGAGCATTTCGAGGCAGTGCAGCTCAGGCGTCGCGGCTACCTCTCGGCGCTGGCCGAGCTCGGGCTCACCGCGCATCCTGAGCTCTATCTCTCGGGCAAATGGACCGAGGCCTGGGGACGCGACGCTGTCGCGGCGCTGTTCGACGGCAAGACCGATCGGCCCGATGCGATCTTTTGTGGCAACGACCTGATTGCCCGCGGCGTCGTCGATGCCTTGCGGGAACGCGGCATCGCGGTGCCGGGCGAAGTGGCGGTGGCCGGCTTCGACAACTGGGATGTGATGACCGCGGCGGCGCGGCCGCCGCTCACCAGCGTCGACATGAACCTTTCGGCGCTCGGCCACGAGGCCGGGCGGCTGCTGATCGAGATGATCGGCGGCGAGACGGTGCGGGGGATCCGCCGGCTGCCGTGCACGCTGGTGGTGCGCGAGTCCACCGGCACAACCAGTTGAATTCAGACACCCGGCCGCTCGCTCGGCGGCTGGGCCAAGAGGAGTTGCAATGAGCCAGTATCATCCGGTGCGTTTCGTCGATGTCCGCCTCGAAGGCGAGTTCTGGAAAGAACGGCTCGACACTGTGCTCGCCCGCACCATTCCCAGCCAGCACAAGAAGCTCGTCGAGTATGGCTATCTCAACTCGCTTAAGCTGCCCAACCCGCCGCCGCCGCTGCGCTTTCCGCGCCATGCCAACGGCTTTACCGTGCAGGTGTTCTGGGATTCTGACATCGGCAAGTGGATCGAGGCCGCCGCCTATGCGCTGAGCCACAAGCGCGATGCCGACATCGAGGCAAAGATCGAGGCGATCGTCGACGATTTCGAGAAGGCGCAGGCGCCGGACGGCTACCTCAACTGCTGGTATCTGGGGCGCGAGCCGGAGAAGCGCTGGTCGAACATGCGCGACAACCACGAGCTCTACAATGCCGGCCACATGCTGGAAGGCGCCATCGCCTATTACGAGACCACCGGCCGGCGCCGCTGGCTCGAGGTGATGGAGCGCTATGTCGAGCATATCCGGACCAATTTCGGCACCGGGCCGGGGCAGAAGCGCGGCTATTGCGGACACCAGGAGATCGAGCTGGCGCTGATCAAGCTCTATCACCTGACCAAGGAAAAGAAGCACCTCGACCTGGCTGCCTACTTCATCAACGAGCGCGGCAATCCCAACCCGCATTACTTCGACGTCGAGCGCGAAGAGCGCGAGAAGAAGGGCTGGGAGTGGCAGCGCTACGTGCAGGGCACGTACGAGTACAGCCAGTCGCACAAGCCGGTCCGCAGCCAGGACAAGGTGGTCGGGCACGCGGTGCGGGCCATGTACATGTACACGGCGATGGCAGATCTGGCGGTCGAGTTGAACGACACGGGCCTCAAGGCGGCGTGCGAGACGCTGTGGAAGGACGTGATGGAGACCAAGATGTATGTGACGGCGGGCCTCGGGCCGTCGGCGCATAACGAGGGCTTCACCTTCGATTTCGATCTGCCCAACCAGACCGCCTATGCCGAGACCTGCGCCTCGGTGGCGCTGATCTTCTGGGCGCAGCGCATGCTGCACCTCGATCTCGACGGCAAATATGCCGACGTGCTGGAGACGGCGCTGTTCAACGGCGCGCTGTCGGGCCTCAGCCGCGACGGCGAGCACTACTTCTACATGAACCCGCTGGAGAGCAACGGCACACCGACCCGCTGGGACTGGCACACCTGCCCGTGCTGCACGATGAATGTCAGCCGGCTGGTCGCCTCGGTCGGCGGCTACTTCGTTTCGACTGCGCCCGACGGCATCGCCTTCCACCTCTATGGCGGCATTTCGACCAAGCTCGATGTCGGCGGTACGGAAGTGACGGTGCGCGAGGTCTCGAACTATCCGTGGTCGGGCGACATCGCCATCCAGATCGATCCGGCGACGGAGAAGGTGTTCGAGGTGAAGCTTCGCATCCCGGGCTGGTGCAAGGGCGCCATGGCCAGGGTCAATGGCGAGGCGGTGCAGCTCAGCCCGGTCAACGGCTATGCCACCATCAGCCGCAGTTGGACAAAGGGCGACAAGATCAGCCTCGAGCTGCCGATGCCGGTCGAGCGCGTCTATGCCAACCCGCACGTGGTGATGGATGTCGGCCGTGTGGCGCTGACCCGCGGCCCCCTGGTCTACTGCCTCGAGGAAGCCGACAACCCGGGCGGCACGGTGCAGCGCTTCAAGCTGCCACGACAGAGCGAGATCGCGATCAAGCAGTCGAACCTGTTCGACGGCATCATCCAGCTGACGGCCGGCGGCAATGCGGTGGACGAAGCCGAGTTCAAGCCGCTCTACCGCACCAGCCCGCCCAGGGAAGCCCCGGCAACGCTTACCGCGCTACCCTATTACCTGTGGGCCAACCGTGGGCAGGGCTCGATGGTGGTGTGGATCCCGGAGGCCTGAGCGGCACCTAAGCCAGAGCGTGGGGCCCACCCCCACCCTTGATCCCTCCCCACAAGGGGGAGGGAGACGCGTACTGCGCGTTCGGTTCTTGCGCCGTCCCTCCCCCTTGTGGGGAGGGTAGCGCAGCTAGGCGAAGCCTTAGCGAAGCTAGGGTGGGGGTGCCCCACGCTCAGATACTGCAGCCTACTCCGCCGCCTGCCCGCCGAATTGTGACTCCAGCAGGGCCCGCTCATAGGCCAGGCGCGAGCTGGCGCGTTGCGGGGCTTCGAAGTGTTCGTCCATGGCGCGGGCGAAGAGTTTTTCGCGCTCTTCCTCGGTCGACATGAAAAACGGGTAGCGGCGCAGCGTCGCCGGCAGCTTGGTGTTCACATAGGCGCCGTAGAGCGCCACCGGGAAGGCGAGGCCGGGATAGACCCGCACGTCCGACATTTCCTCGGAGCCGAAGACGCGGCGGTAGAATGCCGTGTGTTCGGGCCGCACCAGCGCCAGGCAGGCATCGGCCTTGAAGAACAGCGACGCCATCACCGCGATCCTGAGCGTCAGGAACGGCAGCGCCGGGTAGGCGAGCGAGGCCTCGTAGTCGGCGGTGAAGCGCGAGGGGTCGATGAAGGTTTCGCCGCGCGCCAGCAGCGGCTCGAGCACGTCCGGGCAACTCTTCATCGACGGGCCGAAAGGATGTTTGGCGCTGACGTGATGCAGCCGGATAGAACTGACCAGCTCGCCGTCGATATGAACACCAAAACTCATGCCGTTAGGCGCAGTATCGAGGTCGTCTACCACAATGCCGGCATCGTTGAACGGCACGGATTCTTCGCGACGATAGGCTTCGTAGCGCAGGCGATAGATTGGATTGTCGGTGACATCCATACGGACGCGCGAATACTCAACGCGGTCCAGTATCTCCATGAGCGTGCCGGCGAAGCGAGACACCGGAGCAGCCGACGTCGCTGCCGAACCTTCCACGTCCGAACGCATAGGGAACTCCGCAACTTTCAAACAGAGTTTAACCTTTCGTTAGGCATAATAAAATTGCCAAATGCGCACGGCCGCCGCGCCGCCTACGCATAAGCACGGACAGCGCCAGGGCCAGCGCCGAATCCCTCAGATTTCAGAAGAGTTTAGGCGTCTTAACCACGTTTGCGGTTTGTCGTACCAACGGTCAGCACGCGCTCGAGCGTAGCGCGGGCCGCCATGCGGTCGATGAGCTCGGCGACTTCGCGCCGTGGCAGTGGCACGCCGAACAGGTAGCCCTGGATCTGGTCGACCTTGGAATGGGTGGCGATCAGGTTGAGCTGCTCTTCGGTCTCGACGCCTTCGGCGGTGACGGTGAGGTTGATGTCCTTGCCGAGCTGGGCGACGTTGGACAAGAGCTTCAGCGAGCGCGGGTTCTCGGCAATGTCCATGACGAAGCTGCGATCGATCTTCAGCTTGGTGAAGGGCAGGGCCTGCAGGTAGCTCAGCGACGAGTAACCGGTGCCGAAATCGTCGAGCGCGATGCCGATGCCTTGCTTCGCCAGCTTGGCGAGGATCTTGGTGGCGGCGGCGCGTTCTTCGATCACCGCGGTCTCGGTGACCTCGATCTCGAGCCGGTGCGGCGCGAGGCCGGAGCTGGTGAGGGCGGTCTTCACCATCCCGGCGACGTCCGCATTGCGGAAGTCGCGGGCCGAGATGTTGACCGACACCGAGACTTCCTCGGGCCAGTTGCGGCATTCGGCCGTAGCGGTCGCCAGCACCCAGCGGCTGATCTCGGAGATGAGGCCGGTTTCCTCGGCGATCGGGATGAACAGCGAGGGCGGGATTGAGCCCAGCTCCGGGTGGTGCCAGCGCGCCAGCGCCTCGCAGCTCACCACGCGCCGGGTCTGCAGATCGACGATGGGCTGGAACACCAGCGACAGCGCGCCGTCGGCCACCGTCTGCTTCAGTTCGGCCTTCAGCCGTTGGCGGTAGCGGTAGTCGGTGTCCATCTCGTCGTGGAACACCTGGCTGCGGCCCTTGCCCAGCGCCTTGGCCTTGTAGAGCGCGAGGTCCGCCTTGGTCATCAGGGCGTCGAGATCGTCGCTGCCGTCGGTGAGGGTCACCACACCGACCGAGACGTTGACCGAGAACACCTCGCCCTCGACCTCGAACGGGCCGCGGAAGCCGCCGAGGATCGCTTCGGGGTCGGTAACGGTATCGGAAAGCTGCACGCCGCCCGAGCGATAGACCACGTACTCGTCGCCGCCCAGCCGCGCCACGAGGCTGTCGCGGCCCAAGACGCGGCTCAGCCGCTCGGAGGTCTCGATCAGCACGCGGTCGCCGATCAGGTGGCCCAGGGTATCGTTGACGTGCTTGAAGTCGTCGATGTCGACGATCATCAGCATGGCCATGTCGTTGGGGCGCTTGTCGCCGTGGTGGCGCCGGCGCTCGAGGTCGGCCTCGACCTGCTCGGTGAAATAGGCGCGGTTCGGCAGCCCGGTCAGGGTGTCGTAATGCGCCATGTAGTTGATGCGCTCTTCGGCCTTGACGCGCTCGGTGATGTCTTCGAACAGCAGCACGGTCTTGTCGAGGCGCGACGACACAGTGACTTCGCAGAACTGCCCATCGGAGAGGCGCAGCACCACCTTGCCGCCATCGCCGGCGTCGACCGTATCCATCAGCTGGCTGGCGGAACGCTGCGGGATGGTGCCGCGCGCGGCGGCGGCCGAGATCATCGCAGCGAACGGCCGGCCGGCCCAGTTGCCCGGCATGAAGCTGCCGAACACCAACTCGGCGCGATCGTTGGCGACGGCGATCAGGCCGTTCTCGTCGAGCATGCAGAGGCCGTGCTGCATGGTTTCGAGCGCCGTGTCGAGTTCGGAGGCAAGGCGGGTCGCCTCGATGCGACCATGCACAGCGCGCAGCAGGATGGCGCGGATATTGGCCGAAACCTTGCGCAGCGAGACGACGAAGGCGATCAGCACCACGCTCAGCATGGCGGTATGCAGCGTGCCGTCGAACAGCATGCCGATGGCCATGCCGGCGCCGATCAGGATGACCTGGCTGGTGACCAGCCGGTCGATGGCGAAGTTGCGGCCGGCAACGCCCACCAGCACCGCCACGGTGACCGAGAGCGAGCTCATCTCGGCGAACGGGGTGTTCACCACGAGGAAGCTGTAGCTCATCCAGAAGGCGTAAAGCCCGGCGATGGCGGCGGCGCCGATGGTGGCGCGCAGCTCCCAGTGGGTGGCGGTCGTAACGTCGTCGTCGGCGAGGTCGGCGCGTTCGAAGGCGCGCATATCGATGTCGCGGGCGATGCCGACAATGGCAAAGCCGATGGCGACGGCGAGCAGCACCCAGGAGTTGCCTTCAATGCCGGCGACCGCGGCGACCAGCGCCGACGACAGGGCGCCAAGCATCATGACGCGCCGGTCCGCGTAGAGCGACCGGATCATCGACACGTAATCGACAGGCGGCAGTGACTTATGCGCTGGCTCGAACATAGACCTCACCAAGGTGTAATGATTGTGCCCGGCGAGGCGTTAATGCCTGCTTTCGGGGCAGCGAGCGGCCGCCCTTTTGCGTCGTCGCAAAACCCTGTTCCAGCGCAGCAATTGCTCGAATGGTTTATGCTTTGTTGGGTGGATCGATCGCAATCGCCGGATCGTCGCCGGGCTGCTGCGCCGGCGGGTCGCGCAGCGAGGCTCGACCGACGAAGAACATGAACTCGAGCGCTGCCAGTGCCAGCAGCATCAACAGCCCCGTCACGTAGATGGCCTGGCCGCGTGGCACGATGACATCGAACACCGACAGCCAAAGCGCCACGCCGATCAGCACGGCGAGGGCGGTGAGGCCGTAGAGCATCGGGGTCACGAACGGAATGACGTCGAGCTGGCCGTGCTTTTTGTCGCGCAGCTCGCCGCGCAGCGCCACGAGGTTGGCGACGATGAACCAGACCCCGAGCAGGGCGCTGCACACCGTCCAGATCGTGGGTTCGGACCAGCCAGCGAGCAGCATCGGCGCCGGCAGCAGCGCGAACAGCACGACAAGGAAGCTGTCGCCGATCAGGAACCATAGATAGCGCCGCTCGGCCGAGGACCAGTTTCGCAGCCCCTGCTGGCGGAAGAAGATGACGAGACCGGAAAAGCCCGCCAGCGTCATGGCGATGCCGGCGATGGTGTGGAGGATGTCTTCGTTCATGCGCCGTCCATCCCTGGTTCGAATCACCGTTGGTCAGTCGGCGAGCTTGGCCAGCGCCGCCTCGAGCGCCGTGAACGCCTCCGGCCCCAGCTTCTCGCGATATTGCTTTTCGATCAGCCGCTTCACCTTGTTGCGCTCGGCAAAGTCGGCGAGGCCCAACTCGGTCAGCACGATCCGCTTGGCCCGGCCATCACTGGGGTCGGGCGCACGGCCGACCACCCCTTGCGCCTCGAGCTGATCGACCAGCTGCTGCACCGCCTGTTTGCTCAGCCCCATGCGCTCGGTCAGCAGCGCCTGCGAAATGCCGGAGGGGCCCAGATGCGCCAGCACTTCGCCGGCGGCGCTCTGGTGCCAGGGATAGCCGCGGGCCGCCAGTTCGGCGCGCATGTGGTTGCGCCAGCCCTGTGCTGCCCGCCACAGGGCGAGGCCGATATGATCGATGCTGGCGAGATCATTATCGTCAAGGTGCTTGACCAAATTCCGTCTCGCAGCTAAATCGTCAAGTCGCTTGACTAGCACGGCGCCATGCCGGTCGCCAGCGGGCCCGCGAAAAGGATGCACAGATGATCATCAAGGATAGAGACACCCTCACCGTGCTGCTGGTGGGCAGCACGCACTATGTCGAGATGGCGCCGGGCAAGGAGGCGGCGATCTACTACCGCACCGCCGCCGAGGCGTTCATGGCGCTGCCTGACGGCACGCGGCGCACCGGCCAATGGCGGCTGACCGACACCGGCTACCATGTCGACTGGATCGATGGTCCGAGCGCCGGCTGGCAGATCGATGTCGAGCCGGGCCGCATCGGCTATGTCGATGCCGGCGGGGTCGAGCGTGGCCGCGTCTCGCGCATCGTGCCGGGCGATGCGGCGTCGCTGAGTGTTTGAGCGTTCAAAAGACTGAACCGATCCGGCGTCCCCGATGGGGGCGTCGGAACCCTTTGCCACGGATCGGGCGTTATGCGGCCCCAATCTCCCGACTCGTTGCAAAGAGGAAATGATAATGGTCGAAAAGCTCGAGCCTGCCGCGCGTGAAGCCGCCCTCTTGAAGCTCAACGGCTGGATCTATGATCCGCAGGCCGATGCGATCAGCCATGATTTCAAGTTCAAGAGCTTTTCCGAAGCCTTCTCGTTCATGACCCGGGTGGCGCTCGCCGCTGAGAAGATGGACCACCATCCCGAATGGTCGAACGTTTACAACAAGGTGCGGATCACGCTCACCACCCACTCGGCCGGCGGGCTCACCGAAAAGGACACCAAACTCGCCGAAAAGATCGACCGGCTGATGATCTAGCGTCGGATCAATGGTTGTCGACACCCGCACCGGGTCATTCCCGCGAAAGCGGGAACCTCCGTTTGCGATGCTGGCAAAGAAAACAGAGGTCCCCGCTTTCGCGGGGATGACGCCGGAGCAGGGGGCTTGGCCGGCGCCACCGGCTTGTTCCATGATGGCATGATCGGGAGGCATCGAGATGCGGGCAGTGCGGCTACATGCGCCGGAACGGTTGATCGTCGAGGAGGTGCCGCGGCCGACGCCCGGGCCGCATGACCTCTTGGTCCGCGTCGAAGCCTGCGGCATCTGCGGCTCGGACCGCCACATGTTCCGAGGCGAGTTTCCGACGACCAAGCCGGTGACGCTCGGGCATGAATTCTCCGGCCTTGTCGAGGAAGCCGGGGCGGCGGTCGAGGGGTTCCGCATCGGCACAAGGGTCACCGGCGACCCCAACATTTCCTGCGGAGCCTGCGCCGATTGCCTCGCCGGCCGGCCCAACCTCTGCGCCGGGCTCAGTGCCATTGGCGTCCATCGTGACGGCGGTTTCGCCGAGTATGTGCTGGTCCCTGCCGGGCAGGCCGTGGCGCTGCCGCCGGGGCTCGATCCGCTGCATGGGGCATTCTGCGAGCCGGTCTCGTGTTGCCTGCATGCCATCGATGTGGCGCGCATTGCGCCCGGTGCCTCGGTGGTGATCCTCGGCGGCGGGGTGATCGGTCTGCTGATGGTCGAACTGGCGCTGCTGGCGGGTGCCGGCGCGGTGGTGCTGTCGACCCGACAGGCGCCGCGCCGTGCCCTGGCGCTGCAGCTCGGCGCACATCATGCGGTGGACGCGGGGGCCGATCCGGTGGTGACGATCGCGGCGCTCGTGCCAGGCGGCGCCGATGTGGTGTTCGAGTGCGCGGGGGTGGGGGAGACGGTTCGCCAGTCGATTGCGGTGGCGCGGCGTGGCGGCACCGTGGTGCTGTTCGGCGTGGTGCCCGAAGGCGAACAGGTGGCGCTGGCGCCGTTCGAGCTCCTCACCAAGGAGTTGAGGCTCGAAAGCGCCTGGCTCAACCCACTGACCCATCCGCGCGCCGCCGAGCTGATCGCCGTCGGCGCCCTGTCGCTCGACCGGCTGATCACCCGCACCATCCGCCTCGACGAGGTGCCGGCGGCGATTGCCGGCACGCCCGGTTTCGGTGAGATCAAGCTGGTGATGGCGGGCCAGGCGTAGCAGCGACCGGCGGAGAAACCGCGCTTTCGACGAAAGTCGGAGCGATTGTCCCGCACCCACATGATTTTGCCGCAGTTTTCCCGGTCTCATTGGGTTGCAGCGGGGCGGCCGATGCCTCATCTTCAAGGCTCTCAGCCGCTTTCAACCAGTTTTGGGGTAACCCCCGCCGGAGATCTTGCCGATGCCGCATAGCACACCCCTGATCTCGACGATCGTTGCGGGTCTGGTGCTGGCATTCATCCTCGGCGCGATCGCCAACCGCCTCCGCATGCCGCCGCTGGTCGGGTACCTCGTGGCCGGCGTGCTGGTCGGGCCGTTCACCCCGGGCTTCGTCGCCGATGCGGAGCTCGCCACCGAGCTCAGCGAGATCGGCGTGATCCTCCTGATGTTCGGCGTGGGCCTGCATTTCTCGCTCAAGGACCTGTTGAGCGTGCGCGCCGTCGCCATACCGGGCGCCATCGTCCAGATCGGCGGCGCTACCATCATGGGGCTGGGTCTTGCGACCCTGCTCGGCTGGGGGCTCGGCGCCGGCCTGCTCTTCGGCCTGGCGCTGTCGGTCGCCTCGACGGTCGTGCTGCTCAAGGCGCTGCAGGACCGGCACATGGTCGACAGCGAAAAGGGCCGCATCGCCGTCGGCTGGCTCATCGTCGAGGATCTCGCGATGGTGCTGGCGCTGGTGCTGATCCCGGCCATTGCCTCGATCAACGGAGTCGAAGGGGCGGCGCTGCACGATCCGTTCGTCGATTTCGTCGAGAACATCTTCTCCATCCATCTCGACATCTTCGGCATCCTGGCGGTGACGGTGGTGAAGCTCGCCGCCTTTGTCGGCTTCATGCTGGTGGTGGGGCGCCGGGTGATCCCGTTCATTCTCCACTACACGGCCCATACCGGCAGCCGCGAGCTGTTCCGCCTTGCGGTGCTGGCCATCGCACTGGGCGTAGCGGCGGGCGCGGCATACCTGTTCGGCGTGTCGCTGGCGCTCGGCGCGTTCTTTGCTGGCATGATCCTTTCCGAAAGCGAACTCAGCCATCGCGCCGCACAGGAAAGCCTGCCGCTGCGCGACGCCTTCGCGGTGCTGTTCTTCGTCGCGGTCGGTATGCTGTTCGATCCGATGATCCTCGTCACCGATCCGTTGCCGGTGCTGGGGACGGTGTTCATCATCATCTTCGGCAAGTCGGTGCTGGCGTTCCTGATCGTGGTGGCGTTCAAGCGCCCCGTCGGCACGGCGCTGACCATTTCGGCGAGCCTGGCGCAGATCGGCGAGTTCTCGTTCATCCTCGCAGCGCTCGGCGTCGGGCTGGGCATCCTGCCGGTGGAGGGGCGCGACCTGATCCTTGCCGGTTCGATCATCTCGATCATCCTCAACCCGCTGATCTTCTTCGTGCTCGATATGCTTCGTCCGGCGCTCGAGAGCCGGTTTGGCCGGCCGGAGGTGGTTGCCGCCGCGGCGGAACGCACCGAGCCCGACCTGGTGGCGAGCGCGCCGCGCGCCGCTGCCCCGGAAGTGCCGCAGGAGGCCGAGGCGACGCAGGTGCCCACCGGGCAGTCCGGGCACGTCATCATCGTCGGTTTCGGCCGGGTCGGTTCGGTGGTGGGTGAAGCGCTGCTCGAGGCGAAGACGCCGTTCCTCGTGGTCGAAGACGCCGAGGGACGCGTCAACGCGGCGCGGGCGCTGGGCATCGAGGTGGTGGTGGGCAACGCCGCCGCCTCCAAGGTGTTGACCCTCGCCAATGCTGCCGAAGCGATCACGGTGGTGATCGCCATCCCCAATGCCTTCGAGGCCGGGCAGGCGGTCGAGCAGGCGCGCAAGCAAAACCCCAAGGTGCTGATCGTGGCGCGCGCCCATTCCGACGAGGAAGAGACGCACCTGAAGACGCTCGGCGCCGATGTGGTGATCCTGGGCGAGCGCGAGATCGGTCTCGGCATGGTCGATGTGATCAACCGCGACAGCAAGGCGGTGGCCGAGATCACCGCGTCAGACGCCGTCGAGTCGGTGCTGGCGCCGCTGGTCGCCGCAGCCGTTGCGACGACGCCAAAGCTGCCGTCCGACCCGAACCTGCTGGCCGAAGCGATCGAGGCGGCGCAGGCTGAAGTGCAGCACGTCGACAGCGGCCCGGCCGAGCCGCCGGCGCTGGTCTCCGCCTATGGCGAAGAGCCCGACGAGACTTTCGAGGCGCCGGCCGAGCCTGACCCCGAGGCCGTCGACGCCGAGGAAATCGCCGAGCTCGAGGCGCTGGACGCGCCGGTCGAAGACGTCGCGCCCGAAGCGCCGCCCGTATCCGAGCCGGCAGCGCCGCGTCCCGATCGGCCGGCCACCACCCCAGGCTCCCCGTTCAACCCGGAAGTCCCCCCGCCGGTGGCTGAAGAAGAAAAGGCATAGCCCCACGTAGCAGGACGCAATGGTTTGTTCACGCCGGGAGCGCTATAGCCAAGAGTAACGGCCGAGTTGGCGGCCGTTCCGGATTCCGCCCGCGATGATTTCGCAGAAGGCAAAATACGCGCTGAGGGCGCTGGTGGCCCTGACCAAGATCCCGGCCGGCGAGTCGCTGATGATCTCGGAGATTTCGCGTGGCCAGGCGATCCCCAAGAAGTTCCTCGAACAGATCCTGCTCGAGCTGAAGCGCGCCGGCATCGTGATGAGCCGCCGCGGCCGGCTCGGCGGCTATGTGCTGCTGCGGGCACCCGAGCAGGTGACGTTCGGCGAAGTGCTGCGGCTGATCGACGGGCCGATCGCCCCGCTGCCGTGCCTTTCGAAGATAGCCTATCGCCGCTGCGTCGATTGCGCCGAGGAATCGAGCTGCGAAATCCGCCACGTCTTCGCCCGCGTCACCATCGCCACCCGCGAAGTGCTCGACCGCACCACGCTGGCCGATGCCGTGGTCGCCAACGACGTGCTGGTGTAGTTCCTCCATCTGCCGATACGCCGGTGGCTGTGGACCCCCACCCCTGTCCCCTCCCCGCAAGGGGGAGGGAGACCCTCACACCAGCATCGCAGTCTGCGTCTCCCTCCCCCTTGCGGGGAGGGATTAAGGGTGGGAGGCCGCAGCCACCAGCCCATCAGCCCCTGCAACCCAGCTCCAGTCCCGTGCGTTTACTGCTGATCGCGCGACTGAACGCGGTTTCACTTCGCGCAAAGCCATGCTCATCCACAGGGGTGGAATCGAGGTTTGCGCAATGGCGGTGCTGCTGGTAGCCTTCGCAGAGAAAGGTTTTCCGCTTCGTCGCGCCGCCGCAACCTGCGGCTTCCTTGAGAATGCCGACTGACCAGGTAGAGTTACGGTAGTTAATCTTCACCAGGAGGACATGATGAAGAGAACGGCCCGAATTCTCGCGCTTGGCGGCCTCGCCGTGGCGCTCGCCTTCACCGGCGCAATCACTGCCCGCGCCCAGGATCAGACCCTGCTCAACGTCTCGTACGACCCGACGCGCGAACTCTACGCGCAGTTCAACGAGGCGTTTGCCAAGCACTGGAAAGACACCACCGGCGGCAACGTCACCATCGAGCAGAGCCATGGCGGCTCGGGCAAGCAGGCCCAGGCCGTGATCGACGGGCTTTCTGCCGATGTCGTCACCCTGGCGCTGGAAGGCGACATCAACGCCATCGCCGAGAAGTCGGGGCTGATTGACGCCAACTGGCGCTCCGAGTTCGCCAATAACTCGACGCCCTACACCTCGACCATCGTGTTCCTCGTCCGCAAGGGCAACCCGAAGGCGATCAACGACTGGGGCGACCTGGTCAAGGACGGCGTCGAAGTCATCACCCCGAACCCGAAAACCTCGGGTGGCGCGCGCTGGAACTACCTCGCGGCCTGGGCTTACGCCGACAAGGCCTTCGGCGGCGACGAAGCCAAGAACGCCGATTTCATCAAGCAGCTCTATAGCCATGTGCCGGTGCTCGATACCGGCGCCCGCGGCTCGACCGTGACCTTCGCACAGAAGGAACTGGGCGACGTGCTGCTGGCCTGGGAAAACGAAGCGTTCCTGGTGCTCGACGAATTCGGCGCCGACAATTTCGACGTGGTCTATCCGCCGTCGTCGATCCTCGCCGAGCCGCCGGTCGCGATCGTCGACAAGAACGTCGAGGCGCACGGCACCGCCGATCTCGCCAAGGCCTATATCGAATATCTCTACTCACCCGAGGGCCAGACGCTGGCGGCAAAGAACCATTATCGCCCGTCCGACCCGTCCGTCGTCACCGACCAGGCGCTGGTCGAAGCCTTCCCAAAGATCGATCTGATCTCTATTGATGATCCGCTTTTCGGCGGCTGGAAGACGGCGCAGCCCAAGCATTTCGGGGACGGGGGCATCTTTGACCAGGTCTACACCCCTGCGCAGTAATGCAGTGGCAGGGGCGCCTCGCGGCGCCTCCGGAAAGTCATCCCACCCCGCGCGAGCGGGGTGGAGCTTTGTAAAGCCCAGCGTCATCCCGGGGTTCGGGCTGACCTTCGGCTACACCATCCTCTATCTCAGCCTGATCGTCTTGATCCCAATCGCCGGGCTGTTCCTCAAGGCGGCAACGACGCCGCTCGAGCAGATCATCAGGATCGCCACCTCGCCGCGCACCCTCAAGGCGCTGGAGGTGAGCTTCGGCTCGTCGCTGATCGCGGCGCTGGTCAACGTGGTGTTCGGCATCATCGTCGCCTGGGTGCTGGTGCGCTACAAGTTCCCGGGCCGGCGGCTGCTCGACGCCATTGTCGATCTGCCGTTCGCGCTGCCGACGGCGGTGGCGGGCATCGCGCTCTCGACGCTTTATGCCCCCAAGGGCTGGGTCGGCTCGCTGTTCTCCGACAAGGGAGCGCTGTGGCAGTGGTGGCATGGCCAGACCTGGCTGCCGTTCGGGCTCAGTGAGTTCTCGCTCAACTGGAAAATCGCCTACACCCCGACCGGTATCGTCATCGCGCTGATCTTCATCGGCCTGCCGTTCGTGGTGCGTACGGTGCAGCCAGTGCTTGAGGAGTTTGAACAGGAACTCGAGGAAGCCGCCGCGACGCTCGGCGCCAATCGCTGGCAGACCATCACCAGCGTGATCCTGCCGCGGCTCACCCCGGCGCTGCTCACCGGCTTTGCGCTGGCCTTCGCCCGCGCGGTCGGCGAATACGGCTCGGTGATCTTCATCGCCGGCAATCTGCCCAACATCTCGGAGATCGCCCCGGTGCTGATCGTCATCAAGCTCGAAGAGTTCGACCAGGCGGGTGCGGCGGTCATTGCCGGCATCATGCTGATCATCGCCTTCGTCATGCTGCTGGTGATCAACCTGATCCAGGCCTGGGCCCGCCGGAGGTTCGGCAATGTTTGAGCCTGATGTCATCTACGACAGCCGCCGGCTCATTCCCCCCGAGGAGCACACAAGGCCGACCACCGAGCGGGTGTGGATCCGGCGGCTGCTGATCGGTATCGCCGTGGTGTTCATGGCGGCGGTGCTGGTGCTGCCGCTGGTGCTGGTGTTTACCGAAGCCTTCCGCAAAGGCGCCGATACCTATTTCGCGGCGTTCGCCGATCGCCAGTCGCAGCAGGCCATCGTCCTGACGCTGCTGGTGGCGGTGATCGCGGTGCCGCTCAACCTGGTGTTCGGCATTGCCGCCGCCTGGTGTGTCGCCAAGTACGAGTTCTGGGGCAAGAGCTTCCTCACCACGCTGATCGACCTGCCGTTCTCGGTGTCGCCGGTGGTCTCGGGCATGGTCTATGTGCTGCTGTTCGGGGCGCAGAGTGCGCTGCATCCGCTGCTCAGGGCCTACAACATCGAGATCATCTTCGCGGTGCCGGGCATCGTGCTCGCGACGATCTTCGTCACCTTCCCGTTCATAGCGCGCGAACTGATCCCCCTGATGCAGGACCAGGGCAATACCGACGAGGAAGCGGCGTTGTCGCTGGGCGCCACCGGCTGGCAGACCTTTACCCGGGTGACGCTCCCCAACATCAAATGGGGGCTGCTCTACGGCGTGCTGCTCTGCAATGCCCGCGCCATGGGCGAGTTCGGGGCGGTGTCAGTGGTTTCGGGCCATATCCGCGGCAAGACCACGACCATGCCGCTCGACATCGAAATCCTCTACAACGAGTACAACTTCACCGCCGCCTTCGCCATCGCCTCGCTGCTCGCCATGCTGGCGCTGGTGACGCTGGTGTTCAAAACCATCCTCGAGTACCGCTTCGGCGACGAACTCGCGGGCACTCGCCGACATTAGCGCGACTGAGCAGAAGAAAAGGGCCTCCCAGTTTGGATATCCGCGTCGACACCGTCCGCAAGGAATTCTCGCACTACCCGGCGCTCAACGACGTGTCGCTCGAGGTCAAATCGAGCGAACTGATTGCGCTGCTGGGGCCGTCAGGCTCGGGCAAGACCACGCTGCTGCGGTTGATCGCCGGGCTCGAAATGCCGACCGCTGGCCGCATCTTCTTCGGCGACGAGGATGCGTCATCGAAGACGGTGCAGGAGCGCAATGTCGGCTTCGTGTTCCAGGCCTACGCGCTGTTCCGCAACATGACGGTGCTCGACAATATCTCGTTCGGGCTGAAGGTGCGGCCGCGCGCCACCCGTCCGCCCAAAGCCGAGATCCGCCGTCGCGCCATGGAGTTGCTCGACCTGGTGCAGCTGAGCGGGCTCGAGAAGCGCTTCCCGCAGCAGCTCTCGGGCGGCCAGCGGCAGCGCGTGGCGCTGGCGCGGGCGCTGGCCATCGAGCCGCGCGTGCTGCTGCTCGACGAGCCGTTCGGTGCGCTCGACGCCCAGGTGCGCAAGGAACTGCGCAAGTGGCTGCGCGAGATCCACGACCGTACCGGCCACACCACGGTGTTCGTGACGCACGACCAGGAAGAGGCGCTGGAACTGGCCGATCGGCTGGTGGTGATGAGCCAGGGCAAGATCGAGCAGGTCGGCACCCCCGACGACGTCTATGACCGCCCGAACTCGCCATTTGTCTTCTCGTTCATCGGCGAGTCGAGTTCGCTGCCGGTGACGGTGGAGAACCATGAGCTGTGGGTCGGCGGCCGCGCCATCGGCCTGCCGGCGCCCAATGATGCCGTCGGCGAAGCCAGCCTGTTCTTCCGGCCGCATGATGTCGAGCTGGTCGAGGATGGGGTCGGCGCCGCACTCGCCGGCGTGGTCGTCGCTTCGCGCCGGGTCGGCGGCACCCGGCGCGTCGAACTTGAGATCGGTGGATTGCCGGAGCGTGTGGAAATAGATCTGCCATTCGACCACCCGGCCGGCGAAAAGACCCGCATCGCCTTCAGGCCGAAGCGCTGGCGGGTGTTTCCGAAGCAGGCCTGATAGCTGCTGCGTCCGGCGCGGGCTGACCCCCACCCCTGTCCCCTCCCTCTCAAACAGGGGGAGGGAGACGCCAGCTTCGATATCAGTGCGAGGGTCTCCCTCCGCTTTCTTAGGGGATCAAGGGTGGGGGTCAGCTCGCACCGACCGTCCGGTTTACCCGCGCCGCCGTCACCATCCAGATCCCGACGCTGACCAGCAGCAGCGCGGCAAGGTTCTTCCACTCGAAAATGCTCTCGCCGAGGAACAGGCCGGCAAGCAGCACGCCGAAGATCGGGATGGCGCAGTTGAAGATGGCGACCGAGCCGACGGGATTGTGCTTCAAGAGCACGCTCCACAATGCGAAGGCCGCCGCCGACAGCGCCGCGAGATAGGCCAGCAGCAGCGCCGCCTCCAGCCCGAAAGCGCCGAGCTTGCCGCCGAGCGCGAAGCCGGCGATCCCGAGCATGGCGCCGCCGAGCAGCAGCTGCCAGCCGGTCATCACGCCAGCGTCCATGTCGGCGCTCAGCCCCTTGCCGTAGACGCCAGCCACCGAGAAGAGCAGCGCGGCGATGACGATGAAGCCTTCCCCGAGGAGGCTCACATGCAGGTCGATGCCGGTTGCCGCGAGGTTCACCGCCACCACACCGGCAAAGCCGAGCAGACAACCCAGGATGCGGCGCGGCGTCAGCTTGTCGTTGGCATAGAGGAAATGCGCGATCAGCACCGAAAAGAACGTGCTGGTCGAGGTGGTGATCGACACCTTGACGCCGGTCGAGTGGGCGAGGCCGATGTAATAGAACAGGTACTGCCCGGCGGTACTGATGAGCCCGAGCAGCCCCAGCTGCCCGAGCCGGCGCGCCGGCTGCCAGATCGGCTTGCGGGTCAAGGCCGAGTAGGCCAGCAGCATCAGCCCGGCGAGGAAAAACCGCACCCCGGCAAACAGCATCAGCGACGGCGTATCGGAAGCGGAGATGGCAAACAGCCCGTAGCCGATCTTCACCGCCGGCACGGCGCTCCCCCACAACAAGCAGCAGAACAGCGCGATGGCGACGACGATGCGGCGGTCGGAGAAGGGGGAGGGCTGGGTCACCGCCGGGTTGTGAGGGATTTGCCGGGGCAGGGCAAGGGTGACGAACTGATAGAGACGGCCCCCTCCCATCCCCCATGAAGGGGGAGGTGCCGCATCGAGTGGTGGGCACGATCGAAGACAGAGCCTCGAGTCTTCACCTCCCCCTTTATGGGGGAGGATGGGAGGGGGCCGTCTGTTTCAGTCAGCGCCCTCACGCCGCCTTGGCAAATTCCTGGCGTGCTTCGCGGATCGCCGGAAAGTGCTCGAAGGCCCAGTCGACCATGGCCGAGAGCGGCACGAGGAAGCTGTGGCCCATGGGGCTGAGCTTGTACTCGACGCTCGGTGGGGTGGTCGGGAACACGGTGCGCTCGATCAGCCCGTCGGATTGCAGGTCGCGCAGCGTCTGGGTCAGCATGCGCTGGCTGATGTCGCTGATCTCGCGCTTCAGTTCTCCGAAGCGGTAGGGGCGGTGGGCCAGCGCGCTGATGATCAAGACGCTCCACTTGTCGCCGAGCTGGTCCAGCACGTTGCGCACCGGGCACTGCGAGGGGTCGGAGTACTCGGCCATCATCTGGCTCAGCGGGGCAATCGGGCTGACTGGCATTGGGGTGGTTCCTTCGAGGTAACCAGGGGCGTTGAAACTGCCGTCTTGCGACAGCTTGGGTAGTTCCTATTGTATACGTAGTCTCAAAAAGAGACAACCTAGGAGACTCCCCATGACCACCTCACCCACCCTGTTCGTCGCCGGCGCTGGCGGCAAGCTGGGCCGTCGCGTCGTCGAGCTGCTGCTGGAGCGCGGCTATGCGGGCAAGATCATCGCCGGTTCGCGCCACCCGGAGAAACTGAACTTCTCAGGCGTCGAGACCCGCAAGGCCGACTATGGCGACGTGCCCGGCTTCATCAAGGCGCTGGATGGCGTCGATCGGCTGCTGCTGATCTCGATCGATGTCCTCGGCGCGAGCCGCACGGCGCTGCAGACCAGCGCGGTCGCCGCGGCCAAGGCCGCCGGGGTCAAGCACATCGTCTACACCTCGATGCCGGCACCCGAACCGGCGTCGCCAATCCCGTTCGCGTCCGAGCATTTTGGCACCGAAGAGGCGATCAAGGCCTCCGGCGTCGGCTACACCATCCTGCGGATGAACTGGTACGCTGAGAACCTGTTGAGCTCGCTGCCCTCGGCGCTGCAGTCCGGCAAGTGGTACACCTCGGCCGGTGGCGGCACGCTGGCGCATGTGTCACGCGAGGACACCGCACGGGCCGCCGCCGGGGCGTTGCTTACCGGCGATGCCAGCCGCACGCTGACCGTCACAGGGCCGGCCGCGCTGACCTCGCGCGAGATCGCCGCGGTCGCCTCGGAAGTTACCGGCAAGCCAATCGAAGTGGTCGACGTCACCGACGAGCAACTCGCCGCCGGTGCCGTCGCGGCGGGCGTGCCCGAGCCGGTGGTGCATGGCTTTATCGTGCCGTTCGACGTCAACACGCGGCTCGGCCGGGTGGCACTCACCACCAATGCGGTCGAGACGCTGTGGGGTGAGAAGCCCCAGGGGCTGAAGGCGTTCCTCGAGGCGAACAAGGCAGCGCTGACGCAGACGGCCTGAGCGGAGTGCTCAGCGCGTCCTGCTCCACCCATCCCTCCCCCTTGTGGGGAGCCGGACGAGGCCTGCGGCCCTCGCCGGGCGGTAGCGGAGCTAGGCGGAGCCATAGCGAAGCCGGGTGGGGGAAGGCCCGCGCACCAGCCTCAGCCGAACACCACCGTCTTCTTGCCGTTCAGCATCACCCGGTTCTCGAGGTGGAGCTTCACCGCGCGCGCCAGCACCCGGCTTTCGACATCGCGCCCGGCGGCCACCAGGTCGTCGGGGCTCAGCGCGTGGGTCACCCGCGCGGTTTCCTGCTCGATGATCGGGCCCTCGTCGAGCTCCGGCGTCACGTAGTGGGCGGTGGCGCCGATGATCTTGACGCCGCGCTCATGTGCCTGGTGATAGGGCTTGGCGCCCTTGAAGCTGGGCAGGAACGAGTGGTGGATGTTGATGATCTGCCCGTAGAGGCGGGTGGCGAACCGGTCGCTCAGGATCTGCATGTAGCGCGCCAGCACCACCAGATCGGCGCCGGTCTCCTTGAACAGCGCGATCACCTGGTCTTCCTGCGCTGCCTTGTTGTCCTTGCCGACCGGCAGCAGGTGGAACGGAATGCCCTCATAGTCGGCAGTCTTGCGGCTATCCTCGTGGTTGGAGACGATCGCCACCACCTCGGCATCGAGCCAACCGACGCGGATCTGGTAGAGCAGGTGCAGGAGGGTGTGGTCGAACTTAGAGACCATCACCAGGATCTTCTTCTTCTTCGCCTCGTCGACCAGCGTGGTGCGCATGCCGAAGCGCTCGATCGCCGGCTTCAGGCCGCGCTCCAGCGCATCGCGATCGACGCCATCGGGGGTGGTAAAGGCCAGCCGCATGAAGAACTGGCCGGTCTCCTTGTCCCAGAACTGGTTCGATTCCGCGATGTTGCAACCGAGGCCCGCCAGTTCCGTGGTCACCGCGGCAACGATCCCCGGCCGATCGGCACAGGAGAGGGTGAGAACGAAATTGGACGACATCTAAAAGCGCTCCAGGAAACAAAGTCGCGGAGCGATGCACGCGGGGGCGCGCGGGGTCAAGAGGGAGAGCGGCAGTTGGCAGTTGGCAGTCGGCAGTCGAAGTCAGAGCTGAACTCGACTGCGTACTGCCTACTGCCGATTGCCGATCTACCCCAGCATCCACTCATGCTCCGGCGCATTGTAGAACTTCCAGGTGCGCTTCGGGCCGGCCATGACGTTGAGGTAGTAGATGTCGTAGCCCGCCACCGCCGCCACCGGGTGATAGCCCTTCGGCACCATCACCACGTCGCCGTCTTCGATCAGCATGGTTTCGTCGAGCGAGCGATCGTCGGTGTAGACGCGCTGGAAGCCAAAACCCTGGGGCTTTGAGAAGCGGTGGTAGTAGGTCTCCTCGAGGAAGCTCTGGCGCGGCAGGTCGTCTTCGTCATGCCGGTGCGGCGGATAGCTCGAGGTGTGGCCACCGGGGGTGATCACCTCGACCACCAGCAGCGAATCCGCCGGGGCGGTCTCGGGCAGGATATTGGTGGGGTAGCGGGTATTGGTACCCTGGCCGCGGGTCAGCTTTTCGACATCGCCGGGGCCGATCACCCGCGGCGGCCGGGCGCCGCGCACCCCGGGGGCCGAGCAGACCGCGACCTCGAGCGGCGTCAGCGCCTCGATGCGCCAGTTGGCGCCCGCCGGAGCGTAGACCGAGTAACCGGGTCCCTCGAACGGGCTCATGCGGCCGCCGACGAGGAAATCCTGGCCATCGACGGTCACGTTGGCTCGGCCCGAGATCAGCACGATGCAGACCTCGCGGTCGTCGCCGCCGCCGCGCGCCACATCGCCGACATTGGGCAGCTTGTGCAGGTCGAACCCGACATAGGTCCAGCCGGCATTCTCGGGGGTGATGTGGTGGACGTGGCCCTGTTCGGCCGCCGGCCTAGCTTTTAGGTTTGCCATTGGTCTTGTTGAGCTCGTTCTCGAAGTTGATGAAGAAGGTCCAGATGCCATAGGCGAGCGCCGCCAGCGTCAGGATGCCCCAGAACTGGTGGTCCGGGTTCTGGTTGATGAACCACTCAAAGCTGGACCAGGCGGCGATAACCACCACCACGATGACCCGCCGGTACAACGGCTTGAACCACCCCATGGTGAACAGGCCTGGCTTCTTGTTCTCTTGGTTGTCGTCGCTCACGCCGATCCCTCCGGAAAGCCCCGAACCTAGTCTATCGGGCGGCCGTCGCAACAGCTCCGTTCAGCGGTTGGGAAAACCCTGCGTCTCCACCGTGTAGCCGGCCAGCGTCATCACCCGCATCAGCTCCTGGTGACCCACCTGGGCCATGCGGAGCGGCGGGTTGGCCTTGGGATCCTGCTCGGCCTCGACGACGAACCAGCCTTCATAGCCATAGTCGGCGAGCTTCTGCACGATGGCCGCGAAATCCAGCGAGCCGTCGCCCGGCACGGTGAAGGCGCCGAGCGCCACAGCATCGAGGAAACTCTGTTTCGTCCGATCGAGACCATCGACCACGGCGCGGCGGATATCCTTGACGTGCACATGGCTGATGCGGGCGTGGTGGTTATCGATGGCGCGCAGCACATCGCCACCGGCAAAGGCCAGGTGCCCGGCATCGAGCAGCAGCGGGATGCCGGGGCCGGAATGGCGCATGAAGGCGTCGAGCTCCGGTTCGGTCTCGACCACGGCGGCCATATGGTGATGGTAGCTCAGCGGCATACCCTCCGCCGCGCACCACTCGCCGAACGTCGTGAGCTTTCCGGCATAGGCCTTCATCTCGTCGTCGCTCAGCTTCGGCTTGGTCGCCAGCGGCTTCGTCCGGTCGCCCTGGATCGAGCGGCCGACTTCGCCATAGACGATGCAGGGCGCGTCCACTGCCTTGAACAGCTCGATCATCGGCGCGATGCGCCGCTGGTTGGCTGCCATATCCTCATTGACCAGTGTGCCGGAGAACCAGCCACCGCACAGCGTCACATCCGCCGCCTTGAGGATCGGCAGCATGATGCCGGGATCGTCAGGGAAGCGGCGGCCCTTTTCCATGCCGGTGAAGCCGGCCGAGCGCGATTGCCTGAGGCACTCCTCCAGCGACACATCATCGCTCAGCTCCGGCAGATCGTCGTTCCACCACGCAATGGGGGACATGCCCAGTTTGGCTTTCAGCATGCTGTCGTGTTCCTCTTAGTCGGCAGTCGGCAGTAGGCAGTAGGCAGTAGGCAGTAGGCGGGGACAACCGGTACCTGCAGTCGCGACTGCCGACTGCCGACTGCCGACTGCCTACCTAAAGCCGCTGACCCTTCAGCGCTTCCTCATAATCCTTGCGTGCCGCGTTCACCTGCGGCCGTACCGAAACCTCCGGCACTGCCACGTCCCACCAGTGGCCGCCGGCCTCGGTGGAGATCAGCGGGTCGGTGTCGATCACCAGCACGGTGGTGCGCTCGACCTTGTCGGCCTCGGCGAGGGCACTTTCGAGCTCGGCAATCGAGGCGGCTTTGCGCACCCAGGCGCCCATCGACGCGGCGTGGGCGGCGAAGTCGATCTCGGGCAGCGTCTCGTGGAAAGTGTCCTTCAACAGGTTGTTGAAGTTGGCGCCGCCGGTCGCCATCTGCAGCCGATTGATGCAGCCGAAGCCGCGGTTGTCGAGCACCACGATGGTCAGTTTCTTCCCCAGCATCACCGAGGTGGCGATCTCGGAGTTCATCATCATGTAGCTGCCATCGCCGAGCATGACGATGACATCGTCATGCGGCTTAGCCAGCTTCACGCCCAGCCCGCCGGCGATCTCGTAGCCCATGGTCGAGTAGCCATATTCCATGTGGTAGCTGCCCGGGGCGCCGGCCGGCCAGAGCTTATGCAGCTCGCCCGGCAGTCCGCCCGAAGCGCAGACCAGCGTCGCGCCCGAACCGCGGGCCCGGTGCACCGCGCCGATCACCTGCGCATCCGAGGGCAGCGCATTGGTCGGGTCGGTCACCGCCTTGGCGGAAACCAGCCATCTGGCCTTGGCCGCTTTGGCGGTTGCCTGCCACGCGTCGCTCGCGTGCCAGGGCCCCAGTTTACCATCGAGCAGGTCGAGCCCGACTTTGGCGTCGGCGATGAGCGGCACGGCGCGATGCTTATAGGCGTCGAACACCTGCGTGTTCAGCCCGATGATCCTGACATTGTCGGCCTTGAACAGCGCCCACGAGCCGGTGGTGAAGTCCTGCAGGCGCGAGCCCACCGCCAGCACCAGGTCGGCCTGCTCGGCCAGCAGGTTCGACGCCGACGACCCCGTTACGCCCACCGATCCCATGTTCAGCGGATGGTCGTGCGGCAGGCTGGATTTGCCGGCATTGGTCTCCATGACCGGCACGCCGTGACGCTCGGCAAAGGCGCGCAGCCCTTCGGCTGCCTCGGAGTACAGCACGCCGCCGCCGGCGATGATCACCGGCTTTTCCGCCGTCCTGATCGCAGCCACCGCCGCATCCAGCTCGTTCACGTCCGGCATCGGCCGGCGCGGCGTCCACACCCGTTCGGCGAAGAAGGCTTCGGGATAGTCATAGGCCTCGGCCTGCACGTCCTGGCAGAGGCTGAGGGTCACCGGGCCGCATTCGGCCGGGTCGGTCAGCACCTGCATGGCGCGGTTCAGTGCCGGGATGATCTGCTCGGGGCGGGTGATGCGGTCGAAATAGCGGCTGACCGGGCGGAACACGTCATTGGCACTCACCGTGCCGTCGCCAAAACTTTCCACCTGCTGCAGCACCGGATCGGGGGCGCGGTTGGCGAACACGTCACCGGGCAACAGCAGCACCGGCAACCGGTTGACATGCGCCAGCGCCGCCGCCGTCACCATATTCGTGGCGCCCGGCCCGATCGAGGAGGTGGCGGCCATGAAGCGGCGGCGGAAGCTCGCCTTGGCGAAGGCAATTGCCGCATGCGCCATGCCCTGCTCGTTATGGGCGCGATAGGTTGGTAGTTCCTCGCGTACCTGGTACAGCGCCTCGCCGAAGCCGGCGACATTGCCGTGCCCGAAGATGGCGAACACGCCACCGAAGATCGGCACCTTGTTGCCGTCGATAATGGTCATCTGCCGCGTCATGAAGCGCGCGAGCGCCTGCGCCATGGT
This sequence comes from Devosia sp. Root413D1, assembly GCF_001425235.1. Lineage (GTDB taxonomy): Bacteria > Pseudomonadota > Alphaproteobacteria > Rhizobiales > Devosiaceae > Devosia_A. The sequence continues at coordinate 90,689 of NZ_LMEA01000001.1, read as the reverse complement.
GAGGCGGATGGTCTTGTTGGTCATGGTGTCTCTCCCACTTCAGTGCGTGGGGCACCCCCACCCTCCTTCCCTCCCCACGAGGGGGAGGGAGGCGATAGCTGCATCGCCACGGTTGCTGCGTCTCCCTCCGCCTTGTGGGGAGGGATTAAGGGTGGGGGTGGCCACACACTCCGGTGCACGATCACTCCCCCCAGATCCCCACCAGCGCCGAAAACCGCGCCGCCATATCGGCGATCGCCTGTTCATCGGTCATGGTGCCAGCAAACCACGCCTTGGCGGCTTCGCCAAATATGGTGCGGCCGACGGCGAAGCCGCGCACCGTGCGGGCGGATCGCGCAACGGCAAAGCCGCGCGCCAACTCGTCCTGCGGGGCATCGAGGCCGAGCAGCACGACGCCGCGGCAGAGCGGGTCGTTGGCCTCGATCACCGTATCGACCGCTTCCCAGGCTGCGGTGCTCGGCTGCGATTCGAGCTTCCACCAGTCGGGCTTCAACCCGGCGGCATAGAGCTGGCCCAGCGCTCGGGCGGTGGTGGTGTCGTCGACCGGACCGACCTTGGAGGGAATGATCTCGATCAGGATGTCGCGGCCGACCTTGCGGCAGGCATCATGTGCGGCGCGCAGCTTTTCGAGCTGGCCGGCATTGATCCTCGAGGGGTCATCGGGGTGCCAGAAGCACAGCACCTTGAGCGCATGATCCACCGGCCAGTCGACTAGCCGGCTGCCGATATCCTGCGAAAACTCGAACTCGAGCGGGATCGAGCCGGGCAGCTCCACCGGCCGGGCGATCCAAAAGCTTTTGGGCACTTCGAACAGCGCGTCGCGGCCCCATTTGTCATCGAGCAGCATGCCGAAGCCCGGCCGGCCATTGGCCACCTGAGCCGCGGCTTTCACTGCCAGCACCTTGAAGTCGGGGATGCGGTCGGTCCTGGCGCCGGCAATATCCTCGATCTGCTTCCGATGATCGATGGCGAAGGCGGTGAGGCGCGGCCAGTGCTGCCGGCGCGTCGTCGCCCAGTGCAGGTGGTTGAGGTTCTCGTCCCTGCGCAGCGCTTTGAACTTGCTGCCGTGCTTCAAAAAGTAGTCGAGCTCGGTCCAGCTCGGATATTCAGGCGCACAGAGCAGTCGGGAGACGGCGAAGGCGCCGCAGGCATTGGCCCAGGTGGCAGAGGTCTGGTGGCTTTCGCCTTTCAACCAGCCGCGCAGGAACCCGCTCATGAAGGCGTCGCCGGCGCCCAGCACATTGTAGATCTCGATCGGGAAACCCTGGCCGACGATCCCCTGTTCGAGGTCGTCGCCGATCGGGCCGTCATAGACGATGCAGCCCTTGGCGCCGCGCTTCAGCACCACGGTGGCGTCGCTCACGGCGCGGATCGCCTTCAGCGCCTCGAGCAGGTCGCTCTCGCCGGCCGCCACCAGCACCTCTTCCTCGGTGCCGACGATCAGGTCGCAATCGGCGAGGACCGGCCGCATCTTGGCCGAGACGTAGTCGGATTTCACATAGCGCTCGAAGCCGGCGGCATGGCCGGCGAGGCCCCAGAGGTTGGGCCGATAGTCAATATCGAACACCACCTTGCGGCCAGCCGCCTTGGCGATGCGGATGGCCTTGAGCTGCGCAGCCTCGGCATTGGGGGTGGAGAAATGCGTGCCGGTGACGACGATGGCGCTGGCGGAGCGGATGAAATCTGCATCGATATCGGCTTCGTCTAGCGCCATGTCGGCGCAATCGGTCCGAACGAAGATCATCGGCGAGACGCCTTCGGCCTCGACGGCGAGCAGCACCAGGGCGGTCAATCGCTTGTCGTCGGTGGCGATGCCTGAGGTGTCGACGCCTTCGCGACTGAGCTGTTCCTTGATGAAGCCGCCCATCTGCTCGGCGCCGACGCGGGTGATCAGCGCCGATTTCAGCCCGAGCCGGGCGGTGCCGACAGCGATATTGGCGGGGCAGCCGCCGACCGATTTGGCGAACGAGCCGATATCCTCGAGCCGGCTGCCGATCTGCTGGCCGTAGAGGTCCACCGACGAGCGCCCGATGGTGATGACATCGAGCTTGGCCTCCGGCATGATCTCCCCCGCATGGTCTGACTGGACAGCTTTCAGCGGCCGTTGTATCCCTCGCGCGAATGAAACGTCAATTCCGAAGTTGCTCTTTTCGGAATGAACGTTCCATGTTTGATCCATTTGAACCGGGCGCTCCAGGAGCGTGCAGCAAGGAGGCAATCCCGTGGTCAGGTTTGGCATTCTGGGGGCGGGGCGCATCGGCAAGGTGCACGCGGGAACCATCGCCAACTCCAGCCGGGCGGATGTCGCCTATGTGGCGGACGCGATTCCCGATGCTGCTGCAGCGCTGGCCGCGAGCGTCGGGGCACAGGTTGCCTCGATCGACCAGATCCTCGCATCCGACGTCGAAGCCATCCTCATTGCCACGCCCACCGACACGCATGCCGACCTGATCGAGCAGGCGGCGCGGGCCGGCAAGGCGATCCTCTGCGAGAAACCGGTGTCGCTGTCGGTGGAGCGGATCGAAGCCTGCCTGCCGGTGGTGAAAGCGGCCGGCGTGCCGCTGATGATCGGCTTCAACCGCCGGTTCGATCCGAACTTTGCCGCCGTGCAGCAGCGGATCAAGGGCGGCGAGATCGGCGACGTCGAGATCGTCACCATCATCTCGCGCGATCCGGCGCCGCCGCCGGTGAGTTACATCGAGCGCTCCGGCGGGCTCTATCGCGACATGATGATCCACGATTTCGACATGGCGCGGTTCCTCATCGGCGAGGATTTCGTCTCGGTGCATGCGCTGGGCAGCGCCCTGGTCGACAAGGCGATCGGCGTTGCCGGCGACGTCGATACCGCGGCGGTGCAGATGCAGACCGCTTCGGGCAGGATCGCGGTGATCACCAATTCCCGCCGCGCCACTTATGGCTACGACCAGCGCGTCGAAGTGCATGGTTCGAAGGGCATGCTGCGCGCCGGCAACGTCCACATGACGACGCTTGAGCGGGCCGATGGCGCCGGCTTCACCCAGGACGTGATCCAGAACTTCTTCATCGACCGCTATGTCGCGGCCTACGCCGCCGAGGTGAACAGCTTCATCGACGCGATGACCAAGGGGGTTACGCCGACCCCGTCCGGGCATGACGGATTGCAGGCGCAGAAGCTGGCGGAGGCCGCCACAAAAAGTTCTGTGACGGGACAGGCGGTTAAGGTCAGCTGACCTGTTTGTGGTTGCAAACGGCTCGAGGAAGCCCAAAGATTTGCCCATTCGCACTCGATAGGTGGCGTGTGGGCGCTTTCCAGACAGCCTGACGAACACACGCATGGGGACTTCTTGCTGCGGGGTTGCGGGCTGCGTACGGGGAGCATTGGATCATGCCGGGTATTCGCGTGCGCTGGCGAGCGCCGCGTGCAATGGCTGCGGGTCTGTCGCTGGTCGTCCTCGCTGCGGGCTGTTCGGGCAACGTTGTAACGGTGCGCGAAATGATCGGCGATGCCAGCTATTGGCCGCCCGCCTGCAATGCCGATCCGTGTGTTCTCACCGGCAATGGTGGCATCACCGATGTGTGGGAGCGGCATGTCGACACCAACCTGGCGCGTGGCCGCCAATTCGTGGTGAAGGGACTCTGCGCCAGCGCTTGCGAAATCGCGGCGCGGCGCGCGCATGCCAGGCTGCTGCCCGGCGCCAAGCTGATCGTGCACGAGCCGCGGCCGGCGGTGATCCTCTAGAGCCCGGCACCGGCACGATAGGGCTTGGCTTACGCCCCCCAAATCCCTAGTGTCCGGGCGCTTTCCTTACAGAATTTGAGTCCCGACATGACCGAGAATGCCTCCGCCCCATTTGCCGGCAAGATTGCCGTTGTCACGGGGGCCGCGCAGGGAATCGGCGAGGCGACGGCGCGGCTCCTGGCGCAGCGCGGTGCGGCCGGCGTGGTGCTGGTCGACCGGCAGGCTGAGAAGGGCGAGGCGGTTGCCAAATCGCTGAACGACGCCGGCACCAAAGCCATCTTCGTTCAAGCCGATCTGGCTGACCCGGCGGCGGTGGCCAAAATCGTTCCTGCCGCCGACAAGGCGTTTGGGCGGGTCGACATCCTCGCCAATATCGCCGGCCTCACCGATCGCGGCACCATTCTCGATACCGATATCGCGCTTTACGACCGGATGTTCGCCATCAATGTGCGGGCGCCGTTCTTCCTGATGCAGGACGTCATCAAGGTGATGCAGCGCGAAAAGATCGAGGGGACGATCGTCAACATCCTGTCGGTCAACGCCTATATCGGCTCGCCCAATCTCGCCGCCTACAGCGCCAGCAAGGGCGCGCTGATGACGCTGACCAAGAACACCGCCAATGCGGTGAACCTGATGCGCATCCGGGTCAACGGCATCATCCTCGGCTGGGCCGATACGCCGGGCGAGCATGTGACGCTGAAGACCTTCCACGACGCGGCGGACGATTGGCTGGTGAAGGCCGAGGCGTCGCGGCCGTTCGGTAAGCTGATCAAGCCGGAAGACGTGGCGCGGCTCATCGCCTTCCTCGGTGGAGCCGAATCGGCGCCGATGACCGGCTCCTGCGTCGAGTTCGAGCAGACCGTGGTCGGCGCCGGCGGCGGTGGGCTGGCGACCGGGTATCCGGTGAAGAAGAACTGAGGCCGGCCGCAGGCTCGGTCGCCAGACGGCCATGTGAGGCACGGAACTGCCGCAGCCACCAGATGTCGTCCCAGCGAAAGCTGGGACCCATCTATCCTCTGGCACGGGCTGCGAGTTGGGTCCCAGCTTTCGCTGGGATGACAGCCGGTGAGGAGGAGAGGTAGTGCCCTCCTAGAGGACGGCTGCCCTACTTCTCGCCGCGCCGGCTCGCCACAGCTACCGTCAACGTCATGGCCAGCGCCATGGTCGCCGCCATCGAGCGGAACCCCTCGAAATCCGCCTCCACAATTTCCAGCCAGGTGTCGGCGATCGGGGCGATCGGCGAGAAGATCGAGTCGGTGATCGACACCACCTTGGCGTGACGCGCCTTCGCCGCATGGGCGAGGTTCACCGTCTCGCTGGCATAGGGGGTGAAGCTGATGGCCAGCACCGCATCGCGGGGCGAGATGAAGCCGATCTGTTCGGCCCCCAGCCCGGCAATGCCATCGACCAGCAGGTTGCGGATCCCGAGCTTGCCCATGGCATAGGCCATGTAACTGGTGATCGGGAACGAGCGGCGGAGACCGACGAGGTAGATGGTCTCGGCCTTGGCGAGGATCTCGACCGCGGCATCGAGGGTCTCGGGGTCGAGCTTGAGGCGGAGGTCGGCAACCGAGCGCTCGGCCGCGTCGGCGAAGCCCTGCAGCAGCAACCCGCTCTTCGATGAGCCGCCATGCTCGCGCAGCTGCTTCAGCCGCTCCTCGTAACTCGGCACGCGATCGCGCAGGCGGGCCCGGAACACTTCCTGCAGGTCGGAAAAACCTTGATAGCCAAGGGCCTGGCTGAAGCGCACCAGGGTCGAGGGCTGCACGCCGGAGCGCTGCGCAACGCTCGCCGCGGTGCCGAAGGCGATGTCGTCGGGGTTGTCGAGAGCGAAGCTCGCCACCTGGGTCAGCCGGCGTGGCAAGGTGGGCGCGCGGGCAGCGATCAGCGCGCGCAGCGCGGGAAAATCCCGCGGCACGGCATCGTCCAGCTTGATATCCCCGTCGTCCATTCCGGCCTCATAGCGGGTGCCGTCGCAAAGTCCAACAAAAGCACGGCCAAAGTCCATGAACTTCTGCCGGCGCCAGCGGGGTTTTCCAACGTTCCTGCTTTGAACACTGCCGAATTTGGAACACGCCGTGCTTGACGATCCACCGTAGAATGGAATAAACATTCCATCAACAGGGAATGCAGCACTAGACGTTCCATTCAACGAGAACGGGCTGCAGCTAAGGTCGGGGAGGACCGAAGCACATGGCGGCTATGCTGCTCGAAGCCAAGGGCATTTCGAAGTATTTCGGCGCCATCACGGCGCTGCGTGACGTGAACTTCCACGTGGCGCCGGGCGAGGTGCTGGGCGTGGTCGGCGACAATGGCGCCGGCAAATCCACGCTGATGAAGATCCTGAGCGGCCTGTTCACGCCATCGGAGGGTGAGCTGGTGTTCAACGGCGCGCCGGTGAAGTTCGGAAGCCCCAAGGACGCCCAGAAGCTCGGCATCGAGATGGTCTACCAGGACTTCGCGCTCGCCGGGAACATGCCGATCTACGAGAACATCTATCTCGGCCGGGAGCCCGGCACCAAGTTCGGGCCGCTGACCATTGTCGACCACAAGCGGTCGCGGCAGATGGCGACCGATCACCTCGACCGGCTGCACATTCACGTCAAATCGGTGGAGCAGAACACCGAGGATCTCTCGGGCGGGCAGCGGCAGGCCGTCGCCATTGCCCGCGCCACGGCGTTCGACGCCAAGCTGGTGATCATGGACGAGCCGACCGCGGCCCTCGCTATCAAGGAAGTGGGCAAGGTGCTCGACCTGGTGCGCTCGCTGAAGGAGCACGGGGTGGCGGTGATCATCATCTCGCACCGCATGGACGATATCTTTTACTGCTGCGACCGGGTGATGGCGCTCTACCAGGGCACCAATTTCGCCGAGGCGGAGCTGACGCAGACCTCGCGCAACGAGGTCATCGGCTGGATCATGGGCACCAAGGGTCACACCGCGACCCTCGCCCATGACAACATGCATTGAGGGGGATCATGCTTCACACGTCCCCCACCCACGGTGTCATTCCCGCGAAAGCGGGAACCTCCGTTTGCGATCTTGCCACGAGCACCAACACAGAGGTCCCCGCTTTCGCGGGGATGACCCAGCGGACAGCTGGTCGTTCAGTGGGAGCGGGCACCGATGTCTGACACTCCCGCCACCAAATCCGGGTTCTCGCTGCGCGGCCCCGGCATGTCGAAATTTCTCGAGGTCTACGGCATCATCCTCGTCGTCGTGGTGATGATGCTGGTGCTCGCCGTCATCAAGCCGGAGGTGTTCCTCTCGGCGCAGAACCTCACCAATATCCTGAAACAGAATGCCTCTTTGGCGCTCCTGGCGCTCGGCATGTATGTGGTGATCGTCACCGCCGGCATCGATCTGAGCGTCGGCTCGATCATGGGTCTCTCGATGGTCTGCCTGGCGGTTGCCTCGAAGGCCGGGGTGCCGTGGCCGATCGTCCTGTTGATCGGGCCCGCCATCGGGCTGCTCGTCGGCTGGGTGAACGGCGTCGGCCTCACCGTGCTGAAGCTGCCGCACCCGTTCATCATGACGCTAGGCACGCTGAACGTGGCGCGCGGCCTCACTTACCTGATCTCCAATGGCGCGCCGATTTCGGGCCTGCAGCCGGAGGTGCGCTTTATCGGGCAGGCCTATTTCGGCTTCGGCATGGCGCCGCCGGCGGGCATTCCGGCCAGCATGCTCCTCGTGGCGGTTTGCGCGATTGGGCTGTGGTTCTTCCTCGAGAAGACGAATATGGGCCGGCACATCTTCGCCATCGGCGGCAATCCGCATGCGGCGCGGGTCTCGGGCATCAATGTCGATCGCACCCTGGTGGTGGTCTACATGATCTCGGGCTTCATGGCTGGGCTCTCGGGCCTGCTGCTCGCCGGGCGTACCGATAGCGGCTTCCCCAATGCCGGCATCGGTATCGAGCTCGATGCGATTGCGGCAGTGATCATCGGCGGCGCCTCGTTCTTCGGCGGGCGCGGCACGGTGCTCGGGGTGCTGGCGGGCGTCTTGATCATGGGCATCCTGCGCAATGGGCTCAACATCAACAATGTCTCGGCGTTCTGGCAGCAGATCCTGATCGGTCTGGTGATCATCATCGCCGTCTATATCGACGTGCTACGGCGGCGCGCTGCCGTCCGTCGCTAGGAGGAACTTGGCGCCGGCCGTGTCTCCCGGCCGGCGTCCAAAGGGAACGGAGACATCAATGGTTCAGGGAGGACCAAACCCATGAAAAAACTGCTGCTTACGGGCGTTGCGCTGAGTGCGCTGCTCGCCATGGCCGGTTCGGCCAATGCCGCGTACGTCTTGGGCATGAAAGGCCCGGGCGCCGGCAATCCGTTCTGGGCGGCGGTGGAAGCCGGCGCCAAGGCCAAAGCCGCCGAGCTGGGCGTCGAAGTGATCGTCGTGGCGCCGCCGGCCGAGTCCGATGTGCAGGCGCAGATCACCCAGATCGAAGACCTGATCGCGCAGAAGGTGGACGGCATCGCTTTGGCGCCGACCGATCCGAACGCGCTCGCCCCGGTGGTGGATGCGGCCAAGGCCGCCGGCATCCCGGTGGTGTTCGTCGATACCCGCGGCACCAATGAGGGCGTCACCTTCATCGGCACCAACAACGAAGTGGGCGCCGCGCTCGCTGCCAAGTACCTCTGCGACAATCTCGCGGCCGGCTCGGAAGTGGCGATCCTGCAGGGCTTGATCTCGCAGTCGACCGGTCAGGCGCGCGCCGACGGTTCGAAGAAGGGGCTGACCGATTGCGGCCTCAAGGTTGTCGCCGAGCAGACCGCCGAGTGGGACCGCGCCAAGGGCCTGTCGGTGACCGAGAACATTCTCGCCGGCAACCCCAACATCAAGGGGATCTTCGGCTCGAACGACAACATGGCGCTGGGTGCTTCGGAAGCGGTGAAGGCCGCAGCCCGCACTGACATCACCATTGTCGGGTTCGATGCTAACCCCGATGCGGCGGCGGCGATCCTTGCCGGCGACATGGCGGCAACCATTGCGCAGGCGCCCGCCAACATGGGCGGCTTCGGCATCCAGGCGCTGGTCGACCTGAAGGCAGGCAAGACGCTCGAGGCCTGGATCGACACCGGCACCGTGCTGGTCACCAAGGACAACGCCGCGGACTACAAGTAAGCTCTCCTCCAGAGCGCCTGGCGCCCGGGGTCCGCAAGGGCTTCGGGCGTTTTTCTTGGATATCAGCGTGTTGCCCCACCCTCATCCGGCCTTCGGCCACCTTCTCCCATCAAGGGAGAAGGCCCGACTGAGGGCAGGAGGGGTGGGCAGCACCCACGGTTTTGAGGAACAGAGATGACCAGCATCGGCGTCGGCCTGATTGGTACGGGCTATATGGGCAAGTGCCATGCGCTGGCCTGGAATGGGGTGAAGCCGGTGTTCGGGGATGGGCCGAAGCCGCGGCTGGTGCATCTGGCGGAGGTGTCGCCGGAGCTGGCGGCGCGGCGGGCCGAGGAGTTCGGGTTCGAGAAATCCACTTCGGACTGGCGGGCGCTGATCGCCGACCCGGAGGTCGAGGTGGTGTCGGTGACGACGCCCAACGCCTTTCATGCCGAGATGGCGATCGCGGCGCTCGAGGCCGGCAAGCACGTCTGGTGCGAGAAGCCGATGGCAGTAGGGTTTGCCGAGGCGGAGCGGATGGTCGCGGCGGCGCGGGCGTCGGGTAAGGTCACGGCGCTCGGCTACAACTACATCCAGAACCCGGTGATCCGGCACATCAGAAAGCTGCTCGAGGCGGGCGCCATCGGCACGGTGAGCCATGTGCGCTTCGAGATGGACGAGGACTTCATGGCCGACCCCGAGGCGCTGTTCTACTGGAAGAGCGAGGCCTCGTCCGGCTATGGCGCGCTCGACGATTTCGGCGTCCACCCCTTGAGCCTGATGCAGTTCCTGTTCGGCGGCGTGACAAGGGTGATGGCGCAGCTATCCATGCCCTATGCCGACCGACCGAGCCGGGATGGCGGGCGGCGGAAGGTCGAGACCTGGGATATTGCTTCGGTGCTGCTGGAGCTCAGGAACGGCGCGTCCGGGGTGATGGCGCTCGATCGTTCGGCCTGGGGGCGGAAGGGCCGGATCGCGGTGCAGATCTTTGGTTCGAACGGCACCATCGCCTACGACCAGGAGCGGATGAACGAGTTCCAGCTGTTTCAAGCCAGTGATCCTGCAGCGGAGCAGGGTTTTCGCACCATCCTCACCGCGCCGGTGCATGCGCCCTATGACCGGTTCATTCCGGCACCGGGGCATGGACTGGGATTCAACGAGCTGAAGATCATCGAGTGCCACGAGCTGCTGAAGGCCATCGGCGGCGACACCGGGGCGCAGATCGTCGGGTTCGACAAAGGGCTCGAAATCGAGCGGGCGGTGCATGCGATGGCGCAGTCGCACCGCGAGGGGCGGTGGGTGGCGGTCGACTGACAGAGACGTAAGTCCCGAGGCCGCAGTCACGGCGGCCCCGGGAGCCTGAGGGCGTGCAGCGGCCTCAGGCGGTGGCGAGGGTCGGGGTGCGGTTGCGGCTTTCGACCCAGTAGATGAACACCGAGGCGGCGACGATCAGCGCCGCGCCGGGCCAGAACCAGACCGACGGCACCTGGCCGAGGGCGATCCAGCCGACCAGGGCGCTGAGCGGCACCTTGAGGTCGGCGAAGGGCTGCAGATACGTCGCGTCGGCCGCCCGGTAGGCGAAGGCCATCAGGTATTGCGCCACGCCGGTGAGCACGCCGAGCAGCAACAGCAGCCAGAGGCCATCGCCGCTGGGGAGAGCGAATGGAAAGCCGGTGGCGAGGCCGGCCGGCAGCACCGTCGGCGCCAGCCAGCCGAGTGCGTTGACGGCGAGCAGGATCAGCAGGTGGTTCGGGGTGACCAGCACCAGCAACGAGATGGTCAGCGTTTCCGGGCTCTCGCCCTTCAGCGTCAGGTACTTGGTCAAGACGTCCGTGGTGGCCCAGAGCGCCGCGGCGACGATCGGGATCAGGGTGTGCCAGCCGAGGCTTTCGCTGCCGATACCGGAGACGATGATGGCGCCGGTGAAGCCGACCAGCGCCGCGACGAGACGGGCGGCTGAGGCACGCTCGCCAAGAAAGACGGTCGAACCGAGGATGATGAACAGCGGGCCGGCGGCGAGGAGGGTCACCATCTGCCAGATCGGTACGCCCGAGGCGAAACCATAGACGAAGACATGCGCGCCGAGCGCCGAGACGAAGGCGCGGATCTCGTGCGCCAGCGGGTGGCTGGTGCGGAGCTTGTCGATGCCGATGCGGAAGATCAGCGGCAGGCTGAGCACGCCGGCGATCAGGTATTGCCAGAACACCATGCCGGTCGAGGCCATGCCGAAGCCGCCATATTCGACCGGGGTGGGCAGGACGGATTGCAGCACGTTGGAGCCGGCGAACGCGAAGGCGGCAACCAGCATGAAGGTGGCGCCGCTTGCAGCGGCGGACTTGGTAGTCGAGGAAACCTGGCTCATCGATCGATCCTTTCCGTAGCCTGTTTCCTCAGGGTTACGGGGAATCGCGATGGGGAATGGCGACGCGGAAACCCTCCGAAATGAGGGGCCGCGCCGGCAGAGCCAGCGTAAATCCCGTTCTCTTTCATCCGGACTATACCGTCGGCTCCGGAGTTACACCGGATCTGCTGACCCCTGTGGGGTGAACCACAAGGCGCTCGCGGGCTTTGGGCTTTCGACCCATCTACCGCCGGTGGGGAATTGCACCCCGCCCTGAGAACTTGCCGGCCGATTGCTCGGCTGACAGAGGCTCACATAGACCTCACGGGGCGTCGGCGCAAGCAGGCACAAAGACGAAACTGGGGGCGCACGCGCTCGGCGCCGAGTGGAGGTGCCCCCTCTCCCTCGGGGGCGCTCTCGCGCCCCCTTGGAGGGGAGAGGGTAGTGGAGCTCGGACCGAAGGTCCGTAGCGGAACTTGGGTGAGGGGTTCAGTTTCTCAGCGAGCGCGCGTTGCGACGCTTCACCCCTCAACCGGCCTTCGGCCACCTTCTCCCTCGGGAGGCGCTATTGCGCCCCCTTGGAGGGGAGAAGGGAGGGTCGCCTTTACGTCGTCAGGCTCGCTTCACCTTGCTGCTGCCGCGCAGGCCGATGATCGTCGCGGCGACGACGCCGAGCGCCACGACGCCGATGATAATGGTGGCGAGCGCGTTGACGTCGGGGGAGACGCCGAGCTTGATCTTGGAAAAGATCACCATGGGCAGGGTCGACGAGCCGGGGCCGGAGACGAAGCTCGCGATCACCAGGTCGTCGAGCGACAGGGTGAAGCCGAGCAGCCAGCCGGAGACCAGAGCCGGGGCGATGATCGGCAGGGTGATGTCGAAGAACACCCGGAACGGCGTCGCGCCGAGATCCATCGCCGCTTCCTCCAAACTCAAGTCGAGGTCGGAGAGGCGCGACTGCACCACCACGGTGATGTAGGCCATGCAGAAGGTGGTGTGGGCGATGATGATGGTGACGATGCCGCGGCCGGCCGGCCAGCCGAGCGTCGATTCCATGCCGACGAACAAGAGCAGCAGCGCGAGGCCGGTGATCACATCCGGCATCACCAGCGGGGCCGAGACGGTGCCGGCGAGCACGGTGCGGCCACGGAAGCGCTTGAAGCGCACCAAGGCCACGGCGCAGAGGGTGCCAAGCACCAGGGCGAAGCTGGCGGAGAAGAACGCGATGCGGAGGCTCAGCCAGGCGGCGCCCAGCATCTGCTCGTCGGCGAACAGTTCGCCATACCATTTGGTCGAAAAGCCCGACCAGACGGTGACCAGCTTGCTCTCGTTGAACGAGAACACCACCAGCGAGATGATCGGCAGATAGAGGAAGGCAAAACCGAGGGTTGCCGCGATGGGAAGGAACCAGCCGCGCCGCATCTACTTGCCCTTCTCGACCACGGCATCCTGCGCCTTCTGCAGCAGCAGGATGGGAATGACGACGACCACCAGCATGGCGACGGCGACTGCCGCGGCGCGCGGCCAGTTGGTGGCGCCGAAGAACTCGTCCCACAGGACGCGGCCGATCATCAGCGTTTCCGGACCGCCGAGCAGCGAGGGAATGACGAACTCGCCGATCGCCGGGATGAACACCAGCATGGAGCCGGCGATGATGCCGGGCAGCGACAGCGGCAGGGTGACCGACAGGAAGGTCTGCCACGGGCGCGAGCCGAGATCGGCCGAGGCCTCGAGCAGTGAGGTGTCGAGCTTCACCAGTGTCGTATAGAGCGGCAGGATCATGAACGGCAGGTAGGTGTAGACGATGCCGACATAGACGGCGAAATCGGTCTGCATCATCACCAGCGGCTCGATGCCGAATACCGCGAGGATCTGGTTGATCACGCCGTTGCCGCGCATGAAGCCACTGAGCGCATAGACGCGCAGCAGGAACGAGGTCCAGAACGGCAGGATCACCAGCATCAACAGGATGTTGCGCCATTTGTCCGGGGCGCGGGCGATGGCATAGGCCATCGGGTAGCCGATGAAGAGAGTGATGATCGTGGCGATCAGCGCGATGCGGATCGAGCTCAGATAAGCCGCGACATAGAGCGGATCGGTGAAGAGCTTCAGGTAATTGGAAAGGTGCAGCGTCAGCTGCACGGTGCCGCCTTCGGTGGTGAGCAGCGGCGAATAGGGCGGGCGGCCAAACTGCTTGGTGGCGAGCGAGATGCCGAACACCACGAACAGCGGCACGAGGAAGAACACGGTCAGCCAGATCGCCGGCGCGGCGATCACCAGGGTGCGGCCGGAAATGCCGACATCGCGCAGCCGGCGCTCCAGCCCGCTCCAGGGCCGGAGGCGACGCGGCGGCGGCAACTGGTTGCCGGTGAGGGTCATGGGTGAAGGTCCCCTTCGCGGTTGCGCAATGCGCACCGCGTCATCCCCGCGGAAGCTGGGATCTTCGTTTGGCCGCGACCACCGCAAACAGAGGTTCCCGCTTTCGCGGGAATGACTCCGTGGGGGTGGCAAAGCTGGAACCCTGCCCCGCTCATACCGTCAGTACCGAGCCGGAGCTGTCGCCCCAGGTGACGTAAACCTGTTCTTCCCAGGTGATGGCGTCAGGGTTGCCGCGCGCGGTGTTGGTCTGGCTGACGCGGATGCGTTTGCCGCTGTCGAGCAGCAACTGGTAGACGCTCATATCGCCCAGGTAGCCGATGTCCTCGACCACGCCCTTGGTGACGTTGGCGCCGTTCAGCGCCTCGGGCTTCTCGCGGCTCAGCTCCATCTTCTCGGGGCGGATGGCCCACCACAGGATCTGGTCGGGAGCGCAATCGACACCGTGGCCGACATAGATGTCGCAGCCGAGCTCGGGCGAGCGGATGCGGACATGGTCCGGCTCGTCCTCGGTGACGATGCCTTCGACCATGTTGGCCGAGCCGATGAAGCTGGCAACGAAGCGCGAGTTGGGGAACTCGTAGATGTCGTGCGGTTCGCCGATCATGGCGATCTCGCCCTGGTTCATCACCCCGATGCGGGTGGCCAGCGTCATCGCCTCTTCCTGGTCGTGGGTGACGACGATGAAGGTGACGCCGAGCGATTCCTGGATCTTGACCAGTTCGAACTGGGTTTCTTCGCGCAGCTTCTTGTCGAGCGCGCCGAGCGGCTCGTCGAGCAAGAGGAGTTTTGGCCGCTTGGCCAGTGAGCGGGCGAGGGCGACGCGCTGGCGCTGGCCGCCCGACAGCTGGTTCGGCTTGCGCTTGCCGTAATCCTGCAGTTTCACGAGGCTCAGGAGCTCGGCGACGCGATCGGCGATCTCGCCACGCGGCATGTTATCGCGCTTCAGGCCGTAGGCGATGTTCTGCTCGACGTTCATATGCGGGAACAGCGCGTAGGACTGGAACATCATGTTGACCGGCCGCTGGTAGGGCGGCACGGCGGTCATGTCCTGGCCGTCGATTTCGATGGTGCCGGAGGTCGGCTGCTCGAAGCCGGCCAGCATGCGCAGCAGCGTCGATTTGCCCGAGCCCGAGCCGCCGAGCAGGCAGAACAGCTCGGATTTGTAGATATCGAGCGACACTTCATGCACCGCCGAGACGTCGCCGAACTTCTTCGAGACGTTGCGAATGCGCACAAACGGCTTGGCCGACGGATCGCGCCAGGGGCGCGTGTCGATGGCGAGCTGCGGCTTCTTGGCCATGCGGCACCTGATGAGGAAGGGGGCGGTTGCGGGACCGCCCCCTGAAGGAGATTACAGACCGGTTTTGATGCGGGTCCAGGTCCGGGTCAAGACCTCTTCGAACTCAGGCGAGTGCGCCTTCATCACGAAGGCCTTGGCGATAGTCTCGGCCGGCGGATAGATGCCCGGATTCGACTTCACTTCCTCGTTTACGAACTCCAGCGCGGGCAGGTTCGGGTTGGCGTAGAACACGTAGTTGGTGATCGCCGCCACGACCTTGGGCTCGAGGATGTAGTTGATGAACTTCAGGGCGTTATCCGGGTGCGGTGCGTCGACCGGGATGGCGAGGAAGTCGAACAGTGTCGCGGCGCCTTCCTTGGGGATCAGGTACTTGACCTCGTTGCCCTGGGCGGCCTGTGCGGCAGCGTCGGACGCAATGAAGATGTCGCCCGAATAGCCGAGCGCCAGGCAGATTTCGCCGTTGCCGAGATCGTCGATGTACTGGCTCGAGTGGAAGTAGCGGATCGACGGCTTGATGCTGGTCAGCAGCGCTTCGGCCTTGGCCAGGTCTTCCTCGCTCTCGGAGTTCGGGTCGAGGCCGAGATAGTGCAGCGCAATGCCGGTGACTTCCGACGGGCTGTCGAGCACGGCGACGCCGCAATCCTTGAGCTTGGCGACCACCTCGGGCTTGAACAGCAGGTCCCAGCTGTCGATCGGCGCTCCGTCACCGAGCGCCGCCTGCACCTTGGCGACGTTGTAGCCGAGCCCGATGGTGTTGATCATATAGGGCACGCCGTGGGCGTTGTCCGGATCCTGCGAGGCGGCGGTCGCCATCACGGCCGGGTCGAGGTTGCCGAGATTGGTCAGCTTCGACTTGTCGAGCGGCAGGATCAGGCCGGCCTTGATCTGGCGCTCGAGGAAATTGCCCGAGGGAACGACGATGTCGTAGCCGGAATTGCCGGCCAGCAGCTTGGCGTCGACGATCTCGTTATTGTCGTAGACGTCGTAGTTCACCTTGATGCCCGTTTCGGCTTCGAAATTGGCGATGGTGTCTTCGGCGATGTAGTCCGACCAGTTGTAGATGTTGACGACATTGTCCTGTGCCAGGGCCGGCGCTGCGATGAGCAGCGCTCCCAGGGCAACGAGCAGCGGTTTGTGCATGGTGGTCTCTCCTTGATCAGTACCGCGGGTGGCCAGCGGTTATTGCCTCATAGCCCGGACGCGTGCGGCGCCGGTTGACGGATCGTGGGCGCAGGGCCCGGCGAATAGCGATGTATTGGGTGCGGTCGGCTCAGGTGACGAAAATGTCGGGGAGCGGGTGCGCGGGAGGGTAGGCCAAGCAGCGCGGGTGTCGCGCCGGGAGAATTCGGGTTCGCAATGTGCCCGGAGCCGGGCGCCCATCGATCCGGCGGAGGCTCCGGATCAACAATGACGGTAAGCAGTGACGTGACCCCTCGCGACAGGCCTTCCAGCCGGGCTGAAACCTAGTGGGAAATCCGACGTCGGGCAAGGGTCTTAGGGGCATCGGAGCCCCGCGCGGCGGGCCACAAAGTCGGGATGCGACGCGCCGCCACAGGGACGGGATTGGCGCCCGGGGCCGGGGAGTTGAACTCGGGCGGTTTTCGGTTCAAGGGAAGGGCAAAAGTCCTTTCCGAAAGAGCAACCCTCGTGAGCCTCAAGAAGCATCTGTCCATCTCGCCTGCGGTCAAGAAGGCGCTCGACGCCGGCCAGCCGGTGGTGGCGCTCGAATCCACCATCATCACGCATGGCATGCCCTATCCGCAGAATCTCGAGATGGCGCAGAACGTCGAGGCGGTGATCGAAAAGCACGGCGCCGTGCCGGCAACGATCGCCATCATGGACGGCAAGTTCAAGGTCGGCGTCACGGCCAAGGATCTCGAGCGGCTGGCGCAGACCGGCGGCAAGGCTGCCAAGGCATCGCGTCGTGACGTCGCGGCGCTGCTGGCGTCGGGCGAAGTGGCGGGCACCACCGTGGCGACGACGATGATGGCGGCGGAAGCCGCCGGCATCCAGGTGTTCGCCACCGGCGGCATTGGCGGCGTGCATCGCGGCGCCGAGACCACCTTCGATATCTCGGCCGATCTCGAGGAGCTTGGCCGCACCCAGGTGGCGGTGGTGTGCGCCGGGGCCAAGTCGATCCTCGATATCCCCAAGACTTTGGAAGTGCTGGAGAGCAAGGGCGTGCCGGTGCTGGGCTTCCAGACCGCGGATTTCCCGGCGTTCTGGGCCCGCCAGTCGGGCGGCAAGGTCGATCATCGGGTGGAGAGCGGCAAGGACGCCGCCAGGGTGATCGCGCTGCAGTTCGCGCTCGGGCTGGGCGGCGTGCTGGTGGCCAACCCGATCCCCGAGAGCGCGGCGCTCGACAAGGATGAGATCGAGGGCCGGATCAACGAGGCGATCAAGGGCGCCGAAAAGGAAGGGGTGAGCCGCAAGGAGCTGACGCCGTTCCTGTTGAAGCGCATCTTCGAATTGACCGACGGCAAGAGTCTGGTCGCCAATATCGCGCTGGTCGAGAACAATGCGCGCGTGGCGGCCGAAATCGCAGTGGCACTGGCCAAGCTCAACAAATGAGCGACAGCACCGGGCGGGTCATCGTCATCGGCGACGTGATGACCGATGTCATCGTGATCCCGGAGGGCCCGCTGGTGCGCGGCTCGGACCGGCGCGCGCAGATTACCCAGCGCCCGGGCGGCTCGGGCGCCAACCAGGCGGTGTGGCTGGGGTCGATGGATACGCCGGTCAGCTTCGTCGCCCGCGTCGGGGCGCGCGACAAGCCGCACCTCGAGGCGTATCTGCGCGGCTTTCATGTCGATCCGGTGCTGATCGCCGATCCGGTCAAGCCGTCGGGCATCCTCGTGGTCATCGTCGATGCGGGCGGGGAGCGGAGTTTTCTCACCGATCGCGGGGCGAACCTCGATTTGTCGCATTCGGATATGCCGGTGTGGCTGCTCGAAGAGACGCGCTACGTGCTGGTTTCCGGCTATTCGCTGTTTGCGGAAAAGCCGCGGCATGCAGCGCGCTGGATGGCCGGCGAGGCGCAATCGCGCGGTATCCCGGTGGCGGTGGACGCGGCCTCGGTGGGGTTCGTGGAGGAGGTCGGGGCCGAAAAATTCCTCGAGTGGACCAAGGGGTTCTCGACACTGTTCGCCAATGCCGATGAGGCGGTGGCGCTGGCCGGCAGCGACGATCTCGAGACGCAGATGCGGGTACTCGGGCCGAACTACGGGCGGGTGGTGGTCAAGCTCGGCGCCGGCGGCGCGGCAGTGGGTGATACCTCGGGTATCAAGCTGAAGCTGCCGGCACCGGCAGTGAAGGTGGTTGATACGACCGGTGCCGGCGATGCGTTCGCCGCGGCTTTCGTTTCGGCGGAATTGCGCGGGGTTGATCTCGAGACCTGCCTCAGGCGGGGGATCGAGGCCGGGTCGGCGGCGGTGACCAAGGTGGGTGGGCAGCCGGATTAGGGGGTTGAGAGCTGAGCCCTGGGTTAGCCGCATAAACCGGCCGTCATCCTGGCGCAGGCCTATGTGCCCTACGTTATGGTCGTGCCCACCCACCGGCTGTCATCCCAGCGAAAGCTGGGACCCATCTATCCGCTTGCGCTGCGGCGAGTTGGGTCCCTGCTTTCGCAGGGATGACACCGAGTTTGGGGCGCCGTCTGGTGGATCCGCTTCGCAGGGATGACAGCCCGTGGGTGGGCGATCGAGAGCCCAACTACTCCACTTCCATCCCGCACCAATCCAGCGGCTCCTGCACATATTTGCCGCGCGTGCCTTCGATGTCGCCGAGTTCGGCGATCAGATGCGAGCGGACGTCATCTACCGTGGCGTGCGGGGCGGTGAGGCCGCAGCCGCGGGCGAGCTGGTATTGCGCGTTGTCGATCGCGGCGACCTCCTTGCCGGCTTCGGTGATGCGTTTCAATAGCCGCAGCAGGTGGCCGTCGGGGGCGAAGTAGAGCCGGCCTTCCCGGGTGAGGGCGGGGCCGGTGGCGCCCTCAGCCACGTTGGGGGAGACCATCTCGGAATAGATGAAGGCAAGGCTGCCGTCGGGGCGGTAGCACGAGGTGTCGGTCTGGGTGGCGATGGCATCGATCAGCCAGGTCTGCACCAGCACCGAGGGGGCAGCGTCACCGCCATCGTGGAACTCAAAATGGTCGGCATAGCCGCCGTCGAAATTGCGGCGCCAGCCGGTCCAGTCGTTGGGAGCGCTTTCGAGCAGCTTCGAGCATGCGTCCCAGGCGGCGCGCACTTCGTCGATCTGCGGTTCGGCGGCTTGTACTGCGGGCGTGAGCAGCAGGGTCAGGGCGAAGAGCAGTCGGCGCATCGGAGGTCTCCGTTCCAGTGAACGCTAGAGCATTCACGAACGGAGTGCACTGCCTGCGATGTCATCCCCGCGAAAGCCGTTTGCGATGGTGCCGCAGGCCAGAAAACAGAGGTTTCCGCTTTCGCGGGAATGACCCCGGTGGGTGGGTCAGCAGTCAGGCTCAAGGCCTGTGCCCGTTACTCCTCGCGCAGGAAGCTGGCGGGGCGGGTGGAAAGCGCTGACCAGGTGGTGAGCATGCCGACGGCGATGGCGAGCGCGATGGTGCCGACAGTGACCCAGACGAGCAGCGCCGGATCGGCCCAGAAGTCGATCTCCAGCACGAACTCGACAAAGGCCCAGGTGCCGGCAAGGCCGAGCAACGCCGCGAGCACCGCGGCGAGGAGGCCGAGCAGGCCATATTCGACGAGGTAGGCGCGCAGCACGTCGCCGCGGGTGGCGCCGAGCACCTTCATCACCACGGCGTCGGATTCGCGCTGCTTGCGGCCGGCGGCCATGGCGCCGGCGAGCACCAGCACGCCGCTGACCACCGCGAGGCCGCCGATCACCTCGACCGCGGTGGTGACGTTGGCGAGGATGGCGGCAAAGGTTTCGAGCGCCTCGCCGACCGGCAGGAACAACAGCTCGGGGAAGTCGGCGACGAGGCGCTGCTGCACCGCGACCTCCTCGCCGGGTACGGCCTTGAGCAGGCCGAGATAGCTCAGCGGAAAATCGGCAAAGGCGTTGGGCGACAACACGAAGCCGAAGTTCACGCTGCCCGAGCGCCAGGCGTAATCGCGGAAGCTGCCGATCTTGGCCTTCACCTCCTCGCCGAAAACACGGAAGGTGAGGACGTCGCCGAGCTTCAGGCCGAGCGGTTCCTTGAGGCGCTGGAACACCGAAACTTCCGGCGTGCCGATGAAGTTGGGCGGCCACCAGCTGCCCTCGGTGATGGTGGATTGGTCGGGCAGGGTGTCGGAAGCGGAGAGCGGGATTTCACCCTCGAGCACGAAGGCGAATTCGGCCGGCGGCTTGCGGTTGAGCTCGGCGATCGGCGTGTCGTTGATCGCTTCGATGGCGCCGGTGACCATGGGCAGCGAGGCGAAGCTCTCGACCGATTTGTCGCCCACCGAAAACTCTTTCAGTGCGTCCACCTCGTCCTCGAACAGGTCCATGAAGACAAAGCTCGGGGCGTTGGGGATCGACTCGCGGGCGAGCTGGTGGCGGAGGTTCCCGTCGATCAGCGCGATGAGCAGCAGCAAGGCGAGGCCGAGCCCGAGCGACAGGATGACCACCGGGGCCGGGGCGCCGGGGCGCCAGATCGATTTGATGGCGTTGCGGAGCGCGGCGTTCCCGAGCGGCGGGATCAGCCTCAGGCCGCGTTGCAGCAGCCAGGCGGCGCCGCGCAGCACGAGGAAGGCGCCGAGGACGCCAATGGCGTACCACAGCACCAGCAGCGGACGGCCGGTGGTGAGGGCGGCCAGCGCATAGATGCCGGCGGCGGCGAGGCCGAGCGGCAGCCACAGGCCGGGCTTCAGCACATCGCGCCAATCGAGCCCGCCTTCGACGGCCGAGCCGGCGGAACGGAACAACAGTGCCGGTTTCAGCTTCTCGGCGCGGCGCAGCGGCAGGTAGCCGAAAGCGAAACCGGTGAGGGCGCCAAAGCCGGCGGCGGTCCACAGCGTAACAATGTCGACCACCGGCGGCAGCCCGAGGCCCAGCAGGCCACCGAGAATGGGCAGCAGCACCATGGTGAGGAGCGTGCCGAGCAGGAGGCCCAGAATGATGCCGGCGAGGGTGAGCAGCATCACCTGGGTCAGGAAGTGGACGAGGATGCGCGGACCGGTGGCGCCGAGCGCCTTCATGGTGGCGATGGAACGCTGGCGTTCGGTGACATAGGCGGAAATGGCATTGGAGACGCCGAGCCCGCCGACCAGCAGCGAGGACAGCCCGACGATGGTGAGGAAGCGGGCGAACATGTCGAAGAAGCGCGCGAGATCGGCCGTGGCGTCCTTGGGTCCGGCGAGCTTCCAGCCGGCTTTGGGGAAGCTGATCTCGATCGATTGCATCGCGGCATCGGGATCGGTGCCATTGAGCAGGATCTTGTAGCGGTAGCTGGCGAGGACGCCGGGCGCCAGGATGCCGGTGGCGTTGAGCGCATCGACCGACATCAGCACGGGGAGGCCGAACTGCAGGCCGGCGGTGATGCGGTCGGGCTCGGTGCCGATAATGCCGGTGAGGGTAAACGTGGCGTCGCTGATGGTGAGCTGGTCGCCAAGCTTGAGGCCCAGGCGATCGAGCAGCAACTGATCGGCGACGAGGCCGAAGCTGCCGTCGGCGCGAGGGGCGAGGAGCGAGGGCAGCGGGGCGTCGGTATCCTTGACGGTGACGCTGCCGATCAGCGGATAGTTGGCATCGACGGCACGGATGGCGAGGAAGCTGTTCTGCTCGCCGGCATCGGCGCGGCCCATCACCTCGATGACTTCGCCGAGTTTGCCGAGCCCTGCGAAAGCCTGCCGCTCCTCCGGGTTGGCGGCGCGATAGGAGAGCTGGGCCTCGATATCGCCCCCCAGCAGGGTGCGGGCATCGCGCAGCAGCGCCGATTGCAGCGCTGCGCCCACCGAGCCGACAAGGGTGATGGTGCCGACGCCAAGCGCCAGGCAGGCAAGCAGGATGGTGAAGCGGCGGAGGTCGCCGCGCAGGTCTTTCAGCGCCACCCGCAGCCAGCCGCGCAGGGTCGCGGCGGCAGTGTTCACGCCGGCACCCGCTCGCTGAGATGGCCCTCGTTCATGCGCAACTGGCGGTCGGCCTTCCTGGCCAGCGAGGGATCGTGGGTGATCAACAGGATGGCGGTGCCGCGCTCGCGGGCGATGCCGAACATCAGCTCGATGACATGGGCGCCGGTTTCCTGATCGAGGTTGCCGGTGGGCTCGTCCGCCAGCAGCAGTTTGGGGTTGCCGACGATGGCGCGGGCGAGGCCGACCCGCTGCTGCTCGCCGCCTGAAAGGGCGCTCGGCAGATGGGTGAGGCGGCCGGCGAGGCCGACATCGCCGAGCGCGGCAGCGGCGCGGCTCTGGATTTCGGCCCAGGGCAGCGACGGCTCGGCGATCTCGAGGGTGAGGGCGACATTCTCGAGCGCGGTCAGCGACGGGATGAGGTGGAAGTTCTGGAACAGGATGCCCAGTGCATTGCGCCGGAAGATGGCGAGCTGGTCTTCATTGAGCCTGGCGATATCGGTGCCGGCGACGGTGATGGCGCCCGTACTCGCCTGTTCGAGGCCGGACAGCACCATCAGCAGCGAGGTCTTGCCGCTGCCCGACGGGCCGACGATCGCTGTCACCTCGCCGGCGGCGAGGCTGAGGTCGACATCCCGGAGGATGTGCAGCGAAGTGGCGCCGCTCTTCAGATGCAGGTTGATGCCTTTGGCATCGACGACGGGAGCGGGCATGGGACGGCCGGTTTGCTGGTATTCACAAGCACATAGTGTGTCGCCGCTGCCGTTCAATGGAAAGGCCTGGCGAGGGACTAATCCATGGCGCGGCCTTCGGGTTCCGGCGGTGCCGCAGCTGTGACGAGGTTTGCGCCGCCATCTTAACCGTAGCGCGCGACGAGGGCTTGGGCGGGGCGGCGGGAATGCTATGGCAGAGGGTAAACGAAAGGTTACCCGGATGGCTGGCAAGCTCTACTCGGTCCAGTACCTGCGCGGCCTCGCGGCATTGCTGGTGGTGATCGCGCATGCCTCGGCCCATCCGCTGGCAGACCCGACCTACCTGCAACTGCGGCTGGGCCAGTTCGGGGTCTATCTGTTCTTCGTGATCAGCGGCTTCATCATGGTGGCGATCTCGGGTTCGGGGCCGTTCTCGGCGCTGGAATTCCTGAAGCGCCGGGCGATCCGCATCGTGCCGCTGTACTGGATCTTCACCACGCTCGCGGCGCTGCTGGCGCTGCTGGTGCCGACGCTGTTCAAGAGCACGGTGTTCACGTTGCCGCACTATGTGCAGTCGATGCTGTTCATCCCGCACGAGGCGCCGGGGCGTGGCGGCACCAGCCCATTGCTGAGCCTGGGTTGGACGCTGAACTACGAGGTGTTCTTCTACCTGGCATTCGCGCTGCTGGCCGCGCTGGCGGCAACCGGACGGGTGCTGACGCTGACGATCGCATTCGTGGTGCTCTACGTGACCGGCGCGACGCTCAAGCCGACCGATCCGCTGCTCAGCTTCTACATGACCCATGCGGTGCTGGCCTTCGTTGCCGGCGCCTGGGTGGGCCTCGGACAGATCAAGGGCGTGTTCGCGCGGTTGCCGAGCCCGGCGATGCTGGGGCTGGTGGGGTTGGCCGTCGTTGCGACGGTCATGGCGTTCGGGCTCGACCAGACTCCCCATGAGACGGCGCCGGTCTTCGTGGCGCTGGTCATCCTGGCGGTGGCGCTGCTGGTGCTGGGGCTGGTGCGCGAGGCGGTACTACCGCGCAGCGCCTGGCTGGAGAGGCTCGGAGATGCCTCTTACGCCACCTACCTGGTGCACATGTTCGTGGTCGGGGCGGTCGTCGGGGTCGGAACGCGCCTGCTGCCGGATGGTCCGCTCAGCTATTTCGGCATGGTCGCCGCAGCGATCGGCCTGGCGCTGCTCGCCGGAGTGATCGTCCACGAACGCATCGAAAAGCCGCTGCTGCGGATGCTGCACAAGCGGCCGGCGGCAGTGCGCGCGGCGGTGCCGGCGCAGTAGCGCCGGCCGCCAGCTCGGGTGGCTCAGTACTCGGTCATCGCGAGAAGGAACCAGGCGGCGTGCGGGAGCCATTGCTCGCTCCAGCGCCAGGATTGGAACGGGTCCTCGGTCTCGCAGAAGCCGATATCGGTTTCGTCTGAAAGCGAGGAGGTGATGCCGTTGCAGATGCCGCCATCGGCATTGGGGAACTTGGCGGGTCCGTAAATCGCCCAGTTGCGGCCAAAACCCTGCAGCATCGAGGCGTGGTAGGGGTTGAGGCCGAGGATCCAGTCCAGCGTCCGCTGCGACTGCACGCGCGCAAGCTCGGCGGCTTCGGCATCGACATGCGGCATGGCGCGGCGCAGCGCGTAGGCGAGGCTGCCGAGGCGGGCGTTCTCGCCCTGCCACCAATAGCCGCTGTCATTTCCGTGCGGGTAGAAGAACTGGGTGCCGATCTCGCCATCGCTGCGCTTCACCAGCTGGCGCGGGTAGGCGAAGGGGTTTGCCACCTCGGCAGTGATCTTGGCGAGCTGGCGGACCACCTTGCCGAGCGCGGCGGAGACGCGCGGCCGATCGGCCTCGGGGGCGATGGCGAGGTAATCCACCAAGGCGGCAATCGGCAGGCCTTCGTCGGAGGCGTGGAAGAACGGCCGGGTGTCGTTGTCGGCGCGCCACCAGCCATCATAGCCATGGCCGCCGGTCAGGCGGTCGAGCAGGCTCGTGGCGCGTTCGCCGGCCTTCACCAGGTATTCGGGCTTGTGGGTGGAGCGGCTGAGTTCGGTGGCGGCGAGCAGCGCGCAGTAATCGTCGATGATGTTTTCCTCGCCATTGTCGAGGTATGCGAGGTTGTGCACCTCGAGGTGGGCGAAGGCGCGCTCGGCGGTCGCCAGATACTCAGCGGCGGTGAATTCGCCGTCCTGTCTGAGCCGCGCGGCACGGGCGAGGGCGGCGATGGCCATGCCGCCGCCCTGCCGGTAGCCGGCTTCCCAGCTGTCGTGCTTATGGCCCTTCTGGGTGGAGTAGGAGCAGATCTCGCGCTGCGCCGTATCGCCCGACCAGCGGTCGAACACCGTCATGTAGAACATGCCCGCGGGGTCGCACATGCGCACCAAGAAATCGGCGCCCCACAGCGCTTCCATACGGAAGGCGGCGTGGAGGTTGGTATCGAGATGCGGGCAGATCGCCGCCTTCGACAGCGCCCAGACCACCAGCGGGGTCTGCTGCGGGTTCATGAAGTTGGCGTAGCTCAGATGGCTCAGATATTTCGACACGTCGCCCGAGGCGTCGTACCAGCCGCCATGCACGTCGACACGGGCGTTGCGCTTGTTGCCGATGAAGGCGATGGCGCGGTCGGCGCCGAGGTAAGGCTCCGCCGTGCGCTGGCTCCGGAAATAGCCGAGCAGCGCACTAGAGAAGCGCTCGGCGTAGAGCTGTTCGGCGATTTCGAACGGCTCCGAGACGAGGCGGGCGCCGGCGGCATCGAGGGCTTCGAGCAGGAAACGGCCGGTGCCGGTGAAGGCGGTGAACTCGGCGCTTTGCCAGCGCTGGGTCTTCCAGCGGTCGACGCCGGCGGCCGCGTCGGGCGTCGTCTCGAAGACGAGCTCGCCGGTCGCTGCGTCACGCAGGCGGAGCGCAGTGAAGCCGGGGCCGTCGCCGAGCGCCAGGACGGCGAATTTCGGGCCGGCGGCTTCGTAGCCGACCTGGTTGGTGGCGATGGCGCGGCTCGAAAACAGCTGAGGGTATTGGGCGTTGATCGCCAGGAGCTGGTTCATCCTTGGGGGTCCGGTCAGGTCAGAGGTGGTGGCAGCGGGCCATGTGGCTGTCGCCGACGGGTGTGGGGTCGGGCATGATTTCGCGGCAGATGTCGGTGGCGCGCGGGCAGCGCGGCGCAAACGGGCAGCCACGGCTTTCGGCGGTCCAGAGCGGGATATCGGCCGCACGACGGACCGCGGCGCCGGTGATCTTGTGCTTGGGGTTGGGCACCGCCGCGATCAGCAGCTGGGTATAGGGGTGGCGGGGGTGATCGGTGATCGCCTCGCTCGGCCCCTGTTCGACCAGGTGCCCGGCATACATCACGGCGGTTTCCTCGGCGAAGTAGCGGGCGGTGGCGATGTCGTGGGTGATGTAGAGCGCGGCGAGGTTTTTCTCGCGCTTCAAGTCTTCGAGCAGGTTGAGGATCCCCAGGCGAACCGAGACGTCGAGCATCGAGGTGGGCTCGTCGGCCAGCAGCACGGTGGGGTTGACCGACAGGGCGCGGGCGATGGCGACGCGCTGGCGCTGGCCGCCGGAGAGTTCGTGCGGGCGGCGCTTCAGATACTCCGGAGCGGGGACGAGACCGACCTGGGTGAGCAGGGCTTCGCTCTCGGCCCGCACCGCTTTGCTGCTGAGCTCGGGGCGATGGAGGCGCAGTGGCCGCTCGAGGATATAGCCGATGGTCTGGGTGGGGTTCAGCGAGCCGAATGGATCCTGGAAGATCATCTGCACTTCGGCGCGATAGTCGGTCAGCGCCTTGCCGGTGAGTTTTCCCACATCGGTGCCGCGGAAGCTGATCTCGCCGGCGGCCGGCTCGTAGACCCGGGCCAGCATGCGGGCGCAGGTGGATTTGCCGGAGCCGGATTCGCCGACCAGCGCCAAAGCGCGGCCGGGGGTGAGCTGGAGCGAAATGCCGCTCAGCGCCCGCAGCGTCGTGCGTTTGCCGACGAGACCGCCGAGCACGAAGCGCATGTCGACATCGCGCATCTCGAGGATGGGCGCTTGGCTCATGACAGCAGATGGCATGCTGCTTCTCCTCCGGTGGCGGGCGTGGGGCGGAGTTCAGGGGCAAGGCGCATGCAGACCGGGATGGCTTCGCCGCAGCGCGGCGAGAAGCGGCACCCCTCGGGCAGGGCGCTGAGGCTGGGCGGCGAGCCGGCAATGCCTTCGAGACGGACGCGCGGCCCGCTGAGCGGCGGGAAGGAACGGCCGAGCGCCCTGGTATAGGGGTGCTGCGGGGCGGTGAGGATAGCGCCGGCCGGCGCCACTTCCACCAGCTCCCCGGCATACATCACGCCGATGCGGTCGCAGAACTCGATCATCAGCCCGAGGTCGTGGGTGATGAACAGCACCGAAAAGCCGAAGCGGGCCTTGAGCTCGCAGATCTGCTCGATGATGTCGCGCTGCACCACCACGTCGAGCGCGGTGGTGGGCTCATCCATGATGATCAGTTTGGGCTCGAGCGCCAGCGCCATGGCGATGCAGATGCGCTGGCGCATGCCGCCCGAGAACTGGTGCGGATAATCGTCGAGACGGCGCGGGCTGATGCCGACCAGCTCGAACAGTTCGGCGGCACGGGCCAGGGTTTCGGCGCGGCTGGCTTTCGGCCGGTGCGCAAGGATGGCGTCTTCGATCTGCTCCGACACCTTGATCACCGGGTTCAAGGCATTCATCGCCGACTGGAAGACGAAGCTGACTTCGCTCCAGCGATAGCGGCGCAACCGCTCGGCCGAAAAGCTCAGCACGTCTTCTCCCATGAAACGCACGGCGCCGCCCGAGACGAGGCCGGGCAGCCGGGTAAGCCGGGCCAGCGCGAAGGCGACGGTGGATTTGCCGCAGCCGCTTTCCCCGGCGAGCCCGAAGGCCTCGCCGGGGCGGATGTCGAAGTCGATGCCGTTGACGGCGCGCGACACGGTGTTGGCGCCGACATAGTCGACGGTGAGGTTGCGGACCTCGACGAGGGGTGCGTCAGACAAAATCGGCCCTCCGGTTGCGGCGCCTCAAGAACCGGCGGATGGGGCCGATGCGGCGGGTGGCGGCGAGCTGCGGGTTGGTGATCTCGTCGACGGCGAAGTTGACCATGACGAGCGCCGCGCCGGTCAGCATGATGGCGATGGCAGGCGGCCAGATTTCGAACCAGGCGCCGGTCTGCAGGGCCTGCGCCCGCATGGCCCAGTAGAGCATGGTGCCCCAGGTCACCGAGTTGGGACTGCCCAGCCCGATGAACTCCAGCGCCGCCTCAGCGAGGATGCCGTAAATGGTGGCGAGCACGAACCCACCGACCACGAACGAGCTCATGTTGGGCAGAATCTCGCGCACGATGATCCGCCACTTCTTTTCGCCCATCAGCTCGGCGGCGAGCACGAATTCCCGGTTCTTCAGCGCCAGAGTCTGGGTGCGGATGGTGCGCGCACTCCAGCCCCAGCCGGTCAAGGCAAGGACGAGGCCGATTACGGTCGGCGACGCCTCCTCGATGAAACTGGCGAGGACGATGATCAGCGGCAGCGCCGGCAGCACCAGCGAGACGTTGACGAAGAAGGTCAGCACCTCGTCGGTCTTGCCGCCGAAATAGCCGGCGGAAATGCCTACGGCGAGGCCGATCAGGGTGGCCGAGAAGCCGGCGATGAAGCCGACGGTGAGGCTGGCGCGGCTGCCTTCGAGCAACTGGCTGAAATTGTCCTTGCCCTGGCGCGAGGTGCCGAGGAAGTGCTCGACCCCCGGCTGCACGTGCGGCTTACCGGCGCGGCGATAGGGGTCATAGGGGGTGATCAGCGGCGCCAGCAGCGCCAGGATCATGAAGATGGCGAGAATGGCGAGCCCGAACAGGCCCTTCTTGTTGGTGACGAACAGCTGGGCCCAGCCGGGGAGTCTCGCGAGGAGGCGCGAGCGCGGCTTGAGGCCGAGCTCGGCCATCAGCTCGCGCTGGGTCGGGGCGGTGAGCTCGGCGCGCGGTGGCGTGGTGGTAATGGCGGGGAGGATGTCGGTCATGGGGTGACCTCCAACAGCCAGGCCGGTGCGAGCGGGGGCAGCTTGCACAGAGCCATCATCATGCCCTCCCTGCCGAACGAAGACGGGGGTCGAGGATGACGTTGAGGACGTCGGAGGCGAGGTTGGCGACGAGCACGCTCATGGTCAGCAGGATCAGTTGCGCCTGGATGAAGGAATAGTCGCGGGTCTGGATGGCGTTGAGGGTGAACTTGCCGAGCCCGGGATAGTTGAACACCACCTCGGTGATGAAGGCGCCGCCCAGCACAAAGCCGATCGACAGCGCCAGCGAGGTGATCTGCGGCAGGATGGCGTTGCGCGCCACGTAGCGGTTGCGGATGCGCCGGTCGGATAGGCCCTTGGCCTTGGCGAGGAGGACAAAATCCTCGTTGAGCAGGTTGATCATGGTGTTGCGCATGCCCAGGTGCCAGGCGCCGAAGCTGACGATGACGATCGAGGCGACGGGCAGCACGGCATGCCAGGCGACGCTCAGCAGCGTTTCGAGGTTGAAGCCGGGGGTGAGGTTCATTTCGTGGGCCCGGCCGAGCGGGAAGATCGGCCACTGCATGGTGAAAGCGTACCAGAGCAGCAGCGCCACGACCGCCGGGGTGAAGGCGTTGAGCATCACGTTGATCGGAGTGAAGAAGGTGTCGAAGAAGCCGCCACGGCGCCAGGCCGACCAGATGCCCATGGTGATACCGATGCCGAAGGAGAGGGTGGTAGCGGCGCCGACGAGGACCAGGGTCCAGCCAGCGGCGTAGAACAACAGGCTCGCCGTCGGCTCGGGGAAATTGACCGTCGAGATGCCGAAATCGAAATGTGCGAGGCGCCAGAGATATTGCAGGTACTGGTCCCACAGCGAACCCGAAAAGCCATAGGTCTTGCGGATGGCGTCGATCTGGTCGGGCCGGAGCTTGCCGCGCAGCGACAACAGGATGCGGGTGGCCGGATCGCCCGGCATCAGCCGGGGGATCAGGAAATTGAGGGTGATCGCGACGAAGAACGCCCCGAAATAGAAGCCCAGTCTGCGGAGGAGGAAGGCCATTCCTGTTCCTGTCTGCCTGCACCGGCGTCATTCCCGCGAAGGCGGGAACCTAGCCTGGCCACTTGCGCCGTATCTGCGGCACCATCCCACTAGGTTCCCGCCTGCGCGGGAATGACGCCGGTGGGGGATGCGCAGTCGAGAGGGATGGCCCGGCGTCATGCAGGGCCATCCGAGATCAGCTTACTTCGCCACCGGCGTCAGGCTCAGCAGCACCTTGACGCGTTCGTGGATGCCGGCGGGGTTGTTGGGGCGGGCCCAGGCGTTGGACTCGTCCGGCCAGCCGGTGAAGTTGCGGGTCGAATACTCGTACCAGGCGGGGTTCGAGAACAGCGTGATCACCGGCAGGTTCTCGGCCACCTGCTTCATCACCGAGGTGATCTTTTCCTTCTGCACCGCGACGTCGGCGGTGGCGCTGATGGCGGCAAGATCAGCCTCGATGCCAGGGATCTTCATCTGGTGCATGGCTTGCTCGTTGAGCGTGCCAGGCACCATCGAGCGCGGGTTGAACATTGAATAATAGGTGAACCAGGGGGTCGAGCTCAGGTTGGTCCACATGATGTAGACGTCGAAATTGCCGGTCGGGATGTTGTCGAACCAGGCGCCTTCCTCGGGCGTCTCCATCTCGCCGTTGATGCCGATATCCTGCAGGTTTTCCGAGACGGTCTGCAGGGTGTTCACCCAGTCGTCCCAGCCGGCCGGCACGGCCATCTTGAAGGCGATCGGGGTGCCGTCGGGGTTGTCGCGCCAGCCATCGCCATCCTTGTCGACGAAGCCCGCGTCATCGAGCACTTTCTTGGCCGCTTCAGGATCATAGGTCATCAGGTACTGGTAGGGCGCCAGCGCCGCGGTATCGATCCAGTCCTTGTAGAACATGCCCTCGCCGATCGGGTACTCGGCCGGCGTGGTGAGCCCGAAAGTGGCGATGTCGACCAGCGTGCCGCGGTCGATTGCCATCGACATGGCCTTGCGGAACTCGAGGTTGTTGAACGGCGCCTTGGTGGTGTTGAGCTGGAGGTTGGTGCCGGCGTCGGGCGGCAGCCAATAGTGGTTGTCCGGGCTCTTCGATGCGTAAGTGATCTCGGGATCGGTGATGCCGTCGGTGGCCCAGTCGAGATCGCCATTGGTGATGGCGGCGATCACCTGCAGGTTGTCGGAAAGCTGCGGGTATTCGATGCAGTCGACCTTCACCTCGGCGGCTTCGCGATAGAGCGGGTTCTTGCAGAGCTTGAAGGCGTTGCGCGAGAAATCGCGCACCTCGGTGAAGGGGCCGGTCGCCACCACCTTGGGGTTGGCGTAGTTCACCGGGTCGGCGATGTCCTTCCAGATATGCTCGGGCAGCGGGAAGACCGGGCCGATATTGAGGCGCGCCAGCGAGTCGGCGGTCTTCAGCTCGAAGCGGACGGTGTGGTCATCGACCGCCACCACGTCGACGATCGAGCCGGTGTCCTTTTCGGCATTGTAGATGTCATAGCCGATGGGGAAATCGAGATGCGCCTTGGCGTAGTTGAAGGTGAAGACCACGTCGGCGGCGGTGAACGGCTCGCCGTCGGACCACTTGACGCCCTCACGCAGGTGGTAGGTGACGCTCTTCAGGTCGGCGCCGACTTCATATGAGGTGGCGAGCGCCGGAAAATCGTTGTCCGGGTGCCAGACATTGTCGATCCACAGCGGCTCATAGGCGAAATCCTGCACGTAAGCGTGCGGGCCGGTGAGGTTGTAGGGGTTGTAGTTCTCGACATGCGCGTCGGTATGGACCGGAGCGATGCGGATGATCACTTCCGCGTCGGCCGTTGTCGCGAAGGCGGCGGCAGTGAGCGCGGTGGTGGCGAGAAGGGTCAGTAAACGCAGTCGGTGCATGGCTTTGTCTCTCCCTGTGAGATCGATCCCATATCGATCAGCCGTTTGCAGTCGAAGAAGCTCCTGAGGCGTAGTTCTAGTTTTGTCGCGAGATCCTGATCTCGCTCTGGTCAACTGGCAGTCAGCGCCGGCGCAACCGTGCGGGGCGTCGGCGAAAGGCTCCGGGCCGGGCCGACGCTCTGGCGCATGATCAGCTCGGTGGGGATGGTGATGACAGGTGCAGCCGGCGGTTCGCCATCGAGGATGGAGAGCAGCAGGCGCGTAGCGACGCGGCCGGCCTCGTCGACCGGCTGGCGCACCGTGGTGAGCCCGGGGGTCAGATGCCGGGCGTGGAAATTGTCGTCGAAGCCGAGCAGCGAGATCTCCTCGGGGACCCGCTTGCCGGCGGCCTTCAGCGCCAGCAGCGCGCCGGCCGCGACGTCGTCGTCGCCGGCGAAAATGGCGGTGGTCTCGGGGCGCTCGACCAGCAGCCGGGCGGACGCCTGTTGGCCGAAGGTTTCGGAGAAGCTGCCATGCTCGACATAGATATCGTCGCGGGCAAGCCCGAAGCCGGCCAGTGCCGCGTCGATGCCGCTGAGACGCTCGTGCGTGTCGCGATAGATGGTGCCGCCGGAGAGATAGGCGATGTGGCGGTGGCCCTGGTCGAGCAGCAGCCGCATGCCGGCTTCAGCACCGGTGGCGTTGTCGATGGTGACGCGGGCGCGGGCCGGTGGGCACTCGTTGCCGCCAACGGTGACCACCGGGGTCTTCGAGCGGGCGATGATCTCCAGCACGTCGTCGCGCAGGGCGTTTTCGAGATAGAGGATCAGTCCATCGCAGGCGCGATCAAGTAACTCGATGATGGCGTGCGCCTCCTCATCGCGATCGGCATAACCGGAGGCGACGATGATGCTCTTGCCGGCGCTGCGCGCCGTTTCCTGCATACCGCCGATCATCTGGGCATAGAACGGGCTCGAGACGTTGACGACGACGCCGCCGATAATGTCGGATCGGTTGGAGCGGAGGCCGCGTGCCATGGTATTGGGGCGATAGCCGAGTTCCTGGATCGCCGCTTCGACTGCCTTGCGGGCTTCGTCCGAGACGTAGCCGTTGCCGGCGATCAGCCGTGAAACGGTAGATCGTGAAACGCCGGCCTTCTTCGAGACGTCGGTAATCGTCGCCATGGGAACCCGACATGAGATCGATCCCACATATCAGCGTGATGCGGATGGCGTTGTCAACGGGGTGCGGTGAGCTGACCGGAATCCGGTAGACATGTTCAGTTGTTCAACCGGAGAGAACCCCGCGCTTGTTCCCGAGGCCATGGAGGTCGCCCACTGAGAGCGCATCTAGCGTCTGACCCGCCCGAAGAGAGTCTCAGACGCCGCAGCCACCAATGGGCCTAGCCTCCAAGGCCAGTTTTCGCGGTCATCAAGGCTTAATTGACTATATGGAGCGGATCGATCTCACTGCCGCGCTTCTCCAACGCGTCACGGATTGCCGAGACGACGTCCTTGTCGACAGGCCATTGTCGTCTCGCATTCTCAACGAGCACCGGCTGCACTCCAACCTCACTTGCGAGTGTGGGCACGCTCAATCGGGATGCCTTCATGTGGCGCTCGAGTCCGTAGAATACGAGGCAGTCCTCCAGTGTAGGGTCGGTCTGGAAGGTTCCCGCAGTTTGATATTCGACATGAGCCGATCGTCTCGCCGAATTAAACAGCCTCATGTTCAGCGCCGTAAATATCTGGTGCGCTTTGACATAGAGTTTCGCTCGTCCTCGAAGCGCGTCGCTGACAGTGTTCACGTGGCACTCAGCAAAGGTCCCGATTTCGTCCAGAGTCGCGCCCGCACTCGCCAGGAGCGCTTCGCCACCAATAAGGCGTGCCTTGCGGGTATAGAGCGGTTGCACCGGGCTCCCTAAGCCCATCTTGGTGGTCCTTGTTGGATCATGTGGGGCATTGTGACGCCACCGTCACACTTCAGCAATCGCCTTGAAGAGTCAATGTGCTGGTGTTATCTTATGAAAGAATAGATCGAAGGACCGAGCGGGCCATGAAGTTTTCATTTGGCAGGAAGCGTGATCTCACCAGCGCATTCTCCCGGCCCGTAACCCACTTGGTACCGGAAGGCAAAGTGCATCCGAATGGAAGGTCCATTCAGATCGAGAATATTACGATCGATTATCGTGATATTTCCCAAGCTGTTATCAACGAAGACACTGTGTCCGGCAACGGTGTTGGCGGCTCCGTTTACCTACGCACGATTCCATCCCACGGCAATCCGGGACGCGAGGTGAAGGTTTTCAATTTCACGCTCGACGACAAGGCGTTCAAACTGACGTCCGATGCGTTGATAACGGTGGAAGCTCAGGGAGCCTCTGTCATGCGTCGGAAGGGCCCAGATGACGTGTTCCGGGATCTCTTTTTCTTTCAAGGCTAACTTTTAGGTTGGAACACCCAACTGGTGCCGACGCTGATCCAGCCAAGAGCGACTTGGACGATCCTTGCGAGTCCCGAGAATTTTCCGATCCAAAACCCGGCTGAGTTCAACCCGATTGTCTTTGGGATGATCTTTCCGGCGAGGAGGATGGGAACGGTCGTCGCGACGAAGACCAACGATTTTTGGCTCGTCAGATCGAACTTCATTGGAATGCCGGGTGGCAGGACGAGGTAACTTTGAAGCCACGCATAAATGGCGGTGAGGTCGATCACCAAAGTAGGGGCGATTTGGCTCGCTAACGCAATCGGCAAAACAATGCCCAAGGATAGGTTGAGCAGGACGCTAAGGGATGCAAAGGCACCAACGATCTCCGCGCGATCGATTCCGCTGGCCATTCGATGTCGCCCCACCAGGACGTTCCGGCGCGCCTGGAGTTGTGCCAGAACCTTGACGGTCTTCTTGGTCATGGCGGCGGCATTTCCCGCTTCCGCAGTGGTCTGTACCCAGGTCTGGCCAAGCGCGTCGAG
Source organism: Devosia sp. Root413D1 (assembly GCF_001425235.1). Lineage (GTDB taxonomy): Bacteria > Pseudomonadota > Alphaproteobacteria > Rhizobiales > Devosiaceae > Devosia_A. The sequence goes on along the minus strand of NZ_LMEA01000001.1, from coordinate 56,259 downwards.
TTCTGCTGTGGCTTTCTCAGCGACGGGGTTCTGATCGCTATTGATCGTCGAATAGGCGGCTTCCATGCAGCTCGACCAGAACGACAAGGCTACAATAGAGGCGATCGTCGTCCAGAACAGAACGCCATTCGACACGTATGCATACTGACCGAAGACAAACACCGCGGAGCTTGCGATGACAGTCAGGGCGACCGCAGCCGTGCATAGCCAGTTGCGCCAGCCGCTGTGCCGTTGATGCTGCGGTTGCGTCATTATTTGCCCCTCGTCCGGGGGGCAACGATACGATTGCTCCTTTCAAAGTCAAGGCGATGGAAAGCGTCGCCGTTCGTTTGCTCTATTGTCGCGGCATCCACAATTGACTGAAACGCACGGAACTGCTGGATCACCGATGGGCGGTGGGACAGCGATTGTTCAGCGACAGTCGAATCGAGCTGGTTTGAGAGCCGTAACCGAGGCGGGCAGCGTCCAGCGGAAGTGGAAACGCGGTGGCTAGAACGCTGAAGGTAGTTCGGATTGAACAAAGCCAATGTCTTACTTGGTTGTCCCACCAAGCAAAACCGCTAGCTAAGTCCTTGACGGAAATCGAAGTGGTGGAGCTGAGCGGACGCTCCGCTGAGCCAGATTTACCTTTTAAAATCAATCGCTCTGCGACGCTGCTGCCACCTAATGTGTAGCAGATAGGTGCTGCGCCTATCAAGCGATAGAGTGCCAACGGTACTTCGTTCCAAGGCCCAGTAAAAGTCGGAACGGCTAAGAACCGCAGCGCGTGGCAGGGTAAAGAAGCGCACGTATTTGCAAGCACCTTGACCATTGGCGGTCCTTACCCCACGTTCATGTTGGACGGGGGCACAATGAATAAACCCGCACTTGTAAGGCAGGTCTACTTAGAACTACGCGCATCGGTTAAGGGAACCGTTGCTTCAGGTGACCTCCTAAGGCTCGCCAATGAAATAGTGCGCGCCTATTCGGATGAGACAGCATCTCTGACATATTTTGCCGATCCCCGGGACGGCAATTCATTTGATAGGCTTAGCGTAGATCGCGCCATGAGCGACGGCGGATGGCAAATTTTGGAGTATGAAGGGCGTTTCCTTCGGTCCCTAGACAACGTGGGCGGGGATCAGATTAGGTATCTGCGGACGCGAGTGGAAAGATTGTTGGGGCCAGAATGGCGGTATCAGACGTAAACGGGATCGCTCTAGCTGCAAAGGAGCACCTGCTATCGGGGGAGCCCCTTACAAGGCTTGAAGCGTTGGTCCTTTTCGGCCTGTCGAATTTGCCCGAGCTTGTCTATGAGTTGCGAGGTCAGGGCTTCGTAGTCGATACGAGGAAGATCGCCTACGCTGCGGCGATGGTTCGAATTAACAAACACGCGGTGCTCAAGCCTCCGCCGAACCTTCCTATCCGCGAGATCATGTTGACTGAGTATCGTATCAGCAGGTGAGGCGGCTATTCTCTAAGCGTCAGAGATTTATCCTTTGGCTGACGGGTGGGGGAAAGTGCGCCATATGTGGCAGGAAGATCGGCAGGAGTTTTCATGCTGATCACGTACTCCCTTTTTCGAAGGGCGGCCCGACGCTCATTTTGAATGGGCAGGCCCTATGTTCCGACTGCAATAGCAAGAAGGGATCAGCCGTAATGCAACTACGCGAATGGCAGAGCAAAGCTCGGCAGCAAGCGCTAAAGTGGTTGGTCGAGGATGCTACAGACCGGCACTTCCTGATCAACGCCGCGCCGGGGGCGGGCAAGACGATTGCGGCTTGCGTGATTGCCAAGAGCCTCATTGACATGGGGCTAATCGATCGTGTGGTTGTCATCGCGCCCCGAGTGGAGGTGGTCCGCCAGTGGGCTAAGGATTTTCACCAAGTAACAGGCCGGTTCATGGCCCGAGTAACGGGCGCAGACGAGCAGGTCGATCTTGACGTGTGTGCCACGTGGGCGGCGGTGCAGAGCCTTCAGGATGCCTTCCAAGCCCTCTGCAGCAACTCTCGGGTTCTCGTCATCTGTGACGAGCATCATCATGCAGCCGTAGAGGCAGCTTGGGGTGTGGGAGCGGCGGGTGCCTTTTCGGAGGCCAAGTATGTCCTCATTCTCACCGGGACACCCATCAGGTCTGATCGCCAGAAGTCGCTGTGGCTTGCCTACGATGACGCTGGGGCGATCGACTTTCCCGAGGGTGGAACCTACACCCTAACCTACGGTGAGGCTGTTGATCTGGACTATTGCCGCCCAGCGACCTTCCATAGGCACGAGGGCAAGTTCACAGTCGATCTTGAAGATGGCGAGAAGGTTTTGGTTTCTGGCCAGAGCGAAACCGAGCTAACGCCCACCCTTAAGCGAATACCCGGCCTACAGCGGGCTCTGAACTTTTATCGGCTGGCGTGCACGCCGCAGTACGACGTCGGGACGACGCTGCCAAGGGTCGATGGTTATCAGGGCACGATGGTTCAATGGGCCAGCGAGAAGTTGAGCGACTTGCGCTATCGCATGCCTACGGCAGGTGGGCTGGTGATTGCTCCGTCCATCGACGTCGCAGAGTACATGGTCGATTTGATCGAACGGATCGAGGGTGAAAGGCCCGTGCTCGTTCACCACAATACGCCGAACGTGGAGAACAAGATCGATGGGTTTCGTCACACTGAAAAGCGATGGCTAGTATCCGTCGCTATGATCAGCGAAGGGGTGGACATTGCACGTCTGCGGGTTCTGATTTACCTCCCGTATGCTTTGACCGAACTCGCCTTTCGACAAGGCATCGGCCGTGTCGTGCGGTCGGCTGGCCCCGACGATGACACCCGTGCGTACGTTGTGATGCCATCGTTCAACACACTGGAGGAATATGCTCGTCGTGTCGAAGACGAGATGTCCCCCAAGGCGCTGAAGGACGAAGGGCCCGCGAGGACCAAAAAGTGTCCGATCTGCGAAACCGAGGCTCCGCTTGCCGCCACCACGTGCGAGGCGTGTGGGCACGAGTTCCCGAAGCGGCCGCAGCAGTTCAAGCCCTGCCCGGACTGCGGTGGTCTCAATCAACTCAGTGCCAAGCAGTGTCAGCACTGTGGACACAGTTTTGCGACCGAGTTCACGTTGACGCTGGACGAAGCGCTCCGGCTTGGCGCGATCTCTCGCGGCATGGACATTGACGAAGACGACGTTCAAGAGGGGGAAGCAATGGCAGGCACCGTTCGGAGGCAAATCCTCGCTAGCGGCGATGCCAAGATGCTGAAGATCATGCGGCAGCTTCCCGAGGAAACTTGGGGCAAAGTGAAGAAGATTTTCACTGGGGAGAGCTAGGCGCGTCTATGCTCGTTGAGCTTGGTTCTGCTCCATGGGTGCGATCGAGGGGACCAGCAGGTCATTGACCGTTGAACCCAGTATCAATCCGGCGTGCACTCTCTGGGCATTTCGCCGAAGTTTCTCGATCCCTACGAGTTTTCCAAACGTGCTCCCAAACTGTCGGCAGAGAACGTCTTCAATCGCCTTGAGAGACAGTCCATCCGGTGTAGCGCTGGTTAAGTCGTGCAGGGTCTCGGCCGCATCCGAGAGGTAGTCCAGAAGGGCGAACGGCCAAGTGCCTCCGGGCCCCTTACGGCTCCACACCGATTGCATGCGATCGATGTCCATCGCTGAAATGTCGCTGCGAATTGTAGCGAGTGCCAGCGTCAGTCCGTCGGTTCCGGCTGGCAGGAGGGGCCCGAGCACGTCGGAGGACATTGCAATGCTGTGTATGTGCTTGGAACTCCCAAAGTAGAACTCCATCGCCCAAAACCAAGGCTCCCTGAAGGTGTAATTCCTGAGTTCAAAGCGAACACCGCTCTTCAAGTGGAGCGAGGGAATAGCGAACCGGAAGCGTCGGTCTAGGCTGTACTTCCTGCCACTTGTTTCCGGCGACGTCTGCGGCGGCGCGGCGGTGGGTAGGGCAAGCTTTTCACTATGGTCTGAGACGGGAACAAGCGACAGGGCGGGAACGCCGCAGATCGCCTTTCCGATCAGATAGGCGAAAGGTGGTGGCATCGCATTTCCGATCATCTCCGCCTTGTGGGCGTGGCGATCCGCGAAGAACTGGAAGGTAATGGGAAATCCTTGCAAGGACGCCTTCTCACGCAACGTGAGGCGCCTATGTGTGCCAGCGGAGCCGTCCTGAATGACGATGCTCTCACGTGAGACGCGGGTGCACGTCGCAGTGACTGTTCTCGATGGGCGATCTAGCCGGTCAGGAAAGGGCATCGCGTTATAGATCGTATGCAACCGCTTAGCGGCCCGGTTGATCCGCATTTCCTCGGCGTCGAGGGGGGCTTCTTGAACGTGGTCCCTCAGCGAAGCCCTCGCTACCGAGACGCCGTACAGGGGATCCTTTACTGGGTCCTGAGCTAGCGCCGCAACGACATCGCCGAGCGTTCGTGCCGGCAGCCTTCCCGCGTATGTTGAGAGTAGGTCAAAGTCGATGTTGCCGACTAGGCATCGTTGCCGCTTCTGCGGTAGCCCAAACTCATTTAGGTCGAAGACGCGAATGTCATGGCGCAATCGGCCGAACCGCGCCAGTCGCCCCTTGGGTGCTAGCTCCTGACGAATGATTGAGGCGAGCCGAGGGACGTTTTCCATGACCCAGTATCGGCAGTTCGTAGCCTCGACAATTTCGAAGAAGCGCCGAACGTCCACCAACCCATCACCAATGTCTCCTTGGCCTCCTCGGTTCGAGAGAGAAAATTGGGTGCAGGGCGGGCTCCCCACTACGATGTCAATGCCAGCGGGAAGGGAGGTTAGGTCAACGGTTCTAACATCTACTGTGGCGGTGGGATGAAGGTTGTTCTCTCGGTTGGTCGTGTTGGCGTGTTCTCTCCATTCGTACGAGGTGACAACATCGATACCGGCAAGGCGCAGGCCCAGAGACCAGCCGCCGACACCCGAATACACATCAATGGCTCGCAACCGCCTCGCCCCCGCGTTCTTTCCGAAGCAGGCATAGACCATGCCACGGGTGGTTGCATAGATCTATAGGCGGCGTTTGCGCACCTGCTATGGCCGAGGGCCTACCGCAAGGCAATTGCAACCGACCAGCTAACGAGTTGGCGCTCCCGCCCACGGGGGTTCTGCGCATGCAATTGAAAGTCGCCAACTCGACCAGCTTGAACAAACCCCACCAAGTCTGAGAACTGCGCTCGGGTCGTAGCGATAGTTGCCGTCTTCCCCGGACCGGGGCCATCTGCGATCAGTCCAGCATCCGCCGCATCCAGCACATCTGTTGCAAAGATCGACAGGACGCCCGGAACACTCCTACCGCGCGGAGCTATGAACTCGACCGGCAGCAAGAGGTAGGAAAGCTCGTTTCCCTTCCCCTCCGCCGTTGACCAACCCAGCATGAGGCTTGGCGTGCCTGTGAGCCGGGCTTTCCATGTCTCGACGTTTTCGGACATTTGTCGGCTCAGCGTTACCTACTCAAACAGGGCCCTTATCTGAGTGTACGGTACAGGGATGAAGGGTTGGGGACCCACATACCAGCCCACCGGCACCACCGTCTTGTTTGTGTCGATGTCGCGATAGGACGGCTCAGTCATGTGATCGTTGTCGAGAGGAACGATCACTGGGGCACCAGCCTTGCTGCCGACGAAAAAGAGGTACGGATCGCTCCTGAAGCCGTTCTGCCCTCCGGTCAGCGTGCACGCGGCGAAGTGGTACCCTTCAAGTTCCTTCCAGTTGCAGGTCGCAGAGCGGTATCTGGAGAACGGCAGACCGGAACCCGCTTTGACCTTGCCTTCATACGCCGCCTGAAGGGCGCGCGTGACCACGTGGGCGTCCCCATCCCCGGCAGCAAGAAGGTCGGCGTCTTCAATCAGCAGCCAGCCGCGCGCTAGTCCCTCGCAGCGTTGGTCCCATCGCTCCGCGCTGGCGATCGCCAGCCACTCCGTGGCAGGAACGCCAATGGCCTTCTCTGTCTGCCTGCCGATCGCTTCATCTCGTTCATTGATCCAGTCCATCTTCTCGTCGGTGCCTTCGATGCCAAACTTGTCGTCGGCCTCGCGAATGACGGCGATCGTCTTGTGGTACCCGTCGCAATAGGCCGACAGCGCGTCGGTCCCAAACTTGCTCGCTGCCACCGCGACCACTTCGGTGATCTCCTGCTCGATCTCGGTGGGGGCCACCGGTTCGGACTTCTTCTCCGATGCGGAAGCGACCTCGGCGCGCTTCGTTTGCCAAGTCGCGGGATCAGAGTAACCGGCCGCTTTCGCCGCACTCCTGTCAGACGCACTGAGGAACCCCTGATCTACAGCCTCGCGATCCACGACGGACATGGAAACGTTGAAGGTTGCCACGAAGGCGACGAAGCTCCCTGCGGCAATCAGCCAGCCGCGTTTCCTGCGTCCTCGAAAGAACAGACCGAGGGCGATGCCGAAGATGAAGGCGACGATCAAAATGAGTGTGAGTACGGCGAGGGCTGTTGACATGGCTTCCCAAGAGTTTGTGCGCAATTCGGCGAGGGTGGGCTCCTGCGGCGTTCGGCACCACAAGCCCTTGCCCACGAAAGCTAAATCATAGTCGTAGCGCTGATACGGTAGCATCCAAAAAACCGTAGTCTACCCCCATTTCGTCCCAACGATCCGTAGCCAAACTGCGGCATGGACATTCGTGAGCGGGTTGGACTTAGGGTTAGGGCGGCGCGGAGGGGGCAGGGTCTCTCCCAGAGTGAACTTGCCGCGAAGCTTGAGCGCAGTATCGACACAATCTCTGCGATTGAGCGCGGCATAAGCCTTCCCAATCTTGAGACACTGGAGGGGCTGGCAAGGGTGCTGGGCGTACCGCTCCGGGACTTCTTCGATTTCGAAGGGCAGGGTGCAACGCCAAAGCAGGAGAAGGCCCTTGCCGAACTGCTCACGCTGGCTCGTCAGATGTCCGACCGGCAACTCGCCCTGTGTCTCGAATTGGCCCGTGTGGTGGTTCGGGCGGACTAGGGAGGTGACGCGTCATCTACGCTTTCCTGCGCTGACGTCTGGCGCGGATCGAGATGACTGGGACGGATGCTTCGAACTGGTCGCTCGTGCCACCCGATCGTAAACGCGTTGTGGGTGAAGAACACCAGTGCGTGGTAGTCGATGCGAGCGTCTATGACTTCGGCGAGTGCGGTCTTACCGCTGATGCCGGAATGGAGGTCGTTGAACCGGGGTGCAACGATGCAGGCAGCGGCACCCTTGTGGCCATCGGCATCAGGATGGTCCCAGATGTGGCGGGCGTAGTTTTTGACATTCGCTGCACACTTGAGCCGGTGCTTGGCACCGAAAGCGTTCAATCGAGCCGATCGAAATCCCGATCGGATCACGATGGGGCCGACCAGTCGTTGAAGTGGCTCCAGCACGTCCTGACAGAGGCGTGTGCCTGTCTCAATCGCTAGGTCTGGGTGGTCCGGCACATTCGGTATGCCAAACGCTGCGCCAATCTCAGAGTAGAGGAACTGGCGGAGGTAGAAGTGCTCGGACAACCGCACCCGCCCCAGTTTTTCCAGCATCCAGAATGTCTCTCTCATAGACATTATGATGCAAAATCAATGTGTTAGCAGTGTGTCACGAGACGCGACCTCGAAGGAAACTCCTATTGCAGGTCAGCATTTTCCGCGAGTTGTAGGCCCAATTGCAATGGCCCCCCTGCGGGGTGATTTTGCAATTTACTGAACCAGCCGCATCAGGGCCGCGAGATGTCCGTCGATCTTCTGATCCACAACGGCAAGAGCTTTCCAGCTAGGTCTGCGCAGTTGGGGTAGGGACTGGTTGCCGTCGCCGGTCCGCACACGCCAAACCTTGCCTCGAATGATCTTGTGGATGGTGTTGGTACTTACGCCGTACCGTTTGGCCAGCGCTGCGCATCCAGCCTCCCGTGAGTGCCAGCGATAGTCCCGCCGAATGGCGCTGACCTGCTCCCACGTGAGCTTGGGCTCATACTTCAAGTTGGTTCTTCGGCCGACCATTACCCGTCGCTCCCGCTCCACAAGTGAGAGCAGTCTGACGGTCACTCGCATTTACGTACACCTGCCGTGGCGCCAAATTGGCCCCGGCTTGATGGTCCCTAGGATCAATCAGCCTTCCGGACTTGAAAACTATGAGCCTGCTCTATCTCGGCAGTGAACCGGTCTCTCTGTTGTTCCATCCACTCAATCTTGGGGAGTATGTCCTCAGGGGTCGGCTGGGGGAGCAGAGGATCGGTAAGCTCGGGAACCCGCAGGAGGTCGCGATAGTAAGTGATGTCCATCTCTAGTCGCCGCAACGCGTTCGTGAGCCGGCGAAGGTAGTACTCATATGGGGTGGGTCGGGGGCTCAGGCCCTCGGTGTGATCCCGATAGCCCCTTTCGTACTTGGCCGCCCGTTCAGGCGACAGCCACGGAAACTGGCTCTTGTGTGGTGTTACGGCAGCGCTGGGCTCTCGATTGCGGGACTTCTTGCCGTAGACGACTTCGTCGTGCGTCCATCGCTTTTTCAGGCGGCTCCGCAGCGTGTCCGGCTTCTGAGTGGTGGCGATGGCCCAGTCCATGAGGGACTTCGTCTCTCCCTGCACCGTAAGCCATAGGGTAGTTGACCGATTGTTGGCCTGCCCTGCCTTGTCGAGCCAATGACATTTTTCAGGGGAGTACTCGGGGTCGCCGTAATCTTTGCGGTCCACGGTGTGCTTCCGGCTAGGGCGGGGACCCATGTGGACCAAGAAGCTATCGAAGTCCTCGAAATCCGGGTGAACCGGGGTACCTTCGTCCTTGGCGCGCTGCTTCATGTTGCGCCAGCTATCGTAAGTTTCGGGGTACTTTTCCTTCAACTTCGTGGCCGTCAGGTTGACGGCATCCTTCACATGCTGGGCGACGGTCATAGCTAGACGATTTTCTGAGAACACGATGGTTCTCTTATGCACGATCGTTCGTTTAGAAAGGCTTGGCAGCCCGACGGCGCTAGGCGGCCCCTTCCTTTAGTATTCGGTAGACGGACGCTCGGCCAATGCCGCAACGCTTAGCGATCTCGGACGCGCCGATGCCCTCCTTGGACATCCTGAGCACATCGTCCGACTTCCGCTTCGCCGTGGGGGCGCGGCCCTTGTACTTCTTGTCAGCCTTGGCTTTGGCGATGCCCTCGCGCTGACGTTCCAGCATTATCTCCCGCTCAAACTGGGCTATTGATGCGAAGATGTTCAGCATCAGTTTGCCTTGAGCCGAACCCGTGTCGGCAACCCCGCCTCCGAAATCTAAGATACGAAGTGCAACTTCCTTCTCGGCTAGATCGTCCAAAATTTCCTGAAGGTTGACGACTGAGCGAGCCAACCTGTCGAGCTTGGTGACCACAAAGGTGTCACCTCTCCGTAGGAAGCGCACTGCGTCTGACAGTTTGCCGCGTTGACCGACGGAAGACACCTGCTCCACGAAAAGCTCATTTTCCTGAACTCCTGCAGCGCGCAGGTCCCGAATTTGGGCCTCCAGCCCAGCGACCTGTTCCGCCGTACTAGTTCGTGCATACCCCACAAGTGCCATAGGTCACTTCTTGTCTCAATGAACTCTTAGAAGTATAGAGACATGCACGCAAAAGGCAATGAGACATTCATGTGGGACAGCTATTCGAGCTAATTGCTGATCCCGTAAGACCCCGCCCCATTGAGACGCCGCGCTCAAAGGTTGCCGCGCTCTAAGGTTTGAGCAGCGCCTTGTAGCCGCCAGCACAAAAGACTGCGTCGGCCGCCAACGCCCTCAGGATGGCAACCTTCCAAAAGGAATGACCAAGTCGTGCTGCCACTCTGTCAGCGGTCGAAGCAAGATAGCTCGACACGGGGGCGCCATCTGGCAAACCTGCGCCCGCAATGTTGTCAGCGTGCTCTTCGAGGAACTCAACGATCTCAGACGCAAGCTGGGTTGGCACATCGACGGTTTCGAACTGATGGGCCATTCGCTTCTTAAGTAGGTCGCTGCCCAGCGCTGCATTCGCATCAAAGGCGATCTGGGCGGTCACCGAAGCGTTCTGTTGAATGGCTACAGTCAGGTATGGGACGTCCGGGACTATGTCGAGATACGGGTGTATGAAGGCCTTCTCTGGATCGGCAACTTGCCGATCTGATTTCTTCCCGTTGCACCCGCCGCAGTACGGTACCAGATTGATCGGCAATACTGAGAACTCGGGATAGTCGGTCTTAGCAAGATGATGATCTAGCTCGGTAGGTCTTGAGCCTCCGCAACTAGGGCAGCGATTGCCGACGAGCTTCTGCAAGCTCTGTCGAACCCCGTAAATTCGTTTACCTTTGTATGTCTGGCGGTAGGCGGTCTCGATCGGCTTTCCGGGCGCTCCAGAAAAGTAGCGGGACTTTCGAACCAAGTCCGGTCTTCCAAGGCACTTGAGATACCGCTCGAAGAGACGCTCAATAAGTGTTCGTGGCCGTCCCTTGAGTTCGTTGCCCGGACCTAACGCTTTATCCAGTGTTTCCATTGGCGGCGAAACGCCTGCCGCCTGAAAATCGAGAGTGCGCATTAGGACCGCCGGGCGATAGCAGAAGAAACGTAAGCTAGAGCCTGTCCTGACAGCGGTGCGCCGAGATGGGCCTCCAAGGCTTCGATGCTCCCATAGGTCGCTACCATCTGGTCAAGCACCTTGGTGTAGTCGGCTGCGTCCGGGTGAAGGCCGAAGATTTCTCTGGTAAGCGTTCCCGTATTCTCGCCGAAAGTCTCTATGTCCGGGCGTCGCGTTGCCTTAGAGGCTCCACCAATCCCGATGATCAAGACCTGACTGCTTAGCGTTTCTTGCGCAACGACGGGCGAATGCGTGGCAACAATCGCGTAAGACTGAAGGGTATCGAGGATGTTGCGCAATCCAGTCATTAGGGCCGCTAGCAGCGGCGGGTGCAGGTGTGTTTCCGGTTCATCAATCAACGCTAGACCACGCCGGTTCAGCGTAGCGGCTAGACTTGCCAGAAGATGCATAGCGATCTTGTGGCCGCTAGACAGCAGTCCGAAGACCTTTCGTGGGTCGTCCGCCAGAAAATGGTCAAGGACAAATCTTGCAGGGACGCTCCCGCGTTCGAAGCCCAATGGGAACGAAGGCTCCGACAATACAGGCAAGAGCGCTCTCGTGAGCATCGGCCATCGATTTAGCGACCTGACGGTTTCAATGCGTTCTGCAAACAGCGTTGCCAGTTGGTCTGGGGTGAGCAGCCGGGTCGGTTCGTCAGGGTTCTCAAATTTCGCAGCTACATCGCGTATTCCGCAATAGGTGTAGCGTCCTGTACCCTCACGTAATTGCCTAGCCACCTGCAAGGGGTCATCCCCGGTTAGCCTCGGGGGATCGAAGTCATCAAAAGAACTGTAAGAAACGGCAACGATGCTCGGGAAAGCTGGGCTACCGTCAATGACCCCTTCATCTCGAAGTTCGTCCCGGTCCCTTGGAGCCGCGTACGCGACGCGGGCGATCTGAGCTAGGAGGCGGGTCTTTCCAACGCCGTTGGCGCCGACAAGCACGGCCACGCGACGAGAGGGACCCGGATCGCCAAACCCTCCTATGTGGCCAGAGCCAAACTCAAACCGGATCGGTTCTCCGTCCGGCCCCGGCGTAAAGGCAAACTCGAAACCAGCCTCCTGAGGTAGGGGGCCGCCACTCTCAATGGTGTTTCGCGCCTCTCTATAAAACGTCTCGGCATCAGATCGATCGCGATTTAGGGAAACGCCATAGGCCTCAACGTCGGAGAACGAGGTTCTCAGGCTCTCATCCCGCGTCGCGTCCTTCAGCGCTGCAAGAACTTCAACGGCGTACTCGGCGCCCATCTCGATGAGGCGCTCGTAATAATCGATGCTGTTGCCCAGCGAGATGTATTCGTCCGGCAGGATGCCACCCGGCAGTTCCTCTTGTGGCAGCGGAACCTCGCCGACTTTCTGAGTTCTCGACAGAACTTTGACGTTTCCGATCTCGTGAAATGACTGGCCAAGCTGTCGGAACGCCGCATACAAGGTGCGGTATCCGTAGTCGTTCCAAGTGTTCCCAACTAGTATCAGGGCGTCATCGGCCTGAACCCGCGAGGGACGCCGGGCTGGCGGTTGAACGAAGATGCGCAAGTGAGGCCCCTGTGGTCTGACGCTGGCGCACTATCTACATACATCGCGTTGTTGTGCACAGCCCGTCGCTCTGTATTGCCTGAGTTACCGGAGGTGGTCAGCCACCACCGGGTTTCAATATGGTCACCTGTTTTTCGGCCCGAGCGTCCGCCGCGTGTCCGTCAGAGAGACCTCCAGAAACAAATGCCTAGAAGACGAGTATTTCCTTCGGTCGCAGCGGCTTTCGATCCCAATTCGACAACCGGACCGGTAATCCACCAGCCAAGGTTGCCTTTTGCCGGTGATCCTACATCGACAACTGCAACGTGCACTTTGTCTCCCGCCATGAGGAGATCAGGGGCGGACTGTTCAGATCGGTAGGGTGTTCACGCGGCCAATTCTTTTGATACCGAAACCGATGCGTGCGTGAGCTTTTGCAGCTTTGTTGCAGTTGCGGTATTTCCAACCAAAAGCGTCTTTGCTCGCGTGAGCCGTTCGCTCACCGAAGAAACGTCATCATCGTAGAGTACAATGACATGCCTCCAATAGCTTGAGACCCTGCGGCCATGTATGCGTTCCAGCGCTAGCTTGAGAAGCACCGGGCGGATAGGTCGTCTTATTCTGCTAAATGTCTTCGTGCCATCTGCCGCGCGGTGCCATTTCCTCAGAGGTCTCCAATTTTTGTCAGCCCACATTTTGTCCTGCTTGACCATTCTGAAGTTAATTACCAAAACAAATCGGCTCGGCGCTTCCCCTACTTTCAGTCCTCTTGCGACGTACTTGGCTAAGTCAGCTATTGGTCGCTGCGCGGCGTCAATCACCACCCATTCACTGTCATTAGTTGGTCCTTTCTGGACCGTCCTTTGACCGGGTATTGGACGACTGTCCGCCCTTGGGGCTTCACTCAGGTACTCGCGCACGGCCGCTACATCGACAATGGGCACTCCGCTCCCGGTTGTGGCAGATACGATTTCTTCTTTGCCTACGCCCAAGGCCTGCAAGGCTGCGGCTAGGGCTCTCGTATTCTTGCTCTCTCGGTGAAGAAGCTGGGTCCAGTAGTGGCCTTTCGGAGCGTTCGGATCAGCCGTCAGCCCGAACAGTGCTGTCTCGGGGCTTGCACCTTCAAATAGGTATGCAGTTTCGCCATCAATCTCGAACTTAGCGGCGTGGGAGGCCGGTCCGGCACTCTTAAGGATGTCGGCGATCGGCTTATGGATGAACAGGAGCGTTTCGCTGAGGCTCATTGGGCTTCTCTCCTCGTTCGCTGTATACAACCTTCGATATGGTGACTGTGAGAGCAATTGTCTCGTCATCGATCTTTCGGAGACCGGGAACAGGCGTCTCTCCCAATGTCCAGTATACCACCCCATTGGGGAGGACTTCTGAGGGTGGGACTGCCGTGACGAACTCGATGCCTTCACCGTCCGCGCACTCTATTCCAGCAGCAATACCGAAGCATAGCGGCATGCTGTAGGCCTTCACCTTAGGGAACAAGCCGCCCAGCCTCAGTGGTTTCCCCCAAATCTCGCTGGAGGCCTCCTGCTTCAAGACATCATCGTATCGCTGCTTGGGAGCCTTCTTCCTGTGAAACGGACCAAACTCAGACATGGATTTTTTTGACGCTCAGAGAGGGAGGTACTTGATTGCATGCCAGTACTATGCCGTCCCAAATACCAAGTTGCATAGCCTTAGCGCGGGAGGATTAAGGATCGAACTAAATCTCTCTTAACAGTTCGATTTGTGGAATTGCTGGGGGATAAAGGTGCGACAGATCGAGCCTCTCATACCGTATACGGTTCAGTTGCTGGTGCGCCAATTTCACCAAGTTGTCCGATCTGCCGTAGTGGTCAGACAAACCGCGTGATGACCATCCGCCGACACGCACAGCTATGTCATGACTGACCTCAGCGCGGGCCATTGCGCTCCGGAAGGTGTGCCGCAGGCTATGGAAGACTTTGCGCGTGTCTGTGACACCAGCAGTCGCCTTGTACCGGTTGAACCAGCGCGAGATGGGCGCTGCAATGTAACCGTGCTTATTTGGCTTGAGCGCTGGAAACAGCCGGGCGCTGCTGCCATCTGGCAAGCGCTTAGCAAACTCCCAAAAACCCAGACGAAGGAGTTCATCTACCAGCGGAATTGCCCGCTGTGCCGCCGCAGATTTCATCGACCGAACGACTTTGTCTTCCTCCCGATCGTCATAGTCGGTTTCGTCGCTGACATCCCACATGGTCACGATGCAAGGGACGCCGTCAAACTCCCGAACCTCTTTGCGAGTAAGCTGACATATCTCGGCAAGTCGCATGCCTGTGAACAGAGACACTATGGGAGCCCAGTATCGAGGATCATCGGGTAACTCATCCGGGGGCGGAGGCGGCTTCAGGCCACCATATTTGCGCGCCTCAGTCCGGTAGTTTGCGCCGAAGAGGATTGAGAGGTCGTCGTCTTCAAACTTCACCCGGCTCGGGGCCGTCTTGCCCGTGGGTTTTTCAGCCAGCCCGTGTGCGAGGTTCTTCTCTACAAAGTCCTCGGCTTCGGCCCATGCAAAGAACGCCGACAGGTTAGAGAGGTAGCCATACAGGGTGTTCGGACCAATCGGCTTCATGCCAAGGCGAGAAGCTTCGACGGCAACCTCCGGCGCACGAAGGCCCTTAAGCCGCTTGTTTTTCCGCCAGTTGGGCGGCAGGCGTCGCAAGATATCCTCGAAACGACTTGTGTCGTCGCGCGAAATTTCGGACATCGGTTTGTCCACGTTGAAACAGTCCTCGATGAGGCGCCATACGTAGTCGTATTTGCCCAGCGTCTTGTGATGCCGATCTGCAGTGGCCTTCCGAACAAGGTAGCGCTTGTAGACATCCCGCATGGAGACAAGTCGCCGAGGGGGCCGAGGCACTCGTTCTGGGGCGGCCGCGACGTCAGGTCGTGAACCTTCGGATTGGGCGAGCAGGGCGGCCACCTTAGGTCGCTCCGCCGGTTCTTGATCTCGGTCCCAGATGTTTTGCTCGGTCTCCCACTCCCAGATTTGCTGCTCTAGAAACGTACGCTCGGCCTTCATGAGGTAGCCACCGAGAGTGCTAGAGGTGTGCGCGTCAGCAACGAACCCGCTCGCTGAGAGGAGCCCTGCTGCGCGTGACATAAGGGCCCTCCTAAAAACGTCGCTACCGCTCGCGATGGCCGCAAGGTCTTCGCGCCAGTTCTCAACGATTTGCGACTGGTCGGCTGTGAGGGCCCCAAACTCGGCTTCAGCGCCCCTTGTCCTGTCGGAGTAGTATCTGCTGGCGATTTCCCGCAGGTGGTCGTCGGTTGCGATGGGCTCCTCCGCTGACATACGCGCGACAATCTCGGCTAGCTTGTTGGCGATGCTGCTGGCGGTGGCGAGATAGCGCCGCTCCGCTTCGGGTCGCTCGCCGGTCTTGAGTGACCGAATGATCACCCCTCGTACCGTTCCGTCTTCTTGAAGTAGCTCGCGCCAGTCGTGGAGCGGTGCACCGGGGTTCACTGATAGCCGGTTCCATCGCTCTCGGTTCGCGGCAATGCCGTTCCGCACGTCCTCTGGGACGCGTCTGCGATAGTAGAAAACCGATCCGCGAAGCACGAGGCCGGGATACTTGCCCATGTCGTCCATACCCAATGTGTAGCAGGGTTGTGGAGCAGTGAGGACAGAAAACGTTTGGATTTCAGAGGGTTTGAGCGGGATCAACGCTCTAGATCGAAGTGGTGGAGCTGAGCGGAATCGAACCGCTGGCCTCATCATTGCGAACGATGCGCTCTCCCAACTGAGCTACAGCCCCGCTTCGATGGCGCGCTTATTAGCCAATCCGCGCGCCGAGGACCAGTCCTTTTTTCAGGCGACGAGACGCTGGGCGACGAGGCTCCGGGCGGTGGCGACGGCGGCGTCGGGCCCGGGGATGGTGGGGCGGGCGAGCAGAAGGCGGCCGCTATTGCCGTCGACGCGCCTGACATGGCCGAGTTCGGCGGTGTTGGAGCCGATCTGCGGATCGAACAGGCCGATCAGCCGAACCACCCAGTTGGGCAGCTCGAAGCGCGGGGCGCGGGCAGCGACCTGGGGCAGCGCGGCGCGGAGCGCGGTGGCCAGCTCGAACAGGCTCATCTCGCGGTCGGCGAGGATGTGCCGCTTGCCGCCGGCGCCGGGGGCGGTCATGGCCGCCACCTGGGCGGCGGCGACGTCGCGGACGTCGATGATGGAAAAGCTCATCTTCGGCGCGGCCGGGATGGAGCCGTTGAGCAGCCGCTGCACGAGGAGGCCCGAGGTGCCGACATCCTCGTCGAGCAGCGGGCCGAGGATGGCGCCGGGATTGATGGTGGCGAGCCGGTCGCGGGCGCCAAAACTGTCGGCGACAGCCCAGGCTTCGCGTTCGGCACGCAGCTTCGATTCGGCGTAGGCGCTGACCTTGGGACTATCGGGATTGGTCCAGTCGGCAGTGGTGAAGGTGCGGCTGTAGTCGTCATGGCCATAGGCGATGGCGGCAATCGAGGAGGTGACGACGACGCGCTCGACGCCGGCGGTGAAGGCGGCAGTGACGGCGCGCCGGGTGCCTTCGACGGCAGGACGGATCAGGTCGTTCTTGTCCCTGGGCATTTCGAGCACGAAGGGCGAGGCGACGTGCTGCAGGTAGCGCACGCCGGACATCGCTTCTGCCCAACCCTTGTCGGCGAGGAGGTCGAGGGCGACGAACTCCAGCCGCGAGGTGTCTGCGCCATGGGCAGCGAGGGTTTTCCTCACCTTTTCGGCCCGCTCGAGGCTGCGCAACGAGCCGCGGACGGTGTAGCCTTGGGCGAGGAGTTGCAGGGCGACATGGCCGCCGAGAAAACCGGAAATGCCGGTGACGAGGACGCGGTCAGGCTGGTCGGACATTTGGGGTATCCCTCCGTTGAACTGAACGATATGTACGAATATCGTTCAGTTCGTTCAAGATATCGACGAAGGAAAATCGGCGTGGCGGAGATCGACAAGCGGGAGCAGATCCTTTCGGCGGCGCGGCGGCTGATCCTCAGGCAAGGATTGCGCGCCACCTCGATGGAGGCGATTGCGGCCGAGGCACGAGTGGCCAAGCCCACGCTCTACAAATATTTCGGCGACAAGAACGCGGTGTTCGAGGCGATCGTCGCCGAGCTGATAGTGGAGTTGCACGAGCGGTTCGTGGCGGCGCTCACCGGCGAGGGCACAGTGGTGGCCCGGCTGGCAGCGGCGCTGTCGGCCAAATACGAGGCGATCGATCGGCTGCTGGGGCAATCGCCGCACGCCGACGAACTCTACGACGAGCACGAAAAGGTACGGCCCGAGGTGCGGGCGACCGAGGACGTGATCGACGCGATGGTGGCTGAGGAACTGCGGAAAGCGGGGGCTGGACAGCCCGAACTACTGACCCGGCTGCTGCTCGATGCAGCCTGGGGGATCAAGCGGAAGGCGCGGGGCCCAGGGGAAGTGGGGCCGGGGATTCGGCTGCTGGTGGAGCGGCTGGTGGGGCCGGAGGTGCGAGGGTAGGGGGCGCGGAGAGTCTGTGCCCGAAACGTCCCCCCTCTTGCGATTTCTAAGGCTTAGCGACGGGCGCTAAGCCTTAGAAATCGCTTTCTCCCCCGCAAGGGGGAGATGAGGAGAGATCGAGCCTGGATCAGACGGTGGCCCAGGCGCCGGTTTTTTCGCTTTTGAACACCGCGTCGATGACCTTCATCGATTTGATGGAGTCCTCGACGCCCCATTCGAGCGATTTGTTGTCGAGGATGGCGCGGCAGAAGGCGTTGGCCTGCTCGGTGTACTGGTCGCAGGGCGGGATGATCTCGCGGCGGCTGAGGTGGCCATCGGGCGAATAGCCGTTGTCGATGATGATGGCGGTGGCGGTATCGGCCGGGGCGTTGAACGGGATCACCAGTTCGACGCGGCCCTTGGTGCCGATCAGCTCGAGCGACTGGTGATTGACCGACTGGGTGGAGCAGACGAAGCTTGCCTGCTTGCCGCCACCGAAATCGAGGATCACCGAGGCGAGGCGGTCGGTCTTCATCACCGGGTCGCGGTCGACCAGCGACACGGCGCGCTGCGGCTCCGCCTCGAACAGGAAGCGCGAACCGGTGATCGGATAGCAGCCGACATCGTAGATGCCGCCGCCGCCGATATCGGCCTGGTTGCGCACATTGCTGGGGTCGGTGAGGAAATACTCGAAGATGCCGCGCACGGTGCGGAGTTCGCCGAGCTCGCCAGAACGGGCGATGTCGCGGGCGCGGAGCCACTGCGGGTGATGGCGGACCATGAAGGCTTCATGAAAGACAATGTTCTTGGGCAGTTGCCGGAGTTGCTCGGCCTCTTTGGCGTTGAGCGCGATCGGCTTTTCGCACAGCACGTGCTTGCCGGCTTTCGCCGCGGCCAGGGTCATGGGCACGTGCAGGTGGTTGGGCAGCGGATTGTAGATGGCGTCGACGTTGGGGTCGGCGAACAAAGCTTCGTAGCTGCCATGCGCCTTGGCCTTGCCGGTCAAACCGAGTTCGGCGATGTACGCTTCGGCCTTCGCCACGTCGCGCGAGGCGACGGCGACCACTTCGCTCAGCGGCGACTTCATGATCGCCGGGGTGACCTTCTTCAGCCCGATATTGGCGGTGCTGAGGATGCCCCAGCGAATCTTCTTTTCAGCCATGATGTGTCTCCCTCAAGTTGCCCTATTGGTAGCGGATGGACAGCGTCGCTGCCATAAGACTTCCGCGAGTTTTGGCGCTGCAAACAAGGAGGAACCCGATGACGCTGACCTATCTGCAGACCGTACCGATCCTCCGCTCGTTCGATGAGATCAAGGCGCGGGAGTTCTATGTCGACTGGCTGGGCTTCACGGTGGATTGGGAGCATCGGTTCGAGCCGGGAATGCCGCTCTATATGCAGGTGAGCCGGGATGGCATCGTGCTGCACCTCTCCGAGCACCATGGTGACGGCTCGCCCGGCGTGCATGTACGGGTGAACTGCACCGGGGTCGCCGAGCTGCAGGCGGAGCTGATCGCCAAGCGCTACAAGAACAACCGGCCTGGGCTGGAGCGGCCTGAATGGGGCGGGCTCGAATGCACGGTGATCGATCCGGTCGGCAACCGGATCACGTTCGCCGAGGCGGATAGCGCCTGATCGAGCCGTTGTCGCGAGGCGGCGACAGGCATAGGCTGTTTGCCAGTTTGGCAGGGGGCCCCAAGGGAGGTTCCGATGAGGAGACGTGGCATTCTGCTGCTGGTTGCGGCGTTCGGCATAGCGATGCCGGTGCTGCCGGCGCTGGCGCACCATGGCTGGGCGTGGACCGAGGAGGGGTTCTTCGAACTCACCGGGACAGTCAAATCGGTATTCGTCGGCAACCCGCACGCGACGCTCGACCTCGAGGTCGAGGGCGTGGTCTGGCGGGTGGAACTGGCGCCGCCGGGACCAACCATGGCCTCAGGGTTCACCGAGGATACGGTGAAGCCGGGCGATGAGGTGGTGGCGCTGGGCAATCGGTCGCTCGATCCGAACGAGAAGCGGATGAAGGCGGTGCGCATCACCGTGGGCGGCAAGGCCTACGATATCTATCCCACCCGTGTGCCGGCCAACTAGGTGGAGACGCTGCTCGGCAGTATCGAGCAGCTGGCGCTGATCAAGGCGCTGAAGACCTCGTTTTTTGCCTATCCGGTGGTCAACGCGCTGCACATCCTGGCGGTGGGCGGGCTGGTGACCAGCGTGATCCTGATGGATCTCAGGGTGATCGGGGTGATCCGGAGCATCGACGAGCAGCCGTTCGTGCGGCTGCTGCGGCGGGTGGCGCTGGGTGGCTTCGGGCTGGCGGTGCTGACCGGGGCGCTGATGTTCGCGGTGCGAGCGACGGACTATGCCGGGATGCCGCTGTTCTGGATCAAGCTCGGGCTGATCTTTGTCGCGGGCCTGAACTTTCTGGCCTTCAGCCTGCTGAGGGTCGAGGGGGCCAGGCGGGTCCTGGCGGGGGTGTCGATCGTCTTATGGCCGACGGTGCTGCTGGTGGGGCGGTTCCTGGGGTTCGTGCTCTGAGGTTCAGCCGAGCAGCAGATTGAGCGCGATGGCCCACATCACCAGCGCGATGACGGCTTCGAGCAGGCGCCAGGCCTCGGGCCTGGCGAAAAGCGGGCGCAGCCAGATGGCGCCATAGCCCAGGGCGAAGAAGAACAGGAACGAGCCGAGGATGGCGCCCAAGGCGAACCAGACCTCGGCGCCGGCGAACTGGGTCGACACCGTGCCGAGCAGCACCACGGTATCGAGGTAGACGTGCGGGTTGAGCCAGGTGATGGCGAGGCAGGCCAGCAGCGTCGCCGCGAGACCGCGTGGACCGGCCGAGGCGCCGACGCTCAGCGCATTGCCGGCCCGGAGCGCCGAGAGCAGGCTCCTTGCCCCGTACCAGACGAGGAAGGCGGCGCCACCGTAGCGCATCACCGGATCGAGCCAGGGCAGCCAGCTCGCGACCTTGCCGAAGCTGGTGACGCCAAGGGTGATGAGCACCGCATCGGACAAGGCGCAGGCAAGGCTGACGGCGAAGACGTGCTCATTGCGCAGGCCCTGCCGCAGCACGAAGGCGTTCTGCGCGCCGATGGCGACAATCAGGCTGAGGCCCATGCTCAAGCCGGCGAAGAAGATTGGGAGATTCATGGAGGTGCCGTAGGTGGCGCGGCTGGCTCAATCCAGTTAACTTTCATCACCTGGAATTAGCGGAACTAAGCCGATGATCGATTATCCCGCGGCGCAGGCGGTGGCCCTGGTGGTGGAGACAGGCAGCTTCGAGCGGGCGGCGCGGGCGCTGAACGTCACACCCTCGGCGGTGTCGCAACGGGTGAAGCAGCTCGAGGAGCGGCTGGGGGTGGTGCTGATCGAGCGCGGCAACCCGTGCACGGCGACCGAGAATGGCGCCTGGCTCTGCGGGCATATCGCGCATGTCGGGGTACTCGAGAGCGAATTGATGCAGCAGATGCCAGGGCTCCGGGGGGAGACCGAACGGCGCGTGACGATCAGCATCGCGGCGAACGCGGACAGCGTCGGGACCTGGTTCCTCGGGGCGATCGCGCCGTTTACGCGCGGCAGTGAGTACCTCGTCAACATCGCCATCGACGATGAGGGACACACGGCGGAGTGGCTGGAGCGCGGCCGGGTGCTGGCGGCGGTGACCTCGTTCGGCGAGCCAGTGCGGGGCTGTCGGGTTACCCCACTGGGCGTGCTGCGGTACCAGGCCACGGCGAGCCCGGAGTTTTGTGCGCGCCACTTCGCCGATGGGGTGACAGCGGCAGTGCTGGCCCAAGCGCCGGCGCTGACCTTCAACCACAAGGATCGGCTGCAGCAGGACTGGGTGCGGCAGGTGACCGGCGAGGCGGTGGTGTTTCCGACGCACTGGCTGCCCTCGACGCAGGGCTTTGTCGACGCCTCGGTGGCGGGGATCGGCTGGGCGCTCAATCCGGTGTCACTGGTGGCGGGCCATCTGAGTGCCGGCCGGCTGATTGAGATCGTGCCTGGGGCGACGCTGGATGTGCCGCTGTTTTGGCAGGTGAGCCGGTTCGCGGCGGATCGGCTGCCCGAGCTGACGCGAAGCGTGGTGGCGGCTGGGCGGCAGGAGTTGGTGCAGTGAGCGTGGTCCGCCGGCTTCGGCTTATGCGACCTGTCCCGCGGCCCAGCCGGAGGCCCAGGCCCACTGGAAGTTGTAGCCGCCGAGCCAGCCGGTGACATCGACGGCTTCGCCGATGAAGTAGAGGCCGGGGACGGAACGAGCCTGCATGGTGGTCGAGTCGAGGCCGTCGGTGTCGATGCCGCCCAGCGTCACTTCGGCGGTGCGGTAGCCTTCCGAGCCGGTGGGCTTGATGGTCCAGCGCCGAAGCGAGTCCTCGATCTTCTGAAAACTCTTGTCGCTCATGTCGCCCATCATGGTGGTGATGCCGATCTCTTCGGCCAGCATCTGGGCGAGGCGCTTGGCGAGGTGCTGCGACAAGACGGTCTGCAGCTGCAGTTTTGGCGAGGTGCTGCGCGCCTCGCGGAGGATCTCGCCGAGGTTGCCATTGGGGAACAGGTCGATGACGATGGCGTCGCCCTCACGCCAGTAGCTCGAGATCTGGAGGATCGCCGGACCCGAGAGGCCGCGATGGGTGAAGAGCATGGCTTCGTCAAAGCTCTTCTTCCCCACCGAAATGCGGGTGGGGTCGACGGCGATGCCACTCAGCGGCGCGAGGCGCTCGAGGATGCGCGGCTCGAAGGTCAGCGGCACCAGGGCAGGGCGGGTCTCGGTGACCTGCAGGCCGAACTGGGTGGCGAGCTGATAGGCAAGACCAGTGGCGCCCATCTTGGGGATGGATTTGCCGCCGGTGGCGACGACCAGCGCTTTGGCGATCAGCGTTTCGTTCGCGGTCATCACGGTGAAGCTGCCGTCGGCGTGGCTGACGCCGTCGATCTCGGTGTCGAGCAGCAGGTTACCCCTGGCCTTTTTCAGCTCGCTGAGCAGCAGGTTGACGATCTGCTGGCTCGAGCCATCGCAGAACAGCTGGCCCAGGGTCTTTTCGTGGAACGGGATGGCGTACTGGTCGACCAGCGCGATGAAGTGTTCCGGCGTGTAGCGCGACAGGGCGGAGAAGGCGTAGCGCGGGTTGCTGGAAAGGAAGCGGTCGCGGCCGGCTTTCACCGTAGCGTTGATATTGGTGAAGTTGCAGCGCCCGCCGCCGGAGATGCGGATCTTCTCGCCGGCATTCTTGGCGTGGTCGATCACCAGCACCGAGCGGCCGCGCTTGCCGGCTTCGATGCCGGCCATGAGGCCAGCCGCGCCGGCGCCGAGGATGATCACGTCGTAGGTTTGCATGGGGTGGGGATGGCGGTTTTCCGCGGGCGATGCAAGGGGGAGCCAGTCGTGGCAATCAAACTCGATGTCATCCCAGCGAAAGCTGGGACCCAACTCGCAGCCGGAACCAGCGGATAGGTGGACGATGTCCGTGGGTCTGGCCGCCCCCTCCACCATGCTGCGCATGGTCCCCCTCCCCCGCCACGCGGGGGAGGATGAGCGTAGGCGATGTCCTATAGGTGATTGACTATTTGCGATTTCGGCGTAGAAACGCGGCGCCGGACAAGAGGATCGGGTTGCGGGATGCGCAAGACCCACCACATCACAATGACCAAAGCGGAGACCAAGGGTCTTCGTGGTGTCGTTGTTTCGGCGACCAAAACCACCAAAACCCCCTGAGCCGATCCCCGGGCAACTCCCGCCGGGGAGCGGCCGGATGCCGTGTGCCGCGGACCGAGCCGGTCCAGCGCGGGGGAAATGAAGGCAAAGAGGACTTTCCAAAATGGGTTATCGCGTCGCCGTCGTCGGGGCCACAGGCAATGTGGGCCGGGAAATGCTCAACATCCTCGCCGAGCGGAAGTTTCCCGCCTCGGAAGTGATCGCCTTGGCCTCCGCCCGCTCGCAGGGCCAGGAGATCAGTTTTGGCGACAAGCGGCTCAAGGTACAGAACCTCGAGCATTTCGATTTCAAGGGCGTCGATTTCGCGCTGATGAGCGCCGGCTCGGCCATCGCCAAGGAGTATGGCGAAAGGATCGGGGCGACCGGCTGCATCGTCGTCGATAATTCGAGCTTCTGGCGCTACCACGGCGACGTGCCGCTGGTGGTGCCGGAGGTCAATGCGCATGTGCTCGACGCCTATATGGCGCGCAACGACCGCAAGAACATCATCGCCAACCCGAACTGCTCGACGGCGCAACTGGTGGTGGCGCTGAAGCCGCTGCATGACCTTGCGACGATCAAGCGGGTGGTGGTCGCGACTTACCAGTCCGTTTCGGGCGCCGGCAAGGAGGGCGTCGACGAGCTGTGGGACCAGACCAAGGGCGTGTTCGTCAACGACAAGCCCGAGCCCAGAAAGTTCACCAAGCAGATCGCCTTCAACGTCATTCCACACATCGATGTGTTCATGGAGGATGGCTATACGAAGGAAGAGTGGAAGATGGTGGCCGAGACCAAGAAGATCCTCGACCCTAAGATCAAGCTCACCGCCACCTGCGTGCGCGTGCCGGTGTTCGTCGGCCACTCCGAGGCAGTGAACCTCGAATTCGCCAACCCGATTTCGGCTGACGAGGCGCGCGAAGCGCTGCGCGAGGCGCCGGGGATTTCGGTGATCGACAAGCGCGAGGCCGGCGGCTACGCCACGCCAGTGGAGGCGGCAGGCGAGTACGACACCTATGTCAGCCGCATCCGCGAAGATGTGACGGTCGAGAACGGCCTGAGCCTCTGGGTGGTGAGCGACAACCTCAGGAAGGGCGCGGCGCTCAACACCGTGCAGATCCTCGAGACGCTGGTCGAGCGCAAGCTCGTGGAGAAGAAGGCGGCTTAGGCTGCTGGCCGGGGCTGTCGCTCCTCGCTTCGCGTCGGATCGGCGATGCTGCCGCATCGCATACCCCTCATCCGGCGCTGCGCGCCACCTTCTCCCTTAAGGGGAGAAGGTGCCCGACTGAGAGTCCTCGGGTCTATCGCCTTCTCCCCCTGAGGGAGAAGGTGCCCGAAGGGCGGATGAGGGGTATCACATCGCATGGCGATGTGCGGTCCGAGCAGTAGCGAGGAACGCCATAACCGCCGCAGGAACCGTCCGATGCCCATCCGTCATATCGTTCTCGCCCTCTCGGTCGCTGTCGTCTGGGGGCTGAGTTTTGTCGCCATCCGCTGGGGCGTCGACGAGGTGGCGCCGTTGCTGCTGACGGCGGTGCGCTACATCTTTGCGGCCTTGCCGGCGGTGTTCTTCGTCAAGCGGCCGGCGGTGGGGTGGCCGCTGCTGATCGGCTATGGCCTCGCCATCGGCGTCGGGCAGTTCGGGCTGCTGTTCCTTGCCATCAAGCTCGGCATGCCGGCCGGCCTGAGCTCGCTGGTGATCCAGCT
Source organism: Devosia sp. Root413D1 (assembly GCF_001425235.1). Taxonomy (GTDB): domain Bacteria; phylum Pseudomonadota; class Alphaproteobacteria; order Rhizobiales; family Devosiaceae; genus Devosia_A. The sequence continues at coordinate 31,356 of NZ_LMEA01000001.1, read as the reverse complement.
GCAGGTGTTCTTCACCATCTTTCTCGCCTTCGCCTTCTTCGGCGAGCGGCCTGGCCTCGCGCAACTGGGCGGGGCGGCGGTGGCGCTGGTGGGCATCGGGGTGATCGCGGTCGACCGGCTCGAGGGGGCGGCTTTGCTGCCGCTGCTCCTGACCATCGCCGCGGCTGGCTGCTGGGGCCTTGGCAACATGGTGGGGAAGGCGGCGGGGCGGATCGACATGCTGGGGTTCGTGGTGTGGTCGGCGCTGATCCCGCCGATCCCGCTGCTGCTGGCCTCGCTGCTGCTCGATGGGCCAGGGGCAATCCCGCTGGCGCTGTCGCACCTGACCATCAAGGGAATCGGCTCGATCGCCTTCATGGCCTATATCGCGACGCTGTTCGGCTTCGGCGCCTGGGCCTGGCTCCTGAGCCGCTACAATACCGGGCAGGTGGCGCCGTTTGCGCTGTTCGTGCCGGTGGCGGGGATCGCCAGCGCGGCGCTGTTCCTTGGCGAGGCGATCACCGGGGTCGAGATCATCGGCAGCGTGCTGGTGTTTGCCGGGCTGCTGCTCAACGTGTTCGGGCCGCGGTTGTTCAAGCGGGCGCCGGCATGATCACGCTGCGGCAGGCGAGGGAGGCGGATGCGGCTGATATTGCGGCGCTGTTCGCGACGTCGCGGCGGCTGCTGACCTTCCTGCCGGACCTCCACACCGTCGAGGAGGACCGGGTCTACGTGCGCGACAAGGTGCTGCGCGACTTCCGAGTGACGGTGGCGGAGCGAGATGGGGCGATCGTCGGCTTCATGGCCGAGCTCGAAGGCTGGATCGAGCATCTCTATGTCGATGCGGCACAGCTGCGCTCCGGCGTCGGGTCGGTGCTGATCGCCGATGCGCAATCGCGCAACGAGGACCTGCAGCTGTGGTGCTTCGCCAATAACCTGCGCGGCCGGGCGTTCTATGAGCGGATGGGGTTCGAGGCGGTGAAATTTACCGATGGCGCGCGCAATGAGGCGCGCGCGCCGGATATTCTGTATCGGTGGGAGCGGGAGTTTGGCAGCGGGTGAGGGGTGCTGCGCGTGGCCCCCCTCCACCACCCTTCAAGCGATCACACGTCCGGCCGGTAGAAGTCGCCGTCGTCGTTCATGACCCAGAGTTCGCCGGTCGAAATGTCGAACCAGGCGCCGTGGATAGCGAGTTTGCCTTCGTCCTCGAGGCGCTTCACATAGGGAAAGGTGCGAAGGTTGTTGATCGAGTTGCGGATCGAGAAGCGCTCCAGCATGGTCTGGCGCTCCTTGTTGGTCAGCAAGGTGTATTTCGCGACTTCGTCGGAGACCGGGGCCAGCATGGCCATCCACTTGCCGATAAAATCGCCCTGCGCCAGCGGGCCGGTATCGGGGGCGAGGGCCGCCTTGATGCCACCGCAGCGGCCATGACCCATTACCACGATGTTGGAGATTTCGAGCGCGGCGACGGCGAACTCGATCGCTGCCGAGGTGCCGTGCTGCCCGCCATCAGGCTGGAATGTCGGCACCAGATTGGCCACGTTACGCAAGACGAACATCTCGCCCGGTCCGGCCGAAAAGATCGTCTCAGGTGCTGCGCGACTGTCGCAGCAGGCGATGATCATGGTGGTCGGGGATTGCCCCTGATCAGCCAATTCCCGGTAACGGCCCTGTTCGGGGTCGTAACGGTCGGACATGAACGACTTGTAGCCGTCGAGCAAAAATGCTGGAAACCGATCCATACCGCAGCGGATTAGCGGTAAGTGGACGCAATTTCAATCGCCCGGGGCAAAGAGGGCGAGCAAAAGGAGTAGTGCATGTTGATCTATCGGTTCCTCTCGGGGGAGGACGATTCCGCCTTCTGCCATAAGGTTACCAAGGCGTTGAGCGATGGCTGGGTGCTGCACGGTTCTGCCAGCTATGCGTATGACGCAATGAACAAGAAGATGGTCTGCGGCCAGGCGGTGACCAAAGTGGTCAGCGACCAGCCCTATGACCCGGATAAGAAACTGGTCGACTACGTCTAGCCGCTTTTGATTATCGCGTTTCCGACGTGGGAATGTCGGAAGTGCTCTAAATCTCGCCGTTCAGGTGGATGCGCCGCAGGGCCTCCATCTGGGCGGCAACGGCTCCCGGTCCGCCGCGATCGCGGGCCTCGCCGGTCGCCGCCATCTGCGGATCGACCGGCTGGTACTTGCGGCTCCAGCGGCTGATCTCGGCCACGATCGGCAACAGCTCGATTCCCATCTCGGTCAGCGAATAGATCGCCTTCAGCTTGTGGGCGGGATCGCCGGCGCGCGTCAGCACGCCCGCATCGACGAGCTTCACCAGCCGGTCGGCAAGGATGTTGGTGGAGATACCCTCGTCGGAGGCGAGGAACTCGCGGAAGTGCCGCTTTCCCGCAAACATCATGTCGCGGACGATCAAGAGACTCCATTTGTCGCCGAACACCTCGAGACCGAGGTTGATCGGACAGCCGGAACGGTGGGGAGAAGGCGAGGCGTTTTCCATGGTTGCAAAATACAATCATTGGTTGTAAAACGCAATCACTTGCAAAACGCAATCATTGGAGGAAGAGATGGCGACGTTCGTGATCGTGCATGGAGCGTGGACGGGGAGCTGGTCATGGGTGCGTGTGATAGACCGGCTGCGGGCGCGGGGCCACAAGGTGCATGCGCCGACGCTGAGCGGGCTCGCCGAACGCTCGCATCTCAACCAGCTGCCGATCAATCTCAGCACCCATATCGACGACATCGTCAACGAGGTGCGGTGGAACGACCTCGAGGACATCGTGCTGGTGGCACATTCCTATGGCGGGATCGTCGCCACCGGGGCGGTAGAGCGGCTCGGCAAGAAGGTTCGCTCAATCGTCTATCTCGATGCCTTCGTGCCCGAGGACGGACAGGGGTTCACCGATTTCGCACCGGGCTGGGAACTGAGCGGTCAACTCACCGAGTCGCCGCCCTCTTCGCCGGGCGACTACCTCGACGAGGCGGATCGCGCCTGGGTGGAGAGCAAGGCTTCGCCGCAGCCGACCGCGACGCTGACCGAGCGGCTGAAGGTCACAGGCGCCTACAAGGCGGTGCCCAGGAAGACCTATATCGTCGCCACCGGCTGGAACGGTTTCCAGGGCATCGCGGATGGGTTCCGCAATCAGCCCGAATGGACGGTTCGCGAGGTCAAATGCGGCCACGATGTGCCCGTCGACAAGCCGGAGGAACTCAGCGGACTGCTCGAGGAGGCGGCAAGATGAATGTACATATCGACAGCTTTACCGAGGCGTTCCTCGGCGACGGGGCGTTCGTGCCGACTGTCGCCGACGCGGTGGTGGGGCCAAGCCGGATCGCCGGACGCGGGCTGTTCAGCAGCCGGGCGCGCAAGGCCGGGGAGCTGCTGGCCGAACTCGATGGACAACTGGTCGAGTGGGAGCGGTTCCCTGAGGTGCTCGAGACGCTGGAATGGAACGCGGTGACGCCGAAGCTGCTGCTGGTCCGGCCGCTGAGAACCAGCTACGGGCTGATCAACCATTCGTCCGACCCCAATGTGGTGATCGACCCGGACGGGCGACACATGCGATGCGGCCGGGCGGTGGAGCTGGGCGAGGAATTCACCATGGATTATTTCGCGCAGCCGGTGCCTCAGGCCTATCTGGCGCTGCCGGAGGCGAGGGTGCTGCGGGGAGAGCTGTAGCGGGTGTGTGGCCTAAACCGAACATGAACGATGGGTTCAAGGCGGGTTCGGGCAGGCGGGGCTAGAAGGGGACAACAAACGCGCTGGGATGCGCCAGGTTTTTGAGGTCCCGAAATGCAGATCAAGCTGATTGTCGCCGCCGCCGCACTTGCCGCCCTGGCGCTGCCGCTCGCGGTGTTCGCCAGCCAGCCGCAGGACGGGACTGTCAAGCCGGCGCCGTCGCTGGCCAAGGCGCAGATTCTGTCGATGCTGATGCTCGATCCGCGCGAAACCGGCGCCGAGTTCACGGTGAAGCTGCCCGAGGGCTATGCAACGCTGGACGTGGATGCGGACCCGTTCGTAACGAACTGAGCTTTCGCTGCTCCAACCCCATACTCGGTGTCACCCCGCGAAAGCGGGCACTCTGTTTTCTGTGCGTGCCGCAAGCTCCCAAACGGAGGTTCCCGCTTTCGCGGGAATGACCCGGTGGGTGGGGCGGATCCCGGGGACATCCCCCTCAGAGTATCCCCTTCAACCTCACATGCTGCAGCAGCATGATGGTTTTGGCGTCGGCGATTTCGCCTGATGCGATCATCTCGAGCGCGGCGTCGATGCCGAGTTCCAGCACTTCGATGTCTTCGCCTTCATGCTCGAGGCCGCCGCCGGCCGAGACTTTTGAGTCCGCGTCGTATTCGGCGAGGAACAGCGAGAGCTTCTCGGTGACCGAGCCGGGGCTCATGTAAGCGCTCATCACCAGCTCGACGTCGTGGACGCGGTAGCCGGATTCTTCCTCGGCCTCCTTCTTCGCGGTGGTCACCGGGTGGTCGCCGTCGAGCTTGCCGGCCACGACCTCGATGAGCCAGCCCGGGTCGCCACGCGTACCCAGGTCGCCACGCGTACCCGGGTCGCCACGCGTAGCGTGTTCGCCATGGGCGAAGACCGGGAAGCGGAATTGGCGGGTGAGGATGACGGTGCGCTGGGCGCGGTTGTAGAGCAGCACCCCGGCGCCATCGCCGCGATCGTAGGTTTCGCGCTCCTGGCGCTGCCATTCGCCATTGCGGCGCTTGAGCTCGATGGTGGTTTTCTTCACCAGGCCCCAGTTGTTCGACAGCACCTGTTCGCCGAGCACCCGTACTTTTTCGTTCACGTCATCTCTCCTCCGGGAACCGGCACAAAGATCATGCGTTGCTGAACCGATTGTGAATAGCGGCTTCAGCGCCGGGCCAAGTGAAGGCAGCTAGAAGTCTCCTCAAGCAGCGGAAACCGGATACCGGTCGCCCGCAACAGGGACGAAAGAGATGGGCAGACTCGCAGCAGGAACCGTCATTGCACTCGCGATCCTCGCGATGCAGGGCAACCTGGTGCGGGATGTCCTGGCCGAAGACAGCCAAAGGCTGATCGCTTCGACCACGCTTTCGTCCGCCACCCCGGTGGCGTCCGGACCCAGCAGCGAGCGAGTGCTGAGCCTGTTGCTCACGCTCGAGGCGCTGCGGGCCGCGCCCGAGGTGCTCGGCTCCCCACGCCGCTAGAGATGCGCTCAGCGCATAACAGAACCAAAGTGCAATGCTCGGCATAAGCAGAGCCTTTGACCTCCGGGCAAAGCGCCGCTAGAAGTCTCGAACCATTCCAAACTGGAGCGCCCGGCCTTCTCGGCGGGCGAGGCGCGAGACTAGCATGGCTCCCTCTTCACGGCCGCTTTCGCCGCATCTTTCGATCTACCGCTTCACGCTCACCATGACGATGTCGATCGTGCACCGCGCGACCGGCATTGCGCTCTATGGCGGCACCCTGCTGTTGGTGCTGTGGCTGGTGGGGGCGGCGGTCGGCGGCGGCTTCTTCGATTTCGTCACCTGGCTGTTCGGCATGTGGCTCGGCCAGCTGGTGCTGTTCGGCTACACCTGGGTGCTGTTCCACCACATGTTTGGCGGCATCCGGCACTTCGTCTGGGATACCGCCAAGGCGATGGACGCAAACGGCCGTGAGCTGGCGGTGCGGATCCAGCTCGGGGCCTCGATCCTCGTGACGCTGATCGTCTGGGCAATCTTCGTGTGGTTCAAATGAGCGTTCTCGGCAAACCCACGCGGGCCCAGATCCAGAACCCCGCGACGCGTTACGGCAAGGCCAAGGCCTCGACCCGGCGCTTCATCACCCAGCGCATCACCGGCGCGATCAACATCGTTTTTTCGATCTTCATCATCTGGTTCGTGGTCAGCCTCGCGAGCCGCGCGCCGGCCGAGATGATCGAGCTGGCCCGCAACCCGTTCGTCGCCATCGGGCTGGCGCTGCTGGTGATCAACGTCTCGATCCATATGCGCAACGGTATGCGCGATACGATCGAGGATTATTTCGACAAGGGCGAACATGGCTGGGCGATGCTCGCCAATAACCTGTTCGTCGGTTTCTTCTTCGTGGTGGCGCTAGGCGCCATCGCCAAGCTCGTCTTCTGGGGTTAGTCCGCATGGCCGCTTACGAGATCATCGACCACGAATTCGACGTGGTCATTGTCGGTGCTGGCGGCGCCGGGCTGCGCGCGACGCTGGGCATGGCCGAGCAGGGGCTCAACACCGCCTGCATCACCAAAGTGTTCCCGACCCGCTCGCACACCGTGGCGGCACAGGGCGGCATCGCCGCGTCGCTGGGCAATATGGGCCCCGACAGCTGGCAGTGGCACATGTACGACACCGTCAAGGGGTCGGACTGGCTGGGCGACAACGACGCCATGGAATACCTGGCGCGCGAGGCGCCGGCGGCGATCTACGAACTCGAGCACTATGGCGTGCCGTTCTCGCGCACCGAAAAAGGCACCATCTACCAGCGGCCGTTCGGCGGCCATATGACGGAATTCGGCGATGGCCCGCCGGTGCAGCGCACCTGCGCCGCGGCCGACCGCACCGGGCACGCCATTCTCCACACGCTTTATGGGCAGAGCCTCAGGAACAACGCGCAGTTCTTCATCGAGTATTTTGCGCTCGACCTGATCATGGGCGCCGATGGCTCGTGCCAGGGCGTGATGGCCTGGAAGCTCGATGACGGCACGCTGCATCGGTTCCGCGCCAAGCTGGTAGTGCTGGCGACCGGCGGTTATGGCCGGGCCTACTTCTCGGCGACCTCGGCCCATACCTGCACCGGCGACGGCAACGGCATGGTGGCGCGGGCCGGGCTGCCGCTGCAGGACATGGAGTTCGTGCAGTTCCACCCCACCGGGGTCTATGGCGCGGGTGTGCTGATCACTGAAGGGGCGCGCGGCGAGGGCGGCTATCTCACCAATTCCGAGGGTGAGCGCTTCATGGAGCGCTATGCGCCCAACGCCAAGGACCTGGCATCGCGCGACGTCGTGAGCCGCTGCATGACCATCGAAATCCGCGAAGGGCGCGGCGTCGGGCCGAAGAAGGACCACATCTTCCTCCATCTCGACCATCTTGACCCGAAAGTCCTGCACGAGCGGCTCCCGGGCATCACGGAATCGGCCAAGATCTTCGCCGGCGTCGACCTGACGCGCGAGCCGATCCCGGTGCTGCCGACGGTGCATTACAATATGGGCGGCATCCCCGCGAACTATCACGGCGAGGTGCTGAACCCGACCGAAGGCGATCCGGACCGCGTGGTGCCGGGGCTGATGGCGGCGGGCGAAGCGGCCTGTGCTTCGGTGCATGGCGCCAACCGGCTGGGTTCGAACTCCCTGACCGACCTCGTGGTGTTCGGCCGGGCCGCGGCGCTCCGGGCGGCCAAAGTGGTCGACAAGGGTTCGATGGTGCCGGCGGCCCGCGCCTCGGAAGACGAGCGCATCCTCGCCCGCTTCGACCGGCTGCGGCACGCCAATGGCAGCTCCCCGACGGCTGAAGTGCGCGACAAGATGCAGCGCATCATGCAGGAGGATGCGGCGGTGTTCCGGACGTCGGAATCGCTGAAGTCGGGCGTCGAACGCATTACCGCGCTCTATGGCGAACTCAGCGACCTCAAGGTTTCTGACCGCTCGATGATCTGGAACTCAGACCTGGTGGAAACGCTGGAGCTCGAGAACCTGATGGCTTGCGCCGCAACCACGGTGGTCTCGGCAGAAGCCCGGCACGAGAGCCGTGGCGCCCACGCGCACGAGGATTTCCCGAACCGCGACGATGTCAACTGGCGCAAGCACACGCTGAGCTGGATCAATGATGCGGGCAAGGTCGACCTCGGCTACCGGCCGGTCCACGTCGACCCGCTGACGCCGGAGAGCGAGGGCGGGATCAGTTTGAAGAAGATCGCGCCGAAGGCCCGAGTGTACTGAAGTGCGGCGGCGGGCGCGTGCGATAGCTCTGCTGGCAGCGCTCCCGCTTGTGGCCATCTTGTCGATGACGGCTCAAGCTGGTGACCTGAAGGCCACCGATGGCGAGATAAAGGCACTTCTGCAGGGTTGTTGGCACGAGGGTAACTCCCTGCTCTGCTTCGAGCGGACCGGGCGATTCACCGAGCGAGTTTCTGGTGGTGCCGAGGGAGGCTGGGCCTATCTCGGGTCCTACAGGGTTGCGGCAGGAAAGCTGCGCCTCAACAATATGCGCGGCGACGGTCCGATAACCGCCAATCGCCAGATGATTTGCGATGTGTTGATGCGTCCGAGGGTTTCATTTCGACTGATCAACTGCGCCAGATCCGATAGGGGTGGTCGCGCGGTCGATGACGCCTACAGTTATTTGCCAGCGCAGTTCGGCTATCTCTTCTTGTCGGAGACGATATCCGAATGACCGCTGCAGCTGGCTCTTCAGGCACGCCACTGCCGCAGAAGCTGGGGCTCAAGGCTGGGCCGCGGGCGCTGTCCGGGGTGCTGTGCATTGCTCTGCCGGCAGCGTTACTAGCCGTATCGGCATGCTCATCAACGCCAGTCTCGCCCCATAGCGACAAGCCGCTGGTACCCGTGGTGGCAACGGATGTCGGCCTGGAACTGGCGATAGCTGATTGCTGGCACGGCGAGACGAAGGCATTCTGCGTTGTCCGAAACGGATCGATGTACGGGCCACCCTCACTAAGTGTCGACCCGAAGTGGCGCGCCACCTATCGCGTGTCGAAGGGGCGCTTCTATGCCAAGGTCGGAACCGGGTCTTGGGCATGGGCGGCGGCCGGCGCACTCGACTGCAAGATTTCGTTCGAGGATTCCAACCACCTCGTGCTGACGGAGTGCGCGGGTGGGCTAGAGGATGGCCGGTTCGAAAGGGCAAAGAACATCGACTGGTCCAAGACAGGGTATGTCGTATGACGCCCGGAGTGGACATATCGTCAGGCTATTCCGGCACGCCGCTGCCGCAGAAACTCGGCCTGAAGGATGGGCAGCGGGCGCTGTTTCTCGGGCTGCCGGGTGAGCTCGGTGAGCTGGCGGTGGCGCGAGAGTTTGCCGAAGTGCGCGTGTCCGAGTGGGATGCGTGGCGCGGCAGCACGAGCTGGGACTTCGTGCATGGCTTTACCGCCTCGCGCGGCGTGCTCGAGGATAATGCGCGGCCGCTGCTGGAGGCCATCACCCGCGATGGGGTGATCTGGATTTCGTGGCCGAAGAAGGCATCAAAAGTGCCGACCGATATCACCGAAGATGTGATCCGTGAGGTGGTACTGCCGATCGGGCTGGTCGATATCAAGGTGGCGGCGGTCAGCGAAATCTGGTCGGGTTTGAAACTGATGATCCGCAAAGAATTGCGGTGAGAGAGACGGGGCGAATGATGAAGCGGGTTTTGGTGGCGCTCTTGGCGCTGGGGATGCTGTCGGGCGTGGCGCAGGCTGCGCCGACCGAGGCGCAGAAGGCAGATTTCTACAAGACCTGCATGGGCATTGCTTCGGACGATGCGCTCTGTTCGTGCAAGGCCGATGCGGCGATGACGCTGATCGACGAGGAATTCATGGCCATGGTGATCGCCTCGATGAAGGGCAAGTCGCCGCCGGAAGGCCAGTATGCGGCGTATAACACCTACGTCGCCAAATCGAACCAGATCTGCAAGCCGAACTATTGACCAACAAAGAGGTGCCGCCCGTGTCGCTCATCCCCATGAAAGCCCTCGGACTTGTCGCCGGCGCGTTCGCAACGCTCTGGCTCACCGGCTGCGGCGGGCTGTCGGCTGATGCGCAGGCGGTGGCCGATGCCTGCTCGAAGGTGCCGGGCGCCACGGCGGAAAGCTGCCAGTGCTACGCCAAGGAATTGTCGAGCAAGCTGAAGCCGGAGCTGATGAAGCTCGCGACTTATGCCCAGACCGATCCGGGCAAACTGTTCGATCCCGCAGTGATCGGCAATGTGAGCGCCAATGACGTGATGGCGGTGACCAACACGTCAGCCGCGGCGCTCAAGACGTGCAAAGTTGTAGGGTAACACCATGGCTGAACTGACGCTCCCCAAGAACTCGCGGATCATGCCGGGCAAGACCTGGCCGAAGCCCGCGGGGGCGACGCGGCTCAAGGAGTACCGGGTGTACCGGTATGATCCGGACAGTGGGGAGAACCCGCGGCTCGACACCTATTTCATCGATCTCGACGATTGCGGGCCGATGGTGCTCGATGGACTGTTGTGGATCAAGAACAAGGTCGACCCGACGCTGACGCTGCGCCGTTCCTGCCGCGAGGGCATCTGCGGCTCGTGCTCGATGAATATCGGTGGCGCCAATACGCTCGCCTGCACCAAGGGCATGGACGATTTCGCCGGCCCTATCAGCGTCTACCCGCTGCCGCACATGCCTGTCATCAAGGACCTGGTGCCGGACCTCACCACCTTCTACGACCAGCACCGCTCGATCGAGCCGTGGCTGAAGACCACGACGCCGACGCCGGAAAAGGAGTGGCTGCAGAGCCGCGACGACCGCGCCAAGCTCGACGGGCTGTACGAATGTATCCTCTGCGCCTGCTGCTCGACCTCGTGCCCGTCCTACTGGTGGAACGGCGAGAAGTATCTCGGCCCTGCCGTGCTGCTGCAGGCCTATCGCTGGCTGATCGACAGCCGCGACGAAGCCACCGAGGAGCGGCTCGACAACCTCGAGGATCCGTTCAAGCTCTATCGCTGCCACACCATCATGAACTGCGCCAAGGTCTGCCCCAAGGGGCTGAACCCGGCCAAGGCAATCGCCGAGATCAAGCAGATGATGGTGACGAGAGAGTTCGCGTAAGGCGGAACAGGCCTGGGAGTCGCATAAGCTGTACGAGACCGTCGCCGAGATCGAAGACCCGTCCGTCGCCCGCGTGCTGATTGCCGCGCTGAAGGCGCATGGCTTTCACCCCAAGGAGGGCGGCGAGCACGGCTTGCCGGGGCTCGCCGGGGTGTATGGGCCCAAGGGGATTCCGATCGAATTGCCGGAAGACGAGGCGGCGGATGGGAAGATTCTGACCGAGGCGCTCGTGGCGGAGATGGTGAAGCGGTAGGAGCGGCTGGAGCGTGGGGCCACCCACCCTTGATCCCTCCCCACAAGGGGACGCGGTGGCGCCCTGAGGGGAGGGAGACGCTTACTGCACTTTCGGCTCTTGCCCTCCCTCCCCCTTGTGGGAGGGTAGCGGAGCTTGGCGAAGCCATAGCGAAGCTAGGGTGGGGCGGTCACAGCCACCGGGCGTCCGTTCCCTAACTCCGCCACATTAATCGCTGCATAGGGGAAGCGGGGCTTTGGCGGTTGACGGCTTTGCCGTTCAGGCTGTATCGCCGGTCACCAATTCTTAACCATCTGGCGGAGCAGAGCCGATGATGAGTTCGAGACGCGCAGGCGTTTCCATTGCCGTACTGGGTGCGTTGTCGCTCGTGTTGAGCGGCTGCGCCTCGAGCGGCGTGACCACGACCAGCATCGCGTCGACCGAAACCATCACGCCGATCCAGAATTCGTCGGTGGCAAGTTCGGACCTCAACGCCTTGCCGGGCAGCACGGTGCAGCAGGCCTCGCTCGGCCAGCCCGCGCCGCTGACCCCGGGCCAGCCGGCGCCGGGTCAACTTGGGCAGCCGGCCAATGCCGATGGTTCGTTCGCGACGCTTGGCTCGGTGCCGCAGGCATCGGGGCGTGATCTTTCCACCGGGCTGACGGTCGAAAAGCTGCTGGGTGGCTGGACCGTGGTGTCGGGCGCCGAGCAGTGCAAGCTCAACCTAACCCAGACGGCGAAATCCGGCACCTCGCGCTATCGCGCTTCGACGCCGGGCTGCGGGCTCAACGGCCTGAAGGTCGTGGCGAGCTGGCAGCTGGTGGGCAACCAGGTGCAGTTGTTCGACGAGAATGGCGATATCATCGCCTCGCTGATCCTCAGCGGCAGCCAGTTCATCGGCACCCTGGCAGGCGGCCAGGGCATCACGATGGTTGGCTGACTTTGGCCAGAAGTCTGTGTGGTCGCGCGCTCGAACCGCCAAAGCGTAGTCGCTTTGGCTGAGCGCGCTCGTCGGCGGGGGCCCGCGAGCGCACCAGTCACCGACAAACTGAACGCGCTGACCAAGGGCGGCGCGCTCACTCCTGATCCATTGCAGTTCAAGGCAGCGGCAGCGCTCGATCGCGTGGCGACCGAGCTCGCGGCGCAGCACGCTTCGCGCGGCTTTCTGAGCGGGCTGTTCGGCGGATCGGCGCCGGTGCGCGGCGCCTATCTCGTCGGGCAGGTCGGGCGCGGCAAGACCATGCTGATGGACCTGTTCTTCGCGCTGGCGCCGACCGAAAAGAAGCGGCGGGTGCATTTCCATGAGTTCATGGACGAGATGCATGAGGCGATCGCGGCATTCCGCAAATCCAGCAAAGGCAAGTCCGAGAGCGCCGATCCGGTGGCGGCGGTGGTGAAGCCGCTGCTCGAAGAAGTGCGGCTCTTATGCCTCGATGAGTTCCAGGTGCAGGACATCACCAACGCCATGCTGCTGGGACGGCTGTTCGACAAGCTGTTCGCCGGCGGGGTGACGATTGTTGCGACTTCGAACACCCGGCCGGACGACCTCTACGAGAACGGGCTCAACCGGCAACTGGTGCTGCCGTTCATTGCCGAATTGAAGCAGCACGCCGAGATCGTCGAGCTCGACGGGCCGACCGACTACCGGCGGCTGAAGTTCGAGGGCGAGGCGGTGTACCAGTTCGGCGTCGGGGCCGAGGTGGACGCCGCGATGGACCGGCTGTGGCTGAAGCTCACCGGCGGCGCGCCCGGCGAGCCGGCGGAGCTCCATTCGCTGGGCCGGACCATTCCGGTGCCGCGGGCGGCGATGGGGGCGGCGCGGTTTGAATTCACGGAGCTGTGCGACAAGCCGTTGGGCGCACGGGACTATCTCAAGCTCAGCCATGCGTATGAAGCGGTGATGATCGACCACGTGCCGCAGTTCGACCGGCTGCGCTCGAACGCGGCCAAGCGCTTCATCCTCCTGGTCGATACCCTCTACGATCGTGGCGCCAAGCTCGCGGCGAGCTTTGCGGCACCGCTCGACGAGCTGGGCCAGGACGACAAGACCCGTGCCGAGTTCGCGCGCTGCGTGTCGCGGCTGATCGAGATGCAATCGGCGGACTACCTCGGCGCGCCGCATCGGGGTGAAGCGGTTCAATCTGCCTAGCAAATAGGCAAGCCATGCAATCGCTGCAGATCGGCCCGCTAGGACCTACGGCTGACTTGCCCCCGTCACCCTCTAGGGTTAATAGGAGCGCGCAATTTCCAGCATAAGCAAAACGGGGTTCGGTGGATGGCGCGCAAGAAGATCGCTCTGATCGGTGCGGGACAGATTGGCGGCACTTTGGCGCTGCTCGCAGCAACCAAAGAACTGGGCGATGTAATCCTGTTCGACGTGGTCGACGGCGTACCGCAGGGCAAGGCCCTGGACCTCAGCCAGTCCGGCCCGGTGGAAGGCTTCAATTCGACGCTCAAGGGCACCTCCGAATACAAGGACATCGTCGGCGCCGACGTGGTGATCGTCACCGCCGGCGTGCCGCGCAAGCCCGGCATGAGCCGCGACGACCTGCTCGAGATCAACCTCAAGGTGATGGAGCAGGTGGGCGCCGGCATTGCGAAATACGCGCCGGAAGCGTTCGTCATCTGCATCACCAACCCGCTCGATGCGATGGTGTGGGCGCTGCAGAAGTTCTCCGGCCTGCCGGCGAACCGCGTGGTCGGCATGGCGGGCGTGCTCGACTCGGCGCGCTTCCGTCACTTCATCGCCGACGAGCTCAAGGTTTCGGTGCAGGACGTCACCGCGTTCGTGCTGGGCGGCCATGGCGACACCATGGTGCCGCTGCCGCGCTACTCGACCGTCGCCGGCATCCCGCTCCCCGACATCGTCAAGATGGGCTGGATGAGCAAGGAAAAGCTCGAGCAGATCATCCAGCGCACCCGTGACGGCGGCGCCGAGATCGTTGGCCTCCTGAAGACCGGTTCGGCCTTCTATGCTCCGGCGGCGTCGGCGATCGAGATGGCCGAAAGCTACCTGAAGGACAAGAAGCGCATCCTGCCCTGCGCCGCGTTCCTCAAGGGCGAATATGGCGTCAAGGGCACCTATGTCGGCGTGCCGGTGCTGATCGGCGCCGGCGGGGCCGAGAAGATCGTCGAGATCTCCCTCACCGGCTCCGAGCAGAAGGCGTTCGACAAGTCGGTCGCCGCAGTGAACGGCCTCGTCGAGGCGTGCAAGAAGATCGCGCCGAAGCTGGCGTAGTTTGTGCGGGGCCGGCTCAGTCGGCCCCCCACCCGGTGCTCCCTGCAACGGCGCGGGGACTTCAAACCCACTCCACCATTCCTGAGCATCCCGCGAGGCGGGGGACGACCCGGCGGGTGGGAAAGCTTCCGACACAAGGCGGTAGGTAGACATGAACATCCACGAACACCAGGCCAAGGCGCTGCTGAAGACCTACGGGTTGCCGGTGGCCGACGGGGTGGCGATCTTTACGCCGCACGAGGCGGAAGCCGCGGCGCTGGAACTGCCCGGACCGCTCTATGTGGTGAAGTCGCAGATCCATGCCGGCGGGCGCGGCAAGGGCAAGTTCAAGGAATTGCCCGCCGATGCCAAGGGCGGCGTGCGGCTGGCGAAGTCGGCTGCGGACGTCGCCGCCAACGCCAAGGAAATGCTGGGCAATACGCTCGTCACCAAGCAGACCGGTCCGGCCGGCAAGCAGGTCAACCGGCTCTATATCGAGGATGGCGCCGATATCGCGCGCGAGCTCTACTGCTCGCTGCTGGTCGATCGGTCCACCGGCCGGGTGTCGTTCGTCGTCTCCACCGAAGGCGGCATGGACATCGAAGCGGTGGCGCATGATACGCCCGAAAAGATCATCGCGGTCGATATCGACCCGACGGTCGGCGTCACTGCCAAGGACGTCGCCGAGATCGTCGCGGCGCTGAAGCTCGAGGGCTCGTCGGCGGACGACGCCAAGTCGGTGTTCCCGGCGCTCTACAAGGCGTTCGTCGAGACCGATATGAGCTTGCTCGAAGTGAACCCGCTGATCGTCATGGCCAACGGGCACCTGCGCGTGCTCGACGCCAAGGTGAGCTTCGACAACAACGCTTCGTTCCGGCATGCCGAGCTGGCGCCGCTGCGCGACCTCACCGAAGAGGACGCCAAGGAGATCGAGGCGTCGAAGTTCGACCTCGCCTATGTGGCGCTCGACGGCAATATCGGCTGCATGGTCAACGGCGCCGGCCTCGCCATGGCGACGATGGACATCATCAAGCTCTATGGCGCCGAGCCCGCCAACTTCCTCGATGTGGGCGGCGGCGCCTCCAAGGAGAAGGTGACGGCGGCGTTCAAGATCATCACCGCCGACCCGGCCGTCAAAGGCATCCTGGTCAACATTTTCGGCGGCATCATGCGCTGCGATATCATCGCCGAAGGCGTGATCGCCGCGGTGAAGGAAGTCGGCCTCAAGGTGCCGCTGGTGGTGCGCCTCGAAGGCACCAACGTCAAGGAAGGCAAAGCCATCCTCAACTCATCCGGCCTCGACGTGATCTCGGCCGACGACCTCGACGACGCAGCGCAGAAGATCGTCGCCGCCGTGAAGACCCGCTGAGCCAGGAAGAAGCAATGTCGATCCTCGTCAACAAAGACACTCGCGTTCTGGTGCAGGGGCTGACCGGCAAGACCGGCACGTTCCATACCGAGCAGGCGCTGGCCTATTACGGCACCAAGATGGTGGGCGGCGTGAACCCCAAGAAGGCCGGTGAAGTGTGGACCTCGGGGCTCGATGCCTCGGCCACGCTGCCGGTGTTCGCTTCGGTCGCCGAAGGCAAGGAGCGCACCGGCGCCACCGCTTCGGTGGTCTACGTGCCGCCGCCGGGCGCCGCCGACGCCATCATCGAGGCGATCGATGCCGAGATCCCGCTGATCGTCTGCATCACCGAGGGCATCCCGGTGCTCGACATGGTGCGGGTGAAGGCGCGGCTCGACAAATCCAAGTCCCGGCTGCTCGGACCCAACTGCCCGGGCGTCTTGACGCCGGAAGAGTGCAAGATCGGCATCATGCCGGGCTCGATCTTTTCCAAGGGCTCGGTGGGCATTGTTTCCCGCTCCGGTACGCTTACCTATGAAGCGGTGTTCCAGACCACCAATGCCGGGCTCGGCCAGACCACTGCGGTTGGTATCGGCGGCGATCCGGTCAAGGGCACCGAGTTCATCGATATGCTCGAGATGTTCCTCGCCGACGAAGCCACCAAATCCATCATCATGATCGGCGAAATCGGCGGTTCCGCCGAGGAAGATGCCGCGCAGTTCCTGATCGACGAGGCCAAGAAGGGTCGCAAGAAGCCGATGGCCGGCTTCATCGCCGGGCGCACCGCTCCGGCCGGCCGGACCATGGGCCATGCCGGCGCCGTGATTTCGGGCGGCAAGGGGGGCGCCGAAGACAAGATTTCGGCAATGGAACGCGCGGGCATAAAGGTGTCGCAGTCGCCTGCGAGGATTGGCCAAACCCTAGCCGACGTACTAAAAGGCTGAGGCGAGGGTGGACTGAAGACGGGGCGCGGGTGGTTTCCCGCGCCTTAACGTCAAACAAAGAAGTTGCGGGCAGGTTGGCCCGCGACGCAAAAAGGGCCCGGTCGAGCATTTCCCGGGCGTTTGAGAAGGATGGCGGGGTTCACGCCTCGCGACGCTGGACATGACCCGACAAGAAAAGAACGAACAGTTCTTGCTCTCTTCTTTCCTCTATGGCGGCAACGCCGATTACATCGAAGGGCTGTACGCCCGCTACAAGGCCGATCCGGCCTCGATCGATCCGACCTGGGCGTCGTATTTCGATCGGCTCGAGGATGCTCCCGCCGATATCGACAAGAATGCCGAAGGCCCGAGCTGGCAGCGCCAGGATTGGCCGCAGTCGGCCAATGGCGAGCTGGTTTCGGCGCTCGACGGCAACTGGGGCGAGATCCAGGTCAAGGTGCAGAAGGCGGTGGTCGAGAAGGCCAAGGTCGCCGGCGCACCGGCGCCGACCGCCATCGACGTGCTGCAGGCGACACGCGACTCGATCCACGCCATCATGATGATCCGCGCCTACCGCATGCGCGGGCATCTGCACGCCGATCTCGACCCGTTGAAGATGAAGGCCGACGATCCGGCACCCGAGCTCGATCCCCAAACCTACGGCTTCACCGAGGCCGATTACGGCCGCAAGATCTTCATCGACAACTATCTGGGCCTCGAATACGCGACGGTTCCCCAGATGCTGGAGATCCTGAAGCGGACCTATTGCTCGACCGTCGGCGTCGAGTTCATGCACATCTCCGATCCCGAAGCCAAGCAGTGGATCCAGGAGCGCATGGAAGGGCCGGACAAGGAGATCAAGTTCACGCCCGAGGGCAAGAAGGCGATCCTCAACAAGCTGGTCGAAGCCGAGGGGTTCGAGAAGTTCCTCGACGTCAAGTTCACCGGCACCAAGCGCTTCGGCCTCGATGGCTCGGAAGCGCTGATCCCGGCGCTCGAGCAGATCATCAAGCGCGGCGGTTCGCTGGGCGTGAAGGATATCGTGCTCGGCATGGCGCATCGCGGCCGGCTGAACGTCCTGACCCAGGTGCTGGCGAAGCCGCATCGGGCGCTGTTCCACGAGTTCAAGGGCGGGGCCTTCTACCCCGAGGAAGTAGAAGGCTCGGGCGACGTGAAGTACCATCTGGGTGCTTCAGCGGACCGCGAGTTCGACGGCAATAACGTGCATCTCAGCCTCACCGCCAACCCGTCGCATCTCGAGATCGTCGATCCGGTGGTGCTGGGCAAGGCGCGCGCCAAGCAGGACCAGCGTTCGGCGGTCGATGGGCGGTTCATCGCCGATACGCGCCAGACCGATCGCTCGGTGGTGCTGCCGCTGCTGCTGCATGGTGATGCGGCGTTTGCCGGCCAGGGCGTGATTGCCGAATGCCTCGGCCTCAGCGGGCTGAAGGGTCACCGCACCGGCGGCTCGATCCACGTGGTGATCAATAACCAGATCGGCTTCACCACGTCGCCGATGTATTCGCGCTCCTCGCCGTACCCGACCGACGTCGCCAAGATGATCGAGGCGCCGGTGTTCCACGTGAACGGCGATGACCCGGAAGCGGTGGTCTATGTGGCCAAGGTCGCCACCGAGTTCCGGCAGCGCTTCGCGCGGCCGGTGGTGATCGACATCTTCTGCTATCGCCGCTTCGGCCATAACGAAGGCGACGAGCCGAGCTTCACCCAGCCGCTGATGTATTCCAAGATCCGCAGCCACGAGACGACGCTCGATATCTATTCGAAGCGCCTCGCCGCGGAGGGCGTGCTGTCGGCCGATGACGTCGACAAGATGAAGGCCGACTGGCGGGCGCATCTCGAGCGCGAGTTCGAGGCCGGGCAGGATTTCCGCCCGAACAAGACAGACTGGCTCGATGGCGTGTGGAAGGACCTGAAGCGCGCCGACGTCGAGGGCCCGCGCCGCGGCGACACCGGGGTGGACATCCCCGATCTGGTCAATCTGGGCCAGAAGCTGTCAACGGTTCCGGCCGGCTTCAACGCCCACAAGACAGTGAAGCGGTTCATGGACAACCGGCTCGCCTCGATCGAGTCGGGCGAAGGCATCGACTGGGCGACCGGCGAAGCGCTGGCCTATGCGACGCTGCTCGAGGAGGGCCACCCGGTCCGGCTCTCGGGGCAGGACGTGGAGCGCGGCACGTTCAGCCAGCGCCACTCGGTGCTGTACGATCAGGACAAGGACGAGACCTACACGCCGCTCAACAACATCGCCGAGCTGCAGGCCCGCTACGAGGTCGTCAACTCGATGCTCTCGGAAGAGGCGGTGCTCGGCTTCGAGTATGGCTATTCGCTGGCCGAACCGAAAACGCTGACGCTGTGGGAAGCCCAGTTCGGCGACTTTGCCAACGGTGCGCAGGTGGTGGTCGACCAGTTCATCTCGTCGGGCGAGCGCAAGTGGTTCCGGATGAGCGGCCTCGTGATGCTGTTGCCGCATGGCTATGAAGGCCAGGGGCCGGAGCACTCGTCGGCCCGCCTCGAGCGCTACCTGCAGAGCTGCGCCGAAGACAATATGCAGGTCGCCAACTGCACGACGCCAGCCAACTACTTCCACATCCTGCGCCGCCAGATGAAGCGCGACTTCCGCAAGCCTTTGGTGCTGATGACGCCCAAGAGCCTGTTGCGCCACAAGAAGGCGGTGTCGGGGCTGGTCGAGTTCGGGCCGGAATCGACGTTCCATCGCCTGTTGTGGGACGATGCGGAAGCGCCGGGCGTGCCCAAGACGACGATCAAGCTGGCGCCGGACGAGGAGATCCGCAAGGTGATCCTGTGCACCGGCAAGGTCTACTACGACCTGCTCGAGGATCGCGAGAAGCGCGGCATCAACGACGTGTACCTGCTCCGTCTCGAGCAGCTCTACCCGTTCCCGGCCAAGGCACTGCTCGACGAACTCAACCGGTTCAAGAACGCCGAGATCGTCTGGTGCCAGGAAGAGCCCAAGAATATGGGCGCCTGGGCGTTCGTGCAGCCCTATATCGACTGGGTGATGGACCAGATGGGTCGCCCGGGCGACCGGCCGCACTATGTCGGCCGCGCTGCCTCGGCGGCGACGGCCACCGGCCTGATGCGCACGCACCTGCAGCAGCTGCAGGCCTTCCTCGAAGAAGCGTTCGCCAAGTAGAATCGCCCGCCTAGACGCGGCAAGAAAACTGAAGGACCAAACTGATGGCGACTGACATCCGGGTGCCCACGCTGGGCGAGAGCGTCACCGAGGCGACGATCGGCCAGTGGTTCAAGAAGGTGGGCGACACTGTCGCCGCCGATGAGCCGGTGGTGGAGCTCGAGACCGACAAGGTGACCATCGAGGTACCGGCCCCGGCCGCCGGCGTGCTCGAAACCATCACCGCCAATCCGGGCGATACGGTCAATGTCGGGGCGCTGATCGGGGCGATCGCCGCTGCTGGGTCTGCTGTGGCCGCCGCTGCACCGGCCGCTGTGGCCAAGCCCGCTGACGTGCCGCAGCCGGCCGCAGTCGCCGCCGAGCCGGCGCCGAAGCCCGCCAATGGCAACGGCTCCGCCGTGCCGCCGGCGCCGAGCGCCCAGAAGCTGATGGCGGAAGCCGGGCTCACCGACGCCGATGTCAGTGGTTCGGGCCGTCGTGGCCAGATCCTCAAGGAAGATGTGCTGGCGGCGGCGGCCAAGCCCGCTTCTGCACCTGCCGCATCAGTGGCTGCGGCGCCCGTCGCCGCCACGCCGAAGCCGGCTCCTGCGCCGGTTGCAGCGCCCGCACCTGCGCCGGCGCCGGCTCCCAAGGCCGCCGAGCCGGCGCCTGCTCCGGTCCCGGCGCAGCCGCGTGGTCCGGTTAACGCCAATGACGATGTGCGCGAAGAGCGGGTGAAGATGACCCGGCTGCGTCAGACCATCGCGCGGCGTTTGAAGGAAGCGCAGAACAACGCCGCCATGCTCACCACCTTCAACGAGGTGGACATGAAGCCGGTGATGGACTTGCGCAATTCCTACAAGGAGCTGTTCGAGAAAAAGCACGGCGTGAAGCTCGGCTTCATGGGCTTTTTCACCAAGGCGGTGACGCACGCGCTGAAGGAAATCCCGGCGGTCAATGCCGAGATCGACGGCGACGACCTGGTGTACAAGAACTACGCCCATATCGGCGTGGCGGTGGGGACCGATAAGGGCCTCGTGGTGCCGGTGGTGCGCGACGCCGATCAGCTGTCGATCGCCGGCATCGAGAAGGATATCGCCCGGCTCGGCAAGCTCGCCCGTGACGGGCAGCTCTCGATGGCCGACATGCAGGGCGGCACCTTCACCATCTCGAATGGCGGCGTCTACGGCTCGCTGATGTCGACGCCGATCCTCAATGCTCCGCAGTCGGGTATTCTGGGCATGCACAAGATCCAGGAGCGGCCGGTGGTGGTCGGCGGCGAGATCGTCATCCGTCCGATGATGTATCTGGCGCTGAGCTACGATCACCGTATCGTCGACGGCAAGGAAGCGGTGACCTTCCTCGTCCGCGTCAAGGAGAGCCTCGAGGCGCCGGAACGGCTGGTGCTGGATCTCTGATCCGGCGGCAGTCAGCGCAGATGTTCAGGGGCTCGCTTCGGCGGGCCCCTTTGCTTTTGGAACAAAGCCACGCAGGAGTGGGGTGCGGCTGAGCGCCAGAACGGCGACGATGTGGGCCGGGATCAGGAAGGTAACGACCTGTCCGCCCATCAGCATAACGTAGTACATCGGCATGCTGTCTGGATATGGCGATGGCCCCTGCAACAGGATCGATACCAGCGTCACGAGGGTGAAGCCGATCACGAGGACATTCAGCGACAACACCCCGTCTGACAGCGGTCGGTTCCGGCCGCGCCAGGCCAGAACGACCAGCACGATCGAGTTGGCCAAGGCGAACGCCACAAGCACGGCGGTGATGGGGAGAAGTGAGTCGAAGTCAAAAGAAGGCGCGCCGTAGCCCATGGCGTAGCTGAAGCCGACAAGCATGACGCAGGTGAGGGCAATGACCACGACGAACAGGGCAAGCCCCGAAAGAATGCGCACCATGACTGCCCCCCAGCACTGGACGGAGGCTGCACCGGTACGTGGCATGCCACAAGTGGCGTTGTGCGGATGCGGGTGGAGAGTGGTGGCGAGCACGCCGCCCGAGCTTCTGGAGCGTTTCACCGTTTCAATGAAGCGCCGAAACGCTCCAGGTCATTGATTTTGCCGCGCTTTCGAACCGGAAAAGTCTGCAGCTTTTCCTGAAAGCGCTCTAGAAGCTGACGGCCAGGGTTGCCTTGGCGCCGTGGTTCTCGGTTTCGCTCGAGATTTGGCCGAGATAGGACAGGGCCACGGTGGCCGTGTCGTTGAGGGCGAGATCGAGGCCGGCTTCGATCACGACGCTGTCGCTGGCGATCGGTGCGCCGGCGATGGTGAAGGCGTCACCCGCCGCGAAAGCCTGAGTTACAGTAGGGGTGAGATCGCCGAAGGCGTGGCGCCAGCCGAGCATGCCGAGCAGGGTTGCGTCGATGCTTCCCAGTTCGAATGCGAGTTCTGCCCGCGCCCCGAGGGTGGCGAAGGTGATGCCGGTGGAGCTGCCCGCAACCGTCAACGCGGCGGGGCCGCCCTCTTCGGTGTAGCCGTCGGTGGTGAGGTTCACATGCGCCAGGTTGACGAAGGGCTCGAGCCGGGCGCCGTCAGTCTCGATCGCGTAGGCGAGCTCGCCGAAGGCCTGGAGGGTCTGGGCGCCGTAGGCGGCGCTGAGGCTGTCATCGAGCCAGGGGATGGCGACAAGACGCTGGGTGGAGAGGTCCGCCAGGGTATAGGCGAGCCCGGTGCGCAGCGCGAGAGCGCCCCAGGCGGTGCCGCCGTAGAGGCCGAGGTGGTAGCTGTCGCTCGAGCCGGAGGAGGAGCGATCCTCTACTTCGAAGCCGGAGCGGCTGTAGCCGGCGAGGAGGCCGACCCGCCAGTCGCCGAGCAGGCCGTCGGTGCCGACCAGCAGGCCGCCGATATCATGATCGCGTGCGGCGGCGTTGCCATCTCCGCCGGCCGTACCGGAGGAGGAGAAGCCATAGGCCCAGACCGTCGGGCCGGCCGGCTCCGGAGAGGGCAGCATGGGCTCGGTGCTGGGCGCGTAGCCCATCAGCGGCACGTAGTCGTCAGAAGGGCCAGTCGGGCTGGTGCGAAGGCGCTGGCCCATGGCGTCACGGATGAAGCGGCTGTCTTCGATAAGCGCTCCCTGCAGGGTCGCGCCGATCTCACCCGATAGGGCGTCGAAGCTCGCCTGGATCAGGGCGTCATCGTCGGGCAGCAGAGCGATGGCGTCGTAGAGCGGGTTGGCGGCAAAGATGCCGATGCTGTCGATGGCCTGGGCGGTGGCGGTCTGGTTGCGGGTCGCTGCCGACGATACGAAGTCGATATCGTTGCGGCCCAGTTCGAGTGCCACCATGTCGGCGTCGTAGTCATAGATGAGGCGGGGCGTCAGAAAGGCATAGATCGACTCGACCTCGGCAAACGCTCCGGTGAGCTCGCCTCCAGTGGTCAGGATGATGCGGGTCGTGCGGAGGAAGTCGCCAGCCCCACCGATATGGGCGACGGTCCCGCCATTGATGGTGACGTTGCCGGTAACGGCGACAAGGTCGCTTGCGCTGCTCAAGGGATCGACCTCGACGTCAAAGGACGAGCCAGCCGCGAACACCAGGTCTCCGTCGACATGAAGCGTGCCGATGGAGTTGCCGGGCGCCAGCGTGCCGCCACTGGCGATCGTGGTGTTGCCGACCGTGCCGGTACCTCCGAGCGATGCGCCGTCGAGGATGTTCACGGCGCCGTCGACCTGGCCGTTCACGGTCAAGAGGCCAGTGTTCATGGTGACCTGGTCGGCGGTGATCGAATGAGTGGCGCCCACGGTGACGCCGCTGGCGACGTGGAGCGACACGTTGTCCGCAGTGAGCGAGTAGATGTTCAGGGCCAGGCTGTTGGCCAGGGTGAAGTCGCCGGTGATGGTCGCGCTGTTCAGCAAGCCGATGCGGTTGGCGGTGTTACTCAGGATGACGTCATCGCCGCCGTTGAGGTTGAGTGTCCCCGCCTCGACGATGCCGATCTGGCTGATCATCCCGCCGGCGCTGAGCGATACGACGCCTAAGTCACCGTTCAGCACGCCCACGAGCAGGGCGTTGGCGTCGGTGAGCGCGATAGCTGAACCCGCGGCGACGATCTGGCCGCCGAAGTCGTTGCCGCTGTTGGTCAAGGTGATGGTGCCGGTGCCCGCGACGATGGTCGTTTGTCCGGCTACCGAGACTGCGCCGCTCTGGGTGACGGACTGATTGCCGCTGCTGACGGTCAGCTCCGGGTACGGGCCCGGCGCCACAACGTATTGCGCTTGCGCCGGCAGCGGGGAGCAGAGGCCTGCAATGGTGCCGGAAAGCGCAAGCAGCGCGGCACGTGCTGCCGTACTGTCGTCGGTGGTCCTAGTCCACAAACCCACGCCCGCCCCCGGAACCCTCGTCAGTCGCCCCGCAATTTCTCGCAGGCGACTGTTGTAGAACTATTTGAACCAGGAGCAGGCTTGTCGAGAATCCTCAACGGAATCAAGCGGTACTTTCCTTCAGCACCTTCAGCTTCGGCTTTTCCTTGCGGGTGAACAGGAACACCCCGCCCAGCACCAGGGCCGTACCGATCGCGTGGTAGGGCGTGAAGGCTTCGCCGAGGACGGAGATGGCGAGGCCGACGGTGACCACCGGCGAGACGTTGCCGATGATGGCGGTGCGCTCGGGGCCGATCAGTGCGATGGCGCCCGAGATGCAATAGGCCGGCAGCACGGTCGACACCGTGCCGATGGCCAGCATCAACAGGAACCCGTTGCCGGTGACCGCAAGGTCGGTGACCGGATGGGTGAAGAGGAAATGCGCGATCACCGCCGGGCCGGCGCCGCTCATGGCGATGGAGGTGAAGAGCTGCGGGCCGAGTTTGTCGATCAATGGCTTGGCCATGATCTGGTACGCCGCGTAGGCGATGGCCGAGCCGAACACCAAGGCGGCGCCGAGCAGCACGTTATCGCCCTCGATCCTGAGGTCATGCCAGAAGATGACGCCGATGCCGAGGTAGGAGACGAGCAGCGCCACGACCATCGGCAGGGTGATTTTGCGCTTGAAGAAGATCGCGCCGAACAGCACGACGAAGAACGGATAGGTGAGGAGGATCAGCCGGTCGAACTGCGCGGTAATGTATTCGAGCGCCGAGAAATCGAGGTAGCTCGCGACGTAATAGCCGATGACGCCGACGCCGAGGGTCTGCGCCAGCACCGGCCAGGTGAGCACCGGCGGGGCGCCTGGGGGTTGCTGGGCCAGCTTCTTGCGGTAACCGAGGATGCCGACAGTCAAAAAGATCGGCACGGCGACGATCATTCGCCAGGTGAGTGTCGTCACCGAGTCGATGCCCTCGAGCAAAGCCAGCTTGATGACGATGCCTTTGGTGGCGAAGAACGCCGCGCCGGCGAGCGCCAGCACGATGCCGGCCCAGGCGAATTGCCGGAAGCCGCGATGGGCGGTGGATGGAGGTGACGCAGTCTCGGGAGACATTTGGCGGGTCCAGTTCTGGCCCCTGCCATCAGATCACCGGGTTACCGCGCCTGATGGCGGGGCCGGTGAGCAAACGAGGGTCAAACAGCCGTCGCGTCCCGGTCCCCGGAGGGGATGAGGCAGGTTTTGCCAATAATTAGGATGCAAGCGGTCATGGGCGGATAGGTACGCTCGGGCATGGCGGCTGTAAAGTGGCCGGTTGGGTGAACGGTGCGTTCGACCGCCGATTGCGGTTTTGCGAGGCATGGCTGATGCTTGGCGCCATGAGACGTGCTCCCGATATCGCCGCGGCAGTGGCGGAAGCCTACCGCCTGTTCCCCGACAATGGCCTGGGCGGACCGCTGCAGGTCTGCACCTGTGGGGTGTGCATGTCCGTGGCTATGAAGGCCGAGATCGAGAAGACGTCACGCGAGCGACTGAGCGTGGAGCAGATCTCGGAGTATCTCAACTCGGCCCATGAGGCGAGCGGGGCGCTGGCCAGCCAGCAAATGCGCTGGCTGCTGCCGCGTCTGCTCGAATGCTGCGCCGAGGGGCCGTGGCCGTACTGGAACACGGAGCACACGTTCGCAAAGCTCAACGAAGCGGGACTGCCCGACTGGCCCGAGGCGGAGCGGTTGGCGGTTCGCAGGGTCTTTCTGGGCCTGCTGGCTGCGAGTTTCGGCGGGCTTCCGGGAGGAGATGAACCCGGCGTGCTGATCGAGGCGTTTGTCAGGGCGGGAGAGCCGATCGGACCGTATCTCGAGCTGTGGGAGGGCGATCGGTCGGAGCCGGCGAGCGTGGCACTGGCGGAGTTCATCAACTGGCAGCTGACCTGGGCCAAAGGTGAGCGCTACCTGCGATCGAGCGAGTCGTGGTCGAGCAAGGCCGACAATGACCTGTTCATTGCCTGGCTTGTGCAGCCGGAAACGGTGATCCGCTTGCAGGAAGCGTTCTTTTCGGCGAGCAGTACGGCAAAGGCGGAAGTCCTGTCGCTTGCGCACGACGTCATAGCGACACCGGGGCGCTGAGGCCGGACTCAGGCCCGCGGATGGGCCGCGCGGTAGCTCTCGAGCAGGCGCTCGGTATCGACCGCGGTGTAGATCTGGGTGGTCGAGAGCGAGGCGTGGCCCAGGAGCTCCTGGATGGCGCGCAGGTCGCCGCCTTTGCCGAGAAGGTGAGTGGCAAAGCTGTGGCGGAGCGCGTGCGGGGTCGCCGAGGGCGGCAGCCCGAGGGCGCCGCGCAGCTGCTGCATGCGCAGCTGGATCAGCCGCGGCGACAGCGGGCCGCCTTTCTTGCCGCGGAAGATCGGCTCGTCCGGACCGGGGTGGAACGGGGTGAGGCCGAGATAGGTGTCGATGGCCTGGCGCACCGCAGCGATCAACGGCACCAGCCGGGTCTTGCCACCCTTGCCGGTAACGCGCAGGGCGCTCGCTTCAAGATCGGCGCGGCTGACGGCGAGGGCTTCCGAGATACGGAGGCCTGCGCCATAGCAGAGCGAGATCACCGCCATGTCGCGGGCGGCGACCCAGGGAGTATCCTCGAGTTCGTCGGTGGTGCGGATGGTGGCCTTGGCTTCGAGCACGGTCAGCGCCTTGGGCAGCGAACGCGGCTGCTTGGGTGTGCGGATGGTGTTGAGCGCCTCGCTCGCGAGGATGCCTTCCCGCTCGAGGAAACCGAAGAAGCTCTTGATGGCGCTGAGCGCCCGGGCCAGCGAGCGCGAGCCGAGGCTCTCGCTGCGACGGGCAGCGAGAAAGGCACGGATATCAGCGGCGCGAAGCCCCTGCAGCGTTTGCAGTGTGACCTCGCCGCCGGTGTGGGCCGAGAGGAAGGTGACGAACTGGCCGAGATCGCGCAGATAGGCCTCCAGCGTCAGCGGCGCGAGGCGCCTGATGGCGCCGAGATCGCGCTGCCAGTTGGCGATATGGGCGGAAAGGCCGGCGTCGGCGAACATGGCGTGGGACATGTCGAAAGCCTACGGCCGGGCGGTTAGGATTCGGCAAACGGAGTGGGTGTTGCGGATCTGCATCACCAGCCTTCCGAACCCCCGGGTACCCAACACGCGGGCGTGAGGTGCCCTTTGCCTGCCTTATTTGGCGGGCTATCCGGGCGACATGCATCGGTTGACTGCCATATTGACGCTGTGCGTCGCGCTGCTCGCGCTGTTGAGCCCCAGCTTCGCGGCCGGGGTTTGCATTGCCAATAGCGGGCTGCCGACCATGAGCGCCAGCCACGATGGCGGGCCGGCGCATCTGCCGAACCCGTGCGAGATGCAGGGTGGCAAGCGGGTGATGCCGCCGCAGCCGGAACTGAGCCGGCGGGTTGTCGAAGTGCCGCGGGCTACCGTGGCGCAGTGGGCCCTTGGCTTGGCCGACCAGCCGATGCGGCAGGGTCGGTCGCCCCTCGCGGAACTGCCACCGCCCCGGCTCGGCTGATCCTCTCACGACATCACCACCTTTCCTGACCAACGCGGCCCGACCGGCCGCTAACGAGATATTTCAAAATGACTGACCTGATCATCGGCCGCCGGGCGCTGCTCGCCGGGGCGGCGAGCTTTGCAGCCCTCGCCCTCGCCGGCTGCGCCACCTCCGGCGCGCCCCGGCTGGAAACCGAAACCGTCCGCATTCCGGACGATGTGCTCGCCATGTATGCGGCGCAGCCGAACGAGCGCTTCCCGATCCCGGCGGCCCGCATGGACCTGATCGAACCGCAGTTCTGGCGGCAGGTGGTGGACGATCCGACGGGCGAGCGGCCCGGCACCGTGGTGGTCGATACGGCGCACCGCTTCCTCTACCTGGTGCAGGAGAACGGCAAGGCGATGCGCTACGGCGTCGGCATCGGCCGCGACGGCTTCACCTGGTCGGGGCGCGGCGTGATCCAGTACAAGCGCGAATGGCCGACCTGGACGCCGCCGAGCGAGATGATCGACCGGCAGCCCGAGCTCGAGCCCTATCGCCGCGGCATGGCGCCAAGCCTCGAAAACCCGCTCGGGGCGCGGGCGCTCTATATCTTCAAGGATGGGCGCGACACCATTTACCGGCTGCACGGCGCGACCGACGAGCGGACCATCGGCAAGGCGATCTCATCAGGCTGCGTGCGGCTGCTCAACCAGGATGTGATCGATCTGTATCAGCGGGTGCCGAGTGGGTCGCCGATTCTGGTGATGTGACCTCCCCGGCGTCATTCCCGCGCAGGCGGGACTTGCCACCAGACAGCGCCGCAAACTCGGTGTCATCCCGGCGAAAGCCGGGACCCACTGCTCTGAGGGTAGGCAGGCACAAGCCTTGCCGGTCCATCACCGAAAGGTCGGATGGTTCTATGCGGGTGGATAGGGCTGTGCACTGGGTCCCGGCGTTCGCCGGGATGACGCCAGTGGGTGGGCGAGCAGGTGCCGGCTCGGAAGCCGGCGCCCCTAGTGCTTCAGCGCTTCGGCCAGCGAGTTCTGTACGTAGGCCATGGGTTCGGACCATCTCGGGTCGCCCCAGCGCTGCTGCATTTCGGTTTCCGAGACCTCCTCGACGCGCTGCTGCAGCCACCAGATATTGCCGAGCGGGTCGCGGACGCGGGCGACGCGGTCGCCGAAGGCGAGGAGGGTCGGCTTGGTGACTTCGGTGGCGCCGGCTTCGAGCGCCTTGGCGAAGCCCTTGCGCGCATCGGGAACGTAGAGCCGGATGAAGGCCGGCATGGCCGCGAGGCCGGCCGGCGCGTCGAAGGCCATCACGACGGCGTCACCGATGCGGATCTCAGCGTGGCCGATGCTCCCATCCTCGTTGGCCATACGGCTGAGTTCGACCCCGTCGAAGGCGGCGACGAGGAAATCGATCAGCTGCGGGGTGTCGGAAGAAATGATCCACGGCGTGACGGTGGTGTAGCCTTCGGGAATCGTGCTGGGCATGGGACGCTCCTCGTGTGGTTGGGCACGGGTAATTGAACCGAGACTGCTGACAGAACGCGGCAGCAGCGTAAGAGTTTGGCGAAGGCACTTGCAATTCCCATCTCAGCCGTGAACAAAGCGAGCACAGATGGAAAAGTCCCCCGACATCGTGGCGGTGATGGTGAGCGTGTCGGTCGATGGGCCGTACAGCTACCGCGTGCCCTATGGGATGGAGGTGCAGCGCGGCTCGATCGTCGCGGTGCCGCTGGTCGGGCGGCTGACGCTGGGCGTGGTCTGGGGGCTGCCCAAGGACAATTACGCGCATAACCGGCTGAAGGACATCGCCCAGGTCTTCGACACGCCGCCGCTCAGTGAAGAGCTGCTGAGGACGGTCGACTGGGTGTCGAAATACACCCTGGCGGCGCCGGGGCTGGTGCTCAGGAGCGTCTTGCGTTCGACCGAGGCGCTGGCGCCGGAGCGCCCGATCACCGCCTTCCGCTTGACCGGGGTGGAGCCCGACAAGCGCACCAAGTCGCGCGACAAGGTGCTCGACCTGCTGCTCGATGGCCAGGCCTGGGCCAAATCGGCGATCATCGGCGAGGCCGGAGTCTCGGCCTCAGTGGTCGAGGGGCTGGAGAAGGCCGGGGCGCTCGCGCGGGTCGAGATGGCGCCGCCACCGATCGCGCTGCCGCCTGACCCCGACGCGGCGCCGCCGACGCTGAACGAGGAGCAGGCGGCGGCAATGGCGCAGATCCGCGAGATCGACGTCAACGGCTTCGGGGTGGCGCTGCTCGACGGGGTGACCGGCGGCGGCAAGACCGAAGTGTTCTTCGAGGCAGTGGCCGATACGCTCAGGGCCGGGCGGCAGGCGCTGGTGCTGCTGCCGGAAATCGCGCTGACCTCGACCTTCGTCGAGCGGTTTTCCAAACGCTTCGGCACCAAGCCGGCCGAGTGGCATTCGGATATGACGCCGGCACAGCGGGCCCGCACCTGGCGCTCGGTGCTGAACGGCGACGTGCGGGTGGTGCTGGGAGCCCGTTCGGCGCTGTTCCTGCCGTTCCGCGAGCTCGGCCTGGTGGTGCTCGACGAGGAACATGACGGGGCGTTCAAGCAATATGACGGGGTGAACTATCACGCCCGCGATATGGCGGTGGTGCGGGCGCGGTTTGCCGAGGCGCGGGTGATCCTGAGCTCAGCGACGCCGTCGGTGGAGAGCCGGAACAATGCCAACCAGGGGCGCTACAAGCATGTGCTCCTGACCTCGCGTTTCGCCGAGGCGGGGATGCCGGACATCGCGCCGATCGACATGCGCGAGGAGCCGCCGGAGAAAGGGCAGTGGATCGCACCGAAGCTGGCGCGCGAGGTGTTCGCGACGCTCGACCGGGGCGAGCAGGCGCTGCTGTTTTTGAACCGGCGCGGCTATGCGCCGCTGACTTTGTGCAAGGCGTGCGGACACCAGTACCAGTGCCCGGATTGCTCGGCCTGGCTGGTCGAGCACCGCTTCCGCGGCGTCCTGATGTGCCACCATTGCGGGCACGAACAGCGGGTGCCCAAGGCCTGCACCGAGTGTGGGGCGGTCGACTCGCTGACGCCGATCGGGCCGGGGATCGAGCGGGTCGCCGAAGAGGCGGCGGAGCGCTTCCCGGGCGCGCGCATGGTGATCCTCAGCTCCGACATGGGCTCGAACCAGCAGCTCAAGGAGCGCTTTGCCGAGATCGAGCGCGGCGAATACGACCTGGTGGTGGGCACGCAGCTGGTGGCCAAGGGGCACCATTTCGAGAAGCTGACTTTGGTCGGGGTGCTCGATGCCGATCTCGGGCTCGACCGCGGCGATCCGCGCGCGGCGGAGCGGACCTTCCAGATCCTGACACAGGTAACGGGGCGCGCCGGCCGCGCCAACCGGGCCGGCAAGGCGTTCCTCCAGACCTATCATCCGGACCATCCGGTGATGAAGGCGATGGTCAAGGGCGATCGCGAGGCGTTCTACAAGCATGAACTCTTGGCGCGCGAGGCGGGTGGGCTGCCGCCGTTCGGCCGGCTGGCGGCGCTGATCGTTTCGGCCAACGAGCACGACCCGGCCTTCGCCTATGCCAAGCAGCTGCTGAGCGTCGCGCCACTGGCGGAAGGGCTGAAACTGTTCGGCCCAGCCGACGCGCCGATCTCGATGATCCGCGGCAGGCACCGGGTGCGGCTCTTGGCGCAATCCGGCAAGGACTTTGATCTCTCGGGCTATGTACGGTTCTGGCTGGAGCAGGCGCCCAAGACCACGGGGAACCTCAGAGTGCAGGTGGATATCGATCCGCAGTCGTTCCTCTAGCGCTGGCAGAAAGGCCCCCTCACCCGCCGCTCCGCGACGACCTCTCCCCTCTGGGGACTGTTGCGCAGTTGGCGAGGGCTGGTGGTTTGGGCCGCAGGCGTAGCCCTGAGGGGGCGGTTCTGGCGGCTTTTGCTGAGTA